>NZ_NIOF01000010.1 GCF_002205645.1 Roseateles aquatilis | reverse complement strand
AGCGACCAGCCGTGCCCCACCGGCCCGTTGACCCCCCCGCCCGCGTACATCAGGCTCAGGTTGGGCTGCATCCCGCCGATGCCCGGCGGCACCGCGATGGCCTGCCCGTAGGCCGGGCTGCCCGAGCTGGAAACGCTGACCTGGGCCGCGGCGCTCGTCGCGCCCAGCCCCATCCCGATGGCGCATGCGAGCGCCAGCCAAGCGCGCAGAGGCGCGCGTGCCGTCCGAACCATACGAATCTCCCTGAAGCAGCAGCTCCTCGAGGCGCGCCGGCTCGACGACGGAACATGGGAGATCTCACGTCCCGTCGCGCGGCGCCGCCTGGCGTCTGCACCCGCTTCCGACGCAACTGCGGCGCATCTAGAAGCGGACGCGCGATGTTAAGCGGGCGTCAAGAGGCCGGCATTAGGGAACTCACTTCCCCCCTCAAGGGGGAGACGGTTCAACTGCCATGCCATCGATGCCAGGTCTTGCCACAATGCGCGCCGTTCGAATCGGGATCGACAAGACACTGGGAAGGCAACATGAAACGCGCAGTGATCCAGGCCATCACGGCCACGATGGCCCTGACGGCATCGATGTACACGCCGATGGTGAATGCCGGCGTGCATTGCACCGAGAAGATCAGGAGCGCCATCCTTCACGAGAATGGCGAGGTCTACTTCGAGACGGACAACACCTGCAATGGCGCCTGGTGCCAGGTTGCCTGGGGAACGTCCGAGAGAAAGAAGAATGCGCTCGCGATGCTGCTCTCGGCCAAGCTGGCGGAGCGGCCCGTCACGTTCTATTGGCCGACGCTCAATGCATGCAGCGAGAAGAACGTGGTGTACGCCTCCCCCGGCTACATGGTGTTGTATTGAGCAGCGGCGTTCGCGTCACATGTAGAGCTCGTTCAGATCCTCGCCGTCCGCCCATCGCGTGCACGTACCTGGACCGATGGCCGTGACCGGCTGCCCCATCGAGCGTGCAGCGATCAGCACCGCCAGCTGACGCTTGCCGGCGGCGGAATTCTCGTCCTTGATCATCCAGTAGTCCCCCGTCGCGCACGCGGGCTTGTCCTGGTGCGCGTTCTCAAGCACGAAGTACACCAAGCCGTCCGAAGCGCGAATGGTGATGGTCTTGATTCGTCCGGTCTGATTGCCCGCGTGGGCCGGCATGACGGCCAGGAGCGCCAGTGCGACGCTGGCAATGGACTTGATCATCGACTCTCTCCCTGTTGATTGAAACGATTCAACCCTGCATCGATACGTAGCCGATCTGACATTGCCCCGAGACCATCTTCGAGAAGATCACCACGGTCTTCTCCATGGCCTTGGCCATCATGAGCACCGAGACATAGGCCTTGTAGTTGTCATCAGACTTGTTGAGGAACGCGAAACCCGAGCCCCCGGCGCACATCTGCTGGCCGCCGATGAAGACACGGAATCCATAGTTCTCCGCGCCCGTCACGTCGATCACCGAGATCTTCCCGGTCACCACGCCATCCCATTGCTGGGCATGGGTCGTCATCGCCGCGGTCACGAGGACAGCGGCCGTCAGCAGCCGTTTCATCATTCGATTTCTCCCTGTTGATGGATCACCATACCGACCTGATCACCGCCTGCCGCCTCATCCCGGCGGCTTCGGCCCGGACCAGCGTCCAGCGCTGCATGCTCTCTCCTTCATTGAGGAGCTCCAGATACGCCAGCAGTGCCTTGTAGTCGTCGAACTCAAGGCTGACATCAGCACCACCCCGCACCGCATTCAATTCGATGGCCGTGACACGCACGCCGTCGACGGCCACCGTTTCCAGCGAGCGCAGCACCGCCTGCGTCGGGAACACCGCCGTGCGCGCCACCGTCAGGGCGTCTCGCGCATAGCTCGGCGGCGCCGCCGCGGCGGCGGCCTGGTCGGCTCGCGCGCGCAGGGTCGCCTGCAGTCGAGTGATCTGCTCGGCGTCGGCCGCGGCCTGGGCCGCCGATACCTGCCGTCGATCCCACGCTCGCCATGCGCCGATGCCGAGCCCCACGGTCAGCAACGCGCAAATCACCGCCCACGCGACCAGCGCCGCGATCGGTCGACGTGCGGGTGCGAAGTCCACCTTCAACGGCCTCATGTCGGCGCTCCCGATCGGAATGGCAGCCGCTCGTCCACGGTCTGCCCGGGCAACGCGCCCATGTCGAGCCGCATCAGCGCGACTGCGCGCGCGTCCACGTCATGCGTGACCAACGACCGGCTCAGCACCGAGTCGACCGGCTCGCCCTCCAGCGCATACGCCTGCGCGACGCGATAGGTCTCGCCCTCGGCCAGCAGCAGGACGAGCGAATCGCTGTCGGCCACCGCCACGCCCGCGAGATCGCCGGACGAGTCCGCCCCGGTCCGCGCCGCCTCGATCGCCAACGCCCACCAGGGCCGGACGCTCTCCAGCATCCGGCCGCCGATGGCCTCGATGCCACGCAACCACGCCGCGTCGATGGCCACCGCCAATCGCGGCGACGCCTGCCCGCCGTCGAGCCACACGCGGCTGTCCGCCGGCAGGCCGGTCGCGTCCTCGACCAGCGATGCCGCGATGGCCGTCCAGTCGGCATCGCCGACCGCGCCCTCCACCGCCGGCATCAAGTACGGCCGGCAGATCGCGCCACCGACCGTGACGCGCAGCCGCGTCCCCCGCGGCAGATCCCGTACCGCCGCGCTCAACGCAGCCAGCGCCGCCTCGCGGCCCTCGACCGTCGCCGCCAGCAGCAAGGTCCCGCCGAGGGCGAGGCGCACCGTGCCCTCGCCCACATAGGCGATCGCCGCCGTCCGGGCCGCGGCCCGCTTACCAGCCCACCACACGCTTGATCTCCTCCGCGCTCGACTCTCGCCGGCTCACCATGTCCGCGCCCAGTTGCGACAAGGTCCTCACGCCCTTCCGGTACACGTGCTCGCGCAGCGCCGACACCGGCGCGCCCGTCGTGACCAGGTCACGGAAGCCGTCGTCGATCGTGTGCACCTCCGCGATCACGCGGCGGCCCTTGTAGCCGGTATCGCCGCAGCGCTCGCAGCCCACCGGCCGCGGCACCGTCGCCGGACGCGGCAGGCCCATGTCGGCGAACCACTGCTGCTCCCGCTCGGTCGCCGGCCGGTCGGCCACGCAGGCCGGGCACACGCAACGCACCAGCCGCTGCACGATCACGCCGTTGAGCGCGGCCATGAAGCCGAACATGTCCAGATCGAAATGCTTGAAGCGGCCGGTGACGTCGAACACGCTGTTGGCGTGCACCGTCGTCAACACCTGGTGCCCGGTCAGCGCGGACTGCACCGCGATCTCCGCCGTCTCCGCATCGCGGATCTCGCCGACGAGGATCCGGTCCGGGTCGTGCCGCAGGATCGAGCGCAGCCCCTTCGCGAAGGTCAGGCCCTTGCGCTCGTTGACGGGCACCTGCAGCACCCCGGCAAGCTCGTACTCGACCGGGTCCTCGATGGTGATGATCTTCTCGATGCCGTTGTTGACCTCGGACAGCGCCGCGTACACCGTCGTCGTCTTGCCGCTGCCCGTCGGCCCGGTGACCAGCAACATGCCGTGCGGCAGGCCGGCGAGCTCGCGGATCATCGCGGCGCCGGTCGCGTCGAAGCCAAGCAGGTCCAGCGAGACCTGGTCCGCCGGATCGCGCAGTTGCGCCTTGTCCAGCAGCCGCAGCACCGCGTCCTCGCCGAAGACGCTGGGGATGACGGACACGCGCAGGTCCAGCTCGCCCCCGCCCAGCGACACGCGGAAGCGACCGTCCTGCGGCAGGCGCCGCTCGGTGATGTCCAGTTGAGCGAGCACCTTGATGCGGGAGATCGCCTCCTCCGCGCGCCGCGCGCCGTCCAGCCGGCCATGCGGCACCAGCACGCCGTCGCGGCGCAGGCGCACCGTCACGCCGAGGCGGTCGCATTCGAAGTGGATGTCGCTGGCACCGATCTCGTAGGCACGGCGCAGCGCCTGATCGACGAAGGCGACCACGGGGCCGTCCGCCTCGCTGGTGCCGTTCATGCGGCTCGCGCCGTCCGCGCCGCCTGTCGCTCCGGCCGTGGTCGTCCCGCACCAGCCGTCGAGCTGCGCGCGCGTCGCCGCCAGCGCGGGTACGCGGCGGCCCAGGGCTTGCGAGGCGCGTCGCAGCGTCGCCTCGTCCCAGGGGTCCGCCATCGCGAGCCGCAGTCGATCCGGATCACCGCCGAGTCGCACCGGCACCGCTTGCAGCTGGCGCGCCAGCGTGGCGCCACCGGGCCCGAACAGCGTCAGATCCGGCACCGCGTCTCCCGCCGCCGCGCCAGCATCGGGCTCGTTGCGAGCGCCCTTGACGACGACGCCGGCCCCGGGCACGACCATCTCCATGCCCCCGGCCTCGCGCAACAGCGCCGGCAACGCGCCAGACCACCGGTCGTCGCGCAGCAGCAGGTCCAGCACCGCGTCACCGCCGCCGGCCGCCGTCTGCACGGCCTGACGCCGCGCGGCCTGCAGCGCGGCGCGGAAGTCCTGGCGTTGATCGGCAGTCATCTGAAGGTCTTTCTCGAATGGGGGTGGCAGAAGAGAGGTCTTGCTGGGCGTGGCGCTCGATGCGTTGGCGAGGACTGGCGTGTGCACGTGGTCGGCGGTCAGCGGATGCTGCTCGCGATGTCGAAGATCGGCAGATACATCAGCACCACGATGCTCCCCACCAGCAGCGACACGAGCAGCAACATCAGCGGCTCGACGATCCGGGTCGCCCGGTCCATGAAGGCCGCGAAGTTGCCGGCATGCCGCTCCGCGATGGTCTGCAGCACGCGCTCGAAGTTGCCCGAGCGCTCGCCGACCGCCAGCAGCCGCCGGGTCACCGTGTCGGTCAGGCCGGACTCGGAGAACGCCGTGGACACACGCACCCCGCGCGTCAGCGCGGTGCGGGCCTCGCGCATCGAGGCGTCCATCGCGTCGCCCAGCGCCAGGCCCTCGCACCGCAACAGCACCTCGTCAAGCGTGAAGCCGCCCCGGAACATCACCGTCATCGAGTGATACAGCTTGGCCAGCCGGAACTCGCGCATCGCGCGCCGCACGGGCGGAATCCAGCCGGCGGCGCGCATCGCCGCGCGCTGGATCGCACCCTGCCGCCAGGCCACCACCGCCAGCGCCGCCAGCGCGGCGACGGCGGCGAGGATGCCGATGCGATGCTCCCGCACGAAGCCGCTCGCGACGGTCAGCAAGTGGGTCGACCAGCTCATCTCGCCGCGCAGGTCCGAGTACATCGCGGCGAAACGCGGCAGCACCACGATGATCAGGAAACCGCTGACCAGCAGTCCCAGGCCCAGCACCAGGCTCGGATAGATCGCCGCGCTGACGACCTTTTTGCGCAGCGTCTCCACCATCTCGTGATACCGCAGGTACTCGGACAGCGCCTCGGCCAGCGAGCTGCTGCGCTCGCTGGCGCGCACGCTGGCCACCAGCACCATCGGGAACCGCCCCAGCGATTCCATCGCCACCGACAGCGCCTTGCCCTGATGCAGTTGCGCCAGCAGCGCGGTCTGCAGCTCCGCGCGCGCCGCGTCGTGCCCGGCCTGCGCATGCAGGGTCTCGATCGCCTCCACCACCGTCATGCCGGCCACCAGCAGCGTGCGCAACTCCTGGCACCACCACGCGATGTCCAGCGCACGCGCCCGCGCGGCGCCGGCCCCGGCGGCCACGCCGGGCGCCGTCCCGGCGGAGACGCCGGCGGGCTCGCGGACTTGTTCCGCCGCGAGCACCTTGCGGCCGTCGGGCAGCCGCGCGCCGAGCGCCTCGCGCGACGGCGCCTCCATCAGCTCTTCGCTGACGGTCATGCGCACCGGATCGAGCAGGCGGACGCGGAGCTTCATGGCAGCGCGGTCATGCGATGGTGAAGGGGCGGGGGGCGGTCAAGGGGTGGTCAAGGGGCGGCCGAGGAACGATCGAGACACGGGCAACGGCGGCTCAAGCGGCTGATCGGCGAGCGCGGCGATCCGCGCTCACAGCTGGATGTCCGCGTCATCGCCGGTGCCGCCTTGCACGCGGTCGCGGCCGAAGCTGAGCAGGTCGTAGTCCTTGCCCGGTTGCTGGCTCGGCACGCGGTACTGGTAGGGCATGCCCCACGGGTCGTTGGGCAGGTCGCCCTTCAGGTAGGGTCCGCGCCAGCGTGGGTCGTTGGCGTCACTGCGCACCAGCGCGGCCAGGCCCTCGCCGGTTTCGGGATAGCGACCCATGTCGATGCGGAAGGCCTGCAGCGCCTTGTCGATGGCGTCGAGCTGCGCCCTGGCCGTGGTGACCTCGGAGCGCGAGATCTGGCTCAGGAAGCGCGGGCCGACGATGCCGGTCAGCAGGCCGATGATCAGGATCACCACCAGCAGTTCCAACAAGGTGAAGCCGCGCGCGGCGAGCGCGTGCGTGCGGCCGACGGGCCGCGCGGGAAGATGTTGGCTGTGTTTCATTTCTCGGAGTCCACGACGAATTTCCAATCCGAATAGCGACGCGCCGGCTGCAGCAGCAGTCCGGGGCGCCGCACGCTGCCTTCGATCAACGGCTCGTCCTCGCTGAGGCTGTGCACGCCCTGGATGCGGCCGTCCTCTCCCCTCACCACTCCCCAGCGGCCGGTGCTGCCCACCGGATCCGGGTAGAGCCGCCGCAGATGCCGCACGGTGCCGACGAAGCGCTGATCCATCAGCAACTCCTCCAGCTCCAGCGGCAGCCGCTTGTCGGTGCCCGGCGAGCTGCGGCGGTAGCGCTCCAGCGCCTGCACGTACAGCGCGCCGATGCGCAGCAACTGCTGCTCCTTGTCGCGCCGGGCCGCGTCGGCCCACGACTGCGCGGCGACCGACAGACCGACCGACGCCAGCGCTAGCATCACCAGCACCGCCACCAATCCGTAGCCACGCGCGACGCGGTGGGGCCGCTCACCACGACGCATAACTGCTCCCGTCCGGCGCGATCTCACGCGCCCCGGTGCGCACGTCGGCGACACCTTCGCCCTCCGCGGTGCCGTTGCGCGGCGGCACGGGCACCCAGCTGTCGGTGCTGCGCGTCAGCGGATCGATCGGGATCGCGCGCAGGTAGCGGCGCTCGACCAGTTCCGCCAGCGTCTTCGGATACCGGCCCTGGTCGCTGTAGAACTTGTCGATGGCGTCGCGCATCGTGTGCAGGTCGTGGCGCAGGGCGGTATCGCGCGCCTGGTCCAGGTGCTGCACATAACGCGGCGCGGCCACGCTCAACAGCAGCGCGAGCGCGGCCAGCACGACCAGCAGCTCGATGACGGTGAAGCCGCGCGCGACGCCGGCACGTCCACCCGCATGAGCGCTTACCGGGGCGAGAAGACGTCGATGGGATCGCGGCATCGTCGTGTTCCTCACCATTGCTTCAACGGCACGCCGTTGAGGCCGACCGCCGTGGACTTCGAATGCACGTCGTACACCTCGGGACCCGGCTGCGGATTGTCCGCATCGGACTGGTAGCCGCGCAGGCCCCAGCTCAGCTCCGCCGGCTGCGCCCCCTCGGCGAAGGGATCGCGCGGCACGCGCCGCAGGAAGCGGATCGTCTGGCCCTGGCGGTCCGCGCGCGCGTCGGCCACCTCGCGCGTCAGTTCCTGCAGCGAGGCCGGATACGGCGGGCGGTCGCTGGGGCCCAGCACCGCGCCGTTCTCTCGCGCGACGCGGTAGGCATCGAGCGCGTCGCGGATCTCCCAGAGCGCGCGCTTGAGCTCGCGCTCCTTCTCGCGCTGCACCGTCATCTCCGCCATCGGCAGCGCCAGCGAGGCCAGGAAGCCCAGGATCGCCAGGCACACCAGCAGCTCGATCAGCGTGAAGCCGCGCGCGCGGCGACCGTCCGCGGCGCCCATGGCGCGCGCGGGGTCGCGGAGGATCGCGCGGCGCGGCGTCATCGTCACTTCACCTCGATGACGGCGGGCGCCGGCAGCGCGGGCCGATCGCCGTTGGGCTCCAGCGAGACCGGCTGGGCGGTGTTGATGCGCACCTCGGCACGGCCGGCGGCGGTGGCCTTGAAGCGCAGCTTGAAGGCCCCCCCGGAGACGCCCGCGCCTTCCGTGGCGATCGCCTGGTTGCGCAGCACGCTCAGGTTGACGCGACCGGCCTCGACCCGCTTGCTGAAGCTGGTCGGCACCCCGCCCTTGCGGAAGTACTCGTCCTCTTCGGCGTCGATCAGCGTCAGCTTGTCGGCGCTGTATTGCACCTCGGTCATCAGGCCGCGCAGGTTGGCGTCGCGCAGGTCGACGCGGACTTCGATCGTCTCGCCCGGCTTGGCCTGGGCGGGCGCGGCGATGGACAGCATCGGCCGCCTGGGCTGCGACAGGCCCGGCTGGCCCGGCAGCGCCGGCATCGGCCCGGCCGACGGCCCGGGCGCGCCCGCCGTCGCAGGCGTTCCAGGCATGCCCGGCACACCGGTGGCACCGGGCGCTCCCGGCGCCGTGGGGGCGCCCGGCACGCCGGGCTTGCTGTCCGGTTGCGGGGTGTTGAACTGCAGCCCGCCGACCTGCCGCAGCTTGGGCGCGGCCTCGGTGCCGACCCACATTTCGGCCTCGCTCGCGGTGAGGCGCTTGACGTTGCGCAGCACGCGCGGCGTGATCGCGAGCAGCAGCTCGGAGCGCTTGCCGTCGTCGAGCTGGCTGGAGAACAGCCGGCCCAGCACCGGCAGGTCGCCCAGGCCCGGCACGCGGCTGGAGGTGGAGCGCTCGTCGCGGCTGATCAGGCCGGCGAGCAACTGGGTCTCGCCATCGCGCAGGCGCAGCAGTGTGTTGGCGTTGCGGGTGCCGATCTGGTATGCGAGCGAGCCCGCCGACGTCTTGATCGCGGCGCCCAGCGAGCTGACCTCCATCGCGATCTTGATCGCGACCTCGTCGTCGGCGAAGACGGTGGGCTCGACATCGAGCTTCAGGCCGACCTCCAGGTAGCTGATGCTCTCCGACACGAAGCCGCCGGTGCCGGTGGTCGTGGACACGACGGGGATCTTGTCGCCGATCAGGATCTTGGCTTTCTCCTTGTTGCGCACGCGCAGCTTGGGATTGGCCAGCGTGGACGTGTCGCCGACCTCTCGCCGCAGATTGACCAGCAGGTTCACCGCGCTGACGCCGATGCGGTCGCGGCCGATGCCATCGAGGTTGCCCAGCGTCAGTTGGTTGCTGCCGGGCGGCGCCAACGGCGTGAGCGTGAAGGAGCTCGGGTACTTCACGCCGAGCTCGGTCAGCCGCGTGGCGTTGACCTCCAGCACCTCGACCTCCAGCAGCACCTCGGGCTCGGCGCTGTCGTAGACGGCGAGCAGGCGCTCGGCAAGCTGGATGTTCTCGGGCGAGTCGCGCAGCGCCAGCATGTTGGTGCGCTCGTCGACAAAGGGCTCGCGGATCTTCAGCATCGCCTTCAGGAAGGCGGCGGCGCCCTTGGGATCGCTGTTGGCGAGGTTGAAGACGCGCACCAGCTGCTCCTGGTACTCGCGGTGCTTCTCGGCGCTGTTGGGATAGATGACGATGGTGCGGGAGTCGATGACCTTCTTCGCCAGCTGGTTGCTGGAGGTGATCAGGTCCAGCGCGTCCTCGACCTTGGCCTGGCGCAGCAGCACGGTGACACGGACATCGGCGCGCACGTCGCGATCGAGCACGAAGTTGATGCCGCTGTGGCGCGTCACCACGTCGAGCACGGTGCGCAGGCTGGCGTCGCGGAAGTCGAGCGAGATGGGACGGGACTCGGTCAGCACGCCGCTGAGCGCCTGGACCTGCGCCGCGCGTTGCTCGCTGAGCAGCCGGCGCTGCAGGTCCTGCAGGCCGCCATGGCGGGGGTTGTCCTTGAGGGCCTGTTCCAGGACGCGCAGCGCGCGGTCGGGCTGCCTGGCGTCGACCCACTGCTGCGCCGCGGCCAGGTCGGTGGCGCCTTTGCGCTCCTGCTCCATGTCGGACAGCAGCGCCTGCACGCGCGCGTTGGCGGGGTCCAGCGCCAGCGCCTCGCGCAGCGACGCGGTGGCCTCGTCGTACTGGCCGCTCGCGCGCTGGGACAGCGCCTGCGTGATCAGCCGCATCTGCGCGTCGTTGCGAGCCTGCAGCAGCGAGCTGCGCATGGCGGTGCTGTCGGGGAACTCCTTGACGCCGTCCTCCAGCGTGGCGAGCGCCTGCTGATACTGCCCGCCGGCCATGGCCTTGCGGGACTCGTCGCGGATGCGGTTCTCGGCGCAGCCCGCGATCAGGAGCAGCACCGCGAGCGCGCTGGCGGTGCAGGCGCGATGGCGGGTCGGCGGACGGAAGCGGTCGGGTCTCTGGAGCATCGGGCAGTCGAGTCAGGGCGACGGCGCGGCCGGCGGGATGCGGATCACGGCACGCTGTTGCAGGGGTTCGTAGATGAGGCGGATCTCGTCGTCGGTGATGGACTCGACGCGGTAGCCCTCGTCGAGCCGGGTGCCGGCCTCGACGAGCAGGTCCTTGTCCGGCCGCGCCAGGTAGACCTTGCGCTGGCCCTGCGGGTCGATCAGTTGGCCGAGGTAGCGGTAGTTCAACGGCGGCGCCGCGGGTGGAGGCGGCGGCGGCGGTGGAGGTGGCGGCGGAGGCGGTGGCGGCGCAGGCGGCTGCGGGACCGAGAAGGGATCGCGGTCGGCGGGCTCCAGCGGCTGGTCGGGCAGGCGCGCGGGCACGGCGGCCAGGGCGAGCGTCGCGGCGCCGACGCGTGGCGCGGGTGGCCGTGTCGTCGGCGTCGGGCCGCCCTGCCCGGCCGGCGCGGGCGCGGTGGCGGCGACGACCGGGGGTTCCGTGGGAGACAGCAAGGCCCAGGCGCTCGCCACGGCGCTCAGGCCGAGCGCCCAACGCAGGCCGGGGCGCAGCCCCTTGGCATTGCCGGTGTCGGGCGATGGCGGCGGGGGCATGGACGTCGAAGGGCGCTTGAACATGGCCACGTCCTCAACGGCGCACCGCGGACGCGGACGTCGGGGCGGTCGGGGACTTGGGGGCGGAGGCCGCGCGAGCCGGCGCGGACGCCACTGCGGTCTTGACGGACATCGGAGAGGAAGCCGCAGAGGCGCTCGACACCGCGGGCGCGCTGGTCATCGGCGCAGACGCGCCAGAGGCCGGGGCGGCTCGCGGCGCAGCCACCGCGGTCTGCGGCGTCACGCCCGTCGTCGCGCTTTCCGCGAGCGGCCGGCTCAGCCAGGTCGCGACGACGCGGGCTTCCAGATCACCGCCTGGATTCATCGGACGGATTCCGTTTCCCGCCATCGCACCCGCGCCGTTCATGGCACCGGCGTTGTTGAAGCCGCCCGACGACATGGACGGCGCGGCACCGGGCGCGCGTCGCAACGACAGCTGTTGCAGCACGGCCTGCTGCGCATCGCGCGTCAGCAGCTCGGCGAGCACCGTCTTGATCGCCCCATAGCTGCCACGCAGGTTGAAGTCGAGGCTCATGCGGCCGAGCGTGTTGGTTGTCGCCGGCTGATGCGCGGTGGAAATCGCGGTCACCCACACGGACTGTCCTTCCGCCGCTTCACGCAGATGCGTGACGGCGCGCGCGGAGGACTGCGTCAATGGCAGTCGGGCGGCGAAGGGCGAGGCATCGCTGGGAGGCGTGACGGCGGCCTTCGCGCGCAGGTCGGCGAGCGTGCTACGCGTGGCCAGGCGTTGGGCATCGGCGCGTTGCTCCACCTGGCGGGCGGCGAGCCACAGTCCGCCGGCAACCAACGGCGGCACCAGCGCCAGGGCGACCCACGCGAAGGTCGGCGCCTGAGCGATGCGTCGTTGGAGCGTGGCTGGATCCGTCAGCGCCCGCCAGTCGATGGAAGTCAGGCGCATGACGAGGGCGGGACGGGTCGGGAAGATCCGGCCGGGACTGCTGCCGAATGCATGGAGGGCTCCGGGCTACGCGACCGCGAGGGCGGTCACGCGCGGGCACGTCGCCGTGACAAGCACGGCAGATCTCGGCACGCCGGTCGCGCGCATGTCTGGAAACTTCATCTTGCCCTCCCTCATCCGCGGCGGGTGCCCGCCGGGCGGCCTTGTGTTCTTCGGCCAAGGCGCGACTTTACCGTGTCGCCATCGATCTTTGCGTGACGGAAGACGGGGGTGGGGTAGAGGATTGCCCTAGGGCGGCGGGGTCGGGTCGTGCATGCCCAACCCATGAACCGCAGGCAGCACCCGAGATCGGGCGCAGTGCGAACTGAATCGGGTCGATGAGGGGTTTGACGGCCTGCTCAACGCACGAGGCCGAGCGTCAGCGCTTTTGGGATTCGTACGCGGCCATCACCCCAAAGATCGACGCAGCCATCCACCCATCCGTTGAGCTTCTTGCCGGACGCCGGTGCGGCCAGCGCGGTGGCATACAGGTACTTGAAGCGCGGATCGGTCTTCTCGATGAGCACGAGTTTCTCGTGCCCTGGAGTGGCGCAGGTCTCGGAATGGCCGGTGGCGGCGTACTCGATGATCGCGTGACCAGTGTCGTGAATGCCGACGCTGATGACCTCCTGCGGGTTGTTGCCGCTGCCGGCCCAGACGGACACGGCGGAGAAAGTCAGGAGGCAAGAGACGATGGCAGGGATGCGGAGCGTCATGTTGAGGTTTCTCCCGTGGGGTCAATCGCCGGCCATGCCGATGGAGCCGATCACTTCATCCCAGACCGGCGCATCGCAATTCACCCCATCCCGCGAGTAGCGGACGATGACCTTGCGGTTGGCCATGTAGGCCGCGATGGCGATCGCGATCGCCGGTTTCGACAGCGCCGGATTGGCCGTCGCCCGAATCGCGCCGTTCAGGTAGCCGCCATTGACGGCGATGAAGAAGTTGCCGTCGACGTCACTCCAGACCTTGGTCAGGCGCATGGGCGCGCATTCGGTGTAGGCGTGGCTGACCAGCGGCAGGCTGGAGAGCAGGAAGGCGCTGATCAGAAGAAACCTTTTCATGGCGGCTGTCCTTTTTTCAATGTCATTGCCCGGCGTCGATTCCGAAGCTGGTGATCACGCAGCGGGCCGGCGCGTCGGCGTTGTCGTAGTAGACGAACATCTTGACGCCACTAGTTCGAACCATCGAATAAGTAATCCAAAAGCGACTCAAATCAGATTTGGTGAAGTTGGGGCCGAAAACCAGCTGGCCCTGCGAACAGGGAACACCGGTGTACCAGAGTACAACACGGTCGTTTTCGTAGTTCTCCACGCGCCAGGTGGCAGGATTGGAGGAGAGCACGACCATGGCCGCATGAGCGGAATTGGCAAGGCCGGCGAGACCGAGTAATGCGGTTGTGATGATGGATTTCATGGGTGTTGCGTTTATTTCACAGCCTCGCTTGATAGTTTTTATTTCAACAAGAAAATTATTGCCTGACTTCAAACCCGAGTCACATGGTCACGTGTGTGCTTGCCTATCCTGTGAAATCGGTTACTTCCTTGAAGGCACGACTAAGTAGAAGAAGACAGCATTTCCTTTGCGGCCTTCGTTACGAATCCTACAATGAAGCGTCCCACGCAAAAGGCATCAATTGCACCGTGCTCGCTTCCCAATTACTCAAGCTCTTATGCGACTTCCCCAGTATTACTACAAGCACCTTCGACCAACCTGGATAATCCAGTCGACTGACATTGAGAATCACCTGATACATCAAAAACAACCCCACGATGCGGAAATACATATGAGAGACCCATTCAGTTCTGGGCCTCACCCATGTTCCGTAAACTCGTTTTAGCTCCCCTTTTGACGCAGAAGCGAGATTTCCTGTTGATTCAAAATAACATTCAAATATGAATTATGACGGACCACTTCAAATTCTCCTGCCCGTAACAGCGCAACGTCTTCCCGTTGATGTGCCAGCTCACGTTGCACGATCGGATGACTTGATATAGCAATTTCGCTGTCGAAATCGTTTGGATCGAGATTAAGCATTCGAATCGCAGCTTGATCAGTAGCCTCGTAAGCTCTCCGGCCCGCCCAGGCTGCCTCTTGCGCGTCTGGCTTCATCAAACAGCGAATGGCATACATCAACGAAGCTAATGCATCCTCCGCAAGAGCATGCCACACAGTCCATCGATCTCCATCTTCTGGAAGCAAGCTCGTCATTTCCTCCAAGTGCTCAGACCAAACGACCCGTTCACTTGCAGGGTACGAAATTTCAGTCCACAAGCAAGTCAAAATTTCTCTTGGGCGCTTGACTTCCTGGATCTCCGCCTCTAAGGCATAGAGTTCGTAGCTCACAAGTTGACGAGTTGCGGTCGCCGTTGCAAATGCAAGCATTGCCCTTTCAGAAAGTTCCGCCAGATCCGTCTTCAGCAGTTCCTCATCAAAAGTTTTCATTTTTCACCTTGGCCATGTTGCGGATGTACTACTCGTCAAGCGACCACCACTCGCTTCAATAGCTTCACGGCATGAGAAGCAAATCGGCCTCGACACCGCCAATTGCGAGGGAGTTAGCGAATTATCGAACAAATATCGTATGGCGGTGCGCTCCGCGTGTTCGCCTGGAGACCGCGCCCCCACCTCTCCCGGCTGCAAGGCACTTCGTTGAGCTCGCGACAAGTCCCTTCCACCCGAAGCGACAATACGAGTACCACCCGTAGTTTCAAGAACAGCTGTGGTTCTTCTGTTTGCAGCGATCGGATCAAGTACCCCATGAATTGCAGCCACCCGGTCGGCTACCGTGGCGCCAGCTGCTGCCTCTGGAACCCCTAACGCAAGAGTAGCAATCTCCGCAAGAGAAGGATAATAGCGATTCGCCGCCTCAGCAAATCCATCAATCGCCGCCGCCGCTG
The DNA here is from genome assembly GCF_002205645.1 of Roseateles aquatilis. GTDB lineage: Bacteria > Pseudomonadota > Gammaproteobacteria > Burkholderiales > Burkholderiaceae_C > Roseateles > Roseateles aquatilis. Next base: position 280,374 of record NZ_NIOF01000010.1, on the reverse strand, counting down.
AATCTTGTGTTGCCTCAATTGCAACTTCCCGAATAAAGCATCCCTTAACACAGATTGGCGCGAAGAAACGCGTGCGAACGCCTTCATTGATGGACTCTCGAGAAGGTTTAAATCGATCAAAGACGCCAAAGGATCGAGAAGCCTGAGACGCAAAACTGGATATCTTGCGCGCAGCCTTCGCCAAATAACTTGCTGCTGAAAACTGAGTCCCCGCAGTTGCGGTGGGCGGATTTACGGTAGCTGTGTCGATCAGCCGTAGGCAAGCACCGCTCGGACAGGACTGCCACGACGCCACGAAGACACGAGACAGCGCCATATCAACCGCATATTCATTGTCCCCCATCTCTCGGCTAGTTGGCGACAACTTTGTCGGCCAACTATCATCAGACCTTTTCTTCGGTGTCCTTTTCCCGTCGATATCAACGGGTGGAAGCTGAGCCACCATTCCGCTCGGATCGGACGCATTCAAGGGGTTGTTATATACATACGAATACGCACTGTAATTTTGCGTATTGAATCGATCCTGCAGCACCGGGTCGCCTTGAAGAAACACACCGACCAGATCGTCATAGATCCGTCCGTTCATGTTGATCAGGCCAATATCATTCAGCTGCTCATGGCCTGTAAAACCGCGCGCGGTTCCAGCGTTGGTATCGCTTCGCCAGTCAACTACCAATGACCCGCTGAGATCGTAATTTCCATCGTTCTGCCGACGTTTTCCGAAAGGATCGTAGGCATATCGTGCCGTTACGGCGCCAGAATGATCCGTGGTCGCGACCAACGAGTTCTGGTGGTTTTGGTGCCAGTACTCGATCTTGTTGATCGCCAGTACTCCAGCATCCGCAGGCGCCACCTGCTGAGCGTTCATGGCCGGCAAGCCACCCGCGCTAACAACCACGCCGACAGTTTGACTGCCGACTGTCAGGAAGTGCCTATGGCTGTTGACCCCATTTAGGGTTTCGAGTTCATACCCCAGTCCCCCGACAGCATCGGGATGGAGATACCAGAGCGTGCGCGTACCGTTGGACGCGACACGAGTCTCCTTGACGCGGAACTGTGATTCGTCATACGACCATGCATAGGCAATGCCGAACGAGGAACTCGCCGTCGCTACTCGATCGAATTCGGTGTACGTCAGCGTGCTGTATTTGCCCGCAGCTTTGGCAATGACGTTGCCATTGAGGTCGTATTGCAGAGCGGCGCCGGCGACGGACAACGGAGCATGCGGACGACGCACGCCGACCCCTTGCGCAGGGTAGGCATAGCTGCCTACATCGTCCTTAGACAGCATCATTCCCAGCGCGTTGTACTTGAGCTCGACACGACGCTGAATATTGGGAATCGTCGGCGAGGACACGGCATAGGCCGCCAGGCGGTTCAGCTTGTCGTACTCGAAGGACTCGCTGACCGCCCCGGAACCACTACCGATGTTGTCGACCCGGGAAGTCAGGTTGTCCACGTCGTCCCAGGCGTACCCCATGCTGGCGATAGCACCAAGAGCCCCGGTACTCACTGTCTGACCGGTCACTCGTCCGATGGCATCGGTGACGGTGGTGCTGACCACGCCACTCGAGAACACCGCTTGCTCGAGGCGACCGTCCGCGCGTTGCGTGCGCGCGGACCACAACACGGTGTTCGCTGCCAGGAACGAACCAGCCGGTATCGCACCTCCCGACGTAGCCGGCAGCGGCTTGAGGTCCAAGCTCGACAACGTCCGCAGCGCAGACAGGAATCCTCGCGCCGTGTACTCGTATCCGACCTTCAAGCCTGTCGGATAGGTCTTGCTGGCCAGATGCCCTGAAACGCCGTCATAGGCCACGGAGGTCGCGAACGACGGGCCTTGGGTGATGTCGGTTCTTGAACTGGTCGCGCGTCCCAGGGCGTCGTAGTAATAGCGTTTCGTCACGCCCTGCGCCGTGGTGGATTGGCTCAACCTGCCGATCGCGCCCGTGCCACTGTCATAGGACCACTGGTAGACATCATTGGACGCGCGCTGCTCAGTCCTGCGACCGAGCACGTCGTAGGCATACGTGGTCCAGCCAGGCCGCCCGGTAGCGCTACTGCCGCTGTCCCCGTCGTTCGGGCACGAGCTCTGCCCGTGACTGCCTCGCTGTTTGGAGTTCTGCGACGACTTCACCTGCCCCAGCACGTCCAGACAGGTCTGCGAAACACCCTTGTCCGGATCATCCGAGGCGACGACGCGACCGAGCACATCGAACGTCGTTGTGCTGACGTTCTGCAACGCATCGCGACTTTGGATCGGGAGTCCGAACGCGTCGTATCGATAGGCCAGCTGAGCGCCTCCACGATCCGTGACCCGGATGATCTGCGCCAAGGCATCGCGCTCGGAACTCGCTGTATGCCCTTGCGGATCAGTGGTTGTTGTCACAGCCCCGCTGTACTGCACCACCGTCAGTGTGCTGGCTCGACTGCCATAGCTGCCGTAGCCGAATGCGCCACCGCCAAAGGCACGTGTTGCCCGACCGTTCGGATTGGCGCTGTAGGTCCGAACTACTCTTCCCAGATCGTCGTAGTCGAACGAAGTAACACCGACGTCCTGGCTACCCTGCAACGCACTCGATCCGCTGGCAAGGAAGTAGGCGCCCGTCTGCATCAGCTTCTGGCCTTCGGGGCCATAGACGGTGTCGGAAACCACGGGGGTCCCGGCGCGACCGGCCGGTTGACCGGCACCATCGAAGCTTTCCGTGACGCTACGAATGGATCGTCCCAGTGCGTCGAGGTAGGTCCGAATGAATGGACCAGACTTGCTGTCTTGCGTATTGCGCGGCTCGGTATGAGTCATGCTCACCGCAGCATCCGGACGCTCAGGCGATGCGACGCTCGGGCAATTCGGGCTGTTGGACGACATGTCCACACCCGCCGCGGACAGCACGCAGTACTGCGTGACGACCGAAGTTCCGTCCGCAGAGAACTTGCGAATGACACGACCGAAGTCGTCAAGGTCGTCCCGAGCGATTGCGCCATTGGGATCCTCGACACGGATCGGTAGGCCGAACCGTGGGTCGAATCCCGACTTGCGCGCCTGCGAAAGCGCGTTCTCATTGGTCGTGGCGAAGACACCCGCAACAACCGGAATGCTGACAGCCGCCCCGTTAACGACGAAGGGCTGTGCCACGACTGCATCGAACCTGTCGCGCGTCGTGCGAGTCTGGATTCGGACGCGTGCCGGAGCGCCCTCACAGTTCGACTCGCTACTACTAGTGACATTGCCCCAGGCGTCGTAGGTTATCGATGTAGTTTTGCAAAGCGCGAGGTTGTCCGGCTCGACCTGCGTCGCAGACAAGCGCCCCGTTCCCGCCTCATAGATATACCGAACCGTTCTGCTGTAGTTCGACGAATCCACCGGCGCGGTGGATGTATCTGCCCTCGCCCCAATCGCCGCCAGATTCAAGATCGCGGTGATCGCGAGGATCTTGAATCTCACTCCCTGAATTCTCATGATGAGCATTCCAATGTCGTTCTTCTGAATGCCGTGCCCGATCAGAGGGCTACGACATCTGTGCAACTGGACTGATGCGCTGTCAGTCGTCCGCCAGGATCTGCCACATGGCGGCAACCAACGCAGCTGGCAGCCCCTGCGGCCCTTGAGGCACATTCGGCACCGTGCCGTTGATGCCGGTGGCCAAAGGTTCGTTGCCCGCAACTACAGTCGGTAGAACATTCGGCGCGGATTTGCTCACCGTGACCCGATCAGGGCGGGCAATCCACCAGCGGCACACCTGCGCGGTGGAACAGGCGGCATCGTCAGCCAGATAGCTCGTCGTTTCGGTACTGCGGAATAACTGCCCATTGAGCGACGCGATCGTGGCGACGGTAGTCGGATAGCCAGCACCATTAACGTCGGTCGTGATCGTCTGCGTTGGCATGACAGAGCCATCGAGGTCATATCCGACCGAGCGGACCAACCTTGCATAGGTACGTTTGATCGGTGAAACCACCGGCGCGCAGTTGCCAGCACCGGCAATTAGCGCATCACGGGCGCCGGCATCGTTGGCCGCATCACAGTATGCAAACTCCTTCGTCATCAAGACTTGGCCCTGATCGGCCACGGCCAGACTGGAGAGCACCGTGCGCGTGCTCATTGGCATTCCAACGTAGGGGAAGCTCTGGGAAAATCGCGTGACGCTGGTCATCTTGCGACCATTCGGCGTATCTGTCTGCGACTTGAATATCCGGTAGCCCAGGCTCCCTCGGCCATTCTTGTCTGCACGTTGACCCGCATACGCGTATTCGGTGACGGAAGGTTGGCCGGGGACGCCGCTGGGGCTCGACAAGGCGGTGACGATGACGCCTGAGGGCGCCACCGAAACCTGCCCCGTGTCGGCGCTCGTCTCGACGCTCACGCGGTCTGTCGCCGCCGCAGGCTGATAGGTGATCGAGGTCACTCCGGCGGCGCCTTCGCGTACCGTGAGCAGACGGTCCGGTGGGATTGGGTTGTCCGGCGTGTACAGAGCGTTTGACGTTTCGCCGCTGGCTACATCCCCAAGGCTGAGCACCTCAACAGACGACTTCCCGGTAAAATTACCAATGAACATCTGGCGCTTGTAGGTGCCGCCAGCCATGCCGTTCTGCATGGTCCCGAGTTTGTTCAACGGTATGTTGAATGCTCGGTCCTGTGTCGCCTGGTTGTTGCCCTTCGAGAGCTGCATCATGACCTGCAGATACTCCTCGTGTGGCTGAACGGCCTCGATACGAGGGATGAGGAACAACGAGTCGCTGCGGCCGTCACCGTTGAAGTCGAGCAAGACCGGATATCCACCACCTGCGAGCGGCTGGTCGCCGATCCATTCCGGCACGCCCTTCCAAGGAGGCTGAGGGATGACCGAGAACAAGGGGTCGGGAAGGCTCCAGACGTAAGTACCGCCACCATTGAGTCCCGAGTAGGTCAATCGCACTTCCAGCTGTCCATCGCCTTGGCTGTCAAATGCCATCGCGCTGGCGACCGAGTTGATCAATTGATCGTGCTTTTTGAAATCGAAGTTTCCGTCACCACGAGAAATCGCAATGTCCGCCCATCGGAAGTCGGCGCTGTAAGCGCCGCTGTACATCTCGGAGCGTGGATCCATGACGATCAGGTCACTCAGTCCATCCGCATCGAGGTCAACCGTCGCAGATCCACCCAGACCGGTGTAACCCAGTTGGATCATTGGATACGGCGCGAGGTTTGTCGGAACTTCAGAGAAACCGCCCTCCCCGTTGCCCAGAAATGCCCGAGTGCATTGACCACTCGGGCAGAGGTCAAACGTACTTGCAGCGAAATCCTTGCCTTCGATCTTCGATGTGATCACATCGAGAATGCCATCTCCATTCAAGTCCAGAAGGAAGAAGTTCTCCGCCGCACCCCACCCCTTGTAGGGGCTCGGTCCTTCTTCGCTTTGGAAGAACTCGGGGTACCACTCGCGGAACCGTTGCGGGAATCCCGTCACATCCTTCTTCACGAAGCCGCTCGGCAGATTGAGATAGAGCGCCGAGCTCATCGATGGACAGGGGTTCTCACCGACGACGAACTCATACTTGTTGACGAAGCGAAAGATGTCGGGGCGCCCGTCTCCATTGAAGTCGCGCACGATGACATCGATCCTGCAGTCCGTCGGCCAAGGCCAACTCTCAACCGTGAATCGCTCGTTCGCGATGACCGGGTCGATCACAGTGGCGAACTGCCCGTTCCCCAGGCTGCGATAGATGACGTTTCGTGGCGATCCGTAGACACTGATCTTCAACAGATCGGTCTTGCCGTCGTTGTCGAAATCCGCGGACACCGCACCGGAAGGGCTTCCGGACGTCCCTAGCGGGGAGTAGATGTCGTTCGGAAGATTCAGGCCGGCGACTTCGGAGTACGACGTTGGACCTCCCTCGGTGTAAGTGAACGACGTCGCAGGCAGACATGTGCCACCGGCAGGCGTCGTGCACACGCGTGCATCCTTCAGGCGAGGGCGACCGCTGACGGTGCCTGTGTCGTAGCTCAGTCTCGTGGTCTGCGCATGCACTGCGCCGGAAATCGATCCAACGTCGGTCGGAGCATTCACATACGTCGAGATGGCATTCAACAGCCGGACCGACACCGATTTGTTGCCGCGATAGAGCGTCTCTTCGCGCGCGCCCGGCGTGTCCGCCCGCTCGGAGTAAGAGAAGACTACCTTGTTGCCTGGCCCGTACTGAATCTCCCGCACCACGACGTCGAGGCCTGGCGTGGCATATCCGTCGGTGCCGCCGACATTCGTTCCAAGTGAATAAGATGCTTGGTCATAGAAGAATCGAATGCTATTGCCATGTCGATCCCGCATTTCCGACACGAGCCACGTCATGCCGGTCTTTGCATAGGCGACTTGCGATCCAACAACGAGCGCATTGCTGCCGAAATCGTCGGGCCCCTTGCCCAGGACTGCCATGCTGCCGTCAGCCTGCCAGACCTGAAAGTACTGCGGTCCAGTCTCTCCAGAAGTTCCGACCATGCCGTAGGCCCGCACGCGCGTCCGGCTATCCGTCTCCACACGGAACTCCCTGTACGCCGAAGCACCCAGCCCTTCCGCATCCCGACTGGCAAGACCTGTCACCGGATTGCCGCTGCCGTCGAGCGCGATCAACCGCGCGCCGTTGAAGCACAACTTGTCGGTCGCCATGAAATTGATGGTTCCCGGCATCCCATCGATGGCCTTGATCCCCGCGCATCGCGTGATCTGCGCACCGACATTCAACGACCACCCGGTACCGACAGAGCCATTCCGTCCCCCGGTGTAGTTGATGGAGATGCTCGGCTCCGGCCCTCGCCCTGGCGGGGTCGAGACGCTGATGCTGTATCCCGGCTGACCGCCAGGAGACACCGAAACCGCCGCATGGCTCGTCATCGAAACGCCGGTCACCACGGCGAGCAGCGCCATTCGAAGGGACAAGTAGTTCTTCATTTCACGCAGAGCCGAGTCTTTGGAGTTATTGAGATGTTCAAGGCGGGTATCGGGTAGCGGCCAAGCCACCGTGCCATCGGCGCGCACCGCGCTAGCAGCGCTCACAGCTTGATCGTCACCGACGTCAACGGACACGACAGCGGATCACCCCAAGGGCCTCGTCTTGCAGGGGCGGTGTCGTAGATCAACACGAAGGTCGACTTGATGGTGACGGCCTTCATCAGGGTGGCGTACATGACGATATCGTCGTCCGCATACAGGTAGACGCTCGTGCAGCCGTCCTCGAGAGTAGGCGCGTAGAGCATCTGCATCTTTCGCGCACCAACGGTCCCATGCGAGGCCGAATGCGCGCGCAGTTGCAGCGCCATATCGGGCGTGATCGTGGTGACCCTCTCGTCGGCCTGGGCGATACCGCACGACAACAGCAAAACTGCTGCGGCAGCAAGTCCGATTCGCTTCATATCCTCTCCCTCGTTTCCCGCGACGTGCCTGCATGGGCGCCGTCGTCATGTGTTCCTGATTGTCGGCACGAACAGTGACAACTCAGGGAATCTCGCGGACACACTTCAGCGAACAATCAGCAAATCGCATGGCTACGCAACTTCATTCCGCCGAGGCCTTCCAAGACCCGCACCACCATCACGTCACTTCGCAGGATGCCGCTTGCCGTCACGGATCCAACCCCACCCACATCAGGCTGCATTCCCCGACGAACGCGCACAACGCCGGGTCGTCGGTGATCCGAAGCCGCACGGTCTTCCCTTTTGACAGCGCCGCCGTCAACAGCATGAACATCCGCTGATCGCGATCGACCGTCTTCAACGTGGAGATAAATCGCGGACTGCAATTGACGCCATTCGGCATCGTGAATCCGCCGCGCACCGCAATGGCGAGCGTGCCGGCCAGATGCCCGCTGTCGGGTACTTCGACGACAACGACGCTCTCCAGATGCACGGGCCCAGTGTCTCCCGCGCCCGCCCATGAAGAGCCGCCCGGCAGCGCCACGGCCAATGCGCCTGCCACCGCCAGCGCCCGCCACTTGACTCGAAGGATGTTCTTGGCCGTCATCGATTCCCTCCCCTCTCCCGCCATCAACGCCCCGGCGCCCATGCCGCCTTCACGGATCCACCCCCACCCACATGAGACTGCACCGCCCAATGAATGCTCGGCGTGCCGGATCGTCAGTGATGCGAAGCCGCACCGACTTCCCCTTCAGGTGCGCGGCGGTCAGCAAGGTGAACATGCGCAGATCGGCATCGGTGGCTTGAAGCGTGGTGATGTAGCGCGTGTCGCAAACCACGCCCGGCGGCAGCGTGAACCCGCCCCGCACCTCGATCTCCATGTTCCCCGCCAGATGGCCGCCGTCGGCGACGGCAAGCACGCCGACGCTCTGCAGATACACCGGGCCGGTATCCCCCGCGGCGGCAAGCGCCGTCTGGCTGCCCAGGGACGCCATCGCCAGCATCCCGATCAGCATGGCTCGCGCCGCGCGCGACGACCGGCGCGACACCGCCTTCGCGGTCCGTTGCATTCGCTTCATGCCCTCTCCCTCATTTCTTGCGACACGCCTGCATGGGCGCCGTCGTCATCTCTGAAGAACGCTCGGATTCAGCCGTGACAGCTCAGGGAATTTCCCCGATGTAGGTCGGCACCGGCGCCAGACCATAGGTCGGCAAGGTCGCGCAATTTCCCTCTCCCGGGAAGTAGAACGTCGCCAATGCGTTGCGCTTCTTCACGCCCAGCAGCAGCGCGGTCCACATGGAGCAGGTCGTCGGGGACACCGTCCCGTACTGCGTATTCAGGTTGCAGATCACCGTGAAGTCATTGCGCCCGCTGTGCATCACGTTCACTCCGCCGTCCGCATAGACGAGGACGTACTTGATGCTCACATTGCACTCGTACGCCGCGTGTGCCTGCATCGGCAACACCGCCGCCACGACGAAGGCCATCAGCCTTGTCAGCTTTTTCCTCATGACCACTCCCTGCAGTCGTTCTTGATTTGATGACCCCGGGGGTCTGCGCCGCCCAACGGTCCGGCGACTCCCGCCGCGCGTGGCGCGCACCTTAACGCGATCACAACATCTTGTCGATGCGGATCGATCCCCGGAACCCACGCCCCACACGCTCCCCCCCGCCCACGGACCCGTCCCTTAAACTCGCCGCGCCCAGCCCCCACTCCGGACCCATCCATGAAGAGCTCCAAGACCAGCCGCTCCGCCGCCTCGAAGGTGACGCTGGGCATGGTGGCGGAGGTCAGCGGCGTCTCACCCAGCACCGTCTCGCGCATCCTCAACGGCACCGCCGTCGTGAGCCAGGAGAAGAAGGACGCGGTCGACCGCGCCATCGCCGAGCTGGGCTTCGTCCCCAACCCCATCGCCCGCGTGCTCGCCGGCGGACGCTCGCAGAGCGTGGGCGTCGTGACGCAGGCGATCGACAGCCCCTACTACGGCGTCGCGCTGCGCGGCATCGAGGAAGTGCTGGACGCCGCCGGCTTCGTGCCGCTCTTCGCCAGCGGGCACTGGAACGCCAAGGAGGAGCAGCGCTGCATCGACACGCTGCGCTCGCGCCGCGTCGACGGCCTCATCGTCCTCACCGGCCGGCTCAGCGACGACTCGCTGCGCAAGCTCGCCAAGGACCTGCCGGTGGTCGTCACCGGCCGCACGCTCAAGGCGCAGGGCCTGTATTCGCTGAACTTCAACGACTTCGAGGGCGCGCGGCTCGCCACGCATCACCTGCTGTCGCAGGGCCATCGCAAGATCGCGTTCATCACCGGCGACCCGGTCCACCCCGATGCCCAGGAGCGCCTGCGTGGCTACCGCGCCGCGCTCGAGGCGGCCGGCGTGAAGTACAAACCCGCGCTCGTGCTGCCCGGCCTGTTCCACGAGGACAGCGGCCTGATGGCCGTCGAGCGCCTCATCGACAGCCGCGAGCCCTTCACCGCGATCTTCGCGGCCAACGATCAGATGGCCTTCGGCGCGTCGCTCGCGCTCCACCGACGCGGCCTGCGCGTCCCCGATGACGTCTCCATCGTCGGCTTCGACGATCTCGCCGGCGCCGCGCATTCGATCCCGCCGCTCACCACCATCCACCAGGCCGGCCTGGAGCTCGGCCGCTGCGCCGCCCAGGCCCTGCTGGACCTGCTGGCCGACCGCAAGCCCACCGCGCAGTTGCCCGAGCCGCGCCTGATCATCCGGTCGTCCACCGGCGCCCTTTGAGCCCGCCTGCGATGTCGCTCCGCTCGACGTCCCACGCCGGCACTCCACCCTAAGCGATAACCCTGCTACGTTTCGGATCTTGTCGTCGCTATCATGAAAGCGCTTTCATAAATACGACAACGGAGATGAACGGCATGCGGCAGTGGGCCTCGCGCACGGCGGCGATCGGCATGGGCTTGGCCCTGACCTTCGGAGGGTCAGGACTTGCCATGGCTGGCTCTCCCGACGGCGCATCCACCGCCACGGCCCCCGCCGCCAGGATGCCCGCGACGACGCTGACCGTCGCCGCCTTCCCCGCCATCGACGAGATCGTCCGCGCTGCGTTGCCCGCTTGGCGCCAACTGCACCCGGACGTCGACGTGAAGGTCGTGAGCCGCGAGGTCAACGACCACCACACCGCAATGACGACAGCGCTCTCCACCGCCAAGGGCCTGCCGGACGTGATGGCGCTGGAGGTCGGCTATCTGGGCCGCTTCGCGCAGGGCACCGGGCTGGAGGACCTCTCCCGGCCGCCCTACGACTTGCGCCGCTTCCGCGATCGCTTCGTCGGCTACGCCTTCGACCAGGCCACCACGCCTGCCGGCGCGGTGCTGGCCGTGCCCACCGACATCGGCCCCGGCACGCTGCTCTACCGCACCGACCTGCTGGCGCGCGCCGGGCTGAAGGAGGCCGATCTGACCCGCAGCTGGGACGGCTACGTCGAGGCCGGCGTGAAGATCAAGGCCGCGACCGGCGCCTACCTGATGGCCCATGCACGCGACATGAAGGACATCCTCATCCGCACCGGCCTGCGGCCCGGCGAGGGGCTGTACTTCGACCAGGACTCGCGGCCGCTGGTGACCTCGCCGCGTTTCGTGCGCGCCTTCGAGCTGGCGCGGGCGGTGCGCCGCCAGCAGCTCGACGCGAAGGTCACCGCGTGGTCCTCCGACTGGACCGAAGGCTTCAAGCGCGGCGGCATCGCGACGCAGATGTCCGGGGCCTGGCTGGCCGGCCACCTCAACACCTGGCTGGCGCCCGGCACGCGAGGCAAGTGGCGCGCCGCGACGCTGCCCGAGGGCGCCTTCGCCGCCTATGGCGGCAGCTTCTTCGCGATTGCCCGCCACGGCGACCCGGCCCGCAAGCCGATCGCCTTCGAGTTCATCCGCTTCATGACCATGGACCGCGCGCAGCAGCTCGCCGCCTTCAAGGCGCAGGACGCCTTCCCCGCGTTGCTGGCCGCGCAGCAGGACGCGTTCTACGACCAGCCCCTGCCCTTCCTCGGCGGCCAGGCCGCGCGCCGCGATTGGCGCGATGCCGCCGGCCACATCCGCGCCGTGCCGGTGCACAAGCAGGACGCCTTCGCCCGCGAGGTCATCGACACCGAGCTCGACAAGGTGCTGGACCGCGGCAAGGACATCCCGACCGCGCTGGCCGACGCCCGGCGCCTGCTCCAGCAACGCGCGCGCCGCTGATCCGGACCCACGACGATGACGCTCCGCCTGCCCCCCTCGCTGCGACTCTCGCCCCGCTACGCGCCGTATGCGCTGCTGGCGCCGTTCCTGCTGCTGTTCGTGGTCTTCGGGCTGTTCCCGCTGCTGTTCTCGCTCTACCTGGCCTTCCACAGCTGGGAGCCGACCAGCGGCCTGGCCGCGATGCATTGGGTCGGGCTGGACAACTTCGCCTTCGCGCTGCAGGACGAATGGTTCTGGAAGTCGATGCGCAACACCGCCTGGCTGGCGATCGCGTCCGGCGTGCCGCAGCACCTCGTGGCGATCCCGCTCGCGACCTTCCTGCACCTGGCCTTCAAGCGCTGGCGCAACGCGGCCGTCGGCGCGTACTTCCTGCCCTACATCACCTCCTCGGTCGCGATCGCGATCCTGTTCAGCTCGCTCTTCTCCACCGACTACGGCCTGATCAACCTCGCCATCGCCACGCTGCGCGAAGTCCCGCTGCTGGGCGCGCTGATGCCGCAGGCGGCGGTGGACTGGCTCAACGACCCGGACGCGCTCAAGCCCGCCATCTCGATGATCGTGTTCTGGCGCTACGTCGGCTTCAACGTGGTGCTCTACCTGGCCGCGCTGCAGACCATCCCGCCCGACCTCTACGAGGCCGCGACGATGGACGGCGCCGGCCGCCTGCAGCAGTTCTTCCACATCACGCTGCCCAGCCTGCGACCGATGATCTTCTTCGGCGTCACGCTGAGCGTCATCGGCGGCCTGCAGCTCTTCGAGGAGCCCTTCATCCTCACCGGCGGCAAGGGCGGCTCCGACCAGGCCGGCATGAGCGCCGCTGTCTACCTCTATCGCAACGCGTTCGACTTCAACGACTTCGGCGCCGCCAGCGCCATGTCCTGGCTGCTGTTCCTGGTGGTGGCCGCGCTCACCTGGCTGACCAACCGCGCGTTCCGGCGCAAGGGCGAATGAGCCCCGCTCGCCCGCCCCAGCACGCACGACCGACATGAGCACCACCCTGCCCGCCCCCCTCGACGTCGCCGCGCCCCGCACGCCGCGCATGAGCGCCTGGGCCGCCTACCTGCTGGTGGGCGTCGGCGCGCTGATCATGCTGGCGCCGTTCTATTTCATGTTCGTCTTCGCGACCCACTCGCGGACCGAGATCTTCAGCCTGCCGCCGCCGATGTGGTTCGGCGACGACTTCCTGCACAACGTCGAGATCCTCACCCGCCGCCTGCCCTTCTGGCGCAACCTCGGGCTGAGCCTGTACGTCGGCGTGGCCAACACGCTGCTCACGCTGCTGTTCTGCTCGATGGGCGGCTACGCCTTCGCGATGTACGAGTTCCGCTTCAAGAAGGCGCTGTTCGGGCTGGTCATGGGCACGATGCTGCTGCCCAGCTTCATGAACATGATCCCCAGCTTCATGATCATGGACCTGCTCGGCTGGATCGATCAGCCGCGCGCGCTCTACATCCCCGGCGCGGCCAGCGCCTTCGGCATCTTCCTGATGCGCCAGTTCACCGCGTCGGCCGTGCCGCGCGAGCTGGTCGAGGCCGCCCGCATGGACGGCTGTGGGGAGCTCGGCATCTACGCCCGCATCGTGCTGCCGCTGCTCAAGCCGGCGCTGGGCACGCTGGGACTGATCACCTTCATCTCGTCCTGGAACAACTTCATCGGGCCGCTGGTGGTGATGCGCTCGCCCGACATGTACACGCTGCCGCTGGCGCTGCGCAGCCTGCAAAGCCCCGTGGACACCGAATGGGGCGCGCTGATGGCCGGATCCGCCATCGCGACGCTGCCGCTGATCGTGCTCTTCGTCCTGTGCTCCCGTCAGCTCATCTCGGGCCTGACCGTGGGCGCCGTGAAGTGAGCCCCCGACCCATGAGTCCCCCCGACTCCAACCCCACCGCATCGATGGCATCGACCTCCACGCCCTCCTCCTCCCCGTCGCCCGCCGCTTCGCCAGCGTCCGCGCCGCACGCCACGCCCGCCGCCCTGGCGCTGCCGACGGCCTCGGCGGCCGACTTCCCGGCCGACTTCGTCTGGGGCGTGGCCACCAGCGCCTTCCAGATCGAAGGTGCGGCGGACGCCGACGGCAAGGGCCCGTCCATCTGGGACAGCTTCTGCCGCCAGCCCGGCGTGATCGCCGACGGCAGCGATGGCGACGTCGCCTGCGGGCATTACGACCGCCTGGAACAGGACCTGGACATGATCCGCGACCTGGGGGTGGACGCGTACCGCTTCTCCGTCTCCTGGCCGCGCGTGCGCCCGACCGGCGACGGCGATTGGAACGAGCCCGGCCTGGTCTTCTACGAGCGCCTCGTCGACGGCCTGATCGCGCGCGGCATCAAGCCCTACCTGACGCTCAATCACTGGGACCTGCCGCAAGCGCTGCAGGACGTCGGCGGCTGGGGCAATCGCGCGACCGTCGAGCGCTTCGTCGAATACGCCGTCGGCATCGCCAAGAGGCTCGGCGGCAAGGTCGCCTCGATCGCGACGCACAACGAGCCCTGGGTGATGGCGCAGCTCGGCCACGAGACCGGGGTCTTCGCGCCCGGCATCAAGGACCGTCGCATCGCCGCGCAGGTCTCGCACCACCTGCTGGTCAGCCACGGGCTGGCGGTGACGGCGATGCGGGCGCTCGGCGTCACGGCACCGCTCGGCATCGTGCTGAACCTCGCGCCGATGGTGCCGGCGACGGACTCCGCCGCCGACCGCGCCAAGGCCAGGCTGGAGGACGGCAAGCTGCGCCGCTGGTACATGGATCCGCTGTTCAAGGGCGGCTATCCGCGGGACGTGCTCGACGACCTGGGCCACGCCGCGCCGTATGTGGAGGCCGGCGACATGGCGCTGATCCAGGTGCCCATCGACTTCGTGGGCGTCAACTACTACTCGCGCGGCATGATCAGCGCCGACGGCTCGTGGGACGCCAAGGCGGGAGGGCTGGAGCTCACCGACATGGGCTGGGAGGTCTACCCGCAAGGGCTGACCGACCTGCTGGTGGGACTGCATCGCGACTACGCCGTCAAGCGCCTGTACGTGACCGAGAACGGCGGCGCCTTCAAGGACCCGATCGGCGCCGACGGCCGCGTCCACGACGAGGACCGCACCCGCTACCTCGACACGCACATCGCCGCCGTGGGCGAGGCGCTGCGCCAGGGCGCGCCCATGGGCGGCTACATGGTGTGGAGCCTGATGGACAACTTCGAGTGGGCCTCGGGCTACGAGAAGCGCTTCGGCATCGTGCACGTGGACTACGCCACGCTGGCGCGCACGCCCAAGGACAGCGCCGTGGCGTATCGCGACTTCGTGCGGCGGCAACGCGCCGCGCGCGGCGGCTGAACGGGAGAACGGCTCATGGGACAAGTCACGCTGCGCGGCATCCGCAAACGCTACGGCGACCACGAGGTGATCCAGGGACTGGACCTGGACGTGCGCGACGGCGAGTTCATGGTCTTCGTCGGCCCGTCGGGCTGCGGCAAGAGCACGACGCTGCGCATGATCGCCGGCCTGGAGGACATCAGCGGCGGCGACCTGCTGATCGACGGCGCCCGCGCCAACGACCAGCGCCCCGCCGACCGCGGCGCGGCGATGGTGTTCCAGAGCTATGCGCTCTACCCGCACATGACGGTGGCGGAGAACATGGGCTTCGCGCTCAAGATGGCCGGCGTCAGCCGCGCCGAGCGCGACGAGCAGGTCCGCCGCACCGCCGAGATCCTGCGCATCACGGACCTGCTCGGCCGCACGCCCAGGCAGCTCTCCGGCGGCCAGCGCCAGCGCGTCGCCATCGGCCGCGCGATCGTGCGCAAGCCCAAGGTGTTCCTCTTCGACGAGCCGCTGTCCAACCTCGACGCCTCGCTGCGGGTGGACATGCGCATCGAGCTGACCCGCCTGCACCAGCAGCTCGGCACCACGATGATCTACGTCACCCACGACCAGGTCGAGGCGATGACGATGGGCGACCGCATCGCCGTCTTCAATCAGGGGCGCATCGAGCAGCTCGGCGCCCCGCTGGACCTCTATCGCCGGCCGGCCAACGAGTTCGTCGCCGGCTTCCTCGGCGCGCCGCGCATCAACTTCATCGACCGTCCCGCGGCCGACGCGCCCGGCGCCGCGCGGCAGTTGTGGGACCTGCTCGGCGGCGGCGCCCGTCCCGCGGCCCGGCGCCTGGGCCTGCGCCCCGAGCACCTGCAGGTCGCCGCCGCATCGGCCGTCGGCGATCCGGCCGGCGCCAACAGTGTCGCCAGCACCGGTGCCGGCGTCCCGGCCACCGTGGCGCTCGCCGAGCACCTCGGCGATGTGTCCATCGTTCATCTGCGCGTCGAGGGGCTCACCGGCCTGCTGACCGCGAAGCTGCCCTCGGGTGCCCCGCCGCTGCACGACGGCGACGCGGCGCGCCTGCATGCCAACGCGATCCACGCGCTCGGTTTCGATGCCGAGGCGCGCGCGCTCGACGACTCGCGCCAGCCCGGCGCGACCGCCGCCGCGGCCTGATCGTCGCCTGATCGCGACCTGATCACGCCCCGGCCGCCCTCGCGATCGCACCGATCGCGGCGGCCCTTTCGTTCCGCAGTACCCCGCGCCGATGTGGCGCGGACCCCTCGCTAGGGAAAGTCAGTAGAGGACCCCGGGCCGAAGCAGTTAAATTCTGAAAGCGCTTTCAAGACTTCTGCCGATCTCCGTTCGCGGGTGCTCGGAAGGACTGGAAAGCGCCGGAGAGACGGGAGCCAGCGGACGATTGAAGCCGCGCCCTGAACGGATCCGGATCCAGCTTGCCCTGCATTCATCGGGCCCGTCCGCGAGGACGGACCACGGCCAAGACTGAGAGAGAAGAAGGAGACAAATGAAGACCGTCCATCACACCCGCCAGCCCCAGCGCGGCGGACCGCAGCGCCAGCCCGTGGCGGCCGCCTGCGCCCTGCTGTTCATCTCCGTCGCCGCGCAGGCCCAGCAGGCGCCCGCCGCGCCGGCCGCGCCCGCCTCCGCGGCATCGGCCGCGCCGTCCGACGCGCAGCGCAAGGATCAGGCCCAACAGATCGAGACCGTCATCGTCACCGGCATCCGCCAGTCGATGGACACGTCGCTGAACCTCAAGCGCCAGCAGCATGGCGTCGTCGACGGCATCGTGGCCGAGGACATCGGCAAGTTCCCGGACACCAACCTGGCCGAATCGATGCAGCGCATCGCGGGCGTGTCGATCGACCGCTCGATGGGCGAGGGATCGAAGGTCACCGTGCGTGGCGTCGGCCCCGACTTCAACCTGGTGCTGCTGAACGGCCGCCAGATGCCGGCCTCGTCGATCGCCGACACGGCGGCCTCCAACTCGCGCGCCTTCGACTTCGCCAACCTGGCGTCGGAATCGGTCTCCGCGCTGGAGGTCTACAAGACCAGCCGCGCCAGCACGCCCACCGGCGGCCTCGGCGCGACGATCAACATCAAGACGGCCCGCCCGCTCGATGCCGGCAAGACCATCGCCAGCGTCGGCGTGAAGGCCGTGCACGACGGCGGCAACTCGCGCCTGCCGGACAACCTGAAGGGCGACAGCGTCACGCCCGAGGTCTCCGGCATCTACAGCACGACCTTCGGCGACGGCATGTTCGGCGTCGCGATCTCGGGCAGCTTCCAGCGCCGCGACCTCGGCTACAACACCGCCGGCGTGCCCGGCGGCTGGCTGCCGTTCAAGGGCGACGAAGGCGGCTGGGGCTCGATCCCGCAGGCGGGCCAGCCGGGCTCGGAGAACATCAAGAACCGCCCCGGCCCCACCGACGTCTACTCGGTGCCGCAGAACGTCAACTACAACATGAACGGCATCCGGCGCGACCGGACCAACGGCCAGTTGACGCTCCAGTTCGCGCCGACCAAGACGTTGACCGCGACGGCCGATTTCACCGGCTCGCAGAACAAGCTCCACACCCGCCGCAATGACATGTCGGCGTGGTTCAACTTCGGTGCGTCGTCCAGCTCCTGGACCAACGGCCCGGTCAGCGCGCCGCTGAGCTATTCGGAGACCATCGTGCCGGCCACGTCCGACCTGGCGATGGGCGGCGCGGACTTCAAGACGAAGAACCAGAACAAGTCGCTTGGCTTCAACCTTGAATGGAAGCCCAATGATCGGCTGAAGCTGGAGTTCGACGCGCACCACTCCACCGCCACGTCCGGCGCGGACGGCCCCTGGGGCACCAACAACGTCATCGGCACGGCCAGCTTCAACCGCGGCACCACCACGGTGGATTTCAGCAAGGACCTGCCGGTGCTGATCATCGACGGCACGCAGCGCGACGCCTCGCGGCAGCTGGTGACGGGCTCGTCGTTCCGCAACAGCTACATGAAGTCGGGCGTGGACCAGCAGCAGGTGCGCGGCTCGTGGAAATTCGACGACGTGTCCAAGGTGGACTTCGGCGTCGGCGCGACCAAGGTGGCCAACCGCTCGGCCTACTCCAACGTCCAGCTGGACACCTGGGGCGGCGCGACCAGCGCGGCCGACTACCCGGACGACATCTTCCTGCCGCAGAACCTGCACAGCTTCTTCGGCCATATCAACGGCGGCAACGATCCGCGCCTGTTCAGCCAGTTCTACACCTTCGACTTCGGCACGCTGCGCCGGCTCGCCGCGGAGGCCGCGGCCAAGGCGGACCCGGCCAAGGGCCTGTCCCCGGACGACTACCTGGCCTCCAACGTGTTCTCCGTCGACCGTCGCACCCGCGAGAAGTCGCAGAGCGCCTACGCCGAGTACACCCGCGAATGGGAGCTGGGCGTGCCGATGAGCGCCACCGTCGGCATGCGCTACGAGAAGACCAAGGTCACCTCCACCGCGCTGGTGCCGACCGCCACGGGCATCAGCTGGGGCTCCAACAACGAGCTGACGGTGAAGAAGGGCGCGCCCGGCTTCACCACGCTCGACGGCGACTACAAGTACTGGCTGCCGAGCATCGATTGGGACGCGGACCTGACCGACAAGCTCAAGCTGCGCGCCAGCTACGGCGTGACGCTGGGCCGCCCCGGCTGGGACGCGATCCAGGGCGGCCAGACGCTGACGGACCTGGCGCGCCTGAACGGCGGTACCGGCTCGCAAGGCAATCCGGCGCTCAAGCCGCTGAAGTCCAAGAACATCGACTTCTCGCTCGAGTACTACTACGCCCGGTCGAGCTATGTGGCGGCGGGCTTCTTCCGCAAGAACATCTCCAACTACATCGGCTCGACGCTGGAGAACGCGACCCCGTTCAACCTGCACACCCCCGTCGGCGGCAAGCTCTACAACGAGGCGTCGGCGGCCGGTGGTTGCGCCACCGACATCACCTGCATCCGAAACTACATCCTCAACAAGTACAACGGCACGAACGGCGTGGTGCGCACCGGCTTCGACGACAACGGCAACGCGCAGGGCACGATCACCGGCCAGCCCGGTGATCCGATCGCCAACTTCCAGATCACCACGCCGGCCAACACGCGCTCCAACAGCCTGAGCGGCTTCGAGCTCAACGTGCAGCACGCCTTCGGGCACAGCGGCTTCGGCGTGGCGGCCAACTTCACGAAGGTCAGGTCCGGGCTGAAGTACGACAACATGAGCTTCGACCAGCAGTACGCGCTGATCGGCCTGAGCGACTCCGCCAACCTGGTGGGCTACTACGAGGACGCGAAGTACAGCATCCGCGTGGCCTACAACTGGCGCGACAAGTTCCTGGCCTCGGTCAACGACGGCAACACGCTGGGCCGCTCGGCGCCGATCTACACCGAGCCGTATGCGCAGCTGGACCTCAGCCTGGGCTACAACTACAGCGAGCGGCTGAGCTTCCAGGCCGAGGCGATCAACCTCACCGACGAAGTGATCCGCCAGCACGGCCGCACAAAGGAGGAAGTGATCGGCGTGACGCAGACGGGACGCCGCTTCATGCTGGGCCTGCGCTATAAGTTCTGACCGCGGGGACACGACCCTGGCCTGACCACCCGGCGCGCGGCTCGATCCATCGACCGCGCGCCGGGACGTTTCAGACGACCGCCCTCATCGACTGCCCTCATCGACCGCCGCCCATGACCACCGTCCTGCTGAACAGCGCGGAGCACCAGCACCTGCGCATCGTCACCCGCCGGGGCTCGGCCTACGGCGACGCCGTGATGTCGTCGCCGCTCTTTCCCGCCGAGTTCCGCAACGCGCAGGCGCATTACCCCATCGTCTTCCGGGAGGACGCCGGCAACGGCGGCAACGCCGGTGATGGCGCCGGCCTCCATCCGGTGGCGCTGTTCGGGCTGACCGAGGGCAGCAACCTGTTCCTCGACCACCGCGGCGCGGACACCGTGTGGGACGCGCACTACCTGCCGTGGGCGATCGAGCGCCAGCCCTTCATGATCGGCCGCGGCGAGGGCCCCGACGACCTGCTGGTCCACGTCGACCTGCTGCACCCTCGCGTGCGACTGGCCGCGGACGACGACACGCCGGTCTTCGGCCCGCTGGGCGGCGCGAGCGAGACCCTGGAGCGCGCCAGCTCGCTGCTGCGCGCGATCCACGAAGGCATGCAGACGCTGCCGGCGTTCATCGACGCGCTGTTGACGCACGAGCTGCTGGAGTCCTTCGTGCTGGACATCGAGTCGGAGCATGGCGGCGTGACGCGCATCGCGGGCTTCCACGCGATCAACGAGGAACGACTGGCCGCGCTGGACGCGACGGCGCTGGCCGCATTGCATCGGGCCGGGCACCTGCAGCCGATCTACATGGCGGTGGCGTCGATGTCGCAGTTGCGCCCGCTGATCGAGCGGCACCGCCGGCTCGGCCCGTGAGCGATCGACGCACGCACGCATCGCGACGAGGCCGCGCATGGAACCGATCCACGAGCTCACCGATCTGACGCCCGGGCGCCTGCCCGACGGCTTGCTGGCGGCGGCGCAGCCCGTGGTGCTGCGCGGCCTGGTCTCGCACTGGCCCGCGGTGCAGGCGTCGCGGCGCTCCGATCGGTCCGCCGTCGACTACCTGCGCCAATGCTGGCGCGGCGAGCCGGTCGCGATCATGACCGGCGCGCCGGAGATCGACGGCCGCTTCTTCTACAACGACGATTTCAGCGGCTTCAACTTCGGCCGCGAGGACGCGCCATTGCCCGCCGTGATGGAAGCGCTGCTGGAGTTGCGCGAGCAGCCGCGTCCGCCCTGCTTCTACGTCGGCTCGACGACGGTGGACACCTGCTTGCCGGGATTCCGCGCCCACAACGATCTGGACGTCGGTGATCCGGATCCGTTGGTCAGCGTCTGGCTGGGCAATCGCAGCCGGATCGCGCCGCACTACGACCTGCCGGACAACATCGCTTGCGTGATGGCGGGCCATCGGCGCTTCACGCTGTTCCCGCCGGAGCAGTTGCCCAACCTCTACGTCGGCCCGATCGACTTCACGCCCGCCGGCCAGCCCGTCAGCCTGGTCGACCTGAAGCAACCCGACTTCGAGCGTTTTCCGCGTTTCGCCGAGGCGCTCGCCAACGGCCTGCAAGCGGAGCTCGGTCCCGGGGACGCGGTCTACATCCCCAGCATGTGGTGGCATCAGGTCGAGGCGCTGGATGCGTTCAACGTGCTGATCAACTACTGGTGGCGGCAGTCGCCGGCGCACATGGATTCGCCGGTGGCCGCGCTGATGCTGGCGCTGCTGACGATGCGCGACCTGCCGCCGGCCCAGCGGCGCGCATGGCAGGGCCTCTTCGACCATTACGTCTTCCAGGCCGACGCGTCCACCGTCGCCCACATTCCCCCGCAGGCGCGCCACGCACTGGCGCCGCTGACCGCGGACGGCGCCGACCATCTGCGCGCCCATCTGCTCAAACGCCTCCAACGCTGAGGAGCCCCCCATGCCCACGACGCCCGCCGACCCGATGTCCCCTCGCCGCCCGGTGCGGCGCGTCGTGATCGCCGGCGGCGGCACGGCGGGGTGGATGGTCGCCGCCTGCCTGTCCAAGACGCTGGGACGGCTGCTGGACATCCGCCTGGTCGAGTCCGACGAGATCGGCACCGTGGGCGTCGGCGAGGCGACGATCCCGACGCTGCTGACCTTCCACCACCTGCTGGGCATCAACGAGCAGGAGTTCATGGCCGCGACGCAGGCGACCTTCAAGCTGGGCATCAGCTTCGAGGGCTGGCGCGACGTGGGCGAGGACTACATCCACTCGTTCGGGGTCACCGGCACGGATCACTGGACCGCGGGCTTCCAGCACTTCTGGCTGAAGGGCCGCGAGCGCGGCCTCGCCACCGAGTACGGCGACTACTGCCTGGAGCTGCGCGCCGCGCAGGAGCACCGTTTCGCCCACCTGCCGCGCGCGGGCATGAACTACGCGTTCCACCTCGACGCGACCTTGTACGGCGCCTACCTGCGCCGTCTCAGCGAGGGCCACGGCGTGCAGCGTGTCGAGGGCAGGATCGCCGACGTCCTCATGCATGACGCCGACGGGTCCGGTGCCGACGTCCCGCCGCGGGACCGCGACATCCGCGCGCTGCGCCTGCAGGACGGCACGCAGATCGAGGGCGACCTCTTCATCGACTGCACCGGCATGCGCTCGCTGCTGCTGGGCCAGGCGCTGGGCGTCGGTTATCAGGACTGGTCGCACTGGCTGCCCTGCGACAGCGCCATCGCGCTGCAGACCGCGTCCGTCCGCGACGCGGTGCCCTACACGCGCTCGATCGCGCATCCCTGGGGCTGGCAGTGGCAGATTCCGTTGCAGCATCGCGTGGGCAACGGCGTCGTCTTCAGCAGCCGCCACACCGACGACGACACGGCGCAGTCCGCGCTGCTCGGCAACATCCAGGGCGAGGTGCTGACCAAGCCGCGCGTGATCCGCTTCAAGCCGGGGCAACGCGACGTGGTGTGGAAGCGCAACTGCGTCGGCATCGGCCTGGCCAGCGGCTTCCTGGAGCCGCTGGAATCCACCAGCATCCACCTGATCCAGCGCAGCGCGATCCGGCTGATGCAGATGTTCCCCAAGGACGGCATCCGGTCATCCGACGTGGACGAGTACAACGCGCAGATGGCCCATGAACTGGAGCACATCCGCGACTTCATCATCCTGCACTACCACGTGACGAATCGGTCGGACTCCCCGATGTGGCGCGACCTGCGGGCCATGGCCGTGCCGGCGTCATTGCGGCATCGGCTCGATCTCTTCCGGGAGACGGCGCGCGTGTTCCGCGTGCCGAATGAGCTGTTCACGGAGAACTCGTGGATCCAGGTGATGCTCGGCCAGGGCATCGCGCCGGAGCAGTTCCACCCGACGGCGGACCTGATGGGGGATGAGGAGCTGGCCCGCTTCCTCGGGGACATGCGCGAGCGGATCGAGCACACGGTGCGGCAGTTGCCGTCGCATGAGGCGTATGTGAGGAAGTACGGGGCAGGCATGGGAAGCGGTCTGCCTGCGACGCCGCCGACGGGAGCGCCCACCGTGGACGCTCGCCAACGCAGCGCCGCCTAGGGCGCTGACGCATCCACCCGCGGCGCGACTTCAACGGCCGCGCTGCTGGGCCTCCAGCCGCGCCAGCACGCGGCCGATGGCGACGCCCTCGCGCAGCTGCGGATTCGAATAACCGTCGGTCTTGCCCGCCTCGCGCTCGCGCACCTCGATCAGTTTGCGAGCCTGCGCATGGGCTTGCTGGAAGGACCAGGTGTCCTTCAACGCGTCCACGTACATCGCCTGCCCGAAGAACGTGAGCGGCGAGCGCGCCCCGCAGCCATAGGACGTGTGATCCGCGTCGGCGGCCGTCATCACCAGCGTGCCGTCGTCGGCCAGCGGCTCGATCCAGCTGCCGGAGTAGCAAGCGGAGATCGAGATCACGCGCCACCGCACGCCGGCCTCGTCCAGCCATTGCTTCAGCAACTGGGGCGTCAGCGGCTCGGTCCTGACCGGCCATGCATCGGCCGCCAGCTTCGCGTCCTTGCCGCCATGCGAGGTGAGGTGGAGGAACAGCACGTCTCGGTCGCGATCCATCACCGCGGCCATGCGCTCGATGGTCCTGCGCAGGTTCGCGTGGGTGGCCCAGGGGAGCGACATTCCCGTCGCCGGGTTCATGACCAGTTGAACCGTCCGCTCCCCGGCGTCGAAACGCTCCGCCATCGTCTTGGCGACCACCTCGCTCTCATGCATGAAGACGTCCTGGGTCGCGTAGGGCGCGAAAGTCACCGCGTAGACGTTGACGCGCCCCGGCGCCGAACGCGGCAGCGCGTTCAACGCGTCGGCGATCAGTTGGGGCTGCGCGGTGAGGACGTCTTCGGTGAGATGGAGACCGTGCTCCGGCGTCGCACCATCCTCCGTTGCCGCGCTGAGGATCGGCCGCCAGAACACGGCGGGCTGCGGCCAGTTCCCGACGACGAGCGCCCCGGGCACCAGGAGGACGACCAGCAGACGGGCCAGGCCCGTGCCCGCGAGGCGCCAGAGCAGGACGATGCCGGCCGCCGTGCCCCACAGCATGGGCACGAGCCAGATCGCCCACCGCAGCGCCTCCGGCCATTGATCGAGCGGGCCGACGGTCTCGCGCAGCAGCTGCAGGAGCATGGCGGCCACGAGGCTGATCAGCACGCTCGCAACGATCTGCACCCCGACCAGCGTGCCGAGGCCCGGCGCGGTCGGACCGTCCCCTCGCATGGAGCGCACGACCACCCACCCGAGCCACACCGAGAGGACCGTGGACGCCCATCCCTCCAACAGGCCCATCCATGAGAACCCGACCGGGATGTCGAAGGCCAGGCGCTGAATCCCGCAGCCCAGCAGCAGCGCGAGCAACATCAGCGTCGCGAGCGCCAGGGGGCCCGCGTCCAGGCGCCGCCACCGGGGCGCGCGGAAAGTCATCACCCGCGCCGCTTCGCGCAACCAGTCCCAGGCATCCAGACGACGCACCGACGACTCGTCGGTCATCGGCTCCGGGGATGACGCTGGTTCAGCGGCGGATTCAGGTTCTGGCGCCTGCGTCGGATCGCTCTCATTCATCGACAAACCTCCCTGGACTCGCGATCAAGTACGAGGCCCTGTGGCGGGCATCGTATCTGGGTGACGATGACAGGTGAGCTCGAGGCCGTGTTCAGCTTCCGCGATGCCGCGATCCTCCGTCGCGGCGCTCCCCGTCAGGTCGACCGCCGCGCCCCGATGCCGGCCACCAGCGACCCCGCCGCCACCATCGCGGCGCCGCCCCAGAAGATCGGCGACAACGGCGCGTCGAGCAGCAATGAGGCGAACAGCGCCGACATCAGCGGCGTGCCGTTCGCCGCCAAGCCCAACACATGGATGTTGCCGCGCAGCACGCCGATGTTCCACAGCAGGTAGGCGAGCGTCACCGCCGCGCTGGCCAGCGCGACCTGGACGACGACATGCATCGACACCGTCATCGGCGCCCGCTCCGGGTTGAGCAGGTGCACGCTCCAGAAGCCCGCGGCGCTGAGCGCCATGAAGAGCCAGAGCGCGTTCCGCCCCTCGGCCATGTGCTTCGTGCAGGTGCTGTAGAGGGCCCACACGATGGCGCCGATGAAGGCGAGTCCGTAGCAGAGCGGGTTGGACGCCGCGTTGTGGAAGAAGCGGCCGGGCGAGAAGCCGTCCGGCGGCGACGACGCCGTGATGACGCCGGCGAAGGCGAGCGCCAGGCCGGCGAGCATCACCGCGTTCAGTCGCTTGCGACCGGCGATCGACGAGAACAGGACGGTGAGGCTGGGCCAAAGGTAGTTGATCATGCCGACTTCGATCGCCTCATGCCGCGTCCGCGCGAGTCCGAGCGCGAGGACGAAGCACAGCTCGTAGCCGACGAACAGCGCGGCGCCCAGCCACAAGTAGCGCCGCGGCAGGTCGCGCAGCGAGGTGCGGGTGGGCAGGAGCAGCAGCGCGGAGAGCGTGAACAGCACCGCCGGCGCGCCGGTCCGTCCCAGGAATTCGATCGTGCTGCGCGTGACGCCGACCGAGGTGCTCCAGAAGAGGATGGCGATCAGGCCGAGCAGCGTGGCGCCTTTCGACGGATCAGACGTCGACATCGAGCAGGCAAGTCGTGTTGTCCACCAACGTCGGTATCCCGATCCGCTCAGACCGCCATGCGGTAGGGCATGCTGGCCGCGAACTGCGGCGGCGCGATCAGGCCATGATTGGCCAACTGCGCCTGCACGGTCAGTTCGCCCACGTCGAAGTGCTCGGCCGCATCCTCGATCGCGGGCGATGAGTGATCGCCATCCAGATAGCTCTCCAGCGCGCTGAAAGGGCAAAGAAACTCCGCCGCGAATGCGCGCTGGTACTTTTGCCTGGAGGTTGGCAGGTCCGTCGACGCCAACCACCGGGTTTCATGATCCTCCCGGAGGTGCTCGCCAAGAATCCTCGCCAACTCGAAGCGCTTGCCTCGCGGGTTGCGCTTTCTCGGGACGATCATCAGGCGTCCATTGCCATCGGGAATAGCGACGGCAACGGGCTCCCGAACATTCTGCGGAGCACTGCTCTGCACCTGATCTCGGCTCACTCCCAGCAGCTCGTGGAGCTCGCGATCGGAGACTCGGGCAGCGGCGTTGCCGATGTGCGCGCGAAGTGAGTTCGCGGCGTGACTGGCTCGCTCCCACGGCATGCCGGCAACCGGAGGCCCGATGGTGTCGAAACGAACTTCCGGTTTCGCGACGATCCCCGGCATCGTGGCGAGATGCCCGATCGCCGCGAGAGCGGGGTTGCCGCCGGACTGCGCGATCGCGGGCGCGATCTCCGACAAGGCGATTTCGCCGACGCGGCTCCGCCATTGGAGTGCCGCCTCGAGGATGTCCGCAGGGCACTCCTCGGCATCGAAGCCGAGTTGGGCCTCAAGCGTGCGGCGCCGACGTGACTCGACATCGGCCTGATCCTCCTGGATCAGCGCCCACAGCTGCGCGAGATTGGACCCGCCGAGTTCCTTCGCGTCGAGGCGGCTCAATGTGTCCTGAATGAACTGGCCCACGCTCGATTGAAATCGCTCGATGGCGATGGACCGGGGCGCCGGCAAGCCCTGGAGGTATCGGACGGACTGGTCCGGCGTCATCAATGGCGTGGCCCAGACCTGCATCGACTCGCCGTCCGAAGCCATCACGACCCGAGGCCAGACAAATCCATGGTTCGCGGCGCCGAGTTCATGCGCCATCCGCCATTCATGCGTCGGCTGGTTGCCCTGCGTCGGCAGAGGCTCATGATTCAGACGCCACCATGAACTGGCGAACCATTGCGCCAGCGGATACGCGGAGATGAAGACCTCATCGCTGACGGTCCGTGTCCAGATGTCCTCGTTGCGAGTCAGGCTCGTCTCGTCGAGGAACACGCCCAGCGACGCGGCGGTCGCTCGGACACATGGGTCACCCGATTCAGCGGACATCCATTTCAGTTGAATCGTCAGGTCAGACATCCGGTTCTCCCCAACGCTTCACCACTTCGGCGTGCATCGGATCCGACTCCGGCATCGGGTAGCCGTGATAGGTCCCCAACTCGGGGTTCTCCACCTGCGCTTCCAGCGGCATGCCGTCCGCGGTCATCGACCAGACGTTCTTGGGCCACACGCCGTCGCGCCGGTCACTGACAAGCCCTCGTTTGAAACCTTGGCGCAACAGCTGTTCCGCCTCCGCTCTCTTGAAGACACGGACCGCGTCGCACAGGGACTTGCCTGGCCTGGGGCCCGACGGCGGGGTCAGGCCGAAGTCACCGGGATTGCGTTCGTGCTCGGGATTCCCGCCGTATCTCGCACGCTCGGCCAGCCTCTCCAGTTCTTGCTGACGTAGATCCACTTCGCGCGGCGAAAGCA
The DNA here is from genome assembly GCF_002205645.1 of Roseateles aquatilis. Taxonomy (GTDB): domain Bacteria; phylum Pseudomonadota; class Gammaproteobacteria; order Burkholderiales; family Burkholderiaceae_C; genus Roseateles; species Roseateles aquatilis. The sequence continues at coordinate 253,071 of NZ_NIOF01000010.1, read as the reverse complement.
GTCGGCGCTTGTCGTTGAACTGGTTGTATCGGGGCCGCATGAGGGTCGGAGGAGGTTGGGAACGTCCTCGCCGAGTCTACCGGTCCGACCTCGCGAGCGCATGTTGTGCCCGCGCCGCAGAGGATGCGAACCGCAGGTTCGCTCCTCGGCCCGAGGGTCACCTCCCCGCCTGATACACCCTCACATACGCCACCTCATACCCGATCGGGAAGATTCCGTCGTCCACCTCGCCGCCGAGGTCTCCGCCGATGGCGAGGTTGAGGATCAGGAACTGCGGCTTGTCGAACGGCCATTGGTCCCGGCCCTTGCCCAGATTCGGATACGCCGCATGCACCTTGCCGTCGATGCCGAAGCGGATCTCCTGCGGCGTCCACAGCATCTGGTACGTGTGGAACTCGCTGCACGCGGTCGGCAGCCGCGTCGCGTCGCCGACGCCGTGGCCGCCGTGCCCGGACGTGGTGTGCACCGTGCTGAACACCCGGTCCGGCGTGTGGCCGATGTGTTCGAGGATGTCCAGCTCGCCCGCCGCCGGCCAGTCGCCCTGGCTGCCCAGCGTCCAGATCGCCGGCCACGTGCCCTTGCCGCACGGCAGCTTGGCCCGGATCTCGAAGTAGCCGTAGGTCCACTCGGCGCGACCCTGCGTGATCAGGCGCGTCGACGTGTACTTCTGCCCGCCCCAGTCGGGCCGCGAAGACAGCGACTCCTTGCGCGCGGTGATCACCAGCCTGCCGTCGCGGATCGCGGCGTTCTCGGCGCGCGGGCCCGAGTAGTACTGCTTCTCCCGGTTGTGCCAGCCCTGCTTGTTCATGCCCGTGTCGTAGGCCCACTTGGTCTCGTCGGGCAGCGGGCCTTTGTCGAATTCGTCGGACCACACCAGCCGATAGCCGTCCGGCAGGCCGATGGGACCGGACGCCGCGCCGTTGGTCCCCGCCGCGGTCTGCGCCAGCGCCGCATCCCCGGTGATCGTCAGCGCCGCCAGCAGCGGAACAGCGGCCCAGCGCCGCGAGAGTCGTTGCTTCATGAGGGAAGGTCTCCGTCGTTATCGTTTCGCGCGCCGTTGGAGCAATTGCTCGGCATCGGCCAGCGCCGTCCTGATCGTCTTCTGTCCGCGCAGCACCTTGTCGAGCTCGGTCTGCACCACCTCCTCGGCGAACTTGTTCTGCTTGTGGACCGGCTGCGCCGTGATGCGCAGCGCGTCGTCGCGCCACAGCAGCCGCGCGCGCTGGCCGCCGAGGAAGCTCACCGGCTCGCTGAAGAACGGGTCGTCCTGCACGTCGCGCAACGCGGGAAAGGCGTCGTAGTTCTTGAACGCCTGCAGCTGCCGGTGCGGATCCATCGTCATCAACTGAATGAAGCGCCACGCCAGCCGCTTGCGCGCCGGCGCCGACCGGCGCGCGATCGCATAGAAGGTGCCGCCATACGGCACCAGCGAGCCGCCCGGCAGCGACGCCGCGCGCCACAGCCCCTTGGTCTCCGGCGCCACGAACGCATGGAGCTGCCCCACCAGCCAGGCTCCGGACAACTCCGTCGCCAGCCGGCCCTGCTTGAAACCCGCGCCCCAGTCGTTCGACCACGCCTGGACCTTCGCATCGAGCCCCTTGCGCCGCGCCCGCAGCGCGACTTCGAAGGCGCGCTCGAAACGCGGCGTGTTCACCAGCACGCGGGAGTCGGTGTCGAAGTAAACCCCCTCGCCCGGCCGCAGGCCGTCGGCGATCAGGATGTCCTTGATCTCCTGGACGTTGGCGATGAGGTACGCGCCGGTGCGTGCCTTGATGCGCTCGCCCGCGGCGACGTAGTCGTCCCAACTGCGCGTCAGCTCCTTGGCCACGACGCCGGCGCGGTCCAGGATGTCCTGGCGGTACAGCAGCGTGCCGGGGCCGATGTCCGCCGGCATCGCCACCACCGCGCCGCCGCGCGCGATCGCCTGGTCATACGCATACGGCACGATGCGTGGGCGGAAGGCCTCGATGCCGAACGGCGGCTGGCGCAGATCCTCCAGCCCGCCGCCTTGCGCGAAACGACCGACGAAGCTGGACTCCAGCGCCATCACGTCAGGCAGGCCGACCGCCGTCGACAGCGCCGTGGTCATCGCCGTGTGGTGATCGGTGTATTGCCGCATCAGGATGCGCAGCTCCACGTCCGGGTGCATCGCCTGCCACGCCGGGATCGCGGCACGCGCGATCTCGTCCATCAGCGGGAACGCGGCGATGGTGAGCACCTCGCGCGTCTGCGCCAACGCCGGCACGACGATGAGTCCCGGCAGCGCGGGCACGGCGACGCCGGCCAGCCAGGCGCGGCGGTTGATCAGAATGCGGTCGGTCAAGCGCGCGGCTCCGTCGCGAGAGGGTGATGGACGTCGGCGAGTGGCATCGGCAGGTGCATGAGTCGACGAGGACGCAAGGGGCGCCGCTCAGCGCGGCAGCACGTAGGTCGCGATCGCGCGTGGCGGCAGGTCGGCCACAGTGGCCTGGCCATCGATGTGCAGGGCGAAGCGGTGCGACTTCTCGCTGCGGTTCAGCACCACCACTGCGACACTGCCGTCCTCGTTGACCGCCGCGGTGCATTCGAGGTCCTGGCTGCTCGCCGAGCACAGCACGCGGAAGGCGCCCGGCCGGATGAAGCGGCTGAAGTGGCCGAGGTAGTCGTAGGAGCTCTGCGGCATCAGCCGCTGCTGCTCCCGGTCCGCGAGCATCGGCGCGCTGCACAGGTTACCGACGTGGTTCGGTCCCCCGGTCTCGTCGAGCAGCAGGTTCCAGTCGATCCAGCCGACGGTCCAGCGGTTCAGGTCGTTGATGATGCTGCGCGCGTAACGCTCCCCGGGCGCCCAGGACCCGACGTGCGGCCCGCCCTCCTGGCAGCCTTCGGTGAAGAGCAGTTGCTTGTCGGGGAACGCGTCGTGGACCAGCTGCACGTGATCGAAATGGTCCTCGACGTACCAGTGGAAGCCGCAGCCCCAGACGTACTTCGCTGCCTCCGGGTCGGAGTAGACGACGTCGGCGCGCTGCACCATCTGGTCGCGGTTGTGGTCCCAGATCACGATGCGGATGCGCGCCAGCCCGGCGGCATGCAGCGCGGGGCCGAGGTGATCGCGGACGAAGTCGCGTTCCTCCTCGGCGCTGTACACGCAGGAGTCCCAGCGCTGCACCGCGTCGGGCTCGTTCTGGACCGACACGCCCCAGACCGGCACGCCCTCGGCCTCATAGGCCTGGATGAAGCGCACGTAGCACTGCGCCCAGGCGCTGGCATGCCGCGGCAGCAGCTTGCCGCCGCCGTTCATCTGCCCGTTGGTCTTCATCCACGCGGGCGGACTCCACGGCGAGACCAGCAGCTTCATCGGGCCGGGCGCGATCTGCTGCGCGGCCTTGATCATCGGCAGCAGCGCCTGGCGGTCGCGGTCGATGTTGAAGTGTTCCAGCGCCTCGTCGCCCGGCACGTCCGCATGCGCGTAGTTGCCCAGCGAGAAATCGCAGCTGTTCATGTGCACGCGATTGAACGTGTAGCCATGGCCGGCATTCACGTCGAAGTAGGCGCGCAGCAGCGCGTCCGCCTCCGCCGGCGGCAACTGCCGCCAGGTCGCGGCGGCAGCCTCGGTGAAGGCGCCGCCGAAGCCCTCGATGCGCTGGAAGCGGCGGCGGCTGTTCACCACCAGCCGGGGCATGCCGGCCCTCGCCGCGTCGGCCGCGAAGGCCGCCGCGGGCTGCAGCGACAGGTCCGCCTGCGCGGCGAAGCGGGTGGAAGTCGCCAGGTCCGCGCCCTTGGCGGTCAGGGTCCATCGCACCGACGTCGTCCCCGCGGACGACGCCGAGCTTGTCTCGGTCTTGTGATTCATGCGCTCCGGCTCTCTGTTGATCGGTTTATGAAAGCGCTTTCATGAATCGAGCATAGAGGCAGATCGAACGCGGGTCAATGCAGGATTCGCCCCGGGCGGAACGCGGGGCGCCCGGCCGCGGGCTCAGGCCGGCTGGCGCGCGCCGGACATGATGATCGCCATGCCGACGAAGCAGACCGCGACGCCGATGAGGTCGGTGGCGGTGGGGGTGATCTTGTCGACCAGCCACAACCACAGCACGGCCACGCCGATGTAGACGCCGCCGTAGGCCGCATAGACGCGGCCGGCGGCGGTGGGATGCAAGGTGAGCAGCCAGGCGAAAAGCGCCAGGCTGAGCGCAGCCGGTAGCAGCAGCCACGCGGATCGGTCCTGCTTCAGCCACAGGTACGGCAGGTAGCAGCCGATGATCTCGGCGAGCGCGGTGACGACGAACAGGGCGAAGGTCTTGAGCAGGTCCATGGCGGCGAATTGTCGTCGCGCCGCGGACGCGGGCCAGCCCCGGCCGGTCTCAGATCGCCATCGCCTCGAAGCCGGCCGGGCGGGTTTCCGCCGGCCATAGCGCCAGGCCGCCGGCCAGGCTCCAGGCCCGGGCGTGGCCCAGGCGGCGCAGCGCCCGCGCCGCCTGCGCGCTGCGGTTGCCGCTGCGGCAGAAGAAGACCACCGGCGTCTGCGCCGGCAACGCCATCCAGCGCGGCAGCTCGCCGACCAGCGTCGACAGCGGCACGCGTTCGGGCGCCAGCTCGTCGGCCGGGCTCAGGCGCTCCTCGTAGGCCTCACGAACGTCGACCAGCACCGGCCGCGTCGTCGACCGCAGCGCCTCGCGCAGCTCGGCGGCGCTCATCTCGACGCGCTCGGCCGGGCGGTCGCAATCGATGCGGGCGCCGCACACCATGGTCTGGTACTCGGTCAGCGGCAGGCTGCGCTCCAGCACCGACTTGCCGACCGCGAAGGCATGCGCGCTCAGGCGTCCACGCAGCACGCCGGCCAGCAGCGGCTGGGCCTCGCATTCGACGGTCAGCGTGGTGGCGAAGCGGTCGTCGTAGTCGTGGCCCGGCAGCAGCAGCGCGTCCGGACCGACGTTGCGTTCCAGCGTCTTCAGCGAGGCCCCGAACGCGTTCGGCGCGCTCTGCTCGAAATCGCTGCGGCCGAGCGCGCCCGGCATCACCGTGTCGCCGACGAAAACGCCCAGCAGCTCTCCGGCCTCATGCAGCAGGTAGGCGGTGGAATCTTCGGTGTGGCCGGGGGTCGCGAGCCGCGACAGCCGGTGCGTGCCCAGCGCGATCACCTCGTGACCCGTCGGCCAGCCCAGGGCGTCCAGGCCCTCGGGCCGGGCCTCGTCCGCCAGCAGCTCGGGCACCGCGTCGCGCAGCGACTGCGCCGAGGAGGCATGGTCGCCATGGCTGTGGGTGTCCAGCACCGCGGCCAGCGCCAGGCCGCGGCAGCGCATCCATTGCGCCAGGCGCTCCGTCAGTTCCGGCAGAGGATCGACGACCGCGCAGCGGCGGCTGGCCGCGTCGGCGACGACGTAGCAACAGGCCCCGTCGACGACGAAACGCGTCAGCAGGTCGGTGCGCCGCGGCGCGTCGTCCTCCTCCGGGGAGGGCGTCTGGCAGGTGGCCCGCAGCGACTCGCCGCAGGCGCGCAGGCGCCGGCAGGCTTCGTCGATGGAGGTCTCGTCGTCGGCCGCACCGAAGGACAGGCGGACCGCGGCGGCGGTGCGCCAGTCCGGCAGGCCCATCGCCTCCAGGACATAACTCGGCTGCGCGCGCGAGGCGCCGCAGGCGGAGCCGCCGCTGACGCGCAGCCCGGCGGCGTCGAACAGATCCAGCAGCAGCTTCGCGCTCAGGCCGGGAACGGAGACGTTGAGCGTCGTCGGCAGGCTGCAGTCGAAGGGCGCGTTGAAGACGACCTCGGGGAAGGCCTCGCGCAGTGCGGCGGCCAGGCGCTCGCGGCGATCGGCCAGTCGGGCCGCGGAGGCGAAGACATCGCCCGCTTCCAGGGCCGCCAGCACCGCGCCCAGCGCGGCGATGCCGGCCATGTTCTCGGTGCCGGAGCGCGATGCCCCCTCCTGGCCGCCGCCGGCCATCAGCGGCGTGAAGGGCGCGCCCTCGCGGACGTAGAGCATGCCGACGCCCTTGGGCGCGTAGAGCTTGTGGCCGGAGAACGGCGCGTAGTCGATCTCGCGGACGGCGATGCCCCGTGCCGGGCGTCCGCCCAGCGGCAGCGCCAGCTTGCCCAGCGCCTGCACGCCGTCCACCAGCCACAGCGCCGGGCTGTCGCGCAGGGCGTCGGCGATGCCGTCGAGGTCGCTGATCACGCCGGTCTCGTTGTTGGCGGCCATGGTGCAGACCAGGCCCGCCCCCGGCGCCTGCTCGCGCAGCCAGGCCAGGTCGTGGCGGCCGTCGGCGCCGACCGGGATGGCGACGATCTCCAGGTCCAGGCCGATCAACGCATTCCAGTGCTTCAGCGCCTCGGGCACCGCCTTGTGCTCGGTGGCGCCGTACAGCAGCCGCTGCGGTATCGCCTCGCCGACCTGGCGCCGCGCGCGCAGCGCGCTCAGCGCGGACAGCACGGCGGTCTGGATGCCTTCGGTCGCGCCGCTGGTGAACAGCAACCGACCGTTCGGCGCCCCCAGCACCCGGCGCGCGGTGGCGCGGACCTCGTCCAGCAACGCGCGAGCCTTCAGGCCGCTGCCGTGGATGCTGCTCGGATTGCCGAAGGCGTCGGCCATGACCGCCAGCGCGGCGGCGCGGGCTTGCGGCAGGACGGGCGTGGTGGCGTTGGCGTCGAGATAGATTTCCATGGCCGAGATTGTCGGAAGGCGAGATTGGAATTCAGGTGCAAAATTCCGCCCGATAACGACATTTCAAGCAATCGGATTCCAATATTCATGGCCAAAACAAAACTGGATTCCATCGACCGGAAGATCCTGGAGTTGCTGCAGCGAGACGCGACGATCCAGGTGGCCGATCTGGCGGAGGCGGTGGGGCTGTCGCAGACGCCATGCTGGCGCCGGGTGCAACGGCTGAAGGAAGCGGGCGTGATCACCCGCAACGTCATGCTGGTGGACCCGAAGAAGGTGAACGTCGGGGTGACGGTGTTCGTCTCGGTGCGGACCAATATCCACTCCCAGGCGTGGCTGGCCCAGTTCCGGGCCGCCGTCGAGGCGATCCCCGAGGTGGTCGAGTTCTACCGGATGAGCGGCGAGATCGATTACCTGCTGCGCGTCGTCGTCCCCGACATCGCTGCCTACGACCTGGTCTACAAGCGCCTGATCGCCAGCACGCAGCTGTCGGACGTCAGCTCCAGCTTCGCCATGGAGGAGCTGAAGTTCACGACGGCGCTGCCGCTCTCCTACATCGAGTGATTCGCCTGCGGCGGGCGGCTGCTGCGGCCCCTCGCCTTTCTCCTGCAATGGCCTCGACCTGCGTCCAGGCGCCGTTGCACCGGCTGACGCCTGTCAGCGCTTTGCCTACACGTGTCCCTCGCAACTGCCCGACCGGCGCTGACGACTTCAGCGTCTGTTAACGAAATGCGCCCCCGCCGAAGATTTGGTCATCGCAAACAGGGGGTCTCATGAACAAGTTCTCGAGCAAGGCAGGCAAGTCGGTCAAGCGCGTCGTGGTGGGCCTGGGCCTGCTGTCGGCGGCGGTGGCGACCTCGGTGACGGCCAACGCGACGACCGCGACCAACACCTTCCAGGTGACGGCCACGATCACCAGTTCCTGCAACGTGTCGGGCTCCACGCTGAACTTCGGCAGCGCGATCGACCCGCTGGCCACCGGCGTGCCGCTGGACGCCACGTCCACGCTGACGGTGACTTGCTCGAACACCACGCCCTACGCGGTATCCCTGAACGCCGGCGCCAACGCGGGCGGCGCGTCCAACTTCACGTCCCGGACGATGAAGAGCGGCTCCAACACGCTGGGCTACCAGCTGTACCTGGACTCCGGCCGCACGACGGTCTGGGGCGACGGCACCGCCAGCTCCAGCACCAAGAGCAGCACCGGCACCGGCAGCGCGCAGTCGATCTCGGTCTACGGCCGCATCCCCTCGCTGTCCGGCGTGGTGCCGGGCACCTACACCGACACGGTGACGGTCACCATCACGTATTGATCGGGTCGGGCGCGAGGGGCCGCGGGGGGTCGCGGCCAATGCTTGCGCCGGGCTCCGCGGGATCCGGGAGGCCTCAGAGGCTGCCCACCCGCATGTTGATCGGCCAGGTGATTCGGCGGGTGGCCGCCGGATCGCCCCACAGGGTCGTCAGGTCCTCGGCGAACGCGGTGAGCAGGTCCTCGCGGCCCGCCTCCCGGACGCCACGCACGGCGGACCAGGTCGAGACATACCCGAGAAACTCCCGCAGGGTCCAGTCCTTGCCGATCGCCATCGGCGGCGCGGCGCGCTCGTCGAAGGGAAACGGCAGGTCGGCGTAGCCGTTGTCGACCAGCTTGCGCTCCGGCGGCCAGTACGGGCCGATCTGTTGCCAGTAGAAGCGATCGAAGCGCTCGCTCAGCGCGTCATCCAGCGCCAGCACGCCATAGCTGATCAACGCCAGGACCGCCCCGCTCGCCGCGACACGGCGAGCCTCGGCGTAGAAGGCCGGCAGATCGAACCAGTGCGCGGCCTGCGCGGCGCAGACGAGACTGGCGCCGCGATCGCCCACGGGCAGGTGCTCCGCCGGCCCGAGGACATAGCGCACCCCCTCTTGCGGCACCGCGTTGGCGATCTGGTCGGCGCTGGGATCGATGCCGAGCACGGCATCGAAGTGCGCCGCGAGCTGCGTCGTCAACTGGCCGTTGCCGCAGCCCACGTCGACCGCCAGCTCCCGTGACGGGGCGATGCGGCCCAGATACGCCGCAAGTTCCGAGGGGTACTCCGGACGAAAGCGGGCGTAGGCCTGACCGCCCTGGTCGAACCAGTTGCGAGGGGACATGGGGTCGGTGGGCATGGGGACTCCTTGGGTCGGCTCATCTGTATAGCGCCAAATGCGACGGCGCTCACGCGATCACCCTGCCTCCGCCATGCGGGTGGGCGCCCCCCGTTCAGGCCGCACTCGCGGTCGCAGCGTCCGCCGAGCGCCTGCGCGCGGCGGGCGCCCCGCCATCAGGCTGCCACGCCCAGAATGACGCTGCCCGCCTTGAACAGCGCCGTCGCCGTCTGACCTGCCGACAAGCCGAGCCCGTCCGCACTCTCGTTGGTGACGATCGCGACCAGCAGTTCCCCGTCCGCCAGCGTCAACGCGACCTCGCTGTTGACGGCGCCCAGGGTCACCTGACTGACCGTGCCCTGGAACTGGTTGCGCGCCGAGAAACGCACCCCGCCCGCGTCGGTGACGAGCACCACCGACGACGCCTTGACCAGCGCCACGACATTCGCGCCCACGCGCAGGCCCAGCGTGTCGCGGCTGGCGCGGGTCACCGTCGCCACCACCCGCAGCCCGGAGGCGGTCTGCAGCTCGACCTCGTCGTTGACGGTGCCGTCCTGGATCGCGGTGATCTGACCGCTGAACTGGTTGCGCGCGCTGGCCTTCATGTCGACTCTCCTGGGTTGAGGATCCGGATCGCCGCATTCTCGCGGAGACGCCCCCGCCGCCGTGCATCGATGCCGGATCGCGTCCGGATCGCGTCCGGATCAGCGTCGGATCGGCCGCGGGAATTGGCCACCCGGCGCCTTTCGATATGTTTGGCCGTATATTGCGAAACCACCATGACCGTCCCGCGAGGCCCGTTGATGTTGACGCCCCCATTCAAGCGCAGCCCCAGCGGGCTGTCCCCGATCGGCTGCTGCGACCATGATGCCGAGGAGCCGGCCGTCGGCGCCACCGCCGCCGCGCGCACGCGACTGCATCAGCTGGACGGCCACCTGCATTGCTCGGTCATCGGCACCTGCCTCGGCACCGCCGAGTTGCGCCGCCTGATGACCCGGCATGCGTCGGTCAAGGGCAGCAGCGACCTGGAGGTCCATCACCTGGCCGTCAGCCTCGCGGCCCAGGGCGGCGAGGTGTCGAAGGCCCTGCATAAGGCGCTCGATCAGCGCCATGCCGGCGCGGTGCGCACCTTCGCCGCGGCGCGGGACGCGGCCGGGCTCGATCAGGCCTGGAAACACGCCTGGAGCCAGGGGGACATCCCCGGCGCCTATTGGGCGCTGCTCACGCACAAGGCGGTGACGCCCGAGTTGCGGCAGGCGGCATTCGGCGAGGTCCACATGCTGTCGCACCTGATGGGCTCGGCCAACCGGCACGAGCTCAAACGCTTCGTGACGCTGGAACGGGACAACGCGGACCTGCACGACCGCCTGGAGCGCGAGCAGTCGCGGCGCCAGGAAGCGATCCAGGAACGTGACCAGCTCGCGGAGCGGTTGCGCCAGCAAGGCATCGACTTCGAAGGCCGTCTGGCCGAGGCCCGCGCGCGGCCGACCGAGAACGCGCCGACGGCGGACGCGGCCGAGCTGATCGCACTGCACACGCAGCGCCGGGAGCACGCCGAACGCATCGCCGAGGACGCCGGGCACCGCCTCCGACAAGTGCAAGAGCAGTTGGACCGCGCACTGGCTCACGCGCAGTCGCTGACGGAGGAGCTGTCCGCGGCGGAAGGCGAGTTGCAGCAGATCAGCGCGCAAGGGACGTCGGCGGGTGAGACCGGTCCGGACGGGTCGGACGTCGCGCTGCTCGCGGCGCGGCGGGTGCTGTACGTGGGCGGTCGCCCCAGCTCGACGCCGGCGATCCGCGACTTCGTCCATCGGCATGGCGGCGAATTCCTGCATCACGACGGCGGGCTGGAGTCGCGCAAGGGATTGCTCTCCGCGCTGTTGCCGCGGGCCGATCTGGTGGTCTTTCCGGTGGATTGCGTCGACCATGATTCGGTCGCCAATCTCAAGCGGCTCGCGGAGCGGCATCAGGTGCCGTTCGTGCCGCTGCGCAGCGCCAGTCTGGCGAGCTTCGCGGCCACGCTGCGCCGTGAGTTGACGCCGTCCTCGTCGACCGCGCCCCCCCGCTTCTGCTTGCGACACGGCTGAGCCGTCGATGCTCGGGCCCGGAACCCGAGCCTGGCGCTCAGGGCTGCCGCAGCTCGATCCGGTCCAGCCATTTCACGTGTCGCGGACCGGTCCGCAGATCGTTGGCGGACACCAGCGCGATGCGGCCCTGGTCGTCGGCGAGCGGCTGGCCGTCGCGCTCGAACACCACCAGCACGCCGGCGCCGACCGCCGTGTTGATGAGCTCCGGCCACGAGAAGCTGACCTTGTAGCCGTCCGTCGCCGACGCCAGCACGATCAGGGACTTCCAATCGTTACGCCCCGGCGCGACCACGCCGGCCCGCTCGATCACGGCGCTGAGCTTCACGCCGCGCACGGTGCTGGCGACTTCTTGACCGTCCAGCCGCTTCATCGTGGTGAAGCTGGCGATCTGATCCGGCGGGAACGCACGCAGATCGGCCACGGTCAGATCGAGTGGCGTCTTCACCGCGCCGGCGATGCGGACAGTCTCGGACCGCGGGCCAGCCCACGCGGACAGCCCCGCCACGACGAGCGACAGGGCGACGACGCGCGCCGCGATCCAGTTCACACGGCTTGGGCGGTGCGTGCGGTGCAAGGGAAAAGACATGGGGGGTCCTGGCAGTCGACGTATCGGCGCGAATATAGCGTCGCGCCTGTCGGGCTGAAAGGACGGAACGGGGCCGCGCTCAGCGGCTGACGATCATCCGCAGGCCGATCCCCACGAACACCGCGCCCGCCAGCCGGTCCAGCCACAAGCCGGCGCGTGGGCGGCGGGTGAGCCAGGCGCCGACCGCGCCGGCGAAGAAGCCCAGCAGCCCGAACAGGACCGCCGCCTGCGCCGTGAAGACCAGGCCCAGCACGCCAAGTTGCCATTCCACGTGCCCCTGCGACGCGACCACGAACTGCGGCAGGAACGACAGGAAGAACAGCACCACCTTGGGGTTGATCGCGTTGGCCACCAGCCCCTTCACGAACAGCGATCGCAGCGAGGCCGGCCCGGCCGCGGCGGGTCCGACCGCGCTGCCGCCCCGGCTGCGCAGCGCCTGGATGCCCAGCCAGACGAGGTAGGCGCCACCCGTCCACTTCAACAGCGTGAAGGCCACCGGCGAGGCGGCGACGATCGCGCTCACCCCCACCACCGCCAGCAGCGTGTGGCTGAGGCAGCCCAGCGCGCAGCCCAGCCCAAAGGCAATGCCCTGCCGACGACCCTTGGACATGCCGACGCTCAGCACCATCAGGTTGTCCGGCCCTGGCGTGGCGGTGATGAGCAAGGCGACCAGCAGGAAGCTGACGATCTGGGAGGTGGTGACCATGGGTTCTGTCGTGAGGTCCGCGCGACGCCGCGCCGGCCGTGAGTATCGGGCCCCGGACGATCTCTCAAGCCCTCACCCTTGAAACGACGGATCCGGTCCATATAATCCATCTGCTAGCACTCACGAAGGTCGAGTGCTAACAAGCCCCGGACCTGGTCGCGGGGCTTACTTCTTGTGATGGACCGGCCGGTGCGATTGGCGCCCGGCGGGCCCAGGAATCAAGTCAGCACAGTCAAGGAGATCTGATGAAACTGCGTCCTCTGCACGATCGCGTGATCGTTAAGCGTCTGGAAAACGAAACCAAGACGGCCTCCGGCATCGTCATCCCCGACAACGCCGCCGAGAAGCCTGACCAGGGCGAAGTGCTGGCCGTCGGCCCGGGCAAGCGCAACGACAAGGGCGAGTTCGTCGCCCTGAACGTCGCCGTCGGCGACCGCGTCCTGTTCGGCAAGTACAGCGGCCAGACCGTCAAGGTCGACGGCGATGAGCTGCTTGTCATGCGCGAAGAAGACCTCTTCGCCGTGATCGCCAAGTAAAGCTACTTCGCGGCGCGCTGGCGTCGTTGGGCGGTGCTCGGGATCCTCACGTACCCAAGTACGTTCCGGTCCCTGCGCTCCTTCCGCCTAGCCAGCACACCGCTCGCTACGCTTTACTCGGCGATCACCGAGCGGTGAATCCCGTTGGGGCGTGGCCTTCATATCTATCAGATTCGGAGAATTCTCATGGCAGCAAAAGACGTCGTCTTCGGCGGCGAAGCCCGCGCCCGCATGGTCGAAGGCGTGAACATCCTGGCCAACGCGGTCAAGGTCACCCTGGGCCCCAAGGGTCGCAACGTGGTGCTGGAGCGCTCGTTCGGCGCCCCCACGGTGACCAAGGACGGCGTGTCCGTCGCCAAGGAAATCGAGCTCAAGGACAAGCTGCAGAACATGGGCGCGCAGATGGTCAAGGAAGTCGCTTCCAAGACCTCTGACAATGCAGGCGACGGCACCACCACCGCCACCGTGCTGGCCCAGGCCATCGTCCGCGAAGGCATGAAGTACGTGGCCGCCGGCATGAACCCGATGGACCTGAAGCGCGGCATCGACAAGGCGGTCACCGCCCTGGTCGCCGAGCTGAAGAAGGCCTCCAAGGCCACCACGACGTCCAAGGAAATCGCGCAGGTCGGCACGATCTCGGCCAACTCCGACGCCGACGTCGGCGAGATCATCGCCAAGGCGATGGACAAGGTCGGCAAGGAAGGCGTGATCACCGTCGAAGACGGCAAGAGCCTGGACAACGAGCTCGACATCGTCGAAGGCATGCAGTTCGACCGCGGCTACCTGTCGCCGTACTTCATCAACAACCCGGAAAAGCAGTCGGCGATCCTGGACAACCCGTTCGTCCTGCTCTACGACAAGAAGATCTCCAACATCCGCGACCTGCTGCCGACGCTGGAAGCCGTCGCCAAGGCCGGCCGCCCGCTGCTGATCGTCGCTGAGGAAGTCGACGGCGAAGCGCTGGCCACCCTGGTGGTCAACACGATCCGCGGCATCCTGAAGGTCGTCGCCGTCAAGGCCCCGGGCTTCGGCGACCGCCGCAAGGCCATGCTGGAAGACATCGCCATCCTGACCGGCGGCAAGGTCATCGCCGAGGAAGTCGGCCTGTCGCTCGAGAAGGTCACGCTGGCCGACCTGGGCCAGGCCAAGCGCGTCGAAGTGGGCAAGGAAAACACCACCCTGATCGACGGCAACGGCGCCGGCGCCGACATCGAAGCGCGCGTCAAGCAGATCCGCGTCCAGATCGAGGAAGCCACCAGCGACTACGACCGCGAGAAGCTGCAAGAGCGCGTGGCCAAGCTGGCCGGCGGCGTGGCCGTCATCAAGGTCGGTGCCGCCACCGAAGTCGAGATGAAGGAAAAGAAGGCCCGCGTCGAAGATGCGCTGCACGCCACCCGTGCCGCCGTCGAGGAAGGCATCGTGGCCGGTGGTGGCGTCGCGCTGCTGCGCGCCCGTCAGGCCGCTGGCGAGATCAAGGGCGACAACGCCGACCAGGACGCCGGCATCAAGCTGATCCTGAAGGCCATCGAAGCCCCGCTGCGCGAGATCGTCTACAACGCCGGTGAAGAAAGCTCCGTCGTCGTCAACACCGTGCTGGGTGGCAAGGGCAACCACGGCTACAACGCCGCCAACGGTACCTATGGCGACATGATCGAAATGGGCATCCTGGACCCGACCAAGGTGACCCGCACCGCGCTGCAGAACGCCGCGTCCGTCGCGTCGCTGATGCTGACGACCGAGTGCATGATCGCCGAATCGCCGAAGGATGACTCCGCCGGCCCGGCCATGCCCGGCGGCATGGGCGGCATGGGCATGGACATGTAAGGTCCTCCCGGGTCGACGCCGGGGCGTCCGCGCCCCGGTTCGTCCCTCGCTCGAAGGGGTCGCCACGGCGACCCCTTTTTCATTGCGCCGGGCGAGCGCCTTGCCGCCGTGAAAAATGCACACCCGACCTCCACCCGCCTCGCACGCCCCTCCGCCCCAGGGGATGTCACCTGAATAAGGGGCGCTCATAATGCGGACGCACATTGAAATCCAAGATGGTTCAAGCGCATTCGCCCAATCCCCCGCCTTCGCTGCAATCGCTGGTCGATGAGACCCTGGCCCATGTCCCCTCGTTGGCGCATGCGGTGTTCAACGGTCTCCAGGACGAGCTCAAGAGTCGCCTCGAGCACCACCTGCTGCTGGCCGGCTGGTCCAAGCGGCGTGCTCATTTCGCGTCTGACCTGGAAGACTCCCTCACCCGGCTGCTGACCGTCGCTCGCGAGGGCCGCGATCCGCTGCAACGCGAACGGCCCGCGCCGCTCGCGTCGGGCGACTTCTCCCTGAGCCTCGTCGACGAAAGCCAGGCGCTGAAGGACGTGGCCATCGCCCACGTCATCACCGCGATCGAGGACCAGACGAAGGCGGAGCTGCACCAGCTCAGCAACTTCTTCGCCGCGCTGCGCGGCATCGCCCGCCCGCTCAAGAACGACAACCCGCTGCGTGCCGCGCTGTTCGCGCATGGGCTGTCGCGCGCGATCGAGGGCGTGGACCTGGACGCGGACGGTCGCTCCGCGTTGATGCGCATGGCCGCGATGCCGCTGGCGCGCAAGCTGCAGCCCATCTACGCCCAGTTGTGCCAGCAACTGCGCCAGGCACAGCTCAGCGGCATGCTGACCAGCCACGGCGCCGCATTGAAGGAATCAGAACTGCGCTTCCGCCAGTTCAAGACCCTCACCGACACCCCGACGCAGAACGCGACGCTGGATCAGGTCGCCCTGAAGCTGGACGCGATGAACTCGCGTGCCGCCGGCCTCACGGCGGCAAAGAGCGGAACGCCCGCCACGCCGCCCGCGCCCGGAGCGCCGCCGCGCCTGGGCCCCGGCATGGCGGCGCCGGGCACCGACCTGCTCTCCCGCCTGTATGACCAGATCCTGGCCGACGACAGCCTGCAACCGCCGCTGAAGGTGTTGATGGGCCGGCTGCAGGTCGCCATTGTGCGGCTGTCCCGCGCGGACGTCACGCTGCTGCGCCGCCAGGATCACCCGACCTGGCAGTTGCTGAATCGCATCGCCGCGCACGGCGCCGGCTTCGCGCGTCCCGACGACGCCGAACTGCGCAACTTCCTGCAGTTCCTGGAGCGCGTGATCCAGCCGCTGCTGGACAGCGCGCACCCGTCCGCCCTGCAGTTCCAGCAAGCGCTGACCGAGGTCGACAACCACATCCGCTCGCAGGTCGAGGCGCGCGGCCAGCGCAGCACGCTGGCGCTCGAACGCCTGGACCGCGAGCAGCAGCGGCAGGAATGGCAGCGCATGCTGCGCGACCAGCTCCAGCATCAGCTCGACGACGCCCAGGCCGGCAAGCTGATGCGGCGTTTCCTGCTCGGCCCCTGGGTCGAGGTGATCGCGCAGGCGATGGTGCAGCACGGCCGCGACGCACCGCAGGCGCAGACCTTCGTCGAGCTGGTGGATGCCCTGCTGCACAGCGTCCAGCCGCAACCCGACGACGCGGCACGCCAGCGCCTGCGCGGGCAGTTGCCGGATCTGGTCCGCGCGCTGGACCAGGGCATGAACTCGATCGCCCTGCCGCCGCTGCAGCGCCAGGCTTTCATGGACGAGCTGATGCGCCAGCACGGCCGCGTGCTGCGCGGCATGCCGGCCGTCGAGGAAAAGCCACCGGCCGCGTCGGGACCCAAACGCCCGGCGCTAACGCCGGAGGAAGTCCTCCAGCAACTGCTGAACGAACGCGAATCGCAACTCCCCTCGCGCTGGGCCCATGAGCAGGTCGACCGCGGCCAACTGCCGACGGTGCCGGTGGCGCTCTACAGCGAGGAGCGCTCGCCGCATGCGCGCGCCGCGCTGCAGGACTGGATCGCGGGCGTGCAGATCGGCGCCTGGTACCACCTGTTCCTGCAAAGCGAATGGATCACCGCGCAGATCGCCTGGATCAGCGACAGCCGTCAGCTGTTCCTGTTCATCGGCCAGGTGAGCGACGAGCGCCACTCGATGACGCGCGGCGCGCTGGAACAGCTGGTGGCCAACGGCCTGATCACCCAGCTGGAAGAAGAGCCGCTGCTGCAGCGCGCGATCGGCACGCTGATGCAGGATCTGGAGCAGACCCCCATGGACCACGGTCACGATCAGGAACAACTGCCGCGGCTGGATCTGGACCGGCGGTCCTGAGGTTTCTGTTCCACTCCGGGTGGCGGCGATGTCCGCCGCCCGAGCCTCGCGTCCCCCGCGGCGCCGGCCCCTCGTGTTTTCCGCCGCGCCTTCGGGCGCGTCTCACGTTCCGCGCCTCATGTCCGCTGCCTTTCGCGTCGACTTCCGCCTGCCCGTCCTGCTGCTGGCCGCGGTGCTGACCGCCTCCGCCGCCTTCGCGCAGACCGTGCCGCCCAATCCATCGCCCGGCGCGGTGCCGGCACCGGCCGCCGACCAGGCGCGACGGCCGCGGCTGGGTCTCGTGCTGTCCGGCGGCGGCGCGCGCGGGCTGGCGCACGTCGGCGTGCTGAAGGTGCTGGAGCGCGAGCACATCCCCGTCGACATCATCACCGGCACTTCGATGGGGGCCATCATCGGCGGCCTCTACGCCAGCGGCATGTCGGCCGAGGACCTGGACCGGGAGCTCTCGAAGATCGCCTGGGACCGGCTCTTCGCCAGCCGCATCGACCGCCAGGATCTGTCGCAGCGCCGCAAGGAGGAGGACTTCGAATTCTCCGCGACCATCGAGTTCGGCCTGCGCGACGGCGAGGTGCGCGTGCCCACCGGCACGCTCTCCAGCCGCGGCCTGGAAGCGCTGCTGCGTCGCCTGACCCTGCCGGTGCGGAACGTGCGCCAGTTCGACCGCCTGCCCACGCCGTTCCGCGCCGTCGCCACCGACATGGAGAACGGCAACGAGCGCGTGCTCGCCGAAGGCGACCTGGCGCTGGCGCTGCGTTCCAGCATGAGCGTGCCCGGCGTGTTCGCGCCGGTCGAGTGGGAGGACCGCATCCTGGGCGACGGCGGCCTGGTCAACAACCTGCCGATCGACGTGGCCCGCGAGATGGGCGCCCAGCGGCTGATCGCGATCAACGTCGGCACGCCGGTGGGGGGACGTGACTCGCTGAACTCGCTGATCGGCCTGACCGCGCAGATGATCAACATCCTGACCGAGCAGAACGTGCAGCGCTCGATCGCCAGCATGACCGCCGGCGAGGACCTGCTCATCACCCCCAAGCTCGGCAAGCTGACCTCCGGCGACTTCGCCCAGGTGCGCGACTTCATCCGCCTCGGCGAGGAAGCCGCCGAGGCACTGCTGCCGCAACTGCGCGCCTATGCCGTGGACAACCAGACCTATGCCGACTGGCAACTGGCGCGTGGCGGACTCAAGCCGCCGGCGGTGGTGATCGCGGCGGTCCGGATGGAGGGCAGCGACCTGACCAATCCGGAGCGCTTCCGCAGCCAGCTCGAATCCAAGCCCGGCCAGGTCTTCGACAACACCGTGGCGGAGCGCGACATGCGCTTCCTGTCCTCCAGCGGCGACTACAACCGCGTCGACTATCACGTCGAGCAGCGCGCCGAGGGCGAGACGCTGGTCTTCAACATGGAAGACAAGCCGTGGGGGCCGAATTACTTCCGTGTCGGCATGGACTTGTCGACCGACTCCAACGGCGACAGCTTCTTCAACCTGCGCCTGAGCCACAACCGCCACTGGCTGACCGACAAGGGCACCGAGTGGCGCAACCAGATCACGATCGGCGAGACACCGCGGCTCTACACCGAGCTCTATCACCCGCTCGGGCTGAAACTGGGCGTGGCGGACGACTGGTTCGCCAGCGCCTGGGCCGAGGCCAACCAGCGCAAGCAGATCGTCTACAGCGACAACAACCCCGCCAATGCCGGACTCGGCCAGGCGCGGCTGGTGCGGCGCGACGCCTCGATCGGCCTGGACCTGGGCCAGCCCTGGGGCCGCTGGGGTGAGGTACGGCTGGGCGCGATCACGCGGATCCGCTACGCCAGGCCCGACCTGATCACGACCGTGGGATCGAGCGCCGACCTCGGCACGCTGCGCTGGACCAGCTACGAGCGCGGGCTACGGCTGCGCACCGTCGTCGACCAACTGGACTACGCCAACTTCCCGCAGCATGGCTACCGCTTCACCGTCGACGCCTCCGGCGGGCGCCAGGAAAACCGCAACCTCAACAGCGGGCGCTTCCTGCGGCTGAACCTCGACGGCACGATGGTTCGCAGCTTCGGCGGCCACACGCTGAGCTTCTACGCACGCGGTGTCGCGGCGCAGCAGCCCGACGACACGGGCCTGGGCGGCGACACGCTGGGCGGCTTCCAGCAGTTGTCGGGCTACCAGCCCAACCAGCTCAGCGGCAATGCGCTGCTGTTCACGCGGGCCACCTACTACCGCCGACTCAACGACACGCCCTTCCTGTCCCGCGGCTTCTTCGTCGGCGGCACGCTGGAGGCGGGCAACGCCTGGGCCTCGCGGCGCGACATCAATCTCAAGGACCTGCGCTATGGCAGCAGCATCTTCCTGGGCTCGGACACCGGCCTCGGTCCGTTGTATGTCGGCATCGGCTACGCGCCCAAGGGCGGCACCGCGCTGTACGTGTTCATCGGACGTCCATGACCCGACGCCCCACCCGGACCTCAACGCCGAACGTCAACTGGCATCGACAGCCCCAAACGCACGTCGACAAAGGTAGACGAAGGTCGACGAAGGTCGACGAAGGCCGATGAACGTCAGCGGGCGGTGAAGGAGGCCGGAGGGAGCCGGGGGGTTGGGCCGATTTGGGAACCGTATGAGGCCCGGCCCCCCGGCTCCCGCAGGCCGGCGCTCGGTACCCGTCCGGCGCTCGATGCAGCGCCCTGACGACCGGCCCGGGTCAGGACGTGTGCTCGTCCTCAAGATCGGCGGCGTCATCGCCCGCCGCGTCGCCAGCATCCTCGCCGGCCTCTTCCGCCACCGGATGCGCCCAGTCGTAGAGCACTTCGGCCACGTCTTCCAGGCCCTGCTTGCTCAGCGCGGAGAACAAGGTCACCGCGATGTTGGAGTCCTCGGTCGCCAGCACCGCCAGGTCCTTCTGGACCTGGGCCAGTATTGCGGTGCCTTCCTTGCGGTTGAGCTTGTCGGCCTTGGTCAACAGCACCAGGAGGCTGATCTCGCCCGCGGTGACGCGGTCGGAGACGAACTCCAGCAGTTGTTTGTCCAGCTCGGTCAGGCCGAGGCGGGAGTCGACCATCAGCACGACGCCGGACAGGCTGTCGCGCTTGCCCAGGTAGTCGGCCATGACGCGCTGCCAGCGCAGCTTGGCGTCGCGCGCGACGGCGGCGTAGCCGTAGCCGGGCAGGTCGGCGAACAGCGCGTCGGGCGCGTCGCGCGGACCGAGCGAGAACAGGTTGATGTGTTGCGTGCGGCCCGGCGTCTTGGACGCGAAGGCCAGGCGCTTCTGCTGCGCCAGCATGTTGATCGCGGTGGACTTGCCGGCGTTGGAGCGGCCGACGAAGGCGATCTCCGGGAGCTGGCGCGGGGGCAGGTCTTGCGTGGTGACCCCCGGGTCGCCGGCCGTTGCGCCGTCGGTCAATCCATCGCCATCGCCCTCGACCTCGCCGTCCTCGACCTGGCCCGCGGCGGCGTCGACATCGGCGACGCTCGTCTCCAGCTCGTCGTCGAAGTCATGCGCCAGCGCCGCGGCCTCCTCGGCCGCCAGCGCGTCGGCGGGCAGCACGCCGTTCACCGGCAGGTGCTTCAACTGGCTCGCGGTGGTGAGGAACCGCGCGGTGTGGGTCCAGGCCAACGCTCGTTTGCCCGGTGTCATCGGCGCGGCGGGCTTCTGCGCCGGGGTCACGACTTGCCCCTTGGCCTTCGCCTTGGCTTTTGCCTTGGCGGCCGCGCGCAGACCGGTCTTGCCGGGGCCCTGCTTCCTGGCCGTCGCTCCCGGGCGACCCGCGTTGCCCGTGGAGCGGCCTGCGGGTTTCCCTGGGGCCGCCGGAGCGGGTTTCTTGTTGGAATCGGTCATCGCGCTGCGGGGCTCATAAGGGGCGCCATTGTAAGATCCCTCGGTTGCGCTCACCCAACCCCCCTCAACATTCATGAAGACTGCCGCTTTCTTGTTGTCGAGTATGGTTCTGATGTCCGGCGCTGCGCTGGCTTCCGAATCGCCAGCCGCCGCCAAGCCCGATCTCGCCAAGGGGCAAGCGATTTCCTCCCAGGTCTGCGCCGCCTGCCACGCCGCCGATGGCTCGCGCGGCAGCCCCGCCAATCCCATCCTGCAGGGTCAGCACGCCGACTACCTGGTCAAGCAATTGCAGGAGTTCAAGTCGGGTAAGCGCAAGAACGCGGTCATGGCCGGCATGGCCGCCCCGCTGTCCGACGCCGACATCCGCAACGTCTCCGCGTTCTACGCCAGCAAGCAGGCCAAGCCCGGCTTCGCCAAGGACAAGGAGCTGATCAAGCTGGGCGAGAAGATCTACCGCGGCGGCATCGCCGACAAGCAGGTCCCCGCCTGCGCCGGCTGTCACAGCCCGAACGGCGCCGGCATCCCGGCGCAGTATCCGCGGCTGGGCGGTCAGCACAGCGACTACACCGAGGCCCAGTTGAACGCCTTCCGCGCCAACGCCCGCCCGAACAGCCCGCAGATGCTGGCCATCGCCGCCAAGATGAGCGATCGCGAGATCAAGGCCGTCTCGGACTACATCGCCGGCCTGCGCTGAGCCACGGCGCCGCGCGTTTGCTCCGCCGGCGCCGGACCTTCCGCATGACGACCCGGGCCGGTGATCCGTCACCGGCCTTTGTCATGGGCGGTGACGCCGCCCCTCGCCCGCCGCGACACCCGGGCGCCCCAGAATGCCGTCCATGACCGAGAAGTCCCTTGCCCGCCCCTCCGCCCGCGCCGTGCTCGACGACGCGATGGAGCTGGTGGCGTCCATGCGTTTCGCGATCGCGCTGCTGACCGTCATCTGCATCGCCTCCGTCATCGGCACCGTCGTGCGCCAGCGCGAGCCGATGACCAACTACGTCAACCAGTTCGGGCCGTTCTGGTCGGAGCTGTTCGGCAAGCTGGACCTCTACACCGTCTACAGCGCCTGGTGGTTCCTGCTGATGCTGGCCTTCCTGGTCGTCTCGACCAGCCTGTGCATCGCGCGCCACACGCCCAAGATCCTGCGCGACCTGAAGACCTACAAGGAGACGATGCGCGAGCAGTCGATCCAGGCCTTCAAGCACAGGGCGCTCGGCTACCTGCACATGAACCCCGAGGCGGCGCTCGCGCAGGTCAATGGCTGGCTGACCGCCGAAGGCTGGAAGGCCCGCGCGCAGGTGCGCAACGGCGGCGTCATGATCGGCGCGCGCAAGGGCTCGGGGCACAAGATCGGTTATCTGGCGGCGCACTCGGCGATCGTGCTGATCTGCCTGGGCGGGCTGTTCGACGGCGACCTCGTCGTGCGCGCCATCATGTGGGCGCAGGGCAAGAGCATCTACCAGGGCGCCGACCTCAACCAGATGACAGCGGTCAACCGCCTGAGCCCGTCCAACCCGAGCTTCCGCGGCAACTTGTACGTGCCCGAGGGCAGCCGCTCCGCGTCGGCGCTGCTGTCCATGCCCACGGGCGTGGTGCTGCAGGAACTGCCCTTCGACGTCGAGCTGAAGAAGTTCATCGTCGAGTACTACGCGACCGGCATGCCCAAGCTGTTCGCGAGCGAGATCGTCATCCACGACCGCCAGACCGGCGCGGCCACCGCGGCCACCGTCAAGGTCAACGAGCCGGTGACCTACCGCGGCCTGACGCTGTACCAGAGCAGTTTCGAGGACGGCGGCTCGGCGCTCAAGATGAAGCTGCGCTCGCTGCAATCGCCGCATGACGGCGCCATCACCGGGCGCGTCGGCTCCACCACCACGCTGACCAGCGACGGCGAGACGCTGGGCCTGGAGTTCAGCGGCCTGCGCGTCATCAACGTCGAGAACTTCGCCAACACCGGCGCCGACGGCGCGACCGACGTGCGCAAGGTCGACCTGGTCGGCCGGCTGGAACAGCACCTGGGCTCCGGCGCCAACGTCAGCGACAAGAAGACGCTGCGCAACGTCGGCCCCTCGTTCAGCTACAAGCTGCGCGATGCCAGCGGCCAGGCGCGCGAGTACAACAACTACATGCTGCCGCTGGAGCTGGACGGCCACCGCGTCTTCCTGCTCGGCGTCCGGGACACGCCCGCGGACAACTTCCGCTACCTGCGCGTGCCGGTCGACCGCGCCGACAGCCTGGAGGGCTGGCTGACGCTGCGCCGCGTGCTGGCCGACCCGGCGCAACGGCTGCTCGCCGCCAAGCATTACGCGCTGGGCGCGACGCCGGTGGACAAGCCCCAGATGCAGGCGCAGCTGGAGGCCACCGCGCTGCGGACGCTGACGCTGTTCGCCGGTGCCGAGGGCCTGAAGGCCGACGCGCCGGCCAAGGATGCCGCGATCGGCGGCCTGCCCGCGCTGTCCCAGTTCATCGAGCGCGAAGTGCCGGAACCGGAACGCGCGCGGGTCTCCGAGGTGCTGCTGCGCATCCTCAACGGCAGCCTGTTCGAGCTCCACAAGCAGGCCGAGGCGCAACTCGGCCGCCCGCAGCCGGAGCCCGGCGAGAAGACGCAAGCCTTCATGACGCAGGCGGTGCTGTCGCTGTCGGACGCGATGTTCTATCCCGCGCCGGTGGTGCTCCAGCTGGAAGACTTCCAGCAGGTGCAGGCCAGCGTCTTCCAGGTCACCCGCGCGCCCGGCCAGACGTTGGTCTACATTGGCGCCGTCTTGCTGATCGTCGGCGTGTTTGCGATGCTCTACATCCGGGACCGCCGGCTCTGGCTGTGGCTCGAGGCCGCTCCGGGGCGGCCCGAGCAGACCCGGGTGCGCATGGCGCTGTCCAGCAACCGCGAGACCCCCGACCTGCCGGTCGAATTCGATGCGCTCAAGCAGCGGCTGCTGCATGAGGAGGCCTGACATGAACACCACGACCACCGCCGCCGACCCCTCCACGTTGCAGCCCGGCGCGCCCGCCGCCGGCGCCGCGTCCGGCAAGACCCTTGTCGTCGGCAAGCGCGGCTACTTCCAGGGCCGCGACGCGGTCGACTGGCTCTTCGCGGCGCTGGTGCTGGTCGGCGCCGGCTTCGCGTTCAGCCGCTACCACGCGTCGATGGACGTCTACGAGAAAGGCATCCTGGCCTGCGCCGCGCCGGCGCTGATCGCGCTGGGCTGGTTCTGGCGGCCGCTGCGCCTGCTGTGCGTCGTCGTCGGCGCGGCCAGCCTGCTGGCGATCCAGCTCTACCTGCGTCAGACCGACAACTTCGGCGCCGACCTCGCCGCCGCGGACAAGGTCTTCTTTCTGAAGTACCTGCTGTCCAGCCAGAGCGCGATCCTGTGGATGAGCGTGCTGGTGTGGATGAGCACGCTGTTCTATGGGCTGGGTTTCCTCAAGCGCGACGGCGGCCACAGCGCCGCCGAGGCGATCGGCTCCAGGCTGGCCTGGGCCTCGGTCGGCATGGCGCTGATCGGCACGATGGTGCGCTGGTTCGAGAGCCATCAGATCGCCCCCGACATCGGCCACATCCCCGTCAGCAACCTCTACGAGGTCTTCGTGCTGTTCACGTGGCTGACCACGCTGATGTACCTCTACTACGAGGAGCGCTTCAAGACCCGCGCGCTGGGCGCCTACGTGATGCTGGTGGTGAGCGCGGCGGTGGGTTTCCTGCTCTGGTACACGGTGGCGCGCGACGCCCACGAGATCCAGCCGCTGGTGCCGGCGCTGCAGAGCTGGTGGATGAAGATCCACGTCCCGGCCAACTTCATCGGCTACGGCAGCTTCGCGATGGCCGCGATGGTGGCCCTGGCCACGCTGCTGAAGACGGCGACGCCGCGTGCGCTGGTGATCGGCCTGATCGGCGTGCCGGTCGGGCTGGTGGCACTGCTGCTGGCCTTCCGCGTCGGCGCCAACCTGCCGCCGGAAACGGTCGCCGGGCTGGACGGCTGGGCCGGCAAGATGGCGGGCCTGGCGGTCTTCCTCGCCGCCAGCGTCGCGCTGCGCAAGCCGCTGACGGCACGGCTGCCGGCGCTGACGGCGCTGGACGACCTCATGTACAAGGCGATCGCCCTGGGCTTCGCCTTCTTCACCATCGCCACCATCCTGGGCGCCTTCTGGGCCGCCGAGGCCTGGGGCGGCTACTGGAGCTGGGACCCCAAGGAGACCTGGGCGCTGATCGTCTGGCTGAACTACGCGGCCTGGCTGCACATGCGGCTCATGAAGGGTCTGCGCGGTGTCGTGTCCGCCTGGTGGGCGTTGATCGGCCTGCTGGTCACGACCTTCGCCTTCCTGGGCGTCAACATGTTCCTGTCGGGCCTGCACTCGTACGGGACGCTGTAAGCCGGTCGCGACCATGGGTCGCCGGCCGTCGAGCTGCCCGCCCACCTGCCGGTTGGCCGGCTTCCGCGCCTGGCGACGGCGTCGCGGCGGCAAGATGCGGCGGCAAGATACCGCGGCAACATGCGGCGATGCGAGGCGGGGCACCCGGGCACGGGGGGTTTAAGGCATCCCTCATGAAAACCAGCGGCGGGAAGCGTAAGGTGCGAAGTTCGTCTTCCCCGAAGGTTCGCCCATGCACTTCCTGCGACAGCGTGACGGCCAGCGCATCCCGTCCTCCGAGATCACCTCGCGCGAGGTCTACGACAGCCGCCGCGACTGGCTCAAGTCCGCGGGCGCGCTGGGGCTGACGGGCCTCGGCTTGTCCGGCCTGGCCGGGCCTGTCCAGGCCCAGACCGCCGGCCCCGGCAAGCTGGCGAAACTGCCCGGCGCCAAGAGCAGCGTCGCCGGCGCCAACGTGATGGAAAAGCTGACCGCCTACAAGGACGTCACCAGCTACAACAACTTCTACGAGTTCGGCACCGACAAGAGCGACCCCGCCGAGAACGCCCACACCCTCAAGCCCCGGCCCTGGTCCGTCGTCATCGAGGGCGAGTGCAACAAGCCCGGTCGATGGGGCCTGGACGACCTGCTCAAGGCCGCGCCCATGGAAGAGCGCGTCTACCGGCTGCGCTGCGTCGAGGGGTGGTCGATGGTGGTGCCGTGGGTCGGGTACTCGCTGTCGGAGCTGATCAAGAAGGCCGAGCCCACCGGCAAGGCCAAGTATGTCGAGTTCACGACCCTGGCCGACAAGGCGCAGATGCCGGGCGTGCGCTCCGGCGTGCTGGACTGGCCCTACCTCGAAGGCCTGCGCCTGGACGAGGCCATGCACCCGCTCACGCTGATGGCCTTCGGCCTCTACGGCGAGGTGTTGCCGAACCAGAACGGCGCGCCGCTGCGCCTGGTCGTGCCGTGGAAGTACGGCTTCAAGTCGGCCAAGTCCATCGTCAAGATCCGCTTCACCGAGAAACAGCCGGTCAGCAGCTGGACCAAGGCGGCGCAGCAGGAGTACGGCTTCTTCTCCAACGTCAACCCGCTGGTCGACCACCCCCGCTGGAGCCAGGCCACCGAGCGCCGCATCGGCGAGGACGGGCTCTTCGCCAAGCGCCGGCAGACGCTGATGTTCAACGGCTACGAGGCGCAGGTCGGGCAGCTGTACGCCGGCATGGACCTGAAGAAGAACTTCTGACGTGAGCGCCACGCCCGCCGCCGCCCGCGCCCGAAGCGCGCCCGCGAAGCGCCATCCGCTGCTGCACCCGGCGGCGAAGGTCGTGCTGTTCGTCCTGTGCCTGCTGCCGCTGAGCTGGTACGTCTACGGCGCCTTCGCGGACCGGCTGGGCGCCAATCCCGCCGAGACGCTCATCCGCGGGCTGGGCGACTGGACCCTGCGCTTGCTGTGGATCACGCTGGCCGTCACGCCGGTGCGGACCTGGATCCAGCAGCCGGCGCTGGCGCGCTTTCGCCGGATGCTGGGCCTCTTCGTCTTCTTCTATGCGAGCCTGCACCTGCTCGCCTACGGCTGGCTGGACAAGGGCCTGGACCTGTCCGAGATCCTGCGCGACATCGCCAAGCGACCCTTCATCCTGATGGGTTTCACCGCCTGGATCCTGCTGATCCCGCTGGCGGCCACCTCCTTCAACCGCGCCATCAAGGCGCTCGGCGCGCCGCGCTGGCAGATGCTGCACAAGCTGGTCTACGCGATCGCCGTCATCGGCCTGATGCACTTCATCTGGATGCGCGCGGGCAAGAACAACTTCGCGGAGCCGGCTGTCTACGGGGCGATCCTGACGGTGCTGCTGGGCTGGCGGCTGTGGAAGAAAGTCGCGCGCGGCGCACCGCGCTGAGCGTGGGGTAGGGGCTCGCCCGCCCCTTGGATGGCGCCGGAAACCCTCGTTCCGGGATAATCCCCGGTTTGCTTCGCCAGCCGCAAGCGCGCCCTCCATGTCCAACGTCCCGCCAGACCTCTCGCCCGACCGCCTGCCCGCCCTCGTCGACGCCGCCATCATCGGCGGCGGCCCGGCGGGCTGCAGCGCGGCCAGCTGGCTGGCGCAACTGGGCCTGAGCGTCGCGCTGATCGAGCGCGAGCCGCGCCTGTGCGGCAGCCTGCAGGCGCTGACCTACCGCCAGGACTGGCTGCTCGGCGACCCGGGCGAAACGCTCGCGGGCCTGGGCGACCGCTACGCCCATCACACACAGGCCCAGCCCGGCGTGCACACACTGCTGGGTCAGACGCCCCACCACCTCGACTGGACGCCGGACCAGGGCTGGTCCCTGTACCTCGATGGCACCCCGGTGCCCCACGACGGCACGCCCGATCCCTCCGCGCGGCAGCCGCTGCGCGCCCGTTCGCTGCTGCTCGCGACGGGCCTGACCCCGCGGCACCCGACCCCGCTGTACCCGGAGCAGGCGCGTCACGGCCGCGTCCTGGACGCGCTGGAGCTGACGGCGCGCCGCGAGCACCTTCCCCCGGGCCGGGTGCTGCTGCTGGGCGGCGGCGACAACGCCGTCGAGAACGCGCTGTACCTGACCGCGCGGGGCCACGACGTCACGCTGTGGTCCCGCTCCGAATGGCGCGCGCAGAGCCATCTGATCTCCCAACTGGACGAGGCCGCCTCGCTCCGCCGCCGTCCCGCGCAGGCGCTGCCGACCGCCGTCGTCGCCTCCACGCATGACGTCGCCGTCACCTCCAGGGCCTATGGCGAGGAGCGCTTCGACCATGTCGCCGTGCTGCTCGGCTACGAGCCGACGCCGGCCGCCTGGCTGCAGGTCGCCGACGCGCTGCAACGCGCCGGCGTCACCGCCCCCTCGCAGCCGTTCCGCGACGAGCCCCGCTTCGGCGTGCTGGGCCTGTTCGTGGCCGGCGACGCCAGCGGCCGGCAGCACCCGTGCGTGCAGACGGCGCTGGGCGACGGCGTCGTCGCCGCCAAGCAGATCGAAGCCTTCCTGCGCCCGCTGCGCGAGTCGCAACCGCCGCCCGCGCTGCGCCGCAACAACCGCCAGGTGATCCACATCAACGGGCTGCGCTTCGGCGCCAACCTGGGCGTGCTCGACTTCGAGCGCGAGGGCCCACAGCCCATCCAGGTGGATGCCGAAGTCAACCTGGGCGCGCAGACCATCGTCTCGCGCGACGCCGACATCGGCCACGTCCTCGACTACCGCCGGGTGCGCCTCATCATCATCGACGAGTGCACCGCCGAACACACCGATCTGCTGGAAGCCCTGCTGGGCAAGCTCTGCACGCGCCTGATGAAGCTGGCCGGCGTGGTGGGCGTGCGCATCAAGGTGACCAAGCTCGAAATCTTCCCCGACTGCCAAGTCGCGATCAGCGCCGAATGCGGCCAATGGTGAACCCCATGACGACCGAAACCCTGCTCCAAGACTCCGCCACTGCCGTTGACGCCGCCGCCATCGACCGGGCCGCGGCCGACGCCGAGGCCAAGAAGCACGCGCACGAGATGAACAAGCTCTCCAAGCGCCTGCACCGCCAGGTCGGTCAGGCCATCGGCGACTTCAACATGATCGAGGACGGCGACAAGGTCATGGTCTGCGTCTCGGGCGGCAAGGACAGCTACTCGCTGCTGGACATCCTGATCAACCTGCGCGACCGCGCGCCGATCAAGTTCAGCATCGTCGCGGTCAACCTCGACCAGAAGCAGCCGGACTTCCCGGAAGACGTGCTGCCGACCTACCTGAAGTCGCGCGGCGTGGACTTCCACATCGAGGAGCAGGACACCTACTCCATCGTCAAGCGCCTGGTGCCCGAGGGCAAGACGACCTGCTCGCTGTGCTCGCGCCTGCGCCGGGGCATCCTGTACCGGGTGGCCGGCGAGCTGGGCGCGACCAAGATCGCGCTGGGCCATCATCGCGACGACATCGTCACCACGCTGATGCTGAACATGTTCTTCGGCAGTCGCATGAAGGGCATGCCGCCCAAGCTGGTCAGCGACGACGGCAAGAACGTCGTCATCCGCCCGCTCGCCTACGTCAAGGAGTCCGACCTCGAACGCTGGGCCGAGCACCGCGCGTTCCCCATCATCCCGTGCAACCTGTGCGGCAGCCAGCCCAACCTGCAGCGCGCCACCGTCAAGGCGATGCTGCAGGACTGGGACCGCCGCTTCCCGGGCCGCGTCGACAACATGTTCACCGCGATGGGCAACATCGTCCCGTCCCACATGCTGGACCGCGACCTGTTCCCCTTCCAGACCATCAAGGCCACCGGCGCCCCCACCGCCGACGGCGACATCGCCTTCGACGAGGAAGAACACTGCGGCACGCCGGCCCCGGGCAATGTGGTCAAGCTGGTCCGCGCCGCCGCGATCGACGGCCATGGCAGCGGCGATGACAGCGACGATGAAGGCCCGGATCGGGCCTGAGCAAACGGAAACCTGAGCGTTACCCAGCGCTCACAGACAAGGTCAACCGGACGCGGTCACAATCGTTGGACGAACATCCGCGCCCGGGAGCGTTCGTTGCTCCCGGGAATCACGTTCGCGCGTGGCGGCGTTCGTCCACCTGGAGGTCTGTATGTTCACCTTGAATCGTCGTCGACTGGCCCTGGCCGGTCTGGGTGCGGCGGCGCTGCTGTCGCTGACCGCGTGTGCCTCGCTGAATACCGTCACTGCCGATGCGCAGACCTTCGGCAGTTGGCCCGCGGGCCGGCAACCCGGCACCTATGCGTTCGAGCGCCTGCCCTCGCAGCAGCGCAACGAGGCCGGGCAGGCGCAGTTCGAGGACGCGGCCCGCAGCGCGATGCAGAAGGCCGGCTTCACCGAATCGGCCGACCCGAAGACCGCGGACGTGACGGTCTCGCTGGGCGCGCGCGTGACGCGCACCGGCCCCGCGCCGTGGGACGACCCGATGTGGTGGCGCTGGAACGGCAGCTACTTCTCGTGGCGCTACGGCCCGGCCTGGCGGCCGTATTACAGCCGCTGGGGCTACGCCTACCCGATGGATCCGATGATGGAGCGGCGCTACGACCGCGAGGTCGCGCTGCTGATCCGCGACCGCGCCTCCAACGAACCGCTGTATGAAGCCCGCGCCAGCAACGACGGCCTGACCGAGGGCGGCAAGGAACTGATCGGCGCGCTCTTCGAGGCGTCGATGGTGGACTTCCCCCAGACGCGTCCCGAGCCGCACCGCGTGAGCGTGCAACTGACGCCGTCCAAGTGAGCTGACGCCCGCTCCCCCCGACGCGGGGCCGGTGCGTGTGGGTGGGCCTGCCGGCCCCGCCTGATAATCGCGGTTTCTCCACAGGGACCGCGATTTTTCTTATGTCGCTCAACATCGTCGTCATGGCCGCGGGCAAAGGCACCCGCATGAAGTCCAGCCTGCCCAAGGTGCTGCACAAGCTGGCCGGCCGGTCGCTGCTCCAGCACGTGCTGGGCAACACCGCCGCACTGGACGCCGATGCCCGCATCGTCATCACCGGCCATGGCGCCGAGCAGGTGGAGACGGCTGTCGCCGGTCCCGGCATCCGTTTCGTGCGCCAGGAGCCGCAGCTCGGCACCGGCCACGCGATCCAGCAGACGATCCCGGCGCTGACCGCCGGCGGCAGCACGCTGATCCTGAGCGGCGACACCCCCCTGATCACCACCGCGACCACCCGCGCGCTGGTCGACGCCTGCGACGGCCGGCAACTGGTGCTGCTGACGATCGAGTACGCGGACCCCAGCGGCTACGGCCGCATCCTGCGCGACGGCGACAGCGTGCGCGCGATCGTCGAGCACAAGGACGCCAGCGACGAGCAGCGCTGCATCCGCGAGTGCTACACCGGCATCATGGCCGCCCCCACCGAGGCGCTCAAGCGCTGGGTCGGCCAGTTGAGCAATGACAACGCCCAGGGCGAGTACTACCTGACCGACATCGTCGCGATGGCCGTCGCCGAAGGCGTGCCGGTCGTCGCCGTCAGGACGGCCGACGAGACCGAGGTGCTGGGCGTCAACAGCCCGTCGCAGCTGGCGCAACTGGAGCGCCGCCACCAGCTCGCCCAGGCCGAGTTGCTGATGACCGCCGGCGTGCGCCTGGCCGACCCGGCGCGCTTCGACCTGCGCGGCGCGTTGACCTGCGGCCGTGATGTCGAGATCGACGTCAACTGCGTCTTCGAGGGCGATGTCACCCTCGGCGACGGGGTCCGCGTCGGCGCCCACTGCGTGATCCGCAACGCCACCATCGGCGCCAACGCGCGCATCCACGAGTTCACCCACATCGACGGCGAGGCCGCCGGCGCCAGCGTCGGCGAGGGCGCGCTGGTCGGCCCGTTCGCGCGGCTGCGCCCGGGCGCCCAACTGGGCGCCGAGGTCCACATCGGCAACTTCGTCGAGGTGAAGAACTCGACGCTGGCCAAGGGCGCCAAGGCCAACCACCTGGCCTACCTGGGCGACGCCACCGTCGGCGAGCGTGTCAACTACGGCGCCGGCAGCATCACCGCCAACTACGACGGCGCCAACAAGCACCGCACCACCATCGGCGCGGACGTGCACGTGGGCTCCAACTGCGTGCTGGTCGCCCCGATCACGATCGGCGACGGCGCCACCGTCGGCGGTGGCTCGACCATCACCAAGAACGTCGAGCCGGGCCAGCTCGCCGTTG
The DNA here is from genome assembly GCF_002205645.1 of Roseateles aquatilis. Taxonomy (GTDB): domain Bacteria; phylum Pseudomonadota; class Gammaproteobacteria; order Burkholderiales; family Burkholderiaceae_C; genus Roseateles; species Roseateles aquatilis. The sequence goes on along the minus strand of NZ_NIOF01000010.1, from coordinate 221,418 downwards.
CGCGGGGCCGACAAATCGTGATTTCCGGCTGGAGCCGCCCCACGAAAAAGAAGTGAGGCCTGCACGTCCGGCGGGGAAGCTCGTAAGCTCCGCCATTCGTGTCACGACTCGTGACACGTCGACGCGGTCCTGAAGCCGCCGCCCCTTGCGGCCCAGGCGCTCCCCCCGACTCGTGGGAGGCGCGCTTGCCGCGAGACCCCTAGCATCCGGACCGTTGTCGACCCGACCCGCCGACCCGCATTCCACATGGCGACCCCGAAACCCTGTTCTCCGCTGCCGCCCAAGGACGACGACACCCTCGTCGGCCCGCCCGTGTCCGCGACGCTGGAAGCGCTGCGGGACACCTCGGACGATCCGGCCGCGCAGGCGGCCCGGGCCGAGGCGCTGGAGCAACTGGCGCTGTCGCACGCGATGTGCGATCAGGCCGCCGAGGCCTGCTTCTACCTGTGCCGCAGCCTGGGCCTGGCCCGTCAGCAGCAGGCGCCCGACGCCGAGCCTGACCTGGAACTGCTGTTCCAGTTGCTGGGCGCGCTGGCGGACCTGCCGGCGGAAGTGTCCGCGTTGCCGCTGCCCGAGGGCGAGGCCGATGGCCTGGGTGTGGCCGAGCTCTGCCATCAACTGGGCGCCGCCCGCGAGCTGACCACCGCCGCCTGGCATGACGCCGCGGAACAGGACCAGGCCGTGGCGCCCTGCCCGGCCGCTCCGGCTCGCGCGCTGCATTGAGCGATCTCGCCTCGGCGAGATGACAAAACACCCAACAGCGAGGCGGCCCGGCCGACCCCGTGGTCCAGGCCCCTCAGCGTTGTCGCTCGTGCCCGGCGATCAGCCGGCTCACCCGCGACACCGACAACCCTAGTTCCCGCGCCAGCGCGGTCATCGATTGACCGCCCTCGGTGTGCGCGCGATACAGCGCCTCCTCGCGGCTGCCGCTGGCCTTGAGCCAGTCGCCCCAGCGGCGCGGACGGGGCGCCCGCGGCGGGTGCTCGCTCTGCCGGACAGTGCGTTGCACGAAGGCGGCGTCGCCGAGGAAGATCTGGTGGCGCAGCTCGCCCCAGATGTCGAGGTCGGGCTCCGCCTCGACCATCGCCTGATACCGCTGCCCCGCCTTGCGCCGGTCGGCCGCGTTCTGCGGCACGCGGCCGAGGACGTTGGTCCAGAGCCCGTCCACCTCCAGCCAGTCCGGCGCCGGCACCAGCCCCGCGTGCGCCTGCAGGCTGCTCCAGCGCCACCCGGCCGGCGACGACGCCAGCCCCGATCGGCGCCCGATCAGCTCCACGTAGCGACAGGCGTCGAGCAGCAGGTGTTCCCGATCCACCAGCACCGCCTTGAAACGGCCCTGGAAGACGTGTCCGGTCTGCGCGTGGCGGCGGTTGTGAGCCTGCGTGTAGACGCCGTTCAGATGGCGCATCAGGCGGGACAGATTCGCCTGCCGCGTGAACAGCAGCAGCTCGTAATGGTCGCGCCCCAGGCCGTAGGCCAGCACCTGGGCGTCGAAGCGCTGGACGGCCTGCTCGATGAGATCGAGCATCACATGCCGGTCCTCGTCGTCGGCGAACACAGGCAGATCCCCACGTGTCGCGACGTGATAGACGGCGCCCGGAAACTCGATGCGAAGTGGCCTGGCCATTTCTGCAAACTAGGCGATCAGCGCACAAAAAACAAGCGCCCGACACTCGTTTGAGTGGCGGGCGCAAGACTTGACCCCTGAATCCGGTGGCACCGTCCGGCCACCGGTCTGGAAGGCCGCGGCGCGATGGCGCGGGCGGCTATCGGGGGTCAGTTCTCATCAGCTCTTGCCGAGCGATCCGAGCACGTTCAGGACCGCGTCCTCGCCCATGTTGCGGGCGTCTGCCAGTTCACCGCCCTTCGTGGTGCCCAGCACCTGGCCGTCGGCGCCCAGCACGGCCACGGTCGGGATGCCCTTCTTCAGGGTCACGCCCATCTGGTTGGCGACGTCGACGTTCTTGTCGAAGCGGCCGACGTTGACCTTGACGGTCACGAAGCGCTTGTCGACCTCGCCGCCCAGATGCCCCTGGCCGAAGCCGCGGTTCAGCGCCAGGCAGTCCTTGCACCAGTTGGCGCCGTAGACCACCAGCACCTGCTTGCCCTCCTGGGCGGCGCGGGCGACGGCCTTGTTGATGTCGGCGCGGGCGTCCGCCTGCTCGTCATAAGGCCCCGGACCGGCGCCGTCGGCGGCGATGGCGGGCGACACGAACGCCGCGGCCAGCGCGGCGGCAATCAGGAAGGAGGTGGTGCGGCGTTTCATGCGCCGGAGTGTGCCATCGGCGCCATGCCCCTGCCGAAGGTCGGGGCGCGGCGCGCGCGGCATCGGGTACAAAGGCGGGCTTCGCACAACACCTCACATCCAGGGAACGGGATCTTCACGCCATGGCCTCCAGCCTGCTCGCTTTGCTCGACGACATCACCACCGTCCTGGACGACGTGGCGCTGCTCTCCAAGATGGCCGCCAAGAAGACGTCCGGCGTGCTCGGCGACGACCTGGCGCTGAACGCCCAGCAGGTCACCGGCGTCAGCGCCGACCGCGAACTGCCCGTCGTCTGGGGCGTGTTCAAGGGATCGATGCTCAACAAGGCGATCCTGGTGCCGGCGGCGCTGGCGATCAGCGCCTGGGCGCCCTGGCTGGTGACGCCGCTGCTGATGATCGGCGGCGCCTACCTGTGCTTCGAGGGCGTGGAGAAGCTGGCCCACAAGTGGCTGCACGGCCCGGCGGACGACGCCCATCAGCAGGCGCTGTCCGCCGCGCTCCAGGACCCGTCGGTCGACCTGGCGGCGCTGGAGAAGGACAAGATCAAGGGCGCCATCCGGACCGACTTCATCCTGTCGGCCGAGATCATCGCCATCACGCTGGGCACCGTCGCCGACGCCAGCTTCATGACACGGGTGCTGGTGCTGTCCGGCATCGCGATCCTGATGACGATCGGCGTGTACGGCCTGGTGGCGGGCATCGTCAAGCTGGACGACGTCGGCCTGTGGCTCAGCCGCAAGGCCGCCGCCTGGCAGCAGGCGCTGGGGCGCGGGCTGCTGTGGCTGGCGCCGTGGCTGATGAAGGCCCTGTCGGTGGCGGGCACGGCGGCGATGTTCCTGGTCGGCGGCGGCATCCTGACGCACGGCGCGCCCTTCCTGCACGACGCCGTCCACCACGTGGTCGTGGCCAGCGGTGCGAGCGGCTTCGGCGCGACCGTCGTGCAGCTGCTGGGCGACGCGGTGACCGGCATCCTGGCCGGCATCGTGGTCGTCGCCGGGGTCACCGGTATCCAGCGGCTGCGCCATCGCCGAGAATGACGCCCATGAAGACGCATCACATCGAAGTCCAGAAGTTCAAGGCCGCCTCGAATTCGACCACCAGCGGTCTGGTGACCTTGAAGGTGGACGCCCTCGTCAACGATCGCCAGCCGGTCGAGGGCATCGAGCCCAGCACCCTGATCACGATGACCGAGGCCAACGCCCGCGTGCTGATGGCGCTGCTCAAGACCCAGCTGACCGACATGGACGGCCGCAAGCCCAAGAGCCGCCACGGCCGTCACGGCTGACTTCCGCCAACACCCGCCCGCATTCTCAGGATCCCCCATGGACTTTCCGCAGTACCAACCCGCCAAGGCCGACTACCTGCCGCTGACCGACGACGAGCTGTCGGACCTGGACGACTTCCTGTCCGAGCTCGACAACGACGCCGCGATGAACATCGAGGCGCTGGACGGTTATCTGAGCGCGCAGCTGCTGAGCCCGCTCCCGCTGGCCGACAAGCCTGGCGCCGAGTGGATGAGCCCCGTGTGGGGCGGCGGCGACCCGTTCGTCAGCGGCAAGCAGCGCAAGCGGATCGCCCTGCTGCTGCTGCGCCACGTGCACAGCCTGGCCGTGCAGTGGACGTCGAAGCAGGACGCATGGGAGCCGATCTTCAGCGTCGCCGAGGAAGAAGAGCAGCAACTGGTGGACGCCGAGGACTGGTGCACCGGCTTCATGATCGGCGTGGACCAGGACGGCGAGGCCTGGACGCCGCTGTTCGAGCACGTCAAGACCGCCGCCGCGCTGGCGCCGATCGCGCTGCTGGGCGGCGACGAGAGCCAGCTCAGCGCCGAGGACCAGGAAAAGCTCACCGACCTGCACTGGCGTGACGCGCTCAGCCGCGAGGTGCCGGAGGGCGTGCTGACGCTGTGGACGCTGCGCCAGCAGGCGGACTGATCCCGGCAATGCGCGCGTTCAGATCTTCCGCCGTGGCGGCCACCACGGTCGCCGCGGCTCTGCTCGCCGGCTGCGGCACCAACGTCGTCAACCCGGTCACCGGCCAGACCGAACGCAGCGCGATGAGCCCGCAGCAGGAGGTCGAGACCGGCCGCAAGGCGCATCAGGACGTGCTCAAGGAGTACACGCCGGTCGACGACCCGAAGCTGCAGGCCTACGTGAGCGCGCTCGGCAACAAGCTGGCGGCGCAGTCGCATCGGGCCGAGCTGGAATGGCACTTCACCGTGCTCGACAGCCCCGAGGTCAACGCGTTCGCGCTGCCCGGCGGCTATGTCTACGTGACGCGGGGCATCCTGGCCTACATGGAGAGCGAGGCCGACCTGGCCGGCGTGATGGGCCACGAGATCGGCCATGTCACCGCGCGCCACGGCGCGCAGCGGGCGACGCGGCAGCAGAACGCCGGCATCGGCGTGCTGGCGGCGGCGGTGCTGGGGGCGGTGCTGGAATCGCGCGGCGTCGGCGGCGCGGCCGACCTGGCCGGGCAGGTGTCTCAGAACGTCGCGGCCGGCTACATCGCGTCGTACAGCCGTGAGCAGGAATTGCAGGCCGACCAGCTCGGCGCCGAGTATCTGGCCCGCAACCATTACGACCCCAAGCACATGGTCGAGGTGATCCAGGTGCTGAAGGACCAGGAGCAGTTCGCCGCCGATCAGGCGCGCGCGGCGGGCCGCCCGGCGACGACGGGCAACAACTGGCTCGCCTCGCACCCCAGCAACGAGCAGCGCCTGCAGCGCATCCGTGACGAGGCGGCGACGCTCACCGTCGGCCAGACCGTCGACGAGAACCGCGCGGCCTTCCTGCAGGCGATCGACGGCATGGGCTTCGGCGACAGCCCGGCGCAGGGGCTGGTGCGCGGGCAGTTGTTCCTGCATCCATCGCTGGACATCGCATTGACGGCGCCGTCCGGCTGGACGCTGCAGAACGGCAGCGACGCCCTGACGGTGATGAGCCCGCAGCGCGACGCGGCCCTGATCCTGCAGCCAGTGCCGGAGAAGGCGGGCAGCTCCCATGACGACATCCTGCGCGGCTGGGGCGCCGAGCAGGGCCGCACCGACGCCAGGACCATCAACGGCCTGCGGGCGACGCATTTCAGCGGCGTGCGACGCAATGCGCAGGGGCAGCGCGGTACGGCCGAACTGACCTTGATCACGAGCGGCAAGGGCCAGGTCTACGCGCTCGCCTATGCGGCGAAGGACGCGCAAGTCCTGCAGGCTCGCCGCGCGGGACTGGTCCAGATCGAGGAGTCCTTCCGCGCGCCGAGCGCCGACGACCGCAAGCTCGCCAAGCCCTGGAAAATCGCGCTGCGGCCGTTCCCGTCCGGCGGATTCGCCGAACTGGCGAAGGGCTCGGTGCTGGGCGAGGCCCAGTTGCGCCTGCTCAACGGCCATTACGGCGACAAGGCCGCCCCGGCGGTCGGCCAGCGGGTCAAGACGGTCATCGCGGCGCCCTGAGGGGCGCCCACCGTCGCCGCCGGAGGGCGCGGGGCCGCCAGGTGCGCCCACTCACCCGGCCATGACGACGACCGCCCCGCTCCAACGCCTGATCGATCTCGCCCTCGTCGCCGAGGCGTCCCCCGCTCAACTGGCCGCCCTGGCAGCCCAGGCCTCCTGCGATTGCAGGGAACTGCTGGACCAGCTCTCGCTGCACGTGGCCCGCGCCTTCGCGGACGGCTCGCTGTCGTACGAGGATGGCGACTGCATCATGAACAGCATCTTCGGCACGCTCTGCGCCTCGGATTCCCCGAACGAGCAAATCGACCTGCCCGACCTCACCTTCGAGGTCTACCTCGCCTTCGACGACGGCGAGTGCCGCCGGTCCGGCGACGGTCCGGATGTCGATCCGATCGAGAAGTACACGCGACCGCAGGTGCTGCAGTTGCTGCAGCGCTTCGAGAAGACTGCCTGAGGCGCAAGCGAAAAGGCCCGCGATCCTTCGATCGCGGGCCTCGCTCGCATCGAGCGGACTCGATGCGTCAATCGACCACGACGTAGCTCACGTTGAAGTAGTAGGGATCCGGCGCGCATTCGCCGAAGAAGGACACCTTCGAGCCCTGCGCCTTGGCCAGCAGGATGACGGCCATCAGGTTCTTGAAGTTGGGCGAGCCCATGAAGAACTGGGCATGCACCGCGCCGGGACATGACGGTGCGCCCCACCCGCTCTCGCCGGCCATGTACACGAGGTTGTACTCGGTGCTGTAGCGCAGCTGCTTGATCGGCTGCGAGATCGTGGGCTCGCCCGCGAGGGCCGGGCTCATCGATCCGCACAACGTGACGGCGGTCAATGCCGCCTTGATCTTGACCTTCTTCGCGATCATGAATTCCTCCCTGTGATGTGGTCGCCTTACTTCTGCTGCGCCGGGCCCAGGTGCTGCAGCCAGAACGCCTCGTACTTACGGTGCCAGCCGACCGCCTTGACCGCGCCGCCGAGACCGTGCTCGCCGTCCGGATCGAGGAACAGATCGACCAACCCTTCCTTGCCCGACTCCAGCAGCGCACGGTACACGTTGACGGTGTCCTGATACAGCACGTTGGGGTCCTGCATGCCGTGCACCAGCAGCAGCGGCTTCTTGAGGTTGCGCGCCAGCGGCAGCAGCGAGTACTTGCGCAGCACCGGCTTGCTGCGGTCGACCTTGCCGATGGTGCGGCCGCTGTACCAGCTGTTGTAGTTCTCCCATTCCGTCGGACCGGCACCGGCGATGCCGGCAGCGAACAGGTCGGGCTTCGTGTACATCGTGTACTGCGTCTGGAAGCCACCGAAGCTCCAGCCGTTCAGGCCGATGCGCGCGGCGTCGACCCCCAGGTTGGACTTCATGTACGCGACCAGGTCCTCCAGGTCCTCGCTCTGCGGCGCGCCCGGCTTCTCCCAGTTCGCGTCCGCGAACTTCTCGCCGTAGTTGGAGTGGCCGCGTGGGTCCACCGTCACGGTGACGTAGCCGTGCTTGGCCGCCATGTACATCGCGAAGACGTAGCCGGTCGGCTGGAAGCTGTCGGTCTCCACCGAGTGGCGGTCGTTGAGCGGGCCGCCGTAGGTGTAGACCACCGCGGCGCGCTTGTCCGTCGGCGCCCAGCCCAACGGCTTGAACACGTAGGCGGGAATCATGTCGCCATGGCGGTTCTTGAAGCTGAAACGCTCCGGACGCAGCACGTCGACCTTGGCCCAGGCAGGGTCGTGGCTTTGCGTCAGCAGCTTGCCGGCGTCGGCGCCGGCAGCCACCGGCTGGCCCTTCAGCAGCTTCAGCTCGGGACGCTCGGCCCAGTTGCCGGCGACCGCCGCGGCCCACTGGCCGTTCTTGGCGACCGCCGCGTTGCGGTGGTAGTCCGGCGACCGGCCCAGCGCCGTCATGCGCCCGTCCTTCAGCTCGACGCGCCAGACGTTCATCGCGGCGTAGTCGTCCTTGTTGGCGACGACGAACATGGCCTTCACGTCCGGCGTGAAGCCCAGCACCTGGAAGGCCTCGAACTCGCCGTTCACCAGCGGACGGACCGAGCGGTCCGCGCCGGCCGCCAGGCTCATCGCGTAGGGCTGGCGCCAGCCGTTGTCAGCCAGGATCAGCACCAGTTGCTTGCTGTCCGGCGTGAAGGTCGGCGTCATCACGTTCACCAGTTCATGGTGAATCGGCGCGCGGCGCTCCAGCACCATCTCCGGCTTGGCCGCGTCGGGCTTGCCGAGGTAGACGCGCAGCAGGTCCTTCTCACGCTCGAAGGTCGTGAACACGTAATGGCTGCCATCGCGCGCCCAGACCACCGGCGAGATCTCGAACCAGAAATCACCGCCCGGGTGCGTGAACACCGGCTCCGGCTGGCGCTCGGGCGCCGCGCCGACGGCGGGCACCTTGCGGATGTAGATCGCCAGCGATTCGAGGCCGCGCTTGTCGTCGGAGACCTCGCGGGGGACCTTCTTCGCGGTGGCGAAGCGGTCGTTGTAATTCATGATCTCCACTTGCCGGCCCGCCTTGGGCAGCGGCTTGCCGTCCGCGCCGACCAGCGGCGCGTTGGCGGCCAGCGCCATCCAGCGACCATCCTCGCTGAGCGTGGTCTGGGCGATGCGGAACTTGCGATCCTCGTCGTCCGGGTTGAACAGCTCGCGGTTGATCACCTCGATGCCGGCCGTGGCCAGGCGCACGCGCAGCACGCGGGTCTCGTCCTGGACGATCAGGTGCTGGTCGTCCGGCGTGTAGCCGACCGGCCGGAGCGTGCGGCCGGTGGCCAGCAACGGCTCGGCGCGTTCGGCGCCGGCCTTCCAGCGCAGCAACTGGCCGCGGTAGGCGAACACCAGCTCGTCACCGCGGGTGCCCCACACGAACTGCGAGACACCGGGATACAGGTCCTCGGGCTTGAGCTTGTCCTTGGCGAGCTTCTTCTTCAGCTCGTCACGCAGCTCCCACAGGGCCATGTCCTTGGGATCCTTGGCCGGCTTCTTCGCTTCCGGCGCCGAGGCCCCCGAAGCGGGCGCCGACGCGGCGACCGCGGCGGCCGGGGCGTCGCCCCAGGCGGCCTTCTCGGCGGCCTTGCGCGCGTCCTCGCGGGCCTTGCGTTCGGCCAGCTCGACCTTCAGGTCGGCGAGCGCCTTGCGCTCCCATTGCTCCAGGTCCACCGCCTCGCCGCGCAGGTAGGCGGCCTGGGCTTCCTCGCGCGCCTGGCGCTCGGCCTGCTCGTCGCGCTTCTGGCGCAGCTTGCGGGCGTAACGGTCCAGGTTCTCGGGCGTCTCGACGACGGCCATCAGCGTCGGCGAGCTGACGCGCACCGTCTTGCCGGTTTGCGTGTCATGCACGTAGAGGTCGCTGCCCGGCTCGCCGAACGGGTTCCACAGGTAGGCGACGTAACGGCCGCTGGCGCTGAACCGCACGTCCTTGGCGGACTCGCCGCGATAAGGTTCGGCGCGGAACAGCTGTTCCAGCGTCAGCGGCCGGTTGGCCACGGCGACGGGCGCTGCCTGGGTCGAGGCGGTCGTCTGGGCCAGCGAGCCTTCGCTGGCGCCCAGCCCGGTCGCCAGGGTCGCCAGCGCCAGGGAGGTGAGGATCCATTGCTTCAAAACGTTGCTCCGCCCCGCGGGGTTCGGCGGGGACCGAGGATTCTAGGGACGATGCCAACAACTGCTTACCGCTGACACGTCCACCAAGGCCGTCAAGTGCGCGTTAAACCTCCATACTTTCCCTAGGAACGGCCTGTCGCGACCCCGCCGCCATGACCTCCAGCACGGAGAACCGGGCGATCGCGCCGCGACAGACAACCCAGAGAGGACCCCGATGAAGCAACTGATCCACCGCATCCTGACCGCCACGGCGCTGCTCGCCGGCGCCCTCGCCGCGCCGGCCGCCTTCGCCGGCGATGTCGGGGTGTCCATCAGCGTCGGCCAGCCGGGTTTCTACGGCCGGATCGACGTCGGCAACGTCCGCCCGTCGGTGATCTACAGCGAGCCGCTGATCATGCAGCGCGTCTACGACCCCGCGCCCCCGCTGTATCTGCGCGTGCCGGTCGAGCATCACCGCCACTGGGCTCGCCATTGCGCTTACTACGGCGCCTGCGGACGGCCGGTGTATTTCGTCCGCGAGGACTGGTACGCCCGCACCTACGCGCCGGTCTACTACGGCCGCCCATACGTTCATCCGATGCCGGTCTATGCGCCCCCGCCGCGCTGGGAGCCGCCGCGCCGCGACCACTGGGATGGTCGGCGCGACTGGCATGACCACCGCGACGAGGGCCGCCGGGGTTGGGACGGCCGACGCGACTGGGACGACCGCCGGGGCGACGGCCGCTGGGACGGCCGAGGTGACCGGGGTGACCGAGGCAATCGCGGCGGCGACCGAGGAGATCGCGGCGACCGTGGTGACCGTGGCAATGGCCACCATCATCGCGACTGAGCGACGGGCCTCGCGTATAGTCGGCGGCTTGCACGCCAGTAAGGCGTGATTCACAGCGCCGACGTATGTTCGTCAATGTCTTCGCCGCCCTGGGTCTGCTGGTCTGCATCCTGCTGGCCATCGACATGGCCTTGCCGCGCCGTCATCAGATGGCCATCCGGGCCTGGATGCGGCGTCCACGGCATTTGTCCAGCGGCCCCGGCCTGCGCAGCCGCTTCAACTCCCGTGAACGCCGCCGCGCCGCGCACGATGCCGCGCTCGACGCGATCGCCCGCGCGAAGCACCGCTCGGACAACTGGGACGGCAACGTCTATCACGGTGACGAATTCGAGCAGCGGCGCAAGCCGCACTGACAACGTGGCGGTCCGATGGCCACGCTCGATCACCTGATCCTGAAGGTCAACGACCTGGCCGAGAGCCTCGGCTTCTACACCGGCATCCTGGGCTTCTCCAACGAAGGCACGTCGGGCCCGTTCACCGTCATCCGCGTCGGCCCGGACTGTCAGTTGCAACTGGCTCCCTGGGGCACGGCGGGCATGGAGCACTACGCGTTCTCGGTGACGCCGGATGAATTCGAGCGCATCTTCGCGCGCGTGCAGGCGGCCGGCATCGGCCACGGACCCAGCTTCCACGCGGTCGGCACCAACACCGGTCCCGGCGAGGAAGTCGGCGCCCGAGGCGCGGCGCCGACCTTGTACTTCAACGACCCGAACCAGCATCTGATCGAGATCCGGGCGTATCCACTGGCCTGATCGCGCGACGAGCCGGGCCGCCGAACGCCGCGCCCGCGGGCGGCATCCCGGCCCCTGCCCGGATCACTTCCGCGCCAGCACCGGCGCCAGCGCCACCCCCGTGTGCGTGGCCTGCGCCACCAGCGTCTCGGGCCGTCCCTGCGCGACGACGCGCCCACCCGCCGAGCCCCCTTCCGGCCCGAGGTCCAGCACCCAGTCCGCCTCCGCGATCACGTCCAGGTCATGCTCGATGACGACCACGCTGTGGCCTCCGTCGACCAGCCGATGCAGCACGCGGATCAGCTTCTCGACGTCCGCCATGTGCAGCCCCACCGTCGGCTCGTCCAGCACGTAGAGCGTGTGCGGCGGCTTCTGGCCGCGGCGCGTGACGTCGTCGCGCACCTTGACCAGCTCGGACACCAGCTTGATGCGCTGCGCCTCGCCGCCCGACAGCGTCGGGCTGGGCTGCCCCAGCGTCAGGTAACCCAGGCCGACGTCCTGCAGCAGCTTCAGCGGGTGCGAGATGTTGGTCATCGCGGCGAAGAAGTCCACCGCCTCGTCGATCTCCATCCGCAGCACGTCGCCGATGCTCTTGCCGCGCCAGCTGACCGCCAGCGTCTCGGGATTGAAGCGCTGGCCGTGGCATTGGTCGCACAGCACCTTCACGTCGGGCAGGAAGCTCATCGCGATGGTGCGCATGCCCTGGCCCTCGCAGCCGGGGCAGCGGCCCTCGCCGGTGTTGAAGCTGAAACGCGCTGGCGCGTAACCCCGAGCCTTGGCTTCCAGCGTCTCGGCGAACAGCTTGCGGATCGCGTCCCAGAAGCCGATGTAGGTCGCCGGGCAACTGCGCGGCGTCTTGCCGATCGGCGTCTGGTCGACCTCCAGCACGCGGTCCACGAGCTGGTGCCCCTCGACCGCGTCGCAGCCGATCCACTTCGCGGGCGCGCGGCGCAGCGGCACCGCCGCGGCCATGTTGGCCAGCAGGACATCGCGCGCCAGCGTGCTCTTGCCGGAGCCCGACACGCCGGTGATCGCCACCAGCCGGTGCAGCGGCACGTCCGCCGTCACGCCGTGCAGGTTGTGCAGCGTGGCGTTCAGCACCGTCAGCTTCGGCGCGTCGGCCAGCATCTCGCGACGCGGCTGCAGCGGATGCACCAGCGGCCGCGACAGGAAACGACCGGTCAGCGACTCCGGGTTGGCCGCGATCTGCGCCGCCGTGCCTTCGGCGATCACCCGGCCGCCGCGCTTGCCGGCGCTCGGACCGATGTCGATGATGTGATCGGCGCGCCGGATCGTGTCCTCGTCGTGCTCGACAACCACCAGCGTGTTGCCCTTGTCGCCGAGCGTCGCCAGCGCCTTCAGCAGGATCTGGTTGTCGCGGGGGTGCAGGCCGATCGTCGGCTCGTCCAGCACGTAGCAGACGCCCTGCAGGTTGCTGCCCAGTTGCGCCGCCAGGCGGATCCGCTGCGCCTCGCCACCGGACAGCGTCGGGGCGGCGCGGTCCAGCGTCAGGTAGCCCAGGCCGACTTCCTCCAGGAACTCCAGCCGTCCCTTGATCTCGCTGACGACGTCGCGCGCGATCTCCGCGTCGCGGCCCGTCAGCATCAGGCCGGCGATCCACTCGCGCGCCTCGGTCACGCTCCACGACGCGACCGCCGCGATCGTTTCATGCTCGAAGGTCACCGCGCGCGCCACCGGATTCAGGCGTGAGCCGTGGCACTCCGGACAGGGCTGATCGGTCAGGTCCTCGATCTCGATGTCCTCGGCGAAACCTTGCTCGCGGCCACGGTTGTCCTTCTCCTGCACGCTGTCGTCAAGCACCTTGCGCTGCTCGCGCGTCAGCGCCAGGCCGGTGCCCACGCAGCCGCCGCACCAGCCGTGCTTGGAGTTGTAGCTGAACAGGCGCGGGTCCAGTTCCGGATAGCTGGTGCCGCATTGCGGGCAGGCGCGCTTGGTCGAGAAAACCCGCGCCGCGCCGATGCCCTGTGTCGGCCGGCCGTGACGCAACGCCTCGTGCAGGCCGTCCAGCGGCGCCAGCAGATGCACGACGCCCTTGCCCTGGTCGAGCGCCTTGGCCAGCAGCTCGCGCAACTCGTTCTCGGTCTCCGGCGAGACGACCATGTCGCCCACCGGCAGCTCGATGCTGTGCTCCTTGAATCGATCCAGGCGCGGCCAGGGGCTGGTGGGCAGGAACTCCCCGTCGACGCGCAGGTGCGTGTGCCCGCGCTGCTTGGCCCACTTCGCCAGATCGGTGTAGACACCCTTGCGGTTCACCACCAGCGGCGCCAGCAGGCCGACATGCTGGCCGCGGTAGTCCCGCAGCAGTTGCGCCGCGATCGCCTCGACGCTCTGCGGCTTGACCGGCGTGCCGTCGTGGGCGCAGTGCTGCACGCCGAGCTTCACGTACAGCAGGCGCAGGAAATGCCAGACCTCGGTCGTCGTCGCCACCGTGCTCTTGCGGCCGCCGCGCGACAGCCGCTGCTCGATGGCGACCGTGGGCGGAATGCCCCAGACCGCGTCGACCTCGGGCCGGCCGGCCGGCTGCACGATGGACCGCGCATAGGCGTTCAGCGATTCGAGGTAGCGCCGCTGCCCCTCGTTGAACAGGATGTCGAAGGCCAACGTGCTCTTGCCCGAGCCCGACACGCCGGTCACCACGTTGAACTTGCCGCGCGGGATGCTGACGTCGACCGACTTCAGGTTGTGCTCGCGCGCGTTGACGATGCGGATCGCCTCGTCGGCCTTGCGGCGCTGGCGCACCAGCGCCTGCAGCGGCCGGCCCTCGGCGACCTTCACCGGCGACCGGTCCATCTCCAGCGCGTACTCGCGCAGCGCCTGCGCGGTGTGCGAGGTCGGGTGGTCCTTCAGGTGTTCCGGCGTGCCGGTGGCCACGACCAGGCCGCCGTCCTCGCCGCCTTCGGGACCCAGGTCGATGACCCAGTCCGACGCGCGGATCACGTCGAGGTTGTGCTCGATCAGGATCAGCGAGTGGCCGGCCGACAGCAGCTTGCGCATCGCCCGCATCAGCTTGGCGATGTCGTCGAAGTGCAGGCCCGTCGTGGGCTCGTCGAACAGGAACAGCGTGCCCTTGGTCGCCGTCGCCTGGCGCGGCTTGGTGGCCGCCTCCGCCAGGTAGCCGGCGAGCTTCAGGCGCTGCGCCTCGCCGCCCGACAGCGTCGGCACCGGCTGGCCCAGCGTCAGGTAGTCCAGGCCCACGTCCGACAGCGGCTGCAGCTTGTTCACCACCTCGCGGTCGTCCTTGAAGACGGTCAGCGCCTCGGCCACCGTCAGCTCCAGCACGTCGGACACGCTGTACTGGCGACCGCCTCGCTCCAGCTTCACCTCCAGCAGCTCGGCGCGGAAACGCTTGCCGTCGCAGTCCGGGCAGCGCAGGTAGACGTCGGAGAGGAACTGCATCTCGACATGCTCGAAGCCCGAGCCGCCGCAGGTCGGGCACCGCCCGTCGCCGGCGTTGAAGCTGAACATGCCGGCGCCGTAGCTGCGCTCCTTGGCCAGCGGCGCCTCGGCGAAGCGCTTGCGGATCTCGTCGAACACACCGACATAGCTGGCCGGGTTGGAACGCGCCGTCTTGCCGATCGGCGACTGGTCGACGAAGACCGCGTCGGCCAGCCAGTCCGCGCCCAGCAGCCGGTCGTGCGCGCCCGGCGTCTCGGTCGCCTGGCCGAACCAGCGCGCGAGCGCCGGATAGAGCACGTCCTGCATCAGCGTGCTCTTGCCCGAGCCCGACACCCCGGTCACCGCCACCATGCGCTGCAGCGGGAACTCGACGCTGACGTTCTTGAGGTTGTGCTCGCGCGCGCCCTCCAGGATCAGGCGCGGCGTGTTCTCCTCCACCAGGCGCTTCAGGCCCATGCCGACGTGCTTGCGCGCGCCGAGGTAGGCGCCGGTCAGCGTGTCGGCGGCGCGGATCTGTTCCGGCGTGCCGTCGAAGACGATCTGGCCGCCCTGCTGGCCCGGGCCGGGCCCCATGTCGATGAGCCGGTCCGCGGCCAGCATCACCGCCGGGTCGTGCTCCACGACCACCAGCGTGTTGCCGGCGTCGCGCAGCCGCTGCATCGCCTGGACGATGCGGTTCATGTCGCGCGGATGCAGGCCGATGCTGGGCTCGTCCAGCACGAACAGCGTGTTGACCAGCGAGGTGCCCAGCGCCGTCGTCAGGTTGATCCGCTGCACCTCGCCGCCGGACAGCGTGCGGCTCTGGCGGTCCAGCGTGAGGTAGCCGATGCCGACGTCGACGAGGTACTTCAGCCGGTTGCGGATCTCGTCCATCAGCAGCTTGAGCGCCTCGTCCAGCAGCGTGCCGGGCAGTTGCAGCTCGTCCATGAAGCGGCGCAGCCGATGGATGGGCAACTGCATCAGGTCATGCACGGACAGCCCCGGCAGCGCCTCCAGCTGGACGCGGTTCCACTTCACGCCTTCCGGCATGAAGCGCCGCTCGGCGGGCAGCGCCTCGTCGGCCAGCGGCTTGGAGCCGATGCGCCACAGCAGCGCCTCGGTCTTGAGCCGCGCGCCGCGGCAGGTGGGGCACTCGGTGTAGCTGCGGTACTTGGACAGCAGCACCCGGATGTGCATCTTGTAGGCCTTGCTCTCCAGGTAGTCGAAGAACCGGCGCACGCCGTACCACTGCTTGTTCCAGTTGCCGTTCCAGTTGGGGCTGCCCTCGATGACCCAGTCGCGCTGCGCCTGCGTCATCTGGTTCCAGGCGGTGTCGCGCGGGATGCCGGCCTCGCCCGCGTACTTCAGCATGTCGTCCTGGGACTCCTTCCAGGCCGGCGTCTGCATCGGCTTGATGGCGCCGCCGCGCAGCGTCTTGCGCTCGTCGGGGATCACCAGGCCGAGATCGACGCCGATCACGCGGCCGAAGCCGCGGCAGGTCTCGCACGCGCCCATCGCCGAGTTGAAGGAGAACAGCGGCGGCTGCGGGTCCGCGTAACGGATGTCGCTCTCCGGGCAATGCAGGCCGGTCGAGTAGCGCCACAGCATCGGCTCGACGCCCTCCTGCGCGCTCAGCGCGTAGATCGTCAGCCGCCCGCTGCCGCGCTTGAGGCCCAGCTCGATGGCCTCCATCGCGCGCACCTGCTCGACGCCCTGGATGCGGAAGCGGTCGGCGACCACGTCCAGCACCTTGCGGCCCCCGACGACGCGCTCCGACTGCACCCGCGTGAAACCGGACGCGGACAGCCACTGCTCGACCTCGCCGGCGCTGACGGTCTCCGGCAGCTCCACCGGGAAGGTCAGCACCAGGCGTGGATCGTCGGACTTCGTCCGCGCCATCAGCTCGGCGTAGATCGTCTGCGGCGTGTCGTGGCGCACCGGCAGCGCGGTGTCGCGGTCGAACAGCTCCGCGCCGCGGGCGAAGAGCAGCTTCAGGTGGTCGTTCAGCTCCGTCATCGTGCCGACGGTGGAACGGCTGGTGCGGACCGGGTTGGTCTGGTCGATCGCGATGGCCGGCGGCACGCCGTCGACCTTGTCGACCGCCGGACGGTCCATGCGATCCAGGAACTGGCGGGCGTAGGCCGAGAAGGTCTCGACATAACGGCGCTGCCCTTCGGCATACAGCGTGTCGAACACCAGGCTGGATTTGCCGGACCCGCTGGGCCCGGTCACCACCGTCAATTCCCCGGTGCGGATGTCGAGATCGAGGTTCTTGAGGTTGTGCTGGCGGGCGCCCCGGATGCGGATATCGGCGTCGGACATGTGTGGTGTCGGGCCCGGAGGCTCAAAAAAGGCAGTGGGCAAACATTCTAGGGAGCGCCGATGCCACGAACTGGCAGCAGGCGAACGCCTGGCGGGCGGCAGGAAGCCGCAAGCGGCTCGTCCGCGAGCCAGGCCCCATGGGCGCTCGCCTTTCGGCGGGGACATAGTGGTAAGCAAATGAAATGCCTCGACCGTTCAGGAAGGCTTGGAATACCTCCTGTCAAGGCCTAGGAGTGATGACTTCCGCACACTTGCTAGTCTTCGGGGGCTGCGGCAACAATGGACCCCGTCGCCGCAATGCCACATCCGGCGCCGACACGCGCGACTTTTCTCAGGGATTACCCGCAGTCTTCATGGGCTGGGGGGCGACAAGCGACATGGACAGAAACGACGGCCATCACCCTTCCGAGACCACGCTGGTCCTGATGACGTCCGACGCGTCCGCGAAACCCGCGCCGGCGTCGCCGCCGGCGGTGGATGCCACGGTCTCCGGCCAGCGCCCGGCGCCGGGGGAGGCCTTCGTGCTGCTGGTCGAGGACAACCCGATCAACCAGGTCGTGGCGCTGGAGTTCCTGGCGCTGATGGGTCTGAAGACCCAGTTGGCCCGCAACGGCCAGGAAGCGCTGGACCTGTGCGAGCGCGCCGCGCCCAGCCTGGTGCTGATGGACATCCAGATGCCGGGCATGGACGGCCTGGAATGCGCGCGCCGGCTGCGGGAGCAGCAGGCGCAGGGCCGGCTGCCGCGCTTCCCCATCCTGGCGCTGACCGCACACGCGCTGGACAGCGACGTGGCCGACAGCCTCAAGGCCGGCATGGATGAGCATCTGACCAAGCCGCTGGATTTCCTGACGCTGCGTCGCCGGCTGGCGCGCTGGCTGGATCTGCCTCAGCTCAACGACTGACCCCCGCGGTCGTCAAGACCGCTGTCCACCGCCGGCCACGGCGATCCCGCGCGGGTTTGATCTTGCGCAGGACTGACGGCAATCCCTCCTCGCGGAACTGGCCTGGGCCGGGGCGTGCGTGCTTCACTGGCGTCCAGCGCCCGATGTCCGGTCGCCACGCGTTGAAGGAGTTCCGCATGCCAGTCCCGCTGACCGCCACATTGACCGATGAGGCCTACGACGACATCCGCTGGGCCGCCAGGGAGGATCGTCATTCCGAAATGGAGGTCATCAGCCGCGCGCTCTACACCTACTTCACCTTGCGTCGGGAGATCCGTCGCGGTCGCGTGCTGGGGTTCGTCGACCGGGATCACGAGCACCACCTGCAAACACAAATCCGGTGGATCTGACATGGGCGCCGACGACACCATGGAAACACGCGCCCAATTGCTGGACGCCAAGGTCGGCATCCCCGAGTCCCGCGCGGACGGTCGAGCCCGACGCATCAAGGACCTGGGCCTGTTCTTCGTCAGCGTCTTCATCTTGATGGTACTGGTGGGATTCAGTCTCCTCACGCTGCGGGATGCCTGCACCCCTGATGAAAACCGCCAATGGGCACTGTCAACCTTGACCGCCGTCTTCGGCGGCATCCTCGGCTGGCTGATCAAGCGCTGATGGGCGCCGTCGCGATCCGGCGGAGATTTGATCTTGCGCAGGACTTACTGCAATCCCCCCTCGCGACGCTGGCCTTGGGCCGGCACGCGTGATTCACTGGTCGTCCGCGCTCGACGGTCGAGCGTCATCAAGGAGCCTCGCATGACCATCCGGTACCGCATCGAAGTCGACGATTCCCTGCATCGGGAAATCGAACAAGCGTCCGAAGCCGATCGGACCAGCATGGGCCACGTCCTGCAGAAGTCCGTCGAGCTGTTCCTCAGGGCTCGTCGGGCGGCCCGTTGCGGCGACTACGTCGGCATCGTCCACGCCGATCAGCGTGCCGCGCTGAAGATCGAATTCAGCGAGTTGTGATGCGATGTCCAGCCAAGCTGATACCGGGCTCCGGATGGCGCTGCAGATCGAGTCCGAGGAACGCCCGGCAGATGGTCACGTGCGCCGGATCAAGGACCTGTCCCTGTTCTTCTTCGGCATCCTCGTCCTGTCGACGGTCATCGGCTACAGCCTGACCGTGCTCGTCGCCGACTGCGTGGCCGAGGAGGACCGACGGTGGGCCACGTCCACGCTGGCATGCTGGGCTGGCTGATCAAGCGTTGATCTGGCACAGGTCCGGCGCAGATCGGCGCCGCGCTCAGCCGCCTTCCAGAAACCGTTCCACCACCGCGAAGTGCGCCGGCACGTTCAGCGCCGGTGCGTGCCCACATCCCGGGACGGTGACGACCACCGCGCGCGGCCCCCGCGCCCGCATCGCGTCGGCCGTTTCCGGCAGCAGCAGGTCCGAGCTCTCGCCGCGCAGGCACAGCACCGGCAGGCTCAGCGAGTCCCACTCGGCCCAGCGCTTGTAGTCGTCGGGATGGACGAAGAACTGCCGGACCATCGCCGGGTCGTAGTGCGGCGTCACGCGACCGTCGGGCAGGCGACGCGCCGAGGTCTCGGTCAGGCGCCGCCACTGCGCGTCGCTCATCCAGCCGTAGGGCTGATAGATCTGGCGGAAGTACTGCTCCAGCTCGCCGACGGTGTCGAACGCCGACGGATTGCCCGCATAGCTGCGGATGCGCTGCACGGCCGCGTCGGCGAGTTCCGGGCCAATGTCGTTCAGCACCAGCCGCTGGATGCGTCCGCGCAGCGACGTCGCCGCGGCCAGCAGGCCGATCGCGCCGCCCATCGACGTGCCGACCCAGTGGAACGTCTTCAGCCCCAGTTGATCGACCAGCGCCACCGCCAGCTTCACGTAGAACGCGAGGCAGTACTCGTTGTCGGGGTCGGGACTCCATTGCGACAGCCCGCGTCCGATGGTGTCGGGGCAGATCACGAAATGGCGCCTGGCCAGTTGCGCGGCCAGCTCGTCCATGTCGCGGCCCGTGCGGGCCAGGCCGTGCCAGGCGATGACGGGCTCCGCGGTCGGGTCGCCCCACGCCATGTAATGCAGCTCCCGTCCGGCGCAGCTCAGGTAGTTCGAGGTCGGCGATGTCACGGTCCACTCCTTCGCTGCCGCAACCGCCCGACCAGCCCGGTCGGGAAGTGATACACGGCCAGCACGAACAACACGCCCAGCCACAACAGCCAGCGCTCCGGCGCGATCAGTTGGGACAGCACCGGCACGTCCGCCACCGCCGCGCCTCCGATGCGCATCAGGTCCTGCAGGTAGCTCTGCGCCAGCACGAACAGCGCGCTGCCCAGCACCGCGCCGTAGATCGTGCCCATGCCGCCGATGACGACGATCAACAGGATGTCCAGCATGATCTCGAACGACAGCGAGGTGTCCGGCCCGTTGTAGCGCAGCCAGATCGCCAGCAACGCGCCGGCCAGCGTGGCGAAGACGGCGGCCAGCAGCGTCGACAGCGTGCGGTAGGTCACCAGCCGGTAGCCGATCGCCTCGGCGCGGAAGTCGTTGTCCCGGATGGCCTGCAGCACGCGGCCGAACGGCGAGTTGACGATGCGCAGCAGCGCCAGCACCAGCACCGCGGCGACGACGAACAGCAGGTAGTAGCTCAGCAGCCGGCCGTCCACCGAGACACCGAGCAGCGGCTCCTCCAGGAACTCGGTCGACGGCGACAGCAGCGCGGGCAGGCGGAAGTTCAGGCCGTCCTCGCCGCCGGTGAAGTCCGACAGCTGCGACGCCAGCCCCTGGAACGCCGCCGCGACCGCCAGCGTGATCATCGCGAAGAAGATCGCCTTCACCCGCAGCGAGAAAAGCCCGATCACCAGCGCCAGCAGCAGCGACAACACCAGCGCGCCGCCGA
The DNA here is from genome assembly GCF_002205645.1 of Roseateles aquatilis. Taxonomy (GTDB): domain Bacteria; phylum Pseudomonadota; class Gammaproteobacteria; order Burkholderiales; family Burkholderiaceae_C; genus Roseateles; species Roseateles aquatilis. The sequence continues at coordinate 201,050 of NZ_NIOF01000010.1, read as the reverse complement.
TGCCCGCCGCCAGCGCCGCGAAGCCGGGCTCCATGCGCGTGCTCGCGATCGCGACGCCGTAGGCACCGATGCCGAAGAACATCGTGTGCGCGAAGCTGACAATGCCGGTGTAGCCCAGCAGCAGGTCGTAGCTCGCCACGAGCACGATGAACACGAGGATCTTGGCCGCCACGTTGAGCGCCTTGGTGCCGGGGAACACGAACGGCGCCAGCGCCAGCGCCAGCACGGTGACCAGCAGCAGTGCCGCCAACACGCGGCTGCGCGGCAGGTCGTGGGACAGCAGGGAACGGAGCACGGTCATTCCTCGTCCTTCAGCGGCTGCTCACCGGATAGAGCCCTTGCGGCCGCCACAGCAGGACGGCGACCATCAGCGCGATGTTGGAGAACAGCGCCACCTTGGGCGCGACGAAGCCGCAGTAGTTGGCCATCAGCCCCACCAGCAGTGCCCCGGCGAAGCACCCCAGCGTCGAGCCCAGCCCGCCGATGATGATGACGATGAAGATCAGCGTGTTGACCTGCGCGCCGATCTGCGGGATCACGCTTTGCTGGTACAGCCCCCAGAGCACGCCGCCCAGCCCGGCCAGCCCCGAGCCCGCGACGAACACCGCGACGAACAGCCGGCGGATGCGGTAGCCCAGGCTCTCCACCATCTCGCGGTCCTGCACGCCGGCGCGGATCAGCAGGCCGAGCTTGGTGCGGTTCAGCAGCCACAGCAGGCCGACGAAGACCGCCAGGCCCACGATGACGGCCAGCAAGCGGAACTTCTCCACCGCCACGTCGCCGATCAACAGCGCGCCGCGCAGCGACTCGGGCGGCTGCAGCGGGATCATCTGCGCGCCCCAGACGAGCGTGATCAGTTCCTCGCCGATGATCATGCCGCCCATCGTGATCAGGATCTGCTTGAGGTGCATGCCGTAGACGGGCCGCACCAGCACCCGCTCGAAGACCACGCCCAGCGCCGCCGCGCTGACGATGCCGGCCAGCGCCGCCACGGCCACCGCGGCGAGGTTGGCCGCCAGCGACGGGCTCGCCACGAAGCCGCCCATCGCCCCCATCACCGTCGTCGCGACGAACGCACCCAGCGCGATGAACACGCCGTGCCCGAAGTTCAGGACGTCCATCAGGCCGAAGACCAGCGTCAGGCCCGAGGCGATGACGAAGATGATCAGCCCCATCGCCAGGCCGGCGATGGTCAACGTCGCCCAGCTCGTCGCGGAACCGACCAGCGGCAACGCCGCCAGCGCGACCGCGACGATCAGCAGCAGCGGGATCGCGTCGAAGCGCGTCTTCGGTACCGGCTCGGCGGCCAGGGCCATCGCCGTGGGCGACGACAGGGGTGCCGATGCTGACGCTGATGCCGTGGGCACGGCCGCGGGCGTGGATGCGGGTGGGCAAGCAGGTATGGGCATGGGCGTGGGCGCGGCGGGCATGGGAGGGGTCGCCATCGAATCGTCCGCCTTCATTGATGGGCCGCCAGCGACAGCCCGAGCAGCCGGTGCTGCAGCGCCTCGTCCTCGGCCAGGTCGGTCATCCGTCCCGCATGGACGACGCGGCCGTCGTCCATCACCGCGACGCTGTCGCCGAGCGCCCGGGCCACCATGAAGTTCTGCTCCACCAGCAGCACCGTGGTGGGCTGTTCCTCGCGCGCGCCGCCGCGCCTGACCTCGCGCAGCGCTTCGATCAGGTTGCGGATCATGGCCGGCGCGAGGCCCTTGGTCGGCTCGTCGATCAGCAGCAGCCGGCGCGGCTCGACCATCGCGCGCGCGATCGCCAGCATCTGCTTCTGGCCGCCGCTGAGCTTGCCCGCCGGATGGAGCCAGAACTTGCGCAGCGCCGGGAACAGGCCCAGCAGCCAGTCCAGCCGCCCGGTGTCCAGGTCGTCGAGCGAGCGGGCCCGGCGCGCCGCCAGCAGCAGGTTCTCCCGCACCGTCAGGTCGCCGAAGATGCCCATGTTCTCGGGCACGTAGGCGATGTCGGCCTGCGCGATCTCGGGCGTCGGCAGGGCCTGGATGGGCCGCTCCGCCAGCAGCACGCGACCGGCGCTGGCGCGCCACAGGCCCATCACCGTGCGCAGCGTCGTCGTCTTGCCGGCGCCGTTGCGGCCCAGCAGCATCGTCACCTCGCCCTCGGGCACGGCCAGGTCGACGCCGTGCAGGATGTGATACGCGCCGATGTGGGTGTGCACGCCCTCCAGCCGCAGCAGCGGCGGCGCCACCACCGCGCCGGGCAACGGCGGGGCCGGGGCCATCGTCGGTGAAGCCGCAGGCGAGCGCGGAGACAGCGGCGCGCTCATGCGGCCTCCGGCATCGCCAGGCCCAGGTAGGCGCTCTGCACCACCGGCGAGGCGATGACCGTCGCCGGCTCGCCGTCGGCCACCCGTTGCCCGTTGTGCAGCACGACGATGCGGTCCGCCAGCTCCCGCACCACGTCCATCTTGTGCTCCACCAGCAGGATGGTGTGCTGGCCGGCAGCCTTGAGCTCGCGGATCAGGTCCAGGATCACCGGCACCTCGTCGACGCTCATGCCCGCGGTGGGCTCGTCGAACAGATAGACCTTGGGGCGCAGCGCCATCAGCATCGCCACCTCCAGCTTGCGCTGGTCGCCGTGAGGCAGGCTGGCGGCGGGGGCGTCCGCGCGGCGGGTCAGCCGCACGCGCTCGACGATCGCCATCGCCTCGTCCAGCAGCTCGCGGTGATTCAGCCACACGGACAGCATGCGCAACCCCTCGCCGCGCCGCGACTGCACGGCCAGCCGGACGTTCTCCAGCACGCTCAGCGTCGGGAACAGCTGCGTGAGCTGGAACGCCCGGCCCAGCCCGCGCCGCGTGCGCAGCGGCGCGGCCATGCGCGTCAGGTCCTCGCCGTCGAGCAAGACCTGGCCCGAGCTCGCGCCGAGCTGGCCGGAGATCAGGTTGAAGTAGGTCGTCTTGCCGGCGCCGTTGGGCCCGACGATGGCGGTCAGCGTGCCGGGATGGAAGGCACAGCTGACGCGGTCCACCGCCGTGTGGCCGCCGAATCGGATGGTCAGGTCGCGGGTCTCTAGCATGCGTGGGGTCGATCGGGTCGTCCTGGGTCGGCTCAAGGGCAGGTGCCGATCACGTAATAGTTGGGTCCGGTCTGCTTGAGCGTCGTCGAGACGAAGACGTTCCACAAGCCCATGTTCTGGTTGGAGCCGTTGGCGAGCGCGTAGCCCCCGCTCTGGTAGGCGCGGCCAGCCGTCGTGTGCGCGTAGTTGGTCGCGGTGAAGCAGACCGCCGCGCCGCCCGTGGTGGACGCCGTCACCGGCGAGGACGCGGTGCCCTCGATGCCGCCGCCGTCGACCGCCCGCACCGTCCAGCTGTAGCTGGTGCCCGGCGACAGGCCGGTGTCGCCGAAGCTGGTGCCGGTCACCACGGCGCCGTTGACCTTGGCGCCGCCGCGATAGACGTTGTAGCCGGCAGCGCCGCTGACGGCGGCCCAGCCGATGGTCATCGTGGTGTTGGTCGCGCCGGTGGCCGTCACCGACGCCGGGGCTGGCAGGGTGCCCGGGGTGCCGCCACCGCCGCCCGAGGAAATCTGGTCGACCATCGCCTTGAGCGCCGCCATCTGCACGCCAGCCTTCTGCGCGAAGTTGGTGCCGTACCAACCGATCCAGTCCCAGCAGCCGTTGGGATTGGGCAGCGAGCCGCTGGCCGAGGTCGACCGGCTGGTGCTGTCCACGCGCGTCTGCGGGAACAGCACGACGATGTCGTTGGTGTCGGCCCAGCGCGTGTAGCCGGTGTTCTTCAGGAACTTGTCGCCGATCGTGGCGTAGTTCTGCTGGCAGCCGTGCAGCGCCACATGCAGCTTGCAGACCTGCCCGGCGGTGCAGTTGGCCGGCACGTAGACCCAGCCGGTGGCGGCCAGGCCGGGATTGGTGCTGAAGGCGGTCTGGTCGAACTCGATGTAGTTGGCCGCGGCCGGGCTGTTATTGCGCGCGTTCAACGTGCCGTAGAACTTCGTCAGCGCCGCCTTGGCGCCGTCGTAGCCGCAGTTGGCGATGTACGGCGACGCGCTGGTGCCGCAGCTGTTATTGCCGGTGGCGTCGAAGTCCGTCGGCAGCACGTGCGCGGTGCCGCTGCGCTGGATGTAGTCCAGGTTGGCCGCCGTGACGCCGTTGTTGACGTACTGGGTCTGCACCGCGTTCATCGGGTTGGGGCCGACGGTCGTGTCGCTGGTGCCGACGAACAGGTAGACCTTCTGCGCCGCGACGTTGCCCTTGGCGTCGATCGCCGTGCCGCTCCAGTTGTTGAGGTCCGCCTGCAGGGTGTTGAGCGCCGACGACGAGATCGTCGCGTTGTACATGCACGCGGTGTAGTTGGCGTGGCCGGCGCACATGAACGGTCCGCCGGCGAAGACACCGACGCCCTTGAACGTCGATGAATAGGCGTAACCGAGCTGGTTGGCCATGAAGCCGCCCGACGACAGGCCGGACACGGTGATCTGCGTCTTGTCGATGTTGAGCGCCGGCAGCGGCGCCGCCGCGCGCGTCAAACCGGCGACGGTCAGCAACGCGGCGGGCAGGATGAAACGAATCGCGGAACCACGGACTGCGGAGAACTTCATGGGAAACCTCCAGGTTGTCGGGATCGTCGAAGGGAAGATCGGCGGGTCGCCGGCCGCGCCGCGACCCGTCGCCATTGGGGTTGGCGACCGGATTGCGAGCGGGTCGCGGGCGGCAGCGATTGACCGGATCACTCGCGTCGCGCGGGGCGACGCGTCAAGGCACCTCGGCGCGGAGGCCGTCTATCGCTTGTTGCGGAGGGGGATGGCCATTTCCTCGGGCTTGATCTCGCGCACCAGCTCGGGCACGCCCCAGGGGAAAGCCGGGTCGACCTTGATCTTGAAGTGGTACATCGACTGCATCGCCTGGTGGTCCTCGGCGCGGAAGGTCATGCGACCCTTGGGCGTCTCGAAACTCATGCCCTCCATCGCCTTGATCAGCCTGGGCGTGGCGGTGTCGCCGCCGGTTTTCTTGAGCGCCTCGACGATGGCGATCGCCGCGCTCATGCCGCCGGCGGTGAAGAAGTCGGGCGGCGCCTTGAACTGCTTGTAATGGTTGGCGACCAGCCACTCGTTGACCGGATTCTTCGGAATGCCGAAGTAGTAGTAGGTCGCGCCCTCCATGCCAGGCAGCGCCTTGTACGCGGCCATCGCCGGCAGGATGTTGCCGCCCGTGGCGATCTCGATGCCGTGGCGCTTCAGGTCCAGGTCGGCGATCTTGAACGGGTTGCCGGCGCCGGCCCAGATGATGAAGATCACCTTGCGGCCGGGCTGGTCCTTGAGCTTGTCGATCAGCCGCTGCGCGCCGGCGGTGAAGTCGGTCGTGGTGGTGGGCAGGTACTCCTCATGGACGATCCGGGCCTTCTTGACGGCGTCCTTGAAGGCCTTCACGCCGTCGCGACCGAAGGCGTAGTCCTGCGCCAGCGTGGCGATCACCGTGCCGGGCCGGTCCAGCGCGACGGCGTTGGAGATCGCGTCCTGCGAGCTGTTGCGCCCGGTCCTGAAGATGTACTTGTTCCACTTGTCGCCGGTGATGGAGTCGGCGACGGCGGGCTCCACCAGCAGGATCTTCTTGTACTCCTCGGCGACCGGCAGCAGCGCCAGCGCGACGCCGGACGACGACGGCCCGACGGCGATGTCCGCCTTGTCGTCGCCGTAGGCCGCGGCCAGCAGGCTCTTGCCGACGTCGGGCTTGCCCTGGTCGTCCTTCTCGATGACGACGAGCTTGCGGCCCGCCACCGTCATCGTGCCGCCGGTGGCGTAGTCCAGGCCCATCAGGAAGCCGGTCTGCGTCTGCTTGCCGTAGGCCTCCAGCGGACCGGTGCGGCTGTAGACGTGGGCGATGCGGATCTCCTGCGGCGCCGCGCAGGCGCCGGCGGCGATGCCCAGCGCCGCGGTCAGCGCCAATGCCGCGCGCAGCGCCGGCCGCGACATCGGGCGGGATGCCGAGCCGATCGCCACGCGGAAAGCCACGCCGAAAGCGGCGCGTGCCGAACCATGCTTCATGCCTTGTCTCCTGGGGTGGACGGACCGGTCGTTCGCCGGTCTCGGTACCTGCCTTCGCAAGGCCCGTGCCGGGCCGCGCGCGGGCCTCTGCGGCCTGCGCGCGCGGGTGTCCTGTCCGGGTTGACCCGAAGTCACGGGGTGCTTCGCCGGCCGGAATCCGGACAGCACCTGCGGACCAGGACGGCGCGACCGTCCGAAGTCCAGGCACTGCCTGGATTCCGGACAACGAGCCGGCGCGGGACCGCTTCGGCCGCGCCCCTCACGCCCGCATGCGCTGGGGCGGCCCATGTTGAGCCCGGCCCTGCGGACTTCCCACAGGCTCGCGTCCGCATGCGCTGGGGCGGCCCCCGATCGGCACAGTCACGTGCGGCAGGGCAGTGCATGCGCGCCTGGCCCGGCGCCCGGCGCCCGATCGGTGGATCAGGTGCGGAAGGTCGCCACCTGCTCGTTGAGCACCCGCGCCTGCTGCTGCAACGACTCGGCCGCGGCGGCGGTCTGCTCGACCAGCGCGGCGTTCTGCTGCGTCATGTCGTCCAGATGGGCGACCGCCTGGTTGATCTGCGCCAGCCCGTCGGTCTGGCCGGCGCTGGACTGGCTGATCTCGGCCACGGTGCCCGAGACCTGCTGCACCGACTGCAGGATCTGCCCCATCGTCTCGCCCGCGCGGCCGACCTGCGCGCTGCCCGCGTCCACGCGCGACACCGAGTCGTTGATCAGCGCCCGGATCTCCTTGGCCGCGTTGCCGCTGCGCTGCGCCAGCGCCCGCACCTCGCTGGCGACGACGGCGAAACCGCGGCCCTGCTCGCCGGCCCGCGCGGCCTCGACCGCCGCGTTCAGCGCCAGGATGTTGGTCTGGAACGCCACGCCGTCGATGACCGAGATGATGTCGGCGATCTTGCGGCTGGAGCCGGCGATGCCGTCCATCGTCTTCACCACCTCGCCCATCGCGTCCGCCCCCCGGCGCGCGCGATCGGCCGCGCCCAGCGCCAGCTGGTTGGTCTGCTGCGCCGCCTGCGACGAATGCGTCACCTGCTGCGTCAGCTCCTGCATCGAGGCGGCCGTCTGCTGCAGGCTGGACGCCGCCTGCTCGCTGCGCTGCGACAGGTCCTGGCTGCCCATCGCGACCTCGCGCGAGGCGTGCTGGATCGAATCGGTGGCGTCGCGGATCGCGCGCACCAGCTCGCTGAGCCGCGCCTGCATCGCCGTGACCTGGGTCAGCACGTCGCCGATCTCGTCCTGCCGGCCGTCGACGGCCTGGGCGCGCAGGTCGCCGTTGGCCACGGCCTCGACCACCTCGCGCATCTGGCCGAGCCGACGCTTCAGGCCGCGCGCGAACCACTCCACCGCGATCAACGCGGCCAGGCCCACGGCGATCACCAGCCCCAGCGCCAGCAGGCCATCGCGCCGCGCGATGCCGGCCACGTCGTCGATGTAGACGCCCGATCCGATCACCCAGCCCCATGGCTTGAAGCCGGCGACATAGGAGCGCTTGGGCTCCGGCTCGCTCGATCCGGGCTTGGGCCACAGGTAGTCGACGAAGCCGCTGCCCTGCGCCTTGACCGTGTCGACGAAGGCGACGAACAGCTTCAGGCCGTTGGGGTCCTTGTTGCCGGAGAGGTCCTTGTCGTTGAGCTCCGGCTTGATCGGGTGCATGACCATCTTGGGCGTCATGTCGTTGATCCAGAGGTACTCGTTGCCGGAGTAGCGGATCTTGCCGATCTCCGCCGCCGCCAGCTTCCTGGCCTCGGCCTCGGTCAGGCCGCCCGCGCCGACGCGGTCGAAGTGGCGCCGGGCGATCTGCTCGGCGTTCTTCACCTGCTCGACGGTGGTGATCATCTTCACGTCCAGCAGGCTCATCGCGGAGCGATGGCTCAGCCACATCACCAGCACGACGAAGCCGACCACGGCGGCCAGCACGGCCACGCGCAGCCGGGTGGCGAGCGTCCAGGCCCGACGCGGTCCGGACCCCGCGCCGGCAGCGGAGATCGAGGCGCCGCGCGCGGGCGCGGCCTGGGCCGCGTGGATCGCGGTCGTCGCCGCCGTGATGGCGGCATTCGCGGCGCTGGTGGCCGCGCCAGCCGATGAGAAGGCGTTCATTCGGTATCTCCTGGACCGGCCCCTCGATCAACGATCGGCGATCGCCCATCAGCGATCGGATGGCCTTTCGGGTCTCTCCCTTCGATGCACTATGCGCACGGAGGATGGCGCCGGGCAAGCCCGGGGAACCCTGAAAAAGCGCCGCAACAACGGCCCAGGCGTGAGGATGTGGCGTTAACCCGGACCCGTCGCGGTCCACGCCGCCGGTGCTGTCACCGATGCGCGGGACGGCGCCGCGGCCGCCATCGCGGCGGCCATCGCGGCCAGCTCCGGATACTTGCCCAGCTTCTCGTAGAGCGTGGCGCGCGAGATCGCCAGCAGGCGCGCCGCCGCCATGCGGTTGCCGTGCGTGCGGCGCAGCGCCTGCGCGATCGCCTCGCGCTCGAGCGAGGCCTTGCGCGCGCCCAGCGTCGCCTGCGGCAGCGACGGGTCGTCGAGCGCGACAGGGGCGGCGTCGGCGCGCTCCATCGCCCTGGCGCCGTCCGGGATCGCGCCAACGGCCGGCGCACCGATGGCGGCGACAGCGGCAGTTGGCGCCAGGGTCCCAGCGCCCGCCCCAGGCAGGGTCGGAGGTGCCTGCGGGAGCGGCGGCTCGGTCAAGCCGAAGTGCTCGGGCGCCAGTTGCTCCTCGTCGCTCATCAGGAAGGCCTGCTCCAGCGCGTTGCGCAGCTCCCGCACATTGCCGGGCCAACGCTGCGCCGCCAGCGCGCGCAGCGCGCCCGGGTCGAGCGTCTTGGGCGCGAGGCCACCGCGCCGGGCGATGTCTTCGAGCAGCACGTCCACCAGCGCCTCGATGTCCTCGGCCCGCTCGCGCAGCGACGGCAGCCGGATCGGCAGCACGTGCAGGCGGTAGAACAGGTCGGCGCGGAACTCGCCGCGCGCCACCATGGCCGCCAGGTCGCGGCTGGTGGCGGCGATCACGCGCACGTCCACCTTCACCACCTCGTTGCTGCCCAGCGGCTCCAGCTCCTGCTCCTGCAACACGCGCAGCAGCTTGGCCTGCAGCGCGGCCGGCATGTCGCCGATCTCGTCGAGGAACAGGGTGCCGCCGTCGGCCAGCTTGAACTTGCCGTCGCGGCCCTTGCGCTCGGCGCCGGTGTAGGCCCCCGGCGCGACGCCGAAGAACTCCGCCTCCAGCAGCGTCTCCGGCACCGCCGCGATGTTCACCGACACCAGCGGCCGCGCCGCGCGCCGCGAGGCCGCATGGATGGCATGCGCGAGCAGCTCCTTGCCGGTGCCGGTCTCGCCCAGCAGCAGCACCGTCGCGTCGGTCTGCGCGACGCGGCGCGCCTGGCGCTTGACGTCCAGCGCGGCGGCGCTGGCGCCGACGAAGTCGATGATGCGGTGCTTGGGCCGGCGGTTGCGCGATTGCTCGGCGGCAAGCTGCCGGCGGGTTTCGTCCAGCTCCGCCTGCAGGCACGCGAACTTGGTCATCAACGGCTGCATCGTCGTCTCGGGGTGGTCCAGCAGCACCATGCCCATCGCGCCGATCACGTCCCCGCCCGGCCCGCGCAGCGGCAGCCGGCTGACGAGGAAGGTGCCCGCCTTGTTGGTCAGCAGGTCCACCAGGATGGGCTGGCCGGTGTCGATGACCTGCGCCATCAGCGTGTTGGGCACCACCTCCTCGACACGGCGTCCGACGAACTCGGACTCGTCGCGGAAACCCAGCGCCGGCAGGAAGCGCTTGTAGCCCTCGCTGATCCAGACGACGCGGTGCTCGCGGTTGACCACCATCGCGCCCTGCGCGGTACTGGCCAGCACGTCGAACATGGACTGCGCGGCCAGGCGCAGCACGGCCTCGGCGTCCTGAGGAATGTCGTTCATCGCTTGTCTCCTGGGCAATCCGCCCGATGCCCGCGTGCCGGCCGCTCCGGGGAGCCGCGACCGCGAATCTGATGCGGACCAATGTAGCAGCGCGCCGCGCCGCCGGGCATCGGTCGCCACCAGGGAATGTCGGCGTCCGCCCACCGGATCCCCGTCGACGGTCGGTGCTCGCCCGCCCCTGGGAAGGCCCGCATGGCTCACCGCGGCGATGACGCTATAAACCGCCCTCATGGCCATCGTCGACTCCTGGACCTCGGCGCGCGCGGCACGGCAGGTGCTGGGGCTCGCGCACAAGCTGCTGTCGGAACGCGGGCAGGCGAACAGCCTGGGGCTCGCGGGCGACCTGATCGAGAAGATGGGCACGCTGCCGGCGCAAGCCTGGCCGATCGTCTTCGACAAGCTGGCCGCCGATTTCAATCCCGACCCGGCGCAGGTGCTGCGCGCCGCGCAGGCCTATGCGGCCACGCCCGACGGGGACGCGCTGCTGGCGCTGACCGCCGTCAGCGAGCCGCCGCGGCAGGAGCTCTTCCGCCGCCTGAACCGCGCGCCCGGCGGCACCGCGACGCTGGTGCGCATGCGCCGACGCCTGCTCGACGGCCTGAAGGGCCACGACGACTGGCGCATCGTCGACGCCGACCTGCTGCACCTGCTGTCGTCGTGGTTCAACCCGGGCTTCCTGGAGATGCGGCAGGTCGACTGGAACTCCCCCGCGCGGCTGCTGGAGCAGATCATTCATCACGAGGCCGTCCACGCGATCGACGGCTGGGACGACCTGCGCCGGCGGCTGCTGCCGGACCGGCGGCTGTTCGCCTTCTTCCATCCGCAGTTGCCCAACGAGCCGCTGATCTTCGTCGAGATCGCGCTGCTGCCCGACATGCCCGACGCGATCGCACCGCTGATCGAGAAGCGCAGCGACCCGATGCCTCCCGCCAGCTACAAGGCAGCGATCTTCTACTCCATCAGCAACTGCGAGCCTGGGCTGCGCGGCGTCTCGCTGGGCAACTTCCTGATCAAGCGCGTGGCCGAGCACCTGCAGCGCGAGCTGCCTCGGCTCAAGCTGTTCTGCACGCTGTCGCCCATTCCCGGCTTCGCGGCATGGCTGCAGGGAGCGCCGGCGCTGACGGGGCCGGATGCCCTGCCTGGACTCAAGCGCCCGCAGGCGGAGCGCGCGGCGCAGGCGCTGGAGCGGGTGCGGCACCACTCGGCGGCGGCGCTCGCCAGCCCGGCCGCGCTCAGCGACGAGGCGCTGCAGGCCGACCTGCGCCGGCTCGCCGCCGTCTACCTGATCGCGCAAACGCCGCGCCCCGGCGGCGATCCGGTGGCGCGTTTCCACCTGGACAACGGCGCGCGCCTGGAGCGGCTCAACATCGGCGGCGACCGCTCGGCCAAGGGCCTGAGGCAGTCGCACGGGCTGATGGTCAACTACCTGTACGACCTCGACCGCATCGAGGGCCACCACGAGGCCTTCATGCAGGGAGAGATCGCCTTCTCGCGCGGCGTCGGCACCCTGCTGTGACGGCCGGCGGCACGCGCAGTTTTCTTCCCCCCACCAGAAGCCCGCAGAGGCTCACAGGAGACATGCCATGACGCATCCTTCCCCGGCCCGGCGCCGTCTGCTCGGCGCCTGCGCCGCCACGGCGCTGGGCAGCGCCGTCCTCGGCGTCGCGCCCGCGGCCTTCGCGCAGAACGCATGGCCCACCCGGCCGGTGGTGATCGTGGTGCCCTTCCCGGCCGGCGGCGGCACCGACGCCTTCGCCCGGCCGCTGACCGCCGTGCTGACCAAGCAGACCGGCAAACAGTTCATCATCGACAACAAGGGCGGCGCCGGCGGCACGGTGGGCGCGACGATCGCGTCCAAGGCCCAGCCCGACGGCTACACCTTCTTCATGGGCGCGGTCCATCACGCGATCGCGCCGGCGATGTATCCCAAGCTGGACTACCGGCTGGAGGAGGACTTCATCCCGGTGGGCCTGATCTCCAGCGTGCCGCAGGTCATCGTCGTCAACCCGACCCGCGTGCACGCCACCGACGTCAAGGGATTGCTGGAGCAGTTGCGCGCCAATCCCGGCAAGCTGAACTACGGGTCGGCCGGCAACGGCACCTCGCACCACCTGGCGGGCGAGCTGTTCAAGCTCCAGACCAAGACCTTCATCACGCACATCCCCTACCGCGGCGCCGGCCCCGCGCTGCAGGACCTGATGGCGGGCCAGGTGGACCTGATGTTCGACGGCCTGGGCTCGTCGGCGGCGCACATCCGCGGTGGGCGCATCAAGGCGTTGGCGGTGGCGTCGGCCAAGCGCGCGCCGGGCTTCCCGGACATCCCCAGCGCGGTCGAGGCCGGCATCCCCAACTACCAGGTCGCCACCTGGTACGGCCTGTGGGCGCCCAAGGGCACGCCCAAGGAAATCATCGCCGCGATGCAGGCCGAGCTGCGCAAGGCCCTGGCCACCGAGGAGCTGCGCAACATCTGGACCGGCCTGGGCACCGACACGCCCAGCCTGTACGGCGACGCCTTCGGCAAGTTCGTGCACGGCGAGGTGGTGCGCTGGGCGGAGGTGGTGAAGAGCAGCGGTGCGAAACTGGATTGACGGGCCGACACGCCGGCCGATCGATGGACCGAGGGATGGATCGATGGATGTTTCGATGGAAATGAACGCCAACCTGTTCGTGGCGCTGCGCGCCAACTTCGCCGAGGACCTGGACGCGTGCGCGATCGAGGTCGCGGACGGCGAGGCCGGTGCCGGCGCCGGCCAGCGCTACAGCTGGCGCGACATCGACCGCGCCACCGCGATGATCGCCAACCTGCTGGACTCGCTGGACCTGCCGGCCGGCAGCCGCGTCGCGGTGCAGACGGAGAAGAGCGTCGAGGCGCTGCTGCTGTACCTCGCGGTGCTGCGCGCCGGCTACGTCTACCTGCCGCTGAACACGGCCTACCAGGCGGCCGAGCTCTCGTACTTCATCGACAACGCGGAGCCGGCCGTCGTCGTCTGCGCTGGCAGGAATTTCGGCTGGGTCAGCAAGCTGGCGTTCCAGGCCAAGGTGCCGTGGGTCTTCACGCTCGACGAGGACCGCCGCGGCACGCTGCTGGACCGCGCGGTGCAGATGAGCGACCGGCACCAGCCGGCCGAGCGCAAGGCCGACGATCTGGCCGCGATCCTCTACACCAGCGGCACGACCGGGCGCAGCAAGGGCGCGATGCTGAGCCACGGCAACCTGCTGTCCAACGCCCAGGTGCTGAAGCATTGCTGGGGCTGGCGCGCCGACGACGTACTGATCCACGCGCTGCCGATCTTCCACGTGCACGGCCTGTTCGTCGCGTCGCACGGCGCGCTGCTGGCGGGAGCGAAGATGCTGTGGTTCAACCGCTTCGATCCGCGCGCGGTGATCGCGCGGCTGCCCGACGCGACGCTGTTCATGGGCGTGCCGACGCTGTACGTGCGCATGCTCGAACAGGCCACGCTGACGCGCGAGGCCTGCGCGCGGATGCGGCTCTTCATCAGCGGCTCCGCGCCGTTGCTGATCGAGACCTTCCAGGCCTGGCGGGACCGCACCGGTCACACGATCCTGGAGCGCTACGGCATGAGCGAGACCGTCATGCTGACCTCCAACCCCTATCGGGCCGAGGACGGCGACCGCCTCGGCGGCACCGTGGGTTTCCCGCTGCCGGGCGTCGGCCTGCGCGTGCTCGACGACGCGGGCGAGCCGTGCCCGTCGACCGGCGACGGCGAGATCGGCCACATCCAGGTGACGGGGCCCAACGTCTTCGCGGGCTACTGGCGCATGCCGGAGAAGACCCGGGAGGAGTTCACCGCCGATGGCTGGTTCAAGACCGGCGATGTCGGGCGGCGCGACGAGCGCGGCTACGTGACCATCGTCGGCCGCAGCAAGGACCTGATCATCAGCGGTGGCTACAACGTCTATCCGGCCGAGATCGAGGGCTGGCTCAACGAGCTGCCGGGCGTGGCGGAATCGGCGGTCGTGGGCGTGCCGCATCCGGACTTCGGCGAGGCGGTGATCGCGGTGGTCGTGCCGCGTCCGGGAGCGCAGGTGGAGGGCGCCGCGGTGATCGCGGCGCTGAAGGACCGCATCGCCAATTTCAAGGTGCCCAAGCGCGTGTTCGTGGAGAACGAGCTCCCACGCAACGCGATGGGCAAGGTGCAGAAAAACCTGTTACGGGAACGGCACCGCGGATTGTTCGTGTGACAGGGAGACGGACGAGGTTCAGATGAACCCGAAGAAAGGCCAGAACATCGGCGCGCTCCTGACAGTGGAAGAAGCCCGATCAGTCCCGCGCCCTCGGGCCCGGTTCCAGCCGCTACAGTGACGGCGTCGCCCGCTCCCTTGCCCGCCCTTCGATGCCAGCCGCCGCAACGCCCCTCGACAACGCCGCCTGCCCGCGCTGCGGCGGCGGTTTCCATTGCGGGGTGGACGAGGGCTGGTGCGCGTGTTTCGGCCTGCGGCTGGGCGAGTCCTTGAAGCGCGATCTGCGCGCGCGCTGGCCGGACCGCTGCCTGTGCCTGCGCTGCCTGGCCGAGCTGGCGGCCGACGATCCGGACAGCCAGGTCCCGGAGCCGCCGAAAAACCAGCCACCGTCCCCGCTGTTGGACGTTTGAGACCGTACGACGCACGGCCACAATCGCGTCGATGCCTTCCTCGCTGTTCAGCCAGTCCATCGCCGCCCGCCTCGACATGAAACGGGTGCGCGTGCTGGTGCTCGGGCCGTTCCTGGCGCTCGGGCTGGTGCTGATCGTGCTGTGGGCGCTGGTGGGCTGGTTCGCGCTGGTCTATCCGCGCTCGCTGGTGCAGGACCTGCAGGACGACCTGGAGAGCGTCGCCCAGAACGCCGCGCTGGAGACCGAGGTGCTGCTGCGCGAGACCGAGGGCAACCTGCGCACCATCGACCTGCTGATGCTGACGCGCAAGCCCGAGGCGCAGGACCGCGACGCCACCGTCTCGCTGCTGGCCGACACGATGCGCGACAGCGCGCGCGGCATGACCGACGTGATGCTGGCCAACACCGACGGGCGCCTGTGGCGCATCCCGTCGGTCACCGGCGAGCCCTACCTGACACTGGGGCCCGACAGTTTCCTGACGGCGTTGCGCCGGCCGGGCGGCCCCGGCATCGTCATCGGCGCGCCGCTGCGGCTGCGCGAGGGCGCCCACCTCGTGCTGCCGATGGCGACGCGGCTGAGCGCCCGCGCCGGGGAGTTCGACACCGTCGTCGCCTTCCTCGACCTCGACGGCCTGCTGAAGCTCTATCGCCCGCGCATCATGCGCACCGGCATGGCGATCTTCCTGGAGCGCAAGGACGGCGTCGCGATGGCGCGCTGGCCCGAGATCGCCGGGCTGCTGGGCCGCAACCTGAAGGATCTGCGCGGCGGCCGGGTGCTGCCGCCCGACGCGCCGGCCAGCGGTCGTTTTCTGGTGGCCGAGAGCCCGGTCGACGGCCTCGACCGCATCGTCGCCTACCGCTCGCTGCAGGACTATCCGCTGCGGCTGTTCGTCTCCTTCGAGCGCGACCGCATCCTCGCCGGCTACCTGAAGCAGCGGCGCGTGGTGCTGGGCTTCTCCATGCTGGTCAGCGCGATCGCCATCGGGCTGATGGCCTGGTTCACGCGGGTGCAGGCGCGGGCGCGGCTGCGCGAGGCGGAACGCCAGGCCACCTCCGACGCGTCGCCGATGGGGCTGTTCCGCTGCGATCTGTCGGGCCGCACCGTCGACGCCAACGAGACCTACCTGCGCCTGCTGGAGGTGGATCGTGCGTCGCTCGCCTGGGGCTGGCTGGAGCGCCTGCCCGAGGCCGAGCGCGAGACGGTGCGCGCGCAGTGGGCGGCGCTGGCCGCGACCGGCGAGTCGGTCGACCGCGTGCGGCGGCTGACGCGCCGCGACGGCGGCGAGATGCTGGTGGCGCTGCGCATGCGGCCGATGCGGATCGACGGCCACATCGTCGCGCACGCCGGCACCGTCGCCGACATCAGCGCCGAGCTGGCCGTGGAGCGCGAGCGCGAGCGCAGCCAGGCGGTCATGAGCGCGCTGGCGCAGAGCGTGGCGGTCATGATGCTGGCCGTGGACAGCGACGAGCGGGTGCTGTTCTGCAACAAGGCCTTCGAGCAGCGTTTCGACATCGCGCACCGGTCCTGGGTCGGCCGCGGCGCCCAGGAGCTGCTCGGCGATCGCTACGCCGCGGTGCGCCCGCTGATCCTGCGCGCCTTCGCGGGCGAGGCCAGCGTGATCGAGATGCGCGAGGACGACATGCGCGACGAAGCCAGCCGGCCCATGCCGCTGGACGTCAACGCCGACGGCCGCGGCGACGCGCGCTACATCGAGCTCAGCTACGCGCCGTTGCTCAGCGACGCCGGCACCATCATCGGCGCCTACGGCGTGGCGCGCGACGTCACCGAGGTGAAGCAGGAGCAGATGCGACTGCTGAAGGCATCCAACACCGACCCGTTGACCGAGCTGCTGAACCGCGCCGGTTTCTCGGCCTATGTCGACGCGGCGCTGCGGCGGGCGAGTGACCGGGGCGAGCTGGTCGCCCTGCTCTACATGGACCTGGATCGTTTCAAGCCGGTCAACGACGAGTACGGCCACCCGGTCGGCGACGCGCTGCTGAAGGCGGTGGCCGGCCGGCTGCGCCACGCGCTGCGCCCGCAGGACCTGGTGGCGCGGCTGGGCGGCGACGAGTTCGCAGTCTTCCTGCACCACGTCGCCAAGCCCGAGGATGCGCGGGTCGTCGCCGACAAGCTGGTGCACGCGTTGGCGATGCCGTTCCGCATCGGGGCGTTGGAGCTGCGCATCGGCGCCAGCGTCGGTTTCTGCGTGCAGTGGGCACGGGAGGTCCGCATCGACGCGCTGGTCATGCAGGCCGACGAGCAGCTGTACCGCGCCAAGCGCGCCGGGCGAGGCCAGGCCAGCGGCAGCCTCTGCGCCGGGCGGCCTCAGGGTCAGCCGGGCTGAACGAATCGGGGGGCGGATCAACCGCCGCAGTTGCCGAAGGCCTCGGGATCCTGGCCGTTCAGCGTGGCCGTGGGCGTGGAGCCGCCGTGCTTGATGCGCATCAGCGTCATCTGCAGCACCTTGGCATCGGCGCTGGCGCGATGGCGGCGCAGGCGCGCCTCGGCGCGGACTTCCTGCTGGACGACGGCCCAGCGGCCGGCCTCGTCCTCGCTCAGCAGCCGCCGCACGTCCTCGAGCCGGAAGCGCGGGGTGATGCCGACGCTCTCGAACAGCGTCGACAGCCAGCTGTAGTCGTGCCCCCAGCTGTCGCAATAGACGGTCTGGCCGGCCAGGCGGGTGTTGATCTCCTGCGCGACCCATTCCCGCGGGCGGCCGTGACGCAGCAGCAGCTCACGGGAGATGCCGTGCAGCGATTCGGCCGCCCCGTCCCAATGAAGCCAGTCGGGCGCGGGCTGGATCAGCGAGCAGAACGGCAGGCCGGTGGCCTCCACGAAACCGATCTCGATCGGGTAACTGCCCCGCCCGAATCCTGAAGCTTCCACGTCCAGGATGGTGGGGGCCACGACGGGCGCGGGAGCAAGGGCGAGCATGTCCGCGAGTATGCAAGCGCCGGGCCAGCGCCCGCGACCCGGGCCTCCTTCAATCAGGGGACGGCCGGATGGGGGGACGGCGGCTCCACCGGATCGTTCTTGCGGCCCTCCTGGCCGCCCTGCCCGCCGTGATCGCCCCGGTCGCCCCGGTCTCGGATGCGGCGCCGCTGCAAGGCATCCCACCCGTCCAGGCCGCCGTCCAGCGCCAGCACGCGCGGATGGCCGCGTGCGATCAACTGGTGCGCGCCGTTCACAGCGGAGATTTCATTCGGGCAGTTGCAGTAGAGAACCAGCAGCCGGTCGCCGGGGAGCTGGTCCGCGTACTCGGCCAGGCGCGGCAGCGGGATGTTGAGCGCGCCCGGCAGCGTGCGCGGGTCGGCGGCGCGGCCGGCGTCGCTGCGCACGTCGATGAACAGCGGGGCCATGTCCTGGTCGATCAGCGCGGCGGCGTCCTCGACGCTGATGCGCTCGACCTCGCCCTGCAGCCGGGCCATCCGGCGGCGGCGCCACCAACGGTTTCCGACCAGCAGCGCCAGCACCACGCCCAGGGCGGCCAGGGCCACCATGCCGGCGTTGGACAGCGCGTCCAGCACGTCCTGGATCTGGTTGCTGAAGACCAGGCCCAGGCCGAGGAAACACAGGCTCCAGACCAGCCCGGCGATCGCGTCGTAGGCGATGAAGCGGCGCCAGCCCATGCCGAGCGCGCCGGCCATCGGCGCGGCGACGACCGAGATGCCGGGCAGGAACTTGGCGGCCAGCAAGGAGCTGCCGCCCCAGCGGGCGATCAGGCTCTCGCTCTGGCGCACGCAGACGTCCGGGGAGAGGGAGACGCGGCACAGCAGCCGCAGCACGCGGTGGCCGTAGCTGCGGCCGGCGATGAACCAGATGGCGTCGCCGATGACATTGGCCAGCACCGCGGCGGTGACCAGCGACAGCGCCGAGATCCGCCCCCCCGCCGCCAGTCCGCCCGCGACCACCAGCAGCGGCGCCGCCGGCACCGGCGCGCCGATGCGGGCCGCCAGCGTCACGAGGAAGACGAGCAGGAAGTCGTGCTGGACCAGCAGATCGATCAGGGCGCGCATGGCCGCGATTGTCGCGGCTGGCGAAGACGCCCGTTGGCGGTGGGGCGATTAGGGGGCGCCGCCGCAGGGTCGGCTATTTGACGCCGCGAGCCGCCGCCGGAGCGACACGTCGCCGCCGGGCCTTGTTCGCGGGCGGGCCGGCGGTCGATGGGGATTCAGCGCGAGCACGGGCGCGCGCCTTCGGCGCCGACTCGCCATCCTGCGGGTCCTGGGCGATGGAATCCGCCAGGGCACGGAAATCCAGCGTGGGCAAGAGCATTTGACCGTGCGTGCTGCGGCCCGTGATCGCGCAGACCATGTCCCGGGCCACGCCATACAGAAGCGAGACGCCGTTGACCACCGCCAACCGCTTGCGCTCCAGCCCTGTCGCTCCACCATGCATGCGGACCACGCCTTGAATCGTCAACGTCCCCTGGTAGGGCAGGGACCTGGGCGCCTTCGGCTGGAACATCAGCGAGAACCGGATGCCGAAATCAGCCCAGCCGTCGCCGTGACCCAGATCCTGGACGTCGGTCTCGGAACTCAACTTCATCCTGGCCGGGCTGACGACGAAACCCACGTCGCGTTCGCCATTGTCGAAGTCCGTCACCGCATCGATGTGAACAGCTTCAAGGCCATGTCTCAATAGCTGGAGCGGACTAGGCTGCATGTGCCCACTCCGGCGTCCCCTCGTCGGTCTTCACGCGTTCCTCGACCAGCTCGCTGACCACCGGCACGCGCCTCCACCGGGAATGGATGACCTGCGCATTCGACGCCGTGGCCGTGGGGAATTCAATCGCGTCGCGGTCGTCCTGAAGCTCCACCGGCCGGCCGCGTTCCCACGGTTGAACCATGCGTGGCGCGTTCCGTTCTCGGAACACAAGATCGAACGAATGCCCCAAGGCCCTGGCGACGGCGGCGACCGTGTCGATGGTCAGGTTGGCCTCGCCAGACAGGACCTGCGTGACGCGGGCTCGTGTCCATCCCATTCGCGCGGCCAGCTCGGACCGGGAAAGGTCCGACTCGGACAGCAGGACGTTCAGATCCGCCGCCACGGCCACGCGAGCCAACTCGTTCTGGAACTCATCGGAATCCTCCCGGAGGGAGGTAAACAAGGCTTCCCGAGACATTGGCACTCCGTTGAAACAGCCCATCAAACCCAGCGCAGCAGCCGTCGCTGCCGGGCTTCCAGAAAACGATCGACGGCGCCCTCCGCCGCCAGTTGCTCACCCACCGTCAGTCGGTCCCGAAGCTTGACCAGGATGGTGCTGAGCAAGACCACCCGATCCTGCGCGTAATAGAACAGCAGCCTGATGTCGCCCCGGCGCAGACGCCAGATCCTTTCGACCTTGCCGGACACCGAGCTCCGGAACGCGTGCGTTTCATGCAGTGCCTTCTTGTCGAACGCCTGGGTCAACGGCTGGCCGCCTTGAGCGACCTTCACCAGCATCAACAGCGCGGCGATCGCGACGCGCTGATGCACCTGGCTGGGCAGCGCCTGGATCTGCGTCCAGATCTCTGCGCTGTCCGGATCGGCCTCGGCACATTCGGAAGTCACCCTGAAGCGGCTGACGTTTGGTGACGCGGGGGGGCCGGGGGAGGACTCCTCGAACTGCTCGGGCCTGATCTCGGTGAAATGGCAGTATACGATCTGTTTAGTCATAGCTAAACCAAGCGGATTCCGTGAAATGGCATCCGCTCGATCAGCGTGACCTTGTCTCCCACGGCGCGGAGGATCGTAGGGTCGTCTTCCGCCGTGATGCTGGTCTTTCCCCGCCCAACCGACTTGTCCCAGTCGGTAGCGAACCAACAACTACTTCAAGACGCCAGCTTCTCCCCCTGCGCCGGCCTCGCCACGAAGGCGTACTGCACGTACTTCGTCTCCTCCAACTGCCGGCCGAAGAGCCGGTAGGTGATGCGGCGGGGCAGCGAGCGCGTGTACCACTGCTCGTTGATGCCCTGGACGCGGACCACCTCGTAGCCGCATTCGTCGAGCATCCGCAGCGCGCTGGTGCGGGTGAAGAAACGCAGGTGGGTGCGGTCGCGCACGCCGGTGCTCTCGTAGCGGAAGTCGCGGTTGCGGACCAGCGGCCAGAGGGTGTCGATGTGCAGCAGGTTGGGCAGCGACACCAGCACCACGCCGCCCGGTGCCAGCAGCGGTTGCGCATGGTTCAACGCGGCCCAGGGATCGGGCATGTGCTCCAGCACGTCGTTGAAGACGATGGCGTGGAAGTGACGCTCGGGCAGCGGCAGGTCGGTGCCGAAGAAGCCCTGCAACACACGGTCCAGATGGCCGCGGGCGCGGTCGGCGGCGCCGATGTCGGGTTCGACGCCCCAGACCTCGACGCCGGGCCGTGTCTGCTTGACGGCCTCGCCGAACGCGCCGGTGTTGCAGCCCACGTCCAGCACGCGCAGGCACTCCTGCGGCAGGAAGGCCAGCATCTCCCGGCGGGCCAGGTGGGGGTAATCGGTGCGGACCAGGGGGCTGGCGTTCGGCATGGGACCTCCGGCGGCGAGGGAATGCCCCTCGCCGGTGCGCGCAGCTTAGCGAGTGCCCGTGACCACTGGAACCCCTAAGGGAGGGACTGCACAACGCCCCAGGTGTCAGGACGCGGGCGTGGATCCACCGATCAGGACGGGTCGTCCGCGTCGCCACCCGGGCCGGCTCCGACCGGTCCCGGCGCGCGACGAGCGACGCGAGGGGACCCGGTCGAAGCGGCTCAGAACGACGTCCAGTCGTCGTTCCCGGTCGCCAGGGCCGGCGTCGGCCCGGGGCGGATGGCTCGCAAGGCGGGTTCCGCCAGCTTGCGCACGGGCGCCAGGGCTGCCAGCGGCGCGCGGGAGGGGGTGGCCGCACGCACGGCCGCCTTGGCGGCCCGGACCGGCGATGCGGCATCGGCCCGGCGCGCGGCGGCGACGACCGGTGGCCGGGCCGGCGACTTCGCGGCGGCCGGCGTGGCGGGCCTCGCGGTCGCGACGCTCTCGCTGCCGGTGCGGAAGACCGCCACCGCCGCCACCATCTCGGCGGCCTGACGCTTCATGCCGTCGGCGGCGGCGCTTTCCTCGACCAGCGCGGCGTTCTGCTGCGTGGCGCGGTCCATCTGCGTGACGGCTTCGCCGACCTGCGTGACGCCGCCGCTTTGCTCGATGCTGGCGGCGCTGATCTCGCCGACGATGTCGCTGACGCGGCGGATCGCGCCGACGACCTCGGTCATCGTCGCGCCCGCCTGATCGACCAATCCGGTGCCTTGCTCGACGCGACCGACGCTGTCACCGATCAGTTGCTTGATCTCCTTGGCGGCTTCGGCCGAGCGGCTGGCCAGGCTGCGCACCTCGGCGGCGACGACCGCGAAACCGCGGCCCTGCTCGCCCGCGCGGGCCGCCTCGACGGCGGCGTTGAGCGCCAGGATATTGGTCTGGAACGCGATGCCATCGATGACGCCGATGATGTCGGCGATGCGATGGCTGCTCTCCTGGATGCCGCGCATCGTGTCCACGACCTGGCCGACGACCGCCCCGCCGCGCATGGCGACCTCGCTGGCGTTGAGCGCCAGTTGGTTGGCCTGCTGCGCGTTGTCGGCGTTCTGGCGCACGGTGGCGCTGAGCTGCTCCATCGACGCCGCGGTTTCCTCCAGCGCCGAGGCCTGCTCCTCGGTGCGCGACGACAGGTCGTTGTTGCCCTGCGCGATCTGCTCGCTGGCGATGGCGATGTTCTCGGCGGAACCACGCACCTGGCCGATCAGCGCCAGCAACTGCCGCTGCATCTGGCCCATCGACGCCAGCACGCTGTTGGCCGGTGCCGTCGCGGCGCCCTCGACGGCGCGCAAGTCGCCGTCGGCGATGCGGTGCGCGGCGTCGGCCAACAGCGCCGGCTCGGTGCCCAGCGCGATCGTCAGACGACGCACGATCAACCAGCCCAGGCCGACGGCCAGCGCCACGGCGGTCGCGCTGATGAGGATCAGCCACCAGCGCTGCGACGCGTAGTTCCGCGACGACGCGGCCACCAGCTCGTCACCGCGGGTCCGGGCGTACTGGATGTACTCCCGGGAGGCGGTCAGCAGCGCCGCGAGCAGCGGCCGGCAGTCCCGGGTCATCATCTCCATCGCCTCGTCGCGCTTGCCGGAGGCGGCGAGCTCCACGATGTTGGCGGCCACCGGACCGTACTTGGTCTCGACCTCGGCGATGCGGGCCAGCAGTTCGCGCTCGCGGGGGGAGGCGTCCGACGCCTGGGCCACGGCGCTGTTGAGCGCGGCCAGTTGCCTGGCCAGCGTCGCATGCGCCTCGAGCGCCATCGCCTTGGCGCTGTCGATATCGGCCGGCGTCTTGACGATCACCATGTCGCGCACCCCGATCGCGCGGCGATTGGCGGCGATGCGGACATCGGTGGCGAGGTTCTCGCGGACGTTGATACCCTCCACGTAGCCGGCGAACCGGTCGTTGGCGGCGCCGAGGTGATGCAGCGCGACGATGCTGACCAACATCACCGCCATCACCAGCGCGGCGAAGGCGAGCATCAACTGCTTCTTGATCGAAAGACCGTTCATGGCTCTGTTTCCAAGGAAGAGGACGCCGGGCGGCTAGGCGGCGGACTTTGGGTTGAATCCGATCGCTCGCCAGCGAATCCGTGAGGTGGTGAGCGATATGCTAATTTCGGAAGCAGTTTGCCGTTCTTGCCGTTTTTAGGCGATGTGACAGAAGTCGGACTCACCGGCCACCGCCGCCATCAGGGGAGCCGACGGCGTGATGGGGGTCACGAATCGCGAGCCGCGAATGCGCGACCGTCCGGGCACAAGACCCTCGCGCCGCAGCGGTCAATCGCCGCGCGGGCTCAGCGGTCGCCGTGCTGCGAAAGTCTCGCGATGCCGGCACTTGCGAAGGAGAGCGCCCGCCGCTTCTTGACGTCATAGGACATCTGGTCCGCCTCGTCGATCAGGCCTTGCAGGTCGCGAGTGCCATCCGAGGTCGCGAATCCGATCGATGCGCCGATGACGATCCGCAGACCGTCGACATCCATGGGCAATGAGAGGGCGGTCTCGATCCGCTTCGCGATCTGAGCCATCCGGGACGGGTCGGCGATGTCGGGAAACACCAGGACGAATTCGTCGCCGCCGACCCGGGCGAGCACGTCGCCATCGCGCGACTCGCGCCGCAACCGTCCGGCGACGATCTTGAGCACCTCGTCCCCGACGCCATGTCCGTGGCGATCATTGACGGGCTTGAACTTGTCCAGGTCGAACACGACCACGCTCATCGCCCGGTTCCCCAGCCGCAGGCTCGCTCGATCCAGCGCCCTGCGGTTGGCCAGCCCCGTGAGCGGATCCGTCTCGGCACGGGTCGTGAGCTCCACCATGTTCCGTTCGCCAAGGCGCACGAGGCCTGTGGTGTAGGCCACGCTCCACAGCATGAATGCCAGGAAGCCGCCGACCAGTCCGATGGACCACCGCTTGAGCGTCGTCAGCTCCCTTGACAGCCGAAGCTGCCGGGCGGCAAGCAGCGCCTGCTCGGCCGCATGCATGTCGTCCAGCAGCGCGCGCAGCTTGCGCGAGCCGTCGGTGGCGATGTGCGGCTCGATGGCCGCGTGCAGGTCCGAGAATTCGTAGCTCTCGGCAAAGGTCACGCATTCCAGATACCAATCCGTTATCACCGACGCCTCGGATTCGACGGACGCGGCGAGGGCGGACTGCCGGGGGTTGTCCTTGACCAGCCTGATCAATTGGTCGGTGGCCTCGTTCGCATCCGCTATCGAGGTCCTCAGCCTGGAGGAAGGGATGCTCCACGGACTGAGCGCCATGTTGCGCAGCGTGACGCCGCCGCGCAGCAGGGTGACTCGAACCTGATTGATCTGGTCCAGGACCGCATAGGTATGTTCGACCTGGTCGATCGCGTCCTCGTACTCCCGGGCCTTGGCGATCAAGGCGACCGCGGCGGCCAGCACCACGGCGAAGGCCACCGCCTGGCTGAGCCGAAGCACCCGGGCGATGCGGCGGAGGATCGGATTGGCGAGCGGTCCCAAGGTGTTTCGGAGAAAGGTCAGGAGTCGATGTATCGAGCGGCTCAGGTCGGCGTCGCCTCGCGGAAACCGGAGGACGGCGCTCGCGGGATCGACTTACCTCGCAGGCAGCCTGAAACGCCCCACGAGGCTGGAAAGGTTCTGCGCCTGGCCGTTGAGACTGCTGGCCGCCGCCGCCCCTTCCTCCACCAGCGCGGCGTTCTGCTGCGTGACCTCGTCGAGTTGCATCACGGCGCTGCCCACTTGCTGAATGCCGTTGCTCTGTTCGAGCGTGGACGCCGAGATCGCCCGGATCAGCAGGTCGACCCGGCTCACCTGCTCCACCACGCGCTCCATCACCTGACCGGCGCCTTCGGCGCTGCGCGTGCCGTCGACGACCTGTTCTCCGCTGGCCTGGATCAATGTCTTGATCTCCTTGGCGGCGCCGGCGGAGCGTTGCGCCAATGCCCGGACCTCCGAGGCGACGACGGCGAAGCCGCGCCCCTGCTCGCCGGCCCGCGCGGCTTCGACGGCGGCATTCAGGGCAAGGATGTTGGTCTGGAACGCGATCGAGTCGATGACGCCGATGATCTCCGCGATCTTGCTGGACGAGTCGGAGATGCCCTGCATGGTTTGAATGAGGCCGGCGACGGCACGTCCCCCCTCGGCGGCGGCATCCGATGCCTCGGTCGCCATCTGGCTCGCTTCGCCCGCGGACCCGGCGTTCTGAGCCACGGAGCTCGTGAGCTGCTCCATCGACGACGCGGTCTCCTGCAGGCTGCTGGCCTGGCTCTCGGTGCGCTGGCTCAGGTCGGCGTTGCCTTGGGCAATCTCGCGAGACCCGGTGGCAATGCTCTCGCTGCTGTCCCGCACCTCACCGACCAGCGCGCCGAGCTGGTCGACCATCTTGGCCATCGACCGCAGCAGCAGGGCCGGCTCGTCGGATTCGGGGGCCTCGATCCGCAGCGTCAGGTCGCCGGCGGCCACCGCATCGGCGGCATGGACCGCGTCATTCAACGGCGCGGTGATCGACCGGGTCACCAGGATCGCCAGCAATACGCCCAGCGCCAGCGTGACGGCGACCACCACCGAGATGATCTTCACGCTCTTGCCGTAGGAGGACAACGCCGCGTCGGCCGACTTGTCGCTCCCTTGACGATTGAACGCAATGTCCTGATCGAGTGCCGTGGAAAGGGTCAGGAACAGCGCCAGAGACTTCCCCGTGGCGCGGCCCCTGGCGTTCTCGTGGTTGCCTTCGCCAGCCTTGATGGCCAGCTGGATCGCCTCGTCCTCCTTCAGGTACTCCGCCCAGGCCTTGCGGATGGCCTCGCACAAGACCCGCTCCTCATCCAGCGTGATGGTGGCTTCATAGAGCCGTCTGGCCTCCTCATAGTCGACCAGGCCGGCGGCGCGAATGCGCCGCGCATCCTCGCGATCCTCGGCGCTCTGCTCCAGCACCCCGCGCATCGACGAGCGACGGACCGAGTTGGCCGCGCTCTGCATCTTCGAGAGGTAGGTGATCGCGGGCAGCCAGTTGGTATTCAGGTCTTCAACGCTCTCGTACATCACGAAGAGCTGGTGCGCGCCGAACCATGCGGTGAAGCAGAGCAGGCACAGCAACGTGGTGAACGCCGCCGCGAGGCGCTTGCCGATTCGAAGGGAACGCAGGAGGGACATTGTCTGAAAGCCTTTCTTGTAATGGATACCGTGTCTGTCTCGGAACAACGGAGGTTTGGGAATAGGTGGGGAATGAGGTCGGATGGACGTCGGCGTGCGGTGCTCCGGCGGGATCGATCCGCCAGGCGGATCGATCGGGCGGCGCTTGTCCGCGCATCGCCCGCGGGACGAATGCGCCGTCTAGGCCGCGGACGAGTCGTCGGCGCACGACGTCATCGCAGCCCCGCGGTCATCGATCCATGAAATCAGCCGATCCGCCGACATCGGTCGAGAAAAGAAATAGCCCTGAAGCTCGTCACACCCCAGATCGACCAGGGCGCGTTGTTGACCCACGGTCTCGACGCCTTCGGCGACGACGCACAGTCCGAGCGCATGCGCGAGACGCACCACCGCGTCCACCAGCGATCGGGCGTCATTGTTCGAATCCACGTCCTGGACGAAGCTCCGGTCGATCTTCAATTGCCGGGCCGGCAGCTGCCTGAGGAAACCCAGGCTCGAATAGCCGGTTCCGAAGTCGTCGATGGAAAGGAACAGCCCGACCTTGCCCAGTTCCTCCAGGGTCGATTGGGTCGCCTGCACATCCTCCATGGCCGCCGATTCAGTGATTTCGCACAGCAACTGCGAGGGCAGGATGGCATGGCGCTGCAAGGCGCTTTTTGTCTTCGCGACGAAGTTGGCCTGGCGCAGCTGGAGCGCGGAGACGTTGACGGCCACATGGACGACATGCCCGTCGTCCGCCCACGCGCGCATCTGCCGGCACGCCTCTTCGATCACCCAGTCGCCGATACCCGCGATGAGCCCGAATCGCTCCGCCACCGGGATGAACAGGTTGGGCGGCACCATGCCTCGCTCCGGATGCTCCCAGCGGAGCAGCGCCTCGACGCCGATGAAGCCGCCGTTGCGCGCCTCGACCTTGGGCTGGTAATGCAATCTGAGCTGGCCGCGTTCCACGGCAAGCCGCAAATCGCTCTGGAGCGTCACCTGATCCGCCGCGTCGCATTCCATGTACTGCTGGAACACGGCATAGGCACCGCCGCCGCCTCGCTTGGCGGAATACATCGCCGCGTCGGCGTTGACGATGAGCTTGTCCAGCGGACCATGTTCCGGATACGCCGCGATGCCGATCGACGCGCTCAACCGGAGCTCGTGGCCTGGCGATATCTCGAAGGGCTCCAGCAGACTCTTCGTCAACCGGGCAGCCAGCGCCTGGGCATCGGGGATGTTGCCCAGGTCCTCGATCAGGAGGACGAACTCGTCGCCGCCGACACGCGCCACGACATCGCTCTGCCGCGCCACCTGCGTCAGGCGACGCGCCGATTCGATGAGGATCGCATCGCCGGACTCGTGGCCGAACGAGTCGTTGACCGGCTTGAAGTTGTCGAGGTCCACGAAGAGCACCGCGAACTTCTTCGAGACGCCGCGCGCCTGCTGCTTCTCGTAGCGCTGATACGCCCTGGACAGCCGCTCCTTGAAAAGCGTCCGGTTGGGCAGTTGCGTCAGCGAGTCGTGAAACGCCTGCGTCTGAAGGCGCTCGTTCACGGAGATCAACGACCGCGCCAATTGCCGACTCTTGCTGTGCAGGCTGAGCAGCAGCGTCAGGACCAGCACGCTGCAGGTGAAGCCCACCACCAGCAGCAGCAGACCCTTCGGCGCGATCGCCCCGGCGGTGACGCAGAACGCGCCGACAGGCACGTTGGCGGCGGCCATGCCGGTGTAATGCATGCCGGTGATGGCGACCCCCATCAGCAGTGCCGCGTTCGCCTGATACAGCACCTTGCGTCGATCCAGCCGCAGCAACCAGTCGAAGATCAGCAGGGCCGCCATCGATGCCCCCAGCGCCACCAAGGCGGACGCCGCGATCAACCACCGGCTCCAGACGATGGCCGGGGACAGCGCGAGCGCCGCCATGCCCGTGTAGTGCATCGCGCAGATGCCGCTGGCCATGCCGATCGATCCGACGATCACGCGGCATGCGGTCAGTCGGGCCTTTCTGGCGATCCAGAGCGCCACGCCCGATACCCCGACCGCGGCCAGCCAGGACGACAGCGTCAGGGCCTTGTCGTACCCGAGCTGTATCGGCAACGAGTAGGCCAGCATGCCGACGAAGTGCATGGACCAGACACCGGTGCCCATGGCGAATGAGCCGCCGACCCACCATCCCAGGCCCTCGGTCGCGCCGCGCTCTCGCTCCCGCTTGGCCAGCTCGATGGCCACGTATGAGACGAATACCGCGATCAGGAACGACGCCGCGACGACCCACGGGTCGTACGTCGGCTCAAGAAATCTGGTGGCTGCCGTCAGGTCGCCTGTTGTCATGTGGTCCTCGTGCTTTCGAGCCGGCCTCTCGGCTCGCCGGGTGTGCTCATCCAGGTCGGTCAGGCGAGCACCACGTCGACGTCGACGTTCAAACGCGTGCCGTTGGAGTACGGGCAGAAGCTTTGGGCCGTGCGGATCAGCGCCTCGGCCACGGGCTTCTCCAGGCCGGGCAGGCTGACGTGAAGGCAGACCTTGAAGCCCAAACCTCGCTCCGCGGGCCCCACGCCGACCTCGGCCACCACGGACACTTCATCCGAGAGCGCGATCGCGCGCCTCAGCGATATGGCGGTCATCGCCGCCAGGAACGAACTCGCGAAGCCAAGCGCGAAAAGTTGCTCCGGGTTGGTGCCGGGGCCGCCATCGCCGCCCATCTCGACCGGGACGGACAGCGGCACCGTCAAGGGACCCTCGGACATGCTTGCAAAGCTGGTATGTCCTCCCATCGCGATCGCGGTCGTGGCATACCAAATCTCTCGCAAAGACATCCAGCCCTCCTCTTCCAACTTTCGATGCATTCAACACGGCCAGCTTCCGGAGGCACCAGCCCAATTCGGGATCTGGCCATGTCGGACACGCGCCCCTCTCGTTTGTCACACTCTGCCTGATGGATAGGTCGCCGATTCGGCGCCATCGTCGAAAGCACTTTCCAGGGTTTCGTGAAGATCGGCGGACCGTCGCCCGGCCTGGGCGGCACGACGTCGACCGGCCGGCGGCGACGGAGGACCTAGGCCTGCGGCAGGATCTTGAAGACGGACACCGCCTCGACCAGGCCGCCCGCGCGTTGCCGCAGGCTCTCCGCCGCGACGGCGCTCTGCTGCACGAGCGCGGCGTTCTGCTGCGTGACCTGGTCCAGGTTGGAGATGGAGCCGCCCACCTGGCTGACGCCCACGCTCTGCTCGGCGCTCGCGGTGCTGATCTCCCGCACGATGTCGCTCACGCCCTTGACGGACGAGACGATGCTTTGCATCGTCTGCCCGGCCAGCTCGACCAGCTTCGATCCCTGGCCCACGTGCTCCACGCTTCGCGAGATCAAGCCCTCGATCTCCTTGGCGGCCTCTCCGCTTCGACGCGCCAGCGTGCGCACCTCCTCCGCCACGACCGCGAAGCCGCGGCCGTGCTCCCCCGCCCTCGCCGCCTCCACGGCGGCATTCAGCGCCAGGATGTTGGTCTGGAACGCGATGCTGTCGATGACGGAGATGATCTCTGCGATCCGCTGCGAGCTGTCGTTGATGTGCCGCATGGTGTCCACGACCTGGGCGACGACGGCCCCGCCTTCGTCGGCCACGGCCCGGGCATCCACGGCGAGCTGATCGGCCTGGCTGGCGTTCGCCGCGGTGTGCCGGACGGTCGAGGACAGTTGATCCATCGTGGAAGCCGTCTGCTGAAGGGAACTGGCCTGCTGCTCGGTACGCAGGCTGAGGTCCGCGCTCCCGGTCGCGATCTGCGTGGACGCAGTGGCGATGCCTTCCGAGTTCATGCGGACGCGGGCGACGATCTCCGTCAGGCTGACATTCATCCTCGACAGCGCGCGAAACAGCTTCCCCACCTCGTCGGTCCGGGCCAACGACACCTTCACCGTCAGGTCCCCATCGGCGACCGCCTCCGCGACCTTGACCGCCTGCGCCATCGACTGGGTGATGGATTGCGTGACGAGCCAGCCGGCGGCCGCCGCGGCGATCACGGCCACGAGACTTGCCGCGATCAGCACGTCCCGCTGGAGCTCATACGCCGACTCGGCCTCCTGGACCAGCCGCGCCTCATGCGCCGCGGTGAACTTCGCGAAGTCCTCGGTGGCTTGCGACAGCGCCGCGAGCAGGGGGCGGCACTCGTCGTTCATCTTGACGATCGCCTCCTCCTTCTTCCCTCGCAAGGCCAGGTCGACGATGTCCAGGGCCACCGGACCGTATGACTGCTCCACCTTGTCGATGCGCGCGACCAGGTCGAGCGCCGTGGCGTCCGCGTGGCCGGCCTGCGCGGTGGCGGTCTTCAGCGCCGACAGGTACCTGCCGACGTCCGCATGCGCGGCAAGCACCAGCGCCCGCTCCATGTCACGGTCTCGCGGCTGGCTCACCAGCACGAGATTCCGGGCCGCGATGGCCCTGCGGTCGACGGCCGTGCGCACGTGCGAGGCCAGGGCCGCTCGATTGCCTATCCCCTTGACGTGATCGGTGAATCGGCCGTTCGCGCTGGCCAGCGACCTCACGGAGAGGAGCGATACAAGCAAGACGACGAATGCCAACCCGGCAAACGTCAACAGCAGCTTGCCGCGGATCGACAGGTTCTTCATCTCGGACCTCCTGCTATCGGCATACCTCGCTGGACGCGCGATTCGCGGGGTCCACACGCTCGGGCCACGTCGCCGGAGTGGCGACATCGACCGTCTGCGACGGACTCTCCTCCGACCGCGTCGCCGATACAGGTCAGCGAAGGATGCTTCTCCCCCTGGGTGTCAATCAGATATACATCGGGACACTTTGCACCGACGTTCGCCGTCGATCCACCGGCGATCGGAATAAGCTGCTTGCGGTTCTGTTTGAAAGTGGGTGGAAAGATTGACCCGCCTCTTTCACCGGAAGGTCAGAGGGCAGTAGGCATCGAGCCTGCCGCTCGTTCGTTGGTTCGCGCACATGTCCAGCGCTGTCATACGAGATAAGGCCATTCCACCAATCTTGAAAGTATGAGCATCGGGCCGACAATCCATTTCCAGCCGGACGCCGGCCAGGTATCTGACAAGTTGTCAGGCTTTCGAAAGACCCCTTTGTCAAAATCACCAGAAAGCGCTTTCAACGATTTTTGGAAACTCACTTGAAGCATCAGGCAGCGAGGCTCGGCGCAATTGCCCCTACTGCGTCCAGCGCCTCCAGAGCAGTGTTTCGACCAGAAGGTGATTCATGAAGGCGTTCAGTGACCTCCGGCTGTTTTTCAGGGCGGCTCGCTGCACGAGTCTGTCGGAGGCGGCTCGCTCTCTGGACCTGACCCCGGCCTCCGCGAGCGCGGCCATCCAGCGGCTCGAGGACGAAATCGGCGTCCCCTTGTTCGTCCGCTCGACCCGCAGCCTGCGGCTCACGCCGCAAGGCGAGCAGTTCCTCAGCACATGCGAACCCGCGCTGGACACGATCGTCAGCGCCGTGGAGGAGCTGGAGGTCGGTCAGAACGCGCTGTCGGGCACGGTGAACCTGGCGATGCCGTCCGACCTGGGACGGAACGTGGTGCTCGGCTGGATCGCCGAGTTTCAACGGCTCAATCCTGGCGTCCACGTGAAGGTGCATATCTCCGACCATCTGGTGGGGATGTACCGCGACCAGGTCGATGTCGCCCTGCGCTACGGCGCGTGCCCGGACTCCAGCCTCATCGCGCTGCCACTGGCGTCCTCCAATCGACGCGTGTTGTGCGCCGCGCCGAGCTACATCGAGAAGCACGGGGCGCCGCTGACGCCCGGGGCGCTCGTCGAGCACAACTGCCTCTGTTTCATGCTCGGTGACCGCATGCACAACCGCTGGTCCTTCAGGCGCGGGGAGGAGCAACTGAGCATCGACGTCAGCGGTCGATTCCAATCGAATGACGGAGACGCCGTCCGCCGTCTCGCACTCGCCGGCGAGGGGGTCGTGTACAAGTCCGAGATCGACGTGATCGCCGATCTCAACACCGGTGCCCTCGTCCGCCTGTGCCCGGACTGGGAAACCGAAGAATCGCCCCTGTTCATGATGTGCGCCGACCGGCGCATTTTGCGACCCCTCGTGCGCGGCCTGTGGACCCATCTGCTGCAGCACTTCCAGAAGCTTTCCACCTCGTGTCCGAGGATCGATGGACGATAGTTCTCGGGATAGTGCGCCAGTCCTGTCGTCATCAGCTTACGGACTCGGTTGAAAGTGTTTTCGCCTTCGGAAACAGGTGGTCCTTTGCTGAAACGGTCATGATCGTCTGGACAGCATTGCAAGAGAGATGACGCCTTGAAGAGTCCTCCGACCGCCGCTCCCGCGCCAGCGCAGGCGAAGCGTCCGCAGCAGTTGATCGGCTCGTTCGACAAAGGCCTTCAGATCCTCGATCTGGTCGTGACGGCTGGGCAGCCGCTTCGGCTGCAGGACATCGCCAACTCGATCCGAATCGACAAGAGCTCGGCCTCTCGTTTCATGGCGACACTGCAGAAACACGGCCTGGTGGACCGCGACCCTCGCGACAAGACTTTCAGCGTCGGCACCCGGCTGCTGATGTGGTCGAGCAACTTCAAGGCCGGGAACACGATCGTCGCGAAGGCCCGTCCCCACCTTCTGCGGCTGACGCAGATGACTCACCAGACGTCGCACCTGGCCATGCTCAGGGACGGCCGCGTGGTCCTGATGGATGGCGTGTCGTCCGACAGCGCCATTGCGGTGCGGCAGCCCCCCGGGGACTCGGTGCCCCTGCATGCCTCCGCCGTGGGCAAGGCGATCCTCGCGTTCCTGCCGCTGCCGGAGCAGCAATTGCTTCTCGAGCGAATCGACGCACGAGAGGTCGCGCATTCCAGCCCGGGGTCTGGCGATCGATTGCGTGACGAGCTTCGACAGGTGATGCGGGCCCGGCTCGCCTACGACGAGGCCGAAACCATTCCGCATGTGAGCGGCATCGCCGCGCCCGTCCTCGACCGGTCAGGATATCCCGTCGCCTCGATCGGTATCGCCACCATCGCCGCGTTGTATCCGCGAGGCATCAGGCATGAGAAGGCGCTGGCAGATGCCGTGCGACAGATCGCCGACGAGGTCTCGCAAGAGATCGACCCGCCCTGATCACGCCGTGCGCGAAGTCCAGGGCCGGTGGCCAGCGAACCCCGGCTCAGGTCAACGCGACCGGGTTGACGTTGACCTGGGTCGACCCCTTGTACAGCGGGTGGCCGAGCACGAACAGGAACTCGTGGATCCCGTCGCGCAGCAGCGCACGGGTATCGATCAGCTCCAAGTTGTAGATGCCGCGCTTGGCGAGCATGAACTGGTTCACCGGGAACTCCTCGCCGGTCTTGTTCGGATAGATCTCGGAGGCCCAGGTATCGCCGCCGAAGGCCACGATGCCCCGATCCGCGAGCCATCGCGCCGCCTCCATGCCGATGCCGGGCTCGACGCTCAGGAATCGCTCGTTTTCCTTGCCGATCAACCCGAGCCACCCGGTGTTGAAGAGCACCACGTCGCCCTTGCGAATCTCGATGCCCTGTTTCTCGCAGACCGCCTGGAGATCCGCGACGCTGAATTCCTTGTCGTCATCGACCACGTCGGCGCCATAAAACTCGGCCATGTCCAGCACGACGCCCCGCGTGACGATCGGTGGCACCTTCTCCACGCCGAGCTTCGTCACCCCTTCGACCGTGACGAAGTCCTTGGCGTGATGACCGTTGTAGTAGACGTTGTCGATGCCGATGTGCCCGATGCCGTTGAGCTGCGTGCCGACGCCTGTCCATCCTTCGACCAGCTCGTCGTTGAATGTGAACTTGTTCGGCCCCTTGCTGCCGCCCTCCTGCTGACCGGGCTGTATGTTGTAAAGGTGGAAGCTGCGATGACGAAACGCTGGCAGGTGCTTGTCGATGGGCACCGCCAGGGGATACACCTTTCCGGTCTTGACCAGCTTCACTGCGTCGAGCACGACGGAGGGCCCCAGCAGATTAACGGCACCGATCTCGTCATTCGCGCCATAGGCGGAGGGATACCAGGCCTCGTCATTCGGCGCGGATTGTGCTGACGGGGGGAGAGACGATTCTTTGGACATTCGAACTCCTTGTAAGGTTCAAACATCCAGGCAAGCGTTGTGCCGCGATGCCATCGGCCGCAAGGCAGGACCCTCCACGATGTGTTCGACGACTGCAGCGACAACGTCGTTGACATTGAATCAACGCACAAGTCGTTCTTCGCTGCCGAATCCCTGAGCCCTTATCGATAGGTCGTCGATCCATGGATTGACTATCGATGGCCAGAGACGAAGCGGCCCGTTTCGCCTCCGCGGCTCGAGAACTCGGCGGTCGGTCAGGTCTCCCGTGGCGAGGGGTGGGGAGCGGCCTGACGAGGCCCATCCATGCCGGCGCTCAGCCGACCTAGGACCGGATGCCGCGGATCAGGAAGTCCTCCAGGCTCCTGCCCGATTCGATCGCTGCCCGCAGCCAGCGAGGCTGACTACCGCGGCCGGTCCAGCTGTTGCCGGCATCGTCTTTGTATTTGGCGGCCAGCTTCGTGCCTCTGGGGACGCTGGCGTGCCTCGCGGGCGTCGATCCGGCAATCGCACCTTTCGACGGCTTGGATCCCGTGCGCGCCTCGGCTTTCACTCCATGGGTCTTTCTTCCAGGCGCTGCCTTTGTCTTGGAAGCGGCTTTGCCTCCAAAGATGTGCTCCGGCGTCAAACCGTAATGCGCGACGGCAATCCTGATCTTCGCGACAACACCATCGATCTCCTTCGCGAGCAAGGCCTGCTCTTGCAACTGCAACTTGGCGATTTGCTGTCGAATCTGATCAACGGTTTTGGCCATCAGGACGCTCCGGAGGTTGACGATAGATCAACAGTTTATGCGCAGGGAGCCCCCCGTCATGCCCGGTCCGTCAGGTCGATTCGCTCATGAAAAAGGGCATCTCCGGCGCCGTACCCCGCACTCGTCCGAACGACGGGCAGGCAAATTGACTGCAATCAATCCCGGGCCTGTATTTTCTTTCGACCGACGCCATCGACCTGCGCGATTCGGCCTTCGCGGAGCCATGCGAATGGAGCTCGCCAGTTCCAGTGGAATGGCCGCAACTATCCAGGCTCAGGCGGATGCTCGTGCCTTGCAGTGTGCACACAACGTGCGGGTGAGCCCGCTTGACAAGCCCATCCTGCCGACTAGCATTGAACAACATTATTGAACTAGGTTCCATATTTTGGAACCAACGAAACGGGACCAAAAGTGAAGCGCCTTGCGGAGCGGGAACTGAATGCCGGGGGCAGGGCAGCCTCTGCTGGCGTTCGCACGGAAGCATCCAGCCATGAGGCTCATCCAAGAGCGCTGGCGCCTGCCAACCTCGTACTGACAGTGCTGCTGAGCGTCATCGGCGCGATCGTCGGCATCCACATGGTTGTGAGCCTCGGTATTACTCCGAGCACGTCGCTCGTGGGCGCCCTGGCTGCGATGGCGCTTGCCCGGGTACCGCTGAAGGCGTTTCGCGAGTTCCGCTCGCCCCACGCCCAGAACCTGGCTCAAACGAGCATCTCGTCGGCGACCTTCGGAGCAGCAAACAGCTTGTTCCTGCCAATCGGAATCCCCTTTCTGTTCGGACTCCCGGAGATGGTGGCGCCAATGCTGATAGGCGTCAGCCTGGCGATGCTGCTCGATGGATGGCTGCTCTACCGCTTGTTCGGTTCCGAGATTTTCCCAGCTCGCAACCCTTGGCCCCTGGGAGTCGCAGCTGCAGAGGCCATCAAGGCCGGGGATAGTGGTGGGCGCGATGGCCGTCTGCTGCTCGGCGGCCTGGCCGTGGGTGTCGTCGGTTCAATCTGTGCCCTGCCGATGGCAGCATTCGGTGTTGCGCTGATCGGCGGACTGGCGGCGATGACGGCCTTTGGCGTGGGCTTGCTGGTCAAGTCATATGCCCTGTCGTACCTGAACATCGACCTCGCGCGCCAATACATCCCACACGGTTTGATGATGGGAGCCGGCGTCACTGCGCTAATGCAGGTTACGTTCCTCGTCTTCAAGCGCTCTTCACCGTCTCCCCGTAGCGACGTAACGGAAGAGCCTGTCGCACCTGTTGGCAGAACACTTCGGTTCGGCGCCATCGGCTACCTGCTCATCATGGTTGTGTTGGCCCTGGCGACCGGCGTGTACATGGGAATGTCACTCGGCATGCTGGCGTTCTTTGTCCTGTACGGAGCGTTCGCAGCCTTCGTGCACGAGATCATCGTGGGCATCGCCGCCATGCATGCCGGCTGGTTCCCCGCGTTTGCCGTGGCGCTCATCACGCTGCTGGTTGGCATCCTTCTTGGTCTGCCACCGCAAGCCTTGGTCGTTCTCGCCGGATTCTCAGCTGCCACTGGTCCAGCATTTGCCGACATGGGATACGACCTGAAGGCTGGGTATCTCCTTCGCGGAGAAGGTGCGGACAGGGCTTTCGAGCGTGAAGGACGGCTGCAGCAGACGATTGCTGGCATGGTGGGTTTTGGCGTCGCCATCGTTGTTGTCGCGCTCACGTACCAGACATTCTTTTCCAATGGTCAGACGGCACCCATCAACGCGGCCTACGTCGCCGCGATCAAGGCAGGGATCTCTGGCGACACCGCAAGGAACCTGCTGGTCTGGGCGATCCCTGGCGCGCTATTGCAGCTGGTCGGAGGTTCGCGTCGGCAGCTCGGCGTGTTGCTCGCAACTGGATTGCTGATTGGAAACCCCCTTGCCGGGTGGATGGTCGCGGCGGGGCTAGCGACGCGGCTCTTGGCAGCCAAAGTCGGCAAGGCATCTGGCAAGAGCCTGGAGGTATTTGCCGGCGGGGTCATCGCAGGCGATGCACTCCACGGCTTCGTCCATGGCCTGTACGCGACAACGCGGAAGTGAAGGCCGTGCAATGACACCACTGTCGCTAGCCGGCCGTCCTCCTGCCGATGCAGGTTCATCAAGGCACGCCACCGCATCGATCGGCCCAAGAGAAACGTTTCGCGAAGCGCCAATGCTAGGAACGATAACTCTTGGTCAGGCACCGCGCGACGACATCGCTTCCATGCTGCGACAGCATCTGCCGGCACATGTGCAATGTATCCAGGCGGGAGTGCTCGACGGGCTCTCGCTAAGTGAGGTTCGCCAGAGCTATTCCCCGGACATCGACGATCCACAGCTGGTGACCCGCATGCTTGATGGTTCCGCGGTGGTGCTCGGGAAGAGCAAGGTCCTGCCGCTCATTCAAACCCTGATTCGCTCGCTTCGGAGTCGCGGATGCACGTGCATCTTGTTGCTCTGCACGGGTGAGTTTGAGGGCCTCCACTGCGAGAACGCATGGCTTATCGAACCTGACCGTCTTGTCGCGCCCTGTGTGGCAGCCATTGCAGGGAGACGCCAAGTCGGGATTCTCTTCCCCCTCGAGTCCCAGATGCACAGGGAGGGCGACAAGTGGAGCGTGCTTCAAAAAAGGCCGCTTTGTGAGGCGGTGTCCCCGTATGAACCAGAAATCGAGCTACTTGAGCGAGCCGCAAGTGCCTTGCGTGAGCGAGGCGCGGAACTGCTCGTCATGGACTGCATGGGCTACGGAGAGGCGCATCGCGAAGCGGCCTCACGAGCTTCAGGGCTGCCGGTGATTCTTTCCAACTCGGTGGTCAGCCGCATGACCGCAGAACTCCTTTCCTGACCGCCCCGACCAGGGCGCAACCTATCAATCACCTCGCGCTTTAGAGCGCGAGTAGGACCACTTTTTGCCAAAAACATGAAACGAAAACTCACTGAAGACGATGTGCTCGCCGCCGTCTGGGGCGGCGCAATCCTGGGTGGTGGTGGTGGTGGCTTCGCCGAAGACGGGGAGCGAATGGCCCAACTGGCCCTCCAACTCGGCACCCCCGAACTGTGGACGGTCGACGAGTTCAACCAAGACGATCTCACGGCCACCGTCGCCTACGTTGGCGCCCCGGGCGCCCCTGACTTCGAGGTGCTTCCTGCCCACTTTGTCCGGGCCTTGGAACTGCTCCGCGGTCTACTGCCGACAGGCCTGAAGTTGATGGGACTGCATACCAACGAAAACGGCGCAGAGACGACCGTCAACGGATGGGTCCAGTCGGCGCAACTGGGGCTCCCCGTGTTGGATCTGGCCTGCAACGGCCGCGCCCATCCCTCCAGTCTTATGGGAGCACTCGGGCTGCACCGGCAAGACGACTACGTCTCGCTTCAAGCATTCGCAGGTGGCGCGCCTTCCCGATATGTCGAGGGCACAGTTCGCGGACGACTTGACGGTGCTTCAAGCGTGATTCGCCACGCGTCTGTGGCCGCGGGCGGCGCAGTCGCGGTTGCACGAAATCCGGTAACCATCGGATTCGCTAGCCGCAACGGAGCGCCTGGCGCGATCAGCCATGCCATCAAGCTTGGGCGTGCGTACCTTGACGGTGGTCTCGATGCCGTATCTAGCCTGCTGAAGGGAAGCATCGTGGCCGAGGGTGTCGTCACCGAGTACCGCTGCGAGCAAGTCGCCGGCCTCGACGTCGGCGTAGTGGGCCTCGACGACAGTCAAAAGACATCGTTGCCGCTGATCAACGAATACATGTTGCTGGAACGCAATGGGCGCCGCGTCGCCGCCTTTCCAGACCTGATCACAACGTTCTCAGAGGACGGCAAGCCGGTGCCATCAGCGCGGGTTCGCTTGGGGGACCGCATCCGTGTCCTGCACGCTCCAGCCTCAAGCCTGCTCCTATCCCGAACGATGTTCATGCCTGAGCTCTACGCACCTCTCGAGGCATCGCTCGGAGAACCCTTTCACTTTCAGACCCGATAGATCAACTGGCCCCCTGAGGCTCTCACAACCCCGATGGAGATGATCATGACCAGAATTCTTCCCCTTACCGCCGTCGCGGCTGCCATCGCCCTTGTCGGCGCTTCAACTGCCAACGCTCAAGAGGCGCCCGCGCCGGCACCTGCGCCGCAGGCTGCAGCAGCCAGCGAGGCCGGCGAATCCAGCACAAAGCTGGAGGCCGTCGTTGTTACGTCGCAAGGCCGTCGAGAACTGCTGCAGAAGGTGCCTGTCGCCGTTAAAGCCTTCAGCGCGACTCAGATTGAGAACGCCGGCATCAAGAGTACGCAGGACTTCGTCAACCTGACACCCAACATGTCCTTCGACAACTCGTTCACGTATGGGAACTCGTTTGTCGTCATCCGTGGCGTCTCCCAAATCAACAACGCCGACTCGCCCGTGGCCGTTGTCGTCGACGGCGTCCCGCAGAGCGACCAGAAGCAGCTCAAGATGAACCTTGTCGATGTTGCCCGCATCGAGGTTCTCAAGGGTCCGCAGGGCTCTCTCTATGGGCGCAATGCGATTGGCGGAGCCATCGTCATCGACACCAAGGCGCCAACGAACGAGTTGCACGGGTTCGCAAAGGCCGACTACAGCTCCGGAAACACCAGGGAAGTCTCCGGCGGAGTGAGCGGCGCCCTTGTGCCGGACAAAGTACTGTTCCGCGTGGCGGGTCAGACCAAGAGTTCCGACGGTCTGATCAACAACAGTTTCCTGGACAAGAAAGTCGACTTCATTGACCACGACAACCTCTTGCGCGCCAAGGTGATGGTGGTCGCTTCGGAGGATGTCCAGCTCGACTTCCGGGCAAGCACAAACACCTTCAAGGCTGGCGCGACCTGGGACAACCTCATTCGAGATGGCAATCTGAACGCGCACTATGACCCTACCTCGAACTTCCTCGGTCAGACAGAAGGCTCCAACGACGAGTTCACGTTCAAGGCTGACGTCGAGACATCGCTGGGCACGCTGACGGCCATCACCAATCGGACCAAGCTCCGCGAGAAGTTCGCTGGTGATGCCGACTTCACGAATCCGCAGGACACGCTTGGTGGCCTTGCGGGCACACTGAGCCGAGGCCAGGGCAAGGACCGCCGCACGACGCTGACAAGCCAGGAACTGCGTCTGACGTCGCCAAGCAGCAAGCCGCTCCGCTGGATTGCGGGACTCTTCTACATGGACAAAACCATGGACCTCGAGGAGAAGTCTTTCGCAGACATCAACGGTCAAGCCTCGCAGTACGACGCCGCTGCTGTCACCAGGCACAACGTCTTCAAGAACACCGCAAGCGCCGCGTTCGGCCAGGTCGAATACGACTTCACCCCGGCCACGAAACTCTCGGGCGGCCTGCGATATGACCGCGATGCTCGAGTCCGTGATGACACCATCACAGCGGCTCACGCCGAGAAGACCTTCAGTGCCTGGCAGCCCAAACTGACGTTGACGCAGAAGCTCGATGCAGACGCCATCGGATTCGCGACTTACAGCACCGGCTTTCGGTCCGGCGGGTTCAACACGACCGCATCCGATCAGCCAATCTTCAAGGATGAGAACCTGAAGAACTTCGAGCTGGGCTACAAGGGCTCCTTCGCCGATGGTCGCCTGACCTTCAACGCGGCGGCGTTCTACTCCAAGTCCGACGACCTGCAGTACTTCTACATCAAGGTCTTGCCAGGAAACATCCTGTCCGGCCGTATCGGCAA
Source organism: Roseateles aquatilis (assembly GCF_002205645.1). GTDB lineage: Bacteria > Pseudomonadota > Gammaproteobacteria > Burkholderiales > Burkholderiaceae_C > Roseateles > Roseateles aquatilis. The sequence continues at coordinate 160,347 of NZ_NIOF01000010.1, read as the reverse complement.
CATCGACAAGGTGACGATCAAGGGGGTGGACGTTGACTTCCGCTACACACCGGTCAAGGGCCTCGAGTTCGACGGCGGTCTGGGCATCACCGACAGCCGCATCACGGCCAATGCCGCCGAGCCCGCGACCGTTGGCAACCGTACGCCCAAGGCGTCGCCGTGGAAGGTGACATTCGGTGCGCAGTACACCCGAGCCGTCGCCAGCGGTATCAACGGCTTCGCGCGCCTGGACATCGAAGCGCGCAGCCGCAAGTACTGGCTGCCGGACAACCTCCTTGTGTCCGATGGAATGACCCTCGTTGGGCTGCGCCTGGGCATTCAAGATGCCAAGGACCGATGGGCACTTAACCTCTACGGTCACAACCTGACCAACGAGCGATACTACGCGGACGTCAACGGCAAGACCTATGGCGGTTGGGGGGGCCCGATCCAGGCGATTGGCTCGCTGGCAACGCCTCGCGTCGTCGGAGTCGAGTTCGTCTACAAACTCTGAGCCCACCAGCACCTATCATGCTGCGCCGCATAGACCGGAACTAGGAACCTGCTGCTTTGAGTACGCTCGCGAACGCAATGGATGTGTTGAAGTTGATCGTCCGCTTGCGTCGCGACATCACGATGACCGACCTGGTTGCAGAGCTCGACTACCCGAAAAGCTCTGCGTCACGCACGCTCAGTCTGATGGCTGAGCACGGCTTTCTAGAGCGGGACGCCGTCACCAAGGCCTACCGTCCCGGTTCGGTTGTGATGGAGGCCTCTTTCCACTTTCGTTCAAGCACCACCGTCAGCTCCCTGCTTGAGGACGCCCTTGACGCCTTGGTCGCCGACACGGGTTTCACGGGCTACTTGGATGTGCTGCGCGGTAATGAGTCCGTCGTTCTGCAGATGCGCCCGGGCAAGCATCCTCTGCAGGTCTACACCCCACCGGGGACAGGTGGCCCGGCCTATGGAAGTTCCATGGGCCGAGCTCTGCTATCAAGGCTGACGGATTCAGAAATCCTTGAGCTGGTAGGCAACGCGTTCGATGACGCCCGAGGATTGGCGCCGAAGACGCCGAAGGACCTGCTCAAGCGCATCGCCCAGACACGGATTGAGGGTGTCGCTGAATCTCGGGGTGAGCTTGTTCCGCATGTCGCTGGCATCTCGGCCGCGGTGTTGGATTCCGCGACGGGCCAGATTTTCGGGATCGGTATAGCGGTACCCGAACAAGAGGTGTCCGATGCGTTGTTCAAGCGCTTCGCAGCGAGGGTGCGCGAGGCGGCCTTCTCGGTGGGCAAGCGTGTGGGTGACCCCTACTGGCTTCAGTTCGCGGGCTGACAGCGCCCCTTCACCGCCGAGCTCTTGAGCTCAGTGTGACTCGTAGCCGCGCCGGATACGCGTTCAGTTTTCTAGCGTTCTTGTGACGAGAACTTGCGTTGAATGCGTTCGACCTTGCGGCACGGGTATCGTGGACAACTTCACCCGCACTGCCCCACGAACCCACACGCCGTGCAGAACTCGCACCCATCCCGATGGATCAGCGTCGAGTTGCCGCACTCCGGGCATTTCTTGCCGGCCATGGCGATGACTCCGCCTTGCGACGCGGCGGCGCGCGCCGCGCCCGCCCGCGCAGGCGCCTGCTGCAGCAGGCCCATGTCCACGAGCGGATAGCCCTGTTCATCGAGCACGCCCAGCATCGCGTACCGATGGATCACCAGCCGCGCGACATACGCCACCGTCGACGGCCACACCTGCTGGCGGCGCTCGCCTGACAGCGTCGGCACCGGCGCCATGAAGTGCCCCAGCGGCTCGCCGACGTTGAGCAGCTTGCGCAGCTTCATCCCGATCCAGCCGGGATCCAGCACCCGCATGTCCAGCGACAGCAACCGCGCCAGCCCGTCCAGCGCCTTCGGGTAGTTGCCAGAGAACCCCATCGCGCAAGGCCGCGTGACGCTGCCGCCGTCGGGCGTGGGCAGGCTGACTTCCTTCAGTGTCAGCGTGAACAGCTCGCCGGTGGCGGGGTTGTCCACGTCGACGGCCCAGGCCAGCGTCCCCGCGGTGCTGGTGCGCGGCTCCTCGCGCGAGAACATCGCGTCGAGCACCGGCGTCGGGCCGCCCTCCTGCAGCGCGCCCAGTTGCTCGCAGCGCCAGCGGATCACCGCCGCCGTCGCCGCGACGACGCCGGGGAACAGCCGCGGCTCGCCGAGCGGCGGGATGGGCATCTCGAAGGCACGTTCCTCGGCCACGGTCGCGAGCGCGTCCAGCTTCAGCCGCAGCCAGGCGGCGTCGTTGGCCCGCAGGTCCATCGACAGCGTCTTGGCCATCGCGCTCAGGCCGCGCGGCTGCTCGGCGCCGTTGACCCAGACCTCGAACGGCAGCGTCCGCCCGAAGAGCCCGGCCTCCGGCCCCTCCGCCGGCAGCTCGCCGACGAACAGCGCGAAGTCCCCATGCGGGTGGCGGATCATGGTCGACCAGGCCGGATTGCCGCCGGGCAGCTCGGGCCGGCTGGGCCAGCGCAGCGAGGCGAGCACCGGCTTGGGCAGGCGCTCGACGCGCAGCCGTTGGTTGGGGCCGATGTCGGCCTTCAGCGGCTCCGGCTTCGCGACCGGCTCCACGCTCAGCACCGCCCCCAGCACGCTGTTGGGCCGGTAGGTCGCCAGCCCCTTCAGCCCGCTTTTCCATGCCAGGGCGTAGAGGTCCTGGAAGTCGCCATAGGGATAGTCCGCCGGCACATTGACGGTCTTGGAGATCGACGTGTCGACATAGGGCGCGACCGCCGCGACCATCGCCTCGTGATCGGCCGCCTGCAGTTCGAGCGCGGTGACGAACGCCTCGGTCAGCGGCGCGTCGGTGCCGAAGAGGTGACGGTAGAGGCGCCAGGCGTGGTCCTCGACGGCGTACTCCTTGAAGCTGTTGTCGGGCATCCGCTTCTTGCGGGTGTAGCTCCAGGAGAAGGCGGGCTCGATGCCGTTGCTCGCGTTGTCCGCGAAAGCCAGCGAGATGGTGCCCGTCGGCGCGATCGACAGCAGATGCGAGTTGCGCAGGCCCTGGGCCCGGATCTTGTCCTTCAGCCACGGCGGCAGCCGCGACGCGAAGCTGCCGCCTGACAGGTACAGGTCGGCGTTGAACAGCGGGAAGGCGCCGCGCTCCAGCGCCAGGTCCGCGGAGGCCTCGTAGGCCGCGTCGCGCATGACCTCGCTGATGCGCCGCGCCATCGCCCGCGCCGGCTCGCCGTCATAACGCAGGCCGAGCATCACCAGCGCGTCCCCCAGGCCCGTGAACCCGAGGCCGACGCGCCGCTTGTTGGCGGCCTCCTGCGCCTGCTGCGGCAGCGGCCAGGGGGTGACGTCGAGGACGTTGTCGAGCATGCGGGTGGCGACCTTGCAGATCTCGGCGAACTCCGCGTCGTCGAACGCCGCCCTGGCCGAGAAGGCGTCCTTCACGAACGTCGTCAGATCGATGGAGCCCAGACAACAGCAGCCATAAGAAGGCAGAGGCTGCTCGGCGCAGTTGTGGACCATCAGACCATTGGCGTCGAAAGCGTGCACCTGCTCGACGGTCACATCAAAGACCGGCTCGATGCCATCGGGCTCGACCGAGGCCACCGTCGCGACGAAGCGCTCGCGGTTGGGGCGCCGCTTTTGAACAGCAAGTCGTTCGGCCAGTCGCCGCGACTTGCTGGTGTCCGCGAAGCCGATACGGTCGGCGAAGACTTGGAGGTTGTCGAGGGCGATGACGAGTCGCCTCCCTCGCGGAGAGCCTTGAAGCGCACTCGCAATACCAAATCGGAGCAGCATTCGCTGCACGCGCTCTTGATCTTCGGAAGAGAGGCCAGGCAATGCAATCGTGCAATCACTGCCGCCATCGCTGTCCATCACGGCGATGTCGCCGAACAGACGCGCCAGGCGCACGGCCTGAATCGCCGACGATGCCATTTCCGAGGACGGCGCTATCGTGCGGACGGCCTCGGCGAAGCCGTTCGCGACGGCGAGTGGCTCCACTTCCTGGACCTGGGATTGGCCCCATCCTTCAAACGCGCGATGGTTGTGCAGCACGACCTCGTCCCCAGGCTGCAGCGCGCCTGCCTGCACCCAGTCCATCTCGACGGTCTCGACGGTGCGCTTCAGCACCCGCCTCACCAGATGCTCCGCCGTCAACCGCAACGCGTGTCCTTCGGTGGTCCGGAGCGCCAGCACCGGCTTCGTCCCGGTCGGAAAGAACCCGGCCGACTCCGTTCGGTACGCCTTGCCATCGACCATGGCCAGGAACGGCGTGCCGATCAGATCGGTCACCTGCCGCGGCCCGTCGCTCGTCAGCACCCACGTGTCCGCGGTCACGCAAGGATTCGTCGCGCTGATCGTCTCGCAGTAATGCAGGTTGTTGTCCGCGTTGATCCGGTCCAGGAACAGCACGCCCGGCTCCGCGTGGTCGTAGGTGGACCGCATGATCTGGTCCCACAGCTTGCGGGCCCGCATGCGTCGGTAGACCCACAGGCCGTCGGCGCGCTGCGTCGCTCCGGCCGCGCGCTGCTTGGCGCCGGGCGCGGCCTTGTGGACCAGCTCGATGTCCGCGTCCGCCTCCACCGCCTGCATGAACACGTCGGTCACGCCGACCGAGATGTTGAAGTTGCGCAGGTCGCCCTCGTCCTTCGCGTGGATGAACTCCTCGATGTCCGGATGGTCGCAGCGCAGCACGCCCATCTGCGCGCCGCGCCGCGAGCCGGCGGACTCCACCGTCTCGCAGCTGCGGTCGAAGACCCGCATGTAGCTCACCGGCCCGGAAGCGCTCGACTGCGTCGACTTCACGTAGGCGCCCTTGGGACGGATCCGCGAGAAGTCATAACCGACGCCGCCTCCGCGCCGCATCGTCTCCGCGGCCTCGGTCAGCGCGGTGTAGATGCCGGGCACGCCGTCTTCCATCTCCGCGATCGCGTCGCCGACCGGCTGCACGAAGCAGTTGATCAAGGTGGCCGAGAGCCCCGTCCCCGCCGCCGAGGCGATCCGCCCCGCCGGCACGAAACCGCGCCGCTGCGCGTCCAGGAAGCGCCCCTCCCAATGCGCGCGCTGCTCGGGGGACTCGGCCTGCGCCAACGCCCGCGCCACCCGCGCCCGGACTTCCTCCAGGCTGCGCTCGCCCCCCTTGGCGTATTTCTCCAGCAGCACCTCGGCGCTGATGTCCTGCGGCGGCAAACTCTCCGCGGTGGCCTGCACGGGCAGGGACAAGGGGACGGTCGGCTGGTTCATGCGGAACTCCATCGGACGACGCGGTCCATCCTAGTCCCGTCCCGTCGCCGCGGCCCGACCGGTCCCTCGAATCCGTCATGGCCACGTCACGATCGGTCAACGCGGTATCCACAGGTAAACGGTAAGCACGCACTTGCCGGCAAATCCCGCGCCGGATGGGTACTTTTGGCCGTATTCATGGCGTTTTCCGCTGGCAAGCCCCTATGGGCTGGTCGCATTGCGGACGCTATTCTTTTTGGTTATGAACCCTGACAAGGTCTTGCGCTCCAGCCCCGGAACCCTGGGCGATCTGGAACAAGGCTGCGCCGATGCCCGCCGTCTGATCGCCGACGGCCAGCCGGACGCGGCGCGCTCGCGCCTGGACGAGCTGCGCAAGACCCACGGCGACGAGCACGCGCCGTTGCAGGAGGCGCTCAGCGCGATCGCCGAGGCGCATGGCGACCTGGCCGCCGCGCTGGCGCATTACAAGCGTTTCCATGCGCTGGCCATCCAGGCCGGCGTGTCGTCGCCGCTGGCGTCGCGAGACCAGTTGCTGGCCCGGCTGGTGGAGCGCCAGCAGCAGCACGCCCCGGACATGACCTGGTGCCTGGTGGCGCTGGCCGCGGCGCGGGCGCCGGCCGGCGCACTGCCGCACATGCTGCGTCAGCAGTGCCGCGCGCAGGACGTGCTGGCGCTCGGCCAGGGCGAGGCGATGCTGATGCTGCTGCACGACGTCGACCTGCCCACCGGGCGCAAGGTCTGCGAGCGTTTCCGTGCCGTCTGGATGCAGCAGCAACCGACCGCCGGTCCGCTCAGCATGGGCCTGACCGCCTGGCGCGGCCCGGGCGATACCGGCAGCGGCCTGCTCGGCCGCGCCGAAGGGGCGCTGGCCCGTAGCCAGCGCGAAGGCGCGCCGTTCCGGACCGGCTGACCCGACGCACCGTCGGACGCCCCCGACCGGTGCGCCGAGCTCGAGGCCGTCGAGCCGGGCGGGATCGCGGCGATCAGAACGGATTGACCGACTTCTCGCGCCGATAGTGGATGTAGCCGACGCTCGCCCCGGCGCGCAGGCCCACGCCCAGCCGGATCGGCGCCAGCGTGATGCCGTCGGCGCGCTGGTAGTTGATGCCGGCGCCGCCGATGTAATACAGGCTGCCGTCCACGCCGGGAAAGCGGCGGTAGATCGCGCTCGCCTTCGGCAGCTTGTAGACCAGCGTGAAGACCTTGGACGCGTTGGCGCCCAGGTCGAAGCCGACCGACGGCCCCGCCCAGTACACCTGCGCGCTGCCGCCGCGCTTCATCATCAGCGTGCCGTCGCCGTAACGCAGGCCCACGGTGATGGCGGCGCCGGCCTCCTGGCCCTGGATGTAGGCGTTGGGGCGGCCCTGCTCCTTGAAGGCCTTCTCGATCACCTTGGCCAGGCCCTCGGTGGTCTCGCCGAAGAAGTCGGTCGCGGCCTTCAGCACCGAGTCCTGGTCGTAGGTGTCGTCCTCGCTGTTGGCGGCAAGGGCCGGCAGCGCGGCCAACCCCGGCGGCAGGATCAGGCCGGCGGCGGCATACCGCCCCAGTCGACCCAGCGCGTCGCGGCGGGCCAGCGCCGCGCCGATCGCGGCATCGGCCGTGGCATCGGCGGGGGACGTTTCGTTCATCGACAGGCGGTCGTCATCGAGGCGGTTCATGCGCATCTCCGGGTTAGTCTGAATGGCGTCGGACACTCGTGCCGCGGCCGGCAGTGCATGCCGGTGGGCAATCCAGGTGCCCGCACTTCGAACACGACGAATGCTACGCCTGCGCGTGACAAACGGCGTGCGCGTCGTCACCTGGCCCCTATACACTCGCCGTCACGCCGTCAGAGAGGGATCCCGAGACCAAGAAGGAGCGGCGATGCATGCAAACAGCAGTCGTGACAAGAGTGCGTCAAGGAGGACATGCAGTGAGCAGTGACCTGCCCCGTCTGGCCCGTGCGCTGGAATACCTGGACATGGCGTCGGCCCTTTACCTGGCTGGCGGCGCCGATCATTCCGCGCAGCTGCTGGCCGCCGCCGGTGAACGCCTGCTCGGCGACCTGGCCCGGCTGATCCAGTCGCCGGAACACGGCCACGAGGTCCAGCAGTTGCTCGCGCGCCTGGCCCAGCACCACGTGAACCAGCCTGTGCCCGAGGTGTCCGGACACAACCAGTCCCGCCAGCTCCAGGCCATGCTGTCCCGCCAGGAAACCCCCGAATCGACCGAGTTGCGCCAGGCCACGTCCGCGTTGCTGCGCGCCGCCTGGTACCTGCTGGAAACGATGGGCCTGGAGCCGCTCGCCCCGCCGCGTTTGCATCAGGCGATCGAGAAGAGCACGATTTACGCCGAGCTCTGATTCCGGCCCGCGGCCGGCCTCCCACCTCGAGAGCGCCCTCCCATGAGCAACGACTCCTCCGCCGGACCCGCCGACCGCCGGCACTTCTCGCGGATCGCGTTCGCCGGTCCGGCCCAGTTGGTGACCGTCGACCAGCGCCTGCCGGTCCAGGTGCTGGACCTGTCGCTCAAGGGCGCGCTGCTGCTGTTGCCGGAAGCCTCGGACATCGAGGCCGGCTCCTTGTGCCTGCTGGACCTGCCGCTGGCACCGCACGAGGGTCGCATCACGATGGCCGCCCAGTTGGCCCACGTGAACGGCGACCGCGCCGGACTGCTCTGCCTGGGCATCGACATCGAGAGCATCACCCACCTGCGCCGCGTCATCGAGTTGAACCTGGGCGACGTCGCGCTGGCCGAGCGTGACCTGAAGGCGCTGGTCGCGCCCGCGGCCCTCGCCTGACCGCCGCCGCGCGCGGCGCGGGCAAGAGCCTTCTTCCCCTTACTCGGCGATGAAGCGCCGCAGCACCGCGAACGCCGCCGCCGGATCGTCGCGCCACGCGCCGTGGCCCACGCCGGGGAATCGCGCCAGCTGACGCCAGCGCTCGGGCAGCGCGTCATGGATCTCCAGCGCATCCTCCAGCGGGCAGACCGGGTCTTCCTCGCCCACCATCACCAGCACCGGGCATTGCGCCTTGTCCAGGCCCTGCAGCAGGCCCAGGTCCTGTTTCTCGCCCGAGACGAAGTGCAGCAGGATGTCCAGGTTGACCAGCGTGCGCGAGCCCGCCTCGGCATCCGCCGCGGGCTGCGTGTTGTAGAGATGGCGCACGCCGGCCCAGTAGGCATCGAAGGTCTCGACCGTCGGCCGGCTCCAGAAGGCCTGCGCCAGCGCGCGCGCCTCGGGCCCGCCGCGGCGCTCGAAGGCGGCCAGCTTGCGTTCCAGCCCCATGTGATGCGAGGTGCTGGACAGGATCACCTTGCCCGCGTGGCCCGGGTGGCGGGCGATGTAGCGCTGCGCGACGAAGCCGCCGAAGGACTGGCCCAGCACGATGGGCTTCTCGATGCCCAGCGCGTCGCTCAGGCGCACGATGTCGTCGGCCCAGGTGTCCAGCGTCCATTCCGACGGTGGGCGCGCATCGCTGCGGCCGTGGCCGCGGTGGTCGTAATAGACGATCTGCGCCAGGTCGGCCAACTGGTTGAACGCCGGCTTGAAGGCCGCGTGGTCGAAGCCGGGGCCGCCATGCATGCAGATCAGCGTGGGTTTCTCGCGCATGCGCGGGCCGTCCGGCACCAGGCCCGCCCCTTCCACGTCCACGAACAGGCGTACGCCGCCACCGAGATGGATCTTCATGGGCGGCGAGTATGCCGCCTGCGCGGACCTCCGTCTCCGGGGGGCGGGACTCGTCCCGCCCTGGCCCGCTTCGTCGCATGCCCGCTGGCGGGGGCGCCGGCCGACGGCCAGAATCGCGACCATGTCCGATGCGTCCCCGCCCTTCCCCGGCCCCCTGGCCGGGACCTCGCCTGCCCGCGCGCCCCGGTCGCCGTGGGACGCCGCGCTGCAGATCTTCAACCTGCGCATGATCGCGATCGCGTTCTACTTCTGCCTGGCCATGGCGGGCGCCCGCTCGCTGACCTGGATGACCGGCGACATGACCGCCGACGCCTGGGCGCTGTCCTGGCTGGCCTTCACCCGGCAGACGCTGCTGACGGCGCTCAGCGTGCTGGCGATGCTGGCGCTGGCCGAGGCCTGGCTGGCCCGGCCCGGCGCGCGCGGCGCGATCGCGGTGCGCGGCGTGGCCATCGCCGCCGGTGCCACGATCGGCTCCATGCTGCGCTACTGGGTCGCCAATCTGGGCAACCCCGGCGCCCAGCTGCATTGGGACTGGATGCTCTCGACCACGATGCTGTGGCTGCTGCTGGGCAGCTTCTCCAGCGCGTTGCTGCAGGGCATGCGCGAGGAGCGCCAGGCCCAGGCCCAACTCGCCGAGCTGGTGCGCCAGCACGAGCAGTTGCAGGCGCGCCAGATGGAGGCCCAGTTGTCCGCGCTGAACGCGCAGATCGAGCCGCACTTCCTGTTCAACACGCTGGCCAACGTCAAGCGCCTGTATGAGACCGTCCCCGAGCGCGGCCGCGACATGATGACCAGCCTGATCGCCTACCTGCGGGCGGCGCTGCCGAGCATGCGCCAGGGCGTTTCCTCGCTGGGTCAGGAGCTGGAACTGGCGCGCAGCTACCTGACGATCCTGCAGATGCGCATGGGCGACCGGCTGCGTTTCGACATCGAGACCGATGCCGCGCTGCTGGCCACGCCGTTGCCGCCGATGGTGCTGCCGACGCTGGTGGAGAACGCCATCAAGCACGGCCTGTCGGCGCTGCCCGAGGGGGGCCGCATCGACATCGCGGTGCGCCGCGAGCCGGCCGGCGACGGCCTGACGCTGGAGGTCCGGGACACCGGCCAGGGCTTCGCCGGCAGCGGCGGCAGCGGCGTCGGGCTGGCCAACACGCGCGCGCGGCTGACCGCGATGTACGGGCGCGAGGCCTGGCTTGAGCTCGAGGCCGTCCAGCCTCACGGCGTCGCGGCGCGTATCCGCGTGCCCATGGCCCAGGGCGCGCGCCGTCCCGCGCCGACGGCGAGGGCCGCCGCATGAGCGCGGGAACGACGGCGCGGTCCGACGCGGGCAACGCGGCCCACGGGGTCCAAAGGGTCCAGGCGAGCCATGCGGCCAACGCGGCCCAAGCGGCGGACACGGCCGATGGCGCCAGCGCGCCGCGAGGCGCCGCCGCGCCCGCTGCCGCCGCGCCTCCCGCCACCGCGTCCATCGGCCTGGCCGGCCTGCCGGGCCATGTCTGGCGCTCGTGGCGGTCGCTGCGTGGCGAGGAGCTGTCCTGGTTCCTGCTGATGGGCGTGTTCTACGGGCTCGTCGACGCCAGCAGCATCTTCTACGTCATGGACAACCCGCGCTGGCCGGCCGCGCTGGCCAACCAGATGCTGACGCCGCTGCTGGTGGCGATGGTGATCCTGTCGCTCTGGCTGCCGACCAACCGCGGCGCGCCGGACGATCGCTGGCGTTTCGGCTGGCTGGCGCTGGCGGTGCTGGTCGGCGCCTTCCTGTCCAAGTTGATCTACGACGCCGTCATGCCGGCGCTGCACCTGCCGTCCATCGCCGACCTGGCCCGCGAGCGCAAGGAGGAGGCCGACTTCCGGCCGATCCGCTGGGTCACCTTCATCGGCGAATGCCTGTCCATCTTCGTCACCTCCATCCTGTCCGTCGCCTGGTACGAGGTGATGCAGCGCCGCCGCCGCACCCGCGCGCGGCTGGAGCGCATGCTGCACGAGCAAAGCGCGATGCAGCGCCGCGCGGTGTCCTCGCGGCTGGCCGCGCTGCAGGCGCAGGTGGAGCCGCAGTTCCTGTTCGACACGCTCGTCGACGTCGAGCGCGCCTACGATCGTGACGAACCCGGCGCCGGCGAGCAGCTGGAGCGGCTGATCCGTCACCTGCGCGTCGCGTTGCCTCGCCTGCGCGACAGCGGCGTCACGCTCGAATCGGAAGCCGCGCTGCTGGACAGCTACCTGGCCGTCATCGCCGGCCGACAGCGTCGCACCTTGCCCTTGACCACCGACTGGCCGGCCTGGCTGGCGTCGCGACCGCTGCCGCCGATGCTGCTGCTGCCGCTGGCGCAGGCAATGCTGCGCGACGCGACGCGGCTGCCGTCGCAGGCGCGTCTGACCGCGAGCGAGTTGCCCGGCGGCGGCTTGCGCCTGCGGCTGGCCTTGGACGGCGGCGGCCTGTGCGGCGAGGAGAGCGCGCTGCGCGCGCTCAGCGAGCGGCTCGAACGCCTGGACGGCGCCACGCCAGCCCGACTGCATTGCCGCAGCAATGCCGGCGATACCGAATTCACCCTGGAGCTGCCCGCATGAGCCGCCATCACGCCACCCCGACCGCGGTCGTCGCCGAGGACGAGGAAACCCTGCGCCATGAACTGATCGACCGCCTGGAGCAGCTCTGGCCCGAGCTGAGCATCGTCGGCGAGGCGGCCGACGGCGTGCAGGCGTTGCGCCTGCTGCACGAGTGCCAGCCGGACGTGCTCTTCCTGGACATCCAGATGCCGGGCGCCACCGGCCTGGACGTGGCTCGCCAGGTGCAGGGTCGCAGCCACGTGGTCTTCGTCACCGCCTACGACCAGTACGCCGTGTCGGCCTTCGATGAAGGCGCGGTGGACTATCTGCTCAAGCCGCTGGAGCCGGCGCGGCTCTTCACCGCGATCAACCGTGTCAAGCAGCGCCTGGCGGGGCCGCCGGCGGATCTGGGCGCGGTGCTCAGCCAGCTTGGCGCGCAGGCCGTCGCCGCACCGCAGCGCCAGTTCCTGCGCTGGATCAATGCCTCGGTGGGGCAGTCGCTGAAGCTGATCACCGTCGACGAGGTCCTCTACTTCCAGTCGGACAACAAGTACACCCGCGTCGCCACGCGCCAGGGCGAAGCGCTGATCCGCAAGCCGCTCAAGGAGCTCGTCGACGAGCTCGACCCGCAGCAGTTCTGGCAGATCCATCGCTCCACGCTGGTCAACGCCGCCGCCGTCGCCAGCGTCAGCCGCGACTTCCGCGGCCGCATGCAGGTCAAGCTCAAGGAACACGACGACGCCTTGATCGTCGCCGAGAGCTACACGCACCTGTTCCGCCAGATGTAAGAAGGAAGCTGCGGGAGGCCCAGGCCCCTCCCACAGTCCTCGGCACCAGACGGCTGAAGGACGGCGATGGTTCGGGACGGCGGGGCATGGGGTTTTGGCGCTTGCCGCCAAGGCCCCACGCCCCGGCGGCAAACGCGCCGGTCGTTGCAGGTGGGCGGTCGCCCCTTGTCGCCAACATGACCCCGGCGCCGCGTTCGGCCTTCCACAATCGTTCACCCGGGCACCAGCCAGCCCGGCACCGATGCGTCAAGGAACGCGTTGGGTGAACGATTTGGAGACATGCCATGGCCCTCACGGACGCCACAGCCACAGCCGCCCCCGAAGGCACCGACGCCTCGTCCGACGAGGACGCGACCGAGCAGCGCCACTACCGCATCTGCCCGCTCTGCGAAGCCTGCTGTGGCCTGGAAATCCGCACCCGCGCCACGCCGGGAGGCCGCGCGGTCGTCTCGATCCGGGGCGACGCGCAGGACCCATTCAGCCGCGGCTACCTGTGTCCCAAGGGCGTCGCGCTGAAGGACCTGCACGAGGACCCCGACCGACTGCGGCAGCCGATGCGCCGCCGCGACGACCGCTCCGGCTTCGATCCGGTCGGCTGGGATCAGGCCTTCGAAGAGATCGCGCGCCGCCTGCCTCCGCTGCGTGACCGCCATGGCGCCGACGCCGTCGCGCTGACGATCGGCAATCCCGCCTCGCACAAGATCGGCCTGTTCAGCTACTTCCCGCACCTGGCGCGTGCGCTCGGCACGCGCAACCTCTTCTCCGCGTCGACGCTGGATCAGATGCCCAAGCAGCTCGCCTGCGGGCTGATGTACGGCCACTGGCTGAGCGTGCCCGTGCCCGACCTGCCGCGGACCGATCTCATGATCATCCTCGGCGCCAATCCGATGGTCAGCAACGGCAGTCTCTGGACCGCGCCCGACTACCGCGGCAAGGCCAAGGCGCTGCGCGCGCGCGGCGGCCGCATCGTCGTCATCGATCCGCGCCGGACCGAGACCGCGCAAGCCGCCGACGAGCACCTCGCGATCCGCCCCGGCGGTGACGTCTTCCTGCTGCTGGGCCTGCTGCACACGCTGTTCGACGAAGACCTTGTGCGACTGGGTCGGATCGCCGATCACGTCGAAGGACTGGAGGCGCTACGCACCGTCGCCGCCGACTACGCGCCCGAGCGTTGCGCGTCCCACTGCGGCATCCCCGCGGCGACCGTGCGGCAGCTCGCGCGCGAGTTCGCCACCACCGAGCGGGCGGTGCTCTACGGCCGCATCGGCACCTGCACGCAGCGCTTCGGCTCGGTCAACAGCTGGCTGATCGACGTCCTCAACATCCTCACGGGCCACTTCGATGTCGAGGGCGGGTTGATGTTCCCCAAGGCCGCCGCCTTCGCCGCCAACACGATGGGCCGCGCCGGCCAGGGCAAGGGCGTCGCCACCGGACGGCGCCACAGCCGCGTCAGCCGCGCGCCCGAGGTGATGGGCGAACTGCCCATCAGCTGCCTGGCCGAGGAGATCGAGACCCCCGGCGACAGGCAGGTCCGCGCGCTGATCACCGTGGCCTGCAATCCGGTGCTGTCGTCGCCGAACGGCGCGCGTCTGGCCCGGGCGCTCGACGGGTTGGACTTCATGGTCAGCCTCGACCCCTACCTCAACGAGACCAGCCGCCACGCCGACTTCATCCTGCCGCCGCCGTCGCCGCTGGAGGACTGGCACTACGACATGGTGTTCGCGCAGCTCTCCTGGCGCAATCACGCGCGCTGGTCGGGACCGGTGCTCCCGGCGGCCTCGGGTCGGCCAGATGCCGATACCGCTACCGATCCCGATGCAGACCGCACCCGCGACGAACCGCCTGCCCCGCGGGCCGAGTGGGAAACCTTGCTGCGACTGGCCGCGATCCTCAACGGCCTGCCGCCGGACGCCGACCTGCAGGCTGTCGACGACGCAGCGCTGCGCGCCGAGTTGAAGCGCCAGGCCGGAGACAACGCCGACGCCGTCTTCTCGGCGCTCGAAGGCGGCGCCGGCCCGTCGCGATGGCTGGATCTGGGCCTGCGCTCCGGCCCCTACGGCGACGCGTTCGGCGCCCGGCCGGACGGACTCACGCTCGCCAAGGTGAAGGCCGCTCCGCACGGCATCGACCTGGGCGAACTGCAGCCCCGCATCCCGGAGGTGCTGCGCACGCCGTCAGGCCGCGTCGAGCTCGCGCCACCGTCCTTGCTGGACGACCTGACCCACGTCGACGCGGCGCTGCGACGGCCCACCGGCGACGAGCTGCTGCTGATCGGCCGCCGCGAGACCCGCAGCAACAACAGCTGGATGCACAACCTGCCGGTGCTGGCCAAGGGCCGCGAGCGCTGCACGCTGCTGGTCCATCCGGACGACGCCGCGCGCGCCGGCCTCGGCAACGGCCAGACCGCGCGGCTCAGCAACGCGCGCGGCAGCCTGCTGGCACAGGTGACTGTCAGCGCGGACATGCGTCCCGGCGTCGTCAGCCTGCCGCACGGCTGGGGACACGACCTCGCCGGCAGCCAGTTGTCCGTCGCGGCCCAACATCCCGGGGTCAACATGAACCTGCTACTCGACGAGGAAGCGCGCGACCCGGTGTCCGGAACGTCCGTGCTGAGCGGCATTCCGGTGCGGCTCAGCGCGGCGGCGGAGCCGCTGGCGCACGGCTGAACTGCGAGCGCGGCGCGGCACCGCACCGCATCGCCACTCGCCGCATCACCGGACTACCACAAGCATCCGCTCCTAGTCGCCTTGAGGCGCGACCACGGCCTCCACCTGCGCCTGCGCGCTGCGCGCCAGCAGCGCGGCGGGCACCAGCGCCGGGAACGCCGTGGGGAAGCGCCCCGCCAGCACGCCGCTCATCAGCTCCAGGTGGTGCATCACCTCCCACTGCTTGCTGAGCGCGCGTGACGGCGGCGTGCGGTCGATCATGCTGCTGAGGTAGCGCCGCACCGCCTCGGTCGGACCGAAGCACGAATCGCGGCGATCGAGCGCCTTGCGGAACGACTGCAACGCGTGCTGGAAGCGCGCGTCGGCCCCTCGCTCGTCGGAGGCGAACCGACCGCCCATGAAATGCTCGATCCACACCGCGCCCGGCTCGGGCCGGTCGCGATGGAGGTAGCTCAGGCGGAAGGACACCGTCCGCGACGACAGCTCCGGCACATCGGGCCGCGACGGCAACGTCGTGTAGTCCGAGAACCCGACCTCGCCGTTGGCACCGAACCCCAGATGCCGGTCGGAAAAGAAATGCCGCTCCTGCGTGCGCAGTTGCTGCGCTTCCGGCAGCCGCCGTTCCTCGATCCAGACGCACCCGGCGTCGCCGGCCGCGGCGCGCGCCAGCGGCGCCGGCGCGGAGTCCTTGAAGAACACACGCCGCACCGGCACGCGGGCCAGCAGCGCCATCACGTCCGCCAGCGGCGGCGCGTCGCTGCCCACCACCACGCCCACCGGCCGCGTGCCGAAGATATGCACGAAGCGCCGCACCACCTCCGGCGTCAGCGCCGGCCCCAGCATCAAGGTGGGATGGATCCACTGCCGCTGCGGCAACGAGGTGAACAGATTGCGCCCCCAGTCCAACGCCTGCAACGGCGGCAGATGCTCGAAGTCCTGCCGCAGCGGATTGACCACCAGCCAGACCTGCTGCCGATGCGCCTCGCAGGCTTCGAGCGTGTGCCGCAGCGACGTCACCGCCTGCCGCACCGGCTCGACGATCGGCTGCACCTGCCCCTCCGGGCCCAGCGTCGGCGCCAGGTGCCGCAGGGCCAGCACCTCCTTCTGTTTGCCGTGGAGATATGGGAAATACATGGTCAGGACCTCAACGCAGTCAATGGGAGGGAACGGATCATGCGGAGCCCTCGCTCATTCGTCTGCAGTGATCGCCTCCATGCATGAGGCAAGTCAAAGGACTCGCAAAAATGACGCGAAGTTCACTTCTGAAAACCGCACCGTTCCAGAGGACCTCGCCACTGATCCGCCCCTTTCGCGGGACCGTTTGGCGTCCAGGCAACACCTGACCCTCGATGCGAACTTCACGGGCCGCGTCGACGCATCGAGCGATGCACCAGCCCCCTGATCGGGCCACGTCGCGCGCATGAAAAAGGCGCCGGCCGCTTGTCGCGGACCGACGCCTCGGGGCGCGGGCGAGCGGGCCGATGGCCCGCGCCGATGCGGGATCAGGACGGCTGACGCGACGCGTCCAGGCCCCCGCCCAGCACCTTGTAGAGCTGCACCTGGTTCTGCAGTTGCGCCAGGCGCACCTGCAGCGCGAGCTGCTGCGCGGCGAAGCTGGAACGCTGCGCGTCGAGCAGGTCCAGCGTCGACGCCGCACCATTGCGGTAGCTCAGATCCACCAGTTGCAGACGGGTCGCCTCGGCGGCGGCCTGCGCATCCTGGGCGCGCAGTTGCTCGTCCAGCGTGGCGCGACCGGCCAGCGCGTCCGAGACCTCCTTGAACGCCGTCTGCACGACCTTCTCGTACTGCGCGATCGCGATCTCGCGGTTGGCGCGAGCGGCCTCCACGTTGTTGCGCACGCGGCCGGCGTCGAAGATCGGCATCAGCGCGGACCCGGCGATGCTCCAGGCGCTCTGGCTGAACAGGTCGGACAGCGCGCTGCTGGCCGTGCCCACGCTGGTCGTCAGCGTGATGCTCGGGAAGTAAGCCGCGCGGGCGACGCCGATGTTGGCCTCGGAGGCCACCAGTTGCTGCTCGGCCTGACGCACGTCGGGACGGCGCACCAGCACCTCCGACGGCATGCCGGCCAGCAGCGCACCCATGGTCTGCGCGCTCAGCGGCTGCGCCGCCGGCAGCGTGTCCGGCAGGCGCTGGCCCACCAGCAGCGTCAGCGAGTTCAGGTCCTGCTGGCGCGTGCGCTCGGCTTGCGCCAGCGTGGCGCGGGCCGATTCGTAGGACGACTTGGCGGTGCTCAGGTCGAGGTTGGACGCGGCGCCGTTGTCGAACTTCAGCTGCATCAGCTTGAGGCTGTCCTCGCGCGTAGCCAGCGTCTGGCGGGTCAGCGCCAGCAGTTCCTCGTCGGCCTGCACCGCCAGGTAAGCCGACGCGACGCCGGCCACCAGGCTGATCTGCGCCGACCGCGCCGCCTCGCCCTGCGCCATGTAGGTGGCGAAGGCCGCGGCGCTGCTGTTCTTCACGCGGCTGAACAGGTCCAGCTCATACGACGTGATCTGCAGGCCGGCCTGGTAGACGCTGACGATCTGGTTGCCGCCGTTGGCCGTCGCCTGCGGGCCGCGCTGGCCGGACAGGCCCAGGTTGACCGTGGGCCAGCGGCTGGCCGCCGCGACGCCCGCCTGGGCGCGCGCCACGTCGACGTTCAGCAGCGCCATGCGCAGGTCGCGGTTGTTCTTCAGCGCGAGGTCGATCAGCTGCTTGAGCCGCTCGTCGCGGAAGAACTGCTGCCATTGCAGCTCGGTCGCAACCTGGGCGTCGGCCGCCTCGGCGCCCGGGCCTTGCGGCCACTGCGCCGCCACCGGCGCCTCGGGACGCTGGTGCTCGGGCGCGAGGTTCACGCAGCCCGCGAGCAGCACCACGGCCGCCGCCGCGGCGCCCAGCAGGGAGAGTTTTCTTTTCATCATGTTCAGACTCCGTCGACGTTCTTGGCCGCGGTGCTCGCGTCCGGGCCGTCGAGTTCGTGCGTGTACATCTTGCGCTGGCGCTCGCTGCCCTTGAAGAAGCGGCGCACCACCAGGAAGAACACCGGCACGAAGACCACCGCCAGCAGGGTCGCCGTGACCATGCCGGACAGCACGCCGGTACCGATCGCGCGCTGGCTGGCCGAGCCCGCGCCGTTCGCGAAGAACAGCGGCGTCACGCCCAGGATGAAGGCCAGCGAGGTCATGATGATCGGACGGAAGCGCAGGTGCGCCGCCTCCAGGATCGCCTCGACCAGCCCCTTGCCCTGCGCCTGCAGGTCCTTGGCGAACTCGATGATCAGGATCGCGTTCTTCGCCGACAGGCCGATGATGGTGATCAGGCCGACCTTGAAGTACACGTCGTTGGGCATGCCGCGCAGCGTCGCCCCGGCCAGCGCGCCCAGCAGGCCCAGCGGCACCACCAGCATCACCGACAGCGGGATGGACCAGCTCTCGTACAGCGCCGCCAGGCACAGGAACACCGCCAGCAGCGAGAACGCCAGCAGGATGGTCGCCTGCGAGCCCGACAGCTGCTCTTCACGCGACAGGCCGGTCCACTCGAAACCGATGCCGGGCGGGAGTTGCGAGATCATGCCCTCGAGCTCCTTCATCGCCTGGCCCGTCGAGGCGCCGGGCGCCGCGTCGCCGGCCAGGCGCATCGCCGGATAGCCGTTGTAGCGGGTGGCCTGCATCTGGCCGGTGATCCAGCGGCTGGACGCGAAGGCGGACAGCGGCACGTTGGTGCCCGAGGCGTTCGTGACGTTGATCGCCAGCACGTCCTCCGGCGTCATGCGCTTGGGCGCGTCGGCCTGGATCACGACACGCTGCATGCGGCCAGCGCTCGGGAAGTCGTTGACGTACGACGAGCCCAGCTGGATGCCCAGCGTGCGCCCGATCGTGTCGTAGCTGACGCCCAGCGCCTGCGCCTTGTCGCGGTCGATGTCGACCTGCAGTTGCGGCGCGTCTTCCAGACCGTCCGGACGCATGCCGGTGATGATCTTGCTCTTCTGCGCCATGCCCATCAGCTGGTTGCGGGCGTTCAGCAGCGCCTCGTGGCCGAGGCCGCCGCGGTCCTGCAGGCGCAGCGCGAAGCCGGTCGCCGTGCCCAGCTCGGGGATGGGCGGGGGCGACAGCGGGAAGATGAACGCGTCCCGCACGCCCACCATCATCGCGCCCATCACCCGGCCGGCCAGCGCCTGCGCGCTGTGCTCGGCGCCCTTGCGCTCGTCCCACGACTTCAGCGGCACGAACACCAGCGCGGCGTTCTGGCCCTGGCCCGAGAACGAGAAGCCGATCACGCCGATGGTGTCGGCCACTTCCGGCTGCTTGTGCAGGAACTGCTCGACGGCGGCGACGGCGGCCTCGGTCCGGTTGGACGTGGCGCCCGGCGGCAGCTGGACGTTGACGATCAGGTAGCCCTGGTCTTCATTGGGCAGGAACGACGTCGGCATGCGCACGTACAGCCAGCCCACCACCGCGACGACCGCCACGAAGGCGATCATCATGCCGCCGCTGCGCTTGAGCAGCTTGGCCACCCAGCCCTCGTAGCCCTTGGCGGTGCGCGAGAAGCCGCGGTTGAACCAGCCGAAGAAGCCGCGCTTCTCGTGGTGGTGACCGGCGTCCACCGGCTTGAGCAGCGTCGCGCACAGCGCCGGCGTCAGGGACAGCGCCATCAGCGCCGACAACGCCATCGACGCCACCATCGCCAGCGAGAACTGGCGATAGATGTTGCCCACCGAGCCGGAGAAGAACGCCATCGGGATGAACACCGCGATCAGCACCGTCGTGATGCCGATGATGGCGCCGGAGATCTGGCCCATCGCCTTCTTGGTCGCCTCGCGGGGGCTCAGGCCCTCCTCGCTCATGATGCGCTCGACGTTCTCGACGACGACGATCGCGTCGTCGACCAGGATGCCGATCGCCAGCACCATGCCGAACAGCGTCAGCACGTTGATCGAGAAGCCCATCGCCAGCATCACGCCGAAGGTGCCCAGCAGCGCCACCGGCACCACCAGCGTCGGGATCAGCGTGTAGCGCCAGTCCTGCAGGAACAGGAACATCACCAGGAACACCAGGATGACGGCCTCGACCAGGGTCTCGACGACCTGCGAGATCGAGATCTTTACGAACTTCGACGAGTCGTACGGGATCACGTAATCGACGCCGGCCGGGAAGTACTTCTTCAGTTCCTCCATGCGGGCCTTGACCGCGGTCGCCGTGCCCAGCGCGTTGCCGGTGGGCGAGAGCTGCACGCCGATGCCGGTGGACGGCTTGCCGTTCAAGCGGGTATAGGTGCTGTAGCTCTGGCCGCCCAGCTCGATCCGGGCGACGTCCTTCAGGCGGACCGTGGAGCCGTCGGTATTGGCACGCAGGACGATGTTCTCGAACTGGTCCTTGTTCTCCAACTGGCCCTTGACCACGATGGTCGCGGACATGGTCTGGTCGGTGGTGTTCGGGCGGTCGCCCAGCACGCCCGCCGGCACCAGCGCGTTCTGCGCCGAGACGGCGGCGTTCACTTCAGCCGGGCTGAGGTTGAACGACTGCATCTTGGCCGGATCCAGCCAGATGCGCATCGCGCGCTCGGAGCCGAACAGCTGCGCCTGACCGACGCCGGCGATCCGCTGGATCTCGGGCACGACGTTGCGCGCGGCGTAATCGCCCAGCGCGATCGGGTCCATCGAGCCGTCCCTGGACGCCATCGTCACGAACAGCAGGAAGTTGGAGCGTGACTTGTCGACGCGCACGCCCTGCTGCGTGACCGCCGCCGGCAGGCGCGGCGAGGCGCGCGAGAGGCGGTTCTGGATCTCGACCTGCGCCAGGTCGATGTTGGTGCCCGATTCGAAGGTCACCGTGATCGAGCCGGTGCCGTTGGCCTGGCTGATCGATTCCATGTAGGCCAGGCCGGGTGCGCCGTTGAGCTCCTGCTCGATGACGGAGACGACCGCTTCGTCCAGCGTCTTGGCCGAGGCGCCCGGATACGCCACCGAGATCACCAGCGAAGGCGGCGCCACGGTCGGGTACTGGGCCACCGGCAGCTGGGTGACGGCCACCCCACCGAAGACCAGGATGAACAAGGCGATCACCCACGCGAAGATGGGGCGATCAATGAAAAAACGAGCCATGTCTTGGTTCCTTCCCGAGCGTCAGGCGCTCAGCGGCCCGCCGCGGCGGACGCGGCGGCACCACTTGCGGCCGGAGCCGAGCCCGAGGCGCCGCCAGCCGGCGCGAAGGGCACCGGGTTGACGGGAGCACCCGGGACGAACATCTTCTGGAAGCCGTCGGCGATGACTTTCTCGCCGGGCTTGAGACCGTCCAGCACCACCCACTGGTTGCCCACGGCGTTGCCGATCTTGACCTTGCGCGGCGCCGGCTTGTTGTCCGGGCCGACGACCAGGACGGTGTCGCCGGCGGAGCCGCGCGTCACCGCCTGCTGCGGCAGCATCATCGCGGCCGGCAGTTCGGCCTGGGCGACGCGCACGCGCACGTACTGGCCCGGCAGCAGCAGGCCGTCGGGATTGGGCACCTCGGCGCGCAGCGTGACCTGGCCGGAGGTCGGATCGACCGTCAGGTCGGTGAACAGCAGCTTGCCCGGACGGGCATAGACGGTGCCGTCGTCGCCGACGATCTGCACCTGCGCGGCATTGGCGCCGGCACTGCGCAACTGGCCCGCGGCCAGCGCGCGGCGCATGGCCTGCACGTCGTTGGCGGACTGGGTGAAGTTGACGTAGACGCTGCTGACCTGCTGGATCAGCGCCAGCTGGGTCGCGTCGGCGGCGCCGACCAGCGCGCCCTCGGTCACCAGCGCGCGACCGATGCGACCGGAGATGGGCGCGTAGACGTGCGCGTAGTCCAGGCTCAGCTTGGCCTGCACTGCGGCCGCCTTGGCGGCGGCGACGTCGGCCTCGGCCGACTTGGCGGCGGCCACGGAGGTGATGTACTCCTGCTGGCTGATCGCCTTGGCGTCGGCCAGCGGCTTGTTGCGCTGGGCCTGCGCCGCGGCCTGGTTCAGGTTGGCCTGCGCCTTGGCGACGGTGGCGTTGGCGCTGTCCAGCGCGGCCTGGTACGGCGCGGGGTCGATCAGGAACAGCGCCTGGCCGGCCTTCACTTCCGAGCCCTCGGTGAACAGCCGCTTCAGCACCACGCCGTTGACCCGGGCGCGGACCTGCGCGACGCGCAGCGCCTCGACGCGGCCGGGCAGCTCGGTCTGCAGCGCCACCGGCTGCTCACCCACCGTGACGACCCCCACGTTGGCCGGCGGCATGCCGCCGCCGTGGGCGCCGGCCGCCGCCTTCTCGTCCTTGCCGCAGGCGGTCAGCACCGCGGCCAGGGACACCAGCAGCGGCAGCAGGTACAGCATGCGCGCGCCGGCCTTCAGGCCTGGGCGCTCCGACCCCGGCAATTCTTGTGACAGAGGGGTAGACATCACGATGGGATTCCTCTCGCAGTACGGGTAAGCAGATCCAGAAACCGAAGATGCGCAATGCGACGCATCTTCTGGCAATACACAGGTTCTCCGCAACGACGCGCGGCGTTGTCGCGAATCGACACGACCCCGCCCCGCGAACGGCCACGGCGCGGCCGGTCGCCTTGAAAAGCGCAGAGTATATACATACATTCGTGCATGTATGTTTATTGACTTCTTCTAGAATCCAGCCCCATGGCACGCCGAACCAAACAAGAAGCCCAGGAGACCCGTGAGCGCCTGCTCGACGCGGCGGAGATGCTGTTCCATGAGCGTGGCGTGTCGCGCACCTCCCTGCAGGACATCGCCCAGACCGCGGGCGTCACGCGCGGCGCGGTGTACTGGCACTTCGAGGACAAGGTGCAGCTCTTCAACGCGATGATGGAGCGGGCCACCATGCCGCTGGAGGAGGGTTTCGACGCCGAGCCGTCGGCCTCCGTGGACCGGCCGCTCGAGGACCTGCGCCTGCGCCTGTTGAATGTCATGCATTGCGCGGTACACAACGCCCGCACGCGGCGGGCGTTCGAGATCGCCAACCTGCGGGTGGAGTTCGTCGGCGAGATGGCTTCCATCCACGGCCGCAAGGTCGCCGCGCACCGCGAGTGGACGGCCCGCAACCGCGACACCTTCGAGCGGGCGATCACCCTGGGCCAGATGCCCAAGGACTTGGACACGCACCAGGCGGCCATCGGCCTGATGGCGCTGATCGGCGGGCTGCTGCATCACTGGATCATGGACCCCGAGGCCTTCGACCTGATCAAGGACGGCCAGGCGCGGCTGGAGCATTACCTGTCCAGCCTGACCATCCCGGTGCCCAACCGCTTCGGCCCGATCACCGACGCGGAACGCCGCGCGCTGGGCCGCCAGGCGCTCTGCGACGCCCCTCGCAAGGACGAGGACATCCCCCCAGAAGCGCTCCGCACACCGCCCGTCAAGCCTCGGGACTCGTCAAATCCGGGCTAAAGCCCTGCAAATATGTGGTCTCCCCTGAGGGAAATCCCAGGGGGAGGCGACAATAGAGGGTTGCCCACGCCCGAGCCGCCGCCGTGTCCGTCACCGTTCCGCCCCCTACTCGTCCGCTGTCCGATCTGAAGAAGACCGGCCAGAAGGCGCTGACCGCGTATCGCCCCTTCTGGGCGAAGCGCTTCGGCCCCGCGCCCTTCCTGCCGATGAGCCGGGAGGAGATGACGCAACTCGGCTGGGACAGCTGCGACATCATCATCGTCAGCGGTGACGCCTACGTGGACCATCCCAGCTTCGGCATGGCGGTGATCGGCCGGACGCTGGAGGCGCAGGGCTTCCGGGTCGGCATCATCGCGCAGCCGGACTGGAACTCGCCGGACGCCTTCCGCGCGCTGGGCAAGCCGAACCTGTTCTTCGGCGTGGCGGCCGGCAACATGGATTCGATGATCAACCATTACACGGCGGACCGAAAGATCCGGTCGGACGACGTGTACACGCCGGGCGGCGGCGCCGGCAAGCGGCCCGACCGCGCGACGCTGGTCTACACGCAGCGTTGCAAGGAAGCGTTCAAGGACGTGCCGGTGATCATCGGCGGCATCGAGGCCTCGCTGCGCCGCATCGCCCATTACGACTACTGGCAGGACAAGGTCAGGCGCTCCATCCTGGTGGACTCCAAGGCCGACCTGCTGGTCTACGGCAACGCCGAGCGCGCCATCATCGAGATCGCCCACCGCCTGGCGCAGAAGAAGCCGATCGAGTCGATCACCGACGTGCGCGGCACCGCCTTCATGCGCCGGCCCGACGATGCGTCGCTGGACGGCTGGTTCGAGATCGACTCCACCGATGTCGACGCGCCCGGCAAGATCGACGCGCTGCTCAGCCCCTACATGACGACCGAGGAAGCGGCGGCCGACCAGGGCACCGACTGCTCGAAGCAGAAGGCCGGTGCCGCCGAGGCGGCTTCCGGCGCATCCGCCGCCGGCGCTCCCGCCGAAGCGGGCATGGCCGAGGTCAAGCCGATCAGGATCGTCCGCCAGACCCTGGCCCGCACCGGCGGCGACGGCCGCGCGCTGGTCACGCCGCGCGATCGCACGGTGATCCGCCTGCCCGCCTTCGAGCAGGTCCGGAGCGACCCGGTGCTCTACGCCCACGCCAACCGCGTGCTGCACCTGGAGACCAACCCGGGCAACGCCCGCGCGCTGGTGCAGCGGCACTCGTCCGGCGGCGTCGACCGCGACGTCTGGCTCAACCCGCCGCCGATCCCGCTGACGACGGTCGAGATGGACCACGTCTTCGACCTGCCCTACGCCCGCAGCCCGCATCCGGTCTACGCGGACGAGCACGGCAGCCACGACGACAAGACCAAGATTCCGGCCTGGGAAATGATCCGGTTCTCGGTGAACATCATGCGCGGTTGCTTCGGCGGCTGCACCTTCTGCTCGATCACCGAGCACGAGGGCCGCGTGATCCAGAGCCGCAGCGAGGACTCGGTCATCCGCGAGATCGAGGACATCCGCGACAAGGTCAAGGGCTTCACCGGGATCATCTCGGACCTGGGCGGGCCGACCGCCAACATGTGGCACATCGGCTGCAAGAGTCCGGAGATCGAGGCCGCCTGCCGCAAGCCGAGCTGCGTGTACCCCGGCATCTGCCCCAACCTGCACACCGACCACGGCCCTCTGATCAAGCTGTACCGCCGCGCCCGCGCGCTGCGCGGCGTGAAGAAGATCCTGATCGGCTCCGGCCTGCGCTACGACCTGGCGATCGAGTCCCCGGAGTACATCCAGGAGCTGGTGACCCACCACGTCGGCGGCTACCTCAAGATCGCGCCCGAGCACACCGAGGGCGGCCCGCTGTCCAAGATGATGAAGCCGGGCATCGGCACCTACGACCGCTTCAAGCAGCTGTTCGAGCAGGCCAGCGCCGCGGCCGGCAAGAAGCAGTTCCTGATCCCCTACTTCATCGCCGCCCACCCGGGCACCGCCGACGAGGACATGATGAACCTGGCCCTCTGGCTCAAGCGCAACGGCTTCCGCGCGGACCAGGTCCAGACCTTCTATCCCAGCCCGATGGCCACGGCCACGGCGATGTACCACTCCGGCAAGAACCCGCTGAAGAAGGTCACCCGCGACAGCGAGCCCGTCGACATCGTCAAGGGCGAGCGCCGCAGGCGCCTGCACAAGGCCTTCCTGCGCTATCACGACCCCAACAACTGGCCGCTGCTGCGCGAGGCGCTCAAGGACATGGGCCGGGCCGACCTGATCGGCAACGGCAAGCACCACCTGATCCCGACCTTCCAGCCGGTGACGGATGGCGGCTATCAGTCTGCGCGCCGCAAGAACTCCACCGACGCCGGCGCCAAGGTCGCGCCCAACAAGCCGCGGGCGGGACAGCTGCTGACGCAGCACACCGGCCTGCCGCCGCGGGAAACCGGCGCGGCCCGGGCACCGCAACGCCCGGCGGGCGTGGGTGCGCGCCCGCAAGCGGCCGGCCAGTCGTCAAACGTGAGCGCGCTTCCGCAAGCGGCAGGCAAGCCGTCGGGCGCACGCCCGAACGGGCGGCCCGATGCGCGGCCGAACAGCGGCACGAGCGGCTCAAGAGGCCCCGGCGGCCGCCCCGCCGCCAAGCGCGGTCAGCGCTGAGGGGCGGCGGGATCCGGAGGCCGTGAGGCCTCCGCCGCCGGCGCCGGCTTCATCCATCGCCAGAGCCGCCATCCCAGGCTGACCCAGGTCCAGAGCCTGGCGATCCGTCCCGCGCCGGACCCCTCCGTCGCGCCGTCGCCGGACCGCCCTTTGCGGCGGAAGGCCCGGAACAATCCGGCCAAGCCGCCCGCGGCGCCGAGCGCCCCCAGCGTCCGCCACGCGCGCGGCGCGCTGCCGAGCAGCCGCCACAGCGCATGGCCGCGCTCGGCCCATTGCATCGGGCGCTCGAGCGCCTGCGCGTCATGGATCAGGCCGAGCCTGAGCTCGGCGCTGCGCAGTTGAAGCTCCAGTTGCCGCAGCCGGAGCCGTTGTCGGGCGGCGTGCCACATCACCGCCGCTCCGTGTCGCTGGACTCGGGATCGAGCGCGCGCCGGTCCCGCGCCAGCTCGGCGACGCTCGCCGCGAAGGGCCGCCCCGCGGTCAGTTGCAGCCTGGCCCAGCGCCAGCACAGCCCGGCCCCGAGCAGGAAGGCCGCACCGAGCGCCGCGCCCAAGGGGGCTCGCCATTCATCGGGCACCCACAGCAGCGCCGCGAAGACCAGCATCAGCAACGCGGCCACGCCCAGCAGCAGCGCCAGCAGCAAGGCGGTCAGCGCGCCGAAGAGCCGCAGCAGCTCCGCCTGCAGCTCCACGCCCAGCAATTCCAGCCGCACGCGCGCCAGTTCCAGCGCCCGTTCGGCGATCCGGCGCAGCCGGTCCGCCAGGCTCAGGTCCTGTGAGTCCATCGATTGTTTCTCCTCTGTGTCCATGCCCTCGTGTTGCGAAAGCTATCACTGAATCGGGGGAAACGAGGGCGTTCTTTCGCAATGCGGTCCAGGAGCGTTGGGCTACAGTGCGCGGTAACGCTTGGTTGCGCTCCGCGCCGCCGGCCAGACAAGGTTCATTCAATGCCTGATCGCCAGCACACGCCGCATCCTGCCGTCGTCGACGACGACGACCTGCTGCAGTTCCTGGACGACCACGATGCCACGCGGGAAGACGCCTCCTCGACACGCCCGCCCTGGCGGGTGCTGATCGTCGACGACGACACCGACGTCCACAAGGCCACCGAGCTCGCCATGCAGGGCCTGCAGGTGGAAGGTCAGCCGCTCGTCTTCCTGCACGCCCGTTCCGCCGCCGAGGCCCGCACGCTGCTGGTCGGCGAGCCCGACATCGCCGTCGTGCTGCTGGACGTGGTGATGGAGTCCGACGACGCCGGCCTGCAGCTCGTGCGCCACATCCGCGAGGAACTGCGCCAGCGCGCCGTGCGCATCGTGCTGCGCACCGGCCAGCCCGGCTACGCGCCCGAGATCGAGACGGTCCAGGCCTACGACATCAACGACTACAAGACCAAGTCGGAGCTGACCCGCACGCGGCTGTACACGGTGCTGACCGCGGCGATCCGTTCATACCGCCAGATCCGCGCGCTGGAAGCCAACCGGCAGGGCCTGGAGATGATCGTCGAGGCCAGCACCGAGCTCGGCCGCCAGCATGGCCTGCACCGCTTCGCCGAGGGCGTGGTGACGCAGCTGTGCGCGCTGCTGGGCACGCTGCCCGAGGGCCTGGTCTGCGTGCAGGCGCAGGACGACGCGTCCGGCGACGCCCGCGTCATCGCGGCCGCCGGCCAGTACAGCTCGCTGATCAACCGGCCGTTGCACACGGTGCCGGTGACCAAGGTGCGGGACCTGCTGGCGCGTTGCCTGGCCGCCGGGACCCACCTGCACGAGGACGGTTGCACCGTGCTGCACTTCGGATTGCCCAGCGGGCGGGCGATGGCGGCGCTGGTGGAAGTGCCGCGCGAGCTCGACGAGCTCGACCGCCAGCTGCTGCGCGCGTTCTGCTCCAACATCGCCGTCGGTTTCGAGAACGTCATGCTCTACACGCAGCTGACGGACCAGGCCTACAACGACCCGCTGCTGCAGTTGCCCAACCGCACCCGGTTCATCGAGCTGCTGGAGCACAACCTGAAGTCGCCCGAAGGCATCACGCTGGCGCTGATCGACCTGGACGATTTCGCCGACGTGAACGACGCCTTCGGCCACCGCTTCGGCGATCAGATGCTGCAGGCCGTGGCGCAGCGCATGGCGCAGCGGCTCGGCTTCAACACCGCGATGGCGCGGATCTCGTCGAACGCGTTCGGCCTGCTCGGCCCCGACGAGATGGTCAATGGCCATCGCATCGGCGGCGTCTTCGACGACCCGTTCACCGTCGCTGGCGAGCGCCTGCAGCTGTCGGCCACGACGGGGCTGGTACGACTCGCGCAGTCGCGCGCGCTGGGCTCGGAGCTGCTGCTCGACGCACAGATCGCGCTCAAGCGCGCGAAGGCGCAGAACCGCGGCGCGTCGCAGTACTTCTCGCCGGAGATGGGGGTCGACGCCCGCGAGCGCTTCAAGCTGCTCAAGGGCTTGCGCGCCAGCTTCGAGGAGCGCCGGCTGTTCGTCGTCTACCAGCCGCAGGTGGAGCTGGCCACGCAGCGCGTCATCGGTGCCGAGGCGCTGCTGCGCTGGCGCACCGCCGAGGGTCAGTTCGTGCCCCCGGACCAGTTCATCCCGCTGGCGGAGCAATCCGGCCTGATCGTGCCGATCGGTGAATTCGTGCTGAGGACGGCCTGCCACCAGGTCCGTCAGTTGCGCGACGCCGGCTTCGACGACTTCCGCATCGCGGTCAACATCTCGCTGGCGCAGTTCCGCCATCCGGCCTTCATCGACACGGTGCGGCGCGCGCTGGCCGACGCCGAGGTGCCGGGTTCGGCGCTGGAGCTGGAGATCACCGAATCGATGGCGATGGAAGAGGTCTCGGCCGTGCTGCGCGTGCTGGCGGAAATCCGCGGCACCGGCGCGTCGGTCGCGATCGACGACTTCGGGACCGGCTTCTCGTCGCTCAGCCAGCTGCGTCGGCTGGACGTGGAGCGGCTCAAGATCGACCGCGCCTTCGTGCGCGAGGCGCAGAGCTCCGCCGCCGGCGCGACGATCGCGCAGATGGTGGTGAACCTGGGTTGCAGCCTCGGCATGCGTGTCGTCGCCGAGGGCATCGAGACCGAGGAGCAGCGCCAGCACCTGCTCGCGCTGGGCTGCCACGAGGGCCAAGGCTGGCTCTTCGCCCGGCCGATGCCGGCCGAGGACCTGGAGCGCTGGCTCGCGGCACCGAAGCCCTGGGAACAGGGCGACGGCGCCACGGCGGCGCCCGCGAGCGCCGCTCAGACCACCGCGTCGGCGTGCGGCACGCCGACGGCGGCGCCGGTCAACGCCCGCGGCTGATCAACAGACCCAGCAGCAGGCCGACACCGGCGGCCACGCCGATCGATTGCCACGGGTTGTCATGCACATAGTCGTCGGTCGCCTTGGCGGACGCCTTGGCGCGCTCGACGGCGGCCGACTGGAAATCACCCAGGCTGGTCTTGGCGCGGTCCAGCGTGGACTGCACGCGGGCGCGCAGTTCCGACGCGCCGGCGCTGGTCTGGTCGGCGGTGGCGCGCAGCAGCGATTCGGCATCGGTCACCACCTGGTGCAGGTCGGACAACAGGCGATCGGAGGGAGAAGACTTGGCCATGGGGGCACTCCTTTTTCGGGTTGGTGATCGAAAGTCTGGTCGGCGCTGGGTCACGCCGTCACAAGGTCGCAGGTCCGGTTGTACGTCTGTCGAGCGCGAGCGGGCAAGTCCGCCGCTGATTCCGACCGGATCGCGCGGTCTTGCGCCAGGGTCGAGGTCTGCTCGACAGGGCACATGGCGCTCCCGCCAGGGGTCGGACGGGGGGCTGCGCGCGCGTCATGGGTCGATCGACTCATCATCGCCGCACACGGCATAGCGGCGCACCAGGAAATAGCTGGCCCGCCGTTCCCCTTCGACGATCAAGACCTGACCCTCCAGCGCTTCCAGTTCCGGGTCGCGGAATGGATGGGCCCCGGCACGGCGCAGCACGAGGCGTTCGCCGTCGCTCAGCGCGAGCAGCACCGCGACGCGGTCGCTCTTGCTGCCGGTATCGACGCGATCGCGGCAGAGCGTGCCGCGCAGGCGCTCGGGCGTCGCGCCGGACGGATCGAGCCCGGCCTCGTCGGCCTTGCCGCGATGTTGGGGATCGATGGGATCAACGGGCATGCATGCGCCTCACGTGCAACAAACGTCCTTCCTGTTCCGTCGCGATCAGCGCCAACAGCCGCCGATCGACCCAGCCCTTGTACACGTGCACGGACCGGTGGCCGGGCGCGCCGACGATGCGGTAGCTGATCCGCTCGCAGCGATCCGGCGCGAGGCCGGACTCGCGCAGCATCGGCAGCACCGCGGCCACGACGGCCGGCGCCGGCGGCGCCTCGCTGGGCTTCAGCCGGGGCAAGGAGCGTGCCAGATTGCGCCCCTCGCGTTCCAGGCGCTCGCGGCGCAGGCCGCGCACGCCGCGGTCCTCCACCGTGGCGAACGCCTTCTTGAAGGCCTTGGTGCGCGCCAGCGCGTGGGCCTGGGCGCTGACCGGCTGCAGCGACGGATCGCCGACCAGGTAGAACTGGCCCAGCGTCTTGAGGTCCATCGGATCGAGGTGCGTGCGCTCGCCGGCGAATCTCTGGCGCGCTTCCAGCAGCGCCCGTCCGGTCGACGCGCCCGCCAGCACGCGCTGCAGGAAATACTGGCAGATCAGGTCGGCCGAGCCGTTGCCCTCGCTCGGACCGTAGGCCACGGTGGTGCTGCCGAGAAAGGCGCAGGCCCCGTCCGCCAGGTAGCGCAGCGCCATCGGCCACTGGCCGTCCGCGCGGGCGGGGTCGAAGAGTTGCGCGCCATAGCAGCACTCGGCCGCCACGACGGTGCCGGCGGTGATGCGGTCGCGCAGCAGCGCCGATCGCATCGAGACCGGATAGTCGTCGCCGTGCTGGCCGTAGTACTCCGGCATGTCCTCCGCCCCGTGGCAGTTGATGAAGTGCATGCGCGGCGCGAGGTCGGCCTTCGTCCACTTCGGGCCGCCGGGCGGCGAGAGCCGCAACTGGTCCGCATGGCCGAAGGTGTTGGTCAGGCTCTGCCGGGTCGAGGCCTGCCAGACCTCGGCGGACAGCCCGAAGCTGTCGAGGAAGGCGTCGCGCGGCAGCGGCTTGTGGCGCGACGCGGCGCGGATCAGCTGCAGCAGCAGATCGGGTTTCCGGGCGGCCGGCAGGTCGGGCAGGCGGCCGACGACACGTGTCGGACCGAGGAAGCGGTTGGGGTCGGTGCCGTAGGCGCCCTCGCAGGCATAGGGCAGGTCGCTGGGCACGACCGGGTCGCTGTCGCCCAGCTCGCCGCCGTGCGCCGGATTCTTCAGCAGCACCATGGGCAGCACGTCGGGTCCGCCCAGCAGCACGAAGTAATGCGGGTTGCGCGCCTTGGCCAGCGCGTCGATGGCGGTCTTGAGCGATCGGGCGTCCGGTCGCGCGGGCACCGCCGTCGCGGCGTAGGCCTTCATCGTCGACGCCAGGTCGACGGGAACCACCGCCGTGTCGATGCCGCGCCGCTTGTCGGCGGTGACCAGCGCCTTGAGCGCCGCGTCGATCTTCGCCAGCGCCGTGGCGCCGTACTTGGCGCGCAGGGCGCCGCGGTGAACGATGACGAGCTTGTCCATGACGATCTCCTCCCTCGCTGTTGCCGGCGACGCCTGACGGCGTCGGACGGCGTTCGAAGGGACCGATTGTGGGCAGTCGCGCCCCGTGCGGCAATGCACGGATTGGGGAGAGCGACACCGACGTGTCATCAAGCCTGAACGGTGGCTGGGGAACATGCGCCGACCATGCAAGCCCCCGCCACCCCGCCCCGCAAGACCGACCTGGCGCGCCAGATGCTGGCGCCGGGCCAGCGCCAGTTGCCCGCGGCGCTGCGCGCGCTGCTGATCACCGTCGACGGCAAACGGGACGCGGACGAGCTGCGCAAGCTCGGCCGCGGTCTGGGCCTGGGCGACGAGGCCCTGACGCAACTGGTCGATCAGGGGCTGGTGGAGATGCCGCGCGCCGTCGACACGCGGGCGACGATGGAGCGGGCGCGACGCCTGGTGTCGTCGAAGTTCTTCGCACTCGACCTGGTGACGCGCATGCTGGCCGGCCGCGAGGGTGAGCTGCGCGATCTGGCCCGCCAGGTCGACACCGAGAGCCGCTTCATGGCCTGGGTCGAGTTGTGCTGCGAGCGGATCGAGGCGCAGTCGGACGCCGAGCGGGCCGAGAAGTTCCGCGCCAGCGTCGCATCGACGCTGACCCGCGACTGAGCCGCGGCCGTCCCCGGAACCCACGTCTTGCGAGGGGCCGGAGGCGGCGCCTATGCTGGCGGCCTCATCCGCCCAGGAGCCGCCATGAAACCCACGCCCGCCGGCTGGCCGCGTTTGTCCAGCGCCGTGTTCTACACCAGCGCCTCGCGCGCGATCCCGTGGTTGTGCGAAGCCTTCGGCTTCGAGGTGCAATTGCGCGTCGACGGCGAGCACGGGGAAGTGGTGCACAGCCAGCTTACCTACGGCGAGGCGCTGATCATGGTCAGCGAGGGCGGCGAGGGTGAGCGCTCCCAGCGCTTCGGCATTCCGCTGCGCAGTCCGCAGGGCGTCGGCGGCGCCAACACGCAGAGCCTCATGATCTACGTCGACGACGCCCAGGCGCACTGCGAGCACGCCCGCCAGGCCGGCGCCCGGATCGTCCACGAGCCCAAGGTCGAGGACTACGGGCCCGAGTACTGGGCGGACAAGAGCTACGGGGTGCTCGATCTGGACGGGCACCTGTGGTGGTTCGTGGAACGGGTCAGGGGCTGATTCCCGCCGCGCGCGGTTGGCGTGGCGGGTCCGCCCGGTCCCGCTCAGCCCTTGCGCTTGGCCAGGATCGCCCGCCCCACCCGCGCCACCGGCTGCCGGCCCAGCACGCCGGAGATGAACGCACCCGCGTCGACCAGCTTGTCCAGGTCGATGCTGGTCTCGATGCCCAGTCCGTTGAGCATGAACACGACGTCCTCGGTCGCCACGTTGCCCGTCGCGCCCTTCGCGTAGGGGCAGCCGCCGAGTCCGGCGACGCTGGCATCGAAGGTGTGCACGCCCATTTCCAGGCAGGCATAGATGTTGGTCAGCGCCTGGCCGTAGGTGTCGTGGAAATGCCCGCTGACCTCGACCAGCGGATAGTGCTTGAGCGCCCGCTCCATCGCGGCCCGCACCTGGCGCGGCGTGCCGACGCCGATGGTGTCGGCCACGCCCAGGTGGTCGACGCCGATGGCCTTCATCAGTCGCACCACGCGCTCGACCTCGTCCGGCGACACCTCGCCCTGGTAGGGGCAACCGACCGCGCAGGACAGCGCGCCGCGCACCTTCAGCCCGGCCTCGTGCGCCGCCGCCACGACGGGGGCGAAGCGCTCGATGCTCTCGGCGATCGAGCAGTTGATGTTCTTCTGCGAGAAGGCCTCGGACGCGGCCGCGAAGACGACGACCTCGTCCGGCTTCGTCGGCAACGCGGCCTCCAGGCCCTTCATGTTGGGCACCAGCACGCTGTGCCGCACGCCGGGCCGGCGCTCGATCGCCGCCATCACCGCGGTGTTGTCCGCCATCTGCGGCACCCACTTCGGCGAGACGAAGCTGGTGACCTCGATCTCCTTCAGCCCCGCGTCCTGCAACAGTGACACCAGCCGCGCCTTGTCGGCCGTGCCGACGTTTTCCTTTTCGTTCTGAAGGCCGTCGCGCGGGCCGACATCGACCAGCGTCACCCGGTTGGGCAGATTCGTCATCGTGGACTCCTTGTGGGGACGATCAGGCCGCGGCCCGCAGGCGCAGCAGCTCGGCGCCGTCGCCGACCTGGTCGCCGATGGTGAACAGCAGTTCCTCCACCACGCCGTCGCGCGGCGCGGTGATGGTGTGCTCCATCTTCATCGCCTCCATCACCGCCAGCGGCTGGCCCTTGGACACGGTGTCGCCGGCCTGCGCCAGGAACGCCACCAGTTTGCCGGGCATCGGCGCAGTCAGGCGGCCGCCTTCGGATCCCCCTTCACCGGCATGGGCGATGACGTCCACCTCGGTGACCAGCGCGGAGCCGTCGGCGCCGAACACCGCCACCTGCTCGCCGACCTTGTAGGTGGCCACCGCGACGCGGCGGCCGTCGAGGTTCAGCTCGTGCCGATCCAGCCCTGTCGACCGGATCGCCAGCGTGATCGCGCGGCCCTGCACCGTCAACGACAGGCCGCCGTGATGGTGGCGCGCCAGCAGGACCTGGTGATGCTCGCCGTCGAGGTCCAGCTCGAAGCGGCGCTGCGCCGCGCCGTACAGGCGCCAGCCGTCGCGGCGGCTCCAGGGATCGGCGGATTGCGTCGTGCCCTCCTGCGCCAGCGTGTGCGCGACGACGGCCGCGGCGGCCTCCGCCAGCGGCAGACCGGGTTGGCCGAACAGTGCAGCCTTCTCGCGCTCGATCAGCGCGGTGTCGAGCTCGGCGTTGGTGAACGACGCCGTCGCCGCGCAGCGGCGCAAGAACGCGACGTTGGTGTGCAACCCCACGATGTGCGTGTCCCGCAGCGAGACATCCAGCAGCGCCAGCGCCTGCTCGCGCGTCTCGCCCCAGACGATCAGCTTGGCGATCATCGAGTCGTAGAACGGACTGATCTCGTCGCCCTCGCCGACGCCGGAGTCGATGCGCACGTCGGAGCGACGGAACGCCGCATGCGTCGGCCAGCGCGCCACCGACAGGCGACCGGTCGCGGGCAGGAAGCCGCCCTCCGGGTTCTCGGCGCAGAGGCGGGCCTCGATGGCGTGGCCGTGCATGCGCAGCTCATGCTGCTTCAGCGGCAGCGGCTCGCCGGCGGCCACGCGCAATTGCCACTCCACCAGATCCTGGCCCGTGATCGCCTCGGTCACCGGGTGCTCGACCTGCAGGCGCGTGTTCATCTCCATGAAGTAGAACCGACCCTCCTGCTCGGCGATGAACTCGACCGTGCCCGCGCCCTGATACCCGACCGCCTTGGCCGCGGCCACCGCGGCGGCGCCCATCTCGGCGCGGCGCTCGGCCGTCATGCCCGGCGCGGGCGCTTCCTCCAGCACCTTCTGATGGCGGCGCTGCACCGAGCAGTCGCGTTCGAACAGATAGACGCAATCGCCGTGGCTGTCGCCGAAGACCTGGATCTCGATGTGGCGCGGGCGTTGCACGTAGCGCTCGATCAGCACCGCGTCGTCGCCGAAGCTGTTGATCGCCTCGCGCTTGCAGGACGCGAGCGCGGCGTCGAATTCCTCGTCCGCCAGCACGGCGCGCATGCCCTTGCCGCCGCCGCCCGCGCTGGCCTTGATCAGGACCGGGTAGCCGATGCGCTGCGCCTCGCGACGCAGCAGCGCCGGATCCTGGTCGGCGCCGTGATAACCGGGCACCAGCGGCACGCCGGCCTGCTCCATCAGGCGCTTGGATTCGGCCTTCAGGCCCATCGCCTGGATCGCCGACGGCGGCGGGCCGATGAACACGAGGCCCGCGTCGGCGCAGGCCTGCGCGAACTCCTCGTTCTCGCTGAGGAACCCGTAGCCCGGATGGACCGCCTCGGCGCCGGTGGCCTGGGCCGCCGCCAGGATGCGCTGCCATTGCAGGTAGCTGTCGCGCGGCGCGGGGCCGCCGATGTGGACGGCCTCGTCGCAGACCTGGACATGACGCGCGGTCGCATCGGCGTCCGAGTAGACGGCGACCGTCTTCACGCCCAGTCGGCGCGCGGTGGCGGCGACGCGGCAGGCGATTTCGCCGCGATTGGCGATCAGGATCTTCTTGAACATGGATGGTGTCTCCTCAAGGTCCGAGACCCAGCCGCGCCAGGGCTTGTGGCCGCACGCGCAGGATCTCGTGGATGGGCATGTCCGGCACCGGGGCCGGGCAGGCGAGCGACATGGGCTCGCCATCGGTGGTTAGCTCGATCGGCCGCCCCGCGGCGCAGGCGGCGCGCAGGGCCTGCCAGGCGCCGACCGGATCGTCGAACGGCGAGACGCCCGCCACGCGGCGGACGTTCGGGTTCCCGCGCAGCACGCGGCAGGCGGGCTGGGAGTCGATGCGGAAGTGGTCCGCCTGGGTCCAGAAACTGATGGCGTCGTCGCAGTCGGCGGCCATCAGCGGCCGCATCAAGGCGCTGACGAGGCGACCTTGCGCGTAGGCCGGCAAGGGCTCGCCCGGCTTCAGCGGCGTGGCGTCGATCAGGTCGCTCCAGTCGCGCAGCAGCGCGCCGCGGAACCCCTGTCGCGGATCGAGCAGCAAGGTGTGCATCGCGCCGGCCGGACCGCCGTCGGCCCAGCGCGCCACCGCCTCGGCATCGATGGGCGCGGTGCTGTCGCGCAGCAGGCTCGCGGCGGCGTCCACCGGGGACCCGGCACGCGGCCGCGCCGACTGGGCCAGCAGCATCAGGACCTGCCCGCACGCATAGGGATCGTCGCCGCGGCCGAAGCCCGTGGGCAAGGTCGCGGACGGCTTGTCGCCACGCACGATCTGGCAATTGTTCAGCGCGATGTCCAGGCGCTCGCGCCAGCGCTCGGCATCGAGCTGGCCGCTCTCGCGCATCAGCAGGCCCGCCATCCAGTCGGCATGGCCCTCGTGGATCCAGGGGCGGTCCTGGTCGGTGCGATAGATGCCGGTGTCCCACCAGTGCGTCAGCTCGTGCGACACGAACAGCCGCGTCTGGCGCAACGCCCCCTCCACGTCCTTCGGCGTCGCGTCGTTGAAGCGCAGGCTCATCATCCGGCCGGCGGTCACATCGCCGTGGAAGTTCGGCACCGCGGGCGATGCCGCCGCCACCACGGCCCAGGGCCCCGCCGGCACCACGCCGTAAGCGCGTGCCAGCCGCTGCGTGACGCCTTCCAGGGTCGAGCGCACCGCGCCCAGGCGCGGCGCGTCCAGCGCGCCGTCGTGGATCAGGACGCCGCCCGGCATCGCGGTGACGTCGGCCTTGCCGACGAAGACATATTCATTGGCGGCCAGCGCGGACCAGCCCGCCGCCGTGCCGCCTTCATCCTTCAGCGCGAGCGCGACCTCGTCGACGCCGATGACGCGGTCGACCGATTGCGACGAGATCCTGCCCGCCACCACCGCGTGCGCGCCCTCGCCGGGTGTCCAGCGCCAGCGCAGCGCATGGCCCGGCACCGCCGCCGCGTAGTAACCGGTGTAGCCCATCACGGCGGTCGGACCGACGGGGAAGGCCGGCTCATAGGTCGCGCTGCGGCTCAGCACGCGCGGCGTGACGCGAAAGGCCACCGACGCGCAGCCTTCGGCGAGCGTGATCGTCGGGCGCGGCTTCAGCGCCACCGTCGCGCAACGATCGACGGGCGCGACCATCTCACCCCAGACCGTCGCCATGGCGCTTGAGCGATTGAACAAGGGCAGCTCGCGCACGCCGTCCGGCGGCGTGTAGCGCACCAGCAGCGTGCCGTCGGCGGCGACGCCCTGCTCGATCAGCAGCTCGCCCGCCGAGGCCGGCCCGGCCCCCGCCAGCGCGAGCAGCGCCACCGGCGCCGCCGGGATCGCCCGCGCGACGACGCGACGCCATCCGCTGAGATCGACCTTCTTCATTCGCGACATGGGTCCCCTCCCTGAACGAACGCGGCGCCGGCCCTGGTCTTGTTGTCTGGCCGGCGCCCCCTTGTCATCGCAGCCGCGCGCGGCTCAGTGACGGTGGCCGCAGGACGCCGGGGCGCCCTCGCCGGCCGGCGCGCAGCCCGCGGCGTCGGCGCTCAGCTCGGCCTCGGTGGCGCAGTGCATGCCCAGGCGGTCGATCAGCTGGCGGTCCTTCTCGGCCTGCGGGTTGCTGGTGGTCAGCAGCTTGTCGCCGTAGAACATGCTGTTGGCGCCGGCCAGGAAGCACAGCGACTGCATGGTCTCGGGCATCTCCTCGCGGCCGGCGGACAGGCGCACCATCGCGCGCGGCATCGTGATGCGGGCCACCGCGATCGTGCGGATGAACTCGAACGGGTCCAGCGCCTGCGTGCCCGCCAGCGGCGTGCCCTCGACCTGCACCAGGTTGTTGATGGGCACCGATTCCGGATACGGATCCAGGTTGGCCAGTTGCGCGATCAGGCCGGCGCGCTGGCGGCGCGTCTCGCCCATGCCGACGATACCGCCTGAGCACACCTTCAGGCCGACACCGCGCACGCGCTCCAGCGTGTCCAGGCGGTCCTGGTAGGTGCGGGTGGTGATGATCTGGCCGTAGAACTCCGGCGAGGTGTCGAGGTTGTGGTTGTAGTAGTCCAGGCCCGCCTCGCGCAGCTGCTCGGCCTGGCCGTCGCCCAGCATGCCGGCGGTCAGGCAGGTCTCCAGGCCCATCGCCTTGACCTCGGTGATCATCTCGCCGATCGCCTCCAGGTGGCGCTCCTTGGGCGAGCGCCAGGCGGCGCCCATGCAGAAGCGGGTCGCGCCGTTGGCCTTGGCGGCGCGGGCGGCTTCCATGACTTCCTCCAGCGGAATCAGCTTCTCGGCCTTCAGACCGGTGTCGAAGTGGGCCGACTGCGGGCAGTACTTGCAGTCCTCCTCGCAGCCGCCGGTCTTGATGGACAGCAGCGTCGACAGTTGCACCGCGTTCGGATCGAAGTGCTCGCGGTGCACCTGCTGCGCGCGGAACAGCAGGTCGTTGAACGGCAGCTCGAACAGCGCGGCGATCTCGTTCACCGTCCACGGGGTGGCGTTGCGGCGCTGCTCGTCGTTGGTGGGGGTCAGCGTCTGGATCTGGTTGACGGTCTGCTTCATCGTCATGCTTTCAAGCCTTCAAGGCATTCAAGGCGCTCAGCAACTGCGGCGGCGCCAGATGCGCGGCCACGGCCGCGGGAGAGGGATCGGTGAGCCGGGGCACATGGCCCCAGCAGGGTGCGCCCACGGCATCGTCGATGCGCGCGCGCAAGGCGGCCAGATTGTCCGCCACATGGGGTTGATGGGGGTCGGCGGTGTTGGCGACCCAGCCGGCCAGCCGCAGACCGCGCGCCAGCACGGCCTCGACGGTCAGCAGCGCGTGGTTGATGCAGCCCAGCCGCAGGCCGACCACCAGCACCACCGGCAGGCCCAGGTCGACCGCCAGGTCGGCGGTGTCCCAGCCGTCGGTGAGCGGCACGCGGAAGCCGCCGACGCCCTCGACCAGCGCCAGGTCGCCCTTGGACGCCGCGCCGCGGATCGCGGCCAGCAGCGCGTCGCGATCGATCGCGCGGCCTTCGAGCCTGGCGGCGATGTGCGGCGCGCAGGGCTCGCGGAACTGCAGCGGGCCGACCTCGTCCAGCGTCATGCCTTCCGACTGCGCGGCGTGCAACAACGCGACGTCCTCGTTGACCCAGACGCCGTCGGCGCCGCGGACCTGCCCCGCCGCGAGCGACTTGATCGGCGTGACGTGCCGGCCCAGCGCGTCGAAGGCGCGCGTCAGGCCGGCGGTGACGCAGGTCTTGCCGATCTCGGTGTCGGTGCCGGTGATGAAGAAGCCGTGGAGCGGCATCGGGATCGCGGTCATGCGCAGGCCTCCAGCGCGGCCACGAGCCGATCCACATCCGCCTGCGCATGCGTCGCGCACAGCGTGATCCGCAAGCGGGCCTCGCCCTTGGGCACCGTCGGCGGGCGGATGCCCGGCACGCGCAGGCCTTCGCGCTCCAGCGCCGCCGCCAGCGCCATCACCTCGGCGTTACCGCCGACGATCAGCGGCTGGATCGGCGATTGCGAGTCGGCCAGCCGCCAGGGCAGCGATGGATGGCGGTCCAGCAGCGCCGCGATGCCCGCGCGCAGCCGCGCCTGCAGCGCGCGCAGGTGCATGCGGCGCTCACGGCCCAGCTCGCCGCGCATCAGCGCCAGGCTGGTCAGCAGCGCATGCTCCACCGCCGGCGGCGACGCCGTCGAGAAGATGTAGTTGCGCGCCGCCTGCAGCAGATAGTCCGTCACCGTCTCGTGCGCCACGACGAAGGCGCCGGCCAGCCCCGCCGCCTTGCCCAGCGTGCCGACCACGATCAGGCGCTCGCTGCGCAGGCCGAAGTGCTCCAGCGAGCCGACGCCCAGCTCGCCCAGCACGCCCAGGCCGTGCGCGTCGTCGACGATCAGCCAGGCGTCGAAATCCTCGGCCAGCGCCAGCAGCGCGGGCAGCGGCGCGATGTCGCCGTCCATGCTGAACACGGCATCGGTGACGATCAGCTTGATGCGCGCCGTGCTGGCGGCCAGCAGCGCGCGCAGCCCGTCGACGTCGCAGTGGCCGTAACGCGTGACCGGCGCCTTCGCCAGCCGCGTGCCGTCGATCAGGGAGGCGTGGTTCAGCGTCTCGCTGAAGATCTCCGCGTCGCCGTCGCCCAGCGCGGTGACCACCGCCAGGTTGGCCATGTAGCCGGTGCAGAAGCCGATCGCGCGGGCATTCGGGATGTGGGGCTCGAACCAGCGGCCCAGCAGCGCCTCGACCTCGTGGTGCGCGCGCGAATGGCCGCTGACCAGCGGCGACGCGCCGGAGCCGCCGCCGTAGCGCCGCGCGCCCTCCGCCAACGCGTCGGCGACCGCCGGATGCGCGGCCAGGCCGAGGTAGTCATTGCTGCAGAACATCAGCAGCTCGCGCGCCGTGCCGTCGGAACCGCGCACCGTCTGGCGCGGCGCGGTGCCGGTCTCGGCGATGCGGGTGAAACGCGTCAGGTCCTGCGCGCGGATCGCATCCAGCTTGGCCTGCAAATGCTCAAGCAGCATGGAGCACCTCCTGCAGCGTCGCGCGCACGGCATCGGCGAGGAAACGTGCCGCCGCCGCGTCGATCAGGTACGGCGGCATCAGGTACACGGTCTGGCCGATCGGGCGGATCAGCAGTTCGTGGCGGCGCGCCGCCAGGTGGAATTTCTCCGCGAAGCGCTCCACCGGCGGCGTCTTCGGATGGAGGTCGAAGGCCAGGATCATGCCGCGCTGGCGCAGATGCGCGACACGCGCGTCGTCGGCCAACGGCGCGAAGGCCTCGGTGAGCCAGGCGGCCTGCTGCTGGTTGCGCGCCAGTTGCCCCGCGTCGAATCGATCCAGCACCGCGTTCGCCGCCGCGCACGCCAGCGGATTGCCGGTGTAGCTGTGCGAGTGCAGGAAGCCCCGCGTCACGTCCTGCGACCAGAAGGCCGCGTACACCTCGTCCGTCGTCAG
Organism: Roseateles aquatilis; assembly: GCF_002205645.1. Taxonomy (GTDB): domain Bacteria; phylum Pseudomonadota; class Gammaproteobacteria; order Burkholderiales; family Burkholderiaceae_C; genus Roseateles; species Roseateles aquatilis. The sequence goes on along the minus strand of NZ_NIOF01000010.1, from coordinate 119,347 downwards.
CACCAGCGACAGCGGCATCGTGCCGCCGGTGATGCCCTTGGACAGCAGCAGGAAGTCGGGCCAGTCCCCCGGGCCGGCGCCGGGCGTCCCGCTCGTCTGCGATGCCCCGGCGCCGGCGGGCGCCGCGCCGGGCAGCGTCTGCTCCCACGCGAAGAAGGTGCCGGTGCGGCCGCAGCCGACCGCGATCTCGTCGGCGATCAGATGGACGCTGAACTCGGTGCACAGCGCGCGCAGCGCCTTCAGGTAGGACGGCGCGTACATCGACATGCCGGCGGCGCCCTGCACCAGCGGCTCGACGATGACCGCGGCGATGTGGTCGTGGCGCGCCGCCAGCAGCGCGCGCATCTCGTCCAGCGCCTGCGCCTCGTTGCCCAGCCGCTGGTCGGGCGAGGCCACGATGTGGCTGCGCATCAACAGCGGGTCGTAGGCGTCGCGAAAGATCGCCACGTCGGTGACGGCCAGCGCGCCGATGGTCTCGCCGTGATAGCCGTTCTTCAAGCAGACGAACTCGCGCTTGTCGGCACGGCCGCGGTTGCGCCAGCTGTGGAAGCTCTGCTTCAGCGCGATCTCGACCGCCGAGGCGCCGTCGCTGCCGAAGAACAGATGCCCCAGCGCGCCGCCGGTGCGGGCGGACAGGCGCTCGGCCAGGCGCACCGCGGGCTCGTGGGTGCAGCCGGCCAGCATGACGTGCGGCAGCGTGTCGAGCTGGTGCTTGATCGCATCGTTGAGGGCCCGGTCGGCATGGCCGAACAGGTTGACCCACCAGGAGCTGTTGGCGTCGAAATAGCGCCGGCCGTCGTGGTCGAAGAGCCAGGGGCCCTCGCCGCGGGCGATGGGCAGCGGCGGCACGTCCTGCGCGCGCGCCATCTGCGTGCACGGGTGCCAGACGGCCGCGAGGCTGCGGCGTTGCCAGTCTTGTCGTACTGCTTCAGACATGGGGATGACGGGAGGAACGGAAGAAGCGGAAGACGGACGGCCGACGCGGTCCGTCAGGCCAGCCACGAGGGCTTGCCCTTCGAAAGGAAACTCTGCACGCCGTCGCGACCTTCCGCGCTGGCGCGGATGTCGGCGATGCGGCGCGCGGTGTCGTCGCGCAGCGTCGGCGTGATCGGCGCATGGGCCACGTCCTGCACGAGCCGCTTGCAGGCGCGGACCGCCATCGGCCCGTTGGCCAGCAGCGCGGCGACGAAGGCATCGACCGTGGCGTCGAGCTGGTCGGCGGCGGCGACCTCGTGCACGAGTCCGAGGCGGTGCGCGTCGGCGGCGGAGAAACGCTCGGCGGTGACGAAGTAACGGCGCGACGCCTGCTCACCCAGCGCGCGCACGACGTAGGGGCCGATGGTCGCCGGCAGCAGGCCCAATCGGGCCTCGGACAGGCAGAAGCCGGCGCCGTCCGTCGCGACGACGATGTCGCAGACCGACACCAGGCCGACGCCGCCCGCGTAGACATCGCCCTGCACGCGCGCGATCACCGGCACCGGGCAGCTGTAGATCGTCCACAGCATCCGGGCGAGGCGTCCGGCGTCGGCGTGGTTCTCGTCCCAGCTGTAGCCGGCCATCGCCTTCATCCAGTTCAGGTCGGCGCCGGCGCAGAAGGCCTTGCCCTCGGCGCCCAGCACGATCGCGCGCAGCGAGGCGTCGCGGCCGAGCGCGTCGAAGACCGCGGTCAGCTCGCCGATGACGGTGTCGTTGAAGGCGTTGCGCACGTCGGGGCGGTTCAGCGTGACACGGGCCACGGCGCCTTCGCGCGTGACGCGCAGCGTGGTCGGGACCGGGAAATCCGTCGCGGTCGCGGCACCATCGGCGATGGCGGCGGAAGAATCAGCGGGAATCATGGCTTGCTCCAGACGACGGTCCGGTTGACGGCATAGAGGCGGCACGGCTCCTCGGCCTGGGCGTTGCGCTCGCACAGCGCCAGCGCGCGCGATTGCGCGTCGTCGCCGAAGGCATACCCCCAGCGCCGGCCGTTGGTGGCGAAGGCGCGCGGCTCCTTCGCCGCGAGGAACTTGCGATACCCGTCGCCCAGCCGGCTGCTGGGCAGCGCGCGCAAGTCCTCCACGTCGACGTCGCCGCCGGTGGGGAACGGCAGCGCGCCGGGGATGTCGAAGCCGATGGGCTTCAGGAAAGCGTCCACCAGCGGCTGCCACAGGTCGTTGCCCTTGCCGAAGAGCTGGTGGCCGTCCTCGCCGAAGGCCGGCAGCTGGCGGGTCTCCACCAGCCCGCCCGCGGCGCGGTAGGCCTCGGACCAGCGGCGTTGATGGCGCGGCGAGAAGTAGCGGTCGTTCTCGGTGAAGACCCACAACGTCGGCACCGGCTGAGGGCGCTGCGCCGCGCGGCGGCCGAAGTCGCTGAAGCGCCGCTGCAGCTCGTCGGGCCGGCAGGGCTCGCCCGGATGCAGGTCGGGATCGCCGCCATGGCCACCGGCGAAGTCGATCGCGGCGACCTCGCCGTCGATCTGCTCCGCGGTGGCCGCGATCGTCGCGAAGCCGCCGACCGACTGGCCGACCAGCAGCACGCGCCGGGCGTCGATGTCGGCGGTCGTCGAGAGTTGCCGCACCACCGCGGCGATCTGCGTCGCCGCGGCCTTGGCGGCGCTTTCGTAGCGCGGCGAGTCGCAGCGCACGCTGGCCTCGGGGTCGCCGAGCGCGGCCAGTTCGCCATAGCCGATGCGCAGCGGCACCGCCACCGCGAAGCCCTTGCGGACGAAGAAACGCGCGGCGGACTCGAAGCGCTGGCGCTTGTACTCGGCGCGCGTCTTGGAGGCGCGGCCATGGCTGATGACCACCAGCGGGAACGGCCCCGGGCCAGGCGGCCGGAAGGTGGTCACCAGCAGGTCGCCGCTGATGTCGCGGCCGAACGCATCCTCGACCGTCACCGGCACGCGCACGACCGCCTCGCGGATGTCGGCGGCCAGGCGCTCCGGCGGGGCCTGCAGTTCTTCGGTAGGCGCCGGGGCGGACGCGCTCTGCGCCCACGCGGGCGTGAAGGCCGAGGCGAGCACCGACGCGAGCGTCAGCAGCAGCGCCCCCCGCACCGAGGGCGCGGGCAAGGGCGAGGAAGGCAACACGCGACGCAGGCAGATCATGCGGACACCTCACGGGAGATGACGGCGCGGTCCGGTGGCGCCGTCAGGGTCTTTCTCATCAGCACGCTGCGGTAGGTTTTGCCGGCCCACTGCACGTCGCCGATCGTCTCGTAGCCGCGGCGCTCGTAGCGGCGCCGCAGCGCCTCGGCCGGCACCGCGGTGTCGAGCGCAATGTGGGCATACCCCTGCCCGCGCGCCCAATCCTCGGCGATGTCCATCAGCCGCTCGGCCAGGCCCAGGCCGCGCTGCCCCGGATGCACCGCGAGCTGCGCCAGGATGGCCGTGTCGGGCCGGGTGTAGCAATCGGGCACGGGGTCGCTCAGGTAGCGACCGTCGGCCGGTTTCGGCGGCGCGACGGTGACGGTGCCGACCAGCACGCCGGCGCGCTCCACGACGAAGGCCTGCCCGGTGGCGACGCGCTCCCGTGTCGTCTCGGCGCTCTGGTCCACGGCGGTGAAGTTCCAGCCCTGCGCAGCCAGCGACGCGTAGGCGGCGTGCAGCAACGCGGTCAGCGCCTCGATCGAGTCATCGGCGTGGAGCGGGCGCAGGGTCAGGTCGTTCATGGGCGTGCGAGACGTCGCGGGCAGTGCCGCGTCACATGCGGAAGACGCCGAACTTCGTGTCCGGGATCTCGGCGTTCAGCGCGGCGGACAGGCCCAGCGCCAGCACGCGACGCGTGTCGGCCGGGTCGATGACGCCGTCGTCCCACAACCGGGCGCTGGCGTAGTACGGATGGCCCTGGTCCTCGTACTGCTGGCGGATCGGCGCCTTGAAGGCCTCCTCCTCGTCCGCGGACCACTGGCCGCCCTTGCCCTCGATACCGTCGCGCTTGACGGTGGCCAGCACCGACGCGGCCTGCTCGCCGCCCATCACCGAGATGCGGGCGTTGGGCCACATCCACAGGAATCGCGGCGAGTAGGCGCGGCCGCACATGCCGTAGTTCCCCGCGCCGAAGCTGCCGCCGATGATCACGGTGAACTTGGGCACCTGCGCGCAGGCGACGGCCGTGACCATCTTGGCGCCGGCGCGGGCGATGCCCTCGTTCTCGTACTTGCGGCCCACCATGAAGCCGGTGATGTTCTGCAGGAACACCAGCGGGATCTTGCGCTGGCAGCACAGCTCGATGAAGTGCGCGCCCTTGTTGGCGCTCTCGGCGAAGAGGATGCCGTTGTTGGCGACGATGCCCACCGGCATGCCCTCGATGTGCGCGAAGCCGCAGACCAGCGTGTTGCCGTAGCGGGCCTTGAACTCGTCGAACTCGCTGCCATCGACGACGCGGGCGATGACCTCGCGCACGTCGAAGGGCTTGCGCGTGTCGGTCGGGATCACGCCGTGCAGTTCGGCGGCGTCATGCAGCGGCGCGCGCGGTGGCTGCGTCAGCAACTGGCCCTGCTTGCGCCAGTTCAGGCGCGCCACGGACTGGCGCGCGATGGCCAGCGCGTGCGTGTCGTTCTCGGCCAGGTGGTCGGCCACGCCGGACAGACGCGTGTGCACGTCGCCGCCGCCCAGGTCCTCGGCGCTGACGACCTCGCCGGTGGCGGCCTTCACCAACGGCGGGCCGCCCAGGAAGATCGTGCCCTGGTTCTTGACGATGACGGTCTCGTCGCTCATCGCCGGCACGTAGGCGCCGCCGGCGGTGCAGGAGCCCATCACCACCGCGATCTGCGGGATGCCCTTGGCCGACAGGTTGGCCTGGTTGAAGAAGATGCGGCCGAAGTGGTCTCGGTCGGGGAAGACCTCGTCCTGGTTGGGCAGGTTGGCGCCCCCGCTGTCGACCAGGTACAGGCAGGGCAGCCGGTTCTGATCGGCGATCTCCTGCGCGCGCAGGTGCTTCTTGACGGTGATCGGGTAGTAGGTGCCGCCCTTGACGGTCGCGTCGTTGCAGACGATCACGCACTCCACGCCCGCGACGCGGCCGATGCCGGCGATCAGGCCGCCGCCGGGCGCGGCGTTGTCATACATGTCCAGGCCCGCGAGCGGGGCCAGTTCCAGGAAGGGCGTGCCGGGATCCAGCAGCATCTCGACGCGATCACGCGGCAGCAGCTTGCCGCGGCCCACGTGCTTGGCGCGCGCGGCCTCGCCGCCGCCCTCGGCGATCTTCGCCAGCCGGGCGTTGAGGTCGTCGATCAGGCCGCGCATCGCATCCGCGTTGGCCTTGAAGTCGGCCGAGCGGGCGTTGAGCTTGGTGGACAGGGCGGGCATGGAGTCTCCTGGGCGTTCTGTTCTGCGGTTCGGCGCGGATGGCGGCCGTTCCCGGCATCAGGCGCGGAATCGAAGCCGTAGCGCGCATATGAGCCGCGCTCAACTCGATGCCCGGACGCCCGTCCGGCAGGCCGGGACGGGATCGCCGCCCGGCGCAAGGCGCGAAGCATACGGCAGAAGCGGACGTCCGCCAAGCCGACTTGAGCTTCACTCAATAAATGCGGAGAATGCGCCCCTCATGAGCCCGCCCGCCCGGATCGCGTCGCGATCGACCGCCCTGCCCGCCCTCGATCCGGAACCCCGGTCGAAGGCGGAGCCGTCGTCCGCGGCGCTGCCCGCGCAGCGGCGCTCTCCGGTCGGCGCGAAGGCGGAGCAACGCGTGCGGGACATCCTGCGCGAGAGTCGCGCGGTCTTCGCCGAGCGCGGCTACGAGCGCACGACGACCACGGAGATCGCGCTGCGGCTGGGGATCTCGGAAGCGACGGTCTTCACCTATTTCCGCGGCAAGCGCGAGCTCTGCATGCGCGTGATCGGCGACTGGTACGACGAGATCATCGACGCCATCGAGACCGGACTGCCACGCGAGCGCTCGATCCGGGACCAGCTGGAATTCGTCGTCCACACCCATCTGCGGTTGTTCCTGATCCAGGGCACGGGCTTGTGCGAGCTGGTGCTGTCCGAGGGCCGCCGGCGCGACGCGCCGGTGACGCGCGGCGAAGGCCAGGACTTCGGCACCGCCTTCGTCGATCTGCAGCGGCGCTACACCGCGCCGCTGATGGATCTGCTGGCGCGCGGCCAGGCCAGCGGCGAGGTGCGGCAGGACATCTCGCTGCGGCTGCTGCGCTCGCTGGTGTTCGGGCCGATGGAGCACATGCTGTGGGAGGTGATCATCGCCGGCCGGCAGATCCAGGTGGACGAGGCGGCGCGCGATCTGGTCGCGCTGCTGTGGCCGGCGCTGCAGGCGCCGGACCAGGAGCTGCAGTCGCTGCGGCGTTTGAAGGCCCGCGTGACCGAGGCGCTGAGCGAGCCGCGCCAGGGCTTGGGCAAGGCCTGACCCTCAGCGCGAGACGGCTCGTCGCGCAAGACCTGGGAAGGTCAAAACTCCAGTAGTTCGGGTCATTGGCGAAAGGCCTGTCATCGGGAACGATGCACATCTCCTTGGCGCCGGTACCGACTGAATGGACAGGCGACGATCAGGCCTATGCTCCGGCATCGCCCCCGTCAGCGTTCATTTCATCCACGCCGCGCCATGGACAACACCGGATCTTCACCGACCCCCATTGACGACGCCACGCTGCTTGCGTGGTCGATGGCCGGCGGATCGCTGCAAGCCAGGGCCGTGGCTCATGGACGTGTTTGGCATCTGTGGCTGCTACGCGCGGATGGCAACTACCGCCTGACAACGCCAACGGGTGCGCCGCGCATGTTCCGGACCCTCGAAACCCTTGCGAGACGTCTCATGGCGCTGAACATCGTGGACCTCGAACTCAATCACCACAACGCGGACACCGAGTTCCGACCGGCAGTCGGTCGGCCGCAAGCCTTCAACGATGGCATGCCGGAGGACGAGGCGTGGAACGCCGCGTATCGCGAACGCTTGCTGAAAGCCATGCAGAGCAGCAGGCCGGGGAAAGACTTTCGTCAGGTCCACGCGGAGATGCGTCAAATGATCCGCGGAACGGGGGGGCCTCATGCCCGCCCCAAGAAGTGTTGAGTGGGAAGAGTCGGCGGAGGACCTCTTGGCGGAAATCCTGTGGCGCATTCGTTGCGACAACGAAATCGCGGCGGAGCGCCTCAACGACGACATCCTTTCCAAGCTGTCGATCGCTGCATGTTTCCCTGCGCTGTATCGAGAGTCGAGGCGAATCGAAGGGGCACGAGAAATCGTCGTGCGTCCCAACTTCTTCGTGGTGTATCAGGTGATGCCCGCAACGATCAGAGTCATCGACGTCGTCCACGCGCGCCGCGATTGGCCCAATCCCCCCGCGCCCTCGCATTGAATGCCCCCTGCGGCAAGGGCGCCCCACGTGGTCGCCCTTCCTCTTGTGTTCATCGCGCCTTCCGCTCAACCCCCACGCTGACCGCCGCCAGCCCCAACCCGACCACCGCCAACGCGGCACCCGCGATCGGCAGCGCCCTGAGCGCCGCGCCGTGATCGAGCATCCACCCGCCCAGCCACGCCCCGCCGGCGTTGCCGAGGTTGAAGGCCGCGATGTTGAGCGTGGACACCAGCGCCGGGGCGTCGGGCGCCTGCTGCATCATCCGCATCTGCAGCCCGGGCACCGTCGCGAACGCGGCCATGCCCCAGACGAAGACCGTCGCGATGGCAGGCCACTGCCAGCCGAGCACCGCCGCCAGCACCAGTTGCACCAGCGCCAGCACCGCCAGGATGCCCATCAGCGACGGCATCAGCCGCCAGTCCGCCAGCCTGCCGCCCAGCGTGTTGCCGATCGTCAGGCCGAGCCCGAACAGGAACAGCACCGCGGTGACCGCGCCGGTCGACAGGCCGGTGACCTGCTCCAGCATCGGCGCGATGAAGGTGAAGGCGGTGAAGACGCCCCCGAAGCCGATCGCCGTCAGCGCCAGCGCGATCAGCACTTGCGGCCGCTTGAGCACCGACCAGTCGTTGCCCGATTGCGCCTCGCCCGAGGGCAAGGTCTTCGGCAGCAGGGCCATCAGCGCGATCGCCGCGACGACGCCCAGACCCGCCACCGCCGCGAAGCTGCTGCGCCAGCCCCATTGCTGGCCGATCAGGTTGCCCAGCGGCACGCCCAGCACGTTGGCCAGCGTCAGGCCGGTGAACATCAGCGCGATCGCGCCGGCCTTGCGGTCGGGGGCGACCAGCTCGCTGGCGACCACGGCACCGATGCCGAAGAAACACCCGTGCGCCAGCGCCGCGACGACACGCCCCAGCATCACCAGCGCGTAACCCTCCCCCACCGCCGACAGCACGTTGCCCGCGATGAACAGCGCGATCAGCACGAGCAGCGCCCGCTTGCGCGGCCAGGTGGCGCTGAGCGCGGCCAGCGGCGGCGCGCCGAGCGCCACGCCCAGCGCATACCCCGTCACCAGCAGGCCGGCGCGCGGCAGGCTGACGGCCAGGTCCTGCGCCATCGCGGGCAGCAGGCCCATGATGACGAACTCGGTCGTGCCGATGGCGAAGGCCGCCAGCGCGAGTGCCAGGATGGGCAGCGGGAACCCGCGGCCCGCCTGACCGGCCGCGGCGCCGGAGGGGGTGACGACGGCGCTCATCGCGTCACCTCGCCGGCTTGAAGGGGACGGGACATCGCGCGTTCCAGAAGGGTCATTGACATGGTCCGCACTGTGACCTTTCCCCTGCTGAAAGAGAATCCGCCTGGAAGCACAACCATCTATTCCGGAATGGAACAGATGGGATCGAAGTGGGACGACACAGACCGGAGCAGCGCGCCATGAATGAACTCGACGACATGCGGCTCTTCGTGCGCGCCGTCTCCGCGGGCAGCCTGTCCGCGGCGGGGCGCGAGCTGGGCTTCTCGCCGGCCGTCGGCAGCAAGCGGCTGGCGCGGCTGGAGGCGCGGCTCGGCGTGCGGCTGCTGCAGCGCAGCTCGCGCCGGCTGGCCCTGACCGACGAGGGCGCGCTGTATCACGAGCGCTGCCTGGTCATCCTGGCCGAGATCGACGACGCCGAGGCCGAGCTCGCCCAGGGCCGCCAGTACGCCCGCGGGCTGCTGCGGGTCTCCGCCACCGTCGCGATGGGCCGCCGCTGCATCGGGCCGCTCGCGGCCGAGTTCATGCGGCACCACCCCGAGGTGACGGTGCAGGTGTCGCTGTCGGACACGATGGTGGACCTGATCGACGAGGGCTTCGATTGCGCGGTGCGGATCGGCGGACCGCAGGATTCGCGACTGGCCGCGCGCTGGCTCGGCCCCAACCGCCGCGTGCTGTGCGCGACGCCCGGCTACCTGCGCCGCCGCGGCCGTCCGCGCGCACTGGAGGACCTGGCCGGGCACGACTGCATCCTGCAGGAACGGATGGCGACGCGGCATTCCGACTGGCAATTCATCCCGCGAGACGCCTCGGTCGCGGCCGCGCCGCGATCGGTCGCGGTGCGCGGCCGGCTGGTCACCGACAACGGCGAGCAGGCGCACGACTGGGCGCTCGCGGGCCTCGGGCTGGTGCGGCGGTCGGTGTGGGACGTACTGGAGGAGCTCGCCGACGGCCGCCTCGTCGAGGTGCTGCCCGAGTGGGCCGGCGAGAGCGCACCGCTGCAACTGGTGTTTCCGTCGCGGCGCCTGCTGCCGCCGCGCACGCGCCTGTTCATCGACGCGGTGGTCAGGCGCTTCGAGAACTCGGCGGATCAGGAGCGCGTGAAGCCGCCTGCGAGGCGGCCGCCCGTGGCACGGGCGAAACGCAAGTAGCCTGGACGATCCGGCGCGATGGGCCGAGATCGGACTCGACGCCGTCGCCCCACCGCCTCCGCGCGCGGAAACGAAACAAGGGCCCGAAGGCCCTTGTGCTGCTCGTTCCCGGTCGATGTCGACCGGCGCCGGCCGAAGCCGGCCTCACGATCAGAAGTCGTAGGACGCGCCCACCTTGTACGAACGCGGACGGATGGAGTAACCGCCACGCAGGTTCACCGGACGCTCGTCGCCCATCAGATTGTTGATGTTGAGCGACAGACGCAGGTTCTTGAACCCGGTGTACGACAGGTTGAAGTCGGTGCGGATGTCTTCGTCGATGAAGCAGTTCAGGTTGCCCGGGTTCAGACGCGACTTGCACGCGGCTTCGCCCCACGACGACTCGTCGGTCTCGTCATAGTTGAGCGAGGTCTTCGAGGTGTAGTTGAAGCGCAGACCCGTCGACCACGGACCCTTGTTCCAGGCGGCCGAGAACACGGCCTTCAGGCGCGGGTTCGTGTACTTGCCGACCTGGTTGGGACGCCAGTCGTTGGCGTCGATGTCCCACGGCTTGTAGGTCAGCGCGTAGGTCGCCGCCACGCCCAGGTTCAGCGTGCCGAACGAGCCAGCCGACACCTTACCCTTGACGTCGAAGTCCACGCCCGAGGTTTCGGTCTTGCCGAAGTTCTCGTACTGCAGCAGCAGCGACGTGATCTGACCCGCCGCCCAGTTGCCGGTGTAGGTCGGGTCCAGTTGCTTGGCGCGGGTGACCCAGCCGATTTCCTGGCCCGTCAGCGCGCCGCGCGAGATCATGTTCTCGTAACCCGGCTTGCCTTCGCGCTCCAGCACGTAGGACGGATCACGCGAGCTGATCTCGTTCTTGCGCTCGATCTTGAAGTAGTCGACGGCGACCGACAGGTTGCGGGTCGGCTCGAACACGAAGCCCAGGGTCAGGCTCTTGGACGTTTCCGGCTTCAGGGTGGGGTTGGCCGAGATCATCGCCGGCACCGAGGCCAGGCAGCCGCTGTTGAAGGCAGCCGTCGCGTCCGAACGGTCGGCGGCGGTGCCCTTCTGCAGGATGTTGCGCAACTGGGTGGCGACTTCGCAACGACGCGGGTCGACCGTGTTGTTGAAGAAGCCGGTCACACCGACCTGACCCAGGGTTTCCGGGATGTTGGGGGCACGGAAGCCACCGGCCACGGTACCGCGCAGGATCAGCTCGGGCAGCACTTCATAACGGATGCCCAGCTTCGGGGACACGCGGCCGTCGAAGCCGGAGGCCTTGTCGAAGCGCAGCGCGCCGTTCAGCTCCAGACCCTTCCAGACCGGAGCGTTCAACTCCAGGAAGGCGGCGTCCAGCTTGCGGGCACCGTCGATCAGCACGGAGCCGCGGCCGATGATCTGCGCCTTCATGACGTTGTCCGTCGACTTGATCGAGACGGCTTCCTCGCGGTGCTCCACACCCGCCGCGAAGGCCAGGGGGCCGCCGGGCAGCTGGGTGATCTCGCCGCTGACCTTGGCATCGATCCAGTTCTGGTGGTTCTTGCCCTTGGAGCCCTGGATCGGGAAGTACTTGTCCAGCAGTTCAGCGCTGTTCGGGCCGCCGATCTTGTACTCGCCGCTGGCCACGGCGTTGAACAGGTCGCGCGAGCCCCAACGGCTCAGCTTGTCAGCCTTGGCGCCGACGCGGCCGCCGGCCACTTCCCAGTCGTAGCCGCGGAAGGTGCCTTGCACGCCGACCATGGCGCGGTACTGGCTGGCGTCGTTGTCGTAGCCGAAGATGCTCGGATCATCCATGAACCGGTAGTCGATGCCCACCGGAACGCTGTAGGGGTTGGCCGGATTGCCGACGGCGAGTCGCGGGTTCGGCACCGACTGGGCCACCTTGTTGTAGCCGTCGTACCAGCGCGAGGTCGCGCCGGAAGCGATGGTCATCGGCAGGTTGTAGTACTCGGTGGTCGTCTTCGAGTAAGACACCTCGGCGAACGCCTGGATGTCGTCCGTCAGCTTGGCGCGGGCGCTGGTGAACAGGTTGATGCGGTGCGCCGGGTCGGACACCGGGTTGATGCCGTTCAGGTCGGTCACGCAGGTGCCGCCGACGATGTTCGTGCAGCCCTTCACCGGTTCGCGAACGTTGGTCACCGGGTTGCGGATGTTGCCGGGGAAGGAGCCCACCGACGGATCGCCGAAGGCCGGCGACACGATGGCCTTGTGCCAGGGCGCGTACGAGTCCTTCACGTCGGCGACGGTGTAGCCCTCGCGGCGATAGGCCTCGAGGTTGCCGAAGACGTTGAAGCGGTCCTTGTCCAGGTCGCCGAAGCCGGCCACGACGGACGCGGTCTTTTGCGCGCCGACGCTGGGGTGTTCGTTGAACACGTAGCTGGCGGAAGCGCCGACGCCGTTGTAGCTGCGACGCGTGATGATGTTGATCACGCCGGCCATCGCGTCGGAGCCGTAGACGGCGGATGCGCCGTCCTTCAGCACTTCGATGCGCTCGACCACGTCGGCCGGGATCGAGTCGACGTTGACGAAGGTGTCCTTGGCGCCGTCGGCCAGACCGTAGTTGGCGACGCGGCGGCCGTTCAGCAGCACCAGCGTGGCGCCCTTGCCCAGACCACGCATCGACACGCCGGTCGCGCCCGACGCGAAGCTGGCGTTGTTGCCGTCGTCCCGCAGTTCGTTGGACGTGGTGGCGGTGATCGTGTCCAGCACCTGGCGCACAGTGTTGCCACCGGTGCGGCGGATCTCATCGCGGTTGTAAACCTGGACCGGCGAGGCGGTCTCCGCGGCCAGACGCTTGATGTTGGAACCGGTGACCTCCACGCGCTCGAGCTGGGTCGAGGCGGGTTGCTCGGCTTGCGCGAAGGCGGCGGAGCAGAACAGTCCGCTGGCGATCGCGACGCTGGTCAGGACCAGCTTCCCTTGCTTTTCGAAGTGACGAGACATGACGAATGGATCCTCGATGAATGACGCTCGGTCAAGCGCCGTTTTGGCTGCACGCTTCTCAACCGGACCGTTGGATGGACAGTCCGTGGGCGTGGTGCAAATTGTTGCAGTGCCATTTATGAGCCAGTCGTCTATGTAAACGCGTGTGAAGCAAGTGATACACCTAGGCCACACACCAATCAGCACATACCCTCACGAAAGTCATTGAACCCCGCGTTTACCCCATCGAGATTTGCCCTCGCCGCCCCCCTCTCTTGCGGGGGACCGCGGCGGCAATAGATGAGCGCATTCAGGGGGATTGCGCGCGCAGCGCACAAGAAAAAACCCGGCCGAGGCCGGGTTTGCACGGAGCCGCCGACACCCGTCGCGCGAGGCGCGGACGGGGTCGTGCGGCGGATCGTCGGGGACGATCAGAAGTCGTAGGACGCGCCCACCTTGTAGCTGCGCGGACGCAGGCTGTAGCCGTCGCGCAGGTTCACCGGACGCTGCTCGCCCATCAGGTTGTTGATGTTGAGCGAGAGACGCAGGTTCTTGAAGCCGGTGTAGGCCAGGCTGAAGTCGGTGCGCAGGTCCTCGTCGATGAAGCAAGGCAGGGCGCCCGGCTTCAGACGGGCCTGGCACGCGGCATCGCCCCATGCCGACACATCGGTCTCGTCCTGGTTCAGCGAGGTCTTCGACGTGTAGTTGAAGCGCACGCCGCTCGTCCACGGACCGCTGTTCCAGGTGGCCGACAGCACCGCCTTCAGACGCGGCTGCTGGTAGAAGCCGACCTGGTTCGGGCGCCACGTGTTGGCGTCGATGTCCCACTGCTTGTAGCTCAGCGCGTAGGTCGCCGCCAGGCCCAGGTTCAGCGTGCCGAACGAGCCCGAGGCCACGCGACCCTTGACGTCGATGTCGACGCCCGAGGTCTCGGTCTTGCCGAAGTTCTCGTACTGCAGCAGCAGCGACGTGATCTGGCCGGCCTGCCAGGCCAGGTTCTGGCCCGACAGCTGGTTGGCGCGGGTGATCCAGGCCTGTTCCTGGCCGGTCAGGGCGCCGCGGCTGATCATGTCCTCGTAGCCGGCCTTGCCTTCGCGCTCCAGCACATAGGACGGATCACGCGAGTTGATCTCGTTCTTGCGCTCGATCTTGAAGTAGTCGACGGCGATCGACGCGTTGCGCGTCGGCTCGAACACGAAGCCCAGCGTGACGCTCTTGGACGTTTCCGGCTTCAGGTTGGGGTTGGCCGAGATCATCGCCGGCACCGAGGCCAGGCAGCCGCTGTTGTAGGCGGCGGTGGCATCGGCCTTGTCGGCGTCGGTGCCGTTCTTCAGGATGTCGCGCAGCTTGGTGGCGGTCTCGCAACGACGCGGGTCGACCGTGTTGTTGAAGAAGCCGGTCACGCCGACCTGACCCAGGGTTTCCGGGATGTTCGGAGCACGGAAGCCGCCGGCCACGGTACCGCGCAGCATCAGTTGCGGCAGCACTTCGTAGCGGATGCCCAGCTTGGGCGACACACGGCCGTCGAAGCCGGAAGCCTTGTCGAAGCGCAGCGCGCCGTTCAGCTCCAGGCCCTTCATGACCGGGGCGTTCAGCTCCAGGAAGGCGGCGTCGAGCTTGCGCTCGCCGTCGATCAGCACGGAGCCGCGACCGACGATCTGCGCCTTCATGACGTTGTCCGTCGACTTGATCGAAACGGCTTCCTCGCGGTGCTCCAGGCCCGCGGCGAACGCCAGGGCGCCGCCAGGCAGCTGCATGAGTTCGCCGCTGATCTTGGCGTCCACCCAGTTTTGGTGGTTCTTGCCCTTGGAGCCGTTGATCGGGAACAGGCGCTCCAGCAGCTCACGGCTGTTCGGGCCGCCGATCTTGTACTCGCCGGAAGCGACGGCGGCGTACAGGTCACGGGAGCCCCAGCGGCTCAGCTTGTCGGCTTCGGCGCCGACGCGGCCGACGGCCACTTCCCAGTCCATCTCGCGGAACGTGCCCTGCACGCCGGCCAGCACGCGGTACTGGCTGCCGGTGCCGTCGTAGTTGAACAGACTCGGGTCATCCATGAACCGGTAGTCGATGCCCACCGGCGCGCCGGTCGGGTTGGCCGGGTTGTTGGCGCCCAGCACCGGCATCGGGATCGACTGCGCGACCTTGTTGTAGCCGTCGTACCAGCGCGAGGTGCCGCCGGCGGCCAGCGTCATCGGCAGGTTGCGGTACTCGGTGGTCGTCTTGGAGTAGGACGCCTCGGCGAAGCCTTGCATGTCCTCGGTCAGCTTGACGCGGCCGGCGGTGAACACGTTCACGCGCTTGGCGGGATCGGACACCGGGTTCAGGCCGTTGATGTCGGTCACGCACTGGCCGGCGGAGTTCTTCGTCGTGCAGCCCGCCACCGCGACGCGCTGGCCGTTGATGCGCAGGTTGCCGGGGTAGGACGCCAGGCTCGGGTCGCCGAAGGCCGGGTTGAAGATGCCCTTGTGCCAGGGCGCATAGTCGCCCTTGACGTCGGCCACGGTGTAGCCGTCGCGCTTGTACGCCTCGATGTTGGCGAAGACGTTGAAGCGGTCCTTCTCCAGGTCGCCGTAGCCGGCCACGATGCTGGCCTGGCGCTGGGCGCCGACGCTCGGGTTCTCGTTGAAGGTGTAGCTGGCGGACGCGCCGACGCCGTTGTAGCTGCGGCGCGTGATGATGTTGATCACGCCGGCCATCGCGTCGGAGCCGTAGATGGCGGACGCGCCGTCCTTCAGGATTTCCACGCGGTCGATCACGTCGGCGGGGATCGAGTCGACGTTGACGAAGGTGTCCTTGGCGCCGTCGGCCAGGCCGAAGTTGGCGACGCGGCGGCCGTTCAGCAGCACCAGCGTGGCACCCTTGCCCAGACCGCGCATCGACACGCCGGAGGCGCCGGAAGCGAAGCTGGTGTTGTTGCCGTCGTCACGGATTTCGTTGCTGGACGTCGACGTCAGCGTGTCCAGGACCTGGCGCACGGTGTTGGCGCCGGTGCGACGGATTTCGTCGCGGTTGTAGACCTGCACGGGGGACGAGGTTTCGGACGCCAGACGCTTGATGTTGGAGCCGGTGACCTCGACGCGCTGCAGCTGGGTCGTTTCCTGTTCCTGGGCTTGCGCGATCTGGGCGCAGCACAGCAGCGCCGCGGCGGCGCTCAGGGACAGGGAGAGCTGGGTGTTCTTTCTCATACTTCCACTTGCGAATTGATGAAGGGCCTGGTGGGCCGAGGAAACCGCGACCGGATCCGGCGACGGGCTGACCGCCAACCCTGGGGATCACCCGAATGAGCTGGCAAGGGGGCGGATTCTGGGGATGCATCGCCCCACCTCTCGTCGTCACCTATTGCAGATCAGCAACAAAGCTTTGCCAGGTCTTCGACACATTTCGGGAGGCAGGGGCGATGGACGCCCAAACGCTCCAAAACAAGCCCTTTCGGGCCGTCCCGTGGGCTGTCACATCACTGAAACCAAGGGAAAACCCTCCAGACACAAACCGGCACCATCAGGGTGCGTCCATCGCACTCTTATGCATGAAAACCCGTAGATCGCACGGGTTACCCCTGAGGAGGGGGACTGCCGCCAAGCGAGCGACGCCCGGGCGCGCCGCGGGAGCGGGAAAGGCCATCGAAACAAGTCGGTCTGACGTTCGTATCGCGAAAGCGCTACGCTTGCGCACCCCTCTGGAGGAGAGCCCTCATGTCCATTTCGTTGACCGTGAACGGCAAGGCGGTAACGCTGGCCGCCGATCCCCAGATGCCCCTGCTGTGGGCGCTGCGGGAGCAACTGCAATTGACCGGCACCAAGTTCGGCTGCGGCATGGCGCTGTGCGGCGCCTGCACCGTCCATCTGGACGGCCAGCCGGTGCGCTCGTGTCAGACGCCGCTGGCGGCGGCGGCCGGCAAGAAGATCACCACGATCGAAGGCGTCGGCGCCACCCCGGCGGGCCGCGCGGTGCAGGCGGCGTGGCTGAAGATCGACGTGCCGCAATGCGGCTACTGTCAGAGCGGCCAGATCATGAGCGCATGCGCGCTGCTGGCCGGCAAGAAGAAACCCAGCGACGGCGACATCGACAACGCCATGAGCGGCAACATCTGCCGCTGCGGCACCTACAACCAGATCCGGGCGGCGATCCACGACGCCTCTGCCACGCTGGCCAAGGGAGGCTGACCATGAGCCACGCCATCGACTCCCCGTCCCGCCGCTCGCTGCTCAAGGGCGGCGCAGCGTTGACCCTGTCCTTCGCGCTGCCGCTGACAGCGTCGCGCGCCGCGCTCGCCCAGGCCGGGCCCGACGCGCCCAGCAACACCTTCGCGCCCAACGCTTGGCTGCGCATCACGCCGGACAACCGAGTGACCGTCGTCTGCGGCTCGGCCGAGATGGGCCAGGGCGTGCTGACCGCGATCCCGATGATGCTGGCCGAGGAGCTGGACGCCGACTGGGCGCTGGTCTCCGTCGAACAGGCACCGGCGCACCAGGCCTACAACAACCCCATGTTCGGCATGCAGGCCACCGGCGGCAGCACGACGGTGCGCGCGCACTGGACGCCGGTCCGGCAGGCCGGCGCGGCCGCGCGCCAGATGCTGGTGGCCGCGGCCGCGCAGCAATGGAACGTCGACCCGGCGGCGCTGCGCACCGAGCGCGGCCAGGTGATCGCCGCCGACGGCCGCAAGGCCAGCTACGGCTCGCTGGTCGCCGCCGCGGCCGCCCAGCCGGTCCCGGACAAGCCGGCGCTGAAGGACCGCAAGGACTTCCGCATCATGGGCAAGCCGACGCGCCGACTGGACAGCGCCGCCAAGATCAACGGCAGCGCCAGGTTCGGCATCGACGCGCAGGTCGACGGCATGCTGATCGCAGTGATGGCGCGGGCGCCGCTGGCCGGGGTGAAACCCAAGGCCTTCGACGAGGCCAAGGCGAAGGCTGTCCCGGGCGTGCGCAAGGTCATCGCCATCCCGTCCGGCGTGGCGGTGCTGGCCGACGGCTACTGGGCCGCCAGGCAGGGCCGCGACGCGCTGGCCGTCGAGTGGGACCTGGGCGCGCACGCGGACCTGTCGTCGGAGAAGGTCTCCACGGCGCTGGACGACGGCCTGCGCAGCGCCACGGCGATCGCGCACGAGGCCGGCAACGTCAAGGACGGCAGCGCCCAATCCGCGCGCAGCGTGTCGGCGCAGTACGAGGTGCCGTACCTGGCCCATGCCTGCATGGAGCCGCTGAACTGCCTGGCCTGGGTCCGCGGCGACGAGGTCACGATCTGGGCCGGCACGCAGAGCCAGGGGCCCGCGCAGGGCATCCTGTCGCAGGTGGCGCAGGTCACGCCGGCCAAGGTCAAGGTCAACACGCTGCTGCTGGGCGGCGGCTTCGGACGCCGCTTCGCGCCGGACTTCACCATCGACGCGACGCTGCTGTCCAAGCTCAGCGGCAGTCCGGTCAAGCTGATCTACGCCCGTGAGGACGACATGGCCGCCGGTTACTACCGCCCGACCTCGCGCGTGCGCTTCGAGGCCGGCCTGGACGACCGCGGCCGGCCGCTGATGCTGCGCGCCGACATCGCCAGCCCGTCGATCATGGCGGCCTCGGGCTTCATGAAGATCCCGGACAACGGCGTCGATGCGATGGCCGTCGAGGGCCTGGCGGACCACCCCTACGGCATCCCGCACCAGCGCATCGCCTACGGCCGCGCGGAGCCGGGACCGCAGGTGTGGTTCTGGCGCTCGGTGGGGCATTCGCAGAATGCGTTCTTCATCGAGAGCTTCATCGACGAGCTGGCCCACGCCGCCAAGGCCGACCCGCTGGCCTACCGGCTGGCGCTGCTGGAGAACCAGCCGCGCGCCCGCGGCGTGCTGGCGCTGGCGGCGGAGAAGGCCGGCTGGCGCCGCCCGGCGCCCAAGGGTCGATTCCGCGGCATCGCGGTGGCGGAGAGCTTCGGCACCTTCGTGGCCGAGGTGGCGGAGGTCTCGGTGGACAAGACCGGCGCGATCCGCGTGCACCGCGTGACGGCGGCGGTGGACTGCGGCCAGACGGTGAATCCGCAGACCATCGCGCGCCAGATCGAGGGCGCCGTCGTCTACGGCCTGTCCGCCGCCCTGTACGGCCGCATCACGTTCAAGGACGGGCGCGTGGAGCAGAGCAACTTCCACGACTACCCGGTCCTGCGCATGAACGAGATGCCCAAGGTCGACGTCCACATCGTGCAGAGCGCCGAGGCGCCCGGCGGCATCGGCGAGCCCGGCACGCCGCCGATCGCGCCGGCGGTGGCCAACGCGATCTTCGCGGCGACCGGCCAGCGCCTGCGGCAATTGCCGTTCGATACCGCGGCGCTGAAGAAGACCTGATCAGGCGGGCGGGTAGCCCGCCTCGGCCAACGCGCCGGCCAGCCGCGCCCGCGGCAGGTCGCTGTCGATGCGCACGGTCTTCTGGGGCAGGTCGACCACCACCTCGGCCTGCGAGTCCAGCTCATGGACCGCCTCGGTCACGGCGGCGCGGCAGTGGCCGCAGGTCATGTCGGGCAGGGTGAATTCATGCATGGGGTTCTCCATACGGTTGATGAGATGGCTCGCAGGTTAAAGCTTGCCATCGTGGCAAGGTCAAGTGTCGACAGCGACTCGGGCAGGGACCGACCGCGCAGGTCCAAGAAGCCCGTGGACCGACCGAGCGTGTCGGAAGAGCCCGGGGGCCGGCAATCCTCGTGCGCCCGCTGAATCGGCTCCCCGGGCCCCTCCGACCGATACACCCGGTCTTCGCGTCGGGCCGTCGCGTCGGGTCGTGGCTCTCAATTCTCTCGTCAGGGTCATGGCCTTGACCTTCCCATCATGGCAAGCTTGAGACTTCCGCCATGAACACCGCCACCACCCTCTTCCCGCCGCCGTCCGGCCCCACCGCCGAGCTGCGCCTGTCCGTCTCCGGCATGACCTGCGCCAGCTGCGTCAACCGCGTCGAGCGCGCGTTGCGCAAGGTGCCGGGCGTCGAGCAGGCCGAGGTGAACCTCGCCGCGGAGACCGCGACGGTCCGCGCGCAGTCCGATGTCGATGCCGACCTGCTGATCGCCGCGATCGGCAAGGCGGGCTACGACGCCCGTCCGGTCGTGAGCGAGGACCCGGTCGACGCGGGCGACCCACCGCCTCCGCCGTGGTCGTCGACCGGCTGGCCGGTGCTGGTCGCCGCGCTGCTGTCGCTGCCGCTGGTGCTGCCCATGGTCGGCATGCTGTGGGGCGCGCACTGGATGATCGACGGTTGGTGGCAACTGGCGCTGGCGACGCCGGTGCAGTTCTGGCTGGGCGCGCGTTTCTATCGCGCCGGCTGGGCGGCGGCCAAGGACTTCACCGGCAACATGGACCTGCTGGTGGCGCTGGGCACCAGCGCGGCCTTCGGGCTCAGCGTCTATGAGCTGCTGCGCGACGGGCCCCTGAGCCACGCGCTCTACTTCGAATCGGCCGCCGCCGTGATCACGCTGGTGCTGCTGGGCAAGTGGCTCGAAGGACGCGCCAAGCGCCAGACGCTCAGCGCGATCGCCGCGCTCAAGGAGTTGCGGCCCGAGCACGCCCGCGTGCGCCGCGACGGCGCCGACGTGGACGTGCCGCTCGCGCAATTGCGGCTGCGGGACGTGATGGTGGTGCGCCCCGGCGAGCGCATCCCCGCCGACGGCCGCCTCCGCGACGGCCAGAGCCAGGTCGACGAATCGCTGATCAGCGGCGAGAGCCTGCCGGTCGAGAAGACCCCCGGCGACACCGTCATCGGCGGCGCCGTCAACGGCGAGGGCCTGCTGCTGGTGGAGGTCACGGCGCTGGGCGCGGAATCGACGCTGTCGCGCATCGTGCGGCTGGTCGAATCGGCGCAGGCGCACAAGGCGCCGATCCAGCGCCTGGTCGACCAGATCAGCGCGGTGTTCGTGCCGGTGGTGCTGGTCATCGCGGCGCTGACGCTGCTGGGGTGGGGCCTCGCGACCGGCGACTGGGAGCGCGCGTTGATCCACGCCGTCGCGGTGCTCGTCATCGCCTGCCCCTGCGCGCTGGGCCTGGCTACGCCCGCGGCGATCATGGTCGGCACCGGCGTCGCGGCGCGTCGCGGCCTGCTGATCAAGGATGCGCAAGCGCTGGAGCAGGCCCGGCGTGTCGACCTCGTCGTCTTCGACAAGACCGGCACCTTGACCGAAGGCAAGCCGCGCCTGCTGGACTTCGTCGCCGCCGCGGGGCAGGACGAGGCCGGGGCGCTTGCGCTGGCCGCCGGGCTGCAGCACGGCAGCGAGCATCCGTTGGCGCGCGCGGTGCGCGACGCCGCGGCGGCTCGCGGACTCGCGGTGCCGGCCACCAGCGGCGTGCGCGCCGTCGTGGGGCGGGGCATCGCCGGTCAGGTCGGCGGCCGGACGCTGATGCTGGGCAGCGGGCGCTGGATGGAGGAGCTCGGCGTCGACCTGTCGCCGCTGCGCGCGAACGCCGACGCGGCGCTGGCGCAGGGCCGCACGATGTCGTGGCTCGCCGCGGCGGGGACGGCCCCCGAGACCGGCGGCGCGCCGGTGCTCGTCGCGATGCTGGTCTTCGGTGACCGCGTCAAGGACGGCGCCCTGCCCGCGATCGCCAGCCTGAAGGCCATGGGCCTGCGCACCGTCATGCTGAGCGGGGACAACGCCGCGGCCGCCGCGGCGGTCGGCGCGCAACTGGGGCTGGACGAGGTCCGCGCCGAACTGCTGCCCGAAGACAAGGCCCGCATCGTGAGCGAGCTGCGCGCCGGCGGCGCGCGCGTCGCGATGGTGGGCGACGGCATCAACGACGCCCCGGCGCTGGCCGCGGCCGACGTCGGCCTGGCGATGGGCGGCGGCACCGACGTGGCGATGGAGACGGCCGGCATCACGCTGATGCGCGGCGATCCGCGGCTGGTCGCCGACGCCATCGCGCTGTCGCGGGCCACCGTCGCCAAGATCCGCCAGAACCTGTTCTGGGCCTTCGTCTACAACCTGCTGGGCGTGCCGCTGGCGGCGCTGGGCCTGCTGAGCCCGGTGATCGCCGGCGCGGCGATGGCGCTGTCCAGCGTGTCGGTGCTCGGCAACGCGTTGCTGCTCAAGCGCTGGAAAGGACCCACGCGATGACCGCCGCCTCTTCCACTACGTCTTCCGCGAGGTCTTCCGCCGCCTCGGCCGCCAGGCCCGTCCAGGCCGCCGCGCCGCTGACCATCGGCCAGGCCGCCGAGCGCTCCGGCGTGTCGCCGAAGATGCTGCGCCACTACGAGTCGCTGGGCCTGCTGCCGCCGGTGGCGCGCACCGAGTCCGGCTACCGGCTCTACGGCGAGAAGGAGGTCCACACGCTGCGATTCATCCGGCGCGCGCGGGACCTCGGCTTCTCGATGGCGGAGATCGCCGAGCTGCTCAAGCTCTGGCAGAACCGCCGCCGCGCCAGCGGCCAGGTCAAGCGCATCGCCGAGACCCACATCGCCGACCTCGACCGCCGCATGGCCGAGATGCAGGCGATGCGCCGCGCGCTGGCCGAGCTGGCGCACTGCTGCCATGGCGACGAGCGGCCCGACTGCCCTATCCTCGATGACCTCGCACAAGGAGCCGCGCCATGAGCGTCCCGCCCGATTCCTCCCCGACGCCCCACCCCGATCCCCAACCCGCCCGCTGGGAGCGCCTGAGCGCGCACCAGGGCGATGTCGGCGGCCTGGGCATCCGCCGCGCGCTGCCGACGTCCAGGCGCCGCATGATCGGCGCGTGGTGCTTCCTCGACCATGCCGGCCCGGCCGACCTGACGCCCGCGACGGCGATGCGCGTCGGTCCGCATCCGCACACCGGCCTGCAGACCTTCAGCTGGATGATCGAGGGCGAGGTCCTGCACCGCGACAGCCTGGGCTCGGAGCAGATGCTGCGCCCCGGTCAGGTGAACCTCATGACCGCGGGGCGCGGCATCAGCCACACCGAGGAATCCCAGTCCGACCGCCTGCAGCTGGCGCAGCTCTGGATCGCGCTGCCGGACGCGGTGCGGCATCGCGAGCCGGCGTTCGAGCACTTCCCCGATCTGCCCGCCTTCCTCAATGGCGGCTTCGACACCATGTTGCTGGTGGGCGAGTTCGCCGGCCATCGCTCGCCCGTGCCCAGCCACACGCCGCTGCTCGGCATGGACCTGAGCGCGACGCGGGCCGCGGAGGCGACGCTGCCGCTGCATCCCGACCACGAGTACGGCCTGATGGTGCTCGAAGGCGGTCTGTCGGTGACGCTGGACGGCGAGCCCACCGGCGAGAGCCGCCCGGGCGAGCTGCTCTACATCGCGCCCGGCGCGCAGTCGCTGCGGCTGCTGTCCGGGGGCGGCCGCAGCCGCGCCCTGCTGCTGGGCGGGCCGCCCTTCGGCGAAAGCGTGCTGCTGTGGTGGAACTTCGTCGGCCGCTCGCGCGAGGAGATGAACGTCTACGCCGAGGAGTGGAACGGTCGCGAGGACGGCGGCCGCTTCGGCGAGGTGCACGGCTTCGACGGTCCTCGCCTGAAGGCGCCGGTGGTCCCGCCGCTCAAGTCGCCGCGGTGAGCGTCGCGGCCAGCGCCGCGGCGGGCGCGAGCGGTGGAGCCCCGAGGCCCGTCGGCGCTGGATCGCGACAAGCCGCTCATCGCGAGGAGCGTCCGAGCAGCGTGTTTGCGTCGATGGGCTTGATCTGACCCCGCGACTCGGCCGCGCGCACCACCCGATCCAGCACATCCGCGATCCAGCGCTCGCGTCCGCCCTCCGAGGCTTGTCCATACAGCCAGACCCGGCCCTTCGCCGCGGTGATGGCGCCGGCCTGCGTCGCCTTGACCACGATCCCGGCGTACTCGGCGACGCCCAGCTCGCTTTCCGCCGACTGGGCGGGCCGATGAGCCGACAGCCCGACATGCCCGGACCCGATGCGCATCGACAGCAGATGTTCCACATGGTCGCGGTTCAACAGACCTTCGGCTCGGGCCCGCAGGATGGTGGCCGCGAGCATGCGCATCGCAATGCAACGATGGCCGTTCAGCGCGACGGCGAGCGGCGAGACGACCCGTCCGTGACGCCGATAACCCAGCAGCGACACCAGATCGCGGGACCGCAGTCCCGTCGCCCGGGCCATGTCGACGATGCCGTCCGCCAGACGCGAGATCATCTCGGCCGGCATTGCGTGCGTCGCCCTGTGCAACGCCGTTTCCCAACCCGTGAACTCGGCGCGCAGCAGATGGCGCAGCTCGGAGCGCCTCAGCTGCTTCGCCGCCGCCGCGGCGGCCACGCCTTCCAGCCAGGCGGAGACCGCCTCGCCGCGCCCGAGATCCATCGCGGCGAGCAGCACGGGCCGCTGCCCCGGTCGTCCGACATAGGTTCGGGCCAACAAGTCGCGCGAGAGGAACACCCGGGACTCCAGCGCCGCGTTCATCAACAGGCGCACCGATTCGGCGCAACCCGACTCCATGGCGGCGTCGATGGCGGTGTGCGCGCCGCGTCGCGTCCACCGCAGGCACAGGTCCGTGTACTCGTTCAACGCGCGGGCGGGCAGCAGCAGGGTCTCGGCGGCCAGGTGCAGCGCTAGGCAGCGCGAATGTCCACGGCCCGCGGCGAGACTGGGCGGATGCGGGCTGTCGTCCTCCCCGAGCAGCGCGTCGATCACCAGATGCTGGCCGATGAGATGGTCGCGCCGAGCCTCGACCAAGGCGTCGAGGAAATGCGTGATCGCTTCCGCCGACCCCTCTTCCATCGCCCGCGTGTACGCCGTCTGCCCGTTCGAGCAGGCGGCCGTCATCAGGTCGATCAGCGTCCCGCCGTCGATCACGCCCTCCCGCGTCGCGCGCAGCAGGTGGCGCATCCAGACCGCCACCGCGTCGGCGCGGTTCGCCGCCATGGCCTGGGTCAGGCCGTCCGGAACGAGCGTGCCGTCGTCGCCCATCGCCCGGCCCAGCAGGACCCCCAGCCGCTTGCGGTCGGACGGGCCGTCGCGCAGCGCCTCCCACAGCGCGTCCAGGAAGGCCTCCAGCAGGTCCGGCCGACCTGACGCGAGGGCTTCGCCCACCGGCGTCGGCGAATCGCCCCGCAACTGGCCGGACAGCAAACGTTCGAGGGCACCCGCCTCCAGGCGTCCACCGCGCCAAAGATTGAAGACCGTCCGCAGGTAGGCGCGCAGCGGGACCGGCGCGCCGTGGCGCATCGCCTCGCACAGGGCCGCACGCCCGTGTGCGTCCTTGCCGGCCAGATCGTGGAAACACTGAGACCGAGTCATGCAGGGCGCGGCGCGGCGCAGCACCGTGACCCAGCAGTCGAGTCGGTCGACATCGCCGGTCCGCAGGGCCTGCGACATCGCGCCGGCGCCGTCGCAAGCCCGCCAGGCGGCAAGCGCCCGGGGCCGCGCGAACGGAACGAGCGCATGCAGCCGCTCCCAATCCCCGGCCTCGTCCGCGGCGGTCATCAACGGTCCGAGCGCGTCGAGCGGCAGCGTCACGGGCGGATGTCGCGACCACCACGCGTCGCGCTGCGCCGGGATCGTCCGGCGCCACCAGCCGCGTGCCAGTTCATCGGACACCAGCCAGCGCGGATCGACCGTCCCCAGCTCCGCATCGGTCGCCCTGGCGAGCGCCGGCCGGGCCACCGATTCGCGCTGAGAGGGCGTGAGAGCCCGCTCGCGCCGTCCGCCGGGCAGCCTGACAGCGCGCATGGCATCCGCCGTCAGATCGATCGCCCGCAAATCCTTCATGCAGACGCTCGACACCTGCCGGTCGTCCCCATGCCGGCGGACCCAGCACAGACCGCCGCGCAGGCGCATCAGGTCGACCCGGGCACCGTCATCGCCCCGCCAGCCCATCAATCGGAGGGGCGCTTCGACGCGCAGCACGCCGGCCTGTTCCAGATTCCACAGGACATCCACGGCGAGCAGGCTGGCATCCACCGCGACGCCGGTCCGGCAGGCCGAATCGAGCACCGGGGCCGAGGCCGGGGCGACTTCCTCGTCCACCAAGCTCACCGCCCGCACCGGCCCCAATGCCCGCTCAAGCTCCACGCGAGCCGCCTCGAAGTCCTGGCACTGGCGCGCCTCCATCCGCCCGAGATCGATCCCCTCCAGGCCCGCCTCGCGCAGCCTCTGCCGCAGGCCCGTCAGACCGGACTCGGCCATGCGCAGCGCCACCTGGACCGGCGTCACGCGCGCGCGCAGCAGCACGGCGGCCTCCTGCACGAGCTCCGGCGACAAGGACCTGGCGTCGAAGAACTGGTCGAACGGATAGTCGGACGCGGCCGGCAATCTCAGGCGCCGCTCCAGGGCCGCCAGGTAATGGGGCGCGTAGCTGGCCAGCGTGGAAGAGAGCTCCGGGTCGCGACCGATCGTCCGTCGCACGAATCCATCCAGCACCTGCCGAGTCAGCGCCGAGCGGGCGCCCACGGCACTGGCGGCAGCCCCGCCCGCGGCACACGCCAGCACCTGCACGGCATCCTGCAAGGCGAAGGAAAAGCCGGTCAGGCAATGCTGCGACGCGTCGCCCACGTCCTCGATCCGCTCGCGCCTGAGCCGGACGTCGATGCGATCGCAAGCGCCCAGGCGCACCAGCCGCTGGAGCAGCCGGGCGCCGTCGCCGAGCAGGTAGTCCCGGTAGGTCTCGTTGAGCCGGGGGTGATCGGGGTCGAGCGCTTCAGCCGACAGCACCGCGAACCGCTGCCCGACCCGTTCGGCGACCGTTCGATCGAACAGGACCTCGACGACGAGCACCAGCTCGGCGCAAACAGCGGACAGATCCGGCGGGGCGTCCGCCATCGGCGTGTCCTGCGAGGAGGAGGACGCCGCGGCCACGACGGCGAGATCGGGCAGGAAGCCGAGTCGGGGATCGAAGAAGGCCCAGTCGGACGAGGAAGAAGAGGCGGTCGCGGCGGAAGTCGAAAACATGACGAGCGGGAGCGCCGCGCGGGCGGACATGGCAACAGGCCCGCCACTGTCTCAGCGCCCTCGCCCGCGGACCATGCCGCATCCTTGCCCGATGGCGGCCCCGGATCCGGGATGCATGCCATCGCGCCCATGGGTCCGGCGTCCGTTGGACGCCGGACAGCTCCCGCGACGCGTTCAGGCGAACTTGCCGGCCTGGAAGTCCCGCACCGCCTGCAGCAGCTCGCCCTCGGTGTTCATCACGAACGGGCCGTACTGCGCGATCGGCTCGCCCAGCGGCTGACCGGCGATCAGGACGACGCGGGCGCCCTCCTCGGCCGCCTGCAAGCGCACGCCGTCCGAGCCCGGGGTGTTGGCCAGGATCGCCATGCGGCCCGTCGGCACGCGGCAGCCGGTGTCGAAACGCAGCGCGCCGCGATAGACGTAGACGAACGCGTTGTGCGACGCGGGCAGCGCCTGCTCGAAGGACGCGCCGGGTTCGAGGCGGATGTCTAGGTAGGTCGGCTGCGTGACCTCGCGCCGCACGGCGCCGCTCACGCCGTGGCTCTCGCCGGCGATCACGCGCACGGTCGCGCCGGGCAGCGTCAGCTCCGGGATCTCGGCGCTCGGGATGTCGCGGTACCAAGGGTCGCGCATCTTGTCGCGGCCGGGCAGGTTGAGCCACAGCTGGAAGCCTTCCATGCGGCCCTCCTGCTGCTCGGGCAGCTCGGAATGGATCACGCCGCGGCCGGCGGTCATCCACTGCACGCCGCCCGGGCCCAGCAGGCCCTCGTTGCCGGCGGAGTCGCGATGGCGCATGCGGCCGTCGAGCATGTAGGTCACAGTCTCGAAGCCGCGATGCGGGTGATCGGGGAAGCCGGCGATGTAGTCGTCGGCATTGTCCGTGCCGAACGCGTCCAGCATCAGGAAAGGATCCAGCCGGCGCTGCAGGTCGTGCGTCAGCACGCGCGTCAGCTTCACGCCGGCGCCGTCGCTCGTGGCCGTACCCTGGACCAGGCGCTCGACCTGGCGGGGCGTCTCGATCGTGGGGACAAGGGTGGCGGCGGTCATGATGGATTCCTTTCCTGGGGGACGCGATTGAAGGGGACGAAGGGTCAGGCGGCCTGCGCCTCGCCCAGCACGGCGGCGATTTCCTCGCGGGCCGAGGCCAGGCCCTTGGCGACGGCTTCCTCGCCCATGTTCAGGCCCTCGGCGTAGACGAACTCGACGTCGGTCATGCCCAGGAAGCCCAGCGTGACGGTCAGGTAGGGCACGATGTTGTCGGTCGGCTGGCCGCGATGCACGCCGCCGCGGCTGCTCACCACGATGACCTTCTTGCCAGTGACCAGGCCTTCCGGACCGGCGGCGCCGTAACGGAAGGTGACGCCGGCGCGGGCCACCGCGTCGATCCAGTTCTTCAGCTGCGAGGACACGCCGAAGTTGATCATCGGCGCGGCCAGCACGATCACGTCGGCGGCCTGCAGCTCGGCGATCAGCTGGTCGTTGAAGGCCACGCGGTCGGCTTGCGCCTGGCTGCGGGCATCGGCCGGCGTGAACAGCGCGCCCAGCGTCGCCTCGTCCATCGGCGGCAGCGGACGCGCCGCCAGGTCGTGCACGACGCTCCTGGCGCCCGGGTTGCGGGCGATCAGGCCTTGCACGACCTCGTTGGCCAGCAGGGTCGACACGGAACCCTGGCCTTCATGCAGGCGGCGGGCGCTGGAGTTGATCTGGAGGATGTTCATGGTGCGGTTCTCCGGGCGGTGGTGGCTTGTGGAAGCCGGGGTGTGGGGGAATGGCTTCACTGTATTGATCCGCTCGACGCACCGGAAGACGCCGCTATGGATAAGATTGTTCCATTTCACGAACAATCGGCATCACCCCCTGTCGACGCCGACACCACCTTCCGGAGATGCCGCAATGAGCCTCGATGCCGACGACCTGCTGGTGTTCGCCCGCGTGATGGAGTCCGGCAGCTTCAGCCGGGCGGCCGAGCGGCTGCAGTTGCCCAAGTCGACCGTGTCGCGCCGGATCGCCGCGCTGGAGGAGCGCCTGGGCGAGAAGGTCCTGCAGCGCAGCACCCGGCGCCTGACGCTGACCGAGTTCGGCCAGGGCGTGCTGGAACATGCGCGGGTGCTGGCCGGCGAGGTGGATGGCGCGCTGGCGCTGGCGCTGCATCGGCAGCAGCGGCCGACCGGGCGGCTGCGGGTATCGATGCCGGCGGACTTCGCGCACCAGATGCTGACGCCGATGCTGACCCGTTTCGTCAGCGAGTATCCGGAGGTGCAGCTGGAGCTGGACCTCTCGCCGCGCCGCGTCGACCTGATCGCCGAGGGCTTCGACGTCGCCGTGCGCATGGGCCAACTGCCGCCCGACAGCCAGCTCGCCGCGCGGCGGCTGGCGATGTTCAGCAGCGGGTTGTATGCGTCGCCGGCCTACCTGCAACGCCACGGCGAGCCACAGTTGCCGGAGGGCCTCATCAGCATGCACGGCCTCATGATCCTGAGCCGCAGCGGCGACCCGCTACCGTGGCGGCTGCTCGGCATCGAGAACGGCCAGGCCGACCTGCGCCGGGAATGGGTGGGCGTGCCGGAACGCCGTACTCTGGCCAACGCACCGGACATGCTGCTGCAGATGGCGCACGCGGGGTTGGGCATCACCTGGGTCGGCAACCAGTACGCGCAGGCGTTCGTCGACCGCGGCGAGTTGCTGCGCGTGCTGCCTCACTGGTGCGCGGAGCCGGCGACCTGCTGGGCGGTGTTTCCCGAGCGGCGGCTGATGCCGCTGCGCACGCGGCTGTTCATCGACGCGATGGCCGCGGAACTGGGACCGCTGGATCAGGCGGCGCTGTACGGGCTGTAAACGCGCTCGGCCGCCTGATCGCACGCCTTCAGCAGCTTGAGCAGGTTGCCGGCCGACGTGTCGAAAAGACCCGACGCGGCTGGGCCGTCGGAGATGCCGCCCACGTCGTAGTCGATGCCCAACCGGTCCTTCACGGCCATCGCCTCGGCCCGCAGCAATGCGTCGCGATCCTCCGGTGGCAGGTCCTGAAGCAGGGGCTCGCCGCTCAGGCGCACGGCATCATCGATCACGCGGCTTCGCGCGCGGTGAGCGGACTGCGTCGCCGCGGGCGTCTGCCGGGCGGGCAAAAGCTCGTCGCGCTCCACTCGCAGAATCTCGGCCGCCGGATCGGTCTTCTTGGACAAGCCGCCGATCAGCGGACCCAGTACTCGCAGCGCGTCGTCCCGCGCCACGCCAGGCGCCGTCGCGCGAGCCAGCAGGCGAGCCAGCGCGTCGACCCCGAAGAGTTGCAGATTGCCGAACGGATCATCCTGGCCGCCCGTCGGCGACTGGCCCAGCCAGCGCGCCAGGAAGGCATCCAGCGCGGCGTCCGGCCGCAGGCCAAGCCCCCGGGCCACGACGGCCAGACGCTGGACGGTTTCCCACAGCGGCGTCGCGGCGCAATGAGACGCCGGGTGGACCGTCCCTGCGCGCGCGGTGGACGACGGACAAGACCGGGCCGGCGCACCAGCATCGGAAGACGCAGCAGAGGCCGCGACAACGGTCGCCGCGGACACGGTGGACGATTCAGCGGCCTGGCGGCGGCGCCTGCGTTCGCCCCCCTCCGCACACACCTGGCCGAGCGCGCCGGTGATCGCGTCCGCAGGCGACACCTCGTCATGGCCACCGGAGGCACAGAACGCCAGACGCAACTCGCGGCAAGCCGCAGCCACCGTGCTGGGCCGAGGATCTTGTTCGAGCGCCTCGCACAGGCTCAGAAGGTCGCGCTTGCCTCGGCCGTACAGCTCGCTCCGGGCATCGGTCCAAAGGCCCGAATAGTCGGTCAACAGACCGCTCATCGCGGCAACGCGCTCCCTCACGACGGCCACTTCGCCGCCACCCTGCAGCAAGGTTTTCAGCCACTGGAATGTGCAGAACAACTCTCGCCGCGCCTCATCGAACTCGGGCCTGCCCCCGAATCCACCGGGCGCGGTCGTCGGCGCCTCATCCGAGAAGTGCTTCTGCGACTTGGCGATGCTGATCCAACCCGCCTGCAAGACAGCGGCGTCGGGCGTGGCCTCCCAGGTCTGCGTGGCTGATCCTGGCGCTGCGTTTCGAGATGTGATCAGTTCCGGCATGACGGCTCCAGCAATGAGGAAGCCGCTTCAGTTCCGCCCGACGCCGCCTGGTTCAGACGACACGACGGCCGTCGCACGTCCGCGTCACTCGGCCTGGAAACCGATCTCCACGCTCACCTGCCGCGGCTTGCCGATCGGCTCGAAGCGCCATTGCCTGACGGCGTTCACCGCGGCGACGCCCAGCTTGCGATCGGGCGTTCGCACCGCCTCGGCGGCATCGACCGAGCCGTCCGGCTTCACCATGAAACGCACCATCACCGAGCCGCTGCGCTGCTGCGCCAGCGCCGCGCGCGGGTACTCGGGATCGACCTTGCGGACCAGCCGCAGCGGCGCGTCCTCCTCGGGCAGCGCGACGGGCTCCGGCGCGGGGGGTGGCGCCTTGCCGGCCGCGGCGGAGGTGCTGGGCGCCGCCATCGCGACGACCTGGGGCGGTGGCGTCTCGGGTTGCGTCGCCTGGGCCGCGACCGCCTGCGAGGTTGGGGGCGGCGTCGAGGCCTGGGCTTGCGACGGCGCGGCGGCGGACTCCGCGGCGGCATTGCGCGCGGCCAGGGCGCGCTCGGCGACCGGGTCGAGTTCCTGGCGCCTGGCCGCGGCCGGCGCGGGCGCGGTCCTGGCGGCGGCCTTCGCGTCGGGCTTGGCCGCCTCGTGCGGTTTCTCGGCCGCCTTCTTCGCCTCGCCCTTCTCGGCGTGGAACTTGATCCACTGGAAGACCTTGTCGGCATCGCGCTTGGCGCGATCGACATCGCTCAGCGGCGCCTTGGGATCGGGGGTCGCGCCCGCGGGAGCGGTCTGCGCCTGCGCGGACATCGCGGCCAGGGCCAGACCCAGCGCCTGGCACAGGGCCAGGCCACGCCGCCGGACGGACAAGGGACTACGACTGCTCATGACTCCACCCTCTCGAGGCCAACGCCGCCTGTTGATGCCAGATTGCTGTTCTCGTTGGACGATGCGCGGATGGCTCGATCCGCTCATCGCACCGCGGCGTGAGCGCCGGAGTGTAAGAAGTCACTCGCGTGACGTTCCCTCGGGGTTTGCCCGAGGACCGGCGAGCGGCGCGGCACGATGTCGAAGAAGTCACGAACGGCACGCGACAACGCGCCCGGCCTATACTGCGCGCCTGCTCCGGGGAGCCCTGGGCCGGACAAGGCGTGATCGACACGCGCTTCGTCCGGCACGGGCTGAGACATGGCGATGAAGCCGTGGACCCGCTGAACTTGATCCGGTTCGTACCGGCGTAAGAAGAGCCCGCCCTTCAGGCACACCGCCTCGCGGCCCGCGTCAGCCCAGGTCCCCGGACCTCGACATCGGCCGCGCACCCCGGAAGGGTCCCGTTCCTCCCGCCCGTCCGTCCTCATCGGTCCAGCCTCCGGCGCTCACCACCGGAGAGCCCCGATGACGACGCACGACCTGTCCCCCGCCGCGACCACCGCACCCGGCGATGCCCCCGCGGCGACACCCGCCACCGATGTCCACGAGCGCCTGGCCGCCAGCCGCGCGCCCTTGCCCGCGTCGACCAAGACGCACGAACACGGCGTGCTGCATCCGCGGCTGCGCGTGCCGCTGCGCGAGATCGCGCTGACCAACGGCGAGCGCATCGCCGTCTACGACACCTCCGGCCCGTACACCGATCCCGCCGCGGCCACCGACGTGCGCCGCGGGCTGCCGGCCCCCCGCGCGGAATGGATCGAGGCGCGCGGCGACACCGAGCCCTACACGGGCCGACCGATCCAGCTCTTCGACGACGGCCTGCGCGAGGCCGGCCAGCAGCAGGCGCTGCGCGCGCACAGCGTCAAGCTGACTCGGCAGCCGCGGCGCGCGCGCGGCGGCGCCAACGTCACGCAGATGCACTACGCGCGGCGCGGCATCGTCACCGCCGAGATGGAGTACGTCGCCATCCGCGAGAACGGCCGCCGCGCCTGGATGCACGAGTACCTCGCCGACAGCGAGCGCGAGCAGCGCCTGCGCGGCCAGGGCCTCGGCGCCAGCATCCCCGGCATCATCACGCCCGAGTTCGTGCGTGACGAGGTGGCCCGGGGCCGCGCCATCATCCCGGCCAACATCAACCATCCGGAACTGGAGCCGATGGCGATCGGCCGCAACTTCCTGGTCAAGGTCAACGCCAACATCGGCAACTCCGCCGTGAGCTCCGGCATCGAGGAGGAGGTCGAGAAGCTCGTGTGGGCGACACGCTGGGGCGCGGACACGGTGATGGACCTGTCCACCGGCCGCAACATCCACACCACGCGCGACTGGATCCTGCGCAACAGCCCCGTGCCCATCGGCACCGTGCCGATCTACCAGGCGCTGGAGAAGGTCGGCGGCGTCGCCGAGGAGCTGAGCTGGGCGCTCTTCCGCGACACGCTGATCGAGCAGGCCGAGCAGGGCGTCGACTACTTCACCATTCACGCCGGCGTGCGCCTGCCCTTCGTGCCGATGACGGTGAAACGGCGCACCGGCATCGTGTCGCGCGGCGGCTCGATCCTGGCGAAGTGGTGCATCGCGCATCACCGCGAGAACTTCCTCTACACGCACTTCGAGGAAATCTGCGAAATCATGAAGGCCTATGACGTCAGCTTCTCGCTGGGCGACGGGCTGCGGCCGGGCTCGCTGGCGGATGCCAACGACGAGGCGCAGTTCGCCGAGCTGCGCACGCTGGGCGAGCTGACCAAGGTCGCGTGGAAGCACGATGTGCAGACCATGATCGAAGGCCCCGGCCACGTGCCGATGCACATGATCCAGGCCAACATGACCGAGCAGCTCAAGCACTGCGACGAGGCGCCGTTCTACACGCTGGGGCCCTTGACCACGGACATCGCGCCCGGTTACGACCACATCACCAGCGGCATCGGCGCCGCGATGATCGGCTGGTTCGGCTGCGCGATGCTGTGCTACGTCACGCCCAAGGAGCACCTGGGCCTGCCCGATCGCGACGACGTCAAGCAGGGCCTGATGGCCTACAAGATCGCGGCGCACGCGGCCGACATCGCCAAGGGCCATCCGGCGGCGCGCGCGCGCGACGACGCGCTGTCGAAGGCGCGTTTCGAGTTCCGCTGGGAGGACCAGTTCAACCTCGGCCTGGACCCGGAGACCGCGCGCGAGTTCCACGACGAGACCTTGCCCAAGGACAGCGCGAAGGTGGCGCACTTCTGCTCCATGTGCGGGCCCAAGTTCTGCTCGATGAAGATCACGCAGGACGTGCGGGAGTACAGCGCGGCGCTGGCCGAGAACGGCGAGCAACGCGTCGACAGCGACGCGGGCGAGCCGTCCGAAGCCGACGCCCGGGCCCCCGCGCGCGACCTCGACGCCGAGGCCGCGCTGACCGGCATGCGCGAGAAGAGCGCCGAGTTCCGCGCCGGCGGCGGCGAGCTCTACATCCCCATCCGGCAGGCCTGAGCACGATGGCCGCGATCGCCATCGCCGGAGCGGGCCTGGCCGGGCGGCTCTTCGCCTGGGCGTTGGCGCGCGCCGGTCATCGCGTCGACGTCTTCGACGCGGCCGCCGGTCCCGATCCGGCCTTCGACGCGCAGGACGCCGCGGCGTTCAGCGCGGCCGGCATGCTGAGCCCGCTCGCCGAGCAGGAGCAAGGCGGCGACGAGATCGCGGCACTGGGCTGGCGGTCGCTCGCGCTGTGGCCAGGGATCGTCGCCGCGTTGCCGCGCCCGGTGCCGTTGCAGGCCGAGGGCAGCCTGCTGCTGTCGCATCGCGCCGATCTGGGTGCGGCGCAGCGCTCGTTGATGCGGATGCCGGGGGCCGAGGCGCTCGATGTCGACGCGCTGCGCCGGCACGAGCCGATGCTGGCGCCCGGCCTGCGCGGCTGGCTACTGCCGCGCGAGGGCCTGATCGCACCGCTGCCCGCGATGGCCGCGTTGCATGCGGGCGCCGGCGCCACGCGATGGCATTGGTCGCGCGCGATCGACCAGGTGCTGCCCGGCACGCTGCACTTTCGCGACGGCGGCCATTGGTCCGGCGACTGGGCGATCGACACGCGCGGCCTCGGGGCCCGCCCGCCGTTGCCGCTGCGCGGCGTGCGGGGCGAGATCGTCACGCTGTCGCTGCCCGCACACGGGCTGCGGCGACCGGTGCGGCTGCTGCATCCCCGCCATCGCGTCTACCTCGTGCCGCGGGCGCGGGACGAGATCGTCGTCGGCGCCAGCGAGATCGAAAGCGAGGACCGCAGCCCCGTCTCGCTGCGTTCCGCCGTCGAGCTGATGGCGGCGGCGCAGAGCGTGCTGCCGGCGCTGTCCGAAGCCCGCATCACGCGGCTGGACCGGCACCTGCGCCCCGCCATGCCAGACAACCTGCCCTTCACCCACCACGAGCCCGGCCTGCTGCGGCTCAACGGCCTGTACCGCCATGGCTGGCTGCTGGCGCCCGCGCTGGTGGAGCGACTGCTCGCCGAGGCGGCGTTGGCCCGCATCGACGACATCGCCCATTCGACGCATCGCGACGACCCGTCCGGGTTCGTCGCCCTGGAGACCTCACGATGACTCCCTTGCCCTCGATCACGGTCCGCCTGGACGATCGCTCGATCACCTTGCCGGCCGGCGCCACGCTCGCGCATCTGCTCCACCGCGAGCGGCGCGAGCCCGCTGCCGTCGCCACCGCCCTCAACGGCCGCTTCGTGCCGCGCGACGCCCGCCTGGCCACGACGCTGCACGACGGCGACGTGGTGCTGTTCTTCCAACCCATCGTCGGAGGCTGACATGACCCTCGCCGCCTCGCCGCGCGCGGACGCGGACCCGCTGACCATCGACGGGGTCGGCTTCCACAGTCGCTTCTTCCTGGGCACCGCCGGCTATCCCAGCCCAGCCGTCTTGTGCGACGCCATCCGCGCGTCGTCGTCGCAGGTCCTGACGGTCGGCCTCAAGCGCACGCTGCAGGTCGGCGACAACGGCGCGTTGGCGCAGGCACTCGCCGTCGGCCGCGCGCAGGATGCGCGGCTGCTGCCCAACACCGCCGGTTGCCGCAGCGCCCGCGAGGCGGTGCAACTCGCCCACATGGCGCGCGAGGTCTACGGCACCGCCTGGATCAAGCTCGAAGTGATCGGCGACGACCACACGCTGCAGCCCGACCCGTTCGAGCTGGTCGCCGCCGCGACCGAACTCGCGCGCGAAGGCTTCACCGTCTTCCCGTATTGCACGGAGGATCTGATCCTCGGCCGCCGCCTGCTCGACGCCGGCTGCCCGCTGCTGATGCCGTGGGGCGCGCCGATCGGGTCGGGCCAGGGGCTGTTGAATCTGCATGGGCTGCGCACGCTGCGCGAGCGGCTGCCCGACACGGTGCTGGTGATCGACGCCGGCCTCGGCGCCCCGTCGCAGGCGGCGCGGGCGATGGAGCTGGGCTTCGACGCGGTGCTGCTGAACAGCGCGGTCGCGCAGGCCGGCGATCCCGCCGCGATGGCGGGCGCCTTTCGCGACGCGGTGCGCGCCGGCCGGCAGGCCTTCCTCGCCGGGCTGATGGCGCCGCAGGCGTTCGCGGTGGCGAGCACGCCGGTCGGTGGCCACGCCTTCGTGCTGGGGGACGCATGACCGACCGTCGCGGCGCCTCTGATCCGTCACGCATGCGGGGATCGCTGGTGCCGCATCCGAGCCTGCCTTCCCCGTGGGCCAGCCCCGTCGACCCGGACGCGGCGGTCCTGAGGCCCTGGACGGCCGATCCGGAACCGCCGGTGATCTGGAGCGTCGCCGGCACCGACAGCGGCGGCGGCGCGGGCTTGAGCGCCGACACCCGCGCGGCGGCGGCGATGGGCGTGCATCTGTGCCCGGTCGTGGCCGCGGTGACCGCGCAGCACTCGAAGGGCGTGCAGGCGGTGTTTCCGCTCGATGCCGCGCAGATCCGCGCGCAGCTGTCCGCGCTGCGTCAGGACATGCCGCCGCGTGTCGTCAAGACCGGCTTGCTCGCGAGCGCCGCGGCGGTGGACGCGTTGCTGGCGCAGTGCGGCGACACGCCGCTGGTGGTCGATCCCGTGCTCGGCGCCACGGCCGGCGGTCCCGCGGGCGGCGTGGCATTCTGCGACGACGCCTTGCTCGGCGCCTATCGCCACCAGCTTGTCCCTCGCGCCGCGCTGCTGACGCCGAATCGGCGCGAGGCGGAGCGGCTGCTCGGCGTCGCGGCCGGGCAGCATCCCGTCCCGGAATTGGCCGCGATGCTTCGCGGCCTGGGCGCGCACGCCGTCTGCATCACCGGCGGCGACGACGTGGCGCTGGCAGAGGGCCTGTCGATGGACTGGCTGGACAGCCCGCTCGCCACCGGCTGGATCGCCCTGCCGCGCCTGGCCGGCCACGACGGCACACCGCCGCATCACCACGGCAGCGGCTGCACCTTCGCCACGGCCGCCGCTGCCGCGCTGGCACGCGGCTTCGCCGTGCCGGACGCGGTGATCCTGGCCAAGATGCTGACCTGGGCGGCGCTGCGCGACGGCCATGCGGCCGGCGACGGCGCCGGTCCGCTCCGCCCGGACCGCGGCTTCGTCGACGATCCGCGAGCCATGCCCGTCATGGGCTTCGATGACGAGACCGCCCCCGATCGCGCGACGCTCGACCGCTGGCGCCGCGTGATCACATCCACCGCGGCCGGTCCGGCATCGTTCGCTCGCGGGCTCTATGCCATCACCTCCGAGCCGGAGCGCGTTTCAGCCTTGGCGCTGAGCGGCCATTTCGAGCACGTGCAACTGCGGATCAAGCACGGTGATCTGCGCTCCGCGATCCGGGAGGCCGTGCGCGCGATGGCCGGCCGCTCGGCGACGCTGTGGGTCAACGACCACTGGCGCCTGGCGCTCGACGAGGGTGCCCGTGCGCTGCACCTCGGGCAGGAGGACTGGGCGGCGCTGAACAGCGCGGACCGGGAGGAACTGCGGCACCGCCGGGAGCGCCACGGCGTGCGGCTGGGCCTGTCCAGCCACAGCCTCTGGGAGCTGTGCCGTGCGCGCGCGCTGGCGCCCGACTACATCGCCTGCGGCCCGCTGTGGCCGACGACCACCAAGGACATGCCCTGGCTGCCGCAGGGCCTGGCCCAGTTGCGCTGGTGGTCACGCATGGCCGGCGCGCCGGTCGTCGGCATCGGCGGCGTGCTCACGGACCGCCAATGGCACGCCGGCCTCGCCGCCGGCGCCGCGGCGATGTGCCTGGTGAGGGCGGCGGAGGAAATGGTGGTGAAGGGCAGGCTCGGCTGAGTCGCTCGGGCGGCGTTGAGCGGACGGACCCATCACTCGCCCCGATGGAGGCGGACCTCCCGTCCCCGCCCTGCTGAATAATGCCCCGATCCCGCGCCGATCCGCCGCCGGTCTCGCGCCACGGCCATCGGTGCAAGTCCTGACCCTCGTCATGCCCTCGCGGGATCATCCTGCGGGGACTGGAGCAGCGACACCGCCGTGGCCACACCGCCTTATCTGAAGCCGGTCCCCGACTGGCAGGAGCACGAGAAGCCCAGCATGCCGGGCTCTCCCTCCATGCCGTGGCATCCGCCGTGGCGGCGGCTCGCGTATGCGCTGGTGGCCATCCTGGTGGGCATCACCGGCGCGCTGGGCAACGGCCTGGTCACCGCCAACCTGCAGGTGCTGCAGGGGCAGCTCGGGTTGACGCCGTCCGAGGGCGCCTGGATCTCCGCGGCCTACGTGATGGTGAACGTCACCGCCAACCTGCTCGTCTTCAAGTGCCGACAGCAATTCGGCATGCGCTGGTTCGCGGAGATCGGCCTGGGGGTCTACGCGGTGTTGACCGTCCTGCACCTGTTCGTCGGCACCTTCGCCACCACGCTGATCGTGCGCGCCGCCAGCGGCCTGGCCGGCGCGGCTTGCTCGACACTGTGCCTGCTCTACATGCTGCAGAGCATGCCCCGCACCCACACCGGCAAGATGATGGTGATCGGCGTGGGCATCGGCCAACTGGCCGCCCCGCTGGCCTGGGTCGTCTCCCCGGCGCTGCTCGACCAGGGCGGCGGCTCCTGGCACAACCTGTACCTGTTCGAGGCCGGCCTGGCGCTGTGCAGCTTCGCCGCCGTCGTCGTGCTGAAACTGCCGCCGGGCGTGCAGATCAAGGTCTTCGAGCCGCTGGACTTCCTGAGCTTCGCGCTGATCGCGCCCGCCGTGGCGATGATCTGCGCGGTGCTGGTGCAGGGCTACCTGCACTGGTGGACCGACGCGCCCTGGCTGGCCTGGCTGCTGATGGCGGCGCTGCTGCTGATCGTGGCCGCGGTATTCATCGAGCATCACCGCGCCAACCCGCTGATCCAGACGCGCTGGTTCTTCAACGGCACGACGCTGCGCTTTGTCATCGGGGGCATGATCCTGCGCTTCCTGACCGCCGAGCAGTCGGTTGGCGCCGTCAGCTTCCTGCGCGCGCAGGGCATGGGGCCGGACCAGCTGCAGCCGCTGTTCGCGATCGTGCTGGCGGGCATGGTGATCGGCATGGTGGCCTGCTCGCTGAGCTTCACACCCAGGACGATGGTGCCGCAGATCCTGCTGTCCATCGTGTTGTTCGCGATCGCCGGTCTGCTGGACCACCACCGCACCAGCCTCGACCGGCCGCACGATTTCTTCCTGAGCCAGTTCCTGCTGTCCATCGGCGCCGGCATGTTCATGGGGCCGCTGATGCTGATCGGCATCGGCCAGGCGCTCAAGAACGGGCCGGCCTACATGGTGACGTTCTCGGTGATGTTCTCGGTGACGCAGACGATGGGCGGGCTGGTCGGCTCCGCGGTGCTGAACACCTACCAGCTGTACCGGGAGCACGAATACTCCGCCTCCCTGGTGGCGACGATGGACCGCACCGATCCGCAGGTGGCGACGCGCGTGGCGCAGCAGGCCGCGGCGCTGGGCGGCGTGATCGGGGACCCGGTGCTGCGGTCGGCGCAAGGCGCCGCGCAACTCGCGCAGGTGGCCCGGCGCGAGTCCAACGTCCGCGCCTACAACGACGTCTTCATGTTCAGTGCGATGACCGCCGTCGCCTTCCTGCTGTGGCTGCTGGCGCTGCTCGGCCGCACCGCGCTGGTCAAGCGGCTCGACCGGCGCCGCGCGGCCACCCTCGTGGCCGCGTCCACGCGACCCGCGCCCACGGCCGCCCCCTTGTCGATCCAACCGGCGCAGCCGCCGCCCGCACGACCATGAGCAACGCGCCGCCTCCCTCCGATCCCGGCCGCCCCGCGCCGCCCGCAGCATCGCCCGCCGCATCGCCTGCCGCGGCTCCCGTGGCGCACCCGCCGGGTTATCCGTCGCCACCGGTCCCGCAAGGCATGGCGACGGCCTCGTCCGCCACCGGCACGGCCGACACCAAC
Organism: Roseateles aquatilis; assembly: GCF_002205645.1. Lineage (GTDB taxonomy): Bacteria > Pseudomonadota > Gammaproteobacteria > Burkholderiales > Burkholderiaceae_C > Roseateles > Roseateles aquatilis. Next base: position 79,536 of record NZ_NIOF01000010.1, on the reverse strand, counting down.
CTGCCGCTGCCGACCGACGGCGAAGGCGCCGGGACGACGATGCCGCCCTCGCCCCCCTCGGCCTCCGCGTCCGCCGCCGCGCCGCCGGCCTCGCCCTCGTCGCCGCCGAAGTACCTGAAGGCCTCGACGACGTCGATCATCGTGATGGCGCTGGTCGCGCTGGTGGGCGTGACGCTGATCCTGCGCGCGTGGGAGCTCGGCCCCTTCGACACCAGCGACGAGACCACCGACAACGCCTACGTGCGCGGCGCCGTGACCGTGCTGTCGCCGCAGGTCAACGGCTACGTCGTGGAGGTGCTGGTGAAGGACTTCGAACAGGTGAGGGCCGGCCAGCCGCTGGTGCGCATCGACGACCGGCTCTACGCCGCCGCCGTCGCGCAGGCCGAGGCGCAGCGCGCCAATGCGGCGGCGCAGTTCGACAACTTCGACCAGACGCAGGCACAGAACCAGGCGACGCTGGCGGCGGCGCGCGCCACGCTGGCCTCGGCGGAGGGCGAGCTGGCGCGCTCCAACGCGGAACTGGCTCGCGTGGAGGACCTCGCCGGGCGCGGGTCCGTGTCGCTGAACGAGCGCGACCGCGTCCGCGCCAGCAACCGGCTGGCCTCCGCCAACGTCGAAAAGGCCAGGGCCGACATCCGCATCGGCGAGGAACGCATCAAGGCCACCACCGTCAGCCGCGGCGGCCTGCACGCGCAAGTGCAGGCGGCGGACGCCCAACTGGCGACGGCGCGCATCAACCTCTCCAACACCGTCATCCGCGCGCCCGCGGACGGGCAGGTCAGCGAGGTCTCGGTGCGGCTGGGGCAATACGTCAGCGCCGGGTCGCAACTGCTGTTCCTGGTGCCGCGCCAGCTCTGGGTGGTGGCCAACTTCAAGGAGACGCAGACCGGCCGCATGCAGCTGGGGCAGGCGGTCAGCTTCAAGGCGGACGCGCTGAAGGGCGTGCGCTTCACCGGCCGGGTGCAGCAGATCGCGCCGGCCACGGGATCGGAGTTCGCGGTGCTCAAGGCCGATAACGCGACCGGCAACTTCACGAAGGTCGTGCAGCGGCTGCCGGTGCGAATCGCGCTCGATGCCGACCAGCCGGCGCTGGAGCGGCTGCGCCCCGGCATGTCCGTGGTGGTGACGGTGGCGACCTCGGCGTCCGCGCCGGCGCCCGCGTCTCCGTTGGCAGCCACGCCCACGCCCACGCCCAAGCCTTCACCTTCACCTTCACCTTCACCTTCACCTGCACCTGCGCCAGCGTCATCGACGCCCTTGGCCCCTTTGGCTTCTTCATGGCCCGCGTCCGGAGCATCGCGATGAGGCGTCGTCTGTCGCTGATCGCCTCCGCCGTCCTGCTCGCGGGATGCGCGCCGGCCCTGCGCGCGCCGCCGGACGCGTCTCGGGTGGACATGCCGGCGTCGTGGCGGGAGCAGCCGGTCTCGTCCGACTCGCCGGCGTCGGCGCCCCGGCCCGCGGACGCCGCGGCGTCCGGCGCCGACGCGCCCGCCGCGTTGCGCGGCGACTGGTGGCGCGACTTCGGCGACCCGGTGATGGACGCGCTGGTCGACCGCGCGCTCGCCCACAACAACGACCTGCTGCTCGCCGGCGCCCGCCTGGACGAGGCCCGGGCGGCGCTCTCCGCGAGCGCCGCCGCCGAAGGTCCGCAACTGAACGCGACCTTCGCGGCGCAGGGGTCGCGCACGCTGCAGACGACGGGCATCTCGGAATCGCACATCCTGCAGCCGGGGCTGTCCGCGTCGTGGGAGCTGGACCTGTGGGACCGCCTGGGCGCGCTGACCCGCGCGGCGCGGCTGCGCGTCGCCGCCAGCCAGGCCGATCGCGACGGCGCGGCGTTGAGCCTGGCCGCGACCACGGTGCAGTCCTACATCGCGCTGCTGGGGCTGGAGTCGCAGCTGGCGCTGTCCAAGCGCACGCTGGACTCGCGCGCCGAGGCGTTGCGGCTGGCGCAGGACCAGGCCCGCACCGGCTACATCTCGCAGTTGCAACTGACCCAGGCGCAGGCCGAGTACGCCTCGGTCGCGCAAGCCGTGCCCAACCTGGAGTTGGCGATCCGGCGCCAGGAAAACGCGCTGGCGCAGCTCACCGGCCAGCAGCCGGGCGACCTGCCGCGCGGTAAGCCGTTCGAGGACCTGGCGCTGCCGGTACCCCCGACGGTGCTGCCGTCCGCGCTGCTCGAACGGCGTCCCGACCTGGCCCAGGCCGCGCTCACGCTGGCCGCGAGCGATGCCACGCTGGCCGGGCGGCGAGCGGCCTTCATGCCGCAGATCTCGTTCGCCGCCTCCGCCGGCAAGCTGTATGTCGCCGCGCTGGACTACGACCCGATCCGGGTCTGGAGCATCGGCGGCAGCGTGCTTGCGCCGCTGTTCGACGCCGGCCGGCTGCGGGCGCAGTTCGACACGGCGACCGCGCAGCGGGATCAGGCGGCCTACGCCTATCGCGGTCGGGTGCTGACTGCGATCACCGAGGTCGAGAACGCGCTGGCCGGCATCGAACGACTGGACCGGCAGCTGCGTTTCGCGCGCGAGCGGCGCGAGGTGCTGGCGCGGTCGCTGCAGTACGCGCACGATCGCTACGAGGCCGGCTACGCGAGCTACCTGGAGGAGCTGGATGCGCAGCGCAATCTCTTCGCGCAGGACAACGACCTGATCCGGCTGCGCCAGAGCGAGCTGGACAATCGCCTGGCGCTGGTGCGCGCGCTGGGCGGCGGCTGGCGGAGCGCCCCGCCGCCCTGAACGTCCGACGACGTCAGCCGCCGGAGTTCCGCTCCATCATCTTCTCGTGCAGCGTGCCGTCCTTGGGCGCGAGCAGATCGCGCGCATTCGGAATCCCGCTGGCGCTGCCGCTCGCGGAGGGCGGCGCGGGCGGCGGCTTGAAGGCGGGCACCACGGAGACCGATCCGCCCTTCACCGCGACCTCCTTGCTGCCCGGGGGGCAGGCGGCCTCGTTGGTGTAGAGCGTGGTGCCGTTCTGCATGCAACGGCGCAGACCGTTGGCGGCGGCCGGCGCGCCGGAGCCCGTGTCGCGCGCGCCGCCGTCGGTCGGTCGGGTCTCGGCCACGCGCGTCAGCGAGGGGATGTCGTCGAGCTTGAGCTTGGGCGCGAGCGTCGCCCGCGCGTCGCGCAGGAACGGGATCTCGTCCTGGTATTTCCAGCCGGCGGCCGCGAGCACGCCCACGGCGATGAGGATCAGCACTGCTCTCATGAGGACTCCTGAAATCGTCGGCCGCGCTCCGATTGGCGTCGCAGGGCAGGTCCGAGGAACACCCCACGGTCGCGGCGAGTCCTGCGGACCGATCCCTGGCAACGGGGACGCGGCGCCGCCCGGAATCATAGGGGCGCGACATTGACGCGGCCCCCCAACGAGAGGAGGCCCCGCGGGGCCTCCTCGTCACTCGCCTGTCTTCTTGCGCCCGGTGTCAGGCGCGAGTCCGACGGCCGTCGCCGATGCTCACTTGCCCGCGACCTTGGCCGGCCGCTTCGCGCCCGTCGCGTCGGCCGGGGCCGTCGTGCCCTTGACCACCGCCTGCACCAGCTTGAAGAACACGTCGGTGTTGTCGATCACGCCGGTAAACGCCAGCGCGCCGGGGCCGAAGGCCGACAGCGGGATGTCTGTCGCGGTGTGGACCGCCGACTCGCCGGGCACCTGGCCGGTGACCAGGAACTCGCCCAGCGCGTCGTCGCGCTCGGATGGGTTGGCCGGGTACCACTTCAGCGGCTCGGCCTTGGCCATCGGCTGCTGCGAGTCACGCAGCGGCGTGTTGTTGGTGCGCCAGTCTTCGTAGCGGTCCGCGTTGGCGCCGTACCCCACCAGCAGGCGGTAGTCGATGTCCGTCGCTTCCGGATAACCGTCCGCCGCGACGCGGTAGCGCGGGAAGCCGGCCTTCTCGTACACGCCCACGACCTTGTCGCGCAAGTTGGCGACGCCCTTCCTGGACGACGCCTCCTGCAGCGCCTTGTCCGTCAGCATGGAGCCGCCGATCAGCGCCGCGCCGGAGCACTCGTGGTCGGCGGTGACGATGACCAGCGTGTCGCCGTTCTCGCGGGCGAAGTCCTGCGCGACCTGCACGGCGCGGTCGAACTCGATGGTGTCGAGCATCCAGCGCTCGGTGTCCATGTTGTGGGCCTGCTTGTCGATCGAGGCGCCCTCGATCATCAGCACGAAGCCCTTGGGCTGCTTCTTCAGCGTGCCCAGCGCGGCGCGCGCCATCTCGTCGAGCATGGGCTGGTCGGGGAAGCCGTAGTCGTCGACGACGCTGCCGCCCGCCAGACCCTTCTTGACGCCGCGGCGGCCGTCGATCTTGTCGAGCGCGACGTTCATGTTGGAGAACGAGAACAGGCCCAGCAGCTTGTCCGCGCCCGCGCCGGCGGTGGCCGCTTCGAGCGCGGTCTTGGTCGGCGCGTAGCGGTAGCCGGCGGCCTGGAATTCCTGGATCAGGTCGCGGCCCTTGTCCTTGGCGCCCGGCGCGGCGCCCCAGCGCTTGACGATCTCGGACGTGTGCGGGTCGGTGGCGGAGAACGCGTAGTCGTTGGCGTCGGCGCGCTCGGAACCCGGCGTGCCCGCGGGCAGGAACCACTTGCGGCCGCCGCCCAGCAGCACGGTCAGGCCGGTGCGCGAGCGGTCGTCGAAGAACTGGTCGACGATGCCCGTGCCCGCGCCGCGGTTGCTGGTGTGCACTGCGTTGCCGGCCGGCGTGGCGTCGAAGACGTCGGCCGTGGTGACGATGCCCAGCGCCTTGCCCTGCGTGCGGTGCAGGTACTCGGACAGGTACTCGATGCGCGGATTGTCGAAGGCATCGATGGTGTCGTCGGGGAAGACGCCTTCTTCATTGTTGTTGTTCTTGTTGCCGGAGACGTAGGACGTCATGCCCGGCGACGAGTCGGTGACCACCGAGTTCAGCGACGCGGTCTTGACCAGCGCGGTGGCCGGGAAGGTGTCCATCGCCAGCGGCTGGATGACCTTGCCCTGCGCGTAGCCGCCCTTGACGATGCGCGCCGCGGTGCGCTGCGCCGCGCCCATGCCGTCGCCCAGCAGGATGATGACGTTCTTGACCTTGGGGCCCATCGCCGCGGCGAAGGGGACGACGTCGAAGTTGCCGCGGGCGCTGACCTTCTGGCCATCGGACTGCGTGGCCTCGACGCTGAACTCGTGGCGGCCGGCCTTCTCCAGGCTGACGGCGCGCACGGTGGCGATGGCCGTCTCGGCGCTGATGCCCTTGACGCAGCCCTCGGCGCAATCACGCAGCGCCACGGTGGCATCGACCGGCTTGCCGTCGATCAGGAAGCGGGCGGCCGTGATGCGCTGGCCGGCGTCCGGCTTGACGGTGGCCTGCAGGTCGAAGCGCTGGCCCGGCAGGAAGCGGGCGATGACGGGCTCGGGCCCGCCGCTGGAGAAGAGCTCGCTGGGCGGCGTCAGGCGCGTGACGGTCGGCGCGGCGTGCGCGGACAGCGCCAGCAGCGCGCAGGCGCTGGCGAGCAGGGAAGGCAGGTGCTTCATGGGGTTCCAGTCAAGGCGGAGAAATTGGAAAGTCGAGGAGCGCGGCGCCACGGTCGACACGACGGGCGTGGCCCCCTGCGCCGCTTCAATGCTTGTGGGACGAGCCCGCGTCGGGCTTCGCGGCGGCGGCCCGCGCCTCCAGCGCGCCCGCCGGCAATTGCAGGCGGACCCAGGACACGCGGCCGGCCTCGTCCTCGAAGCGGCCGACGGAGAGCTGGCCGGTCAGCACCACCAGCCCCTCGCGGTGGGCGATCAGGCGGTCGCGCTGCGCGGGATCCAGCAGCACGGTGACGGTGGCGGCCGGCAGGTCGTCGGCCTCGCCGTCGGCGTGCTCGCTCATGCGCACCGGGCGCGGCGTCAGCCAGAAGCGGCCGGGCTTGGCGTCCTCCTGGGCGACCATGTAACCGACCAAACGCACCTCGCGGCCGTCGGCGCCGCGCAGCGCCTCGGACAGCTCCAGGCCGGCCGGGCCGATCGGGGTCTTGAAGAACTGGGAGAACTTGAGGTCCATCGGCGCCGGCTCGGCGCTGACGGCGGGACCGGCGGCGATCGCGCAGACGACCGCGATCGAGAGGGCGGCTTGTCGGGCAAGCCGCATGCCTGTGGGGATAGGGACGCGCATGGGGCGCGATTCTTTCGGCCCGGTGTGACGGTTCCGTGACGACGGTGGCGATGCCGTCGCGGTTTGGAGGCGCTTCCCTGATTTTCTTGCTTGACACTCGCGCCGCGCGGGCGCGAAGCTGGATCGATCGCAGTCCCCAAGGAAGTCGATGACCACGCACGAGGAGCGGCGTCCGGACGCCTCGCCGGCATCGCCCGAATCCCGCGCGTCGGACGCGCTCTACACGCGCCGCGCCGCGATCTACGACTACGAGCTGATGCCCGTGGCGCCGTTGCGTCGCGAGGCCATCGCCGCGCTGGCGCTCGCCCCGGGCGACGTCGTGCTCGACATCGGCGCGGGCACCGGCCTGAGCCTGCCCGGACTGTCCGAGGCGGTCGGCCCCGCCGGCCACATCGTCGCCGTCGAGCCCTGCGAGTCGATGATGCACCAGGCGCGGGAGCGCGTCGGGGTCCAGGCCCTGGCCACGCCGATCGACTTTCTCACCGCCACCGCGGCGGACGCGCCGATCGCCGCCGCGCTCGGGCGTCGGCGCGCCGACGCGGCGCTGTTCTTCTTCACGCACGACGCCTTGCAGGATGCCGCCGGTCTCGACCGCGTGCTGCGGGCGCTCAAGCCGGGCGCGCGCGTCGTCGCGGCGGGCCTGGCGTGGGCACCGCCGTGGCTGCCGCTGAGCAACCTGTTCGTGCTCGGCGCGGCGATGCATTCGGTGGTGCGCATGGACGGCCTCGGCTGCCCGTGGCGCGAGTTGGCCCACCGAATGAAAGAGGCGGAGGTCGAGCGCCGCTGGCTCGCCTCCGCCTATCTGCTGCGTGGCCGGCGCTGAGGCGCGCTCAGTCCTCCAGCGGCACGAAGATCCAGAGCAGGAGGTACAGCAGCATGCCGCCGCCGGCGCACATCGTCAGCGCCACGAAGACGATGCGCCAGAACCACGAGGCCAGTCCGCTGATGCGGGCCAGGCCGCCGCAGACGCCGCCGATCCAGCGGTCGCCGCGGCTGCGGCGGAAGGCGTTGAGGGCGCTGACCGCCGGCGCGCCGGACGGCGGCGGCATGGCGCTGGAGGCGCCGCAGGTCCACGACGTGGACGAGGTCCGCGTCGCGCCCCCTTCCAGCACCTTCGCCTTGGCGCGGGCAAATTCTTCGTCGTTGAGGATGCCGCGCTGATGCAGGTCGGCCAGGCGGTTGAGTTCTTCGCTGTCGAACATGGTGTCGGCCTTTCCTTGAGCTGAAGCATCCGGGGATGCGATGGAGCGCAGACTACGTTCGAGCTCCCCCGGGCGCGACGCGTTTGCGACCAACTGCATCGACGCGCGATGCGGCACGCAGGCGGGGTGACAAGGCGCAAGGCCCCGCGCGGGACTACGATGCCGCCCCATGACGCTCGAAACCATCGAACTCCAGACCCGCGAGACGCCCCGCTTCAGCATCGTCGTGCTGCACGGCCTCGGCGCGGACGGCAACGACTTCGTGCCGGTGTGCCAGGCGCTGGACCTGCGCGCGGTGATGGCGCGCGGCGGGCTGCGCTTCGTCCTGCCCAGCGCGCCGGAGATCCCGGTCACCATCAACAACGGCATGCGCATGCGCGCCTGGTACGACATCCGCCATGGCGACCTGAGCCAGCGCGAGGACGCCGACGGCCTGCGCGTCTCGCAGGCGCTGATCGAGGACCTCATCGCCCGCGAGGAACGCGAGCACGGCATCCCGCCGGAGCGGGTCGTGCTGATGGGTTTCTCGCAAGGCTGCGCGATGACGTTGATGACGGGGCTGCGGTATCCGAAGCGGCTGGCCGGCCTGGTCGGCCTGTCCGGCTACCTGCCGCTGCTCGGCACCACGGAGGCGGAGCGTGGCGCCGCCAACGTCGCCACGCCGATCTTCCTGGCCCATGGCAGCGGCGACGGCGTCGTCGTGCCCGCGCGTGCCCAGGCCTCGCTGGCGGAGCTGCGCCGGCTCGGCCACGACGTCGAGTGGCACGAGTACCCGATGGCCCACGAGGTCAGCATGGAGGAGATCCAGGACCTGCAGGCCTGGTTGGTGAAGACCCTGACCGCGGCGGCCGGCGCCCCTGGCGCGCCCGACGCGCCCACCGCGGACTGAGCCAGGACGGCCACCGAGCGCCTGTCGCGCAAAGCGGCGAGCACCGCACATCGGGCCCCGAATCCGTGGGGCGGCCGCCTCGGACTCCGGGAATGTCTTTGTTCCGAAGCCGGGGCGGCTTGCTATAACCGTCGCCGTCCCGCCCCTCCGGGCGCCTCTGCACACGGGCTTACCGGCCCGCACGGTCCATGCACGCATCCCTGCTCAAGTCCCTGCCGGCGCTGTCGCTGGCGATCCTGCCCTTCGCCCCGCTGGCCGCGGCCACGCCGCCGCAGACCGCGACCCCGGTCGCCGCCGCGGCGGCCTCGGTGGCATCGCCCACCGCCGCCAAGCTGCCCATCACCCATGACGTCTACGCCACCTGGCGCAGCATCCAGGGCACGCAGCTGAGCCGCGACGGGTCATGGATCGCGTATGCGCTGGTGGCGCAGGAGGCCGATGGCGAGCTGGTCCTGCGCCATGTCGCCGACGGCCGCGAGATCCGCGTCCCGCGCGGCACCGCGCCGGCCTTCAGCGCCGACGGTCGTTTCGTCGCCTTCGCGGTGCAGCCGACGCGCGCCGAGATCGACAAGGCCAAGAAGGACAAGAAGAAGGGTGACGACGCGCCCAAGCCCGGCGCCGCCGTGATGGACCTGGCCAGCGGCAAGGTCGAGACCGTCGAGCGCGTCAAGCGTTTCGCCTGGGCCAAGGACGGCGGCCAGCATCTGGCGATGCTGCTGGAGAGCCCGACCAAGAAGGACGGCGCCAAGGACGGCGCGGCGCCCAAGGCCGATCGGTCCTCCGACGGTTGGAGCGATGCATCGAGCGATGTCGCCGGCGACGGCGCCGCCGACCAGGAGGCCCTGTCCGACAGCCTGACCGGCCCCTCGCCGAAGAAAGCGCCCGGCACCGAGCTGATCCTGATCGACGCCGCCACGCTGCAGCGCCATGCGATCAAGGACGTGGCCGACTTCGTCTGGGCCAGGCAGGGCAGCCTGCTGGCCTATGCCGTGTCGGTGAAGGAGCCGGCCAAGGGCAGGCCCGCGGCACCGGCGGCCTCCGCGGCCGCCGCGTCGGGAACCGAGGCGAAGCCGGAGACGAAGGCCGAAGCCAAGGCTGACGACACCGCCCGCGAAGGCGTCTATCTGATCGATCCCGCCGAGCCCGCCAAGGCGCGCGCGGTGCTGGCCGGCGCCGGCAGCTACAAGCAGCTGCGCTTCGACGAGCAGGGCCGCCAACTGGCCTTCGTCAGCAGCCGCGACCACCTCGCCGCGATGAGCGCGGCCAAGGCGAAGAAGGCCGCCAGCGAGCGGGCGGACAAGTCCGAGAAATCGGACAAGGCCGACGCCGCCGACAAGGCCGATGCCAAGCCTGATCCGGTGCCCTACAAGCTCTTCCTGTGGAAGGCCGGCGCCGACGCCGCGTCGGTGCTGGTCTCCGCCGATACCGCCGGCATGCCCGCCGGCTGGACGCCGAGCGAGCACGCCCCGCTGAGCTTCAGCAAGGACGGCCAGCGCCTGTTCCTGGGCACCGCCGAGCTGCCCGCCGCCGAGCCCAAGGACGCGCCCGAGCCGCTGAAGGTCGACCTGTGGCACTGGAAGGATCCGGAGCTGCAATCGGCCCAGAAGGCCAAGGCCGATCGCGAGCGCGTGCGCAGCTACCGCGCCGTCGTGCACCTGGGCACCGACGTGGACGCGGCGCGCTTCGTGCAGCTCGCGACCAAGGACCTGCCCACCGTGCAGGTGAACGAGAACGGCCGCGTCGCGCTGGGCCTGAGCGAGCTGCCGTACCGCCAGTTGATGTCGTGGGAAGGCGCCTACATGGACGCCTACGCCGTCGACCTGCAGACCGGCGCGGCCAAGCCGCTGGGTCGCAAGCTGCGCCACGCGCCCAAGCTGTCGCCCGCCGGCAAGTACGTGCTGGGCTTCGACGCCGCCGCCGTGCGCTGGACGGCCTGGCGCACCGACACCGGCGCGGCGATCGACCTTACCGGCAAGATCAAGTCGCGCTTCGACAATGACGACCGTGACGTGCCGGACCTGCCCTCGCCCTACGGCGCCGCCGGCTGGACCGCCGATGACGACAGCGTCGTCGTGTACGACAAGTTCGACCTCTGGTCCGTCCAGCCCGCCACCGGCAAGGCCCAGAACCTGACGCAGGGTTGGGGCCGTCGTCAGCAGCTGGAGCTGCGCGTCGTGCCGCTGGACCCGGAGGACGCCGACCAGAAGCCGCTGCCCGCCGACGCGCTGACGCTGGCCGGCACGCACGACGTGACGCACGCCAGCGGCTACTACCGCGTCGACGCGACCGGCGGCCTGCCCAAGACGCTGATCCAGGACGACAAGATGATCGGCGGCCTGATCAAGGCCAAGGACGCCGACCGCGTTGTCTTCACGCAGCAGACCTTCAGCGAGTTCCCCAACCTGTGGACCTCGACGCTGTCGCTGCAATCGCCGCAGAAGATCAGCGACGCCAATCCGCAGCAATCGCAATACGCCTGGGGCACGCAGGAGCTGATCGAGTACACCGCCGCCGACGGCAAGAAGCTGCACGCGCTGCTGGCCAAGCCGGCCGGCTTCGACCCGAAGAAGCAGTACCCGATGATGGTCTACATCTACGAGAAGATGACGGACAACCGGTACCGCTTCGTGCCGCCGGCGCCGAGCCAGAACATCAACGTCAGCCGCTACGTCAGCAACGGCTACCTGGTGCTGCGCCCCGACATCGTCTACACGACCGGCCACCCCGGCCGCAGCGCGATGAACACGGTGATCCCGGCCGTGAAGCAGCAGATCGCCAAGGGCTACGTCGATCCCAAGCGCATCGGCATCCAGGGCCACAGCTGGGGCGCGTACCAGATCAACTACCTGATCACGCGCACGACGATGTTCCGCGCGGCGGAAGCCGGCGCGTCGATGGCCAACATGGTCAGCGGCTACGGCGGCATCCGCTGGGGCGCCGGCATCAGCCGCGCGTTCCAGTACGAGCACGGCCAGAGCCGCATCGGCGCCACGCCGTGGGACCGGCCCGACCTGTACGTGGAGAACTCGCCCATCTTCCAGGTCAACAAGGTCACCACGCCCTACCTGACCATCCACAACGACGACGACGACGCGGTGCCGTGGTACCAGGGCATCGAGTTCTTCACCGCGCTGCGCCGGCTGGGCAAGGAAGCCTACTGGTTCAACTACAACGGCGAGAAGCACGGCCTGCGGGACCGCGAGAACACCAAGCACTACACCGTGCACATGGCGGAGTTCTTCGACCATTACCTGCTCGGCAGCGCGCGCCCGGCGTGGATGGACCAGCCGGTGCCCTACCTGGAGCGCGGCAAGCGCGACGTGATGGGGCAGTTCAAGCCGGCGCCGCAACCCGGCGAAACCGCCGTGGCCAAAGGCCAGGCGACCCCGGCGCCCGCCGGCGCGGGCGCCACGGGCGGCGCGCGCTGACGCTCGCGCCGATCGGGTCGGTCAGGTCGGCCGGCCTGGCCGGTCCAACCGGTCAGGCCCCGACGGGGCGCGGGCGCTCAGCCGAGCCGCCCACGCTCCAGTCGATGCCGCTCGATCCGGGCGGGCTCGAAGCGGTCGATCAACGCCGCCATCAGCGCCTCGGCCCTGGCGGCGTTGTCCGCGCCGTAGTTGCAGACGTAGACGTCCAGCGTCACCGACGCCAGCTCCGGCCAGGTGTGCAGCGCCACGTGGGACTCGGCCAGCAGCAGCATGCCGGTGATGCCGCCCGGCTGTCCGTCGGCGGACGTGGGGAAGCGATGCCAGTGTTCGCCGACCACGCTCAGCCCGGCCGCCTCGGCGGCGGCGCGGGTGTGATGGGCGAGGCCGCGCTCGTCGGTCAGCAGCGCCGCGTTGGCGCAGCCGGACAGGTCGGCGGTGAGATGCAAGCCATTCATGGCGGCGCAGTGTAGGTCGCGGCGATCCTGGAAAAGCCGTCCGGCGGCCCCTGCCGAAGAGGGGCTGCGCGGGCGGACGTCAGTCCGCCGGCTGCCCGGCCTCGGCCAGCAGCGTGTGGCAGCGCTCCTCGTGCTGGGCGATCTCGGCCAGCGTGACCTCGATGTCGCTCAGTTGCTGCTGCAACTGGCTGCGGTGCTGCCCCAGCACGCCGAGGAACGCGCGCAGCTGCGGCACCGTGTCGGCCTGGCTGTCGTACATGTCGACGAGCTGCTTCACCTCCTGCAGCGAGAGCCCCAGCCGCTTGCCGCGCAGCGTCAGCTTGAGCCGCGTGCGGTCGCGCTGCGTGTAGACGCGGTTGCGGCCGGCGCGGGCCGGCGTCAGCAGGCCCATGTCCTCGTAGAAACGGATGGCGCGGGGGGTGATGTCGAACTCCGCCGCCAGCTCGGTGATGGTGAACAGCGGGCCCGCCGCGTCGCTGGCGTCCGGCAAGACGTCCTCGGGCAGGTCGTCGGCCGGGGTCGGGCGGGTTTCGGTGCTCATGGCTACACTGGCAAATGACGTTGACGTAAACGTAAGTCTAAAGCCATGGCCAATCCCCGCGAATCGGAACTCTCCTACCCCCTCGGCGACACGTTGCCCGCGCCGGGCGAGGCGCTCGAGGTCCTGCCCGGGCTGCGCTGGGTGCGGATGGGATTGCCCTTCGCGCTGGACCACATCAACCTCTGGCTGCTGCGCGACATCGTCGACGGCCGCGACGGCTGGACCATCGTCGACTGCGGCATCCACAACGACACGACCAAGGACAACTGGGAGCGGGTCTTCGCCGACCACCTGGACGGGCTGCCGGTGTTGCGCGTCATCGTCACGCACTTCCACCCCGACCACCTGGGACTGGGCCACTGGCTGACCGAGCGCTGGCAGTGCCGGCTGTGGATCAGCGCGACCGACTATCAGCTGGCGCGCGTCGCGTCGGCCTCGACCGTCGGCATGGGCGGCGAGGCGGCGGCCGCGTTCTTCGGCAGCCACGGGCTGACCGACCCGGAGGCGCTGGAGAAGATCCGCGGCCGGGCCAGCTATTACCCGAGCATGGTGCCGCGCGTGCCGGCGGCCTTCCGGCGCCTGATGGATGGCATGACCGTCCCCATCGGCGGCCATGACTGGCGCTGCATCGTCGGCCACGGCCATGCGCCGGAGCACATCAGCCTGTTCAGCGAATCGCTGGGCGTCATGATCTCCGGCGACATGGTGCTGCCGCGCATCTCGACCAACGTGTCGGTGGTGGACGTGGAGCCGGAGGCCGACCCGCTGCAGCTCTACCTGGAGTCGCTCGAACGCCTGCTGCCGCTGCCAGCGGAGACGCTGGTGCTGCCGGCCCACGGCAAGCCGTTCCGCGGCCTGCACGCCCGCATCGACCAGCTGCAGGAGCACCACCGCGAGCGCCTGGCCGAAGTGCTGGAAGCCTGCACCGCCAAGCCCTGTCACGCGGCGGAGCTGCTGCCGATGATGTTCCGGCGCAAGCTGGACCTGCATCAGACGACCTTCGCGATGGGCGAGGCGGTGGCCCACCTCCATCGCCTCTGGCTGGGCGGCCAACTGCGCCGCATGCTGGACGCGGACGGGGTTTACCGCTTCAGCGCCTGAACGCACGCACACGGGCGCTCAAGCGGGGTCCGGTCGGACTCAGCGCGGCGTTGATGGGTGGGGGTGGCTGTCCGACGTCCACAGGCGGGAGACAGTCGCCGCCGCCCCCGATCAGGGGCGGCGGCGCTGCGCCTTGTATGCATCAGTTTGTCGGTTGTGAGCGCGGATCTACGGATGCCCTCATGGCTTCAGGATCCTGGGCGCTACCGAGAGGGATCCGCCCATGCGGTTCTGACTCAGATGCGTTAGATGACAGCTGCGGGCAGTGTGCGCGCCACTCATATCAGCTACAAGCCCCCCCAAAGGGGGAAGTGCGAACGTTTACCGCTATCAGGTTGGACGATTGATTTCGGCGGTCTTCGTGGCTGTTTCGGCCATCCCGGACCTCGCGGCCGTCATGGGCCGCGCGACGGCCTCAGGCCTCGTCCATCAGCGGCAGCACCGCCTGCTTCAGGCGGTCGCGCGCGAGCTCGTACTCCGGCAGCACCGAGCGCACCACGGCCCAGAAGCGCGGGCTGTGGTTCATCTCCTTGAGGTGGGCCAGCTCATGCGCGACGACGTAGTCGATCAGCGCCGGCGAGAAATGGATCAGGCGCCAGTTGAGGCGGATCATCCCGTCGGCGCTGGCACTGCCCCAGCGCGTCTGCGCCGAGGACAGCCGCAGCCCGGTCATCGTCACGCCGAGCGGCTCGGCGAAGTGGCGGCAGCGCTGCTCGAAGCGGTGCCGCGCCTGGCGCTGCAGCCAGGCCTGCACCGTGTCGCGGATCTGCTCCGGCTCGGCGTTCTGCGGCAGGCCCAGGTAGAGCATGCGACGCGCGACCGTGGCCAGCGTCGGTTGCGCGTCGGCCTGGCCCTCGTCCAGTCGCGCGCCGGTCGAGGCCGGATCGAGCACGACGATCAGCGGCTCGCCCAGGTAGGGCAGGCTGCAGCCGTCGCCCCAGTGGATGCGCGCGGCCTGCGTGCGGCGCGTGCGCTCGCGCTGCTCGACCAGCTTGCGCAGGATCCAGTCGCCCTTCTGTTGCAGCGCGTTGTCGATGTCGGTCAGCGGCACCCACTTCGGTGCGGACACGCGCAGGCCGTCCTCGCTGACGGTGAAGCCGATGCTGCGGCGACGCGCGCGCTTGAGCTCGTAGGGGATCGCCTGCCCGTGCAGCAAGACCTGGCGCGCGGACGCTCCGCCGTCACCGCGCACGCGCGGCGACGGGACGAGCGGATCAGGCGCCGGACGCGGTGTCGAGGGCGTCAGGGGCGGCGTGGGCGGGGGGTCGCCGTCGAACAGCGACAACTGCGTGAAGTTCAGCAGTCCGGCCAGGCGCCGCAGCTTGGAGGGCAGCATGGGCTGCGAGTGTAATCAGGCGGTGGCCGGCGCGGGCGGCGGCGCGGGGGGCGCCGGCGGAGCGGGCGGCGCGGCCACCGCGGGGGCGCCCGCGTAGGCCTCGGGGTCGAGGACCCGCATCTCGGTCTCGATCCAGGCCTGCACTTCCTTCATGAGGTCGGTCGGCGTGCGGCCGGCGCTGGCGATCTGCGGGCCGATGGACACGTCGATCACGCCGGGCTTGAGCAGGAAGCTCTTGCGCGGCCAGCAGCGCGCGGAGCTCATTGCGATCGGCACCACCGGCTGGCCGGTCTCGATGGCCAGGCGCGTGCCGCCGGTCTTGTACTCGCCGGCCTTGCCGCGCGCGACGCGCGTGCCTTCCGGGAACATGATCACCCAGGTGCCCTGCGCCGCCAGCCGGCGACCTTGCGCGGCCACCTTGTTCCAGGCCTCGCTGCGCTTGCTGCGATCGATGTGGATCATGTCCAGCCGGGCCATCGACCAGCCGAAGAACGGGATGTAGATCAGCTCGCGCTTGAACACGTAGGCCAGCGGCCGCGGCATCAGCATCGGGTAGGCGAAGGTCTCCCAGGTCGACTGGTGCTTGGAGAGCAGGATCACCGACTGCTGCTCGTCGGTCGGCAGGTGCTCCATGCCGCGCACGCGCCAGCGCACGCCGCAGATCATGCGCGCGCCGCGGATGGCGATGCTGAGCCAGCCGGCGCACATCCAATACAGCCGGGTGCTGCTCAGGAACGGAGACGCCAGCACGACCGCGGAGCCCCAGGGCACGACGGTGACGATCAGGTACAGGACGAACAGGAAGGAACGTAGCGCGACGAGCATCAGCTCATATCTCCGGGGCCGGTGGCGGGTAGGACGGATTCGCCGCGCGACTCGGCGCGCGCGCGGCGTTCCTCATGGATGAGCGTGTCGGCGAACGCGGCCAGGTCCGCGTGCACCCGCGCGCCGGGTATCAGCGCGATCTGTTCCTGCAACTGGTCCTCGTCGACGCCCGCCAGCCGGTCGCCGCGCAGCAGGTGCGGCACGCAGCCGGCGTTGCGCGCCGTCTGCACGTCGCGCACGCTGGCGCCGACCATGTGGACCGCCGGCAGGTCCACGCCGAAGCGCTCGCCGATCTGCTCCAGCAGGCCGGGCAGCGGCTTGCGGCAGTTGCAGTTGTCCTCGGGCGTGTGCGGGCAGAAGAAGGCGGCGTCCAGACGCCCGCCCTTCTCCGCCAGCAGCTGATTCAGCCGCAGGTGCACCGCGTTCAGCGAGGCCATGTCGAGCAGGCCGCGGCCGATGCCGGGCTGGTTCGTGGCCATCACCGTGTGCCAGCCGGCGTGGTTCAAGCGCGCGACGGCCTCCAGCGCGCCGGGCAGCGGCTCGAGCTCCTCGGGCGACTTCACGTGGTCGTCGCGGTAGCGGTTGATCGTGCCGTCGCGGCCCAGGATCACCAGCTTCATGCCGTGCGAGTGGTCGGACCGGGTGGGCATGGTGGTCTCCGGGTGAAAGGATGCGGTCGGGCCGGGATCAGGCGGCCAGGCGCGACAGGTCGGCCACGCGGTTCATCGCCTCGTGCAGCTGCTTGAGCAGCGCCTGGCGATTCGCGCGCAGCGCCGGATCCTCGGCGTTGACCATCACGTCGTCGAAGAACGCGTCCACCGGCGCCTTCAATGCGGCCAGCGCCTTCAGCGAGCCGGCGTAGTCGTGCTGCTCGAAGAGCGCGTCGGCCTGCGGCTTCACGCCGGCCAGCGCGTCGGCCAGCGCCTTCTCCGCGGCCTCGGTCAGCAGCGCCGGGCTCACGTCCGTCGGCAGTTCGCCCTCGATCTTCTTGAGGATGTTGCCCACGCGCTTGTTAGCCGCGGCCAGCGAGGCCGATTCGGGCAGCGCCGCGAAGGCGCGCACCGCCTCCAGGCGGCGCGGCACGTCGCCCAGCCGCGCCGGGTTCAGCGCCAGCACCGCGTCGACTTCCTGGGCGCTGTAGCCCTGGTCGCGCAGGCTGACCGCGAGGCGGTCGGCGAAGAAGCCGAGCAACGCCGCGGTCGGGTCCTGGATCAGCTCGCCGAAGGCCGGCAGCGCGGCCTGGATCAGCGCGGGCAGGTCCAGGTGCATGCGGTTCTCGACCAGGATGCGGATCACCCCCAGCGCATGGCGGCGCAGCGCGAAGGGGTCCTTGTCGCCGGTGGGCAGTTGGCCGATGCCGAACAGGCCGACCAGCGTCTCCAGCTTGTCCGCCAGCGCCACGACGGTGCCGGTGTGGTTGCGCGGCAGCGCGTCGCCGGCGAAGCGCGGCTTGTAATGGTCCTCGATCGCCTTGGCGACGCCGTCGCGCAGGCCCTCGTGGCGGGCGTAGTAGCCGCCCATGATGCCCTGCAGCTCGGGGAACTCGCCCACCATGTCGGTCAGCAGGTCGGCCTTGGCCAGGCGCGCGGCTTCCTGCGCCTTGCTGTCGAGCACGTCGTACTCGTCCTTGGCCTCGACCGTGTAGGGGTGCTGCGCCATGCGCAGCTGGTTGACGATGCCGTGCGCGATCGCGCGCACGCGCTCGGCGCGGTCGCCCTGGCTGCCGAGCTTGCCGTGATAGACGACCTTGCCCAGGCCCTCGACGCGCGAGGCCAGCGTCTTCTTGCGGTCCTGGTCGAAGAAGAACTTCGCGTCGGCCAGACGCGGTCGCACGACGCGCTCGTTGCCCTCGACGACCTTGGACGCGTCGTCCGGATGCACGTTGCTGACGACCAGGAAGCGGTGCGTCAGCTTGCCGTGGCCGTCCAGCAGCGGGAAGTACTTCTGGTTGGCCTTCATCGTCAGGATCAGGCATTCCTGCGGGACGGCGAGGAATTCGGGTTCGAACTGGCACGACAGCACGTTCGGCAGCTCGACCAGCGCGTTGACCTCGTCCAGCAGCTCGGGCGCGTCGATGGGCGTCAGGCCCAGCGGCGCGGCCTTCGCCTGCAGCTGGCGGACGATCTCGGCGCGGCGCTGCTCGAAGGACGCGATGACCGCGCCCTCTTCGCGCAGCTGCTGCTCGTAGGTGTCGGCGCTCTTCAGCGTGATCGTGTCGACCTTGGCCTCGAAGCGATGGCCGCGCGTCGCGCGGCCCGACGTCAGGCCCAGCGCGGTCAGCTCGACGACGTCGTCGCCGTGCAGCGCCACCAGGCCGTGGGCCGGGCGGACGAACTTGACGTCGCTCCAGCCGTCGGCCAGTTGGTAGGTCATGACCTTGGGAATGGGCAGCTTGCCCAGCGCCTCGTCCAGCGCCTTCTGCAGGCCGTCGCGCAGCGACACGCCGGCCACGACGGTGTCCAGGAACAGTGCCTCGGCCTTGCCGTCCGGGGCGCGCTTCAGGCTGGGCACGACCGAGGCGTCAACGCCCGCCGCGGCCAGTTTCTTCAGCAGCGCGGGCGTGGCGTTGCCCGCGGCGTCCAGCGCGACGCTCACCGGCATCAGCTTCTGCTGCACCGCGCGGTCCGCGGCCTTGGCCGCCACGTCGGCGACGTGCACGGCAAGCCGGCGCGGCGTCGCGAACGCGGTCACCGCCGCGTCGGCGGCGGCCAGACCTTGCGCCTTCAGGCTGTCGGCCAGCACGGACGAGAAGGCCTCGCCCAGCTTCTTCAGCGCCTTGGGCGGCAATTCCTCGACAAACAATTCGACGAGAAGATTCTTCGTGGTCATGGGGATGATTTCCTCGGCTCGGGCTTCAGGCGGCGGCCTTCTTGTCGGCCGGATCGGCCGCGACGGCCTTCTCCACCTTGCCGGCGTTCTTCTTCTCGATCTGCGCGATCACCTCGTCGGCCCAGTCCTTCGGGGCCATCGGGAAACCGAGCCGCGCGCGGCTGTCCACGTAAGCCTGCGCGACGGCGCGAGCCAGGTTGCGGATGCGGCCGATGTAGGCGGCGCGCTCGGTCACGCTGATCGCGCCGCGCGCGTCCAGCAGGTTGAAGGTGTGGCCGGCCTTGAGCAGTTGCTCGTAGGCGGGCAGCGCCAGTTGCGAGTCCATCAGGTGCTTGGACTGCTTCTCGTGCGCGGCGAAGGCCTGCAGCAGGAAGTCGACGTCGCTGTGCTCGAAGTTGTAGGTCGACTGCTCGACCTCGTTCTGGTGGAACACGTCGCCGTAGGTCAGGCCGTCCGCGTAGACCAGGTCGTACACGGACTCCTTGCCTTGCAGGTACATCGCCAGGCGTTCCAGGCCGTAGGTGATCTCGCCGGTGATGGGCTTGCAGTCGATGCCGCCGACCTGCTGGAAGTAGGTGAACTGCGTCACCTCCATGCCGTTGAGCCAGACCTCCCAGCCCAGGCCCCAGCAGCCGAGGGTGGGGTTCTCCCAGTCGTCCTCGACGAAGCGCACGTCGTTCTTCTTCAGGTCGAAGCCCAGCGCCTCCAGCGAGCCCAGGTACAGCTCCAGGATGTTGGCCGGCGCCGGCTTGAGCACGACCTGGAACTGGTAATAGTGCTGCAGGCGATTCGGGTTCTCGCCGTAGCGGCCGTCCTTGGGGCGGCGGCTGGGCTGGACGTAGGCGGCCTTCCAGGGCTCCGGGCCAAGCGCGCGCAGGAACGTCGCGGTGTGGCTGGTACCGGCGCCGACTTCCATGTCGTAGGGCTGCAGCAGTGCGCAGCCTTGCTTGGACCAGTATTCCTGCAGGCGAAGGATCAATTGCTGGAAAGTCAGCATGGGGCGTCGGGCCTCGGGGCGGGGTTGGGGAAAACCGACCGATTCTATGTGTCCTGGCACGCCGCGCAGGCCGCCGTCGAGGCCGCGCGGCGACGGCCCGCGAAAGGCTTCAGCCCTGACCCCGGCCGGGGCCGCCGCGCCGCGTCAGCGCCGGCAGCACGAGCAGCGCCGCCAACGCCCACAAGGGCCACAGGCCCAGCGTCGACAGCCAGCGCGCATACGGCGTGACGCCGGCGCGACCGTCGACGGTGACCTCCAGCACGCCGGCCTGCTCCGCGGGCAGGCGCGCGACGACCCGGCCGCGGTGATCGACCTGCGCGGTCGCGCCGGTGTTGGTCGCGCGGACGATGGGCCGCTGGAACTCCAGCGCCCGCATCTGCGAGAACTGCAGGTGCTGGTCCTGCACCATGCGAGGCCCGAACCAGGCCAGGTTGCTGGCGTTGACGAGCACCGTCGCGGCCGGCTCGCCGTCGTCGAGCGCGCTGGCGACGAAGTCCTCGCCGAACAGATCCTCGTAGCAGATCAGCGGCCGCAGGCGCTGGCCGGCGAAGGCGAGCGCGCGCTGGTGCTGCCCGCTCGCCTGGTCGTCCATCGGGATGTTCATGGCCCTGACGAACCAGTGGAAGCCGGGCGGGATGAACTCCCCGAAGGGCAGCAGATGCCGCTTGCCGTAGTCGTAGGGCGTCGGCAGGCCCAGCGAGGCCAGCGAGTTCACGAAGCCGTCGCGCTCGTTGCCCAGGAAGGTGCCCAGCAGCAGCGGGCGCGCGGCGGCGTTGCGCTGCAGGCGCTGGACATGGTCGTCGTCCAGGTAGGCGAGCGGCAGCGGCAGGACGGACTCCGGCGTGATGACGATCTGGCCGCGGGCCGACTCGATCAGCGAGGTGAGCTGGTCGAGGTTGTCATTGAACAGGTCGCGGTCGAATTTCTGGTCCTGCGGGATGTTGGGCTGCACCAGCGAGACCGCCAGCGTGCCGGTCGATCGGGTGAACTCATGCGGCAGGAATTGCCCGGCGCCCACCGCGACGACCAGCGCGCCCAGCAGCGCCCAGCGCCGCGTCGCCAGCGCGGCGGCCAGCAACGCCGCCAGCGCGGCGATGCCGTAGACGCCGACGTAGGGCGCGAAGACCGCCAACGGGCCCTGGGCATGGGCGTATCCGCTGGCGATCCAGGGAAAGCCGGTGAGCAGCGTGGCGCGGGCCAGCTCGGCCGCCAGCCACGCCCCGGCGAGGGCCAGCGCGCGGCGCATCGGGGAGGTCGACGCCGCGATCCGCGCCGCGAGGCCCATCGCCGCCGCGTAGTACAGGGACAGGAACAGCGCCAGCAGCAGCACCGCCAGCGCCGACACGACCGCGGGCAGATGCCCGAAGTCGTGCATGCTGATGTAGAGCCACCAGAGCCCCGAGGCCAGCCAGCCGACGCCGAACAGCGCGCCGGTCAGCGCCGCGCGGCGCGGGCGCACGCCCTCGTCCAGGCAGGCCCAGAACAGCCAGGCCAGCGCCAGCGGTTGCAGCCACCAGGCGGGACTGGGCGCGAAGGACGCGGTGTGCAACGCGCCGACGACCAGCGCCAGCGCCGGGTGGCGCGATAGAGGACGCGACAGGGGACGGAGCGCCGTCCGCATCAGCCGCTGAGTTCGTCGGCCTCGGACGCCGGGGTGCGGGTCACCTTGAACCAGCGCACCGCGCCGCCGCGGTTGATCATCACCGCGAAACGCAGGCCGGCGATCTCGACCGTCTCGCCGCGGCGCGGCACGCGGCCGTGCTCGTGCGCGACCATGCCGCCGATGGTGTCGAAGTCGGCGTCGGACAGCTTCAGCCCGAAGGCGTCATTGACCGCGTCGATGTCGGCATCGCCAGCGACGCGGTAGCTGCCGTCCGCCAGCGTGTAGATGCCGGCGTCGCCGTCGCCGACGTCGACGTCGAATTCATCCTCGATCTCGCCGACGATCTCCTCCAGCACGTCCTCGATCGTGATCAGACCGGCGGTGTTGCCGAACTCGTCGATGACGATGGCCAGGTGATTGCGGTTGGAGCGGAAATCCCGCAGCAATTCGTTCAGGCCCTTGCTCTCGGGCACGAAAACTGCCGGGCGCAGGAGGGCGCGCACATTCAGCTCCGGCGCGCGCTGCAGCTTGAGCAGATCCTTGGCCAGGAGGATGCCGATGATGTTGTCCCGCTGGCCGTCGTAGACCGGGAAACGCGAGTGACCGGTGTCGATGACGGCGCCGAGCAGTTCGTCCGTGGTGGACTGGATGTCCAGCAGGTCCATGCGCGGGGCGGCGACCATGACGTCGCCGGCGCTGAGCTCGGCCATGCGCAGCACGCCTTCGAGCATCTGGCGCGACTCGGGCGCGATCAGGTCGCGCTCTTCGGCCTCGGCCAGCGTCTCGATCAGCTCGCTGGTCGAATCGGGGCCGGGATGGAGGAATTCGAGGACGCGGTCGAGCAGACCGCGATGATCGTTGCCGCGCCCGCCATGCTTGGCGGGCCGACTAGGCTGGGGTTCAGACACTGTGGTGTGTGCCGTCGTGGAGAAGCCGCCAGAATAACCGATTGACATTGACATTCGCTTGAAACACAGTCATCCGCCCCCAGGTTCTGGGCCCTTGCCTTCACCATCCGTCATCGAGTCATCGACCATGTCCACCGCCCCTGACACCGCCGCGGCCGCCCCGGGCCTGATCCCCGCCACCATCCTCACCGGCTTCCTGGGCTCGGGCAAGACCACGCTGCTCAAGCGCGTGCTGACCGAAACGCATGGCCAGAAGATCGCGGTCATCGAGAACGAGTTCGGAGAGGAGAACATCGACAACGACATCCTCGTCAGCGAGACCAACGAGCAGATCATCCAGCTCAGCAACGGCTGCGTCTGCTGCTCCATCCGCGAGGACCTGCGCACCACGCTGGCCGACCTGGCCGCCCGCCGCCGCAAGGGCGAGCTGGACTTCGAGCGTGTCGTCATCGAGACCACCGGCCTGGCCGATCCGGGCCCCGTCGCGCAGACCTTCTTCATGGACGACGAGATCGCGGAGACCTTCCTGCTGGACTCGATCCTGACGCTGGTCGACGCCAAACACGCGAACGAGCAGCTCGACACGCGCCAGGAGGCGCGCCGGCAGGTGGGCTTCGCCGACCAGCTGTTCCTGAGCAAGACCGACCTGGTGGACGCCGACGCCGTGGACGCGCTGTCGCACCGCCTCAAGCACATGAACCCGCGCGCGCCGCAACAGCGCGTGCACTTCGGCGAGGTGCCGATCAAGGACGTCTTCGACCTGCGCGGCTTCAACCTGAACGCCAAGCTGGAGATCGACCCCGCGTTCCTGAACGCCGACGATCATGACCACGACCACGGACATGACCATGGTCACGATCACGGCCACGAGGGCCACGACCACGCGCCCGGCGAGCACTGCGACCACCCGCACCACCACCATCATGACGATGACGTGAAGTCCTTCGTGTTCCGGTCGGAGCGTCCCTTCAATCCGGCCAAGCTGGAAGACTTCCTGGGCGCGATCGTGCAGGTGTACGGCCCGAAGATGCTGCGCTACAAGGGCGTGCTGAACATGAACGGCACCGACAAGAAGGTGATCTTCCAGGGCGTGCACCAACTGATGGGCTCGGACCTGGGCCCGAAATGGATGCCCGGAGAGAAGAAGGTCAGCAAGATGGTGTTCATCGGCATCGATCTGCCGAAGGACATCCTGTTGCAGGGGCTGGAAGGGTGCCTGGCTTAGTGCCACACTCGCTGACCAGGAGGGTGCGCTGGAGGTGGCTACAATCCGCCGCGCCCGAACCAGGCCCTTGCGCATCCGGTGAGGAGCTCCGGCCCCGCACCGCAAGCAGGTATAACGAGCCGCTAGGAGAGTGAACGTGAGCAAGACACCGGCCTCCAAGACCGCCGCGCCGAAGGCATCCGCCAAGGCCGCGAAGGCTGCATCCCCGGCGGACACCCCCGTCGACGCGGACGCGCCAGACAGCACGGTCGCTGCGCCAGACAGTCCTGTCCGGCACTCGACCCCGACTTCAACCTCGAACCAGAATAGCCGCCCTGCCGTGAAGCCCGATCCCAAACTCGCCTCTGCCTGGAAGACCAAGCCTGGTGCCGAACTCACCGATGCCGAAGTGCTGGCCATGCCGGACGGCGAGTACATGAATGACAAGCAAGTGGAGTTCTTCCGCGCCAAGCTGACGCAGCTCAAGGAAGACATCCTGTCCAACGCGGGCGAGACCACCGAACATCTGCGCGAGGACACGTCCATCGTCCCCGATCCGGCCGACCGCGCCACGATCGAGGAAGAACACGCGCTGGAGCTGCGCACCCGCGACCGCGAGCGCAAGCTGCTGAAGAAGATCATGCAGTCGCTGTCCCGCCTGGACAACGGCGAGTACGGTTACTGCGACGAGACCGGCGAGCCGATCGGCCTGGGTCGCCTGATCGCCCGTCCGACCGCCACGCTGTCGCTGGAAGCCCAGCAGCGTCGCGAGTTGAAACAGAAGATGTTCGGCGACTGAGTCGCCGTTCCTTCTTTCGCGTCCTTCCGCGATGAGCGAGGTGCCCGCAAGCATGTCCGACCCCAAAGACGTCAGCAAAGACGGCGAGAGCTTCTTCCGGAAGGTGGCGCGTTTCGTCGCCAATCCGACGACCGACTGGGCAGAGATCAATTCGCGCCAGGACGACCCCGAGGCTGATGCCGCCAAGGCGGAGTTGCGGGCGATGGTGGAGCGCAAGCGGCGCAACGACTTCGTGCGCAAGCGCGAGCTCGACATGCTGCGCAAGATCCGCCGCGAGGGCCTGACGCCCGAGCAGCTCGCCGCGCTGGGTGGCCACGCCACGTCGGGCATCGACGAACTGGGCCGCATCAGCGAGATCCAGGGCGCCCGCCGCGACGACGTCAGCGTCAAATCCAAGATCGACCAGATCGAACAGCAGATGGTCGGCGAGGGGTTCGCGCCGACGCAGGTGCAGGGCCAGCACCCGCCCGGTTTCTTCGAGACCAGCACACGGCCGGTCAATTTCGCGATGACGCAGCCGGCCGACCAGGTCGGCGCGCGGGTCTCCGACTACGCGCCGCCAGGCGAGATGGAACGGCTGGACCTGTCCCCCGCGCCCGCCGCGGCGACGATGGGCGGCGGCATGTCGCCGTTGTCGTCGGCCGCCGCCGCGCCGATCCCCGAGCTCAAGCACGCGATCCCGACGCTGAGCTTCCGTGTCGCCGACCCGCAGGTCGAGGTCAGCGAGGTCGTGCACGATGCCGAGCTGGACGAGGCCGTCATCGCCTTCGCCAACGCCGACTACGAACACTGCGAACGCAGCCTGGCCGACCTGACCCGTGCCGGCGCCGCGCGCCACGAGCACGCGGACACCTGGCTGGTGCTGTTCGACCTGTACCGGGCGACCGGCCAGCAGGGCAAGTTCGAACACCTGGCCAACGACTACGCGCAGCAGTTCGGCCTGTCCTCGCCGCAATGGTTCTCGCTGCCCAAGCTGGTGGCCGAGGCGGTGCAGCAGGAGCGCACGCCGCGCGGTCGCGCCAGCAGCGTGTCGTGGACCAGCCCGGAGTATCTGGATGTCGAGGCGGTCAGCCAGATGCGCGCCCGCTGCGAGAACATGCCCATGCCATGGGTGCTGGACTGGGCGCCGCTCAAGCAGATCGACGCCGAGGCCTGCGCGCGGCTGCGCGAGCTGTTCCGCGCCTGGGCGCAGCAGGCGCTGGACCTGCGCTGGCTGTCCGGCGACCATTTCTTCCAGGTGCTGAAGGACCAGGCGCCGGTGGGCA
Organism: Roseateles aquatilis; assembly: GCF_002205645.1. Taxonomy (GTDB): domain Bacteria; phylum Pseudomonadota; class Gammaproteobacteria; order Burkholderiales; family Burkholderiaceae_C; genus Roseateles; species Roseateles aquatilis. The sequence continues at coordinate 54,033 of NZ_NIOF01000010.1, read as the reverse complement.
GCCGCGACGCGGATCCGGTCATCTGGATGCTGCGGCTGGAAGCGCTGCGGCTGGCGAATCGCCCCGACCAGTTCGACGAGGTCGCGATCGACTATTGCGTCACCTACGAGGTGTCGCCGCCGAGCTGGGAAAAGGCGCAGTGCCACCTGCGCATCAGCGGCAACGCGCTGTCGACCAGCTCGCCGCAATCAACGGTGCAACCCTCGACGCTGGACACCGGCATCGCGTTCCTCGAATCGACGATGACCGACGCGCTCAATACCGCCGCGTTGATGGAGTTGTCCGGCCAGTTGAGCGGCGACATCAGCGAGACCCTGCAGCTGATGACGGATCAGCTCGGCGGCGCGTCGCTGGTAACGATCGCCTGCCCGAAGCTGATCCGGCTGGACTTCATGGCCGCCGGCGACCTGCTCAACTGGGTGCTGGCGCGTCGCAGCGAGAACCGGGCGGTGGTGTTCACGGACGCGCATCGGCTGGTGGCGCTGTTCTTCGGTGCGATGGGCATCAACGAACACGCGCGGGTCAAGGTGCGGCACGTCTGAGAACAGCCTCACAACCATCGCGTCGACGGGGCCTCGGGCCCCGTTGGTCTTTCAAATGCCGGATCATGACGGACCGGGCCGGGCCGGGCATGGCCGCGGAAGCCGGGCCCCCTCCTCCCAGGTCCCAGGGCCGTCAGGGTGCCCCCGGCTTCCGCGGCCCGCCAACGCTCGCTGACAGGCGCTTTCGGTCGTGGCGGCGATGGGCCGGGGCGGCTCGTCAATCGGGATTCGCACACTCGGCGTGCCAGGCTTTTTCTCACCTTGTGAATCCCTCGTCGGGACCCACGTGGTGACTTCATGACGTTCAGGACGACCATGTCTCAAGATCATTCCTCCCCGCTTCCGCCGTATCACGGCACCACCATCGTCAGCGTGCGCCGCGGCAATCAGGTCGCCATCGGCGGCGACGGCCAGGTGACGCTGGGGACCATCGTGGTCAAGTCGACCGCGCGCAAGGTGCGCAAGCTTTACAAGAACCAGGTGCTGGCCGGCTTCGCGGGCGCGACGGCCGATGCCTTCACGCTGTTCGAGCGCTTCGAGTCCAAGCTGGAGAAGCACCAGGGCCACCTGGTGCGCGCCGCCGTCGACCTGACGCGGGACTGGCGTACCGACCGCGTGCTGCGGCGCCTGGAGGCGATGCTGGCGGTGGCGGACCGCACCGCCTCGTTGATCATCACCGGCAACGGCGACGTGCTGGAGCCCGAGCAGGGCATCGTCGCCATCGGCAGCGGCGGCGCATACGCGCAGGCGGCCGCGAAGGCGCTGCTGAACCACAGCGAGCTGGGCGCGGTGGACATCGTGAAGCAGTCGCTGGTCATCGCCGGCGAGATCTGCATCTACACCAACGGCAATCACACGATCGAGACGCTGGACTGACCGGCGCACGGAGCACACGAATGAGCAGCAGCATGACCCCGCAGGAAATCGTCTCCGAACTCGACCGCCACATCGTCGGCCAGGCCGACGCCAAGCGCGCCGTCGCGATCGCGTTGCGCAACCGCTGGCGCCGCCAGCAGGTGGACGAGAAGATGCGCGGCGAGATCACGCCGAAGAACATCCTCATGATCGGCCCGACCGGCGTCGGCAAGACCGAGATCGCGCGCCGCCTGGCCAAGCTGGCCGACGCGCCCTTCATCAAGGTCGAGGCCACCAAGTTCACCGAGGTCGGTTACGTGGGCAAGGACGTCGACAGCATCGTGCGCGATCTGGTCGACATCGCCGTCAAGCAGGAGCGCGAGCGCCAGGTCCGCCTGCAGCGCGCCCGCGCCGAGGACGCCGCCGAGGATCGCATCCTGGACGCGTTGGTCCCGCCGCCCCGCGCCGCGGCCGGTTTCACGCCCGCCGCCGACGCCGCGCCCGCCGCCGACAACACCGCGCGGCAGGTGATGCGCAAGCGCCTGCGCGAGGGTTCGATGGACGACAAGGAGATCGAGATCGAGCTGGCCGAGGCCAAGACGTCGATGGAGATCCTCGGCCCGCAGGGCATGGAAGAGATGGCGGAGCAGCTCAAGGGCCTGTTCTCGCAGATGGGCCAGAGCCGCAAGAAGGCGCGCAAGGTCAAGATCGGCGAGGCGATGAAGCTGCTGATCGAGGAAGAGGCCGAGAAGCTCGTCAACGAGGACGAGATCAAGGCCGCCGCGCTGGCGCACGCGCAGGAGAACGGCATCGTCTTCATCGACGAGATCGACAAGGTCGCCACCCGCTCCGAGCACTCGGGCGGCGCCGACGTGTCGCGCCAGGGCGTGCAGCGCGACCTGCTGCCGCTGGTGGAGGGCACGACGGTCAACACCAAGTACGGCATGGTGAAGACGGACCACATCCTCTTCATCGCCTCCGGCGCGTTCCACCTGAGCAAGCCCAGCGACCTGATCCCCGAGCTGCAGGGCCGCTTCCCGATCCGCGTCGAGTTGAAGTCGCTGTCCGTCGAGGACTTCGAGGCCATCCTGTCGAGCACGCACGCCAGCCTGGTCAAGCAGTACCAGGCGCTGCTGGCGACGGAAGGCCTGGCGCTGGAGCTCGGCGCCGACGGCATCCGCCGACTGGCGCAGATCGCCTTCGAGGTCAACGAGCGGACCGAGAACATCGGCGCCCGGCGCCTGTCGACGGTGCTGGAGCGCCTGCTCGACGACATCAGCTTCGACGCCCACAAGTACGCCGGCCAGACCGTCACCATCGACGGCCCGCAGGTCGACGAGAAGCTGGGCGCGCTGGCCCAGAACGAGGACCTGAGCCGCTTCATCCTCTGACGATGGAGACCGCGCGGGCGTGGGACGGGACGGCCCCGCCCTCGCCGCTCACTTCAGCTTGTGATCCTCGCGCTTGGCTTCCCGCATCGCCTCGGGCTCCAGTTCCTCGGCGTAGCGGTTCAGGCGGATGAAGACACCCCAGCCGGCGAGCAGCACGCCCACCGCCAGCACCATCGCCGCCGCGTGCAGCAGCTCGGTCGAATCGTCGTGAGCGGCGCGGAAAGTCGCCACCAGCGCCTCGATCGCCAGCGCCACGACGATCACCACCATGAAGCGTGACAGGAAACGCCGCACGCGCGTCGGCGCGCTGATGTGGGCGCTGCGGATGACTTCCTCCTCGGTGATGGTCTGCGCGATCTGCAGCGCCACCACCGCGGCGGCCAGCACGCCGACGGCCTCGATGACCAGTTGAGCCGCTTCGCGACCCAACTGCATGCCCACCACCTGCCAGGCCTCGCGCGCGGCGATCGCCATCAGCACCAGTGCCATGCAGGCGAAGAGCAACGCCAGCGCCCCGTGCACGACGGCGAAGCCGCGCAGCAGCAGCGGCGTCGCGTCGCGCGGCGATGCGTCGGCGTCGGGCACATCGGCCTCGGCGGGCCGACGCGAGGGGGACGGAGAGGGGCTCATGGTGCCCAAGCGTAGCCACGCGCCGCCGCGCGCCCTGTAGGACCGGACCGCGTCGCGGGCCCGGACGCGGCCGACGCGAGCGCGGATCAGCGCCGCGTCAGCGCGGGCGTCACAACGCCAGCCGATGCGCCTGCACGGCCAGCAGCCCGTCGAAGATCAGCGAGTCGATCAGCTCGTGCGGAATGTCCAGTGACGGCGACACCTTCCAGCCCGCGCCGCCGGTCATCAGCGTGACGGGCTCCTGGCCGCAGCGCTTGACGATGTGGCGATGCATGCGCTCGATGGCGCCGGTGATGGCGAAGTTGCCGCCGCTGGTCAATGCGTCCGAGGTGTTGGTGGGGAACTCGCGCACCTCGCCGGTCGGCACGCGCAGGCCGGCGGTGCCGCCCTCCAGCGCGCGCAGCATGATGCCGTGGCCCGGCAGGATCAGGCCGCCGAGGAAACGGCCGTCGGCGTCCAGCGCGTCCACCGTCACCGCCGTGCCGACCATCACCACCAGCGCCGGTTTCGGCGCCTGGCCGCGCCCGCGCGACAGCACGTGATGGCGGGCGCCGATCAGCGCGACGAAACGATCCGCGCCCAGCCGGCTGGGGTGGTCATACCCGTTGACGATGCCGCCGGCCTGGGCCGACGAGGCCACCCAGCGCGGCTCCAGGTCCCAGCGTTCGAGCTGTTCCAGCTGCTCCTCGACGCGGCGCCGCATGCCGTCCCCGGCCACGTTGCAGCCCAACAGGCTGGTGGGCACGGGCAGCGCGGCCCAGTCGTGCTCGGCGAGCTTCTCGACGTTCTCGAGGAATTGCGCGCCGTGGGCGAGCATCGGGCTGCCCGGTTGGGGGCCGGCATAAAGCGCCCACTTCAAGCGGGTGTTGCCGATGTCGATCGCCAAAAAGCTCATGATTCAAGCGGGCTGCGCTGGGACAGGGCGGCAGGTTAGCAGTGTTTGTCCTCAAGGCGGTGCGCCCAGTTGCCGATTTAGGATGGGAGAAGGCTCGCCGCACCATCCCGGGGCGGCGCCTTCGCGCAGGAAGGCCACGGCCCCCGATGAAGTTCTCGATCGCCACACGTCTCTGGATCCCCGTCGCCGTCATGGCGGTCATGACGCTCGTGATGTCGCTGGGCGCGGCATCCCGCACCAGCGCGCTGCTGGCCGTCGCGCAGGTGACGCAGGAGAAGCAGCAGCAGCGCTTCGAGCTGGCGCTGCGCTGGCGCGGGCTCACCGAGGCCAACGCCAGCCGCGTGCAGGCCGGGCTGGCCGCCAACGACAACGCGGTCGCGGACGCGATGAAGGCCGACATCGGCCGCACCACCGACACGATCAACGAGATCCAGAAGCAGCTGGAAGCCCTGGCCGACGGCGACGACGACAAGGCCGCCATGGCCCGGATCGCCGAGCGCCGCCAGGCCTACATCGCCGCGCGCAACGACGCCAACAAGCTCAAGGCCGGCGGCGACGTCGACGGCGCGCATCGGGCGCTGACCTCGAAGGTGGTGCCCGCGATCGAGCAGTACCTGACGGCGCAGCAGGACTTCGTCACGCTGCAGCAGAAGCGTTCCGCCGCGCTGCGCGAGGCCGCCGGCGCCGAGCGCATGCGCACCGTGTGGGGCGTGGCGGCGCTGATGGCGGCCATCGTCGGCCTGCTGGCGCTGGCGACGGCCTATTTCGTGCGGACCATCTCGGCGCCGCTGAAATCGCTGATGGCCGAGGCCGAGCGCATCGGCGAGGGCGACCTGTTCCACGTCGAGCGCGACTACCGCGCCGACGAGATCGGCGACGTGCAGCGGGCGCTGGCCGCGATGAAGAGCTCGCTGCGCAAGGTCATCCGCGAGGTGCGGGCCAGCGCCGACGGCATGCAGACCGCCAGCCAGGAGATCGCCAGCGGCAACCAGGACCTGAGCCAGCGCACCGAGCAGACGGCGTCCAACCTGCAGCAGGCGGCCTCGTCGCTGTCGCAGCTGACTGGCACCGTGCAGCAGAGCGCCGACAGCGCGCGCACCGCCAACCAGCTGGCCGGCAGCGCGGCGGAAGTCGCCCAGCGCGGCGGCACGGCGGTGGGCGACGTGGTGGGCACGATGGCGCAGATCGACGCCTCGGCCAAGAAGATCAACGACATCATCGGCACCATCGACGGCATCGCGTTCCAGACCAACATCCTGGCGCTGAACGCGGCGGTCGAGGCCGCGCGTGCCGGCGAGCACGGCAAGGGCTTCGCGGTGGTGGCCTCCGAGGTGCGCGCGCTGGCGCAGCGCAGCGCCGCGGCCGCGCGCGAGATCAAGGCGCTGATCGGCGACAGCGTGACCAAGGTGGAGGCCGGCTCGCAGCAGGTGCGGGACGCCGGCGCCACGATGACCGAGATCGTGGCGAGCGTGCAGCGCGTGTCGGACATCATCGGCGAGATCAGCGCCAGCACGGTGGAGCAGAGCGAGGGCATCGGCAGCGTCAACGGCTCGGTCGCGCAACTGGACCAGATGACGCAACAGAACGCCGCGCTGGTGGAGGAATCCGCCGCCGCCGCCGAATCGCTCAGCGAGCAGGCCCGCCGGCTGACCGCGCTGGTGGGGCACTTCAAGGTCAGCGACGCCACGCAGAAGCCGGGCGATGCGCCGGCCGGCGCGCCGTCGATCGCGCCGCGCGCGCCGGCCCCGGTGGCCAAACCAGCCGCCGCGTCCCGGCCCGCCGCGAAGCCGGCCAGCGCCAAGCTGGGCGGCGCCAAGCCACCCGTGTCGAAAGGTCCCGCGCCGAAGGCGGCCCCGAAACCCGTCGCCAAGGCCCCCGCGGTGGTGAGGTCCGCTCCCGCCGTGGCGAAGCCTTCCCCCCCACCCGCGCCGAAGGCTTCCGCCCCGGCACCGGCGGGCCCCAGCGCCACATCCGCCCCTGGCGACGATTGGGAGACTTTTTGATCTCGCGCAAGGCGCCCGCGATCGGGCGCTGATTCGTGGCCCGGCTCAGACAGGTGTCAAATGACCCGGGCTTAGGCTGATCGCCCTCTTCACTTCGAGGGCCAGGTCATGCCATACAGCCATCACTCCTCCATCCATGCGTCGCGACCGGGCGATGCCGAGCCGCTTTCGATGCCATTCGAGACCATCCTGTTCACGGACGAACAGATCGCCGATCTGTCGGCGATGGCGCGACAGGATGGTTTCGATTCGACCGCCGACTTGATCGTCGAACTGATCGCCTACGAGCGTGATCGCATCGAGTTTCGCGACCGCATCATGGAAGGATTTCGATCCACGGAGTTCGCCGACGTCGACGAGCGTTTCTTCTCGGATCTGGACGAATACATCTCGCGCAAATGCGGCGTTCCGTCGGATGAGGAGCATCAACGATGAATGCGAAGGCTCTCCGGTACAACACCCGCGCGAAAAACGACGTACGAGAAGTCCTCGACTACTACATCGAGACCACCGGCGAGCTCGCGCTGGTCAGGAAGCTCCTCGGCGAAATGAGCAAGGCTTTCCGGCACATTGCCATGGCGCCGGGTACCGGGTCTCCCCGACATCAGGAGGGGTTGGGAGCTCCGGGGGTCAGGTTCTGGAAGCTCACACGCTTTCCCCATTTGATCTTCTATGTCGAACTCGCCCAGAGCATTCGCGTGCTGCGGATCATGCACGGCAAGCAGGACATTTCGCGTCGATTCCACACGCCCTGATCGAGGCGAGGAAAGAGTGATCTCATGACACCCATCACCATCCAATACTCCGCGAACCTTGCGGCGTTCGTCGATGAACGTACGTTCATGGAGGACTTCCCCGATCGATCGGCCTATCTCTTGCACCTCGTCGATCGGTTGCTGGTCATGCACAAGAAGAGCACCACATCCGCCAGACACGGCGACATGACTCCGGAGCCGCCGCCGGATGAGGCCTACCTGTCCCGGATGCGCGAGCAACTGCTGTCCGAAGACGCCAAGCGCGCAGCGTACGTGCGCATGAAGCAGCAGCAAGACAGGTGAGCCGACATGGAGGAGCCCCGCATCAACGTCACGCCGTCGTCCTCCGCATCGCAGAAGCGTCTCCTCCACCCCTGGCAAGTCTCCGCCGGCGGCATCGCCGGCCTGATCCTGAGCATCGGCCTGGCGCGTTTCGCCTACACGCCGTTGCTGCCGTTGATGCAGCAGCAGGCGGGTCTCGGCGACGCAATGGGCGGGACGCTGGCCGCCGTGAACTACGCCGGCTACATGAGCGGCGCCTTGCTCGCCGCCTGGATCGACGATCCGCGTTGGCGTGCCCGGCTCTACTTCTGGGGAATGCTGCTCGGCCTCGTCGCGACCGCGCTGATGCCGCTCGCGCCCAACCTCGCGTTGTGGGCGCTGTCGCGTTACCTCGGCGGCCTGAGCGGTGCCGCGGGCATGCTGCTCGGCTCCGGGCTGGTGCTCGGCTTCCTGATGCGATCGGGCAAGCGGCCTGAACTGGGCGTGCATTTCATGGGGCTGGGCCTGGGCATCGTCGTGTCCGCCGTCGGCGCGATGGCGATGGACCGGATGGGGTTGGACTGGGCCTGCCATTGGTGGGGATTCGTCGCCGTCGGCGTGCCGCTGCTGGCCATCACCTGGTGGTGGCGGCCGCCCGCGCCGCCGCCCGCCACGACCGCCCTCGGCGCCGGTGCCCCCAGCGCGACGTGGATGCGCTGGATGCTGGCCTGCTATTTCTGCGCCGGCTGGGGTTTCGTCATCAGCGCCACCTTCACCGTCGCGATCGTCGAGCGCCAGCCGCTGCTCAAGGGGCAAGGGCCGTGGGCCTGGCTGCTGGTCGGGCTGGCCGCCACGCCGGCCGTGTTCCTGTGGGACCGCGTCGCACGCCGCATCGGCGATCTGAACGCGCTGCTGGCGGCCTTCGCGCTGCAGATCGCGTCGGTGGTGCTGCCGGCGCTGTCGGGCAGCCTGGCCGCCGCGCTGACGGGCGCCCTGCTCTACGGCGCGACCTTCATCGGGCTGGTCAGCCTCACGCTCGCCCTGGTCGGGCGGCGCTCGCCGGGCAACCCGGGCAAGGCGATGGCGCGCCTCACGCTGAGCTACGGCGTCGCACAGATCAGCGCGCCCGCCCTGGCGGGCGCGATGGCCCAGGCCAGCGGCAACTACCAGGCGGCGTTGTGGATCACCGCCCTCGTGCTGACCGTGGGCATGGGCATCCTGTTGCGTCTACGCGGCCTGGAACGTCGCGGCGAGGCGTGACGGCGCCGTCGCGTCGGGCGCCTCCATGCGATCGGCTTGATCGGCTTGATCGGCTTGATCGGCGCGGTCGGCGCGGTCGGCGTGACCCGCATGATCGACGCGGCCACCACGATCGCCCCGACGCCCAAGCTCGCACCGGTCCTCGGCCAGCACCGACAGCCCGACGTCCTCGCGCCAGCGGGGCGACAACGCCACCACCTCGCCGATCACCAGCAACGCCGGACTCGGCAACGCATCGCGCCCGATGGTCGCGGCCAGATCGGCCAGCGTCGTGAAGCTCTCGCGCTGACGCGGCGTGTGGGCGGCGCTGACGACGACCGCCGGCGTCGCCCCGATCAAGCCGCCGGCCCGCAACGCCCGCGCGATCGATGCCGCGCGCGCGAGCCCCATGTAGACGACCAGCGTCAGCCGGCTCCGCGCCAGCGCCGCCCAGTCGGGCGCGATGCCGTGCTCGCCGTTGTGTCCTGTCACGAAGGCCACGCCCGGCGTGCAGCGCCGGTCCGTCACGGGCACGCCGACCGCCGCGGGCGCCGCCAGCCCGGCGGACAGGCCGTTGATCACCTCGACCTCGATGCCGGCCTCGCGCAACGCGTCGACCTCCTCGCCGCCGCGGCCGAAGACGAACGGGTCGCCGCCCTTCAGGCGCACCACGCGCGCGCCGGCCCGCGCCTCGCGGATCATGAGGTCGTGAATGAATCGCTGCTCCGTCGACACGCAGCCGCCGCGTTTGCCGACGCGCAGCACGCGCGCCGACCTCGGCAGGCACGCCAGCAGGCGCGCGTCGACGAGGTCGTCGGTCAACACGACCTCCGCCTGTTGAAGGCGCTTCAGCGCCTTGACCGTGAGCAACTCCGGATCGCCCGGACCTGCCCCGACCAGGGACACCGTCGGCGCGGCCCTGTCCGACGGCACGTCGCCATGGCCACTGCCGTGGTCGTTGTCGTTGTCGTTGCTGTGGCCGCGACTCGCGCCAGTGCTGCCGGTGACGCAGCCGCAGCCGCGGGCGCCGCCACGGATACCTGCGATGCCGGTGCCGGTGCCAACGTCGATGCTGTTCATGTCGCTTCCTTCACTTCGTTCTGGACCAGGCGCCGCAACGCGGGCAGGCAGGAGCCGCACTGCGTCCCGCAGCGCAACGCCTCCTGCAGGGCTCCCAGACGCGCTTCGCTCCCCCCGTCCGGCACGCGCCGCAGGCAGGCCACGATCGCGTCCTCCCGGACGTTGAAGCAGTTGCAAACCTGCGGGCTGGGCGCCGGGGCGGGTTGCTCGGCGTCGGGCGCCAGCAGGCGCCGGCCGAAGGGCATCACCGGCGCGCGCTCGCGCCACAGCGCGTCCAGCCACTCGCCCTCGTTGCCTTCGCCGACGCGCAACAGCGCCTGCAACCGCGCCTGCGCGCCTTCGCCGGCCAACCGCAGGGACCGGCTGCGGCCCCGTCGCCCGTCGGCATACCGCAGCACGCCGACACCGCCCAGGCCCAGCACCATCGCCAGGGCCTGCACCACCGGCGCGGGCGGTGGCGCGGCGAAGGCGAGTTCCAGGCACCAGCCCTCCAGCTCGTCCTGCGCCGGTCCGGGCAGGCAGCAGGCGTATTCGGCCTGATCCATCAGCGCCCGCAGTTGGCCGCGCAGCGCCGCGCCCTCCCCCGGCGCCACCCACGCCGCCCCGACGACCCGCCACGGCAGGTCGACGGCCTCCACCGCGACCGCCGCGAACTTCAGTTCCGGCTGCCGCGCGTCGGGACAGAACGCCGACTGCGTCAACGCATTGATGCCGCACTGACCGCGCCCGCCGAGGAACTCGCTGCCCCAATGCATCGGCAGCCAGGCGCGTTGCGGCCCGACGCTGTCGTCGGCGCGCAGTGGCACGATCAGCGGCCCGCGCCGCGACTGCACACGCACCAGCGATCCCGGCGTCAACAGGCGCCGCGCGATGTCCGCCGGATGCATGGACAAGGCCGGCGCCGGCTCGCCGGCAAAGAGGCGCGCCACGGTACCGCTGCGGCTCATGCCGTGCCACTGGTCGCGCAGGCGACCGGTGCTCAGCGCCAGCGGGAAGGCCGCGTCCTGCACCTCCGCCGTCGGCGCGAACGGCTTGGCGATGAAACGCGCCCGGCCGTCCGCATGCGCGTAGCGGCCGTCCTCGTAGAGCCGCTCCTTCGCGGCGCTCGCCCCTTCCGGCCACGGCCACTGGCGCGGCGCCGCCTCCAGCATCGCGTAGCTCAGGCCGCCGATGTCCAGGTCGCGTCCACGCGTCGACTCGCGGTGCTCGATCCACGGCTGCTCCACGCGATCCCACGCGAAGAGACTCGGTCGCCCCGGCCGCAGCACCGTCTCCATGCGTCGCGCGACGTCGCGCACGATGCGCCAGTCGGCGCGCGCCTCGCCCGCCGGCGGCAAGGCCGCGCGGACGCGACTGATGCGCCGCTCGCTGTTGGTGACGGTGCCCTCCTTCTCCGCCCAGGTCGTCGCGGGCAGCACGACATCGGCGAAGTCCGCCGTCGCCGTGCCCGCGAAAGCCTCCTGCAGGATCACCAGCTCGCACCGCGCCAGCGCGGCGCGGACCAGTGCCTGATCGGGCATCGACTGCGCCGGGTTCGTGCAGGCGATCCACAGCGCCTTGATCTCCCCGTCGGCCGCGGCCTGGAACAGCTCCACCGCCGTCTTGCCCGGTGCCGCCGGCAGCGCGTCCACGCCCCACAACGCCGCCACCTCGGCCCGATGCGCCGCGTTGCCCGGATCGCGGTGACCGGGCAGCAGCGAGGCCATACCGCCCGTCTCGCGGCCCCCCATCGCGTTGGGCTGGCCGGTCAGCGAAAACGGCCCCGCGCCCGCGCGCCCGATCTGCCCGGTGGCCAGGTGCAGGTTGATCAGCGCGGTGTTCTTCGCCGCGCCGCTGCTGCTCTGGTTCAGGCCCATGCAGTACAGCGACAGCGTCGACGGCGATTGCGCGAACCACTGCGCCGCCTGCAGGATCTGCGTCTCCCCGAGACCCGTCAGCCGGGCCGCTTCCGTCGGCGTCATCGTCCGCACCAACGCCTTCAGCGCGGCGAAGCCGGCGGTGTGCCGCTCGATGAAGTCCGGAGCGATCCAGCCTTCCCAGATGCACGCGTTCAGCATGCCGTGGAACAGCGCCACGTCGCTGCCCGGCTTGAGCGCCAGGTGCAGATCGGCGAACTCGGCCGTCTCGGTGCGGCGCGGGTCGACGACGATGATCTTCATGTCCGGCCGCGCCGCGTGCGCCGCCTCGATGCGGCGGAACAGGATGGGATGTGCCCACGCGGTGTTGGAGCCGGCGATGAACAGGCAGTCGGTGCGCTCCAGGTCCTCGTAGCAGGCCGGCGGCGCGTCGGCGCCGAGCGACTGCTTGTAGCCCACCACCGCAGCGCTCATGCACAGCCGCGAGTTGCTGTCGATGTTGTTGGTCCCGACCAGCCCGCGGGCCAGCTTGTTGAACGCGTGATAGTCCTCGGTCAGCAACTGCCCGGAGACATAGAAGCCGATCGCGTCCGGCCCGTGCCGCGCGCGGATCGCCAGCAGTTGCCCGGCGATGTGGCGCTCCGTCGCCTCCCAGTCCCGCGGCTGCAGCGGCGCGCCGCGCGTCGGTCGCCACGCGGGCCGCAGCAAGCGCTGCTGCCGGCGCACCAGCGGCGTCGCGGTGAGGTGCAGCGTCGCGCCCTTCGTGCACAGCCGGCCGTGGTTGGCGGGATGGTCCGGATCGCCGCGCACGCCGACGATACGGGGACCGACCTCACCAGCACCAGCACCAGCACCAGCATCGCCGTCGCCGACGCTGTCGATCAGCACCCCGCAGCCGACGCCACAGTACGGGCACGTCGAGCGCGTGGTGCGGACCGCGGCGCCAGCGCCGCTCGCGGCGACGACATCGGACTCGGGCGAGCGCGCGTTCATCGCGTCGCGCTCAGCAGGCGACCCGTGTGCAGGGACCGGCCTGCGCCAACGGCAGATCGGTGCCGAGGGTCGCCAGCTCGTCGCCGTCCAGCTGCACCTGGCCGTCCACGATCCTGACGCGAAACACCGGCGTCCGTCCCTCGTCAGGCTCACGCGCGCAGCCGCTGTCCAGCGCGATGGTCCAGTTGTGCAGCGGGCAGGCGACCGCGTTGCCGAAGACGATGCCCTGGCTCAACGGCCCGGCCTTGTGGGGGCAACGATCGAGCAGCGCATGCACCTGGTCGTCGGCGGTGCGGAAGAGCGCGACCTGCGGCCCCTGCCGACGCGCCACGCGGCGCGATCCCAGCACGGGGATGTCCTCGACGGCGCAGATGGAAATCCAGTTCGACATGGCGGGCCTCCGCAGGTCAGAAGGTGTCGCCGACGGGGGCGGCGGGAATGCTTCGCGCGTCGGCGCCGGCGGCCGTGGCGGCGAGCGTCGACGCGACGGCCGCGGTGGCGGTCGTGGCGGCGCTCGCGGTCATGCCGGCGACCGGCTCGAACTGGCGCAGGTCGACCTGCGCCTTCGCGAACTCGAACCACGGATCGGGCTCGCCGTCGAGCGCGTGCTGCAGCTCGGCCCACAGCGCCTGGCGACCCGCGGCGTCGTCGAGGATGCGCCGCTTCACATGGTCCAGGCCCACGCGCGACACGTAGTGCACGGTCCGCTCCAGGTACCAGCCCTCCTTGCGGTAGAGCTGCATGAAGGCACCGGTGTACTCCAGCACCTCCCGCGCGGTCTTGAGCTTGACGAGGAAATGCGCGACCTCGGTCTTGATGCCCCCGTTGCCGGCGACGTACATCTCCCAGCCCGAGTCCACGCCGATGATGCCGACGTCCTTGATGCCGGCCTCGGCGCAGTTGCGCGGGCAGCCGCTGACGGCGAACTTGACCTTGTGCGGCGCATACATGCGCCACATCGCGCGCTCCAGGTCCTTGCCCATCTGCGTGCTGTCCTGCGTGCCCATGCGGCACCACTCGGACCCGACGCAGGTCTTCACCGTGCGCAGCGCCTTGGCGTAGGCATGGCCGCTGGGCATGCCGATGTCCTTCCAGACGTGGACCAGGTCTTCCTTCCTCACCCCGAGCAGGTCGATGCGCTGCCCGCCGGTGACCTTGACCGTGGGGATCTTGTATTTGTCGACGGCGTCGGCGATGCGGCGCAACTCGTCGGCGGTCGTTTCGCCGCCCCACATGCGCGGGATCACCGAGTAGGTGCCGTCCTTCTGGATGTTGGCGTGGCTGCGCTCGTTGATGAAGCGGGACTGCGGATCGTCCACCGCCTCCTTGGGCCACGACGAGATCAGGTAGTAGTTCAGCGCCGGCCGGCAGGTCGCGCAGCCGTCGGGCGTCCGCCAGTCCAGCCGCTTGAAGACGTCGGCCATGCGGACCAGGCGCTGCGCGACGATGGCGTCGCGCACGTCCTGATGGCTGTGCTCGGTGCAGGCGCAGATCGCCTTCTTCTTCGGCGTCGACGAGTAGTCGCCGCCCGCGGTGAACATCAGCAACTGCTCGACCAGCCCGGTGCAGGAGCCGCAGCTGGCGCTGGCCTTGGTGTGCTTGCGGACTTCCTCCAGCGTGAACAGGCCTTTGTCCTTGATGGCCTTGCAGATGGCGCCCTTGGTCACGCCGTTGCAGCCACAGACCTCGTCGCCGTCGGCCATCGCCGCGGCCCGGCTCTGGCCCTGATGGCCGACGTCGCCGATGTTGCTCTCGCCGAACATCAACTTGTCGCGGATGTCGGCGATGCGGCGGCCCTCGCGCAGCAGCTTGAAGTACCACCCGCCGTCGACGGTGTCGCCGTACAGGCAGGCGCCGACAAGCCGGTCGTCCTGGATCACGAGCTTCTTGTAGACCCCGGCGAAGGGGTCGCTCATGACGATCTCCTCGGTGCCGTCGCCGCCCATGAAGTCGCCGGCCGAGAACAGGTCGATGCCGGTCACCTTCAGCTTGGTGCTGGTCTGGCTGCCGAGGTAACGGCCGATGCCGAACTGCGCCAGGTGATTGGCGCAGACCTTGCCCTGCTCGAACAGCGGCGCCACCAGGCCGTAGGCGATGCCGCGATGCGCGGCGCACTCGCCGACGGCGTAGACGCGGGGATCGGTGACGGTCTGCAGCGTGTCGGTGACGACGATGCCGCGCTGGCAATGCAGGCCGGCGCTTTCCGCCAGCGCGGTGGCGGGCCGAATGCCGGCGGCCATGACGACGAGGTCGGCGGGGATCTCCTCGCCGCCCTTGAAGCGCACGGCCATGACGCGGCCGTCGCGGTCGCCGATCAGCGCCTCGGTCTGCGCGCCCATGCGGAAGCGCAGGCCGCGGTCCTGCAGCGACTTGCGCAGCAGGTCGCCGGCCTGGTCGTCGAGCTGGCGCTCCATCAGCCAGTCGCCGATGTGGACGACGGTCACCCGCATGCCGCGCAGCATCAGGCCGTTGGCGGCCTCCAGGCCCAGCAGGCCGCCGCCGATGACGACGGCATGGCGGTACCGCGTCGCCGCCTCGATCATGGTGTTGGTATCGGTGATGTCGCGGTAGCCGATCACGCCGTCCAGGTCCTTGCCCGGCACCGGCAGGATGAAGGGCGTGGAGCCGGTGGCGATCAGCAGCCGGTCGTAGCCGGCCTCGGTGCCGTCCGCGGCGACCACCACGCGCCGGACGCGGTCGATGCGCGTGACCGCGTTGCCCAGGTGCAGGCGGATGCCGTGTCCCTCGTACCAGGACAGCGGATTGAGGACGATCTCGTCCAGGGTCTGCTCGCCGGCCAGCACCGGGCTGAGCAGGATGCGGTTGTAGTTGGGGTGCGGCTCGGCACCGAACACGGTGATGTCGTAGAGGTCCGGGGCGATCTTCAACAGCTCTTCCAGCGTGCGGACGCCGGCCATGCCGTTGCCCACCATCACCAGCTTCATTCTTGTCGGGCTCATGGGGTCGTCTCCTTGAGGCAGCGCTCCGCCGCGCCGTCGCGCGTTGCGTCGGCGTCATGGGGGCGGTGGGGATCAGGCGGCCTGCGCGTCCGCGTGCCGATGGCGGGTGTAGAGGAAGTCGATCACCGCCTTGCGGGCGTGAACGTAACCGGCGTCCTCGGCCAGCGCGACGCGATCGCGCGGGCGCGGCAGGTCGACGGCCAGGACCTCGCCGATCGTCGCGGCCGGTCCGTTGGTCATCATGACGATGCGGTCGGACAGCAGCACCGCCTCGTCGACATCGTGCGTGACCATCACCACGGTGCTGTGCGTGGCGGCGACGATCCGGATCAGCTCGTCCTGCAGGTAAGCGCGGGTCAGCGCGTCCAGCGCGCCGAAGGGCTCGTCCATCAGCAGCACCTTGGGTTCCATCGCCAGGGCGCGGGCGATGCCCACGCGCTGCTTCATGCCGCCGGAGATCTCGTGCGGTCGCTTGAACAGCGCATGGTTCATGCCG
The DNA here is from genome assembly GCF_002205645.1 of Roseateles aquatilis. Classification (GTDB taxonomy): domain Bacteria; phylum Pseudomonadota; class Gammaproteobacteria; order Burkholderiales; family Burkholderiaceae_C; genus Roseateles; species Roseateles aquatilis. Next base: position 38,077 of record NZ_NIOF01000010.1, on the reverse strand, counting down.
ACCAGGCGCAGGGCCTCCTCGGCACGCGCCATCAGGCGCGGGCGCGGCTCGCGGCCGCCGAAGACGGACTCGACCGCCAGCAGCACGTTGTCGAGGCAGGTCAGCCAGGGCAGCAGCGAGTGGTTCTGGAACACCACCGCGCGTTCCGGCCCGGGGCCGGCGATCTCGCGACCGTCGCACAGCAGCCCGCCGCCGGTGGGCCGCAACAGGCCGGCGACCAGGTTCAGCAGCGTGGACTTGCCGCAGCCCGAATGGCCGATCAGCGTCACGAACTCGCCCTTGGCGATGTCCAGGTCGATGTCGCGCAGCGCGTGGAAGCGGCCCTTGCGGGAGGTGAAGACCATCTCGGCCTGCTGCACGCGGATGAAGGGAGTGCTCATCGGGATCTCCTCGATGTCCGTGATCTCGTTGGATCGGTGAATCGGCGGACGATCGGACGCGCGGTCGATCGCCGGATCGATGGTGGGTTCAGTCGTCGAAGGAGAAGCGCCGGGCCAGGGCCATCAGCGCCCACTCCAGCAGCAGGCCCACGATCCCGATCACGAAGATCGCGATGATGATGTGCTGCACGTTGAGGTTGTTCCACTCGTCCCAGACCCAGAAGCCGATGCCCACGCCGCCGGTCAGCATCTCCGCCGCGACGATCACCAGCCACGCGGTGCCCACCGAGAGCCGCACGCCGGTCAGCATGTAAGGCAGCACCGCCGGCAGCAGGATGCGCGTCATGAGCTTCCACTCGGACAGGCGCAGCACGCGGGCGACGTTGAGGTAGTCCCCCGGCACGCGCTGCACGCCGACCGCGGTGTTGACGACCATCGGCCAGATCGAGCAGATGAAGATCGTCCAGATCGCCGCCGGATTGGCGCTCTTGAAGACCAGCAGGCCGATCGGCAGCCACGCCAGCGGCGACACCGGCTTGAGCAGGCTGATCAGCGGCGACAGCATGCGGCTCGCGAATTCGAAGCGGCCGATGATGAACCCCAGCGGGATGCCCACCGCCGCGGCAAGACCGAACCCCACGCCCACGCGCTGCAGCGAATACAGCACGTTCCAGCCGATGCCCTGGTCATTGGGGCCGTTGCGATAGAACGGGTCGGCGAAGAGCTTGGCCGCGGCGTCCCAGGTGGCCGCGGGCGTGGGGAAGGCGCCGCCCTTGAACGTGGCGAGCTGCCACACCAGCCACAGCAGGCCCAGGCCCGCCAGCGGCGGCAGCACGCGCATCCAGAAGGCGCGTCCATCGATGCCGGGGCGCCGCCCGGCGGCCGGCGCGGGCACGGGCTTGACGGGCTCGTTGGCCGCGTCGCGGGACAGCGGCAACGGCGTGGCGACCGAGACGGTCACCGGCTCCGCGGAGGCGTCACCGGGGGAATGGAAGACGGCACTGACCATGGCGAGACTCCTGCGCTGATCGGGATCGGACGGGTCGGGGCGATCGAGGGATCGACGGACTCAAGAAGGGGGACGGAGCGCCGCTCAGGCGCGGACCTTGAAGCTGTCGGCGTACCTGGCGGGGTCCTTGCCGTCCCAGACGACGCCGTCGAAGAGCTTGCTCGATCGCATCACGTCCTTGGGCACGGCGACGCCGAGGGCGCCCGCCGCCTGCTTGTAGAGCTCGACCTGGTTGATCTGCCGCGCGGTGCCCAGGTAGTCCGGATGCTCCTTGATCAGGCCCCAGCGCTTGTGCTGGGTCAGGAACCACATGCCGTCGGACAGCCAGGGGAAGTTGACCTGGCCGTCGTTGAAGAACTTCATGTGGTTGGGGTCGTCCCAGGTCTTGCCCAGGCCGTTCTGGTAGCGGCCCAGGATGCGCTGGTTGATGGCGTCGACGCTGGTGTTGACGTAGGCCTTGTCGGCGATGGTCTCGGCCATCTTCTGCTTGTTGGACAGGCTGGCGTCGATCCAGCGGCCCGCCTCCAGCACCGCCATGATCACGGCGCGCGCGGTGTTGGGATACTTCTTGACGAAGTCGCCGGTGGTGCCGAGCACCTTCTCCGGATGGTCCTTCCAGATGTCCTGCGTGGTGGCGGCGGTGATGCCGATGCCGTCGATGATGGCGCGGTGGTTCCAGGGCTCGCCGACACAGAAGCCGTCCATGTTGCCGACCCGCATGTTGGCCACCATCTGCGGCGGCGGCACGGTGATGACCTTGGCCCCCTTCATCGGATCGACGCCCGCGGCGGCCAGCCAGTAGTAGAGCCACATCGCATGCGTGCCGGTGGGGAAGGTCTGCGCGAAGGTGTACTCGCGCCTGTCCTTGCGCATCGCCTTCGCCAGCGACGCACCGTCCACGGCGCCCGCCTCGGCCAGCTTCTTCGACAGCGTGATCGCCTGACCGTTGTTGTTGAGGGTCATCAGCACCGCCATGTCCTTCTTCGGACCGGCCACGCCCAGATGCACGCCGTAGATCAGGCCGTACAGCACGTGCGCCATGTCGAGCTCGCCGTTGACGAGCTTGTCGCGCACGCCGGCCCAGGAGGCTTCCTTGGTCGGCACGATCTTGATGCCGTGCTTCCTGTCGAAGCCCAGCGCCGCGGCCATCACGACCGACGCGCAGTCGGTCAGCGGGATGAAGCCGATGCGGACCTCCTCCTTCTCCGGCTTGTCCGACCCCGCCGCGAAGGCGCCGCCGCCGGGCAAGGCCGACAGGCCGCCCAGCGCCGCGCCCGCGGCCAGCAATTTGCGACGCTCCGCGCTCATCAGACCCTCCGTGGAACCGTATTGCATTCAAGACTCCCAGCAGAAAAACGAAAAGGCGTCTCGACCGCCCCGCGCTGAGCGCGAGACCGATCGGACGCCTTTGTCCCAACCATCCAGGTGACCCTCGCGCCGTTGCGAGGGCTTGAACGTAGCTTTGCAGGAAGCGTGCCAATGCGGCCCGTGGTCCCGCGCCCGGGAAGCGTCGGCGCCCGTCGCCCGGCATACGGCCTTCATGCACTGCCTCGCGGCGTCGATGCGCCGTTGCGGTGCGTTCAGCCTCGCAACAGGTCTTGTGCGTCGATGACCCGCTGCGCGATCTGCGCGAGCGGCTCGCCACGGTCCATCGCCAGCTTGCGCAGGCGTTGATAGGCCTGGTCCTCGTCCAGGCCCTGCTCGCGCATGAGGATGCCCTTGGCCCGGTCGACGACCTTGCGCGAGGCAAGTTGCGCCTGCGCCTTGCCCAGCTCCTCGCGCAGCGCGAGGTCCTGCTCGAAACGCGCGATGGCGACATGCAGCACCGGCGCCAGCCGCTGCGCCTGCAGGCCCGCCACGACATACGCGCTGACGCCGGCCTGGATCGCACGGCGCATCGGGCCGCGGTCCTCGTCCTCCGCGAAGATGACGACCGGCCGCGGCATCCGGGCGGACAGCGTGGCGAGGTTCTCCAGCGTGTCGCGCGTCGGCGACTCGGCGTCGACGATCACGACGTCCGGCTGCAATCGCAGCACGCAGTCGTGGATCAGCGTGGCCTGCTCGATCACGCCGACGACTTCGCAGCCCTGCCGCACCAGCTCGTCGCGCAGCAGATCCACCCGATGCGCCCCGTCGTCGATCACGAGCACCCGCAGCCCCGCGGTGGCGGGTGACTCGGGGCGGGCGACGGAAGCGGGCGGGCGATTCACCCGGGGCCAGGCGCAAGTTCCGTGCCGCGCCCCGCGCCGACGCGGCGGAGCAAACCCCGCTCCCGCCCGCGCGCAATCACCGTGCCCGCGGTCCTCGTTTGAGGGGGCCGCGATGGATTTCACTTCCTCTTAACGTGCGCAGCGAGCGGCGCTCACGCCGCCAGGGAGACCACCATGTCGCTGCCTCGCTTCCCCCTCCTCCTCGCCCTGTTGCTGTCGGCGGGCGCTGGCTCCGCCCATGCCGCGGAGTTCGCGGTCAACACCCGCATCCAGGCCAACACCAACACACAGGTCGAGTACGTCACGCCGGACTGGAAAGGCGGCTACGCGCCGCTCTACGGGTCCTCCACGTCCTCGCTGGAGGACTGGGGCGCCGGCTCGCACCAGACCACCGACGGCTTCGCCGCGGCCTGGGCCGGTTATGGGCGACTGGACTTCTCGTCCCGCGCGACGGCGTACCAGCAGGCCGGCTCGCCGCAGTCGGACGTCTTCGTGCAGTCCTCCGCCAGCGCCACGCTGGTCGACAGCTTCATCATCCGCTGCGGCACCTGCGTCGACGGCACGCGCGGCAGGATGAGCTTCCGCATCCTGGTGGACGGCACCTACGGCCAGGACCAGTACGCCGTCGGCGCGGCCGGCGGGTTCAACGACGCCGTCGGCACCCGCACCACCACGTACAGCTGGATGACCACGCTGCAAATGCGCGCCGACGGCGTCGCGATGGACTTCCCTGGCCCGGGATGGACCTCGCTGACCGCCTGGAACAGCCGCACCATGGTCAACGACAGCATCGTGGTCGACAGCAGCCGCAACGGTGTCGGCTTCTACGACCTCACCCTGGACTTCCAGTTCGGCAGCCCCATCAACATGTTCTGGACCGGCGACGTGTTCACCGAGGTCGGCCTGCGCAGCAGCGACGCGACCGCGGCGGGCGCGATGCGCGGCCATGCCTTCGCCGACTTCTCCCACACCTTCGCCTGGGACGGCATCACGGCCGTCGTGGACGCCGCCGGCAACCGGATCACCTCGTTCACCGCGCTCAACAGCGACAACATCGAGTACGCCGTCTCCATGGCGGCCGTACCCGAGCCCGGCACCTGGGCGCTGATGGCCGGCGGGCTGGCCCTGCTGGGCGCGATCGCGCGGCGCCGTCGCGCGGCCTGAGCCGCCCCCACGGGCGCCGTCCCGTCGGTGTTTACCCCAAGCCTGGAGCGCGCGCATCGCGGCGCGCCCGGGAAGGACGCGGCCCGCGTCGCCTGATATCCCCTCGCGTCACATCTCTCACGTTTACGTAAACGTCAACCGACACCTAGAATCGGCGGGCACACTTGAACCGCAAGAACGACAGGTGCCGCGGCGGGCCGCCATCCCGATCGGCCGCAGGCATCCGCGCAGCCCGCCGGAGACAACGTCATGACCGAGATGTCCGCCGAGTACAAGGCCCTGGCCGAGTACCGCCCCACCCACAAGGTCCGCTTCGTGACCGCCGCCAGCCTGTTCGACGGGCACGACGCGGCGATCAACATCATGCGGCGCATCCTGCAGGGCATGGGCGCCGAGGTGATCCATCTGGGCCACAACCGCTCGGTCGACGAGGTCGTCACCGCCGCGCTGCAGGAAGACGCGCAGGGCATCGCGGTCAGCTCGTACCAGGGCGGGCATGTCGAGTACTTCAAGTACATGGTCGAGCTGCTGCGCCAGCGCGGCGGCGAGGCGATCCAGGTCTTCGGCGGCGGTGGCGGCGTGATCGTGCCGGCCGAGATCCGCGACCTGGCCGACCAGGGCGTGCGCATCTTCAGTCCCGAGGACGGCCAGCGCATGGGCCTGCAAGGCATGATCGGCGAGATGGTCATGCGCTGCGACCAGGACCTGAGCGCCGCGGCGCCCAAGACCGTCGACGCGCTGCGCGGCCATTCGGAACCGGCCTGGCGCGCGCTCGCGCAAGCCATCACGGCGCTGGAGAACGGCAGCGCCGATGCCGCCTTCACCCAGTCGCTGCGCGACGCCGCGGCGGCGGTGCGCGTGCCGGTGCTGGGCATCACCGGCACCGGTGGCGCCGGTAAGTCCAGCCTCACCGACGAGTTGATCCGCCGCCTGCGCCTGGACCAGGACGACGCGCCGCGCATCGCCGTGATCTCCATCGATCCGTCACGGCGCAAGAGTGGCGGCGCGCTGCTCGGCGACCGCATCCGCATGAACGCGATCGCGCCATGGGCCGCCGGCCAACGCGTGTACATGCGCTCGCTGGCCACGCGCGATTTCGGCTCCGAGATCTCGCAGGCGCTGCCCGACGTGATCGCCGCGGCCAAGGTCGCCGGCTTCGACCTGATCATCGTCGAGACCTCCGGCATCGGCCAGGGCGACGCCGCCATCGTGCCGCACGTCGACGTGCCGATGTACGTGATGACGCCGGAGTTCGGCGCCGCCAGCCAGCTCGAGAAGATCGACATGCTGGACTTCGCCGAGTTCGTCGCCATCAACAAGTTCGACCGCAAGGGCGCGGCCGACGCCTGGCGCGATGTCGCCAAGCAGGTGCAGCGCAACAGGGAAGCCTGGGGCAAGCGGGCCGAGGATCTGCCGGTGTTCGGCACCATGGCCAGCCGCTTCAACGACGACGGCGTCACCGCGCTCTATCAGGCGCTGAAGCCGCGGCTGGCGGGACTGGGGCTGTCGCTGCGCGACGGTCGTCTGCCGCTGACGTCGACGCGCTTCAGCACCCATCAGACACCGATCGTGCCGCCGGCCCGGGCGCGTTATCTGGCCGAGATCTCGGACACGGTCCGCGCCTACAAGAAGCGCGCCCGCGCGCAGGCCCGCCTGGCGCGCGAGATCCAGCAGCTGCAGGCCAGCGCCGCCATGCTGACCGACGCGCGGGCCGACGCCGACATCGCCGCGCTGACGACGCTGGCCTCCGCGCGCCAGGCCCGGCTGGACGCCGACGCGCGCCACCTCTTGGCCCAATGGCCGGACATGCGGCAGGCCTACGCCGGCGACGAATACGTCGTGAAGATCCGCGACAAGGAGATCCGCACCGCGCTGGTCTCGACCTCGCTGTCCGGCACCAAGATCCGGAAGGTCGTGCTGCCGTCGTATGAGGACCAGGGCGAGCTGCTGAAGTGGCTGATGCTGGAGAACGTGCCGGGCAGCTTCCCGTACACCGCCGGCGTGTTCGCGTTCAAGCGCGAGGGCGAGGACCCGACGCGCATGTTCGCCGGCGAGGGCGATGCCTTCCGCACCAACCGTCGTTTCAAGCTGGTTTCCGAGGGTCTACCCGCCAAGCGGCTGTCCACCGCGTTCGACTCGGTCACGCTGTACGGCGCCGATCCCGCGCCGCGGCCGGACATCTACGGCAAGGTCGGCAACTCCGGCGTCAGCATCGCGACGCTGGACGACATGAAGGTCCTGTACGACGGCTTCGACCTGTGCAACCCGACGACGTCGGTGTCGATGACCATCAACGGCCCGGCGCCGACCCTCCTGGCGATGTTCATGAACACCGCCATCGACCAGCAACTCGCGAAGTTCAGGTCCGACAACGGCCGCGACCCCACCGCCGACGAAGCCGCCAAGATCCGCGCCTGGGTACTGGCCAACGTGCGCGGCACGGTGCAGGCGGACATCCTCAAGGAGGACCAGGGCCAGAACACCTGCATCTTCTCGACCGAGTTCTCGCTCAAGGTGATGGGCGACATCGCGCAGTACTTCGTGCACCACAACGTGCGCAACTTCTACTCGGTGTCGATCAGCGGCTATCACATCGCCGAGGCGGGCGCGAACCCCATCTCGCAACTCGCGTTCACACTGTCCAACGGCTTCACCTTCGTGGAGGCCTACCTGGCGCGCGGCATGCACATCGACGACTTCGCGCCCAACCTGAGCTTCTTCTTCAGCAACGGCATGGACCCGGAGTACACCGTGCTGGGCCGCGTGGCGCGCCGCATCTGGGCCGTGGCGATGCGCGACAAGTACGGCGCCAACGAGCGCAGCCAGAAGCTGAAGTACCACATCCAGACCTCGGGCCGCAGCCTGCACGCGCAGGAGATCGCGTTCAACGACATCCGCACCACGCTGCAGGCGCTGATCGCGATCTACGACAACTGCAACTCGCTGCACACCAACGCCTACGACGAGGCGATCACCACGCCGACCGAAGAGTCGGTGCGCCGCGCGATGGCGATCCAGCTGATCATCAACCGCGAATGGGGCCTGGCCAAGAACGAGAACCCGAGCCAGGGCGCGTTCATCATCGACGAGCTGACCGAGCTGGTCGAGGAAGCGGTGCTGGGCGAGTTCGAGCGCATCGCCGAGCGCGGCGGCGTGCTGGGCGCGATGGAGACCGGCTACCAGCGCAGCAAGATCCAGGAAGAGTCGATGCATTACGAGATGCTCAAGCACACCGGCGAGTACCCCATCATCGGCGTCAACACCTTCCGCAATCCGCATGGCGAGCCGGTGCCGGAGCACATCGAGCTGGCCCGCTCGACCGAGGACGAGAAGCAGAGCCAGCTGTCGCGGCTCACGGCCTTCCACGGCGACCACGTCGGCGACGCGCCCGCGATGCTCAAGCGGCTGCAGCAGGCGGTCATCGACAACGGCAACGTGTTCGAGGTGCTGATGGACGCGGTGCGCGTGTGCTCGCTGGGGCAGATCACGGCGGCGCTGTTCGAGGTGGGTGGGCAGTACCGGCGCAGCATGTGAGGCCCGGCGCGCGGCCCGGACGCGGTGTCGGATGAGGCGAGCGGGCGAGGCCACTACGGCGGCCTCCACCACCCTGTCGCCCTTCCGCCATGAGCTTCCCCGCGCCCTCGTGCAGCACGGCTCGGCCGTTGCCGCCCTTTCGCCCGGTCGGCGATTCCTCGAGCCTCGGCTCGCAAGAGCCTTTCATCAATCGCCTGATCCGGCTGCTGACCGACACGACCACGCCCCATGCGGATCTGCGTGACCTGCCGCGCGGCGACTTGGACGCGATGCCCGACGGTCTCATCTCCGGCGTGCTCAAGACCGGCAAGCCGGACGTGCCGACACCATCGCGGCTGGCCCTGCCCACCTGCTCCGCGGCCACGATCAACCGCTTCCTTCGCGAACTGCCGGACCTCGAGATCTGCAGCGTGGAGGCCATCGCGCCGGACGACGGCATGGTCGATCTGACCCTCGGACCGCGCCTGCGCCTCTTCGAGACGCCCCAGCCGTCGCCCCGCCTCCTGAACGCGCCGCATGTCCCCGTGCTGCGCCGGCCGTCCTGCTCGCCGCCGACCTTCCTGCCGCGCGTGGCCTCGCCGCTGGCCGGCACGCCGGCGGGCTGCGTCGAAGGACTGCGCCTGGCGCTCGCGCGGGAGGACCACCAGCTGGAACTGGCGCAGGCCCGCGATTTCTTTCTTCCGACGCGCGACTGCCGCAACATCCTCGACCGGGCCAGGAGGCGGCTCAACGCGGGCTTGCCCGCCTTGACCGTGCCGGAGGCCTCCTACCTGGCCGCGCTGCTGCGACGCGTTCCTCGGGAACTCCTGCCGGCCCATGCGGCGGTCCTCGTCGAACGCATGGAAAAACGGCTGACGAGCGCATGCGACCTTCCGACGTTGCGCGAACGCCATGTCGAGCGGTTGAGCAGACTCTTCGACGATCTTCGCGACGTCGCTTGTCCGCGCGTGCACGGCGGCTTGAGATCGCGATCGTCCGAGGACCTGACGACGCTGGCGCAGATGTGGCTGTGGGCCTGGCCGGACAGCAAGGCGTACGCACGACCTGCCCCCCTCCCGGACGAACAGAAGCACCGCCATGCATCGGCGCGGTGCCTGAAGAATTGCTGGGAGAAAGGCACCGGGATGGCGGAGCTGCGCGACAAGTTCCTTGAACTCGGCGTCCCATTGCCGAATGCCGACCTGCTGCGCCGCATGCGCCTGCCATCGGGGCCGCGACCGGTCGCCCACCCGCTGCGATGGCGACCGTGATGGGGTGAACGAATGCGGCGCGGCATTGAACGACGTCACGTCCTGGCCCACGCATTTGGTTATCCTCCCGCGCAGCCGGCGAAGCACGCGACAGGATCGTCGCGCCGACCGGCACATCCACACAGGGAGGAAACCTCATGCTCCGCTTCAACCAGAACGGCCGCGCCGGCCGTGCCCGTTCCATGCTCCGCGCGCTCGGCCTCGTCGCCGGGTTGATGGGCGCGCTCGTGCCCGCCAGCCGCTCGCAGACCGATCCCGGCTATGACTGGTCCGTCGTCGGCGCGCGGGTCACGTCCATGGAAGTCACCTACATGCCGGACCGAATCCTCTTCGCCATCGAGTCCAATGTCGGCAGTTGCGGCGCCGGGACCTGGCTGACCTACGAGGGGTCTCAAGGGGACACCGCGATGCGGCACGCCAACGTCAAGGCCGTCTACGCGGCGCTGGTGGCGGCGAAGGTCGGCGGCACGACGATTCGCGCCTACGGCCGCAATGCGGGCTGCAAGGCGATCTTCTTCTATCTGGGCTGAAGCGCCAGGTCTCCACCGGCCTCCCGCATCCCCGACGCGCGCGCAGGGCAGGGCTTACCCGCCGTGCCTTGCCCGCCCCGGGGGCGACTCCCATAATGGTCCGCACCCTTGTAGCCGGGAGATCGCCATGGTGCGGGCGTTGAGTCGGATGAAGATCACCACGCTGTTGCAGGTGGGCTTTGCGGCGGTGCTGGCGATGGCCGCGCTCATGACCGGCGAGGGCGTGCTGAAGCTGCGCGAGATGGTGCGGCTCAGCGACCAGCTCAACGTCCAGGAGCAGCGCCGCCTGATGGCCACGAACTGGCGCGCCGCCACCGAGCTCAACCTGACCCGTGTGATGGCGATGGCCAAGTCCGACGGCCACGAGGGCCTGGGGAGTTTCCTGGCCGCCGAGATGAAGCGGACCACCGACCGCATCAACCAGCTGCAGGCCGAGCTCGAGAAGACCATCGACGATCCCGAGCAGAAGGCGCAGTTGCCGGTCATCGCCGCGGAGCGGCAGCGCTACATCGACATCCGCAAGGGCGTGCTGGCGACGATCAAGTCCGATCCGGCCGCCGGCGCGCGGCAAGTGGACCAGACGCTGGCGCCCGCGGCGGCCAGCTACCTGGCCTCCGTCGAGAAGCTGGTCTCGCTGATCTCCGACGACACCGAAAGCTTCGCGGCCCGCCAGCGCGGCCAGGCGCAGCAGGCCGTGGTGACGATGCTGGCGTTGACCGGCCTGGCGATCGCGCTGGGCATCGTCATCGCGTGGCGCGTCACGCACTCGGTGCGGACGCCGATGGTGCAGGCCGGCGAGGTGGCGCAGACCATCGCCAGCGGCGACCTCAGCCAGGACATCCGCGTCGACCGCACCGACGAGATCGGCGTGCTGCTGCGCCAGCTCAGCGCCATGCAGGACGCGTTGCGCCGCATGGTGCGGCAGGTGCGCGACGGCACCGAGACCATCAACGTCGCCACGCGCGAGATCGCCACCGGCAATCAGGACCTGTCCGCCCGCACCGAGGCCACCGCGTCCAACCTGCAGGAGACGGCGTCGTCGATGGAGGAGCTCACCGGCACGGTGGCCCATACCGCCAGCTCGGCGCAGCAGGCCAACGAGCTGGTCAGCGCGACCCGCGTCTCCGCGTCCAAGGGCGGCGAGGTGGTGGGCGAGGTGGTGGCGGTGATGCATCAGATCGAGGCCAGCTCGAAGCGGATCGGCGACATCACCGGCGTCATCGACGGCATCGCGTTCCAGACCAACATCCTGGCCCTGAACGCGGCGGTGGAAGCGGCGCGCGCGGGCGAGCAGGGCCGCGGCTTCGCGGTCGTCGCCAGCGAGGTGCGGGCGCTGGCCCAGCGCAGCGCGGCGGCGGCCAAGGAGATCAAGAGCCTGATCGGTGAAAGCGTCGCGCGCGTCGAGTCCGGCACGCGACTGGTGCAGGACGCGGGCCATGCGATGGGCGAGATCGTCCAGGGCGTGCGCCGCGTGGCCGACATCGTCGGCGAGATCGCGACGGCCGCCGTGGAGCAGAAGGACGGCATCGGCCAGGTCAATGTCGCCGTGCAGCGGCTCGACGAAATGACGCAGCAGAACGCCGCGCTGGTCGAGGAATCCGCCGCCGCGGCGGGCAGCCTGCGCACGCAGGCGGAGCAGCTCAACGCGCTGGTGAGCGCGTTCCGGCTCGCGGCCTGAGGAGCCCGCCGATGCGACCGTCCACAGCCTCCGCCCGCAACGCCCGCCGCGTCATCGTCCCGCTGCTGGCCCTCGTCGCGACCGCATGGCTCGCGGCCTGCAGCGGGTCGGCTCGTTCGTCCTCGGCGTCTTCCATGCCCTCGGCGCCGCCGCTGCCCGTCTCCATGTCGTCGAGCCCGTCATCGCCGCCGGCCTCCCGGACGGCGAGCGGACTCGACGGCGCGGAGGCGACGATCCGCGCGGCGATCACGGCCGGCGACATCAAGGGCCTGGCGCTCGCCTACATCGAGGACGGCGAGGTCCGGGCCGTGCGCGGTTACGGCCACCGCAACGCCAGCGGGCAGGCGCTGCAGACCGGCACGGTGATGTACGGCGCGTCGTTGACCAAAACCGTCTTCGCCTACACGGTGATGCAACTGGCGGACGAGGGCGTCATCGATCTCGACGCGTCGATCTCGCGATACCTGGACCGCCCCCTGCCCGACTATCGCCGCAGCGGCCGCTGGCAGGACCTGCGCGACGACCCGCGCTGGCGCGACATCACGCCGCGCATGCTGCTGTCGCATCGCGCCGGCTTCGCCAACTTCGCTTTCCTGGAACCCGACGGCAAGCTGCGTCTGCACTTCGATCCGGGCAGCCGCTACGCCTACTCGGGCGAGGGAATGATCCTGCTGCAGCTCGTGCTGGAGCAAGGCCGGCCCGGGCTCGACCTGGGCCGGGAGATGCAGCGCCGCGTGTTCGATCGATTCGGCATGGCCACCACCAGCATGACGTGGCGCGCCGACTTCGCCGCCAACCTGGCGGACGGCGTGACGAAGGACAGACGCTGGGTGCCGCATGACGAGCGCAGCCGCGTCCGCGCGGCGGGGTCGATGGACACAACGATCGAGGACTTCGCCCGGTTCGCCGCCGGCCTGATGCGCGGCGACGGCCTGTCGCCGCGCAGCCGCGCGGAGATGACACGGCCGCAAGCGCCGATCACCACGGCGTCCCAATTCCCGACGCTGCAGCCGGAGCTGCCCGTCGCGCGGCGCCGCCCGGACCTGGCCGCGGGGCTGGGCGTGGTCGTCTTCGACGGTCCGCAGGGCCACGCCTTCTTCAAGGGCGGCCACGACGACCAGACCGGCAACACGATGGTCTGCGTCGAGCGCCGCCGCGCCTGCGTCGTGCTGCTATCCAACGACGTGATGGCGGAAACGCTCTATCCGACGATCGTGCGGCAGCTGCTCGGCGAGGCGGGGGTGCCGTGGGAATGGGAGTACGGCGCCACGACGCGTTGAGCCGGCCGCGCCGCTCAAGCCGTCAAGGCACCACCGCCAGGAACAGGAACACCACGAACACCACCATGTGCACCGCGCCCTGCAGCACCGTGGCGCGGCCGCCGGCCAGCGTCAGGCCGCCGACGATGAAGGTCAGGAACAGCAGCACCATGCTCAGCGGCGTCAGGCCCAGCACCAGCGAGTGCGGGAACAGCGGCGACAGCACCGCCACCGTCGGGATCGTCAGGCCGATGCTCGCCAGGCCCGAGCCCAGCGCGAGGTTCAGGCTGGTCTGAAGCCGGTTGTGCAGCGCCGCGCGCACCGCCGCCACCGTCTCCGGCAGCAGCACCATCATCGCGACGATCACGCCCACCAGCGATGGCGGCGCGCCGATCGCATGCACGCCGCGCTCGATCGTCGGCGCCAGCAGCTTGGCCAGCCCCACCACGCCCACCAGGCACACCAGCAGCAGCACCACGCTCGTGCCCGCAACGCGCCAGCTCGGCGGCTCGGCGTGCGCGTCCTGGTCGTCCACGCCCGTCACCGGCAGGAAGTAGTCGCGATGCCGTACCGCCTGCACGAACACGAAGGCGCCGTACAGCACCAGCGACACGGCGCCCGCGAACAGCAGCTGCGAGCGGGAGAACGTCGGCCCCGGCGAACTGGTCGTGAACGCGGGCAGCACCAGCGTCAACACCGACAGCGCGGCCAGCACCGCCAGCGTGGGGCTGGTGCCTTCGACGCGGAAGGCCAGCACCTTGTGGCGCCAGCCACCCACCAGGATGCACAGGCCCAACACGCCGTTGCACACGATCATGATCGCGGAGAACACCGTGTCCCGCGCCAGCGCGTTGGTGGACTCGCCGCCGGCCAGCATCAGCGACACGATCAGCGCCACCTCGATGACGGTCACCGCCACCGCCAGAACCAGCGATCCATACGGCTCGCCCACGCGGTGCGCGACGACCTCGGCGTGATGCACCGCGGCGAGCACCGCCGCGATCAGCAAGGCGCTGACCACCGACAGCACCACGGACGAACTGCTGCCATCCGACAAGGCGATCAACGCGCCGATCGCCGCGATCGGCGACAGCAGCGTCCAGACCGGAAGGGCCGCCGGCAGGCGGGAGAAAAGCGAGGAGGAAGACTTGGCGCTCATGGGGAGTGAGCATAGACCACGATGGCGAAACGATCGCCGAATCGCTACGCTGCGCGCCATGCCGACCCTCGATCCCCGCGTCGACGCCTACATCGATCGCGCCGCCCCGTTTGCCCAGGACGTGCTGCGCCACTGGCGCGCCACCGTCCATGCCCAGTGCCCCGACGTCGTGGAGACGATCAAGTGGGGCTTCCCCAACTTCACCTACCGCGACAAGATCCTGACCGGGATGGCGGCCTTCAAGGCCCATTGCTCGATTGGCTTTTGGCACGGTGACGCGGCCGTCGGCGCCGACCATGCCAAGGAAGGCGCGATGGGCCAATTCGGCCGCATCACCGCCTTGAAGGACCTGCCGCCGAAGAAGGAGCAGCACGCCATCCTGCGCCGCGCGATGAAGCTCATCGAGGACGGCGTCAAGGCGCGCGCCCCCCGACCCGCCGCGCCCAAGCCGCCGGCCGAGGTGCCCGACGACCTGGCCGCCGCGCTGAAGAAGAACGCCGCCGCGCGCAAGACCTTCGAGGCCTTTCCGCCGGGACAGCGGCGCGAGTACATCGACTGGATCGTCGAGGCCAAGAAGCCCGAGACCCGCGAGCGCCGCCTCGCCCAGTCCGTCGAGTGGATGGCCGAGGGCAAGCGGCGCAACTGGAAGTACGAGAACTGCTAGGGAAGGTCTGCGTGACTCGCCGGCTCAGGCCGCGGAGCTCTCGATGCCGCCGACGTCCGACTCCCGGGGCCAGGCGCTGTCGTGCACCTGCACGCGGTTGCGACCGCCGTCCTTGGCCCGGTACAGCGCACGATCGGCGCGCATGAAGATCTGATCGCCGTTGAGGCTGGCGCCCCGCTGCGCCACGGCGATGCCGGCGGACACGGTCAGGCTGAAGGGCCGCCCCTCGCCGTCGCACAGCTTCAGCGTCGCCACCGCCTCGCGGATCTGGTCCACGAGCCGCGTCGCGCCCGGCTCGTCGGTGGCCGGCAGGACCAGGCCGAACTCCTCGCCGCCCCAGCGGCCGACCACGTCCGACGCGCGCAGCCGCAGTCGTACCTCGGCCGCGAAGGCACGCAGCGCGGCATCGCCGGCGTGGTGCCCGTGGCAGTCGTTGATGTCCTTGAAGTGGTCCAGGTCCAGCAGCACGAAGGCGAGCGGCGTGCCCTCGCGGCGGCAGCGCTCGAGCTCATGCCGCAGCAGCGCGTCGGCGGTCATGCGGTTGAGGCAACCGGTCAGGCCGTCGGTGGTGGCCATGTCCTCCATGCGACGCGCCACCCGCTCGAAATTCGCCAGCACGAAACCGAAACCGGCGCCGATCAGGCTGATGAAGCTGAACAGGAAGGTCAGGCCCTGGCCCAGGCTGCTCTGCATCAGGTCCTGGTACTCCTCGGGATTGGTGATCGCGTGGATGCTGCGCAGCAGCAAGCTGGCCGCGGCGGCCAGCAGCGTCAGGGCCACCGCGCGCAGCGACGACTCGCCGCGCCAGCCCGGGCCCATCAGCACGACGATCGCCGGGCACAGCAGCGCCGCGAAGACCAGCGAGATCGCACTGGTGCGTGCCGCCAGCGGCCAGCTCAGCATCCACGCGGTCAGCGCCCAGGCCGTCGCCGGCGCGCCCCACCACATCCAGCGTGGCAGCGAGCGGTCGAGCACGTGACGGTGGATGGCCTCGTTGTAGAACACGATGCCCAGGGCGATCAGGCCGTTGCCGGCCAGCGCGGACAGCCACACCGGCAGCACCGGGCGCGCCGACAGCATCGCGAAGCCGCCCAGCAGGATCCACGAGCCCCAGGTCCACACGCCCAGATCCAGATAGCGCAGGCGGCTGCGCTGCGCCATCCACAGCTGCACCCCGAGCATGGCGAAGCCGCTCAGCAGCGCCAGCATCAGCGTCGGGATGTGAATCATCAAGGCCGGCATGATGGGACAGTGTAGTGATCGGCGCCCCGCCGACCACCCCAAGCATGACAGTGCCCCCTTGGCCGCGGCGCCGACTCGGGACTCAGGCCAGGCGCTCGATCAGCGCCATCGCGGCGGCGGGCGCGCGCTCCTTGGCGCCGCTGATGAAGAAGACGAAGACGTCGCGTCGCTGCCGGGCCGGCGCGCGATCCGCCTCGACCAGCGGCAGGCGGTCCGGCTGACCGCCCGACTCCCACCGCGAGGCGCAGGCGGCGAGGCTGTCCAGTTCCTCGTCGGTGACGCCTGTCACCAGCTCGGAGCGCGTGCGCATCACGCGGGTGTAGACAAAGTCGGTCGTCAGGTCGGGAATGGCCGGATAGTCGTCGGACTCGGTGAACACGACGCCCGCGCCGTGATCGCGCGCCATCGCGAGGAAAGCCGGATCGCGGAAGCTCTCGTGCCGCACGTCGAGCGCATGCCGCATCGGCACGCCGTCCAGTTGCGACGGCAGCAGCTTCAGGAACGCGCCGAAGTCGGCGGGATCGAAGCGCTTGGTCGGCGCGAACTGCCAGACGATGGGCCCCAGCTTGGGCCCGAGCTCCGAGACGCCGCTGTGCAGGAACAGCCGCACCGAGTCGCCGGCCTCGGCCAGCACGCGCCGGTTGGTGGCGAAGCGGTTGGCCTTCAGCGAGAACACGAAGCCCTCCGGCGCCGTGTCGCGCCACTTGGCGAAGGTGGCCGGCTTCATCGTGCTGTAGTAGGTGCCGTTGACCTCGATGGCGGTCAATTGGCGGCTGGCGTATTCCAGCTCCCGGGCGGCGGGCCAGCCCTTCGGATAGAAGGTTTCGCGCCATGGCTCGAAGTTCCAGCCACCGATGCCCACGCGGATCGCAGTGCTCATGTCGTCGTGTCCTCCAGCAATCGTTCGAGTCGGGTCTGTCCGCGCCGCGTGACGCGCAGCGCGCGGCTGTCCAGGTCGGGGTCCAGCCAGCCCTGCGCCAGCATCGCCTGCAGCCAGGCCGCGCCGATCGCGCCGCCCAGGTGCGGGCGGCGCTCGCTCCAGTCCATGCAGGCGCAGGCCAGCCGGCGACGTCGCGCGGCGGTGGCGGCCGCCACGTCCACGCCGAGCTCCCGCAGCGCGTCCGCGCCCGCGTCGCTCAAGCGGTAGCCGCGCGGCTCGTCGTCGTCCGGAAGTATCCAGGCCCGCCGCAGCGCGTGATCATGCAGCCGCACGCCCCAATGGCCGGCCAGATGGTCGTAGCAGCGGCGCGCCTGGCGCAGCGCCGGCGGCGTGCTCGGCTCGAAGCGCGGCTTCGGCTGCCCGGCCAGCACCAGCATCGCCTCCAGCGCCTGGCCCACCTCGGCGCCGGCCAGCCGGTAATAGCGGTGCTTGCCCTGCGCCATGCACGCGACCAGCCCCTGCGCCAGCAGCTTGGCCAGGTGCGCGCTGGCGGTCGACGCGGCCACGTCGCCGACGGCGGCCAGCTCCGTGGCCGTGCGCGCGTGCCCGTCCATCAGGCAGCACAGCATGCGGGCGCGGACCGGCTCGGCCATGCTGGCGGCGATGTGGGCGAGCGCCTCGTCGGCGGTCGGAACGTCAATCATGCTTCGATGCTAAGCGAAGCGTTCCTGGCGGCGTACCGCGAAGATTCCCGCATCGACCCGCATTCGAGGCTCATTCGATGACTGCCTGCCCGTTCCAAGGCGCCGCCGCCGCGCCGCCCGCCCTTTCCCCGCTGCAGGATCCGGACTTGCGGATGCGCCCGCCCGGCGAGCCGCTTCCGGCCCCGCTTCGCGCGCATGGCGGCGCCCTGGCCGACGTCTTCGCGCGCTGGCTGAGGCAGCGCGACGACGACGCCCACGCGGCCGAGAAGTGCTTCCTCACGCGTGCGCTGCAGGCGCTTTCCGACGACGACATCCGCTCGCACGCGCGCCGGCAAGCCGCCATCGCGTGGGCAGGCGACTGGCCGCACTGGAGCTGGGCGGTGCCGGCGGCGACCGTCGCCAGCCTGCTCGGCCTGCCGATCGACGACCTCGCCGCGCAGCAGCGGCTGCATGCGGCCCTGCGCACGATGGCGGGTGGGCTGAGCGCCGCGGCGGACGGCGATGCGGTGCGGGCGGCCGGCACGGCGGTCGAGCACCTGCTGCAGGCCCTCGACGAGGCTGAACGGCGCTCGCCGGACGCGCCGCTGCAATGGACGCTGCTGCGCCACGCACCACCGGCGCGCTGGTCCGACCGCGCCACCTTCGCGGCCAACCGGCTGGCGCTGATCTGGCAGAGCCATGAGGCCGGCGCTTCGCTGCTCGGCCACGCGCTGCTGGCGATGAAAACCGGCGGCGGCGCGCCGACACGCGAGGCGCTGTGGCACATCGCCCGCGACGGTGGGGCGGTCCGCGACACGCGGCGCTTCGATCGGCGCGAGCCGGTCGGCGCGCCGGTCGTGGTGCCGTTGGCGGGCACCGATCACCCGTTCGGCGACGGCGCGCACCGCTGCCCCGGGCAAGGCCTGACCCTCGCCACCCTGCACGCGGCGCTGGGCTGGCTCGCCCAGCAACCCGGCCTGCGGCTGCCGGACGTGGACACGCCGCTGTCGCTGCCCAACATGGACATCCCGCGGTTCCATCCGGCCCGCGTCATCGACCAGGAGACCCAGCCATGATCGCCGTCATCTTCGAAGTCACGCCCAGCGCCGACGGGCGCGATCGTTATCTGGAACTGGCCGCGGAACTCAAGCCGCTGCTGCAGGAGATCGACGGCTTCCTCAGCATCGAGCGCTTCCAGAGCCTGACCGACCCGACCAAGCTGCTGTCGCTGTCGTTCTGGCGGGACGAGGCAGCGGTGCGCGCCTGGCGCCGCCTGGAGACGCATCGCGAAGCACAGGCCGAGGGCCGCGCCGGCGTCTTCGCCGACTATCGGCTGCGTGTCGCCGCCGTGCTGCGCGACTACGGCATGACGGCGCGCGAGCAGGCGCCGGCAGACAGCCGGGAGCGCCACCACGCGTGATCGCGGAGGATCGCGAGTGATCACGGCGATGGCCGCCGCGGCGCTCGCGGGACCGTTGAAATCCTTCGCGATTCGTTGACGGCGCGCGTGCTACAACGACGGACCCAAGGAGTCCTCAGCATGCGCAGCCCTCGTCTTCTCCGCCTTCGCCGTGTCAGCCGCGCGGCGATCCTGTCCACCGCCGCCGCGCTGGCGCTGGCCGCCTCGGCCGGCATGGCCGCCAGCGCCGAGGAAATCGGCGACGTGAGCACGGTGTTCAAGTTCATCGGCCCGAACCACAAGATCGTCGTCGACGCCTACGACGATCCCGCCGTCAACGGCGTGACCTGCTACGTGTCGCGCGCCAAGACCGGCGGCATCAAGGGCGGACTGGGCCTGGCGGAGGACAAGTCCGAGGCGTCGATCGCCTGCCGCGCCGTCGGCCCCATCAGCTTCCCGAAGCCGCTGCCCCGGCAGGAGGAGGTCTTCTCCGAGCGCGCCTCGCTGGTCTTCAAGCGGCTGCGCGTCGTGCGCATGGTCGACGCCAAGCGCAACACGCTGGTCTACCTGACCTACAGCGACCGCGTCATCGAAGGATCGCCGCAGAACAGCGTGACAGCGGTGCCGGTCGATCGGGCGACGGTCATTCCGGTGAAGTGACGGCCGCGGCCGGCTGAGCCACCGCCACCTCGAACCCCTCGTCCACCCACCCGGTCAGCCCGCCGATCATCAGCTTCACCGGCCGGCCCAGCCGCGCGAGCCGTGCCGCCCCGCGATGCGCGCCGTTGCAGTGCGGCCCGGCGCAGTAGACGACGAACAGCGTGTCCATCGGGTACGCGGCCATCTTGCCCGCGGTGATCTTGGCGTGCGGCAGGCTCGACGCGCCGGGCACGTGGCCGCGCGCGTACAGCTCGTGGCTGCGCACGTCGAGCAGCACGAAGTCCGGCTGTCCGCGCGAGAAGGCGTCGTGGACATCCCAGCAGTCGGTCTCGAAGGCGAAGGCGCCCTCGAAGTGGGCGAGCGCCGCGGCGCTGGGCGCGGCGGGAACGGTGGAGACATGCGAGGCCATCGGCGGTCCTTTCGTTCGGCATGAACGCTGTATCGATGGCGCCAGTGTCGCGACACGGCGCGTCGTCGGCGAGTGGCTGGAATGACGCCGACCGGTAACATCACGCCATGCCACGCCGACCTCAAGCCGCGCCAACGTCAGCGACCCCGGCTTCCGCGGCTTCTGCCGCCTCGGCGCCTCCGCGCGCTGCGCGTGCGTCGCGGCGCCCGCCCGCGTCGGCGCCCTCTCCCGGCACGCCGCACCTCGTCGCGATCCTCGCCTACGACCGGCTGTGCATGTTCGAGTTCGGCTGCGCCGTCGAGCTCTTCGCGCTGGAGCGGCCGGAGCTCGGCATCGCCTGGTACCGCCATGCGGTGTGCGCCGTCGAACCCGGTCCGCTGCGCGGCACCGGTGGCGTGCGCATCGAGGCGCCGCACGGCCTGGCGACGCTGCGGCGCGCGGACACCGTCGTCATCCCCGGCTGGCGCGATGCCGCCGAGCGCCCGCCCGAGGCGCTGCTGCGGGCCGTGCGATCCGCCCACGCCCGGGGTGCCCGGCTGTGCACGATCTGCTCCGGCGTGTTCGTGCTGGCGCATGCGGGGTTGCTCGACGGTCGCCGCGCGACGACGCACTGGCGTTATGCCGAGCGGCTCGCGCGCGAGTTCCCCAGGATCGATGTCGACCCGTCGGCGCTCTATGTCGACGAGGGCCGACTCGTCACCTCCGCCGGGTCGGCCGCCGGGTTGGACATGCTGATGCACCTGGTCCGCCGCGATCACGGACCGCGCGTGGCCAACGCGGTGGCGCAGCGGCTGGTGATGTCGCCGCATCGCGAGGGCGGTCAGGCGCAGTTCGTGCCCAGGCCGATGCCGTCGGACGAGGCCAGCCCCATCGCCGTGTTGCAGGATTGGCTGCGCGCGCATCCGCGCGAGGCGCACACCGTCGAGTCCATGGCCCGCCGCATCGCGATGAGCGCGCGCACGCTGCAGCGCCGCTTCAAGGACAGCACCGGCCTGGCGCCGCTCGAATGGCTGACGCGCGAGCGCGTCGGCATCGCGAAGGAGTTGCTGGAAACACGGGCGGCGCTGGATATCGAGGCCATCGCCGACCTTGCCGGGTTGGGCTCGCCGGAATCGATGCGGCGGCACTTCCGACGGATGGGGCTGCCGGCGCCGTCGAGGTATCGGCGTCAATTCGGATAGGGGTCGGGCGGCATCCATGCGGCCCGGTCGGTCGCGGCGTGGCGTGGCGTGGCGTGGCGTGGCGTGGCGCCTCGGCGATGTCGATGTCGATGTCGATGTCGATGTCGATGTCGATGTCGATGGTGTCAGCGTTGGCGAAAGACGAGGCTCGCCGCGCCCGGCATGTCGATGAAGCGGCCCGAGAAGCGAGGCAGCCCGGTGCCATCGCAGGCGTCATCCAACTCGAACACGCAGATCTGGTGGCTGCGCTGCAGGCAGACCCAGAGTTCACGACCATCCGGACTGAACGTCGCACTGCGCGGATAACTGCCCTGCGCCCACACCTCGCCGGTCCAGGCGGGGCGGCCTTGCGCGTCGAGATCGAAGACCGCGATCCCGTCATGCAGCCGGTTGAGCGCGAACAGCCGCCGGCCGTCCGGCGCGGCCAGCAGGTCCGAGGCATGGCTGAGGCCCTCGAAGCCGGCGGGCAGGCTGCTCAGCCGGGCGCGAGGCGTCAGCCGACCGTGCGCGTCCAGGCCCAGCCAGTCAAGCGCGTTCGCCTGCTCGTTCAGCAGATAGAGCTGGCCATCGTCGCGCGGGTGAAAAACGAAGTGCCGCGGGCCGCTGCCTGACGGCAGGGCGAGACCGTCGAGCTCCACCGGGCGCGGGCCTGCGTCCATGCGCCATGCGCGGAGCAGGTCCTGTCCCAGGTCGCTCGCCAGCATCAGCGGCCAGCGCGGATGGCGGCGGACCATGTGGGCATGCGGCTCACCCCCGGCGCGCGGCGTGAGCGTCATGTCAGGCGCGCCGAGCGCGCCGTCCGCGCCCACCGGGGCCCGGCGCAGCGTGCCGTCGCCGTAATGCGCGATCCAGGCATGGGCGCCGTCGAGCTGGAGGTGCACCGGCAGCACCCCGCCCGTCGGATGGCGGGCGATCAAGGTCAGCGCGCCATCGGCCGCGGCCACGTCGAAGCTGACCAGCTCATGCGACTCCTCCAGCAGCGCATGCAGGCGCCGGCCGTCATCGGCGAGGTGGAGCCAGGTCGGGCTGCCGGCCAGCTCGGCGGCGAGCACCGCCCGCACGCGGCCGTCCCCGTCTCGATGGAGCGCATGGATGCCGGCGCATCGCGGCGCATAACCGCCGGCGAAGGCGAAGGGCGGCGCGGCGGCTCTCGCGGCTCCGACGGTCCCGAACGCGCCGCTCGTCGCGGTGGGGACCGGTCCCGGTTCGAGGACGGATGGCGTGGCGGGCGTGGCGGAGGTGAAGGGACTCATCGGCGGCTACTTTACGGGTCCCCCTCGCAAGCCCCAAGCCGGGGTGCCCCGGACACGGCCACAATGCCCGATCAAGCCTTGCCCACGCCGGCCTCGCCGCCGGCCCGCACGTATGCGCTTCGATGTCCCGACGCTGTTCAGCCTGATGTTGATCCAGTCCCTGTCGCTGGCGGTGCTGCTGCCGTTGCTGCTGGGGTGGTGCGACAGCCTCGCCGCGCGCCGCGCGCAGCTCAGCGCCTTCGCGCAGGCCGCCGGCTGGGCGCTGCTGCTGTTGCCGCCGGACGGCACGCGGCCGACGTCGATCCTGGCGCTGGGCCTGCTCAGCGTCAGCGTGTCGCTGCTGTGGATGGCGGCGGACCAATGGCTGCCGGGCCGCACCGGGCGGTGGATCCAGCGCGCCATGCCGGTGCTGGTGATGGTCGGCTACGGGGCGGGCTGGGACAACTACGCGCTGCGGCTGGCCTGGTCCAACGGCTGCATCGGGCTGCAGATGCTGGCGCTGTGCGTCAGCCTGATGCAGCCGGTCAAGCGCGGCCCCGTGGGCAACCTGCGCTGGCGGCTGCTGCTCTCGGCCAGCATGGGCCTGCTGGCGCTGCTGAACCTGGCCCGCGCCTACCTGGCCGGCTTCGACACCGCGCACCTGCCCAGCTTCGACGCCGATCACCCGCTCAACATGGGCTTCGCGGTGATGGCCAACATCTGCGTGCTGGCCGCGGCGATCGCGATCCTGGTCGCCTGGCGCGGCGAGAGCGAGGCCGAGTTGCGCCGCCTCTCGCAGGTCGACGCCGCCACGGGGCTCTCGAACCGGCGCGCGTTCCAGCAACGCTCGGTGGACATGATCTCGATGGCGCGGCGCTACAACGAGCCGCTGATGCTGCTGGTCATGGACCTGGACGGCTGCAAGGCGATCAACGCCACGCACGGCGAGGCCAAGGGTGATCAGGCGATCGCGCTGTTCGCCCGCTGCCTGGACGAGCAGAAGCGGCTGGGCGACGTCGTCGCCCGCATCGACGGCCAGCGCTTCGCGGTGCTGATGGCGCGGTCGGACCTGGTCGGACCGCCGGCGCTGGACCGCCGCCAGCGCGACGCGCTGCTGGAGCAGGCGCCGCGCGAGCTCGGCTTCACGCTGGGTTACTCCGCCGGCTGGGCCAAGCTGCGCGGCGGCGATCGCAACATCGACGACCTGCTGCGCCGTGCCGAGGCGGCGTTGTATGCCGCCAAGGGCCAGGGCAAGGGGCGCCTGTGCGCCGAACCGGGGCTGGAGGCTGAGCTCAGCGTCGCGGTCCCGGCCTGACGCCACCCGCTCGCGCCCGCCGCCAGGGGTCGTGCCGCCGGGCGTGCGTCGGCCCAATCGTGACGTGGATCACGCAGGTCCGCTTCGCCGCCACCGCGATCGCGCGGCAATCGCCCAATCGCGAGCGGGGGCCCGTGGGCTGGCACGACGTTTGCGTCAGGGTTTTCCAGGTCCCGACCTTCGCAGATCCAAAAGATCGACCACCGGGACAGTCGTACCCGAGACCTGGAGTTCACCGCCCATGTATGTCGCCCTCAGCCCCACCGCCGTCCATGCCCGCGCCCCGCGAGCCCTCAATGCGCTGGCCGCCGACGCGGCCGCGTCCCCTTCCCTGCAACGCGCCTCGATCGAGGTCGTCAAGCTGAGCTCCCGCGATCTGCAGTGGCTGCCGGCCCTGACGGACCTGTTGATCGACAACGTGCACCACGGCGCGACGCTGGGCTTCCTGGCGCCGATGTCGCGCTATCAGGCGCTGGACTACTGGCACGGCGTCTTCGCCCGGCTGGGGCAGCACCACGCGCTGTGGATCGCCTGCGAGGCCGAGGGACCCGGCCGGCTGCTGGGCGCGGTCCAGATGTCGCTGTGCCCGCTGGCCAACGCGCACCATCGTGGGGAGGTCCAACGGCTGATGGTGCACAGCCAGGAGCGCAGCCGCGGCGTCGCCGGCCAGCTGATGAGCCGCCTGGAGTGCGCCGCCGCCACGCAGGGCCGCTACCTGCTGCAGTTGGAGACCTGCGCCGACTCGCAGGCCGAGGCGGTCTTCGCGCACCTGGGCTGGCAACGCGCCGGCCAGATCCCCGACCACTGCCACGGCGCCGAAGGCCAGTTGCAGGCCGCCGCGATGTACTACAAGCGCCTGCCGCATCTGGTCTGATGCGGGCATGACCACGCCCCTCCTGGACCTCATCGAATTGCGCGGCGCCGACCGCGACTGGATGCCCGCCCTCGGCGAGCTGTTCTTCGACACCATCGACGGCGGTGGCTCGCT
Organism: Roseateles aquatilis; assembly: GCF_002205645.1. Classification (GTDB taxonomy): domain Bacteria; phylum Pseudomonadota; class Gammaproteobacteria; order Burkholderiales; family Burkholderiaceae_C; genus Roseateles; species Roseateles aquatilis. Next base: position 13,251 of record NZ_NIOF01000010.1, on the reverse strand, counting down.
TGGCTTCCTGGAGGACGTCGACGAGGCGCAGATGCGCGAGTACTGGGAAGGCGTCTTCGATCAGCTCGGTCCGCGCCAGCGCCTCTGGATCGCCCGCGAGGGCGACCGCGTGCTCGGCACGGTGCAGCTCTCGATCTGTGGCAAGCCCAACGGGCGGCATCGCGCCGAGGTGCAGAAGCTGATGGTCCATCGCGACGCGCGGCGGCGCGGTGTGGCGGTCCGGTTGATGGCGGCGCTGGAGCAGGCCGCGCGCCAGGAGCGTCTCACGCTGCTGGTGCTGGACACCGAGGCGCAGTCGGGCGCCGAGGCGTTCTACCAGTCTCTGGGCTGGCAGCGCACCGGCGAGATCCCATGCTTCGCCACCAGCCCGAATGGCGAGTTGCGCGCGACGGCCCTGTACTGGAAACGCCTGGCCCCGGACGCCACGGCTTGATCGCGAGACGGCGCGACGCGCGCGCCGGGACGGCTCAGCGCGCCAGGCGCAGCAGCTTGCCGCCGTCGGTGACCATCAGCAGCGAGCCGTCGCGCGCCTGGATGACGTCGCGGAAGCGCTCGCCCAGGTCGCCGAACATCTTCTCCTTGCCGGTCACGGTGTCGCCGTCCAGCGCGATGCGCCACAGCGCCGTGCCCGCCAGCGAGCCGGAGATCAGTTGACCGCGCCACTCCGGGAACATGTCGCCGGTGTAGAAGGTCAGCCCGGCGGGGGCGATGGAGATCGGCGTCCAGGTCGTCAGCGGCTCCACGTAGGTCGGCGCGTGGGTGCCGCCGCCGATGCGGCAGGCGTCGTCGACCGGCGAGCCGTAGGGGCAGCCGTAGCTCTTCACCGGCCAGCCGTAGTTCTGGCCGGCGCGGGCGATGTTGACCTCGTCGCCGCCTTGCGGGCCGTGCTCGGTGATCCAGAGCTCGCCGGTGCGGGGATTCAGCGCCGCGCCCTGGATGTTGCGGTGGCCGTAGCTCCAGATGCCCGGCCTGGCCGGCGAGGCGAACGTCGGATTGCCGGCTGGGATGCTGCCGTCGCGATTGACGCGGATCACCTTGCCCAGCGTCTGCTGCAGGTCCTGAGACGGCGCGCCCTTCATGCGCTCCCCGGTGGTGATGTAGAGCGTCTTGTCGCGCGCGAAGACCAGCCGGGAGCCGTAGTGCCCGGGGCTGTCGACCTTCGGCGACTGGCGGAAGATCACCTGCACGTCGGTCAGCGCGTCGCCGGCGAGGCGTCCCCGCGCGACGGACGTGCCGGCCAGGCCGGTCTCGCCGCCGGTGCCGGGCTCCGAGTAGGAGACGTAGACCCAGTTGCCGCCGGCGGTCGCGAAGTCGGGATCGATCGCGATGCCGAGCAGGCCGCCCTGGCCGCTGTCGAGCACCTTGGGCACGCCCGTGACGGTCGCCTGCGTCTTGCCGGTGGCGGACAGGCGCACCACCGTGCCGCCCTTCTGCGTGACCAGCAATTGCCCGTCAGGCAGTTGCGCAATGCCCCAGGGGCGGTCCAGGCCCGTGTTCAGCGTCTGCATCGTCGGGGCCGCCGCGCCACCGCCGGGCTGCGTGGGCAGGGCCGTGTCGTCGCCACCGCCCCCACCGCCGCCGCCGCCGCAGGCGGTCGCCGCCACCGCGACCGCCAACGTCGAGATCCATTCCGCCACGCTCATGTCCGTTCTCCTTGAAGTTGTGTCGACCCTGTCGATCCGGCGAGTCTAGGCGCCGCTCGCGCCGGCTCCGCGAGCGGCGACGAGCGACCGCGCCTGTCGGCCGGCGGTGGCCGGCGCTGGCGGTCGGTGCGTCGGCGCCATGGGCGGTCATCGATGCCCCTCGCTTGTGCATGCCGGGCGCTTCCTCTACGCTGGCTGCAATTCCGGCTCCTGACCACGTCCAACTCTTGCCTGAGAGGATCGAGCCATGTGCCCCAGCCCCACCCCCGACCTGGAAGGCGCCCCCGCCGGCAGCCCAGGCATCGCCGCGTTGCCTCGGCATCCCGGCATCGCGGCGATCCGTACCCTGGCACTGACCGGCCCGGCCGGCGCCGGCAAGACCGCGCTGGCCGAGGCGCTGCTGCTGAAAGCGGGCGCGATCAAGAGCGCCGGCAGCGTCGAGAAAGGCAATACCGTCAGCGACCACGACCCGCTGGAGCGGCGGATGCAGCATTCCCTGCAGACCTCGTTGATGCACATCGCGCACGATGGGCTGCGGATCCACCTGCTGGACACGCCCGGCGCGCCCGATTTCATCGGCCAGGCGCTGCCGGTGCTGGAGGCGGTCGAGACCGTCGCCGTCGTCATCAACGCGCAGACCGGCCTGGAGCTGATGGCGCAGCGGATGATGGACGCCGCCGCCGGGCGCGACCTGACGCGGCTGATCATCGTCAACAAGATCGACGCGCCCGGCGTCGACGCGCAGGCGTTGCTGGGGCAACTGCAGACCGCCTTCGGCCGCGAATGCCTGCCGCTGAACCTGCCCGCCGCGCGTGGCGCCCGGGTGCAGGACTGCTTCTTCGGCTGCAGCGGCGAGAGCGACTTCGGCTCGGTCGAGGCCGCGCACCGCGCGCTGGTGGAGCAGGTGGTGGAGGTCGATCCGGACTTCGTCGACCGCTATCTCAACGACGGCGACGTGCCCGCCACCGAGCTGCACGCACCGCTGGAGCAGGCCTTTCGCGAAGGCCACCTGATCCCCGTCTGCTTCGTGTCGGCGCGCACCGGCGCCGGGGTGGCCGAACTGCTGGACATCATCGAGAAGCTGCTGCCCAACCCCTACGAGGCCAACCCGCCGCAGTTCCTGCGCCGCGAGGGCGACGAGGCCGAGCCGCTGTTCATCGAGATGGACCCCACGCGGCATGTCGTCGCGCATGTCTTCAAGGTCCAGTCCGATCCTTACCTGGGCAAGCTGGCGATGCTGCGTGTCCACCAGGGCACGCTGAGGAAGAACGCGCAGTTGTTCGTCGGACATGCGCGCAAGCCGGTGCGGGTCGCGCATCTGTTCATGCTGCAGGGCAAGGAGCACATCGAGATCGAGCAGGCGCTGCCCGGCGACCTGTGCGCGCTGGCCAAGCTGGAGGAGATCCATTACGACGCGGTGCTGCACGATGCACAGGAGGACGAGCACCTGCATCTGGCGCCGGTGTCGCTGCCAACGCCGGTGCACGGCATCGCCATCCAGCCCAGCCGGCATGGCGACGAGCAGCGGCTGTGGGAGGTGCTGACGCGGCTGGTGGAAGAAGACCCCTGCCTGCGCCTGGAGCGCGGCGGCGATCAGGAGGGGCTGGGCCCGCAAGGCGGCGAGACGCTGGTCCACGGCCTGGGCGAGCTGCACCTGCGCGTGCTGCTCGACCGGCTGAAGGAGGTCTACAAATTCGACGTCCAGACCCAGCCGCCGAAGATCGCCTACCGGGAGACCATCTCCGCGAAGGCCGAGGGGCACAGTCGCCACAAGAAGCAGACCGGCGGCGCCGGCCAGTTCGGCGAGGTCTGGCTGTGGGTCGAGCCGCTGGAGCGCGGCGCCGGCTTCGAGTTCCGCGACGCCGTCAAGGGAGGCACGGTGCCGGGCCAGTTCATGCCGGCCGTCGAGAAGGGCGTCCGGCAGGCGCTGGAGCGCGGCGTCGTGGCCGGTTATCCGGTCGTGGACCTGCGGGTGACGGTCTTCGACGGCAAGCACCACTCGGTGGACTCCAAGGAGGTCGCCTTCATCGCCGCCGGCCGCAAGGCGGTCATCGCCGCCGTGCGCGAGGCCCGGCCCATCGTGCTGGAGCCGATCGTGGAGATCGAGATCAACGCGCCCGAGGCGTCCACCGGCGACGTCACCGGCGACCTGGCGGCGCGGCGCGGTCAGGTGCTGGGGACGCGAAGCATCGTGCCGGGGCAGATCAGCGTCGAGGGGCTGGCACCGCTGGCGGAGCTGAGCGCCTATCAGAACCGCCTCAACGCGATGACCAGCGGGCAGGGTCGCTACTCGATGGTGCTGTCCCATTACGAGGCGGTGCCGCCCAACACGCAGGCGCAGCTTTCGGCCGGCTATCACCTGAAAGACGACGAGTAGCGGCCGGCGTGGGCCGCCCGACGCCGGCAGCGACGGCGACATGGCACCGGCCCTTCCCGCAACGGCGCCGGCACGAAGCCGGGCCGCCGGGCGGGCGCTGGTGAACGAAGCTTTATCATTGGGGGATGTGCTCCGCCTCCCGCGATGTCGCGCAGATCCGCCTGGACAACGCGATGCGCCTGTTCGACGAGTTTGTCGCCGCGACGATCAAGAACCCCGACGTCGCTGCCCTGCGCGGCCTGGAACGGCGCTTCGCCGAGCGTCTGCAGATCCAGCCCAGCTACTGGAGCCAGATCAAGAGCCGGTCCCGCCAGATCGGTGAGCGGCTGGCCCGCCAGTTCGAACAGCTCAGCCACAAGCCCAACGGCTGGATGGATGTGGAGCACGGCGCGACCAGCCTCCAGGGCAACGGACCTTTATCAGGCCGCGCCTCGCCGGCCGGCGCGCCGGGCGCGCCCGAGCCTTCCCCCAGCCTGCCGCAGGACGACGACGAGCGCTTCATCGTCGGCCTGGTCCTGACCTACTACCGGCGCCATCCGCAACGGGCACGTACCCGTCTGCTGGACCTGCTGGGCGAAGTGCTGACGCCCTCCACCGCCGCTGTTGCTCCGGCGCCGGCCCCGAAGCCCGCCGCATCGCCGACCACGCAGGTCGACGAATGGCGCAAGCTGCAGCAAAGCATCGCGCCGCTGAAGCCGAAGAAGCGCTGATCGCGCGTGAGCGCGCTGGCAGCGCGGGCCATTCGCCCCCGCCCCGTTCCACATCGATGCCCCTGACCGGCAGGCGCCGCGGCCTGTCGCCGGGTGATCGCGCCTGCGCCATCCGCGTCCCGTCGGCTGGGGACAACGTCAGATAAAAAGCACTTGCGCAAGATAATCGAATGTTTATCATCTGCGCAACTTTTGAGCCCCCGCCGTGGTGGACAGCCTCTTGCAGCTGACCGCTCCGAGCCCGCGGCGCTCCGCTCCGACCCTTCCCATCCGTCACCACAAGGAGGCTGCCATGGCCCAGTTCATCACACCCCGTCCGCGCCAGACCCTGACGCTGCGCAAGCCGCGCAATCCCTTCGTGGCAGCCAGCCACGGCCGTTCAGCGGGCCGCCACGGCCCGACCGCGGGCGCACGCCGCCAGCAGGAACACCAGGCGCTGAAGCGCGAGCTCCAGCGACACGACGACTTCAGCCCTTGAAGGGCGAGCCTCCGACGGACCGGGACGTCTTCCCGGCCCGGCGAAGGCCGTCCAGGGAGACAAGCAATGCAAGAAATCATCTTGATGCCGGGCCGCATGCATGGCCTGGCCCGCCAGCAAAGCCTCAGGGGCTGGTTGGCGATCATGCTGCTGGGCGCCGGCGGGCGCCTGATCAGCTGGGCGTGGCGGGTCGCGCCCGCGGCGCGGCAGGGATCGGACTCGCATGAGTTCGAGTTCAGCCCCGCGGCGGACGCCGAAGGCGGCCGGATCTACGCGGACGGTCAACTGCTGGGCACCCTCGCGGGTGTGCAACGGCTGTGATCGCGGTCTGGTTCGCGGTCGCCTTGGCCGCGGTGGGGATCAAGCTGGCGGACGGCGCGCCGATATACGATGAACGACCACCGTGTATCGCCGCCACCGCGGCGACCTCGCTTCATGACCATGAGCGTTCCGCCCGCTGCTTCTGCGCCCTCCGCGAGCGGCGCGCCGTTCCAGCCGCTGACACGGCCCTTGCCGGACCTGTCGGCCTGGACGGCGCACTTCCGCGACCTGGAGCTTCCGGTGCTGGCCAGCACGGCCGAGCAACTGGAGCTTTGGCGTGCGAATGAGGACGCGGTCGACGCGCGCCTGCTCGGCGACATCCTGAACAAGGATCCGCTGATGACGCTCAAGCTGCTGGCGTATGCCACGTCGCAGCGCTCCAGCCGGCTGCTGACCGACACCGAGACGGTCACGGCCGCGTTGGTGCTGATGGGCATCACTCCCTTCTTCCGGGCCTTCGGCGAGCAGCCGACGGTCGAGCAGCGGCTGGCCGCGCGTCCCGACGCGCTTGCCGGCCTGCAGCGCGTGCTGCACCGCGCCGAGCGGGCGGCACGCTTCGCGCTGGGTTTCGCCGCGCATCGTGCCGACCCCGACGCCGAGGTCATCCACGGCGCGGCGCTGCTGCACGATTTCTCCGAGATGCTGCTGTGGTGCGAGGCGCCGGACCTGGCGCTGGAGATCCAGCGCCGCCAGACGGCCGACTCGACGCTGCGCAGCGTGGCGGCGCAACGCGCGGTGCTCAACATCGAGCTGGGCGATCTGGAGCAGGCGTTGATGCGCGCGTGGCATCTGCCGGAGCTGCTGGCCCACATCGTCGACGACAAGAAGGGCCTCGATCCACAGGTCCGCTGCGTGACGCTGGCGGTGCGCCTCGCGCGGCACACCGCGCAAAGCTGGGAGAACCCCGCCGTGCCCGACGACCTGATCGAGATCGGCGAGCTGATGAGCCTCTCCCCCGCTCACACGCTGAAGCTGGTGCACGAGGTCGACGGCGTCATCTGAGGTCTTGCGCGGCGCCAGCGCCACTCGCGGTAGGCTGCGGTTTTCGAGCAGCGCATCAGACGCGAGGAGACAAGCCATGGCGGGACCTGACCGCGAGTTCTGGCAACAGCGTTTCGAGACCGGGCAGACCGCCTGGGACCGTGGCGGACCGCATCCCCAACTGAGCGCCTGGCTGGACGCGGGCCTGCTGCGCCCGGGCGAACGCATCGCGGTACCCGGCTGCGGACGTGGACACGAGCTCGCGGTGCTGGCTCGCGCGGGGCTGGAGGTGACCGGCCTGGACTACACGCCCGCGGCCGTCGACATCGCCCGCGCCAAGCTGGCCCAGGAGCGGTTGCCGGGGCGTGTCGAGCAGGCCGACGTGCTGGCCTGGCGGCCCGACCATGCGCTGGACGTCGTCTACGAGCAGACCTGCCTCTGCGCGTTGCACCCCGACCACTGGACCACCTACGCCGAGCAGCTGCAGCGCTGGTTGAAGCCGGGTGGGCGCTTGCTGGCGCTGTTCATGCAGGCTCGCCGCGAGGAATCCGAGCACGGCCAGGTCATCGGCCCGCCGTACCACTGCGACATCAACGCGATGCGCGCACTGTTCCCTCAAGCCCTCTGGAAGTGGCCCGCGCCCCCCTACGCCCAGCAGGCGCACGAACGCGGCTGGTTCGAACTCGCGCTGGTCCTCGAACGCCGCTAGACACGCGCACCCGCCACCCCAACCTTCCCCAAAGAACCGTGGAGAACCTCGGTCCGCGGCCGTGGGGGACCTCGGTGATGGGGGACGGGGGAGCACGGGGTTTCAGTGAAGGCCGGCCCCGTGCTTCCGCGGCCAACGCGCCGCATGTGGCACGTCCCGCGTCGCGGGCAGGCGGGCTGGTGGGCAGCCCCGCCACCGCGCGTCACCTCACACCGGCAACGCCGTCGTATCTTTCAGCCGGTCCAGCACGAAACTCGTCTTGCAGTCCTGCACGCTCGGATGCCTGAGCAGCGTGTCGCTGATGAAGCGCGCATAGTGGCTCATGTCCCGGACCAGTACCCGCAGCAGGTAGTCCATCTCCCCGGTCAGCGCGGCGCACTCGATCACCTCGGGCCAAGTCAGCACCGCCGCGCGGAACAGGTCCATCGGCGTGCGCTTGTGGCTGTCGGTGTGTTTCTCCAGCCTGACGTTGATGTAGGCCGTCAGCCCGAGTCCGACCCGTTCCGGATTGACCAGGGCGACGTAGGCGGTGATGACGCCGTCCTCCTCCAATCGGCGCACCCGTCGCAGCACGGCCGACGAGGACAGGTTCACCTGCGCCGCCAGCGCGTCGTAGGTCATCCGGCCATCGGCCTGGAGGGCGTGGAGGATGCGTCTGTCGATCGCATCAAGCTCGATCTGCTTGTCCATCCCTGGATTCTTGCAGGATTCTTGCGCCACCCCTCGTTGTCGCGCCTTGTATCGCAGGAATCCTGCGGACCCTTCCCCCTACAGTGGCGGAAGCAATCGCTGATCAAACCCCCTTGACCGGGGTACCGGAGACAAGACATGGCATTCACTCCTTGGGACAACCCCATGGGCACCGACGGCTTCGAATTCATCGAGTTCGCCGCCCCCGATCCTGCCGCGCTGGGCGCGCTGTTCACCTCGATGGGCTTCGTCGCCGTCGCCCGCCATCGCCACAAGAACGTGACGCTGTATCGCCAGGGCGATGTGAACTTCATCATCAACGCCGAGCAGGATGCCTTCGCGCAGCGCTTCGCGCGCCTGCATGGACCGTCGATCTGCGCGATCGCGTTCCGGGTCAAGGATGCCGCCTTCGCCTATCAGCGCGCGCTGGAGCTGGGCGCCTGGGGCTTCGACAACAAGGCCGGTCCGATGGAGCTGAACATCCCGGCGATCAAGGGCATCGGCGACTCGCTGATCTACTTCGTCGACCGCTGGCAAGGCAAGAACGGCGCGGCCGCCGGCGAGATCGGCAACATCAGCATCTACGACGTGGACTTCGTCCCGCTGCTGGATGCCGACGGCAAGCCGGTCGAGTCGAAGCCGGTCGGCCATGGCCTGACCTACATCGATCACCTGACCCACAACGTGTTCCGCGGCCGGATGAAGGAATGGGCGGAGTTCTACGAGCGCCTGTTCAACTTCCGCGAGGTCCGTTACTTCGACATCGAGGGCAAGCTCACCGGCCTGAAGTCCAAGGCCATGACCAGCCCCTGCGGCAAGATCCGCATCCCGATCAACGAGAGCAGCGACGACAAGAGCCAGATCGCCGAGTACCTGGACCTGTACCACGGCGAGGGCATCCAGCACGTGGCGCTGGGCACCGACGACATCTACAAGAGCGTCGAAGGCATGCGGGATACCGGCGTGTCCTTCCAGGACACCATCGACACCTATTACGACCTGGTGAGCAAGCGCCTGCCCGAGCACAACGAGAGCCTGGACGAGCTGCGCCGGCTGCGCATCCTGATCGACGGCGCCGCGCACCAGGGCGCGCCGCACGAGCTGCTGCTGCAGATCTTCACCAAGGAAGTGATCGGGCCGATCTTCTTCGAGATCATCCAGCGCAAGGGCAACGAAGGCTTCGGCGAGGGCAACTTCAAGGCGCTGTTCGAGAGCATCGAGCTCGATCAGATCCGCCGCGGCGTGCTGAAGGCTGACGCCTGATCGCCCACTGATCGACAGCTGACGGTCGCACCACCGCCGAGCAAGGCGGTCACCCGCAAGAGGGGCCTGAAACGCGAGTTCCAGGCCCTTTTCGCTTTCAGGCGGCGCGGGACAGGGCAGGCTCTTCGAGCAACGTCAGCGCGCGCTCGAACGCCTGGGGCTCGAAGACCAGCTGCAGGTGTCCCCGCGCGCGCAGGTGCAGCACGCGGGCACCGGGCAGCACGGCGGTCTCGGCCGGAAAGACGATCTGGTCGCAATGCCCGTAGAGGCAGTCGAAGTGGTCGGCCCACCGCCCCGCTTCGTCACGGGCCAGTTGGTTCAACCATTCACCGTCGCCCCGCATCTGCTTGGCGTTCTCGGTTGTCCCCAGTCGGGCCAGCAAGGTGCCATGGTGCGGCGTGCCCAGCGTCAGGATGCGATGAACGCGGTCCTGCGGGTGTCCCACGCTGCGCCACCAGGCCCGCGCACTCAGGCCGCCCATGCTGTGCGCGACGATCAGCGGCGGCAGACCGGTATGGTCCTGCAGCGTGCGCATCGCGCGATCGACGACCGGCGCGTACCGATCGATGGAGCCGAAGGCGGGCTCCTGCGTCACCGCGATGAACGGAATGCCACGCCGGCGAAGCTCCCGCATCCAGCCGTTCCACAACCCGCGATTGCAGCTGTAGCCATGCAGCAGCACGACGCCGCGACGCCCCCGCGCCTGCTCGGGCGGGGGGAGGTAGTCAGGCTCCTGATGCTCGGCCCACGGTTGCTGCCAACTGAAGACCCTCGTCACCACGACGACCTCGCGCCACCAGGCCTGCAGCAGATCCCCCATCGGAGCGACCGGCAACCCGGGAGCGGGGGGAATGAAGCGCAGGATCAGAAAACCCGGCAGCATCGCCAGCGCCGGCCCCACCACGAAAAGCAGGAGCACGCCGACGAAGCCCCACGGCCCCCAATGCCACCCGGCCAGCACCGCGAGCAGCGGGCCGGCGATCCAACGAAACAGCGAGCTGAGGCGCTGCAACCTGCCGTTCATCAAGGCTCCCGATCAGACAATCGCGCGAGTGTAGGGGCCTGCGCGAAGGACTCGCCCTGCCAGGGGCGCGCATCGGTTGGCCCGCGCCTGGTCTTCGGAAAATGCTTCGCGGGTCGACTCGACGAGCAACGGTCGCCCTCGTTGTCCCGGACGCGACGAGGCGGCCTAGGGCAACTCCCCTACGCCAGGCAAGCGGCTCCGGCCAGCATCGAAGGCTCCAGCGGCGCGACGCCCCTTCCCCATCAAGAACGAGACGAGGAGACATGACCACCTACGCCGACAAACCTTGGTTGAAGAGCTATCCGCCGGGCGTCCCCGCCGAGATTTCGGTTGATGTCTATCCCTCGCTGGTGGCCCTGTTGGAGGAGGCCTTCCGCAAGCATGCGCGGCGCGATGCCGCGGTCTGCATGGATCAGCGGCTCACCTTCGGCCAGGTCGATGAGTTGTCATCGGCACTTGGCGCCTGGTTGCAGCAGCGAGGACTGGCACGCGGCGCCCGCGTGGCGATCATGATGCCCAACGTCCTGCAGTACATGGTGACGATCGCGGCCATCCTGCGCGCCGGTTATGTCGTCGTGAACGTGAACCCGCTGTACACGCCACGCGAGCTCGAGCACCAGTTGAAGGACTCTGGCGCCGAGGTCATCATCGTCCTGGAGAACTTCGCGAAGACTTTGTCGGAGGTCATCGAGCGGACGCAGGTCAGGCACGTGGTGCTGACCTCACTGGGCGACATGCTGGGATGGTGGCGCGGCCCGCTGATCAACTTCGCGGTCCGGCATCTGAAGAAGATGGTGCCGGAGTTCCGCCTCCCCTTGACCGACGGCCGCACGGTCACGCGTTTCAACCAGGCGCTGTCCGAAGGCGCGCGGATGTCGTTGAAGCCGGTCCAGCTCGGCGCCGATGATCCGGCTTTCCTGCAGTACACCGGTGGCACGACCGGCCTGTCCAAGGGCGCGACGCTGCTGCATCGCAATGTCATCGCCAACATTCTGCAAAGCGAAGCGTGGTTCGCGCCGATGCTGCAGAAGATCGGCGACAAGCCGCTCACCATCGTCTGCGCATTGCCGCTGTATCACATCTTCGCCCTGACGGCCTGCTACATGCTCGGCGCCCGGATGGGGATGATGAACCTGCTGATTCCGAATCCGCGGGATATCCCCGGCCTCATCGCGACGCTGCGCAATTACCGCGTCAACATGTTCCCGGCAGTGAACACGCTGTTCAATGCACTGGCCAACGATCCTGGTTTCGCGAAGCTGGATTTCAGCGAACTCGTCATTTCGAACGGCGGCGGCATGGCCGTGCAGCAAGCGACAGCCGAGAAGTGGTCGCGCATCACGGGCTGTCCGGTGGTCGAGGGATATGGGCTCTCCGAGACGTCACCGGTCGCGACGATCAACCGCCTGGACCTCGACAAGTTCAATGGATCGATCGGCCTGCCAGTGCCCAACACCGAGCTCGCCATTCGCGACGATGCAGGGAACGACGTGCCCCTGGGCGAGCGCGGCGAGATCTGCATCCGCGGCCCGCAAGTCATGGCCGGCTATTGGAATCGTCCAGAGGACACCGCCGAATCGATCGGTCCGGACGGCTTCTTCAAGACTGGTGATATCGGAGTGATGGATGCCGACGGCTTCACGCGCATCGTCGATCGCAAGAAGGACATGATCCTGGTCAGCGGTTTCAACGTCTATCCGACGGAGATCGAGCAAGTCGTGAACATGCATCCCGGCGTCCTGGAATGCGCCGCTGTCGGCGTGCCTGATCCGCATTCAGGCGAGGCCGTGAAGCTCTTCGTCATCAAGAGGGATCCAGCATTGGCGGAGGAAGACCTCAGCAGCTTCTGCCATTCCCAGCTGACGGGCTATAAGCGGCCGAAGTACATCGAGTTCCGGGATGAACTGCCGAAGACGAATGTCGGCAAGATTCTGCGTCGCGAGCTTCGGCAATAGCGGATACGAATGCGGCCCACCCGATGAGCGACTCGCTGCTGCCAGCCGGCGTCACGGTGCTGGAGCGCGGGTGGCTGTCGTCCAACAACATCCTGCTGCATGGGACGTCGGCGGATGAAGGGGCCGTGCTTATCGACAGCGGATACGCGAGTCACGCTCAACAGACGTTGGCGCTGATTGGTGATGCCCTACACGAGGGCGAATCTCTTCGCCTCATCGCCAATACGCACCTTCACTCCGACCATTGCGGTGGGAATGCGGCCTTGGTCGCGCGGCATGGGTGCCCGATCGTGATTCCTCCAGGGGACTTCGAGGCAGTGCAGGCGTGGGACGAGAGGCGCCTGAGCTATCGGGCAACGGGGCAGCGTTGTGAGCGCTTCAGCGCCGCCGGCAAGCTGCTGCCAGGGGATCGGCTTCGGCAAGGACGGTTGATCTGGGAGGTTCACGCGGCGCCGGGCCATGACCCACATTCGGTCATCCTCTTTGAACGATCCCTTCGAACGCTCATTTCCGCCGACGCGCTGTGGGAGCGCGGCTTCGGGATCGTGTTTCCTGAGCTCGACGGGGATTCGGCATTCGATGAGGTGGAGGACACCCTGAACATCATCGAAGCACTTCGTCCGGAGGTCGTGATACCGGGGCATGGCGCAGTGTTCATCGATGTCCCCGGTGCACTCTCGACCGCTCGTCAAAAGCTGGCTTACTTCCGTAAGGAGCCGGCCCGGCATGCACTGCATGCCGTGAAGGCGCTGATCGTCTTCCACATGCTGGAGGTTCAAGAGAGTCGACTCCAGGCGCTGATCGACTGGCTGACTCAGACGCCAGTATTGCTCGACATTTGGCAGCGGTTCTATTCAGCTGAGCCACTTCAAATATGGGCTGAGCGCGTGATCGGTGACCTCGTTCGAAATAAAGCGCTGAATGCAAGCTCGGCGGGAGCCGACGCGGTAATCAGTATTCGCTGAATATCGAGGCCCCAGAATTCAGCCCCGAAAAGGCGAAACCCCTCGATCATTGCTGACCGAGGGGTTTGGCGGGAAATTAGCCTGACGATGACCTACTTTCACACGGGAGTCCGCACTATCATCGGCGCTGAGTCG
>NZ_NIOF01000009.1 GCF_002205645.1 Roseateles aquatilis | reverse complement strand
AGCGCAGAAGCGAGATTATGAACGATTTCTTTCGAATCCGTCAAGCAGTCTGCGAAATTAATTTCATCGTCGACTGCGAGAATCTCGCCGCCAAATGAAAACCGGGCCAAGCCCGGTTCATCACCTGACATCCCCAGCAGTTCCTCCAGGGACCGCTGCAAGACAGATGTCTGTGCAGCGAAGACCGTGACTGTAGCACAGTAAAAGAACGGCTCGCAAGAGCCACGGCAGCAGTTTTTCAGAGGCGAGCGCCCCTCGCACAACATCGCCGCAAGTCCTTGTTTGGAAACGACGAGGGCCCGCATGAGCGGGCCCTCGTCGGGCGCCTTCCAACCGGAAGGCAGCGTCTCCTGATGGACGGAGCGCTTCTGCGGGTCGTGGCCCGCGTGGCGTCAATCGTCCTGGAAGGCCTCTTGGCGCTTGTTCTTGATGGACGGCAGCATCACCACCACCACCATCAGCGCCGCCGCGATCAGCAGCCCCGCCGAGAGCGGGCGCAGCATGAAGGTGCTCCAGTCACCGCGCGACAGCAGCAGCGCGCGGCGCAGGTTCTCTTCCATCATCGGGCCAAGGATGAAGCCCAGCAGCAGCGGTGCCGGCTCGCAGCTCAGCTTGTAGAAGATGTAGCCGACCACCGCGAACGCCGCCGTCATAAAGACGTCGAAGTTGTTGTTGTTCAGCGTGTAGGTGCCGATGCAGCAGAACACCACGATCGCCGGGAACAGGAAGCGGTAGGGGACGGTCAACAACTTGATCCAGATGCCGATCAGCGGCAGGTTCAGGATCACCAGCATCAGGTTGCCCACCCACATCGAGGCCACCAGACCCCAGAACAACTCCGGGTTGCTGGTCATCACCTGCGGGCCGGGCTGGATGCCCTTGATCGTCATCGCGCCCACCATCAGCGCCATCACCGCGTTGGGCGGGATGCCCAGCGTCAGCATCGGGATGAACGAGGTCTGCGCGCCGGCGTTGTTGGCCGACTCGGGACCGGCCACGCCCTGGATCGCGCCCTTGCCGAAGCGGCTCGGGTCCCGGGCGACCTTCTTCTCCAGCGTGTAGGCCGCGAACGAGGCCAGCAGCGCGCCGCCACCGGGCAGCACGCCCAGCACCGAACCCAGCGCCGTGCCGCGCACCACCGCCGGCCAGGCGTCGTGGAAGTCCTGCTTGGTCGGCCACAGGCCCTTCACGCTCTTGGTGAAGACCTCGCGATGCTCGGCCGGCTGGCCCAGGTTCGCGATGATCTCGCCGAAGCCGAAGATGCCCATCGCGATCACGACGAAGTTGATGCCGTCGGTCAGCTCGGGGATGTCGAACGAGAAGCGAGGCGTCCCGGAGATCACGTCCGTGTTGATCTGCCCCAGCAGCAGGCCGAGCACGATCATCGAGATCGCCTTGATCAGCGAGCCCGAGGCCAGCACGACGGCGCCGATCAGGCCCAGCACCATCAGCGAGAAGTACTCGGCGGGGCCGAACTTGAAGGCCAGCTCGGTCAGCGGCGGCGCGAAGGCCGCGATGATCACCGTGCCCACGCAGCCGGCGAAGAACGAGCCCAGGCCCGCGGCCGCCAGCGCGGCGCCGGCCCGACCCTGGCGGGCCATCTGATAGCCGTCGATCGCGGTCACCACCGACGAGGACTCGCCCGGCACGTTGATCAGGATGGCGGTCGTCGAGCCGCCGTACTGCGCACCGTAATAGATGCCGGCCAGCATGATCAGCGCCGGCGTCGCGTCCAGCGAGTAGATGGACGGCAGCAGCATCGCGATCGTCGCGACCGGGCCCAGGCCCGGCAGCACGCCGATCAAGGTGCCCAGCACGGCGCCGCCGAAGGCGTAAAGGAGGTTCTGCAGCGTGAACGCCGTCTGGAACCCCAGCATCAGGTTGTCGATCAGATCCATGCGTGTCTCCTCAACCGCCCAGGAAGGTCGGCCACACCGGGATCACCAGGCTCAGCCCCCACACGAAAATCGCCCAGCTGCCCGCGGTCAGGATGACGCTGCTGAGCAGCGCATCGCGCCAGCGGAACTCGTCGCTCGCGAAGGACGAGACGATGATCAGCAAGGGGAGCGTGACGGCCAGGCCCAGTCGCGGCAGCGCGAAGCCGAACAGCACGATCGCGCCGACGACCACCAGCAGCGGCTTCCAGGCGACGGCGCCGATCGGCTGACCGTCCTCGGATTCGATGGTCAGCGCCTTGAACAGCACCACGCCACCGAGCAGCGCCAGCAGGACGCCGAGCCCGAAAGGGAAATAACCAGGCCCGGGACGGGCCGATGTGCCAAAGCTGTAGTTGGCCAGGGAGCCCCACGCGAACGCGACGCCAACGACCAAGAACAACAGCCCTGACCAGAAGTCGCGTTGACTCTTGATCTTCATCGAGGGAACCTCTAGCGGCTTTGAATGCCGGCGATTCTAGGAAGGAGCCCCCGTGAGAATTCTGCGGTTATCACGTAATGATGGCGTGAAGATCGCCGCCCGCAAGCCGCCCATCCGCCTGAGGTCCAGGCATGCCCGTCCGCGAGCGGCGCACGCACGCCCGGAGCCGGGTCCGCGCGTCAGGCTTCCCAGGTGGGCGTGCTGCGCAGCACCTCGTCCATCGTGGTGAGCCCCTCGGCGACCTTCATCGCGCCGGCCAGCCGCAACGGACGCAGCCCCTCCTGCACGGCCTGGCGGCGCAACGCCGTCATGTCGGTGTCCGGATGCAGGTGCTTGCGGACGCTGTCGGTCAGCATCAGCAGCTCGTAAAGGCCCGCGCGGCCGCGATAACCGGTGTTGCGGCAATCGAGGCAGCCCACCGGCCGGTACGGCTTGACGCCGCCGTTGAGCCGCCACGGCTTGAGCATCTCGTTGAGCGACTCCCGCGTCACGTCCGGGTCCGGCTCCTTGCAGGCGGGGCACAGCGTGCGCACCAGCCGCTGCGCGAGCACGCCGATGACGGTCGCGTCGATCAGGTAGTTGGGCACGCCTAGGTCCACCATGCGCGTGATGGCCGAGGCGGAGTCGTTCGTGTGCAGCGTCGAGAACACCAGGTGGCCGGTCAGCGACGCCTGGATCGCCATCTCCGCGGTCTCCAGGTCGCGGATCTCGCCGACCATGATGATGTCCGGGTCCTGGCGCATCAGCGCGCGCAGGCCCTCGGCGAAGTTGAAGTCGATGGCGGCCTGCACCTGCGTCTGGTTAAACGCGGGCTCGATCATCTCGATCGGATCCTCGACGGTGCAGACGTTGACCTCGTCGGTCGCCAGCCGCTTCAGCGTCGAATACAGCGTCGACGTCTTGCCGCTGCCGGTCGGCCCCGTCACCAGGATGATCCCGTGCGGGCGCGCGGTGAGCCGGTTCCAGCGCTCGGCGTCGTGACCCGAGAACCCCAGCTGCGACAGGTCCTTGACCGCCGTGTCGGGATCGAAGATCCGCATCACCATCTTCTCGCCGAAGGCGGTGGGCAGCGTCGACAGCCGCATTTCCACTTCCTCGCCGGCGGGGTTGCGCGTCTTGATGCGGCCATCGAGCGGGCGCCGCTTCTCGACCACGTCCATGCGCCCGAGCAGCTTGATGCGCGAGGTCATCGCGCTCATCACCGACGGCGGCAACTGGTAGACCGTGTGCAGCACGCCGTCGATGCGGAAGCGGATCACGCCCATCTCGCGGCGCGGCTCCAGGTGGATGTCGCTGGCACGCTGGTCGAAGGCGTATTGCCACAACCAGTCCACGACCTGCACGACGCCCTGATCGTTGGCGTCGAGCTGCCGGTTGCTGCGCCCCAGCTCGACGAGTTGCTCGAAACTGGCCGGCTGGTTGATCTCGCCACTCTTCGTCGCCGCGCGCACCGAGCGCGCCAGCGTGAAGAACTCGGTCGTGAAGCGCGTGATCTCCAGCGGATTGGCCAGCACCAGCTTCACGCGCTTGCGCGTGTGGGATTCGATCTGCGGCACCCAGCTCGTGTCCAGCGGCTCGGCGGTCGCGATCGTCACGTCGGTCAGGCCGACCTGGATCGGCAGGCAGCGGCGCGCCTCGGCATAGCTGGCGGACATCACGTCGGCGACGCGGCCGACGTCGACCTTGAGCGGATCGATGCGCGTGTAGGGTAGCTTCAGCCGCCCCGCGAGCCACTCGGTCAGCGACTCCAGGTCCAGCGGCCGGTTGCCGGACGCGCGCACCAGCCCCGCGTTGGCCAGCCGCACCAGTGGATGGAGCGCGCTCTGGCCGGCGGCGAAGCGGCTCTCGGTGTGCCGCACCTGCGCGGCATCGATCAGGCCGTCCTCGGCCAGCCAGTGCAGCAGCGCGCGCCACTCCAGCTTCGCGCCCCCCTCCCCCGCCTTGGGCTTGGCCACGGACGCCATGGGGGCGACCGGCGCGCGGCTCGCCGCGGCGGTGGGCTCGGCGGCCGGCGCGGTGCCGACCGGCCCGGCGCCTTGGGGGGTGGGGCTCTTCATGCTTGCTCGCGGATCTGTTGGATGACGTTCATCGGCAGCGGCCGGACCAGCTTGAGCCACTTGCTCGCGGGGAGCTCATGGCGCGCCTCGATGTTAGCGGCGCGTTGCTCCAGCACCTCGCGCTCCGGCACCGTCACGCCGCGGCCGGCCACGACGATGGTGTTGCCCTCGCGGGTCGGCGACAGGTGCCAGACCTGGTCGGAGCCGAAGACCTTGGCGATGCGCGCCGCACTGCGCGCGAAGCTGGCGCTGCGGCCGAACAGGTTGACCGTCATCAGGCCGCCGTCGGCCAGCACGCGATGGCAGTTCGCGTAGAACGCCTCGTCGTCGAGCACCGGCGCCGCCGCCTCGTGGTCGTAGAGGTCGACGTTGAGCACCTGCGCGGTGCCCCAGTTGGCGGCGTCGGCGACCCACTCGCCGGCGTCCTCGTTCAGCACCCGGAAGCGATCGTCGTCGTCGGGCAGGTGGAACCAGTGGCGGCAGGCGCTGATCACGGTCGGGTTGAGCTCGACCGCGGTCGTTTTCATCTTGAGCTGCTTGCGGCAGAAGCGCGTCAACGCGCCCGCGCCCAGCCCCAGTTGCACCGCCTGGCCCTGCGTCAGCTCGCGCGTGTCGCGCCACAGCATCCAGGCCATCATGCGCTGGACGTATTCCAGCTCCAGCTTCTCGGGCTTCTTGATGCGCATGGCCCCCTGCACCCAGATCGAGTCCAGATGCAGGAAACGCACGCCGTCGAATTCGCTGAGCGTGGCCTCGACCCACTCGGTCTTCCTGCCGCCCTTGTTCTTCTTGTGGTCCCGGTCTTTGCTCACTGTGTCGTTCCCCGCGCCGGGGCCGACGCGGCCCGGCTGTTGTCGCCTCACGGACCGGCGAGCTCCCGCCAGACCTTCAGCTTGTCATCGTAGGGCATCGTGTAGGCGGGGCTGGACGACGGCAGGCTCAGCACGCGGTAACGGGCCGCGAGCGGCCCGAGCTGGCGCAGCCCGAAGCGCGCCGCGGTGCCGCCGTTGAAGGCGATCGTACGCAGCGCCGGCATCCGCGCGAGCAGGCTGGCCAGGTCGCTGGCGAAGGGGTTGCGGATCGCGCTGTCGAGGCTGCCCTCGCGCTCGGTCTCGGTGATCACGTCCCAGACGGCGACGCGGTGCGCCCGCAGCGCGGCGAGGCGCTCCGGATATGCCATCGCCACCAGATCGATGCCGAGCACGTCACCGACCAGGCGCCAGAACTGGTTGCGCGGATGGCCGTAATACTGCTGCGCCCGCAGCGACGCGACGCCCGGGAAGCTGCCCAGCAGCAGCCACCGCGCGTCCGGCGCGTGCACCGGGGCCAGGCCTTGCCAGCGGGGCGCGTCGGCATCGTCCACGGCGCTGCGGTCATTCATGGGTCGTCCCGCGTGTCAGCTCGCGGCGTCCAGCGCCGCCAGCCGCGGCAACGCCACCCGCGCGTTGCGCCGCGTGACCTCGGCGGCCCGTTCCGGCGTCCAGCCACGCAACTCGGCCAGACAGGCGCCGATGCGCGGCAGCTCGCCGGGCTCGTTGCGCGAGGTGGCGCCGGCCGCGCGCTGCTCGGCGGTGCGGTACAGCCAATGCGGCGGAATGTCCGGCGCATCGGTCTCGACGACGAGCGCGTCATCCGGCAGTTCCGCGGCCAGCCGCCGGATCTGCAGCGAGCGGTCGAAGGTCACCGTGCCGCCGAAACCCAGCTTGAAGCCCAACGCCAGGAACGCATCCGCCTGCTGCCGGCTGCCGTTGAAGGCGTGGCCGATGCCGCCGGTCGTCAGGCCGATGCGACGCAGGCCGCCGAGCAACTGGTCGGCGCTGCGCCGCACGTGCAGGATCACCGGCAGCGCGTGACGCTTCGCGAGCTTGAGCTGTTCCAGGTAGAAGTGCTGCTGCGTCGCCGCGTCCAGCCCCTCGACGAAGAAGTCCAGGCCGATCTCGCCGATGCCGACGAGCCGCGGGTCGTCGCGATGCTCGGCCAGTTGGCGGTCCAGCAGCGCGAGGTCGTCCTCGCGCGCCTGCATCACGTAGAGCGGATGGATGCCCAGCGCGTAGCTGAAGCCGTGCTCGTGGGCGAGCATCCGCACCCGCTCGAAGTTCCCCGCCACGACCGCCGGAATGACGATCTGCGACACACCCGCCGCGCGCGCGCGGGCCACGACCGCGTCACGGTCGGCGTCGAACTCCGACGCGTCCAGGTGGCAGTGCGTGTCGGTCCACATCAAGCGCGCCCGCCCTCAGCGGAAGACGACCGTGCGATGTCCGTTGAGCAGCACGCGGTGCTCGGCGTGCCACTGGATCGCGCGGGCCAGCGTCACGCATTCGACGTCGCGGCCGATGGCCACGAGCTGGTCGGGCGTCATGCTGTGATCGATGCGGGCCACGTCCTGCTCGATGATCGGACCTTCGTCGAGGTCGGACGTCACGTAATGGGCGGTGGCGCCGATCAGCTTCACGCCGCGCTCATGGGCCTGGTGGTACGGGCGCGCGCCCTTGAAGCTGGGCAGGAAGCTGTGATGGATGTTGATCGCGCGGCCTTCCAGGAAGCGGCACATCTCCGGCGACAGGATCTGCATGTAGCGCGCCAGCACGACCAGGTCGATGCGCTGTTCCTCGATCAGCTCGCGCAGCTTGCGCTCCTGCGCCTGCTTCTGGTCCTCGCTCGCCTGCAGCAGCGGCAGGTGGTGGAACGGAATGTCGTGGGACGCGGCCAGCTGATAGAAGTCGCGGTGGTTGGAGACGATGGCCGGGATCTCGATCGCGAGGTGCCCGGTCTGGACGCGGAACAGCAGGTCGTTCAGGCAGTGGCCGAGCTTGGAGACCAGCAGCAGCACGCGCGTCTTGCGCGCGGCGTCGACCAGTTCCCAGTCCATCGCCAGGCGCTCCGACAGCGGCGCGAAGGCCGCCCTCAGCGAAGTCGCCGTGCGGGCCTCGGCGCATTCGAACTCGATGCGCATGAAGAAGCGGCGATGGTCGGCGTCGCCGTGCTGGGCCGAGGTCAGGATGTTGGCGCCCTGCTCCAGCAGGATGCCGGTCACCGCGTGCACGATGCCGGCCTGATCGGGGCAACTGAGCTTCAGGATGAAGCGGGTGGACGCGGATTCCGGGGACTGGGTCGAGGCGCTCATGATGGCTCGCATCCTAATGCAGCGACCGGTGGCGGCCGCCCCTGGCCCAGGGGCGGCGGCGGGCCTCACGCCTCGCGATCGGGCAACCCAGCCTCGGCCGCCGCCGCGGGGCTCAGGCCAGCGGCTGCAGCGCGCCGGCGACCAGCCGGCGTTGCTGCTCGCAGCGCCTGGCCAGGTCCTGGTCGTGCGTGACCATGACGAAGGCGGTGCCCTGCTCGCGCGCCATTTCCAGCATCAGGTCGAAAACGGTGGCGGCGGTGGAGCGGTCCAGATTGCCGGTCGGCTCGTCGGCCAGCACGCAGGCCGGGCGCGTCACCAGCGCGCGGGCGATGGCCACGCGTTGGCGCTCGCCGCCGGACAGCTCGCCCGGCCGGTGCTGCACGCGGGCGCCCAGGCCGACGCGCGTCAGCACCGCGGCGGCCTGCTCGCGGGCCTGCTCCTGCGGCATGCGGCGGATGCGCAGCGGCATCGCGACGTTGTCCAGCGCGCTGAACTCCGGCAGCAGGTGGTGGAACTGGTAGATGAAGCCCAGGTGCTGGTTGCGCCAGTCGCCGCGGGCCTTCTCGCCGAGCGAGGACAAGTCTCGGCCCATCAGCTCGACGCGCCCCGCGGACGGCTTGTCCAGCCCACCCAGGATGTGCAGCAGCGTGCTCTTGCCGGAGCCCGACGCGCCCAGCACGGCCAGCGTCTCGCCCGCCTTGACGGTGATGTCCAGCCGCTGGAAGACCTGCACGTCCAGGGGCCCCTCGACGAAGCGCTTGCCCAGGCCCAGCCCCTGCAGCACGACGCGACCAGTGGTCGCCTCGGCCATCGCGGCCAGCCCTTCGAGCGTGTACTCCCCGTTCGCCTGTGCCTCATTCATAACGCAGCGCCTCCGCCGGTTGGACGCGGCTGGCGCGCCAGCTCGGATACAGCGTCGCGACGAACGCCAGGATCAGGGAGGTCACGGTGATCGGCACGATGTCGGCCCACTGCGGGTCGCTGGGCATGTGGCTGATGACGTAGATGCTGGCCGGCAGGAAGGTGGTGTGCAGCAGCCGTTCGATGAAGGGCACGATGACATCGAGGTTGTGCGCGATCAGCAGGCCCAGCCCCAGGCCGCCGAAGGTGCCCATCACGCCGGCCAGCGCGCCCTGGATCATGAACACGCCCATGATCGAGCGCGGGCTGGCGCCCAGGGTGCGCAGGATGGCGATGTCGGCCTGCTTGTCGGTGACGGTCATCACCAGCGTCGACACCAGGTTGAACGCGGCGACGGCCACGATCAGCGTCAGGATGATGCCCATCATGCGTTTCTCGACCTGCACCGCGTCGTACCAGTTGGCGTTGGTGCGGGTCCAGTCGCGGACGTAGATGCCGGGGCCCAGCGTGCGTTGCAGCTCGGCGCCGACCTCGCGGGCCAACTGCACATCGTGCAGCTTCAGTTGCACGCCGCTGGGCGTGCCGGTGCGGAACAGCTTGGCGGCGTCGTCGACATGGATCATCGCCAGGCCGCTGTCGTACTCGTAATGCCCGGCCTCGAAGACGCCGACCAGGTTGAACTGCTTGAGCGTCGGCAGCACGCCCAGCGGCGTGACCTGCCCGGCGGGCGCGACCAGCGTGATCTTGTCGCCCTTCTGGACCCCGAGCTGGCGCGCCAGCTCCACGCCCAGGATCATGTTCCATTGGCCCGGCTGCAGGCGTTGCAGCAGCCCTTCCTTGGCCAGCTGCGCCGCGATCGGGGTGACCGCCGGCTCCAGCGCCGGATCGATGCCGCGCACCACCGCGCCCCGCATGTCCTGGCCGCGCGCGATCAGGGCCTGCGACGACACGAACGGCGCGGCGCCCGCCACCTGGGCGTTCTCCTTCGCCTGCGCGGCGACGGTGCGCCAGTCCGGCAGGCCCTCGCCGGTGGCGTTGAGCAGCTCCACGTGCGCGATCACCGACAGCATCCGGTCCCGCACCTCCTTCTGGAAGCCGTTCATCACCGACAACACGATGATCAGCGCGGCGACGCCCAGCGCGATGCCGAGCATGGACACGCCGGAAATGAAGGAGATGAAACGGTTGCGACGCCCTCCGCGCCCGGCTCGCGTGTAACGCCAGCCGACTTGCAACTCATAAGGCCAATTCATAGGGGGAGGATGCTAACCGCTCCCATCGAGGGAGCGGCCGGGTCCGACCTGAAGCGACCTGAAGCCGTCAGTGCGCCTCGTCCCAATTGGCCCCGACGCCGACTTCCGCCAGCAGCGGCACCTTCAGCGCGGCCACGCCGGCCATCAGGGTGGGGATCTCCGACTTGATCCAGTCCAGCTCGCCATCCGGCACCTCGAAGACCAGTTCGTCGTGCACCTGCATGACGATCCTGGTCTTCTTGCCCTGCTCGTCCAGCGCCTGCTGGACCGCGATCATCGCCAGCTTGATCAGGTCGGCGGCCGTGCCCTGCATCGGCGCGTTGATGGCCTGGCGCTCGGCGCCGCTGCGCCGCGGGCCGTTGCCCGAGTTGATCTCCGGCAGCCACAGCCGGCGGCCGAAGACGGTCTCGACGTAGCCCTTCTCCTTGGCGAACTGCTTGGTCTCGTCCATGTAGCGACGCACGCCGGCGAAGCGGGTGAAGTAGCGGTCGATGTAGTCCTTCGCCGCCTTCTGCTCGATGCCCAGCGACTGCGCCAGCCCGAACGCGCCCATGCCGTAGATCAGCCCGAAGTTGATCGTCTTGGCGTACCGACGCTGCTCGGGCGTGACCGCGTCCAGCGCCGCGCCGAAGACCTCGGCGGCGGTGGCCCGGTGCACGTCCTGGCCTTCCTGGAAGGCGCGCAGCAGGCCCGGGTCCTCGCTCATGTGGGCCATGATGCGCAACTCGATCTGCGAGTAGTCCGCCGAGACGATGCAGTGCCCGGCCGGCGCGACGAAGGCCTCGCGCACGCGGCGGCCGTCGGCCGTGCGAATGGGGATGTTCTGCAGGTTGGGCTCGTTGCTCGACAGCCGGCCCGTCACCGCCACCGCCTGCGAGTAGGTCGTGTGCACCCGGCCCGTCTCGGCGTTGACCATCAGCGGCAGCTTGTCGGTGTAGGTGCTCTTGAGCTTGGACAGCGCGCGGTACTCGAGGATCTTGGCCGGCAGTGGGAAGTCCGCGGACAGCTTCTCCAGCACTTCCTCGTCGGTGGACGGCGCGCCGGTGGCGGTGCGCTTGACCACCGGCAGGCCGAGGCGGTTGAAGAGGATCTCGCCGATCTGCTTGGGCGAGCCGATGTTGAACGGCTGCCCCGCGATCTCGTAGGCCGCCTGCTCCGCCGCGACCATCCGCTGGCCGAGGTCGGCGCTCTGCGCCTGCAGCCGGGACGCCTCGATCAGCACGCCGTTGCGCTCGATGCGCGCCAGCAGCGCCGACACCGGCATCTCGATCTGCTCGTAGATGAACTTCAGGCCCGCGTCGGCCTCCAGGCGCGGCATCAGGATCTGGTGCACGTGCAGGCACATCTCGGAGTCCTCGCAGGAGTACTCCGACGCCTTGGCCACCTCGACCTGCGCGAACGGGATCTGGTGCGCGCCCTTGCCGCACAGGTCCTCGTAGCTCAGGCCCTTGCGGCCCAGCACGCGGTCGGCCAGCGCCTCCAGGCCGTGGCCGCGATGCGCCTCCAGCACGTAGCTTTCCAGCATCGTGTCGTAGGCGGTGCCCTGCACCGCGATGCCGTGGTTGAGCAGCACGTGGGTGTCGTACTTGACGTTCTGCGCGACCTTCTTCTTCAGCGGGTCTTCCAGCCACGGCTTGAGCCGGGCCAGCACCTCGTCCATCGGCAGTTGCTCGGGTGCGTCCGGGCCGTCGTGGCGCAGCGGGATGTAGGCCGCCTTGCCCGGCTCGACGCTGAAGCTGATGCCGACGATGCGGGCCTTCATCGCGTCGAGCGAGTCCGTCTCGGTGTCGAAGGCGGCCAGCTCGGCGGCGTTCAGGCGCTCGACCCAGGCGTCCAGCCGGGACATGTCGACGATGGTCTCGTACTGCTTGTCGAGCGGGACTTCCGGCGTCGGCAGGCTCGCGTAGGGGTCCTGCGGCCGGTCGCCGCCCAGGTCCGCTTCCGGCGCCGCGTGCTTGGGCGCGGCGCCGCCCAGCTTGCCTTCCAGATCGCGCTTCCAGGTCTTGAAGCCGTGGCGGGCGTAGAAGTCCAGCAGGCCGGCCTCGTCGACCGGGTTGAAGGCCAGCGCCTCCAGCGCCGGCCAGCCGGCCACGTGCGTGCACAGGTCGCAGTCGACCTTGACGGTCACCAGCTTGCGGCCCATCGGCAGCCAGTCCAGCGCCTTGCGCAGGTTCTCGCCGGCCACGCCCTTGATCGAGGCCGCGTTGGCGATCACGCCGTCCAGCGAGCCATGCTCGGCGATCCATTTGGCGGCGGTCTTGGGGCCGACCTTCTCGACGCCGGGCACGTTGTCCACGGTGTCGCCCATCAGGGTCAGGTAGTCGATGATCCGGTCCGGCGGCACGCCGAACTTGGCCACCACACCGGCCTCGTCCAGCTTCTCGTTGGTCATCGTGTTGATCAGGTGCACATCCGGCGTGACCAGTTGCGCCAGGTCCTTGTCGCCGGTCGAGATCAGCACCTGGTGCCCCGCCTGGGCCGCCACGCGGGCCAGCGTGCCGATGCAGTCGTCGGCCTCGACACCGGGCACCGTCAGCACCGGCCAGCCCAGCAGCTTGACCACCTCGTGGATCGGGTCGATCTGCTCGCGCAGCGCGTCGGGCATCGGCGCGCGCTGGGCCTTGTACTCGGGGTACCACTCGTCGCGGAAGGTCGGGCCGGAGGCGTCGAAGACGCAGGCGGCGTGCTCGGCGCCGCAGTCGTCGCGCAGCTTCTTCAGCATCGCCACCATGCCGTGGAGGGCGCCGGTGGGCTGGCCGTTCGGGCCGCGCAGATCCGGCAGCGCGTGATAGGCGCGATAGAGGTAGCTGGAACCGTCGACCAGCAGCATCAGGGGTTTGCTCATCCCCGCATTGTTGCAAAGGCGCGCCGCATCGCTTGTCAGCAGCGACGCCCCTGTGCGCCCCGGGGCCTGGGGCGAGGGAAATCCCGCACGCGGGCATAGAATCGCCCCACCATGAAAGCCACCCGCCTCGCCCCCTTGGCTCGTCACTCCTGGACCGCGCTCGGCCTGGCGCTGATCGCGCTGTCCGCGCTATCGGTCACCGCGCCGGCGCATGCCGCCGACGCACCGGCCGCCCCCGCGCCCGCGAAGGCCCCCGCCGAGCCGCCCGCGCAATTCCGCGACGTGCCCGACGTGAAGGTCGAGCACATCGTGCAGGAGGATGACAAGGTCCGCATCGAGGAGACCCGGGTGCGTGGCCTGACCCAAAAGGTCGTGGTCAAGAACAAGGACAGCAAGGCGCCCGAGTACGAGATCCTGCTCGGCGACACCGGTCGCGACATCCCCACCCGCCAGGGTGCCGACCGCGGCAGCGCCGGTCAGCGCGTCTGGCGCCTGTTGAACTTCTGAACGACCGCGCCGCGCGCGCCGTCCGTCAGCCGGATCTCCATTTCTTCATGGCCGTTTTCACCGACGTCTCGCCCGAGCAGGCGCAAGCCTTGCTCGACCAGTTGAACCTGGGCGAACTGCAGTCGCTCCAGGGCATTTCCGCCGGCATCGAGAACACCAACTACTTCGTCACCACACCGCGCGGCGAGTACGTGCTGACGATCTTCGAGCGCCTGAGCTTCGAGCAACTGCCGTTCTACCTGGAGCTGATGCGCCACCTCGCCCGCCAGGGCGTGCCGGTGCCCGCGCCGCAGCCCGACGCGCAGGACCGCATCCTGCACCGCGTGGCGGGCAAGCCGGCGGCCGTGGTCGACAAGCTGCGCGGCGGCCATCAACTCGCGCCCGACCAGTTCCACTGCGAGCAGGTCGGCGCCGGCCTGGCCCGCATGCACCTGGCCGGTCAGGACTTCCCTCTGCATCAGGACAACCTGCGCGGCCTGGCCTGGTGGCGCGAGACGGTGCCCGTCGTCCTGCCGCACCTGGCGCCGGAGCAGGCCGCGCTGCTGAGCGCCGAGCTCGCCTTCCAGGAACAGCTGGCGCCCGGCGCGGCGCAGTTGCCGCGCGGCCCGATCCATGCCGACCTGTTCCGCGACAACGTCATGTTCGAGGGGCTGCCCGGCCGCGAGCGGCTGAGCGGCTTCTTCGACTTCTACTTCGCCGGTGTCGACAGCTTCCTGTTCGACCTCTGCGTCTGCCTGAACGACTGGTGCATCGACCTCGACAGCGGCCGCCTGGACGAGCAACGCGCCGCCGCGTTCGTGAAGGCCTATGAATCGATCCGTCCGATGACCGGCGCCGAGCACCGCCTGCTGCCCGGCCTGCTGCGCGCCGCCGCGCTGCGCTTCTGGATCTCGCGCCTGTGGGACTTCCATCTGCCGCGCGAGGCCAGCCTGCTCAAACCCCACGATCCCACCCATTTCGAGCGCGTCCTGCGCGAGCGCATCGCCAATCCGTGGCATGCGCTGGAGTCCTTGCCATGATCCTGCACCTGCAAACGGTCCCGCCGCGCAACGGCCTGCTCTGGGTCCGCCACGGGCTGAAGGTGCTGCGGCGCAAGCCGATCGCGCTGATCGGCCTGTTCGCGGTGTTCCTGCTGATCTCGTCGGTGCTGCAGTTGGTGCCGCTGCTGGGCCAGTTGGTGGTGCTGAGCGCGCTGCCGCTGGTGTCGCTGGCGTTCATGCTGGCCTCGCACCAGGTGCTGCAATCGCATACGCCGACGGCCGCGGTCTTCGCGCAGCCGCTGCAGTTGACCAAGGAGCGGCGCCGCGCGCAACTGCTGCTGGGGCTGCTGTACGCGGCATCGACGATCGCCGTGATGTTCATCGCCCACTGGCTGGACGGCGGCGCGCTGGTGCGCGCGGTGGAGCAGATCGCCAACGCCAGCAACAAGGGCGACACCAAGGCGATGGAGGCCACCATGGGCGATCCGTCGCTGACCTCCGGCCTGGCGCTGCGACTGGCGCTGACGGGCCTGATCTCCATCCCCTTCTGGCATGCGCCGGCGCTGATCCACTGGGGCGGCCAGGGCGTGCTGCAGGCGCTGTTCTCGAGCACGCTGGGCGTGTGGCGCAACAAGGGCGCGTTCGCGCTGTCTGGGCTGGCCTGGGTGGGACTGACCCTGGGCACGACGATGGTGCTGACGGTGGTCGGCCTGCTGCTGGGCCTGGCCGGTCTGCTGCCCTATCTGCTGGTGCCGCTGGGCATGATCCTGACGACGGCGTTCTACTGCTCGCTGTACTTCACGTTCATCGACTGCTTCATGTTCGGCGCCCCGCGCGACCTGCCGCTGCCGGTGTACCCGGCCGCGCCCGCCAACGAGCCGCCACGCGATCCACCGCAGGACCCGCCCGCGCCGTCGGCCGGCGCCTGATCGCCATGGCGTGGCCTCGCGCGGCGGCGGTCAGCCGCGGTCGCCATCGGCCCGCGCGAAGGCTGCGTCGGCGGTGAGCCCTGGGAACTCGATGCTGTTCGCACAAACGGAATCTTGACAAGTTCATAACGACTTTTTCACGACCTCGTCACCTGCCGTTCGCAGAATCCGCCCGCCTTTTCTTAGCGGAGCCTTCACGAATGAGCAAGCAGCACGACACCGTTGCCAGCCAGGTCAACGAGTATGACGAAGACGCAGTCGTCAACCCCTCCAGCAACGCGCACTTCGACGACATCCTGGCCGCGCGCCTGTCGCGCCGCGTGGCCCTGAAGGGCGGCATCAGCACCACCGCCGCCGCGCTGCTCGGCGGCTCGATCCTGAGCGCCTGCGGCGGCAACGACGATCCCGCGCCGGCCCCCGCGCCGGCCCCGGCTCCCGCGGCGCTGAAGATCGGCTTCAACGCCGTCGCCAAGAACAAGAACGACCTGGTCACCGTGCCGGACGGCTACAACGTCAGCATCCTGCACGCGCTGGGCGACCCGATGCATTACGGCGACGCCTCCTGGCAGGACGACGGTTCCGAGACCGCCGACTCCTACAACCGCCGCATCGGCGACGGCCATGACGGCATGTACTACTTCGGTCTGTCCGACGCCGGCGCCTTCCAGGTCGACCGCTCGGAGCGCGGCCTGCTGGCCGTCAACCACGAATACGTCGTCGCGCCCTACGCCATGCACCCGACCGGCCGCACCGCCGGCGCCGCGCGCGTGGCCAGCGAGGTGGACAAGGAGATTTACGCCCACGGCGTCAGCGTCGTCGAAGTCAAGAAGGACACGGCCGGCGTGTCGATGGTCCGCGGCTCGCGCTACAACCGTCGCGTGACCTCGGCCACCACGATGGACTTCACCGGCCCGGCGCGCGGCAATGCGCAACTGGCGACGCTGTTCAGCCCGACCGCCGTGCAGACCCGCGGCACCAACAACAACTGCGCCAACGGCTATACGCCGTGGGGCACCTACCTGACCTGCGAGGAGAACTTCCTCAACGTGATCAGCCGCGCCGCCGGCGACGATGCCGCCCGCAGCGCCAAGGAAGTCGCCAGCCTGGGCCGCTACGGCCTGCCGCAGAACCGCAAGAGCCCCTACCTCTGGGAAACCGCCGGCACCGCCGACCTGTACGCGCGCTGGAACTCGTCCGTCACCGGCGCCGCCGCGACGGCCGACTACCGCAACACGATCAACACCTTCGGCTGGGTGGTGGAGATCGACCCGTTCGCGCCCGATTCGACGCCCGCCAAGCGCACCGCGCTGGGCCGCTTCAACCATGAAGGCGCGTGGCCCGCGCCGGCCGTCGTCGGCAAGCCGATCGTCTTCTACATGGGCGACGACGCACGCAACGAGTACATCTTCAAGTTCGTCTCCAAGGCCAACTGGGATGCCGCCGATGTCGGCAAGGGCATGGCCGCCGGCGCCAAGTACCTGGACGAAGGCACGCTCTACGTGGCCCGCTTCAACGCCGACGGCAGCGGCGACTGGATGGAGCTGACCTACGGCAAGAACGGCCTGGACGCGACCAATGCGGCCTACCCGTTCGCCGACCAGGGCGACGTGCTCATCAACGCCCGCCTGGCCGGCGACAAGCTCGGCGCGACCAAGATGGACCGTCCCGAGTGGGGCGCGGTGCACCCGACCAGCGCCGAGGTCTACATGACCTTGACGAACAACAGCAACCGCGTGCCGGCCACCACCGCGTCGCTGATCGGCAGCCAGCTCAAGACTGACGCCGCGAACCCGCGCGCCTACGAAGACATCAAGGGCGGCACGACCTCGCAGAAGGGCAACCCCAACGGCCACATCATCCGCTGGCGCGAGAGCGCCACCGACGTGACCAAGCTGACCTGGGACATCTACCTGTTCGGCGCGCAGGCCGACGCGGCCTCCGACGTGAACCTGTCGGGACTGACGGACGTCAACGACTTCTCGAGCCCCGACGGCCTGTTCTTCGACAAGCGCGGCATGCTGTGGATCCAGACCGACGACGGCGCCTACACCGACGTCACCAACTGCATGATGCTGGCGGCGGTGCCGGGCAAGGTCGGCGACGGCGCGGTCGCAACGGCGGCCGGCGGCACGCAGACCCGCCCAGGCGCCAAGGCGTCGGCCGACACGGTGCGCCGCTTCCTGGTCGGACCGAAGGAATGCGAGATCACCGGCATCGCGCTGACCCCGGACAACAAGGCGCTGTTCTTCAACGTGCAGCACCCGGGCGAGGACACCAACCCGGACTTCGCGGCCAAGACCTTCGGCAGCTACTGGCCGGCCAACCAGGCCGACGCCAACGTCAAGAAGCGCCCGCGCTCGGCGACGGTGGTGATCACGCGCAAGGACGGCGGCGAGATCGGCGTCTGACGCTGTTCCGGCGCTGATGCGAAAGCCCGCCGCGAGGCGGGCTTTTTCGTTGCCGCCAGCCGCTGCCGGCTACCAGTCGAGTGTCAACCGATAGTCCACGTCGCCACGGCTGCAACTGCTCAGCGTCAGCCTGAGGTCCTGAGCATGATCACCCCAGTTGAGCCAGTCGACTCGCTGTTGGCCGTCGCTCACCACACGATTGGCCGGCACCGGCTCCAAGCCACCCGGCCGCGCGGGGCCGACGCCCTTGAGCATGACCAGAGGGGAGGACGCGACGGTGGCGGCGGCGCGTTGTCCGGGCCTGACGGTCACCGACATCGTCTGCTCCGCGCAGCCCGACAGCCTTCCGAGCGTGGTTCCAGGTGGCAGGCGAAGCAGCTTGCCCGCAAACGCTTGGAGAGGCGGCCCGTCCGGGGCGGCCAGGCGTCGGACCCTTTCGATCGACTCGTGTGCATCGAGGCGCCCCGCACCGCATTCCGGACAATCCGGCATCGGTGATGCGCCTTGACGCAACGCCTCACCGATCTGAGCCGGCGTGGCGTCAGGCGCCGCGTGCAGCATCAGCGCCGCGACACCCGACACCTGGGCCGCGGCGATCGAGGTGCCCATGACCGGCCGATACGCGGGATGTTCGCCGTTGAAGGCGATTGCGCGCGGCCGGTCCTGATAAGCGTCTTTGGTGCTGCCGCCCGGCGCCACCAGATCCAGCCAGGCGCCGCGATTGGACAGCGGCGATAGCTGACCGTCGCGGCCGACGGAACCGACCGCCAGGACCCCCGGGCAGTTCGCGGGCGCGAACCCGCGGACGTCTTCCCCCCCATTGCCCGCCGCGGCGACGATCACCGCGCCCCGCCTGCGGGCGGCTTCCACGGCAAGCGACTCTCCATACGAGCATTGCGAACGGCCGGCCATGGAGATGTTGACCACCCGCGCCGGCGTCGGTGTGTCCGGCACGCCCGGCAGCTTGCCGCCAGTGGCCCAGGTCATTCCATCGACGAGATCGGACACGCGGGCCGCGCAAGCCGAGGCCACGCGCACGGGCAGCACCCGAGCCGCGGGCGCGATACCAAGGGGATGCTTGGCCGCGATCAAACCCGCCATGGCCGTGCCATGCCATGGGAAGGGAGGTGCGGTCATCGCCGCGCAGGCAGGATCGGGATCCGGACCGCCGGGACCCGGGTCCGTCGGATCGTCGTCCGCCCCGTCGCGATCCCCGGCGGCTCGCGGATCCGCAACCAGGTCGCGCCCAGGCAGCCACCGCCCGCTCAAGCTGAAATTGTCACGACGCCCGCTGTCGAGCACCGCCACCACGACACCGGCACCGCTGGACTGATGCCACGCGAAGGGCGCGCGAATGCCGGGGGGCGTCAGGCCTAGCGGCCAGTCGATATCCGCGCTAGCCGCCAACCAGCGCAAGCTGTCGGGCTCGGCGTGCAACACCCCGGGCATGCCCCTCACCGTTTCAGCGAGCGCGAGCATGGTGGCCCAGGCCAGCGGCCTGTCGACCTGCAGCAGATACCCGCCAGTCCCCAGCTGACGCACCACCGCCACCGAGCGGGCGCCGAGGGCGCTCGCCGCTCGTTCAATCTCCATGCGCCTGACTTCAAGCGTGGTGGTGTCCAGCGGGGTTCTCGCCCCGCCTTGCAAATAAACGATCAACCCGCTGAGCGGCGGATGTTCGGGGGCAGCCGCGGCAGGATTGCTCCTGGCATGGGCGACGTCTTGGGGGCTCAATGCCTCGGCGTTGAACACCGATACGCATAACGCCAGGGGCAGAACATGGAGCAGTCGATGGGAGAAACGGGACATGAGCCATTCCGGAGCGCAAGGAAAGGCGTTCAGTGAGCCGCCCCTGCACGCCGAGCAGCGTGTTATCGCCCGATGCGACCGATGTCGAGAGCCGTCGACGCTTGCCGGGCGCTCTCGCTGCGGATCACTGACAGGATGCCGTCACCCACCGAACCTGGCACCTCGTCGGCCAACTCGGCGGCGAGTCGCTCCGCCGCCGTCGGCAGCTCCTCGCACAGGCGGCGTAGCTCCTGAATCAGACTGCGCGGTGCGATGCCGCATCGCTCCGCGAAGCTGGCCCATGCGAGCGGCGTCACCTCGTTCGGAACAAAGGCATCGCCAATGGCCATCGCGAGTCCTGGCGTCTTCCCGAAGCCTGGGCGTGACCCGCAGATCAGGTCATAGGCCGGCGCCACCCGCAAGCCGCCGTGATCGACGAAAAACGACAGGTTCTTCGCATGCGCGTCGCTGTTGCCGATCAGCAATTGAAAGATCGTCCAGCGCAGCAGCGCGCGACGATCGATCAGCGGCGCGGCGCTCTGCGTCAACAGACCGAAGATCCGCGGCATCGAGACACCGTCGCGCGATGGCGCGCGGCCGGCCACGTCCTCACCGGTGCGCTCGCGCTTGAGCGCGCCCGGCACGCCCAGCGCCTGGCACGCGTCGATCACATGCCGGCGTCGTACGCGGCCATCGTCGAGCCGCTGTCGATCGAAGCGCTCCACCAGCAGCACCGGTTCCGGCACGTGGTGCAGTTGCACCTTCGCGACGTCCAGGCCCACGCGCGCCGCCAGCCGCATGCAGAAGTACTCGTTGTACGGAAGGTCGCGCAGCGCGTCCGCCTCGGGCGCTGGCTTGATCAGGTGGGTCGACGCGATCTGCGGGCCATCGACGAGGTACCACTCGCCACGATCGACATACACGCCGATCTTGTCCTGACTTCCCGCCAACGCATGGCGCATCTGGCCGTCCCAGACGGCAAAGGGTTGAGCAGTGCGGTGGCGGATCCGCTCGGACAACTCCTCACGCGGGACACGTCGCGGCATGGAGCCCGTCGGCCGTCCATGACTGTCGCCCGGCAGCAGGCGCACCGCACCGGCCGCGTCGCGGCCCATGTGCGCCAACGCCCGGAAGGTGTCGTCCATCGGCACGCCGAGCGCGGCGAACGCGCGCCGACGCGCGTCGCCTTCGGGCAGCAGATTGTCGAAGTACCAGCGCACCGCCTCGCCGTCCAGCGGCGCCTGGCCCCCACCGCGCTCGGGCAATGGCAGCGACGGCGCCAGCGGATAGGCGGGCGCCTCGGCGATCCAGGATTCGAGGTATCGCATGGACAGGGCGCGTGACGGCCGACTGTCCTCGTGCCGCCGGAGCCATCCGGCCTCGCGATCGTCCAGCCAGACCTCCAGACCGCTCATCGGCTGTCGTCGAAGTCGGAGAACTGCGAGTCGCGGGCCGACCGGATCGCGCGCCGCACGACTTCACGGTCCCGCGCGGGCACGGCGAACAGGCTGACCCCGAGCGCCCGTGCCGCCTTCAGCACCGTGGACAGGCTGACGCCGCCCTGCCCCGTCTCGATGTTGATCAGCGTCTGGCGCGACATGCCCAGCGCCTCGGCCGCCTCGACCAGCGGCAGCCGCGAGGTGGTCCGCGCGGCGCGCACGGCGGCGCCCAGCGCCACCGCGTCTTCGATCATGGGATCGTCGGGCGGATCGATCGGTACAACTGTGCGCATGGAGATTCCAGAATCAAAAACGTCTTCATGAACCTCCCTCCCGGTCATCGTGATTCCTGTTTGCCAGAATCTTTGATGCCTGCGCAGTCTAGCGAGCCCGCCGGCCGCTCGCCACGGGCGCGGTGCGTTCCACGCTCAATCGATCGGCGTCAGCTTGGCCACGCTCAGCGCCAGCCACTTCGTACCGTGCCGGCCGAAGTTGACCTGCGCGCGCGCATCCGGCCCGCTGCCTTCGAGCGTCAACAGCACGCCCTCGCCGAACTTGTTGTGGAACACGCCCTTGCCGACACGCAGGCCGCCATGCTCGTCGCCGGTCTTCTGCGCCGCCGACTGCTTCATGGCCTTCGGCACCGGCGCCTGCGGGAAACCCGCCGGATCGACGCGCCCGGCGCCGACCATCGACTTCAGTCCCGAGCCTCGCTGCCAGGCCTGCTGGTAGTCCCGCGCGAACCCCGAGCCGAAGCCCTGGTTGCGCGGCGTCAGCCACTTCAGCGTCTCTTCCGGCAGTTCCTCCATGAAGCGGCTCTTGATGTTGTAGCGCGTCTGGCCGTGCAGCATGCGCGTCTGGCAGAAGCTGATGTACAGCCGCTGCCGCGCGCGCGTGATCGCCACGTACATCAGCCGGCGCTCCTCCTCCAGGCCGTCGGCGTCGGACAGCGAGTTCTCGTGCGGGAACAACCCCTCCTCCAGCCCGGTGATGAACACCGCATCGAACTCCAGCCCCTTGGCCGAGTGCACCGTCATCAGCTGGATCGCGTCCTGCCCGGCCTGCGCCTGGTTGTCGCCGGCCTCCAGCGAGGCATGCGTCAGGAACGCGGCCAGCGGCGACATGATCTCGCCCGTCTCCGCGTCCGGCGTCGCGGGCGCGGCGGACGCCACCGCCGCCGGCAGCCCGTCGGCGATCGCGCCGGGCGAGTGCTCGTCCACCGGCAGCGCCACCGCGTCCTTGCCGAAGCCCTCCTGCGTGACGAAGGCCTCGGCCGCGTTGACCAGTTCGCCCAGGTTTTCCAGCCGGTCCTCGCCTTCCCGTTCGGCGCGATAGAAGGTGGTCAGGCCCGAGGACTCGATGACGTGCTCGATGATCTCGCGCAGCGTCAGGCCGGCCGTGGCCTCGCGCATCGCGTCGATCATCGCGACGAAGCTGCCCAGGCTGGCGCCGCCGCGGCCGCCGACCGCGCCGGTGCTCTGGTAGAGCGCCCGTCCGCTCGCGCGCGCCGCGTCCTGCAACAGCTCGACGGTGCGGGCGCCGATGCCGCGCGCCGGGAAGTTGACGACGCGCAGGAAGCTGGTGTCGTCGTTGGGGTTCTCGATCAGGCGCAGGTAGGCCAGCGCGTGCTTCACCTCGGCGCGCTCGAAGAAGCGCAGCCCCCCGTAGACGCGGTACGGAATGCCGGCGTTGAACAGCGCCGATTCGATCACCCGCGACTGCGCGTTGCTGCGGTAGAGCACCGCGATCTCGCTGCGCGGCAGGCCCTGGCGGTGCAGCGCCTGCGCCTCCTCCAGCAGCCACTGCGCCTCGGCGAAGTCGCTGGCGGACTCGTTGACCCGCACCGGCTCGCCGGGGCCGGCCTCGGTGCGCAGGTTCTTGCCCAGGCGCCGGCTGTTGTTGCTGATCAGCGCGTTGGCCGCGTCCAGGATGTTGCCGAAGCTGCGGTAGTTCTGCTCCAGCTTGACGACCTGGCGCACGCGGTACTCGCGCTCGAAGTCGCTCATGTTGCCCACGCGCGCGCCGCGGAAGGCATAGATGCTCTGGTCGTCGTCGCCGACCGCGAACACGCCCTGGCCGTTGCCGGGTGGCGCGAACATCTTCAGCCAGGCGTATTGCAGCTTGTTCGTGTCCTGGAACTCGTCGACGAGCACGTACTGGAAGCGGCGCTGGTAATGGTCGCGCACCGCCGCGTTGTCGCGCATCAGCTCGTACGAGCGCAGCATCAGCTCGGCGAAGTCGACGACACCTTCGCGCGCGCACTGGTCTTCGTAGGCCTGGTAGATCTCGACCAGCTTGCGGGTCTGCTCGTCGCGCAGGTCGATGCCGCCGGGGCGCAGGCCGTCTTCCTTCGCGCCGGCGATGAACCACGACACCTGCTTGGGAACGAAGCGCTCCTCGTCCAGCTTCATCGCCTTGATGACGCGCTTGACGGCCGACACGGTGTCACCCGCATCCAGGATCTGGAACCCCTGCGGCAGCCCGGCCAGCTTCCAGTGCGCGCGCAGGAAGCGGTTGCACAGGCCGTGAAAGGTGCCGATCCACATGCCGCGCACGTTCACCGGCAGCATCGCGGACAGGCGCGTGACCATCTCCTTGGAGGCCTTGTTGGTGAAGGTCACCGCCATGACGCTGGCCGGCGTGGCCAGGCCCTGGCTCATCAGCCAGGCGATGCGGGTGGTCAGCACGCGGGTCTTGCCGGACCCGGCGCCGGCCAGGATCAGCGCCGGCTCCTGGCCGAGCGTCACGGCGGCGTATTGCTCGGGGTTCAGGTTGTCCAGCAGGCCACGCGACGCGCGCGGGCTGAACAGGTCGTCTTGCGGGGCGGAGCGATCGCCGAAATCCTGGGAATTCATCCAGCCATTCTAGAGAGGCTGGCATGATGCCGCCCTCATGAAGCCAGAAAAAGCTCGCGCCGTCTCGAACGGGAAGACGGCCCCCGCGCCCACGGACTGCCCGTGCGGCAGCGCCCGCCCCTATGGCGCCTGCTGCGGTGCCCTGCATCGCGCCTTCGACGAGAGCGGCGTGCTCGCCGCCCCGGACGCGCTGGCACTGATGCGGTCGAGGTACAGCGCCTACACGATGGACCTCATCCCCTACCTGCTCGCCTCCTGGCATCCGAGCACCCGTCCCGAATCCCTGGAGCGCGGCGACCCGGACCTGCGCTGGCTCGGCCTGGACGTGCGCCGGCACCTGCGCCAGGACGCCGATCACGAGACGGTGGAGTTCGTCGCCCGCAGCAAGGCCGGCGGCCGCGCGCAGCGCATGCACGAGACCAGCCGCTTCGTGCGCGAGCACGGCGTCTGGCTGTATGTGGACGGGGAGATAGGCTGAGCCGGCGGCCGAATGTCAGCCGATGGGGATAGGGGCGGTGACGGCGATGTCGGGGCCGGTTGGTGCGGTCAGACGAATTCCTGACGCACGCCGCGCGAGTTCAACCGGTTCAGCGCCCACGACAGCAGCAACGCGACCGCGCCGCTCGCGGGCACCAGCGCGAGCTGGGGCAGGTCCGCGTCGCTCACCCAATACCCCAGCAGCAGCACCGGCAACAGGCTGGCCAGCAGCCAGGCCGCGCCGCGCCGCGCCCATTCGAGCCGGCGCCAGAGCGCAAAACCGAGCACCATCGCCAGCACCGCCCACGCCACCGCCAGCAAGGCCGCCATCGGCACCAGCCGCTGGGCGACCAGCAAGGCGCCCAGACCCAGCGCCATCAGCAGCCATCCCAGGATCGAAACAAGGGAGGAACGATGACCGACGTGAAATTCCTGGGGCATGGCGAACTCCTGCTGATTGCCGTTGTCGAGCGCTCGCCGTGAAAAACCGCGGGGCGAGCGCCGTTCGATGACTGGTGACCTGAATGCTGGATGCCTGCTGCGATGATGAGCAGGCTAGATGACAGGATTTTGGCGAACAGCACTGTTCGCCGTCCCACCCCCGAAACGGGGAAATGCGGCGTGAATGCCGCGCAACGGTGCGTTTGCCGTCCCTTCCAACGATGACAAGTCCCTCGTCCGTGGCCGCCGGCCCCGCCAGCCCTTTCGCAAGTGACGCGCCGTCGGATGCGGCCACGCGTCCGTCGTGCGCGGCGCCGTCTCCCTCGCTACCCGAATCGTCGTCCGCGTCGCCCGCCGCGCCGTGCTCGGCCCCGTCGTCACGCGCGCTGCGATTGATCCACCTCGATGACGATCTGGCCGTCGTCGACAAGCCCGCGGGCCTGCTGGTCCATCGCACCGCGATCGACGCCCACGAGGAAGACGCCGCGCTGCAGCGCCTGCGCGATCAGCTCGGCCGCCCGGTGTGGCCGGCGCATCGGCTCGATCGCGGGACCTCGGGCGTGCTGGTCTTCGCGCTGAGCGCCGCGGTGGCCAGCCTGCTCGGCCACGCGCTGGCCGAGCGCCGCACCCACAAGCGCTACCTCGCGCTGGTGCGCGGCTGGCCGATGACGGAGGCGGGCGTCGTCGACCACCCGCTGGCGCGCGACCCCGAACTGCCGTCCGCGGGCCAGCCAC
Source organism: Roseateles aquatilis (assembly GCF_002205645.1). Lineage (GTDB taxonomy): Bacteria > Pseudomonadota > Gammaproteobacteria > Burkholderiales > Burkholderiaceae_C > Roseateles > Roseateles aquatilis. The sequence goes on along the minus strand of NZ_NIOF01000009.1, from coordinate 213,599 downwards.
GGCTGGAGGCCCAGACCGAGTGGGCCTGCCTGCGCCGCATCGAGCTGCCGGTGGTGACCGATCCGCGCTTCCCGACGACGCGGCTGTCGGCGCTGGCCTGCGAGCCGGTGCAGGGTCGACGCCATCAGATCCGGCGACACCTCAAGCACATCGCCCATCCGATCGTCGGCGACGCGAATCACGGCAAGGGTCCGCTGAACCGGACGCTCGCGGCCCATCTGGGTCTGCAGCGGCTGTGGCTGCACGCGCAGCAGCTGACGCTGACGCACCCCATCAGCGGCGTGACGCTGACGCTGGAAGCGTCGCCTGGTCCGGAGTGGCGACGCTTCCTCGGTCCAGTCGCCGATTGAGCGACGACCGAGCGTTCGACTGCACCTCGGACGAGCTCCCACCGAGAGGCGAGAGGCGGGAGGCGGGAGGCGGGAGGCGGGAGGCAATCATCCGATCAACCGGCCGGTCAACCGAACCGCAACGCGTAGATCGGCGGCAGGTGGCCCGAGACCAGTTGCCAGTGATCGCCGGCATCGTCGGTGGCCCACAGATTGCCGGTCGTGCTGCCCATCAGGAGCCGGCGCCCGTCGGCATGGGCGGCCAGGCCGTGGCGATACACGAGGTCGTAGCAATGCGACTGGGGCAGCCCCACCCGCAGCGTCTCGAAACTGCGTCCGCCGTCGCGTGTGCGGTTCACCACGAGCGCGCCATCGACCGGCAGCCGCTTCTCGTCCTTCACCCCCGGCACGAACCACGCCGTGCCCGGATCGCCGGCATGCGCCGCGACCGCGAAACCGAATCCGGACAGGGGCGGCTTGATTTCCGTCCAGTTCGCGCCGCCGTCGACCGAGCGCCAGACGCCGTTGTGGTGCTGGCACCAGAGCACGTCCGGATCGGCCTCGCTGGCGACGATGCGATGCGGGTCCTGCGTGTTTTCCTCGCCGGCCTGTTCCGGCGGCATGAAGTCGGCGCGCATGCCCCTGGCGCTGATGCGCCATGTCGCGCCGCCGTCCTCGCTGCGCCAGGCGCCGCCGCAGGACACGCCCAGCAGCAGCCGCCGCGGATCGCGCGGATCGACGTTGACGGAGTGGATGCCCGGCGCGTCGTAGCCGCCGCCGAACCAGCCCAGGCGCTCGGGGCGCTGCCACAGCGATTCGACCAGTTGCCAGGACTCGCCCTCGTCCTCGCTGACGAACAGCGCGCCGGGGATGGTGCCCGCCCACAAGCGGCCGTCGCCGCCGCGCTCCAGCGCCCAGACCTGCTGAAGTTTCCAGGCCGGCCCCTCCGCGCCGTCGGGCTGCGGCGGGAACCCGGGGGCGGGCAGCTCGCGCCAGGTGGCGCCGCCGTCGTCCGACGCCTGGACCTTGCAGCCGAAGTGGCCCAGGTTCAGCGCGGCGAACATCCGGCCGCCGCCCGCCGGCGCCGGCAGCAGCATGCTCACCGGATCGCCGACGAAACTGTGGCGGCCGATCGCCCAGCCGCCCTGCGCGGGATCGTGGCGAAGCTCGAAGAGGCCCTTGCGGGTGGCGGCCCAGGCGGCGGTGGTCATGGCGTCTCCTTGAAGGGGTGGCCTTGCTCGACGTTCGTCGGATCACGATTTCGACACGCGGCCGGCCCATCGTGTCCGCTCAATTGCCGTTCAGCCGACGCTCAACCGCCGCTCAACCGCCGGATAGCGCCTGCAGCACGTAAACCTTGGACTGCGCGCTCAGCGGGTCGGCCAGGCCCTGTCGGTCCTGCACGCGATGCCCGTCGATGAACACCGTGACGTGCGTGCGCAGATGGCCCTGATCGTCCAGGATGTAGCCGCGAAGCCGTGGGTTCCTGTCGAACGCGACCGTCAGCGCCTCGCCGAGCGTGCGGGCGTCGCAGTCGAGCTTGGGCGTGTCGACGAAACGGTGCAGTTGCGCGGTGAATTCGACGTGGGCCATGGAGCGGCATGCTGCACCCAAGGCCGCCGGCTGAAAAGAGGGTCGACAGCAAGGTCGGCGGGGCGCAGGCAGAATCGCCAGCCCTTCGCAGAGCCGAAGCCGATTCCCTTGCCGCGCCACCCATGACCAACGACACCCGCACGCCCTCGGCCGCCGATGATCCGCACGCCCATGCCCGCACCGGCATGGTCTACGCCGCGCTGGCCTACATCGCGTGGGGCCTGTTCCCGCTCTACTTCAAGCGGCTGGTGGGCGTCGACGCGCTGGAGGTGATCGCGCACCGGACCTTGTGGTCGCTGGTCTTCGTCGCGCTGGTGCTGGCGGGGCTGCGGCGCTGGGCCTGGCTGGGACCGGTGCTGCGGTCGCCCAAGCTGCTCGCCACCTGCGCGCTGTCGGCGCTGCTGCTGTCGACCAACTGGCTGATCTACGTCTGGGCCGTGCAGCACGGCCACATCGTCGAGGCCAGTCTGGGCTACTTCATCAATCCGCTGGTCAACGTGATGCTGGGGTTCCTGTTCCTGCGCGAGCGGCTGCGGCCGGTGCAGTGGCTGGCGATCGGGCTGGCCGCGGCGGGCGTGCTGTGGCTGACGGTCACCGCCGGACAGTTGCCGTGGATCGCGCTGATGCTGGCGCTGAGCTTCGGCTTCTACGGCCTGATGCGCAAGACCGCGCATCTGGGCGCGCTGGAAGGTCTGACACTGGAGACGCTGATCCTCTCCCCGATCGCCGCCGGCGCGTTGATCTGGTGGAGCGTCCACGGCACCAGCGCCTTCGCGCAGGGCGACGTGGGCCAGATCGGCTGGCTGCTGCTGGCCGGGCCGCTGACGGCGGTGCCACTGCTGCTGTTCGCGGCGGGCGCCCGTCGCATCACGCTGACGACGCTCGGGCTGGTGCAATACCTGTCCCCGACGCTGCAATTCCTGCTCGGCGTCTGGCTGTACGGCGAGCCGCTGGCGGGCGCGCGCTTGATCGGCTTCGTGCTGATCTGGTCGGCTCTGGCCGTCTACAGCCTGGAAGGCGTCTGGCGCAGCCGCGCCCGGAAGGGTTGATCACAAGCGGTTGACGCCGCGGGCGCGGCGTCAGTTCCGGTCCGAAAGCCTCCGAAGGAGGCCCCGGCGTCAGTTGCGGATCAGGTGGTCGAACGCGCTCAGCGCCGCCTTCGCGCCGTCGCCGGCCGCGATGATGATCTGCTTGTACGGCACCGTCGTCGCGTCGCCGGCCGCGAACACGCCCGGCACCGACGTCTGCCCCTTGGCGTCGACGATGATCTCGCCGTGCCTGGACAGCTCGACCACGCCGCGCAGCCACTCGGTGTTGGGCACCAGGCCGATCTGCACGAAAACGCCTTCGAGCTCGATGCGCCGGGCCTCGCCGGAGGCGCGGTCGGTGTAGTTCAGGCCGTTCAACTTGCCGGCGGCGCCGGTGAACTCGGTCGTCTGCGCCTGCGTCAGGATGGTCACGTTGGGCAGGCTCTGCAGCTTCTTCACCAGCACGGCATCGGCCCGCAACTGGTCGCCGAACTCCAGCAGCGTGACGTGCTGCACCAGGCCGGCCAGGTCGATCGCCGCCTCGACGCCGGAGTTGCCGCCACCGATCACCGCGACGCGCTTGCCCTTGAACAGCGGACCGTCGCAATGCGGGCAGTAGGCGACACCCTTGTTCTTGTACTCCTGCTCGCCCGGCACGTTGACATTGCGCCAGCGCGCGCCGGTCGACAGGATCACCGTCCGGCTCTTGAGCGTGCCGCCGTTGGCAAGCTGGATCTCGACCAAGCCGCCCGGGGTCGTGGCGGGGACGAGCTTGTCGGCGCGCTGCAGGTTCATGACGTCCACGCCGTAATCCTTGACGTGCGATTCCATCGCCATCGAGAACTTCGGGCCGTCGGTCGACAGCACGGAGATGTAGTTCTCGATCGCCAGCGTGTCGTTGACCTGGCCGCCGAAACGCTCGGCCGCCACGCCGGTGCGGATGCCCTTGCGGGCCGCGTACACCGCCGCCGCCGCGCCGGCCGGGCCGCCGCCGACCACGAGCACCTCGTAGGGCTCCTTGGCGGACAGCTTGGCGGCATCCTTGGACGCGGCGTTGGTGTCCAGCTTCGCGGCGATTTCCTCGACCGTCATGCGACCGGAGCCGAACTCCTGACCGTTCAGGTAGACCGTCGGCACGGCCATGATCTCGCGGGCATTGACCTCGTCCTGGAACAGCGCGCCGTCGACGATCACCGTCTTGACGCGCGGGTTCAGCACCGACATCAGCGACAGCGCCTGCACGACGTCCGGGCAGTTGTGGCAGGACAGGGACATGTAGACCTCGAAGGCGTAGTCGCCGTCCAGGCCCTTGATCTGGTCGATCGTCGACTGCTCCACCTTGGGCGGATGGCCGCCGGTCCACAACAGGGCCAGCACCAGCGAGGTGAACTCATGGCCCAGCGGGATGCCGGCGAAGCGCAGGCTCTGGTCCGAGCCCGTGCGCTTGAGGCTGAACGAGGGGCGGCGCGCATCGTCGCCGTCCAGGCTCAGCGTGATCTTGTCGGACATCGCGGCGATGTCCTGCAGCAGCTGCTTGAGCTCCGCGGAGCTTTCGGAGTCGCTCAATGAAGCCTCGATCTCGAACGGCAGCGTCACCCGCTCCAGGTAGGCCTTGAGCTGCGCCTTCAGGTTGTCGTCCAACATCGTTACTTCCTTTCAATTTCAAGCGACTTCGAAAACCGGCCTCCCTGGATCGCGTCGATCCCTCCGATCGGACTCGGGGCGGCCAGCATCCCGCCCGCGGGCCGAGAAGGCCCGCGAGCGCTGCATTGGCAGTGTGGGGGTGAGGGGCAGCCTCATCCGCGTCACCGGTCGAGGGGCCCGGGCCGTTGCCGGCCCGAGGCGCCCTCGCGCGCGGATCCTCAGATCTTGCCGACCAGGTCCAGCGACGGGGCGATGGTCTTCTGGCCTTCCTTCCACTTGGCCGGGCAGACTTGACCGGGGTGGCTGGCGACGTATTGAGCGGCCTTCAGCTTGCGCAGGGTTTCCTGCACGTCGCGGGCGATCGCGTTGTCGTGGATTTCCAGCGTCTTGATGACGCCGTCCGGGTTGATGACGAAGGTCCCGCGCAGCGCCAGGCCTTCTTCAGGGATGTGCACGCCGAAAGCGTTGGTCAGCGCGTGGGTCGGGTCGCCGACCAGCGGGAACTTGGCCTTGCCGACGGCCGGCGAGGTTTCGTGCCACACCTTGTGCGAGAAATGCGTGTCGGTGGTGACGATGTAGACCTCGGCTTCCAGCTTCTGGAACTCCGCGTAGTTGTCAGCCGCGTCTTCGACTTCGGTGGGGCAGTTGAAGGTGAAGGCCGCCGGCATGAAGATCAGGACGGACCACTTGCCCTTGAGCGACTCTTCCGTGACGTCGATGAACTTGCCGTTGTGGAACGCTTGCGTCTTGAAGGGTTGGACTTGGGTGTTGATCAGGGACATGCTCTGCTCTCGAAGTGAGGGTTGATGGGATGGGCTGAATGATAGGGGTCCACCCTATCGGCTGGGGTTGAATTCCCCAATGAAGCCTATTGCCTATCCCTATTGAGCATGACTATTAGATGACAATCATTTAATAGATGGAGTTCATGGAATTCGCGGCCGTGGGCGGCTTTGCCTGCCCTGCAGGGGCGGCCCTTCCCTTCTTTCCCCCTCCTCCCTCCATCACCGAGCACGATCAGGCCAACCGAGGCCCCTTTCCCTCCATGTCCCTCCTTTGACTGCCTCCCGGCAGTCAAATTCCCTCCTTGACTTACGGGAAAGGGGCCCCGGTCGGCCTGATCCGATCGTCCCAATCCGATAGACCTGATTCGATGGAGCGGGTGGATGCTCAGAGTTCCAGGGCCAGCAGTTCGTCGACCGTCTGCCGGCGGCGGATCTGGCGCTCGGTGGGGCCGTCGACCAGCACTTCCGCAATCAGCGGGCGGCTGTTGTAGTTGCTGGACATGGACGCGCCGTAGGCACCCGTGTCGTGGATGACGAGTAGATCGCCCACGCGCGCGCGCGGTAAGTCGCGCGTCAGCACGACACCACCATCCTCCTGCGTGAAGACGTCGCCCGACTCGCACAACGGGCCCGCGACCACCGTGGCCTGCGTCGGCCGCGTCTGGCCGTCGGCGGGAATCAGGCTCATCGCATGGAAGCTGCCGTACATCGCGGGACGCATCAGCTCGTTGAAGCCGGCGTCGACCAGCAGGAAATGCTGGCTGCCCTGCGTCTTCACCGCCCGGACCTCCGCCAGCAGCACGCCCGATTCGGCGACCAGGTAACGCCCCGGCTCCAGTTCGAGCGCCAGCGGGTGCCCGATGACGGCTTGCGCGTCCTGGCGCGCCGCATCCCACAGGCTGAAGTAGTGCGCCGTGTCGATGCCCGCGTCGCCGTCGCGATAAGGGATCGATAGACCGCCGCCCGCCGAGATCGCCTGCAGGTCCAGCCCCTGCGCCTTTACCACGCGCACCAGGTCCACCATCGCGCCGCAAACCTGCGCCAGGTGCCCGTAGTCGACGCCCGAGCCGATGTGCATGTGCAGCCCGATCAGCGTCAGCCCGCGGCGGGCGATCACGGCCAGCGCGTCCGGCAGTTGCGTGTGCCAGATGCCGTGCTTGCTGTGCTCGCCGCCGGTGTTGGTCTTGTTGCTGTGTCCATGGCCGAAACCCGGATTCAGGCGCAGCCACACCGGGTGACCGGGCGACGCCTCGCCCAGTTGCTCCAGCATGTCGATCGAACCCGCGTTCACCGGCACCCGGTGCTCGACGACGGTTTTCAGCGTCTCGCGATCCAGCAGGTCCGCGGTGAAGACGATGTCCGAATGCACCGCGTCCGCGTCGGTCCCCACCGTGTAGCCAGCCGCCAGCGCCCGCAGCACCTCGCCGCGCGACACCGAGTCGACCTTCACACCCTGCTCCCGCATCAACCGCAGGATGTGCGTGTTCGAGCACGCCTTCTGCGCGAAGCGGACCGTGTCGAAGCCACGCAAAGCGGCGATGCGCTCGCGGATGACGGCCGCGTCGTAAACCCACAGCGGGGTGCCGTACTGGGCGGCGAGGGCCTGCAGACGTTGTTCGCGGGCGGGGGTAAGCGCTTGAGGCATGGGCGGGAGCCGCTGGGGCTGTTTATCTGAAGTTGATGCAAGCATCGCTGCTCGCTGTCATTCAATCAAATGCTTTGTTTTGCCGACTGAATTCATTCTCGATATGCCGACTGCTATGCTGAACGCATGCCCGCCGCCGCGCCGTCCCTGCCTTCATCCGGCGCCTCGATGCCAGCCGCCGCGCCCATCACGCATCGCCACATCGAGGTGTTCCGTGCGGTGATGACCGCCGGCAGCGTGACCGGTGCGGCGCAACTGCTGTTCACGTCGCAGCCGACCGTCAGCCGGGAGTTGGCCCGCCTGGAATCGCTGCTCGGCTACACGCTGTTCGATCGCGCACCGGGTCGCCTGCGTCCGACGCACCGCGCGCTCGCGCTGTTCGACGAGGTCCAGCGCGCCTACCAGGGTCTCGACCAGGTGGTCGCCCGCGCTCAGGCGCTGGGCCGCGCCGAGGACGAAGGCCTGCGCGTGCTGACGCTGCCGGCGCTCGCGCATGCGCTGCTGCCGGCTGCCAGCGCCGACTGGCTGGGCGCCCATCCCCAGGCGCAGTTGACGCTGACACCGCAGGAGTCCCCGCTGCTGGAGGAATGGATGGCGGCGCAGCGTTTCGACATCGGCCTGAGCGAAGTCACCGGCGCGGTCCCCGGCACGCACAGCGAGACGCTGGCCGAGCTGGACGAGGTTTGCGTGCTTCCCGCCAGCCACCCGCTGCTGGCGCGGCAAGTGCTCGCGCCGCTCGACTTCGAGGGGGAGCGTTTCGTCAGCCTCTCCGCCGAGGACCCGTACCGCCGCCAGTTCGACGCGATCTTCGGGAATGCCGGCGTGCACCGCCGCCTGCAAGTGGAAACGCACAGCGCCATCGCCGTGTGCTCGCTGGTCGAGCAGGGCCTGGGCATCGCGCTGGTCAATCCGCTCACCGCGCGCGCCTGCGCCGGGCCGGGGCTGCACATCCGGCCGTTCTCGGTGTCGGTGCCCTTCCGCATCCAGGCGCTGCGCCCGCTGCACCGGCCCGCGCACGCGCTGACCGACGACTTCATCGCGGCGGTCAAGCGCGCGCTGGCCCCGGCCATCGCCGATCAGATCGGAAAGAAAAAACGGCGCTGACCGGGAGGACAGCGCCGCGTTTTGGCGATGCGATCGCGTTGCCCGGCCTTGGCGCCGAGCGGCGAGCGATCAGGTGTTGGCCACCGAGCGCAGCACCGGCGCGACCGGCGCAGCCGTCGTGAGGAAACGATCACGCACCGACCGCTCGATGCCGGCCGCGTCCAGCCCGCACTGGGCCATCAGCTTGCCGGGCTCGCCGTGCTCGATGTACTCGTCGGGCAGGCCCAGTTGCAGCACCGGCACCGTGAAGCCCTGCGCCTGCAGCGATTCGATGACCGCGCTGCCGGCGCCGCCCATCACGCAACCGTCCTCGACGGTCACCAGCGCGTCGTGCGTGCGGGCCAGTTCAGCCACCAGCTCCGCATCCAACGGCTTCACGAAGCGCATGTTGGCCACGCTCGCGTCGAGCGCCTCGGCCGCCTTCAGCGCCGGATACAGCAACGTGCCGAACGCCAGGATCGCGATGCGCGGCGCGCCGCGGCCGTTCGCCTGGCTCGCCGAGGAGCGCCGGCGGACCTCGCCCTTGCCCCACGGCAGCGCGACCATCGCCTTCTTGATCTCCGCCCCGACACCCGCGCCGCGCGGGTAGCGCACCGTCACCGGGCCGTCGTGCAGATGGCCGGTGTAGAGCGCCTGACGGCATTCGTTCTCGTCGGCCGGCGTCAACACGCTCATGTTGGGAATGCAGCGCGTGAAGGCGATGTCGTAGTTGCCGGCGTGCGTCGCGCCGTCGGCGCCGACCAGGCCCGCCCGGTCCAGCGCGAACAGCACCGGCAGGTTCTGCAGCGCCACGTCGTGGATCACCTGGTCATAGGCGCGCTGCAGGAAGGTCGAATAGATCGCCACCACCGGCTTCATGCCCTCGCAGGCCAGACCGCCGGCGAAGGTCACCGCGTGCTGCTCGGCGATGCCCACGTCGTAATAGCGGGTCGGGAAGCGCTTGTGGAACTCCACCATGCCGGAGCCCTCGCGCATCGCGGGCGTGATGGCGACGAGCTTGGCATCGGCCTCGGCCATGTCGCACAGCCAGTCCCCGAAGACCTGTGTGAAGGTCTTCTTCGCGGGCGCGGTCGACGGCTTGATGCCTTCGGCCGGATTGAACGGCGTGGGGCCGTGGTACTTCACCGGATCGGCCTCGGCCAGCTTGTAGCCCTGGCCCTTGCGGGTCACCAGATGCAGGAACTGCGGCCCCTTGCGGTCGCGCAGGTTCTCCAGCGTCGGGATCAGCGCGTCCAGGTCGTGGCCGTCGATCGGCCCGACGTAGTTGAAGCCGAACTCCTCGAAGATCGTCCCGGGCACGAACATGCCCTTGGTGTGCTCCTCGAAACGTCGCGCGAATTCATACAGCGGCGTGTTCTTCAGCACCGACTTGGCGCCCTCACGCGCGGCGGCGTAGAACTTGCCGCTCATCAGCCGCGTGAAGTACTTGTTCAGCGCGCCGACGGGCGGGCTGATCGACATGTCGTTGTCGTTCAGGATCACCAGCACGTCGCCAAGCAGGCCGCCGTGCGCGACACCGGCATTGTTCAGCGCCTCGAAGGCCATGCCGGCGGTCATCGCGCCGTCGCCGATGATCGCCACCGCGCGCCGGGACTCGCCCTTGAGCTTGGCGGCCATCGCCATGCCGTGCGCGGCGGAGATCGAGGTGCTGGAATGCGCCGTGCCGAAGGTGTCGTACTCGCTCTCGTCGCGGCGCGGGAAGCCGGAGATGCCGCCCTGCTGGCGCAGCGTCGGCATCGCGTCGCGGCGGCCGGTCAGGATCTTGTGCGGGTAGGTCTGGTGGCCCACGTCCCACACCAGCCGGTCCCGCGGGGTGTCGTAGACGTAGTGCAGCGCGATCGTCAGCTCCACCGTGCCCAGGTTGGACGACAGATGGCCGCCCGTCTTGGACACGCTGTTGAGCACGTGCGCGCGGACCTCGTCCGCCAGTTGCGGCAACTGGCTGCGCGACAGGCGGCGCAGATCCGCCGGGCTGTCGATGGCGTTCAGCAGCGTCTGGGAGGCCGGCGTGTTCTGATTTGTTTCGCTCATGACCTGACCCTGTGTTCAGTTGTCTCGCTCGACGACCTTGTCAGCCAACAGGCTGAGCCAGGCGGTATCGGCCAGCGCGCTGGCGGCCAGCGCCTGGTGCGCCTCGTCGCGCAGTCGCAGCGCATACGCGCGGGCGGGCTCCAGGCCCAGCACGCTGACGTAGGTCGGCTTGTTGTTGTCCTGGTCCTTGCCGGCCGTCTTGCCCAGCACGTCGGAGTCCTGCGTGACATCCAGGATGTCGTCGACGACCTGGAAGGCCAGGCCGATCGCCGCGCCATAACGGCTCAAGGCCGCCAGCGCAGCGGCCGGGATGTCGCCGCACGCGGCGCCCATCAGCACGCTGGCCTGCAGCAGAACGCCGGTCTTGCGGCGGTGCATGTCGCGCAGCGACGCCTCGTCCAGCGGCTTGCCGATGCTGGCCAGGTCGATCGCCTGACCGCCGGCCATGCCGTCATAGCCGCTGGCGCGCGCCAGCAGCTTGCACAGCTGCGCCTGCAGCACCGGCGCCACCCCCACGTCCGGCGTGAGCACGTCGAAGGCCAGCGCCTGCATCGCGTCGCCGGCCAGCATCGCCCGGGCTTCGCCGTACTGCACATGCAGCGTCGGCTTGCCGCGGCGCAACACGTCGTTGTCCATGCAGGGCATGTCGTCGTGCGCCAGCGAATAGGCGTGGATCAACTCCACCGCGCACGCCGCGCGCATCGCGGCCTCGCCCTGGCCGCCGGCCGCCTCTGCCGCGGCCAGCACCAGCAGCGGACGCAGCCGCTTGCCGGCGCCCAGCACCGCATAACGCATCGCCTCGCCGATCCCCGCGGGCGCGTTTTCGGGCACCCAGGTCTCCAAGGACCGCTCGACGTCCAGCAGGGATTGCTTCACCCACCGATCGAACACACCTTCATCCACCTATTCTTCTCCCCAAGCCTGTGCGCCGCCACCTTCGATGACCTGTACTTGTTGTTCTACGGCCTGAAGCCGCACACGGCAAAACTTGAGCAACACCGCCCCGCGCTGGTAACTCGCCAGTAACTGGTCAAGTGGCAACTGCCCGGCTTCCATCGACTGGACCAGGCGTTCCAACTCCTCCACCGCGAGCTCATAGCTGGCGGGCTCCGATTCCTGGACTGTCGATGGCACCGATTTGGCGCTGGCGGAAGGCTTGCTCATTTCAAAACGCGAAAAGGCCGATTGTAAGCACCGGGATTCCCCCGATCGCCTTCCGACTCTCGGGGGATGTGAATCGAACGCCACAGCGGTCAGCGTGTGTTACTTGGGCGACGCACACCCGCAACCGCCCGGAACCCATCTCGGAACGACCTCGTAACGGGCGGCCCGGGTACAATCACCGGTTCCCTCGCCCGCATCGATGCCCTAAAAGGCCCCGGCGGTCGTCGGTCGACATCCGCGGCACGCCCCCACCGGGCGCTCGGCACCATCGCGGCGGATGATGGCGACGGCTTCCGGCACGCGGCATTTGTTTCACGTTCAGTCCAACATGCCGGTCCGTCCAATCTGGGGGGCGGCCGGCGACGGTTGACATTGGTTTCTTGGAGACCCTCTTGGATCATGTCCGACCTGAGCATCCCTCTCAGCGCCCTTGAAAGCAGCACGGCCCCCAGCCACCTCCAGCTGCCCGTCACCTCCTACTTCGATGAGGACCTGTTCCGCCGGGAACAGGAACTGATCTTCCAGCACGGTCCCCGCTACCTCGGGCACGCGCTCGCCGTGCCGGAGGTCGGCGACTATTACGCGCTCCCGCAGGAAGGCGAGGGCCGTGCCATCGTGCGCGGCGCGCAGGGCCTGGAGCTGATCTCCAACGTCTGCCGCCACCGGCAGGCCGTGATGCTGCGCGGCCGCGGCAACACGAACAGCAACATCGTCTGCCCGCTGCACCGCTGGACCTACAGCCTGAAGGGCGAGCTCGTCGGCGCGCCGCACTTCAAGCAGGACCCCTGCCTGCACCTGAACCGCTACAAGATCCGGGAGTGGAACGGCCTGCTGTTCGAGGACAACGGCCGCGACATCGCGGGCGACCTGGCCCGGCTCGGCCCGCGCGGCGCGCTGGACTTCAGCGGTTACCAGCTCGACAAGGTCCATGTCCACGAGTGCGACTACAACTGGAAGACCTTCATCGAGGTCTACCTGGAGGACTACCACGTCGGCCCGTTCCATCCGGGCCTGGGCCAGTTCGTCACCTGCGACGACCTGGCGTGGGAGTTCGGCCGCGACTACTCGGTGCAGACGGTCGGCGTGAACAAGGCGCTGGCCAAGCCCGGCTCCGAGGTCTACGGCAAGTGGCACGAGCAGGTGCTGGGCTTCGCCGACGGCCAGGCGCCCGATCAGGGCGCGATCTGGCTGACCTACTACCCCAACATCATGGTGGAGTGGTATCCCAACGTGCTGGTGGTGTCGACGCTGTTCCCCAAGGGGCCGCAGAAGACAACCAACATCGTCGAGTTCTACTACCCGGAAGAAATCGTCGCCTTCGAGCGCGACTTCGTCGACGCCCAGCAGGCCGCCTACATGGAGACCTGCATCGAGGACGACGAGATCGCCCTGCGCATGGATGCCGGCCGCAAGGCGCTGATGGAGCGCGGTGACAACGAAGTCGGCCCGTACCAGACGCCGATGGAAGACGGCATGAAGCACTTCCACGAGTGGTATCGCGGGCTGATGAAACGCTGACACCCGCGCGTCATCGCCCGCCCAGTGCGCACAACGCCCCGCTCATGCGGGGCGTTCGTTTTTGGGGCTCCCCACGACAGGTGGATCGAGGGATAGGCGCGAGAATCCGCCGCATGTCTGCTCCCCTCCTGATGGTGCTGGCGACGCTGCTGTTCGCCACCATGGGCGTCTGCGTCAAGCTGGCCTCGGCCTACTACGGCGCCGGCGAGATCGTCATGTACCGCGGCCTGGTCGGCACGCTGTTCCTCTTCGCGATGGCGCGCACGCGGGGGCTGACGCTCAAGACCACCGTGCCGGCGATGCATTTCTGGCGCAGCCTGTCGGGCGTGATCGCGCTGTCGCTGTGGTTCTTCGCGATCAGCAAGCTGCCGCTGGCCACCGCGATGACGCTCAACTACATGTCCTCGGTCTGGATGGCGCTGTTCCTGATCGGCGGCGCGGTGCTGATGGGCGCCGCGCGGGTCGATCCGCGGCTGGTCGTGACGGTGCTGCTGGGGTTCCTGGGTGTCGGGCTGGTGCTGCAGCCGGCCATGCAGGACCAGCAGGTCTGGCACGCGCTGGCCGGACTGGCCTCCGGCATGCTGTCGGCGATGGCCTATCTGCAGGTCACGTCGCTGGGCCGCGTCGGCGAGCCCGAGTACCGCATCGTCTTCTACTTCTCGATGGGCGGCGTGGTCGCCGGCGCGGTGACGACGATCGCCTCGCACGGCGGCTGGCATGCCCACACCTGGACCGGCGCGGCGCTGCTGCTGGCGGTGGGCGTGCTGGCCACCGGCGCGCAGCTCATGATGACCCGCGCCTACGGCACCGGCAAGCCGCTGGTGAACGCGTCGCTGCAGTACCTGGGCATCGTGTTCTCGGCGTTGTATGGTGTGCTGATCTTCGGCGACCGGCTGGGCCTGGCCTCCTGGGGCGGCATCGTGCTGATCGTCGCCGCCGGCCTGGGGGCGACTCTGCTGCGCGCCCGCAGCACACCCAAGGATGCGCAGCACTCCGTCAGCGAATCATGAGCGGCAAGACATGAACGGCACGATCAACGGCACGACGACCCCTTCGACTTCCGCTGCCACGGCGCCGTCCGCGGCCACGCGCCATGACGGCCTGATCGCCGTCGAGGCCCTGCGGGCGCTGATCGCCTCGGGCGCCCCGCCGCTGATCGTCGACGCCCGCTTCGACCTCGCCGACCCCTCGGCGGGGGAGAAGGCCCATGCCGCGGGCCACCTCCCCGGCGCGTTCTACCTGCACCTGGACCGCGACCTGAGCGGTCCGAAGCAGGACGCCTTCGGCGCCTTCCGCGGCCGCCATCCACTGCCCGAGCGCGAGGCCTTCGCCGCCCGGCTGCGCGAGCTCGGCATGACCCCCGGCCGTCAGGTCGTCGCCTACGACGCGGCCGACGGCATGTATGCCGCGCGTGTCTGGTGGATGCTGCGCTGGCTGGGCCACGACGCGGTGGCGGTGCTGGACGGCGGCCTGACCGCCTGGCGGCAGGCCGGCGGCGAGCTTTCGACCGACACGCCGATCGCCGCGCCCGCCGCGGAATCGCCCGCGTTCCAGCCCGGCTCGCCGCTGGAGGAACCGATGAGCGCCCAGGATCTGTTCGCGCGGCTGGGGCAGGTCCGACTGATCGACGCCCGCGCGGGTGAGCGCTTCCGCGGCGACGTCGAGCCGCTCGACGCGCAGGCCGGCCACATTCCGGGCGCGGTCAACCGATTCTTCAAGACCAATCTGCGCGCCGACGGCCGTTTCAAGGCGCCCGCCGAGCTGCGCGACGAATTCCTGGCGCTGCTCTCCCCCCTGCCGGCCGGCCAGACCGTGCACCAATGCGGCTCGGGCGTGACCGCGTGCCACAACCTGCTGGCGATGCATCACGCCGGCCTGCCCGGCAGCCGTCTTTACGCGGGCTCCTGGAGCGAATGGAGCGCGAACCCGCGCCTGCCGCTGGCCAAGGGCTGACCGCAGCCCGGGAGAGCCCGGGAGAGCCCGGGTGGGCCCGGGGCGCCGCCCCGTATTGACATTGCGCATGGGGCGAGCACCATGGAGGCGTCAGACTGCGAAGGCAAGTCCTGACCCCGGCGCGGCGATTGCCTGTCGGGGCCCAGGTCCACCCCACGCCACTCGCCCGCTCGAAGGAGGCTCGCCATGTTCAAGCGCATCCTGATTCCCACCGACGGTTCCGACATCACCGCCAAGGCGATCGATACCGCCGTCAAGCTCGCCCGCTTCCACGGCGCCAAGCTGTTCGCCATCAGCGTCAAGGAGCCCTTCCCCTACAGCGCTGTCTCGGAGATGCAGCCGAGCCCGCCGCAGGAGTTCTTCGACGCCCAGGAGCGCATCGCTCAGGAGCGGCTCAGCCATGTGCTGGCGGCCGCGCGCGCCGAGGGCCTGGAGGTGGAGGCGCACAGCGTCGAGGCGCTGCACGCCTGGGAGGCGATCAT
Organism: Roseateles aquatilis; assembly: GCF_002205645.1. Lineage (GTDB taxonomy): Bacteria > Pseudomonadota > Gammaproteobacteria > Burkholderiales > Burkholderiaceae_C > Roseateles > Roseateles aquatilis. The sequence goes on along the minus strand of NZ_NIOF01000009.1, from coordinate 198,323 downwards.
CGAGCACGCCAGGCGCGTCGACGCCGACCTGCTCGTGATGGCGACCCACGGCCGTCGCGGCCTGCAGGCGCTGCTGCTGGGCAGCGAGACGCAAAAGGTGCTCACGCACTGCGCGTTCCCGGTGCTGGTGGTGCACGGCGAGCACGCGGCGACCTAGTCGCCCGGCGGCCCGGTCGCGCCCGGCGGGCATGGCGGCGCGCGAGGCGGCCGCCCGTCGTCAGTGCGAGTGCTTGCCGCCGACGACCATCAGCACGAAGACGATGCCCACGCCCAGCCACAGCAGCTGCAGCGCGGTGTCCTTCCACGGCAGCCGGCGTTGCAGCTGCGGGATCAGGTCGGCCACGGCGACGTAGACGAAGCTGCTCGACGCGGCCACCAGCAGGTAGGGAAACAGCTGCTGCCACGGCCCCACGAGGAAGTAGCCCACCAGCCCGCCCAGCACCGCCGCCATGCCTGACACGGCGTTGAAGAACAGCGCCTTGCGGCGCGAGAAGCCGGCGTTCAGCAGCACGATGTAGTCGCCGACCTCCTGCGGGATCTCGTGCGCCACGATCGCCATCGCGGTCACCCAACCCAGGTGGTGATCGGCCAGGAACGCGGCGGCGATGATGATGCCGTCGCAGAAGTTGTGGATCGAATCGCCGACCAGCACCGACAGGCCGCCGCGCCCCGCCTGCTCGCGATCGAAGTGGTGATGGTGGTGGTGCCCGTCCCCCTCGTGATGGTGGGTGTGGCGGTAGAGCTCGGCCTTCTCCAGCAGGAAGAAGAACATCAGCCCGCCCAGCAGCGCCAGGAACAGGTTGTGCGGATCGGCCCCGGACTCGAAGGCCTCGGGCAGCACGTGCAGCAGCGCGGTGGACAGCAGCACGCCGGCCGACAGGCTCACCAGGTGCTTGACGATGCGGCTCAGCAGGCCGACCGTCAGCATCGCGGCGATCGTCACCGAGGCAAGACCGCCGGCGAAGGTCACCAGCAGGATATAGAACAGGGTCATGGACAAAAAAGGCGCACCTGGTGGGGTGCGCCGGGATGGGTCTCGAAAAATTGTCTCAGAGTCGTCAAGCCCCCTGCCCGCGTCCGGTCGCCCTCATGCGGGCGAAGGGCGCGTGGGCGACGGCGGACGCCGGGCGGAACGTCAGACCCCGTGCTGCTTGAACCAGGCCTGGCAGCGCGCCCAGCCGTCCTTGGCGGCATCGGCGCGGAAGCTGGGGCGGTAGTCGGCATGGAAGGCGTGGCCGGCGTCCGCATAGACGACGAACTCGCTGGCCTTGGCGGCGGCGCTGCCCTGCTTGAGCGCCTCCTGCATCGCCGCCACGCTGGCGACCGGGATACCGCCGTCCTGCCCCCCATAGAGGCCCAGCACCGGGGCCTTCAACTGGCCGACGAGGTCGATCGGGTGCTTGGGCGTCATCGCGTTGGACTGGCCCTGCAGCCGGCCGTACCAGGCCACGCCGGCCTTGACCGCCTTGCTGTGCGCGGCGTAGAGCCAGGTGATGCGGCCACCCCAGCAAAAGCCGGTGATGCCCAGCCGGCCGGTGTCGCCGCCTTGCGCCTTGGCCCAGGCGACCGTGGCGTCCAGGTCGCGCAGCACCTGCTCGTCCGGCGTCTTGCTGATGATCTCGGCCTGCAGCTTGGCGATGTCGGTGTAGACCTTCGCGTCACCCTGCCGGGCAAACAGGTCCGGCGCGATCGCCAGGTACCCCAGCTTCGCGAAGCGGCGCGCCACGTCGGCGATGTGCTCGTGTACACCGAAGATCTCGCTGATGACGAGGATCACCGGCGCATGTTTCTTGCCCGCCGGCTGCGCGACGTAGGCCGGCACCTTGAAGTCGCCGACGTCGATGGCCACCGGGCCGGCATCCAGGCCCTGTGTGTCGGTAGTGACGATGGTCTGCGCGGTGACCGGCATCACCGCCGCCGCGAAGCCGCTGCCCACCGCGGTGCCGACGAAGGCCCGGCGGCTGAACGCGCGGCCGGGCGCCAGGCTGTCGATGTCGGCGCGGATCGCGTCGGTGGCGCCGGTGTCCGACGGCATGCCGTCGACATCGGTGGCGTGAGGGGCGCTGGCGAGGTCGGCTTTCGTCATCTGCTTCTCCTTGAACGATCGAGGTTCCGAGGCGTGGGCCGTCAAGCGGCGGTCGGGATGAGACGCTGTCCTGGCGGGCCGTGGGCCGACCGAACGGGCACGAACACGTTCGAGACGACAGGGGCGGGCTGGGGCGCGGGCCATTCTAGGGTCAGGTCCGTCGCAGCGCTTGGGCACGCCTCGGGGCGAGGTCGACAAACCACCCCAAGCTGTCGGCACGATGAAATCACTTCGTGCCCGAGGGACACGTCAAACACCCCGACAATCGCCCCCCATGAATCAAGCGCTCGTCCCCACCATCCTGGCCGCCATCGACATGGGCTCCAACAGCTTCCGGCTGGAGATCGCCCAGCTGCAGGATGGGCAGTACCGGCGTCAGGACTATCTGAAGGAAACCGTGCGCCTGGGCGCCGGCCTGGACGCGCAAAGCATGCTCACCGAAGAGGCGGCCCAGCGCGGTCTCGATTGCCTGCGCCGCTTCGCCGACCGGTTGGCCGACCTGCCCACGCGCCAGGTGCGCGCGGTGGCGACGCAGACGCTGCGTGAAGCACGCAACCGCAACGCGTTCCTGGCCCGGGCCGAAGAAGTGCTGCGCCATCCGATCGAAGTCATCTCCGGCCGCGAGGAAGCCCGCCTGATCTACGCCGGCGTCGCGCGCCTGCAGACCGCGGAAGACCCCCGGCTGGTGATCGATATCGGCGGCCGCTCGACCGAGACCATCCTGGGCCGCGGGCCGCAGCCGCTGCGGGCGGAGTCCTTCCAGATCGGCAGCGTCAGCCTGTCGATGCGCTTCTTCCCCGACGGCCGCTTCACCGCCGAGGCGTTCCGCGCCGCGCAAGTGGCCGCGGGCGCGGAGCTGGAGGACGCGATGACGCAGTTCGCCCGCTCGACGTCGCAGCCGCGCTGGCGTCAGGCGCTGGGGTCGTCGGGCACCGTCGGCGCGGTAGCGCAGATCCTGGCCGCCAACGGCATCAGCCCCGACGGCAGCATCACGCTCGACGGGCTGCGCTGGTGCATCGAGCAATGCCTGTCCGCGGGGCGGATGGACGCGCTCAAGCTCGCCGGCCTGAAGGAAGACCGCCGCGCGGTGGTCGGCGGCGGTCTGTGCATCCTGTACACGCTGCTCACGCATTTCGACATCGACCGGCTTTATCCCGCCCGCGGGGCATTGCGTCAGGGCGTGATCTTCGATCTCGCGGAACGGCTGGATCCCCAGTTGCTCGGCGGCTCGCGCGACATGCGCGAGCAGTCGGTGTCGGAGCTGCAGCGACGTTTCGCCGTCGATCGCGCGCAAGCCCAGCGGGTGCAGGAGGTCGCGCAGCGACTGCACACGCAGCTGTCGCCGAAGGCGGACGAGGAGCATTGCCGCGAACTCGGCTGGGCCGCCGCGCTGCACGAGATCGGCATGATGGTCTCCCATCACGATCACCATCGGCACAGCGCCTATCTGCTGTCCCACGTCGACGCGCCAGGGTTCTCGCAGAACCAGTTGCGTCGGCTGGGGGATCTCGCGCTCGGGCAGCGGGGGGGGCTGCGCAAGCTCGAGGAACAGCTTCAGGAAGAGTCCGTTGTCTGGCAGTTGCTGGCGCTTCGGCTGGCGGCAATCCAGTCCCATGCGCGAGGAAGCGTCGACGCGAGCGCGATGAGGCTGCGGCGCGAAGGGATGACCGTCACCATCGAGATGCGCAAGGGATGGGCAGAGAGCCATCCGCGGGCTCACTACCTGCTGCGGGAGGAGCTCGACGCGTGGGGCAAGCTGGGGCGGGTGCAGTTGGCGCTGGAGGCTTGAGCGGGTCCGGCTGGGCCTTCTCCGCGTGCGGGGACCGCGCGTGCCAGCTCGGCGCGCGTGGTGTTGGTATTCGGCGCCTTCTCCGCGTGGGGGGACCGAGCCCGACCGGCATGGCCGGGGCCGGCGCCGGGGCCCTCGCGAGGGGGCGCCCAACTCGGGCCGCTCACCTTCGGCTCGCTACCCTCAGACAGACGGCGCCCAGTCAGTTCTTGAAGCCCGCTCCGCGGGCCCTCGCTTCAACCCCGGCGCCGGCCCCGGCCATGCCCGTCCCGCGAAACACCGCAGGTCTTCAAGGTCTGCGTGGCTTCGGGGCCTCGGGCGCCAGGGCGTGAGGCCCTGGGGTCGAACGGGGGGGCGCTCGGCTTCAGGCATTGGGCGCACCGGGATCACTCGTCGTGGTACATCCGGGCGAGTGCCTGTTGGGCGCTGATGCTGGCGGGGTCGTCCTCGGATCCGATGCGCTGCGAGGTGCCGTCCGGGCCCAGTTGCCACGCATCGCGCGTGTCGTGCAGGTAGGGCACCAGGCCCTCGTCGACGACACGCTGGCGCAGCTTGGGGTCGGTGACCGGCCAGGCCACTTCGATGCGGCGCAGCATGTTGCGGCTCATCCAGTCGGCGCTCGACAGGTACAGCGCCTCTTGATCCTCGGCCTTGCCCCAGCGGAAGTAGAAGATCCGCGAGTGCTCCAGGAAACGGCCCACGACCGAGCGCACCAGGATGTTGTCCGAAACGCCCGGCAGGCCCGGCGGCAGCATGCAGGCGCCACGCACGATCAGGTCGATGCGCGCGCCGGCCTGCGCGGCCCGGATCAGGCCGGCGATCAGCTCCGCGTCGGTCAACGCGTTGATCTTCAGCACGACCCGCGCGGGCTCGCCACGCTGGGCCGATTCCTCGACCTGCGTCAGCAGCTCGCACATCGTCCGGTGCAGGTTGAACGGCGCGAGCAGCAGCTTCTTGGGCGCCTTGAACTTCGACAGCGACGCAAGCTGCCGGAAGATCAGGTCCATGTCCGCCGTCATTTCCGGGTCCGCCGTCAGGTAGCCCAGGTCGGTGTAGAAACGCGCGGTCTTCGGGTTGTAGTTGCCCGTGGAAAGGTGGCCGTAACGGCGCAGCTTGCCGCCCTCGCGACGCGTGATCAGCATCAGCTTGGCATGCGTCTTCAAGCCGACGATGCCGTACACCACCTGAGCGCCCACGGCCTCCAGCCGCTCCGCCCAGTTGATGTTGGCCTCTTCGTCGAAGCGCGCCTTCAGCTCCACCACCGCCAGCACTTCCTTGCCGCGCCGCGCCGCGTCGATCAGCAGGTCGGCCAGCACCGACTGGCTGCCGGTGCGGTAGATCGTCTGCTTGATCGCCAGCACGTCCGGGTCCTCGACCGCCTCGCGCAGCATCTGCACCACCGGGTCGAAGCTCTCGAACGGGTGATGCAGCATCACGTCACCCTTGTTCTTCAGCTTCTCCAGGATGGACTTGCCGCGTGGCAATCGACCCGAGGGCCAGCTCGGCTCGTAGGGCTGGAAGCGCAGTTCGTCGGCGTCGGTCTGGTCGATCAGCTCGTTCAGGCGCACCAGGTTGACCGGGCCGTTGACGCGATACAGCGCCGCCTCGGGCAGGTCGAATTGCTCCAGCAGGAAGCGGGAGAGCTCCTCCGGGCAGGTGTTGACCACCTCCAGCCGCACCGCTCGGCCGAAGTGACGCGTCGTCAGGCCCGAGCGCAGCGCGTGGCGCAGGTTGGCGATCTCTTCCTCGTCGACCTCCAGGTCGGAGTCGCGCGTGACGCGGAACTGCGAGAACGCCTCGACATGCCGGCCCGGGAACAGCTCGTCCAGGTGGGCGCGGATGACGCTGGTCAGCAGCACGAAGCTCTGCTTGCCGCCGCTGATCGCCGCCGGCACCTTGATCACGCGCGGCAGCACGCGCGGCACCTTGACGATCGCGATGCGGTTGTCCCGGCCCAGCGCGTCCTTGCCGGACAGGCGCGCGATGAAGTGCAGCGACTTGTTGGCGACCTGCGGGAACGGGTGGGCCGGGTCCAGGCCCACCGGCACCAGCAGCGGACGCACCTCGCGCTCGAAGAACTTGGCCACCCAGGCACGGATCTCGTCGGTGCGGTCGGCGTGGTTGAGGATCTGGATGTTGTGGTCGCGCAGCGCCGGCATGACCTGGTCGTTGAAGATCCCGTACTGCAGGTCGATCAGGTCGTGGGCGGCGCGGCCGACACGCTCGACGTCGCGCGGCGTGACCAGCCCGCTGCCGTCGCGCTGCACGTCCAGCATGTCGGCGAAACGCACCTCGAAGAACTCGTCGAGGTTGCTCGACACGATGCAGATGTAGCGCAGCCGCTCCAGCAACGGGACGTCGGTGCGCTGGGCCTGGGCCAGGACACGTCGGTTGAACTCGAGGATCGCGTTCTCGCGGTTGAGCAGCTGGACGTCGGGCAAGGTCATGAAATCATTCTATGAAGCTATCGTGACAGCGGGGTGACCCTCTTTCGGGCCAGCCCCGTCCCCTGCCGGACGACGGTGCGAGGAAACTCCGCGCGACACCTGCCAGTGGGGGGGGCGCACGCAAGCGTCGGAGATGTCTGAGGAAATGTCGGAGCGGACGGGCGGCGAGCGCGCGGCCGCCGGCGGCGCCTCAGGCCGGCGCGCGCATCGCCGCGGCCACCGCGTCGGCGGCGCTGCGCACGTCCGAGCGTTGGCGCTCGCCCCAGTCGATGATCTCGAGGTGGCCGTCGGCGTGCTCGACCAACGCCGTCAGGCTCTCGACCCAGTCACCGTCGTTGGCGTAGAGGATGCCGTCGATGTCCCGCAGCTCGGCATGGTGGATGTGGCCGCAGACGACCCCCTGCACGCCGCGCTTGCGGGCCTCGCGGGCCAGCGCCTCCTCGAAGTCGCTGACGTAGGAGACCGCGCGCTTGACCTTGAGCTTCAGGTACTTGCTCAGGCTCCAGTACGGCAGGCCGATGCGCGCCCGCAGCGAGTTGAGGTGGCGATTCAGCTTCAGCGTGAATTCATAGAGGCTGTCGCCGACGTAGGCCAGCCACTTGGCGCACTGGATCACGCCGTCGAAAAGGTCGCCGTGGGTGACCCAGAGCTTGCGGCCGTCGGCCGTCTCGTGGATCCACTCGTGCGCGATCTCGATGCCGCCGAAGCTGTGGTTGAGGTACTTGCGGGCGAATTCGTCGTGGTTGCCCGGCACGTAGATGACGCGGCAACCCTTGCGCGCCTTGCGCAGCAGCTTCTGCACGACGTCGTTGTGCGCCTGCGGCCAGTACCAGCTGCGTCGCAACTGCCAGCCGTCGACGATGTCGCCGACGAGGAACAGTTGCTCGCATTCCACCTCGCGGAGGAACTCCAGCAACGCCCTCGCCTGGCACCCTGGCGTGCCCAGGTGCAGATCGGAGATCCACACCGTGCGCACGCGCAGCGAGCCTCCCTCGTCCGCCTCGGCCCCAGGCGGTTCGTTGGACACTGCGGCGGCCATGAGCTTGTCGGTCAGCATGGCCCCACAGGTTGCCCGCGACCCGTGAAACCTTGATGACCGAGGGTTGCGGAGCATGCCGGACCCTGTCAGGGCCGCCCGCCGATAATCGCGCCCCATATGCATCTGATGATTCCCCACGCCGGTTCGCAGGACCCTCACTTCGAGGCCGCCCTGCGCGAGCTGGAACTGCCGGCCCTGAGCCGCCTGCTGGGGCTGCTCGCCCCGCTGCCGGACGACGTCGGCGGCCACGCGGGCGACGGCGACGACCAGGCCCCGCTGACCCCGCACGAGCTCTACCTGGCGCGCCGCCGCGGCATCGCCGACGACCGCCCCCCGATCGCCGCCTGGCAGGTACGCGACGCCGGTCAGGCGCCCGGCGACGCCGCCTGGGCGCTGCTGACCCCCGTGCACTTCGCGGTCGGCACCGACGGGGTGACGGCGATGGACCCGTCCACGCTCGACCTGACCGAGAGCGAGTCCCGCGCGTTCTTCGACGCGCTGACCGCCTCGCTCTTTCCTGCCGGCGAGGGCTGGCGCGGCGCCTGGCTGTCGACGGCCGCGTGGGCCGTCGCCCATGAATCGCTCGACGGCCTGGAAGCGGCCAGCATCGACCGCGTGCTCAACCGCGGCGTCGAGACCTGGATGCCGCAGGCGCGCCGCCTGCGCACGCTGCTCAACGAGATGCAGATGCTGCTGCACGATCACCCGCTCAATCAGGCGCGCGAGTCGCGCGGCCTGCGTCCGCTCAACGCGGTGTGGATCAGCGGCTGCGGTCGCGATCGCGGCACCGCGCTGCCCGCCGACCTGAACGTCGACGAGCGCTTGCGCGCGCCGATGCTGGCCGGCGACCTCTACGCCTGGAGCGAGGCGTGGAAGGCGCTCGACCACGGCCCCGTCGCGCAGGCGCTGCGCCTGGCGCAGGATGGCGCCCCGCTCGCGCTGACGCTCAGCGGCGAGCGCCTCGCCCGCACCTGGGAGCGGCGCGCGCCGGGCGGCTGGCAGCGGTTGAAGGAGCGCTTCGCGCCGACCCACGTGGCCGTCGCCACCGCGCTGGAGGCCCTGTGAGCGGCCCCCGCATCCTCGTCCGCGACGTGCCGCCCGACCAGGCCTTCGCGCTGGAGCAGGCCGGCTTCTCGCCATTGCTGTCGCGCCTGTTCGCCGCGCGCGGCGTGCTGACGCAGGACGAGCTCGACCCCGACCTGAAGCACCTGCTGCCGCCCGAGGGCGCAGCCGGTCTGCTGGGCATCGCCCGGGCCGCCGAACTGCTGGCCGACAGCATCACCGCCGGCGAGCGCATCTGCATCGTCGCCGACTACGACTGCGACGGCGCCACCGCCTGTGCCGTGATGCTGCGCGGCCTGAGCCAGCTCGGCGCGCGGCCCGGCAGCGTCCACTACGTCGTGCCCGACCGCGCGGTGCACGGCTACGGCCTGACACCGACCATCGTCGAACTCGCGCTCAAGCACGAGCCGCGGTTGCTGGTCACCGTGGACAACGGCATCGCCAGCCATGCGGGCGTCGCCTTCGCGCGCCAGCTCGGCCTGAAGGTGCTGGTCACCGACCACCACTTGCCGGCCGTCACCGCCGACGGCCAGCCCACCGTGCCCGAGGCCGACGCATTGGTGAATCCCAATCAGCCCGGTTGCCCCTTCCCGAGCAAGAGCCTGGCCGGCGTCGGCGTCGCGTTCTACGTGCTGACGGTGCTGCGCGGCGAGCTGCGCCGGCGCGGCGCCTTCGGCGACGGCCCGCCGCCGCGGCTGGACGGCCTGCTGGACCTGGTGGCGCTGGGCACCGTCGCGGACGTGGTGCGCCTGGACGCCAACAACCGCCGCCTGGTCGCGCAGGGCCTGCGCCGCATGCGCGCGGGCCGCATGCAGCCCGGCGTGCAGGCGCTGTTCACCGCCGCCGGCCGAGACGCGTCGCGGGCCAACAGCTTCGACCTGGGTTTCGCGCTCGGGCCGCGCATCAACGCCGCGGGCCGCCTCGACGACATGACGCTGGGCATCACCTGCCTCACGACCGAGGACACCGGGCAGGCGCTGGAGCTCGCGCGCGAGCTCGACCGCATCAACCGCGAGCGCCGCGAGATCGAGGCCGGCATGCAGGAGCAGGCGCTGGCGCTGCTCGACCGCCTGATGGCCGATCCGCGCCTGAACGGCGCACCGCCGCCCGCGCTGGCGTTGTTCGACGCCGATTTCCATGAGGGCGTCGTCGGCATCGTCGCCTCGCGCATCAAGGACCGGCTGCATCGCCCGGTCTTCGTCTTCGCCGAGGGCGCCGACGGTCAGCTCAAGGGCTCCGGCCGCTCGATCGCCGGCTTTCACTTGCGCGACGCGCTGGACCTGATCTCGAAGCGCCATCCGGACCTGCTGCGCAAGTTCGGCGGCCACGCGATGGCGGCGGGCTGCACGCTGGCGCCGGGCGGCGTCGACGCGTTCAGCGATGCCTTCGAGCGCGTCGCCCGCGAATGGCTGGACGACGCCGCGCTGACGCGAACGCTGCGCACCGATGGCCCGCTGCCGCCCGAGGCCTTCTGTGCCGAGACGGTGCGGGAGCTGGACGCGCAAGTCTGGGGCCAGGCCTTCGAGGCGCCGCTGTTCTGCGACCGCGTGCAGGTCGTCCATCAGCGGCTGGTCGGCGAGAAGCACTTGAAGCTGCGCCTGCGCCAGGGCGCGCTGCTGCGTGACGCGATCTGGTTCGGCCGCACCGAGCAGTTGCCGGAGCAGGTCACCCTGGCCTATCGCCTCACGCTGAACGAGTACCAGGGCCAACAGCGCGTGCAGATGGTGGTCGAGGCGATGGCGGACTGATCGGCCCTCGTCGGTTCCCCGGCGGGCGCGGCGCGCGCGCCGGGCGAGGCGGTCAAGTTGGGAGGTACGGCGATTGCCGCCGACTGAGCAACACGACTCATCGATGAAGGAACCAAGATGGCTGCATACAAGGACGACGGCAAGCTGTGGGTGCTGGTGGCGGACGAAGGCGTGGCCCGCCTGCTGCGCCTGCCCGAGGAAGGCGGCGACCTGGAGGACGTGACGACGCTGACCGATGCCGCCGCGCATGCCGACAAGGCCGACCTGCGCCGCGACGCGGAGGGGCGCCGCGGCAACAGCACCACCTCGTCGGCCGGCATGGACGAGTCCCACCAGGAGGCGATCAGCTTCTCCGCGCGCGTCGCCCGCACCCTGGACGACGGCTTCAACAACGGCGAGGTCACCGCGCTGCGCATCGTTGCGGCGCCGCGTTTCCTGGGCCTGCTGCGCAAGGCGATCAGCCCGCAGGTCGCGCGGCTGGTCATCGACGAGATCAACGTCGACGTCGTGCACGAGAGCCTGGGCGCGCTGACCACGCGCCTCTTCCCCGAGCGCGACTTCAGCAAGCAAAGACCCTGATCGCGCGGGCCGCGGCCGCCCTCGATTGCCGAAGACGCGTCATTTTTCACAGGCGGGCCATGCTGTAACTGTTTGTCAAATTGATGACATGGAGGCCGCCCAGAATGGGGACACCACTGCGACGTTCCGGACCGCGGTGGCCTGCTACCCCATGCCGACGACCCATCTGCAACCGCCCGATCCCTTGAGCATCGCCCTGTCCGCCATCATCCGCGACGGGTCGCTCGACATCCATTTCCAGCCGCTGGTCGAGGTCGAGCGCGCGCGCATCCTCGGGTACGAGGCCCTCACGCGCGGCCCGGCCGATACCCCGCTGCACTCGCCGCTGGTGCTGTTCGAGACGGCCGCGCGCCTGGGCCGACTGGTCGAGCTGGAGCGCATCGTCGTGCGCCGCGCGCTGCGCCGCTTCAAGGAGCTGAACCTGCCCGGTCAGCTGTTCCTCAACCTGACGGCGGACACGCTGCTGGCCACCAGCGATCGCGGCGCGCTCATCGCGCGCGAGTTCGCGCAGCTCGACCTGCCGGCGTCGCGCGTCGTCATCGAGCTCACCGAGACCCGCCCCATCCTGGAGCCGGAGCGTCTGCAGGACAGCATGCACAGCCTGCGGGAGCTGGGCTTCGTGGTCGCGCTGGACGATCTGGGCGAAGGCTTCGCCAGCCTCAAGCGCTGGATGGACATCCGCCCGGATTTCGTCAAGATCGACCGCCACTTCATCGACGGCATCGCGCAGGATCCCCTCAAGCAGCAGTTCGTGCGCTCGATCCTGGAGATGGCCGCGACGTCCGGCTGCACGGTCGTCGCCGAGGGCCTGGAGCAGCTGGCCGACCTCACCGTGCTGCGCCGCCTGGGCGTGCCGGTGTGCCAGGGCTACCTGCTCGCGCGGCCCAGCCCGACGCCGCGCGCCGCGCTGCGGGCCGAGGTCGACGCGCTGCTCGCCCCCGAGCACCGCCGCCGCAACGCCGACTGGATGCGCCTGCCGCCGGACGCCATCACCACGGCCGCGCAACTGGCCCGCCGCAGCCACACCGTCACGCCCAAGCTCAGCTGCCAGACCGTCGCCGACATGTTCCAGCGCGACGAGCAGCTGTTCTCGATGCCGGTGCTCGACGAGCACAACCGGCCGATCGGCATCCTGCGCTCGCTGCAGGTCCTCAAGCGCAGCGCCGAGCGCTACTTCATGGACATCCACGAGAAGCGCCCCTGCACCGCGCTGATGGACCCGCACCCGCTGATCTTCGACGCCGGCATCTCGCTGCGCGACATGAGCGAGGCCATCTCCAGCCTGGACGACCGGCTGATGGTCGACGGCTTCATCGTCACCCGCGACGGCGAATACTTCGGCACCGGCCGCAGCACCGACCTGCTCAAGGCCGTGTCCGACCTGCAGGTCCACAGCGCCCGCTATGCCAACCCGCTGACGCTGCTGCCGGGCAACGTGCCGACCGACCAGCACCTGGACGCGCTGCTGCACGAGGGCCGCGAGTTCGTCGTCGTCGCCTGGGACATCGACCACTTCAAGCCCTTCAACGACGTGTATGGCTACGCCGCCGGCGACGACATCATCAAGCTCTGCGCGCAGATCCTGCAGACCGCGGCCGATCCGGCGCTGGACTTCGTCGGCCACATCGGCGGCGACGACTTCGTGATGGTGCTCGGCTCGGCCGACTGGACCGCCCGCATCGCCCGCGTCTGCCGCGAGTTCGACCGGCAGATGCGCCCCTTCTTCTCCGCGGAACACCTGGCGCTGGGCGGCTACGTCACGCTGAACCGGCAGAACCAGGAGTCCTTCAACCCGCTGCCCACGCTCAGCGCCGGCGTGATCCAGGTGCTGCCGGGCGCGTTCGACAGCGTCCGCGCGCTGTCGGCCGCGCTGGCCGAGCCCAAGCACGTCGCCAAGTGCGGCACCGGGCCGAGCCGCTACTTCGTCGACCGCCGCCGCGGTCCGACCGGTGACACCGTCGCCGGCACGCTGACGAGCCCGACGGCCGACGACCTGCTGGACGGCGCCGCGATCGCCTCGGCGGCCTGAGGCGCCCAAGGGCGCGCGCCGACGCGCCCCCCGCCATCCCGGCCCCCGGCCCCCGGCTCGCGCCTGCGCCTCGCGCTCGCGGCCGGCGCCCGTCATCACTGCTGACAGGATGGATCACTGCGCTGCCGTCGCGGGCATGGCCGCGCTCCTAGAATCGACGGGTGAATACCGCCCTCTCGTCCGCCCCGCTGCCGGCCTTTCCCCGCGTCGTGCTGCATCCGCAGATCAACGCGGACCTGCACTGCCATTCCACGGTGTCCGACGGCACGCTCACGCCCGAGGCCGTGGCCGAACGGGCCAAGGCCAACGGCGTCGAGCTCTGGGCGCTGACGGATCATGACGAGGTCGGCGGCCAGCAACGCGCGCTGGAGGCCGCCCGGGCGATCGGGCTGGCCTACCTGACGGGGGTGGAGATCTCGGTGACCTTCGCCGGCAAGGTGGTGCACATCGTCGGGCTGGGCTTCGACCACCACGACCCGCGCATCGTCGCCGGCCTGCGGGCCACGCGCGGCGGACGCGGCGCGCGGGCGAAGGAGATGTCCGAGGGCCTGGCCAGGGTCGGCATCCCCGGCGCCTATGAAGGCGCGCTGCGCCACGCCGGCAATCCCGAGCTGATCTCGCGCACGCACTTCGCGCGTTTTCTGGTCGAGTCCGGCCATTGCAACGACGTGCCCGAGGTCTTCCGTCGCTTCCTCACCGAAGGCAAGCCCGGTTATGTGCCGCACCGCTGGGCGGCGCTGGGCGACGCGATCTCCTGGATCGTCGATGCCGGCGGCCTCGCCGTCATCGCCCACCCGGGCCGCTACGGCTTCACGCCGACCGAGGAATACGCGCTGATCACCGAGTTCATCGCCCATGGCGGCCGCGGCATCGAGGTGGTGACCGGCAGCCACACCGCGGCCGACATGATCCAGTACACCGACACCGCGCTCGAATTCGACCTGCTGGCCTCGCGCGGCTCGGACTTCCACAGCCCGGCGGAAAGCCGCATCGACATCGGCAAGCTCGAAGAGCACTTGTCCGGCCGGCTGAAACCGGTGTGGAATGCGCTGGAGCACCGCATCCACTGGCCGGCCTGACGCACCGCGGAGAACGCCTGCCGGGCCTTTCGTCCGCGCCGCCGCGCTTGCCCCGTCGATGCCGCCGTTCACGCCGCCGACCACCGCGCACACCGATTGCCCTGAGCGACCACCATGGCCCAGATCTTCGAAGTCCATCCCGACAATCCGCAGGCCCGATTCCTGCGCCAGGCGGCGCAGATCCTGAGCCAGGGCGGCATCGGCGCGATCCCCACCGACTCCAGCTACGCGCTGGTCTGCCAGCTCGACGACAAGGCCGCCGCCGAGGCGCTGCGCCGCATCCGCGGCGTCGACGAGAAGCACCACATGACGCTGCTGTGCCGCGACCTCAGTGAGCTCGGCGCCTATGCGCGCGTGGACAACAAGCAGTACCGGATGATCAAGACGGCCACGCCGGGGCCGTTCACCTTCATCCTGGAGGCGACGAAGGAGGTGCCGCGGCGCCTGTCGCACCCGTCGCGTCGCACCATCGGCCTGCGCGTGCCGGACCACCGCGTCACGCAGGACCTGCTGGCGATCGTCGGCCAGCCGCTGCTGGCCACCACGTTGATCCCGCCCGGCGAGCACGAGCCGATCAACGACCCCGAAAACATCGCCGCCCGCTACGACAAGCTGATCCAGCTGATCATCGACGCGGGCGCCTGCCCGATGAAGCCGACCACCGTCGTCGACCTCACGGCCGAGCCGCCCGTGCTGGTGCGCCGCGGTTGCGGCGATCCGGCGTGCCTGGGTCTGACGCTGGAGGAGTCCACGGACTGACGCGGCGACGCCCCGCGCCGCCGGCGCCGATCACCGCAGTTGCCGCGGCAACTGCGCCGCTGATCAACCGCAGGTGCGCCACGCCGTCTCGCGTGTATCTCGACAGATCCATCCGCGTGTCATCCGCGCGCACGCTGACATCCCGAGCAGGGAAACGACGAAACGCATGGAACGGACGATGTCGAGGGTCGGTCGAAGGATCCGCTCGCGGGTCGCGGGATGCGCGGCGAGCCATGAAAAAACGCCGGCGCTGCCGGCGTGCTTCGTGGTGCGCGACGCGGCGCGGCGATCAGACCGCGGCGGTGATCACGATCTCGATCTTCCACTCCGGCTTGGCCAGCTTGGCCTCGACGGTGGCGCGCGGCGGCGTGTGGCCGGCCGGTACCCAGGCGTCCCAGGCGGCGTTCATGCCGGCCAGGTCCGCCACGTCGGCGATGTAGAGCTGCGCGCGCAGGATCTTGGTCTTGTCGCTGCCGGCGCGGGCCAGCAGCTTGTCGATCATGGCCAGCACCTGTTCGGTCTGGCCCTTGACGTCGGCCGTGGCGTCGTCCGGCACCTGGCCGGCCAGGTAGACCACGCCGTTGTGCACGGCCATCTCGGACAGGCGGGGTCCGACGTCGAAGCGTTCGATCTTGCTCATTTGCTGTGATGTTTGGGTTTGTTGGATTGCGAGGTTCCGTGCGCGGTCTTGGGCGCGTGCTTGTGGGCGCCCTTGCCGTGCCTGCCGCCGGCTGCCGCGGTGGCGGCGGGCTTGGCGGCCGCGGCCTTCTGACCGAGCTTGCTCTCGGTGCCGGCCATCAGTTTGCGAATGTTGGGCGCGTGGCGCCAGATCAGCAGCAGGCTCATCAGCGCGATGGCCGGCAGCTCGGGGCCGACACCCCAGATCAGCATCTGCAGCAGCGGCGCCGCGACCGCGGCCGTCAGCGAGGCCAGCGACGAATAGCGGAACACGACCGCCATCGCGACCCACACGGCCAGCACCGCCAGCCCCAGCCAGGGGTTGATCGCGAGCAGCACGCCGGCCGCCGTCGCCACGCCCTTGCCGCCCTGGAAGCGGAAGAACACCGGCCACAGATGGCCGATGAACGCGGCCAGCCCGACCAGCGCGGCCACGCCCTCCTCCATGCCGTAAGGCGCGCCGTACTTCAGCACCAGCGCCACCGGCACGTAGCCCTTGAGCGCGTCGAAGACCAGGGTCAGGATCGCCGCGGCCTTGTTGCCGGATCGCAGCACGTTGGTCGCACCCGGGTTGCCGGAGCCGTAGCTGCGCGGATCGGACAGGCCCATCACGCGGCTGACGATGACCGCGAACGAGAGCGAGCCGATCAGATACCCGGCCAACAGGGCCAGGACGGAGAACAGGGTGTCTTGCATGGGGCGCTATTCTGCCCCGGTCTTCAGCGCGCACTCGACCGGGCGGGCCGCCAGCAGCTCCGTCAAAACCCGGGGTTCGATGCCGACCAGATACCCGCGCCGGCCGCCGTTGATGAGGATGCGCGGCAGCGCCAGCACCGTCGCCTCGACGAACACCGGCATGGCCTTGCGCGTCCCGAACGGCGAGGTGCCGCCGACCAGGTAGCCGCTGTGGCGCTGCGCCACATCGGGCTTGCAGGGCTCGACCTTCTTGCAGGGAATCTGCCGCGCCAGCTCCTTCAGGCTGACCGTGCAGTCGCCATGCATCAGCACGATCAGCGGCTGCGCCTTCTCGTCCTGCATCACCAAAGTCTTGACGACCTCGTGCTCGGGCACGCCCAGTTGCTTGGAAGACTCGCCGGTGCCACCGTGCTCGACGTAGTCGTAGACATGCTCGCCGAAGGCGACCTTGTGCAGGCGCAGGAACTGGGTGGCGAGGGTCTCGCTGACATGGGCGGTTTTCTTGCTCATGCGGCGGATTGTCGGCGTCCGGCACCACCGCGCGCTTGTACGAGCTTGCGCCGCCCCTGCTGACAGCGGGTGGCAGGCGGCGCCCGTACGCTGCCCTCCTTCCCCTCGCCGGCCCGCGCCCACCCCCGAACGCCATGACGACCGACACCGCCGCCGCTCCCGCCCTGAAAGACCTGATCGACACGGCCGCGCTGCGCGCGTTGGCCGACGTCTTCGCCGATGCCTCGCCCGGTTTCCAGCACAAGCGCTTCCTCGCCGTCGCGACGGACGGGCTGGACGCGCTGTCGATCATGCAGCGCGTGCACCGCATCGCGGAGGCGCTCGGGGCCGCGTTGCCCGGCGGCTTCGCCGACCAGCTCGACGCGGTCTGCGCCGCCGCGCCCCGCGCGTCGGGCGCCTTCATCAACATGGGGCTGTGCGACTTCGTCGCCACGCACGGGCTGCACGACGCCGACGCCTCGCTGAGGGCGCTCAAGCGCCTCACGCCTCACGGCACCGCGGAATTCGCGATCCGCCCCTTCCTGCGCCAGGACCTGCCCGGCACGCTCAAGACCATGGAGCGCTGGACCACCGACCGTAGCGAGCATGTGCGCCGCCTCGCCAGCGAGGGCTGCCGCACGCGGCTGCCCTGGTCCTTCCGGCTGGACGCGCTGGTCGCCGACCCGGCGCCGCTCGCGCCCATCCTGCGGGCGCTGCGCGCGGACGACAGCCTGTACGTGCGCCGCTCGGTGGCCAACAGCCTGAACGACGTCACCAAGGACCATCCGGACTGGGTCTTCGACCACATCGCCGATTGGGACCTGACGGACCCGCGCGGCGCCTGGATCGTCAAGCACGCGCTGCGCAACCGCATCAAGCAGGGCGACACGCGCGCGCTGAAGCTGATCGGCGCCAGCGACGGTGCCCGGGCCACGATCGCCCGGCTGTCCGTGCACCCGCCGCGCGTGGCCATCGGCGGGGAGATCGAGATCGCCTTCGACCTGCGCTCGACCGCCGACGCCGACCAGCGTCTGGTCGTCGACTATGTCGTCCATTACGTGAAGAAGAACGGCAGCGCCTCGCCCAAGGTCTTCAAGCTGAAGACGGTCGAGCTCGCCGCCGGCGACTCCGCGGCGATCCGCATCCGTCGCGCGCTGCGCAACTTCACGACCCGCACGCATTACGCCGGCACGCACCGGGTGGAAGTGCTCGTGAACGGCCAGCGACTGGCCGACGGCGCCTTCGAGCTTCTGGAGGCCTGACGCCGCCCGCGTCGGGCTCGGGCTCGGGCTCGGGCTCGAGTTCATCCCACCAGACCGTCAGTGGGTGGTTGCGTCATGATAATTATTGTTTTACAGTAATTTCTTACCACTCGACGGTAAGACGTAAAACGACGCTCACGCCATGGCGATCCACCCCGCTTCCCCGCTGCCGGACGGCCTGAAACGCATCCTCTGGATCTCGCGTTGCGTGCGTGCGCTGAGCCTCGTCGGCATGGCGACGGTGGCCCTCTTCTTCGCCCGGTTCTGGAGCGACGCCGACTGGATCCGCAAGTCGGTGGACAGCGACTGGTGCAACAGCTGCAAGACGCTGAGCCTGGACGCCGCCAGCCGCGCGCTGGCGGCGCTGGGCACCTCGCCCGCGCTGGTGCTGACGCTCGTCGCCTTCTGGCAGCTGTGGCGGCTCTTCGGCCACTTCCAGCGCGGCAACGTCTTCACGACGGCCGCGATCGCGCACCTGCGGCGCTTGAGCCAGGCCCTGATCGCGATGGCCGCGGTGATGCCGCTCAGCTCCACGCTGGCGATCCTGGCGCTCACCATGCGCAACCCGCCGGGCCAGCGCGTGCTGGTCTTCCAGATCGGCTCGCAGCATTACCTGCAGTTGCTGGTCGGCCTGGTGCTGCTGGCGATGGCGCTGGTGATGCAGGAAGCGCGGCGCATGGCGCAGGAGAACGCCGAGTTCGTCTGAACGGACCGGCGCAGGACGTCCCCACCATGCCCATCGTCGTCCGACTCGACGTCATGCTCGCGCAGCGCAAGATGCGCTCCAAGGAGCTGGCCGAGGCCATCGGCATCACCGAGGCCAATCTGTCGCTGCTCAAGTCCGGCAAGGTGCGCGGCGTGCGCTTCGACACGTTGTCCCGGATCTGCGCGGTGCTGCAGTGCCAGCCGGGCGACCTGCTGGCCCACGAGCCTGGCGACGAATCCCCTTCCGGAGATGGCGATGACCGTGCCTGACCCGATGCCCGCCTCCCGCCGTCGCATCCTGCCGATCGTGGCGGTGCTCGCGCTGCACGTGGTGCTGCTGGCGGTGCTGCAGCATGCGTGGCGCCGGCCGGACGCACGGCAGGCGCAGCACAGCTCGTCGGTGCGCATGATCACGATCGCGTTGCCGCCGCTGCCCCGGCAGGACCTGAAGCCGGCGCCGCGTCGGGAGAAGGCCGAGGCAAGACCTGCCCCCCGGCGCCCGGATGAACGGGAGGCGGCCCAGGCGCCGCGGGCGCCCATCGCCGTGCCGACAGAGACCGCTCCCCCCGAACCGCGCACCACCGTCGTGCTCACGTCGCCGGCGCCCCCCGCCTCCGCGGCGTCCGGGCCGAGCGCCCGCGACCTGATGTACGGCGCCGCGACGCAACGCGCGCTCAGACAGTCGACGCAAGGCCAGCCGCTGCTCTCGGAGCGCGCCGACCAGGCCAGCCAGGCGCCGGAGCGCGCGGAGGCATCGGCGCGGCTGGGACAGGAAATCATGAAGGGCGCCACCACCGACTGCCTCAAGGGCGAGTACGCCGGGGCCGGCATGGGGCTGCTCAGCGCGCCCTTCCTGCTGCTCGCCGAGGCGCGCGGCAAGTGTCGTCGCTGAGCCGTCAACCCGAAGGGCGGCCGCGCCGTTCTGCCCCGAGGCCGACCACGGCCTCACGATCCGCCAACCGGCCACCCGGCCACCAGGAAGAGACCTCGAAGTGATGCCATCGAAGCCAGCCGCCATCCCCTCGACGACGGCCTCGCCGCGCGCCGCGAGACCCGTGCCCATGCCTTTCCTGCTGCCGCTGCTGCTGAACGCGGCGTCCGGCGCCTTCGCGGCGACGGCCGTCGAGCCGCCACCCGCGCCGGTGGCGGCGAGCGCCCCGGCCGACGCGACGCTGCCCACGGTCAAGACCGACATGAAGCGCGGTACCTTCATGCCTTACAAGCAGCTCAACGAGCTGCTCACCAAGCTGCGTGTCCATGGCGAAGGCCTGTTCGTGCCGCACTTCGTGCTGACCGACGCCAAGGACCGCACGCGCCCCCCGGCCGGCGTGAAGCTCGCGCTGATGAGCGACGAGGAGTACATCCCCATCCCCGTCGACGACAAGGGCGCGTTCGACTTGCCGGTCTTCACCGCGCAGCAGGCCAAGGACATGGAGCTGGGCTCCAACCTGCCCAAGGACTCGACCGCGATCCGGCTCAGCATCGACCTGAGCACGTCGCCCGAGATGCTGGACATGGCCACCGTGCGCCGCGTCGTGACGCTCGGCCAGAAGCTGCGCGGCGAGCTGCTGCCCTGGTACGCGCGCTGGCTGTTCCCGCAGATCGACGGCGTGATCGCGTGCAGCGACCAGCCCCTGTGGGCGCTGGACTGGACCGAGGGCGGGCAGCGCCTGCGCCTGGCCCTGCCCGCGGACACGCAGCAGCGCGAGCCCTACATCGCCAAGGACAAGCCGTCGCGCGCCTGCACGGTGCTGACCGGCCAGGAGCAGTGGCCCGACTCGGCCCTGCTGCAGCCGCCCGCCGGCGGCAATACGAAGCTGTACGTGAAGCTGCGCATCAACCGCCCGAGCTGAGCGGCCCCGCGCGGCCCTCGCCGGACGACCGCGACGGCGACCACCACCGCGACGGCAGCGGCGGGTTCGGCTCCGGCGGCGCGGGCACGAGCCGCGGCGCGGTCGCCGCCCGCCCTCAGGTCGATCGACCCGCCGCGCGGTCGGCTTCCAATTGCCGCAGCACGCGGCGCTGCAGCTTGCCGGTGGTCGTCATCGGCAGGCTGTCGAGGAACTCGATCTCCTTCGGATACTCGTACGGCGCGAGCCGCTCCCGCACGAAGGCCTGCAACTCGCTCGTCAGCGCCGCCGACGGCTGCCGCCCCGGTGCCAGCACGACGAAGGCCTTGACCAGCGCGCCGCGCTCCGCATCGGGCTTGGGCACCACGGCCGCGTTGGCGACGGCCTCGTGCTTGACCAGGCAGTTCTCGATCTCCCCCGGCCCGATGCGGTAGCCGGCGACCTTGAACTGATCGTCGGAGCGGCCCTCGTACCAGAGGTAGCCGTCGGCGTCGGCGCGCGCGAGGTCGCCGGTGCGGCACCAGCTGTCCATCGGGTCGCCGGTGAACTTGGCCGCGGTCGCCGCCTCGTTGCGCCAGTAGCCGAGGAAGAAGATCGGATCGAGGTCCCCGTGCACGTCGCGCCGATGGACCGCCACCTCGCCGACCTGTCCGGGCGGACAGACGCGGCCCTCGTCATCGATGACCGCCACGCGATGGCCCGGGTAGGCCCGCCCCATGCTGCCCGGCCGCGCCGGCCACAGGCGCGCGCAGTTGCCGACGACGTAGTTGATCTCGGTCTGGCCGAACATCTCGTTGACGGTCACGCCGAGCTCGCGGCCCACCCAGTCGAAGACCGCGTCGCCGACGGCCTCCCCGGCGCTCATGATCGCCTGCAGGTGCAGCGCGTGGCGCTCGCGCGGATGCGGGCAGGCCTTCATCATGGCCTTGAGCGCGGTCGGGAACAGGAAGGTGTGGGTGACGCGGTACCGCGCCATCAGCTCCAGGGCCTTCTCCGGCGCGAAGCGGCCCTGGTAGCCGAGGATCGGCCGGCCGAAGCACAGCGACGGCAGCAGGCCGTCCATCAGGCCGCCGGTCCAGGCCCAGTCGGCGGGGGTCCAGAAAACCGCCTCGCTGCGCGCGGTGGGGTTGTTGGGATCGAAGCCGAACCAGTTCTGGCTGGCGATGAAACCGGTCAGGTTGCCCAGCAGCGCGCGCTGCGGGATCAGCGCGCCCTTGGGCGCACCGGTGGTGCCGCTGGTGTAGATCAACACCGCCGGATCGTCGGCCGCGTTGTCGCGGGCCGTGAAGCGCGCATCCTCGGCCTGCAGCGCGGCCATCCAGCCGGACTCGCCCTCGCCCGGCGCGGCCGCGCCGACGACCAGCACATGGCGCAGCGCCGGGCATTGCCCGCGCACGCCGCGCACGGCCTCGAGCGCGCCCGCCTCGACGATGGCGACGCTGGCCTCGCTGTCCTTCAGGCGGTACTCGAGCGCATCGGGCCCGAAGAGCATGGACAGCGGCATTGCCACCGCGCCCAACTGGTTCAGCGCGATGTGCGCCGCGGCGGTCTCGAAGCGCTGCGGCAGCACCAGCGCGACGCGATCGCCGGCCTGCACGCCGAGCCGCTTCAGCGCGTTGGACAGGCGGTTGGCCGCGCGCTGCAACTGGCCGAAGCTGTACTGGGCGCGGCAATCGCTGTCGCTGTCGAAGAGGATGGCGGGCGCCTCGGGCGTCTCGCGGGCCCAGCGGCCGCAGCAGAGCTCGGCGATGCTGAGCCGCTCCGGCACCTGCCAGCGAAAGGCGCCGTGGATCAACGCGTAGGGATCGAGACCGCCACCGGCCGCGCCGGCGGCCGCGTTGGCGGCGGCCGCTTCGGGGGGAAGCGTGGTGCCGGCGGTCGTGCCGGCGTCCGTGGCCGTCGTGCCGGTCATGAGCGTCTCTCCATCCTGGACTGGAACAAGAGCGTGGATGCTAGCGAGGCGCCCCGTGCCGGTCGTCATGGAAACCCCGTAGCCATCGAAGGGTGCGCCGGGGCTGGCGGACGCACCGTCACGGGGCGAGGTCTACACTGACCCGCATGAAGATCCTGCACAACCCCCTCTGCTCCAAGTCCCGCGAGGCGCTCGCGTTGCTGGAGTCGCGCGGCCCGAAGCCCCGGATCATCGAATACCTCGTGCATCCGCTGTCGCTGCGCGACCTGCAGGCGCTGCGCCGCCGGCTCGGCCAGCCGGTGCGCGCGATGTTGCGCGACAACGAGGATCTCTATCGCGAGCTGAACCTCGCCGACCCGACGCTGACCGACACGCAGTTGCTGCAGGCGATCGCCGACCATCCGAAGCTGCTCCAGCGCCCGATCGTCATCGACGGCGAGCGCGCGCTGATCGCCCGGCCGCCGGAGCTGTTGAACGACTGGCCGCGCTGACCGGTCGCCCGACGGCCGCGAGCGGTCAACGCCGCCGGCCGCGGATCGGCGTCCGTCGCCACGCCGCCCGCACGGTGCCGATCGGCCCGTCGCAGGCGATGACGCCGCCGATCACGCCTTGAATCGGGCCAGTGCGTCGCCGGCCAATCGGCACAGCCGCCAGTCGGGCATGACGGTCGCGCCCATCTTCTCGTAGAAGCGGATGGCGTTCTCGTTCCAGTCCAGCACGCACCACTCGAAACGCCCGTAGCCCCGGTCGATCGCGACCTGCGCCAGATGCGTCAGCATCCGCTTGCCCAGGCCGCCGCCGCGATGCGCGGGCTGCACGTACAGGTCCTCCAGGTACAGGCCCGGCTTGGCCAGGAAGGTCGAGAAGTTGACGAAGGTCAGCGCGAAGGCGACGACCGCGCCGCTGGCGTGCTCTGCCACCAGCGCCTCGGCGACGGGGCGCTCGCCGAAGAGATGCGGCAGGAGCTTCTCCGGGGTGACCTCCAGCAGATGGGTCAGGCTCTCGAATTCGGCCAGCTCGGTGATCAGTCCGACGATGGCGGGGACGTCGTCGGCGCGCGCGGGGCGGAGGGTGTAGTCGGAGGAGGAAACGGCGGCAGCGTCGGTCATGGAAAGGGTCTCGGGCTCGTCGAGGAATGCGGATCGCGTCGGCTCGGGCGCATGGATACCGCGCCCGGCGACGCGCCATTGTCTCCATGGCGAAAGCGCGCCCGCCGGCATCGCTCTACAGTGCCGCTCCATGAGCACCGCACCGAGCCACGCCTACGACGTCCGCCGCCCGCATCGCAGCGAGTTCCTGACCCTGCGCGGCCTGCGCCACCACCTGCTGCGCTGGGGTCCGCCGCCCGACGGGCAACGCCCGCTGCTGGTGATGGTGCATGGCTGGATGGACGTCGGCGCGTCGTTCCAGTTCATGGTCGACGCCTTCCGCGAGGACCGCAGCGTGGTCGCGATCGACTGGCGCGGCTTCGGGCTCACCGACAGCAACGGCGGCGACTCGTACTGGTTCCCGGACTACCTCGGCGACCTCGACGCGCTGCTGGACATCGTCAGCCCCGACGCGCCGGTCGATCTGCTCGGCCACAGCATGGGCGGCAACATCGTGATGACCTATGCCGGCGTGCGGCCCGGGCGGCTGCGCAAGCTGGTCAACCTGGAAGGCTTCGGCCTGCCGGAGACCACGCCCGACATGGCGCCCGCGCGCCTCGCCGACTGGCTCGACGAGCTGAAGACATCGCCCAGCCTGAAGACCTACGACAGTGTCGAGGGTGTCGCCCGACGGCTGATGAAGACCAATCCGCGCCTGACCGAGGACAAGGCCGACTGGCTGGCGCCGCACTGGTCCCGCCAGGGCGAGGACGGCCGCTGGCATATCCTCGGCGACCCCGCCCACAAGCGGACCAACCCGGTGCTGTACCGTCGCGCGGAGGCGCTGGCCTGCTGGTCGCGCATCGAGGCGCCGACGCTGTGGGTCGAGGGCAGCGAGACCCAGCTCTCGCAGTGGTGGGGCGACCGTTATCCGCGCGAGGACTTCGAGACGCGGATCGGCGTCGTCAAGGACCTGCGACGCGTGACGCTGCAACAGGCCGCGCACATGATGCATCACGACCAGCCCGAGGCGCTGGCGCGCGAGGTGCAGGAGTTTCTCGGCTGATCAGCCCTTGATCGCGGGATCGCGCGACTCGTCGTCGGCCCCATCGTTCGACGGATCCGCGGACACCACCACCGCCGCCTGATACGCCGCGACGAACTCCGGCGGCATGCGCTTGGGCCGGCCGTCGGCGATGGCGATGCAGACCAGGTCCCAGCGACCGCGCATCAGCGTCTGGCCGTCGCCGGCACGCCGCAGCTGGAAACGCCGCTCCATCGCCAGCCTGCCGTCGCCGGCCGTCAGCCAGGTGCCGAGCACCAGCGGCTCGCCCTCGAAGGACGGCAGCAGGTAGTCGTAGCCGCCATGACGGATCGCCATCGCGCGATCGAGCCGGCGATAGTCCTCCAGGGTCAGCCCCAGCGCCTCCGAGTGCGCCCACGCCACCTGCTCGCACCACCGCACGTAGACCGCGTTGTTGGTGTGATTGAGGCCGTCGATGTCCTGCGGCTGCGGACGGACGTCCATGCGGTGCGGCGATGGGTAGTCCCAGCCGGCGCGCAGCGGATCGCCGCCGGCGTCGTCGTCGGTCTGATTCATCGCTTCATGCGTCGCCTGGTTCATCGCCTCGTTCATCGCCTCGTTCATCGCATCGCCCACCGCTTCGCTCATCGAGCGGCCCGCCGCCTCACCCATCCCCTCGCCCATCGCCGCGTTCCATGCAAGCCGGCGCGGGATTTCCGACCTCGGCGGTCGGGGTGCGTCAGCTTAGCGCCGGGAGGCAGGCAGAATGCCGCCCTTCTCCGCGACCGTCCTTCGTGACCGATCTCCGCGCGCTTCCTCCGCGATCTTCTCTCGCGGCCGTCGTTCGCGATCGTCCGTCGGCCGCGCGACCCTCGCCCTTCCGCATTCCTCCCGCTGCGCCGTCCCTGTTGCCCGTCGTCATGAACATCATCGTCACCGAAGAACTCAAGGCCTACATCGATCCCCTCACCGAGGACGAGTACGCCGCCCTCGAACGCAGCATCCTCGCCGAGGGCTGCCGCGACGCGCTGGTGCTGTGGGGCGACATCCTGGTCGACGGCCACAACCGCCACGGCATCTGCACCAAGCACGGGCTGCCGTTCCAGACGGTGCAGAACACGCGCTTCAAGTCGATGGAGGACGTTCACCTGTGGATGATCGACCAGCATCTGGGCCGCCGCAGCGTGTCCGACTTCCAGCGCGGCGTGCTGGCGCTGCGCAAGAAGGAAATCATGGAGGCGCGCCGGCTCGCAGTGCTGGACGATCCGACGCCGGACGCGACCGCCGCCGCCGCGGCCGCCGCTGAATCACTGGCCGCCGCCGAGGCCGGCGTGCCCGCCGCGCCGCCGCTCAAGAGCCGCGAGGCCATCGCCCGCGCCGCGCGCATCAGCAGCGCCACCGTCGGGCAGATCGAAAAAATCCAGAAGGCCGCCGCGCCGGAACTGGTCGCCGCGGTGCGCTCGGGCGAGGTCTCCATCAGCGCCGCCGCCGTCATCGCCGATCTGCCCGCCGAGGAACAGGCCGCCGCCGCCGCCGGGGGCAAGAAGGAACTGCGTCAGGCCGCCAAGCGGGTGCGCGAATCCAAGGTCGGCAAGAAGGCCGCCGGCGACGCGATCGCCGAAGCGGCAGTGCAGGTGCTGGGCGTGCCCGTCAACGACGAGGGCGAGCTGGAGGCCGATCCGGCCGTGGCGCTGCTGCGGGCGCAGGTGTCGGCGCTGCAGGACGAGAACGTCCGGCTGCGGGCCGAGGTCACCGAGCTGCAGGCGCAGTTGGCGGCGGCCAAGCCTGTGGCTTGAAGGGGATTGAGGAGACTCCAGGAGATCGGAGCCCCCGGCGTTCCCGACCTCCTCGATCCAATGAGACGTGCGGCAGAAATCCAATGCGCGCGCGTCTCAGAAGCCGGTGATCGGGTCGGTGCGGTGGGGGCTCGATGGCGAAGCTTCCTGGTCCTGCGGTGGATCGCCGGCTTCGATCGCCTCGGCCTCGCGTCGGTTCATGACCCGCGCGTAGACGACGACGATGGCCACGTACACGATCAACGCCCCCTGCGAGCCGACCCAGAAGCTGAACGGCCAGCCGAAGAAGTCGAAGCTCAGCGCGCGAGCGAAATAGGCCACCCCGAAAGTCACCAGCGCCCACACCGTCAACAAGGCCAAGGTCAGCCGCCAGGTGCCGCGCCAGAAGCGCCGACGCCCGTCCACGCGGCGCTCCGAGGGGTCTTCCGGGTAGCCCGCTTGGGGGACAGGTTGAACGTGTTTGCGGACCATCCCTTCATCTTAGGGAGCCCAGCCGCGGCAGCATGAGAAAATACCCGGCTCAGGGCCCCCTTCCAGGGGCCTTTCTCCTGGCCCGTTCTCCCGGCCCGGCCTCGATCCCACGGATCGGCCGCGGGATACCGGTCCCAATGAACGCTTCGAAAGCACCATGGACATCGAGCAAATCAATGCGATCGGCACCCAGCTGACCGATCTGCAAGCGCGTACCGACGCGCTAAGGGGGTACCTTTGACTACGACCGCAAAGCGCTGCGGTTGAATGAGGTCAATGCCGCGTTGGAGAACCCCAACGTCTGGAACGAGCCCAAACGCGCCCAGGAACTGGGCAAGGAAAAGCGCACGCTGGAACAGGTCGTCGAGACGATCAACCACCTGACCGGCAACCTCGCGGACAACCTCGAACTCTTCGAGATGTCCAAGGACGACAACGACATCACCGGCCTGCAGACCATCCAGGCCGACGCGGCCAAGCTGGCCGAAAGCGTCGAGACGCTCGAGTTCCGCCGGATGTTCAACAACCCGGCCGATCCGATGAACTGCTTCATCGACATCCAGGCCGGCGCCGGCGGCACCGAGGCCTGCGACTGGGCCGGCATGCTGCTGCGCCAGTACCTGAAGTACTGCGAGCGCAAGGGCTTCAAGGCCGACGTCGAGGAACAGACCGACGACGAAGTGGCCGGCATCAAGAGCGCCACCATCAAGGTCGAGGGCGAGTACGCCTTCGGCCTGCTGCGCACCGAGTCCGGCGTGCACCGCCTGGTGCGCAAGAGCCCGTTCGACTCCTCCGGCGGCCGCCACACCAGCTTCGCGTCGCTGTTCGTCTACCCCGAGATCGACGACTCGATCGAGATCGACATCAACCCCGCGGACGTGCGCACCGACACCTACCGCGCCAGCGGCGCGGGCGGCCAGCACATCAACAAGACCGACTCCGCGGTGCGGCTGACCCACATCCCGACCGGCATCGTCGTCCAGTGCCAGGACAGCCGCAGCCAGCACAGCAACCGCGACGTCGCCTGGCGCCGCCTGCGCTCGCGGCTGTACGACCATGAGATGAAGAAGCGCATGGCCGAGCAGCAGAAGCTCGAGGACAGCAAGACCGACGTGGGCTGGGGCCACCAGATCCGCTCGTACGTGCTGGACCAGAGCCGCATCAAGGACCTGCGCACCAACGTCGAGATCTCCAACACGCAGAAGGTGCTGGACGGAGATCTGGACGCATTCATCACCGCCTCGCTCAAGCAAGGCGTCTAAGAACGACTCCGAGACAAATGCCCCGGCGCAGCATCCACCGCCCGGGGCTTTCACATTCCTACGAGGAAGCCCGCCATGCGTGAAGGCACCGCCACCCTGATCCGCCGCGAAGACTACGTCGCGCCGGTCTTCTGGATCCGCACCGTCGACCTGTGCTTCGACCTGGAGCCGGCCAAGACCCTGGTCACCAGCAAGATGCGCCTGGAGCGCAACGCCGGCGTGCCGCACGGCCCGCTGCGCCTGCATGGCGAGGAACTCAACCTGCTGCGCGTGCTGATCGACGGCGAGAGCGTCTCCTTCCGCCAGGAAGGCCACGAGCTGATCATCGACAACGTGCCGGACGCGGACTTCAACCTGGAGATCCGCAACACCTGCGCGCCGGAGAAGAACACCGCGCTGTCGGGCCTGTACACCTCGGGCGGCGGCTTCTTCACGCAGTGCGAGGCCGAGGGCTTCCGCCGCATCACCTACTTCCTGGACCGCCCGGACGTGATGGCCGTGTACACGGTGACGCTGCGCGCCGACAAGGCCAGGTACCCGATGCTGCTCTCCAACGGCAACCTGCTGGAGACCGCCACGCTGGACAACGGCCGCCACCTGGCCAAATGGCACGACCCCTTCCCCAAGCCCAGCTACCTCTTCGCGCTGGTGGCCGCCGACCTGGTCGCGCGCGAGCAGCGCATCCGCACCCGCGCCGGCAAGGACCACCTGCTGCAGGTCTACGTCCGCCGGGGCGACCTGGAGAAGACCGAGCACGCGATGAACTCGCTGATCGCGTCGGTGGTGTGGGACGAGGCGCGCTTCAAGCTGCCGCTGGACCTGGAACGCTTCATGGTCGTCGGCGTGTCCGACTTCAACATGGGCGCGATGGAGAACAAGGGCCTGAACATCTTCAACACCGCGGCGCTGCTGGCCTCCCCGGCCATCTCGACCGACGCGGACTTCCATCGCATCGAGTCGATCGTCGCGCACGAGTACTTCCACAACTGGACCGGCAACCGCGTTACCTGCCGCGACTGGTTCCAGCTGTCGCTCAAGGAGGGCCTGACGGTCTTCCGCGACCAGGAGTTCAGCCAGGACATGGCCGCCACGCCGAGCGCGCGCGCGGTCTGCCGCATCCAGGACGTGCGCGCGCTGCGCGCCATGCAGTTCCCGGAGGACGCCGGCTCGATGGCGCACGCCGTGCGCCCGGACCAGTACGTCGAGATCAACAACTTCTACACCGCCACCGTCTACAACAAGGGCGCCGAAGTCGTCCGCATGTACCAGACGCTGGTGGGCCGCGAGGGCTTCGCCAAGGGCATGTCGCTGTACTTCGAGCGCCATGACGGCCAGGCCGTGACCTGCGACGACTTCGCGCAGGCGATCGCCGACGCCAACCCGGGCTCGCCGCTGTCGACGCGCCTGGACACCTTCCGCCGCTGGTACTCGCAGGCCGGCACGCCGCGCCTGCAGGCGCGCGGCGCCTACGACGCCGACGCCCGGACCTACACGCTGACGCTGAGCCAGGCCAACCCGGCCACGCCGGGCCAGGACGGCAAGCAGCCGCAGGTGATCCCGGTGGCGCTGGGCCTGCTGTCGCGCGAGGGCCGGCCCCTGCCGCTGACGCTGCAAGGCGAGGATGGCGGCACCGTCGCCACCGAGCGCGTGTTGGTGCTGGACCAGGCCGAGCAGTCCTTCGTCTTCGTCGACGTGGCCGGCGAGCCCGTGCCGTCGCTGCTGCGCGGCTTCTCCGCGCCGGTGGTGCTGGACGACGGCCTGGGCGATGCCGAGCTGCTGGTGCTGCTCAAGCACGACAGCGACGCGTTCAACCGCTGGGAAGCCAGCCAGCGCCTGGCGCTGGCGCGCATCCTGGGCGCCGTGCGCTCGGGCGAGCCGCTGACGCTGGACGCCGCCTACCTGGACGCGATGCGCGCCGTGCTGCGCCATGCGGACCTGGATCCGGCCTTCAAGGCGCTGGCGCTGCAACTGCCCGACGAGGCCTACATCGCCGAGCAACTGACCGAGGTCGATCCGCAGGCGGTGCACGCGGCCGTCGCGGCGGCGCAAGAGCAGCTCGCCACGGCGCTGCAGGCCGATTGGGCCTGGGCCTTCGAGACGCATCAGGTCAGCGCGGGTTACTCGCCCGATCCGGTGCAGAGCGGCAAGCGCGCGCTGGTGAACCTGTCGCTGGCGATGCTGGTGCTGAACGCCACGCGCGGCGGTGACGGCGTCTGGCCGGGCCGCGCGTACCAGCGCATCAAGGACGCGACCAACATGACGGACCGGCTGGGCGCGCTGTCCGCGCTGGTCAACGCGCATGCCGAGCTGGCCGACAGCGCGCTGGCGCGTTTCCACGCCCAGTTCAAGGGCGAGGCGCTGGTCATCGACAAGTGGTTCGCGATGCAGGGCCGCGCCGCCGAGCAGGACGGCAAGACCTTCGCCCGCGTGAAGCAGCTGATGAAGCACGCCGACTTCACGCTGAAGAATCCCAACCGCGCGCGCAGCCTGATCTTCTCGCTGTGCATGTTCAACCCGGCGGCATTCCACCGGGCGGACGCGGCCGGTTATGTCTTCTGGGCCGAGCAGGTGCTGGCGCTGGACGCGATCAATCCGCAGGTGGCGGGCCGCCTGGCGCGCGTGATGGACCGCTGGACCGCGCTGGCCGAGCCGTACCGCGGCGCCGCGCGCGAAGCGATCGTGCGCGTGGCCGCCAAGCCGGACCTGTCCAACGACGTGCGCGAGATCGTCGAGCGCGCGCTCGCGCTGGACCCGCGGCCGGCCGCCGCGGCGCCGGCCGAGGCCGTCCAGGGCTGACGACCAGTTTTTCAACCATCCGGAGTCGTTTCATGAGTCAACGCGTCAGCCTGACCCAATACCTCGTCGAGCAGCAGCGACTGCACGGCCACATCCCGCAGCAGCTGCGTCTGCTGATCGAGGTGGTGGCCCGGGCCTGCAAGCGCATCGCCATCAGCGTCAACAAGGGCGCGCTGGGCGACGTGCTGGGCACGGCCGGATCCGAGAACGTGC
Organism: Roseateles aquatilis; assembly: GCF_002205645.1. Classification (GTDB taxonomy): domain Bacteria; phylum Pseudomonadota; class Gammaproteobacteria; order Burkholderiales; family Burkholderiaceae_C; genus Roseateles; species Roseateles aquatilis. The sequence goes on along the minus strand of NZ_NIOF01000009.1, from coordinate 167,464 downwards.
AGGGCGAGGTCCAGAAGAAGCTGGACATCATCGCCAACGAGGTGCTGATCGAAGCCAACGAGTGGGGCGGCCACCTGGCCGCGATGGCGTCGGAGGAAATGGAGAGCATCCACCTGGTGCCCAACCGTTTCCCGCAGGGCGAGTACCTGCTGATGTTCGATCCGCTGGACGGCTCCAGCAACATCGACGTCAACGTGTCGATCGGCACCATCTTCTCGGTGCTGAAGAAGCTCGACGGCAGCAAGGGCGTGAGCGAGGACGACTTCCTGCAGCCCGGCTCGGCGCAGGCCGCGGCGGGTTACTGCGTCTACGGACCGCAGACGACGCTGGTGCTGACGGTGGGCGACGGCGTGGCGATGTTCACGCTGGACCGCGAGCAAGGCTCGTGGGTGCTGACGGCCGACGACGTGAAGATCCCGACGGACACGAAGGAGTTCGCGATCAACATGTCCAACAAGCGCCATTGGGACGAGCCGGTGACGCGCTATATCGACGAATGCCTGGCCGGCGTGGAGGGTCCGCGCGGCAAGGACTTCAACATGCGCTGGATCGCGTCGATGGTGGCGGACGTGCATCGCATCCTGACGCGCGGCGGCATCTTCATGTACCCGTGGGACAAGCGCGAGCCCAACAAGGCCGGCAAGCTGCGCCTGATGTACGAGGCCAACCCGATGGCCTTCCTCGTCGAGCAGGCCGGCGGCGCCGCCACCAACGCCCGCCAACGCATCCTCGACCTGCAGCCGACCAAGCTGCATGAGCGCGTGTCGGTGGTGCTCGGCTCGAAGAACGAGGTCGAGCGCGTGACGCGATACCACGTGGAGTCCGACGCCGCGAAGTGACCGCGATCCGGCGCGGGCCGGGTCAGTAAAGAAGGCCGCTCGATGAGCGGCCTTCTGCGTTTTGGCCGGCCTCCGGAGTCGATGTCGCGTTCAGAAGAACGTCCTGACCCCGCCCAGCACGCGGTACTCGTCGTCGACGCGGTAGAGCAGCGGCCACTTGTCGAAGGTCGTGCATGGATGACCGACACCGAAGCCGATCAGATCGCCGACCCGCAGCGGCAGCACACCGCTGGAAGCGTCGACATACGCATGTTGATCGTTGAGCTTCACGACCTGCCAGTCGGTCGGCGCGGGCTGCGGCACATCGTGCTCGCCGCGGCGGTACCACCACAGCGGTTGCGGCAGGCAGGCGTCATATCCGAGGTCGCGCTTGCCGGCCGTGCAGATCGCGCGGCCTGGCTCGGGCACCGATTGAACGTGCGCCCAGACTTCGATCGCATTGCGCAGGCCAGGGCCGGCGCCCCACATCGCACCAGCGCGTTGCCGCATGCGCGCCTGCATGCGCTCGTACTGCAGGCTGTCGTGGGAGAGATAGCAGCCGCTGCGCAGCACCACGCGCAAGGCGCACCCGGTGCCCGCCGATTCGACCGCCGCCAGCGTGCGCGCCGCCATGTCGAAGAAAGCCGAGCCGCCGGCGCTGAGCAGCACCTCGCCGGGGGCGAACCAGTCCTCTTCGCAACCCGCGCGCGTGAGCGAGGCCACGGTCTCGATCATCGACAGCGCGCCGAGCTCCACGCGCGCCGTGTCGTCGCCGCTGTACACGCCCTCGAAGGCCTCGACACCGCGCAGCGCGATCGCCGGCCCGGCGTCGCGGATCAGGCGCCCCAGCGCCAGCCCATCCGCCAGGCTGCGCGCACCGGTCCGGCCACCCGGCGTGCCGACTTCGAGCAGCACCTGCAGCGGCCTCGTCAGTCCATGCGCAGCCACGGCCTCGCGCAACAGATCCAGGCCCGCGGCGGAGTCGACCAGCAGGTAGAAATCGAAATCCGCATCGGCCTCCAGCTCCCGGAACACCAGCTCGATGTCGGCCCGCCCCACCAGTTGATTGGCCAGCAGCACGCGCGGCACACCGAAGCGTCGATAGCTGCGCACATGCGCCGCGGTCGCCGCCGTCATCCCCCAGGCGCCTTCGTCGAGCTGGCGCTGGAACAACTGCGGCGCCATCGTCGTCTTGCCATGCGGGCACAGGCTCACGCCGGCGCGGTTCACGAAGTCGCGCATCCACGCGGCGTTGTGGATGATGGCAGCGTCCTTCAGCACCGCGGCCGGCAGCGGCAGGTCGCCGTCCAGCAGGGACAGGCCCAGCGTGCCGAGGTCGCGCAGCGGCAAGCCCTCGGCTGAAACGGGCAGTCCTTTCAGCGTGCTGGGCAAGGGCGCGGACTCGAGATCGTCCAGCTTCAGTCGCACGGGCGTGGTCGACGTCGCGCGGGTGGCGTCATGGGCGGATGCAGTCATGCCGGGCAATATAGCCCTCGACCGATCGGCTGATCAGCCAGCTGGCAAGACGCTTGTCAGTGCCACGGCAGCCCGGATGCAAGACCTGCTCCGGAGCGACCGGGAGGTAGCCGACCAAAACCTGGCGGCATCCCGCGAACCCTCGCGACCAAAGAAAAAGCCGCTTGGAGATCCAAGCGGCTTTTCAGGATTGGTGCCGGTGAAGAGAGTCGAACTCCCGACCTTCGCATTACGAATGCGCTGCTCTACCAACTGAGCTACACCGGCGCTGTCGCGAACAACAGAGCCGCACAGTATAGGCCAACTTTCAGAGGTCGACAAGTTTCGGGCTCGCCGAATTTCGCTGGATTCACTCCTCGCCCAGATTGGCCTGCACGCGCTTGAGCAGCGCCATCAGCTGCTGCTGCTCCGCCGCGTTCAATCCCGTCACCGCGTGCGCCGACAGTTGCCGCGCCTGCCGCTTCAACTCGCGTTGCACCGCCTCGCCCGCGGCGCTCAGGCGCAGCCGCACCTGGCGGCGATCGGCCGCGTCGGTCTCGGCGTCGAGCAGCCCCTTGTCCCGCAACCCCTTGATCAGGCGCGCGAGCTGCGCCTTGTCCCGCCCGCTGTGCTGCGCCAGGTCGCTTTGCGTGCCGTCGGGATGGCGCTCGAAGAAACCGAGCACCTTGCCCTCCATGTGCGTGATGTCCTGCGGACCGTCGCGCAGGAAACGGTACTGCCGGGCGCGGTACTGATGCATGACCGTGTGGATCAGCTCCAGCACGTCGTCGTCCTTGCCCCTGCGACCGGTAGTGTTAGTTGACATTGTCAATCGATATTCGGAAGATGGATGACATTGTCAACGAACCAGAATCCAACGGCAATGAAGCCTGAATCGAATCCCCTCCCCTCCGCCCTCGCGCCCTCTGTCGCGCCCTCCGGCGCATCCGGTGGGCAACAGGCCGCGCCAGCCGGCGGCAGCCGCGTGCAGCGGGTCCGCCATGAGCTCAAGCGTCGCGAGCTGACCGTGCTCGGCGTCGACGACGTCACGCCCAACTTCCGCCGCGTGACACTGGGCGGCGAGTCGCTCGCCGACTTTGTCAGCGCGTCCTTCGACGATCACGTGAAGCTGATCTTCGACGCCAGCGGCGATGCGCCGGTGATGCGCGACTACACCCCGCGCCGCCATGACGCCGCCGCGCGCGAGCTGGTGATCGAGTTCGCGCAGCACGGCGACGGCCCGGCCGCCGCGTGGGCCGCGCAAGCGGTGCCCGGCCAGTCGTTGACCGTGGGCGGACCGCGTGGGTCCTTCATCGTCCCGGTCGACTACGACTGGCATCTGCTGGCCGGCGACGAAACCGCCCTGCCCGCCGTCGCCCGCCGCCTCGAGGAACTGCCGCCCGGCACGCGCGTGATCGCGCTGCTCAACGTGCCCGAGAGCGACCGCCGCCACTTCCAGACGACGGCCGACGTGGACCTGCGCTGGGTCGACGGGGACGAGGCGCTGCTGGCCGCCGCCCGCGCGCTGACGTTGCCGGATGGCGAGGGCTACGCGTGGTGCGCCGGCGAAGCCGCCGCGATGACCGCGCTGCGCCGGGTGCTCGTCGAGGAGAAGGGCCACGACCGCCACGCGATCCGCGCCTCCGCCTATTGGAAGCGCGGCGCCAGCCATCATCACGAGCACCTGGAGTGAGGCGACGCCGCGCGGCACGCGACCGTCGCGATCGCCCGGCCCATGCGGCGCGGCGCGGCGCAGCGCCGCGCGCCCAGGAGCCGCGGCCGCGCGGCCCGCCGCCGCGGTCATCTCATCATGGCAAACTGCGCCCCGCCCGGAACGGAGGCGGGCCCCCGTGATCGCTGCTGTCCTGCATGACCCGCGCTGGCGCGCCGCCTGGCGCCTGCTGTTCCTGGCGCTCGTGACCGTCATCAGTTGGCTGGCCTTCAGCCCGCACCCGCCGCCCGAGGCCGACCTGGGCTGGGACAAGGCCAATCACTTCGCCGCGTTCGCGAGCCTGGCCGTGGTGGGCATGCAATGCCTGCGGGCGGGCGCGCGGCGCCGCTGGATCGTGCTGGCCTGGCTGCTGGCCTTCGGCATCCTGATCGAGCTGGTGCAATCCCAGATCCCCGGCCGCGATGCCGAGCTGCAGGATGTGATCGCCGACATGATCGGCGCCGCGATCGGCCTCGCGGCGCACGCGCTGCTCATGCGCCTCGTGGAAGACCGCTCGCCTCCGGCTCGCTGAACTCGCGCCGCGACATCGCGATCGCCACCGCCTGCGCGCGGTTGTTGGCGCCGAGCTTGCGCAGGATCTTGCGTACGTGGTTCTTCACCGTGAACATGCTGATGCCCAGCTGGATCGCGATGCCCTCATTGCTCAGCCCGGCGCGCAACCCTTCGACGATCTGCTGCTCGCGCGGCGTCACCAGCATGCCGACGCGACGCGGCAAGGCCTGCCCCCGCGGCTGCAGCCGCGAGCGGCGCCATGCCGCATGCAAGGCCGGCGTGAGCAGCTCGAAGCGCTGCAGGTGCTCGTCGTCCCAGCCGTCGCCGGCCAGCAGGAACAACCCCTGCGGCCGCTCGCCGTCCCCGGCCACGCCGTGCAGCACCAGGCTGCGCAGGCCGGCTTCCAGCAGCGGCTGGAACAGCGCGGACGGTTCCTCCCGCGCCACGTCGATGCGCAACGCGCGGCGCCCCTCGCCCCAGCGGCGGATCAGGTGCAGCCACAGGCCGTGCTCCGGCGATTCGAGCTGGGCCTGCAGCCCATCCCCGATCGGCTTGAGGTGAAACAGCTGCGCGGTCAAGCGCGGCGACGGCGGCACGTCGGAGGCGCAGACCAGCAGGCGGTGCGGCAGCAGCGGCTGCAGGCGGCTCTGGCTCCAGACGAAGAACTGAGCCGGGGTCGCGGGCTGGCCGGCGCTCCACAGCGCCTCCAGCAGGCGCTCGCCCAGTTGCCGGTCCTGCAGCCAGGGCAAGGGTAGCCCGTCGGTGGTATCGACGACGCGGTCCGGACGATCGGTGGGGTGCGCGCGGTCGGCACGGTCCACACGGTCCGTGAATCCGGCCGGCATCGGCGAGTGGGGCTGCGTCATGGACATGTATCGATACGTGAGCCGAGGCCATCGCAGACTGCCGCCCCGCGATGACGCAGCGATGAATGATTCGCGAAGAGTTGGAGGCCGTGGCGCGCGCGGGTACCCGCCTTGCCCCTGCTGACATCGGGTGGCAGCTTGACCGGCCTTCCGGCCCGTGGCGAGAGGCGCGGACCGGGCAAGGGCCGGCCAAATCAGCTACCGTTGACGAGCGGTCCGCCCCCTCGGGCCGCAGGAGTTGCTTGCATGTCGGATCACGATCTGCCGCTCGCCCGGCGCGATCTCGCGCGCCGCTACGAGGCGGTCCGGCGTCACACGCTGACGCTGGCCGAGGGCCTGTCCATCGAGGATCAGGCCGCCCAGTCGATGCCGGACGCCAGTCCCGCCAAATGGCATCAGGCCCACACCAGCTGGTTCTTCGAGGCGCTGCTGCTGCGCCCTTTTCTCGACGGCTACCGGCCGATCGACGAGTCGTACCACGTCCTCTTCAACTCGTATTACGAGGGCCTCGGCCCGCGCCATCCGCGCCCCCAGCGCGGCCTGCTGACGCGGCCGTCGCTCGAGGAGGTGCGGGCCTACCGGCGCCACGTCGACGAGCACATGGCCCGGTTGATCGCGGGTACCGACGAGGCGCGCTGGGCCGCGATCGCGCCGACGCTGGAACTCGGGCTGAACCACGAGCAGCAGCACCAGGAACTGCTGCTGACCGACGCGCTGCACCTGCTGTCCTGTCACCCGTGGCGGCCGGCGCTGTCGGCGGACGCGCCCGCGCGCTGGCCAACGGGGCGGGTGAGCGAGTGGATCTCGCATGACGGCGGGCTGGTCGAGATCGGCCACGACGCCGCCGCCCCGGGCGCGGGTTTCGCCTTCGACAACGAGGGGCCGCGTCACCGCGTCTGGCTGGAGCCGTTCCAGATCGCCAGCCGGCTCGTCACCTGCGGCGAGTTCCTGCGCTTCATCGAGGCCGGTGGTTATCGCGAGCCGCGCTGGTGGCTGTCCGACGGCTGGGCCACGGTCCAGGCGCAGGGATGGAAGGCGCCGCTCTACTGGATCGAGCACGAGCGCGCGGACGATCCGGCGCGGACCGGCGACGGCGGCTGGTCGATCTTCGGCCCGCATGGCATGCGGCCGCTGGATGCGGCGGCGCCGGTGATGCAACTCAGCTTCTACGAGGCCGCCGCCTATGCCGAGTGGGCCGGCGCCCGCCTGCCCAGCGAGCCGGAATGGGAAGCCGCCGCGGCGTTGCCCGGCATGGCGCAGTTGCACGATCAAGCCTGGCAGTGGACGCGCTCGGCCTATCACCCGTATCCGGGCTTCCGACCGCTGGACGGCGCCGCCTCCGAATACAACGGCAAGTTCATGGTCGGCCAGCTGGTGCTGCGCGGCGGCAGCCTGGCGACACCGCCCGGCCACACGCGACCGACCTACCGCAACTTCTTCCCGCCGGCCGCGCGCTGGCAGTTCACCGGGCTGCGACTCGCCCGCGATGCGCGCCCGCGCGCGGAGACCCCCGCATGAGTTCCTTCGCCGAAGACCTGCACGCCGCGCTGGCGGGCCCGGACCGTTCCATCTCCCCCAAGTATTTCTACGACACGCAGGGCTCCGCGCTCTTCGAGCAGATCTGCGAATTGCCCGAGTACTACCCCACCCGCACCGAGCTCGCGCTGCTGCGGCGCCATGCCGGCGACTTCGCCGAGCGCATGGGCCACGGCGCGCAGTTGATCGAATACGGCGCCGGCGCGCTGGTGAAGGTGCGCCTGTTGCTGGAACGCGCCCGGCACCTGCACAGCTTCGTGCCGGTGGACATCTCCGGCCCGCACCTGCTGGCCGCCTGCGAGGCGCTGCAGCGGGAGCAACCGGCGCTGCGCATCCTGCCGGTGGTGGCCGACTTCACCCGCATGCATGTGCTGCCCGATCCGCCTGCGGACGGGCGGCGGATCGGCTTTTTTCCCGGCTCCAGCATCGGCAATTTCGAGCCCGACGAGGCGCTGCAGTTCCTGCGGCTGCTGCGGGAAGAGCTGGACGGCGGCGCGCTGCTCATCGGCGTCGACCTGATCAAGGACCCGGCGCTGCTGCACGCGGCCTACAACGACGCGCAGGGTGTGACGGCGCGCTTCAACCAGAACCTGCTGCGCCACGCGCAGCGCGCGCTGGGGCTGGAATGCGATCCCGACGCCTTCGACCATTACGCGTTCTACGACCCGCGCCGGCACCGCATCGAGATGCATCTGTTGCCGCGCGGACCGCAGATGCTGCAGCTGCAAGGCCGGCAGTACCTGCTGTCGCCGGGCGACAGCCTGCATACCGAGAACTCGCACAAGTACAGCGTCGAGAGCTTTCAGGCGCTGGCCCGCGAGGCGGGCTTCCGACCCGCGGCGCATTGGACCGACGCGCGCGACTGGTTCAGCCTCCATTGGCTGGAGGCGTGAGATCGGGGACGGAGGGGGTGGGCGGCCGGCGGCGCCGTGAAGGCGAGGGAAGCGGAGGAGGCGGGAAGCGGCGAGGAAAGGCGGGAGGGCCGGGAGGCCCGGAAGGCCCGGCCTCAGGCGTCGTAGCCGTAGACGTCCGCCAGCTTGCTCAGCAACTCGGGCTCGGCCTCGGGCGAGAAGAAGTACGGGAACAGCGTGCGCGAGCGGCCATCCTCGTTCAGCGTGCCGCCGTGCTTGCGCACCTGCGTCGAGCCGTACGCCAGCGACAGGCTCATCAGCACCGCCGGCGCACCGACGCTGCGGTGCAGGCGCTGCTCGCCGTGCGGCTGGAAGTCCAGCATGCGGCGATAGAAGGCCTTGTGGCGGGGATTGACCTCGATCACCAGGAACTCGGCGCCCCAGTGATTCACCGCGTGCAGGTAGGCCAGGTGGAACAGGCTGGCCAGCACCAGCTTGGACGGACCGTCCGGATCGGCCGCCAGCCGGGTGAATTCGCACAGCTGCCAGCCCTGGCGGCGCATGTCGGCCATCTCTTCCGGGAAGCTCTGGTCGGCCGCCAGGTTGCCGCCGTCGCGGCGCAAACCCAGCGTCGACACCAGCCGGCCTTCCCAGTAGGCGCCCAGCGTGACGTCGGCGGAGCGGCTCAGCTTGTAACCCCGTGACGCATAACGACGCTCCAGCAAGGCGCTGCTGCCGCTTTCCATCAACGCGCGGATCTCGATGCGGCCGAACTCCGTGTCGCGGCAAACGAGCTCCACCGAGTCAGAGCGAACAAACGGAATATCCGACGGGATCGACTGGAGCGCCTGCAAGGGGCTTGCATGCGGTTCCAGCTCGATGCCAGACAGATGTGATTCGTCGCTCATTCCCAACTCCAGACTGCTTGGTTATGGGGGGCGAGTCTATGCCCCACCTAAAGTAATTACTCCGGGTCGCTACGATAGTTAACAAATGCGACCTCGACCTTACGGGTCTGTACCGGGTAGCGACGCCGGTCAATCCCCCGGAGGCCGGAAACCCCGCATTTGAGGGAACTCCGTTACATAGCCCCCACCCACCGGGAATGCCGCGCCAAGCCGCGCTCTGATTCGAGAACATCGAATCTCGAGGAATCCCGCGCGGCGATTTCCGACATGCTGGTTGTTGCAGATGTAACTACTTGTCCGAAGTTCAAATACCGAAATGAGGGGACAGCTGCGTCCCGCGTTTTTACGGAAATCCGTACAAGAAATAGGGATATTTGACGTCGAACCGCCCACGACGGCGTCAGGCGCACGGTTGGGCGGCCATCGCATCGAGGCGGGCACGCGCCTGGACGATCAAGGTGGCGACGCGACCGTCGGCCTGGGCGGCGATGGCCTCCAGGTCGAACAATCCGGCCAGTTCTTCGGCGGACAGCGCCGTGGGCGGCAGGTCGCCGACGTCGATCGCGGCATGCAGCAATTGCTCCAGCGTGCCCTGCCCGTGGCGGACGCGGTAGATCAGGTCACGCACGAACGCGCCGGTGCGCTGCCGTCCCAGACGCGGCAGCAGCAGCAACTCCAGATGCTCGCTGGCCACCAGCCCCTGGCGACCCAGGACGTGATCGCGCATCCGATCGACACGGATCACCGGCTCAGCAAGCGCACGGGTGAGCGCCTGCACCGCGCTGTGGGCGCCCCCCATCAGGCCGCTCCATTCAGCCAGTTCCGCCTGCTGCTGGCCCAGGCCGCGCTCATGCTCCTGCGCCATGCAGGCGAGCAGGCCGGCGACGCGTTGCGGCGCTCGCTGCACGGCCGATAGCGCCTGCAGCGCCGCGACCGGATTCTTCTTGTGCGGCATCGAGGTGCAGGAGCCGAAGCCCTCGCCGGGCGGCTCGTTGAGCTCGTCGATCTCCGCCTGCGCCATCAGCGCGAAGTCCTGCGCCAGCTTGCCCAGATTGCCGCAGAGCAGCCCCACCTCCATGCCCAGCCGCAGCCAGCGGTCCCGCTGGGTGTGCCAGCACATGTCCGGCAGCGGCAGGCCCAGTTCGCCGGCCACCGCCGCGAGCAACTCGTCCGCCCGCCCGCCGATCGCGTCCAGGGTGCCCACGGCGCCGCCCAGTTGCAGCAGCAGCGAGGCCCGGCCCTGCTCGCGCAGCCGCTCGGCGCTACGCAGCAGCGGCATCAGCCAGTTCATCAGCTTGAAGCGCAGGCTGATCACCTGCGCGGGCTGCATCATCGTGCGGCCCAGCATCGGCACGGCGACGTGCCTCTCGGCCAGATCGAGCAACTGGCCGCACAGCCGCTGGAGGTCGTCGTCGATCAGGCGCAGGGCCTCGCGGGTGCGCAGCACCATCGCCGTGTCGACCAGATCCTGCGCCGAGGCGCCTCGGTGCACGTAGACCGCCGCGGCCGGATCGAACAGCGCCACCGTCTCGCGCAGCCGCTGCACCACCGGCAGCGCCAGGTTGCCGGCTCGCGGCGCGGCGGCGATCAGCGCCTGCACGTCGTAGAGCTCGGCCCGGCACAGGCTCGCGATCGCCTGCGCGGCGGGCGCGGGGATCAAGCCGACCTTGGCCGCAGCCCGCGCCAGCGCAGCTTCCATGTCCATCATCGACTGCACCACCGCGGCAGGGGAGAACACCGTCTCCATCGCGGCAGAAGACAAAAAAGCCTCGAACAGCATCCAACATCCTTGTGAGGGGAGTGGATGCTATCGAGGCTTTTCCGTACGCCGTACTCAAGCAAACCCGCTTGGGGTTTGTCTGGGACGGCTGTCGCCCCGGCATGGGCCGGGATGTCGCATGCCGGACTGCGGTCCGGCCGGGCCGTCAGGCGGCCGGCGGCACGTACAGCTGGGCCAGGCGGCTCATGTGGCGCAGCGACAGGCGGTGCATGGTGATCAGCTCCAGCAGGCCGTTGCGGTGCAGTTCCAGGACCTTCTCATCCGGCAGTTCGGCCAGGGCCTTCTCGTTGACGGTCATGAAGCCGTCCACGTCCAGCTTCTCGCCGCTGGGCAGTTGCGCCTCGAAGCGCATGTCCTGCAGCAGGTTCAGGTCCTGCAGCACTTCGCAGGCCTGGCGCGTGCGCTCGGCCTCGCGCTCGAAGTCCTCGCAGAATTGCTTGGCGTTGAGCAGCAGGTCGCTGGCTTCGCCGTCTTCCTTGAACAGGGGCTCGCCCTCGGTCTCGGAGAACGCGCCGGAGCCGGTGTCCAGGCACAGCGCCATTTCGTCGCCGCTGTCGCTCAGGCGCGCCATGGCGAAGGGATAACGGCGCACATACGCCGGCAGGTAGCGGGCGGTCCACAAGTCGTCCTTGATGAACACGTTGCTGCCCTGCTTCAGGCCGAACACGGCCAGCGGCGCGATCGGCGGGCGCTGGCCTTCCGGGGCCTGGCCCACGCGCACGAACACCACCGGGTATTCGAGGCTCGCGTCGGCGAATTCGGCCACGGCGATGAACAGCGAGTTCAGGCCGCGCAGGCGATCCAGGGACGACACGCCGCCTTTCATGCGGGTGTTCTTGTGCTGCACCCGGTCCACCGGCACCAGGTTGTCATACATCGGGGGGTTGCTCATACAGTCACTCCATCGTCGGCCAGTCTCGAGACCAGCACCTTGTCCACACGCTTGCCGTCGAGGTCAACCACCTCGAATCTCCACGCGTCCCACTCCACCACGTCGGCCGTGCGCGGCAAACGCCCCAGCAGCAGCATCACCATGCCGGCCAGGGTGTTGTAGCGCCCACGATCCTCCTCGGGCAGTTCCTTCAATTCCAGGCGGTCCTTCAGCTCGGTGACCGGGATCAGGCCGTCCATCAGCCAGCTGCCGTCCTCGCGTTGCACCGCCCAGGCATCCTCGCCATCGGACGAGTTGAACTCGCCCGCGATGGCCTCCAGCACGTCGCGCATCGCGACGACGCCCTGCACTTCGCCGTACTCGTCGACGACGAACACCAGCGGCGTCTCCGCCCGCCGCATGTGGGCCAGCAGCTCCATGCCGGACAGCGTCTCGGGCACGAACACCGGCGCTTCCAGACCGGTCGACAGGTCCAGCGGCTCCCCGGCCAGCGCGCGCGCGAGCAGGTTCTGGGCGCTCACCACGCCGACCACGTCGTGCAGGCCGCCGCGGCAGACCGGGTAACGGCTATAGCCGTGCGCGCGCAGGATCTGCAGCACCTGATCGGGACGGTCGGTGGCGTCGAGCCAGGCGATTTCCGCGCGCGGAATCATCATCGAGCCGATCTGGCGCTCGTCCAGCCGGAACACGTTGCGCACCATCTGGTGCTCGTGTTCCTCGATCACGCCGGCATCGCGACCTTCGTCGAGGCTGGCGGCGATCTCTTCTTCCGTCACCGCGCGGTTCGCGCGGCCGCCCATGCCGAGCAGCTTCAGCGTGAACTCGGTGCAGAAGCTCAGCAGCTTGACGAAGGGCCGCGTCACCAGCGACATGATCTCCATCGGCGGCGCGACCAGGCGGGCGACGTTCTCGGGGTACATCTGGCCCAGGCGCTTGGGCACCAGCTCGCCGAAGATGATGGTCACGAAGGTCAGCACCATGACGACCAGGCCGATGGCGGTGATCTCCGCGGCGCGTTCGGTCATCGGCGTGTGGGCGCGCAGCAGTTCCGCGACCGGACCGGAGAACGCGGCCTCGCCGACGATGCCGTTGAGCACGCCGATGGAGGTGATGCCGATCTGCACGGTGGAGAGGAACTTCGTGGGGTTCTCGTGCAGGTCCATCGCGGCCTGCGCGCCGCCCTCGCCGCTCTCCACCATGACTTGCAAGCGTGCCTTGCGGGAGGCCGTGAGGGCCATCTCCGACATGGCGAACAATCCGTTGAGCAGTATCAGGAAGAGAACTAGGGCGGTATCCATTGACAGCGCGGACCCGGTGGTAACCCGTAGTCGCGCCCAAAACACAAGGTCGGCAAGGTTAGCAGAGCCTGTGTGACGTCGACACCGCAAAATCCCCCTATGCATTACCTCATCGGCGATCTCCAGGGCTGCTGCGACGCGCTCGCCCGGCTGCTGGAAAAGATCGATTTCTCCCCCTCCCGCGACCGTCTCTATCTGCTGGGCGACCTCGTCAACCGAGGGCCCGACTCCCTCACCACGCTGCGCCGCCTGCAATCGCTGGGCGACGCGGCGCAATGCCTGCTCGGCAACCACGACCTGCACCTGCTGGCCACCGCCGCGGGGGTGCGTGCCCCGCACAAGGGGGACACCCTGGACGCGATCCTGAACGCGTCGGACCGGGAGCCGCTGCTGGAGTGGCTGCGACGGCAGCGGCTGGCGATGCGGTCGCAGGGCTGGCTGATGGTGCACGCCGGCGTGGTGCCGCAATGGGACGCCGACCAGACGCTGGCGCTGGCGGACGAGGTCCACGCGCTGCTGGCCGGGCCGGACCTGGCGGACTTCCTGCCGCAGATGTACGGCAACGAGCCAGACCGCTGGCAGGACGATCTGAGCGGCGTGCCGCGGCTGCGTTTCATCATCAACGTGCTGACCCGGATCCGCTTCTGCAATGCCAAGGGCAAGCTGGACTTCAAGACGAAGGAAGGCCTGGGCACGGCGCCGCCCGGATTCATGCCGTGGTTCGACGTGCCGGGCCGCCGCACGGCGGGGCACCCGACGGCGTTCGGTCACTGGTCGACGCTGGGGCTGGTCCAGCGCCCCGATCTACTGGCGCTGGACACGGGCTGCGTCTGGGGGGGCGAACTCACGGCGGCCCGCGTCGCGGACGGGCAGGTGCAGGAGATCATCCAGGTCGGCTGCGTGCAGGCGAAGAAGCCCGGCGAGGATTGAGACGCCCAGCCGGCGCTTACAATGCGCCCCTTCTCTTCCGGGAGACGTGGCCGAGTGGTTTAAGGCAGCGGTCTTGAAAACCGCCGAGGGTTCGCGCCCTCCGTGAGTTCGAATCTCACCGTCTCCGCCAGCGATGCGCTCCCCGACTCACTTCCCCCTCCCCGCCCCGCTCGCCCTGATCGGCGGCAACGAGGACCGTCTCGATCGACGGGAAGTCCTGCGGGCATTGGTCGCCGAGCTGCACGTCGGCGGTGCCTCGCCACCGGACATCGCGGTCCTCAGCACCGCCAGCGGCGAGCCTGAACTCCTCTGGTCCTACTACGAACCCGCCTTCCGTGAACTGGGCGCGCGGCCGCATTGGCTGGACGTGCGCGACCGCGAGGCCGCCGCCGACCCGGCCACGCTCGATCGCGTGCGCGGCGCGCGCCTGCTGTTCATGACGGGCGGCGATCAGGAACGCCTCGTCGAGGTCGTCGGCGGCACGCCGCTCCACGCGCTGATCCGCGAGCGCCATGCCGGTGGCGAGCTGCTCATCGCCGGCACCAGCGCGGGCGCATCGGCGCTGGGAACGCACATGCCGGTCGGCGACCTGGATGATCAATTCGCCGGGCCGGACGACGCCTATCCGCTGCATCCGGGGCTCGATCTGCTGCCGAGGCTGGTGATCGATCAGCACTTCGCCCAACGCAAGCGCCATGCGCGGCTGCTGCATCTGGTGACGCTGGACCCGCGCCGCATCGGCGTGGGCATCGACGAGGACACCATGCTGCTCCTTCGACCCGGAGAAGGGCTCCGCGTGGTCGGCGCTGGCGCGGTCACGGTGATCGACGGCACGCGGATGTCCGATCGGCGGGGGCCCGCGTCCGCGGCCGGCGATGTCGTGGCGCTGGAGAACGTCGGCTTCTATTTGCTGCCCGCCGGCACGTCACTCGACCTGGACAACGCGCGCTCGCCCGTGGCGCCGCATTTGCGCCGGGTGCTGGAGACGCTGGTGTCGCCCCCCACGCTGGGCAACGCCTGACCCCCTTTCCTTCTTCTCGGAACAATCGTCCTGGTGGCAGTCGCGCCGGTGCCGGAACGTCTGGTCAAGGGCCGCGCCGCCGGGCTGCAGATGCTGGAGCCGCCGTTCCCCATCGACGGCTTCGAGCTCGCGATGGTCTGGCACGAGCGCAATCACGGTCACGCGGCACAGCGATGGCTGCGCGAGCAGGTCTCACGGGTCGTGGCGTGAGGTCGATCTCGCCCGTGTTCATGAGCCCTTTACGACTCCTGAACGACTTCTTGACTTGAATCTGTCGGCAACCTGTCCGACGTCTCGAGCACCCGCGGTTTTGCGGGAAACGCGTATGACATCGGGGCGGCGCGCCGGAACCATGGCGGCATGTCAGTTCCCCCTCCCCTGGTGTGCAAATGATCAACCGCTCTCTTGCGCGAGGCTTCTTCCTCGCCGCGGTCGCCCTGTTCTTCGGACTCGGCGCGCTGCGTTACCCCATCGGCCGCATGGACCATGCCGGCGCTGGCATGTTCCCGCTGATGATCAGCGTCCTGCTGGGCATCGTGGCGCTCGCCACCATCGTGCGGGGCATCGTCGCCGGCGGCCCGCCGATGACCTTCACCATCAAGAACATCGGCCTGATCATCGCCGCGCTGTGCGCCTTCTCGCTGGTGTCCCGCTTCGTCAACATGTCGGTCGGCATCGTGGTGATGGTCTTCATCTCGACGGCCGCGGGCAGCTCGTACTCCTGGAAGCGCAACCTGGCGATCTCCGCCGGACTGCTGGCGATCGCCTTCGCCTTCCAGAAGTTCCTCGGTCTCAACCTGCCGCTGCTCTGACATGGAAATCCTCCACAACCTCGCGTTCGGGTTCGAGCACGCGCTGACCTGGCAGAACCTGATGTTCTGCGCCATCGGCTGCGTCGTCGGCACCCTCGTCGGCCTGCTGCCGGGCCTGGGCCCGCTGGCCACGATCAGCGTGCTGCTGCCGCTGACCTACTCCATCCCCGTCAACGGCGCGCTGATCATGCTCGCCGGCATCTACTACGGCGCGCAGTACGGCGACAGCGTCAGCGCCATCACGATGAAGATCCCGCATGCCAGCTCCATCGTGGCCTGCATCGACGGGTACCAGATGACGCTCAAGGGGAAGACGGGGCTGGCGCTGTTCACCGCCGGCATCTCGAGCTTCATCGGCGGCACCGTCGCCATCGTCGTGCTGTCCTGCCTGGCGCCGACGCTGGGTGAGGTGGCCTTCCTGTTCGGGCCGGCCGACTACTGCGCGCTGATGCTGCTGGGCTTCCTGTGCGTGAGCTTCGTGACCACGGGCAGCCTGCTCAACGGCCTGGCGATGTGCCTGATCGGCGTGCTCTTCGGCCAGATCGGCACCGACGTCAACAGCGGCCTGGAGCGCTACACCTTCGACATGCCCTTCCTGGCGGAAGGCGTCGGCCTGGTGAGCATCGCGCTGGGTTGCTTCGGCATCGCCGAGATCTCCAAGAACCTGGACGCGAAGAACGAGCGCACGCCCTTCAACGGCAAGATCCACCTGATGCCGACCTGGCCCGAGTTCAAGCGCATCATCCCGAGCGCGCTGCGCGGCAGCGTGGTGGGCTCGGTCCTGGGCATCCTGCCCGGCGGCGGCCCGACGATCGCACAGTTCGCGGCCTACGCGCTGGACAAGAAGGTCAGCAAGTACCGCGACGAGATCGGCGACGGCGCCATCGAGGGCGTGGCCGGCCAGGCCGCGGCCGACGAGGCGGCCGCCCGCACCAGCTTCATCCCGCTGATGAGCATCGGCATCCCGGAGAACCCGGTGATGGCGCTGATGATGGCGGCCTTCATCATCAAGGGCATCCAGCCGGGTCCCAACATGATCGGCGGCCACCCGGACATCTTCTGGGGCCTGGTCGCGAGCATGTGGATCGGCAACGTGTTCCTGGTGGTGCTGAATGTGCCGCTGGTGCGCTACTGGCTGTCGGTCTTCAAGATCCCGTACAACGTGCTGTTCCCGTCGATCCTGTTCTTCTGCTGCATCGGCACCTACAGCGTCAACAACAACCTCGACGACATCTTCGTCACCGCGGTGTTCGGCCTGGCGGGCTACATCTTCATGCGCCTGGACATGGACCCCGCGCCGCTGATGCTGGGCTTCATCCTGGGCCCGATGCTGGAAGAGAACTTCCGGCGCGCGATGCTGATCAGCCGCGGCCACTTCGATGTCTTCGTGACCCGTCCGATCAGCGCGACGCTGCTGGGCGTGATGGCGCTGTTCATCGGCTGGCAGTTGATCGCATTCATCCTGAACGCCAGGAAGAACCCAGGCAAAGGCAAAGGCAAGGACGGCGGGGTGACGCCGCAGGCGGCCTGAGGTCCCCCCTCGATCAGGCGCCTTCGCGCCGCCGTCCGCGCCCGCGGGCGGCGGCGCTTTTTCATTCGACGCACGAGCGAGGCGCCTCGCCTGCGCCCCGGCCGGATCACGCGCGCGCGACGCGGCGGTCCGCCGCGTCGCGATAGGCCACGAGCTCCACGGTCCCCATGCCCAACCCCGCCACGGCCGGCTCGGCGCGATTGCCGGCGTACTGCCGCGGCGCGCGCTCGCCGCGGTGGGCTTCATCCAGCGTCTGCAACGTCGCGCCCCGCGCGTGCAGCGGGTCGGTCCAGAAGCCGTAGGTCAACACGGTGAGTCCGCCGACGATGCCCTCGGTCGTCCAGTCCGCCGCCTGGAACGCCCGCGCATCGCCGACGCTCGGACGCCATGCGCGGGTCAGCGTGTTCTCCGCGAGCAGCGAGTCATAGAGCTGATTGAAGCCCGCGACGAAGGCACCGCGCGCGGCCATCGTGTCCCAGTGCCTCATGGTCGTCATCGCCTGCGTCGCGCTGCCGGTGCCCACGCGCGTCCGTGGCTGCGTGCCCAGGCCGTGGCGGCAGGCGTGATGCAGCATCAGCAGGGACCACAGGTCCACCGCCTCGCCGGCCCAGTTGGCCACACCGCGCGCCACGACGCCCTGGGTCAGCACCGCCCCCGCGGCAAGGTCGACATCCGGCGCGACGGCGAAGGCCCGACTCACCGCCAGTTGATTGATCGCGTAGCCCAGGCTGGTGAGCGCCAGCGAGCCTCGCGTCGGCCCGCTGTCGGGCTGCGTGGCCATCGGCCATCTCGCCTGCACGGCGTCGCGCATCAGCGGGTAGAGCACGACCTCGGCGAATCGGGTGCCGGCGTTCAACAACGTGCCGCTGGCCAGCCCCAGCGCGCCTGCCGCGGTCGGTAGCGCCATCAGCACGACGCGCGTGGCGCGCGAGTACCCGGTCGCCTCGCCGCGCCGCTCGTCACGCACCAGCAGCACGGCCTGCCCGACCGCGGGCACGGCCAGGCAGGCGCAGGACATCACCGTTCGTGCCGTCTCCGACAGGCCTTCGCTCATGGCGAGGTCCAGCGCGCGTCCGATGCCCTGGCGCGCCATCGTCGGCAACGCGACCGAGCCGACACTGCGCACCGCGCAGTGCGCGAGGTTCAGGACCGTCCGTCCGACCGGCCGCGCGTCCAGCCACTGCGAGGCGCCGCCGAACGCGGACACCAGCGTGGTGATCAGCGCACGCAGGCGCCCGCAAGGTCGGTCGCGATCAGGATCTCCGTCCAGTGCGTCGGTCGCGCGTTGGCGCAGGTCTGCCGGCAAGCCCTCTGGATCACCGTCGACGATGAACCGGTCCGCCTGCGCGGCCGGCGAGCCCGGCGCCGCCAGCAGATCGAGTCCCCGCGTCAGGTGCCGCGCGCAGGCACCGGTCTGCTCGCGCGCGTCCACGCTCAGCGCGTCCGCGATTTCGTCGATGAGCGCGGCATCCGATGGCGGCGAAGGCGTCGCGGGTGCTGTCGATGTCGCGCCATCCGCGCACGCGCCGAATCCGCTGGTCGAAGGCGGATCGACGACACCCTTCGACGACGGACCATCGTCGATCAGCGGATCGGCGACGAAATGGCTGGAGAACGGCGTGGCGAGCGGATGCATCGCCGCTCAGTCCGGCATGCCGAAGCAGGGTTCTTCCCCCCTCCGGGCGTAGGCACCGGACAAGCATCCGCCGCGGCGAACGATGCCGATGCGGGCCCGCGACGCGACGCGACGTGACGCGAGGGCGAGGGCGACGGCGTGCACACGTGCCCGCGTCGCCACCGCTCACGCAGACCGCGGACCACGGTCATGCGGTCATGCGGTCATGCGGTCATGCGGTCATGCGGTCATGCGGTCATGCGGTCACGAGCATGCCCTTGCGCTCGATGAACGCCACCACCTCGTCCAGGCCGCTGAGCGTCTTGAGGTTGGTCATCACGAAGGGCCGCGTCGGGCGCATGCGTTTCGTGTCCGCTTCCATCACGTCGAGGTTGGCGCCGACGTGCGGCGCGAGGTCGGTCTTGTTGATGACGAACAGGTCGCTCTTCGTGATGCCGGGCCCGCCCTTGCGCGGGATCTTCTCGCCGGCGGCGACGTCGATGACGTAGAGGGTCAGGTCGCTCAGCTCCGGGCTGAAGGTCGCGGCGAGGTTGTCGCCGCCGGACTCGATGAACACGACGTCGGCGTCGGGGAACTGCGCCAGCATGCGATCGATCGCCTCCAGGTTGATCGACGCGTCCTCGCGGATGGCGGTGTGTGGGCAGCCGCCGGTCTCCACGCCCATGATGCGTTCCGCCGGCAGCGCGCCGCTGACCGTCAGCAGGCGCTGGTCTTCCTTCGTGTAGATGTCGTTGGTGATCGCGACCAGGTCCCACTTGCCGCGCATCGCCTTGCAGAGCATCTCCAGCAAGGTCGTCTTGCCCGAGCCCACCGGACCACCGATGCCCACGCGCAGCGGCGGCAGCGTCTTGGTCCGGCCGGGAATGTGGTGCAGCGCGGTGCCGGCCGCGGACGAGGGGGCGGTGGGGGTGCTCATGATCGGAACAGTCGGGAGTACTGGGTTTCGTGGCGCGCCGCGAGGATGGACAGCATCGGCGCGAAGAGCTGGCGCCGCGCGGGCGGCGTGGCGATGGCCTCGGCCACCGCGCGGGGAATCTCCGCCGCCAGGCGCTGCAGCACGCGCTGGCCGGCGGTCTGGCCCAGCGGCACCGCCTTGAGCGCGGCCTGCACCTGGTTCTCGGCCCAGCCGAAGGCCTGCGTCTGCAGGGCTTGCTCGACGCTCACCGCGATCGTCGCGAGCGCAAGCGACAGCACGAAGGCGTGCGGCGCCGGCCCGTCGCAGCAACGGGCGAGGAACGCGAGCTGCCCTGGCGTCGCCATCGGCTGACCACGCAACCAGGCCAGCAGCGATTGGCCCATCTGCTCGCTCTGCAATCGGGCCTCGGCGCCGTCGCGGCTCATGCGCAGCCAGGCGACGAGCTCGATCAGCGCCGCCTCGTCGCCCGACCGCCAGGCCGCGATGCCCTGCGCGATCGCGGCCAGATCGCCGCGCGCCAGCAGGCGCAGCTGCTGGCTCAGCCACTCGCCCGCGGACGCATCGTCGCGCACCAGACCGTGCTCGACCGCCGACTCCAGCCCCTCCGAGTAGGAGAACGCCCCGATCGGCAACGCCGGCGACGCCAGCCAGACCAGCCGCAACAGCGGCGGGACCGGATCAGCGGCCGTGCTGGTGATCGTGGGCGTGGCCGTCGCCGTGCGCGTGATCGTGTCCGTGTTCATGTCCGTGGTCGTGTCCGCAGCCCGGGCCGTGCACATGCGGCGCGGCCGTGGCCTGGATGGCGATGGTCTTGCGGCCCGTGGGCGAGCGGCCATGCTCGCGTCCATGCGCGTGCGTC
This sequence comes from Roseateles aquatilis, assembly GCF_002205645.1. Taxonomy (GTDB): domain Bacteria; phylum Pseudomonadota; class Gammaproteobacteria; order Burkholderiales; family Burkholderiaceae_C; genus Roseateles; species Roseateles aquatilis. The sequence continues at coordinate 147,131 of NZ_NIOF01000009.1, read as the reverse complement.
TCGGCATGCCCATGCCCATGCCCATGGCCGTGGCCGTGGCCGTCACCATGTCCGTGGTCCCCGCCGTTCGGATGCGCGTGGCCGCCCGCCGCATACGCGCCGCCCTCGGGCTCGAAGCCCTCCTGGACGTCGCTCACGATCAGGTGCATCGCGCGCAGCATGTCGGCCAGGACATGGTCCGGCTCGATCTTCAGATGGTCTGGCTTGAGCTCGATCTGCACGTGCCGATTGCCCAGGTGATACGCGGCGCGCAGCAGGTCGAAGGGCGTGCCGTGCGCCGTGCAGGGGGTGATGCGCAGCAGCGGCTGCGGCGCCGCGACGACGCGCACCAGCGAGCCGTCCTCCGCCACCAGCACGTCGCCGCCGCGTACCGCGGTGCCGCGCGCGAGGAAGACGCCGAGCTCGCGGCCCAGGCTGTCGGTGGCCTGGAAACGGCTCTTCTGGCGCGTGTCCCAATCGAGCGTGACGGTGCACGCGCGCTTGAGCAGCACCGGGGCCAGGCCGGCGCCCTGGGCCAGCAGTTTGGAAACTTGGATCATTCAGAACAGGAAGTAGCGCTGCGCCATCGGAAGCACGACGGCGGGCTCGCAGTGCAGCAACAGGCCATCGGCGCGCACCGCATAGGTCTGGGGATCGACCTCCATCCGCGGGGCGTAGGCATTGTGGATCATGTCCTTCTTGCCCACGCCGCGTATGCCCTTCACCGCGACCGTGGTCTTGGCCAGGCCGTAGCGCCGCGCGACGCCCGCCGCCTGCGCCGACTGCGACACGAAGCTCAGCGACGCGCGCGCCAGCGACCCGCCGAAGCTGCCGAACATCGGCCGGTAATGCACCGGCTGCGGCGTCGGGATGGACGCGTTCGGATCGCCCATCGCGGCCATCGCGATCACGCCGCCCTTCAGGATCAGGGACGGCTTGACGCCGAAGAACGCGGGTTTCCAGATCACCAGGTCGGCCCACTTGCCGACCTCGATGCTGCCCACCTCATGGCTGATGCCGTGCGCGATGGCCGGATTGATCGCCAGCTTGGCGACGTAGCGCTTCACGCGGGCATTGTCGTGACGCTCGCCGTCGCCGGGCAGCGGGCCGCGCTGCTGCTTCATCTTGTGCGCTGTCTGCCAGCAGCGGATCACGACCTCGCCGACGCGGCCCATCGCCTGCGAGTCGGAGCTGAACATGCTGATCGCGCCCAGGTCGTGCAGGATGTCCTCGGCCGCGATGGTCTCCTTGCGAATGCGGCTCTCGGCGAAGGCCAGGTCCTCCGCGATGGCCGGGTCCAGGTGGTGGCACACCATCAGCATGTCGACGTGCTCGTCCAGCGTGTTGATCGTGTACGGACGCGTCGGGTTGGTGGAGCTGGGCAGCACGTTGGCCTCGCCCACCACCTTCAGGATGTCGGGGGCATGGCCGCCGCCGGCGCCCTCGGTGTGGAAGGTGTGGATGGTGCGACCCTCGAAGGCGGCGACGGTGTCCTCGACGAATCCGCTCTCGTTGAGCGTGTCGGTGTGGATCGCGACCTGCGTGTCGGTCGCCTCGGCCACGTCCAGGCAGTTGCGGATCGCGGCCGGCGTGGTGCCCCAGTCCTCGTGCAGCTTGAGGCCGATCGCGCCGGCCTCGATCTGCTCGGTCAGGCCCTCGGGCCGGCTGGCGTTGCCCTTGCCGAGGAAGCCCAGGTTCATCGGGAACGCATCGGCCGCCTGCAACATGCGCTCGATGTGCCAAGGGCCTGGCGTGCAGGTCGTGGCGAAGGTGCCGGTGGCGGGGCCGGTGCCGCCGCCCAGCATCGTCGTCACGCCGCTGGCCAGCGCCTCCTCGATCTGCTGCGGGCAGATGAAGTGGATGTGCGAGTCGACCGCGCCGGCGGTGACGATCTTGCCCTCGCAGGCGATGACCTCGGTGCCGGGGCCGATGACGATGTCCACGCCCGGCTGCGTGTCCGGATTGCCGGCCTTGCCGATGGCGACGATGCGGTGGTCCTTCAAGCCGATGTCGGCCTTGACGATGCCCCAGTGGTCCAGGATCAGCGCGTTGGTCAGCACCGTGTCGACGGCGCCCTGCGCGCGGGTGAGCTGCGATTGCGCCATGCCGTCGCGGATGGTCTTGCCGCCGCCGAACTTCACTTCCTCGCCGTAGCCGCCGGCGCGCAGCGTCAGGTCGTCCTCGACCTCGATCACCAGCGCGGTGTCGGCCAGGCGCAGGCGGTCGCCGACGGTGGGGCCGAACATCTCGGCGTAGGCGCGTTTGCCGATGCGTGCCATCACAAAGCTCCCTGGATCAGGCCGCGGAATCCCCAGATCTCCCGGGTGCCGGCGAAGTCGACCAGCTCGACGGTGCGTTGCTGGCCGGGCTCGAAGCGCACGGCGGTGCCGGACGCGATGTTGAGCCGCATGCCGCGCGCGGCCTCGCGATCGAATTGCAGCGCCGCGTTGGTCTCGGCGAAGTGGTAGTGCGAACCCACCTGGATGGGCCGGTCCGCCCCGTTGGTCACCGTCACCACCAGCGTGCGGCGGCCGGGGTTGAGGGCCAGCTCGCCGGCGTCGGTCAGCAGCTCGCCGGGGATCATGCGATCACCATGCGGCCGAGCAGGCCCAGACCCAGCAGCGCGATCGCACCGCCGGCCGCGCGCGACCACGCCGGCGCCAGCGCGCGCAGCCTCAGCCCGACGCCCAGCCCCAGCGCATGCAGCAGCGCCGTCGCCACGACCATGCCCAGCAAGGCCGGCACGCCCTGAAGTTCCGAGCCATGGGCCAGCCCATGAAACACCGCGAAGGCGCCGACCAGCAGCGCCGATGCCGCGGCGCCGAGATGCCAGCGCGCCGCGGCGACCAGGCCCAGCACCAGCACCGACGCGGCCACCATCGGCTCCACGCCCGGCAAGGACAGGCCCGCGGCGCCGAGCAACGCGCCGATCAGCAGCAGTCCGGCGAAGGCGAACGGCGCGGCGAGCATGCGCCGGCCGGTCTGCGTGAGCGCGCTCCACAGCCCGACGGCGAGCATCGCGGCGAGATGGTCGAGACCGGTGAACGGATGCGTGAAGCCGGCGGCAAGGCCGTGTTCATGGACGCCGCCGTCGCCGGCGTGGGCCAGCGCCAGGGCCGGCAACAGCAGGGCGAGCGCGGCGGCGGGCATCGCGAGGAGGGAACGCGGGTGGGTCATCTCGGGTCCTCGGAGATCAAGGGGATCGGAGGGATCAAGGCCATGGAGGCCATCGGGGGAAGACGGTCAGGGGATCGGCTGATGGACGGTGACGAGCTTGGTGCCGTCGGGGAAGGTGGCTTCGACCTGGATGTCGGGGATCAGCTCGGGCACGCCGTCCATGACGTCGTCGCGGGTGAGGAGCTCGCGGCCCGCCTTCATCATTTGCGCGACGGTCCTGCCCTCGCGCGCGCCCTCCATCACGGCGGCGGAAATGAAGGCCACGGCCTCGGGATAGTTGAGCTTCAGGCCCTTGGCCTTGCGGCGCTCGGCGAGCAGCGCGGCGGTGAAGATCAGGAGCTTGTCTTTTTCTCTTGGCGTGAGTTCCATGGCCTGCACCGAAGGTGTCTGTGTGTGCCCACGTAGCAAGCCCCATGCCGAAGAAGAAGAAGAAGAAGAACGCAAACAGCGAGCGGTGGGGATCAGGGGACCGGGGGGCCGTTTGCGCAAGTATTAGGAGGAATTCGACGGCCGGTCAGGCCGGCGAAGGGGGACATGGAGCAAACGGCCCCCCGGTCTCCTGATCGCGCTCGATCGCGGCCGGCACGGAACCTGCATTTCCACGAAGGCCCGAAGCCCCCGATGGACACGCCCCTCCCCACCCAGGACGCCCCGCAGCACATCATCAAGCTGCGGCGGGACTACAACGCCTGGGTCGCGCGGGAAACGCTGGAGGACTACGCGCTGCGCTACACGCCGCATCGCTTCCGCCGCTGGTCGACCTGGCGGGTGGCCAACACCGCCTTCGGGGCCGCGTCGTTCCTGATCCTGGAGGCCGTGGGCGCCACGCTGCTGCTGCACTACGGCTGGACCAACGCCGCGCTGGCGATCCTGGCGACGGGGCTGATCATCTTCCTGGCGGGCCTGCCGATCAGCGTCTACGCGGCGCGGCACGGCGTCGACATGGACCTGCTGACGCGTGGCGCCGGCTTCGGCTACATCGGCTCGACGCTGACCTCGCTGATCTACGCCAGCTTCACCTTCATCTTCTTCGCCCTGGAAGCGGCCGTGATGGCCTACGCGCTGGAGCTGGCGCTGGACATCCCACCGCACTGGGGCTACCTGATCTGCGCCCTGGTGGTGATCCCGCTGGTGACACACGGTATCTCGGCGATCAGCCGGCTGCAGCTGTGGACGCAGCCGCTGTGGCTGGCGCTGCTGGTGCTGCCCTTCGCCTGGGTGGGATGGCGCCATCCTGGTGCGTTCGACGGCATCACGACCCAAGTTGGGTCGCAGTCCGGGACGGCCGCCTTCGACATGCACGCCTTCGGTGCGGCGCTGACCGTGGGCGTGGCGCTGATCACGCAGATGGGCGAGCAGGCCGATTACCTGCGCTTCATGCCGCGCCAGACCGCGGCCAACCGTCGCCGCTGGTGGGCGGCCGTGCTGCTGGGCGGGCCCGGTTGGGTGGTGCTGGGCGTGCTCAAGATGCTGGGCGGCGCGCTGCTCGCCTACCTGGCCGTGAGCCACGCCGTGCCGCCGGAGCGCGCCGTCGATCCCAACCAGATGTACCTGGCCGCCTACGAGTACGTCTTCCCGCAGTACGGCTGGGCGGTCGCCGTCACCGCGCTGTTCGTCGTCGTCTCGCAGCTCAAGATCAACGTCACCAACGCCTATGCCGGCTCGCTGGCGTGGAGCAACTTCTTCTCGCGCCTGACCCACAGCCATCCGGGCCGGGTCGTGTGGGTCGTCTTCAACACGCTGATCGCCTTCATGCTGATGGCGATGAACGTGTTCGAGGCTCTCGGCCACGTGCTGGGCCTGTACGCCAACGTCGCCATCGCCTGGATCATGGCCGTCGTCGCGGACCTGGTGATCAACAAGCCGCTGGGGCTGTCCCCGCCGGGCATCGAGTTCAAGCGCGCCCATCTCTACGACGTCAACCCGGTGGGCGTGGGCGCGATGGCGCTGGCGTCGCTGCTGTCGGTGGCGGCCCACCTGGGCGTGATGGGCTCGCTGGCGCAGGCATGGTCCGCCGCGATCGCGATGGTCACGGCGCTGGCCGCCGCGCCGCTGATCGCCTGGGCGACGAAGGGGCGCTACTACCTCGCGCGCCCGGCGCTGGAGATCGCCGCCGCCGAGACCCGCGCCGCGCGCCGCTGCGTGATCTGCGAGCGCGACTACGAAGCGCCCGACATGGCTCACTGCCCGGCCTATCGCGGCTCGATCTGCTCCTTGTGCTGCACGCTGGACGCGCGCTGCGGCGATCTGTGCAAGCCGCACGCCAGCCTCTCCGCGCAGTGGTCCGCGCTGCTGCGCCGCCTGCTGCCACGCGCGACCTGGCCCTACCTCGACACGGGCCTGGGCCACTACCTGCTGCTGATGGGCGTCATCACGCCGCTGCTGGCGACGCTCTTCGGCCTGCTCTACCACCAGCAGCTGCAACAGCTCCCCCTGGTGGACGCGGCGGCGCAGCGGGCACTGGAGGACAGCCTGCGCGCCGGCCTGCTGAAGGCCTTCTTCGCGCTGCTGCTGGTCGCCGGCACGGTCGCGTGGTGGCTGGTGCTGGCGCATCAAAGTCGCGAGGTCGCGCAGGAGGAGTCGAAACGGCAGACGCAGGCGCTGCGACGCGAGATCGACTCCCACCGCCGCACCGACGAGGCGCTCCAGGGCGCGCGCCTGCAGGCCGAGCGCGCGCAAGCCGCCGCCGAGGCGGCCAACCAGGCCAAGAGCCGCTACATCAGCACCATCAGCCACGAGCTGCGCACGCCACTCAACAGCATCCTCGGCTACGCGCAGTTGATGGCCGCGGATGCTTCGCTGCCACCGCAGCGCCGCCAGGCGGTGCAGGTGATCAAGCGCGGCGGCGAGCATCTGATGCAGCTGATCGACGGCACGCTGGACATCGCGCGCATCGAGGCCGGCCGCCTCAGCCTGGAACCCGCCCCGGTGCGATTCGCCGAATTGCTGCGGGAGCTGGCCGACATGTTCGAGCCGCAAGCCGCGGCCAAGGGCCTCGACTTCTCCTTCGAGCCGCTGGGCATGCTGCCCGAATGGGTGCGCGCCGACGAGCAGCGGCTGCGACAGATCCTCATCAACCTGCTGGGCAACGCCATCAAGTTCACCGCCGACGGCGCCGTCACGCTGCGCGTGCGCCATGGCCGCGAGATGGCGACGCTGGAGATCCAGGACACCGGTCCCGGCATGGACGAGGCCGAGCTGGCGCGCATCTTCGAGCCCTTCGCGCGCGGCGCCAGCGGCGCCGGCGGCGCGCCCGGCGCCGGGCTGGGCCTGACGATCGCCAAGATGCTCACCGAGCTGATGGGCGGCGAGATGTCGGCGACCAGCACGCCAGGCGAGGGCTCGACCTTCCGGGTGCGACTGTTCCTGCCGGAGTTGCACGGTCGCATTCCCGACTCACCCCGCGCGCGGGCCGCTGCGAAGGAGCGACTGGGACTGGACGGCGCGTCGCCGCGAGTGCTCGTCGTCGACAACGAGTCCGACGACCGGCAACTGCTGATCGAGCTGCTGGCGCCGCTGGGCTTCACCGTGCGCGAGGCGTCGAGCGGCCACGACGCGCTGGACCTCGTCGCCGCCGGCTGGGTGCCGGACGTGGTGCTGATGGACCTGGCCATGCCGGGCATCGACGGTTGGGAAACGATACGGCGGCTGCGGCGGATGCTGGAGGATCTCAGCCTCGACGCACCCGCCGTCGCGGTGGTCTCGGCCAACGCGTTCGAGCGCGGCCAGGACAACGACGTCGGCATCGCGGCCCGGGACTTCATCCTCAAGCCGGTGCGGCACGAGCTGCTGCTGGACTGGCTCACCGAGCGGCTGTCGCTGCGATGGCGCGTGGCGCCCGCGGCGCCGATGTCGCCGGCGGCGTCCACGTCGTCCATGCCCTCCGAGTCCCCCGGGGCGGGCACCGGCAAGACCCCGCCCCCCGACGCCGCGCCGATCGCGCAACCGCCGCCCGCGTTGCTCGCCGGCCTGCGGGAGGCGCTGGAGCTGGGCTACTACCGGGGCGTGCTGCGGCAGCTCGACGACATCGAAGCCGCCGACGCCGGCTGGCGCCCCTTCTGCGAATCCCAGCGCGCGCTGGCCCGCCAGTTCCAGTTCGAAGCGATGCTGCGCGCGCTGGCACGCGTCCAGAACCCTGCCTGAGCCCGACCGAGATGAGCCCTCCCCTGCCCTCCGCCGTCGCCGCGCTGCTCGATCAGCAGGAGGGCGACCGTGTCCTGTTGGTCGACGACGTCCCGGACAACCTGTCGCTGCTGCATGACGCGCTCGACGAGCACGGCTACACGGTGCTCGCGGCCACCAGCGGCGAGGCGGCGCTGGCGCGCGCGGCGCAGGGCCAGCCCGACATCGTGCTGCTGGACGCGATGATGCCGGGCATGGACGGCTTCGAGGTGGCGCGACGGCTGAAGGCCAATCCGGCGACAGCCCACATCCCGATCGTCTTCATGACCGGCCTGACGGAGACCGAGCACCTGGTGGCGGCGCTGCAGGCCGGCGGCGTCGACTACGTCACCAAGCCGCTCGATCCGCGCGCGGTGCTGGCGCGCATGCAGGTCCACCTGCAGGGTGCGCGGCAGGCGCGCCAGACCCGGCAGGCGCTGGACGCCTTCGGCTACGCCAGCATCGCGGTGCGCGCGTCGTCGGGTCGCCTGCTCTGGCAGACGCCGCTGGCCAGGGAGCTCCTGCAGCTCTACTTCGGCACGGTGGCACCCCAGACCCCCGCGCCGGTGCTCGCGTGGTTGCGGCGCTGCCTGGCGGAGATGGACGACGGCACGCCGCCCCAGGAGCCGCAGCGGCTCAGCGCCGAGCTGGGCGCGCGGCGGCTGAGCTTCCGTCTGCATCACTGCATCGGCGGCGACGACACGCCCGGTCCGAACGGCTCATCGGCCGCCGCCAGCGGCGACTGGCTGATCGTGATGCGCGAGGTCTCGGACGCGGCGGTGATCCGCTCGCTGGGGCTGGCGTTCAGCCTGACGGCGCGCGAGGCCGAGGTGCTGTACTGGGTCGTCAAGGGCAAGATCAACCGCGACATCGGAGACATCCTCGGCGCCAGCCCGGCGACGGTGAAGAAGCACCTGGAGCGCATCCACGCCAAGCTCGGCGTGGAGACGCGGACCGCGGCCGCCTCGATGGCGCTGACGCGGGTGAGAGAGATGCATCCGCAGTGGGAGGTGTGAGCGTCGGATCGAGCGGCGCGCACATTTCTCCGCCCGCATCTGCTGGGGATCAACGATCTCCACGATGCCGCAGTTCTTCAGCTTTCGACTTTTCCTCATTCGCCGTTTTCCTTTGAGCGCTGCACAAGGCGGGGGAGATGGCCCCATCAAGGAAATCAGAACGCAGAACGGAACAGCAGATGAGTGAACCTCGCGAGCACCGATGCCGGCCGCATTCCCGGATGGCGACATGGTCTTCATCATGCAACTCATAATGTTCCATGAAACAAAACAGCCAGCTCTCCGACGTCCTCCACGTGCTGCTGCACATGGCCGAGGGCGAAGGCCCTTCCACCTCGGAAGCGCTCGCCGCGGCGATGCGGACCAACCCCGTGGTGCTGCGGCGCCTGATGGCGGGCCTGCGGGCCGCCGGCTTCGTCTCGTCGGCCAAGGGTCACGGCGGCGGGTGGGTGCTGTCGTGCCCGCTCGAACGCATCACCCTGCGGGACATCCATGAGGCGTTGGGCGCCCCCGCGATCGTGTCGCTCGGCTTCCGCGAGGACCGCCCCGAGTGCCTCGTCGCGCAGGCCGTCAACGAGTCGCTCGGCGCCGCCGTGCAGGAGGCCGAGGCGGCGTTGCTGAAGCGGCTGGGCTCGGTGACGCTGGCGGCGCTGTCCCAGGACTTCCACCGCCGCATGGTGCGCCACCGGGCAAACGGTGGCCATGGACACCATCGTCTCGAGGAGCATCTGCATGAGGATTGATTTCGCCGTCATCGGCGGCAGCTTCGCCGGCTTGTCCGCCGCGCTGCAACTGGCGCGAGCGCGTCGCGACGTCCTCGTCGTCGATGCCGGCTTGCGACGCAACCGCTTCGTCGACGAAGCGGGCGGGACCTCGCACGGTTTTCTGACCCAGGACGACCGCGCACCCGCCGCGATCGCCGCCGAGGGTCGCCAGCAACTGCTGCGTTATCCAGGCGTGCGGTGGCGGGAGGGCCTGGCCGAGGACGCGCGTGTCACGCCCGACGGCCGCTTCGAGTTCCGCGTCGGCGACCTCGTCGTCAGCGCCGGTCGACTGATCCTCGCCACCGGCGTCCGCGACGAGCTCCCCCCGGTGCCGGGTCTTGCCGAGCGCTGGGGCCGGAGCGTCTTCCATTGCCCGTACTGCCATGGCTTTGAAATGAACGCGGGTCGGATCGGCATCATCGCCGCCTCGCCGATGGCGCAGCATCACGGGATCATGCTGCCGGACTGGGGCACGACCACGCTGTTCCTCGGCGGCGTCTACACGCCGAGCGAGGAGGAACGGGCCGCCCTCGCCCAACGCGGCACGGTGATCGAGACCACGCCGGTCGAGCGCATCGACGGCATCGCCGATGTCGTGCTGAGGGACGGTCGCGTGCTGACGATGGACGGGCTCTTCACGCAGCCCCGCACGCACATGAGCAGCCCGATCGCGCAACAGCTCGGCTGCGCGATGGAGGACGGACCGATGGGACCGTTCATCCGCGTCCATGCGTTCCAGGAAACTAGTGTGCCCAATGTCTTCGCATGCGGCGACGCGGCACGCGCGGCCGGCAGCGTCACCCTGGCGGCGGGCGATGGGGCGTTGGCGGGGTTCGGGGCGCATCGGTCGACGATGGTGTGATGCGCAAGCCCTCGGCGGCACGTCAGAAAGACAGAAGCCCAGTCATTGACTGGGCTTCTGCAGGCCTCAAGGGCGGGAAAAACACAAAGGCCTCGGTGGGCAACGGAACGCATTCTGCATGCGGAGGCGCATCAGATCAAGCTGCTGGTTTAAGTAGTCGTTGCACGTCAACAAGGGTGGCGAACTGAGACTCTCCAGGGATCAACAACCCACCTGCATTGATCGCCTTGACTGCAGCCCTCTGCACACGTTCCACGATCGAACGGCTGAGTAGAAACTGCACGGGTCCATTGAAATCGCGAGGCAGGCGCAATCGCCTCGAACTCACCGGTTGCACGATGTCCGCCTTCGCCCATCGGACGCAACGCGTGAAATGGCTGAGTTCGCATATGGCGTCCTCCACGATTTCAACGTGAATGCCGCTGCTCGACTTGGCTACGTCCTGAGTTCGCGATAGCGGAACCACGATGCACGACTGTCGGTTGAGGCGCCCGTTCAGCACGACAACGAGCCTGTTCTTGATCATCTCAGGCGGAATCCGGACATTGAAATCCGTATGGCCCTGATCATCAGGCTGGATCGTGAACTGACCGAAATTGCATTCGAGGACTTGCCCGACCTTTGGCGTAAAACTAATTGCCATGACACCACTCTTTCGACCCGAAGGTCGAGCAGTGTTCCAAAGGTTCTGGCCGAATGACAGCGCCACTGAATAGCCCGCGATGCAGCCGTAAATCAGTTGACTTCGCGTCGAAGCCTACAGCCGACCATTCGGATCCACGGTCATCAAGCCCGATGCCCAGTCTTGATCAAGGCAACCGCACCCGATCCCCTTCCCTCGCCTCGACCATCTGCTCCTGCCCACGCCCGAGGGTGAAGTACACCCGCAGCGTCTTCGTCTCGCCATACGCCGGATCGCGATCCGCCAGGTCGTTGTCGACCCGCACGTCGAGGCGTCCACCGCGGCTGATGTTGCGCAGGCGCTGGGTCACGTCGACGTAGCGCGTGCCGCTGCCGTAGGTGGCGCGGACGATGTTCAGGCGGTTGTCCGCGCCCGGGCCGTAGCCGCCCGGGTTGTAGCCGCCCGGATTGCTGTTGCCCGGCCGGCCGTCCCAGCCGCCGTTCCAGCCGCCCTGGCCCCAGTCGCCACGGCCCCAGCCGGTGAACTGGCTGCCGTCGATCCAGGCGCCCTCGCGATAGTCGAAGGTGCGCATCTGGCCGTCGCGGCCGCGGGTGAAGATGCGCAGCACCTTCGTGCGACCCGGCGCCGGGTCGTCGCGGAACAGGTCGTTGGTGATGCGCACGCGCGCATCGCGGCGGGCCAGCTCGCGCAGGCGGCCGGTGACGTCGATGTGCGCGTCGGGCAGGCCGTAGCGGGCACCGAGGATCTGATAGGCGCCGTCGTCACCACCGGGGCGGGAGCCGTCCCAGCCACCATTCCACCCGCCCTGGCCCCAGTCGCCGCGACGCCAGCCGGTGAAGTTGTCGCCGTCGATCACGTTGCCCTCGCGGTACTCGAAGGTCCGCGTCTCGCCGCCGCGGTTGCGGGCGTAGATGCGCAGCGTCTTGGTCCGGCCGTAGTCGGGGTCGTTGCCGAACAGCTCGTTGGTGACGCGCACGCGGACATCGCGGCGGGCCATGTCGCGCAACTGATCGGTCACGTCCATGTTGCGCTGCGCCGTGCCGTAGCGCGCCTGCAGGATCTGCCAGTCGCCCTCGTCGCGCGCCCACGCCGAGGTGCCGGCCAGCAGCGCGGCCATCGCGGCGAGGGCCAGCAGCAACCGGCGCGCCAGCCGCATGAAGGGATCCGCCCACGGGGACGGCGTCGAAAGGGAAATCGCTGAAGTCATCAAGGACATGACACCTCCTGGTTCGTCGATGTTGTTCGGGTTCTGTCGGTCGTGCCCGGCCGGTCACGTGCCGCCGAAGGAGCAGGACCGGAAGGGATATTGCCTCAACGACGAGGCGCCCACGCCGGTGCACGGGATCTTCGTCGAGGTGTTACAGCAGGTCACCGGTACCTCGCCGCGGCCTGCTCGATCATCGCGATGATCGCCTCCCGCAGCGCCGCCGGTTCCAGCACCTCCACCTCCGGCGCCAGCGGCATCAACTGCCGCGCGGCCTGCGCGGTGGCCTCGGCGGGGATGCGCAGGCGCGCGCGGCCGTCCGCCCGGCGGGCCGGCCTGGCCGCCGCCACCGCGTCGGCCACCGCGCGACCCAGATCCGACAGCGCCGCGAGCCCTTGCGGCGTGGCCAGCACCACCACTTCCTGCACGCGCAGCGATCGCTCGAAGCGCGCCTGCGATTCCCGCCAGTAGGTCGCCAGATCGAAACCGGCCGGCCGTTCGACCAATCTCTCGGTCAGGCTCGCGGCGAGGATCTTCGAGACCCGCAGCGTGCTGGCCTTGCCTCTCAGCAAGCCGACCAGATACCAGACGCCGGCCTTGATCACCAACCCCAACGGCGCCACCACATGCATCGACCTGGCGCGCCAGCTCTCGTACTCCAGCACCAGCACCCGCCCCTGCCAAACGCCTTGCGCGACCGTGCCGAGCGCCGGCACCGCGTCCGCGTCTCGATACCAATCCACCGGATCCAGATGCAGCCGCGCGCTGACCTGCTGCGCCTGCGCGCGCAGATCGGCCGGCAAGGCCGCGAGCAGCTTCAGTTGGGACTGCCGCACCTGAGGCCCCAGGCCGAGCTGCTCGGCCGGACCGCTCAGGCCGCCCAGCAGCACCGCCTGAGACTCCTCCGGCGTCAGCCCGGTCAGCGTCGTCTTCCAGCCGGCGAGCAGCGAGAACCCGCCGTTGCGCCCCCGCTCCGCATAGACCGGCACGCCGGCCGCGGACAGGTCCTCGACATCGCGATGGACGGTGCGCACCGACACCTCCAGCGCTTGCGCCAGCGCCGTCGCGCTCATCGTCCCGCGGGACTGCAACAGCATCTGCAGGGTCAGGAGCCGGCTGGCGCGCATCGATACTTCTCACCCTTTCCGCGCGCTCTCGCGCTCTCTCGGGAATACATGACAGTGGATGGCAGATATTGTGGCGCAGAGTGCTCACCAGTCCCGACGCCGTCGAGACATCCCGCTTCAGGAGCCCTTCATGACCACGACCTCTCCCGACTCGATCCGCGCCGTCGACATGCGCCCCGGCCACGAATTCGACTTCCTGCGCGGCCAGTGGGTCATCCGCCACCGCCGCCTCAAGCTCCGCCTGCAGGACTGCACCACGTGGGAAGACTTCGGAGGCACGCTGCAGGCCTGGTCGCTGCTGGGCGGACTCGGCAACGTCGACGACAACTGGCTGGCGCAGCCCTCCGGCGCCTATCGCGCCGTCACCATGCGCACCTTCGACCCCGTCACCGGCCAGTGGGCGATCTGGTGGCTGGACGGCCGCGCGCCGGGCCAGCTCGACACGCCGGTGCGGGGCAGCTTCGTCGACGGCGTCGGTGAATTCTTCGCCGACGATCAACTCGACGGCCGCGCTATCCGCGTGCGCTTCCGCTGGAGCGACATCAGCGCCACCGGCGCCCGCTGGGAGCAGGCGTTCTCGCCCGACGCCGGCGCCACCTGGGAAATCAACTGGGTCATGGACATGCGGCGCACCGACGAACCCGCCGCCTGATCCGCGCGGCCGGATGGCCATACGCCATCCGCCGTATATGCCGGGTCGGACCCGCTCCCTAGCATCGGTCTCCATCAACCACCCCGCCGGCCGCGATGCCGCTGGTTTCCTGGAGCTGAGCCATGTCCGACCGCACCTCGTCCCCCCGCCGCCGCACGCTCAAGACCCTGGCCGTCGCCAGCGCGCTGGCCGGCCTGAACCTCGCCGCGCTGCCCGCCTTCGCCGCCGACACGATCAAGGTGGGCGTGCTGCACAGCCTGTCCGGCACGATGGCGATCTCCGAGACCGTGCTCAAGGACACCGTCCTGATGGCCATCGACGAGATCAACGCCAAGGGCGGCGTGCTGGGCAAGAAGCTGGAGCCGGTGGTCGTGGACCCGGCCTCCAACTGGCCGCTCTTCGCCGAGAAGACCCGCCAGTTGCTCACGCAGGACAAGGTCGCGGTGATCTTCGGCTGCTGGACCTCCGTGTCGCGCAAGTCGGTGTTGCCCGTGGTCGAGGAGCTCAACGGCCTGCTCTTCTACCCGGTCCAGTACGAGGGCGAGGAGCTCAGCAAGAACGTCTTCTACACCGGCGCCGCGCCCAACCAGCAGGCCATCCCGGCGGTCGACTACCTGATGTCCAAGGACGGCGGCGGCGCCAAGCGCTGGGTGCTGCTGGGCACGGACTACGTCTACCCGCGCACCACCAACAAGATCCTGCGCGCCTACCTCAAGAGCAAGGGCGTCAAGGACAGCGACATCGACGAGAAGTACACCCCCTTCGGCCACAGCGATTACCAGACCATCGTGGCCGACATCAAGAAGTTCTCGGCCGGCGGCAAGACGGCGGTGGTCTCGACCATCAACGGCGACTCCAACGTGCCCTTCTACAAGGAGCTGGGCAACGCCGGCCTGAAGGCCAAGGACGTGCCGGTGGTGGCGTTCTCCGTGGGCGAGGAAGAACTGCGCGGCGTCGACACCAAGCCGCTGGTGGGCCACCTGGCGGCGTGGAATTACTTCATGTCCCTCAAGAACCCGACCAACGAGGCCTTCATCAAGAAGTGGACCGCCTACGCCAAGGCCAAGAACCTGCCGGGCCACAAGGACAAGCCGCTGACCAACGATCCGATGGAGGCCACCTACATCGGCATCAACATGTGGAAGCAGGCCGTCGAGAAGGCCAAGTCCACCGACGTCGACAAAGTCATCGCCGCCATGGCCGGCCAGACCTTCAGCGCACCGTCCGGTATCACGTCCAAGATGGACGAGAAGAACCATCACCTGCACAAGTCCGTGTTCATCGGCGAGATCCGCGCCGACGGCCAGTTCAACGTGGTGTGGAAGACGCCCGCCCCGGTGAAGGCCAAGCCCTGGAGCCCCTACATCGCGGGCAACGAAGGCAAGCCCGACGAACCGGTGAAGAAGTGATGCGCGCCCTGCCCGCGGTCCTGGCGCTCGCGGCGCTGCTCGGCCTCGCGCCGGCGGTCCGGGCCTTGACGCAGCCGCAAGCGCTGGCCGTGGCGCAGGGCGACACCGACGAGCGGATCGCCGCGCTCGGCCGGCTCGTCGCGTCCCCCGACGCGCGCACCGCGCCGCTGCTGCAGGCGCTGGCGGACGAACGTCTCAAGCTCGGCGCCGACCGGCGCGTGCTGATCGCCACCGACGCCGGCCTCGTCGACGCGGCCACCGGCGCGCCGGTCACGCTGGCGCCGGAGGCGGCGTCGGCGCTGTCGGACGTGATGCTCAACAACCGACTGCGCGGCGAGCTCGACGGCGCGCTCGCGAGCTTGAAGCTCTCCAGCGACGACAGGAAGGAACGCCTGGCCGCCGCGAAGGCCTTGCTGGACGCAGGCGGCGACGACGCCCGCGTCGCCTTGCTGGAATCGGCGATCGCCAGGGAGAAGGATGCCGTCGTCCTCGACGCCTTGAAGCTGGCCCGCGCCGCCGCGCTGGCCGCCAGCCCCGACACGACGAAACGCCTCGCGGCCGCCAGGCTGCTGGGCGAGTCGCGCAGCCCCGAAACACGCCTGCTGCTCAACCAACGCCTGGCCGACGAGCAGGACGCCGACGTGAAGCGCGCGCTGCAGCGCTCCTTGCGCGAGGTCGAGGACACACTGGCCTGGGGCGAGCGCCTGGGCGCGCTGTTCACCGGCATCAGCCTGGCGAGCATCCTGCTGCTGGTGGCGCTGGGCCTGGCGATCACCTACGGCCTGATGGGCGTCATCAACATGGCGCACGGCGAGTTGATGATGATCGGCGCCTACGCGACTTACCTGGTGCAGGTCGCCTTCCGCCAATGGCTGCCGGGCGGCTTCGACGCCTACCTGGTGGTGGCCATGCCGGCGTCGTTCCTGGCCTCGGCGCTGGTGGGGGCCGCGCTGGAGCGCACCGTGATCCGGTGGCTGTACGGGCGCCCGCTGGAAACGCTGCTCGCCACCTGGGGCCTGAGCCTGGTGCTGATGCAGGCGGTGCGCTCCCTCTTCGGCGCGCAGAACGTGGCGGTCGAAAGTCCCGCCTGGATGGGCGGATCGCTGGCGTTGCTGCCCGGCCTGGCGCTGCCCACGAACCGGCTGGTCATCATCGTGTTCTCGCTGGCGGTGCTGGGCGGCATGGCGCTGCTCATCGCCCGCACGCGGCTGGGCCTGTTCGTGCGCGCCGTCACGCAGAACCGTCCGATCGCGTCCTGCATGGGCGTGCCCACCGCCCGCGTCGACACCTACGCCTTCGCGCTCGGCTCCGGCCTGGCGGGCCTGGCCGGCTGCGCGCTGAGCCAGGTCGGCAACGTCGGGCCCGACCTGGGCCAGAGCTACATCGTCGACGCCTTCATGGTCGTGGTGCTGGGCGGCGTGGGCCAGCTCGCCGGCACGGTGCTGGCGGCGCTGGGCCTGGGGCTGGCCAACAAGGCGCTGGAAGGCGTCGTGGGCGCGGTGCTCGCGAAGATCGCCGTGCTGCTCTTCATCATCGTCTTCATCCAGAAACGTCCCCAAGGCCTCTTCGCGGTCAAGGGCCGCGCCCAGGAGTCCTGACATGCACTCCGCCAACGACGTCGCCCCGGGCGCGCCCGCCATGACCGTCCCCTCGCCCGCCAGCCCGCATCCCGTGTCGGCGTCCATGTCACCGTCATCGCCGTCATCGCCGTCACCGGCCCCTCCCCCCCCATCACCGTCCGCGGCGCCCGCGCCATTGGCGCTGGCGCTGCCGGGACGCCCCGCCCTGCTGGGCCGCGCCGGCTGGCTGGCGATCCTGGCGGCGTTGCTGGCGGCCTGCATCGTCGTGCCGGCGCTCAACCTGCTGGTGCCGCCCTCGCATCCGCTGCACCTGGACGGGTACTGGGTCGGCCTGCTGGGCAAGTTCTGCTGCTACGCGATGTGCGCGCTGGCGATGGACCTGATCTGGGGCTTCGCGGGCATCCTGTCGCTGGGCCACGGCCTGTACTTCGCGCTGGGCGGCTACGCGATGGGCATGTACCTGATGCGCCAGATCGGCGGCGACGGCCAGTACCGCAGCGCCTTGCCCGACTTCATGGTCTTCCTCGACTGGAAGGAGCTGCCCTGGCACTGGGCGCTCAGCGACAGCTTCGCCGCGACGCTGCTGCTGGTGCTGCTGGTGCCCGGCGGCATCGCCTTCGTCTTCGGCTTCTTCGCCTTCCGATCGCGCATCAAGGGCGTGTACTTCTCGATCATCACGCAGGCGATGACCTACGCCGCGATGCTGCTGTTCTTCCGCAACGAGACCGGCTTCGGCGGCAACAACGGCTTCACCGACTTCAAGCGCATCCTGGGCGTCTCCATCACCACGCCGGGCATGCGCATGGTGCTGTTCGTGCTGAGCGCGCTGGCGCTGGTGAGCTGCTACCTCGGGTTGCGCTGGCTGACGCGCGCCAAGTTCGGCCGCGTGCTGAGCGCGGTCCGCGACGCGGAGTCGCGGCTGATGTTCTGCGGCTACTCGCCGCTGCCTTACAAGCTGACGGCCTGGGTGCTGTCGGCGCTGATCTGCGGCCTGGCCGGCGCCTTGTACGTGCCGCAGGTCGGCATCATCAATCCCGGCGAAATGAGCGTGGCCAACTCCATCGAGATCGCCGTGTGGACCGCCGTGGGCGGACGCGGCACCCTGGCGGGCCCGATCGTCGGCGCCTTCGCGGTCAACGGCGCGAAGAGCTGGCTAACGCAGGTGGCGCCGGAGTACTGGCTGTACCTGCTGGGCGCGCTGTTCGTCGCGGTCACGCTGTTCATGCCGGACGGCATCGCGGGCCTGCTCAAGCGCAAGTTCGGCGCGAAGGCCGGCAACCCCGGTGGTGACGGCGAGGCCAAGGCATGAGCCCCGACCTGCTCGAACAAGGCGGCGAGCGCCTGCGCTCCGCCAGCGGCCCCGGCTACGGCCGCGTCGTGCGTCCGGGCCAGCTGGACCTGACGCACGGCCGCATCCTGTACCTGGAGGACGTGCACGTCAGCTTCGACGGCTTCCGCGCCATCAACGGCCTGTCCATCGACATCGCGCCCGGCGAGCTGCGCTGCATCATTGGCCCGAACGGCGCCGGCAAGACCACGATGATGGACATCATCACGGGCAAGACCCGGCCCCAGCGCGGCACCGTCTTCTTCGGCGGCACCATCGACCTGCTGCGGCATGGCGAGGCGGAGATCGCCCAGCTCGGCATCGGTCGCAAGTTCCAGCGGCCGACGGTCTTCGAGGCGCTCAGCGTCCATGAGAACCTGGAGCTGGCGCTGCAGGGCTCGCGCGCGCTGCGGGCGTCGCTGTGGGGCCGCCTGAGCGGCGCGCAGCGTGACCGGCTGGCCGAGGTGCTGACGCTGATCCGCCTGCAGGACCGGATGACGCGCAGCGCGGGGCTGCTGAGCCACGGGCAGAAGCAATGGCTGGAGATCGGCATGCTGCTGGTGCAGGACCCGAAGCTGCTGCTGCTGGACGAGCCCGTGGCCGGCATGACCGATCAGGAGACCGAGCGCACGGCGGAACTGATCCTGACGCTCAAGGGCAGGCACAGCATCGTCGTCGTCGAGCACGACATGGGCTTCGTCGACCGCATCGCCGAGAAGGTGACCGTGCTGGCGGAAGGCGCGGTGCTGGCCGAGGGCACGCTGGCGCAGGTGCAGGCGGACGAACGCGTGATCGAGGTGTACCTTGGACGTTGAACTGCAAGACCGGACCTCGACGGTCCCCGCGCTCGCGCCGCTGCTCGACGCGCGCGGCCTGCACCAGTACTACGGCGGCTCGCACATCCTGCGCGACGTGTCGGTCACCGCCACGCCGGGCCGCGTCACCGTGCTGCTGGGCCGCAACGGCGTCGGCAAGACCAGCCTGCTGAAGAGCCTGATGGGGCTGGTGCCGGTGCGCGGCGGCAGCGTGCATCTGGACGGCAGGGACATCACCCGCGCCACACCCTACCAGCGCGCCCGCGCCGGCATCGGCTACGTGCCGCAGGGGCGGGAGATCTTCGCGCGGCTGAGCGTCGAGGACAACCTGCGCATGGGCCTCGCCAGCAAGCCCGGCGGCACGCCCGTGCCGGAGCACCTGTACACGCTCTTCCCGGTGCTGAAGCAGATGCTGCGCCGACGCGGCGGCGACCTGTCGGGCGGCCAGCAGCAGCAGCTCGCGATCGCGCGGGCGCTGGCGGCGGCGCCGCGTCTGCTGATCCTGGACGAACCCACCGAAGGCATCCAGCCCAGCATCATCAAGGACATCGGCCGCGTCATCCGCCGCCTGGCCGACGAGGGCATCGCCGGCCACCCGGTCGCGATCCTGCTGTGCGAGCAGTACTACGACTTCGCCGCGGAACTGGCCGACGAATTCATGGTGCTGGAGCGCGGCAGCGTCATCGCGCGCGGCGACAACGCCGACATGCGGACGCCGGCGATCCGCGGCCTGGTCGCGATCTGACGGCACGCGTCAGACATCGCCGCCGCATGACGTGGCGGCCATGCCATGCACGGGCCCGGCGGATCAGGTCGGGTCGGGCCATGCCGGGCGCGCCCCCCCGTCATGCCCTCATCGCGCCGGCGCGCTGGCCGGCTGAGGCGCCACCGGCACCGGGGTGCTGACCTCGACGCTGGCCTTGCCGCGCACCGACTGGAAGGCGGAGCGTTCCGCCAACGCCAGCAGCTTCTCTTCCAGCAGCTCGTTGCCGATCTCCACGCCCTGGCCGTTGTACCGGGTCGCGTCGAACTGCGTCTTGCGCGCGGTGACGGCCAGCGTCTTCGCATCGAGCGTGACGCGCTCGAAGTACATGTACGGGGCGATGTAGGTGGTCGCCCGGACGACCGTGCCGTCATGCGGGTTGACGACCTTCTCGCCGCTGGTGCCCTCCGGAGCGCCGGCCCAATCGCCGCTCATCTCGTCGAGCGCGTCGCTGCCGCGCGCCAGGCCCTGCACGTACAGGCCGATGCCCTGCAGCTTGCCGACCATGCCGGGACGCTCGAACGGGCTGTAGCGCGGCAGGATCACCTCGACGCGGTCCCAGCGCGCGCGGTCCGGCGAGGCGCGCAGCACCTCGATCACCGCGCCCAGCAGTTCCTCGTCGCGCTCGCGGCCCTTGACCTGCTCCAGCGCGTCGGCCAGCGCCTTCGACGGCGACCACCGCAGCAGCACGCGTTCCGCCAGCGGTTCTTCCTGCTCGATGCCGCGATCCAGGCCGCGCAGCACGGCGACGTTCAACGCGTCGTCCGGCACGGCGACGAGGGTCCGCCGGTGGGGATCGATGTTGCTGCCGACGGTCCGCCGCTGGCTCACGAAGGTGAAGCGGTCGCCGACGGCGGCCATCAACGCGATGACCCTCGGCGTCCCGGCGGCGGCCGCGACCGCCGCCGCGCTGGACGCGGCGGTGGAGGGGGCGACCAAGGAGGCAGGCGATATGGCAGGTGAAGTGGCAGCCGATGTGGCAGCCGATGCGGCAGCCATCGCCGTGACGGCCGGCGCCGATGCGATCTTCCCGGTATCGGTCGCGGCCGCGGCCGCGGCCGCGGCGCCCATCGACATCAGTCCCGCCAGCACGAGCGCGGCGGCAATGCCTGTCCTCATCGCGCGGTACCGCTGGCGGCCGGCATCGCCTGGACCGGCACTGGCGTCGTGACATCGACCGTGCCGCCCTTGCCGCGGATGGCCTGGTAGGCGGAGCGCTCGACCAGATAGTTCAGTTTCTCGGCCATCTGCGCCGGGGTCAGGTGTTGCGAGACGTCGCGCTCGTCGGACATCGGATCGTTGTACTTGGTCGCGTCGAACTGCTGCTTGCGCGCCAGCACATGGAGCGTGCGCGCGTCCAGCGTCACGCGCTCGAAGAAGATGAACGGCGCCACGAAGGTGCTCTTGCGCACCACCTCGCCTGTGGTCGGATTGACGACGCGTTGCGTGCCGTTGTCGTCCCCGGGACCCATGCTGTCGTCGATCAGGTCGATGTTGCGCGCCAGCGGCTGCGTGTAGATGCCGATGCCCTGCAGCTTGGTGCCCATGCCATTGGCCTCGTAGCGGCGGTACTTGGGCACGATGATCTCGATGCGGTCCCAGCGCTGGCGATCCGCGACCGGGCGCAGGTGCTCGATGATCGCGTCCAGCAGCATCGTGTCGCGCTCGTTGCCGCGGGCCTCCTCCAGGCGCTGCATCAGCTCGTCGTTCGCCGTCCAGCGCAGCAGCACCTGCTCGGCCTCGGGCGATTCCTGCGAGACGCCCAGCGCCAGGCCGCGCAGCGCGGCGTCGTTGAGCGCCTGGCCCGCCACCTTCAAGGTGCGGCGCGTGTACGGCTCCAGCAGCGTGCCCACCGAGGGCTTCTGGCGCACCACCGTGATGCGGTCGCCGACGGCGGCCATCAGCGCGATCACCGGCGGACGCTCGCCCGGTGTCGTGGCGGACGCGCCGGTCGAGGTGGCGGCGGCCGCGGTGGCGGCCAGCGCCCCGCTCATCGTGATCGAGGCCAGGCCTCCCAATGCCAGCACGGCGGCGGCGACAACACGCATGCGATTCACTCCCTGAACGGGCCGCGCGTCGGATTCGAAGGGAAGAGGAAAAGGGTCGCGCGGCGTGGCGCGAATTATGGTGTGCCGAGGCGCATGACCGACCCACCCCTCGGGGGGATGGCTTCAGTCATGGTCCATCGGAGGCAGGCGCTCAGTCCGCCTGGATCTTCGCCGCCGTGATCACCTTGCCCCAGCGCAGGAACTCGGCGGCACTGTGGGCCTCGAGCTGCTGCGGGGTCATGTAGTCGGCGACGGCGCCGAGCTCCGACGCTTTCTTCTTGAATTCCGGCGTGGCCATGATCTTGGCGATCTCGGCCGTCAGCCGATCCACCACCGCCTGCGGCGTCTTCACCGGCGCGAAGACGGCGAACCACGAGCCCGCGTCCAGATCCGGCAGCCCCGCCTGCGCGGCCGTCGGCACGTTGGGCAGCGACGGCAGGCGCTCCTTGCCGGTCACCGCGACCGCGCGCAGCTTGCCCGACGCGATGAAGGGCATGAACGGCGGCGGCGTGCCGAAGGTCAGGTCGACCTGACCGCCCAGCAGATCCTGCAGCGCCGGGCCGGTGCCCTTGTAGGGCACGTGGATCATCTCGATGCCGGCCTGCTGCTCCAGCATCACGCCGGTGACGTGCTGCAGCGAGCCGTTGCCCGAGGACGCGAAGGACAGCTTGCCCGGATGCTTCTTGGCATAGGCGATCAGCTCGGCGGTCGTCTTCACCGGCAGGCCCTCGCGCACCACGATCAACTGCGGCGCGGTCAGCACGTTGGCCACGGGGCGCAGGTCCTTCAGGTCCCACGCCGCCTTCTGGATGTGCGGCGTGATCACGTGATAGCCGGAGTACTGCATCAGGATCGTGTAGCCGTCCGGCTCCGCCCGCTTGACCGCCACCGCGGCCAGCGCGCCGCTGGCGCCGGAGCGGTTGTCCACCACCACGGTCTGCCCCAGCGCCTTGCCCAGCGGCTCGGCCAGCAGGCGCGCGGCGATGTCGGTCGTGCCGCCGGGCGCGGCCCCGACGATCATCGTGATGGGCTTGTTCGGATACGCCTGCGCGTGGGCGGCGATCGTCGTGCCGAGGCCGACGACCGCGACGGCAACGGTCGCGGCGGCTTGCGCGGTGCGCGCCAGAAGTCGGCGGCGGGTCTGATGCATGGCTTGTCTCCAGGATGAGCCGCTCGGGGCGGCGTTGTTGTGTCTGTCGGGGAAGCAGGAAGCGGAAAGCAGGAACGGGGAACGAAACCGGGGGTCGATGTCGATGTCGATGTCGATGTCGATGTCGAGATCGGGGTCGGCGAATCAGGCGTTCCGGGCCAGCGCGCGATCGCGGATCGCGTCGAAGTCGCGCGGCCTCGGATGCAGGTCGAGGCGACGGCCGGCGCTGACGATCTGGCTCGGCACCGGATGGCCGATCAGGCCGGGCAGGCGCTTCGCGGCGGCGATCAACCGCGCCAGGTCCACGCCGGTGTCCAGGCCCATGCACTGCAGCGCGTGCACGATCTCCTCGGTGCAGACATTGCCGGTCGCGCCGGGCGCATAGGGACAGCCTCCCAGCCCGCCGAGCGAGGCGTCGAATCGGTCCGCGCCCGCGTCGAGCGCCGCGATCACGTTGGCCAGGCCCATGCCGCGCGTGTTGTGGAAGTGCAGCGTGAGTTCCGCGTCGGGCCAGCGCTCGCGGAAGGCGCGCACCAGGGCCACGACCTGCGTCGGATAGGCCATGCCGGTCGTGTCGCACAGCGTCACGCCACGCGCGCCGAGTTCCTCCAGGAACCGCTCGCACCAACCCAGCACCGTCGCCACTGGAACGTCGCCCTCCATCGGGCAGCCGAACGAGCAGGACAGCGACACGTTCAGCGGCACTCCGGCGCCCCGTGCAACTCCGCCCTCGCCCTCGCCGGCGTCATCGGCATCGCCGACGCCGTCGGCCTGGCGCGCCATCGCCGCCACCTCGGCCAGCCCGGCGAAGGACTGCGCGCGCGTCATCCGCAGGTTGGCCAGGTTGTGGGTCTCGCTGGCGGACATGACGAGGTTCAATTCGTCGGCCCGGGCCTCGATGGCACGCTCGGCGCCGCGCACGTTGGGCACCAGCACCGTGTAGATCACGCCGGGCTGGCGGCGTATGCCCAGCATCACCTCGGACGCGTCGGCCAGCACCGGGATCGCCTGGGGGGAGACGAAGGCCGTCACCTCGATCTTGGCGAGCCCGGCCTCGGACAGCGCGTCGACCAGCGCGATCTTGTCGGCGGTGGGCACGAAGACGGTCTCGGCCTGCAGGCCGTCGCGGGTGCCGACGTCCTGCATGAAGACACGGCGGCCGGCGCCGGTCCACACGTCCGAGGGGACGCGCGATGCGTGGGGGGTAGGAGAAGTCATCGCGGCTCCGCTCAGGAAACGATCTTGCGGGCGCGCAGCGCGGCGACGGCGTCCGCGTCCAGGCCCAGTTCACGCAACACCTCGTCGGTGTCGTCGCCCAGCCGCGGCGCGCTGCGGCGCACCGCGCCCGGCGTGCCCAGCAGCTTGGGCACGATGCCCGGCACCTGCAGCGCATGCCCGTCGCGCGTCTCCTGCCGCAGGATCATGTCGCGGGCGCGGAAGTGCGGGTCCTCGACGATGTCCTTGGCGGTGTAGACCCGACCGGCCGGCACGCTGGCCTCGGCCAAGCGCGCCAGCGCCTCGTCGACGGAACGCGTGGCGGTCCAGGCGCCGACGGCGGCGTCGATCTCCTCGACACGCGCGACGCGGCCCGCGTTGTTGCCCAGCGCCTCGTCGGCGCCGAGATCGTCACGGCCGATCACCTGCATCAGCCGCTTGAAGATCGAATCGCCGTTGCCGGCCACCAGCACCACGCCGTCGGTGCACCGATAGGCGTTGGACGGCGCGATGCCCGGCAGCGCCGAGCCCGCCGGGCCGCGCACCGCCCCGAAGGCGCTGTACTCGGGGATCAGGCTCTCCATCACGTTGAGCACCGCCTCGCTGAGCGCCACGTCGATGACCTGGCCGCGACCGCCGTTGACCTTGCGGTGATACAGCGCGGTCAACACGCCGATCGTGCCGTGCAACGCCGCCAGCGTGTCGCCGATGGAGATGCCGCATCGCACCGGCACGCGGTCCGCCTCGCCGGTCAGGTGACGCAACCCGCCCATCGCCTCGCCGATGACGCCGAAACCGGGCAGGTCGCGGTACGGGCCGGTCTGGCCGTAGCCGCTGATGCGCAGCATGATCAGGCCGGGGTTCGCGGCGGCGAGCTCCTCATACGACATGCCCCAGCCTTCGAGCGTGCCGGGGCGGAAGTTTTCGATCAGCACGTCCGCTTCGCCGATCAGACGTCGGGCGATGTCCTGGCCCTCGTGCTGACGCAGGTCCAGCGCGATCGAGCGCTTGTTGCGGGACTGCACCTGCCACCACACCGACGTGCCGTCCTGCAGCATGCGCCAGTTGCGCAGCGGGTCACCGCTGCCGGGGGCCTCGATCTTGATCACGTCGGCGCCGAAATCGCCGAGCGTCTTGCCCGCGAAGGGGCCCGCGATCAACTGGCCCATCTCCACGACGCGCAGCCCCTGCAGGGCTTGCAGTCCTTCCATGATCCGTGTCTCCTGTCTTCCCGCGCCTCGCGATGAACGCGAGCACGGTGAGTGCGATGGAGCGGATTCTGAAAAGATCGGACGAGAAGCGGAATGCCCGAGGCGCGGCGCCAGCTTTCACGGATCGCGAAAGCGACTCAGGGTTGCCACCGACACTCCCATGCCGAGACCCCACGGCCACGCCAATCAGTCAGAACGGCGCAGTCCCTCGACGACGTCAGCGATGCAGGAGGCCTCGGAATCCTAGGGGGGCGGCGCCAACCAGTCAGAACGAGGCAGTCCCTCGACGAAGTCAGCCATGCGGGAGGCCTCGGAATCCGGGGGGCCGGCGGCGATTTTGGGACGTATGAGCCGACGGCACCCCGGATTTCGAGGCCGGGCGAGGGGCACCCGGGGCAGCGCACGAGCAAGGCCCTAGCGAGGCGATGCCACCTCCTGCATCACCTGCGCCACCACCGCCAGCGCTACCATCTCCGGCTGCTTGCCGGGAATCCCCGGCACTCCGATCGGGCAAGTCACATGGGCCAGTTCGTCCGCGGAGAAACCGCGCGCCTCCAGCCGATGGCGAAACGTCGCCCACTTGCTCTTGCTGCCGATGAGCCCGATGTACGGCAGATCGCGGGCCTCCCTTTGCCGCTTCAGGCAAGCGGCCAGGACATCCAGATCCTCGGCGTGGCTGAAGCTCATGATGAGCACATGCGAGCCGGGCGCCAGCGTCATCACCGCGCCCTGCACGGGCTCCGACTGCTCGGCGCGGACGTTGTCCGGCAGCGGCTCGGGGAACATGCCATCGCGGCTGTCGATCCAGTGCACCCGCGCCGGCAGCCTGCCCAGCAGGTCCACGATCGCGCGGCCCACATGGCCGCCGCCGAACAGCGCGACGCGCCGCCAGTCCCGCTGATCCCCGAGCCGATCGGCGAGCCCGGCGATCGCCGTCGCGTCCAGCCAGTCGAAGCTCAACCACACCACCCCGCCGCAGCATTGGCCCAGCGACGGGCCCAGCGCGAAGCGCTGGCGCGGATCGAGGACGCGACCGGCCGCCAACGCCGCGCGGGCGCGCGCCATCGCGTCGAACTCCAGTTGCCCGCCGCCGATCGTGCCCACCGCATCCGACGCCGTGACCGCCATCCAGGCGCCCACCTCACGCGGCCCGCTGCCCTGCACCTCGTCCACGCGCACCAGCACCGCCGGCTCTCGGGCCAGTCGCAGGGCGAGGGTCTGCCAGGGGCGCATGACGTGGGGGCTGCTATCGGCCGGCCGAGCGCGCGCTCAGCTGCCGCGGTAGGTGGCGTAGGACCACGGGCTCGCCAGCAGCGGCACGTGGTAGTGCGCGGCGGGATCGGCGATGCCGAAGTCGATCGGCACCTCGTCCAGGAAGGCGGGCTCGGGCAACGACACCCGACGGTGGCGGAAGTAGTCCGCCACCTCGAAGACCAGCCGGTAGCGGCCCACCAGCAGCATCGCGCCTTCGAGCAGCGGCGCGTCGGCGCGCCCGTCGGCGTTGAGCGTCAGCATCTGCAGCAGGCGCGGCTCGCCGGCCTCCAGGCGATACAGCCGCACCGCCATGCCGCCGGCCGGGCTGCCGTGCATCGTGTCCAGGACGTGGGTCGTGAGCTTGCCCATCGGGTGACCGGCGCGGACCGCGCCGCGGTGGATTGAAAGGGCAAAGTGTATACACTCGCGAACACAAAGGAAGGTCCGCATGGCTCGCGGCGGCTGTGGCCAGTCATGCAGACCGTCCCAAGAACCTCTTGCCTCCATCTTTCCGGAAACCCGATGAACGCCCGCGACCACGTCCGCGAGTCCGATGTCCGTGACGATGCCCGCGGCGATGCCGGGGCGTCGGTCACCGAGCGCATCACCGCCGCCATCACGCAGGCGATCGTCGAGCGGCGTCTGATGCCCGGCACCAAGCTCGTCGAGCAGCAACTGGCGGACATCTTCGAGTGCTCGCGCACGCTGGTGCGCCAGGCGCTGAACCAGCTCAGCCGCGATCGCCTGGTGCGCCTGGAGCCCGCCCGCGGCGCCTTCGTCGCGCAGCCCAGCGTGGAGGAAGCGCGGCAGGTCTTCGAAGTGCGCAAGATGCTGGAGGCGGCGATGCTCGCCGACCTCTGCCAGCACATCACCACCGCGCAGATCCGGCAGTTGCGCGCCCACCTGAAGCAGGAGCGCGAGGCGGTCTCCCGCACCGACGTCACCGGCCGCACGCGCCTGCTGGCCGACTTCCACGTCGTGCTGGCCCGCATGCAGGGCAACGAGGTGCTGGCGCAACTGCTGACCGACCTGCTGTCCCGCAGCTCGTTGATCGCGCTGATGTACCAGAGTTCCCATTCGGCCGCCGAATCGCAGGCCGAGCATGAAGCGATCGTCGACGCGCTCGAAGCCCGCGACAAGCGGGCCGTGCTGAAGCTGCTCGACGCGCACCTGGGCAACGTCGAGGCCAACCTCCGTCTCAACCCGCGCGTGCAGGACCTCAAGTCCATGCTGCGGACCTGACCTTCATCACCGTCCCATGAAGCCTGTCGTCTCCCCCGGCTACCCCCGCGACCTGATCGGCTACGGCGAGCACCCGCCGCACGCCCAGTGGCCCGGCCAGGCGCGCATCGCCGTGCAATTCGTCCTCAACTACGAAGAGGGCGGCGAGAACTCGGTGCTGCACGGCGACGCGGGCAGCGAGCAGTTCCTGTCGGAGATGTTCAACCCCGCCTCGTATCCGGCGCGCCATCTGAGCATGGAGGGCATCTACGAATACGGCTCCCGCGCCGGCGTGTGGCGCCTGCTGCGGGAATTCGAGAAACGCGCGCTGCCGCTGACCGTCTTCGGCGTCTCGATGGCGCTGGAGCGGCATCCGGAGTTGACCCGCGCCTTCGTCGAGCTCAACCACGAGATCGCCTGCCACGGCTGGCGCTGGATCCACTACCAGGGCATGGACGAGGCCACCGAGCGCCAGCACATGGACATCGGCATGGACATCATTCAGCGCATGACCGGGGAGCGGCCGTCGGGTTGGTACACCGGCCGCGACAGCCCCCACACGCGCCGCCTGGTCGCCGACTTCGGCGGCTTCGAATACGACAGCGACTACTACGGCGACGACCTGCCCTTCTGGATGAACGTCCGCAAGACCGACGGCGCGTTGGCGCCGCACCTGGTCGTGCCCTACACGCTGGACTGCAACGACATGCGCTTCGCGCTGCCGCAGGGCTTCAGCCATGGCGACGAGTTCTTCGAGTACCTGCGGGACAGCTTCGACGTGCTCTACGCCGAGGGCGCCGAATCGCCCCGGATGATGAGCATCGGCATGCACTGCCGGCTGCTGGGCCGTCCGGGCCGCATGCGCGCGCTGCAGCGCTTCCTGGACCACGTCGAGAAACACGACCGCGTCTGGGTCGCCCGCCGCGTCGACATCGCCCGCCACTGGCGGGCCACGCATCCGTTCGATGCGGACCAGGCCTTCGTCTGGGGCTGACCACCATGACCGCATCCCTCCTCACCCTCGACGCCCTGAACGCCGCCGACGAAACCGACTTCGTCGCGCTGCTCGAAGGCATCTACGAACACTCGCCCTGGATCGCCCGGCGGGCCTTCGCGGCAAGACCCGCGGGCGGCTTCGCCAGCCTGCCGGCGCTCAAGCTGGCCCTGGCCACCGCCGTGCGCGATGCCACGACCGGCGAGCAGCTCGGCCTGATCCGCGCGCACCCGGAGCTCGCCGGCAAGG
Organism: Roseateles aquatilis; assembly: GCF_002205645.1. Classification (GTDB taxonomy): domain Bacteria; phylum Pseudomonadota; class Gammaproteobacteria; order Burkholderiales; family Burkholderiaceae_C; genus Roseateles; species Roseateles aquatilis. Next base: position 118,310 of record NZ_NIOF01000009.1, on the reverse strand, counting down.
CGATGGTCAGCCGGTCGCTGACGGCCGAATCCACCCACGAGCAGAACAAGGCCGGCCTCACCGACTGCACGCCGGAGGAGTTCTCCCGCCTGCAGCAACTGAACGCCGAGTACAACGCCCGCTTCGGCTGGCCCTTCATCCTGGCGGTGCGCGGCCCCCGCGGCGACGGCCTGAGCCGCCAGCAGATCATCGACACCTTCGCGCGGCGTCTGAACGCCCATCCGGACATCGAGCGCGCCGAGTGCCTGCGCAGCATCCACCGCATCGCCGAGATCCGCCTGAACGACAAGTTCTGCGTCACGCCGACGCTGGGCAACCAGGTGTGGGACTGGGCGGAATCGCTGGCGCGTTTCTCCGATCCGGGCTTCGCCGAGCAAGGGCAACTGACCGTCACCTACCTCACCGAGGCGCACCGCGCCGCCGCGGACCAGCTCGCGGCGTGGATGCGTGAGGCCGGCTTCGACGAGATCGGCATCGACGCGGTGGGCAACGTCGTCGGCGTCTATCACGGCGAGGGTCGCGAGGCCGATCGCTCGACGGATCGCGAGGCGCCGCGGCTGCTCACCGGCAGTCACTACGACACGGTCCGCAACGGCGGCAAGTACGACGGCCGCCTCGGCATCCTGGTGCCGCTGATCTGCGTGCGGGAGCTGCATCAGCAAGGTCGGCGCCTCAAGCATGGCATCGAGGTGATCGGTTTCGCCGAAGAGGAAGGCCAGCGCTACAAGGCCACCTTCCTCGGCTCCAGCGCGTTGGTGGGGCGCTTCGACGCGGCCTGGCTGGACCAGGCCGACGCCGACGGCGTCGTGATGCGCGACCTGATGGCGCAGGCGGGGCTGGCCGCGACGCTGGACGCCATCCGCGGCCTGGCGCGCGATCCCGCACGCTACCTGGGATTCGTCGAGGTCCACATCGAGCAGGGACCGGTGCTCAACGAGCTCGACCTGCCGCTGGGCGTGGTGACCTCGATCAACGGCAGCATCCGCTACCTCGGCGAGGTCCGCGGCCTGGCCTCCCATGCTGGCACGACGCCGATGGGCCGGCGCCGCGACGCCGCCGCGGCGGTCGCCGAGCTGATCCTGTACGTCGAGGAGCGCGCCAGCGCGGTACCCGAGGTCGTCGGCACCGTCGGCCAGTTGCAGGTGCCGGCCGGCTCGATCAACGTCATCCCGGGCCGCTGCCGCTTCAGCCTCGACCTGCGCGCCACCACCGACGCGGCGCGCGACGCGCTCGATGCCGACGTGCGGCAACGGCTGGCCGTGATCTGCGAACGCCGCGGCCTGAGCTTCACACTCGAACGCACCGAGACCGCCGCCGCCGCGCCCAGCGACCCGGCGTGGCAACAGCGCTGGGAGGCCGCCGTGACCTCGCTGGGCCTGCCCGTGCACCGGTTGCCCTCCGGCGCCGGCCACGACGCGATGAAGCTGCACCAGGCCATGCCCCAGGCGATGCTGTTCCAGCGCGGCCTGAACCTGGGCATCAGCCACAACCCGCTGGAGTCGATCAGCAACGACGACACCGAGCTCTGCGTGTGGGCCTTCCAGGCGCTGCTGAACGCGCTTTGACCGCGCGTTCGTCCTCGCTTCCGACCTTGCTTCCGACCGCACCCTGCTCGCGACGTGACCGCTTTCTGATCGCGCGCCGACCATCCTCCGACCCGGACCTTCCATGACCGCTTCCGCTTCTTCCCCGCCCACCGGCGCGTCGGCCTCCGACGTGTCCTCGACCGCGCCGGCGGCCCGTCACGCCGCGCTGGACGCCTGGATCGACGCCCACTTCGACGAGCAGGTGCGTTATCTGCAGGCGCTGGTGCGCGTGCCGACGGACACGCCGCCCGGCAACAACGCGCCGCATGCCGAGCGCACGGCCGAGCTGCTGGCCGCGATGGGCCTGACCGCCGAGCAGCACCCGGTGCCACCCGCCGAGGTGCGCGGGTACGGCCTGGAGTCGCTGACCAACCTGATCGTCCGCCGCCGCTTCGCCGAGGGCGGACCGGTGATCGCGCTGAACGCGCATGGCGACGTCGTCCCGCCCGGCGACGGCTGGACGCACGACCCGTACGGTGGCGAAGTCGTCGACGGCCGCCTGTACGGGCGCGCCTCGGCCGTCAGCAAGAGCGACTTCTCGACCTACACCTTCGCGCTGCGCGCGCTGGAAGCGCTGGGCGCGCCGCTGAAGGGTGGCGTCGAGCTGCACTTCACCTACGACGAGGAATTCGGGGGCGAGCTCGGCCCCGGCTGGCTGCTGAGGCAAGGGCTGACCAAGCCCGACTACCTGCTCGCCGCGGGCTTCAGTTATCAGGTCGTGACGGCGCACAACGGCTGCCTGCAGATGGAGGTCACCGTGCACGGCAAGATGGCGCACGCCGCGATTCCGGACACCGGCGTCGACGCGCTGCACGGCGCGGTCACCATCCTGAACGCGCTGTACGCGCGCAACATCGAGTACCGCAAGGTGACGTCGAAGGTCGAAGGCATCAAGCATCCCTACCTGAACGTCGGCCGCATCGAGGGCGGCACCAACACCAACGTCGTGCCGGGCAAGGTCACCCTGAAGCTGGACCGGCGCATGATCCCGGAAGAAGATCCCGTCGTCGTCGAGGCCGAGATCCGCGCGGTCATCGCCGACGCGGCGGCCTCGTTCCCCGGCATCACGGTGGACATCAAGCGCCTGCTGCTGGCACGGTCCCTGCAGCCGCTGCCGACCAACGGGCCGCTGGTGGACGCCTTGCAGCGTCACGGCGAGGCGGTCTTCGGCGAGCCGATCCCGACCTCCGGCACGCCGCTGTACACCGACGTGCGCCTGTACGGCGAGCATGGCATTCCCGCCGCCATCTACGGCGCGGGGCCGCGCACCGTGCTGGAGTCCCACGCCAAGCGCGCCGACGAGCGCGTCGAGCTCCAGGACCTGCGACGGGCGACGAAGGTCGTCGCGCGGACGCTGTTCGATCTTCTGAGCGCCGATTGAACGCCGGCTGAACGCCGGCTGAGCGTGGATCGAGCCGGGCGCGACGTCGCCTTGCCCGACCACCATCGGCGCTACCGGCGTCGGCCGACGACGGGCGCGAGTCGCCGCGCCGCCGCGACGGCGCGCCTAGAATCCGCGCCGTGCCGCGCCTGAAGTCCCCCACCGCCCTTGCCCGCTGGATGGTCGCCCTGACCTTCTGGCTGGCGGCGCTGCTGCCCGCGGCGTCGATGGCGGCGCAGGCATTGGGCGGCGAGCTGGCGCCCTGGACGCAGATCTGCCGGTCCAGCGTCGTGGGCCCGCGCGCCGCCGAGTTGAGCGACAGCCTCGCCAACAGCGGCAACACGGACCAGGACCACGCGCTCTTCCAGCACTGCGCGTTCTGCCACCTGCATCAGGACGCGATGCCGCTGCCGCCGGTGCCCGCCGTGGCGCCACTGCGCCCGGAGCTGCGTTTCGGGCTTCCCGAACGCTTCTACAGCGCGCCTGTCACGGCTCACGCGTGGCGCATCGCGCTCGCCCGCGCGCCGCCTCCGAAGGTCTGAAGCCCCGTCCGCTTCCTGCCCGGCCTCGACCTGCCCGGTCCGGCCCGGCTCATTGACCTGTCTCCGGGGCCCGGTCGCCTTCGCGCGACGCGCCCCGGATCGTCGGAGTTTCCTTTCATGCACAGCTTTCCCCGTGCGCGCCTGAGCGCGCTGACGGTCATGGCGTCGCTCGTCGCCGCCGCCCACGCGGCCGACAAGGCCGGCACGACCGATACCGCCGGATCGACCTCGACCCCGGCCTCCACAGCCAGCTCCAGCTCCGGCACCGGCACCGGCATCAACACGCCGCCCGAGCCCCTTTCCACCGCGACCCAGACCACGTCCTCGACACCGGCCCGCACGCTGGGCATCGTCCGCGTCGACGGCACGTCGCCGACCTCGCTGCCCAGCCGCATTCCCACGACGATGGAGGGCCTGACCGGCGACGCCATCGCGCGCGACATCAACGCCACCGACGCCGAGGACGCGCTGAAGTACCTGCCCAGCCTGCTGGTGCGCAAGCGCTACATCGGCGACTACAACCACGCGGTGCTGTCGACGCGTGCCTCGGGCACCGGCAACAGCGCCCGCTCGCTGGTCTACGCAGACGGCATCCTGCTGTCCAACCTGCTGGGCAACGGCGCCACCTTCGCGCCCCGCTGGGGGTTGGTCTCGCCGGAGGAGATCAGCCGCGTCGACGTGATGTACGGGCCGTTCTCCGCCGCCTACTCGGGCAACGCGGTCGGCGCCGTCGTCGACTACCAGACGCGCATGCCGACGCGTTTCGAGGCCCATGCGCGGGTCGGCTTCAGCCATCAGCCCAACGCGCTCTACGGCCGCGATCGCAGCCACGACGCGACGCAGGCCAGCGCCTCGGTCGGCAGTGCCGACGGGGCCTTCTCATGGTGGCTGCACGCCGGCCGCACCGACAGCGAGGGCCAGCCGCAGACCTTCGCGACGCGGCTGCTCGGCGCCGGCATGCCCGTGGTCGGCGGCACCGTCGGCGGCGTGCCGGCGATCCCCGTGACCGGCGCGGTCCAGGCCCTCAATCGCGCCAACCAGGATTGGTTGATCCTCGGCAGCGGCACGCAGTACGACACGGTGCAGGACCAGGCCAAGGTGAAGCTCGCCTACGACTTCGACCCAGGCTTGCGGGCCATGTATGTCTTCGGACTCTGGAGCAATCGATCCGACGGTCGCTCGCAGAGCTTCCTGACGGATGCCGGCGGCGCCAGCGTCGACCACCGATCCGGTGGCGGTGTCAGCCAGCCGGTCATCATCGGCGGCAAGGGCTACACGCTGGCCGCCGCCGACTTCCCGCAGACGCGCGACGAGCTGGAGCACCGCATGCACGCCGTCTCGCTGAAGCAGCGCCTGCGCGACGGCCTCGGCTGGGAGCTGTCGGGCAGCGTCTACGACTACGTCGCCGACCGCTCGCGCGCCTATGCGCCGACGACGGGCCGGACGCAGGCCGGACGCCTCACCGATCAAGGCGGCACCGGCTGGACGACCGTCGCGGCCAAGGCGACCTGGGCCCCGGCCGACAGCACCCATGCGGTCGACGCCGGCGTATCGCAGGAGCGGTATCAGCTGCGCACCCGCGTCTACGGCCTCGACGACTGGCGCGGCGGCGCCGCGGGCATGCAGACGTCGCGCTTCGACGGCGACACGCGGATCCAGGCCCTGTTCGCGCAGGACGCCTGGGCCTTCGCGCCGGACTGGACGGCGGTGCTCGGCCTGCGGGGCGAGCGCTGGTCAGCCTTCGACGGCCTGACCCAGTCAGGGGCCAACACCCTGTCCCACCCGCGGCGCGCGGAGACCGCCTGGTCCCCCAAGGCGGCCCTGTCGTACGGCCTGAGCGATCACTGGGTGCTCAAGGCCAGCACCGGACGCGCGGTGCGTTTCCCGACGGTCAGCGAGCTGTTCCAGGGCGGATTCAACGCGGCCGGTCAGGCCATCAACAACAACCCCGACCTGAAGGCCGAGCGCAGCTGGACGAGCGAGCTCAGCGCCGAATGGACCGGCGCCGGGCGCGACAGCCTGCGGGTCACGGTGTTCCATGAGGACAGCCGGGATGCGCTGTATTCGCAGCTCAACGTCGCGACCAACGCCAACACCGTGCAGAACATCGATCACATCCGCACGCGCGGCATCGAGCTCAGCGGCACGGCGACGGTGCGCCCGCGCCTGACGCTGACGGGCAGCGTGACCTTCGCCGATTCGGTCATCCTGGCCAACACCGGGTATGCGACCGTGCCCGGCGACACCCTCGGCAAGTGGCAGCCGCGCGTGCCGCGCTGGCGCGCCTCGCTGCTGGCGCAATGGCAGGCGACCGAGGACGTGAGCCTGACGCTTGGCGCGCGCTACAGCGGGCGCCAGTACAGCACGCTGGACAACAGCGACCCGAACGGCTTCGCCTACATGGGCGCCAGCAAGTACTTCACCGTCGACGCGCGCGCGCAATGGAAGATCGACCGTCGCTGGACCCTCGCCGCCGGCATCGACAACCTCAACAACTACCAGTACTGGAACTTCCATCCGTATCCGCAACGGACGTTCCATGCGGAGTTGCGCTGGGACTACTAGAAAGGTCTCGGTGCGGCTCCCCGCGGCCGCGATGGCTGCCGAGGTCGCGGCCGAGGTTGAGGTTGAGGTTGAGGCTGAGGCTGAGGCTGAGGCTGAGGCTGAGGCTGAGGCTGAGGCTGAGGCTGAGGCTGAGGCTGAGGTCGAGGTCGAGGTCGAGGTCGAGGTCGAGGTCGAGGCCGAGGCCGAGGTCGGGGCCGAGGTTGGGGCCGGGGCAGCGGGGAGGCGTGAGGGGCCCGCCGTGCGTCTTGCGGTAACCATGCGTAAGCGGCGCCGCGCGGACGCGACATTCGGCGGCGCGCCACCCATCGGTGGGGAGCACACCGACACGCATCTGCGCTATGGTCGCGGCCGTTTCTGGCACATCGGCGAAGGAGATCGGCATGGCGCACTCGGGCACCCACGCATTCATCGGCAAGCACCTCGCGCTGCGCGGCGCGGCGCTCATCGCCTGCGCCGCGCTCGCCGCGGGTCTGGCCGGCTGCGGCAAGCAGGGCGCGACGCTCGGCGACGGCAGCTCGGAGATCACCGGCTCCGCCGGTCCCGCGGGCGCCAGCAAGGCCAACCGCGAACTGATGAAGTGCGACGCGCCGGTGGCGACGCTGGCGCTCGTCGAGAACCCCAACGGCTACGCGGTGACCGGCGCCAACGGCCTGCCCAACACGCCGCTGCCGCTGGTGCGCCTGCTGGCGCAGCAAAGCGGCTGCTTCCGCGTCGTCGACCGCAATTCCGGGCTGAAGGCGACGATCAAGGAGCAGGAGCTGAAGGATGCCGGCGTGCTGCGCAAGGAAGGCAGCACGGTGCACAAGGGCAAGGGTTACGAGGCCCAGTACACGCTGGTGCCCAGCCTGACCTTCAGCGAGCAGGACGCCGGCCGCCAGGTCGGCGGCATCCTGGGCATGATCCCGGTGCTCAACAAGTTCGTCGGCGCGGCCGAGCAGATCAAGCTCAAGGAAGCGCAGGTCGCGCTGCTGCTCACCGACAACGAGACCACCGAGCAGGTCGCCGCCGCCACCGGCTCGGTGCGCGTCACCGACCTGGGCATGGGCGGGCTGGTGCTGGGCAAGCTCGGCGGCGCGGCGGGCGCCGGCTGGTCCAACAGCAACGAGGGCAAGGTCATCGCCGCCGCGTTCCTCGACGCGCACAACCAGTTGGTCGTGCAGGCGCGGATGCTCGCGGCGAAGGAACTGCCGGAGCCGGTGCCGATGAAGAAGGCCGGAGACACCGGCGCCAAGAAGGGCGCCGGCGCCTGATCAGCCGCGTTCCAGCCGCAGGTGGCCGAAGGCGGCCGGCACATGGAAGTTGGCCACCGCGCTGTTCGTCGGACTCCACGCCGAGAACTGCCGCGACGCCTGCTCCCCCTCGATGCGGAACAGATTGATCCGCCACCCATCGAGCGCCTGCGCCTGACGCGCCATCGGCACCACCAGCTCCGCCGTCCACATCCGATGGGTCGCGTCGATCGCCGTGCGCGCCTTGCTTTCTCCGACGAAGCGCTTGCGGCCCTGCCCTCGCACCTCCAGGTCCATGACCAGGCCGTTCGGCGACACCTCGACCTCGCGATAACGGTCGGTGCCCGCATCCTGCGGCGCCTGCAGGAAGACTTCCACCACGTCGCGCTCCCACAGCGGCCAGATCGCCGTCGAGGACACCTCGCGCTCGTAGGTCGTGATCGCGTTGTAGCGACTGTTGAAGCGCAGGAACAACGCGCCGTCGCCATGCATCAGCTGCACGCGGGTCGATTGCGTCCCGGCCAGCGGCTGGCCGCGCCAGTCATGCGCGAAGAAGCTGGACGGCGCGTCCTCCCAGGCCGAGGCCAGCGGGAAACCGTCGCGTCCCAGCAGCCGCGGCGGCAGGCGTGTCGCGCGGGCCAGCGGCAGGCCCGACGCGCTCTCCAGCACCGCTTCGATCAACAGGTGCTCCTTGAAGCGCACCGGCAGCGTCGGCCGGGCCGCGTCGACGCGGCCCAGGTCCACACCATTGACGTAGTCGCGGATGCGCCAGACGCCGGGCGTCAGGCCGCGCAGCGTGACCGGGCCGTCCCAGCTCGGCGCGTAGAACGCGTAATGCAGGACGCCGTTCTTCTCGACGACGTGCGTCTCCGGCTTGTCGAAGGCGATGTCGTAGAGCTCGCCGCGGTAGCTGCCGTCGGACAGGACCTTCGCGTTGTGCGCGGAGATCCAGCGCCGCCAGTGACGCTCGCGCTCCGGCGTGAGCAGGAAGGAGTCCTTGGGCTTGGGATCCTCGGGCCAGGTGAACTTGGTCGAGACCACCGCCCCGACCCCGACGCTGGACGCGAAGTCCTGCCCGCCGGTCGAGAGCTCCACGTGGTCGCCGGCATAGGCCGACCAGCGCCCCATCTGCGCCTTCAGCGCCTTGCCCTTGTGCCGCACCTGCCAGCTCGACAGCGGGTCCGACGACGGCGCCTGGTCGATCCACGGCATGTTGTGGAACGCGTAGCTGGTGCCGCACGGGCAGACCTCGACCACCGCTTCCGGATTGACCGCGTGGGCGGACTCGAACATCGTCCGGTAGAAGTCGACCATGTGCTCGACGGAGTCCTCCGGCCGGCCGTGCTTGTGCTTCGGGTTGAAGCACGGCGCGACGCCGTTCAGGTGCTGGCCGTCGATCTTCAGGCCGTCGAAACCCCAGTCGCCGATGATCTTGCGGAACACCGCCGCGATGCGCTGCTGGGTCTCCGGAGCCGCCGGGCACAGGTAGAAGCAGTTCCACCACGACACCAGTTGCGGCGCGCCGTCCCGGTCCAGCAGCAACAGGTCGGCGTGCTGGTGCAGCTCGTCGCTGCCGGGGGCGACCGCCAGCGGCGCGATCCACAACCGCGCCTTCATGCCGCGCGCGTGGATGTCGGCCACCAGCGCCTTCATGTCCTCCTCGCCGCGCGGGAATTTCTTCAGATCGATGTTGAACCAGTCGCCGGTCTGGCGCTGCCAGCCGTCGTCCAGCACCGCCCACTTCAGGCCCAGCTCCTGCGCCTTGGGCAGCGTGTCGCGCACGCGCTGCAGCGAGAAGTCGCGCTCGTAGCCCCAGGCGCACCAGATCGAATCGTGCGCGCTGCGCGGCGGCTCCGGCGCCGCCAGGCCCTGCGCGCCCATCAGGCGGCGGTAGCGGTCCAGCGGCACGAAGCAGTCGCCGTCGTGCACCGCGATGAAGGCCAGCGGCAGCGCCAGCGTCGCGCCGGCGGCGAGCACCGTGGGCTCGTCGCCGCGCATCGCGACCTCGACCTCATCGCCGACCGCCTTGACCGGCAACGAGACCAGCCGCGGCACCTTGTCCAGATGGCCCACCGCCACGCCCAGGTCGCGGCGCCAGACATCCACCAGCGGCGTGCCGCCGCCGTAGTCGGAGGCGTTCATGCCCAGGAAGTTGCGCTGCTCGAAACCGCGCTTGACCGGCTGCATCCAGTCGCGACGGTCCTGGTGCGTCGCGCCCGAGTAGGTCCACCACCCGCCCGCGTGCCGCGGCGCGGCCAGCAGGCGGTGCGCGCCCACGGTCCAGCCTTGCACTTCCACCGGGCGGTCGGAGCGGTTCAGATAGGCCACCTCCAGCAGCGCCACGCCAGGATGCTCGTCGAGCAAGGTAGCGGTGATCGTCTGCTCGATGCCGACGCCGTCGGCGGCGCGGCCCGTCAGCATCAGCCGCTGGCCCGCGCCGAACGGCGTGGCGCCGCTGCTGGGCATCGCGCCGGACAGCGTGAAGCGCACGGGCTTGCCGGCGACGATCAGTTGCTCGCCGGCATCGAAGCCGGTCAGCGTCAGCGGACGCGCTCCGCCCAGCCGCACGAGCCGGCTGCGCATCTGGCCGTCGAACTGCAGCGACAGCCGCTCATCCTGTAATCGCACATGGCCGCGGCCGACGTCCGCGGCGCGGGCCGACGCAGCCGCGCCGGCCGTCACCGCCAGCGCCAGGCGCGGCGTCATCGTCGCGACCGGGGCGGCGCCCAGCCACTGGAGGAACGCACGGCGCGCGGTCATCGCTGCGCCCTCCAGCCGCCGGGGAAGGCCCGCTCGGCGTTCAGGTGATAGAGCTTGTCCACGACCTCGCGCGGCAGCGCGAGCCCGCGCACCGGCCGGTCCAGGTCGGACACCTTGAAGCGCTCCGCGGTGTTGAAGTAACGCCAGTGCATGCGCCACACGGGCTCGACTTCCCGGAGCAGCGCCGCGCCGGACTGGTCGGGCGCCTGCGCGATGTCGGTGCCGTACAGCAGCCGGTCCTGGTACTTGATCAGGAAGCGGCGCACCTTCTCGCGGTCGTGCTGGCTCTGCGCCTGCAACTGGCCGATGCGCGCGGCCACGTCCACGACGGCCGTCGGAAAGCGGTCCAGGAAGGCGGCCAGCTCATCCACGTCGCGCTCCAGCGAGGCCATGTGCATGCCCACGAAACGCATGCCCGGATGCGCCGCCACCATGCGGTCGCGCGCAGCCATCTGGTCCTCCCAGCTGGGCATCTCCGGATGCAGGGCCATGTGGTACTGCGGGTGATGGGCGAAGTACTCGCGGTCGTTGTTGACCGACATCTTCTCCAGCGGCAGCCAGCAGTTGTGCGGCTCGCCTTGATGGCCCAGCACCGCGATGCCCTGCCGCGTGAAGTAGTCGAACAGCGGCTTGAAGCGCGCGTCGTCGATCATCACCAGCTTGCCGTCGGCGCCGCGCAGGCTCATGCCGATGTTCTTCCACACCTTCACGCCGACGGCGCCCTGCGCCAGGCCGGCGTCCACGCGCGCCTGCGTCGCCGCGAGCCAGCCGGGCTGGTCCGAGGTGTCGCTGGAGAAGCTGACCGCCCAGGCGATGTCGTCCGGATGCGCCTGCTTGAGCGCCAGCGCGACGCGCTGCTGGTCGTCCAGCGGCGGGAAGTCCGGGTAGTCGACGTTGATCGTCAGCAGCTTGAAGTTGAGCCGCTTGGCCGCCTCGACGAAGGCCGGATCGGGGTTGTGCAGGTGCACGTGCGCATCGATCTTGGGCACGCGCGCGAAGTCGGCCATCGCGTAGGGTTTGGCCGAGTTGGCGGACTTCGGGGCGGCCTTGCCGGCGGAAGCGTCGGCCGCCTGGGCCGGCGTCGCCGCGCAGGCGGCGGCGAGGACGGTCGCCAGCACGGCGGCGCGGGGGAGGAGGTTCATCATCGTGGGCTTGCGGGTCTGAGACAGGCTCTGAGACGGATGAGGGACTCGGCGCGAGGGGCCGAGCATGGCACGCGAGAAACCCGGGCCGGGCGGAGCGCGTCCGCCGCGGCGCCGGGTGGCGCGAAGGTCAGAACTTCAGGCTGGCGCCGATGGTGATCGCGCGGCCCCAGCGGTTGTAGCCCTGCGGCAGCGTGATCTGGCCGTTGCCCAGCGTGTACTCCTGCTTGGCGTCGGTCAGGTTGCGGCCTTCGATGCTGATCTTCAGCCACTGGTTGACCTCGTACGAGGCCTGCGCGGTCAGCCAGGTGATGGCCTTGGCGCGCTCGTGGAAACCGGGGCCCAGCACGTTGATCGCGGAGACGAACTCGTCCGTGTGGTCGGCCGTCGTGCTCAGGCTCCACGGGCCCTTCTCATACAGCACGCCGATCGAGGACGTCGCCGGCGCGATGCCGGCCAGCGGCCCCTCCACGCCCGCCACCACGCTCTTGGAGTTGTTGCGCGTGTGCTGCGCCCGCACGCCGAAGCCGTTGTCCCACAGGTGCTGGAAGCCGATCTCCATGCCGCGCACCCGCGCCGTGTCGCCGTTGATCGGCTTCATCACGTTGAACAGATGGCCGGGCACGCCGATGTCCACGCCGGTCTGCCAGCTGGTGGTGATCTGGTTCTTGATGTTCTTCTGGAACACCGCGAAGGTCAGCGCCGAGTTGCGCGCGTAGTACCACTCCAGCGACGCGTCGTACTGCTTGGCGCTGTAGGGCTTGAGCTCCGCGTTGCCGCCGTAGACCTGCGTGAAGTCGCCCCAGGCGACGCTCGCGGTGGTGCTGGTCGGGGCCAGTTGCTCCACCGACGGACGCGCCATCGTCTTGGCCGCGCCCAGGCGCAGCTGCAGCTTGTCGTCGAAGTGCCAGACGAAGTTGGCCGACGGCAGGCCGTAGGTGTAGCTGGCGTCCTGGCCGATCTCGGTCGGCGCGGCGTAGACGGCGGTGTAGTTGAAGGGGCCGTTCTCGGTCAGGCTCTGGATCTTGGCGTCCCAGGCCTTGGACGAGGTCTTGGTCTTCACGAGGCGCACGCCCACGTCCGCGTTCCACTTGTCGCCGGACAGGTCGGCCTGGATGAAGGCGGAGGTGGTCTTCTCCCGCACGCGGTAGCTCTGCAGCGGGTTCCAGACCGGGCCGGCCTTGCTGAAGTCGTAGACGCCGCCGTCGGGACGCGGCTTGCCGTTGTAGGCCTGCAGCGCCGCCAGGTAATTGGGCACGTCGAAGCCCAGGAAGCTGCGCGGGAAATTGCCGCTGACGCCGTTCATGAAGTTGGGCAGGCTCAGGTGCTGGTCCAGCACGTTGCCGCCCAGCGTGGCGACGTTGATCGCGTTGGTGCCGGAGTAGTAGTTCTCGCCGCCGTTGATGGCGTTGTCCACCAGATCGCGGTTCTTGTCGCGCCGCGTGTTGCTGATGCCGAAGCGGATCGTGTCGACGTTGAAGCGGTCGACGGTCCACGCGCCATTCAGCGTGAGGCCGCGGATCTTGTCGTCGATGTTGTCGCCGGACAGGCCGAGGTAGTGGGTGTTGAAGTCGCTGGGGCCGAACTTGCCCGAGGCCAGCCCGCTCACCAGGTCCCGGCCGTCGTTGAAGGTGGTTTCGATGTCCGGCACCGCGGACCCGGTCAGCTGCACCGTGGTCACGTTGGGCTGGTTCATGCGCAGGACCGTGTAGGTGTCCTGGCCGCCGGAGTGGCGCTTGGAGGTGGACTGGTAGATGTCGCCGTCGAACTTCAGCGTGCTGGTGGCCTTCCACTCGACGTTGGCGCCGTAGACGGCGCTGTCGACGACGCGGTGCTCGGTGACGTTCAGCAGCTCGGGATTCAGCTGGTTGTCCGGGTTGGCGCTGTTCATCGTGAAGCTGGTGACGACGCCGTTCTGGACCTGCATGTTGGACCAGCGGCCCGGCGCGAACAGCGTGTAGAACGACTGCTGGTAGCCGACCTGCGGCGAGTTCAACCGCGTCTTGATGCCGTCGACGGTGACCTTCACGTCGTCGCTGGGCCGCCACTCGACCTTGCCCGACAGCGCCGTGCGCTTCTTCTGTTCCATGATCGAGCCGACGCGGAACTGGCCCGGTCCGATCAGGCCTTCCTCGTTGGGATCGAGCACGCCGTTGCCGTTCGGGTCGATGTTGCCGCCCCAGGCATTGCCGGTCCAGTTGGCGGCGGGGTCGGAGATCGGATTGCGCGTCCAGCCGCCGTCGTTGCCGGCGGTGTCGGTGCGGACCTTGCGGTCGGCGTAGACCACGCCCAGCAGCACGCCCAGCTCCTTGCCGAAGGTGTTGCTGTAGGTGGCCGAGACCTTGCCGCCGTTGAGCCTGGACATGAAGTTGCGGTCACCCTCGACGCGCATGATCCCGTGCTGGCCCGGCTGGTCGAACGGGCTGGCCGAGCGCAGGTTGATCAGGCCGCCGATGGCGCCTTCCATGACCGAGGCCTGCGCCGACTTCACGACGTCCGCGCCGTTGATGATGTCCGACGGCAGCACGTCGAAGGCGAAGTCGCGGCCCGCGCCGTCGGTGGCCAGGATGCGGTTGTTGAAGGTCGTGAGCGTGTATTCCGGTCCCAGCCCGCGCACGCTGACCTTCTGGCCCTCGCCGCCCGCCGTGCGGGAGATCGACACGCCGGTGATGTGGCTCAGCGAATCGGCGACGTTGTCATCGGGAAAGCGACCGAGTTCGGTCGCGCTGATGCTGTCCTGCACGCCGGCGGCATTGCGCTTCAGGTTCAGCGAGCGCTGCAGGCTGGCGCGGGTACCGGTGATCTCGACCCGTTCCAGCGTCTGGTCGGCGGTGGCGTCCTTGGCGGCGGGTTGGGTCGGGGGCGCCGAAGCGGCCGCGGCCGGCGGCTGAACCTGCGCCTGGACCTGGCCCACGGCCAGGCAGCTCAGCGCCGCCAGCGTCGCGGCGGCCGACACCGGTCGCCGCGCGAATCTGGCTTGCAGGAGGGAATGCAGGGGAGCTCGCATCACATGGTTCCTTGTTGTCTTGGTCCGTCGCTTCCCGGGCTGTCGGGAGCGGCGGAGGGATTCCGCTGAAGGCGCGCCGGGTCTCTCTCTCAGGCTGGCGCGGAGCGCCGGTCCCTGGACCTCTGACCGGCTTGCCGCAAGTCTACGCATCCTTTCGATTGATTTCGTATATCGTTTTTACCGACGTTCTTTCTTTCGATATGCCTATCGCCGAAAGCATTCGGATACCAAAGCGACGCACTCGGCCTGGAGCAGCTCGCTCAATCGTTCGGGTTTTCCCTCGAAACACCTGCTCCGGCGGGCTCTCACGGAAACTTCCGTTGTGTTTCCGATTTTCCTGCCTTATTCTTTCGTACGAAAGTTATCAAAACCCGAAAGCCCTCGATGCAACGACATTGGCTGACCTACGCCCTCATCACCACCCTGTTCTGGGGCGCGTGGGGCGCGTTGACCGGACTCTCCGCCGAGCGCGGCTTCCCCGACACGCTCGTGTACGTCGTGTGGGCGCTGACGATGATTCCGCCGGCCTTGATCGTGCTGGCGCGTGCCGGCTGGCGGCTGCAGCGCGACCGGCGCGCGGTCGCGCAGGGGCTGACGGTGGGCCTGCTCGGCGCGGGCGGGCAGATGCTGCTGTTCCGCGCGGTCGAGTCCGGGCCCGCTTACCTGATCTTCCCCATCGTGTCGCTGTCGCCGGCGGTGACGATCGCGCTGTCCTTCGGCCTGCTGGGCGAGCGTACCGGGCGGCTGGGCGTCGCTGGCATCGTGCTGGCGCTGTGCGCACTGCCGCTGTTCGACTTCCAGTTCGGGCAGCAGGGCCAGGCGCTGGGGCTGTGGTTCGGGCTGGCGCTGATCGTGATGGCGTCCTGGGGCCTGCAGGCTTACTTCCTGAAGACCGCCAACGCGGCCGCCAGCGCCGAGAGCATCTTCTTCTACATGACCGTCAGCGCCTTGCTGTGCATCCCGGCGGCGCTGTGGATGACGGACTTCTCCCGCCCGATCCCCTGGGGGTGGGACGGCCCCGGCCTGGCCGCGGTGATCCAGGTGCTGAACGCGATCGGCGCGCTGACGCTGGTGCATGCCTTCCGCCACGGCAAGGCGCTGGTGGTGTCGCCGCTGGTCAACGCCGGCGCGCCGCTGCTGACCGCGCTGCTGTCGATGGCGTTGAGCGGTGCCTCGCCCAGCGGCGCCAAGCTGGTCGGCGTGGCGCTGGCGTTGCTGGCCGCGCTGCTGCTGGCGCTGCAACCCGAAGGCGGCGGCCCGGTCAAGGCCGCCGCGACCGATCCGAACCTCGACCCCGCCCGGGATGGCAAGGCCTGACCCCGCCGGCCCTCCCCCACCACGCATGGACTGATTCCGCCGCCCCGCGCGCCCTATTCATCGCAGCCGCCGTCCCGGCCGCTGCCCTCCGACCGGAAGGAACCCGCTTGAAACTCATGCTCGACATCGTGCGCCGCCACAAGCAGGCCGCGCCGCTCAACGATCACTCGCCGGCCGTCGGCATCCCGTCGGTGTGCTCGGCGCACCCGGTCGTCATCGCCGCGACGCTGCGCGAATGCGCGGCGCTGGGCCGCCCCGCGCTGATCGAGGCCACCTCCAACCAGGTCAACCAGGACGGCGGCTACACCGGCATGACGCCGGTGGACTTCCGCCGCTTCGTGCTGGCGCTGGCCGCGGCCGAAGGCGTCGACCCGGGCCTGCTGATCCTGGGCGGCGACCACCTCGGCCCCAACGCCTGGCGCAAGCTGCCCGCGGCACAGGCGATGGCCAAGGCCGAGGTGATGGTGGCGCGGTACGTCGCCGCCGGCTTTCGCAAGATCCACCTGGATTGCTCGATGTCCTGCGCCGACGATCCGGTGCCGCTGCCCGAGCCCGAGATCGCCGCCCGCGCGGTCCGCCTGTGCTTGGCCGCCGAGCACGCCTGGCGCGACACGCCCGACCGCGGCGAGCCGCCGGTCTACGTCATCGGCACCGAGGTGCCGGTGCCGGGCGGCGCACACGAGGACCTGGACGACCTCGCCGTCACCTCGCCGCAGGCGGCCGGCGCGACGCTGGCGCTGCACCGCGAGGCCTTCGCCGGCGCGGGGCTCGACGCCGCCTTCGAGCGCGTGATCGCGATGGTCGTGCAGCCGGGCGTGGAGTTCGACCACCACAAGGTCATCGATTACCGCCCCGAGAAGGCGCGCGCGTTGAGCGCCTTCATCGAGACGCAGCCGGGCCTGGTCTTCGAGGCTCACTCCACCGATTACCAGACCCCGCAGCGCCTGGCGCAACTGGCCCGCGATCACTTCGCGATCCTCAAGGTCGGTCCCGGCGCGACCTTCGCGCTGCGCGAGACGCTGTGGGGCCTCGCCGCGATCGAGCGCGAATGGCTGGGCCGCCAGGCCGGCGGCGACGACCTGATCGAGACGGTGCTCGGCGTGATGCGCGCCGAGCCGGGCCACTGGCAGCCCTACTACCAGGACCCGGCGCGGCTGACGGTCGACCTGGCCTACAGCCTGAGCGACCGCATCCGCTACTACTGGACGCATCCGGCGGTGCAACGCGCCTGCGCCGGCCTGCTGGACCGGCTGGAACATTCGCCACCACCGCTGACGCTGCTGAGCCAGTTCCTGCCGCGCCAGTACGACGCGGTCCGCGACGGCCGGCTGCGCAATCGCCCGGCCGAGCTGCTGCGCTACGGCACCGCGCAGTCGCTGCGCCCCTACCTGCACGCCTGCGCCGCCTGAACCGGGCCACCCGCGCGCGTCCCTTCCCACCGACACAACAAGACGATGACCCTGCTCAACCTCGATCCCGCCGACCTCGACCGCCGCGGCGCGCCGCACACCGCGCACGAGATCGCCCAGCAACCCGCCGTCTGGCAGGCGGTGCACGCGCTCGTCCAGGCGCGACGCCCGGCGCTGGACGCCTTCCTGCAGCCGCTGCTGGCACGGCCGGACCTGCGCATCGTGCTGACCGGCGCGGGCAGCTCCGCCTTCATCGGGCAATGCCTGACCCCCGCACTGCTGCAGCAACTCGGCGCGCGGCCGGGCATCCGCGTCGAGGCGGTGGCCACGACGGACATCGTCTCCAACCCCGCGCAATGCCTGCAGCCCGGCGTGCCGACGCTGCTGGTGTCCTTCGCCCGCTCGGGCAACAGCCCGGAGAGCCTGGCCGCCGTCGAGCTGGCGGACGCGATCGTCCAGGACTGCCATCACCTGGCGGTGACCTGCGCCGCCGAGGGCACGCTGGCGCGCCGCCTGGGCGAGCGCGAGCGCGCCCACGTGCTGCTGCTGCCCGACGAGACGCACGACCGCGCCTTCGCGATGACGTCCAGCTTCACCGGCATGCTGCTGGCCGCGGCCTGGGCCTTCGGCCTGGCGCTGCCGCCGGTGGCGGCGCTGGGCGCCGCGACGCGCCACCTGCTGGCGTCCGAGGCCGGGCGCCTGACCGCGCTCAGCGAGCAGCCGTTCGAGCGCGTCGTCGTGCTCGGCAGCAACGGCCTGCAGGGACTGGCGCGCGAGGCGGCGCTGAAGATCCTGGAGCTGACCGACGGCCGGCTGGTCGCGCTGGCCGATTCGCCGCTGGGCTTCCGGCATGGTCCGAAGACGGTGCTGAACGATCGCACGCTGGTGCTGATCCTGCTCTCCAATGACCGCTACACGCGCCGCTACGACCTGGACCTGCTGCGCGAGCTGCGCCGCCAGGGCCGCGGCCGCATCGTCGCGCTGAGCGCCGCCGCGCTCGACGGCGAGGAGGCGCTGGCCCAGGACGACGTGCTGCTGGACCTGCCCGCCGACGCGCCGGACCTGGGGCTGGCGCCGGTGGCGCTGGTTTTCGGCCAGTGCCTGGCGCTGCTGGCGTCGCTCAAGCTCGGCATCACGCCGGACAATCCGAGCGCGTCCGGCACCGTGACCCGCGTGGTCAGCGGCGTCATCATCCATCCGCTCGAACAGCCCTCGGCCTGAAGCCCCGGATCACCCCATGAGCTCTGGCAACCACGCCGTGTACCTCGGCATCGACGGCGGCGGCACGAAGACGTCCTTCCTGCTGCTGGACGGCGACGGCGCGCTGCTCGCGCGCCATGTCTCGACGACCAGCTACTACCTGGAGATCGGCTTCGACGCGCTGCGCGCGCTGCTGCGCGACGGCGTGGCCGAGGCGCTGCGACAGGCGGGGCTGACGCCGCCTGCCGTCACCTCCGCCTTCGCCGGACTGCCAGCGCACGGCGAGGACAGCAGCCTGCTGCCCGCGTTCGACGCGTTGCTGGCGGACGTGCTGCCGCGCGGCCGGGTCGGCAACGACATGATCTGCAGCTGGGCGGGCTCGCTCGGCGGCCAGGACGGCATCAGCCTGGTGGCGGGCACCGGCTCCATCGCCTACGGCGAGTGGCAAGGGCGCGGCGCGCGCAGCGGCGGCTGGGGCGAGGTCTTCGGCGACGAGGGCTCCGCCTACTGGCTGGCGCGCGAAGGGCTGGCGCTGTTCTCCCGCATGGCCGACGGCCGCGCGGAACCGGGACCGCTGCTCGGCCGCATGCGCCAGCACTTCGGCGTGACGCACGACCTCGATGTCTGCGCGGCGATCAACGGCACCGCGGCGCGCAGCCGGCTGGCGCAACTGGCGCGGCTGGTCTCGACCGCCGCTGCCGATGGGGACACGCAAGCCGCGGCGCTGCTGACGCGAGCCGGCGACGAGCTGGCCGCGCTGGCGCTGGGCGTGGCGCGACAGCTCGCGCTGCCGCGGGACGCGCGGGTCGAGGTCTCCTACACCGGCGGTGTCTTCGAGGCCGGCGAGTCCGTCACCGACGCGTTGCGCGCCGCGCTGGCCCGCGTGCTGCCGGGCGCGGCGCTGACCGCGCCGCGCTTCGGACCGGAGCTGGGCGCCGCGATGTACGCGGCGCGCCTGGTGGGCGCGCGGCTGAAGCCGGCGGCGGCATTCGCCTGAGGCCCGGAGCAGCCGTCGCGGTGATCGACCGCGACGGCTCGCGATCGACCGCTTCCGAACGCTGCCGCCTCGATATCATTCGAAAGTTCACGTCTTCCGGACCGTCATGTCATCCTCGAGCACTCCGACCGCCGACAGGCAAGAAGCTTCGCTGCTCATCGACGAGCGGCGCCGGCTGATCCGCGAGCAGGTGCAGACACAGGGCCGCGTCACGGTCGAGGAACTGGCGGAGCGCTTCGGCATCTCCGTGGTCACGATCCGCAGCGATCTCAACGCGCTCGCTTCCACCGGCGCGCTGCTGCGCACGCACGGCGGCGCGCTCGCGCATCGCGACACGGAAGAAGTACCGATCAGCGTCAAGCAGAAGCTGCGCCACGAGCAGAAGGTCCGCATCGCCACCGAAGCGGCCCGGCTGATCCGCGACGGCGAGACCATCCTGCTCGACTCCGGCTCGACGACCGAAGAGATCGCCAAGCAGATCCGCGGCCTGCGGCTGCAGTCGCTCAACGTCATCACCAACGCGCTCAACATCGCGGTGCTGCTGGCGACGGTGCCGGGCGTCAACATCATCATGCCGGGCGGGTTGCTGCGGCAGAACTCGTACTCGTTGTCGGGACCGCAGGCGGTGACCGCGTTGCAGAGCCTGTACGCGGACCGGCTCTTCCTGGGCGTCGACAGCCTCGATCCCGAGATCGGGTTGATGACGCCCCATCTGCTCGAAGCCCAGCTGAACGCGCAGATGATGAAGATCGCGCGCCAGATCGTGGCGGTGGCGGATGCGTCCAAGCTGATGAAGCGCAACCTGTCGGTGATCGCGCCCGTCGAGCAACTGGACATCCTGATCACCGACAACGAGGCGGATGCCGCGATCGTCGGGGAGCTGCGGCGGCGTGGCGTCGATGTGATCCTGGCTTGAGGGCCTTTGGGGACCGCATCGCCCGTCGGCGGAAGTCGGGGGCCCGGGGCTCATCAGTCCCAAAATCGCCCCGGGGTCCCCGGCTTTCGCCGCCTCCAGACCGTACGAGCCAAGCTCAGCGCTTGAACGCGGCGCAAGGATCCTCGCGTGTCGGCGCGGGCGCGCGTTCGACGCGGTCGTAGCCTCCGTTCGGCGCGCTACTCGTCGGCTCCAGATACCCGATGGCATCGATGTCCGACGCGGGCACGCCCGCCGCCTGCAGGTACACGGGCACGGCCACATCCCGTCGCACGTGGCCGTTGCCGGCGATCAGCACCACCCGCTTCGCGCCGGCCTTCTTGGCATCGAGCATGGCCTGTGCCATGGCCGCGTCGCGCGCGCGCTGGGCCTGCACCATGCCGGGCAGCATCGCCTCGGGCATCGCGCCGCAGTGGCCATCCTGGATGTCCTTGCGCAGCGTGTCCTGCTGCGCGCCGCTCCATGCCGTGCGGTCGCGCAAGGCGAGCAGGTCGGCCGGCCAGGCCGCGTCGCCCTCGCGGACGATCTTGCGGACCTGATCGCGATCGATGTTGCCGCCGCGGGCCTCGGCGCCGGTCTGCAGGACGGCGTCGAACAGGGGTTGATGCAGCGGCCAACGCCACGCCTTGCGATCGAACTGGGCGGCGTCGATGACGGCGGCCGTGTCGCCGGGATGCTCGCGCCGGGCCTGCGCCACGGCACCGTCCTGCGTGCGCGAGAACTGCTCGAAGACGATCACCGTGCGCGGCTCCTGCGCGATCAATCGGCGCAGTTGCTCGGCGCGGGCGCGGTGATGGTCGGGGTTGTCGTGGAGCTCGCCCAGCAGCACGAATTCGGGCTCCGGCTTCGCGGTCGATGCCGCGGAGGCGGCGGACGGCAAGGCTCCGGAAGCACTGGTGTTGGCGCTCGGAGTCGCGCTGGAAGAAGTGCCGGAAGAAGCAGTCGTCGACGAGGCGCAGGCGGCGAGCAGCGCGGTCAGCGCCAGCGCGACGCCGCGGGAGGCAGTGTTCATGGTGTCGGTCCTGAGGTCAGGGAAACGGAACAGGCCTGGCGAACGATGGCTGGGTCGATCGGGCATTGTCGTCGCCTCGGGCGGCCAGCCGCGCGGTGGCCGTCCACAAAAAAAGAAGAGCCCCGCGGGACTCTTCTTTCCTCATGACCGCGAAAGCGCGGTGCTCAAGTGGCGCTCAGCGGATCGTCGCCACCGACCGCATCGCCTTCACCGCACTTTCGCCCATCGCCGCGCCGAAGCGCTTGGCGATGCGCTCGGCGACGTTGTCGCGCGGGGTGTAGTCGACGACGTCCTCGGCCTTGACGATCTCGCGCGCGACGTAGTCCAGGTTGCCCGTGCCGTCGGCCAGGCCCATCTGCACGGCCTGCTCGCCGTTCCAGAACAGACCCGAGAACGTCTCCGGCGTTTCCTTCAGGCGCGCGCCGCGGCCCTCGCGCACGACGCGGATGAATTGCTGGTGGATCTGGTCCAGCATCGCCTGCGCATAGGCTTGCTGCCGCGGGCTGACAGGCGAGAACGGGTCGAGCATGCCCTTGTTCTCACCCGCCGTCATGAGCCGGCGCTCGACGCCGACCTTCTTCATCAGCTCGGTGAAGCCGAAGCCGTCCATCAGCACGCCGATCGAGCCGACCACCGAGGCCTTGTCGACGTAGATCTCGTCGGCGCCGGCGGCGATGTAATAGGCGCCCGACGCGCAGATCTCTTCGACCACGACGTAGAGCTTCTTGTTGTGCAGCGCCTTCAGCCGCTTGATCTCGTCGTTGACGATGCCCGACTGCACCGGGCTGCCGCCCGGCGAGTTGATGCGCAGCACCACCGCCGCCGAGTTGGGGTCCTCGAAGGCGGACTTCAGCGCGGAGACGATGAGCTCGGCGCTCGCCTCGGTATCGGACGCGATCTCGCCGCGCACCTCGACCAGCGCCGTGTGCGGACCCACCGCCGCGCCCGCATGGTGCTTGGGCGAGAACACGGCCCAGAGCAGCAGCAGGAACAGCGTCACCCAGATCAAGCGGAAGAAGGTTTTCCAGCGCCGGTCGCTGCGCCGGTCGCGCAGGTAGTCGTGGGCGAATTGCTCCAGCACGTGCTCGTAGCGGGGCGGGGTCGCCGATGCCGCGGGCACGCCAGAAGCGGCGGACGCCGCGCGCGGCGCGGCCGGGTCGGGCGACGCCACCTGCTTGAGCATGTCCTCGGGACGCGGCGTCGCGTCGGGGATGGGAGGCGGCAGATCGGAGTTGTTGTCGTTGCTCATTCAGTCCTCGAAGACGGGACGCGTGTCGCGGGAAGGATACCAAGTGACCTGTCCGTCGCGCTCTCTCACGTCGAGCTTGGTCAGGCCCATCCGGCCGCACATGCCGGTCACACAGCGGCCGTCCAGCGGGTGGTACACGGCGCCATGGATGCTGCAGATGATGTATCGCTTGTCGCCGTCCAGGAACTCGCCCTCCTGCCAGTCCATCTCGGTCGGCACATGCGCGCATCGATTCAGGTAGCCGACCACCTGGTCGTCGAAGCGCAGCGCGAAGGCCGTCGCCGGCTGGCGGAAGTGCATCACGTCGAAGGTATGGGCGCGGCCACGCTCCTCCAGGTCGGAGGAGGCGCACAGCGGCACCGGCGGCAGGTCGATCTCAGGGGTCATGGGCGGGGGCGGCGGGCGGAGGTCGAAAGGTTCAGGCGTGGGTCGCCAGCCACTCGCGCAGCGTCGGCACGTCGTGGGCGACCAGCAGTGGCGCGAAGTCGCGCAGCGATTCGTGCTCGTGCGCGCCGTAGGTGACGGCCACCGCCGGGCAGCCGGCATTGCGCGCGAGCTGCAGGTCGTGGGTCGTGTCGCCGATCATCAGCGTGCGCTCGGGCTCGGCGCCGAACTCGCGCATCAGCTCCAGCAGCATGCGCGGATCGGGCTTGCCGGCGGTCTCGTCGGCGGTGCGGGTGCCGTCGAAGAGCGTCGTCATGTCGACCGCCCTCAGCGCCTCGTCCAGGCCGCGGCGGCTCTTGCCGGTCGCCACGGCCAGCCAGTGGTGGCGCGCCTTCAGCTCGCGCAGCAGCTCCGGCACGCCGTCGAACAGCGTGACCTCGTGCGCCGACGCGAAGTAGTGATGGCGGTAGCGCTGCCCCAGCGCCGGATAACGCGACGGGTCCAGGCCCGGCAGCGCATGGGCCAGCGCGTCGATCAGGCCCATGCCGATGACGTAGCTGGCGCGCTCGCGCGAGGGCGGCTCCAGGCCGAGGTCGGCCGCGGCCGCCTGCATGCAGCGCACGATCAGCGCGGTGGAGTCGTAGAGGGTGCCGTCCCAGTCGAAGACGATCAGATCGAAGCGTTGAGGCATGACGGGCGTTCGAATGCGGTTCAGGGGCGGTTCTTCAGGGCCGTTCAGCGCGCCGGACGGCGCAGGGCGGCCAGCAGTGTCTCGCACTCGGGCGGCAGAGGCGCGTCCAGGGTGATGGTCTCGCCGGTGGCCGGGTGCGCGACGCGCAGCTGGCGCGCATGCAGGAACATCCGGTCGAAGCGCAGCGACCCGCGCGCCAGCGCGCGGTTGGCCTCGAAGTCGCCGTACTTCGGGTCGCCGACGATCGCATGGCCCTCGTGGGCCAGGTGGACGCGGATCTGATGCGTGCGGCCGGTCTTGATCGTGACGTCCAGCAGGCTGTAGCCGGGCAGCGCCTCCACCACCCGGACCAGGCTGATCGAGCGCTTGGCCTGCTCCGCCTGCGGATCGTGCGAGCTGGTCACCGCCCGCACCCAGCGTTCGCCGTCGCCGCCGACGAACTTCAGCAGCGGCACGTCGATGACCTTCTTGTTGGCGGCCCAGGCGCCGGGCACCAGCGCGGCGTAGGTCTTGCCCGTCTCGCGATCGCGCAACTGGTCCTGCAGATGCGTCAGCGCGCTGCGCTTCTTGGCGATCATCAGCAGGCCGGAGGTTTCCTTGTCCAGGCGATGGACCAGTTCGAGGAACTTCGCCTGCGGACGCGCGCGCCGCAGCTGTTCGATGACACCGAAGCTGACGCCGGAGCCGCCGTGCACCGCCACGCCGGCAGGCTTGTTGACGACGATCAGGTGCTCGTCCTCGAAGACGACGGGGAACTCGCGCGCCGGCACGGCCTGCGTGTCGGCCTTCTCCGCCAGTCGGACCGGCGGGACGCGCACGATGTCGCCCGCTTGCAGCCGCGAGTCGGCGCTGCAGCGGCCTTTGTTGATGCGCACCTCGCCGGACCGGATGATCCGGTAGACCAGCGTCTTGGGCGCGCCCTTGAGCTCGCGGATCAGGAAGTTGTCCAGCCGCTGACCGGCCGAGCCGTCGTCGACGGTGAGCTGGCGGACTTGAGGCGCCGCCGGCGTATCGGCCGCGGACGCCGGGGTCACCGGGGCCGGTGCCAGCGTCGCCACGGGTGCGGCCTCGGCCCGCGCCCGGGCGGGCGCCGGGTGTGCCGGCCGAGACGCCGAAGCCGGCTTCGCGCGGGAGGCGGGCGCGGACGCCGCCCCCTTCTTTTGAGAGGGGGCCGGAGCCCTCGTGGCACTGCGGGCAGTCCCTGGGGCGGCCTTGCGGGCTTTAGCCCCTATAATGCTGCTTGCCACGTTTTCGTTGTAAGTATTTGATTTTTCTCATTTTACTCGGACGACTGAGTTCGAGCGCGACAAGGACGTGGCGGTGGGTAGCCCTTGTGATTAGGCTACCCTTCACATTTGGTGATGCAACGTCATGTCGTTGACGTCGGGCCCGCTTCCCGAAGCGAGCGGGCAGGCGCGACGGCGAGATGGCAGAGCAATGTCGTCAGAACCATGTCCACGCGGCCGATGGAATCGAGGATTCCGGCAAGCGGCGGGGGCAGCACAACAAGGTTTCACGACGTCAGAGAGGGGACGCAAGTCCGCGCGCTGACGTCAGCACCCAGGCTCCGATTCCGGATGTTCTCTTCAGTCCCCCTCACCCCCCGCCGCCTGCGAGCGCGTCCCGGATTCGTCCGGACGCCAGGCTCCGGCCGTGGCCGGGTCGCGCCCGAGAAGGCGCGCATGTGGACAGGAACATCCGGCCGAGGACCTGCGGCGCACGCGCCAACGCTGCCGCGCTGACCGGATCCCAGATCCGGTCGATGCCAGTCCAGGGCGATTCCTTTCCCGGTTCTCTCGCGTTTCTCGTGCATCGGTCGAATCGCCCGCCGGCTTACCCCCGGCGGCGGTTCTGATGGTTGCACGCCGTGGCACAGCCGCCGGCGTGGAGGAGAACTGATGAAACGCATGCTGATCAATGCGACGCAGCAAGAAGAGCGTCGCCTGGCGATCGTCGATGGCCAGAAACTGCTGGACTTCGAGACCGAGATCGAGGGCCGCGAACAGCGCAAGGGCAACATCTACAAGGCGGTCGTGACGCGCGTCGAGCCGTCGCTGGAAGCCTGCTTCGTGGATTACGGCGAGGACCGCCACGGCTTCCTGCCGTTCAAGGAAATCTCCCGCCAGTACTTCCGCGAGGGCGCCGACGTCCGCTCGGCCAAGATCCAGGACGCGATCCGGGAAGGCCAGGAGCTGCTGGTCCAGGTCGAGAAGGAAGAGCGCGGCAACAAGGGCGCCGCCCTGACGACCTTCGTGTCGCTGGCCGGCCGCTACCTGGTGCTGATGCCCAACAACCCGCGCGGCGGTGGCGTGTCGCGCCGCATCGAGGGCGAGGACCGCGAGGAGTTGAAGGAAGCGCTGGATCAGCTCGAGTACCCGAAGGGCATGTCGCTGATCGCGCGCACCGCGGGCATCGGCCGTTCCGCCGCCGAGCTGCAGTGGGACCTGAACTACATGCTCAAGCTGTGGACCGCCATCGACGAGGCGAGCTCCGGCGGCAAGGGCGCGTTCCTGATCTATCAGGAGTCGTCGCTGGTGATCCGCGCGATCCGCGACTACTTCACCGCCGACATCGGCGAGATCCTGATCGACACGGACGACATCTTCGAGCAGGCGCATCAGTTCATGAGCCATGTGATGCCGGAGACGGCGCACAAGGTCAAGCGCTACCGGGATGACGCGCCGCTGTTCAGCCGCTTCCAGATCGAACACCAGATCGAGACGGCCTTCAGCCGCACGGTCAACCTGCCCTCCGGCGGCGCGATCGTGATCGACCACACCGAGGCGCTGGTTTCGGTGGACGTGAACTCGGCGCGCGCCACCCGCGGCGGCGACATCGAGGAAACCGCCACGCGGACCAACCTGGAAGCGGCCGACGAGATCGCCCGCCAGATGCGTCTGCGCGACCTGGGCGGCCTGATCGTCGTGGACTTCATCGACATGGAGGAGTCCAAGAACCGCCGCGAGGTCGAGCAACGCCTGCGCGACGCGCTGCGCCAGGACCGCGCCCGCGTGCAGTTCAGCTCGATCAGCAAGTTCGGCCTGCTGGAGCTGAGCCGCCAACGCCTGCGCCCGGCGCTGAGCGAGGGCAGCCACATCACCTGCCCGCGCTGCAACGGCACCGGCCACATCCGCGACACCGAATCGTCGGCGCTGCAGATCCTGCGCATGGTCCAGGAAGAGTCCATGAAGGACAACACCGCGGCCGTGCACGTGCAGGTCCCGGTGGAAGTCACCAGCTTCCTGCTCAACGAGAAGCGCACCGAGATCACCAAGATCGAGCTGAAGCAGCGCGTGACCGTGCTGCTGGTGCCCAACCGTCACCTCGACACGCCGAACTACAAGCTCGAGCGCCTGCGCCACGACGATCCCCGCCTGGAGAACCTGCAGGCGAGCTACACGATGATCGAGGAGCAGCAGGAAGAGGAAAGCATCACCCGCCGCGGCGCCGAGAAGAAGAACAAGCAGGAGCCGGTCATCAAGGGCATCCTGCCCGAGCAGCCCGCGCCGATGCCGACCCCGGCCGCGCCCAAGGCCGTCGAGCCCGTGGCCGCCGCGCCCGTGGCTTCGGCGCCGGCCGCGCCGGTGGCCGCCGGCGGTGGATTCTTCGGCTGGATCAAGACGCTGTTTGGCGGCGCCCCGGCACCCGCGCCGGCGCCGGAAGTCAAGGCCGAGCCCGCCAAGAAGGAACGTGGCGAGCGCACCGAGCGTGGCGAACGTGACCGCAACGGTCGCGGCGACCGCAATCGCCGTGGCGAACGCTCCGAACGTGGCGAGCGCGGCGATCGTCCGGAGCAGAAGTCCCGCGACGGCAAGCCCCGCACCGAAGGCAAGCCGGAAGGCCGCGGCGATCGTCCGGAGCGCGGCGAGCGTCCCGAGCGTGGTGAACGCACCGAGCGCACCGAACGTGGCGAGCGCGGTGATCGTGGCCGCCGCAACGAGCCCCGCGCCGACAAGCCGGAACAGGCCGTCGACGGCGCGCCGCGCCAGGAACGTGGCGATCGCGCGGAGCGTCCTGAGCGGGCCGAGCGTGGTGAACGCGGTGAAGGCCGTCGCCGCCGCGAGGAACGCGCGCCGCGCGATGGCGCCCAAGCCGAGGCGACGCAGGAGCAACTGCTGCCGTTGGCCGGCACCGAAGCCGCCAACACCGAAGCGCCGAACGCATTCGCCGACACGCAGCCCGATGGCCTGGCGTTGAACGCGGAAGCCGGCGATGAGCGTGGCGGCCGTCGCCGTCGCCGTCGTGGCAACCGCGGCGAGCGTGGCGCCGAAGGCAGCGAAGGCAGCGAGCAGGTCGAAGGCGCGCTGGTCGAGGGTCAAACCCCGGCCGGTGCCGAGGCTTCGTTCGCCGAAGGCGCGGGATCGGCCGAAGCGCCGGTCGTGTCCGGCGAGGCACCTGCTGGCGAAGCCGGCGAGGAAGGCCGCGACGGCCGCCGTCGCCGGGGTCGCGACCGCTATCGTCGCGACCGCCGCGAAGGTGAAGGCGAAGCCGCGCAAAGCGACGGCACCGCTGCCGCCGCGATCGACGGCCTGGTGCTGGATGCCGGCGCCGCGCCGCGTCAGCTGGAGTTGGGCGCCGAGCCCGTGACCGAGACGCCGGTGGCCGTGGCCGCTCCGGCGCCAGTGGCAGCGCCGGCTCCCGTCGCCGCGCCGGTGGCGGCTGCCGTCGCCGCCGCGCCGTCGGCGCCGCGCTTCGAGCTGCCGCTGACCGACCTGAACGCCGTCGCCGAAGGCGCCGGTCTGGTCTGGGTCAACAGCGACGCCGACAAGATCGCCGCCGTCCGTGCCGCGATCGCCGCCGAGCCGGCCCCCGCGCCGCTGGGCCGCGAGCCCGCCCCGGTGGTGGTGGTCGACGAGGGCCCGCTGGTGCTGGTCGAGACCCGCAAGGATCTCAGCCAGTTCAAGCTGCCCTTCGAGGCTTAAACGGATCCTGGCCCGCCCGATGGCAGGCTGATCCGGCCCCACCGCGAAAGGCGCCCATCAGGCGCCAATCGCCCACAGCCGCCGTGGCAACCGCCCGGCGGCTTTCCTTATTCCAATCACGGACGGAGACAACGTCTTGACCACCGCCACGACCGCTGCAGCGCCGAAGATGCCGCCGCAGATTCCCTTCATCATCGCCAACGAAGGCTGCGAGCGTTTCAGCTTCTACGGGATGCGCAACATCCTGACCGTGTTCCTGATGACCAGCCTGCTGCTGGCGATCCCGGAGCCGCTGCGCAAGGGCGAGGCCAAGGAGGTGTTCCACACCTTCGTGATCGGCGTCTATTTCTTCCCGCTGCTGGGCGGCTGGCTGTCGGACCGCTTCTTCGGCAAGTACCGCACCATCCTGTGGCTGAGCCTGGTCTATTGCGCCGGCCACGCGTGCCTGGCGATCTTCGAGAACAACCTGCGCGGCTTCTACTTCGGCCTGTTCCTGATCGCGCTGGGCTCGGGCGGCATCAAGCCGCTGGTGAGCTCGTTCGTCGGCGACCAGTTCGACAAGAGCAACCGCTCGCTGGCGCAGAAGGTCTTCGACGGCTTCTACTGGATCATCAACTTCGGCTCGTTCTTCGCGTCGCTGCTGATGCCGATCTTCCTGGAGCGCTTCGGCGCCAGCGTCGCCTTCGGCATCCCGGGCGTGCTGATGTTCATCGCCACCGCGATCTTCTGGAGCGGCCGCCGCAAGTACACGCACCTGCCGCCGGCCGCGTCCAAACAGGATCCGCACAGCTTCCTGAAGGTGGTGCGCACGGCGCTGACCGCGCAGGCCGCCGGCCAGGGCCGCCCCGGCCTGATGGTCGCGCTGCTGGGCGTGTTGCTGGCCATCGGCGCGTTCGCGCTGACGCCCCAGCTCGGCTTCGTGATCGCGTTCTGCTCGGCACTGGTGTTCGTGCTGGGCTTCGGCGGCGCCGGCGCCTGGATGCAGCTGGAGCGCGCGCGCTCCGTCCATCCGGACGAGGCCGTCGAAGGCGTGCGCACGGTGCTGCGTTTGCTGGTGCTGTTCGCGCTGGTCACGCCGTTCTGGTCTCTGTTCGACCAGAAGGCTTCGACCTGGGTGTTGCAGGCCGACCAGATGGTCAAGCCGGACTGGTTCAAGTCCTCGATGATGCAGGCGCTCAACCCGGCGCTGGTGATGCTCCTGATCCCGTTCAACAACCTGGTGCTGTACCCAATGCTGGAGCGCATGGGCCTGAAGCTGACGGCGCTGCGCCGCATGGGTGCAGGCATCGCGTTCGCGGGCCTGGCGTGGATCGTCGTCGGCGGCGTGCAGTTGTGGATCGACGGTGGCCATCAGGTGTCCATCGTCTGGCAGGTGCTGCCCTACGCGCTGCTGACGCTGGGCGAGGTGCTGGTGTCGGCGACCGGCCTGGAGTTCGCCTACAGCCAGGCGCCGCTGGCCATGAAGGGCGTCATCACCAGCTTCTGGAACCTGTCGGTGACCATCGGCAACCTGTGGGTGCTGCTGGCCAATTCGAGCGTCAAGGGCGAAGCGGCCACCGCCTACATCCAGTCGACGGGCACCAGCGTGACGGCCTTCCAGATGTTCTTCTTCGCCGGCTTCGCGCTACTGGCGGCGCTGCTCTTCGCGCTGTACGCGCGGGGGTACCGGATGCAGGACAACTACCGCGGGTGAATCCCCCGTCGGAGGGCCCGGCGCTCGCCCCCGGAAGGGGGTCGACATGCCTATGATCTCGGCCATCGTCACCGGCGCGCGAGCTTCGCGCCTGCCGCCGGACCTCAAGCACACGATCCCCCGGAGGACTCCCGAATGAGCCGTTTCACTTCGCCGAATCTGCTGAGCCCCATGCTCGCCGTCTCCGTGCTGACCCGCGTCGCGCCGGCGCTTCGCCCGCGGCTGGCGGGCCTGTCGCTGGCCGCGCTGGGCGCCCTGCCGGCGGCCGGTTTCGCCGCGGCGAACCTCGACACCGTCACGCTCAACCTGACGCCGCTGCCGTCCATGAGCCAGGAGCAGCAGCTCAAGATGGACATGCGCATGTCCATGAAGCTGACGCCGCCGCCCAACGCCACCGAGGAGGTGCGCGCCAAGGCGGAGCAGGCGCAGGCAACGATGCCGCTGACGCTGCAGAGCGTCATGCGCCAGCGTCTGACGACCGGCCCGAAACGCGCGGACGGCAGCTACTCGCTGCAGGCCGACATGGAGTCGCTGAAGCAGGAGATGCGCAACGCGCAAGGGCAGGTGCAGGCGCTGCCCAAGCAGCCGCCGATGAAGTTCACCGCCACGATCAGGAACGACCAGTTCGAGGCGATCCACCTGGACATGCCCGCCGTCAACGGCCAGCAGCCGCAGATGCGGCAGGACGCGATGGAGAAGGTCTTCAACCAGGTCTTCGACTGGGTCCGCAAGTTCAACGGTACGACGCTGAAGGTTGGTGAATCGGTCGAGTTCCCGCTGGAGCTGGCGTTGCCGATGGCACCGTCCAACTCGGCCGGCAAGGTGATGGGCCGCTACACGCTGACGCAACTCAAGCAGGGCGTGGCATCGTTCGACGTCGACATCCGCATGGACATGAACCTGGCGGTGCCGGTCAAGGCCGACGCGGCCTCGGCGGCCTCGGCGCCCGCGTCCGACGGCGCGGTGACGCCGCCCGCCGCCCCGCCGCAGGCGCAGGCCACGATGAAGGGCACGGGCCAGGGCACGATGGACATCCGCCTGGCCGACCGCCTGCAACTGCGCAGCAAGGTCACGATGAACATGGGCATGGACATGGCCGGCCCCGATGGATCGGCGATCCGCATGGACATGCAGATGGACATGGAAGGCGCCGGCAAGACGCTGCCCATGAAGAAGGCGGCCACCCCGGCCAAGCCCACCGCGAAGCCGGCGACGAAGGGCTGACGGCGGCTCGCTGTTCGCTGCTCGCCGCAGTTCGCGACACCGCTTCATGAAAGGACCGCCCTCGGGCGGTCCTTTGCTTTCGACCCGTCAAGCCAGGAACGTGATGAACGCCATCAGAGCCGCCAACAGCCCGAAGGTGCTGAGGATGGTGCTGACCGTCCAGCGCAAATGGGCATCGAGCTTGCTTATCAGGCTGGCCTTGACCGCCTCAAGATCCGCCGGCGTGACGAAGTTCTTTCTCGACGCCTCGATGCGCTCCTGGATGTCGTCGCGGACCGCTTCCGCGGCTTGGCGCGCGCGGTCATCGGAAACACCCACTGCCGTCAAGGCCAGGAACATCTTCATCTGCATGGCGACCTCGCTTTCATTGCCAGGAGAACGTGCTGGCAATGAATCTACGCCTCGGCGGTCCGCCGCGATACTGACTTGTTCTCGGAGACTTTCGCCCGATGCCACGCGAATGAGTAGGCCGAGTCCCTCGCGTTCAGGCATTGATTTGTCTCCCGACAATCACCCCCTTGGAGCCGCTGACGCGTAGCCGGCTCCACTCGCCGCAAGGGTTCGAACGCCGGTCGCGGCGATTCAGTCGCGCTGACCTCGCGCCAGCAATGCGCCGACGCCGTAGAGACCGGCCGCGACGACACCCGCGGCCAGCAGGTCGAGCCCCCATGGCAGATCGTCCGCCGCGAGCCACGCGCCCGATACGGCCGCCGTCACGATGAACAGCGCCACGGCCCGCCAGCGATCGGCGCGCGCCACTGGCGGATCGAACGGCGCCTGGGCCAGCCGATCGCCGTCGGGCTCATGGGCCGCGGGCGCGCCCGGCGGCGACCACCCCGGCGCCTTGAACAGCACGCGCAGCTTGTCGACGGTGCGTGGCGTGGCCCGCATGCGCCGGAACAGCTCGGCGTAGAACTGCCCGACAGCCCAGATCGGATTCCAGCTCCGCAGCGGCGTGACGGTGCCGTAGACGCAGGGCTCGGACTCCTCCTCGAAGGAGCCGAACATGCGGTCCCAGATCACCAGCACCGCGCCGTAATTCTTGTCGAGGTAGCGCGGATTCACCGCGTGGTGGACGCGGTGGTTGGACGGCGTCGAGAAGATGCGGTCCAGCCAGCCCAACCGGCCGATGTGCTCGGTGTGGATCCAGAACTGGTACAGCAGCACGAACAGCCCGGCCACCGCGTAATGCTCGAGCGGAATGCCCAGCAGCGCCATCGGCAGGAAGAACGGCCAGCCCATCACCGCATAGAAGCTCTCCTGCCGCAGCGCGGTGCTGAGGTTGAAATGCTCGCTCTGATGATGGACGGTGTGGGCGGCCCAGAACAGCGCGCTTTCGTGGCTGACGCGATGCAGCCAGTAATCGCAGAAGTCGTAGATCACGATCGCCGCCACCCAGCCCCAGGGGGCGCTCCAGGCGGACTCGGGGATCAGTCCGATGCGCGGTTGGACCAGCGCGTAGATGCCGTTCTGGAACAGCGGCGTGATGGCAGCCACGGCCAGGCTCAGCAAGCCCTGGCTCAGGCTGCTGATCGTGTCGGCCAGGCTGTAGTTGTCGCGCTTCTTGAAACGTCCCCACAGCCATTCGAAAGCCATGCTGAGCGCGAAGACGGGCAAGGCGATGAGGAGGGCGCGGTGCATGGGGAATGCCTGCTCGGAGCGCGTCAGAAACGACGCCAGACGCTGAGGGTGATGCTCTGCTGCGTCGCGGATTTCGTCAGCGGCGAATGGGCGGCGTCGCCGATCAGGCGGGCAGTGAGCCACTGGCCGCTCACCGACCAGCGCTCGTTGAACTTGTGCTCGCCGCTGACGCCGATGCTCCAGTCCATCCACCCCGCCCGGGGCCGCCACACCGGCAGGCCGCTGGCGCGCGACTCGCCCGGGCCGATGCCATAGCTGCTGCCCAGGTGGGCCGCGTTGGCGGCGGTCGCGGCCACGCTGATGCCGATGACATCGTCGCCGATGGGAATTCCGGAGGTGGCGCCGATCTCCAGCTGCGCGCCGTCGTGATGACGCCCGCTGCCCCAGGACACGCCCGACTGCAGCAGCAGGTAGGGCAGCGCCTGCACGTTGGCGAAGGCCTCCGTCGTCACCCGCGAACCGAGCCGGTCGACGCCGTTCGGCGTCAGCCGCTTCGGCCGGCCGAACTGTGGCCAGAGCCGTGCACCGATCTGCCAGTCCTTGGCCGTCTGCGGGCTCGCCAGCAGCGGCACGACGTTCCAGCCGACGCCCAGGTCGGTCGACACGAAGGCGCCATTGGGGGAGAGGTACTCGAAGGCCGGCAGCAGGCCGTTGCTCTGCTCGCGGCCACCGGGCGCGGACGGCCAGTTGCGGGCGGTCAGCCCGCCCGACCAGCTGGCGGTGGCGGGGGGCGCATCCATCAGCAACAGGCTGCCCGCGGCGCGGCTGTCGTCGGCGCACATGACGCACGACGCCATGTAGAGCACCACGGCCGTGGACAGCGTGCCCAGTACGGTGCGTGTGAAAGGGAGCAAGGCGGAGGGACCCATGAGGAACAGGAAAGGCCGGCGGATTCTAGGGATGAGGCCGATGGAAAGCCTGTCGGGAGGCTTACCGAGGCTGGGCGGCGCGGTCCTGCGCGGTGCCGCCGTGAAGATGTCGTGATGCTCGCGCGCCGCGATGGAGACGGCACGTCTGACGCCTCACGCCGCCTCGCCCCGCACTTCATCCGACCGCCCGCTCCCCGCGACCCGCAGCAACGCCACGAACGCGATCGCACTCGTGGCCAGCAGATAGACGGCCGGCGCCATCGGCGATGCCGTCGCTTTGCCCAGCCAGGCAACGACGTATTGGGTCGAGCCGCCGAACAGGGCGACGCCCATGGCATAGACCAGCGAGATCGACACCGCCCGGTTGCCCGCCCCGAACGCCGCAGGAAGCAGCGAGAACATCGCCCCGCCATTGAGCGCGTTCGTCGCGGCCAGCACCGCGGCGGTCACGATCAGCTTGCCGGTCGTCGGCTCGTCCACGAGCCACAGGAACAGCGGCACGGCCGCGACACCGCAGGCCAGCCGCGACCCGAGCAGCACGGCCCGGCGATGACCGCGGTCGCTCAGCCATCCGCCCAGCAGGCCGAACACGAGCGTCAACAGGCCCACCTGGATGGCGGCGGTCATCGCGCTCAGCGTACTCAGCTTCAGTTGCACGCTGGCGAATGTCGGCAGGTAGCTGCAGATGTAATTCGCCACCGTGCCGCCCAACACCACGAGCGTCAACGAGACCACGACCCCGGCGCGCACCGGCGCGCCGCGTCCGCGAGCACTGTCGCCGGCCGCGGGCATGGACTCGCTCATCCTGCTTCTGAGCATCAGGACCAGCGGCGCCGCCAGCGCACCGATCAGGAAGGGAATGCGCCATCCGAAGCGCTGCATGTCGGCGTCCGACAGCCACGCCGCGACGAGCGCGCCGACCACGCCCGCCAGCGCCACCGCCGCGCCTTGGCTGGCGAAGAGGCTCGCGCAGTACAGGCCGCGTCGATGAACGGGGGCGGCTTCCCACAAATAGGCACTGGCCGGCCCCACCTCGCCGCCGAAACACAGGCCCTGCACCAGCCGCAGCAGCACCAGCAGCACCGGCGCCGCCACGCCGATCTGCGCGTGGGTGGGCAGCACGGCGATGGCCACGGTGGCCACGCCGATGATCGCCATGCTCAGCAGCATCGCGGGCCGCCGCCCCGCCCGGTCAGCGTAGCGACCGAACCAGAGTCCCCCCACCGGCCGGGCGACGAAGCCGACGGCGAAGACGGCCAGGGCGCCCAGCAGGCTGGCCGTGGGGTCCGCGCTGGGAAAGAAGGCGCGGCCGATGAAGGGCGCGAAGAACGCGTAGGCCACGAAGTCATAGAACTCCAGGGCACTGCCCGCCAGCACGGCGAGCACCACGGGTCCGCGCACGGTCATCGCCCCACCTCCCCTTCGATGGCGAGCCATCGCATGGTCATCACAGCAGACCGCGCGCGATGGCGAGATCCGGCGAGTCCTCGTCCCTCAACAGCGTCAGCAACGGATCCAGCAGCGCGCCCGCCTGACGTCGATCGCCGTCGGCCAGCCGCTCCCGCGCCAGCGCGGTCGCCGCGCGCAGTTGACCGGGGACGGAACCTTGCGTCCGCGCCAGGCCCAGCGATTGCTCGATGACCGCGATCGCCTCGTCCCTGCGGCCCATCGTGGACAAGGTCCGGCCGCGGGCCAGCAGCGCCTCGGGGAGCCGCAGGAAATCGCCGCCGGTCCGGATGCGGGCTTCCAGCCTGTCGCAAGTCCCGAGGCTGGCGTCGTGCAACGACATGTCGCACAGGCCGCGGGCCAGCGTCGTGAGGAAGACGCTGGTCACCATCTCGTAGCGACAGGCGCCGAGCAACTCGATGTTCTTGCGGATCAGCTCCACGCCTGCCGCGGGATTGCCCGCGGCGATGAGGATCTGCCCGCGCGTGGCCCCCGCCAGATGCAGGTAGGGCAGAAAGGAATGGCGCCTGGCCATGACCTCCACCGTCTCGACGATGCGGGTCAGCGCGACGGCGTCGCCCTTGAGCACCGCCACCGAGCCGGCCCACACCAGCGCGATGCAGTAGGTGGCGGCATGACCGGTGCGCCGCGCACGTTCCATGGTGTCGTCGGCCACGCTCATCGCCTCGATGAAGCGTCCCCGGTACCAGAGGCTGCGCGCCTTGCCGCAGAGCGAGCGGATCTGATGGTCGAAACCCAGCCGCGAGGTCGTGTCCGTGGACCGGCCGCTGAAATGGGAAAACGCCAGGTCCCAGTGCCGCTCGGCCTCCCCGATCTCGCCGACCAGGTGCAGGGCCACGCCCAGCAGCGAATCCACGATGGCGCTCAGCTCGGGGTCGTCGACTTTCGCCAGCAGCGCCTGGGCGCGTCGGGCCGTGTTCAGCGCCGCGGTGAACTGACCGTCCCGATGCAGGAGCAGCGCATACCCGTTGAGCAGATGCAGATGCGCGCGGACGTCGCCCAGGCGCTCCGCGATATCGATGGCGCGGCGAAACGCCTGGAAGGCGCTCGTGCCGTCGCCGCCGGTGAAGACCAGCGACTGCCCCAGCGCCCCTTGCAGCTGCATCTCCAGCGCCGTCTCGCGAAGCTCCGCGGGAAGTCCGTCCAGCGCGAGCCGGGACCACCGCGAGCACTCGGCCAGGCGGGATAGCCCCAACAACAACGGGCAGAAGGCGGCCGCCAGGTCCAGCGCCTGCCGCGCCCGGTCGGGGCTGGCCAGCAGATGCTCGAGCGCCGCCCGGACGTTGGGCACGTCGAGCGCGGCGCGCTCCAGCCCTTCCGCCTGCTTCAGCGCGGGCGCCAGATCGGCGACCCAGCTCGCGAAGTGGCGCGCGAATCGCTCCATCAGATCCGGCGCGTCGCCGACATCGGCGAGCTTCTTGCGGCCATACGCCCGCGTCGTGTCCAGCATCACGTAGCGCAGCACCGCGCCGCCCGCGTCGACGCTGATCAACGACTTCGACACCAGGCCCGCCATGGTCTCGGTCGCCGTCGCTTCGTCGAGATCGAAGCAGCAGATGGCGAACGCCGACTCCAGCGAGAAGCTCGTGGCGAAGACGGACAGGCGGCACAGCAGCGATCGCTCGTCCTCGGTGAGCAGATTGAAGCTCCAGTCGAGCGTCGCATGCAGCGTCTGCTGGCGCGGCACCGCCGTGCGCCGACCGTGCCAACGCAGCTTGAGGCCCTTGTCCAGGTGGGACGAGATCGCCTGCAGGCCCAGCGCCTCGACACGCCCGGCCGCCAGCTCGATCGCCAGCGCGATGCCGTCGAGCTCACGGCAGAGCTGCGACAGCAGCGGCGCGTCGGCGTCGCTCAACTGGAAGCCGGAGCCGCCCGAGGCCGCGCGGTCGACGAAGAGCTTCACCGCGGGAAAGGCCAGCGCCGACGCGGCCGTGTCGCCCTCCCCTTCGGCCGGGAACGCCAGCGGCTGAAGGCGGTTCACGTGTTCACCCTCGGCGCGCAGCGGCTCCCGGCTGGTGGTCAGGATGTGTGCCGAGGGGCAGTGCGCGAAGAGCTGCTCGGCCAGCCGCGCGGCCTCGTCGACGACGTGCTCGCAGCAATCCAGCAGCAGCAGGAATTTCCTCTGCGACAGGTGGTGGACGATGGCCGGCAACTCGACGTCGCCGCTGTTGAGCCCGATCGCCGCGGCCACCGCCGCGCGCACCAGCGCACCGTCGCCCAGCTCCGACAGGTCGACGAAGTAGACGTCGGGGAAGAAGTGCCGCGTCGCCTGCATGCAGTGGATGGCGACGCTGGACTTGCCGATGCCGCCGGCACCGACGACCGAGACGAAGCGGTGCTCGACCAGCAGCGTCGCGAGCACGGCGATGTCCTCGTCCCGTCCCACCAGCGCCGAGGCCGATGCGGGCAGCGCCTTCGGCGGCGTCGGTGCGGGGCCCGCGGCGGTCCTGCCGGTGGAGGAGGTCGTCGGCTCCGCGCGATGCACCGCGGCGACGAAGCTGTAGCCCTTGCTGGCCGTGTTGACGACGAAGCGGCGACCGTCGACGCCGTCGCCCAGCGCCTTGCGCACGGCATACATGTGGAAGCGCAGGCTGCCCTCGTCGACGACGAGATCGCCCCACACCTCCTGCATCAGCTCGCGCTTGCCGACCACCTCGCCGGCCCGGGCGACCAACGCGATCAGCAGGTCCAGCGCCCGCCCTCCGAGGCGCACCGGCAACCCGTCGCGCAGCAGCAACCGTTCGGCCGGCACCAGGGTGAAGGGTTCGAACGTGGCCTTCCAGACGGGCGTAGCGGGTGTGGGCACGAGACCGATCCACGGCGGGAATTGTCCGAAGATTCTAGAGCCGAACTTGCACCCGAACCTCCGGTGGCGCATCGTCGGTGAGCACCAGCAGGATCAGCAAGCGGACGATCTTGGAGCCGCCGATCTTGACGTGCAGGTCCACCAGCACCGAGTCCGACAGCCCGCCCGTGGCGAAATCCCCGCGCATGCGCGCGCTCAGGATCACGTGGTCATGGTGCTTGCGGATGGACGAGATCGAGACCTGCAGGTGCTGGTCGGAGATCTCCTCCTCCAGCCAGGCGCGGATGCGGTCCAGGCCCCAGAAGTTGCGGAGCTGGTCATTGACATGCGCGTCCTGCGAGAACATGCCGAGCAGCTCGTCGTAGGCCGCTCGATGCAGATGGCCGAGCAGCCGGGAGAGCACGTTCGCCTCGTCGTCGGAGACCTCGGGGCACAGCGTCTGGAGTTGGTGGGGGGTCATGTCGGTCGGGCGCGGCACTGGGAGGCTCGGCACAGGGGGATGCGTCATGGGGAAGCGCGAAACCGCTTGTCGAGATCCTGGGCCGGGCCCGCGCGGCGGACAAGTTAGTCCTTGTTAGAGCGCGCCGCCGGCGCTTCCCGGCCTGCCCTACCTCCACGGAGATAGCTTGTCGGAGGGGCGAAGTTTCCAGGGGCGCTGACGAAGATTGATTCGAGCCTGAGCCATGTCGGCGCGGGCCGAAACGACGTCATCCCTGGAGACCACCATGACTCTGAACACCTCGCCCACGACCACCTGGCGCGCCGCGATCGCCTCGCTGTGCATCGCGTCGACGACGCTGGGCATCCTGTCCATGAGCCCGTCCGCCGAGGCCGCCACCCGCGTCAACAATGTCGTGCTGGTGCACGGCGGCTTCGTCGACGGCTCGGGCTGGGAGGCGGTCCACAAGCTGCTGACCGCCAAGGGCTACAACGTCAGCGTCGTGCAGAACCCCACCACCTCGCTGGCCGTCGACACCGCGGTCACGAAGGCGGTGCTGGACGCGCAGGACGGGCCGGTCATCCTGGTCGGCCACTCGTATGGCGGCGCGGTCATCACCGAGGCCGGCAACGACGCGAAGGTCGCGGCCCTGGTCTACATCGCCGCGTTCGCGCCCGACAACGGCGAGTCGGTCAAGACCCTGACTTCCAACCCGGTGCCCGGCGCGCCGGTGCCCCCGATCCTGCCGCCGGTCAACGGCTTCCTGATGCTGGACAAGGCCAAGTTCGCCGCCTCGTTCGCGGCCGACGTCCCGCCGGAGCGCGCCAGGTTCCTGGCGAACGCGCAGGTGCCGTGGGGCGTCGATGCCTACATGGGGCAGGTCTCCACCGCGGCATGGCACACCAAGCCGAGCTGGTACCTGGTGGCGACCAACGACCGGATGATCCCGCCGCCGGCCCAGCGCCAGATGTCCCAGCGCGCCGGCGCCAAGGTCGTCGAGGCCGCCGGCAGCCATGCCGTGTACGAGTCCAACCCCCAGGCGGTGGCGGACATCATCGAGAAGGCGTCGCAGCTGAAGAAGTAAACGCGCCGGATCCAGCCGACGCCCGCGGCGCCCTCGCGCCGCGGGCGTCGGCGTTTCCGGGTCGACGGCGCGCGCTCGCAAGGCCGTCGGTCGCCAGGCGCGTCACCCGCATGAAGCCGTCGCGCGTGGCATCGCCAGCGTCGCCAGGCGGTTCATCACGACCCCCAACAACGTCTAACTGGACCC
This sequence comes from Roseateles aquatilis, assembly GCF_002205645.1. Classification (GTDB taxonomy): domain Bacteria; phylum Pseudomonadota; class Gammaproteobacteria; order Burkholderiales; family Burkholderiaceae_C; genus Roseateles; species Roseateles aquatilis. Next base: position 78,574 of record NZ_NIOF01000009.1, on the reverse strand, counting down.
CCGTCGATGGCGCGGCGACGATGCGCGCAGATCAAAAGCGGCGACGCCGCCCAAGGAGAGGGTCATGACTCTGGAGATTCCATCGCGCGTGACCGTGCTGGTCCGGCACGACGAGCCCTTGCTGGCCAAGGGCATCGTCGCGGCGCTCCGGGCTCATGCGGACTTCGGGCTGATCGAGGATGCCGGGTGGGTCGACCTGGCCGCGATCGACGTGCTGGTGACGGACTGGAGGACCGGGCTGCGGCTCGCCTCGGGGGGCGGCGCGGGGAGCTGCGCGCCATCTCCGCGGACGCGGGTGCTCATCGTCGCTTCCCAGGCGCGGGAACACGCCGTCGACGCGGTGCTCCGGCAGGGCGTGCTGGGACTGGTGCTCGCGTCCTGCCCCGTGCAGGAGCTGGTGGAGGCGGTCAGCGCCCTGGCCGACGGCCGGCCCTATGTCTGCGCCGACGTCGCCCGACGCATGGCCGCGCACTGCGCCGGCGAGCCGCTCACCGCGCGAGAGGACGACGTGCTGCGACTGCTGGCGCGCGGCCTGTGCAACAAGACCATCGCGCGCGAGCTGGGCATCGCCGTGGGCACCGTCAAGAGCCACGTCAAGGCCATCCTGTCCAAGCTGGACGCGAGCTCCCGCACCGAGGCGGCCAGCATCGCGGCGGAGAAAGGCCTGGTCGACGTGCCCGAGTTCCGCAGCCGCCGCGCCTCGTGGATGCCGCCCGCGAGCGAAGGCTTCCTGCCCACGCGCGGCGCCGTCCACGCCATGGCCGCGTGATCGTCGGCCCGGCGCGGCCGCGCCGTCAGGGCAGACGCGCCAGCGCCTCCAGATAACGGGGCGCCAGCATCAGCTCGTCCCAGGTGAGCGGTGCCGATTGCGGCACCAGCGCCGCGCGGCGGGCCTCGCCGTCGGTCGCGGGGGTCCATTGGCCGTGCGCCTGCGCCCTGGTCAGGCCGTCGAGCAATTCGTCGATCGCGCGGCCGCCCTCCTCCAGGCTCTGGTTGCACAGCAGCACCAGGTCGCACCCGGCATCGAGCGCGGCCAGCGCCGCCTCGGTGTAGCCCACCTCGCGACCCTCGATCACGCGCGCGCCGGCCATGCTGAGGTCGTCGCTGAACACCGCGCCGGCGAAGCCCAGGCGATCGCGCAGGATGTCCTGCAGCCAACGGCGGCTGAAGCCCGCCGGACGCCCGTCCACCTTGCGGTAGATCACATGCGCCGGCATCACCGCCGACAGGCTCAGGCTGAGCCACTCGAACGGCCGCACATCCTCGGCCAGGATGGCCTTCAGCGAGCGCGTGTCCACCGGCACGCCCACATGCGAGTCGGTCGCCACGCCGCCATGACCGGGGAAGTGCTTGCCGCAGCTGCCCATGCCCGCCAGGGCCAGGCCCTGCATCAGGCTCTGCGCCAGCAGGCTGACCACGCGAGGATCGCGGTGGAAGCTGCGCGAGCCGATCACGGCGCTGAGCGATTGGCGCTGCTCGTCCTGATGGTCCAGGTCCAGCACCGGCGTGAAGGCGAAGTCGACACCGCAGGCGCGCAGCTCCAGCGCCAGCACCAGGCCGGTGGCCGTGGCGGCCTGCACGGCGCGCATCGCGTCGTCCATCCACAACTCGCCGAGCGTGCGCATCGCCGGCAACGCGGTGAAGCCGTCGGTGCGGAAGCGTTGCACGCGTCCGCCTTCCTGGTCGACGGCGATCAGCAGGTCGGGACGGATGGCCTTGGCCTCGGCGCATAGCGCGGTCAGCTGGGCGCGGCTCTCGAAGTGACGGGCGAACAGGATCATCCCGCCGGTCAGCGGATGCGCCAGCCGGCGCCGGTCGTCGGCGTTCAGCGCGGGGCCCGCGATATCGAGGATCACCGGGGCGTGCAGGGAGTCGGTCATGAACTGTGTCTCTCTCGTGGTCGTTGTGGGCCGCGCGGGATCGGCGGTCCGTCGGTGGGTCGGTCGCCATGCGCGGCCTCGGGCCGCCCGCGGGCCGGCGCCATGCGCGGGTCTATGGGCGCGTTTCGACGACGACGAACGCCGTCGCGTAGTCGGTCTCGTCGCTGACGGTGACGTGGGCCTTCAGCCCCTTGGCGTCGAACCAGGCGGCGAGGCCGTCGTGCAGGCGGATCTCCGGCTTGCCGCTGGGCGCCTTGACGATCTCGCAGGCGCGCCAGGTCATGGGCATGCGCATGCCCATGCCGATCGCCTTCGAAAACGCCTCCTTGGCCGAGAAGCGCGTGGCCAGGTAGGCGATGCCGCGGGCGGGCACCTTCGCCAGGCGCTCGCGGAACACCTCGATCTCGTGCGGGCCCAGCACCTTCTCGGCGAAGCGCTCGCCGCGGCGCTCGAAGGTCTCGCGGATGCGGCGGATGTCGCAGATGTCGGTGCCGATGCCGTAGATCATCGCCGGCCCCTCAGGCGTAGGCGCGCTGGATGCAGCGCTGGTAATCGCGCACGGTCTCGGCGTAGCCGAGCTCCAGCGCGTCCGCGATCAGCGCGTGGCCGATCGACACCTCGGCCACGCCCGGCACTTCGCGCAGGAATCGCGTCAGGTTGTCCCGGTTCAGGTCGTGGCCGGCGTTGATCGCCAGCCCCTGCGCCAGCGCGGCACGCGCGGCGGCGGTGAAGCCGGCCAGCACCTCGGCCTCGCGCGGCGTGCCGAAGGCGCTCGCCCAGGTCTCGGTGTAGAGCTCGATGCGCTCGGCGCCCAGCGCGGCGACGTGCGCCATCGCCTCCGGCAGCGGGTCCATGAACAGGCTCACCCGCACGCCCAGCCCCTTGCATTCGGCGATCGACGGGCGCAGCCGCGCGGCGTCGGCGGGCAGGTTCCAGCCGTGATCGGAGGTGAATTGATCCTCGCCGTCCGGCACGAAGGTGGCCTGGTGCGGGCGGACCTCGCGGATGAACTCGAGCAGGTTCTGCGTCGGGTTGCCTTCGATGTTGTATTCCGCCTGCGGCCAGGCCTTCAGCAGCGCGGCCAGGTCGCGCACGTCGTCGGCGCGGACGTGGCGCGCGTCGGGCCGTGGATGCACGGTGATGCCTTGCGCGCCGGCCTCCAGGCACAGCTGCGCGGCGCGCGTCACGCTGGGGATGCCCAGGTGCCGCGTGTTGCGCAGCAGCGCGACCTTGTTGACGTTGACGGACAGCGCGCAACGCGCGTCGTGGCGGCCGGATTCGGGGGCGATGAGCGGGTTCATGTGAGCAGCTTCTGGACGTCGAGCAGCACCTGCCGCGTCCGTAGAGGGCGATGGCCCAGATGATAGTGAAGCAGCGCCCTGAGCAGCGGCTTGAGCGCGGGGCCGGCGGATTCGCAGGCCTGCCGCAGCGCGGGCAGGCTGCCGTGCATCAGCGCGGCCTGCAACTGGATCAGCGCCTGGCCGGTCAGTTGCGGCGCGTCATGCGTCGGGACGGTCACGCCGCTTTCGGGCGTGATCATGTAGAGGCGCTCCGGATCGATCGGCGCCTGCGTCGTCGCCAGCACGCTCAGATCGGGCAGCAAGCCGCAGGTCGCGAGCAGGCGCAGCTCGAAGGCGCGCAGCGCGCCCTGCGCGTCCTCGCCGGATTGCAGCAGCGGCAGCAACGTGGCGTAGGCATCGAACAGCTCGGGCTGCGAGTCCTGCCGCGGCAGGAATTTCAGCAGCAGCTCGTTGACGTAGTAGCCGCTGAACAGCGCCGCGCCGCTGGGCAGCGTCTGCCCGCCGACCCATTCCGCGCCGCGCAGCGACTGGACCTCGGCCGCGCCGTCCTCGTTCATCTTCGACGGCTTGGACAGCGTCACCTGCAGCCGAAGGAACGGCAGCAACACCGATCGCAATTGGGAGTAAGGCCGCTTCGCGCCCTTGGCGACCACCGCCAGCCGGCCCTGCTCGCGGCTGAACAGGTCCAGCACGAGGCTGGTCTCGCTCCAGTCGTAGTGGTGCAGGACAAAAGCCGCCTGCGTGGCGGGCGGCTTCGGGGCGCGGGTGGCCACTCGGACGACCTGGGGCGACGGGGGTGGCTTACTCGTAGCCGTAGGAGCGCAGATGCTCCTCGGAGTCCGCCCAGCCCGAGCGGACCTTGACCCACAGCTCCAGGAACACGCGCACGTCCATCAGCGTCTCCAGCTCCTGGCGCGCCTCGGAGCCGATGCGCTTGAGGCGCTCGCCGCCCTGGCCGATGATCATGCCCTTCTGCGCCTCGCGCTCGACCACGATGGTGGCGGCGATGCGGCGCAGCTGGCCCTCTTCCTCCCAGCGGTCGATGACCACGGTGGCGCTGTAGGGCAGCTCGTCGCCGGTCAGGCGGAAGAGCTTCTCGCGGATCATCTCGCTGGCGAGGAACTTCTCGCTGCGGTCGGTCAGCGCGTCTTCCTCGTAGAACCACTCCTGCGCGGGCAGGTAGGGCTTGAGGATCTGGAACAGGCGCTGCACGTCGGCGTCCTTCTTGGCGGAGAGCGGCACGAACTCGGTGAAGTTGCGGCGCTCCTGCATGCTCTTGAGCCAGGGCATCAGCTCGGCGCGGCGATTCACCGCGTCCAGCTTGTTGGCGATCAGCACGACCGGCTTGTCTTGCGGCAGCAGCGACAGCACCTTGGCGTCGTCCAGCCCGAACTTGCCGGCCTCGACCACGAACAGGACGATGTCCACGTCGGCCAGCGTGCCCTGCACCGTGCGGTTCAGGTTGCGGTTCAGCGCGGAGCTGTGGCGCATCTGGAAGCCGGGGGTGTCGACGAAGACGAACTGCGACTCCTCGACGGTGCGCACGCCGGTGATGCGATGACGGGTCGTCTGCGCCTTGCGCGACGTGATCGAGACCTTCTGGCCGACCAGCGCGTTCAGCAGCGTCGACTTGCCCACGTTCGGGCGGCCCACGATCGCGATCAGGCCGCAGCGGGTGTTGCCTTCGAAGGGCAACGCGCCGATGCCGCCGCGGACCTCGACCGCGCCGTCATCGCCGTCATCGCCGCCCTCGACGTCCTCACTGTCATCGCGGTCCCCCTCCGGGTCCGGATGCTGGCCGGAGAGGTCTTGCGGGTCGTGGGAGACGGGGTCGTGCTGCGCGTTCAGATCGTGTTCCTTGGGGGAAAGGGTGGGGTCGGGGGAAGAATGAGGATCGCCGGCGGCCGCATCGCTCGATGCCGGGCCGCCGCGGGGGGATGAAGTCATGGGGCGCCTCCGCTTCAGTCGCGCAGACCGGTGCCGGGCTTGTCGCCGGCGAGCAGCTCGTCCAGCACCTGCCGGGCCGCTTCCTGCTCGGCGATGCGGCGCGAGCGGCCCTCGCCGTTGCGAGCCAGGGTGAGCGCGGGCACCTGGCACTCGACGGTGAAGGTCTGCGCGTGGGCCTGGCCGCGCGTCTCGACGATGCGGTACGAGGGCACGGGCAGCTTGCGCGCCTGCAGCCATTCCTGCAGCGCCGTCTTGGAATCCTTGGCCCACTGGTCGATGCCGCTGACGCCGATGGTCTCGCCGAGCAAGCGGCGCACGACCTCGCGCGCGGCTTCATAGCCGCCATCCAGGAAGGCGGCACCGATCACGGCTTCCAGCGCATCGGCCAGGATCGACGGCCGCTGCGCGCCGCCGCCGCGGGCCTCGCCCTCGCTCATGCGCAGCGCCTCGGGCATCTGCAGTTGCAGCGCCAGGCGGTGCAGGCTGTCCTCGCGCACCAGGTGCGCGCGGATGCGGGTCAGGTCCCCTTCGTCCGAGCCGGCGAAACGCTCGAACAGCAGCGCCGACACGGTCAGGTTCAGCACCGCGTCGCCCAGGAATTCCAGCCGCTCGTTGTGCGTCTGGCCAAAGCTGCGATGCGTCAGCGCGCGTTGCAGCAGCCCGGCCTGCGTGAAGCGGTAGCCGAGGCGTTGCTGGAGGGCGTCGAGCGCTTGGGGAGTCATGCGTGAGAACCGAAAAATGGCGGCGCGGTCAGTGTGACTCGCCTTTGTACTTGATCACCAGGAACACCGGGCCGAACAAGGGCACTTCCTTGTCGTATGCGAAGCTGATCTTCACCTTGTCCTCGCTCTTGGTGATGATCAGATCCTTGGGCTCGATGCTGACGATCGAGTACTCGATCTGCCGCGTGCGATCGAACGCGTCGCGCGCCGCGGGCACGGTCGGCGGACTGTCCTTGGCGATCTTGTCGATGGCGCGCTGGATGGTGTAGTACTCCATCACCGTCGGCACCACGCGCAGCGCGATGACCGAGCCGCCACCGATGATCACCGCCCAGAACAGCAGGCCCAGCAGGCTGATGCCTCGTTGATTCATGCGTGCCCTCATTGCCGTCATGGCGCGTTGCTCCTTGTGGCGGTCGATCGTGGCGCGGCAGCGGCTTATTTGATGCCGCCGACGCGCTTCAGGTTGCCGAAGTTCATCCAGACCAGGACCGCGCGGCCCACGATGTTCTCATCCGGCACGAATCCCCAGAAGCGCGAATCCTGCGAGTTGTCGCGGTTGTCGCCCATCATGAAGTAATGGCCGGCCGGCACCTTGCAGGTCACGCCTTCCAGCGTGTACTTGCAGTTCTCGTTGTACGGAAAGTCATACAGCTTCACGATCGGATTGGGCGGCACCGGGTAGACCAGGATCTGGTGCTCGGTCGCGCCCAGCTTTTCGGTGAAGCGCGGACGGTAACGCATCGAGCCGGGATCCTCGTCGAAGAACTCGCCTTCGGATTTGGTCTCGATCTGCTTGCCGTTGATGTACAACTTCTGGTTCAGGTAGGCGACCTCGTCGCCGGGCAGGCCGACGGCGCGCTTGATGTAGTCGACACTGGGGTTCTGCGGATAGCGGAACACGACCACGTCGCCGCGCTGCACGTCGTTGTTGGCGATGATCTTTTTGTTGATCACCGGCAGGCGGATGCCGTAGTGGAACTTGTTGACCAGGATCAGGTCGCCGATCAGCAGCGTCGGGACCATGGAGCCCGACGGGATCTTGAACGGCTCGAACATGAACGAGCGCAGCAGGAAGACGATCAGGATCACCGGGAACAGGCCGGCTGTCCAGTCCAGCCACCAGGGCTGGCGCAGGATCTCCTGGCGCGCGCCCTCGACGTCGCCATCGACGCGCTGGATGCCCTGCGCGGCCAGCGCGGCGCGGCGCTGGGTGTCGGAGGTGCTCAGATGCTGCGCCGCGCGCTCCCGCGCGGGCTGGAAGTGAAAGCGTTCGGCCAGCCAGTAGGCGAGCGTCACTGTCGTCAGGATCAGCAGCAGGAGAGAGAAGTTGCCGTTCCAGTAGCCCTGGTACCAGCCGCCCAGGTAGGCGATCAGGGCGGCATACAGCAGCCCGGTCAGTGCGCTCATGGCTTTCATTCTTCGACTTGTAGGATGGCCAGGAAGGCTTCTTGCGGCACCTCCACCGAACCGATTTGTTTCATGCGTTTCTTGCCGGCCTTCTGCTTCTCGAGCAGCTTGCGCTTGCGGCTGATGTCACCGCCATAGCATTTTGCCAGCACGTTCTTGCGCAACGCCTTGATGTTCTCCCGCGAGATGATGTTGGCGCCGATCGCGGCCTGGATGGCCACGTCGTACATCTGGCGCGGGATGATCTCGCGCATCTTCGCCGCCACCTGGCGGCCACGGTACTGGGACTGCGCGCGGTGCACGATCAGCGACAGCGCGTCGATGCGGTCGCCGTTGATCAGCATGTCGACCTTGACGACGTCCGACGCGCGGTATTCCTTGAACTCGTAGTCCATCGACGCATAGCCGCGCGAGACCGACTTCAGCTTGTCGAAGAAGTCCAGCACGATCTCCGCCAGCGGGATCTCGTAGGTCAGCATGACCTGGCGGCCGTGATACGCCATGTTGAGCTGCACGCCGCGCTTCTGGTTGGCCAGCGTCATCACCGCGCCGACGTACTCCTGCGGCATGTACAGGTGGACCGTGACGATGGGCTCGCGGATCTCGGCGATCTTGCTTTGCTCCGGCATCTTGGAGGGGTTCTCGACCTCGATCACCTCGCCGTCGCCGAGCTGAACCTCGTAGATCACGCTGGGGGCGGTGGTGATCAGATCCTGGTCGAACTCGCGCTCCAGGCGTTCCTGCACGATCTCCATGTGCAGCAGGCCCAGGAAGCCGCAGCGGAAGCCGAAGCCCAGCGCCTGCGACACCTCGGGTTCGAACCTCAGCGAGGCGTCGTTCAGCTTGAGCTTCTCCAGCGCGTCGCGGAGCTGGTCGTACTCGCTGGCCTCGGTCGGATACAGGCCGGCGAAGACCTGCGGCTGGATTTCCTTGAAGCCCGGCAGCGCCTCGGCGGCGGGGCCGAGGTTATTCGGCAGCTTCTTTTCCAGCGTGACCGTGTCGCCGACCTTCGCCGCCGCCAGTTCCTTGATGCCGGCGATGATGAAGCCGACCTCGCCTGCGTTCAGTTGGTCGCGGTTCTCGGACTTGGGCGTGAACACGCCCAGGTGCTCGGCCGGATAGACGGCGTTGGTCGCCATCATGCGGATGCGCTCGTTCTTGCGCAGCGTGCCGTCGACGACACGCACCAGCATCACCACGCCGACGTAGTTGTCGAACCAGGAGTCGATGATCATCGCGCGCAGCGGCGCGTCGACCAGGCCCTTGGGCGGCGGCATGCGGGCGATGACGGCCTCGATGATGTCCTCCACGCCCATGCCGGTCTTGGCCGAGCAAGGAATCGCGTCGGTGGCGTCGATGCCGATGACTTCCTCGATCTCTTCCTTGGCGCCGTCCGGATTGGCCTGCGGCAGGTCCATCTTGTTCAGAACCGGGACGACTTCCACGCCGAGCTCCAGCGCGGTGTAGCAGTTGGCGACGGTCTGCGCCTCCACGCCCTGGCTGGCGTCGACCACCAGCAGTGCGCCCTCGCAGGCGGACAGCGAGCGGCTGACCTCGTACGAGAAGTCGACGTGCCCCGGGGTGTCGATCAGGTTGAGGTTGTAGACCTGGCCGTCGCGGGCCTTGTATTGCAGCGCGGCGGTCTGCGCCTTGATGGTGATGCCGCGCTCGCGCTCGATGTCCATCGAGTCCAGCACCTGCGCCTCCATCTCACGGTCCGACAGGCCTCCGCAACGCTGGATGATCCGGTCGGCCAAGGTGCTCTTGCCGTGATCGATGTGGGCAATGATGGAGAAGTTGCGGATGTGATTCATGGACTCAGTCGGGGACCGCGAGCGCATCGTCACGACAGCCGAGCTCGCGCGATTCACGCGGAGTCATGCTGTGGACGGCCGGTCGAGGCGGTGATGCAGGGCCCTTCTCAGAGCCTGAACTGGACATAAAAAAAAGGCACGTCGAATCGGTGACGCGCCTTCCAACAAAACGTATGGCAACTGCTTGTTGGGCTTTCATTGTAGCCAAAAGGCTTGCCCTGGAAACCGCATGGATGCGAGCTTCGCGGGCGTTGCCCTTCGCCAACAGCAATTTTGTGCACAGGTTATCCACAAAAAGCTGAGGACATCCTGTGGATCAATGAGCCCTGTTGCAGACGCCTTCCGATTCACCGTCGGAACAGCGACAAAGGCCGCCGAACGCGCCGCGATTGTAGCGGAGCGGGGCACCAATCCCCGCCCTTGGTCACAACCGTTAGCAAGCACCAACCGACGCCAAAACGCGAAACCAATCACCAGAAATCAGGTCAGCATCCCGCATTACGGAAAGCCCCATGCCGGCGCTAGGTTGAGGCGGCCGGGCAGGCAGTCCGACCCCCTTCCTTGATCAGCCCTTGCCTGGCTTCAGCACGACGTAGGTCGCGACCTCGCCGCGACGCACCAGCATCTGCAGCGACTTGCCCTTCTCGACCTTCGCCAGCGCGGCCTGGAACTGCTTGATCGTTTTCACCTCGGCATTGTTGGCGGAGAGGATCACATCACCGGCCTTGAGCCCCGCGCGCCCGGCCGGGCCGTCGGCGGTGTCGATCTTCAGGCCACCGTCGACCTTCATTTCCTTGCGCTGCGCGTCGCTCAGCTCGCTGACGGTCAGGCCCCAGGCCTGCGCGCCGGTGGCGGCGGGCGTGTCGGCTTCGGGTGTCGTCGGCACGCGGTCGTCGGGCAGCGCCTCGAGCGTCGCGGTGAGGTCCTTGTAGGCGCCGCGGCGGAACACCTGCAACTGCACCTTGCTGCCGGGCTTGGTGGCCGCGGCCAGGCGACGCAGGTCGACCGCCTTCTCCACCGTCTTGCCGTCGAACTTGGTGATCACGTCGCCGAGCTGCACGCCGGCCTTCTCGCCAGGGCCCGCGGGCGTGATGCGGCTGATCAGCGCGCCTTGCGGCTTGCCCAGGCCGATGGCCTCGGCGACTTCCTTGCTGACGTCGTCCGGATAGACGCCCAGCATGCCGCGCGTCACGCGACCGCTGGCGCGCAGCTCGTCGGCCACGCGCATCGCCTCGTCGATCGGGATCGCGAACGAGATGCCCATGAAGCCGCCCGACTGGCTGTAGATCTGCGAGTTGATGCCCACCACCTCGCCGCGCAGGTTCAGCAGCGGACCGCCCGAGTTGCCCGGATTGATCGCCACGTCGGTCTGGATCAGCGGCAGCAGGTCGCCGGTGTCGCGCGCCTTGGCGCTGACGATGCCGGCGGTGACGGTGTTGTCGAAACCGAACGGCGAGCCGATCGCCATCACCCACTCGCCCACCTTCAGCTTGGTGACGTCGCCCATGCGCAGCAGCGGCAGGCCCTTGGCGTCGATCTTGAGGACCGCCACGTCGGTGCGGCGATCCAGGCCAACGACCTTGGCCTTGAACTCGCGCTTGTCGGTCAGCGTGACCATGACCTCGTCGGCCTCGTCGACCACATGCGCGTTCGTCATCACATAGCCGTCGGCGCCGATCACGAAGCCCGAACCCAGGCCGCGACGCTGTGGGGAATCGTCATCGTCGTCATCGTCCGGCGCGGGATTCGGCGTCGGATTGCCTCGGCGCTGCGGCGGCACCGGGATGCCGAAGCGGCGCAGCAGTTCGCGCATCTGCTCGTCGACCTGAGCGCCGGCGACGCGCACCTTCTCCGAAGTCCGGATATTGACGACCGCCGGGCCGGCCTGCTCCACCAGCACGCTGAAGTCGGGCAGCGCCACGAGCGGCGGCGGCGCGACCGGCGCGCTGGCGCCGCTCTGCGCGACGGCCATCAGCGGCCCGGCCAGCACGGCGGCGCCGCCAAGAACCAGGACGAAGCGTCGATAGGCGCGATGACGATTGGAGTTGGGCATGAACACTCGCAGAAGGCGACGCAGAAAAACAAGGCTCACATCATGCACGGATTTCCATGTCCTGCATGTCGTCAGCCCGGCGTGAGGAACAGGTGGAGACGCAGCGGCGTCCATGCCGCGCCGATCCCGCGCCGCGACACGGCGAGCCAACGCAGCACGCGACCGTTGGCGCGCCCCTCGTCAGCGCGCCGCAAGCGCAGCAGCATCCATTGCTCGGTGTCGATGAACACCTCTGGCACGACCGGTCGCGCCTCATTGGCAAGCGGCTCGCCCGGGCGCTCCCACCACCACTGGGCACCATCCCAGCGCAGCACCTCGGCGGCCCGCGCGCGCACCGGCGTCAGCGCCCCGAGCGCCGCCCCGCCCAACACCGGCAGCAGCGCCCATCCGCCCCCGAGGACCTCCGCCGGCACGCCGATATGCGGCAGCACCGCCGCGCCCACCGCGGCGATGCCGGCGCCGACGACGGCCCGCTGCAGCCGCTCCCAGCCCGTGTCGTGCGCGCATGAAAAACGCCGGGCAGAGACCCGGCGTCGAGACGTGGTGATCGGCGTCATGTGCGGCCGCCCGTGTCGAACAGGGAGCAGCCCGCGCGCCGTCGCGGATCAGATCCGCTTGAAGATCAGCGTGCCGTTCGTGCCGCCGAAACCGAAGTTGTTCTTCGCGGCGTACTCGATCGGCATCTTCCGCGCCTCGTTGGCGCAGTAGTCCAGGTCGCACAGCGGGTCCTGGTTGAAGATGTTGATCGTTGGCGGGGCGACCTGATCGCGAATCGCCAGGACGGTGAAGACGGACTCGATGCCGCCCGCGCCGCCCAGCAGGTGTCCGGTCATCGACTTGGTCGACGACACGACCAGGCCGTTCTTGGCGTGGTCGCCGAAGGACGCCTTGATCGCGTTGGACTCGTTGACGTCGCCCAGCGGCGTGGACGTGCCGTGGGCATTCATGTACTGGATCTGGTCGGCATTCAGACCGGCGTTGCGCAGCGCGTTGCGCATCGAACGGGTCGGACCTTCCACATCGGGCGCGGTCATGTGGTACGCGTCGGCGCTCATGCCGAAGCCGACCAGCTCCGCGTAGATCTTGGCGCCGCGTTGCTTGGCGTGTTCGTACTCCTCGAGCACCAGCACGCCGGCCCCCTCGCCCAGCACGAAACCGTCGCGATCCTTGTCCCAGGGGCGGGACGCGGTCTTGGGGTCGTCGTTGCGGGTGGAGAGCGCGCGGGCCGCGGCGAAGCCGCCCACGCCCAGCGGCGACACCGTCGACTCGGAGCCGCCGGCGATCATGACGTCGGCGTCGCCCGCCTCGATCATGCGACCGGCGGTGCCGATGCTGTGCAGGCCGGTGGTGCAGGCCGTCACGATCGCCAGGTTCGGCCCCTTGAAGCCGCACTTGATCGACACGTGACCCGAGATCATGTTGATGATCGAGGCCGGCACGAAGAACGGCGAGATGCGGCGGGGGCCGCGAGCCTCGAGTTCCGCATGCGTCTCTTCGATCATCGGCAGGCCGCCGATGCCCGAGCCGACGAGCACGCCGATGCGTTCGGCCAGTTCCGGGCTCAGCGCGTCGCCGGTCGGCAGGCCCGCGTCGCGGACCGCCTGCAGCGAGGCGGCCAGCCCGTAATGGATGAACGTGTCCATGTGGCGGGCTTCCTTCGCGGCGATGTACTCATCGACCTTGAAGTCCTTGACCTCGCCAGCGAAGTGGCAGGACAGGTTGCTGGCATCGAAACGGGAGATGGTGTCGATGCCGGATTGACCAGCCACGATGTTGGCCCAGCCCTGCTCGACCGTGTTGCCCACGGGAGAGATCAGGCCAAGACCGGTGACGACGACGCGACGACGGCTCATGCTTTTGAAGGGAGGTTACTGCCGGACCTGCGGCGGATCCGCCGTGGACCGCGACGAGCGGCGCTGCATCTCAGCGGCCCGACGCGGTCGACGGCGAACGGAAGCGAAAGGAGGAGGAGAAAAGGCCGCGAGGCCCCTTCTTACGCCTTCTGGTGCTTGACCGCGTAGTCGATCGCCAACTGGACGGTGGTGATCTTCTCGGCTTCCTCGTCCGGGATCTCGATGCCGAACTCGTCTTCGAGGGCCATCACCAGTTCCACGGTGTCCAGAGAATCGGCGCCCAGATCGGCCACGAAGGCCTTTTCGTTGGTCACATCGGCTTCGGGCACGCCGAGTTGCTCGGCGATGATTTTCTTGACACGTGCTTCGATATCGCTCATGACTCCTCCAGGAGGGGTGGTTTGCTAGAACAACCCGGGATTCTAAGGCCTTAGAGTGGCGCCCCTAGTCGGACCTCCCGAGGCGCGCCATCCGCAGGGGAGTCGACGCGCGCTCGCACTCTATCAGCCCCACACCGGCCGGGTGAATCCGGTGGGTGGTCCGCCCGAGGGCGGGGTCCACCTCAATTCATGTACATGCCGCCGTTGACGTGCAGCTCGACGCCGGTGACGTAGCTCGCTTCCGGCGAGGCCAGGAAAGCCACCGCATGCGCGATCTCCGCCGGATCGCCGAGGCGGCCCGCCGGGATCTGCGCCAGCAGCGCCGCCTTCTGGGCCTCCGGCAGCCCGTCGGTCATGTCGGTGGCGATGAAGCCGGGCGCCACGCAGTTGACGGTGACCGAGCGGCTGCCCAACTCACGGGCCAGCGCGCGCGTCATGCCCGCGACACCGGCCTTGGCGGCGGCGTAGTTGGCCTGGCCGGCATTGCCGGACGCGCCCACCACCGAAGTGATGTTGATGATGCGGCCGTAACGCTGCTTCATCATCGGACGCATCACCGCGCGGCTGGCGCGGAAGACGGCTTTCAGGTTGGTGTCCAGCACGGCGTCCCAGTCCTCGTCCTTCATGCGCATCGAGAGCATGTCCTTCGTGATGCCGGCGTTGTTCACCAGCACCTGGATGCCGCCGTCCTGCTTGAGGATGGCATCGACCAGCGCCTCGACGGCCGCGCCGTCGTTGACGTTCAGCATCGCGCCGCGACCGCCGTGCGGCTGCAGCGCCTCGGTGATGGCCTGGGCGCCGGACTCGCTGGTCGCGGTGCCGATCACGGTGAAACCCTTCTGGGCCAGCGTCAGCGCGATCGCGCGGCCGATGCCGCGGCTGGCGCCGGTCACCAGCGCCACTTGCTTGTTGTCACTCATGGGGATTCCTTGGCTCGGGGTTCTTGGGTGCCGACGATCAGGCCTGCAGCAGCGCGCGGGCCTCGGCCAGCGAGGCGGGGTCGAGCACCGTCGTGCTGACGAGCTCGCCGTCGATGCGCTTGGCCATGCCCGCCAGGACCTTGCCCGGGCCGCATTCGATGATCGTCGTCAGTCCGCGGGCCTTCAACGCCTGCACCACCTCGACCCAGCGCACCGGACCGAAGGCCTGGCGGTACAGCGCGTCGCGCAGCGCCTGCGCGTCGTCGGTCACGGCGACATCGATGTTGTTGATCACCGGGAATTTCGCCGGCTGGAACTGCACTGCGGCGAGCTTCTCGCGCAGGCGATCGGCAGCGGGCTTCATCAGGCTGGAATGGAACGGCGCCGACACCGGCAGCGGCAGCGCGCGCTTGGCGCCGGCGGCCTTCAGCGCCTCGTTGGCCTTTTCGACACCCGCCTTGCTGCCGGCAATCACCGTCTGCTTCGAATCGTTGAAGTTGACCGCCTCGACAACCTCGCCGGAGTCGGCGGCCACCTGGGCGCAGACCTCGCGGACCACGGCCGCGTCCAGACCCAGGATGGCCGACATCGCGCCGGTGCCGACCGGCACCGCTTCCTGCATCGCCTGGGCGCGGAAGCGCACCAGCGGCAGCGCGTCGGCCAGGCTCAGCGCGCCCGCGGCGACCAGCGCGGTGTACTCGCCCAGCGAGTGGCCGGCGGCGGCGGCGGGCACCAGGCCGGTTTCCGCGATCCAGGCGCGGTAGCAGGCGATCCCCGCGGTCAGCATGACCGGCTGCGTGTTGGTCGTCAGGTCCAGTTGTTCCTTGGGACCGTTCTTGATCAGCGCGCCGATGTCCTCGCCCAGCGCATCGGCGGCTTCGGCCAGCGTGCGGACGACCTCGGGATGATCGCCCCAGGCTTCCAGCATGCCGACCGACTGCGAGCCCTGCCCGGGGAAGACGAATGCGAAGTTCTTGCTCATGGCTGTCTATATAAAGAGAAAGGGTGACGCGCGGGTGTCATCCATCGCCGCCGACCTGCGTCCGACAGCGCATGCCCCCCCGGCGCCGACCGCCGGATCAGAAGTCCAGCAGCACCGCGCCCCAGGTGAAACCACCGCCGACGCCTTCCAGCATCACCGTGTCGCCGGCCTTGATCTTGCCGCCGCGCACCGCGGCATCCAGCGCCAGCGGGATCGACGCGGCCGACGTGTTGCCGTGTTCGTCGACGGTGACGATCAGCTTGTCCAGCGGCATCTTCAGCTTCTTGGCCGTGCCCTGCATGATGCGGATGTTGGCTTGGTGCGGGATCAGCCAGTCGATGTCGGACTCGCTGCGACCGGCCTTCTCGAGCACCGAGCGCGCGACTTTCTCCAGCACGCCCACGGCCAGCTTGAACACGGCCTGGCCGTCCATCTTCAGCAGCGGGTGACCGAGCACCTCGCCGCCGGACACGGTGCCCGGCGTGCAGAGGATGTCGACATGGCGGCCATCGGCGTGCAGTTCGCTCGCCAGGATGCCGGGGGTCTCGCTCGCGCCGAGCACCACCGCGCCGGCGCCGTCACCGAACAGCACGCAGGTGGTGCGATCCTTGAAGTCGAGGATGCGGGAGAACACTTCCGAGCCGACCACCAGCGCCTTGGTCGCGGCGCCGCTCTTGATCATCGCGTCGGCGACGGTCAGCGCGTAGACGAAACCGGAGCACACGGCCTGCACGTCGAACGCGGCGCAACCGTGGATGCCGAGCTTGCGCTGCAGCAGGCAGGCGGTCGAGGGGAAGATCATGTCCGGCGTGGACGTGGCGACGATGATCAGGTCGATCTCGTCCGGGCGGACGCCGGCGGCCTCGAGCGCGGCGAGCGACGCGGGCAACGCCATGTCGCTGGCAGTGACGTCCGGAGCGGCGAAGTGACGGGCGTGAATGCCAGTCCTCTCGACGATCCAATCATGCGAGGTCTCGATGCCGTCGCGCGCCAGGCGTTCAGCGAGGTCCGAGTTGGTGACGCGATTGGCGGGAAGGTGACTGCCCGTGCCGAGGATGCGGGCGTAGCGAGGGAAAGCAGTGGTCATGCAGCGTGGACAGCGGTGGCCGTCTTGTCTCCAGCATCGCCGCCCTCCTCATTGGCAGACGCCGGAAGCGCCTGCAGCGTCGCGACGATGCGGTCGTGGACCCGGTCTAGGAGCCGGTTGCGGGCCGCATCATACCCCCGGTTCAAGGCCTGCTCGAAAGCGAAGGCGTCCGCCGAGCCATGGCTCTTGAACACCAGTCCGCGCAGGCCCAGCAGCGCCGCGCCGTTGAAGCGGCGATGGTCGACGCGGTTCTTGAAACGCTGCAGCACGGGCATCGCCAACACCGCCACGACCTTGGTCCACCAGGTCCGGGTGAACTCGGTCCGGATGAAGCTG
Organism: Roseateles aquatilis; assembly: GCF_002205645.1. GTDB lineage: Bacteria > Pseudomonadota > Gammaproteobacteria > Burkholderiales > Burkholderiaceae_C > Roseateles > Roseateles aquatilis. The sequence continues at coordinate 61,889 of NZ_NIOF01000009.1, read as the reverse complement.
GAGATCATGCTCGCCAGCCCTTCCGCCGTCTTCAGCGCGACATTGCCGACAAATCCATCGCAAACGACGATATCGGTCGTGCCCTTGAAGATGTCGTTGCCCTCCACGTTGCCATGGAAGTTGAGCTGATCGTGCGCCGCGGCCGCGCGCAGCAGTTCGCCGGCGCGCTTGATGGTGTCGTTGCCCTTGATCATTTCCTCGCCGATGTTCAGCAGGCCGACCGACGGGTTGTCCTTGCCGTCCACGGCCGAGACCAGCGCGCTGCCCATCACCGCGAACTGCAGCAGGTGCTCCGGTCCGCAGTCGACGTTGGCGCCCAGATCCAGCACCGTCGTGAAGCCGCCGGTCTGGTTGGGCATGACGGTGGCGATGGCGGGGCGGTCGATGCCTTCCAGCGTCTTCAACAGGTACTTGGCGACGGCCATCAGCGCGCCCGTGTTGCCGGCGGAGACACACGCCTGCGCCAAAGCGGGCGACCCATCCTTGCCGGCCTTCAATTGCGACAGGGCCACCCGCATCGACGAGTCCTTCTTGCGGCGCAGCGCGACTTCGATGGGATCGTCCATGCTGACGACCTCGCTGGCCGGGACGATGCGGACGCGGGGCCAGCGGGCAGCCTCGGCGAGCGCCTCGGGCTGGCCGACAAGCACCAGCTCCGCTTCGGGATGCGCGGCCAGGAAGGCCTTGCAGGCCGGAAGGGTCACGGACGGACCGTGGTCGCCACCCATGCAGTCCACCGCCAAACGGAGGGGCTCGGCGGATGGCGAAGAGCTGGAGGCGGGCATAGCGGACATCAAGAACTGAGGAGAAGCGCCGATCGACAGGCGACTGTAGCGGCAGTGCGGGAAGCGTGCGCGACAGCCGGGCTCTGCGACAAGCCGCTCACGTTACGCGAGGCCCGGGGGCCGGACAAGCGTGACCACCCGATGGCCCGGATGAGCCGCGGTGGCCGCCTGAACGCACGAAAGCCCGGCAACGCTGCGCGCTGACGGGCTTTGCTGATTCGACGGGGACCAGGCCATGACACCCGTGGGCATCATGAGCGCCGGCTTGATCGGATCGATCAGGCGGCGTCGGCCTTGGTCTTCAGCACCTTGCGGCCGCGATAGAAGCCGTTGGGGCTGATGTGGTGACGCATATGCACTTCACCGGTGGTCGGCTCGATCGCGGTACCCGGGGTGACCAGGGCATTGTGCGAGCGGTGCATGCCACGCTTGGAAGGCGACTTCTTGTTTTGCTGAACGGCCATGTTGATTCTCCTAAAGGCTTCGGCTGGCTTCGGTGGTTTCGAGGCTTGCTCGGGCTCTCGAGAGAACTCGAGCTTTTGCCGCGGCTCCACTGAAGGATGCTCCGCTACCGACGCCTCGGCCCCGGCACGGCGTTCTGATGAACGCAGACAACGTGAACCGGGAAAGCCCGAGACTATAGCACAGCCCCCTCAAGCTTTGCCAGCCGAACCCTTCTTCAACGCCGCGAGCGCGGCGAACGGGTTGGGACGCTCCTCTTCCAGCGCCGCTTCTTCCTCTTCGACATTGGCATGCGGCAGCGGCTCCGGGCACGCCTCGTGGCGCGGCACGACCGGCAGCTCCAGCAGCAACTCGTCCTCGACCAGCTCGCGCAGGTTCACGTGGCGAGCCAGCGCGAGCACATCGTCGTCGCTGTCCATGTCCAGCTCCGCCGCCTTGTCCTCGTCCCGGACGAAGCGGAACCAGCGCGAGACCGCCAGATCCTCGCGCACCGGCTTCAGGCATCGCTGGCAGGTCAGCGCGACCTGCGCGGCGGCGGTCAGCTCCAGCCAGATCTGCGCGTCGCCGCCGCGCGGGGTGCGGAGCTCGCCGCGGGCGGACCAGGTCACGGGCGGCCATTGAGCGGGGTCGGACTCGGGCGCGGCCGATTCGGCCAGCCGGGGGAGGCTCGGGACAGGCCACTCGCCTGCCAGCGAGGCGCCGGCGCGGGCGAAGGCCTCCATCTCGAGCTTCAGGGGATCGAACGAACGCGGTTTCATGGGGCGCAAGTGTACGAGGCCGATCGGCCGACGCCCGCCAAAGGCCTGGCGGCGACACCATTCCGGCAGGTGGCCGCGATGGGAGAATCCGCCCCCATGACCGCCCTTCCCCGCCCGCTGATCCTGGGCTCCACCTCCCGCTACCGGCGCGAACTGCTGGAACGGCTGCGCCTGCCGTTCGAGACCGCCGCCCCCGATGTCGATGAAACCCCGCGCCCCGGCGAAACGCCAGAGACCCTCGCCAGCCGACTGGCCCTGGCCAAGGCCCGCGCGGTCGCGGCGCGTTTTCCCCGCGCACTGGTGATCGGCTCCGACCAGGTCGCCGACCTCGACGGCCAGCCGTTGGGCAAGCCCGGCACGCATGACCGCGCCGTCGAGCAGTTGCGCGCGATGCGTGGCCGCACGGTCGTGTTCCACACGGCGCTGGCCGTCGTCTGCGCCGAAACCGGCTTCGAGGCCGAGGACCTCGCGCCGGTGCGCGTGCGTTTCCGCGACCTCGACGATGCCGACATCGAGCGCTACCTCCGCGCCGAGCAGCCCTACGACTGCGCCGGCAGCGCCAAGGCCGAGGGCCTGGGCATCGCGCTGCTGGACGCGATCGAGTCCGACGACCCGACCGCGCTGATCGGCCTGCCGCTGATCCGCACCGTCGCGCTGCTGCGCCGCGGCGGGGTCGACGTCCTGAATCGCCTGCCTGGAATCGCCCGATGAGCCGCGGCCGCCTCTACCTCGTTCCCAACACGTTGGATTTCGGCATGGACGGCCAGGAAGTCGACCTGCGTGAGATCCTGCCGGACGCCGTCATCGCCCGCGCGGCCTCGATCACCCATTGGGCCGCCGAGAACGCCAAGACGACGCGCGCCTTCCTGAAGCGCGCCGGCGCGATCCACCCGCTGGCCAAGGCGCTGCAGGAACAGGACATCCAGGAACTGCCGCGCCCACCCAAGGGCCGGGCGCCCGCCGCGAATGCCGCGGCCACCGCCGCCACCGAGGCACAAGCCTGGGCGAAGCTGCTGCAGCCGGCGCTCGACGGCCACGACATCGGGCTGATCTCCGAGGCCGGCATGCCGGCGGTCGCCGATCCCGGCGCGCAGCTGGTGGCGGCGGCCCATGCGGCAGGCATCGAGGTCGTGCCGCTGGTCGGACCGAGCTCGCTGCTGATGGCGGTCGCCGCCAGCGGCCTCAATGGCCAGAGCTTCGCCTTCGTCGGCTACCTGCCGGTCGACGCGGGCGCGCGCCAGACCCGGCTGAAGGACCTGGAAGCCTGGTCCGCTCGCGAGCAGCAGACGCAACTGATGATCGAGACGCCCTATCGCAACGGCGCGCTGCTGCAGGCGCTGCTGACGCAGTTGAAGCCGACCACGCTGCTGTCGGTCAGTTGCGGCCTGAGCCTGGCCGACGCGTGGACGCATTCGGCGACCGTCGCGCAATGGCGCAAGGCGCCCAAGGCCTTGCCGGACAAAATTCCGGCAGTGTTCGCCCTGCTCGGCTCGCGCTGACCGCCAGACGCAACCAAGGCCGGACACCTCGCGGTGGTCCGGCCTTGTTTGTTCTGGCTCGATGTGGTGCCCGCCGCGCGCGGCAGAGGGCGCCTCCCGGCATCAGGTCTCGCTGTCCGCCGTCACCGGCGGCCGCTTGGCGCCGAACAGCGCCGCGACCTTCTTCTTCGGCTTGATGTTGCTGGTCATGCCACGCGCCGTGTTGGCGGCACCGGCCGTCTTGTCCCAGGACGGCACCTCGGCGCCGTCCGACGCCTCATAGGGCTTGTCGAACAGCGGGTCATAGGCCTGGCGCTGCGGCGCACGCACGGGCGGCTGCGCGCCGTAACCCTCGTCGCGGCGGTCTTCGCGCTCACGGCGGAAGTCGCGGCGCTCACCGCGTCCTTCGCTGTCACCGGCGCCGGCGCGCTCAGGGCGCGGGCCTCGGTCGCTCCGCTCACCGCGGTCGCCACCATCGAAACGGCGACGCGCATCTTCCAGCTCGATCGGCTCCAGATCCAGCTTGCGCTTGATGAGCTTTTCGATCTCGCCGACCAGTCGCGCGTCGGCCTTCGTCACCAGCGTGAACGCCAGGCCCGAGGCGCCGGCGCGGCCGGTGCGGCCGATGCGGTGCACGTAGTCTTCCGCGTTGAACGGCACGTCGAAGTTGAACACCGCCGGCAGGTCCGCGATGTCCAGGCCACGGGCGGCGACGTCGGTAGCCACCAGCAAGTCGACCTCGCCGCGCTTGAAGGCCTCGAGCGACTTCAGCCGCTCGTCCTGCGACTTGTCACCGTGCAGCGCGGCGGTCTTCAGGCCGTCGCGCTCGAAAGTGCGCGCCAGACGCGCGGCGCCGAGCTTCGAGTTCACGAACACGATCGCCTGCTTGATCTCGCGCTGGCGCAGCAACTGCTTGACTGCGGCGCGCTTGTCGTCGTCGTCGACGCTGAAGAAGCGCTGCTCGACGGTCGACGCGGTCGCGTTCGGGCGGGCGACCTCGACCAGCTCGGGCTCCTGCAGGTAGCTCTGCGCGAGCCGCTTGATTTCGGGCGAGAACGTCGCCGAGAACAGCAGCGTCTGCCGTGCCTTGGGCAGGTAGCTGAGGATGCGCTGCAAGTCGGGCAGGAAGCCGATGTCCAGCATCCGGTCGGCCTCGTCGAGCACGACGTACTCGACATGATTCAGCACCGCGTTCTTCGCCTCGATGTGGTCGAGCAGACGACCCGGGGTGGCGATCAGCACCTCGACGCCCGCCTTGAGCTGCAGCGTCTGGGGCTTCATGTCGATACCGCCGAACACGCAGGCCACCCGCAGCTGGGTGTGCTTGGCGTAGGCCTTGACGTTGTTGGCGACCTGGTCGGCCAGCTCGCGGGTCGGAGCCAGCACCAGCGCGCGCACCGGGTGGCGGGCGGGCGACATGGAGGCGTTCTCGTGCTTGAGCATGCGCTGCAGCAGCGGAATCGAGAACGCGGCGGTCTTGCCGGTGCCGGTCTGGGCGGCGCCCATCACGTCGCGGCCAGCGAGGACGATCGGGATCGCCTTGGCCTGGATGGGCGTCATCGTCGCGTAGCCCTGGTCGTCGACGGCGCGCAGCAGCTTGGGGTCAAGCGGCAGCGTGTCGAAACGAGGGCTTGGCGTCGGAGTGGTATCGGTCATGGGCGCGGATTATCCTCCAACGCCCGGAAATGCCTCGGGAAACCACCGAGACCGCGACGGATCGCGTCGAGATCCACCGAAATGCATGGCGTCGGAAGCCAACGAACAGGGCCGCTGGAGAGCGGCCTCGCGGGCGGGATCACTGGGTCGTGCGATCGGGCAACTTGCGTTGGTCACCGCGAAAGACCAGCCACTTGGGCGTCCGGAAACGGACGATGCGCCAGTACAACGCCACGTAGGCGATGCCGAACAACACCATGCAAGCCGCGATCATCGGCGTCGAGTCCCAGAACAGCAGCGCCGGCGCGAGCGACGAGATGCACAGCGTCCAGAGGTAAGGCGCGGTCATCGAGTTGCGGCGCGTCATCATCCGCGCGTCGCGGGCGCCCAGCGCCCAGCGCATCAGGCGGCGATAGATCAGCGAATGCAGGTGGATGCCGTCCGGATCGCCGGGGGACGTGTTGCGCAGGAAGCGACGGCGGTAGATGGAGAACAGCGTCTCGAACACCGGATAGATGCACACCATCAGCGCGAACAGCGGAGAGACCTGCGGATGGCGATGGATCAGCAGGATGGCGACCTCGGCCAGGTAGAAGCCCATGAAGTACGCGCCGCCGTCACCCAGGAAGATCAGGCCGGCGGGGTAGTTCCAGACGAAGAAGCCCAGGATCGCGCCCACGCCCGCGAGCGCCCAGAGCGCGAGCTCGGTGTCGCCGACCTGGTAGGAGACATAGGCCAGGGTCAGCAGCATCAAGCTGACGCACATCGAGGACAGGCCATTGAAGCCGTCGATGATGTTGACCGAGTTGGCCACCCCCGCCACGACGAAGATCGTGATCACCGCGGCGCCGGCCACCGTGCCGACGATGAAATCCAGCCCCGGGATGTCGGTGCGCGTGATCATCGCGCCGAGCAGCCAGCAGGCCATCCCGGCCGAGATCGCGGTCGCGAGCAGGCGCTTGCCGGGCGAGACCTTCTTGGTGAAGTCTTCGATCAGGCCGGCGGCGAAAGCCGGCAGGCCGCAAACCAGGAGCAGCGCGCCGGTCTTGGCCTGCGGATGCCCGAGGAAGTAAGCCAGCGCCACCATGCCGACGAGGCCGGCAAAGATGCCGACACCGCCAATGCGTGGCACGGGCCGCGCATGGAACTTCTGCGGCCCGGACAAGTCATGGTCCGCGGACAGATGACCATGGACCGTCGACGAGTGCACCACGTAAAGGGTGATCACCGCTGCCAGTGCGAACGGGATTAACAAATACAACATAAGGGCGGCAGTGTAACGAGGCGACTCCCGAAGACGGCGGCTTTGGCACAACACCGCTGCACATAGAATGCGGCGCTTGCTGCTCGGACGGGTCTCCGTCGCGAGCCGCGCGTCCAGCCCTAGACGAGATCACGCATGGAACTTCGCGCCCAACGCGCCCTTTCGCCGGCCGCTTCGACAAAGTCTCAAGAACCGCATCGCTTCGCGCGACATGCGCTGACGCTGCTGGCCGCGTGCTTGATGGCCTCGCCGGCATTCGCGCAGTCGACGACGGGGAATCAGACCTCCGCCGAAAACAACGACGTCTCTGGACCGGTTCGTCTGCAAAGCCGAAGCGCGCAGGAAGCACCCAACGCGGCGCAAGCGTCCCAGGCCGAGCAACGTGCAAAAGCTGCCAAGTACGTGCCTGGCGAATTCGAGATCTACGTCAACAAGCTGCTGGGTCTCGACCTCACCGATCCGGTGACGCTGGAATCGCTGAAGCGCGCGGAATCGGCCCGAGACGAGATCGGCACGGTGACGCAAGTCGGCGCGGTCGGCAAGACCGCCTCGGTCTCCGCGGACAACATCGTGCGTCGGCTGGGCGCGGACCTGATGCTGGACGATCGCCAGGCGCGCGGCGCCGAGGCCGACGGCCCCCGCCTCGCTCCGGCGGATTACCTCATCGGTGTCGGTGACGAGATTCAGGTCACCGCCTGGGGTTCCGTCGATGCCGACCTGCGCCTGACCGTCGACCGCAGCGGCCGTGTGACGATCCCGCGCGTCGGCCCGGTGCTGGTGGCGGGCGTGCGCTACGGTGATCTGAACGATGTCGTGCGCAATCGCATCGGCCAGGTCTTCAAGAACTTCCAGGTCAGCACCTCGCTGGGCAAGCTGCGCACGATCCGCATCTACGTGACAGGCTTCACCGCGAAGCCGGGCGCGTACACGGTCAGCAGCCTGGCGACGATCGTGAACGGCCTGATCCGCGCCGGCGGCCCGTCGGCCGCTGGCAGCTTCCGCCAGATCGAGCTGCGCCGCAACGGCCGTGTCGTGGCCACGTTCGACGCGTATGACCTGCTGCTCAAGGGCGACAAGTCGAGCGACCGCGCGCTGCAGGCCGAGGACGTGATCCACGTCGGCCCCATCGGCCCGCAGGTGGCGATGCTCGGCAGCGTGAACAAGCAGTCGATCGTCGAGCTCAAGCCCGGCGAGACCGTGGACGACGTGCTGGCGATGGCGGGCGGCTTCAGCGCCGTGGCGGATCGCTCGCGGATGTCGATCGAGCGCCTCAGCGATCGGAACGATCGTCGCGTGGTCGAACTGCAACTCCCCGCACAGATCAAGACGATCGCCAGCAATGGTGACGTCGTGCGCGTGTTCAGCAGCGTCAATGCGGCGCTGCCGCAGCACAAGCAGTACAAGCGGGTGCTGGTGGAGGGCGAAGTCGCGCGCCCCGGCGAGTACGTGATGCCGCCGACGAGCACCCTGGCGGACGCGATCCAGGCCGCGGGCGGCCTGACGCCGCAGGCATTCGTCTTCGGCACGGATTTCTCGCGCGAGAGCGTGAGACTGGCGCAGCAGGAGAACTACGACCGGGCGCTGCGTGATCTGGAAACGGAGTTCACGAAGAACAGCGCGACCGCGCGTGCAGCGACAGCGGACGAAGCGGCGGCGCTGGCGCAGCGAGCCTCGGGCACCGAGCGCCTGGTGCAGCGGCTGCGCGCGGTACGCCCGACGGGTCGCGTCGTGCTGCAGTTGGAGTCGGATGCGAAGCAGCTGCCGAGCCTGACCGTCGAGGACCGCGATCATCTGATGATTCCGGCGCGTCCGACGACGGTCGGCGTGTTCGGCAGCGTGTTCAACGCGGGCAGCTTCCTGTTGAAGGATGGCAGCTCGGTGGATGACATCGTCAAGCTCGCTGGCGGCCCGACCCGCGGTGCGGATGCGGCGAGCGTCTTCGTGATTCGGGCGAACGGCACGGTGATCAGCGCGCGGCAGTCCAGCAGCGGGTGGCTGGGTTGGGGATCCAACATGGCGGGCCTGCAGGCGCTGCCGGGCGACACGGTCTTCGTGCCGGAAGAGATGAACAAGACGACGTTCATTCAAGAGGCGAAGGACTGGACGCAGATCCTGTACCAGTTCGGTCTGGGCGCGGCGGCGTTGAAGACGATCAAGAACTGACGCCCGGAGAGCCCATCTTGAACAGTCCCATGACGATGCACAACAACGATCAGGTGCACGAGCTACTGTCGCTGCTCGGCCGGTCCTGGCGCACGCTCGCCTCGGCCACCGTGCTGACGGGCGCCCTCGCACTTGGCGTCACCTACCTGATTCAGCCCACGTTCACCGCGAAGGCCAGCTTCCTGCCGCCGCAGCAACAGCAGAGCAGCTCGGCCGCCGCCCTCGCCTCGCTAGGCGCGCTGGCGTCACTGGCGGGCAGTGGCGCCGTCAAGAGCCCCACCGACCAGTTCATCTCGCTCATGCAGAGCGTCACGGTGAGCGACCGCATCATCGACCAGTTCCACCTCATGGACGTCTATGAGGCCAAGCTGCGCTCCGTGGCGCGCCAGCGGCTGGACGACAACGTCCGGATGCAACCCGGAAAAAAGGACGGGCTCATCTACATCGAGGTCGACGACCACGATCCGAAACGTGCCGCCGACATGGCCAACCGCTACATCAACGAACTGCAGCGCATGACCAGCGGTCTGGCGCTGTCCGAAGCTGCCCAGCGTCGGGTGTTCTTTGAAACCCAGCTCAAGCAGACGCGGGACCGGCTCACGCTGGCCCAGCAAGCCCTCCAGGTCAGCGGGTTCAGCGCTGGCGACCTGAAGTCCGAGCCGCGGGCTGCCGCCGAGTCTTATGCCCGGCTCAAGGCCGAGCAAACGGCGGCCGAAGTCCGCCTGCGGACCCTGCAGTCGACGCTGTCTGACAACTCCTCGGAGGTGCAGCGGGCACGCGCCACCCTGGCCGCGCTCGAAGTCCAGATCGGCAAGGCGGAGGCCGCCGGAGCCGCCGGCGCGCGCCAGCAGGACGGCTACGTCTCCAGGTACCGCGACTACAAGTACGAGGAAGCGCTCTTCGACATCTTCGCGCGCCAGTTCGAGTTGGCGAAAAGCGATGAAAGCCGTGAGGGCAGCCTGATCCAGATCATCGATCCCGCGCTCGTCCCCGACCATAAATCCAAGCCGCGCCGCGCCATGACGGCCCTCGGCGGCGCCTTTGCGGGGCTCTTCGCGGCCATGCTCTACGTCGTCGTGGCCTCGCGTCGCAAGCCTGCGCGCGCCGCCGCCTGAGCGCCCCGTCCTGCCAGGACGTTTCCCAACCCTTCACCTGCTTACTCCATGGAAGACCAACTGCGCACCGCTTTCGCCGACGCCCTCGGCACGACGCCGGACCAGATCACTGACGCGACAACCTACTCGGAGTTCCCGAACTGGGACTCGGTCGCGCACATGGCGCTGATCGCCGCGATCGAAGAGTCGTTCGACATCATGATCGACGCGGAAGACGTCATCGACATGAGCAGCTTCGCCAAGGCGAAGCAGATCGTGGCCAAGTACCTCTGACACCGCCAATGCAGGAACGCGTCGCCTTCGTCACCGGAGCTTCTCGCGGCATCGGCGCCGCCTGCGCCAGCGCGCTGGCGCAGGACGGCTACCGCCTGGTGCTGCATGCCAGCAAGCGGGAATCGCTCGACGCCCTGTTGGCGTCGCTCCCGCCCGAAACCAGCGCCAACGCGATGGTCGTCGCCTATGACATGGGCGACACCGCCAGCATCGGCAAGGCGTTCCAGGACGTGTTCAAGCAATGCCGTCGACTGGACGTGCTGGTCAACAACGCGGGCCTGATGGAGCCGGCCAAGCTGGGAATGATCTCGCACCAGGCGCTGGCGCGCACGCTGGACGTCAACCTCGCGGCGGCCATCCTGCACCTGCAGGGCGCGGCGAAGTTGATGAGCCGGAACGGTTGCGGCTCCATCGTCAACATGTCGTCGATCGTCGGCCGCTTCGGTTTCGAGGGTCAGGTGCCCTACACCGCCGCCAAGGCCGGCTTGATCGGCGCCACGCTCGCCGCGGCGAAGGAACTGGCGGCGCAACACATCCGCGTCAACGCGGTCGCGCCCGGCTACATCGATACCGACCTCAACCGCCAACATCACGAGGACGTCCACCGACAGAACCTCGCGCGGGTCCGGATGGGTCGCATGGGGACCGCCACAGAAGTCGCGGACCTCGTTCGTTTCCTGGCCTCCGATCGCTCGGCCTACATCACCGGCCAGGTGATCGGCGTCGACGGCGGGATGAGCCTATGAGCTACTGGACGCTGACGGCCCATGCCCCCGGCGACCTGGTGCTCGTCGACACCGACGGCACCCCGATCGATCGGGAGGCGTTGCTCGCGCGCGTGGGTGCGCATGAAGACCGGCTGGCGCGCTTCGGAAGCCGCAGCTTTGGCTTCTTGTCATGTGCCAATCGGGTCGAGGACATTGCCCTGATGCTGGCCTGTCTGCGGCTCGGCCATGTGCCGCTGCTGCTGGCCGCCGACATGCCCGCGGACCAGTTCAAGGCGCTCGTGGCGCACTATGGCCCCGACTGGATCGCCGGTCGCGACGGCCAGACCGGGCCGGTACCTTCGTCCGCGCGCACGGCTGCCCGCGTGACGCTGCATCCGGCACTGGGCCTGCTGCTCAGCACGTCCGGCAGTACCGGCAGCCCGCGGCTGGTGCGTCTTTCGCGGGAAGCGCTGCAGGCGAACGCGGCGTCGATCGCCGACTATCTGGCGCTGTCCCGCGACGAACGCGCGATCACCTCGTTGCCGATGAATTACTCGTACGGCTTGTCGGTGATCAACAGCCATCTGGCAGCCGGTGGGTCGCTGGTCCTCAACAACGACAGCGTCATCAGCCGTGAGTTCCTGCAACGCCTGCAGGACCATCGCGCGACCTCGCTGGCGGGCGTGCCTTACGTTTATCAGATGCTGGCCCGAACCGGCTTCTTCAAGCAGCCGGCCCCGTCGCTGCGCACGCTCACGCAGGCCGGCGGCAAGCTGGACGACCGGATGACCCGGCTGGTGGCCGAGGCGGCCGAGGCGGCCGGTCTGCGCTTCTTCGTGATGTACGGCCAGACCGAGGCTTGCGCGCGCATCAGCTACGTGCCGCCGGAGCGCTTGGGCACCAAGATCGGCTCGATCGGCATCGCGATTCCTGGCGGCGCGCTCAGCGTCGCGCCAGACAGCGGCGAGCTCGTCTATGAAGGTCCCAACGTGATGCTGGGTTACGCGGAACATCCCGCCGACCTCGCATTGGGCGATGAACTCGGCGGCCGGCTGGCCACGGGCGACCTCGGCCGCGTCGACGAGGACGGCTTCTTCTACATCACCGGCCGCCTGAAACGCTTCATCAAGGTCAGCGGCAACCGCATCGGCCTGGATGAGGTCGAGCAGGCCTTGCACATGCACCTGCAGGGCCCGGTCTCCGTCGGCGGCAAGGATGACGGCCTGGTCGTCTGGATCGAATCCGGCGACGCCGCGCAGATCGATAGCGCGCGCACCTACCTCCGCGACCAGTTCATGATCCACCACTCGATGGTCAAGCTGAGGCTCGTGGACCATCTGCCCCTCCTGCCAACCGGCAAGAAGGACTACAGCCCGTTGCTGAGCAGTCAATGACCCTTTCCGACACGCTCGCGCCCGGCCCGGCCCAGGGCCCGGCGCTTCCTCTGGACATCTCCCGCCCCTACGACTACCCCGAGGCGGTGAAGGGGCCCGCCCTGCTGGCCGCGATGAACGAACTCACCCGCTGGCATCGCGAGCGCGGCGCGCCGTATGCCGCGATGGTCGAGCGGCTCTTTCCCGCCGGGGACGCGGTCGCGCTGGACCAGGTGCCCTACCTGCCGGTGCGCCTGTTCAAGACCGCCGAACTGCGCAGCGTGCCGGAGCAGGACGTCATCAAGACGCTGACCTCGAGCGGCACGACCGGGCAGGCCGTCTCGCGCATCTACCTGGATCGAGAAACCTCGATCCGTCAGACCCGGGTGCTCAGCGCCATCATGGCGTCGTTCCTGGGCAAGAAGCGCTGGCCGATGGTGATCGTCGACTCCAGCGGCCTGCTCAGCGACCGCAAGCGCTTCAACGCCCGCGCCGCCGGCATCCTCGGTTTTTCGACCTACGGCCGCGACCACTTTCATTGCCTCGATGACGCGCTGTCGCTTGACGTCGCGGGCCTGCAAGCCTGGTTGGAACGTCACGCCGACACGCCGGTGCTGCTATTCGGTTTCACCTTCGTCATCTGGCAGGGTCTCTACCACAGCGCGCTGCGCCAGGGCGTGCGCCTGCGCTTCCCGAAAGGCAGCCTGCTGATCCATGGCGGCGGCTGGAAGCGGCTGCTGGACCAACAGGTGAACAACGACGAGTTCAAGGCCCGCCTGCATGAGCAGTTCGGCATCGATCACGTGCACAACTACTACGGCATGGTGGAGCAGGTCGGCTCGATCTTCATGGAGTGCGAGCACGGCCATCTGCACAGCCCCGCCTACGCCGACGTGATCATCCGCGACCCCCACACACTGCAACCGGTGCCGGACGGGATACCCGGCGTCATCCAGGTGCTCAGCGCGATCCCGCTGAGCTACCCCGGCCATTCACTGCTGACGGAGGACGTCGGCACCCGGCATGGCCGCGACGACTGCCCCTGCGGCCGGCAGGGCACCTATTTCTCGGTCCGCGGTCGTCTGCCGCAGGTCGAAATGCGCGGCTGCAGCGATACGCGGGTGATGGCATGAGCATCCGTTACATCCTCGGCGCCCAGGACGGCGCCCCCATCGCGCAAGTGCTGTCGTCGCTGCGGTCGCAGCCGGCCTGGCGCCCCTTCGACGAACGGGCCGTGGCTTTCGTGCGCCGCTTCTCGCAGAAGCTGCTGACCTCGGCGGGCATCCGGCAGCATCCGGAGCTCGCGGCGCTGGGTCACTGGTTCCGCGGCGCCAACCTGCAGACGCTCGCGGGCCAGTACGAGCTCGAGACGCCGCAGTTGCTCAAGCTCGGCCGCGGCCTGGCCTTCCACCTGGCGCCGAGCAACGTGGACTCGGTGTTCATGTACTCGTGGCTGCTGTCGCTGCTCGCGGGCAACGTGAACCTGGTGCGGGTCTCGCAGAAGGCGAGCGCCCCGCTCGACTTCCTGGTCGGCGCGCTGGCGCAGACGCTGGCCGAGGATGTCGGCGCACCGGTGCGCGAGCGCATCGTGCTGCTCACCTATCCTCACGACGAGCAGTTGACCCGCGGCATTTCCGAGGCCTGCCTGATTCGCGTGGTGTGGGGAGGCGACGCGACGGTGCGCGCGCTGCGCGCGATCCCGCTTCGACCGACGGCCATCGAGATCTGCTTCCCCGACCGCTTCTCGGCCTGCGCGATCCGGGCCTCGGCGGTGCTGGAAGCCGACGACGCCGCGCTGGCGCAGTTGGCGACGGCCTTCTACAACGACGCCTTCTGGTTCGCGCAGCAGGCTTGCTCATCGCCGAGATTGGTGGCCTGGGTCGGCGACGACGCCACCATCGACGCGGCCGCCGTGCGCTTCTGGGCGGCCCTGGACACCGAACTGGCTCGGCGGCAGCCGGAGAACTCCGAGGCCATGAACATGGCCCGCGTCGCGGCCAGCTTCGAGTACGCCGCCGCCCGCCTGGCCCGCCCCGCTGAACCTGGTGAGTTCCGTGGCGCGCATCCGATGCGCCTGCGCATGGAGACCCCGCTGGACGAGACCGCCAAGACCCTCCATTGCGGCAACGGCCTGTTCCTGGAGACGCGGCTGCCGCGCCTCGCGGCCCTCGCGCCGCAGCTCTCGGACAAGGAGCAGACGCTCGCGGTGCACGGCTTCCCCCGCGAGGAGCTCGTCGAGCTGGCCCTGGCGTTGCCGCCGCGCGCCGTCGACCGCTTCGCCAAGTTCGGCGAGGCCCTGTCGTTCGCGCCCGTCTGGGACGGCCAGGACCTCATCACCACCTTCAGCCGCAACGTGCTGCTGCCGACCGGCTGACCGATCCGCCGGCTCTCCGAAGACCCGCCTCATGCCCTGCTTCACCGTCGACTCCGCCGAACTCGAGTACCGCCGTACCCCCTGGGACGAGCGCGTCTTCGGACATCCCTGCGCGGAGATCACGCGCCTGGACGCGGCCGGCGCGGACGACGCCACGGTGGCCTCGCTGCTCGCCCGGTTCGACGACTGGGCCGTCCAGGAGGGAGTGCGCTTCGCCTATGGTCGCTTCACGCCCAGCGCTCAGGAGAAACGCACGCTGCACCAGGCGGGCTTCTATTTCGCCGAGGCGAGCTACCGCATTCGCCACACCCGCATCCAGTCCACCGAGGCGTTCGACCGCCTGATCCGTCCGGGGCCCGTGCTGGAGCCCGCGCGCGAGGAGGACTATCCCGCGCTGCAGGACATCCTCGCGGCGGACTTCCAGCACGGCCGCATCCACGAGGACCCCTGGGTGTCGAGCGAGGACGCGGCCCGGCGCTACCGGCTCTGGCTGCTCGACCTCGCGGCCCAGAAGCACGAGATCCTGACCTATCGTCTCAAGGGCGAGGTGATCGGCCTGCACGTGCAGCGCGCCACGGACACGGTGGCCGACCTGGTGCTGACCGGTGTCAAGCGCAGCCACGCACTGCTGGGCGTGCCCCTGTGGGCGGAGGCGCTCCGGCTGAACCGCCTGCGCGGCATCCGCGAGGCCCACACGCTGATCTCGGCCGCCAACGTGCCGATCCTCAATCTCTACCGCCGCTTCGAGTTCCAGTTCGAAGCGCTTCTCCTTGGCTTCCACAAGCGCTACTGACATGACGACGATCCCCTTCAACAAACCCTATCTCCATGGGCGCGAGCTGGTGTACATCGCGCAGGCGGTGGCATCCGGCAAGATCTCCGGCGACGGGCTGTTCACGAAGAAGTGCCATTCCTTCTTCGAGGAGCGCTACGGCTTCGCCAAGGCGCTGATGACCACCTCGTGCACCGATGCGCTGGAGATGTGCGCGCTGCTGCTGGACATCAAGGAAGGCGACGAAGTCATCGTCCCCTCGTTCACCTTCGTCTCCAGCGCCAACGCCTTCGTGTTGCGTGGCGCGAAGCTGGTCTTCGCCGACAGTGAGGCTGACAACCCCAACATCGATGCCGGGCAGTTGGAGGCGCTGATCACGCCGCGCACCCGCGCCATCGTGGTGGTGCATTACGCCGGTGTCGCATGCGACATGGACCGCATCGACGAGATCGCGCGCCGCCACGGCGTGACCGTGATCGAGGACGCCGCCCAGGCGATCGACGCG
Source organism: Roseateles aquatilis (assembly GCF_002205645.1). Classification (GTDB taxonomy): domain Bacteria; phylum Pseudomonadota; class Gammaproteobacteria; order Burkholderiales; family Burkholderiaceae_C; genus Roseateles; species Roseateles aquatilis. The sequence continues at coordinate 46,204 of NZ_NIOF01000009.1, read as the reverse complement.
TTCTACAAGGGCCGGCCGCTGGGCGGCATCGGCGCGCTGTCGGCCTTCTCGTTCCACGAGACGAAGAACGTCATCGCCGGTGAAGGCGGCTTGCTGGCCATCAACGACGCGCGTTACACCGGCCGCGCGGAGATCATCCGGGAGAAGGGCACCAACCGCAGCTCGTTCTTCCGCGGCGAAGTCGACAAGTACGGCTGGGTGGACGTCGGATCGTCCTTCCTGCCGTCCGACATCATCTCGGCCTACCTGTTCGCCCAGCTGGAGAACCTGGACACCATCCAGGCGCGGCGCAAGGCCATCTGGCAACGCTACTGGGACCAGCTTGCGCCGATGCTGCCGGAGTACGGCATCACGCTGCCGACGATCCCGGATTACGCGACCAACAACGCCCACATGTTCTACCTGGTGTGCCGCGACCTGCCGCAGCGCACCGCGCTGATCGCCGCGCTGAAGGCGCAGGGCATCCATGCGGTGTTCCACTACCTGTCGCTGCACGACAGCCCCTACTTCCAGCAGAAGCATGATGGTCGCCCGCTGCCGAACAGCGATCGTTTCTCCAACTGCCTGCTGCGACTGCCGATGTTCTATGAGCTGAGCGACTCGGATGTCGACCGCATCTGCGAAACCATCGGGGCCCATCTGTCCGCGTCCTGACCCCCGGTGCGGTCCAGTCGAGGTGCTGGCCGCGATGCGTTCGAGTCTCCGTCACCCCGCCCGCCCAGCAGCAAGACCTCGGCGGCCCAGATCCGCCCTGAGCAGCAGCCTCCCAAGGCGCCACCGCGCGCGAGTTCTATGTCACTCCTGAAAGCCAGCGCTGTCTCCGCGATAGGTGCCGGCATCAAACTGCTGTTCGGCCTGCTGCTGATCAAGATCGTCGCCACCTTGCTCGGCCCCAGCGGCCTCGGCTTGATGGGACAGTTCATGTCCCTGACGACGATCCTGGTACTGCTGGCCGGCGGAGGCATCGCCACGGGCGTCGTCAAGTACGTGGCGGAGTACAAGGAGGCGCCCGCGCGCCTGCATGAGTTCCTGTCCGCCGCGCGCGGCTACTCGTTGATCGCCTCCTTGATCCTGTTGGCCATCGGTATCGCCGCGGCCCGGCCTCTGTCCTTGTGGATATTCAAGGAACCCGGATACGCCTTCATCGTCTATCTCTTGAGCGTCGCGCAACTGGGCATCGCCATCAACAGCTTCGCCCTGGCGGTCGTGGGCGGCTACAAGGACGTTGTCTCTTCCAACATCGTCAACACCACCGGCACATTGCTGGGCTTGCTGGCGCTGGCGCCGCTGATCTATCTATGGGGCAATACCGGCATGCTGATCGGTCTGGCGGTGCTGCCGGCCCTGCCCGCGCTGATTTCCCTGTGGATCGTCAGAAGGAAGTATCCGGAAGTCCTGCGCCGCAGCTTCAAGATCAACAAGACGGACGCTCGACACCTGTTCCGCTTCTCGTTGATGCTGGCGGCTTCGGCGACCACGATGCCTGTCGCCCAGATGCTCCTGCGTAGCCACCTGGCTGATCAGGCCGGCTGGACGCAGGTGGGCTATTGGCAGGCGACGATTCGACTCTCGGATGCCTACCTGCTGTTCGTGAACATGGTGTTGGCCGGGTACTACATGCCCAAGCTCTCTGAGCTGGGGCCGGGTCGGCAACAACTGCGCTACATGGTGGAGGCCATGAAGCGGCTGCTCCCCCTGGTTGCCGCCTGCATCGCAGCCATCTGGCTGCTCGGGTCGCCGCTGATCTCGCTGCTTTTCTCCGAGAAATTCCTGCCGGCTCGTGAGCTGTTGACCTATCAACTGATCGGTGACTTCTTCAAGATCGGCAGCTTCATCATGGGTTACGTGGTGGTCGCCAATGCCTGGCTGCGCTGGAGCATCCTGGGCGATATCGTCCAGGCCAGCCTGTTCTTCACCCTGGCATGGGTCCTGACGTCCCATTACCAGGCGCTCGGCGCGTCCATCGGCTACGCGGTCTGCTACATCGTCTACTTCACTGTGCTCTGCGCCCTGTTCTATCGCGCGTGGCGACGCCAGACCCATGAATAAGCGCATCCTGTTCATCAATCTGTACTTCGAGATGGGCGGCGTGGAGACACTCCTGCTCAGGCTCATCCGCGAGCTCAAGGCCAAGGGATTCGACGCCACGGTTCTGCTGTTGAGAAAAGCATACGATCCGGTGCTCCTCGCTCAGTTGCAGGAGCACGCCACGGTCGTCTTCCTGTCGGATATCGCCACGCCGATTCCGTCGCGGATGCGCAGTCGGCTGGGCGCAGAGTTCGACTACATCTTTGCGACGATCAATTACGCGCTGATCCTGGCGGCTCTGTTGCAGCAGTTCGTCTACAGGAAGGCGCATGTGCTCGCGGGGGTCTATCAGACCGAGCTTTTCTGCCCGCCGGTCATGGCGGGATTTCGTCATCACCAGGCCATTCGCCAGATCTTCCGGGACGGCGTGCCCGACCAGAACAAGGTGTTCGGCAACGACGCGGCCAAGGCCCATCACGAACGTTTGCTCGGCCGCTCCTTTTCGCAGGCGCCTGTCGTTCCGCTGATGATCGACATCGACAAGTACTTCCCCCCTAGCCGGGAGGCCGTGGATCGTCACAAGATCGTCTCCATCGGGCGGCTGTGCGACTTCAAGACCTACAACTTCACCATGCTGGAGGTCGTGAAGACGCTGCGGGCGCAGGGTCATCCGGTGACGTACCACATCTACGGCGATGGCCCGGACGAGGCTGCCCTGCGCGCGGCGATCTCGGAGCAGGGGCTCTCCGAGGCCGTCATTCTTCATGGCTCACTCGACTACGCCCGATTCAAGGAAGCAGTCAGCGATGCGCTGGTGTTCGTCGGCTCCGGCACCGCGGTCATGGAAGCCGCCGCCTGCGGAGTGCCCAGCATCGCGGCGATCGAATACGCCACGGCGGCGGAAACCTATGGCTTTCTCCATGAGATCCCCGGGACCAGCTTCTTCGAACCCCAACTGCCCTACCCGAAGAAGCCAATCGGGGATCTGATCGCCCAGCTCCTGGCCGCCAAGCCCGAGCAGTACAAGTACGTCGAGGAAGCGTCGATCAAGCGCATCCAGCCGTTCTCGCCCAAGAACGTCGTGGACGTCACCGCCAAGGCGCTGTTGCAATCCAGCGGCCGCCGGGTGAATGGGCTGCGATACGCCCTGCCCATGCTGGTCTGGCGTTTCCTGAGCAAGAAGTTTGGCGTGTAAGCAGCCGGAGGACCGCGTGTCAACTTCCGAAGCAATGAAGATTCCAGTGCCGCGCGTCCCCCCCAATGGCGCCGCGATCTTCCTCTGGTTCTGCGCCTTTGCCGCCCTCACGGGCGTGGGTTATGCCCTGGCCGCCATTGGAGAGACCGCCCTGGCCATCCGCCTGGTCTCGGCGTGTTATCTCGGCGGCTTCCTGCATTTGTACGGGCGGCGGAAGCAGAACTTCGGCTTCTTTCTGGTGATGGCCATCAGCTACGGACTTCTCTTCGGCATTCCGTGCGTCGCCTGGGTCCTGAGCAATCCGCTCAACGATGCCCCTCAGATCGACTTCCTGCTCGGGCTGTTGAGCATCGGCAATCTGTTGACGGTACTCAGCCACTGCGAGGGCGCCGACAAGCAGAAGGACGATCAGCCATTCACCTTCGAGCCGAACAAGGCTTTCAACTTCGTCTTCGCAGCCGTCGCTCTGGCACAGGCGTACAAACTTCGCGCGTACTTCGGCGTCCTGAGTTCAAGCGAGTACGGGCACCTGGCCATCTGGATCGACGGCGAGGCGCTGCTCAGCGCAGTCCCCACCTGGATTCGCGTCCTCAGCGGCGGCAGCCTGCTGACCGGCATCATCGGGATCGCGCTCTTCCGGAACCGGCCGCTCATGCAGATCGCGTGCCTGATCCTGATCATTTCCGACATCGTCATCGGCATTCGAAACAAAGGCTTTTTCGGCGTACTTGCCGCGATATACATCCTCTCGCTCTTCGAGCGTGACAAAGCCGCCACGGTGTTTCAGAAGATATCGTCGCCCCTCATGCTCGCGGCGGCCTTCCTGGCGCTCTCCATGGTGTCCTTCCTCCGGGAGGGCTTCGAGATTCCGCTGTCCGAGTATCTGCTGATCGTGCTCGATTCCCTGGCCTCCATCGTCAACGGCCTGCTGGCGGTGGCGTCGCAACCGCAATGCCTGAAGAACCTGGACGGCTCGCTGGTGTTCACGCAATTCTGGACGCTGATCGGCGTCGGCAGCGGGGCGCAACTGTCCGGCGAATTCAACTACTGCCTCACCGGCAATCCGAATCCGCTGACCAGCGTCAGTTCATCGCTCATCTTCGAAGTGCTGCTGATGAGCGGCCCGTTCTGGCCGCTGGCCGCCAGCCTCTATCTGATCGTGCTGTACGGCGTGCTTCGATTCCTCGAACGGCGCAAGACCATCGTCAGCCTGGCCCTGCTGTGCGCCCTGGCTCCCGCGTTCCTCTATACCCTGCGCGCGGAACTGCTGCAGCCGCTGGTATTCATCCTGAAAAGCCTGCCTTATCTCCTGCTGATCGGCCTGCTGGTGAAGCGGGCCTCCCAGGGAGATCCGGCGACCTCGTCGCCGCAGAACTGAAGCCACTCCGCCGAAGCCCACACGACTGAACTCTGGAATCCGATGCGAATTCTGATATTCAACTTCTTCTCCGGCGTCATGGAGAGAGGGATCCCCATCTATTGCAAGAACCTGCGTCAGGCGCTTGAAATGGATGGCCACCATGTCGTTGAACTGTGCTGCCCGGTGTGGGCGCGGCGTCTTCCGAAGGGAGCGCAGAACGTCCTGTTCATGCTGTACGAGCAGTTCCTGATGCCCGTGCTGGCCCTCTTTCATTCGCGCGCCGTATACCCCTACAACACCGCGTCCGTCCTGGGCAGCCTGCATCCGGGATCGCTGCTGATCGTTCACGATTTCATTCCCAATCGAAAAGGGGACAAATCGAAGGTCGCGCGTTACGTCCGCTTCACCCAATGCGTGCATGCGGCGCTCGGTCGCGACGTCGCCTGCGTCTCGACGGCCACCTACCGCGTGGCGCAGAAGCTCAAGGCGTTCTCCAAGTCACGACGAATGGTGCTGCCCAACGGCTTTTGGACCTTCCGTGCCGCCATCAAGGGCCTGAGCTTCCCTCAAGGCGACCAGGTCCTGCTCTGCACCGGCGTGGGCCAGAACAAGGACCTGCGCGGCGCTCTGGATCTATACGCGTCGTTCCTGGCCAACCGGCGCATCCCCGTGGCGCTGCTGGGTTTGGCCGGTGATACGGCCATCACGCAACGCTGGCTCGCGGAGCACCCGGACATCGATCCGACGTTGATCCGCGTCCTGCCTCGGCTGACCGACCGCGAGGTCGTGGAGGCCTACATGCGCTCCCGTTGGGTATGGGTGCATTCGCGCAACGAGGGCTACGGGCGCTCGATCGCGGAGGCCAAATGCTGCGCCAAGTACACGATCGCCACCAATATCCCGCCTTTCCGCGACCAAAAGGACCACACGGTCCAGCTGTACGGCGACAGCCAGAGTTTTGCGCAGGCCGTCCATGTCATCGAGGGCATCGACAGATCAGCGCTACCGCCCCAGGAACCGGCCGAAGACAAGTTGCTGGCAAGGAATCTCCGTCAATGGTTGAAGGCAGGCCTCTGAATGCTGCGCCCCCGTCTGCTCATTCTCACGCCTCGTTATCCCTATCCGGTCATCGGTGGAGACAGGCTGCGCATCTTCTTCATCTGCAAGGTGTTGTCCGCGCATTTCCGTCTCACCCTGCTCAGCCTGTGCGAGAGCGAAGCCGAGATGACCTCGGCGCTGCCGATGGACGGTGTTTTCGATCGCATCGAGCGCGTCTACCTGCCCAAGTGGCGCTCACGTCTGAACACGCTGCTGGCGCTGCCCACACGAACCCCGCTGCAGAACGCCTACTACCGGTCCGCCGAGTTCCGCGGGCGCATCAAGTCATTGGCGCCGGAGCATGACGGCGTGTTGGCGCACTTGATCCGCACGGGGGACGCGATTCGCGATCTACCGCAGCCCAAGTTTCTCGAGATGACCGATGCCATCTCGTTGAACTACGCCCGCGTCGGCCGTGAGCGGCGCGCTTCGCTGGACCTGCGCTCGCAGGTCTATCGCATCGAAAGCGAGCGCCTGGAGGCCTACGAACGGGCCGTCGTCGATGACTTCGACCACTCGTTCCTGGTCTCCGCGATCGACCGCGAATTCCTGTTCGGCAACGATGCCGGTCGCCTGGCCCGGGTCACAGTGGTTTCCAACGGCGTCGATCTGTCGAGCCTGCCCTACGACTTCTCGCCCGTCACAGGCGATCTGGTGTTCATCGGCAACATGACCACCTTGCAGAATCTCGACGCCGTGCAGTACATGGCGCGCGAGATTCTGCCCCTGATCCGGCGCGACAGGCCGGAGGTACGCCTGCGCGTGATCGGTCGCATCGGCCCGAATGAACGCACGCAACTGGAGCACATCGACGGGGTCGTCGTCACCGGCCAGGTGGACAGCGTGGCGGTCGCGGCACACGGCGGCGCCATCGGCGTCTGTCCGATGCGCCTTGGCGCAGGAGTGCAGAACAAGGTGCTCGAATACATGGCCCTGGGACTTCCCACCGTGTCCACCTCGATCGGCCTGGAAGGATTCCACGCAAGAGACGGCGTCGAGCTCGCCGTCGCGGACGACCCTTCCTCATTTGCCGCACGCGTGCTCCGGCTGCTCGACGATCGAGCCGCGGCGAGCCGGATGGCCCAGGCGGCGCGCGCCCACGTGGAATCCCATCACAGCTGGGAAGCCATGCTGCAACCGATGGTGGATGTCATCGCGAGGCGCTTGGGAATGCCTCAAGCACACCCCTTGAGCGCACCTTGAACGCGTACTGAGCGCTCCGAACCTCCGCCGTCGTCCTCGTCAACCGGCGCCGCGGGTCGTTCGACAGGGCGCGCGCCCCGGCCATCGGCTGAGCGCGCCGTCTTCAGCGAGGCTTCAGGACGAACAGCGGCACGCGGTCCGTCGCGAATGCCTCGCGGTTGAACCTCTCGCTGAACGGCGGCGCGTGATCGCCGACGACGACGAGGAACGGCGTCGCAGCGGACGCAGCCAGCAGCGATTCCAACCGGGCCAACAGATCGCCCAGCTGACGCGTCAACTGGCAGGCTTCGAGCGGCGTCGACGAGGCGGAACATGCCTTCAGAAGATCGACGGGCAGCGGCGGCAACCGCTTGAGATCCAGCGGCAGGTGCGTGTCCAGCGTGAGGGCGTACACGAATCGGCGCGGCTCCTGCGCTTGCTTCACGGCCTGTGCCAGCACGTCGACATCGCAGACGCCCGGGAAGGCCGGATTGCAGTTCATGGACTTCGGCGCGTCCCCCTCCAACCAGTTCCAGGGACGCAGTCCGACTCGCGGCCACCAGGTCGATCGATCGAACATGCGCAAGCCGAAGCCATGGATGCCAATGCTGCTCATCCCCTGCGCCGCCTGTTGACGCGGCAGGCAACCCGCGGCGAGCTCATCATCCAGGCGCGAATAGTGAACATGCAGTCCGCACAAGGTGCGGAGCTCGCCGAAGGTCGTCGAGCCGCTGAACGCCTCTTCCGAAAACTGCATCTCCCATCGAGCCGCCAGCCTCGACGTCATCAACCGGCCCTGGAGCCAGCCACGCAGCGCCGGATCGCGCGGCAGTCCCATCGATTCGACCAGGACCAGCAGGGAGGTCCGTCCGGGGTGCTCGGCCTGCCAGGTCTGCAAGGCCCGGTATGTGACCGGGTTCGTGATCCGGGCACCCGGCCCGGCAGCCTGCAGGCTCTGACGCTCCGAGGCCCAGACATTCCAGGCTGGACTGCCCGCGAAGTTCAAGCTGACGGCGCGCTTGTCCTTGTCCAGGCCGAACAGGTGAAAGGACCCGTTGGCAATGTCACACCCCGCCGCGAGCACCGCGAGCGCCAGCAGCGGCAGCGCGAGCTGGCGCGATCGCCGTGTCAGCCTCAGAACCAGCCACAGGCACACCAGGGCGCCTGCGAGGGCCCCCAGAAGAGACCTGGAGAACAGGGCCGGCAGGTTCAGCATGTCGGCGAAGCGCGCCGCATCGACGAAGTCGACCGTCGACATGAAGTGATAGTTCTTGGCGGCCGAGCGCGCGCCGTCCGCGGCCCAGGCCAACACCAGCACGATCGCGCCGCCCAGGGACGAGACGCAGGCGATGGCGGCGCCGAGCAGCAGATCGAGGTTGAACAGCGGGCGCTCCTCGGCGCGCGGTGCCTGGAAGATCCAGGCGCTCAACCACGACGGCGCGTGCAGCGCCAGAACGATCACGATGAAGCGAGCCGCCAGCGCGGCCCTGGAGGCTGCTCGATTGACATGCTGCGCGGCAGGCGATCGAGCAGTCCGGAAGATAAAACTCATGAAGAACCGACCTTGAAGGAGTGCGCGCACTGGAGAGAGGACAGCGTGTAGACGCCGTCGACACGACGCATCGCCTCGGCCCAGGCGGTGCAATCGTGAACAGGATGGGCCAGCACCACCGCGCCGGCGGGTCTCACCGAGAGGGCGGGCAGCCGATCGAGCGGAACCGCGAGGGCTGCGACACCGAGCCGACCGGCCTGCAGGGCGACATGATCGACGCTCCGGCGGACGCGATACGTGGTCAGGACCGGGCCGGGCAGATCCGCTTTGGATTGCCATCGGTTGAACAACGAGAAGTCCTGGGGTTGGTAGAGCTGGAACACGACACGTCGCGCATCGGCGGTTCCCTTGATGCGGTTCACGACGTATTCCCCGGCCGCCTCGAAGTCGCTCTTGAGGTCGAGCAGGATCCATGCATCGCCTGGCACGGTGGTCAGCAGTGTCTCGAAGGTGCAGCCGTCCTTCACGAGATCACCTTGAGGGCCTGGATCGTGTTGGCAGCGCAGTTCGCCATCCTCCATCACCAGATCGACCTCCAGGACACGCAGGCCCGCTCGGTAGGCCCGACGTGCCGCCCCCAGCGTGTTGGCGGTGGGCAGGTCGGACTCCCCCAGCGCATGCGCGATGCGCACCGGCGCGCCAGCGGCCGCCAGCCAGGCGTAGTCCTGGTTCGGCCGCAAGGGCTCCACGCCTGACCAATCCTCGGAGCCGCGCACGCGCGCCCAGGTGTCCGTCCCGCGCTCGCCAAGCACGGCCGAATCGACCCGGTGCAGCCATTGCCGCCCGCAGCTCGTCGCCAGAAACCCCACCGTGGCGAGCAGGGCCACGCCCACGAAACCGATGACGGCGCGGCCTCGCGCGCCCTGCCTGCCCACAGGTGTTCGATCGCGATTCAAGGCGCCGTTCCCGTCGGCGTGCCGTCCCCGGCGAGCGGGCGCTCCGGTTGCCCATATTCGAGCACCCAGCGTTTGAGCGCCGTCACGACCGACTCCCGCGTGTCAGGCAAGTGATCTTGAAGCGTGGTCAACCACTGCGAAAGTTCGCCGTCGACGTTGGCCTGCGCCAGCCTCGCGATACGCACCCGCGCAATCCGCGTCTGCACCGTCTTGTCGGAGTCGGCAATCAGTTCCTCGTAGAGTTTTTCACCGGGCCGCAGTCCGGTGAACCGGATGCCGATCTCCTCCTCCGCGCGCCCCGCCATCCGAATCATCGTCTTCGCCAGCTCCACGATCCTCACCGGATCGCCCATGTCCAGCACCAGCACCTGCCCGCTCTCGCCGATCGCGCCCGCTTGCAGCACGAGCCGCGCCGCCTCGGGAATCGTCATGAAATAGCGAATGATGTCCGGATGCGTCACCGTCACCGGCCCGCCCTTGGCGATCTGCTCCTTGAACTTCGGAATCACGCTCCCGCTTGATCCGAGCACATTGCCGAAGCGGACGGCCATGAACTTGGTGACATGCCCCTGCCCCGCCATATGACTGATGACCAGTTCTGCGGCCCGCTTCGTCGCCCCCATCACATTCGTCGGATTCACCGCCTTGTCCGTCGAGATCAGCACGAAGCGCTCGACGTCGTTCTCAGCGGCGGCAAGACAGGCCTGATACGTCCCCAACGTGTTGTTCCGGAGCGCCGCCCACGCGTTCTCCTCCTCCATCAACGGCACATGCTTGTAAGCCGCCGCATGGAACACGATCTGCGGCCGGTACTTCCCGAACACGAACCGCAGATGCTCCAGATCCTTCACATCCCCGATCAGCCTCACCAGCGGAATATGCGGAAACGCCTCGCTCAGCTCCTGCTCGATCCGGTACAGCGCGAACTCGCTCAGCTCATACAGCACGATGCGTGACGGCCCGTACCGCGCCACCTGCCGGCACAGCTCCGACCCGATCGACCCGCCGGCCCCGGTGATCAGCACCACCTTCCCGCCGATGCACTCGCTGATGCCGCCCTCGTCGAGTTCGACCGGCTCGCGCCCCAGCAGGTCCTCCGGCTCGATGTCCCGCACCTGATTCACCGCCCGGCCCGCCAGCAACTCCTGGCTGCTCGGCACCGTCAGCACTGCCAGCCCGGTCTTCCCGGCCAGGTCCAGCGCGCGACGCCGCTCCACCGTCGTCGCCGCGGGCATCGCCACGATCACATGCGTGATCCCATGCATGTCCGCCTGCCGCGTCGCATCCTCCAGCGTGCCGATCACCGGCACCCCGGCCACCCGCGCGCCGCGCTTCTCCGGCGCGTCGTCCAGGTACCCAACCACCACCCAGCCCTGCTGGTGCTGGATCCCGGCCACCAGCAGCCGCCCGGCGTCGCCCGCGCCCATCACCAGCGCGCGGCGCTGCTCCAGCGCGCTGCCGCTGATGCGGCTGCGCATGTGCTCGTAGAGCATCCGATAGGCCATGCGCATCATCGCCAGCGCCATCAGCGTGAAGACCGGATGCAGCGCCAGCACCGCGCGCGGTACCGCCGTCAGTTGTGCCATCAGCACCGCCACCGCCGCGATCAGGCCCGACACGATGCACACCGCCGCCAGCCGCTTCACCTCGCCGAAGCCGCTGAAGCGCCACATCCCCTTGGGCACGCGGAACAGCTTCAGCACCGCCGCATAGGCCACCACCACGGCCAGCATCACCCAATGGTCGTACGCGGGCCGCGCGCTGAACCAGCGCTCGAAGCCCAGTCGGAACAGGTAGGTCGCCTGCCACGCCAGCGCCACGGCCACCATGTCCAGCGCCAATGCCAGCGCCTCGCGGTACGGGCGAATGCGCGTCAGGAAGGCATCCAGGGACAACCAGTTCATCGCGTTCTTCTCTTTCATCGGTCGGGCCCCGCTCATGCCTTCAACGCGCCCAGCGTCGCCAGGATCAGGCGCACATCCCCGGCCAGGCTGGCGTTGCGCACATAGTCCGCCGCCAGCCGCAGCTTCATCGGCATGACGACTTCCACATACTCGCGCTCCGGATCCTCCGCCCGCGCCAGCAGCTCGCTCTCGTCACGGAAGCTCAACGATGCCGGATCGGTGATGCCCGGCCGCACCGACAGCACCACCTCGCGCAGCTCCGCCGGATACATCGCCACGTAGCGCGGCACTTCGGGCCGCGGTCCCACCAGGCTCATCGCGCCGCGCAGTACATCCCACAGCTGCGGCAGCTCGTCGATCTTCGTCGCCCGCAGCCATTGCCCGCTGCGGGTGATCCGCGCGTCCGCGCCGACGGTGATCTGCGGACCCAGCGCCGGCGCGTCCACCCGCATCGTCCGGAACTTGTGGATGCGGAAGGGCTTGCCGAAGCGCCCCACCCGCTCCTGCCGGAACATCACCGGCCCCGCCGAGTCCAGCTTGATCCACGCCGCCACGACCAGCAGCAGCGGGCTCAGCAGCAGCAGGCCCAGGCCCGCGCAGACGATGTCGAACAGACGCTTGGCCATGGGCCGTCCCGCCCCTTACGCGAAACCCAGCGCGGCGCGCACCGCGGCGACGACGCGCTCGACCTGCGCGTCCGTCATCGCCGTGTACAGCGGGATCGTCACCGTGCGCTCGTAGGCCTTCTGCGACTGCGGGAACATCTCCGCCGTCAGGCCGTAGCGCTCCTTCCAGTACGGGTGCTGGTGCAGCGGCACGTAATGCACGCTGCAGCCGATGCCGGACTCGAACAGGCGCTCGATGAATTCGTCGCGCGTCACCTCGGCGTCGTCGGACAGGCGCAGCACGAAGAGGTGCCAGCTGTGGACGTCGCCCTCCGGCGCCTGCGGCGGCAGGATCAGCGGGAGGTCGGACAGCGCCTCCAGGTAGCGCTGCGCGATGGCCTCGCGGCGCTGCTGGAACGCGGGCAGCCGCTTGAGCTGGTGCAGGCCCATCGCGGCGGCGATGTCGGTCAGGTTGTACTTGAAGCCGGGCGCGACGATCTCGTAGTACCAGCTCGGCACCTTCGCCGTGAAGCGGTCGAACGCATCGCGGTTGATGCCGTGCAGGCGCATCACGCGGGCGCGCTTGGCCAGTTCCGCGTCGCGCGTCACCAGCATGCCGCCCTCGCCCGTCGTCATCGTCTTGTTGGCGTAGAAGCTGAACACCGTGGCATTGCTGCCCATGGTGCCGATCAGCTCCTTCTCCAGCGTCGTGGGCAGCGCGTGCGCCGCGTCCTCGACGACCTTCAGCCCGTGCCGGCGTGCGATGTCCAGCACCGCCAGCATGTCCACCGCCAGGCCGGCGTAGTGCACCGGGATGATCGCCTTCGTCCGCGGCGTGATGGCGGCCTCGATCTGGTCGATGGCGATGTTCATCGTCTTCGGGTCGATGTCCACCAGCACCACGTCCGCGCCCATGTAGCGCACCACCTCGGCGGTCGCCGTGAACGTGTGGGTCGTGGTGATGACCTCGTCGCCGGGGCCGATGCCCAAGGCTTCCAGCGCCAGGTGCAGGCCGGCGGTCGCGGAGTTGACCGCGATGCATTCGATCTGCGGCTCGCCCAGGAAGTCGGCGAAGGCCTGCTCGAAGCGCTTGGCCTTGGGGCCGGTCGTGATCCAGCCGCTGCGCAGCGTATCGACGACCTCGGCGATTTCCTCCTCGCCGAGCTCGGGCAGCGCGAAGGGCAGGAAGGGGAGCTTGGGCTCGCTGGAGTGGCTCATGATGGTTTGGTGATCAGCGCCAGCACGTGGCTGCGCAGGAAGGGAAGCGTGTTGAGGACGCGGTAGGCGCCGGGGTGGATGCGGCACACGGCGCGCGCGATCGGAGGGGCCAGCGTGACGCGGCGCACCGTCGCCCGCCCCTGCGGAAACAGCGCGCGCACGCGCCGCAGCGGCACGCCCCGGACGTCGGGATTGCGCGGATTGTCGACGATGAAGTCGTACCAGATCACCGCCCCGCCCGGCTTCAGCCAGCGCCACATCGCACCCGCCAGGCGGCGCTGCAGGTCGTCGTCCAGGATCGAGGAGAACACCGTCGACTGCAGCACCAGGTCCTGGCTGCCGGGCTCGACGTCCGCCTGCGACGCATCGCCGGCCAGCAGCCGCAGCGGCGCGGGCAGCACGGCGCGGGCCGCCTCGAGGCGCTCGGGCAGCAGCTCGACGCCGGTCAGGTGCTGCGGCAGCAGGCCCAGCCGCAGCATGTCCATCAGGTTGCCGCCAGCGCCGCAACCGACCTCGGTCATGCGCCACTGCGCCACGGGGCCCATGGCCACGTCGTTCTCGGCCGCATGCGACGCCAGCAGCCGCAGCATCGCGGCCTGGCGCTCGTGCAGCATCTGCCACACCTCCGGGCGCAGCAGGCTGTAGCGCTCCAGCCCCGCGAGACGCTCGTCGCGGCGGGCATAACGCTGGATGATGGCCTGGAGTTCTCGGTCCTGGGTCATGTCGTCGTCGGCGGAGCCGGGGTGAGGACTGCGTTGATCGGGACTGCTGGGAAGAACGTGGAAAGCGTGGAAGCGCGGAAAGGCCGGTCGACGCTCAAGACACCGCGTCGATGAAGCGCTTGGCCAGCACCGGGTAGGTGTGATGCGCCAGCACGAACTCGCGCCCGCGACGGCCCATCGCCGCGCGCTCGTCGGCCGGCACGGCGGCGAGCTTCAGCAGCCCGTCCGCCACCGCCTTCGCGTCCTGCGGCGGCACCGTCAGCCCGGCGCCGGCCTCGGCCACCGGGTCGTTGCCCGCCTCCACGGAATGCAGCACCGGCCGCTGCGCCATCATGTAATCCATCAGCTTGTTGGGCGCGATGCCGAAACGATAGATCGGCGTGCGCTGCCAGCCGATGTACGCGATGTCGAACCCCTTCAGCAGCGACGGGATCTGCGCCTTGGGGATCGCGGGGAACATCGCGACGTTGGTCAGGCCCTCGTCGCGCACGCGCGCCTGGAGCTTGTCCCGCAGGTGGCCGCCGCCGACCAGCACGAAGCTCAGCGGCTTGTCCTTCAGTTGCCGGGCGGCGTCCAGCAACACGTCGAGCGCGTTGGGCTCGCCCATCGACCCGGCGTAACCGACGACGGTCCGCCCGGCCGCGCGCTGCGTGGCGAGGTGCGCCTGGATCGCCGCGTCCAGGGGCTCGCCGTGCTCGGACCACTCGTCCAGCGTGATGCCGTTGGGGACGATGTGCAGCTTGCTCAGGTCCAGCCCGTGCGCGGCCATGTGCTGGTGCACCTTCGGCAGCATCGACACGACGACGTCGGCATCGCGGTAGGCGTCGTTCTCGGCCTTCTGGCACAGCAGCGCGAAGGGATGCCACCTGGACATGCCGGAGAGCTCGATCGGGGACAGCGGCCACAGGTCGTGGACCTCGTAGACGAGCTTGGCCTTGGCCAGCCGGGCGATGCGCCGCGCCACCCACACATCCATCGGGTAGGTGCTGGACGCGATCACCACATCGGGCTCGAACTCGCGCGCCAGGATGTCCGCGTCCTTCCACACCTGCCGGCAGAAGGAGAGGATGTTTTTCATGCGGCCCATGCCGTTGCCGTCGTAGGTCGGCGTTTCGTAGAAGTGATAGTTGACGCCGTTGAACTGCGCGATGCCGGGGTCCGGCTGCGTGCTGCGCACGTGCGAGTACGACGCCGCCAGGATCAGCGCCGAGTGCCCCGCCCGCACCCACTCGCGGGCCAGGTAGAAGGGACGGAATTCCATGCCGTGCTTCGGGGAGCCGGCGTAGTGGTTGATCAACAGCAGCTTCATGAGGTCTCAAGCGCGCGCCAGGCGCGCGACAAATTTCGTGACGGCGGGGGCGAACATCGCGTGTTCCGCGACCCACGCGCGATTGGCGGCGCCCAGGCGGTCGGCGTCGACGGACTGGCCCGCCACGTCGCTCTGGCCGACCAGCATCTGCAGCCGGTCCGGCAACGCGCCGAGGTCGTCGCCGTCCTTCAGGATCAGGCCGTGGCGGCCGAGCAGCGTCTCGGGCTGCACCAGCTCCAGGCTGCCGGCGGTGCCCAGCACCTCGTGATTGGCGGGCAGGTCGGAAAGAATGGGCAGGCACTCGTGCGCCATCGCCTCCAGCACCGAGACCGACACCGAATCGCTCTGCGGCAGGCTCAGGAACCAGCGCGCCGGCGCGTACCTGCGGCCTTGCGACGTCGCGTCGAGGCGGCCGACGAATTCGACGCGCTCGGCCAGGCCGAGCGACTTCACCTGCTCCTGCAGCGCGCCGCGCAGCGAGCCGTCGTTGGCCACGACCAGCCGCGCCTCGGGCTGCCTCGCGGCGACGGCGGCGAAGACCTCGATCACGCGATGCGGGCGGTAGATGGGCTCCAGGCCGCGGTTGGCGTAGAACAGCCACGGCTGCTTGCGCACGTTCTGCCTGGGCATCGCTTCGAGCCCGAAGGGGAAGGTCATGACCTCGGCGGCGCCGAGCTCGCGCATGCGGGCGCTCATGTGCTCCGAGTCCGAGGTCGTGACCGCGCACGCCTTCAGCACCTGCGTCGTCAGCCAGCGGTAGGCCCAGCCCTGGTTGGGCGCGACGAGGATGTCGCTGCCCCACGCGGAGCCGGCGATGCGCGCGCGCAGCTTCCAGCCGCGGCGAGCGGCCCACGCCAGCGTGCCGTGCGAGGTCAAGTAGTGCGCATGCAGCCAGTCGGCATCGACCTTCTTCAGCCACGCGCCGAGCTTGGGCAGTTGCGTCAGCACGGCGATGTTGCCGCCGGCATGCGCAGGATCCGTGTTCATCGCCAGCCGGCGATCCTCGGGGATCAGGAAGTGGAACTCGGGCGCGAAGTCGCGCGTGGACGCCGCCCACAGCTCGACGCCGCGCTGCTCGGACAGCGCGCGGGCCCATTTGAGGAGGTGCGGGCTCTCGCCGTCTCCGATCAGTACCAGTCTCATGCCAGCCTCATGCCAGGGCTCCGTGGGCGGCCGGCCGCGGTGCCGCGCCCCGCACCAGCCATCCCAGATAGATCGCGAAATAGATCGGCAGCAACACCGAGATGGCGCCCAACGCCCACGTCAGCGAGCCGCCCGAGCTCAGCACCAGCGCCACCGGCAGCACGTACAGCACGTTGCCGATCAGGCTGAAGAGCAGCGCGCCGCGCTGACGGCCCGTCACCATGGGCGTGACCGTCAGCGGCGCCGCGATGAAATGCGCCGCCACGTAGGGCGCGAGCCAGCGGCCGTATTCGCCGGCACGGGCCCAGTCGGCGCCCAGCAGCCAGCCGAAGAGCATCGGGCCGACAGCGATCAGCACCGCCATGCCAGGCAGCGCCACCATCGCCAGCAGGCGGATGCCGCGCAACAGGCGCGGTCGCAGGTCGACGCCGCGCTGCCAGTCGCGCGCCAGCTCGCCCAGCAGCGCCTCCGACAACGCCCCGCCGACGAGCGTGGCCGGAGCCTTCACCAGCCGCACCATCAGCGCGTAGTAGCCGGCCGTCGCAGCGTCGGACCAGGCGGCGATGAGGGCAAGCACCAGGGTCTCCTGCGCCGCGTTGACGAAGGCATGCGGGCTGTTGAGCAGCGGGAACTGCCTGTGGCGCCAGGCCAGCCGGCGCAGATGACGCCAGTGCCAGGACTTGCCCGCGCCATCCAGTCGCGTCGCGCGGCGCCAGCGGCTGCCGCGCAGCAGCAGCCACAGCGGCGCGAGCAACGCGGCCAGGCTCTGCGACAGGATCAGCGCGGCGACGCTGGCCAGGCCGCCCAGCGCCGCCGCGGCCTGCGCCGCGGCCATCACGCCCTGCTGCAGCACGCGCGCCTGCGCGATCACGGCGAACTGACCCTGGCGGTTGTTCCAAAGACTGAGCGCCTGCTGCATGCCCGCCAGCGCGACGACCGGCGCCAGCATCAGCAGCCAGGGATCGAGCGCATCCAGCGAGACCCACCGCCCGCCGAGCCTGGCGTGATGCGCCATCAGCAGGTGCCACGCGCCGGCGCCGACCGCCGTCAGCAGGCCCATGGCCAGCGCGATCCACAGCGCCAGCTGCAACAGCAGTGCCGCCTCGCCGTCGCGCCGCGGGATGACGATGGCGAACTCGTAGCGGGCGTTGGCGATCGTCGCCAGGTTGGCCGACAGCGCGATGAACAGCGCCCAATGGCCCAGCGCCTCCGCGCCATACCAGCGCGTCAGCAGCGGCGCGACCAGCATCGGAATGGCCTGCGTCAGCATCGATGCGCTGGCGAGTTGGGCGAAGCGGCGGCGCACGGTCATGGCGAGGATGCCCTCGCGGCGCCGGATCCGGCATGCCGAGCGCCTGCTTCGCGGACGCCGAAGACGCCGGAGTCATCCAGTCCGCCATGCCGCTCGGCGATCGCGCGCACGGCGGCTCGTTGCGACGGCGACAGCCGCGCGTGCTGGCCCAGCGGCAGGTTGAGCACCGTCCGCGCGGCGCGCTCGCCGTTCGGGCAATCCCCCTCGGCATAGCAGAAACGACGGCTGCCACGCGGATGCACGACGTCGTCGAACCAGGTGCCGCCCACGATGCCGACGACTTCCAGGTCACGGATCGCGGCGTCTCGCGTGGCGGTATCGGGCAGCAAGAGCGGATATCGCAGCAGCACCGGTCCGACGGACGGCATGTTCGATGGCGATGCCGATGCCGATGCCGATGCCGATGCCGCCGAGGGTCGCCGCCATCCCGGAAGGTTGGTCAGCAGCGCGTCGTAGTCCGCCGCCTGGCTGCGACGCAGCGCGTGGATCGCCTCGAAGCGGCGCGCCTGCACCAGGCCCAGCGCGGCGCTGAGCGGATGCAGGCCGGCGAGGTAGTCGGGCTGGCTGTCGCCGTTGATCTCGCTGTCCGGCGTCTTGGCGACGAGGCCCAACATCCGCGACGGCATCCGCAGCGCGGCCGTCAGCGTCTGCAGCGCGGCGCGCGGCAGGCTCATCGTCAGGCGATGCCAGCACAACGTCAGCAACTGCCGCAGCACCACGCCCCTGGACGGCGCGTGCAGCCCGGGCAAGCGCTGGGCAAAGCGCTCGCGCAGTGCGGCGTCGTGGATCACCAGCGCGCCACCGGTGCCCGTGGTCAGCGGCTTGGAGAACTCGAAGCTGAAGAACGCCGCATGTCCCAGCGTCCCCGCGCGGCGACCCGCGCGATCCGTGCCGCCCCAGGCGTGCGCGGCGTCCTCGACGAAGACCACGTGCGGATGACGTGCCATCAGCGCATCCAGGCCCTCGGTGACGAAACCGAAGTTGTGCGGCACGACGACCAGCCGCGTCGCCGGGGTGATCGCGGCGGACAAGGCTTCGGCGGTCGGATTGAAATCGTCGGGCGGGATGTCGACGTAGCGGACCTCCAGTCCCAGGTGCATGAACACATTGGGCACCACGACGCAGGTATAGCCGGGCAGCAACACCTCGGCGCCGCGCGGCAGGTCCAGCGACGCGGTGAACGCATGCAGCGCCGCGCGACCGGCGCCGAACAGTCGGACTTCGTCCGCGTCGACGCCCAGACTGCGCGCGAAGGCGGCCCGGAAGTCCCCGCCGCTGGCGCTGCCGCGCTGGAGCCAATGCCACAGCGCCGCCGGCAGGTCACGCCAGCGCAGCGCGCCGGCGACGTGACCCTTCACGGGCTGGCCGATGGCGCCGGGGCACCATCGATCCGGTGGAGCGGCTTCGCCGGCACGCCGCCGTACACCCAGCCTGACGCCAGGCGACCCCGCACCAGCGCATGGGCCGCGACGACGACGCCGTCCTCGATCACGCTGCCGGGCAGCACCGTCACGCGTGCGCCGATGAACGCGTTGCTGCCGATGCGGACATCGGCGCGTTCATAAGCCTCGCGGAACAACCCCTGCGCGACGACCGCGTTGGATTCGCAGAACAGCATCAGGCCGGGGCCGATGGCGACGTCGTCGCCGATCGTCAGCCGCTGGCCGGCGACCAGCAGGTAGCCGCCCGGCGCGATGTGGCTGCGCGCGCCGATGGTGAACCCCCCGGCGCCGGTGGCAAGGAGCTGCACGTCGCGATAGAGGATGGCGCCCTCGCCCAACGCGCTGCCTGCGCCGGAACGCACGCGCGCGCCAGGATGGATCCGCGCCCCGGCGCCGACGCGCAGGCCCAGCCATGCGGCGACCCGCGCGCGCACCCGCGCGCGCACCGCATCCAGCGTGTAGCCCCAGAGCGCCATCGGCCGCGTGCTCCTCCGCTCAGGCCAGCGCGGCGCGGAGCGCGGCGACGACCTGGTCCTGCTGGGCTTCGCTCAGATCCGCGCTCATCGGCAGGCTCATCACGCGCCGCGCGGCGGCCTCGGAATGGGGCAGCGGCGTCGCGGCGCGGCAGCGCTGCTCGTAGGCGGGCTGGCGGTGCAACGGCCGCGGGTAGTGAATGGCGGTCGGGATGCCGGCCGCCTTCAACGCCTCGACGACCGCCTCGCGACGGTCGACCTGCACGGTGAACTGCGCCCACACGCAGTCACGGTCCTCGCGCACCGCCAGGCGCTGCAGCGGCAGCGCGGCCAGTTGCTGCTGGTAGCGATCGCCGATGGCCAGGCGCCGCGCGATCTCCCAGTCGAAGCGTTCCAGCTTGCCCAGCACCACCGCGCACTGCAGCGTGTCCATGCGACCGCCGACGCCCACGCGGGTGTGCGTGTAGCGCTGGCTCTGGCCGTGGACGCGGATCTCGCGCGCGGCTTGCGCCAGCGCGTCGTCGTCGGTGAACAGCGCCCCGCCGTCGCCGTAGCAGCCCAGCGGCTTGCTCGGGAAGAAGCTGGTCGCGCCCCAGGTGCCGAGGCCGCAGGACTTCCTGCCCTGGTACGACGCGCCGAAGCTCTGCGCCGCGTCCTCGATGACCGGGATGCCGCCGTGCCGGGCCGCGATCGCGTTGATCGCGTCCATGTCGCAGACCTGGCCGTAGAGGCTGACCGGCATGATCGCCTTCGTGCGCGGCGTGATGGCGGCTTCGATCAGCGAGGGGTCGAGGTTGCAGGTGTCCGGCTCGATGTCGACGAACACCGGCACGCCGCCCAGCAGCACGATCACTTCCGCCGTCGCGGCGAAGGTGAAGGCCGTAGTGATCACCTCGTCGCCCGGTTGCAGGTCCAGCGCCATCAGGGCGATCAGCAGCGCCTCGGTGCCGCTGGCGACGGTGATGCAGTGCCTCGTTCCCGTGTAGGCGGCCAGCGCTTCTTCGAGCTCCTTGACCTCCGGGCCCATGATGTACTGGCCGTGGTCGAGCACGCGCTGCATCCGCGCGTCGATGCTGGGCTTGAGCGCGGCGTACTGGGCCTTGAGGTCGATGAAGGGAAGGCTCATGCCTGGGGCTCCGGCTGGACCAGGCGCAGCGCCTGGCCGTTCAATTCGTAGAGGTCGCCGCTCTGCGGGCAGGTGGCGCGGCCGTGGCCCTGGACGGGCAGGGCGAGCTTCTCACCATGCCGGCTCATCCACCCGATCTGGCGCGCGGGCACGCCCACCATCAGCGCGTAAGGCTTCACGTCGCCCTTGACGACCGCACCGGCGCCGACGAAGGCGTATTCCCCGATCGTCGCGCCGCAGACCACGGTGCAGTTGGCGCCCAGCGTCGCGCCGCGCCGGACCAGCGTGCGACGGTACTCGCTCTTGCGGGACACCGCCGAGCGCGGGTTGTAGACGTTGGTGAAGACCATCGACGGGCCGCAGAAGACGTCGTCCTCCAGCGTCACCGCGTCGTAGACCGAGACGTTGTTCTGGATCTTCACGTTGCGGCCGATCGTCACGTCGTTGCCGACATACACGCCCTGCCCCAGCGATCCGTCCGGGCCGATGCGCGCGCCCGCGCACACGTGGCTGAAGTGCCAGACCTTGGTGTTGTCGCCGATCCGCGCCCCGTCGTCGACGATGGCGCTGTCGTGTTTCCAGTAGGCCGCCATGATCAGAAGACCAGCGGCAGGCCGACGCGCTGGCCGTCGCGCGCGCTGCGGTAGCAGGCCACCAGCAGCTCCAGCGAGCGCAGGCCCTCGTAGCCGTCGACCTGCGCCTGCGCCTCGCCGCGCAGCGTCTGCAGCACGTTGTCGTAGTACGCGGCGTGGCCGAAGCCGTAGACGCTGGTGGTCTCGTAGCTGGCGTTCTTCACCAGCTCGTCGTCCGGATGCGGCGTGTCGAAGGCCCAGTGCTCGATCTTGTTGACCGCCGTGCCGCCGATCTTCACGGTGCCCTTCTCGCCCAGGATGGTGATCGAGCCTTCCAGGTTCTGCGGGTAGGTCAGCATCGTCACGTTGATGCTGGCCAGGCCGCCGTGGCGCAGGCGCAGGCTCATCACGCCGGTGTCCTCGGCCTCGATGTCGCGGTCCAGCGTGGCGGTATAGGCGTGCACGTTGTCCACCGGGCCGACCAGCCAGTCCAGCAGGTCGACGTAGTGGCTGGCCTGGTTCATGAAGGCGCCGCCGTCCATGTCCCAGCGGCCGCGCCAGCGGGCGGCGTCGTAATAGCTCTGCGGGCGGGTCCAGAACACGTTGACCGTGCTCATGAAGATGCGGCCGAAGCGGCCCTGGTCCAGCGCCTTCTTGACCAGTTGCACGGTGGCGTTCAGGCGGTTCTGCTTGACGACGAACAGCTTGACGCCCGCGTCGCGACAGGCGCGGACCATCGCCTGGCCTTCCTCGAACTTGGTCGCCATCGGCTTCTCGCTGAGCACGTGGCGGCCGGCGCGGGCGACGGTGATCGCCTGCTGCGCGTGCAGGCCGCTGGGCGTGGCCAGCACCACCAGGTCGGCATCGGAGCCGGCCAGCAGCGCGTCCAGCGAGTCGAACCCGGCCACGCCGGTCTGCGCCACCGCGGCCTGCAGCGCCTCGGGGCGCGTGTCGCAGACGGCGACCAGCTCCGCGCGGTCCTTGTGGCGGGCCAGGGCCTCGACGTGGTTCTTGGCGATGCGGCCGCAGCCGACGAGCGCGACGCGCAGGGGACGGTCCAGGATGGGGAACTGAGGCATGGGGGCGCGTGGTCCGCTTGATGCCCGCGCGCGGGCGGGCGAAGCGACCGATTTTACGAGCGCAAATGCCCGATGCCGACGGCGACGTTCACGCGACGGAGGCGGGCGCGGCGTCAACGCCTAAAATCCGGCCCAGCTTTAACGAGTCCACGATGAGCCAGCCCCAAGCCCCCCAGACCGATGCCCGTCCCGCCCACGAAGGCGCGACACCCGCGCAAGACGAAAACAAGCTGATCGCCGAACGCCGCGAGAAACTCGCCGCGATCCGCGAGAAAGCCCAGGCCAAGGGGGTCGCGGCCTTCCCCAACGACTTCAAGCCCCAGCACCGCGCCCAGCCGCTGCAGGCCCAGTACGGCGAGACCGCCAACGAAGACCTGGAGCCGCAAGCCGTCGCCGTGACGGTGGCGGGCCGGATGATGCTCAAGCGCATCATGGGCAAGGCCAGCTTCGCGACGCTGCAGGACGCCACCGGCGCGATCCAGCTGTTCCTGTCCAGGGACGCGCTGGGCGAGGAGGTCTACAACGACTTCAAGCACTTCGACCTGGGCGACATCCTGGGCGCCGAGGGCATGCTGTTCCGCACCCGGACCGGCGAGCTGTCGATCAAGGTGACCACGCTGCGCCTGCTGACCAAGAGCCTGCGGCCGCTGCCGGACAAGTTCCACGGCATGACCGACCAGGAGCAGAAGTACCGTCAGCGCTACGTCGACCTGATCACCGACGGCGACGCGCGCACGCGTTTCGTGGCGCGCTCCAAGGCGGTGTCGTCGATCCGCTCGTACATGGTCGAGCACGGCTTCCTGGAAGTCGAGACGCCGATGCTGCACCCGATCCCGGGCGGCGCGAACGCCAAGCCGTTCATCACCCATCACAACGCGCTCGACCAGGAGATGTACCTGCGCATCGCGCCGGAGCTCTACCTGAAGCGCCTGGTGGTGGGCGGTTTCGAGCGCGTGTTCGAGATCAACCGCAACTTCCGCAACGAGGGGATCAGCGTCCGGCACAACCCCGAGTTCACGATGATGGAGTTCTACGCGGCCTACTGGACGCATCACGAGGTGATGAGCTTCACCGAGGAAGTGATCCGCCACGCCGCCCGCGCCGCCACCGGCAGCGCGCTGGTCTCCTACGCCGGCAAGCCGGTCGACCTGGAAAAGCCGTTCACGCGCCTGTCGGTGCGTGAGTCGCTGATCGTGCACGCCGGCCTGACCGGCGCCGAGGCCGACGACGCCGCGGTGCTGCGCGACAAGCTCAAGCACCTGGGCGAGGAAGCGCCCAAGCACTGGGGCCTGTCGGAGCTGCAGTTCGGGATGTTCGAGGCGGTCGTCGAGGAGAAGCTCTGGGAGCCGACCTTCATCGTCGACTACCCGGTCGAGGTGTCGCCGCTGGCGCGCGCGTCGGACGCGAACCCGTCCATCACCGAGCGCTTCGAGCTCTTCATCACCGGCCGCGAGTACGCCAACGGCTTCTCCGAGCTGAACGACGCGGAAGACCAGGCGGCGCGCTTCCAGGCGCAGGTCGCCAACAAGGACGCCGGCGACGAGGAGGCGATGTTCTTCGACGCCGACTTCATCCGCGCGCTCGAGTACGGCATGCCGCCGACCGGCGGCTGCGGCATCGGCATCGACCGCCTCATGATGCTGATCACCGACAGCCCGTCGATCCGCGACATCATCCTGTTCCCGGCGCTGCGTCGAGAAGGCTGAGACCCCGTCGGCGCCCATCAAGGGGCTGGCAACGGCTGCGGTTGGGGCCGGAGTGAGGCTGGAGGCTCCTGGAAGGAGCCCCGTGCCTCGCGGAGAGCCCGCGCTCGACCCCACATGGGCCGGGCCTCGGCAGGCGGCGTGGACTTGAGAAGGCCGCCGCCGCCCCAACGAGAAAAGGACACCCGAGGGTGTCCTTTTCCGCTTGTGTTCCTCCCCCGGGGCCGGCCGGCGCATCCGGCTGTGTCGCGGGGGCCGTCCCTGGCGGGGGCCAGGGGACCGTGCCGTTTACTTGGCGGCGTTGACGGCGTCGGTCGCGCCACCCTTCTTGGCGACGGCAGCCTTTTCGGCGGCCTTCCTGGCGGCGATCTGGGCCGAGGTCGGGGCGGTCAGGCCGTTGTTCAGGGCGCCGACGCCGGCTTGCTCGGCGCTCAGGGTGGCGACTTCGCCGGAGTCGCGCGCGGCTTGCAGCTCGGCGATCACTTCGGCGCGGGTCTTCTCGACGGGCTCGGCGGCGAACGCGGCACCGGTGGTGACCAGGGCGGCGGCGATCAGGGCAATCTTGTTCAGCGTGTTCATGGCGGTTTCCTTGACGGTTCGTTGCACCGGACTCCGCACTCCGCGTCGTCCATGGACCGAACTGTAGGGAGGAGCGCCTAGGGGAAACACTAGGCAAACTGGAAAGAACCGTTCACCGATCGTCAACAATCACCAGCTGCGCGATAACCGTACAGGTGTATGGGTCAATGATGATGACGGATCGATCTTTCCCATCTGCGCTGCTCCAAGCCGTGTCGATACAACAGGTGTTCAACTGAGCTTGCCCATAATCCCAAGCTCGGGCGCACCCCGCTCTCGCAATGCGACTCGAAGGAAGAAGTCATGACCACTGTTGAATTCAAGCTGGACTTGCCCGACCGCTTTGCCCGCGAAGTCATGGCGGCCGGTTTGCTGACCCCCAAGGCTCTCCGGGCCTTGCTGAAAGACGCCATGGAACGGCGGGCCGCGCAAGTGCTGCTGGGCGGAGCCGCGCACGGCAGGGCTGCGCGGGCGAAGCCCCTGTCGATGAAGGACATCCAAGCCGAGGTTCAGGCAGTCCGCAGCGAACGCCGGTCGAAGGGTCACGCCGAGAAATGACGGTCCGGGCACGTTGGGTCGTCGACACCAACGTGCTGGTGTCGGCATTCCTCTGGGGAGGAACGCCATCACGTGTCATCGAAGCCGTGAGCGAACGCGAAGTTCAACTCTTCACCAGCAGGATCCTGATCGACGAACTGGCCGCGACCCTGTCGAAGAAGAAACTCGCCAAGTACGTCCTCGCGACCGGCCTATCGGCCGAGGAGATCGTGGGCCACTACCGCAGGATCGCGACCATGATCACGGCTCGTCGCCTGGCCCATTCGGCTTGTCGCGATGTCGATGACGACGATGTACTGGCTTGCGCGCTTGCAGCTCACGCTGAGTTGATCGTGTCGGGTGACGATGATCTCCTGTCGATGAAGAGCTTCAACGACATTCCCATCGTGACAGTCGCTCAAGCCCTGCTGTCCCTTTCGGGACGCCTCTGAAGCCGGGGACAGCCCACAAGCGCTGGCTTCACTTGTGCTTGAACACCGGCGCCCGCTTCGCCAGGAACGCATCCATCCCTTCACGCTGATCGTCGCTGCCGAACAGCGCATGGAAGTAGCGCCGCTCGATCGCGACACCGTCGGTCAGCGGCCCCTGGAAGGCCAGGTTCACCAGTTCCTTGATCAGCATCGTCGACGGCCCGCTGAAGCCGTTGATGGTCTCGGCCGCGGTGAGCGCCTCGCTCATCAGCTGATCGGCCGGCACGACGCGCGAGACCAGCCCCGCCCGCTCCGCCTCGGCCGCGTCCATCATGCGGGCGGTCAGCAGCAGGTCCATCGCCTTGCTCTTGCTGACGGCCCGCGGCAGGCGCTGCGTGCCGCCGGCGCCGGGGATGATGCCCAGCTTGATTTCCGGCTGCCCGAAGCGCGCCGTGTCCGCCGCGATCACGAAGTCGCACATCATCGCCAGCTCGCAACCGCCGCCCAGCGCGAAGCCGGCCACGGCGCCGATCACCGGCTTGCGGACCTGCAGGATGGTTTCCCAGTTCTTGGAGATCAACCCGCTCTTGAACGCCGACATGAAGGTGTGCGGCGCCATCGTCGGGATGTCCGCGCCCGCGGCGAAGGCGCGCTCGCTGCCGGTCAGCACGATGCAGCCGATGCCGTCGTCGGCGTCGAAGGCCAGCAGCGCGCGGCCCAGTTCGTGCATCAGCGGATCGCTGAGCGCGTTCAGTTGCTTGGGCCGGTTCAGGCGGATCAGGCCGGTCTTGCGGTCGCCGGTGCCGACGACTTCCACCAGGATGTTCTCGAACGGCATCGTGGTCAGGGCTTGGGTCATGGGAGTCTCCTTCTGCTTCGATGACGGCCGCTGGCGCTCATGGCCCCGGCGGCGGGATGGCGGCAACTATAGGGGCGCCGATGCCGGCCGCGCCGCGCCCGGGGCCGGACCCGAGCCGGCCGTCGCGGGCGCCATCGCCTGCAGCGGCGCCTGCTTGAGCACCAGGTCGATGTGCGTCCTCGGGTCCTTGGGCCGGTTCTGCCAGAGGCGCACCCGCACCGGCATGTACTGCAGCGACGGCGCCAGCCAGAACTCGGCCTGCATGTCACCGCGCGTGTCGTCCATGTCCGAGTCGACGTGCCACGCCGGGATCGCGCCCATCGGCGTGATCACGTCCTCCAGCCCGCGCACCTTGTAGCGCCACAGGTGCACGTTGCGCGGCAGCGCCAGCGGCTGCTGGATCAGCAGGTCGCCCTGCGCCGCCTGCCGGCCGGTCAGGAACATCCAGGTCAATTGCACGAACTGGCTGGCCGCGTCCTGCGTGCCGTCGGGTGTGGGCTCGCGACGGCCGTTGGCCATCCGCACGCCGCCCCGGTCGAACAGCAGCGTCGACTGGCGGTTGCCGCCCGCCAGTCCGCCGGTCACTTCATCGAAGCGTCGCGGCACCAGGCCCGCCGCGGTGATCTCGCCGTCGCTGCTCAGGCGACGCGTCATGAACGGCGCGAAGGACGGCCCGACCCACGCCTCCAGGTGCACCTGGTAATGCGAGCCGTCCCGCAACCACTGCACGCGCGCGTCGCCGTAGACCGGGCCGCGGTAGTCGCCGGTCAGCTTGTAGTCGAGCTCGGTCGACAGCGGCCATTCGAGGCCCGGCGACCATTCCCCCATCGCATCGGACGCCGCCAGCGGCGGCGGCGCGACCAGCGCCTGCAACTCGGGTGGCGGCTCGCTCGCGGCCACGTCGGGGCGCAGCGGCGCGATGACGCCGTCCACCGATGGCGGCAGCCGTGGATCGAATCGTTTGGGCGTCCCCGGCGTGCCGGTGTCGCCCGCGGCGGGCGACGGCGGCGGCGCCTGCTTCAGCTCGCGGACGAAGGCCGCCTGCAGCCGATCGGGCTCCGGCGTCCGCGGCATCCAGCTGTCGTGCAGGTCGCGCGCGCCGCTGAGCAGCCCCAGATGGACAGCGATCACCGCCAGCGTCAGCGCCGCCAGCGCGAGCGCGCCGCGCCCGCGTCCGGCGTGGCCGCTCAGCCCCCCAGCCATGCGCGGCGCAGGCTTTGCGCGCGCGCCGGGGCCTTGTCCAGCGGGCCCAGGCAGACCGGCCTGGCGGCGCTGTCCTGCGTCGGCAGCGCCATCGACAGCGTCAGCATGCGCTGGTCACGCGTGACCAGCAGCGACAGCCGCTGCGGATCGACCGGATTCAGCATCAACGGCAGGTCTTCGAACTTGCGCACGCGCCAGCCGTTGCAGGCGACGATCTCGTCCCCGGCGCTCAGCCCGGCCGCCAGCCCGGCGCCTTCCAGCAGCACCTGCTTGACGGTGACCACACCGTCCGCCTCGGTGACGCGCACGCCCAGCCGCTGCGCCAGCGTCGGCTTGTCATGGCCCCAGCGCAGGCCCATGCGCTCCAGCAACTGCGGCAGCGGCAGGTCCTCGGTGCCATGCACCCAGGTCGACAGCGTCTGCGCCAGGGCCTCGCCCCCCAGGTCGGCGAGCTTGGCGAGGATGCGTTCCTCGCTGACCGGTCCGCCGCCGGTGTCCTTCCACAACCCGCGCATCAGCTCATCGAGCGAGCTGGCGCGCTCCGCGCCGCGCAGCGACAGGTCCAGCGCCAGCGCCACCATCGCGCCCTTGGCGTAGTAGCTGACCACGGCGTTGGGCGTGTTCTCGTCCTGCCGGTAGTACTTGGTCCAGGCTTCCAGGCTGGAGCGCGCCACGCTCTGGTGCTTGCGCCCCGGCGCGCTCAGCACCTGGGTGAAGGTCTGCGCGATCAGCTTCAGGTAGCGGCTCTCGTCGATCAGCCCGGCGCGGACCAGGAACAGGTCGTCGTAATACGAGGTGAAGCCCTCGAAGAACCACAACAGATCGGTGTAGTTCTCCTGCTCGTAGTCGTAGCGCGCAAAGACATCGGGCCGCAGCCGCTTGACGTTCCAGGTGTGGAAATACTCGTGGCTGATCAGCCCCAGCAGCTTCACGTAGCCGTCGCCGACGTCCGTCTGGCCCAGCCGCGGCAGGTCGCGCCGCGCGGCGATCAAGGCCGTGCTGGCGCGGTGCTCCAGTCCGCCGTAGCCGTCGTCCACGCAGTTGAGCATGAAGACATAGCGGCCCATCGGCGGCTTGCCCTTGTTGCAATGCCAGAACGCGATCTGCGCCTCGCAGATGCGCTGCGTGTCGCGCAGCAGCCGCTCGCCGTCGAAGACCGGCAGCGCCCCGGCGACGACGAACTCATGCGTCACGCCCCCGGCGACGAACTCGCCGCGCCAGAACGGGCCCAGCTCGAAGGGATGGTCGACCAGCTCGTCGTAGTCGGCCGACTCGTACACCTCGCCGCCGCCTTCGACCGGCGCCATGCCGGTGGCGACCTGCCAGCCGGCCGGCAGCCCGGTGAGCTCGACGCGATGCGGCAGGTGCTCCTTGCCATGCGCGCGCAAGCACAGGCCGGTGCCGTTGAAAAAGCCGCGCTGCGCGTCCAGGAAGGCCGCCCGCACCGACGTGTCGAAGGCATAGACCGTGCAGGTGACCACCAGCGCGGCGCGGCCGACGCAATCGGCCTCCCAGCGGTTCTTGGCGGTCTGGTGGATCTCGACCTCGCGCGGGCCCTGCCTCGCGCTCACCGCGCCGAGGTGGCGCGAGAACTCGCGCACCAGGTAACTACCGGGAATCCACACCGGCAGGCTCAGCACCTGGCGTTCCTCCGGCGCCGGCACGGTCAGCGTCACCTCGAAGCGGTGGGCGTGGGCGTCCGCGATGGCGATGCGATAGTGGATCGACGGGTTGGGTGTCATGTCGTGCAGGCTACCAAGCCTTGACCCGGCCGCGGCCGACGGCTGGGCGGTTTTCGTTCAGCGCTCGACGTTCAGGTGCCTTGCGCGGCGATGAAGCAACTCAGCGCCGCCACCGCGCTCAGGCGGAAACGCAGCGTCAGCCAGGACGACGCGCCCAGCGCCGGGTAGGTCCTGCGGTCCACCACGTAGCAGACGATCAGCAGCACGCCTTCGATGACCAGTCCGGCGTAGGCCGGCATCGTCGACGCGATCCAGGCCAGCAGCGCCGGCACCACGCCCCAGACGAAGGGCGCCGGCGACGGCACGGTCTGGCGGAAGCCCAGCCCCCAATGGATCGCGCCCAGGAAGGAGATCACCATCGCCGCGTAACGCGACAGGCCGTCGGTGACGTAGGGGTGGGCGTCCTCGCGCACCAGCCACACCAGCGCGGCGCCGACGACGAACGGGATCAGCCCCGCGTAACCCAGCCGCAGCGCGATCGGGTTGGCGGACGAGGCCCCGGCGGCGGCCGGTGCGATGGAGGCGGCGCGGTCGGTCATCTCAGGATTTCTTTTCGAGCGCCTGCAGGCGCTGTTCGAGCTGCTCGGCGCTGATCGCGCCCGGTGCGCGGCTGCCGTCCTCGAAGATCACGGCCGGCGTGCCGTTGACGCGGATCTTCTGGCTCAGCGCCAGGTTGCGGTCGATCGCGCTGGCGTCGCACTTGGCATCCGGCTTGGGCAGCGCGGCGCCGTCCAGCATCCAGTTGCGCCAGGCCGTCGTGCTGTCCTTGGCGCACCACGCGGCGCGGGACTTGTCGGGCGAATCGCCGCCCAGGATGGGGATGACGAAGGTGTAGACGGTGACGTCCTTGGCGTCCTGCAACGAGCGCTCGAAGCGCTTGCAGTAGCCGCAATTCGGGTCGGCGAACACGGCGATGCGGCGCTTGCCGTCACCCTTCTTCCAGACGATCGCGTCCTTGAGCGGCAGCGACGAGAAGTCCACCGCCGTGATCTTGTTGACGCGGTCCTGCGTCAGGTTGCGGCGGTTCTTGAGGTCGAGGATCTCGCCCTCGACCAGGTACTGGCCGGCGGCGTCGGTGTAGCGGATCTCGCTGCCGATGCGCACCTCCCACAGGCCCTGGATGGGGCTGGGGCGGACCTCGTCGATCTTGATCTCCTTGGGCAGGACGGTCGCGAGGTTCTTGCGGATCGTGTCCTCGTTGGCCTGCGCGGTACAACCGAACAGGCCGAGCGCGGCCATGGCCGTCGCGAGGATCAAGGACTTGCGGGACTTCATCGTCAGTTTCATTCGGAGTGCCATCGTTCGTTCAATGCCCGAGCGCGCGGGCGGTGAGCCATTTCTTGAGCGGGCCGGCGCGGTCGACCAGCCGCAGCCCCTCGTTGCGGATCCGCGCGATCGCCGGCACCTGGCTGGCGAAGCCGCGCAGCAGGCCGTCGGTCAGTTCACCCATGGCCCAGGTCGGTGCGACGCGGGCGCGGGCATAACGGCGCAGCAGCTTGTCGTCGCCCAGGCCGCGCCAGGATTCGCGCGAGGTGATCACGTCGACCAGCGCCTGGACATCGGCCAGGCCCAGGTTCAGGCCCTGGCCGGCCAGCGGATGGACCAGGTGCGCGGCATCGCCGAGCAGCACCCAGCCGGGACCGCAAAGGCGGTCCGCGCGGCACAGTTGCAGCGGCCAGGCCTGGCGCTCGCCGGCAAGCTTCAGCGTGCCGGCGGCGCCGCCGGTCGCCGCCAGCAGGGCCGATTCGAATTCGGTCGGGCCGGCGGCCAGCATGCGCTGGGCCTGCTCGCGCGGCAGCGACCACACGAGACCGTAGCTGCGGCCGGGCTCGGGACGATCGAAGGGCAGCAGCGCCAGCACGTCCGGCGAGCGGAACCACTGCCACGCCTGCCCCTGATGCGGGCGGCTGGCGGTCAACCGGGTGGCGACGCCGAGATGGCCATAGTCGTGGCGTTCGTAGTCGACGCCGAGCTCGGCGGCGGCGACGGTGTCTCGCCCCTCGCACAGCGCCTGCAGCGTGGCGGGCACCGGCTCGGTGACGCGGTGCACATGCGGCGCGAAGCGCAGCGCGGCATCCAGCTGGTCTTCGAGTGCGGCGGCATCCACGATGTGGGCCAGTTCACCGGCGCCCTGCTCCCAGGCGCTGAAATGCAGCTCGGCGCCGGCGCGGTCGCCGTGGATGCGCATGTCGTGCACGGGGGTGCGGGCGTCCTCGGCCAATCCTTCCCAGACGCGCAGCCGGGTCAGCAGGGCGACCGACTGGGCATTGAGCGCATAGGCCCGCACGTCGGCGTCGGGCTTCCGGGCGCCGGGGCGGGCCAGCAGCGCCACGCGAAAGCCGCGGGCGCCCAGCGCGAGCGCCAGGCTGCGACCCACGCAGCCGCTGCCGCGGACCAGGACGTCGAACTTTTCCATGGCGGGGATTGTAGGCAGGGGCTCGGTGGGCGCCCGGGCAGCCGACTAAAATGCCGGTTTCGCGCCCGCGGGCGTCGTCGCCGGCCCACAAGCGTGCGCGGCGGCGCGTCCTGCGCCGCCAGATTCCCGAAAGCTCCCGAAAGCGTCCACCATGAGCCTCAAATGCGGCATCGTGGGCCTGCCCAATGTCGGCAAGTCCACCCTCTTCAACGCCCTGACCAAGGCCGGCATCGCCGCCGAGAACTATCCCTTCTGCACGATCGAGCCCAACGTCGGCATCGTCGAGCTGCCCGATCCGCGCCTGGCCGCGCTGGCCGAGGTGGTGAAGCCGGATCGCATCGTGCCGGCGATCGTCGAGTTCGTGGACATCGCCGGCCTGGTGGCGGGCGCCTCCAAGGGGGAGGGCCTGGGCAACCAGTTCCTGTCGCACATCCGCGAGACCGACGCGATCGTGAACGTGGTGCGCTGCTTCGAGGATCCGAACGTGATCCACGTCAACGGCAAGGTCGACCCGATCTCCGACATCGAGGTCATCCAGACCGAGCTGTGCCTGGCCGACCTGGGCACCGTCGAGAAGAGCCTGCACCGCTACAACAAGGTGGCGCGCGCCGGTGACAAGGAAGCGATCGCGCTGGTGAAGGTGCTGGAGAAGTGCCAGGCCGCGCTGGACCAGGCCAGGCCGGTGCGCACCATCGACTTCAGCAAGGAAGAGCTGGTCATCCTGAAGCCGCTGTGCCTGATCACCGCCAAGCCGGCGATGTTCGTCGGCAACGTGGCCGAGGACGGCTTCGAGAACAACCCCTTCCTGGACCGCCTGAAGGAATACGCCGCGGCCCAGAACGGCCCGGTGGTCGCGATCTGCGCCAAGACCGAGGCCGAGCTGTCCGAGATGAGCGACGAGGACCGGTCGATGTTCCTGGCCGAGATGGGCCAGGACGAGCCGGGCCTGAACCGCCTGATCCGCGCCGCCTTCAAGCTGCTGGGCCTGCAGACCTACTTCACCGCGGGCGTGAAGGAAGTGCGCGCCTGGACCATCCACATCGGCGACACCGCGCCGCAGGCGGCCGGCGTGATCCACACCGACTTCGAGCGCGGCTTCATCCGCGCGCAGACCATCGCCTTCGACGACTTCATCCAGTTCAAGGGCGAGCAAGGCTCCAAGGACGCGGGCAAGATGCGCGCGGAAGGCAAGGAGTACGTCGTCAAGGACGGCGACGTGTTGAACTTCCTGTTCTCCCCGACCTGAGCGCCGATTGACATCCCCAGGGCTCGCGGCCGTTGACAGGGCCGGAAGCCCGGGGCCGCTGCCGCGGGACGCGGCGGCGGGAGTTCAGTGCCGGTGATCGACCCGACGCCCCGATGTCGACGCCCGAAGAGGCCTCGGGCATGCTCGCGCCCATGACGACGATGTTCGATCGCTTGCTTCCGACCGAGGTCGTGGTCGTGGAAGCGGAGTCCGGGAGCCTGTGGGAGACCGGCTTGCTGCCTGAGGAGGTTCCCTTCGTGAAGGGCGCCGTGGCCAAACGCGTCAGGGAATTCACCGCGGGGCGCAATTGCGCGCGCGAGGCGATGCGGCGCCTGGGCCTGTCCCCCGGCCCCATCGGCGTCGGTCCGCACCGGGAGCCGTTGTTCCCCGCCGGGCTGATGGGCAGCATCACTCACACCGCCGACTACTGCGCGGCCGCGGTGACCAGCCGTCACGATTGGATCGGCATCGGCATTGATGCCGAAGCCAATGCCTCGCTGTCTCCCGACGTGGCCAGGTCCATATGCGGCCCCAACGAGTTGAAGCAACTGCAGGACCACCTGTGTCCTCTCCATTGCCCGCCCGAGGTCGTGGCCTTCGGCTTGAAGGAAGCCTTCTTCAAGGCCGTTTTTCCGTCGTGCCGGCGGTATCTGGACTTCGCCGACGCGCGGGTCGAACCCGCATCGGACGGTGCGCTCCGGATCATTCCGGTCGAGGCGTCATTGGGCGACCTGTTGCGGCCCCTGGAAGTGTCCGTGAGCTTCGCGTTCGACACTCGACGCGTCTACAGCGCAGTGCTCATTGCGCGACGTAATTGATTCATCCAATTAACACGGCATTCCTCTTTGTCAATGCGACATTTCCAAGGATTGCTAATTCATTGAGCGCATAAGACGATCCTCTCCACCAATGAATCATCGCAGCCGCGCAGACGGTCGGTGTCATTGCAAGGGAGGATTCCAATGCTCATCGAAATCAATCGGCCATTGCGGCCGACATTCCGCGTTCAGTCGATTCCACGCCCCGCCGCCATTGCCGGCCGGGCCGTTCCGTTCATTGAAATGCGCGGAACCGAATGAACGCCGCGACGTCCCAATCGGAACTGGAACGCGCCGCCGTTCCGCTCACGCCCGACGCCATCCTGCGGCGCCTGAGCGGCTGCGCGCCCTGCCTCCGCGGCCGATATGCCGCCACGCTGGCCGAGGTCTCCCCCCGCCTGGCCTGGGCGGGCCCGCAGCGGCTGGCCGCCACTTCATCAGTTTATGCCGATCCATTGCTCAGGCAGGAGAAGCTGGCTGAATACGTGTGGACAGAGTATTGGGGCGGCGTCTTCATTGAAGACTTCCTGCGCGACTATCGCGGCGAATACGCAAAGCTGCTGACTCGACACGCACTCGATGAAGTGGGGCACGGCAATGCATTCGCCCAATACGCCGGCCGCCCCGCGCCGAGCCCCGCCGGAGCGCCCGAGGGATTGCTGGCGCGAGACGCCTATGCCGCCTACCAGCAATGGGCCAATGGCGATCTGGTGGCCTTTCTCTCCATCCTGCACGTCCTCGAATTGCGCACGGCCGTCATCCTGACGCATTGGTTCTGCCTGCTGGAGACCTACCCCGGCCCGGACCGGGACGCCATCCATTCACTGCTTGCACGAATCTCCCGGGACGAGGTCTTCCATCTGACCTACACGCTGCAAGCCCTGGACGCCTTGCTGGTGGACGACGCGGCCAGTCGCACGCTGACCGAGGCTTTCATGCTGTCGGAGGCGGACGTCCCCACGATCCTGGACGCGGCACGGCGACGCCGCGAAGGCGCGCACGCCTGACGGCACGACGGGGAGCTTCATGCTGACAACTCCTGGATGGGCTGCCAGCTCGCCGCTGAATGCGGGCTGGTGGAACGACACGCGGCGCGGCCTGGATGAGCGCGGCTTTTGCAACGGACTCGGGGAGTTCTCCGTGGAGCCGCTGCAGGTGGATGCAGCGCTGTATGAACACACCTGTCGCGACCTGCCCCGGCTGCTCACGCTGGCGCGTCGCTGGGCCCACGCCACCGGCGACTCGCTGCGATGGGCGCGCCCGGACCAGCGGGACCTCGTGGCCGCCTATCTAGATGGCCCGCGGCGTCCGGTCGTGGCACGACCGGACGGTATCTTCGTCGACGGGCAATTGAAGCTCCTCGAGCTCAACATCGATTCCGGCGTCGGCGGGTGTTTCGAAGTCGACTACGTGCAGGAACGCTTTCGCCTCCTGCTGCCCGACGATCGATTGCACGCCCCGCCTGTCATTCCGGTGCTTTGCGAACTGCTGCGCTCGCTGCGACAGCAATGCGATGAGCGTGTCTTCAACCTGGCGCTCATCACCTATCCGCATTTCCGCCCTTATCACGCGGCGCTGGTGCATCGACTGGCCGAGACGCTCGACCGCGAGGTGCCCGGTTGCCGTGCCCGCGTCGTGCTGGCCGACGATTTGCGGGCCGGACCGCAATGGATGACGGACGGCGAGCGGGACTATCAGTTCATCTGGCGCTTCGGCGCGCTCACCCATCCCCCGCAAGCCATGGCCCCGGTCATCGCTGCCCTGGCCGCCGCGCGGCACACCCGCACCTGCGTCATGTCGGACCCGGCGGACCTCGGCGTCGACGGCAAGTTGATCCTGGCGTCGCTGAGCGAGGCCGTCGACCCGGGCGACACGCGGGCGCACACGCCCGCCCTGTCCCAGGACGAACGCGCGCTGATCGCCGCCTACGTGCCGTGGACACGTTTTGTCGGGCCCCGCGAAGTGAGCTTTCGAGGGCGCGGCCACGAGCTGCAGGCACTGCTCGAAGCGGAGCGCGGGCTGTTCGTCCTCAAGCGCTCGCACTCGAAGTCCACGGAGCATGTGCACCTGGGCGCCGAATGCAGCCAGGCCGACTGGAGCGGTCTCCTGGGTCGCGCCTTCGAGGAGCGCGGCCAATGGATCGCGCAGGAGAACCTGCGCTCGCCGCAACTGCCTTTCGCCTATGTCGACGCACAGGGCGCGGTGGCCTCGACCCCAGGAAGCTTCACCTACAACCCCTTCGTTTTCGGAGAGCGCTGCGCCGCGCCGCTGATCCGCATCGAACGCAATCCGATGCAGCGCAAGGTGGCCATGGCCGTCAGTTCGGCGATGGCCATCACCGGCACGCTGGTCAAGGCGCCCCCGCCATCCATTTCCTGAAGCCAACCCGCCATGACCAACGCCATTCAACGCAACGCGGACTTGCTGGAGCAGTTCAGCCCAGGCATCACGGACCATGCCGAGCACACCTATCGGGCCATGTTCCCGGATCTGGTGGACCACACGGTCGACAGCATTTACGGGTTCGCTTACCGCCGGACCGCGATCGACCTGAAGTCGCGCCATCTGATGACGCTCGCCATCCTGTGCACGCTGGGCGGCTGCGAAGGGCAACTGGACTTCCAGTTGAAGGCGGCCTTGCAATTGGGCCTGTCCCCCGATGAGATCCGGGAGGTGTTCATCCAGGTGGCGGTGCTGGCCGGCAATGCCCGGGCGACCAACGCGGCCCGCCAGTTCCAGACCTTGCTGGAGCAGCGCGCCGGCCTGCCGTCGAGCGCGCCCCGGCACGCCGCCGTTCAGAACCGACAGGCGTCCTCGGCATGAGCGATCGCGCGACGACAGCTCCCGCCACGGGACAGGTGCAAGGGCGCGAAACCTGCGCGAACGGCGCCGACGCCATTCAACAGGTGGTGGCCGCCACCTGGGCGGAGCTGCTGGGGCTGGCCCACGTGGACGCAGACGACCGCCTGTCGATGATCGGCGGCACGTCGATCACCGCCATCCACGCGGCGCTGGCCATCGGCGATCGCCTGGGCACGACGCTGCGCTTGCCGATCGCCGCGCCGGATGCGCGCGTCGCGGACTACGCGAGGCAGATCCGGAAGGCCCTCGACGCCCATGTCCGCCCCTCCGCGGCGCCGCCTCCAAGCGGCGACAACGCCGGCGACAGCCTCGCGTCCTGCAGCCAGGAGCTGGTCTGGTTTCTCGACCAGTTGGACGATGCCTGGCTGGCCTATCGTTTTCACGCCCGGCTGAGCATGCGGGGCGCGCTGAGCCTGCCCTGTCTGCGCGAGGCCATGGACCAGCTCGTGGAACGCCACGAGATCCTGCGCACCTCGTTCACCCTCGTGGACGGCCGCCTGCACCGGCACGAGTTGCCCGCCCGGCCCGCGGCGTTGTCCTTCCTCGACCTCGGCATGCTCGACGAGGAACATCGGCAGGAAGCCCTGCGCGAAGGCATCGACCAGGTGTTGGCGAGCCGCTTCGACCTCGCACGGCCGCCCCTGTTCCGCTGGGACCTCTTTCGCCTTGCCGACGACGAGCATCTGTTGCTCATCACTGAGCACCACATCATCCATGACGGGCATTCCTTCCGCGTGCTGCTGCAGGACCTGCAGGCCTGCTACAACGCGTTGGTCCGCGGCCGTGCGCTCCAGCTCCCGGCCATCGAGGCGCGCTTCGGCGACTTCTGCCGGGAGGAACGCGACTGGCTGCGATCGCAGCATTGCGAACAGCAGGTCCAGGCCTGGCGGACCCACGTCGAGCCGTTCCTGACCCTGCCCCCGCCCTTCGCCCACCGCCAGCCGGCGGGACCGCGCAGCCACCGAGGGGCCCAGGAGCGCCGGGCGCTGGGTGCGGCGCGCTGCCAGCGCCTGCTCCAGGCGGCGGCCAGCCTGAATTCCACGCCCTTCACGCTGGCGCTGGCCGTGTTCGGCCTGGTGTGCGTGCGCCACGGCGCCCAGGACCGTCTGATCATCGGCACCTCGGTCGCGAACCGGCCGTCGCTGCGCTACCAGTCGACGCTGGGCATGTTCGTCAACCCGGTCATGATTCCCTTCGATGCCGATGGGGACGAAGGTTTCGACGCGCTGGTGCGGCGCACCGGCGAGCGGGTGCAGTTCGCCCTCGCCCATGGCGGCGTGCCGATGACCGAGCTGATCCAGCGCCTGCAGACCCCGCATCGCACCCGCGGCGCATCGCCGTTCCGCGTCGCCTTCTCCTTTCACGATGCGCTGCCGCTGCGGTCCGATTTCGAGGGCCTGGCGGTCGATGTCGAGGAGGGGCTGCCCAACGGTTCGGCGAAGTTCGACATCAACGTGATCGTCGTGGTCCGCGGCGAGGATCGGGACACGCCGATGCACCTGGTGGTCGAGTACCGCAGCGACATGTTCAGCGCTGGCGACGCCGCCCGGATCGTCGATGACTACCTGGCCTTGCTCGACACGGCGACCGGGTCGTGCCGCCAGCGCGTTCACGCGTTGCTGGATACCGCATGGCCGACCGGACCGGCCGACGAGGTCGACAGTCGGAGCCCCCGTGCGTCGGGCGACTTTGTCTCGCCGCAGGACATGTTCGATTGGCATGTGCGGCAGCATCCCCAGCGGCGCGCGGTGGTGTCCTCCGAAGGCGCGTTGAGTTATGCGGAACTGGATGCCCGCGTCGAGCGCATCGCCGGCGCCCTGCAGCAGCGCGGCATCGGGCCGGGCCATCTCGTGCCGGTGTGCCTGGCGCGCGGCCCCGATCTCGTTGCCGCCATGCTGGCGGTGCTGCGCGTAGGCGCGGCCTTCGTCCCGCTCGACCCGGCGCTGCCGCCCGCGCGCGTGGCCCACATCCTCGCGGAGACCGACGCGACGCTGGTGCTGACGCAGTCCGCGCTTATCGCGGCCTGGGCCACCCACCGCGCGCAGGCCCTGCCTGTCGACGCGATCCTCGACCAGCCGGCCATCCGGTTGCTCCAGCGGCCGGTCTCCACCCCTGACTCGCCCGTCTACTGCATCTACACCTCCGGATCCTCCGGCACGCCCAAGGGCGTGCTGGTCGGCGCCGGCGCCGTCGTCAACCTGATGGACGACTGGCTCGCGCGCTTTCCGTCCCGTCCTCGCGAGTGCTTCTCCTGGTGGACGTCCTGCAGCTTCGACGTCTCCATCTTCGAGTGGCTGCTCCCGCTGTGCAGCGGCGCGTGCGTCGCGCTGCCGGACGAGGATGC
This sequence comes from Roseateles aquatilis, assembly GCF_002205645.1. GTDB lineage: Bacteria > Pseudomonadota > Gammaproteobacteria > Burkholderiales > Burkholderiaceae_C > Roseateles > Roseateles aquatilis. The sequence goes on along the minus strand of NZ_NIOF01000009.1, from coordinate 7,248 downwards.
CCGCCTGGATCCCCGCGCGTTCCTGCAATGGGCGACCCGGCAGGGCGTCTCCACCGCCTATCTGCCACCTCATATCGCCCGGCTGCTGCCGACGCTCGTCGCGCAGGGCATCGTGCCGCCCTCGCGCCTGTTGCTGGGCGTGGAGCCGCTGGACGAGAAGCGCCTGCACGACGCCCTGGCGCCCTTGGACGTCACCGTGGTCAACGGCTACGGCCCCACCGAGGCCACCGTCTACGCCACGCTTCACACGCAGCCGCTGGCGCCGCTGCAACGGCCCATCCCCATCGGCCGGCCGATCGCCAACACCGCCATCCACCTGCTCGACGAGCAACTGCGGCCCGTCCCCCCGGGCGTGCCGGGCACGCTCCATATCGCCGGCGCGGGCCTCGCCCTGGGTTATCTGAAGCAGCCAGAGCTGACCGCCAGGAAGTTCATCCCCTGCCCCTTCGGCCCGCCCGGCGCCCTCATGTACGACACCGGGGACCGCGCCCGATGGCTCGATGACGGCAGCCTCGCCTTCATCGGCCGGCTGGATGCCCAAGTCAAGGTCCGCGGCTTCCGCATCGAGTTGGGCGAGATCGAACAGGCGCTGCTGCGCACCGGACACGTGCGCGAAGCCGCCGTGCTGGCGGAGCCGGACGCGACGGGCAGCTCGACGCTGCATGCCTGCGTCGTCCCCTCGGACGCGGCGGACTGCCGTGCCGAGACGATGCGCAAGTCCCTCGCCGACTGGTTGCCGGATTACATGCTGCCCGCCACTTTCGTGGTGCTCGACCGGCTGCCGCTGACGCCGTCCGGAAAGCTCGACCGCCGAGCCCTGTCGGTGGAACGGGACGGACAGGCCCAGCGGGCCCGCCTGGAGCGCCAAGACCGCGCCAAGGACCTCGGGACGGATGACGAGGTGCCGCGCACGGACGATGAGCGGGCCATGGCCGCGCTTTGGCAAGATCTGCTGGGCGTCGGGACGGTCGGCCGCAACGACGACTTCTTCAGCCTGGGCGGCCATTCGCTGCTGGCGGCTCGTCTGGTGGCCACGCTGTCCAGCCGCCCGGACCTGGGGATGTCGCTCACCCTCAGGCAAGTGCTCGCCACGCCGATCCTGAGCCAGTTGGCGCTGGCGGCGGGGGGAGGCAGTGCCGCGGAGTGGCAGGCGGTCCCCGTCCGCAGCGGCGGCGCGCAGCCCCCTCTGTTCTGCATTCACGGGTCGGACGGCGATGTGGCCTACGCCGTCAATCTGGCGGCCGGCCTGCCCGCCGACATGCCGGTGTACGGGCTCTGCGTCCGTTCGCCGGACGAAGGCTCGGCACCGGAGCTGTCGATCACGCAATGGGCGGATCGGCACGTGCGGCTGATTCGCGATGTGCAGCCCCAGGGGCCCTATCGGCTGTGCGGATGGTCGGCCGGAGGCACCATCGCGCACGAAGCGGCGCGCCTCCTGGCGCGCGAGGGTGAGCAGGTGGAAGCCCTGTTCCTCATCGACACGCGTGCCCAGTACGAGTGGCCTTCGGGCAGCGAGCCGCCGGTGCCACCGCACCTGGACGCGCGGCAGTCGCGCACGCATCGACGCATCGTCAAAGGGCTGGCCGCGCATGCCCCCACCGCGCTGGACCTCGTGCCCCATCTGTTCGTGGCCACGCGCGAAACGCGCCACTGCGCGGCGCTGGGATGGGAGACGCTCTACGGTGCCGCCCTGCGCGTTCGCCGGTACGACGCCGGGCATTACGACATCGTGTCGCGCGCCCATGCCGTCCGCCTGGGACAGGAGATCGGGGAGATCCTGTCCACACGGCGCCGGGCCGTTCCAGCCACCGCCATTCAAGGGCACTCATGATCCTCGACCGCCATCGTCCGCTGATCCGCCCGGTGTCCTTCGTGCTGGCGCAGGGCTTGAGCGGCCTGGGCGCGGCGGCCACCAGCTTCGCCATCGATGTCTGGGTATTCCAGCAGACCGGCTCCTACACGATCTTTGCCACGCTGGCGCTCATGGCCGCGCTGCCGGCGCTGCTGCTGTCGCCGTTCTCCGGCGCCTTGGTGGACCGGCTGCCCAAGCGCAGGGTGCTGGTGAGCTGCGACGCGGCCTCGCTGCTGGTCGTCGCCGCGGCGCTGCTGGCCGTGGCCCTGGACAGCTTCTCCGTGACGGGCGCGGCGGCGGTGATGGTGCTGTTGTCCTCGATCCAGACCGTGCGCTGGCCCGCGCTCACCTCGACCGTCACGTTGATCACGCCGGGCCCGCACCTGGCCCGGATCAGCGGGCTGGAAGAAGCGGTGCAAGCCACCTCCACCGTCGCCGCCCCGATCGTGGGCGCCGCGCTTTTCCACCTGGCGGGCTTGTCCCCGATCCTGCTGCTCAACGTGGTGTCGTTCGTGTGCAGCATCGCCATCGTGCTGTCGATCCAGCTGCCCGCGCCGCCCGCGTCGGCGGGCCAGACCTCCGTGCTGCGCGCGGTGTTCGGGGATCCGGCCTTCGGGATGCGCTGGATCTGGGCCCGCAAGCACCTGCTGCGCCTGCTGGTGTTCATCGCCGTGCTCAACCTGGGCTGCGCCACCTTCGTCACCGTCAATGCTCCGCTGGTCCTGTCGTTCGCCGACGCCGGGACCTTGGGGCTGGTCATGGCCACCGGCAGCGGTGGGTTGGTGCTGGGCGGCGTGCTGATGACCGCCACCGGCGGCATCAAGCCGTTCGAGCGAGGCGTGCTGCTGGGCGCCAGCGGCATCGCCTGCGGCGTGCTTGTCTTCGGACTGGCCCAGACGCTGCCCTGGTTTGCGCTGGGCACGTTCCTGTTCGGCTTCATGCATCCGGTCGTCAACGCGGCCGCGCAGGTGCTGTGGCGGACCGAGACGCCGGTCGAGATCCAGGGGCGCGTCTTCGCCATCCGCCGCATGATCTCGTGGGGACTCAACCCGTTCGCCATCGCGATGTCCATCCCGCTGTCCACCTGGGTGTTCGGCGGCCTGCTGGACGCCCTGAACAGCCATCTGCCGCGGATCGGCGCATGGTGGGGCACCGGCCAGGCCGGACGGCTGGGGCTGATGCTCAGCACGATGGGGCTGGGCATGCTGCTGGTGATCGCGACGGCCACCAGGACAGGGTTCCTGGCACGCGCGGGCTCGAGCCCGGTCGGCGCTCCGACGCCGCCGCATCCCGCGCGCGGCCCGGGACCGACGACGCCCTAGCTCCGGGCATCCGCCAGGCGGCCGGCCCGCCGCGTCGTCCCGCCAATCGGCGTGGGATCGGCGTTGGATTCCCGGGACAGCGGTCCTGGAGCGGGGCAACTCTCGCTATCGACGCCCTGGCGCCGGCGTTAGTCTGGGCGGCATGACCGAAGCGCCCTCCCTCGAGACGCCTGCCCGCCCACGGGACGCGACGCAGCCGCGACTCGCGCTGCTCAATGCGGTGATCGCCCTGGCCTATGCCGTTCTCGGCGTGCTGGCGCTGAAGCTGGTGCTGCCGCCCGACTACGTCTCCCCCATCTATCCCGCCGCCGGCCTGGCCGTCGCCGCGGTCGTGCGCTGGGGCCGGCGCGTGCTGCCGGGCATCGTCCTCGGCGGCGTGCTGGTGAGCCTGGCGATCTCGCACGATCGGGGGCACTTCAGCTGGATCCAGCCCGTGTTGGTCGGTCTCGGCGGCGCGGCGCAGGCGGGGCTGGGCGCGTGGCTGGCGCGACGCTGGACCGGCGAGCATCCGCCGCTGACCGCACCCGGCGAGCTGATGCGTTTCCTGATCGCGGTCGCGGGGATCGCATGCCTGATCAGCCCGACCTTCGGTGTCGCGGCGCTCTGGATGTCGGACGTGATCACGCCGGCGCAGATCGGCGCGCACTGGCTGGCCTGGTGGATCGGCGACGCGATCGGTGTGCTGATCGGCGCGCCGGTCGCCCTGACGCTGTTCGGCTTGCCGCGCACGCATTGGGCGTCACGGCGGCTGAGCGTCGCGTTGCCGCTCGTCGTGGCTTGCGGGTTGCTGTTCGGCGCGAGCTGGTACGTCGCGCAGAACGAGGAAAGCCGGCGCCGCCACGCCTTCGACCTGGAGGCCCTCAACGCGCTCGACGCGCTGGCCGACTCGCTGACGGCGCCCTTGGCCGCGCTGGAGGCCAACCACAGCCTGCTGCTGGTGGCGCCCGGCATCGGCCGGGTCGACTTCGAGCGCGCCCATGAGGAACGCGCCCGGGCCGGCGGCGGGGTCTACGCGGTCGGCTGGGCCGCCCTGGTGCCCCCGGATCAGGTCGAGGCCTTCGAGCGCGCGGCACGCGCCGACGGCTACGTCGACTTCCACGTCCATGAACGCCAACGCCCTGGCGACGCGCCCGATGCCGCGGCCGACGCGCTGCCGGTGCGCCTCATCGCGCCCTTCCCGCGCAACCGCGCCGCGGTGGGCGTCAACATCCGCAGCATTCCCCAGGCACGCGCGGCGCAGGACCGCGCCATCGCGACCGGGCAGCCGGCGGCCAGCGAGACCTTCGTGCTGTCCCAGGATGTCGGTGTCAACGTCCTGGGCGTGGTGGTCTACCGGGCGATCTACGCGGAGGGCGCGTCTTCGTCCGCCGCGCCGCGCGATGTCGACGGCACGCGGCGGCGCCCGCTGGGCCTGGCCTTCGCGACCCTGCGGCCGGAAACGCTGCTGCGCGACGCGCTGCCGGACCGCCCTCGCCATCTGGACTACTGCCTGCTCGATGCCACGCCTGGTACCGCGCATCGGCTGCTGGCGGGGGACCCGCGCTGCCTGAACCTGCCCGCGACGCTGCCCCGGCGGGAGCGCGACATGGACTTCGCCGGGCGCTCCTGGCAACTGGTCGTCTACGGTCCTGGGGGACTGCCGGCGCTGGACGGCAACTCGACCTTGCCGTTCGCGCTGTCCGGCCTGGCCGGCACCGCCCTGCTGGGCCTGCTGCTGCTGATCGTGACCGGCAGCACCGCGCGCGTCGCCCGGCTCGTCGACGAGGCCATCCATCGCCTGCGCGAAAGCGAGGAGCGCTTCCGCAGCATCATCGAGCACGCGCCGGTGGGGATCGTCTTCACCGACATCAACGCCCGGCCCCAGGAGCTCAACCCCTACTTCTGCCAGTTGCTGGGCATGGACGCGGAACTGCTCAAGCGCCGTTCCATCATGGCCATCACCCATCGCGACGACCGAGCCGAGGACAGCCGGCTGGGCATGGCGCTGATCCGGGGCGAGCTCGACCGCTACAGCCGCGTCAAGCGCTACATCGGCGCCGAGGGGCGCGTCATCACCGTCCGCTGCACGGTGAGCCTGCTGCGCGACGCGCAAGGCCAGCCGTACCGGCTGCTGGGCATCGTCGAGGACATCGGCGAGGAACTGCGGCTGACGGCGCTGGAGCGCGCGCACGAGGCGGAGCTCGCCGCCAACCGCGCCAAGAACGAGTTCCTCTCCCGCATGAGCCACGAGCTGCGCACGCCGCTGAACGCGATGCTCGGCTTCGCCCAGTTGCTGGAGGTGGACCACGAATCCGCCCTCAACCCGCGCCAGCGCGGCTGGCTGACGCAGATCCAGCAGTCCGGCTGGCACCTGCTGCAGATGATCGACGACACGCTGGACCTGTCCCGGCTGGACGCCAGCCAGTTGCGCGTGCAGATCGACGACCTGGACCTGGTGCCGATCGCGACGGACAGCCTGGCGATGGTCGAGTCCCAGCGCCAGCGCCGCCGGGTGACGGTCGACATCGACCTGCCACCGGGCACCCACGCCCTGCGCGCCGACGCCACGCGGCTCAAGCAGGTCCTGACCAACCTGCTCAGCAACGCGATCAAGTACAACCACGAGGGTGGGCAGGTCTGGCTGCGGGCCCGGCGCGTCGGCGACACGGCGATCGAGCTGAGCGTCTCCGACACCGGCCCCGGCCTGACCGAGGCGCAGCGGGCGCAGCTCTTCCAGCCCTTCAACCGCCTCGGCCGGGAGGTCGGCGGGATCGAGGGCACCGGCATCGGGCTGGTGATCACGCAGCGGCTGCTGGGCTTGATGGGCAGCCGGCTGGAGGTGTCCAGCAGCGCCGGGAACGGGGCGACCTTCAGCTTCGAGCTGCCGATTTCCCAATCCCGTCAATGACTTAAGTGAACCCTAAGAAGCCGCTGACAGACTTGGAAAGGCAGGTAGCCCTTCCAGGGTCAGCCTGTTTTCAGGACGGTTAGCACTCGACTGGCTTGAGTGCTAATATTCCCGAACACCAGCCCGGAAGACCGGGCCGGTACAGGAGAAACACCCTCATGTCCGACAGTCTTGCGTTGAAGGTCCGCAATCCCTGGTCCCTGGTGCCGTCACTGGGGAACCTGGATGCCTACATCACCGCGGTCAATCGCCTGCCGCTGCTGACCGCGGAGGAAGAGCAGGATTACGCCCGCCGCCTGCAGTCCAAAGGCGACGTCGATGCCGCCGGGCGGCTGGTGATGTCACACTTGCGCCTGGTCGTGTCGATCTCGCGCCAGTACCTGGGTTACGGGCTGCCGCAGGGCGACCTGATCCAGGAAGGCAATGTCGGCCTGATGAAGGCCGTCAAGCGCTTCGATCCGGACCAGAACGTCCGCCTCGTGTCCTATGCCATGCACTGGATCAAGGCCGAGATCCACGAGTACATCCTCAAGAACTGGCGCATGGTCAAGGTCGCCACGACCAAGGCGCAGCGCAAGCTGTTCTTCAACCTGCGCTCGATGAAGCACGCGCTGAAAGAGCATTCGGACCATCAGCAGCGCTCGTCGCTGACCGAGAGCGAGATCGCCCACGTGGCGGAGAAGCTCAACGTCAAGCGCGAGGAAGTGCTGGAGATGGAGACGCGACTGTCCGGCGGCGACGTCGCGCTGGAGCCGCAGACCGACGACGACGGGGAGAGTTACGCGCCCATCGCCTACCTGGCGGACGACTCGCAGGAGCCGACCCGCGTGCTGGAGGCGCGCTCGCGCGATCACCTGGCCAGCGACGGCCTGAAGCAGGCGCTCGACGTGCTGGACCCGCGCAGCCGTCGCATCGTCGAGGAGCGCTGGCTGAAGGTCAACGACGACAGCTCCGGTGGCATGACGCTGCACGAGCTGGCCGCCGAGTACGGCGTCTCCGCCGAGCGCATTCGTCAGATCGAAGTCGCCGCCATGAAGAAGATGCGCAAGGCGATGACTGCCAACGTGGCGGTCGCGGCCTGAGCCTCCCCGCTCCAACGACAAGGCCCCGCACCGCGGGGCCTTTTCATTTCCGACAACGGTCACCCACGTCCACGTCCACGGCCACGGCCACGGCCACGGCCACGT
>NZ_NIOF01000008.1 GCF_002205645.1 Roseateles aquatilis | reverse complement strand
GGTCACCCACGTCCACGTCCACGGCCACGGCCACGGCCACGGCCACGTCCACGTCCACGTCCACGTCCACGTCCACGTCCACGTCCACGTCCACGTCCACGTCCACGTCCACGTTTGCGATGGTGATGGTGATGGAGGCCGGAGGGAGCCCGGGGGGCCGACCGATTTTGTGAAACCTATGAGGGCGGCCCCCCGGGCTCCCGCAGGCCGGCGCTCGGTCCGACGATAGAGAATCCCGGCGGGGAAAGAGCCCCCGTCACTGCCCCGCCAACAACGCCTTGATATCCCCCATCAGCGCCTGCGTCCCTGCGCCATAACGCGAGAACACCCTCACCCGCCCCTGCGGGTCGAACAGGAAGCTGGCTGCCGTGTGGTCCATCGTGTAGCTGTCGGGCGTCTTCCCCGGCACCTTCGCGTAGTAGACCTTGAACTCCTTGGCCACTTCCTTCAGCTGCTCCGGCGACCCACGCAGCGCGACGAAGCCGGGATCGAAGCTCTCCAGATAGGCCTTCAGCAGCTCCGGCTTGTCCCGCTCCGGATCGACCGTGATGAACACGCCCTGCACCTTGTCGCCGTCCGGTCCCAGCGCCTTCTTGACCTGAGCCAGCTCGGCCAGCGTGGTCGGGCACACGTCCGGGCATTGGGTGAAGCCGAAGAAGACCACCACCACCTTGCCCTTGAAGTCGTCCAGGCTGCGAGTACGCCCGTACTGGTCCGGCAGGCTGAAGCCACGCGCGTAGGCGGCGCCGGTCAGGTCCACGCCCTGGAAGCTGGGTTTCGATGCCGAGGAGAACCCGAGCTTGTCGCAGCCCGCGAGCAGGGTCGCGGCACCGAGGGCGGTGAGGCAGAGGGAGCGTCTTGAGATCATGGCAACCAGGGACTCGCGTAGTGATCCAGCAGCAGCGCGCCGAACAGCAGCGACAGGTGCAGGATCGAGAACATGAAGGTGCGGCGCGCCAGCGCCTCGGAATAGTCGCGCCACAGCAGCCAGGCGTAATGGCAGAACTTCAGGCCCAGCGCCACCGCCGCGACCAGGTAGATCCAGCCGCTCATGCCGGTGAGGAAGGGCAGCAGCGTCGCCGCGAACAGCACCCAGGTATAGAGGAAGATTTGCAGCCGCGTGAACTCGTTGCCGTGCGTCACCGGCAGCATCGGCAGCCCGGCCTTGCGGTAGTCCTCGCTGCGGTACAGCGCCAGCGCCCAGAAGTGCGGCGGCGTCCACAGGAAGATGATCAGGCACATCAGCCAAGCCTCGGCGCCCAGGTCGCCGCGCATCGCCGCCCAGCCCAGCACCGGCGGCATCGCGCCCGACGCACCGCCGATCACGATGTTCTGCGGCGTCAGCGGCTTGAGCACCACGGTGTAGATGATGGCGTAGCCGACGAAGGTGGCGAAGGTCAGCCACATCGTCAGCGGGTTCACCAGCACGTACAGGATGGCCGAGCCCAGCGCGCACAGCACCGCCGAGAACAGCAGCGTCTGGTTGCGGCTGAGCTCGCCGCGCGCCGTCGGCCGCCACGCGGTGCGCTTCATCTTGGCGTCGATGTGCTGCTCGATCAGGCAGTTGAACGCCGCCGCCGCGCCCGCGACCAGCCAGATGCCGGCCGTCGCCGCCAGCAAGGTGCCCCACTCGGCGCCGCGCGGCAGCCCGGGGATGGCCAACGCCATGCCGATGACCGCGCAGAACACAATCAGCTGCACCACCTTCGGCTTGGTCAGTTGGTAGAACTGCCACCAGCGCGAGGGCATGGCGGCATGGGTCGCGGAACTCATTTCAAACTCACGGTCAGGGTGCCGGCGCGCAATCGCGCCAGCACGATGGAACATATCAGCAGCAGCGCCGCGGCGCCGCCCGTGTGGGCCACGGCCGCCACCAGCGGCCAGCCCAGCACCACGTTGGACAGGCCGGAAACCAGTTGCCACGCGCCGACAGCCAGCAAGCGCCGCGCCCAGCGGCGGCTCTCGCCGGCCGGATCATGCGCGCCGTGGCGCCACGTCGCGAACGCCATCGCCAGCAGCGCGGCAAACACGATCATCGCGCCGACGCGATGGGTCAGGTGGATCGCCGTCAGCGCCTCGAACGGCAGGTAGCCGCCGTGCGCGCCCCGGCCGAGCTCGCGCCACAGCGTGAAGCCATGGTCGAAGTCGGTCGGCGGCAGCCATTGTCCCTGGCAGGTCGGGAAGTCCTGGCAGGCCAGCACCGCGTAGTTCGTGCTGACCCAGCCGCCCAGCGCCACCTGCAGGATCGCCAGCAGCGTGAAGGCCGCCATGCCCGCGCGCAAGGCCGGCGGCCAGCGCAGCGGGCGGGGCGCGTAGGACTCGGCCTGCCACGCCAGCAGCATCAGCAGGCCCAGCGCCAGCAACAGGTGCCCGGTCACGATGGCGGGGAACAGCTTCATCGTCACCGTCCAGGCGCCGAAGAAACCCTGCACCAGCACCCAGACCAGCGACAGCGTCGCCCACCACGGCGACGGCATGGGCTCGCCGCGCGCATGCCCGGCGCGCCGCAGGCGCCAGCTCTGGATCGCCAGCACCAGGATCAGGAAACCCACCGCCCCGGCCAGGTAGCGGTGCGTCATCTCCACCCAGGCCTTGCCGTGCGTCACCGGACCGGTGGGCATGGCCGTCTGCGCGGCGTGGATCTCGTCGCGCGCGCCGACCGGCGACGCGCTGCCGTAGCAGCCCGGCCAGTCCGGACAGCCCAGGCCCGAATCCGTCAGCCGCGTGAACGCGCCGAACAGGATCAGGTCGAAGGTCAGGAAGACCGTCAACACCGTGAGCGCCCGCAGCCGCTGCGCCGGTCCGGCGCTGCGCTGCCGCAGATGCCACCACAGCAGCGGCCCCGCGCCGAGCAGCGCGGCCATCGCCAGCAGCTCCAGCAGCGGCTCGAAATCGAAGCCGGTCGCCAGTCCGTTCATGCCAACCCGTTCATGCGCGTGACCTTCCCATGGCGCTCAGCGCCCTGGCCGGTCCCAGCCGGCGTTGGCGCGCATCAGGCGCTCCAGGTCCTTCTTCAGCGCCGTCGGTTCCGGCGTGGCCGGCGACCGCAGCATCCAGCGCCCCATCGGGTCGACCAGGAACAGGTGCTCGCCCATCCGGTGGCCGGGCGCGGCCATCAGCCAGCCCTCCAGCACTTCGCGCTTCGCGCGCAGCACCGTGGCCGGCGCGCCGTGACCGGTCAGCGCGTCGATCTGCGCCGGCGTCAGCGCGACGTCGTCCGGCACCAGCACCAGCTTGTCGAGCTTGTCGCGGTCCTTGCCCAGCATCTCGCGCAGCTGGCGTTGCATGAACAGCATCCGCTCGCAGCCGGAGTCGCAGGTCCGGTCCGGCACGTAGGTCAGGAGCCACTGCCCTTGCAGCGTCTTCGCGGGCACCGGCGCGCCTTGCAGCGTCGTGAGCTCGAGCTCCGCCGGCATGTCGCGCGTCGGCGTGATCAGGTCGCTGTAGGCGCGGCCGCGCAGGTCCAGCACGTAGAAGCTGAAGTAGGACGCGATCACCGGCGCGGCGCACACGGCCAGCACCAGCCACAAGGTCCATCGCGAGCGCGAGCGTTTCGGCGGATCGAGCTCCGGCAGCGGCAACGAATGCACCGCCATCGTCACCGGCCCGTCCGGCGGCAAAGGTGTGTCGACCGGCGCGGGCGCCGCCTCGGGTTGGGTGGACGAGTCATTCATCGGCGCGGACGGCTCGGCCAGCGCGAGAGGGGGCGAGGACTTGGAACCAGACATAGAGACCCAGAATCAGCGCCGCAAGCGCAAACCATTGAAAGGCGTAACCGTAATGCTTGTGGACGTCGACCGCCGGTGGCGGCCAATGGCGCCGCAGACCGTCGCCCGAATTCGAGCCGGTGGCGCGGAGCGCGCCGACCGCAGCGGCGGGGCCCTCGACACCCGTGGTGTCCTGCGACCCGCCAAGGCGATCGGGCTCGCCTTGCAGCAGCACCAGCGGAAGCAGGCGCAACCCGGTTTCGGCCTGGAAGGCGACCAAGTCGACATTCTGCCGGATCGGCCGCGTCCCCACCTCCCGCCCCAGTTCATAGGCCCGGGACAGCGAGGCGGCCAGTCGACCGTCGATGCGCACATCGCCCGACGGCGTCGCCACGGGCGGCAGCGCGTCGCGTTGCGCGGCGTTGCGGGGAGCCCAGCCGCGCTGCACCAGGATCGCGTCGTGGCGGCCCGCCAGCTTCAGCGGCGTGACCACGTAGAAGCCGGTGTGGCCGTCCATCACTCGGTTGTCGAGGTAAACCGTGTGCGCGACGTCCCAGCGACCGACAAGTGTCGCGCGCCGGTGCTCCAGCGCCGCGGACGGCGGCAGGTCCGCGGGCGGCAAATCGGCGGCGGCCACCGGGAGTTGCAGGGCGCGCTCGTCGATGGCCCGCTGCAGCGCCCGCTTCTGGTCCGCCCGGCTCAGTTGCCACAGCGCGAGCGACACCGTCATCGCCACGCCGGCCACCGTCGCGACCAGCAGCAGGCCGCGGCGGCGACCTGTCGTCGCGGCGCGCCCGGACGCCGTCGTCTTCCCCGCCTCAACCATGCGCGCCTCCGGGCCGGGCCCGATGGCCGCCACGGGGGCGGGTGGAATAATCGATCGCCATGAAAATCATCGTCCTCGTCGCGTTCATCGGCATTCTGGGCGCACTCGCCGCCGCCGGCGTGCTGATGCTGCGCAAGCAGAAGGGCAAGGCCACCATGGCCCGCGCGCTGACCGTCCGGATCACGCTGTCGGTCGCGCTGTTCCTGTTCATCCTGTTCAGCGCCTACATGGGCTGGATCCACCCGACGGGCCTGCCACTGGGCAAGTAGGCGCCGACCCCCGGCACGTCTCCACCACGCGGGCCCCGGCGATCATCGCCGGACCGGCGTTCGCAAAACCGGACGCCGTAAAAACAAAGCGCCGCTCGATGCGGCGCTTCGTCAGGGGCGTGCGTGCGGAACCGGCCGGATCAGAGCCAGTAGACGACCACGTACAGGCCCAGCCACACCACGTCCACGAAGTGCCAGTACCACGCCGCGCCCTCGAAGCCGAAGTGGCGCTCCGACGTGAAGTGGCCCTTCATCAGCCGCAGCGTGATGAACAGCAGCATCAGCATGCCCACGAACACGTGGAAGCCGTGGAAGCCCGTCAGCAGGAAGAAGGTCGAGCCGAAGATGCCCGAGTTCATCTTCAGGTTCAGCTCGTGGTACGCGTGGAAGTACTCGTAGCCCTGGAAGCCCAGGAAGGTGATGCCCAGCAGCACCGTCAGCCACATGAAGCCGATGGTCTTGGCGCGCTGGCCGGCGATCAGCGCATGGTGCGCGATCGTCAGCGTCACGCCCGAGGTCAGCAGCAGCGCCGTGTTGATCGTGGGGATGGGCCAGGGGCCCATCGTCGAGAACGCCTCCACCGTGCCCGCCGGCGAGGCCGTCGCGCCGGGCGACACGCTCGGCCACAGGCCGGCGAAGTCGGGCCACAGCAGCGCGTTGTCCAGGCTGCCCAGCGTCGGAATGCTGTAGCCGCGGGACCAGAACAGCGCCCCGAAGAACGCGGCGAAGAACATCACCTCCGAGAAGATGAACCAGCCCATGCTCCAGCGGAACGACACGTCGATGCGGTCGCTGTAGAGGCCGCCCTCGCTCTCGCGGATCGCCTCGCCGAACCACTGCGTCAGGATGAAGGCCCACCACACCAGCCCGAACAGCAGCGCGTAGGCGCCCCAGCCGTGGCCGTTGATCCACTGCCCCGCCCCCAGGATCACCCAGAACAGGCCGAAGGCGGCCATCGCCGGGTGCCGGGACGGGCCGGGCACGAAGTAGTAGGGGGTATGCCCATGAGTCGTCGTTGCCGACATGCCTGTATCTCCTCGAACTCGGTCTGAACTCGTCTCTGAACTCGTCTTCAACTTCGAAAATCGGTCCAACCCATCGTCTGTCCGGGGCCTGCCCGGGCGTCGCTCAGGAAAGCGCCGCGCCGCTGCTCACCACCCACCGGACCAGCAGCACCAACCCCAGCACGAACAGCGCCGCGGCGATCACGCCGGCCGCGATGACGTGCAGCGGATTGAGCTGCGATACATCCTTCTCGTACTCCGATCCCTTGCGCACGCCGAAGAAGGACCAGGCCACCGCCCGCAGCGTGCCCCAGAAGGAGCCCTTGCGCTGTGCCGCGAGCTTCAGGTCCTCGCCCGGCTTCAGGTGATCGGTCATCGTCGTCGCCGCGCTCAGCCGCCGGCCGCCTGGACGGTCGCGAGATCCGTCCGCAACACCGGCGCCGCCGCCTGCGCCTTGCCCTTGCCGGCCACCTCGAAGAAGGTGTACGACAGGGTGATGGTCTTCACGTCCTTCGGGATCTTCGGATCGATGACGAACACCACCGGCCACTCCTTCTGCTCGCCCGGCTTCAGCGTGTATTCGTTGAAACAGAAACACTCCAGCTTGTTGAAGTAGGGCGTAGCCTGCTTGGGCGCGTAGCTCGGGATCGCCTGCGCGGACATGGTCCGCGTCTGGATGTTCTGGAACGTGTACATCACCGTCGTCAACTCGCCCGGGTGGACCTCCAGGTGGCGCTTGGCCGGCTTGAAGTCCCACGGACCGCGCGCGTTGGCGTCGAACTCGATCGTGATCGTGCGGCTGCGATCGACCTGCGTGTTCTTCACGTCCTCGGCGCGCACCGCATGCTGGCGCTCCGACAGCGACAGCACGTTGATGCCCAGCGCCGTGCAGATCGCGCGGTACATCGGCACCAGCGCGTAACCGAAGCACGACATCACGCCCACCACCACCAGCAGCTTGCCGGTCATCCGCAGGTTCTCGCGACGGATCCAGGCGGGGAGTTTGGACGGGGTCATGGTCGATGTCGGGTCGATGGACGGTGCGGGTCGCCGGCCGGGCCGGTCAGGCGGCGCCCAGCCACACGATCTTCACCACGAAGCCGATCGCGAACGCCGCGGCCACGCTGGTCAGGACCAGCGCCAGCCGCAGGTTGCTCTTGCGTTGCCGGGGCGTCTGCGCCATGCCGCTCACCCGATGATCCGGGTGGCCGTCACGTCGAGCTTGGGCGGCGTCTCGAAGGTGTGGAACGGGGCCGGCGACGGCACTTCCCACTCCAGGCCCTCGGCGGCCTCCCACGGCTTCTGCGGCGCCTTGGCGCCCTTGCCGCGCATCATCGGCACAGCCACGAACAGGAAGAAGTAGACCTGCATGAACCCGAAGCCGAACGCACCGATGGACGCCAGCGCGTTGAAGTCGGCGAACTGCATCGGGTAATCGGCATAACGGCGCGGCATGCCGGCCAGGCCCAGGAAGTGCATCGGGAAGAACGTGACGTTGAAGAAGATCAGCGAGCCCCAGAAGTGGATCTTGCCGCGGGTCTCCGAATACATCACGCCGGTCCACTTCGGACCCCAGTAGTAGACGCCGGCGAACAGCGCGTACAGCGAGCCCGCCACCAGCACGTAGTGGAAGTGGGCCACGACGTAATAGGTGTCCTGGATCTGGATGTCGATCGGCGCCATCGCGCAGATCAGGCCGGTGAAGCCGCCCATCGTGAACACGAAGATGAAGCCGATGGCCCACAGCATGGGCGTCTCGAAGGTCATCGAGCCGCGCCACATCGTCGCCAGCCAGTTGAAGATCTTCACGCCCGTAGGCACCGCGATCAGCATCGTCGCGTACATGAAGAACAACTGGCCCGTCACCGGCATGCCGGTGGCGAACATGTGGTGGGCCCACACGATGAAGGACAGGATCGCGATCGACGCCGTCGCGTACACCATCGACGCGTAACCGAACAGGCGCTTGCGGGCGAAGGCCGGGACGATCTGGCTGACGATGCCGAACGCCGGCAGGATCATGATGTAGACCTCGGGGTGGCCGAAGAACCAGAAGATGTGCTGGTACATCACCGGGTCGCCGCCGCCCGCGGGCGTGAAGAAGCTGGTGCCGAAGTGGCGGTCCGTCAGCGTCATCGTGATCGCGCCGGCCAGCACGGGCATCACCGCGATCAGCAGGTAGGCCGTGATCAGCCAGGTCCACGCGAACATCGGCATCTTCATCAGCGTCATGCCGGGGGCGCGCATGTTGAGGATGGTCACGATGATGTTGATCGAGCCCATGATGGACGACGCGCCCATGATGTGCATCGCGAAGATGCCGGCGTCCATCGACGGACCCATCTGCAGCGTCAGCGGCGCGTACAGCGTCCAGCCCGCGGCGGGCGCGCCGCCAGGCATGAAGAACGAGCCCACCAGCATCAGCGCCGCCGGGATCAGCAGCCAGAAGCTGAAGTTGTTCATCCGCGCGAAGGCCATGTCCGACGCGCCGATCTGCAGCGGAATCATCCAGTTCGCGAAGCCGACGAAGGCCGGCATGATCGCGCCGAACACCATGATCAGGCCGTGCATCGTCGTGAACTGGTTGAACAGTTCAGGATTGAAGAACTGCAGGCCCGGCTGGAACAGCTCGGCGCGGATGCACAGCGCCAGGATGCCGCCCACCATCAGCATGGTGAAGCTGAACAGCAGGTACAGCGTGCCGATGTCCTTGTGGTTGGTCGCGAACACCCAACGCCGCCAGCCGGTCGGCGCATGGTGGTCGTGGTGGTCGTCATGGTCATGGCCGTGGCCGTGGCCATGACCCGGGGTGTGGTCAAGCACTACGCTCATGGAAATTCCTCGTGGCTCGTTGGCTGGCGATTACTTGGCGCGCTCGGCCACGACTTCCGCGGGCTGCACGATCTGGCCGGTCTTGTTGGACCAGGCGTTCTTCGTATACGTGACGACGGCGGCGATCTCGCTGTCCTTCAGCACGGCCTTCCAGGCCGGCATCTGGCCCTTGCCGTTGAGCACCAGGTGGAGCTGCTGGGCGTGGTCGTCGGCCTTCACGACGGCCGAGCCGTCCAGCGCCGGGAACTGGCCCGCGCCCTTGCCGTCGGCCTTGTGGCAGACCGCGCAGTTGCTGTCGAAGAGCTTCTGGCCGCGCGCCATCAGGTCGTCCATGGTCCAGACCTTGGACGGATCGTCCGCCTTGGCGGCGATCTTCTTCTGCTCGCCGTCGACCCAGGCGCTGTAGTCCTTGGCGTTCAGGACCTTGACGTGGATCGGCATGTAGGCGTGTTCCTTGCCGCAGAGCTCGGCGCACTGGCCGTAGTAGTCGCCCTCTTTCTCGGCCTTGAACCAGGTGTCGCGCACATAGCCCGGGATCGCGTCCTGCTTGACGCCGAAGGCCGGCACCATCCACGCGTGGATGACGTCGTCGGCCGTCGTGATGATGCGGATCTTCTTGTTGACCGGCACCACCAGCGGGTTGTCGACCTTCAGCAGGTAGTTGTCGACCTGGCCCGGGTGGCCGGAGTCCGACAGCGCGCGGTGCGAGGCGTCCAGCGTCGACACGAAGCCGATGCCCTCACCCTCGCCCTTGAGGTAGTCGTAGCCCCACTTCCACTGATAGCCGGTGGCCTTGATCGTGATGTCGGAGTTGGTGGTGTCCTTCATCGCCACCACGACCTTGGTCGCGGGCAGCGCCATCAGGATCACGATGATGAACGGGATGATGGTCCACGCGATCTCGACCTTCACGCTCTCGTGAAAGTTGGCCGACACCGCGCCCTTGGACTTGCGGTGCTTGAAGATGGAATAGAACATGACGCCGAACACCGCGATGAAGATCGCGAGGCACAGGACCAGCATCATGTTGTGCAGCCACATCTGCTCCTGCGCGATCTTGGTGACCGGCGGTTGCAGGTTCAGCTGGTTGACGGCCGGGCCTCCCGGCAGGTCGTTCACCGCGAGGGCCGCCCGGCTGGCCAGCGTGGCCGCGAGGCCGAACGCAAGCTGGCTCCATCGGCGCCCCAGCAGATGCAAACAACTGTTGTCAATCGTCATGGTCGTCTCTTTATCCAGTCTTTTCTCAAGCTCTCGTCACCCAGGTCTCCACCAGGCGGCATGCACGCTTGAGCCCGCTCGGTGCGGGCTTGCGTGCCACGGCGATGGCAGAAACCTACGGGGCCAGCAGACGTACTCCAGTCGGGCGCGGATTCTAGCCCAGCCCCCTCTCGCACTATGACGGGCCCCAGAGGGACGAACCGCCCAGGATTACCCTCAGAGCACAACGCCCGATGCACGCCAATCGCTCTCTGAAACCAGGCCCTAGCCGAGCCCGCGCGCGACGGGGGTCAGTGTTTGCCCGCGCCGCGCACCATGGCCCGCATCTGGTCGAGCGACACCTCGGTCGTGGCCGCGACCTTGAGCCGGGGCTGCGGCTTGAACGCGTGACCGTAGACCAGCTCCACGCTCAGCGACAGCCGGCTGTCGGGACCGCGCAACGCCTCCAGCGCGCTCATGAGCCGATCGCGCCATGCTTTCGTGCGCATGCCGCGCAAGCGTGCCGGCGCGAGGTTGCCGCCGAGCGCGCGCAGGTCGCGCAGCAGGTCCGCGGGCGAGCCCCAGGTCAGGCGCAGGTGCTCCTGGTCCATCACCGGATCGGCGAAGCCCGCGTGCACCAGCAGGTCGCCCAGGTCATGCATGTCGACCCAGTCCGGCGCGGGCGCACCCCAGCCCTCGCGCGCGAAGATCGGCCGCAGCTCGATGAAGCTGTCGGGACCGAGGCACGAGAACATCAGGCAGCCCTCGACCTCCAGGCCCGCGTGCCAGCGCGTCACCAGCGCGGGCTTGTCGGCCTCGGCATGCAGCTCCATGTTGGACCACAGCAGCTGCGCCGCGGCGGCGGGCGGCTCGGCGATCAGCTCGGTCGGCGCGCCGCCGCGCAGCCTGTCCACCATCGACTGCATCCAGCCGCGCTTGAGGCGCTGTTGCAGCATCGCGCGCACGTCGTCGTCGGGTTCGAGCCAGAGCTGCGTCGCCTGCGGGTAATGCCCGCGCAGGCCCTCGTCGCCGCCGCCGATGGACGGGCGGCTTTGCAGCACGGCGCGGGGTTGCAGGCGGATCACGGGCAGGCGGTCCAGCATGCGGCTGGCGACCTCCGCGTGCAGCCACGGCGGCTGATCGGACGCGGCCAGCCGACGGCGTTGCCGCCGCGCCGCGCCTGCATCGATCTGCTGTGTGCCCGGCGGCAGCGCCTCGTCTCCAGTCATGGGCCGGGATTGTAGGCGGCCATGTTTGACCTCGTCCGGCGCTGGTGCTTGTCGCGATCGGGGCTCGCGGAGGCCGCCTCGCGCGATGCCCCGCACGATGCGACGCGAGAGGCCTCGCGGGACGGACCGGGCGCGGGATCGACCGCCGGATCGAGGACGCCATCGGGCATCGTCGCCACGCACGGCGCGCGCATCGATCGCAGCGAGGGATGGCCCGGCCAATGCACGTTGTGCCGCCGCTGGTGCCGCGGCGCGCTGTGCGAGGACTGCGAAGCGCTGTTCCCGCCCGACGCGGCGCCGCGCTGCGCGCTGTGCGCCCTGCGCCTGCCCCCAGGCGCGGCATCGGGCCGCCTGCGCTGCGGCCACTGCGCGGCGCGGCCGCCGCCGCTGTCGCACTGCGTGGCGGCGTTGGACTACGCCTTCCCATGGGACCAACTGCTGCTGGCGCTGAAATTCGGCGAGCGGCTGGAGCTCGCGTCGCTGCTGGCTGGGCGCCTCTCGCTCGCCTTGGCGCATGCGCAAGCGGTGCCCGTCGATCTGATCGTGCCCGTCCCGTTGTCCGCCGAGCGGCTGCGCGAGCGCGGCTACAACCAGGCCCATGAGCTGGCCCGGCGGATGCACCCACCCGCCGGCCAGCAGCGACAATCGCGGCTTTGCGCGCACACCTTGCTGCGCGTGCGGCACACCGATCAGCAGGCGCGCCTGCCGCTCGACGAGCGCCACGGCAACCTGCGCGGCGCGTTCGCCGTCGTGAAGCCGGTGCAGGGGCTGCGGGTCGCGATCGTCGACGACGTCATGACCAGCGGTGCCACGCTGCACGAGGCCGCGCTGGCGCTGCGGCGCGCGGGCGCGGCGGACGTGCAGGCCTGGGTGGCGGCGCGCACGCCGTGACGCGGGCCGCACTGGCCGCGCGACAAGCCGCGTCACGCTGGACGAGCGACATTGGGCCTGCCCCGCGCGTCGCGCGCCTCCATCAGATTCACAGGAAAGCTTCGCCCTCATGTTCAACATCGTGCTGGTCCATCCGGAAATCCCGCCCAACACCGGCAACGTGATCCGGCTCGCGGCCAACACCGGCTGCCGGCTGCATCTGATCGAACCGCTGGGGTTCTCGATGGAGGACCGCCTGCTGCAACGCGCCGGCCTGGACTATCACGAGTACGCGCCCGTGCTGCGCCACGCGGACTGGGCACGGTTCGTCGCCGACGAGCAACCGGACCCCGCGCGGATGTTCGCGTTCACCACGCGCGGCAGCCGCTTGCTGCCGACGGTGGCGCTGCGGCCCGGCGACTGGCTGGTCTTCGGTTGCGAGACCGCCGGCCTGCCGTCCGCGCTGCGCGACAGCTTCCCCCTGGAACAACGCGTGCGGCTGCCGATGCGCGAAGGCCAGCGCAGCCTCAACCTCAGCAACGCGGTGGCGGTGGCGGTCTTCGAGGGCTGGCGGCAGAACGGCTACGCGGACGGCGTCTGAGCCCGGCTCGTCGCGAGCCGGCGCGACCGGCCTACTCGCGCTCCAGCTTCAACTGCTGGATCAGCGCGCCCCAGCGCTGGCGTTCGTCGCGCATCAGGCTGTCGAGCCCATCCGGCGACGTCCCCGCCGCGCTGAAGAACAGCGGCAGCAGCTCGCGGCGGAAGGCCTCGCTCTTGACGATGCGGATCGTCTCCGCCGCCAGCCGCTGCACGATCGCCGTCGGCGTGCCGGCCGGCGCGAGCAGCGCCTGCCACGACGTCGCCTCGAAGCCGGGATAACCGGACTCGGCCACTGTCGGCAGCTCGGACAGCGCGGCCATGCGGCCGGCGCTGGTCACCGCCAGCGCCTTCAGCTTGCCGGCGCGCACTTGCGGCATCGCGATCGCCGGCACCATGAAGCCGGCGTGGATCTGGCCGGCCAGCATCGCGTTCACGACCTGCGGGAAGCCGGCATACGGCACATGCACCAGGGACAGGCCGGCGCGCGCGATGAAGGACTCCATCGCCAGATGCGCCGCGCTGCCGTTGCCGACGCTGCCGTAGTTGAGCGCGCCCGCGCGCCGCCGCGCCAGCGCGACGAACGCGGGCAGCGTGTCGACGCCCAGCGACGGCGGCACGACCAGCACGTTGGGCGAGCTGGCGACCAGGCTGATCGATCGCAGCTCGCGCCGCGGGTCGTAGGGCAGCGCCCTGGCCAGCAGCGGCGCGGTGATCAACGGGCCCTGGATCGTGAACAGCAGCGTGTGACCGTCCGGCGCCGCCTTGGCGACCGCGCCGGTGCCGATGTTGCCGCCGGCGCCGGGTTTGTTGTCGATGACGACGGGTTGGCCGAGCGCGTGCGCGAGCGGCTCCGCCAGGTAGCGTGCGACGAGGTCCGGCGAGCTGCCGCCCGGGAACGGCACGACCAGCCGGATCGGCCGCCGCGGCCAGGCGCCGTCGGCGCGGGCGAGGCCGGGCACGGCCAGCGCGCCCAATGCCGCCGAGGCGATCAGGTCACGACGTTTCATCGCTCACCCGCTCCTTCACCGCGGCGCCGCGGGACAGGCCCAGGAGAGGGCCCGGGCACGTCGCCAGGGCGAGGCCATGGCATCGCGCCGGCACGGCCATGGCAAGGCCCCGGGCATCACCACTCGGCCTTGGCCTGGCGGCCCATCAGCGCGTCCATCGCGCCGTGCGTGTCCAGGCGCCCTTCCAGCACGTCGACGACGGCCGACGTGATCGGCATGTCGACGCCGGCGCCCCGCGCACGCGCGAGCACCGTCGGCGCGCTGTACACGCCCTCGGCCACATGGCCCAGCTTGCCCAGGATGGCGGGCAGGTCCAGGCCCTCGGCCAGCAGCAGGCCGACGCGGCGGTTGCGGGACAGGTCACCGGTGGCGGTCAGCACCAGGTCGCCCAGGCCGGCCAGCCCCAGCAGCGTCTCCGGATGCGCGCCGAGCGCGAGCGCCAGGCGTTGCATCTCGGCCAGCCCGCGCGTGATCAGCGCGGCGCGGGCATTCAGTCCCGGGCCCTTGCGGCCTTGCGCCTCGGCGGCAAGCCGCAGGCCGTCGGCGATGCCCACCGCGATCGCCATCACGTTCTTGACCGCGCCGCCGACTTCCACGCCGATCGGATCGGCCGACGAGTAGACCCGCAGCCGCTCGCTGTGGAACGCATTCACGCCGAGCCGGGCCAGCGCGGCATCGCTGGACGCCGACACCAGCGCGGTCGGCTGGCCGGCGGCCACTTCCTGCGCGAAGCTCGGTCCCGACAGGATGCCGGTGGCCAGGTGCGGTGCGACCTCGCGCGCGATCTCGTGGCCGAGCCGGCCGGTACCGGCCTCGAAGCCCTTACACAGCCAATGCGCGCGGGCGCCGGCCGGCAGTCTGGCGAGCATCTCGCGCAGGCCCGCCATCGGCGTGGCGATCACGATCAGGCCGTGGTCGCCATTGATGCCGTGGGCCAACGCGGCGTCGAGGTCGTCGCCGAGCGCCAGCGCCGCCGGCAGCGGCGCGTCCGGCAGATAACGCGCGTTGCGGCGCGCGGCGCGCATCGCCGCCACGGCGTCGGCGTCGCGGGCCCACAGCAGCACGTCATGGCGCGCGCTGGCGGCGATGGCCAGGGCCGTGCCCCAGGCACCGGCCCCCAGCACGCTGATCTTCATGCGCGGAGAAGTCATCGCGGTCTTGGTCGAAAAATCGAAAGCCCTGAAAGCGAGACGCCGGCCGGCGGAACAGTCCGCGAGGCCGGCGCGTTCGCGAGCGAAGGGTCAGTTCGGCGCCGAGGCGTCGCCGTTCTGCGCCATCAGCTGCGCCTGCTGCGCTTCGAACATCGCCTGGAAGTTCACTTCGGTCAGCATCACCGGCGGGAAGCCGGCGCGGGTGCAGACGTCGGAGACGATCGCGCGCAGGTAGGGATAGATCATCTGCGGGCAGACGATCGACAGGATGCCTTCGAGCTGCTCCTGCGGCAGGTTGCGGATCTCGAAGATGCCGGCCTGCTTGGCCTCGATCAGGAACAGGGTCTTGTCCTCGACGCTGGTCGTGACGGTGGCGGTGACGCTCACCTCGAACAGGCCCTCGGCGATCGGCTCGGCGGCCAGCGAGAGCTTGATGTCGACCTGCGGCTGCGCCTGTTCCAGCAGGATCTGCGGAGCGTTCGGCTGCTCCAGCGACAGGTCCTTCAGGTACATGCGCTGAATCTGGAACACGGGGGTGTTGGTGTCGTCGGCCATGAGGGTCATCCAAATGAAAGAGCCCGCCAACGGCGGGCCGCGGCGGGCATTATGACCGACGGTTCGCGACAGTTTTCCGAGGGCTTGCCAAGGTGCCGCGCGAAACCGGCGGGAGGAAGCGGGACGGCGTTCAGGCGGCCAGCAGCGGCTTCAGTCCGCCGCGCTGGTCCAGCGCGATCAGTTCGTCGCAGCCGCCGACGTGCGTGTCGCCGATGAAGATCTGCGGGACGGTGCGGCGACCGGTCTGCTGGATCATCGCGTCGCGCTGCGACGGGTCGAGGTCCACGCGGACTTCCTCGATCTGGTCGACCCCGCGCTGCTTGAGCAGCGACTTGGCGCGCACGCAGTACGGGCAGACCAGGGTCGTATACATCTTCACGGCGGCCATCGCCTGTTCTCCAAAAGTCGTGTCGAGGGTCCATGAGCCGGCAACTGGCGTGCCGGCGCGGTCGCCAGGGCGATCAGGCCGCGGACTTCTCGACAGGCAAACTCGCCTCGCGCCAGGCGGCCAGACCGCCCGCCACCGCGACCGCGTTCGCGTAGCCCTGTTTCTGCAGGATGCCAGCGGCGCGCTGCGCGCGTGCGCCGGTCTGGCACATCAGCACCACCGGCAGGGCCTTGTTGGTAGGCAGTTGCTTGACGGGCGCGCCCGTGCCAGTCAGCTGCGACAGCGGCACGTTGCGGGCGCCGCCGGCGTGGGCGGCCGCGAATTCCTCGGGCTCGCAGACGTCGATCAGCACGCCCTTCTCGCGGTTGATCAGGCGCACCGCCTCGGCGGTGGCGACACCGCCGGACTTGCCGCGCAGCGAGGTCCAGAGCAGCAGGCCGCCGGACAACACCGCCGTCAGCACGAGATACCAGTTTTCGATCAGGAACTTCAAAGCGCGGCCCGGGTGATTGGTAAAGGCGCGGATTATAGGAAGAGCGGCCGCGAACGCTCTCGTCACCGCTGCGGAAGGCTGGCCGGCGCGGCCGCGCGGGGGCCTGCCCCTAGAATCCGCCGGGTTCGCCGGCCCCCGCGGCATCGGCCCTCTTCTCGACCCTCACACAAGACCGCCCCCATGTACAAGCTCGTGCTGATCCGCCATGGCGAATCGACCTGGAACCTGGAAAACCGCTTCACCGGCTGGACCGACGTGGACCTGACGCCGACCGGCGTGGCGCAGGCGCAGCAGGCGGGTCGCCTGCTGAAGGAAGCCGGCCTGGACTTCGACGTGGCCCACACCTCGGTGCTCAAGCGCGCCATCTGGACGCTGTGGCACTGCCTGGACAAGATGGACCGCCAGTGGCTGCCGGTGCGCCTGAGCTGGCGTCTGAACGAGCGCCACTACGGCGCGCTGCAGGGCCTGAACAAGGCCGACATGGCCAAGCAGTACGGCGACGAGCAGGTGCTGGTCTGGCGCCGCAGCTACGACACGCCGCCGCCGGCGCTGGAGCCCACCGATCCGCGCAGCGAGCGCGCCGACGTCCGCTACGCCGGCCTGCAGGCCTCGGACGTACCGCTGACCGAATGCCTGAAGGACACCGTGGCCCGCGTGCTGCCCTACTGGAACGACGAGATCGCCCCCGCCATCCGCTCCGGCCAGCGCGTGCTGATCGCGGCCCACGGCAACAGCATCCGCGCCCTGGTGAAGTACCTGGACGGCATCGCCGACGACGCCATCGTGGGCGTGAACATCCCCAACGGCATCCCGCTGGTCTACGAGCTGGACAAGGACCTCAAGCCCATCAAGAGCTACTACCTGGGCGACGCCGAGGCCGCCGCGAAAGCCGCCGCGGCGGTGGCGAATCAAGGCAAGGCGTGAGCCTCGCCGGCCGCCGAGGCCGGCGCGGAGCGACATCCGCCATGAACGAAGAAGCCCGGCTGCGCCGGGCTTTTCCTTTCTAGCGGTCCGGCCCGCGCCGGCGCCGCCGCATCGACGCGGCGACGCGCGCAGGCGGGCTCAATGCCGGCGCAGCGCCGTCGCCATCAGCCCCGCCACGCACACGGCGTTGCTCTCGTGCGGCACGGCGTTGCTGCTCCAGACGTGCCGCACGCCGGCGGCACGCAGCGACGGCAGCGCGTCGCCGTTGAACAGCGCATGCGTGACGGCCACGTCCACGCTGGTCGCGCCGCGCTCCAGCGCTTCCCGGGCCGAGCCGATCAGCGTGCGTCCGGTCGAGGCCATGTCGTCGAGCAGCACGACCGCCCGGCCCTTCACGTCGATGTCGGGGAAGGCCAGCTGCACCTGCGTGTCCCCGAAGCGCACCTTGCGGCCGACGCCGTGCGTCAGCCCGCCCGCGCGCGCGGCCTCGGCGACCCACTGGCCGGACTCCTCGTCGGGGCCGACCAGCACCGCGCCCGGCACCTGCGCCGCGATCCAGCGGCCCAGCAGCGGCGCCGCCGACAGCGCCACGCCGCAGCCCGCGGGCATCACCTCGTCCAGGCTCGCGATGCGGTGCAAGTGCGGATCCACCGTCACGACGCGGTCGAACTGCGTCGACAGCAGCGTCGAGACATGGCGCTGGCTGACGGCCTCGCCGGGCGTGAACTCCATGTCCTGCCGCATGTAGGCCAGGTACGGCGCCACCAGGGCCAGGCGGCGCACCCCCCAGGCGCGCGCGGCCGGCGCGGCGATCAGCAGCTCCACCAGGCGGTCGTTGGGCTGGTGCTGCAGGCCGCGCAGCACGATCACGTCGACCGGCAGCGGCTTGGGCAGGACCAGGCGGATCTCTCCGTCGGGAAAGCGGTGGCGGGTGATCAGACCCATCGGGCGGCCGAGCTCGATCGCCAGTCGAGTGGCCAGCTCCTGTTCGTCGTCGAAGGCAAGCAGCATCGGCGGATCGTCGCACCAAATCGGGCCGGCCGCGATCCGGCTGTCCCCTGCATCGGCGATCACCGTCCGCGTCGACGGGGTGTCGCTGACGCAGGCGGCACGTGGCGGGCGGGCCGCCCGCCGCCTCAGGGCGCCGGCAGCGCCGCCGAGATGCGCCCAGCCAGCGCCTCGGCCAGCTGACGGCGGTCCGCGCCGTGCGTGGGCATCGGCGCCAGCGCCTCCACCTTCACCGCCAGGTCCTTGGCGGTCAGGATCAGCCACAGGCTCTGCATCAGGGTCATCTGTCCGATGTAGGGCGCGTCCTTGCTGTACGGGATTCCCGGCTGATGCCAGCGCAGCACCACCGGCTGCAGCGGCGTGTCGGTGCTGATCGCCGCCTGCAGCAGGTTGGCGTGCAGCGGCAGCAGCGGATGGCCGGCGCCGGTCGTGCCTTCGGGGAAGACGGCGACCGCCTCGCCACGCGCCAGCGCCTCGGCCACGCGGTGCACCACGCGCAGCGCGTCGCGCTTGCTGGCCCGCTCGATGTAGAGCGTGTCCACCGCCGTCGCCAGCGCGCCGACCAGCGGCCAATGCTGGATGTCGGCCTTGGAGACGAACCGCGCCTCCGGGATCACCGCGTGCATCGCGGCGATGTCCAGCCAGGACACATGATTGGCGGTGATCAGCCGCGCGCCCTGGAGCTGCGGCGCGATCGCCTCCAGGCGCACGCCCAGGATGCGCAGCAGCTTGCCGGACCACCAGGCGATGTAGCGCCGGCGGCGTTCCGGCTCGTAGCCACGCCAGCGGAACTGCACCAGCAACAGCGCGCGGACGATGTGGGCGAGCATCCGCAGCGCCCGCGAGACCCCGACCAGCGCCCGCATCAGAGCGCCCGCTCCGCCTCGGTCACCAGCGACTCGAAGGCCACCTGGCCCGCCACCAGCGTGTAGCGCACCTGCCCCGGCAGCTCGAAGCCGGTGATGTCGAACGAGAACGGCGTGTGCTTGCCCTGGCTGACCAGCCGCTCCGGCGTCACCGCGCCGCTGGCGTCCGGGTCGAAGACCAGCACGTCGCCAACGCCGCCCTCCACCAGCCGGCCGGCGCTCGCCGCCAGCGAGCCGAGCGCGCCGCCCAGCACCTTGACCGGCCGCGACGTGATCGCGTCCAGGCTGTGCGCCAGCGACAGGCCCTCGTCCTTGCCCCAGCGCAACGCCAGGCTCAGCAGCAGCTCCAGGCCGGTGGCGCCGGGCGAGGCCTCGGCGAAGGGCAGGTTCTTCTCGTCGGCGGTCACCGGGTTGTGGTCGCTGACCAGCGCGTCGATGGTGCCGTCGGCCAGCGCGGCGCGCAGCGCGGCGCGGTCGCGCTGCTGGCGCAACGGCGGCTGCAGGCGCATCGACGGGTTGAAGTAGCCGATGTCGACGTCGGTCAGATGCAGCGAGTTGATCGACACGTCCGCCGTCACCGGCAGGCCTTCCTTCTTCGCCTGGCGCAGCAGGTCCACGCCCGCCGCGCTGCTCAGGCGGCACAGGTGGACGCGGGCGCCGGTCACGCGGACCAGCTCGAAGATGGTGTGCAGCGCGATCGTCTCGGCCGCGACCGGCTCGCCGGACAGGCCCAGCCGCGTCGCCACCGCGCCGCTGGCGGCGACACCGCCGCTCAGCCACGGGTCGCGCGGATGCAGCCACAGCGCGTAGCCGAAGCTGGCGGCGTACTGCATCGCGCGCTGCAGCGTCAGCGTGTCGCGGATCGGGGACTGCGCCTGGGAGAAGCCGACGCAGCCGGCCTCGGTCAGCTCGGCCATCTCGGTCAGCGCCTCGCCGGCCAGCCCGCGCGTCAGCGCGCCCAGCGGGAACAGCCGGCAGCGGCTGAGCTTGCGGGCGCGGAACTTCAGCATCTCGACCAGACCGGGCTCGTCCAGCGCCGGATCGGTGTCGGGCGGGCAGACCAGGCTGGTCACGCCGCCGGCCGCCGCGGCGGCGAGCTCGCTCTCCAGCATGCCCTCGTGCTCGTGGCCCGGCTCGCGCAGGCGCGCGGCCAGGTCCACCAGGCCCGGCGCGACGACCAGGCCCGCGGCGTCGATGACGCGATCGGCGTGGAAGTCGCCGACCTGGCCCAGGCCGACGATGCGGCCCGAGGCGATGGCGAGGTCGCCGGCCTGGTCCAGGCCCGACGCGGGGTCCAGCAGGCGGCCGTTCTGGATCAGTATCTTCATCGTGCCCTCCAGGTGCCGAGCACCGCCTCCGCGAGGGAGGATTGATCGCATGGGGTCGGTCCGGCGACGGCGCTCATGCTTCGTTCCCCGCCAGGATGGACATCACGGCCATGCGCACCGCGATGCCGAAGGTGACCTGCGGCAGGATCACGCTGTGCGCGCCGTCGGCCACGCTCGACGAGATCTCCACGCCGCGGTTGATGGGGCCCGGATGCATCACGATCGCATCGGGCCTGGCCAGCGCCAGCTTCTCGGGCGTCAGGCCGAAGCTCTTGAAGTACTCGCCGGCGCTGGGCAGCATCGCGCCGCCCATGCGCTCGTTCTGCAAGCGCAGCATGATGATCACGTCGGCGTCCTTCACGCCCTCGGCCATGTCGTGGCAGACGCGCACGCCCATGTCCTTGAGGTCGCCCGGCACCAGCGTCTTCGGGCCGACGGCGCGGATCTCGGGCACGCCCAGCGTCGACAGCGCGTGGATGTCCGACCGCGCCACCCTCGAATGCACGATGTCGCCGACGATCGCCACGGTGAGCTGGGTGAAGTCCTTCTTGTAGTGACGGATCGTGTACATGTCCAGCAGGCCCTGCGTCGGATGCGCGTGGCGGCCGTCGCCGGCATTCACCACGTGGACGTGCGGGGCGCAGTGCTGCGCGATCAGATAGGGCGCTCCGGACTCGCTGTGGCGCACGACGAACATGTCAGCGTGCATCGCCGACAGGTTGGCCACCGTGTCCAGCAGCGTCTCGCCCTTGGCGGTGCTGGAGCGCGCGATGTCCAGGTTGATGACGTCGGCGGACAGGCGCTTGGCGGCGATCTCGAAGGTGGTGCGGGTGCGGGTGCTGTTCTCGAAGAACAGGTTGAACACCGACTTGCCGCGCAGCAGCGGCACCTTCTTGACCTCGCGGTCGTTGACCGAGAGGAAGGTGCCGGCCGTGTCCAGGATCTGGTGCAGCACCGCGCGCGGCAGGCCTTCGGTGGAGAGCAGATGGATCAGCTCGCCGTGCTTGTTCAGTTGGGGGTTGCGTTTGCTCAGCATGTGGTCAGTCCCCCGTCATGTCGAAGCTGAAGCGGCCGCCGTCGCCCTTGACCAGGCGCAGGCGCTGGCTGGGCGCCAGCGCGACGCGCGCGGCGGAGAAAGCGGGCTCGATCGGCAGCTCGCGTCCGCCGCGGTCCACCAGCACCGCCAGCGTGACGCTGGCCGGGCGGCCGAAGTCGAACAGCTCGTTGATCACGGCGCGCGTGGTGCGGCCGGTGTAGAGCACGTCGTCGATCAGCAGGACGTGGCGGCCGTCGATGTCGAAGGGCAGCTTGGTGTGGTCGGCGCTGGCGTTCATGCCCTTGGAGCCGAAGTCGTCGCGGTGCAGCGCGCTGGAGATCACGCCGTGCGATCCGTCCAGCTTCAGGTCCTGCTGCAGGCGTTCGGCCAGCCAGGCGCCGCCCGACCAGATGCCTACCAGGACCGCGTCGGGTTGCAGGAGGCGCTGCACGCCGCGCACGAGGTCGGCATACAACGCTTGCGCATCGAGGTGCAATGTGCTCATGGGTGTTCCCGGAAAAATTGTTCGAGGATCAATGCCGCGCTGGCGGCGTCGAGGTCGCGCGCGCCCTGGGACTGGGCTTCCGCGCTGGTGTAGCGCTCGTCGACCTCGACCACCGGCAGCCGGTGGCGGCCGCGCAGCTGGCCGGCGAATTTCTGCGCGCGGGCGGTCATCTCATGCGGGGCGCCGTCGGGATGGCGCGGCACGCCGACGACCAGCGCGTCGGGCTGCCACTCCTGGATCAGCGCCGCGATCGCGGCCCAGCGGGCGTCGCCCTGCTCGGTGATCGTCCGCAGCCCCCGCGCGCTGCCCAGCATCCGGTTGCCGGTCGCCACGCCGAGGCGTTTGGTGCCGAAGTCGAATGCGAGGGGAGAAGCAAAAGAGGACGGTGAAGCAGCCATGGTCATGGCGCGTGAGGTCATGCCCGCCGCCGGGCCGCCCCAAGGCGGGTAGCGCCCCTCGGGGGCAGGAGCGAAGCGACTGGGGGGCACAGGGTCGGCCGGGCCGCCCCAAGGCGGGTAGCGCCCCTCGGGGGCAGGAGCGAAGCGACTGGGGGGCACAGGGTCGGCCGGGCCGCCCCAAGGCGGGTAGCGCCCCTCGGGGGCAGGAGCGAAGCGACTGGGGGGCACAAGGTCGGCCGGGCCGCCCCAAGGCGGGTAGCGCCCCTTGGGGGCAGGAGCGAAGCGACTGGGGGGCACAGGGTCGGCCGGGCCGCCCCAAGGTGGGCAGCGCCCCTCGGGGGCAGGAGCGAAGCGACTGGGGGGCACAGGGTCGTCATGCGTGCCCGGCCTCCTGGCTGAGCATGCGCGGATCGATGCCGAGCAGCGCGAGCGCCTTCTCGTAGCGCTCCTCGATCGGCGTGTCGAAGATGATCTCGGGCGTGGCGTCGACGGTGATCCACCCGTTGCGGCCGAGCTCTTCCTCCAATTGCCCGGCGGCCCAGCCGCTGTAGCCCAGCGTGACCAGCACGCGCTTGGGGCCGGCGCCGCTGGAGAGCGCCTCCAGCACGTCGCGGCTGGTGGTCATTTCCAGCCCGCCGGGGACGGCGAGCGTCGCGTTGTAGTGGTTGCCCTGCTCGTCCAGCGGCTCGTGCAGCACGAAACCGCGCTCGGTCTGGACCGGGCCGCCGTAGAAGACCGGGCGGGCGGCCATCGATTCGTCGGTGAGCTCCAGCTCGACCTTCTCGAACAGGTTGCCCAGGGTCAGCGAGATCGGCTTGTTGATGACCAGGCCGAGGGCCCCCTTCTCGTTGTGCTCGCACAGGTAGACGACGGATCCGGCGAAAGTCTCGTCCGCCATGCCCGGCATGGCGATCAGGAACTGGTTGGTCAGGTCGATGCGTTCCTTGGACATAGGGGCGGATTCTATTTCACCGACACTCCCCTCCCATGACGCGCCCGACGACATCCCCCGCGCCCGACCCGGACACCGCCCTGGTCTGGTTCCGCCGCGACCTGCGCGCCGACGACCACGCGGCGCTGCACCGCGCGCTCACCCGCCACCGCCGCGTGTTCTGCGCCTTCGTGCTGGACACCGCCATCCTCGACGCGCTGCCGCGCGCGGACCGGCGCGTCGAATTCATCCTCGACGCGCTGCGCGTGCTGGATGCCGACCTGGGCGCCCTCGCGCCCGGCGCGGGGCTGATCGTGCGGCACGGCGTCGCCCGGGACGAGATCCCCGCGCTGGCCGCGGCGCTGGGTGCCGGCGCCCTCTACTTCAACCGCGACGACGAGCCCGACGCGCTGCGCCGCGACGCCGCCGTCGGCGAGGCGCTGCTGGCGCGCGGCCTGCAGATCGAGAGCTTCAAGGACCACGTCGTCTTCGAGCGCTCCGAAGTCCTGACCGGCGCCCGGCAGCCCTACGGCGTCTTCACGCCCTACAAGAACGCGTGGCTGAAGGCGGTGACGCCGTTCTTCCTCTCCAGCTATCCGATCGAGAAACATGCCGCCCACCTGGCCGCGCTGCCCGACGGCACGCCGCCGGCCGGGCAGCGCGTCCCGTCGCTGGGCGACATCGGCTTCGAGCCCGCGGGCTTGAGCGCCGCGCTGACCGGCGGCAGCGCGGGCGCGCAGCGCCTCTTCGCCGAGTTCCTCGACCGCATGGCCCGCTACGCCGACACGCGCGACTTCCCCGCCATCAAGGGCCCGAGCTACCTGAGCACGCACCTGCGCTTCGGCACGATCTCGATCCGCCAGCTCGCGCGCGAGGCCTGGCGGCGCGGCCATGGCGGGCACGACGACCGGGACGGTCCCGCCGGCGAGGGGGCCCGCACCTGGCTGTCCGAGCTGATCTGGCGCGACTTCTACCACCAGGTGCTGCACCACCACCCGCGGGTCGTCGAACGCGCCTTCCGGCCCGAGTACGACCGCATCCGCTGGGCCGAGGGTCCCGACGCCGACGCCGATTTCGAGGCCTGGTGCCAGGGCCGCACCGGCTATCCGCTGGTGGACGCGGCGATGCACCAGATCAACGAGACCGGCTACATGCACAACCGGCTGCGGATGGTGACGGCCAGCTTCCTGATCAAGGACCTGGGCATCGATTGGCGCCGCGGCGAGGCGTACTTCGCGCGGCAACTGCTGGACTTCGACCTCGCGGCCAACAACGGCGGCTGGCAGTGGGCGGCGTCGAGCGGCTGCGACGCGCAGCCCTACTTCCGCATCTTCAACCCGGTGAGCCAGAGCGAGAAATTCGATCCCGACGGCAAGTTCATCAAGCGCTACCTGCCGCAACTCGCGAAGCTGCCGCCCAAGCTCATCCATGCCCCCTGGCTCGCCAAGCCCGCGGAGCTGGCCGCCTGCGGCGTGATGCTGGGACGGGACTACCCCGCGCCGATCGTGCGACACGAAACGGCGCGCATGGCGACGATGGATCGATACGCCGTGGTCAAGTCCCGCGAGTTTCCGTAGCCCGACCGCGTCTCGCCGCCCCGACCGGGCAACCTCCCCCTGTTCTCGGATTCGGATTCGGATTCGGATTCGTTGCCGAGCTTGATCTGGAGGCGGCGGAAGCCGGGGGGCGGCCGACGATTTGGGGACTTATGAGGAGGCCGCCCCCCGGCTTTCGCTGACGGGCGGGGTCCTCGATCGGCGGTCATGGGGGGCGTTCACCGATCACCGATCACTGATACGTGATCGTCACCGTCACCGCATCGGTGTACGGCCCGCCGGGCACCGTCGTGACCTGACGCGCCGGGATCTGCCCATAGACCGTGTAGGTGGCCGAGCCGAGCAGGCTGAGCACGTCGAGCAGCAGGGAGCCTCCGACGGTGACCGTCGACGCGGTGCCATCGCCCCACACCGAGGTGTAGGCCGAATCGGCGTACAGGTTGTAGCTCAGCGTGTGGGCGCCGAACGCCAGCCGTCGCGTGGCGAAGCTGGTGCCGCCGCCCTGGCTGAGCGCGATGGTGAAGGGGATCAGCAGGCCGGCGACGCCGCCGCACTTGATGGTCACGGTGCCGGTGGTCGTGGAGGTGCTGTAGGCCAGCGGGTTGTAGTTGGAGAACAGCAGGTTGGTGGTCTGGGCGGTGCAGGTACAGACCGCGGGCAGGCACAGTGCGTGAGCGCCTGAAGCGCCGACGAGCAGCCCCAGCGCCAACAGGACTCGCACGGGGATGAGGCGACGGAAGAACGGAAGCTGTGTCATGACGACTCCTTCGCGGCGGCGGATGCGCCGGGCGGGTTGAGCGGCGTGAATGGCGTGGGCGACGTGGGTGGTGTTGATGGCGGAGACGGTGTCGCGGGCGGCACCGTCGACGTTGGAACGGAGACGGCATCCATGGCGGGCACGGCGACGCGCCGGCAGGTCAACGTGCCGAGATCCGGCAGCTCCGCCGCCTGTGCCGGCACGCGCAATTCGAGCTCGCAGGACGAGCCGTCCTCCAGCGTCGCCCGCACGCGATTCACGGCGCCGGCCTCGACGGCCAGTCCCGTCAGGAACGCCCGCCCATCCAGCCCCATCGGGAAACCGCGCGCACCGCCCACCAGCCGCAACTCGGTTCCGGGCGGCAGCGGCTCGCCGGCCTCGTCGACGGCGCGGAACGTCGCCGTCTGGCTGTGCGAGATCGGGAAGCGGATCAACGCCGCGCTGCGCCGCGCCGGCGTGACCTGCAGCTCCAGCGCCTCGATCTCCGCGTCCAGCGGCAGGTCGTCCGCGACGACGCCGACCCGGTTCACCTGATACCCCCGCAGCGACGGCAGGAACGCGCGCCCCGACGCATCCGTGCGCGCCACCGGCTGGTTGTCGTGGGTGATCCGCACATTCGGCTGATCGCCGACCTGCACCACCGCGAAGCCGCCATCGATGCGCCGGCTCGCATACGTGCTGCCGTCCATCCACGCGAGGCCGCCGCTAGCCCCCAGCCGCACGTCGGTGCGACCGGCGATGCGCGACACGCCGCCATCCAGCGCCACGCGGTTCGACTGCCACTGCGCCTGCGCCTGCTGGCGGCCGTTGGACTCCGCCAGCAACTGATACCCGACGCCTTCGCCCACCGGCGGATTGCTCTGCAGTTGCACCTGCCAGAGGTCGCGCGCCGTCTGCCCGCCGCCGCGCTGCCCCTGCCAGGCGGTGGACAGGCTCTTGTTGTCGTCCAGCAGCAGGCTCCAGAACATGGCGATCGACGTGCCGCCGCCGTCGCCGACCTTGAGCGCCGACAGCCCCACGAAACCCCAGTTGCCCAGGCTGCGGCTCGCGTTGAAGGACAGCAGCTTGGACGCCACCTGCAGTTGGTTGTCCGTCGGCGTGCGCTGCGGCGCGCCCTGCTGCACCAGCCCGACGCCCAGGCCCCATTGCTTCCACTGCGTGCCGATCGACGCCGACACGCTCCACTTCGGCGACACCGCGTTGCCCAGCTGCGTGAAGCCCGCCGTCGCGCGCTTGACCTGGAACCCGCCGCTCCAGTCCATGCCCTGGCGCTCCACGCCCACCGCGGCCAGCGCGCCGCGCCGCGCGGCGGGATCGTCGCTGCGGCTGGCGACCCCGGACAGGCTCAGCGTGCCCAGCTCGCTCACCAGCCACAAGCCGGACGCGCCCACCGCCTGCTGGCGCGCGGCCAGCTCGCCGCGCCACTCCTGCGTGAAGCCGCTGGAGACGCCGTTGCGCCAGGTGCCGGCCAGCATCGCGCGCCCGTAGCGATTGCTGTCGACGCCGTAGTTCTCGCGCAGCCAGCCCAGCTCGACGCTGCTCGACGACAGCCCCGGCTTGAGCAGCGCCGGGCTGATGTAGTACGGCTGCACGACGACCTGCTCGCGGCCCAGCAGGTCGCGCACGACGGTGCGAATTTCTCCCTGCCCGGTCACCAGCGGCAGGTCGGTGATGTCGAACGGCCCCGGCTGCACCCGCCCCTGCAGGCGCTGGCTGTTGTTGACGAAGACGTCGACGGTGGACGGCAACGCCGCCTCGCCCTTGAGCGTCGGCAGCGGGAAGCTCAGGAAGCCGGGCCGCAGCGAGAAATCGGTGCTCCACTGCACGCCGCCGAAGCGCATCGCCTGGCCCCAGGTTCCCGGCTGCGCGACGCTGTCGCCGAGCCGCCAGCTCGCCAGGTGCTCCGGCCGGTCCATCGTCCAGCGCGTGTCCAGCCGCACCCAGCCGCCGCCCGTGCCGCCGCGGTACAGCTGCTGATGGCTCAGATCGCCGGCCGGCGTCAGCACGCCGACCTCGGCCAGCCCGTTGACGTTGCCGTCGCCGCCCACGCGCCGCTGCCATTGGACGTCGTAGTTGCCGTAGACGCCGAAGGTCGACGGCAGCGTGACCTGCGTGGCGGCGCGCGCCACCTCCAGTTGCTGGTCGGAGAACGCCTGCGGCGGCGCGTCGATCTCCAGCGTCTGGCTCAGTTCCTCGATGCGCCAGCGCATCAGCTCGGCGGGCCCGTCGCCCAGGACCATGTGCAGCTCGCCCTCGATCATGCGGGGCGGCAACGCGGGGGGGCGGAACTTCAGCTCGGTCCACAACGCCTGCGGAATGGCCAGGCCCTCGGGCACCCGCACCGCGCGCACCGTCTGCGGCTGCGCGATGCCGTTGATCTTCAGGCCGAGCAACAGCGTCTCGCCGAAACGCGGCGTCTGCGCGGCCATGCGCTCGCCGGCAACGCGCTCCTGCGCCTGCTGGGCCGGCGATGGCGGCGGTTGCTGCGCCTGGGCCGCCGCCGCGCACGCGGTCAGCAGCAGCAGGCCGGCATCACTTGCCCGCGGCACCCGACGCCACGTTCTGCAGCCCCTGGTCCGTCATGACCTGCACCGTGCCCGGTTGCCCGGCCGGCGTCTGGACGCGGTAGCTGCGCTGCTCGCCGGGGAAGACCACGCTCTGCGCGCCCTGCACGGCGGTGGATTTCACCTCGCCGTTGGCGCCGGTGACGCGCAACTCGCTCACCTTGACGTGGACATTGCCGGCGTTGGTCACAGTGGCCACCGTCTCGCCGCTGGCGGCGCGCTGCACGCTCCAGCTCTCGGCGCGGCGCACCGTCGTGGGCGCCACGAACACCGGCACCCGCAGCGCCACCAGCACCCGCACCGCGCCGGTCACCTGCGTGTTGTCGCTGGCGCGCGGCACGGGGACCTCGCGCAGCACCATGCGGTAGGTCGCCTCCTGCTGCAGGTCGGGCACGCGCCGCAAGCCCACCCGCAGCACCTGGAGCTGCCCCGGCTGCAACGTGAAGATGGGCGGATTGACCAGCAGGTCGGTGGTCGGGCCGTCGACGTCCTGGCCGTTCTGGCGCGTCCAGAGGATGCCCTCGGCCTGCATCGTCACGGCCTCGTTGCCGTTGTTCTGGACCTGCACCGTGGCGCGGTCGTTCGCGCGGTCCAGCCGCACGTTGACCGGCATGATGCTGACGTCGGCCGCGCCGGCCGGTGGCGCCAGCAGCCCGCCGGCGATCGCCAGCACGGCGGCCAGCAGTCGTTGGATCGAGGTCATCGGCATCTCCCTGATTGCATTGGTCCGATCTCCCGGTCTTCCGGTATCCCATCCATCCTTGCGTCGCTGATGCGGTCACCGTCCTTCGCTCGCCCGACCGGGCGTTCAGTAGGTGACGGTGACGGTCACCGTGTCCAGGTAGGTCCCCGGCACCGTGCCCGTGAGGGACGGCAGCCGGCCGTAGATCGTCACGCTCAGCACCCCGCCGGTGCCGGTGCTGCTGTAGACCGTGCTGCCGGCGGTGCCGTCGCCCCAGATCGAGGTGCGGTTGACGTCGACATACAGCTGATACCCCAGCGCATACGCGCCGTTCTTCATCTGGCGCGTCGAGAAGTTGGCCGCGCCGCCGGCGTTCTGGCCGGCGTTCAGCGCGACGGAGAACGCCGTCGTGGCGGTGCACTCGATGGTGAGCGTGGAGGTGGCGTCGACCGGCACCGCGCCGATCGGGTTGATCGCGCCGCCGAAGCTCAGCGTCGAGCCCGACACGTTGCAGGCGCTGGACACCGTCG
This sequence comes from Roseateles aquatilis, assembly GCF_002205645.1. Lineage (GTDB taxonomy): Bacteria > Pseudomonadota > Gammaproteobacteria > Burkholderiales > Burkholderiaceae_C > Roseateles > Roseateles aquatilis. The sequence continues at coordinate 67,962 of NZ_NIOF01000008.1, read as the reverse complement.
TCTGCGAGCTCACCGAGCCGGTGGCCGTGCCCGCCAGCGACGGGATGCCCGCCGACAGCAGTGCCGCCCATGCCACCAGGCGCGGCAGGCCGCGCCTGGACGGAACGAAAGGCGGCGACGGCGCGGCCACCACGGCCGCGTGCGGCCGAAGAGGGGTGAGCGTGTCGCGCCGTCCCCGCATCGGTGTCCCGGTCAGTGCACCACGGCGCTGCCCCTTTCGGGCAGCAGGTGGCCATGGGCCCTGGATTCCGCCAGGGTCAGCAGCCCGCGCGCGGTGATCGCGTCGCGGGGATAGGTCGACAGGCCCACTCTCGACGCCAGCCGCGCCGCGCGCCCGTTCAGATCGAAGGGCAGGTCCAGCGCGTCCCGCATGCGTTGCGCCAGGGCCTCGGCCTCGGCCGGCGAGGCGACGCGGGACACGACCAGCGCGAACTGCTCGTCGGCATGGCGGGCCAGCAGGTCGGCCGGCCCGGCACAGCCGGACAGGCGCCGGCCGATCTCCACCAGCACCGGCGCCGCGGCCGCCACGCCCTCGCTGCGCAGCAGCGCCTGCAGGCCGTTGAGCACCACCACCGTCACGGCCACCTTGCCGGCCTCGGCATTCATCATGCGCAACAACTCGTCGAGCCGCTCGATCAATGCCGCCTGCCCCAGCAGGCCGGTCACCGTGTCGCGCGGCGGCGATACCGGACGCGCGACGCGGGCCGACGCCGCTTCGTCGCGCAGCAGTCCATCCAGATCGCCGAACAGCGTCTCCAGGCCGCTGCCCTTGTCGTAGAAGCCGTCGGCGCCGGCCTTCAGGCACAGGTCCCGGTAGGCGTCCGCCGCATGGTGCGTCAGCATCAGGATGCGCCCCTGGAACCCCTTGCCGCGCAGCGCGCGCAGCACGTCGATGCCGGTCCCCACCGTCAGCGTCATGTCCAGCAGCACCGTGTGGGGCTGCAGCCAGTCGATCAGCGCGATCGCCTGGGGCGCCGACTCCGCCTCGCCCACGACACGCGCGCCGGGCAGGGTCTCCAGCCTGCGAGCCAGGAGCCGGCGGATGGCCGCGGAGTCCTCGACGAGAAAGATGTCCATGAATCGGTGCTCCGGATTCGCGCAGTCACGGGTCGTTACTGCATGTCCGGGATCTTCCGCCCGCCTCCGCGCCCGCATCAGCAGCGCGCCGCGCAAGCTGGTGTCGGGGTCCGTCCGCAGGGTTTGTCGGGCGATCACCTACAGCCGCCTTTCCATGGGCAAGCGTTCATTGGACGTCGGTCAGCCCGTGCTGCACGCAGTACTTCGTGAGCTCGGTGTTGTTGCGCCAGCCGGTTTTCTCCAGGATGCGGGCGCGGTAGGTGCCCACCGTCTTGGCCGACAGATGCATGGTGTCGGCGATCTCGGCCGGCGTCTTGCCGGCGGCGATCAGCAGCATCACGCGGTGCTCCTGCGCCGACAGCTGTTCATGCGGCAATTGGCCCGGCGTCGCCCCGCTGAGCAGCCCCAGCAGGTGGTCCGCCATCGCCGCCGTCACGTAGCGGCCGCCCAGCAGCAGCCGCTGCAGCGCGACGACGAGCTCGTCGGTCGCTTTGTCCTTGGGCAGGTAGCCGGACACGCCCATCTGCAGCAGGCGCGCCGCATAGGCCGATTCCGCGTTGAGGCTCAGCACCAGCACCGGCACGCCCTTGAGCGCGCGCAGCATGCGGCTGGCACCCTCGGTGCCGCTGGCGTCGGGCAGCGAGAGGTCCAGCACCAGCGCGTCCGGCTTGTTGGCCTGGCCGCGCTGCAGCGCCTCGGCGATGGTCGCCGCCTCGTCGAGCGTCGCGTCGGGCCACTGATGCTGGATCAGTTGCTTGACGCCGAGACGCATGATCGGGTGGTCGTCAACGATCAGAAACCTCATCCCCAGCCCTCCTCGTTCTCGATCGTCGCGCCGGCCGTGACCGGCGCGTCCGTCGGTGGTTCGGCGTGGCCGCGCAGCGGCACGCTCACGTCGATCCGGGTGCCGCGCTCCGGCCCCGGCCCGAAGCTCATCGCCCCGCCCGCCAGCACGGCGCGTTCCCGCATGTTCCGCAGCCCCGACGCATCGGCCCGCACGTGGCCCGGGCCCGCGCCGTCGTCCTCGATGCGCAGCAGGTAGGCCCCCGTGTCGATGTGGGAGCGGATGGTCATCTGGTGCGCGCCGGCATGGCGAAGCACATTGGTGGCCGCCTCCTGCAGCAGCCGGAACAGCTGGTTGTGCTGCTCGGACGTCAGCTCGTCGTCGGGCGCCAGATCGACATCGACGATCAGCTCGCTCTGCCGCTGCAGACCCTGCACGTAATGCTGCACCGCGGCGGCGAAGCCGAAATCGTCCAGCAGCGGCGGCCGCAGGCTGGTGGCGATGCGCCGCGCGGCGCCGATGACCTCGTCGGCGATGCCCAGCATCTCGTCGAGCATCGGCTCCCTGGCCGGCGCGATCTTGCGCGCCATCGCCAGCGTCAGCATCTTGCCCGCCGTGCCCAGTTGGCCGAGCTGGTCGTGCACCTCGCGGGCGAGCCGCCGACGCTCGGCCTCGATGCCGCGGTCCAGCTCCGCGGCGAAGCTCTGGATGCGGGCCAGCGCTTCGCTGAGTTCGCGCGTGCGTTCGGCGACGGCGCTCTCCAGCGCCGCGTGGCTGTCGCGCAGCGCGGCTTCGGCGCGATCGCGCCGTGACCGCTCCAGCCACAACGCCATCATCGCGGTGGCCACCATCACCGCGCCGACCAGCGGCAGTACCTGCGCCAGCAGCGTGGTCTGCCGGGTCTGCTCCGCCACGGCGGTCTCGATGCCGCGAATGCGTTGTTGCTGCAGCGATTGCAGCCGTGCCAGCTCGCCGCGGATCTCGTCCATCAACTGCTTGCCGGCGACGTAGGCTTGCACGTCCTTGAGCGCGGCCTCGCCCAGCTTCCAGCGGTTGTCGATGTTGCGATCCACCTGGCGGCGGCGCTCCGCGATGAAGCGGTCGAGCCGCGCGAAGGCCGGGGCCTGCTGGTCGCCGGTGATCGCCAGCGCCGCCTTCAGCTCCGCGTACAGCGCGTCCAGGTCCCGGATCGCGCTCTCGTAGGGCTGCAGGAAGGTGACGTCGCCGGTGATGAGGAAGCCGCGCTGGCCGGTTTCCAGGTCGATCAGCAGGCCGTTCAGGCGGCTGATCAGGAGCTCCGTGCGCAGCGCATGGGCGCGGACCTCCTCCTGGCGCGTGAGTTCGCCAAGACTGCGGTACTCGCCATAAGCGGTCGCCACGAAGGCGACGCAACCGGCCAACAACAGGCCAGCAGCCACCGGAAAGGTCAGCAAGCGCATGAAGGGTCGGGCTTGAGCGCCCGAGTTTTCAGACCACCCCTGCGGACTCCGGCCTTGAAGCGATGACAACGCCCCGGACGTCCACCCCACTGCATCGACTTTCTCGCGGCGCGCCTCTGCGGACGCACTCGCATGGGGCTAACGCTAGAGGGGCTGGGCAGGAAAAGCAAGTCCCGACTCACGTGCCCGTGCCGACGGCGCCACGTCGTGCCTCGGCGCGCCCACCGCGCGGCGGCCTGGAAAGGCTCGCGTACGCAGTATCACGGGGTCAGTCCTTGAGTCCCGCGCGACCCCGCGGCGCCCACCTGGAGCAACGCCCGGACCCGGCGCTCAAGGCGCCTGCCAGCGCGCCAGCAGCATCCCGTGACGCGTCTGCCAGTCGCGCAGCGGCGCGTCCTGGCCGTCCAGCACCAGCCGAAGATACGCCAGGCTGAGCTCGCGCGTCGCGGCCTTGACCTTCGGATTGAGCGCCAGCCCGCCCGTGTTCATCCGGTCGGTGAAGATGCTGTGCGACCCGCCGTTGAACATCGCCAGCGCCTTGCGGGGCCCGCCGATGGCGTCGAAGAGCCGCACCCGGTCGGCGGCGCCGGAGTAGTAGCCGGGGATGGTGATCTCGTCATCGGTGGCGCTGATGTGCAGCGTCGGAATCGCGATGCCGGAGAGGATCGCGCCGGGATCGCCCTCGCCGTAGAACGGCGGTGCGGAGATCAGGATCGCCGCCTTGAAGCGCGGATCGGCCATCGCCGGCAGCGGCGTCGAGGCGCCCAGCAGGTGCGACGGCGCCGGCACCTTCGCCCCGGCCAGCAGCAGGCTGGTGTTGGCGCCGTAGGAATGGCCGGCGATGGCCATGCGGGCACGGTCCAGCCGCGGCCCAAGCGGCCCCGCCAGCAACTGGTCGAGCGCGAAACGCACGTCCTGCGTCCGGTCGATGGCCTCCTCCGGCTGCGCCGCGTGCTGCAGCCGCGTCACCAGGTTGAGGGAGTTGGTCACCGAGAACCCGCCGCTCCACAGCCGCCGGTCACTGCCGATGTGCTGCACGTGCAACGCCACGAAACCCTGTGACGCCCAATAGCTGCCGAGGTAGCTGTAGCCGCGGCGCGAGCCGCCCATGCCGTGCGAGAACACGATCACCGGCCAGCCGCCGGGCGGCGCCTCGGCCGTCGGCCAGTAGACGCGCACCGGCACCGCGCGATCACGGTGGGCGTCGACCCAGTCGAGGTCCTGCCACTGGTGGCTGCCGTCCTCGGCGGCCTGGATGCCGGGCAGTGCCGGCTGGTCGGGACCGGAGACCGGCGGCGGGCTGGCGCAACCGGCCAGCAGCATCGCGGTCGCGGCGGCCAGGCCGGCGACCAGCACCGAGATGCGCCGCTTCGTCCTCACCAGCGCCCTCGCGGGGTGGAGGAAGGTCGGGAGTCGCAGCGCCGACAGCGCGCGCAGCGGGGTCATGGGAACCTCGGAAGAAACTCAGACGAGCATCAGAAGAGCTCGACGTCGCTCAGTTGGCGGGCCTCGATCATGCTGCCCTGCGCGACCAGCGTCGCGTGGCTCTGCACCTGGTTCCGGCCCGCGCCCTTGGCGTGGTAGACCGCCTTGTCGGCACGCTCGAACGCGGCCGCCGGCGAGTCTCCGGCGCGGATCTGGGTGAAGCCGATGCTGACGGTGAGGCGGCCGACCTGCGGGAAGGCGTACTCCTCGGTGTTGAGGCGGAAGCGCTCGAACGCGTGGGCCGCGTCGGCCTCGTCCTCGCAGCGCATCAGCACGACGAATTCCTCGCCGCCGAAGCGATACAGCAGATCGTTGAAGCGGAAGCTGCTGCGCATCAACCGCGACAGCAGCAGCAGCACTTCGTCGCCGATCAGGTGGCCGAAGCGGTCGTTGATCGACTTGAAGTTGTCGATGTCGATCACGCCCAGCCAGTAGCGGGGATGCACGCCAACATGGCGGCGGTCCTGGCAGGCCAGCGTCTGCGCGCGCAGCGGCAGTTCGGACACGGCCTTGAGGAAGCTCTCGTCGAAGGTCTTGCGATTGAGCAGGCCGGTCAGCGTGTCGCGCTCGCTGTAGTCCAGCAGGCCCTGGAAGTTGTGATAGATCCGCAGCACGCTGGCCACCATGCGCTGCGCCTCGGCGTTGAGGCGGCGCGCGCTGTGGAGCTCCAGCACGCCGACGATCTCGCGCTCGGTCGCGAGCGGGAACGTCGTGATCCATTCGGACCCCTCGCGCTGTTGCAGCACGCTGCGCTGCGTCAGGCACTCGAGGCGGCGCGGGTGATCGGCCAGGCGCGGCAGCGTTTCCGGGTCCACCCACAACGAGTCGGCCGTCGCGACGGCGTCGGCGACGTTCAGGCGGGCGCGGGTCAACCAGCGTTGCTCTCCGGGCTCCCCGACGCAGCGGTAGATCGCCACCGCCACCGGGCCGCTGAGCAGGTCCCGCAGCGCCGTGACGAGCGTGACGTCCATGACATCGCGGTCTCGGAAACCAGTCAACTCGGCAAGATGATCGACGACCACGGACATGGTGTGTGCGCTGCGAGGCGTGTCTGGTTGGGCCGAAACCGGACGGCTAGGCCCTCACCGGGCGACCGGCGGAATGGTGCGCAGTGTATCGGGCGATCAGTCCGAGCAGGTGCTCTTCGTCATAGGGCTTGCCCAAATAATGGTCCACACCGAGCTGTTGTGCATAGTCGCGGTGCTTCTGGGCGATGCGCGACGTGATCATGATCACCGGCAGCACCGCCAGACGCGTGTCCGCGCGCAGGTTGCGCACCAGGTCGAAGCCGTCCATGCGCGGCATCTCGATGTCCGACAGCACGACCGTGGGCAGTTCGTCGCCGGCCAGCCGCTCCATCGCGTCCAGGCCGTCCTTGGCCAGCAGCACGCGGTAGCCCTCGCGTTCCAGCAGGCGCTGGGTGACGCGGCGCACGGTCAGCGAATCGTCCACCACCATCACCAGCGGCGCCAGCGGGGCGGCCGCCTCGACGACCACCTGCGCCGCCACCTCGGCCTCGTGCACGCGTTGCTGCGCGCCGTGACCGTAGCGGTTGGCCAGCGCCACCGGGTTGTAGATCAGCGCCACCTCGCCGGACGCCAGCAGACTGATGCCCGCCAGACCGGGGACCTGCATCAGCTGCGGGCCCAGGTTCTTGACGACGACTTCCTGGTTGCCCAGCACCTCGTCGACGTGCAGCGCCAGCCGCTGCTGCGCGCTGTGCACCAGCGCCACCGGCAGTGTCTTGCCCTGCCCGACGCCGCGATCGCTGTGGTGCATCAGGCCGCCCAGCCAGTAGAACGGCATGCGCTCGCCGGCGGCCGTCAGCGCGCCCTCGGCATAGGCCTTCTCGACCTGCGCGGCCGGCATGCGCTGCACCGACAGCATCAGGCTGGCCGGCACCGCGACCTTGCGGTCGCCGTAACGCAGCACGACGACCTGCGTCAGCGCCGTCGTCAGCGGCACACGCAGCTCGAAGCTGGCGCCCTGCCCCGGCGTGGACGCGGTCAGCACATAGCCGCCCAGCGTGTTCACCTCGGAGCGGACCACGTCCATGCCGACGCCGCGGCCGGCCATCTCGGTCAGGGCCTCGGCGGTCGAGAACCCCGGCTCGAAGATCAGGTCCATCAACTGCGCGTCGCTCAGGTCCTGGTCCGGCTGGATCAGGCCCTGGCTCTGGCCACGGGCGCGGATGCGCTCCAGGTTCAGACCGGCGCCGTCGTCGGCGAAGCGGACCTGGATCTCGTTGCCTTCCTGGTGCAGGCTCAGCACGATGCGTCCCGCCGCCGCCTTGCCGGCGTCCTGGCGCTGCTGCGGCGGCTCGATGCCGTGCACGACGCTGTTGCGCAGCAGGTGCTCGAAGGCGCCGGTCAGGCGCTCCAGCACCGCGCGGTCCAGTTCGACGCCGCCACCGCGGATTTCCAGTTGCGCCTGCTTGCCGCTCTCGCGGGCGGCCTGCCGCACGACGCGGTGCAGGCGCTCGCCCAGGCTGCTGTCGAATTCCACCATCCGCGTGCGCAGCAGGTCGTCCTGCAGCTCGCGGGTCAGGCGCGATTGCGCCGCCAGTTCGTCTTCGCCGGCCGCGACGTTGCGCTGCAGGCCGCGCTGCACCGTCGCCACGTCGTTGACCGACTCCGCCAGCATGCGGGTCAGCTCCTGGAAGCGGGTGTAGCGGTCGAACTCGAGCGGATCGAAGTCCTTGCCGGTGGCCTGCGCCGCTTCCTGGCGCGTGGCGATGCGGGCCTCGGCCTGCAGCTCCAGCTCGCGCAGTTGGGTACGCAGACGCTCCAGGTTGTCGTCGAGGTCGCCGAGCGAGGTGCGCATCTGGCCCAGCTCGGACTCGAGGCGGGCGCGCCGGATGCTGACCTCGCCGGACAACGCGGCCATGCGTTCCAGCACCACGCCGCGGACACGGACCTGCGCGGCCGGCGCGACCGGCGCGCTTTCGAGCGGCTGGCCGAGATCGGCGATTTCGCTGAAGTGGGCCCAGTCGATCTCGATGTCGCGCGGCGGGGCCGCGGCGACGATCGGCGCGGGCTCGGCCGCGGGCGCTGGCTCGACGGCGGATGGGGCGACGGTGTCGACGGCATGGCCGGCATCAGGCGACTCGACGGCCTCGACCAGCGGCGCCGCCACGGCATCGGAGCCCTCGGCCGGTGCCTCGATCGTTTCGACGGCCGCGGTCGCGGGGATGGGAGCCGGCAGGTCCACAGCCGGCATCACCGGCGCGGCCGGCGCCATCGGCGCGGGCACCACCGGCGCCGGGTCGCGCCAGGTGCGTTGGAGCGTGGTGAAGCTGTGCTCCAGCGCGTCACCGGCGTCCTGCAGCGCGAGCAGTTGCTCGTGGCGCGGCTCGCCGTCGGACACCAGGCGCTCGATCTGCGATTCCAGCTGGTGGGCCAGCTCGCCCAGGCGCATCGCACCGGCCAGGCGGGCACCGCCCTTGAAGGTGTGCAGCACCCGCATGCAGGCGGCGGCACGGCCGGCGTTGGCCGGTTGGGCGGCCCACTCGCGCAGCGCGCCGTGCAGCTCGCCGAGCAGGTCTTCGGCCTCTTCCTCGAAGATCGGCATCAACTCCGGCTCGATCTGGTCGGGCAGGTTGAAGTCGAAATCGTCGTCGGCGGCCATGGCCGCGTCGTGGAAGGCTTCCTGCGGCGTCGCCGGCACGTGCGGCGTCACCGCGGACACCGACGCATTCGCCAGGCTGGCGGGCAGCGCGGCGGTGGAGACCTCCTCCAGCGACATGGCCAGCAGGCCCTCGTCGCTGTCGGCATGGCCGTCGGGCAGCAGCGCGCCGGGCTCGAAGCCCTGCAGCTCGGCCAGCAGCGCGGGCTCGGCTTCCTTCAGGAAACCGGCGGCGAATTGATGCAGCAGGCGGCGGATCTCGTCGGAGGCACGTGGGAACAGCGTCGGATCACCGACCTCGTGCCCCTGCGCGCGCCCCAGCGCGTGCTCCAGGCAGCGGGCCAGCGTCGACAGGTCGTCGAATCCAACCGTCGCGGCGCTGCCGGCCAGACCGTGCGCCAGCGCTTCCGCGTCCTGCGGCAGCGGGGCCTGCGGCAACAGCGACCATTCGCTCAGCTCGACCTGCAGGCGGCGCGAGCGCTCGTCGGCCTCGTTCAGGAAGATGTTGAACAGCGCGATGCTGATGCGCAGCGGGCCGATGACCTTGACGCCCTCGTCGCTCTCCTCGACGACCTCGTCCTGCGGCAACGGCGACGACACCGCGGTGCCGCCGACCAGGCTCAGCGCCGGGGCGTGCGGGACCTCGTGGGCCGCCTCTTCATGAACCGCCTGCGCATGGGCGGGCGCGGACGGCAGGTCGAGATCGGGCAGGTCCAGATCGGACAGGCTGCGCGGCGCCAGACCCTCCGGCGGCGTACCGAAGTCCGGATCGATCGGCGCCTCGGCGTCGCCGCCTTCCGGCGCGGCCTCGGCGGCCGGCGCGGCGGCCACGAGCTCCTGCGCCAGGTCCAGCGTCAGCGCGACGTCGTCCGCGGCCGGCGCTTCGATCGCGGGCGCCGCGGCGGTATTCAGGTTGGACAGGTCGGACAGATCCAGCAGGTCGAGCGCGGGTTCGTCGGCGACGGCCGGTTCGTCCGGCAGGTCCTCCAGCGGCATCGGCGACGTGGCCTCGATCTCCAGCAGCGGCGCGTCCGTCGGCCATCCGGCCGGCAGGTCCAGCGTCTGGGTCGGCTCCAGGGCGAGCGTCGGCTCGTCATGGAAGACCGGCGGCTCGATCGCGGCGTGCGCCTCGTCCGACGCGACGGGGGTGAGCGGGTCGATCAGCTCGGACACGTCGACGACCTCGCCCACCGTGGGCAGCGCCATCGTGGCGTCCAGCGTCGGCGGCTCGGCGGTGATCGCCGGCAGGTCGAGCGCGGACAGGTCTTCCACATCGACGACATCGATGATCTCGGCGACGTCCCGGGTCGGCGCGCGCAGCGAGGCGATGTCGACGGCGCTGTCCAGCTCGGGCAGCGCCTGCGTCAGCTCCGGCAGCTCGGCGGGGAAGTCCAGCGACAGATCGGCCGCTTCCGCGGTGGCTGCGGCGGCAGGCTCGCGCAGCCCGTCGACCGCGGTGACGATGTTCAGGTCGGCCACCGGCAGCGGCGGCACGTCCAGGCCCGGCAGTTCCAGCGCGGGCAGATCGAGCAGCGGCAGGTCTTCGAGCGAGCCGACCGGCGGCATCGCGTCCAGCGTGGCCAGCAGGTCGAGCGCGGCCTGCTCGTCGGCGGTCGGCGCGGACGCCGTCACCGGCGCGGCGGGCGCGGTCGACGTGTCCAGGCTCAGATCCAGATCCGGCAGCGCGAACTCGTGCACGTCGTGGAGTTCCGGCACGGCCGGCAGGTCGACGACCTCGATCACATCGGGCGACGCGATCGATTCGATCGCGTGAGGCAACGGCTCGACGGCGGCCTCGACGCTCGCCGCGACACCGGCCGTGGCACCGGCTGCAACGGTCGCCAGCGGCGCGGCCGACACTTGCAGCGGCTGATAGCGGTTGTCCAGGCGCAGCGCGTCGGCGGCGGCGCGGAACGGCGCGCTGTGATAGCCGTGCGGGCGGCCTTCGCCGATCGCGGCGGCCCAGGCCTGGAACGCGTCCAGCGCCTCGTTGCTGAAGCGCAGCAGGTCGGCGTCGGCCTGCGGGTGCTCGGACAGGCGCTGGTTGAAAAGTTGTTCGCAAGCCCAGCCGGCTTCGCCGAACTCGTTCAGGCCGACCATGCGCGAGCTGCCCTTCAGCGTGTGGAAGGCGCGGCGGACGGTGGTGAGCTGTTCCTTGTCGCTGCCGTTGCGGGCCAGCGCGTTCAGTGCCTCGCGGGCGGTCGCGGCGACCTCGGCGGCCTCTTCCAGGAAGATGCCCAGCATCTCCTCGTCGATGGCTTCCTCGGCTTGCGGAATGGGGGCGCTGGGCGCTTGCGCGGGCGGCGCGACGGGCGCGGCGGCTTCGATGAATTGCTGCAGCGACTCGGCGGCATGGCTGCCGATCGCGGCATCGCCGCCGGCCGACAGCAGTTGCTGCTGCGCCTGCTGCGCGGCCTGCGCCAGGCCGAGATCGTCGGCGGCGCGGGCTTCGTGGGAGATGCGTTCCAGATCGCGGGCCAGGTCCTCGGTGGGACGCTCACCCTGCGCGACGGCCTGCGCCGTCGCCTGCAACTGGTCGATCAGTTGCGGCTGCGTGGCGGCCTCGGCCGCCGCCAGCTCGTGGGCGTGGGCGCGCTGCTCGCTTTCGCGGCCGACCAGCGATTGCAGCAGGCCCGACTCCTCGTCGTAGCGGAACATGCGCTTGGCCAGTTGCGGCTGGACGCTGAGCATGTCGATCAGGAACCCGAGCGCGCCCAGGTTGTTGGCCAGGCGGTCGAACTGGGCACGCGGCCCGGACAGCGTCGGATCGACCTCGGTGTTGGCCAGTTCGTCGACCTGGTCGCGCATGCGCAGCGTCGCCTGCGCCGCCTGCGACAGGCCCAGCACGGTGAACACGCCGCGCATCGTCTGCAGTTGCCCCGGCACCGGGATCAGCAGGTCGCGCTTGGCGGGGTCGCGGAAGTACTCGTCGCACTGGCGCTCGATCTCGGACAGGCTGGCACGCAGCTCGTGCACGACGGAGCCCAGCGTCTGCCGGTCCGCCACGCGGCGGTAGAGCTCCTCCATCCAGCTTTCCAGCGGCAGCGGCGCCTCGCCGTGGCCGACGGACTCGATGCGGCGGGCCAGGCCCTTGACGCGCTCGCCCTGCTCCGGCTGGTCGAAGGCCTCGTCTTCGAGCGCCGCCTCCAGGTACAGCATGCAGGTGGCGATCTCCATCGCCAGCGCGGGTTCGGGCGCGCGGCCCGAGCGCAGCGTCGCCACGACGGCGCGGCGCAGCGTGTCGCCCAGCACCTCGCCGCTGGGGAACAGCCGCTGCAGCGATTCGGAGACCTGCGCGAACTGCTCGTCCAGGCCGCCCAGGCGGTGGGTCTCGCCTTCGGCGGCGGAAGCCCAGGATTCCTTGGCCGCGACGACGCGGCGCTTGGCGGCGACCACCCAGTTCGGGTCGATGCGGCCGAGCGTGTCGTCGCGATAGTCGACCGCATCGGCATCCACGAGACCGTAGACGCGTTGCACCGCCTCCAGCCGCGGCGCGTTGCCGGGGGCCGGCTGCTTCGCGGAGGCGGCGAAGAACAGCAGGTCCTTCGCCAGGCGTTCCGACGGCGCGGCATCGCTGCCGGCGCGCAGTTGCGCCAGCAGGCGCGAGCCGAGCCGCTTCACCAGCGTGTCCACCGGCAGCAGGCCGCGCGACTGGGCCTCGAACTGACCCGCGGCCAGCAGCCAGAGCGTGCGCGCGTTGGCCTGGGTCTGCGTCAGCGCCAGGCCGGCGCACAGGTCGCTCAGCAACTGGCCCTGGCCGGGCGCCGGGGCGCGCATCTGCTTGAGCAACAGCGCCTCGAACGGGGCCCGCATCTGCTCGGGCGCCAGCGCCCGCACGCCGTGGTCGAGCGGCAGCTCGCGCCAGCGGAATTCCTCGGTCCACAGGTCGGCCGGATGGATGCGGCCGGCACCGTTGAGTTCCTGCAGCGCCTGGTAGGCGGGGAACAGCGCCAGCGAGCTCGGCTCGCCGCCGGCCAGCGTCTTGGCGATGAAGGCCAGCACGGCGAAGTCCGCGCGCTCGACCGCCTCGACCTCGGCCACCGTTACCCCGGCGGGGTTCTCCGCGAGCCGGAACAGCGTCGCCTCGGCGGCGCGCAGCAACTGGGCCGCCGCCGGCAGGCTGACCACCGACAGCACGCCGGCCGCCTGATGCATCTGCTGCGCGGCGCCTTGCAGCGCCGGGCTGGGCTGGCCGTCGCCGCCCAGGGTGGAAGCCCGCGCATCGGCATCGCGCAGCACGCGGCGAAGGGCCTTGTGCACCGATTCCAGCGTGCGGCGCAGTTCCTCCTGGACCCAGGCCAGCGGGCTCAGGTCGGCGGGGAACTCGGATTCGCGCGTAAGGTCCATGCTCGCTCTTTGTTGTCGCTCTTGTGTCGTCGCTGGTGGTCGTCGCCCCCCGGCCGGGCCGGGATCAGGAGACCTTGAACCGGGCCACCGACTGCTTCAGCGCGTCGGCGGACCGCGACAGCTCATGCACCATCTGCGCCGTCGAGCGCGTGCCCTCGGAGGTCTGCTCGGTCACCGCGAAGATGTGCTGGATGTTGGCGCCGACCTCGTTGGCGGCGCGCGCTTCGTTCTGCGCGACCGACGAGATCTCGCCGATCAGGTCGTCCAGGCGGCGGGACACCGAGTCGATGTCCTCCAGCGCGCGGCCGGCCGCGTCGGACAGCTTCGTGCCCTCGACCACGCCCAGCGTGGAGCGCTCCATGGCGGCCACCGCGTCGTGCGTGTCGGTCTGAATGGTCTTGACCAGCGCCGCGATCCGGCGCGTCGCGTCGGCGGAGCGTTCCGCCAGGCGCTGCACTTCTTCCGCCACCACCGAGAAGCCGCGACCCGCTTCACCGGCGGACGCCGCCTGGATGGCCGCGTTCAGCGCCAGCACGTTGGTCTGCTCGGTAATGTCGGAGATCAGCTCGGTGATCTCGCCGATTTCCTGCGAGGACTCGCCCAGGCGCTTGATGCGCTTGGACGTCTCCTGGATGTGGTCGCGGATCTGGTTCATGCCGCCGATCGTGTTCTGCATCGCCTCCAGGCCCTGCTCGGCGGCCTGCCGCGACTGGCGGGCCACGTCGGCGGTCTGCTGTGCCTGCGCGGACACGTCGTTGATCCGGTGCGCCATCTGCAGCACGGCCTCGCCGGTGGCGCGGATCTCGTGCAGCTGTTCGGTCGAGGCGGCCAGCAGCTCGGTCGACGTCTGGTCGACCTGCGCCGTCGTGTCGGTCACCCGCACCGCCGTCGTCTGCACCTGGTGCACCAGCGTGCGCAGCTCTTCCACGGTGTAGTTCACCGAGTCGGCGATCGCGCCGGTGATGTCCTCCGTCACCGTCGCCTGGTGCGTCAGGTCGCCTTCCGCGACCGTCTGCAGCTCGTTCATCAGACGCAGAATCGCGGCCTGGTTGGCATCGTTGACGCGCTTGGCTTCCTGCTCCTGCGCCTCGGCCTCGCGACGCTGCGCTTCCGCCAGTTGGGCGCGGCGGCCCTGGTCGGCGACGTACAGGCGCAGGAAACCGACCGAGCCGATCACCAGCAGCGCCAGCGACGCGATCATGCCGATCAGCAGCAGCGGGTTCAGGCCGCCGGCCGATTCCAGGCCCAGCGACAGCTCGTCCAGATCCTTGCGCAGCACCTCGCTGTCGTTCAGGATCGCGGTCTGCGCCTCGCGGGCGGACACCAGGCCCTGCAGGTTGGACAGGATCGCGGTGGCCTGCGTGCGGGTCTGGTCATACTGGGTCAGCAGCACCTTCAGGCGCTCGCGCACCTGCGGGTCCTTCGCACCGGCCAGGCGCAGTTCCGGGTTGCCGTTCAGCAGCGCCTGGGCGATCTCGCGGAACGCGTTCAGGTCCTTGCCCAGCAGGAAGACGGCCTCGGGGCTCACGCCGTCCTGCGTCAGGAATTCGTTGGCGGACTTGCCGATGCGCTGGGTCAGCATCACCAGCTGGCCGACCGCGGCGACCTCGCCGGTCGGGGCCGAGCTCTGCAGCGACAGCGAGGCCACCGCCTCGGCGCTCTCCAGCAGGTCGGACGACTGCCGGTTGATGGCGCGCAGCGCGGTGCCGACCTGCGTCAGCACCTTTTCCTGCGCCAGCATGACCTTGGTGTTCTTGTCGGCGCGCGCCACCATCGGCGCGATCTGCTCCAGGATGCCGTCGACCGAGCCCGGCGCCTTCGCCAGATCGCCGCCGCCATCGCGCAGCGAGCCGATGACGCCGGTCAGCACGTCGGACGCTTCCTTCATTTCCGGGAACGCGTTCTTGTTGCCCAGCAGCGCGGTCGAGACCGCCTTGGCCAGACGCTGAGACTGCATCGCCGCCTGACCCGCGCCGCGCACCTGCGCCGCGGAGCGGTTGCCGCCGATCAGCGACATCGTCACCGTCAGCGTCGTGCCGACCAGGCCGGCCGCCACCAGCCAGGTCAGCAGGCCGGTGCGGCGGGTCTCGGGGGCCTTCACCGCAGGCATCGGCGTCGGCGCCTCGGGCGCGACGGCCGACGGCTGGTATCCGGCGGAGGTGTCCTGGAACTCCGGCGTGGGCTGCGCCGTGGTGATGATCGAGGGCTGGAAGTCCTGCGTGTCTTCCGATGCCGGCCCCGATTGCTCGGTGCTGGGACCGGTGTCGACGTCGACGCCCGCGGTCTCGTTCTTGCCCTTGTTCTTGATCTTGTCCAGGAAGCTCATCTCACCCTCGTTTGGTCGTTTCGTCGTTTCGTCGATGCGGGCCTGCGACGGGACCGCCGCCTGGCGCTCAGTTCAGAACGATGCGCAGGAACTGCGGATGCTGCGTCAGCGCCTCCAGGTCCAGCACCTGCCAGCGCCGGCCGGACTCGTCGCGCATGCGCCGGGGCGCGAAATCGGGATGGCCGGGCGCGTCCGGCTCGACATGCAATTGCTCGTCGCCGCGCAGCCCCAGCAACTGGTCCACCAGCAGCGCGCAGTTGACGCCCAGCTCGGGACTGACCGACACCAGCCGATGGGCCGGCGTCAGGCTGCTCGGGCCGCGCAGGCCCAGGAAGGCCGACAGGTCCACCACCGTGTGCAAGCCGCCGCGCAAGTTGGCCACGCCCAGCATCCAGGGTTGCGTGTACGGGACGGCCTGCAACGGCACGGGCGTGAAGATTTCCCCGGATTGCTTGAGCGGCAGCAGCAGGCCGAGGCCGGCACATTCGACGGCCAGCCAGCTCGCGGCCAGCGGCGCCTCGCGCGCCGCCTGCATGCGCTGCGCCAGCCGTTGTTGAAGTTCGCGCAGCGCTTGCTTGTTGGCCATGGTGTCAGCCCAGCGCCTTGATCTTGGCCAGCAGCTCTTCGGCCTTGACCGGCTTGACGACGTAGTCGCGCGCGCCCTGGCGCATGCCCCAGACCTTGTCGGTCTCCTGGTTCTTGCTGGTGCACATGATCACCGGCACGTCGGCGTAGCGCTCGTCGCGGGTGATGGCGCGGGTCAGCTGGAAGCCGTTCTGGCCGGGCATCACCACGTCCATCAGGATCAGGTCGGGCTTTTCCTCGGCCAGGCGCTTCATCGCTTCCTCGCCGTTCTCGGCGGTGCGCACGGAAAAGCCGCGCTTGCTCAGCAGGTCGCTGAGGTGATGCAGCTCGGTCTTCGAATCGTCGACCAGCAGGATCTTTTGGATGGACATGAGAACTCCGTGTGGCGGGCTCGCGGCGGCCTGGTCGTCGGTGGGCGTCGATGAGGCGTCGGTCGGTAGGGATCGGGTCGGCGCGGATCTCCGGGTGGGCGACGTGCCGCGGGCGGTCAGGCCTCGCGGCGGTGCTGTCGCACGGCCTGGAGCAACTGGTCTTTCGTGAACGGCTTGGTCAGGTAGTCCTGCGAGCCCACCATGCGTCCGCGGGCCTTGTCGAACAGGCCGTCCTTGGACGACAGCATGATCACCGGCACCGACGAGAACTGCGGGTTGCGCTTGATGATGGCGCAGGTCTGGTAGCCGTCCAGGCGCGGCATCAGGATGTCGCAGAAGACCAGGTCCGGCTGGTAGTCGCTCAGCTTGGCCAGCGCGTCGAA
The DNA here is from genome assembly GCF_002205645.1 of Roseateles aquatilis. Classification (GTDB taxonomy): domain Bacteria; phylum Pseudomonadota; class Gammaproteobacteria; order Burkholderiales; family Burkholderiaceae_C; genus Roseateles; species Roseateles aquatilis. The sequence continues at coordinate 51,541 of NZ_NIOF01000008.1, read as the reverse complement.
ACCGTCCTCGGCCAGCACGACCTCGTGGCCGCCCTGCTTCAGGAAGATCTCGGCGCTGCGGCGGATCGTGTTGCTGTCGTCGATGACCAGCACCTTGGTCGCCGTGCGGGGGCTCGCGCTGGATTCCAAGCTGTTCTCCGTATTGTTCAGACGTTGGTTGTCAGAGAAATTTCAAGCTCGCGACAGAAACGTCGCCGCAAGGCCGCGGTGATGATCGAAGACAGCGATCCCGGGCGATGCGGCGATGAAGGGGTCAGATCTGGACCATTTCGAAGTCCTCCTTGCGGGCGCCGCATTCGGGACAGGTCCAGTTCATGTCGACATCTTCCCAACGCGTGCCCGGAGCGATGGCGTGGTCGGGGTCGCCCGCGGCCTCGTCATAAATCCAGCCACAGATCAGGCACATCCAGGTCCTTGCTTCGCTCACGATGGGTTGACTTTGCATCACTACAATGATCGAAAGATTGTAGCCATGCCCCCCGGACACCCCAGGGGGCAGAAGTACCGATGAAACAACAGTCATCCGCGGTGCTTCTTCACGTTATGCGCATCAGTTCACGGCTTCGCGCCGCCCCTCCATGAGCCGTCAAGACCCCCATCTCCAGGATCCCCAGGACGCAGCGCCGGCCGACGATCAGGAATCGCCGCCGCCCGCCTGCGTCATGAGCTTCAATGCCTCCGATCCCAGCGGCGCCGGCGGCAGCGCCGGCGACGTGGCGACGATCGCGGCCATGGGCGCGCACGCGCTGCCCGTGGTGACGGCCATCGTCATGCGCGACACGGCCGAGGTCTTCGATCACCACACGCTGGACGGGGACTGCATCGTCGAGCAGGCCCGCTCCATCCTCGAGGACGTCCCGGTGGCCGCGTGGAAGGTCGGCTTCCTGGGCAGCGCCGAGGGCATCTCGTCGGTGGCGGAGGTACTGTCCGACTATCCCGACGTGCCGCTGGTGGCCTACCTGCCGAGCATCTCCTGGCTCGACGAGGAGCAGCAGCAGAGCTACCTGGACGCGTTCCGCGAGCTGGTGCTGCCGCAGACGCTGGTGCTGGTGGGCAACCACAAGACATTGAGCGACTGCCTGCTGCCCGACTGGGACGCCGACCGCCCCGCCTCGCCGCGCGAGCTGGCGGTGGCCGCGAACCAGCATGGCGCCGCGCATGTGCTGGTGACCGGCATCGGCTTGCCCAACCAGTTCATCGACAACGTGCTGGCCGGCCCGCAGGGCGCCATCACGGGCGAGAAGTTCGAGCGCTTCGAGGCCAGCTTCGTCGGCGCCGGCGACACGCTGTCGGCCGCGCTGGCGGCACTGCTGTCGGTCGGCTCGGAGCCGCACGACGCGGTCGGCGAGGCGCTCGCCTTCCTCGACCAGTCGCTGGAGGCGGGCTTCCGCCCGGGCATGGGCAACGTCGTGCCGGACCGCTTCTTCTGGGCGCTGCCGCCCGGCGAGGAGGGGGAGGAAGGCGCGGAAGGCACCGGCGCGGCACCGGCAGCCGCGACCGACGAGCTGACGATGGACGAGCCGCCCAGCCGCGGCCCGCGCCGCATTCATTGAGCCGCGCCGCGCGCGCCCCCTTGCCGCCCTGTTGCCTTGCAGTTTTCGCAGTTCCCCCGGATTCCCGACCCCATGAGCCAGAACGAGACCCTGTTCGCCCGCGCCCAGCGCGTCATCCCCGGCGGCGTGAATTCGCCGGTGCGCGCCTTTCGCGCGGTGGGCGGCACGCCGCGCTTCATCACGCGCGGTGAAGGCGCCCACATCGTCGACGCCGACGGCAAGCGCTACATCGACTACATCGGCTCCTGGGGCCCGATGATCCTGGGCCACGGCCACCCGGCGGTGCTGGAGGCGGTGCAGAAGGCGGCGCTGGACGGCTTCTCCTTCGGCGCCCCGACCGAGCGCGAGGTCGAGCTGGCCGAGGAGATCCTCGGCCTGGTCCCGAGCTGCGAGCAGATCCGCCTGGTCAGCTCCGGCACCGAGGCGACGATGAGCGCCATCCGCCTGGCCCGCGGCGCGACGCAGCGCAGCAAGTTCATCAAGTTCGAGGGCTGCTATCACGGCCACACCGACGCGCTGCTGGTGAAGGCGGGCTCCGGCCTGGCGACCTTCGGCCACCCGACCAGCGCCGGCGTGCCGGAAGCGACGGCGCAGCACACCATCGTGCTCGAGTACAACAACGTCGCCCAGCTGGACGAGGCCTTCGCGCTGCACGGCCCGGAGCTGGCGTGCGTGATCGTCGAGCCGATCGCCGGCAACATGAACTTCGTGCGCGCCAGCGTGCCGTTCATGACCCGCCTGCGCGAGCTGTGCCGCCGCCACGGCGCGCTGCTGGTGCTGGACGAGGTGATGACCGGCTTCCGCGTCGGCCTGCGCAGCGCGCAGGGGCTGTACGCGGACCTGATCCCGGGTTTCGTGCCGGACATCAGCGTCTTCGGCAAGGTCATCGGCGGCGGCATGCCGCTGGCCGCCTTCGGCGCCAGCCGCGAGATCATGCGCCACCTGGCCCCGCTGGGCGGCGTCTACCAGGCCGGCACGCTGTCGGGCAATCCGGTGGCGACCGCCTGCGGCCTGGCCACGCTGCGCGAGATCCGCAAGCCCGGCTTCTTCGACGCACTGTCGGCGAAGACGCGCCGGCTGGTCGACGGCCTGAAACGCGTTGCGGACGAGAACGGCGTGCCGTTCAGCGTCGACAGCGAAGGCGGCATGTTCGGCTTCTTCCTGATGTCCGAGCTGCCGCAGAACTACACGACCGTGATGACCACGGACAAGGAGCGCTTCAACCGCTTCTTCCACGCGATGCTGGACGCCGGCGTGTATCTGGCGCCGGCGCTGTACGAGGCCGGCTTCGTGTCCGCCGCGCACACCGACGCCGACATCGACGCCACCCTCGAAGCGGCCCGCCAGGCGCTGCGCTGATCGGTCCGGGCGCCCACCGTTTGCAACGATGCAGCCCTCGCCGCCACGGCCGGACCGGCGCCGAACCAGCGCCGGGCATGTGGCCTGCCACGCACGAGGACCGAGCGGCCGGGCCGGGCACGCCGTCGATCGCCCCTGACGCGGTGGCAGTCCATCCCGAACCGGCCCTACCCCGTCGCATCGATTTCACCTCGCGACAGGCATTACCCTTGCTTACCGATTGGTACAGCAGCTGAGAGACAGACATGCATATCCACATCCTAGGCATCTGCGGCACCTTCATGGGAGGCCTGGCGGCGCTGGCCCGGGAAGCCGGCCACACGGTGACCGGCTGCGATGCCAATGTCTATCCGCCGATGTCCACGCAGCTGGAGGCGCTGGGGATCGAGTTGATCCAGGGCTTCGGCGCGGAGCAACTGGACCTGAAGCCGGACCTGTTCGTGATCGGCAACGTGGTGACGCGCTCGTCGGAGGGCCGCTTCCCGCTGATGGAGGCGATCCTCGACGCCGGGCTGCCGTACACCAGCGGCCCGCAGTGGCTGGCGGAACATGTGCTGCAGGGGCGGCACGTGCTGGCGGTCGCCGGCACGCACGGCAAGACGTCGACGACGTCGATGCTGACGTGGATCCTGGAGTCCGCTGGCCTCGCGCCCGGATTCCTGATCGGCGGCGTGCCGCAGAACTTCGGCGTGTCGGCGCGGCTGGGCGCCGGCCGGCACTTCGTCATCGAGGCCGATGAGTACGACACCGCCTTCTTCGACAAGCGCAGCAAGTTCGTCCATTACCGGCCGCGCACGGCGATCCTGAACAACCTGGAGCACGACCACGCCGACATCTTCCCGGACCTGGCGGCGATCGAGACCCAGTTCCACCACCTGGTGCGGACGGTGCCGCCGACGGGCCGGCTGGTCGTCAACGCACGCGAGGAAGCGCTGCAACGCGTGCTGGCGCGCGGCTGCTGGAGCGAGGTGCAGCGCTTCGGCGCGCGCAAGGAGGAGCCCGGCGCGCTGCGCGCGCGTGGCGAGCCGCAGTCCTTCGACGTGCTGCGCGGCAGCCTGAAGGTGGGCCACGTCAACTGGGAGCTGCTGGGCGAGCACAACCAGCTCAACGCGCTGGCCGCGATCGCCGCCGCGGAGCACGTGGGCATCGACGCGGAGCAGGCCTGCGCCGCGCTGTCCGGCTTCAAGAACGTGCGTCGGCGCCTGGAGCTGCGCGGCGAGGCCCACGGCGTGAAGGTCTACGACGACTTCGCCCATCACCCCACGGCGATCCACACCACCATCGACGGGCTGCGCCGCCGCATCGCCCCGCAGGAGCGCATCCTGGCGGTCTTCGAGCCGCGCTCCAACACCATGAAGCTGGGCACGATGAAGGCGCTGCTGCCGTGGGCGCTGGAGGAAGCGGACCTGAGCTTCTGCAACCAGGCCGGCCTGACCTGGGACGCGCGCGAGGCGCTCGCGCCGCTGGGCGAGCAGGCGGTGGTCGGCGCCGATGTCGACGCGCTGGTCGCGCTGGTGAAACAGGCGGCGCGGCCGGGCGATCACGTGCTGTGCATGAGCAACGGCGGCTTCGACGGCATCCACGAGAAGTTGCTGGACGCGCTGAAGTAAAGCGGCGATCCTGCGCCCCGCGTGCCGGCGAGGGCCGGTGGCGCGATCCCGAATCCCGAGATTCTCCCGAGGAGCGACGACACGATGAGCCCCCCTGGCAAGCTGGTCCCCGCGCTGCAGAACCGATCCTTCCTGTGCCTGCTGGCGCTGGTGACGCTGGCCTTCGGCTGGATCCTGTGGCCGATGTTGAGCGCGGTGCTGTGGGCCGTGGCCCTGGCCATCGTCTTCCAGCCGCTGTACCGGCGGCTGCTGCGCAAGACGCGCCGCCCCGGCGTGGCGGCCGGGCTGTCCATCCTGGTCATCCTGCTGCTGGTGGTGCTGCCGCTGACCTACGTGATGGGCGCGCTGGTGCAGGAGGCGGCGGTCGTCTTCGAGATGGTCAAGTCGGGGCGCTTCAACTTCGGCACCTACGTCGCGCAGGTCTACGCGGCCCTGCCGAGCTGGCTGCTGGACGTGCTGGAGCGCCTGGGCCTGCACAACCTGTCGACGCTGCAGGACAAGCTGGGCAGCGCGCTCAACCAGGGCAGCCAATTCATGGCGACCAAGGCGCTGGGCTTCGGCCAGGACACCTTCGACTTCCTGGTGAGCTTCTGCGTGATGCTCTACCTGCTGTTCTTCCTGCTGCGCGACGGCGAGCAGCTGTCGATGCGCATCCGCGACGCGCTGCCGCTGCAGGACGCCTACAAGCGCCAGCTGGGCGAGAAGTTCCGCACCGTCATCCGCGCCACCGTCAAGGGCAACATCGCCGTGGCGGCGCTGCAAGGCGCGCTGGGCGGCTTCGCGTTCTGGATCCTGGGCATCCACGCGCCGGTGCTGTGGGCGGTGCTGATGGCCTTCCTGTCGCTGCTGCCGGCGGTCGGCGCGGCGCTGGTGTGGGGGCCGGTGGCGATCTACCTGCTGGCGACCGGGCACGTCGGCTCGGGCGTCGGGCTGCTGCTGTTCGGGACCGTCGTGATCGGGCTGGTGGACAACCTGCTGCGGCCGCTGCTGGTCGGCAAGGACACCAAGATGCCGGACTACATCGTGCTGCTGTCGACGCTGGGCGGGATGGCCGTGTTCGGCCTGAACGGCTTCGTGATCGGGCCGCTGATCGCGGCGATGTTCATCGCGGTCTGGGACATCGTGGCGGCGGAGCGGCGGTATCCGGTGGGCGACCGGGACGAGGTCAGCCGACTCTGACGTCGTCGGGCGCCGCGCCGCTCAAGCGGGCGCGGTGCACCGCCTCGTATCCCGCCTCCAGCGTCCTGACGAACCCCGGCGCGTCGAACAGCGCCGAGTCCCGCGCGCCGTCCCGCAGCCGCTGGCGCAGGCCGTCGAGCAGCCCGGGCCGCGTCGCCAGGTCGACGGCCCGGCGCACGTAGTCATCGGCGTCGCGCGCGATGAGCTCCGGCAGACCCACCGCCGTCAGCAGGCTCGCCGCGACCCGCGCGCAGAACGACTGCCCGAGGCGCGTCAGCACCGGCAGCCCCATCCACAACGCATCGCTGGCGGTCGCGCCGGCGTTGTAGGGCAAGGTGTCGAGGAACAGGTCGGCCGCCCGCAGGCTCGCCAGATAGGCGTCGCGGTCCGCGCGTCCGGCCAGCACGATCCGCTCGCCCGCCACGCCCAGGCGCGCCGCGTGCGCGCGCAGGTTCTCGGCGGCGCGGGGGTCTTCCTCCAGCACCCACAGCACCGAGCCGGGCACCTGCCGCAGGATCGTCATCCACGTCTCGAAGACCGCCGGCGTGATCTTGCACGGGTTGTTGAAGCAGCAATAGACGAAGCCGGTCTCCGGCAGTCCGAGCGCCGCCCGGCCCTTCGTCGTCGGCGGTCGCGGCCGGCGTCGGTCGTTCGCTTGATACGACGGCAGGTAGAGGATCCGCTCGTCGTGGAAGGGGCGCGTCTCGGGCGGCACGGTCACCGGGTCGGCGATCAGGTAGTCGTAGAGCGGCGAGCCCGACGTGCCCAGATAGCCGATGTAGAGCATCTGCACCGGCGCCGCGCGCCACGCGAAGATCCCGCCGCGCGCGCCCTCGGTGAAGCCGGTCAGGTCGACGGCGATGTCGACGCCCAGTTGGCGGCACAGCTCGGCGATCTGCTTGTCCTGCAAGTGCGCGACGTCGAGGAACCGATCGAAGCCCGCGCGCAGCCGCGCCTGCACCTCGTCGTCGCGCGCGGCGCCGTAGTTGATGCCGATGACCTCGAAGCGCTCGCGGTCGTGCAGCTCGAAGACCTCGGCCATCAGGTACGCCACCGGGTGCGGCTTGAAGTCGCGCGAGACGTAGGCGACGCGGATCCTGCCGTCCTGCGCGGGCGCGACGGCCGGCTCCCAGGCGACCCGCGGCGCCTGCGTGCTCTGATGCCAGATCCGCGCGGCCTGTTGATGCGCCGCGGGATCGTCCACCAGGCATTCGAGCACCAGCGGCTGCACGCCGCGCCGCCCCTGCGACACATCGTCGAGCAGCGCCGCCAGCCGCGCATCGACCTCACGCCAGTCGAAGACATGCATCGCCGTGTAGAGCCGCAGGCCGGGCAGCCAGTCGAGGTCGGGCTTCAGCGCATGGGCCCGGTCGAAGTCCTCCAGCGCCAGCGAGAACTGCCGCGCCAGCAGACGCAGGTTGGCGCGGTTGTAGATCGCGTCGAGGTAGTCCGGCCTGGCCCGGATGGCCAGGTCGTAGGCCGCCAGCGCCTCCTGCGCGCGGCCCAGGTGCTTGAGCGCGATGCCGCGCAGGTTCTGCACCTCGGGGTCGGCGCGGAACGCGTCGGGCTGCGCATCGATCTCGGCCAGGCACTCGGCGTGCCGTCCCATCTGCAACAGCGTGCGACCGCGTTCGAGCCGGGGCTTCGGGTCCTTGCCGTCGAGGCCGATCGCGCAATCGAAGGCGACCAATGCCGCGTCGAAGGCTTCCAGCCGCTTGTAGGCCAGCCCCAGCGCGAAAAACGCCGCCGCGTAGCCGGGGTTGATGGTCAGCGCGCGCTCGAAGGCCTCGATCGCCTCGGGAATCCGGCTGAGCTCCTGCAGCGACACGCCCCAGTTGTACTGGAGGTTGGCGCTCTTGGGCTGCAGGTGGCAGCAATTCGCATAACAGACCTCGGCGGCGGCCCAGTCGCCGACGCCGGCCAGCAGGTTGCCGAGCTGGAGGTGATGCCGGGCGTCGTCGGGATGCGCCCGGATCGCCGCCATCAAGGTGTCCGCCGCCTGTTGAAGGTTGGAGCTCATCGATCGGGTCCGGGAAGATTCGAACCAGCATAACGGCTCGTGCCGGGACCCCTATCGTCGATAAGAGGCCTCAAGAGCCCCGTTACGCCAGCCATGGCGCCGGTCGCGGCGCCATGAAAAAGGCCGGCTTGCGCCGGCCTTCCCAGGTCGATGAGCCGGGCGGTGCCCGGCCCGTCGTTCAGGTGCGCGTCATCGTGGCCTTGAGCACGCTGCTCAGCATGTCCAGGCTCTCCGCGACGTGGGCGCGGGTCTCCACCGAGCCCTTGCCCTGCGCGGCGCGCAGGTCGCTCTGCAGTTGCACCGCGTGCAGGCGCAGCACGGCGTAGGCATCGGCGAACTGGCCCGACGCCGCGCCGCCGCGCGTCAGGTTGGCCTGCAGACGGCGCAGGTACTCGCGCTGCAGGTTGCGACGCAGCGGATCGATCTCCGCGCCGGTCTTGAGCTCGCTCCAGATCGACGACTGCAACGTGCCGTAGACCTCGTTGATCGAGATCACGCTCTTGCGCTCGGACGCCGACACGTAGTTCGGCAGCTCCATCAGGCGGATCGCGGTCTGCGGTTGCAGCAGGCGGTCCATCGCGCTCAGTTGCACGCGGGCCACCGCCGTCGGGATGCTGACGAAGCCGGCACGGTTGAACTCGACGTAGTCGGTCGTCAGCGAGGTCAGGAACTCCGGCTTGAAGCGGAAGCTGTCCGCGCTGAACAGGCCCGTGGCCAGGAAGCGCAGCGCCTCGCGCTGCTTGGCCGGATCGACCGGACGCATCGCCGGCACCGAGGCACCCGGCACGTCGCGGTGGGTGTACATGCCGCCGACGTACTTGCCGACCAGCTCCGACGCGCGCGTCAGCTGCGAGAAGCCGCTCGCCAGCTGGCGGCGCTGGCGCAGCGGATCGTCACCGGCCTCGGGCTTGCGGTTCTGCACCCGCGCCCACAGTTCCTGCGTCAGCTTCAGGCGCTTCTTGTAGTACGCCAGCGGATCGTCGCCCAGGTCGAAGCGGTTGATCATCGGGTCCATGCCGTCGATCGGACCGAAGCCGCCCGCGTCCGCGTCGTCCGCGTAGGCATGGCCCGGCACGCGGTTCTGCGCCGCGATGCGGCCCAGCTCGGCCGCTTCCTGCGCTTGCGGGATCTGCTTGTAGGCGTACTCGATCGCCCAGTAGTCGTAGCTGCCCAGCGTCGTGTTGTTGTACGACGTCGGCGCCTCGCCCTCCAGCGGGATGTTGTAGGCGTTGTAGTCCATCACCGAGCCGGACAGGCCGTTCGCGTCGGTGTAGGCCTTGTCCTTGAGCTGCGCCTGCGTCACCGTCGTCGAGGCCTTGAAGTTGTGCTTCAGGCCCAGCGTGTGGCCCACCTCGTGCATGATCACGTCCTTGATCCGGGCCTGGATGAAGGCGTCCGCCTCGGGGCTGTCCGGGGCGATGTCGCCGCGGGCCTCGAGGATGTCCAGCGCGAAATCCATCTCGGCCGCGGCGTCCTGCGCATAGGTGCAGTAGGTCGCGTTGCGGCCCTCGCGCCAGCCCTGGTTCAGCGCGGCCAGCGCCTGCGCTTCCTCGCCCAGCGAGCTCACGCCGCGCGGCGCGTCCTCGACGATGAAGGAACGGCCGCCACGGGCGAAGACGTCGCTCATGCCGATGTCCGCGTCCATGATCTCGCCGCTGCGCGGGTCGACATGGCTGGGGCCGATGGCGAAGCCGACGTCGGAGCCGACGAACCAGCGGATCGACGCGTGCGACGCGTCCATGTTGTCCCAGTCCGCGTCATCGGGCTGCTGCTTGGCGACGACGGCGTCCTTGAAGCCGATCTTCTCGAAGGCCTTGTTCCATTCCAGGATACCGGCCTCGACCGAGGCGCGGTACTTCGGCGGAATGTTCTTGTCCATCCAGTAGACGATGGGCTGCACCGGCTCGGACAGCGCGGCGTTCGGATCCTTCTTCTCCAGACGCCAGCGGTTGACGTAGTGGACGCGCGGATTCGGCTTGGAGTCGTCGCTCAGGTCGGTGAACGACTCGGTGAAGTGACCCAGGCGGCCGTCGGCGCGGCGCGTCGACATGGCCTGCTCCGGCAGCGCGCGGAAGTTGAAGACGAAGCCCATGAACATCGAGCGCGGATCCGGCGTCGCCTGGGGCGGCGTCGGCACCGGCACCGGCGGCGCCACCAGCGGCGGCGCCGGGATGCGCGGCGTGAAGTAATGCATCTTGGCGTTCAGCGTGCTCAGCTGCGCGTCGGCGCGGGTGGACTCGAAGTACGAGTTGCCGCGGTCGACGTTGTAGGGCAGGCGGTAGGCCATTTCCAGGCGCGTCGACATGCCGGGGATGTCCGACAGCAGCAGGCCGGCGTCGACCAGGAAGGACTTGCGCTCCGGGTGGTCCGCGCTGGCGACCGGGCCGGCGGCCAGCAGGCTGGGCGAGAACGCTTCTTCCACGGCGCGCTTGCCGCCGCCTTCGCCGCGGAACTTGGTGTTCAGCGCCACCAGCTGGATGTTGTTGCCGATGCGGCGCCATTCGGCCATCACGTCCGGGCCCATCTGGCTGGCGTAGAAGCCGCGCTCGCCGATCGAGCTGGAGATGTTGATGGTGAACAGGAACGGCTTGTTCAGCATCGCGCGCGGGATCTCGAGCCAGACCTTCTCGTCCTTGCGCAGGATCGGGAACAGGCCGTCCTGGCGCTTGGTGTCGCGGCTGACTTCGGCGAACGGCTTGGGCGCGGTCGGATCGGCGGGCGGGCGGGCCGCGGTCATCGGCGAGGTGGCGCCCGGCGAGCCCGGCGCGCCGGAGGCGGCACCGGCCGGCGCCTGCGCGGCGGCGGGCGCGGCCGGCGCGGCGGCGGGGGTGGAAGTGCCGGTGGTGGCGCAGGCGGTCAGCAGCAGCGCCGCGGCCGCGATGGCCGTCAGTTGGATCGTGTCCCGGTGGGTCATTGGTCGACGTTCTTGTCGGGCAGGGCCGGGGTCGCCGGCAACGCCCATGTTGAGGAAGCAGGGATTCTCGCCCTGGCGAAGCGCGCAATGTGCGGGGCCGCCGCCAGCCCGTCAATGCGCGGATACTCGCGCACCGACGCGGACCGGGCGCGGCTCGCCCGGGATGATCCCCCAGCGTCACCCCCCATGCCGGAAGTGATTCGGGGAGGACCCTACACTGCGGCGCCATGACCGCGCCCTCGTCCGATCGAACGCCCGCTTCCGCGCCCTCCCCCGCACCGACGCGGGGCGCCGCGCCCGCGAATCGCACGCATCTGCTCTACCTGCATGGCTTCCGGTCCTCGCCGCGCTCGGCCAAGGCCCGGCGCATGGCGCGCTGGGTCGCGGAGCGGCGTCCCGATCTCGTCTTCGCCTGCCCGCAGTTGCCACCGTCGCCGCGCGAGGCGATGGCGCTGGTGGACGCGCTGATCCGCGATTGGCCGCGCGACACGATGGCGGTGATGGGCAGCTCGCTCGGCGGCTTCTACGCGACGCATGTCGCGCAGGCCAGCGGCGCGCGCGCCGTGCTGCTGAATCCCGCCGTCGACCCGGCGCGAGACCTCGCCGCCTACATCGGCGAGCAGACCTGCTGGCAGAACCCGGACGAGCACTTCTACTTTCGCCCCGAATTCGTCGATGAGCTGCGCGCGCTGCAGGTCGGCGACCTGGCGCATCCGGACCGGATGCTCGCGGTCGTGGCCAAGGGCGACGAGGTGCTCGACTGGCGCGAGATGCACGCCCGCTACGAGGCGTGCCGGATCAAGCTGCTGGAGGGCAGCGATCACGGCTTGGCCGACTTCGACGACTACCTCGACGAACTGACCGCCTTCCTCGGCCTGTGAGCCGCGGGGCTTGCCTCAACGCAGTTGCAGCAGCACGCTCCAGTGCTGCTGGTTCAGATCGGACTTCTCGCAGCTGCTGTCCTCGGCGCAGGGACTGCCGGGCCGCGGCTTGTTCCGCGGCGCGCTGGCGTAATGGCGGCTCGACAGCAGGCCGGCCTCGTTGACCATGAGCTGCCGGCGCGTCACCGACTGCAGCACGTTGCCGCCGATCGCCTCGATCTTCAGGGCCTTCGCGTCGACCGAGACGACCACGTCGCAGTGCGACTTGGTGCGGCCGTCGAGCTGGTCCTTGCGGTCCCGCCAATCGGCGAAGGTGTCCAGCACCGGCTGGCCGCGCGAGTAGCAGATCAGGTCGCCGACGCGCGGCGCGGTGCGTCGGATGTCGCAGGCCCGGTAGGCATAACCGGGGGACTCGCGCAGCGCGCCGCGGATGTAGATCGCATGGGCGCCGGCGAAGTGGAAGGCCTCGTCGCTCAGCCCCGCCTCGTGCATCACGAAGGAGATGAACGCCCCCGACCACGGCGAGTCGGAGATGGCCGCGCGCACCAGCGCCTCGCGCATCCGCTCGGCCATCGGCGAGCTGGCGGGCACCTCGGCCAACGCGGGCCCGAGCGCGTCGACGCGACTGCGCCCGGCCTGATCGGGATCGTCGAGCAGGTCCGGCGCCCAGCGCAGGTCGCGATTCGCGGCGGTGCCCGGGCGATGCTGGTCCAGCACCTGCCAGTAGCGCCAGATGCGGCGCCAGGCGTAGCGATCGCCGGGTGGCGCGGCGTCGCCGTCGGCGGCGCGCAGCGGCTCGGTCTCCGTCTCGACCGAGCCGAACTTCCACAACCGGCCCGACGCGTCGATGCGATGGCCGTTGACGCGCTGGTACTCGCGCATCGCGATGTCGGCCATGCGCTGGCCGATGACGGGCGCGGGGCCAGGCGCGTCACAGGTCTGCGCCGACACCAGATGCGGCAGCGCGGCGAGGGCCAGTGGCAGCGCCAGGCGGATCAAGGCGTCGAGGCGCGGGGCACGCGCGAAGGTCAGGGTCATCTCGGGTCACCGGCAACGAGTCGCGCGGATTGTGAGAGCGCCCCGAGGCGCGCGCCATGCCAAACGGGCCGGCGTCCATTCCCTGGGCTTATCGCGTGGCGCGGCCTTGCGTCGCACGCCGCCCTCCTCACGCCGCACCCGGCGGCGACTGCATGACGCCGCGGCTCGGCTCGGCCCGGCCCGGCCCGGCTCGGCTCGGCTCGGCTCGGCGATCAGCGGCCGGCCCGGCGGTCGGGCGACGCGCGTCGCTACTTCCGCCGCCCCGTCGCCTTCAGCACCAGCATCGTCAACACCCCGGTGAGCAGCACGATCAGCCCCAGCACCACCCAGAACCCGTTCGGATGCTCCAGCAGCGGCAGCCCGCCGACGTTCATGCCGAAGAGGCCGCTGATCAGGTTGATCGGCAGCGCCAGCACGGTGACCATGGTCAGCACGTACAGCGTCTGGTTGTTTTCCTGGGCGACATGCGCGGAGGTCTCGTCCTGCACGGCGCGGATGCGCTCCTGCAGCGCCTGGATGTCGCGCAGCACGAGCGCGAATTCCTCGCTCGCCTGCTGCAGTTGCTCCTTGTCGCGTGTCGCGACCCAGGGCGGCGGGTTGGACAGCATGCGCAGCAGCGCGCTCGGCTCCGGCGCCAGCAGCCGCTGCAACCGCACCATCAGGCGTCGCAGCGCCGCGACCTCCGCCTCGTGAGAGGAGTGACGCCCCGCGAGCAACGCGTCCTCGATGTCGTCGACGCGTTCCGTCGACTGGCGGACGATGCGCTGCAATTCGTCGGCCTGATCGCGCAGCAGGTGGTCGAGCAGCGCGACGCTGGACCGGGGTCGATCCCCGCGCTTGACCGCCATGCGCAACCGGTCCACCGATCGCAGCGGCGACCGTCGCGCGCTCAGCACCAGGTGCTCGCTGACCTGCATCCACAGTGTCGACACGTCGCCGACATCGAACGCGAAGTCGAAGGTGACGTCGTTCAACACCGCGAAGAGCTGCTCGCCGACACGCTCGATGCGCGACGAGCGCGAGCCCTGCTGCTGCGCCTCGGCGAAGCTCTCGGCCAGCGCGGCGTTGCGCCGCAGCCAGGGCAACGCGCCGGCATGGGCCAGGTTCAAGTGCAGCCAGACAAAACCGCCCTCGGGCCGCTCCAGCCGGGCCTGCGCCTGGGCCATCCGTCGGCAGCGCCTCGGTCGGCTGCTCGGGATGGATCCAGAAGCCGCAGATCAGGCCGTGCTCGTCGCCGCCGTAGGGGGTCTCCGGCAGGCCGCCCAGCCCCGCGCCCAGCGGCGCGCGTGTCGTGTCATTCATCGCCATCCGCGGATGGTAGACGGGCGATGGCCTCGCCCATGCGGATCCGCTGGCCGACCTCCAGTCCCGCGCGCAGGCTCACGCCCGGCGGCAGGAACACGATGATGGTCGAGCCTTGCTCGAACCAGCCCATCTCTTCACCACGCGCGTGGTCGCGATGGACATCGTCGAAGCGGTGCGGGCCGGGGTGGCCCGGGCGCAGCGTCAGGTCCAGCGCATGCAGCCGCAGGCTCGCGACCAGGATCGCCGCCACCGGCACCAGCGCCATCGGCGTGCCGTCGGGCAGGGTGCACTCCACCGCCGCGCGGACATTGCGGCAGAACAGCCGCTCCACCCGCTTCAGCGCGATCGGGTTGACGTTCCAGGTATCGCCGGCGATGTGGGTGACGCGCTCGATGCGCAGGTCGCCCGGCGCGTGGAAGCGGTGGTACATCGCCGAGGTGAGCCGCAGCGTCAGGTAGCTGCCGTTCAGGTAGGGCGCGGCGCGGGTCGCGTCGCCGAAGAGCTCCGCGATCCGGTAGTCCATGCCCTTGGCCTGCAGCGCCATGCCGCGCGTCACCGGACCGAAGGCGCCGACGATGGCGTCGCACGGGCTGACGAGGGCCGACGGCGTGGTGTCCACCGGCCGCATGCCGGGCTTGAGCCGGCGCGTGAAGACGTCGCGCAGCGAGCGGTAGCCTCGCGCGGGCGGCTCGGCCTCGCTCAGGTCGAGGTCGGTGAACAGGCGCCACACGGCGACGCTGATCCGCGTCAGCCAGGGCTGCTCGATGCGGCTGTACCAGCCCATGAAGCGGGTCAGCGCCAGGCGCGGCACGCGGTTGGTCAAGAGAAAGTTCAGGTCTTCCTGCTGGGTCAGGCGATCACGCCATCGGGCCAGTTTCATGGACATGTCAATTCCAGCGGCTACATATCTCCGTAATTTGCCAATGCTGTGTGACAGCTGAACGAGGCCCAGGAGGTCCATGCCCATGTCCGCTTCGATGTTGATGTTCGATCTGCTCCCCGTCGCCGCGGCCGCCGCCGGGCTCGCCGCGCTCTACGCGGCGCCCATGGGCTGGCGGCGCCTGCAGCTGTCCCGCGCCAAGCACCCGTCGCTGGCCGGGCATTCGCGGATGGCGGTGCGATTGGCGCGATTGATGCCGACGCAGCGCTTCGACGACGCCCGCTTCTTCAACGCCGACGACGCGCCGGGCGAGGTCGTGGCCCGACGCCGCGCCAGCTTCGCGGGGCTGTCCCGCACGCTGAAGACGCGCCATGCGCAAAGCATCGCCGCGACGCAGGCCATGAAGCCGTCGCTGCCGGATCTGCAGTTCACCAGCAGCTACCGCGTGCCGCCGCCGTTCAGTCCGCTGGTGCAGCGCGAACTGCCGCTGGGACCGGTCATGGCAGCCAGCGACGGCCACTGGCTGACCGATCTGGACGGTCAACGCTTCATCGACCTGGCCGGCAGCTACGGCGTCAACCTGTTCGGCTACGACTTCTACCGGCGCTGCATCGCCGAAGGCGCGAAGCGTGTCGAGCGCCTCGGCCCGGTGCTCGGCGTCTACCACCCGCTGGTGGAGGAAAACGTGCGGCGCGTCCTCGCGCACGCGCAGATGGACCAGTTGTCCTTCCACATGTCCGGCACCGAGGCGGTGATGCAGGCGGTGCGACTGGCGCGCTACCACACCGGCAAGACGCACCTGGTGCGCTTCTGCGGCGCGTACCACGGCTGGTGGGACGAGGCCCAGCCCGGCCCCGGCAATCCGCTGCCGGCCGAGCGCACCTACACGCTGCGCGACATGCACGCGCGCAGCCTGCAGGTGTTGCGCACACGGCGCGACATCGCCTGCGTGCTGGTCAATCCGCTGCAGGCGCTGCACCCCAACAAGCCGGCGCCCGGCGACGGCTCGCTGGTGGACAGCTCGCGGCGCGCGTCCTACGACCGCGACGCCTACGCCGCCTGGCTGCGCGAACTGCGCCAGGTCTGCACCGACCGCGGCATCGCCCTGATCTTCGACGAGGTCTTCATGGGCTTCCGGCTCGGCGCGGGCGGCGCGCAGGCCTACTTCGGCGTGCGCGCGGACCTGGTGACCTACGGCAAGACGCTGGGCGGCGGCCTGCCGATCGGCGTGGTCTGCGGGCGGGCGTCGTGGATGAAGCGATATCGCGACGAGCGCCCGGCGGACGTGTGCTTCGCGCGCGGCACATTCAACACGCATCCGTACGTGATGGGCGCGATGTCGGTGTTCCTCGAAGCGCTGGACGAGCCGCGGCGCCAGCAGCAGCTGCTCGACCAGGACGCGCAGCAGGACAGCCGCCGCGCACGCCTGAACGCGGCGCTGGAGGCCGAGGACCTGCCGCTGCGCGCGGCCAACATGTCCTCGATCTGGACGCTCTACTACACGCAGCCCTCGCGCTACAACTGGATGCTGCAGTACTTCCTGCGCGAGCAGGGCCTGGCGCTCAGCTGGGTCGGCACGGGCCGGATGATCTTCAGCCTGGACTTCAGCGACGCGGACTTCGACGAGGTGCAGCGCCGCATCGTCGCCGCCGCCCGCGCGATGCGCGACGGCGGCTGGTGGAGCAGCCCCGCCCTGCCGAGCAACAAGGCGATCAAGCGGCGCTTGCTGATGGAGACACTGGGGTTCAAGCACTGAAACGCGACGGGATGCCGATGCGGCGCTGACGCACTCCCTCCCACGGGGGCATTCAAGGTGACATTGACGAATGTCAGCGTCGACCCCTGCCCTTCGCGGGCGGCGCTTCCTAGACTCCTCCACCTCGCATCGGTCTTCGCGGTGCGCTTCGACGGAGGAATCCATGACCTATTCGGCGTATGCAGTCGCCAACGCATTCGTGCAGCGGGCTCAGGAAGGTCGGCTCGAGGGCCTGTCGTCCATGAAGCTGCAGAAGCTCATGTACTTCGCTCACGCATGGCACCTGAAGGTTCGCCAGACGCCTTTGGTGACGGACATCTTCATCCGCTGGACCCACGGACCCTTGATCCCGTGCATCCAGAGCCAGTATCAGGCGTATGGAAACCGCCCTGTCCTTCAGACCGTGAGAACGCTGTCGGGCGACTCGGAGCGAGAGCACTGGAGGACCCCGGTGATCCCGGACTGGGACGACGACGCCTGGGGCCTCGTCGACGCCATCATCGATCGCTACGGAAAGTTCAGCGCGCGGGCGCTCTCGGACCTGACCCATGAGCCGGACTCGGCCTGGTCACGGGGGGAGCCGAATGGCAGTGTCATTCCCAATGACATGATTCGTGTCGATCCGACGATCTGAGCCATGCCCACATCCCGAGACGAATGGATGCAGCGCTTCGGCGCCGAGCGCCCGATATCGCGTGCGATGCGGGACTCTGCCGGTGCCGCGGACGCCTGGCCTGCAAGCCCCCTCCCGTCAGGCGATCAGACCCTGCGTCACGAGTGGGCCGAGGACCTGCGCGCGAATCGGCAGCTTCGGGCGACCTACGCCGATCGGGCCCACGGTCTCGCGGCGGGCTGCCTCGTCATGTGGACGATGCTGCTCGCGGCACAAGGCGCGATAAAGGCGCTGAGCGGCGCCGACCTGTGGTCCGATCAGGTCATCGTCGCCGTCACGACCGGTGTGACCGTCAGCGTGCTGGCCGCCTTCCTCGGCGTGATCCGCGGCCTGTTCCCCGGCAAGGACAAGCCCGCGGACAAGGACGCGTGAGGCCGCTCACCGCGTGACGGTGCCCTCCGGCGCCGACGCGACATCGGCCGCCTTCGCCGCCCGCTCCTTCGCCGCCGCGCGCTCCCGTGCTTCCCGCGTCACCTCGTCGATCGCCTCCACGACGACCTCCGGCTTGTCCCGCTGGATGTAATGCCCCGAGCCCTCCACCGGCTGCAGGCGCGCCGCGCCGGTCAACGGCAGCCAGTTGGGTTCCAGCCCGTGGACCATCGCCTCGAAGCCGCTGGCCGCTTCCATCGGCGAGTACACGGTGCGCGTCAGCACGCGCACGGGCACGTCCGGCCGCGGCTTCTGCAGCAGCGCGTCGACGCATTCCTGCTGCATGTTGAACTCCGCCTGCGTCATGCCGCGGAAGACGCGGCGACTCATGCTGTCCAGCATGTTGGCCATCAGCGGCACCTCGACCTGCATGCGGCGCAGGTGCATCGGGTGGGTGGCGTCGACGAGCACCAGGCCCGCCACTTCGTCGGGGTAGAGCCGCGAGTAGGCGTACTGGTACAGCCCGCCGATCGAGTGGCCGACCAGCACGTACGGCGGCTTGATGCCGGCGCTCTTGAGCAGCTCGTGCAACTCCGTGGCGATGCCGCAGGGGCTGCGCGGCGTCGGCGGCGTGGCAGTGCTGTCGCCGTAGCCGGGGCGGTCGTAGGCGAAGACGCTGTGATGCGGACGCAGCTCCTGCAGCACCGCCGCCCACGGGTCGCGGCCGTCGCCCAAGCCCGATTGCAGGACGATCGTCGGATCGCCCCGACCCACCTGCGTGTAGACGATGGGGCCGCCGAGGACGCGCTGATTGCCGGTGTTGGGCATCACGCTGCCGCACCCGGCGAGCAGCGCGGCCGAGGCGACCGCCATCGCGAGCGCCGCGCGGCGCGCCAATGACTGCGATGGCGACGGCAACGAGATCGGCGCCTCGTGGCGCCGTTCTGACAAAGACATGCGGGAACTCCTTCTTGTCGGCATGGCCGGCCGAGGGCCGGTCCGGCGCCTGTCCCCGCGTCTGTGTGCGATCCGGCGAGGCCGGATCGCGGCGCGTCGCTCGTGTCGGGTCAGGCCGCCTGTTCGCCGTTCACCGCATTGTGCCCATCGCCACGGGCCCAATGCATCGGGTCCATGCGCTCACCGCGCAACAGATGCAACGGTGCGCGGTGGTACAGCTGGATGTCGTGGAACGGGTCCGTGACGATCTTCGTCGCCCAGGCCAGGCCGGTGCGCAGGTCGCGGATCACCGCCAGTTGCAGCACGCGGAAGGCCAGGCCGCCGGCGCCCAGCCAGAACCAGAGCATGCCCAGTTGATGCAGATACTCGACGAAGCTGGTGGCCGGCTCGAACACGCCGAACAGCCCCGGCTGCAGCCACAGCAGCACCGGCGACGCGGCCCACAGGCCCATCAGCACGATCTTGCGGCGCAGGTTGTAGCCGACCTTGATCTCTTCCTTGTACTCGTGGGTGGCCTGGTTCACTTCGTCGTAGCCCTTGGGCTCGAAGAAGAAGTGGCCGGCCTGGCGGCTGGTCATCGAGACGCCCCAGGCCAGCAGCGCGGCCCAGGCCGGGTCGACCAGCAGCAGCCCGTAGGCGATCACGAAGCAGCAGGCGCTCAACAGGTGCAGCGACTGGTTGATGCGGCAATGGTGGTAGTAGCGGTGGTCGTCCCAACGCTGTTCGTTCAGGAGTGCCAGAAAATCGTTCATGCGGGCCTCGTCCAAGGGTGAGCGGGTGAGCGTGACGTCGATCGATGGCAACGCCGTGATGAGACGGTGATGCGGCGATGACGGACGCGTGGCGACTGTGTCTATTCGCTGTTTCAGGCGCGTGACGGTCGGCACCGTCACAGAACTGTTGCGATCGACGACCATCATTCCGGCCATGACGACCGCGCCGATCGAACTCGAAGTCGACGAGCTCCCCACCCGCCAGCGGCATTTCCGCGTCGCGGTGGTGACGGAGACCTATCCCCCGGAGGTCAACGGCGTGGCGCGCAGCATCGCCTGCGTGGTCAGGGGCTTGCAGTCCCGCGACCATGCGGTGCAGTTGCTGCGCCCGCGCCAGCCGCCCGCCGGAGCCGCCGCGCGGCAGGAGGCGCCGATCGACGAGGTGCTGATGCGCGGCCTGGCCGTGCCGCGTTATCCGCATCTGCGCATGGGCGTGGTGTCCAAGCGCACACTGGTCAACCTGTGGGCCAGCAAGCGGCCGGACGTCGTCCACATCGCGACGGAAGGCCCGATGGGCTGGTCCGCGCTGCAGGCGGCGCGGCAGCTCAAGCTGCCGGTGGTGTCGGAGTTCCGCACCAACTTCCATGCCTACGCCCAGCATTACGGCATCGGCTGGCTGCGCCGCCCGCTGCTGGCCTACCTGCGCAAGTTCCATAACCGCTGCCACAGCACGATGGTGCCGAACGCGGCGCTGGCCGGCGAGCTGATGGCGCAAGGCTTCCGTCACGTCAGCGTGATCGCGCGCGGCGTCGACACACAGCTGTTCCACCCGTCGCGTCGCAGCGAGGCGCTGCGCGCCAGTTGGGGCGCGGCATCGGGCGATCCGGTGCTGCTGCATGTGGGACGGCTGGCGGCGGAGAAGAATCTCCAGTTGCTCGTCGATCTGTGGCCGGCGCTGCTGCAGCGCCAGCCGCGCGCCCGGCTGGTGCTGGTCGGTGACGGGCCGGCGCGCGCCGATCTGGAGCAGCGCCTGCCGCCGTCCGCCAACGTCGTCTTCGCCGGCATGCGCCACGGCGAGGACCTCGCGGCCTGTTATGCCAGCGGCGATCTGTTCGTCTTCCCCAGCATCACCGAGACCTACGGCAACGTCACGCCGGAGGCATTGGCCAGCGGCCTGCCGGTCATGGCCTACCAGTACGCCGCGGCGGCGCTGCTGGTGCGGGACGGCGGCAATGGCGGCCTCGCGCCGTTCAACGACGCGCAAGCCTTCCAGTCGCGGACGCTGGCGTTGATGGACGACCTGCCCCGGTTGCGGGCCATGGGCCTCGCGGCGCGGGAGAGCGCTGAATCCCTCGACTGGGATGGCATCGTGCAAGGCATCGAGCAGGTCTATGCCTCGGCCATCGACGGCACCAGCACCGCGCTGCGCGCCGGGTCGCAGCTGTCGACGATGCCGGTGCGGGCGCTGTAGTTCTTCGTCCCGCGGAGACCGCGCAGGGACGGAGGGAGGCCGGCCGCGGGGCTGCCGCCGGCGCAGCGCGGGCACGCGAAGCGTGTTCAAGCACTGACTGGGCGCCTCTGTCCGAGCCAAACGAGCCGAAGGCGAGAGGGCGAGTTGGGCGCCCTCCCGCGCTGCGCCGGCGGCAGCCCCGCGGCCGGCCTCCCTCCGTCCTCGTCGCAGCGCTCAGCCGTGGTGACTCACGTCCGGGCGCGGCGGCCCGCGCTCCGATCGAAGCGCTGATCAGTCCTTGACCGCGCCTCGCGTGTCCTCGCCGCGCCAGCGACGGCCCGGTGGCCGGGCTCGGTCCGCTTTCGTCGCGGCGCTCAGCCGTCGTGCCATCAGCGTGAGGACACAAAGGCAGACGAAGAGTCCAAGCCCGCTCATCAACCACACCAGCGGCACGCCGCAGGCTTGCAGGATCGCGTAGCTGCCCAGCATCAGGAGGATGCTGAGGTTCTCGTTGAATCCCTGCACGGCGATCGAGCGGCCAGCGCTGAGCAGTTGCACGCCGCGGTGCTGCAACAACGCGTTCATCGGAACGACCATCGCGCCGCCCACGGCCCCCACCAACACCATCGCCGGCAGCGCCCAGCCCAGCGAGGTCACCCACGGCGTGCCCAGCATCAACGCACCCAGCATCAGGCCCAGCGGCATCACTCTGAGCGAATGGTGCAGCGCGATCCAGCGGCCCGCCAGGCCCGCGCCCACCACCACGCCGATCGCCACGGTCGCCTGCAGATAGGCACCCTGATTCAGCCGCAGGCCGAGCACGTCCTGCGCCCACTGCAACACCGCGAGCTGCAAGGTCGCGCCGGCGCCCCAGAACAAGGTCGTCATCGACAGCGACAGGCGGCCGCCCAGGCGGTCACGCCACAACGCGGCGTTGGATGCGTAAAAGTCCCTCAGGATCTCGCGAGGACGGGTCGGCGCCTTCGGGTAGGCGATGCCGCTCTCCGGCACGCGCAGTTGCAGCGCGGCCGCCAGCGCATAGATCGCGAGCAGCGCGCACAAGGACGCGCGCAGCGGTTGCGCCAGGCCAAGCTCGCCGACCGCCGTCATCCACCAGGGACTGACCAGCAGGCCGCCGACCAGCGTGCCCAGCAGCACCGAGCACACCACCGAGACCTCGATCCAGCCGTTGGCCGCGACAAGCTTGCCCGGGGGAACGATTTCGGTGATGAGGCCGTACTTCGCCGGCGCGTAGCAGGCAGCGGCGGTGCCGACGATGCCGAAGGCGATCAGCGGATCCAGCCCCAGCGCCATCAGGCCCACGCCCACCGCCTTCAATCCATTCATGCAGGTCATCAGCGCGACCTTGGGCCACGCGTCGGCGATCAGCCCGACGACCGGCGCCAGGCCCACGTAGGCCAGCGTGAAGCACAGCTTCAGCAGCGGCGCCCACCACACGGGCTGCCCCATCTCGCGCAGCAGCGCGATGCCCACGATCAGCAACGCGTTGTCCGCCAGCGCGGAGAAGAACTGCGCGGCGATGAGGGTGTGAAAGCGCGGGGGCATGGCATCGGCCCCGGTCAGGGCGGGCAGTTCGCCGCGAGTATGCGAAAGCGCCGTGACCGCGCCTTGACATGCGTTTGACATCGCGTTGACAGGCGTTTGTCACCGGCGGGATGTTGCATCGGCGCCCACGAGCCTCACGTCCGGAACGAATTGAGACAGCGCTCCCCGGCACCCAACCGGCGCCCCCTCCACGATCAGCGACAATCCCGCCGCTATGTTTGCCCTGTTCGAAGAAGCCGGAAAATTCCTCGCCGGTCGCGTCCTGTCCGAAGCCGAATCCTCGATGCAGATCGAGCTCGATTCGGGCAAGCGCGTCAAAGTGAAGGCCGCCAACGTCCTCCTGAAGTTCGACAAGCCGTCCCCGGCCGAGCTGATCGCGGACGGCCAGCGGCTGGCCCAGGAGATCGACCTCGATCTCGCCTGGGAATTCGCGCCCGACACCGAGTTCGGCTTCGCCGACCTTGCCCGCGATTACTTCGACGCCAAGTCGACGCTCGGCCAGCAGGCCGGCGCGTTGTTCCGGCTGTTCGAATCGCCCCATTACTTCCGCCGCATGGGCAAGGGGCAGTTCAAGAAGGCGCCGGCGGACATCGTCAAGGCCGCGTTGCTCGGCATCGAGCGCAAGAAGCAGATCGCCGCGCAGATCGAGCAATGGGCCGACGAGATGGCGCGGGGCCAATGCCCGCAGCCGATCGCCGACCAGATCTACAAGATCCTGTTCCGCCCGGACAAGAACGGCCCCGAGTACAAGGCGCTGGTCGAGGCCGCCAAGCGCAGCCACAAGGCGCCGCTGGACCTGCTCAAGGACGCCGGCGCGATCACCAGCCCCTACCAGTTCCACTGGAAGCGCTTCCTCTTCGAGCACTTCCCCAAGGGCACCGGTTTCCCGGCGCTGACCGCGCCCGAGATCAAGGACGAGCTGCCGCTCGCGCCGGTCAAGGCCTTCTCGATCGACGACTCCGCCACCACCGAGATCGACGACGCGCTGTCGGTCCAGGGCCTGGGATCGGGCACGGTGATCTTCGGCGTGCACATCGCCGCGCCCGGCCTGGCGATCCAGCCGGATTCCGCCGTCGACAAGGTCGCCCGCGATCGTTTCTCCACCGTCTACATGCCGGGCTGGAAGCTGACGATGCTGCCCGACGACGTCGTCCAGGCCTACACGCTGATCGAGGGCCGCGACTGCCCCGCCGTCAGCATCTACCTGACGATGGACGAGGCGACGCTCGAGATCACCGCGCGCGAGACCAGGCTCGAGCGCGTGTCCATCGTCGCCAACCTGCGTCATGACAAGCTGGACAACGTCATCACCGACGCCACCTTGACCGGCGCGGCGCCGGCCGACTATGCGTTCGCCGACGACCTGGCCTTCGCCTATCGCCTCGCCAAGGACCTGAAGGCCAAGCGCGAGGTCGTGCGCGGCAAGCCGGAGAACTTCAACCGGCCCGACTACAACTTCCGCCTCGACAACGCCGCCGAGCGCGAGCCCGACGGCAGCGAGCAGGTCAGCATCGGCATCCGCCAGCGCGGCGCCGCGCTCGACCTGATCGTGGCCGAGGCGATGATCCTGGCCAACTCCAGCTGGGGCGCGCTGCTGGCCGAGTCCGGCGTGCCCGGCATCTACCGCAGCCAGGCCAGCCTGGCGCCCGGCATCAAGGTGCGCATGGGCACCAGGCCCGCGCCGCATGCCGGCATGGGCGTGTCGCAATACACCTGGGCCACGTCGCCGCTGCGCCGCTACGTCGACCTCGTGAACCAGTGGCAGATCATCGCCTGCGCCCGCCACGGCCGCACCGCCGCGCTGGTCGCGCCGTTCAAGCCCAAGGACGCGCAGCTGTTCTCGATCATCTCGGGATTCGACGCCGCCTACAGCGCCTACAACGGCTTCCAGTCTGGCATCGAGCGCTACTGGACGCTGCGCTACGTGCAGCAGCAAGGCATCACCGAGCTGACCGCCGCCGTGCTGAAGGACGGCCTGGTGCGCGCCGACGAGCTGCCGCTGGTCTTCCGCGCGCTCGGTTGCGAGAACCTGCCGCGCAACAGCCACGTCAAGGTGCGCATCACCGGCCTGGACGAGTTGACGCTGGACGTGCACGCCACGCTGGTCGAGCGCCTGGACGCGGAAGCCGCGCCGGCCGCCGACACGGAGGCCGAATCGGAGGAGGACGAGGAGCCGAGCGGCGTGCTCACGCTGGCCATCGACCTCAATGCCGAGGAAGGCGCCGACGGCGCCCAGGCTCCGGCATCCACGCCCGCCGCCGCATCCTGACCGCGTCGAGATGCCCAAGCTCAGTCCGCTGCACTACGCGCTGATCGCTTCGGTCGGCCTGCACGTGGGTTTGGGCACGCTGAAGATCGTCGCCCCCGACCAGTTCGACCGGCTGTTCCAGGACACGCCGCTGGAGGTGGTGCTGGTCAACGCGCGCGGACAGGAGGCGCCGACCAAGGCGCAGGTGCTGGCGCAGGCCAACCTGGCGGGCGGCGGGGAAACGACAGCGGACATGCGCGCGACGTCGCCGCTGCCGCCCTCCCCCAAGCTGGAGACCGGCGACAGCACCGAGGTCCAGCACAGCCAGATCCAGCAGCTGCAGCAGGCGCAGGAACAGTTGCTGACGCAGGTGCGGCGCGAGCTCGCCCTGCTGCCGCCGCCCGACCCGCAACGCGACAAGGGCACGCCCGAGGCGCGCGAGCAGGCCGAGCGCCGCCGCCAGCTCGTCCAGCTGCTGGCCGAGATCGAGAAACGCGTCAACGACGAGAACGCCCGTCCGCGCAAGCGCTACGTCAGCCCCGCCACCCGCGAGGTCGTCTACGCGCAGTACTACGACCAGCTCCGCCGCCGCATCGAGACCCGCGGCACCCGCGACTTCCCGACCTACCAGGGCCGCAAGCTCTACGGCGAGCTGACGATGAACATCCACGTGGACTACCGCGGTCGCGTCGTCGAGACCGACATCGTGCAGAGCTCCGGCAACGCGGTGCTGGACCGCCGCGCGATCGCGATCGTGCGGGCGAGCGCGCCCTTCGGCACGTTCACCGCGCAGATGCGCCAGGGCGCGGAACTGCTGGTCATCACCTCCCGGTTCCGCTTCACCCGCGACGAAAACCTGGAGACAACACTCAGCGGCCAGCCGTCCTGAGGGCGGCGGTCGACCTCGTCCGCCATCCGGTTCAACGTCCCCTCCGTTCGCGGCTCTTCATATAGGTGCAGATGAGCATGAGCGCAGCCCCCTTCCCCGTTTCAACGCCCCCCGTTCCGGCCGGGTCCGATCAAGCCAGCCGCATCGACTCCGGCATCGACCGCTATGCGGTGGCCGGCAACCCGGTGGCGCACAGCCGCTCGCCGCAGATCCACGCCGCCTTCGCCACGCAGACCGGCCAGTCGCTGGTCTATGAGCGGCTGCTGTGCCCGCTCGACGGCTTCGACGCCGAGATCCGCGCCTTCGCGGCCGGCGGCGCCCGGGGCTGCAACGTCACCGTCCCGTTCAAGTTCGATGCCTTCCGGCTTGCCACGCGCCGCACGCCGCGGGCGCAACTGGCCGGCGCGGTCAACACGCTGCGCTTCGACGCGGAAGACTGGCTGGGCGACAACACCGACGGCGCCGGCCTCGTGGCCGACATCGAGCGCAACGCCGCCCGGCCTCTGCGCGGCTTGCGCGTGCTGCTGATCGGCGCGGGCGGGGCCTCGGCCGGCGTGCTCGGCAGCCTGATCGGCGCGCGACCGGCGGCGATCCACGTCGTCAACCGCAGTCCGGACAAGGCGCTCGCGCTGGTCGAGAGTCACCGCGGCTGGGCCGACGATCACGGCGTGCGGCTTGGCGCCGGCGCACTGGACACGCCCACGCCGGACGGCCTGCATGACGTGGTGATCAACGGCACGAGCGCCTCGCTGGGCGGGGCCGGCGTCCCGTTGCCCGATGCCGGCGCGACGGTCCTGTCGCGTGGCGGGCTCGCGATCGACATGATGTATGGCCCTGCCGCTGCGACCTTCCTGAACTGGGCCGGCGCCCAGGCCGGCCCGAACGGCGCGCTGCGCGACGGCCTGGGCATGCTGGTCGAGCAGGCGGCCGAGGCCTTCCTGCTCTGGCGCGGCGTGCGCCCGGACAGCGCGGCCGTGCTGGCCGACTTGCGTCGCCAGCTGGAGGCCGCATGAGGCAGGCCCTGCGTCTGCTCGCGATGCTGGCGGCCAGCATCGTCTGCCTGCAGATCTTCTTCGCCGCGCGCATCGCGCTGATGGCGGTGGTGGCACCGCAGTCGACCACCTTCCAACGCTCCGAGGCCTTGCGGCTCGCCCGCGAGAAGGGCCAGATCCTCTGGTCCCAGCAATGGGTCGACGACGACCAGATCAGCAAGCACCTCAAGCGTGCCGTGATCGCCAGCGAGGACGCCGGCTTCAACGAACACGGCGGGGTCGACTGGGACGCGCTCGAAAAGGCGTGGGACAAGAACCAGCGGGCGCAGGCGCAAGCCGACAAGCGTGCCGCGCGTCTGGCGCAAGTCGCCCCGAGCAAGCCGCCGCCGGTGCCCAAGGTGGTCGGCGGATCGACGATCACGCAGCAGCTCGCGAAGAACCTGTTCCTCAGCTCCGAACGCACGCTGGTGCGCAAGGGTCAGGAGTTCATCCTGACCTTCATGCTGGAGGCGCTGCTCGGCAAGCAGCGCATCCTGGAGATCTACCTGAACAATGTCGAGTGGGGCGAAGGCGTCTTCGGCGCCCAGGCGGCGGCGCGTCACTACTACCGCGTCGACGCCTCCAGGCTCGCCCCCAGTCAGGCCGCCCGGCTGGCGGTGATGCTGCCGGCGCCGAAAAGGTTCGAGAAACGCCCAGGTTCGCCCTACGTGATCGGCCGTGCTGGCACCATCGAGGCCCGGATGGGCGCGGTCGAGCTCCCCTGAACGGCACCGCGGTGCCCTTGGTCAGTTCCCGATCGCGCGCCGCCGGCCCCCGTCCGTGTGCCGAGAGAATGCCATGACACCCGAACTGACGACCGAGATCGCCGCTGCCGCCGCCCGCATGGTGGTGGAGGAAGGCCTGGAGTACGGCCCCGCCAAGACCCGCGCGCTGAAGGTGCTGGGCCTGCCGCCCCGCACCGCGCTGCCAACCAACGACGAGCTGGAGGACCAGGTGCGCGAGTACCTGGACATCTTCTGCGCCGATACCCAACCCGCCGAGCTGCTGGCGCTGCGCGAGCTGGCGGCGGTCTGGATGGAGCGGCTGGCGGAGTTCCGCCCCCACCTGAGCGGCGCGGTCTGGCGCGGCACGGCCACCCGGATGTCCCACATCCATCTGCAGCTGTACTGCGATGACAGCAAATCCGCGGAGATCGCGTTGCTGAATGAAGGGATCGACTACGACGTCGGCCAGGCGCGCAACAGCCGCGGCCAGACGGTCGACCAGTTGATCATCGACGCGCCCTGCCGCGCGTTGAACGAGCGCGTCGCGATCGCGCTGACCATCCTCGACTACGACGACCAGCGCGGCGCCCTGAAGCCGGACGCGCGCGGTCGGACCGAACGTGGCGACCTCGCGGCGCTGCGCCACCTGATGACGACGAAAAAGGACGATTGATGCAACGACGCGCGCTACTTGGATGGACGGCGGTCGGCCTGGCGGCCGCGGGCGCCGGTGCGTATGTCGCCCTGCGCCAGGGCCACGGGGCTTCCCGGGATGGCGCGGCGGCTACCCCGGTCGACGCCCTGTCGCCGCAGGCCGCGGCGTTCTGGAACGCCAGCTTCGACACGCTGGACCAGTCGACCTACCAGCCGGCCGCGCACCTGCGCGGCAAGCCCCTGCTGCTCAATTTCTGGGCGACCTGGTGCGCCCCGTGCGTCAAGGAGCTGCCGGAGATCAACCAGTTCCACGACGAGTTCGCCGCCCAAGGTTGGCAAGTCCTGGGGCTCGCGGTCGATGCGCCAACGCCGGTGCGCGCGTTCCTGGACAAGTTGCCGCTCAAGTTCCCCGTCGCCCTGGCTGGGCTGACCGGCACCGACCTGTCCAAAACGCTCGGCAACGCCAAGGGCGGCCTGCCCTTCACCGTCGCCTTCGACGCCTCGGGCGAGCCGGTCTGGAAGAAACTGGGCGCGACCCACCTCGAGGAATTGCGCGAGATGGCGCGCGGCCTGAAGCGCTGACCACCCGCCTGATCAGGGTCAACCCCTAGTTGGTGGGGGTGACGGCCATAGCTTCCGGTCCCGGGCTGGTCAAGCCATTTCTTTTTTGGGATGCTGTCGGGATCTGAAGTCAAAAGGCGTAAAGTCCACCCTTTTACGCTTCTAGTGTCTTCGCTCTAATTGGCAGGACCGGTCGCTGAATGCAAGTCCTGGTACTACACGGCCCCAATCTCAATCTGCTCGGCACCCGGGAGCCTGGGATCTATGGCGCGCAGACTTTGGCGCAGATCGATGAAGATCTGTCCAAGAAGGCGCGGGAAGCCGGCGTAGTCCTGGAGAGCTACCAGAGCAACCATGAAGGTGCGCTGGTGGACCGCATTCAGGCGGCGGGTCGCGATGGAACTCGCTTCATCATCATCAATCCGGCCGCCTACACCCACACCAGCGTCGCGATCCGCGATGCGCTGGCGGCGGTGGCGCTGCCGTTTGTCGAGGTGCACCTGTCCAACATCCACAAACGCGAGTCCTTCCGGCATCACAGCTACCTGTCGGACCTTGCCGTGGGCGTGATCTGCGGCCTCGGCCCGGTGGGTTACCACCTGGCCCTGCAGTACGCGTTGAGCCAGCGCCCCTCGTCCTGAGCGCTGCGGCCGCCCGGCCAGAAGACCCTCGTCGACGACCACAACCGATCCCCGTTGGAGAACCCCTATGGATTTGCGCAAGCTCAAGACCCTGATCGACCTCGTGTCCGAGTCGAACATTTCTGAACTTGAAATCACCGAAGCCGATGGCAAGGTGCGCATCGTCAAGTCCGATGGCCAGCCCGTCGTGGCCATGCCCGTGATGCAGGCCGCGCCGCAGGTGGCGGCACCGCAGCCGGTCGCGCAGCCCGCCGCGGCGCCCGCCGCCGCCGCCCCGGCGCCCGCCGTCGAGACCGGCCACATCGTCAAGTCGCCGATGGTCGGCACCTTCTACCGCGCGTCCAGCCCGAACGCCAAGCCGTTCGCCGAAGTCGGCCAGCAGGTCAAGGAAGGCGACGCGATCTGCATCATCGAAGCGATGAAGATCATGAACGAGATCGAGGCCGACAAGTCGGGCACGATCGTCAAGATCCTGGCCGAGAACGGCCAGCCGGTGGAATTCGGCCAGTCGCTGATCGTCATCGAATAAGGCGGGCCGATGTTCAAGAAGATTCTGATCGCCAATCGGGGGGAGATCGCCCTTCGCATCCAGCGCGCGTGTCGCGAGCTGGGCGTGAAGTCGGTGGTCGTGTACTCCGAGGCGGACCGTGACGCGAAGTACGTCAAGCTGGCCGACGAGGCCGTCTGCATCGGCCCGGCGCCGTCGGCGCAAAGCTACCTGAGCATGCCGGCCATCATCGCCACGGCCGAGGTGACCGATGCCGAGGCGATCCACCCCGGCTACGGCTTCCTGAGCGAGAACGCCGACTTCGCCGAGCGCGTCGAGCGCAGCGGCTTCACCTTCATCGGCCCAACCCCGGACAACATCCGGATGATGGGCGACAAGGTCTCGGCCAAGCAGGCCATGATCAAGGCCGGCGTGCCCTGCGTGCCCGGCTCCGAGGGCGCCCTGCCCGACGACCCGAAGGAGATCGTGCGCATCGCGCGCGCGGTCGGCTACCCGGTCATCATCAAGGCGGCCGGCGGCGGCGGCGGTCGCGGCATGCGCGTCGTCCACACCGAGGCGGCCCTGGTCAACGCGGTGCAGATGACCAAGGCGGAAGCCGCCGCGGCGTTCGGCAATCCACAGGTCTACATGGAGAAGTTCCTGGAGCATCCGCGCCACGTGGAGATCCAGGTGCTGGCGGACGGCCAGAAGAACGCCGTCTGGCTGGGCGAGCGCGACTGCTCCATGCAGCGCCGCCACCAGAAGATCATCGAGGAAGCGCCGGCGCCGGGCATCCCGCGTCGCCTGATCGAGCGCGTCGGCGATCGTTGCTCGGCCGCCTGCAAGAAGATGGGCTACCGCGGCGCGGGCACCTTCGAGTTCCTGTACGAGAACGGCGAGTTCTACTTCATCGAAATGAACACCCGCGTGCAGGTGGAGCATCCGGTGACGGAGATGGTGACCGGCATCGACATCGTGCAGATGCAGATCCGCATCGCCGCCGGCGAGAAGCTGCCCTTCACCCAGCGCAACATCACGATGCGCGGTCACTCGATCGAGTGCCGCATCAACGCGGAAGATCCGGTCAAGTTCATCCCGTCGCCCGGCCGCATCACGATGTGGCATCCGCCCGGCGGCCCCGGCGTGCGCGTGGACTCGCATGCGTACACCAACTACTTCGTGCCGCCGAACTACGACTCGATGATCGGCAAGATCATCGTGCACGGCGACACCCGCGAGCAGGCCCTGGCCCGCATGCGGATCGCGCTGTCGGAAACGGTGATCGAAGGCATCCAGACCAACATCCCGCTGCACCGCGAGCTGATGGCCGACGCGAAGTTCATCGAAGGCGGCACCGACATCCATTACCTCGAACAATGGATGGCCGCCCACAAGCGCTGATCGACCCCGCGCGCCCACGGCCCTGATCGGCCGCTGAGCGACAATCCACAGCCCTCAAGCGGGGACCTCCGGGTCCGCCTTGGGGGTTGTCCATTTCCGGGGGCCGAGGCCCCGCACCCCGTAGTCCTGGAGTCCCCATGAGCGAGCCCCGACCCGAAACCCTGCTGCACGAACTGGTGCTGATCTGCCGCGAGGTGGACGTCGAGACCGTCAGCGACGCGTTGATGGAGATCGAGTCGCTGGCGGTGTCCGTCGAGGACGCCGACGCTGACACGCCGGCCGAGCACGCGCTGTTCGGAGAACCCGGCATGCCGGCGCCCAAGCCGGGCTGGGAGCGCTCGGTGGTCAAGGCGCTGTTCGCGACCGAAGCCGAGGCGACCGAGGCCGCGACGCTGCTGCTGTCCCAGGACTGGGCCGCCGACGTGCATGTGCAGACCATCCAGGCGGTGGCCGAGCAGGACTGGGTGCGGCTGACGCAATCGCAATTCGCGCCGGTCGAGATCACGCCGGAGTTCTGGATCGTGCCGTCCTGGCACGAGGCGCCCGCGCAGGCCAGGCAGGTCATGCGACTGGACCCGGGCCTGGCCTTCGGCACCGGCACGCACCCGACCACGCGCATGTGCCTGCGCTGGATCGCCGGCCACGGCGCCGAGGCTGCCGGCTGGCAACGCGTGCTGGATTACGGCTGCGGCTCCGGCATCCTGGCGATCGCCACCGGCCTGTTCGGCGCGACGAACATCGATGCGGTCGACATCGACCCGGCCGCGGTGACCGCCTCGCTGCAGAACGCCAAGGACAACCAGGTCACGCTGAACGCCGCTCTGCCCGACGCCGCCCAGGGCGAGTACCCGGTCGTGCTGGCCAACATCCTGGCCACGCCGCTGAAGCTGCTGGCGCCGCTGCTGTGCAGCCATCTGGCGCCGGGCGCGCACCTGGTGCTGGCGGGCATCCTCGAACGCCAGGCCGACGAGCTGAAGGCGGCCTATGCGCCGCACGTGCGGCTCGAAGTCGCCGACAGCGAGGAGGGATGGATCCTCATGACCGCGCAGCGTGACGCCTGAGCATCGGCTCGACAGCATTCGCTCGGCCATCTGCTCGGCCATTCGCTCGACCATCGGTCCGAGCGATCGGCCGACCTCTCCGCCTGATCGTCGAGCCGCCGATCGGATGACCCGTCGAGCCCTCCGGCGCGCCTCGCGTGCCTCATGCGCTCCCCATCGGGCCGCCCCGGTTTGATCCGATGAACAGGCCCTTGCGGGCCATCGCGAGGAGGTGGCGGCGTGTCATTCCCCGCACGTTCGCAGCAAGGACTGACCCTGGCTTCGTGGCATCATCGCGCCCATGAATCTCGCGACCCGCTGCACCACGTGCGGCACCATCTTCCGGGTGGTGCAGGACCAGTTGCGCGTCTCCGAGGGTTGGGTCCGCTGCGGCCGCTGCGCCGAGGTGTTCGATGCACGCGAGCAACTATTCGACCTCGAACGAGACAGCCCGCCGCCCTGGCCGCCGCTGAGCGCCCCGGCCGAGCCGGCGCCGATCGCCCGATCACCGTCGGCCGAGCCGCCCTACCAGTCCTACCAAGGCCAGTTCCAGCCGAGCCAGCCCGCGCCCGCCTACGAACCGGCGCCGCCACCGCCGCTTTCGCCACCGTCGTTTTCACCGCCGCCGACCTTCGCGCCGGAGCCCCCTCCCCCGCACGAGGCGCGTGACGGCTGGCACGCCGACGACAACGGCTTGAACCCCTTCGCTCCGCCGCGTCGCATGGCCGACGAGGCACCGACGACCGCTGACGATCCGCGCCACGACGAGGCCGGCGCGCGCTTCGAAGCATCGGACCTCGACGGCCAGGCCCACGAGGAGCGGCGCGAGCCCTTCCTCGACGCACCGGCCGCGCCCGATCCGCGCTCACACCTGCCCGAACCCAAGGGCATGCGCTTCGAGGAAGACGAACTGCCACCGCCGATGGTCGACGACGACCGGCCGGACGTGACCTTCGCGCTGAGCCCGGCGATGGCCGCGCAGCTGGAGGCGAACGACCCGTCGATGGAGCCGACGACGTCGATGCTGGCGACCGACGAGGACGCGCTCATCGAATCGCACCTCGCGGCGAAGACCCGCAAGCCGCGTCGCTCGTGGAATCCGTTCAAGCGCTTCCGTCGCGCGAAGACGCCGTCGCCGCACGCCGCGGAGACCACGATGGCGGCGCTCGCCGCCGAGTCGGAAATGATGGCCGCCGTCGCATCGTCCGCGGCGGCGGGATCGGCCGTGGGGACGAGTACCCTGTCCGCGGCGGGATTCGACCCGTCGCTGAACTCACAGGCCCCGCTACCGAGCTTCATGCGTCAGGCCGAGTCGGCGCGGCGCTGGAATCGTCCCGGCGTCCGCATCGCGTTGGTCGGCGCGGCGACGCTGCTGGCACTGGGCCTGATGAGCCAGTTGCTGTGGCATGGCCGCGAAGCGATCGCCGCGCAGTATCCGGGCACGCGTCCCGCGCTGGCATCGGTCGCGCAGGCCCTGGGTCAGGAGCTCAAGCCCTGGCAGCACATCGAGGCCTTGAGCGTCGAGAGCAGCAGCCTCAATCCCGCGGGCGGCGGCAATCACTACCGCTTCAGCATCAGCCTGCGCAACCGCAGCAACTGGGACGTGGCGCAGCCCTGGGTCGACCTGAGCCTGACGGATGCGGCGGGCGCGCTGGTCGTGCGCCGCATGCTGTCACCGACGGAGATGCAGGCCGGGCGCGCCGCGCTGCCTGCGGGTGCCGACCAGCAGCTGCAACTGGTCTTCGATAGCGGCACGCAGAAGATCAGCGGCTACTCGGTCGAGCTCTTCTACCCCTGACCCGCGGCGGGCGCGCCGCGCGCCCGAGTCCCCGAGCACCAAAGAAAAAACCCGGCTTGCGCCGGGTTTCGAGGGGCTCGATCGACCGGACCTCGCGGTCCGGTCCACCGATCAAGCTCAGGGCTTGTTGCCAGTCGGGAAAGGCCACGCGGCTTGCGGGCTCAGCGCGGTCTTCGCAGCCGGGGCCGGCGCAGCGGCAGGCTTGGCAGCGGGAGCGGGCTTCGCAGCAGGCTTCTTCGCAGCAGCAGGCTTGGCAGCCGGCTTGGCCGCGGCGGCAGGCTTCGCGGCAGCGGCAGGCTTGGCAGCGGCCTTCTTGGCGGCAGGCTTGGCAGCCGGCTTCGCAGCAGCGGCCTTCTTGGGCGCGGCGGCCTTCTTGGGAGCAGCAGCCTTCTTGGCGGCAGCGGGCTTCGCAGCCTTGGCGGTACCACCCTTGATCGGCGGCTTCTTGGCGGCCGAGGCCTTCTTCGCCGGAGCAGCGGCCTTCTTGGCCGGAGCGGCCTTCTTCGCCGGAGCAGCCTTCTTGGCGGCGACGACCTTCTTCGCCGGTGCAGCCTTCTTCGCGGCGGCGACCTTCTTGGCCGGAGCGGCCTTCTTCGCCGGAGCGGCCTTCTTGGCAGCAGCGGCCTTCTTCGCCGGAGCAGCCTTCTTGGCGGCCGGGGCGGCCTTCTTCGCCGGAGCGGCCTTCTTGGCGGCCGGAGCCTTCTTCACGGCCGCAGCCTTCTTCGCCGGGGCCTTCTTGGCCGGAGCGGCCTTCTTCGCAGTTGCCATTTCAGTTCTCCTTGATCAAGTGGAAATAGCCCTGCCCGGCATCAACCGGTTGATGACGGTGCAGGTATTCATCGCCCACGACTCGCGGGAGTTGCGATCCGCGGTGCGGTGAATCGGGTTGCAATGCACGTCCGCCGCTTCTGCGTCGGTCGGTCGGTGCATCGCCAAGCTTGATCTCTTCTTCAACAAACCTTCAACAAACATGCTCCGAGGGTCGCTCTGCCGGGATCAATCCCAGGACAGGGCGCCGCCCGATTGGTATTCGATGACACGCGTCTCGAAGAAGTTGCGCTCCTTCTTCAGGTCGATCATTTCGCTCATCCACGGGAACGGGTTTTCCTCGTTCGGGAACAGCGCCTCGAGACCGATCTGGGTCGCGCGGCGGTTCGCGATGTAGCGCAGGTAGCCCTTGAACATCGCCGCGTTCAGGCCCAGCACGCCACGCGGCATGGTGTCCTCGGCGTAGCGGTATTCGAGCTCGACGGCCTGCTGGAAGAGCGCCTTGATCTCGGCGCGGAACTCGGGCGTCCACAGATGCGGATTCTCGAGCTTGATCTGGTTGATCAGGTCGATGCCGAAATTGCAGTGCATCGACTCGTCGCGCAGGATGTATTGGTACTGCTCCGCCGCGCCGGTCATCTTGTTCTGGCGACCCAGCGCCAGGATCTGCGTGAAGCCGACGTAGAAGAACAGGCCTTCCATCAGGCAGGCGAAAACGATCAGCGACTTCAGCAGCGTCTGGTCGTTCTCCGGCGTGCCGGTGACGAAGTTGGGATCCATGATCGCGTCGATGAACGGGATCAGGAATTCGTCCTTGTCGCGGATCGACTTCACCTCGTGATAGGCGTTGAAGATCTCGCTCTCGTCCAGGCCCAGCGACTCGACGATGTACTGGTAGGCGTGCGTGTGGATCGCTTCCTCGAAGGCCTGGCGCAGCAGGAACTGGCGGGCTTCGGGCGCCGTGATGTGGCGATAGGTGCCCAGCACGATGTTGTTGGCGGCCAGCGAGTCGGCGGTGACGAAGAAGCCGAGGTTGCGCTTGATGACGCGGCGCTCGTCCTCGGTCAGACCGTTCGGGTCCTTCCACAGCGCGATGTCGCGGGACATGTTCACTTCCTGCGGCATCCAGTGATTCGCGCAGGTGGCCAGATACTTTTCCCAGGCCCACTTGTACTTGAAGGGGACGAGCTGGTTGACGTCGGTCTGGCCGTTGATGATGCGCTTGTCGGCGACGTTGACGCGACGCGCGCTGCCGTTGTCGACGGTCGCGGAAGAGTCGCCGCTCATGCCTGCCGCGGAGACGGTGGCATCACGCGCAACTGCGGGAGTCGCTGCGTTGATCGTGGCGCCGTGTGATGGCGCATTGCTCGAGGGCTTACGGTCTTCTTCCCAAACCAGCATGGTGGTCTTCCTATGGTCGCGGATTATCGGAGTGTTGTGTTCAAACACAAAGGACTTCTTGACTTCGGCGCCGCTTCGCTGTTGCTGGTCCGCATCGCAATCGCATGCGTGGGACCGTGTGCCGCGCGCTTCTTGTCGAGCGCGGTGCCGCGCTTGCGATGAGCACGGCGTGGGTCGGAGCGGCTGTCCGATCAAGCGTTCATCGATCGCTCACGAGGCTCGACGAAAAACTCGCCGATCGTCGAGAACATCGATGAACACTCGCATCGCGAGCGTTCGGCGCGGCGGACCGAGGTCCCCGCGCCGCTGGTTTTCACGAGTCTTGTCGACCTCGCCGGACCGCGGACCTTGCCGCAAAAACTGCAAGGTCCGTCGATCGAGTCGTCATCACTGGCAGGCTTCGCAGCCCGGATCGTCGATGGCGCAGAACTTCACGTCGGTGGCCGGCGTGACGTCGTCGATCGACGACACCGCGCTCGGCGCCGGGGCCGCGATCACCGGTGCGATCGCGGCCGGCGCGGCGCTGATGCCGCCGGCCGAGCTGCTCACCGAGTTGAGCTGACCCGAGTTCTGCACGGTGCTCTTCTCGGCATGCGTCGCGCCCATCGTGCGCAGGTAGTAGGTGGTCTTCAGGCCACGCTGCCACGCCAGCTTGTAGGTCTCGTCCAGGCGCTTGCCCGACGCGCCGGCCATGTAGATGTTCAGGCTCTGCGCCTGGTCGATCCACTTCTGGCGGCGCGCGGCGGCTTCCACCAGCCACACGGTGTCCACCTCGAAGGCGGTCGCGTAGAGCTGCTTGAGCTCTTCCGGCACGCGGTCGATGCGGCGCAGCGAGCCGTCGAAGTGCTTCAGGTCCATGACCATCACGTCGTCCCACAGACCCAGCTTCTTCAGGTCGCGGACCAGGCACTCGTTCACCACGGTGAACTCGCCGGACAGGTTGGACTTGACCGACAGGTTGCCGAAGCAGGGCTCGATCGACGCGTCGACGCCGATGATGTTGGAGATCGTCGCCGTCGGCGCGATCGCCACGCAGTTGCTGTTGCGCATGCCGTCGCGGGCGATCTTGGCGCGCAGCGCGTCCCAGTCCAGCGTCGACGAGCGGTCCACGTCGACGAAGCCGCCGCGCGCCTCGGCCAGCAGGTCGAGCGAGTCGATCGGCAGGATGCCGCGGTCCCACAGCGAGCCGCGATAGCTGCTGTAGCGGCCACGCTCGGCGGCCAGGTCGGTCGAGGCCCAGTAGGCGTGATAGCAGACGGCTTCCATCGAGCGGTCGGCGAAGGTCACCGCCGCGTCGGAGGCATATGGCACGCGCAGTTGGTACAGCGCGTCCTGGAAGCCCATGATGCCCAGGCCGACCGGACGGTGGCGCAGGTTGGAATCACGCGCCTTCTTGACGGCGTAGTAGTTGATGTCGATGACGTTGTCCAGCATGCGCATCGCCGTGGACACCGTCTTCTTCAACTTGGCCTGGTCGATCTCGCCGTCCTTGATGTGCTGGGCCAGGTTGACCGAGCCGAGGTTGCAGACCGCGATCTCGTTGTCGTTGGTGTTGAGCGTGATCTCGGTGCACAAGTTGGACGAGTGCACGACACCGACGTGCTGCTGCGGGCTGCGCACGTTGCAGGCGTCCTTGAACGTGATCCACGGATGGCCGGTCTCGAACAGCATCGTCAGCATCTTGCGCCACAGGTCGCGGGCCGGCATGCGCTTGTAGAGCTTGAGCTCGCCGCGGTCGACCTTGGCCTCGTAGGCCTCGTAGGCGGTCTGGAACGCCTTGCCGAACAGGTCGTGCAGGTCCGGGCAGGTGGACGGGCTGAACAGCGTCCAGTCGCCGCCTTCGAGCACGCGCTTCATGAACAGGTCGGGAATCCAGTTCGCCGTGTTCATGTCGTGGGTGCGGCGGCGATCGTCGCCGGTGTTCTTGCGCAGCTCGAGGAATTCCTCGATGTCCAGGTGCCACGTCTCCAGATAGGCGCAGACGGCGCCCTTGCGCTTGCCGCCCTGGTTCACGGCGACGGCCGTGTCGTTGACCACCTTCAGGAACGGGACCACCCCTTGCGACTTGCCGTTCGTGCCCTTGATGTGCGAGCCCAGCGCACGGACCGGGGTCCAGTCGTTGCCCAGGCCGCCAGCGAACTTGGACAGCAGCGCGTTTTCCTTCAGCGCCTCGTAGATGCCGTCCAGGTCGTCGGCCACCGTCGTCAGGTAGCAGCTGGACAGCTGCGAGCGACGCGTGCCGGAGTTGAACAGCGTCGGCGTAGAGCTCATGAAGTCGAAGCTCGACAGCACTTCATAGAACTCGATGGCGCGCGCCTCGCGGTCGATCTCGTTCAGCGCCAGGCCCATGGCCACCCGCATGAAGAACGCCTGCGGCAGTTCGATGCGGGTGCCGTCGACGTGCAGGAAGTAGCGGTCGAACAGCGTCTGCAGACCCAGGTAGTCGAACTGGAAGTCGCGCTCCGGCTTCAGGGCGGCGCCCAGCCGGGCCAGGTCGTACTGCTGCAGCTTCTCGTCCAGCAGCTCGGCCTGCACGCCCTTCTTGACGAAGCCGGGGAAGTACTCGGCGTAACGCGTGGCCATGTCGGCCTGCGTCGCTTCCTCGCCCAGGATCTCCTTGCGGATGGTGTGCATCAGCAGGCGGGCGGTGGCGCGGGTGTAACCGGGGTCCTTCTCGATCAGCGTGCGGGCGGCCAGGATGGCGGCCTTGTAGACCTCGTCGATCGGCACGCCGTCGTACAGGTTGCGCTTGGTCTCGGCCAGGATCGGGTCCGGCTTGACGTCGGCGCCCAGGCCTTCGCAGCTCGACACGATCAGCGCCTGCAGCTTGTTCAGGTCCAGCGGGATGCGCACGCCGTTCTCGGTCACCGAGATGCCGGACTCCAGCACGGCGGCCTGCTGCTGCTCGCCCTGGCGCTGGCGCTCCTGCGCGCGACGCTCGCGGTACAGCACGTAGGCGCGGGCCACTTCATGGTGACCGCCGCGCATCAACGCCAGCTCGACGTGATCCTGCACGTCCTCGATGTGGAAGGTGCCGCCGCCCGGACGCGAGCGCAGCAGACCGCGCACCACGGCGTCGGTCAGCGCGTCGACGGTCTCGCGCACGCTGGCGGAGGCCGCGCCGCTGGTGCCGTGCACCGCGAGGAAGGCCTTCATCATCGCCACGGCCACTTTGCTGGGCTCGAAGTGCACCACCGCGCCGTTGCGGCGAATGATCTGGTGGGACGGGAAGCCGCCCGAGGCGGCGATGGCGGACTCGCGGGGAGCCTGCGCCAGGCCCGCTTCGGCGGTCGATGTGGCGGCGACAGTCTGCATGGGATCCTCGTCTGTTCTGGTGTCGTGAAACAAAAAAAGCTTCGCCCGGCCCGGCGTTTCGAAGGGCCCGACGTATCAGGGGGTCAGGTGGTGCTCGCGATGCTGCGGATGCGCCCGGGCTTGTTGGACGGCGGCCTTCGGCAAGATCGCCGGAGCCGTCGACAAGACTTCTGTTGGAGCATTCATCGCGGTGTTTGCGAAGGTGCGCAGGATAGCATGCAAAACACTATATCTAGGGTCCAGGACACCTTCAAGCAACTACCGCTAGCGTCGTCACGCTTGACGCCCGATGCCCGCTCCGCTAGCGGAAACGCGTGACGGCGCACAGGTCCGATGGATTCGCGCATCCCGTCAACAGCGCCAGGATTGGCGCGGGCTGGCGGCATGAATCGTCCGCGAGAGCCCATGACTGCTGCGGTCCGCGCGATGGCGGTTTGATGACGGTGCCGCCCGCTGTCCCCGGGGATCAGGACAAGCCCCACCTAGGACCTACCCGGAGGCCGCACCACGGTTGTGGACAACGGTCGCAATGCGCGCGGCGATGGCGTCGGGGCGTACGTTCGCGGGGTTGGCAACTGCCAGTCGCCAACTGGCGTGAAGGTTGGCGAGACC
Organism: Roseateles aquatilis; assembly: GCF_002205645.1. Taxonomy (GTDB): domain Bacteria; phylum Pseudomonadota; class Gammaproteobacteria; order Burkholderiales; family Burkholderiaceae_C; genus Roseateles; species Roseateles aquatilis. Next base: position 11,747 of record NZ_NIOF01000008.1, on the reverse strand, counting down.
CCCGCCGGCGCGTCGTCGCGCGGGCTTTCCACGAGGCCTGGAGGCGCCCTCCTGGCCCCCCCCCAATGCCTCATTCCGGCCCCAGGTTGGTGACGGCTCCATGCGGACATGCCATGCCATGCCGTGCCGTGCCGTGCCGTGGCGTGGCGTGGCGTGCGGTGCGGTGATGCGCTGGGCTGGCTGGGAGTTGCGAATCAGCCCTCGTCGCCGCCGACCGAGATCGACAGCCGCGCCATCCGGTACCGCATCTGACGCAGCGACAGTCCCAGGCTCGCGCCGGCGGCGGTGCGGTTGTTGCGGTGCTGCGCCAGCGCCCGCAGCAGGATCTGTTTCTCGACCTCGTCCAGGTAGGCGGCCAGGTCGTCGGGCAGCGGCGCGCCGCCGCGCGCCTCGGGCGGCAAGGCGGCGCCCAGCGCCGGATCGAGCGCGCCGAAGGCGGACTCGGACGTCGCGTCGTCGGGGCCGAGCACGATGTCGGGCAGGCCGAGGTCGGACAGCTCGATGCCGTCGCCGCCGGACAGCGCCAGCGCGCGATGCAGCAGGTTCTCCAGCTCGCGCACGTTGCCGGGGAAGCTGTAGCGCGACAGCGTCGCCAGCGCGGCCGGCGTCAACTGCGGCACCGGCGACACGCCGGCATCCGCGGCGATGCGCTGCAGGATGCGCGCGCTGATCGGCGGCAGGTCCTCCATGCGCTCGCGCAGCGGCGGCACGCGGATCTGGATGACGTTGAGCCGGTAATACAAGTCCTGCCGGAAACGGCCGGCCGCGACCTCCGCCGCCAGGTCCTTGTGCGTGGCGCTGAGCAGGCGCACGTTGACCGGCATCTCCGCCACCGCGCCCACCGGCCGCACCGAGCGCTCCTGCAGCGCCCGCAACAGCTTGGACTGCATCGCCAGCGGCAGGTCGCCGATCTCGTCCAGGAACAGTGTGCCGCCGTGCGCGGCCTGGAAGAAGCCCTCGCGGTCCTCGGTCGCGCCGGTGAAGGCGCCCTTGCGGTAACCGAAGAACTCGGCCTCCAGCAACTGCTCGGGGATCGCGCCGGAGTTCACCGCGACGAAGGGCTGCGGACGACGCGCGCTGACGTCGTGGATCGCGCGGGCGACCAGCTCCTTGCCGGTGCCCGACTCGCCGTTGAGCAGCACCGGCGCCATGCTGCGGGCGACCTTGCCGATCAGCTCGCGCACCTGGCGCATCGGCGCCGAATCGCCGACCAGACGGTCCAGCGCCGAGGTCGACCCGGTCAGCGGCGGCGCGGCGCGCGGCTTCGCGGCCGGCGCCTTGCGCGACTCGGCCGCGGACGCCTCGGCAGCCTCGGACGGCGCGTCCTCCGACGCGGAGGGCGACATCGCGCCTGTCGCCGGCGCCGGGGAGGTCGGGGATGCGGCGCCTGACGCGGGCGGGGACGCGCCTGGCTCGGCGGCCGCCGCGGCCCGCGCCGTGGCGGCGCCGCGCGACGCGGTCTCCTCCGTCTTCGGCGCCCGGCCCAGCGCGGACGCGACGACCATGCGGAATTGCCGCAGGTCGACCGGCTTGGTCAGGTAGTCGTACGCGCCGGCCTTCAGCGCCTCGACCGCGTTCTCGGCCGAGCCGTAGGCGGTGATGACCAGCGCGCGTTCGCCGCGGCCCTGCTGCTCCAGCCAGCGCAGGATGTCCAGGCCGCTGCCGTCGGGCAGGCGCATGTCGGTGATGACCGCGTCATAACGGCGCGCGCCGAGCAGCTCCAGCGCGTCCTCGACGGTGCCGGCGCAGTCGAGGGTGAAACCCTCGCGCAGCAGCGTCATCTCGTAGAGGGTGCGCAGGTCGGGCTCGTCGTCGACGACCAGCAGGCGGGGATCAGCGCTCATGGGATTCGAGGGAGGGAGGGACCAGGCGCGGCAGCAGCACGCGGAATTCGTTCAGGCCGGCGTCAAGCCGGTGATAGTCGATGCGGCCGCCGTAGCGCTCGCAAAGCTCCCGGCAAATGTACAGGCCGAGACCCGAGCCGCGGCTGCGCGTCGAGAAGAACGGCTCGAAGAGATGACGTTCGACCTCCGCCGGGATGGCGTCCGCGTGGCTCAGCACCGACAGCCGAACCCATTCGCCCTCTTCCACCAGTTGCACGCGCAGCGATCCCGCGCCGGGATGCGCATGGCGCAGGCCGTTGTCGAGCAGGTTGATCAGGATGCGGCGCAGGTGTTCGGGGTCGAAGCCGATCAGCGGTGAGTCGCGCTCGATCTCCAGCCGCAGCGGGTTGGCGTCGCCGCCGGGCAGGCGCTGCGTGGCGGCCCAGTCGGCACAGTACTCGCGCACCAGCGGCGCGACGGCCAGCGTCAGCGTCACCGGCGCGATGCCGGGCGCGACCTCCATCACATCGTCGACCAGCCGCTTCAGGCGCTCCACGTTGGAGGCCACCATGCGCGTGAGCTGCTCCAGCCGCGGGTCCTGCGCGTGATCTTCGGCGAGCAGCGCGTTGGCCTGCGCGATCGCGGTCAGCGGGTTGCGGATCTCGTGCGCGATGCCGGCCGACATGCGGCCCATCGCGGCCAGCTTCTCCTGGCGGTTGCGGGCCTCCAGCAATCGGTTGTCTTCGAGGAAGAGCACGCACAGGTCGTCCCCGTCCAGCGGCCGCAGCGTGAAGCGCATCCGCACGCGCAGCGAGCGCTGCGAGCCGCGACCGAAGTCGAGCAGCAGGTCGCGGCCGGCCTCGGGCCAGGGCGCGCCGGAGAAGGCCTGCTCGATCGCGCGCAGCAGTGGCAGCCAGGCGGTCGTGGTGTCGAGCCGGAACGGCCCCGCGCGCAGCGAGGCGCCTTCGGTCAGCAGCGTCCGCGCCGCCGGATTGGCGGTGCGCACCAGGCCGCGACGGTCGGCGACGATGACGCCCTCCTCCATTTCCTCGATGACGAGGCGGTTCAGGTCGGCCTGCTGGCGCGCGTACTCCAGGCTGCCGCGCGCGGCGCGTTCCTCGCGGGCCAGACGGCCGGCGATCTCGTTGGCCAGCAAGGTGACGACGAACAGCCCGCACCCGAGCAGCCCGGCCTGGCTGATGCGCAGGCCGCCATCGTGGCCGTTCAGCACCGCCCAGGCGGACACCGACAGCAGCACCAGGCTGGGCAAGGCGGCGCAGGCCAGCGCGCGCAGGCGCGGCTGCAACGCGCCGGCCATCAACGCCGGCATGAAGAACAGCGCGCCGAAGCTGCCGCCCGGGTCCTGGATCTGAAGCAGGCTGAACAGCAACAGGTCGACGCCGATGCTGGAGGCGAACTGGCTCGGCGTCAGCCCGGCGCGGTCCTTGGACGGCGTCTCGGCGCCGCCCCCGAACCAGCGCGGCAGCAACCACGCCAGCACGACCTGGACGCCATAGATCAGCGAGAACAGCGCCGCCCAGGTCGTCGGCCGGGAGCCCATCAGCCCGGCGATCGACTGCGTCGCGAGCAGCGCCAGACCGAGCGCCGCCCGCGCGCCCATGAACGCGCGGTAGAGGCGCTGAACGGTGCTGGCGCTGATGGCGCCCTGCGACGTGTCGGAGTTGGGCATGCGTCGGGCCGGTCGCGTCAGGACCGCCCGGCGTCGTCGCGGCCCACGCTCGCCCGGGCCGCCTCGGCCGCTTCCAGGCGGGCCTCGTGACTGGCGCGGTGCGCGGCGGTGCAGAACTGGCCGCCCCGGCCAGGCAGCGCCTCGCTGGCGGGCAGGTGCGCGCCGCACTCGGTGCAGCTCACCATCGGCTCGAGGCCGCGCTGGGGCGGAGGCGGCGGGCGCTGCGCCTCCCGCGGCGCGGGGCGGCCGCGCTTGAAGCCCAGCACGAAGGCGATCACCGCCAGGAGGACGATCCAGAAGAGCAGCTTGATCACGATGCGGGCGCGGTCGACGAAGGAGAAAGGGGAAGGAAGGCCATGATCATCGGCGCCGCGTCAATGCGTGCCGCCGCGTTGCAGGACCACCTCGAGCACGAAGCGCGAGCCTGCGTAGGACAGCAGCAGCAGCGCCGCGCCGAAGTACAGCCAGCGCGTGGCGCGCCGGCCGCGCCAGCCGAAGATGCGGCGCCCGGTCAGCAGGCCGGTCAGCACGACCCAGCCGAGCACCGCGAACAGGGTCTTGTGATCCCAATGCCATTGCGGCGTGAAGGCCCAGCCCAGCACCAGCGCCACCGACAGCACGCACACGCCCGCGCCGACGAACTGGAAGGTCAGCCGCTCCAGCCGCAGCAGCGGCGTCCCCAAGGCCGGCGCGCCCTGCCCCTTCTGGCCGCGCATCTGGCGCTCGGCGCGGTTCAGCATGATCGCGTGCATCACCGCCACGCCGCACAAGCCGTAGGACGCCAGGCCCATCGCCCAGTGCAGCGGCGCCAACGGGGAGCCGGCCTGCGGCCGATATTCGCCGGGGAAGGCCCAGGCCAGCAGCATCACGGCCAGGCCGAACAGGCTCAGCAGCCGCTGCGCCGATGGCAGCGGCAGGAAGCGGCTCTCGACCAGATAGACGCCGATGACCAGCCACAGCGTCATCGACAGCGACGGCGCGAAACCGAAGCGCGCCGCGTGGCCGCCGGCCACCGGCGCGGCGCCGATGCCGGCGATGTCCACCACCAGCGCCGCCAGGTGCAGCAGCCACGCCAGCACCAGCACCGCGCGCCAGGTTCGCGGCCGGCGGTGGGCCCAGGCGGCGGCCACGGCATAGGCCGCGGCCCCCGCCGCGCTGAGGGCGGCCAGGAGCAGGCCGCTGTGCTCTCCGGAGGCGAACGATAATGTCATCCTCAAAGTGTAATGACGCGCGCCCGCTCTCGCGGGCGCTCCAACGATGGCATCCACCCTGACCGATCGACTGAGCCGCCTCGTCAAGACGATGCGTGGCCAGGCCCGCATCACCGAGACCAACGTGCAGGACATGCTGCGCGAGGTCCGCATGGCGCTGCTGGAGGCCGACGTCGCGCTTCCGGTGGTCCGCGACTTCGTCGCGCGCGTGAAGGAGAAGGCGCTGGGCCAGGAGGTGGTCGGCTCGCTGAACCCCGGCCAGGTGCTGGTGTCGGTGGTCCACAAGGAACTGGCCGCGACGATGGGCGAAGGCGTCGCCGACATCAACCTCGCCGCGCAGCCGCCCGCCATCATCCTGATGGCCGGCCTGCAGGGCGCCGGCAAGACGACGACCACCGCCAAGCTCGCCAAGCACCTGATCGAGAAGCGCAAGAAGAAGGTGCTGACGGTCTCGGCGGATGTCTACCGCCCCGCCGCCATCGAGCAGCTCAAGACGGTGACCCGGCAGGCCGGCGCAGAGTGGTTCCCGTCCGCGCCGGACCAGAAGCCGCACGACATCGCGGTCGCCGCGATCGATCACGCCAGGCGCCACTTCTTCGACGTGCTGCTGGTGGACACGGCCGGCCGGCTCGCGATCGACGAGGCGCTGATGGCGGAGATCCGCGATCTGCACGCCACGCTGAAGCCGGTCGAGACGCTGTTCGTCGTCGACGCGATGCAGGGTCAGGACGCGATCAACACCGCCAAGGCCTTCAAGGAAGCGCTGCCGCTGACCGGCATCGTGCTGACCAAGCTGGACGGTGACTCTCGTGGTGGCGCGGCGCTGTCGGTGCGGCAGATCACTGGCGCGCCGATCAAGTTCGCCGGCGTGTCCGAGAAGATCGACGGCCTGGAAGTCTTCGACGCCGACCGCCACGCCGGCCGCGTGCTCGGCATGGGCGACATCGTCGCGCTGGTCGAGGAAGTGCAGAAGGGCGTGGACGTCGAGGCGGCGCAGAAGCTGGCCGAGAAGCTCAAGTCCGGCAGCGGCTTCGACCTGAACGACTTCCTGGCGCAGATCTCTCAGATGAAGAAGATGGGCGGGCTGTCCGGCCTGATGGACAAGCTGCCCACGCAGATGACCGCCGGCAAGGGCGGCCCCGCCGACATGGACAAGGCCGAGCGCGACATGAAGCGCATGGAAGGCATCCTCAACGCGATGACCGCCAAGGAGCGCCGCCAGCCCGCACTGCTGATGGACGGCAAGACCAAGGCCAGCCGCAAGCGCCGCATCGCCGCGGGCGCCGGGGTGCAGATCCAGGAGGTCAATCGCCTGCTGAATCAATTCGATCAGATGCAGGGGATGATGAAGAAGATGAAGGGCGGCGGCCTCATGAAGATGATGAAGCGCATGGGCGGCATGAAGGGCCTCAAGGGCATGATGGGCGGCGGCGGGCCTGGTGGCCTGGGGATGTGATGCCGCGCGCGGCGCTGACCTTGTCAGGGCGCTGAAGCTGAAGCAACGAAGGGCTTCCCTGGGGAAACCCTTCTGCTTTCGGGGACCGTCCACCTTCAGGGGACCATCGACCTTCGGGGGGCCGCCCTCCTGCGCCGGCTTTTGCGTTGGCCGCTGAGGCATGGGGCCCTTGCCCGCGCAAGAACCCCATGCCCCACCGTCCCCGATCACCGCCGCATGCCGCGGTTTGGGGACCGAGGACTTTGGGGCCTATTCCAGCAGGGCTTGCGCGAACTCGCGCGCGTCGAAGGTCTGCAGGTCCTCCAGCTTTTCGCCGACGCCGATGAAGTAGACCGGCACCGGCCGCTCGCGCGCGATCGCCGCCAGCACGCCGCCCTTGGCGGTGCCGTCCAGCTTCGTGACGATCAGGGCCGTCAGGCCCAACGCGTCGTCGAAGGCCTTGACCTGCGTCAGCGCGTTCTGGCCGGTGTTGCCGTCGACGACCAGCAGCACCTCGTGCGGCGCGCCGTCCTGGGCCTTGCCGATGACGCGCTTGATCTTCTTGAGCTCTTCCATCAGGTGGAGCTGCGTCGGCAGGCGGCCGGCGGTGTCGGCGATGACGACGTCACTGCCGCGCGCCTTGCCGGCGACGACCGCGTCGAAGGTCACCGCCGACGGATCGCCCCCTTCCTGGCTGACGATCTGCACACGGTTGCGATCGGCCCAGACCGACAACTGCTCGCGCGCGGCGGCGCGGAAGGTGTCCGCGGCGGCCAGCAGCACGTTGGCCTCGGCATCGGCCAGATGGCGCGTCAGCTTGCCGATGCTGGTCGTCTTGCCGGCGCCGTTCACGCCCACCACCATCATCACCGTCGGCGTGTGCTCGCCGATCACCAGTTGACGCTGCAGCGGCTGCAGCAACTCGGTCAGCGCCTCCACCAGCAAATGACGAACCGCGGCGGGATCGGTGGCCTTGGCCTCCTTCACACGACGCTTCAGGTCGTCGAGCAGGAACTCGGTCGCCTTCACGCCCGCGTCGGCCATCAGCAGCGCGGCTTCGAGTTCCTCATACAGCGCGTCGTCGATCTGCGTGCCGGTGAAGACCTGCGCGATGCTGGAGCCCGTCTTGCGCAGCCCCTGGCGGAGCTTGTCCATCCAGCTTTTGCGCGGCGCGGGCTCGGGCGCGGCTTCCACCACCGCCGGAGCGGCCACGACGGCCGGGCTCGGCGTCGGCGCCTTCACGGGCACTGGCGCGGCGATCGCCGCCGGGGACGGCACGATGGCTGGAGTGGAGGCCGATGCCGGCGTGGGCGCTGGTGTGCGCGCCGATGTCGGCACGGCCACGGGAGCGGCTGCGGGCACCGGCGCCGGAGCCGCGACCGGCGCGGGGGTCAGGACTTGCGGCGGCACCGGTGCGGGGATGGGCGCGACAGGCGCGGGCGCTACGGTGGCGGGCGGACTGGGCTCGACGGCAGGAGCCGGAGCAGGCGCCTCCACGGGCGCGGCGGGCGTGGGTTCGGAGGAGCCGAAACCGAGTTTTTTCTTGAGGAAGCTGAACATGGAGGATCGAGACGGACTCGCGCGCCGAACTTTTTGAATGCCGAGCTTCGGCGGGTGCTTGCATTGTCCGCGAAAACTTTGCTATAGTCGCTGTCTTCGCAAGGCGCTTTAGCTCAGTCGGTTAGAGCGACGGAATCATAATCCGCAGGTCCGGGGTTCGAATCCCTGAAGCGCCACCAAACAAAGTCCTTGTGCCCCGTGCACTTAGACGAAAAAGCCACCCTAGCGGTGGCTTTTTTCTTTGCGCGACTGAAGGCGATGTAAGGGCGCATGTAAGACCGTTTGCTCCGCCGCGTGACCAGGACAAGTTGCAGCTAAATCTCTGATCGCGCACGGCCACTCATAGGCAAGCATGCGAGAGACCGACACCTCTGGTGTGTCGTAGCGAGAACGCGGGCCGGCTACGAGTCGCCAACGAGAAGCACCCTGTCTTACACTTTGTCTCAGTCTCCCCGCTGCCCCTGTGCGTCAGTGCCTACTGATGACGCAGGCCGGTTTGCTGGTAAGGAAGACGGACAACACAGGGACGGTCTTGGAATTCTTCGATCCGATTCGGGCACGCTTGCCCTTTCCGTTGATGCAAGAGCACTGCTCCATCAACAATCTACCGACAGCACAGGGCTGGGACAAGCTTCTGGTGAAGCTTGAAGAAGAGATTCAGATCAGCGCCGCTCGGTCCGCGCAGATTGACCAGGCTCTTGCCACGATCTTCCGCGAAACCATTTCAGTCGGCACGCGCGCGGTCAAGGTCTTTCGACTTCCACCTGACGAGGCGCCACTGATAGCCGCTCGTTTGGCAGAGTTCGCGCCCGAGGATTCGCCATTCATGGCGACCTACCCCAGGCCCATTGATTCGAACGAACTGGCTGTTATGCCGGCTGGGGTGTTCCTTTGTGACGTCGGCCGGCCAGAGCAGGACGGCTCTACGACGCTAGTCTTCTGCGGTCGAAGGATTCTGGAGGAGCGCGAAGCGCGTACGCGAGCACAACTCGGGGACGCCGCAGTGAACCAATTCGGCTGGGGGCAGTACGACGAGTTTGTGTTCGTACGCCGTCGCTATGTCCAAAGCTTCGAGATTGTCCGTGTCGACGTCACCAGGGCATTGCTTGAACTCCGTGTGGAAGACCATTCAGGCGTGGACTCAGGCAGCGCCCTAGAGCAATTGCAGGTCAAGGTGAATGGCCTGCTAGCGCCGCATTTTGGGATGCAGCTCCAGCTCGTCAACCCCATCAATCTGTTTCCGGCGATCAAGGCCCTCTACGATGACCAGGCCGCTGGCATCGTTGTCGAGCTGGGATTCACGACAGATACAGGCTCATCGAAACACGAAAAGATGAGGAGTAGCCGCGCCGACCTTCGCCTGGAGCAGTTTCACGTCGGCGGCAAGGCAGCTGTGAATGGTATTCTGACCCCGTTCCGGGTTGCGGTACGCTGGGCCGAGGAAGGGCAGCGCACCCAAGAAGAGGTGCTTTTGCCCGGAAGCATTCGGATGCTAGGCAGCGCGCACCCCTACCTCGATCACATGGTCTTGTCTGGCGCACTTACTGAGGCCAAGATGCAAGCCACGTTGCAACGCGTTGTGGATCATCTGCCCGCCCCGGAATGACGCACACACTCGCTGACACCATCGCCGAAGTGAATCATGTCTTCGCGCCAGATCGGCGTGAAGGGCAGGTGTGTGCGTTCGTCTTCCATCGCCTGAGTCAACTTCACGAACATTTCGACAGTGTCACGCTCGGGTCGGTTGCCATAGAGCTTGGTTGGGCGGATGACCGCGAAGGCGCGACGGCCATTGCAAGAGCTTTGGACTATCTCGCGTACGGTACGGTCCCCTTGCTTGAGCGTCGATTTCAGCTTTGGTCCCAGCACCAAACCGGCGAAGTGTTGGAGGCACCGGTGTGCGAGTTGTCCGACGCAGACATACGAAGCGCGCTGGAGACGCAATCTCTTATCGACCCGAGCACCGGCGAATCAGTTGCCGACTTCTTGAATCGCGTGCAAGTTGTGTATGTTGTTACGCCCTTGGCTCACGAGCTTGCGGCCAAGGAAAGGGCTGATTCTTGAGCAGCCTCCGCGATCACCTACAGGCATGCGGGCAAGACGAGTTGCTTGCACAGCTGCGCCGCCTCGCCCCAGTCAGCTACGAAGAGTTTGTCAGCACACTCTACGAAGACTTGGATCAGCTCATTGGCCTCGTCGAGGCGGACGCCAAAGACTTCCAGGACGCATCCGAGGATGAGTTGAATAGAGAGCTGGTACGGCTGCTCAATGCGCGCTTTTATGCCGCAAGTCATGACCACGACGAAGGCGGACACGTTGATGTCCGTGTCAGATCACGAGATGGTCGCTTTTCATGGTTGGCAGAAGCCAAGCTCGACAACGGCCCCGCCTACCTGTCCAAGGGTGTTGACCAGCTTACCGAGCGATACGTGCGAGGGACGCCTGGACATCACTGTGGAGGCTTCTTGGTTTATGTACAGAAGGCGCGGTGCGCTGAGCGCTTCGCGACCTGGCGGCAGCACCTCGCAGCAAACGCCAGCAGCTTCGAAGACCTGACAGTTGAAGACTGCAAGAGCCGACAAGGGTTGGCGTTTTACAGCGAGTTTGTGCTGCCGAGGTTGGGGACTGGCGTCCCGAAGTACCGCATACGCCACATAGCCGTAACCGCCTTCCGAGAAGCCAACGCGCCGTAAGCTGTCCGCCGCCAACAGCGGTCGGCGGCGACTTTTCTCGACGCGAACGTTGAATCAGCACAGGTGGGTGCCGCGTTGCATCCGGAGGGCAACGCGGGGCCAGGGCGTCCAGCCCGCAGCCCGCGAGCGCGCATCCGCCCCAAGCGGATCAAGTGAGCGCGGGGGGAGCCGACGCGCGCTGGTGGCCCCAGCCTCCAGAGTTCCGCCCACGGAACGGCAGCAAGTTGGGGGGCGCAGCCCCGGCGCCCAGCGCAGCGCGCGGGCATCCTGGCCGAGTCAAGCATCGCGCAGACCGCTGGCGAGAGCCAGCGCCAGCGACGCGTCCAGCGGCAAAGGGCGGGCAGGATGCCCGCGCGCGAAGCGCGGCGCCCGTATTCCGGGACACAGGCAGCGTCCAGCTGACTGAGCCGCCGGCCCGCCGTCCAGGCGGGCGAAGAGGCGGCGCTGACATGCCGCGTCAGCGGCTTCGCTCCACCCGTTCGCCTCCTGGCGTACGGGGGTGCGAACACCTCGGTGTCATGATCCGAGCTCACCCTATACCGAGATGTCGAAACCACGATTGACATCTCATGCCCGCGAAGGACGGTCGGCTTATCGGCCAAGAAAACGAGGTGAAGGTGCTTCGCGCCCTTCACCGCTTTGGCTGGCTGCGCACGCGCGACCTGGCCGCATTGGTGTGGCGCCCATGGGAGACCGCACCCACCAACGCGCCAGACTTGACGCCACTTGTGCCCAGCGCCTCGCACTGGCGCATGGCGCAGCGCACGCTGCGCCGCCTGGTTAGGGATCGGCTGGTGCTCAAGGCCAACGGGCCTGATGGCAGCGTGATCTACACGTTGGCCGAAGCCGGCGCAGCGCGCCTGCGCCACATCGGCATCCCTGCCTCGTCAGGGAAGGACTTGGTGAGGCGATCCAGCGCCAACCAGTTCCGCCATCGCTGCATCGCAAACGAGGTTGCAATCGCAGGGATTGCTACCGGTTTCCGCGTCTCGACCGAACGCGAGGTCGCCCAAGGCCGCTGGCCAGGCGGCGATGCAGGGATCGCAGAGAAGAAGCCCGACGTGCTGCTGCAGGGTAATGGACAGGTCTGGTGGATTGAGGTCGAGCGCAGTCGCAAGAACCAGAAGGACTACGCCAACCTGTTGCAGTGGCTCACCAAGATTGGTCGAGGCACGATACACGCCGCCGAGGCCGTCGCCCCCGGGAAGGGACTCAGCTGGGGCGGGATTGAATCGCCCCGGATTTCCTAGACACCCGTGAGCCGTTGGGAATGGCGTCGTTCGAACTCGACCGGCGAAGTGTCGCCTGCGGTGCCGTGGCGCCGCTTGGGGTTGT
>NZ_NIOF01000007.1 GCF_002205645.1 Roseateles aquatilis | reverse complement strand
TCGAGAGGCACCGAGGGATGACGGGCTACATGCTGCGGCCAACCCCGAACCCTGACAGGTCCGGGCGTGACGGCACTGCCGAACACGCACTTCAAAGATACAAGGGAGTTCCGATGATCGTTACCGCACGGCATGGCGGCCCTCGGGGCGCCGCCGCCACCTCGCCCCGCCTTCAGGATCCGCCGCGGCGAGCCGAGCGCGACGTCCCGCTGGCGGCCTACACACCGGCCCCGGCCGAGACAAAGAGCCTGTGGCGCCGCTTGCTGGATTCGAGCGCCTGGCGGCAGGCGTTGCTGCTGGTGTTGCTGGCCGGCTTGTGGGAAGTCGCCGCCCGTCTGGCCGACAACGAGCTGCTGCTGCCGACGTTCACCGCCGCGTCGCGCGCGCTGTGGGAAGGCCTCGTGAACGGCGAGTTGCTGCTGCGCGCAGCGCTGTCGCTGAAGTTGCTGCTGCAGGGGTATGCGCTCGGCGTCGTGCTGGCGCTGGGCCTGACCGCGCTGGCCACGTCGTCACGCTGGGGCCGCGACCTGCTGTCGAGCCTGACGGCGATGTTCAATCCGCTGCCCGCGATCGCGTTGCTGCCGCTCGCGCTGCTGTGGTTCGGGCTGGGCGCGACGAGCCTGATCTTCGTGCTCGTGCATGCGGTGTTGTGGCCGTTGGCGCTGGCGGCTTCCGCGGGCTTCGCCTCGGTGCCGGAGACGCTGCGCATGGCGGGCCGCAACTACGGCCTCACGGGACCGCGTTATGTGTGGCAGATCCTGCTGCCGGCGGCCTTGCCGGCCATCCTCTCCGGCCTGCGCGTGGGATGGGCCTTCGCGTGGCGCACCTTGATCGCGGCCGAGCTGTTCTTCGGTGCCTCGTCGGGCCAGGGCGGGCTGGGCTGGTACATCTTCCAGAACCGCAACGAGCTGATGACCGATCGGGTCTTCGCCGGCCTGGCGTTGGTGATCCTGATCGGGTGGCTGGTCGAGCGGCTGGTGTTCAGCACGGTGGAGCGGGTGACGGTCAGGCGATGGGGGATGCAGCGGTGACCTCGGGGGCCGTCCGCTGACTCATCGCTGGCGGCAGCTCGGCGTGAGCGACGCCGAGCCGTTTCGCCAGTGCCTGCAGCCGCCTGTCGAAGGCCCATAGTCGTGCGCCCGGGGTCTTGAGCGTCGACATCAGCAGCGAGAGGTCGACCAGCCCACACCCCTTGCCGAAGATCTGCTCCTCCTCGATCAGGCTGATGACTTCATCAATGCTGACGGGCGCGCTGTATTCCAACTCATCCAGCGCGCGGAGCGCCTTTGCACGTGGCGCAGGCAACGTGCCACAGCGCAACTCGCCAAGGATCATGGGATGGGCGAGGACCACTTTCGTCTCGAGCAGATCGAGGAGGGTGGGGTTGTGCCGACGGAAGTGGTCGATCCAGACCGAGGTGTCCACGACGACTTTCATGCTTGAAGGTCCTCCAGATCCTCCGGGTCCGCCGGCTCCTGGCGACGACGCGGAATGTCCGGGAGGTCGGGCGCGATGCCTCCCATTTCGGCCAGCCGGAGCTGCGCTTGTCGAGCGATGAATGCGCGGAGCGCGGTGTTGATGAGGTTCTTCTCGTCCATTGGCTCGTCGGCCACCGCCAAGGCGCGTTGGAAGAGGGCTGGGTCGATCATGACTGTCCTTTGCGGCAATCGCTCCGAAGCGTCGCCACCGAAACCAGATCGGTGACTCGACACACGCATCGGATCGCGAAGCCGCAAGATTGATCCGCTTCCCCTGCGCCGTCACCGGCACGTTTCAGTTCATCTTCCAGTCATCCCCACCGAGTTCCGTAGTCCGCCTCGCAGATACGCGTGGACGCGCTCGCGTCGGGCGCCAGCGCAGGGCCTGGCGGAACACTGGCGAAGGACAGGTGGGCGATGCGGCCGGCATGCCGGCGAAAGGTCGACCCCAGATGTAGGAACGCCCCGGCCGAAGCCGGGGCGTGCTCGCATCGGATGACAAGGTGATCATTGCTGGGTCGTCTTCAGCCCTCCATAGGATATGGGTGTCAGCTTAGGCGTCGAGCCCCGTCGACGGAACGAAGGGATGGGCATATGCATGCGCGGGAATCGCGCGTCCCCATCGCCGCCGAAGGGGCGATGCCCGTCCCCCGTGGCCGCATGGACGATCCGCGGATAAGCTGCCGCGAAGACCGCGCTTGGAGCCATCCGCTCCCGGCGATACGCTGCGCGGTTTGCTCGCGTCCGGCCTACCCCGCCGGCCGCGACGCCCCGACCCCCGTCCCACCAGGATCAAAGGAGCGCGCATGAGTGCCACGGAGACGACTTCCACCGCCCACCCCGCCGTCGACGCGGCCACCAACCCGGCCGCCCGGCGGCTCGACCGGCCGGCGGTGCTGGACCTGATCGGCAACACGCCGCTGGTGCCCGTCAACCGGCTCGACACCGGCCCCTGCCAGCTGTTCCTCAAGCTGGAGTCGCAGAACCCTGGAGGCTCGATCAAGGACCGCATCGGCCTGTCCATGATCGAGGCCGCCGAGCGCGACGGCCTGCTCCCGCCCGGCGGCACCGTCGTCGAGGCGACCGCGGGCAACACCGGGCTCGGTCTGGCGCTGGTCGCGCGGGCCAAGGGCTATCGCGTCGCGCTGGTCGTGCCGGACAAGATGTCCGCGGAGAAAGTGCTGCAGCTCAAGGCGCTCGGCGCCGAGGTCCACATCACGCGCTCCGACGTCGGCAAGGGCCATCCCGACTACTACCAGGACCGCGCCGCGCGGCTGGTCGCCGACATTCCCGGCGCCTGGTACGCCGACCAGTTCAACAACCCCAACAACCCGCTCGCGCACGAGACCACCACCGGCCCGGAGATCTGGCAGCAGGTCGGCCACCGCATCGATGCGCTGGTGTGCGGCGTCGGCTCCGGCGGCACGCTGACCGGCCTGTCGCGTTTTTTCGCGAAGGTGCGTCCGGGCCTGGAGGTCGTGCTGGCCGATCCGGCCGGCTCCATCCTCAAGGACTATGTCGAGACCGGCAGCTACGGCGAGGCCGGCTCCTGGGCCGTCGAGGGCATCGGCGAGGACTTCGTGCCGCCGATCGCGGACCTCGGCGGCGTGAGGCAGGCCTATGCGATCACCGACCAGGAGAGCTTCGCCACCGCCCGCGACCTGTACAAGGCCGAGGGCATCCTGGCCGGCTCCTCGACCGGCACGCTGCTGGCCGCGGCGCTGAAGTACTGCCGCGCGCAGACCACGCCCAAACGCGTCGTCACCTTCGTTTGCGACACCGGCACCCGGTATCTCTCGAAGGTCTACAACGACCCGTGGATGTTCGACCAGGGCCTGCTCCAGCGCGCCACCAAGGGCGACCTGCGCGACCTGATCGCGCGCCGCGCCGAGGACGGCGCCGTCGTCAGCGTCAGCCCGGAGGACACGCTGGCCACCGCCTTCTCGCGCATGCGGCAGGCGGAGGTCTCGCAGCTGCCGGTGCTGCGGGGCGGCCGGCTGGTCGGGCTGCTGGACGAGTCCGACCTGCTGGCGCAGATGCACATGGATGCGCGCCACTTCAAGGACAGCGTCGACAGCGCGATGAGCCATGATGTGCAGACCTTGCCGCCGAACGCGCCGCTGTCCGACCTGATCGCGCAACTGCGCAAGGGCCTGGTCGCCGTGATCGCCGACGACCGCGGCTTCTACGGCCTGGTGACCCGATTCGACCTGTTGAACCACCTGCGAAAGGGCTTGTCATGAGCCAGTCCCCCAAGAACGACACCTCCCACGGCCAGGATCTCGGCCACGACGACGCGTCGCTGCGCTTCGACACGCGAGCGATCCACGGCGGCCAACATCCCGATCCGCTGACCGGCGCCGTGATGCCGCCGATCTACGCGACGTCCACCTACCGCCAGCAGAGCCCCGGCGTGCACCAGGGCTACGAGTACGGCCGCACCCACAACCCGACCCGCCAGGCCTATGAGCGGGCGGTCGCGAGCCTGGAGGGCGGCGTGCAGGGCTACGCCTTCTCGTCCGGGCTGGCGGCGATGGCGACGGTGCTGGACACGCTGGACGCCGGCGCGCACATCGTCGCCGGGGACGATCTCTACGGCGGCAGCTACCGGTTGTTCGAGCGCGTGCGCAAGCGCAGCGCCGGACTGCAGGTCACCTACGTCGACAGCAGCGATCCGGAGCAGGTGCGCGCGGCGCTGCGTCCCGAGACGAAGATGATCTGGATCGAGACGCCCAGCAATCCGTTGCTGAAGCTGACCGATCTGGCCGCCGTCGCGCAGATCGCGCGGGCGCATGGCGCGCTCGCCGTCGCGGACAACACCTTCGCCAGCCCGTGGGCGCAGCGGCCGCTGGAACTGGGTTTCGACGCGGTGATGCATTCGGCGACCAAGTACCTGAACGGCCACAGCGACGTGATCTCCGGCGTGGTCGTCGTCGGCGGCGAGCAGCGCCAGGCCGCGCTGCGCGAGCAACTGGAGTTCCTGCACAACGCGGTCGGCTCGATCGCCGGTCCGTTCGACAGCTTCCTCGCGCTGCGCGGGCTCAAGACGCTGGCGCTGCGCATGGCGCGCCACAACGAGAGCGCGCTGGATCTCGCGCGCTGGCTGGAGGGGCAGCCCAAGGTGCGCCGCGTCCATTACCCGGGCCTGGAAAGCCATCCGCAACAGGCGCTCGCCCGGCGCCAGATGCGCGGCGGCGGCGGGATGATCAGTGTCCAGCTGGACACCGACCTGGCCGGCGCCCGGCGCTTCCTGGAGCGGGTGCGCATCTTCTCGCTGGCCGAAAGCCTGGGCGGCGTCGAGAGCCTGATCTCCCTGCCGGCCCTGATGACGCACGCGTCCATTCCGGTGGCCACGCGCGAGCGGCTGGGCATCACCGATTCGCTGGTGCGGATCTCCGCGGGCATCGAGGACGTCGAGGACCTGCGCAACGACTTGCAGGCGGGCCTGGACGCGATCTGATCGCGACCGGGTTTTTCCTGCTGATTTCCCGCTGATGCGCGCGCCGGGGCCGGGAGGCTGCCGGCGCGTGCCGATTCCGAGGCATTCCCGGCGCCGGTCGGACGGACGTCTGGGCGCCCGGGCGAGCCGGCACCGATCAGCGCGCCGGACGCCAGCCCAGCACCCGCGCCGGCAGGAACAGGATCGCCTTGAGCAGCGCGAACACCGCCTCGACGCTCAGCCCGATCAGCCGGAACGGCAAGGTCAGCAGCCAGACCAGCGGCCACATCAGCAGCGCCATCAGCGCCAGCGGCCAGCACAGCACGAACAGGATCAACCAGAACATCAGGCCGATGAAGCCCATGACGCACTCCTTCGCGGAAATCCAGGGATGAGCGCACTGTAGACAGCGGCAGGATGTCACGCATCGATCTCGCGATGAACCGAACCGATGAGCTCACAGACTGCACGCGGGTCCGACCACCAGACACCCGCGGAGCCATTTCAGGGGGAGGCCGACGCAATCACGCCATCCCTTCAATGTGCACGGAAAAACCTTAAACTAGCTCGTCTTAACTTCCGTTTAAGCGAAGTTGGTTATCATCCAGGTTCGTTATTTACAGAGGCCCTGCCATGTCCGTCCTCAACTATCGTCATCTGCACTACTTCTGGGTCGTCGCCAAGGAGGGCGGCTTCGCCCGCGCGGCCGATCGCCTCGGCATGGCGGTGCAGACGATCAGCGCGCAGGTCCGCGAGCTGGAGCGCTCCCTGGGGCATCAATTGCTCAAGCCCGAGGGCCGCGGCCTGGTGCTGACGGAGGCCGGGCAGGCCGCCTTCGCGCGGGCCGAAGAGATCTTCCAGATCGGCCAGATGGTGCCCAACGAGGTGCACGAGGCCGCCACGCAACGCGTGCAGCGGTTGTCGGTGGGACTGTCGGACGGGCTCTCCAAACTGGCCGCCCACGCCCTGCTGGCACCGGTGCTGGACACCCCGCAGCTGCGGTTGATCTGCCATGAAGGAGAGGTCGACCAACTGCTCGGCGAGCTCGCCCTCCATCATCTGGATTTAGTGCTCACTGACCAACCAGCCCCCGTCAATCCGACACTTCGCATCACCAGCCAGTTGCTGGCGAGCACGCCGGTGGACTGGTATGGCACGGCCGATCTGGTCGAGCGCGCCCGTCGCGCGCCCAACAAGGGCTTCCCCTACAACCTCGAGTCGCTGCCGGTGCTGCTGCCCACCCGCCACGCGTCGCTGCGCTCGGGGATCGAGCGCTGGTTCGAACAGCACCACATCCGTCCGCAGATCGTCGGCGAGTTCGAGGACAGCGCCCTGATGAGCGTCTTCGCCGCCCGCGGCCTGGGTGTGTTCCCGGTCAGCCGCCTGGGCGGCGACGACCTGTCGATGACCGGTCTGCACTTGCTCGGCCAGACCGAGGTGATGGAGGACGTCCATGCGATCTATTCGCGTCGCGGCCAGAACCATCCGCTGGTCGCCAAGCTGCTCGGGCAGCGTCGCGCACCCCACGACATCGAAGTGCGGACTGAATCGGAAATTACTTCAAATAATTAAGTAAATAGCAGGTTTTTAGGATTGGCTGGCGGCGCTAAGGTCCGCCCTTCATGCGCGCGTCAAGCGCGCTCCTGTCCAACGGCTCAAGGAGTACCCGTCATGAGCGACTTCCAACGACAACCGGCGTCCCCCTCGGCCTGGACGCCCGCGTCCGCCTCCGACGGCCAGGCCGTCTTCTCCCAGCGCGCCGACGTCGCGCGCGTGCTGCGCAACACGTACGCGCTGCTGTCGATGACGCTGCTGTTCAGCGGCGCCGTCGCGGCGGCGGCGGTGGCCTTCCGGCTGCCCGCGGCCGGCATGATCCTGACGCTGGTGGGCTACTTCGGTCTGCTGTTCGCGATCCACAAGACGCAGAACAGCGCCGCGTCCGTGCCGCTGGTGTTCGTGCTGACCGGCTTCATGGGCTACACGCTCGGCCCGATGCTGAGCGCGATCCTGAACCTGCCCGGCGGCGCGACCACGATCGCGATGGCCCTGGGCACCACCGGCGCCACCTTCCTGGTCCTGTCCGCCTACGTGCTGGCCACCAAGAAGGACTTCAGCTTCATGGGCGGCTTCCTGTTCGCCGGCATGATCATCGCGATCCTGGCGTCGCTGGCCAATCTGTTCTTCCAGATGCCGCTGCTGTCCATGGTGGTGTCGGGCGTGGTGGCGCTGCTGTCGGTGGGCATGATCCTGTTCCACACCAGCATGATCGTGAACGGCGGCGAGCGGAACTACGTGATGGCCACGGTCAGCCTGTTCGTCTCGCTGTTCAACCTGTTCACCAGCCTGCTGAGCATCTTCGGCTTCGCCGGCGGCAACAGCGACGACTGATCGCCCGGACCGAATCGATGAAAACTTTCCTGTGGTCCGTCGCCGGCCTGTTCGCGCTCCTGTGGAGCGGGCTGGCCTGGGCCGCGGCGTCCCTGGTGCGCTGGACGGTGGAGGCTCTTTCCACCGGCCAGGCCGTCGAACTGGGCAAGGCCGCGACCGAGTTCAAGTTCCCCGCCTGGGTCGAGCCCTTCCTGGACACCGGCCTGCTGACGATGCTGCAAGGCTTCGTCCAGTGGCTGCTGGAGATCGCCGGCAACGGCGCCCCGATGGCGGGCGCGGCGGTCGGCTGGCTGGTGCCGGTGGTCTGGATCGTGTGGGCGGTGGGGCTGACGGTGCTGCTGGGCATCGCCGTCGTGCTGCACTACCTGGTCAAGTCACTGCCTCGCACCGAAGCGCGCCTCGCCTGAACGGGCGCTTGTCTCGCCGTCCCTTGAGCCGGATTCAGCCGCCCACCGGCTGAACGGTGCCGTCGCCGTGAGGCGCGGCACCGAACTCCGGCAATTGCTCGACCGCGGTCGCGTAGGTGATCAGCGTCTGCAGCTGATCCGCCGGCGGCAGCAGCTCCGGCACCATCTGCCGAACGAATTCCCAGGCCACGCCGACGCTGATGCCCGCCAGGCCGATCGTGTCGCGCTCGGTCGACAGTGGCGCCCGCTGCAACTCCTTCTCCAGCTCGATCAACGCCGCGCCCAACTGTCCCGTCACGCGGGTCAGCCACGGTGCGTGCTGCTTGTCGTCCGGGCGCAATTGCTGCTCGTAGACGGCCTGCACGCTCTTGTCGCAGACGGCCATCGCCAGGCCGACGATGCGCAGCGCGCGCCGCAGGGCGGGGTCGCTCGGCGGCAGCAGCGGGCGGCCTGGCGACAGCGACTGCGCGTACTGCAGGATCAGCGTCGAATCCATCAGCACCATGCCGTCGTCGCAGACAAAGGTCGGTGCCTTGACGACCGGGTTGATGCGGCTGAACTCGTCGAAGGTCCGGAACACCGAGAGCGACCGATGCTCAAAGCGCAGGCCGAGCAGCAGCATCGCGATCGCGGTGCGGCGGACGTAGGGGGAGTCGAGCATGCCGATGAGCTGCATGGCGGATCCTCTGCGGTGAGCGGTGAAGGAGCGTCGAACGGCAAGGATACCGAGATCAAACCGGCGACACGCCGACGATGAATCGGTACAGGCAGCACTCGTCCCCGTGCAGCGTCCTCACCTCGCGGGCGATGTCGCCGACGGCGTGCGCGCGGATGACGCCGGGCCAGAATTGCGCGGCCGGTGTGTTGGCCATCAGGTGATAGACCTCCCAGCGGCCGGGGAAGCGGCTCAGCACCTCGCCCGCCGCGCGCGCCGCGAGGCCGTGACCGCGATAGCCGCGCGCCAGGAAGAAGTAGCCCATGTTGTGGTCCGCGTCGGTCGACTCGCACTCGTCATCCACGACCGCGAAGCCGGCCAGCTCGTCGCCGACCCAGATCAGGAACGGATGCACGCCCGGCTGTGCCCAGTACGGCGCCTTCGGTCGCAGCTGGTAGCGCCCTTCCGGCGCGAACGCGACCGGCGTCCACTCGCTCAGGTCGTAGTTGTAGAACTGCATCAGGTTCTCGATGCGCGGCAGATCGTCGGGCGCGGCGCGGACGAGCGTCAGCGTGGGGGTCTCGGGCAGGTTGTCCATCGTCGTTCTCTTCTTGTCTTGATCGATAGGGGATCACGGCGCCATGTCTCGCGGCGCCGCCCGGTCAATCGGCGGGGCGATGACCGGGAAGGGGACTGGGGAAATCGTCGTCGAACGGGTACTTCACGCCGGCCAGCGCGCGGATGCGGTCCATCCAGCCCAGCACCGCCAATGTCTCCGCGTGCGAGACCACCGGGCTCTCGATCTCACCGGCGCGCGTGCAGCGCATCGCCTCGCGGATCTCGTTCTCGAAGCCGTTGATCTCGAAAGGACGCTCGATCGTCTCGGGCGTGCCGCGGGCCGGCAGCAGTTGCGCGCGGGTGGCTTCCCAGAAGGTCTCGGGGAGGATGATCGCGCCGTGCTCGCCGACGATGTGCATCGCGTTGAGCGCGTAGCCGTCGATGCCACACACGAACTGCGACACCAGTCCATCGCCGAAGTCCAGCGTCACCGCCAGCCGCGCGTCCACGCCGGTCGGCGCCAGCTTCGCATGGACCTGCAGGTCCCGCAGCGGCGGCACCTCGCCCACCGCATGCTGCAGCACCCAGCGCGTGGCGGTCAGGTTGTAGATGCCTACGTCGAGCAGCGCGCCGCCCGCCAGCGCGGGGCTGAAGATGCGGCTGTCGGGGTCGTAGGGCGCGGGGAAGCAGAACGTCGACTGCATGCCGCGCAGCGCGCCGACGCGCCCCTCGCGCAACCAGGCGCCCAGGTCCTGGTACAGCGGCAGGAACCGCGTCCAGACCGCCTCCATCAGGAACACACGATGCGCGCGTGCGGCCTCCACCAGGCGCTGTCCCATCGCGAGATTCGGCACCAGCGACTTCTCGCATAGCACCGCCTTGCCGGCGCGCAGCGCGGCCAGGGCGAAGTCGAAATGCTGGCCGTGCGGCGTCGCGATGTACACGCCGTCGACGGCGGGGTCGCTCATGACCGCCGCGGGATCGGTGTGGGCCAGCACGGCGGCGTCGCCGGGCCGCGACCAGCGGTCGGCGAACTGCCGGGTGCGATGCGCGTCGCGGCCGCAGACCGCGTGCAGACGGCAGCCGTCGAGCCGGGCGACCGCGTCGGCGAAGCGATGCGCGATGCTGCCGGGCCCGATCAGGGCCCATTGGAAAGTGGAGTCGGACATGGGGACGCGGGAACGGGACAGGACGGCGAGCGCGACCAGTGGCGCGTGAAGCGTCGTCGATGCTAATCGCCAACGCGCGCGCTGGCGGCCTTGGCGGGTGGCCTCAGGGTTGACCCGGAGGCTCGTCCGGGCGGGGGCGGTCGGCGCCCATGCCGTTCGGAGTTCGCCGTCGCATCGGCTAACGTGGCGGCCTTGCAAAACACGAACGCCCGTCGAGGCGGACCGCATCCCATGAGGATTCCCTTCGTCCTGGCCGCCACCCTGGCCATCGCAGCACCGGTGCTGGCGCAGACCGTCGTCCCCGCCACGCCCCGCACCAATGTCGCCGTGCCCACCGACGCGACCCTGGACACGCCCAGCGCCGTCAACCTGCTGCTGACGCCGAGCACCTTGCCGCTGCAGTACCCGCCGTTCGACAAGATCCGCGATGCCGACATCGGTCCCGCGCTCGACCAGGGCATGGCCGAACAGCTGGCGGAAGTCGCTGTCATCGTCGACAACACCGCGGCGCCGACCTTCGACAACACCATCGTCGCGCTCGAACGCGGCGGCCGCACCCTGGCGCGTGCCAACACACTGCTGTCCAGCCTGACCGGCGCCGACGCCAACCCGGCCCGCCTCAAGCTGCAGGCCGATTACGCGACCCGGCTGGCCGCGCACCGCGACGCGATCGCGCTCAATCCGAAGCTGTTCGCGCGGGTCGAGGCGCTCTACAAGCAGCGCGCGACGCTGGGCCTGGGCGCGCAGGAGCAGCGCCTGGTCGAGCGCCACTACAACCAGCTGCTGCGCGCCGGCGCCAAGCTGGACGAGGCCGGCAAGGCACGCATGAAGGCGATCAACGGCGAGCTGGCGCAGCTCGGCGCGCGCTTCAACCAGAACGTGCTGGCTGAGGTGAACGAGTCCGCGGTGATCGTCGATCGCGCCGAGGATCTGGCCGGCCTGGGCGACGAGCAGATTTCCGCCGCCGCGTCCGCCGCCAAGGCCCGTGGCCTGGACGGCAAGTACCTCGTCGCGCTGCTGAACACGACTGGCCAGCCGGTGCTGTCGCAACTGGAGAACCGCGCGCTGCGTGAGCGCATCTACGAGGCGTCGGTGGCGCGCGGCTCGCGTGGCAATGCCTACGACAACACCGCGCTGGTGTCGCGCGTCGTCACGCTGCGCGCTGAACGCGCCCGGCTGCTGGGCTTCGCCACGCACGCCGACTTCGTCCTGAAGGACGAGACCGCGCAAGGCCAACAGGCCGTCAACGCGATGCTGCGCCAGCTCGCGCCGGCGGCGGTCGGCGCCGCGCGTCGCGAGGGCGGCGAGCTGCAGGCCATGATCGACCGCGAGCAGAAGGCCAAGGGGCAGCCGTCGTTCAAGCTGGCGGCCTGGGACTGGAGCTTCTACAGCGAGAAGGTCCGGGCCGCGAAGTACGGCTTCGACGAGTCGCAACTCAAGCCCTACCTCGAGATGAAGAACGTGCTGGAGAACGGCGTGTTCTACGCGGCCGGCCAGCTCTACGGCCTGAAGTTCAAGCAGCGCAACGACCTGCCGGTCTACCACCCGGACGTGCTGGTCTACGACGTGTTCAACGCGGACGGCTCGCCGCTGGCGATTTTCCTGGCCGACATGTACGCGCGCCCGTCCAAGCGCGGGGGGGCGTGGATGAACGCCTACGTCGACCAGAGCGGTCTGCTGAACCAGAAGCCGGTGGTCGCCAATCACCTCAACATTCCCAAGCCCGCGGACGGCAAGCCGACGCTGCTGACCTGGGACGAGGTGAACACGATGTTCCACGAGTTCGGCCATGCGCTGCACGGCATGTTCTCGAACGTGAAGTACCCGAGCATGGCCGGCACGCGGGTGCCGCGCGATTTCGTCGAGTACCCGTCGCAGGTCAATGAGATGTGGGCCGACTGGCCGAGCGTGCTGGCCAACTACGCCAGGCACTACAAGACCGGCGAGCCGATGCCGCGCGCGCTGCTCGACAAGGTGCTGGCGGCCAAGCAGTTCAACCAGGGCTTCGCCACGACCGAGTACCTGAGCGCCGCGATGCTGGATCAGCGCTGGCATCAGCTGCCGCTGGAGCAGATCCCCGCGGCCGACGGCGTGATGGCTTTCGAAGCCAAGGCGCTGCGCGAAGAGGGCTACGACTACGACCCGGTGCCGCCGCGTTACCGCACGCCTTACTTCAGCCACATCATGGGCGGCTATGCGGCGGGCTACTACGCGTACGTGTGGTCCGAGGTGCTGGATGCCAACACGGTGCAATGGTTCAAGGCCAACGGCGGGCTGAAGCGCGAATTGGGCGATGCCTTCCGCGCCAAGCTGCTGTCGCAAGGCGGCAGCCAGGACGCGCTGACGCTGTTCCGCGGCGTCGTCGGCCATGAGCCGCAGATCCAACCGCTGCTGGAGCGGCGCGGGCTGGTCATCGAGAAGTCTGAAAAGGCGAAGACGACAGCGACGAAGTGAGCCCGGAAGGGTTGCAGTTGTAGTTGGTCAAAGGACGTCCCTGTGGACGTCCTTTTTCGTTTTCGGGAGGAACTGGCTGGGCCAGACTGTCTGCCCTTTTGATTGCAATGGGCAGTACGAGATGGACGAAATCACGAAAGAATGGTTCGATGCTTCGACCGTGCGCGTCCACAGAACATCGGATTTGGCTGATTGGCACACGGATGAAGAACTGATCCGGCTATCAGGCGCTCCCAAGACGAGCAAGCTGCATGTGAGGCTGACCGACGATGGGAGGATTGAACTGGTGGTGACCAATCAGGATCTTCTTTGCGAGCCGATGGTCCGCTACATCAGCCAGGATGAGGGAGGGTATGTCTTCGAGATCCACAACGCCGGCTTCGTGTTGCGCCCTCAGTTTCGTCGCTTGGGTATCGGCGTCAGGAGCGTCGCCATGGAGTTGCATGAAGCCAGGCGTCTCGACTATTTCTCCAAGGCCACGGTCAATGCCGTTGGTGACTGGCACAACAAGGACGGATCGGAAGGTCTGAGCGGCTACTACGTCTGGGCGAGGATGGGGTTCAACGCACCATTGCCGCCGACAATGCGGGAGCACGTCAGGCTCCCGGCTCGGTGCAGACAATGTGCTGACATGGTGGAATTGCTCTCGACGGACCAAGGGCGGGATTTCTGGCTACGCTACGGCAGCACGATCGATCTGGAATTCTCGCTAAGAGAGCCTTCGACCAGTTGGGTCCAGTTCAAGCGCTACGCGCAGGAACGCAACATCAAGGTGACACCATGAATCCTCGCGACATCGCGAAGCGCCTGACAAGACCTATGTCGACGGAAGAGGCCACCCGGCTTGTTCTGGAAAGACAAGGCGCGCGTGAGGTGGCCGATATCGACCCCCAGATGGAAACCGAACTGCGCGAGATGAAAGAGCGGATTGAACTTGGCGAGCGGGCGCGGCAGACGAAAGGGAAGCCTTACTGAGCGCTGATCACTGCCCCGGTACCGCCCTGCTCCTTGATCAACCGCTGCATCAACCCGAAGAACCGATCGTAGAACTGCCCGGCCGGGATGGTTTCGGAGGCGACCTTCACGAGCGACTCCGACGTCGACGACAGCGGCACCGAGATCGATCCGATCGCGCTCACGCCCAGGCTGGTCGAGTTGGCGCTGCGCTTGACGTTGTAGCGGTCTTGCAGCGCCGAGACATAGGCCGTCGCGAGCTTGCCACTGCCGCCCTCGGGCACGCAGACGATGGTGAAGCTGATCTCGACGTGCACCTCGCCCTCGGGCTGGAAGCGTTTGCTGCCGGTGATCGAGTCCGGCGCCGCCGTGTTGATCACGTATCCCTGGCTCAGCAATGCACGCCTCGCGGCCTCGCAGGTCTCGTCGACGCTGGCGTCGAACAGCCGCGAGAAGGTCTCGTCCGACTGGAAACGTTCGTTCTGATAGACGGAGTTCTTGCGCGTGGCGCTCGCACCGTCGAAGGTGCCGCAGCCCGTCAACGCGACCGCGGCCGCGGCGCAGGCGAGGGTTTTCGCGGCGTGGCGGGAGAGCAGGCGGGCAGCGGGGGCAGGGCGTCGGATCATCGTCATCGGGCCGGTGGGCGGCCAGCGGCGGATTATCTCCGCCTCAACGGATGAGGCCCCGTCGTCACCGGTGCTGGGCGCACGCGGGAGCGTAAAGAAGCTTGCCGGCCCGTGTCAGGCCGGCGATGTCGAAGTTGACGTTGACGTTGACGCGCGCGTCACCGGCGCGTGCAGGGCAACGTCGATCAGTGACCGCGCTGCGCGGTCAGCAGCGTCTGCCATTCGCCGTCGAGGCAGGCCAGCAGCCGCCGCGCGCTGCCGGGGCAGCGGTGCCAGTGCTCCTGGGCGGCGGACAGCAGCGCCGGCCAGTAGGGCGCGTCGCCCTGGCAGCGGCTGCGCGGGATGACCAGCGCCAGATCCTTCTCGTCGGCATGGCCGGCCGTGTCCAGGAACTCCAGCCGCGCCCGCACGACGACCGTCAGCGGTGTCGACAACAGCAGCTCGGCGTTCACGCTGTGGGCGGGGCGGAAGTCGGGAAAAGCCGGCGGCGGCACGAAGGAGGCAGCCGGAGTGGAGGACATCATCGGGTTCATGTTCTGTTCGTCTCTATCTTGTTCGGGGGGAGCGGCCGGTCGAGGACCGGAGCCGCCGGGACGGGGTCTCCCAACGCGGGGCCGCCGTCTTGATCGCATGGCCGTCATCGTAGGGAGACGCGCCCGCCGAGCCTGTGAGGCCGGCCCGCGATCCGCTGTAGGACAAGGCCCCATTCCCGCGCCCGGCGTTGCATGGCCGCTTGTCCTACACAACATCGCGGATGCTGACTACAGGTCGCCATGTTCGGCATACGTAGAGTGACTTCAGCGCGCCAAAGGGGCGCCAAGGAGCCAAGAGATGGGTATCGCCGACCACAGTTCCCTCACCCTGTTCACCCGTGCCGCCGAGTGCGAGGTCCACTGGACCGCCGTCAGCGATCACGAGCCGGTACTGGGCCTGGAAGCGGCGTTGCCCTACCTGCTGGACCACGCCCCTGCGACGTTCGCCGAGCCGGCCCCTGCCGTCGTGTCGCCTCACCGCCACGCCGCGTGAGCCTGAGCCTGTCATCAATCCAAGGAGATCAACATGATGATTCGTGCCACCGTTCTCGCCCTGGCCACCGCTGTGGGCGCCCTCACCCTGCTGCCCGGTTGCGCCGTGACGCGCGGTCAATCCTCCGTCGGCGAATATGTCGACGACGCCGCCGTGACCACGGCGGTGAAGTCCAAGTTCGTCGAGGCCAAGACGGTCGACGCGTCCTCGATCCACGTCGAGACGCTGCAGGGCGAGGTGATGCTGTCCGGCTTCGCCAAGAACGCCACCGAGAAGGCTGACGCCGAGCGCCTGGCCCGCGAGGTCAAGGGCGTGAAGCGCGTCAAGAACGAGATCGCCATCCGCAGCTGACGCGGACCGACCCCTCGCCCGGAGGCGGCTCGTCCGCCCACCCGGGCGTCGGCGCGAACGTCTGGCGTGCCTCGCGCATGTCGGCGGTTCGCGCGCCGTTGTTTCCGATGTCCACCATGGACGCGACCATGGATGCCCAGCCCGCCGCCAGCGCCGCCCTGACCTGCTTTCTTGTCGAGGACAACGCCGTCATCCGGGAGAACCTGGTGGCGACGCTCGAGGAGATGGTCGACCTGCGCGTGCTCGGTCATGCGGTCGACGAGAACGGCGCTTTGCGTTGGTTGTCGCAGGACCATCCCGGTTGCGACCTGCTGATCATCGACATCTTCCTGGCACAGGGCACGGGCCTGAACGTGCTGCGGGCCGCCGGCGAGCAATTGCCCGGCGCGCAGCGCGTGGTGCTGAGCAACTATGCGACGCCGGACATGCGCCAGCGCTGCCTCGCGCTCGGCGCCCACAAGGTGTTCGACAAGTCGGCGGAGCTGGAGGACCTGCTCGCCTACTGCAGCGGATTGGCCGATGCGGCTACTCGATCAGCCCGTTCTTGAGGGCGTAATACGTCAGCTCGCTGTTGGTGCTGAGCGCCAGTTTCTCCAGCACCCGCGACCGGTAGGTGCTGACGGTCTTGACGCTCAGCGACATGCCGTCGGCGATGTGGCCGACGGTCTCGCCGCGCGCCAGGCGCAGGAAGACCTGCAGCTCGCGCTCGGACAGGGTGTCGTGCGGGGCCTGGTCGGGGGAGGCGCCCAGGCCTTCGGCCAGCAGCTCGGCGACGGCCGGCGTGATGTACTTGCGGCCCCGGAACACGGTGCGGATCGCGGTGGCGATTTCCTCGGGGTCGCATTCCTTGTTGAGGTAGCCGCTGGCGCCCTGGCGCAGCAGCGTCGTGGCGTAATGGGTCTCGGGGAAGCCGCTGAGAATCAACACCGGCAGTTCGGGCTTGCGGGCCTTGATGGCGGCCAGCGTCTCGACACCGCTCTGGTCCGGCAGGGACAGGTCCATCAGCATCACGTCGAGCTCGCCGGCGCGGACCAGGTCCAGCGCCTCGCGACCGGACCCCGCCTCGCCGGTGACGCGCAGGTCGACCTGCTCGGACAGGAATTGCCGCAATCCGGTGCGGACAATGGCGTGGTCATCAACGATGGCGATTCGGATCATGGTGGCGATGTTCAAGTGAGCGTATCGCTCGAGGGAGTGTAGAGGATGAGTCTGAAGGACACCGTCACGAATCTGGGCCGCAAGACCTGGGCCTTGCCGCTGGGCGTGTTCGTGGCTCTGCTCATGATCCTGATCAGCGAGCTGGCCTACTTCGGCGCCGTTTCGCAGATGGACCGCCTGGACACGCTGGGCCGCGCCCGCATGGAGCTGCTGCGGTTGATGGCCCGGGTGACCGACGCGGAGTCAGGGCAACGGGGATACCTGATCACCGGCCGGCCGGAGTATCTCGATCCCTATCGCTTCGCCGCCGAGGACGCGTCCCAGGGCCTGAGCGCCCTGCAGCGCATGTACGCCCAGGTCGGCGCCCGGGACGCCCAGCGGCGCAGCGACGAGATCGCCGCCGCCGTCGGCGCCAAGCTCAGCGAGCTGCAGGAGGTGCTGAAGCTCTATCAGAGCGGCCGCGCCGATGCCGGTCGCGAGCTCATGATGACCGACATCGGCCGCGACCAGATGGAGCAGATCCGCCGCCGGTCCGCCGAGTTGCTGGCCGACGAGAACCGCCGCATCGCGCTGGGCACCGGCCAGGTCTACGACACGCTGATGCTCAGCCGCATCGGCGTGACCGGCATGTCGCTGCTGAGCCTGATCGTGTTCGTGCTGTTCGTGCGCAAGAGCCGCGCGCTCGACGACCAGCGCGCCGCGCAGCAGGCGGAGGTCCGCGCCGAGCGCGACCGGCTGGAGGTTGAAGTCCGGCGTCGCACGGCGGAGCTGACCCAGCTCGCCCGCCACCTGCAGACCGCCCGCGAGGACGAGCGCGCCCGTCTCGCCCGCGACCTGCACGACGAACTGGGCGCGCTGCTGACCGCCGCCAAGCTGGACGTCGCCCGCATGCGTCCGAAGCTGCAGGTCGAGGCGCCGGACCTGATGCAGCGGCTCAATCACCTGACCGAGACGCTCAACAGCGGCATCGCGCTCAAGCGCCGCATCATCGAGGACCTGCGTCCGTCGACGCTGGACCAGCTCGGCCTGGTGCCGGCGCTGGAGATCCTGTGCCGCGAGACCTCCGAGCGGCTCGGTGTGCCAGTCGCCATGTCGCTCGACGCCGACGTGCAGTTGCCGCCCAGCGCGCAGCTCACCGCGTTCCGGCTGGTGCAGGAGGCGCTGACCAACATGGCCAAGTACGCCCACGCGACGCAGGCGACGGTCTCGCTCAAGCGCGAGTACGCGCAGGCGCTGATCACCGTCACCGACAACGGCCAGGGCTTCGATCCGGAGCGCCTGGCGCTGGGCTCCCACGGGCTGCTGGGCATGCGCTTCCGCGTCGAGGCCGAGCGCGGGCAGTTGCGCCTGCACAGCGCCCCCGGCCAGGGCACCGAGGTGCTCGCCTGGCTGCCGCTCAAGCGCGACGAGTCGGAGATCCCCCGCATCGATTTCCCCATCGGCGGGGCGTCGCCGTCGATCGATCTCAACGCCGGGGCCTCCACGGACGCCCATCCGAACCCGGGTTCGAAAGGCGATTCGGGCCCCGCGCCCGTCGGCGGCGGTCTGTAGGCCCGCTCCTACGCCCGGCCGGGACGCCGGGCGACCGGCGCTTCCGGCGCCTGCCGACCCGCCGCGGCGGGTCGAGTGTCTAGAGTGAACTCCATGGATCCGCGGTTGACCGCGGAGATCCAGCCACCCCGCGATACGTCGCGGAACGCTGCGAAACCCGCGCGATCGTCGTCGACGCTTCGTGCATCCGATCAAGGAGCCCCTCATGAAGCACACCACCCGTTCCCACAGCCTCGCCCTGCTGCTGCCCGCCGTGGTCGCGGCCGTCGCCCTGGCCGCCTGCGGCCGCGAGGACGACAGCCGGACCGCCGGCCAGCGCCTGGACGACGGCATCGCCAAGATGGAGCAGAAGTCCGAGGCCGCCAAGCAGGACACCCGCCAGGCCATGGACAACGTGGGCAACAAGATGGAACGCACCGCCGACAAGGTGGGCACCGCCGTCGACGATGCCCAGATCACGACGTCCATCAAGACCGCGCTGGCGGGCGATCCGAAGCTGAGCGCGCTGGACGTCAAGGTCGAGACCGAACACGGCCACGTGACGCTGGACGGCACGGCGCCCGACTTGGCCGCGCGCGACCGGGCCGGCTCGATGGCGCTGGCCGCCAAGGGCGTCCAGTCCGTCAACAACCGCATCAAGGTGAACGGCTGACCCTCCTCTGCGGCCGTTTCACCGGGGCCCCGGGCCGCGTCCGACAACGCGGTGCCGGGGCTTTCTCATGTGGAGTCGCGCCGGTGTTCCTGCCGCCGTTCTTGTCGTATTCGTGTCGATTCGTGAAGTTGCTTCACGGCCTTGTCATCGCGCCTGCATAGCGTGCCGCCGTGTCCCCACGTGGTCCGAGCCCAGGGCCCGAACGGGATCCTCCGAGACAAGAAAGCCCCTTCATGAAGCCCATGTCCGCTCCTCGCCTGAACCTGTCCCTGCTGGCCCTGGCCGCCGTCGCCGCGCTGAGCGCCTGCGGCGGCGATGACGACACGCCCGGCAAGGCGACCGTGCAGTCGCGCCTGGTCGACGCGCCGGTGGAGGGCGTTTCCTACGCCGCCAAGCCATCCGGCCAGAGCGGCAAGACCGGCGCCAACGGCGCGTTCTCCTGCACCGCGGACGACACGGTGACCTTCACCGTCGGCGGCGTGGCCGTCGGCACCGCCAAGTGCGTCGAGACCATCGCCGTGGCCGACCTGGCCGGCACCACCGCGCTGACCGACGCCGCGCTGCAGAACCGGCTGGTGTTCCTGCAGGCGCTGGACGAGGACGACGACCCCACCAACGGCATCAAGATCCCGGCCACCGTCCATGACGCGCTGGCCGGCAAGACGCTGGACTTCACCGCCGCCGCCGCGGCCTTCGACACGGCCTTCGCCGCGCTGCTGCCCGCCGGCCAGAACGACGCTTACGGCCAGCCCTACACCGCCCGCGCGATGAGCGACAGGCGCCGCGCCGCCGCCGTCGAGCATTACGAATCGACGATGGCCACGCTGCTCGGCAAGGCCGACACCAGCACGTCGACGCAGGACACCGCCGGCGGCGCCGTCGCGATCACCAAGTTCCAGATCCAGGCGGCCGACAGCCAGTACGTGCCTTACGAGGGCGGCAACGCCGACGCGAAGAAGGACTTCCCGAAGGGCTTCTACCCGGCCGTCGGCTCGGGCCTGGTCTACAAGGGCAAGAACGCCGACGGCGCGCTGGAGTTCTGGGGCATCACCGACCGCGGCCCCAACGGCGACAGCCCGAACGCGCCGCGTCCGGACAACGGCGCCATCGTCACGACCAAGATGTTCCCGGCGCCGGGCTTCGCGCCGTCCATCGGCGTGATCACGCTGGGCAAGGCGGGCGCGACGATCTCCAGCCTCAACCCGCTGAAGAATCCCGACGGCTCCAAGGTCAGCGGACGCCCGCTGCCGTTCGGCGCTGTCGGCAGCAGCGCGGAGGTGCCGTTGGCCGACACGATGAAGTACGACGCGACCAAGGGCGGCTTCGACGCCAATGGCCTGGACACCGAGACGCTGGTCTACGACGCCGCCAACAAGGTCTTCTGGACCTCCGACGAGTACGGCCCGTTCATCGTCAAGATCGACGCGACCACCTTCCAGATCCTCAAGCGCTACGCCCCCGGCACCACGGCCGGCAGCCTGCCCGAGGTGCTGAAGAACCGCCGCGCCAACCGCGGCATGGAAGGCCTGGCGCTGGACACCGGCAGCGGCAAGTTGCACGGCTTCCTGCAGAGCCCCATCGATCCGGTCGACACCGCCGGCAAGAGCATCGAAGTCGTCGACACCAGCGACATGGACCAGGACGGCAAGAACAACGACAAGGTGAAGGTGCGCGACTTCGCCCAGTTCGCCCGCTGGATCGAGTTCGACCCCAAGACCGAGACCTCGCGGCTCTACGCCTATCCGCTCAGCTACCCGCTCGCCGCCAAGGGCGGGAAGTGGGACCGCAACCGCACCGGCAGCGCCAAGCTGGGCGACCTGGTGTCGCTGGGCAACGGCAAGTTCATCGTCATCGAGCAGGGCGCCGATTCGAACGGCGCGGTGCGCAACTTCCTGATGCTGGTCGAGATCCCCGCCAACGCGACAGAGATCACCAACCTCGGCATCGAGCTCGAGAAGAACAGCATCGACGGCGTGACCGTGTCGGCGACGAGCTGGGCCAACGTCGTCAAGCTGAAGAAGACGGTGCTGCTGGACCTGAACGCCGCCGGCTGGAAGGCCGAGAAGGCCGAAGGTCTGGCGGTCGTCGACAACCAGACGCTGGCGCTCATCAACGACAACGACTTCGGTCTCAAGACCACGCTGGTCGATGCCAAGGGCAAGCCGATGGCGGGCGACCCGACCGAGTGCACGGTGGACGTCAATGGCGTCATCGTGAACGACGGAACGTGCACCGCTGGCGCGGTGGGATCGCGGGTGACGCGTGGCAACGAGGTCGATCGCCTCACGCGCCTGTGGATCTTCAAGTTCCCGAAGGCGCTCAGCACTTTCAGCGCGCAGTGATCGGCGCGGCCGGGGAATTGCTCCGGCGGGATGCTCACTGACAAGCGCGCGGGCCTGGCGGCTCGCGCGCTTTTCTTTGGTTCCCTGGAGGTCCCCGCATGACACACATCGCTTCCCATTCGATCTTCTACATCCCCACACCGGTATCGGCGCCGACGCACGACGCCGACGACGAGCGGATCTACGACTCCATCGACGACGAGCAGCCGGGGTATGCCCATCTGGATCGGGGCCGTGCAACGGCCAAGCCCCTGCATTACGACGGAGTGCCGCACGATGAGGCGACCGACCGGGGCGCGTCAAAGGCCGCCGAGCGCAAGGTCGGTCACTCCGATTACGAGGAGATCGGGCCTCGGCGGACGTCCGTCTTCGATCCCCACACCCATCCACCGGGCAAGCCGCCCCGCACCTTCGCCTACGCGCGGGAGTCCGACGCCGCGCGGATGAACGCTCGCCCGCCAACTCCCCCCAAACCTCAGAAAGCGGAGGTGGCCCCGGAGCGCATCTACTTCGAACTGGAGCCCCAGGTGCCCGAGAAGCGCATGCCGCCGGTCCCGCCCTTCCGTGAGCGAGCGGGCAGGCCCCAAGCGTCCAACGATTCGCAGACCGCCAGGCATGTCGACGCCCGGCAATTGCCGGCGTCCATCGCCGAGGCCGCCGCGGCCATGGCGCGTAGCCGTACACCTACTTGACCTCGATCAAGGGCGGCCGCCCGCGTGCCGCCCATGGTTGCGGCCCGGGCGCGCGCCAGACATGGCCGTGGGGCTAGCATCGAGCCATCCCGACTGATGGAGCGACCATGTACGCCAAGATCCTGGTTCCTGTCGACGGCAGCCCGACCTCCAACGCCGGACTGGCGGAGGCGATCCGGCTGGCCAAGCTCAGCGGCGGCGAGATCCAGCTGCTGCACGCGCTGGACCTGCAGGCCTTCGCGATGATGTCCAGCGCTGGCCTGGGCATCACGCCTGACAACTTCGAGCAGATCCGCGGCGCTGGCAGGAAGGTGCTGGACGACGCCGCCGCGCAAGTCACCGCCGCCGGCATCGCGGTGACGACGCAGCTCAGCGAAAGCCTGGCCTCCCGCGTCAGCGACCTGGTCACCGAGGCGTGCCGGGCCTGGGGCGGCGAGGTGATCGTGCTCGGCACGCACGGGCGCCGCGGGTTCTCGCGCGCGCTGCTGGGCAGCGATGCCGAGCTGATCGTCCGATACGCCGAGGTTCCGGTGCTGCTGGTCCGCGGGCCGAAGGTCGACTGAGCGGCCGGAGCACGCAGGTCGATGCCTGTGACGCGCGGCGCTCGCTCCACCGAGCGGCGTTGATCGGGAAGCCTGATCCCCCTGTCCGCTGGGTACCGCACTGAGAGACACGCGGCCAATGTCGGCCGCGTGTCTCTTTGTGATGAGGAACCACGCATGACCATCGGCAGCATCCCCCATTACCCGGCGCCGGACGGGTCCGTCTACACGGCGGTCCAGAAGCCTGGCCAGGACGAGCAGTACCACCATCTTCACGACAAGGCCGAATCGAGGGGCTCGGCCATCTACGGCCTCGCTTCCGCGAGCGGCGGACCCCCTCCCAAGTCGGCGTCTCCCTATGAGGACGTCAACGGCCAGACAGCGTCGACGGGGCGCGGCGACTACGAGCCTGTCGACTTCCCAGCGCGGCCGGTCAGCGCTCATGCCCAACAGGACAAGGCCGTCGCGGACTTTGAGGTATCGCCGGTGGTGCAGGCCTGGGTCAATCCGAACGACGGCAGGCGCGGCGTGCATCTGGAGCAGTTCACCAAGGATCTGATCAAGACCTTCTGCACGGCGTATCCCGCCGGCCCCGCCAGGATCCTGGCCCCGGCCTTCAGCTACGGGGCCGGCAAGGCATGCCATCTGGCGGCAGGGCTCGCGAACGGCACGCGGCATCGCGACATGTTCCGATCCCTGAGCGCCGACGCCGCCGAGGCGAACCGCACATCGGGTGTCGACAAAGCGGCCGCGCAGATGTCGGTGCTGAACCAGGCGCTCAAGAACGCCTTCGTCGATCTGCCCGAGGCGATGCAGGCCAAATGGCTCAAACGCGCGACGACCAAGAACGTCGCGGAGTGCAGCGCCAAGCTGCGCCTGGACGAGTACGGGATGAGCAATCCTGGCTACGCGACCTTGTCCGCGCTGCTGAGCGTCGCGAACGAGGTCCGACGCCAGTCGCTCCCGTCCTGAGCTGCACCCCTGCCCGCTCCGCCTCCTCGACTCTCCGAGAAGGGCGCGGGGAAAAGAGGGCACACCGTTGTTGAACGAAAAGGCGCTGGCCAGTCCCGCCCGTCCGGTTTGAGGATGGGCGGGTAGACGGGTCTTCCCGAGGTATCGTCCGGCACCCTGCGGTGCGCGGCGACTGGCGGAGAATGCCGGGCAACAAGAACTCAACGCCGTCGAGCATGATCCGTCACCTCCTCGCCCGCACCGCTGCGGCCGCGCTTGTCGCGGCCGTTTCCATGAGCGCCGCTTCCGTGGCCTGCGCACAAGCCGTCGTACCCACCACCGGCGCTGGTCCGACCTCCGGGGCCGCGCCGGAGCAGCCGCTGGATCGCCTGCCCTACACGCCCAGCCTGGACACGGCCGCGATGGATCGCTCGGTCGACCCCTGCGAGGACCTGTACCAATACGCCTGCGGCGGCTGGATGGCCGCCAATCCGATCCCGTCGGACCAGGCGCGCTGGTCGGTCTACGCCAAGATGGCCAACGAGAACCAGCGCTACCTGTGGGGCATCCTGGACAAGCTGTCCGCGGCCGATGCCTCGCGCAGCGCCAACCAGGCGCGCATGGGCGACTACTTCGCCGCCTGCATGGACGAGTCCGCCGCCAATCGCCACGCGCTCGCGCCGCTGCGGCCGCTGCTCTCGCGCATCGAGGCGCTCAAGGATCGGCGCGAGCTGCCCGCGCTGCTGGCGGCGCTGCACCTGGCGACCAACAACGAGCGCGTGTTCTTCCACTTCACCGCGGGCCAGGACATGGCGGACTCGACGCGGGTGATCGCCTTCGCCCATGGCGGCGGCCTGAGCCTGCCGGACCGGGAGTACTACTTCAAGACCGACGCGAAATCCCGCACCCTGCGCGACCAGTTCATCGCGCACGTGGCGCGCAGCTTCGAGCTGCTGGGCGACACGCCGGAAGCGGCGAGCGCGCAGGCCAGGCAGGTGATGGCGATGGAGACCGCGCTGGCGCGCGCGTCGCTGAGCCGTGTCGACAAGCGCGATCCATACAAGGGCTTCCACCCGATGACGGCGGCCCGCCTGCAGGCGCTGACGCCGGGCTTCGACTGGGCCGCCTACCAGCGTGCGCTGGGCCTGGATCCGGTGAAGTCCTACAACGTCACCGAGCCGGCCTTCTTCAAGGCCTTCGCGAAGGAGATCGGCCGCAAGGACCTCGCGCAGGTGCGCCACTACCTGCGCTGGCAATTGCTCGGCAGCCAGGCGGCGACCCTGTCGGCCGATGCCGTGCAAGCGGACTTCGACTTCTTCGGCCGGACGCTGCAGGGCGTGCCGCAGTTGAAGGCGCGCTGGAAGCGGTGCGTCGAGCTGGTCGACGCCCAGATGGGCGAGGCACTGGGTCAGGAGTTCGTGTCGCGCAACTTCAGCCCCGAATTGAAGGCCAGGACGCTGACGATGACCCAGCAGATCGAGGACGCGATGGCGGCGCGCATTCAATCCCTGACCTGGATGAGCGACACCACCCGGCAGCGCGCCACCGAGAAGCTGCATGCGATCGTCAACAAGGTCGGATATCCGGATCGCTGGCGCGACTACGGCGCGCTTTCGGTCGCTCGTGACGACTTCGCGGGCAATGTCATGCGCGGCAACGCATTCGAACTTCAGCGTCAGCTCGCCAAGATCGGCAAGCCGCTGGACCGCGGCGAATGGGGCATGACGCCGCAGACCGTCAACGCGTATTACGACGCGCAGATGAACGACATCAACTTCCCGGCCGGCGTGCTGCAGCCGCCGCTGTTCGATCCGAAGCTGGACGATGCGCCCAACTACGGCAACACCGGCGGCACGATCGGCCACGAGTTGATCCATGGCTTCGATGACGAGGGCCGTCAGTTCGATGCTCGCGGCAACCTGCGTGACTGGTGGACAAAGAAGGACGGCAAGGCGTTCGAGAAGCGCGCCGCGTGCGTGGCCGATCAATACGGCAAGTACGTCGTCGTCGACGACCTGCGCATCAACAGCAAGCTGACGCTGGGCGAGGACCTGGCCGATCTGGGCGGCCTCGTGCTGGCCTACGCGGCGTGGAAGGCGCAGGTGGCGGACCTGTCGCCACAATCGCGCGACGGGCTGACGCCCGAGCAGCGATTCTTCGTCGGCTTCGCGCAATGGGATTGCAGCCATGCCCGTCCCGAATACGCGCGCGTCCATGCGCTGACCGACCCGCATTCACCGGGTCGTTACCGCATCAACGGCGTCGCGATCAACATGCCGGAGTTCGAGCAGGCCTTCCGTTGCAAGCCGGGCCAAAAAATGGTCAAACCGGACGCGGAGCGCTGCAAGGTGTGGTGAGCGGCGACGGTCCTCCAGAGGAGGGCCGGGCGCGGGAACGTGGCGCGGGCCATGTCCAACTGACAGCGAGGCCGGGACGTCGACAGGCGCACCGGCCTTGTCTCATTTCATTGGATGGAGCCCTATGCCGCGTCTCTACAAAGCACCCTCATTCGCGCCCGCCGTTTCCCAGGCGCCTGAACAAGAAACATCGGACCAGAGCAGCGTTCGCGCCGAGACATCGCAGGGTGCCTGCGAGCCCGAACCCTATCGAGAGGGAGAACGCAAGCTGAACTACATCGAGGTGCAGGTCGCCCAAGGAAGAGGCTCGCACTTGAGACCGCGCCTTGTCGTGACGGGTGAGCCGACTGCGACAAAAGAGTCGGTCGACTACATGACGGTGGATTTCGCCAAGACCGCCTTGTTCCGCGGGACAAGCGTGCTGCGGGCGGCATTGGAGCCGGCAATTCTCGACTTCGTGAATTCCAACCCGGCCAATCCCGGTGGCCTCGGCCAGACCGGGTCCTTCCGCGACAGGGACGAGGCAATTCGTGGTCTGGCGGCGGCATTGAGTGGAGATACGTTTCGCAAGGCGGCCCGGACGTTGTACGACGCGTTCGCGCAGAAACCGACGACCGTCCAGTGCGAGAAGTTCGTGGCCGACGTGGTACGCGACGTTTTCAAGCGCCTCGACCCAGCCCAGAAAGCACGTCTTGCCGAGCTCACGGAGGACTTCGAAAGTCTGCAGAGGATCGTTCGGTCCGAGCGCATCGGCAATCTCGCGGGGCTGACGCGGCTGACCGTTCTAATGGGCCTGCGGGACTTGAGCGCCGCCGAGGTCAATCTGCGGCAAGCCATGAAGGACATGGGGGAGGTCGCCCACGCAGCGGTCCTGATGTTCCCGAGCCGACGCCCCGCGGGGCTTGGCAAGATATTCAAGTCGAACGACAGCTATGGCGCGGGCGCGGCCGTTCGCGAACTGTTGCGGCGACTCCACTGGCCGTCCTTCACGAGTTCCGCGACGCGGCTGACTCAATCGCTGTCCCTGCTCGGCGCTGATTCGAGAAGTGTGCAGTCCATGCTGCGTGACGACGTCGAAAGCGCCTTCAGGGGCCTGACATCGCAAGGCCAGGCGCTTTTCAAGAAGCACGCGGCGAAGCCGTACTTGAAGCAGGCGCTTCTGAATGAAGCCGCGAGGCGCGACAACTCGGGGGCATCCACCGTGCGGCACATGCTCCTGGAAGCGATCGTCCGCACGGCCAGCAACGCATCTCACGCCTGAATGCGCGGCGGCGGGGCCGCCGCATCTGGCGATCAATGGGGGATCAGCAGATCCTCGGCCGTCTTGCCGTTGGCCAGTGCGTCCTTGAACCACGTCGGGCGCTTGCCGACGCCGGTCCACGTGCGGCCCGTGCCGTCGTGGTACTTCGGAGCGCCGGCGCCGCGCGGCGCCTTGGCGGCGCGTTTGCCGGCGGACTTCGTCGCGCTTTTCATCGACGCGCGGCCACCACGCGCGGCCTTGACGCCGTCGCCGCCGAACAGCTCCTCCGCGGTCAGGCCGTAATGATCGATCGCCTCGCGGATTCGGGCCACGACACCCGAGATCTCTTTGCTGCGCAAGGCATCGGCTTCCTTTTGCAGCTTCTCGATCTGCGTCAGGACTTGTTTCAGGGATTTGGCCATCAAGCCGGCTCCAGTGGGGTTGGACATGGGCATTCGCCTCTGCGTCTCGGGATCTCCCGGACGCGACTGTAGCGCGTCGCGATTCACACGTGACAACTACCGGGCGATTGGGAACGAGGGTGCTATAGCGCCCCATTGCCCAAAGTCATTGGACGGCGCCATTGCGTTCAAGGGTCGCGCGAAGTTCAACCGATTTCAGCCCTGTTTGACGGCGGACAAGGAGCACGCGATTCGTCGCCTTGGCGCGTGCCCGTCGCGATGGCATGTCCTTAGAGTGACCGGCTCCCCGCCACCCCTGCCCCCAAAGGAGGCCGACCTCATGGAGAGCGCCAAATCCCTTGTCCCGCGCGATTCACCCGACGGTGTGATCGCGCCTTTACCCGGCGCGCCGAGCCGTCGCGCGATGGAGGACCTCGCCATCGCGCTGGGCGCGCCGATGCCCACGCAGTTGCCCCTCAACACGCCGACCTACATCCGATTGCGAGAGACGATTCGCGGCGAGATCGCCGCGGGCATCTTTCGACCTGGGCAACACCTGACCCTCGCGGAGCTGGCGTTGCGCTATGACACCAGCCATTCGCCGGTTCGCGAGGC
This sequence comes from Roseateles aquatilis, assembly GCF_002205645.1. Lineage (GTDB taxonomy): Bacteria > Pseudomonadota > Gammaproteobacteria > Burkholderiales > Burkholderiaceae_C > Roseateles > Roseateles aquatilis. Next base: position 328,567 of record NZ_NIOF01000007.1, on the reverse strand, counting down.
GCTGCTGCAGCTGCTGTGCCAAGGGGTCGTCGACATGCCACCGAACAAGGGCGCGACGGTGATCGAGGTCGGCGCGAGTTACCTGAAACATTTCTTTGCAGTCCGAGGGGCGCTGCAGTCGATGCTGGCGACGCGCGCTTGCCAGCTGTGCGACAAACCCCGGCTCGCCACTCTGCGCGATCGGCTGAGCGCGCTCAGGCAGGTGGCGGCAGGTCAGGACGCCGCCGCGCTGCACGACGCGGATGCGGCATTCCATGAAGAGCTGAATCAACTCGGACAGAACCCGCACGCGATCGACATCCTGCGACCGCGCTCGGATCTGGTGACCGCCTTTCGCCGCTCACGCCGGTTGACGATGCCGGCCGAGCCGCACATCTGGGCGACGACCGCCGCCGACCTCGTGCGGGCGATCGAGCGTCGCGACGCGTCGACGGCCGCGCGTTGCGTGCAATCGCACATGAAGCACCTTGAACGGGCGCTGACAGATTTGCTGGCCGCGCCGCGTATTCGGGATCCGATGGACGATGCGGAAATGACACACGAGTCCTCCCTACCTCAGGGTCAAGTTGACCAATACCAGTCGGTCAACGCGCAATAGACATGAGCTTCTGGCGGTCGCGGACGGGGTGACGCAAGCATTCATTGCGCTTGAGCAAGAACGTCGGGTCTGACCTGGATGGACCAGCCTTCTTGCGGGGGTGTCTGTATAGAGTGAACGAATCATTCACCGGACGGGATCCAGCGATGGTTCGACCTCTTTACCCGATCAATGCGCCGACCTATCTGCGTCTGCGAGACCAGATCCGTGCCGACATAGAAGGCGGCTGCTGGCGTCTCGGTCAGCACCTGACGCTCAATGAGCTGAGCGCGCATTACAGCGTCAGCAACGTGCCGGTGCGCGAGGCCTTGCTGCAACTGCAGGGCGACGGCATGGTCGACATGCGGATGAATCGTGGCGCGGTCGTGCTGGACGTCAACGAGCGATTCATCGACGAGTACTTCGACATCCGCGAGGCGCTCCAGTCGATGCTGATGACGCGGGCCTGCCAGCGGCGCGGCGGTGGCGTGTTGATGCAGGCGAAGGTGCTGCTCGGCCGGGTCGACGAGGCGATGCGGGAAGGCAAGGTGCGGCAACTGCTGGAGGCGGACCATGCGCTTCAGGACGCCATCGGCCACATGGGCGACAACGAGCCCGCGATGGCGATGCTCGCCTCGCGCAGCCGCCTGCTCGAAGCCTTCCGGCGCGCGCGGCTCGATCTGCTGACGGCGGATCTGATGCAGTTGCCGGTCCAGGGACTGGCCATGTTGCTGGCGATCGAGCATGGGGACCCGGGTTCGGGTTGCGAAGCCGTGCGTCGACATGTGGCGGCGATGCGCGCCTACATGAAGAAGCTGCTGAAGATCCCCGAGGGCCGGTCTCGCGCCGACGCCAGCCTGGTCAATGTGCCCACCTTCACGCGGGCGCGGGAGAGCACCGCCGCCATGCCCGAAGCGTCGAGTACCGAGCCGGCATCCCCTGCGGTCGCTTCGCCCGGACCACCGACGGTGCTGCCGCTATCACTGCCGCCCGGGCGGCGTCTCGATCCCGAGGGCGACGGGTCCAACGACAACAGGTCCACGGATGACGGGCTCCACCCACCCAAGCGTTGAGTCTTGATACAGCGCATGTCGGCGAGTGCCGCCCTCGGACGGCTTGCCGAGCACCACGCATCGCTGGCAATGGCGGCCGGTCTTCTTCACAGCGGCAACGAGCTGGCCTTCAGACAGCGCAGCACGAAGCTGGACTTGCTGTGTCTCACGCCGGGAATCTTGTAGAGCTTCTCGCGCAGCAGGCGCTCATAGTCACGGGTGTCGCGGACGGAGAGGCGAAGCACGTAGTCGTAGTCGCCGGAGACGAGGTAGGCATCAATGACTTCGGGGATGGCCTGCAAGTGCCGTGCGAATTCCGCCATCGCGGCATCGGTGTGCTTGTTGAGCGTGAGCTGCACGATCAACTGCTCGGGCCGGCCGACCTTCTCGGCGTTGACCTTGACCGTGTAGCCCTCGATGACGCCGGAATCCTCCAGCCGCTTGATCCGCGTCCAGCACGGGGAGGTGGTCAGGCCGATCTCGTCGCTGATCTCCTGCAGGCTGGCCCGCGCGTTGCGTTGCAGCGCCCGCAAGATGGCGACGTCGAACTTGTCGAGCTTGATTTGCTGATCCATGCCGATATGGAAGGAAGATTTGCTGTGAAGTCTATTTCAAGAGGCAGAAACGGCAAGGTTTGCGGCGCCTCCGCGGGGACACTGTCCACATGAACGCTACCCTCCCGAGCGCCGCCGTGCGGAGCCTGGCCGACGCTCACCGCGCGGCCGCGCCTCGCAACGGCGCGCAAACGCTGCTGGACACGCTGGTCGCCTGCGGCGTCGACACCGTCTTCGGTTATCCCGGCGGCGCGGTGCTGCCGCTGTACGACGCGCTGCACGGCGAGCCGCGCCTGCGGCACATCCTCGTCCGCCACGAGCAGGCGGCGGTGCACGCCGCCGAGGGTTATGCCCGCAGCACGGGACGGTTGGGCGTGGTGCTGGTGACCTCGGGCCCGGGCATGAGCAACACGACGACCGGGCTGCTGGACGCCCTGTGCGATTCGATTCCCATCCTGTGCATCAGCGGGCAGGTGAACAGCGCGGCGATCGGCACCGACGCGTTCCAGGAATGCGATGCGTTGGGCATCTCCCGCCCGGTGACGAAATGGAACGCGCAACTGCGGCCCGGCGGCGATGTGGCGGAGATGGTGCGCAAGGCCGTCGGCATCGCCCGGGGCGGTCGCCCGGGACCGGTGTTGCTGGACGTGCCCAAGGACGTGCAGCTCGGGCCGAACGGTCCCCGGCGCGCCGACGGTCCGGCGCCCGCGCCCGCCCTGCCACCGGCCCATCCCCAGACGATGGCGAAGGCCGCTGACTGGTTGGCCCAGGCCCGGCGCCCGGTGCTTTACGGCGGTGGTGGACTGATCAATGCCGGCGAGGCAGCCTGCGCGGACTTCGCCGCGATCGTCGAGCTCACGCACGCGCCGTGCACGCTGACGCTGATGGGGTTGGGTGCGTGTCCCGCGTCGTCCCCAAGGTGGCTGGGCATGCTGGGCATGCACGGCACGCTGGAAGCCAACCTGGCGATGCACCATGCCGATCTGATCGTGTGCGTGGGGGCGCGTTTCGATGACCGGGTGACTGGCCGACTGGATTGCTTCGCACCTGGCGCTCGGGTGATTCATGTCGACATCGATCCGGCCTCGATCGACAAGGTCGTTCGGGCGGACCTCGGCCTGGTCGGCGATGCGGGGCGAGTGCTGGCCGATCTGCGCCGCGTGCTGGAGCGCCGCGCGATGTCGCCGCGGCGGCTGGACGACTGGTGGGCGCGCATCGACGGTTGGCGTGCGCAACGCTCGCTCGCGTTCGAGGACTCGCCGACCGTCATCGCGCCGCAGGCCCTGATGTCTCGCCTGGGCGTGCACCTGGCCGGCTACGACGCGATCGTGTCGACCGATGTCGGACAGCATCAGATGTGGGCGGCGCAGCACCTGTCGTTCGAGGGGCCCCGTCGCTGGTTGACGTCGGGCGGCGCCGGCACGATGGGTTACGGACTGCCGGCAGCCATCGGCGCCCAGATCGCGCATCCGGACCGCACCGTGGTGTGCGTCAGCGGCGACGCCTCGATCCTGATGAACCTGCAGGAGCTCGCGACGGCACGCCAGCATCGCGCGGCGGTGAAGGTGGTGCTGTGCAACAACGGCCACATGGGCATGGTGCGGCAGTGGCAGGAACTGCATCACGGCGAGCGCTACAGCCACAGCTACAACGCCTGCCTGCCGGACTTCGTCGCGGTGGCGAAGGGTTTCGGCTGGTCAGCCCGGCGGGTCGAGCGCCGCGACGAACTGGACGAGGCACTCGCCGAATGCCTGGCCAGCGACGAGCCGTTCTTCCTGGACGTCGCGGTCGCGCCGGCGGAAAACTGCTTTCCGATGATCCCGGCGGGGAAGGGGCATCAGGAGGTGATGCTGGGCGTGGGGCGATCGGCTCATTCCTGAGCTTGGGATGGCATGCGGCACGGGGGCGGCCATGCGGACGTCGATGGAACGGCGTCGCCGCGCTCGAACTTGCTCAACGCTTGCTTGCTGATGTCACCGACGGCTTGCGCCAGCGCGTCGAGGCTGAGGCCCTTCAGTACGCGGGCCCGCCGGAGTCGGTCGTGGATCATCGCGTGCGCCCAGGTTGACAAGAGTTCTATCAAGGACAGGTTTGTCAACCCAGGTGTCTCTTCGATCGACGCCGTCGCGGAGGGATGAGCGCTTCAGATCACTCCGACAACGCCCTCATCACCGCATACAGGTCCGACTTCCCTTCGAAGCCGATGCCGGGCAGGTCCGGCAGCGTGACGTAGCTGTTCTCGACCTTCACGCCGTCGGGGAAGCCGCCGAAGGGCTGGAACAGGTCCGGATAGGACTCGTTGCCGCCCAGCCCCAGGCCCGCGGCGATGTTCAGCGACATCTGATGGCCGCCGTGGGGGATGCAGCGGCTCGCGGACCAGCCGTGTTCCTTGAGCATGTCCAGCGTGCGCAGGTACTCGACCAGGCCATAGCTGAGCGCGCAGTCGAACTGCAGCCAGTCGCGGTCCGGACGCATGCCGCCATGGCGGATCAGGTTGCGCGCGTCCTGCATCGAGAACAGGTTCTCACCGGTCGCCATCGGGTTGGCGTAGTAGTTGCGCAGCGTGGCCTGCAACTCGAAGTCGAGCGGATCACCGGGCTCCTCGTACCAGAACAGGTCGTACTGCGACAGCGCCTTGGCGTACTGGATCGCGGTGTCGAGGTCGAAGCGGCCGTTGGCGTCGACGCACAGCTTCTGGCCGTCGCCGAGCACGCTCAGGATCGAGTCGATGCGGCGCAGGTCCTCGTCCAGCGAGGCGCCGCCGATCTTCTTCTTCACGACCGAGTAACCACGGTCGATGTAGCTGCGCATCTCGTCCTTGAGCTTGCCGTGGTCCTGGCCGGGGTAGTAGTAGCCACCGGCGGCATAGACGAAGACCTTGCGATCCGGCGTGCCGTTGCCGTGGCGCTCGGCGAGCAGTTGGAACAGCGGCTTGCCTTCGATCTTCGCCACCGCGTCCCACACCGCCATGTCGATGGTGCCGATGGCGACGGAGCGCTCGCCATGGCCGCCGGGCTTCTCGTTGGTGAACATCGCGTTCCACACCTTGTGGGCATCGAGGATGCCGCGGCTGTCGAGCAGCGAGTCGGGGTCGGCCTCCAGGATGCGGGGGATGAAGCGCTCGCGCATCAATGTGCCCTGGCCGTAGCGGCCATTCGAGTTGAAGCCGTAGCCGACCACCGGCTTGCCGTCGCGGATCACGTCGGTGATGACCGCCACGAGGCTGAGGGTCATCTTGCTAAAGTCGATGTAGGCATTCCGGATGGGGCTGCTGATCGGCAGGGTCTTCTCTCGAATCTCGACAATCTTCACGGGGCGCTCCAGGTCATGTGGGGGGACGGATGGCCCGAATGATGGGCGCGCCGCCCCGCGTCTGACCAATACTGTTTTCTTAGCCTTTGATGCTTTCACGGCACCGCGATGAGCTTGAACCTGTCCTGGATCGATGACTTCATGGTGCTGGCCAGCACCGGCCACTTCTCGCGCGCCGCGGAGGAGCGCCACATGACGCAGCCGGCCTTCAGCCGACGCATCCGCGCGCTGGAGGAGTGGCTCGGCGTCGAGCTGTTCGACCGCAGCTCGCAGCCCGCGCGGCTGACGGAAGCGGGCCTGTGGTTCCGCAAGGCCGCGCAGGATCTGCAGGCCCACGTCGCCCGCGTACCCGGCGAGGCGCGCGCGATCGCGGAGGCGAGCTCGCAGACGCTGCGTTTCGCGGCGACGCACGCGCTGTCCTTCACCTTCATGCCGCGCTGGCTGCGCGCGCTGGAGGTCCACACGAATGTCGGTCCGGTGAACCTGGTGTCCGACGTCCAGCAGAAATGCGAGGCGCTGCTGCAGCAGCACCAGGTGCAGTTCATGTTGTCGCACGGCCATCGGCAGGTGCAGGGTCCGCTGGACGAGGCGGCGTTTCCGAGCGTCGTCGTCGGCGCGGATCAGTTGCTGCCGGTCTGCGCCCCGCGGGCGGATGGCGCGCCCTCGCATCCACTGGTCTCGGCCCAGGGGACCGCGGTGCAACTGCTGGCCTACAGCGCCGAGTCCGGCCTTGGCCGCCTGCTGCGCGAGCTCAGGGGCGCAGCGCTGGAGCGGCTCGGCGTGCAGCCGGTGTTCACGGCGCACCTGGCCTCGGTGCTCAGGACGATGGCGCTGGACGGACGAGGGGTGGCCTGGCTGCCGCGGATGCTGGTCGGCGATGATCTGGCGTCGGGACGGCTGGTGGTGGCCGGGGAGCCGGATTGGCACCTCGACCTGGAGATCCGCCTGCATCGGGATCGCAACGCGCTGGGCGCGGCGGGGGAGGCGTTCTGGGCCGCCGCGAGCGCGGCCGCAGGGGCGGTCGGCAAGGCCTGACCCCATCGGCAACGCATCAGGCCTTCGGGTCACCCGAACGCCGTCAAAGCCTCCTAGAATTCGCGCGCATCGCCCCGCGCTCGCACCAGCTCCTCGACGAAGGAGCCGCCAGCGCGGCGACAGGGAGGACCCATGACACGCTTGAACCGAGGGCTGGTCGCGCTGGGCGCGGCCGTCTTGTTGACGTCCAGCGCCCTGGCCGGAACGGCCACGGGCCGCCTGAGCCAACCGAACTTCATGCCGAACGGCGTGGTGGTGATCTACTTCGAAGGGACGCGTGCCGGCGTACCGTCCTGCGCCACCGAGTACCGGCGTTTCGCCGTCAATGCGGCGACGCCGCAGGGCAAGGTTCAGTTGGCGGGTCTGCTGACCGCCTACACGCAGGGCAAGACCGTCAACATCTATGGAACCAACGCCTGCACGGCGTGGGGCGACACGGAGACGATCGATTTCTTCGCGATCGTGGATTGAGGCCGACGCCGGGCGATCTCTCGGAGTCCCGCCCAGGCATCGCTTCGATGGGACGCTGCCTCCCGGCCGGCGAGCGGCGCCTTACTTCACCACGAACTCCACCACGTGGCAGTACCCGCCGTCGCCCGTGTCGACAAAGATGTCGATGCTCTTCCCTTGCGCATAGGCGAGCAGCAGCGCCGCGATCTTTCCCTTGGCGCCGGAGTCCGTCTCGTTGATGTAAGCCCACGTCTGCGGGCAATTCGCCGTGGCGGGGACATTCGAGACGCGGAAGTGAAAGTTCACCCCACTCGAGACATACGGGCCGCCCGGCTTGAACTCCCCCGTCCAGCGGCCCTCCGCGTGAGCCGCCATCGGCAGCGCCAGTGCCGCGACCATCGCCGTCGCGGCGATGCCTTGCATCGTCTTGAGCATTTTTTGCCTCTCCCTGAACGAGCGGCGAATCTTAAAAGCGGTCGGCCTTTCCGCGCTCCATTCCGACGATTCCGTTCGCTCGTCGCCCGCCGGGGCGTCGCGTCTCCCCAAGATTGAGGACGAACCGCGGTCGGTCCCTCTTGTGTCCGCGCGATGCGCTGTCCAAATGCGGAGCCAACCCGGAGCCTGCCGCGCCCGCGATCTGATCGTCGCCGGCCCGCGGCACCGGCCCGGCCACAGGACGATGCGGGAGGGATCAGCGTGAGTTCAAATCTGGGAGTGGTGTTCGTCGCCACCGCCTGGGGCGTGGCGCATGGTGGCGTCAACGCCCTCAACTACGACGTGGCGCGGCATCTCGGGGAGCGCCGCGACCGCGCCGTTCGATTGATCTGTCTGGTGCCCGAGGCCTCGGGCGACGAGTTCGACGATGCCGCCAAGTCCACCGTGAACCTCGTCGTGGAGCCGGCCTTGCTGAAGGAGCCCGAGACCGCGCTCAGGCGGTTGATCGATTCGCGCGAGATCGAGGATCTGATGGAAAAGATGCCCGTCGTCGTCGTCGGCCATGACGCGATCACGGGGGACGTCGCCTGCAAGCTGGCGCGCGCCCTGCCGCGCGCGCGATCCTGCGTCTTCGTGCACATGGACTACGAGGCCTATCACGCCCTCAAGGGGCAGCCTCGCGCGGTTCCCATCGAGCACGCGAAGTCGGCCACTCAGCGCCTGGTCATCCAGTCCGCCGACCGGATCGTGGCCGTCGGTCCCAAGTTGCGTCAGACCGCGCTGCGCCTGGGCGCCACGTCGGAGCGACTGTACGAATTCGTGCCGGGGCTGTCGGACGATGCGCTGCCGCCCGGGCCGCCCAAGGACAAGGCTTTCTTCTCCTTTATCTCGGGGCGCCTGGATCCGGAGAACGACGTCATCAAGCAGGGGGTGCTGGCGGTGGCGGCGTTCGGGCGGGCGATCCATGGCGTGAGGTCCGCGCACCCGAGCCTGGGGGTTCACGATGCCGTGATGAGTGTCTTCGGCGTCGACGCGGACGCGGGGGCTCGCAACGATCAGGCGTTCATGCTGAAGTCCGTGGCGGATGCCTTCGCCCAGCGCGCCATCACTCTGAACGCGCACCCGTTCACGCGCGACCGTGACGCCATGCGGTCGCTGCTGGGGCAGCACCACGTGGCGCTGTTCACGTCCCTGCACGACGGCTTCGGGCTGTCGGGCTGGGATGCCATCGACCGTGGCATCCCGCTGGTGTTGACCGAGAACTGCGGTCTGGCCAGCCTGCTCGATGCCCGGCGGCTGGCGCATCGCGTACGCACCGTCACTGTCCAGCATGGGCTCGACTATCAGAAGCTCGCGGATCCGGAGGCCATCGGCACGCGCCCCCGCAAGACGGACAACGGCAAGGACCGCGTGGCCCGGCGGTATGTCGATGCGCTGCATCACGAGGACGTCGACGCCGTGGCGAGCGCCATCAAGGACGTGTGGTTCGACTATGCGCGCGCGAAGGAGGACGCGACCTCGCTGCGCGCCGACCTGCTGCGCGGTGGGCTGGGCTGGCCGGCGGTGTCGAAGGGGCTGCTCGACTGGCTGAGGCAGGCCCATGACGCCCCCCCGGTCCAACCGCGCGAGGCCGCCGAGGTCCTCGCGCAGGCGGGGCGGGCCGTGACGTCGACGCGCAACGGCGCCTCCTCGTCGATCCCCGGCGCCGCCGCGCCGCACGGTCCATCGCAGGCCCCGCCGCCAGCGGCGGTCTCGCGCCGGGACTTCGAGCAGGCCCTGGCCGACATGTCGAACGATTTCGTCCATGGGCACCTCGATCACGACGTCGTGACCGACCCGCAGGCGCTGGCTCAATTGGAGGCCTCGTTCCAGACCCTGGTGACGGTGAAGGGGCGGGTGATCGACGACCCCGCGCGGCATGTGGTGGACGCTTTGCTATCGCCGTCGCGCCGCGGCACCTGGCAGCTCGCCGCCCACTCGGGCAGCGGGCGCGAGCAGTTCGTCGCGCTGGTCTACCTGCGGCTCAAGGCCAGGATCGCGGAGACCGGCCGCGACATCGTGCCGGTGGTGATCGACCGGCACCTTGAAAGCCAGGTCGGCTGGCGGCCGGACCCGCGCGTCGCCGACTACCTCGCGCAGGGCGGCGGCGTGCCCGGCAAGCGTTATGCGGTGCTGCTGGTGGGCAACCAGGTGCCGGAACGCCCGGACACCGCGGCCGACGCGAACCGCGAGCTGGCCGCGCTGAAGCGGGAGCTCACGACCAACCAGCTCGGGGCGCTGCATGCCTTCCGCCACGCCGACAAACCGGAAGACGAGCATGCCCCCCCGTCGGCGCGCGACGGCGTGTACGAACTTCGCGAGCAGCCGCTCGACGACGAGTCCATCCGCCGCTACCTCAACATCGCCGCGGCCGCCGAGGGCATCGACCTCACGCCCGGCAACCGGCAGGTCGCGGGCGAGGCGATCCAGAAGCTGTGTCGGCGGCATCGCACCGCGCCCGATGTGTTCCTGGCCAGGCAGGTGCTGGTGTCGGTGAGCACGGGCGCCAACCTGCATCGCTCGCTCGGCACGCTGATCGCGGCCTATGTCGAGGAGTTCGTGCAGCAGCGTTTCGGACGCGCGCGCCGCGGCCACGGGCTGAACGGCTCCGCCGACGCCTGGATGCGGGAGAAGGTGCGGCATTACTCGGCGCTGCAGTACCGCGACTTCATGTCGCTGAGCGGAGCCGGCATGCGGCGCAAGGAGGGGCGGTCCCCGGCGGGCGCGGCGGAGCCGCCACCTGCCGTCGGCGAGAACAGCGGCTATCTGGAGCTGATCCGGACCCACCGCAGCATCCGCGACTGGCTGGTGGCCTCGGCGGTCTTCTGGGCGTTCGTGAAACAGGGCGACGCCGATCCGGACACCGGTCCGGCGGCGGACACCTTCGCGGCCAAGTTCAACCACGTGTTTCCGTCCCGCGTGACGGCCTACTTCCGGGACTATCTGGAGCATGCCTCAGCCGAGGACCAGCGCAGCGCCGTGCAGGCCGTGCGCGCCCACCTGCATCAGCTGGCGCAGGCCAGCGAGGCCAACCAGCGGTCCAAGAAGCAAGGCCTGGGCGTGCTGTATCGCCGCTTCACGACAACCTGCGCCTACATCGCCGGGCGCGTCCAGGGGATAGGCCTGCGCGACGAGATGCGCCAGCTGCTCCAGGCCGTGGGCAAGCAGGCTGAAAGCGATCTCAACGATTTCCGCCGCGTCAGCCAGCTCGTGAATCAAGCGGCGCAGGCGGACTCGCCCGGGATCCGCAAATGGGCGCGCACGCTGTTCGGCCTGCTGGGCGCGGACGTGCCCGACTCGCCGCACCTGATCCCCAAGCTGCTGCGGCGGCTGGAGCGGGAGATCCTGCTGCTGCAGCGCGGCATCTTCATCAGCCGCGCGATGCTGGGCGACGCCGCGGCGACCGATGCCTACCTCAAGGAGCTGATGCGCAACTATGCGAACGACGACCTCAATCGCGGCTTCCATTGCGAGTACTACGGCGACCTGATCTTTTCGCCGACCGATTCGCTGCTCAGCGACGACCAGTCGCTCGCGCCGTGCACCCGCACGCTGCGCGCGCTGATGGAGGAGCTGCCGACGCTGGCGCCCGATGCGCCGATGGCGAAGGTGCAGCTGTACACGATCGCCTCGCTGGTGCGGCCGCGCAACATCGCCGAGAAGATGTCCCCCGAGGAACTGGCGCGCATCGCGGCCTTCCTGGCGCGCGAGAACGGCCGGCAGACCGGCAAGTCCGACGCGCTCAGCGATTTCGTCGAGTCGACGATCGCCGAGCTCGGCTGTGGCCGCTTCGCGCTCGAGGCCTACATCGACGATTTGTACGAGCTCAAGTTCCAGCGCCGCACCGGCTGGATGCAGGCGACGCCGCCGGAGTCGGTGGCGGCCCACCTGTACATGGCCGAGCGCCTGGTCGAGCTGTTCGTGAGCGGCGCCGCGGACGCCGGCATCTCCAAGCGGCGCGTCGTGGAGCTGGTCCGCATGCACGACATCGGCGAAGCCATCACCTCGGACGTGCGTGACCAGGACAAGAAGCCCAACGAGCGGGAGCGCGAGTTCTCGGTGGTGCGACGCGTGGCGCGCATCGGCGCGCTCACCGAGTCGGACGAGTTCCTGCAGCTGGCGGACGACTTCGAGGACTTCGAGTACATGAAGATGCAGCGCCGAGCCGACGTCGAGGAGGAGACCGACGCGATGGTGGCCAACGACATCGACCGGCTGGACCTGCTGATCCAGTTCCACCGCTACAAGCGGGAGCACGACCATATCCACGACGAGCAGGAGTTCCTGAAGTCGCTCAAGCTGGACCGGTTCCGCACGCCGCGGATCCGGGCGCGCGCGGAGCGATTCATCGCCTACTTCCAGTCGTCGCTGGGCGCGCGCGCGCCGGGCCGACCCTTCGAGTACCGGTTGTGGCCGGAGGACGTGCCGATCAGCGCGCGGATCGGCACGGTCGAAGAGGATCAGGCGGACAGGGCCGAGAGCGCGTAAAGGGCGCGAGCGGGGCGCAAGGGACGCGCGCGTCCGCCGCCGCTTCAGTCGTGCACGAAGAAGACGTAGGACTTGAAGATCGGGTTCAGCCACCACGCCGAGCCGGCGGTGCCGTAGCGGAAGTTGGTCCGCCCCGCCTGACTCTGCAGCGGCAGGACGACATGCCCGTCGGCATCGCGCTGGGCGCGTTGGGCGGCGGTCTCCGGCACGACGACGGTGATGTGGCCGGGCAGCCCGGCCGCGTCGCGGTCCGCGCAGACCAGGCCGATGCCGCCTGCGTTGGCGGCCGTCTGCAACGCCGTCGCGTCGAACACGCGACGCCAGCCGAAGCTCGGACCGAAGTCCTTCAGCCAGGCGTGCAGGTCGTCGGCGCGCATCTCGCGGATGGTCGTGTCATAGATGGGAAGCAGCGTCTCGCCCCGGCCGATGCGGACCAGCGCGGAGTCCATCCACCACGTGCGCGGCAGATACACGCCCGCCAGATAGGCGAAGTCCGCCGCGTAGACGTTGCAGAAGGTGACGGCCTCCGGCAGGTAGCGTGCGCTGCCGGGTGAATCGAGCCAGTTCACGATGGCGCTGAGTTGCGCGACGCGGGTCTGCGCGTCGGCGCCGGGATCGCGCGTTGGCCGGCCTGGCTCCCCGATGGGCTGCGCGCGCTTGCCGGTGGAGGCGCGCTTCGCGGCGGGATCGTTTTCGCGGAAGAGGACGGCGGGAATGCCCAGGTTCGTCGCTGCCGTTGCCGTTGCCGTTGCCGGCGCTGGCGCAGGCGCAGGTGCAGGTGCAGGTGCAGGTGCAGGTGCCGCGAATGTCGGGCCGGCGACGGGCGCCGCGGCGATCGGCGCGACCGTGGGCGCGGCGGCGGTCACCGGCGCCAGGTACTTGGCGCTCACGTAGCCGATCACATCGCTGCCGCCGAGCGTCGCGCGCACGCGCACCCAGGGCGGCGTGGCATTGCCGAGCAGCCGGACCAGTTGCCCCTCAGGCAGCTGCGCGATCGGGATGTTCCCGTCTGCGGTCGGCACATGGCGCAGGTTCAACTGCGTGGCGGTGACGCGGCGCACCTCGCCGCTGTCCGCCGTCACGTCGAAGCCGATGGGCTGGAATTGGCCGAAGTTTCCTGGCGCCTCGCAGTGTTCCCAGGCCACGCCCAGCCCGCAGAGCGTCGTGCCGGTGTTGACGCGCTGGCGCACGTCCCAGGTGGCATAGGTGGATGAGCCGCGCCATCCGGTGGCCTCGGCGAGCCAGGAGAAACGCGCCAGCCCGCGCTCCTCCTTCAGCGTCTTGCAGGTGAGGCCCGAGCCGTAGACGCCGATCGTGTACGCCGACGCGCCGCCGGCGGCCTGGTCCATGCCGGCCTTCACGCCCTGGAAGTAGGGCACGACCCACTGGGCGATCTCGGCGGCGCTGAAGTCGGTGTCGACGGCGAAGTAGATGGCGCTGCCCGGGGGCTGGCCGATCTGGGCCGCCGCGGCCTGCGCCGAGGCGCCGTCGAGCTGGCCGCGCGCCCGGCCGAAGTCCTCGGGCTGACGGGCGCGATCCTGGTAGACGGTCGCGATCTGCAGCCCGGCGCGCGCGAGCGCCGCGGCCTCCTGGGGCGAGATCCGCTTCTCCGCCATCGCCGTGGTGCGCGAGTGATAGCGGAAAACGAAGCCGCGCCCGTTCTGGAGAAGGCAGTCGGCGGAGGCATCGCATCGCCGGTTGGTGGACAAGCCCTGCTGCATGGTCGCTCCCTGACGGACGTCCGGTCCGTTTTGGCTCAACCCATGACGCTAGACGAACCGCGCCGGCGGCGCGTCCTCACAATTGCGGAGGCGCGGGGGAGCGCGCCCCCCGCTCATCCACGCGATCCGTTCACCAGCGCAGCCAGTGCCGTCCCGCCCAGCCGCCGAGCGCGGCCGACAGTCCCATGCCGAGCACGTACCAGATCGCGACGAACGGCGCCGCCATCTCCGGGCAGTGCAGCGAATAAACGCAAGCCCCGACCGCGCCCGCCAGCCATCCCGCCGCCGCGCCGGTCAGGCCGGGGCGTGTCGGCGCCAATCCCTTGAGCGCCCAGAACAGCGCCGCGCCGATGGGCAGCGCGGTGGCCGTCACGTTGAACACGCAGGTGCGCCAGGTGACGCCGAGCAGCAACGCGCCGCGCGTGCCGGGCTCCGCCCACCACAGCACCATGGCCGCCCAGATCCAGAGCAGCGAGACCGGCAGCCACAGGCCCAACCCCCACCGCTTCACGCGGCTGCCGGGATGGCCGAGCCGGAAGACCACCACCAGCCCGCTGAGCGCCACCGCCAGCGGCATCGCCACCTTGAGCCAGAAGGCGGACCCCGTCATGACCGCGCCGAGGTCCGCGCGGATGCCGTAGGCCGTCCGCACCCAGGCCAGCGCCAGCAGCACGCCGATCGTCAGCGCGACGGCGAAGCGCCACTCGCCGGCGTGCCGAGGCACCGGCGCGGCACTGGCCGCCAGCAGGCCGATCAGGTCATCCGTCTTCATGCCATTCCTTTCCATTGCCGTGCCAGCGCCTTCAGGCCGCGATGCACGCCGACCTTCACGGCCGATTCGCTCATGCCGGTCAGCCGCGCCGTCTCCTGGACCGACAAGCCTTCCAGCTTCGTGTGCAGGATCGGCAAGCGCTGGTGATTGGGCAGTTGCCCCAACAGCCGATCCAGGTCGCGACGCGTGTCGCTGGCGTCGTGATCGGGTTGCGTGAACACGGCCAGGTCCTCGTCCAGCGGATCGTGCAGGGCCTCGTGGCGCTCGCGCCGCCGCCACAGGTCCACCAGCTTGTAGCGCGCGACCGCGTGCACCCAGGCCGTCAGCGGCTCGCCGCGCCGGTAGGTCTGCCGCTGCGCATGCACGGCCATCAGCGTTTCCTGCACCAAGTCCTCCACGTCGTCGGGCAGTTGCTGCAGGCGACGACGGAAATAGCCGCGCAGCAGCGCGCTCAAGCGCTGCAGGAAGCGGTGGTAGGCCGTCGCATCGCCGTCCAGTCCCGCCAGGAAAAGGTCGTGCAACTCGTGCTCGGTCGCGATCACGGGATCAATTCGCACCATGGTGGCGAAAGGTTACAGCGGGCCCGAAAAAAATAGTCGGGCGATTTGTCGGCGGCGCTGTAACCGGTCGCCGTCGCGCGGCGAATTACCCCTCGGAACGTCGCCGGATCGACCGGCGCGTCCGACCTTCAACCTTCGTCAACCCTGTCCTCTAGGAGTGTCCCCATGAAGTCGACCACCCTCACCGCCGCCCTCGCCACCCTGGCCGCGCTGTCCGCCGGCGCCGCGATCGCGCAGTCCCAGCCGCAGGACGCCAAGCCCGCCGCCGACAAGGAGCGTTGCTACGGCGTCGCCATGGCCGGCAAGAACGACTGCGCCGCGGGCCCCGGCACCACCTGCGCCGGCACCGCCAAGGTGGACTACCAGGCCAATTCCTGGAAGTACGTGCCCGCCGGCACCTGCACCACCATCAAGACGCCCAAGGGCATGGGCTCGCTGACGCCGATGAAGGGCTGATCCGCCATGCCCCGCACGCTGGGCGCCGGGCTGGGCTTCAAGCCCGAGCACGCCGAGGACGCGCTCGCCGCGCGTGCCGCGGAGCTCTGGTTCGAGGTCCACCCCGAGAACTACCTCGTCGAGGGCGGCCCGCGCCTGGCGTTGCTGGAGGCGTTGCGGGCGGAGCACCCCCTGTCCCTGCATGGCGTGTCGGCGTCGCTCGCAGGCCGCGAGGCGCCAGACGCGCGCCATCTGGAGCGGCTCGCCGCGCTGGTGCGGCGGGTGCAGCCGGCGTTGGTGTCCGAGCACCTGGCGTGGAGCCGCCTCGGCGCGGGTTATGCGCCGGACCTGCTGCCGGTACCGCGCTCGACCGAGACGCTGCGACGCTTGTGCGCGCACGTCTCGCTCCTGCAGGACCGCCTGCGCTGCCGCGTAGCGATCGAGAACCCGTCCCACTACCTCCGCCTGGAGGGCCACGAGTGGGACGAGGTCGACTTCCTCCACGAGCTGGTGCGACGCACGGGCTGCGGCCTGCTGGTCGACGTGAACAACGTGTTCGTGTCGGCCCGCAACGTCGGTATCGATGCCGGGCGCTGGATCGATGCGATCGATGGCGAGGCGGTGATGGAAATCCATGTCGCGGGGCATCGCGACGATCCCGCGCTGGGCACGGCGTTGTTGATCGACAGCCACGATGCGCCGATCGCCGCGCCGGTCTGGACGCTGCTGGAGCGATTGGTCGGCCGGATCGGCCCGCGCCCCACGCTGATCGAGCGCGATGGCAATCTGCCGGCATTCGCCGAGCTGATGGGCGAGCGGGACCATGCGCAGGGGCTGCTTCGCCAGGACGTGGAGACACCGGCATGACGCTCGACGAGTTCCAGCGGACGTTCTGGCGGGATCTGTGGGCCCAGGCGCCCAAGGCCGAATCCGAGACCCCGTCCGCCGGAGTCGCCGGGGCGCAGTTCGGCACGTCGGCGTGGGCGAATCAACCCGGTTTCGCCGTGTACCGCAACACGGTGCTCACGGGCTGCGTGGATGCGTTGCTGGCGCTCTATCCGGCGGTGCGTCGGCTGGTCGGTGACGACTGGCTGAAGGCGGTCGCGCTGGACTATGTCCGCACCCAGGCGCCAACCGATGGCGAGCTGCATCACTACGGCGCGTCCTTCCCGGAGGCGCTGCACGTGTTCCTGCCGGACGGCGAGTGGCCCTGGCTGCCGGAGGTCGCCCGGCTGGACCGCCTCTGGAGCGAAAGCCATGTGGCCGCCGATGCGCCGGTGCTGACCGCCGGGGACGTGGCGGGACTCGACATCGAACAGCTGGCGCACGCGCGGCTGAGGGTCCATCCCGCGACGCGGTGGCGCTGGTGCGCCGATTGGCCGGCCTTCAGCCTGTGGCTGGGCGCGCGCGAGGCGTGGCCCGACCCGAATCCCCCGCACTGGAACGGTCAAGGCGCCCTGCTGACGCGTCCGATCGGCGCGGTCGTGGTCACGGATCTGGCGGACGCGGACTGCGCGCTGCTGGAGGCGTGCGCCGACGGCCACGCCATCGCCACGGCGCTGACGCAAACGCAACTTCGTTATCCCGCTTCGGACCTCGGCGCCGCGCTGGGCCGATTGCTCACACAAGGCGCCTTCACGGCGATCTCCACATGAACACGATCACTGCCCTCACGCGTCGCCTGGAGCACGCGATCTCTCACGACCTCATCGCGTTGGCGAGCCGCTTCAGCATCGCGGGCGTGTTCTGGTTATCCGGCCGGACCAAGGTCGAAGGCTGGTTCACGCTGACCGACACGACCTTCCTGCTGTTCCGACAGGATTACGCGCTGCCGCTGCTTCCACCCGAATGGGCGGCAT
Source organism: Roseateles aquatilis (assembly GCF_002205645.1). Classification (GTDB taxonomy): domain Bacteria; phylum Pseudomonadota; class Gammaproteobacteria; order Burkholderiales; family Burkholderiaceae_C; genus Roseateles; species Roseateles aquatilis. Next base: position 311,278 of record NZ_NIOF01000007.1, on the reverse strand, counting down.
ACATGGCGACGACGGCCGAGCACGTGCTGCCGATCCTGCTGGTGCTGGGGCTGTTCACGCGCTTCGCCGCCTTGGGCGTGCTCGGCATGACGGCGGTCATTCAGCTGTTCGTGTACCCGTCGGGGTGGCCGACGCACCTCACCTGGGCGGCACCGATGCTGTATCTGCTGGGGAGGGGGCCGGGGCGGTGGTCGCTGGACCGTCTGATCGTGTCGTCGGGTGTGGGGTCCGGCCGACCGGATCACGCCATGTGAGGAGCGAACGCGGCTGTGGCGCCGCGGCTTCGTTCATTCAGCGGGCGCCGAGAAACGGAAGCTGACCTTGAGGTCGTTCAGCCAGGTCATTTCGAGCCATCGTTCATGCTGCATGCGGCCCACGACGATGCCCGCGTGAACGCCGGCCTTTTCGGCGAACGCCTGCACCGCGGCGCGAGTGCGCGGCAGCGACGCCAGGTCTTGGGCCAGAGGCGGTGGAATCAGCCAATCGCGGGCCCATGCGTTCGCCTCCCGCTCTTCCTTTGAACCGGACCCTTCGCGGTTGGGGTCGTCCAAGAACACGGTGGCCTTCTGCTGAGCATGAAGCAGGATGTGGGCGGCTTCGTGAAAGAAGTTGAACCAGAACTTGTCGTTGGTCTTGCCGTATAGCGAGAGCTGAATCAACGGCCGTTGCGTATTGAGCCATCGCGCGACGCCCGAGACATGGCTGCGCGGCAAGGCAGGCACCAGCACGAATGCCACGCCCGCCTCCCGCAGCAGGCGGTGCAGTTGGGGTTCGAACGCGTCGGGCGGCAAGCGGGTCAACTGGCGGATTTGCGTCAGCGCGGCGCGGAACCTGGCCTCGTCATACCGAGGGCCGTCGATTCGTTCGGCAAGCCGCTCACCCATGCGGAGCCAGGCGGAGATCGCGGCGACATCGGCCTGATCTTCCCGGCTGCGACGGAAGGACACGGCCATTTCGCCGTACTGACCCTCCCACTGCGTCGGGCTGGCGACGCCGAAGAAGGTCAACAACTCACCCACCAACGCGGGCTTGGCCCTGGCGTCGAGTCGCTGCTTGGGCAAGATGCCCAGCGCCATCATTTCCTTGAGGGGAAAGCGTTCCAGCCACGGCACCATGGCGACTTGCCGCTCGGCGGCGCCTTGCAATGCCAGGCGCTCTCGGTACTGCGCTTCGCGGCTCAGCCAGAAGCCGACCGACGCTCCCAACACGGTCTGAAGTCGGACCGCCGCATCCTCGGACAGCGGCACCTTGCCCTTGATCAGCTGATTGACGTGCTTGAGGGAAAAGCCGAGCCGATCCGCGACCTGCTGCTGGGTCCAGCCGCGTTCCTCCAGCAGATCCAGGATGGTGTCACCGGGCGGCGATACCCAGTCCGGCGCGAAGGCAGCGCCAGGTTCAAGCGCTTCAGTCATGGTAGTCCCCAATAAACTCGATGCAGACGATAGTCACGGCGCACCACTCGATGGACGCGTCGTCTCGACGCGGAACGGGATCGTTGGCAGAAGTGAACACCAATCGCCAGCCGCCGTGCAGGTCCACCGCGAATTGGCCATCCCTGTCCCCTTTCAACGGATGAGGATTTCCTGCCGTCAGATCGCCCACGCGCGACGCCGCGCACAGGTCCGCCAGACGCGACTGCAACTTGCGAGCTCCGATGTCCCCCAGCGTCTTTCTGGCCACGGCGGCTTTTTCGCATGTCTCGCGCAGCCGCTTGTCCTTGAACAGGATCTCCAAGAACGTTCCTCGCGTCTCGTCTCCGGGTGGAAGACTTTACCAGATAGGTAAAAACCTAATCGACGCAGCGATGCAGCCGCTGGCGGCACCAGCCCCAGGTGGTTTGGAACGAACGCCTGGATTCCGCGTCCCGGCAGCCACGCAAGCGCAACTGGGTGCCGGAGTTGAACCAGTCAGGCTGGCCCTGCCGCGATGCGGAAAGAGAAACGCCCGACGGTGTCGGGCGTTCTCGTTGTCAAAGACGTCGCGGGCGTTTGTCGTTCCCTGGACCGTCCTGTTTTCTGGTGAGGGGCTCACGCATCGATATTCGCCGCCCGCAACGCGTTCTGTTCGATGAACTCGCGACGCGGCTCCACCTCGTCGCCCATCAGCATCGTGAAGACGCGATCGGCCTCGATGGCGTCCTCGATCTGCACACGCAGCAGACGGCGGACGTTCGGATCCATCGTCGTTTCCCACAGCTGCGCGGGGTTCATCTCGCCCAGACCCTTGTAGCGCTGGCGGCCGACGCTCGATTCGGCCTGCGTCATCAGCCAGGCCATCGCGGCGCGGAAGTCGCTGACCTTGCTCTCCTTGGCCTTCTCGCCTTCGCCCTTGCGGATCACGGCGTCCTCGGTCACCAGGCCCTTGAAGGCCCGGCCGGACTCCGCCAGCACTTCATAGTCCGCGCCGTGGACGAAGTCCGCGGTGATGATGCTCGAACGGACATTGCCATGGTGGCGACGGCTGATGCGCAGGAACAGCTTGTCGGTGCGGGGGTCGGTCTCGGCCGAGACCACCGCGTCGTGCAACGTCGTCTGCAGCGCCGTCGCGGCGATGTCGGCGGCTTCCTTCGTGTCCAGGCTGATCGACAGGCCCGACGCCAGCAGGTGCAGCGCCTCGCCATCCATCCAGGCGGACAGACGCTCGATGACGCTCTGCGCGGCGACGTATTGGCGTGCCTTGGTTTCCAGCTCCTCGCCCTTGAGCACGGGGCCGGTGCCCTGGCCGGCGACGTGCAGCTCGGCATCGGTCAGCGCGACCTTCAGCAGGAAGCCGTCCAGTTCCAGGCCGTCCTTCAGGTACTGCTCGTGCTTGCCGACCTTCACCTTGTACAGCGGCGGCTGAGCGATGTAGATGTGGCCGCGCTCGACCAGTTCCGGCATCTGCCGGTAGAAGAACGTCAGCAGCAGCGTGCGGATGTGCGCGCCGTCCACGTCCGCGTCGGTCATGATGATGATGCGGTGGTAGCGCAGCTTGTCCGGATTGAAGTCGTCACTGCCCGCGCCGCGGCCGATGCCGGTGCCCAGCGCCGTGATCAGCGTGATGATTTCATTGCTGGTCAGCAGCTTCTCGTAGCGCGCCTTCTCGACGTTCAGGATCTTGCCGCGCAGCGGCAGGATCGCCTGGAACTTGCGGTCGCGGCCCTGCTTGGCGGAGCCGCCGGCGGAGTCGCCCTCCACGATGTAGATCTCGCACAGCGCGGGATCCTTCTCCTGGCAGTCGGCCAGCTTGCCCGGCAGGCCCATGCCGTCCAGCACGCCCTTGCGGCGCGTCATCTCGCGCGCCTTGCGCGCCGCCTCGCGCGCCCGCGCGGCGTCGATGATCTTGCCGCAGACGATCTTCGCGTCGATCGGGTTCTCCAGCAGCCAGTCCGTCAGCTTGCTGGCGACCACGTCTTCCACCGGGCCGCGCACTTCGCTCGACACCAGCTTGTCCTTGGTCTGCGAGCTGAACTTGGGCTCCGGCACCTTCACGCTGATCACGCAGGCCAGGCCTTCGCGCATGTCGTCGCCGGCGATGTCGACCTTGGCCTTCTTGGCCAGCTCGTTGTCCTCGATGTACTTGTTGATCACCCGCGTCATCGCCGCGCGCAGACCCGTCAAATGGGTGCCGCCGTCACGCTGCGGAATGTTGTTGGTGAAGCACAGGACGTTCTCGTTGAAGCCGTCGTTCCACTGCATCGAGACCTCGACACCGATGTTGGTGTTCTGGTCCGACAGCTTGTCGCCCTGGGCGTGGAAGATGTTCGGGTGCAGCGCCGTCTTGCCCTTGTTGATGAACTCGACGAAGCCGCGTACGCCGCCCGCGAAGGCGAAGTTGTCTTCCTTGTTGTTGCGCTCGTCGACCAGGCGGATCTTCACGCCGTTGTTCAGGAACGAGAGCTCGCGCAGGCGCTTGGCCAGGATGTCGTAATGGAACTCGCTGTTCTGCGTGAAGATCTCGGTGTCGGGCAGGAAGTGGACTTCCGTGCCGCGCTTGTCGGTCTCGCCGACGATCTTCATCGGGCTGGTCTCGACACCGTCGCGGACTTCGATGACGCGATCCTGCGGGATGCCCTTCTTGAACTCGAGCTGATGGATCTTGCCCTCGCGACGCACCGTCAGGCGCAGCGTCTTGGACAGCGCGTTCACGCAGGACACGCCCACGCCATGCAGGCCGCCCGACACCTTGTAGCTGTTCTGGTTGAACTTGCCGCCGGCGTGCAGCTCGGTCAGCGCGATCTCGGAGGCCGAGCGCTTGGGCTCGTGCTTGTCGTCCATCTTGACGCCGGTGGGAATGCCGCGGCCGTTGTCGATGACGGAGATCGAGTTGTCGGTGTGGATGGTGATGACGATGTCGTCGCAGTACCCCGCCAGCGCCTCGTCGATCGAGTTGTCGACGACCTCGAACACCAGGTGATGCAGGCCGGTGCCGTCCGACGTGTCGCCGATGTACATGCCCGGTCGCTTGCGCACCGCTTCCAGGCCTTCCAGGATCTGGATGCTCGACTCGCCGTAGCCCGCGGCGCCGTCGCCTTGCTCCTTGGGGGTCGGGACTGGAGTGTTCTCAGAATTCGGAATATCGCTCATCGGGGGTACCAAGGCCGCTACGCGGCCGTTTGTCTGTCTGGCTGGAACCCCCGCTTGGCGGGGGCCGGGGGTGCGCCACGTTCCGCTCCATGCGGAGCGGAGGTCGCGCAGCGACCTTAGATCCGCATCGGCATGACGACGTACTTGAAGCCGGCGTGGTCCGGGATGCTCAGCAGCGCGCTCGACGAGCTGTCGTTCAGGTCGATGCGCACCATGTCCTGGCTCATGTTCGCCAGCACGTCCATCAGGTAGGTGACGTTGAAGCCGGTCTCGATCTGGTCGCCGCCGTAGTCGATCTCGATCTCTTCCTTGGCCTCTTCCTGCTCGGCGTTGCTCGACGCGATCGACAACAGCCCCGGGTCGAAGGCCAGGCGCACCGCCTTGAACTTCTCGCTGGTCAGGATCGCGGCGCGTTGCAGCGCTGCCAGCAGCGGCTGGCGGCCCAGGATCACGTGGAACTTGTGATTCTTAGGAATGACACGGTTGTAGTCGGGGAACTTGCCCTCGACCAGCTTGGTCACGAACTCCATGCCGCTGAAGCTGAACTTGGCCTGGTTGCCGGCGAAGCGCATCTCGATCGGCGCGTTCTCGTCGTCGCCCTTGCCGCCGTCCTTCAGCAGGCGCATCAGCTCCAGCACCGTCTTGCGCGGCAGGATCACTTCCTGCTTGGGCATCTCGGTGTCGGTCTCGGCCTGGGCCAGGCCCAGGCGGTGGCCGTCGGTGGCCACCAGCGTCAGCATCTTGCCCTCGGCGACGAACAGGATGCCGTTCAGGTAATAGCGGATGTCATGCACCGCCATCGCGAAGTGGACCTGGTTGATCAGGCCCTTGAGCGTCTTCTGCGGCACGCTGAACGCGGGACCGAAGTCGGCCGCTTCCTGCACCAGCGGGAAGTCGTCGGCCGGCAGCGTCTGCAGCGTGAAGCGGCTCTTGCCGCCCTGCAGCGTCATCTTGCTCTGGTTGGTCGACAGGCTGACGGTCTGGTCCGACGGCATCGAGCGCAGGATGTCGATCAGCTTGCGCGCGCCGATGGTCGTGGAAAAGTCGCCCTCGTCCCCGTCGAACTGGACGGTCGTGCGGACCTGGATCTCCAGATCGCTCGTGGTCAGCTCCACCTGCGAACCCTGCTTGCGCAGCAGCACATTCGCCAGGATGGGCAACGTATGGCGCCGTTCCACGATGCCGGACACCGCCTGCAGCGCGGCGAGCACTTTGTCCTGGCTGTCTTTCAACACGATCATGTCAACCTCTCTCCACTGTTGGCTGTTCGGGCGAACGCGGCATTTTCGCTGAAGGCGAAGGCTTTTTGCCTCATCCCTTCAGCGTTTGCTCCAGCACGTGCAACTGCTGGTTCAACTCTGTGTTCTTCTGGCGCTCGCCACCGATCTTGCGGACCGCGTGCAGCACCGTCGTATGGTCGCGGCCGCCGAACAGCTCGCCGATCTCCGGCAAGCTCTTCTGCGTCAGCTCCTTGGCCAGGTACATCGCGATCTGGCGCGGGCGGGCGATGCTCGCCGGACGCTTCTTCGAGTACATGTCCGCGACCTTGATCTTGTAGAAGTCGGCCACCGTCTTCTGGATGTTCTCGACGGAGATCTGCCGGTTCTGGATCGACAGCAGGTCCTTGAGGGCCTCGCGCGCCAGCTGGATGTTGATTTCCTTGTGCGAGAAGCGGCTGTAGGCCAGCACCTTGCGCAGCGCGCCTTCCAGCTCGCGCACGTTGGCGCGGACGTTCTTGGCGATGAAGAACGCGACGTCCTCGGGCATCGGCGCGCCCTCGGCGTCGGCCTTCTTGATCAGGATCGCGACGCGCATCTCGAGCTCCGGCGGCTCGATCGCCACCGTCAGGCCGGCGTCGAAGCGGCTGGTCAGGCGCTCGTCGATGTCCACCAACCCCTTCGGATAGGTGTCGCTGGTCATGATGATGTGGGCGCGCTTGGCCAGCAGGGCCTCGAAGGCGTTGAAGAACTCCTCTTGCGTGCGGTCCTTGCCGGCGAAGAACTGGACGTCGTCGATCAGCAGCAGGTCCAGCGAGTGGTACTTGGCCTTGAGCTCGTCGAAGGTCTTGCGCTGGTAGTTCTTGACGACGTCGGAGATGAACTGCTCGGCGTGCAGGTACAGCACGCGGGCGTCCGGACGGTCCTTCAGCAGCGCGTTGCCGACGGCGTGGATCAGGTGGGTCTTGCCCAGGCCGACGCCGCCGTAGATGAACAGCGGGTTGTACATCTGGCCGGGCGCGCCGGCCACGTGCAGCGCCGCGGTGCGCGCCATCTGGTTGGCGCGGCCGGGCACCAGCGTGTCGAACGTCAGGCTGGTGTTGATGCGGTGGCGGGTGGCGCTCGGCGGCACGTTGGGGGTGGCGCCGGGCTGGATCAGGCTGGCGGCCGTCGCCGGAGCGGGTTGGGCCGGGGCGGCCGGACGCGTCGCCGCCGGCGCGATGCCCGCGGCGGAGATCGGCGCCGCGCCGGGACCGCCGCGCAGCCCGTGCTGCTGCAGCACCTGGCCCATCGTCATGCCGGGCGCCGCATTGCGGGGCAGCGGCGCGATGGCTTCGCGAGGCGCGAGCGACAACTCCAGCCGCGCCGGCTTGCCGGCGAGTTCGGTGAGGATGGCCTCGATGCGGCCGGCGTACTGGCTGCGGATCCAGTCCAGTTTGAAACGATTCGGGACGCGCAGCGACACCAGGACGGCCTCGTGGCCGTTCTCTTCCTGCTGTGCCACCTCGGCCGGCGGCAACGGTCGGATCCAGGTGTTGAATTGCTGTTCAGGCAGTTCGGCCGCCAAACGTTCGCAGCCGCGCTGCCACAGGGCCGCCCCTGACAAGTCTGCGCTCATTGTGGAAAACTTATTCTTCGAGCGGCCCGATTGTACCGATTCGAGGCCGCGAAGCCAGGGTTATCCACAGATTTCTCGGGCCGGTCAAGTGCAGGTAATCCCCGTGGCGGGAAGCCTTCTCGTTGACCCTGGGCCAAAACTTTGCTGTAATCGCGGGTTTTCCGGACGCCCGGACGTACCTGCGTGGGCCTCCGATTTCCGAGCGGCTTCCGCACCGTTTCCTGCTCCCGAGAGGTTGTCGCACTGTCATAGGATGGCGCGCCTGGCTCGAAGGGATCAGTTGAAAACGCGATGAAGGGGACGTTCAGACGTCACCCCGATGTCGTCCAACCGCAGTCAGGCATGTCGCCTGAAGCGGGCGGAAGTTCCGAGAGTTCCGAAAGAGGTTCAGCATGAAACGCACTTATCAAGGTTCCAAGACCCGTCGCGCCCGTACCCATGGCTTCCTGGTCCGCATGAAGACCCGTGGCGGCCGCGCCGTCATCGCCGCTCGTCGCGCCAAGGGCCGCAAGCGCCTGGCCGTCTGAGCGTCAACCTGACGACCTGACTTCCGCAAGCGCCGTGATCGGCCGCATCGTGCGATCGGCCGATTTCGAGCGTGTGCTGGGAACCCCCAGCCGCGCGCGCAGCGCGCACTTCGCCGTGCATCACCTGGCCGCCAGCCCTTCGCTGCCGAAGCGCCGCCCGTCCACAGGACAAGGCGACTTGTCCACAGGTGATGCACCGATTCATCCCCAGGCTGTGGATGAATCACGCGATCCGACCGATGCCGCGGCCCCGTCCGCGGCGTCGTCCATTCCGGACGACCGGCCCATGTCGCCCGTGCGCCCACCCGACGATCCGCTTCCAGCCGCGCCGCAAGGCGCCTGGCTGGGCTACGTCGTGCCCAAGCGGCACGCGAAGCGCGCGGTCACGCGGGTGCTGCTCAAGCGCCAGATCCGCGCGGTGTTCGGCGACCTGCCGGAACTGCCGCCCGGCCTCTGGGTCGTGCGGCTGCGGATGCCCTTCGACCGCAAGCAGTTCCCGAGCGCCTCGTCCGACGCGCTCCGGGAGGCCGCGCGCGCCGAACTCCTGCACCTGACCCGCAAGCTGGCGCGCGCGCCGGCCGCGAGTTGACGCGTCAGGATCCGACCATGGATGCCCGTCCCGGCCTGCCGACGCGTTTGCTGATGGGGCTGGTGCGCGGCTACCAGCTGCTGTTCAGCGCCTGGTTGCGGGCGGGCTGCCGCTACAGCCCGAGCTGCTCGAACTACGCCATGCAGGCGCTGCGCCAGCACGGCGCGTGCGCCGGCACCTACCTGGCCGCCGCGCGTATCCTGCGCTGCAATCCGCTGTGCCTGGGCGGGCATGATCCCGTGCCTGACAATCCGCCCCGCCTGTTCACCCGCCTCACCGGATGCCGGCCGGGTCGGACCCAATCAACCGCCAAAACAAAAGCTTCCCCATGACTGATATTCGCCGCACCATCCTGTGGGTGGTGTTCACGATGTCGCTGGTCCTTCTGTGGGACGGCTGGCAGCGGCACAACGGCCAGCCGTCGCTGTTCCATCCGGCGCCCGCGAAGACCGCCAGCGCACCCGCCGGCCCGGCGTCCGCCGCCTCGGCCGTGACCGCCGCGCTGCCCGCCGCCGCCGGTGCTTCCGCCGCCGCGGGCGTGCCCGCCGCGCCAGCGGTCCAGAGCCAGTTCGTCACCATCACGACCGATGTCGTGAAGGCCACCATCGACACGCGTGGCGGCAGCCTGGTGCGCGTCGAGTTGCTCAAGCACGCCGACGACACCAATCCGAGCGGCCATGTCGTGGTGCTCGACCCGATCCGCCAATACAGCGCCCGCTCGGGTCTGCTGAACGTGCCGGGCGCGCCGAGCGACCAGACGGTGCTGTCGCTGGTCGATGGCCCGCGCGATCTGAAGGACGGCCAGGATGCGCTGACCGTGCGCATGGAAGGCGAGCAGGGCGGCGTCAAGCTGGTCAAGACCTATACCTTCAAGCGCGGTGACTACGCCATCGGCGTCCAGCACGAGGTCACCAACACTGGCGCCGCCGCGGTGACGCCGCAGCTGTACGTGCAACTGGTGCGCGACGGCCACGTCGACCACACCGGCCCGTCGTTCGCGCCGACCTCGTTCTCGGGCCCCGCGCTGTACACGGACAAGGCGAAGTACCACAAGCTTTCGTTCGACGATCTGAAGAAGGGCAAGGCCGAGTACGACAAGAACGCCGACGACGGCTGGGTCGCGATGGTCCAGCATTACTTCGTCAGCGCCTGGCTGCGCAACGAGGCTGGCCCGCGCGAGTTCAACGTGCGTCCGCTCAACGAGAACCTCTACACCGTCGGCATGGTGACGAACTTCGCCACCGTCGCTCCTGGCGCGTCGGCCAAGCTGGACAACCAGCTGTACGTCGGTCCGCAGGAGGAGAAGAAGCTCGAAGTGCTGGCCCCGGGCTTGGAGCTGGTGAAGGACTATGGCATCTTCAAGGTGCTGTCCAAGCCGCTGTTCTGGCTGCTGGACCTGCTGCACAAGTTCCTGGGCAACTGGGGCTGGTCGATCATCCTGCTGGTGGTGCTGTTGAAGGTCGCGTTCTACGGCCTGAACGCCAGCGCGTACCGCAGCATGGCCAAGATGAAAGCGGTGAACCCGCGCATCCAGGAGATGCGCGAGCGCATGAAGGACAAGCCGCAGCAGATGCAGCAGGAGATGATGCGCATCTACAAGGAAGAGAAGATCAATCCGCTGGGCAGCTGCCTGCCGATCTTCCTGCAGATGCCGTTCTTCATCGCGCTGTACTGGGTGCTGCTGTCGAGCGTCGAGATGCGCGGCGCGCCGTGGATCCTGTGGATCCATGACCTGTCCAAGCCCGACAGCCTGTTCGGACACATCCTGAGCGCGCCGATCGGCCCGCTGCCGCTGCTGATGACGGCGTCCAGCCTGCTGCAGGTCTGGCTGAACCCGCAACCGGCCGATCCGGTGCAGGCCAAGATGATGTGGATCATGCCGCTGGCCTTCAGCGTGATGTTCTTCTTCTTCCCGTCCGGCCTGGTGCTGTACTGGCTGGTGAACAACATCCTGTCGATCGCCCAGCAATGGATGATCAACAAGCAGATCGGCGCGACGATGAAGAAGTGATCCCGCGTCGAGGGACTGCAGGAACCCCTCGCGGGACGGCAATTCCTCACGCGGCGACAGGAAGCCCCCGTGCCCCGGGGGCTTTTCTTCATCCGCTTTCGAGCGCTTAATGCGGCTCATGCGGGGTTCGCTTTCCAGGTCACTGGGAATCGGAGGCGCACAGCGCAGGTTCACGAGAACCGGCGTCATGGCCTGCCCCGCGCCATCTTCTGAACGGCGATGCGAACTGGATTCGCATCGCCGTTTTTCCTTTCGGGACCACGCGGTCAGCGGCCCGCCGCGACGCGCATCGCGGGGCCTGCGAGACAATCGCGCCCATGCTGTCCCGACACCAGGATCCCATCGCCGCCATCGCCACCGCGCCCGGACGCGGCGCGGTGGGCATCGTGCGCGTGTCCGCGCCGCAAGACCTGACCCCGCTGGTGATGGCGATCTGCGGCCGCGCGCTGAAGCCGCGCGAAGCCACCTACCTGCCCTTGCGCAGCGCGCAGGGTGAGGCGATCGATCACGGTCTGGCGCTGTTCTTCCCCGCGCCGCATTCCTACACCGGCGAACATGTCCTGGAACTGCAGGCCCACGGCGGACCGGTGGTGCTGCAGCTGCTGCTCGCGCGCTGCCTGGAGGCGGATCCCGCGCTGCGCATGCGCCTGGCCGAGCCCGGTGAGTTCACGCGCCGTGCGTTCCTCAACGGCAAGCTCGACCTGGCGCAGGCCGAGGCGGTGGCCGACCTGATCGACGCCAGCACCGAGGCCGCCGCCCGCAGCGCCGGTCGTGCGCTGGCCGGCGCCTTGAGCGGCGAGGTCGACGGCTTGCGCGACGCGTTGATCCAGCTGCGCATGCTGGTCGAGGCGACGCTGGACTTCCCCGAGGAAGAGATCGACTTCCTGGAGCAGGCCGACGCGCTCGGCAAATTGCGTCGGCTGCTGGCGCGGATGGACACGCTGGTCGATCGCAGCCGTCAGGGCGCGATCCTGCGCGAGGGCATCAAGGTCGTGCTGGCGGGGCAGCCGAATGTCGGCAAGAGCTCGTTGCTGAACGCGCTGGCCGGCGCGGAGCTGGCGATCGTCACGCCCATTCCCGGCACGACGCGGGACAAGCTGAGCCAGACGATCCAGATCGAAGGGGTGCCGCTGCACATCAGCGACACGGCCGGCCTGCGCGACACCGAGGACGAGGTCGAGCGCATCGGCGTCGCACGCAGCTGGGACGCGATCGCGGACGCCGACGTGGTGCTGTTCCTGCACGACCTGACGCGCGTCGGCCATGCCGACTACGAGGCCGAGGACGCGGAGATCCGCTCGCGTCTCGCCAGCGTCGATGCAAGTCGCATCCTGCAGGTCTACAACAAGGCCGACGCGCAGGTTCCGGCGACGCTGCCGGATGGCGCGCTCACCCTGTCCGCGAAGACCGGCGAGGGCCTGGATGGGCTGCGACAGCGGCTGCTGCGGCAGGTCGGCTGGCACGCGGTGCCGGAGGGCCTGTTCATCGCCCGAGAGCGTCACGTGCAGGCACTGCGCCGCACGCGCGAGCACATCGAACTGGCGTTGCTGCAGGCCGAGACGCAGCCGCCGGCGCTGGACCTGATGGCGGAGGAGCTTCGAATGGCGCACGACGCGCTCGGCGAGATCACCGGCGCGTTCACGGCGGACGATCTGCTGGGGGAGATCTTCAGCAGGTTCTGCATCGGGAAATGACCGCGTCGCCACCTGAATCCCGCCTGAGCCCCACCTGAAGATTTCCTGAATACCCTTCGGGCCTCGCCCGGTTTCACATTTCTGACGGTCTGCGGACAGCTTCAGGACAGCAATCTTCAGGATCCGCTCAGGCACCGCCGCCACGCTGGAGGGATGCATGTCACTTTCCATCCCGACCGTGGCTCGCCGTGGGGGCGCCCGTTCGACGGCGGTGCCGCGACGGCCTTGTCTCCGGATCTGGCGCCCAGCGATCCGACGGACCGGCGCACCGCGCCGTCACTGTCCTGCATCATCCCCAGCTTCAACGAGGCCGCCAGCCTCGTCGACCTCCTGCCGCGGCTGCGCACGACGCTGGACGCCTGTCGTGCCGACGGCGCCATCCAGGCCTGGGAGATCCTCGTCATCGACGACGGCAGCAGCGACGGCAGCGGCGAACTGCTGCGGCGCTGGAGTCGCCAGCCCGGCCTGCGGGCGCTGCGGTTGTCCCGGAACTTCGGCAAGGAAGCGGCGCTGAGCGCCGGCCTCGGCGCCGCGCAGGGCGAAGTGGTGCTCATGATGGACGCGGACCTGCAGCACGATCCCGCGTTGATCCCGTCCTTCCTGACCGCCTGGCGGCGCGGCGCCGACATGGTCTACGCCGTGCGCGAGTCCCGCGACGACGAAGGCCCGCTCAAGCGCTGGGGCAGCCGCGGCTTCTACAGTCTGCTCAACCGCGGCGCGCGCTTCGAGGTCCCGGCCGACGCGGGCGACTTCCGCCTGATGGACCGCCGCGTCGTGGACACGCTGCTCGCGTTGCCCGAACGCAACCGCTTCATGAAGGGCCTGTACGCCTGGGTCGGCTTCACCACGTATGCCCTGCCGTACACGCCGGCGCCGCGCGCGCATGGGCGCAGCAAGTTCCGGCCGCTGCGGCTGGCGCAGCTGGCGCTCGACGGCCTGACGGCGTTCACGAACTGGCCGCTGCGCGCGGTCAGCGCCTGCGGCATCCTGCTGGCGCTGCCGGCCCTGCTCTACGGCGGCTACCTGACCGCGATGTACCTGCTCTACGGCCACAACGTCAGCGGCTGGACGACGATCGTCGTCGGGCTGATGCTGTTCTCGGGCCTGCAACTGGTGTCGCTGGGCATCCTGGGCGAATACATCGGCCGCATCTTCGAGGAGGTCAAGGGACGCCCGCTGTTCGTCGTGCGCGAGCAGCTCGGCCAAGGCCTGCCGGAGCGCCGCGCATGAGCGCCGCGTTCATGGGGCCGGCGCGCGTGCCGCGCCGGGAGCTCGCGCTCGCGCTGATCGGCGCGCTGCTGTGGCTGGCCTGGAGCGCGGGGCTGCGGGCGCTGGAGCTGCCGGACGAAGGGCGCTACGTCGGCGTCGCGTGGGAGGCGATCCGCGGCGGCGAGTGGCTGGTGCCGACGCTCAACGGCCAGCCGTTCTTCCACAAGCCGCCGCTGTTCTACTGGATCACCGAGGTGGCGATGACGCTGCTGGGCGTCAACCAGTTGGCGGCCCGCGCCGCGCCGGTGCTGGGCGCCTGGCTGGCCGCGATCAGCCTGTTCGGGCTGCTGTACCGCTGGGCCGGTGCGTCGGCCGCGCGTGCCGCGCTGCTGGTGGTGTTGGCGCTGCCGATGTTCTTCCTCGGCTCCCAATACGCCAACCTGGACATGCTGGTGGCGGGGTGCATCGCCGCGACGGTGGCGTTGACCGCCGACGCGGTGCTGCGGCGCCGGCACGGCCTGCCGTGGCGGGCGGTGCTGATGGCCGCGTATGCGATGGCGGGTGTCGGCATCCTGGCCAAGGGGCTGATCGGCATCGTGCTGCCGGGCCTGATCGTGCTGGGCTGGCTGGCGACCCAGCGGCGCTGGCGCGAGATCCTGGGCCTGCTCTGGCTGCCCGGCCTGGTCGCGATGCTGGTGGTGGCGGTGCCGTGGTACCTGGCGATGCAGCGGCGCTTCCCGGACTTCCTGCATTACTTCTTCGTCGTGCAGCACTTGCAGCGTTTCGCCAGCGGCGGCTTCAACAACGTGCAGCCGTTCTGGTTTTTCCCGGCCGTGCTGCTGGCCTTCCACCTGCCGGTGCTGCCGTGGCTGGCGCTGGGCTGGGCCGGACCGCGGCGCGCCGCGTCGGAGGCCCCCGAGCCGGATCCCCACCGCCTGGTGCCGCTGCTGCTGTGGTGGCTGGGCGTGGTGGTGGTGTTCTTCTCGATGCCGCAGTCCAAGCTGGTCGGTTACATCCTGCCGGCGGTGCCGCCGATCGCGGCGCTGACGGCGCTGGGCTGGCGGCGCCTGCAGCCGGCATCGCGCGCGATGCGGCGCTGGGCGGGCGCGACGCTGGCCCTGTGCGCGCTGATCGGCGTCGGCGTGGTGCTGACGCTGGCCATGGAGCCGCACCGCAACACGCGGGAGCTGGCGCAGGACCTGGCCGCCTGGCGCGCGCCGGGCGAACCCATCGTCTCCGTGGGCCGCTTCGACTACGACCTGCCGTTCTACGCCCGGCTGACCGCGCCCATCACGGTCGCCGAGGACTGGAACGATCCCGATGTGCTGGCCCGTGACAACTGGCGCAAGGAACTCGCCGAGACCCGCAAGTTCGCGCCCGGCGGCATCGCGCCGATGCTGATCGACGAGAAGACCTTGCCCGCCGCGTTGTGCGCGCACCCGGTGAACTGGGTGATCGCCGCTTCGCGCGATGCGCCGGGAACACCGTGGTTGAAGGACCTGACGGCGGTGGCGACGCGGCGCGGGGTCTCGTTGTGGCGCATCACGCCGACGATGGTCGGCTGCCCGCGATGAGCCGTCGCGGCCTGTGCGTCTGCGCCGACGATTTCGGGCTGCACCCGTTGGTGAACGCCGCCGTGCTGCGGCTGATCCAGCTCGGCCGGCTGCAGGCGACCGGCGCGATGGTCGGCGCGCCGGCCTGGCGCGACGGCGCCCGGGCGCTCGCGGAGGTGGCGCCGGACCGCGTCGATGTCGGGCTGCACCTGGACCTGACGCAGTTTCCGCTGACGCTGGCGCCGCGCGGCCTGCTCCGCTGGTTGTTGGCCGGCGCCGGCACGGAGGCCGAGTTGCGACGCGAGGTCACGGCGCAGCTGGACGCATTCGAGGCGGCGATGGGGCGGGCGCCGGACTATGTCGACGGCCATCAGCATGTGCATCAGTTCCCGCGCGTGCGTGACGCGCTGCTGGATGTGCTGGCGGACCGCTACCCTCATCGCCGGCCCTGGCTGCGGTCGACCCGGCGAGGCACGGCGGGCTTCAAGCCGGCGCTGATCCAGGCGCTGGGGCAGCGTTCGTTGTCGCGTCGTGCCGCGCTGCTGGGCATCCGGCAGAACCGGCGGTTGCTGGGCGTCTACGACTTCGACGGCGATGCGGCCCGCTACGCGGCGCGGCTGCAGGGCTGGCTGCACGTCAGCGGGGATGGCGATCTGCTGATGTGCCACCCCGCCGCCGGCCCAGTGCCCGGTGATCCGATCGCCGAGGCCCGCCAGTGGGAGTACGAGCTGCTGGCCTCGCCCCGCTTCGCCGCCGAGCTGCATCGGCTGGGCATCGCGCCGCTGCCGATGACCCGGCTGCTCGCCCCGCGGGCCTGACGCGGCACGCCGCACGGGGCGGCCCCGTGCCCTCGCCGGACGGCGGTTTTCAGCTGTCCGTGCGGTGGAGCCGGCCAATCGTCCCGGCCATCGTCCGTTCGCCGCATCCTGGGAATCGGCCCTTCCGGCTCGCCTAGACTCGCGCCATGACTTCGAGCAGCGCCCCCGACGCCATCCGCTTCGACTGGACCCAGTGGGTCTTTCCCGGTCCGCGGCGTGTCTTCACCGACGAGGAAATGGTGCGCTCCGGGCTGTTGGGCTGGTCCACCGGCATCGATTGCTACGTGATCTGCAACGTGCTGGTGCTGGCCCTGGTCTTCTACACGGTGCTGCCCAAGGGCCTGGCGCATGTGATCCTGACCGGCGCCCTGGCGATGGCCGTGCTGGGACTGATCGTCGCGCGATCGCTGTGGAAGCGGCCGACACGCACGCGCTTCAACGCCGCGGCCATCGGGCTGAGCGTGCTGATGGTGCTGATCACCTCGATCCTGGTGAAGGTCGGCTTCCGGGAAGAGGCGCGCGACCTGCTGCCGTTCGGCGCGGGCGGCATGACGCTGATGGTGTCGTCCTGGTGGTTCCTGACGCTGTACCGGACGCAGCAGATCGCCGGACGGCTGGCGGAGCTGGACGCGCAGCAGGAACGCATCGCGATGGCGCAGCGGCTGGCGACGGCGCAGATCCAGCCGCATTTCCTCTTCAATACGCTGGCGTCGCTGCAGCACTGGGTCGACACGCGCGACGAGCGCGCCGGACCGATGCTGCGCTCGCTGACCCGCTATCTGCGCGCGACGCTGCCGATGTTCGAGCAGGACCGGTTGCCGCTCGATCAGGAGCTGCAGATCGTGCGCAGTTATCTGGACATCATGCAGGCCCGATTGGGGCAGCGGCTGACCTGGTCGCTCGAGCTGGACGCGGCGGCGCAGGCTGCGCTGCCGTCGGCGAGCCTGCCGCCGGGCACCCTGCTGACGCTCGCGGAGAACGCCATCACCCACGGCATCGAGCCCAGCCTGCGCGGCGGCCACATCGCCGTGAGCGCCCAGGCGGTGGGCGGGCGGATCCGGCTGGAGGTGCGGGATGGCGGGCAGGGCCTGGCGCCCGGTGCTTGCGAAGGCCTCGGACTTGCCAACACACGAGAACGACTGCAGGCGCAGTTCGGCGATCAGGCGCGGCTGGGGCTGGAGCCCGGCACGGCCGACGCCCCTGGATGCCTGGCCTGGATCGAAGTGCCGGCATCGGCATCCTGAAAAACATCGAGGGAGACAAGCCATGACCACGACGATCCGCACGCTCATCGCCGACGACGAGGAAGGTCCGCGCGAGCAACTGCGATCCGCGCTCGCACGGTTGGCGCCGGAGCTGGAGTTGGTGGCCGCCAGCGTCAACGGCGTCGATGCGTGGGATGACTGCCTGGCGCTGGAGCCGCAGCTGTGTTTCCTGGACATCCGCATGCCGGGGCTGTCGGGGCTGGAGGTCGCACAGCGGCTGGCCCAGCTGGCGGAGCCGCCGCAGGTGGTGTTCGTCACCGCCTATGGCGATCACGCGCTGTCGGCGTTCGAGGCCGGCGCGGTCGATTACGTGATGAAGCCGGTCGAGGATGCGCGCCTGCAGCAATGCCTGCAGCGGCTGCGACAGCGACAGGCGGCGAATGCCGAGTCGGAGCCGGCCACGCCCGCGGCGCCCACGATGCCGCCCGGCACGCTCGAACTGCTGCGTCAACTGCTGCCACAGCAGCGCGGTGCGATGCGGCCCATCCAGGCGAGTCAGGGCCGCGAGATCCAGTTGATCTCGCCCGACGACATCCTCTTTTTCCAAAGCGACAGCCGATATACCCGCGTCGTCCATCGGGACGGCGAGGCGTGGATCCGCACCGCGTTGAAGGAGCTGCTGGTCGACCTCGACCCGTCCGTGTTCTGGCAGGTCCATCGGTCGGTGCTGGTCAACAGCCGCTTCGTCGCCAGCGCCACGCGGGTGGACGAGAACACGATGCAGCTCTCGATGAAGGGTCACGCGGAAAAACTGCCGGTGTCGAGGCAGTTTCAGGGGCTGTTCAAGGGACAGTGACGGGCGGCGGGAAGCCGCTTGAGGGCTCGGTGCGGGGCTGGGCCGTGGTCGGCGGCCTTGCGCCTCCCGTCTTCCGTCTTCAGCGCGAGGGCCGGCGAAGCCGGGGGGCCGGGTTCGTCAGACAAAATTCCTCACCGGGCCCCCCGGCTTCGCCGACCCCGATCCACCGAGACCCATCCCGGGTCCGTGGTGAATCAGGTTCTCAGCAACTTGGCGTCGTGGCGCTTTTTGCCTTGGCGCCTCGTTGTGATGCGTTCTGGCGGTGCTCAGCGCATGGCGCTTTGCGGGGCCTCGTCGGCATCCCATCCGCCGGCCAACGCCTTGTAGACGCCCACCAGCGAGGTCGCCGCCGCGGTCTGCGACTGCGCGAGCTGGTTGCGCGCCGCGAGCAGCTCCCGCTCCGCGTCGAGCACGGCGAGGAAGTCGCTCATGCCGACGTTGAAACGTTCACGCGCGATGCGCGCGGCGCGTTCGGCCGAGGCCGCCGCGTCGTAGAGCGCCTGCGCCTGCTGCTGGCTGCGGTTGTAGGTGACCAGCGCGCCTTCGGTCTCCTCCAGCGCCGCGAGCACGGTGCGCTCGTAGCCGATGAAGGCGGCCTCGTTGCGCGCGTCCGCCGCCGCGATCTGGGCGCGGATGCGACCGAAGTCCAACAGGTTCCAGACCAGTTGCGCGCCCAGGTTGTAGGCATACGCGGGCCCGTCGCCGAGATCGCCGATGCGCGTCGCGTTCTGGCCGATCGTGCCGCCCAGCGTGATGCGCGGGAACATCGACGATCGCGCCACGCCCACACGCGCTGCCGCCGCGGCGGCTTGGGCCTCCGCCGCCCGCACGTCGGGACGACGGCGCAGCAGGTCCTCCGGCGTGCCGATGCGATCGAGCGCGACGGCGCGCAGGCCCGGCAGGGGCTTGACCTCCGTCAACTGAGCGTCCAGCGCCGTCGGCGGCTGGCCGGTCAGCACCGCGAGGCGGTAACGGGTGCGCGCCAGCGCCATCTCCAGCGCCGGCAAGGTCGCCGCGGTGCTCTGCACCAGGGACCGCGCGCGCTCGCTATCGAAGCCGGTGCCCCGCCCCGCTTCCTGGCGGCCGACGACCAGCTTCAGCGCCCCTTCCTGCGTCTGCAGCGACAGGCGCGCCACACGCAGTTGCTCCTGCAGCCCGCGCAGCTCGAAGTAGTTGCGCGCCACTTCCGCGGCGACGCTGACCTGCGCCGAACGCAGCCCCGCCTCGCCGGCCAGCAGGTCGGCGGCCGCGGCGCGGCGATCGTCGGACAGGCGACCGAACAGGTCGGCCTCCCACTGCACGTCGAAGCCGACCGAGAACGCGTTGTTGCTCTGCGGATTGCCCTGGTAATCAGGGGCCCGCACGCGGCCGGCGCCGGCCGTCAGATTGACGCTGGGCAGCAGTTGCGCATCGGCGAAGCGGGACAGCGCCCGCGCCTCGCGCAGGTTGGCCGCCGCGATCCGCAGGTCGGTGTTGGCCTGCAGCGCGCGGCTCACCAGGCCGTCGAGCTCGGCGTCCTGGAAGCCTTGCCAGAAACGACCCACCGGAGCCTGCGACAGCGTCGCCGCGCCGCCCTCAGGCGTGTTGGCGAACTGGGCCGTCAGCGGCACCTCGGACTTCTTCGGCGCCGGTGCCGTCGAGCAGCCGGCCAGCACCGCCGTCAGCGCGGCGGCCGCGGCCAGCAGAGAGACTCGGTTCATCATGCGCCCCCCTTCGGAGCCGGAGTGTCGGCATCGTCGACACCGGGGTGGAACGGATGCGCGGCGGCGTCGATCTCGCGACGCAGTTCGAGCGCGTGGGCACGCTTCTTCTCGGTGCTCTTGCGCAGCAGCGCGTAGAAGACCGGTGTCAGGAAGATGCCGAACAGCGTCACGCCGACCATGCCCGCGAACACCGCGATGCCCATCGCGCGGCGCATCTCGCTGCCCGCGCCGGAGCCCAGGATCAGCGGGATCACGCCGGCGCAGAACGCGATCGACGTCATCAGGATCGGGCGCAAACGCAGGCGGCAGGCGTGGATGATCGCGTCGTGCAGCGCTTCGCCGCGCTCTTCGAGTTCCTTGGCGAACTCGACGATCAGGATCGCGTTCTTGCACGCCAGGCCCACCAGCACCACCAGCGCCACCTGCGTGAAGATGTTCAGATCCCCGGCCTGCGCGAATGGTGGGAAGTGCGACAGCCACACCCCGAACAACGCCGACAGGATGCACATCGGCACGATCAGGATGATGGCCAGCGGCAGGCTCCAGCTTTCATACTGCGCCGCCAGCACCAGCACCACCAGCAGCACCGACAGCGCCAGCACCGCGCCCAGCGTCGGGATCTTGAAGCCGCCCACGCTGATGTCGCGGGTGAGGCGGTCCTGGTAGGTCAGCTCGGTCCACTCGTAGGTCATGCCGCGCGGCAGGTTCTTCAGGCGCTGCTCCATCTCGGCCTCGGCCTGCCCGCTGGAGAAACCGGGCTTGGCCGCACCGTTGATGTCGGCGCTGGGGAAGCCGTTGTAGCGCGTCACGCGGGTCGGCCCGAAGGTCGGGTCGACCTGCATCAGCGCGCCCAGCGGCACCATCTCGTTCTTCTCGTTGCGCGTCTTCAGGTCGGTGATGCTGCCGGCGTTGGCGCGGAAGGGCGCGTCGGCCTGGACGATCACCTGGTAGGTCTTGCCGAAGCGGCTGAAGTCGTTGACGTACAGCGAGCCCAGGTTGATCTGCAGCGTGTCGTAGATGTCCTGCAACTTCACGCCCATCTGCTTGGCCTTGGTCCGGTCGACGTTGGCCAGGAGCTGCGGGACATTGATGTCGTAGGTCGAATACGGCGTGCCGATGCCGCTCTTCGGGTCGCCATAGATGGGACCCAGCGTGCCCCAGACGGAGCCGTACAGCGCCTGCTCGCCCAGGCCGCCGCGGTCCTGCACCTGCACCTTGAAGCCGCCGGCGTTGCCCAGGCCGTCCACCGCGGGCGGCGGCACGACGAACATGCGCGCGCCCTGGATCTGCTGGATCGCGCCGTTGATGCGGCCCAGGATGGCGTCCTTGGACAGGTCGCTGGAGGTGCGTTTCTCGAAATCGTCCAGGCCGAAGAACACGATGCCTTCGTTGGGCGCGGCCGAGAAACCGGCGATCGACAGGCCCGGGAAGGCGATCGAGTCGGAGATGCCGGGCGTCTTCAGCGCGATGTCGCTCATGCGGCGGATCACTTCCTCGGTGCGGTCGAGGGTGGCGCCGGCCGGCAGCTGCGCGATGCCGATCAGGTACTGCTTGTCCGGCGCCGGCACGAAGCCCGCCGGGATGCGCGTGAACAACAGGCCGGTGGCCAGCAGCAGCAGCGCGTAGACCACCAGCGCGGCCGACTTGCGCTTCAGGATGCCGGTCACGCCGCGGCTGTAGCCCTCGCTGCGGCGCTGGAAGAAGCAGTTGAACCAGTGGAAGAACCGGCCGAACAGCTTGTCCATGACCTTCATGATCGGGTCCTTGGGCGCGTCGTGCGGACGCAGCAGCAAGGCCGCCATGGCGGGCGACAGGGTCAGCGAGTTGAACGCCGAGATCACCGTCGAGATCGCGATCGTGACCGCGAACTGCTTGTAGAACTGGCCCGAGAGGCCCGGCACGAAGGTCAGCGGGATGAACACCGCGCACAGCACCAGCGCGATCGCCACGATGGGGCCGGAGACCTCCCGCATCGCCTTGACCGTCGCGTCATGCGGCGTGAGCCCGTCCTCCAGATTGCGCTCGACGTTCTCCACCACCACGATCGCGTCGTCCACCACGATGCCGATCGCCAGCACCAGGCCGAACAGCGTCAGCGTGTTGATCGAGTAGCCCAGCAGCAGCAGCACCGCGAAGGTCCCGACGATGGACACCGGCACCGCCAGCAACGGAATGATCGACGCGCGCCAGGTCTGCAGGAAGATGATCACCACCAGCACGACCAGCAGCACGGCTTCGATCAGGGTCTCGATGACCTTCTCGATCGACGTCGCCACGAAGCGCGTCGGGTCGTAGACGATGCTGTACTCGACACCTTGCGGGAAGGAGGCCTTCAGGCGCTCCATCGTGGCGCGCACGTCCTTGGAGATGTTGAGCGCGTTGGAGTTGGGCGCCTGGAAGATGCCGATGCCGACCGCTTCCTTGTTGTTGAGCAGGCTGCGCAGCGCGAAGGTGCCCGGGCCCATCTCGACGCGACCGATGTCGCGCACCCGCACCAGGCCGCCGGTGGCGGTGTCGGTGCGGACGATGACGTTGCCGAACTCCTCTTCACTGACCAGGCGGCCCTGCGTGTTGATCGCCAGCTGGAACTCCGTGCCCTTGGGCGCGGGCGGCGCGCCGACGGTGCCGGCCGCGACCTGCGCGTTCTGCTCGCGGATCGCGGTCACCACGTCGGACGCGGTCATGCCGCGCGCGGCGAGCTTGGCCGGGTCGATCCAGATGCGCATCGCGTAGTCGCCGGAGCCGAACACCTGCACCGAACCCATGCCCTGCACCCGCAGCAGCTCGTCGCGGACCTGCAGCTGGGCGTAGTTGCGCAGGTAGAGCGCGTCACGCGTGTTGTCCGGGCTGACCATGTGCACGACCATGGTCAGGTTGGGGCTGGACTTCTCGGTCGTCACGCCGATCTGCCGCACGATGTCGGGCAGGCGCGGCAGGGCGCGGTTGATGCGGTTCTGCACCGCTGTTTCAGCCGCTTCCGGGTTGGTGCCGATCTTGAAGGTGACGGTCAGCGTCATGCCGCCGTCGGCGGTGGCCTGGCTGTCGAAGTACAGGACGTTTTCCAGGCCGTTGATCTGTTCCTCGAGCGGTGTCGCCACCGTCTCGGAGATCACGCGCGGGTTGGCGCCGGGGAACTGCGCGCGCACGACCACCTGCGGCGGCGCGACTTCCGGGTACTCGGAGATGGGCAGCCGGAAGATCGCCAGCAGGCCCACCAGGAAGATGAAGATCGAGAGCACCGCCGCGAAGCGGGGCCGCTCGATGAAGAAGCGTGAGATATCCATGAACGACCTCGCGCCCGATTACTTCGAAGCGGCCGGGGCGGCGGGCGCCGCACCCTGCGGCGCGGCGACGGGCTGGCCCTTGTCGTCGAGCTTCACGTGCTGCGGCGTCACCGGCGCGCCGGGCATGGCGTGCTGGAGACCGTCGATGATCACCAGCTCGCCGGGCTTGACGCCCTGCACGGCGCGGTAGCCGTCGAACAGCGCGCCCGGCTGGACCGGCCGCGGCTGAACGATGTTGTTGGCGCCGACGATCATGACCACCTTGCGGGTCTGGTCGGTGCCGATGGCACGGTCCGGGATCAGCACCGCGTTGTAGGCGCCGGTGCCCATCAGCTTGACGCGGGCGAACAGGCCCGGCGTGAAGGTGCCGTCCTTGTTGTCGAACACGGCGCGGCCTCGGATCGAGGCGGTCGCCGGGTTCAGCCGGTTGTCGACGAAGTCCATGCGACCCTCGTGCGGGTAGCCTTCCTCGTTGGCCAGGCCGAGCAGCACCTTGTTGGGCTGGTCACGCTTGTTGCCGCCGTTGCGGGCCGCCTTGACGTACTTGAGGTAGGTGGCCTCGCTGGCGTCGAAGTAGGCATAGACCTTGTCGTCGGAGACGACGGTCGTCAGCACCGGATCGCCGATGGTCACGAGGTTGCCCGGCGTGACGTTGGCGCGCGAGCTGCGGCCGGACACCGGCGCGGTGACGCGGGTGAACTCCAGGTTCAGCCGGGCCTGGACGACGGCGGCCTCGGCGGCCTTGATGTTGGCGTCCCCGTTGCGCACGGCGGACTTGAGCTGGTCGATTTCCTGCTGGCTGACGCCCTGGATCGCGACGAGCTTCTCGGCGCGGCCGAGATCCGATTTGCTCAGGTCGGCCGCGGTGCGCGCGGAGGCGAGCTGGGCTTCGGCGCGGGCGACTTCGGCGGCGAACGGTCGCGGGTCGATGGTGAAGAGCGGGTCGCCCTTCTTGACCAGTTGGCCCTCGCGGAAGTGGACCTTGTCCAGCGTACCGGCGACGCGCGAACGCACTTCGACCGTGTCAGGCGCTTCCAGTCGCGCGGTGAATTCGTCGAATTCCTGCACCTCGCGCTGGATCGCGGGGGCGACGGTCACGGGGGGCGGGCCGCCGTGTTGCTGTTGTTGATCCTGCTGTTGTCCACAGGCCGCCAGCGTCAGCGCCAGCAAGGCGCCCGCGACGGATTTGCGCTCGAAAAACGGTCCGGCCATGCATCACTCCCAAAACCGTCGCGATGTCTTTGTGCACCGCAACGTGGGGCGGAATGTACGCGGTACACCCAAGCCCTGCCAGTGGTCAGGGCAATACCTGTCCCTTTGACCGAGGGCTTCATTGACGAAGGGTCGGAGGCTGTGAGCAAGTCTGCTGCGGTGCCGCAAAAACAGACGTTCCGTCCGAGTGGAAGAAGGCCTTTTCCTCTCTGAAAACAGGCCGGGATCCGGGGCGCGGGTTCAGGAGGATGGCAAGGCGGAATGTTCGCGGCGGGTGCCGTCCGCTGAAGCGAGAAGGCCATGCCGACATGTCCAGCGACAACGCGACGCGGAAGCACGCTGCTGCCAAAAATCGCGTCGCCGGGCGCTCCACGTATCGCGGTCGTCGGTGCGCGCATGGGTTCATCGCGCCGCGGCCACCTTGAAGTACAGCTCGTTGGCGGACAGGGTGAAGTCGACGCAGGTGAATTCGATGGCGTCGTCGCCCGAGAACACACGGGACATCCATGCCCCGTCGTCGCCTCGGGCGAAGACCTCGGTGACTCTGCGCTCGGCGGCGATCAGCACGTACTCGCGCAGCGCGGCGATCAGCTTGTAGCGATTGAATTTCTCGATGCGGTCATGGCGGCGCGTGCTGTGGGAACTGACCTCGACGATCAACAGGGGGCTAGTCGCCCGCTGTTCGGCGGCGAGGTCGTCGGCGTTGCAGCTCACGGAGACATCCGGATAGAAGTAGGCCTCGGCGGCCGTCACATGGATCTGCATGTCGCGTTGAACACCTCGCAGGGCGTTTCCGCAAGATGCCGCCGCAAGCAAGAGACCAAGTTCACCGACACCAATACGTGTCTCTTATCCGCCCCGGACATGGCGATTACCTGTCCGTCCATGTACTCGTGCTTGCGATCCTGCAACTGTTCCCAAACGAGGTAATCCTCGGGCGTCATGAAGGTCTCTCGGGCCTGTTCAAGAAGGAGGTGGTCATTCTTGGCAAACCGTTGCGTTGTGTGTCTCACCCGAATCGGCATCGATGGCAAGGCCTGACCCCGATCGATGGCGCTCGGCGACTGATTCTCGGGGCCGAGTTCCGGACGAGGCCGCCGCAGAGCGTCCGGTTCGCTTCGAACCATCGCAGCCGGACGGCGACTGGATCGCGGGCATGTGCCAAGCGAACGAAGGGACGAGACGATGGACACGAGAGGACGGTCGATGACATGGGTGGGCGTGACGGCGCTCCTGGGGTTGGCGGCAGCAGTCGGCATCGTGGTGTGGCGCGGGGAGCCGGGTCACGAAGGTGAGGCCACCGCGGCGATCGAGACCACGCACGCTCAGGGTGTGATCCGCGCGGCCGGCCCGTCGCCCGAAGGCGGGCAGCGGCCGATGCGGCCCGCGGGTCAGGAGCAGGCGGCGCCTTCCGCCATCGCCATCGAGTTCGCCGCGCCTTGGTCGGCATTGATTCACTTCGAGACTGACGAGGAACGGCGCCGGCGGATCTTTCGCAGTGACCCGTTCGATGTGGTGGCGGCGTTGCCGACGTTGATGGAACGCGCCGCGAAGGGAGAGGCGGAAGCGGCGCTGCACTTGCACAGCTTGGCCGAGACCTGCGATGCGCGCCAGAGCGCCATCAATCCGCCAGCGGGCTTCATCCCGCTCGACTGTTCTGCTCCGCGCGCATGGAGTGAGGAACAGCGGCGGTCGCTGAGAAGCCAGGCCGTCCTGTCTGGCGATCCGTCGCCGGCCTTGAGCATGCTGAAGGAGGCGGAGTCCATGCCGATCGACCATGCGCTTCGCGAGGACACCATTGCCGACGCGGTCCTGTCGCTCGACTTTGCGGGCCGACGCGGGTGCCTCGAATGTCTCGTCGCCTTGGCCGAGATCCATCGTGAAGGGCGACTGGTGTCACAGGACTTGCGACGCAGCTTCGCGTATCTGCAGGTTGCCGCCGTGGCGAGTGGCGAGGCGTCTTACGCGCAGTTGGCGGAGGCGATTCGGCCGTCGTTGCGACCGATCGACGTCGAGTTCGCGCGCACGCTTCAAGAGCGGTTGGCGAAAGCTCTTGAACGCAACAAGGCCCGCTGAGCGCGGGCCTGTCATCACAGGAGCGAGCCGATCACCGGACTTTGCCTAGACGCCGCGCCCGCAATGAGCCGAGGCACGGTCCTTTCGAGTAGCGACGGGCTGGATTGGAAATCCAGGGCCATTCGATTTCACTTCGCATCCCGGTGGAATCGCGTTAGGCGACTCGATCTTCGTCGACGGCCACGGACTGCGCCTGAACAGCGGCGGACTTGCTCCGGTCAAGCGCGACCTCAAGGGAATCGCCAGGCAAGAAAAAACCCGGGCACTGCCCGGGTTCTTTTTTTGCACGCCGCCTGGAAGGCGGCGCTGTCGCGAAGCGCGAATCAATGCACCCCGTGCATCAACTTCTTCATCCACGGGCTCAGCAGCATGAGCAGCAAGCCGGCACCGGCCGGAACGATCGTGAAGATCAGGAAGAAGGTGGACATCGAGTACGTCGACGAGATCGCGTCGATGTACGAACCGGTCATGCCCGCGATCTTGTTGGCGATCGCGGCATTGACGAACCAGACGCCGAACATCAGACCCAGCAGGCGCGCCGGCGCCAGCTTGGAGATGTAGGACAGGCCCACCGGCGACAGGCACAGCTCGCCCATCGTGTGCAGCAGGTAGGCCAGCGTCAGGAAGATCATGCTGACCTGCGCCGTCTTCGCGCCCGCCGGAATGCCCGACGCGCCGTACGACAGGGCCGCGAAGCCCAGGCCCAGCAGCACCAGGCCGACACCGAACTTCACCGGACCGCTCGGGTTCCAGCGACGCTCCCACATCTTGCTGAACATCGGCGCCAGGATCACCAGGAAGAAGGAGTTCAGCACCCCGAACCAGGTGGCCGGAATCTCCGATTGCTCCATCTGGAACTCGCGCCCCAGCATCCACAGCGACAGGCCCCAGATCAGCGCCAGCGCCAGCGTCAGCAGGGCATTGGACAGCGCGTACTTGCCCGGCGTGCTGCGCGACAGCTTGATCAGCAGCCAGCTCAGGATCGCCACCGGGATCAACGTCATCAGCGAATTGATGATCTTGAAGATCAGCCCGCTCGTGCCCACCAGCGTGCGGTCGGTGTAGTCCGCCGCGAAGATCGTCATCGATCCGCCGGCCTGCTCGAAGGCGAACCAGAAGAAGATCGTGAAGAACGAGAACACGCCGATCGCGATCAGGCGGTCGCGCACGATGTGCGCCGGCGTGTCGTCCAGCGCGACGCTGGTGTCCACCACCGGGGCGTCCTTGCTCGGCGCCCCACCGACGTCGCCGAAGATGCCCTGGCTGAACCAGAACTGCAGCGCGCCCAGGATCATGAACACCGCGGCCAGGCCGAAGCCGTAGTGCCAGCCGATCTTCTCGCCGATGTAGCCGCACAGCGAGATGCCGAAGAACGCGCCCGCGTTCACGCCCATGTAGAACAGCGTGTAGCCGCCGTCGCGCTTGCCCTCGTTGTCCTTGTCGTAGAGCTGGCCCACGATCGCCGAGATGTTCGGCTTGAACAGGCCCGTGCCCAGGATCACCAGACCCAGGCCGACATAGAAGGTCGCCTTGGAGTCGAAGAACAGCGCGATGTGGCCGGCAGCGATGATGAAGCCGCCCAGCACCACCGAGCGCCGCGTGCCCAGGAACCGGTCCGCGATGTAGCCGCCGATGATCGGCGTCAAGTACACGAGCATCGTGTACGTGCCGTACAGGCTGGTCGCCTCCTCCCGGGTCCAGCCCCAGCCGCCCTTGGACGCTTCCGCGATCAGGTACAGCACGAGCAGCGCCCGCATGCCGTAGTAGGAGAACCGTTCCCACATTTCGGTGAAGAACAGGACGAACAGGCTATTGGGCTGGCCGAGGATGGTCTGCCGCGCTCCGGGAGTTTGAATTGTGTTCAAACGACGCTCCGTGATGGATCGAAGACCCGGCCTTCCGGGTCAGAGGGAATCGCGCGTTCCAAGGATCAGAACGCGCTTGCCGCTGGTCCAGGCCCCGGATCGGTCGATCCCTTGGGCCCGCCAGCGGCAGGCGCGCTATTGTCAGCCAAAGGTCGGCGCGAACTCGCCCCGCCTTATTAGGGGTGCCCCTAGGTGACGGACGTCATGACAAGGCGTCCTCAGCGCCCGTTCGCGCTATCCGGACGCGGGTCCCGGAGCAGCCGCAGGCCGTTCAGCACCACCAGCAGGCTGGCGCCGGCGTCGGCCAGCACCGCCAGCCACAAGGACCCGATGCCCGCCAGCGTCAGCGCCGCCACGATCGCCTTCAGGCCCAGCGCCAACACGATGTTCTGCTGAAGCACCGTCGCCACGCGCTCCGACAGGCCGATCAGTTCCGGCAGCTTGCGCAGGTCGTCCTGCATCAGCGCGATGTCGGCGGTCTCCAGCGCGGTGGCGCTGCCGGCCGCGCCCATCGCGATGGCGATGTCGGCGCGGGCCAGGGCCGGCGCGTCGTTGACGCCGTCGCCGATCATCGCGACCGGGCCTTGTGCCTCGGACAACGCCGCGATCGCGTCGAGCTTGTCCTGCGGCAGCAGCGGCGCCTTCACCGCGTCTTCCGGCAGGCCCAGCCGGCCCGCCATCGCGACGGCGCTGGGGCGCTGATCGCCGCTGAGCATCGTCAGCGCCAGACCGCGCTCGCGCAGCGCCTTCAGCACCTCGACGGCCTCGGGCCGCGGCGTGTCCGACAGCGCCAGCAGCGCCAGCGTCTGCGAGCCGCGCATCAGCCACACCAGGGTGTGGCCCTGCGCCTGCAGCGCCCGCGCGGCCTGGCGGGCCTCGTCGTCGACGGCGCCGCGTTGCTCGGCCAGGCGCTCATTGCCCAGCGCGTGGTCGATGCCGTCGAGCTGCGCCGTCAGGCCCAGGCCGGGCAGGTTCTGCAAATGCTCGACCGGCTCCAGCGCCGAGCCCAGCCGCTGGCCGTGCGCGGCGACGATCGCCTGCGCCAGCGGATGCGTGCTGCCGGCGTCGATGCGGGCGGCCAGGTGCAGCGCCTGGTCGGCGCCGATGGACGGGTACAGCGGCTGCACCGTCACCAGTTGCGGCCGGCCTTCGGTCAGCGTGCCGGTCTTGTCGAAGGCCAGCGTGCGCAGCTTGCGGGCGCGCTCCAGATACAGACCGCCCTTGATCAGGATGCCGCGCTTGGCCGCGGCGGCCAGGCCGCTCACGATCGTGACCGGCGTGGAGATCACCAGCGCGCACGGGCAGGCGATCACCAGCAGCACGAGGCCCTTGTAGATCCAGTCGCTCCAGGACCCGAGACCCAGCAGCGGCGGCAGCACCGCCAGCGCGACGGCGGCCAGCACCACCGCCGGCGTGTAGATGCGGGCGAAGCGGTCGATGAAGGCCTGCGTCGGCGCGCGCTGGGACTGCGCCTGCTGCACCGCCGAGGCCATGCGGTCCAGCAGCGTGTCGCCCTTGGCGGCGGTGACCTGCATCTCCAGCAGCCCGTCGCCGTTGATGCTGCCGGCCAGCAGCGCGTCACCGGGGGCCTTGTCGACGGGCATCGCTTCGCCGGTCAGCGCGGCCTCGTTCAGGCTGGACCGGCCGCTCAGCACGCGGCCGTCCAGCGGCACGCGCTCGCCCGGCGGTACGCGGACGCGGGCGCCGATCGCGACCTGCGCGGCCGGCGACGTCGTCCACCGGCCGTCGGCGCCCTGCACCGAGGCGGTCTCCGGTGCCAGTTGCGTCAGCGCGCGGATCGCGTCGCGAGCGCGGGCCAGGCTGAGGCTTTCCATCATCTCGGACAGGCCGAACAGCCACACCACCATCGCCGCCTCCGGCCATTGGCCGAGCACGACGGCGCCGATCACCGCCAGGCTCATCAAGAGGTGGATGTTGAGCGTGACGCTGCGCAGCGCGATCCAGCCCTTGCGCAACGTCGTCAGGCCGCCGAGCAGCATCGTCGCGACGGCGAGCGCGATCACCAGCGGGCCGGCTTCGTCGAAGCCGGAGAAGGCCAGCGTCTCCGCCGCGACGGCGGCCACGCCCGCCAGCGCCATGCGCCAGCGCAGGCCGGTGGAAACGGCCGGCGGCGGCGCGGGCGGCGGGGCCTGGGCCTCGACCGGCTCGGCCTGCATGCCGGCCGCGGCGATGGCGGCCCGCAGCGCGCGGTCGTCGGGCAGGCGGTGGTGGACGTCGAGCAGGCGGTTGATCAGGTCGAACTCCAGCGCGACCACTCCGCGCTGGCTCTGCAGCTGACGGCGCAGCAGCGTCTCTTCCGTCGGGCAATCCATGCCGGCGATGAAGTAGCGCTGGCGCGTGGTGCCGGCCAGGTCCTTGGCGTCCGGCGCCGGGACTTTCGCGGCGGGCGCGGCGCAGGACGCGCCAGGGGCGTGGTCATGCGCATGCGCATGGTCGTGAGCGCCGTTGTCGTGCGCGTGGCCCGGCTGGTGGTCATGACCGTGGTGTGCATGGGCCTCACGGGCGGCGGGCTTCGACGCGGGCCGAGGCGCCGGGGCGGCCTCGGCGCCGCAGCAGCCGCCGCACGCGCCGGCTTCCGGCAGTGCCGAGGCGGCGCCCGTGGACGCGGGCGAGGGGGGGCGGTGATCGTGTTCCTGATGTGCCATGAGGGTAGATTGGATAGTCTGTAGCCACTCCAAGGTCAAGCGGCTATTCTGAAGCCCATGCGAATCGGCGAACTGAGCAAATCCACGGGGGTGGACATCGAGACCATCCGCTTCTATGAGAAGAGCGGTCTGCTGCCGCCCCCCGCGCGCAGCGACAACGGCTATCGGGACTATGCCCACGCTCACCTGGAGAGGCTGGCGTTCATCCGGCACTGCCGGGCGCTGGACATGTCGCTGGCGGACGTGGCCCTGTTGCTGGACAGCGTCGAGAGCCGCGACCCGGCCGCCCTGGCGAGGGTGGACGGGCTGGTGGCGTCGCAACTCGGCAAGGTCCGGGCCCGGCTCAAGAGCATGCAGGCGCTGGAGGCGCAACTGGTGGCGCTGCAGAAGCGCTGCGACGCGGACCATGACCACCACGCCTGCGGCATCCTGGAGGAGCTGGTGTCCGCCGCGCACGGCGAGGCCTGCGCCTGCCATCCGGGCGATCACGGCGCCCCCGAGGCGCCTGGCGCCGCTGCCCCGGCGAGCGCCGGGAGCGCCGCCTCGCGTGGCGCGTGACGCAGTTCGCACTTTCCGTCCCTTAAAGACGGTGGCGGGGGTGCTCCGGATTCAGCCCTGGTTCTTTCGAGCCGATGTAGAGTCCGGGCCGCCCGCGTTACAACTTTCCACAAAAGAGCGCGGCCCTTCATTCCACCGCGCCCGCACATGCGTGTCTGCTCTCTGTCATCGGTCAAGAACCGCATCGTCCTCGGTCAGCCGCTGAGCTTCAGCGTGCGCGATGCCGACCGGACGCTGCTGCTCGCGCGCGGGCAGGTGATCGCGGACGAGGCCCAGCTCGACGCGCTGATGCGACGCGGCGCGCTGGTGGAGGTCCACGAGCTGGCCGAGGCCATGCGTCCCGGCGCGCGGACCGGATCGTCGTCGCCGCGCCGCGACCAGTTGCCGGCGGAATGGGACCGCGGCCTGCAGGACGTCCGCAATGCGCTCTCCGCCACGCCGGACCGGCTCGCCGGGGCGTTGACCGGTGCCACGACGATGCTGCTGTCGCTGATCGACAGCTCGCCGGAGATGGCTCTTGCACAGGTGGTCAGACAGCCTGAAACGGCTAGCGGCCATTACGGCGTTAATCATTCCTTGCATGCGGCCACCGCCTGCCACGCCGCGGCGCGGTACCTGGGCTGGGGCCCGGACGACCAGCGCCGCGCGTTCCAGGCGGGGTTGACGATGAACCTGGGCATGCTGGACCTGCAGGCACGCCTGTCCAGCCAGGTGTCGCCGCTGACCTCGATGCAGCGCGAGGCCATCAACGATCACCCGATCCGCAGCGTCGAGATGCTCAGCGCCGCCGGCATCGAGGACCGCGACTGGCTTGAAGCCGTGCTGCAGCACCACGAGGTCCCGGACGGCTCCGGCTACCCGCACGGCATCACCGACATCGGCGAGCTCGCCGAGATGCTGCGCTATGCCGACATCTACACCGCGCGCCTGAGCAGCCGCGCCAACCGCCCGGCGATGAGCGCCGCGCAGGCCGGGCGCGAGCTGCACCAGATGGCGGCCCAGAGTCCGCTGGCGTCGGCGCTGATCAAGTCCTTCGGCATCTTCCCGCCCGGCAGCCTGGTGCGGCTGGCCAGCGGCGAGGTCGGCCTGGTCGTGCGCAACGGCGACAAGGCCCACCGGCCGATGGTGTCCGCCTTGACCAACGCCAACGGCGAGCCGCGCCACACGCCGGTGCTGCGCGACAGCAGCCGCGACGACCACGCCGTCGTGGCCTTGCTGCCGGCGCACGCCTCGCCGATCCGCCTGTCGGACGAACGCATCGCCTCGCTGATCGCCGGGGCCTGATCCGCGCCGGCCGACGCACCCCGGGTGTCGTCATGACACCTTTGACCACGCCTTGCAGGGTGCTGACCCGCATGCATCAGCCTGGGCGGCACGGGCCTCTCCATGGGTGGACTTGGTAGTTAATTAACTCGCGAATACTCCGCGCTTTCCATCATCGGGGGTACCTGTGGAGCGAGACGTGGAACTCAAGTCGGGCAGTTGGCGGGCCATCGTCTCGCCGGTTCGCGGGGGGCGATTGAGATGGTTGGGCGAGGTGGTTCGAAGCCGCCGCGAGCCTTGGTTGCGGCCGATGCAGATGGAGCGTGGCCTGATGGTCGGTGGCGCGGCGCCGCGATTGGCGAGGCCCGGCGACGTGGCGATGGACGCGATATCGACGGTGCCCGAGCCGGCCTCGCTCGACGACGCCTGGCAGTTGACCCGGCAGGACGCGGATGCGGTCATGCTGGTGCACCACCACCGCGGGCCCACGCCCGGGTCGTGGGGGTATCAGGCGAGCCAATCCTTGCGGCTGGTGCACAACCGGCTCGAATGGGAACTGTCCATCCGCAACCTGAGCCGACTGCCGATGCCCGCGCGACTGGGTTGGCGGCTGCATTTTCCGGAGGACTTCGCGCATCAGGTCCGTCTGGACGGGACGACGGAAGCGATCGACGATCCGACGCGCGGCCACGCCGAAGGGCGCGATGCGTGGGACGGCATCGCGACGCTCGGCGGCCAGGACGGCCGCTTCGTGCTGCTGCGCGCCGAGCCGCCGCTGACGACGCTGCACTTCCAGCGCCACGCGACGCGATCCTGGCTGCACCTGGACCTCATGACCCCGGACGTGCCGGTGCTCATGCCGCTGCCGTGCGGCGAGGAACTGACCTTGCGGCTGACGCTGGACCTGACGGCGGCGCCACGCGGGCCGTCGCTCGAGCACCCGGGGCCGCCGCCCACCTGAAGGCGACGGACGCGCCAGGCGCGCCCCGGCCCGACCGCCCACCGCGCAGGCCGGCCGAGGCCGCGCATCGCCCGGCGCGGGTCGTGGGCGCCCGGCGCAGGGGGGACGCGCGGGGGACGGCACCTATACTGCCGCGCGCCGCGCCCCTCTCGTGGCGACCGCCCTCCATGCCCTCTCTCGCCGCCCTCCGGCCCTACCTGCGCGATGCACTGCGCGACGACCTGATCGCCGCGGTGGTGGTCAGCGTGCTGCTGATTCCCCAGAGCCTGGCCTACGCGATGCTCGCCGGCCTGCCGCCCCAGGTGGGCCTGTACGCGAGCCTGCTGCCCCCGCTGGTCTATGCGGCGCTGGGCTCCAGCCCCTACCTGAACATCGGCCCGGTCGCGGTGCTGGCGCTCATGATCATGCAGACGCTGCAGCTCGCGCCGGCCGGCGTGAGCCCGAGCGAGGCCGCGCTGGTGCTGGCCGCCGAAGTCGGCGTGCTGCTCGGCGCCGCCGCGCTGCTGCGGCTGCATGCGCTGGCGGCGCTGCTGTCGGTGCCGGTGCTGCACGGCTTCGAGACCGGTGCCACCATTGCGATCGCGGCGAGCCAGATCCCGGTGCTGATCGGCTCGCTGGCGACGGGCGGCACGCTGCCGGATCTGGGACGGTCCCTGCAGGCGCACGGCTTCGACTGGCACGGCATCGGCGCGCTGTTCGGCGTCACCGCGCTGCTGGCGCTGATCGCGGTGCGGCGTCTGCCCAAGGGGCTGGTCTCGCGGCTCGCGCCGCTGGGCGTGCTGCTGGCCGCGATCGGCATCGCCTGGGCCTGGAACCCGCTGGGGCTGTCGCGCGTCGGCGAGCTGCCGCCGCTGGCGCTGGCCTTCACGCTGCCGCGGCTCGACCCCGAGCTGTGGACGGCGATGCTGCCGGGCGCCGCGCTGATCGGGCTGCTCGGTTACGTGTCCAGCCTCGCGGTGGCGGAATCGCTGGCGCGACGGGTCGGCCAGCGCGTCGATTCACGGCGTGAGCTGATGGGCCTGGCCGGCGCCAACATCGCTGCCGCGCTGTCGGGCGGGATGCCCGCGGCGGCCAGCTTCTCGCGCAGCGTCCTGATGAGCGACGCCGGCAGCCGTACCCGCATGACCGGCGTGTTCGTCGCCGGCCTGATGGGCATCGCGCTGCTGACGCTGTCGCCGCTGCTGGCGTGGTGTCCCAAGCCGGTGCTGGCGGCCAGCATCATGGTGGCGGTGCTGTCGGGCCTGAAGTTCGGGCCGTATCGCGACGCCTGGCGCTACGACCCGGCCGAGGCTGCCCTGATGTGGGCGGTGACGCTGCTGGTGATCTTCGTCGGCATCACCGCGGCGCTCGGGCTGGGCGTGCTGGGGGCGATCGCGCTGCTGCTCAAGCGCAGCGCGCGGCCGCACGTGGCGCTGATCGGGCGCATCCCCGGCACCGAGCATTACCGCAACTTCGAGCGCCACCAGGTCCTGCTCGACCCGCTGGTGCTGGGCCTGCGCATCGACGAGAGCCTGCTGTTCCTCAACGGCCGCAGCCTGGCCGACGTGGTCCAGGGCCTGCTCGACACCCATCCCTCGACGCGGCGCGTGCTGCTGCAGATGTCCCCGGTCAACAGCATCGACTTCAGCGGTCTGAGCGCGCTCAAGGAGTTGCATGAAACGCTGGAACGCCAGGGCCGTCGCCTCGACCTCAGCGAGGTCAAGGGGCCGGTGCTGGACCGGCTCAAGGCCAGCGGCTGGGAGGAGTGGTTCCGCGGGCGGCTGTACCTGAGCCATCACCTGGGAATGACGGCCAGCGACTGAGCGCCCGCTCGATCAATGCACCTCGTTCAGATGCCCGTGCTTGCGCAGGTCCGGCATCAGGAAGCAGACGAGGAAGGCGAAGCCGCACATCACCGACACGTAGACGTAGAACGCGCTCTCCATGCCGGCGCTCTTGAGGCTCAGCGCGACGTACTCGGCCGAGCCGCCGAAGATCGCGTTGCCGATCGCGTAGGACAGGCCGACGCCGAGCGCGCGGATCTCGGGCGGGAACATCTCCGCCTTGATCAGCCCGCCGATCGACGTGTACAGCGACACGATGGCCATCGCCAGGATGATCAGGCCGAAGGCCGCATAGGGGCTCTGCACGCCCTTGAGCGCCGACAGGATCGGCCAGGTGCCCAGCATCCCCAGGATGCCGAACCACAACATCGACGTGCGGCGCCCGATCCGGTCCGACAGCGCGCCGAAGAGCGGTTGCATGCACATGTAGACGAACAGCGCGGCGGTCATCACCGTGCTGGCCACCTTCTTGTCCATGCCCACGCTCAGCACCAGGTACTTCTGCATGTAGGTGGTGTACGTGTAGAACGCCAGCGAGCCGCCCGCGGTGAAGCCCAGCACGATCAGGAAGGACCGGGTGTGGCGCTTGAAGAGCTCGCGCATCGAGCCCGATTCCTTGCGGTCCAGCTGGTCGCTCCGGGCCGTCTCGGCCAGCGAGCGGCGCAGGTAGAACGCGATCACCGCCGTGGCCGCGCCGGCCGCGAACGGGATGCGCCAGCCCCAGTCGTGCATCTGCTGGTCCGACAGCGTCTGCTCCAGCACCGCCACGACCAGCACCGCCAGCAACTGCCCGCCGATCAGCGTCACGTACTGGAACGACGCATAGAAGCCGCGCTGGCCGCGCAACGCGACCTCGCTCATGTAGGTGGCGCTGGTGCCGTATTCGCCGCCGACCGACAGGCCCTGGAACAGCCGCGCCGCCAGCAGCAGCGCCGGCGCGAGCACGCCGATGGTCTCGTAGGTCGGCATGCAGGCGATCGCCAGCGAGCCGCCGCACATCATGAGCACCGAGATCATCATGGCCGTCTTGCGGCCCTTCCGGTCGGCGATGCGACCGAACAGCCAGCCGCCGATCGGTCGCATCAGGAAGCCCGCCGCGAACACGCCCGCGGTGTTCAGCAACTGGACCGTCGGATCGCCCTTGGGGAAGAAGGCGTGGGCGAAATAGATCGCCGTGAAGGCGTAGACGTAGAAGTCGAACCACTCGACCAGGTTGCCGGACGAGGCGCCGACGATGGCCAGGATGCGGTCGCGCTTCTCGTGCGGCGTGTAGTGGCCGGGCGTTCCCGAGGGCACGCCGGCGGGCAGGGGGGAGGTGTTGGCGTTCATGCGCAAAGCCTACTCCTGCGCTGTAAAACCCGCAGGCGGGCTTCGGGCAAACCGAACGCCACGCGCACCCGACGGCGGCTTACGTCATTTCAGCCATCGCCAACCGCACGCCGAAGGCCAGGAACAGCGCGCCGATGCCACGGTTGAGCCATCGCCCGAGCGTCTGCGTCCATGCGCGCCCGCGCACGCGGGCCCCGGCCGCCGCGCTGGACCACGCCAGCAAGTGGCACCAGAGCATGCCGTTGACGTTGAACACCGCGCCCAGGACCACGAACGCCATGGCCTTGCTGGGCGCGTCGGCCGAAATGAAGTGCGGCACGAACGCGAGGAAGAACAGCCCCACCTTCGGGTTCAGCACATTGGTCAGGAAGCCCTGCGCGAAGATGCGCCGCAAGGGCAGCGGCGCGGGCGGCGGTGGTGCGTCGTCCGAGGCCACGGCGGCGCGGCGTTTGAACAGCATGCCGATGCCGAGGTAGACCAGGTACGCCGCGCCCAGCAGCTTGACCACCGTGAACGCCGCCGCCGAGGCCGCCAGCAACGCCGACAGTCCCAGCGCCGCCGCGAGCACGTGGACGCAGGTGCCGGCGCCGATGCCCAGCGCGGCGGCCGAGCCGGCCCGGAAACCTTGCGTGGCGCTGCGGGCCATGATCAACAGCGAATCCGGGCCCGGCGTCATGTTGAGCAGCAGGCCGGAGGCGATGAACAACCCGAGGTCGTGGATGCCGAGCATGAAGGGGTCCCCCGAAAGGCCGCCATCATGCCCCACCCGCCGCGGGCCTCCCACGCCCCATCCGCGTGCCTTCGGGCCGCGACGCGCCCCTGCCGTCGCGCATCCGCACGAATGCCGGCTCACCGCGGCGATTGTTCCGATCTTTTCAACGGTGTGTTGCGAGCCAATGGATTTAAGGGTTGACCCTTATCAATTATCGTTGAGCCATCGACAAATCGAAATCGCTCACGGCCTCGCCAAGCAAACCCAGCCGATAACCCGGATGAGTTTCAGACGAAACCCCAGCGACCGAGGCGCCGAATCCACCCCGCGCCCTTCGCCGAAAGCCCTGAGGCCGACACTGAAAGGAATGATCATGACCGCCAAGAACGTTATCGCTTCCGCCCTGTTCGCTTCCGTGGCCCTGCTGGCCGGCAATGCGATGGCCAACGACAACCCGCACACCCAGCCGGTCAACCCCCCGAGCCAGGTCAGCCGCGCTGAAGTGCTGGCCGACCTGCAGATCTATCGCGAATCGGGTCTGGCCGCCGTCGAGCAATCGGAAACCTACGGCTACGACAACGAGCGCCGCGCCGAAGCCAAGGCCAAGTACGCGCAGCTGCGCAGCTCGCCGTATTACGCGACGCTGGTGAAGCGCTTCGGCGGCAGCGTGCCGGCCACCGCGGTCGCTGGCCGCTGAGCCCCGCGATTCTGTTTCCTCTCTCTCCTCCTGAAGAACTCGAACAACAGACGTCGAATTTGAAGGTCAAGGGCTTCGGCCCTGGTCGGCGGCGGTGACTCCGCACTCCTCCTCCTGTCCGCCGCCGACCGCCTATCCACCCCTCGGATGAGTTTCTACTCGCCGAGGGGTTTTCTTTTGCGCGCGGCCGCAATCCCATAAGGGGTATTGATCCAATATTCGCCCGCACCACCGGTCAATTTTCTTGTTCGCACCAAACCGCCCTGAAATGGACCGGCGACGGCTGTTTTCATCGCAGGGCGCCCGAAACGTCCGGAATCTCCGAGAATCGCCCGCGCGGCCCACCCCCGAGGCCGCCCAGAAACCAGCGACCGAGGGCTTCGGATGGACCGGATCGTGCAAATGCGGGCGTTCGCCCGGGTGGTGGAAACCGGCAGCTTCACCAAGGCGGCCGACTCGATGGACTTGCCCAAGGCCAGCCTGACGCGGTTGGTGCAGGCGCTGGAGGCCCGCTTGCGGGTGCAGTTGCTGACGCGTACCACCCGCAAGGTGACCGTCACGCAGGACGGCGCGATCTATTACGAACGCACCATGGCCCTGCTCAACGAGCTCGAAGCCATCGACCAGGGCATGCTGCACGAGAACAGCAAGCCGCGCGGGCGGCTGCGGGTCGACGTCACGACGCTGACCGGCTCCCGCGTGCTGATCCCGGCATTGCCGGACTTTCACGAGCGCTACCCCGACGTCGAGATCGCGCTGGGCGTCAGCGACCGGTCGATCGACCTGCTGGTGGATAACGTCGACTTCGTGCTGCGCGTCGGGCCGGTGCAGGATGCCGGGCTGGTCGCGCGGCGTGTCGGGCAGATCCTGTTCTGCACCTGCGCCGCTCCGTCCTACATCGAGAAGCACGGCCTGCCGCGCGAGCCGCGGGACCTGGACCGGGAGCCGCATCAGGCGGTGGGTTACTTCTCGTCGCGGACGGGGCGGGTGTTCCCGTTCGTGTTCCACCGCGGCGACGAGCGCCTGGAGATCGAGGGCCGGCGCCGCCTGGACGTCAACGACAGCAACGCCTACGTGGCCGCGGGCCTGTCCGGCCTGGGCGTCGTGCAACTGGCCAAGTACGCGGTCGAGGACCACCTCGCGCGCGGCGAGCTGGTGCCGCTGTTCCCCGAGTGGCACCACAACCCGATCCCCGTGTACCTGGTCTATTCCCCCAACCGGTACGTGTCGGCGCGGATGCGGGTGTTCATCGACTGGGTGGTGGAGACGCTCGCCAGGCGGGGGCTCGGGCCGACGTGAGCCGGGCGGGCCCGGCGCCCGGTTTCAATCGGCCCAGATGACCTTGCGGCGCTGCGCGACCCAGCCTTCCAGGCGCGGGCCGTAGACCTCGTCGACGCGGTTGCGGCGCACCTTGAAGGTCGGCGTGATCAGGCCGTTGTCGACGGTCCAGGGCGTGGCGGACAGGACCAGGCAGTCCAGATGCTCGTGCGGATCCAGGCGCGCGTTGACCGCGTCCAGATGCGCGGCCAGGTCCTTCTCCAGTGCGGCGCGATCGCCCGCCGCCGCGTCGGGCGACAGCATCGCGATGCCCACCGGTTGCGCCAGGTTCGCGCCGGTCACGACGCAGGCCTCGATCGCCGGATGGACCGACAGCCGGTCCTCGATCGGCGCGGGCGCGACGTACTTGCCCTTGCTGGTCTTGAACAGGTCCTTCACCCGACCGGTGATGCGCACGCAGCCGGCCAGCGCGCCCTTGTCGGAGATCTCCGCCTTGTCGCCGGTCTTGAGCCAGCCGTCGGCGGTGAGCGTCTCGGCCGTCAGCTCCGGCTGCTTGTAGTAGCCCAGCATCAGCGCGGCGCTCTTCATCTGCAGCTCGCCGGTGATGGGGTCGATGCGCGTCGACACGCCGTCGTAGGCGGGGCCGACGCTGCCGGTCTGGTCCTTGCCCGCCACGGTGATGTGGGACAAGGCCAGGTTCTCGGTCATGCCGTAGCCCTCGTTGATCGGCAGGCCCAGCGCGCGGTACCACTTCAGCAGCGCGACCGGCATCGGCGCCGCGCCGCCAGCGGCGAAGGTGCACTGGTCCAGGCCCAGCGCCTTGAGGATCTTGCGCCGCACCAGCCCGCCGATGATCGGCAGCCCCAGCAGCATCTCCAGCTTGCGCTGCGGCAGTTTGGCGTGCACGCCCTGCTGGAACTTGGTCCACAGGCGCGGGACGGAGAAGAACACCGTCGGCCGCGCGCGTTGCAGGTCGGCGGCGAAGGTATCGATGCTCTCGGCGAAGTACACCAGCATGCCGGTGCGCAGCCAGCCGTGCTCGACCAGCGCGCGCTCCACGACGTGGGCCAGCGGCAGGTAGGACAGCATGCGGTCCTCGCCGGTCAGCGGCACGCGGTTCAGGCCCGACGTGATCGCCCAGGCGAAGTTGCCAAAGCTGTGCATCACGCCCTTGGGCGCGCCGGTGGTGCCGGATGTGTAGATCAGCGTCGCCAGGTCGTCGGCCGCGCGGGTCGGCTTGCCTGCGATGGGCGCGGTCTCGGCGCAGATCGCGTCCCAGTGGTCGTAGCTGTCCTGCGCGTCGTCCGGCGACACCGGGTAGGAGATGCACGGCAGGCCGTCGGGCACGCCGGCCTTCATGCCGTCCCAGCCGTCGAGCTTGCCGACGAAGAGCAGCCTGGCCTCGCTGTGATCGAGGATCTGGCGGATGGTCTCGGGCGCGAGCGTCGGATACAGCGGCACGCTGACGTAGCCCGCCATCCAGATCGCCAGATCGCTCATCAGCCACCAGGCGCAGTTCTTGGACAGGATCGCGACGCGGGCACCGGGCTCCCAGTGCTGCTCCTGCCCGAGCGTCTTGAGGTGGGCGGCCATGCGGCGCGCCTGATCGGCGACTTCCTTCCAGGTGAAGTCCCGGACAACACCCGACCCCATCGGTTGACGCAGCGTCACGCGCTCGGGCGCGTCCTCCTCCCAGCGGTACAGGCGTTGCAGCGCCAGGGAATCGGCCGACTGACGGGGAATGGACATCGAAGTCTCCTTGTTCTTTGAAGATGAGCCGCGCCGAAACCGGACGGAATCAGCGCCCGAGACTACGCCGGCTCGTCGATTCGAACGAGCGGGTTTCTTCGATGAACGTGATCGACTTGGCTCTCCAATCGGCCGTTGCCAACAGATACCAACACCCCGGGCCACCCGAACCCCGAGTCGAGGCCGTGCGCCATGCGCCGTGATTCCCGAGCGGTCGCATGCAGCGACGTGTCGGTCGGAGGGAACCGTGGGGTCCGGGGGCGACTTGGGACCTGGAGCCCCCGGGCCCCCGGCTTCCCGGAGACGTGCGCGGTGATGCGTACAGTGGCGTGTCGACGCCCCCAACGACCTCAGCCCTTTTGCGCCGCGGCCTCGATCTCCGCCGCGACCAGCGCCTCGAGTGCCGGCATCACGACCTCGTCCGCCGCCGCCTTCGACACCGGCGCCTCGGCCAACGCCGCCGCGCCCTCGCGCTTCAGACGCGCCACCCACTGCCCGGCCTCCTTGCCTTGCGACAGGCCGGTGCTCTGCAGCAGCAGCGTGCCGTCGGCCGCGAGCAGCTTGAAGTAGAAGAGCCCGTCGTTTTCGCGGTACTGCTTGAACGCCGGCACCGTCGACTTGACCTTCGCCGTGGTCGCCACCGGCGCGGCCAGCGGCTGGAAGCGGCGCAGGCCGACCGCCTCGCGGGCGCGGGCCAGCAGCGGCGCGGCGATGGCGCGGGCCTTGGCGGCGCCCTCCATCAGGATGGCCTCGATCTTCTCGGGGTTGGCCATCAGCGCGTCGTAGCGCTGGCGCATCGGACCGATCTCCGCGTCGATCAGCGCATGCAGCCGATCCTTGGCCTCGCCCCACGACAGGCCGGCATGCAGCGCCGCGCGGAACTCCTGGCGCTGCGCCGGCGTGGCGAAGGCGTCGTAGATCTGGACCAGGTGCGAGCCCTCGGTCTCCTTGGGCTCGCCGGGCAGGCGCGAGTCGGTCACGATCTTCGAGATCGCCTCGCGCAGCGCCTTCGCGCCGCCCTCGAAGAGCGGGATCACGTTGTCGTAGCTCTTGGACATCTTGCGGCCGTCCAGGCCGGGCAGCAGCTCCATCTCCTCGTCGATGCTGGCCTCGGGCAGCACGAAGAGCTCTTCCTTGAAGGTGTGGTTGAAGCGCTGGGCCACGTCCCGCGCCATCTCGATGTGCTGCGCCTGGTCCTTGCCGACCGGCACCCGATGGGCGTTGAACATCAGGATGTCCGCCGCCATCAGGATCGGATAGCTGTACAGGCCCATCGTGATGCCGGCGTCCGGATCCTCGCCCGCCGCCACGTTGGCGTCGACGGAGGCCTTGTAGGCATGGGCGCGGTTCATCTGGCCCTTGGACGTGACGCAGGTCAGCAGCCAGGTCAGCTCCGGGATCTCGGGAATGTCGCTCTGGCGGTAGAACACGACGCGGCTGGTGTCCAGGCCGGCGGCCAGCCAGGTGGCGGCGATCTGCAGGCGCGAGGCCTCGATGCGGGCCGGCTCGTCGCACTTGATCAGCGCGTGATAGTCGGCCATGAAGAAGAAGCTCTCGGCGCCGGGTTCGCGGCTGGCCGCGATCGCGCGGCGCACCGCGCCGACATAGTTGCCGAGGT
Source organism: Roseateles aquatilis (assembly GCF_002205645.1). Lineage (GTDB taxonomy): Bacteria > Pseudomonadota > Gammaproteobacteria > Burkholderiales > Burkholderiaceae_C > Roseateles > Roseateles aquatilis. Next base: position 268,622 of record NZ_NIOF01000007.1, on the reverse strand, counting down.
GCAGGGTGCCGGTCGTGGTGATGCCGGTCAGGACACGCAGGGTCATGGGAGCTCGTCAGCGTCGTTTCGCAAAACGTCGATTGTCCTGCAAAGGGGCGGGCTCCGGCGCTCGCGCGGTCCGACCCGGCGCTCAGCCCAGCGTGGCCATCGCCTCGCCCAGGCGCACCGGACCGCCGGGTTGCCAGCGCGCATCGAAGTGAAGCGGCCCCTTCGGGAACAGCATCACCACCGTCGAGCCCAGCAGGAAGCGGCCCATCTCCGCGCCCTGGGCGTAGCTGAAGTGCTCGTTCTCGTAATGCCACGTGCGCACGCGTCCCGGCCGCGGCGGATTGACGATGCCGTGCCAGACCGTGGCCATCGAGCCGACGATCGTCGCCCCGACCAGCACCATGATCCAAGGCCCGTGCTCGCCCTCGAAGAGGCACACCACCCGCTCGTTGCGGGCGAACAGCCCCGGCACGCCGCGCGCGGTGGTCGGGTTGACCGAGAACAGATCGCCCGGCACGTGGACCATGCGCACCAACCGACCGGCGCAGGGCATGTGGATGCGGTGGTAATCGCGCGGGCTCAGGTACACCGTCGCGAAGTGGCCGTCGCGAAACTGCGCCGCCAGTTGCTGGTCGCCTCCCAGCAGCGCGGTGGTCGAGTACTGGTGGCCCTTGGCCTGGAAGATCTGGTCCGCGCGGATCGGGCCGAACTGGCTGATGGCGCCGTCGACCGGGCAGATCAGCGGTGCGTCCGCCAGCGGTCGCGCGTCCGGCTTGAGCGCGCGGGTGAAGAACTCGTTGAAGGTCGCATAGGCGGTGGGATCGGACTCCGCCGCCTCGGCCATGTTGACGCCGTACCGGGCGATGAAGTTCCGGATGATCCAGGTCGTGACCCCGCCCATCTGCGCGCCCGCGATCACCCCTGCGAAGCGGGTCATCGCCATCTTGGGCATCAGGTACTGGGGCAGGACGGCAAGACGGTCGGACACGTTGATGGGCGCGGATGGCTTCAAAAAGGTGGCGGATTCTAGGCGGGCAAGTTCGATACCCACACCCGGGTTGCCCCCGGAGTGGCGAGGGCGGCGCCCCCGAAAAGGCGGGACTCAGTACCATGGCGCCCGATGAATTCCTCCGGCAGTCCCCCTTTCGAGCCCGTCGATCCCGGCGGTGCACCGACGCATGAGCAGGCGCAACGGCACGAGCACAGCTCGTTCTACCAGTTCGTCGCGCTGGCGGACACCCAGTCCCTCGCCCAGCGCCTGCGCGACGTGAACGTGGCGCTGGCGCACGCGGTCGGCGGCAACATCCTGCTGGCGCCCGAGGGTGTGAGCGGCGCGATCGGCGGACCGCCGACGGCGCTGGCCGCGTTCGAGGCGGCGCTGCGTGCCGAGCCGCCCTTTGCCGATTTGCACTTCAAGCGCAGCTTCTGCGACACGCGTCCTTTCACCTTGCTGAAGGTGCATGAGAAGCCGGAGCTGGTCGCCTTCGGCCTGGACGGCGTGACGGGCCTGGCCGACCGCCGCGACACGCATGTCTCGCCGCGCGAGTGGCGCGACCTGATCCGGCGCGACGACGTGGTCGTCGTCGACAACCGCAACCACTTCGAGTTCGAGCTCGGCCATTTCGACGGCGCGATCGACCCTGGCGTGCGGCACTTTCGCGACTTCCCGGCCTACGTCGAGGCGCACGCCGACGCGTGGCGCCGCGAAGGCAAGACGGTGGCGATGTACTGCACGGGCGGCATCCGCTGCGAGAAGCTGTCCGGCTGGATGACCGACCGCGGCCTGACGGTGCGGCAGCTCGACGGCGGCATCCTCAACTACTTCGAGCAGATGCCGGACGCCGACGCGGACTGGCGCGGGGAGTGCTTCGTCTTCGACAAGCGCATCGCCATCGACACGCGGCGACGCGAGACCGCCACCACCGCCGAGCAGGTCTACGGCGACGATCCCGCCGAAGCCTGGCGCCTGGCGCGCGCGAAACGGCTGGATCCGAAGGGCTGAGCCCGGCCGGGCTGTCCGGGCGTCCTCAGCCGGTGAGGTCTTCGCGCAGCCGCAGACGGTGCGGGTTGCCGAGGTCGACGACGGCGGTGTGGGCGGCCTTGTCGTGCATGCCCTGCCGGTTGCCGTCCCACAGGATCTGCAGGAAGCCCATGCCGCCGGTGGCCATGCCGGCCGCATAACCGCCGTAGCGGCGCACGCACAGCATCGGCTTCATCGGCTTGCCGGTGAGCTCCACCACCTGCAGGCCCATCAGCCGCTTGCCGGGGGTCTGTCCGGGCCAGATCATCGGCCACAGCACGAACCAGCCGAACGCCCAGGCCAGGTTCAGGCCCACCAGGTCCCACCAGTGCTTCATGCGCTCGATCGGCGTGCGCCTGGCCTCGTCCCGGAGGGACCGGACCTTCGCCTCCAGCGACTTGATGCGCAGGCGCTGGGCCTTCAGTTGAAGCTCGGTGTCGCTGGCCGGCCGCGCCGCGGCCAGCGCGCCCGAACCGGCATCCGAGGCCGCCAGCGCCGCGGCGCCGGTGGCCGTCGCGACGGCGGTCTTGACCACGTCGGCGATCTCGGCCGGCGTGGGATCGGGGTGGTGGGACGCGCCCGCCGCGGAGGTCCCGGCGTTGTTGCCATCGTCCTGGCCGACGTCATCGTCCGGATCCGCCGAGGCCGCCTTGGCGGCCTGCGCGGCGTTCTCCCGGCGTGATTTCTGCGGCGTGTCGTCCAGATACCCGGCCGCGCTCGAATACAGCCCGAGCGCCACCACGCACAAGGCGGGCGCCCAGCCCAGCCAGCCGCCGCGCAGCGCCTTCACCTCGCCACGGGAAACCCGCTGCATCTTGTGCCAGCGCCATGCCACCCAGCAACAGCCGGCCAGCAGCAGGGTGTTGCCGAAGTTGGAAAGGATCACGAGCAGGATCAGGTCGATCGCCATCGCCTTGGCCCGTTGCCAGGGCGTGGCCAGCGGCAGCCCGAGCAACGTCGGCGCGACGTTCAGGTCCTCCGGGGTGATCCAGTCGCGCGGATCCTGCGGCATGCCGTCGGCCGCGGGCTTCTTGTGGAGGAGGCTTCGGCCCCGGGCGATGGCGCGATCGACGGCAGTGGTGGCGGACGCGACCACCGAAGTCGAGGCCGACGCCTGGGCCTGGACGATGTCGGGCGTCGAAGGAGTCGGCGCCATGGCGGACGTCGTGGACGCGGCGACGGCGGACGCGACGATGGCGGGCAAGGCGGCGTCCGTCGCGGGCGCGAGCGGATCGGGAACGGTCGCGGACGACTCTGCGGGGACGGTCATGGGCCGGCATTGTCGTGAGACTGTCAGCCGGCGTCCGCCCATGACTTCCCTACCCGCCGGCGGGGGAGCGAGGTGCCCTGAAGCGTCCCTCCCGAGACGGATCGGCGAGCGGGCGTCCGGAGCTTTTCCTCCGCCCGAGGAGCACACCTTCCCTGGCGTCGCGCGCGCCTGGCGTTGCAAGATGCCATCGCAAGCCCCGCCCGAGCGTCCTGTCACCGCACACCCCCGATAATCCGCGCTCGCCCACCGACTTCCCACTGGTTCGCCCCCGGCGCCACGCCATGTCCAATCTCATCGTCCACGGCGGCTCGCCCTTGAAGGGCCGCATCGTCCCCTCGGCGAACAAGAACGCCGTCCTGCCCATCCTGTGCGCGACGCTGCTGAGCCGCGAGCCCGTGCGGCTGCACGGCGTGCCCGAGATCACCGACGTCAAGAAGATCCTGGAGGTCTTCCGCAACCTGGGCAGCAGCGTCGCCGTCGACTTCAAGACCGGCGTGCTGGACCTGCACCACCAGGACACCCATTTCGACCCGGCGCGGGACCACCTGCCCGAGGAGATGCGCAGTTCCATCATGCTGGTGCCCGGCCTGATGGCCCGCTTCGGCGCGGCGCGCATCGAGGACGACGTCAAGGGCTGCACGCTGGGCGCGCGCGAGATCGATCCCCATGTCGAGGTCTTCCAGCGCTTCGGCGCCCGCGTCGACCGCGCCGCCGACGGCCTGGTGGTGCAGGTGGACGGCAAGCTGCGCCACAACGACCACTGGACCGATTACGCCTCCGTCACCACGACCGAGAACTTCGTCCTGTGCGCCGCGCTGGCCGACGGCACCTCGACGCTCATGAACGCCGCCAGCGAGCCGCACGTGCAGGAGTTCTGCCAGTTCATGACGATGCTCGGCGCCCGCATCGAGGGCCTGGGCACCTCGCGCCTGACCATCCACGGCGTCGATCGGCTGGGCGGCGGCGAGTTCACCTTCGCCGAGGACTTCCACGAGATCGTGACCTTCCTGGCCCTGGGCGCCATCACCGGCGGCGACGTCCGGGTCAAGAATTCCCACCCCGAGCAGTTTCCGCTGATCGACCGCACCTTCGCCAAGTTCGGCGTCCAGATCATTCACGAGGACGGCTGGTCGCGCTGCGTGGTCGACGGCCAGCTCAAGGTCAAGGAGCCCTTCACCCGCAACATCCTGCAGAAGGTCGAGGCGGCGCCCTGGCCCTACCTGCCGGTGGACCTGCTGCCGATCTTCGTCGCGCTCGGCGTCAAGGCCGAGGGCAGCGTGATGTTCTGGAACAAGGTCTACGACGGCGCCATGGGCTGGACCACCGAGCTGTCCAAGTTCGGCGCGCACGCCTTCCTGTCGGACCCGCACCGCATGGTGACCTTCGGCGGCAAGACGCTCAGCCCGGCCGAGGTCGAGAGCCCGTACATCATCCGCGTCGCGATCGCGCTGCTGATGGTGGCGGCCAGCATCCCCGGCAAGTCGCTGATCCGCAACGCGACCCCGGTGCGTCGGGCCCACCCGCAATTCGCCGAGAACATCACCCGTCTCGGCGCCAAGGTGGAATGGGTCGAGGGCGACTGACCCCCTCGCCTCACCGGGCGCTCGGCGCGCGATGGCGCGCCGCGGGCCTGGCCATGGGCTTGGCCGTGGCCGCGGCCCTTGGGGGCGGCGTCGCGCCGTCCTTCGCGCAGCCGCAGCCGCAAGCGCCGATCCAAGGCGGTCCGTTGCCCCTGCTGCGCTGGTGGATCCTGGACATGCCGCCGCACTTCAGTTATCGGGACGGCAAGGCGCCTCAGCGCGCGGAGGATCTCGGCCAGGGCGAGGTGGACGGCTTCATGCGCTTGCTCGTCGACCGCATGCCGCAGTTCCGTCATGAGTTCGTCGAGCTCAGCCTGCCGCGCTTCGAGGCGCAGGTCCGCCAGGGCGAGACGCTCTGCTCGGTGCTGCATGTGCGCACGCCCGAGCGCACGCAGTGGCTGTACTTCACGCCGCTGCATCCGGCGCTTCTGGCGCGCCAGATCCACGTGGTGGTGCGGCGCGAGGATCTGCCGCGTTTCGAGTTCAACGGCCAGTCGGTGGCGCTCGCGGACCTGCTGCGTCGCACCGACCTCGTCGGGCTGGTGCCGCGCGACCGCAGCTTCGGCCCGCGCATCGACAAGCTGCTGGCGGCTGATCCGGAACGTGCCCCGCGCTCGGTCGTGGCGGGCCGGAGCGCGAATCTGCTGGGCATGCTGAAGGCGCGCCGGATGGACTACACGCTCGATTACCCGGCCACCGTCGACGAGTACAGCGCGCAGCATCCGGGCTCGCCCGCGCTGGCCAGGCTGCCGATCGCCGAGGGCCGCAGCACCATGGTCGCCACCGGCAGCTGCAGCCGCACGCCCGACGGGCGCCGCGCCATCGAGGCGATGGACCAGGCGGTGCGCAAGCTCGCCGCCGATCCGCAGCGCGAGGCCTGGTTCAAGGCCTGGCGCGGCCTTGCCGGCATCGATGCCGATGACCTGCCGCGCTTGAACCGCTACCTCGACGAGCGCGCGCGGGGCGCGGCGCAGATCGAGTGACTGTCGGCCCCCGGGTCGCCGCTCGACGATGCGGCGCGTCGGTCTCCATGCTTCATCCCGCGGCATCGCCCCGCACGACCGCTCCGCCGAGACTCACCGCCGATGGCCCGTCCCCCCAAGCTTGACCTGCCGCTGCGCGACGGCGTCGCCGCCAGCGCGCTCGCCTGCCCGCCCGGGCACTGGGCGCTGGTGCTGGACTTCCTGGCCGAGCGACTGCCGCTGGTCGGCCGCGGCGATTGGGCCGGACGCATGGCGCGCGGCGACGTGCTCGACGACGGCGGTCGTCCGGTCGCGCCCGACGCGCCGTATCGCGCGCAGCGGCGCCTCTACTACTGGCGCTGGCTGGCCGACGAGCCGATCGTGCCCTTCGTTTCGCGCATCCTGCATCTGGACGATCACCTGCTGGTCGCCGACAAGCCGCACTTCCTGCCGGTCACGCCCAAGGGGCGTTATGTCCAGCAGACGCTGCTGACGCGGCTGCGGCAAGAGACCGGACTGGCCGCGCTCAGCCCCATCCATCGCCTCGATCGGGAAACCGCGGGGCTGACGCTCTTCTCCGTGCAGCCCGGCAGTCGCGACGCCTATCAGCGGCTGTTCCGCGAGCGCGAGGTGGAGAAGGTCTACGAGGCGATCGCGCCATGGCGCGAGGCGGTGGGCCCCGAATTTCCGATGGCCTACGCGAGCCGCCTGGAAGAACATCCCGTCGACTTCATGCAGATGCGGACGGTGCCGGGCGAGCCCAACGCCGTCACGCGCATCGCGGTGCTGGAGCGCCTCGGCATCGACCGCGCGCGCTACGAGCTGCGGCCCGAGACCGGCGTGAAGCACCAGTTGCGCGCGCAGATGTGCGCGCTGGGGCGGCCGATCGAGGGCGACCGGATCTATCCGGTGCTGCGACCGGTCGAGGAGACGGTGGATTTCTCCTGCCCGTTGCAGCTGCTCGCGCGCGAGATCGCGTTCGTCGACCCGTTGAGCGGTCAACCGCGGAGGTTCGTGACCTCGCTCCGGTTGACCGGCGCGGACGAGGGTTTGAGCCAGGCCGTGGCCGCGCCCGAGCGTTGATCGTCGAACAGGCGGCCCGATGACCGGGCCGCCCGCCGTTCACGCCGTCAGCGCCTCTAGCCGGCGCAGTGCCGCCAGCGTCGCGCGGCAGGCGCTGGCCAGCTCGGTGCCTTTCGACACCAGGTGCTCATGGAAGAAGCCGTGATGGACGGCGTGTTCATGGAAGGCCTGCGGCGTCAGCACGGCCGAGAACACCGGCACGCCGGTATCGAGCTGCGCCCGCATCAGCCCGTCGATGACGGCCTGTGCAACGAACTCGTGCCGGTAGATGCCGCCGTCGACGACCAGCGCGCAGGCCAGCACCGCGTCGAACTGCCCGCTGCGCGCGAGCTTCATCGCATGCAGAGGGATTTCGAATGCGCCGGGGACTTCGAAGGTCTCGACGTGGACGGGGCCGGCGGACTGCAGGCCGCGGATCGCGGACTCGCGGCAACGGCCGACGAGCTCGGCATGCCAGGTCGCGGACACGATGGCCACGCGCGGCACGCGATCGCCACCGACGCGGGGCGAGCCCGAGGACGCCGACGAAACGTGGGAAGGATGAGCACCGCCAGCAGCGGCGGTCGAGTGGGACAGGTTGGTCTGACTGGTCTGATTCATGGTGACCCTGTGCACGATGGCAAGGTGAATGAATCAGGGCGCGCACGCACAACGCGGCCCGGCGCGAGCGCATGCACGAGGGCACGCGCCGGCGCACGGCCGACGATGGACGCGATCTCTTTCATCCGGACTGTGACCGTCGGCCCTGGCCTCTCACCAGGTCTGCTGACCCCGGCGCCGCAAGGGCGGTGCCGGGCGCTCGCGGGCTCCCAGGGTCATCGGTCTGGCGACCGGGCCTGGATACCGCCGGTGGGGAATTTCGCCCCGCCCTGAGAACGCTGCCCCGCTTGCCTTCCAAGGACAGGCGAGCGGGGCGGGCGGATTCTAGGCAAGGCACCCTGCCGCGTCGGCGCGGCGCGATCAAAACCCCATTTGCAGCTGTGCGCTGAACATATCGCCCCGGCTGCGGTAGGTGTTCCCCCACAGGTAGGCCGCCGTCAGCTCCACGCGGGCGTCCAGGCGGGCTTTCAGCACCGGGCCCGCGCGCCAGGACTTCGGCTCCGCGAAACCCTGCAGACCGGCGCGCCAGTCGGCCTGCCAGCGATACAGCCCCTGCCATTGCAGCTTGGCCTGGTTTTGCCGCCGCGACGCCGCGTCATGGGCCCAGAACACGTTGAGGTTGAACTGCGTCAGGCCCCATTCGGTCTGGAAGATCGGGCCCACCTCGATGGCGTTGCCTTGGCCGCGGTTGCGGATCAACTGGACGTGCAGCCCGAGGTCGTAGGGCGTGTCGCCTTGCGTCAGCAGGACCTGGTTGACCCAGTTGATCGAGCTCAGCGTCTGCTCGCGCATCGTCGGACCAATCCAGCTGAGCAGCAGCTCGGTGCTCCAGCGCGAGGTCACCCCGTGGCGCAAGCCCAGCTCCGGCCAGAGCGTCGCGGCCTCGTCGGGGGGCGCGACGCTCCAGTAGCGCAGGTCGACCGTGGTCTGGCCCGCCTCGCTGTACGGCCGCACGAGGTAGTAGCCCGGATCCGCCAGGGCCGGCGAGGTGGCCGCTGTCAGCAGCCCGGCCAGCGCGAGCGCCCTCGCGGCAGCCCGTCCGATCCCTCGGCAGGGCGCGTCACGCAAGGCCCGCGACAGGCGGTTGATCCCCTGTTCATTCATCTCACCCCCTGAGACCATCGACGGCGATTGTCAGGGTCCAACCCGCATGGAGTTTCCCCGGGGAAACCAGCGAGATTTGCTCGGCACAATCGATCGGAGGCGATTTGCGGGACTTTGTTGCACAGCGTGCATCCACCCATGACCCACAAGGCCATCAGCATTTCTGTCGGGGCGCGCTCGATGCTGGCGCTGTTCGTGTTCGGCATGCTGCTCGTCGCGTTGTCCAGCGGCTGGCAGTTGCGCGAGGACACCCGGCAACGCGCCGCGCGCACCGACGCCGAGTTGAGCGCCATCCCGCTGCTGTATGCCGGACCGCTGGCCTACAGCCTGCAGCAGGAGCACCGGCCCGAGGCCGTGCGGGGCCTGCTCCGCCACATCCTGACCCGGCACAACCTGCGCAGCGTCGAATTGCAGACGCGCGGCGGCGAGCAGTTCCGCGCGCTGTCCGACGACGACGCAGAGCCCGGCCAGAGCGCCGAGTTCTCCCTCGCCGACAGCGGCGAACTGCGCCTGCAGGCGACCGCCGCGACGATGGGCGACACCCTGCGCCGCGACCCGCTGCTGCGCTCGACGCTGATCCACCTGGCGATGGTGACGGCGCTGGGGATCGGCGCGGCGCTGCTGCTGGACCGCTGGTTGCTGCGCCACCTGCGGCGCCTCTCGGATCAGGCCAGCCGCTTCGATCCGACGCTGCCGCCGCCGTCGCTCGGCTGGCTGGAGCCGGGCGAGACACGACCGCGCGAGCTGCTGCAGCTGGAGCAGGCCATCGACCATGTCCGCACCTCGCTGGGCGACGAGCTGCATCGCGAGCAATCGCGCGGCCGGGAGCTGCGCGAGGAGATCTCGCGCCAACACCGCGCGCTGCAGCAGGCGGAGCGCTCGCTGGAGGCGAAGCGGCGCGAGCTCGCCTCGATGGAGCGTCATGACGCGCTGACCGGCATCGCCAACCGGCGCGAATTCGATCTCGCGCTGCGGCGCGAGTTCAAGCGCGCGCAGCGGGACCAGGGCCGGCTGGCGCTGGCGATCCTCGATGTCGATCATCTGAAGCCGTTCAACGACCGTCACGGACGCGCCGCCGGCGACGAGGTGCTGAGGCGGCTCGCCCGCCTGCTCGCCGAGCACTTCCAGCGCGACACCGACGTGGTCGCGCGGCTGGGCGGCGAGGAATTCGCGGTGCTGCTGCCGGGTTTCGACGCGGAGTCCGCGCAAGGGCTGATGGAGTCGCTGCGCGAGGCGTGGCGCGCGCTGGCGCTGCCACACGGGGCCTTGCCGGAGGAGGCGATGACGGCGGACGTGGTGACCGTCAGCGCCGGACTCGCGGCGTATCAGCCGGGCCATCCCTACCTCAGCCCGCAGGCGCTGATGCAGGCGGCGGACGAGGCGTTGTATCTCGCCAAGCACATGGGCCGCGACCGCCTGTGCCTGGCGTCGTGAGTACCGCGGCGACTCCGCCGCGGCCATGAGGCCGGGCGCGCGGCGCGATCAGCGGCCGCGGTCCTCGGCCTGTTGCAGTTGCTCCTCGACGCGGCGCGCGGCGCGCAGCATCAGCGTCTCGTCGAGCTGTGCCTGGGGCGCGATGTCCATGACGGTCTCGTCCAGCGTCTCGGGCTTGTTCATGAGCGTCCATGCGATCAGCGAGATCGCGCCCACGCCGCGGCGCTGCATCGCCTCGGGCATGCGCAGGTCGTGCTGCAGCTGGACGTGGTAACGCACGCTGGCGACGGCCGCGGGCGCCAGGCCCCAGCTCTCGCACAGCGCCGCGCCCAGCGCGTCATGGCTGACGCCGAACGCGGTGTGTTCGAGCTGCACCAGCTCCTGATCGCTGCTGGCCGCGCGCAGCATGGCCGGGTAATGGCCCGGCGCGTGACGGTAGAGCACCGCCTTGCCGCATTCCTCGAACAGGCCGGCCGAGTGCGCGGCCCACGGGTCCACGCCCAGCATCTGGCCCATGCGGCCCATCAGCAGGCCGCGCTTGGCGGCGCGCGCCCAGACCGGCTCCAGCTCGACGGCGGGCGGGAAGGCGGCGCGCAGGCCCATCTCGAAGGTGATCGCGGCGACCTCGCGCATGCCCAGGTAGGTCAGCGCCTGGTGCACCGTCTGCACCCGGCCGCGCAGGCCGTAGAGCGAGGAGTTCACCGCCTTCAGCACGGCGGCGGCCAGCGCCATGTCGGTCTCGACCAGCCCCGACACGGCCTGCAGGTCGATGTCCTCGTCCGCCATCAGCAGCGACAGCTTGACCAGGACTTCCGGTTGGGTGGGGATCTCGATGTCCAGCGCACGCAGTTGTGGATCGACAGGCATGGTGAGCGGCGGTTGTTTGTTCAATGGTATCCCTGGGGAAGGGGGCCCGGCATCCCGCCTTTGGCGGACGCCGCGTCACGAAATGTTCTCGGGGCGTTCAGCGGAGGAACGCGTCCCATCCGGTCTTGAGGATCAGGAGCGACACGACCACGACGAACATGCCGCGCACGAACCCGGCGCCGCGCGCCAGCGCCATGCGGGTGCCGACCAGGCTGCCGACGACGTTGGCCACCGCCATCACCGCCGCGACGTGCCACCAGATGTGGCCCTTGCTGACGAACAGCATCAGCGCGGAGAAGTTGGTGGCGGTGTTCAGCAGCTTGGCGGTGGCGGAGGCGTGGAGGAAGTCGAAGCCCAGCAGCCGCACGAACAGGAAGACGAAGAAGCTGCCGGTGCCGGGGCCGAAGAAGCCGTCGTAGAAGCCGATCACCAGGCCGATCGCGCTGGCGATCAGCGTCTGCGCGGTGGCCGCGTGGCGAGGCGCGTGCAGGCGGCCGAGGTCCTTCTTCGCCAGCGTGTACAGCAGCACGCCCAGCAGGATCACCGGGAGCACCTTGCGCAGCCCGCTCGGGTCCACCTGCGTGACCGCCCACGCGCCGCAGAAGCTGCCGACGAGCGCGGCCACGGCGGCCGGCATCAGCGACAACCAGGGCAGCGACACACGCTTGGCGTATTGGTGGGTGGCCCAGGCCGTGCCCCAGATCGCGGCGCCCTTGTTGGTGCCGAACAGCGTGGCCGGCGCGGCGTTGGGGTAGACGCTGAACAGCGCGGGCACCAGGATCAGCCCGCCGCCGCCCACCACGGCATCGACAAAACCGGCCGCCAGGGAGGCGACGGCTGCCGTCAACAACTCGATCATCGACAACGACTCGCAAGGGCGGCTTCGGCCGCGAACGCGGGCCGCGACGCCTCTCGCGACGGGCCACAAAAACAAAGCGGGCACCTGTTCAGGTGCCCGCGAATTGTGACAGTGTCACTGCGATTCGTTGGTGTTGCTTTGATCTATTTGTCTCCTCAGCCCCCGTAGGCAACCACCATTCGCATGACAGTCGCGTCGAGTGGGCGGATCCTAGGACCGGCATTCCACGCACGCACTTGGGGTTTTCACCCGGCGTCTGCACCATTCTGGAACAGTTAGCCGGCCCTTACTTTCGCGAAAACATCAACACCGTCGCATTTGGCGAACATCGCCCGCCGCACTGTTCTCGCCCGGCGGGCGGGGGGCGCCCGTGTGGCGCGGATGTGTCATACCCCTGAAACGAAGGTGCCGCGACGGTCGGCATCGACGCGATGTGGCGTGGCACGACGTGACGTGAAGCGACATGACAGGTCGCCGGGAACTTTTGGAGCCGCTGGCGCAATACGTTCATGCTGGGAGACGACACCTCCCGTCCGAACGACGCCTCGCCCTTCGCCGAACGCCCCGATGAGATTCTGGACACGCATGGCCGGCCGCGCCCGCCTGAACAACGATCCCGACCCGCCGCCCACGCGGGCCGCCGACGCCGCCGCCAGCGAGGCGCTGGTGCGCCGCCTGCGTCACGGCGACGCCGGCGCGCTCGAACCGCTCTATCGGGGCGAGTCGCCGGGCGTCTACCGCTATGCGCTGGCGCTGTGCGGCCAGGCCGACCTCGCGGCCGACGCGATGCAGGACGCCTTCGTCCAATTCGCTGGGCGGCCCGAGGGCTGGGACCCGGGCAGGGGCAGCCTCGGTGCCTACCTCGCCGGCATGGCGCGGCATCACCTGCTGGGGCGGTGGCGCGATCAGCCGGTGGCGCATGACGACACGGACGCCGACGACGGCGACCACGTCGAGGCGCCCGAGCAGCAACTCGTCCGCGCGCAGGACCAGGCGCGCCTGTGGGCCGCGATGCAGGCGCTGCCATGGACCTTCCGCGAGGCGGTGGTGCTGGTGGACCTGCAGGAACGCTCCTATGTCGACGCCGCCCGCATCGCCGGTGTCGAGCTCAACACGTTGCGCACCCGGCTGCACCGCGGCCGCGCGCGTCTCCTGGCCGCGTTGCAGGACGCGGCGCCCGCCGTCGAACGCTCATCGAAGTCCGCATGATGAAGACACACGACCCCTCCTCCCCCTCGGGCTCGCCGCCCGGCGGCCCGCAGTCGCCGCGCACTGCCCGCCTGGCCGACTGGCTCTGGGCATCCGGCCACGACCTGCGACAGCGCGCGCCGGAACCCGGCCGCGACGACGCGGTGCTGCAGGCGATGCGCGCGAGCTTCGCCACCCGTCAACGCTCGGTGCGCCGCGTCGGCTGGCGCTGGGCGCTCGCCGGGCCGGCGCTGTGCGCGACGGTGCTGGTCGCCTGCGTCTGGCTGCTGGGCACGGCGCCGCCGGGCGAATCCGGCGCCACGGTGGCGCGCGGCAGCGACTTCATCGTGCTGGTGTCCGCCGACCGCTGGGCCGCCTACGAGAAAGCCGGCGCGGGCACGGCCTGGCTGGTGCCCACCGACGTCCCCCGCGAACGGCTGGCGCTGCTGGGCCTGCCCTACGACCCCGCCGCCGCCGCCGAGCCGGTGCACGCCGAGCTGCTGGTGCATGCCTCCGGCGATGTGCTCGCGATGCGCGTGCTGCCCTGAGATCCCCTCCCTCTTTCCCCCGGAGACCGCCATGAAGACTTCCCTCACCGCCCTCGCCCTGGCCATCGCCGCCACCGCGGTCCAGGCGCAGCACGACGCTCCCGAGGCACCGCCGGCGCCCGCCGTGCCGGCCGTGCCAGCCGCGCCGCTCGTGCCGCCCGTTCCCCCCGTCCCGGAGCTGACGACGCCGGTGATGATCGAGGCCGGCATCGCCGGCCACATCCTGAGCGCCGAGCGCGTCGTCAAGGGCGCGCCGTACTGCGCGCAGGCGGTGCACGAGACCGTCCAGTCGCTGGCCGACGGCAACCGCATCGTCCATCAGCAGACCAGCCAGCTGTGCCGCGACGGCGAGGGCCGCACGCGCCAGGAGGTCGAGCGTCAGGGGCGCCGCTACGTCTATCTGCGTGATCCGGTCAGCGGGGAGAACTGGCTGCTGGACCCCGACAAGAAGACCGCGCGATACCTCGGCGGCCGCATCGATGCCGAGGCGCAGCGCGAGCACAGCGAGAAGATGCGGGAGTACAACGACAAGATGCGCGATTACGCCCGCAAGATGCGCGACTGGGCCCGCGAGCACGGCGAGCGCGTCCGCGAGGCCTTCGCCAGCGGCGAGTCCGCGCCGCGCGCCACGCCCAAGCCGCCCGCTCCCCCGGCCGCGCCCAATGCGCCGACCGCGGTGGTGATCGCGCCGGGCGAGACCGGCCAGGACGTCCGCCTGATCCGCATCGAGACGCCGATGGCGCCCATGGCTCCGATGTCGCCGATCCCCGTGGGCGTATCGATGCGCATGGAGCCGCTGATCGTCACCGGCGACGACAGCCGCCTGAACAACCTGCCGCCGCGCGAGATCGACGGCGTCAAGGTGACCGGCGGACGTACCACCTCGACCATCCCCGCCGGCAAGATCGGCAATGAGAAGCCGATCGTGATCACGCGTGAGATCTGGACCTCGCCCGAGCTGAAGATCACCGTCAGCGCCCAGACCAAGGACCCGCGCAATGGCGAGCAGAACTACCAGCTCCGCAACCTGCGCCGTGCCGAGCCCGACGCCGCGCTGATGCACGTCCCCGGCGACTATCAGAAGACCGGCGTGCCGACGCCGCGCAAGCCCAGGGAAGGCAAGGACGGCAAGGACGCGAAGCAGGGTTGACGGTCACGGGGGCGTCGACGCCGCGACGGCAGGCGCGCAGCGCCGACAATGCCGGCCGATGACGGCGCTCCCCCCTCGACTGATCCTGCAGACGCTGAACCGCGGTGACGGCCTGCTCGGCATGAGGCCGCACGGCAAGCTGGGCCCGCGCGGCGACCGGGTCACGCTGATCCGGATGACGCGCGGCCTGCAGGACGAGGCCCGCATCACGCAGTGGCAGGCCCTGCCGCTGCATGCGGTGGACGTGTCCATGCTGCAGTGGCGCGATGCCTCGTTCGGCCGCGGCCTGACGCCGTGCTGGACGCTGGAGCAGGAGGACCAGTTCGCGGACTTCGCCGCCGACGAGGTGCCGCGCTTGCGCGCGCTGGGCTGGGAGATCGAGTTCGCGCCCGGCTTCGCCCATCACAGCCTGGCGATCGACGCCTGGTCGCTGGAAGTCCAGCCCGATGACGGCGCGGATGCCGGGCCGGTGGAGCTGGCCGCGCCCGGGCGCGTCCCGACGCTCGGCTTGTCGCGCCGCAAGGGCTCGTGGCTGCTGAGCCTGGGCGTGACGGTGCAGGGCCAGCGCGTCGACCTCGCGCCGATGATCTGGGACCTGCTGCGCAAGGACCGCCGCTGGCTGTATGCCGACGCGATCTCCGGCATCGACGACGACGCCATCATCGGTCTGCGCGCGCCCGGCGGACGGCGCCTGCACACGACGGCCGCGCCGTTGAAGCGGTTGATGCTCAACCTGCTCGAGATCCTTGTCGCGCAACGCTCGCGCCGGGCGCCGATCCAGCTGACGTCGTGGGAGGCGGCGCGGCTGTCGGCGCTCGACGTGCCCGACAGCCGCTGGCAGGTCCATGGCGCCGCCGAACTGCGCGCGTTGTGGGAGCGGCTGCGCCAGGCCGGCCCGCCCCGCGTGCCCGATCACCCCGAGGGGCTGGGCATCACGCTGCGGCCCTATCAGTTGCAGGGGCTGGCCTGGCTCAAGTACCTGCAGCGGCAACAGCTGGGCGGCATCCTGGCCGACGACATGGGCCTGGGCAAGACGGCGCAGGCGCTGGCCCACCTGTGGACCGAGAAGCAGGCGGGCGGCTTGACGGCGCCGGCGCTCGTCGTCGCGCCGACCTCGCTGATCTTCAACTGGGTGAAGGAGGCCGCCCTCGTCGCGCCCGGCCTGCGCGTGGCGACGCTGTCGGACCCGTCCGAGCGCGGCGACGTGCTCAAGCGGCTCGGCGAGGTCGACCTGTTGCTGTGCAGTTATGGCTTGGCCTGGCGCGAGGTGCGGGCGCTGGCCAGGCCGGTGTTCTCGGTGCTGATCCTGGACGAGGCGCAAGCCGTCAAGAACCCGCGCTCCCGTGCCGCCCGCGCCTTGCGCCGCTTCCAGGCCGCCCAGCGCCTGGTGCTGACCGGCACGCCGCTGGAGAACCATCTGGGCGAGCTCTGGACCCAATTCGACTTCCTGATGCCGGGCTATCTGGGTGAATCGCGGGAGTTCGCCCGCCATTGGCGCAAGCCGATCGAGCAGAACGGCAGCGCCGAACGTGCCCGGGAGCTGGCGTCCCGCGTGCGCCCTTTCATTCTGCGAAGGCTGAAGGAGCAGGTCGCCGCCGACCTCCCTCCGATGACGGTGCTCACCCAGCGGATTCCCCTGCAAGGGCGACAACGTCAACTCTATGAAAGCGTCCGGATCGGTGGCGACCATCTGGTGCGGCGGTTGCTGGCGCAGTCCGAGCTGTTCGGCAGCGGGCTGATCACGGTACTGGACGCGATGCTGAAGCTGCGCCAGGTCTGCTGCGATCCGCGCCTGGTGCCGGGCATCGAGATCCCGGCCGGCATGGAGGCCGCCAAGCTGGACTGGTTGCGGGAGAAGGTGCCCGAGCTGATCGCCCAGGGGCGGACGATCCTGGTGTTCTCGCAGTTCACCGGGATGCTGGCGTTGATCGAGGAGGCGATGACCGCGGCGAAGGTCCCGCTGCTGAAGCTGACCGGCGAGACCCCGGAGGCGCGGCGTGGCGAGGTGGTGCGCCGCTTCCAGGCGGGCGAAGCGCCGCTGATGCTGGTCAGCCTGAAGGCCGGCGGGGTGGGGTTGACGCTGACGGCGGCCGACACGGTGATCCAGGTCGACCCCTGGTGGAACCCGGCGGTGGATGCCCAGGCGCAGGCGCGGGCGCACCGGATCGGGCAGTCCCGGCCGGTCTTCGTCCATCAACTGGTGATCGAGGGCAGCATCGAGGAGCGGATGCTGGAACTGCAGGCCCGCAAGCGGGCGCTCGCGGACGGCCTGCTGGGCCGTGACGGGGGAGAACGTCTGGAGAAATTCAGCGCCGCGGAGATCGAGCGGCTGCTGGCGCCGCTTCAGCCGTCGGTGGACGAGGACGACTGAGCGCGGCGTCTGGCGGCGGGGTTGCCGGTGGCAGGCCCGCCGCGGGGATCAGCGCTTGCGGTCGAAACGCAGGGCGCGGGCGACGCTGCGGCGGTCGCAACCGAGGCTGGGCACTTCGAACGCCTCGTGCTTGCGACCCTTGTCACTGCTCAGCTCCGGCATCGGCACGCGACGCTGGGTGGACTCGGTATGGGACTGGGACTTCATCATGGTCTTGGACCTTCTGGCTTCCGAGCGGGGGGATGACCGCTTTGTGCCAGCTAACGCGGGCCGTCGGAGCCTCGTTGACAGCCATTTCACAATTCCCAACAAAGCTCGCGCCATCGTCACGCATGATGCACCATATGAGTGCATTGGCCGTTCTGCGAACAGCGGAGACTTGGTCCCCACAGGCAAGGAATTGCGCATGCCAACCTGTCCCCACCCGCCTTTCTCGCTAAGCTCCGACCCCATGTCCGCCGTCCCCTTCCCGCCGCAAGACGAACTGCTCGTCGCCTGTCTGTGCGCCGCCTGGTGCCGGGTGTGCGACACCTACCGCGACGATTTCGCCGCGCTGCGCCATCAGCATCCCCAGGCGCGGTTCGTGTGGGTGGACATCGAGGACGACTCGGAGCTCGTGGACGATCTGGAGGTGGAGACCTTCCCCACCCTGCTCATCGGGCGGGGCGACCGGGTGTGCTTCATCGGACCGGTGCTGCCGCAACCCGCCGCCGCCCAGCGGCTGATCCAGGCGGCCGAGGACAACCCGACCATGTCCGCCGCCAGCCCGTCGGCGCCCACCGGCACCACGGCCGCGGCGCAGTCGCTGTTGTCGAGGCTGCGCCAGTCCTGCTGAGCGTCCGGCGCGGCCGATGCCTTGCGGCCGGCTGAGGCTTCCCCCGCACCTCATCCACCCACCGCCCATCGGGGTGACGACGACCTTCGGTCCCAAGGTGGTGCGCAGGCGAGAATGCGCCACCGCCAACATACTTGCCGGTCATCCGCGCGACCCGCGGCCGACCGCGATCCGATGAACGTCCAATTCAAGAATTCGGTGGCTCGCGCCACGCCCATCCTGGCGCTGGACCGCGCCGCCTATCAGGCCCTTGCCCCGAAGCTGCCCAAGCGCACCCAGCAATGGCTGGCGACGCTCGGCTTCTCCGCCGCGCCGGACACCTTCGCGCTGGTCCCGGGAGAAGACGGCAAGCTGGCCCAGGTCTTCGCGGGCGTGGCCCACACGGCTCACCCGTTCGCGCTGTCGTCGCTGCCGCTGGCGCTGCCGGAAGGCGACTACACGCTGTCCGCTGACGGCGTCCCCCTTCAGGATGAAGCCGCCGCGCTGTCCTGGGAGCTGGGCTGCTACCAATTCGACCTCTACAAGCCGCGCAAGCGCCAACCGGCCCAACTGCTGATCAAGAGCAGCGCCGACGGCCAGCGTGGGCTGGCCCTGGCCACCGCCATCACCGCGGTGCGCGACCTGGTGAACACCCCGGCCGAGCACATGGGTCCGGAGGAGCTGTCCAAGGCCGCGGCCATGGTCGGCAAGCAGCACGGCGCGAAGTTCAAGGAAGTCGTCGGTGACGACCTGCTGAAGAAGAACTTCCCTGCCATCCATGCCGTCGGCCGCGCCAGCACCCGCGCGCCGCGCCTGATCGAGCTGAACTGGGGCAGCGACAAGCATCCGCGTCTGACGCTGGTCGGCAAGGGGGTCTGCTTCGACACCGGGGGCCTGGACATCAAGACCCCGGACGGCATGCGCCAGATGAAGAAGGACATGGGCGGCGCCGCCAACACGCTGGGCCTGGCCACGCTGATCATGGCGCTCAAGCTGCCGGTGCGCCTGCAGGTGCTGATCCCGGCGGTGGAAAACTCGATCGCTGGCAACGCCTATCGGCCGGGCGACGTGGTCAAGACCCGCGCCGGCCTGCACATCGAGATCGGCAACACCGACGCCGAAGGCCGCGTCATCCTGTGCGACGCGCTGGCCTATGCCGCCGAGTTCAAGCCGGAGCTCATCATCGACCTGGCCACGCTGACCGGCGCCGCCCGCATCGCGCTGGGCGCGCAGTTGCCGGCGCTGTTCTCCAAGCACATGGACACCGCGCGCGACCTGGTCGACCTGGGCCTCAAGATGGACGACCCGCTGTGGCACATGCCGCTGTGGGCGCCTTACAAGGAAGGCATCACCTCCGGCATCGCAGACATCGTCAACACCGGTCGTAACGCGCTCGCCGGCTCGATCAACGCGGCGTTGTTCCTGGAAGCGTTCATCCCTGAACAGCAGGACTGGCTGCACATCGACCTCTTCGCGTGGAACGACGTCAACCGCCCCGGCCGGCCCATCGGTGGCGAGGCGCAGACCATCCGCACGCTGCTGGCTTACCTGGAAGAGCGCTTCGCCGCTTGATCGCCTGATCGCCTGGCACCCGGTCACCGACCGAGTGCCGGGCATCGGCCTCACTCCCCGGCCACGATCCAGGCCGCCGCCCGCTCCGCGATCATCAGCGTGGGCGAGTTGGTGTTGCCGCTCGTGATCGTCGGCATCACGCTCGCATCGACCACGCGCAGGGCCTTCACGCCCCGTACCCGGAGCCGGCTGTCCACGACGGCCCGCGCGTCGTCGACCGGTCCCATGCGGCAGGTGCCAACCGGATGGAAGATCGTCGTCGCGATATCGCCGGCCAGTCGGGCGAGTTCCTCGTCGCTCTCGAACTGCACGCCCGGCTTGTGTTCCTGCGGCCGGTAGCGGGCCAGTGCCGGCTGCGACACGATGCGTCGCGTCAAGCGCAGGCTCCGCGCCGCGACATGGCGGTCCTCATCGGTGCTCAGGTAGTTGGGCGCGATCGATGGCGCATCGGCCGCGTCGGCGCTGCGGATCATGACGGTGCCGCGGCTGGTGGGATTCAGATTGCAGACGCTGGCGGTGAACGCATTGAAGCCATGCAGCGGCTCGCCGAACGCGTCGAGCGACAGCGGCTGCACGTGGTACTGCAAGTCCGGCCAGGCCTTGTCCGGACTGCTCTTGGCGAAGGCGCCGAGCTGCGACGGCGCCATGCTCATCGGACCGGTGCGGCGCAATGCGTATTCCAACCCGATGCGGGCCTTGCCGAACCAGCTCGACGCCAGCGTGTTCAGCGTGCTGACGCCATCCACCTTGAACACCGCGCGGATCTGCAAGTGGTCCTGCAGATTGGCGCCGACGCCGGGCAGGTCCTTCACCACCGCGATGCCGTGGCGTTGCAGCAGCGCCGCCGGGCCGATGCCCGACAGCTGCAGCAACTGCGGCGAGCCGATCGCGCCGGCCGCCAGCAGCACCTCGCCGCCCGGCTCCAGGCGCGCTTCCTCCAGCCCGTGGGGCGTGCGCACGAGCACGCCGTCGCAGCGCGTCTCGCCGTCGACGGTCTCGAACAGCAGGCGCTGCACCTGCGCGCAGGTCCACATCTCGAAGTTGGGCCGCCGATAGGCCGCGGGCCGCAGGAAGGCCTTGGCCGTGTTCCAGCGCAGGCCCGCGCGCTGATTGACCTCGAAGTAACCGACGCCCTCGTTGTTGCCGCGATTGAAGTCGGGCGTCGCGGGGATGCCGGCCTCCTGCGCCGCCTCGGCGAACGCATCGAGCACCGCCCAGCGCAAGCGCTGTTTCTCCACGCGCCATTCACCGCCGTGGCCGTGCAGCGCCGCGTCGAAGCCGGGCGGTCGCTCCCCGCCGGCGTCCAGCCGCCAATGGTCCTCATGCTGGCGGAAGAACGGCAGCACGCCGTCCCAGCGCCAGGCGTCGTCGCCGGTGGCGGCGGCCCAGCCGTCGTAGTCGCGGCTCTGGCCCCGCATGTAGATCATTCCGTTGATGCTGGAGCTCCCGCCCAGCACCTTCCCGCGGGGGTACCGCAGGCTGCGTCCGTTCAGGCCCGGGTCAGGCTCGGTCTTGAACAGCCAATCGGTGCGGGGGTTGCCGATGCAGTACAGGTACCCGACGGGGATGTGGATCCAGTGGTAATCGTCGCGGCCGCCGGCCTCGATCAGCAGCACCCGCTTGTGGGGATCCGCGCTGAGCCGGTTGGCCAGCAGGCAGCCGGCCGTGCCGGCGCCCACGATGATGTAGTCGAACCGGTTGTCGTTGTCTCCGCCCATGGGTGTGCTGTCGTTCTGGTTCTATGTGAGACCCCATGCTGACGGAGCGGCTGGCGACCGGCAACCACGTTCCTACGTAGATTCGCCCTCGCTGTTCAGAATCCGCCCTCCCAGTCCCAATTCGTACCAATCGATGCGCCGTGTCAGCGTCATGACAGCCGCGAGGATGGAGAACAGCAGCAGCGCGCCGACGAGCAAGGCGGCCTTCTCCAGATTCAGCAGCACGAACAGCGCGCCGTACAAGGTCGCGACCAGCGCGCCGAAACCCAGGCCTCGCCACCAGGAGCCCAGCATCGAGGCGCCGTAGAACGTCAGCAACCCGATCGCCGCGGCGCAGGCGAGCGCATAGGACATCGCGAAGCTCAGGTGCTCGGACAGGCTCAGCAGCAGCAGGAAGAACAGCGTCATCGCCAATCCGACGAGCAGGTACTGCACCGGATGCACGCGGCGCCCGGCCAGCAGTTCGAGCAGACCCACGCTGACGAAGGTCAGGACGATGAACATCAGGCCGTACTTGATCGCCCGATCGCTCATCACATATGGATTCACCGGATCGATCATCGAGAACGCCAACGCGTCGGTGATCGTCGCGCCTTTGCCGTCGGACGGCACCTTCGCGGGCATCGCGTAGGGCATGTCCGCGTCGGCATCGCGGTCCACGGTCGGCAGCGAGCGCCCGGCCCGCACGTCCCGCAGCGCGGTGGTGGCCAGCTCGGACACCTGCCAGGTCGCTTCGAAGCCGGTCGCGTCGACGCGGCTGGTCACCGGCAGGAAGCGTCCGCCGAAGCTCGGATGCGGCCAGTCGGAACGCAGCTTGACCTGCGTCGCGGACGCAGCCGGCACCAGGCCGAAATCGCTCATGCCGACCAGGCTCACCGAGACCGTCAGTTCGAGTGGATCGTCCAGCTTCAAGCCGCGCAGCGGCGCCTGCAGGCCGCGCGGATAGTTGTCGTTGCCGGTGCCCGGCTCGATCGACAGCGCGTCGGTGCCGCGCTTGATCGCCACCGACCGCAGGCCTCGCGAGTCGCTGAAGGCGACGACCACCCGCATGTCGTCACAGCTCACCTTGCCGCCGTGCTGGGCGCTTGGCGTCAGCGCCGCCAGCGTGGCCCATCGCGCGTCCATCGTCAGCGTGCCGGCGTAGCCATTGATCTTGAATTGCCCCCGGACGCGGCGCTCCTGATTGAGCGTGCCGTCGACGACCAGTTGCGCCGGAAGCGCCGACAGGACGAAGTCACGCCGCTGCGGCTGTTCCCGGGGATCGGGCGGGATCCATTGCTCATTGCAATTGCGCTGCACCAACGGCCCCAGCACCACCTGCGGTCCCGCCTGCGCCGCCGCCACGCCGGCCTCGGCGGCCCGCTGGCGTTGCTGGCGCTCGTCCACCAGCCAGCCGATCCGGGCCAGCACGATCATCAGCAGCAGCGTCACGCCGCCCAGGATCACCAACTTCCACCACAGCGCCTTGATTCGCATCGCTCCGCCTCCTCGCCCATCGGCACATGCCGGGCTCCTCGGGACGGCGCAGTCTCGGCAGCGTCGGTGAGCTCAGGACGAAGTTTGTGAGGCGACAGTGAAGTCGTCGAACTCGAGGCGCACGCGCAGGCCGGGCTCGGCAGGCTCGAAGCACAGCCGCCCGCGATGCAGGCCGGCGATCTGCCGCACGATCGCGAGACCCAGACCCGATCCCTTGCGCAGGCTGCCCGGGCGCGCGGTCGAGAAGAATCGCTGGCCGAGCTGGGACCAGGCGCCGACCGGCACGCCGGGGCCGTGATCGCGCAGTTCGAAGAAGGCGCATCGGTCCCGCTGACTCGCGGCGGTGATCGAGCCAGCAGGCGCGTCGACGGGCCGGGCATCAACGCCGACCCGCAAGTCCAGCGTCGAATCCACCGGCGAGAAATCCACCGCGTTGGCGATCAGGTTGCTGATCGCCAAGGACAACAGCTCCGCGTCCGCCTGCAGCAGGACGCGCTCGCGATGCTGCCAGCGCACCGTCAGGCCTTGCTGCACCAGGCGGTCACCCAGTTGCACCAGCACCTCGTCCACGGCCGCGTCGAGCGCCACCGGCCGCGGATGCTCCGGCCCGCGCCGCAGCTCCAGCGTGGAGAGCTCGAGCAGGCGCTCGACCATCTCCGTCATGCGCTCGCTCTGCGCGACGACCTGCGCGGCGAAGCGCTGCCGGTCGGCCTCGGGCAGGTCTTCCTGCAGCAACTCCCCGGCGCCGCGCAGCGCGGCGAGCGGGCTCTTGAGCTCGTGCGTCAACGCGCGCGCCACATGCTGCAGGTGTTCGCGACCGTCGAGGCGCTCGCGCATCGCGTCCATCGCCCCGGCGAGTTCGCCCAACTCGCCCGGCACCTTCGGCGGCGGCTGCCGCTGGCCGAGCTGCACCTCTTGCGCATAGCGGCGCAGGCGGCGCACCGTCGTCACCATCCACCAGGTGACGGCCATGCCCACCGCCAGCGACACCGCCAGCAAGGTCAGGCCGGCGATCCAGATGCGGCGCTCGGCGCGGTAGATGATCTGCTGCACCGCCGCGGCCGGCTTGGCGACGGCCACCACGCCGATGGTGCGGCCATCGACGCGCACCGGCGCCGCGACGTACATCACCGGGCTGCCCTTGGCGTCGCTGCCGTTGCCCAGGTCGCCGGCATTGCCGTAGGGCGTGAGCAGCGGCGCCTCGATGGTCGAGCGCGCGCCGTACTCGCCGCGCAGCGTGCGGGCGACGTCGTTCCAGGCCGAGTAATCCTGGCCGGTCGCCGGCGCGGGGCTGGTGTCCAGCACCACGCGGCCGGTCGCGTCCGTGACGTAGATGCGGAAGTCCAGCGTCCGCTTGCGGGCGCTCAGGATGCGGGCGTCGACGGGCCGCTCCGCGTAGTCGCGCACGCGCTGCGCGAATCGCGTGCCGGTCAGGTCTCCGCCCGGCGGCATCGCGGCGAGTTCATCGCGCGCCAGCTCGGCCACCAGATTGGCGGTGTCGACCATCATGTCTTCCATCACCTCGCGCACGCTGGGCTTGAACTCGCCCAGCACGACGCGCAGCAGGATGAAGGCGCTCAGGCCCGCGACCAGGAAGAAGGCGAGGAACAGCCGCAGGCCGAGGCGCATCCCGCGTCACTCCAGCGAGTAGCCCATGCCGCGGTGGGTGCGGATGGGGTCGAGGTCGGGACGGACCTGGCGCAACTTGGCGCGCAGCGTCTTGATGTGGGTGTCGACGGTCCGGTCGCCGCTGTCGGCGTCCATGCCCCAGACGGCGTCGAGCAGGTGCTCGCGGGTGAGGATGCGCCGGGGCGCCTCCAGCAGGCACAGGAGCAAGCCCAGCTCGCGGCGCGTCAGCGGCAGCAGCTCGCCATGGAAGCGCACGCGCGAGCCGGCTTCGACGCTGAAGCCGGCGACCGTCGGCGCGGGCGGCTCCAGCGGTGCCTGCGCGCGGCGCAGCAGCGCCCGCACGCGCGCGACCAGCTCACGCGGGCTGAAGGGCTTGGCCAGATAGTCGTCGGCGCCCAGCTCCAGCCCCAGCACCTTGTCGCCCTCTTCGCTGCGCGCGCTCAGCACCAGCACCGGCAGGCGGGCGTGTGGGCCCTGGCGCAGCTCGCGGCACAGGTCCAGTCCGTTGCCGTCCGGCAGGCCGACGTCCAGGATGGCCAGGTCCGCCGCGCCGGCGGCGAGCTGGGCGCGCGCTTCATGCAGCCAGCCGCAGGGTTGGACGCGGAAGCCCTCCCGCTCCAGCACGAAGCAGACGGTCTGCGCGATCGCCGGGTCGTCCTCCAGCAGCAGCACGCGCGGAGCGGTGCCCGGGATGCCGGAAGCGTGAGGGACGGCGGCGGGCGTGGACGGCGGGGGCCGGTTCATGGGCCCGATCATCGCGGAGCTTCGGCCAGTCCGCGCAGGTAGGCCAGCCCTTGCGCGGCGCGCGGGCCGTACCAGCTGATCAACTCGCCATCCACCAATCGCACGCGTGCGTTGGGGCACAGCGCCTGCGCCTCGGCGAGGTGTTCCGGCCCGAAACGGTAGGGCTCGGAGCTCAGCAGCAGTTCGTCGACCTGCGTCAGCCAGGGCTCGGCGCCGGTCAGCGCGGGGTAACGCGCGGCGCCGTGCGGGCCGCCGGTGACCGCCGGCCAGGTCAACCAGCCCACCTGTTCCAGCATGCGGGCGATGTACGTGTCGCGCGCGACGGTCATCCAGGGGTCGCGCCAGATCAGGTACAGGACCCGGCGCGGCGGCCAAGCGCGGCCGCGGCAAGCGGCCAGTTCTTCGTCCAGCCGTGCCGCGAGCCGCGCGGCGCGGTCGCGCAGGTCGGCGGCGTCCGGGCGCCCGACGGGCTCGGGCGTGTCGATCCTTCCCGTCGGAGCGGTGGCTTGTCCCACTTCGGCGGCAAAAACCTCCACCATCTGGGCGAGCAGCGTCAGGTTGTCTTCAGGCTCACACGGGTGGGTGACCACCACATGGGGGACAAACGCGCGCAAGGCCTCGGCCGTTTCGAGGCGGTTCTCATCAATGTTGATGACGACATGGGTCGGTGCCAACGCGCGGAGTTTGCGCAGATTGACGTCCTTGGTACCCCCCACCTTCGGGATGGACGCCACCGCGGTGGCGGGGTGGACGCAGAAGCCCGTGCGCCCGACGACCCACGGCCCCAGGCCGAGCGCGATCAGGAGTTCGGTGACTGAGGGCACCAGCGAAACGATGCGTGGGGCGCTCATGGAGCGGGCTTTCGGTGACGTTCCGGGGCCCTCCGATGGGTGGAAGGAGCTCCGGGTACATCCGGATAGTGGAAAACACCGAGCGCCGGCGGGTGGGGGTCGGGAGCAGGTTTTGCCATATCACTGAGCCGGAGGCGCCGGCTGTTCAACGCCTCTGGCGACTGCTCGGGGTTTGTGCGCAGAAGCTGAAAAACAACAGCCGGCTTGACGCGTTGCGAACCGCCAATCCCGTCACACATAATCGGATTGCCTGAATGCAGCGCCTTCGTATGAGTGGTTCACGATGGGTTGAAGCAGCACATTGGGTTATTTGGTTTTGAAAGGGCTTCCCCATGGGAAACAAGTTATACGTGGGCAACCTCGCTTACAGCGTGCGCGATGAGTCGCTCCAGGAGGCATTCTCGCAATTCGGCACCGTCACGTCCGCGAAGGTCATGATGGATCGCGAGACCGGTCGTTCCAAGGGCTTCGGCTTCGTGGAAATGGCATCCGACGATGAAGCGCAAGCTGCCATCAACGGCATGAACGGCCAAGCGCTGGAAGGCCGCGCGATCGTCGTGAACGTGGCTCGTCCGCGTGAAGATCGCCCGGGCGGCGGTGGTGGTTTCGGCGGCGGCGGTAGCCGTGGCGGCTTCGGTGGCGGCGGCGGCGGTAGCCGTGGCGGCTACGGTGGTGGCGGCGGTGGCGGCGGCTACGGTGGTGGTGGCGGCGGCGGCGGTAGCCGCGGCGGCTACGGCGGTGGCGGCGGCGGCGGCGGTAGCCGTGGCGGCTACGGCGGCAGCGGCGGCGGTGGTGGTTACGGCGGTGGCCGTGGCGGCTACTGATCGGGCCTGACCCCGAAATGACAAGGGCGCTCCTCGGAGCGCCCTTTCTCTTTGGGCTGCGGACGCGTTGCCCGCGGCGTCATGACGGCCGGTCGCGCCGGCCGATCCCGCCTGGCGTCAGGACTCGCCCTGGCGGTGCTTGCGCGGCCGGCCGGCCAGCAAGCGATCGAAGACGGCGCCCGGCAGCAGCCGCATCACGCGGGCGACCACGCCCATCTGCCATGGGATGAAGCGCACCCGTGCCCCCGCGGAGATCGCCTCGAACGCCTTGCGCGCGAAGTCTTCCGGCTGCATCAGGAATGGCATGCTGTAGCGGTTCTCGCGCGTCAGCGGCGTGTCCACGTAGCCCGGGGCGATGGTCACGACCTGGACGCCATCGGGCCGGCATTCGCCGCGCAGGCTCTCGCAATAACTGAAGACCGCCGCCTTGCTGGAGCAGTAGGCCCCATGCCCCGGCAGGCCGCGGATGCCTGCGACGCTGGCGATGCCCACCAGCGTCCCGCTGCGGCGCTCGCGCATCGGCGTCACGAACGGGTGGAAGGTCGCGGCCAGGCCGATGTTGTTGGTCGCGTAGAGGCGCTGCATCACCGCCAGGTCCTCATAGATCGCCGTGTCCATGCCGATGCTGATGCCGGCATTGGCGATGACGACGTCGGGCAGGCCCTGCTCGGCGATGCAGCGACGGCCGGTGGCCGCGATCGCCTCGATGTCGCTGACGTCGGCGCGGTAGACGCGCCAGCGCGACGGCTCCAGATGCTGCCGAACGGCCCAGGCGTCGAGTTCCTCGGCGCGGCGCGCGACCAGCGCCAGCGACCAGCCCTCGCGGTAGTACTGCAGCGCGAGCGCCTGACCGATGCCGCTCGACGCCCCGGTGATGTAGACGAGACGGCTCATGGCTTGCGGGCGGGCGAGGCGGCCGATGCGGCCTTGGCGGGCACCGCGGCACGGGCGCCGGGCCTGGCGCTGAAGGTCGCGCGGCCGCCGCCGCTGAAGTGCAGCTGACCGGTCAGTTGGTCGTACTCGAAGCTGCGCACCTGCATCTCGCCGCCCATGCCGATGACGCGCGCCGGCAGGTGGGATCGGATCTTCTGCTGCGGCACGAACGCGTGCAGGAACTCGCCGTAGAGCTCCAGATCGGGCCTGCCGTTCGGGTCGCCGCCCGGGTAGCGCTTGACCTTCACGTCGCCGAGCAACTGGACCTCGCTGCCGTCGCCGTTGGAGAGGCCGCGTTGCGCGTCGGCCACCAGCAGCTCGCCCTGCTTGCCGTAGGCGCGCAGCTGCGGCACGTCAATCTCCAGCGTGTCGTTGTCCGGGTAGTGCCGCATCTCGGTGCCCAGCACGCGGCCTTCCAGACGGCCGTCGCTGCTGAAGCGCTCCAGCTCGAAGCCGTTCATCCGGTAGTCCGGCTCATGGCGCGGCGCGGCGCGCTCGCGGGGCGCTTCCAGCTGCGGCGTGTTCTTGATCAGCCACCAGGTGAAGGCCGCGAGCATCGCCATCAGCAGCAGCGGCACGTAGCTGGCAAGCAGCGATTGCAGGCGCCCCGACAGCGGGGGCGCGCGGCGCCGAGGTCCGGTCGGCGGCGGAGCCAACGCGGCCATCAGGCGTGACCCCCGTCCAGGGTCTCGAGGTGGCCTTGCAGCAGCTCGGCGTACTTGCCGGCGGCCATCAGCAGCAGGTCGCAGAACTCGCGCGCGGCGCCGTGCCCGCCCGCCGCGTCGGTGACGTGGTGCGCGGCGGCCTTGGTCTCGGCATGCGCCTGGGCCGGCGCGCAGGCGAAGCCCGCGCGCACCATGAGCGGCAGGTCGGGCCAGTCGTCACCGATGACGGCGACTTCCGCCCAACTCACGCCGAGTTGGTCCAGCAGCGGCTGCGCGGCGGCGAGCTTGTTCTTCGCGCCGTAGACCGCGTGCGGCAGGCCGAGGTCGGCGACGCGGCGGCGCACGGCCGGGGAGTCGCGACCGGTGATGACGATGGGCACGATGCCGCCCTGCGCCAGCAGCTTCATGCCGTGGCCGTCCAGCGTGGCGAAGGCCTTGAAGTCCTCGCCGCGCTCGCTCAGGTAGATGCGGCCGTCGGTCAGCACGCCGTCGACATCGAAGATCGCCGCCTTCAGGCCCAGGGCCGGGCCTTGCGCCTTCAGCAGCAGCTCGGCCGGGAAACGCAGCGCGGGGCGGAGCTCGCGGACCACGGGGGAAGTCGAGGAAGAGTCGCTCATCAGATCACCTTCGCGCGCATCAGGTCGTTGATGCTGATCGCGCCTTGCAGACGCTGTGCGTCGTCGACGGCCAGGACCAACGTGATGCGCGCCGACTCCATCAGATCGGCCGCGTCGACGGCCAGCGCATCGGCGGGCACGGTGCGCGGGTGGGGGTGCATCACCTGACGCGCGGTCAGGCCGCGCAGATCGGTGCCGCGCTCGATCAGGCGGCGCAGGTCGCCGTCGGTGAAGATGCCGCCGACCCGGCCGTCGGCCTCGACGAGGATCGCGCAGCCCAGGCCCTTGTCGGACATCACCCGCATCATGTCGAGCAGCGGCAGGTCGGCCGCGATCACCGGCAGCGCGTCGCCGGCGCGCATCAGGTCGCGCACGTGCGTCAGCAGCTTGCGGCCGAGCGAGCCGCCGGGGTGCGAGCGGGCGAAGTCTTCCGCGCGGAATCCTCGCGCGTCGAGCAGGGCCACGGCCAGCGCGTCGCCGAGCGCGATCTGCGCGGTGGTGCTCGCGGTGGGGGCGAGGTTCAACGGGCAGGCCTCCTGCGCCACGCGCGAGTCGAGGACGAAGTCCGCGTGACGGGCCAGCGACGACGTCGCGCCGCCGGTCATGCCGATCAGCTTCACGCCCAGGCGCTTGAGCACCGGGATGATGGCGTTGAGCTCGTCGCTCTCGCCGGAGTTGGACAGCGCCAGCACGACGTCGGCGGGCGTGACCATGCCGAGGTCGCCATGGCTGGCCTCGCCCGGGTGGACGAAGAAGGCCGGGGTGCCGGTGGACGCCAGCGTCGCGGCGATCTTGCGGCCGACGTGGCCGCTCTTGCCCATGCCCATCACGACCACGCGGCCGGCGCAGGACAGGATCAGCCGGATCACGTCCTCGAAGGATTCATCGAGGCGAGGTCCCAGCGCGAGCAGCGCCTCGGCCTCGACCTGCAAGGCCTGGCGCGCAACGTCGAGCGCGCGGGAATGGGTGAGGGCGGCGTGGGTCGTCATACAGGGCGAAAGTGTAGCCGTCGGCACTCCGGCGCACCGGAGCGGGACCACCCCGCCGACCACGGCGCGCGAGCGCCCGCGGCGCTCAGATCGGCGCCGGCCCGAGCCGCAATTCGACCGCGAAGCCCTCGGCCACGACGGGCAGCCGCAGGCCGCCGCCATGGGCCCGGGCGACGAGGTCCGCCATCATCAGGCCCAGTCCCATGCGACCCTCGTATTGCTGCCGTTCCAGCGCGTCGTTGAGGTCCACGCGCTGCCACTCCGCCACGCCCTCGCCGTTGTCGGTCAGGGTCAGCAGCGTGCCGCCGCCGGGCTGCGAATGGACGCGCAGGCGGAGCTGCGTGGCGCGGTGACGGCAGGCGTTGTCCAGCAGGTTGATCAGCGCGGCGGCGAGCAGATCCGTGTCGGCGTCGAGCCAGGCCTGGTCGGGCGTGTCGAGGATCAGGCCGTCGGGCAGCGGCAGGTGGGACAGCAGCATGATCAGGTCGAGCCGCTGCCACTGCAGGCTCATGCCGGTGCGGAACAGCGTCAGCAGCGCCGTCACGACGCGGCGCAGCCGGTCGCCGGCCTCGCGGGTGCGCTGCAGGCGGGCGCGCTGCTCGGGCAGCGCCTCGCGCAGCGCCATCGCCAGTTGCGCGTCCATGCCGGCCAGCGGCGTGCGCAGCGCATGCGCCGCGTGGGCGCTGAAGGCGCGCTCGTTGGCGACGCGCTGCGCCAGCCGCTGGCCCAGGTCCAGCACCGCGGCGCGGATCGCCGCCAGCTCGCGCCGCTGCTGCTCGGGCAGCAACTGGCGGCTGTCGAGCGGGTCGTACTGCGCGAGGGCCTCGGTCAGGTCAGCCAGGGGCGCGAGCTCGTCGCGCGCGCGCCGGTTCAGCCACACCATGCACAAGCCGCCGACCAGCAGCGCCGAGAACGCGCTGGCCAGGCCGACACGGGTGCGGACCTCCTTCCGCTCGGCGCTGGTCTGGGCCACCATCAGCCAGCCGGGGCCGGCGGCGGTGGGCAGCGGGCGGACGTGCACGCGCCAGTCGTCGCCGTCGGTGCCGTCATCCTCCCAGTCGCTGAAGCCGGGCGGCAGCCGCCAGGGCTTGACCGGCGCCAGCGGCGAGCGGTGCAGCAGCGTGCCGCCGGGCCCGACGAGCTGCCAGGCGAAATGGGTGCTGAGATCATCGCTGTCGGCGATCTCGGCGGGCATCGGCAGGCGCTGGCGCAGGAGCTGGCCCAGCACCTGCGAGGACGCCTGCAGCGTCTCGTCCAGCAGCTCGTCCACTTCCTCCTGCACCACCAGCCAGACCGAGACGCCGGCCAGCAGCGCCCAGAACATCGAGATCAGCAGCAGCTGCCGGGCCAGCCGGCCGGCGATCGACGGGCGGCGCGCGGGCGCGTTGCTCACGCGGCCTCCGGGCCGAGGCGGTAGCCCAGGCCGCGGACGGTCTCGATCAGCTCGCGGCCCAGCTTGCGGCGCAGGCTGGACACGTGCACCTCCAGCGCGTTGCTCTGCACTTCGGCGTCGTCGCCGATCACCTGCAACTCCAGCTCGCGCTTCGGATAGAGCCGGCCGGCGCGCTGCGCCAGCGCTTCCAGCACGGCCCACTCGCGCGCGGTCAGCTCGACCGGATGGCCGTCACGCGTGGCGCGCTTGGCGGCCAGATCGAGACCGACATCGCCATAGCGGCGCTGCGAGCTGCTGGCGCCGACGTGGCGGCGGCTGACCGCGCGCAGCCGGGCGGCGAGTTCCTCCGGCGCGAAGGGCTTGACCAGGTAGTCGTCGGCGCCGCCGTCCAGGCCTTGCAGCCGGTCGGCGAGCAGATCGCGGGCGGTCAGCATCAGCGCGGGCGTCGACACGCCGCGCTGGCGCAGGCCGCGCAGCCAGTCGAGGCCGGAGCCGTCGGGCAGTTGCCAGTCCACCAGCAGCGCGTCGAACTCCTCGTGCTGGCGTGGCAGCACTTCCGACAGCCGGCGGGCCCAGGTGACGGTGTGGCCCTCGGCGCGGAGATAGTCGCGCAGGCCTTCGCCCAGCAGTTCGTCGTCTTCCAGCAGCAGCAGTCGCATGAGGCTTCCCGGCGATCGTGGCGCCGGACGTGTGAGGCAATTCCGGCGGAGACGATAGCAGCC
Source organism: Roseateles aquatilis (assembly GCF_002205645.1). Lineage (GTDB taxonomy): Bacteria > Pseudomonadota > Gammaproteobacteria > Burkholderiales > Burkholderiaceae_C > Roseateles > Roseateles aquatilis. The sequence goes on along the minus strand of NZ_NIOF01000007.1, from coordinate 236,651 downwards.
GCGCGACCTCGGAACGAGAGGTCCGTCACGCAAAGCGACCCCGCCCCCTCGTCTTCAGCCGGGCTTCAGGTTCGCTTCAGGAGGACTTCAGTCCTGGGGGGCCCACTGCGCTCCGTGAAAAACCATTCCCTCAGCGATGTTTCCGCCGGCCCGGACGCCGCCGCGATGCCGGCACCCGTCGGGGGCGTGCCCTTCCTGACCGCGTTGCCGCGCACCGGCCGCGCGATCGCGGTCGCGCTGCTGGGGCTGGCCGTGCTGGCGCTGTGGGACCTGGCCGGCTGGGATCTGGCGGTGGTGCGGCTCTTCGGCCGCGTCGACGGCTTCGCGCTGCGCGAGTACTGGCTGACCTCGGGCGTGCTGCACGTGGGTGGGCGCTGGGTCGCCACGGGCCTGGCGGTGGTGCTGCTGGTCAATGCCGTGCGGCCGCTGTGGCCGGGCCTGACGCGCCGCGAGCGCTGGGGCGCGGTGGCGCTGACGACGATCAGCCTGCTCCTGATCCCGATGATCAAGCAGGGCAGCACGACCAGTTGCCCGTGGGACCTGGCGGAGTTCGGCGGCACCGCGCGTTACGTCTCGCACTGGAGCTTCGGCGTGCTTGACGGCGGACCGGGGCACTGCTTCCCGTCCGGCCATGCGAGCTCGGCCTTCGCCTTCTTCAGCTTCTACTTCATGCTCCGGCGTGCCTACCCCCGGCAGGCCCGGGCGGCGCTGACGGGCGTGATGATGCTGGGCTGCCTGTACGGGTTCGCGCAGCTCGCGCGGGGCGCCCACTATCCCAGCCACACGATGTGGACGGCCTGGATCTGCTGGACGCTGGCCGTGGCCGCGGCGCCGTTCATGAGCGTCGCGCCGGCAGGCCCCTCAGCCGCCGATCCCGTTCAGCCGCCAGTCACCCCGGCCGCGCCGGTTGCCCACGCGGACGTCGCGGTCTCCTGACCGGGACTGGTCCCAAGCCTGCCCGCTCCGCAGAATCGGCGCTCCGCCAACCCGATTCCCAGGAGATCCGAGATGGGCAAGAAACTGCTGCTGCTGGCCGGCGATTACGTCGAGGACTACGAGCTGATGGTGCCCTTCCAGGCGCTGCTGGCGGTCGGTCACCAGGTCGATGCCGTCTGTCCCGGCAAGAAGGCCGGCGACTTCATCCTGACGGCCATCCATGACTTCGAGGGCGCCCAGACCTACTCGGAGAAGCCCGGCCATCGCTTCACCCTCAACGCCACCTTCGACGAGGTCAAGGCGCAGGACTACGACGGCCTGGTGATCCCCGGCGGACGCGCGCCCGAGTACCTGCGCACGATGCCCGGCGTGCTGCCGCTGGTGCAGCACTTCTCGCAGGCCGACAAACCCATCGCCGCCATCTGCCATGGCGCCCAGCTGCTGGCCGCGGCCGGGATCATCCGCGGCAAGCGGGTGTCGGCCTATCCGGCCTGCGCGGCGGAAGTGGAACTGGCCGGCGCCAGCTACGCCGCCATTCCCGTCGACCAGGCGGTCACCGACGGCAAGCTCGTGACCGCGCCGGCATGGCCCGCGCATCCGGCCTGGATCGCGCAGTTCCTGGCCGTGCTCGGGACGAAGATCACCCACTGACGGCCCCTCGCGGCCCAGCCAGGCGAGAGCCGTCGCGCGCAAGAAAAAACAGGCTCCTCGCGGAGCCTGTCGGTGCGCTGCCGGGGCGGATCCGCCGAGGGCGGACCCGCGCTGGCGTCAGGGGTACAGACCGCGCTCCTCGCGCGCTTCCAGCACCCGCGTGCAGGCCACGGTGAAGGCCGCCGTGCGCAGCGGGATCTTGTGCTGCTCGGCCGTGTCCCAGATGCCCTTGAACGCGCCGACCAGGATCTTGTCCAGGCGGACGTTGATCTCGTCCTCGGTCCAGAAGAACGACGAGAAGTCCTGCACCCATTCGAAGTAGGACACCGTCACGCCGCCCGCGTTGGCGATCACGTCGGGGACGACGATGATGCCGCGGTCCGCCAGCACGGCGTCGCCGTCCGGCGTCGTCGGGCCGTTGGCGCCTTCGATCACGACACGGGTCTGCACGCGCTGGGCGCGCTCACCGGTGATCTGGCCTTCCAGAGCGGCGGGGATCAGGATGTCGGACTTGACGTCCCAGAAGTTCTCGTTGTCGATGCGGTCGGCGCCCTTGAAGCCGCCCACGCCGCCCGTGCGGGCCACGTGGTCCAGCAGGTCGGTCATGTCCAGGCCGTTCTCGTTCAGGATGGTGCCGGTGTGATCCTGCACCGCCACGACGATGGCGCCGTTGGCGGCGAACATCTTCGCGGCCACCGAACCCACGTTGCCGAAGCCCTGCACGGCGACGCGCGCGCCTTCCATGCCGACGTTCAGGCGACGCATCGCCTCGCGGCCGACGACGAACACGCCGCGGCCGGTGGCGGCCACGCGGCCGAGCGAGCCGCCCAGCGCGATCGGCTTGCCGGTGACGACGCCGGTCGCCGTGGCGCCGACGTTCATCGAGTACGTGTCCATCATCCAGGCCATGATCTGGCCGTTGGTGTTGACGTCAGGCGCGGGGATGTCCTGCGTCGGGCCGATGATCATGCCGATCTCGCTGGTGTAGCGGCGGGTGACCTTCTCCAGCTCCTTCAGCGACAGCGACTTCGGGTCCAGGCGGATGCCGCCCTTGGCGCCGCCGTAAGGCAGGTTGACCGCGGCGTTCTTGACCGTCATCCAGGCCGACAGCGCCATCACCTCTTCCAGCGTGACGTCCGGGTGGTAACGCACGCCGCCCTTGCCGGGGCCGCGGGTCAGGCTGTGCTGCACGCGATAGCCCTCGAAGTGGGCGATGGTGCCGTTGTCCAGTTCGATGGGGATGTCCACGATCAGCGCGCGCTTGGGGCGGCGCAGCGTTTCCACCCAGCGTGCCAGCTTGCCCAGGTAGGGCTCGACGGCGTCGATCTGGGACAGGTAGGTGCCCCAGGGACTGTTGCGCGTGGGAGAAACGAAAGACAGATTGGGCATGAAATGCTCCGTAACTTTTCGGTGGCGCGAACGGTACCCCGAAGCCCGGCCGGTCCGCCACGTCCGGCAAAGCCGAGTGCACATGCGGGCATGCGCCCCATGCATAAGGGGGCACGAGGCCGGTAGTTTGCTCCCGACCCGTGACCAAAGCCAGTCCCGGAGGGAACCGGGCGGGCGACTCCGAGACGGGCAAATCCAGCGCATGGGGGCGGCTGCCGTCCTCCTGGCGCCCAGTACTATCTCCGCCATGCTCACCGCGCTGGACCTGACCCTCATCTATCTGATCGCCGCCGTCCTGGGCGTGGTGGTGTGCCGCTCACTGAAGCTGCCGCCCATCCTGGGCTACCTGGTCGTGGGCGTGTTGATCGGGCCCAACGCGCTGGCGCTGGCCAGCGACGTCCCGGCGGTGCAGAACCTGGCCGAGTTCGGCGTCGTGTTCCTGATGTTCGCGATCGGACTGGAATTCAACCTGCCCAAGCTGCACAGCATGCGCTCGATGGTGTTCGGGCTGGGACTGCTGCAGGTGGTGATGACGATCGGCGGCACCATGGCCGGCAACGTGCTGCTGCGGTGGCTGTTCGGGGCGCTGGGGCTGCCGTGGGACCTGGGCTGGCAGGGCTCGCTGGTGCTGGGCGCGGCGATGGCGATGAGCTCCACCGCCATCGTCATCAAGCTGATGGCCGAACGGCTGGAGCTGGAGAGCGAACACGGCCGGCGCGTCGTCGGCGTGCTGCTGTTCCAGGATCTGGCCGTCGTGCCGCTGCTGGTGCTGATCCCGGCGCTGGGCGGCAGCGGCAGCGCGATGCTGCAGTCGCTCGGCTGGGCGGGGTTGAAGGCGACCGTGCTGCTGGTGCTGCTGCTGACCGGCGGGCAGCATGTGATGCGGCGCTGGCTCACGATGGTGGCGCGGCGCAGGAGCCAGGAGCTGTTCATGCTGAACCTGCTGCTCGTCACGCTGGGCCTGGCCTGGTTGACCGAGCACGCGGGGTTGTCGTTGGCGCTCGGCGCGTTCGTCGCCGGCATGCTGATCGCGGAGACCGAGTTCAAGCACCAGGTGGAGCTGGACATCCGTCCCTTCCACGACGTGCTGCTGGGGCTGTTCTTCATCACCATCGGCATGCGGCTCGACTGGCAGACGCTGGTCTACCAATGGCCGCTGGTGATCATCCTGACGCTGGCGCCGACGCTGGCGAAGTTCCTGCTGGTGGCGGGGCTGGCCAAGCTCTTTCGCGCGCCCACCGGCGTGGCGCTGCGCACCGGCCTCTATCTGGCGCAGGCGGGGGAGTTCGGCTTCGTGCTGCTGACGCTGGGCGCGCAGCACAACCTGATCGCCGCGCAGTGGGTCAGCCCGGTGCTGGCGGCGATGGTGCTGTCGATGCTCGTCACGCCGCTGATCATCCAGCACAGCGATCGCATCGTGATGAAGCTGTCGGCCAGCGACTGGCTGCTGCAGTCGGTGCAACTGACGACGATCGCGAAGAAGTCGATCAAGACCGACGCCCACGTGATCATCTGCGGCTACGGCCGCAGCGGGCAGAACCTGGCCACGCTGCTGGAGGCCGAGCACATCCCCTACATGGCGCTGGACCTGGATCCGGACCGCGTCCGGCAGGCCGCGGCGGCGGGGCAGAGCGTCGTCTTCGGCGACGCGGCGCGCCTGCCCAGCCTGATCGCGGCGGGCCTGTCGCGGGCCAGCGCGGTCGTCATCAGTTATCACGACACGGCCTCGGCATTGAAGGTGCTGCACGAGGTGCGCAGCCACGCGCCGCAAGTGCCGGTGATCGTGCGCACCATCGACGACAGCGATCTGGAGAAGCTGCGCGCCGCAGGCGCGACCGAGGTGGTGCCGGAAGCGATCGAGGGCTCGTTGATGCTGGCCAGCCACGCGCTGGCGCTGGTGGGCGTGCCGATGCGCCGGGTGCTGCGCATCACGCGCGATGCGCGCGATCGGCGGTATGGGCTGCTGCGGGGCTACTTCCACGGGGCGGATGACGACACGGTGGAGGAGCGCGATCAGGCGCGCCTGCAATCGATCAGCCTGCCGGTGGCGAGCCTGCTGCAGGGAAGGATGCTGGGCGAGATCGGCGTGGCCTCGTGGGGCATCAGCGTCGTGTCGGTGCGGCGGCCCAGCGGCGCGGTGCAGGACGCGCGGGACGACCTGGTGCTGCAGGGCGGGGACACGCTGGTGGTGTCCGGGACGCCGGAGGCGTTGGCGCGGGCGGAGCACGGGTTGCTGGTGGGGTGAGCCCGTCCCCTCCGCCATCGCGGCGACCCACGGTTTTGCCACCGAGGGGTGCCGAGGTTCCTCAGCGTCGGTTGTCGTGCAGGGGCTCGCGGTCGAGCAGCGCCATCTGCGTCGCCCCCGTCACCTCCTCCATCACCGCCGGCAACAGCAGGCGCGACCCCTCGCGGCTCAGGTGCCCCTGGTCGCGGTAGAGCGGCACGCCGTCGCGTTCCACATGGCATTGCCGGGCGTCGCACAGCAGGGGCTCGAAGCGAAGCACCGGCAGGCGCGCATCGGCCGCCGCCAGCGCGTCGACGAAACGATGCTCGGCGGCGCGCCGTCGCTGGTCGTCCTGGACATCGATGACGCATCCCGGCGTCGCGCCGATCGCCCATCGGCCCGCCTGTCGCCGCTCCAGGCAGGCCGCGACGTCGAAGGCCGCCGACGGCGGTGGCGCGATGAACATCACCCGCTTGCCCATCGCGCGCAAGCGCTTCACCGTGGCCAGGACGTCCTCCAGCAGTGCCGCCCGCATCGCCGCTTCGCCACGGATGGCGGGGGCGTCGCGCTCGGCGTCGATGCCCGTGCCGGTGCGGCGCAATTCGAAGGTCGAGGCATCCAGGTACTGCGTCAGCAGGCTGGAGAGGATCACCGTGTCGATCTCCGGATGCGCCGCCAGCCAGTCCAGCACGGAGGCGTTGAACGCCGCGCATTGCTCGATCCACGGCGGCGCGAAGCTGTTGCCGCGACCGGTGCCAGGCTTCACCGGCGTCACGCCGGGGAAAGGCCCGCAGGAGGACTTCGTCGCCTGCGCCAGCCCGCGATCGCTGGCGACGCGGACCAGACCCGGTACCAGGTGCATCGCATACGAGTCGCCCCACACCATCCAGCGCGCGCCGGGGCGGGTGCGGCAGGCCTCGCGCCCGTCGAAGGGTTCCTCGGCGTCGCAGTTGGCGGACAGGCCGTAGTTGGGTTTGCGCAGCTCGACGAAGTCGATCGAGCCCGGCGCCGGTCGATGCAACGCCAGCATCACCGCGCCCGCGGCCAGCACGACGGTTCCGGCGCCGAGCACCGCCGCGCCGCGCCAACCGGTCAAGGCGGCCTTGGCTGGGCGTTCGATCGCGCGGTGCAGCAGCCACGCCAGCGGCACCGCGAGCAGCACCGCGCCGATCCGCCACGCCGCCAATGAGGCCGGGTCGGACTTCAATCCGACCCAGCCGTTGCGCAGGAAGGCCAGCAGCGGCCAGTGCACCAGGTACAGCGCGTAGGACCAGTCGCCGATGCGGATCAACGGCGCCGCCGCGCGCGGCAGGGTCATCGGCTCGCGCAGGAGCAGCACCAGCGTCGCGAGACCGACGACCAGCGCCGCCGGGCCCGGATGCGCCGGACCGAATGCCTGCGGCGCGTGCGGCACCCACAGTAGCAACGCCCACGCCGGCCAGGTCGCCCAGCGCAGCAGACGTCGCGCGAGATCGCGCCATCGCGGGTCGGCCAGCGTGGCGGTCATCAGGGCGCCGATCGACCCGAGGCCCAGTTCCCAGGCCCGCGTGGGCAGCAGATAGAACGCCGCGCTGGCATTGCGCGGTTGCCACCACAGCAGCAGCGCCAGGCTTGCGGCGGTCACCACGATCGCGGCGCCGGCCCGCATGCGCGCCGGTGTGAAGAACAGCAGCGCTGGCAGCACGAGGTAGTACTGCTCCTCGATCGCGAGCGACCAGAAGTGCAGCAGCGGCTTCAGGTCCGAGGGGCCCTGGAAGTAGCCCGTCTGATGCCACAGCACGAAGTTGCTCGCGAAGCCGAGCGATCCCAGCAACTGCGCGACGAAGTCCAGTTGCTCGGTGCGGTTGAGCGCCCAGGGCGCCGCCAGCAGCGTCGCGCCCAGCACGACGTACGCGGCCGGCAGCAGGCGGCGCGCGCGGCGTCCATAGAAGGCCATGAACGAGAACGTCCCGCGCTGCAGCCCGCGCTGGATCAGCCCGGTGATGAGGAAGCCCGAGATGACGAAGAAGATGTCCACGCCCAGGTAGCCGCCGGACGCGCCGGGGACCTGCGCGTGATAGAGCAGCACCCACGACACGGCGAGTGCGCGCAGCACCTGGATGTCGTCGCGCAGCGGAAGGTCCGCGGCCATCGCGGCGCGCGCGGACGACGAGGACGGAAGCGGGGGAGCGGAAAAAGGACTTGTCACCAAAGCGTCAGGGCAGGAGGTCGGGCCAGGCAGGAGTCGAGGCGGAGGGCGGTGGTGCCGCGCCACGGCGCGCGAATTGTGGCCCGTCGCCGGGCCTGCCGCCTGCGTGACAGTGCGGCTTCCCGCGTTGCGCCACACTGCCGCCCATGTTGGACACCCAGCCCCGCACGCCGCAACGGCGCCGCGTCTATCTGATGCGGCACGGCGCGGTGACGTATTTCGACGGCGCCACCGGCCGTCCCGTGCTGCCGGAACAGGTGCGGCTCAACGACGACGGCATCGCCCAGGCGCAAGCCGCCGGCGAGGCCTTCCGCGCCGCGGGCGTGCGCTTCGACCGCGTCATCGTGTCGGGCCTGCCGCGCACCGTCGAGACCGCGGACCTGGTGCTGCGCCACGCCGGCCAGTCGGCGCTGAAGCCGCAGACCTGGACCGAGTGGCAGGAGATCCGCGGCGGCCGGCTCGGCGACATCGCGCAGGAGGACTTGGCGCGGGCCTTCACCGGCCTGCAGCGCAGCCCGGTCGACGAGTCCCAGCGCTTCCTCAACGGCGAGAGCGTCGGCGAGCTGCTCGACCGCGTGCTCGGCGGCGTCGCGCGGCTGCAGGCCGATCCCGACTGGGACTGCGCGCTGCTGGTGCTGCACGGCGTGGTCAACGCGGCGATCCTGTCGCACGCCGTGACCGGCGGGCAGCGGCTGATGCTGGGCAGCTGGGTGCAATCGCCGGCCTGCATCAACGTGCTGGACGTGGCGCCGCCCCGCGACGACGCGCCCGGCGACTGGCTGCTGCGTGTCTGCAACTACGCCCCGTCGCATCCGCTGCACGCGGACGAACGAGCCACCACCATGGAAGCGCTGTACGCCCAGTACCTGCGCTACCGGAGTCAACGCGGCTGAACGGCCGCATCGCTCATCCGACGGCCATCCGTCACCGTCGCCCATCCGTCACCAATCCGCCCATCACCCACAGGCGATCCCCGGGGAGCCCCACATGAACTTCGACTACAGCCCCAAGGTTGAACAGCTGCGCGAGCGCCTGCTGGCGTTCTTCGACGCGCACATCTATCCCAACGAGAAGCGCTACCACCAGGAGATCGACGCCAACCGCCGCGCCGGCAACGCCTGGATCCCGACGACGGTGATCGAGGAGCTCAAGCCCAAGGCGCGCGCCGCCGGGTTGTGGAACCTGTTCCTGCCGCGCTCGCCGCGCGCGCCGCAGGGGCTGTCCAACCTGGAGTACGCGCCGCTGGCGGAGATCATGGGCCGCGTGTACTGGGCGTCCGAGGTCTTCAACTGCTCGGCGCCGGACACCGGCAACATGGAGACCATCGAGCGCTACGGCACCGAGGCGCACAAGGACCGCTGGCTGGAGCCGCTGCTGCGCGGCGAGATCCGCTCGGCCTTCCTGATGACGGAGCCCGACGTGGCCTCGTCGGACGCGACCAACATCCAGTGCCGCATCGAGCGCGACGGCGACGAGTACGTCATCAACGGCACCAAGTGGTGGTCCTCGGGCGCCGGCGATCCGCGCTGCGCGCTGTACATCGTGATGGGCAAGACCAATCCCGACGCGGGCCGCCACGAGCAGCAGTCGATGGTGCTGGTGCCGGCCAACACGCCGGGCGTGACGGTCAAGCGCCATCTGAGCGTCTTCGGCTACGACGACGCGCCGCACGGCCACATGGAGATCGAGCTGAAGAACGTGCGCGTGCCCGCCGACAGCATCCTGCTCGGCGAGGGCCGCGGCTTCGAGATCGCGCAAGGCCGCCTCGGCCCCGGGCGCATCCACCATTGCATGCGATCGATCGGCGCGGCCGAGCGCGCGCTGGAGCTGATGTGCCAGCGCGCCATCGCGCGGACCGCCTTCGGCAAGACGATCGCGCAGCAGTCGGTGACGCAGGAACGCATCGCCGAGGCCCGCTGCGGCATCGAGCAGGCGCGGCTGCTGACGCTGCGCGCCGCCTACATGATGGACACCGTCGGCAACAAGGTCGCCAAGGCGGACATCGCGATGATCAAGATCGTGGCGCCCAACATGGCGCTGCAGGTCATCGACTGGGCGATCCAGGTCCACGGCGGCATGGGCGTCTGCGACGACACGCCGCTGGCCTACATGTGGGCGGGACAGCGCACGCTGCGCTTCGCCGACGGCCCGGACGAGGTGCACCGCAACGCATTGGCCAAGCTGGAGCTGGCGCGCCACATGAAGCTGCCGGCCAGCGCCGTCGACATGCCCATCACCCGCGGCGGCTGAGGCGCGCGGCCCGGCCCCGACGCGGCGCGTCGGGCGCCGAGAGCCTCCTGGCGCGGCGCCCGACGGACTCCCCCATCGGAGCGTGGTGCCCCTCCAACGGGCGACGTCGCTGGAACGCGGTTCCCCCAAGAGGACCAGTTTCCTTCGCGGACGAGGGTGGCTAGGATCAGCCACCTTTTTTTTCGTCCCGGCGCCACCGATGAACCGCTTCGCCGAAGTCCGCACCTGGCCGCTGCTCGCGTTCGCGTTGCTGATGGGCCTGCAGGCGATCGTGCTGGTCGCCTGCCTGGGCGGCCACGCGGCGCAGGGCTGGCTGGTGTGGGTGGGCATGGCGTCGCTGGCGCTGACGGTGCTGCTGGCCGTCGCGATGGTGTCGAGCCTGTCGCGCGCGCAGGACAAGGCGCGGCTGGCCCAGCGCACGCTGGAGGAAGCGATCGACGCGCTGCCCGCGAGCGTCGAGATCTTCGACGAGCAGGACCGACTGATCGCCTTCAACCGCCGGCTGGTGGAGATCTATCCGCACATGCTGCGCCACTTCCAGCGCAAGTCGACCTTCGAGGATCTGGTGCGTGAATCGCTGTCGCGCGGCGGCATTCCGGAGGCGCGCGGTCGCGAGCCAGAGTGGATGGAGGAACGCAAGCAGGCGCGCGGCAAGCAGGTCTCGCCGCTGCTGCAGCGCGTGCACGACGACATGTGGCTGCGCATCTACGAGTCGCGCACGCCCTCGGGCGGCATCGTCGGCGTGCGGATGGAAGTCACCGACCTGATCCACGAGCAGCAGCGGCTGGCCGCCAGCCGGGCCCAGCTCCGCGCGACCATCGAGTCCGCGGCCAACGGCATCCTGACGCTCGATTCGGGCGGCCACGTGCTGGAGGCCAACCCGAGTTGCGAGCAGCTGTTCGGCTTCACCGCGTCGGAGCTGCAGGGCGTGCACATCGGCATGCTGCTGGGCGCGGCGATGTCGGGGCACGGCGCGGCGGTGGCGGCGGCGCAGATGGACCCGCAGTCGCTGCTCGGCCAGCCGCGCGAGCTGACCGCGCGCCACCGCAGCGGCGAGGCGCTGCACCTGCAACTGGCGATCGCCGAGGTGCGCACCGACACCATCCATCTGTACGTCTGCATCGTCACCGACCTGACCGAGCGCAAGCGGCAGGAGGAACGCCTCAAGCGCGCCAACGAGCTGCTGGCGCGGCAGTCGACGACCGACGGGCTGACCGGCGTCGGCAACCGGCGGCTCTTCGACCAGCTGCTGCAGCAGGAATGGCAACGCGCCGCCCGCAGCGAGCGGCCGCTGGCGCTGTTGATGGTCGACATCGACCACTTCAAGCAATACAACGACTGCTACGGCCACGTCGCCGGCGACGACTGCCTGCGCCGCGTCGCCACGCTGCTGCGCAGTTGCGTGGGTCGCGGCGGTGAGTCGGTGTGCCGCTACGGCGGCGAGGAATTCGCGGTGCTGCTGGTCGACACCGATCTGGCCGGCGCGCAGGTCGTGGCGCAGCGTTGCCTGGACAGCGTGCGCCTGGCCGCGATCGAGCATGAGGGCTCGCCGGTGCGACGCTCGGTGAGCCTGTCCATCGGCGTGGCCGCGCGCGTGCCGCTGCTGGGGGAGGCGTCGCAGGAGCTCATCCAGACGGCGGATGCCGCGCTGTACCAGGCCAAGCAGGCGGGACGCGCGCGACTGATCTGCCAGCAGTCGGCCTGATCCGCGACGCTGCCGCCGGGCGGTCCGCGCCCGACGGGCTCAGCAGAGCGCCTCGCCTCCGACGAAGACCTTCAGCGTTCCCGGCTCGATCGGCATCCACGCCTCGCCGCGCGTCAGCGGCTCGGTCGCGACGATGGCGATGCGATCCTGCTCGGTGGTCTTGGCGGCGAGGTCGATGGTCAGATCCTCGTCCTGCAGCGTGACCGGGCCGAATGGCGGTTGGCGCAGCAGGTAATGCAGCTTCGTCGAGCCGTGCGCCCACAGCGCCTGTCCGTTGGACAGCAGCATGTTGAAGGTGCCGTGCTGATTCAGACGCGGCAGCAGCTCCCGCAGCGTGTGGTTGAGCTCATCGATCGCCGGCATGTCGGCGTGGGCCTTCGCCAGCTCCTGCATCAACCAGCAGAAGGCCTGCTCGCTGTCGGTCTGCCCGACCGGCTTGAACGCCGCATGCAGCCGCGGCGCGAAGCCCTTCAGGTCGCCGTTGTGGGCGAAGACCCAGTAGCGCCCCCACAGCTCGCGCACGAACGGATGGGTGTTCTCCAGCGACACCACGCCCTGCGTGGCCTTGCGGATGTGGGCGATGACGACGTCGCTCTGGATCGGGTAGCGCTTGACCAGCTCCGCCAGCGGCGAGACCCGCGCGCTGTGGTGGTCGACGAAATGCCGCAGGCCGCGGCCCTCGAAGAAGGCGATGCCGAAGCCGTCCTTGTGCTCGTGCGCGCGCGTCGCCAGGCCGGCGAAGCTGAACATCACGTCGGTCGGTCGGCGGGCGTTCATGCCCATTAGCTGGCACATGCCGGAATCTCCTGGGGCGTCATGCGGGGAACGTCATGCGGGCGACGTCATGCGTGAAGGCGTCATTGTCCGGGCTTCGGCGCGGGGCGTGGGTCCGGTCGTCATTTCCGGCCGGCGGCCCCGGCCGTCGCTGGAGGCCGCCGTGCGGGGCCGGCATGGGCGGGCGTCACTCCAGGAAGAGCCGCGTCAGCCCCTTCAGACTGACGAGGTTGCCGGGGTTGCTGGTCTCGTTGAGCACGCCGCTCATCCGGGCCAGCAGCCGCGGACTCTTCTTGGCGCGCCAGATCAGCAGGTCCGCCAGCCACGGGAATCGGTTGACGCGATTGCCGCGCTCGTAAAGGTCGTACTTCGGCTGAAGGGCGCGCAGGCCCTGCTCATAAGCCTCGCGGACCTTCGCGTCGTCGGTGCGGTGCGCCAGGATCGCCTCGGCGGCGAGCAGGCCGGTCTCCATTGCCTTGCCGATGCCCTCGCCGGTGAAGGAGTAGGTCGAGCCTGCCGCCTCGCCCGACACCAGCAGGCCGGGCCGCGTCCAGCGCGCGCCCTTCAGCGTGCAGCGCAGCGGCGCGCCCTTGAGCTCGCCGACCAGTTCGCCCTCGGCCATCAGGCGCTGGGCGTTGGGGTACTGGGCGACGAAGGCGTCGAAGATCTCGCGCAGGTTGACGTCCTTCTTCTTGCCCTTGCCGGCCAGGTCGCGGTGGCTGTCGGTCACGCCGACGCCGATGTTGAAGGTGCCGTCCGGCGCCGGGAAGATCCAGCCGTAACCCGGCTGCACCGCCTTGCACCAGACGACTTCCAGCGCCTTGATCTCGTCGACCAGCGCCGGCGCCCGCACGTAGCCGCGCAGCGCCACGCCGCTGGGTGTGTGGCGCTCGCACATGCCGGCGGCGGTGAGCGCCTTGGGCACGGCGCCGGTGGCCAGGATCACCCAGTCCGCGGCGATCTCGTGCGCCTGGCCGTCGATCGTCAGCCGGGCGCCGCGCACGCGGCCTTGCGCGTCTTCCAGCGCGGCCTCGAACCGCGCCGGCGCGATGAAGCGCGCGCCGGCCTCCTGGGCGCCGAGGTTCAGGATCTCGTCGAGCGTCTTGCGGGGCAGCACCGCCAGATGACCGGGCACGTCGATGCGGCCGCCGCGCGGTCCGATGCAGCCGACATGCGCGGAGCGCTGCGCCTTCGCCATCACGCGGTCGAGCAGGCCGAGCCGCTCCAGCGCATGGTGCGCGTCGGGGATCAGGCCGTCGCCGCAGACCTTGTCGCGGCCCAGCGACTGTTGGTCGACCATCACCACGTCCCAACCCGCCCGCGCCAACCAGCGCGCCGCGGCGCTCCCCGCCGGACCGGCGCCGACGATCAGGACTTGGCAGGCCGTGGGCCAGGACGCGTTGGACATGGACATGGGAATGGTGGTGTCGAGAAGGCGGCCATTCTAGGTAAGCCCGCCGCGCCCTCCCCATGGCAGCCCCGGCCGTGCCGCCAGTGCCCGGCGACAGCCTTCGCCGGATGAAAAAACGGGAGGGTCACCCCTCCCGTGATGGGGCCCCGGACGCTCGCGGCGTCCGGCGCTGGCGGCCTGGGCCGCGTCGATCAGAACGAGTACGTGGCCCGCACGTAATACGCGCGACCGGTCGGATCCGCGTAACGCGAGTCCCAGCCGCCGCCCTGGAAGAGGTCTTCCTGGTTCGTGTACGGCGGCGCGCGGTCGAACAGGTTGCGCACGCCCAGCACCAGCGACAGGTCCTTGCGCGGCGCCCAGGTGCCGTACACGTCGAAGGTCGTGTACGACGAGACGCGGGCGTTGGTGCTCGGATCGAAGTCGATGTAGCCGGACTTGTAGCGCATCACCGCGCCGGCGCCGAACTGGTCGTAGCGCCAGTTCGTCGTCAGGTTGTGCTGCCAGCGGAAGATCGGGCCGGACTCGCCGTAGGTGCCGACGTTCTGGACCCAGTAGCCGTCCTTGAAGTCCTGGAACTCGTACTTGGCGACGTAGGTGCTGTTCAGGCCGAAGTCGAAGGTGCCGGCCTTCGTCGAGAGGCGGTACTGGCCGCTCAGGTCCAGGCCGTTGGTGCGGACCTTGCCGAGGTTCAGCAGCGTCTGGTCGACGTAGCCGCAGCTGTCGCCGGGGCAGTTCAGGCTGGACAGGGACAGCGTGTTGTTGGGCCCGAAGTGGAAGTACTGCTGCAGCTCGGGGTAGTTGTAGTAGTTGTTGAACAGCGCGAACTGCGGGATCGAGCCGATCGTGTCCTTCAGATGCACCCACCAGAAGTCCACGCCGATGCTGGCGTTGGCGATCGGTTCGAAGACGAAGCCCAGCGTCGCGGTGCGCGACTTCTCCGGCTTCAGGTTCTTGTTGCCGGCGTTCATGACCTGGTACTGGCCGTCGCATTGCGAGCCGGTCTGGCCGTCCTTGCACAGCAGCGGGTTGGCGTAGTTGCCGGCGGTGTTGGTGAAGGAGGGGTTGGCATACAGCTCATACAGCGTCGGCGCGCGGAAGCCGGTCGAGGCCGAGCCGCGCACCAGCAGCTCCTTCATCGGCTGGAAGCGGAAGCTCACCTTGGGATTGGTGCTGCTGCCGAAGTCGCTGTACTTGTCGTAGCGCAGCGAGCCGGTCACGTCGAGCGTCTTGAGCACCGGGACGTTCAGCTCGCCGTACAGCGCGGTGACGTTGCGCGAGCCTTCTGACTTGAAGTTGGGGTCCACGCCGGTCGAGGCCACCACCTTGCTGGCGAAATCGACATCGGCGGCCGACACGAACTTCTCGTGGCGGGCCTCCACGCCCAGCGCCAGTTGCGCCGGCCGGCCGGCGCCGAGCCAGTCGCCCAGGTCGCGGCTGGCGTGCGCGTTCAGGTTCTGCACCGTGCCGGTGGCGTACTGCAGGCGGCCGTTCAGGGCGGCGTCGGCCAGCAACTTGTTGCCGGCATCGGTCTGCGCGCCGAACGGGTTGATGACGCCGGTCAGCAGGCCTTCGCCGATCATGTCGCCGTTGGCGTAGCCGCTGACCAGGTACTGGTCGACCTTGTTGCGGTTGTACGAGGCCGCGACCGAGTAATCCCAGCCCAGCGCATTGCCGTCCGCGGTCAGCAGCAGGCGGTTCTGGTTGTTCTTGTTCATCTGGCCGCGCGAGCCGTTCGGGAAGTCGCGCCAGTAGACGTAGACGAAACCGGGCAGCACGTTCGCGGGATTCGGGAAGGCGCTCGACGGCGCGTTGAACGGCTGGCCCGCCAGCGGGCTGGAGGTCTCGTCGAAATTGGGGTTCAGCGCCGGGTTGTTCGGGTAGTACGCCGTGCCGGGGTTGATCACGTAGCCGCCATACGGCACCGGCGCGACGAAGGTGGTGACCTTGTTCTGCGTGGTGAACAGCTCGGCGCCGAGGGTCAGGTTCTCGTTGACCAGCAGGCTGCCCTTGAGCATGCCCGACGCGGTCTCGGTCTTGGGCGTGAAGTCGACGAACGAAGCGGTGACCAGCTTGCAGTCGCCCTTCGAGTTGATCATCTGCGTGCCCGCGCAGCCGCTGCCCGCCGGGTTGTAGAAGGTCGAGTTGTCCTGCGTGTAGTTGGCCGGATCGGTGCTGTACGACAGGCCGCCCGGGATGCGCTGGTTGAAGTCGCGCTGGGTGCCGGAGATGGCGTCCTGCTTGCGATAGCTGACGAAGCCGAAGACGTTGAAACCCTGCTTCTGCAGGTCGCCGTAGCCGAAGCCGGCGTTCACGCTGCGCGACTTGCCGCCGGCCTTTTCGGGCGAGTCGTAGCCCACGCTGATGGAGCCGCCCTGGTAATTCGTCTTCGTGATGAAGTTGATCACGCCGCCGATCGCATCGGTGCCGTACAGCGCCGAGGCGCCGTCGCGCAGCACCTCGATGCGGTCGATGGCCGCGAACGGGATCATGTTCAGGTCGGGCGCCGAGCCGTCGACCGCGTTGTTGGCGATGCGTTGCCCGTTCAGCAGGATCAGCGTCTTGTCGGCGCCGATGCCGCGCATGTTCGCGAACGACGCGCCGCCGCTGCTCGACCCCACCGCCTGCGCCGTGTTGGTCGACGTCTGGACGGCCGACAGGTTGGCCATGACCTGCTCGACGGAGGTGATGCCCGACTTCTTCAGGTCATCCATCCTGACCACCGTCACCGGAACGGCGGTCTCCGCGTCGATGCGCTTGATGGCCGAGCCCGTCACGACGACGCGCTCCAGCTGGGTTTGTTCTTCCTGTGCCAAGGCCGGGAAGGAGGCGGCCGCGATGGTGGCGGCCACGGCCAGGCCCACCGAGTTCAGCTTGTACATCTGCACTACTCCTGAAGGGATTTACATGGCGGTATGTCATCGCCATGTAATGAAGTCGGCCCCGGGGTATCCGAGGCCAACTTCAGTGTGCAGGGGGGGTCGTCAAGTTATGTTGCTCGGGTGTGAGAAGTAATGCTGGCGGGCGGATCTCAGTCCGAAATCGCTGGAATGCTCGAAAACCCCAACTGATTTTCGCGAAGCGGTGGTAGGAAAACCACATATTTCGGGGTGGAGTTGATGAGATCGCGTGGAGATCGGCGTCGTGTCCCATTGTTAATCAAGGGTGAACCCTGACAAATCTCCACATTTTGTTGCCACCTGCCAACGCGCCAGAACGACCTGGTCACGAAATCTTTCTTTACGAATGGCCAGATAACACGCATGTGTTAGCCGATTTGTATTGGAAATCAACAACTTAATGAGGATGACATTTCACACCCGTGACGAATGGATCACGGATTTGGCGGAAGTGACCTAGAGAGTTCCCGCAGGGGCTTGGAAGACCGGTGCCGAAGAATCGTTAGCTCGGAACAGCGAGGCGGCTCGATCCCCACCGGGACGGGGCATAAGCGCGCTGCCTCCCGTGGTTCAAACGTTCCACAGCTCATTTGGGAAACGATATGCATCAACGAAATACTCTCTCCGCGGCGGCGCTGATCGTGCTCGGCAGCCTCGCGGGCCTGGCGCATGCGCAACAGGCTGAAAACCCCCAGCAACTGGAACGCGTGGAGGTCGTGGGCTCCGCGATCAAGCGCACCAATGCCGAAGGCGTGTCGCCGATCGAAGTGCTCTCGCGCAAGGCGATCGAGCGCACCGGCGCCACCTCGGTGAACGAACTGCTGCGCTCGATCCCCTCGATCGACGTGTTCGACCAGGGTGAACTGGCCTCCAACTCGCCGTCCGGCTCCGGCACCGCCAACATCGGCATGCGCGGCCTGAGCAGCAGCCAGGTGCTGGTCCTGCTGAACGGTCGCCGCCTGCCGGTGAACGCGCTGTACGACTCGTCCGGCGCGGGCGCCGCGTTCGACATCAACTCGCTGCCGATCGGCGCGATCGAACGCATCGAAATCCTGAAGGACGGCGGCTCCGCGCTGTACGGCGCCGACGCCGTGGCCGGTGTCATCAACTTCGTGACGAAGACCGATTACCAGGGCATCGAAGTCAACGGCAGCTGGGGCCGCTCCAGCCGCGGCGACGGCACCGAAAAGCGCGCGGGCCTGTCCGCCGGCTTCGGCGACCTGAGCACCGACCGCTTCAACGTGCTGGTGGGCCTGGACATCCTCAAGCGCGACCCGATCCTGCGCAAGGACCGCGACCTGTCGAGCTCGGTGGACTTCCGCCGCTTCGGCAGCTCCGACGCCCGCAGCTCGTTCTCGCCGACCGGCAACGTGATCAACCCTAACACCGGCGCGCTCGTCGGTGTTCCGTACGCCCCCTGCCCGAGCGGCTCGCTGGGCGCGAACAACATCTGCCGCTACGACTTCAACCAGTCGCTGCTGACCGCCTACAACGGCGCCGATCGCGTCAGCGCGATGGCCGTCGCCAACTTCCAGATCAACAACGACACGCGCGCGTTCGTCGAAGGCACGTTCTCGCACTCGAAGGATCACTTCGACGCGCACCCGGTGCCGGACTACTTCATCGTCCCGATCACCAACCCGAACCAACTGCCGTACGAAATCAAGCGTGCGGACGGCTCGGGCACCGGCACGGTGTACATCGCCGGCCGCTTCATGCAGGGTGGCCCCCGCATGACCGACCGCAAGTCGGACTTCATCAACGTGGCCACCGGCCTGGAAGGCACGTGGAGAAACTACGACTGGAAGGTCGCGGTCTCCCGTGGCGAGAGCAAGGTCACCAACCAGGACCACAACTACTACAACGCCGACCTGTGGGCCGATGCCACCGGCAGCGGCGCGCTGAACCCGACCGTCAACACCAATGATCCGGCGTTCGTCGAGAGCCTGAAGGTCTCGCCCAAGCGAGTCGGCAAGTCGGTGCTGGAAACGTTCAATGCCCAGATCGCTGGCGACCTGTACCAACTGCCCGCCGGCGCCCTGAAGTTCGCCGTTGGCGTGAACCTCAACCACGAAACCCTGTCCGACGAGCCCGACCTGCTGATCCAGGAAGGCAAGGTCGTTGGCGGTATCGCCCAGGCGGCCGTGGAAGCCAAGCGCACCTACAAGGCGGTCTACACCGAACTGTCGATCCCGGTGCTGAAGTCGGTCGAGGCACAGGCCGCGATCCGCTACGACAAGTACCCCAACGCCGACGCCACCAGCCCGCGTGTCGGCCTGAAGTGGACGGTGTCCCCGCAACTGGCCTTCCGCGGTTCGTTCACGCGCAGCTTCCGCGCCCCGGTGCTGAAGCAGCTGTACGGCGCGCAGGAAGAGGGCGCGACCACCATCACCGATCCGGCGGCCTGCGTGAAGCTGGGTGTGCCGGTGACCACGGACCCGGTGACCGGCGAGCAGTCCTGCCTGTTGAACGCCTTCCAGGTGAACGGCGCCAACCCCAACCTGCAGCCTGAGAAGGGCAAGACCTTCAACCTGGGCGCGGTGTTCGAGGTGGCCAAGGACATCAACGCCAGCATCGACTGGTGGAAGATCAAGAAGACCAACGACATCAGCTCCCCGACGATCTCCTCGGCGATCGACCAGGGTCTGTTCGTCAAGAACGGTCCGCGCTTCGACATCTTCACCAACCTGCAGAACATCGCCGAGCGCGAGACCTCGGGCGTGGACGTGGATGCGCGCTGGCGTCTGTCCGGCACGATGCTGGGCAACGTGACGATCCGCAACCTGCTGACCTACTACTTCACCAACAAGACGCGCCAGAACGAAGGCGACGGCTGGGCCGAGTACTCCGGCACCTACGCCACGCCGCGTTTCCGCAACAACTTCAGCGTGCTGGCCGAGAACGGTCCCTGGAGCTACGGCTTCCAGTGGCGCACGGTGGGCGGCTTCTGGGACACGGACAAGCCGTTCCCGATCGCTGCGAACACCCGCAAGGTGGGCAACCACGAGGAAGGCGACGCGCAAGTCGTGTACAGCGGCGTGAAGAACCTGGAGCTGAGCTTCACGGTGAAGAACGTGTTCGACCGCATGCCTCCGCTGAGCCTGACCAATGCGTTGAGCAATACCTACACGCAGATGGGCTTCGCCGAGCTGTACACCAATCGCGGCCGATACTTCCAACTGGGCGCGAAGTACACCTTCCGTTGATTCGGAAGCGCTGTACGCAGCATTCGGAGGGCGCCGGCGACGGCGCCCTTTTTCATTCCACACGGTTCAGAACATGATTCGACGCACTCCCGACACCCGGCGCCGCGCTCTCGTGACCGCGGCTGCCCTTTCTCCCCTCGCCGGTTTCCCCGTCGTCGGCATGGCCGCCGACGCGCCCGCCTCCTCGCTCAAGGTCGAGGATTTCTTCCGCAACCCCGTGCTCTCCGGAGCCCGGCTCTCGCCCGACGGCAAGTACGTCGCGGGCACGCGCGTGACCAATGGGCGCAGCAACATCGTCGTGGTCGATGTCGCGACCCGCAAGGCCAAGATCATCACCAACTTCTCCGACGGCGATGCCGGCGGGCTGGGCTGGGTCAACAACAAGCGGCTGATCTTCACCGTGACCGATCGCCAACGCGGTGGCGGTGACCAGGTCGGCGCCGCCGGTCTGTTCGCCATCAATGCCGACGCCACCAACTTCGTGACCTTGGCGGAGCGAGCCTTCATGTCCGAAGGGACCAAGCTCCTGCCGCCGGGCGCCGCGCTGCATTCGCTCGTGCTCGAGAATGGCGAATACACCGACGATGTCCGCGCCATCGCGTATTCCTATCAGGCCAAGGGCAAGTCGTCGTCCAGCCTGTACCGCGTCAACACGCTCACCGGACGCTTCTCGCTGCTGACGCTGGGCGCGCCCGGCGACGCGCAGAAGTGGCTGGTCGACGGCAAGGGCGCGGTGCGCTGCTGCGTGACCTACCGCGACGAGACCTTCGACATCCACTACCGCGACGCCGCCGACGGACCGTGGACCAAGGTCTACACCTATCGCGACGACGACTCGCTCAACTCGGTCCAGCCCGAGGCGATCGCGAGTGATGGACGTCTGTACGTCACCGCCTATGCCGGGAACGACACGGCCGGCCTCTACATGTTCGATCCCAAGACCGGCAAGGTCGACCCGGCGCCGGTGTTCGCGGCCAAGGGGTATGACATCGACGCCAACCTGCGGTTCAACAAGACCCGCGAGGCGCTGCTGGGCATCGAGTACGAGGCCATCAAGCCCGGCACCTACTGGCTCGACGAGCAGTACGCGGCGTTGCAGACGGTCGTCGACAAGGCGCTGCCCGACACGGTCAACTTCCTGCAGGTGGCCGGCACGGGCGACGAGCGCATCGCGCTGATCGCGTCGACCTCCGACCGGGATCCGGGTCGCTACTACCTCTACCAGGTCAAGGATGACAAGTTCCAGGGCCTGGGCGCGACGCGGCCCTGGATCAAGGTGGCGGAGATGCGCCCGACCACCTTCTTCCGTTATGCCGCGCGCGACGGCATGCAGATCCCGGCGCAACTGACGTTGCCGGCCGGCGACGGCAAGCCGCCGCTCGTGGTGCTGCACTACGGCGGACCGTGGGTGCGGCCGATCCACATGCAGTGGGACCCGGTCGTGCAGTTCCTGGCCTCGCGGGGCTATGCCGTGTTCATGCCGGCGCCGCGCGCGTCGACGGGCTTCGGCGACAAGCTCTTCCGCGCCGGCTGGCGCCAATGGGGCCTGGCCATGCAGGACGACGTCACCGACGGCGTCAAGCAGCTCATCGAGCAAGGCAAGGTCGATCCCAAGCGCATCTGCATCGCGGGTGCCAGCTACGGCGGCTACCTGACGATGATGGGCCTGGTGAAGGAGCCGGAGCTGTTCCGCTGCGGCGTGAACTGGGTCGGCGTGACCGATCCGAATTTCATGTTCAGCGTCACCTGGACCGACTTCAACCGCTACGGCGGTCCCGACACCGGCCGCCGCCGCCTGATCGGCGATCCGGAGAAGGATGCCGAGCAGTTCCGTCGCACCTCGCCGCTGCAGCGCGCCGCCGAGATCAAGCAGCCGGTGCTGATGGCCTACGGCGCGCAGGACGTGCGCGTGCCCATGATCAACGGCGTGAAGATGCGCGACGCGCTGCGGTCGCACAACAAGAACGTCGAGTGGGTGGTCTACGACGACGAGGGCCACGGCTGGCGCAAGGAGGCCAACAACGTCGACTTCTGGTCGCGCGTGGAGCGTTTCCTGGCGGCGAACATGACCTGACCCTCTCGCCCTTCGCCGGTCACGACGCCCCCGATCGGGGGCGTTTTTCATGCCCCGCCCCAATGAAAAAACCGCTTGCCGGCGAACCGGTCAAGCGGCGATCGATGCGGAGGCTTCGCGCCGGAGCGCGAGACCTTCGTGCCCGGCGATCAGAAGTTGTAGCTGCCCGTCAGGTAGACCGTGCGGCCCAGAGGGCTGGCGTAACGCGGGTCGTAGCCGACCTGGTGGCCCGACGAGTCACGCAGCGTGAACGGCGGGGCTTGGTTGGTCAGGTTGGCGATGCCCAGGCGCAGTTCCAGCGCCTTGCTGTAGCGGTAGCTGCCTTGGTAGTCGAACGTGATGTAGTTCGGCACCGTCAGTTGCACCCGGGTGTTGGCGCCGGTCGTCAGGTCGCGCACCGTCTGCGAGATGTCGGTGTAGCCCGAACGGTACTTCACCGTCAGCGCGTTGGTCACCGGGCCGGTCTCCAGCGCGAACCGGGCCTGCGCCGTGTTGCGGAAGATGACCTGCGCGTCCACGCCGTACTTGCCCAGGCTGTCGGTGAAGTCGGTGGCGGTACCCGGACGGGTGTAGGACGCCTTGATCATGTAGGTGCCGTTGACCGTGGTGGTCAGGCGGCCCAGGCCCTCGATGGCGGTGCGGCCTTCCAGCGACCAGTCCACGCCCTTGTAGATCGACTGGCCGATGTTGGTCGACAGCGCCATGAACGCGTAGTAGGCGTTCGTCTCGGCGGGCAGCTTGTAGGTCGTGAACAGGTTCTTGTACAGCTGCGGATCGCCGAAGGCCTGGTTGGCGGACACCGCGCTGACGGCGTCGCGCAGCTTGACCTGCCAGTAGTCCAGGCTCGCGCCGAAGTTCTTGGTCGGGTCGAAGCGCACGCCGAAGGTCAGCTGCTTGGACTTCTCGGGCTTCAGCGCCTCGTTGCCGCCGGACAGCTGCGTGTATTGCGACTTGCCGGGCTTGCAGGGCGCCGCGCCGCTGCCGTCGCCGGGGAACGGGCAGTCGTAGCTGGATGCCGTCACGCCGTTGGTCACCAGCGGCTGGGCGATGTCCAGCATGTCGGGCGCCTTGAAGCCGGTGCCGTAGGAGCCGCGCACCAGCAGCGACTGCGTCGCCTTGTAGCGCGCCGACAGCTTGTAGGTGGCCGCCGTTTCGGTCTTGCCGAAGTCGCGCTTGTTGATCGCGTCCTTGATCTTGCTGATGCTGTCGTAACGCACCGCGGCGGTGGCTTCGAGGTCCTTGATCACGGGGATCAGGAACTCGGCGAACGCGCCGACGTTGTCGCGCTGCATGTCATAGGCGGGGTTGGGGGCGAAGTTGTAGATCACGCCGCCCACCGCGTCGGCCGACGGCGTCTGCTTGTAGTGGTAGTTGCGGAAGTCCGCGCCGACACCCAGGCTGACCATGCCGGCGGGCAGCTTGAACAGCTCGCCGGAGGCGCGCACGTCGGCGCCCTTGAGCGTCGTCGAGGCCTCGCGGATCGTGCCGTGATAGATCGAATCCTTGATCAGCTGCTGCGTCGCGGCGCTTTGGTTGCCCGACGGCACGAACGGGTCGAGCGCGCCGGTGGACAGGATGTTGTTGAACTCCTTGGCCTTGAAGTAGCCGCCGATGTAGCGCTCGTCCAGCGAGTTCTGCGACCAGGTCAGGGCGCCGTCCAGCGACCACTCGCCGATGTCCGCCTTGGCGCCGACCACGGCGTGCTTGGCATCGGTGATGGTCTGCGAGTCGCGGGTGCCGAAGTCGGTGGCGCGGTAGTTGGCGGTGACCGTGTCGACGTGGGCGATCTGGGCCGGCGTCAGGTACGGCGCGACGTACTTGGCGAACAGCGGCGACGACGTGCCGATGGCGATGGGCACCGGGTTCGGCGCGATGCGGGCGGTCAGGTCCAGGCGCGTGAAGGCCAGGTCGGTGTACACGCGAACGTTCTGGCCGGCCTTGGCTTCACCGGTCAGGTACAGCGCGTCGCGGGTCGACTCGGGATAGATGTCGATGGTGCTGACGAAGTCGAACGCGCATTGGGCCGTGCCGGCCTTGGCATTCGAGTTCGCCGGGATGGTGTTGGACAGGCTGTAGACGTTGTTCGTCGCGCATTGACCGTTGGTCATGCGGTACGGGTTGAACGAGTACGCCGGCAGCGTGGTGGTCTCGCCAGTCAGGCGCTTGAACACGACGGCCGCGTTGGCCGGGTCGGCCGAGGTGCTGGTGCGGTCGTAGGCGTAGGGGCGGCCGCCGAAGGTGAACGGCAGGTAGGCCGACTTGGCGAACGAGCGGTCGCCGGACTTGAGCTGCTTCTGCTCGTCGCGGCGGTAGGTGGCGACGACGTTGTAGCCGTCGCGCTCCAGATCACCCAGACCGTAGGTGGCGCTGATGTTGGCCGCCGAGCCGCCCGAGCCGACGGGGTTGCTGTAGTTGGCGGTGATGTTGCCGCCCTGCACGTTGCGCTTCAGGACGAAGTTGACGACGCCGGCGATCGCGTCCGAGCCGTACAACGCCGAGGCGCCGTCGGTCAGGACTTCGATGCGCTCGATGGCGCTCATCGGGATCGAGTTCAGGTTGATGCGGCTGCCCGAGCCGGTCGGCGCGATGCGGCGGCCGTTCAGCAGCACCAGCGTGTAGCTCTCGCCGATGCCGTGGATGGAGGCGGTGGCGATGCCGCCGGAGTTGGAGCCGATGGCGATGTCGCCGATCGTCAGGTTGCCGCCCATGGCCGGCAGGCGCTGGATCAGGTCGGCCACGTTGGTCGCGCCGGAGGCCTTGATGTCTTCCTGCGTGATCAGCTGCACCGGCAGCGAGCCTTCATTGGCCACGCGCTTGATGCTGGAACCGGTGATCTCGATGCGTTCGAGCTGCTGGGATTCCTGGGCGTGCGCGGCCCCGATGGAGACGGCCACCAGCGCGGCGGCGGCACTGATGCGACGGATTTGAGGGTAGGAGGCCATGCTGTTCCTGGAAACGATAAAAACGATGCGACGAGGCGTCTTGCGTCAAGTCACGGTGTTCGGCGGTGAAGAAACTTTAAGCATGGGCAACCAATGTGCGATTACGGGTGTCCCCTGATTGCTGCAAATGAGGAAAACAACATGTAGCTACACATCTATCAATTTGCGTCGGAAGAAACGGGTAGTTTTTACCGAAAATGAAAAAGGCGGCCTCGAAGGGCCGCCTTGATTCGCTACAGATGCCACTGGAAGTTGCTGGGGGATGACTTTCGTTAGGGTGCTGTTCGGCACTGTTGAGCCGCGTTCGTCGGTGGTCAGCGGGCCTTCCGACGCTGTCGCCAGGCGTGCAGCAGCGGCTCGGTGTAGCCGCTGGGCTGTTCCCGGCCCTTGAACACCAGGTCCAGCGCGGCCTGATAGGCCATGCTTTCGGGGTGTCCTGCCATCGGCTCGTACAGGGAATCCCCCGCGTTCTGACGGTCCACCACGGCCGCCATTCGCTCGAAGGTTGCCGTGACCTGTTGCTCCGTCACGACGTTGTGGTACAGCCAATTGGCCACGTGCTGACTGGAAATCCGCAGCGTGGCCCGGTCTTCCATCAGGCCGACCCCGTTGATGTCCGGCACCTTGGAGCAGCCGACGCCCTGGTCGATCCAGCGCACCACGTAGCCGAGGATGCCCTGGATGTTGTTGTCGAGCTCCTGCTGCTTCTCGGCGTCGGTCCAGGCGGGGGCGGCCGCGACGGGGATGGTCAGCAGGCGACGCAGCAGTTCGTCGCGGTCGACGGACGGCGCCTCGGCCTCGATCTGCCGCTGGACCTTCGCCACGCTGACCCGGTGGTAATGCAGCGCGTGCAGGGTGGCGGCCGTGGGGCTGGGCACCCAGGCGGTGTTGGCGCCGGCCTTGGGGTGCGCGATCTTCTGCTCCAGCATCGCGGCCATCAGGTCGGGCATCGCCCACATGCCCTTGCCGATCTGGGCGCGGCCGCGCAGGCCGGCGGACAGGCCGACCAGCACGTTGTTCCGCTCGTAGGCCTGGATCCAGGCGCTGGACTTCATGTCCCCCTTGCGCAGCATCGGTCCGGCCTGCATCGCGGTGTGCATCTCGTCGCCGGTGCGGTCCAGGAAGCCGGTGTTGATGAAGGCGACGCGGCTGGGCGCCGCGGCGATGCAGGCGGCCAGGTTGACGCTGGTGCGGCGCTCCTCGTCCATGATGCCGAGCTTGACCGTCGAGGCCGGCAGGCCCAGCAACTGCTCGACGCGGCCGAACAGCTCGTTGGCGAAGGCCACCTCGGCCGGACCGTGCATTTTGGGCTTCACGATGTAGATCGAGCCCTGGCGCGAGTTGCGCAGCCCCGAGCCCGACAGCTGGCGCAGGTCGTGCAGCGCGATCAGCGTGGTGACGACCGCGTCCATGATCCCTTCGGGGATCTCCTTGCCGCCTTCGAGCAGGATGGCCGGGTTGGTCATCAGATGGCCGACGTTGCGGACGAACAGCAGCGAGCGGCCCGGCAGCACGACGTCCTCGCCGCCGCCTGGGGCCTGGTAGACGCGGTCCGGATTCAGCCGGCGGACGAAGCTGCGGCCGCCTTTGCTGACTTCCTCCGTCAACGAGCCGCGCAGGATGCCCAGCCAGTTGCGGTAGGCCAGCAGCTTGTCCTCGGCGTCGACGGCGGCGATCGAGTCCTCCAGGTCGAGGATGGTCGACAGCGCCGCCTCCATCAGCAGGTCGGCGACGCCGGCCGCGTCGGTCGCGCCGATGGCGGAGGCGCGATCGATCTGGATCTCGATGTGCAGGCCGTTGTGGCGCAGCAGGATCGCCGTCGGCGCCGCGCTGTCGCCGTGGTATCCGACGAACTGAGACGGGTCGGCCAGCGTGGCCGCGCGGCCGTCCTTCAAGGTCACGACCAGCGCCGTGCCGTTGATGCGATATCCGGCGGCGTCGGCGTGCGAGGCGTCCTTCAGCGGCGCAGCGTCGTCCAGCACCTGACGGGCGAAGGCGATCACCTTCGCGCCGCGCGCCGGGTTGTAGGCGCCGGCGCGCTCGGCACCGTCGGTCTCGGGAATCACGTCGGTGCCGTAGAGGGCGTCGTACAGCGAGCCCCAGCGCGCGTTCGCCGCGTTCAGCGCATAACGCGCGTTCAGGATCGGCACGACCAGCTGCGGGCCGGCCTGGAGCGCGAGTTCCGCGTCCACATGGGCGGTCGTGGCCAGCGGGTCGGCCGGCACGGGCACGAGGTAGCCGATGCGCGTCAGGAAGGCCTGGTAGGCGGCCATGTCCTGGATCGGGCCGGGGAAGCTGCGATGCCAGGCATCGATCTCGGTCTGCAGCCGGTCGCGCTCCTGCAGCAGCGCGGCGTTTTTCGGTGCCAGGTCATGCGCCAGCGCGTCGAAGCCGGCCCAGAAGGCGGCGGGCTCGATGCCGGTGCCGGCCAGGGCTTCGGTCTCGATGAACCGGGCCAGGGCGGAATCGACCTGGAGACGAAGGTGCGGACTGCGTGCGCTCATGGCAACTCCCAAGGAATCGAGGGCGATCGGAGCAGGAATTCTCCGATCCGGATGCATCGACTGTAGGCCGGCCGGGGCTCTCGATTCATGTCGGCCGTGGTCGTAGATCCCTGACTTTTTTGCACAAATAACAACGCATAGGGCAGTCATTCATTGCCTTGGGCAGCGCAACGGTCCAACAATCGTCGGCATGGACCGCCTCAAACAGATCGAGTCCTTCGTGTCGACGGCGACCAAGGGCAGCCTCACCGCCGCGGCCTTGGCCGAGGGCGTGGCGCCCGCGGTGATGGGCCGCCGCATCGATGCGCTGGAGGCGCGGCTCGGCGTGAAGCTGCTGCTGCGCACCACGCGCCGGCTCAGCCTGACGCACGAGGGCAGCGCCTTCCTGGAGGACTGCCAGCGGCTGCTGGTGGAATTCGCCAGCGCCGAGGCCAGCGTCAGCGCCGGCGGCATCAAGGCGAGCGGGCATTTGCGCATCACCGCGCCGGCGGGTTTCGGACGGCGCCACGTGGCGCCGCTGGTGCCCGGCTTCCTGGCCCGTCATCCGGAGGTCAGCGCGTCGCTCAACCTGAGCGATCGCGTCGTCGACATCGTCAACGAGGGCTTCGATTGCGCGGTGCGCGTCGGCGACCTCAGCGATTCCAGCCTGATCAGCTCCCGGCTCGCCGACAACCGCCGGCTGTGCGTCGCCGCGCCGGCCTACCTCAAGCGCGCCGGGACGCCCAGGCATCCGTCGGAGCTGATGCGGCACGAGTGCCTGACGCTGAGCTCCGACGCGAGCCAGACGCGCGGTTGGGCCTTCCGCGTCGACGGCCAGGTGCAGCACCTGCGGCCAAGCGGCCGGCTCGATTGCAGCGACGGGCAGGTGCTGCATGACTGGTGCCGGCAGGGGCTGGGTCTGGCGTGGCGCAGCACCTGGGAGGTCGCGGCCGCGCTGCGGTCCGGTGAGCTGGTGAGCGTGCTCGACGATTTCGCGGCGCCGCCGAACGGGATCTTCGCGATGCTGCCCCAGCGAAAGCACCTGCCGCTGCGCGTGAGGCTGTGGATAGACTTCCTCAAGGAACATTACGGCAGCGCCGACTACTGGACGCGCGCCTCCACCTGGGAGACTCCATGAATCTCGAAGCATTGCTGGCCGGTCTGCACATCCTGGCGATCCTGAGCCTGGTCGTATTCCTCGGCAGCCAGGCGGCGCTGTGCCGCGGCGAATGGATGAACGCCGCCGTGGTGCGGCGCCTGTCCCGGCTGGACATGATCTACGGCATGACGGCGGTGGCGGTGCTGCTGACCGGTCTGGCCCGCACCTGGTGGGGCATGAAGGGCCTGGGGTGGTACTGGCACCAGCCGCTGCTGCACTTCAAGTTCGGGATGTTCGTCGTCATCGGGCTCATCTCGATCAAGCCCACGTTGACCTATCGCCGCTGGGTGAAGACGCTGGACGGCGGCGGTGGCCTGCCCGGCGCCGACGACGTGCGCGCGACGCGCCGTCTGGTGATGCTGCAGGCCCACCTGCTGATCCTGATCCCGATCGCGGCGGTGATGCTGGCGCGCGGGGTCATGACGCGTTGATCGGGGACCTCGGG
The DNA here is from genome assembly GCF_002205645.1 of Roseateles aquatilis. GTDB lineage: Bacteria > Pseudomonadota > Gammaproteobacteria > Burkholderiales > Burkholderiaceae_C > Roseateles > Roseateles aquatilis. The sequence continues at coordinate 207,917 of NZ_NIOF01000007.1, read as the reverse complement.
AAGCGCGGGCAAGCGCCGTGACCGCGTGACGGAAACGACAAGGCCCTCGTGAGAGGGCCTTGTCTTTCGTCCCGACTCGCCGCGACACGCCGTGTTCCGGCATGCCTGGGCAGGTCTCGCCGATGGGCCGCGGTCACTTCGCCGACAGGCACTCCTTCATGAAGGCCTTGCGCGCGTCGCCGGTCTTGTCCTTGGCGTCGGCGTTGCAGGTTTTCATCTTGGTCTGCTGGGCGGTCATCGCCGGGGCCGAGGCGCTCTCGCCCTTCAGGCACGAGCTCATGAAGGCCTTGCGGTCGTCGCCGGTCTTGCCCTTGGCATCGGCATTGCAGCTCTTCATGCGCTGCTGCTGGGCGGTGGGCTCCTTCTTCTTGACGTCGTCCGCGGCGTGCGCGCCCAGCGAGGCCAGGGCCAACAGCGCGCCAGCGATCAGCGTCATGGGGGTCAGTTGCTTCATCACTCTCTCCTACGGGGCTACAGGGGGGTTAAGGAAGGACCTCATGGCCAGTTGAGCACACCAACGAGCCGCCCTCAATAGCGGTTGACGCCGGTCAAGTGTTTCGGTGACTCGCCCCGGTCGGCGCGAATGCGGCGCGCCATTGCTCGTGCGAGTCGGTGCATGACTCACAGAATGCGGCGTGGATGTGCCAATGCCTCATGCGCAAGGTGGAGGCGCCTGACCAGAACCTGTATGAAGGCGCGGTCGAAGCGATGCTGGCACTCGGGACTCAGTTGGCCCAACGAGTCGGGCGTAAAAGAGACAGTCGTGCAGAGTTCAGTCACCCGGATGTCGGTGCTGTGACGGCGCAGGTCGGGATTGGGGGCGAGGTAGGCCATCTCGCCGACCGAGGTGCCGGTGCCCAGCGTCGCGACCAGCGCGCCGTCGCGCCAGACGTCGACCTGCCCCTGCGTGATGATGTGGAAGGTGTTGCCCTCCTGGCCGCGCTTGAACAGCAGGTGGTCGAGCGGATAGCGGCGCCAGCGCGCGCGGCGTACGACCTCCCACAGCTCGACGTCGCCGAAGCCGGCGAAGAACTCCAGCCCGCGCAGCAGGTTGAAGCGCTCCGAGTCCTTCACCTCGTTGAGCCGCGCCAGCGGCACCAGTTGCCGCGCGACCAGGTCCGACAGCGCCTGCCCGAAGGCCTCCCAGTCGTGATAACGCTCGTGCGGGTGCTTGGCCAGCGCGCGCAGGATGACGGCGTCCAGCTCCGGCGTGACGCCGCCGCGCTGACCCAGCAGCGGCTGTGGCGCCTGGTGGTAGATCTGATGCATCAGCGCCATCTGATTGGGCGCGTCGAACGGCGGCCGGCCGCAGACCATGTGGTACAGCACCGCGCCCAGCGAGTAGATGTCCGCCTGCGCGCCGACGTCGCCGCCCTCGATCTGCTCCGGCGGCATGTAGGCCAGCGAGCCCACGCGATGCACCTGCGTCATGTCGGCGTTGAGGTTCAGCGCGCTGCCGAAGTCGCTGACCTTGACGTCGGTGACCTGCCCCTGGTTGTCGAGCACGGCCAGCAGATTGGCGGGCTTGATGTCGCGATGGACGACGCCCTGCCGGAACACATACGACAGCGCCATCGCGCACTTGAACCCGAGCTCGACGATCTGGTCCAGCGGCAGCAGCCGGTCGTTGCGGCAGAAGTGCTTCAGCGTCACGCCGTGGACATATTCCATGACCAGATACGGCAGGTCGCCGTCCTGCACGGCGTCCAGGATCTGCACGACGTTGGGGTGCTGCAGCCGGCCCGCCAGCGCGGCCTCGGCGGCGAAGAAGCGGATGCTGAGCGTGTCCTCCTCGGAGCGGCCGCCGGGCGACCAGCTGCGCATGCGCTTGATTGCGACCTCCTGGCCGCGGAAGTCGTCCATGGCCAGGAACACGTCGCTGGTGGCGCCCTCGCCGAGGCGGCGCAGCACGCGGTACTTGCCGATCTGCTCGGGCAGGTCGGCCAGACCGCCGAGCGTCGAATCGTCGGGGAAGCCTGACGGCAGGTGGGTGTCGCTGGGGGCGCTCATCGGTGGGGCATCCTGCCCCACGGGGGGGAGGTCGGCAAGAGGGCTCACCGTCTCTTACAGGGAGGCCCCCTAAAATGCCACACCATGATTCAAGCCAAGCAGGATTTGCTCGCCGCCCTCGGAACCGTGCTCCAGGGCCTGAGCCAGGAAGCCATCGACGCCGGCACCATCGCCGCAGCGCCGCCGGCCGCGTTCGAGTCGCCCAAGCAGGCCGCGCATGGCGACTTCGCCTGCACCGCCGCCATGCAGCTGTCGAAGGCGCTCAAGAAGAATCCGCGCGAGCTGGCGCAGACGCTGATCGCGCAGCTGCAGACGCAGCCCGCCTTCGAGCGCTGGGTCGACGCGCTGGAGATCGCCGGCCCCGGCTTCATCAACGTCCGCCTCAAGCCCGCCGCCAAGCAGGCCGTGATCGGCGAGGTCCTGACCGCGGCCACGGCCTTTGGCGACCAGCCGGCGCGCGAGACCTCGGCGCTGGTGGAGTTCGTGTCGGCCAACCCGACCGGCCCGCTGCATGTCGGCCATGCGCGCCAGGCGGCGCTGGGCGATTCGCTGTGCCAGCTGTTCGCGACGCAGGGCTGGAAGGTCCGCCGCGAGTTCTATTACAACGATGCCGGCGTGCAGATCGGCACGCTGGCCCACAGCACGCAACTGCGCATCAAGGGCTTCAAGCCGGGCGACCCGATCTGGCCGACCGAGGCCGACAACCCCGAAAGCAAGAAGTTCTACAACGGCGACTACATCCAGGACATCGCCGACGCCTTCATGCGCAAGGAGACGGTGAAGGCCGACGACCGCGAATTCACCGCCTCCGGCGACCCCGACGACCTCGATTCGATCCGCCAGTTCGCCGTGGCCTTCCTGCGCCACGAGCAGGACCTGGACCTGCAAGCCTTCGGCCTGCGCTTCGACAACTACTTCCTGGAGTCCTCGCTGTACAGCGGCGGTCAGGTCGAGGACGCGGTGTCGCGCATGGTCGCCAACGGCAAGACCTACGAGGAAGGCGGCGCGTTGTGGTTGCGCTCGACCGAATACGGTGACGACAAGGACCGCGTGATGCGCAAGTCCGACGGCACGTACACCTACTTCGTCCCGGACGTCGCGTACCACGTCAACAAGTTCAAGCGCGGCTTCTCGAAGTGCATCAACATCCAGGGCACCGACCACCACGGCACGATCGCCCGGGTGCGCGGCGGCCTGCAGGCCACTGGTGTCGGCATTCCGCAGGGCTTCCCGGACTACGTGCTGCACAAGATGGTCACGGTCATGAAGGGCGGCGAGGAGGTCAAGATCTCCAAGCGCGCCGGCAGCTACGTCACGCTGCGCGACCTGATCGACTGGACCAGCCGCGACGCGGTGCGCTTCTTCCTGATCAGCCGCAAGGCCGACACGGAATTCATCTTCGACGTCGACCTCGCGCTCAAGGCCAACGACGAGAACCCCGTGTTCTACGTGCAGTACGCGCATGCGCGGATCTGCTCGGTGCTGCGCAAGGGCGTCGAGCGGGGGCATGACGAGGCCTCGCTCGCGCAGGCCGACCTGTCGCTGCTGACCGCGCCGACCGAGTCCGCCCTGATGCTCAAGCTGGCCGACTATCCCCGCATGCTGACCAGCGCGGCGCAAGACCTGGCCCCGCACGACGTCGCCTTCTACCTGCGCGACCTGGCCGGCGCGTACCACAGCTACTATGGCGCCGAACGCGTCCTGGGCGACGACCCGGCGCTGACGCGTGCCCGCCTGACCCTGCTGGCGGCCACGCGCCAGGTGCTGCGCAACGCGCTGGCGGTGCTGGGCGTGCAGGCGCCCGACGTGATGGAACGAGACAACCAGGAGCAGCAATGAGCAAGGAGAAGCAGCGCGGCGGATTCGCCATGGGCCTGATCGTGGGCCTGCTGCTGGGGCTGGGCGTCGCGCTGGGCGTGGCGCTGTACGTCACCAAGGCGCCGGTGCCCTTCATCAACAAGCTGCCGCAGCGCACTGCCGAGCAGGACGCGCAGGAAGCCGAGCGCAATCGCAACTGGGACCCGAACGCGCCGCTGGCCGGCCGCGCCGGCGCCAAGGCGGCCTCGGGCGTCGTGACGCCGGCCGCGCCGCCGGCGACGACGCCGGCGCCCGCTCAGGCGCCCGCGGTCACCGCCGGCAATACGCCCGCGCCGGCCGTCGAAGGCCGCGCGACCGAACGCACTCCGGCGGTCGCCACGGCACCGGCCACGACCTCGTCCAAGCCCGAGCAACGCGCCGCGGAGGCGCGTACCGCCGACGGCTCGCGGGCGGATGGTTCGCGCGGCAGCTTCTTCGTCCAGGCCGGCGCCTACACGCGCATGGAGGACGCCGAGCAGCAGCGCGCCAAGCTGGCGATCCAGGGTTTCTCGGCCAAGGTGATGGAGCGCGAGCAATCCGGCCGCACCGTGTTCCGCGTGCGCCTGGGCCCGTTCGATACCCGCGACGAAGCCGAAGCCCAGCAGAAGAAGCTGGAAGGCGCGGGCGTCGAGGCCAACCTCGTGGCGATCCAGCGCTGAGCGGCCGTCCCCCGGGGCGGGATCGTTAATCCCGCCCTAAGTTTGTGTTTCTAGGATGGCCGGCCGGTGTGGGTCGCCGGTCCCCGGACATCGGATACCGGATCGGGAACTTTCAAGGAATCGAAGATGAAGCGTCGCGAATTCACCGCCCTCACCACCGCCCTGTCGACCGCCGGAGCCGGCGGTCTGGCCTTGACCGGCCTGCCCGCGCAAGCGCAGGGCGGTCCGATCGAGGGGCGCCAGTACCAGCGCCTGGCCACCCCGGTGCCCAGCTCGGTGGCCGGCAAGATCGAAGTGGTCGAGTTCTTCTGGTACGGCTGCCCGCACTGCTACGTGTTCGAGCCGACCATCGAGGCCTGGGCCAAGCAACTGCCGGCCGATGTCGTCTACCGCAAGGTGCACGTCGCCTTCCGCGAGAACGTGAAGATCCATCAGCGCCTGTTCTTCACCCTCGAGGTGATGGGCAAGGAAGAGCAGACCCGCCCGGCGATCTTCAACGCGATCCATCGCGGTGGGCAGTCGCTGACGGATCCCAAGGCGATGGCCGCGTTCCTGGCGCCGCTGGGCGTCGACTCGGCCAAGTTCCTGGACACCTACAACTCGTTCACCGTGCAGACCAAGTGCCTGCAGGCGACGAAGCTGCAGGACAGCTACAACATCGACGGCGTGCCGACCGTCGCGATCGGCGGCCGTTTCCTGACCTCGCCGGCGATGGCCGGTTTCGGCCTGCGCGTCAGCGAGGAAGAACTGGGCCAGCGCTGCATCGCCGTGGCCAACTACCTGCTGCCGCTGGCACGCAAGAAATGACCCCGCGGGCGGCCGACGCCGCCCACCAGCCACGCGTCGCCCGACGCCAAGGAAAGCGCCTCAGGGCGCTTTCTGCTTTTCCGGACGGATCCCATGCCGCTGCCGCGCCGATCCTGAGCAATCGCTGAGCAATCGCTGAGCAGTTGCTGAGCGACTGCTGAGTCCGCCGATTCTTTTTGAGAACGGGGCTTGCGCGATCGTGTCGGTTGCGCATAAAGTGATATCACCATTTTGGAGGAGCAGGTGATGACCACGACCGCAGTCCCGAAGAAAACCGCCGCGCACCCGCCGCTGGAGCGCAGCGCCGGCGCGGCCAACGGCTACGCCGCGCTGTTGATCGCGCTGGCCCTGCTGGCCTTCGCGGGCTGGCGTTTCGCCAGCTTCGGCCCGCTGGCGCTCGGCGCCGCCCAGGTGGCGCTGATCGTCGTCGGTGTCGTCCTGCTGACCGGGCTCTACATCCAGCAGCCCAACGAGGCGCGCGTGCTGATGCTGTTCGGCCGCTACGTCGGCACCGACCGCGTGTCCGGCCTGCGCTGGACCATTCCGCTGTTCATGATCAAGCGCCGCCTGTCGCTGCGGGCCCGCAACCTGGACGCGCCGACGCTCAAGGTCAACGACAAGCGCGGCAACCCGGTCGAGATCAGCGCCGCCGTCGTCTGGCGCGTCGAGGACACGGCCCGCGCCGTTTTCGAGGTCGACGATTACGAGCAGTACGTCCGCATCCAGGCCGAGGCCGCGATCCGGCACCTGGCGTCGCAGTTCGCCTACGACGAGGGCGAGGACCTGGACAGCGGCGAGACCACGCTGCGCGCCGGTGCCGACGAGGTCATGGCCGCCCTGATCGCGGAGTTGCAGGCGCGTTTCCTGCCCACCGGCGTGACCGTCGAGACGGCGATGCTGACGCATCTGGCCTATGCCCCCGAGATCGCCCAGGTGATGCTGCGTCGCCAGCAGGCCGAGGCCATCATCAGCGCCCGCAAGAAGATCGTGCACGGCGCGGTCTCCATGGTCGAGGAGGCGCTCAAGGGCCTGAGCGAGCGCGAGATCGTCGTGCTCGACGACGAGCGCAAGGCGGCCATGGTGTCCAACCTGCTGGTGGTGCTGTGCTCCGACAAGGACACGCAGCCGATCATCAATGCCGGCACGCTCTACAACTGACCGCGCCGGGCGCTCCGGCCGCGGCCTCCCGTCCCGTCCCGCCTGAGCGCCCGAGCCGCGCAGCAAGCACCATGGCAAGTCCCGGCAAGAAGCAGTTCCCGCTCCGTCTCGATCCCGCGCTGTGGGAGGAGATCGAGCGGCTCGCCGCGATCGAGCTGCGCTCGTCCAACGCCCAGATCGAGCTGCTGCTGCGCGAGGCGCTGAAACGCCGCGGCATCAAGCCCGCCCCGGCGGCCGCCGTCCGACGCGGGCGTCCGCCCGCCGGCGAGGGAGCGGACGAGGCGGGGGCCGACTCGCACGACGCCGGCGCCGATGCGGATGGCTCCAGCCTCTCCGAATAACCTGTTTCACGTCCCCGGAATTTCAGCGCGAGGCGGCGTTCGCACGGTCGTGCTAAATTGCGCGCCATGGAAGCCAAGACTGCCCGCAGCGAGCTGACGCAGAGCGCGATCGTCGATGTCGCGCTGGAGATGGCGCGTCTGGACGGTCTCGACAGCCTGTCCATCGGCGAAGTCGCCAAGCGGCTCAACCTGTCCAAGAGCGGCGTGTTTTCCCGCATCGGCTCGCGCGAGGCGTTGCAGGGCGCGGTGCTCGATGCCTTCGAGAAGGCATTCCAGCAGGAAGTGATTCTTCCCGCGCTGCGCGAGCCGCGCGGCCTGCCGCGGCTCGACGCGATGGTGCGCCGCTGGCTGGCCCGCGTCGAAGGGCCCCATGGCAATTGCCTCTATGTCGCCGGCGCCTTCGAGTACGATGACCGCGACGGCGAGCTGCGCGACCGGCTGCTGGAGGGTGTGCGCCGCTGGCGCTCGACGCTGCGCCGCACCCTCGTGCAGGCGCAGGAGGCGGGGCACCTGCGGCCCGACGCCGACCTCGACCAACTGATCTTCGAGCTGGACGGCCTGTTCACCGCGCTTGTGCGCGAGGTCCGTTTCCTGCGCAGCCCCGGCGCCGTCGACCGGGCCTGGACCAGCTACCAGCGCCTGATGGCGCATGTCCTGACCCCCACCCCCTGAGCGTGACCGCCATGATCTCGATCGCGCCCAGGTTTCTCCGAATTTCGCACGATCGTGCGGAATATTGCTCTCGCCCGTGTTGAAGGGTGCGCCCGCGCGCCGAGAAGGAGTCCGTCATGACGATCCTGTTGATCCTGAGCCTGGTGTGCGGTGGCGCGTTGTGGCGCGCATGGCTGGCCTGGCGGCGGCTGCTGCGCATGCTGCCGAAGCACAACCGCGATCTGGTGCTGTTCTGACGCGGGGTGTTTGTCGCGGCGCCTGCCGCGTTCCCGAGCACGGCGCGATTCGGCGCGTCAAGCCTCAGGCGAGTGGCCTCGTCACCGGATATGCCCGAAGTGGCGATGTCATGGGGCCTCACTACACTCGGTGACTTCCAGCACTGAGGTAAGTCCATGGCGTGGTTGATGCGCTGGCGGCCGGTGACCGTCGGCCCCGAGAAGGCGATTGCTCCCGATGAACGCCTGTCCTGGCCGCAGACTGCGGCGCTCGGCCTGCAACACGTGATCGCCATGTTCGGCGCCACCGTGCTGGCGCCGCTGCTGATGGGCTTCGATCCCAACGTCGCGGTGCTGATGAGCGGCGTGGGCACGCTGCTGTTCTTCTTCCTCGTCGGCGGCCGGGTGCCGAGCTACCTCGGCTCCAGCTTCGCGTTCATCGGCGTCGTCATCGCCGCGACCGGTTACGCCGGCAGCGGACCCAACCCCAACCTGGCGGTCGCGCTCGGCGGCATCGTCGCCTGCGGCGTGCTGTACACCATCATCGGCCTGATCGTCGCGGCCACGGGCAGCGGCTGGGTGGAACGCCTGATGCCGCCGGTGGTGACCGGTGCCGTCGTGGCGGTCATCGGCCTGAACCTGGCCGCGGTCCCGATCAAGAACATGGCGCCCACGGCCTTCGACACGTGGATGCAGGGCGCGACCTTCCTGAGCGTCGCGCTGGTCGCCGTGTATGCGCGCGGCATGCTGCAGCGCCTGCTGATCCTGGCCGGCCTGATCCAGGCGAGCCTGATCTACGCGCTGCTGGCCAACGGCCTGGGCCTGGGCACGCCGATCGACCTGTCCGGCATCGCGGCGGCGCCGTGGTTCGGTCTGCCGCGTTTCGCCACGCCCGTCTTCCAGGCGCAGGCCATGCTGATGATCGCGCCGGTGGCGCTGATCCTGGTGGCGGAGAACCTCGGCCATCTGAAGGCCGTCGGCGCGATGACCGGCCGCGACATGTCCCCGGACCTGGGCCGCGCCTTCGTCGGCGACGGCCTGGCCACGATCGTCAGCGGCGCTTCCGGCGGCACCGGCGTGACGACGTATGCCGAGAACATCGGCGTGATGGCCGCCACCCGGATCTACTCGACCGCGGTCTTCGTGGTCGCGGCGCTGATGGCGCTGGTGCTGGGGTTCTCCCCCAAGTTCGGCGCGCTGATCCAGGCGATTCCGTTGGCGGTGATGGGTGGGGTCAGCATCGTGGTGTTCGGCCTGATCGCCGTCGCCGGCGCTCGCATCTGGGTCGACAACCGGGTCGATTTCCGTGACCCGCGCAACCTGATGGTGGCGGCGATCACGCTGGTGCTGGGCACCGGCGATTACACGCTGAAGATGGGTGGGTTTACCCTGGGCGGCATCGGGACGGCCACCTTCGGCGCCATCCTGCTGCACGCCCTGCTGAGCCGGGCGCGGCCCGCCTAGGCGCATCGGACTCGCGTCGGCGCGAAGTCTGCACGCTTCACGTCGTCCCTTCGTCCGACCCTCCAGTAACAAGACGTACAACACGACATCAGTTCCGATGAGCATGGTTGGGTTATCGCAAGCAGCACGCAACGACGAGCCAGCGCCGACAGGCGCGGCCGGCGTCCGTGCGCGTGCGTGCCGTCATGCCGCGGCGGTGCTGCTGTCGACGGCGGGCACGCTCGGGGCTCTTGGCGCATTGGCCGGATGCAGTCCCGAGGGCGGCTCCGGCGCCGCCGATGTCGTCGTGCAGGACCGCGCGCTGCGAGGCGAGCTGGAGCAGCAGGAGCGCGTCGGCACCGCGCATCCGCGCGACCATGCGCGGGAGCTGCTGACCCTGGAGGCGCGCGCCGCCGAGGGCAGCGCCGAGCGGCTGGAGGCGCTGAGCCTGCGTGCCGCGCTGCTCGCCCAGTTGCGCGACCGGCCCGGGCACGAGGCGGCCGTCGAGGAGCTCAAGCAGTGGCCGGACGCGTCGCCGGTGCGCGCGCAGGTGCCACTGGCGCTGATGCTGGCGCGGGCGCAATGGCTCAAGGTCAACGGCGAGCTGGGTGCCGGCGTGCGCCTGCTGGCCGGGCTGAAGGAGGTCGACGCCGCCAGGGCCGACCCGCGCCTGCTGTGGCGCGCCACCTCCCTGCTGGCCTACATGCAGGGCGACTATGGCGAGGTCGACGCGTCGGTCGAGAGCGGCCTGAAGGCGCTGGAGATCGCGCGTGCGATGAACTCGCCCTGGCGCATCTCCAACACCGACGCGACGCTGTCCTTCAACTACTTCCGCAGCCAGCAGTTCGACCATGCCAAGCGCACCGTGGAGGAGGGCCTGGCGGCGGCGCGGCAGGACCCGGATCCGGTGCTGATGTACTCCATCCACACGGTGCGGGGCATCGTGTACTCGCAGGACACCGACGACAAGGCCAGCCAGCAGGCGCGCGAGCAGGCGCTGCGGTACGCCCGCGAGGCGCAGGCGCCGGGCCTGCAGGCGCTGGCGCTGGGCAACCTGGCCGACTACGAGCTGCGCAGCGGCAACTACCCGCGCGCGCTGGAGCTGGCCGAGCAGAGCCTGACCATGGCGCGCGAGGCGCAAGAGATCTCCAGCGAGATCCTGGCGCGCCACAACATGGGTATCGCCAAGATCGGCATGCGGCGGCTGGAGGAAGGCAAGCGCGACGTCATGCAGGCCATCACGGTGGACGCGCAGCGCGAGGCCGGCAGCTACACCGCCGATGCCTGGCTGGAACTGGGCACCTACCTGGAGAAGGTCGAGGATCTGCCGGGCGCGGTCGACGCCTATCAGCGCTCGCGCAAGCTGTTCGACGTCGTGCTGCGCGACGAGACCCGCAAGGCGGTGCTGGAGGCGCAAGCGCGCTACGAGGACCAGCAGCGCCAGCGCGAGATCCGGTTGCTCAACCAGGACAACAGCCTCAAGACCGAGCAGATCCGCACCCGCGACCTGCAACTGAAGCTGTGGGCCGAACTGGGCGGCTGCGTGCTGCTCTCCGGCGCGCTGCTGGGCGTCGCGTACCGGCGCATCCGGCGGACCAACGCGGCGCTGGCGCAGACCAACGAGTCGCTGCGCGTGCAGAGCGAGCGCGATCCGCTCACCGGCCTGGCCAACCGCCGCCACTTCCAGCAGGCCATCGCGCAAATGACGCGCGAGCAGGGCGGCCTGCGCGGCAGCCTCTTCCTGATTGACATCGACCACTTCAAGCGCATCAACGACCAGTGGGGCCACGCGGCCGGGGACTCGGTGCTGGTGGAGGTGGCGCGGCGGCTGCGCAGCGTGCTGCGCGAGCAGGACCTGGTGGTGCGCTGGGGCGGCGAGGAATTCCTGATCCTGGTGAAGTCCGAGGACCCCGAGGACGCGCGCCAGCTCGGCCAGCGGCTGCTGGACCAGCTCGGCGGCATGCCGGTCGACCACGGCCCGCTGCGCATCCCGATCAGCGCGTCCATCGGCTTCGCGAGCTTCCCGATGGCGCCGCAGGACCTGCTGCTGGAATGGGAGCGGGCGATCGATCTGGTGGACACCGTGATGTACATGGCCAAGGCACATGGCCGCAACAAGGCCTACGGCGTGGCCGCGATGGTGGCGCGCGACCGCGATCAACTGCTCGCGCTGGCGGGCCGCATCGAGGCGGCCTGGCATCAAGGCCAGGTGCAGCTCGTCAGCCTGCTCGGGCCGGTGCAGGAGGGGCGCGCATGACGGGGCGTCGACTCGGCTCCCGGTTGGCCCGCGCCGCGCTGATGCTGGCCGGCGGCGTGGGCCTGAGCCTCAACACCGACGGCGCCTTCGCGAAACCGGCCGCCCCGGCGGCCACGTCGGCGGTCGTCGCGGCGGCGGCCCGGGCCGCGTCCTCGGCGCAGGGCGCGCCGGCGGCGCTCACGCCCGCGGACCGCGCGCTCGACGCGCAACTGGGGCAGTTCGACCGGCTCGGCTTCAACGAGCCGGTCCAGGCCATCCAGGGGCTGCGGGCCTTGCTGGCCGAGCCGGACCATGCGTCGCGGCGCATGCACATCGAGTACACGCTGGGTCGTGTCGAGGCCGACTCCGGTGACATGGACGAGGCGCGCCGCATCGCCGCGCAACTCGAGACACGTCCTGGCGGACGCGCGCTGGCGCGGCTGCTGCTGGCCGAGGTGCAGGACCGGCGCGGGCAGCCGGTCAAGGCCGGCGAGCTGGCGCAGCTGGCGCTGGACGACCTGTCGCCCGCCTGCCCGACCGGGACGTCCGCCTCGCTGCCGCCGGGCTGCGCGTGGCGTCCGACGTACCACGCGCTGCGGCTGATCGCGCGGGCGCAGTCGGCGCTCGCCCAGCACGCTTTCGCGGAGAACACGCTGCGGCGCTCGCTGGCCTTGGCGCAGGCGGCGCAGGATCACTATGTCAGCGTGCAGGTGATGGGCCAACTGGCGCTGGCCAGCCAGACGCGCGACGAGCCGGCGATCGCCCAGCAGTGGCTGGCCCAGGCCTCGCAACTGGCGCAGGGCGACGTGCTGGCGATGGAGCGCACGCGGGTCTACGAATCGATGATCGCGTCGCGTCGCGGCGATCACAAGGCGCAGCAGCTGGCGCTCGAAGACGCGCTGCGGCTGGCGCAGCAAGCCGGCGCGCGCCGCGAGATGGCGCTGCTGCAGAACAACCTGGCCGACTCGTACATGCATTCGGACCAGCCGGCGCAGGCGGTGAAGATGGCACGCCTGGCGCTGCCGGTGGCGCTGGCCTTCGATGACCACAGCATGGAGCGCACGCTGCGCCACAACCTGTCGGTGGCGCTGGTGCTGCAGCGGCAGTTCGAGCCGGCGCGGCGCGAGATCGCGCGCGTCGTCGAGCTGGCCGAGGGCGACAACGACCAGGTCCGTCGCAGCCTGCAACTGCGCGAGCTGGGCGAGGCCTATGCGAAGGTCGGCCAATGGCGCGAGTCGCTGCGGCTGTATCACATGGAGCGCGCGTTGAGCGCCGAGACGGCGCAGCGCAACCGCGAGTCGTCGCTGCAGCAGCTGCGTTTGAAGTACGACAGCGAGGCCAAGCAGCGCGACCTGGAGCTGCTGCGCCGCGACCAGGCGCTGAAGGACCAGGAGCTCGGCAACCGTCGGCTGGCGCAATACGTCGGCATCGGGCTGGCGGCGCTGCTGGGCCTGTCGCTGATCCTGATGGGCGTGATGCTGGCGCGCGTGCGCGACGCCAACCGCAAGCTCAAGGCCAACCAGAGCCTGCTGCGCGCGCAGAGCGAGCGCGATCCGCTGACGGACCTGGCCAACCGTCGCCACTTCCTGGCGGTGATGGACCGTCACGCCAAGGACATGTTCACCGGCGCGCTGCTGATGATCGACATCGATCACTTCAAGCACGTCAACGACCGCCACGGCCACGCCGCCGGGGACGCGGTCATCGTCGAGGTGTCGCGTCGCATCACGCAGGCGGTGCGGCAAGAGGATCTGGTGGTGCGCTGGGGCGGCGAGGAATTCCTCGTCTTCGCGCGCAATGTCGCGCCGGACCAGCTGCAGCTGTTGGCCGAGCGCATCCTGTTCACCCTCGGCGAGCAGCCGGTGCAGACGCCGGCGGGGGCGTTGCAGGTGACCTGCTCGATCGGCTTCGCGCACTTCCCGCTGCCGCCGGCGCAGCTCGCGCTGCATTGGGAGCAGGCGGTCAACTGGGCCGACATGGCGCTCTACACCGCGAAATCGCAAGGCCGCAACCGCGCTCGCGGCATCGTCACCGTGGCGGCCGGCGACGCGCAGACGCTGATCCAGATCGAGGCCGACTTCGACGCGGCCTGCAGCTCGGAGCGCGTGCAGCTGCAGACGATCCTCGGACCGGTGCAGCCGGAGACGGCCTAGCCCGGTCGGCCGGGGGTGGGCAAGCCCCTGCTTGGCGGACTCCCGACCCCGCTTCGATACTGGGGCACCACAACGAGGAGACGCCCCATGAGCCTGAACCGCCGCGCGTTGCTCGCGCTGCCGGCCGTCGTCTGCTGGCCCGGCCTGACGCGGGCCCAGTCCGCATGGCCGAGCCGGCCGGTCCGCATCGTCGTGCCCTTCCCGCCCGCGGGCACGACCGACATCCTGGCCCGCGCGCTGGCGCCGGAATTGCAGAAGGCGCTGGGGCAGCCGGTGGTCATCGAGAACAAGCCGGGCGCCGGCGGCAATACCGGCTCGGCCGACGTGGCGCACGCGACCGACGGCCACACGCTGCTGATGGGCACCGTGGGCACGCACGCGATCAACCAGTCGCTCTACCCGAAGCTGCCCTATGACCCGGTCAAGGACTTCGCGCCGATCACGCTGGTGGCGGCGGTGCCCAACGTGCTGGTGATGAATCCGGCGCGGGCACAGTTCTACGGCATCCAGAGCGTGGCCGACCTGGCCCGCGTGGCGCGGGCCAATCCCGGCAAGCTGAACATGTGCTCCAGCGGCAACGGCACGTCCATCCACCTGGCCGGCGAGCTGTTCAAGAGCCTGACCGGCAGCTACATGCTGCACTTCCCGTACCGCGGATCCGGACCCGCGCTGATCGACCTGATGGCCGGCAACATGGACCTGATGTTCGACAACCTCCCGTCCGCCCTGCCGCACATCCGTTCGGGCCGGTTGAAGGCGATCGCCGTCACCAGCGCCAAGCGCAGCGAGGCGCTGCCCGAGCTGCCGACCATCGCCGAGAGCGGCGTGCCGGAGCTGCGTAGCTACGAAGCGTCGTCCTGGTTCGGCCTGCTGGCGCCGGCCTCGCAGCCGGCCGACCAGGTCGCGCGCGTGCAGCGTGAAGTGGCCAAGGCCCTGGCCACGCCGGCTCTGAAGGAACGCATGGCCAGCCAGGGCGCGGTGCCCAGCGGCCACGGCAGCGCCGAATTCGCCGCGCTCATCGCCAGCGAGACCGTGAAGTGGGCGAAGGTGGTGAAGGTGTCGGGCGCGAAGGTCGACTAGCGTCCGGCCCCACGACACACCCGGCCCCAAGGCCTCGGATGCAGCGCGCCACGCCACGCATCCCATGCCATGTCGCGCCGCACTGCGCGGTCATTCGAAGTGCTCGATCCGAGTCATCGACAGCCGTGGCGGGGCGACGATTGGGCGAGTGCATGAGGAGTCGCCGCCCTGGCTTTCGCTGACGGGCGGGGTCACCAAAGCACGCCCTCAGATCTTCAAGTCGTAATCGATGGTGAGCGGCGCATGGTCGCTGAACCGCTGATCGAGGTAGATGGCCTCGCGAGTGGCCAGATGAGCCAGGCCGGGCGTCGCCAGGTGGTAGTCCAGACGCCACCCCACGTTCTTCGCCCAGGCCTGGCCGCGGTTGCTCCACCACGTGTACTGGTCCGGCTTGTCGTTGAGGACGCGGAACACGTCGACCAGACCGATGTCCTTCTCCAGCAGCTTGGTCATCCAGGCCCGCTCCTCGGGCGTGAAGCCGCTGTTCTTCTGGTTGCTCTTCCAGTTGCGCAGGTCGATTTCCTTGTGCGCGATGTTGACGTCGGCGACCAGGATGAACTCGCGCTCGGCGCGCATCTGCATGAGGTAGGGGTACATCGCCGCGAGGAAGCGGAACTTGGCTGCTTGCCGGTCTTCGCCGCTGGAGCCGCTGGGGAAGTAGCAGCTGATGAGGCTGAGCTTGCGGCCGGGCTTGTCGAAGCGTTTCTCGACCCAGCGGCCCTCGTTGTCGAACTCCTCGCTGCCGAAGCCGACGATCACGTCGCTCGGGGTCTCGCGCGTGTACAGGCCGACGCCGGAGTAGCCCTTCTTCTGTGCGTAATGGAAGTGGCCGCTGAGCTTGTCGTAGCCGGCGAACTGGGACTCGACCACGTCCGCCTGGGCCTTGAGCTCCTGGACGCCGACGACGTCGGCCTGCTGTGGCGGCAGCCAGTCGAAGACGCCCTTGTTCGCCGCGGAGCGGATGCCGTTGAGATTGAGGGTGATGAAGCGCATGGCGGAGGGGGCGCGAAGGCCTCGGCAAGGGGGAAACGGCCGGCAGTATCGCAAAGCCCCGCACCGAAGTTGTCAGCAGCACGCCGGGCCTTCGTCCGGGCGGGGACGAGCCTCGGACCACGCCTGACTGGACACGCGCCTGCCGCACCACGACGCGTCCGCGCCATGCGCCGTTGTCGCCCATTCGGGCGACCCACGGCGTGATGCGGTGTTTCGGCAACAGTAAATGCACCGCCATGGTGCCTAGGGTGACGTCTCGATGACGAACTTGCTAGATTCGCCGTCACCGAGCCGTCAGGCCCGCCCCAATTTGCCATCTTCGACCCAGCGTCCGTGCCTGGTTTCGGGATGGTCCCCGGTTCCTCGTCTACCTCCCCGGAGTACCCCCATGAATCGAATCGCCACCCAGCACGCCGCCCGTCCGGCGCTGCGCGAGGCCGCCCTGGCCGTGTCGCTGGCCGTGCTCGCCTGGCCCGCGCTGGCCCAGGATGCCGGCTCCGCCGCCCCGAAGGACGCGCCCAAGGACAAAGGCCAGTTGGAGACGGTGACCATCACCGCCGAGCGCCGCATCGAGAACATCAAGGAAGTGCCGAACGCGGTCACGAAGATCTCCGGCGAGAAGCTCGACGTGCTGAACTCCAGCGGTCAGGACGTCCGTTTCCTCTCCGGCCGCGTGCCCAGCCTGAACATCGAATCGTCCTTCGGCCGTGCCTTTCCGCGCTTCTACATCCGCGGCTACGGCAACACCGACTTCCGCCTGAACGCCTCCCAACCGGTGTCGCTGGTCTATGACGACGTGGTGCAGGAGAACCCGATCCTGAAGGGCTTCCCGGCCTTCGACCTGGCCGGCATCGAAGTCGTCGCCGGTCCGCAGGGCACGCTGTACGGCCGCAACACGCCGGCCGGCGTGGTGAAGTTCGACTCGGTCAAGCCGTCCAAGCGCCAGGAGGGTTACCTCAGCGCGTCCTACGGCAACTACGGCACGATGAACCTGGAAGGCGCCGCCAACGTGCCGCTGTCGGGCGACTGGTCCGCGCGCATCTCGGCGCAGATCCAGCACCGCGACGACTGGGTCAAGAACGAAGTGCCGACCGGCAAGACCGGCAAGCTGGAGGGGTATGACGACCGCGCCATCCGCCTGCAGGCGCTGTACGAGCCGCACAAGGACTTCAGCGCGCTGTTCAACTTCCACGGCCGCGACCTGAAGGGCAGCGCCCGCCTGTTCCGTGCCTCGATCATCAAGCCCGGCACCAACGACCTGGTCGACGGCTTCGATCCGGAGAAGTCCTACACCGACGGCGTCAACGAGCAGTCGTTGCACGGCACCGGCGGCAGCGCGCGCCTGCGTTGGGGCCTGGGTTCGGTCACCCTGCACTCGATCACCGGCTTCGAGTCGGTGCGCCCGTTCAGCCGCGGCGACGTCGATGGCGGCTACCTCTACGGCGGCACCAAGCCCTTCACGCAGCAAGGCCAGGCGTCGTTCCCGAGCGAGTCGTCCAGCTCCATGAGCGGCCATCGCCAGATCACGCAGGAGTTCCGCCTGGAGTCGGCCACCCCGGGCCCGCTGCGCTGGCAGGGCGGCCTGTACTTCTTCGACGAACGCTACACCGCGCGCAGCACCGACTACACGACCTCGACCGGCCTGGCCGCCGGCTACGTCGACACCTACCAGAAGAACACCGCCTGGGCGGCGTTCGGCTCGGTCAACTACGCGGTGACGAGCGACTTCCAGGTCCGCGGCGGCCTGCGCTTCACGCACGACAAGAAGGACGTCGCCGTCACCAGCAGCTACGCCGACCTGAACACCAGCACCGGCGTGACGGCCAACACCTCCGACTCGAAGTGGAACTGGGACCTGTCCGGCACCTATGCGGTGACCAAGGAGACCAACCTGTATGCGCGCGTCGCCACCGGTTTCCGGGCGTCGTCGGTGCAGGGCGCATCGCGCTTCGCGGGCCAGTCGCAGGCGACGCCGGAGAACGTGACGTCCTATGAGATCGGCGTGAAGTCGGACTTCTGGGATCGTCGCGCGCGTCTGTCGGCCAGCGTGTTCGACTACACCGTCAAGGATCTGCAGCTGACCGCGGTCGGCGGCCAGAACAACGCCAACCGTCTGCTGAACGCCAAGAAGGCCACCGGCAACGGCATCGAGCTGAACCTGGAAGTGCTGCCCATCGATCAACTGCTGATCACCGTCGGCGGCAGCCTGAACAACACCAAGATCCGCGACGCCAGCCTGTCGCTGCCGGCCTGCGGCGGCGGCTGCACGATGACGAACGCGCTGATGCCGGGCTCGACGACGAACTACAGCATCGACGGCAATCCGCTGCCCAACGCGCCGAAGTGGGTGGCCAACCTGACCGCCCGTTATTCGATCCCGACGCCGGCCGGCAACGAGTTCTACATCTACACCGACTGGGCCTACCGCTCCAAGGTCAACTTCTTCCTGTACGAGGCCAAGGAGTTCACCGGCAAGTCGCTGACCGAAGGCGGCCTGCGTGTCGGCTACGTGTGGAACAACGGCAAGTACGAGGTCGCGACCTTCGTCCGCAACATCACCAACCAGATCCGCGTGACGGGCGCCATCGACTTCAACAACAACACCGGCTTCATCAACGACCCGCGCACCTACGGCGTGCAGTTCAAGACGATCTTCTGATCGTCGTCGACCCCGGCCTCGTCGCCGGTGGTCGATCCCGCGCGCCGAGGCCCGGCGCGCGGAAGTCAATCCCCGACAAGGCCCGCTTCCGAGCGGGCCTTGTTCATGGCGGGTCCTACAATCCCGCCCCAATTTCACTGCCGAGCGCCGCCCATGAACACCGCCGCATCCCAGGACGCCCTGGCCCAGGAATTCGTGACCTTCGCCGTGGAGACCGGCGTGCTGCGCTTCGGCGAGTTCAAGACCAAGGCGGGCCGCCTGAGCCCGTACTTCTTCAACGCCGGGCTCTTCGACGACGGCCTGAAGGTCGGTCGCCTGGCGCAGTTCTATGCCCAGCGCCTGCTGGCCTCGGGCCTGGAGTTCGACATGATCTTCGGCCCCGCCTACAAGGGCATCACGCTGGCCGCCGCGGTTGCGATCGAGCTGGCCCGGCTCGGCCACAACAAGCCGTTCGCCTACAACCGCAAGGAAGCCAAGGACCATGGCGAGGGCGGCACGCTGGTGGGCGCCAAGGTGCAGGGCCGCGTGCTGATCATCGACGACGTGATCTCCGCCGGCACCTCGGTGCGCGAGTCCATCGCGATGATCCAGGCCGCCGGCGCGACGCCCTGCGGCGTGACCATCGCGCTCGACCGCCAGGAGAAGGCGGCCGAGAACGGTCAGGACCTGCCGTGGTCGGCGGTACAGTATGTGCGTGACCAATTGAAACTGCCGGTGGTCGCCATTGCCGGTCTTTCCGACTTGCTCCAGTATTTGCAGACCACCAGCAGCACCGCCGTGTCCGCCCATGCGGTCGCGGTCCATGCCTACCGAGACCGCTACGGAGTCTGATGCGTCCTTCCGTCTCTCGCCGACTGCTGTTCCGCCCGTCCGCGCTCGTGGCGCTCGCCGGTCCGTTGCTGCTGACGTGCGGGGCGACGGCGTGGGCGCAGACCAAGCCGTCGCCGTCGGGGATCTACACCTGCACCACACCGGACGGCCGTCGCCTGACGTCGGATCGTCCGATCGCGGAATGCCAGAGCCGTGAGCAACGCGTGCTCAACTCCGACGGATCGGTGCGCAAGACGGTGCCGCCGGCGATGTCGCCGGAGGAGCAGGCCGCCGCAGAGCAGCGCCGCCGGATCGAGGAAGTGCAGCGCGCCGCGCAGCAGGACGCCATGCGGCGCGACCGCAACCTGCTGCAGCGTTTCGCCGACGAGCCCACGCATCAACGCGCCCGCGAGTCCGCGCTCGACGACATCCGGCAGGCGATGCAGCAGTCCGAGAAGCGCCTCAAGGAACTCGCCATCGAGCGCAAGCCGATGATGGACGAGGCCGAGTTCTACAAGGGCAAGCGGCTGCCGCTGAAGCTCCAGCATCAGCTCGATACCAACGATGCCGCGGCCGACGCGCAGCGCCAATCGATCGACAACCAGAAGTCCGAGATGGTGCGCGTCAACAAGCTCTACGACGACGAGCTGGCGCGGCTCAAGCGCCTGTGGGCCGGCGCCGCGCCGGGCTCGCTGGACAAGCCGCCCGCGCCGGCCAGCCGCTGAATCGGTCGCGCAAAAACAAACGCGGGTGGATCGCTCCACCCGCGTTTTTCATTGGCGACGGATCGATCAGCCGCCGAGCTTCTTCTTCAGCAACTCGTTGACCGCGGCCGGGTTGGCCTTGCCCTTGGTCGCCTTCATCGCCTGGCCGACCAGCGCGTTGAACGCCTTCTCCTTGCCGGCGCGGAACTCCTCGACCGACTTGGCGTTGGCGGCCAGCACCTCGTCGAGGATGCGTTCCAGCTCGCCGGTGTCGTTGGACTGCTGGAGGTCCTTGGCGGCGATGATCGCGTCCACGTCGGCGCCCTCGCCGCTCCACAGCGCCTCGAACACCTGCTTGGCGGAGTTGTTGGAGATCGTGCCGTCCGCGATCCGGCTGACGAGGTGGCCGAGTTGATCCGGCAACACGGCTGAATAGATCGTCTGCGCAAGCGTGATCTGCTTGGTGCGTTGATCGATCCTGGCCAGCTTGTCCGCGGTCAAGGCGCTCTTGTCCTGACTCAGCAGGCGATCAAGATTCTCGAAATGCGCGTCAAGGGATCGAAGGGCCGTATCGCCATGCTTTTCCTGGTTTTCCAGCGTGTTCTTCGTCCGTCTGAACACCTCACCCATCATCCAGTTGGCGACCAGCTTCGGCTGTCCCGACCTGTCCCTCGCCGCTTCATAGAAACGGGCGATGCCCAGGCTCTGCGTCATCATCGTCGCGTCGTAGGCGGGCAGCCCGTCGACCTCCTGGAAGCGGGCGGCCATCACGGCCGGCAGCTCGGGCATCTCGCCGCGCACGCGCTCGACCCAGTCGGCGGAGATCATCAGCGGCGGCAGGTCCGGGTCCGGGAAGTAGCGGTAGTCGGCCGCGTCTTCCTTGGTCCGCATCGCGCGGGTCTCGCCGGTGTCGGGGTTGTAGAGCACCGTTGCCTGCTGGATCTCCAGGCCGTCCTCGATCCGGTCGATCTGCCAGTTCACCTCGTAGTTCACCGCGTCGATCATGTAGCGGAAGCTGTTGAGGTTCTTGATCTCGCGGCGCGTGCCGAACGGCTCGCCGGGCTTGCGCACCGAGACGTTGACGTCGCAGCGGAACGAGCCCTCCTGCATGTTGCCGTCGCAGATGCCCAGCCACATGACCAGCGCGTGCAGCGTCCTGGCGTACTCGACGGCCTCGGCGCCGGAGCGCATCTCGGGCTCGGAGACGATCTCCAGCAGCGGCGTGCCGGCGCGGTTCAGGTCGATGCCCGACTGGCCGTGGTAGTCCTCGTGCAGGCTCTTGCCGGCGTCCTCTTCCAGGTGGGCGCGGGTCAGCTTGACGAGCTTCTTCTCGTCGCCGACGAAGAACTCGATCTGGCCGCCCTGGACCACCGGGATCTCGTACTGGCTGATCTGGTAGCCCTTGGGCAGGTCGGGATAGAAGTAGTTCTTGCGCGCGAAGATGGACAGCGGCGCGACCTTGGCGCCGACCGACAGGCCGAAGCGGATCGCGCGCTCGACGGCGCCGCGGTTGAGCACCGGCAGCGTGCCCGGCAGCGCCAGGTCCACGGCCGAGGCCTGCGTGTTGGGCGCCGCGCCGAAGGCGGTCGACGAACCGCTGAAGATCTTCGATTCGGTCGAGAGTTGGACGTGGTTCTCCAGGCCGATCACGACCTCGTAGCCTCGCACCAGTTTGCTGTTCTTGCTCATTGCGTTCACACCCCCGCCGGATGCTGGCGGTGCCAGTCGGTGGCCTGCTGCAGCGCGTGCGCGGCATGCAGCAGCGTGCCTTCCTTGAAGTAGTTGCCCAGCAGCTGCAGGCCCACCGGCATGCCGCCGTCGCCCAGGCCCACCGGCACGCTCATGCCGGGCAGGCCGGCCAGCGAGCCGGGCAGCGTGAAGATGTCGGCCAGGTACGCCTTGACCGGATCGTCGGCGCCCTCGCCCTGCTTCCAGGCCACCGTCGGCGCGACCGGACCGGCGATCAGGTCGCAGTGCTGGAAGGCCTGCTGGAAGTCGTCCGCGATCATGCGGCGCAGCTTCTGCGCCTGCAGGTAATACGCGTCGTAATAGCCGTGCGAGAGCACGTAGCTGCCGATCATGATCCGGCGCTTGACCTCGGCGCCGAAGCCTTCGGCGCGGGTCTTCTCGTACATGTCGATCAGGTTGCCGTAGCTCTTGGCGCGGTGCCCGAACTTCACGCCGTCGAAACGCGACAGGTTGGAGCTGGCCTCGGCCGGGGCGATGATGTAGTAGACCGGGATCGCCAGCTCGGTGCGCGGCAGGCTGACGTCGACCAGCGTGGCGCCGAGCTTCTCCAGCTCCGCCAGGCCGGCGCGCACGGCGCCGTTCACGTCGGCCGACAGCGCGGCCGGGAAGAACTCCTTCGGCAGGCCGATCCGCAGGCCCTTGAGCGGCTGAGCCGCGGTGGCGCCGTCACGCACCGCCAGCATCTGCGCGGCGAAATCCTGCGGCGGTTGCTGGACGCTGGTGGCGTCGCGCTCGTCGAAGCCGCTCATCGCGGACAGCAGCAGCGCGCAGTCCTCGGCCGAGCGGGCGAACACGCCGGCCTGGTCCAGGCTGGACGCGAACGCGATCATCCCGTAGCGCGAGCACACGCCGTAGGTCGGCTTGATGCCGGTGATGCCCGAGAAGCTGGCCGGCTGGCGGATCGAGCCGCCGGTGTCGGTGCCGGTGGTCGCCGGCACCAGGCCCGCCGCGACCGCCACCGCCGAGCCGCCCGACGAACCGCCCGGCACGCGCGTGCGGTCCCAGGGGTTCAGCGCCGGGAAGAAGGCGCTGTTCTCGTTGGCCGAGCCCATCGCGAACTCGTCGCAGTTCAGCTTGCCCAGCGAGATGGTGCCGGCGGCGTTCAGGCGCTCGACGACGGTGGCGTCGAACGGGCTCAGGTAGCCGGCCAGCATCTTCGAGCCGGCCGTGGTCGGCATGTCCCGGGTGACGAAGATGTCCTTGTGGGCCAGTGGCACGCCGATCAGCGCGCCGGCCTCGCCCGCGGCCAGGCGGGTGTCGGCGGCCGCGGCCCGCGACAGCGCCAGGTCGGGGTCGACATGCAGGAAGGCGCCGAGATCCTTCGCGCCAGCAACACGCGCAAGCAGATGTTGCGTCAATTCGGTGCTGGAGACCTGTTTGGCGCGCAAGGCGCGGCCGAGCTCGGCGACGCCGAGGTGATGCAGGGGCGCGCTCATTCGATGACCTTCGGGACCAGGAACAGGCCGTCCTCGACGGCGGGAGCGCTGCGCTGATTGAGCTCGCGCTGGTCGGTTTCGGTGACGCGGTCGTCACGCAGCCGCAAGGCGACTTCCTGCACCGCCGACAGAGGCGTGTAGAGGGGATCGACACCGCTGGTGTCCACCGCGCTCATCTGTTCGACGATGGAGAAGAAGCCGTTGAGCTGGGGGAGCAGGGCGGCCTGCTCGTCGGTGGAAAGTTCCAGCCGGGCCAGTTTGGCGATCCGGCTGACGTCGTCGTGGGTCAGGGCCATAAGGATGTGCTGAACTGGGCGCCGCCGAAACATTCACCGAACAAACGCCAATCGCTTGAATGGTGCTTGCCGGCGGGCCAAAGCAGAGGGTGATCAGTTATTATCCCCGCTTATCTCCATACGCCGGGGCTGCATCTGCAGCCTCGTTGCTTATGGCAAGGAATCTCGCTCGCGTGGACGGCCGCCGGTCCACGCGGTTACCCGACCCGAACCGCCTCGAATCGCAGCCGCCCGGACAGAACGCAGACGAACGCCTCCTGAAGCCGTCGAATGCCGCTGATTGCCGACGATCGCGGATATTCAGCGTCGAATATCGGGGGGCACCAGGTGCTGAAGCGTCCTGTCCTGGCTTTGCCAATACACATGCTCGCCTCCCTGCGCCGCTATTTCTCCACCGATCTCGCCATCGACCTGGGCACCGCCAACACGCTGATTTATGTCCGCGGCAAAGGTGTGGTGCTGGATGAGCCCTCCGTCGTGGCCATCCGCCACGAGGGCGGTCCCAACGGCAAGAAAACGATCCAGGCCGTCGGCAAGGAAGCCAAGGCCATGCTGGGCAAGGTGCCCGGCAACATCGAGGCGATCCGCCCGATGAAGGACGGCGTGATCGCCGATTTCGTCGTCACCGAGCAGATGATCAAGCAGTTCATCAAGATGGTGCACGACACGAAGCTGCTGCGTCCGTCGCCCCGCATCATCATCTGCGTGCCCTGCGGCTCGACCCAGGTCGAGAAGCGCGCGATCCGCGACGCCGCCCTGGGCGCGGGCGCCTCGGAGGTCTACCTGATCGAGGAGCCGATGGCCGCGGCGATCGGCGCCGGGCTGCCGGTGTCGGAAGCGTCGGGCTCGATGGTCATCGACATCGGCGGCGGCACGACGGAAGTCGGCGTGATCTCGCTGGGCGGCATGGTCTACAAGGGCTCGGTCCGCGTCGGCGGCGACAAGTTCGACGAGGCCATCATCAACTACATCCGCCGCAACTACGGCATGTTGATCGGCGAGCCGACCGCGGAAGCGATCAAGAAGAACATCGGCTCGGCCTTCCCCGGCTCCGAGGTCAAGGAGATGGAGGTCAAGGGCCGCAACCTCAGCGAAGGCGTGCCGCGCAGCTTCACGATCTCGTCCAACGAGATCCTGGAAGCGCTGACCGACCCGCTGAACCAGATCGTCTCGGCGGTGAAGAACGCGCTGGAGCAGACGCCGCCCGAGCTGGGCGCCGACATCGCCGAGCGCGGCATGATGCTGACCGGCGGCGGCGCGCTGCTGCGCGATCTGGACCGCCTGCTGGCCGAGGAGACGGGCTTGCCGGTGCTGGTGGCCGAAGACCCGCTGACCTGCGTGGTTCGTGGCTGCGGCATGGCGCTCGAACGCATGGAACGCCTCGGCTCCATCTTCACCAACGAATGAGCGGGCCTACCGCGCGGGCGTCAGGCGTCGTTGGGCGGTGCTCGGAATCCTCACGTACAGGACGTACGTTCCGGTTCCTGCGCGCCGTCCGCCTGGCCTGACACCCGCTCGCTACGGCCGGTACGCTGTCAACGAGCGCTGTGGTGCGGGGGTTGCACCTCGGATCACCCTGAAAGTCTGAGATCCCCGTCATGCCGCTTGGCACATTGGATCGAAATCCGCCGCCGCTGTTTCGTGAGGGCCCGTCGGCGCTGACGAAGCTGGCCTTCTGCTCCGCGCTCGCGATCTTCCTGATGGTGGCGGACTCCCGCTTCCAGATCACCGCGCCGGCCCGCGCCGCGTTGGCCCTGGCCCTGCATCCGCTGCAGCGCGCATTGCTCGCGCCGGTGGACGCCTGGGATCAGGCCGGCGATTACGCCCGCGGCATGGAGCGCGCCACCCAGGCCGAGAACCAGGCGCGTCAGCAGCTCGCCTCGCAGGCCGTCATCCTGAGCCGCGCCGCGCAGCTGCAGGCCGAGAACCAGCGTCTGCGCGCGCTGCTCGACCTGCGCGAGGCGCTGCCGGTGAAGGGCCTCGCCGCCGAGGTGCTGTACGAGGCCCCCGATCCCTTCTCCCGCCGCATCGTCATCGATCGCGGCAGCCATCGCGGCGTGCGCCTCGGCGCGCCGGTGGTGAACGATGCCGGCGTACTCGGCCAGGTGACGCGCGTCTATCCGCTGTCCGCCGAAGTGACGCTGCTGACCGACCGCGAAGCCACCATCCCCGTGCTCAATACCCGTACCCAGCAACGCGGCGTCGCCTATGGCGGCGAGCGCGGCGTGATGGAGCTGCGCTTCATCGCCGCCAACGCCGACATCAAGGCCGGCGACGCCCTGGCGACCTCGGGCCTGGACGGCCTCTACCCGCCGGGCCTGCCGGTGGCGAAGGTCGCGGAGGTCGAGCGTCGCGGCGATACCAGCTTCGCGCGCGTCGGCCTGGCGCCGATCGCGCAGCCCGACAGCGCCCGCCATGTGCTGGTGCTCGAGCCGCTGGAAGGCCAGGAGGCCGCCCGCACCGAAGCCGCCGAGGAAGTGGCGAGCGCCGCCGCCGCGGCCGGGCCCGCGTCCCGGCCGGCGCGCGGGCGCGCGGCCGCCGCTTCGGCGTCGAAGGGGGGCACGCGATGATCATGCCGCGTGGCGCCAGCCAGCTCCTGCTGCCGGCCAATCCCCTGTTCATCGCCTTCAGCCTCGTCATCGGCCTGCTGATCGACATGGTGCCGGTCGGCCGCCAGCCCTGGATGCCGGACGTGCTGGCCCTGGTGCTGGTGTTCTGGAACGTCCATCAGCCGCGCCGCGTGGGCGTGGGCTGGGCCTTCGTCTTCGGGCTGATGATCGACGTGCATCACGGCGCGCTGCTCGGGCAGCACGCGCTGGCCTACAGCCTGCTGGCCTTCGGCGCGGTGGCGCTGCATCGCCGGCTGCTGTGGTTCACGCTCGGCGCGCAGGCGCTGCATGTGCTGCCGCTGTTCGTGGCCGCGCAGGCCATCGCGGTGGTGGTGCGGTTGATGGTCGGCGGCATGTGGCCGGGCTGGAGTCTGGTGCTGGCACCGCTGCTACAGGCCGCGTTGTGGCCGATCGCCGCGGCGCTGCTGCTGGCGCCGCAGCGCCGCGCGCCCGATCCCGACGCGCACCGCCCGCTCTGAGGATCGGCCGAGATGACGGTTCTCAAGAACCTGCACCAGGAGCTCTCCCGCTTCCGGCTGCGACTGGTGGCCGCGGCGCTGTTCGTGCTGTTCTGCTTCGGCCTGCTGCTCGCGCGCCTGCTGTTCCTGCAGATCACGCAGCATGACGCGCTGCTGGAGCGAGCCGAGACGAACCGTGTCTCGGTCGTGCCCATCGTGCCCAACCGCGGCCTGATCGTGGACCGCAACGGGGTGGTGCTGGCCAGCAACTACTCGGCCTACACGCTGGAGATCACGCCGTCCAAGGTGCCTGATCTCGAGCAGACCATCGATCGGCTGTCCGCCGTCATCGACATCCAGCAGCGCGACCGTCGCCGCTTCAAGCGGCTGATGGAGGAAAGCAAGAACTTCGAGTCGCTGCCGATCCGCACCAAGCTCACCGACGCCGAGGTCGCCCGCTTCGCCGCGCAGCGCTTCCGCTTCCCGGGCGTCGACATCAAGGCGCGGCTGTTCCGCAGCTATCCGTTGGGCGAGACCGGCAGCCATTTGCTGGGCTACATCGGTCGCATCAACCAGGCCGAGAAGAAGGCCATGGACGATTGGTCCGAAGAGGACGTCGCCAACTACCGCGGCACCGAGTACATCGGCAAGCTCGGCCTGGAACAGGCCTACGAACGGGAGCTGCACGGGCAGACCGGGTTCGAGGAGATGGAGACCAGCGCCGGCGGCCGCGCGGTGCGCCGCCTGCGCAATCGTCCGCCGACCCCGGGCAACACGCTGCATCTGTCGGTCGACATCAAGCTGCAGGCGCTGGTGGAGCGCCTGTTCGGCGAGCGTCGCGGCGCGCTGGTCGCGATCGATCCACGCAACGGCGAGGTGCTGGCCTTCGTCTCCAAGCCGAGCTTCGATCCCAACCTGTTTGTCGACGGCATCGACGCCGACAGCTGGCGCGACCTCAACGAGAACATCGACAAGCCGCTGCTGAACCGCGCGCTGCGCGGCACGTATCCACCGGGCTCGACCTTCAAGCCCTACATGGCGATGGCGGCGCTGAACACCGGCAAGCGCTCTCCCAGCCTGGTGATCCAGGACAACCTGAACTTCAGTTTCGGCGGCCGCGTCTTCGGCAGCGCCGAGGGCGACCGGGCCGGTCCGAAGGACATGCGGCTGGCGATCGTGACCTCGTCCAACGTCTACTTCTACACGCTGGCCAACGAGATGGGCGTGGACCTGATCCACGATCAACTGGAGCCGTTCGGCTTCGGCCGCAAGACCGAGATCGACCTGCAGGGCGAGGTCTCCGGCCTGCTGCCCAGCACCGAATGGAAACGCCGCGCCTACAAGCGACCCGAGCAACAGAAATGGTTCGCGGGCGAGACGATCTCGCTGGGCATCGGCCAGGGCTACAACAGCTTCACGATGCTGCAGCTGGCGACCGCGGTGTCGACGCTCTCCAGCGGCGGGGAGCGCTACCGGCCGCGCCTGGTGCGTGAGATCGAGGACGTTGTAAAGCACACCGAGCGCCGCACCGCCAGTGACGCGTTGAGCCCGCTGGGCCTGCGGCCGGCCGACGTGGACGTGATCCGCAACGCGATGCACGACGTGACGCTGGAGGGCACGTCGCGCGCGGTCTTCATGGGCGCGCCGTACGCGAGCGCCGGCAAGACCGGCACGGCCCAGGCGATCGGCCTGCGCGCCGGGCAGACCTATAGCAGCATCAAGGCGGACGAGCGCAAGCGAGACCATTCGCTGTACATCGCCTTCGCGCCGTACCAGTCGCCCAAGATCGCGCTGGCGCTGATCGTCGAGAACGCCGGTTATGGATCGACCTCCGCCGCGCCGATCGCGCGCCGCGTGTTCGACTACGTGCTGGAGGGGCAGTACCCCAGCGAGGACGACATCGCCAAGACGCAACTCGGCCAGACCACGGCGCCGATCGGCCAGTCGCGCCGCGCCGCCGATGTGCCGCTGTTGCCGGGCATGGCCGCGAGCGATCCGGCGGGCGCGGCGTCCGGCGTCCCGCCGTCCGCGGGTGCCGCGTCGGGGTCCGCTCCTGGGGCCACGTCGAGCGCGGCACCAAACATGGCACCAACGGCCACGCCAACGCCGCGAACCGCGGTGCCGAGCCGGGCGCCGGCATCCGCCCCGCCATCACCGAACCGGGGAGCCTCGCGATGAGCGCCGTCTTCAGCAAACCCAGCCTGCTGCAGCGTCTGAAGCCCTGGTTCCAGGGTTTCGACATTCCGCTCTTGCTGGCGATGGCCTGGCTGATGGGCCTGGGCCTGATGTGCATGTACTCGGCCGGCTACGACCACGGGACGCGCTTCGTCGATCACGCGCGCAACATGCTGCTGGCGCTGGGCGTGCTGTTCGTGACCGCGCAGGTGCCGCCGCAACGGCTGATGCAACTGGCGCTGCCGCTGTATGCGTTCGGGGTCGCGCTGCTGGTGGCGGTGGCGCTGTTCGGCATCACGAAGAAGGGCGCGACGCGCTGGCTGTACGTGGGCACGCAGATCCAGCCGTCGGAACTGCTGAAGATCGGCATGCCGCTGATGCTGGCCTGGTGGTTCCAGAAGCGCGAGGGCCAGTTGCGCCTGCCCGACTTCATCGCGGCCTTCGTGCTACTGGCCATCCCGGTCGGCCTGATCGCCAAGCAGCCGGACCTGGGCACCTCGCTGCTGGTGCTGGGCGCTGGGCTGTACGTGATCTTCTTCGCCGGGCTGTCGTGGAAGCTGATCATTCCGGCGATGGTGCTGGCCGGTGCCGGCATCACCGCGCTGGTGATGAGCGAGGACCAGATCTGCCAGCCCGAGGTGAAGTGGGTGGTGCTGAAGGAGTACCAGAAGGACCGCGTCTGCACGCTGCTGGATCCGACGAAGGACCCGCTGGGCAAGGGCTTCCACATCATCCAGGGCGAGATCGCGATCGGGTCCGGCGGCATCACCGGCAAGGGCTTCATGAAGGGCACGCAGACCCACCTGGAGTTCATCCCCGAGCGGACCACCGACTTCATCTTCGCCGCCTACGGCGAGGAGTTCGGCCTGATCGGCGCGCTGGGCCTGCTGATCGGCTTCACCGCGCTGATCCTGCGCGGCCTGGTCATCGCGCACGAGGCACCGACCTTGTTCTCGCGCCTGCTGGCGGGCGCGATCACGCTCAGCTTCTTCACCTACGTGTTCGTCAACATGGGCATGGTCACCGGCATCCTGCCCGTGGTGGGCGTGCCGCTGCCGTTCATCTCCTACGGTGGGACGGCGATGGTGACGTTGGGGTTGTCGCTGGGGATGCTGATGTCGATCGCGAAGAGCCGGGGCGGGACGCAGCGGTGATCAGGCGGCACGCTCCAGGTCGGCGAAGATGAGGTCGCCACGGAGCTGAAGGTCGATCGACATGAGCTCCACGATGTCGGCGGCTGAATGACGGAGGACCTCCCAGGCACCGTCCGGGCACCGACGGTGGACCTCGGTGCTCAGGCGCTCGACATCGACGAGCATGTATTCGCACAGCGCCGGCAGTCGACGATATCGGGCGAACTTGCCGTTCCGGTCGAAGGCGGCCGTGCTCGGCGACAGCACTTCGACGACGAGCGGCACGTGGGTCTTGCCGCGCGGCGTGGCCTTGTCTTCCCTGCCGCAGGTGACGAACACGTCGGGCACCAGGCAGTTCGCGTCGTCGACGCGGACGTCCAACGCCATGTAGGCCGTGCATGCCGTGTCCTTCAGATGCTGGCGGCACGCCAGCCAGATGTTGCCCATCACGGTCTGATGCCGATCGATGGGCGTCTGCATGACGATCGTTTGACCGTCGATCAGCTCGTACCGCAGGCCATCATCTGAAGACCAGGCCAGAAACTCATCGCTCGTCATGCATTGCTTGGTTGTCTGCGGGTAGGCCATCGACGGCTCCTGTCTCGATGAAGAATGAAGCGGTCATTCTTCTGAGGCAGTTCATCGCTGTCGTTCACTTGAATCGATGCGGATGATGTCCGGTGGCCTGGGAATAGGGCATTCGGTGACGGATATCTGGAGGTGGGTTCAATGGGCGCTCGTGGCCAGCGGATGCGCCGCGAACCGAACCGTGAATCGCGCGCCCGGCCCGGCGCCATCGACCTCCACCTGCCGGCGCGCGCGCGTGTCGTCGACGGCGATCTCGGCGTCGTGCTGCTGGACGATCTCCCGCACGATCGCCAGGCCCAGGCCCGAGCCGTCGACGTTGGTGCCCAGCGCGCGGTAGAACGGCTGGAAGACCTGCTCGCGCTCCGCCTCCGCGATGCCCGGCCCGGAATCCTCCACCTGCAGCACGCAGACCTGCCCGAAGGGGTCCTCGACCACCCGCACGGTGACCGTCCCGCCCGCCGGCGTGTACAGCAGCGCGTTGTCCACCAGGTTGCGGATCAGCTCCCGGATCAGCAGCGGATGACCGCTGATGCGCAGGCTGGCCTGACTCGCCTCCGGGCCCTCGTAGCCGAGGTCCAGGCGCTTCTCCATCGCCCGCGGCACGAAGTCCCGGACGGTCTCGATCGCCAGCACCGCCAGGTTCACCTCGCTGCGCCGCGCGGCGTGCTGCTGGTCCTCCGCGCGCGCCATCGCCAGCAACTGGTTGACCATGTGCGCGGCGCGCTGGCTGGACAACGCGATGTGCTTGAGCGAGCGGCGCAACTCCGCCGGCGAACTGCGACCCTCGTCGATCTCGCGCTGCGCGAGCTCGGCCTGCGTGCGCAGCCCCGCGAGCGGCGTCTTCAACTGATGCGCCGCGTCGGCCAGGAAATGCTTCTGCGCGCGAATGGACTGGTCCAGCCGCTCCAGCAGGTCGTTGATCGCCTGCACCAGCGGCGCGACCTCGTCGGGGATGCGCTGCTCGTCGATCGGGCTCAGGTCGGAGCTGTCGCGCGAGCGGATGCGTCGCTGCAGGTCGTTCAGCGGCGCGATGCCTCGTGCCAGCGCCAGCCACACCAGCAGCACCGCCAGCGGCAGGATCACGAACTGCGGCAGGATCACGCCCTTGATGATCTCGTTGGTCAGCCGCGAGCGCTTGCCCAGCGTCTCGGCCACCTGCACGAGCATCCTGCGCTCGCCGCCGGCCATGCCTTCCGGCGCGACCCACAGGAAGGCCACCCGCACCGATTCGTTGTTGATCTCGTCGTCCCGGAAGTGCAGCTCCCACGGGACCACGGGCGGCTCCGCCTCGGGCACCGGCAGGTGGCGGTCGCCGCTGAGCAGCTCGCCGCGCAGACCGAGCACCTGGTAGTAGACCGTGTCGGCCTCGTCGGCCCGCAGCAGCGCCGCCGCCTCGGGCGCCAGCGCATAACGCGAGCGGCCGCGTCGCGCGAGGTCGGCCGGCGCGGGCTCGGTCGCGACCTGCAGACCGAGCGTGCGTGCCATCTCGCCGAGCTCGCGGTCGTAGGGCTTGTTGGCGATGCCTTGCGCCACCAGCCAGGTCAGCGCGACGCTGATCGGCCAGATGACCAGCAGCGGGGCGAGCATCCAGTCGAGGATCTCGCCGAACAGCGAGCGATGGCCTGACTCAGCAGCCATGCCGGGCGCGGGCGTCAGCCGGGAATCTTCTCAAGGCAGTAGCCCAGGCCCCGCACCGTCGCGATGCGGATCGGGCCCTGCTCGATCTTCTTGCGCAGGCGGTGGATGTAGACCTCGATCGCGTTGTTGCTGACTTCCTCACCCCACTCGCACAGGCGCTCGACCAGCTGGTCCTTGCTGACCAGCCGGCCGGCACGCTGCAGCAGCACTTCCAGCAGCGACAGCTCGCGCGCCGACAGCTCCACCATCTGGTCGTTGATGTAGGCGACGCGGCCGGTGGCGTCGAAGCTCAGCGGGCCGTGGCGGATCACGTTGGACGCGGTGCCCAGGCCGCGGCGCGTCAGCGCCCGCACGCGCGCCTCCAGCTCCTGCAGCGAGAACGGCTTGGCCATGTAGTCGTCGGCGCCGAAATCCAGGCCCTTGACGCGCTCCTCGATGCTGTCCGCCGCGGTCAGGATCAGCACCGGCACCGCCGACCCGCGCGCGCGCAGCCGCCGCAGCACCTCCAGGCCGTGCAGCTTCGGCAGGCCCAGATCGAGGATCAGCAAGTCGAACTCGTGGGAGGCGAGCGCGGCGTCCGCCTCGCTGCCGCTGCCGACCTGGTCGACCGCGCAGCCCGACGCCCGCAGCGAGCGCAGCAGGCCGTCGGCCAGGACCTGGTCGTCTTCCGCGATCAAGATGCGCATGTGTCGTCCCCTCTTGTCATGAAGACATTCTAGGGAGCAGGCCACCGTCCGGCCCTAGGCGTTTCCGAGCCGCCCCAGGGTGGGCCCGGGTCAGGCGGGCGACAGGTTCGCGTGGGGTGGCGTCCCCCGCATGGAGGAAAAAGGTGGGAATCGACGTTGCTGGCTCATCTGATGAGCCAGTGTCTGCCTAAGATGCGGCACATCGACCCCACCAGGCGAGTTCGCCAAAGTACTGTACAGATATACAGATTGCGCCAATAATCCGGCGCAGCCAACAGGAGAAGATTGCATGGACGCCCCCGTGAAGAACGTCAACACCGAAAAAGCCAAGGCCCTGCAGGCCGCCCTCGCCCAGATCGAAAAGCAGTTCGGCAAGGGCTCCATCATGCGTCTGGCCGAAGGCGAGAAGATCGAGGACATCCAGGTGGTGTCGACCGGTTCGCTGGGCCTGGACATCGCGCTGGGCGTCGGCGGCCTGCCCCGCGGCCGCGTGATCGAGATCTACGGCCCCGAGTCCTCGGGCAAGACCACGCTGACGCTGCAGGTCATCGCCCAGATGCAGAAGCTGCAGGGCGTCTGCGCCTTCATCGACGCGGAACATGCGCTGGACGTCCAGTACGCGCAGAAGCTGGGCGTCAACCTGCAGGAAATGCTGATCAGCCAGCCGGACACCGGTGAACAGGCGCTGGAGATCGTCGACGCGCTGGTGCGCTCCGGCTCCGTGGACCTGATCGTCATCGACTCGGTCGCCGCGCTGACCCCGAAGGCGGAACTCGAAGGCGAGATGGGCGATTCGCTGCCCGGCCTGCAGGCCCGCCTGATGAGCCAGGCGCTGCGCAAGCTGACCGCCACGATCAAGAAGACCAACTGCACCGTCGTCTTCATCAACCAGATCCGGATGAAGATCGGCGTCATGTTCGGCTCTCCCGAGACGACCACCGGTGGCAACGCATTGAAGTTCTACGCCTCCGTGCGCCTGGACATCCGCCGCATCGGCTCGATCAAGAAGGGCGAGGAAGTCATCGGCTCCGAGACCAAGGTCAAGGTCGTCAAGAACAAGGTGGCGTCGCCGTTCAAGACGGCCGAGTTCGACATCCTCTACGGCGAGGGCATCAGCCGCGAGGGCGAGATCATCGACATGGGCGTGACCGCCAAGATCGTCGACAAGGCCGGCGCCTGGTACGCCTATGGCGGCGAGAAGATCGGCCAGGGCAAGGACAACGCTCGCGAATTCCTGCGCGAGAACCCCGACCTGGCGGTCGAGATCGAGAACAAGATCCGCGACTCGCTGGGCATCCCGTTGCTGGGTGCTACCGGTGAAGCAGCCGCCTAAGCCGGACGGAGCCATCGATTGAAGGCCAGAGCCAGCGAGGCGCGAGGCGTGCGAGGCACGTCTGCGCAGCCGCTGTCCTTGAAGGCTCGTGCGGTCGCGTTGCTCGCGCAACGCGAACACAGCGCGATGGAGTTGCGACGCAAGCTGCTACGCATCGCGCGTGATCGAGATGCGCGGTTGGCGGCGGGCGCGGATGGCGGCAATGAACACGAGGTCGGTGAGGACACCGATGACGACGGCGCTCCGAATGCCGAGGCACGGGGCGAGGAGGTCGACGCGGTGCTGGTCTGGCTGCAGGCCAACGGATATCTGGACGAATCGCGCTTCATCGAGTCGCGCATCCATGTCCGTTCCCAGCGATTCGGTCAGCGGCGCATCGAGCAAGAACTGGCCCAGCATGGGCTGAGCCTCGACGTGGAGCAGCGCGCGCAGTTGGCGGTCGGGGAACTCGAGCGTGCCTGTGACCTGCTCCGCCGGAAGTTTGGCGCCACGGCACCCGCCGACGCGGCGGCCGAGGCGAAACGCATGCGTTTCCTGATCGGGCGAGGGTTCGGGTCCGACGTCGTGAGGCGGGCAGTCCGGCAGGTCGCCGCCGACATCGACCCTGACGCCTGAGACGGGGCGCCTGACCCGCGCTGGCGAGTCGAACGCCGCGCGGCGTGGTGAAGTTACGACGTCGTTACAGGCTCGCGGCGTGCGTTGGCCCTCGCTTCGCACCGCATTGAGGCGACCAAGGCCGTCGCCGGTGCGCGTCGCAACCGCCTGAAAGCCTTGATGCAACGCAGCATGCTACATTGGCGGCTTCGCAAACCAGCCCGCCGGCGTCTGTCCGCGGGCCTGTTTTTGCGTGTTTGCATCGGTTTTATGTCTTCCTCCGCCTCCCCCGAGCGCCATCTGCCGCACCGTCGAACCCTCGACGCGCAGGTCTATGGTTGCGACGACGGGCTCTTCGATGCGCAAGCGCAGCGCCTGGACCTCCAGCATCGCGATCCACCGTCGGCCTCCGGCCCGCGCAAGATCGGCGAGCCGCCGCATGACATGCGGCTCTCGCTGATCGTGGATCCCGACGTGGACGCCCTGGATGCCGCTTTCCACGCCGATCGGGTGCCGGGCACAGCGGTGCAAACTCATCACCCTCGCTGGTTCCGCGGTGCGTCCGCGGCATCGGCGGCCTCTTCCTGATTCATCCATCAAGCGAGACCTCCCTATGAAGATTCACGAGTACCAGGGCAAGGAAATCCTGCGCCAGTTCGGCGTGCCGGTGCCGCGCGGTATTCCCGCGTTCACGGTGCAAGAAGCGGTCGAAGCCGCGCAGAAGCTGGGCGGCCCGGTCTGGGTGGTCAAGGCGCAGATCCACGCCGGCGGCCGCGGCAAGGGCGGCGGCGTCAAGCTGGGCAAGAGCCTGGACGAGGTGAAGAGCCTGTCCGAGCAGATCCTCGGCATGCAGCTGGTCACGCACCAGACCGGCCCGGCCGGTCAGAAGGTCCGTCGCCTGTACATCGAGGAAGGCGCCGACATCAAGAATGAACTCTACGTCTCGCTGGTCACCGACCGCGGCACGCAGAAGGTCGCCTTCATCGCCTCCAGCGAAGGTGGCATGGACATCGAGGAAGTCGCCCACAGCACCCCGGAAAAGATCATCACCGAGATGATCGATCCGCTGACCGGCCTGACGACCGAGCAGTCCAAGAAGATCGCCGCGGCCATCGGCCTGACCGGCGCTTCGGTGGACCAGGCCGTCGACCTGTTCGCCAAGCTCTACAAGTGCTACATGGACACGGACGCGTCGCTGGTTGAAATCAATCCGCTGAACTGCGACTCCAAGGGCAACCTGATCGCCCTGGACGCGAAGTTCAACTTCGACGCCAACGCCCTGTTCCGTCACCCGGAAATCGTCGCCTACCGCGACCTGGACGAAGAAGATCCGGCTGAAGTCGAAGCGTCGAAGTTCGACCTGGCCTACATCTCGCTGGAAGGCAACATCGGCTGCCTGGTGAATGGCGCCGGCCTGGCGATGGCCACCATGGACACCATCAAGCTGTTCGGCGGCGAGCCGGCCAACTTCCTGGACGTGGGCGGCGGCGCCACCGCCGAGAAGGTCACCGAAGCCTTCAAGATCATGCTGAAGAATCCCGAGGTGAAGGGCATCCTCGTGAACATCTTCGGCGGCATCATGAAGTGCGACACCATCGCCGAGGGCGTGATCACCGCCTGCAAGGCCGTGAACCTGTCCGTGCCGCTGGTCGTCCGCATGAAGGGCACCAACGAAGAACTGGGCAAGAAGATGCTGGCCGAATCCGGCCTGCCCATCATCGCCGCCGACACCATGGCCGAAGCCGCGACGAAGATCGTCGCCGCCGTCAAGTAAGCCGCAGACCCTTCAAGGAATTCGACATGAGCATCTACATCAACAAGGACACGAAGGTCATCACCCAGGGCATCACGGGGAAGACCGGTCAGTTCCACACCCTGGGCTGCCAGGCCTACGCCAACGGCAAGAACGCCTTCGTCGCGGGCGTGAACCCGAAGAAGGCCGGCGAGAAGTTCTCCGAGATCCCCATCTACGGCACCGTCAAGGAAGCCGCCTCGCAGACCGGCGCGACCGTGTCGGTGATCTACGTGCCGCCGGCCGGCGCCGCCGCCGCGATCTGGGAAGCCGTCGAGGCCGACCTGGACCTGGCGATCTGCATCACCGAAGGCATTCCCGTCCGCGACATGCTGGAAGTGCGCAACAAGATGAAGGCCAAGGAAGCCGCCGGCGGCAAGCGCACGCTGCTGCTGGGCCCCAACTGCCCCGGCCTGATCACGCCCGACGAGATCAAGATCGGCATCATGCCCGGCCACATCCATCGCAAGGGCCGCATCGGCGTGGTCTCGCGCTCCGGCACGCTGACCTATGAGGCGGTGGCCCAACTGACCGAGATCGGCCTGGGCCAATCGTCGGCGGTCGGCATCGGCGGCGACCCGATCAACGGCCTGAAGCACATCGACGTGATGCAAGCCTTCAACGACGATCCGGACACCGACGCTGTCATCATGATCGGCGAGATCGGCGGCCCGGACGAGGCTGAAGCAGCCCGCTGGTGCAAGGCCAACATGAAGAAGCCGGTGGTCGGCTTCATCGCCGGCGTCACCGCCCCTCCCGGAAAGCGCATGGGCCACGCCGGCGCGCTGATCTCGGGTGGCGCGGACACCGCCGATGCCAAGCTCGCCGTCATGGAAGAGTGCGGCTTCAAGGTCACGCGCAACCCGTCGGAAATGGGCAAGCTGCTCAAGAGCCTGCTGTAAGCGACAGGAAAAACCTGCGGGTACCCTCTGGTGCGTAATTCCACGCATCGGAGCCCCCGGGGGCCGGCGCGGACAATTCGTCCGCACCCGAAATGACGAAGGGGCCTCGCGGCCCCTTCGCTCGTTTCTCCCTCCAACGCTTTAGACTGGGCCTTCGCTTGCCGATGCGCCCGGCGGGTTCCCCCTCATGGACATGTTCACCAGCCCCGAGTTCTGGCTTGCCGTCGGCCAGATCATCATGATCGACATCCTGCTCGGCGGCGACAACGCCGTCGTCATCGCGCTGGCCTGCCGCAAGCTGCCTCCGGCGCTGCGCACCCGCGGCATCCTGTGGGGCACCGCCGGCGCGATCGTGTTGCGCGTGGTGCTGATCTTCTTCGCGCTGACGCTGCTCAAGCTGCCGTTCCTGAAGCTGGTGGGCGGCGTGCTGCTGCTGTGGATCGGCATCAAGCTGCTGCTGCCCGAGGACGACGAAGACCATTCGAAGATGGAAGCGAGCGACAAGCTCTGGGGCGCGGTGAAGACGGTCATCGTGGCCGACTTCGTGATGAGCCTGGACAACGTCATCGCGATCGCCGGCGCCGCCGAAGGCGCGGGCGGCACGCACCAGATGCCGCTGGTCATCTTCGGCCTGCTGGTGTCGATCCCGATCATCGTCTGGGGCAGCCAGCTGGTCATCAAGCTGATGGACAAGTTCCCCCTCGTGATCACGCTCGGCGCGATGCTCCTGGGCTGGATCGCCGGCACGATGGTGGTCACCGATCCGGCGCTCAACGGCTGGGTGCCGATGCAGGCCGGCGCGAAGGCCGGGACGACCGAAGTGCTTCCGCAGGTCTATTACGGCCTGGGCGTGGCTGGCGCGCTGTTCGTGCTGGCCGTGGGCAAGGTGCTCGCCGCGCGCCGCCCGTCCGCAGCCTGACGAAAGGCCCGCCATGTCATGAGCGCCTCCGGCTTCCTGAAGCGACTGCTGGGCCGGGGCGCGTCTGATCGCGACCGCACGGGTGCGTCCAGCACCTTGCCGACGACGCAACCGCTGCCGCGACTGGCCGGCGTGGCGCTCGACGACTACGAGCTCGGCCCCGAGATCGGCCGGGGCGCGATGGCGGTCGTGAACAAGGCGGTGGATCGCCGCACCGGCGAGACCATCGCCATCAAGCGGCTGGCGCTGCAACGCGAATTCGCGCCCGAAGACCTGATCGACGTTCGCGATCGCTTCATGCGCGAAGCCGGCGCGGCGCGGCATCTTCAGCATCCCGACATCCTGCGCGTGCTGGATGCCGGCGAAAGCGCCGGCGACACCTGGATCGCGATGGAGTATGTCGTCGGCCAGGACCTCAGCCACCACACCCGCCCTGGCCAGTTGCTGCCGCTGCGGGAGGTGCTGCTGCTCGGCGCCCGGCTGGGCCGCGCGCTCGACTACGCCCACAGCCACGGTGTCGTCCACCGCGACATCAAGCCGGCCAACGTGATGCTGGATCGCGAGTCCGGCAGCGTGAAGATCATGGACTTCGGCATCGCCCGCGTGGCCGATAGCAGCCGCACGCGGACGGGCCTGGTGCTCGGTACGCCGTCGTACATGTCCCCGGAGCAACTCGCCGGCCTGCAGGTGGATGGACGCAGTGACCTCTATTCACTGGGGGCGATGCTGTTCCAGTTGCTGACGGGCAACCTGCCTCACCAGACCGAGTCGATGGCCTCGTTGATGCATCAGATCGCCAATCAGCCGGCCCCGGACGTGCGGCGGCTACGCGCCGAGTTGCCGGAATCGCTGGCCCTGGTCGTGGCGCTCTCCCTCGAGAAGCGCCCCGAGCTGCGTTACCAGCGCGGTGCCACCCTGGCGCAGGATCTGGAGGCGGTGCTGGGGCAGATTCCGGCCGAACTGGCCAATAGCACCGGCGCCACAACCCCCCCACCAGCGGGACAGGCATTCGAGGAAACTTTACGGCTACAGTCCCAGGCT
The DNA here is from genome assembly GCF_002205645.1 of Roseateles aquatilis. Taxonomy (GTDB): domain Bacteria; phylum Pseudomonadota; class Gammaproteobacteria; order Burkholderiales; family Burkholderiaceae_C; genus Roseateles; species Roseateles aquatilis. The sequence goes on along the minus strand of NZ_NIOF01000007.1, from coordinate 168,771 downwards.
GCAGTGCACAATCCCTTTCCCCCAGCCGATCCCGCCAGCAAGACATGACCCTGGAGTTCTTCAGCGCCACCGATACCGGGCGTGTGCGCGACAACAATGAAGACTCGGTGGCGCTGGAGCCAGGCGTGGGGCTGGCGGTCCTGGCGGACGGCATGGGTGGCTACAACGCCGGGGAGGTTGCCAGCCAGATGCTGACGACCTTCATCAAGTCCGAGCTCGGGCGCTGGTTGGCCGAGGCCGGGCAGCACGCGACGGATGTCGACGTCCGTCGCGCGATGGACATCTGCGTCGACAACGCCAACCGCGCGATCTTCAACGCCGCCAACACGAATCCGCGCTACGCCGGCATGGGTACGACGCTGGTGCTGGCGGTCTTTCGCGAGCAAAGTCTGCTGCTGGGGCATGTCGGGGACTCGCGCGCCTACCGGCTTCGTGATGGTCAGCTGATGCAGCTGTCGCGTGACCATTCGTTACTGCAGGAGCAGATCGATGCTGGTCTGCTGACCCCCGAGGAAGCTGTTTTCTCCAGTAACAAGAATCTGGTGACGCGCGCGGTCGGGGTCGAGGATACGGTGATGCTGGAAGTCCATCAGCACGAACTGTTGCCCGGTGACCAGATCCTGCTGTGCAGCGACGGGCTGTCCGACATGGTCGATGACGCCAGCATGGCACAGGTGTTGCAAAGCCACACCGACTTGCCCGAGGCGGCCCAGGCGCTTGTCGATGCAGCCAATGACATGGGCGGCAAGGATAATATTGCGATCGTTCTGGTTCGCGCGGAAAGTCGCACCAAGCCATGGGCATGGTGGCCATTCAGTCGTAACAATGGGCGCCGTTGAGGCGACCCGCTACAAATAAGACAGGACTCGAGGTCAAGCATGGGCAAGCTGGTGGTGTCGCTGGACGGCGTGGTGATCAAGGAAGTGCAGATCACCAAGGACAAGACCACGCTCGGCCGGAGGCCGTACAACGACATCGTCATCGACAACCTCGCGGTCAGCGGCGAGCACGCGGTGCTGCAGATGGTCGGCTCGGACGTGTTCATCGAGGATCTGAACTCGACGAACGGCACCTACATCAACGGCAAGGCCATCAAGAAGCAGTTGTTGTCGCACAGCGACGTGATCGAGGTCGGCAAGTACAAGATCAAGTACCTGGTCGAGGACAACGCCGATTACGAGAAGACGATGATCCTGCGCCCTGGCACCGCGCCGAGCAGCGGTTTCGGCCTGCCGTCCTCGTTCGGGGGGCTCGGCCCGGCGCCGGTGGCGTCGACGCCAGCGGCCATCAAAGTGCTGAACGGTCCGGCCGCGGGCCGTGAAGTGACGCTCACCAAGGTCGTGACGACCGTCGGCAAGCCCGGCGTCCAGGTCGCGTCGATCACGAAACGTCCCAGCGGGTATGTGTTCGCGCACGTCGAGGGCGGCGCCCGGCCGGTGGTCAACGGCGCACCGCTGACGGCGGAATCGGTCCCGCTGAAGAACGGCGACGTCATCGAACTGGCCGGCACGCAGATGCAGTTCGTCCAGGTCTGAACGTCCGCCGCATCGCATCGAAGGGGCCCGCGAGGCCCCTTTTTGCCGCGTGCCCCCTCGATATCGCGGCCCGTTTCCGTCGCCGGTTTGTATCGAGGCGATTCGATGCCGTCAGGCGATCACCTACGCGCGTGCAGGTTTTCACGGCATCCTGGCGGGGGCGCGTAAGCGACGGCAATAAGTCCCCGATTCGCGGATTCGGCGCTTAGCGCGGCGCGGGCCACCCTCTAAAGTCCCGCCATGAAGATTCGCGTGCTCGGATGCGCCGGCGCCCTGGCGGCCGGCTACAGAACCACCTCCTTCCTGCTCGACGACGATGTGCTCATCGACGCTGGCAGCGGCGTGGCCGAGCTCACCGTGGAGGCGATGGCCCAGGTGGATCACATCCTGGTGACGCACTCGCATCTGGACCACGTGATGTCGATCGGCCTGCTCGCCGACACGGTCCAGCGTCGCCGCGCCCAGGCCGGTCGACCGGCGGTGCAGGTGCACGCGCTGCCGGAGACGCTCCAGGCGCTGCGACAACACATCTTCAACGGCGTGATCTGGCCGGACTTCACCCGCCTGCCCTCGGCCGAGCGGCCGGCGCTGAGCTTCCATCCGTTCGCCGTCGGCCAGCGACTGGTCCTGGGCCGGGGCCGGCGCGTGGAGGTGCTCAGCGCCGCGCACACCGTGCCGGCGGTCGGTTTCGCCGTCGACGGCGGCGAGGACGGCCATTGGGTGTTCACCGGCGACACGGGTCCGAACCCCGCGCTATGGCAGCGTTTGTCGGAGATCAAGCTGGCCCACCTGGTCATCGAATGCGCCTTCGGCGACGACGAGTGTGAGCTCGCCGGCATCAGCAAGCACCTCTGCCCCACGACGTTGGGCCAGGAGTTGGTGAAACTGCCGGATGCGATCGATGTCCACATCACGCACATCAAGCCCGGCGAGCGCGCCGCGGTAATGGATGCGGTGATGGCGTTGCGCAGCGTGCATCGGATGTCGGCGCTCGAGAACTTCCAGGAATTCGATCTCGGCTGACGCTCTGGAATCTCGCCGAGTCGCCGCCCGCGCCGGACAACGCCGCGGGCGGTGTCGTTTCAGGCGCCTGAAATCGATGCGCCGTCGCGACGCCAAGGCGATCTGACAAACTTTGTCAGCGACATGCCGAGTGACAAACTTGGGCAGGGTGACTGACAAAAATCGTCACTTGAACTCTGGCCGAAGCGGACAGGTCGTGAGGTCGATCACGAATCGACTGAGGAATTTGCCTGGCACGACCCCTGCATTCAAGGGGTACGTCTCTACCCAACCCCTCTTTCCTCAGGAGTCTCTCCATGAAGCGCGTCCAACAAGGTTTCACCCTGATCGAACTGATGATCGTCGTCGCGATCATCGGCATTCTGGCCGCCGTGGCCCTGCCGGCTTACTCGGACTACATCAAGAAGACCAAGGTCTCTGAAGTGATGTCTGCCGCCACCCAGCCGAAGGCCGCCATTCAGGAGTTCTACACGGTCAAGTCGTCGATCCCCAGCTCGACGCAGATCCCGACCGACAACATCAAGAGCCAGTACGTCACCAGCGTGAGCTGGGACGGCACGAAGGTCACCGCCACGGCTCAAGGCATCGGCACCGGCATCGACACCAAGACGATCACGCTGACCCCGACCGTCACGACCGGCGGCGAATCGCTGAACTGGGCTTGCGACACCACGATCGACAAGAAGTTCGTGCCCGCCAGCTGCAAGGCCGGTAGCTGAGCCTGATCAGATTCTTGCCAGATGAAAGAGCCCTTCGGGGCTCTTTTTTTGTTGCACACTCCGCGCCTGTCATGTTGCCTCTCCTCGCTGCCGGCGCGCTTTGGATCATTCCGCTGACGACATTGCTCGTGTCTGACCGTTTTGGCGCTCACGACTACAGCCGTGTGGTCGAGGTAATGATGCTGACGGGCTGTGCCGTTGTCTGGGCCTGGGGCCGGCGAGGTCGCCCCGTTGCTCCCGGAATGGCGGGATGGATGGCTTGGGCGCTGGCAGTGTGCGTACTGCTGTCTGCAGCCATGGCGCATCACCCATGGATAGCGGCGCGCGAAGTGACGGTCGCCGCCGGACTGATCGTCTTCGCGCTCGCCATTCGTGACGCGCTGTCGGAACAGCGCCTACGCATGCTGTTGACAGTGTTGGCAGCGACGGCGTTCGGATATGGCCTGGTCGTCTACGTACCGCTGGTCTTGGCCGTGTCCGCGGGCGCGACGATCTACACCTACGATCTGGTAGTCGGCTTCGATAACCCCCGCTTTCTCAATCACTGTCAATCAGTGGCGATTCCGCTCCTGATCCTGGCGGCGACCTGGCGACCAGTGCGCCCTTTGCAGCGATGGGTGGCGCTGATAGCGGCGACCATGGCTTGCGGCATCCTCGGCTTCTGCAATGCGAGGGCCTCGGTGTTGGCAACGCTGGCGGCGACCCTCGTGCCTTTGATCATCCTTGGGCGTCGCGCATTTCGGTTCTCATTCACTTTGCTGCTCGTGCTAGCCATTGGCGGCATTGGGATGACCTACGTCGCGTGGGATTGGCCGCGCACGCTGGACGAGTTCACGTCGATCGAGGCGCTGACACAGCTCAACTTCAGGAACTATCTGATCCGGCACGCGCTGCAGCTATGGTGGAGCGCGCCGTGGTTGGGCGTGGGACCAATGCATTTCGCGGATTCGCCCAACTCCGTTGCTGCGCACCCGCACAACGCCTATCTGCAGATCCTTTGCGAGTATGGGGTTTTTGCCGCAGGGCTGGTACTCGCGCTGCTGTGTCGCGCCGGGTGGTCACTTTTACGAGTGACGCGTGCGATCCGCCTTGAAGGCGGCTCAGATTCAGCGCAGAACGAGCTTGCCGCCGCAATGGTCGGCACCATGGCGGCCGTGCTGGTGGATGCGCTGTTCTCAGGCTCATTTGTTATGCCGCTGTCGCAACTCTGGTGTGCGATGGCCATCGGAATGGCCGCCTGGTTTCATCGGGCGAAGTCGGGGATCTCGCCCGGTGTCGCTGCGTCCGGATTGGCGCGAAGCTCGGCGGCTCGCTGGGTTGTTTGCCTGGCGCTGCTGCTGCTCAGTCTTCAGAGCCTGCAGGAACTGATGAGCCTGCCCGTGCCTGCGCTCCTTACGGCGGAACAGCCGTCGGTGCCGCGCGGTCTGGCGTCCCGCAACCCACGTTTCTGGGAGCATGGATGGTTCTGACGGCCTCACACCGCGATTGGGTCAGACGCGGGCGGGCCGCCGCCCTGCACTTGATCAGCTGCCTGCTTGTCGCCGCGACGGTGGCCGCGGTGGTGTTATTGGTCTGGTACCCCTGGCCGTACCGGATCGTTTCCGGTGGCGAGAATCTGCTGCTTTTGGTGATGACGGTGGACGTGATCATGGGTCCGCTCATCACCCTGGTGATCTTCGACATCCGCAAGCCCCTCCGCGAGCTTCGCCGCGACATGGCCATCATCGTCGTGCTGCAACTGGCCGCGCTGGCCTACGGCGTGCACACCGTGTACGCGGCGAGGCCCGTGGTGCTCGCGCTGGAGAACGACCGCTTCCGTGTATCGATCGCGGCGGGTGTCGCGGTTGTCGAGTTGGACAAGGCACCGGAGGGATTGCGCTCGCTCTCGCTGACCGGCCCACGACTGGTCGGCGTGGCGCAGCCCGAGGGTGACGAACGTTTCGACGCCGTGATGATGGGCCTGGCCGGCGTGGACCTCGGCGCCCGCCCCAAGTACTGGCGGCATTGGGACGCCGATGCCCGCCGTCGCGCGCTGGCCGTGGGCAAGCCGCTCGTCGACTGGCTCAAGCCCCATCCGACGGGTGAGCAGGACGTGCGGCAAGCCGCCGAGCGCACCGGTTTGCCCCCCGAGCGGCTGCTCTACATCCCCATGCTGGCGCGCCGCACCGACTGGTCGGTGCTGGTGGACCGCACAACGGGGGATGTCGTCGGCTTCGCCCCCATCGACGGATTCTGACGGCCCGACGATCCGCGGCGGGGACGGCCCCGTCCCCGCGTTAGAGTTCCGCCCTGTCCCCACGACCCCGGACCGTCCATGACGCTCGCCGCGACGTTGCCCGCCGCCGACCCCCTCGCCGATCCTCACGCTTCGTCCAACGCTCCGCACCGTCAGATCCTGACCTTGCTGGGATTGCTGATCGGCGTGACGCTCGCGCCGCTGCTGGCCTACAACCAGACGCCGTCCGCGACGCTCTACAACCAATTGCTGGCCTTCGCCGGTCTCGGGCTGGCCGTCGCCGGCCTCGCCTGGGGCCGCTCGCTGCTGCCGGGCTGGCGCGTCGACGGCGTGTCGCTGGGGCTGCTGCTGATGACCGTGGTCGCGCTGGCCGCGCCGATGACGCACCACCTGCCGTGGTCCATGGCGCTGACCAGCGCCGCCATGCTGCTGGGCGCGCTGCTCGCCGTGCAGACGGGGCGTGCCGTCGCGCAGGGCCTGCGTGACGAGCTGCTGACGCTGTTCTGCGTCGCGCTCGTCGGCGCGGGGCTGCTGAGCGTGATCGTCAGCTTCGTGCAGATGTTCTTTCCGGCGCTGGCGGACGGCAACTTCATCGCCCGATCGGGCCTGGTCGGGCGCGCGGTCGGCAACATGCGTCAGCCGAATCACCTCGCCAGCCTGCTGATGTGGGCTTGCGTGGCGTCGGTGTGGCTTGCGCAGGGGGGCTGGCTGCTGCGCCGGCTGCGCGGCACGCTCGCCGCGACCGTCGCGCTGCATGTGCTGCTGTTCCTGTTCGTGTTCTGCGTGCTGCTCAGCGCATCGCGCACCGGCATGATCGGCATCGGCCTGCTCGCGCTGTGGGGCTTGCTCGATGCCCGCCTGGATCGCCGTGTGCGCATCGCGCTGATGTCGACGATCGTGATGTTCGCCGTCAGCTGGTGGCTGGTCGGCTGGTACACCGAGGCCCACCATCACGCGTTCGGTGCGCAGTCGCGCGTGTCGGAGGAAGGCGCCGGCTCGCCGTCCCGACTTGCGATCCTCAAGAATGCCGCTGAATTGCTGATGCGTTATCCGCTGACCGGCAGTGGCTGGGGTGATTTCAATCTCGCCTGGACGATGACGCCGTTCCCCGACCGTCCGGTCGCGTTTTTCGACCACACGCACAACATCGTGATGCAGTTGCTGGTCGAGATGGGCTTGCCGCTTGGCCTGCTGGTGCTGGGCTTGTTGCTGTGGGGCCTGTGGCGCGCGTTGGCGCTGGCCTGGCGCGGTGGCGCGGGCACGCGCTGCGCATTCATGCTGGTGGCGATGATCGGGCTGCACAGCCTGTTCGAGTACCCCCTCTGGTATGCCTACTTCCTGTTGCCCGCGGCACTGGCGTTCGGCCTGTGCCTGGCGGGGGGGCCGACGATCGCGGCCGGGCCCGCTCGACGCCCCGTGCTGGCGGCGCTCGGCATCGTGACCACGGCGCTGGTGCCGCTGGTGGTCGCCGACTACCTGCGCATCGTCCACATCTATGCGCCGCCGCAGGGCGCCGCGTCGCTGGACGAGCGCATCGCCGAAGGACAGCGCTCGCCGCTGTTCGCTCTACAGGCCGACTACGCCGAGGCGACGGTGAAGCCGCCCGGCCCCGAGGCGCTCGCCGCGGCGCAGCGCACCGGCCACCACCTCATCGACACGCGTCTGATGATGGCCTGGGCGAAGTCCTTGAACGCCGTCGGCCAGACCGACAAGGCGCGTTACGTGGTGCAGCGGCTGAAGGAATTCAACAACCGCGGCAGCGACGAATGGCTGGAAGAGTGCGACGTGCTGGCCACCATCGACGGTGCGCCCAGACCGTTCCAATGCGAGCCGCCACAGTTGCCGTACAGCTTCCGCGAGCTGCGCTGACTTGCGCCCAGGCGTGCGGGTCGGCTCAAACCTCCGCGGTCCAATCGCCCGACTTCCCGCCATGCTTCTCCAGCACGCGGATCTGCTCCATCACCATGCCGCGGTCCGCGGCCTTGCACATGTCGTAGACGGTGAGCAGGCCGACCTGCACGGCGGTCAGCGCCTCCATCTCGACGCCGGTGCGGCCCAGCGTCTCGACCTGCGCCGTGCAGACGACCGCGGTCGCCGTGTCATCCAGCTCGAAGTCGACCGCTACGCGCGTGATCGGCAGCGGATGGCACAGTGGGATCAGATCGGAAGTTCGCTTCGCGGCCTGAATGGCGGCGATGCGGGCGATGCCGAGCACATCGCCCTTCTTCGCGGTGCCGCCGCGGATCAGCGCCAGCGTTTCCGGCTTCATGCGGATGCGGCCGGCGGCGCGAGCCACCCTGTGCGTGACATCCTTGCCGGCAACGTCCACCATGTGGGCCTGGCCCTGGGCGTCAAAATGGGTCAGAGGCGAGTTCATCGAAGCGGCCACAATCGCGAAACGATACAGGCGCCATGATATTCGTGGTCTTGGAGATCCCTTGAAGCGAGTGAATACCCCCCGTAGAGCCCAGCGCTGCCTCGCGGTGCTGCTGAGCGCCACCTTGTTGAGCCAGGCCATGCTGCCGGGCGCGATGGCGCAAGTGAACCTGCCGGCGCTCGGCGACTCGGTGTCGGCCGACGTCAGCATCGGCGCCGAGAAGAAGCTCGGCGACCAGGTGATGCGCCAGATCCGCATCGACCCCGACTACATCGACGATCCGTTGCTGCTCGAATATGTCGAGGGCACCTTCCAGCCGCTGGTCAGCGCGGCGCGCCGGCTCGGCAACATCAGCGACGACACGAACGACCGTTTCGCCTGGGAGGCCTTCCTGGTGCGCGACAAGTCGGTCAACGCGTTCGCGCTGCCCGGCGGCTACATCGGCGTGCATCTGGGGCTGATCGCGATGACGGGGGCCCGCGACGAGCTGGCGTCGGTGCTCGGCCACGAGCTCTCGCACGTGACGCAGCGGCACATCGCGCGCAGCATCGTCGGCGACGCCCGCACCAGCCTGCTGGCCACCGCCGGCCTGCTGCTGGGCATCCTGGCCGCCGCGCGCAGCCGCAGCATCGACGGCGCCCAGGCGGCCATCGTCGGCAGCCAGGCCGCGGCGGCGCAGGCGCAGCTGAACTTTTCGCGCGACATGGAACGCGAGGCCGACCGCGTCGGCTTCCAGGTGATGACGCAGGCCGGCTTCGCCAGCGCCGGCATGGCCAGCATGTTCGAGCGCATGGAGCAGGCCTACCACCTGATGGATTCGGGCTCCTACCCCTACCTGCGCAGCCACCCGCTGACCAGCGAGCGGATCGGCGAGGCGCGTGCGCGGCTGGGCACGACGGCGCCGGGCAAGCTGGTCGGCACCTCCGAGCACGCGCTGATGGCGGCGCGCTCGCGCGTGCTGATGGACCAGCGCGCCGAGGCCTGGCGCGCGCTGCAGGGCCTGGACGCGGGCTCGCGCCAGGTGCAGAACTTCGATCAACTGGCGGCGCGCTACACCAGCGCGCTGGCGTCGATCAAGCTGCGCGAGTTCTCGCGCGCCGAGGCCACGCTGAAGACGGCGGACTCGCTGGCCGGACTGCTCGGCGCGGATCCGGGCGCCAAGCGCCTGCTGGTCTACCTGCATGCGGAGCTGGAGCTGGCGCGCGGCAACACGGCAGCTGGTTTCGCGGCGCTGGACGCGCTCAAGGGCGAGCGCTCGCGGCCGATGCTGATGATGCGCGCCGACCTGGCGCAGGCGGACCCGCGTCCCGAGATGAAGCGCGCCGTCGCGGACGAGTTGCAGACCCACCTCAGCCTGCATGCCAACGACGCTCTCGGCTGGCAGGAGATCTCGCCGCTGTGGCAGCAGCTCGGCCAGCCGCTGCGGTCGGTGCGCGCGCAGGGCGAGTCGCGCGCGGCGCTGGGCGACATCAACGGCGCGATCGATCGCCTGCGGTCGGCGCTGCGGCAGTCGCGGGCCAAGGACTCGGATCAGATCGAGGCGTCGGTGATCGATGCGCGGTTGCGCGCGCTGGTCTACGAGCAGCGCCAGATGCTCGCCGAGATGTACCCGCGCGGCGTGCCGCCGGGCGCCGAGCCCTGAGCATCGAGAGCACGACGCGCACACAAGAATGCCGCTCGATGGGAGCGGCATTTTTCATGGCGCGCGCAGGCGTGGGCGGGCGGTGTCATGCGCCGCGCGCGCGGGGTCCCGTCATTCGGTGTCGGGGAAGAGTCGCTCGATCAATACGTCGATCGCCATGCCGCACAGCGAGTAGATCAGCGAGCCGATCAGCGCCGCGCTGAAGCCCGCGACGGTGAAGCCGTCCAGCACCGACGCCGTCGCCCAGAACAGCAGCGCGTTGATGACGAAGAGGAACAGCCCCAGCGTCAGCAGCGTCACCGGCAGCGTCAACAACACCAGCACCGGGCGCAGGATCGTGTTGAACAGCCCCAGCACGAACGCCGCGATCAGCGCAGTGACGAAACCCTTCACCTGGACACCAGGGTAAAGGTGAGCCACCAGCAGCAGCGCGGCGGCCAACAGCATCCAACGGGTCAGCGTTTTCATGTCTCTCAGCATAGCGGCTGTCGATGACAGGAAAATGCGAACTTGAAGATCGTCATTGACCAGGATAATCCGCACCTTACCGAAAGGGGAGTAGCCGCGCGGCGCAGGCCGCGGCAGTGGTCCGTCAGTACGTTGCCGTGAAGGCAGCCGGGCCCTGCACCTGGATCCGCGTCCCGCGAGGACGCGCCGCTTCCAGCCTTGCAAGACCTTTCGGCCTCACCGCGTTTTCGTGTGCTGTCCTCCCGGGATGGCGCCGGTCGCGCGTTGTCGTTGGCTGAGGACAAGCGCATGCTTGTCCAACTTTGCAAGGAGTGCACATGAGCACGATCGTGCCCACCTGGTTGTGGGCGGTTTTTGTCGGCATCGTCATCGTCTCGCTGTTCCTGGACTTCGTCGTCCTGCGCAAGCAGGGCGCGCACGAGGTCTCGGTCAAGGAAGCGGTCAACTGGTCGCTGGTCTGGGTGGCGCTCAGCGTCGCCTTCATGGGTCTGCTGTGGTGGGCCGTGCGTGACGGCACCGGAGACACGGCGTTGGCCAACACCAAGGCGCTCGAGTTCATCACCGGCTATCTCATCGAGAAATCGCTGGCGGTCGACAACATCTTTGTCTTCCTGATGATCTTCACCTACTTCTCGGTCCCGGCGGCCTACCAGAAGCGGGTGCTGATGATGGGCATCATCGGCGCCATCGTGCTGCGCACGGTGATGATCCTGGTGGGCGGCTGGCTGATCGCGCAGTTCCACTGGATCCTGTACCTGTTCGGCGCCTTCCTGCTGATCACCGGCATCAAGATGTGGTGGGCGGCCGGCCAGGAGCCGGACCTCGAGGACAACCCCGCGTTGAAGCTGCTGCGCAAGGTGCTGCCGGTCAGCAAGAACTTCGACGGCGAACGCTTCTTCACGCTTGAGAACGGCAAGCGCATCGCCACGCCGATGATGCTGGTGATCGCGCTGGTGGGCCTGACCGACGTGATCTTCGCGGTCGACTCGATCCCGGCGATCTTCGCGATCACGTCCGATCCGTTCATCGTCCTGAGCTCCAACATCTTCGCCATCCTGGGCCTGCGCGCGATGTACTTCCTGCTGGCGGCGATGGCGTCCAAGTTCCATCTGCTGAGCTACGGCCTGGCGGTGGTGCTGGTGTTCATCGGCGGCAAGATGATGCTGATCGACGTCATCAAGATCCCGGTGCTGCTGTCGCTGGGCGTCGTGATCGGCATCCTGGCGGTGACGATGTGGCTGAGCCTGCGCACCGCGCCGCGTCTGCCGCAAGGCAAGGACGGCGAGCCGGAGGCGCTGAACTGACGGCCGCCTGATTCCTTCCCCCGGCCGGGGCGCACCCCGGCCCACCTCTTCACACCCGCGTGACGCGCAGCGTCCGCGGGTGTCGTGCTTTTGGGGCGGAGCCCCCTCGACCGTCGCAAGTGCGCCACGCGCAACGAGAGAAATGCTGCATTTCTTTGACACATACAAATGAGAATGCTTAGCATTTGCGGCCTTCGAGTCCGGCGACGGACTTGATCACCACTTCCGCCAGCCAGTCGCGACCAGGGAGGAGGCACCGTCACCATGCGCCATGAAGCGCGGGACGGCGCCACCAACGTGCAGCCAGCAGAGCCAGATTCGTCAAAACAACATTCCCTCTCGGAGCACGTTTCCATGTCCCGCTACATCAAGAGCCGCAAGCACGCGGTGGCCCCCCTGGCCGCGCTGGCCGCCAGCCTGACCCTGCCGCTGACGGCGCACGCCGCCGACGCTCCGGCCCCCGCCGATGCCGCCCAGGCGACGGCCTCCGCCTCCGGCGCTCCGTACCTGCCGCAGGTGAAGGTCGAGGGCACCGCCCAGTCCGACTACAAGGCCGACCGGAGCGCCTCGTCCAAGCTCACGCAGCCGCTGCTGGAAACGCCCAAGACCATCCAGGTCATCAAGAAGGAAGTGCTGCGCGAGCAGGGCGCCGTCTCGCTGATGGACGCGCTGCAGAACACCCCCGGCATCACGATGCAGCTGGGCGAGAACGGCAACACCTCCGCCGGCGACGCCTTCCAGATGCGCGGCTTCTCGGCCGCCACCTCGACCTTCGTGGACGGCATCCGCGACCTGGGCGCGGTGACCCGCGACGTCTTCAACGTCGAGCAGATCGAAGTGGTGAAGGGGCCCGCCGGCGCCGACACCGGTCGCGGCGCGTCCGCCGGCTACATCAACCTGATCTCGAAGCTGCCGCAGCTGGACAGCTTCACCGAAGGCGCGTTCGTCGTCGGCGACGCCAGCCGCAAGCGCATCTCGGTCGACACCAACCAGAAGGTGATGGACGGCACCGCCGTGCGCCTGAACGCGGTGTGGCAGGACAACGGCGTGCCGGGCCGCGACTTCGTCAAGCGCAAGACTTACGGCATCGCGCCGTCGGTGGCCTTCGGCCTGGGCTCCAGCACCCGCTTCTTCCTGTTCTCGCAGCATGTGCGCCAGAACAACGTGCCGGACGGCGGCATCCCCGCCATCGGCTGGCCGGGCTACACCGTCGCGCCGACGGTCGCGCCCGCGGTGGCCACCGCGATGCTCGCCGCGCCCAAGGTCAACAGCGACAACTTCTACGGCAGCGCCAGCGACCGCGAGAAGGTCAAGGCCGACATGGTCACCGCCAAGCTGGAGATGGACCTGGGCGGCGGCACCACCGTGCGCAACGTGGCCCGCTACGGCCGCACGCACATGGACCGCACGTTGACCGGCATCATCACGATCTTCGCGGCCCCGGTGGCCGGCGACGCGCAGACCACCGGCATCGTCACGGCGGATCCGGGCACCTGGAAGATCTCGCGCTCGCGCCAGCGCGTCGATCAGACCAACGACATCCTGGCCAACCAGACCACGCTGAACACCAGCTTCCAGACCGGCGGCGTCAAGCACGACCTGGCCACCGGCATCGAGCTGATGTACGAAAGCCAGCAGACCAAGGGCTTCGCGACCACCGGCCAGACCATCACCTACGCCAACCTGTATCGCCCCAGCACCGCCGACAGCCTGCCGACCCCGTTCGCCACCGGCGCCGACACCGATGGCAGCACCAGCACGCAGGCCATCTACGCGATGGACACGCTGTCGTTGACGGACGCCTTCAAGCTGACGCTGGGCCTGCGCACCGAGCACTACACGATCCGCACCACGACCGGCACGCTCGCCAACAACGTCGTGACGAACGCCAAGTTCTCCGCCGGCAAGTGGATCACCAGCTGGAACGTCGGCGCGCTGTACAAGCTCGCGGACAACGGCACCGTGTACGCCGCCGCCGGCAACTCGCTGACGCCGCCCGGCAGCGCCAACTTCACGCTGAGCGGCGCCGGCCAGACCGCCGGCACCGCCGACGCGCAGGAGACCAAGAACTACGAGATCGGCACGAAGTGGGACCTGCTGAACAAGCGCCTGAACCTGACCGCCGCGCTGTACCGCAGCGAGAACGACGGCCAGGTCAGCGTGGACCCGGTGACCAACCTCGCCACGCAAGGCGGCAAGACCCGCGTGCAGGGCATCGAGCTGGCCGCCGTGGGCCAGATCACCAACTTCTGGCAGATCACCGCCGGCTTCCAGACCATGGATCCGAAGCAGATCAACCAGCGTGCCGCCTCGACGGCCACCGCGCCCAACCAGGTCGTGACCGACGGCGTGCGCTGGACGCCGAAGTGGTCCGCCGTGCTGTGGAACTCCTACCAGTGGGGTGACTTCACCATCGGCGGCGGCGTGCGCCACACCGCCGAGCAAAAGCGCGTGGTCACCGTGGCCCAGCCTAACTCGACCGGCCTGCCGCAACTGCCCGCCTTCACCGTGGTCGACCTGATGGGGGCCTACCGCGTCAACAAGAACGTCAACCTGCAGCTGAACGTCACCAACCTGTTCGACAAGGACTACATGTCCTCGCTGAACAACGGCGGTGGCCGCCTGGTGCTGGGCGCTCCGCGCGCGGTCACGCTGATGGCCAACATCGGGTTCTGAGCGCTTTGAGGTAGCGTACGAGACCGGCCCGTCCCTGCCCCGGCAGGGGCGGGCCTTCTGCCGTCCAGGCCTTTCCCGATTTCGATTCGATCCGGACATGCTCCTTCACATCCCCGAAGTGCTCAGCAAGCAGGACGTGCGCGAGATGCGCCGGCTGCTCGACGCCGCCGACTGGACCGACGGCCGCGCGACCGTGGGCGAGCAGGGCGCCAAGGTCAAGCAGAACCGCCAACTGCCGGTCGACCATCCGGCGGCCGTCCAGATCGGCGCGCACATTCGCCAGGTGCTGGCGCGCCACCCGGTCTTCACGTCGGCCGCGCTGCCGCTGCGCACGCTGGCGCCGCTGTTCAACCGCTACGAGGGCGGCGAGCAATACGGCTTCCACGTCGACGGCGCGATCATGCGCCAGCGCGGCACCGAGCAGCCGCTGCGCAGCGACGTGTCCTCGACGCTGTTCCTGTGCGAGCCCGACGAGTACGAGGGCGGCGAGCTGGAAGTCGTCGACACCTACGGCACCCACGAAGTCAAGCTGCCGGCCGGCGACCTGATCGTCTACGCCAGCACCAGCCTGCATCGCGTGATGCCGGTGACGCGCGGTGCGCGCGTGTGCTCGTTCTTCTGGACGCAGAGCATGATCCGCCAGGACTGGCAGCGCGCGATGCTGTTCGAGCTCGACCAGACCATCCAGAAGCTGCGCGGCCGCCTGGGCGACGACGCCGAGACCACCGCGTTGACCGGCCACTATCACAACCTGCTGCGGCTCTGGGCCGAGACATGAGCGAGCCCACGCACCCCAATCCCGCCCGGCGGTCCGCCTGGCTCAAGCAGCTGCACCAGTGGCACTGGATCAGCTCGGCGGTCTGCCTGATCGGCATGATCCTGTTCGCCGTCACCGGCTTCACGCTGAACCACGCCGCCGACATCGAAGCCAAACCCGCGATCGTCAACAAGACGGCGCGATTGCCCGACGAGCTGGTGAAGGCCGTGCGCCCCGTCGCCGACAAGGAAGCGGACCACAAGGCCGCCGTGCCGGCGCCGGTGCGGGCCTGGCTGGCCAAGGAACTGGACCGCCCGATCGACGCGCGCGAGGCCGAATGGAGTCGCGACGAGATCTACCTCGCCCTGCCGCGACCCGGCGGCGATGCCTGGATCCGCATCGCGCGTGACAGCGGCGAGATCGAATTCGAGGACACCGACCGCGGCTGGATCTCCTTCCTCAACGACCTGCACAAGGGGCGCAATGCCGGCGTCGCCTGGAGCTGGTTCATCGACATCTTCGCCGCCGCCTGCCTGTTGTTCTCGATCACCGGCCTGCTGATCCTGAAGTTCCATGCGGTCAGCCGGCCCAGCACCTGGCCGCTGGTCGGCCTGGGGCTGGTGATTCCCGCGCTGCTGGCGCTGCTGCTGATCCATTGACCGATCGCGCGCGGCCCGATCGCAGCCACGCGCCGTCGCCCCGATTTCTTCTTCCGTTCCGAGCCGTCGCCAGGACCTCCGCCCTCCCGATCCGATTCACAACCGAGACCACGACCATGCATCGCTCCGCTCCTCGCCTCCCCAGTCGAACCCTCCTGGCGCTGGGTGCGCTGGGCGCGTTCGGCGCCGGCTCGTCCGCCTGGGCCGCCACCGTGCAGCTCAAGCTGGAGCTGCCGCGCCTGAACGTCGCCGAGTACCACCGCCCCTACATCGCCGTCTGGGTGGAGAAGGCCGGCGAGTCCGGCCCCGCCGTGGCGCAACTGGCGGTCTGGTACGACGTCAAGAAGCAGAACAACGCCGGCACCAAGTGGCTCAAGGACATGCGCCAGTGGTGGCGCCAGGGCGGTCGCGCCCTGACCGTGCCGGCCGACGGCGTGACCGCCGCGACGCGCGCGCCGGGTGAGCACGCCATCAGCCTCGACACCAACGCCGCGCTCGCCGCGCTGCCCCCGGGCAAGTACGACCTGGTGATCGAGTCCAGCCGCGAAGCCGGCGGCCGCGAGGTGCAGCGCCTGCCGCTGACCTGGCCGGTGAAGGCGCCGCAGTCCGTGAAGGTGCAAGGCGAGCATGAGCTCGGCGCCCTCGAACTGACCGCCAAGCCCTGATCGCCCGCCCCAAGACCTCGCACGCAGGAACGCACCCATGACGCTGCTGAACACCCCGATCGCCTCCCGTCTGGCGCCGCTGGCGCTGGCCGTCGCCGCGCTGCTGCCGCTGTCGGCGCACGCCCACATGACCTGGCTGCTGCCCAACAAGGCCGCCTTCGACGGCAAGGAGCCGGTCGCGTCCTTCGACGCCGCCGTCTCCGAGGACCTCTTCAACTTCGAGCGCGCGTTGAAGCTGGAGACCGTCCGCATCACCGGCCCGGACGGCAAGGCGCTGGAGCCCGAGAACCGCAACGCCGCCCGCCACCGCGAGAGCTTCGACCTGAAGCTGACGCTGGACGGCACCTACCGCGTCAGCAACATCAGCCAGGCGCTGATGGGCAGCTACAAGCAGGGCGGCGAGACCAAGCGCTTCCGCAGCACGCCGGCGACCTTCGCCAAGGACGTGCCGGCCGATGCCGAGATCACCGCGATGTCGCTGACCACCAACCGCCAGCAGACCTTCGTCAGCAAGGAAGAGGCCGGCAAGGTCGACTTCGCGCCCGAGGGCAACGGCCTGGAGTTGCTGCCGCTGGGCCCGGTCACCGACCTGAGCCACGGCGACAGGACCAAGTTCCGCCTGGTGCTGGACGGCAAGCCGGCCGCCGACATCCAGATCAAGCTGATCCGCGAAGGCAACCGCTACCGCTACAAGTTCGGCGAGGTCGAGCTGAAGTCGGACGCCAAGGGCGAGTTCACCGTCGAGTGGACCGAGCCCGGCCGCTACTTCATCGGCGCCAGCTCGGGTCCGGCGCGCGGTCCCGACGCGCCGGCCGGCACGCGTGCCGCGCCGGTGCAGCGCGCCACCGTGAGCGCGACCTTCGAGGTCCTGCCGAAGTGATGACCGCGGGGACGGCCGACGTCTCGGGCGCGGGGGGCGGCGCGATGTCGCCGCACCCGCCGCCCGAGCCGCGCGTGCTCGTCCCCCTGCGCATCGACGGGGAGCCGCCGTCGCTGGGCCAGACCTTGCACGCGCTGGACGGCGAGACGATGGGCACCACCTGGTCGGTGCGCTTCATCGGCCCGGCGGGCTTGCGCGACAGCACGATCGCCGAGGCCGTCGTCCACGTCTGCGACGACGTGATCGAGCAGATGAGCCATTGGACGGCGGCCTCCGATCTCAGCCGCTTCAACCGCGCGGCGGTCGGCAGCGTGCGCGTGTTGCCGGAGGGTTTCGCCAGCGTCCTCGATGCCGCGCTGCGCATCGCCGCGGCCAGCGACGGGGCGTACGACCCGACCGCCGGCGGGCTGGTCGCGTTGTGGGGCTTTGGACCGACTGGAGAAACGGCCCTCGCGCCGCGCCACGACGCGCCGGACTTCCGCGTGCCGTCGGCCGCCGATCGCGCCCGCGTGCACTGTGGCTGGGACTCGCTCCCGTGGGATGGCGAACGCCGCGCGCTGACGCAGCCTGGCGGCGCGACGCTGGACCTGTCCGCGATCGCCAAGGGCCATGCGGTCGATCGCGTGTCGGAGTTGCTGACCCGGCTGGGCTTGCCGAATCACCTCGTCGAGATCGGCGGCGAGCTGCGCGGCGCCGGCCTCAAGCCGGACGGCCAGCCCTGGTGGGTGGATCTGGAGCCGCTGTCGGCCGACTGCGGCCTGGCGCCGGTGCGGCTGGCGCTGCACGGCCTGGCGGTCGCCACCTCCGGCGATTACCGCAAGTACTACGCCGGTGCCGACGGCCATCGGCGCTCCCACACCCTCGATCCCCGCACGCGCCAGCCGGTGGCGCACGGGCTGGCCGCGGTCACCGTTGTGCATGACAGCGCGATGTGGGCGGACGGCTGGTCGACCGCGCTGATGGTGCTCGGCCCGCGCGACGGGCTCGCACTGGCGGACCGGCTCGGGCTGGCGGCACTGCTGGTGCGGCGCCGGACGGCGGCCGAGGGCGGCGGTTTCGAGGAGACCTTCTCCGCCGCCATGCGCGAACTGATGCTGTGAGAAAGAGGGTGTCGTGATCCTGTCCCGTCCTGCGGCGGCGCTGCTGCTGACCGCGCTCTACCTGGTGATGTGCGCCGCGGTCTGGTGGCGCCACCGCCGTCGGCTGAACCAGGCGGCGGCGGCCTGCGCCGCGCTGTTGCCGGCCGCCGATGCCGGCCCGCCGGTGCTCGTGCTGCACGCCAGCCAGACCGGCCAGGCCGAGGAGATCGCGTGGCAGACCGCCAAGGTCTTGCACCTGGCGGGCATGCCGGTGCGCGTTGCCGCGCTCGGCGAGATCGGACGCGACGAGCTGCTGGCCGCGCGCCATGCGCTGTTCATCGCCAGCACCCATGGCGAGGGCGACGCGCCTGACAGCGCCGCGCCGTTCGCGCGCGACCTGATGGCCGCGGCCGACGCACCGGACCTGTCGGCGCTGGAGGTCGGCGTGATGGCGCTCGGCGACGCGACGTACAGCCACTTCTGCGGCTTCGGTCGCGCGCTCGACGCGTGGCTGCACGAGCGCGGCGCGCAGCCGCTGTTCGATCGCATCGACGTCGACCGCGCCGATCCGCAGTCGCTCGCGCAGTGGCGGCAGCGGCTTAGCCATCTCGCCGGCACCGCCGATCTGGCCGAGTGGGACGCGCCGGTCTTCACGCCGTGGCGACTGACCGCGCGCCGTCATCTGAATCCGGGCAGCCAGGGCGGGCCGGTGTTCCACCTCGAGCTCACGCCTGCCGACGGCACGCCGCTGCCGGCATGGGAAGCCGGTGATCTCGTGCAGATCCGGATCGCGCTGGACAGCGCCGGCGACGATGCGCGCCGACCGCGCGAGTACACGATCGCCTCCCTGCCTTCCGACGGCCGTGTCGCGTTGATGGTGCGCCGCACCGCGCGCGAGGACGGCACGCCCGGCCTGGCCTCCGGCTTGCTGACCGAGCAATTGCCGCTCGACGGCACCGTCGCGCTGCGACTGCGACCGCACGCGAGCTTCCGCATCGGCGCCAACAGCGATCGCAGGTTGATCCTGATCGGCAACGGCACGGGTCTCGCCGGTCTGCGCGCGCACCTGAAGGCGCGCGCAGCGTCGGCATCGAGGCTCGCATCGTCGCCATCGGTCGCGCCGGCCTGGCTGCTCTTCGGCGAGCGCCAGTCCGCGCACGATGCGCATTGCCGCGACGAGATCGAGGGCTGGCAGCGCGACGGTCTGATCGCGCATGCGGACTGGGCGTTCTCGCGCGACCAATCGGAGCGGCTGCATGTCCAGCATCTGCTCGCGCGCCATGCGCAGCGGCTGCGCGAGTGGATCCAGCACGGCGCCGCGCTCTACGTCTGCGGCAGCCTGCAAGGCATGGCGGGCGCGGTCGACGCGGTGCTGCGGGAGACACTCGGCGAGGCATCGGTCGACGCGCTGATCCAGCACGGCCGGTACCGACGCGACGTGTATTGAGCCGTGGGCATCGGGGCCTCGAACGGCAGGCCGATCAGGACGTTGATCGGGACGTCGATCGCGGCCTGGATCGTGGTTGCGCGAGCGCCTCCGATCGACGCGCGCGCGTCGGGATCGGCCGATGCCGCGCGACCGCGATGACCACGGGGAAGCCCGTAGCGGACGCGTCGCGACGCGTGGACTGATGCGCGCCTGCGACAAAGCGAGGGTTCGGCGTTGACTTCCAGTTCGTTTCCCCCCCGGTAAAGCCTTCTCAATGGCAGAGGTGCGCAGTACCATTGCCCGCGCAGGGTGCCAACGAGTACCGAAGGCGTCAGACCTTCACCAGGGCCCGGCACATCAACAACCCTTGATGGAGAGAATCGAAATGGCAACTGCGAAGAAGGCCGCGCCCGCCAAGAAGGCGGCGCCGGCGAAGAAGGCGGCTCCTGCGAAGAAGGCCGCCGCTCCGGCGAAGAAGGCGGCGGCTCCTGCGAAGAAGGCTGCGCCCGCGAAGGCTCCTGCCAAGGCGCCCGCGGCCAAGACGGCCGCGCCCGCGAAGAAGCGCACCCCCAACGCCGCCTTCATGAAGGCCCTGACCCCCAGCCCCGCGCTGGCCGCGATCGTCGGCGACAAGCCGCTGCCGCGGACCGACGTGGTGAAGAAGGTCTGGGAATACATCAAGAAGCACAACCTGCAGGATGCGGCTCAGAAGCGCGTCATCAACGCCGATGCCAAGCTGAAGGAAATCTTCGGCAAGGCCAAGGCGGACATGTTCGAGATGACCCGTCTGATCAACAGCCATCTGAAGGATTGATCGCCGGGGCCGACAGGCCCCGTGCCTTCAGGACAAAGCCCGCCTCGCGCGGGCTTTTTTGCGTCAGAGCCGCTCGAGCGCCTCGCGCAGCTTGCGCACGTCGATCGGCTTGAGCCAGTAATCCTGGAAGCCCGCGGCGCGCGCGCGCTGGCGCTGGTCGTCCATCACGTCGGCGGACAGCGCGATGCAGCGCAGCCCGGCCAGGCGCTCGTCGGCGCGCACCAGCGCCATCAGCTGCAGGCCGTTCATGTCCGGCAGGTTCATGTCCATCAGGACCAGCGCCGGCATCACGCGCGGCAGCATCTCCATCGCCTGCCCGCCGGTCTCCGCCACATGCAGCGTCCAGCCGGTCATCGGGCGGAAGACCTCCTCCATCAGGACGATGTTGATGCGGTCGTCCTCGACATACAGGACGTGGCGGGCGGAGTCGGAGGAAGACATGGCGGCGGCTGGCAGGGGAAGGCGCACGATACCAGCGAAATCCGGGCCCTGGCAGCGTTGTCCCTGCCGCCGTTGACGTCAACGGACGCGGTCCGCCGCCCCGTGCGCGGCGCCTCGCCAGGCCGTCGGCGAGGGGACAAGGACGCCGTCGTCGCGTCCCCTGCGGCCGTCCCTTGTGCGATGTGTGAGGCGAATGTGACAAAAACACGTGGCGCACCTCCCCCGGCTGAGGGGGCCCGGCGCGATCGGCGTCCCATCGCTCCCTACACTGCCGCCAAGTCCCGCCCCATCCGACATGGATGGACGCAGGGACGAGACGCCGGCAAGGCCTGACCCTCGCGACTCCGTCGCGGCAGGCCGCAGCCGCAACAAGAGAACAATCCATGTCGTTGGTGGCTGCATTCGCGCTGGCCGCGTCCACGGTGACGTTGCCCAACTGCTCCTGGGACCGGCCGGGGGTGAACCCCTTCATGGGCGACCTGGTGGCGGCCGTCGACCGCTACAAGGACATCCCGGCGGCGACCCGCGCGAAGCTCAAGGCGCGCATGGAAGCACGCCAGTACGACGAGATCGTCGACATCCACCGCGACAGCATCGTCGGCCGCTACGACTACGGCAGCGAGATCCGAGACATGCACTTCGGCGCCGGCTCGGTCTGCCAGACCGTCACCCGCGCGAAGTGGAACGACCGCATGCTGGAGCGCGGCCTGGTCTATTGCGAGGACGGCGAGTGCATCCTCGTGCCCACCGTCTGCCGCAACGTCAGCCGCATCTCGCGCGGCAAGCTCAAGCCGGCCGCCGGATCGCCGGTGGCGAAGAACGAAGAAGAACCGCTGATGTTCGATCCGCCGGGAGCCGGTGCGCCGGACAGCGGCGGTGCGGGCGATCCGGGCAGCTTCGCCCGCACCGCGGGACTGCCGACGGCGTCCTCCGGCGGCAGCCTGGTCAATCCGCCGGCCACCGGTGGCGGACTGGGCGGCACCGGTCCGACGGTCGGCGGCCCGGGCCTGATCACCTTGCCCCAGCTGCCGCAAGGCGGCGGCGGCATCACGCCGCCCGTGCCCGGCGTGCCGGAGCCGCAGACCTGGTTGCTGTTCGCGCTCGGCCTGGGTGCGCTGGCGGTCACCGCCAGGCGCCGTCAGGGCCGTCCGGGCCGCCAGGCCTGACGACTCGCATCCGGCGCCGCTCGCGCGGCACTTCCGCCGTGTCTCGGCGGTGCCTCAGCCGCGCGCCAGCAGCGGCTTCAGATAACGGCCGGTGTGGCTGGCCTCGCAGGCGGCGACATCCTCGGGCGTGCCCGCGATCAGCAGCAAGCCGCCGCCGGAACCGCCTTCTGGGCCCATGTCCAGCACCCAGTCGGCGGTTTTGATCACGTCCAGGTTGTGCTCGATGATCACGATCGTGTTGCCCGCGTCGCGCAACTGGTGCAACACCTTCAGCAGCAGCGCGATGTCGGCGAAGTGCAGGCCGGTGGTCGGCTCGTCGAGGATGTAGAGCGTGCGGCCCGTGTCCCGCTTGGACAGCTCCAGCGCCAGCTTCACGCGCTGCGCCTCGCCGCCGGACAGCGTGGTCGCGCTCTGCCCCAGCTTCACGTACCCCAGGCCGACGTCCATCAGCGTCTGCAGCTTGCGCGCCAGCGTCGGCACCGCGCTGAAGAACGCCAGCGCGTCCTCCACCGTCAGGCCCAGCACCTCCGAGATGTTGCGGCCCTTGTAGAGCACCTCCAGCGTCTCGCGGTTGTAGCGCTTGCCGCCGCAGGTGTCGCAGGGGACGTAGACGTCGGGCAGGAAGTGCATCTCCACCTTCAGCACGCCGTCGCCCTGGCAGGACTCGCAGCGGCCGCCGGCGACGTTGAAGCTGAAGCGCCCGGCGCCGTAGCCGCGCTCGCGCGCGGTGGGCATCTCGGCGAAGAGCTCGCGGATCGGCGTGAACAGGCCGGTGTAGGTCGCCGGGTTCGAGCGCGGCGTGCGGCCGATCGGCGACTGGTCGACGTTGATGACCTTGTCGAAGGCATCCATGCCGTCGATCTCGTCGTGCGCGGCCGGCTCGGCGTGGCTCTGATAGAGCTTGCGCGAGACCGCGGCATACAGTGTGTCGTTGACCAGCGTGCTCTTGCCCGAGCCGGACACGCCGGTGACGCAGGTCAGCAGCCCGACCGGGAACTCGGCGGTCACGCCCTTCAGGTTGTTGCCGCGCGCGTTGACGATCTTGAGCGTGCGCGGGTCGGCGCTTTCGGCCAGCGTGTGACGGCGTTTGGGCACCTCGATGCGCTCGACGCCGCTCAGGTAGCGGCCGGTGGACGACTCCAGGTTGGCCGCGACTTCCTCCGGCGTGCCCTGCGCCATGATGCGGCCGCCGTGCACGCCGGCCCCGGGGCCCAGGTCCAGCACATGGTCGGCGGCGCGGATCGCGTCCTCGTCGTGCTCCACGACCAGCACCGAGTTGCCCAGGTCGCGCAGCCGCCGCAGCGTCGCGATCAGCCGGTCGTTGTCGCGCTGGTGCAGGCCGATGCTGGGTTCGTCCAGCACGTACATCACGCCGGTCAGGCCGGAGCCGATCTGCGACGCCAGCCGGATGCGCTGCGCCTCGCCGCCGGACAGCGTGTCGGCGCTGCGGTCCAGGCTCAGGTAGTTGAGGCCGACGTCGTTGAGGAAGTGCAGCCGTGACGCGATCTCGCGGATCACCTTGTCGGCGATCTCCGCCTTGGCGCCCTTGAGCTTGAGGCTCTCGAAGTAGGTCAGCGCCTCGCGCAGCGTGGCGTGCTCGACCTCGTAGATCGGCTTCCCGCGCTCGCCGTCGGCGGCATCGGCCGGCTGCAGCAGCACGTTGCGCGCCTCGCGGCGCAGGCGCGAGCCCTCGCACTGCGTGCAGGGCTTGGCGCTCTGGTACCGCGCCAGCTCCTCGCGCACCGCCGCGGAGTCCGTCTCGCGGAAGCGGCGCTGCAGGTTGGGCAGGATGCCTTCGAACGGATGCGAGCGCTTCACGCTGCGCTTGCGGCCGTTGGCGCCCTCGGCCTGGTAGACGAAGGTGATCTCGTCCTCGCCGGAGCCGGTCAGCAGCACGGCGCGGGCGGCCTCGGGCAGGTCCTCGAACGGCAGCTCGATGTCGAAGCCGTAATGCTTGGCGACCGATTCCAGCATCGAGAAGGTGTAGGCGTTGCGCCGGTCCCAGCCCTTGACCGCGCCGCTGGCCAGGCTCAGCGTCGGGAAGGCGACGACGCGGTCCGGATCGAACACGGTCACCAGGCCGAGGCCCTCGCACGCCGGGCAGGCGCCGACCGGCGAGTTGAACGAGAACAGCCGCGGCTCCAGCTCCGGCAGCGAGTAGCTGCAGATCGGGCACGCGAACTTGCTGGAATAGATGGCCTCGGTGCCGCGGTCCATGTCGAGCACCAGCGCGCGGCCATCGGCCAGCCGCAGCGCCGCCTCGAAGCTCTCCGCGAGCCGCTGGCGCAGCGTGTCGGCGCTGTCGTGGCGCAGCTTGATGCGGTCGACGACCACGTCGATGTCGTGCTTCTCGGCCTTCTTCAGCGTCGGCAGGTCCGCCACCTCGACGGTCTGGCCGTCGACGCGGAAGCGCACGTAACCCTGCGCCTGCAGATCCTGGAACAGCTCGATGAACTCGCCCTTGCGGTCGCGCACGACGGGCGCGAGCACCAGCAGCCGCGACTCGTCCGGCATCGCCAGCACCGCGTCCACCATCTGGCCGACGCTCTGCGCCTCCAGCGGCAGGTGGTGGTCGGGGCAGAACGGCGTGCCGGCGCGGGCGTAGAGCAGGCGCAGGTAGTCGTGAATCTCGGTGACGGTGCCGACGGTGGAGCGCGGGTTGTGGCTGGTGGCCTTCTGCTCGATCGAGATCGCCGGCGACAGGCCCTCGATCACGTCGACCTCGGGCTTGTCCATCAGCTGCAGGAACTGGCGCGCGTAGGCGGACAGGCTCTCGACGTAGCGGCGCTGCCCTTCGGCATACAGCGTGTCGAAGGCCAGGCTGGACTTGCCCGAGCCGGACAGGCCGGTGATGACGACCAGCTTGTTGCGGGGCAGGTCGACGTCGATGTTCTTGAGGTTGTGGGTCCGCGCGCCGCGCACGCGGATCATGGGCGTCTGGCCGATCGCCTGGCCCAGGTACGTGCCCTGAGACCCGGTGGTGGCCTCGGACGGGGCGGGAGGGACGGGCGGGAGCGTGGACATGAGGGGCGGCAGGGGGCGGCGGAAGGCGAACTCGACATGATAGGCCCCCGGTCCTTTCCACGCCCGGCATTGCTGACAGCGGGTGGCAGCGGGGGGCGTCGAACCGACCGACGCCCGCCCGCGCTCGCCCTCCCGAGCGCCCCCGGGAGCGCGCCCGAGCGCCCAAATCCTGAAATCCTCCTCGACGTCCCCGCCTTGAGGGTGTGGCGCCTCTGTCACGGGGGTGCAAAATCCCGCCGATTCCTCCCACCCCACCGCTCATCCGTTGATCAAACTCAAAGCCCCGTCGCTGTCGCTGCGCAGTGTGATCCTGCTGGCGGTGGTCGTCGGGATCGCGGCGCCGGCGCTGCTGCTGGTCGCCTTCAGCGACTCGCTGATCCGGCGCAGCCTGGAGCCGGTGCTGGAAGGCCAGCGCGCCGCCGTGCTGACGCTGGCCGCCAACGGACTGGCCGAGCCGCTGTGGACGGTGGACAGCACCGCGGTGCAGCGGGCGCTGGACCAGCTGCTGTCCGACGTGAACGTCTGCGGCGTGGAGCTCAGCGAAGAGCGCGCCGAGACGCCGGACATCGTCCGCACCAAATGCAGCCCGGGCTGGCCGACGGTCACGCTGGCCGCCATGATCCGGCGCGAGGGGCAGGTGCTGGGCAGCCTGCGGGTCCACTTCGACGACGCGGCGCAGGAGCGCATGCTCGAAGAAGGCCGTCGGCAAACCGCCGCGATCGTCGCCGTGCAGGTGGTGGCGGGCGTGGTGATCGTGCTGCTGGTCTTCTACCTGCGGCTCGTCCGCCCGATCGATCGCCTCAAGCAACTGGCCAGCGCGATCGCGCTGCGCGAGCCGGTGCCTCGGCTGCGCTGGAACCGCAAGGACGAGCTGGGCCAGCTCGGCGTCCACCTGGACCAGATGGGCCAGCAGATCGCCGGCCTGCTCGCCGACATGGAAAGCAAGAACGCGCAGCTGCATCAGCTGGCGATGTACGACCATCTGACCGGGCTGCCCAACCGGACCTTGTTCCGCGAGGTGTTCCTCCACGAGGCGGCGGTCGCGCGGCGCGACGGCACGCACCTGGCGCTGCTGTTCGTCGACCTGGACCGGTTCAAGGCGATCAACGACTCGCTGGGCCACGCGGCCGGCGACCGCATGCTGCTGCAGGCCAGCGAGCGGCTGCGGCAGGCGGTGCGTGAGTCCGACCTCGCCTGCCGGGTCAGCGGCGACGAGTTCCTGCTGCTGATGCGCGACTCCAGCGACCATGTCGCCCATGCCGCGCAGCGGCTGATCGAGGCGCTGAACGCGCCGCTCCAGCTGGAAGGCGGCATGGCCAGCGTCTCGGCCAGCATCGGCATCGCCCTCTATCCGCGCGACGGTGACGACTTCGACACGATGGTGCGTCACGCCGACCTGGCGATGTACCGCGCCAAGCAGTTGGGGCGCTCGCGCTACAGCTTCTTCCAGCAGGACATGGACGCGGCGGCGGTCGAGCGCATGGAGCTGGAGCGGGAGCTGGCCCAGGCGCTGGAGCGCGACGAGTTGCTGTTGCACTACCAGGCCCTGGTCGACGCCCGCACCGGCGCCTGGCGCGGCCTGGAGGCGCTGATGCGCTGGCAGCATCCGCAGCGGGGGCTGGTGATGCCGGGCCACTTCATCGAGCTGGCGGAAGAAACCGGCCAGATCCTGGCGCTGGGCTGGAGCACGATCGAGAAGGCTTGCGCGCAGTTGGCGCGCTGGAAGGCGGCGGGGCGGCATCCCGGGCCGATCGCCATCAACCTGTCGGCGCTGCAGTTCCGCGATCCGAGCCTGGCCGAGCGCATCGCCGAGGCCATGGGCCGTCACGGCGTCGAGCCCGGCGAGCTGGCGATCGAGCTCACCGAAAGCACCTTGCTGACCGACACCGACACCGTGCTGCAGACGCTGACGCGGCTGGCCGACCTGGGGCTGAGCCTGTCGGTGGACGACTTCGGCACCGGCTACTCGTCGCTGGCCTACTTGAAGCTGCTGCGGCCGGCGCGGTTGAAGATCGACCGGGCCTTCGTCCGGGACCTGCCGGCCAGCCCCGACGACCGGGCGCTGGTGCAGGCCATGATGGGCATGGCGCAGGCACTGGGCATCGAGGTGGTGGCCGAGGGCGTCGAGACCGAGGCCCAGCGCGATGCGCTGCTCGCGCTGGGCTGCTGGCAGCAGCAGGGCTACCTGTATTGCCGCCCCCAGCCGGCCCAGGCGCTGGAAGCGCGCCTGGCGGCCTGGCCGCCCCATTCCGGGGCGCCCTGAGGGACCGCGCGTCGCGTCGCGGGGGGATCCCCCCCTAACTTCCATTCAGCCAGCCAAAAGGCATTTCGGCGCGTTCTTGCGGCAGTTCGTCGCCTTGCCCTGGCGGCGGGCGGGGCGGCAACGCAAAGTCCAGCCTGTACCGATGTCCACCGATGGACACGACAGCAGGGGAGAACGCCATGAACGACGCCGCAAAAACCTTCTTCACCGCACTGGCCGCCGTGGCCAGCGCGGCCGTCATCGCCGTGTGGCTGGCGGACCAGAGCGAAGCGATGCGTCCGCCGGCGGCTTCCCAACACTGGGCCACGCAGACCATGCCGGGACCTCAGGCCGACCAGGCCAGCAAGCCCCGCGGATGACGCCGCGACTTGTGATCCGATAGACGCCACGCTTCCCCCCGGCATTTCGAAGCCCGCCTGACCAGCGGGCTTCTTTTTTTGCGTCCGGACTGTCCGCGCTGTCCGGGCCACTGTCCGCGGACACACCATTGAAATGCCTCAGAACATCGATGGAATCGAGGTTCCCGGCGATCGCGGTGATTCAGGGGCACGTCCTGGCCCCCGCCGAACCCCATTCGTCGGCATCGGGTGCAGTTCGCTCCGTCGCGTCGCGCATTCGTCGCTCGCGCCTCGCAAGTCGAGGGTCCGTTGACGACACTGTCTTCACTGACACACGCAACCCCTTCAAGGAGATCGACATGAGCACCACCATCATCACCCGCCGCACCAGCACCCCGCGCATCGGCATGAGCCGCGGCGCCAGCTTCAAGGCTTTCGCCTTCGGCATCGGCGCGACGCTGGCCCTGGCCCTCAGCATGCTGCACGTCCAGGAACAGCGGGAGCTGCGCGCCCAGATCATCACGCTCGACCCGGTGGTCATCACCGTCAAGCGCGCGCAACTGCCCACCGTCTACATCACCGGCCACCGCGACGCCTCGGCCGACAGCCAGCAGATGGCCTCGGCCCAGGTCGCCTGCACGACCCAGCTCTGCTGAGCTCCGGGGTTGCGCTGTCTCAGCGGCGGTGGGTGGCGGCTTCGGCCGACCCCGGCGCCAAACGAAAACACCCGGCATTCGCCGGGTGTTTTCATTTCCGCTGCTTGAATCCGGTCCTTGAATCCAGTCGCTGAAACCGTCGCCTGAATTCGTGTCCCGACAGCCGAGGCGCCAAGCTCAGTCCTCGTTCAGCAGCTGGAGGATGGCCTCGCCATACGCTTCCAGTTTCTTCGCGCCGATGCCGCTGATGCCGGACATCTCGTCGAGCGAGCGCGGATGCTCGCGGGCCAGCTCGGCGAGCGTCACGTTCTGCAGGATGACGTAGGCCGGCAGGCCATGCGACTTGGCGACGCCGGAGCGCCAGGCCTTGAGCATGTCGAAACGCGCCAGCGCCTCGGCGTCCAGGTCGGCCTCGACCGCGGAAGCGCGCGAGGTCTTCGAGCCGCCCGACCCCGACTTGCCGCCGCGCGCGCGTTTCGCCGGCGCGCTCGGCTGGCGCATCAGCAACTCCACCTCGCCCCGCAGCACCGCGCGGGCGGTGTCGGTCAGGACCAGCGTGTTGTATTCGCCCTCGGTGGCGACGTAACCCAGCGCGAACAGTTGCCGCAGCACCGCGCGCCACTGTTGCTCGCTCA
The DNA here is from genome assembly GCF_002205645.1 of Roseateles aquatilis. Lineage (GTDB taxonomy): Bacteria > Pseudomonadota > Gammaproteobacteria > Burkholderiales > Burkholderiaceae_C > Roseateles > Roseateles aquatilis. Next base: position 139,985 of record NZ_NIOF01000007.1, on the reverse strand, counting down.
GCGCCGCGCCGATGGCCCAGGTCGACAGCTTCTGATGCCCGTACTGCCGGACCTTGTCGGTCTCCTTGCCGCGCAGCACGTCGATCAGGTGGCCGGCCCCGAACTGCATGTCGCCATGCTGCTTGAAACGGTAGATGCATGACATCGCCATGCGCGCCGACTCGGTCGCGTTCCAGGTCGCCGGCGGATTCAGGCAGTTGTCGCAATTGCCGCAGGGCTCGCTTTCCTCGCCGAAGTAGGACAGCAAGCGCACGCGCCGGCAATCGATCGCCTCGGCCAGCGCCAGCAACGCGTCGAGCTTGCCGCGCTGCACCTGCTTGAATTCCTCGGTCGACGGGCTCTCGTCGATCATGCGCCGCTGGTTGACGACGTCGGACAGCCCGTAGGCCATCCACGCCTGCGCGGGCTCGCCGTCGCGGCCGGCGCGGCCGGTCTCCTGGTAGTAGCCCTCGATGTTCTTGGGCAGGTCCAGGTGGGCGACGAAACGCACGTCCGGCTTGTCGATGCCCATGCCGAAGGCGACCGTCGCCACCATCACGATGCCTTCCTCGCGCAGGAAACGATCCTGATGGCGACGACGCATCTCCGAGTCCATGCCGGCGTGATACGCCAGCGCGTTGATGCCCTCGCCGCGCAGCCACTCGGCGGTCTCGTCGACGCGCTTGCGGCTTTGGCAGTAGACGATGCCGGCGTCGCTCTCGTGCTCGTCCTGGATGAAGCGCAGCAACTGGTCGCGCTGCTTGTCGCCCTTCTCGACGATCAGGTAGCGGATGTTGGGCCGGTCGAAGGACGCGACGAAGACCCGCGCGTCCTCCAGCTGCAGCCGCTCGATGATGTCGGCGCGGGTGATGTCGTCGGCGGTGGCGGTCAGCGCGATGCGCGGGATGCCCGGGAAGCGCTCGTGCAGCAGGTTCAGCGACAGGTATTCGCTGCGGAAGTCATGTCCCCATTGGCTGACGCAGTGCGCCTCGTCGATCGCGAACAGCCCCAGCTTGCCGCGCTCGTACAGCGACTGCAGTTGCGCCAGGAAGCGTGGCGTGTTGAGCCGCTCGGGCGCGGCGTACAGCAGCGACAGCCGGCCGGCGAGCATGTCGCGCTCGATGCGCTGCGCGTCTTCCAGCGTCTGCGACGAATTGAGGAAGGCGGCTTCCACGCCGGCCTCTTCCAGCGCGCCGACCTGGTCGTGCATCAGCGCGATCAGCGGGCTGACGACGACGGTGACGCCGTGGCCGGCGCGTTGCCGGGCGATGGCGGGGATCTGGTAGCACAGGCTCTTGCCGCCGCCGGTGGGCATGAGCACCAGCGCGTCGCCGCCGCCGGTCACATGGTCCACGATCTGCGCCTGCTGGCCGCGGAAGGCGCTGTAACCGAACACCTCTTGGAGGATGTCGAGCGGGACGGTGGAATGCTGGGGGGGACTCATGGAGCCCGCGATTGTCCCGCACATCGCGAGGCTCCGATCCAACGAGCGCGCATCGGACCCGCGGCGGGCCCGCGCAGGCACCCGGCGGATGCCGTCACCCACCGATCCAAGGCGGCCGTACCACCGCCATCAGGGTCTTCGCGAAGATTTCGGGCACTGACGCCCAACGGGTCAGGCGGCATAATCCGCCCCTTGCTCGTCACGATCGGGACTGGATTCCGGGCGATTGGCGACGCGACATTTCCCTTTCCGAACACCCAACCACACGCAAGCGGACGGCAACCAATCATGGCCTCGGTCAACAAAGTCATCATCCTCGGCAACCTGGGCCGCGACCCGGAACTGCGCTACACGCCGAGCGGCAGCGCGGTCTGCAACGTCAGCATCGCGACGACCCGCAACTGGAAGAGCCGCGAAGGCGGCGAGCGCCAGGAAGAGACCGAATGGCACCGCGTGGTGTTCTATGACCGCCTGGCCGAGATCGCCGGCGAGTACCTGAAGAAGGGCCGCCCGGTCTATGTCGAGGGTCGCCTGAAGACCCGCAAGTGGCAGGACAAGGAAGGCAAGGACAACTACACTACCGAGATCATCGCGGAGCAGATGCAGCTGCTGGGCGGCCGTGACGGCGGCGACGACATGGGTGGTGGTGGCGGTGGCGGTAGCGGCTACAGCCGCGAGCGCAGCGCCGAACGCGGCAGCGGTGGTGCCGGTGGTGGCAGCGGCCGCGACAGCGGCGACTTCGACGCGCCGCGTGCCCCGGCTCCGCGCGCGCCCGCGCCGCGCCCGGCTCCCGCGCCGAAGCCGGCGACCGGCTTCGACGACATGGATGACGACATCCCGTTCTGAGTCCCCCTCGCGCACACGCATCTGCGCGATGAATCGAAAAACCCCGTGCCGGTGACGCCACGGGGTTTTTGCTTTTCGCCGCACGGGGCGTTCCCGCGATGCGGGATCGGCTGGGATCCGCGGATGCCTGCGACTCGTGCGCTTACATCCGCACCTTCCCCGTCTCCCCCAGATCCTTCGGCGGCTCGCCGGTCACCGCCGCCTTCGCCATCGCGTAAAGCTGCATCAGCTTGGACGACTTCACGTCCCAATAGCTGGCGTGGGTGATGCGCACGCGGACCAGCGCAAGGTCCGGGTCGGTGACGCCGCCCTTGAACCATGCCTCGGCGGCCTTGTTCCAGAAGGCCTGTTTCTTCGCCAGGTCCTCGACGATCTCGGCGCGGCCGGAGACGGAGACATAGGCGTCCGAGCCCGCATCGGCGAAGCCGACATTGACCTCCGCGGACTGGCGCAGGTCCGCGACCGGGTCGCCCTGCTTGGACATGAAGAACCAGAGCGATTCCGACTCGTCCATGTCCCGGTTCTGCAGCGTCATCGGGCGCGAATGCAGATGACCGTTCGGATGACGGGTGGTGAACAGCGCGGTCTTGATGTCCTTGACCAGGCTCCAGAGCTTCTCGCGACGCTCGGCGTCGGTGATGTGATCGGATGACATGAGGATCCCCGGGTGGGTTGAGATGCCCGTCATCAGCAAATGCCGCTCCCAGCGGTGATCTCGCCCGAGACGGCCAGCGCCGGGACCGTCCTCAGCTCTTCAGCCCTTCAGCCCTTCGGCTCCGGCCGAACGTCCAGCACGATCAAGCCCGCCAGCATCGCGAGCGGCAGCACCAGCGCGTAGAACTGCCAGCCCATGTAGGCGAAGCCCCCCGCCAGCGCGCCGAGGCCGAACGCGCCCACCGGCCAGATGAATCGCCGGAGGCGGTCCCGCACCTCCGGCCCGGCCGCGCCGCGCAGCAGATCGACGCCGTCGATCACCACCTGCGTGACGTTGCCGGTCATCACCGTCGTCGGCGTCAGCGCCGGCCAGGCCAGGCGGCCGGCCGCGTTCTGCACGCCCATCGCGGCGGTCATCAGCAGGCCCGTCGCCATCGCCCACGGCGCGCGCGGGCCCAGGTCCACGATGCCGATGCTCGCCGCCAATGCCAGCGCGAGGAACACCGCCTCCATCACCAGCAACGGCCGGCTCGCGATCTGCTTGGTGCGCTCGCAGCGCAGCGCCACCAGGCGCGACAACGCGACCGCCGCGATGAAGGTCGGAAACACCAGCAGCTTCAGCAGCACGTGGCCAGGGCTGGGCCGGCTCAGCTCCGCGCCGATCAGCACGAAGTTGCCCGTCACGTGCGCGGTGAAGAGGCCGAACAGCGCCACGAATCCCACCGTGTCCACATACCCGGCGATGAAACCGAGCGCCAGGCTCGCCAGCAACAGACGACGCGCGCCAGTCATGCCTTGTCCTTTGTTGTCATGTCGTGATCACCCGGTGCCCTGGCGCTTCAGCAGCGCGATCCGCGCCGCGCAGGCCAGGCCGGCGATCAGGCCGAGGTGCTCGAAGAACGCGTTGAGCGCCATGAAACGCGCCTGCCCCTGCAGGTGCCAGAAGTCGTTGGCGACGACCATCGCCACCAGCGTCAGCACGCCCAGCGCCCCCGCGGCCAGCCACACCCAGCGGCCCGCGATCAGGCAGAGCGACGCGATCAGCTCCACCGCGATCGCCAGCACCGCCCACACCGCCGCCGGTTGCAGGCCGAAGTGGGCCTGCTCCGCGACGGCCCCGGGGAAGTCCATCAGCTTGTTGACGCCCCCGATCAGGTAGGCCGAGGCCAGCCCGAGCCGCAGCAGCACGTCCAGCCGCGGCCATCGCAGGATCGCCTCGACCCACCGCGGCGTGGCGGGCGAGGACGGGCGTATCGGTCGGAATTCGCTCATGGTGTCGGGCTCATGTCATTCACCTCATGCCGGTTCTTGCCGCTTCATGCCAGCCCGCATCGCGCGGCCTCCGTCGCGTCGCTGTCGCGATATCGGCCATCTCAGACGGCCCAGCACGCGCAGCCCAACGCGCCCCAGAAGCCGTGCAGGTCGGACGCCGGAATCTCCGAGGCCCAGGCGCTCGCGTGCGAGTGACCGTGCAGGTTGCATTCGGTCGCGCAGGCGCAGGCCACGCGCTGCATCGCCGCCTGCAGCGGCCGGCCCTCAGCGCCCCAGGCGCCATACCCGCCGTAGCGCCGCACCGGCGACCAGTCCGGCATCGCCGGCGGTGGCGCCGCGTCGTCCAGGTCGCCGAATTCGCCGGCGCCCCACACGACCTTGCCGCCGACCATCGTCAGCAGCGCGCTCATGTCGGCGATCTCCGATTCCGGGCAGCCGAAGAAGTCGCGGTCCGGCACGATCAGGTCGGCCAACTGGCCGGCCGCGATCTGGCCCTTCACGCCCTGCTCGTTGGAGAACCACGTCACCCGCTCGGTCCACATCCGCAGCGCCGTCTCACGGTCCAGGCAGTTGCGCTGCGGCGTGACCTGCAGCCCACCCACGGTCCGGCCAGTGATCATCCAGGACAGCGACACCCACGGGTTGTACGAGGCCACCCGCGTCGCGTCGGTGCCGGCCGACACGTTCAGTCCGCGACGCAGCATCTCGGCCACCGGCGGCGTCGCCTCGGCGGCGCGTGCGCCGTAGCGCTCGACGAAGTACTCGCCCTGGTAGGCCATGCGGTGCTGCACCGCCACCCCGCCGCCCATCGCGGCGATGCGGTCCATCGAGCGCGTCGAGATCGTCTCCGCATGGTCGAAGAACCAGTTCAGGCCGTCGATCGGCGTGTCGCGGTGGACCTTCTCGAAGACGTCCAGCGCGCGGCCGATGGTCTCGTCGTAGGTCGCGTGCATGCGCCACGGCCAGCGGTTCTGGACCAGGATGCGCACCACGTCTTCCAGCTCGCCCTCCATCTGCGGCGGCATGTCCGGGCGAGGCTGGCGGAAGTCCTCGAAGTCCGCCGCGGAGAACACCAGCATCTCGCCTGCGCCGTTGTGGCGGAAGTAGTCATCGCCCTGCTTGTACTTGACCGACTGCGCCCAGTGGAGGAAGTCGTCCTTCTCCTGCCCCGCCTTCTGGGTGAACAGGTTGTAGGCCAGGCGGATCGTCAACTGGCCGGCGTCGGACAGCTGCTGAATGATCTGGTAGTCCTCGGGGTAGTTCTGGAAGCCGCCGCCGGCATCGATGGCGCCGGTCACGCCCAGCCGGTTGAGCTCGCGCATGAAGTGGCGCGTGCTGTTGAGCTGGTACTCGGGCGGCAGCTTCGGGCCCTTGGCCAGCGTGGCATAGAGGATGGACGCGTTCGGCTTGGCCAGCAGCAGGCCGGTGGGGTTGCCGTTGGCGTCCCGCACGATCTCGCCGCCGGGCGGCGCCGGCGTGTCGCGGCCATAACCCACCGCGCGCAGTGCCGCGCCGTTGAGCAAGGCCCGGTCGTACAGGTGGAGGATGAACACCGGCGTGTCCGGCGCCACCGCGTTGAGCTCGTCGATCGTGGGCAGGCGCTTCTCGGCGAACTGGTGTTCGGTGAAGCCGCCCACCACGCGCACCCACTGCGGCGCCGGCGTGATCGCCACCTGCGCCCGCAGCATCGCCATCGCGTCCGCGAGGCTGCGCACGCCGTCCCAGCGCAGCTCCAGGTTGTAGTTCAAGCCGCCGCGGATGATGTGCAGGTGGTTGTCGATCAAGCCTGGCAACACGCCGCGGCCGCGCAGGTCGATGCGGCGCGTGGCCGCGCCGACGGTCGCCAGGATCTCCTGGTTGCCGCCGACGTCGACGAAGCGCCCGTCGCGGATCGCCACCGCCTCGGCCTGCGGACGGGCGCGGTCCAGCGTGGTGAAGCGGCCGTTGAACAGCACCAGATCGGGAACCGTCGTGTCAGTCATCGCGTGTCTCCGCTTGAGCCAGCCGCTGGGTCGACGCCTGGCCGGCCTCGTCGCAGCCGGGCATGCGCCCGAACATGTGCGGGCGCACCTTCTGCTCCACCCAGCTGACCTGAGTGTCGCGCTGCATCCACTGCCGGACCAGCGGGGGGATCTGCTCCCCCGCCAGGATGCCCAGCAGCCCCACCAGCGCGATCACCGGCGGCGCCGGCGACCGCACGTTCAGCACGCCGTAAAGCACGCCGACCACCAGGCCGACGGCGCCCGAAAGCAGGTACGGGTTCATGGCCGACTCCCTGTGCTCAGCCCTCGTGGGCGTTGAACATCGACTTGGCGTAGTGGATGCCGATGCCGTACGAGCCCCCGACCTTCTTCGCGATGCCGGTGGTCAGGTCGTAGGTCTCGCCGCGGGCCCAGTCGCGCTGCAGCTCCAGCAGGTACTGCAGCGAGGTCATCGGTTGCGCGCCGGCCTGCACCATGCGCGCCACCGCGCGGTCATGGGCCTCGACGGACACGTCGCCGCAGGCGTCCGTGATCACGTAGACCTCGAAGCCCTGGTCGATCGCCGACAGCGCCGGACCCACGATGCACACGCTCGTCCACAGGCCCGCCAGCACGATGCGGTCCTTGCCGATGCGGTTGATCTCCTCGATCACGGCGGCGTCTTCCCACGTGTTCATCGAGGTCCGGTCCAGCAGCTTCTTGCCGGGGAACGGCGCGGTGACCTCTTCGAACATCGGACCGGAGAAGCTCTTCTCCGCCACCGTCGTCAGGATCGTCGACACGCCGAATCCGGCCGCCGCCTGGGACACCAGCGCCGCGTGCGTGCGCAGATCGTTGGCGCCGATCGAGTGCGTCGCGAAGGCCATCTGCGACTGGAAGTCGATCATGACCAGCGTGTGGTCCTTCGGGGTCAGCAGACGGGCGCCGGGAACGGCCTTGGCAAGCTTGCTCATGGGGAATCTCCTCAAGAATGTGAAAGGGTCGATGGATGCGGGGCCTGCCGACGGCGGCCCCGTGAGCCCGCGGGGGCTCGGGTCACAGGGCCTCAGCCCTTCAGGAAGGCCAGCAGGTCGGCGTTCAACTTGTCCTCCTCCGTCGCGGCCACTGGCTGGAACGCCGGTGTCCACGACGGTCGTGCGCGATCACGCGGTAGCCGTGCTGGCCCAGGAACAGCATCTGGTCCTCCCAGGCCGATCGGCGCGGTCGCCGCCAAGGCCAGTGGGCCGCCCCGCGCGAGGAGGTCCCGGCGGGTGGGATCGGGACGCGACGGGGTCGGGAAAGGCATCGTGAGGATCTCCGGGGAATCACGGAATCCTATGAATCGCCGCGTGGTTCTTACAGCCGCGTTTGGTGCACGGGCGGCTCTCCCGTAAGAGGGAGGCCGGTCGGCTACAGGCGCAGCAGTCCGCGTTTCAGGGCCAGCACCACCGCGTGCGTGCGGTCGCGCGCATCCAGCTTCGCCAGGATGGTCTTGACGCGGGCCTTGATGGTGTCCTCGGACAGCGACAGCAGGCCGCCGATCTCCCGATTGCTGTGCCCCTGCGCGATGCGCTCCAGCACCTCGATCTCGCGGCTCGACAGCCGCTCGGCGCCCGCGTGCGCGGCGATCTCCTGCGCCACTTCGTTGGGGATCCAGCGGGTGCCGCGATGCACGGCCCGGATCGCCTCCAGCAACTCCGTCCGCAGCTGCGTCTTCAGCAGGTAGCCCGCCGCGCCCAGCTTCAGGGCCTGCCATGCCTGTTCGTCCGCCTTGAAGGTCGTCAGCACGATCACCTTCGCGCCGGGGCTCAGGGTGCGCAACCGCGACAGCGCCTCCAGCCCGTCCATCACCGGCATCTGGATGTCCATCAGGGTGACGTCGGGACGCAGCCGCTCGAAGGCCTGGATGCCCTGCCAGCCGTCGGCCGCCTCGCCCACCGGCGCGATGTCCGGCTGCTCGCCCAGCACCGCCGCGATGCCCTCGCGCATCAGCGGATGGTCATCGACCGTCAGGACTCGGATCGGTTCAATGCTGGGGGCCATGGGAAGGCGCGCGTGGGTTGGGCGGGCAAGGACCGGACGACCGGTCCGTCGCCAGGCAGGCTCCGCGCCTTCGGTGCGAGGGCCCGCGGCGAGGGTGCGGCAGGGTCCCGGCGATCATAGGCGGGGGTGCCCCGGCCGACGTCGCCCGAACGGGGTGGATACCCTTTCGGGTAGGGGCGTTCGACTCGACCGGGGCTTCCGTGTCCGGCAGCGGCTGCCGATGATCCCCGGCAGTTCAATCTGCGCAGGAGTCCCCGCATGTCCCACCTTCAGCGTCCGGATGCCGCCGTCGAGGCCCTTGTCGTCCACCGGAATCCGCTGCTGCGGGCGGGCATCACCGCCGCCCTGTCGTCCGTCTTTCGCGTGCGCGACGCCGGCAATGCCGCGTTGTCGACGACGGGGGGCCCGGACCGACCCCGTCTCGTGGTCGCCGACCATGACGGCGCGCTGCAGGCCCTGGGCGCGGCGACACGGCGCGTCTCGCCCGGGCCGACGGGCGCGCAGGCGCCGCAATGGCTGGTGGTGAGCCCGGCGATGAACGGTGGGCGTGTCCGGCTCGCGATGTCGGCCGGGGTGCTGGGTTACGTGCACGCGTCGTGCTCGCTGGAAGAGCTGTGCGACGCCGCGCTCGCCGTGGCGGCCGGCCGCCGTTATCTGTGCCGCACCGCGGCCGCCAGCGTGGCCGAAGGCTGGCTCGGCGACGCGCTGACGCCGCGTGAGCGCGACGTGCTGCGCATGCTGTGCCTGGGCCTGGACAACAAGTCCATCGGCCTGCGCCTGGGCGTCGCGGCCGGCACGGTCAAGACCCATGTGAAGACGCTGCTGCAGAAGCTCGATGCCCGCAGCCGCACGCAAGCCGCGACCGAGGCGCTGCGCCGCGGGCTGCTCGACGAGCCGACGTCGGACTTCGGGGAGCTCGCCGGCGATCTCCAGCCTCGGCGTGCCGTCGATCTGCCGGCGACCACCCAGCGCGTCGCGACGCGGTCGTCCCCGTTGCTTGGGTTGGCCGGCGCCTGAGCGGCGGCGTGCCGCAGGCCGCGGGAAGCGGTGGCCTGTCGGCGGGTTGGCTCGCGGAACTGCAGTTCTATCAATTCGCCGAAGACGTGGGCGGTCCGAATCGCTCGAATCGATTCACGTCGGCAACGGGTGCCGCAATCCGGCAACAACGACCCCTGGCCCCGTGAAGTCCCGGGGGGTCAGGGCAAACCCCGTTCCCTAGAATCCGCGACCTGGAGTTGTGTCATTCACGAGGGAAGTTTCATGAAGAAGTTCGCCGCGCTGTCCGCGCTTTGCCTGTCCTTGACCGCCGCGCTGCCGGCCTTCGCCGATCCGGCCCCGGTGCCCGACGCGGCCCAGGCCCAAAGCCTGCGCGACGCCGTGCGCAACGACCGCAAGGCGGTCGTGCTGAAGTCCCTGCAGCTGGACGAGGCCCAGACCAAGAAATTCGTGCCCGTCTACGAAGCCTACGAGCGCGAGCTGCTGGCGCTGAACCGCCAGTTCACGCGCATGTCGGTGGAATTCGTGTCGGTCGGCGACAAGCCCACCAATGCGCAGTCCAAGTACTTCTCGCGCGGCTACCTCGGTTATGTCGACGCCGAGCAGAAGCTCTACAAGAAGTACCACCCGCGCGTCGTGAAGGCCATCGGCGAAGTTGGTGCCGCCCGTTTCCTGAGCGTCGAGCGCCGCATCCGCGCCCTGCAGGACTACGACCTTTGGATTTAACTCGTAGCGTCAGCTGCGAGTTCCTCGGTCTCTCGGGGCGTAGCGAGCGGACGCCAGGCTAGGCGGACGGAGCGGGGCAACCGGAACGTACTTCCTGTACGTGAGGATTGCGAGCATCCGTCCAACGACGCTTGGCGTTCGCGCAGAAGCCCTGGCTCAGATCCAGCCGAGATCGATGGCGCGCAGGACGGCCTGGGTGCGATCGCGGACGCCCATCTTCGCGAAGACCGCGGAGCAGTGGTTCTTGATCACGCCCTCGCTGTTGCCCAGCAGCGCCGCGATCTCGGTGTTGCTGCGACCGCTGGCGACCAGCCTCAGCACCTGCAGCTCCTTCGGACTCAACGGCTCGGGTTCCGGCGTGGCGGCGAAGGCGCGCTCCACCGGCGCGCGCTCCATGCGCTCGGTCAGCAACGGCCGCAGCGCGGTCGATCCGCCCACCACGTCCCGCAGTGCCTGCACCAGCGTGTCCGGGCTGATCGCCTTCAGCAGGAAACCACGCGCGCCGGCCCGCACCGCCTCGTCGAAGGCCGACGCATCGTCGAAGGTCGTCAGCAGCACGACCGGGATCTTCAGCGCCCGCGCCGCCAACGCGCGGATCAGGCCGATGCCGTCCAGGCGCGGCATGCGCATGTCCGACAGGATGACGTCCGGCTGCTCGCGCGCCAGCAGCTCCAGCGCCTCCGCGCCGTCGGACGCCTCGCCCACCAGGCGGATGTCGTCGTGCAATGCGAGCAGCCCCTTCAGGCCCTCGCGCACCAGTTGCTGGTCTTCCACCAGCAGCAGCTTGATCGTGTCGTCGCTCATCTCGTCTCCTTGGCGGCCCTTGTCGGGCGCCTCTCCATCGATGCGGCGCGTTCAGGCACGCCGGGGGCAGTTCAGTTCGATCAGAAAGCCGGGGTGATGCCGCAGCACCTGCATCGTCCCGCCCAGTTCGGCCATGCGCTCCTGCATGCCCTTCAAGCCGTTGCCCTCGCGCAATTTGCGCGTGCCCCGGCCATTGTCGTCAACCCGTACCTGGACCTGTGAGCCGCGGTCCTCGATGCCCGCGGCTCCCTTGGGCGGATCCACCACCTCCAGGCTGACACGCACCCGCGTCGCGCCGGCATGGCGCACCGCGTTCGTCACCGCCTCCTGCACGCAGCGCAGCAGCGCATGCGCGCAGCGCGGGGTCAGGTCTTGCGCGACCGGGTCCAGCGCCAGCTCGATCTGCGTGCTGGCGATGCCGTCGGCCAGCGCGCGCAGCGCCGATTCGAGGTTGATGCGCTGGCTGTCGCGCTCGCGCGAGACCGCCGCCCGCACTTCCGCCAGCAAGCCCGCGGCGCCCAGCTTGGCCTTCTCCACCGCCTGCGCGGCGCCGGGCTCGTCGTGGCGCTGCAGCAGGGCCTCGCTGAGCTGCAGGTGCAGGTTGAGCGCGGTGAGGTGGTGGCCCATCACGTCGTGCAGCTCGCGCGCCATGTGCAGGCGCTCGGCGTAACGCAGCTGCTCGACCTGCAATTGCTCGCCGCTGCGCTTCTCGGCCAGCATGGCCTGGAACCAGCGGCGGCGCTCGGCCTCGGCGGCGGCCAGCCGGCCCAGGCCGAAGGCCATGCCGTGCAACGCCACCATCGAGGTCGCCAGCCCCAGGCTGTTCAGCCACCAGGGCAGGTCGGCCTGGACCTGTTCCAGGCGCTGGGCCTCGCTGGGGAGCAGCCAGTACAGCGCGATGTTGATCACCACCTGCGCCAGCGCGAAGAGGAAGGCGCGCCGCACGTTCAGCAGCAGCGCCGCCAGCACGGTCACCAGGAAGGGCAGGCCGGGCGTGACCAGCAGCGCCAGCAGGTCCAGCAGCAGCACGCGCGACAGCGCGTTGCGCGGCGGTTGGTCCAGGTGCTGCTGGCGCGCCAGGCGCCAGAAGTGCCAGGCGAAGAACATCACCAGCGCGAGGCAGGTGAGGACGAAGGGCGCGTCGTGGGTGTCGCCGCCGCGGCGGCGGTAGAGGCTGGCCAGGACGCCGTCGTAGGGCTCGGTGGGGTTGCCCATCAGGCCCCAGACCGCGGACGCCAGCTCCAGCAGGCAGATCGCCAGCGCGGCGATCCGCAGCACGAAGGCGGGCTGGGCGATGCGGGCGAGCAGGCGATCCAAGAGAGGGCGTTCCAGGAGTGACATCAGGGCAGACGGCCGCGCTCCGGCCACACGGATCCGCGAGCGTGCCACAAGGCGCCGCTGGCAGAAAGGTGCGGATTGTGGCGGGCCGCCCCGCGCGCGCCGGCGCCGATGCGACGAGCGCCCCGATCCTCGGGATGAACTGCCGCCTTCCCACGGCGACCGGGCGTCGCGCGGACGCCCGCCGCCTCAGGCGATCGCTTCGGCGATGACGCCACCGCCCAGGCAGACCTCGCCGTCATAGACGACGGCGCTCTGCCCGGGGGTCACCGCCCATTGGGCCTGCGGGAAGTCCAGGCGGATGCCGCCGTCTCCGGGGGTGAGGGCGCAGGCGGCGTCGGCCTGCCGATACCGGGTCTTGGCGCCGAAACCGCCGAAGGGGGGCGGCTCGTCGGTCCAACTGAGGTCCTGCGCGATCAGGCTGCGGCTTTGCAGCAGCGGGTGGTCGTGGCCCTGGACGACGACCAGCGTGTTGGTCTCCAGGTCCTTGCGGGCGACGAACCACGGCGCGTGCTCGCCGCCCCCGCGCGGCGCGCCCTTTTCCTTGATGCCGCCGATGCCCAGGCCCTGGCGCTGGCCCAGCGTGTAGAAGGACAGCCCGACATGCTCGCCCAGCTTGCGGCCGCGGTCGTCCTTGATCGGACCCGGCTGGTGGGACAGGTAGCGGTTGAGGAACTCGCGGAACGGCCGCTCGCCGATGAAGCAGATGCCGGTCGAGTCCTTCTTCTTCGCGTTGGGCAGGCCGATCTCCTCGGCCAGGCGGCGGACCTCGGTCTTGGGCAGGTCGCCGACCGGGAACAGCGTCTTGCGCAACTGCGCCTGGTTGAGGCGGTGCAGGAAGTAACTCTGGTCCTTGAGCGGGTCCAGGCCCTTGAGCAGCTGCACATGGCCGTCCCGCTCGCGCACCCGGGCGTAGTGGCCGGTGGCGATCTTCTCGGCGCCCAGGCGCAGGGCGTGGTCCAGGAAGGCCTTGAACTTGATCTCGGCGTTGCACAGCACGTCCGGGTTGGGCGTGCGGCCGGCCTGGTACTCGCGCAGGAACTCGGCGAAGACGCGGTCCTTGTACTCGGCGGCGAAGTTGACGTGCTCGATCTCGATGCCGATGACGTCGGCCACCGCGGCGGCGTCGACGAAGTCGATGTTGGAGGAGCAGTACTCGCTGTCGTCGTCGTCTTCCCAGTTCTTCATGAAGATGCCGACGACCTCATGCCCCGCCTGCTTGAGCAGCCAGGCGGACACGGCGGAATCGACGCCGCCGGACAGGCCGACGACGACGCGTTGCTTCGGGGAATTCATGGGGCCGCATTCTCCCAAAGGATGGCAAGGCCCGTCCCGCGAGGGGCGACTCGCGGCCGCGACGGCGCCCGCGCCACCGCCCCGCGCGCGCCGTCCCGGTCCCCCAATCCGTCGCCAGGCGGCCCTGTAGGTCATCGCCTGACACGGGTTTACGACGAGACGCACAGCGCGAGCCGGCAACGCTGACTCCCCGCCTCCAGGGGCGGGCAGGACACTGTTCGCAAAGGGAGTACCGATCATGAACGTCGTCATCGTTGAAGGTTCGATCACCATCCGGGCCCAGCTCCAGGCGCTGCTGGCGCGCGAGCCCCGGCTGCACGTGGTGGGCGAGGCGGCCGACGAGCGCACCGCGATCCAGGTGATCGCGCAGACGCAGCCGGACGTGGTGCTGATGGATCTGGCGCTGCAGCCGGGCAGCGGCCTGCGGGTACTGCGGGCGGTGCGTCAGTTGGGCGTCGGCGCCCGGGTGGTGGTGCTGAGCAACAGCTATTACGAGGAGATGCGGCGCGCCTGCGCGGAGCACGGCATCTCCGGCTTCTTCGACAAGAGCAGCCAGGCCGAGCGGGCGCTGGACCTGCTGCAGAGCTGGCTGCCGCCGGTGCTGTCGGACGAGGACGAACGGCTGGCCGCGGTCGACGCGCTGGACGTGCAGCCGCGGGTGCACGCGGCGTTCGACGAGCTGGCGGACCTGGCCTGCGACATCAGCGGCAGCGGCATGGCCGCGATCGGGCTGGTGGACGACGAGCATCAGCGGCTGATCGGCGTGTCGGGCCTGAACCTGCGGATGCTGCCGCGTGATCGCGGCTTCTGCGCCCATGTGATGCACCAGGGGCCGCTGATCGAGGTGGCGGACACCTGGCACGACGCGCGTTTCGCCGACCATCCGCTGGTGCAGGGCGCGCCCTACGTGCGCTTTTATGCGTCGGCGCCGCTGGTGCTGTCCACCGGCGAGATCGTCGGCAGCCTGTGCGTGATGGACCGCCTGCCGCGCCGGCTGCGCGAGCGGCAGCGCGAGGCGCTGCAGACCTTGTCCCGCTGCGTGATCAACGAGCTGGAAAGCTGCCGCCGCACGCCCCGGCATGTCGATCAGGCGATCAGCGTGGCGATGACGCTCTGACCGCACCCGGCCGGACCGGCAGGCCATGACGGACGGCGGATGGAGCTTGGAGCTTGGAGCCTTGAGCGACCGTTGACGCCGCTCAAGACCCGGACACGGCGGGCCCTCGATGGGCCCGTCGGTGTTTCCGGACGGCGGTCCGCTCGCGGCTCAGAGCGGCCAGGCCGTCGGCGCGTACAGCGACGGATGGGCGTAGAGGGCTTCCAGCGGGAGTCGGCGTCCGGCGGCGTGGTCCTCGATGCATTGCAGCACCAGCGGGCTGCGATGGCGCTGCTGGCTGGCGCGGATCTCGTCCAGCGTGAGCCACAGCGTGCGCTGGATGGGCTCGTCGAACGGCTGCCCGGGGATCTGCTCGCCGACGCTGCCGGTGAAGGCGAGGCGGACGTAGGTGACGTCGTCCTCGCGGCCCAGGTTGCGGTCTTCGCGCAGGAACCGGGACACGTAGACGCCCAGCCACGCCTCGGGCGTGAACGGCCGGGCGGTCTCCTCGAGCACCTCGCGGATGACGGCCTGCGCGGGGGATTCGGCCTGTTCGATGTGCCCGGCCGGGTTGTTCAGCAGCAACCCGTCGCGGGTGAGCTCCTCGACCATCAGGTAACGCCCCTCGCGCTCGATCACGGCGGCGACGGTGACGTTGGGCTTGAATCGTTCGGTCATGGTCCTTCCTGGGGGGCGACTTGTGCGGCGGGGCCGGGTCGCCTCGATGTGGGCGTGGGGCCGCATTGTGAGGGGGTTGGGCGACAAAGGCCCACTGGTCTGGCGTGAATGGGTGCCTGTCGAGTGCTTCGCAGTACCCACGGGCGGCTATTGCCTCGTGACGCGTGCGTTTGGAGACTCCCAGGTTTTCAACCCAGCGATGCGATTTCCTGCCCTATGAATGATTCGAAGCCAACACGGCCGGTGGCCGCTCAAAACCTTCCGCTCGATCAGGCGCACCGTCTGAAGCGCCCCGAGTTGCTGGCATCCGAGGCGCAAGCGGCACCGACGAGCGATGAGCAGCAAACGCAGGCAGCAGATGCCGCAGAACCCACACCGATGTCGCAGGAGGCGGCCCCCGTACCTGAGACATCGCCCGCTGCGGAGGCCGCGCGGACCGGGGCCGACGGGGGCGGCTCCTTCACGATGATCGGCGCGGGCGCGCTCGGTGTGCTGGGCTTGGCCGCGGCGGCCGCGGGTGGCGGTGGCGGTTCGAAACCTTCGAGCACATCTGCGATCGAGATGCCCAAGCCGGTCGTGCCGAAGCCCGATCATCCTCTGAAGCCCATCGATCCCACGACGCCAGATCACCCCGCGACCCCGGTCGACCCCACGACGCCAGACCACCCTGTGACTCCGGTTGAACCCACGACTCCGGTTCAGCCTGTCACTCCGACCGAACCCACGACGCCGGTTCAGCCTGTGACGCCGGTCGGCCCCACGACGCCAGACCACCCGGTGACGCCGGTTGAGCCCACGACTCCGGTTCAGCCTGTCACTCCGACCGAGCCCACGACGCCGGTTCAGCCTGTGACACCGGTCGGCCCCACGACGCCAGACCACCCGGTGACTCCGGTTGAACCCACGGCTCCGGTTCAGCCTGTGACTCCGGTTGAACCCGTGACGCCGGATCACCCCGTGACCCCTGTCGAGCCAACCCAGCCTCAGCTTCCGCTCGCGATCCATGCCTCGTTGCTCAACGACACGGGCGCGAGCAGCGTCGACAACTACACGAACGATGCCACGGTACTGATTACCGGCGTGGCTTCGGGGGCGAGGTGGCAATACAGCGTGGATGGCGGACACAGCTGGATTGATGGCCAAGGGGATCGCATCGCCAAAGAATCATTCGGCGGCGACGGCGCCAAGAGCCTCTTGGTCCATCAATTGAATGACGCCGGAATTCCTGGAGCGAACTCCGAATTGACGTTTGTGCTCGACACCACGGCGACGACGCTCTCAAGCAAGTTGTCGACTGTTCAAAATGGCATGAGATGGGGTGGGAATGGGGTGCTAACAGTTGACAACCTGGAGGCCGGCGCACACTGGCAATACGCCATGGGCAACATGGGGGCCCCTGTCTGGCATGACGTCAGCGGCGGCTTCAAAGATGGCCTTGATTTTGATAGTGCAAACACCGTACTGCTCAGGCAAGTCGATCTTGCCGGCAACGTTTCCCTATATGAACGAGTATGGGCGACCGTAGCTTCTGATTCAAATTCTGGGTATGTTCGCAGTGCGGATTATTTTACGATCCAGTCATTGGGTGGTTCTGGAAAATACTCTACGGATGGCGGAGATACTTGGTCTGACTTCAGTGAAGGTAAGATATATGGAGATCAAATATCAGCGCAGAATGGACTGCATACGATGATCGTTAGATCTGATATTGATCCGAATGCAATATCGGAAACAAGAGTTGACTTCACGCTCGACAAAGAAGGATTAAGGCCTGACGTCCACCTGAAGACGGATTCCGGCCCCGACGCCACCGACCGCATCACCAATGACAGCACCCTGGTGATCGATGGGTTGAAGGACGGCAATACCTGGAAGTACAGCGTGGACGGCGGCGCTTCATGGAAGGCCGGTGGTGCCGATCATCAAATCGCCGCAAGCGAGTTTGGATTCAACGATGGTGTGAAGAACGCTCAAGTCGTCCAGACGAGCGTGGAAGGCAAGGACAGCGCCATCCGTACATTTGAGTTCACGCATGCGTCGAATACTGTTTCCGTGGCTGGGGTTGGAACTGGTGGGACTCCGCTGCCTTTCATTTTCACGGAAGGAACGGATAAGCTGGTCGTGAAACCCGAAAATCGCGCCTTTTACCTGACCAACTACAATTGGAACGAGGGGGATGTCATTGACCTCAGCGAAGTGCTGCATGTTCCTGAAAACGGGAAAATTGAAGACTACATTTCCGTCGGAAGACTTGAAGATTATGATCGAGTGATGGTCACAATTAATGCGGGAGGGTTGGATTCAAAGAATCATGATAATCTCACTCTGGAGATTTATCCGGAAGGTCACCGTATCATGCCGGTTTTCATTATTTATGACGGCGGGGAAAAAGTAATCTGACTGTCCGCCAACTGAAAAACCCGACCTGTGGCCGGGTTTTTCTTTGGGCACGCTCAGCGCCGGTCGTGATCGCGCCCATCCCGGTTGTCGCGGTCACGTCCCGGGCCGCGGTCGTCATCCCGATCGTGGCCGCGACCGCGGTCGCGATGATCGCGGTGGTCGTCCCAATCCCGGCGACCGTCGGGGCGCCAGCGGTATTCCGTGTGCTCGCGTCGATATTGCGGCGCGTAGACCGTGCGATACCAGTTGTCCCGCACGAAATACACCGGCCGGCCGCAGGCGCCATACCGGCCGCAGTAACGGGACCAGTTGCGTTCATACCCGAGCGGCACGCGCAGATAGATCGGCGGCGGCGGGGTGCGCACGCGTTCGATGATCACCGGTTGCGCATAGATCAGGTCCGGCCGGGCGTTGCCGATGTTGATCTGCCCGTAGAAGCCCGGCTCGCCGATGCTCACCGACACGCCGACATCCGCGGCCTGGGAGACCGCCGGCGCTGCCAACGCGGAAACCGCCAGGGCGCCGCCCAGAAGCAGGGTCTTGATCATGATGAAGGACTCCTTCGGAACTTTCGGTCATGGTTCAACGGCAATCGATCGGCCTGCGTGCACCGGCTTACACAACTCCGAACAGCTTTGAGTTTTGTTGCGCGTGCGTATCGCCCAGGGGAAACCCCTGTCGCCCAGGCGCGTGCCCGGCGATGAAGCCCGGGTAAGCTGCCCCCGACCCTGACCCAGGATGGAGGAACTCCAGATGCTGATCGGTGTGCCGCAGGAAACCGCGGCGGGGGAGGCGCGTGTCGCCGCGACGCCGGAGACGGTGAAGAAGCTCGTTGCGCAAGGCCATGTCCTGCGCGTGCAGCAGGGCGCTGGCCTGGATGCCAGCGTCACCGACGAGGCGTACGCCGCCGCCGGCGCCGAGCTCGTCCCCCGCGATTCCGCCTTCGCCTGCGAGCTGGTGCTCAAGGTCCGCGCGCCCGACGTGCAGGAGCTGGCGCTGTTCAAGCCGGGTGCGGTCCTCGCCGGCATGCTCAATCCATTCGACCGCGACGGCCTGCAGCGCCTGGCCGATGCCCGCCTGACCGCCTTCGCCCTGGAGGCCGCGCCGCGCACCACGCGGGCGCAGAGCATGGACGTGCTGTCCAGCCAGGCCAACCTCGCGGGCTACAAGGCCGTGATGCTGGCGGCCTTCCATTACCAACGCCTGTTCCCGATGCTGATGACCGCCGCCGGCACCATCAAGGCGGCGCGCGTGGTGGTGCTGGGCGTCGGCGTGGCCGGGCTTCAGGCGATCGCCACGGCCAAGCGGCTCGGCGCCGTCATCGAGGCTTCCGACGTCCGGCCGTCCGTCAAGGAGCAGGTCGAATCGCTGGGCGCCAAGTTCATCGACGTGCCCTTCGAGACCCCCGAGGAACGCGAGGCCGCCGAGGGCGTCGGCGGGTACGCTCGTCCGATGCCGCCGAGCTGGCTGGCGCGCCAGCAGCTGGAGGTGGCCAAGCGGGTCGCGCAGGCCGACGTCGTCGTCACCACCGCGTTGATCCCGGGCCGGCCCGCGCCGGTGCTGGTCACCGAGGAGATGGTCCGGGCGATGAAACCCGGCTCCGTGATCGTCGACATCGCCGCGCCCGCCGGCGGCAACTGCCCGCTCACCGAGCCCGGCCGCACCGTGCGCAAGCACGGGGTGACGCTGGTGGGCGAAACCAACCTGCCGTCGCTGGTCGCCGCCGATGCCTCCGCGCTGTACGCGCGCAACCTGCTCGACTTCCTCAAGCTGGTGCTGACGAAGGAGGGCGGCTTCGCGCTGCCCGCCGACGACGACATCGTCACCGCCTGCCTCGTCGCCCACGAGGGCCAGGTCCTGCGCAAGTAAGGAGCCCCGCATGGATGCCGTCTCCCCCACCCTGATCAACCTGACGATCTTCGTGCTGGCGATCTACGTCGGTTATCACGTCGTCTGGACCGTCACCCCCGCGCTGCACACGCCGCTGATGGCCGTGACCAACGCGATCTCCGCGATCGTCATCGTCGGCGCCATGCTCGCCGCGGCGCTCACCGAGACCTCGCTGGGCAAGTTCATGGGCACCTTCGCCGTCGCGCTCGCGGCGGTCAACGTCTTCGGCGGCTTCCTCGTCACCCGGCGGATGCTGGAGATGTTCAAGAAGAAGGAGCGCAAGGCGCCCGCGGCCGAGGCCACGGGCCACGAGACCGGCAACCGCGCGACGAAGGGCTGATCCGATGTCGATGAACCTCGTCACCTTGCTGTATCTCGTCGCGAGCGTCTGCTTCATCCAGGCGCTCAAGGGCCTGTCGCATCCGACGACCTCCATCCGCGGCAACGTCTTCGGCATGGCCGGCATGGCCATCGCCGTGCTGACCACCGGCGCGCTCATCCTGAAGCTCGCGGGCGGGCAGCCGCTCGGCCTGGCCTACGTGCTCGGCGGCCTGGTCGTGGGCGGCGGCATCGGCACGGTCATGGCGCAACGTGTCGAGATGACGAAGATGCCGGAGCTGGTCGCCTTCATGCACAGCATGATCGGCCTGGCGGCCGTGTGCATCGCCGTCGCCGCGGTCGCCGAGCCCCACGCCTTCGCCATCGCCGCGCGCGGCGAGCCCATCCCCGGCGGCAACCGCATCGAGCTGGCGCTGGGCTGCTTCATCGGCGCGGTCACGTTCTCCGGCTCCGTCATCGCCTTCGGCAAGCTCGGCGGCAAGTACAAGTTCCGCCTGTTCCAGGGCGCGCCGGTGACCTTCGCCGGCCAGCACTGGCTGAACCTGGCGCTGGGCCTGGCGGCGGCGTTCTTCATCTTCGGCTTCTGGCATTCGCAAAGCTGGACGGACTTCCTGCTCATCACCGCGCTCGGCTTCACGCTGGGCGTGCTGCTGATCATCCCGATCGGCGGCGCGGACATGCCGGTGGTGGTGTCGATGCTCAACAGCTATTCCGGCTGGGCGGCGGCGGGCATCGGCTTCTCGCTCAACAACAGCATGCTGATCATCGCGGGGTCGCTGGTGGGCAGCTCGGGCGCGATCCTGAGCTACATCATGTGCAAGGCGATGAACCGGTCGTTCTTCAACGTGATCCTGGGCGGCTTCGGCGCCGAGGCCGGCGCGGCAGCCGTCGACGCGCAGCAGCGCAACGTCCGCAGCGGCAGCGCCGACGACGCGGCCTTCATCCTGGGCAACGCCGAGAGCGTCATCATCGTGCCCGGCTACGGCCTGGCCGTCGCCCGCGCCCAGCACGCGGTCAAGGAGCTGGCGCAGAAGCTGATCGAACGCGGCGTCACCGTCCGCTACGCGATCCATCCGGTCGCCGGCCGCATGCCCGGCCACATGAACGTCCTGCTGGCCGAGGCCGAGGTGCCCTACGACCAGGTGCACGAGATGGAGGACATCAACGCCGAGTTCGGCCAGACCGACGTGGCCATCATCCTCGGCGCCAACGACGTGGTGAACCCGGCCGCGCTGCAGAAGGGCAGCGCCATCTACGGCATGCCGATCCTGGAGGCCTACAAGGCGCGCACGGTGATCGTCAACAAGCGCTCCATGGCGGCCGGCTACGCGGGCCTGGACAACGAGCTTTTCTACATGGACAAGACCATGATGGTCTTCGGTGACGCGAAGAAGGTGGTCGAGGACATGGTCAAGGCGATCGAGTAGCAGACAGGGCACGAATCGGGTGTTCGCGGCCAGGGCCGCCGACAAGGGAGCCAGCCACCTTCCAGCACTTCAAGTGGTCCGCCTACTGCGACAGGTGGAAGATGGCCGTGAGCTCCACCAGCCTTGGCAGATGCGAGGGTGGGACAGCATGAACAGACTATGGTGGTGCTCATTCCTCCCTATTCATGATGTCCGATACCCAGCTCCCAATGCCGCGTTCGCAGGTCCGGATCGCCGCTCTCGACCGCCGCGCGACCGCCGTTCCCGCCAGGATTGGTCGAGACGACGAGACCGGCCCGGGCGATAACGCCGTCGGTCCCGACGGCGCCGAAGCGCAGGACGTTTCGCCCTCACTGTCATCCGAAGTCGCCGCCGACGCCGCGCTCCCCGCCGCGAGCGTGACCCTCCCCGAGCCGGCGAGCACCGACACCTCCACGACGCGCCAGGACAGCCCGGATCGATCCGTCGCGCTGTTGGCCAGCGGTCTGGGCTTGCTGGGGATCGGTGGCGCGGCGGCGCTCTCCGGATCGAGCTCCGCTGCCGTGCTTCCGCCGATCGCGATCGAGCAGCCGAAACCGAGGCCGGATCCTGGTCCGGGCACCCCGCCCAAGCTCGAAGAGAAACCAACGCCGCCCCCCGAGCAGCCCAAGCCTGACGAGACGCCGAAGCCCGACACCCACCCGCCCAAGCCTGAAGAGAAACCAACGCCGCCCCCCGAGCAGCCCAAGCCCGACGAGACGCCGAAGCCCGACCCCAATCCACCCAAGCCCGACGAGAAGCCAACGCCGGAACCTGAGCACCCCAAGCCCGACGAGAAGCCGACACCCGACGAAAAGCCCGAGCAGCCCAACCCGGAGCCCGAGTTGCCCAAACCGGAAGACCCTCGTCCGGAACCCCCTGCCGAGCGGCCTGCCGCGCCCACGCTGTCCCGCAACGCGGACCGATCGGTTTCCGTCGGCAATCTCGTCGATGGCGCGAGCTGGCAATACAGTCTGGACGACGGACGAACCTGGCATGACGGGCGGACTCCCACGCTCGGTGTCGACGCGTTCGGCGCGGACGGTCAGAAGACGGTGCTGGCCCGGCAGTCGTCGCACGGACTGACCAGCGAGACCGCGTCGCTGAGCTTCCTGCTCGACACCCTGGCCCCGGTGCAGCCTGGGCTGTCGCTGGTCCAGGACACGGGCGCCAGCGGCAGCGATCACATCACGTCCGTGGGCTACGTCATGGTGAACGGGATCGAGAGCCGCGCGAAATGGTTCATCAGCCTGGACAGAGGGCTGTCGTGGTCGGAGCGCTCCGGGAACGCGGTGCCAGAGTCCCTGTTCGGCGAAGACGGCGCGAAAACCTTGCAGGTGAAGCAGGTCGACGCGGAGGGCAACACCAGCGCCGTCGCGCAGTTGTCCTTCCAGCTCGACCGGACCGCGCCTGACGCGCTCCGCTGGTCCATGCCCGCGAGCAAACCGGCGCTCGGCCGGGCCGATACGATCGACGTCCAGGGACTGGAAGCGGGTGCGTCGCTCCAGTACCGCCGCGATGAGGGCGACCCCTGGATCGTCGCGGCGAACGGCAGCATCCCAGCGTCGATGTTCGACGTCGACGGCGTGCATTCACTGCAGGTACGGCAGACCGATCTTGCAGGCAACGTCGGTCCCCAGACGAGGCTGACCGCGAATGTCGATGTCACGGCGCCGTCCATGCCGACGCTGGTGCTCATATCCGACACCGGTGCCAGCAGCATCGACCGGATCACGTTTTCCAGCAGTGTTCGCGTCGGCGGCCTGGAGGCGGGAGCGACTCTGCTGGTCAATGTGGAGGGAGCCTGGGAGGCTGGTTCGTCCGTGCTTGAAGAGCCCTACAAAAACTACAGTGATGGCAGAAAGACCCTGCAGGTCAAGCAAGTGGACGCCGCGGGCAACGCCAGTGCCGCGGCGGAGCTGACCTTCACGCTGGACCGCGAGGCCCTGGTGCCCAACTGGCTATCCTCCAGCAAGCACCAGGGCGAGTCGGATGTGCTCCTCAATGCGCAGGACTTCTTCCAGGTGGAGCGCCACAGCAGCCGGCTGGCCGCCCAGGACGTCCTGTCCTATCGCATCGATGGCGGCACCTTGAGAGAGGTGCCCGCCGACGGTCTTCTGCCCTTGAGCGTGTTCGGTGCCGATGGCAAGCATCAACTGGAATTGTTTGAGACGGATCTGGCCGGAAATGTCGGCCACAGATCGATCGAGGTCACCCTCGACAAGACGCCGCCATCCGCACCCCTCCTCTCGTTGAAGAACGATGATGGGGTTCCGGGAGACAAGATCACATCCGATCCCACCGTTCTCGTGAACGGACTGCAGGCCGGTGATGTCTTCAAGTACCGCATCAACGGGGGCGATTGGATGTCCGGTTGGGAGTGGCGCCCCGGCACGGGCATCAAGGACGTGGCTGACCTTGGGCACGCCGGAACGAACACCGTTGAGGTCTACCTGATTGACGCCGCCGGCAATGTCGGTGTGTCCAGCCAGTTCACATTTCAGTACGCACCGGGAGGCGCGGTGATGTGATCGCGTTCTCCCCTAGGTGCGAGGTGTTGCCCGTGCCTATCATCGCCTAGCATCTGCGGCGGCCAGCCCCTTCTCGGAGCTGGCCGTTCTCTTTCTTGTGCGCCCCGTGGAGGTGCTTTGGCAGTATTCACCCGATCAAGGGAGGCCGGTCCGACGGCGGCGGTGTCGATCCAGCGGCTTGCGCTGCTGGTGGTGCTGCCGCTGCTGATGCTCGGCATCGTCCATCTGCTCTCGCAGCAATACGGAACCGCGATGCCGCCGCAGGTGCTGCGGCTGTCCGAGGCGCGTCTGCTGGACAGTCCGCAGGCCGAGCCCGTCAAGATGCCTGTCGCGCCGTCGGACGCGGTCGCCTCGTCAGGGTCGCCAGCCGCCGTGGACGATCTTCGGCCTTCTGCCCTCCCGGCGCTGTCCGCTCTCGGCCATCCGCAGTCGCTGCCCATCCAGATCCACGAGACCGAGACGTCCGGGCCGCTGTGGTTCTCGATGGATTTCCGATTGCGCGAATCGGCGGCGCAACCCTACTGGCTCGTGATCCAGCATCGTCCGGCCGCCACTGTCTATCTGGACGGGCAACTGATCGCCAGCTCCAGCCAGGGGGCCGGCTACTCCCCCGAGGACGAGGATGACTTCGCGCAACGCGGGCTGCTGCTCGCCGGGCGTCGACTGCAGGTCAGCATCCCACCGTCGCTTCTTGCCGCCGGCGATCATCATCTGAGCGTGCGCCTCGCCCGGCCGGGATTCGAAGGCGCGGGGCTGTCCGCGCCGCTGCTCGGCCCGGCGCCGGAAATGCGCGCGTTGCAGGAAGGCCGTCGCTTCTGGCAGGTGCTGCGCGTGACCACCGCGTTGGCCGGCCTCGTCATCGGCGCATTCATGGTGATGGTCTGGCTGGCGCTGCGTCAGGAGTGGCTGTACGGGATCACAGGCATGTTCTGCCTCTGCACGTCGTTGCTGTTGTCACCGTATCTGCTCAACGGCGCGCTGTTCCCGGCGCCCTGGTGGCGAGTGACGCTGGACGTGGCCGACGTGGTGTCCAAGGCGCTGTTGCTGTTCCTGGTCGCGCGCCTGTCGGGCGTCGCGTCGCGATGGCCGGTGCGGATGGCGACGGCCTACCTGGCGCTGGGCCTCGTGATCGATGGGTATGCCGCCTTCTCGGGCTGGAGCTGGACCGACTTCGGCCACCCCTGGCCATGGTGGGCGCTGGGCAGTCGCGTCGTCGTGCTGGCCACGGCGGCGGTCCTGGCCGCGCGCGCCGCGCTGGCGAGCGGTCGCCGCGCCGATGCGGTCGGGGCCTGCGCGGTCGCGTTGTCCGGCTGGGTGTGGGCCTACGTCAGCTACTTCGCGCTGGTGGTATCGCAGCAGTTGAGCGTCGTCGACATCAACGTGATCGGACATGGCGTGCTGATCGGGATCGCGGGGGTCGCGTTGCAGCGGCGCTTCGTCGGCTCGTTGCGTGACCAGGCGCAGGCGCGTCATCGCCTGGAGCACGCGCTGGACGAACGCACCCGCGAGCTGCGCGCGCGCTGGGAGGAACTGCAGAACAGCGAGCGCCAGCGCACCGCCGCGCAGGAGCGCGAACGGCTGCTGCAGGAGATGCACGACGGCCTGGGCTCGCAGCTCGTCACCGCGCGCCTGTGCGCGGAACGCGGCGTGGCGTCGGAAACGCTGGTCGGGCTGCTTGACGACTGCATCCGCGAGATGCGCCTGACAGTCGACGCGCTCGCGGTCACCGATGGCGACCTGACGCTGCTGCTGGCCAACCTGCGCCACCGCATGGGTCCCCGATTGCAGGCCGCCGGCCTGGAGCTCGATTGGCAACTGGCCGACGTGCCCCTGCTGCCCACGCTGCGCGGCACCGGCGGCCGCGAGCTGATCCGCATCGTCCAGGAAGCGCTGGGCAACATCATTCATCACGCGGGCGCGAGCCGGGTGCGCTTCGCGACGCGCGTCGATGCGGCGGACGGTGTCGTGCTGCTGCTGATCACCGACAACGGCCGCGGCCTGCCGGAGGCGCTGCGCCAGGGCAACGGCCTGCGCAACATGCGCCGCCGAGCCGAGCGGCTGTCCGCGCGCATCGAATGGCGCACGCCGCAGGACATCGGGCTGGCGGGCGGGACCGAGATGGTGCTGTATCTGCCGCTTCAGGCGCCGGCCTGATCACGGCCGCCCATCCACGATGGGGCGGCGATATGTGTCGAACGCGCGGCGATTTCGATGCGAAGCAGAAGTAACCGCACCGTTCTGGAGGCATCTCTCCACTTTGTGCGTTCTATCGAATCCCCTGATGGGGCGCCGATGGCGATCGGCGAGAATCCGCGCCGTACCTTGGAGACAAAACAATGGAGAAAAACTGGCTGAAGCACTATCCGGCGGGCGTTCCCGCCGAGATCGATGCGGATGTCTATCCCTCGCTGGTCGAGCTGATGGAAGCGGCATTCAAGCAGTTTCCGGAGCGGCCGGCCTACAAGATGCTGGGCCGGTCGGTCAGCTTCGCGCAGATCGACGAGGCGTCGCGCGCGTTGGCGGCTTACCTGCAGGGCCTGGGGCTGGAGAAGGGTGATCGCGTCGCCCTCATGATGCCCAACGTGCCGCAATACCCGGTGGCCGTCGCGGCGGTGCTGCGCGCGGGATTCGTCGTCGTCAACGTCAATCCGCTGTACACGCCGCGCGAGCTGGAGCACCAGCTCAAGGACTCCGGCGCCAAGGCGATCGTGATCGTCGAGAACTTCGCCGCCACGCTGCAACAGGTGCTGGCGAACGTGCCGACGAAGCACATCGTGCTCGCCTCGATGGGCGACATGCTGGGCTTTGCCAAGGGCATGGTCGTCAACTACGTCGTGCGCAAGGTGAAGAAGCTGGTGCCGGCGTTCGACCTGCCCGGCGCGGTGCGCTTCAACGACGCGTTGTCCCAGGCGCGCGGCGTGCAGTACCGCCGTCCCACCGTCGGCCCCAACGACATCGCGGTGCTGCAGTACACCGGCGGCACCACGGGCGTCTCCAAGGGCGCGGTGCTGCTGCATCGCAACCTGGTGGCCAACACGCTGCAGTGCGAGGCCTGGTATCAGCCCGCGCTGAAGAAGATCCCGGCCGGCGAGCAGCTGATGAGCGTTTGCGCGCTGCCGCTGTATCACATCTTCGGATTCACGACGAATCTGATGCTGTCGATGCGCGTTGGCGGCTGCAACGTGCTGATCCCCAATCCGCGCGACCTGCCCGCGGTCTTCAAGGAGCTGAGCCACCACCGCATCCACAGCTTCCCGGCCGTGAACACGCTGTTCATGGCGATGGCCCACCACGCCTCGTTCAACACGGTGGACTGGAGCGGGCTGGTGATCTCGGTGGGCGGCGGCATGGCGGTGCAGCAGGCCACCGCCAGGCTGTGGCTGGAGAAGACCGGCTGCCCGATCGTCGAGGGTTATGGCCTGTCCGAGACGTCGCCGGTTGCTTGCTGCAATCCGACCGACAGCACGGCGTACACGGGCTCGATCGGCCTGCCGCTGCCGGGCACCGACGTGACCCTGCTGGACGACGACGGCGCCGAGGTGCCGACCGGCGGCGCGGGCGAGATCGCGATCCGCGGTCCGCAGGTGATGGCCGGCTACTGGCAGCGCCCGGACGAGACGGCCAAGGTGATGACGGCCGACGGCTTCTTCCGCACCGGCGACATCGGCACGGTGGACGATCGCGGCTTCTTCCGCATCGTGGACCGCAAGAAGGACATGATCCTGGTCAGCGGTTTCAACGTCTATCCGAACGAGATCGAGGACGTGCTGACGCAGATGCCGGGCGTGCTGGAATGCGCCGCGGTGGGCGTGCCGGACGAGAAGGCGGGCGAGACGGTCAAGGTCGTCATCGTGCGCAAGAACCCGGCGCTGACCGAGGCCGACGTGAAGGCCTTCTGCGAGGCCAATCTGACCGGCTACAAGCGTCCGCGCATCATCGAGTTCCGCACCGAGCTGCCCAAGACACCGGTGGGCAAGGTGCTGCGGCGTGAATTGCGCGACAAAAAGTAGCAGTTTTCCGAGGGCCGTCGCGGGCGCAATCCGCCCACGACAGCCCGCGACCGCCTAAGCTTGCCGCTCCTGAGGAGGCAAGGCCGTGCTCGAAGAACGTTACGAAAAGACCGAGGCCGGGCGAGCGGAGATCAAGTCGCGCGACCTGGTGCAGGCGCGCGTCGCCCGCAACCTGCTGCTGGTGATCGACGCCGGCAAGACCGGCGGCGATTGGCTCGCGCTGGTGCAGGGCGCCGCGCCGGCCGATCTTGAACTGCTGCTGGCGCTGCGCCTGGTCCAGGTCGCCGCCGGCGCGCCGCCGACGCGGCCGATGGCGGGGGCGTCCTCCAGGTTGACAGGGGTGCCGACCTCGTCGTTGGACTTCACGCAGCTGTACACGGCGCTCAGCGCCTTCGCCAAGCAACAGGGGCTGCTCAAGGGCTACAAGCTGGCGCTGGCGGTCGAGCAATGCCAGGACATCGCACAGTTGCAGACGCTCGCGCTGGACGTCGTGGACCGCGTGCGGGCGAGCAAGGGAGACGCCGCGGCGCATGAGCTGCGTGCGACACTGGGCTTCAACTGATCCTCACGGAGTTGGAGCATCTATGTCCACGACCTATCAAGTCGCGGTGCTGGTCGGCAGCCTGCGCAAGGGTTCCTACAACCGCAAGCTGGCGCTGGCCCTGGCGCGGATCGCGCCGCCCGAGTTGAAGCTGAACATCGTCGAGATCGGCCAGCTGCCGTTCTACAACGAGGACGAGGCCGCGGCGCCACCGGCTCCCTACGCCGACTTCCGCCAGACGATCAAGGCCGCGGACGCGGTGCTGTTCGTCAGCCCCGAATACAACCGCTCCATCCCCGCCGCGCTCAAGAACGCGCTGGACGTGGGCTCGCGGCCCTATGGCCACAACGCCTTCGACGGCAAGCCCGCGGCGGTGATCACGCTGTCGCCGGGCGCGCTGGGTGGCTTCGGCGCGCACCACCACCTGCGTCAGGTGCTGGCCTGCCTGAACACGCCGCTGCTGCCGTCGCCGGAGGTCTATCTGGGCGGCGCGGCCGAGCTCTTCGCGCCCGACGGCGCCATCGCCAAACCGGACACCGAGGCTTTCCTGCGCAAGGTGCTGGCCGCGTTCTCGGCCTGGATCCAGAAGCACAAGGGGTGAGGGTTGCCGGCGCGTCTTTTTGTCGAGGAGCCGCTGGAGGCGGCCGGCCTCGGCCCTGAATCGGAACTGTCCCTGCCGCCCGGCGCGGCGCGCCATGTGCAGGTGCTGCGGCTGCAACCTGGCGACGAGGTCACGCTGTTCGACGGCAGCGGGGACGAGTGGACCGCCGCGGTGACCGCGATGGGCCGCAGCGAGGTGCGGGTCGCGTTGCGCGCGCGCCGATCGGTCGACCGGGAGCTGCGACGCGCGGTGACGCTGGCCGTCGTGATGCCCGCGAACGACCGGATGGACGGCATCGTCGAGAAAGCCTGCGAGCTGGGCGCGGTGGCGATCCAGCCGCTGATGAGCGAGCGCTCGGTGCTGCGCCTGACCGGCGATCGTGCCGAGAAGAAGCGGGCGCACTGGCAGGGCGTCGCCATCGCGGCGGCCGAGCAATGCGGGCGCGCCAGGCCCTTGCAGGTCGCGCCGGTGAAGACGCTGGCGGCATGGTTGGCGGAGGTGCCGGCCGAGGCCGCGGGGCAACGCTGGCTGCTGAGCCCGGTCGCCGCGCAATCGCTGTCGACGCTCGTATCCGTATCGAGCGAGGCGGATCCCGTCACCGTGCTGAGCGGACCGGAAGGCGGCCTCAGCGAGGCGGAAGAGCAGTCCGCCCGCGCGCGCGGTTTCGCCGCGGTGAAGCTCGGTCCGCGGATCCTGCGGGCGGATACGGCGCCGCTGGCGGTCCTGGGGTGGGTGGCGCTGAGCGAAGCTTGAGCTTCTCGTTCGCGGGTGCCGGGCGCCGGCGCCCTCAGCACGAGGTAGCCCCGACGCCTCATTCGTAGCGGACCAGTAGAGGGTCGGTATCGCGCGCCGAGTGCAGCACCCGCACCACGTGAACGACACCGAGCTCGACATCAGCGATATAGAAGATCTGATACGGATCGTGCACACGCCTGCGCAGTTCACTCGCCGCGTAGCGCGGGACCACACGAAACGACGCCGCCATAGTGGACAGCCCGAAGATCTTCTGCCGCAATTCATGAATGAAGCTGCGCGCGCGTCTTGGGTTGTTCTGGCCGATGTACTCGGCGATGCTATCCAGATCTGCCGATGCCTCCGTCAAGAGGCGTACCTGCATGCTGCGGTGTCAGCGCAGATAGGGGTATTTCTGGAAGAGGCGTTCGAAGGCCTCCTCGGCGGGGACGCCGCCGCCCGCCTTGATCTCGGCGAGGCCGCGCTGAATGGACGCGTCGAACGCGTCCATCCGTGCCTCCCGCCACCCCTGCAACGCCTCGCTCTCGCGCAGCACCTGGGCGCGCGACGCGTACTTTCCGCTCTCGATCAGATCCAGCACGATGGCCTCCAGTTCAGGTCCCAAATCTGCGTCAATCATCGTGGGCCATCCGTTGGAAAGAAATCGCACGGGGGAGGGGAAGGTGCTCCCCATGAAGAGGGGCCGAAGCTGACGGTTCTATGCGTCGGAGTCGGTGTTCACGCGACGGGCGGACCCGGCCACCAGGTCGAACCTGAACAGGCGGCATTCGATGGGTCCGTTCCACATCGGGATGCGGCGCGACTCCTTGAGTCGCATCTTGCTCGGCAGCTTCATCTCGGGGCACAGCAGCCACGCGGTCCAGCCGGCCGCATGCTGCGTGTAGGCGCGCTTCCAGTGCGCCGACAGGCGCGGGAAGAAGTCGTCGCCCGCGTCGCGTTCCTCGGACAAGGGGCCGCCGTCCATGCGTTGCGTGCCGGCCTTGCCGCGGACCTCGATGCGCTCGCCGTAGGGCGGGTTCAGCATCAGCGTGCCGGGCATATCGTCGGGCAGCTTCGGCGCGGGGCGTTCGAGCGCGTCGCCACCGTTGAACTGGATGTACTGGGCCACGCCGGCGCGCTCCGCGTTGCGGCGCGCGAAGTCGACCATCCGGAACGCCACGTCGCTGGCGAAGATCGGGACCGTGGGCGGATGCTCGGCGGCGCGGGCTTCGTCCTTCATCGCGCGCCAGGCCGGCAGCAGCGGCTGGAACGGCAGCAGCTTCTCGAACGCGAAGCGGCGCAGGATGCCGGGCGCGATGTTGCAGGCGATGGTCGCGGCCTCGACCGGGATGGTGCCCGAGCCGCAGCAGGGATCATGCAACGCGCCGCCGTGCTCGGGCGTGCCCTTCCAGCCGGCCGCCGCGAGCATCGCCGCGGCCAGCGTCTCCTTCAGCGGCGCATCGCCCTTGTCCTCGCGCCAGCCGCGCTTGAACAGCGACTCGCCGGAGCTGTCGACATAGACCGTCGCCAGCGTCTCCGTCAGGTGTAGCTGCAGCGGCAGATCGGGCCAGCGGGTGTCGACGCTGGGCCGCTCGCCGAAGGTCTCGCGCAGCACGTCGCAGACAGCGTCCTTCACCCGCAGCGTGGCGAAGTTCAGGCTGTGCAGCGGCGAGCGCTGCGCCGTCGTGTCCACCCGCAGCGTCTGGCGCGGCGTCATCCACTTCGTCCAGTCGACGCCGCTGGCGATGGCGTAGATGTCGTCCTCGTGGCGGTACTCCTCGCGCGCGACCTCGATCAGCACGCGCTGCGCCAGGCGGCTGCGCAGGTTGAGCCGCATCACCGCCGCCAGCGTGCCGTACAGGCCCACGCCGCCACGGAAGGCCTTGGGGCCCTGCAGGCATTCGTCGGGGCCGAGGATGTCGCGGATCTCCGCCTCCAGCCAGTCTTCGACGCCGGCGGCGCAGGGCAGGAACAGGTGGTAGGCGGACTCGGACATCGTGGACGGGGACGTGATGGGCGGCGCAAGCGCTGCGATGGGGCGGCGCCCGGTGCGGGCCGCGCAAGGGTCGCATTGTCCCACCGCCCTGGCGCGGACGGCTCGCGGGGCAGGCGATCCGCGGCGATGACGCCTCGGCCGGCGCTGTTTCTCGTGCTGTTTCTCGCGCCGTTCCCCGACGGCGCGGCCGGAAGCGGCCGGGCCCGGCGTCACCGGGCGGGGTGGCGTCGACTCAGCGCTCGCGGCGCAGGTTGGCCGGGGCGAGCTTGAGCGCCTCGCGGTATTTGGCGACGGTGCGGCGCGCCACGGTGATGCCCTGCTCGCCCAGCATCGTCGAGAGCTGGCTGTCCGACAGCGGGCTGACCGGGTCCTCGGCGGCGATGAACTGCTTGATCAGCGCCCGCACCGCGGTGCTGGACGCATTGCCGCCGGCCTCGGTGGACAGGCTGGAGCCGAAGAAGTACTTCAGCTCGAAGGTGCCCCAGGGCGTGGCCATGTACTTGGCGGTGGTGACGCGGGAGATGGTCGACTCGTGCAGGCCGAGCTCGTCGGCGATCTCGCGCAGCACCAGCGGCTTCATCGCCAGCTCGCCGTGGGTGAAGAAGCCGCGCTGGCGCTCGACGATGGCCTCGCTGACGCGCTGGATGGTGTCGAAGCGCTGCTGGATGTTCTTGATGAACCAGCGCGCCTCCTGCAACTGGCCGCCCAGCGGCGAGTTGCTGACGCCGCCGCGCGTGGCGCGCAGCGCCTGCGCGTAGAGGTCGTTGATGCGCAGCTTGGGCAGCACGTCGGGGTTGATCATGACCCGGAAGTTGCGGCCGGCCTTCTGCACGATCACGTCGGGCACCACGGGCCGGTTCTCGCTGCGCGCGTAGCGGCGGCCGGGCTTGGGCTCCAGGCCGGCGATCAGGGTCTGCGCCTCGCGCAGCAGGTCTTCGTCCGCGCCCGTCAGCGACATCAGCCGGCGCCAGTCGCGCTTGGCCAGCAGGTCCAGGTGGCGGCGGCTGATCACGATCGTGAGCGCCTGCTCGGGCGAGCGGGGCAGCGCGCGCAATTGCAGCTCCAGGCACTCGCCCAGGTCGCGCGCGCCGACGCCGGCGGGCTCCATCGACTGCAGCCACTTGAGCGCGATCTTGAAGCGGTCGAGCAGCTCCTCGCGCTGCTCCAGGTCGGCGTCCTCGCCGAGGATCGCCGTGACCAGGTCCTCCAGCGGATCTTCCAGGTAGCCGTCGTCGTTCAGCGATTCGATCAACGCCAGCAGCGCCGCGCGGTCGACCGCGCTGAGCGTCATGCCGGGGATCTGCGCGCGCAGCACGTCCTGCAGCGAGTCGTCGGGCGCCTCGGTCTCGGGCCGGTCGTCGTCGTCGCCGGACGACGAGGCGGCGCTGCTGCCGGGCGTCTCGCGGATGCCGTCGAAGTCGTCGCCCTCGGTGCCGTTCTCCCAGTCGTCGCGCTCGGTGGTGCCGAACTCCTCGGCGCGGATCTCGTCGGCCGCGGGCGTGTCGCCGGCGGGGGCGTCGGACTCGGTCTGCGCGACGCGCTCCTCGCGTTCCTCGCGCTCGGTCAGCCGCTCCTGCGTGGCGGTGGGCAGCGGCGCGTCGAATTCCTCGTCGGTCTCCAGCAGCGGATTGCTGGCGAGCATCTGCTCGACTTCCTGGTGCAGCTCCAGCGTCGACAGCTGCAGCAAACGGATGGACTGCTGCAGCTGAGGCGTCAGCGCAAGATGCTGGGACAGGCGTACCTGTAGCGTCGGCCTCATGTCGTCGGCTCCGGCCTACATCCGGAAGTGTTCGCCGAGATAGACCCTGCGCACGTCCTGATGCTCGACGATGTGCTGGGGCGTGCCTTCGGCGAGCACCGCCCCTTCGCTGATGATGTAGGCGCGATCACAGATGCCGAGCGTCTCGCGCACGTTGTGATCGGTGATCAGCACGCCGATGCCGCGCTGCTTCAGGAAACGGATGATGCGCTGGATCTCCAGCACCGCGATCGGGTCGACGCCGGCGAAGGGCTCGTCCAGCAGGATGAAGCGCGGCTGCGTGGCCAGCGCGCGGGCGATCTCGACGCGGCGGCGCTCGCCGCCGGACAGCGCCGGCGCGGGCGTGTCGCGCAGCTTCTCGATCGAGAGCTCCTGCAGCAGCTTGTCCAGCTCCGCGTTGATGCGGGCCGCGGGCCAGGACCGGCCCTTGTCGTCGAGCTGCAGCTCCAGCACGGCGCGGATGTTTTCCTCGACGGTGAGCTTGCGGAAGATCGACGCTTCCTGCGGCAGGTAGCTCAGACCGAGGCGCGAGCGCTGATGGATGGGCAGGTTCTGCACCGGGCGGCCGTCGATCTGGATCTCGCCGGCGTCGGCGCGCACCAGGCCCACGATCATGTAGAAGCTGGTGGTCTTGCCGGCGCCGTTGGGGCCCAGCAGGCCCACGACCTCGCCGCTGTGCAGGTCGAGGTGGACGTCCTTGACCACCTTCCTGACGCCATACGTCTTCTGCAGCCCCCAGGCCTGGAGGCGGCTGCCGGGGGTGTTCGTGCGTGCGTCGGTCATTGTTGGGGCTGGCGGGGCGTCAGGTTGACGCTGGGCCTCAGGCCCAGCGGCGCGCTGCTGGCCGGGGGCGGCTCCACCGGCGGATTGCGGGGCATCAGCACG
Organism: Roseateles aquatilis; assembly: GCF_002205645.1. Taxonomy (GTDB): domain Bacteria; phylum Pseudomonadota; class Gammaproteobacteria; order Burkholderiales; family Burkholderiaceae_C; genus Roseateles; species Roseateles aquatilis. Next base: position 105,723 of record NZ_NIOF01000007.1, on the reverse strand, counting down.
ACGCGGCCGCGGCCGCTGGGATGCGGCGAGGCGGCGCCGGTCTCGACGACCAGGCGCTCGGTGCGGTTGTCGTAGTTCAGCGTGGCGCCGGACAGCGCCTGCTTCAGTTGATCGCCCTGCATGACCCTGGCCTCGGCGTTGCCGACCAGGCGGATGGTCTCGGTGCGGGTGTCGTATTCGATCTGGTCGGCGCGGCCCTCGATGCGTTCGCCGGGGGTGTCGCGGTCCTGGCGGAACTGGACCTGCTTGCCGGAGGTGCCGTTGGCGTAGGCCTGGTAGTAGCCGTCGCTGGTCTCTTGCACGTCCATGCGCTCGGCGCGCAGCACCATCGAGCCCTTGGTCATGATCACGTTGCCGTTGAACTCGGAGCGCTGCTTGACCTTGTCGATCGCGCCCTCGCGATCGAAGACCAGGTTCAGCGGCTTGGCGCGGTCATCCTTGGCGGCTTGTGCCCAGGGCGTGGCCAGGGCCAGCGCGAATGCGCTGCACAACAACAAGGGGCGGCGAAGCGACATGACTTGATCCTGACGGCACAAAACTTGCAGGCCATTCTAGCCCTGCGTTTGCAGGGGTGCAGGAGGTTCCCCTCGGCATCGGGGGAGAGGCTTCGTGGTCGTGGAAAGTTGCCTTTTTCGTGTGCTTGCATCGAGCGGGAACCGACCGACCGGGGGCCCATTTGCTCCGTGCCAGGGCCCGGAGGCCCCGGCCTTCGCTAGGCACAAACAGTCCTCACGACTGTTTGTGTCCGGGCTCAAGCCCTCGCTTCGCCGCCCTGGCCGGGCGGGGAATTCACTTCCTTGACCTGCGCGAATGGCCCCCCGGTCGTCCGGCTCAGGCAGCGGCCGTCACGGGCTCCTGCCCTTGATAGCCACGAGGCACCGCGCCCAGCAAGCGCTTGGTGTACTCCTCCTTCGGGGCGGCCAGCAGGGCGCGCGCGTCGTTCTGTTCGACGACGTCGCCGTGCTGCATCACCAGCACTTCATCGGAGATGAACTTCACCACCGCCAGGTCATGGCTGATGAAGATGTAGCTGAGCCCGAACTCGTCCTGCAGGTCCTTGAGCAGGTTGAGCACCTGGGCCTGGACCGACACGTCCAGCGCCGACACCGCCTCGTCCAGCACCAGGATCTCGGGCTTGAGCGTCAGGCAGCGCGCGATCGCGATGCGTTGGCGCTGGCCGCCGGAGAACTCGTGCGGGTACTTGTTCAGCGCCGACTCGTCCAGGCCGACCTTCGTCAGCAGCGCGCTTGCCGTCGCGAGACGCTCCGCGTGATCGGCGCCGATGCCGTGGATCTCCATCGGCTCCAGCAGCGTCTGCGAGATCGTGAAGCGCGGATTCAGCGACGCATACGGGTTCTGGAACACCACCTGGATGCGACGACGCATCTTCTGCCAGTCCGGGCCGGACATCTTCAGCAGGTCCTGGCCCTCGAAGAGCACCTCGCCGCCGGTCGGCTCGTGCAGCCGCAGCAGCGTCAGGCCCATCGTCGTCTTGCCGGAGCCGGACTCGCCCACCACGCCCAGCGTGTGGCCCTTGCGCAGCTGGAAGTCGACGCCCTTGACGGCCTTGAACTCGGTCTTGCTGAACAGGCCGGACTTGAAGAAGAAGCTCTTGCGCAGCCCCTTGGCTTCCAGGATCACCGGCGCGGCCGGGTCCTTGGCCTTGCCCGCGCCTTGCGCGCCGCGACCGGCGATGTGATCGTCGATCACCATCAGCCGCGCCGGGTTCAGGTCCAGCGACGGCCGGCACGCCAGCAGCGCCTTCGTGTACGCGTCCTGCGGGTTGTGGAAGATGTCGGCCACCGGCGCCTTCTCGCGGATCTCGCCATGGCGCATCACCACGACCTGGTCGGCGATCTCGCCCACCACGCCGAGGTCGTGCGAGATGAACAGCATGCTCATCTTGTGCGTGTCCTTCAGGCGCGACAGCAGCTCCATCACCTGGCGCTGGATGGTCACGTCCAGCGCCGTGGTCGGCTCGTCCGCGATCAGCAGCTTGGGGTTGCAGGCCAACGCCACCGCGATCATCACGCGCTGCTGCTGGCCGCCGGACATCTCGTGCGGGTAGCTCTTCAGGCGCCGCTTCGGGTCGGGGATGCCGACCTCGTTGAGCAGCTCCTCGGCGCGCGCCAGCGCCTGGCGACGTGTCATGCCCAGGTGCTTGATCAGCGGCTCCATGATCTGCTCGGCCACCGGGAAGACCGGGTTGAGCGAGCTCATCGGATCCTGGAACACGCAGGCGATCTCGCGCCCGCGGATGCCCTGCAGCTCGCGCAGCGAGGTCTTCAGCAGGTCGCGGCCCTGGAACAGGATCTTGCCGGTGCGCTCGGCGTTGTCCGGCAGCAGGTTGAGGATGGACATCGCCGTCACGCTCTTGCCCGAGCCCGACTCGCCCACCAGCGCCACGGTGCTGTTCTCGGGGATGTCGAAGCTCACGCCCTTGACGGCCAGCTGGCGCTGCATCACGCCGCCTGTCTTGCCCATGCGGAAGGCGACCTTCAGGTCTTGAATGCTCAACAGCATGGGATTACTCCAGACCGCGAAGTTTCGGATCGAGCGCGTCGCGCAGCGCATCCGTGAAGAGGGCGAAGGCGGTCACGAACACCGCCATGAAACCGGTCACCGCCGCCAGCTGCCACCAGTAGCCCAGGATCAGCTCGCTCTGCGCCTCGGCCAGCATCGTGCCCCAGGACACCTGGTCCACGCTCACGCCCAGGCCCAGGTAGGACAGGATGACCTCGCTCTTGATGAAGCTCACCACGTGCAGCGAGAGCTGCACCAGCGCCACGTGCGACACGTTCGGCAGGATGTGCTTGAACATGCGCGAGCTCTTGCTCGCGCCGATGGCCTCGGCGCTGCGCACGTACTCGCGCACCGAATGCTTCATGAACTCGGCGCGCACCAGGCGGTAGATGCCGGTCCAGCCCGCCAGGCCCAGGATCATCACCACCGGCAGCACGCCGCGGCCGAAGACCACCGCGAAGGCGAAGATCAGCAGGATGTTGGGCATCGCCGTGAAGACGTTGTAGACCCACTCCAGGAAGTCGCCGACCTTGCCGCCGTAGAAGCCCGACAGCGCGCCCAGCACAGTGCCGATCAGCGTGGCCACCACCGCGGCCAGCAGGCCCACCATGATGGAGATCTCGGCGCCCTTGATCGCCTTGGCCAGCACGTCGCGGCCCAGCCGGTCGCCGCCGAAGGGCAGCGTCTCGGCGCGCGGCGACTCGTCGGTCTTGTACTGCTTGGCGCGTTCGGTCCACTCGGCGTACTTGGGCGCCAGCGGGTCGATGTCGCTCAGGTCGACGTTCGGTCCCTTGGGCTGCTGGATCGTGCCGACGCTCTCCGCCGGCGCCGGGCCCATGAAGGTCGGCGGCGCGTTGGGCACGCCGGTTTCCTTCTGCCAGTTGCCGGCCACCAGGCCCAGGCCGGCGGCGATCACCAGCAGCAGCGACAGCACGACGACGACCATCGCGCCCATGCCGACCTTGTCGGCGCGAAGCCGGCGCCACGAGGCCGCCCACACGCTCTGCGAGCGGCGCGGGGCCGCGGCGGCCGGACGGGAAGAAAGCACTGCGCTCATTTGAGGACCACCCGCGGATCGACCAGCTTGTAGAGAAGATCGGTGACGAGGTTCACCACCATCGTCAACGCCGCGATGTAGATCGCGAACGCCTGGATCACCGGATAGTCGTTGCGGTTGACCGCCAGCAGGATCTCGCGGCCCAGGCCCGGGATCGAGAAGAACACCTCCAGCAGGAACGAGCCCACGAAGACGCTGGGCAGCGCCACCGAGATGTTGGTCATGATCGGGATCATCGCGTTGCGCAGCACGTGCTTGAGCAGGATGGTCTTCTCGGTCATGCCCTTGGCCCGCGCGGTGCGCACGTACTCATGGCCGATCTCGTCGAGGAAGAAGGTGCGGTACAGCCGCGTGTACGGCGACAGCGCCACCGCGACGGCCACGAACACCGGCAGCGGCGCGTAGGTCGTCAGGTTGGTCCACACGCTGTCGCTCCAGCCCTGCACCGGGAACCAGCCCAGGCGGAACGCGAAGATGTACTGGAACACGATCACGTAGACCAGCAGCGACACCGACACCGCCACCGTCGTCACGATCATCACCGCGCGGTCGGTCAGGCTGCCGCGCATGTAGGCCACGGCCAGCGCGAACGGGATCGCCAGGATCACTTCCAGCACCAGGATCGGCAGCATCACCGTCAGCGTGGCCGGCATGCGGGTGGCGAAGAGGTTGGCGACCGATTCGTTGGTCGCCCAGCTCTTGCCCCAGTCGAAGGTCACGATCTGCTGCAGGAAGATCCAGAGCTGCTCCCAGATCGGCTTGTTCAGCCCCAGTTGCTCGCGGATGGCTTCGATCTGGTCGGCGCTGGCGTTGAGACCGCCAAGCACTTCGGCGGGATCGCCGCCAAACCATTTGAAGAGGAAGAACACCAGCAGCACGACGCCCAACAAGGTGGGGATCATTTGCCACAGGCGCCTGACGAGGTATGCCGCCATTGCCGCGGGACTCCATTCAAGCGCCGCCGTCGACCGGCGATGCGGGCGAGCGGCGACAGATAAAAGCAAGACCCCGGACGCTTGTGACGGCCGGGGCCTGGGGTTCAGCAAATCACGGGCGAGTCTAAGCGAGCCGCCCCGGTGCCCGCACCGGCATTTGCCCTGAATCCATCGAAGAAAACTGATGATGCGCACATGACGAAACAGGGCCTTCGATACGCAATGCGCCCCATCGCGCACGCGCGTTCCTCGCCCGAGGGTTGCCGGCATGGTCAGAGGCCGGCGCGACCCCTAGACTGGCGCGCTTTCCCTTTCGAGGACGGCATCTTGATCCGACGCGGCACGGCCGGGGCATGGCCCCTGGCGATCTTTCTTTCGGCATCCATGACGATGGGCACGGGTGTCGCGCGGGCGCAGGACGCGCCCGCCGCTTCCGCGCCGAAGGTGCTGCGTTACGCGATCCGCGTGGCCGAGACCGGCTTCGATCCTGCGCAGGTCACCGACCTCTACTCGCGCAACATCACTGCCGGCATCTTCGACGCGCCGCTGCGCTACAGCTATCTGGGCCGGCCCTACCGGCTGGAGCCTGCCGTCACCGACGGCATGCCCGAGGTCAGCGACGACGCGCGGCGCTTCGTCTTCAAGCTCAAGCAGGGCGTCTACTTCAACGACGATCCGGCCTTCAAGGGCAAGCAGCGCGAGCTGGTCGCGGCCGATCTGATCTACACGATCAAGCGCCACTACGACCCGCGCGTGAAGAGCGGCCACCTCTATCGCTTCGAGGGCGCCAAGATCCTGGGCCTGTCCGAGGTGCGCGCCGAGGCGCTGAAGAACAAGATGCCGTTCGACTACGACCGTCCCGTCGACGGCCTGCGCGCGCTGGACCGCTACACGGTCGAGATCCGCGTGGCCAACAGCGATCCGCGCCTGCTGTACCACTTCGCCGATCCGATGGTGGGCATCATGGCCCGCGAGGTCGTGGAGTTCTACGGCGACAAGATCATGGAACACCCGGTGGGCACCGGCGCGTGGCGCCTGGGTGAATGGCGGCGTTCGTCGCGCATCGTGCTGGAGAAGAATCCCGGTTTCCGCGACGAGCGTTATCACGAGCAGGCACCGCAGGGCGCCAAGCCCGAGCTGGTCGAGGCGGTGCGCCGCCTGCAGGGCCGCAAGCTGCCGATGCTGGACCGTGTCGAGATCGCGGTGATCGAGGAAAGCCAGCCGCGCTGGCTGTCGTTCCTGCGCAAGGAGTTCGACCTGCTCGACGACCTGCCGGCGGAGTTCGCGCCGATCGGCATGCCGCAGAACAAGCTCGCGCCCAACCTGGCCAAGGAAGGCGTCAAGGCCGTGCGCTACGAGCGCGCGGACGTGGCGATCTCCTACTTCAACATGGAAGACCCGGTGGTGGGCGGCTACACGCCCGAGAAGATCGCGCTGCGCCGCGCCATCGCCATGGGCGTGGACCTGGACCAGGAAATCCGCCTGCCGCGCCGCGGCCAGGCCATTCCCGCGCAGGGCATCATCTCGCCGGGCGTGACCGGCTACGACAAGCAGCTGAAGTCGGAGATGAGCCAGTTCGACCGCGCCCGCGCCAAGGCCCTGCTCGATCTGTACGGCTACGTCGACAAGAACGGCGACGGCTGGCGCGACCAGCCCGACGGCAGCCCGCTGGTGCTGGAGTACTCCACCCAGCCCGACGGCCAGAACCGCCAGCTCGCCGAGCTGTGGCAGAAGAACATGGACGCGCTGGGCATCCGCATCCGCTTCAAGATCGCGAAGTGGCCGGAGAACCTCAAGGCCGCCAACGCCGGCAAGCTCATGATGTGGGGCATGGGCTGGAGCGCCGACGTGCCGGACGGCGAGAACTTCCTGGGCCTGGGCTACGTCGGCAGCAAGGGCCAGTCCAACAAGGCGCGCTTCGACCTGCCCGAGTTCAACGCCCTGTATCGCCAGCAGCACGGCATGCCGGACGGACCCGAGCGCCTGGCGGTGATGGACAAGGCCAACCGGCTGATGATCGCGTACATGCCCTACAAGGTCCATGTGCACCGCATCTTCACCGACATGACGCAGCCCTGGGTGATCGGCTACGACAAGAACCTCTACCAGCGCGATTTCTACTCGTACGTCGACATCGACGACGAGGCGCTGAAGAAGGCCCATCCGAAGAAGTAAGCCCGCAGAGCCGCCATGACGACGTACCGCGCCCGACCCGTTCCCTCGATCCTGCGCGGCGCGTTGCTCGCGGCGGCGCTGGCGCTGACCGCCGCCGTCGCGGCCGCCGCGTCGCAGGCTGCTTCGCCGACCGCGCCCTCGACCGCATCGCAGGCCGTGTCGCCCGATGCCGTGGCGACGCCGCCCAAGGTGCTGCGCTACGCCTTCCGCGTCGCGGAGACCGGCTTCGATCCCGCCAAGATCACCGATCTGTACTCGCGCATGATCACGCCCCACATCTTCGAGGGGCTCTACACCTACGACCAGCTCGCGCGGCCCGCGCAGCTCAAGCCGCTGACGGCGGCGGCGTTGCCGGAGTCCTCGGACGACTACCGCGTCTGGACCGTGCGGCTGCGTCCCGGCATCTACTTCGCCGACGATCCCGCGTTCAAGGGCAAGCGGCGTGAACTGGTCGCCGAGGACTACGTCTACTCGATCAAGCGCTTCGCCGATCCGGCCGTCGCTTCGCCCACCTGGAGCGAGATCGAGGAGCTGGAGCTGATCGGCCTGAACGAGTACCGCGACCGCATCCGCAAGGCCGGCAAACCCTTCGATTACGACACGCCCATCGAGGGCCTGCGCGCTGTCGACCGCTACACGCTGCAGTTCAAGTCGCACGCGACGCGGCCGCGGCTGATGGAGGTCTTCGCGCAGGGCGACCTGTACGGCGCCGTCGCGCGCGAGGTCATCGAGGCCTATCCGGGCGATTCGATGGCGCACCCGGTCGGCACGGGCCCGTTCGTGCTCAAGCACTGGCGGCGCAGCTCGCAGATGGTGCTGGAGCGCAATCCCGGCTATCGCGAGCGCTACTACGACCAGGAAGTCCATCCGGCCGACGACGACGTGGAGGGGCAGGCCCTCATGGCACGCTTCAAGGGCCGCCGCCTGCCCATGATCGATCGGGTCGAGGTGAACATCATCGAAGAGAACCAGCCGCGCTGGCTGTCCTTCCTCAACGGCGAGTACGACTTCATCGAGCGCACGCCGGAGGACTTCATGACGCAGGCCACGCCCAACGGCAAGATCGCGCCCAACCTGGAGAAGCAGGGCAAGCATGCCTACCGGACCGTGGCGTCCGACGTGCTGTTCACGGTCTTCAACATGGAGGACGCGGTCGTGGGCGGCTACACGCCCGACAGGATCGCGCTGCGCCGCGCGATCGCCCTGGCCATCGACGTGGACCGCGAACTGCGCCTGGTGCGCCGCGGACAGGCCGTGCGGGCGCAGTCGCTCTACATGCCGGGCACGACCGGCTACGACCCGGCCTTCCGCAGCGAGATGGGCGATTTCGATCCGGCGCGCGCCCGCGCCTTGCTGGATCTGTACGGCTATGTCGACAAGGACGGCGACGGCTGGCGCGATCTGCCCGACGGCCGCCCGCTGGTGCTGGAGAGCCTGACCACGCCCGAGCTGTTCCAGCGCCAGATCGACGAGATCGTGCAGAAGAACCTGGCCGCCATCGGCGTGCGCATCGTCTTCAAGCCGGCGAAGTGGCCGGAGAACCTCAAGGCGCTGCGCGCTGGCAAGTATCAGATCTGGTCGCTGGCGACGTCGGCGTCCAAGCCCGATGGACAGGACTCGCTGTCGCGCATGTACAGCGGCCAGATCGGCGCGCAGAACTACGCGCGCTTCCGGCTCGCCGCCGTCGACAAGCTCTACGACGAGGCCTCGCACCTGCCCGACGGTCCCGAGCGCCTGAAGATCTTCGACGAGACCAAGCGCTACGCCACGGCCTACATGCCCTACAAGTACCGCGGCCACCGCTTCATCACCGACATCGCCCAGCCGCAGCTGATCGGCTACCGCCGCCCGCAGTTCTGGCAGAACTGGTGGGAGTACGTCGACATCGACGCCGACGCGGCCGCGAAGTACAGGCACTAGCCGCGCCGCTTCGTTCCCGCTTCGTCCTCGATAGCCCCCAGCCTCGACCAGCGCCCATGCGATCACGTCCCAGCGTTCTTCGGCAACGATTCCACGGGCTGGCGCGGCGAGGGCTCGCGGCGTTGGTGACGACGGCCTCGGCGCTCGCTGTCGTGGCCGGCCTGGGCGGCGCCGCGCACGCCGCGCCGCCGCAGCCGCCGCAGCCGCCGACGGCCGGCAAGGTCGACGGGAAGGCGGCCGGCAAGCCGGCGGCGCAGGAGAAGGTCCTGCGCTACGCCTTCCTGGTCGCCGAGACCGGTTTCGATCCGGCGCAGGTGAGCGACCTGTACTCGCGCATCGTCATCGCGCACATCTTCGACTCGCTGTACGGCTACGACTACCTGGCGCGGCCGTTCAAGCTCAAGCCCAACACGGCGGCGGCGATGCCGGAGGTCTCGGAGGACTTCCGCACTTGGACGATCCGCCTGCGGCCCGGCATCTACTTCGCCGAGGACCCCGCCTTCAAGGGCCAGCGCCGCGAGCTGACGGCGCAGGACTACGTCTACAGCCTCAAGCGTTTCTACGACCCGGCGGTGAAGAGCCCGCTGTACTCGAGCTTTCGGCAGGAGGGCATCGCGGGCCTCCAGGCGCTGCGCGACGAGGCGCTGAAGAGCAAGCGGCCCTTCGACTACGACAAGCCGGTCGAGGGCGTGCGCGCGCTGGATCGCTATACGCTGCAGTTCAAGCTGGAAGAGCCGCGGCCGCGCTTCATCTACAACCTGACCAGCGGCGACATCTACGGCGCCCTCGCGCGCGAGGTGGTCGAGACCTACGGCGACCGGATCATGGAGCACCCCGTGGGCACCGGTCCGTTCAAGCTGGACCGCTGGCGGCGCAGCTCGCAGATCCGGCTGGTGCGCAACCCCGGCTTCCGCGACGTCTACTGGGACGCGCAGCCCAACCCCGACGATGCCGAGGGCCAGGCGCTGGTGAAGCTCTTCAAGGGCCGCAAGCAGCCGATGGTGGACGCGGTGGAGATCAGCATCATCGAGGAGGGCCAGCCGCGCTGGCTGTCCTTCCTGGGGCGCGAGTTCGACCTGCTCTACCTGCTGCCCGAGGAGTTCGCTGAAGTCGCGCTGCCGCACGGCAAGATCGCGCCCAACCTGGAGAAGCAGGGCATCCAGCTGTACCGCGTGCTGGCGAGCGACCGCACGATGTATTACTTCAACATGGAGGATCCGGTCGTCGGCGGCTACACGCCGGAGAAGGTCGCGCTGCGCCGCGCCATCGGCCTGGCGACGGACATCCCGACCGAGATCGCCACCGCGCGCCGCCAGCAGGCGGTGCCGGCGCAATCGGTGGTCGCGCCGCTGACCTGGGGTTACGACGAGCACTTCAAGAGCGAGAACAGCGACTTCGACATCCCGCGCGCGAAGGCGCTGCTGGACACCTACGGTTATGTCGACAAGGACGGCGACGGCTGGCGCGACATGCCCGACGGCAGCCCGTTGGTGCTGGAGGTCGCGTCCACGCCGGACTCCCGCTCCAAGCCCTACGACGAGCTGTGGAAGCGCGACATGGACAAGCTCGGCATCCGCCTGCGCATCCGCACCGCGCAGTGGCCCGAGAACCTGAAGGCGGCGCGCGCGGGGCAGCTCATGATCTGGCAACTGGGCTTCAACAGCTCGACGCCGGACGCGCAGCTCGGCCTGGAGCTGCTGTACGGCCCGGCGTCGGGCGGGCAGAACCTGGGCCGCTTCAAGCTGGAGCGCTACGACGAGATCTACCGCCGCATGATGGTGCTGCCCGACGGCCCCGAGCGCGCGGCGCTGCTGCGCGAGGCGCAGAAGCTGCTGACCGCGTACATGCCGCAGAAGTACCGCGTCCACCGCATCGTCAACGACCTGGCGCAGCCGTGGCTGATCGGCTACCGCCGGCCGTTCTTCAACCAGGTCTTCTGGCAGTACGTGGACATCGACACGGCGAAGCTGCCCAGGCGCTGAGGGCGCCGCGGTCACGTGCGTGACGGCGGCGGCGGGGGAACTCCGCTACCGTCGTGACTCCGAGGTCCCGGTCACGAGGACCCGCAAGGAGACCGCATGCAGCCCGCGCAGACATCGAGTGCCTCGGCGACCCCGTCGACGCCAACGTCCACGTCCTTGTCCGCGCCGGTGCCCCAGATCGAGCACTACCGCCGTTTCCTGCGCGAGCGCCACGGCCTCGTCTTCGAGGACTACGCGGCGTTGTGGGGCTGGTCGGTGACCGAGCTGGACGCGTTCTGGCGCAGCATTTGGGACCACTTCGACCTGCGCTCGGCGACGCCGTTCGAGCGGGCGCTCTGCGAGGAGCGCATGCCCGGCGCGGTGTGGTTCCGCGGCGCGATGCTGAACGTGGCGTCGCAGGCGTTGCGACATGTCGATGCCGCCGAGGCGGCTGGCCATCCGGCCATCGTGCATGCCGACGAGGCGATGCTGGCGCGCGGCGAGCTCGGCGAGATGCGCTGGCCCGAATTGCGCCGGCAGGTCGGCGCGCTGGCGGCGTCCCTGCACGACCTGGGCGTGCGGCGTGGCGACCGCGTCGTCGCCTACCTGCCCAACGTGCCGGCGACGGCGGTCGCCTTCCTCGCGGTGGCGAGCCTCGGCGCGGTGTGGTCGGTGTGCTCGCCGGACATGGGGCCGGTGGCCGTGCTGGACCGCTTCAGGCAGATCGAGCCCAAGGTGCTGATCGCCGCCGACGGCGTGCGCTACGCCGGGCAGGCCATCGATCGCCTGGGCCTGCTGGCCGATCTGCTGGGCGAGCTGCCGACGGTGACGGACGTGGTGCTGCTGGGCAACCTCGATGCCCACGCCGATCCGGCGCCGCTGGCTGCCACCACGCGACGCGCGCATCGCTGGGACGCGCTGGTCGCTCATGCGCGACCGCGCGAGCCGGACGCCGTGCCCTTCGACCATCCGCTGTGGATCGTCTATTCCAGCGGCACCACGGGGCTGCCCAAACCCATCGTGCACGGTCACGGCGGCGTGATGCTGGAGATGCTCAAAGGCGCGCTCCACAACAATGTCGGCGCGTCGGCGGACACGGGTGATCGCTTCCATTGGTACAGCTCCACCGGCTGGATCATGTGGAACTGCCAAGTCGGCGCGCTGATGGGCGGCACGACGATCTGCCTCTTCGACGGCAGCCCGGCCGGCCCGAAGGAGGCGCCGGACTGGTCCACGCTGTGGCGCTTCGTCGCGCTGTCGGGCGCGACCTTCTTCGGCGCCGGCGCGGCGTTCTACGCAAGCTGCCTGAAGGCCGGCGTCGAGCCGATGAAACACGGCGACCTGAGCCGCCTGCGCGCGATCGGCAGCACCGGCAGCCCGCTCGCCGACGAGAGCTACGACTGGATCTGGGCCAATTGCCCCAAGCCCGGTGGCGCGCCGATCTGGATCTGCATCATCAGCGGGGGCACCGACTTCGCGGGGGCCTTCCTGACCGGCCTGATCACCGAGCCGCTGGTGCGCGGGCAGATGCAGGTGCGCAGCCTGGGCGCGGCGGTGCACGCGTTCGGCGAGGCCGACGGACAGGGGCTCGGCCGGCCGCTGATCGACGAGGTCGGCGAGCTGGTCTGTGCCCGCCCGATGCCGTCGATGCCGCTGTACTTCTGGGGCGACCAGGACAACGAGCGCTACCTGTCGAGCTACTTCGACATGTACCGCGGCGCGGCCGGCGAGGGCATCTGGCGCCATGGCGACTGGCTGCGCATCACCCCGTCGGGCGGCGGCATCATCTACGGCCGCTCCGACGCGACGATCAACCGCCACGGCATCCGCATGGGCACGGCGGAGCTGTACCGCGCGGTGGAGACGCATCCGGAGGTGCTGGACAGCCTGGTGGTGGACCTGGAGTACCTGGGGCGCCCGAGCTGCCTGCTGCTGTTCGTGCAGTTGCGCGCGGGCCAGGCGCTGGACGCGGCGTTGCAGCAGCGGCTGCGGGACTCGATCAAGCAGGCGCTGTCGGCGCGCCATGTGCCGGACGAGATCCATCAGGTCGAGGCCGTACCCCGCACGCTGTCGGGCAAGAAGATGGAGCTGCCGATCAAGAAGCTGCTGCTCGGCGCCGCGGCCGAGCTGGTCATGAAGCGCGACGCGATGGCGAATGCAGAGGTGGTGGGGTGGTATCAGCGCTTCGCGAGCGAGAGGCAATGACGGGCCGACGGACCGATCGATCGCAACGCTCGATGACGGCCGCGGCGAGCATCGGTTGCTCGCGTGGCATCCCGACGGAGAGGTCTCGTTTCAGCTGGTAGTCCGCCACGACGCGAAGACATCGCTGCGTCTCGCAGTTGATCACCGCTCCTCTTCCTCCGAAAGGCGGTTCCGATGGGCGATCTGACGAGGGCAGGTCGGTCCCACTGTCGAAACACAGGAGCGATCGCGACGACGCGTCGTCGGGGTGCCGGCGCGCCGGGCCGGACGCATCCCGTCACATCCGTGACCACTTTCGCCACGCCCGGCGTTACATGACGCCGCCGCGTCGGTTCCGCGACGCGCCCCCGCTTCCCGCGACAGGGACCCCCTCGGGCAAGTTCCAGGCCCGTCGTTGACACCGTCCCTTCACCGGTCTGTCACCCCGCCCTCTGAACATCCGCCGCGCTCGCCGTCACGACCTGACCCCGTGATGCCTCCTCCCCGTCCCTTTGGAGTTCCCATGCGCAAGCTTCTCGCCCGCCTCACCCGGCTGTCGGCCCTTGTTCCGCTGACCCTGGCCCTGGCCGCCCCGTTCGCCTCCGCCACGGTGGTGACCTTCGACGACCTCGGCGACGACGGCCTCGTCCCCGCCAACTACGGCGGCCTCGACTGGTCCGCCAGCTCCTGGTTCCAGTTCTCCGGCGAGCAGTCGCCCTACACCGCCCACTCCGGCGACCGCCGCGCCACGCTCGGCTTCGATGGTTCCAGCGCCACCAGCGCCATCGGCTTCCTGGCGCCCAGCGTCTTCAACGGTGCCTGGTTCGCCGGCTTCCAGGGCGTGAACGTCGCCATCGACCTGTACTTCGGCGGCGCGCTGGTCGCGTCCACCGCCACGCTGGGCCTGGGCGAGACCCCAGCCTTCCTGGACAGCGGCTACGGCGGCTTCGTCGACCGCATCGTCTTCCGCAGCAACGATCCGGCCTTCTTCGTCATGGACGACCTGACCTTCACCGCCGCCGTGCCCGAGCCCGCCTCCGGCGCGCTGGCGCTGGGCGGCCTGGCCGTCGCGGTCATGGTCGTGCGCCGCCGCAAGGCCGCGCTGAACGGCGCCGACGAGGCCGCCAACGACGCCAACGCCACCGCCCGCAACGCCTGAGGAGCCCCGCCATGACGCAACAGCAACCGCCCCGCCGCCAGTTCCTCCGCGCCGTCGCCGGCGCCGCCGGCGCGACCGCCGCGCTGACCAGCTTCCCGCCGGCCATCGCCCGGGCGCTGTCGATCAGCGCCGCCGTGCGCACCGGCACCATCCGCGACGTCGAGCACATCGTCATCCTGACGCAGGAGAACCGCTCCTTCGACCACTACTTCGGCACCATGAACGGCGTGCGCGGCTTCGCCGATCCGTTCCCGCCGCCGGTGGCCGACTCGGCCAACGTCAAGGGCCGCAACGTCTGGGTCCAGCCCACCGTCAACAACGCCGCCCCCGGCGCCATCGCGCCGTTCCATCTGAACACCGCGCAGAACTTCGCCTTCATGCGCGTCAGCGGCACGCCGCACTCGTGGACCGACGCGCAGGCCGCGTGGGACCACGGCCGCATGAACAACTGGCCCAAGGCCAAGCAGAACCATTCGATGGGCCACTTCAAGGAACAGGAACTGCCGTTCCAGTTCGCCCTGGCCAACGCGTTCACGCTGTGCGACGCCTACCACTGCGCCTCGCAGACCGGCACCAACACCAACCGCCTGTTCCTGTGGACCGGCACCAACGATCCGCTGCGCCTGGGCAACGGCCCCTCCACGGACAACAGCCACGACTGGTTCAACGCCAACCCGCTCACCGACTACACCTGGACCACCTACCCCGAGCGCCTGCAGTCGGCCGGCATCAGCTGGCAGGTCTACCAGAACATGGCGGACAACTTCACCGACAACTCGCTCGCCGGCTTCAAGGTGTTCCGCGACGGCTGGTACAACCGCCCGGGCTTCTCGCAGGTGCTGAAGGACCGCGGCATCTCCACGCGCGACCTCGACCTGTTGCGCGACGACGTCGTCAACAACCGCCTGCCGCAGGTGTCGTGGATCGTGGCCACGGCCGAAGGCTCCGAGCATCCGGGCCCGTCCAGCCCCGCGCAAGGCGCCGACTACACCTCCAAGGTGCTGGACGCGCTGACGTCGAATCCGGACGTGTGGAGCAAGACCGTCCTGTTCATCAACTTCGACGAGAACGACGGCTTCTTCGACCACATGCCGCCGCCTGCCGCGCCGTCCTACACGACGTGGAACGCCGATCCCGCCAAGGCCGCGCTGGCCGGCGCGTCGACGGTGGACTTCACCGGCGAGCATTGCGAGATCCTCAACGGCGCCTCCGCCACCTACCTGCACCGGCCGTACGGCATGGGCCCGCGCGTGCCGATGTACATCGTGTCGCCGTGGAGCAAGGGCGGCTGGGTCAACTCGCAGGTCGCGGACCACACCTCGGTGCTGCGCTTCGTCGAAGCCCGTTTCGGCGTGATGGAGCCCAACATCAGCGCCTGGCGCCGCGCGGTCGCCGGTGACCTGACCTCGTGCTTCAACTTCGCGGATCCCGAGGACAGCGCGTTCTTCTCCAGGCTGCCCGCCACCGTCGCGCTGGCCAACCGGGCGCGCGCGCTGCCCGGCACCACGACGCCGCCGGTGCCCGGCGCGCTGCAGCTGCCGTCGCAAAACGCCGGCGTGCGTCCCGCCCGCGCCTTGCCCTACGACCTGCAGGCCACCGCCGCGCTGACGCCCGGCGCCGGCCCGAACGCGACGGCCATCGCGGTGACGTTCCAGAACACCGGCACCGCCGCCGCCGTGTTCCACGTCTACGACCGCCTGCGCCTGACCGAGATCCCGCGCCGCTACACGGTCGAGCCCGGCAAGCAACTGGTGGGCAGCTTCGCACCGCAGACCACCGGCGCCTACGACCTCTGGATCCTGGGCCCGAACGGATTCCATCGCCACCTCGCCGGCAACGCGCGGCGCGCGGCGGCGGCGGGCCAGCCCAATCCGGACGTCGTCGCCAAGGCCAGCGCGGCCACCGGCGAGCTGGTGCTGACGCTGGTCAACACGGGACCGGTCGCCGCGACCTTCACCGTCGGCCACAACAAGTACCAGAGCGTCGCGCCGCGCTCCGTCAACGTCCCGGCGCGCAGCAGCAGCGAGCTGCGCGTGGGCGTGGCCGTCAGCGCGCACTGGTACGACGTGTCGGTGCGGGTGGCGGGTCAGGCGGACTTCCTGCGCCGCTTCGCCGGCCACATCGAGACCGGCCAGCCGTCGATCAGCGATCCGGCGATGGAAGGCCAGGCCGTCGCCGACCAGTACCGCGTGCAGGGCTGAGCCCGCGCGGCCGGTACGGCTCGCGAAGCGCGGGATCGCTGCTTGCCCCAAGGGGGCCTCCCCATGGAAACACGGAGGTCCCCATGCCCAACCAGCGTTCCCGACTTCGCCACGCCCTGGCCGCCACGGCGGCCGCCGCCGCGCTCCTTCAGGGGCCCGCGTTCGCGCAGGCCGTGGCCGTGCCGCAGGACGCGGCCGGCTTCACCGACTACGTCGCCGGGCTGCTGCGCCAGCAGCTCGGCAACGAGACCGTCTCGGTGCGCGAGCCGCTGACGCTCGGCATCGCCGACCAGCGGTCCAGGCTCGACAAGCTCTACGCCGGCTGCCAGTCCAATCGCGGCAACTGCGCCGACGACGTGAGCGTCTTCGTCAAGACGACCGCCGAGCATTTCCGCGCCTCGACCATTCCCGCCACGCGTGAATCGTTGCGACTCGCGGTGCGCACCGCGCAGTCGGTGCAACAGGCCCAGCGCGAAGCCGGCGGCGACGCCACCACCTTCCGGCCACGACCCTTCGTCGGCCCGTTGGTGATCGTGCCGGTCTTCGACACCGCGCGTGCCACGCGGCTGGTCAGCGAGAAGGACTACAAGACGCTCAACCTGTCGGTGGACCAGGTGCGCGACGAAGCGCGCAAGAACACCTACAACGCGCTGCCGCAGGTGCTGCAGACCGCCAGGCCGGCGGAGCCGGGACAGGTGGCCAAGCTCGACGGCGTGGTGCCGCAGCCCGGCCGGCTGGTCTTCATCGACGACTGGAAGCCGCTGGCCGACGCGCAGCGCGGCACGCTGATCGTCGCGGCGCCAGCCAACGACACGGTGCTCTACGTCGGTGACGACGTGCCGGCCACGCTCGATGCGTTGCGCGGGCAGGTGCGGGAGATCATGGGCAAGTCGGCCAATCCGCTGTCGGACGTGCTGCTGCGGTGGTCGCCGTCGGGGTGGGTGCCGCTGCGATGACGTCGAGGCGCGAGGGCTCGCCGCTTGACGGGTTCCGACGCGGCGGCGAGTGAGCCCAAGCAGTGGCGTGCCGGGCAAGGTACGGCGATTGCCCGAGGGACACATCGTCAATTCCGAAAGCCATGCATGCCTTACCAGCCTCTCCCCCGCAGGGTCCTGGCCGCGGCGGTCTTCGTCGCGATCGCAGCCACCGGTTGCGCCGCCAACAAGGTTGAAACCGCGAGCCAGCTCGGCGAGAGCCGCGGCGCGCTGGAAGCGGCCCAGGCCAGCCTGGGCAACAGCGACTCGCCCGATCTGGCGATCGCTCGCGCCCGCCTGGCCGAGGCGCAGGACGCCGCAAGGAAGGGCGATCACGCGCTCGCCCGCCGCAAGGCCGACGAGGCCGATGCCGCGGCGGCCCTTGCGCGGTCCAAGGGCGCCCGCGATCGCTCGGAGAAGGCATCCGATGAACTGGATCGCAGCCTGGCGAGCTTGCGCGACGAGCTCAATCGCCAGCCCGGCGCCGGCGGCCCGGGCCGCTGATCCCTCGGCGACGGACGACATCAAGGAATCATCATGAAAAAACTTTGGAACCTCGCTGGCGGTCTCACGGCATTGGCCCTTGCGGCCTGTTCCAGCGTGCCCGTCCCCAACACCGGACTGGAAGCGGCCAGGAGGGACTACCTGCAAGCCAACAGCGACCCCAACGTCGGCCGCTATGCCTCGGCGGAGCTGACCAAGGCCCGCGAAGCCCTCGACCGGGCCGAGAACGCCTGGAAGGAACGGGCCGACCCGGCCAGTGTCGACAGCGCCGCCAGCGTGGCCGCTCAACGCGCTCAGGTCGCCATCAACATGGGCGCCGCCCGTGCCGCCGACGCCAGGGTCGAGGCGGCGGGCATCGAGCGTGAACGCCTGAGGGCGGAGGTCCGGACCCGCCAGGCGCAGACGGCCACGGCCCAGGCGCAAGTGGCGCAAGGCCAGGCGGCGACCGCCGAAGCCGCGGCCATGGCCGCCTCGGAGCGCGCCAACCGCCTGCAGCGCGAGCTCGCGGAAATGCAGGCCAGGCCGACGCCCCAGGGGCTGGTGGTCATGCTGCAGGACGTGCTGTTCGATACCGGCAAGGCGACGCTCAAGGAAGGCGCCTACAGCCGTCTCGACACGCTGGCCTCCGCGCTGCGCAATCATCCCGAGCGGCGCATCCTGATCGAAGGATTCACCGACAGCGTGGGCAGCGCGGCCAGCAACGTCACGCTCTCGCGAGCGCGTGCGGAATCGGTGCGCGACGCGCTGGTCCAGCGCGGCGTCGCGGCCGAGCGCATCGATACCCGCGGGAACGGGGAAGCGCGTCCCGTCGCCTCCAACGACAACGCGAGCGGTAGGCAGCAGAACCGTCGTGTCGAGATCGTCTTCTCGGATGAGCGAGGTGCGTTTTCGGTCGCTCGCTGATCGTTGATCGCGCTCGCCGACGATCGTCGCCAGGCCCGGCCTGACGCGGTTGTCGGCGGGTTGTTTGACGCGCCAGCGGCAACCCCCGTTGCGGGGCATGCTCGGCTCTCGTCATTTGCTCCACCTGCGGTGGGGTGTGTGGAACCGCGGCCTCCTCGACGACAGGCCCCGTAGAATGATGCGTGGTTTCTCCCAGCCTGATTCACCCGAACGACACGCCCGGCCTCCGCAAGGGACGCGGGGCGTTTTTTACGCCGGCGCTCATCACGGCGTTCCTGGCGAATTGGGCGATCCAAACCGGGTCGGATCGGGTCCTGGAGCCATCGGCCGGCGATGCGGCGTTCCTCGTCGCAGCGGTTGAGCGACTGGCCCAGCTGCGCCGTCGCAAGAGCACGGATCCTGAGGTCGACGGTGTCGAGATCCATGCGCACAGCGCAAAGATCGCACGGCAACGAGTTCGAGAATCAGGCGGCAAGGCCCATGTGCGCGAAAGCGATTTTTTCGACGTCGCGCCTGAGCCTGTCTACGACGCGGTGATCGGGAATCCCCCCTACATCCGCTATCAAAACTTCTCGGGCGAGGCTCGTGCGAAATCGCGCCAGGCGGCCCTTCGAGGTGGAGTCGCGCTCACGGGACTTGCCTCCAGCTGGGCCGCCTTCACGGTTCACTCCGCCTTGTTCTTGAAGCGGGGAGGGCGGCTCGGCCTTGTCCTGCCCGCGGAACTCCTCTCGGTCAATTACGCGGCGCCGGTCCGTCAGTTCCTCTTCGACCGCTTTCGGAGGGTCGAGCTCGTCTTGTTCACCGAACAGGTGTTCCCCGAAGCCGAGGCCGACGTGGTGCTTCTGCTGGCCGAGGGTTATGGTGAAGGCCCGGCCGGGCACGCGACGATCCGACAGGCGAAGAACGCGGCCAGCCTTGCGGCGCTGGAGGCCGGCCAGTCATGGAAACCAGCGGATCCGGCCGCCAAGTGGACGGGCAGTCTCGTGGACGAGGCTGCCCTGGACGCCTTGGGCGCGCTCACGTCCGGCAGTCATTTTTCGTCGCTGGAGAGCTGGGGCGATACGACCCTCGGCATCGTCACCGGCAACAACAAGTACTTCGCACTCTCCCCCGCCCGGGCCAGGGAACTGGGTTTGCGAGCCAATGAGTTGCTGCCGCTGTCGCCGCCGGGGAGCAAGCATTTGCGCGGGCTCGATCTGACGCCCGAGCTGCTGGCAAGGCTGGGCAAGGACGGCCAGTCGACGCGGCTCTTCTACCCGAGGACGCAACCCTCGAATGAGGCACAGGCTTACATCGAAGATGGACACCGCACGGGGGTCGACACGGCGTACAAATGCCGCGTGCGCAAAGTGTGGTTCCGAGTGCCGCTCGTGCGGCCCGCCGACCTGCTCCTGACCTGCATGAACGCGGACACGCCGCGGCTCGTGGCGAACGAAGCGGGGGCCTATCACCTGAACTCCGTGCACGGGGTCTACCTTCGCGAGGCCGAGCGGGATATCGGGCGCGAACTACTGTCTCTGGCGAGCTTGAATTCAGCCACCTTGATGCATGCCGAGATGGTGGGCCGAGCCTACGGCGGCGGCATCCTGAAGCTGGAGCCGAAGGAGGCCGATGTCTGGGCGGTGCCCTCCAGCCTGCTGGTGCGCTCGCGTGCGGCGGCGCTGCGCGCGGCGAAGAGCGCGGTGGCCGATCTTCTGACCAGGGGAGATCTCTTGGGCGCGGTCGATCTGGTGGACCGGGCGCTGTTGATTGACGGGCGCGTGCTGTCGGTGGAGCAGATGGGCAGGATGAGAGCCGCACGTGAGCGGCTGGCAAGTCGGAGAGAAGCGAGGTCGCACGGTGGCAGCTGAGAAGTCCGCAAAGGCAAAGGCGTGGACCCTCTTCGATCGAATCGTCGATCGGGCGGCGCCCGAAGGCGTGCACACCAATCCGTGGGTCAAGGACGCCTCGGGCAAGCGCCACTTCCAGCCTGACTACGACACGCTGAGCCTGTTGCTGGGCGTGCCGTTGTTCCTGAAGGCGAATACCCAGTCCGGCGTGCCGGCGCTGGCGTTGGACGTCTGGCTCAGCTACGAGCTCAGGCGCGCAGGTTTCGGGAAAGACCAGACCTGGCCCCGTCCGACGCATCCGCGCATCCTGCCGTCCTCGGTGGCCAACCTCCTCGAAGAGCTCACCGCCAAGGAGGCGGGGCCCGTCCGGGCGAAGGTGGAGCGCAAGAGTGCCATCAAAGGCGTGACTGCTTCCAGCGCCTCCATCCTGGGGAAGAACTACACCAAACAGGTGGACGTCATCATCACGGATTGGTCCACCGGACCGGAGCTCCTGATTTCCACGAAGCGCATGGATTCGTCGTTCGGCAAGAACGCGCCCAACCGCATCGAGGAGTCCTACGGCGACGCGAAGAACCTCCGACTGCGTCATCCCCTCGCGGCGCTGGGTTTCATGTTCGGGCTGAACGCCGTGATCTTGCGCGAGGAGCCGGGAACCGCCGAATGGCTCTTCGATCTGCTGATCAAACTTGGGCAGGAAGATGATGCCTACCACGCCACCGGTCTGGTGCTGATGGAGTATGGAGACGACGCCGTGCTTCCAGACGACGGCGAGGAGCCTGCTGTCGAAGCACTGGCCGAGCCCGGCGTCGAAGCCGAAGAGGACTCGGCTCCAGTCGTGGACGCGGTCGGCGATATTGACCTGACGATCGCGAATCTGCCAAAGGTTCGGCTGCGGCTGGATGCGACCCCCGACGAGCTGATGCCCAGCCGGTTCCTCGCCGCGATGGTGGAACGCGTGCTCGGCATCACGCCGGTGACCATGCACCGCGGAGCACGTCGACACCGTGCGGAAGCACGTCAACTTTGACCTTGCGGGCAGGTCCGTGACCTTGCTCGCTCAGGATGGCAAGCGATGACCCCGATTCAGCAATGGCATGCCACCCGCAGCCTGCGCCTGCTGCTGCAGACGCTGCGCGACATGATGGTCTCGATGGGGCCGTTGCTGCTGCTCGGCGGCGGCCTGCTGGTAGCGGCCTACTGGTGGCTGGATCCGCAGCCGCCGCGGCAGGTGCGGCTGGCCACCGGCCCGGCCGGCAGCGCCTACGCCGGCTTCGGCGAGGGTTATGCGAAGGCGCTGGCGCGCGAGCGCATCCAGGTCGAGCTGATCGCCAGCGAAGGCGCGCAGGACGATCTGGCCCATCTGCGCGCGGGCTCGGCCGATGTGGGCTTCGTACGCGGCGGCATGGCCGATCCGGCCGCCGATACCGAGGCTGGCATCGTCTCGCTGGGCAGCCTGTTCTACGAGCCGATCTGGATCTTCTATCGCCGCGACCTCGCCATCGCGCGCCGTCAGCCCGGCGGTGAACTGCAGCGCTTGGCCCAACTGCGCGGCCTGCGAGTCAACGTGGACCAGGACGGCAGCGGCGTGCCGCAGATCGTCGAGAAGCTGCTGGCGCTGAACCAGCTGAAGCCGACCGATCTGCGGCTGTCCAATCTGGCGCCCGACGCCGCCGGCGCGGCGCTGCGCGAGGGCCGGCTGGACGCCACGGTGCTGATCTCGGCGCCGCAGGCCGGGCTGATCCGCGCGCTGCTGCGCGACCCGGCCATCGCATTGATGGCCTTCGAGCAGAACGAGGCCTACTCGCGCCATCTGCCCTTCCTGTCCACCGTGACGCTGCCGCGCGGTGTGGTGGACCTGGCGGCCGATTTGCCGCCGCACGACGTGCCGCTGCTGGCCACCACCACCGCGCTGCTGGCGCGCGAGCAGACACACCCTGCGCTGCGCCAGCTGTTCGCGCAGGCCGCGCTGAGCCAGCACAGCGAGGCCGGCTGGTTCAATGGCGCGCGCGACTTCCCCAACACCCGCACCAGCGAGCTGCCGGTCAGCGCCGAGGGCGACCGCGCGATCAACGGCACGCCGCCGGGCTGGGCGCGCTACCTGCCCTTCTGGGCCGGCAATCTGCTGGAACGCATGTGGCTGGTGGTCGGCGGCCTGCTGGTGCTGATGCTGCCGCTGTCGCGCGTGGTGCCGCCGCTCTACACCTTCCGCGTGCGCTCGCGCGTGTTCCGCTGGTATGCGCGGCTGCGCGAGGTGGAGGCAAAGCTGGAAACCGGCACCGGCGAGCGCGAGGCCTTGCTCGACGAGCTGGACGAGCTGGACCGCGTCACGCACCGCATTGCGGTGCCGCTGTCCTATGCCGAAGAGCTCTACGCGCTGCGCAACAACATCCATGCGGTGCGCAAGCGCCTGCTGGCGCAGCGGCCCCGGCCGACCGACGGACCGGCCGGCTGATCGACGAGCGGCGCGGTGGCGCGCTGCCTGCCCCTTTCGCCATCCGGTCCGATCCCGGGCATGCGCCCGAGTGTTTCAGGTGGGAAACGTTAGCCGGCGCACTCGCGTCCCACCGCCCTGGCTGCAAGCCCCCATTGACAGCCTCCATCCACGTGTACTACTGTACTAGTACACGTTAGCCAACGTCATCCCCGACGACCGAGGCCCCGCCGATGGAATCCGACCTGTTCTTCAGCATCAACCCCGGTTCGACCGAGCCCATCTACCGCCAGCTGGTGGAGCAGTTGCGCCGTCGCGTGGCCAGCGGGCAGCTGGTGGCGGGGCAGGAGATCCCCTCGGTGCGGGAGCTGGCGCAGGCGCTGGCGGTGCATCCGATGACGATCTCCAAGGCCTTCGGGCTGATGGAGGCCGAGGGGCTGGTGGAGCGCCGCCGCGGGCTGTCGATGGTGGTGGCGCAGCAGCATCAGAAAGCGATGAAGACGAAGTCGCGGGTGGAGTTGCTGCGGCCGACGCTGGAGAAGGCCGCCGCCGAGGCGCATCAACTGGAATTGCCGGCCGAGCAGGCCCTGGCGCTGTTCAAGGCGCTGCTGGAAGAGAAGGGAGAGTCGCGATGAATCAAACACTGACGATCGGCCAGGGAAGCGCGTCGGCGCAAGTCGGAGGCGCCGACGCGCTGACCGCGCCGCCGGTGCGGGCGAGCGGCCTGCGGGTCGATTTCAAGGGCCAGCCCGGCGTGCTGTCAGGGCTGGACTGGACGCTGGAGCCCGGGCAGGTCGTGGGCCTGCTGGGCCGCAACGGCGCCGGCAAGACCACGCTGCTGGAAACGCTGCTCGGCCTGCGCGAGTCGCAGGCCGGCGAGGTGCGGCTGTTCGGCCAGCCGGCGATGACGCCCGACGACGCGCTGCGCGAGCGGCTCGGCTACGTGCCCCAGCACGCCGCGCTGTTCGAGGACTTCAGCGTCGGCGATCTGCTGCGTTACTTCCGCAGCTTCTATCCGCGCTGGAACGACGCCAAGGTCGACGGCCTGATGTCGCGCTGGGAGATCCCGCGCGACCGCACCATCGGCAAGCTCTCGCAGGGCCAGCAGCAGCGCCTGTCGATCGTGCGGGCGCTGGCGCACGAGCCCGACCTGCTGGTGCTGGATGAACCCGTCGCCAGCCTCGACCCCGCCGGCCGGCGCGACTTCCTGCGCGAGCTCGTCGATCAGGTGCTCGATCGCGGCACCACGGTCGTGTTCTCGACGCACATCCTGTCCGACCTGGAGCGGGTGGCCTTCAACATCGCCTTCCTGCATGGCGGGCGCATCGTGCTGCAGGCGCCGCAGGACGCGCTGGCGGAGGAAGTGCGCTTGCTGGCCGGATCCGCGGCGGCGCTGGACGCGGCCGTGACCGCGCACGGCGGTCAGGTGCTGCGTCGGCGCGAGGCCGGCGGATCGTCGCGCTGGCTGGTGCGCTTCCCCGATCGCCAGCCGGCGAGCGACGCCACCTTGCGCTGCGAGGCGCTGAACCTCGAGGACCTCTTCCTGGAGCTGACGCAATGAGCGCCGTGCTGCCGTCCCCGGGGCTGGGCGGCCATGCGGCGGTGCTGGGCGTGACCTGGCGCAAGCTGCGGCGGCTGTGGTGGCTGCTGTTGCCGCTCGCGGGCATCACGGCGCTGGCGACGATGCGCTCAGCCTCAGCCGCGTTCGTGACCTTCTTCATCGCCGCGGCGATCGGGCTGCAATTCGTGTGGTGGTCCGCCGCCACGGCGTTGGCCGGTCAGAACCATCCGCTGGCGGCGCGCCTCGTGCCGGGCCAGGTGCGGCAGCTGCGCGAGACCGCGGTGGCGCTGTTTCTGCTGCTGGCGGTGCTCGGGGGCCTGGCGATGCACCAGGTCATGGGCGACGCGCTGGCGTGGACGATGGTGGCCGGCGCCGCCATGCTGGTCTTCGCCGCCGCGCTGCGCTGGCCGGCGCTGTGGATCCTGATGTGGCTGGTGCCGTCGGTGCTGCTGTCGCTGCTGCGCGGCACGGTGGCGTGGCAGATGTTTCTGGGCATGATGACGGACTGGCATCAGCGCCAGCCGATCGTCCAGACGGCCCTCGTCATGATCGCCCTGTGCGCGCTGCTGTGGCGCACCTTCCAGGACGGCGGCACCGCGCATGCGCGCCACTGGACGGCGGCGCGGCAGCTGCGGGAGGTGATGATGACGAACGGCGGCGCCAAGGGCGGCTGGCCCGATGGACGCCTTGGCATGGCGCTGAAGCGGTTCTTCCAATGGGGCCGGCCGTTCTGGTTCGACCACCTGCTCCGCACGGCCAGGCCGACTGCCGACAGCGTGGCGGCGCGCGCCGAAGTCGCCACGCTGCGCGGGCTTCATTGGTCGGTGTACGGCTCATCCTCCGCCATGGTGCTGGGGGCGCTGCTGCTGGGCGAGGCGGTGTTGCTCCTGGTCGTGGAGCCCGGTCGGGCGAGCCAGGCGATCCAGGGGGCGTTGCCGGGCGTGTCCATCGGGCTGATGAGCTCGCTGATGGGGCCGCTGTTCGGCATCGGCGGCACGCTGTACCAGACCCGGCACGAGCAGGCCCTGCTGTTGCTGGTGCCTGGCATGCCGCGCGGACCGTCGCTGAACCGGGTGCTGGCGCGACGTCAGCTGGGCCACTACCTGGCGATGTGGGCCGTCGGCGTCGGCATGATGACGTTGATGTGGGCGCTGGCGCCCGAGGCCGCCGAGGGCGCGTCGCGCAAGGCGTTGATCGGCCTGCACTTCGCGGCGGTGGCGCTGCCCTGCGGCGTGCTGATGTGGCGCGACTGGTCGCGCCAGGGCGCGCCCTCGGGCCAGCATGTGGCGCTGATGACGCTGGGCATGCTGGTGCTGATGGGCCTGAGCGCGATGGCGAGCGTGATGATGGAGTTCTCGCCGTGGTGGCCGGTGGCCGGGTCGGCGATCCTGACCGTGGCGCTCGTGGCCTGGCGCTGGCCGGCCTTGCGGGACATGGTGCCGTTCTGGCCGGTCGGGCGCGACGCCTGACCCCGGGGCCTGTGGGCCGCGGACCGGTCGCGGCCGGCCCCGGTGCTCAGATCGGCAGTTCGGTGTAGTAGCGGCCGCCGTGGAAGATCAGCGGCTGGGCGTGTTCCACGCGCGAGCTGGCCTCGACTTCGCCGACGAAGATGATGTGGTCGCCTTCCTCGTACTGGCTGCGGTTGGCGCATTCGAAGACGGCAGCGCAACCCTCCAGCACCGGTGCGCCGCCACAGCCTTCGCGGAAGCGGACGCCGGCGAAGCGATCGATGTCGCGGGTCGCGAAGCGCTGCGCCAGTTCCTTCTGGTCGGCCGACAGGATGTTGATCGCGTAATGCGAGCCGCGGCTGAAGACCGGCATCGAGCCCGCGCGGCGGGCCAGGCTCCACAGCACCAGCGGCGGCGCCAGCGAGACCGAGTTGAACGAGTTGGCGGTCAGGCCGACCAGCGTGCCGTCGGCGGCGCGTGCCGTGACGATGGTGACGCCGGTCGCGAACATGCCCAGCGCGGCACGGAATTCCTGGGGATCGAGCGGGGAGGTCGCGCACGCGGGCGACGGGGTGATCAGGGGCGGCTGGGACATGATGCCCGCCATTGTCGCCTCGCCGGGAAAGCGACGCGGCGCCTCCCTAGAATGCCGCCATGGTTGATGCTGACTTCTCTCCGGACGCCGACGCGCATCTGCCCTCGGCCCCCGCCTATGGCTTCGGCCGCTGCGACTGCCGCGGCTGCGCGCCGCGTCGGCCGGCGCGGCGCCTGTTCACCGGGCTGCTCGGGCTGGGCGGCGCGGTCGCGCTGGCGCCGGCCTGGGCGCAGGAGGGCGTCGACGTCGGCAAGCAGAGCCGCTGGGCCAAGCTGGTCTCGGCCGAGCAGGTCGAGGCCGCCGCGCAGCAGCAGTACGCGCAGATGATGCGCGACGCCCAGCGCCAGAAGGCGCTGGCGCCGGACAACAACCCTCAAGTGGTGCGCCTGCGCGCGATCGCGCAGCGCATCATCCCGTTCTCCGGTGCCTGGAACCCGCGCGCGCAGCAATGGCGCTGGGAAGTGAACCTGCTGGGCAGCCGCGAGCTGAACGCGTTCTGCATGCCCGGCGGCAAGATCGCCTTCTATTACGGCATCCTGCAGCAACTGCAGCTCAGCGACGACGAGGTGGCGATGATCATGGGCCACGAGGTCGCGCACGCGCTGCGTGAGCACGCGCGGGAGCGCATGGGCAAGACGATGGCGACCAACGGCGCGATCGAACTCGGCGCGGCCTTGTTCGGCCTGGGCGACCTGGGGCGCGGCGTGGCCAACATCGGCGGCCAGTTGCTGAAGCTGACCTTCAGCCGCGAGGACGAGAGCGAGGCCGACCTGGTCGGCATGGAGCTCGCGGCCCGCGCCGGCTACAACCCGCGCGCCGGCGTGACGCTGTGGCAGAAGATGGGCGAGGTCAGCAAGGGCGCGCCGCCGCAGTTCCTGTCGACCCACCCGGCCGGGCCCACGCGGATCCGCGATATCGAGCGCAACCTGCCGCGCGTCGAAGGCTTCTACCAGCGCGCGCCCAAGCCCACGCAGCGTTTCGCGCCGCCGCCGCCGGCCGCCAAGAGCTGACGCGGCCGCGGCGTCATGGCCGCCCAGGATCCTCGATGTCATCGGCCTTCCCGGGCCGATCCGTTGTAATGTGCCCCCTAGGTCTAGGCCCGTGGAACCCCGATTGCTCCGCCCGGCGCAGAGGTCCACTTTCGCGCCCCGTCCAGCAGGAGGCGACATGCAGCGTCAACCCTCGGCGCCCGTTCCGGGTGCGTTGAAAGTTCCTGTCGATGGCGCCGCGCACGAGACGAAGGTCGGCGCGGCGCTGGAGTACATCACCGATGCGGTGATCCTGCTGCGGCACGACTGGACCATCGAGTTCGTCAACGTCGCCTTCGAGCGCGCTTGCGGCAAGACACGCGAGACGCTGCTCGGCACGCATTACTGGACGACCTTCCCCAACATCATGGGGCCGCGCTTCGAGAGCGAGGCGCGGTCGGCGATGACGGCCGGCACGGCCCACATGTACGACGAATTCAGTCCCCGGCTGAACAAGTGGTTCGAGTGCCGCGCCTTCCCATGGGAGGAAGGCTTGGTGATCCTGTTCATCGACATCACGATGCGCAAGGCCGACGAGCTGACGCGGGTGGACATGGAGGAGAAGCTGGTGCGCATCCAGCGGATGGAGTCGCTGGGGACGCTGGCGGGCGGCGTGGCGCACGACTTCAACAACATCCTGGCCGCGATCCTCGGCCACGCCGGCATGATGCTGGAGGAGTTGCCCGAAGGCTCGCCGCTGCGCGATCACATGCAGCAGATCAAGCGTGCCGGCGATCGGGCACGCGAGATCGTGCAGCGCATCCTCGCCTACGCGCGCGGCGGCAGCCAGGAGCTGTCGAAGTACCAGCTGGCGCCGCTGGTCGAGGACAGCATCGGGCTGCTGCGATCGACGTTGCCGCCCACGGTGCGGCTCACCGTCGACCTGAGCGGCGACGGCTGCGTGGCGACCGTGGATCCCGCCGAGGTGCAGCAGGTGGTGCTCAACCTCTGCACCAATGCCTGGCAGGCGATGCCCGGCGGTCACGGTCATCTGCATGTGGGCTTGCGCGCGGTGCAATTCGACGTGCCGCATGCGTTCGTGATCGGACGCGTCGGGCCCACGCGGTATGCCGAGCTGTGCGTGCGCGACGATGGCCAGGGCATGTCCGCGGAGGTGGCCGGGCGGCTGTTCGAGCCCTTCTTCACGACCAAGCCGCGCGGTCAGGGCACGGGCCTGGGGCTGCACATCGTGAACGGCATCGTGCACGCGCACGGGGGCGCGATCGACGTGCAATCGCACCCGGGGCGGGGGACCTTGTTCTCGATCTACCTGCCGATCGTCGACGAGGCCGCGCCCATCGATGCCGCCACGCTGGCCAAGGTGGCCGAGCCCGGCGAGGGCGAGTCGGTCGTCTACGTGGACGACGATCCGATCGTGCTCATGATGGTCGAGGCGCTGCTCAAGAAGGCCGGCTATGACGTGCGCTCGTACGCGGACCCGCGAGGGTTCCTCGACGATGTCGAGCAAGGGCGCGTCTCGCTGCAGTTGCTGATCACCGACTACAACATGCCGGGCATGAACGGCCTGGAGTTGGCGGTGGCGGTGCGTGGCACGCTGCCGCGGCTGCCGGTGATCATCACGACCGGCTACATCGCGGACGAGCTGACCGCGGCGGCCGATCAGATGGGCGCCGTGGCGGTGCTGCAGAAGGAGCGCAGCTTCGAGGAACTGGTGGAGCTCGCTGCCCGCGCGCTGCGGGGGTTTCCGGAATCGCGCTTCCAGGAGAGCGGGCTGGCGCCGCTGTGAGCGCCGACCCGGCCGCGCCGCTCAGCCCCAGCGCCCGCCGACGAACGGATTGGTGCGGCGTTCCTCGCCGAAGGAGCTTTCCGGGCCGTGGCCGGGGATGAAGACGGTGTCGTCGCCCATGGGCCAGAGGCGCTCGTTGATCGAGCGGATCAGCGTGTCGTGATCGCCGCCGGGGAAGTCCGTTCGGCCGATGCTGCCGGCGAAGAGCACGTCGCCGACGAAACAGCGCCGGGCGCTTTCGGCATGGAAGACGACATGGCCGGGGGTATGGCCCGGACAGTGGCGAACCTGGAGCGTCTCCTGGCCGATCTGGACGGTGTCGCCGTCCGCCAGCCAACGCGTGGGCGCGAACATCTCCGCCGGCGGGAAGCCGAACATCGCGGACTGCTGCGGCAGGGCGGTGATCCAGAACTGGTCGCCCGGGTGCGGGCCGATGATCGGCAGGCCCTGCTCGCGCGCGAGCTGGCCGGCGCCGCCGGCGTGGTCGATGTGGGCGTGGGTCAGCCAGATCGCCTTCAGCGTCAGGCCCAGGCGGGCGACCTCGGCGAGCAGCCGCGGGACTTCGCCGCCCGGGTCGATGACGGCGGCGTCCAGGGTCGCGTCGCACCAGACGATGGAGCAGTTCTGGTGGAAGGGCGTGACGGGGAGGGTGTGGTAGCGCAGGGGCATGGTCAGAGCAGCTGGGACAGCAGGTCGCCATTGTCCTCACAGAGGCGGCGGAAATCGTCGCCGATGCGGGGATCGGCGGCGGCGGTCCGCCAGAACGTCAAGGCGGCGCGTGCGGCGGCTTGCCAAGCTGATGTGTCGGCCGGAAGCGGCAGCTTCGGTGCGTACTGCCGCCGCGGCAACTCGACGCCGCGCACGGGGGCGTAGAGCATCGGCAACATGTCGTAGATGGGCGCCAGCGCGAAGGCCGGTGTTCCGTCGCGGAGCACCGGCTGGAACGACAAGTTGCCGTCGTGCATGTCCGTGTTGGCGATCAACTGGCCGTAGAGCCAGACCCGTTGGATCGTGGCCAGATCGTGCGTGGTCAGCCATCCCGTCGGCAGCAGCTTCGCACAGGCTTCCAGCCACGGGTGACCGGCGCTGCCCACCATCGCGGCGTTGAGCGAGCACCAGGTCGCCACCGGCGATCGGCCCAGGGCGCCATGGCGATCGAATCGATTGATCTCCAGAAACGTGCGGCCGCCGTGAAGGTGAATTCGCGACGTCGCGGCCGCCACGTTCAACTGCGACGCCAGCACCTGCCCGGCCAGGTGCTCGCAGACGAGCAGGCCTACCGCATCTCCACGCCCAGCAGCCTTCCCAACCCGTTCAAGTTGATCGGCTTGGCGAAGTAATGGTCGAAGAACGACTCCTCGTCCCCCTGCTGCTCGCGGGCGAAGCCTTCGCCGCTGACGGCGATGATCACGACCTGATGCCCGTAGGTCTCCCGCACGAGCCGCGCCAGCTCGCGGCCGTCGATGCCCGGCATGTTGATGTCGGTGATCAGCACCTGGGGAGCCCATTCGCCGAGCATGTCCAGCGCCTCTTGCGCGCAGGAGCACCCCCGCACCTCGCAGCCCCAGGAGGCCAGCAGGGCGGTCAGGAATTCCAGGGAATCGGCATGGTCTTCAACCAGAAGAGCCTGCAAGCGGTCGGGGGCCATGGCGGCGTATCGGGCAGAGGTCGTGTAGGAGGAGGCCGCATCCGCCGGTAGGCCGGCATCGCGTGAAAGAGATGCTGGCAAGCGGAGTGCCTGGGGGACGAGCCAACGCGCAGTCCGGCGGCGAAAGGCGTTCCGCTAGGCGACCAGTTGCGCGAAGCTTGGAAAGTTCATCGCGTAACGGCGCTCCGCCAGCCTACTTTTGAACGCATCCGCCTCGCCAACGGAAATCTGTCCGCCACGGATCGCTTGAAGGATCAGATCCTCGGTGCGAAGCAGTCGGCCTTCCCCGAGGAGCTCGATCGCCATCCGGCGAAACCGTCGCTTTTCGTCGGATGCGACCGCATGGCCGTGGCGGGCCGCCACCGCGAGGCAAGCGGCCTCGCCCTTGCCCATCGATGTGCGGAGCTGGGCGAACAACGCGAGCGTGTCCGACTGGTTGATCGTCAGGCGCTCAAGATGCTTGGCTTCAAGCGCGGCGCACAAGGCACGGGCGTGGCCCGGATCGTCCACCTCCTGAATGACTTCTTCCGGCACGGCAAATCGGTGAGCCGCCAGGCCGCCCGGCAGGTCAAGCCGACCAATGTGGATGAAGTTGGTCAGGACGTTGGCGTCGGTGATCACGATCAGGGCGCAAGTCGATATCGCTTTCGCCATGACCGTCGCTCACTCCATGCCTACCGAGGTCAAGGTGTTCTGTACCGACGATCGCGTCACGCCGACCATGGCGGCGAGCTCGAACAACTTGCTTTTCGTGATCTCGTCGCGCCGGAAGGCTTCCAACCCCAGACCCAGGAACCGACGGCGGAAGTCCTCGCGCTCGTCCCGGCCATGCAGGGGCTCCGAGGCGCGAAGAAACTCGGCGATGGCTGGGCCACCACCCGATTCCTCCTGCGCCTTCAATCGATTGAAATCGGCTTCACCGACCAACCGAAGGTTCTTCACGCGATAGAGCGCCGAAAGTCGGCTGACCCCGAAGTGATGGGCCAGGCGCGCCACGTCATAGAGCTGGAGTTCCTGGCTGCCAGGCGAGGAGCGCTGCTCGGCCTGGATCGCCGCGTCCCCGTCGAATGCCCAGGCCTGGTTCCTGCTGCCCGCCCCCTTGCCCAGCGCCCGAACAAATTGCTCGACGCCGTCTTCGGGCATCAGGAAATCCGCGGCAAAGGCATTGGCACGGACTTCGATCAGCTCCTGGCGGTTCTCGCTGCGGCTGAGCGTTCCGCGGCGGTTGCGGTCGACCAGCACATGGGCGTATTCATGGGCATAAGAGAACCGCCGCCGCAGCGGTGCGTGGTCCAGGTTGGCCACGACGAACACGCCGATGCGGGGATCACACAACGTCAGCCCCGAGATGTTCTCCGGCAGAGGCACGGCGCCAGTCCGAACCCCCTGACCCTCGAGCACGTCCGCGAGGTCACCGATCGGCGCGATGCCCAGGCCCAGCCGCTGCCGCTCATCGGCGGCGACGCGTTGGCCCTGGCGCACCGCATCCCAGCGGCCGGTGGGCGCGGGCAGTTCGTAGATCGCCGCTCGCAGTTGCGCGCGGTCGATGCCCAGCATCTGTTCCAGCTGCGACACCTGGTGCCCGAGCGCCATGCTCTCCTGCAGCGCGGACAGCAATTCGCCTTGATCGGCCAATTGCGGCGTGGCTCGGAACAGCGCGGACAGCGCGTCCTGGTCCGCGACATGCTCGGTGAAGTCATCGGCGAAGAACTCGCGGATGTCGCGCCCCACGGCGAAAGCCAGACGATCCAGCTCCAGGCTGGACACGGCGCGGGCGCCACTCTCGATCTGGTTGATGGCGACGCGGGAGAGCCCGATGGACTCTCCCAGTCGCTCCTGGGTCAGATGGCAGCGCTCGCGGGCGGAACGGATCCGCTGGCCGAGCGCCGCTTGCGTCAAGGGCATGGCAGGCTCCGGACTGAATCGACGATGTCGAATGATAGGTCGGAGACAACTGATCCTGTCAGTTCATGGATGATGAAGTTTGATATTCATACATTGCCGGAGAGGGCAACCGGCCTTGGCGCGACAATTGAGCGCCAGGGCGAACAAAAAACGGCGCCGTGGCGCCGTCCTTCATCTTGACCCGCAGCGGGCGCATCTCACCCCAGGTAATGCCCCATCCGCCTGCGCTTCGTCTCCAGGTACCGCTCGTTGTGCGGATTGGCCTCGATGCGCA
Source organism: Roseateles aquatilis (assembly GCF_002205645.1). Taxonomy (GTDB): domain Bacteria; phylum Pseudomonadota; class Gammaproteobacteria; order Burkholderiales; family Burkholderiaceae_C; genus Roseateles; species Roseateles aquatilis. The sequence goes on along the minus strand of NZ_NIOF01000007.1, from coordinate 72,758 downwards.
GCGGCACCAGTTCCTCGACCTCGATCCCGCCCTGGACCAGCGCGTCGCGCTTTTGCGGGTTGTTGGTGATCAGGCGCACGCTCTGCACGCCCAGCAGGCACAGGATGTCCAGGGCGTCGGCGTAGTCGCGCTCGTCCTCGGCGTGGCCGAGCTGCAGGTTGGCGTCGATGGTGTCCACGCCGGCCTCCTGCAGCGCGTAGGCGCGCAGCTTCTCGACCAGGCCGATGCCCCGGCCTTCATGGCCGCGCATGTAGATCACGATGCCGCCGTCTTCCCTGGACAGCAGCGCCAGCGCGCCTTCCAGCTGCGGACCGCAGTCGCAGCGCAGCGACCGGAAAACGTCGCCGGTCAGGCACTCGCTGTGGATGCGCAGCAGCCCGCCGCGCACCTTCAGCGGGCCGACCGACAGCACCAGATGCTCCGACCCCGTCGACGGGCTGCGGAACGCACGCGCCTGGAAGTCCCCCAGCGGCGATGGCAGATGCACCACTTCCCAGTCGGTCGCCCCTTGCGTCCCCAACGGGATCTTCTCGCAGTGATTCACAGCCATCTCCAAACCTGAACAAACGCAGCAAAGGGCAGCAATTTAACTCCTCTCAGGGTAAACGCGTTGCCTGGGCCTGGAGAGGCCTCTCGGACGCCGGGGATGGCGCATGCACAATCGTCCGCACCCGCCACCTGTGCCAGGGATGCCCATGACCGTTCTGCCGCCCGCTTCCGTTACCGCGTCGACGCCGTTGCCCCGTCCGCGCTTCGACGAGTTCCCGCGCTACGAAGCGCTGACGCAACTGCTGTTCGACTACGCGCAGGCCTGTCCCAACCTGGTGTCGGTGCGGTCCATCGGCAAGAGTTACGAGGGCCGCGAGATCTGGCTGGCGATCCTCACCAACACCGCCACCGGCGCCGACGTCGACAAGCCCGCCTTCTGGATCGACGGCAACATCCACGCCGCCGAGCTCACCGCCTGCACCACCTGCCTCTACTACCTGCACGAGCTGGTGAGCAAGTACGGTAGCGATCCGCAGGTCACCCACCTGCTGGACACCCGCACGATCTACCTGGTGCCGCGCCTGAACCCCGACGGCGCCGAGCTGGCGCTCGCGGACCGGCCGCGGCACATCCGCTCGTCCACGCGTCCGTACCCGTTCGACGAGGAGCCGGTCGAGGGCCTGAGCGTCGAGGACATCGACGGCGACGGCCGCATCCTCACGATGCGCATCCCCGACCCGCACGGCGCCTACAAGAAACATTCCGGCGACCCGCGCCTGATGGTGGCGCGCGAGCCCGGTGAATTCGGCGGCGAGTACTACCGGCTGATGCCCGAGGGCCTGGTCATCAACCATGACGGCTTGAGCATCAAGGTCAACAAGGACAACGAGGGCCTGGACCTGAACCGCAACTTCCCCGCCGGCTGGCGCCAGGAGTTCGAGCAGGTCGGCGCCGGCCCTTACCCGACCAGCGAGCCCGAGGTGCGCGCGATGGTCGACTTCATGGTCGGCCATCCCAACATCGGCGCGGCCATCAGCTATCACACGCACAGCGGCGTGATCCTGCGCCCCTGCGGCACCCGCAGCGACGAGGACATGGCGCCCGAGGACCTCTGGACCTACCAGCGCTTCTCCGCGCTGGGGGAGAAGCACACCGGCTATCCGGCGGTGAGCATCTGGCACGAGTTCAAGTACCACCCCAAGGACGTCATCACCGGCACGCAGGACTGGGTCTACGAGCACCTGGGCGCGCTGTTCTGGGTGGTGGAGCTGTGGTCCCCCAACAAGGAAGCCGGCATCACCGGCTACAAGTGGATCGACTGGTTCCGCGACCACCCGGTCGAGGACGACCTCAAGCTGCTGAAGTGGAGCGACGAGCACTGCGGCGGCCAGGCGCACGTCGAGTGGACGGCGTTCATGCATCCGCAACTGGGCGAGGTCGAGATCGGCGGCTGGGACAAGATGAACTACTGGCGCAACCCGCCGCCGCACCTGCGCGAGCGCGAGGCCGCGCGTTTCCCCGCGTGGATGAACCAGATCGCGCTGAGCCTGCCCAAGCTGGAGCTGCTGCGGACTGAGGTCCGCGCGCTCGGCCCCGACACCTGGCGCGTGCGCATGGCGGTGGGCAACAGCGGTTGGCTGCCGGCCTACGTGACGCGGCAGGCGCTGGCGCGCAAGCAGGCCCGCGGCGTCGTCTTCGAGATCTTCCTGCCGGTCGATCCCGAGGTCGGCCTGATCAGCGGCAAGCCGCGCATGGAAGGCCCGCAGCTCGAAGGTCACGCCCCCAGGCAGACGCAACTGGCCTTCCTGCCCGAGCGCGACGTGACCGGTGACCGCGCCTTCGGCGAATGGGTCGTGCGCGCCCCCCAGGGCACGCGCCTGAGCCTCGTCGCCAGCGCCGACCGCGCCGGCACGGTCAGAACGGAAGTCACGCTCGACTGAAGGGAAGAGGCGCTTCCCGCGCTCAGTGGCGGGGGTCGGATTTGTCCTGCTCGGCGGCCGTCAAAACGGCTTCCCGCCACAGACGCGCCGGGATGAACGTCCGCAGCTGCTCCATCGCGCGCTCGATCAACTGCGGATGCAGCTCATGCCCGACATGCGGCAGCACGTCCGCGGTGATGTCGGCGCCCAGCGCCATCAGCTCGCGCGCCGCATTCAGCAGCGGCGCATAAGGCAGCTCAGCATCGTCCTTGCCATGCAGCAGGTGGATGCTCACGTCCTTGGGCGCGTGTTGTGGCCAGTACGCATACGCGCCTGCGAAGGCCAGCACGCGCCCGGCCAGCGCCTCCTCCTGCTGGAGCGCCTCCAGCGCCAGGATCGCGCCCTGCGAGAAGCCGCCCAGCGCGACCCGCTCCCACGCCAGGTCGAACCGGTCCGCCAAGCCGCGCACCATCGCGATCAACGACGGCACCGCGGCCGCCAGGCGCAGCGCGCGCAGCGTGTCGTCGCCCTGCTCGGAGAACCACTGGAAGCCCGCGCCGCCGCCCGGCACGGCGTCATGGGCCTCGAAGCCGTCGGGCAGCACCAACGCCGCGCGCGGGTACTGGCGATGCAGCGCCTCGGCCAGTGGGCGCATCTGCTGGCCGTCGGCGCCGGCACCGTGCAGTAGCACGAACATCAGATCGGGCGGCCCGTCCTGGGGCAGCAGCACATGGGCTTGAGTCATGGGGCGGGATTGTCGATCAAGCGTCGTCGATGCGCAGCAAGGCGTCGCGGATGTCCGTGGCGCTGGTGGGCCTGACCAGCCGGGCCACTTCCTGGCCGCCGCGCATGAAGATCAGCGTCGGCCACAGCTTGACCTTGAACGACCGGCCCAGCGCCTGGCCCTTGCCGTCCTCGACCTTGATGTGGCGCACGTTCTCGTGCCCGCCGTCGAAGGCCTGCTCCAGCAGCGGCTGCGCGTTGATGCAATGCGGGCACCACGGCGCGCCGAACTCGACCAGTACCGGTCCTTCCACCGACAGCGTGTCGACGGCGTCCCGGATCGGCTCGGTCAGGGCGTAATGGGGATTCAATGGCATGGGGACTCCTTTCAATCGCGACAGCAGGTGGGGCCGATGCTCCCCCGGGACGGCCTCAGGCGGCGACGAGACGCAAGGTCATCTCGAACACCACGCCGTCCGGCACGTTGAACGCGCGGATGCCGCCGTCCATCTTCGCCAGGTAGGTCTTGGCCACGAACAGGCCCTGGCCCCGGCGCTCGCCGGAGGCCTCGGGCGCGACATCGGAGACGCCGTACTCGAAGATCCTGTCCAGCATCGCCGGATCGATGGCCGGCCCCTGGTTGTGGATGCGCAGCAGCACCGCGCCGGGCTCGCCGGCTTCCAGGGTCAGAGCAATGGGCGTGCCCACGGGCCGGTAGCGGTCGGCGTTGCGCAGCACGTGCGTGACGGCGTCCTCCAGCGCATAGGCCTCCGCGCGCACCGGCAGCGGCTCGGGCAGCGTGGTGCGCAAGCTCACGTCGGCGATGCCGGCGTAATGCGCGTTGGCCGCGACCTCGCGGCAGAACGCGGCCAGATCCAGCACCTCCGGATGCAGGTTGGCCGAGGCCAGCGCCTCGCTCGGCGGCGCGCTGCCGTAGAGCACCTTCACCGCCTGCTGCATGCGCTGGACGTAGCGGTGGCTGGGGTCGTCGGCGCCGCCATGCAGCAGCATCAGGGACTGCAGCGGCGACATGATCTCGTGGCCGACGGCGTGCCACATCTCGCGCTCGCGCTCGGCCCGCAGTTGCTCGCGGCGCAGCCCGTCCTTCACGCGTTGCAGCGCGTCGGCCAGGCTGCCGGCCAGGATGCCCAGCTCGTCGCGGCCGCGCAGGTCGGTCACGTCGAGCTCCCCGATGCGCTGCTCGGCGCGCGCGTCCTGCATGTTGTACGAGACCGCCGCCGCGCGTTTGGTCAGCACCGCGATGCCGCGGATCAGGCCGAGCTCCACCATCAGCCACGCCACCGCCACGGCGGCCAGCATCGCCGTCGCCAGCAACGCGAGCGGCCGGGCCTCGAGCGCCAGCTGACGATCCAGGCTGCGCAGGTCGCCGCGCAGCACCAGCCGGTAGCGGCCCGTGGGCGTGGCGACCTCGTCGGCGGCGTCCAGCCAGCGGACCTCCGCCGAGCCCCGCCCGCCGGTCTTGCCATCGGTCTCGCCGCCGAAGCCCTCGACCGGCAGTCGCCGGATCACGTGGATCAACCAGGGCAGCGCGCGCTCCGAGAGCTCCGGCCCGCGGCGCTCCGCGATGGTCTGCGGACGCGGCCCGGACTTCTCGATGCGCAGTGTCTCGCCGGGTTGCAGCGCCGCGCCGATGCGGTCCAGCGACAGCGCCAGCGACGCGCCCGGCCTGGCGCTGTCGAAGAGCACCGGCGGTGCCGAGCCTTCCGGGGAAGGGCCCAGCAGCTCGACGCGCACGCGCGCCTGGTCCAGGTCCGCGGGCGGCCAGACGGGCTGGCGCTTCTCGAAGAGCGCCGCCTGGAAGGCCTCCACCGGCAGGCGGATCGAATAGAAGGTGCGCCGCGCGCAGTCCGGCCCGGAGGCCGCCTCGCCGCACGGGCCCTCGCGCCAGAGCCAGCCGCGGAACTCGCGCACCGGTCGCGCCTTGCCGGGCAACTGCGGGCCTTCGCCGACGAAGCCGGTGAGGCGGCCGCGCTGCGCGCCGCTGGGCGCGGCGGTGCCTTCGAATGGCGCGACCCAGGTCTGCGTCGTGCCACGCAGCTTCAGCGTCACGCGCGCGCGGTGCACGCCGGCCAGGTCCAGCGCGCCATGCTCGCGGCCGATCAGCGGGCCGCTCTCCAGGCTGCCGACCAGGTAGAGGAACCCGCCGGCATAGGCGTTGGCGCCGACGGCGGCGCACAGGCTCGCGCCGTCGGGCCAGCGCAGGCCGCAGCCGGCCATCTCGATGGCGCGCTGGGCCTTGTTCTGATCGTCGAAGTCGATCGCGGCGAAGGGCAGCAGCACCGGCGCCTGCCCGTCGCGGTCGCCCGCGCCCATGCCCGGGTTGAGCAGGGCCAGCTGGCCGCTGGGATGGCGCAGCTGCAGGACGATCTCGGCCAGCGATTGCCGGAAGCCCTGCGCATATCGCTGGTAGGCGCGCTGCTTCTGGTCGGTCAGCACCGTCAGCGCCAGCACCAGGGTGGCCGCCGCCAGCAGCAGGAAGGCCAGGTGCACGACCGCGCGGCGCCGGAACGCCGCCAGGCCCAGCCGCGGCACCGTCAGCGCGGGCAGCTCGACGGGGCCGAGCCTCATGCGCCGGCCTTCATCGCGGGCCGGACCAGCGGAAGCCGCGCATCGGCACGTTCTCGATGGCGTCGAAGGCGGGATCGACCTCCTTCAACGCCTCGCGCAGCGTCGACACATGCTTGCGCACGTTGTCCCGCCTGCGGCCGCTCTTGACCACGTCGTAGAGCTCTTCATACGACACCACCTGCGGCGCGCGCTGGTACAGCGTCGCCAGGATGCGCTGCGCGGTCAGCGGCAGGTTGATGCGCTGGCCCTTCCACAGCGGGCTGCGCTGCCAAAGCGGGTCGAGCCGGAGCGGGTCCGGCGCGGCCTGCGCCGGCGCGGCGGGCTCACGGGCGCGGGCGGCGCGCAGGATGTCGAGGAAGGTGTCGATGAACTCGGCCTCGTCGAAGCTGGTCTTCTGCAGGTAGTCCCACGCGTCCAGCGCTTTCATGATGCCGCGGTAGATCGCCGCCGGCATGGCCGAGACGACCAGCACCGGCGTGCCCGCGTTGAGCTTGTTGATGGCGTTGATCAACGCGACGCCGGCATGCCGCTCGCGTCCGAGCTCGATGTCGAGCACGACCATCTCGTACTGCTCGCGGGCGAGGGCCGCCTCGGCCGCGTCGCGGTCGAACCACTGGTCGACCTGCAGTTCGGGCCGCGCGGCGCGGATCCATCCGGCGAGTTGCTCGCTGGTGGGGCGGTCGTCCTCGATGACCGCGACCTTGTTTCTGGGGGTGACCATGGCGCCGGATTATGGACAGCGCCGCGCGCCGCGACGCGTCGTCGGGCGCGGGACCCCGTGAAGCTTTCTTCCGGACCGTGAAGGGAGCCGCCGTCCGCCCGCATTGAGGCTTCCGCGCCGTCTCCGGACCATGAGCGCCATCGACACACCCGATCCCGGGACCCCTGGAGAACCTCATGAACGACCGCCTGCAATCGATCCGCAACGCCGCCGCGCGGCTGAAGGCTCGGCTGCCTGGCTTCTCGCGGCGCGCCGGCGCCGATGGCTTCGGCGCCCCGACCGGCGCTCCCATCGGCGCTTCGATGAAGGGCGCCGCCGGCGGGCTGCTCCGCGCGCTGCCCTGGTTGGCGGGCCTGACGGCGGTGGCCGGCGCGGTGGCGCTGCTGGTGGCGCACCCGCCGATCCATGAGGTGCCGCGCGGCGAGGTCAGCCTGCGGACCAACGCGCTCACCGGCGGCGTGGCCGAGGCGCGGACCGGCTCGCTGCTCGTGATCCCCGGCCTGCACGACGTGCGCGACCTGCCGCTGCGGGATCGCAGCTATCACCCCACGCGCTTCGCCCGGGCCAACGGCGAAGCGCCGCTGCAGTCGCTCGAAGGGCTGTCGCTGGGCCTGGACCTGACGGTGCGCTGGACCGTCGATCCGGCGCGTCTGGCGCAGCTGGCGACCAGCCTGCCCGACGACATCGAGGCCGACGTGATCGCCCCGGCGCTGCAGGGCATCGTCTATCGCCAGATCGCGACGCACACGGTGCGGGAGATCTTCTCGACCCAGCGCGGCCCGATCCAGGCGGCGCTGGAAGGCGAGCTGCGCCGCAAGCTGGCCGCCGACGGCATCGTGCTGCGCGGCGTGGACATCGGCAACGTCGACCTGCCGGCCGAGTACCGCCAGGGCCTGGAAGGCCTGCTGGCCGAGGGGCTGGCGAGCGAGAAGATGCGCTACACGCTGGAGCTGAAGGAAAAGCAGGTCAAGCAGACGGAGCTGGAGGCCGCCGCCGACAAGGTGCGCCGCGAGACGGCCGCCGAGGCCGCCGCGCGCGAGCAGGTCATCGCCGCGCGCGGACAGGAGGAGGCGATGAAGCACGTGCTGCCGTTCAAGCAGCGCCAGGTCGAGCAGCGGCAACTGGAGGCGGAGGCGGAGCGCGTCGCGCGCGTGCGCATGGCCGAGGGCAACGCGCAGGCGCGCGGCATCGAGGCCGACGGCGAGGCCAAGGCGCGCGAGAAGCTGGCCGATGCCGAGGCGTATCGCCAGACGCGCATCGGCAAGGTCGCGGTCGACCAGATGGCCGCGGAAGGCGCGCTGCTGAGCCGCCATCCGCTGCTGATCCAGAAGGCGATGGCCGACAAGCTGTCGGACAAGGTGCAGGTCATCATCGCGCCGCCTCCGGCGGACGGCGGCTTCATCGGCAAGACGCTGCTGGGCGCGCGCAACGAGCGCGGCGAGACCGCGTCGGAAGGCGCCGCGCAATGACGCGCCCACGGCCGACGATGGCCTCGACTTCGACTTCGACTTCGACTTCGACTTCGACTTCGACTTCGACCTCGACCGTTCCCTCACCCTCGATGAACGCCTCGGACAAGGAGTTCGACATGTGCCGCATGAAGCTCGTTCTGGCCGCCGCGGTGGCGGCGGTCGCCGTCCAGTTGCTGTGCGTGCATTCGGCGAGCGCCGCCCCCCTGGATGCCGGCGACGACGCCGCGCCGAAGCCGCCGATCAAGCGGGCCGCCACCGAAGGCGCCACGCCGGCGCGCACGGCGCTGGTGGTGCAGGACAACGCCGCGATGCGCGGCGCCGCCAGGGACTCGGCGCCCGCGCAGGCCCAGCTTTGGCGCGGCGAGGCATTGGAGATCCGCGGCGAACGGCCCGATCACTTCCAGGTCTATGACTACCGCCGTGAGCGCGGTGGCTTCGTCCGCAAGAGCGCGTTGCTGCCGCTGGACGGCGCGGCGGCACAACCCGACGCGCTGCTGGCCGCGCTGCGCGTGGTGCGGCAGCAGCCGGGCGCGGAGTCGCTCGGCCTGGGCCTGGCGGCGGCCTATGTGCAGGCGGCGAGCGTGGCGCAGATCAACGGCGCCGGCGGCGCCGAGGCGCTCGACGCCATGGGCACGCTGGCGGAGCGGCTGGCCGACCGGGCTTCCCGCGTGCAGGCGCGTCCGGACGGGGTGATGCCCGCCACGGCGACCGAGACGCAGGTCGCCGCGCAGCTCGACGTCGCCGCCCGCTACGGCCTGCGTTTCCGCACGCTGGAGCGCGAGGCCGGCGCGATGCAGTTCTGCTACGACGGTGAGGCCTTCCGACGCGTGCTCGCCATGCCCGCGGCCCAGCAGGAACAGAAGGCGCGCGCCGCATTGGCGCTCACGCGTGTCGACTGCGTCGACCCCGCGGCCACGCCGCCGCAGCGCGAGCAGTGGGACCAGTGGCGCGCCGACGTCCTGGACAAGGTCGACCTGAGGGATCCGGCGTTGGCGACGCACTGGCGCAACCGGGTGCTGATGCGCCAGTCGGGCGTGTGGAGCAGCCTGGCGTTCATCCGCGCGCGCCGCGCGGGTGCCCAGGGCGTGGGGCGGGCAACCTCGGCGATTCCGACGTCGAATCCGAATCCGAATCCGAATCCGAATCCGAATCCGACAGCGACCGCGACCGCGACCGCGACTGTCAACTTACCCGCCGCTGCGGCAGCGACCCCACGTGGAGCGCCAGCGCTGCCTGCGCTCGAAGCGGCGCAAGGCGCGGCAACGGTCACGCTGTCGGTGGACGCGTCGTCGGCGGCGTCACGCCGCGCGCTGGAAGCCTTCGCGCGCATCGTGCCGGCCGAGCTGTCGGAGGACGATCAGCCCGCCTACAACGACGCGGCGATGCGAGGCAACGCGATGCGCTGGGCGGCGCTGCCGGCGGGACCGGTCGAGCAGACGCTCGGCGCGCTGAGCCTGACCGTGCAGCCGGGCCAGCCCGGCGAGACCTGCCTGACGCTGGTGGGGCCCGGCGCCAAGGACGGCAAGGGCGCGCTGCTGCGGCACTGCGCCTGGGGGTTGGTGATGACCGCGTCGGCCCGCATCAACCGCGAGGGCAATGCGATCGCCATTGCCTCGGTCCCGTCGGACGGTTGGCGCGAGCTGTGGCTGCTGCGCAAGACCGCGCAGGGCTGGCGGGTGTCGGTGCTGCCGCCCGCACCGGCGCAGCCGGGCTTGGGCTACGCGGAGTTCGCCGGCTGGGTGCCCGGTGGCCGGGAAGTGCTGGTGGCCCGCGAGGCGCGGGCGGAGGGGCGTTATCGGCGGAGCTTCGAGCAAGTCGATCTGGACTCGCTGGAGACGAAGCGTCAGGCCGGCGACGCCGCGATGCTGGGCGCGTTCCAGCGTTGGCAGGCGGCGGAGTGGAAGGGCGCGACGCTCAGCCTGCGGTGACCTTGAGCTGAGCCGGGGCCGGGCCTGGGCCTGGGCCGAGCTGACCTGACCTGACCTGACCTGACCTGACCTGACCTGACCTGACCTGACCTGACCTGACCTGACCTGACCTGACCCGACCCGACCCGACCCGTGCTCGGCTCGGCTCGGCTCGGCTCGGCTGGACTGGACTGGGCTGGACTGGGCTGGGCTGGGCTGGCTTGGGGGGAAACGTGGGCCGACCCCGGGGCGGGTTCGTACCGCCCCGGCATTGCGTCGCGCGGCCGCGCCCTGCATCGACCCAGGGCCGCGCGCAACGGCGATCGACCGGCGCCGCATCGTGCGGCGCTCAATCCGCCGTCAGCCTCACCAGCACCTGCCGCAGCCGCTGCGCGTCGATCGGCTTGGTGAGGAACTCGTTCATGCCGGCGGCCAGCGCCTCGTCGCGTTCCTGGACCAGCGCGGCGGCCGTCAGCGCGATGATGGGCAGTTCTTCGCCGTCGTAGCGCTGGCGCAGCTGGCGGGTGGCCTCGTGGCCGCTCATGACCGGCATTTGCACGTCCATCAGCACCGCGTCGAAGGGCTTGCCCACGCTGGCCGCGGCGTGCACCGCCTCGACCGCCTGGCTGCCGTCGCTGGCCTGCGAGACCTCGGCGCCCCATTGCTCCAGCATCGCCACGGCGATCATCATGTTGACCGGGTTGTCCTCGACCATCAGGATGCGTCGGCCCGACAGCTCCGCTTCCTCCGACGGCGCGCGGCGCTGCGTGCTCATCGGCGCCGGCGCGGCCGGCAGCGGCAGCTCGGCCCAGAAGGTCGCGCCCGCGCCCGGCTGGCTGTCCACGCCGACCGTCCCGCCCATCAGCGCGGCCAGCTCACGGCAGATCGACAGGCCCAGACCGGTGCCGCCGTAGCGGCGCGTGGTCGACTCGTCGGCCTGCGTGAAGGGCTCGAACAGCCGCGCCTGCATCGGCTCGGCGATGCCCGGGCCGGTGTCGCTGACCTCGATGCGCAGGCGGTGCTCGTCGTGGCGGCGCACCCGCACCGCGACGCTGCCTTGCTCGGTGAACTTCAGCGCGTTGCTGAGGTAGTTGCTGAGGATCTGGCGCGTGCGCACCGGGTCGCCGACGACCCAGGCCGGCACCGCATCCTCGACGTCGATGCCGAAGGCCAGCCCGCGTGCCTGCGCCAGCGTCAGGTAACCCATGCGCATCGTCGCCAGCATGTCGCGCAGCGCGAAGGGCACGGTCTCCAGCGTCAGCCGGCCGGCCTCGATCTTGGACAGGTCCAGGATGTCCGACATCAGGCCCGACAGGCTCTCCGCGCTGTCCACCATCTGGTCGAGGTAGTGGCTGCGCGTGTCGACGGGCAGGTCGGGCTGCTGCAGCAGCCGCGCCAGGCCGACCAGGCCGTTCAGCGGCGTGCGGATCTCGTGACTGATGTTGGCCAGGAAGGCGCTCTTGGCGCGGTTGGCCGCCTGCGCCTCGTCCTTGGCCTGCGCCAGCGCGGCCTCGACGCGGCGGCGGTCGGTCACGTCTTCCATGATCCAGATCGTGCCGCCGCGGCTGGGGTGATTCGGGTCCACCGCGCGCGCCAGGATCCGGCACAGGAAGCGGCTGCCGTCGCGGCGCCGCATCAGGCGCTCCACCTCCACCTGCTCGCCCGACGCCAGCCGCGGCCCGAGGTCGCGGCCGACGGCCTCGTAGTCCTCCGTGCTCGGCCACACCACGCCGCCGGACTGGCCGATCAGGCCGCCCAGGGGCCAGCCGAACATCTCCTCCACCAGCCGGTTGGCCTGCACGAAGCGTTGGTCGCGCGTCAGCGCGATGCCGATCGAGGCGTTCTCCAGGATCGCCGCATGGACCAGCCGGGTGCGCTCGGTGTCGGACACGTCGCGTGAATTCACCACCAGGTAGGACATGCCGTCCATCACGAACGGCGCCGCCGACAGCAGCATCGGGATCAACTGGCCGCGCCGGTTGACGAAGGTCGCCGACATGTCGCTGACGCGGCCGTGCAGCCGCAGCGCCTCGAGCAGCCGCTCGCGCTCGCCGATGTCCTGCCAGATGCCCATCTCCTGGGTGGTGCGGCCCAGCACCTCGTCGGCGCCGTATCCGCTGACCAGTTCGAAGGTCTTGTTGACCATGACATAGCGGCCGCTGGCGGTCTCGCTCAGCGTCACGACGTCCGGGCTGGTCGCGAACAGGTGCGACAGCAGCGCCTCGGAACGCCGCAGCGCGTCCTGCGCGCGCGAGGTCTCGGTCTGGTCGATGAAGAAGGACAGCGTCGCCGGGCCGCTGGCGGCGTCCACGCGCACGCTGGTGGCCTGCACCAGGCGGCGGCGGCGGGACAGGGTCCGCAGCTTGAATTCGGTCATCGGCAGCATCGCGCCGACCGGCAGGGCCTCGATCTTGGCGGCGCGCTGGCGGGCGCGTTCCTCGTCACCGGGCTCGTAATGCGAGAACAGATCCTGGCCGATCATGCTCGAGCGCTGGGTGTAGCCGAACATGGCCATCGCCGCCGGGTTCGCGTCCATCACCCGGCCCCAGCGATGCAGCACCAGCGGCGACGGCGAGCGGCGGAACAGCTCGCGGTAGCGCGTCTCGGTGGCGAGCATGGCTTGCTCGGTCTGGACTTCGTCGGAGACGTCGCGACCCACGCCCCAGTAGCCGCGGAAGTTGCCCTTGGCGTCGAAGCGCGGCTCGCCGCTGATCGACACGTAGCGCAGCGTGCCGTCCTCGGCCGCGCGGCGCATCACCAGGCCGCGGAAGGGCCGGTGCGACTCCAGGTCGGCGCGGTGCGCGTCGAGCTCCTCGTCGGACAGGCCCAGGTGCTCGATCTCCCACGGCGTGCGGCCCAGGCGCTCCTCCATCGATAGCCCGGACGAGCCCGGGTTGTGCTCGGCGAGGTGGCTGAAGCGGAACTGGCGGTCCATCTCCCAGTACCAGTCGGCCGCCATGTTGAGCAGGTGGCGGAAGCGGGCATGGCGCTCGTTGACCTCCTGCATCGCGCGCCGGATCAGCTTGGCGGTGCCCAGGCCCACCACCAGGCCGGCCACCAGCAGCATCAGCTGGGTCAGCAGCCGCGCGGTCAGGCTGGCCGGCACGCCGCCGGCGAGCACCCAGCCGCCCAGCTCCGCCGTCGCCAGGCCGCCCAGCGCGGCCAGGCCCAGCCCGAACAGCGACAGTCCGGCGCCCAGGCCGACCATGCTGGTACCCAGCGCCACCATCAGGGCCATGATGCCCAGGCTGCTGGCGGTCAGGCCGAGCTGGCGCGACACCGCCACGGCGACCGCCGTCGCGATCGCCAGGCACATCATGACCATCACCGCGGCGGGACCGCGATCGGACGGCAGGCGCCACAGCAGCGCCAGGCCGGTGACGGTGGAGAGCAAGGCCAGCAGCGGCGGGACCAGGCCGCCGAGCGGCTCCGTCGGTGCGGCGCTGAAGGCCAGCATCACGCCGGTCAGCGCGGACAGCAGCACGCACGCGGCGATGAACAGCCGCGCCGCGCGCCATTGCAACCCGGGGGGCAGGCGGTCGCCTCGCGACAGCTCGTGCCCGACCAGACTGCTGAGATCGTCCTGGGAATCCTTGCTCACTCTGACTGTGCCCAACGTTGTGCCTCGACGCTTCGATCACGGGGCGTCCGCGACGGATCGCGGCGGCCCGGAATGAAACGTCCGGTAACGCAGTCTCGGCGAGCGGCGGGGGAACTGAAGAGCCTCGGAAACCCCAAACAGGTGGGATTCGGTGCGCGCTCGGGGTTTCTGCCAATTAATTGGCGGCCGGCCGGGGCCGGGCCCGGCCGGCGGATCAGCCGGAGATCAGCCGGGGATCGCCTGGGAAGCAGCGGGCGAGACCGGGCGCAGGGCGTCGCGGGTCGCCTGGGCGACGCGGCGGGCGGCGGCGGCGAAGTCCTCGCCGGAGGCGGCGTACAGCACCGCGCGGGAAGAGCTCACGATCACCGTGCCCGCGTCCTTGCGCCAGCCGGCCGCGACGGTGGCGGCCGCGTCGCCGCCCTGCGCGCCGATGCCGGGCACCAGGAAGGGCAGGTCGGGCGCCAGCTCGCGCACCCGCTCGATTTCCTTCGGATAGGTCGCGCCGACGACCAGGCCCAGCTGGCCGTTCAGGTTCCAGTCGCCCTGGGCCAGGCGGGCCAGGTGCTCGAACAGGCGCGGCTGGCCGGGGACGTCGGCCAGGCGCTGCATCTGCCAATCGTCGCCGCCCGGGTTGGAGGTGCGGCACAGCAGGAAGGCGCCCTTGTCGGGATACCGCAGGTAGGGCTCGATGCTGTCGCGGCCCATGAAGGGCGACAGCGTCACGGCGTCGGCCTGGTAGCGATCGAAGGCCTCGCGGGCGTACTGCTCGGCGGTGGCGCCGATGTCGCCGCGCTTGGCGTCCAGGATGACCGGCACGTGCGGCGCGTTGCGCTTGATGTGGGCCATCAGCTGCTCCAGCTGGTCCTCGGCGCGGTGCGCGGCGAAGTAGGCGATCTGCGGCTTGAAGGCGCTGACGACGTCCTTGGTGGCGTCGACGATGGCGGCGCAGAAGTCGTAGATGCGGCCCGCGTCGCCTTTCCAGTGGGTCGGGAACCGGGCGGGGTCGGGATCCAGGCCGACGCACAGCAGGGAATCGTTCAGGCGCTCGGCGGCCTGCAGCTTCTGCATGAATTTCATGGAGGGTCCGGATGGGGCGTTCTGGGGGTGCGGTATTGTCCCGCTTTTGCTCGGCCGGCCTGGCCGGCCCGGCATGGCGGGCATCGGGCCAGCGGGCGGCATACCGCGGGGAGGCGGCATGGAAGTCCTGAGAACGGCGCGGCTGCGCCTGCGCTGGTTCGGTCCCGCGGACGCGCCCTTCGTGCGCGGTCTGCTCAACGAGCCGGCCTGGATCGAGAACATCTACGACGCGCAGGTGCGCACCGACGAGCAGGCGGCCGTGTGGATCCGCGAGCGGCTGGAAGCGCGTTACTGGCTGCTGGGTTATGGCTTCTGGGCCGTCGAGCGGCTGGAGGACGGCGAACTGATCGGCCTGGCCGGCGTGATCAAGCGCGACGGCTTGCCGCATCCGGACATCGGCTACGGCTTTCCCGCGCGTTTCTGGGGTCACGGCTATGCGCGGGAAGCGGCGGCCGGCACCTTCGACTACTGCCGGCAGGTGCTGGGCCAACGCGACCTGATGGGCACGACGGCGCCGGAGAACCACGCCTCCGGTCGCGTGCTGCTGGCCATCGGCATGACCGACGAGGGCGTGCGGCAGACCGAGGCCCACGACACGCCGTCGCAGGTCTACAGCTGGCACGACCCGGTGCGGCGCTCGGACGCGGAAGAGATCGCGGCCTTGCGTTTCCGCTGGCGGGCGGCGCTGCAAGGGCCGGCGCGCCCGGCGCTGCCGGCCTGCCTGACGCCCGAGACGATCGAGCGCGTGATGGCCAGCCGTACCGACATGACGCCCGCGGCGCTGGATCACCTGGCGGCGCGTTGGGCGCCGCTGGCGGAGGACGGGTCGCTGCGGGCGGTGCGTACGCCCGCCGGCTGGCGCCTGGACGTGCCGACGGACCGCGCCTGAGCGGTGCCGGCTCCGCCGCGCGGGCCAGGCCCGCGCCGCTTCGCCCTTAAGCGTGGCTGAAGGCAGGCGCGGACCGCCTCGCCTATGCTCACGGCCATGGAGATTCCCGCACAGCCCGCCACGGCGCGCATCCTGTTGATCGAGGACGACGAGCGCCTGGCGCAACTCGTCGCGGAGGCGCTGCGCAAGGCGCAATACGTGGTGACGGTGTGCGGCGATGGCCTGGCGGGCGAGGCGCTGATGCGGCAGGAGTCCTTCGACCTCGTGCTGCTGGACGGCCACCTGCCGGGCAAGGACGGTTTCGACGTGCTGCGCGACACGCGCCGGGACTTCGCCGGCCGCATCGTCATGCTGACGGCGCGCGATGACGACATCGACCAGGTGCTCGGTCTGGAAGGCGGCGCCGACGACTACATCACCAAGCCGGTCGCGCCGCGCGTGCTGCTGGCGCGGCTCAAGGCGCTGCTGCGACGCGACGCGCTGCCGGTCGCGCAGCCGGTCGGCGAGGCGCTGCACTTCGGCCCGTTGACGCTGCTGCCGCAGTCGCGCGAGCTGCGCGTGAACGGCGAGCCGGTGCCGCTGACGACGGCGGAGTACGAGCTGCTGAACTACCTGGCGCATCGCGCCGGGCAGGTCGTCAGCCGCGACGACATCATGCAGGGCCTGCGCGGGCTGGAGTTCGACGGGCTGGACCGCGCCATCGACGCGCGCATCTCGCGGCTGCGTAAAAAGATCGGCGACGACGCCCAGTCGCCCACGCGCATCAAGACGGTCCGCGGGCAGGGTTATCTGTTCGCGATCGACTGATGGCCGCGCTGTCCTTGCGCTCGTCGCTGCTGCGGATGGCGCTGGGCCTGGGGCTGGCGGTGCTGGCGCTGGCGCTGCTGGTCGAGGGCCTGGTGCTGATCGGCGCCTCCGAGGTCACGAACGACTATGTCCGCAACTTCATGCGCGGCACCGTCGACCTGCTGGTGCGGGATCTGTCGCCGCTCGATCCACCGGCACGGCGCGAGCGGGTGCGGGAGCTCGACGCGCAATTCGACTATCCGGTGCGGCTGATCCGCACCGACCTCGCCAACCTCAGCAACGACCAGCGCGCGCGCCTGGGCCGGGGGGAGATCCTCGTCACCGGCTTCAATCGCCGCATCTACGCGGCGCTGCCCGGGGAGCCCGATCAACTGCTGCTACTGGGGCCGCTCGACTCCAAGCGCGCCGGCGAGTTGCCCAAGGAGCTGGCGGCGCAGCTCGGCGTGGCGGTGGTGCTGGCCCTGGCCGTGGCGATCCTGGCGTGGTGGCAACTGCGACCGCTGTGGCGCGACCTGCGCGGCCTGCAACGCGCGGCGGAGCGCTTGAGCGCGGGCCGGCTCGACACCGAGATGCCGGCGCTCAAGAGCCGCCTGTTCGCGCCGGTCGTCGCGGCCACGCGGGCGATGCTGGAGCGGCTGGCCGCCGCGATGGCGACGCAGCGGGAACTGACGGGCGCGGTCTCGCATGAGCTGCGCACGCCGCTGGCGCGGCTGCGCTTCGCGGTCGACGCGCTCGTCGACGAGGACGACCGCAACGCCCGCGAGGCGGCGGTGCAGGCCTGCGAGCGCGACATCGACGAGCTCGACGAGCTCATCGATGCCAGCCTGACGCTCGCTCGCCTGGACATGGGCGCGCTGCAGCCGCAACTGGCGGCGGGGGACCTGGGCGACATGCTGACGAGGGAAGCGCGCTCGCTGGCGCCGCTGCTCGACGGCAAGGCGCTCGACACGGACCTGCGGCTGCCGGCGTCGCTGCCCTTCGACGAGCGGCTGCTGCCCTATGCGATCCGCAACGGCCTGCGCAACGCGGCGCGATACGCGAAGGGCAACATCCTGCTGTCGTCCTGGGTCGAGGCGGGGCAACTGTGGCTCGCGATCGACGACGACGGGGAAGGTGTGCCGCCAGCGCTGCGCGAGGCGGCGTTCGAGCCGTTCAAGCGCCTGGAGCGCAAGGGGCGCGGCACACGGGGCTTCGGCCTCGGCCTGGCGATCGTGCGCCACGTGGCGCAAGCCCACGGCGGCCATGCGCGCCTGGGCGAGGCGCCCAGGTTGGGTGGGGCGCGGTTGTTGTTGTATTGGCCAGTGGGGTGAGAAGGACTCGGTTGGAGCGCCCATAGCGCCTGCGAAAGCAGGTGTTTGAGCCGCCGAGCCAAGTGAAACCGCCAAGCGCCTGGCAAAGCATCCTGAAAGCCATTCGGGATGGCGGTCCGACGGGTCACCCGCATTTCATTTCCGTCGTCGGACAGTAGATGGCCGGGGCGGTTTCGGCCAATTCCGACGCGTGTGCTCGAAGTTGAGTATGCGAACTTTGGTGCGTGTCAATCGGTAGACGATGAAGTAGTTCGGTCGAACGACCATCTCTCTGACACCTGCAACACGACTCGATTCGCGATAGAGGTTCGGAAAGGTCAAGACCATGGATAGCCGTTCGAAGACTTCATCGTTGAACTCCTCGGCTGCGATCGGGTTCGCGGTCGAGAGTTCATCAATGAACCTGTCGTAGACAGCTAGCGCCCGGGGACTCCATTCAAGGCTTCTTTGGGCGGACATGACGTCCCCCAGCGCTACGGATCCTGTCGCGCGTCTCCTGCCAGACCTGCCGATAGTCCGTGCCAGGCCTTTTGTCCCTGAGAGACAGAAGAATCTGTTCCTTGAACCATGCGTCCCAAGCCGCTTGATCGAAGTCGTCCGCTTGTGAGGGTTCGATCGGCGTTCGCCTGAATGCGACCCGGTCGGTGGATGGTGAATGAATGACGTTGAGATCCACGATGTTCAGCTCCAGAAGACGTCTCGCGAGGGTTTCGAGTGTCCGGAACATGCGCGGCGCACCATTCGGCGATGTCAAGCGGTAGCTGCGGTCCGCTCGCAGCAGCCACAGATGCCAGACGCGTCCATGGGCCACGGCTTCGGCTCGCAGCGTTTTGCCCGAAGCGGCCCATGCGCGCAGCGTGGGTTCGTCGATGGGTGTTGGCGGAGATCCGGTGGTGTCCATGGCGCGATGAAGGGCGGGTGAAGGCTGCAGGGCTCAGTGCGGGAGCATAGGCCGAGTGCCCCACCCGCTCGTTCGACATCGGCGGCATGGACGGAGCTATCGTGGCCGAACGCAGGACTCTCGCCTATGACCCTGACTATTGGCGTTTTGACTTGTGCAGGTCTTTCGAAAATAGGCGAGCTGTGATGCGGGCAGGCGCTCGGCCCCACGTGAAGCACCGTCAAGCGCCCCGCCCCCGGCTGTCATCAACCGTCACACAAGGCCCCAACTCGCGCCACAGACGCGGCGGCGTCGAATTTCCACAATGAGCCCCATGTCGAACGAGCCCTGAGCCCACGGACGACATCGATCAACAGCTCTGAAGGAGTTTCGAATGAACCGCTACAACAACAACACCCGCACCTCGATCAACGGCAAGAAGGCTGGCCTGCTGGCCGCCGCGGCGCTGGCGCTGACCCTGGGCTCGGGTCTGGCGCGCGCCGATGCGCAGACGCCGTATTACATCGGTGGTGACGTGGCCAAGTCGACGCAGCGCGTGGACGGCAATTCGCAAAAGCGCACCACGGACAGCTACAGCATCTTCGGCGGCTACAAGTTCAATGAGAACTTCGCCGTGGAAGCCGCCTACACCGACCTGGGCAAGGCCAACTTCAACGGCGTGAGCGCCAAGAACAAGGTCTACTCGCTGGACGGCATCGCCCGCGCCCCGCTGAGCGACAAGTTCGGCGTCTACGGCAAGGTCGGCCTGGCCTACGCCGAGCGCAACTTCGACGGCGGCCTGAGCGACACGCACAAGACCGGCCTGAAGATGGGCGTGGGCGTCGACTACGCGCTGACCAAGAACGTCACGCTTCGCGCCGAGGCCACCCGCTTCAACAACATGCCCAGCGCCAACGGCTTCGACAAGAAGCTGGACCGCGTCGGCCTGGGCCTGGCTTACCAGTTCTGATGTCCTGACCCGGCATCGGCGCTTTCCGGGCAGCTCCTACGCGACATCCCCCAACTCCCGAATACCGGAAAGCGACAAGGCAGTGCAGCAATGCACTGCCTTTTTTCGTCGCATGACCGATGCGGCGGGCGCTCATCCACAAGCAGCACCAAAAGGATCGGGCCCGCGAGGGCCCGATCATCGTGAGGGAGGCGGAAGGATCCTCAGATCCGCTTGGCCAGCGCCTCGGCCTTGCCGGTGTAGTTGCCCGGCGTCATCGCCAGCAGGCGCTGCTTCTCGGCCTCGGGCAGCTCCAGGCCCTGGATGAAGGTCTGGAGGGACTCGCGCGTGATCGTCTTGCCGCGGGTCAGCTCCTTCAGGCGCTCGTACGGGTTGGGCAGCGCGTAGCGGCGCATCACCGTCTGGATCGGCTCGGCCAGCACTTCCCACGAGGCGTCCAGGTCCGCGTCCAGCGCGCCCTGGTTGAGCTCCAGCTTGTCCAGGCCCTTGCTCAGCGAGTCGTAACCCAGCAGCGCGTAGCCCAGCGCCACGCCCATGTTGCGCAGCACGGTGGAGTCCGTCAGGTCACGCTGCCAGCGCGAGATCGGCAGCTTCTGGCTCAGGTGCGTCAGCACCGCGTTGGCCAGGCCGAAATTGCCCTCGGCGTTCTCGAAGTCGATCGGGTTGACCTTGTGCGGCATCGTCGACGAGCCGATCTCGCCTGCCTTGGTCCGCTGCTTGAAGTAGCCCAGCGACACGTAACCCCACACGTCGCGCGACCAGTCCACCAGGATGGTGTTGGCGCGGGTGACGGCGTCGAACAGCTCGGCCATGTAGTCGTGCGGCTCGATCTGGATCGTGTACGGGTTGAAGGTCAGGCCCAGTTGCCGCTCGATGACCGATTGGCTGAAGGCTTCCCAGTCCAGCTCGGGATAAGCGGACAGGTGCGCGTTGTAGTTGCCCACGGCGCCGTTCATCTTGGCCAGCAGCTTCACGTCCGCGATCACCGCGCGGGCGCGGCGCAGGCGCGCCACGACGTTGGCGATCTCCTTGCCCACCGTGGTCGGGCTGGCCGTCTGGCCGTGCGTGCGGCTCAGCATCGGCGCGGCGGCCATCGCCTGCGCCATCTCCGTCAGCTTGCCGATCACGCGGTCCAGCGCGGGCAGGATCACCTGATCGCGCGCAGCCTTCAGCATCAGGCCGTGGCTGGTGTTGTTGATGTCCTCGCTGGTGCAGGCGAAGTGGACGAACTCGCCCGCCGCTTCCAGGTCCGCCTTGCCGGCGAACTGCTGCTTGATCCAGTACTCGACCGCCTTGACGTCGTGGTTGGTCGTCTTCTCGATGTCCTTGATCGCCTGCGCGTCGGTCTCGGAGAAGTCGGTCACCAGCGCCCGCAGGAACTCGCGCGAGGCCGCGGGCAACGGCTTGAACTCGGCCAGACCGGCGTCCGACAGGGCAATGAACCACTCGATCTCCACCTGAACGCGGCGGTGCATCAGGCCGAATTCCGACAGCAGCGGACGCAGCGCGGACATGCGCGATGCGTAGCGTCCATCCAGGGGCGACAGGGCGGTGAGGGCGGAGAGATTCATGGCGCGCGGCGGCCGGGCGGTCCGGCCGCGTGAGGGTGGGGCAAACCCGTGGATTCTACAGAGGGGGTCGCCGGAGGCGGTCACAATGGCTCCCGCGTTCACGATCGAGCTCCAGAGGGAAGAAGGAAGGCATGAGGGTAGGCATGAGGGTAGGCATGGGGGAGAAGACGATTCGCCGCGGGGCTGTCCGGGGCGCGGATTCGAGGACCACGACGCGGCCGCGCGTGGCGCTGATCGGCGCGATCGCCGTGGCGGGCCTGCTGGTCAGCTGCAAGCCTTCGGACCACGCGCCCAAGCCGCTCGCGCCAGTGGAGGCCGCCTCCGCCAGCCCGGCCGTCAGCGCCACCTTGCTCAAGCAGAGCGATGACCTGCTCGGCCGCTACCGCCAGATGATCGTGCTGATGGACGGCGAGGCCGCCATGAAGCCCGCCGATCGCGAGGCCGTGCACGCCGTCGGCCTGATGCTGTTCCATGACATGCAGGAGAGCATCACCGCGCTCGCCGCCACCGCCGGCCGCAGCACCGATCCCGCCGGCCTGGCCGCGTTGTCCGACCTGCTCGACCGCATCGAGGGCGAGCCGTCGTGGTTCGACGCCGACCGGCTGGCGTTCAAGGAGTTCCTGACCCAGCTGGCGCAGCAGTTCTCCACCTCGCAGAGCATCGCCGGCCTGAAGCTGGCCAAGCGCGCCGGCGAGGACCTGACGGTGCTGGCCGAGATCGAGCAGGCCTACGCGCAGGAGCTGCGCGACACCTTCGGTCGCTTCGCGCAACGGGGCATCGTGCCCAAGCGCGAGAAGTGGACCGACTACGTCGCCAAGCTCAAGGCGGTCTACACCCGCGAGGGCATCCTCAAGGACTACGCGACCGTGCTGCCCGACCTGCAGGCCCGGCCCACCATCACCGAGATCACGGTGCCGCCCGAGACCTCGACGCCGGGCACGCCGGCCACGCGCGGCCCGACCAAGGAAGAGCGCGAGTTCTTCGGCCGTCAACTGCCGCCCAAGACCGTGCTGCTGACCTTCGACGACGGCCCGCACCCGCGCTACACCGACGAGATCCTGGAGATCCTCAAGCGCTACCAGGCGCCGGCCGTGTTTTTCGAGCTGGGCCGCAACCTCGGCAGCGTCGACGCGCAGGGCAAGGTCAAGCCGGGCCCCGGCACGCAGGTCGCGCAGCGCGTGCTGGCGGCCGGTCATCCGATCGCGAACCACAGCTTCAGCCACGGCGTGATGTCCAAGTTCGAGCTGGACAAGGTCCGGCAGGAGGCCAGCTCCACCGAGGCGCTGCTCGATGCCGCCGGCCGCAGCGGCCAGGCGCTGTTCCGCTTCCCCTACGGCGCGCGCAACGACGCGGCGCTCGGCGCGATCGAGGCGTTGAAGCTGCGCTCGATGATGTGGAACGTCGACTCGCTGGACTGGTCCGATCCGATCCCGAAGTCGATCGCGGCGCGCGTGCTGGGCGAGCTCGGCAAGCAGCAGCGCGGCATCGTGCTGTTCCATGACATCCACGCCCGCACCGTCGAGGCGCTGCCGCTGGTGCTGGACCAGCTCAAGGCCGAGGGCTACCGCTTCGCGGCCTGGAAGGACGGCAAGATCGTGCCGGTCGACGCGCCCGCCGACACCGCGGCCGCGCCCGAGCTGGCCGGCGCCAACCTCTATCGCGACAGCGTCGCGCTGGTGATCGGCATCGACCAGTACAAGAGCTGGCCGCGCCTGCAGCACGCAGTGCGCGACGCCCGCGCGATCCAGGAGACGCTGCAGACGCAATTCGGCTTCCGGCCGGAGAACGTCACCACGCTGACCGACGGCGACGCGACACGCGCCAACATCCTGCGCGCGCTCAACGCCATGACGCGCAAGGGCCCCGACGGCAAGGTCAAGCGCGACGACCGCGTGTTCGTGTTCTTCGCCGGCCACGGCAGCACGCGCAAGCTGCCCAGCGGGCGCGACGTCGGCTACATCATCCCGGTCGATGCCGGCACCGACGACCTGCAGACCGACGCCATCGCGATGCCGCAACTGCAGGAGCTGAGCGAGGCGCTGCCCGCCAAGCACGCGTTCTTCGTCATCGACGCCTGCTACTCGGGCCTGGGCCTGACGCGCGGCGGCCCGGTGGGCGGCAACAACTTCGTGCGCGACAACGCGCGCCGCATGGGCCGCCAGATGATGACGGCCGGCGGCGCCGACCAGCAGGTCGCCGACGACGGCCCCGGCGGCCATTCGGTCTTCACCTGGACGCTGCTTCAGGCGCTGTCCGGCAAGGCCGACCTGAACGGCGACGGCCTCATCACCGCGACCGAGCTGGCCGCGTATGTCGCGCCGGCCGTGTCCGCGATCGCGCACCAGACCCCGGCCTTCGGCAGCCTGCCGGGGTCGGAGGGGGGCGAGTTCATCTTCGAGCTCGCGTCGACGCAGGAGCAGGCGCTCAGCGGCGACAGCAACCAGCTCGACGCCAAGGCCAGCGCCCTGGCCAAGCAGGCGGACGAGGCGCGCAACGCGCAGTTGCAGCCCGTCGCCGCTACCGTCGCGTCGGCTTCGGCGCCGGGCGGCGCAACGGCGGCGAGCGCTACCTCGGTGCAGGTCACCCTCAAGGGCCTGGACGGCAGCGACACCGCGATCGCGACCAGCGCCGCGCCGGCCCCGGCCAGCGCGCGCGTGGCCGCGCAGCGCGCCAACGACCGCGGCCTGCAGCTCTACAAGGAGCGCCGCTACGACGAGGCCGAAGCCGCCTTCACCGAGGCACTCAAGCTGCAGCCCCGGTTCGCGCTGGCCGCCAACAACCTGGGCTTCATCTACTACAAGCGGGACAAACCCACCGAGGCCGCGCGCTGGTACCGCAAGGCCATCGAGATGGACGGCAGCCGCGCGCTGGCGCACCTGAACCTCGGCGACGCGCTGCTGCGAGCCGGCGAGGACGCCCAGGCGCAGGCGGCGTACCGCGCGTTCATCGAGCTGTCGCCCAAGCACCCGCGTGCCGCAGAGCTGAAGGCGTGGGTCGAGCATCCGGACAGCGCGAGGAAGCCCGAGCCGTCGCGCTGAGCTTCTCCCTCCACCGCGTGAAAGGAACCGAGGACACACGCCGACGTATCGGTGAGGCGTCCGACATGCCGATGAAGCGCCCGGCACGTCGATGACGTGCGCGATATGTCGGCGACACGTCCGATAGATCGATGAGGTGCCCGATGTCTCGGCGATGCGTCCGATGAGTCGATGAGGTGCGCCGACATGTCGGTGTATGGGGGGAAGGGCTTTCGTGGCGCAGCCGGGAGAATCTTTCTCCCATGCGGATCCGGACAGAAGGCAGGTGGAACCAGCGGCGTCAAAGGGAGCAAAGGCCAGCCGGGTTGTCCCTGATGCAGGGCGCGATGGGCTTGCTGCTTAATCCGTTTTTTTCCGCTCGGTTGACGTTTGGTTACCGCTTCGTTCGATGGATCTCCTGGCTTCCGATGGCGTCGCACCGCGCCTGATCCGCGTGCATCAGATCGATCCCCTGGCTTGGGCGCCGCTGCTGGCGGCCAGCGAGGCCGAGGGCTGGCACATGCTGCGCCGGCTGATGGACGAATGGCGCAGCGGCGCCAACCGCTATGAGCAGCCTGGCGAATCGCTGTGGGCCTGGTTCGACGCGCGTGGCCTGGTGATCGCCGTGGGCGGGCTCAACGTCGAGCCGCCTCCCGGTCGTCCGGGCACTGGCCGCATGCGGCGCTTCTACGTTCATCCCGACTGGCGCGCGCATGGGCTGGCACACCGGCTGGTGAACGCGGTGCTGGCGAGCGCGCAAGGGCATTTCAGCCGCCTGCATGTCAATTGCGAAAGCGCTGGATCGGCCGCGTTCTGGACGCGCTGCGGTTTCGCGCCGGTGGACCTGCAGAGCGAGCCGGTGGAGCGCCCGGCCCGTTACACGCACGTGCGGCTGCTGCCGCGATATCAGGCGGCTTGAGCCCCTCGGGATCCGCCAGGGATTCCCCACACGTCGGCCTGCGGCCGATGCCTGCGCTGATCGAAGCCGATGCCGATGCCGATGCCGATGCCGATGTCAGCGGGCCGGCGGCCAATGCCGCGCGCACACGTCCGCGACCTCGGGCAGCGCCTCGATGCGCTTGAGCAGCGCGAAGAACTCGGGCCGGTGCTGCTCCAGGTGCGGGCGCGAGCCCGACCACTTCGACACGATGACGGCCATCAGGTCCAGCGCGCCGGGCTGCGCCCCGCTCAGCCAGGGCGACGGCGGGAACATGTCCGCGAAAAGCTCCCAATGACGATGCAGCCGGGACTTCGTGCCCAGCACGATCGCCTGATGCTGCGCCTGATCCTCGCTGGTCGTGTAGCGCCGCGGATAGTCGATGACGCTGATGCAGCTGTAGCAGTTGGCGGCGATGTAGACCAGGCCGCGCAGGATCTGATCCCGCCGGGGATCGTTGTCTCCGAGCAGGCCCGCTTGCGGAAAACGCAAGCCCAGATGCATCAGGATCGCGCCGCTCTCCGTCAGCACCGCGCCCTCGGGCGTGCGCAGCGTCGGGATCTGCATCAGTGGATTGAGCGCGCGCAGCTCGTCCTGCGCCGAGCGGTCCTCCCAGGACGACGCGTGCACCACGCGGAACGGCGCGCCGCAGCGCTGCAGGCCGATCTCCACGATCGCCGAGCCGGAGCCCTGCGTGCCGTAAAGGACATAGCCGTCGGCGGGCGAGCCGGCGTGGTCTTGCGGGGAGGCGCTCATCGCTGGAGTCCTTGGCCCGCGAGCGCGGGCGATGAAGGAAGCGGCGAGTGTAGGAGCCAGGGCCGGCGGTGGACGGAAGTCCCGGCCAGGCGCAGGGCCGGGCACGCGAGGTGCCCGCTGGCCGCGATCAGCGCTCGAAGAAACGCATCCGTTCCTCATCGGCCGGGTGCGAGTTGAAGGCGATCTGCAGCAGCTCGCCGGCGCGGTCGAGCGCGGTGTCGGTGGCGGTCGCACCGTCCGCGGTCTGCGCCGCCCTGGCCTTCGCGGCGCGTTCCGTGCGGCGTTCTCCGAGCCGCTCGAACAGCACCAGCATCGCGCGCGGGGGCCGGCCGCTGGCGATCAGCAGGCGCTTGGCCTGTGCGTCGGCGGCGCGCTCGAAGTCGCGGGAGTAGCCGGCGTTCAACAGCACCGCGGGCGCGCCGGCCAGCAGGCTGGAGAAGTCGCCGATCGCCACGCCCACCAGCGCGCTCGCCAGGCTGAATCGCATCATGAGCCGCAGGCCATGGTGCTCGCGGACATGGCCGAGCTCATGCGCCAGGACGCCGAGCACCGCGTCGGGCTGGTCCTTCAGCAGCGTCAGCAATTCGTCGGTGACGACGATGTGGCCGCCGGGCAGCGCGAAGGCGTTCGGGCCCAGCCGGCCGCCGGTGTCGCGGAAGTGCAGCGTGTAGGGCGTCGCCTCGCCCGGCTGGCTGGCCACCATCGCCGCGAAGCGGTCGCGCCACAGTTGTTGCTCCGCGGCCGGCAACTTGCTGGGCTTGAGCAGCGCCGATTCCAGCCGCTGCAGCGATTCGTCGCCGATCGAGTCCTCGATCGACGTCGGCACATTGCGCGCGATCACGTCCGCGGCGATCGGCACGCCCCAGCGCCACGCCGCGACGCCGACGGCGACGACCGCCAGCAGCGCGACCAGCGTGCGGCGCCAGCTGGAGATCCAGTGCATCGCCAGCCCGGAGCCCAGGCCTCGGCCCTGCGTCGCCTCGCTGGCCCAGGTGTCCCACGCGGCCGTGTCGCGCGCGGTCACCACGCCGCCGTCGGGCAACTGCGCCTGACGCTGGCCGTGCCGCGTGCGTTCCGGCCAGACCACGCGACGCAGCGGATAGCGCCGCTCGACGCCGTCGAGGTCCTGGTCGTGCACGACGAGCTGGTCGTGCTCCAGCCACAGGCGGACCGGTCGTGCGCGGGCGCTGCGACCGTCGAAGTAGTCCGCGTGCAGCGTGGGCGCCACCATCACAGCCCCATGTCGATGCCGAAGAAGTCGCCGGCGAACTCGCCCACGGCGCTGGTCTGCGTCGCGTCCTGATCGGCCACCCAGGTCTCCGGATCGCCGTCCATCGTCAGGCTGACGGCTTCCAGGCGCATGCGCGCCATGTCCACCGCGGCGAAGGGCCGGTACAGGCCGAGCGTGATCGCCGTCAGCAGCCAGTTCCTGGCCGACAGGCTCAGCAGCGGGCCGAAGTTCAACTGGCTGGTGACGGTCAGGTCCTCGGTCGAGGTGGCGTTCCAGAGCAGGTTCTGGAATCGCGCGGTGACGTAGGGGGCGACGGCCGCGAACATCAGCAGATAACCGGAGGCGATCGTGATGATCGCGACGATCTTGCCGAAGAGGCCGCCGGTGAAGCCGCCGACCAGCATGCCGAAGAAGAACACCGCGATGAACAGCACCAGGCCGATCAACCCCATGCCCGCCGCGCGCAGGCACAGCAGGTAGACCGAGCCGGCGGTCAGCCGCACCTGGGCATGCTGCGAGGCGATGCGGTAGCCGGTGTGCTGATAGCGCTTGAGCTCGGTGAAGACCCACGGCGTCACCAGGACGGCGAGCAGCAGCAGGACCATCAACACCTTCTCCTCGGTGCCGATGCGGGGCGCGCCGTTGGCGCCGACCCAGGGCGGGCCGAAGACCAGTTGGAGGCCGACGATCGCGGCCCCGATCAGCATCGTCGGCAACATCGGCAGATAGGCGCCGGCGAGCGCGCCGTCGAAGCCGAAGCGCAGCCCGCGCCAGCTGGTGTTGCGAAGCCGGAACTGCAGGCCCGCGCGCCACAGCGCCGGTCCCAGCACGCACAGCAGCACGAACGCGACGGCGCCCGCGAACAGCGAGATGCGGCCGGCCATCGAATAGGCGCCCATCAGCACCAGCATCAGCAGGTGGCCGCAGAACATTTTCCACGCGTCGCCGTGGAAGGCCAGCGCGTGGCCGTCGATGAGGGTGTTGGCGTAGAAGTAGCGGATGCGCCGCGCCTTGGCGAACGGCCAGTACAGGCCGGCGGTGACGATCGTCAACAGCAGGTTGACGATCCAGATGCGGAAGTACTCGCTGCCGGAGCCGGTGAACTGGATGTCCAGTTTGCGCTTGCGATATTCCGATTGCGGCCAGCCGGTCAGACCCCCGGTTGCCGCACCCTCCTCGTGCTGGTGCATGAAATCCCTCTCTCTGTCATCGTGCGCGGATCGTGTGCGTTCCGCCTTGTTTGCCGACCGCTCTTCGGCGGGGCGGGCGGGAGTGTGCGTCACTTGCTAAGGGGACGGCAAGACACCCAAATGAGGGCATCGCCGCCGTTGCGCGCAGGAGTCAATCGCGAGAGGGTGACTGGCTAGAATCCCTCGGCATAAACCCGAGGCAGTTGCTCCGGAGACGAATGAAACTCATCGGTTCACTCACCAGTCCCTACGTCCGCAAGGTCCGCGTCGTCATGGCGGAAAAGAAGCTCGACTACCAGTTCGAGCTGGAGGACGTCTGGGGCAGCGACAACATCCTCAAGATCAACCCGCTCGGCAAGGTGCCGTGCCTGGTCATGGAGGGGCAGGACTCGATCACCGGCGCGGTGTTCGATTCGCGCGTCATCGTCGAGTACGTCGACACGCTGTCGCCGGTGGGGCGCCTGATCCCCGACCGCGGCCGCGAGCGCTGCGAGGTGCGGACCTGGGAAGCGTTGGCCGACGGCCTGATCGACGCCTGCGTCGCCGCGCGGCTGGAGGACACCTGGAGCGGCCGCACGCCCGGCGAGCGCAGCCAGGCCTGGGTGCAACGGCAGATGAACAAGGTCCACGCCTCGCTGCAGGCGATGGCCCTGGGCCTGGGCGAGAAGCACTGGTGCTCCGGCAACCACTTCACGCTGGCCGACGTGGCGCTGGGATGCGCGCTCGGTTATCTGGACTTCCGCTTCCCGGCCATCGACTGGCGCGCCGCGCATCCGAACCTGGCCCGGCATTTCGACAAGCTCATGACCCGCCCGAGCTTCCAGGACACGCTGCCCCCCGCCACGCGCTGACCCGCGGCGGCCGGAGGTCGGCGCGGGAGCGCCTGACTTCCGCCGCGGTCACGACTTGGGCTCACAATCACCGGGTTCGGCGCGAGATCCGTGCCGTCCTGGCAGATCCCAAGGGAGGATTGGATGGGTGTGAAGCGAGCATTGGCGCCGATCGGGCGCTTCTTCGGCAGGCTCTGGTGGCTGGTGGACGGCACGCGGCGCGTGGTGCTGAACCTGCTGTTCCTGCTGATCGTCATCGGCCTGGCGTGGCTCGTCTTCCGGGGCGGCAAGCCGCTGCAGGACAAGACCACGCTGGTGCTGGACATCCAGGGCGAGGTGGTGGAGCAGTTCTCCGGCTCCGCCCGCGACCAGGCGATGGCCCAGCTCAAGGGCGAGAACCGCGCGCAGACGCGCCTGCGCGACGTGCTCAAGGCGCTGGACGCCGCCGCCAAGGACGACAAGATCGTCCAGGTGCTGCTGGACCTGGACGAGATGGGCTCGGCCACGCCGGCCACGCTGCACGAGATCGAGGCCGCCATCGGCCGCTTCAAGCAGAGCAAGAAGCCGGTCATCGCCTTCGCCAACCACTACGACCAGCGCGCCTACTACCTGGCCGCGCAGGCCGGCGAGGTCTACGTCCATCCGATGGGCGAGGTCATGATCGAGGGCTACGGCCGCTATCGCAACTACTACAAGGACGCGCTGGACCGCGTCGGCATCGCGCCGAACGTGCTGCGCGTGGGCACCTACAAGAACGCCGTCGAGCCCTATTTCGCCAACGGTCCGTCCAAGGCGACGCTGGAGGCGGAGGGTTATCTCTACGACGAGCTCTGGACCCGCTACCAGACCAGCGTCGAGACCGCGCGCAAGCTGCCCAAGGGCGCGATCGCGCGTGCCATCGAGGAACTGCCGCAGCGGCTGCAGGCCGTCGGCGGCGACTCGGGCAAGTTCCTGCTGGCCGAGAAGCTGGTCGACGGACTGAAGACGCATGACGAGCTGGAGACCCTGCTGGAGAAGCGCGGCGCCAAGGACGACAAGCACCTGCGCGTGATCCGCCTGGGCGCCTACGTGGCGCAACTGCCGCCCAGGCTGCCCAAGCCCGAGGGGCAGGTCGGCGTGATCGTGGCCGAGGGCGAGATCGTCGACGGCAACGCCGCGCCGGGCCGCATCGGCGGCGAGTCCATGTCCCGCCTGATCCGTCAGGCGCGCGAGGACGACAAGGTCAAGGCCATCGTGCTGCGCGTCAATTCGCCGGGCGGCAGCGCCTTCGCGTCGGAACTCGTGCGGCGCGAGCTGGAGCTCGCCCGCGCGGTCGGCAAGCCGGTGGTCGTGTCGATGGGCGGCGTGGCGGCCTCGGGCGGCTACTGGATCTCGATGTCCTCCGACGAGGTGATCGCCGATCCGTCCACCATCACCGGCTCGATCGGCGTCTTCGGCATGCTGCCCACCGGTGACAAGCTGATGGACAAGCTGTCGATCCACACCGGCGGCTACACCACGACGTGGCTGGCCAACGGCTACGACCCGCGCCGTCCGCTGGACCCGCGCCTGGCGCAGGTGGTGCAGTCCTCGATCGAGCACATCTACGCGGACTTCACCGGCAAGGCCGCGCAGGCGCGCAAGAAGACGCCGCAGCAGATCGACGCCGTCGGCCAGGGCCGCGTGTGGACCGGCGCGCAGGCGCTGGAGCGCGGCCTGGTGGACCGCAACGGCCTGCTGGGCGACGCGATCGCCAGCGCGGCCAAGCGCGCGAAGCTGGGCGACGAGCCCACGGTCCGCTACGTCGAGCCGGAACGCAGCGCCGTCGAGCGCCTGCTGACCAGCGTCGGCGACGCGGCGGCGCCGTCGCTGCGCGGCATGGTGCAGCACGCGCTGGGCGGCATCCCGCAGATCCCGGTCCCGCTGCGCGAGGCGCAGGCCGACATGACCTGGCTGGCCGAGCAGGCGCAGGCCGGACCGGCCGGCACGCGGGCCCCGGTGAAGGCCATCGTGCACTGCCTGTGCACCGCGCCGTAGCTATACTCCCGACCCATCGGCGCCGATTTGTCCGGCTTGCGGGCGCCTAAAAAATGCAGCTAAAGAGGGACACCCGATCCACGGATCGAGACCCGGTGTTCCGCTTCAAGCAGCGGCACCGGGTTTTCTTTTTTCGGATTTGATCGAGGTGTTCCATGGGTTCAGTCGGTGACGTCACACCGCAACGGCTCCTGTTCGACGAGCCGTTGCCCTTGCGCAGCGGCGCCAGCATCGGCGGTTATGAGTTGATGGTCGAGACCTACGGCCGTCTCAACGAGGACAAGTCCAACGCGGTGCTGGTGTGCCACGCGCTCAACGCCAGCCATCACGTCGCGGGCACGCATGCGGGCGTGGAGAAGAGCGAGGGCTGGTGGGACAACCTGGTCGGCCCGGGCAAGCCGCTGGACACGGACCGGTTCTTCGTCATCGGCGTCAACAACCTGGGCTCGTGCTTCGGCTCGACCGGGCCGATGCACCTGAACCCGACGACCGGCCGCGTGTACGGCAAGGACTTCCCGGTGGTGACGGTGCAGGACTGGGTCGACGCCCAGGCGCGTGTGCTGGACCGCTTCGGCATCCGCAAGCTGGCGGCGGTGCTGGGCGGATCGCTGGGCGGGATGCAGGCGCTGGACTGGTCGCTGCGTTATCCGGACCGCATGGGGCACTGCATCGCGGTGGCCACGGCGCCCAACCTGTCGGCGCAGAACATCGCCTTCAACGAGGTCGCGCGCCGCGCCATCATCACCGACCCCGAATTCCACGACGGCTTCTTCTACGAGCACGGCGCCGTGCCGCGCCGCGGCCTGCGCGTGGCGCGGATGATCGGCCACATCACCTACCTCAGCGACGACGTGATGGAGGAGAAATTCGGCCGCCAGATGCGCGCGACGGAGCTGGGGTATTCGACCTCGGACATCGAGTTCCAGATCGAGAGCTACCTGCGCTACCAGGGCGACAAGTTCAGCGAGTACTTCGACGCCAACACCTACCTGCTGATCACGCGGGCCCTGGACTACTTCGACCCGGCGCGCGAGCACGGCGGCGACCTGAGCCGCACCTTCGCGACCGCGCTGTGCAAGTACCTGGTGGTGAGCTTCAGCACCGACTGGCGCTTCTCCCCGGCGCGTTCGCGCGAGATCGTCAAGGCGCTGCTGGACAACAAGCGCGATGTCTCCTACGCGGAGATCGACGCCCCGCATGGCCACGATGCCTTCCTGCTGGAGGACCCGCGGTATCACGGCGTGCTGCGCGCCTACTTCGACCGCGTCGCGAAGGCGTTCGAGCAGCCGATCGCCGGCGCCGGCGTGGTGTCGCATCGCCTGTCGGGGGTGGCGGTATGAGCGATCGCGCCGTGATGGAAATGATCTCGGACCTCGTGCCGCGAGGCGCACGCGTGCTGGACCTGGGCTGCGGCACCGGCGAGCTGTTGGCTCACCTGCAGTCGACCAAGGGTTGCACCGGCTATGGCGTGGAGCTGGACGACGCGAATGTGCTGGCCTGCGCGCAGCGCGGCGTGAACGTGATCCAGCTCAACCTGGAAGAGGGGCTGGCGATCTTCGAGGATCAGAGCTTCGACGTGGTGCTGCAACTGGAGACGCTGCAGAACCTGCGCAACACCGAGGCGATGCTGCGCGAGACCGCGCGGGTCGGCCGGATGGGCGTCGTCAGCTTCCCCAACTTCGCGCACTGGCCCAACCGGCTGCAGGTGCTGGCCGGCCGCATGCCGGTGACGCGCGTGCTGCCGTACCAGTGGTACGACACGCCCAACATCCGCGTCGGCACCTATGCCGATTTCCAGATCCTGGCGCGCAAGTGCGGGCTGCGGGTGCTGGACAGCTTCGGCGTGCAGAACGGCCGCCAGGTGCGGGTGATGCCGAACCTGATGTCGAGCATGGCGGTGTTCAAGTTCGACAGGGATTGAGGCTGGTGCCGGCGCATGCCGGCGATGCCTTCAATCCTCGTAGCGCCCCAGCCTCACCATCGTCTGCCCCGCCTGCCCGGCGCGGCGCGACGGCATGATCAGCACGCAGCCGTCGTGCGGCGTGACCCATTGACGGCCGGCGTCCTCGGCCAGCGGCGTGCCGGCCTGCGGGATGACCATCAGGTGATGCGTCGGCATCAGGAAGCGGAAGCCCGTCGTGAGCGCGGTCACGCCTTCGCCGACGCGCACCAGCCGCTGCCGCGACGGCGTGCGCACGCGCAGTCGCGAGGTCGCCCAGTCGGCGTCGACCATGCCCAACTCGCGCAGGAAGCGCAGCGAGACGTCGATCGCCATGTCCGCCGACGGCGCCTCCCAGTGGGCGCCGCATTCGACCAGCACCGCCCGGCGCGGGCTCGTCGGATCGGAGAACCCGCCGCGGTCGATCAGCCGCAGCCCGGCCGCGTGGCCGGTGTCCACCAGCAACGTCGCCGGCTGGCCGATCGCCCGCGCCAGCGGCACGCTCTTGTCGGTCATGCCGCAGATCGTCAGCGCCGGCGCGCCGGGCTCCTGCATCGAGTGCAGGTCCAGCAGCGCGTCGGCCGAATCGATGAAGGGCGCCAGCTCGCGGGCGCGCCGCAGCTCGCGCGACTCGCGCGGGCCGCGCAACACGGACTCGTCCCAGACGCGGTTCATGTCCTCGTCGAGGTAGCGCGACGAGAAGGGGTCGTCCGGATCGAAGCGCCCGAACGCGGCGACGTTGGCGAAGGCCAGCACCAGCCGGCCGTGCAGCGGACGGACGTCCTGGCGCAGCAGCCAGTCCAGCGCGATCGCCCCGCACAGCTCGTTGCCGTGCGTCAGCGCCACCAGCATCGCGGTCGGGCCCGGGCGGCCGGACTCGCGCACGTGGACGTGGTCGACGTCGCTGCCGCCGTCGCGCCAGGGCCGCAGGTCGGGCGGCAGCAATTCGATGTCGTCGCTGGGGTCGAGCATGGCGGCCGATCCTACACTCCGACCCCATGAAGACCTTGACCGGCCATGACGGCCTGCCCCTGCACTGGCCCGAATGGGGCGCCGACCTGTCCTTGCCGACGCGTGGCACCGTCCTGATCGTGCACGGCCTGGGCGACCACATCGGCCGCTACGAGGCCGTCGCGCAGCGCCTGAACGACTGGGGCTGGCACGCGGCCGGCTACGACCAGCGCGGCCACGGTGCCTCCGGCGGCCCGCGCGGCGACATCCCGGCTCGGGACAGCCTGCTGCTGGACCTGGCCGCCGCCATCGACGGCCTGCGCGCCGACGATCGCAAGGGCCGCGGCCCGCTGATCCTGCTCGGCCACAGCATGGGCGGCGCGGTGGCGGCGCGTTTCGTCGCCGGCGCGCTGGAGGGCGCGCCGTGGTCGCGACCGGTGGACGGGCTGGTGCTCAGCTCCCCGGCGCTGGACGCCGGCCTGTCGGCCTTCCAGCGCGGCCTGCTCGCCGCCACGCTGCCGCTGGTGCCGCACCTGGCGGTGGGCAACGGGCTGGACGCGTCCTGGATCTCCCGCAGCCCCGAGGTGGTCCAGGCCTACCGGGACGACCCGCTGGTCCACGACCGCATCACCCCGACGCTGGCCAGGATGATCGCCAGCTTCGGCCCGGAGACCTTGCCGCTGGCCGACCGCTGGACCACGCCCACGCTGCTGATGTGGGCGCAGGCCGACCGCTGCGTCGCCCCCGCCGGCAGCGCGGCGTTCGCCCGCGCGGCGGCCGCCAACGGCGCGGTGCAGTCCGTCGGCTTCCCGGGGCTGGCCCATGAGATCTTCAACGAGCCTGAGCGCGAACAGGTCTTCGCCCGGCTGCGTGCCTGGCTGGCCACGCGCTCCTAGAATCCGCCGAACCGACACTGCGGCCGACCGGGCCGCGCAGGAGACCCGCATGAACGCACGTGATCCGTCGTTGCCGCTGCAAATGGATGAGATCGGCGCCCTCGGTGCCTTTGCCGAGAAGGTCTGGGACGACGAGATCGTCCCGGCGCTGACCGACTACATCGCCGTCCCCGCCAAGAGCCCGATGTTCGACGCCGACTGGCAGGCCAACGGCTACATCGAGCGCGTCATCCGCGACGCCGCCGAGTGGGTGGAGAGCAAGAAGATCGCCGGCCTGAAGCTGGAGGTCATCCGCCTGGAAGGCCGCACGCCGGTCATCTTCTTCGAGCTGCCGGGCACCAAGGCCGACAGCGCCGACACCGTCGTGTTGTACGGTCATCTGGACAAGCAGCCCGAGTTCAACGGCTGGCGCGCCGATCTCGGCCCCTGGACGCCCAAGTACGAGGACGGCAAGCTCTACGGTCGCGGCGGCGCCGACGACGGCTACGCGATCTATGCCTCGATCACCGCGCTGATGGCGCTGGACCAGCAGGGCATCGCCCGCCCGCGCTGCGTCGGCCTGATCGAGACCTGCGAGGAATCGGGCTCCTACGACCTGCCGGCCTACATCGACCTGCTCAAGCCGCGGCTGGGCAACGTCTCGCTGGTGGTCTGCCTGGACTCCGGCGCGGGCGATTACGACCGCCTGTGGATGACGACCTCGCTGCGCGGCATGGTCTCGGGCGTGCTCAAGGTCGAGGTGCTGACCGAGGGCATCCACTCCGGCGACGCGTCCGGCGTGGTGCCGTCGTCGTTCCGCATCCTGCGTCAGGTGCTGGACCGGCTGGAGGACTCCAAGACCGGCCGCCTGCTGCCCGAATCCTTCCACTGCGAGATCCCCGGCGTGCGCCACGAGCAGGCCCGGGCCACCGCCGCGATCCTCAAGGAAGAGGTCTACAAGCGCCTGCCCTGGGCCTGCGGCGCGGACGGCGGCCCGGTGCTGCCGGTCACCAGCGACCCGGTCGAAGTGCTGCTGAACCGCACCTGGCGCCCGACGCTGTCGGTCACCGGCGTGGACGGCTTCCCCGAGCTGAAGAATGCCGGCAACGTGCTGCGCCCCTACACCGCCTTCAAGCTGTCGCTGCGGCTGCCGCCGCTGATCGACGGCAACGAGGCGGCGCTGCGGCTGAAGGCGCTGCTGGAGGACAACGCCCCGTACAACGCCAAGGTCAGCTTCGTGCCGGACGGCCGGCCCGGCGCCTTCGGCGCCACGGGCTGGAACACGCCGGAACTGTCGCCGTGGCTCAGCCAGGTGCTGGACGCGGCCAGCCAGGCCCACTTCGGCCAGCCGGTCGGCTACATCGGCCAGGGCGGCACGATCCCGCTGATGAGCATGCTGCAGAAGGGCTTCCCGGCGGCGCAGATGATGGTCTGCGGCGTGCTGGGTCCCAAGAGCAATGCCCATGGCCCCAACGAGTTCCTGCACGTGCCTTATGGCAAGCGGCTCACCGCCGCCGTCGCGCAGGTGATCGCCGCGCATCCGTGACCTCGCGGCCGGCACGCTGAGCAAGGAGGCGGGGGCCACGGCATCCGCCCGGAGGAGACGGGATGGACCAGGTCAAGGCCATGCGGGTGTTCACCCGCGTCGTGGACGAAGGCAGTCTCGCCGGCGCGGCGCGGGCGCTCGACCTCGCGCCGGCGGTCGTCACGCGGCTGGTGGCGGATCTCGAGGAGCACCTCGGCGCCCGGCTGCTCAACCGCACGACGCGGCGGCTGTCGCTGACCGATGTGGGCGAGTCCTACCTCGAACGCTGTCGCCGCATCCTCAGCGACATCGAGGAAGCCGAGGCGCTGGCCTCCGCCGCGACCACCGAGCCGCGCGGCAACCTGCGCGTGCTGATGCCGCCGGCGATCGCGATCCACCAGCTGGCGCGGCACATGGCGCGCTTTCACGCCATGTACCCGCTGGTCAGCGTCGAGCTGGTCGCGCCCGGACCGGTGGACACGCTGGACGAGAGCTTCGACATCACCGTCATCTCGACGCGCAGCCCGCTGCAGGGGGACTTCGTCGCCCGCAAGCTGGCCCGCACCGAGGTGATCATGTGCGCCTCGCCCGAGTACCTGACCCGGCGCGGCCGGCCGCAACATCCGTCGGAGCTCAAGCAGCACGACGTCATGCTGCCGCCCATCCATGAGCTGGCCCGCGGCGTGACCTTCGAGCGCTGCGGCGCCGATGGCCTGGCGGCGGAGAGCTACTTCGCGATCCCGTCGCGGCCGGTGATGACGACGTCGTCGGTCGACACCAAGTACGCCTGCGCGCTGCACGGCCTGGGCGTGGCGGGCCTGCCGTCGTTCGTCATCGGCGACGCGCTGATGGAGGGGGCGCTGGAGCGCGTGCTGTCCCAGTGGCGCCTGTACAGCTACACGCTGTGGGCGGCGATGCCCACGCGCAAGTTCGTCCCGGCGCGCACCCGCGCGTTCATGGACTTCCTGCTGGAGGTCTTCGGCGGCCGCGACGAGGATCCCTGGCTGGCCGCCGCGGGCTGCCCCACCTACAAGGCGGCGCAGGAGCTGCTGGCCGCTCAGGCGGCCAGGGCCGCCGCGTCGTCGACCGAGGGCGAGCCGTCCGTGCCGCTCAGCGCAGCGTGAATCCTGTCTGAAGCAACTGAGGCTGCAGATCCTCGATCAGGCGCAGCAGCGGCTTGAGCTCGATGTAGCGCGTCGCCGTCTTTACCACGTAGGCGTAGAAGCGCGGCAGGTCCTCGGCGTAATGCGGCTTGCCGTCGCGGTGCTTGAGGCGGCAGAAGATGCCCAGGATCTTCAGGTGGCGCTGCAGCACCGTCCATTCGAGCGCGCGCCAGAACAGGCCGAAGTCCAGCGCCATCTCGTGCGGATCCTCGCCGCTCGGGTCCAGGCCGAAGAGACCGGCGCGCCTGGCGCCTTCCCAGTACCGCACGGCCCAGTCGAGCTCCTCGGACTCCTCCCAGGAGATGAACGCGTCGCGCAGCAGCGAGGCGATGTCGTAGGTGACCGGACCCAGCACCGCGTCCTGGAAGTCGAGCACGCCGGGATTGCCCGCGCCGCCCGCGTCCGGCGTCCCGGCCGGGCAGACCATCAGGTTGCGCGGCATGTAGTCCCGGTGCATGGGCACCCGCGGCTGGCCGGCGATGTTGGCGGACAGCAGCGCCACGGTACGGTCCCAATACGCCTGCTGCGTGTCGTTCCACTGCTTGCCGTGGTGGGCCTGGACGCACCAGTCCACGAAGATCTGCAGTTCCCGGCGCACGAAGGCGTCGTCGAAGGGCGGCAGCGCGCCGTCGGCGCGCGCCGCCGCGCAGGACTGCCAACGCAGCAGCGTGTCGGTCGCGTCGCGCATCAGGGCGTTGGCGGCAGGCATGTCTGCGTTCCGCTGGGCGTCGAGCAGCGCGTCGAGGTAGGGCCGCGAACCCAGGTCCTCCATCAGCGCGAAGCCCAGCGCCGCGTCGTGCGCCAGCAGCCGGGGCACGTGCAGGCCGCAGCCGGCCATCAGCGCACCGACCTCGACGAAACGCGCCACCTGATTCGGCCGCGCCGGATCGTCCATCACGATCAGCGTGGCGCCGGTGTCCGTGGCGATGCGCAGGTAGCGCCGCGCGCTGGCGTCGCTGCTGGCGGCGGTCAGCGTGTCGGGCCGCAGGCCGTGCCGGGACGCGAGCGGCGCCAGCCAGGACTCGAAAAGCGCGGCACGGTCGGCGTCGGACGCGTGGGACGGGGAAGCCGGCGTGGCGGAAGCGGTCATGGGACTCGGAAGCGGAAGGGCCGCTGCGAGAGCGGCCCCTGGGGGGGGTGACAAGGCGTGGGCGGGCGGTCCTGCCGCGCGACTGGCCTCGTGGATAATGATTCTACAAACCCCGGGCAGCGCGGCGCGATCCACGCGCAGCCGCCTGACCTCTGCAAGACGCTGCCCGCCTGATGCGCCCTCCGGTTTTCCGCCCCCGTCCCTTGTCCCTGGCCGCCGCGCTGGCGTTCGCGCTGCCCGCGGCGCCGTCGGCGCTGGCGCAGGAGGCCGCCGGCGAGCCGCTGGTGCTCAAGTCCGTCAAGCAGCTGAACCAGGCCCGCCGCAAGGACACCCGTCCGGCGATGGCGCTCAGCGCCGACCGCATCACCAGTGAGATGGACCAGACCTCGCTGGCCGAGGGCGACGTCCAGCTGCGCTACGGCAGCATGCTGCTCAAGACCAAGTCGCTGCGTTACGACTATCCGCAGGACCTGGCCGTGGCCGTCGGCGACGTCGAGCTGGTGCAGAACGGCGCCGTGCTGCGCGGGCCCAAGCTGGAGCTCTTCGTCGACCGCTTCGAGGGGCAGCTCGACAGCCCGACCTATTTCTTCGCCGCCACCGGCGGCAGCGGCAGCGCCAAGGCGCTGCACTTCCTCGGCGACCAGCGCATGCGCGCCGACGAGGCGACCTACAGCACCTGCCCGGTGTCGGAGCAGGGCGAGCGCAAGCGCGACTGGGAGCTCGTCACCAGCAGCCTGAAGCTGGACTTCGACGCCGGCGAGGGCGTGGCGACCGACGCGGTGGTGCGTTTCCTCGGCGTGCCCATCCTGGCCGCGCCGTCGCTGAGCTTCCCGCTCGGCGACCAACCGAAATCCGGCCTGTTGCCGCCCAACGTCAACGTCGACAACCGCAGCGGCTTCGAGTACGACCAGCCTTTCTACTGGAGCATCGCCCCCAACCGGGACGCGACGATCACGCCCTTCGTGATGACGCGGCGCGGCGCCGGTGTCGACAGCCAGTTCCGCTACCTGGAGCCCAGCCATCGCGGACAGATCGACTTCGCGCTGCTGCCGCACGACCGCGCCTACGGTCGTTCGCGCTGGGACCTGCGCCTGAACAACGACGGCGACATCACGCCCAACTGGCGCTACCAGATCAACACCGAGCGGGTCTCCGACGACGACTACTGGAAGGACATGCGCAACCGCATGCTCAGCCAGACGCCGCGCCTGCTGTCCACCGACCTGCGGACCCAGCGTGACTTCAATTTCAACTGGGGCGACATGCAGACGTATGCGCGCGTCCAGCATTGGCAGCCGTTGCAGGTGCAGGACGCGCAGGACCGGTTCGTGTCCCCGTACCAGCGCTCGCCGCAGATCGGCCTGCGCGTGCAGACCGGCGCGGACGAGTCGGTGCTGGCCGGCTACCTGCCGACCGGGCGCCGCGCCCGGCTGGAGGGCGGCCTGGAGCTTGAGTACAACCGCTTCGACCTGCCCGGCGGCGCGCTGAACAGCCCGTTGCAGACGGGCGAGCGCGTGCACATGCTGGGCCACGTCAGCCTGCCGTTCAGCGGCGCGGCCTGGTGGCTGATCCCCAAGCTGTCCGTCAACGCCGCGAGCTACCGCGTCGACCAGCCGCTGGACCTCACCGGCCGGCGCACCATCAGCCGCACCATCCCGACCTTCAGCGTCGACCACGGCTGGATCCTGGAGCGCAACACCTCGCTGTTCGGCCAGGCGATGCGGCAGACGCTGGAACCGCGCGTGCTGTACGTCAACACGCCGTATCGCGACCAGAGCGCGATGCCCAACTTCGACTCGGCGCCGCGGGATTACAACTTCGACTCGGTGTTCGCGGAGAACCAGTTCTCCGGCGTCGACCGCGTCAGCGATGCCCACATGCTGGCCTTCGGCGCGACCACGCGCTGGATCGAGGACGAGCGCGGCGAGGAGCAACTGCGCCTGGGCATGGTCCAGCGCTACCTGCTGCGCGACCAGCGCATCACGCCGGACGGCACGCCGCAGACGCACCGGCTGTCCGACGTCGTGCTGCTGGCCTCGGCCCACTTGAACCAGGCGTGGTGGACCGACAGCACGCTGCAACTGAATTCCTCCGACGGCAAGGTCGAGCGGACGGTGCTGCGGCTGCGGTATTCGCCGGGCCCGTTCCGCACCGTGAGCGCGTCCTATCGCCTGGCCCGCGGCACCAGCGAGCAGGTCGAGCTGGCATGGCAATGGCCGCTGTTCGGACCGAATCGCAAGTCGGTCAGCGGCGGACCGGGCTGCGCCGGCGCGTGGTACGGTGCGGGTCGCTTGCAGTACAGCTTGCGGGACAAGCGTTTCACGGACTCGGTGGTCGGCGCCGAGTACGACTCCGGTTGCTGGATCCTGCGTGTCGGCGCCGAGCGCCAATCCACCGGCCGCGCGGAGACCAACACCCGGCTGATCCTGCAGCTGGAGCTGGTCGGCCTCTCCCCCCTCGGTTCCAACGCCCTGAAAGTGTTGAGAGACAATATTCCGGGTTACCGTTCGCTGAGCTCGGAACGCTCGGCTTTTGGCACATATGACTGAATTGCGTTCGATGCGACATCTCAAGCCGGTGGCGGCCGCCATGATTCTCCTGACCGCGGCCCTGGCCGGCCCGACGTCCTGGGCGCAAGCGCAGCCGGCGAAGCCGGTGGCGGCTGCTCCGGCGGCCTCGGCGGCGTCCGCGCCGGCGCCGGTCCGCCCGCCCGTCGAGCAGCGTCAGCTCAAGCCCGGCGACTACATCGCGGCGATCGTCAACACCGACATCGTCGCCGCGTCTGAAGTCATCCAGCGTACCGATCGCGCCCGCGAAGAGGCGCGCCGCCGCGGCGAGACCGTCACCAACGAACTGCTGCACAAGCAGGCGCTGGACAGCCTGATCGACGAGCGCGCGGTGATCACCTACGCCCGCGAGAACGGCCCCCGCGTCGACGAGCCCGAGCTGGATCGCGTGGTCGTCAACGTCGCGACGCAGAACAAGCTGACGATGGACGAGCTGCGCAAGCGGCTGGCCGCCGACGGCGTCGACTTCAAGCGCTTCCGCGAGAACCTGCGCGACCAGATGCTGAGCGAGCGCGTGCGCGAGCGCGAGGTGCAGGGCCGCATCCGCATCACCGACGGCGACATCGACAAGTACCTGGAACAGCGCCAGGCCGCGCTGCAGGACCGCGCGCAGCTGAACATCGCGCAGATCCTGGTGCCGGTGCCCGAAGACGCCAGCCTCGCCGTGGTGGCCGAGCGCCGCGCCCGCGCCGAATCCGCGCTGCAGCGCGTGCAGGCCGGCGAGGACTTCGCCAAGGTGGCCAAGGACCTGTCGGAGGACGCGAACAAGAACCGTGGCGGCGAGATCGGCCTGCGCGCCGCGGACAAGCTGCCGGACGTCTTCGTCGACGCCGTGCGCGACCTGAAGAACGGCGAGGTGCGTCCGCAGCTGCTGCGCTCCGGCGCCGGCTTCCACGTGATCAAGCTGCTTGAGCGCCAGGCCGGCAAGGCATCGATCAACTTGGTCGTGCAGACCCACGCGCGCCACATCCTGCTGCGTCCGTCGGAGCAACTGACGCCCGAGCTGGCCGCGCGCCGCCTGACCGAGTTCAAGCGCGCGATCGAGTCCGGCCGCGCCACCTTCGAGCAACTGGCCCGTGCCAACTCCGAGGACGGCAGCGCGCAGGAAGGCGGCGACCTGGGCTGGGTGTCGCCGGGCGGCTTCGTGCCCGAGTTCGAGGAAGCGATGGACGCGCTGCCGCTCAAGGGCATCTCGAATCCGGTGCCATCGCGTTTCGGCATCCACCTGATCCAGGTGCTGGAGCGGCGCGATGTCGTGCTCGACAACAAGCAGCTTCGCGAGCAGGCGCGCAACGCGCTGCGCGAGCGCAAGTACGACGAGGCCTACAACGACTGGATGAAGGAACTGCGCGCGCGCGCCTTCATCGAGACGCGCGAGTGGCTGGACTGACCGGCCGGGGCTGAGCGTTCATGGGACATGTCGCGCGCAAGCGCTTTGGTCAGCACTTCCTGACCGACCGCGCCGTCATCGACGCCATCATCGACGCGATCGCCCCCGGCGACGACCAGGCGATGGTCGAGATCGGTCCGGGCCTGGGCGCGATGACGCTGCCGCTGCTGCAGCGACTGCCGGCGTCCAGCCAGCCGCTCACCGTCATCGAGCTGGATCGCGATCTGGCGGCGCGGCTGCGCAAGCGCGGCGACCTGACCGTGGTCGAGTCCGACGTACTCAAGGTCGATTTCGCCGCACTGGCGGCGGAGCGCGGTCGCAAGCTGCGGGTCGTCGGCAACCTGCCGTACAACATCTCGTCGCCGATCCTGTTCCACCTGCTGGGCTTCGTGAACCATGTCGTCGATCAGACCTTCATGCTTCAGAAGGAAGTCGTCGACCGGATGGCCGCCGGGCCGGGCGGCAAGGACTACGGCCGGCTCAGCGTGATGCTGCAGTGGCGTTATCAGGTCGAGGGGCTCTTCGACGTGCCGCCCGAGGCCTTCGATCCGCCGCCGCGGGTGGATTCGGCGATCGTCCGCATGGTGCCGCACGCGGTGCCGGTGGCGCTGGACGAGGCGCTGCTCAGCGAGCTGGTCGCCTCGGCGTTCTCGCAGCGCCGCAAGCTGCTGCGCCATTCGCTGGGCCGCTGGCTTGAGGCGCGTGGTTTCCAGGGCGAGTTCGACCTACAGCGCCGCGCCGAGGAAGTACCGGTCGCGGAGTTCGTGAAGCTCGCCCAGTCGGTCTGAACGGCGCCGTCCGTCGCGAAGGGCCGCCGCCGCCAAACAAAAAGGCCTTCCAGTGATGGAAGGCCTTTTGTTTGGGCGATCGATCCGGCCTTGCCGGATGTCGCCCGATCCGAGGACCGGTCGCTCGCGCTGCCGATCAGACGGTGCCGATCAAGCGGCGCCGACCCACATCGATGTGTCGAACGCGCTGCACATCATCGGCATGTTCATGCCGAAGTTGGGGTTCGGATTGTTCTTGGTGCTTTTGATCACCGGCTTCTCTACGGGGGCCACCTCAGCAGCCCGCTCCCATGACCCTGATTCTTGGGAGCGGGCTACTGAAAAGAATAGAAACAGCGGAATGAAACTTTCCGTTCACCCCAGTAGTCGGCCGCCTCTCTGAAGACGTCGAGCAGTTGCTCGCGGGCTTCGCGGTCGAAGCGGGCATGGTCCGGCAACTGGTCCAGCACGACGACGAAGCCAGGCTGCGAGCCCGACTTGTGGACGAGGTCCGTCATGCAGTCGAACAGCGCGTCCATGTTCTTCCCGAAATGGGCTGGGAACAGGAAGTTGCTGGCGATCAATTCCAGCACGTCCTGCTTCGTCTCCGCCGATGACAGGTTTGCGTACAGGAAATGCTGGCCGGCATCCTGGGCGGCCAGCATCAAGTCCTCTACCCGGTAGGCTCTGATCGCCTGCACGATGTTGGGACGGACTGTCTGCAAAAGCATGGTCGCGTTCCTCCTTGATGGTCACAGATTGCGGTGGCGCCGGTTCACGAAAGGTGCTTCAAGAAGCGCATGTCGTGATCGTCGGTGTCGAATACAAGGGTCAGGTTCTCGCGGCCCCGTGCCATCCGACATGACCCAGGCGGTGGTCTTGTGTGCGTCGGTGGGGGTGGGCCGTGCTGGTGAAACCCGTGTCGAGGGCGACACTTCCCGAGTGGCGCCAGCCGCCGTCGACGGGCTGCTGGGCGGACATCCGGACCGCTGATTTGTCGAGCAAATACACGGGTTTACCCTGAATCCTGAAACCAAGATGGTACAGAAATGGCCCCGAATGCTCAAGCCGGTGTCTGCCACGATGCCTTAAAAAGCGGCATAGTTAGCATGTGCACACATTCAGTGGAGGCCTAGTGAATTCGAGTAGTCATCACACAGAAATTAACTGGTGAGCCTCTACAAACTTTTTCTATAGGCGCAGGCGGAGGTCGGGCTTTCAGGCGCTCGAACCGGCGAGTGTACGGGGGAAATCGGGTGATTTCGGCCGCGCGGCCCCGCCGGCGCCGGGTGGCGCGGCGGGGTGTTTCACGGTCGATCAGCGGGCCGCGTTGGCG
Source organism: Roseateles aquatilis (assembly GCF_002205645.1). Classification (GTDB taxonomy): domain Bacteria; phylum Pseudomonadota; class Gammaproteobacteria; order Burkholderiales; family Burkholderiaceae_C; genus Roseateles; species Roseateles aquatilis. Next base: position 28,253 of record NZ_NIOF01000007.1, on the reverse strand, counting down.
TCCGCGACCGTCAGCGCGGTCATGTTGACGATGCGCCGCACCGTCGCCGACGGCGTCAGCACGTGCACCGGCTTGGCCGCGCCCAGCAGCACCGGGCCGATGGCGATGCCGCCGCCGGCCGCCGTCTTCAGCAGGTTGTAGCTGATGTTGGCCGCGTCGATGTTGGGCATCACCAGCAGGTTGGCCTCGCCGGTCAGCGTGCTGTTGGGCATCAGCTGCGCGCGGTAGTTGGCATCCAGCGCGGTGTCGCCGTGCATCTCGCCGTCGACTTCCAGCCAGGGCGCGGTCTGCTGGATCAGCGCCAGCGCGTCGCGCATCTTCACTGCGGACGGGCAGTTGCTCGATCCGAAATTGCTGTGCGACAGCAGCGCCGCCTTCGGACGCAGGCCGAAGCGCATCATTTCCTCGGCGGCCATGATGGTGATCTCGGCGATCTGCTCGGCGGTCGGGTCGTAGTTGACATGCGTGTCGACCAGCATCACCTGGCGGCCCGGCAGGATCAGGCCGTTCATGCAGGCGAAGTTCTTGACGCCGGGGCGCTTGCCGATGACCTGGTCGATGTACTGCAAGTGCATCGCGGTGTTGCTCCAGGTGCCGCAGAGCATGCCGTCGACCTCGCCCTTGTGCAGCATCATGGCGCCGATCAGCGTCAGGCGGCGACGCATCTCGATCTTGGCGAGTTGCTGGGTCACGCCCTTGCGCTCGGTCATGGCGAGGTAGGTCTGCCAGTAGTCGCGATAGCGGTGGTCGAACTCGGTGTTGACGACGTCGAAGTCGCGGCCTTCCTGCAGGCGCAGGCCGAAGCGCTCGCAGCGCTGCGCGATGACCTCGGGGCGGCCGATCAGCGTCGGACGCGCCAGGCCTTCGTCGACGACCACCTGCACCGCGCGCAGGACCCGCTCCTCCTCGCCTTCCGCATAGGCGACGCGCTTGTGCTGCGCGCGCTTGGCGATCTGGAAGATCGGCTTCATCGTCGTGCCCGAGGCGTAGACGAAGCTCTGCAGCTTCTCCAGGTAGGCCGGCATGTCCGCGATCGGACGCAGCGCCACGCCCGATGCCTCGGCCGCGAGCGCGACCGCCGGGGCGATCTTGATCATCAGGCGCGGGTCGAAGGGCTTGGGGATCAGGTACTCGGGGCCGAAGCTCAGCGTCGCGCCGGCATAGGCGGCGGCGACGACCTCGCTCTGCTCGGCCTGCGCCAGCTCGGCGATCGCGCGCACCGCGGCGATCTCCATCTCGTCGTTGATCGTGGTCGCGCCGCAATCCAGCGCGCCGCGGAAGATGTACGGGAAGCACAGGACGTTGTTGACCTGGTTCGGGTAGTCCGTCCGGCCGGTGGCCATGATCGCGTCGTCACGGATCTGCTTGACCTCTTCCGGCTGGATCTCCGGATTCGGGTTGGCCAGCGCGAAGATGATGGGCTTGGCCGCCATCGTCGCGACCATGTCCTGCTTCAGCACGCCGCCGGCGGACAGGCCCAGGAAGACGTCGGCGCCCTGGATGACGTCGCGCAGGCTGCGCTGGTCGGTCGGCTGGGCGTACTCGGCCTTGTCCGGGTCCATCAGCTCGGTGCGGCCCTGGTAGACGACGCCGGCCAGGTCGGTGACCCAGATGTTCTCGCGCGGCATGCCCAGCTTCAGCAGCAGGTTCAGGCAGGCCAGGGCGGCGGCGCCGGCGCCGGAGGTCACCAGCTTGACGGTCTTGATGTCCTTGCCCTGCACCTTCAGGCCGTTGAGCAGCGCCGCGCCGACGACGATCGCCGTGCCGTGCTGGTCATCGTGGAAGACGGGGATCTTCATGCGCTTGCGCAGCTCGCGCTCGACGTAGAAGCAGTCCGGCGCCTTGATGTCCTCCAGGTTGATGCCGCCGAAGGTGGGCTCCAGCGCGGCGATGACGTCGACCAGCTTGTCCAGGTCGTGTTTCTCGTCGATCTCCAGGTCGAAGACGTCGATGCCGGCGAATTTCTTGAACAGGACGCCCTTGCCCTCCATCACCGGCTTGGAGGCCAGCGGGCCGATGTCGCCCAGGCCCAGCACGGCGGTGCCGTTGGTGATGACGGCGACCAGGTTGCCGCGCGAGGTGTAGCGGAAGGCGTTGGCCGGATCGGCGACGATTTCCTCGCAGGCCGCCGCCACGCCCGGGGAGTAGGCCAGCGCCAGGTCGCGCTGGTTGATCAGCTGCTTGGTCGCGGCGATCGCGATCTTGCCCGGGGTCGGGAACTCGTGATATTCGAGAGCGGCCTGGCGCAGTTCGGCGCGTTTTTCTTCGGACGTGGACATAAGGGCTCTGTCTGGTTGGCCGCGACCTCGCGAAGGGGTCCCGGGGTGTCTCTCGGATTGGCCGGCGCGCCGTCGACGAGGGCTTTGACAGCGGTCAAAGGGCTTGACGCGACGCGGGCCGGGTCGGCGATTGTAGGAGTCCGACCATCCCGGGACAGTGCGGACTATGCGTATGCCGCATGCGGGCCAGCCGGCCCGGGATGGCGCCCGCGAGGCCCGATCGAGGCTCGCCCGGACCTTGCCGGCGGCCTCACCCGCGGGACCGCGCTTCGGGCTCGCGGACGCGGGCGCCACGCATCGGCGGAGCGTCTGTCGACGTTTCGACCGAGCGCTCGTCCGGTGGATACGCGAAACTGCGCATCGCGCCGTCCGGCGCGCGCGCCATACTGCCTGCCCCCTCCGTCCCGTGTCCTCGCCCATGTCGTCCGCCGCTCCCTTCACCCGTCCGGTGCCGGCCGTGCGGCCGCGCCGTTGGCGTCGCGCCTTGCTGTGGGGGGCGTTGGTGGGGCTGCTGCTGATCGCGCAGTCGCTGCTGCTGTCGCTGACGCTGAGCCACGAGGCCGCGCGCGCGCAGGAGGCCTCCGAGCAGGCTGGCGCCGAGGTCGCCGCCCGCGCCAAGCAGCTCATCGGCCGCGACCTGCAGGGCCTGCAAGGGCTGATGTGGGCCCAGGACGACGACTGGCGCGGCAACGCCGCCGGGCTGCTGAGGCAGACGCGCGTGCTGTTGCGCATCGAGCTGCGGGACGAGAACCGCCAGGTCGTCCGCGCCGTCGACACGCCGTATGCGCCGCCGCTGTTCTCGACGCTGTCGCGCGGGCAGTTGCAGCTGGAGACCGAGCTCGCCTGTATCGCCGCGCTGCGCCAGGGCACGCCGCTGTTCTCCCGCTCCTACTTCGTGCCGCTGGCCGGCGGCGACGGCCTGGAGGTCGCCGACCTGTGCCTGCCGCGCGTGCGCGCCGGCGAGCCGCGGTCCTACGTCGTGGCGACGATGGGCCTGCGGCCGCTGCTGGAGGAATCCATTTCCCAGGACCAGGCGCGGCGCTTCGAGATGTCCTTCGTCGAGGGCGACGGCACCCGGCTGGCCCGCACCGGCCTGACGCGCGGCACCGGCTTCTACCTCTCCGAGCGCCTGCTGGACCTGCCCGGCCTGAGCCTGCAACTGCGCGTGGACAACGCCACCGGCCGTCCGCAGCTGATCCCCAACCTGGCGACGGCGCTGGTGCTGGGCCTGTCGATGGCGCTGTTCGCGCTGGTCATCGTGCTGGCGCGGGACGGTCGCAAGCGCGCCCAGGTGGAGCACGCGCTGGCGGAATCGCTGGCGTTCCGGCAGGCGATGGAGAACTCGCTCATCACCGGCCTGCGCGCGCGCGAGCTGGACGGCAACATCAACTACGTCAATCCGGCCTTCTGCGCGATGGTCGGCTACGGCGCCGAGGAGCTCGTCGGCAGCGGCCGCCCGCCCCACGCGCCGCCGTACTGGCCGCCCGAGTTCACCGACGAGTACTGGCGCCGCCACCATGACCGCGAGGCCCGCTGGGAGGCCGGCCTGCCGCCGCGCGAGGGCTTCGAGACCGTCTTCGTCCGCAGCACCGGCGAGCGCTTCCCGGTGATGATCTACGAGGCACCGCTGCTCAACGCCGAAGGCCAGCAGACCGGCTGGATGAGCGCGGTGCTGGACCTCAGCGCGCAGCGCAAGGTCGAGGAGCTGTCGCGCCAGCAGCAGGACCGGCTGCAGGCCACGGCGCGGCTGGCCACGGTCGGCGAGATGGCCTCGCTGCTCAGCCACGAGCTGAACCAGCCGCTGGCGGCGATCGCCAGCTACGCGACCGCGTCGATCAACCTGATGGTGCGCGAGGCCGACGACCCGCAGACCCCGGCCATGGTCCGCCAGGCCGTCACCCGCATCGCCGAGCAGGCCGAGCGCGCCGGCCGCGTCATCAAGAGCGTGCACGACTTCGTCCGCCGGCGCGAGGCGGCGCGCGAATGGGTCCGCGTGGACCAGCTCATCGACGCCGTGCTGCCGCTGGTGCGACTGCAGGCGCGCAAGAGCGGCGCCCGCATCGAGCTCGACGTCCCCGACGGCATGCCGCGCGTGCGCTGCGACCGCACGATGGTCGAGCAAGTGCTGCTCAACCTGACCCGCAACGCCATCCAGGCGATGGACGGCCCCACGCCGCTGGCGGACCGCGCGCTGATCCTGCGCGTGCGACGGCTGCAGCCGCGCTGGCTCAGCTTCGCCGTCGTCGACCATGGCCCCGGCATCCCGTCCGAAGTCGCGCGGCAGCTGTTCACGCCCTTCTTCACCACCCGCACCGAAGGCATGGGGTTGGGCCTGAGCCTGTGCCGCACCGTCGTCGAGCAGCACGGCGGCGCGATGGACTTCGAAAGCCGCGTCGCGCCCGCCTCGCCCACGGGCACGGAGTTCCGATTCAGCCTGCCGTGCGAGGATGCGGCCGGCACGACCCCGCGCGCCGGGGCCGACAGCCACCCCCTTTCTGGAGAGTCGTCCGCATGAAGCCGCAGTCCCTGCCGATGGTCTACCTCGTCGACGACGAGGAGGTGGTGCGCGACGCGCTGTCCTGGCTGCTGCGCTCGCGGCGGCTGCTGTCCGAGGGCTTCGGCAGCGCGGAGCTGTTCGAGTCCATGCTGGACGCGCTGCCGCGCCAGGGCGTGGACTGGCCGTCGGCGCCGAGCTGCCTGCTGCTCGACGTGCGCATGCCCGGCATGAGCGGCCTGGCGCTGTTCGACCGGCTGATCGAGCGCGGCCTGCTGGACACCCTGCCGGTCATCTTCCTCACCGGCCACGGCGACGTGCCGACCGCGGTCGCGGCGGTCAAGCAGGGCGCCTACGACTTCGTCGAGAAGCCGTTCTCCGACAACGCGCTCGTCGACCGTGTCGAGCACGCGCTGGCGCAGAGCGCCGCCGCGATCGAGGCGCGCGACGTCAAGGGGGCGCTCGGCCAGCGCGTCGGCGACCTCACGGAGCGCGAGCGCGAGGTGATGTTGCTGGTCGTCCAGGGCCTGCCCAACAAGCTCATCGCCGACCAGCTCAACATCAGCGTCCGCACCGTCGAAGTCCATCGCGCCCGGGTCTTCGAGAAGATGAATGTGAAGTCCGCGGTCGAGCTGTCCAACCTGCTGCGCGGCGACAATGCCGCCCATGGGTGAATTCGATCTGATCGCGCGCTACTTCGCGCGCGGTGCCATGGCCGCGAACCCCGACGCCTTCGGCGTCGTGCTCGGCATCGGCGACGACTGCGCGGTGCTGGCGCCGACGCCGGGCCATCACTGGCTGGTCTCGGCCGACATGCTGGTCGAGGGGCGCCACTTCCTGTCCACCGTCTCGCCGCGCCGGCTCGGCCACAAGGCGCTGGCCGTGAACCTGAGCGATCTCGCCGCCTGCGGCGCGTCGCCGCGCGCGTTCTTCCTCTCGCTCGCGCTGCCTCGTGCCGACGAGGCCTTCCTCGCCGGGTTCTCGCAGGGCCTGTTCGAGCTCGCCGATGCCCACGGCATCGTGCTCGCCGGCGGCGATACGACCGCCGGGCCGCTCAACATCAACATCACCGTGATGGGCGAGACGCCGCGGGGTCAGGCCCTGCTCCGCTCCGGCGCGCGCGCCGACGACGACCTCTGGGTCAGTGGCACGCTGGGCGACGCGCGCCTCGCGCTGGAGGTCTTCCGCGGCACGCTGTCCTTGCCCGGCCACCAGTTCGACGAGGTCCGCCTGCGCATGGAATTGCCCGAGCCGCGCGTCGCCCTGGGACGCGCGCTGCGCGGCCTCGCGACCAGCGCGATCGACGTCTCGGACGGACTGGCCGGCGACCTGGGCCACGTGCTCGCGCGCTCCGGCGTCGGCGCCACGCTGCGGCTGGCCGACCTGCCGCGATCCGCCGTGCTCGGCGCCATGCCGCAGGACATCCAGCAGCTCTGTCTGCTCAGCGGCGGCGACGACTACGAGCTCGTCTTCACCGCACCCGCCGAGGCCCGCGAACGCGTGCTCGCGGCAGGCCGCGAGTCTGCGACGCCGGTCTACCGCGTCGGTCGCATCGACGCCCAACCCGGCCTTCGCGTCGTCGACGGCGCGGGGCGGCTCATCGAGCAACCGTTGCAGAGCTTCGACCACTTCAAGTCATGAGCCAGTCCATGAGCGACGAGGACATCCTGGGCGCCAAGCCCTTCGGCGACGACGACCCGGTGCCGCTCGCCCCCGGCGTTCCGCCTGACCCGGAGCCCGCGCCGCCGGCCGCGGCCATGGCGTCGAGCGCCGCTTCAGACGCTGCTTCCCACGCGCCCTCAAGCGCCGACGCCAATGCGCCGTGCCGGCCCACCTTCGGCTTCATGGCGCGTCACCCCGCGCACTGGATCGCGATGGGGTTCGGCAGCGGCCTCGCGCCGCGCGCGCCGGGGACGGTGGGCACCTTGTGGGGATGGGCCGCGTTCGCGCTGCTGAACCTCTGGCTGACCCCATTCGCCTGGGGCGTCCTGATCGCTGCGGGCCTGGTCATTGGCGCCTGGGCGTCGACGGTCACGGCGCGGAACCTGCGTGTTTGCGACCCGGGCGCGGTCGTGTGGGACGAGATCGTCGCCATCTGGCTGATCTTGTGGATCGTGATGCCGGCGGGCTTCTGGTGGCAACTGGCTGCCTTCGTTGTCTTCCGGTACTTCGATGCTGCCAAGCCGGGGCCGGTGCGGTGGGCTGATGGGCTCTTCAAGATCGAGCCTGGACAGCCGGTCGGATTCCGCCAGGGCTTCGGGATCCTCTTCGACGACCTGGTCGCGGCCGGATGTACGCTCGTGGTGCTGGCCATCGCGCGCGCGGTCCTCGGCTGAGGTCTCGCGGCGCCACACCGACGTCCTGCCCCCAGATCCATCGACGAGGAGGTTCCATGCTGTTCCCCGACGAATCCGAACTGATCGACCGCATCGCGCTCGCGCTCATTCAGCGCAAGGAGCGCATGGGCACGGCGGAGTCCTGCACGGGCGGGCTCATCGCCGCCGCGTGCACGAGCCTGGCGGGTTCCAGCCAGTGGTACGAGCGTGGCGTGGTGAGTTACAGCAACCAGGCCAAGACGGAGTTGCTGGGCGTGCCCGCCGCGATGATCACCTTGCACGGCGCGGTCAGCGGCGAGGTGGCCGAGCAGATGGCGCGGGGCCTGATCGCCCACTCGCCGGTCGATTGGGCGCTGGCCGTGACGGGCGTGGCCGGCCCTGGCGGAGGCAGCGATGCCAAGCCGGTGGGCACGGTCTGGCTGGCGCTGCTGCACGGCCGCCAGCCTGTCCGGGTGTGGAAGGAGCTGTTCATTGGCGACCGCCACGCGGTGCGGGCTCAAACGGTGCGAGCCGGTCTCGAATCGTTGTGCGACGCCCTCGAGGACCGCGACAGCTGAAGTTACCCCCCACGCGCCCGACCACCGACGCGCCACGACAGACGCGCCAAGGACCTACCCGCAGACGCTGGTTGCCTCGGTCGGCGCGTCCCGCGAACGCGGGCAAGCCTTCGCAGCGAGGAGGGTGAGCGGCAACGAGCGGTGGGGGTTCCAGTAGCAATGCTGGACGAGTCTCGGAGCGCAGTGACGAGCGACGGACCGCGTGTCAGCGAGCAAGCTCGCCGGGAGTCAGCGCTTCTTTTGCTTCCTTTTCTGGGCGCGACCAGAAAAGGGAGTCGCCTGCCGGGGCGAAATCCCGGCGGGCTCTCCCGCGGGGAGCCTGAAAGGCTGGCTCAAAGCCCCGCCAGGATGGTGCTCGCCCTCGCATCCCCGAGGTCTGGCGGCTGCCAGGTCCGCAGCCACTGCGCGAACTGTTCCCCAGGCATGGGTCGAGCCAGCAGATAGCCTTGTCCCTGATCGCACCCCAGGGTCTGGAGCAACGTCCAGGCCTTGGCTGTTTCCAGCCCTTCCGCCACCACGCTCAACCCGAGGTTATGCGCGAGCTCGATCGTCGACCGGACGATTTTGGCGTCGTCGATATCGCGTTCCATGTTCATGACGAAGCTGCGATCGATCTTCAGCTCATCCACCGACAACTGTTTCAGATAGGCGAGCGACGAGTACCCCGTCCCGAAATCATCAATCGACAACTTGAACCCCAGCGCATGGAGTTGTTCGAGCGTTTGCAGCGCGCGTTGCGGGTCGTCCATGATCGCCGACTCGGTGATCTCCAGGCAGAGGGCGGATGGAGGCACGCCCGCGACGAGGTCGGCGACCTTGATGGGCAGATCCTGGTCCATCAAATCGCGGGTCGAGAGATTGACGCTGATGGGCACGGCGAGCCCTTCGCGCTGAAGGTTGATCCATGTCTGCGCCGACGCGTGAAGCATCCATGCGGTGATCTGCCGGATGAAGCCGGTTTGTTCCGCGAAGGGGATGAACTCCATCGGCGGCACCAGCCCGCGCGTGGGGTGTTCCCACCGCACCAACGCTTCCGCCCCGGCGATGCGTTGCCGATGCAGGTCGACCTTGGGCTGCAGGAACAGCCGCAGCTCTCCGGCGTCGATCGCGTGCCGCAGCTCGCTCAGCAGGGAGAGGGATTCCTGGCTGGCCGCGTCCATGCTGGGCGCGTAGACCTCGCAGCCGCTCTGGCCGCGCTTGGCGGTGTGCATGGCCAGTTCCGCGCGCGCCATCAGCAGGGTGGGATCGCGCCCGTGCTGGGGATAGAGCGACACCCCCATGCCGGCGGACAGATCGACGGTCTGATCGTCGATGCTGAGCGCCCGCTCGAAGTCGCGCTGGATGCGTGCGCAGATGGCTTCGGCGCGTGTTGCGCCGGCGCCTTCGATCATCAGCACGAACTCATCGCCACCCAGGCGCGCGATCAAGCGCACCTCATCCTTCAGCAGGTGCTGCAACCGCTCTGCCACCGCCCGCAGCAACCGATCGCCGAAGGCACGCCCGAGCACATCGTTGACGTGCTTGAAGCGATCCAGATTCAGCATCAGCAGCGAGAACCGCACGCCGCTGTCCGCGACGCGACGCGCCAGGGCCTGGATGAATTGCTCGCGATTCGGCAGGTCGGTGAGGGGGTCCCAGAAGGCGAGCCGATGGACTTCTTCCTCGCGCGCCCGGATGCCTTGGCGCATGGCCTCGAAGGCTTCGGCCAGATCGCCGATCTCGTCGCTCGATGGCCGCAGCACCGGCTGCGCGTAGTCGCCTTGACCGAGCCGCCGCGCCGCGCTGGCCAGCACCTTGACCGGTCCGCTGATGCGTCGGGCCGTCAGCACCGCGCCGACCGCGAAGACGGCCACCCCCGCCAGGCTCAGCCCCAGCAGCATCCATTGCAACTGCCGATAGGGCGCCAACGCATCGTCGACGGAGCGCAGCAGCAACACCGCCATCGCCTGCGTATCGTCGCCGCCGTGCGCCAGCGGCTGCAGCCGGGCCTGGAACTGCTCGCCATCGATCTGGATGAGGAAACTTTGCGCGTCGTGCTCGGCCGAGCTGGTGGACGCGGCGGGCGGGGGCAGCGCGGTCACCACCCGCGCGCTGGCGGGCGCGTCCAGCACGCTGGCCAGCACCTGCCAGGACCCTTGCGCCGGATGGCTCAGCAGCACGCCCTGGATGTGGGCGATGCGCTGCAGCTCCTGCAACTGGTCCTGCCGCATCTCGAAGCCCATGAAGACCCAGCCGCCCAGCCCTGCCGCCCGCATCCGCGCGACGACGACCTGATAGGCCTTGCCCTCCAGCAACACCAACTGGCTCTGCGTCCGGCCCTGCTGCTGCCGCGTCACCCCGCGCAGCAGCGGCGCGACCTTGCCGGCGACGGCGTCGGTCGCGGTGACGAGCTGGAAGGCGTCGTTGGCGTAGCCGATGAAGCTGGCCTCGCCGCGCTCGCTCAGGTTGGTGAAGACATCCTGCAGCGTGGACCGCAGTTCGTCGCCCTCGATGCCGGCGCCGACCAGCTGGCGCAGGCCGTAGTCGGACTGCAGCAGGTCGGCGATCAGCCCGCGCTGCTCGGCGTCCTGCGCGAGCAGCTGGGTGTAGATGCGTTCACCGGCGGCGAGTTCCTCGGCCACCGATGCCCGCGCGTTGCGCCCGATCCCCTGTCCGATCAGCGCCAGGTTCAGCACCTGGACGACCAGCAGCAGCGCCAGGAACAGGGCGACGATGCGCCCCTCCAGCCGCCGCAGGTTGAGGAAATCGGGCCAGCGCATCAGTCCCGCAGTTCCACCTTGAGCACGCCGGGGGCACCGGCGGCCACCGTCAGCGGCTGCGCGGTCGGGGCGGCGTTGCCCAGGCGCGGCGCCCACAGGCGCACCCGGTGGTCACCGGGCGGCAGGTCCAGGCGGACCTCGCCTTGGGCGTCGGCGCGGCCGAAGAGGGGCGTGTCGACGACGACGATATGAGCGCTCATCCGATCGTGAATGTTGCAGCCGAGCTGGGCGACGCCGGCCTTGTCGAACACTACCGGTTCCACCGGCGTGCCGGCGTAAAGCTTCAACTCGAAGCGCTTCGTCGGCGAGAACGAATACACGTGATGCCGCACGGTGTCGAAGTTGGGGAAGTTGACCGCGGTGCCGGTCTGCACGATCAGCAGTTGCGGCTGGAACTGGCGGTCACGCTGCCCCATGGTCGCCGCGGTGCCTGCCGCCGCCTTGCTCGGCTGGCCCTTCAACTCGACCGCCACCACCGCGTCCGGCACCGGCGCGCCGCCGGCGTCGCGCACCTGCACCGTCCAGACCGCGGCGTGGACCAGCGGCGCCGACAACACCGCCAACGTGGCCAGCAAGGCCGCGCGCGCGGCGCGACCGGCCGGCGATCCGCGGCGGTCGATCCGGCGCGTGCCGCGCGTTGGATCAGGGCCGCGCGAAGCCGCGCGCCGACCAGCGCAGAGGGAGCGGAAAAGAGGGGAGCGAGGCAGACTCATCGCGATGCCTGATGGACGACAAAACGTCAACCATAGCGGGTTTTCTGGGCCGGCGGACGCAGGGCTTGTTCCAGCATCAAGGCCAATCGGGCCAGTGCTTCCCAGGGGTCGGACGGCCACTCGGGGTGCCGCAGGCCCTTGACGATGCCGTCGCAGATCTGCGCCGCGACCAGCAGCCGCGCCAGCGCCGCGCCGTGCAGCTGCGGGACGATGCGCTCGAAGAGCCGCTCCTTCGGACCCCACACCCGGGCCTCCCGCAGCGCCATCGGCAAGGGCTTGCCGGCGGCCACCGCGTCGTGGACGCGCTTGAGGCCGCGGATGTCCTCGGCCATGGTCCAGTGCACCAGCACGGCGGCCTCGCCCTCGGCCTTCAGGCCGTCGAGCATGCGCAGCACGCGCGCCACGCGGCCGCTCAGCAGCGCCTCGCTGAGCTTGAAGACATCGAAGCGCGCCACGTCCAGCACCGCCGCCTCGATCTGCGCCAGGCCGAGCTCGCCCGGCGGGTGCAGCAGCGCCAGCTTCTGCAACTCCTGATGGGCCGCGAGCAGGTTGCCTTCCACCCGATCGGCGAAGAACTCCAGCGCCTGCTGGCCGTCCGGGCCGGCCGCCACCGACTGCCCCTGCTGCTGCAGCCGCCGCGCGATCCACGCCGGCAGCTCGCGCCGCTCCACCGGATCGACCTTGACGGAGACGCCGGCGGTGTCCAGCGCGGTGAACCAGGCGCTGCCCAGCTGCGTCTTGTCCAGCCGCGGCAGCGTGACCAGCGTCAGCACGTCCGGCGGCAGGCCCTGCACATACCGCTGCAACGCCTCCGAGCCGTCCTTGCCGGGTTTGCCGCCGGGGATTCGGATCTCGATCAACTGCTTGTCGGCGAACAGGCTCATCGCCTGCGACGCCGCGATCACCGGACCCCAGTCGAAATGGGCGCCGCCGACGATGAAGACCTGCCGCTCGCCGTAGCCCTGCTTGCGCGCCTCGGCGCGCAGCATGTCGGCCGCTTCCTGCGCGAGCAGCGGCTCGTCGCCGTGCACCGTGTAGATCGGCTTCAGGCCCTTGGAGAGATGGCCCGACAGGGCCTCGGCTTTGATCTGCATGCGAGGGGAGGAGGGCGGCGGGGCGGGCGGGACGTGGGCGACGACGCGGGCAACCGTCGGCGATGGCGTGGGCGACTTCGGGCGGCTGGCGGCGTCAGCCGGCCAGATGCACCGCCGCGAGCCGGCGCAGCAGCAGCCCGACGGCCTCCACCTGCATGGCCTTCTGCAGCGACAGCTCCTCCTGCTCCTTGCCCAGGGCGGCGCTTTCGCTGTAGTTCATGTCCCGGGTCAGGCGCAGCTCGGTGCGGGGCAGCAGGATTTCCCCGCCCGCCGTGCGCAGCGAGTAGTCCACCTGCAGCCGCAACTGCCATTCGGTGATCTGCCCGGCGGCGGTCGTCGCCACCGAGGTCTTGTCGCGCACCTCGCGCTCGACCGCGATGATCACGTCGGCGCGGTTCGGGTCCTCGACCAGCCGCACGGTGCTGCGCTGCACCTGCCGGCGCAGCTCCTGCGCCAGCGGCGAGTGCGGGACGAAGCCGGTCAGCGCCAGCGTCTTGAAGTGGTACTCCGGCTCCTTGCGCAACTCGAATCCGCAGCCCGACAGCAGGACCACGGCACCCATCGACAACAGATCGCGGCGATGCATGACGTCAGACCACCAGGTTGACGAGACGGCCGGGGACGATGACGACCTTCTTGGGCGTCTTCCCCTCGGCGAACTTCTCGAAGTCCGGACTGGCCAGCGCGATCGCCTCGATCGCGGCCTTGTCGGCCGAGGCGGGCACCTTGATGGCGCCGCGCAACTTGCCGTTGACCTGCAACATCAGCTCGACCTGGTCCTGCACCAGCGCCGCCTCGTCGACCTGGGGCCACGGGGCATCGAGCAGGTCACCCAGCTCGGCCTCGAAGCCCAGCTCCGCCCACAGCGCATGCGCCACGTGCGGGCAGGCCGGGTAGATCACGCGCAGCAGCACCGAGAAGCCCTCGCGCACCGCGGCGTCCTGGCCGGTGGCCTTGAAGCCTTCCAGCGCGTTCAGCAGCTTCATCGCGCCGGAGACGACGGTGTTGTACTGCATGCGCTCGTAGTCGTAGCTGACCTGCTTGAGCACCAGGTGCACCTCGCGACGCAGCGCCTTGCCGTCGTCGCCGAGCGCGCCGAAGTCGGCGCCGCCGGCCTTGATCCCGTCGACGTGCTTGGCGCCGAAGCCCCAGACGCGCTTCAGGAAACGATGCGCGCCCTCGACGCCGGCGTCGTTCCACTCCAGCGTCTGCTCCGGCGGGGAGGCGAACATGACGAACAGGCGCGCCGTGTCGGCGCCGTACTGGTCGATCAGCGCCTGCGGGTCCACGCCGTTGTTCTTCGACTTGGACATCGTCGTCATCTCGTACTCGAGCGGCAGGCCGTCGGCCTTCAGCGTGCCGCCGATCGGCTGGCCGTGCTCGTTGCGCAGGACGTCGACCTCGTGTTCCCAGTAGTAGTTCTTGCCCGCGTCCTCAGGCTTGCGGAAGTAGGCGCCTTTCAGCACCATGCCCTGCGTCAGCAGGTTCTGGAACGGCTCGTCGAAGGTGATGAGCTTCAGGTCGCGCATCACCTTGGTCCAGAAGCGCGCGTACAGCAGGTGCAGGATCGCGTGCTCGATGCCGCCGATGTACTGGTCCATCGGCATCCAGTAGTCGGTGCCGGCGCCGACCATCGCGTCGTGGTTCGTGGCGTCGCAATAACGCATGAAGTACCACGAGCTGTCCACGAAGGTGTCCATCGTGTCGGTCTCGCGCTTGGCCGGCGCGCCGCAGGTCGGGCAGCTGCAGTTCAGGAAGTCGTCGCGCTTGTTCAGCGGGTTGCCGCTGCCGTCGGGGATGCAGTCCTCCGGCAGCACGACCGGCAGGTCCTTCGCCGGGACCGGCACCGGGCCGCAGGTCTCGCAGTGAATGATCGGGATCGGCGTGCCCCAGTAGCGCTGGCGGCTGACGCCCCAGTCGCGCAGGCGCCAGGTGGTCTTCTTCTCGCCCAGGCCCTTGGTGCCGACCAGCTCGGCGACCTTGTCGACCGCCTGCTTGTGCGTCAGGCCGTCCAGCGCGCCGGAGTTGACGCACACGCCGCGCTGCTTGTCGCCGTACCACTCGGCCCAGCCGTCGGTGGAGTAGGTCTCGCCCTCGACGGCGACGACCTGCTTGATCGCGATGCCGTACTTCTTGGCGAACGCGAAGTCGCGCTCGTCATGCGCCGGCACGCCCATCACCGCGCCGTCGCCGTAGCTCATCAGCACGTAGTTGCCGACCCAGACCTCGACCTTCTCGCCGGTCAGCGGGTGCGTCACGAACAGGCCGGTGGCCAGGCCCTTCTTGTCCTGCGTCGCCAGCTCGGCCTCGGTGGAGCCGCCCTGCTTGCATTCCTCGATGAACGCGGCCAGCGCGGGGCTCGTCGCGGCGGCGTGCGTGGCCAGCGGATGTTCCGGCGCGACGGCGCAGAAGGTCACGCCCATGATGGTGTCGGCGCGCGTCGTGAAGACGTACAGCAGGCCGCCCTGCACCGGTTGGCCGTCCGCGCCCTGGATGTCATGAGGGAAGGCGAAACGCACGCCCTCGCTCTTGCCGATCCAGTTCTCCTGCATCAGCCGGACCCGGTCGGGCCAGCCGGCGAGGTAGTTCTTGTCCGACGGATCGGCGACGGCGGCCAGCAGCTCCTCGGCGTAGTCGGTGATCTTCAGGTAGTAGCCGGGGATCTCGCGCTTCTCGATGATCGCGCCCGAGCGCCAGCCCTTGCCGTCGATGACCTGCTCGTTGGCCAGCACGGTCTGGTCGACCGGATCCCAGTTGACGACCTGCGTGCGGCGCTCGGCGATACCGGCTTCCAGCATCTTGAGGAACAGCCACTGGTTCCAGTGGTAATACTCCGGCTTGCAGGTGGCGATCTCGCGCGACCAGTCGATCGCCAGGCCCATCGCCTGCATCTGCTTCTTCATGTAGGCGATGTTGTCGTAGGTCCACGCGGCCGGCGGCACCTTGTTCTTCATCGCCGCGTTCTCCGCGGGCAGGCCGAAGGCGTCCCAGCCCATCGGCATCAGCACGTTGTAGCCCTTCATGCGCAGCTGCCGCGTCAACATGTCGTTGATCGTGTAGTTGCGGACATGGCCCATGTGCAGCTTGCCGCTGGGGTAGGGCAGCATGGAGCAAGCGTAGAACTTGGGCTTGCCGGCGTCCTCGACGACGCGGTAGGCATCGCGGGCGTTCCAATGATCGCGGGCGGCCTGTTCGACCTCGGAGGGGGCGTATTTCTCGTTCATGGATGGCTCGGGCAACGTAGCCGCGGATTGTAGGAGGGCGCGGGACCGGGGCTGGGCGCTCTTGATGAGGGGGGCGCGGCCGTGCCTGGGGCTGGTGGACCGAGCGCGGTCAGCGGAAGCCGGGTCCCGGGGCTCGTACGTCCGCCAAATTGCCCGCGAGCCCCCGGGCCCCCGGCTCCCTCCGACCAGGACACGACCTGCTCCTTCGTTGGAGGGGATCGGCCGATGTCGGTCAGCGTGGGGTGGGCGAGGTGTCTTCGCCGTTCTCGGCGACGAAGGCGATGCGGTTCAATCCCGCCGATTGCGCCCAGCCGATCAGCTGCGCCACCTGGCCGTAAGGCACGGCGCGGTCGGCGCTGAGCCGCAGTTCGGCATCGGGCTGGCGCTCGGCCAGTTGTTTGAGACGCTCGCGCAGGGCCTTCGCGTCGAGCTTGTCCTCGCCGAGCAGGTATTCGCCCTGGGGCGTGATCGCCAGGGCGATGAAGTGCGCGCCGGGACCCGGTGCGGCGGCATCGCTCCTGGGCAGGTCCAGCTTCAGCGCGCTGCCCATCAGCGGCGCCGCGATGATGAAGATCACCAGCAGCACCAGCATGACGTCGATCAGCGGCGTCATGTTGATCTCGCCCATGGGCCTGGGCGCTTCGCGGCGTTCGAGGCGGCCGAATTTCATGGCGCGCTGACGGGGTGCGAGGCGACGGCGCTCAAGCGCCGCCCAGCAGTTCGCGCAGGTCGTGCGCGAAGCCTTCAAGTTCCGCCTCACAGGCGGCGACCCATTTGCCGAAGAGGTTGTAGGCGAGCACCGCCGGGATCGCGACGGCCAGGCCAGCCGCGGTCATGATCAGCGCCTCGCCGACCGGGCCGGCGACCTTGTCCAGGCTGAAGTTGCCGGTCGAGGTGATGCTCATCAGCGCGTGGTAGATGCCCCAGACAGTGCCGAACAGGCCGACGAAAGGCGCCGTGCTGCCGATCGTCGCCAGCACCACCTGCCCACGGCCCAGGCCGCCCAGCACCACGTGCAGCGCGTCGCGCAGGCGCCGCGTCAATTGAGAGGTCCGCTGCGCGCAGGCGCCGAGGGTGCCGTTGGGGCTGTCCTGGATCGCGGCGTCGATCAGCGGGACCATCAACCGCTCGCGATCGAGCGCCAGCAGTTGCTCGCGCCCCTGGCTCAGCGCGGGCGCCGCCCAGAACACCGGCAGGCCGCGGCGCAGGTCGCGCCGGGCGCGGGCCAGGGCCCAGGCGCGCCAGAAGATCAGCACCCAGCTGCTCACCGACATCGCCAGCAGCAGCAAGGAAACGAAACGGGCGACACCGTCGCCCGCCTGCCAGAGGTTGATCAGTTCACGCATCGGGCGTCCGCGGGGTCCCTGTCAGGTCGAGGTCGAGCGCGGGGCCGATGACGACATCGTCGTGCTCAGGCGATGCCGAGCACGTCGTTCATGTCGAACAAGCCGGTCGTGCGCGACCCCAGGAAACGCGCCGCGCGCAGGCTGCCCTGCGCGAAGGTGGCGCGGCTGGAGGCCTTGTGGCTGATCTCGATGCGTTCGCCGATGCCGGCGAACAGCACCGTGTGGTCGCCGATGATGTCGCCGCCACGGACGGTGGCGAAGCCGATCGTCGACGGATCGCGCTCGCCGGTGACGCCTTCGCGGCCGTAGACGGCGCAGGTCTTCAGGTCGCGGCCGAGCGCGTCGGCGACGACCTCGCCCATCTTCAGCGCGGTGCCGCTGGGCGCGTCGACCTTGTGGCGGTGGTGGGCCTCGACGATCTCGATGTCATAACCCTGCGACAGCGCCTGCGCGGCCTGCTGCAGCAGCTTGAGCACGACGTTGACGCCGATGCTCATGTTGGGCGCCATCATGACGGCCGAGCGCTGCGCGAGCTCGGCGATCCGGGACTTCTGTTCCTCGCTGAAGCCGGTGGTCCCGACCACGGCGCGCACGCCCAGTTCGGCGCACAGCGCCAGATGGGCCATCGTGCCTTCGGGCCGGGTGAAGTCGATCAGCACGTCGGCCCGGGACAGGCCGGCCTTCACGTCGCTGGAGATCGCCACGCCGGTGGCCTGGCCCAGGAAGGCGCCGGCGTCCTGGCCGAGCGCCGGGCTGCCTTCGCGGTCGAGCGCGGCGGTCAGCTCGCAGTCGTCCGCGCCCAGCACCGCCTCGATCAGCATCCGGCCCATGCGGCCGGACGCGCCGGTGACGGCGATGCGCAGACCGCTCATCGGCGCGCCTCCAGCGGCGGGTAGTCGCGCGTCGGACCGATCGGATCCGGCGCGGAGGCCGCGGCCTGGCGCACCGGCGGCGGCAGCGCCTTGCGCTCTTCCTCGGTCAGCTCCAGCTTGGGCTCCTTGCCGGAGCCCTTCAGCGTGTTGATGGCCGCGATGAATTCCTTCTCCGTCGGCAGGTCGTCCGGCGCGTCGATCTTGGACAGCTTGTCGCCGTCGAAGGTCAGCTGGATGTGGCGGTTCTGCGGTGCGGCGCCCTGGCGGCGGATGGTGAAGACGTAATCCCAGCGGGATTCGTGGAAGACGTCGGTCAGCAGCGGCGAGCCGAGCGCCTCGCGTGCCTGCATGCGGGTCATGCCGGGCTTGACCTGGGCGAGCTGCTCCTTGGTCACGACGTTGCCCTGGACGATCTCGACGCGGTAGGGCGTGATGAGGCCCATCACCTTGTCCCCGCTGACGGAGAACGCATCGAACTTCGGCATTTGAGAGCATCCGCCCAGCGCCAGGAGACCGAGGGACAGTCCCGCCACGGTGGCGGACGACGAGGTCCGGCGCGCGAGGCGGGCAATACGGGAATTCAATGACATGGCGGAAACTCGCCGAGGCGCTAGGGCTATGATGGCCGGAATTCTAGCGGCTGGCTCCAGTCCGTCCGAAGGACGCAAACCCCATGAACCGGTCAGACGAAATCAAGAACAGCGGCCTCAAGGCCACGCTGCCCCGCATCAAGATCCTCGAGATCTTCCAGACCACCCAACAGCGGCACATGACCGCCGAGGATGTTTACAAAGCTTTGCTCGATGAGCGGGCGGACATCGGTCTGGCGACGGTCTACCGCGTGCTCACGCAGTTCGAGCAGGCGGGCCTGCTCTCGCGCAACCATTTCGAGTCCGGCAAGGCTGTCTTCGAGCTTAACGAAGGCCATCATCACGACCACCTGGTCTGCCTGACCTGCGGCTTCGTCGAGGAGTTCTACGACCCGAAGATCGAAGAGCGCCAACATGCGATCGCCGAGGAGCGCGGTTTCCAGCTGCAGGAACACTCGCTGGCGCTCTACGCCAACTGCGTGAAGAAGGACTGCCCGAACAAGATGGCGCGCTGATCGCTCAGGCCGCGCCGACGTTCCCGTCGACCGCGGCAGGCAATCAGTTGGCGTCGTTCAGGCCTTGCTCGATGGCGCGCTGGTGGCGCTCGACGAACTCGCGGTAGGTGTCGATGCCGCGCAGTTGCAGGATGGTGTTGCGCACCGCGGCCTCGACCAGCACCGCCAGGTTGCGGCCGGCATCCACCGCGATCACCACCTTACGCACGGGCATGCCGAGCACGTCCTCGTACAGCGGCTCGTAGGGCAGGCGCTCGAAATCGCGCTCCATGGTCTCCTTGCGGACCAGGTGCACGATCAGCTTCAGGCGCATCTTCCGACGCACCGCCGTCTCGCCGAAGATCGCCTTGATGTCCAGCAGGCCGATGCCGCGGACTTCCAGCAAGTTCATCAGCAGCTCGGGGCAACGCCCCTCGATCGCCGTCTGCGCGATGCGGAAGAAGTCGACCGCGTCGTCCGCCACCAGGCCGTGGCCGCGGCTGATCAGCTCCAGACCCAGTTCGCTCTTGCCCAGGCCGGACTCGCCGGTCAGCAGCACGCCCAGGCCCAGGATGTCCATGAACACGCCGTGCCGCGTCGTGCGATTCGCGCAGACGTGGGCCAGGTAGGCGCGCACCAGGTCGATGACGTGGCCGGCCGATTCGGCGGTGGTGAACAGCGGGATCTCGGCGCGATCGCACATCGCGACCAGCCGGTCCGGCGCGGGCTGGTCGTCGGCCACGATGATCACCGGTGGCTCCAGCGTGACGATGCGCGCGATGCGGCGGTCCAGCACGTCGCCCGAGGCCTGGCTCAGATAGGCGACCTCGCGTCGGCCCACGATCTGGACGCGATACGGATGGATGTAGTTCAGGTAGCCGACCAGGTCGGCGGCCGATTGCGCGTCGCGCAGCGCGGCCTCGTCGAAGCGGCGTTCAGGGTGTGCGTGCCCGGCGACCCATTCCCAACGCAAGGCCTCGCGGTGTTCCTCGAACAGCCGATCGGCGCTGATGGAGGTGGCTTTCACGAAGGGCGGACGGGGCGGGCGGTTGGAGGAGGGCGGCGGCGAGGGCCGATCAGGCGACCGACTTCAGCGGTTCCCAGTCAGCGATCAGGCGATGCACGGTGCTGGCTTCGGACTCCGTCTTGAGGCGTTCGCGCAGTTCGCGGTCGGACAGCATCTCGGCGATCTCCGACAGGATTTCCAGGTGCCGTTGCGTGGCGGCCTCCGGGACCAGCAGGAAGATCAGCAGCGTGACGGGTTCGTCGTCGGGGGCGTCGAAGCCGATCGGCTGCTGCACGCGCAGCACCGCAGCCAATGGATTCTTCAGCCCCTTGATCCGGCCGTGGGGGATCGCGACGCCGTGGCCCAGGCCGGTGGAGCCGAGCCGTTCACGCGCGAACAGATTGTCGGTTACCGACGCGCGCGGAATGGAGTGGTTGTTCTCGAACAGCAGCCCGGCCTGCTCGAAGATCCGCTTTTTGCTGGAAGCGTCCACATCGACCAGCACGTTGCTGGCGGGAAGGATGGCGGCGAGACGATTCATCGGGCGGAGCGCCGGTCGCGTGGATCGGCGGGGCTGGGGAAGCACTGCGCACCGCGTTGGCGTGCAGATCCGGGGTTGAAGGCGAGGATTATAGGAATCCGCTTGCCAACACGGGCGTGACGGATGCGACGCTCCTGTGAAAACGTCGCCATTGCTGTTGCATTGCAACAATTCTCGACAAAAAGGCGGCCCCGTGGGCCGCCTTGGCGTCGAACCTGGGGAAAGCCCCAAGGTCTTCAGGGCTGCCGGCCGCCCGCGTTCCGCGCGGCGCACCCGGCTCCCCAGGTCATCCGGCGCTCACATCCATGCGCTTGGCGGAGGCGTGATGATGGTTTTGCACCCGATCCTTGTGTCGGCACACCTGCCGGTCCAGCTTGTCCATCAGCTCGTCGATCGCGGCGTAAAGATCCTCGTGGGCGTGTTCGCAGAAAATTTCCCGTCCCTTCACATGCATCGTGACTTCCGCGCGTTGGCGTCGATCCTTCTCCTTCTGCTTCTCCACGGTCAAGAGGACATTGACGTCCACGACCTGGTCAAAGTGGCGGATCACTCTGCTGAGCTTGTTCAGCACGTATTCACGCAGAGCCTGAGTTACTTCGAGATGGTGGCCACTGATGGTCAGGTTCATAAAGCCTCCTTTCACAAGGGCTTGGTCGGAAAGAGTGAGGGGCCCGTAGGCCGATATCGATGGGGAGATGGAATGTCTGGAGGTGGCTGTGCTTGGGATGAGAAGGTTGCGGAGGAGACGGAAGCGTCGAGGAGAGGCTGAAGGCGGCTCGAAGTGAATCGTCGGGATTCGGTCGGGGATCTGGCAAGGATCGACGGAGAAGACGGCGTCAGCAGGCTCGGCGTTCCAGGGAGCACGCATCGTGGCGGGGAGCCGCGACACGCGGGGGGATCGAATGACGGAGGCCGCGAGGGCCGATGTCATGCGGGTTCTGAGGCAGATTTGTGAAAAGGACGGGACCAGTCTGCTCTCGTTCCCAGCCCCGCACAAGTGAACAAAAGCAAGGTTTGGGGGCGAATATTCCCGCCTTGCGACATGGCCCGGGCCGTGCTCGAATGCTGGATGTTGCGCGGCGAGTCCGTCTGCCTTGCCGGCCGTCCGGACGCGATGTGATAATTCCGCGTCCCGATTACTGGAGTCCCTCTTGGACAGCGACCACCCTCGGTGGCCTTCCGCTCCAGCGTCAATCCGCCGCGGTTTCTGAGCGCATCCTTCATGGCCGATGACGGCGCTGGCTGAAGCCGGCGCCTTCGGCCATCCCCCGCGCCGCCGCGACGCTTGTCCGGAGTGAGACGGCCACGCTCTCATCTGCCCGGACGCCCTGAACCGCGGGCCGTCCTCTCTCGCAAAACATCGCGCCTCGACGCGGCCCGCACATCGATCGACGGGTCCGTCAACGCGCTCTCGGGCTTGTGCGTTCGCCTCAGCGCGCCACACGCCGACGAAGGACCCGCATGCTGAATGTGTTCACGCTGGATAACGGCCGCCTCAAGGGCGGCATGGTCCAGGAAGAGGTCTCGACGGCCGCCGAGCTGGCCTCCGTGTCCGGCGCCGACCGCAATGCCGTCTGGGTCGACCTGGAATCCCCCAGCGCGGAAGAGAAGGACTGGATCCGCGAGCGTTTCGGCCTCGTGATCCCCGAGGACATCGTCGACGAGGACTTGGAAGAGTCCGCCCGCTTCTATGAGGAAGACAACGGCGAGTTGCACATCCGCTCCGACTTCCTGATCGACGACATGGAGACCCCGCGCAACGTGCGGGTGGCGTTCATCCTGTTCAACAACGTGCTGTTCTCGGTCCACAACGAGGACCTGCCGGTGTTCCGCCTGCTGCGCCTGCGCGCGCGCCGCATCCCGGCCCTGATCGAGGACGCCAAGGACGTGCTGCTCAAGCTCTACGACGCGGACGCGGAATATTCGGCGGACGTGCTCGAAGGCATCTACGACAACCTCGAGAAGGTCAGCGCGCGCGTATTGAAGAAGGACGTCAACGACACCGAAGCGGGCGAGGTCCTCTCGGCGATCGCGCGCGAGGAAGACTTGAACGGCCGCATCCGCCGCAACGTGATGGACACGCGCCGCGCGGTGAGCTTCATGATGCGCAGCCGGATGCTCAATGCCGAGCAATTCGAGGAATCGCGTCAGATCCTGCGGGACATCGATTCGCTCGACTCCCACACCGCGTTCCTGTTCGACAAGATCAACTTCCTGATGGACGCGACGGTCGGCTTCATCAACATCAACCAGAACAAGATCATCAAGATCTTCTCGGTCGCGAGCGTCGCGCTGCTGCCGCCGACGTTGATCGCCAGCGTGTACGGCATGAACTTCAATGCGATGCCGGAGTTGCAGTGGCGGTATGGCTACCCGTTCGCGCTGTGCTTGATGATCGCCTCGGTGGCCGCGCCGTTCATCTACTTCCGCCGCAAGGGCTGGCTCCGCTGAGCGGCCAACACAAAGGGCTTCCGCGATGCGGAAGCCCTGGGTAGAAAAGTAGCCTCAAGACGCCCCTGGCCAACGAGGGAGGGAGGGAGGAGGAGGAGAAAGGCCTCGGGATTGCAGCTTTACGAGAAAGCAGGTCTTGCGGCTGAAATGGTGACTTGACTGTACTCCCGTCGATGACGGGATCAATGGAAACTTCCCAATGCCCTCGGTCGCTACTTCGACTTCCACCCCGTTTAAGGCCCATCAAAGCAAGCGCTGATACGGGGACTCATGCATCGGCGTCACGCCGGTGTCGCCGGGTCTCCGGCGTGAACGCCAGCGATCGAACGAGGCCCAATGGTGCAGCGCCTCGGCGCCGATGTCATCCTGCCGATGAATGAAAAAGTGAGCATCTGTCACCGGTGTCCCGCCTAGTCGGGACAGTTTTCAGGGTGATGACGGAGCTGCGCCACAGGCTCGCCGATTGCCGAATCCCGCGCCTTTTTCTTCGGCTCGACCGATCTTCATGAACCGGACCGAGCAAGCTTTCTCGAACTCCCGGCGCGGCGAGCTGAGGCTCGCCGCATCGTGCCGTCGGCGTGGTTTCAGCGCTGGGCCAGCAGTCGTTCCACCGCTTGCTCGAACTGCGGGCTGTCCGGGCTGACGCCGGAGGCGAAGCTCATCACCTCCTTGCCGGAGCGGGAGATGAGGTACTTGTGGAAATTCCACTTCGGCGATTGGCCGGTGCGCTTGGCCAGGTCGGCGAACAGCGGGTTCAGATCGGCTTTGCCGGCTGCGACGCTGCTCTTGCTGAACATCGGGAACTTGACGTTGAACGTGTTCTCGCAGAACTCGGCGATTTCCTTGTTGCTGCCGTACTCCTGGTTGCCGAAATCACCGGATGGAAATCCCAGCACCACGAGTCCCTTGTCGGCATAACGCGCGGAGATCGCCTCCAGCGCCTTGTATTGCGGCGTGTAGCCGCAGAAGCTGGCCGTGTTGACCACCAGCACGACCTTGCCGGCGTACTGGCACAGCGCCTGCGGCTTCTCGTCCTGCAGGCGCGGCATTTGCCGCTGCAACAGATCCGGGCAATTGGCGGCGCTCGCGGGGGCGGTGGTCTCTGCGGCCGGCGCGGCTTGGGCGACGAAGGGCGCGAGCAGCGCGGCGGCGAAGGCCAGCCGGCGGGCGAGGATTCCGAAGGACTTGTTCATTGCAGGGTCTCCTGGAGGGGGCGATCCGGATGGGCTCGCACTGCGTATCAACCAACGCGTGCATGAGATTTAGCAAGCGCATTAGGCCAGAAGGCCTCCACTGTTCTTCCCTGTAAGGGATTGTCATGGTGCGGCCGTTAGAATCCGCCGCGCTTACAAGGACGTGACATGCTTTACCCAGAACTTTTCAAGCAACTCGAAGCCGTGCGCTGGAACATGGACACGGACATCCCATGGGACAAGTTCGACGCGTCCAAGCTGACCGACGATCAGGCGCGCACGATCAAGATGAACGCCATCACCGAGTGGTCGGCGCTGCCGGCCACCGAGATGTTCTTGCGTGACAACAAGGACGATAGCGACTTCTCGGCCTTCATGAGCGTCTGGTTCTTCGAGGAGCAGAAGCACTCGCTGGTCCTGATGGAGTACCTTCGCCGCTTCCGTCCGGACATGGTCCCGACCGAAGCCGAGCTGCACGAGGTTCGTTTCGAATTCGATCCCGCCCCGGCGCTCGAGACGCTGATGCTGCACTTCTGCGGTGAGATCCGCCTGAACCACTGGTATCGCCGCGCCGCTGAATGGCACACCGAGCCGGTCATCAAGGCGATCTACGAAACCCTGTCGCGCGACGAAGCCCGCCATGGCGGTGCCTACCTGCGCTACATGAAGCGCGCGATGACGAAGTTCGGCGACGAGGCCAAGGCGGCGTTCGCCAAGGTCGGCGTGCTGATGGCCAGTGCCCGCCGCACCGCGCAGGCGCTGCACCCGACGAACCTGCACGTCAACGCCAAGCTGTTCCCGCGTGACACCATCCAGAGCCGCCTGCCGGATCCGGAATGGCTGGAGCGCTGGCTGGACAAGCAGATCCAGTTCGACAGCGTCTGGGAGAGCAAGGTCGTGGAGCGCATCCTGCACAACATGAGCCTGCTGATGGAGCGCAGCTTCGCCAGCGTCCAGGAGCTGAACCGCTATCGCAAGGAGCTGTCGCAGCGGGTGGCCCAGGCCGCCGCGCTCGCCGCTCAGGGCGATGCCGCGCCCAAGGCGACCTGACGCCCGGACGGGCGCCAACTGGCGCACTCGACGAGGCCCGCGATCGCGGGCCTTTCTCGTTTCTGGGCGATGGGTGGCGCGTCGATTCGCCGGGTTGCTCTTCGCACATGCCCAGAGGGCATGCGCCGCAGGCCAAGCCCGGCCACAATCGCGCACCTGATCGCTCCCTCAGCCATACGCCAATCGCTCATGAAGTATTTGCACACCATGGTCCGCGTGACCGATGTCGACGCCTCCCTCAAGTTCTACCGCGACGCCCTGGGCCTGGAAGAAGTGCGACGCAGCGAGCACGAGGCCGGCCGCTTCACCCTGATCTATCTGGCCGCGCCCGGCGACGAGGACGCGCAGATCGAGCTCACCTACAACTGGGACGCCGAGACCTATGCGGGCGGCCGCAACTTCGGCCACGTCGCCTATGCCGTGCCGGACATCTATGCCGCATGTCAGCGCCTGAAGGATCACGGCGTGACCATCAACCGCCCGCCGCGCGACGGCCGCATGGCCTTCGTGCGCTCGCCTGACGGCATCTCGGTCGAGCTGCTGCAGGACGGCCCCGCGCTGCCGCCGGCCGAGCCCTGGATCTCGATGCCCAACACCGGCGCCTGGTGATCGGCCGCGCCTGACCGATCTCACGTCCTGTTCCCCTTCTTTCGTCATGACACAGCGACTGCTTCGCCCGCTACTTTCGTTGCTCCTGGCTGTTCCGCTGGCGTGTGCCGCGCAGGCGCAGGGCAAGCTGCTGCTGACCGGCGGCGTGAGCAGCATCGACGGAGCCGCCGGAGGCGGCCTGTCGCCCTGGGCGCTGACCGGCAGCTACGCGACCAGCGGGCAGATCGGGGCCACGGCTTACTTCACGCGGCTGCCTGTTCAGGACTACAGCCTGAGCGCCTACGGCGCGTCGGTCGCGTTCGGCGAGCGGGTCGAGATGTCGCTCGGCAAGCAGGACTTCTCGGCCGGCGGGACCGGCGCGGCGCTCGGCGTGCCGGGGCTGAAGCTGAGGCAGACGATCCTCGGCGCGAAGGTTCGCCTGATCGGCGACGCGGTCCTGGACGCGGACTCCTGGATGCCGCAGATCGCGCTGGGTGTCGAGTACAAGCACCTCGACGCGGGTGGCCTCGCGCCGACGCTGGATGCGCTCGGCGCCCGGCGCAGCGGCGTCGATGTCTACCTGAGCGCGAGCAAGCTGTTCCTGGCGCAGAGCACGCTCGTCAACGTCACGCTGCGGGCTTCGCGCGCCAACCAGAACGGCCTGCTGGGTTTCGGCGGCACGGCGAGCAAGAGCTACTCGCTGCTGCCCGAGATCTCGGTGGCCTATCTGCTGAGCAAGCAGTGGGCGGTGGGCGTCGAATACCGGATGAAGCCGGACAAGCTGAACCCGTCGATCCTTGGCGACGCGCTGCGCGAGGACGACTGGAAGGACATCTTCGTCGCCTGGGCGCCCAACAAGCACCTGTCGCTGACGGCGGCCTATGTCGACCTCGGTCGTGTGGTGCCGGGCATCCAGCCGCGGCGGCAACGCGGCGTGTATGGATCGATTCAGCTGGCGTATTGAACGAAGAGACGAGTGAAGAAACATCGATGACGCGACGTGCCAGTCCTTCTCCCTCGTTGGCCATGCTGCTGCGATCTGGCGTGCTGGCCTCGGCGCTGCTGGTGGCGGGCGGGGTCTTCGCCGCCGATGACTCGCTCTATCGGGCGCTCGGAGGTACCGAGGGCCTCACCCGCATCGCCAGCGGCTTGGTCGACCGCGCTTACGCGGACGAACGCATCAAGCTGAAGTTCGATGGCGTCAATCCGAAGTTCCTGAAGGAGCAACTGCGCAATCAGTTCTGCCAGTTGAGCGGTGGCCCTTGCGTCTATGACGGCGAGACGATGAAGAACTCGCACGCCCACCTGGCGCTGACGAAGGCCGACTTCAATGCGCTGGTCGAGGATCTGCAGGCCTCGATGGACGAGCAGGGCGTGCCGTTCTCGGTGCAGAACCGGCTGCTGGCGCTGCTGGCGCCGATGCATCGGGACGTGATCACGAAGTGAAGCCTGGGAACCGCCGCCAGCTCGGTGGCGACTCGATGGATGGCGGCCTCGCCGTGAGGCTGCGTTCATCACGCCTTGAAGGCGGAGGAGTCGCGCATGTTCGTTTCTGCCCCTGGAAATTCACCGATGGTCGATGCACGGGAGAGCGGTGCCTCCGTCAGCACGGCGCCCCGCGTCCGGATCAATGCGGTGGCGCTGGATCGATTGGCGCGAGAGCTTTTGCCCGAGCTCAAGGCGTTGTCGGTGCCTCTGGAGGAGGGATTGTTCGCCGCGTATGAATTCCTTCGCTCCGGCGAGACGCATGGCTTCGACGCGGCATTTCAACGAGCTCGCGAGCGCCCGGCGGCGCGGTCGATGTTCTTCGACGAGGCTTCCCGGTCGCTGCCGGAAATGGTCGCCGCGATGCGGGACCGAGGGACACAAGCGCGCTACGTGCTCGGAACACCACCGGATCAACTGAAGCTGCGGTCAAGCTTGACGCGAGGATGGTATGCGCTGCCGGCGGATTCGAAGCAACTGTCTCCGCCACCACCGGGCGTGAAGGGCGACTGGGGTCGGATGGTGTCCGACTCGCTGCTGCGGCGTTCCATCGATGGATTGGCCGCGGGCGAATGCCTGCTGGTGTTCCCGCCGTCCAATGATCCGATGGTGGTCGCGAAGACGGATGGCGGAGACAAGGTGGTGCTGGCAGGTGACAGGCGAATGGGTGGGGCTGCCGCGCTCGCGCTATATGAGTACAAGGCCGTTGTAGTGGCGGGGAGGCGGGGGCTCGACGCTGAGAATCGCATCTCGATGTCCCTGAGCCTGCCCGGTGGGAGTCGATGGGCGATGGTGCTGGCCCCCTTCACACGGCTCGCTGTCGGGCAATGAGCCGATATGACTCGGTGGCCCAACCGGAAGGCCTGGCAGTGGCGGGCGATTGCTTGCATTCGATGACATTCACCAGAGCCCGAAGGGGCAGGTCTTGCGCGACTGCTTTCCATTGACGGCACATGTTCCGGTGACAAGACGGCCCCGCGAGTCGGGGGAGGCGTCCATGCGGCTCGGAGGCGGCCCGTAGACTCAAAGAAGAGCAACGCCAATGGCCTTCCGATGCGCTTCATGCCCCGCCGTCCGGGTGTGTCAGAAATTCTGTGTTTGAGGCGCTTCTACGAGGCTACGAGCCGGTCCTGGTGAATCGGTCTGCGTAGAGGATGGCGAATTGGTTCATTGCCTCTCGC
>NZ_NIOF01000006.1 GCF_002205645.1 Roseateles aquatilis | reverse complement strand
GCCTCGATCTTGAATTCTTCTGGGTAGGGTTGCTTGCTTTGCATGGCACCTCCGATTGGGCCTCAGTTTGAGGCTCGAAGGTGTCTACTGGACCCGGGTCGATTCATTGCGCTTGAGGCGGTCTCCCCCTTGTTGGGTGGCTTGACCAAGTGGGCCAAGGGCCTGGAGACGTGGATCAACAACGCTCGAATCAATTCATGCGAAACGGCTACAGCCCTCGTTTCCTCGGCCGCTGAAGCAACGGGCTACGACTCGCAGCGCGCGTGCGCAAAGCTTGCCGTGACGATGGGTGTCGAGGCAGACGTAGACGCCGCGATGCGCCGCTGCGCCTCAGATAGCTCCAGCATCCTCGCCTCTGCACGTAGCAACTCGGATCCCAACATTGCAAACCAAGCTCCCTTCGTGGGTAACCTGACGTGGAAGGCCTTGAAGACTGTCGACACGCTCGACGATCAAGCACGCGAAGTCGTGATGAGCATCCTCGGCACGACCATCTATCACCCGCCTGAATCAAACCGCGACCCCGACAGCATCGGGCCAAGCATCACGACCGTGGCACAACTTCTTTACGGCCAGTCAGATGCCGGCGGAGGCAACATCAATGTGCAACTTCTCAAGTGCAACAACTACACCGAATGCGACGTAGTGACGCGAGGCGATTCAGTTCACGAGCCACTAGTCAAGAAGGTCGAAGTTCTGATGCGAACGATCTCCGACAGCATTCGCACGCGCGCTGCCATCCCGAACAACTCAACTGCGGTCGGGTTCGTCAACTCAACGAGCCTGCCTGTTTGGCGGATGCTATCCGTGGGCAACACGATCCCGGGGTCCGGCCTCGCGGACACCATGATCGGGAACTACAAAGAGGTGATCGCTGCTGACTATGCGTTCACCTTCCTGAGCCAGTTCTCCAACCTCGGCCTCGCCGCTCTGCAGAAGAGATTTCGATTGACTAAGGACCAGCGAGAAACGGCCCTGGAACTGCGCGGCGACGTTCAACGCTTCCTCAATCGACTGCAACAGGAGCAGTCAAACATGTACAAGAAGGTCGCTTCTGTATCAACCGTAGCCGGCGACCTCGAACGGCTTGAACGCAATCTCCGTTCAAACATGTCTGCGCATGTGCTCGACATGCTCGGCTACGCGCACCGCGGAGTTCAATGAAGATTCTGGCGCATTGAGGAGACTCAAATGTGGGAGATCTACGCCTATCACAACAGCGAGAGCCTGTTCGGCATCTTCAATGCGATCGCCGCCATCATGGCCTCGGGCACGTACCTCAGCGCTGTCGCTGCGGTTGCGTTCTGCGGATTCGTCGCCGCGATGGTCGCCTACATGTTCGCGCCGGAGAAGCTTCATGGCTGGAAGTGGATCGGCTCCGTCGTGCTGGTCTATGGTGTGCTCTTCGTTCCTAGAATCTCTGTTGGGATCGTCGACAAGACGGGCGGAACTCCGGTCAAGGTCGTGGCGAATGTCCCATTTGGAATGGCCGCACTGGGGGGGCTTACGAGCTCAATCGGAAACTCGATTACCGAGCTCTTCGAAACCGCCTTTCAAGTCATCCCCGGCTCGGGCTCACTTCCCGCCGAGCTTGCCTACCAGCAGAACGGACTGATGTTTGGCAGCAGGCTTCTCCAAGAAACGCGCCGGACCTCACTTCCCGATCCAGCGGTCAGGACCGATCTGATCAACTTCGTTGGCAACTGCACCGCCTTCGACATCGCTGATGGCACCATCTCTCCGACGACATTTTCAACGTCCGCTGACCTTTGGGCCACCATGGCCGCCACGAATCCAGGCAGGTTCAGCATCGTCACGTCAGGTGCGGGCGTTACTACTGCCACATGCGACCAGGTGTATGCATCCATCAACGCTCGACTTCCTTCGCAGGTGACCGATCTCGCCCAACGTCTCGGGCTGCGCCTCAATCCCACGCTTCCCTCGCTTGCTGCGCAAGCAGCAGTGATGAACCAGATTCCCCAGGCCTACATCAGGAGCCAGATCGCAACGGCATCAGCGACAGCGGCCGATCTCATCCGCCAGAACGCTCTCATCAACGCGATCAACGACTCGGGAGAAATGGGCTGCCAGCGAATCAACGACCCCTCCTGCATGATGTTGGCAACTGGCCGCGCGGCTGCAGTTGCGTCGCAGAACGCCGCTTGGATCAACGGCGCGAAGATTGCTGAGCAGGCACTTCCAGTAGTTCGCAACGTCGCGGAAGCAACCTGCTATGCCGTCTTCCCGTTGGTGGTACTGCTTATGTTCCTGTCCTCCGGGCGAAACACCATCTTGATGCTTGCCGGGTACACGACAGCGTTGATCTCGATTCAGCTTTGGCCGCCCCTTTTTGCGATCTTGAACTACATGGCCAGCATCTACGCCCAACTCGACCAAGCGGCCGCCGCTGAGGTGGGAGGAGGCGTGAAAGCCCTGTCCCTACAGTCGGCTTCGCCCATCTACTCAAACGCGGTCTCGGCTCAGGCAGTCGTGTCCTACCTGGTTATCGGCATTCCGTTCCTGGCCTACTCGCTAGCAAACCGACTCGTGAACTTCGGTACGTCGCTGGTTGGCGGACTATCTGGTCTTCAGTCGACCATCGGCAATGCCTCCGCCTCAGCGGCTGCCGGCAACTCAAGCATGGGCAATGTGTCGATGGATCAGCGAGTCGTCACACCGTCCACATCTAATCCTTGGGTTTCCCGAAGCCAAGACGAACGGGGAAACTGGTGGACCGAAGATGGCGCCGGCCGTAAGGCGGTCACGCTCCTTCGCAACGAGGGCATCACATCACACCAGGTCACCGCTCGGGTCTCCCAGTCGGACGTGGAAGCTGCGAGCAGGACCGCTACGTCGGCAGCTGCGGACGTCGTAAGCGCGGGAACAACCCGTGCCACTACACTGAACGAAGCGCTCAACAGGATTCGTCAACAGACCAGTTCTTCGCGATCTACTGCAGGTCAATCCCTCTCCGGCTACCAAGAGATATCGAAGGCCGCAGAACAGCTGTCCTCAGAGACAAGGCGCATCTCAGCAGAGACAGGCTATGGTGAAGATCAGGTTGCGGGGGCACTGCTGCGATTCAGCGCCATGCCTAGCGCCTACGGAATCGGCGGCGGTGCGGCGGTGGAAAAGAAGTATGGCGTGTCTCTTTCTGAAGCGGAGAAGAAGATCCTCGACCACTCCGACGCCTCGACGTACAGATCAGTGCGCTCATTTGGCGATCGAGCTTCATCCGACCGTTCGTTCCTGAACGCTTTGTCATCCGAGGGAACGGCTGGTAGCAGCCTCGCCTCCTCTCTCACTTCCACTGCCTCCCATGCGGAGAACGCGGAACAGCGCTACACCGAAGCGCTTGCGCGTTCCAACGAAATCAGGCTCGCACATGAACAGGGCCTCGCATATTCGAGAGACCTGGCTGCGGACCCAGCGAACTCGGCGGCAGTTGTCGAATACGAACGCGCTGCCGATCGGTATCGTGGCAGCCCCCAGGCGCTTGCTGCGCACATGGCGTCAATGCTCGGGAACATGTCGTTCACGACCACCAGATTCAGTGGAGGTGCGGCTTTGCCCAGCAGCTTTGATGACATCCACGCGGCACACGTAGCGGGTGCTCAGCGAGGAGTGCTACAGCCCGATTTGTCTGGGATGAAAGGGCACAACGACGCAACTGTCCGTGGAGGGGCTCTTTCGTCGGTCCCGTCAGCCCCTCAAGCTGGCGTTCCCAGGACGCCGCAGATGCCGGTGGTCGATGCCGAAGTGGTCGGACGGCCCGACCTTCTTGATGGAGGGGGACTTCGCACTGATATCGAAACCGGCTTGAACGCCCAACGCCGGCAGAACAGCGAACCGATGGAATCGTTCGACAGCCGCCATGGTCTTGACCGCTCGAAGGGGACGCTGGTGACCCATCAATCGATGGTAGGAAGGACGCTGAGCCGTACGAAGGCTGATGTGGAAACAGCCCTCGAGGATGCTGGGGATGCAGCTCGTCAAGCATTGATCGACGCGAAGGCACGAATCGCCAACAGCCCGCGCCAGCAAGCGATCGACTCGACGCCGGAGGTTCCAGTGATGCGACCAAGCAGCGGAAAGCGCAGGCCGAACAAGCCGTAGGCGGCCTGCTGGCTCCGCGAGGTTTATCGCTCGTCGATAGGGCGACTGATCGACGTGCCCATCCTCACCATCTCGTCGGCCTGCGGATCTGCATCCCACGCGCGACGAGAAGATCCAAGGCGGCGAATGCAGAACACGACGAGATAGCAGAAAAGGACAAACAAAGCGATCCAGCCGAAACCGCCAAAAGCGTCGCCTGCCGACTCAGACTTCGTGGCCGCTGCCTGCGCTCCTTGGACGAACGCGCAACCAGCAACAACGACGCATCGCTCCATCGTCATCGCCTTGATCACTGTGTGCTTCCGGTTACCCATGCTGACAGCACTATATTAACCTTGGCGGCCTGGTCAAGGGAGAACACCATGAAGCTAGCTCGACTCCTCTGCGCCTGGGTGGCAAGCCTGATGACCGTGATGCCATCACAGGCTGTATCCCTGCGCCCAGAAAAGGCCACGGATGGATCGGTGTGCGACCTCGGGCCAAACACGAATGCCGTTCTCGGCCGTCGAACCCTCGTCCCTGGAGATGCAGCCGTAAAGGACCAGGCCGAAGCATATTTCCGCTTGGCAGCCAAATTTGTGCTTGCTAGCTGCGCTCCAGGTCAGATGCTTGTCGTTCATGGTGAGAGCACCGATCCCGTCGATGCAGCGTCGCTTCCCCAACTGGCCAACTCAGCTTGCGTGGTGGCAGAGGTCAAACGCGCTGAAGTTCCGTTCACCTACAGCGGTAGGACACGCGCGGGGTTCGAGCTTCGCTGCCATTTATTGAAGCTCGACGAACTCGCAAAGCGACTGATGGAAGCGGAGACGTCAGATCCCACGGCGTCTCTCTACTCACGGATGGCGGGCACCGCTACGCCTGCCAACGCGAGCAACCAGCAGCCACCGAAGAACGATTGCAACAAGGTCACGCTCGGAACCCTGGTTCAGGGTGGATCCAAAGACTGCAAGTAGTCCGGTCCCGTTAGTGGCTGGTCGTCACCCCGGATTCTCGCTGGCGAGCTCTATAGCTCGACTCCTATCGTGGGGTGTTACCTCACCTACGGAGCGCGACCATGCAACCACACGACTCAGCTGCAGCCGGTATTGCGTCTACCCCTCAGCCCGATCTGCCGCCCAACGTCCTCCTCGAGCTGGTCCGCGAGATGCGCGGGCAGCGCGAGTCTTTCGACCACGGTCAGCGCTTGGCCGCCGCGGAGCGCAAGTCTGAGCGCCGATGGCGCATGCTGTTTCAGGCGCTGGTCTTCGGTATGCCGGTGCTTCTCGGGATCCTCTACTTCCTTTTCTTCCTGAGTTCCACCGGGTTCCGCTGGGGCCCGTTCGGCGATGTCGTCGGCATCGTGCGAATCGAGGGCGCGATCGGATCAAACGAGCACGCTTCCGCGGAGGCGATCGTTCCACTGCTGGAGAAGGCATTCGCCAACGTCAACGTCAAAGCCGTCATCCTCTCCATCGACAGCCCCGGGGGAGCCCCGGTGGAGTCCGAGAGGATCTACACCGCGATCGGCAGCTTGAAGAAGAAGCATCCGAAGCCGGTTGTGGCTGTGATCAACAACATCGGCGCGAGCGCGGCCTTCATGATCGCCCTGCACGCCGACAAGATCGTGGCCGGCAAGTATTCGCTCGTGGGATCGATCGGCGCCATCATGGCGCCATGGCAGTTCGACCGCGCCATTGCCAAGGTTGACGTGAGCCAGCGGGTCTACGCATCAGGCAAGCTGAAGGCGTTTCTCAACCCCTTCACGCCCGTCACGCCCGAAGTCGACTCCAAGGCGCAGCGCCTCGTCGACCAGTTGGGACTGGCCTTCCTCGATGAGGTCAAGGCCAAGCGCGGTGCTCGCCTGAAGCAGGGCGTCGATGTGGCAACCGGAGAAGTCTGGCCGGGACCGGAGGCAAAGGAACTAGGACTGGTTGACGCCGTCGGCACGATCGACGAGTACGTTGCCGCGAACTATGGCGTGCGCGCCTATGACTTCGGCCCCACCAACCAGAGCATGCCCCTGTTGGGTCGGACACTGCAGGACGTCCTGGTCGGCGCCGCACAGCGGCTGTCCCACGTCGTTCCCGAGGTGCGTTGAGCGCCGATCCCCCAGACCGGCCGCAGGAGGCTAGCAGTAGTCTCAGGGCGCCCGTCTGGGCCATCCCGATCCTCTCGGCATATTTCGTTGCCGTCGCCCCTCAGAATAGCCTGCGGCACCTTGACGACGCGGCATTCCAACGCGTGGCGCGCGGCTGCGACGTCTTCATGTTGACCACCACAGCCGCTGGACTGCTGCTGGCCTTCACCCTCCTCCCGTCGAGCACCGGTCATGCCCTGCTCCTCGGGAGCTCGATTTGGGGTTTGCTGGCGCTGCTGAGCATCGGACGCACCGTATCCGCGGAACGGCGTCGCCGGGCCGCCCGCTCGCGCTGAGCGCAATCTGTCACCGGCGCCGGCAGCCCCCACGTGGTCAGCTCCGCTGGCCCAACGTTGTCCGTCAAGGTACGCTGCTTCCCGAGGCTGCTAAAAACCGCGTGAGTGCGCACGGATACTCGTCAGGTATCCGAAGTTTGGAGAGCAGTCAGCCATACCAAGATTGGAAGGGAGCGGCAGTTGGACAGACAACTCCGTGGTGCGCCGTCGGCGGACCACATCAGCGTACTGAGCTACTGGCACAAGATCGAGTTCTTCATCCCCTTCGACCTGCAGCGCCAGGTGCTTGAAGGAAAGGACGCCGAGTGGAACGTCCGCTTGATTTCAGCGGCGCAGCTCGCGCGGATGTCGCCCGAGGCACTTTGGTCTGCCCCGGTCCCTGACGGCCGGAAGCTCTCCGGCTTCGACGTCTTTCTCGGCGTGTTCGACAAGGCGGAGTTGGCCGAGGTCACCCACCGCGTCATCAGCGAGACGCTCAGCCCTGACGAGTCCTTCGACCAGGACGAACGCGGCGAACTGGAGGGCCTGACCTGCAGCGCCAGGATCCGCGTGGGCGCCGATGGCTCGCCGATGCTCGATGAACTCTCTGTGTCCACCGTACCCTGGGCGCTCGGGCGCATCGCCCAGCAGGGTCTTGCCGGCCTCGACTTCGCAGCATTCAGGGAGGACCTGGAACTGCTGAAGCGCGAGGTGAGGACTTTCCGTGCGACGTTCGCCGGATTGCCTGCGCCTGCCGGACAGGACTCGAGACCGCTGACCGCTGCTGACCTGGCCGCGCTGCTGGAGATCATTTCCGCCTGGTCAAGCTACAGCCCGTCCGGCGACGACCCCAGGACTCCGGTGCTTGTCCTGAAAGCCAAGAGCGTCGAGGACAAGTCCCCCGCCGAAGGCCATGCGTCCAAATCGGCTGGCGCGCCGGGCAGTGGCACAGAGGACGACGAAGACGATGGCGACGCCCCGCTGGGCGACACCGAGATCAACATCCTCAATAGCTTCTTCGCCGAGGACATTGCACGCGCGATCTCGTCCATCGAACAGGGTACGGCCGGCGCGGCGCTGCGCGCCTACCTGACACCGCTGGACCAGTCGCAGCGAGTCGACCTGTACCAGCCTGCAGGCCTCAACACGGTCTCGGAACGGCTGCGGCACAAGCACCTGATCGGCGGCCATTGGCCTGACAAGCCTGCGCATGCCATGAGCCTGATGCAGCAGTTCGCCATCAACAGCATCTTCGACGAGTTGGCCAACGACGGGATCTTCTCGGTGAATGGGCCGCCCGGAACCGGCAAGACCACCCTGCTGCGGGACATCTTTGCCGAGAACATCGTCCGTCGGGCGCGCGCCTTGAGCAGATGCTCGACCGCCGGCGATGCGTTCCAGCGCGAGCGCTTGTCGGTCTCGTTCGAGGGCGTATCCGATTGCTGGGTGTCCGTCTTGAAGGATGAACTGGTGGGCTTCGAGATGGTGGTGGCGTCTTCGAACAACGCCGCGGTGGAGAAC
Source organism: Roseateles aquatilis (assembly GCF_002205645.1). Taxonomy (GTDB): domain Bacteria; phylum Pseudomonadota; class Gammaproteobacteria; order Burkholderiales; family Burkholderiaceae_C; genus Roseateles; species Roseateles aquatilis. Next base: position 352,794 of record NZ_NIOF01000006.1, on the reverse strand, counting down.
ATCTCCAGGGACCTTCCCAAGAACAAGTCTCTCGGCAAGCAACCCAAGCAGGATGACGCGGGATGGCGAGCACCGTCCGGTGAGGCCAAGGTCGGGTATCTGGAACCCGTCGCGCGCAACCTGTTGGAGAGGAACAGCAAGGGTGGCTACGACATCCCCGACTCCGATGACCAAGCCTGGGGGTTGATCGCCTGTGCACTGGGCAACAAGCGCAATCGCGACGTCTTCGTTCGCGGCATCAGCTTCGCAGGCCCCAAGGGCAAGGAGAAGCCGCCCAGAGGGTTCGACCCCGGGCGTCATCAAAGCATCTGGAACTGGCGCGAGCGATATGCCGGTGTCAGCTTCGCCGAAGCGAAGCGCGCGTTCGCAGCCGCTGACTATGCTTTTGGGCAATTGGTGAGCAAGCTGGATCGCTACGCGAGGTTGAGCCGAGAACTCTTCGGTGTCTCGCAGGAGCCGTTCACTGCCGTCGCGGCCAGCGAGTTGGCCGCGGCCACGCGAGCGCGGGATGCTGAGGATGCCGCCTTCGAACTGCTCGACGAGGAGTTCTTGCTGAGCGGCCGCCAACTGGACCTGTTGAAGACCGAAGAGGGCTTGATCGAAAAGCGCCGTCCTAGCCGGTGGGAGCGCGTGCGTGACTGGTCGGCGAAGAAGGCTCACGATGCGGAGCTGGACGCCAACCGGGAACAGCAACGGAAATGGATCCGCCGGCGCTACGACGTAGAGCCGTCGCACACTGCCGCCAAGCGCTCGCTGCACCAGGCTCGGTCCAAAGTATCGACGGCCGAAGCGGCACTGTCCACGCGCCAACTGGAATGGAAGGCGGCGATGCAGCAACTGCAGGACCTGGCCCGCGAGTTCCCTCAGGCCGCGCACCCTTCGCGCCTGGCCGAGCTGGACGAAGATGAATGGCAAATCAGCGGTGTGTGGCGCAGCGACTTGCTGAACGCGAAGCGCTCTGAACTCTTCGTCGCGGCGCTCCAGTTGCACGAAGCATGGCTCGCGGAAGTACTGAAGACCGGCCGTGGCTTCGGGGGCAATCTCGTCGCGCTGTGCCACCTGCTGGACGGCAAGCGGCTGCTGGACACCAAGGCGGCGCTGCCGATCTGGCGCAGCCTGTTCATGCTCGTCCCGGTCGTCTCTAGCACGTTCGCATCTTTCGCACGGCAATTCCGCCTCCTCGGCCCCAATTCGCTGGGCTGGCTCTTCATCGACGAAGCCGGCCAAGCCGTGCCACAGGCCGCCGTGGGCGCACTGTGGCGCGCCCGCAGGGCTGTGGTCGTTGGCGACCCGCTGCAGATCGAACCGGTTTTCACGGTGCCCATCAAGCTGCTCGAGGCGCTGGAGAAGACCAGCGGACTGCCGGCAGAGATGGCGGTCGCGCCTCACCAGACCTCCGTCCAGAAGCTCGCCGATGACGCGAATGCGCTCGGGGCCACTATCAGCACCGGCGGCACCAGCCAGTGGATCGGCAGTCCCCTGCGCGTCCATAGGCGTTGCGTGGACCCGATGTTCTCGATCACCAACCAGATCGCCTACGACGGCAAGATGATCTTCTTCGAGCCGCAAGATCCGGCCGCACGGCTACCACCAGAAGACAGCCTCGACATCGGTCCCAGCGCATGGGTTCATGTGGCGGGTCCAGCCATCGACAAGCAGGTGGTCCTCGGCCAGGTCGACCTGGTGCAGGATGCCGTGCTCACGCTGTTCGCACGTACCGGCAGGCTCCCACCGATCTACATCATCTCGCCCTTCAAGCGGATCAGGGGAGCACTGCTCGATCGTCTGTCGAAGCTGGACCCGTGGAGACAGGTCGCCGGTGGGCGCTTCCAGCCGCCCAGGTCCGGCGAACTGCGCGAGTGGTGCAAGGGCCGCATCGGCACCGTGCACACCTTTCAGGGCAAGGAAGAGACCATCGTGTGGCTGGTCCTCGGCTGCGACGGTCGCACCATCGGCGCGGCGCAGTGGGCCGCCAGCAAGCCGAATCTGCTGAACGTCGCCGTCACGCGCGCGAAGCACCGATGCGTCCTGATCGGCGATGCTGCTTTGTGGGGTGGCTTGCGCAACTTCACGGCGGCCCACGCGGACCGACTGCCTCGGATCACTCCACAGCAGTTCCTGCGGAGCATCGGCCAGCCGTAGCCTCTCGGGGGGGCTCACACCCTGTGCGAGCCACCGCTCGGACGGGTGTGCCAAGCCCCCTGCCCCGCAGCGAACTCAGATCAACGTCATCGGCGCCGTTTCGCCGGATTGCCGCGGTGGCAGGTAGATGTGGAAGCATGCGCCGCCGCCCTCGCGGTTCTCGGCATGGATGCGGCCGCCGTGCTGAGGCTGGTCGCCGACCGGGTCTCACGCTGCATCCGCAAACAGGACACCTTGGCCAGGATGGGCGGCGACGAATTCACCATCCTTCTTCCCTAAGTGAGCGGCCATCGCAACGCAGACGCCGCCGTCGCCCGCGTCAAGGCTGCGCTGACCAACCCCTTCGCGATGATGGGTGGACATCGCGTGCCGATCTCCAGCAGCTTCGGCTACGCCCTTTCGTCCGAACACGGCAGCACGGCGGACGAACTGCTGCGTCACGCCGACCGCCTGATGTACGACGCAAAGCGAGGCGATATCGAGCAACGGATTGCGTCAGATCAAAGAACGTCGAATGGCGCGGAGAAAAGCCGTTCACTTCAAGAGGCAGAAGGTTGATATTGGTCAAGCTGGGCCACGACTCGGCCCGTCGCGGGCTGTGCCGGACCAAAGTGTTGATGGATCGAAGCGCCGTGCTGTAAGCACCGAGCACGAAAACGCGCGGAAGGCGTGCCGACAACAACATACATGAGGGGATATTTTGAAGACGCGAATTCCCGTGACCGACCTCCAACTCGGCATGTACATCCACAAGCTAGGAGGGTCCTGGCTTAAGCATCCATTCATGCGAGGCAGCTTCCTACTTACCGAAGCGCGTGACCTCGCCGCAATACGAGAGTGCGGCATCAACGAGGTGTGGATCGACCCACGGCTCGGGCAGATGCCGACCGCAACACAGCAGGCTGCTTCGGGACCTGAAGGCGGGCAGATTCTCGCCGCCGAGCCTTCGCCGGCCGCCATCGCGGAAATTGCTCCTGCAGCCGTCGCCAAACCTGCGGACAGTCGAGAAGCCCTGGTGCAGGAGATCGAGCGCGCGCGACGCATCTGCCTGTCCGCGAAGTCGCAGGTCAAGGACATGCTGCAAGCAGCCCGCCTAGGCAAGGCCATCGATTCGGACACGACGCAGTTGCTGGTTCGCGAGATCGCCGCTTCGGTGGAGCGACACCCCGTCGCGCTGCTGAGCGTCGCGCGGTTGAAGACCCATGACGACTACACCTACATGCATTCGGTGGCCGTGTGTGCGCTGATGATCGCAATGGCCAGGCAGCTTGGCTTCGACGAAGAGCGCACGCGCCTGGCCGGCATCGGCGGTCTCATGCATGACCTGGGCAAGGCTGCGATGCCGCTCGATGTGCTCAACAAGCCTGGCAAGCTCACAGACGCGGAGTTCAACGTGATGCGCAGCCACCCGCTCGCCGGTGCGGAAATGCTCCGCGCGAACGGCGCGAGCCCGGACGTTGTCGACATTGCTCTTCATCATCACGAGAAGATCGACGGCACGGGCTACCCGCACAAGCTCAAGGGTGACGGCATCTCCGAACTGGCGCGCATGGGCGCGATCTGCGACGTCTACGACGCAGTGACCTCCCAGCGTGCCTACAAGGAGCCCTGGAACCCCGCCGCGGCGATGCATCAGATGGCGAAGTGGGAGGGTCATTTCGACAAGGCCCTGTTCAACGCCTTCGTGAAGTCGGTCGGCATCTATCCGGTTGGATCGCTCGTCAAGCTGGCATCGCAGCGCCTGGCCATCGTCATCGCGCCCGGTACCGAATCGCTCCTCTCTCCCGTCGTGCGGGTCTTCTTCTCGCTCAAGTCCAAGGAGCAGATCCCGGTACAGACCATCGACCTGGGAGCGTCCAGCGTCAAGGACCGCATTGTCGGCCCCGAAGACCCCGCCAAGTGGGGCTTCCGAGGCATCGATGAGCTCTGGATGAAATAGCTCGCGCCTCTCGCGGATGTGACCAAAAGCTGGCAACGCGGCCGAAGGGCGCGGCGGAGTTGCTCTACTGACTGGTCGCCATCCACATGCCGGCGCACCGATCCGAAACGGCAAAACGGGAAGACCAGTAGCGGTAGCTGTGCTCCCGTTCAGCAGCCTCGTCGAAGAAGGCCTCGGCTGCGGCCAGAGGGATCAGGTCGACCTCGCTGAGTTGCCCGGGCGAGCTCCCCTCCCTCACCTTCGTGACAAACGGGGCGGGAGCAATATGACGCGAGAGCCACAGCGCAATTTCATCGGGTAGCTTGCCATGCTCCTGGACCATGGAATCGACGGCGAGCTGCAGGGCCCCAGCGGCAGGGTCCGTGGCGGTCGCCAACAGCGCTCGCGAAGTCTGGAACCGCACCTTGTCGTCAGCCTGAAGGGTGAAGCCAACCCATCGTGAACCCAACTCCTCGGTGCATGCGTCTGCCTTGATGTCGGTGTGCCGGTGGTTGTAGAGGGCGAACGCATGCTGTCGGCGTGGTCGGTGCGCGAGATCGTGATTTCGCAGGTCGATGAGAATCGAAGAGCGAACCAGCGAGGCGGTCGGGAACACGCCTACATAGCCCTGAGCGCCAACTGCGCCGCTGCTCGCGAAATACCCCGCCACTTCAACGCTGCTCGTCAGATCAATGAGTTCCGTCGGCAACCCATAGTGCTGCGCATATCCGGCCGAATCCATCATCGGCATAGGTATGAATTCGCGAATCTGGCATTCCAGCATCCGGGCAATCTTGGGCAGCAACTGGCGTGCACGCTCCGAAAGAGTCGGGTCAGTGGCAATTCGCTGCATCGTGGCCGTCGTCGCGGAGTACTGCGATGCCTCGCCGCGGAAGAGAAAACTGGGCACGCGCACCACGCCGAGACTTGTCTGCCCGCGCCGATCGTGCGCCTGCACCGCAGTCGTTCCGCCATAGGTAGCCTGCACATGGGCGAGACACTCGGCAAGTGTCGAAAAGTCCTGCTCGACGTGGATCGGCATCTTCGCCTCCGTAGACCGATCTGCATCACTGCCGCGGCGATGACTCTCGATTCGCGACGCCGCGTCCAGGATAGTCCTGCTATGCCCCGCTGGCTTCCGCAAGATTGCCCATTTGTTGGGCAGGGAACCTGCGCGCGACGCGAACCCCGATCGAATCGCCGGGCAGGTTCATGGGGCACGAGTTGCCCCCAGGGTTATCCACAGCAGATGTGGGCAACTTTGGGCGTCGTCCGCGCCCACGACGAGCGCCGAAGCGTCAAGGCTTTCGGCAGTCCGGCGAACCGCACAGGCCGTACATGGCCAGAGAATGCTCCTGAAGCTGGAATCCTCGCTCTGCGGCGATTTCTCGCTGACGCTGCTCAAGGACGGGATCGAAGAATTCCTGCACCCTGCCGCACCGCAGGCACACCATGTGGTCGTGGTGCTGCCCCTCATTCAACTCGAAGACCGCGCGCCCGCCCTCGAAGTGCAGGCGGTTGAGTAGGCCTGCTTCGGTGAATTGCATGAGCACTCGGTAGATGGTGGCGAGACCGACATCCGCCCCATCGGCGAGCAGGATCTTGTAGATGTCCTCCGCGGTCAGGTGACGCTCGCCCGTCCGCTGGAAAACCTCGAGCACCTTCAGGCGCGGCAGCGTCGCCTTCAAGCCGCTCGTCTTCAAGTCGTCCAATCGGTTGTTCATACCGGCCCCTGTGATGCCTCCGGCTCATTGTCCGCCGCCGGACCACGACATCGGACTCTCATCGGCTGACGCTGGAGTCCTGTGCGATCTGCGCACAGACGATCGAGCCGCAACGCGATTGTCGAGCCTCAACGCGCTGCCTTTGATACCGACGCCGGGGAAAGGCCTCGGCCCTAGCCGAGAGCCGAGAAGATTTCTCAACACCACGGCTGCTTGAGCCTACAACGGCTCCAGGGACTTGTAGGAAGCTGCTGGTTGCATGCACCGCTTTGGAGCGCTAGGATTTTTGCAAGCAAGCAGGTATCGACGGCTTCGCGACTCGACAGGCGGCAGGTTTTCTTTGCCGTCGGCCAGAGGCGCGACAAATGCACAGGGAGCCACCGATGTACTTCCGTTGTTCCGTATCAGCATCCGCGCCCAACGCGGCCGGCCTTCGCTGGCAAGTATCTGGAGTCGACGAGTGACGAGCGCGCCGACCATTCGCGCGGCGATGCGATATGTGCTGCTCGCGGGAGGCCTCGGCATCTGCAACGTGGTCTGTGCCCAGACCGATGCCATCCCCTCGTTCAAGTCGGTGGATTCGATCGAAGCCCGCGTCCAGGGCTGCGTAACCTGCCACGGACAAAGCGGCCAAGGCACGAACAACGGCTACTTTCCCCGCATCGCCGGCAAGCCCGCCGGCTACCTCTACAACCAACTGGCTGCCTTCCGCGATGGAAGGCGAAGGTATGCTCCGATGAACTATCTGGTGGCCTACCTGCCTGACGCCTATCTCAAGGAGATCGCCGAGCACTTCGCACAACAACGCCCTCCGTTCGCAGCCAAGGAAACGGCCACCGTCGACAACGCGACGCTGGGCCGCGGCAAGTCCTTGATCCTCGTTGGTGACGCGACCAAGGGCGTCCCAGCGTGCGTTGCATGTCATGGCTCGGCCTTGACGGGCATGGAGCCGGGCATCCCGGGCCTCGTGGGGTTGCGTCCGACCTACATCGTCGCGCAGATCACGCGATGGCGGGTCGGCGAGAGACATGCGGCTGAGCCAGACTGCATGAAGCGAGTCGCCATGCGGTTGTCAGACGAAGACGTCACGGCGGTCGCCGCTTGGCTTTCACAGCAACCGGAGCCGAAGAATCCAGCGCCCGAGTCCTCCAACCTCGTGCGCATGCCCTTCGCGTGCGGCAGCCAGCAGCGGTGAGTGGTATGAGACGTGCACTTCGCCTGCTTCTTGCGCTCGGCGTTCTCGCGTTGCTGGGCGTCGGCGTGCTGATGTGGCTGCATCCGGGCGCCCTCCCCGAGGGACCGAAAGGTCCCGCCGTCAGCGCGACGACCCAGATCATTACGCAGGGAGAGTACCTCGCGCGCGCAGGTGATTGCGTGGCATGCCACACGGAGGCCAACGGCAAGGCCTTCGCCGGCGGCCGCGCGATGCCCACGCCGTTCGGCGCCCTGTACGTCCCCAACATCACGCCCGACGATGAGACGGGCATCGGCAAATGGACCGCGGACGACTTCTATCGAATGATGCACACGGGCGTCTCCAAGGACGGGACGCTGCTTTATCCGGCGATGCCGTTCGCCTCGTACACCAAGGTGACGCGAACGGACTCCGACGCAATCTATGCGTACTTGATGTCCGTCCCGCCTGTGAAGCAACGCAACCGGCCACACGAGCTGAAGTTCCCGTTCAACAACCGCGACCTGCTCCTCGGTTGGCGCACGCTCTACTTCAAGGAAGGCGAGTTCGTCCCGGACCCGAGGCAGACCGGCGAGTGGAACCGCGGCGCCTATCTGGTCCAAGGCCTTGGCCATTGCGCGATGTGCCACACCGCGATCAACGCGCTGGGTGGCTCAAGCGAGTCCAAGGCCTTCGAGGGCGGCATGATCCCGAACCAGAATTGGTACGCCCCTTCGCTCACCTCCAATCGCGAAGCGGGCCTTGGAAACTGGGACATCAAGGACATCGTCGACTTGTTGCAGGTTGGGGTCTCGCACAGGGGCACGACCTACGGTCCGATGGCCGAGGTGGTCTACAACAGCCTCCAGTACCTTTCCGACGAGGATGTGAAGGCGATGGCCGTATACCTGAAGGCGTTGCCCCAGAGGGACTCGGAGCCACCTCCCACCAGCCAGGCCCGGCTCGTCAGCCCCGGGGTGATGGAGATGGGGCGCAAGGTCTATGCGACGCAGTGCGCCATGTGCCACGGCGACGAGGGCAAGGGGCACACGCCGGCCTATCCACCGCTCGCCGGCAACCAATCCATCACCATGGCCTCACCCGTCAATTCGATCCGCATGGTGCTGAATGGCGGCTACGCCCCGGGCACGAAAAAGAACCCCAGGCCTCACGGCATGCCGCCGTTCAGCCACATCCTCAGCGATGAAGAGGTCGCCGCGGTGGTGACGTACATCCGCGTCGCATGGGACAACAGCGGCACGCCGGTCACCCCGGCCCAGGCCAATGAACTGCGCAGACTGCTGCCCGAATGAAGGGAGACCAGGTGACGGAACAACAACTTGAGGAAGAGGATCGTCGAGTCGACGAGATTGTCCGCAAGGGCCCGTCAGGCGCGTTCGCGGTGGCCGGCATCGCGACCGCCATCGTCGTAGCGATCTACTTCGCCTTTTACCTGTTCGCGTTCCTCCCGCGGGGAGCCGTCCAGTGAGCGCCGCCCTGCCCGGAAGTGAGGGCGAGGCGATTGCCGTCGCCGCTGAGCGGCGTTGGGCGATCATCGTCCTGGGCATCATTGCGTTGCTCGGTGCAATGATGGTCGTGACGGGCCTCCACTGGGCCTCGATGCCGCCTTCGCGCGTCGAGACGATCGACGTGAAGACGGTACACCTCAAGGGCGAGTTCGTCGAAAGCAATCTGGGCACCGCGCTCGGGCCTGACGGCAAAGTCACGGTGCGACTGATCGCTCAGCAGTACTCCTTCGTCCCGCAGTGCATCGTGGTGCCGGAAGGCATGCCGGTGACATTCAGGGGAACGGCTACCGACGCGATCCATGGTTTCGTCGTCGGCAAGACCAACGCCAACACCATGCTCGTTCCTGGCTTCGTGGCCACGTTCACTGCGACCTTCCCGAAGGCCGGCGAGCAACTGATGCCGTGCCACGAATACTGCGGGACAGGACACGAAGCGATGTGGGCCCGAGTGCAGGTATTGCCCCGCGACGAGTTCCTGGCCAGGTCCCGCGGTGGTGAAAGGATGAGCTGTGTTCCACGCTAAGAAGCTTGTCCTGGCGCACTTCTGGGTCGCCTTCATCGCCTTCTTCGGCGCCCTCGTCCTGGGCGCATGGCAGATGTACATCCGCAGCCCGCTGTCCACCTGGGTCAACAACCCGGAGCACTACTACCGTTCGGTCACCGCGCACGGCACCGTCATGGCCTATGTCCTGCCCACGCTGGTCGCCATGGGCTTCGGATATGCGATCACAGAGCTGGCGCTCAAACGGCCGCTGATCGGGCTTCGCTGGGCCTGGGGCGGCTTCTGGTTGGTCGTCTTGGGGACTGCCGTCGCCGCCGTGACGATGGGCCTGGGCAAGGCCTCAGTGCTCTACACGTTCTACCCACCGATGCTGGCGAGCCCGTTCTACTACCTCGGCGTCGTTCTGGTGGTGGTCGGCTCATGGATCTGGGTCGCGCTGATGGCGATCAACCTGCGTGCGTGGAAGAAGGAGAACCCCGGCGCTTCGGTGCCGCTGGCGATGTACGGCAACACCGCAGGTGCCTTCCTGTGGGCCTGGACCTCGCTCGGTGCAGCCATCGAGGTGCTGGTACTGATCCTGCCGGCGTCGCTGGGCCTGACGGACACCATCAACGCGGGGCTCGCGCGGGTCTTCTTCTCGTGGACGCTGCACGCCATCGTCTACTTCTGGCTGATGCCGACGTACATCGTGTTCTACACGATCGTGCCACGCGCCATCGGCGGCAGGCTCTACAGCGACACCATGGGTCGCGCGTCCTTCGCGTTGTTCCTCGTGTTCTCGATGCCGATCGGCATCCACCACCTGTTCGCAGATCCCCAGGTCGGTGCCGGCTTCAAGTTCGTCCACGCGGTGATGACCGCCATGGTCTCGGTGCCTACGCTGCTGACGGTCTTCACCATCGTGGCCTCCGTCGAGATAGCCGGGCGGCTGCGCGGGGGCCAGGGGCTCTTCGGCTGGGTGAAGACACTGCCTTGGGGCAACCCGATGATGCTGGCCGTGACCTTCTCGTTCGTGATGCTCGGGTTCGGCGGTGCCGGCGGCATCATCAACATGAGCTACCAGCTGAACGAGACCATTCACAACACGCAGTGGGTCACCGGGCACTTTCATCTGATCTTCGCCGGTGCGATCGTGCTGATGTACTTCATGGCGGCTTACGAGTTGTGGCCGCAGCTCACGGGTTGCGCGCCGATCTCGCCCGGCCTGATCAAGGCGCAGATCTGGCTTTGGTTCGTCGGCATGATGATCCTGTCTATGCCTTGGCACCTGGTGGGCCTGCTGGGCATGCCTCGCCGCATGGCGTACTACGACTACAGCCATCCTGACATCGCGCCGCAGGCCTGGACCGTCACCGCCTCGGCAATCGGTGGCTTCATCTTGCTGGCCTCAGGCGTCTTGCTGATCTATGCCTTGGCGACCGCAGCTCGGCACAGAGCCAAGATCGTGGAGCCGTTCGAATTCAGCCGCCCCGCACACCCCCATGGCCACACGCCGGTCGCCTTGAACGGTCTGGGATTGTGGGTCGCGATGATGGTGGCGCTGACGCTGGTGAACTACGGCTACCCGATCGTTCAGTTGGCACTGCTCCCGGACGCCTACGTCCCGGTCATTCCAATCGGGAGTCGATGATGCGCGAGAGCGGCACTTTTGGCTGGTCCAATCCCATCGTTCGACGAAGTGTCGTTGGCCTTGTCCTGCTCGCGCTCGGGTCCGCGCTGGTGGGTTTCATCTGGCTTCCGAGTGCGCAGGCAGATTTCAGTGCGCAGGGTCTATGGGCGAGCATTTGTCGCGCCGCTGGTGTCCCGACGAACTGGAACAACGACAGCGCCGCAAAGGCAAGGCCCACGGCAACCAATGTCGTGCTCGATCGCTCGATGACCCGTGAAGGGAGCAACGATGCCGTTGGCCGCGGCGCGACGCTGGCGCTGAACTGCACGATGTGCCACGGCGCCCAGGGAGCCAGCAAGTCCGACGCGCCCAACCTCGCGGGGCAGTACCCGGAAGTCGTGATCAAGCAGTTGAAGGACTATCAGAGCGGCAAGCGAGGGAGTCCGATCATGGAGGCCCTGGCAAAGCGGTTGAGCGAGAAGGACATCAACGACCTGGCCGCCTACTACGCCTATCTTCCCAAGGCGCGAACCGCGCCGACGACCTATGACGAGTCCCTGCCCGCCCTGGTGCGCGTAGGAGCTCCGCTGCGCAACATCGCTCCCTGCGTGTCCTGTCACGGCGGGATCGATCAAAAACTGGGTGCGCCCTGGATCGAAGGTATGCCGAAGGAGTACCTGGTCCAGCAGCTGAAGGCGTTCAGATCCGGCGAGCGCCGCAACGACTCGCAGGCGCAGATGCGCAGCATCGCGATCCCCATGACGGACGCCGAGATTGAGGAAGTCGCGGTGTTCTATGCCAGAAAGTCCAGCACCGGCGGTGAGAACTGAACCCGGCGAGTTTGCCGACTCATCGATCGTGAAAGGTGGCCGCGCAGCGGTCACAGTGAGAACACCTTTTGCATTGAGCATTCGAGCGTGCAGGCGTCGGGTCACTGATCCTGCCGATGCGGATTTGGCGGTATCGTTTCGCCATGCTGTCGATTTCGTCGCGACCAAGCAAGCGCACGCGGTGCGGCCGCCGACTGCCGGTGTTGGAACTTTGGACCACCACCCACGCGTCCATGGATACCGGCTCGCCCGTCTGATCCTGCAGAGCAAGGCGCTGCACCGACATCTCGACCACGTCGACCATGTAGACGACGTCCGAAAGGCGCGTTTTCAGCTCGACCAGCTTGAGCTGGCCTTCAAGGCGATAGGCGCGATCCAGCTTGGCGATCAGTCCGTTGCGCGCCGACCGGAATGTTTGCTCCGCAAAGGCAACCTCGGCGCCGACCAACTCGCGGGGTAGCCCGCGCTCGTCGCCGCCCCCCGCACCATTGCGCAGCCGCGCGAAGAGTACGGCCGACGCCACGAACAGCATCAAAACGAAGATGGCACCCCAGGCGTCATGCATGGTCAGCTCCCAGCGCCTTCTCGACGAGCATCGTTGCGATCGCGGACAGCAGGCGTAGTGGCGCTCGGCAGGCGCGCACCAGGCGCGGCCTCAGGCGCATCCAATCGCACAGCGACGGGGACAGTCGGTAGTAGGCGTAGATGAAGCAGCGACCCGCCGCCGTGCGCCTCAGGTAGAGATCCCGAAAGGCACGCAGTGCGCGCGTCTCGTCGCATTCGCCGAGCGCTAGCGTCGCGACGAAGCAATATCCCTTGCGCGCGCTGTTCCGGGCGATGCGCTGGCTCTCGCGGTAGAACTCGTCGTGCGCCCGCGTTCCGCGCGCTTGGGCAGCGCGCCGCTCAGGCGTGGGCTGCTGTCCAAACGCAGCGTCGAACGCCACTTGACGTTCGCAGTAGGCCATCTGCGCCAACTCGCTGGCGCTCACGAAAGCATCGTCACGCCTTCCTCGCATCTGCGTCTCCTTCAGGTTGCTCCCAGGCTGCTACGAGACTGCCGCCTGTCACCCCCGGCGGCAGGTGCCGCGTCAGAGCGTCATCGTGTCCTGCAGCGTGCTCGGCTTGCGGGCCGCTGATCGGCGCAGGTGGCGCACTCGCCAGGGCCAGCGAGCCGGAGCGCTCGAGCAACAGACCTTTGGCGGCAAGGTCCTTCAGGCGTCCGGTCCGACGCTTCGCGTCCTTGACCGCCGACAGCGCATGAAAGAGATCCGGTGTTTCATCCGCCGCGAGGCTCAGCTTCATCTGCAGCTTGGCGCCGGCTGCGGCAGTCATGGCCGCGCCTCCGTCGCAGTTGTCGCAGCTGTCGCAGATCCTGCCAGTTCGTGGGCGAGGTCAGGCTTCTCGCGGGCGTAGAGCTCGCCGAGAAGCTGAAAGCCTCGCACGTTGGCATAGATCGGCTCGTTCACTTCGTGGATCTCGTGGCGCGGGAAATGCTTCTTGACCGCCTTGCGGAACAGCTGCGCCCCGCCACCAACGAGGACGATGTTTTCGATCTGGTCCTTGCCGTCGAGGCTCTGCACCATCGCGACCACCGCCTGGTCAGCCACCTTCTGCACGATGGTGTCGTAGCGCTTCAGGTCGTACTCGCGCTGATAGGCCCTCAACTTCTTGCCGCTGCGCAATGCCAGATCGATGGCTTCGAGGTTTCGGTAGTCCTCCTTCAGTTCGCGGCCGATCTCCCTCGCGATGGCCAGGAGCACGTCGGACACGCCGCGCGTGACTGAGTCGCTCATCTTCGTCACCACCTTCATGCCATGGGTCACCAGCCAGTCGAAGGTCCGCGATCCCACATCCACCACCAGGCTGCGACCCTGGGCTACGGAACTCGGCGCGCCCAGCTGCGTCGCGTACGCGAAGAGTGCGCCTTGCGGCTGCGCGACTGCGATCACACGTCCGAGACTGACCTTGCGCTTGCGCCCGACGTCCAACGTCAGGCCCGACAACTTCTCCAGCGCTGCCTTCTTGGCAACGTACTGCGCCACCGGCAGGCCCAGCACCAGCAAGTCAACCCTGTCGACCTTCATGAAGTGCAGCGCGCCGGCGAGCAATGCGCGGTACTCGGGCGTCTCAGAAAATCCGTCATGCAGATTTCGCCCACGAAATCGGTCCGAAGCAAGCTCCACGTCCGGTCCCACTTCGTAGTACAGCCCGTCGACATGCGGGGCGACCGTTTTTCGCTTCGTGCCCATCGCGTCCTGTGCTGCATCGCCGAACATGAAGTAGGCGATCGAGGGGAACTGGGCACAGTCGATCTTGCCAGGCGTCGAGGCCACGACGTACTTGGTGTTGCCGAAGCCGACGTCGATGGCACGGATGATGGGAGCCATGGATAGAGCCTTTCACTGGAGTCTTGGGCGCCGAGCATGTCCGGCGCGATCAACGCGCGCATATCGGAAATCCGGGCCTCCAGCCATCGAGAAGCGAGTCCCAGGGCCCTTGTCGGGTCCCGTGGCGGGCCTGCACGAGGACCGTCGCCACTTTCGCCACGTCGCCGAAGCCGCGGCGCGTCCCCGCTCGGGTCCCGCAAGAGCCCCATCGGCAGCGCGTCCAAGCCTGCGGCAGAGGCGCGCCGCAGGTTCCGGAAACCGGAAGCCAAACCAGAGGTCGGCCGGATTGCTTGTCAACCCGAGGAGAGCATCGCCCTCAAGCTGGGAGTTAGCATCTAGACGCCGTGTGTCAACACATTTGAATTCCTCGGCATCGCGCTTGACAGCAGCGGAGTGGGTGGTGTCAACTTGGCGTCGAGCTTTGTGTGCCTGCCACGAAATCGCAGGTCGGACGCTGTGTTCCGGTGGCCTTTCTCTCACGCCACGAAGAGGCAGTCGTTTGCGGTCGTGACCCGCCCTCGCATCTCGCTCCGCTGGAGCCCGCCGCGCCTGACGCGGTGACCCCCTTCCTCCTTGCGATCCGCCCTTGAGGCGATCCCCTGACCTGCCCGCGTGCCTATGAGCATGCTGGCCCCCGTCCGCGTAGCCGCAGAGCCGCGCAGAACCCCCGAGCCTTCGTCAACCGCCCCTGTGAGGGCGCCCGGCTGCCGTCGCCCCCATGAGGCGCGACCGCCGGTGCCATGACGCGGCCCCGATCTCGCCGTTGGTAGGGCGAGCGTCCGTCCGTCGGGAAGCACCGGGAACCACGATCACCTATGAGCCCAGGCCCTGAGCCTGGGATGGCGAGCGCCGTCCACAGAGACGTCGCCGCCCGCACCGCAAGGTGCACCGGAGTCCCCGCGCGGAAACGCGCGCGGTCTGCCATGCGTAGTTTTTTTTACGCCCCTACCAGTGGCCAGCCTGGCCGCAAACCCGGACGCATCGACGTGGCCTTGAGGTCGCCCACGCCGATGGCTTTGCTCGACCTCGAAACAACCGCGCACGTCGGGACGTCGACGCGCGGTTGCGCTGTGCCCTCCACGTCCCACCCCGTTCAACGGCCGCCCTGGCTCAAGCGGCCTCTGTTCTGGAGTTGCAACATGACTGTGAAGCAAGTGCCGCGAGCCGGCACCGTTCCCGGCCCCGACGGCGGAGGCCATGCCCGGCGCCACGCCGCCGGCTCGGCCCGCGATCCCGACGCCATCCTGGCCCGCCTGCCCATGGGCACGCGTGACTACGTGCGCGTGCTAGGCGCCATCCTGCTCAAGCACAACCATGAGCACAGCGCGAAGCACAAGGGCGTGTCGTTCAAGACCATGCGCGATCGCGAGCGCTTTCTCGTGAGTTTCTTTCGCGAACTGCGGCGCACGACGCAGTACCGCCGCGTGGACCCGCGACAACTTGCCAACCGTCACATCGAGGCAATGCTGGAGCGCTGGCTCGCACGCAAGCTGGCTACCGCGACCATCCACAACTACCTGAGCTTCCTGCGTACCTTCGCCGGCTGGATCGGCAAGCCGGGCATGGTGCGCGAGCCGCAGCATTACGTCGGCAGCGAGTCGCAGCATGCGCACCGCAGCCAAGTTGCGACTCGTGACCACAGCTGGAGCGCGCACGAAGTTGACATCGCGTCCAAGATCGCCGAGATCGCGGCGCTCGACAGCTGGGTCGGCCTGCAGGTCGAGCTCTGCGCCGCCTTCGGCATGCGTGGCAAGGAAGCACGCCACTTCCGGCTGCACGGCGCCGTGATCGCGCGCGAGGCAGCCAATCCCCGTGATGCGACGGCTTTCCCTGAGTGCAACGCCTTCTTGCGCATCGTGCACGGCACAAAGGGCGGCCGACCGCGCGACGTGCCGATACGCACAGACGCGCAACGCGAGTTGCTGGAGCGTGTGGCTGCGTCCGTGGCGCCCGGCATGTACGTCGGCCGGCCAGGGATGACCGCCCAGCAGTCCCAGTCCCGCTTCTACTACGTGATCCGCAAGTGCGGGATCTCCAAGAAGCAGCTCGGCGTCGTGGCCCACGGTTTGCGCCATCAACACGTCAACGACGCTTTCGAGGCCGACGCGGGCGCGCCCTCACCGGTGCGCGGCGCGACGTCACGAGCGGCCGGCGACGAAGCCGCGCGTCAGCGCGCCGCCCGTCTGCTCGGACACAACCGCCTGCAGGTGACCTCGTGCTACCTGGGCAGCCCGTCAACTACACGGTGCCCCGCCGAAGCCGCCAACGATCCAACCTGATGGAGAGCCAACATGCTGAACCTCGACCAACTCATCGCGATCGAAGACCAAGCGGCACGGGCTTGCGCGGGCTGGCTGCGCCGGCAGGCCGCAGAGATCCGCGCCGACCTGCCCTCGCTTGAGGGCGAACTCCTTGCCCATGCGCAGGCGCTGCTCGTCAAACTTGAGCATCTGGAGCGCAGCGACCGCCCGGCATCGATACCGAACGGGGAGCCAGACTACCTCTGCCCCGCACTGACGCTGCCGGGAATGCCGTTCTCCGCGGTGGCTTGACCGCCACCGACTCCGGACCGCGCGTCACGCCCGTGCCACGGTCCGGCCTGCACACTTCACGCGCGAGGTCGCCGTCAACGCTGCAGCGGTGCCCGGGGCCGATGGGACAATGGCGCCTCACTCCTACCCATGATGACCGATGCCCCCGCCGAAAGGCCTTCCGTCCTGCTCCCCGAGGACATCGCCGCCAAGCTGAACGACCTGGACGAAATGGTCGTGCTCCTTCGCAAGGCCGTGCCCGCCGACAAGACCTGGGGCCGGCAACTGACCGCGCAACTGCGGAACGCGGATGGTTGCGTGGAGGTGCTACGGCTGACCCTGCTGCTGCACAAGCCGGTGCCAGAAGTGGCAGCGGCGTCCAGCCAAGTCCGCATGGTGATTGCCGCGATCGACGCGTCCGCGGCGGGAGGTCGAGCCGACCTGACGACGCGGTTGGCGCTGGTGCACATGCACCGGCTGGCAAAGACAGTAGATCGCCACTTTCAGTCCTTGGCCGAACGCGGCTGAGCGGCGGCGCCCCCGTAGCACCAGGTAGTGCAGCACAGGAGATCATCATGGCACTTCAGCACGTCACCCCCGGCGAGCCGTGGGATATCAAACCCTTGGGGGCGTCACTGTCAGGCGCCAAGACCGCTGCGCTGTTCAAGGCTGAGCACCTGGAGGTCATCCGACTGGTGCTGGCCGCCGGCAGCGTGCTGCCGCCGCACCGGGTTCCCGGCGACATCACGCTGCAATGCCTGGAAGGGGAACTGCGCGTCGAAGCGCAAGGCAAGGATCGACGCCTCGCCGCGGGCCAGTTGCTGTTCCTGCCGGGCGATGCGCTGCACAAGGTTTCAGCGGTCCAGGATTCCAGCGCCCTGCTCACGATCGCCTTGCTCCGCTCCGGCGGGTAGGCGCGCAACCTGAGGCTGCGCGACCCTGTCGCCACTGCCCGTCGCTGGCTGTGCATCGAGCCCCCAGGCCATCCAGTCGTCGCCGAACAGCTCTGACGGATGCGGCGTGGCGATGCTGCCGTTGCCGCACTGCAGCGAGTCGGCCGGGCAGTATCGGTCGCAACCCCAGCAGATCCGCTCGGGGTTGGCGGGCTTGATGGGGAAGCGCTTGGCCATGCGGCCTTCCTGTTCGGAGTCAGGCGGCCTGCAGGTCGCCAGGCCTGTGCCCCGGGTGATCGACCGGGCAGACCATGAACACGGCACGGTCTCGCCCGAACTCCAATAGCAACGAGCGTACCCGGTCGCGCCAGATCGAGCCCAGCCGAAGCTCCTCCTCGGCCGTCGCTCGGCCGGCGGCGACTCGCTTCATCAAGCCGTCGATCTCGGGAACGTCGGGCATGACGGACAGATCCGCCCCGACGTCGACGGCCTCCCGCGTGTCCAAGCGGGTGAAACGAAGCGGCATCAGCAGCTCGGGTTTGCTGCGGATCAGGCCGGCCCGGCTGAACCGGCCGCCGAGGCCCTTGAAGCCCGAGCCCCCGGCAGCGCCGGTCAGCATTTGGACCACCGTCGCGATGACGCCGCTGCTGCCGGAGCGCGCATCGTCGCGGAACTCGACCTTGATGCCGCCACGCTGTGGCAGTGCGTCCGGGTAGAGGCGCTCCAGGGCGAGGAAAGTGAGCCAGTAGGCCGATGCCACTGTCGGGCATCCGTGCCCCGCAATGCGCACCGCGTCCGCAAAGCTGTACTCCAGCACGCCATCCTCGGCACAGCCGAAGACGCGCGCCAGCGGATCCTGGACCCGCAGGCGGGGAATCTCGTCGAAGAAGTCAGGCAGTTTCATCGGGCTAGACGATCTTGGAGAAGCGCCGGCGGTCTTGCGCCGCCTGCAGATGCCGGTCGAACACCATGGCCACCGCGCGCACGAGGAACCAGCCGACGACGGTCACCTGCACGGCCCGCGCTTCAAGTTCGACCAGGCCGGCATCTGCCATCGCGCGCAGCGCGGCCAGTTCCTTCGCGAAGTAGGCGTCGACCACCACGCTGAACTGGCGCTCCACCTCGTCGAACTCCAGGCGTCCCTGGCACATCAGCGCCATGATGACGCTGCGCCGCAATTCGTCGTCCGGGTTCAGCGCGTAGCCCCGGACTACGGGCAGTTGACCTCGCTGAATGCTCTCGTAGTACTCGGGCAGGGTCTTCGCGTTCTGGTAGTACGCCGAGCCGACCCGGCCGATGGCTGATACGCCCAGCGCGACCAGATCGCAGTCGTGCTGCGTGCTGTAACCCTGGAAGTTGCGATGCAGCCGCCCTTCCCGTTTGGCGATGGCCAGCGAGTCCTGCGGCAGCGCGAAGTGGTCCATGCCGATGTAGTCGTATCCGCGGGCAAGGAACCCTTCGACTGCGCCTCCCAGCATCGCGATGCGGTGTGCCGGCACGGGCAGGTCCGCCTCGTGGATGCGCCGCTGCGGCTTGAACCGTTCGGGCAGGTGCGCATAGGCGTACAGCGCGATGCGGTCGGGGCGCAGTTCGCTGATCTGCTCGATAGTCCGGGCGAAGCTCTCGGGCGTTTGCCTGGGCAGTCCGTAGATGAGGTCCGCGTTGATCGACTCGTAGCCCAGTTCCCGGGCGCTGAGCATGAGCCCGCGGACCATGTCGAAGGACTGCTCTCGATGGACGGCCTTCTGCACTTCCGGGTCAAAGTCCTGGACGCCGAAGCTCAGCCGGTTGAAGCCCAGGCTGCGGAAGTGCGCCAGCCGCTGCGGCGTGACGGTTCGCGGGTCGACCTCGATCGAGATCTCCGAGGTCGGTGTCAGCCGGAAGGCGGCCCCCAGCGCGGCCATCACGCGCGCGAGCTCGTCGTCGGAAAGAAAAGTCGGGGAACCGCCGCCAAAATGCAGTTGGGACACCGGCCGACCCACGCCGAGGGACCGGACCACCAGCGCCAGTTCGGCCTCGAGCATGTCGAGGTACTGAACCGCGCGCTCGTGGTGCTTCGTGATGATCTTGTTGCAGCCGCAGTAGTAGCAGAGCTGCTCGCAGAACGGAATATGGATGTAAAGAGACAGCGGCGCGCTGGGACTGCGAGCGCGTAGATCCGACAGCACCTGGAGGGTATCGCCGGGGCCGAAGGTTTCGCCGAAGCGATCCGCCGTCGGGTAGGACGTGTAGCGGGGGCCGGGGGTGTCGAACTTGCGCAGGAACTCCTCGGTCAGGAGCGCCCGTATGTCGGAAGCAGGGATGAGCGCGGTGGGCATGTCGTGGGCTGGCGGCACGTCGCGCCACGGGCCGCTCACTTGGGCAGCAGCACCCGCAACAAGAACATGCATTTGCAATGCACCTATTGTCGATACAGGCTGCCCGGAGGGCTTGATCCTGATCAACTCACGGGCGCATCTGCGCCGCAACTTGGGCCGCCCTGCCCTCAGGAACTGGCGCTGCGTCCAGGGCGAGGCGCATCGTCGAGGCTAGCGAAACCAGAGTCCGAACTAGCTCGGGCGGTATCCATGGCCGACGCCAGGCGGCGCGCGACGCGGTCGATCTCGTAGGGCTTGGGCACGAAGACGACGTCGGGCGCCTCCTCGATGCGGATGGGATGGCCGCTCGCCAGGATCACGGGCAGCGCCGGCCGTAAGACGGCGAGGGTGCGGGCCAGGTCGACGCCGCTGCGCGTGCCCGGCATCACGATGTCGGAGAGCAGCACGTCGACATCGACGCCCGTCTGCAGCAGCGCCAGGGCCTCGTCCGCCGTCGTGGCCGTGGTCACCGAGAAGCCGTGCTCGGCCAGTGCCTGGGCCGTCACCTCGCGCACCAGGTCATCGTCCTCGACCAGCAGCACGCTCCCACTGAACTGGATGCAGGGTGCGGTCCCGCCAGCGGGACTCGCCGGCGCCGCGTCCGCGCTGCTCGACGACTGCGGCAGCCAGATCGTCACCCGCGCGCCCTCCCCCGGTTCGCTCTGCAGCGTCACCGTCCCGCCGGACTGGGTAGCGAAGGCGTAGACCTGCGCCAGCCCCAGGCCCGTGCCCTTGCCGACCTCCTTGGTCGTGAAGAAGGGCTCGAACGCCCGCGACGCCTGCTCGGCGCTCATACCCTCGCCGTCGTCAACCACCGCCAGCCGGACGAAAGGCTGATCGACAAGGCCTTCGGGCAGCTCGCCCGGCCCGTGGACACTGGCCTCAATGGTGATGTGACCCTTGCCCGACATGGCGTCGCGCGCGTTGAGTACCAGGTTCAGCACGGCGAGCTCGAGGTGGACCGGGTCGGTCTTCACCGTGCCCAGCGGCTTGGCAATCTCGAAGGCGAGCTCGATGGAGCTGCCCGCGGCGCCGCGCAGCAGCGGCACCAGGTCGTCCACCTCGGTCTCCACATCCACCACCGCCTGGTGGCCGCCCTTGCGCCGCCCCAGAGACAACAGTTGCCGGGTCAGTTGCGCCGCGCGCTCCGTGGCGCGCTGGCAGGCCTCCAATGCCTTGCTGCCGCGCGGATCCTGGCTGAGCCGCCGCGCCAGCAGCAGACCGGTGGTCATGGTCTGCAGCAGGTTGTTGAAGTCGTGGGCGATGCCACCCGTGAGGCGCCCCAGCGCCTCCAGCTTCTGGCTCCTCACGGCCCCTTCCTGCACCGCCTTCGAGGCGCTTACGGCGGCCTCGACCTCGCTGCGCAGCCGCTGGTCGGCCTCCTGCCGCTCGCGGCTGGCGCGGGCCAGCGCGGACTGCACGGGATCGATTTCCGGGATGCCGGTGGAGCACTCCGGCACGCTGTGGCCCTCGCCCAGCAGCGTCGCCTGCTTCGACAGCTCCCGCAGCGGCGACAGGACGGAATGCGTGATGCGACGGGCCACGCTCAGCGTCAGGAACGCGAAGCCGAGTGACATAGCCAGCGTGACGCCGAAGGCGAGCCACGCCCCCTGGGCTAGGCGCGACCGGCTCAGCGACACGATCACGAGCCAGTCCGAGCCCGCCGCCTTGCTGAACACGCCGAACACGGGTTCACCGTCGAGGTTGTTGGTCTTCACGACGCCTTGGCGTGCCGTGGCCACCGCGGTCCGGGTGTACTCGCTGATGCGCTGGCCGATGCGTCGCTGCGCGTCGACCGTGCGGGCCACGACATAGCCCCGGCTGTCCATGACCGTCCCGAGCCAGCCGTCCGGCAGCGGCTGCTCCTTGAAGAGGCTCTGCAGCTGAGAGACGTTGCTGTAGAGCCCTAGGTACATCGGCTGTCCGTTGACCTCCACCGGCACCCTCACCCCGAACGCCGCGCCCTGGCGCTCGGCGGCCGGCAGCAGGTCCGAGACGTTCTTGTTGGCGCCGCCGGCAGCGGCAAAGCGGGTCGGGCCCAGTTGCTGTTCGTTCGGCGGTGAGGCGGTACTGAGCCGGTCCTTGCCGTCCGCATCCGTGAGCACGATGACGTCGACCGGATCACGCTCGACCAGCTTGGCCTCGTCCCAGAACACCGAGAGCTCGCCGCGGCGCAGCGATGGTGAGGCGGCCAGCCCGGTCAGCAGTGCGGACCGCACGGCCAACTCCCGCTCCACGACGGATGCCAGGGCCTGCGCCGTCTGGCCCGCCGCATGCACCGTCGACTCCTTCTCGGCCTTGAAGACCGCGTAGCCGGCAAAGCCGCTCAGCAACAGCGAGGACAAGGCCATCAGCGCCACGAGCCCGCGCAGTTTCGCGCTGATACTGGCGAAGAATTTGCGGCGTGGCGGGCTGACCGCCGAAGTCGATGCGAAAGCGTGATCGGCCATCGAATCATTCTAGGTTTGCCCCCCGCGCACTCCCCGGGACACTCCCGATGCGCTCGCCGCACGGCGAAGCACCTTCGGGGGACGCTCTGCTCGGCAGTCGGCCAGGCGGCGTGGGCCACGGGTTGTATGCGCGCCGCCGCACCGCGAGGGCTTCGGTGCAGCGACGGCGCGGGCGTCCACGCGTGTAGGTAAATTGCCTACGCTGGTTGCAGCGAATTCACCACCAACACCGGCGCGGTCCGCCCGCAGACCCATGGTAGTGCGCTTCGGAGAATGTCTCCCCGAAGACCCGATCCGCCATGAAAATCTTGCTTGCCGATGCCTCCGACGCCTTTAGAGAGGAATTGCAGGAGCGCTTGAGCGACGTGCCCAGCGCCATCGTCGTGGGCACGACCGTCAGCGAAGAACAGACCGTCCTGGTCACTGCGCTGAGCCGGCCCGACGTGCTGCTCATCGCTCCTCAACTGGCCGACGGCACGGGCTGCTCGGCGCTGGAGCGCCTGCGCAGTGCCGGGTTCCAGGGCACCGCCTACGCGATGGTCGCGGGCGGCAACGGCGCCTGCGGTGCCGACTGCGCCGGCTCGGGCGTCGACGCCTTCTACGACAAGGGGCAGGACCTGGACCGGCTGGTCGACACGATCAGCCTGCTGGCGCAGGATCCCTACTCTGTGATAGCCGGCACCATCGAGCTGCCGCGCACGCGCCAAGCCCGCTGCAGTTGCCCGCAACGCTGCGAGTAGTCCCGGCACCGAAGGCCGTCGGGAACCAACTGCCGTCGACCGTTACGAACACCTCGCCGGCTAGCCCCGGCCGGGCGTCGCGGTCAGGCGCGCCGGTCGCGGCCTGCCCCCTTGGCACGATAGGCCGCCGCATCCGCGTCGTCCACCAGGCCCTGCCAGCCTTTGCCGGGATCGAGGCCGTGCGCCACGCCCACACTGGCGCTCACCTTGACTTGCACGTCGCCGATCGTGAACGGCAGCCGTGCGATCTCGACGATCTTGTCGGCTACGGCATCTGCATGAGTCTGCGTGCGCACGTCGTTGAGCACCACGGCGAACTCGTCGCCGCCCATGCGCGCCACGGCATCACCGGGCCGCACGATGCTTCGCACCCGCTCCGCGAACTGGCGCAGCAGCTCGTCCCCGACCGCGTGGCCGTAGGTGTCGTTAACGGGCTTGAAGTGGTCCAAGTCGATGAACAGCAGCGCGGTCGTCGCGCCTGAAGCGCCGTCGCCCCGCGCAGCCAGATGGTGGTTGAAGCCGACCCGGTTGAGCACGCCGGTCAGCGAGTCGCGCTCGGCCAGCATCAGCAGCCGCTTCTCCTCGTTGCGTTGCAGCGTGATGTCCTGGGCCACCGCCACCATGCCGGCCACGCTGCCGTCCTCCATGCGCAGCGGCGCGTAGTTGACGCTGAGGTGCTGGTTCAGCACCGCCTCGGGATAGTCTTTCTCGTAGCTCACGGTTTCGCCGGCCAGCGCGCGCTGCGCCCACGGCAGGCTGCGCTCGTACTCGTGCTGCCCGAACAGCTCGGCGATGCCGCGCCCAATCACCTCGTCGCGGCGCCTGCCGCGCCAGCGCTCGAAGGCCCGGTTGACCACCATGTAGCGGAGGTCCACGTCAAAAACGGCGACCATGGCGGGCACCGATTCGACGATGGCGCCCAGCGTGGCGGTCTGCTGCCGAAGCGCCTTGCGCGCCGCGACCCGCTCCGAGATGTCGCGCATGACTGAGGAGTAGCGAGTGATCTGACCCTCGCCGCCGCCGCGGTGGGCAATCACCATGTGATTCACGGGCGTGATCTGGCCGCCGGGCAGCAGCACCGTCGTCTCGCCGATCCAGACGCCCTGCTCTCGCACCGCCGGCGTGATCTCCTGGCTGTAGCGCTCGCGGACGTCGTCCGTGATGAACTCCAGGTACGAGCGGCCATGGGCGAGATCGTCGGTCGCCAGCCCCAGGGCGCGGCAGGCCGCCGGGTTGAGGTAGTTGATGCGCCCCTCCCAATCCGTCTGGATGACCAGATCGGTGCTCTGCTCCAGGATCTCATTGAGCTCGCGCAGCCGACGCTCGGCCGCTTGCTGCGCGGTGACGTCGATGCTGATCGCGTAGACGCCGATCACGTTGCCGTCCGGCGCGACGTCGGGGATCCATTGGCTCTGCGTCGTCTTGATCTCGTCACCGATGTGCTCCTCGTAGGTCTGGTGCTCCGCGCGGCCCGCGAAGGCCGCCTCGTACCAGCCCATGACCACCTCTTCCTGCGGTCCGCGGATGAGGTCGGCGCGCTTGCGGCCGAGGATCTCCTCCAGCGCGAGCCCGATGCGCCGCTGCTGCGCCGCGTTGGCGAAGCGGAAGCGCCGCTCGCGGTCCAGATAGGCCAGGCGCACCGGCAGGCTGTCGGTGATCTGGCGCAGGAAGCGTTCGCTCTCGGCAAGCTGCTCTTCAAGCAGCTTGCGTTCGGTGATGTCCTGCAGCGCACCGACAATCCTCACCGGCGCGCCATTCGCGTCGCGCTCGACCTCGCCCGCGCTGCGCACCCAGATGCGATTGCCACGCGCGGTGATCATGGGGAGTTCAAGGTCGAAGGGCACGCCCTCTTCCAGCCCGGCCCGCGAGGCCTCGGCAATGCGGGTGCGCGCGGCCCCTTCATAGAAGCTCACCGCGTTCTCCCTCGTCGGGATGAAATCGTCCGCGGCCTCGTGGATGCGGCGGACCTGCTCCGACCAGTGCACGCGGTTGGTCCGCAGGTCAACCTCCCAGCCGCCGATGCCCGCCACCCGTCCGGTGCGGTCGAGAAACTCCTTGCTGGCGCGCAGCTCGTCCTCGGCCTTGCGGCGATCAGTGATGTCGCGGCCGACCGAATGGATGACCGCCTCCCCGTTGGCGCTGCGTTGCAGTGCGTTGGACCAGGCGATCCAGCGATCCCGGCCGTCCGTTGCCCTGATGCGGTTCTCGCCGAGCCCCGGCTGGCCAGTCCTGACCACGCCCTCGATCAGCTGCCGCACTGCGGGGACGTCGGTCTGCTCTACGAAGTCGAAGAGGTTGCGCCCCACCAGGGCTTGCTGCTCGGCACTGAACGCCCTGGCGAAGGCAGGATTGACGTAGATCAGATGGCCATCCGGTTGCGCCAGCAGCACGAGTTCCTGTTGGTCCTCCACGATCGCCCTGTGCCGCGCCTCGCTCTGGGCCAGTTCTCTTGCCCAGCGGCGTTGAGATGCGAAGAGCAGCGAGGTCTGCAGGCCGGTCAGCAGCGTGCACACGACCAGGGCGACCACCGCCCAGCTGGTAAACCGGCGCGTGAACAGCATGCCCGACACCATGTTGGCCACGACCGCATCACGGTCCGCACGGAGGGTGTCCAGGGCGCGGTCCAGTTCGCTGCGGGCCTGCGACATGTAGTTCAAGCCGGCGTGTGTTCAAGAGGTCCAGGGCCGCCGTGAGTTGACCCGTCTCGCGCAGCCTGATCGCCTCGGCCATCTCGGCGAGCTTCAGATCGGCGAGCTTGCGGATGCCACCGACGCGGCCGGCGATGTCCGGCGTGTCCACGGGGTGGGGCCGAAGCGCCTCAAGCAGCCGGGGCAGTTCGTCGCGGGCCTTCAGGTAAGGCTGCAGGTAGACCGGTTTGCCGGTCAGCAGGTATCCGCGCTGGGCGGTCTCGGCGTCCGCCAAGGCGCTGAGCACCATCTGCAATTGCCGGATGCGAGCGTTCAACTCGAGCTGCCGGTTCATTTCGCGGCTGGCTTGGTCCCCCTGCGCCGAGTAGTGCAGCGTGCCGGCCACGAGCACGAGCAGCGCAAAACTCATCGCGGTCACCGTAGCCCACAGCCAGATGCGCAGCCGGCGTCTTTCTTGCCCGTTTCCCCAACCCAACTCCATCTCCTTGACCTATTTCTTATTTCTTGGCCGGCTGTAACAGTTTAGGGAGCGAACTTCTTGTTGTTAATAGCGGCAAGCTCGCAAGCTGTGGCTGGAAAACGTCCCTAATCTGCATGATTTGCGCAAAATCAATGGCCAGATCACTGGTATTGGGCGCTTTTCGCACAATGGGGTCCAGCCCCTCGTAGGGGCGGCCGGCAGGGGCGCCTCGACGGCCAGCTTGCGCCCACCGCGACTTCGAGCAACCCCCATCATCAGATTTCAGGTGGACACCGGCCTGACAGCCGCAGGACGATTCGCCCTCCGGTGACTTGTGAGGGGCATGCCGTGGGCAGACTTCTGGATCGCATCAAGCAGCAGTTGCACAACCTGGCGCGCCGCGCGCACGCGCAGGAGCCCGAGCCAGCCGCCGCCGCCCCCGGCAAGACCGAGGGCGCCCGGGCGCCCGGCCTCCGTTCTGAGCTGGATCCCGCCGGCCCCTCGGAACTGGAGCGCCAGTTGCTGCTGCGCCAGCAACGCACCGCGCCGCCTGGGCCGGAGCGGCAGCGCAGGGCTCAGCTGTCCAAGCCCAAGCGCGCCGGGCTTGTGCCAGGCCACTCGGTGCTGTGGGGTGGGCCCGCGGCGACCGCTGCCGGAACGCTCGGCCAGGATGAGTGGCCCAACACGACGCCCTCGGCGCTTCTCCAAGGCGCCCGACTGGCCGGCGGGGACGCCTCAGGCGACCCGGGGCGGCCGATGCCGATCCCGTCCAGGCCCTGGCTCGAAGGTGCGTCGCTCCTGTCGGGTCAGGCACCTGAACTCCCCGAAGGCACTTCCTTGTTCGGTCCCGCCCCGAACTTCGGCGACCCGGCGGACCCGCCGCCGCGCCTGTTCTAGGGCCCTCGCCTGCCGCTGCGCAAGGCTCAGCCAGGCAACTTGAACTTCGCGACCCGCCCGGCGAGTCCGACGGCTTGCTCTCGCAGGGCCGTGGCGGCGGCGGCGGTCTGTTCCACCAGGGCGGCGTTTTGCTGCGTCTGCTGGTCAAGGTTCTGCAGCGATTCGCTGACCAGCTTGATGCCCGCCGTCTGCTCCGAGGTGCCGTTCAGCACCTCGTCCATCAAGCCCTTCATGCGCTCGGCGGTACGCAGCAGCTGGCCCATCTGATCGCCGGCCTGGCCGACGACGCGGCCGCCCGCGTCCACGCGCTCGCCGCTGTCGGTGATGAGCTGCTTGATCTCCTTGGCCGCCTGCGCGCTGCGCTGCGCCAGCGTCCGGACCTCGCCGGCCACGACCGCGAAGCCGCGGCCCTGCTCGCCAGCACGGGCGGCCTCCACGGCAGCGTTGAGCGCCAGGATGTTGGTCTGGAAGGCGATGCCGTCGATGACGCCAATGATGTCGGCGATCCTGTAGGACGAGGCCTGCACGCCCTGCATCATCTCCACGACCTGCGTGATGGTGCGACCGCCGGCTTCGGCCGACGTCGAGTTGTCGCCTGCCAGCTGGGCGGCGGCGGTGGTCGACTCGGCAGTGTTGCGCACGGTGGTGGCGATCTGCTCCATCGCGGCCGCCGACTCCTCCAGATTCGCGGCCGCCTGTTCACTGCGTTGACTCAGGTCGGCAGAAGCCGTGGCGATCTCGCCGCCCGCGTTCACCAGGCCGTCCGAGGCGCTACGCACCTCGGACACGATGCCGCGCAACGCCTGCTGCATCTCGGCCAGCGTGAGCATCAGCCGGGCCGCTTCATCACGACCCCATGGGCGCGGCGAGGTCGTGAGGTCGCCATCGGTCATCTGCTTGAGATGGCGCTCGACCTCGCTGAGGCCGCCGCTCATCACGCGGTAGAAGCTGTAGAAGAGGTACAGCACGAGCGTCAGCGACAGCGCGACCACCAGCAGCGTCAGGTTGCGCACGCGCGTGGTGCCGTCGATGCGCTGCTTCAGCAACTCGTCGAGCACGCGCATGCCGTCGGCCGAGAATTTGCGGAGCACGTCCACGGCACGCTGACCGCTGTCCTGCAACCCCTGCACCTGCGCGTCGAAGCTGCCCTCGAACCAGGCCTTCTCGCTGGCCGTGTAGAAGGCGCCGGTGGCGTCGACCGCCTCGGTGGCGGACAAGCGCCCCTTGAGGCTGGGCTCCGCCTGGGCAGCCCGCTCGAGCTGGTCGGCGATGCCGTGGAGCTTGCCGTAGCCATCCGCCCACACGGCGTAGAGCTCCTGCAGGCTGCGCACCGAGGCGCCCTCTCGCGCGGCGTAGCCCGACAGGCCCCGCGTGCGCGACACCGACTCGATCACGTCGGACGCGACGGTCGTCGACACCGCCATGACGTAGTAGGTCGCCTGCTCGGGATCCAGCGACAGGTTGGACACGTCCAGCACCGTCTGGCGCATCGACTGCAGTGCGGCCACGTAGGCCTGGATCGGTGCGGCTGCGCGCCGGGCGTCATTGCCTTGCGCGAGGGCCGCGACCAGAGCTTCGTGCGCCTTGAGGGCGGTGGCCAGCGCCGGGCCCGCATCCAGGCCGGCATGATGCTGCGCCACGAGTTCCTTCACGGGCTTGGCCGCCGCGTCGATCGCTGCGACGTCCACGCTCGGCGCAACGCCGGACAGCACCAGCCGGCGCTGCTTCTGCACCTCGATGAGCCAGGGGTCGGCCACCTGCAGCAACTCGATGCCCGCGCGCTCCTCCTCCGCGAACACCAGCGTGTGGTGCACGTTCTTGAGGTACGCCGCGAGAAGCACCAGCAGCGGCACCAGGAACACGGCCGAAACGATGCTGGCCTTCGAAGCGAAGTTGATGCGGCGGAACAGCCGCACGCCGGGCGCCCAGACGCCATGGAAGCGGAAGAAGTCGGCGCCGCCGCCATCCATGGCAGTGGGCGGGTTGAGCGGTCTTGAGTCGTAGGGTGCGGCAGAAAGGGTTGGCGCGGTGGCAGAGGTCATCAACATTCCAGTTCTTGTTCGGGGTCAGAGGGCGCGACGGGCGGGGCAACTTGCCCCTCACCCGCTACCGCGCATGGCCTCACGAGCCGCACAAGCAGGACGGTGATGGCGGGCCAACCGACAGACTGGTCGTTTGGGCCGGGGTCCGATTTGATGTAGATCAAGGCAACCGAGCCGGCGCCCGCGCCGCTTCGCTCTTGCGTGACGCAGTTCCCACGTGCGCGCCGCCGATTTCGCCTGATAACGACAGGGATCGGTGGACCGGTACGAGCGGCGGACGCTGTGGACGAGGGCGCGGATCAACTCGGATTTGCCTTGGTTCGGCCTGGCGACGGAAGTGCCAGAGACCGACGGCAGATTCGGTCGGGTCGCCCGGGAACTGAAGCCCTGATGGCGTCGCGGTCTTTCGTTCGGGTGGCAGGCGAGAACTCTTCACGGTTTGAGGTCGCGTGCAATTGCTCCACGCCTAAAGGAGTGGGCAAGGGAGCGGTGCAGCCACAGCATGGCCCCTCAGGAGGCACTTCATCCCGGCAATCAGGCCTCGGATACTGCGCGGGTCAAGACAACAAACCAGGGGACGACGATGCCAACGCTGGCCGAATACCGCGAGTACTGGACGACGCTGCACGATCATTACGTCGAAGCGAACGAAATGGCACGGGAAGCACGTGGCCTGGTATCTGCGGCCTACGTCGCAGCGCTGGCGGGCAACGGCCAGGGGCCAACTGCAGAGGCGATAGAGCACGCGGAGAAACTCGAGCGTCTGGCCGACAAGTTTGCGCGGGAGACCCGCAGCATTGCTGAAAAGGCATTGAGTCAGGCAGCAGACTGAACGCGCGCCGGCGACTCGCCTGATCAAGCCCTGCAACTGATACAACGGACCGTCCCTGGATACTCTGGTTGCGAGGAAACCAAGAGGGAGAACATGCCGACACTGGACGAGTACCGGGAGAACTGGATGTCACTGCACGACTCGTGTGTCGAAGCCAGCGAGCTGGCGCGGCAGGCCCATGGGGTCGTCGTCGCCGCCTACATCGCAGCGCAAACGGGCAGCGGACGGGGACCGTCCATAGAGGCGATTCAGCACGCGGAGAACCTGGAGCGCCTGGCCGACAACCTGGCGCGAGAAGCGCGCGACGTCGCCGAAAAAGCACTGCATTGAGCAGCGCACCCAGCTGAACTCGCCGCAGCGGCCCGGCGCGCGTTCGACCGGTCAGCGCCTGCCTGGTTCCTACGAGCCCTTGCCCTGCACGACGTGCACGCCGATCACCTCGGCCAGCGCCAGCAGGTCCGCGTAGGTCTGTTCGTCGCCGACCAGGCTGAGCGAGTCGCCAGCATGCTGCAGGGCACCGTCAGGCACCCGGTCGCCGAACAGCATCACGGCCTGGGCGGAGTCGTCCTGGCGCGAGGTCCAGGCCAGCCCCTGCACATCAGGACGCTGGGCGTGGATCGCCTCCGCCCACCGCCGCGTGCGCGGGTACTCATCCTTCTCGGTGTCGATGAGATCCCGTCGCGGGATGCCGAGCTTGCGCAGCGCCTTGCTGCTCAGATCCGCCAGCACCAAGTCCTGCGTCACCTGCACTTTCGAATGCACCTGTCCCTGCAGCTTGCGCTTGTCGTACTGCTTGAACCCGGGCGCGTGCGGGACGTCGTGGAAAACCGATTCCATCGCGGCAGCCTCGAAGGTCGTGGCCGCATAGATCGTCGGCACCGGCGCGCCGCTGGCATCCTTGATCGGACTGAAGCGCGCGTTGCCCTTCAGCCCGGGATTGAACTGGTCGGCCGCGTAGGAGTCGGAATGCACACGGTGCAGCCGCGTGCCGGCCTTCAGCGTTCGCGACGTGACGTGCAGTTCCGCGGGCGGCTCGATGCCCGCGGAAGCGGTTGGCAGGGCAGCGGCGACTGCCGGAGCGGCTGCGGGCGCCGTTCCGGTTGCCGGGGTCGCCTTGCGCCTAGGCATGTTCGACGGCGCTCATCTCGTCCTGCGCGGCGGCCACCACGGCAGACGGATCGGTAAGCAGCACATCCTGGGGCCGGCGCCCGCCCAGGAAGCTGTTGGCCCCCAGGAACCAGTAGGCCAGCCCCCAGCCGTCCTTGTCGTCCCCGAACACCTTCAGCACCTGCGTCAGCGACTTGCGTGGCCGATAGCCCGTCTCAGGATCCAGGCCGTAGCCGGGAAAGTAGTCCACGCCGTTGAGGTCGATGGCGAAGATCTGCTTGAGCCGCTTCCACTTGTTCGGCTGCGTGCTGGGGTTGCTCGCGCTCAGGCCCGCTACCTCGGCCAGTTGCGCCGCCGTCAGCCAGTCCGCCCCCTGCAGCACGGCCTTGCGGGCATTCGCCGTCATCGCCGCTTCCTTGATCAGGTTGGGCGACGGCGGGGCCTTGGGGACCACGGCATTGACCACCGTGCGCAGCAACTGCTCGTCGTGGGCCTCCCACGCCGCGCCGATCAGCGCGATCACGCTGCTCAGCGTCTGGGCCATCTGGCCAGCGCGTCCTGCGTCCTCGTCGGCCACGGGAAGGACGATCACCCGCCGCGCCTTGGACCTGCCAAGACGCGTGCGGACTTCCTCGGGCGACCCGACGAGAGGAAGCAGCGGCGATTCAGCAACAGCAGGCATGCTCGGCCTCCGGAAGATTATGAAGAATATCTGAATCTACTATATTCTAGATCATCCATCTTGTCACCCGCCGGCTCCGCGCCGGGACCGTTTCCCATGCCGCTGCACTATGCCCGCCGACTCACCGGCCGCCACCGCTCTGGCCAGGCGAACCGCCACATCGGCGTGGTGCTGACGTTCGTGGCCGGCGCTACCAATGCCGGCGCCTTCCTGGCTGTGCACCAGTACACCTCCCACATGACGGGCATGGTGTCATCGATGGCCGATCACCTGGTGTTGGGCGCCTGGGACATCGTGGCCGCCGGTGCCGGCGCCCTGCTCGCCTTCGTCGCCGGCGCGGCCTGCTCAGCCATGCTGGTGAACTTCGGCCGACGTCGCCAGCTGCACAGCGAGTACGCCGGTCCACTGCTGCTGGAGGCCGCCCTGCTGCTGGTGTTCGGCCTGCTGGGCAGCCGCCTGGCCGAGCTGCACGCCTACTACGTCCCGATCACGGTGATGCTGCTGTGCTTCACGATGGGCCTGCAGAACGCGCTGATCACGAAGCTGTCCCAGGCCGAGATCCGCACGACCCACGTCACGGGCATCGTGACCGACATCGGCATCGAGCTCGGCAAGCTCGCCTACTGGAATCGCACCGGCGGAGAGCCGTCGCTCAGGGTGGTCGCTGACCGCGGCCGGCTCGCGCTGTTGGCCACCCTGCTGCTGGGATTCTTCTGCGGCGGTCTGGCCGGCGCCTGGGGCTTCAACCGCGTGGGCTATGTGGCGACGGTGCCGCTGGCCGTCCTGCTGGCCATCGTGGCCTTCCTGCCGGCCTGGGACGACGTCAACCATTGGTGGCAACAACGCCGGTTCGGTTCCCGTGCTTGAGAGCGTCGAGAGCCAAGCTCACACAGGCGCGGCAGAGTTGGCGGGAACGACCGACTCGTGCAAGCTCGCCGGCTCTGTCTGAGACTTGGCCACCCTATCATGTGATCGGGTCTGACTCGGACGAAGCCCTCGTGCCGAGGGACAGGCCGCCTCGCCTCCCTCGCCCGGTGAAGTCCATGTTCCTCAAGTGTCGACTGATGTCCAGCGCGCAGTGGCGGCTGTACTTCGCGCTTGAGCTGCTGGACCACGTGCAGATGATGCCGTCCTGGGAAGCCGTGGCCTGGGCCAACTTCGTCGCTCGCACGGCCGCCAGCGAGGAGCAGCCGGAAATCGCAGCGCGCCTGTGCGCCGCGCTCTACGTTGGACCACTGACCACCTGAAGCACCGGATCAGTTGTCCTGCAGCGCGGCAAGCCGCGCCACCATCGATCAGCAGCGACTTAGCCGGCGACCGCGCCACGCGCACCGCAAAGGCCCCATCGAGGCTCAAGATCAGAAGATGTTGATCCGTGCCCGACCGGCCTGATACGCGAGGATCAGGAAGAGGACGAGGAACGCGAGCAGGCCGCACGCGTCGGCCATCAGCTGGGATTCGAGAACGCCGAAATAGGTCTTGGAGCACGCACCGAACTGCTGGATCGTCGAAGCGGGAATGCAGTGATCGGCCAGGTATTGCCCGTAGTTGGACTTCTTCCCCAGCGTCAGTTGCATGGCCTCGTGTCCGAACTCGCCGATGCAGTAACCGAGCATTCCGACAGACGCGCAGAAGAATATGACGAGCCAGTCAGCCAGCGGCTGATTCGCACGGCGCCGCTTTGGAGGTCGGCTCGCCGCATGGAAACCGGCAGCAGCCGCAAGGGAAGGCACGCCCAGCGCCGCAGCGAAATGCTCCAGCCAGACGGACCATTCCTGCTCTGCCAAGTACTCGATGAAGACCGGGAAGTGCAGATCGGGGTCGCGGGCAAACCGGGTTGCCCAGCAGAGCAGGCACACGCCGAATACCACTGAGAGTGCCACTGCCTTCGAACGGTATGCGCGGTTGAGATCCTCTGACATTGGCACCTGAGTTGAGTGGAGAGAACGGAGCCCGAGCTGGGGAAGGTTGTGCCGGCGGGGCCGAGGCCCAACGCAGTGTCGACGGCCCCGACGCGCGGGACCTGGATGCACCGCGCAACTCGCAAGCCCGCGTGAGAAACGTCGCATCGCGTCGCGCATCGGTGGGGGAGCGCGCATCTCACAAGCGCCCTGGGCGCCCCGTCAGGCGAAGCGCAGCAGGAACTGGTCACCCTTTGCAGGCAGGAGTCGGTCGGACGCGGAACGCACCCAGCGGCTCATTGCGCGGCTGCGGTGGTCCACCGTGTTGGAGTGCCCCTGAGCCCAAGCCTGGCGCCGGGCACCGTCGTCGTAGGCCATCGAGTCCGCCGAGGCGATCCACTCGCGCATCTTCAGATGCTCGAGGCTGGCGCCCTTGACGCCGAAGAGGTGCAGTCGAGAGCCGGAGGGCAGTGCGCCTTCGAGCCGGCCCAGCACGGCGAGCAGCCCGTGATTGGGATGGTGCAGGTGGCGCCGGCACACCGAGCCCACACCGATCAATGCGGGGGCCGCGAGCCACGGCTTCCAGCGATGCCAGACCTGCAGCAACAGGTCGAGGCTGCGCAGGTAGTGGTCGGCCGTCCACCCTTGGATCACCGGCACCGGCGGAGGCGCGAGGTTGGCGACGACGCCTGGAGTGCTGGTCTTCGCGAGTTCGTTCTGCCACGCGTAGACGATCCGAAGCACGCCTTCGAGCAGCGTGGCCGTTGCGCGGATGCGGTAGTCGACTTCGTCTTCGCTGCCCGCGATCTCGGGCTCGCAGCAAAGGTCCGGCTGCGCCCACCAGCTCGCGCCTACCGAGCACGCGAGCTCCACGTACTGCGCGTAGGTCCACGGGAACACGCCGGCCATCCCGGGCTGCTTTCCCTTGGACTTCCACAGCCGCATCGCCGTGAACCCGGCGCTGTCCAGCGCGAAATCCACCTCGTATAGGTTTGTTGCGCGGGGGATGCAGAACGCCCCGGACCTGGCGGACCAGAAGGCGCTCGCACTGACCATCGCGGGGTACTCCTCGTTGAAGGCATGAAAGGCAAGGCTGCCCCCTCGATGAGGAATGCCCACCCGCATGACGAAGCGATCGGTGGGCTCGAAAGGGGCGTTGATCAGGCCCAGCGGCATACCGGGTTTGCGCTGCTTCAGCATGGATGCTTTCCTTTGCTGAAGCCAGGCTACGAACGGTTTGGGCAGCATCAAGAGAGTGCACCGCGCGCCGTCGCCGTGGCGGCGGGGCCCTAAGCTGCCCGCCCAAAGGTTGGAACCGGCTTTCAGGCGGCTCGCGTGCGAGGTGCGAGCAGTCGAGCCACGGGCGACACGGTCACCGAATGGGCCTCGCTTAGGATGCCCAGATGCCTACCGTCTTCCAAGGAACAGGCGTCCTGCTCGCCATCGTGGCCGTGTTCGGCGTCATCAATCTCAAGTACCTCAAGAAGCTCAACCTCCCCGACACGCTGGGCATCACCCTGACCGGGCTGATCATCTGCCTCGTGGTCTCTCTGGTGGGCATGGCTCATCCCGAGATGGGCGCCTATGCGCGCCAGCTGATCACGCATATCAACTTCAGTGAGGTCGTGTTTCACGGCCTGCTGAGCTTCCTGTTGTTCGCCAGCGCGCTGCACATCGACTTCTCGCGCCTGCGCGAGCACAAAGTCGCCGTTGTCTCGCTGGCCACGCTGGGCGTGCTGATCTCCACCGCAATCGTCGGCGCAGGCATGTACACCGTCACGCTGGCGTTGGGCCACCCGGTGCCATTGCCGTGGTGTCTGGTGTTCGGCGCGCTGATCTCGCCCACCGATCCGATCGCCGTGCTGGCGGTGCTCAAGCGCGTCGGCGCGCCGCCGTCGCTTGAGGCCAAAATCTCCAGCGAGGCGCTCCTCAACGATGGCACGGCCATGGTGGCCTTCCTGACCCTGGTCGGCCTGGCCACCGGCGCATCAGAATTCTCCATAACCAGCATCACCACGCTGCTGCTGCGCGAGGTCGCGGGCGCCCTGGTCTTCGGAGTTCTGGTAGGACGCGCCGCCTCTTGGTTGCTGAGCGGCATCGACAGCAGCCCCGTGGAGATTCTCATCACACTGGCGTTGGCCACCGGCGGCTACAGCCTGGCCGAGTCCCTGCATGTGTCCGCCCCGCTGGCGATAGTCACCATTGGGCTGGTGGTAGGCAACCACGGCGCCACCCGCCACATGTCCGCCAGGACCCGCGAACACCTGTTTGGTTTCTGGGGTGTGCTGGACGAGCTGCTCAACCTCGTCCTGTTCGGGCTCATCGGCGTCGAGGTCATCGCGCTGTCGTTCAAGTTCTCCGACATCTGGATCGGCGTCGCGGCCTTTGCGGTGGTGCTGATCGCGCGGGCCGTGAGCGTGGCGATCCCGATGGCTGCCCTGCGCCGCTTCCGGCGCGTCAGCCCGCACGCGGTCAAAATCATGACCTGGGGCGGCCTGCGCGGCGGCATCTCGATCGCCCTGGCGTTGACCCTCCCCGAATTCCAGGGCCGTGACATGGTCGTCGGCGTGACCTACCTGATCGTGGTGTTCAGCTTGCTGGTCCAGGCCACAACGCTGGGACGCGTCGTGCGCCGCTATTCCCCGCCCAGCGGCGATGGCGCCTGACGAGGGTCGGGCGGTGTGGCAGAGCACGCCTCCGGCCCCGTGCCATGCAATGGTTGCGCACGAGGGTGAACCAACGCGCCGCGACAAGCGTCCGGCGGGCGTTCAACGGGCCTCTACATGCTGCTTCCACGCCGTGGCGACTCTTTCGAACGTCGGCATCAAATCGGCCCAGGCCCGCGCATCGAAGCGCGCGGGTGCGCGCAACGACGCATGCTTGAAGTGACGCAGGAGCGGTCCCTTGCAGGCGAACACGATCGTGTTGCTGCAATCGTGGTCGCCAACAACAAGGACATCCTCGCCGAAGCTGCGTCGGATGCGCGCGAGGAACGTGGCGTAGTCAGGATGGCCGGCATGGAGGTTGACGACCATCAGGCCGTTGGCCTGCAGCGCGTCAAGACAGTCGTCGTAGAAGCGCTGTGAGCACAGGGCGGCCGGCTGCCCGCCGCTGTCGAAGCCATCCACCATCAACACGTCCACCGGGTACGGCGGAAGGCGAACGAAATCCGCGCCGTCGCCGTGCCGGATCTTGAAGCGCCCATCGTCGGGCGGCACGCGAAACTCGTCACGCAGCGAAATCACATGCGGATTGATCTCCACGACCTTGATGCGGGTGTCGGAGAGGTACCGATAGCAAAACTTCGCGAGGGAGCCGCCGCCGAGGCCAATCATCGCCAGGGTCTTGGGACGGCTGTTGAACAGCAGCACGGCCATCATCGTGCGCGTGTATTAGAGGTCCAACGCATCCGGTTGCTGCAATTGCATGCGGCTCTGGATCTCTGCGATCGAGAAATGCAGTGCCTTGGTGGTCGGGGTCTCGTAGACGAAAGGTTTGATGTGGTCGGACATGGTGCTGCTGGCGTTGAGCGGTCGAGATCTGGGATGAGGGGCCGGGTCACGCCTTCTTCACGAACTCCGACTTCAAGCCCATCGCGCCGATGCCGTCGATCTTGCAGTCGATGTCGTGGTCACCGTCGGCCAGGCGGATGTTCTTGACCTTGGTTCCGACTTTCACCACGAGGGAGGAGCCCTTGATCTTCAGGTCCTTGATCACTGTCACCGTGTCGCCGTCCTGCAAGACATTGCCCACCGCGTCGCGAACAACCCTCTCTTCCTCCGCGCCTGCGGGCTCCGCTGCCTGGGCCGACCATTCGTGCCCGCACTCGGGACAGGTCAGTTGGGAGCCATCGTTGTACGCGTAGCCGGACTGGCACTTGGGACAGGGAGGAAGGACGCTCATGTCGAGAACTGGTCTTTCAAGTCGAAGCACTCGGGAAACAACGCGAGCAGATGGCGGCAGCCGCGCATGAGGTGCGGCGCCTGGTGACCTGCTTCGCTCGCCAGGAGCGCGGGAAACAGACGCCCCGAGCGCGCCTGCGCATCGTCTAGCTGTTCGAGGGCCGCCACGTCGAGCCAGGCGCATCGCCATAGAAACCATGCGCTGACGCAACGCA
This sequence comes from Roseateles aquatilis, assembly GCF_002205645.1. GTDB lineage: Bacteria > Pseudomonadota > Gammaproteobacteria > Burkholderiales > Burkholderiaceae_C > Roseateles > Roseateles aquatilis. The sequence continues at coordinate 315,322 of NZ_NIOF01000006.1, read as the reverse complement.
GACGCCGGGCAGCCTACTCATTATCGAGCCAAGGACGGGTGCCCTCGCCGCGGATCGGGTCGGGCCATCGAGCAGGTCGGATGCAACATCTCCGAGCCAGCGGTTGCTCTGGAATGGGAACGTCGATCGGATCTCCAGCTCCACGAGCTCGCGGTAGATCGCGGCGTTGTCCGCGCAGCTTGCCGCCGCCTGCAGGTCGGCCTGCGAGGACAGCACGCAGAAGGCGCAGGACACGCGACTGCTGCCGAAGATGCGGTAAGCGGCGTGCAGGACGTCTCCGCGCGAACGCACATAGTCGAGCACGTCGGCGCGCGTCCAGTGGATCAACGGGTTCCAGGTCAGCCCGATGCCGCGCGCACGCATCAGTCGTTCGTCCCGCTTCGCGGCCGGGCCTTTGCGCGCGCTGTGCTTTCCTCACGCCGGATGCCAACGGCCGAGATCACCATGCCGGTCGGATGCCTTGCGCGGATCGCGCGCGCGATGACGGCCGACTTCAACTCGTGCAGAAGCGTTGCGCCGCCGAACTCCACGGCATGATCAGCCGAACGCAGGACAGCGCCGCATAGCGTTCGACATTGGCATCCCAACGGGACAGCCAGCGATCCATCATGTCGCCGGCGGCCCGTCGCACGACGATCAGCTCCCAGCCCAGTCGCTGCGCGAGTCGCTCGCATACGGTGATCGAATCACGCCATTCGATCCGGCCGAGGTCGCTGTGGATGAGGGCCCGAGGGCCGATGTGTCCGTTGGCGTCGAGATGCGCCTGCAGGCGATACGCTAGGGCCTGGCTGTCCTTGCCGCCGCTGACCCCGGCGAACACGGGCGCTTGCCCCGACAAGGCCACGTCGACCTGCGAATCGAGAGCCACGTCGAAGCGCTCGGCCATGCCGCCGACGGTGGGCACCAGGGGCACCGTGGCGGGCGCGACCCAAGGCAGTTCGATCTGTTGCATCGGGAACCTCATACCAGTCAGGGTACGGAGGCATCCTCGAAATCAAGGGCCGCGGAGCAGGCGGCGGCCGCGCCCTCGTGGTCGATGTAGTGCGTCGTCAGTCCTGCGTGGCGAATGCGGGATTGAGCAAGTCGATCCCGGCACCCTTGCACTTGATCCAGGGGCCGCTCGGGTGGTCAACGCCGTCCCAAGTCGACAGAGCCGAAGCAGCGTCGGTCTCGTGCTCGTAGCAGTACCTTCGCTCGTAGCCTTCGAAACTCAGGCCCACCACGAGGCCCATCGTGAAGTTGAAGCCGCGCAGCCCGCAGACGGTGCGGCCGACCAGGCGCAGTTCCCTGTAGCCCTGGTCAGCGAGAAAGGTCATCAGCACCTTGGCGGCGCGAGGTGTCATGGGCTTGGAGAGTCGAGTGGGTGGCAACGAGCGGCGGCGATCTTCAGGTGCCATCATGCCGGCTCGGATCGGACGTCATCGGCCATCCAGCCGCCAGGTGAAGGTCAGGTTGCCGGGGTGGCGGACCTTGCGGAACCCGCCCTCGTTGAGGGCGCGGGCGACGTAGGCCCTGCCCTCCTCACCTGCGCGCCGCGCAGGCGCACCGAGCGCCTTCAGTTGCCGCATGGCGTAGCCGCAACCCTGTTCATCGCGCCGGATCTTGGACAACGTCCGCTCGTTGACGCACTGGCCGCCGGGCCCGAGCACGATGGTGCGCGACGCCGAGCGGCCCATGTAGCGCCCGTTGAAGGCGCGGTACACGGTGCCGATGTGGCCCCGCTTGACGATGGCGCCGACCGCATTGCGGCGTTCCACCGGGTCGCAGTAGGACAGCACGCCCCTCACTTCGGGCAGGAGCTGGCGCAAGAGCCGGAACGCGCGGCCCAGGAACCACGACTCGCCGTTGCCCGGAACCTGATCGAGAAGCACCAGCCGACCGATCTCGATGCCCAGGCGCGGCGGCAGCTCAAGCCAGGCGGGCACGGCCTGTTCCTGCACCGGGACCGAGAACACCAGCACGCCGGCCAAGTTGTCGCGCTGGAAGGCAGACGCCTTGTGCATCAGCCCCACCTGCAGGCGCGCGGCGGGCATGCTGCCGCTGTAGTGGGTCTGCTCGACGAACTGGCGAGCTGCCTTGAACTCGATCGGCTCGACCGCGTAGCGCTGGGCCACGAACGGCTCGCCGGCCGGGCGGTAGCTGTCGCGGCCAGCCCGCCACCGCTGGCAGCCACCGAAGAGCGGCAACTGGGCATCCGCCGGCGGCCCCGAGCGGCTCACGCCGGCACCTCGGCTGCAGACGGGCACTCGACGCTGGCGAGCCGCAGCTGTTGTGCCCAGCCCTCGGGCGTCGACACCTGCGGACGCGCTTGCAATGGCAACACGCTGGATGCGGCCTCGACCAGGAGCGCCACCTGGCGGCGCGCGACGGCTAGGTCCCGGGTCAGGCGCTGAACCTCCGCGTCGACGCCAGGCACGGTCCCCGGCTGCCGGAGCACATGCGCCAGATGCCTGGCATAGGTCGCCACGGCGCGCCAATAGCAGGCCATCGGTCCCTTGCGTCGGGACCAGGCCCGCTCTGCTTCGTCGTTGGCCTGGCTGCGCAACTCCAGCAACAGCGTGCGCAGCGCCATGCGCTCCTTCGCGCCCAGCGCCAGCAACGCGCGGGCGGCCGGGAGGCGTAGCAACGGATTGAGGTAGCCCATGGCCACTTACCCCCGAACGATCGACGCCGCTGCGGTGACACCCGTCCAGCGGTGGCAATCCGGCATCAGTTCGGCATCAGATTCGCAGCCACGCGCGTGCGCAGGCAGGGCCGCCCATCGAGGCGACTCCGCCACCTCCGCGTCGCGCCGGAGGCCGTCCGATCCAGGAGAAACAGGCGTTTTCATGCGGGCAGTCTCGACCGCTGCCGACCTGCATCAAGGGGACCGCCGCACTCCGATCAAGAACGCCCCTCGGGAAAGCCCGTGACCGGGCAGCCACACTCCCTGTCGACGTGCAGGTACGTCGCGTTACAATACACTCTGGGCGGCCTCCCTGCCCCCTGCTTTTCCTCCCTGAGCAGGAGTCTTGCCGTGATGACAGCGACAAGACTTTTGCGCCCCAGCGCCATAGCGGCCTGGGGCGATTTTTCTTGGGCGCGCAGGTGCTCGGTCGCGGCGACCTCCTCCCGTCCCACGCTCACCAAGGCTGCGGCGAGCGCGCCGACCGACCGCGCCGGTCAGCGGGCGTGGTTGGCTGGTTTCGGGCGCCAGTCACGCGCGAAGCAAGGCGACGAAGAGCGCTTCAAGCGACGCATGGTCTCGCGGGCCGCAAGGTATGCCTGCATCTGGGACGCAAGCAGAGGCTCTGCCCGGCTTGAGGCGTGGGTTGAACGTTCGCTGCTGCTCAGGGGTTCGGAGTGCGCCATGACACTGATCCTCATTCCACGATGTTGTTCAAAAGGCGGCGCGCTCGCCGCGGGCTTCGTGCGAGCGCGCCTGAACGGATAGCGCCGACGGCGGCTAGTCCAGGACCAGCCGGAAGCCCATGGGCGCCCAGTTGGCGTCGCCAGCGATGCGGGCCTTGACGGCGCGGCAGTGCAGCGCCGGCTCACCGAGCAGTTGCCCCCGGTCGAGGGCACGCTCCAATAGGTGCCGAGCCTCGCCGGGCCTCAGCGCGGTCGTGCCGGCCAGCCAGCGCTGCAACGTGCAGAGGTCCTCGGCAGGGAGCGGGGCCGCCTGCAACAGCACGGGAACCTTCGCGTGACGAAGAGACCCGTAAGCTCTCGCGGGGCGACCCCAACGGCCCGCCGCCAGCGCGGACCGATCGGGACGCGTGGTTGTGGGCCGGTCCATGTCAAAACTCCGTTTCGGCAGAGACGGGCGTCTGACGCAACGGGTCGATGCGCTTGACAATGATCCGGTCGTGGAGGGGACGGATTGGCATCTTGGGTCTCCTTTCAGATAGCAGATGATTGACAAAGAGGTTGGTCGAATTGGGGCGCGGAAAGCGGTGCCACCGCGTCCAAATCCGACCGATCAGCGAGCTAGAGTCGGTGCAATAGTTTTCAAGACCCTCGGCGCGCAAGTTGTTCGCTCGCGAAGACCAAGACGGTCAGAGCAGCACGATGCGGTTAGGCCTGATGACAGGCCATGGCCTCGCTGTCGGAGACGCCGACGGTCTCGCAGCCGCGATGCTCTTCCCGCACCAGATTCCAGGCGCCCAACTGCCAGGCGGCGTCAAGCATCTGCTGGTCGAGTTGCTCCAGGCGCGTCCACGCCTGGTTGAACTGCAGCCCCGAAGTGGGGACGGCCACGCGCCGCGGCCGGTCGGCGGTATCGGCTGGCGGAGCGCGCTGTCGCTCGTCGACCGCGAAGCCGTGCCAATGGAGCAACAGCAGCATTGGAGAGGATCTGCGCGGGAGCGTGCTGAGCACGACGGCGGCCAAAGGCCTGCGCAAGATCTCCACCTGCTGCCGGATGATGTAGAGGATCATGATCGGCAGATGGAAACTCGTACAGACGGGTGAAATTTTTAAGCAGGTTAGAGGCGGAAATCAAGAGGGCGGCTGTGCGAACGACTTGCAGCCGGAGCGTAGGTAGCCGCAACGTCATCAACAAAGCGTTGAGAGGGAACAGTACCGCCTACTCGGGCGACAGCTTGGCGCGGCCGCGCCACCGCCAACAAGAAGCCTCGCCGGCCAGGCCGGCGAGGCGAACGGCGTTCCGCTGTCATCACGGAACGCCGCCTGCTTAGGGAGGAAAGCAGGGCTGGCCGAAGCCAGCAACGCAATACTACTCAGGGCTGAGCCGCGACAACCCTGCGAAAACCGCAGGATCGATCGCTGCGTTCGCTGCCCGCAACGCGTTCATGCCCAGGCGTTCGCTTGGGCCTCCGACGCGGAAGCCGCGGGCGGGATCTCGGGAATGGTCTCGCTGGGGCGCCAGATCACGTACAGGGCGTCCACGCCCTCGCTGCCCTGCTCATACGCATAGAACTTCGCGGCGACGCGCTCGGGTGCGTGGCGAAGGGCATTGCGCCCCACACCCTCCGCACGCGGCTGAACCGGCGCGCGCGCGACGTAGCGCTTCTTCAAGTCCTTCTCGACGGCGTCGCGGTTGGACATGATGTGCGCGCCCGATGGGGCCGGAAACGCCACGCAGGCGAGATTGTTGTCCTGGGCGACCAGGACGGCCGCGTCGAAAAAGCTCTCAACAATCGAACGCGTGTCGTGCGAAGCCAGCATCTCTTCGGTCGGATTGATGCCGCGGATCACCAGGCTGAGTCGGTGGCTATCCAGCTCGGGGATCTGCTGGACGTAGAGCATCGCCATCCCCACCATGCGCTGCATCTGCGGATCGAAGACCACCAGGTGGCAATGGCGCTCCTCCTCCCACATCCGCAGATTGCCGGCCGTGCACAGCCCGGCTGCCTGCTTGGCGAAGTAGGCAGCCGGGTGCTTGGACACGACGCCGGACATGAGCTGAGCGCGACGGCTGGCGTCCTCCTCCTGCTCGTACAGCTTGAACTGGCGCCGGGCCCATGCGAGATGAAGAGGCAAGAGCTTGGCGCGCGTGCGCGACACCACGGCGCGCAGCAGCGCCCTGCCCTCCAGCTCCGGCACGGACGGTCCGAGCCGGGATGCCCAGTGCGCCGCGTCGTTCTCAGGCAGCCGTTCGATGAAGGCGTCGGCATGTGCGTCCAGCGCATCAGGCAGCACCACGGCGAACAGGTCGACCAGTTCCCCGACACGCTGGAATGCGCCCAGGCTGCCCTGCTCCATGGCGGTGAGCTCGTCAAAGCCCTCGCGGATCCAGCGGGACACGGTGCCGTCCTCTCGCGCCAGCGCCAGCAGGCTGCCGAGGTGCAGCGCCAGCGTGTCCAGGCTGGCGCCCAGCGCGTTCTGCCGCAGCTGCTTCGGGCTCAAGCGCTGGCAGGCCGTGAACATGTTGGGATAGTCCCTGAAGTTCTCGCTGAACTGCGCGGCCCTGCGCAGCGCATGGAAGCCGACGCTGTCCAGGTCGCGCCGCAGTCGCCGGCGGGCGTGACGCCAGGCCATTTCGTAGCTCTGCCGCAGCACGAGACCTTGCAGATGGCTCTCGTGGCCCCGCACTTCGTGCCACTTCGTTCGGATGAACTCCTGGGGCGAGCGGTACACGACGGCGATGGCATCAAGCTGCATGGCGGTCAGCGTGGTGCCGCTCGGACCGCCTCCGGCCACGAGTTCCGCGAGCAATGGCGTCAGGCAGGTGAGCTTGCGCTCGAGGTCCAGCGGCTGGTCACCTTCGTCCTCGAACAAGCTCTCCAAGATCACGCCGCCTGTGCTCTTCAGGATCTTTGCCAGCGCCGGAAGCAGTTCCGTCCGCATCTGCGCGCCGAGCAAGCGGCTGGCCTCGCGGTAGGCCTCCTTTTCCACCTCCTCGGCCTGCCACGGCCACGTGCCCAGTGAACGCTGGATTCGGGTATGGACGATCCCGTGCACGGCGCGTTGGTTGGAAGCGAGAAGGCCGAAGTGATTGCGGTCGAACGCGTCGTCGAACAGCAGCTTGTCGGCGGCGTCGTAGCTGCTGTCGCCCCTGTAGCCCACGATGCCAACGGCATCGCGGTACCAATCGCGGACGGCCTTCAAGCTGTCGAGGCGCCGGTCTTCGATCAGGCAACGCAGGAAGGCGATGCCCAGGGACCCGAGTGGCAGGATCTGCTGCAGCGGCATCAGCCCCTGCAGCCGAAAGGTCTCGATCAGGTAGTCGTAGACGTGGAAGTAGCCGCTCTTGCCGGCCTGCAGCACCCAGTCGACACGCTGGGGCAGCGGTTCCTCGACGGCTACGGCCTCCAGTGTTTTCAGCGCCCGGTCCAACCCGGCCGCGGTGAGTTGGCGGAAGCAGCGCTGGAACTCAGTGACGGATGCGGCGTCGCCCAGCCCGTGGTCCTGCAGGACCTGCAGGAATGGCGGCAGGGAGTCGCCTCCTTTGAGATAGGCCTCCGAGCGCGCCAACTGGTTCGCATTCAACGAATGCGGCGCGCGGGTCAGGCGCCGCACATGGGCGACGAAGCTTGCCGCGTCGTCCCGCTGCGGATCCAGCCCGGCTAGAAGTCGCTGGCAACCGGCAAGTTCATCGAGCCCGGCGCAGTGCAGCTTCAGCTCCTGAGCCAGATCGACCGACAGGTCGTGGTGGCAATCGAGCAGAGCACGGAACTTCGCGAGATCTTGCGGGGTTCGAGCGTCCAGCACGTCGACGATGAATCGCCAGGTCGGCGTCGGCGTCCGCCACAGCCGGTCACCCACCTGCGCCAGCACGGCGGCCACCTCGAACGTGCCAGCAGCTTCGAGCACGCCGATGTTGGCCTCCAGCGCATCGGGCGCCATGGACGACAGCGGGAAGCGCAGGATTGCGGCGACCTGCTCGCGGGCAACGCCGTGGGCAAGCAGACAGCGCACGATGCCTCGCAGGCGCTGAATCTCGTCGGCGTCGACGGGCGCATACGAATAGCCCAGCGTGTCGCGCTCCTTCCCCGCCCAGGCCAGTTCCGCCACATTGCGGACCACGCCCTCGGCGACCAGCAGTTGCACGAGCTCGCGCCGCTGCAGCGGCGCCCCTCGGCTGAAGAATGCCTCGCGAACCTGGGCGAAGTTGCGAAGGCCCAACGCGTGTGCCGTCCGCATGACCTCCATGCCGGTGTGCTCAACCTGTTCGTAGACGCGCCATGTCTCTACTGGTTCGAACCACCGCAGCGCGAAGTCGACGGCTTCGTCGTAGCGCAGCTCGAACAGTGCGAGGGTGCGCTGCACATAGCGGTCAAAGATCAGGGCCCGGCCCTCGAACGTGCCCGCCAGGCGGAGCAGCCGGCTCGCACGACGCGTGGCCAGGCCAAATGGCAGGAACACGAAGAGCCATTTTTCCGCAGTCGCCAGGGTCCCGGGCTCAAGCGCCAGCGTCGGAGGAAGGCGCAGTGCACGTCTCACCCAGGCGTCGTGCGCGGTCGACATGGCGGCCCAATGCGTCGCTCGCCCGGCGACTTCGGCACGGAACGCGCTGATTGCCGAACGTCCTGCGGCGAACGGCGAGTCGGTGCCTCGGGAACCTCGCAGACGTCCGCGGTCTTGCGCCAACTGGCCGTCGCCGAGATGCTCAAGAACCTGTCGGCGGAAGGTCCTGTAGCTGCCGTGGTCGGCCATCTTGTTCTCCGTCCCCTGAGCGCCGGCCGCCGCTGGCCGGCCATGATCACTTCGCGGCTGCCGCCTGCCCTCCCTGGCCGGCCACCGGCGGCACCATCGCGAGCATGCCATCCGCAGCCATCAGTTCGCTCAGCGAGCCCTCTTCCAGCGCGTACACACCGCGCGCGGCTCGCCACACCAGAGACTTCTCCTGTAGCGCCAGCAGGGCCTGCTGCACGCCCGGCACGTCGGCCTTCGCGTCGGCGGGTTGTCCCGTCGCCTGCAGCACCGCCTGATAGGCGGCGATAGTCCCGGCTTCGAACGGCGCATAGTCGTTGCCGCGCGCGGCCAGCACCCGCAGCACGGCGGACTGCAGCGGCGTCAGGCTGTGCACGACACGCAGCAGTTCACTGTTGCTGGCCTCGATCTGTGCCTCGACGGCCTGGGCGAACTCGGTCTGCACGTCGTCGGCCTTCAGTTCGAAGGCGAAGCGCAGCGCGTCGGCCGCCGCGCCCAGCAGTTCGGGTCGGAAGAAGGCGCGTCGGAACAACTCCTGCACCTGAGCAGGATCGAGTTTGCCGGGCAGGTCGGCGCGTTCGCAGAACCACTGCACATAGTCGGCCCCCAGCGGCGGGAAGTTCACCAGCGGCGCACCGAAGAAGGCCTGGTCGCGGCTGTTGCGCAACATCGCCAACTTGTCGCGGTTGGACCCCGTCGCCACGATGCGCAGGCCGTGGCGGCGGCTGCTGTTGAGCTCGTCTCGGGCCGCCTTGAGAGCGTAGAGGGCATCGTTGCCCTTCTCGCTCGTGATCGCGTGCTGCGCTTCGTCGATGATCAGCACGATGGGCCGCTTGCATTCGTCCGACAGTGCCGCGAGCGCGGCCGACAGCGAGACGCCGTCCCCCAGCCCCACCCGGTCGAGCGAGAAGGACATGCCGCCCACGGCCACCTTCTCCATGCCGGCGGCCTTGGCCAGGCGCTTCACGACGCCCTCGTGCTGGGCCAGCTCGGAGCGGACGGCATGCACGATCACGTCGCCCGGATCTGCCTTGCGGTCCTCCCACAGGTCGGCGTAGACGACCAGCCCGCCCTTCTCTTCGAGCTGCGGGCGGAGATCCTCGCGCAGGAAGGTGGACTTGCCGGTGCGCCGGGGCGCCGCAAGGAACAGGCCGGAACTCGATGCCGACGTGGGCGACACGAACAGGATCTTCCCCGCCATGTCGGCGGCGAGCGCGGTGCGATGGAAGATTTCCATGGGAGAGCTCCTTGGTTTATGCTCAATTATAGAACTCTATAGAAATCTAGAAAATTCTATTGTCAATGAGCGCCAGGTACCACTGCCCCCTTGCCGCCAGCGCGCGGCTGGTGCCACCATCGTCCCAAGCCGGCACAAGAGGCACCCAATGAACCATGAATTTGAACGCGGAATATGAAGATGCCATGGAGCACGCGCGACGGTGGATGCAGGCTTGGGGCGCCGCGTGTGCGAAGGCCATGCAGCATCGCGATTCCCAGGACCGGGCAGCGTTGGCTCGCGCCATGCGCGCGGTGACGCGGATGGGCATCGCGTCCGACCGGCGCAACGCGCTGTGGCTTGCTCAGCGAAATGCCGGTCTAGGGCCGTGGGCCTGCCTGGCGCGACCAGGCGCCTCTTCGGGCGCTGAGCCTTCCGGGCCTTTGCAGCGTCGATAGAAGTGAGACGGTTCAAGGCCGCAGCGAGATGACCCGAGCCTCACTTCGGACTGCGCTCCACCTCCGCAGAAGATGCCGCGGCCCGACCGAAGCCGATCGCTGCCAGGGTGTCGAGCAGCACGCTCATCATCACCGGCTTGGTGAGGAAGGCGTCGAAAGCGAGCGGCCCCACGTCCTCCACCTGGGCGTCGCCCGAGCAGACCACGATCCGCGGGCGAGCCACGCCGGGCTGCTGCAGGTCCGCAATGGCCTGCACCAGTTCACTGCCGTCCATGCCCGCCATGCGCAGGTCCGTCACCAACAGGCCGATGCCACCCCGGCGCAGGCGTTCCAGCGCCTCATGGCCATCCCGCGCCTCCTCGACGTCGAAGCCGTGCGCGGCCAGCATCTGGCTCATCAGCAGCCGCGACACGTCGTCGTCGTCGCACACCAGCACGCCCTTGGCCAGCGGCTCTTCCGCGCCAGCCGCCACCAGACGCAAGGGCAGTTCGAATTCGGCGGCCGTGCCCTGGCCGAGCTCGCTGCGCAGTGACACTTCTCCCTGCATCAGCGCGGCCAGGTGGCGGCAGATGCTGAGGCCCAGGCCCGAACTTCCCTCCGGCACGACGCCCTGGGGATCTGCGCCGGCGAACGGCGTGAACACCTTTTCGAGCTGTTCGGGCGCGATGCCCCGCCCTGAATCGACGATGGTCAGCACCAGCGCGCGTTCGCCCGTCCTGCCCGCACGTGTCGAAGCTTCCAGCCGGATCGAGCCGCGATCCGTGTACTTCACCGCATTGCTCAGCAGGTTCATCGCCACCTGCCGCATCCGCAGCGGATCCATCATCACGAGGTGTGGAAGGCCGGGTTCAACGACCAGCTCGAAGCCCAGGCGCTTGCGCTCGGCCCACTGCCGCGCGGCGTCGGCCAGCTGCTGCAGCCAGGGCTGCAGCGCAAAGACCTGAGGCTTGATCCTCAGCTCCCCGTGGTGCATCTGCGCCGCGTCCAGCACGTCGCCCAACAGCTGGGTCAGCGTGTGCATCGCGTCCTGCGCCACGGCCAGCGCGCGCGAGCGTGCCTCCGGCGTACGCTCGGTCTGCAGGGACTGCAACGCCAGCGATGCGGTGTGGGCAGGCGCCCGCAGCTCGTGGCTGGCAGAGGCGAGCATGAGGTTGCGCCTCTGGGCTTCTTCCGTCAGCCGGACCTGCAGATTGCGCTCCGCAGTGACATCGACCACGTAGCCCGTCCAGTGCGCACGGCCGCCCGCAATGGCAGTCCGGACCGCTTGGCAGCACAACCATCGCGCCTCGCGTCCGGGCACCTGGTACGCGGCGGCGAAGCTGAAGGGTTGGCCGCTACGCACCGCGTGGCGCCCGGCTGCCGCCGCGGCCTTGGCATCCTCAGCGCTCATGTAGGGCGCAAGGTTCTGCAGGACCGTCTTCCCCTCCTCCAGCGACACGCCGAGGAACGCCTGCGATCCCGCCGAGAAATAGGTGCTCAGCAACTTGCCGTGTTCGTCGATGACGTACTGGAAGGCCACGCAGGGGATGTTGCTGCCGATGGCCTGCAGTTGCGCTTCCGAAGCACGGCGCTGATCGACCTCGCGCGACAGGCGGCGCATCCACCACAGCGTGAGCGCCAAGACGCTGAGCAGCGCGACCACCGCGACGGAGATCACCGGGAGATGGCGCCGCCAAGGGAACGGCGGGTCGAGGTCCACGGCGATCCACCGCCGGAGCATGCGCTCGTGATCCGTCGGCGGTATCTCGGCGAGCACCCGGTCGATGATCGGAATCATCGCCTCGGATCGCGGCGAGGCGGCGAAGTGGAACTGTGCCGGCAACGCGTTCACCGCGGCGACAGCGCGCAGTCGGTTGCCGCTGTCCGAGTTGATGCGCAGGTTTGCGAACAGCTTCACTTCGACCGCAGCATCGGCCTCACCCCGCGCCACCGCATCCATCGCGGCCGCACCGTCCGGCATGTCGACGATGCGGATGTCCGGATAGCTGCGCGCCAGCACCTCCCGCAGCGGGTGCTGCTCCGCCAGCGCCAGCCGGTGCCCACGCAGGCTGTTCAGGTCCCAGTAGTACGGCCCATCGGTTGCGGACACCAGCAGGTAGGGCATCTCGACATAGGGCCTGGAGAAAGCGAACTCCTTCTCCCGGGCAGGCGTGCGCGTGAGAAACGGCACCAGATCGATTTCGCCCCGGCGCAGCCCGTCGAGCATCGACGCGACGCTGTCGTAGGGGATCACCTGCAGGCCCACGCCGAGACGTCGGGCGACCTGCTCCGCATACTCCGCCGCAATGCCGGTGTGGATGCCCCGGGCGTTGATGTCGTTCAGCAGCGAGAGCCCGCGCACGGCCCCCATGCGCCAGGTCGGGTGCCCGACCAGCAGCGCCTGCTCGCTGGCGGAGAGCTGCAGCGGCGGCGCCAGTGCGACCTTCGCCGGCAAGGCCGGCGCCGAGGCCTGCCACTGAGGCAGCGGTGCCTCGCGCAGGGCCGAGATGCCTTTGTTCAGGATCAGCGCCAGTCGCGCCCAATCCTTGCGCACGCCGAAGTGGTAGTAGCCCGTGCCGTAGTTCAGCATCTGCCGCACTTCGACACCCTGTACGCCCGGACGGGACCACCAGTCCATGGCCTCGAAGAGCGCGCCCAGGTAGTAGTCCGCACGGCCCGCAGCCACTGCGGCCAAGGCCTCGCCCGTGTTCTCCACGGTCTGGATCGACGCTTCGGGATATTGCCGCCGGACGAAGTCGATGGCCATGTAGTCGCGCTCGATCGCGAAGCGCGCATGCTCCAGTGGCAAGGGTGCTGCCGCCGTTCGCGCGAACAGCGCCCCCGGCCAGGGCGTCACGCCCAGCGTGAACTCCAGGTAGGACATGCGCTCGTTGGTCACGCCGACCGTCATGATCAGATCCGCGTCCCGTCGGCGCACGGCATTCAGCGCATCGCCCCAGTTGGGCACTACGACGGGCCGCACCTTCAGCCCGAACGCGCGCGTCAGGTACATCAGCATTTCGCTGTGGATGCCGCCGATTTCGCCATCGGAAGACACCGTCTGGTAGGGGCTGGGCGGTGGCACGCCAACGGCCACGCGGATCTCGGGCAAGGCGGCGAGGTAGGCCTGCTCATCGGCACTGAGCACCTGGGGCCCCAGCGCGATCGGCGCCCCCGATGAGGGCTGACGGAAGTGGTAGGACGCGGGTTGGACCTGAGCGGATGCCGCCCCCGCCAGCATCGACAGGACCAGGCAGCCCAGGCTCACGACGGCTGTCCATCCATTCAGAGGCGCCGTGCGCCACGCCGGGCGTGGCCAGATACCGAAGGCCTTCTTGTGGTTGTCGTTCATGGAGCCTGGAAATGCAACAGATGGTGACGGACCCGTTTACATTCTGCGCCCGCTGGGCGCGATCTCTTTCTCGGGTAATTCGCCACTCCGCGCCTTGACGGACATCAAGACACGCAGCGGCACAGATGTGTATCGGACGCTTGGGCCGCGGCCTATCGCACGGCGGCCGGCGGTGGCAGACTGTCGGAGCTTCTTGCCGGCGTTCGTGCTGGTACAGCCTTCATGGCGAGCCGTCTTCGGCTTTGACGTGGAGTCCACGGCACTTCGGTGCCTTGGCGTTTGCGGTCGTGACCCGCCCTAGGATCGGCCACTCGCTGGCCTTGTCGCGCAAGCGACGAATCTCGCAAGAGACGGATGGTGCTCTTGGGCGCTGTCTGGAACCTCGACCGCAGCATGCTGCGGATCGAAGGGTCTGGGCAGCGGTGACGCAAGTCGCTCCGCCGCCTGGACCTCGCCCGTGAACGCGCTTGCGGGCGCCAGTCGCTTCGGCGTCCCTGGCCCTGAAGCATGTCGGCTCGGACATGGACCCGTGAGGGTCTCCGCAGCCCGTCGCATCTCTTCGGCACCACGTCGCTGTCCTTCCGGGACATGACGCCCGCCGTCGGATCAGGCCGTTCCCGACGGCCTGTGCATCCCTGGGAAGGCCACACCTTCCTGATCGTGCGAAAGACCCAAGCCCTCGGCCTGGGTCTTCTCGCCTTCCTTGGGCCCGCGACCGCGGCGCCTGCAACCCGGACTGGGGAACATCGTTTCTCCAACCCGGAGGCTGTGTTCCCCCTTGCTCACGCAAAGGAGAACGACATGTCGACCAACACGCCTCAAACCGTGTGCCGCCTGCTTGGCGGTTCCGGCCGCGCCCCGCTCGTCGTGGTGCCGACCGTGAAGATTCCCGCCCTGCTCGCGCCGACCCGTCCCAAGGTCGCCGAGGAGTTCCCCGAGCGTGTCGAGCTGCCCCTGGCCGCCTGACCGCGATGGACAAGGACGAATGGAAGCAGTTTCTTCGCTGGCTCGACGAAGCCAATGAGGAAGAACTGGCTCAGGTGAAACAGCGACTGCGCGCAACGCAGTCCGCTGTCACCGAGCCGGGCGTTCGCTCCGACCTGCGTCGGATGCTGCGCCTGATCGACGAGGAGGTTCTGATCCGTCAGAACCTGGCAACACGCTCGAAAGAGCATCGTTAGCCGCAGGCGTCAGCTGCCTCAGGAGGGATGTGTAGCCGGGCCGGTTCAAAGCCGCCGCCCACAGCAACTCCCTCTCGAGCGCAGCGCGTCCGCCCTCGATCATCTGAAGAGAAGTGCCGGAACGAGACATCGTGAAGGCTTTCGTGTGGGGTCCGCGTGAGCGGCATTCCATGCTACCCCAGCGGGGACCGGCTGTCCCCTGCTAGGGCGAGTCCGTCTCCCTGCTCATCACAGGAGAGACCCATGTCCGAAGCCCACAGCATGGAGCAGCAACTGCCTGCGCAGCGGTCCAACCCGCCTGGTCACCAACGACGCTACGTCGAAGAAGACCGGGCCTGGGCTCAGCTGTACACGGCGATTGGCCAACCCTCCACTGCCGAAGAAGTGGTCAAGCATCTCGATGCCGACCCCCAGTCCAAGCGCACGCACCTGGCGCTGTACATCCGGGCGAAGACGACGCTGCGCGAGCAGAAGGCCGTTGACGCTCGGAACCAGCGCATCGGCTCGTTCGTGCGCACGGCCCTGGCCCTCGTGGTCCTGGGCCCGTTCCGCTGGCTGCGCTCCTTCCGGTCCTTTGCCGCTGGAGTCGCCGTCGAAACCCTGCCGCCCGTGCGCAGGGAGCCTGCACGCAGTCGCGCCAACAGCCTGCGCGGTGATCCCGATTTCGCTCCGGCGAAGGACAGGTTCACCGCCGCTGGTGAAGGCGCGGCGGCAGGCGAAGTCGGGGATTCACGCGGCGCCAAGGCAGCGTGAACGTTCCTCGTCCAGAAGGAAGTGCAGGAAGCGCGTGTCCTCGGACACACCCCAGAAATGGGCCTTGCACTCCCGGATGTACTCGTCGAGATCGGCGAGCGTCTTCACGCCCACCGGCGCCATGCCGGTGATCTTCGTGAAGCGCTCGACCTCTCGACGGGTGAGCCGGATGCTGTTTCCAAGGCGAATCATCTCGATGTCCTGTGGCACTCAGGGTTGCGGCAGCAATGCTGCGCGTTCCCGTCAAGAGTGTCTCGCGTCGAGATCCGATGAATCTCCCATGAGGATCGAAGTCATGTCCCTGACGACGGAAGCCCTGACGATGATCGAGCTCGACGCCGCGATCGCGCCGACACCCATGCTGCGCCACTACATCGAAGTGGTGCGCCAAGGCGTGTCGGATGCACCCGCGGAGGCCGCCGAGCACGCTCACGCACTCTTGCTCAAGCTCGAACACCTGCTGCACCAGCAGCAGGCCGAGCCGGCAACCGCCGAGGCCAGCCAGGACTACCTGGCCCCTTGGCTCACGCTCGCAGAACCGGCGCGAGCTGCGGCCTGAACACGGCCGCGAATCACGCAGACGCTCACCCGTCTGCATACCCAGAACCCGAGCGGGGCACCCATCCCCGGTCGGGTGGAGGCGTCCCTCTCGACAAACCGAAAGGACGACTCAAATGGCAACTCGCAAAGAACGCGCCCGGCCCAAGGTCGAGCAGCGCCGCCGTCTCACCCTCTTCTTCAACAAAGAGGCCCGCATCAGCGCGGCCGACGCGCTGAAGAAGGCGTCGTGGGCTCTGGCGGCAGCGAACGCATACCTTGGCTTCGCCAAGGGTTCGCTGGCCTACATGGCCATCGTGGTGGTCGGCTGGTTGGTCGCACAGACCCTGGCCGTCGTTCTCCTCAGCATCGAGGAGAAGAAGGGCTCGCAAGAGCCTGAGGAGCAGCAACATGCAAGCACTTCTGGACTCCGTGGAAAGCGCACTCAACTCGGATCCTGATCTGGCAGGCCTGGCCATCGCCTGGCTTGCCTTGACGATCTGGGGAGCGTTCACCGTGGTCCTGGCGTATTGCAGTCGACTGCGCGAGCGCGCCGACATGGCGAACCCGCCGCAGCACCCGCTCTTCCTCGACCTCAAGGGCCGACACGAAGCCCAATCCAAGAACTGACCCCGGCTTGCCGGGGTTTTTTTTCGTGCTGACGGCGCTGCCGTCAGCCGGAAAGGAATCACATGGAATCCACCGCGCAATGCCTGATGGGCGATCGCCGTCTCCTGGCGGAGTACGAGAGCGACCGGCATGTGCCATACCCGCTGCCGCGGCCGCTACGGCCTGACGAGCTGGCGCCCTTCATCGAACGAGACATCCTCGTGACCTTCACCGCCAAGGTCCCCTTGGCCCTGGTCGCGCGGGCGGAAAACGGAGACCTGTCCGCATTCATCGAGCGCACCTGGCTCGGCGACGACACGATCATGATCAGCCCCGAATACCGCGCCGTCGGCGCGACCTTCGACGACTTCGCTCAGCAGTTCGCAGGACAGGTGCACCTGCAGGTCACCTGCCAGCTGTCGAAACCAGAGCGCCCCTGAACCTCTGCCTCACGAGCCCTGGTCAACGACCAGGGCTTCCTCCTGTGCACGATAGCCAGGCCGCGCCCACGTCAGGTAAGCGAACACGCTGCTCGATGCTCCCGAAGAAGTGCAGGCTCATGGCGATGTCTTGGCGCCGTCCGACCCGAGCGGCGCCGCTTCGCCACCCAGTTGCCGAAGCACCTCGCCCCAATTGGCAGCCACCAACTCGTCGATCCTGAACGGCGGCTCATCGCCCTGGGCCCAGTGCCTGACGGAGAAAGTGGCTACGACGGCCCCGTTCTTGAGCACCCTGAGCTTGGTGTTCACTTCCTGTTCACCGCGCTGGTAACGCTCGCGTCCCGCGACCAGCAGGCGTGTCGGCGCCGCCCCAGAGCCGAAGAGCGCGGGAGCCGCGCCGCCAGCGATCATGTAGCTGCCGAACGACGGGGAGATCCAGCCTCGGACGATGCCGAGCGCGCCCGCGGCAATGCGCAGCGCGTCCACCGGCTGAGACTGCGCGGCCGCTACGTTGTCGGCGGGCCCTGCCATCTGCGCTTCGGTGTACTCGGCCAGTCGCACCAGCCGCGCGTTGAAGCGGTTCGTGTAGACGTAGAAGGTCGAGTCCACCTCCACCGCGAAGGCCGGCGCCCCCTCGGCGGCAACCGCCAGCCCTCGGGACCGGCCCAAGTCGGCCAGCGCGGCGTCCAGCCGGCGATAGGCGGCCTCGGAAGCCCCCTTCCCCGCATAGCGTCTGACCGACAGGCCGATCGGTTGCGATCGGAGTTCCGCCAGCGCTTGCGAGGCCTCGGCCGTGAGCGTGAGCTGCTGTTCGATGGGCGCGACGGCCTCGCCAGCGCAAGCCCATCCGATGCACGCCGACACCAACAGGGCGATCCAGAACTTGTTCATGGCATTCTGCTCCCTTCGGGCGTTAGTGGTTCACCGATCCTGACACGACAGGCCCGTGGAGCGCTCCATGCCCTTGCGGATCGCCTGCCGCGGCCTGGACCTCCTGAGCACAGTCCTGCAGAGCCCGGGCCACCCTGCAGGCCTCGGGTGCGTCCAGATGCCGCAGCGCTCCACTGATCCGCGCCAACGCGCCCGCGACCTCGTAGTCGAAGGCCTCCTGATCGGCCGAGTCGCGTCCTTCGTACTGGTCCCGCTCCAGGCAGCCACGCATGCATTGGCCGGCGACGTCGAGGAAGAAGCGCCGGTTCGGCGCGGCGACTCGGTAGAGCAGCTGCGTGGCGACGTACACGCAGGCATCCCCCGCTGGCCCGGTGATCACCACCGTCTCGGCGTCGATGCGCTCGTCAACTTCGCCGAGCTGCCAGCCCAGGTCCCCGGCGCGCCAAACCTGGGTGAACATCACCACCGAGCAGTCCCCGACGCGGGGACGGATCGTGATCGGCCCGGCCTCCACGCGCAGCAGATCGTTGACGATGGGAGAGTCGACGCCGGCCAAGTCCTGCTCCACGGCCCGCGTCAGCGCCCAGCTCAGGCTCCAGACGGGATGTCTCATGTCCATGATGGTCTCCTTGCTTGGCCTTCAGGATCCCTCCGCCGCACGCCCAATCAACCCTCCACGCCCGGCCAGGCGCCGTCGCGCATGGCATCGACCGTCTTGAGCATCGAGTGGCCCGTTTCTCCAGCCCAACGCAGGAAAGCCTCGCGCGAGCGCGGGGCGCAGCCGCCAGGACCATGCGTCAACGGCTGATGGCGCTGGCCGCCTGAGTCCTTGAGGTCGCTGACCAGATCGAAGTGGCCACTGCCGTCGAGTTCGACGACATGCGTCTCCCCGAGCGGCACGCCGAAACCGCCGATCAGCAGGCGATGCGCTGCCGGCACCAGCATCTGCAACGCGTTGGTCACGCTCGCACCGTCATTGCGTCCCCAGGCGCCCATGTCCGCCAGCAGCAGCCGGGCCAGGCCGGCTCGCTCGTTCACCGCCGCCACGGCGAGCACGCCATCACGGTAGACCTCCGGCCTGGCGTCGGGCGTGCGGCAATGCAGGCGAAGAAATCGAATCACGGACTTCACAATGGGCTTCCTCCAATGGGCTGCATCGTCGCTTGAGCGGCCGGCCCTTCAAGGTCAGGTCGGCATCAGCTGCCGATGGAGCAGCCATTCCTCGAAGCTCGCACACAGCCGGATGGCTGCTCGGGCGCGGGTGAATGCAACGTAGAGGATGTTGATTTCCTCCTGCTCGACCTCGTCCGGCTCGAGCTCGCGGCCGTCCTCGAAGAAGCGCATGTAATCGTCGGCCAGCCAGACCTGCTCGAACTCCAGTCCCTTTGCCTTGTGCGCCGTGCACAGAAAGATGCCGTCGAACTGCGGCCACGACGCCTTGTCCAGCTCGCCATGGCGCGACTTGATTTCCTCCACCAGACCTGGCACGCGAAGCCCATAGTCCTGCACGACGCGCACGAGGTGCTTCAGCTCGGGGTCGTCCGAGTCCTCCGCCAGTTCGCAGAGGTCGTCGAAGCTGCCGAAGGAACGCAGGTACGGTTCCCGCACCTGGCTCCGCTCGCCGACCCACAGCAGATAGGCGTCGAGGATCTTCTCCAGCTTGTAGCCCTCGGTGCCGCCGACGAAGTGATAGCGCCGGTTCAGCGGCAGGAAGGCGACCGCTTCCTCGAACACGGCCGCATTGGTTCGCGCGATCACCGCGAAGGTCCGGCGCGTATCGATGGACAGCCGCGTCTCCTGCGGCTCTCCTGCACCGACCAGGGGCGCGCTGAAGTCGTCCTTGAAGTTGGACAGCAGCGCATTGGCCAGGCTGGCGATGCCGCGGCCGAACCGGAAGCTGCGCGTCAAGGGCAGCCGCTCCTGTGCATCGAACAGCGCCAGCGCGTTGGTGGCACCGCGGAACGAGTAGATGGCCTGAGCCGAGTCGCCCACCATGACGATGGGCATTGACTGGCCGCGCACGATATCGAAGGTGCAAGGGTTCAGGTCCTGGGCCTCGTCCACGGCGATCAGGTCGTGCCCACGCAGCACCGGCCGCTCCATCTGGAACAGTTTGAGGTACCCGTCGTGGGGCAGCCGGATATCGCGTTCCCTGGCATCGGTCATCCGTTGCCAGACCTCGCGTGCGACGCGCACCACGACACTGGGGTCGGCCAGCCGCATCGCAACGTCAGGGGGCACATGCTGCATGTCGATCCGCTCGTCGAGCGAGCCGCACCAGCGCTGAATGACCTGCAACGCGGCGGAGGCCACCAGCGCCCCGCAGCCCAAGGCCCTCGCGACTGTGGACGGATAGGTCGCGCCGACGCGCTCGGCGGCGCGCTCGCCGAAGAGCCGGCATGCCTGCCGCCAGGCCAGCGAGTGCGTCGTGCGGCAGGTCACGTTGGCCGGCATGCGGCTGGCCGCCTCCAGCTGGATGGCCTTGTTGAAGGCCAGGTACAGCACGCGCACGCCGTGCCGCGCTTCGGCATACGCACCGACGGTGGTCGTCTTGGCCGCTCCGGCGCCAGCCTGCACCGCCAGCCGCCGCGCGCGTGAGCGCACCACGCGAACTTGCTCCTCCGTCAGTCGCATGACGGCACGCCACGCGGCGTCGCGACACGCGCGAGCTGCGACCGTCCAAGATTGCCAACGTGAAGCATGCAGGGCCTCCTGTCCTTCGTGAACATGCCGATGCTGTGGCGCGTGCCAGGGGTGGGCCAAGCGGAAATCCAGGCGTCTGCAGGCCGTATGGAGCCGTGCCTGCCCCCGCCTCTTATGCGCGGGCGCCGGGCGCCGCTCGCCGTCCTGGCGGCGACACGTCCCGTGCCGCCGGGCGGCAACTGCTCAGGCCGTCGCCTGAGCGCGGCTGGCGTTCGTGCGACTGCGCTTGCCCTTTGCTGGGACCGCTACCGCTCCACCGAAGCCGTAGCGCGACCACACCTCGGGGTTGACATCGATCGGGCCGGTGCGCTTGCTGATGAGGTTGATCACTACGCCATGCTGGGCGAGACGGCCCCGCGAGAAAAGCTCGTAGAGCAACTGCGCGGCGAAGCGGACTACCGTGTCGTTGACGAAGAGGCCTTGCGATGCCAAAGAAGTCCGTACCGAGCACGAGGGCGCGTTGTCCTCCCCCACCTGTTCGTCCAGCAACTCGGGGAACAGGTCGGTGACGCAAGGCAGACGCAGTGCATCCTGAGCGCGCTGGCGGCCGCCCGGCTCGCCCAGCACCGCCTGCGCCGTGGCTTCCGTGTTGCCCAGGTCCAGCCAGTACAGCGCGCCGCAGCCGGGTTGATCGAGCGTGCGATGCAGCAGACGGCGGGCCGCACGACTGTCCACGCAGGACACGAGGATGTCCGGACCGGGCTCGTTGCGCTCGCGCTGCTCGTAGCGCCAGGGCCGCGCCAGCCAGTCCAGCCCGTAGAACAGATTCAGGCGGTTGACGGTCAGCAGCGCCTTGTTCTGCCCCACGTCGGAGGGGCTGTACAGCTGCCGGCCGACGTTGGCGGGGCTCACGTCGTCGCCGTCGAAGGCGGTGACGTGCAGGCCGGCCGGATGGCCCAGCGCGCGCATCGCGATGTCCAGGCGCGCCAGGCAGGCGGCCATCTGCGCGCCGTTGCCGCCGACACCTACCAGATGGACGCGCACCCGGCGCGACAGCAGTTCGGGTCTAATCAGGTGTTCCATGGTCGTTCGATCTCCTCGAATCCGATGGAAGCCAGTGTGGGACAGCGGGTCGCCAGCTCAAGCGCGTCAGCCTCCTCCTCGGGCGCCTCGTCCTGCCACGGATGCGCCAGCGGCCGGAACGCGCCATTGATGGCCAGCCGGAAAGCCGCCGAGGGGCGCGGTCGATGCAGCGACCCGAAGACGCCGCACACCTTGACGCCCTGGTCGTCGGCGTTGTCCGTGCTGGACCAGAACGCCGGCAGCCGGCCGTGCGTGTGCAGATCGACCGCCAGGCTCTCGTCGGCGGCCAGCTCCGGCATGCGGTAGCGCACGCCGCCCGGCCCGGCCTCGACCGCCTCGTGGACCTGCAGGCGCAGGCGCTGCGTCGATGCGTCGTAGATCAGTGCGCCCGCCACCTCGTTCGGCAGGCCGGCACGCCCCTGGTCCACGAACGCCTCCAGTAACGCCACCGGGATCACGCCGAAGGCGAACTCGATGCGCTCGCGCAGCACGCCATAGGGCAGCGGCGGCGTCGGCGGCAGGTCGGCCAGCCGGGTCACACAGCGCAGCCAGGACCGCCGCACGTCCAGGAACAGGCCGTTGCGGGCGACCAGCACGCGCTGGCCGAGGTCCAGGTCCGGCAGCGCGCCGAAGCGCGGCACCGGCACGCACGGGCAGGTGGCTTGCAGGGCAAGGTCGCGCGGATCGGGCGTCATGCCGAGCTCTCCCGGTGGGCCAGCACGTCGGCGAGCGTCCGGCCGGTCGAGACCAGCACGCGCTCGGGGAACTCGGCATGGCGGCCGTCCAGCATGTCGCGCCAGAACTTCATGGCCCCGCCCCGATAGGTGACGAGCTTCCCCTGCACGTTGGGATGGGTGAAGAACGATCCGAAGAAGGCCTGGTTCCAGGCCTCGATGCGCTCGGCGGTCGTACCGTCCGGCAAGCTCACGTTGCCCGTGCAGATCCCGCCGTCGCCGTAGACGTTGAAGTACGGCGCCTGCAGCAGCGGCGACGCCTCGCTGGGTCGCGCCGCGCCGGCCACGGCCCAAACATGCCAGCGGCGCCGACCATCGACCTTGAACACGAGCCCCGGGTGGGGAACCACCTCGCCGCGCTCCGGGGCGCCCAGTTCGGTTGTGCGGAAAGCGATGTGGCGGCGCGCGGGCGGCACCCACCAGGCCATTGTGTCGCCGTCCAGGTACAGCAGGCACTCGGGCACGAAGCCGCCCCGCTTGGCGTTCTTCGCCAGGTCCAGCGCCAGTTGCACCGCCGCGCCCGGCGTCAGCGCCTTGCCTTCGAGGATCAGGGGCGCCTTGCCCCGCAGGCCGATCTCGTGGACCGTGGCGAAGGCGGCATCGCCGCCGCCCCGGTACAACAGGATGGCCTTGCTCAGCCGCAGCGGCGCTTCGCGCCCTGCCACGATGTCGAATGTCACTGCCGGTTTCATCGCATTCCTTTCGGGACTCGATGCCAGTCTCCGCTGGACAGTTCGTGGATCAAGCCGTCGAGCAGCCGCATGCCGGCGAAGCGCACTTCCATCGCGCCCAGCTTGCGCCGCAGGGCGTCGGGCTCTTCGATGCTGAAGTCGAACTCGCCCATCCAGTCGACATAGTCGCCCTGCACCGCATCGTTGGCGAAGTCGTCGAAGATGCGCACCGCGATGTCGTCGGGCTTCCAGGTCAGCACGGCGCCGTAGCCGACGAACCAGCCATCGCCGTCGGGCAGGAACTCGTCGCTGAGGTCCAGCGCCTCCAGCGCCAGCAGGTCGCTCACCAGCGCGCGCACGCGGCGGCTGCGCGCTCGGCCGGCGATGGCCTGCAAGGCCCGGCGCGACAGGCGCTTGCGCTGGCCCGGCCACTGTGTGGCCCAGGGCGGGAACGCGGCATCGATCTTCTCCCGCGTGACCATCTGCTCGCGCATGGCTTCGCGCTCGTTGGGGTCGTCCCCGCACTGCTCCTCCAGCGCCACCGACTCGTCCTGCTCGCCGTACCAGTAGTAGTCCTGGGCCGTGCCCATAGCATCCCAGGGCGTGAAGGTCGGGATCAGCTTGGCGCTGGTGCGGTCGATGACGCTCAGCACGGTGGCGCCGAGCTTGGGATGGATCGCTTCCAGCCGCTCCAGCGCCTCGCCCACGACGAAGGCGCTGCAGTCGGTGTGCCACACGACACAGACATGGCCGGGCTCGCGCTGGCGCAGGCTGGTCGCCGACGACGCCCCTTCCAGCATGAGCCGGAAGCTCGGAAACAGGCAGTGCAGTCCCTGCAGGCGCTCGCGTACCCATTGCTCCAGGAAGGCCCGGCTGGTGCGGAGCGGATCGCGCGCGCGGCGCGCATCCACCGCGCCCTGGATCACGCCCGCGTCGAGCAGGCAGCGGGCCAGGGCGATGGCCTGATCCTGGCCGGCGTCAGGCTTGAACTCGCAGGGAATCCCGGCGCTCAGCGCCGGCAATTGAAAGGCAGCGTTCATGATGGTGTGGCGGATTCACGGCAAGGGAGGCAAGGCCTCGGCAGGCGCCGTCAGGCGGTCGGGTCGATGGCCGTCCCGACCGACGCGGGCGGCGGCGTCGGCGGCGCGCAGCAGGGCCCCTGCCGAGCGCTGCGCGGGTGCGGAGGCCAGTGCGGCCACCAGGGCCTCGTGGAGCCCGCCCTTGCCGCGCTGCGCGGCGCGAGCCAGCGCCTGGCGGAAGCGCGTCGTGGGGTCAGCCCTTGACGCCGACTGCGCGCTTGAAGGTGATTTCCTGGACGCCATTGCGGACCTCCCCTGCCTCGATGTCGGCGCTCAGCAGTTCGGGGAACTGCGCGCTGTAGATGTCGCGGACTTCCCTGGCCTCGTGCCCCGGGATGTCGGGCAAGGTCACGCCGTTGTAGAGGAAGCGCCGCGTGATGGCCTGAACCTGGATGGACATGGCAGGCCTCCTTCAGCCGAACAGCTGCGGTTGAAAATCGTCTTCCGGCGCAGGCGCCGCAGCAGCGGCACGGGCCGGTGAGGTGCCGCCCGCGCTGGCTGCTTCGTCGTCGAGGTCATCGCCGCCCTCCCCGCTGCCCTCGTCGGACGCCTGCATGCTGGCCTTGGCTGCCGGCTTCGCCACTTCGGGCTTGGCCTGGGCCTTGGCGACCGCGCCGGTGGCCTTCTTCGCCGACGCCGCCTTCGCGGCGTCCAGCAGCTCCTGGGTCACCTGGGCCTGCTCGGCCAGGCTGGTGTGGGCGGCGCGGTAGCCGCTCAGCACGGTCACGAAGTCGGCATCGAACTCCTCGGGCGTGGCGGTGAGCACCAGGGGCGTGGACAGGGCCGGCTCGCCCGCGTCCTGGCGCGGCTTGGGAATCACGTTGACCGTCATGCGGCCCGTCTTGTCGTCGACGCTGAGGGTCAGCGTCAGCGTCGCGCCCAGAGCCAGCCGGTACAACTCGCTGAACATGGTCATGGTGGGAATCTCCTTGCTGTGAGAGGGGGCCTCTCTGAAATCCATCGTAGGGACGCCCCCCTCCTTGTCTAGGTCGCGGTCAGCGCGGCTTCTTCGGCGTGGTGCGCATCGGCAGCCGACACGGATGCGGCCGGCCCGCCGTCCTCCATCGCCGCGATCCGCAAGCGTCGGCGTTGGTAGCGAATCGCCTTGGGAACGGCGCCCGCGTACTGGAAGCCCGGCACGTTCAGGAGCGCCTCGATGAACTTCGCCTTCGTGCCGGCGCGTGCTTTCTTAAAGCCCGCGTCACCCATGGCCTTGCGCAGCTTCAACTCGTCGGCGAGGCTTTCCAGCTCGCTCACCGTCAGCAGCTCCAGGTACTCGGCGTTGAGCCGGAAGTGGCGGGCTTCGTCCACATCGAGGTAGTTCAGCAGCAGTTCCAGGTTGTCGTGGGACACCCCGTACGCCGCGCAGGCCGCAACAGCCTGCACGACGGCCGGCATCTTCGCCGCATCGATCGCATCCGACAGTTCCAACGCGCCCTTGAAGCCGTTGATGCCGAACTTCGCCGGCTTGGCCAGCTTGCCCACCGCCTCCACGAACTTCAGCGGCGTGAAGGACTGCAGGCTGCTCGACGCGATCAGCGCCGCCAGCACCCGGTGGCTGCGCGCGGGTTCGGCCATCAGCCCGTTCGCGAC
Source organism: Roseateles aquatilis (assembly GCF_002205645.1). Taxonomy (GTDB): domain Bacteria; phylum Pseudomonadota; class Gammaproteobacteria; order Burkholderiales; family Burkholderiaceae_C; genus Roseateles; species Roseateles aquatilis. The sequence goes on along the minus strand of NZ_NIOF01000006.1, from coordinate 290,006 downwards.
CCAGGCCCGCCACCGCTCGGTCCGGTACTGAGCCACGCGCGGCGGCGTCTGGTTGGCGGCGCGCTTGGGCAAGGCCGATGCACCGGGCTTCGCTGCGGTCCGGGAACCTTCACCCTTCTTGCCCTTGCCGTCAGCATCACCGGCGCCATCCGTCGTGGCTGCACGCGCAGCCGCGCGCTCGGCGCGGCGCCGGTCCGCGACCTTGGTGGAGTGGCACTGCGCATCGAAGCACAGCGACTCCTCCACTTGGCCATAGGACCCGGGCATCGCCGACAGCGAGCAGCCGAAGTTCGCGCAGGACTTGCAGTCCCCGTACTGCTCGGCACCGACGCCGAGTTCACCGTCCGGCCCCACCAGCAAGGGCGTGAAGGCATCGACCACCCGCACGATGCGCACGACCTGGTACTGCTCGCGCAGCGGCACCGCACGCAGCTCCAGCGCCGCCAGCGTCAGCTCGTCGAAGTGAGTGGGGTGCTGGCAGAAGCCGTCGCCGATGGCTTCGTCGAACAGCGCAGCCTGCTGGGCAGAGTTGTGGGAACAAGACACGCACTGTGCGGTGTCGAAGATCGCGTCGGCGAGCCGCTTGGCGAACTGGCCCAGCTGCTTCTTCAGCACCTCGACCGGCACGCGGTGCTCCAGCACGCCGGCCAGCACCTTGACCTGCCGCTCGTGTTGAAGGCCGGCCAGCAATTCCGCGTGACCTAGCTTGATGCGCCGCTCCACCAACGCCTGCTGCACTTCGGCAGCGCAGTTCAGCAGCAGCAGCCGGCGCTCCAGCGTCTCCACGCCCCAGCCGAGCTGGCGCGCGGTCTGCTCCTTGTCGTCCCGGTTGTATTGCAGCAAGTCGGCGGCGCCGCGCGCCTGCTCGATGTCGCTGGGGTTGTCGCGGTAGTGGTTCTCGATGATGCCGAGCGCGCGGACCTCGGCATCGGTGGCGTCGCTGATGACGACGGGCATGTCGTAGTCCTCGCCGAACAGCTTGCGCGCCGCGCGCCAGCGCCGTTCCCCGGCGATGATTTCCCAGACGCCAGCCCGCGTGGGATGCGGGCGGACCTGGATGGGCTGCGTCACCTTGCCGGCCGCCAGCAGCCCCGCTTCGAGTTCCGCCATCTTCTTCGGGTCGTAGTAGGTCCGGTGATTCGGACCCGACACGATCTGGCGGACCTTCAGCGTCGGTTGCACTTGATCTTGCATTGAGCCTCCTGTGGATTGCGCCTGTCGGGGCACGAATGCATGCTCCCGCCTCCTCTCCCGCGTTCAAGCCCGGCGCCCGGAGGTCGGGTGTGCCGGTAGGATCAATCCGCAAACAGGTCCACCGCACGCACATCGCAAGCCACAGGCTCGCGACCGAGCGAGGCCCCCGTGTCCGGTGCAGCAGAAGCGCAGCGGACGTCTAGCGCGTTGTCGCCGCCATCGCGCATGGCCTCCGCGACGGCCAGGAAACGCGCGCGGCTGGCCGCGTCGCGCCGGACCTGGAAGAGTTCGTCGGTGACGCCATTGACCCGGGCCCATTGGTTCCACGCGAAGCTGCGCCCCAGGCCGACCGTGGTCGTCGTGCTCGGGAAGCGATCCGCGGTCCTGACCAGCGCCTCCCAACTCGCCCCGAACTCCACCTCGTCGAACCGGCTGTGGCGCCCGGTCAGGGCGCGGTACTCAAGCCGCAGCGCCTGTTCCAGCAAGTCGGGATGGTGCGCGGCCAACCACCAGAGTTCCCAGGCCTTGCTGGCCGGGCAGAAGAAGCAGGCCGACTTGACCGGCACCATGTGGGCACCCAGCGCCAGCGCGATGGCGCGCACGCAATCGGCACGGTCCCAGCCGATCAATTGCAGTGGATAGAGGTAGTCGAAGTCGGCGTCGGCACCACGAGTCGTCTGCGAGCGGCGCATGTCGGCCTTGCCACAGTCGTAGCCGATGAGCTTCACGATGCGCTCGCCACCCGCTTGCGCGCGCAGCCACAGGGCATGCGGTGGCCGTGCCGCCGGCCCGCGCGCCACGCCTTTCAGGAACTGGTCCTGGCAGGCCGTCTTCCACTTGATCGAGCAGGATTTGAGTCCGAACGCGAGCGAGGGCAAGGTCTCGTTGGCCCAGCAGTTGCCGTAGAGGTCCGCATAGGGCGTCGAAGGCAGCGTGAGTTTGCGGCAGGTGTGGATCAGCGGCCAGCGCCAGCGCGCGAGCAACTCATTGATGCGCTGCACATGGTTCAGCGTCTCCGGCTTCTCTCCGCCGGTGTCCGCGAACGTGATGACGTCGGGTCGCAACCCAGCCGCCCGCAGCGCCACCAGCAACGCCGTCGAATCGACGCCGGCCCCGAAGCACAGCGCGACCAGCCGTCCGAGCAGCACGGCACGCAGGTGGCGCGTTTGATCTGCCGGGAGGATGGTGCGCCATGCATCGTCCTGCGCAGCCGGGGAGTCCTCGGCAGAGGTGGCCTCAAACATGATGGCCTGATCCTCAACGCCACGGGCGGCACATCAACCCGGTTCGGATTCATCGCGAGCACCCGCACAGATGATCGTGCGACACCGGCCCGGCAGGCTTGTGCCTCACGAGGGTGCCGCGCCATACTGGTTCCGTTCCTTGGCCCCCACAGGGCCGGCCTCGCAACCCGAGGTCACCGCAGCCCACAGCTGCGGCGTTAGCGGTCGAGACCCGCACCTGATCCGGCTCTCCCCGAGCCTCACGAGCCCGTTTCCACGGCCATCAGGCCGCGCATTCGGCTGACATCCCACGCAGGCGCCGCCTGCTTCCACCTCCCCGAGCTCGGGTCTCCCGAGCCGGGAGAGCCGTGCTCATGCGCTTGAAAGGAAAGCGACATGACCCACGATCAAAGCAGCCTCACTCTGGACGCTCCCGACCGCGCCGAAGACACCGCGCCGGTGATCACCGCCAGCGTCGTGCCTGACGCCAAACGCATGCAGTTCCTGCCCTCACAGTTCGGCCTCGTCGGCATGCTGCGCGTCGAGATGAGCATCTACGCGTGGATGCAGAACCTGTGCCCCGCCTACAACGGCGGCCACTGGAACTTCATCGAGCTGTCCAACGGCGGCGGCTACATGGTCCCGACCTGTGCGGAGTCCTTCGACCTCAGCGTCGACGGCAACGGCTTCGAAGGCCGCGTGTCGGCCGACGCCGCCGGCCTCATCGCCACCACGTTCGCGCTCAACGCGCTGATCTGGCAGGGCCTGGACCGATTGACCGACAAGTACAAGCAACTGATCGAGTTCATCTCCCACCATCCCGAGCAGGCGGCGATCCGCCACGCGATCGACTAGGTGTGGTCATGGCCACCGATCGGCTGACTCGCTTGCTGAGGCTGCTGGCCGGCCTGCGCCGTCGCTCGACGGAAGAGCTTCTTCCCATCCTGCGTGAACGTCGACATCCGCCGCTGCTGCGTGTCGCGGCGCTGCGTTGGCTGGTGCACCTCGCCCCGCTGGACGTCACGCAAGGCCGCTCCTACGCGGCTCGACGCCGTCTCGTGCGCCGCCACTACGGCGTCTAGGCAGCACATCTGCTGGCGAGGCTCGCCTCGCCGTCCTTCTCCCACAGAGCCACCGCCCCGCGGGCGGTGCACCTTTCCACGGAGTTCACCATGAACCTCACCCTGCTCGACCGCGCCCAGTTGGAGGCGATGGTCCTGGAACCATCGATCGTCGAGACCGAACCGCTGCGCTGCTCGGAGAGCCTCGCGACCGACATCCTTCCGCCCGCGGCCGACGGCCGCTCGGTGCGCCTGCGCCATGTGCTGGCTGCGGCGCACGAACTGCTCGTCCGCGTGGCCTCTCAGGCCATCCAGGGACGCTGCCTGCTGGGCTCGCCCAATCTAGTCAAAGACTTCCTGAAGGTCCATTTCGCCGGCGCGGAGCGCGAGACCTTCGTGGTCCTTTTCCTCGATGCGCACCTGCGCGTGATTGCCGTCGAGGAGATGTTCACGGGCACGCTGACACAGACCTCGGTGTACCCGAGGGAAGTCCTCAAGCGCGCCCTGGCCCACAACGCCGCGCATGTGATCTGTGCGCATTCGCACCCCTCCGGCGACGCGCAGCCATCGCGCGCGGATGAGCACCTGACCCAGTCGCTGAAGAGCGCCCTGGCCTGCATCGACGTGCGCCTGATGGATCACCTGGTGGTGGCCGGATCGGCGTGCGTGTCCTTTGCGGAAACGGGGCTGCTCTGAGCCCCTTGATGACTGTCGGGGTGGCACCGCCGCCCCGACTCTGGAGACCCGTATGAACTACATCGAACTGGGGCCCGTGCCCGCAGAGGAAAGCTGCGCGCAAGTCGGCGCGCCCGACTACGAGCGCAACGCACGGCGCGAGTGTGGCGTCTTCCGACGCATGCTGGAGCGGTTGTTCCCCGTCCCCGAGGATGTCGACGCTCGCTTCACCGTGCGCCAGTATCCGCACGACTTCGGCAGCTACTTCGAGGTCTGCGTCGCCTACGGTGCCCCGCGCGGGGGATTCATCAACACGGCGCCGTCGGACTTCGCGTTCCGCGTCGAATCGGAGACCCCCTCGCACTGGGATGCGATCGCGCAGTACGAGCTCGCCTGGTATGAACGTCGCGATGCCTACATCGCAGCCGTGAGCGATCAACGCATGACGCCGGGTGAGGTACCGGCCCACTACGCGGCCGGCACCCCGCCGCGCTTGCCTGTGCAGGCGAAGTTCCACGAACTGCTTGCCGCATATCCGCTGTGAGCGACTGGCACAGGCCGACACTCCGGGCTGTGCCAGCCCTTTCTCCACGCCCCGTTCGCGGGGCCACCCGACAGCTTCCCCCGAACCGCCTCGATGGCGGGGGTTGTCGCGTGGCTCAGGAGCCTCATTGCCCGCGCTGGACATGATCTCGATCAAGTCTGGTGTCCGCCGTTCTACGAAGATGCCTCCCAGGCCGACCCCTCATGGTCCGCGCCGTATCGTGGACCAAAGGAGGACGCCATGCCAACGATGAAGGCCGCCGTATTCGTGGAGCCCGGCAGGATCGAACTGCGCGAGAAGCCCATCCCCGACGTCGGCCCGCTGGATGCGCTGGTGCGCGTGACCACCACGACCATCTGCGGCACCGATGTGCACATCCTCAAGGGCGAATACCCGGTCGCACGCGGCCTGACCATCGGGCACGAGCCCGTCGGCGTGATCGAGCGGCTCGGTTCGGCCGTGCAGGGTTACAGCGAAGGGCAGCGCGTGATCGCCGGCGCCATCACGCCGAGTGGCTGGAGCAACGCCTGCCTGTGCGGAGCCTGCTCTCAGGATGGGGCGGGCACCCTCCACGGCTGGAAGCCGATGGGAGGCTGGCGCTTCGGCAACACTATCGACGGCTGTCAGGCCGAGTACGTGCTGGTGCCGGACGCGATGGCCAATCTGGCGCCCGTCCCGGATGCGCTCACCGACGAACAGGTGCTCATGTGCCCGGACATCATGTCCACCGGGTTCAGCGGCGCGGAGCGTGCCGGCATTCGGATCGGCGACGTCGTGGCGGTGTTCGCGCAGGGGCCGATCGGGTTGTGTGCTACCGCCGGCGCGAAGCTGAGCGGCGCGAGCGTCGTGATCGGCGTCGACCGCCTGGCCGGAAGGCTGCAGATCGCCGGAAAGCTGGGCGCCGACCATGTGGTCGACATCAGCCGCGTCGATCCTGTGGAAGAGATCCTGCGCCTGACGGACGGCCGCGGCGTCGACGTCGCCATCGAGGCCCTGGGCACCCAGCAGACGTTCGAGGCCGCGCTGCGCGTGCTGCGGCCAGGCGGCACGCTCTCCAGCCTCGGCGTGTACTCCACGGACCTGAAGATTCCGCTGGGGGCCTTCGCTGCGGGCCTCGGCGACCACAAGATCATCACGACGCTCTGTCCAGGCGGCAAGGAGCGGATGCGGCGGCTGATGTCGGTGATAGAGACCGGCCGCGTCGACCTCGGTGCGATGGTGACCCATCGCTTCAAGCTGGACGACATCGGCGCTGCCTACGACCTGTTCGCGAACCAGCGCGATGGCGTGCTGAAGGTCGCGATCTCGCCATAAGGGCCGGCAGGTTCGCCCGCGAACTAGAAGAAGTTGACGGCTCCGGCACTGCGCTGCTTGATGACGCCCTTGTTCATAAGGTCCTCCCATGGGCAGACTCGATTACGTCCTGTCCGGCAGTACCGAAGGATCCGCGCCGCTGAAGCCACCGCTGATGGGCAGGCGGAGGCGGCAAACTAACCGCCTTCTCCTCCTTCACGGCGACGTTAGGCACAGCTTCCTAAGCAAAGAAGAGGTAAGCAGATAGCCCTAAAAAGCTGTCGTCCACGATGAGAAAGGTTGCGACATGGGTGAGGCGCCAGCGCGGCCTGCAATTTCCCATAAATCAACCATATGCGGCTTTTTCCATCCCGTCTTCCAGCCTCGCCAAGGTACAAACATTGCACAGTCGAGCCCGCTGCGGCACTCCGCGCGAAAAGCAGTTGATCAATCGAGTTTGAACACGGCTACGGCTTCAACCAACTGACCCGCCTGCACCTTCAGACTCTCCGCCGCTGCAGCGCTTTCTTCGACGAGTGCGGCATTTTGCTGGGTCACCTGATCCATTTGGTTCACGGCTTGTCCCACTTGCGCGATGCCGCTGCTTTGCTCGGCGCTTGCCGAGGCAATCTCAGCGACAACGCCGTTCACGCGGCGTATCGCTTCGACAATCTCGGTCATCGTACTGCCGGCCCGGTCCACCAGGGCCGTGCCCTGTTCGACCTGCGTGACGCTGCGCGTGATCAGTTGCTTGATCTCCTTGGCCGCCTCTGCGCTGCGCTGGGCGAGAGTGCGTACCTCTCCGGCAACTACCGCGAAGCCCCGCCCCTGTTCACCCGCCCGTGCCGCCTCAACCGCCGCGTTGAGCGCAAGGATGTTGGTCTGGAACGCGATGCCGTCGATCACGCCGATGATGTCCGAGATGCGCTTACTGCTGTCGTTGATCTCACGCATGGTCTCCACCACCTGCGAGACCACTTCACCACCCTGGAGCGCCACGTTGCTCGCACCGGCGGCCAGTTGATTGGCTTCGGCGGCGTTGTCGGCGTTGTTGCGGACTGTCGAGGTCAGTTCGTCCATCGTCGCTGCCGTTTGCTGCAGCGCGCTGGCCTGCTCCTCGGTTCGCTGACTCAGGTCGGCATTGCCGGTGGCAATCTGCTGCGATCCGGTGGCGATGGAGTCCGATGAGCCGCGAACCTTGGCGACGATATCTGACAGGCTGCCTTGCATCTCGCTTAGCGATGCCAGAACGCTGCCCGCGGGCGCTTGCGCAGCGCCATGCACCGGGCCAAGGTGGCCACTGGCAACGCGCTGTGCCGCCGCACCCAACTCGGCCGGCTCGGCTCCGAGTGCGCGCAGCAAGCTTCGGGTGATCACGACACCGGCGCACACCGCCGCGATGACAGAGGCGAAGCAAATGCCCAGCAGGAGGTTGCGCTGCCTGTGGTAGTCGGCTTCCGACTCACTCACCAATTCGGCAGAGTGAGCACGCGTGTATTCAGCATAGTCGTCAGAGGCCTTGACAAGCTTCGCCAACAGCGGCCGGCACTCGCTGTTGATCTTTGCGATGCTCTCTTCTCGCTTGCCTTCCAGGGCCAGGTCCACGATCGACTTGGCGACCGGGCCGTACTCCGTTTCCACCCGACTGATGGCTTCGACCCGATCACGCGCGCCCTTCGAGACACCTGGCGCCTTGATCATTTCGTTGAGACGCGTCAGGCGCGATCGCACACCTTCGGCCGCGTCCAAGGCCGCCGTCTTCGCCGCTTCGCGTTCTTGATCAGTACCGGACAGTGCAAGATCGCGCGCAGAGATCGCCCGCTTGTCGACGGCTGTCCGCACTTCGTTGGCGAGAAGCAGCCGGGCATTGATACCCTCGACAAAATCCCGGAAGCGGTCGTCAGCTTGCCCGATCGACCGAAGTGACAGCACTGCCACACATGCGGTGATGAGAGCCAGCACGGAGAACGTGCCACCAAGCTTTGCGCGCACGGACAGCTTCTCGAAACTCATGGGATCTCCAAACGGCTGCAGGTCAAGCGTCGCGCCGGCAATGTCTCGTAGGGTTCGACTTGGCCTACGCGGGCATGGACGCACCTCATGACGCCTCTGCCCTTTCCCACGCATATCGACCAGCGGACCGGCGTCCTTGAGTCGTGGACACGCGCGATCACACCCGAGAAATGCCAACAATGTCCGCGAACTGTAACAACTATGGTCGACGCCAGAGGCAGCCCCATGCAAAGGACCGTCCTCCTCGAAGGCAACTTGGCTGAAGCTGCGGCCGACACACACTATGCCCCGGGCGCGAGGGCGAGCCCACCGTCTGTAGGTCTTGGGGGACAAGCGCAGAGCGGATACTCGTAGGCAATAAAAACACGAACCGCGAGAGCGCAAGCATGCCCAGCCACGATGCGGTAGAGCAGATCGTCACCAAATCACATCGCTCATGCCCGTGGAGATGCCTTTGCGGGCACCAGCGTCACTTCGTCTTTGATCGTGCAGCCCGCGGCACGACGCCATAGCGCAAGCCGTCGAGAAACAGCGCCACTAGCCTCCTGGCCTCGGGTGGGTGCGGACAGTCGAGTGGCGCGCACAGAGCACCAACGGCGCACAGCAGTTCGTCGGGTTTGATCCCTTTGCGAATTTCACCCGCTGCGGTCGCTCCGTCGAGCAGGCTCTGAACGGCAGGACGGAGGCGGTCCAGGAAATACGCCGGCAACCCCTCCAGGGCAGGATCGGTCGAAGTCAGGGCGCCGGCCAGGCCGCGCCGCGTCGTCACGAACGCAACATAGCGTTCGACCCATTCGACCAGCGCCTCACCGCCGCCAAGCTTGGCGGCGAGTTCCGCCGCACCGTTCGCACAGGCGTCCACCTCACTGCGCAACGCGGCAACGATGAGATCCGCCCTTCGTGGAAAGTGGCGATAGATCGTGCCGACTCCCACCCCGGCCCTCTCGGCAATCTCACGTACCGGAGCATCGACCCCGGACGAGTCGAAAACCGCAAGCGCGGTCTGCAGCAGCGTGTCGATGTTGCGTTGCGCGTCGGCGCGCAACGCGCGCGGTGCACTCTCGCTCGTGGACTTGCCTGTGTTGCTGGTCAATTCATTTCCCTCTGTCCGATTCCAGACGCCCCGTCCTCGGCCCTCGCAGCTAACAACCTGTGTCGCCCGCTCGGCTAGCCGACAGGTTCTTCAACCGCTTGTTCGACACGGTGCGCAGCACCACGCCGCAAATCAAGCCTTGTCAAACGGAACAATGCTCCGTATAGTGCAAAAAACGGATCGACGTTCCGGTTCTATTCTAGTCCGCCCGCCTCGGTTCTGACCACCACTTCTTAGGAACAACCATGGACAGCACTCCCGTCGCACTCATCACAGGCGCAACCCAGGGCATCGGTCACCAGATCGCCAGGGAACTGGCGTCGCAAGGCTTCAAGGTCCTCGTCGGCGCGAGAAACCTGGACGCGGGCGTGGCCGCGGCTTGGGCGATCGGGGGTGCAGCCCAGGCCATCCAACTCGATGTGACCGACCAGGCCTCCATCCTCGCGGCATCCCAGCAGATCCAAGAGACGCTGGGACGCCTCGATGTCCTCGTCAACAACGCCGGGATTGGGCATCCGGCCCCCCCGGGGACGCCGCTGGAAGAAATGCGGGAGTCCGGCAAGATGATCCGAATCTCCATCGACGACATGCGCGTCGTGTTCGACACCAATGTCTTTGGCGTAGTTGCCGTCACGCGCGCGATGCTCCCGCTGCTGAGCAAGTCCCCGGCGGGACGCATCGTCAACGTTTCGAGTTCAGGCGGCTCCCTCACGTTGAAGGACAACCCGGCGAGCTACTCGCGAAGCTACGTCGGTGTCTATCAGGTCTCGAAAACCGCACTCAATGCGATTACGCAAGCCTTCGCCATCGAGTTGGAAGGAACCAACATCAAGGTCAATGCAGTCTGTCCGGGATTCACGGCGACTGCCTCGACGAGATTTGCGGAGGGGGCGGCATCGGTCGAGAAAGCAGCGCGGGAGCCGGTGCGGCTGGCTCTTCTGGATGCCGACGGCCCCACGGGCACGTTCTCGAATGCGGCGGGTCCCCTGCCCTGGTGAGAGAACTAGCGCATCACCACAGAACAGCACTGTACGCGTGTTCAGCCGCCGCAGGCGCTTCGCGACGGTTCACGCGCGACAGCGTCACGTTGACAACGACCGGCCATGGTCGGATCGTCATCTCCAACAGCAATCAACAAGGCTTCATCATGCTCAGAAAAGCGATCCTCACACTGTTCATCGGCACGCTTGCTGCGTGTTCGCAAACAACCCACGAAACGGCACCCGCCCGGCTTGGAAAGGCGGTCAGTTCCTCGACGATGGAAGCGCTGATCGATCAGCCCGGACCGATCGAGGTTCAGACGGTCGCCAGCGCGGACTACGTCGCCGATCTCTCCGGGTTGATCAACCTGAAAGATCCAAAGGCCGAACAGGCCGGGCTCAAAGATCACGAAGAGCCCATCCTGATCTACACGCACCTCGTGCGGCATCCCTCGCAGGGTCTGTTCATGATAGACACCGGCGTTTCCAAGCAGTTCCTCGCGGATCCCAAGAGCCTGGGTGTCGGATTTGTCGTTCGGCATTTCGCGAAGCTTGACAAGATGGTGGTCCGGACGGACGCCTTGTCGGCGCTCCAGTCAGGGGGGACGCCCCTGAACGGGGTCTTTCTGACCCATCTCCATCTCGACCACATTTCCGGGATGCCGGACATCCCGAAGAATGTTCCGTTTTTCACCGGGCCCGGCGAAGCCGCGGAGTCGAAGGCAGAGAACTACTTCGTCCAGGGCATGGAGGATCGCTTCTTTGAGGGGAGACCGGCCATTCAGGAGTTCCAGTTCACCAAAGACGCGGACGGGAAGTTTGACGGCGTGATCGATGTCTTCGGCGACGGCTCATTGTTTGCAATTTTGACCCCGGGGCATACCGCGGGCCACGTCTCCTACCTCGCGCGCACGCCGACAGGCCCGGTGCTCCTTACTGGCGATGCTTGCCACACGCGCTGGGGCTGGGAACATGGTGTCGAACCGGGAAGCTTTACCTTCGACCGCGAGTCGGAGAAGCGGAGCCTGCTCGCGTTGAAGGCCTTGAGCGAGCGCCACCCGAAGATGCTCGTCAGGCTGGGCCATCAGTCGTTGAACTGACGAGAGGCGATCAATCGAACATTCTGAGTGCACCTTGCTCGTCATGCCGGAGGCAAGGCTATCGACTCTCACCCGCGCGTCCGCGCCCGTGGACCGGTGCGGGCAGCGGGTAGCGCGCTCGATCACGTCGCGGATGGGCTCGCTCAAGCGGCCCTGACAGCTGCGTAGGGCCTGCGACTTCTGGTAGGTGTCGCACCAACGGTCTGGTGGACTTAACAGCGGCCCCGTCGCCTCACGCTGCGCCTGTTCAATCTGATCCGAGGTCTGCCGCAAGATTGCCTGGGAGGCTTGCTGACAACACGCAGTATTGGAACCACGCTCGGCCCGGCCCGCCGCGCACCGGCCGGCGACTCATGCCTCCGCTGCGACCTCCCGAGCCAGTGCATCGAGGTCGATCACGCAATCGGCCATCGCGGTGAGTTCCGGCGTCTGCGACACGTAGAACTCGCGCGCGTACTGGCCCAGACGCAGGACCTCGCGCTTCATGTCCATGAACATTCGCTTGTGGTCCGGATCGAGCGGACCGTCGGCCTCGTCGCAGAACAGCGTGCCGAATTGCCGTCCGGTGTTGCTGGACAGGTACAGCGCGATGGCGCGGGTCAGGCACTCGTTGATCCAGACCCGCTCGCCGCCGCTGACCAGCTTGAGGCTCTTGGATTCGCCGCGCATGCCGTCATGCACGACGATGTCGAAGTCCTCGCGCAATTCGCCCTTGGCTGTCGCTGTCTGCGTGATGACCTCCAGCGTGAAGCGCGGGCCGTAGCAGGCCAGCAGCAGGTCATTGGCCAGGGCCGAGAACGTCGGACCGGCGTCGTCGATGTCCAGGGCCACGACGCCGTCGTTGCTCAGGCACTTGGCCAGCAGCGTCCACACCGAGAGTTCGCGCTCCACCGTCGCCGAACGCCGATCCATGCAATCCTGCTGCTCGCGCAACGCGTCGGTCTGCCGGCCTAGCGCCAGCCACTGCTCGTGCTGGCGCACCGCCGAGAGTTCGGCTCCCTCGGCGTCGCGCAACCGCTCGGCCGCCACCGTGCTTGCCTGGCGAGCCTGCGCGAGCCGGCCCTGGTCGAATGGGGCTGGCAAGGCCTGCTCCTGCAAGGCCAGCGCGGACAGCGACTGGTCAAGGGCCACCTGCAGGCGTTCCCGCTCCTCGGTCATCCGCCGCTGCGAAGCGTCCTGCTCTGCCCGTTCGGCCGCCTCCTCTTCGGTCTCGGCCGCGGCATCCATCGGCAGCCCGTTCAGTTCCTCTTCAACGGCGACCAGGGCCGATTGCGCCTGCTGTACCTCCGCCGCTGCTGCGACCAGCGCTGCCAGAGCACGCTGGCGTGCCTGGGCCGCCTCCAGCGCGACTTCGCAGCGGTTGCGCCGTTCACAGGCGGCCCCGAAGGTGTCCAGCTCGGCGCCCAGCGCAGCCAGTTCCTGCTGCGCCTGTTGTTTTCGCTGCCCGATCGCGGCAAGTTGCGCCTCGACGGACGGCACCAGGGCCTGCGCCTCGCGCGCATCCCCGAGCAGTTGGCAGCGCCCCTGCAGGTCGGTGCCGCTGCAGGGCACGCGGTCGACAAGGCCGAAGCGCCGTGACAGGTCGGCCTGCCGAACGGCCAGTTGCCCGGCTTCGCGGTCCATGGCCTCCACGCCTTGCCGCAGCAGGACTTGTCGGGCCCGCTGCGCCTCCAGCCGCACGACTTCGGCCTGCGCGGCGGCCACGCGTTCAGCACGCGCCTCTGCCACCTCTTCTGCGACTGGCAGGCGGTGGACGGCCCACTGCACGCGCGCCCATCGGGCGGCCACCTGACGAAGCAGCTTCACCTGGCCCTCCAGGCGCTGCAGTCGCGCTGCGTGCTCGCGGCCACGGCCGGCAACGCGCTGCCGCAGCACCGCCCGGCGCTGCTCCAAGCGCGATGCTTCCGCGTCGAGTCGCCCAGCGGCGGCAGCGTGTTCCCGCGTCAACTGCGTGCGGCTGGTCTGCAGTTCGACACGTCGGGCTTCGGTGGCCGATGCGGCCTGCGCCTCGCCGGCCAGCAAGGCGACTGAGGACTTCGCCGCAGTATCCGCCTCCGCTGCCCGTTGCTTGGCGAGTCTCGCGGCTTCGACCTGCGCAGGCAGCCCGCGCCCAGCATCGACCTGCCGAGCGAGCGTCGCCAGCGCTTCGACGGCCTGGGCTTGCTCCTGCCGGATCACCCCGAGCCCGCTCTTCAGCAGCTTCGCCACTTCGGCTGCACGACCGCCCTGAGCACGGACCTCGTCCAACCCGAGCAAGTCGGCCAGCAGGGTCTTGATCTCTCCGTTCTTGTACGCCGACAGAGGACGCTTCCCCTGAGCGGAGAAGACGGACGCGAAGAAGGTCTCAGCCGGTCCCAGGATCTCGGTCACAGCACGCTCGTAGGTGTCGACCTTGCCGTCCACCGGCGTGCCGTCTGCCAGCGCCACGGGCTTCCATGCCCCCGCCACGGATACGAACAGGAACGCTTCGGTCTTGCGCTTGCCGTTGACTCGGAAGACGAGTTGCGTCTTGTAGCGCACGCCGCGATGCGACCAGACCAGTTCCTTCTGGCTCTCCGGCAGGTAAACGTGGTCGTAGTAGCTGAAGGCACCGAGCCCATCGGCACCGGCACGCGAAGGCATCACGAGGTAGGGATGTTAGGTTGCATTCGCGCGTGTCAACGCGATTGCCTCCTGAGCCATCACTGCCTAAAGTGACCACAGCCCGAGCAGCCCCAGCCTCTTTCAGAGGCGAGTAGCCCGGCGCGTCCCGCGTTTTCAGCAACTCCCATGAAGGGGTTCGCGGCATGGTTGCGCGCCGATCACGCAGATCGTTCAGTGCCTCAACGTTGACACGGCTTCGTCAGATGCCGGCCAGCGACGCGCTCGCGCTGCTGGCCGATCACGTCAAGCCCGACCCGACGTATCAGCCGCTCAAGGCCCAGCACAGCCTCCGCTGGCATGCCAGTACCGCGCGCGGTGAGTTCGAGATCCTGACCACCGGCGTCAAGTGGTACGACACGCGCGCTCGCGCCGGCGGTGGCGGCGCCATCGACTTGGCGATGCACCTGCTCGACATGTCGTTCGTGGAGGCGGTCAAGCATCTGACCGCGAGGTAGAGCGCGATGGTGACGATCCTTCGCAAGGCCTCATTGCCGAATCCCGCCGACGTTGCCACGCGCTTTGCGCCGACGGCGGCGAAGGCGTTGACGATTTCGCTTCGCGAGCCGCGTCCCACCGGGTTCCCGCTTCTCTTCACCAAGCATTGGCAACTGATCGAACCGGCAGTCGCCTACCTGCACGAGCACTCGATCCAGCGCGCGCACACCCCGGACACGCTCCGAACCTACGCCGAGATTCTCTACGACTGGTTCGAGACGCTCGAGCAAAACGATATCGCGTGGAACAGCGCGGACGCCGTCGACCTGGTCGCCTATCGCAATCGCATGATGACGCAGCCGAGCTCGCATACCGGCCGCCCCTACTGCACCACGACGATCAACCACCGAGTCCGCGGCGTCCTCAGGTTCTATGCCTGGGCTGTCCGGACGCACTGGCTGAGCGAGTCGTCACTGGTCGACAAGGCTGGTGACTTCGGCGTCGCGAGACGTCACCGTTCGACTCGCACGCGGTATGCACCGGACGGGGCCCGCAACCTGTTCGTACTGCGGCAGCACGAACCGCTGCCTCGGCCGCTCATCTCCGAGCAGGCCCGCGAGTTGCTCGCGACCCTCTCCCCACCGTACGACCTGATGGCGCGCTGGCAGCTGTACACCGGCCTGCGAGTCAGCGAACTGCTGCGCCTCAGCGTCACCGACATCGGCGAGCAACCTCCCCCGGCCGCCGCTCACCACACCATCGAGATTCTGCGCAAGGGCCGCAAGCCCGGCTACGTCATTGCACCTGCGAGCCTGATCGACGAGACCAACGGATACCGTTCCGGGCTCCGTCGGGCCTGGCTTCGCCGAGCACGCCGCAACGGACGAACGATCGACAGCTCACCACTGTTCATCAACGCCCGCGGCGCTCCGGCGGGCAAGAACGCCTACCAGCGCACCGTCAGTTCGGCCGGACAGGCTTGCGGTTTCAAGGCGACCACGCATCTGCTGCGCGCGACCTTCGCATGCATGCTGCTGGCACGGCTCGAACATCTGGCCAACGAGGGCGCCAACGTCAACCCGCTGGTCGTCGTCAAGATGCTGCTCGGCCACGAGCACGTCGAGACCACGGACCGGTACCTGCGCGCCATCGCCGTCGACGCCTGCGTGCTCAAGGGCGTCCTGGACACGCTGCTGTCGGGGGCGCAAGAACCATGACCTCCCGGCACGAAGTGGCTGTGCGGCGGTTCACCTCCGAGTTGGCTGCCGCTCCGGCCGAAGTCCAGCGGCCGGTGTGCCACGATGCCCCTCGCCTGATTCGCAAGACGCTCGTCGACTTCTCTTCGTTGAATCTGCCCGAGGACGCGCGCGCTGCAATCGCCCAAGCGTTTTGGGCCCACGTTGGAGCCCGCTCGAGCCGCGGCATCGTCTCCTACTGGAATTCGATGCTGGTCTTCGAGCGGTTCGCCGCCGAGTCCGGCGCCGTCAGGTCGGTTGCGGACCTGAATCGAACGACGGTCGTGCGCTACATCGAGTGGCTCAACATGCAGAGACGCCCCGACGGCGAACCATGGGCGATCTCCACGCGAGCGTCGATCTACTCGTGCTTGCGCCAACTGCTGCGCTGGCTCGAGCGGTGTCGCCCCGACCTCGTCGGCAGCATCGACTACCCCTTCATCCCGTTTCCCGGCAAGGGCCGCGACAGGCCGCCGCGCGCAACGCTGTCGCCGCAGCAACTGCGCGCCATCCTGCGTGCCTGCGAAGAGGACATCGCCGCGATGCGCGCAGCTCGCGAGTCGGCCGCCAGGCTGCGCGCGTCCGAAGGCGACAAGCCCGGCACGCTCGGCTGGGCACTCACGCAGATCGAGGAACGCTTCGGCGGCATCATTCCCGATCGCTACACCATCGAGCGCAAGGGCAACTTCTGGCTTCAGCAAGCCGTGCGTCGATACGGCGGCGCCAAGCAGCTGGGTCTCTACCTGTACCCCCGAGCGGAGACGCTGCTGCCCTACTACCTGGCCATCCTGATTCATACCGCCGGCAACCCGGAGGCTATCGCCGATCTCACGCGCGATTGCCTTCAGCCGCTGCCCCTGCTCGACGACCGCGAACTGCTCGTTTGGTTCAAGGCGCGCGCATCGCGCATCCAGCGCCGGACTTTCGACAGCACACAGGCCTTCGAGCCGCCGGCACTCGTCAGAGACCTCCTGGCCTGGAACGAGCGGCTGGTGCCTCTGGCGCCGGCCGCGCAGCGCAATCGACTCTTCGTCTTCAAAGGCCACGTCACGGTCAACGCCCTGTCGATCATCACGGTCCATCACCGGCTCGGACCGTTCTGCAGGCGCCACGGATTGCCGCCATTCGCGCCAGCGCTCATTCGTCCGAGCGTGCTGGCCTGCTTCTATCGCTTCAGTGGCGACCTGTTGCGCACCAAGGCCGTCGCCAACCACGTGAACGTCGCCACGACCGTCCACTACGTACAGACTCCCTTGGTGCAGGCCCGCAATCGCTCGCGCATCGCGGATCTTCAGGGCGCATTCCTGCGGCATGTCGAGACGCCATTGCCTCCAACCCCGCCGGCGACATCGTCCAAGCCGCCATCCCCGCGCGGGCCGGCGGTCACGATGTTCGGCTTCGACTGCAAGGATCCGCTCTCAGGCACCGCGCCCGGATCGAGGAGCGGCGCGCTCTGCACGCACTTCATGGGCTGTTTCACCTGCCCCAACGCGATCATCCCCTGCGACCCCGCCACCATTGCCCGACTGCTGCAGGCACGCGATCACCTGCGCGCGGCCGCTGTGGTGCTGCACCCGGCGCGGTGGGAGGCCGTCTACGCTCCGCCGCTGCGCATTCTCGAGGAAGACATCCTCCCTCGCTTCGGTGCGAACGACCTCGCGGCCGGTGAAGCGCAGCGGCCACTCCTGCCGCCATTGCCGGAGCTGCGTTGAGGCTCGACCATGCAGACATCGCGACTCCAGGTTCCGCGTCCCGCCATCGATCCGGCATCTGACGATCGCGCTTGGTTCCTGAAGGACTCGCGCTGGGAGGATCCGGTCTGGCGCTTCGCGCCGACGAACGCGCTCGAGGAGGAACTGCCCGTCAGTCTGGCCTGGGACTTCGCGCTGCAGGAGGGGCGCCACTTCACCGACGCGCGCTACGCGACGCTGCGACAGACCTGCAAGCAACTGGTCGCCCTGATCCGCTGCCGATCGTTGTGCACGGGCCTGCCGCTGCGACCGCGCTCGGTCCTGAACTACTTCTTCTCGCTGCGATTCCTCGTGCGCTGGATGGACCGGGAGGGCCTCAGCCGATTTGCCGAGCTCGACGCGGCAGCCTTGCTGCAGTTTCAGCATTGGCTCGCCGAGCTGCCAACGGCGCGCGGACCGTCGCGGTCTGCGTCCACGGTGCAGCGCCATCTGTACCTGTTCACCTACCTTCATCGCTTCCGCATGGAGCTGGACGACGGCCTGGGATTCGATCCGTTCCCCGGCAGCAACCACCGGCAGGCCGCCGGTGATCGCGAGGGTCTGCGCCGCCCGTGGCCGTCCACCCCTGACGGCGTCGCCGTGCCGCTGGTCCAGGCCGCCGTCGACATCGTCATGCGCGACGCCGGACGGGTTCTGCAGGCGATGGAGACCTACCGCCAGGCGATGGCTGCGACCGCTGGACGCTCTCAAGGCGGCTACGCTCACACCGGCCGGGCCACGCGCAGGTTGAAGCGGGCCAACAGTGCTCTGCCCGAAGTCGAACGGCCGTTGGCGTCGGTGGCGGAGCTTGTCTTGCGGATCGACATGCTCTACGCGGCCTGTTTCGTCGTCCTGTCCTATCTGGTCGGGCCACGGGTCAGCGAGATCCTCCACTTGAAGGCCGGCTGCGTGCAGGAGCGACACGATAGTGGTGCCTGCGTCGATTCCCCGGTCACCGTGATCGTCGGCAGCATCTTCAAGCGTCAGCCGGGATACGACGGCCGGCCTCACGAATGGGTCGCACCGCCCGTGGCCGTTCAGGCGATTACGGTGCTCGAGGCGCTGTCCGCGGAGCATCGCATGGTTTCGGGCCGCCATGAGTTGTGGCTGCGCCGGCGCAGGGGCAACGGTGCGACGGAGTGGTTTCACGCCCGCGCGGATCAGTTGGAGATCGCATCGCCGTCGCGCGTCGCCACGCAGTTGCAGCGCTTCGGCGCGAGACTCGGGCTGACCCATCAGGATCGGCCCTGGAGGCTGACGACCCACCAGGGGCGCAAGACCTTCGCCAGGTTTGCGGCGCTGCGCGACCGCACCTGCCTCTTCGCGCTGAGCCAGCACCTGGGTCATCGCGAGCGTGCGGAGACCGACCACGGTTACGTCGGCTCAGACTATCGCCTCAATCAGGAGATCGACGCCGAGATCCTGCAGCAGTCCATGGCGGCTTGGGAGCACATGCTGTCCGCCCCGGGCCTCGGCGGCCGCGCAGGCATCGAGATCGTGGCCAAGCGCCCTCGTTTCAGGGGCAGCCGCTTGAAGCAGGACCTCAAGAGCTACGCGCGCCTACTGGTCGACGCGGGCCTGGTGCTCGGCGTGTGCGACTGGGGTTTCTGCGTCTACCGCGAAGAACACAGCGCCTGCCTCGGCAACGCCGCCGGGCCGAACCCGGCGCGACGCGAACCTTCGACCTGCGCGCGCTGCAGGAACTTCGTGGTCTCGCCGCAGCATCGGACCTACTGGCTCGAGCAGGCGCGACGTTGCGAGTCGCTGCTGAACGAACCCGCTCTGCCGCGGCAAACGCTGCGCATCGTCCGCGAGCGCCTGAACGAGGCCCATACCCTGCTTCGGACGCTCGACGCGGGAAGCGCCGAGGAGAACAGCCATGCGTGAGGTCAAGGTCGACGCCGACAGCCGGTCCACGGCGCAGCGGCTTCAGGACGCGTTGGCCACCTTGGTTCGCACGCCAAGCACCGGCGTCGCGGTGCAGCCGCTCACCGCGACGACCCTGTGTCAGATCGCCGGGATCTCCCGCAATGCGCTGTACCGGTACCACCCCGAGGCCTTGAAGGCGCTGCACGAGGCGCAGCGGAACGCACGCGACCCGTCAGGCGCCCCTGCACGTCAGGCGAAGCTGCTTCGCCGGGAGAACCGCGAGTTGCGCGAGCAGTTGGACAAGTTGGCCGCGCTCGTCGATCACTACTTCGCGGCTTGGCAGGACGCTCACCTCATGCTCGAACGGCGAGAGCGAGAACTGGCCGAGCTGCGCCGCGCCGCCGGCCCGCACGTGGTTTCGATGCGCCGCTGAGCCGCGGGCCAAGTCTTGACCTTGACACAGGAGCAAGGTCTAAGCTGCGAAGGACAGGGGCACAGGTGCCCCGCTGGAGGTCTGCGATGACATGCGCCCTCATGTCGGACCTCGCTCTCGCGCGAGCGCTGTTGCGGCTCTACAAGCTGGCCATGATCGCCGGACGCCCCGGTGTCACCGATCACCTGCTGCGCGCCCTGGAGGAACTCGCCCGAAGCGAGCCGGCATGCGAGCCGATACTCGACCAAGCGTACCTGTGGGGCCTTGGTGCGCGGGTCGGTGTCGCACAGCCGCGCATGCCAGGGTCCGGCACGCAGTGACCAGCGCTGTCGGCGCCGGGCTCGCGCCACGACCGCGACTACGCCATTGACACGCCGCGATCGACATCGCACGCATCCGCCTTCAGCGCGTCGACGTCGATCACGGCATCCGCCATCGCCGTCAGCTCGGGCGTCTGCGAGATGAAGTACTCACGCTCATAGCCACCCAGGCGCAGGACTTCCCTCTTCATCGCCATGAACATGCGCTTGCGCTGCGGATCCAGCGCGCCGTCCGCCTCGTCGGTGAACAGGGTCGTGTATCGGCGTCCCGTGTTTCGGGCCAGGTACAGCGCGATCGCCCGGGTCAGGCAAAGCTCCACCAACGTCCGCTCGCCCCCGCTCATCATGCCGACGCTCTTGCTGTCGCCGGTATCGCCGTCGTGGACGACGATGTCGAAGCCCTCCTTCTGCTCGCCCTTGGCCGTCTCCAGCAAGGTTCGGATGGACACCGTGAAGCGCGGCCCGTAGCAGGCCAGCAGCAGGTCATTTGCCAGCGCCGACAGCGCAGGTCCCGCATCGTCGATCGCCAGAGCGATCAGCCCGTCATTGCTCATGCAACGGGCGAAGAGGTTCCAGTTGCCCAGCTCATCCTCGACTCGAGCGCAGCGCGCGCGCAGGCTTTCGCCGCGTTCGCCCAGCCGGGCCGACTGCTTGGAGACCTCCTCGAGCTGCTGCGACTCACGCACCGCCGTGAGCATTGCCCGCTCCGCCGCAGCGAGGGCCTCCCGCGCGGTAGCCAGCGCACGGGCTGCGCGCGCGGCCTGCTGCTCGTCGAAGGCGGGCGGCAGCGTTGCGAGCGCCTGATCCAGGCGCGCCAGCGCCGCTTCGGTCTGCCCGGCCTGCTGATCCCTTTGCCCCTCGATCGCCTTTCGTGCCGCCGCGATCTGTTGGCGCTCCGCACGTTCGTCGATGGTCTCGGCAGCGGCGCCCTCACTAGCCTGCAGCCCCAGCGCCTGAAGTTCCTGCTCGATCTCGACCAGGGTCGCCTGCGCCTGCGCGCACGCCTGGGCCTTCGAACGCACGACCGACAAGCGGTTCGCCCGCTCGCGTGCGACGGCCTCGCGGACCTCGGCCCGCGCCAGGGCGTGCGGCGCGCCGGCCAGTGCCCCGCAACGCCGGCGGGCATCGATAAGTTCCCGCTGGACCTCGGACTTCTCGCTCACCAGACGGGCGACCTGGGCCTGGGCGTTGGGGATCAGCACCTGCGCCTCGCGCGCGTCAGCGAGCAACTTGCAACGCCCCTGCAGGTCCGTGCCGGCGCAGGGCACCTCGCCGGTCAGTCCGAACCGGCGCGCGAGTTCCTCAGCCTTCAGCACGGCTCGACCCGCATCCCGTTCGATGGCGGCGGCGCGCTGCTCCGCGAGGCGCACCGCCCCTTGGCAATGCGTCAGCTGATGGACCTGCTCGCGGCAGGCGAGCGTGCGTGCGCCGCGCAGCGCCTGCACACGTTGCGCCAGCGGCAGGCGCCTTTCGGCGCGACGCACCGCGCCGGCCTCGGCGAGCGCCGCAAGGCATCGCTGCCGGGATTGGGTCAAGGCCTGGCGCCGCGAACGTTCCTGCTGCAGCCGATTGGCGACCCGCTGATCGAGGCGCTCCAGCCGCTGGTGCTCGGCCCGTTCCTGAACATCGAGCGCGCTCAGCGCTTGTGCCGCGCCTGCCAGGTTGGATTGCCGTTCGGCCATGAGCTGTGCCCGCCGGGCATCGGTGGCTCGCGACTGCTCGCGTTCGACCACCACGCGGGCATGCCCCGTCTGGGCGGCCTCCAGGGCAGACTGCGTTGACCTCTTCGCGCGATCGGCCGCCGACACGCGATCGCCGGCGCCGTCGAGTTTTCGGCGCGCCGCCTCGAGGTGTTGATCCTCCGCGTCGACCCCGGCGAGTTCCTGACGCAGTGTTGCCAGCCCAGCTTTCAGCAGGCGGGCGGTCTCCGCCGCCTTCTGGCCCAGCGCCCGGATCTCCTCCTGCCCCAGCAGGTCGGCCAGCAGCGTCTTGATCTCGGCGTTGCGATAGGTGCTGAGCTGGCGCTTGCCCTGGGCTGCGAACACAGAGGTGAAGAAGGTTTCTGCACTGCCGCAGATGCTCTCCACACAGCGCGTGTACGTCTCGACCCGGCCATCCGAGATGGTCCCATCCTCGAGCGTCACGGGGGACCAGCGTCCGCCATCATCGAGCGTGAGCAGGAATGCCTCAGTGCGTCGCCGGCCACTGACTCGAATGACGATCTGCGAGCGATAGCACCGCCCTTCGTGCGCCCAGGTCAGGTCCTTCAGGCTCTCCGGCAGATAGACGTGCTCGTAGTACGAGAAGCCGCCGGGTGCCGACATCGAGGCACGACTTTGGAGGCCGAGATAGGGCACGAGATTGTCCATGATCGTGCTCTTGCCGCTGCCGTTCGGGCCCGCGATGGCGATCAGTTCTGCACCGTCGGCAAGGCGCTCCAGGTCAAGCGTGATCTCGTCGAGACCCAGGCCGTCGCGGATGCCGCGGAAGCCCTTGAGGGTGAGTCGGAGTGGCTGCATGGCATGCCTCGGAGTTGGTCTCCGATCAGGCTCGCATGGCCGGCGACGCTTTCAACGGTCGTCAGTCGCGACCCTTCACGCGCTTGGCCGCAAGGCGGCGATGCGCCGCGCAGTTCCTTGTTCAAGTCCAGCTGAAGCTCAGCCGGCGCAGCACGACAGTTGCTTCACATCCTTCGTGAAGGTCTGCGCCGCAAGCTTCAGGGCTTCGACCATCGTCAGGTACGGGAACAACTGGTCGGCCAGATCGTGCACGGTCATGCCGGCACGGATGGCGATGGCGGCGGTCTGGATGAGTTCCCCCGCTTCGGCGGCGACCGCCTGCACGCCCAGCAGCCGGCCGGTACCGGCTTCGGCCACCAGCTTGATGAAGCCGCGCGTGTCGAAGTTGACCAGCGCACGCGGCACGTTGTCGAGCGTCAACGTGCGGCTGTCGGTTTCGATCCCCGCTTGGCGCGCTTCAGCTTCGCTGAGACCGACCGTCGCGACCTGCGGATCGGTGAACACGACGGCCGGCATCGCGCTCAGGTCCAGCGCCGCGTCGCCGCCGGCCATGTTGATCGCCGCCCGCGTGCCCGCGGCGGCCGCGACGTACACGAACTGGGGCTGGGTGGTGCAGTCGCCTGCGGCATAGATGTTCGGCGCACTGGTGCGCATGTGATCGTCGACCACGATGGCGCCTTGCTCGTCCACCTTCACGCCGGCGGCTTCGAGGTTGAGCCCGCGCGTGTTCGGCGTGCGGCCCGTGGCCACCAGCAGCCGCTCGGCATGCAGCTCGCCATGATTCGTCGTCAGCACGAATTCGCCACCGGCATGCGCAACGCGGCTGGCTTGCGTCTGCTCGAGCACTTCGACGCCTTCGTCGCGGAACGCGGCGGTGAGCGCCTCGCCGATGGCCACGTCCTCGCGGAAGAACAGCTTGTTGCGCGCGAGGATCGTGACCTGGCTGCCGAGACGCGCAAATGCCTGTGCGAGTTCCACCGCGACGACGGACGAACCGATCACCGCCAGCCGCGGCGGAATCTCGCTGCTGGCCAGCGCTTCGGTCGAAGTCCAGAACGGCGTATCGGCAAGGCCTGGAATCCGCGGCACCGCCGCACTGGCGCCAGTGGCCAACAGGCAGCGGTCGAACGCCACGACCTGCTCGCCCCTGTCGCGCAGCACCACCGTCAACGACCGAGCGTCTGTGAAGCGCGCCGTGCCGTGCACCACTGTGATGGCCGGGCTGCCCTGCAGGATGCTCTCGTACTTGCCGTGGCGCAGTTCGTCCACCCGCGCCTGCTGCTGGGCGAGCAGGCGGTCGCGCAGGATGGTCGGCTCGGCAGCGGACACCCCGGCGTCGAACGGGCTGCGCCGCCGCAGGTGCGCGACGTGCGCAGCACGGATCATGATCTTGGACGGCACGCAGCCGACATTGACGCAGGTGCCGCCGGTCGTGCCGCGTTCGATGAGCGTGACCCGCGCGCCGCGCTCGGCCGATTCGAGCGCGGCGGCCATCGCGGCACCGCCGCTGCCGATGACGGCGACGTGCAGCACCTCGCCGCCGCGTGCCTTCTGACCACTGCCGAGCCAACTGCGCGCCCTTTCGAAGAAGCCGTCGCGCGACGGACCGGACGCAGCCTCGGGGACGCGCGCGCGATAGCCGGCTGCGGCCACGGCCGACACGAGTGCCGCCACGGGTGTGTCAGGGGCGAGCGTGAGGCGTGCGGTTCCCTTGGGGTAGGACACCTGCGCCGAACGCACACCAGGCACCTTCTCCAGGGCCTGGCGAACGTGCGTGGCGCACGACTCGCACGTCATGCCGCTGATCGCGAGTTCGGTCATCGGGTTACCTTCCGCCGGCAGCCGCAGCGTGATAGCTTCAGGCGTGCTTGGGCGGGACTTCGCAGCCGTCCGGCCCGCAGCGCCGGTTCGCCGGCGAGACGAAGTCCCACACCGACACCGCGACCATCGTCGCGAGGCCCACGTAGAGCAGCTTTTCGGCCACGGTGAAGCTGGCGACCAGCACGATGGCCGGACCGATCATGCCGAGCACGCTGCGTTGCCACTGGCGGTGGCTGAACCAGCCGAGTGCGTTGGCGAGCAGCGCCAGCGCCGCGAACAGCGGCAGCAGCACGGTGACGAACACGGCCTCAAACTGGCTCAGGAAGCCGAGCCCGAGTGCTGCGCCGAGGCTGGCCAGGGCCGGGAAGCAAGCCCCGCAACCCATCGCCGACACGATGCTGCCCAGCGCTCCGGCCTTGTCCGCGACGCGCGTCATGACGCTCATGATGGCCTCCTCGATCGCTGCGGCGTCAGCGCTTGACGGTGGACGGATAGCCCGCGTTCTCGGTCGCCTGGGTCAGCTTCTGCACGCTGGCCTTGGCGTCATCGAAGGTCACGACGGCCTGGCGCTTCTCGTAGCTCACGTCGACTTTGCTCACGCCATCGACCTTCGAGATCGCCTTCTTCACGGTAATCGGGCACGCCGCGCAGGTCATGCCCGGCACGTCCAGCGTCACGGTCTGCGGCGCCGCCTGGATGGCGGCCGCGCCGGACATGGCGAGGGCGGCGATGATGATCAGCTTCTTCATGGAGCACTCCTGGTCAATAGAACAGCGGCAACACGTAGGGGAAGGCGAGCGCGATCAGCACCAGCGCGGCCACGATCCAGAACACGGCCTTGTAGGTGGACCGAACCTGCGGAATCGCGCACGCCTGACCCGGTTTGCATTGCTGAGCAGGCCGATAGATGCGGCGCCACGCGAAGCCCATGGCGACGAGCGCCACGCCGATGAACAACGGCCGATAGGGCTCCAGCGCCGTGAGGTTGCCGATCCACGCGCCGCTGAAGCCCAGGGTCACCAGCACCAACGGGCCCAGGCAGCACGCGGAAGCCAGGATCGCGGCGAGTCCGCCGCCGACGAGCGCGCCGCGCCCGGTCTGCGATTCCGTCATGCACTTTCCTCGGTCGGAGAGACGATGGCGTAAGCTTATTTCCGTACTCATGTACGGAGTCAAGCGGCATGGACAGCGATCAGCAGGGACTGACGATTGGGGCCGTCGCCAAGGCGGCCGGGGTCAACGTGGAGACGGTGCGCTTCTACCAGCGCCGCGCGCTGCTGCCCGAACCCGACAAGCCCTACGGCCGCATTCGGCGCTATGAGGCGAAGGACGTCGCACGGGTGCGGTTCGTGAAGGCCGCACAGCGCCTGGGCTTCAGCCTCGACGAGGTTGCGGGCTTGCTGAGACTGGACGACGGCACGCACTGTGACGAGGCGAGAAAGCTCGCTGAAGCAAAGCTCGCTGACGTGCGCCAGAAGCTGAAGGATCTGCGGCGGATCGAGTCGGCGCTGGCTGGCCTCGTTCGCGACTGCTGCACGAGGCGGGGCAAGCTTTCATGCCCATTGATTGCCACCCTGCAGCGGCAGTGAGACGCCGCGTCTTGGCCCACTGTTGACACAGTGAATTCAACATAAGGGGTGCAGGTTGTCCATCAGCGTCGTCTTGCCGCGCCCGTTGGTGCCACCGATCGCGACCAGCGCTGCGTCGCCGGTGATGGCATCCAGATCGAGGTCCAGGGTCTCGCGGCCCAGGCCGCTCCGGATGCCCTTGAACCCGGTCAACACGATGGAGTGCGGCACATAACCTTGGCCGCGCATGGGGGCGACCGGACATTCGGAAGCGGCGTCTTGCATTTTTCTCTCCACAGGCCGCGACGTGGCCCAGCGAAAGCATGGTCGCGCGCGGGAGCGCGTGATCAAGGTTCGGCATCTGGTGGCACATACGCCCGGCGGATGCCTTCCGGCCCGCGCGAACGAACGCCAGCCGCGCGACCTCGAATCCTTCACGACAAAGGGCGTTCCGCGTGGCCTCATCCGAAGACCAGCGTACCGAAGCTGCTTCTGCTTTATCGCCTTGATGCACGCCCCATTCCGCGCGGATCCGGCGGAGTCCATATAACAGCGCGGTTGTCGGGAAAGAGTTTTCGACGCGTATTACTGCGGACGACCAGATCGGAAAAGGCCGAACCAGTCCGGAGCCCATCGAGCCGAGAAAAGGGTGTTGAGCGGCGCCGGCAGGTGCACGGCGACGTTGCATTTCGGCCAGCGCCGCCTGCAGCCGTTGCGCCGCCGCGACGCACTCCAACGCGGCAGTCTGGCCCGTGCCGTGGCGTCCACGGATGCAGCCGACAGGCACGAGACAGGCCTGTAGGCAGTTTCCCGTGGCGGTTCCCCTCGAATTCTGCACACCGACTCGCGGACCCAGTCTCTTCAGCTTGGGCAACAGCCACCGAAAATGATTGTGACTGGCCCCGACCGCTCTGCGGGCCATCGCGTGGGGACAAGCAGAGCGCCCGTCAACAACAACACTCAACGCAGGAAGCCATGTCTACTCGTACCCCCTGGAAAGTTCGCACCAAACTCACGCTTGCGTTTGGTGGACTGGCGCTGCTGGTGTTCATGGTCGCAGCGCTGTCGCTGCTGTCGCTTCGCCAAGCCGCGGAAGGCTTCGCTACCTACATCAGCGGCATCAACACACGCGCGACCGTTGTCGGCCACGTGCTGGCGGCCGTCGACGCGCGCGCGATCTCCGCACGCAATCTCGTGCTGGTCACCAAGCCGGAAGACCGGGAGGCAGAGAACCGCAGCGTGGCCTCAGCACACGAGGCGGTCCAGCGCGAGCTGTCGCGGTTGGAGTCGATGTCCCACGGCGCTGATGTCTCGCCCGAAGCCCAGGCACTGATCGCCGAGCTCGTCCGCATCGAGAAGCAGTACGGGCAGGTGGCGCTATCGATCGTCGACCTCGCCACCAAGGGCCAGCACGAAGCCGCAGTGACCAAGATGAACGACGAGTGCCGGCCCTTGCTGGCATCCCTGGTCAAGGTCGGCGAGAACTATCGCAAGCTCACTGAAGCGCGCGCAGCCGCGATGGTCGAAGCGTCGGCGGAGCACATGAAGCAGCAGCGCACGATCCTGATGATCGCGTGCGGTGTCGCCGTAGTGCTGGCCATCGCAGCCGGTGTGCTCATCACGCGCAGCCTCGGGCGCGCGCTTGGTGCGGAACCTGATGCGCTGAGCCTTGCGGCCGAGAAGGTCGCTGCTGGCGACCTGAGCCCCGTGGCCGGCGTTGCAACGGCCCCGAAAGGCAGCGTGCTGGCTTCCCTGGGCTCCATGCAGGCCAGCTTGGCCGACATCGCCACCCAGGTACGCGACTCTTCCGACGCCATCGCGACCGGCACGCAACAGATCTCGTCAGGCAACACCGACCTCAGTCAGCGAACGGAAGAACAAGCCAGCGCGCTGCAGCAGACCGCGGCCACGATGGACGAGTTGGGCGCCACCGTCCGCAACAACGCCGACAGCGCACGCCGGGCCAATCAGCTGGCCGGCGAGGCCTGCGAAATCGCGACCCGAGGCGGCGGCGTCGTGGACGATGTCGTCTCGATGATGAAGGGCATCAGCACGAGCTCCGCTCGGATTGCCGACATCATCGGCGTGATCGACGGCATCGCCTTCCAGACCAACATCCTCGCCTTGAACGCCGCCGTCGAAGCCGCTCGAGCCGGCGAGGAAGGCCGTGGCTTCGCGGTCGTAGCCGGTGAAGTTCGAACACTCGCGCAACGCAGCGCGCACGCCGCGAAGGAGATCAAGCAGTTGATCACCTCCAGCGTCGAACAGGTCGAACAGGGCACCACGCTTGTCGACCGTGCGGGCAGCACGATGGACGAAGTGGTGTCATCGGTGCGCCAGGTCAGCACACTCGTCTCCGAGATCAGCGCCGCCAGCTCCGAACAGAGCACCGGCGTCGGCCAGGTTGGTGATGCGGTGTCGCAGATCGATCAGGTCACGCAGCAGAATGCGGCCCTGGTCGAGGAGTGTGCCGCCGCCGCAGACAGCCTGAAACGCCAGGCGCAGGGCCTCGTGCAGGCGGTTGCCGTGTTTCGCATCGGTGGCCGGACGCTGGCGACGACATGAAGCTCGCCGACCGGACGATGTATTCGACTCACGTTCCGAATAGGTCGAACTCCGGCTGCTGAGTCTCGCGCAGCGGTGCTGCAGGCCGGTCCTCAGCCGCCTTGGGGACCGCCAGCAAATCTGCGGCGATAGCCGCAGGCTCACCACCGCCCAAGGCGGCCAGGCGCTCCAGAACCGGCAGCGGTTCAACGTTGCTGACTTCGCACCACGCCGTGACCTTGGCCTCCAGACTGGCGCAGCGGGAGATACCGGCTGCACGGCTGCGCACGACAGGGATCATGCGGCCCTCCAGTTGGACATCGGCCGCGCCTTCGAGTAATCGGCAGATGGCGTCGCGGTCCACGTCATGACGGTCCTCGTCGGCGACCACCCAACGCACCCGGATGTGGGCGCCCTGCAGGCCCTGCTCTGCCACCGCCGCCTGAATGCGGCCGAGGTCGGGCTTGCCTTCGAAGAACAGGTCCACCGTTCGACGCGATGGCGTCGGGACCAGTTCGAGTGTCGCGCTCGCCGCCCCCACCTGCCATGCCACGAAGCCCTTTTCGCCCAGTTCGCCGTGGTGGAACCTGCCGATCGATCCGGCATAGCCCACAAGGCGGCCATCTTTCTCCCAGTGCTGGTGCCGGTGGATATGGCCCAGCATGAAGGCCTGCGCCTGCGCGGAGAGGAGCGACGCGACAGTGAACTCGTGATCGAACCCCGCCATCGGGACGCCATGCTCGGTCACGCAACCCGACACGGTGCCATGTGAGACGCCAATGGTGGGCACGCCGGCCGCACGCGCCTGCTGGTTGACCTGGCCATAGCCGGCCAGCAGCGCAGCAAGTTCACGCCCCTGCGCCTCGGCCGCCTCACTGGCCCCCGCGACCGCTGCCACCGCAGCCTTGTTGACGGTGGGCACACAGGTGAACAGCGCCAGCGAGCCCGGCGCCGCACCGTCGAATCGCCAGCCATCGGAGGCGGTCCATCGCCCGCTGGCGCTCAGCGACACCTGGGAAATGCGGTCGGCGACGTGGATGGGATGGCGTCCGCCGAGCAGCGGGAAGATCGCCAGCGTCCCCGGTGGCTCATGGGAGAACGTGCCTTGCAGCATCAGGACTGGACAGTGGTTAGCCAGTTGCAGCACTCGGCGCGCCAACGCCACCACGGCCGGGCTGTGTACGTCTAGTGCGTGATCGGTGGCGTCGCCCGAGATCACCGCGACATCGATCCCCCGCTGGATGGCTGCTTCCACCGCGAATCCGAAGCAGCGGTCCGCCTCTTCCAGGTTTTTCTCGCAGTAATGCAGGTCCGAGAAATGGCCTACCTTGATCATGCCGTGCTCCTTGGCTGAGGGCCGCTAGGCCCGGTATGCATGCATCGTCTCGCCGCGGGCCCGGCTGTCAACGCGCTTCACGAGAACACTTCCAGCTCGCCCCGGACCTTCTCCTGGAAACCGTTCGGATCATCCGCGAAGGCCGACACGTCATCCAGCGCCCGCTTGCGGCCGCCCGCGGCGAGCTTCCACCCCCTGCCCCAGCGTTTCTCGGCGTACGCCTCGAAGCGTTGTGGATCGACGCCCAGCGCGGCTGCCGCGTCGATGATCCATTGCAGATCTCGGGCATGGTCCACAACGACTGCCGCAGCCTCGTCTCGCGCTCGCGCGGCGCTTGCACTGCCCTTTCGATCAGCGCGCACTGCCGGGCTGGCGGCAGGTGGTGCAGCAGGCTCGACGCGCACCGCTGACGGCACCGAGTCGCTGCGGGGCTGGCTTGCAGGAACCTCCTCCAGGTCGATGACCTGCGCACCGCGCTCCCGATGGGCAACGGGGCCGTCGGCGTCCTCAGTGGGCCCACCCGACTCGCCAGCGAGCAGGTTGGCCGCCTCGGCGGCGCGCATCTCCAGGGCCTCCAGCCCATCGTCGGGGCGAAGGAGCGACGTCACGTCGATGGGCGCCTCCAGTTCGATCAACCATTGCGCGACGCGAGTTGGCCGGCCCTCCTCGTCGATACGGGACACTTCTACCAGGCGCTTGCTGATGAAGAACGGCGTGCGCTGGCCGTCCAGAAAGCCGGAGATGCGCCCGCCGCGCATGAAGGCGATCGTCGTGAACTTCTCGATCGCAGCCTGCATGGCGTAGAAGCTGTTCGTCGGCAGGTCGATGGCGCTGAGCGACTTGATGCCGGGGATGAAGAAGATGAATCGCCCCGTCAGGTTGCACTTGCGCTGCTGGTACTCCGGGCAGCTCTCGGGGTCGCACAGCCCGCCGTTCTCTGCGCGAAGCACGGTCTTGCGTCCGCCGAAGATGCGGATCGTGCGGCGGCCGCTGGCGTCCACGGGCACCGCTTCGTGCGTCTTGCAGTAGCGCGTCTGCCCATCTTCGGCGTACTCGGACCAGAAGCGCCGTTCGCTCGCCGTCCAGGTCACCAGTTCGTGGGGCATCACGCTTTGCCAGGCATCGGCCGGAAACACCACCGGGAACCGGTAAAGCCGGCGCACGCCGTCGCCGCGATCCTCGGCATAAAGCGACATGATCTGACGTGCCACCTCGGGATTGGGGAAGTCCTCGCCACGCACGGTGAAATACGGGACGTTCTTGGGCGTGAGCGGATTCTTGAGCGTCGAGCAACGCTGGACGATCTCGCGTTCGATCGCCTCGAAGCCCTGGCCCTGGGACACACCGGCGTCGTAGATGGCACGCGCCTCCGGCACTTCCGCAGCCTTGCGGGTCAACACCTTGATGCCGGCCCGGATGCGCCCGCCCACCGGGATGCGCATCGCCGACTGGCCAAGCAGGGTCGGCACCGCCAGCGCTGCGCCCGCGCGAGCCGTCAACTGCGTGCCGACCGCGGCTCCATTCATTGCTGCCATGGCGTTCTCCTTGATTACTGATGAAGATGTCCTGCATCCATGCTCCAGCGTCAGCGCTGTTCATCAAGGTCTTCAGGCAGGGGTTCGATGACCACTTCGAAGTCCTGCAGCCCACGCATCAATAGGCTGCCCCAACGCTTGGTGACCAGCCTGCGATCCAGGACCGTCGCCGTGCCGTAGTCTTCGGTCGTTCGCAGCAAGCGCCCCAGGCCCTGCTTGAAGCGCACGGCGGTCTCCGGGAGGGTAAGTTCCATGAACGAAGAGCGCCCCTGCGATTCGACCCATTCCCGGCGCGCTTCCTCGAGCGGGCTGTCGGGCACCGAGAACGGCAGCTTGGCCCAGACGACGTGGGTGCAGTAGGCGCGCGGCAGATCGACGCCCTCGGCCATGCTTTGCAGGCCGAACAGCACAGAGCGGCCGCCACGGTCGACGGCTGCGCGGTGGCGGGCCAGCATTTCCATCTTCGGCATCGTTCCCTGCAGCAGCGTGATGCGCCGCAGCGCTTCCGGCATCGCACCGTAGACCGCGCGCATCTGGCGGCCCGACGCGAAGAGGACCAGCGTGCCCTGCGTGCGCAGCAACCCGGGCATGCGCTCCACGACTTCGCTCGTGTGTACTTCAGCATCGCCGGGATCCGCGCGCATCGCCGGGATCACCAGCCGCGCGTTGCGCCGGTAGTCGAACGGCGAGTCCACGCGCAGCAGCTTCAGCGCCTTGAACACGGCCAGTCCGGACTGGCGCAGGAACAGATCAAACGTCCCGCATGAAGTGAGCGTCGCCGACATCAACACGGCGGCGCTGGCGCGGCTCCAGAGCAGCTTCTGCAGGCGATCGCTGCCACTGACGGGCGCCGCGCACACGAGATAGTCCTGTGCCCCGGCGGCGTCCTCGTGCAGTTCAATCCATCGCGCCACCGGCGATGCGCCCTCGGCGTCCCGCGCCAGCATGAGTTCCCAGGTCGCGACCAGGTTCTCGAGCCTGCCGACGTAGAAGCCCATGGACGACAGCAGGCGGGTGACCAGCGCGCCATCCGTGGGCGCGCGCTCCAGCAGGCCCTCGCGCAGTTGCACGAAGGTCTTCGCCAGCGACAGGGCAGCGTCTTGCACGGTGCCGCCGCCGGCCTGCATCCAGTCGGGCAGGCGCCCTCCCTTAAAACGGCGCGCCTTCTTCTCGCCGAAGGCCTGCATCGCGTGCAAGCGCTGCCACAGGCCCTCCAGTGAAGCCACCGCCGGCTCGATACAGGTCCGTGCATCGTGCAGCAGCGTGTCCGGCAGGCGCATCGCCAACACGATGTCCCGGACCACCTCGACCGCATCGGTGAGCCACTCCTGCGCTCCGCGCAACCCGTGGCGCACGGACAGATGCTCGACGGCCTTCGCAGCCAGGCTGTGGGCCTCGTCGATGACATACATGGCCTCGTCGGGCGCCGGCAGGACGCTGCCGACCTCCATCCCGAGGGCAGACAGCACCAGGTCATGGTTCGCGATCACAAGATCCGCGTCCTTGACGCGCTGCCGGGCGGCGTAGAACGGGCACCGGGCGAACTCCGCGCAGCGGCTGCCCAGGCAGCCCTGCCGGTCGGTCGTCAAGTCGCTCCAGACCTCGTCGGCGACCGGCACTGCCAACTCGTCCCTGTCCCCATTCCAGCGTTGGGTCTCGAAGTCCCGTGCCAGCGCCAGCATGATGGTCCGGCGTCGGCGCTCCGGCGCCGTTTCGTCCACGACCGTTCCGTCGGCCAGGTCCTGCTCCTGCAATTTGGCCTCGGCCGCCGCCTCGACCAGCTTGGCCACGCAGGCATAGCGCCGGCGCCCCTTGGCCACCGCGTAGCGGAAATCGAAGGGCAGCAGGTCCTGGAGCGCAGGCGCATCTTTCTCGGCGTACTGGTGCTGCAGCGCTACGGTGGAGCTGGACACCACAAGGCGCCGGCCGCGGGCGCGCGCGAGCACCAGCGCCGGCACCAACGCTCCGAAGGATTTGCCGGTGCCCGTGCCTGCTTCGATCACGGCGATGTGCCGACCGTCACCTGCGGGCTGGTCGGCATCGCGGCAGGCTGCCAGCGCGGCTGCAGCCGTGGCGATCATCTCCAGCTGAGGCCGACGCGACCGGAAGCCCTCGATGCCATCACGCAGCGCATCCACGCACGCGCGGATGAGGGATTTCTCGTCGTCGGTGACCATGACCCCAGGCTAGGGCTCATGGGCCTCGGCTCAACTGCCCGGTCCCGTAGCGGCCTGAACGGTCAGCGAACGTCGTGACGTGCCATCAGCCTGTCGAAGAAGTCGGCAACCGTCTGCTGAGACTGCGACCCGACCTTGCGCTGCTCAAGATCAACGTCCATGAACTCGTGCGCCCCGAAGCGGTAGACCTCGTACCCCGCGAGCCGCAGGCGGCGATCCTCTGCCGCCATTTCCGCGTAGCGCTGCGCGCTCGCGAAGTAGCGCTCCGGCGACCCGCCATCGGCGACACCATAGTGATGCCGCCCGTCGATCTCGATCACGACGCGCACACCCTGCTCCAGCAGCATCAGGAAGTCCATGCGCTGACGCGCAAGGAACTGCTCGTCGCCCCGTTGGCGCCGGGTGTAGGGGTCGTAGTGCAAGTAGACCTGGGGGACCAACGCCGGCAGCCGGTCGCCGAGCTTGGCGCCATAGCGTTCGTAATAGCCTTGGAACACCGCCAGTTCCCCAGGCGACCGAGCCGCGAGAACCGCCTGCCGCAGCCGCCGGTACAACTGCTCCTTGGCGCTCTCGGCCGCATCGATGCCATGGAGTTCGCCGTACCAGTCTCGCAAGTCCTTCCACAGCAGTTGGCCGGAACTCGGCAATGACCGGTCGAAGATCAAGACCTTGTCAGCGTTCTTGACGATCTCGACGTCATTGTTGATCGCGTCTCGGAACAGCAGTTCAGGCTTCTCACCTATCGACGCGAAGATCAGGTTCTTCATCGTGCCCGCCACGCCCGCTTGCGCCCGCACGACGCCGTAGACCGCGTAGCCCGACTCGACATCGGTGGGCCGGACTATGAAGCCGTCGCGGCGCAACGCCGTGCTGATGGCCGCAGCGACATCACCCTGCTCTGCGTCACGGCGCGCGACGGGATGCAGCAACTTCGCCAGCAACGCAAAGAAGCGGGTCTGACTGCAGCTGAGCGCACCGCACTCGATCAGAAGTTGCTCATGCGACCAATCCGTCTCGTTGTGAACGTAGTGCTGCAGGATCTGCCCATGCAGGCTGCGCCGCCCGAGCAGCCCGCCCGGATCGTCCTGAATGCGCGAGGTGCCGAAAACCTCGCTGAGCGTCTCGATCAGCGGCAACTCGCCGAACAGCGACGGCAACCGGTCGAGGACCTTGAGCACGTCGCGCCTGACCAACTCGCTCACACGATGCTCCGCATGCAAGCTCATCTCGCTGACCGTGTCGGCCAGTTCCTCGGAGGCGTACTCGCGCAGCACGCGCGTGGCCAGCGAGAGCAGGTCCGCCTCGCTCCATGTCAGGATGCGCTTGCGGACGTACAGGCGCTTGCCGCGAAAGGCCTCCTGCTCATCCCCGGCTTCCACGGCGGGCTGGATGCCCAGGCTCACGCAGGCGGCCGACACTTCGTGTGCCTTGGCTTCGGCAACTGCCGACGCGATCTGCTCCCGCAAGGTGTCCAGAGGGATGGCGGGAGTGGACTTGGCTCCGGGCATCGGCCTTGGCGCCTCAACGCTTGCGCGCGGTCCAACCACGCGGGAACGCAATCGTCTCTCGGCCGTTGGGCTTGAACGATGCGTAGTTGATCTTCAGCAGATGCGGTGGCACCAGCATCTGCTCGGACAGTTGCTGCTCGAACTCGTCCAGGTCCAGCGTCTCCATCCTGGGCTTCTCGCCCGGCTCGGGCGCATAGTCCTCGTCCTCGAGCCAAAGGACGCTCGCGCCGTCGCAATGCACCGTCTCCAGGACATGGTGGTGCCCCGTCTTGGCCGAGGGACGCGTCGCGACGTCGATGGCCACCTCGTGGCGCTTGCCCGGGATCGAGTAGAAGCGTGCAGCCTCGGGCAGCAGGCACTCGGCGATGAAATCGAAGCTGGGCGCCAGTTCCTTGTGGCGCTGCAGCGCGAACAGCGGTTCGAACTGGCGCAGCTTGAATTCCTTGCGCAATTTGCCGTTGGCATCGAAAAAGGCTTCAAACAGCATCCCGTCAAGCAAGGCCTTGCGCTTGGGCTCCTTGATTCCGCTGCTGCGGCTTGCGAAGTCGCGCAGGTAGCCCAGCGCCGAGTGCGAACCGCCGCAAGCTGCTTGGTAGAGGTTGCGCCCGACCACGAACAGCGCGTCGAGGGAAGCCCTGTTCGCCACCTCGGCGGTGAACCCGTCGACCGCGGGGTTCTGGCGCGGCCAGGTCAGGCTTTTGAGTTCGCGGATCAGGCGGTGCGAGGCCTTGGCCTCGTCCAGCACGAACAGGCCGTCGCTTAGTGAGGTCTCGGCATACAGGTCGATGCGCAGCCCGAGGCTGAGGTTGAAGAAGAACTCGCCGGCCAGCGACGTGTGTTCCCACGAGATCTGTTTGCCTTTGGTGGCGGCGCTGAGCGTGTTGCGCACGCGCTTGAACATGGTTTCGATCGAACAGTCCGGCGTGGCCAGGTGCGTCAGCAGCGCGGCCGTGTAGGCGCCGTTGCGGCCGCGCCCGTCGCTGGCGGTCTGTCCGGGAGAGGTCGCGTAGGCAATGAGCGTGCCGCGCGGCGCATACACGGGCGCGAGGCCGCGCGACTCGATCGCGCGCGTCCAGGCGCGCTCGAAGGGGTTGTTGCGGCACGCGTCCAGAACCACGATGCTCGTGGAACAGCCAGACTTCTCCATCACCTCGATAACGCGGTTCAGGGGCAGCGACGAGTGCTTGGCGGTGATTTCGTCGGTCGCGTCGGTATCGACGGCGGCCAGGTAGTTCTCGCCGTCGATCTGCATGCCGTGGCCAGCGAAGAAGAACAGGCCGACGTCGCTGTCCTTGAGCACGCGCTGGAACTTCTTCAAAGTGCGGTCCATGCCGGCGTGGTCGCTATCCAGGCAGCGGATCACGGTGAAGCCGCACGACTCGAGCTTCGCACCCACGTCCCCGGCGTCGTTGACAGGGTTCTTCAACGCGTCGACGGCCTCGTACGCGGCGTTCCCGATCACCAGGGCATTCAGGCGGCGGCTCATCGTTCAGTGCCAGCGCCTTCGCGCAATTGCTGCAAGACCCACAGCGGGCGCTCCTCGCAAGGCATCTCGTCGGGGCGGTTCGTCACGCTCTCGATGGCTTTGAGAAGCTGAGCACGGCTATGCGTCAAGCGCTGCTGCAGCCGGTCGATCTCCGCGACCTTCTGCTGGAGGCTCTCCAGCAGAGCGTCGTGTTGCCAGGCTGCGTGCGGGTCAGGCAGCAGGCTCCGGATTTCGTCCAGGGAGAACCCGACGCGCTGGGCACTCGCAATGATCTCCAGCATCCACAGCGCCTCCGGCCCGTAGTGCCGGTAGCCGTTGCCCTCCCGCTCGACGGCGCGGAGCAAACCGCTCTTTTCATAGAAGCGGATGCTGGAGGCCGTCAGGCCTGTGCGCTTGGCCAACTCGCCGATCTTCATGCGCCTTTCCACCCCCCTTGACATCAAACATAACTTTAACCTTAGAGTTCTCACAGCGTCAATTCGCCTCAAGGTGCCGTTCATGATTTCCAAAGTTGTTGCAGTCGCGGCCAGCGCCGCCATCGGCTTGTTCGGGAGCGCGTCCCACGCCGGCGACGTGGCCACTGCCAAGGCGCAACCCGAGCTCACCACCATCCGCATCGCCGGCCAGGACGTTCCCGTCGTCAACGGCGGGCTCTACGACCGTTTCCGCTCCAACCCGCCGCTGTCGGTGATCGCGGCGGAGACGCCGGAGGTCGACCTCAGCTGGTTCCGGCAACTGAAGAAGGAGCGCGTGGACATCGGCTTCGAGTCCTACTCACCGAACTTCTATTACAAGAACAGCAGGGTCACGGCCATCTTCACGGCCGACCTCGACAAGCTCAGAGAACTGATGCCGGCCAAGGTCCTGGAGCAGGTGCAGCCGCTGCAGGTCTGGCCCGGCCGCGGGCTCGTCGCGCTGACCGCTTACAGCTACCGCTATTGCGACAACGACAGCTACGAAGAGATTGGCCTGTCGGTCGTCACCAACAAGCCGGGCTCTGCCAGCTTCGGCCCTTTCACGCTGCTGCGGCAGTCGATGTCGGACGACTTCTGGGGCTATGTGCTCAAGCTGCCCGTAAACACGGAACTGGCCCGCGTGCGCGGTGTGGTGGGCTACAACCTGCCGAAGTGGCTGACGGACATCCACTTCAGGGAGACCGACAGCGCGGTCGTCGTCGAGATCTTCGACAGCGCGACCCGGCAGCTCGACGTCACGCTGGAGACCCGCAAGCTCGGCGACCTCTCCAGCGAGGAATCGATGGTCAGGAACAGCTTCACCAACGTCGACCGGCAGGGTCAGCTCACGACGGGCTATTCGGTCTCGCGCCAGCTCAGCCATGCCAGCAGCTCCAGCGCCGACTCGGTGAAGCTCACGCTGACCGACGGCAGCTTGTCGGCGTACATCAAGGCACTGAAACTCGGGAAGCTGGTGAAGTACGAGTACGTGCCGTTGTTCCAGGGCGCGCTCTACGCGCCCAAGCCGCTGTGATGAGCGCGGCGGCTCCGCACTCGCCAACAAATCGAGGATCAGGGATGCAGACCATTCTGGGCGCCACCGGGCAGATCGCGGTTGAGCTTGCACGCGAGCTGCGGCGCACATACACCGGCGACCTGCGGCTCGTGAGCCGCAATCCGCGCAAGGTCAACGACACCGACACGCTCGTACCTGCGGACCTGCTCGACGCCCGGCAGGCCGCGGCGGCTGTCGCAGGCAGCAGCATCGTCTACTTCACCGCTGGCCTGCCGCCCGACACGGCGCTGTGGGAGGCCCAGTTCCCCGTGATGCTGCGGAATGCCCTTGAGGCCACGCGCGCGGCGGGTGCCAAGTTCGTCTACTTCGACAACACCTACATGTACCCGCAGGACGATCGCGTGCTGACCGAGGACGCGCCGTTCGAGCCGGTCGGCCGCAAAGGCAGGGTGCGCGCGGCCATGGCCTCGACCGTGCTGCAGGAGATGGCGCGCGGCGACATCCCTGTGCTCATCGGCCGGGCCCCCGAGTTCTTTGGACCGGGCAAGACGCAGAGCATCACGAACACCCTCGTCATCGACGCGCTCAAGGCTGGCAAGACGGCACGCGTGCCGGTGCGAGACGACACGCGGCGCACGTTGATCTGGACGCCCGATGCCAGCCGCTCGCTGGCCGCCCTGGGCAATACGCCCGACGCCTTCGGCCAGAGCTGGCACCTGCCCTGCGACGACGACCGCTTGACGTACGAGCAGTTCGTTGTGCTGGCCTCCGAGGTTTTCGGCGTGCCACCGTCCTACAAAGTGCTCGGCAAATGGACGATGACGGCAGCCGGCCTCGTCTCGAAGCAGGTGCGGGAGTTGCGCGAACTGCTGCCCAGGTACGAGAAGGACAACCTCTTCGATTCCTCCAAGTTCAAGCGCCGCTTTCCGGAATTCCAGGTGACGTCCTATCGCCGCGGGCTCGAACTGATCCGGCAGGAAGGGATGACACCATGACCCGCCGGATACTGCTCGTAGTCACCAACGTCTCCCATTTCGACGACGCCGCGGAGCCCACAGGCCTGTGGCTGTCGGAGCTCACCCATGCCTACGACCTGTTCGCCGCGAAGGGCTACGACCAGCGGCTGGTGAGCCCCAAGGGAGGAAGGTCGCCGCTGGAGCCCCGTTCACTCAAATGGCCCAACGCCGATGCCTCGGCCAAGCGCTGGCTGGCAGACCCGGCCTGCATGGCGCTGCTCGCCAACACCGCCCGGCCCGCCGACATCGACGCGAAGGACTTCGACGCGATCTACTTCACCGGCGGCCATGCGGTGATGTACGACTTCCTCGCCGACGAGGGCCTCCAGCGCCTCACCCGCGACATCTACGAGCGCGGCGGCGTGGTCGCATCCGTGTGCCATGGGTACTGCGGTCTCCTGAATACCCGGCTATCCGACGGCTCGCTGTTGATCGCAGGACGTCGGCTCACGGGCTTTACCTGGACCGAGGAGATCCTGGCCGGCGTCGCGAAGCTGGTGCCGTACAACGCCCAAGAGGAGGCCAGTCGCCGGGGAGCTTGCTTCGAAAAGGCCTGGCTGCCGTTTCTCCCGAAGGCAGTGGTGGATGGTCGCCTGGTGACCGGCCAGAACCCGCAATCGGCCAAGGCCACGGCCCAGCGGGTTTGCGAGCTGCTGTAAGGGGCGATGAGCGCCGCACATGACTTGCGGCGCCTTCGCCGTTCGGTGCAGCTCATGCTGCAGCGCTGACGCCCTCCTTCATCCATCCAAGCATGGAAAGAAACCGGTTCTCCTGCGCCGACACGCGCGCCTGAAGGATGGGGCTCAATAGGCCCTTGCCCTCGGGTCTGTAGGGCGGCGCTTCCTCTTCGATGACCTCGAACCCCTTCTTGCGGATGGCGTCGACGCGACCAGCGAAGCGCTCGAACCGCTCCTCGCGCGTCATCAAGATGCAGTGATAGAGCGCGCGCTCGGAATGCATCAACCGGCCCAGGCGCTGCAGGCTCTGGATACGCGAGCCGAACAGCCCCGAGTGATCCACCGTCACCTGGCAGTGCGGCACGCTGATGCCGGCATCGCCGACGCGTGAGAGCACCATGCTCTTGGCGGCGCGCACCATGCGAAGCTTGTTCTTGGTCTGGCTGTGGATGAATGGGATGCCGTAACGAAGCTCCAGCTCGCGGCCGTCCTCGATGGCTTCGCAGAGCACGACGACCGAGTCGTGCCGGCGCAGCAGTTCCCCGACGACCTGGTGCTTGTGCTCGCGGTTCTCCACCAGCAGGACCTTGACGGGAATGCGCTTGACCACCCCCCTGTCCATCTGTTCGCCCCAATCGTCACCGACCAGCGCGCCCGTCATCCTCGAGACGAAGACACCGCGACCGTCACATCGCAGGTCCGGCGTTGCCGACAAGCCGATGCGGTATTGGGTTCTGGCGAAGGCATGACGGTGTGCGAGCGCAGCCGGCAGCCGGTGCACCTCGTCGAAGCAGCCGACCACCCAGCTCCCGTCCAGCTTGGCCCGCGTCTGGTAGCTGTAGATCTCGATCACGCAGCGCTCGCGCCCTTCCCGGTCGAACACGGTGACCAGGTCCTTGGACGGCTTGTAGCGGTGCGCGACCTCGACGCGCGGCGCCAGGGCCGACAGCTTCTCAATCCACTGCTCGCGCAGTAGCTGCGTATCGACCATGAGCAGATGACGGCCCGCGATGCGGGTCATCGCCGTCATGCCCAGCGTGCTCTTGCCGAAGCTCATTGCGTGTGCGGCGGTCATGGAGCCGGTGCGCACGAAGCTCGCGAGCGCGCGCTCCTGATCGGGCCTCAACTCCAGGTCAAGGATGTTGTCCAGAAGAACATGGGGGGCGACGGGCCGGGGCTGGACCAGGCTGAGGCCCGCATCCAGCAGCTTCTCGAAGGCCTGGATCGACCTGGCCGCGCGCCGGCCTGCGCTGAAGAGTGCCGCCAGGATGTCACGGTCGCTCACGACGCCTCCCGCCGCGTCGTGCAGCTTTCCGTCACGCCAACGCAGTCCCAGTTTGCGGGCCTGGATGTCGATGACCTCGTCGCTGCCAGGATCGAGATCCGTGAAGATGCCGTCATCGGCATAACGCGACACTTGGCAGCCGCAGCGAGGGCAGCATGGCGACGCGTACAAAGGCGCCCAGAACGAGGTGCCGCCCTCATCCGCGCATGAGCGTTGACGGAATGAGTGCACGCGCATCGCCATCGCGGCAGGTCCGTGGGTCACGGTGCGCCCCAAGGGCGTGGGCTTCACCTGCTCACGCCATGATGCAGAACGGCACACGACCCGCTTCCACAACGGCGGCTCCGCCAGTCGATGAAGCTCGAGCGCGGCGACCGTCGCCTGTGGCGCGCGCCGGTAGTCGTAGATCTCGGGATGGTCGCCAAGCAGCGCGCGCACGGCGTTGAGGGTGACGTACGTGATGGGCACGGCGCCGTTGCGCCGCCCGCGCTGCCGAGCCTTGAGCCAGCCGCGCGCGATGAACTCCTGCCACTGCCGGTGATCGATTTGCGTGAGCCCCTCCAGGTCCCGGATCGTCAGCTCGTCGCCGTCGTAGCGTGAAATGCCGATGCGCTTGCGGCGCAGGTTGACGGAGGTGAAGCTGCGCCCCAGGGCTGAGGCCACCGCGTCGCCGGACATCTTGTGCCAATTGGCTTCCAGGAACCTATCCTCCTCGGGGGTCCAGGCCCGGCGGTCCTTGGTGGTCGTGTAGCCGCCGCGCTTCGCGGCATTGATGATCGTGTGGCGCTTGACGCCCGGCCGGAGGGCCGACCAGTGCGCCAGCAACGCGTCGATGCAGGCCGTCGTGCCGTCGAACACGGCGGCGATCTGCCGGCATTCGTCGAGGGACAGCAGCGGCTGTCGCCCCAGCGAAGAACTGTTCTCGGTGCATTCAGTGCGCTTGGACATGCGACCTCCAGGGAGTTGGAGGTCATCCTCAAATGCACTCTTGCGTGTTCAACCCGCCGTCCTGACTGCGGGCGCTCTGGCACGTTCACCACAGCACCACCGACGGTGCAGCGCCGGGGACGCTTCGGCGTCAAGGAGCGCGCATCGACGCGATCAGAAGTCCTTGGATATCTGCGCGCCACGAAGCGCCTGCTCCATCAGGTCAAGGAACGCGTCGCGCATCGCTGCATTGGGGACCAGGCACCGGATCAGGGAACGGACGTCCGGCGTGCCATGCCGCCCCAGGTCCCAGTTCCGCGAAGGAATGGACCTGATACGTTTGCCATAGGCCAGCAGTTCCTGGAAATAGACGACGTCCTGCCCGAACACAGCAAGCTCCAAGGGCTTCGCGCCCATCGCCATCGCCGTGAGCATACGGAACTCACACATCAACGCCTTGTGCGGCAACACTTTCGAGATGAAGCCGAACACCGACAGCGGTCGTCGTGTCTGCACCCAGTGGCGACTCGGCACGGCTTTGATCGACGCATCGCAACGCAGCAGCTCGCGATAGAGGTCGATGTGCCCATGGGCGATGGCCGCCTCCAATGGCAGCATTTCCACGCAGCCGTCCTCCGCCCAGTCCAACAACGGGCGTTTCGACACCGGGATCCTCAGCGGCGCATTCGGCAAGATCAGCCGGGCCCGCTTGTACCGACGCCATACGCTCGGCGTGCGACAGTCCCAATTGGCCACGAGGAATGCCCGCACGAGGTCTTGTGGGTCTTCTCCGCAGGGCACGCCGGCCTTGATGCACGCCCTCATGTACCGGCTTGCCGCCACGAAGGCCAATGACCGGTCGCGATCAAAGCCGGCTTGAGGCGACGCCCCAAAAAAGGCCAGGACCTTCTTGAGCGCATCCAGATGTTCAGATGCGGTGTACGTTGGCTCCATGGTGCACCTCAGGTCCTGGCGATTTCCAAGAGGCTGGGGCTTCCATCGCGCGGCAGCAATAGCGTTGGCTCAACGACCTCAAGCGTTCGGTCTGCAGATCGCGGTCCGTACGAGGGGCAGATTCGCTTGTGCAAATTAGCCACAACGTTGCATTCGTTCGGCTGTCTGGCGACCTCTCGCCCGCTCAGGGGCCGCGCAACGCAAGACGGCGTGCCCGCAGACCTGCAAAGCACCTACGCAATTCATTGTCAGCCGCGCATAGCCGCCCGTACAGCATTCGATGTCGATAAGCCCGCGGGCGGGAATCGACCCGACGCGCCAAGCGCAGCGGCGTTCGGGCGTCTGGCGCGAATGGGCGTGAGCATCCAAGCGCGGTGTCTTCTCGAGCAGCGCGAGTGCTGGTGTCTGATGGCACCGGTCAGGCGCCGGAACAGCTGGTGCCCTTGTTCAACAAGCACCGCGGAACCGGCGGCTGATGTCGCCGGGTCTCATGGCCTAGTCAGCACATGCCGTCCTTGCGAGGTAGTCGAGCGCATCCGTAGGCCCCTCAAGCGGCTGGCATTGCGGCTGGCATTTTGCTCTTGACGGTCCTGCGGGTATCTGCGGCCGAGAGCACGTTGCCGAACAACTGCAGGGCCTGCTCTGGCGTCAGCCCCAGTTCCGAAGCCTCTTGCGCAGCGCGCTCAAGCGTGGGACGAAGCAACTCCACCGCAGGTCCTGCGCGACGCGGAACACCGTCCGAGACGACCAATGGCCTGCCGCGTCGGCGCACAAGGCAGCCCTGCGATTCGAGCAGTTGAAATGCCTTGGAGATGGTCATCTTGCTGACGCCCAAGTCGTTGGCCAGGCGCCGAACCGAAGGCAGTTCGTCGCCAGGCGCGAGCATCCCGCTCGCCACATGCCGTTTGACCTGGCTGGCGAGTTGCATATAGATCGGCTCGAGACTTGCCTCGGCAACCGTGAACCGCGGTCCTGCTTCGGCGTCGCGCGCCCCAGCCTCGATGCGCTCGTCACTCATGCTTGCTCGAACTGCGGGCGCACGCGCTGCACGGGTTGAGCCGAGATTGGAGGCAAGTCAGGCAATGCTGCGTCGGTGCGCCACACCCAGGCCCCCTGCCCCAGTCCGCTCACAGCCTTCTCCTTGAGCGCCCGTTCCTTGGCTGCCAGGAATGGGCTGTCGACATGAAGCGGTAGCGGCGCAGGCCCAACGTCCAGCAGCAGCACGTTCGGAAACGGTGCCGCGCTCTTCGCATCGAACTTGAGCGGCTTCAGGAACGATCGGCCCTCGCGCTGCAAAGCCTCGATCAACGGCAACTCGTGCAGGCCGTCCAGCGGAATCCATTGATCCGTCACCAGCATCAGCGACAGCGAGTCCACTTGGTAGATATGCTCGCGCTTGGCGTAGATCAATGCCGCCATCAGCACTCGCGGCTTGTGCTCGACGTCGGCGTCTACGGCTTGCAGGATCGCCCCGTACGCACGCTCCACGCGTTCCCACGCCTTGTTGTCGACGTACAGCGGCGCATCGGGCATATGCTTGACAGTCAGCCGCCGTCCGTAGGCGGTCGACTCGACACCGTTGAGCTGGCCGATCAGGATGGCCATCTTGAACTGCACGTCGGCCTCTGGTGACAGCAGCAGCGCCAGGCGTCGCCGGCGACGCTCGCCGATCTCCTCGGCTTCCGCGGCACGGAACTGCTCGGGCACGAACAGTCGCTCTTCCAGCGTGCCTCCCTTGAGGGTGACACCCTGGGCGGCAGACATCAGGAACCGACGTATCACTGCCTGGCTGCGCCGTCCGGCCATCGCTGGATACCAGCGGTTGAATCCCGCTCGGTCGTAGAGGAAGTGCAGCACCGCCCTGAGACTCATGCGCTTGCGCGGCGCCGTGACCGATGCAGGGTCTTCGGCGGCTTCCTGGTGCGGGATCGCACGGCCCGACACGCGCGCAAGGGGAAAGGCGGTGCGGATCTCGACCTGTTCGGGCGCGTGCTCGACGATGGCCTCCCCCAGCAGCTCACCCAGTCCTGACGTTCCGGGCTCGGGCTCGAATGAGGGGCACGTCGCATGGTGCAGGCGGCCGGTGTCGGGCATGCGCTTGATCACATACTCGGCGTGGCGGGCAACGTACATCTCCACGCCTCCCGGAACG
Source organism: Roseateles aquatilis (assembly GCF_002205645.1). Lineage (GTDB taxonomy): Bacteria > Pseudomonadota > Gammaproteobacteria > Burkholderiales > Burkholderiaceae_C > Roseateles > Roseateles aquatilis. The sequence goes on along the minus strand of NZ_NIOF01000006.1, from coordinate 245,190 downwards.
CACATGCAGCGCGGCCGCTCGGACGAGTCATAGACCCGCGCCAATGCGTCCTGCAGGCCAGGATTGCTGGCCATGAAGGTCCGCCCCCGGATGAAGTAGCGCGCGATATCCATGCTGATCTCCTGTTCCCGGGCTAGGCGGTGTCGCCGAGCAGTTCCTCGGTCGTGGGCACGCGTCCGCGCAGCAGCCGTCCGACCGAGCGGGTGTTCGAGATGCCCAGCAGTTCGCCGACCCTCTGCTTGGACGCGCCCCGCGTGATGAGGCGTTGCGCCAGCTGGCGCCGCAAGGCATGCGTCGTGGTTCCCTGCAGGCCGGCACGGGCGAGAATGCGTCGGCAGATAGCCACGACGACGGGGCAGATTGGTCGCGGATCGTTCGGTCCACGAGCCTTCACCGCGAAGGGGCGACCGTCCTGGGTCAGGAAGAGGCTGCTGTCCGGCGCGAGCCCGCGAAAACAGGAGTGGCCCGAGACTCCCAGCCCACGTCGCACGCGCTCAACGAGGTAGCTGTCCATCGCGTCTTGCAGCCGCTGGCTCGCAAACGGGATCTGGCGCTTTCCCCCCTTCGATGCTTCTGCCTGCTGCCCGTCAGGGTCGCGCGGCCGGCCTTCGCTGTCGATGTAGTCGCAAACCTTCAGGCGCGCGATCTCCAGCGGCTTCGCACCGGTGGCGATCAGCAGCAGCAACAGGGCCGCGTCACGGTTGGCGTTCTCGCTCTGCGACCGAACGCTTCGGATCGCCGCCGGCAGGTCCTCCTCCTTGATCAGGCGCACCCTCGTCGAGACGCAAGAAGGATCGAAAGCCTTCACGGCCTTCAGCACCTCCTCACGCGCGTTGCGCAGTAGTGCCAAGCTGCTGATGTCGGTGTCCTGCACACCCTTGATACCGCACTCTCTCGCGACGAGGCGCACCAAGACCTTGGCCTGTCGCTCGGCAGTGGACTTGCCCACGCCTTGGCGAGCACCCGCAGCGCGATAGCTCATCCCCCGCAACAACACGTCGGTCAGGATCTCGGTGGCCTGCTGGATCGTCTTGAGCTGCATCGCTGCACCATGTCACTGGGACAGAGGTAGTTTTCGTGCGGCGGGCTCGAAGCTCCAGCGAAAATCCGGGAGTCGGAGACCTCGGTTGGCCTCCGCTGCAGGCTGTTAGGCCAGGAAGAATGGGCGGTGAGCGCACAAATGTCGCCCGGGTCGAGGCGCCGCCAGTGGAAGGTGAGTCTGCGCGGTGCCATCGAACGTCACGAGCATCTGGATGCCGATGCGATCTCGTGCGATAACCGCTGTCAGCTCGGACAGTGGCTGCACGGCGCTGGCGGCCGGCGCAATGGCACGCAACCCAAATTCATGGCGCTGCCGGAAGAGCATCGGAAGTTCCACGAAGCGGCCGGTGAAGTCGCACGTCGCATCAACGCCGGGCAGATGGACGATGCCACGCGCATGCTGGACTCCGGCTCGGCCTTTGCCAGGTCGTCCGGTGACGTGGCCGTCGCACTGAACCGCGTTCGTCGCGGGTTCTGACGACGGCGAGCGCCGGCGCATCGCCAGGACGCTGGGATCAGGCGGTCGGGTCCTCCCCCTCAACCACCGGCAGCCGGAACGTCACCCGCGTGCCCTGCCCCCGGCGCGAGTGGATGCGCATGCGCCCGCCAGCTCCAGCGACGCGCTCGCGCATTCCCGCCAGGCCCAGGCTGCCACTGCCTGTCCTGGCCGGGTCAAAGCCCACGCCGTCGTCCCGTACGGCGATCAGCATCTCGGAGCCGCCACCCTCGGCCGTCAGCGAGACTTCGGCTCGACTGGCGCTCGAATGCTTGACGACGTTCGACAGCGCCTCCTGAACCAATCGGTAGGCGACGATCGCGACTTGCCCCCGCAACGGGGGAAAGTCCGGCGACACGTGGAGAACGAAGCGAACGAGCGGGACCAACTGGTTGTACTCACGCGTCATCTCTTGCAGCGCGCCGGCGAGCCCCAGCACGTCGATCACCTCGGGCCGCAGCTGCTTGATGAGATCGCGTGCGCTTTGGTAGAGCGCCGCGATCGTCTTCGTGATCTCCGTGGCCGTTGCATGAACCTCCTTCGCTTGTGCGCCCTGCATCGTGGCCGAGACATCGGCGATGTGCTGGACCTTTGACCGCAGACCGATCAGCGTGGCGTTGAGATGGTCATGGATTTCCACCGCGATGCGCTTTCGCTCGTCTTCGAGCTGGCGGTTGCTGCGCGCAAGCAGCTTGCCGCGCTCCGCGTCGGCGGCCTGGGCCTTGGCTATGGCCTCCTGCAGGTCGGCTGTGCGACGTTCCACCAGCGCCCTCGTGGTCTCATCGCGCGTCGACTGCTCGCGCGCCACTTCGTTGATGGTCGCCTGCAGCTCGCCCAGGTCGCCAGTCGCTTCGACGCGCAGGTTCACGTCGTAGCGGCCCTGGCGAATCTCTCGCAACGCCGCCATCGCCAGGTGCAGCGGTTCCCGCAGCCGCTGGGCCATGGCGAGTCCCGTCGCCACGCTGAGGCAGGCGACCAGCAGCACGGCGAGTCCACCGACCAAGACTCTCTTCAACTGCGCCCGCTCGATGGGCTGGCTGCTCAATCGCACAGTGACCTTGCCGATCACGCGCCCGTCCCGCGTCGCAGCCTCGATCGGCTGCTCACGCGCAGAAAAGCTGTTGTCCAGCAGGTCAATGCCGAACACGTCCGCGCGCACGTCCCGCTCGACGGTCAGGTTGCCGGGCCGGTCGGTGGCCACGGCGCGCGCCACCGCATGACCATTCGCGTCGGTCAGTTCGATGGACGCTATCGAGTCGTCGGACTCGACCATGCGACGGATGCTGCGCTCAAGCGACGCGCTGTTGCCCGACATCAGGCCGTACTGTCCCGTCTGCGCCAGCGACGATGCAATCACTGCCCCCCGCTCCTCCACGGATTTGACGGCTTCGTCCCGGCCGCTGAGCCAGATCGCCACCGTGATCACAACGAACATGAGCAGCGCCGGCACGCATGCGATCAGCACCAAGCGCGTGGTGATGCTCGGTTGCAGCGTCCGGGGCGACAGCACCCTATCGCGTCGGACTGGCGTAGCTTCTGGCTTCATGGTCGATCGGAATGTTCAGGGACCGCGCCACCCGGTCGTTCACCGCGACTCGCCAGTACGCGGGGAACTGCATGACTGGCAGCTGTCCGCTGAGGAGCTGCTCGACGAGAAGGGTCGCCTGGGCCACGACCTCGTCAACGGTCGAGTACACGGATGCCAGGGCACCGGCTCGGACCAGTGCCGCCGAAAAGCCAACGACGGCCATGCCCCGGCGATAGGTGGCCTCGAGAAATGCTTGCACGTTCTCGGCGGAAATGACCGCGCGGTCCGGCACGGCCAGCAGCACGGTTGCGGACGCGAGGCGCCCGAGCGCCCGGATGGGGTTCTCGCCCGACTCCAGCCGACAGAACTCCAGATCGAGTTCGGCACTCCGTGCGGCCGCCTTGATGGCGTCGGCCAGGTGCGCGGTGTTCTCGGTGAGCAACACGCCCGCTGTCACGCGCCTACGATAGATCAGACGCACCAGGGCCAGCTGCTGCCCAGGGGAGGCCTCCGCGAACAGCGCCGTGGCTGAGCCACGTCGGCGTTCGGGGCGGGATAGGAGGCAGGCGCGATAGGCCTCGCTGGAGGCCAGCAGCGACAGGACCGGGCTGTCCATGTCGACATCAAGCAGCGCCTGCAGAGCCTCGACGCCGAGCGCGGCGTACACCGCCCCGCCGGCGCGGCTCGTCAGCCGTTGCACATCCGAATCGTGGACTGCAGCGGGAAACCGGGCCGTCACGCCGGCCAGCGTTTCGCGAGCCGCTGGCGTGGGTTGGTCGCCGATGAGAACGCGCAGTTCCAGCTGTGCGGCGCGCAGCGCAGGCGCGGCGAGGCACATGCCCAGGGCGATCGTGCCCAGGCATCTGCGCCGGATGTTGGCCGGTGTGAGGAACTCACCTGGTATGTCCGTTCGTTTCACCCTTGGTGACGTCCGTCCAAACGATGCAAGTCTTTGCGCCCGCTCTCGCTAGAAGTTCACCCTGATTTGCCCGAGCAGCTGCAATCGACTCGAATAGGTCGCCTTCAAGGTCCCATTCGCCCCAAAGTCGCGAAAGTAGGTTTGCTCGGGGTTGTCCAGCCTGCGCGCCGTCAGCGATGCCTCGACATGCTGTTGCCCGACGGTTCGGAGCGACTTGCCCAGCGTGATGTCGGTGCGACCGTAGGCCGTCTGTCCAAGACCGTTTCCGGACGCACCGAAGTACGCGGCGGAGATCGACCATCCTGCGCCAAACGATGTCCACACGCCCACCGACCCGCTGTGCCTCGAATACTGTGTCGTCTCGAGGGCGTTGGTGGCATCGTGGTTCTGCAGATAGGCGTAGTTGGCAAAGACCGACCAGTTGGAGGCGAGCGCGGCGCTGGCCTGCACCTCCACGCCGGTCAGCCGGACCGCGCCACTGTTCGTGGGCGCAAAGCTCGACAGCTGCAGCTTTTCCGAGATCAGGTTGGTCAGCCGGTCGTCGAAGGCCTTGGCGTCCAGCAGCAGTCCATACGATGGCACGTTGAGCAGATAGCCGAACTCGACGGAACGAATACGCTCTGCAGTCAGGCCGCCTGGAGACTGAGCGCTTTGGTAGAGGCGGATGGTCGATGAGCCGCGCAGCGCGGGATTGGCGTCGTACAGCGTGTAGCTCCAGTCGGCGCGCTGCTCTTGGACATCGGGCGTTCGGTTGCCGCGGGTCCACGCAAAGCGCACCGTTTGCTGGTCCGTGAGCCGGTAGTTGGCGGCGAGCCTCGGTGAAAACGTCGAACCGCTCAGTTCGTCGCGCTCGCCATAACCGCCGAGATTCAATGCCAGGTCCGGAATTGGGCGGTACTCCAGATTGCCGAAGGCTCGCCAGATCGTGTTGCGAGCCGCAGTACCCAGGTAGGTCGCACTTGATCCGCTGTGCTGGCGAACCCCTGCACCGACGACGAACCTGAACTGTTCCGACAGGACCTGTGTGTCCTGGATCTCGACGTCCCAACGGCGCTGCACGAGGCTCTGGTCGGCCGTCCCACATGTCGGCGTCCGCGCGGCGGTCCCCAGCGCACGCAACGCGGCGATCGCTGTCGCCGCGAGCGCATCATCCTGCACGCTCCCGCCCGTCGGCGCGCGACCGGCGAGGACTTCGTTCGCATAGCGCGGATTCGCCCGGTACAGGTTGAACAACTCCGGCAGAAAGAAGGCGGTCGGGTAGCAGGTGCTCCAGCTCTGCTGGATGCGATCCACCCACGAATAGGCCCGCACCTGCAGCTGGTGCGTGGCGGCCACGTTGTGGGTGAGCGTGAGAGACGCATAGGTGTCCTGCGGCAACGCGTCCGGGTAGGTCACGCCGCCGCTGTCGACCCCTGGCACTTCGCGGACGCCTTCCACATGCCCGATGTTGATGTCGGCCGTCGACGCGGGACCGAGCGGCAGCGCCACGCGAAGGTTGGCGCGCGTCAGGCGCTGGCTGTCATGGTCAGCGCCGGCGCGCTGCTGGCTGTCATAGCCGCCGTCGACCTCCCGGCTAATTGTCAGTCGTAGGTCCGCGTCTCCGATGGCTGCGCCCAGCCTGACGGTCGCTGCCGCCACCCCGTTGGAGCCCTTCTCGATCGCGGCGAAGGCCCGGCCGACGTCGCGTGGGTGGCGGCTGATGATGTTGACGATCGCGAGCATCGAGTTCGGGCCGTAGGCTGCCGAGTTCGACCCGCGCGTGATCTCGATTCGCTCGACATCGTCGATCGCGATGGGCAGGCTGCTCCAGTCCACTCGCGCGAAGAGCGGCTGATAGGCAGAGACGCCGTCGATGAGCACATTCATCCGCCGCGGCACCAGCACGCTACCGCCGTGGTAGTTGATGCGGTAGTCGGGTCCGCTGGCACGCGTTATCTCCATGCCCGGCACGAGGCGAAGCGCCTCCGGAATGGTGCGGATACCAAACCTCTTCAGCATGTCCGCCGTGATGATGGTCACCGCGGCAGGCACATCCTGCAGCGACTGCCTCAGTCGCGTCGGCGTGAGGACCACGGGATACGGATCTGCATCGGCTGGAAGGTCAGACGGCTGCGCTACGGCCCCGGTGGCCGACGCCAGAGCCAGGCCGATGAGGGGAGCGGCGTGGCGCAGCAGCACGGCTAGCTCCGCAGCGCGGGATAGCTGAAGAGGAGGAAGTGGACCGCATTGACGCCGAAGTGCATCACGATGGGCACTTCGATGCGGCGGCGCCAGGCGTATGCGGCCGCGTAGCCCAGGCCAGCGACGCCGGCGACCACAACCATGCGAGCCCCGCCGCCGGCGTGCGCTACGGCGAACAGCATTGCTGTGCCCACGATCGACAGCAGCGCTCGGCCATCACGCGGGCCGGACGCTTTGGCATCTGAGTCAGCACGAGAGCCAACCAGCGCGTCTTGGATCATCACTCTGAAGAAAGTCTCCTCGGCCACGCAGGTGAAGAACAGGTTCACGACAAGGAACAGCACCGCCTGCGGAGGCCACTTTGGATCCACCCGTACCATCCCGGCGACGAGGGCGACGCCGAGGACGATGATCGCGATGCCCATCGACAGCGCCGCTGCCCGCGCCAGGGTGGACCCGATCGGGTCCCCTTGTCGCAGCCGTGGCGCCAACAGGGCCAGCAGCACGAGCCCAGCAGAGCCTTTGTCGAAGTTCAAGTACTGCGTGAATGCGATCGCGTCCCCCGAGAACTGAACCGCGTTGATCGCGATAGGGTTGCGGAAGCCCGGCACCTTGTGAAGCGCAAGTGCCAGCGTCAGCAGCAGGACCAGCGCGAAGGCGGGCCAGTAGACACAGGGCCTAGCCCCACGTCGGATCACCTCCGTCGATGCGATCAGCACCAGCAAGGCGACACAAGCCACGGGCATCACATACCCCTGGGCAACGGCCGCGACGAGCGACGCCGCATACACCGGAATCCAAAACGGGATGGGCCAACGGCGCTGACTTCGCGAAGGCAGCCAGACCGCGGCGATCGCAGCGACAAGCAGGACGAACGAAACAGGCATCGTGCACCCCTCCTCGGCGCAACAGGTTCTAGGTCTCGATCAGATGGTGGCGAATGGCCAGCCGAGTGATCTCCGCTGAGCGCTGCACGCCCAGCTTGTCCTTCACCGCCTGGACGACCAGTGAGATGGTCTTGCGGGACAAGCTCAGCGCACAGGCAATCTCCTCCGTCGTCTGTCCCCGCGCTAAGCGCGTGAAGACGTCAAGCTCGCGCGAGTCCAGCTTGGCGCGAGGCGAGTCGTCGCCCCGCACCCCCATCAGCGCCAAGCGCTCGGCGATGTCCGGCAGGAAGTGAATCTTGCCGAGCTGCACCTGCTCGATCACGTCGGCCAGCACATCGGCGGGCTGTACCTTAGGTACAAAGCCGCGGCCTCCGAGGCGGTAGGCCTCACGCACGATCTCGTCCTGGTCGTACTGCGTGTAGAAGACGATCCGGGCCTCGGGATCAAGGGCGATGACTTCGCGAGCAGCATCAAGCCCCGTTGGCCCGGAACCGAACCCGACGTCCATCACGACGACATCAGGCCTGCACTGGCGGAACCTGTCGATGACGTCTGCCGTCGCAGCAGCATGCCCGGCTAGCTCGATGCCGCGCTTGCTGAGCGACAAGGCCAGTCCCTCGATGATCAGCGGGTGGTCATCGGCAATGAGTATCCGGATGGGGCGGCCGGCTTGCATGCGACGCGACGTTCGGTGATTGCCTGCTGTCAGGTGTACAACAACATAGGGCGTTATAGCGCCCAACCCTGTAACTGTCTGAGACACATTCAGGTGCCGCAATGTTACGTTGCGAGGTGGCAGCGTGTAACCTATCTCACTACCATCGTAGTCCAGTCCAGCCGGGTCAGCGTGCCTGGCGACGGCAGCCAGCGATGGCACGCGCCGAGGCGTGCGCCTGTTGCGCAGAGATCTTTCCCGCCGCTTAGGAGGAGGACTCATGGTGATGGCCAGTCGCTACGACAGGCCGTCTTTGACGGCCAGTTCGCGATCCGTACAGATCGCGATGGCTCAAGAGCGCCCCAATGGCATCCGTGAGTCGGTTTCCGGCGTCCAGGACGCGCCATCCAGCGCCCACGCGCTGCTGCAACCACGGATTGCGGCTCTGGACGACGATCCGGCGGCTGTGGCGTCGATGACTGCGATCCTGAAGCAGAGCGGCTTTTCGGTTGTGTCCTACACCGATGCCGACCAACTGGAGTCGGCCGCCCGCTCCTCGCCGTTCTCAGCCTACGTCCTCGATTGGTATCTCGGTAACACGACGGCTGCCGCCCTCATAGAGTTCCTTCGGCACCACCCCACCTCGGCCGGCGCGCCTATCTTCCTCTTGTCCGGCAACCTGGCCATCGGCGGCATACCCACCGACGATGCATTGGCCCGGATCATCAGCCGCCATAACGTCCAGTACCGTGCCAAGCCATACTCAGGTCTCAGGCTCGCAGCTGACTTGCGAATGGCGCTGGGCGAGAACGAGGACTGAAATGCACATGCCATTCTTCGCGTCTGACCTGCCTGCGCGTGCCTCGCCTATGGCCAACCACATCCATCCCCTGAAGCCTTCGCCCGAGCCCAGCAGCATCTCCGTTTCGGAGCAGCACCGGCGCGCCTGGTGGGTCGGCAGGCCGGCCATCCTCTGCGCCGTAGGTCTGGCAGCAGTCCTGGCGGGAACGGGGCTGTGGATTGCGCTCAACGAACCCGATGGCCGCAGCACCGCGATGACGGCCCTCTTCGCATCGGGCATCGTTCTGGCCATCGGTCTGGTCATCGGCCTTCGTCTGCAGTACATGGCGGAGGCTGCACGGTTGGAGGCGGCTCGTCTGCAAGCCGAGGCTAGGGCCGAGGCACAGCGTAGCGCCCAGGCCCGGACGGCCTTGCTGGGCATGGTCTCGCACGAGCTGCGCACACCGCTGCAGACGATGCTGGCCAATGTCGAACTGCTGGCGATGAAGCCTCAGGATGCCGTCACCGCTCAACTGGTGGGAGGCCTCGAGCAGTGCATCGTCCAGATCAAGGGGCGCCTGGACAACATCGCCCACTACACCCGGCTGACGCACGGACAGGTGGAACTTCGCCGTGAGTCATTTCGCCTCAACGCGCTTCTGGATCGGGTAGTCGCGGAACACGCCGAGCAGGCCAAGCAAAACTCGCAAACCATCGTGCTCGACAACACGGACATCGGGGAGCTGCAGGTTCATGGTGACGAGATCCGCCTGCACCAAGTCTTGAACAACTATCTGTCGAATGCGGTGAAGTATTCCGGCCCCGGTCGCATCGTGGTTCACGCACGGGTTCTCAAGCACGCCTTCGGCAAGATGAGCCTTGCTGATGCCGTCGAGATCAGCGTGATGGATCGCGGGCCCGGCATTCCCGCAGGCGAGCAGCACGCCATGTGGGAACCGTTCGTGCGCGGCGCGGCGCGGCCGAACCGCCCGAAAGGCAGCGGACTGGGACTGGCCGTCGTGAAGCTGCTGGCAACGTCGGCCGGCTGGGACGTCGGCCTCCAGTGCGACGACGGTGCCACGATCTTCTTCGTCCGCGTGCCGTTGGGAGGCCCTGTGGTCGAGGCCGCCGAACCGCTCTAGAAGCCACCGGCACGCAGGGGCAGGCACCGGGTCCATCGCTCTCAGATGGAGCCCCTTCGGGCACCTGTGCGACCATTGCCGCAGCCTCCGACTTGGCTTGCCCCGCAGTGGTTTGGACGCAGGTCGGAGTCTGCAGCTTGCTTCGGGCCCAATTGGGCATGAGCGGGCCTTTCTACCCGGGTGTGAGGCAGGGCCATGAAGTTCAAGGACTACTACGAAACGCTCGGCGTCGAGCGCGATGCGTCGGCCGACGACATCAAGCTCGCCTACCGGAAACTGGCGCGCAAGTTCCATCCCGATGTCAGCAAAGAACCTGATGCGGAGGCTCGCTTCAAGGAAATCGGCGAGGCCTACGAGGTCCTGAAGGCCCCCGAGAAGCGCTCTGCCTACGACGCCATCGGCGAGCGCAGCGGCGGCGAGGAATTCAAGCCGCCGCCGGACTGGGACACGGCCTACGAGTTCCATGGGAGCGGCGACGGCAACGGGGGCTTCGGGGCACATGACCGGAGCGACTTCTTCGAGTCCTTGTTCGGTCGCGCAGCGCGCGGCGCCCGCCGCAGCACTAACGTGAACCTGCGCGGAGAAGACCATCACGCCCGCGTCCTGATCGACATCGAGGACGCCTTCACCGGCGCGCGTCGCAGCCTCACACTGCGCATGCCGGCCTTCGACGAACAGGGCCACGGCGTTCTCCAGGAACGCACGCTCGATGTCGCGATTCCAAAGGGTATTCGCCAAGGCCAGCAACTGCGGCTCGCCGGGCAAGGCGGCCCTGGACTGGGAAGCGGACCGGCGGGTGATCTCTTCTTCGAGATCGAATTCAAGCCGCATTCACGCTATCGCGTGGACGGCCGTGACGTCTACGTCGACCTGCCGCTTGCGCCCTGGGAAGCAGCACTGGGGGCGCCGGTCACCATCATCACACCGGCGGGCTCCATCGAACTGACGGTACCAGCAGGGTCCGCGTCAGGCCGCAAGCTTCGTCTCAAGGGCAAGGGCATCCCCGGTGATCCTGCCGGAGATCTGTATGCGCTGCTGAGCATCGCCTTGCCACCTGCAGACAGCGAAGCCAGCCGTCAGGCCTATAAGACTCTGCGCAGTGCCGCCGGGTCAAGCTTCAATCGGAGGAGAAGCGCATGAGTGACCACACGACGTCGACGCAGGTGCTCGACGAAACCGTCGAGCTCACGCTCATCGAGTTCTGCCGGGCAAGCCAGACTGTCGAGGAACAGGTACGAGTCTGGGTCGTCGAGGGCGTCCTGAAGCCGCGCGGCGACCAGCCCGGGGAATGGCGGTTCGCCGCCGCGGCGCTGCGGCGTGCCCGTGTCGCGCGCACGCTGGCGCAGGAGCTTGAAGTGAACACGCCCGGGATCGCCCTGGCGCTGGACCTGATGGATGAGATCGAGTCCCTGAAGTCCAGCCTCCGTCGAGCTGGCCTTCATGCCTAGGCCCGGCCGGGCCGCCGCCCGCGTCACGGCAAACGTCAGTCGGAACTACGCGCGACGCGCAGGATCGTGCTGTTCATCAGCACGCTGTTCGGCACGATCACTTCCTGTTGCTGCTCGTCGCGCAGCACCGTGAATCCCAGGGAAATCAGTTCCACGCGCGCGGTCACCATGCCTTTGGGCGAGTCCAGGGAGACCGTGTCGCCGACCCTCACCTGGCGGTACAGCACCAACGAGAAGCCCGCGATCAGGTTGCCCAGCGTGTTTTGGGCGGCAAGGCCCACGACAACGGAAACGACGCTCACACCCGCCAACAACGCCGTGCCGAGCGCGCGCAGCTCGGGCACCAGATGGGCGTAGAGGACAAAGGCGACCAGGTAGGCCAGTACTTGCGCCAGCGCGCTGACGAACTGCTCACGTCCGACAAGTGACGCTCGACGCGGCGCGTTCCCCCACGAATGAGGAGCACGACCGCTGACGCCAACGCGAAGAACAACGCGCCAAGCAGCGCGGCGCCGAACAGGGATCCCGGGTCGATGAAGCTGGAGGCAGAGCTGTTCATGGAGTTCATCCGAAGGGCGGGCGCTCAGCGCGCCAGCGGATTCGGCGTCGGCTCTGCGACCTTGCTCAGCAGATTCCGGTCGGTGTGATGAAACGGCTCGGCCTGGCTATGGATCGCGAGCACGGTGTCTTCCTCGTAGCTCCACGTCCCATCGTTGTTGAAGGTCACTTTGATGCGGAATTCGGTCGTCTTGAAGCTGAAAAGCAGGAACGGGGTCGAGTTGATCCCCCAGTCGTCCAGGCCTTGCGTGGCCACGAGTTCGAACGCATTCGCCTCGGGATGGGCCTGCCCTGATGCCATGGCGGTCATGCCGCGCGGAATGGTCAGCGTGTGGATGACGCAGCGCGTCGCCGGCTCCCAGAGCCAGTACCCCACCTGCTCGTGGTAGGTCTTCACCAGGCCGGGTTTCGTGATGTGCGTGAAGTAGCGCAGGCCATAGAGCAGCTGAGGGCCGTTGGTGACGGGATCGATCGGCTGCAGCTCGACGCGCTCGACGTAGGCCTGCTTCCTTGGACCGTCGGCCTTCGGCTTGACGTCGAGGCCTCGCTGTCCCTCCCAGATGCCCGCCATGCGCCGCAGCGGCCCAAGGTTGGCGAGCGTGTTGACGTCGATGTTCGACGGCTCGGTGTAGACGTCGTCGGAAAAATTCTCCATGGTCTCCCTCATAGCTGACTCTGCTGCCGCTTCCAAGCTTCTCACCCCGAGCATCCGAGTTGCCTCAAGCAATGCCGCGACGTCTCGTCTGCGGGGCCCAGCCTCGCCATCATGCCCGCTCGCCAAGGCACCTTGCAGCGCAGAAGCCCGCTCCGCAGGCGTGCACAGTCGGGATCTGCGCCACGGGCCGGCGCACGGACGTTGCTTGGCACGGAAGCGGGGCCGGCTCAGCCGTTGAGCCGCCTTGGTGGCGCGACAAGTTCTCGCGCTCAATCCGAGCAACCATGCACCTCCCGGATCCGGGCATTCCTGCGCAGTGATTGCGCGATGCGCTGCGCATGACCGCCTGAAGTAGCCCGCGCCCTATGCCGCTCGTGCCGCGCCCCCCGCGCATCGGTATCGAAGCGAACCCATGTGCATGCGACGGCGGCACCGCTTGGATTGCTGCGGTCATGCATGACCCAGATACTGCAGGAACTGCAGGAGCCTGGCTCCGCGGCGATCCCTCGTGGATCACTCCGACACGGTCGGCGTTAGCGGTCGTGACCCGCCTCCTCCATCCGCGCTGCATACGCGCGGACTTCTGAACCGGCACCGCATCTCGCGGCCGCCCTGCCCCTTCTCATCAGCTCAACGCGAGCACAGGAACCGTAGCCCTCCGGGCTTTGGATGTCCCGTGCCGCGCGTTGGCGCATCCGCCTGCCGCGACGCCTCGCGTGTCGCAGCGAATCCCCAACGGGGAGCTCACGCTCCCCCAGGGGTTGTGGGCTCTCCATTCGCATGGAGAACCACCAATGGCTACCAACGCCAACCAGGCGAACAGCCTCTGGCTTCCGGGCTTTGGACCCGACGACGAGGCGATCTTTCCCGACCTGTTCGACGAAGCTGTCGTCGAACCTACGATCGAGGCGCCGGTCGCCCAGCCGGATATCCCCGCAGCCAAGCGGTGGCGTCCATCGCTGGTGCAAGCGACGCCGCGGCGCGAACGCGCCACGGCATGGCCAAACTGGGACGACGCCGTCCTGGCGGCGCTGAGCGGTCCGGTCTCGAAGTTCGAAGCGAACCTGCAGGCCATCCATGCGCTGCGGGACATCGAATCGTCCGGCGCGGCCCCGTCGCAGGAACAACGCGAAGCGCTGCTGCGATTCACGGGCTGGGGCGGCATTCCAGCCAGCTTCAACCTCGAGCAGCACGACGCGGCCTGGAAGCGGCGTACGCTGCAGCTGTCCGCTCTGCTGGATGCCGGAGAGCTGGAGGCCGCGAAGGCCTCCGTGAACACCAGCCACTACACAGATCCGGCGCTGATCCGCTGGATTTGGCGAGCCCTGCAGACCATCGGATTCCGCGGAGGGCGCATCCTCGAACCGAGCGCTGGCGTCGGCCACTTCATTGGCTGCATGCCGGCTCAGTTGGCCAAGGCCAGCCGCTGGACCGCGATCGAGATGGATCGCGTCGCAGGCAGCATCCTTCGCGCACTCTATGCCCCCCTGGGCGTCGACGTGCGGGTCCAGGCCACGGAGACCGCGGCGCTGGCGGACGATGCCTTCGATCTGGTGGTGACCAACGTGCCGTTCGGGAACTTCCAGCTGCACGACGGCCGCAACCGCCCGTACAGCCACTTCAGCATCCACAACTGGTTCGTCGGCAAGGCCCTCGACCTGGTCGTTCCCGGCGGGCTGGTATGCGTCATCACGTCGACCTACCTACTGGACGATCAAGACGGCACTGCCCGCGCCTATATGGCTTCTCGCGCGGAACTCCTGGCGGCCTTCAGGCTTCCTCAGGCAGCGTTCGAGCGGCTCGGCGGGACCTCGGTGCAGACCGACCTGCTGTTCCTGCGCCGGCACGCGGACGCGGTCGTCAACGGCGAGCCGGCATGGCTCGACCTGGCCTTCGTGCCGGACGAGCTGCGCCATCCCCGCTGCCACGACCGCTACATGCGGATCAACGGCTGGTACTGCCTTCATCCCGCACACGTTCTCGGGCGCATCGACAAGGTCAGCAATGGCTACTCGCCGGTACCGACCGCGGTACTGGACGGCGACCTCGCGGCTGCGCTCGAAGGAGCCGCACATCAGGTGCCACCCGGTGCCTATGTAGGGCGCCAGCCTTTGGACGCAGAAACTCCGGCGGCGACGAATGCGGCGCCCGTTCCAGATGGCGCCCGCCCTGGCAGCTTCGTGTTGTCCGACGGACGTGTCCACTGCGTGGAGCAGGGCCAACTCGTCGACGTGCAGGACCGTCTGAACGCGACGGCACGGCAGCGCATCTCCGGCATGTGCGAGATCCGGGACCGCGCGCGGGTGCTCCTCGCCGCGCAGCTGAGCAGCAACTCCGATGGCGATCTGACGGCGAAGCGGCTTGCCCTCAACCTGGCCTACGACAGGTTCGTGGCCAAGCGCGGCTATCTCAGTTCGAGAGCCAACGCCTTGGCGTTCCGCCGTGACCCGGACTACCCGCTGCTGCTGTCCCTGGAACGCTACGACGACGAAGAGGAGAAGGCCACGAAGGCCGACATCTTCCACCGCCGCACAGTGTCGCGCATCGAAGAGCCGACGCAGGCTGAATCGCCCGACGAGGCCCTGGCGCTGTGCATGCAGTGGAAGGGCCGGGTCGACGCGCAGTACATGGGAGCCCTGCTCCAGGTTGATGCGGAATCGGTCGTATCAGACTTGATGCAGAGGGGCTTGGTATTCCTGGACCCTGACGACGACCGCTACGAGACCGCCGATGCCTACCTCTCTGGAGACGTCAAGCGCAAGCTCAAGGCGGCAGCAGCAGGAGGCGAGGCGTTCGCCGCCAACGTGATGGCCTTGGAGAAAGTCATCCCCGAGGACCTGCCGCCGGCGTCCATCGAACCCCGGCTGGGCGCCGTTTGGATACCGGCCGACGTGATCGAAGCCTTCATGGTGGACGTGCTGGGGCTGGAGACGGCCACGGTGCGCTACCTGGCGATCGCCGGCACCTGGTCGGTGAAGGTCGACCAATGGGCGGTGAGCCGCAACCTCGTCTGCACGCAGGAGTTCGGCATCGCGCGCATGGACGCCGTCGAGTTGATTCAGCACGCGCTGAACGTCCAGACGCCCACGGTGCGCGATCCGCACCCGGAAAAGGACGGCGCCTACGTCGTCAACAAGGAACAGACGCTGGCCGCCCGGGAAAAGCTCGGCGCGCTCAAGGAGCGCTTCGCCACCTGGGCCTACGAGAGCGTTCAGCGCAGGGAGCGGTTGTGCAGGATCTACAACGACACCTTCAACTGCCTGCGCCAGCGCGCCTTCGACGGTTCGCACCTGAAGCTACCCGGCTTTTCCCATTGCTTCGAACTGCATCCCTCGCAACTCAACGCGATCTGGCGCATCGTGCAGTCCGGCAGCACCGGACTGTTCCACGCGGTCGGAGCCGGCAAGACCGCCATCATGGTCGCCTCCAGCATGGAGCTGAGGCGACTCGGGCTGGCAAAGAAGCCAGCACATGTGGTCCCGAACCACATGCTCGAGCAGTACACGGCGGAGTTCGTGCGCGTCTATCCCTTCGCGTCGGTGCTGATGGCGACGAAGGAGGATCTCGCTGGCGACCGCCGACGCGAGTTCGTGTCGCGGATCGCGACGGGCGATTGGGATGCAGTGATCCTGACCCACTCGACCTTTGAACTGCTGCCCATGTCGCGCGAGTTCACGGCGGAGCACATCCGCTCCATCATCCGCGAGCTCGAATTGGCAGTGCGTGCGACCAAGGCCGACGACAGGTCCAACCGGATCGTCAAGCAACTGGAGCGCATGAAGAAGGTGTGGAAGGTCCGGCTTGAGCGACTGGAGAACCAGGAGCGCAAGGACGACTTCCTGTGCTGGGAAACACTCGGCATCGACTACCTGTTCACGGACGAAGCGCATCTCCACAAGAACCTCTGGCGTCATACCAAGATGGCCCGGATCGCGGGGCTGCCGCTGTCCAACTCGCAGCGCGCCTTCGACCTGTACCTGAAGACGCGGCACACCATGAGCTTGCACCGCGGCCTATCGCGCGGGGTGGTGCTTGCGACGGCGACACCCGTCGCCAACAGCATGGCCGAGATCCACACCTTCCAGCGCTACCTGCAGCCCCACACACTGCGTGCGCTGGGGCTGGAGCAGTTCGACGCGTGGGCGGCAACCTTTGGGGAGACCGTGACCGCGTTGGAGATTGCCCCGGATGGAAGTGGCTACCGGCTGAACACGCGTTTCGCACGCTTCATCAATGTCCCCGACCTGATGGGCGTGTTCTGCGACGTGTCGGACATCCGGACCAAGGAGATGCTGAACCTGCCCGTGCCGGCCCTCAAGGGCGGCAAGCCGAGGACGGTGACCTGCAAGCCGAGCGACGCGTTGAAGGCGTTCGTCAAGACGCTGGTGAAGCGTGCCGAGTTGTTGAAGACGCAGCGCATCGACCCTCGGGTCGACAACATGCTGAAGATCACTAGCGAAGGCCGTAAGGCGGCGCTCGATATGCGGCTGGTGTTTGAAGGCGAGCCCCGTGATCCGGGCGGAAAGGTGGCGCAGTGCGCAACGGAGGTGCATCGCATCTGGCTGCAGACCATGAGCCTCAAGAGGGCACAGTTGGTGTTCTGCGACCTGTCGACGCCGCGCGCCGATGCGGGCTTTAGCGTCTACGACGAGCTGAAGGCATTGCTGCTCGAACTGGGCGTTCCCGAGGACCAGATCGCGTTCGTGCACGACGCGGAGACCGATGCGCAAAAGGCGAGGCTCTTCCGCTCGGTGCGCGAGGGAAGGACCCGGGTCTTGCTCGGGTCGACCGCGAAGATGGGCATCGGCACGAACGTGCAGAAGCGGTTGGTCGCGCTGCATGAGCTGGACTGCCCATGGAGGCCTTGCGACGTCGAGCAGCGCGAAGGGCGCATCCTGCGCCAAGGCAATGAGTGTGCCGAGGTGGAGATCATCCGCTACGTCACCGAAGGCAGCTTCGATGCCTACTCGTGGCAGACGGTCCTGACCAAGTCGAAGTTCATCGCCCAGGTGATGAGCGGCGACAAGGGCTTGAGGTCGGTGGAGGACGTAGAGCTCGCCACTCTGAGCTATGCCGAAGTGAAGGCCCTGGCCTCCGGCAACCCGCTGGTCATCGAAAAGGCCGGGGTGGACGCCGAGATCGCGCGCTACTCATCGCTGTTCTCCGTCTGGCGCAACCAGCGGTACGGCCACGAATCCGAAGCTTCGAACCTGCCGATGCGGATCCAGAGCATGGAGACGCTCGTGCAGGCCCTGCGCGCCGACGAAGAAGCGGCGCTGGAGGCGTTGGCGAATGGGCCCATCGTCGTGATCAACGGACGAAGCTTGCGCGACCGGGAAGAACTCGGTGATGTGCTGCGAGCATCGGTCCGCGGCGCCAGGAGCGGCCTGACCGGCCGTGCTTCCGAAGAACTGCTGGGCCGCGTGGGCCGTTTGCAACTGTTCCTGTTCAGTGGTCGTGAGGCCGACGAGGTGCACCTGTACCTGCAGGGTCAGGCGGTGCATGACTGCAAGCCCTACCAGACGGGTCCGGCCTTGGCGGCAGAGCTGATGAACGTGCTGAACGGCACCGTGCCTCGTGCGGCCGATGCCAGCCACAGACTGGCATCGATGCGGCAGCGCCTGGTGGATCTGCGCGAGGAGCTCACGAAGCCCTTCGAGCACGAAGACCGCTTGGCCTCGCTGCTGGCGCGCCAGCGCGAGCTGGCCCGGGAACTGGACATCGACAAGGACGAGGCCGGGTCACAAGCAATCGAGGCGGAAGAGCAGGCCCTTGCCGCTTGAACGCCAATTCATGGGCCCGTGGAAACACGGGCCCATTTCTTTTTGCTCGGCTCTCGTCGTCGATTCGAAATCTCTCCATCTGCACTGAGCCCGGAGAGCTGGAGGTGTGCCGACGGCACTGGCGCTGCTTGGTGACGACAGATACCGTCCAACTTGATCTGGCGCAAGGAACACGGGCAGCGCGTTTTCTACGCTAGATGCATACGAAATGCATCTTCTGTTCACTGCCCAAGGAGGGTTTATGGCATTCGGCATCAAATGGTCCTGGTCGGCTCTCGTGGCCGCCCTCTTTCTGGCCGGCGCAGCGCTTGCCGCCACGCCACCGGGCGATGCCGGCGCAGCCAAGGCCAAGGCCCCCGGCGACTTCGGGCCGCCGCGGGGAGCACCCATCAAGGCGGTCCTGACTAGCCCGCCGCACGTCCCGCCGCCCATCACCCGAAAGTATCCGGCCAAGGTCATCGTCGAGCTCGAGGTCGTCGAGAAGGAAATGCCCATCTCCGAAGGCGTGAACTACACCTTCTGGACCTTCGGCGGCACCGTGCCCGGCAGCTTCATCCGCGTGCGCCAGGGCGACACGGTCGAGTTCCATCTGAAGAACCACCCGAGCAGCAAGATGCCTCACAACATCGACCTGCACGGCGTCACCGGCCCGGGCGGCGGCGCTGCCTCCAGTTTCACGGCGCCGGGTCATGAATCGCAGTTCACCTTCAAGGCGCTGAACGAAGGCATCTATGTCTATCACTGCGCCACCGCACCAGTGGGCATGCACGTGGCCAATGGCATGTACGGCCTCATCCTCGTGGAGCCGCCGGAGGGCATGCCCAAGGTCGACCACGAGTACTACGTGATGCAGGGCGACTTCTACACGACCGGCAAGTACCGCGAGAAGGGCCTGCAGCCCTTCGACATGGAGAAGGCCATCGCCGAGCAGCCGACCTATGTGCTCTTCAACGGCGCCGAAGGTGCGTTGACGGGCGACAAGGCCATGCCAGCCAAGGTGGGCGAGACCGTGCGGATGTTCGTCGGCAACGGTGGCCCGAACCTGGTGTCCAGCTTCCACGTCATCGGCGCCATCTTCGATCAGGTGCGCTACGAGGGCGGCAGCAATGTGCAGACCAACGTCCAGACCACGCTGATCCCGGCCGGTGGCGCAGCCATCGTGCGCTTCAAGACCCGGGTGCCCGGCAGCTATGTGCTGGTCGACCATTCGATCTTCCGCGCCTTCAACAAGGGAGCGCTGGCCATCCTGAAGGTCGACGGAAACGAGGACAAGACCATCTACTCGGGCAAGGAGCTCGACTCGGTCTACCTGGGTGACCGCTCTCAGCCCAACCTGAATGCAGTGACCGCTGCCACTCAGGCTGCAGCGCAAGGAACACTGACGGTCGATGAACAGGCACGAGCCGGCCAGGCGCTGTTTGCCGGCACCTGCTCGGTCTGCCACCAGGCCAACGGCGCCGGCCTCCCCGGCGTGTTCCCGCCGCTGGCCAAGTCGGACTATCTCGCTGCCGACACCAAGCGTGCGATCAGCGTCGTGCTGCACGGCCTCTCAGGCAAGGTCAAGGTCAACGGCCAGGAATACAACTCGGTCATGCCGCCGATGAACCAGCTCAACGACGACGAGGTGGCCAACATCCTCACCTATGTCCTCAACGCCTGGGACAACGCTGGCGGGCGCGTCACGACCGACGACGTGCGAAAGGTCCGTGCGCAGAAGGCGCCGGCCGCTCCGAAGTCCGAGCACTAAGCAACGCATCGGGGGCACGCGGTGACGAACAACGCCTGCATGTTCAGTTCAATGCTGGCTTTGGCGTTGCTGCCGCTGTACAGCGCGGCTGCCGACTACGCGGACCTGCCGGGTGGAACGATGCGCAGCGTCCTCGCGGGCGACGCCACGGGCGGCTTGGTCAAGGTCGATCGCTTCAGCATGCGAACCACGCCTGTCACCCGCGTCGAGTTCGCCCGCTTCCTTGCGGACCACCCCGAATGGCAGCGCGGCAGAGCCTCGCGCGTGTTCGCCGACGCCAGCTACCTCGCAGACTGGCCGGCACCGCCCGCACTGCCTTCGTCTCAATCGCAGCAGCCGGTCACCCATGTCAGTTGGTTCGCGGCCCAGGCCTTCTGCGAGTCTGAAAGCGCGCGCCTGCCGACATGGAACGAATGGGAGTTCGCGGCGGCGGCAGACGACACCCGACCCGACGCCCGAGACGATCCGGCATGGAGAGCCCGCATCCTGTCGTGGTACTCACGGCCCGCAACGGCGGCCTTGCCGGCCGTCGGCGGCGCTCCCAATGCTTACGGCGTGAGGGATCTCCATGGCCTGGTGTGGGAGTGGACGGACGACTTCAACGCCCTGCTCGTCAACGGTGACAGCCGATCCTCCGACGATCCAGACAAGCTGAAGTTCTGCGGCGCCGGTGCCATCAACCTGCAGCAACGCGACAACTACGCCATCCTGATGCGCGTCGCCCTGCTCTCTTCCCTCAAAGCTTCCGACAGCACCGCGAGCCTTGGCTTCCGTTGCGTCAGACCTCTTCCGGAGACTTCACCATGAATCGTCGACACCTCCTTGCGGCCGGCGGGATTGCCGCGGCAACGCTCGTCATTAGCGGGGCGCAGGCGCTGGCTGCCGCGCCCACGACAACAGGCGCAACGTCCACGCTTCCTACGGACTCGGTCTATCAGTTGGCGACACCGCTCACCGACCAGAACGGGCGCGCCTTCTCGCTGGGCGATGGCAGGGGGACGCCCACCATCGTCAGCATGTTCTACACCTCGTGCCAATTCGTCTGCCCGATGCTGGTGGAAGCGATACGCGACACACAACAAAAGCTGGGTGACGATGAACGCTCCCGCGTGAACGTGCTGATGGTGACGTTCGACCCGCAGCACGACACCGTGGCAGTGTTGCAAAAGACCGCGAAACAACGGCAGCTCGACAGCACGCACTGGACGCTTGCCAGGGCAGAGGCACCGAATGTCCGCAAGCTGGCCTCTGTCCTGGGTGTGCAGTACAAGGCCCTGCCCAACGGCGACTACAACCACACCACAGCCCTCATCCTGCTGGACACCGACGGCCGTATTGTGGGCAAGACATCGCAGCTGGGTGACGCGGATCCAGCGTTCGTGAAGCTGGTCAAAGCCACGCTCGCCTCGTCCAAGCGCTGAGCCTCGGCTCAACGCGCCTTCCCAGCTGCCGCGCCGCCTCGATCGGCGCGGCGCAGCTCTTTGAGCTCCGCCGGCATCGCGCGCTGCTCGCATGGGGCTGCGCCTCGCGACGCCAAGTGCCGCTACCAGCCACTTTCAACGCCGCACTTGATCCGGATCAAACGGTCAGCCGCCCGCCGTTTTCACAATAGATGCATTCTCAATGCACCTTAAAGAACAGGAGGCCATGTATGACCCTCACGACTTACGGAACCAAGATCGACGTGCGGCAGGTCGAGCCCCGCGAGCGGCACGCCCTGATCTTCAACACCTTCAAGAGCCTGGGCCCCGGCGAGTCCATGGAGCTGGTCAACGACCACGACCCGCGTCCGCTGCGCACTCAGTTCGACGCACAGCTGTCCGGCCGCTTCTCCTGGGACTATGTCGAATCCGGTCCGACCACCTGGCGCGTCCTCATCACCAAGCTCGGCGGTCACGCTAACGGCCAGTGCTGCGGCTCCTGCGGCGGCGCCTGAGCTCCCCCATCAAGTCAGCAACCTACAAGGAAGCATCATGAAGTCCTCACGCAGGCTCTGGCGCTGGCTAGGCCTCATCTTCGTCCTGTCATTCGGCGCCCTCGGCTACCTCGGATGGCAAATCTATCTCTCCGCGCCGCCTATTCCCAAGCAGATCGTCACCAGTGAAGGCGACGTCCTGTACACGGGCGAGCAGATCCAGTTGGGCCAGCAAGCCTGGCTTTCGGCTGGCGGGCAGCAACTCGGCACAGTCTGGGGCCACGGCGCCTACGTCGCGCCGGACTGGTCGGCAGACTGGTTGCACCGCGAGGCCGTGGCGCTGACGGCGATCCGCACCGACGCGCAACGCGGCGCTTCCAACACGTTGTCAGACGGCGACCTTGCCGCGGTTCAAACGCGCGTGCGCGACGAGATGCGCCGCAACACCTACGACGAGACCAGCGGCACGGTCAAGGTTTCCAAGGAACGCGCGCAGGCGATTCGCGAGGTTGCGGATCACTACGATGGCCTGTTCGGTACCGATCCGAAGCTGGCCAAGTTGCGCGACCAGTACGCGATGACCGAGGGTGCGCTGCCGGACGCGGAGAACCGCAAGGCACTGACCGCATTCTTCTTCTGGTCGGCCTGGGCCGCCACGACGGACCGCCCCGAAGAACCAGGCCTCTCGTACACCAGCAACTGGCCGCACGAGCCCCTGGTGGGCAACACCATGAGCACGTCTGCCGCGATGTGGTCGATGGCCAGCATCATCCTGCTGCTGGCCGGCATCGCCGCGATGTTGTGGCTGCACAAGGGCGACGCGCATGAGTTAGAAGCACAGGTGCCGGCGGCCGATCCCCTGCTCGGCGCCAAGGCCACGCCGTCCATGAAGGCCACGCGCAAGTACTTCTTCATCGTCATCGCGCTGATGCTGCTGCAGATCGGCATGGGCGCCATCACTGCGCACTACGCGGTGGAAGGTCAGGCCTTCTTCGGCCTGCCGCTGGCGCAGATCCTGCCCTATACCGTCAGCCGCACGATCCACACGCAGATCGGCGTGTTCTGGATCGCCACGGCCTGGCTGGCCACCGGTCTGTACGTCGCGCCGCTGTTGTCCGGCAAGGAGCCGAAGCTGCAGAAGCTGGGGGTGGACGTTCTGTTCTACGCGCTGGTGTTCGTGGTGCTCGGGTCGACCGTGACCGGCTGGCTGGGCACGCTGCAGCACCGCGGTGTCGACTTCAGCTTCTGGATCGGCAACCAGGGCCTTGAATTCACGAGCATGGGCCGCGTCTGGCAGATCCTGCTGTTCATCGGCCTGCTGCTGTGGGTCTTCCTGCTCGGCCGGGCGCTATGGCCGGCGCTGAAGAAGCCTTCGGAGACCCGCGGCCTGATCGCCATGGTGTTCCTGTCAGCCACCTGCATCGGCGGTTTCTACGCGACGTCGTTGACCTGGGGCCAGCACACCCACTACTCGATGATCGAGTACTGGCGCTGGTGGCTGGTGCACCTGTGGGTCGAAGGCTTCTTCGAAGTGTTCGCCACCGCCGTCGTCGCGCTGATCTTCACCAACCTGGGCCTGGTGCGCGCAGCCTCGGCCAACCGGGCCATCATCGCGGAGACCATCGTCTTCCTGTTCGGCGGCATCCTGGGCACGTTGCACCACCTGTACTGGACCGGCACGCCCACCTCGGTGATCGCCGTGGGCTCGGTGTTCTCGGCGCTTGAAGTGGTGCCGCTGACGCTGATCGGCCTCGAAGCGCTGCAGACCTACCGCCGCGCCAAGGGAGTGGCCTGGCTCAATGCCTACAAGTGGGTGATCCTGAGCTTCGTGGCCGTCGGCTTCTGGAACACCGTCGGCGCCGGCCTGTTGGGCTTCGCGATCAACCCGCCAGCCTCGCTGTACTACGTGCAAGGTCTGAACATGACGGCCGCCCACGGCCACGCCGCCCTGTTCGGTGTCTACGGCATGCTGGGCATCGGCCTGATGCTGTTCTGCCTGCGCGGCCTGTACAACCGCGACCTGCACGCCGACAAATACCTGAAGCCAGCCTTCTGGAGCCTGAACATCGGCTTGGCGATGATGGTCTTCCTGTCGCTGCTGCCGGCTGGCATCTACCAAGCCTACGAGAGCATCACCAAGGGCCTGTGGTACGCCCGGTCGCCTGAGGTGATCCACTCCAAGGTTATGGAGACGCTGGTGTGGCTGCGCGTACCGGGCGATGTCGTGTTTGCTGCAGGCAGTCTGTTCCTCGGCATCTACGCGCTCTATCTGCTGCGCCGCCCGTCAAGCGAGAAGGCACCAATCGGCGCCATACCGGCCACCGCCAAGCGATGAAGCAATTGGGGAGGGCATGAGCCCTCCTCGTCACTTCGAGGCATCCCATGAAACTAACCGCTTTCACCGACTACAGCCTGCGCGTGCTGATCTATCTCGCGGCGGAGCCGGATCGCAGAGCGACCATCGCCGAGATCAGCGAGGCTTTCGACATCAAGGCCAACCATCTGACCAAGGTCGTCCACCACCTGGGCAAGAGCGGCTGGGTGGAAACGGTCCGCGGCAAGGGCGGCGGACTCACACTTGCCATGAAGGCCGAGGACATCGTTGTAGGAAAGGTAGTCCGTGACACCGAAGGCATCGTCGAACCGGCCGAGTGCTTCGCTGCCAAGCCGAGCTGCTGCAGCATCGTCAAGATCTGTCACCTCAAGGGCGTCCTCGCCGAGGCTGTCAGCGCCTTCTACGGTGTGCTGGACCGCTACACGCTGGCAGACATAACTCAGAACCGGCTGGACCTCTCTCGCATCCTGCACTTCCATCGCGTGGCGACCACATGAACGCCGACAACCCTGCGCCCTACCCTTACTCGGGCCCCGATGACATGCGCGAGCCGGTGCTCGCCGCGCTGAGCCGTGTCGTGGATCCGGAAGTGGCGATGACCATCGTCGATGTCGGCCTGGTCTACGGCGTCGACGTCACGCCCGGCCGCCTGCACGTACTCCTGACCATGACCTCCGCCGCTTGCCCTGTCGCCGATGTCATCCTCGATGACGTCGAGACCGAACTGGAGCGCGTCGCGCCGCCGGAAATGACCATCGACGTTGAGCTCGTCTGGAAGCCCGCCTGGACCACGGACCGCATGAGCGCCCGCGCGAAGAGCTTCATGGGTTGGTAGAGCTGCAAATCGCCATGAGAACCACCGCAAGAGCCACACGCGACACCCGGGCGGTCGCTCGTCTGGCGTTCGCTCTGGTGGCAATGGTCTCGCTCGCGACGGGCATCTCTGGTGGACTGGTGCGCGCGGGCGTGCCCACTCCTACTGACACCAGCGCCTGGATAGGACCGGCGGTCGCCGCCCACGCCTTCTTGATGATCTGCACCTTCATGGGTACGGTCATCGGAATCGAACGTGCCGTGGCGGCGAAGCTCTCACTGGCCTTCCTCGGGCCCGCCACTTCCGGACTCGCTGGCATCGCCTTGCTTGCCGGCTGGCCGACGGCAGCAGCTTGGCTGGTCCTCGGTGCGTCGATCGCATTCGTCGGCGTCAACATGCTCATCGTCAAGCGACAGACCGCGGCCCACACCGTGCTGCTCCTCGTTGGCGCCATAGCATGGGCGACGGGTTGTGTTCTGCATGCGTTAGGCGCCCAAGGCGGCGCGGTCGTCCCCTGGTGGTTCGCCTTCCTGGTGCTGACGATCGCGGCCGAACGCCTGGAGATGACGCGCCTGATGCAGCGGCGCAGAGGCAGTGCCACCGCGTTGTACCTCGTCTTCTCGCTCATGTTCTTTGGTTGCGCCTTCGCTGGCCTGTGGCCCGTCGCCGGCGGGGCCGCCTTTGGCGCGTCGCTCTGCATGTTGGCCGTCTGGTTGCTCTGCTTCGACATCGCGCGGCGCACCGTGCGCGCCCACGGGCTCAGCCGCTACATGGCGATCTGCCTGCTCCTTGGCTATCTCTGGCTCCTCGTCGCCGGCTCGGCCTGGGCCGCGACATCCCTCGGCTGGCCGCTGCGTGACACCGCGCTGCATGCACTGGGGCTCGGCTTCGTCTTCAGCATGGTGCTGGGCCACGCGCCGGTCATCCTGCCGGCCATCGCGCGCGTCAAGGTGCTCTTCGGCTGGGCCTACTACCTCCCACTGTCATTGCTGCACGGCTCCTTGGTCGTCCGCCTGGTCGGCCCGTGGATCGACTTCCACTCGGTCACCTGGGGTGCAATCGGCAACGCCGTGGCCATCGGTGCATTCCTGGCGACCGTGGCGGGGTCAGCCGCGGCCTGGCATTTCAAACACACCACATCTCGCACGAGCCGCCATGGCCTCCCTGCAAAACATTGAAGAACCGCCGCGCAGCCCCAAGCAAGGCTTCGCGCTCCTGGCCCTGGGTTTCAGGCCCTTCTACATGCTGGCCAGCGTCTTCGCGGCCCTGTCCATCCCGCTTTGGGCGCTGCAGTTTTCCGGACTGCTGGCGCACCCCTACCTCTCGGGCCCCTTGTGGCATGCGCACGAGATGCTGTTTGGCTTCACCTTGGCCGTCATCGTCGGCTTCCTTTTCACGGCGGGACGCAACTGGACAAACCTGCCAACGCCCACCGGTTGGAAACTGGGCGCGCTGGCTGCGCTGTGGATCGTGGCGCGCATCCTCGTGCTGACACCGTATGCCGCGGCCGCGGCCGTTGCCAACGTCGCTTTTCCGCTGGCTGCGGCGGGGAGCCTCGCCATCCCCTTCTTCAAGACGAAGAACCGCCGCAACTACTTCTTCGTGGGGCTGCTGGTTCTGCTGGCTGCGGCGGCTGCATGCATCCATCTGTCCCAGCTCGGGGTTGTCGAGGCGCCGGCGTGGCCGGCCGTTCAGGTTGCACTCGACATCGTGCTGTTCATCCTCTGCGTCATGGGCGGCCGCGTCATTCCGATGTTCACGAACAACGGCATCCCTGGGTTGAACGCGAGCAAGAAGCCCGCGCTGGAGAAGCTGGCGCTGGGTGCTGTGCTTGCGGTGCTGGCGGCCGACATCCTGGCACTGCAGGAATCGGCCCTTGCAGCCATCACGCTGCTGGCCGCCGCGGCGCATCTGGGACGCTGGATGCTGTGGCAACCCGTGCGGACCTTGCGCGTGCCGCTGGTGTGGGTGCTGCACTTGGCATATCTGTGGATCCCAATCCACCTGGCACTGCGAGCGGCGGGCGCTCTCAGCTGGGTGGCGCCATCGCTGGCCACCCATGCCCTCACGGTCGGAGCCATCGGCGGCTTGATCATCGGGATGATGACGCGCACGGCAAGAGGGCACACCGGCCGGCCGCTGCGCGCCGACCGCTACGAGATTGCCTGCTACGCGCTCGTGGCCTGCGCGGCTTTGGTTCGGGTCGCAGTGCCGCTCTTCGCACCGGCCCAGTTGGTGCACGCCACCCTCGGATCGGCAGCGCTGTGGTCGACAGGATTCGCGCTCTACGCCATTCGCTACTGGCCCGTACTGTCAAAGCCACGCATCGACGGGCGCCCCGGATAGGACATGGACTACTTCACCGTCAAGCTCATCCACCAGACAGCGGTCTCGCTGTCCATCGCCGGCTTCTTCGTCCGCGGCGCAGCATCGCTGGCAGGCGCCCGCTGGGTCAGAGGCCGCGCCGCGAAGACGCTGCCTCATCTGGTCGACTCGGTACTGCTGCTCTCCGCTCTGCTGCTGGCGTGGATGCTGCGCTTAACGCCTGACCGCGCGCCTTGGCTACTGGCAAAGCTCGTAGGCCTTGTGCTGTACGTCGGGCTGGGCGTCATCGCTCTACGCCCGGGCCGCCCGCTGCTTATGCGAGCTGCGGCGTGGATCGCAGCCCTCGCCGTGGTGGGTTGGATCGTTTCCGTCGCCGTGACCAAAAGTCCACTCGGTGTCTTCCTGCTACTGATGTGACATCGCGGGCGAGCTAGCGGGTGCCTCGCATCGGCTGATCAAATGATGCGATAGCGAAGTCGAGAAACGTCCGCAGCTTTGGCGTGACACGCCTGTGCGGTGCACAGAGCAAGTGCAAGGGCTGGGAGGGAACCTCGTAGGCAGGCAGCAAGCGCACCCAGCGGCCGTGTCCGAGTGTCTCACGCACCAGCTCGAGCATCGAGTCGCTAGCAACGAAAGAACGAGGCGATGGCCTTCATCTTGCGTTTGCTCTCGGTGGTCACGTAGACCGTTGTCGTCGCCAGGGAAGCGTGGCCAAGTATCTGCTGCTCGATCTCGACGCGCGTGCCGCGCGCGATCGAATGAGAGGCGTGGGTGTGCCGCAGCCAGTGCGTACTGGCACGAGCGAGACGGTCTGCCCCCTTCTCATCACCATCAGCGGCAAGCACACGCGCACAAGCTTCAAAGAAGCGTTTTAGCTGGTCGTAGAGCGTGTTGGGGGAGATGCCCTCCCGCGGTTCCGCGCCCTGCCCTCCTCGAAGCGCTGGCGCAACGTCGGCCAGGTCGCTCGCCTTTCCTAGTAAATGGGCACCGATATTCTCGCGAGCGTCCAACTCAGCGGGTAGGCGTCTTGACTTCAGGTAGGTCGACAGTTCCTCGATCACGCTGGCTGGCACGGGGACCTCTCGAATCCGGCCTCCCTTCCCCACGACGTTGAGCATCCATCCCTGCACATGCTCGTCGTCCTCCTCGTCTGGCGGGAACTCCACCCATTCCAGATGTTCGACGCGCGCAGCCACAGCCTCCGACAGCCGAAGGCCTGTCGCGTACAGCAGCGACAGCGCGAAGCGCAGCCGGCGTGCCGTCGATGTGTCAGGGAGCTGATCGGATTGCTCGACCACGAGGCGCCACTGAGCCACGCTCAGGCTGCGACCCGTGTTCAGCCTGGGCTGAGCAGCATGAAGCACGTTGACGCCCGACCATGGGTTGCCCATCACGTAGTTCTTGTCGATCCAGAACGCGTAGAGGTTCTTCAGGATGGTGATCGCTTGCCGCTGCGCCGATGGCGAGAGCGGTCCTTCGAATGGTCGCCAGAGAGGCGACCAGCGCTCTCGGTTGCGCTGAGCGCACCATCGCGACCGCGGCGATGGATCAGAGAGGAATTCGCGGTAGGCAACGCAGTCTTCCGTTGTCATCGAGGACAGCGGCCTACGGCGTTCGACCACCGCCCACAACAAGAAGCGCTCTGCCTCCTTGCGGTAGGAGCGCTGCGTGTTCGACAGGCATAGCAGCCAATCCATCGGGCCTTCGATGCCAGCGTCCCTGCCGCGACGGCGCGCCTTCGCGGCGTCGCGTTGGTCGCGGGTTACACCGGCCTTCGATTGAAGCCAGGCAAGCAGTGCTGCATAGTCGTTCGAGGCAGCAAGCAGACAGTGCTCCTGCGGCCGGCGATACAGGCCCTGACTTCCGTCGAGCTCAAGCGGCACGACGAGCTTCTCCAACGGCCGAATGTCAGAGGCTGGCGGGACCACCTTCTGAAGCTCGTGCCGAAACAGCTGCATGCGAGGCTGGTGGACGTGCGCTCCGATCTGCATGCCGATGGTGTCCCGATGCTCGGCGAGCCAGTGCATCACTCGCTCGGCCTTCGCAGGCCCGATGCCACGGATAGCGGTGGGCCAGCCTCGCCCGACGCCATTGATCCGGTCGAGCAGTTGGGCGATCGTGAAGATCCCTGCTGCCTCCAGGCGCGAGGCGATGCTGGAATTCAGCCACGCCACCACGCCATCGCCGGCGCGGGGCGGTTGAGCGACCAGGGCCTCAAGCCACAACAGCGCGTCGAGTTGCTTCTTGATCAGCCGTCCACGGCGAGACAGGCGCTGGCTGGCCTTCCCAAACTCCTCCTCAAAGGCCTCCAGCTGATCGGCCTCAGAAAAGTCCTCCAGGCCGCGCGCGCTCGCGAACTCCTCCAGCGACGGAACCTTGGGCCCGTCGTCGGGCAAACGGCTGACGTCGATGAGCACCAGGCGGGCGACGCCATGGCGATCCTCGCGCCTGGCTGCCGCAGCGAACGCATCGCGAAGCCACTGGATGGTGCTGCGCACGATCCGAAGATCGCTCGATGCACCTTCGACTTGCAGGTAGCGTTCCCAGCTGTCGCGCAGGGGAAGCCCCTGAACCAGCGAACGCATGAAGGCGAAGTGCGACGCGCCGAGTCTTCTCGCGCGCGGATCGCTGGCAACGCTAGGCGCCGTTGTAGGCATCTCGCAGATCGCCGGGGCACTGGTCGACCACGGCTGTGACAAGCACCAGCGCGGCGTTCACCAATGCAGCATCCCGACCGGGTGCGGCTTCCGGCGCATGCTTTCCACCGTGGAAAAGGTTGTGACGCACCCTGACCGCTGCGTCGATGGCCTGCGCAAGACGATGTCCGCCGCGTAGCGGTACAGCCTGCCAGCCTCCCCCGAACGACTGCAGGCGGGGCGGGGCCGTGGTCAGAAGTTCGATCGCCTCGTCCAACGGAGTGCCAGCCTGGACCTGGACCCAGGCGCCAGCGTCGTTGGCCAACCGCTGCCAAGCAGCCGCTGCAATGCCATGGTCGTCGCGGGCATACGTCGAGGCCTTCATCGCGTACTCGCAGCGCGCGAAACAGCCCAGGAACTCCACCACGAGCTCCTTCGGGACGGCGAGTGTGGAAAACGGGTTGATCAATGGCATGCTCGGCTCGGCTCGGATGGGTAGGGAAGCGGGGGCCGGGGGCGCGTTGCCGCCGCCGGCGCGTACAGACCGCCGCCTCGGGCGTCCACGCGGTGGACGAGCACAGTCTCCATAGGGAAGCGTGCCTGTCTACTCGGAAATCCTGCCCGTTTGACGCTCGGATTCATGCGTGTTGATTTTGTGCGTAATCAACATGCGCAAATGGGCGACCAGGCGTTGTGCGCCGCCGCATCTCGCCCCCAAACTTGTAGTGGCCCTCTGGGCTGCCTTCCAGAGGGAACGCCCGGCTGCAACCCACCGAGCTCTACAGGCATGCCTGCGGCGCCGCTCAATTGAAGGCTTGATCTTGGTGCGCGGCCCGCGCGTCTATCGGCCTGGGGGCTGCGGCGCATCGTGCACCACATACTGGAGCTGCACGGCAGCCGCATGGAGCTGCTCGACACGGCCCAGGGGCGCGAGCTTGAGGTTCGCGATGTCGTCGCCACACGAGGCTGAAGCTCAGGGATTCTTCGTCACGCGCCGCAGCCCTTCCAGCGCGGGGGCAACCACGGCCATGTCCGCTCCTTCTGCGAATACGGCATAGGCGGGATAGAGAAACTCTGGGGCGTCACGAACTCGGCGCAACCTGCCGCTGTCGAGATGCTTGCGCACCACTGCGAGTCTGAAGTAACCAGACCCTCCAGCGGCGAGCACATATTCGCGCCCCAGAGGGCCCAGTCCAGCCGTCACGCCTGCGTGACCGAGGTGGGGGAAGGTAAGACTGTGCTGAGCCGCGAAATCCGGTCCCCAATCGACGTAGACGTAGTCCGAAGGATCGAGCTTCTGCCCCCTCTTCCTCGTTGTCACGAGCACCAGCTTCTCTTCGAGCAACAGTTCGATGCGCAGGCCCGGTCTCTGCTGGGGTGCGTAGACGACGGCAACGTCCAGGATGCCGGCAGCCACCTTGTCGATCAGGTCGCCTGGAAAGCCTACCTCCGTACGTAAAGCCAGTTGCGGCGCGGACTTGCGCATCCAGAGCAGCCAGTCAAGCAGCAGCGGGTCCCACAGGCTGACTTCACAGCCGATGGTCATCACTGACTCTCGGCCCTCCGGCAACGCCACCTGATGGCGAGCACGCTCCCACACCTGAACCAGCATCGACGCATATCGAGTGAACTGCTCCCCGGCCGAAGTGAGCGTCGCACCGGCCTTGTTCCGGACAAAGAGCTGAGCGTCGAGCAGCTCCTCCAGCGCTTTGACCCGCGCGCTCACCGCAGTTTGCGTGACGTGCAGATTCTCGGCCGCTCGACCGAAGCTGCCGGCCGCAACGATCTCCAGAAAAGTGCGGGCCAGGGTGATGTCCATCGACGTCGTTGCTCCGAATGTTTTGACAGCAATTATTTTGCACTCAACGTGCAATAAGAATCGCTTTACCAATCTAAAGCGCGCGTCGACGATTCCTTCATCGCACCATGTGTGCATTGACTTGGCACCAAAGATGAAAGCTGGAACTACGCAGGCTCGTGAGGGAAAGTCAGCCTCTGCGGTGCCGAGAACCTCCGAAATGACTTCAAAGCGGGTCGCATCGCCCGCGCTTGCGAGCTGGGTCAACAGGATGCTCAATGCACTCTTCAGCAACGTGCGCGACGACACCTACGTCCACTAGCCTTGGGCGACGACCAGCGCAGTACGCGCGGCGAGAACGGGCCGGGGCTGAGCATCCTGCATCGCATGGCGGAGCTGAACGGCAGCGGCATCGAGTTGCCCGACATGCCCCAGGGCGCAAAATTCAAGCTCGCGCTGCCCGGCGTCAAACGGGACTGAAGCTCAGGGCCAGTCGGTGCCGGCCACGAGCGTCGACACCATCGCCTGGAAGCCTTGCGCATCGAGTTCATCGAAACGCGCGAGCTGCGGGCTGTCCAGATCGAACACCGCTGCCAGTCGGCCGTCGACGAGCACTGGCAGCACCAACTCCGAGTTCGACGCGCTGTCGCAGGCAATGTGGCCCGGGAAGGCATGCACGTCGGGCACGAGTTGCACTTCGAGCGATTCGGCGCATGCGCCGCACACGCCACGGCCGACAGGGATGCGCACGCAGGCCACCTTGCCCTGGAAGGGGCCGAGCACCAGCCTCGCGTCGCGCAGCAGGTAGAAGCCGGCCCAGTTCAGCCCAGGCACCGCCTGGAAGACCAGCGCGCTGAACTGCGCGAGGTTGGCAATGCAGTCGCGCTCTCCCGCCAGCAAGGATTGAAGCTGACGATCTAGCAGCGCGTAGCTCTGTTGCTTCAGCTCGGGGCTGGACATGTCCAGCAACTCGTTGGGGCCGGCGTCGGTACTCATCGCTCAGCCATCGTCACGCGCGTCGACATACACCCAGGCACTGCCGCCGGACGCCAGCGCGGCGCGGGCGCGACGGTAGTCGGCCACCTCGTAGCTGTCGGCCTGCGCCAGCTCGGCGGAGGTCAGGTCGAACACGGTGCCGGCGACCTTGTCTGCCGTCTGGCCGGTGCGCACCAGCATCGGGTGGTGCGTGAGCGCGCTGGTCTTCACGACCTCGGCGTCGCGGATCTCGATCTGGTCCAGGCGGTAGCCCACCAACTGGTCTGGCTTGCCGCTCAGCTTGCGGCCGAAGGTGGCCACCTGCACGGCCTCCAACTGCAGCGTGCCATAGGAAAACAGCAGCTCGAAGCCGTCGGCGGAGGTCATAGCGCTTGTCCTTCGAGGAAGTCGGTGTCGATCAGCAGATCTTCGTAGAAGGCCCCGAACGGCCGTGTCGGGTGGGCAATCTGGATTTCAAGTATCCACAGGCCGGTACTCGGGCACTTGCCGAAGTCGCCCAGGTCGCCCGCGCGGTAGATCGCATGTGGGAAGTCGCAGACGCGGTGGCCCTTGATGTCCAGGTTGAGACGCCAGCCCATCGCTTCGGCCCGCTCGGCCGCATAGGCATACAGCGCCGTGCCGGCCAGGTCGTCCGCACGCCACTTGGCAGCAACGTCGTGCCACAGCGTACGAGCCGCTGCGGCGCAGGCATGCATCTCGAGATCGCGGCCAACGACGAAGGTGTCACCCGCGTCGCCTTCGTGGCCGTTCCACACCGGGCCGATGTCGACGAAGAAGATATCGGACTCTCCCAGCACGCGCTCGGGGTCGGGCCGTTGCTTGAAGGTCTTCAACGTGCCCTCGCCGAAGCGGACGATGCACTGGTGCCAGATGCGGTCCATGCCCAGGTTCTGCAGCAACACCTTGGCCAGATCACGGGCTTCGCCCTCGGTCATGCCGGGTAGCACCGCATTCGCGATCAGCCGCACTGCTTCCCAAGAGCGCGCTCGCGCGAAATCCATCGAGGCCAAGGAGAAATCCGTGCCGTGTGCTTCACGGCGATCCACCACGTCATCCGTCATCCGAAGTTCCGCCTCATGAGCGGCTTGCGCCGCTATGTCTGAATGACTATAGCGATGCGAGCCACGAAACTTCGCCATCACCGACAGGGAGAGCTCTCGCCAGAAGGCTCGCGCTCCGCCATTATTTTTGCTAACCTCCCAATCGGTCTCAAGCACGGGACCGGCCTGCCCGGATGGCGAAGCGTATGCACGTGCGTAGGATTCTTGACCTGGCTCTAGTTTGCCGAGGGTCCCTGACGGGCACAGCGACAGGCGGCGCGCTTGAGCGAGGTCTTCTACATGCCTACCCGTTTCTCTCCTGCCGACGTCGAACAACTTCGACGCGAGGCTAAGGTATTGCGCCGCAGCGGCGCCCTCACCCAATCCCAAGCACTTGACCAGGTAGCCCAGCGGCAAGGCTGGACCAACTGGGCGCTCCTTCAGCGCAACGCGCTTCCCGCTGAACTGCACGACGCCATCCAGTTGTCCGTCGAGCAGTACCGAGGCGGTGACCGCGGAGTATTCGTGCTCCAGATCTCTCTGACAGATCCGAAACTCTTGGTAGAACTCTCTCGGAGCGGCGAGTTCTCGTTCGAGTTGCCTCAGGTGCCGCAACGCTGGATCGTTCGGCGATTCACCGAACTGCGCGGCTCCGCACCCGACCCCTTCCTGGATCGACGTTGGGAGACGCCGCGAGGACGCTTCGTCGACGGCCGCTTCATTTGCATCGTTTCGACCAACGGCGTGCAGCCTGACCGCGTTGAGGCCGAAATCGCGGTCGGCCTGGATCCCTTGTGCGCGCGAATCCGCCATGAAGCCCTCGCTGCGTTGGCGGGCCGGCAGGCGGCACAAAGCGCAGCATTGCCTGTGCGGCTGTTCTTTGCCCGTCCTCAGTCGGGTGGGGCCGACGAGATCTGCGACACGCCCTATCCCACGCTCGAAGACGCCTTGAAAGCTGAACTACCGCCAGGTTCGCGTGCCATTGGCGTTCCGACTGAGCACGGCTGGTGGACGTACCAGCCGCCGTTCGGGTGGCAGGCGCCGGCGCGTTAGATGAACGATCAAGACGCCCACCTCAAAGCGTGGGGACGGCGTGCCGGCCTTCGCGTAGGCCCTCAAACGATTGATCTGCTCAATTCGTTAGCTAGACTCTTCACGCAACAACAATTGGAGCCGGTGCATGGCAACGTCTTTCGCCAAAATCAAGAGCCAGATCGAGAAGCTGCAAAAGCAAGCGGCCGAGATTCAGACCAAGGTGATCTCTCGCATCAAGAGCGAAATCGCGCAGCACGGGCTGACTGCGGAGGATCTGTTTGGCACTCCAGCCGTGGGTGCGGCAAAGAAGAGTCGCGCCGCTCAGCTGACAAAGTCTGCAAAGACAAAGGCAGCCAGGGCCAAGAAGCCTGCCAAGTTTGCAGATGGTCAGGGCAATTTCTGGCACGGCATTGGCAAGCGGCCCCAATGGATCCGTGACATGCTCGCTGCGGGTCGGCAGCTAGAAGAGTTTCTGGTTGGCAATCGAGCCAAGGCTGCAGCCGGTTCCAAGGCCACCGCCAACGCGTCCAAGAAATCGCCAGCGAAGAAGGCGGTGAGCAAGAAGGCTGCCCCGTCAAGGGCAGCAACGCCGAAGAAGGCAGCCGCCAGCGCAGACACGACGAAGGCGCAGACGCCGGGCAAGAGACGCAAGGCGCCGGCCGGCGCAAAGCCAACGCGCAAGGTGGCTTCCAAGAAAGCACCTGCGAAGAGAGCCTCGCGGCCCATCGCTACCCCGGCCACCACCGCTGAAGCTGCCGCGACAAAAGCCTGACAACCCATAACCTCACCTTTCGACACGCTTCTGGGCCGACAGGTGCCGTGGCTGCTGCGTCGGCCCGTGACCTGCCTCGCGACAAGTGCTCTAAGACTCGCGTCACGGAGCGGCCATAGCGGCGTGTCCCGCGCAGGACCGTTCTCCTCGAGGCCGTGGAACCAAGAGGATGTCGCAGGAGGACTCGGCTAGCAGGCGGCGACTGACTCGGCCCAGAAGGAAGTCGCCGAGAGTCGAACGGCCATGCTTACCGGCAACGATCAGGTCGGCACTGACGCGGCGCGCCTGGCCAAGCGTCGCCCACACGGGATGCCCGTGAGCCGCCCCGACACCCAGCCGCGTGCTGTCCAGACCTACTTTGGCAGCCGCGCGGCGAATGCGCGCAAGGGCCCCTGCTTCCTGCCGGAGCAGGGTCGCACGGACGACGTCCTCCGGCACATCCGCCCCTCGCAGCGGAGCGACCCCGTGCGAGTTGATGGCATGAAAGACATGCAGTCCACCGATGCATGCCACTCGGGCTGCAAGCCCGAGGGCGGCATCCGAAGAGACCGTGAAGTCGACCGGTACCAGGACCTGCCGGTACGGCCCTTCTGCCGGTGTCTTGACCACCAGCACAGGGCCCCGGCGAAGTCTCGTTGCCCGATCAACCGTCCGTCCGACGATCAATCGTGGGAATCGGCGATGGCCGCGCCGGCCGAGAACCAGCAGATCGAACTCTTGCGACGCCAGCAGCAGGTTTTCGAGCGGGTCTCCGACCATCACTTCGACGGCCACTTCGACGTCGTACCGGCCAGCGATCTCCATGGCAAGACAGCGCAGCGTCTCCCGCGCCTGCGCAGCCTCAAGATCGGCGCCGATTGCCGGTGTGAACCAGTCGCGCACTAGCTTGCAGACTGCAGGCTCCAAAACGTGAGCGATCTTCAGGTAGGCGCCATGTTCGTGCGCCAGAAGCGCCGCACGGCGAACGGCGTTGTTGCCATCGATCGAGAAGTCGGTGGCAGCCAACAAGGACGTGAACGATTTCATTTGCGTATGTCCTCACGGGTAACTTGAATTGCACTGCTCAGACGCCCCGGTTGCCGCAAGGCCGCTGGGGACACGAGCTCGTGCTTGGAGACGAATTGCGCGGGGTGCTGGGGTCAATGCCCGTACGCCGCGCTACGTCGTGTAGTCGCCGCTCGATTCAGGCTGAAAGAGGATGGCCACGATCTCGGCAACCCGCTCTTCGCCCGCCGGGGTGCGCCAGTGCGCAATGGCACCCAGCCCCAGGCCGAGCAGGCCGGCGCCGATAGGTGACAGCACCGAGACGAAGCCCGCCGTGGGCTCCGCATCTGCCGGATAGCACAGGGCGACCTTGCTGCTCTCGCCCGACTCGACATCGCGCAAAGCAACTTGCGTATACATCGTCACCACGTCAGGTGGGGCTTGGCGGGACGGCACTATCGAGCAGGTGTCGAGGACGTCCTCGATTGGCAAGCGAGGTGCCGCAGGGACCTCGACGCGCCGGTAGCGACGTACGAGGTTCAGGATTCGAACGTGGTCGAGTTCAGTGAGCGTGCGCTCGAGAGCCAGGAGATCCACGAGGCATTCCTTCAGTCATAGGGCGAAGGCCGGCTGCTTGCCGACGAACACCATCGCGCGGGTTGTGGGCCCGGCGATCTGAGGTTTGCGCAAAAGGGGTGGTGGTGATCGCCGGGCTCAGTGATGTGCGGCCGGCTGACAGATGGAGGTCCCCGTCTGGCCCCACGTGGCAGGCGCATGTACCCTGCCGACTGCTGAAGCAGGCTGTGGGCAACGTGCGTCGCAGGGGACGAACTTGACGGCGATCGAGCACATGCGGGGATTGTCGTGTGATCGCATCGGCCCCGCAATCAAGCTGGGGCAAGTCGCACTGCCGTGTAGGCGTATTGCTCGTCGTTCCACGAACAAGCGTCAGGGCCGCGGTCGCAATCACGCCAAGCTGACTACCAGGGCTCACACAATCGGCCGCCGCTGGCTGAGCCCGACTAGATCGGTCTTGCCGACGGCATCCAGCACAACCGTCCTTCGGGCCGACAGAGAATGATGTCCCCTCGCAGATGGACGCGATGGCGTCTCACAGTGCACCATGCGCGCACGCGGCGTGGAGGCGAGCATGATTCGTCCCCTGATACAGCAGTTTGAGAGCCAGGCCGAGGTCCTCGACGCGCAAGGTAGCACCGATTCATTGGACGATGCTGTGGCCGCTCTCGCCACGTGGATGAGCCTCGCCGGCGATCGGCTGACAGAAGACGACATGGTGGTCCTCGTCGGGATTGGAGCCGTTCTATATCGCCATGGCTTACGCCAACGATTGGTCGGGCCAAGCTAGCGCAACGTTGCCGTGCGCCCCCGCGGCCGCCCTTGCCCTGCGTCGAGCCGGCGCTAACATGCCTACCGGGCTGCCGGCCCTGGAGCACGGCCAAGCCGGTCGATCCGTCATCGGCCGCCATGTCACTCTCCCCTTTGACGACAGGAACGCTATCGCCGTGACTTCTGGCCAGCACATCGCCATCCTCGACGACGAGGTTGAAATCACGACCCTGCTGGCCAACTACATGCAGGGGTCCGGCTACCGCGTTACTCAGGTGCATAGCGGACGCGCTCTGATGCAGGTCATGAAGAACGACGCGCCCGCACTGGTGTTGCTCGATCTGGGGCTGCCTGGGGAAGACGGTTTCGCCATCGCCCGCCAACTTCGCGAGCATTGGAACTGCGGCCTGGTGATCGTGACGGGCCGCGGTGATGCTGTAGACAAGGTGGTCGGCCTCGAGGTCGGTGCCGACGACTACGTGACCAAGCCATTCGACCTGCGCGAACTGCTAGCACGCTGCAAGGCCGTGCTGCGCAGGCTCGATGCCAGCGAGTCCACAACACCTGCAAGCAACAAGGCAAAGGCCGAGGCAACGCGCCTGTGTTTCGATGTCTGGCAACTCGACGTCGGCGCGCGGCGTCTGGTGGGTCCGAGCGGGGAAGTGGAACTGACCGCAGGTGAGTTCGATCTGCTTCTCGCGTTCCTGCGCAGCCCCGGCAAAGTGCTCTCACGTGACGCTCTCCTGGAGCAGACGCGTGGGCGCGAGGCCGGCCCCTTCGATCGCACCATAGACGTCCAAGTTGGGCGCCTGCGCAAGAAGCTCGAAAGCGACCCGGAGAAGCCGCAGATCATCAAGTCGGTCCGCGGCGCCGGGTACATCCTGGTGCCCGCGGTGTCGTCCAACTGAGCTGCATCATGGCCGAGCGAGCCTCCGGATTGCCTGCCCTGGGCATCGACGAGCAAAGCGTCTTCCGCTCTCTTCACGCCTCCTACCCGGATGCGCTGCTCATCGTAGATCGATCTGGCAAGATCGTATTGACGAACGAAGCCGCAGAGACCTTGCTGGGCTATACGAGCTTCGAACTGGTCGGCATGAGCGTGGACGAGTTGGTGCCGGATGCGATTCGCTCCCGCCATTCGTCCTATCGCGAGGCGTATGCCCAGGCGCCCCGCGCGCGGCCTATGGGCACGCAGATGGACCTTGTCGCCAAGCGCAAAGACGGCAGCGAGGTCATGGTTGAGATCGCGCTCAGCCCATTGCAAGGCCGCGGGTTGCCCTTGGTTGTTGCGGCGATCCGAGATATTGGCACCTACCCACGAGTCAAGCAGGCGCTGCTACGCGCGCGCTACGCGGAGACGCTGGCTCAGGTTGGCCGTGACGCGGTTGACGCCCGCGACCCACAGGTGCTGCTCGACCAGGCGCCCGCCATCGCCGTCGCGACCCTCGATGCTGCTGCTGTCATGGTGCTGTTGCTGAACACCGATCGCCAGAGCTTTCGGGTAGCCAGCTGCGCAGGCCCGCTGATTGGCCGGATCGGCGACCCGCCGCTCGAGGCAACGGGGAACACGCTAGGCGGCTTCATGCTGTCTCACGGCAAACCCGTCGTGATCGCGGACTGGCACAGCGAGCACCGCTTGCAGTCACCGCAGAGCTGGCTTGACGCTGGAGTTGTCAGCACACTCCTGGTGCCACTGTTCGACCGCGGCCGGCAGATCGGCGTGATCGAGATCCTGTCGACCAGCAGATCGCGTTTCGGTGACGACGAGGTGCGCTTCATCGAGTCGCTGTCCAGCCTGCTGGTGGCCAATCTTCAGCGGGCGCAGTCGGAGGAAGCGCTGAACCACGCGCAGCGGCTGGAAAGCGTGGGGCAGTTGACTGGAGGCATCGCACACGATTTCAACAACCTTCTCACGGTGATCCAGGGCAACCTCCAGGTGTTGGATGAGATGCCTTCGCATAGCGACACGCAGTCGCAGAGCTTGATCGGAGCTGCAACGCGCGCGGCCAGGCGCGGTGCCGAACTCACCAGCCAGTTGCTCGCCTTCTCGCGCCGGCAGGTGTTGCGGCCGTCGGAGGTTGATGTCTCAGCACTGCTGCAGTCGCTATCGGGAATGCTTCACCGCACGCTGGATCAGCGCATCCAAATCGAGGTCAGTGCCGACGACTCGGCGGTCGTGCGAGCCGACGCCGGCCAGCTCGAGTCGGCCCTGCTCAACGTGGCCATCAACGGCCGTGACGCAATGCCAGACGGCGGGACGCTGCGCTTCAGCAGCCGTACGCTGGCAGACCTCCCCGAAGCCATCCGACGCGACCTGGACGCCGACGCGCCTGCGGATGTTCCCTTCGTGGCGATCTCGGTGCAGGACACCGGCACGGGCATGACGGAGGAGGTCAAGGAACGAGCATTCGAGCCGTTCTTCACGACCAAGAGCACCGGCCGGGGCACGGGGCTGGGCTTGAGCACTGTCTACGGGTTCGCGAAGCAATCCAAGGGGACCGTGGCCATCGACTCACTTCCCGGGAGTGGCACTACCGTCACGCTCTACATCCCGAGTGCGCTGGAGCAGTCGCCCATGACGGCGGATGCCGCGGAAACCGCAGGCACGATTCCCGTGGGCCTGTCGGTCTTGCTGGTCGAGGACGACGCCGAGGTGCGCGCGGTCGTGACCGCTTTCCTGAGCGCCTTGGGGTGCCGGTCCAACGCATGCAGCAGCGCGGAGGATGCGCTGATGGTGTTGAGCGGCGATACCAGCTTCGACGTTCTGCTCAGCGACATCTCGCTGGGCGCGGGCTTGCGTGGCACCGAACTCGCCGCCATTGCGCAGCGCCAGGTGCCTCAGCTGGCCGTCCTCTTGATGTCCGGCTACTCAGCCGAACTGCTTGAGGCGGACAGTTCCTCGCCCGCGTCTTGGGAGTTGCTCCGCAAACCCTACACCCGCGAGGAATTGCGGAACGCGCTTGCCAGGGCGCTGACCATGGGCGGTGCCCCAGACGGCGGTTATCCGGGCCCTTGAGACCTCTGACAGGGCGTTACTGCAGCATGCCTGCGGGCGAGATTGAACGCTGGACGAACGCACCCAGGGCGTCAATGTCCGGAATCTGCACGTCGCGACGGCCGTTGCCGGCGAAGCCGATGACCTTGGCCTTGGCCAGCCGCGACAGCGCCCGGCTCACGGATTCCAGCGTCAGACCCAGGTAGTTGCCGATCTCCGCACGAGTCATGCGTAAGGTGATGCAGTCCGTGCGCATGCCGCGGTCGCCGAGCGATTCAGCCCAGTAGCGCAGAAAGTCTGCGACGCGGGCGTCGCCCGAGAGTGTGCACAGCGACATCAGCGAGTCGCGGTCGCGAGAGATTTCTCGGCTCATGGCCTGGTGGAGTTCGGTCAGCAGGGCTCGCTCTGAGAGGCTCGCATCCAGCAAGGCGTCGTAGCGGACCACCCAGACTTCACCGGTGTCCAGCGCGATCACATCGCTATCGTACTCGCCGCGCGCAATGCCATCTACGCCCAGCCAGTCCCCCCTGAACTTCAGGGCGACCACCTGCTCGCGGCCATCGGGCGACAGCGTCACGACCTTGTAGAAGCCCGAGTTGACGATGTAGAGGTTCCCGAACTGCTCGCCTGCTTGATAGATGCGGTCGCCAGCATGAACGACGCGGCGCTGGTAAACCAGGTTGTCTCGGACCAGCCTCAGGGCGGAACCGATGCGTCCGCTCAGTTCCTCGGAGGCAATGGGACGGCGAGGTGCTGTCAGCGGCGCCGCGCTGCGATTGACGGCCTTCCAACCAGAAGAAGATGCGACGGCTTCGGCTCCCACCATTTGGGTGCTCCCGCAGGGCTGTGTTGATGGATGTCATGGTAGGAACCGCCCAAATCTGCATGATCAACGCTGCGCCACGCTCCGTAACGCTGTGTGAACACCACGTATCCGGCCCGTATCACCGCGCCGAGTGGTCCTGACATTGATCGCGATCAAAACGGGAGCGGTCCGCATGGATAGGCTGACCGACCGAACCGCAGAACCTGTGCTCTATCCATGGAACAACTCGCCACCATTGCCGCCTCCGCGTCGTCCGGACGGCGTGCGAGTGGCGATCTAGATGCCATCCTGTCGAAGGCGGTCGCCATGGAGCAGGCAGCCCGTTGTGGCGTTCCGCGCCCCTTGCTGAGCGGCAAGATGATTGGTCTGGTCTGCTCCAGTCTGACCTCGCCGGACGCCCTGGCGTTCGCGCACGCCGCGACAGAGATGGGAGCTCACGTTGCTCATGTGCGTCCAGACCTCTCAACCTCGAGTTCCGACGCAGAGATCGCTGAAACGCTTCGCCTTCTCGCGAAGCTCTATGACGCCGTTGGATTCCAAGGCGCTCCGGCCGAACTGCAGGCCAAGCTCGGCAAATCCGCTGGCTTGCCAATACTTTGGAACGTCGCATCTGCCGATCATCCGAGCGCCGCGCTGGCCGCTCGTCTCGATGGCCCCATATCCATCGCTGAGGCTCGCAAGCTGATTCTGCAGGCTACGATGCTGCTCGCCCTGGCGTGAGCCACGTTCGGCGGCGGATCGGCATCTGAACGATGCCACGCAAACCGTTCAAGCGTCATGCTTGAACGAGATCAAAGAAACTGCACGGCGGACGGCCCAGCATGGCGTCACCATGCCCTCCTCTGCATCTCCACCCAGTTGCTGCGCTGGCCTGCGCCAGACCCTCGTCCAGGGCTGGCAACAAGACTTTCCGCTGCACGCATCGCCCTTCCGCCTGATGGCGGCGCGAAGTGGAGCGACGCCGCGGGAACTGATGGCAACCTGTCGCGAGTTACAGCGTAGTGGCGCACTGCAGCCCATACGTGCACGCTGGGGTGTGTCGCTGCGGCGAGAGCGCTGGCGTCTGGCCTTCAATGCGCCGGCCAGCTTTAAAGCCGCGCTGTCGGCGCTGCCGGGTTGCGCCCGCATCGAACAGGCTGAGCATGGTGAACCGTCGCTCTGGGCAGAGTTTGAAGTGCTTGATGAGACCGCATTGCGGAATCAGCTCGACCGCCTGCCCTTGATCCTCGCGGCTCGCCTTCGCATGCCGGAGCCAGCCCCCACGGCCACCTTGTGCTGTGACGACGTGCAGTTGGCCGCCTGCGTAGAGCAGGGTCTGCAGATAAGCGCCAATCCATTTGCAGATTGCGCGCGGCGGTTGGGTCGCAGCGAGCGCCGCATCCGGGCCGATCTGAGTGCCTGGCGCCGCAGCGGCCAGCTCGAATGCCTGGCTATGAAACCGCCGCCGACTTCAGTGCCACAGGTAGGCATGCTCTCGCTGTGGCAACACGTCGAAACCTCGACCGCGCTGCTGCTGCGACTACGAGAACTGATCAGCATCGATCGCGTTGTGGAAGGCCCGGGGACACCAGACTGGCCTTGGCGCCTCAGCATCGTTCAGCGTGCCAACCCACAGCCCGGAATTCAAACATGGCGCGAGCAACTGGTGAAAGCAGGCCTGCAGAGGGAACCCGACGTTTGCGTGCCGCTGCGCATCGAACAGCCGCGGCATCAGGCCATGCTGTTCAACACCGACGGTGGCTTGCGGGAACGGATGGACTGATCGACTTGTCGCTGCCGGAACGGCGGCCAAGGTGTCAACGCTTCCGATCTCTTCGGCCGATGCTTGGTTCCGATGTTCATGCGACGGCGCCTGCCACCGTCTTGACCACCACGGCATGCACGCGTAAGGTGGACCCGACCTCGTGATGCAGCGTTTTTTCGCGAGGATGGCCGACGCAGCGCCTGCTCTCGGTCGCTGCGCTCGGGCGCAGCCGTTAGCGGTCGTGACCCGCCCTTGCGATTGACCTCCTTTGAGGCGTTAGCTGCTTCGCACTGACGCGCATGTCGGGACCATCATTTCCCGACGCGAATCCGATCCAGCGCACCGCTGATTTCCACCCGCCACACACACCTTTCCCGTGCGTCGGGCTGGCGGTGCTGCCGCTCCTTCAAGTCCCCTCTTTCCTTCTGACGTGCGCGAGGTTCGCTGCGACCTCGACCGTCATGCCTTTGCGCGATCGTTCAGCGGCGCATGGCAAATACACGGAGGTCGCCATGGACCAGTTCCTATCGTCATCGCAATCAGCGAATTCCACCCATCTGCGGACGGCGTCGCTGCCGATTTGCCATGCGTGAAATCGCCGCAGATCAAACCGCGGGTGGCGCCCGGTCTGGCCGTTACCCATCGAATGCCTTCAGCGCAATTGCCGCGCGTGGGTGGTCGACGTTTGCCAGCCGTTGCAACTGCGAGTCGCAAGTACTCCTTCGCGGAGGTGAAGCATGATCACCTCACTCGCCCTCATGTCGATTTACGGCGCCCCGGCTGTCCCGCTGGAACGCATTTGCGAAGAGTATCTGGGGCTCAGTCGAAATGAAGCCATGAGAAAGGCTGCCGTCGGCGAATTGCCGCTGCCGGTATTCAGACTCGCGAAGAGCCAGAAGGCTCCCTACTTGGTGAGTCTGGACGACCTGGCGAAACTCATCGACGACGCTCGCGTCAACGCTGAGGAAACTTGGAAGCGTTGCCAGGTATGAAG
Organism: Roseateles aquatilis; assembly: GCF_002205645.1. Taxonomy (GTDB): domain Bacteria; phylum Pseudomonadota; class Gammaproteobacteria; order Burkholderiales; family Burkholderiaceae_C; genus Roseateles; species Roseateles aquatilis. The sequence continues at coordinate 200,814 of NZ_NIOF01000006.1, read as the reverse complement.
GCAGTGAACGGCGCATGGCCAGTCTCGCAGCTAGGCTCCGAGACGGCCAGGCCATGCTCGCGCGGTGCGGCGCCGACAGCCTCGTCGCTTGCGTCTCGCCATCGACCGTCGAGTTCGCGCCAGCTCACGACAGCGATCGAGCGCCGCCATGCCGCCACAGCGACCAGTTCCACTCCACGCGGTTCCCATGCTTTCCGCCTCTCGACACGACCTTCGCATCTGACCCTGAGGGCAGGAGCACGCACATCTAACGCGTTCGCTGAGTGCTCTGCGGCAGCGTTCAACGTGCTCTTCCGTGGCGGTGCAACTACGCTTTCCAAAAAGTCCCTCGAAAGCGGCAAAAGTTCAACTTCAGTGCAACTCTTGGAGGCGAGGTCAAAAAGTCGTTGCCTGACGCCTACTTGCCGGTGGCTCCGTCCAGTCCAGCATGGGGGCGACGGACAGGCGCCAGGGGGAACGGGCGGGAGACATATGGGGGGATTATCCGGGGAGAGCGGATTGCCCGCTTCGGGCTGTGCGTGCTTGAGGACTATTGCTCACGACCGTCGGATACTGGGCCACGGACAACATTCCACGGCGTTCACTGCTCTCAAAATGCCCTGATCACAGGGAGCTCGTATGAATACAAGTCAGGAAATCTGGACCGACTCGGAAGATGCCGCGGCGCTCAAGCAAGCCGTCGACTGTCTCCTCGTGGAGAGCATCACCGTCAAGATATCCGCCGCGATTGGCAGCTTCATCACGCGGTCCGGAAAACACATGCCCAAGTGGGCGAAAGTCAAGCTCATAGGCCTGGCCCACGGCGCATTGAAGGCGGGGCTGAGCGGCGCCGCCTACACGCTTCGCGACGGCCCCGGCACCCCTGCCTCGACAAAGAGCCACAAGGTGATGACAGCGGCCTCCGGCGCCGTGGGCGGTGCCTTCGGCATCGCGGGGGCGCTGTTCGAGGTGCCCGTCACGACCACCCTGACATTGCGAGCGATCGCCGACGTGGCGCGCAGCGAGGGGTTCGACATCAATGACGAGCAGGTCCGCGTGGAGTGCGCCACCATTCTCGCCATGGGTGCCGACACCCCCAACGACGACGACGCGTTTCAGGGCTACTTCGCCGCTCGCGGGACGTTTGCTTCCATCGCGACCAAGGCTGCTGAAGAACTCGCGAAGGTGGCCGCCGAGCGCTCGATGAGCGCGGCGAGCCGGGGATTCAACGGCATCACGACGGACCAGGCCGGAACCTGGGTTGCCCAACTGATCATCAAGATCCTGGACAAGTTCGGCATCGCCCTCAGCTCCAAGGTGGCCGCCACCGCGGTCCCCCTGTTGAGCGCGGCCACGGCGGCGACGCTGAACGTCCTGTTCACCGACTACTACCAGAGCATCGCACGGGGCCACTTCATCGTCAGGCGCCTGGAGGCCAAGTACGGTGAGGCGGCGGTTCGCGCCGCCATGGACGCATGCGCGGAGAAGCGCGCCAGGCCGGCCCCGGCCGGCAAGCCGGCAGCGGCGCGCGCCGCCTGAGGTGGGACTGCCTCGTGCCAAGGCGTTGATGCCCGCCCTCTTGAACGACTCGAGGCGACCGGCCCGCGTCGCCTCGGCGGTCTTCCTGGCGGGCGCCCTGGTTTGCCTGACCTTTCTCGCCTGGTACGGCAGCGAGTGGATGCACGCCCAGGCCTCCCGCGACTGGCCACGCACACCGGCCCTCGTGGTCGACACCACGATCGTGGACGGTCAAGGGAAGAACCGCGGCAAGCAATACCTGGAGGTCCACTATCGCTACGCGGTGGAGGATCGCTCTTACGTGGGCTCGCGCCTCGCGTTCGGGAGCCGTTGGTCCGGTGACCCGGCCTCGCTCGCCGCGCTCGCCTCGCGGTTGAAGCCCGGCATGCCGGTGCGATACGACCCCGCGACCCCGGAGCGCGCCGTGCTGCTGCCGGGAGAACTGGCGCCCGGAACTTCGCGCGTACGGCCCTTGGGCTTCGGATTCGTAGGGTGCTTGGTGATGGCCGTCGTCGTTCTTCGGTGGAGAGGCAGTTCAACGCGGCTCGGAAGTCGCGCGACGCAGCGGCAGTGAGACAACGTCATCGGCGCAGACCGCACGGAGCCTGTTCGCCGATCAAGATCGCGCATGCGCCTGTGCGCATGGAGTTTCGCCACACCCATCTCGGCCCATGGAAGGTCCTTCGACGTCCGCCAGGCCCGCACAATCCCTCATCCTTCAAAAACTCAACGGTCATCGAAGCATGAGCAGTCCACTTCGAAGAATCCTTTATGTCTCCCGCATCGCCGATGGGGTGACTGATTCGACACTCCGCCGCATCGTGGCGCGCGCCCAGATCAACAACCGGCGCAACGACATCTCCGGCGTTCTCGCCCTCGCCCCCGGCCTCTTCGCGCAGGTCCTGGAAGGCACCCCCGAAGCCATCGGCGCCACCTTGAATCGCATCCAGGCCGACGACCGGCACAGCGACGTGCGCCTCGTCGACGACACGCCCACCGACTCCCGTCTCTTCGACCGTTGGTCCATGGAGCTCCTCGTCGATGACGAATCAGCCAGCCTGGCCACCGCCGTGCGTGACGGCGCGCGCGCGGGCGAGGAGCTCATCGCGCATCTGTGGGCTCAACACGGAAGGGATCCGCTGTACTGGACACCCGACCTCACGACCTTGGCGCTGGCGACCTGACACAGGGCACCTCGTCGAGCAGGAGGAGAAAAGCGGCCCCGATGGAGCAACCGGTTCCAGGAGGCCCGTCCCTCACCGAAACCGATGGAGTCATTGCTCCATCGCGCGCAGCGCTTCGGCCGCCTCCCGACGCGCCGGTTGCGCGTCCCGAAGCGCCGTCAACACCGACCGGGCGGTCGCCGCGTCCCGCGACGACAGGGCCACCGCCATCCGCAGCAGCGGGTCGTAGGCGGGACGAAAGTCGGGGCTCGTCCGCAGTGCCGCCAACAACGGCGCGCCGACCAGCGCCAGCATCGCGCCCGGGTCCGCGACCGGTCGCACCGACCGGCCCGCTTCGATGTAATGGTCTCGCGCCAGCCAGTAAGCGCTCAGTCGCAGGTTGTCATCGGGGACCTTCGTACCCAGCACCTCCTCCGGCCGGACGCTCACGCGGTGCAGCACCTCGAAGAGCCGGTCCTTCGGTGTCGAGTCCGGCGCATACACCAGCCGGGGCGCGAGGTACGCCACCACCGGACGATCGTCGGTGTTGACCGGCGCGTCGCCCGCGAAGGCCGCCAGCGCGCCCGGCCCCGCGATGACGCTGCCCAGGAGCGCGAACTCGTCCTCGATGCCGAAGTCCGCCAGGCCACGGCCGTCGCGTCGCGCGGGGACGCGCATCAGGCGCTCGTGCCAGCGCGCCAGGCCCGCGTCCGACAGGTGCTCCGGATCGCGATGCCCGACCAATCCGATCACGGGCGTCTCCAGGCTGTTGCTCGCCAGGATCGCCATGCCGTCGGGATAGGCGACGAGAAAGGCGCGGACCACGCTGCGCAGACTGTCGAGGTCGAGTTGATGCAGCGGCAGCCATTGGCAGAACAAGCCGCCCGCGGCGAGCCGCTCCCGCACCGCCTCGAAATGCTCTCGGGTGTAGAGCGCGCCGGAACCGCTGCGCGCGGGATGGAAATTGTCAGAGACGATCACGTCGTAACGCGTCGGCGCTGCGCGGACATAACGACGCGCGTCCGCGGCCACCAGACGCAGGGACGACGCGTTCAGCCCCAGTGCGTCGGTGAAACGCGGCGACGCGGCGATCACCTCGGGCAGCAGTTCCACGGCGTCGACCTGCAGGGTCGGGTCCTGCGCGGCGGTCGCCGAGGTCGCACCGGTGCCCAGGCCCAGGAACAGGACCCGGCGAGGCCCCGGATGCAGCAGCAGCGGCAGCAACGCCTGGCGACCGTCGACGAACAGGCTGGCGCTGCTGCCCTCCTGCTGCCGGTTGTTGATGCGCAGGCGCGCGACGCCCTGCCCGTCCTGGACGACGCTGACCGCCGCCATGCTGCCTTCGGCATGACTGACAAGGTGCGTCCCCTCGGGCAGGTCCACGAACGCCAGCGGCGCGCCCAACCAGCCCAGCAGTGCCAGCGATGCCATGGGGATCCACAGCCAAGGGCGGCGCCACGATGCCGGACTGCTCGTTCCGCCCTGACCGCCCCGCGCTCGCCGATCGCCAAATGCAGTCGATCCCGTCGGCGCGCTTGATGCTCCCGACGCTCCCGATGCGTTCGGGACGCTGCTTGCTCCCATGTCGCTCAGGGTGCTCGACATCAGGTACCCACCCACGATCAGCAGCAGCACCGTCTTCGGCCCCAGCCACGGCGCAAGCACCACGCCGAACAGCACCGGCGCCACCGCGGCGCCGAGCGTGTTGACGGCCAGGGCGCGGCCGAAACCGATGCCATGTCGATGCGCCTGCGCGCTCAAGTGACTGAACCATGCGCCCATCACCAGCGTCGGCAGCCCGAAGGCCGCCAGCGCCAGCAGCGACTCCACGCCCAGCGCCGCCGCGAACCCCTCGCCGAACCAGGCGAAGGCACCCGCCTTCAGCGCCTGCGCCGACCACAAGGCGATCAAGCCCAGCAGACACGCGACGCCGAGCGCCGCCGGCAACCGCGCGTCCAGACGTGCTTCTTCCCGGCCGAGCAACCATCGTTGATAGACCGCGGCACCGAGCGACGTGCCGACCAGATACACGGCCAGCAGCAGCGCGAAGGTGTAGACGGTGTCCTCGTTGAGCTGGCTCAGCACGCGCACGACCATCACCTCGTAGCCGATGCCGAGCAGGCCGCTCAGGGCCAGCGGCATCAACATCGTCCGGGGCAAGGTCGAGATCCCGGTGAACCACCACCATGTCGATGTCGATGTCGATGCCGATGTCGATGCCGGTCGCGACGGCGACGGCGACGGCGACGGCGCAATGGACGCCGGCGATGACGACGGCTCGCCACGAGCGTCCTCCGGCGCGGCCTCCGCCGGCATGCGCCACAGCGCCCCGATCGCGCAGAGCGCGTTCAGCGCCGCGCACACGCCGGCCGTCCGGGCGAGACCCAACGCCGGCACCAGCCAGAACGTCACCAGCAGCACGCCCAGCACCGCGCCCAGCGTGTTGGCGGCGTAGAGCCCGGCGATCGAGCGCCGTGCTGTCGCATCGCCGATTCCGCCCTGCGTCCCGGCCATGAAGGCCAGCCGCTCGATGGCCGGCAGCGTCGCGCCCATCGCCGCCGTCGCGGGGAGCAGCAGCACGAAGCTCGCGCCGAAGCTCACCGTCCACTGCCACCACGACGACGGCTCCGCGCCGATCCAGTGCTGCACCAGGTCCCCGGCCGGGCGCATCAGCACGACCAGCGCCAGCCCCCAGGCCCCGATCGCGAGTTCGCAGCCGACATACCAGCGCCGCGGCGACACCGACCGCTCCACCCGGCCGCCGAGCACCAACGCCCCCAGCGCCAGCCCGCCGAAGAACGCCGTGACGACGGCGAGCACCGCCGCCGCCTCGAAACCCAGCCACAGCGCCGACTGCTGCGTCCACACCACCTGATAGCCGAGCCCGGCGAAGCCGGAGGCCACCATCAGCGCGAGCGCCGCTCGCCGCGACCGCGCGCCTGGGTCAGCCACTGAATCCCACCGTGTAGCCCCACGAGTTCAGCCGCATGGGGATCGCGTTGAACGCCAGGCTGATGCGTCGCGCGCCCTGATTGGGCGGCACGGCATGCATCAGGTAGCTGGGGAACAGCACCAGGTCACCGGCAGACGGCGCCGGGCTGATCCACTTCTCCGCGTTGAACGGTCCCGTCACCATGTCCGGGTGGTCGTTCTTGAAGCTGAAGTCGGTCCCCCCCGGCGATTTCATGAACACGGTGCGCGACGACTCGTCGGTGCCGGTCAGGTAGATCACGCCGGAGGCGAAGCTGTTGGCGTGGTTGTGCATCGACTGGTGGCCGCCCGTCTCCATCACGTTGACCCACATTTCCTTGACCGCCCAGCCCATCCGCTCGCCGAAGAGCAGCGCGCCGAACTCCGCGAGCGGCGCCGACACCAGCGCCGCCACGTCCACCAGCAAGGGGCTGTCATCGGGCTTGAGCATGCGCGTGTGGACCAGCCTGGCGGAGCTGTTGTTGTCCTGTCGCGCCTGGGCGCTGAAGTGCTCGACCAGGCCGCGCACCAGCGCCGGCGGCAGCACCCCGGTCACGCGCATCAGCGGCGTGGGGAACAGGCTGAAGACCTCGCCCGCGGGCGTCGTCGATGAGGTGCTCATGGCCGGCTTCTCACGCGACGATGGCCGCGATGCGCAGCCAGGACCAGTACGCCGCCGCCGTGCCGATCGCATACAGCAGCGCCGTGCGCAGCTTCGCCAGCCGCGGCCAGCGCGCCGCCACGCGCCACAGCAGCCAGCACGCCCCGACGGTCAGCAGCTGGCCGGTCTCGACGCCGACGTTGAAGCTCAGCAGCGCCACCAGCAAATGCTCCTGCGGCAGGCCGATCTCGCGCAGGGCGCCGGCGAAACCCAGCCCGTGCACGAGACCGAACAGGAAGGCCACCATCGCCGGCCAGCGCCGCGCCAGCGTCTCGCGCTTGTGCAGCGCCTCGCCCGCCACCAGCACGATGGACAGCGCGATCGTGGCCTCCACCGGCGGCGGCCGCAGCGCCAGCCAGCCCAGCGCGCTGCTCGCCAACGTCAGGCTGTGCGCGGCCGTGAACGCCGTGATCGTCCAGAACAGCTGGCGACGAAAACCGACCAGGAACAGCAGCCCGATCACGAACATCAGGTGATCGATGCCGGACAGGATGTGCTCGACGCCCAGCACCGTGTACGCATAAGCGATCTCGCCCATGCCGCGCCGGTCGTCGGCCGAGCCGAACAACTGCACGGTGGGCTGGCTCGCCGTCAAGGTGTAGACGCGCGTCTGCCCGTCGACCCAGAACACCTTCACCATCGCCGCCGAGTACTGCTTGCCCACGCCCTCCATCGTGAAGGCGCCACGCAGCCCGTCCTTGCCGCAATGCAGGTTCAGGCCCTCCGCCCGGCAGCCGTCGGGCCAGACAGGGGTCAGCACCTCGTTGGCCGCGCGCTTCTCGCTGGCCGTCCATTGCCAGATGAACTCGCCGGGCGCGGTCTCGCGGACCTGCATCTCGGCCATGCTCATCTCGTGCGCGCGGGCGGCGCCCGACAACAAGCCCAGCGCGAGCAGCAGGCACGGCGCCAGCGTCGCCGTCAGCCCCCGCGCGCCCCCTCGTATCAGCCCCCGCATCAGACCCAGCATTGACCGCCGCATCAGTTGCCCCATCAGTCGCATCGCCAGCGATCTCATTGGGACGCTCCCTCGCGGCGGATCGTGTACTTGGCGCTGAGCGCCTTCACCGCGGCGCTGCGTTGCTCGGACAGCGTGGCGTCGGTCCAGTCCTGCAGCACGATGCCGCGCAGCACGGCGAAGTCACCCGGCTTGGCCGGCGTCGCGGCCACCAGGCGCATCGCGCGCCACGCGGCCTGGCCGCCCTCCTGGGTGCGATGCACGCGCCACTCGCCGACCGGTGACGATTCCAGCGCCTTGGCGAAGTCCACGCCATAGCTCTGCACCAGGTTCACGTGCGGGCGGCCCTTGAAGACGCGCAGCCCCGCGCGGGCGTCGCCGGACGTGCCGCCGTTCAGCGTCGCGACGAAGGCGCGCAGCGCGGCCTCGTCGGCGTCGCCGGGCAACACCGCTTCCTCGAAGTCGTAGCGGGCCGGATCGTCGTACTTGTCGCGATGGGACTCGAACCACGCCCGCAGGTGCTGGTCGTCGGCCGGCGGCAGCTTGACGCCGGCGTCGATGACGCTCAGGGACTTGAAGATCACGCGCTCGCGGATCGCGGAGTCCCCCTTGTCGAGCTGCAACGCGAGGCCCTCGCGATACAGCACCTCGTTGTCCAGCCAGACTTGGCGCAGCGCCGCCAGTTCCTTGGCATCGGGCTGACGGCCGCGCGATCCGGCGAAGACCTGGCGCGCCTCCTGGTCGACCTCGGCGCCGACGACGATCAGCGCCGGATCATCCACGCGGCTCATCAGCAAGTGGTCGAGGGCGAACAGCACGCCGCCGAGCAGCAGGAAGTGCAGCAGCGGCTCGCGCAGCCAGGAGGACCAGCGGCGGCTCGGCGCGGCAGTCCTTGCATCGGATCGACCACCGGCCGGGGCGCCGGCTCGGGGTTGGGCGGAGGTGGCCGCATCGGCGGCGCCGGGCATCGGCTGGGACATCTCGGGTGCTCTCGTCTCTGGCTCGCTCCCCTCGCGTCGCGGTGCCGTGATCCGGACCGGACCGGAAGGGAAGTCTGGAAATGCAAACGCGCCGCGCGAGAACGCGCGGCGCTTCAAGGCCCGTCGGCGCACGCCGGCCCGCGAGGACCGCGGCGGCGCGCGCCGTCGGGATCAGGCCGTCATCACTTCACGCCGGCGACTTGCGTGGTGCCGGTGACTTCGACGTAGACCGGGTTGCTGTAGAACCAGAGGTCCGACCACGCCGCCACGTCGTAGGCCACGTACTTCACGCCGCCGACGACCGGCAGGTGCGCCGGGCAGCCGTCGATCGTGGTGCCCGTGTAGGTGCCGCCGTTGGCCGGCACGTTGGTGCCCACCGTCGTGCAAGGGATGCGCAGCTTGGTCGTGTCGTTGGCGTTGGTGTAGAGGTCGGCCAGCGGGTTGCCGCTCGGGTCGGTCTCGAACGGCACCGCCGCCGGCAGGTTGGTGCCGCGCAGGCGCACGTACTGCGAGGCCGTCACCGCCGGGATGCGGTAGCTCATCTTCAGGAACACCGAGTTGTCGACACCCGAGTTCACCTTGACCCACGGCGTCGCGCCCGCGCCGTTGAAGGTGCGGATCACGGCGGCGGTGGTGTTCTTGGCGGCGGCCGGCACGTTGGCCAGGCCGGTCGTGGTGCCGTCGGTGCGCAGCCAGTCGGTGTTGCGCGGCCATTCGCCGGCGTAATCGGCGCTGCCCGGGGTGCGGTAGCCGGTCACCATGCCGCGGATCAGGTCGATGTGGTCCAGCACCGGCTGGTTGATCGGCTGGTTGACGCCGACCTGCAGCAGCGACGGGTTGGGGAAGCTGTACGGCGAGTAGTTCGTGCCCGCCGGGTCGCGCACGACGACGGCGACGACGATCTCCGCGCCCGGGCGCACCACCAGCTTCTCGCCCATCGTGGCGCAGCCGGCCACGTCGGTATCGGTGTTGTTGGTCGCCGCGGTCACCGCGATCGCTTCCACCGCGGCGTTGGTGCGGGCACCGAGGCCGGGGTAGGACGCGCAGGCCACCAGCGACAGGCGGTCGATCAACTGACCGGTGGTCGAGAACGCGTTGCCCGAGCGCAGGCCGTTGACGATCGCCTGCGGACGCAGCTTGTCGCTGCCGTTGCGCACCATCACGCTGGTGCGCTGGTACTCGCCCGGGTAGAAGTCTTGCGTGGAGCGGCGGTCGTCGGGACCGAAGCTGCCGCGGTTGTGCCAGTCGGAGCTGGCGAAGAACCAGAAGTTGCGGCCCTCGCCGAGCAGCGCGTCCCACACGCCGCCGACGATGCCCGCGTAGACGCCGGTGCCGCCGAAGGTGGTGCCGCCGACCGAGTCCACCTTCTGCGAGCCGAAGGTGTTGCGGTTGACCTGGTACTCGCCGCGGTTGCTGGACGCGCCGTGGCCCGGCTGCGACTCGAAGCCGAAGGCGACGGCCGGCGCGGCGTTGTTGAAGTTGCGCAGGTGCTCGACGTTGAAGCCCTGGTTGCCGTCGGCGTAGAACGGGCCGGCGCGCTCCAGGTGGGCGGGCACGTAGTAGCTGGCGTCGGGGTGGAAGCGCGCCATCCACTTCAGCGCCTCGACCGTCTTCAGGTGGCCGCGGGTGCCGGTGCCGGTGCCACCGGCGGGGATCAGCTTCTGCGCGGCGGCGTTCCAGCTCGGGTCGGACTCGCTCGCGCTGCCGGGGACCGCGCAGTTCCAGTTGTTGCCGACGTTGGAACCGGTCACGTTGCCGCGGCTCTTGTCGGTGTCGCCGCGGTCGAAGCAGTAGGACCACTGCGCCAGCGCGTTGGCGTTGCCCAGCGCGGCGAAGCTGCCGCTGGCCGGCAGCGTGGTGTTGTCGATGGCGGCCGGCATCTGGCCGGTCACGATGGACATCGAGGTGTGCTCATGGCCCGCGACCACCGACTCCATGCCGATGAACAGCGGCTGGTTCTTCGCCACGGCCAGGTACTCCAGCACCGGGTACTGGAACTCCTGGATCGACTGCCAGCGCCACATGTTGCCGTTGCCGCCCACGCCGCCGCCGTCGCCCTTGATGTTGGCCGCGCCGATGCTGTTGGACCAGGTCGTCGTCGGGCCCTTGCCGGCCACGTAGGGATAGGACGGGGTGGACAGCGACTCGTCCTCCACCAGCGTGCAGTTGCGATTGCCGTTGCCGCCGTGACCGGCCTGGACGAACCAGTCCAGGCCCCAGGGCGTGTCGACCTTGTCGGTGACCTTCTTCACCAGCTTCTGCATCGAGATCGAGCCGTCCGAGCAGGTGGTGTGGTTGTGGAAGTCGCCGCTGACATAGCGGCCGGGCGTCTTGCCCGCGGCCGCGACGGTGGTGGGCGTCAGGGACAGGGTGGTCGAGCCGAGCGCCGCGAGGGCGGCGATCGCGACGTCACGTCGTGCGAAGGGGAAACGCATGAGTTCTTCTCCAGGTTCTTTCAGGGGCTTCAGGGACCGAATGCGAAAAAAGTCACGCAAAGCGTAGGCAGCCCCCTTGACCGAGCCGTGACAGAACGGTTGCCGTGGGCCTCTACGCGTCACCCGAAATCGGGGACGCGGAAAACCCGTGGATCGAGACATTCGTCACGTAACTGCCTTGGTCGAAATCGAGACTCGCGCCAGTCCTGTTCCGAACCTCACCTGGAGAAAGATCCATGAAGCGTGTTTCCTCCCCCGCCCTGCTGGCGCTGACCCTGGTCGGCGCGCTGGCCGCCACACCGGCCCTCGCCGCCCCGACCGTGATCGACTTCGACGGCCCGACCAGCTTCGCCCCCATCGGCGACTACTACAACGGCGGCGCCGGTCCCAACCTGGGCGTGTCCTTCACCGAGCCGGCGCTGGGCCTGGCCAACGATGCCCTGGGCACCTACTTCACCAACGCGCCGAGCATGGGCGGCGTGATGTTCACGTTCGACACGGGCGCGTTCATGAACGTCGCCAAGGGCTTCACCGGCGAGGTGTCGTTCTTCTACTCGGCCGCCGCTGCCTTCGCCGACGCCGTGACGATCTACAGCGGCCTGAACGGCACCGGCTCCGTGCTGGGCACGTTCTCGCTGACGGACAACGCGACGCTGGGCTGCTCGGATTCGGGCTTCTGCCATTGGGACCGGCTGTCGCTGGCGTTCAACGGCACCGCGCAGTCGATCGGCTTCGGCGCCGGCGCCGGCCAGCTGGCCTTCGACGACGTCTCGATCTCGGCCGTGCCGGAGCCGGAAAGCTTCGCGCTGATGCTGGCGGGCCTGGCGGCGATGGGCGTGGTGACGCGTCGCCAGCGTCGCGGCTGATTCAACCGGATCGATTGACTTGACTGCGACGGCCACCGTTCATGCGGTGGCCGTCGCGCGTTGAATGAACTAGCGTCTGCATGCTCGAAAGACCTGCCGGGCATCTCGCATCTGTTGCTTCATCTGCTCGATCCCCACGTCGTCGGAAAGCCGATAGTCAGCAGCGACACGCCGCTCTCTTTGCAGATGCATCAATCGTCCAAGGTCCTTGGACTTCTTCACCTGTTCAAGCGTGCAAGCGCTGACAGGCGCATTCAATCGATCAATCAACTGCCGATGGACGCCACGGCCCCGCGGAACCGCGGTCCCTCGGTGCGGCAATGCAAGCTCCCATTGAAGACATCGGTGATAGGACGCGTAGTAGGCTCGCGAGATGGCCGATCGCCACCACGGCTCTCCGGCGTTCCGGGATTGCTCTCGGGCCAGTCGCATCAGATCGTCGGACTTGATTGCCATGAGGACTCCTTGTGAAGATCAGAAGGGGTGAGGCTCATAGCTCCAGATCCTCGTCTTCTTCAAAGGGCATCAGGGACTCGAGATCCTCCGCGCTGGGCTCCCCGGTGATGAAGGCGATGCAAAAGCCTTCCGATGGCACGTCGAAATCGTTCGCCCGGTCGTTGAGCTCCCAGGTCAGCTCGCTGGCGCGATCGATCGAGGTGTCCAGACAGATTTGAATGAAAACATCGGGGGGGCCTTCTTCCGCAAGAAACAGGACGAAGGCTTCTCCTCGGCAGATCTGCACCCCATGCCTTCTCAGCACCTCGGCACCAAGCTGGAGATGGAACACCACGTCCATGCAGCGTGTTCCCCACGGCTCAAGAATCGCCCGGAGCGTCTCGGGTGCGGACTCCCAATCGATGGGGTGGGTACATCGTTTGGCCAGTCTGTCCGATGGCCCGCCGAACAGCGTCTCGGGGCATCTCAACACCCGCACCAGGTCTTCAAGTCCGGGCATGGGACGAAGCACCCGCTCGCCGGCCTCGGATTGCATTGGCTGGCCGGCCCACATGCCCGCCGTCGGCCTTGTTTCAACGATCGTCATCACGACACTCCTTCCACTGCACGAGCCCCTCGACTCGAAGGCAGCCAGTGTCGAATCAAAGGCGTCGTTGTCGATTCCCCCTGAAGAGCGCACCCGACGGGGGAACTCCTTTCAGTAGGTCAGTCCCCCTGCGCATAGCCATCACGGTCATTGCCTCGAAAGCCGCGACGCGGTGATCAGAAGCTGCGCCGCAAGGTCACCCGCACCGCCCTCGGCTCCGCCGGATGCACATGCCGATCGGCCACCGGCGCGGACTCGCCGGGCAGTTGCGATTCGTAGAAGTACTCGATGTCGTTGACCTTGCGGTCGAAGAGATTGAAGACGTCGAGCGTCAGCTCCGTCTTCGCGCCGAAGCGCCGACTGACGCGCAGGTTCGTCGTCAGCGACGAGCGCGACCGGACGCTGTTGTCCTCGACCAGCGCGGCGCTGCCCAGATACCGCCATTGCAGGCTGGCCGACCACGGCCCCAGCTCGCGCACCGTCACGCCGACCGACGCCACCTTGTCGACCGCGTTGGGGATGCGGTCGCCCGCCGGGTCGGCATCGGAGAACCGCGCATGCGTCCAGGCCAGGTCCGCGTCGATCAGCAGCCACGGCAGCGGCACGTAGCGGTTGTTCCACTCGATGCCGCGGCGCTTGCTGGGCCGGTTGGCCTCGGTGGCGCCGGCGTCGCCGACGTAGACCAGCTCCGAATCGAAGTCCAGCTTCCACAGCGCCAGCGAGGTCTGCAGGCCGGGCAGGACCTCGCTGCGCGCTCCGATTTCATGGCCCCGCGCCTTCACCAGACCGGGCACGGGGTCGACCGGATCTCCGCTGCGCGGATCGACGCGGGCGGTGACGCCGCGTGCGTCGTTGCTGTGGAAACCGCGACCGGCGTTGACGAACAACTCCGTGCGCGCCCACGGGCCGAGCACCAACGACCACTTCGGCGACACCAGCGTCGCGCGCGCGCTGCCGGAGTTCTGCGCGTTGCCCAGGCTGTCCACGCGGAAGCGCGCCTGGTCCACGCGCACGCCCGCGACGGCGCGGGCCCACGGCGTCAGCTCGACGCTGGTCTGGCCGTGCAGGCCGGCCAGGGTCTCGCGCACCTGGTCGTCGCGCGTCGTGCCGATGACGGCGCGATCCTGCGTGTCGAAGAGCCCCACGCGAGCACGGTCCTGCCTCACCTGCGCGCCGACCTCGCTGCGCGCCGGCAGGCCGCCGAGCGCATGGTCCACCGCATGGCTGGCGCTGAAGCCGTAGACCTTGCGATCGTCCTTCTGCGCGAATTGGTCGCCGGTGTCCGGCCGTTCCATCGCATAGGTGAAGTTCGAGTAGAGCGACAGCTTGTAGGCCATCGCATAGGCGGCGACGCGCGTGGTGGCGCCTTCGTCCTCGCGCGTCCATTCGCCCGACAGGCTGCCGCGGCGCGTGGTGCCGCCGTCGCTTGGATCGATCGCGTCGAAGCGGCCGAACGGCCGGCCCTGGAAACTGCCCGCGGCGATCAGGCGCTCGGGAACCTGGTCGGTGGACGTCCAGTCGGCCCGGTAGTCCATCAGCCCGACGCGCCAGCGGTCGCGGCCCGACCCGCCCGACAGGCTCAGCACCAGGTTGCGGCGGCTCAGGTCCTCGCGCAGTGCCCACGGGCCGTCGTTGCTCATCGCCTCGACCGCGCCCAGCAGTTGCAGGCCCGCGCCGACCTCGGTGGAGCCGGCGGCCAGCGCGCGGCGATAGCGCCCCTCGCCCAGCGTGAGGTTCACGAACGGCGCATCCAGCGTGCGCTGGTAGGCGATGTCCGCCGACCCGGCGGCGGAGAAGTCGCCATTGCGTGCGAAGTATGGCCCCTTGCGGTAGTCGATGCGCTCGACCAGCTCGGGGATCAGGAAGTTCAGGTCCGCGTAGCCCTGGCCATGCGCATGGCTGGGCATGTTCACCGGCAGGCCCATCACCGTGGTGGCGAAGTCGGTGCCGTGGTCCAGGTTGAAGCCGCGCAGGAAGTACTGGTTGGCCTTCCCGTCGCCGCTGTGCTGCGTGACGATCAGACCGGGCACGAACTCGAGCACCTCGCCGGGCCGCAGCGCGGGGCGGCTCTTCAGCAACTCGGCGCGGATCGTGCCCTGAGAGGCCGCATCGGTGCTGCCGACGCCGTTGTCGTAGTGGCGCCCCTGCACCTCGACACGCTCCAGCGCCATCGCCTCGACCTTGGCGACCTGACGGTCGCGTGTCCCGTTCTCCGGCGCATCGGGCGAGGGTGCCGCCCAGACCGTGCCGGGCCCCCATGCCGCCAGCACCAGCGCGCACAACGTCGCCACGCGGCGCAGGTGCGCGTCCCCTCGTCGGATCTTCATTCTTCTCCACTCCGTCGTCGGCTTCGCACGGGTGTGGAAGACCGGCGCGACTCTAGGGAGCGGCCATGAAGATTTTCTGAAACGGCCCGGACGGGCCATCCGTGTCCCTTGCCGAAGGGACAGGGACAGCGTGGCTCAGGCCAGCGCGCGCAGCGGGTGCCCGGCGACGGTCCAGGGGCTCTGGAAGAAGGCCTCGACATCCTCGCGACGGACGCCGTCGATCGTCGCGGGGTTCCACTTCGGCGCGTGGTCCTTGTCGACGGCCAGCGCGCGGATGCCCTCGACCGTCTCGCTCGCGGCGCCGGGACGCAGGTGGAAGCAGCGGTGCACCAGATCGCGCTCCATGCGCAGGTCGTCGGCCAGGCTCATGCCGCGGGCGCGGCGGATCTGCTCCAGCGTCACGGCCATCATCAGCGGCGAGCGCTTGCGCAGCGTCGCCAGCGTCTGCCGTGCCCAGGGATCCGTGTCCGCCTCCAGCGAGGCGAACAGCGCCTGCACCGACTCGGCCTTGAAGTGGCGATTGATCAGCGCGCGCGAGGCCCAATGCTCGGCGACTGGCGCCAGGTCGGCCCGCTCCATCACGGTGGCGACGACATGCTCGGCACTGTCCTGCACGCCGGTCCGCAGGCCGTCGATGATCGCGGGCAGCTCACCGCTCTTGACGAAGACGTCGCCCAGGCCCAGCTCGATCGCGTCGCCGGCGCCGATGGCCTGGCCGGTCAGCGCCAGCCATTCACCGCTGTGGCCCGGGCAGCGCGACAGGAACCAGCCGCCGCCGACATCGGGAAACAGGCCGATGTTGGTCTCGGGCATCGCCAGCTTGGAGTGCTCGGTCAGCACGCGCAGCTTGGCGCCCTGGCTGATGCCCATGCCGCCGCCCATCACCACGCCGTCCATCAGCGCGATGTAGGGCTTGGGGAACTGGTGGATCAGGTGGTTGAGCGCGTATTCCTCGGTGAAGAACGCGTCCAGTGCGTCATCGCCGGCCAGCGCGGCCTGATGGAAGAAGCGGATGTCACCGCCGGCGCAGAACGCCGCCGGCTTGCCCTCGCGGCCGGCGCCCAGCACGGCCACGGCCTGGATGCGCGGATCGTCAGCCCAGGCGCTCAGCAGCGCGGTCATGTCGCGGATCATGGCCAGCGACAGCGCGTTGAGCGCCTGCGGCCGGTTCAGGGTGATCAGGCCGAGGCAGCCGTTGACCTCGGCCAGGACCAGCCCTTCGGATTGCAGCGACGGAATCACAGCGTCAAATCTCCACTCGTAGAAGCGCCGGGTCGGCGCCATGCGCCCGGCAGCTCGTTGCCATTCAATGCGGCCAGCACCATAACACCGCCCGGCGGCCCGGCCGGGGACGGCGGCTCGCCGGCCACGTCACCGCCCGACCGGCGATCGCCGCGGAGATCGGCACCGCGAACATCGGCGCCGGGAACATCCGCGTCGGGGATGTCTGCTCCAGGGATGTCGGCTCCGAGGCGCGATGGTGCCCGGAATCGGCCGGCGCTGCAGGACCCAAAGGTCATGCCGGCCGCTCACTGGTCCCGGTGGCTCACCGGTCCCGGTAGATGCCCACGACCGGTGCCGCCCCGGCCTGGACGTGGCCGCGGTACATGCCCTCGGTGTTGAAGCCGAGCCAGACGTCGCCGCGCGCGTCGACGGCGATCAGGCCGCCCTGCCCGTTCACGGCGCCGAGTTCGTCGAACACCACGCGCTCGCAGGCGGCTCGCAACGACAAGCCGCCGATGCGCACCAGCGCGTCGACCTCGTGCGCGGCGGCGGCGCGCATGAAGGCCTCGCCGGTGCCGGTGCAGGACACGGCGACGCCGCGGTCGTCCGCGTAACAGCCGGCGCCCAGGATCGGCGAGTCGCCGACGCGGCCCGGCCGCTTGTTGGTCATGCCGCCGGTGGAGGTGGCCGCGGCGACATGGCCCGCCGCGTCCAGGGCCACCGCGCCGACGGTGCCGAACTTGGCGCGCTCGTCGATCGGGCCGCCGCCGACATTCCTGCCGCTGTCGGCTTCAGCATCGCTTGCGGCTCGCGCGGCCCGCTCCGCGGCCTGGCCGTCATGGTCCAGCACCTGCCCGAGGGCGAGTTCACGCGCCCTGCGCAACTGCGCCAGCCGCTGCGGCGTCCCGAACCAGGTCGGCTCGACCCGGTCCAGCCCCTGCTCGAACGCGAACGCGTCCGCCGCCGGGCCGATCAACATCACATGGCCGCTGTGCGCCATCACCGCCCGCGCCGCCAGCACCGGGTTGCGCACGCGGGTCACGCCCGCCACTGCGCCGGCCGAGCGGTCGCGGCCGTCCATCACGCTGGCGTCCAGCTCATGGCGCTCGTCCGCGGTGTAGACGGCGCCCTTGCCGGCATTGAAGAGCTCGCACTCTTCCAGTTGCCTCACCGCCTCGACGACGACGTCGACGGCCGTGGCGCCGGCCGCCAGCCGCCTGGCGCCGTCGGCCAGGATCACGGCGAGCGCGTCGCGATACGCGGCTTCCAGCTCGGCGGACATGCCGTCGCGACGGATCGTGCCGGCCCCGCCGTGGATGGCCAGCACGGGACGGGGCGATGCGGTCGCGGGGGAGTCGGACATGGCGGCATCCTGGCAATGAGAGCCGCGCATTCTCCATCTCCCTGACCTTGTCCCGGTCGGGACAGGAAAAAAGCGAACGCCCGTGCTAAAAATCGCCGCAGTCCAAGATCAGAGACATCGAGACCTCAGGAGACGACGCATGGACCTCAACTTCACCCCCGAGGAGCAGGCCTTCCGGGCGGAGATCCGGCAGTGGGTGGCCGGCCACCTGCCCCAGGACATCAGCCACAAGGTGCACAACGCGCTGCGCCTGAACAAGGACGATCTGCAGCGCTGGGCGCGCATCCTGGGCAAGCAGGGCTGGCACGGCTGGGCCTGGCCGAAGCAGTTCGGCGGCCCGGGCTGGAACGCGGTGCAGCGCCATCTGTTCGAGGAAGAATGCGCCCTGGCCGGCGCGCCGCGCGTCGTGCCCTTCGGGCCGGTGATGGTGGCGCCGGTGATCATGGCCTTCGGCTCGCGCGAGCAGCAGGAGCGGCACCTGCCCGGCATCATGAGCGGCGACGTCTGGTGGAGCCAGGGCTACAGCGAGCCGGGCTCGGGCTCCGACCTGGCCTCGGTCAAGACCCGCGCCGAGCGCCGCGGCGACGTCTACGTCGTCAACGGCCAGAAGACCTGGACCACGCTGGGCCAGTACGGGGACTGGATCTTCTGCCTGGTCCGCACCGATCCCTCGGTCAAGCCGCAGGCCGGCATCTCCTTCCTGCTGGTCGACATGAAGTCGCCCGGCGTGACCGTTCGGCCGATCACCATGCTCGACGGCGAGCACGAGGTCAACGAAGTCTTCTTCGACGACGTCCAGGTCCCGGTGGGCAACCTGGTCGGCGAGGAGAACAAGGGCTGGACCTACGCCAAATACCTGCTGGCCCACGAACGCACCAACATCGCCGACGTGAACCGCGCCAAGCGCGAGCTGGAGCGCCTCAAGCGCATCGCCCGGGCGGAAGGCGTCTACGACGACGCCCGCTTCCGCGACCAGATCGCGCTGCTGGAGGTCGACATCGTGGCGCTGGAGATGATGGTGCTGCGCGTGCTCTCGGCCGAGTCCAGCGGCAAGCAGTCGCTGGACGTGGCGGGGCTGCTCAAGATCCGCGGCAGCGAGATCCAGCAGCGCTACACCGAGCTCATGATGCTGGCCGCCGGCCCGTTCGCCACGCCCTTCATCCAGGAAGCGATGGAGGCCGGCTGGCAGGGCGACCAGGTCGGCGCGGCGCATTGCGCGCCGCTCGCCAGCCATTACTTCAACTATCGCAAGACGACGATCTACGGCGGCTCCAACGAGGTGCAGCGCAACATCGTCGCCCAGACGGTGCTGGGCTGATCCCCGCGCGACGCGACCCGACAGGACCCGAGGAGACACGTTCATGGACTTCGATTTCAGCGACGACCAGACTTCGTTGCGCGACGCCGTGCGTCGCTACGTCGACAAGGATTACGACTTCGAGCAGCGCCGCGCCATCGTCAAGGCCGGCGGCTTCTCGCGCGCCGCCTGGGACGGGCTGGCCGGCCTGGGCCTGACCGCGCTGGCGGTGCCCGAGGCGCATGGCGGACTGGGCTTCGGCCCGGTCGAGGCGATGGTGGTGATGGAGGAACTGGGCCGCGGCCTGGTGATGGAGCCCTACGCGCAGGGCGGCCTGATCGCGCCGGCGGTGCTGGCCCAGGCGCCGGACGCCGTGCAGGCCGACTGGCTGCCGCGCATCGCGGGCGGCGAGGCGCTGGTCGTGCTGGCGCACCAGGAGCGCGCGGCGCGTTATCGGCTCGATGTCTGC
The DNA here is from genome assembly GCF_002205645.1 of Roseateles aquatilis. Classification (GTDB taxonomy): domain Bacteria; phylum Pseudomonadota; class Gammaproteobacteria; order Burkholderiales; family Burkholderiaceae_C; genus Roseateles; species Roseateles aquatilis. Next base: position 181,565 of record NZ_NIOF01000006.1, on the reverse strand, counting down.
GACACGCTCGCCACCGCCGACCACCGGCTGACCGGCGCCAAGAGCGTCGTCCCCGCCGGCGACCAGGCCGACGCCTTCATCGTGCCGGCACGCGCGGGCGGTGCCGGCGCGGGCATCGCGCTGTACCTCGTCGCCAAGGACGCGGCCGGTGTCGCCCTGCGCGGTTATGCGCTGCACGACGGCTCCCGCGCGGCGGAGCTGACGCTGAAGGACACGCCGGCCACGCTGCTCGTCGGTCCGGACCGGGGGCTGGCGGCGCTGGAGCACGCCGTCGACATCGCCATCGCCGCCCAGGCGGCGGAGGCGGTCGGCGCGATGGACCGCTTCGTGGCGCTGACGGCGGAATACCTCAACACGCGCAAGCAGTTCGGCGTCGCCATCGCCAGCTTCCAGGCGCTGCGCCACCGCATGGCCGACGTGAAGATGCAGCTGGAGCTGGCGCGCTCGATGAGCTACTTCGCCACGCTCAAGCTGAACGAGGCGCCGGACGCGCGCCGCCGCGCGATCTCGCAGGCGAAGGTGCAGCTCGGCCAGGCGATGCGTTTCGTCGGCCAGCAATGCACGCAGTTGCATGGCGGCATCGGCGTCACCGACGAATATGTCGGCAGCCATTACTTCAAGCGGCTGGCGCTCATGGAGATGCAGTTCGGGGACTCGATGCATCACCTCGGCGAAGTCAGCCGGCGCATGCAGGACACGGCCGGCGTCTTCGCCTGACCGGGCGCCCGGGCTCGCGCGACCGTGGGGGTCGGCGAGCCGGGCGGGCCGCCCTACACTGCCGGATCGCGCCGCGCCCCCCATGCGGCGATGGAGCCCGCCATGTCTCTCGATCGCATCATTTCTCGGCGCCCCGGCCCGCGCTCCGCGCCGCCGTTGTTCGCGCCGCTGGTCGCCGGTCTGCTGCTGGCCGCCGCCGCCATCCCGTCGTCGGCCCAGGACATCAAGCCGGGCCTGTGGGAGCTCAAGCAGCGCCCGCAGCTCGATCCGCAGCGCCAGGCCCAAATGGAGCAAGCGCAGAAGCAGATCGCCGCCATGCCGCCGGAGCAGCGCAAGATGATGGAGCAGATGATGTCGCAGCGCGGCGTCAGCCTGGACCTGGGCCAGAACGGCGCGATCACCATCAAGTCCTGCGTCAGCAAGGAGCAGGCCGAGCGCGCGCTGATGCCCAAGACCGAGGGCAAGTGCTCGCACGACATGAAGCGCAGCGGCGACAAGATGATCGGCAGCTTCCGCTGCACCGATCCCGCCTCGGAAGGCGAGACCGAGGTCACCTTCGCCGGTCCCGACCGCTACACGACGAAGTCGGAGATCCGCAGCCAGCGCGGCGGCAAGACCGAGACCATCCGGTCCACCGGCGAGGCCCGCTGGCTGGGCAGCGACTGCGGCAACCTCAAGCCGCTGGGCACCCAGCCTTGAGCGCTGCCAATGCCGCGGGTCCGGGCGGGCTGTGCGACGTGGCCGGACTGAAGGTCGGTCACCACACCCATCCGGCCGCGCCGACCGGTTGCAGCGTCGTGCTGTGCGAGGCCGGCGCCACGGCGGGCGTCGATGTGCGCGGCGCCGCGCCCGGCACGCGCGACACCGACCTGCTGCGTCCCGAGAACACCGTCCAGCAGGTCCATGCGATCCTGCTGGCCGGCGGCAGCGCCTTCGGCCTGGCCGCGGCGGACGGCGTGATGCACTGGCTCGCGGAGCGCGGCCACGGTTTCGCGGTCGGCTCGGCGCGCGTGCCCATCGTGCCGGCGGCGGTGCTGTTCGACCTCTGGCTGCACGGTCGCGAGACCGCGCCCGATGCAGCCGCCGGGCGGGCCGCGTGCGAGGCCGCGTCAGCGTCCGAGGTTCGCCGCGGCAGCGTCGGCGCCGGCACGGGCGCGACCGTCGGCAAGCTGCTCGGCGTGGACCGGGCGATGAAAGGCGGCCTCGGCATGGCCTCGCTGCGCGTGGGCGGCATGACGCTCGCGGCGATGGTGGCGGTGAACGCGGTCGGCGACGTGGTGGATCCGCGCACCGGCGCGGTCATCGCCGGCACGCGGGGGCCGGACGGTCTGCCGCGCTCGACGGTGCGGGCGCTGCTCGACGGCGAGCGCCCCGGCGGCGGCCTCGCCGGCAGCGCCACGACGATCGGCGTCATCGCCACCGACGCGCGCCTGACAAAGGCCCAGGCCACCAAGCTCGCGCAGATCGCGCACGACGGGCTGGCCCGGGCGATTCAGCCGGTGCACACGGTGATGGACGGGGATGTGATGTTCTCGCTCGCCACCGGCGCGGCCGATGTCGACGGGGACATGGCCCTGCTCGGCGCGGTGGCGGCGGAGGTCGTGGCGCGGGCGATCGTGGATGCGGTCAGCCCTTGCGTCGCCCCCGGTTCAGGTTCTTTTCTTCCTTGAGCTGTTCCAGCGGCGCTCCCAGAGCACCGTTGAAACGGCCCAGCGATCGCTTGGCTGCCGAGCGATCCGAGAAGCCTTGGACCTCGGTGGTTTCGTTGAACCGGATTCTGCGGTCGCCACTCGTGACCGGCGTCTTGACCGGGGCGCGGGCCGCCGTGGACGTCGTCGATTTCAGGATCGAGCGGGGCCCACCGCCTCCACCAATCAGCAGATCACCGAAGCTCAGCAGCGACGCGATGGACTCGGCACCTCCGAACAAGGCCACGTCCCGCTTCAGGCGGAGTTGCCCGCAAGCCTCCTGCACGGCGTCCTGCAGGTTGTGACGATCCAGCGAGCCCGCGCGGAAACGCTGATGCAACGCATGCGCCGCCGCGAAGACCGCGCCGCGGTCACCGCCGTCGGCGCATTGAAAGGCCACGGACTCGCCCCTGGGCAGGGGCTGCCGCTCCAAGTGCCGGCACAGGTCGAGCAGCAACCGCGGGGAGATGGCGTGGCCCGCCGAGATAGGAACGCGCGTCCACAGCAGGTTCTGCGTTCCGAAGTCTTCGCCGTGCTTGGCGCCGGACAGGGCGACCTGCACGCGATCCATCTTGACGTCCTTGTGGGCGGTCGCCACTTCGCCGAACGTGGGCTGCGCGTCGAAGCGTGCGATCAGGCGGCCTCGGGTTCGGTGGTCTCCCCTACCCATGCAGGAGCCGATTGCCTGGGACTCAGGAAAGGTGCTCAGATCGACCACATGCCCGATGTGATGCTGGACACACGCCGCCGCCCAAAGAACCGCCTCCTTGTCTCGCGGCGCGGCCATCACCACGGCCCCTTGCGCGACCCGATTGGCGTGAAGTTCAGGCGCTGGCGCCTCGCCGCGCTTCTGACCGGGCAGCAAGGTCTTGAGCAGGGTCAGGGGACTGATGGCACGCATGGGCGCCGCCATCGACTGGACCGGCCGCTGAGCAGCGCGGGCGACGCTCAGATCGATGTCCCGCTTCATCTCCCCCAGCAGGCGCTGCGCATCCCCCAGGCGTTCCGTCCAGACCTTGGCGTCGGCCTTGTCGGTGCCGGAAGGCAGTGGTCGAAAGTCCAGGGGGTTCGGGGTCGCCTCGCGGTGCGAACCGGAAAGGAACGGAAGACGGTGAAGCAGCGGAATACGCATGGCGATCCTCAAGGTGGAAAGAGGTTGGGTGTCATGGTGATCACGTGCCTTCCCACCGACCGGCGCTGTCTTTGATATTTCCGACACGCGAACCCGCTGCGCTGCCGCGCGACAATCCGCCCCCATGAGTTCCGACGTTCCCACCCCTCCCCCTGCGGCGCCCAAGGCGCCTCGCGCCGCCAAGCCGGTCGCCATCTCGCAGATCCTGTTCACGCAAGGCTTCGGCACGCGCCGGCACTGCGCGGCGCTGATCCGCCATGGTCTCGTGTCCGTCGGCGGCGAGACCATCGAGGATCCACAGCAGGCGTTCGACACCGCCGGGCTGGTGTTCGACGTGGAAGGCCAGGCCTGGCCGTACCACGAGAAAGCCCTGATCCTGCTGTACAAGCCGACGGGCTACGAGTGCTCGCGCAAGCCGACGCACCACCCCAGCGTCTTCAGCCTGTTGCCCGAGCCGCTGCGCAACCGGGACATCCAGCCGGTGGGCCGCCTGGACGAGGACACCACTGGTCTGTTGCTGCTGACCGATGACGGTCCGTTGCAGCACAAACTGACCAGTCCGAAGTACCACGTGCCCAAGATCTACCAGGCGGAATGCAAAGCCCCGATCGACGATGCGCAACTGAAGAAGCTCGTCACCGGCGTGTTGCTGGAGGAGCGCAACCCCAGGCTCGCCGAAGAGCCGGTCAGCGCGGAATCCGCCGAGCTGCTGCCCGACGGCCGGCTGCAGATGGCGCTCACCGAGGGCCGCTACCACCAGGCCAGGCGCATGGTGGCGGCGGTGGGCAATCGCGTGCTGGCGCTGCATCGGCAGCGAATCGGGGCGCTGGAGTTGCCCGCGGACCTCCCGGTCGGCGGGTGGATCTGGCTGGACGAGCGTCAGCGGGAGCTGGCGATGACGGATCCGACTGCCAGAACCTCCGTTCAGTCGTCCTGATCGGAATCGTCGAACGGGACCTGCTCGACGACAGGCTTCGGTCTCGGCTGGAGCTTCGGCCGCTCGCCGACCAGGTCGACGGGCCGCGTCGAGTATTTGCGCAGCGCAGCCCTGTCTGCCTCACCCGGGTTGGACTTCTGCACGTCGGCGACCGAACGCATTCGCACCTTCCCCTCCCGCCCAACCCGGCCAGCACTCCGCCCATGCGCTGGAGATCGAAGAATGGAGGGGGGCATCGGCACATCCCGCCAATCGGCGGGGGCCTCCCCTCGCTGCTCGTCAAGTCTCAGGCGCTTGTTGTCGGCTCGCCGTGCATGTGCGAAGGAGCGCAACGTCGCCAGTTGATCGGCATGCTGAAACAGCGCCGAATGGCAATTCATGCGAAGGCCGACGCACGTGGCGACGATGCGATCGTCCAGATCGCTGTCCGAGAGCGGCTTCCCCGACGGCTGCGCATCGATGTATCCGGCCAGATCGTGCGCGGCGGCAAGCACTGCGACCTCATCGCTCAAGGCCGGCGCCATGATCACCAGACGCCCGCCTGTCGAGGCGGGCAACAACGACAGCGCTTCCTGAACGCCCTCGGGATCGATGTACCGGTCCTCGGGAAACATCGGGAAATCGAGGACCGCGACGCGTCGCGCCGATCCTTTCGAGAGCGCAGGATCGTCCAGGCGGGTCGATCGCCCCGACTGGGTCATGGTCACCGTATGGATTCGCTCGACGGGGAGGTCGTGATGGCCTAGACGAACTTGCCGCCGGCACTCGAAGTCGACGGCCACCGTGCCGTCTCTCGACGTCACGTGCTTCTGAGACATCAGCGGCGCAGGCGCTTTCGGATCCGGGTTCTTCGGCTCAGCCGGCACCAGATTCAAGACCCGATCGATGTTGTTGTTGACGCAGGCAGTTCCCCACGCAAGCGCTTCGAGATTGCCCGGAACGGACATCACGATCGTGCCGCCGGGCAACCGGCTGGCTTGAAGATGAACCGGTACTTGCCGTTCCAGTTCCGCGGCCGGCTTGATCAGACCGTGCTTGAAGAGCGCTCGACTCTCGGGTCCATGTCCGCCGGGCAGGACCTCGCGCGCGCTGTGAGCGGACAGATCAAAGGCGGCCAACTCGCTCATCAGCCCTTTCGCCGCTTCGAGATGGGGGGTGAATTCATGCATGCGCCCTTCGAGCACCAGGCGATACGGCGGGCGTCGGGTTTGGCTACGTACAACGGTGGACCTCGCCGCGGCGGCGTCCTCGACTGACGGGCCGTCGATCGGCGATTTGAGGATTGATGGAACTCGCATGGGGCAACTTTTACGGTCAACGATGGTCGAGGTGAGTTGTCACTGGGACATGAACGGGTTCTCGCGGGCATCAGCGTTCCCGCTCGCGCAGCCCCCCGGGAAGTCCCCGAGACAACTTGTCACATTCCTTGGGTAGAAACGCGGCACAAAGCGCCGCCTCGTGGCGGCGCATGACGCCATGAGGGCGGAACGGCCGGTTTCCTCGACGGCCGAGTCGTATGGGAATGTCCGTGATTCAAAAAGACGAGGACTCCGGCACCGCGAGCGTCGCGGTGCAGGTGCGGGCGGAGCGCCTGGCCGGCTTGCAGGCCCGCGTGCTCATGCCTGCCTGCGTCGGCGCGCTGTTCAGCCTGCTGCCGGTGATCCTGCTGTGGCCGCACCTGCCGGCGATCGAGCTGCTGGCCTGGCTGGCGGCGCGCTGGAGCATCTCCCTGTGGCGCTGCCTGGAGGCACGCCGATTCCTGCGCCTGCCGCTGCGGGAGCGCTCGCTGGCGCTGCCCGAGCGCCGTTATCTCGTCGGCATCGGCCTGGACGGCCTGGCCTGGGGGCTGATCGGCGCGCTGTTCGCCACCCCGAATCTGCCGGAGATCGATGGCGCCGTCATGACCACGCTGGTGGGCCTGGTGGCGTTCACGATGGTGTCGCTGGGGCACTGGGCGCGCGCGCAGGCGCTGTTCGCGTCGCTGGTGTTCGCGCCGCTGGCGATCCGGCTGGCGCTGCAGGGCGGCACCGTCGCCTGGCTGAGCGTCGGCGGGCTGGGCATGTTCTGGTTGCTGACGATGCTCGAATCGCGCCGCATCGAGGCCCGCACGCTGGAGCTGCTGCGGCTGCGCTTCGAGCAGGCCCGGCTGGCCGAGCAGCGCCGGCTGGCGCTGGACGCGGCCGAGGAGACCAGCAGCAGCAAGAGCCGTTTCGTGGCGGTGATGAGCCATGAGATCCGCACCCCGCTGAACGGCATCCTGGGCATGGCGCAGTTGCTGGAGCGCAGCGACCTGAGCGCGCAGCAGCGCGAGCAGGTGGACATCGTGCGGCGCTCCGGCAAGCACCTGCTGACGCTGGTCAACGACATCCTGGACCTGGCGCGCATCGAGTCGGGCAAGCTGGTCGTCGACGCCCATCCGTTCGATGTCCGCGAGGTCGTCGGCGATGTCACCCGGCTGCTCGGCGAGACCGCGCGCGCCAAGGGCCTGGCCTTCGACGTGGCGATCGCCGCGCAACTGCCGGCGCGGGCGATGGGCGATCCGTCGCGCATCCAGCAGGTGTTGCACAACCTCGTTGGCAACGCCATCAAGTTCACCGATCACGGCGGCGTGACCGTCGAGGTCTCGACGGTGCTGGACATGCGTGCCGGCACGTTGCTGCGCTTCGCGGTCAAGGACAGCGGAGACGGCATCCCGGCCGACCAGTTGGAGCGCATCTTCGCCCCCTTCGAGCAAGCCGAGCAGACCCAGCCCGGCAAACCGCGCCGCCGCGACGGCAGCGGCCTGGGGCTGACGATCTCCCGAGAGCTGGCGCGCGCGATGGGCGGCGACCTGCGTTGCGCGTCGTCGCCGGGACAGGGGTCGGTGTTCGAGTTCACCTTGCCGCTTCAGGCCTGCGCGGCCCCCGAGGCGCCGCCCGAGCCGTCCCGCCCGACGGCGACCGCGCATCCGGCGCTGCCGCAACTGCGCGGGCGCGTGCTGCTGGTGGACGACAGCCCCGTCAACCTGCTGGTCGCCACCACCATGCTGACGCGCTGCGGGCTGCAGGTGGTGCCGGCCGAGCACGGCCTGGACGCGCTGGAGCAATTGCGCGCGCAGCGTTTCGACCTGGTGCTGATGGACTGCCAGATGCCGCAGATGGACGGCTTCGAGGCCACGCTGGCCTGGCGACAGGAGGAGGCGCGCCGGCTGCTGCCGCGCACGCCGGTGGTGGCGCTGACCGCCAGCGCGGTCAACGATGACCGCCACCGCTGCACCGCCAGCGGCATGGACGACTACCTGGTCAAGCCGTTCGAGATCGACGACCTGCTCGCCATCGTGGTGCGGCACCTGCCGACGCAGGCCCTGCCGGCGGACGCCCGGCCCACCCAGGCCGCCGCCTGATCGCGACCCTTGTGCTCGTGGCCGCGCCCCCCTCGGCGCCCGCTGGCCGCGCATGGGCGAAAGGCCGCAGATAATCCCCGCCCATGCAGGTTTTCCGCGGCTTCCACCATCCCGGCATCGCGGCGCAATGCGCGCTGACGATCGGCAACTTCGACGGCGTCCATCGCGGCCACCAGGCCATGCTGGCGCTCCTCCTCTCGGAAGCCCGCCACCGCGGCCTGCCGACCTGCGTGCTGACCTTCGAGCCGCACCCGCGCGACTTCTTCGCCAGGAAGCTGAACAAGCCCGAGCTCGCGCCCGCGCGCATCGCCACGTTGCGCGACAAGCTGCAGGAGCTGGAACGCTGCGGCATCGATCAGGTCGTGGTGCTGCGCTTCGACGAGGCGCTGGCCTCGCTGCCGGCGCAGGATTTCATCCAGCAGGTGCTGGTGGACGGCCTGGGCACGCGCTACGCGCTGGTGGGCGACGACTTCCGCTTCGGCGCCAAGCGCCAGGGCGACTACGCCACGCTCGACGCCGCCGGGCAGCGCCTGGGCTTCGACGTGGCCCGGATGATGAGCTATGAGGTGCACGGGCTGCGGGTGTCGAGCTCGGCGGTGCGCGAGGCGCTGGCCGCCGGCGACATGGCCGGCGCGGCGCGGCTGCTGGGGCGGCCGTATTCGATCTCCGGCCATGTGATCCACGGCCAGAAGCTGGGCCGGCGCCTGGCCGAATCCGCTCCGGGCGCCGCCGACGGCTTCCGCACGCTCAACCTCCGGTTCGACCACGACAAGCCCGCCGCGCACGGCATCTTCGCGGTGCGGGTCCGCGGGCTGGACGATGTCGACGGCCCGGACGGCCTGGTGCTGGACGGCGTCGCGTCGCTGGGCGTGCGCCCGACGGTCGAGGACGCCGGCCGCGTGCTGCTGGAGATCCATGCGCTGGACTGGCCCGAGGCCCTGGCGCGCCGGCTGGGTCCCGGCGAGGCCTACGGTAAACTCGTGCGGGTGGAACTCCTGCACAAACTGCGTGATGAAGCCCGTTTCGACGGGCTGGACGCCCTGACCGCCGCGATCCGCGAGGACGTCCGTCAGGCCCGCGCGTATTTCGCCCATCAGGCGAGCACCCACGCCGCCGTCCGCCGCCAGACCACCCGCGACCGAATTTGACGCGCTGAGCGTCCTCCCCTCGCTCAGCCGGCGCATGGGCTGCACGCCCTGCCCCGCGCCTCGTTTCCCCTTCGCGGCCCGCCCCCTCTCCCGGCCGCCTCCACCGATTGCCCCCCATGACCGACGCCTCCAAGCCTGACGCCCAACAGGACAAGACGGATTACCGCTCGACCCTGAACCTGCCCGACACGCCCTTCCCGATGCGCGGCGACCTGCCCAAGCGCGAGCCGGGCTGGGTCCAGGAGTGGGAGGACCAGGGCGTCTACAAGAAGCTGCGCGACGCGCGCTGCGGCAAGCCCAAGTTCGTCCTGCACGATGGCCCGCCGTACGCCAACGGCCAGATCCACATGGGGCACGCGGTCAACAAGATCCTCAAGGACATGATCGTCAAGGCGCGCCAGCTGGAAGGCTTCGACGCGGCCTACATCCCCGGCTGGGACTGCCACGGCCTGCCGATCGAGAACCAGATCGAGAAGACCTACGGCCGCGGCCTGCCGCGCGACGAAGTGCAGGCCAAGAGCCGCGCCTACGCCGCCGAGCAGATCGACCAGCAGCGCACCGACTTCAAGCGCCTGGGCGTGCTGGGCGACTGGGACCACCCGTACCGCACGATGGACTTCGAGAACGAGGCCGGCGAGATCCGCGTCCTCAAGCGTCTGTTCGAGCGCGGCTTCGTCTATCGCGGCCTGAAGCCCGTCTACTGGTGCTTCGACTGCGGCTCGTCGCTGGCCGAGTTCGAGATCGAGTACGCCGACAAGCACTCGCCCGCCGTCGACGTGGCCTTCCTGAGCGCCGAGCCGGCGAAGCTGGCCGCCGCCTTCGGCCTGGAGAAGCTCGACAAGGAAGCGTTCACCGTCATCTGGACGACCACCCCCTGGACCATCCCGGCCAACCAGGCGCTGAACCTGAACCCCGAACTGCCCTACGCGCTGGTCGATACCGAGCGCGGCTACTTCGTCGTCGCCCAGGCGCTGGTGGAGAAGTGCCTGGCGCGCTGGAACCTGTCGGGCACGACCGTGGCGGTCACGCCGGGCAAGTCGCTGGAGCTGCTGAAGTTCAAGCACCCGCTGGCGCACGTGCACCCGGGTTACGACCGCGAGAGCCCCGTCTACCTGGCCGACTACGCCACCGCCGACGACGGCACCGGCGTGGTCCACTCGGCGCCGGCCTACGGCGTGGACGACTTCAACTCGTGCATGGCGCACGGCCTGGCGTTCAAGGACATCCTCAACCCGGTGCAGGGCAACGGCGTCTACGAGGCCGAGCTGCCGCTGTTCGGCGGCCAGCACATCTGGAAGGCCAACCCGGTCATCGCCCAGGCGCTGCAGGACGCAGGCCGCCTGCTGGCCCACAGCAAGATCACCCACAGCTATCCGCACTGCTGGCGCCACAAGTCGCCGGTGATCTACCGCGCCGCGGCGCAGTGGTTCGTGCGCATGGACGAGGGCGACGGCGTCTTCACCGTCGACAAGGCTGACCGCACGCTGCGCCAGACGGCGCTGGCGGCGATCGAGCAGACCAGCTTCTACCCGGAGAACGGCCGCGCGCGCCTGCACGACATGATCGCCGGCCGGCCCGACTGGTGCATCTCGCGCCAGCGCAGCTGGGGCGTGCCGCTGCCGATCTTCCTGCACAAGGACAGCGGCCAGCCGCACCCGCGCACGCTCGAATTCATCGAGCGCGCCGCGCAGTTGGTGGAGGCCGGCGGCGTCGAGGCCTGGTCCAAGCTGGACCCGGTCGAGTGGCTGGGCGCCGAGGCCGAGCAGTACACCAAGGGCCAGGACATCCTGGATGTGTGGTTCGACTCCGGCTCCACCTTCGAGCATGTGCTCAAGGGCAGCCACGCCGGCGCCGCGCACGAGACCGGCCCCGAGGCCGACCTCTACCTCGAAGGCCACGACCAGCATCGCGGCTGGTTCCACAGCTCGCTGCTGATCTGCTGCGCGCTGCATGGCCGCGCGCCCTACCGCGGCCTGCTGACCCACGGCTTCACCGTGGACAGCAAGGGCCGCAAGATGAGCAAGTCGCTGGGCAACGGCGTCGATCCGCAGGAGACCAGCAAGAAGCTGGGCGCCGAGATCATCCGGCTGTGGGTGGCCGCGTCCGACTATTCCGGCGACATCGCCGGCGACGAGAAGATCCTCGCCCGCGTGGTGGACGGCTACCGCCGCATCCGCAACACGCTGCGCTTCCTGCTCGCCAACGTGTCCGACTTCGACGTCGCGGCCGACGCGGTGCCGCTGGACCAGTTGCTCGAAGCCGACCGCTACGCGCTGGCCCGCGCGGCGCAGTTCCAGGAGGAGATCCTGGCGCACTACCAGCGCTACGAGTTCCACCCGGTGGTCGCCAAGCTGCAGGTCTACTGCTCGGAGGACCTGGGCGCGTTCTATCTCGACGTGCTGAAGGACCGTCTGTACACGACGGCGCCGAAGTCACCGGCACGCCGCTCGGCGCAGACGGCGCTGTGGCACATCACGAACGCGATGCTGCGCTGGATGGCGCCGTTCCTGAGCTTCACCGCCGAGGAAGCCTGGAAGATCTTCGCGGGCAAGTCCGCGGGCGATTCGATCTTCACCGAGACCTACTGGACCTTCGGCGCGACGGAGTCCGCGCTGATCGACAAGTGGAATCGCATCCACGAGATCCGCGACGCCGTGAACAAGGCCATCGAGGAGGTGCGCACCACCGGCGCCATCGGCTCGTCGCTGCAGGCCGAGGTCACGCTGGGCGTGAATGCCGAGGACCTGGCGCTGCTGAGCAGCCTGGGCGACGATCTGAAGTTCGTGCTGATCACGTCCGCGGCGAACGCGGTGCTGGCCGATGCGCTGAGCATCACGGTGACGCCGTCGTCGCACCAGAAGTGCGAGCGCTGCTGGCACTACCGCGCGGACGTCGGCGCCAATCCGGCGCATCCGACGATCTGCGGCCGCTGCGTGAGCAACCTTTGCGGCGAGGGCGAGACGCGCTCGGTGGCCTGAGACGGCTCGCTCGAGGCCGACTTGTCGCTGAGGTGCAGCCGAATGTGGACCGGGAAACGGACCTGGTAAGGCGAGTCGAACTGGCCCTTGGCTTCAAGTTCGAATTCCCCCACCCAACGGCCGCGCGGGAGTTCGGGGTTGTCTTCTGAGCGAAACGAGACAACCAATGGGCCCAAGGTCATCCCGGTGCATGAGGAGGGGTAGCGCAGCTTTCGTTTGAGCGCGCACCCCATGTCCCGCTCGGCGAGCAACACCACCTCCGCGCGGGCACCGGTGTCACTGTCCTGGACACCAGCTCGCAGCAGGCTGACGCCACGCCGCCCCGACCATAGACCCGTTGGCGCCGAGCCGCCGCTGCCGGCCACCATCGAGAAGAACACGCGGCCCTCTCCGGCGTCGACTTCCACGTCCCGCGACACGAAGGGCGCCAGCGTCGACACCGTCAGCCGCTCCGACCAGGTCCGGACGACGGGCGCGCGCGCCCGGAGCCAGTCGACACGAGGCGACAGGCGAGCGCCCACGGAATCACCCTTGCTGTCCGTCTCGCGGCTGCCGCAACAGGTCGTGGCGACGATGACGGGATACCCACCGTGGGTTTGCCACCAGGCGGAGCCGCTGTCACCGGGCGACGTTTCCGCCCAGTTCTCCGCCGTGTCGTCCCGCAGAGCCCTCAGCGACCGCGGAGAAACCTCTGGAGGACCGGACCGTCCCCATTGGCGCCTGAAGCCGTTCGGCGCGTGGGCTCCGCCCGGCTCGGCCCCCGCGAGCACCCCGCCCGCCTTGCCGGTCCGGCCGTAACCAACGAAATCCACGGTCTGAGAGCCTTCGTTGTCGCCGTCATAGATCAGCGGTGGATCCAGCGCGACGCCGTCGCGTCCCACCGCAGGCACCAGCGTGGCGAGTTCGAGGACAGCGATGTCGGTGTCCTCGTCCAGGTCGCGGATCGTGTGGCCCCTGCGCGGTGGCAGGTAGTGGACGACACCCTGCCCACCTGCCCATTTCACCCCGTTCCAGCCGAAGAACTCGGCTTGGGTCGGCAACTCTACCGTCCCTTCGCTTCGCGGCACGCAATGTGCCGCCGTCAGCAGATAGGTTCGGTTATCCCGCTCGCCCAGCCAGGTGGCCGTGCACCTCTTGCCCGCGGCGCCGATGTGCGCATGGCCGACGGCGAGGAATCGGGTCGCTCGACTGACCTGCTTCAGCCGATCCTCCAGGGTCCGCGCTGGTCCCTGGTCGACAATCTCGCGCGACAACGGGTCTCGCGGGTCTGGCAGTCTTCCCTGGGCCCACAGTTCCTCCGCCTGCGCCGTCGTCGCCACGCGCTTCACGCGACGGGACGGAGGATCCGGGTCCTCCGGCGAGTGGGCCAGCGCTGGAGAGCCGGCACACGCGAAACCCAGCGCGAGACAGGTGGCGCCGGGAACAGCGCAACGTTCGAAAATGAGTCTGAGCATGGCAGTACGGCGCCGCGGTTGTGAGCGCACGGTGGGTGCGCGCAGACGCACCAACCATTCACTCGTTCCGCGAGCCGAGCGCTCAACCGGTCTCCATCCAGCCGAGGCCTCGGCTTGTGCCACCCGGTACCGCGCCGCGCAGCGGCCGATATTCGCAACCCACCCAACCGTCCCAGCCGGTCGCCGCGGCGATCTGGTCGATCGCCGCGAGCGAACCGCGCCAGTCCAGCGTGCCGATGTCCGGCTCATGTCGGTCCGGCGCGCCCGCGATCTGGAAATGGCCCACCTGGCCCGTCGGCAACCAGCGTCGCACCTGCTCGACCACGTCGCCCTCCACGCGCGCGCAGTGGTACAGGTCCATCTGGACCTTCAGGCTCGCGGACGCGACTCGCTCGACGATCGCATGCGCCTCGTCCTGCCGCTGCAGCAGGTAGCCGGGCATGTCATGCGGATTGATCGGCTCGATCATCAGCGTGATACCGGCCTGGGCGGCCTGCTCCGCCGCCCACCGCAGGCGGACTTCAAAACGTTCGACCGCGGCCGCCCTGTCCGCCCTCGCGTCCAGCAAGCCCGCGAGCACATGCACCCTCGGCGCACCGACCTCATGGGCATAGGCCAGCGCACGGGTGATGGACCCGCGGAACTCCGGCTCTCGGTCGGACAGCGAGGCCAGGCCGCGCTCCCCAGCGGCCCAGTCGCCGGGCGGCGCGTTGATCAGCACCACGTCCAGCCCGTTCGCCCCGGCCCGCGCGCGCAACTGGGCGGCGGGTACGTCGTAGGGGAACAGGCACTCGATGCCCCGGAAGCCGTCGCATGCGGCGGCCTCGAGACGGTCGAGGAACGGAAGCTCCGGGTAGAGGAAACCAAGATTGGCGGAAAAGCGCGGCATGTCGCAAGTGTCACCGCGCCGGCGGCTGGCCGGAAGCCTCCGACGCCCCGTGGGGCCCTTGAAGTTCCTCACAGATCAAACGGTTGACGAGCCTGTCGACCACTCCAGCGAGTACGTCCCGAGGTGCCCGCAGCGCGAGGCTCGTCGCTGCAGGCCGAGGTCACGCTGGGCGTGAATGCCCAGGACCTGGCGCTGCTGAGCAGCCTGGGCGACGACCTGAAGTTCGTGCTGATCACGTCGGCCGCTTCGGTCGTGGCGGCCGACGAGTTGAGCGTCACCGTGACGCCGTCGCGGCACCAGAAGTGCGAGCGCTGCTGGCACTACCGCGACGACGTGGGCGCCAATCCGGCGCATCCGGGCCTCTGCGGACGCTGCGACAGCAACCTGTTCGGCGACGGCGAGACCCGACGCGTGGCCTGACGCCCGCGCGTCCCGGCGGTTTCAGGGAGGCGGTCCCATGGACCGCGCTCCGCCTCTGGGTGCGTCGTTCCATGCGTCCAGGCCATCGGCCGGCGTCTCGCGAAGCAGCCGGTCGATGAGTTTGTCCGGATCGATGTAGCCCAACGCGACGGGCGCGGGCAGCCACGTGGCCGAGCGCGGCGCATCGCGCGCGAGTTCATCGACGTGACTCGGCCGCCATTGCGCCATCTGGCGAAACGCCAGCGTCCGCAGGCGCTCAAGTCGAGACCCGGGGTCGCCCGGCAGGGTGTCCAGCAACGGCTGCAGATGCCGGCCCATCACGGCGATCAACGCCCGGAAAAATCCGTCCGACCCCTCCGGGAAACCTGGCGGCCGTCGTTCATCGAAAACCCCCGGTCGAGTGCCGACGCGATAGCCGGCCCGCTGGTCGAGGCGAGCGGTCGTCACGAGCAGCACATATCGATCGTCAGGGCCTTTCGAGCACGCGAAGCACTTGTCCGATGCACCCGTGAAATCGGCGACGCACAGGCCCGCATCGCTCGGAAAGCCCGGCAGCTCGACGACCGCCTGGGCCAACGCCGCCATGAGCAGCCCTTGCGCCGGACGCGCGGGCCAGTTGCCGTTTCGCATCTCCTCCAACCAGGCCCTGGCTCGCGGACTCAGCGCCGGATCGTCAAGGCCGCGAAGAAAGACCCGGTTCGCGCGCGGATCGTGCACCGCCGTCGAGGATGCCGCATCCTCGTTCGAGAGAGGCCCCGTCGAAGCGAGACCGGCCGATGAATGACTGGGGAACATCGGACGCTCCTGGATTGCTTGAGAAGCGGCTGGGGGCGACGCGCTCAAGCGCCGATTCCTCAGATCCACGCGCCATCGGGTACCGCTCGCATCCATGCCAGGCCCCCGGAGGTACCACCCGGTTCGAGGCCTCGACGCGGCCGGTACTCGCAGCCCACCCACCCCTCCCATCCCGTCGCCGCCGCGATCTCGTCGATCGCGGAGAGCGCGCCTCGCCAGTCGAGCGCGCCTTCGTCCGGCTCGTGCCGGTGCGGCACGCCGGCGATCTGGAAGTGTCCGACGCGGCCCGTCGGCAGCCAGTGCCTGATCAGTGCGGCGGCATCGCCCTCGACGCGCTCGCAGTGGTACAGGTCCATCTGGACCTTCAGGTTCGTCGCGCCGATGCGCTCGACGATCGCATGCGCCTCGTCCTGCCGTTGCAGCAGGTAGCCCGGCATGTCATGCGGATTGATCGGCTCGATCAGCACGTCCACGCGTGCCGGAGCGGCACGCTCCGCGGCCCATCGCAGACGCTCCTCATAACGCGCGATCGCCGCGTCCCTGCCGCGAGACACCGCTTTCATCGCCAGTCGACGGATCTGGCGGTGGGCGGAGTGGCGACGTGACACCGCCGCGTGATGGCGCGAGGCGCGGAAACGACGGAGGCCCCGAAGGGCCTCGTCGCGCGGAGCGATGGCGGGTCGCGCGTCAGCAGCAGCGGCCGGTGCGCGAGTTGAAGCGCGCCTCCTGGCGCTCGCGGAAGAACGCCTCGTACGTCATCGGGTCCTGGTCCGGATGCGTGCGGGCCATGTGCGCTAGGTAGGCGCCGTAGTCGGCACCGACCAGTTGCTGCCGCACGCCGCGCGCCATGTAGCGGCCCGCCTGCAGCAGATCCGAGGCCGTCGAGAGCGCGGCCTCGGCCGCCGCGGCGGCCTGCTTAAGCATGGCCGCCCGCCGTGGCGCCTTCGGGCATGCGCTCGAACGGGGTCTCGTGCACGGTGGGCTTGCGCTCGGCGCGCGCCTTGAGCACGGCCTTGACGCTGTAGACCAGCACGCTGACGACGACGAACATGAACAGCGCGCACAACGCCGCGTCCAGGCGGTCGTTGAAGATCACGCGCTCCATCGCCTCCAGGCTCTTGGCCGGCGCCAGCACCTGGCCCGCCGCCAGCGAGTCGGCGTACTTCGAGGCATGCGCCAGGAAGCCCACCTTCGGGTCCGCGCTGAAGATCTTCTGCCAGCCGGCCGTCATCGTGCAGATCAGCAGCCAGGCCGCCGGCAGGATGGTCGTCCAGGCGTAGCGGTCCTTCTTCATCTTGAACAGCACCACCGTGCCCAGCAGCAGCGCCACCGCGGCCAGCATCTGGTTGGCGATGCCGAACAGCGGCCACAGCGTGTTGATGCCGCCCAGCGGATCGACCACGCCCTGGTACAGGAAGTAGCCCCACGCCGCCACGCACAGGCCGGTGGCGATCAGGTTGGCCGGCAGCGACTCGGTGCGCTTGAGCGCCGGCACGAAGGTGCCCAGCAGGTCCTGCAGCATGAAGCGGCCGGCGCGCGTGCCCGCGTCGACGGCGGTCAGGATGAAGAGCGCCTCGAACAGGATCGCGAAGTGATACCAGAAGGCCATCATCGCCTTGCCGCCGATCACCTGGTGCAGGATGTGGGCCATGCCCACCGCCAGCGTCGGCGCGCCGCCGGCGCGCGCGAGGATGGTGTTCTCGCCGACGTCCTTGGCGGTCTGCACCAGCATGTCCGGCGTGATCACGAAGCCCCAGGTCGACAGCGTCGCCGCGACCGCCTCGGGCGTCGAGCCCACCAGCGCGGCCGGGCTGTTCATCGCGAAGTAGACGCCCGGGTCGATGCACGACGCCGCCACCAGCGCCATCACCGCCACGAAGGACTCGGCCAGCATGCCGCCGTAGCCGATGAAGCGCGCGTTGACCTCGTTGTCCAGCATCTTGGGCGTGGTGCCCGAGCTGATCAGCGCGTGGAATCCCGACACCGCGCCGCAGGCGATCGTGATGAACAGGAACGGGAACAGGTTGCCCGACCAGACCGGGCCGTTGCCGGCGGCGAACTGGGTGAACGAGGGCATCTGCAGCGGCGGCGCGACGATCACGATGCCGATGGCCAGCGCGATGATGGTGCCGATCTTCAGGAAGGTCGACAGGTAATCGCGCGGCGCCAGCAGCAGCCACACCGGAATCGAGGCGGCGACGAAGCCGTAGCCGATCAGCATCCACGTCAGCGCCTTGCCGTCGTAGGTGAACAGCGGCGCCCAGGCCGGGCTCTCGTGCACCCACTGGCCGCCGACGATGGCCAGCATCAGCAGCACGAAGCCGATGATGGAGACCTCGCCGATGCGGCCCGGACGGATGAAGCGCAGGTAGACGCCCATGAACAGCGCGACCGGGATCGTCGCCGCCACGGTGAACGTGCCCCACGGCGATCCGGCCAGCGCCTTCACCACGATCAGCGCCAGCACCGCCAGGATGATGATCATGATCATGAAGGCGCCGAACAGCGCGATCACGCCGGGCACCGTGCCCATCTCCTGCTTGACGAGGTCGCCCAGCGAGCGGCCGTCGCGGCGCGTGGAAATGAACAGCACGATGAAGTCCTGCACCGCGCCGGCGAAGATCACGCCGGCCAGGATCCACAGCAGCCCCGGCAGATAGCCCATCTGCGCGGCCAGCACCGGGCCGACCAGCGGGCCGGCGCCGGCGATCGCGGCGAAGTGGTGCCCGTACAGCACGTACTTGTGCGTGGGCACGAAGTCCAGGCCGTCGTTGTGCTTCCAGGCGGGGGTCTGGCGGGTGGGGTCCAGGCCCAGCACCCGGGTCGCCAGGAACAGGCTGTAGTAGCGGTAGCCGATCAGGTAGACGCAGATCGCGGCCACCACGACCCACAACGCGCTCACCGCTTCGCCGCGCGCGAGCGCGACGGTGGCCAGGGCGAACGCCCCGAGGATGGCCACGCCCGCCCAGGCGAGGTGGCGACTCAAGTTCGACATCGATGTCTCCTTTTATGGGCGCACCGTCTCGTCGAGTCCTGGCGCGCGGCTTGTCTTGCGACCGGCAGTTTCCGTTTCCGCGCGCGATCGCACATCCGTCGGACCGACTAGGGGGCCGACGTGGGATCGCTTAAGTGGAAACCCGCGGTCAGCGGTCAGGCATCGTCACGATGCAGCCCGCGCGCATGCTCGACCGCATAGCGGATCAGCTCCGCCTGGCCTTCGAGCTCCAGCTTGCGCTTGATGTTCTGGCGGTGTGTCTCCACCGTCCTCACGGACAGGTCCAGCGCGCGGGCGATCTGCTTGCTCGACTCACCGCGGCCCAGGGCGGAGAGGATCTCGCTCTCGCGCGGCGAGAGGATCGGACGCGGCTGCTGGCTGCGGAACATGCGCTTGGACACACCCGGGCTCAGGAACGTGCCCCCCGCCGCGACCGCGTCGATGGCCGCGACGATCTCGCCCGCCGGCGCGTCCTTCAGCACGTAGCCGCGCGCGCCGGCCTGCAGCGCGCGCTGCACGTACTCCGGGTTGTCGTACATGCTGTACATCAGCACTCGCAGCTCGGGCACGCGCTCCAGCATGGCCTGCGCCAGCTGGATGCCGTTCTGGCCCTTCAGGCCGACGTCCAGCAGCACCACCTGCGGCTGCGTGGAGACCAGCATCACCATCGCCTCCTCGACGCCGCCGGCCTCGCCGACGACCAGGTAGCGCGCCTCGCCCTGCAGCCGCGAGCGCAGGCCCTCGCGCACCAGCGGGTGGTCGTCGACCAACAGGATGCGGATCGGCGCGGCGGCGGACGGGCTCTCGGGACTCATGGGGCGGGATTGTCTCGCGCCAGGCGACGGATCGCCGCCGCCGATACCGTCGCCTCGACTTGCGTGCCGTGGCCGGGGCTCGATTGCAGGTCCAGCGCGCCGCCGACCGAGGCCATGCGCTCGCGCATGTTGCGCAGGCCGATGCCGTGATGCGGGTCGCGTCGTTCGGCATCGTCGGCGTCGAAGCCGGCGCCGTCGTCGAGCACCCGCAGCAGCACGTCGCCGCCCTCCCCGCGCGCCTCGCCGCCGGACGGGTGGGGCAGGAACTCCAGCGACAGCTCGACGCGTGCCGCGCCGGCGTGTTTCACCACGTTCGTCAGCGCCTCCTGCGCGACGCGGAAGAGCACCGTGTTCAGCAGCTCGGGCAGCTCGCGCGGCGTGCCGACGACGCGCATCGCCACCGAGGCCGCGCCGGCCTCGTCGAACTCGCGCGCCAGGTGCTCCAGCGCCGCCGGCAGGCCCAGCGTGTCGAGCAGCGCCGGCCGCAGCCGGTGCGACAGCCCGCGCACCTCGGTCAGGCTGTCGTTGAGCCGGGCCAGCGCGCGCGGCAGCAACGCGGTGGAGCCGGCCTGCTGCGCCGATTCGATCAGCAGCTTGGTCGAGACCAGCGTCTGGCTCACGCCGTCGTGCAGCTCGCGCGACAGGTGGGCGCGCTCGTCCTCCTGGGAGCGCACGACCTGGTGCGCCAGCGCGCGCAACTTGGCCTCGGCCTGGCGGTGCTCGCTGAGGTTGAGCGCCAGCGCGCTGGCGCTGATCAGCGCGACGCCGAAGACCGCGATCGCCGCGATCCACCACATCGTCTGGGCGATGTTGGCCTGCGCCTCGCGGTCGAGCTGCTCCAGCGTGGCGCGGATGCCGTCCAGGTACAGCCCGGTGCCCAGCATCCAGTTCCAGCGCTCCATCGCGACGACGTAGCCGAGCTTGGGCGCCATGTCCCCGGTCGACGGCTTGCGCCACTGGTAGTCGACATAACCGCCGCCGGCCTTGGCCTGCCCGACCAGTTGCTGGATCGTGGGCCGCCCGAGCGGGTCGCGCAGGCCCCACAGGTCGCGCCCCACCAGCTCCGGCTGGCGCGAGTGCATCAGCACCCGGCCCTGCAGGTCGTAGACGAAGAAGTAGCCGTCCTCGCCGTAGTCCAGCGAGGACAGCAGCCGCAGCGCCTCGCGCTTGTCGCGGTCGACCTCGGCCGGGCTGCCTTGCGGCGCCCGGTCGTAGAGCGGCTGCAGCGTGCTGACGGCCAGCTCGACGTAATGGCGCAGCTCGTCGCGGCGCGCGTCCATGTAGGCGCGCTGCACGGCGGCGTGCTCGCGGGCGAGCAGCTCCCGCTCCTGCTGCCGCACCGCCACCGCGATCAGCAGCAGCGACGCGACCAGCGGCAGGATGGCCAGCAGGAGAATCTTCAGGCGCAGTCTCATCAGCGCCGCACTGTAGCCGCACGGCGGGGGACGCCGTCGGCGCTACAGTCCAGGGTTCCGCGCTCCCAGGGCGCGCCTTCCGGGTCCGCGCACCGCCGCGCCGTCTGCTGCATCCATGGCCACCAAGTCCTCCGCCCCGTCCCACAACCGCCTGATCCAATGGCTGGCGATCGCCTTGCTGGTGATCCTGGCCGACCAGTTCACCAAGGTCCTGATCCTGCATTCGTTCCAGTACGGGGACAGCCATTACGTCTTCCCGTTCTTCAACCTGGTGCGGGTCCACAACACGGGCGCGGCCTTCAGCTTCCTGGCCGGCGCGTCGGGCTGGCAGCGCTGGTTCTTCGTCGCGCTGGGCGCCGCGGCGACGGTCTTCATCGTGTGGCTGCTGCGCCGCCACGGCCACCAGAAGCAATTCGCGTGGGCGCTCAGCCTGATCCTGGGCGGAGCCGTCGGCAACGTCGTCGACCGGCTGCTGCACGGCTACGTGGTCGACTTCATCCAGCTGCACTGGGCCGGCTGGTATTACCCCTCCTTCAACATCGCCGACAGCGCCATCACCGTCGGCGCCGTCCTGCTGATCTGGGACGAGCTGCGCCGCGTCAAGCGCGGCTGAGCGTGCCCGGCGCGGCGCGTCCCGCGACACGCCGCGCCATGTCCAGGGCGCCCGACCACCCGGCGGCCCGGTGGCCGACGCGCCTCGCTTCGCCCGCCACGCCTGCGGGGCGGACGTGACGGAATAGGCATAGCCCACGATGGACAGGTCACGCCCGGCGGCGACAATCCGCTGCGACAGAACGTAACCACGCGGCGCGGCCCTCCATGCTCGACTTCTCCTGCCTGACCCACTACGACTGGCTCGATGTGCCCATGTGGGTCTACGACCAGGAGCGTCAGCGCAACCTCTGGGCCAACGCCGCCGCGCTGAGCTTCTGGCGCGCGGACAGCGCCGAGGAATTCCTCTCCCGCGACCTCAGCGACATGAGCCCCTCGGTGGCCGAGCGCCTGGCCGTCGCGGCCGCCGACCACACCCACGGCAAGCTGGTCCGCGAGCAGTGGACCGTCTACCCCAAGGGCCAGCCGACGACGGTGATGCTGGTCTCGCGCGGCATCCGTACCCCCGACAAGCGGCAGGTGATGCTGTTCGCGGCCGACTCGCTGGTCAGCGGCGTCGACAAGAGCCTGCTGCGCGGCGTCGAGGCGCTGCAGCACACCTCCGTGCGCATCGCCGTGTTCTCGCTGCGCGACGGCAGCACGCTGATGCGCAACCCGGCCGCGGCGATGTGCTTCAGCGGCCTGCGCAAGACCATCGGCGCGACAGACTTCAGCGCGATCTTCCCCGAGCCCGAACTGGCGCGCCGCATCATCGCGCAGGTGCGCGGCGGCCAGACCTTCGGCGCCGAGCTGGAGCTCAACACCGCCAACGGCCGCCGCTGGCACGCCATCGACGCGCGCCCGATGCGGGACCCCGTCAGCGGCGAGGTGGTCCTGCAGCTCAACGCCCGCGACATCGGCGACTTCAAGGCCACGCAGGCGCAGCTCGAAGCCGCGCGCGAGGCCGCCGAGGCCGCCAGCCAGGCCAAGAGCTCCTTCCTGGCCAACATGAGCCACGAGATCCGCACCCCGATGAACGGCGTGCTGGGCCTGACCGAGCTGGTGCTGCAGACCGAGCTCAACGAGCGCCAGCGCAAGTTCATCGAGCTGGCCCACAGCTCGGCCAAGGGCCTGATGGTGATCATCAACGACCTGCTGGACATCGCCAAGATCGAGGCCGGCCGCGTCATCATCGACCAGGCCCCCTTCAGCCTGCACGACTGCCTGCGCGAGGCCCTGCACCCGCTGCTGCTGCAGGCGCACGAGAAAGGCCTGCTGCTGCACGCGCGCGTGCAGCCCGGCGTGCCGCAGCACCTGCTGGGCGACGCGCTGCGCCTGCGCCAGATCCTGGTGAACCTGGTGGGCAACGCGCTGAAGTTCACCGAGAAGGGCGAGGTCCGCGTCGACCTGGAACGCGTCGACGAGGGCGGCGACGATGACGACGCTCCGCAAGGCGGCCCACTGCGCCTGCGCATCGCGGTGCACGACACCGGTATCGGCATGACGCGCGACCAGATCGCGCAGATCTTCAGCCCCTTCACGCAGGCCGACGGCAGCATCACGCGCCGCTACGGCGGCACCGGCCTGGGCCTGACCATCGTCAAGCGCCTGGTCGAGCTGATGGGCGGCGAGGTACGCGTGGAGAGCCAGCCCGGCTCGGGCTCCTGCTTCAGCTTCGAGGTCCGGCTGTCGCAGCCGGTCGTGCTGGACGAGGTGGTGCGGACCGAGACGGTCGACGTGGAGGTCGAGGAAACCACCGTGGGCGCCTTGGACGGCGGCGAGGACACCGTCCCCGCCGGCCTGGACGAGTTGCCGGAAGTGCCGCGCCGCGTGAGCCCGGCGCCCCATGCGATCAACGAGGCGGACCCGGCCAGCAACGATCCCCTGCTGGATGCCGAGACCGTGGCCGCCGACCTGGACGCCGCGCCGATCGCCTCATCCGGCGGCTCAAACCAGCAGCACGCCTGAGCCGGTGGTCGTGCGGGCCTCCATCTCGCGATGGGCCCGCTGGACCTCGTCGAACGGATAACGCTGCTCGACCTCGATCTTCACCGCCCCGCTCTCGACGATCTTGAACAGGTCCCCGGCGATCTCGCGCGTGGCCTCCTGCGACGTCAGGTGCACGAACAGCGACGGCCGCGTCAGGTAAAGCCCCTTGGCCGACAGCGCGCTCAGCGGCACCGGTGCCACCACGCCGGACGCGTTGCCGAAGCTGACCATCAGCCCGAACGGCCGCAGGCTCGCCAGCGAGCCCTCCCAGGTCGAGGCGCCGACCGAGTCGTACACCACCTTCACGCCCTGCCCGCCGGTGATCTCCTTGACGCGATCGGCGACGTTCTCGGTCGCGTAGTTGATCGCCACGTCCGCGCCGTGGTCGAGCGCCAGGCGGCACTTCGCGTCGCTGCCCGCCGTGCCGATCAGCCGCAGGCCGAGCGCCTTCGCCCACTGGCAGGCGATCAGGCCGACGCCGCCCGCCGCGGCGTGGAACAGCACGTGATCGCCGGGCTGCAGGCCGGCCTGCGGCAGCGTGCGGCGCAACAGGTACTGCACCGTCATGCCCTTGAGCATCATCGCGGCGCCCTGCTCGAAGCTGAGGAAGTCCGGCAGCGGCACGACGCAGCGCGCCGGCATCACGCGGGCGCTGGCATAGGCGCCGATCGGCTGGCTGGCATAGGCGGCGCGGTCGCCGACCTTCAGGTGCGCGACGCCGTCGCCCACCGCCTCGACGATGCCCGCGCCCTCCATGCCCAGGCCCGCCGGCATCGGCAGCGGATAGACGCCGCTGCGGTGATAGATGTCGATGTAGTTCAGGCCCACGGCGACGTGGCGGATGCGGATCTCGCCAGGGCCGGGATCGCCGACGTCCACCGCCTCGATCCGCATCGCCTCCGGGCCGCCGGGTTGCGAGATGCGCACAGCTCTGTCGCTCATCAGGGTTCTCCTCACGTGGGGGTGTCACCCGCGACATCCCCTGACGCCGCGAATCCCGCTATCGTGCCAGCCTCCCGTCCGACGCGCATCGCCGCGCGCGCATCGCCCCATGACGCTGTCCCCACGCCTGGCCCTGATGCTGACGCTGCCCCCGCTGCTGTGGGCCGGCAACGCGGTGGTGGGTCGCTCGGTGAGCGCGCTGGTGCCGCCGCTGTTGCTCAACGCGATGCGCTGGACGCTGGCCTTCGCGTTGCTGGTGCCACTGGCGCGCGCGTTGCTGCAAGACCTGACCCCGCTGCGGAGCCGTTGGGGCTACTTCGCGCTGACCGGGCTGCTGGGCATGGGCTGCTACAACGCGCTGCAGTACCAGGCGCTGCACAGCTCCACCGCGCTCAACGTGACGCTGATCGCCGCCAGCCTGCCGGTGTGGATGCTGGCCATCGGCGCCCTGCTCTATCGCGTCTGGCCGACGCGCCGGCAACTGCTGGGCGCGCTGCTGTCGCTGGGCGGCGTGGCGCTGGTGATCTCGCGCGGCCACCTGGAGCGGCTGGCGCAGGTGCAGTTCGTCCAGGGCGACCTGCTGATGCTGCTCGCGGTGCTGAGCTGGGCCTTCTATAGCTGGCTGCTGGCGCGCCCGCCGGCCCACATGCAGGGCGGCCAGCGCCCGGACTGGGACTGGGCCGCGCTGCTGATGGCGCAGATGCTGTTCGGGCTGACGTTCGGATGGGCTTCGGCGGGGCTGGAGCAGCTCGCCGGCGTGCCGCCGGTGCGGTGGGGTTGGCCGCTGGGTCTGGCACTGGTCTACGTGGCGGTGGGACCGTCGCTGATCGCCTACCGCTGCTGGGGATTGGGCGTCGCGCGGGCGGGCCCGACGCTGGCCGCCTTCTTCGGCAACCTCACGCCGGTCTTCGCGGCGCTGATGTCCGCGGCGCTGCTCGGCGAATGGCCGACGTGGTTCCACGGCGCCGCCTTCCTGCTGATCGCGGCGGGCATCCTGGTGTCGTCGGGAAGACGCTGAACGTCGCCCCGGTATCGCCACCGCCATCGCGGTACCACGGCGATGTCACCACCGTCGCGCCGCCGCGGCCATCGCCGGTCAGACCAGCGGCAGCCATACCCCGTTGAGGACGATGCCACGCGGCGCCGCGGTCGTGACGGCCTGGTCGGGGATCTCGCGGGACGGCACGTCGATCACCGGCTCGTCGTCGATCGACCGATCGGGACGGGCAGGACGGACCGGGCGCGCGACACGCTGAACGCGCTCGACGCGTTCAATGCGCTCGAAGCGTTCGATGCGTTCGATGCAATCGACCTGCTCGACGATCTCGATCCGGGCCGGGCCCATGGCGGCAATCCTTCGCGGGTGGCGTTGTGGGGACAGCAACCATTCTTCGCCTCGTCGACGATGAGTTCGATAGTGATTCAGACCATCCGAATGGCATCGACCCACCTATGAGAGTGGGTCGATGACAAGACTTTGCTATCCGCCCCTGCCCGCGAGCCTCCCGGCCCGGGCACCCGCGCGCGTGAGCTCAGAAGGTCCCGGGATAGGACCCGCCGTCCAGCAGGATGTTTTGCCCGGTCAGGTAGCCGGCGTGGGCACTGCACATCATGGCGCAGATGGCGCCGAACTCGGCCGCGCTGCCGAAGCGCTGCGCCGGGATGGCGGTCATGCGCTTGGCGCGCACCTGATCGACCGCCTGGCCGGACTTCTGCGCGCCGGCCGCCATGGTTTTCTGCAGGCGTTCGGTGTCGAAGGCGCCGGGCAGCAGGTTGTTGATCGTCACGTTGCGACCGGCGATCTGCGCCTGGCGGGCGATGCCCGCGACGAAGCCGGTCAGGCCCGAGCGCGCGCCGTTGGACAGTCCCAGCACGTCGATGGGCGCCTTCACCGCGCCCGAGGTGATGTTGACGATGCGGCCGAAGCCGCGCCGCGCCATCGCGTCGACGGTGGCCTTGATCAACGCGATGGGCGTGAGCATGTTGGCGTCGATGGCGGCGAGCCACTGCTCGCGCTCCCAGTCGCGGAAGTCGCCGGGCGGCGGACCGCCGGCGTTGTTGACGAGGATGTCCACCTGCGGCGCGGCGGCCAGCGCCGCGGCGCGGCCGGCCTCGGTCGTGATGTCGCCGGCCACGGCGACCACCTGCGCGCGCGGGTTCAGCGCCCGCAACCGCGCGGCCTGCGCCTGCAGCGCCTCCTCGCCGCGCGCGGTGATGACCACGTTGACGCCCTCGCCCACCAGCGCCTCGGCGCAGCCGGCGCCCAGGCCCTTGGAGGCCGCGCATACCAGGGCCCAGCGGCCCTCCAGTCCCAGATCCATGTCGATCTCCTTCGATGTCTTGTCGCCTGCCCGCCGAGCGCCGCGCTCAGCGCCGCTGCCGGGCCAGCAGCCACACGCCGCCCAGCACCAGCACCGTCCCGCCGATCACCCACGGCGAGAGCGGCTCGTCCAGGATCAGCACACCCATCAGTATCGTGGACATGGGGCCGACCATGCCGGTCTGCGCCGCCACGCCGGCGCCCATGCGCTCGATCGCCATCATGACCATCAGCACCGGCGCGAAGGTGCACGCCGTCGCGTTCAGCACCGACAGCCACCATACCGCCGGCGCCAGGTCCATCAGCCCGGAGACCGGCCGCGTCAGCAGGAACTGCGCGATGCACAGGCCGCAAGCCACCGTGGTCGCCAGCCCCGTCAGGCGCATCGCGCCAAGGCGCTTCACCCATTCGCCGCTGTAGACCAGGTACAGCGCATAAGCCACCGCGCTGCCGAAGACGAGCGCGCCGCCCAGCCAGACGTTGGCGCCCTGCACGCTGAGCTCGTGGCCGAAGACCAGCAGCACCCCGGCGTAGCTGACGCCCAGCGCGAGCGCCTGGCGCCCCGTGACGCGGCGGCCGAACATCGCCCACGACAGCAGCAGCACGATGGTCGGGTTGAGGTACAGGATCAGCCGCTCGAAGCTCGCGCTGACGTAGGCCAGGCCGGCGAAGTCGAGAAAGCTGGCCAGGTAGTAGCCGCTGAAGCCCAGCCCCAGCACGGCCAGCCGCTCGCGGCCCGACAGCGGCGGCTTGCCGCGCCCGGCCCACCACGCCAGCGCCAGGAACAGCGGCAGCGCCAGCAGCATGCGCAGCATCAGCAGCGTGATCGCGTCGACGCCGTGTCGGTAGGCCAGCTTGACGATGATCGCCTTGCCGGAGAACCCGATCGCGCCGCCCACCGCCAGCAGCAGCCCGCTCAGCGGCACGCGGCCGGCCACGTCGGGGGAGGGCGCCCGGGACGCCGGGGAGGAACTGCTCATGGCAGCCGATTCTAGGAATCCAGGCCGGCCACGCATTCGCGAAGGGGCAATGCTGGATTGCCTGCCGCACGCCGCGCTTCGCACCGTGCGGCCGCTGATCCGCTCGCCGATCCACCCACCCATCCGCTCGCCGACCGGTTGGCCGGATGAGGCCCCGCACCGCCGTTGACGCTGTCCCCGCCCTGTCCCTTGCCCTGTCCCTTCCCGCGTGAATAGTCGACGCGGGCGGCCTCGACATGCGCGCCACCACGCGAAAGCACGCGGTCGGCCCTCAAGACCCGACCCCGGCCGCCGATGACAGGTCGCCCGGCCGCGAAGGCGGGCAAGGGATAGGAAACGACAAGGAGCCGGGCGCCGACGGGCGCGACAGGTTCCGGACCTGTGAGGGACCCTGCCGATGAGGTACACCGAAAGCATCGCCGCCAGCGCCCAAGCGCTGCGCACCGCCCTGCCCCTGATGTCCAGACAGCGCGCCGCGCTGCATCCGGTCACGTATGCCGTCTGGTACGAGCACGTGACGGCGATGAACGGCGCGCTCAGCCGCGAGTTGATGACCTTGACCCAGGACGGCCGCACGCTGGACGAGCCGCAGACCTGGGCGCTCTACCGCAAGCACATCGCCGAGCTCGACGAGCAGATGGCCGTCACGCTGGCGCAGGACGTCGGCGACGTGCTGCGCGGCGTGTCCGACTGCACCGACCAGGCCGGCAACCAGGTGCAGCAGTACGCGCGCGCGCTGCAGGGCTGGGAGCGCTCGCTGCGCGAGGCCGCGCCGGGCCAGCACGTGCAGGTGCTGGCCGCCGCGCTGCAGGGCACGGTGGACATGCGCAATGCCGTCGGCAGCCTGATGACGCGGCTGGAGCTGAGCCGCCAGGAAGTCGCCTCCCTGCGCCAGGAGGTGCACCGCGCCCGCAGCGAGGCGCTGCTGGACCCGCTCACCGGCCTGAGCAACCGACGCGGCTTCGACCAGGCGCTGGCCGCCTGCCTGCAGAGCCCCGACGCCGGCACGCCGCTGGCGCCCTGCCTGCTGATCGGCGACATCGACGACTTCACCGGGCTGCAGCGGCAGCTCACCGAAACCCGGCTCAACGACGCGCTGCAGCAGGTCGCCAACACGGTGCGCAGCATCGCGCAAAGCCACCATGTCGCCGCCCGCATCGAGGAGAACGAATTCGCGCTGCTGATCCCCGGCGCCGGGCTTCACGAGGCCTACACGCTGGCCGAGCAGCTCCGGCACGGCGTGGCGCAACTGCAGGCCGACGCCGAGCGGCGCATGAGCCTGTCCGTGGGCGTGACCCAGTTGGGCCAGGGCGAGACCGCGCGCGACTTCATCGCCCGCGCCGATCAGGCACTGAAGGCGTCACGGGCGCAAGGGCGCAATCGGGTCACGGTGCTGGCGTCGGACGAGCATTTCTCGGCATGAACGGCGTGAGCGGCGCGGCGACGCCGCCCGCATAATCTGCCGCACTCCGAGCCTTGGACAGGAACAGTGATCGTGGCCCTGATGAAGACTTCATTGCGCAACGCCGTGATCCTTGCGTTGCTGGTGGGCCTGGCACTGCCCACGGCCGGCGTGCTGCTGTACGAGCAACAGCTCAGCCGCCGCGTGGTGATGGACGATCTGCGCCGCGACCTGTCGCGTGTGGCGGAGGTGCTGGCGCTGTCGCTGGCCGAGCCGATCTGGCAGGTGTCCCCCGATCTGGCCGAGCCGATGGTCAAGGCGCAGGTGGACGATCCGCGCTTCGTGTCCGTCGTGGTGACCGAGAACTCGGCGCAGCAGGCCTTCGTCGAGTTCCACCGCGGCAGCGCCGACGACGCGATGACGCTCACCGAGACGCGCCCCGTGATGCGCGACGGCCGCGAGATCGCCAAGCTCACCATCGTCATGAGCGCCGAGCCGCTGATGGCGCGCAAGCGCGCCGACCTGTGGAGCGCGCTCTGGCGCAGCCTGCTGACGCTGACGGTGTCGATGGGGCTGATCCTGGTGGTGATGCAGCGCCGCGTGCTGCGGCCGATGGCCAAGCTGTCGGAGGCGGCGGACGAGCTGGCCTCCGGCCATCTGGACAAGCCGCTGGAGCTCGGCGGGGAGGATGAGATCGCCCGCGTTGGCAAGGCGATGGAGCGGATGCGGCAGGCGCTGCTGAAGGCCTTCGAGGACCTGCGCGGCCATGCCACCACGCTGGAGGAGCAGGTGGCGCAGCGCACCGTGCAGTTGACCGAGGCCAATGCCGAGCTGACGCAGGCGATGGCCAACCTGAAGACCGCGCAGCGCGAGCTGGTCGAATCGGAAAAGCTCGCCTCGCTGGGCCGGTTGGTGGCGGGCGTCGCGCATGAGCTGAACACGCCGCTGGGCAACGCGCTGACGGTGGTGTCGGCGCTGGAGGACCGCTGGGGCAAGCTCGACCGCATGCTCACGGACAACACGCCGATGCG
Source organism: Roseateles aquatilis (assembly GCF_002205645.1). Classification (GTDB taxonomy): domain Bacteria; phylum Pseudomonadota; class Gammaproteobacteria; order Burkholderiales; family Burkholderiaceae_C; genus Roseateles; species Roseateles aquatilis. The sequence continues at coordinate 151,545 of NZ_NIOF01000006.1, read as the reverse complement.
GCGCAGCCAGCTCGAGGACCTCGTCAAGGACACGCGCCGCGGGCAGGACATCCTGCATCGCAACGTGCAGAAGGCCGCCGACCTGGTGAAGGACTTCAAGCAGGTCGCCATCGACCAGACCAGCGACACGCGACGCGACTTCGATCTGGCGCAGGTCGTCGAGGACGTGCTGGTGATGGTCGAGCCCAGCTTCAAGCACACGCCGTTCCGCGTGATCACCGACCTGAACCCCGACCTGCGCATGAGCAGCTATCCGGGCGCGCTCGGGCAGGTATTGACCAACTTGCTGATGAACGCGCTGGTGCATGCGTTCGAGGGCCGCGAGGGCGGGCAGGTCCAGGTCAGTTGCCAGCGCCTGGATGCATCACAGGTGGAACTCACCGTCGAAGACGACGGGCGTGGCATGGATGCGTCCGTGGTGCGGCGGATCTTCGATCCGTTCTTCACGACCAAGCTCGGCAAGGGCGGCTCCGGTCTGGGCATGCACATCGTCCACAACATCGTGACCAATGTGCTGGGAGGCCAGATCGAGGTCGTGTCGCAGCCTGGGGAAGGCACGCGGATGGTGATGCGGTTGCCGGTCGACGCGCCGCTGCGCGGCTCCGGCGAGGACCGGGCCGCTTGATCCTCGCGCGCGGACCCGCGCGGGAGCGGATCCGGGTCGAGACGCCGATCGTTGATCGCTGGTGGCTGGTCGCTTACTGCGAGGCGCCGGAAGCCGCGGCCGACGCGGACGCCGCATCCATGGGGATCGCCGCCGAGGCAGCCGTCAACGCCGCCGTCGCAGCCTCGCTCGCGGCCTGCTCGGTGTGGCCGCCGGTCACGTCGTGCTTCTCCCCCGTCAGATCAATGTTGCCGCCACTGCGCATCAGCACGAACAGCGCCAGCGCGGCGAAGACGATGAATCCAAGGACAAGTTTCCACATGGCGTTGCTGACTCCGGTTGCTCGATTGATCTGATGTCGTCGACTGCGGTGCATTGCATTGCAGTGCAATGGCGATTCTTCGCGGGGTTGCTGACAGCAGCCTGAGAGCAGGAGCCCGTCTTGCGAGAACCCGCGTTCGGTCGGACCGCGCGCGGATCAGACGACCCGCGCTCGGTGGGATCAATCGCGGATCGGGCGACCCGCGTTCGGTCAGACCGAGCACGGATCGGGCCGAGCCGGGGCCGCCGCCGCCGCGCTCGCCAGGGCGACCAACTCGGGCCGCTCTCCTCCGGATCGCTACCCTCAGACAGACGGCGCCCAGTCAGTGGTTGATGCACGCTGCGCGTGCGCTCGGCGTCGGCGACGGACCCGGCTCGGCCCGATCCTTGCGGTACTCATGCGCGCGGCAACGAAAAAGGCGGCCGAAGCCGCCTTTTGGGTTGCGTCGCGTCGCGCGCTCAGTCGCGGGCGTAGATGTCCACGTCCTTGGTCTCGCGGACGAACAGCAGGCCGATCACCAGGGTGATCGCGGCAATGCCGATCGGGTACCAGAGACCGTGATAGATGTTGCCGTTCTGCGCGACCATCGCGAAGCTGATCGACGGCAGCAGACCGCCAAACCAGCCGTTGCCGATGTGATACGGCAGGCTCATCGACGTGTAGCGGATGCGCGTCGGGAAGAGCTCCACCAGCATCGCGGCGATCGGCCCGTAGACCATCGTCACGTACAGCACCAGCACGGCCAGGATCGCGATCACCAGCGGCGTGTTGACCTTCGCCGGATCCGCCTTGGGCGGATAGCCCGCCGCCTTCATCGCGTCGGCCAGATCCTTCTTGAACGCGGCGATCTTCTTCGCGCTGTCCTCGTCGAACTTGTGGCCGCCAGCGGTCAGCGTGGCGGTCGGCGCGGTGATGACCTTGTCGCCCACCTTCACGATGCCCGTGCCGGCGGCGCCGTTCACGGTCTCGTAGTTGGCGGCCGCCTGGGCCAGCGCGCGCTTGGCGATGTCGCAAGGCGTGGTGAAGTCCACGTCGCGCGCCACCGGGCTGCCCTGGAAGGAGCACTGCGCCGGGTCCGTCTCCAGCGTGATCTGGGCCGTCGCCTGAGCACGCGCCAGATCAGGGTTCGCGGCGCTGGTCAGCGCCTTGAACAGCGGGAAATAGGTCAGGCACGCCAGCAGCAGGCCGGCCATGATGATCGGCTTGCGGCCGATCTTGTCGGACAGCGTGCCGAACACGACGAAGAACGGCGTGCCGATCAGCAGGGCCACCGCGACCATGATGTTGGCCGCCGCGGGGTCGACCTTCAGCACGCTCTGCAGGAAGAACAGCGAGTAGAACTGGCCCGTGTACCAGACCACGCCCTGGCCGGCCACCAGGCCGAACAGCGCCAGCAGCACGACCTTCAGGTTCTTCCACTGGCCGAAGGATTCGGACAGCGGCGCCTTGGAGGTCTTGCCTTCCGACTTCATCTTCTGGAAGGCGGGCGATTCGTTCATCGACAGTCGGATCCAGACGCTGATGGCCAGCAGCAGGATCGACACGAGGAACGGAATGCGCCAGCCCCAGGCGGCGAAGGTCGTCTCGCCCAGCGCGGTGCGGGTGCCCAGGATCACGATCAACGACAGGAACAGGCCCAGCGTCGCCGTGGTCTGGATCCACGAGGTGTACGCGCCACGCTTGCCGTGCGGCGCATGCTCGGCGACATAGGTCGCGGCACCGCCGTACTCACCGCCCAGCGCCAGGCCTTGCAGCAGGCGCAGACCGACCAGGATCACGGCCGCGGCCGGTCCGATCGTGTCGTACGTCGGCAGCACGCCGACGATGAAGGTCGACAAGCCCATGATCAGGATCGTCACCAGGAAGGTGTACTTCCGGCCGATCATGTCGCCCAGGCGGCCGAACACCAGCGCGCCGAACGGACGCACGATGAAGCCCGCCGCGAAGGCCATCAGCGACGCGATGAACTGCGCCGTCGGGTCCAGGCCGGTGAAAAACTGCTTGCCGATGATCGCGGCCAGCGAGCCGTACAGATAGAAGTCGTACCACTCGAACACCGTTCCCAGCGACGAGGCGAAGATGACCTTCTTCTCCTCGGCCGTCATCGGCGTATTGGTGGTCACTGCGCTTGCAGTTGCCATGGGTTTGTCTCCTCGGGTTCCCCAGAATCATCGACCGATGACTCTTGTGCGGGACTATCGGAGTGCCCTCTGACCCGTTTCTGACGACTTGCTTGCCGAAGACTGACAAACTCCGGCGCAACCCTCGCGTTTGATTTCTCGATGCGGAATTTCAGGGACTGTGCGGCGCAGCAGAGGGTATGTCCCTATCGAGTGGATCGGGTGACACCCGTCGGGAGCTGGGCGGCGTCGGTCCATCCCGGACCGTCGAACCACGCCTCGCCGTCGAGGTAGGCGGTGAGCATGTCCATCGCGTCCAGGCCCCAGAAGAGCTTGTCGTCGACGGCCATCGTCGGCACGCCGAAGACGCCGCGCGCGATCGCGGCATCGGTGGCCTCGCGCAGGGCGTTCTTGACCGCGTCCGACGCGGGATCGCGCGTGGGCGCGAGGTCCGCCGTCAACGCCCGCAGGCGCGCCGGATCGGCGCCGTCCTCGCCACCGCGCCAGACATGGCGCAGCACCCGCTCGACCGCATGGCGGTTGGGCGTCTGGCCGGCTTCGGCGGTGGCCCACAGCAGGCGCAGCAGGCCCAAGGGATTGAACGGATGGGCCGCCGGCAGGTCCAGCGGAATGCCCAGCCGATGCCCCAGCCACAGCACCTGGCGGTAGGTCCAGTCACGCTTGCCGGGGATCTCCGCAGGCCCCTTGTGGTCGAGCGACTTCAGCATCGCGCCGAACAGGATCGGCACGTATCGCACCGCCACGCTGCGCCCGGCCAGCGCCTCGGGCAGCCGCTCGAAGGCCAGCGCGGCGTAGGGCGAGATCGGGTCGAAGTAGAAGTCGATCGTGGTCATGGTCGCGGCTCCGTCTCCAGGGCGCCGTGGGCGCGCAGCAGCGCGCGACGCTCCGGCAGCAAGGCGAGGATGCGGATGCGCTCGGCGTCGTCGGCCTTGCTCCAGCTGGCGATCTCCGGGATCGTGCGGGCACAGCCGCGGCACAGTGCCGTCGGCTCATGCATCTTGCAGATGTTGATGCAGGGCGACGCGACACGGCCTTCCGGCGTGCGCCGCACGTCGCCCGCGACGGGCGGCGGCGCGGTCGACGTCGCGGCCGATGCCAGGGGCGATGTCATGGGCGATGTCATGGTGGACGGCGGGGTCGATGGCGCGCTTGATGGCACGGTCGAAGACGAGGGCGAAGACACCGGGAAGGCCACGGGCGATGCGCGGGGTGTTTCGGTCACGACTGCATCACCTCGATCACCGGCGCGCCGGTCAGCGCCACGAGCTGCTGCGGCGACATCAGGAACACCCCGTTCGGATGCCCCGCCGCGGCCCAGATCGCGTCGAAGCGGAACAGCTCGCGGTCGATGAACAGCCGCGGCGCCTCGCCGCCGCCTTCCGCCGCATGATCCGGCGCGAAACCCAGCGGCGACACGCCGCCGATCGAGAACCCGGTGCGCGCCTTCACGTAGTCGGCGTCGGCGCGACCCAGCTTGCCGGTGTGGACCTCCAGCTTGCGCTCGTCGACGCGCTTGTCGCCGGAGGCGATCACCAGCACCGCGGCGTCGTCGGCCTTGCGGCGGAACACGACGCTCTTGGCGATCTGGCCCAGCGCCACGCCCAGCGCGTCGGCCGCCTCCTGCGAGCTGCGCGCGGAGACCTCCAGCCAGCGCGGCTCATGCGCGTGGCCGCGCTCACGCAGCGCGGCGCAGACGCGAAGGAAGCCGTCGGGGCGGACCGTCGCGGCGCCATCGGTCGCCGCGGTCTCGGATGTCGGGGAGGAAGTCGTCTCGCTCATGGCGCGCATTGTGCCGAAGCGCCGTGGGCCGCGCGCTGTCGCCTGCGCGTCAGGGCGTCTCAGGGCGGCTGCTGAGCCGCCCGCGCCGGCCTTGCGTTATGGTCGTCCGCATGACCGATGTGCAAAGCCCCTTCGAGCCCGAATTCACCAGCAAGCTCTGCGAGATCTTCGAGCAACTGATCAGCTTCAATCAGCTCCTGGGCCTGAAGGTCGACGCGCTGGCCCACGAGTCGGCACGCGCCCACGTGCGCATGCGGCCGGAGCTGATCGGCCACTACGCCCACAACCGGCTGCACGGCGGCGTGATCAGCGCGGCGCTCGATGCGATGGGCGGCCTGGCGGTGATGACCGCGATCGGCGCGCGCCACATGGACGAGCCGCCGGCGCAGCGCCTGCTGCGCTTCGGCAAGCTCGGCACCATCGATCTGCGGGTGGACTACCTACGGCCGGCGATCGGCGCGCTGTTCCGCTGCGAGGCGGAAGTGCTGCGGCTCGGCAGCCGGGTCGCCAACACGCGGATGGCCTTCACCGACGAGCAGGGCCGGCTGCTCGCCACCGGCGCGGCGGCCTACATCGTGTCCTGACGCCTCAATCCGCGGCGGCGCCTTCGTCCTTCACCGACCGGATCCGGTAGGCGCAGCGCCGCGCGCCGGCGAGCAGGTGCTCGGTGCGCTCGACGGCAAGACCCGGCCCCAGGCAGCGCTGGAAGAGCGCCAGCTCGGAACGGCAGAAGCCCTGGCAGCTTTGCGCCGCGGCACAGATCGGGCAGTGATCCTCGATCAGCAGCCAGTCCCGGCCGGCACGCTCGGCGCGCGCCATGTAGCCCTCCTCGGCGCGCAGCCGGGCCAGCTCGCGGACCGCGTCGCCGGTCGTGCGGCAGCGCGACAGCGCGGCGCGGTAGCGTTGCTCGCTGTCCCGCTCGCGCGCGCCGATCAGTTGATCGAGGCCCGCCTCGCCGAAGACCGCCCTCGCCTGCTGGATCAGTTGCACGGTGAGGTCGGCATGACGATCCGGAAATCGCCCATGACCGGCGGCCGTCAGCGCCCACAACTTGCGCGGGCGACCGACGCGCGGCGCGTCGGTGCCGCGGGCCGCGTCCCCACGCCCCGCCGGCCGTCCGTCGGCTCGGTCATCGGCGCGATCGGCGAGCGGATCGCGGTCCTCGTCCTCAGCTTCCACCAATCCCTGCTCCGCCAGGCGCGCGAGCAGCTTGTGCGCGCCCATCGGCGTGATGGCCATCGCGGCGGCCAGCGCGGCGGCCGGTTGCGGGCCGCGGCTCTTGAGCTCGAACAGCAGGCGATCCTCGTTGCCCAGACTCATGAATGGCGCCTCGCGAAGCGGATGAACCCAATGGCGGCGAGCAGGCAGGTGGTGCCGCCCAGCAGCATGATCCAGCGCGCCGACAGCATGCCCAGCGCCCCGCCGACCAGCGCGATCAAGGTGTTGGACAGGCAGAAGACCGTCGTCAGCAGCCCCATCACGCGCCCTTGCCCGTGCGCCGCGAAGCGCTCGGACATCCAGGCCGGCATCAACGCGTTGTAGAACGACAGCGGCACGCCCAGCAACGGGATCAACGCCAACCCGGCCCAGGACGGTGCCAGGCTCAGCGCCAGCAGCCCGATCGCGGCGACGACGGCGAAGCGCGCGGCGCGATGCAGCGGCGTCGGGCCCGAGCCGATGCGCGCCGCGACGACGCTGGCCGCCGTCATCGCCGCGCACTGCACCGCCGTCACCAGCGCGATGCCGCGGCTGTCCAGCCCTGCCTGCTGCAGCATCCACAGCGGCGCGAACTCGTACAGCGCGTTCACCCCCATCGTGTAGGCCAGTTGCAGCAGCGCCAGATGCCGCAGCACCGGATCCTGGACGATCAGCCCCAGCGATTGCTGGCCGCGCATCGCCGTCAGCATGCTGCCGGTCGGTGGCACCGTCGGCCGGTCGTCCGGCAGGCCGAAGGCCAGCAGCGCGAAACACGGCACCAGCACCGCCGCCGCGACCAGGAAAGGCACCGCCTCGCCCCAAGGCAGCGTCAGGCCGCCCAGCAGCGGCCCGACCAGCCAGCCGATGTACAGGCTCGCGTTGAGCCACGCGAAGCTGCGCGTGCGCTCCAGCTGCGGGTGCCAGTCGGCCAGCAGCGCCCGCACGACGGCGACGTTGCCTTCGGTCAGCCCGGTCGCGAAACGCGACAGCACGAACAGCGGATAGTCGCGCGAAGCCAGCGCGAAGGCGCTCAACCCGTAGCCGACCAACGTCGCCGTCATCGTGATGACGAGCACCCGGCGCCGGCCGTAGCGGTCCGACATCGGCCCGATCACCAGGCTGCCCATCAGGATGCCCGCCGGATTGACCGCCAGCGCCAGCCCCATCAGCAGCTCGGGCCGCAGGCCGGCGAAATGGGTGAAGCCGTCGACCGGCCCGCCGACGAAGATCGGCGCCAGGATGGGATACGGCAGCGCGACGCCGGCGGTGCTCATCAGCGCGAGCGCGCAGACGGCCCAGAGCACCAGGTGGGGATGACGCAGCGGCGCGCTCGGCGGCGGGACGGGAGAAGAAGACGCGGACAGCACGGCGCTCATTGTGCGGCTCCGGCACGGCGCAGGCACAAGGCATAGCCGGGCCAGCGGCGGTGGCGCCACTCCTCGCGCGCGGCGTCGGCGAGCTTGACGCGGTGGTCGTTGAGCGTCTCGTGCAGCGACGGCAGCTCGCGCGTCCAGTCGTCCTCGGACGCATCGCCGGCATGCACCAGCGCCCAGGCCGGCGCGGGTCGGCCCATGGCCACGTAGGCGCCCAGCCACGCACGCCAGACGTTGCGCAAGACCTGCCCCTCGTCGACCGCCAGCGCGCGCGACGCCGCCGCCTCCAGCAGCACCCGCATCGCATGGGTGCCGGTGACCAGATGCAGCGCGGTGAAGTCATGGGTGGCCAGGTAGACCGCCAGCGAGGCCTCGGCCAGGCCGTCGAGCGTGAGCCGCGGCCGCTCGACCTGCGCCGCGAAGCCCGGCAGCGCCGCCGCCTTGAGCATGCGCGCGGTGATCAGCGTGCCCGGCATCGGCGCCATCGCCAGGCCCGCGTCGGCGCGCACCGCGTCGATCGCGCCGCGCAGGTCGACGCCGCCCGGTCCCGACGGGGACGGCGCGCCGAGCGGGCGCTCCATGCCGACCGTCGTCCGCAGCGCGGCATCGATCTCGGCCTGATGGCCCGACTGCAGCGCGTAGGCCAGCCGGATCGCGACGTGGAACGCCTGGCTCTCGGGCGAATCGAACACGCCGCGCAGCGCGTCGTCGATCGCGGGCGGCGGCGCATCGCCGTCGGTCGCCGGGCGCGACAGCGGCGCCCAGTGGTCGAGGTGGCGCCGCATCGCCTCGCGCGGCGCGCCCAGTCGGGCCAGCGCACCGAGCGCCATCGGCAGATGATTGAACAGCGGCATCGCGTCGGTGCCGTACATCGGCCCGAACTTCACCGACTCGTCCAGCGCCTCGTGCAACCCGACCGGCCAGGGCGGTCCCTTCAGCTCGAGCGCGTTGCCGTCGGGATCGAAGAGGTACAGCGACGGCCCGTTGCCCTGCGCGCCGTAACGCGAGCCGTAGGCATCGACGGTGACGCCGCGCGCGGTCAACCAGCGCCGCAAGGCCGGCTCGTCGAGCGACTCCACGCGCAGGCAGAAGTGATCGACGTTGCGGCCCTCCTTGCCGGGCCCCGCGCCGCCGGCGCTGCCCAGCTTGCCGTCCAGCGGCACCAGGTCGATCAACTGGGCGCCGGCCCGCAACTGCACCAGGCCGATGGCGTCCTGGCGCCGCTCCAGCGTGCAGCCGAGCACGTCCAGGTAGAAATGCAACGAGGCCTGCAGATCCCGCACACGCAGCACGAGGTGGTCGAGTCCCTGGATCTTGATCATGGCGAGCTCCTTCCGCTTGCTTGTCTGTGTTGTCCGTCCGTCATTCCGTCGGCATCCGATGCGCTCGTCTGCCCGTGGCGCCATGATCGCGCTTCGGCCTCAATTAATAAACATTTTGTTTATTAACAATGCCTGCGTGAGGGAGACCCGACAATCGCGCCATGGCTTTCCGATCCCTCGCCCTTCCCGACACGGTGTCCGGCCGGCTGTGGTTGCAGTCGATGCCCGGCCGCCGCGAGCCCTGGCCGTTCTTCCTCGACGAAGCCCGGCTGCAGCAGTTGAACCTGGTGGTCTGCCTCAATCCGCTGGACGAGGTGGAGGCGCTGTCGCCGACGTATCACAAGGCGATCGCGCAGGGCCGGCTGCCGTTCCGATGGATGCACGTGCCGATGCGGGACTACGGGCTGGCCGCCGACGCGGCGGCCTTCCGGCAAGGCGTGGAGCAGATCGCGCAGGGGCTGCGCATGGGCGACCGCACGCTGCTGCACTGCGCCGCCGGCATGGGCCGCACCGGCACCATGGCGGCCTGCGTGCTGAAGGCGTTGGGCGTGTCCGCCGAGGACGCCGTCGAGGCCGTGCGCGCGGCGGGCTCGAATCCCCAGTCCGCGCTGCAATCGGGCTGGATCCACCAGTTCTGAGGCCGCGGGCTCCGAGCCCGGTCGCGTCAACGCGACGGCCAGTGCCAGGGCGGCGTGTCCTCCAGCATCAGGTCGCGCAGGCGCGTCTCGCCGAGGTCCTTCTCCAGCTGCCAGCCGCGGCATTCGTCCTGCTCCTCCAGCGTCGAGATCAAGCGCCGGGCGTGCGAAACGACGATCAACTGGCTGTGCCGGCTCGCCGTGGCGATCAGGCGGCCGAGCGCCGGCAACAGGTCCGGATGCAGGCTGTTCTCGGGCTCGTTGAGCGCGAGCAGCTCCGGCGGACGCGGGCTCAGCAACGCGGCCAGCAACATGAGGTAGCGCAGCGTGCCGTCGCTGAGCTCGGCGGCGTCGAGCGCCCGCAGCAGCCCCGGCTGCCGCATGGACAGGCGGAAGCCCCCGGCATCGCGCCCGATCGTCACCGCGGCGCCCGGGAAGGCATCCTGCAGGCAGCGGTCCAGCGTGTCGCCATCGCCGATCTCGACGATGGTCTGCCAGGCCGCCGCCAGATCCGCGCCGTCGCCGGCCAGCACCGGCGTGAAAGTGCCCACGCGCGCGCGCCGCGCCGGGGCTTCCAGATCGGTGCGCAGGCTGTCGTAGAAACGCCAGCCGCGCAGCCGCTCGCGCATCGTGATCATCTCGGGCGCCAGCGCCGGATCGGCGTACTGGGCGAGCATGCTGTCGAAGCTCGCCAGCGGCGCGTCGACCAGCGCCCACTCGCGCCCGTCGCGCACCTGCAGCGCGCCGTTGCGCCGCTCGACCAGGGCCGACGCCGGCCGATACACCGGCCCCGCCCACAGCGCCTCCCGCTTGATCTGCGGGTCCCGCGCGAACATCGAGCCGCCCATCTGCGGCAACCCCAGCTCCAGCGAGTAGCCGAAGTCGTCGCCGGCGATGCCCAGCTTGAGGTTGATCGGCTCCTTGCGGACGGTGGAGGTGACGGGCACCTCGCCGGCGCGCATCGCGCGGGTGATCTCCTCGGGGCCCGCCCAGAGCGTCGAATCCAGGCCGCCCTCCAGCGCCAGCGCCGGCAGCACGCGGTTCTGCGCGGCGTCCGCCAGCAGCCGCAGCGCGCGATAAAGGCTGGATTTGCCGCTGCCGTTGGGGCCGGTGATCAGCGTCAGGCGATCGAGCGGCAACCGCAACTGGCGCAGCGATCGATAGTTGGCGACGGCAAGTGTGCGCAGCATGGCGGCGGATGATACGAGCGCCGCGACAATGCGCCGCATGTCCGACGCCGTGTCCCGGTCCGCTCCCCCATCGTCTCCGCCGCCTCCGTCCGGCGTCGCGGCGTCCGTCCCGCCTGCCGCGCTTGACCCGGCGCAGCCTGCCGCGCCGACCGCGCGGCTGCCCGCGGCGTCCCCGCTGCCGATCGACGTGCGGCATGTCGACGCGGGCCGGATCGTCGTCGATAAACCTGCCGGGCTGCTGGCCGTGCCCGGCCGCGGGGAGGACAAGCAGGACTGCGCCTGGACCCGCCTGCTGGCTCGTTGTCCCGACGCGCTGATCGTGCACCGGCTCGACCAGGCGACGTCGGGCCTGATCGTCTTCGCCCGTGGCGAGGCAATGCAGCGCGCGCTCAGCGCAGCCTTCGCCGCGCGCCTCGTGGACAAGCGCTACGAGGCGGTCGTGCACGGCCTGATCGACCGCGACGCCTTCGAGATCGACCTGCCGCTGATCGCCGACTGGCCCGACCGCCCGCGTCAGAAGGTCGACCCCGAGCACGGCAAGCCCAGCCTGACCCGCGTGCGCGTGCTGCGCCGCGACCCGGCCGCCGGCACGACGCGCATCGAGCTGGAGCCCGTCACCGGCCGCACCCACCAGTTGCGTGTGCACCTGCTGGCCATCGGTCATCCCATCCTGGGCGACGCGTTGTATGCGCCGCCCGACGTCGTCGCGCGGGCGCCCCGATTGCTGCTGCACGCGCGCGACCTGCGCCTGCCGGCGCTGCCAGGCCTGCCGGACCTGCCGGCGCTGGCGCTACATTCGCCGCCCGGGTTCTGACCCGCGCGATCTCCCGAGATTCAAGGAGCCTGCCATGACCTCGTCCGAAGCGACCTCTCCCTCGCACCCCCGGTCCCTGACCATCGTCACCGGCAGTTCGCGCGGCCTGGGCGAGGCGTTGGCGCGCCAGTCGCTCGAAGCCGGCCATCTGGTCGTGGGCATCGCCCGCGGGCGCAGCGACGCGCTGGAGCGTTTCGCCCACGAGCGCGACCTGCCGCTGCAGCAGTGGCAGGCCGACCTGGCCAACCCGCTGCCGATCTCACGGCACCTGGCCGACTGGCTGCGCACGCAGCCGCGCGAATGGGCCACCGCCACGCTGATCAACAACGCCGGGGTCGTGACCGCGCCGGGGCCGATCGACGGCGAGTCGCTGGAGACGCTGTCCGCGGCGCTGCGCGTCGGGCTGGAAGCCACCCTGCTGCTGGCCGCCGCGTTCCTGGACGCCACGCGCGACTGGCCGGCGGACCGCAAGGTGCTGAACATCTCCTCCGGCCTGGGCCGCCGCGCGATGGCCGGCAGCGCCGTCTACTGCGCCGCCAAGGCCGGCATGGACAACCTGAGCCGTGCGATGGCGCTGGACGAGGAGCACAAGGCCGGCAAGGGCGAACCCGCGGCACGCGTGGTGTCCCTGGCGCCCGGCATCATCGACACCGACATGCAGGTCCAGTTGCGCGGCGCAGATGCCTCCAGGTTCCCGGACCGCGATCGCTTCGCCGCGTTCAAGGCCGAGGGGCTGCTCGCCACCGCCGAGGACACCGCGGCGCGGGTGCTGAAGTTCCTGGCCAGAAACGACTTCGGCCAGCAGGTGCTGGCCGATGTGCGGGACGCCTGAGCGTCAGGGAAGCGCGAGGGCGTTGGCCGCTTGAGTGCCGGGTCTCAGCCGACCAGGTTGGCCAGCGTCAGCAGCGCCAGCAGCATCATCCACAGCACCACCGAGCGCCAGACCAGGCCGACGACGCTCTGCAGATGGCCCAGTTGCGGCGGCGCGCCGGCGGTCGAGCCCTCGGCGCGCGTGGCGTCCATGTCGCCGCCCGAATCGAAGGTCTTGCTGCGGTCCGGCGTGACGCCCGGCGCGGCGCTGCCGCCCAGTTGCACGCCCACGGCGCCGGCAGCGGCGGCCAGGATGATGCCTTCGTTGCTGTGCGCCCAGAGCGCGGCGTCGCGACGCCAGGAGCTGACCGCCTCCTCGAAATTGCCGACGATGGCGAAGCCGGTGGCCGTCAGCCGCGCGGGGATGTAGTCGATCCAGCCGAAGCACTGGCGCGACAGCACCATCAGGCGCTCGTTGGTCGGTGCATCCAGCGTGCGGCTCTTGAAGGCCCAGTAGCGGCCGGCGAATTCGGCCATGCGGTACAGCACCGCGCCGGCCGGGCCCAGGCCGACCGTGGACAGCAGCACGAACCAGAAGAACACGCCGAAGACATGTCGATGCGCCGCCAGCAGCGAGTGCTCCAGCACATGGCGCAGCAACTCGGTGCGGGGCAGCTCGCTGGCGTCCAGGTGGCGCCATTCGGCGAGCAGGCGGCGGGCCTCCAGCTCGTCGCCACGCTCCAGCGCGTCACGGATGTCGGTGAAGTAATGGCTGAACTGGCGGAAACCCAGCGTCAGGTACAGCACCAGCACGTCCAGCACCAACGACAACAGCAGGCTGTACGGCCGCACCAGCGCATAGATCGCGCCGACCAGCAGCGCCGGACCGACGACGGTGATCGTCCACACGACGGCCGCGTGATGCGACCGTCCCGCGTCGAAGTTGCGCCCGGTCCAGCGCACCCAGGCGATCATGCCTTGATGGACCGGATTCCCGTGCGGCAGAGGCTTGAGCTGCTCGCACACCAGCGCCAGCAAGACCGCGAAGAAGTTCATGGGCCGGGATGATAGCGGCCCGCAACCCCCTCGGAAGCGGGATCGGCCCGCCCGAGCTCACGCCCGCAGGAATCGGTAGAGGTTGCGCAACATCGCCGCGGTCGCGCCCCAGATGAAAAACTCCTTCGGGGTGGCGGCCGTCAGCGCCACGTCGGGGTCGGCGCTGGACACCGCAAGACCTGGCCCCGTCCACGGCATCGACAGGAATTGCCGACGGCCGAAGCCGCCGGCGATCTCGTACTCGAAGTCGTGGCGGTGGTGATGGGCGGGGTTCATCAGGAACTCCAGCGGTACCTCGAAGGCCTCCGCCACCTCGAAACTGTCCAGCCGCAGGTCGAAACCCGGCCGCACCAGCGCGACCACCGGCGTGACCTCGTAGGCGGTCACGGTGCGGTAGACCGGCAACTGGCCGATCAGGTCGACGAAGGCGCCGTGCAGGCCGATTTCTTCCTCGGCCTCGCGCAGCGCGGTGCGTTCGGGGGAGCCGTCCTCAGGCTCGGCGCGTCCACCGGGAAAGCTGATCTGGCCGGCGTGATCACGCAGGTGCGCGGTGCGCTGGGTCAGCAGCACTTGCAGGCCTTCGGCGCGCTGCACCAGCGGGATCAGCACGGCGGCCTGCGTCGCCTCGCGACCGGGGAAGACACCCCCGTCGCCGGGGATCTCTGGCTCCAGCGAGGCCGGGGGATGCAGGAACCGGTCGCGCAACCAGGCGGCGGTCAGGCGCTCGCGTGGGACGGCGGGCAGATGGGCATCGGTGCCGGAGACGGGAACGACGCGGGGATCCTTGATGGCGGGGCGGCTGGGGGGCGTCGACATGGCGGCTTGTCCGGAGGACCGGACGGGCGGTGAAGCCGCGGACCCGGGCGGGTCGACGGCGAAGCGTCGATTGGACGCCAGAAACGACAAAGCCGCTCCAGGCGGGGCCTTGGAGCGGCTTTGAGCGTGGCTTGCGCCGAGGATCAGGCGGCCGACTTGATGGCCAGCTTTTCCTTGATGCGCGCCGACTTGCCCGAACGCTGACGCAAGTAGTACAGCTTGGCGCGGCGGACATCGCCGCGACGCTTGACTTCGATCGAGGCGATCAGCGGGCTGTACAGCTGGAACGTGCGCTCAACGCCTTCGCCGCTGGAGATCTTGCGGACGATGAAGTTGGAGTTCAGGCCGCGGTTGCGGCGGGCGATCACGACGCCTTCGTAGGCCTGCACGCGCTTGCGGGTACCTTCGACGACGTTCACGTTGACGATCACGGTATCGCCGGGGGCGAACGCGGGAATGGTCTTGTTCAGGCGAGCAATTTCTTCTTGCTCGAGGGTCTGGATCAGATTCACGGAAATCTCCTGGTGATCGTATCGGCGCGAATCGGGATGATTCCAAGACGGACCGCTGAGAAGCGACCGCCCGAGGGGGGATTCAACCAACGGTGCCTGAGCGATCGCGCATTGCTGCGTGCCTGCTCTCACCGCCCTTGCCCCGCCATGCCCGGTAGAGGATCGGAAAAACCAAAGATTATAGACGCGAGTGGTCGATCGTCAAACCCGGCACGTCTCGGCCGTCAGGATCCGGCCGGTTTTCCGGTGAGCGCAGCCAGGAACGCCTCGTCCTTCTTGCCGAGCTTGCCGTCGCGGCGTGCCGCCTCGATCAGCTCCGGGCGACGCCGCAGGGTGATCGCCAGCGACTGCTCGCGGCGCCAGCGCGCGATCTCGGCATGATGGCCGGAGAGCAGCACCGGCGGCACCGGGAGGTCGCCCTCGGCGGTCGTCAGCACCTCGGGGCGGCTGAAGTGCGGGCAGTCGAGCAGGCCGTCGGAGAAGCTGTCCTGCTGATGGGAGGCGGCGTCGTTCAGCACGCCCTCCTGCAGCCGCGCGACGGCGTCCAGCATCGCCAGCGCGGGCAACTCGCCGCCGGACAGCACGAAGTCGCCGAGGCTGATCTCCATCGTCACGTGACGGTCCAGCACGCGCTGGTCGATGCCTTCATAGCGGCCGCACAGCAGCACGGCGCCCTCGCCCCGCGCCAGCTCGCGGACCAGCGCCTGGTCGAGCTTGCGCCCGGTCGGGCTGAAATGAATGATGGCGGGCGCGCCCGGATGGGTCTGCGCCCGGTCGGCCTTGACCGACGTCAGCGCACGCTCCAGCGGCGCGGCCAGCATCACCATGCCGGGACCGCCGCCGAAGGGACGGTCGTCGACGCGGCGGTAGTTGTCCTCGGCGAAGTCGCGCAGTTGCCAGAGACGGACGTCGACCTGGCGGCTCTCGTAGGCGCGACGTGTCACGCCGACCCGCAGGAAGGGGTCGAAGAGCTCGGGGAAAAGGGTGAGGACGTCGAAGCGCATGGGCAATGAGGCCCAGCGGCTTCAATAGTCGGTGTCCCAGTCGACGGGGATGACCCGCGCGACCTTGTCGACGTCGCCGACGAAGGCGTTCACGAACGGGATCAGGATTTCCTCGTCCGGCTTCACCGGCGCGGTCCTGCCGGCGGGCAGGATGCGCAGCACGCAATGCGGGCCGGTGTCGAGCAGGTCGATGACCTCGCCCAGCACGGTGCCGTCCTTGTTGACGACGGACATGCCGATCAGGTCGATCCAGTAATGCTCGTCGGCGTCGGGCTCGGGGAAGGTGCTGCGCGACACGAAGATCCGCGCGCCCTTCAGCGCCTCGGCGCCGTTGCGGTCGGACACGCCCTCCGCCTGCGCGACGATGCCGTCGGCATGGTCCCGCACGGAAAGAATCTTGAGCACGGGCGGCACGACATGCGGCTTGCCCGGCAGGGCCTTCTCGCTGGGCTGGAGGAACCAGCGGCGAGAGGCGAAGAGCGCCTGGGCATCGGGCGAATGGGACAGGATCTTCATCCAGCCCTTGATGCCCCAGGCGTCCAGCACGCGCCCGACTTCGATGGCGTCATCCGGCCAGGCCGGGGTGTCGACGGTGAGGTCGGGCGCTTGCGTCATCGGCTCAGTCGATCAAGCGGCGGCGGCCGGAGCGGCCACGGTCTTCTTGGACTGGTCGACCAGACGGGTGACCGTCGGCGACAGCTGGGCACCGACGCCAACCCAGTAGGCGATGCGGTCGTGCGAGACGCGCAGGCTTTCGGCATTGCCGGAAGCGACCGGGTTGTAGAAACCGACGCGCTCGATGAAGCGACCGTCGCGACGGTTGCGGCTGTCGGTCACGACCAGGTTGTAGAACGGACGCTTCTTGGAGCCGCCGCGGGAGAGTCGAATCACGACCATGATCTATCCTTCAGTGTTTTCTAGCGTTCCACCGCACCAGGGAGACACACAGGGCGAGCAGATCAGAAGAGGCGGCCGGTCGAGGGACGCGTGTGTCGCGCAACTTGTCCCCATCCATTGCCTCGTACTGGCGCCGTAGATACGCCCCCGGTCCACACATCGCCCCGAGGCCCTCCGATCAGGAAGTCCCGAAGCCTGGTGACCACACCCAGGGGCCAGCGCCAAAACCGGGCATTATAAACTCGCGCCTGACGCTTTGTCTTCCTCCCCCAATGACGACAACCACCAGCAGTTCCCTCCCCCTTCTGATTCGCCCCAGCCTGGAGGGTGACATCGCCGCCATCCAGCAGATTTACGAACACGCGGTGCTGCACGGCACCGGCACTTTCGAGACCGACGTGCCCGACCGCGCCGAGATGACGCGCCGCCGCACCGAGGTGCTGAGCCGCAGCCTGCCCTACCTCGTCGCCGAGCGCGACGGGCAGGTCCTGGGTTACGCCTACGCCAACTACTTCCGCCCGCGGCTCGCCTACCGCTACTTCGTCGAGGACTCGATCTACCTCTCGCCGCAGGCGCAGGGCCAGGGTGTCGGCCGCCTGCTGCTGGCCGAGCTGATCGCGCGCTGCGAGGCCGCCGGCGCGCGCCAGATGGTCGCGGTGATCGGCGACTCGCAGAACCTGGGGTCGATCGGCGTGCACCGCTCGCTGGGCTTCGAGCAGAGCGGCCTCATGAAGGCGGCCGGCTGGAAATTCGGCAAATGGCTGGACGTGGTGCTGATGCAGCGCCAGCTCGGCCAGGGCGACACCACCTCGCCCAGCGGCGCCACCGCCGCGGCGCCCGCTCCCGTCACGGCGCCCGTGACGACGCCCCCCGAGACTCCGACCCCCACCCCCGCCGCATGAGCACCGCCGCCTCCAGCACCGATCGCACCGCAGGCGCGAGCGACGTCAAATCCAAGACCGTCGCCACGTGGCTGAGCTTCGCGCTCGGCAGCCTGGGGGCGCACCGCTTCTACCTGCACGGGCTGGGCGACCGCCTGGGCTGGCTGCATCCGCTGCCGACGCTGCTCGGGCTCTACGGCATCCATCGCATGGACACGCTGGGGCAGGACGACGTCGCCGCCTGGTTCCTGATCCCGCTGCTGGGGCTGATGGTGGCGCAGAGCATGCTCGCCGGCATCGTCTACGGCCTGACGCCCGACGAGCGCTGGGCCGAGCGCTTCAACCCGGGCCAGCCGGCGCGCAAGACCGGCTGGGCGCCCATCCTCGGCGTGATCGCCTGCCTGATGGTGGGCGGCGCGTGCCTGATGGCGACGATCGCGTTCTCCGCGCAGCGCTACTTCGAGTCCCAGGTCGAGGCGGCGCGCGAGATCAGCCAGTAGCGCCCGCCTCTCCCACACGACGCGCGTGAAAAAGCCCGGCATGCCGGGCTTTTCCTTGTCCTTCGCCGAGCGCGTCGGGCGCGCTGCCGGGGTTCGCCGGAACAGCCGTCAGAACAGCGTGAAGCTCAGCCAGTAGAACAGGCCGGCGATGAACGCGGACGCCGGGATCGTGAAGATCCAGGCCCAGACGATGTTGCCGGCCACGCCCCAGCGCACCGAGGAGGCGCGCTGCGTCGAGCCCACGCCGACGATGGCGCCGGTGATGGTGTGCGTCGTCGACACCGGCACGCCCAGCGCGGTCGCCAGGAACAGCGTGATCGCGCCGCCCGTCTCCGCGCAGAAGCCGCCGACGGGCTTCAGCTTGGTGATCTTCTGCCCCATGGTGCGGACGATCCGCCAGCCGCCGAACATCGTGCCCAGGCCGATGGCCAGGTAGCAGACGCCGATGACCCAGGTCGGCGGCGAATGGTCGGTGCCCGAGGCGTAACCCGACGCGATCAGCAGCATCCAGATCAGGCCGATGGTCTTCTGCGCGTCATTGCCGCCGTGGCCCAGGCTGTACAGGCCGGCCGACACCAGCTGCAACCGCCGGAACCAGTTGTCCACGCGCAGCGGCGAACTGCGCCGGAACAGCCACGCCACCGCCACCATCAGCAGCGAGCCGAGCAAGAACCCCAGCAGCGGCGACACGAAGATGAACAGCACCGTCTTGCCGATGCCGCTCATGATCAGGCCCTTGGTGCCCGCCTTCGCGATCGCGGCGCCGACCAGGCCGCCGATCAGCGCATGCGACGAGCTCGACGGAATGCCGTAGAACCAGGTGATCACGTTCCACGCGATCGCGCCGATCAGCGCGCCGAAGATCACGTGATGGTCCACCACGCCGGCGTCGATCGATCCCTTGCCGATCGTCGCCGCCACCTTCAATTCGAAGAAGGCGACCGCCAGGACATTGAAGAAGGCCGCGAACAGCACGGCCTGTTGCGGCTTGAGCACGCCGGTGGAGACCACCGTCGCGATCGAATTGGCCGCGTCGTGAAAGCCGTTCATGAAGTCGAACAGCACCGCCAGCACCACCAGCATGGCCACGACCCAGAAGGCCACCTGCATCGTTCCCATGAGCTTCGCTCCGGTCCGTGATCAGGAGTTCTCGAGGACGATGCCCTCGATCAGATTGGCCACGTCCTCGCAGCGGTCGGAGATCGACTCCAGTTGCTCGTAGATCGCCTTGAGCTTGATCAGCTCGCGCACGTCCTCCTGCTCGCGGAACAGCTTGGACATGGCGGCGCGCATCACGCGGTCGGCGTCGGATTCGAGCTTGTCGATCTCCTCGCAAGCCTTGACGGCGGCCTCGGCGGTCTGCGGCTCGCTCAGCTTGGGCAGCAGCGACACGGCGTGGCGCACGCGCTCGCAGCACTTGGCGGACAGGTCGCCCAGGCGCAGCACTTCCTCGGGGATGGAGCGCACGTCGTAGAGCTGCATGGTCTCGGTCGAGTCCTGCAGCAGGTCCAGGATGTCGTCCATCGCGTTGATCAGGCCGTGGATCTGCTCGCGATCGATCGGCGTGATGAAGGTGCGATGCAGCAGGCGGTTGACCTCCGCGGTGATGCGGTCGGCGTGGTGCTCCGCCTTGTTGACCTCGGCGGCGTACTTCTCGCGCAGCGTCAGGTCGTTGTAGTTCTGGATCATGAGCATGAAGGCGCGCGCGCCTTCGACGATCTGCGTGCCGTGCTCATTGAACAGCTCGAAGAAATTGCCCTCGCGGGGCAGCAGCTTGCCGAAAAACATGGGGAGGCTCCTTGACGCGCCGAGCGTGGAACCTCACTGGGGCGCCGCCGGGTGCGTGCGCGACCGCCCCTGCTCACGCCGGTGCGATACGCGTCGTTTCATCATGAAATGTTCATCACCGCGTCATGCGGCAAACCCGCGAGTGTAGCGGGCCGGCGGCGCCGCGCCGGCGTTCGGCGACGGAAGATGCGAAGGAACACCCCGGTGAGCGGGGGTCGCCAGGCCGCGACGAGGGCGCGCCCGAAGGGGCTGGATCAGGCGGACGAGCCGATGGGCCACCAGCGCAGCGGCTCGTCGTCGCGCCGCAGCGCCTGGTCCGCCGTGGCGGGCAGATGGGGCGCCAGCGGGCCGAGGCCGGGCGCGGCCAACGCGGGATCCAGCTCCAGCAACGGCCTCAGCACGAAGGCGCGCTGGTGCAGGCGAGGATGCGGCACGGTCAGGAGGTCGAGGTCGACGGTCTGGTCGCCGTACAGCAGCAGATCGAGGTCGAGCGTGCGCGGCGCATGCCGGTACGGCCGCTCGCGACCGTGGCGCTGCTCGATGGCCTGCAGCGCCGCGAGCAAGGTCAGCGGCGGCAGGTCCGTCGCCACGCGAGCGACGGCATTCAGGTAGTCGGGGCCCTCGCAGCCGACCGGCGCGCTGCGCCAGGCCCCGGAGACGGCCTCCAATCGCAGGCCCTTGACGTCGGCGAGGTCGGCGAGCGCCGCCTCCAGCGTGTGCCGCAGGTCGCCAAGATTGGCGCCCAGGCCGACGTACGCCGTGATCATTCGCCCGAGCCGGCCGGCCCGGCATCCGCGCCGCCGGCGGCCTTCGGCTTGCGACGACGGCGGCGCTTTTTGGCCGGGTTGGCGCCGGCGCCCTCGCCGTCCGCGTCGGCCCCCTCGGCGGCGTCGCCCACGTCGAGGTCCAGCGGCACCGCGGCGGCCGATTCACCGCTCACCGCCGCGCCGACGGCGCCCCGCGGCACCGAGTGCACGCGGCCGCCGCCCGGCTTGGGCCGGCTGCGCGCGCCGCCCTGGCGCTGCGTCTCGCGCGCCTGATCCAGCAACGCGCGGCGCTCGTCCTCATCGCCGAGCGCGAAGTCTTCCCACCAGTCGGCCAGCGCCGGGTCGATCTCGCCCGCCTCGGCGCGCAGCGCCAGGAAGTCGAAGCCGGCGCGGTAGCGCGGCTGCTCGATCAGGCGATGCGGACCGCTGCCGGTGCGGCGCTCGAAGCGCGGCTGCATCATCCAGATCTCGCGCATGTCGGCGGCCAGCTTGCCGCGACCGGAGATGTCGCCCACGCGCGCGTCGAAGACCAGGTCGATCGCCTGCTGCAACGCCGGCACCGGGCCTTCGCCGCCATCGATCAGGCGCTTCCAGCGCTGCTGGACGTCGCCCCACAGCATGCAGGCCAGCATGAAGCTGGGCGCCACCGAGCGGCCTTCGGCCACGCGCTTGTCGGTGTCCTCCAGCGCCAGGCGGACGAACTTGCCGTGCACGTTGTCCGGCAGCGCGCCGTCCTTGTCCAGCACCGCGTCCAGGATGGGGAACAGGCCGCGCGCCAGGCCCTGCTTGCGCAGTTCCTCCAGGCTGGCCAGCGAGTGGCCGGTCTGCAGCAGCTTGATCATCTCGTCGAAGATGCGCGACAGCGGCACGTTGGCCAGCAGCGGCGCCATCGCCTGGATGGGGGCGCGGGTCTTGGGCTCGATCGTGAAGCCGAGCTTGGCGGCGAAACGCACCGCGCGCAGGATGCGGACCGGATCCTCGCGATACCGCGACTCCGGGTCGCCGATCATCCGCAGCACCTTCTTGCGGGCGTCGGCCAGGCCGCCGTGGTAGTCCACCACGATCTGGCGCACCGGGTCGTAATACAGCGCGTTGACGGTGAAGTCGCGGCGCGCCGCGTCCTCGATCTGCGGGCCCCAGACGTTGTCCCGCAGCACGCGGCCGCTGGCGTCGACGACGTGGGACTTGCCCTCCAGCGCGCCCTTGGATGTCTTCTCGTTGCCCTGCACCTGCTCGGCGTCGTCCTGCGTCAGCAGCGCGCGGAAGGTGGAGACCTCGATCACCTCGTGCTCGCGGCCGCGGCCGTAGACCACGTGGACGATGCGGAAGCGGCGGCCGATGATGAAGGCGCGGCGGAACTGGTTCTTGACCTGCTCCGGCGTGGCGTCGGTGGCGACGTCGAAGTCCTTGGGGCGGCGCCCCAGCAGCAGGTCGCGCACCGCGCCGCCGACGATGTAGGCCTCGAAGCCGGCATCCGTCAGGCCCTTGACGACCTTGACGCCGCGCTCGTCGAGCAGCTCCGGATCGATGCGGTGCTCTTCCGCGCCGACCTCGACGCGCTTGCCCAGCGGCGTGACGATGGCCGCTTCCGGCTTGCCCAACAGCTTGTTGATCAGTTTTTTAATCATTCGATTCGAACAGCTTCAATATTGGCCAGCCGCGCTCGCGCGCCACGGTTTCCAGCGCCGCGCTGGGGTTGGTGGCCACCGGGTGGCTGACCTGCTCCAGCAGCGGCAGGTCGTTCATCGAGTCGCTGTAGAAATGCACGCGCTCGAAGTCCTCCCAGCGCCGCCCCTGCGACGCCAGCCATTCCCGCACCCGCACGATCTTGCCGGCCTGGAACGAGGGCACGCCCTGAACCCGGCCGGTGAAGGCGCCGGCCGCGTCGCGCTCCAGTTGCACGGCGATCAGGTGATCGATGCCGAAGGCCTTGGCGATCGGCGCGGTCACGAATTCGTTGGTCGCGGTCACCACCACCACCAGGTCGCCGGCATCGAGGTGGCGCTGCACCAGTGCGCGCGCATTGTCGCGCAACATCGGGGCCACGATCCTGGCCATGAAGTCGACGCGGGCCGCCTCGGCCTCGGCCGCCGGCCGGGCGCGCCAGACGGAGGTCGCGAACTCGACGTACTCGTCCAGGTCGAGCTCCCCGCGCTGGTACTGCGCGTAGAAGTCGTCGTTGCGGGCCGCCCAGACGGCGCCGTCGGCCCAGCCGATCTCCACCATGTAGGCGCCGAAGGCATGGTCCGAATCCTGCGGGATCAGCGTGCCGTCAAGGTCGAACAGGGTCAGGTCCACGGGGTAAGTCCTTGAAAAACTTGAAACTTCGGGCTCAGAGTGCCGCCTGGTCGGCCAGCATCTGGCGCAGCAGCGGCACGGTGACGGCGCGTTTGCTGGCCATCGCGAATTCGTCCAGCCCGTCCAGCAGCGTCATCAGGTGCTTGAGGTCGCGGGCGTAGCGGGTCAGCAGGTAGTCCATCACGTCGTCGCTCAAGGCGATGCCGCGGCGGTCGGCCTCGCGGCGCAGCACGGCCCGGACCTCGGCCTCGGACAGCGGCTGCAGCGCGAAGGTCGGCCCCCAGCCGAGGCGGGTGCGCAGGTCCTCGCGCAACGCCAGGTCGATCGGCGGCGCGGTGCCGGCGGACACGACCGCCAGCCCCAGCGTGGCCGCCTCGACGAACAGCGCGAAGGCCGCGTGCTGCTGGCCCGGGTCGAAGCGCTGGCAGTCGTCCAGCAGCAGCAGGCTCGGATGGGTGGGCAGTTCCCAGGGGAGCGGGGTGTCGGCGTCATACCAGCCGACCTGCGCCCCGGCGGCCTGCCAGTGCTGGGCGAGCGCGCGCAGCACATGCGTCTTGCCGCTGCCGGGCGGGCCCCACAGGAACACCGGTGGCGAGCCCGCGCCCAGCCCCAGCACGTGGGTCAGGGCGGCGATGTTGGCGCCGGTCAGCAGCGTGTCAAAGGTGTAGTCGGGCTCCGGGCCCAGCGACAACGGGATTTGCTTCAAACCACTCAAACCTTGGATGGAGGGGAGCCGCGCCGGCGGTCGGCGCCGGGGCCCTGCCCTCGGGGATGCGGGTCCGGGCGTGGCGCCGGACTTGCGGCCGCGATTCTAAGCGGCGGCGTGTGACGTCCCGCCCGCATCGCGGCCCCGACGATCTCGGCGCCGCGCCCGCGCGCCGCTCAGTGCAGCGTGGTCGGACCGTGCCCGCCGCCCTCCCCGCTGCGGATCTGCTGCAGGCACTGCTCCAGCTCCGTGCGCTCCAGCCGGTCCTCCGGCAGCAGCACCACGAGCTTGCGTTGTACCGCCAGGAGGCGCGGCAGGTCCTGTTGCTCCATGTGGATCTGCTTCAGGTTGCGCAGCATGCGCGCCAGGATCTGCCGCGGCGACGCGGCGCCCAGGAAGTTGTCCATCGGCATCGGCTCGCCCGGCGCCAGGCCGGCGCGGTCGCGCCAGGGGCTCAGGAACTCGTCGAGTTCGCCCCGCCCCAGCGAGCGCCCGCTGAACGGATCCAGCACCACCTCGCCCTGCGGCAGCCGCAGCTTCATCAGGAAGTGGCCCGGGAAGTTGACACCCTTCACCCGCAGGCCGAGGTGGGAGGCCAGCTCGATGAAGATGATCGCCAGCGTGATCGGGATGCCGCGCCGCGTCGCCAACACCTGGTGGATGTAGCTGTTGCCGACGGCGTAGTAGTCGTTGACGTTGCCCGCGAAGCCGAGCTCGCCATGGAAGTACTGGTTGAGCATGCGCAGCCGATGGCTGGGCGGCGCGTCGGCGGGCAGGCGCTGGCGCAGCCGCTCGCCCAGGCGGTCCAGTTCGGCCATGACCTGCTGCACGTCCAGCCGGGGCACGTCGTCCAGCGCGATCGCGGTGGCGGCCTCGGCCAGGTTGAGCGTTTCGTCGTCGGCGACCAACGTCCCGAAATAGTCCAGCGCCGACGGCACCGTCCACTGCATGGGTGAACTCATGCGCCGGAGTCTACGCCCGCGCCGCGCGGCCGCGGAACCCGGCCGGGCTCATCCGCGGCGCGCGAACTGGCGCAGGTTCAGGCCCGTGCCCAGCAGCACCGCGAAGTACACCAGCGCCGAGCCGCCCAGGCTCATCGCCATCCAGCCGGCGCGGCGCAGCTCGTGATGCCCGCCGACCCAGTCGAAGTGCCGGGCCAGCCACCATTGCAGCGCGCCCATCGCCGCGCAGGCCACGACGACGCGCAGGAAGAACAGCAGCCACCCCGGTGCCGGCGTGTAGCTGCCCAGCCGGCGCAGCCCCATCAGCAGCAGCGCCGCGTTGATCGCCGCGCCCAGGCCGATCGACAGCGACAGCCCGGCCACGCCGATCTGCAGCCAGAACACGAAGACGGCGTTCAGCACCTGCGTCAGCACCAGCACCAGCACGGCGATGCGCACCGGCGTGCGGGTGTCCTGGCGGGCATAGAAGCCGGGCGCCAGCACCTTGATGCCGACCAGCCCCATCAGCCCGACGCCGTACCCCATCACCGCGCGCGCGGTGTGAGCGACGTCCGCCGAGTGGAACGCGCCGCGCTGGTAGAGCACCGCCACCAGCGGCTCGGCGAAGACCAGCAGCGCCACCGCGCAGGGCAGCGCCAGCAGCAGCGCCATTCGCAGGCCCCAGTCGAGCAGGGCGGAATACTCGGCCGCCTCGCCGCGCGCCTGGCTGGCCGCCAGCTGCGGCGTCAGCACGACACCGAGCGCGACGCCCAGCAGCGCGGTCGGAAACTCCATCAGCCGGTCCGCGTAGGTCAACCAGGACGCGGCGCCCTCGCCCACCGAGATCGCGATCTGCGTGTTGATCAGCAGCGACAGCTGCGCCACGCCCACGCCCAGCACCGCCGGCCCCATCTGGCGCAGCACGCGGTGGACGCCCTCGTTCGACGCGGCCCGGCGCAGGCCGGCGAAGCTCAGCGCGAAACGCGGCATCAGCCCCAGGCGCAGCAGCGCGGGCACCTGCAAAGCCAGTTGCAGCACGCCGCCGACCATCACCCCGATGGCCAGCGCGTAGATCGGCCGATAGCCCCACTCGCCCAGCACCGGCGCCAGGCCGTAGCCTGCGGCGATCGACGACAGATTCAACAGCACCGGCGTGACGGCGGGCACGATGAAGCGCTTCCAGGTGTTGAGCACGCCCGCGGCCAGCGCCACCAACGACATGCAGCCGATGTACGGGAACATCCAGCGCGTCATGACGACGGCGGCGTCGTGGGCCTGGTCCGGCAGCCCTGCGCCCAGCGCCCACACCAGCAGCGGCGCGCCAACGACGCCGATCGCGCAGGTCGCCAGCAGGGCCCACAGCAGTACGGTGGCGACGGCGTCGATCAGGGAGCGGGTAGCCTCGTCCCCGTCCTTGGCGCGCGCGCCGGCCAGCGCCGGCACGAACGCCTGCGAGAACGCGCCCTCGGCGAACAGCCGTCGCAACATGTTGGGGATGCGGAAGGCGACCTGGAACGCATCGGTCATCGCGTTGGCGCCGAACAGGCCGGCCACCATCTGCTCGCGGACCAGTCCCGTGACGCGGGACAACAGCGTGAACACCGAAACGACGGAAGCGGTACGCAGCAGGTTCATTCAGAAATCGGGAAACGGGCGACCGCGCATTATGGGTTCGCCGGCGCTCAGCCTTGGATTTTCGATTTGCGCCTGCTATACTCGCCGTCTTTGCACCAACTGGACCAATAAGACAATGGCAAGCTCTTCCAAAGCCAAGAAGAAAACCGTGCGTCTGGCCTCGGGCCGCAAGCGCGCACGTCAAGACGTCAAGCTGAACGCCGCCAACACGGCGCTGCGTTCCAAGTTCCGCACGGTCATCAAGAACGTGCAAAAGGCGATCGTCACGGGTGACAAGGCCAAGGCCGCCGACCTGTTCAAGACCGCCCAGCCCGTCATCGACTCGGTCGCCGACAAGGGCATCTTCCACAAGAACAAGGCAGCTCGTCACAAGAGCCGCCTGTCCGCCAAGATCAAGGCGCTGGCCGCCTGATAGCGAATCCAGCTCTGGTGCAGGAAAAGCCCGCCCTCGGCGGGCTTTTTCTTTGCGGCTTCGATTGGCGCTCCGCGTTGTTGCCAATCCTCGCCACGGCTGCGGTTTACGCCTGGCGGCGCATCCCCAATCGAAACCGCAAACACCCGGTGAAACGGCGATGCCTTCCGGGGCTGGCGGCCCTTTGACGCGGATCCTGAGGCGGCATCGAGGCCAGTTCAGAGCGGCATCGGCGAGCTCTGCCCCACCACTTCCCGCACGTGCAGCCAGTCGGCCACGTTGCGCGCGACCCAATCCCCATCGTCCAGCGGCAGGTCGTGCCCCGCGTGCGCGTGCAGCCGCAGCGGCGCGCCCCAGGCCCGGCTGATCGCCTGCGAGCAGCGCCAGTCCACCAGCGCATCCCCCTGGCTGCACAGCAGCAGCATCGGCGGCTCGGGCCGGGCCAGGCTGGCGCGGTATCGCGCCGCCGCCAGCAACTGGCGCAGCGCGTTGCGCCGGCGCACCGGATGCCGGCGCTGGATAGACACCCAATCCTCCAGCACCTGGTCCGGCTGCTTCTGCAGCCGCGTCGTCATCGACAGCACCCGCGCCTCGCGCTGGCGCAGGCTGAGCCGGAACAGGCTCAGCATCACCAGCGGCCAGTAATTCGACGGCCGCAAGCGACGGAAGAACGCGCTGAACGGCCGCAGGCTGGTGTTGATCAACACCACGGCTTGCAACTCGCCGGGGTAACGGCTCGCCCAGTCGCTCGCCACCATCGCGCCCAACGACATCGCCAGCACCTGGTACGGCGGCGGAACGCCGCGACGACGCAGTTCGCCGCGGCAGTCCTCCATCATGTCGGTGACATGCGTCGGGCTGCTCTGGCGGTGCTTGTCGCCGTTGCCCGGCAGGTCGAGCAACTCCAGCCGGGCCTCGGGCTGCTGGACGCGCAGCGCGCGCAGCAGCCGCACGGGGAAGTCCCCCCAATGGGCACTTTCGCGGGTCAGCCCCCGCAGCAACACCCAGGTCTGCTCGTTCATCGGACACTCCTCCGATACCAACGGATCAAGGCCTGCTCCCCGTGGTCCAGTCTTGTCTCCGGTCCCGGCAACCACCGGAACGCGCTCTGCGTCGCGCGAGTCATGAAATCCATCCAGGCCATGTGCCGGCGCAGCACGCGTTGTTGTCGATGTTCGATCAATGGATTGAACATGCCGTGCCGGGAGAGTAGCTGGCGCGGGTTTTTCTTCACCCACAGCCATGACCCCATTTCGAGCGTCATGGGCAGAAAGATCCCCCGATCGAGGGTGAGCGACTCGTCGTAGAGGTGGTCCCAGAGGTCGCCGTGGGTCAGGTAATGCCGGCTCTGCGGCTCCATGATGTAAGGGTGTGGCGAGAGCCCCTGGTCGAGCACCTCGCACAGCGCATGCACTTCGGCCAGGTGACGCATCGGGCGCCGGCTGCGGGCGTAAGGGAACCAGATGCGGTCATGCAGCCCGAAGCCGGAGTGGCAGTCGATCGTCAGCGAGACGGGCCGCCCGAGCAACTCCTCGCGGACCAGGCGACACAACGCCTCGCTCTCGGGTTGCATCGGCGCGCCGGCGGCGCCGCGGTACCACGGCAGGCGCGACGTCAACCGCTGGCCGCCGACCATGAACGGCACCGGATGCTCGGCGTCCTGCGGCGCGTTGCGCATCAGGTCGACCCCCTGCGGGTTCGCGCGCGAGCCGGTCAGCACACCGCCCGGATTGACCACCGGCAGGAAGACCAGCCGCAATGACTCCAGCTGCTGATGCAGGCTGAGGTCCCAGCGCAGGCGCCGCACCAGGCTGCCAAGGTAGGCCAGCACCACCTGCGCGCCGATGCGCTCCAGCCCATGCACGCCGCCGATGAACCCGAGCGCGGGCACCGAGGGGTCGGGGTTGCCCATCGTCACCGCGATCACGGGGAGTTCGCCGCCGGCCACAGGCACCCGCGCCAGCTCGCGCGCATGCAGCATCGAGCCGCCCTGATCGACCAGGCGCCTGAGTTCCTGCAGTTCCGGCAGGACGGGCGCGGTGGAGGCCGCGGCGGCGGAGAAAACGGCCATGTCTCCGGCCTTGTCGGGATGTCGAAGCGAACCGGCAAGGGTAGGCGCGCGGGCGCGCGCTGGCGATGGCCCGTTCGGGCCGCTGCGGCGTCGCGCCCTCACCAGCCCGTCAAGAAGCCCAGCGGCCAGGGCGAGGCATCAAGGACCGGGGACCAACGGATCAGGGAACGGGGGAGCGGAAAGGTCGAGCGGCGTCAGGCCTTGCCCGACTCGCCGCTGCCGGGCAGCAGGCAGGCGTCGACGACCTGCAGCTTGTTGTCACGGGCGAAGTTCATGACGAACTCCCAGGCCATCGGTTCGACGGACTTCAGCGCCTCGTTGACGATCACGCACTTGACGCCGTTGACGACACGGGGGACGCAGTAGGGGGAGTAGCCCAGGTAGGCGTCGCGACCGCTGCGCGTGCCACCGGGACGAAAGCAGGACATCGCGCCAGCCAGCCGCTCGGCCCAGTCGCTCGGGCGAAAGGTGCGTCCATCGGTGGTGATTCCCTGGATGAACACTTCTCGCGGCTTGGGCTGCTCAGTCATTGGCTACTCGGTCTCTCGCGTCCCGGCAAGCGGCGGTCGCAGAACGGTTCCAACACAGGACGCCGTATGGGGAGACAACCGCAGCAGGCAAAACCGCTATTGTGCCCTGGATGTGTTGCGCCGCAGCACACGGGGGCTTCTCCTCGCCCGTTGGTCAGCAGGCCTGGCCTCGCTGTCCAGGAGGAATCTCCTCGCGCGACAGGGTCGACCCGTAGAATCGGCCGCTCACGGCGACCCGGCGCCGGCCTCGCGGCCCGCCCTCGCCGCCCGGAGTTTCCCGCCGCGGCCGATGCCGCATATCCCCACCTCCTCCCTTGTTCTGGAGACTTGATGAACGCCCCGGACTCCTCGTTCGCCGCCCCCACCGAACCCCATGTGATGCAAACCTATGGCCGCCTGCCGATCGCGTTGTCGCACGGCGAAGGCGCCTGGGTGTGGGACACGGCCGGCCGACGATACCTGGACGCGCTCTCCGGGATCGCCGTCAACACGCTGGGGCACAACCACCCCCGGCTGGTGGCGGCGCTGCGGGACCAGGTGGGCAAGCTGATCCACACCAGCAACTACTACCACGTCCCGCTGCAGGAGGCGCTGGCCGCCAAGCTCTGCGAGCTGTCGGGCCTGACCAACGCGTTCTTCTGCAACTCCGGCCTGGAAGCCAACGAGGCGGCGCTGAAGATCGCGCGCAAGTTCGGCCATGACCGCGGCAACGACAACCCGGCGGTGATCGTGTTCGAGAAGGCCTTCCACGGCCGCTCGATCGCGACGCTGTCGGCCACCGGCAACCCCAAGGTGCAGGCCGGTTTCGGTCCGCTGGTGCCGGGCTTCGTGCGCGTGCCGCTGAACGACCTGCCCGCGATCGAGCAGGCGATCCAGGCGAACCCCAACACCACCGCGATCTTCCTGGAGACCATCCAGGGCGAGGGCGGCATCAACCCCGCGCGGCTGGAATTCCTGCAGGGCCTGCGCCGCCTGTGCGACCAGCACGACCTGCTGTTGATGCTGGACGAAGTGCAGTGCGGCATCGGCCGCACCGGCAAGTGGTTCGCGCACCAGTGGGCCGGCATCGTGCCGGACGTGATGCCGCTGGCCAAGGGCCTGGGCTCGGGCGTGCCGATCGGCGCGGTGGTCTGCGGCCCGCGCGCGGCCAAGGTGATGGGCCCGGGCAACCACGGCACCACCTTCGGCGGCAATCCGCTGGCGATGCGCGCCGGCGTGGAGACGCTGGCGGTGATGGAGGCCGACGGCCTGCTGGCCAACGCCTCGCAGATCGGCGCGGCGCTGAAGACGGCGCTGGAGCAAGGCCTGGCGGGCGTGCCCGGCTTCTTGGAAGTGCGCGGCTTCGGCCTGATGATCGGCATCCAGCTGGACCGCCCCTGCGGCGCGCTGCTGGGCCAGGCGCTGGACGCCGGGCTGCTGATCAGCGTCACCGCCGACTCGGTGGTCCGCCTGCTGCCGGCGCTGATCCTGACGCGCGCCGAGGCCGACGAGATCGCCGCCCGCCTGGTGCCGCTGATCAAGGCGTTCCTGGCCACGCCCCAGCCATGAAGCCGGGGGACAGCCTGATGCGTCACTACCTGCAGTTCAAGGACCTGCGCGCCGAGGAATACGGCCACCTGTTCGACCGCGCCTCGATCATCAAGCGGCGCTTCAAGAACTACGAGCGCTACCAGCCGCTGGCGGACCGCACGCTGGCGATGATCTTCGAGAAGGCCAGCACCCGCACGCGGGTCAGCTTCGAGGCGGGCATGTACCAGATGGGCGGCTCGGTGGTCCACCTGACCACCGGCGACAGCCAGCTGGGCCGCGCCGAGCCGATCGAGGACAGCGCCCGGGTGATCAGCCGCATGGTCGACATCGTCATGATCCGGACCTTCGAGCAGACCAAGATCGAGCGCTTCGCGGCGCACTCGAGGGTGCCGGTGATCAACGGCCTGACCAACGAGTACCACCCGTGCCAGATCCTGGCGGACCTGTTCACGTTCATCGAGCAGCGCGGCATGGACCGACGCGGCGCGATCGACATGGACTGCCTGAAGGGACGCGTGGTGGCCTGGGTCGGGGACGGCAACAACATGGCCAACACCTGGCTGCAGGCGGCGGAGATCCTGGGCTTCACCGTGCACGTCAGCACGCCCAGCGGCTATGAGGTCGACCCGGCCGTGGCCGGCATCAAGGACACCGGCTGCTACAAGGTCTTCAAGGACCCGAAGGAAGCCTGCCGCGGCGCCGACCTGGTCACGACCGACGTCTGGACCAGCATGGGCTACGAGGCCGAGAACGAGGCGCGCCGCGCCGCGTTCGCGGACTGGTGCGTCGACGCCGGCATGATGGCGATGGCCAAGCCGGACGCGCTGTTCATGCACTGCCTGCCCGCGCACCGCGGCGAGGAAGTCGCCGCCGACGTCATCGACGGACCGCAGTCGGTGGTCTGGGACGAGGCCGAGAACCGCATGCACGTGCAAAAGGCGCTGATGGAGTACCTGCTGCTGGGCCGGATCGGCTGAGGCCCGGCCCCGATCTCCAGCGACAAGGCCCGCCTCGCGCGGGCCTTGTTTCATCCGGCCTCGCCCTACTTCGGCATCACCAGCGGCTTCAGTCCTTCCTCGAAGGATCCCGCCGGGTAATGCCGCTGCACCGACTTCCAGACCGCGCCCGACTTCGCGCTGCGCTCGAGCGCATCCAGCAGCACCTCGCGATCCTTGGCGGGCAGATGGCGCGACAGGTAGACGCCGCTCTCGCTCCAGCCCAGCTCGGCGATCGATTCGAAGCGCAGTCGCTCCACCAGGCCCCGGGTCTTCGAGTCCTGCAGCAGCGTGCCGGTGAAGATCGACGGCGCCATCAGCGTCACGTCGGCCAGGCTGCGGTCCAGCGCGCGGGCGACCGAGGCGGCGTCCGCCTCCATCATCAGGCGCTTCTGCGCGCGCAGCTTGTGGATCAACTGCTGGTAGCCCTCGCCGTAGTCGAAGCCCCGGACCAGCGCCACGCGCAGCTCGCGGCGCTCGGCCAGGTCCGCCAGGCTTTCGATGGGCGCGCGATCCGAGGCCAGCGAGATCAACATCGGCCGCACCCGCATCATCGGCACGAACTCGCCGCGCAGGTCCCGCGTCGCCGTGCGCGTGGCCGGCACCAGCAGGTCGGCAGTGCCGCCGCTGAACATCGCCTCCAGACGCGCGCGAGGCACGACGACGATCTCGAATTCACAGCCGGTCTCCGACGTGATCTTGCGCAGCACGTCCGGGTAGACGCCGGCCACCTCGCCGCCGGACGCCACGACGCTCATGCCGATCGGCGACACCGGCACCCGCAGCGGCCGGGAGCAGTCCGCCCGCGCAAGGCCCGCGCCCAGCGCCAGGCCGACCGCCAGCAGCAGGCCGACGCGCCGACGCGCGCGCTCCGGCGCCGCATGCGCGCCTGCCCGACCGCCGTCTGCCCGCAGACGGTGCCCGGCGCGTTGCCCGCCGGGCGGATCGATTTCCGCTGACTTCATCGTCATGTCGCTCCCATGCAGGACTGCCGACCGCCACCACGCGTCGCGCGGCATCTGCCTGACGTCCCGTTCGCCACCCAGATTAGCAAAGGCCCAAGACGATTCGCAGCGCGTAAGCCCTGTCTCCACCCATTCGAAGGGAGGGATGTCCCCGCTCAGCGGCGCGTCAGCCGCGCGTGGCATCCTTGCCGTCTGATGAAAACCGCATTGATCTCCGACCTCCACGCCAACCGCCAGGCCTTCGCCACCGTGCTGGACCACGCCCGGCGACAGGGCGCGGGGCACTTCGCGCTCCTGGGGGATTACGTCGGCTACGGCAGCGATCCGGGCTGGGTCGTCGACCAGGTGCGCGCGCTGCGCGCGGAGGGCGCCACCGTGGTGGCCGGCAACCACGACCTGGGCGTGTCGCAAGGGCCGCGCGCCGGCATGAACGAGGACGCGCGCGCCGCCATCGAGTGGACGCGCTCGCGCCTGAGCGAGGACCAGTTGCGTTTCCTCGCGTCGCTGCCGATGTCGGAGGAGGACGAGGACTGCCTGTACGTGCACGCCAACGCCTTCGACCCGTCCGGCTTCGCCTACGTGCAGGGCCGGCTGGAGGCGATGCGCAGCCTGCACGCGACCGAATGCCGCTACACCTTCTGCGGCCACATGCACGAGCCGATGCTCTATCACCTGTCGGGCACCGGCAAGGCGGGCGACTTCAAGCCGCAGCCGGGCATGCCCATCCCGCTGCTGCCCAACCGCCAGTGGCTGGTGATCCCGGGCGCCTGCGGCCAGCCGCGCGACGGCAACCCGGCCGCCGCCTACGCGATCTTCGACCACGACAGCGAGGAGCTCACCTTCCAGCGCGTCCCCTACGACGTCGAGGCCGCCGCCGCCGCGCTGCGCGCCGCGCCCGGCCTGCCGCCCGCGCTGGCGGAGCGCCTGGCCACCCGACTGGTCGCCGGCCGATGAGCGACACGCCGACGCCCGCGCCGACGCCCGTCCCCACGCCACTGCAGCCGGGCCAGGTGCTGGACGGCTTCGTGCTGGAGGCCCGCCTGCACCAGGGCGGCATGGCCAACCTCTGGCAGGTGCGGCGCGAGGCGCCGCTGCCCGGCGAAGACTTCCCGCTGATCATGAAGGTGCCACGCATCAAGGGCGGCGAGGATCCGGCCAGCATCGTCGGCTTCGAGGTCGAGCAGATGATCATGCCGGCGCTCAAGGGTCCGCACGTGCCGCGTTTCGTCGCGCGCGGGGACTGGCGCCGGCAAGCCTACATCGTCATGGAGCGCATCGAGGGCGACAGCCTTCGCCCGCGCCTGGACCAGGCGCCGCTGCCGCTGGTGGAGGTGGTGGAGATCGGCATCCACGTCGCGCACGCGCTGACCGACCTGCATCGCCAGCACCTGGTCCACCTCGACATCAAGCCCAGCAACATCCTGCTGCGGCCGGACGGCACGGTGGTGCTGGTGGACTTCGGCCTGTCGCGCCACGACTTCCTACCGGACCTGCTGGAGGAGGAGTTCTCGCTGCCCATGGGCACCGGGCCCTACATGTCGCCGGAGCAGGTGCAGTTCGTCCGCAACGATCCGCGCAGCGACCTCTTCGCGCTGGGCGTGATGCTGTATCACCTGTCCACCGGCGAGCGGCCCTTCGGCCAGCCGAGCTCGGTGCGGCAACTGCGCCGCCGGCTCTACATCGACCCGATCCCGCCGCGCGCGATCCGGCCCGAGCTGCCGCCCTGGTTCCAGGAAATCGTGCTGCACTGCCTGGAGGTGCACGCCGAGCGCCGCTACCAGAGCGCCACGCAGCTCGCGCTGGACCTGCAGCGGCCCGACGCCGTGCCGCTCACGGCGCGCGCCCACAAGCTGCAGCGCAGCGGCCTGATCCGGCGCTTCAAGCGCTGGTTCCTGGCGATGGGCGAGGAGCCGCAGGCCCCGGCCTCGGTCGGCGCGCAGGTGGCGCGCAGCCCGGTCATCATGGCGGCCGTCGACGTGCAGGGCGCCACGCCGGTGCTGCTGGAGGAACTGCGCGAAGTGGTGCGGCGCCTGATGCAGACCGAGCCCGGCGCGCGGCTGGCCTGCGTCAGCGTCATGAAGACGGCGCGCATCGGCATGGACGAGCTCACCGACGCGCAGGGCCGCAGCCATCACGTACAGCAACTGATCGCGCTGAAGAACTGGGCCCATCCGATGACGCGCGAGCTGGCGCTGGAGGACGGCCGGCTGACCTTCCACGTGCTGGAGGCGCCGGACGCGGCCGATGCGCTGATCGAGTTCGCCGCCAAGACCGGCGTCGACCACGTCGTGATGGGCGCGCGCGCCAGCTCGGCGCTGCGGCGTTACCTGGGCAGCGTGTCGGCGCAGGTGGTGACGCAATGCGCCTGCACCGTCACCGTGGTGCGCGAGCCGGCGTTGCCCGACGACTCGCCGGGCAGCGGCTCGCTGATCAGCCCGTCCGCGACCAACTGACCCCGCCCACCGGGCGGATCCAGCGGACCGGCGCCACGGCCGACGGGGCCTGCCGCCTCACTGCACCACGGTCTTCGCGCGCAGCATCTTCGCCCGCAACGTGTCGAGCTTGGCGGTGTAGAGCTGGCGCTGCTTCGCCGTGGTGCTGAACTCCTCCGCCTTGGTCAGCTCGGTCCGCACGTCGTCCCACCGGCCCAGGCCCAGGTTGGCCATCGCCATCCAGAAATGGAACTCGTGGTAGTAGGCCGAGCGGTCGATCTCCTTGGCGAAGAGCTCGCGGGCCTTCGCGTAGTCACCGGCCTTCATCGCCAGGATGCCCATGTCGTAGAACTTGAACGGCGGGTAGGGCTGGATCTGCGCCAGCTTCTCCTCCCACTGCCTGGCCTCGGCGACGTTGCCGGAGAACCGCAGCGCCTGCGCCAGGTTGGACATCGCCTGCTGGTTGGCCGGCTCGTGCTGCAGCACGGCGCGGAAGGCGCGCTCGGCCAGGGCGGTGTCGCCATGGCGGCGGTAAATCACGCCCAGCGTGTTGAGCGAGGCGAGCAACCGCGGCTCGTGCAGCCATGCGGCGCGCGCCCACCAGTAGGCGCGGTCGAGCTGGGCCTGGCTCATCAACTCGGCGGCGCGGTTGTTCATGTACATCGCGACGATGGTGCGCTCCTCCAGCGGGATCGCGCGCTGGGTGCTGATCTTCGCGCCGGGCAGGAAGTCCACGACCAGCGACGCCCCCTCGTCGCCCAGCACGCGGTAATCGGTCTGGCGCCGGCCGAGCGCGATGTTGACGTGCCCTGACACGACCTGCAGGTCGCCGACGCGGCTCCACTGCTCCTCGTCGTAGATCTGCCGGAAGGTCACCGGCAGGCCCAGTTCGCGCGCGAAGACCGCCGTCATCATCGCCAGCGACAGGCAGTTGCCGGCCTTGGCATCGAAGGCCTGGGCGGCGGTGCGCGTCTCCTCGGCGTCGTATTCGAGTTGCAGCTCGCCATGCGTGTAGAGCGCGTCCAGCAGCTGATTGCGAGCGTCGCGGATGTCGGTGATGCCGCTGTTGCGCGGCACGCGCGTGCGGATGAACTCCCGCATCTGCGGCGTGATGGCCATCACCTGATCGGGATCGATCACGTCGCGCACCGGCTGGAAGCGATCGTCATGGATCAGCGCGGCCTGCTCGGCGGGCGTGGCCTGGTAGACCGTCGCGCAGCCGGTCAATGCCGCGACGGCGCCCAGCACCAGCGAGGCCGCCCAGGCCCGCGGCGAACGCCGCGCCGCGCCCGACGCCGCCTTGCTCGCCCCCCCGTCGCCGCCCCCTGCCTCATCCGGCGCTCGGCACCGCGATCGAAGCGGAGCCGCCTGCGGCGACCGGTCCACGGGGTGCGTCCTGGACGACGCGGCAGAGGCAACGACGGAAGCATCCATGTTCATCTCCAGTGCGACCTCGACGGGGGCGCTGAACGGGATGCTAGCCCTGCCCGCCACGCCGCGCACAACCGCGCGACGGACGGGGGCTTGCACGGCGCGAACGCCGTCACGGCGAGGACGACCCCGGCCTCCGACGAAGGCCGCGGCGCCCAGCCGGGCCGCCGTCGAAGGACGCCGGGCCGCGCGCCCCGCCCGGTCTCAGCGCTCGACGACGAACACCGCGACGCCGCGCGCCGGCACCTCGAAGCGTCCGGCGGCGCCGTCCGCGGATGCGCCCTCCCGGACGCGCTGGTCGGCCGCCGACTCGGCGCGTTGCACCGGATGCAGGCGCCAGGCGTGGCCGGCCTCCTCGGGCAGTGTCAGACGGGCCGGCGCGTCGCCGGCGTTGATCAGGTACAGGACGCGCTCGAAGCCGGCGTCCGCGCGGCCGGCGCCGTCCAGCCGTCCGGCGATCAGCCCCGGTTGCTGCGTCGGACCGGTGTTGTAGAAGCGCAGCCGGCGGCTCACCTCACCCGCGTCGGCAAGCCGCAGCAGCGGCGTGCTGGCGCGGATGCGCAGCAGGTCGAGGAACACCCGGCGCGTCCAGTCGATCTGCGCCGGGCCGGGCTTGATGCCCGCGTCGGCCAGCAGCGGGCGCAGCAGCGCGTAGTCGCCGCCGTTGTCGCGCCTGGGCGGCAGGCCGGCGCCGAAGCCGTTGTCCCGGCCGCTCCAGTCGAGCCGGTTGAACCAGTCCCCCGAGTCGTAGCTGTTGCGATCCATCGACTTGGAGCGCAGCAGCTCGCCGCCCGCATGGAAGTAGGCCACGCCCTGGCTCAGCGCATTGATGCCCAGCGCCACCGCCTGCGCGCGGGCGCGCTCCTCGGCGCTGGTCGAGCGCGGCAGCTTCAGCACGAGCGCGTCGAACAGCGTCTGGTTGTCGTGGTTCTCGACGTAGTTCACCACCTCCGCCGGCATCGATGCGTAGCCGGCGGGCTGGTCGCCGTAGCGCATGCGCTCGCCGGTGAGGCGCCGGCCGTCGGCGGTCTCCAGCTCGAAGCCGCGCAGCGTCCCGGCCAGGCCCAGCTTCAGCAGATCGCCCTGCCGCAGCCACTCGGCGCGCCGCGCCGCGTCGCCGGGCGGCGCGGGGATCAGGAACCCGGGGTGCCGCATCGAGGTCGCGGCATCGTCGCCCGCCGCGCCGCCGCGCACCGCGTCGCGGCCGCGGTCGCTGAAGGTGCCGATGGCCGTGCCGTTCAGCGACAGCTGCGAGGCCTGCACGAAGCGCCTGCCGTCTGCCACCTCGCCGAAGTTCCAGCCCTCGCCGATCAGTTGCACGTCGCGGCCCAACTCGCGCTTCAGGCGCGTCTGCAACGTCTCCATCACCGCGCGCGGCTGATGGCCCATCAGGTCGAAGCGGAAGGAGACGATCTTGTACTCGCGCGCCCACAGCACCACCGAGTCGACCAGCAGCTTGCCCATCATCCGGTGCTCGGTGGCGGTGTTGTCGCAGCAGGTCGAGCGCTCGACGCGGCCCAGCGCGTCCAGCCGCTGGTAGTAGCCGGGCACGATGCGGTCCAGCACCGAATGCGGGTGCTGGCCCGAGGCGGTGGTGTGGTTGTAGACCACGTCCATGCCCACGCGCAGCCCGGCGGCGTGCAGGGCCATCACCATGGCGCGCAGCTCGCGCACCCGCACGTCGCCGTTGACGGCATCGGTCGCGAAGCTGCCTTCCGGCGCGCTGTAGTGATAAGGGTCGTAGCCCCAGTTGAAGCAGTCCTTGTCGGCGACAGCCGTCACCGCGGCCTGCTGCGCCTCGCTGTCGGGCGGGGCGTCCGGCACCTTGGGTACGACGCAGCCGCGCTCGGGCACGGTGGCGAGGTCGAAGATCGGCAGCAGGTGCACGTCGGTCAGCCCCGCCTCGCTCAGCGCGCGCAGATGCCGCATGCCCTGCGATCCCGCCTGCGTGAACGCCACGTACTTGCCTCGCATCGGCGCCGGCACGGTGCGGTCCTGCAGCGAGAAGTCGCGCACGTGCAGCTCGTAGACGACCATGTCGGTCGGCGTCTTCACCCGGTCGGGGATGCGGCTGCGGGTCCAGCCGCGCGGCTGCAGGCGCGGGTCGGCCAGGTCGGCGACGTAGCTGCGCGCCGAGTCGGCCGACAGGCTCACCGAATAGGGGTCCGTGACCAGGTTGCGCACGCGGCCCAGGCCGGGCACGAAGACGTCGACGAGGTAGCGGTAGTACTCGCCATGACGCACCTCCGGCGTGGCGGTGGACCAGATGCCGGTGCGGTCGTCCCGGGCGAGCGGCACGCGCGACCGGGCCGCCTTCGTCGGGCCGCCGTAGACGCAGAGCGCCACCCGATCGGCCGTCGGCGCCCACAGCTTGAAGGCCGCGCCCTGCCGCGTCACGGACACGCCGAGCGCCTGCTCCTTCTCCGCGTCCCCGTAAAGCTCATCGAGCGCGCGAGCCGTCTGCATCGAGCTCCAGCGCAGCACGCGGCCGTCGGCATCCTCGACGGTCAGCAGCGACTGGCCACGATGCAGCGTCCGCAGCGTGTTCCGGTCGACGGCACCGTCGGACGAGGGGGTCGCCGTGGTCGACGCGGGCAACGCCAGATCCGCGCCTTCGCCGAGATAGGCGCCCTGCGCGACCAGCCCGGCCGTGAGCGGCTCGCTCGTCGGCATCAGCGCGACGCTGCGATCCGCGCCGCCGAGACGCCCGTCCACGATCCGCAACCCGCCCTGCGCCGAGTGATGCCATCGCACCACCTGCCCCGCCGCCAGCGTCAGCCCCGGCCAACGCAGCCGGCGGGCATCGAGCCACACGGGCTGTGGTGCCGCGTCGGGTTTCGCGAGGCTCGGGGACAGGGACGACAACGGCGTCGCCAGATCGGCTTGGCAGGCAGCCAGCGTGTCGTCCCGTGGCGCGCGGTCCGCGGCCCGCGCCGCCGTGATCGGCAGTCCCGCCCACATCACGACGCCTCCTGCGAGCGTCAGCGCCGCCAGGCGCGGCAAGGTGCGGAACGAAGGCGGTCGCGATCCCATCGGGTCTCCATCGGGCATGTTGTTCTTCGGCCCGGCTGGGCCTTCAACGATAGTAGCAAAACTACATCCACGAACGATCAGGACTTCCCTTCATTCCCCAATCCTTCTATGCTGCGCCGCGCCTGTCGGTTCATCGAAGTCAGGGACTCAGCCGATTCGTGCAGTCCGCGCGACGCCTTCAACGACGATCGAGCGACGACTCATTCCGTACTTTTGCTACAAACAACAAGACATGGAGACCGCCGCATGAAGCGCGCCCCGACCACCGCCCCGATGGCGACCGTGCTGTCCTCGCTCGGCCTGATCGCCGCCCTGCTGCCGGCGCTGGCCGCGCCGCCGGCGCCGGTCGACCTGTCGCCGGTGAAGGAGGTCCGCGGCAGGAGCGCCCTGCCCGAGGGCTGGCAGCACGGCGCGTTCATCGAGGTCTTCGTGCGCGGCTACCAGGACAGCGACGGTGACGGCGTGGGCGACCTGCGCGGCCTGATCGGCCGGCTGGACTACCTGAGGGACCTGGGCATCAAGGGCATCTGGCTGATGCCGATCACCGCCAGCGCCGATCACGACCATGGTTACGCCACCACCGACTACCGCGCGATCGATCCGCGATACGGCACGCTGGCCGACTTCGACGCGCTGATCCGCGAGGCCCACCGGCGCGGCATCGGCGTGGTGATGGACTACGTGCTCAACCACAGCGCGCGGGAACATGCGTTGTTCCAGTCCGCCGCGGCCGATCCCGGGAGCCCGTGGCGCGACTGGTTCGTGTGGTCCACGGCCTCGCTGGGGGAGCTCAAGGACTGGGACATCTGGGGTCACCAGCCCTGGTACCTGCCCGGCGAGGAAGCGCGCGTCGGCGACGCCGCCAGCGCCCCGCCCAAACCCGACGCGCCGGCCGGCACGCCGCGTTACTTCGCGGTCTTCGGCCCGCACATGCCTGACTTCAACATGCGCAATCCGGCGGTGGTGAAGTACCACGCGGACAGCCTGCGCTTCTGGCTCAACCGCGGGCTGGACGGCTTCCGGCTCGACGCCGTGCCGCACCTGATCGAGAACAGCGCCCAGGACTGGAACGACCAGCCCGAGAGCCGCGCGCTGACCGGCTGGTTCACGCGTCAGATCAAGCGGTATCCGCATCGTTTCGTGGTCTGCGAGGCCACCGCCGAGCCGCGCGTCTACACGCGGGACGACATCTGCGGCAGCGCCTTCGCCTTCGGGCTGGAGCGCGCCGTGATCGACGCGGCCAAGGGCGGCGACGGCGCGCCCGAGGCGGTGGCCAAGGTCGCGGACTTCTTCACCCAGGCGCCGCTGACCATGGCGACGATGCTCAGCAACCACGACATCTTCGCGGGCCTGCGCGCGTGGGACCAGTTCGGCGGCGACGAGGCGCGCTACAAGCTGGCTGCCGCCACCTACCTGCTGCTGCCGGGCACGCCCTTCATCTATTACGGCGAGGAGATCGGTCAGGCCGGCGTCGCCGGCCTGCCGGGCGACGAGCCGCTGCGCGCGCCGATGAGCTGGACGGACGATGCGCGCGGCTTCACGCCGGGCCAGCCGTTCCGGCCGGTGTCGCCGAACGCCTCGACGCACAACGCGCGGGCGCAGGCGGCCGACCCGGGCTCGCTGCTGAACTTCTACAAGGCGATGCTGGCGCTGCGCAACGGCCAGCCGGCGATCGCTCGCGGCAGCTACGAAGCCCCGCTGGCGCAGGGCCGGGTGCTGAGCTTCCAGCGCGCCTACCGGGGCCAGCGCGTGCTCATCGTCATCAACTACGGTCAGGAAGCCGCGCTGGTCACATTGCCCACGGTGCCCGCGAAGTCGACACTCGAAGCGCTGTACCCCGCGCGGTCCGGCGATGCACCGCATTCGTCCCCCGCCGGCGCCCGCGGTCCGGTCACGCTGAGCACCGAGCCACTGTCGGTGCAGGTTTTCCGCGTACGCTGAGCGAGGTCATGATGCGCGCTGTCATCGATCCCTCCACCCTCGCCCGCCATGCGCTGCGCGTGTCCCGCGCCGCCCTCGCCCGCCACGCCTTGCGCCGCGCTCGCGCCGCCCTTGTTCCTCTTGCCCTGAGTTGCCTTGCCATGACCCAGAACCCGGCCGCCGTCGCCGCGACGTCCGTCGCTTCCGTCCAGGCTCCCGCCCCGGTGGTGCTCGATCACGTCGAGCCGCCGGACTGGTGGGTGGGCATGGCCCGTCCCGAGCTGCAGCTGATGCTGCACGGCGCCGGCATCGGCGCGCTGCAGGCCGAGATCGCACCCATGCCCGGCGTGACGCTGACCGGCGCGCGGCGCGGCGACAGCCCCAACTACCTGTTCCTCGACTTGCGCATCGACGCCGGCGCGCGGCCCGGCACGCTGACGCTGCGACTGAAGCGCGACGGGCAGGTCGTCCTGGAGCACCCCTACCCGTTGCAGGCCCGCGCGGCCGGCTCGGCGCAGCGCGAGAGCTTCGGCCCCAAGGACGCGATCTACCTGGTGGTGCCAGACCGCTTCGCCAACGGCGACCCGCGCAACGACCAGGTGGCGGGCATGGCGGAAGGCGTGCGCCGCGACGATCCGGGCGGCCGCCATGGCGGCGATCTGGCCGGCCTGACCGCGCACCTGGACTACATCGCGGCCATGGGCTTCACGATGCTGTGGCCGACGCCGCTGTCGGAGAACAACAGCCCGAAGTGGAGCTACCACGGTTACGGCGCGACCGACTTCTACAAGACCGATCCGCGCTTCGGCAGCAATGCCGATTACGTCGCCCTGAGCCTGGAAGCCAGGCGCCGCGGCATCGGCCTGATCCAGGACATCGTGCTGAACCACATCGGCGTGCATCACTGGTGGATGGCGGACCTGCCGACAACGGACTGGATCAACGTCTGGCCGCAGTACACCGAGACGCATCACGCGCGCATGACGCTGCAGGACCCCTATGCGGCGCCCAGCGACCGCAAGCGCTTCAGCGACGGCTGGTTCAGCCCCGGCATGCCCGACCTCAACCAGCGCCAGCCGCTGGTGGCCACCTACCTGACGCAGATGAGCCTGTGGTGGATCGAGCGCGCCGGCCTCGCGGGCGTGCGGACCGACACCTACAGCTACTCCGACAAGGACTTCCTGGCGGCCTGGTCCCGGCGCCTCAAGGACGAGTACCCCCGGCTCAACATCGTCGGCGAGGAATGGAGCCCGCATCCGGCGGTGGTGTCGTACTGGCAGGCGGGCAAGGTCAATCACGACGGCTACGTCTCATCGCTGCCCAGCCTGATGGACTTCCCGCTGCAGGAGGCGCTGCTGGCCGGCCTGAACCAGGCGGACAGCCACGACGGCGGCTTCACCCGCATCTACGAGGCGTTGGCGCACGACTTCGTCTACCCGGACGCCGGCAACCTGGTGCTCTTCGAGGGCAACCACGACACGCCGCGCCTCTATAGCGCGCTGCACGAGGACGTCGACCTGACCCGCATGGCGTGGGCGTACCTGTCGTTCGTGCGCCGCATCCCGCAGTTCTTCTACGGGACCGAGATCCTCATGACCAGTCCGCGGCACCGCGACGACGGCGTGGTGCGGGCAGACTTCCCCGGCGGCTGGCCGGGCGACACGGTGAACGCCTTCACCGGCGCGGGCCTGAGCGAACGCCAGCGCGACGCGCAGGCGTTCCTGAAGCGGCTGCTGAACTGGCGCAAGTCGGAGCCGCTGGTGCATGGCGGCGCGCTGATGCAGTACGCGCCGATGGCCAACAGCTATGTGCTGTTCCGCTACGACGCCGCGAAGGGCCTGCGGGGGCGCCGGCTGATGCTGGTGCTGCACAAGGGTCGCGAACCGCAGGAACTGGCGCTCGACCGTTTCCCCGAGATGCTGCGCGGCGGCGAGACCGCCACCGACGTGATCACCGGCGAACGCCGCACGCTGGGCCGGACCTTGACCTTGCCGGCAAAGTCGGTGACGGTGTTGTCGATCGAGTGATGCGGGGCGCGTCCGCGCACTGGCCTGCGGACAACGATTGATCTGAGCGAGGCGCCGGGAGGTGCCTCGCGTCGTTATGGCTGGCCAATCTGTTCCAACCCGACTGGCCGCAGTGTTCCGCCCGGACTATTTTCCTGGCTCGTCTAGCCTGATCGTTTTCCCTTGGTTTCTATGGCGCCTTCCAGCATTGCTGATTAGCCTCCTAGCAATTCCAAGGCATGTCAGACCGCAACCCATATGCAAATAAACCAAGCGCCATCAATTTCAGAAAATTAACCCTAATGGAAGGCATTTTCGAATCCGATCAAACTAGCTTCGTAGATCGCACCGCGCCAATCTCTCACAACAAGGGATTCAGAAAACTGCCTGGAGCAAATCATGATTCGTGAATTGACGAAAGAGGAAATCGCCATGGTATCGGGCGGCGACGCGGCCATTACGAGGAAGCCTGGTTACAACAGCTGGGGCGAATCGATTCCTGGAGCTGAGCAACACTTCAAGAGCGTGTTCGCGGAAGCCACCTATCGCTCCTGGGCGAACCAGATGCTCAATCGATGCGGCGGGGCCGTGCCATTGATGGTGTTCAATGGTCTCTCAGCGGGTGCCATGCATCTGGTCGCTGATTCTGCCGGCCGAATCGTCAACCGGTTCTATGGAGGGTAACCAACCGGCTGGGCGCTAGAAGGCGGAGCTGTCATCTGCGGTTCCGCCCAATCCATTCCCACTGGATCCCCGTGTTCATGCTGAATCGCCTGCTCACATCCCTGGCATTACTGCCGTCGATTTGTTTCGGCGCCACTATTTCCCACCGAACCGCTGACAATCATCTGTGGATCGAGAATGGCTCTCTTTCGATCATGGATATCGAACGTATTGAGAAGGTACTTCACGCCAATACCTCGATCGAAACGATCCACCTGCGGGACCTGCGCGGCGGCAACCCATTGCACGCGAGATTCGTTCTGCGTGGCGCATTCGCATTCCGACAGGTCGAAGTCCACGGCGCGTGCGCCGCCGCTTGCGCATATCTGGCGCTCACGGCTCGCGCGCCAGTGCTTCATGGCGACGCCACCATCACGCTCGGTCCCGGCGCCCTTGTCTTCAGCCAATGGTTGCTGGAGCCCTCATGGCAGGACACGCAGGACTGGATCGCCGACCGGCTGCCCACCGTGCCGACGGCCTTCATCAAGGCCGTCCTCAGCTCGCATGGGGCCCATGAAAGGCAACTGGTCATGCACCCCGCACGCGGCCGCACGGGCCTCATCGCGGTCCGCTACTGCGACCCGGCGCCGGACAAATGCCGGCTGCTCCAATACATCCAACCCGGCGCCTCGCGCCTGGTGGTCGCGCCGGGTGAGGGATCGGATCGGGACTGATGCCCGTCACGGCCGCTCGCGCGCCGGCACCCGCGTGTCCAGCGGCTTGGGCTGATACGCCGGCTCGAAGCGGCATGTCGACCCCAGCGTCGCCCTGGCCTTCT
Source organism: Roseateles aquatilis (assembly GCF_002205645.1). Classification (GTDB taxonomy): domain Bacteria; phylum Pseudomonadota; class Gammaproteobacteria; order Burkholderiales; family Burkholderiaceae_C; genus Roseateles; species Roseateles aquatilis. The sequence goes on along the minus strand of NZ_NIOF01000006.1, from coordinate 106,731 downwards.
CACAGCCCGCCGCGATGCCTTCCGGCGTCGGCTTGCGGCCTTGCGTGGTCCATGCCGACAGCGCCTCCAGCAGCGCCGCGTAGGTCGGGTCGCTGAGGTAGCTGTGGTCCTTGTCCCCGGTGAAGGTCTGCACCAGCGCGTCGCCGCGCCCCGCCGCGGCCATCGTGCGGCCGAAACTGTCCTGCAGCTCCACCATCGCGGTGGGATCGTGGATCGCGTGCACCGTCAGCACCGGCACCGGAATCCGGCCTGTCAGGTCCGCGTCGGCGGACAGCGTGGCCACCGCCTTCGGATCGGCCGCGTAGCGCAGCACGCCGGCATTGAGCGCGGCGTCGTCCGAGGACCCGGCATACACCGCGCCGATGTTGCCGAACGGGCTGACCCCGCCGGTGCGCTTCTGCGCGATGTCCTGGAAGTGCCACGTCGCCCAGTTCAGATGCGGCAGGATGCTGCGCTCCTGGATGTGCACCACGTCGACGATCGTCTTCACCTTGCGGGCCTGCTCCGGCGTGCGTTCCGCCGCCGGCTTGTTCAGGCCCAGGCAGTCGTCGACGCGCCGGGCCAGCTCGTGCTGCGTCAGCTTCGAATCCGGCGGAAGGCCGATGTTCAGCGGGTACTGCGGCTCGGTCGGCAGCGGATGGTTGTGGCACAGGTACTGGTAGACGACGCGCAGGTCGAGCCGGAAGTCGTAGCTGCGCGTGCCGCCGCCCAGCACCCCGGAGGTCAGCAGCACCGCGTCATAGGGCTTGCCGCGGGTGAAGAGCTCCGCGCCCTTGGCCGCCACGCTCGCGCCCCAGGACTGGCCGTGCAGGTAGACGTGCTTGGGCTTGGCGACCTTGTCGATGAAGATCTGGCGCAGTCGGTCGGTGTCCTCGGCCGCGGCGGTGACCGCGACACCGCCCTGCCGGTAGCTCGATGCCGCCCAGGCATATCCCAGCCTGGGCATGATGGACCAGCGCTCCAGGTCCTCCGCGACACGCTTGGCCGTCGGCGCGCCGAGGAACGGCCCACCGTGCGCGTGCACCACCAGGTCGCCGTTCCACTGCCTGGGCATGGCGATCAGGTAGAGCGAGCCCGCGCTGTCGCGGCCGGCCAGGCACTTGGTGCCGTCACCGACCCCGCTGGGGCACGCCGTCTCGGTCGGTCCGGTCTCGACCGCGCCCGCCGCGGCGTCGGCGGTCGGTGTCTTGGCCATCAGCGGCGTCGCCGCCAGCAGCATCCATGCGGCCAACGCGGCCAGCGATCCGCGCGCGCGCGCGCCGTTGTTGCCCTTGCCGTAGCTCGTCATCCTGATCTTCCTCCGAAGTTTCCCGTCAGGCCGCCGCGAAACGCGCGCCCTGCACTGCGTTGCCAACCTTGCGCCGGCGCCGCAGCGCCAGCAATCCAATCCCCAGCCCGGCCAGCGCGAACGACCCCGGCTCCGGCACCGCCGCGAAACCCAGTTGATCGCTGGCGACACGCTGCAGCAGCAACGCGTCGCGCGCGCTGATGCCCAGATCGCGCGCGGCGATCTCGTTCAGCCCGAGGCTGGCCGGATCCAGCCCCGTGATCGTGCCGAACAGCGTCAACGCGCTCAGGTAGGAGCCGTACTTGCTCGCATGCGTGCCGTCGTCGAACCACAGGTCCAGCAGGCCGTCGGTCGCCGCGGTCGACGCGTACATGTCGGGCGTCGCGACGCCTTCCGAGATCGCGCGCATGAAGGCCTCGCCCACCGGCGCCACGCCCTTGATGCCGCCCGAGCCGTCGGCCCCCGCCAGCGCCGCCGCGTTCGCGTAGGCCTGCTTCAGGTCCGCGGTCATGGCCTGCAGGCTGGTGTAGAACGACTGCGCCGGCTGACCGGTCGGCGTGACGGCGCCGGTGTTGTCGTCGGTGACCGTGGTGCTGGGCGCGTTGACCAGGTTGGGCCGTGCCCAGGTCTGGTACAGGTACACGTCCGCCGCCGCGTTGGCGTTGCTGTTGGCCGCGATGTTGCGCAGCGTGCCGCAAGTCCCCGTCGACGCGCCGGTGATCGCCGCGCAGGCCGCGTTGCTGCCGCCGATCAGGTCGCGCTCGCGGTAGCTCAGCGCGTTGCCCTGATGGATCCAGTTCTCGATCAGGTTGGTGTAGGTGCTGAAGTAGGCCGGGTTGGACGCCAGCCCCGGCTGCTTGGTCAGCGGCTCGTCGCTCTGCTCCTGCAGCACCACCTTGTCCCACGCCTGCGAGCCGATGTTGCCGCGCAGATCCCAGCCCGCCGTGTTGGTGTTGAGGAAATGGCCGCGCAGCGAGGCCGCGTTGCGCGCGGACATGGACACGTCGTAGTCCAGGCCCGCCTCGACGGTGAACTGCTTGAAGATGCCGGCCACGCCGCCCCACGGATGGGGCTCGAAGCTGTTGGCGCCGCTCGGGTTGGCGGCGTACATGCCGGCCGTCAGGTCATGGATGTTGGCGGCGTTGTAGCTCATCACCGGATCGACGCGGCCAAAGGTGTAGCTGTTGCCGACGAACAGGATCTTGGTCGCCTCGGCGCGCGCCGCCAGCGGCGCCAGCGCGGCAACGGCCAGCGCGGTGGCGGCGAGCAGGCGCGCGCGGCGGGACAAGGGCGGGAGGGTGGACACGGACGAGGTCCGACGGGGGGTGAATGACTCGGAGATCGACATGATCAGGGTCCTTCGTTGCTGGATCATTGAGCCGAGGCGCGCAAGGCGCGCTTCGAGGGAGGCCGTCGGGAGCGCGCGCCCGGGCGCGCCCTCCCCGGACGGATCAGAAGCTGTGACGCACGCCGGTCTCGACGCCTCCGCTGTTGCCGCCGGGCACCGTCGCCGCCAGGCCGACGTTGAAGCGCATCGCCGGGCCCTTGTTGTCGATGCGGGCGATGTTGCCGTACAGCGCCGTGCGCTTGGAGAGGTCGTACACGTAGCCCAGCGCGATGTGGGTGGCATCGCTGGCGATGTTCTTCGCCTTCAGCCAGGTGTAGGCGAAACGCAGCTCTCCCGGGCCGAGCTGGTACTGGGTGCCCAGCATCGTCGCCGTCGTGCTGGTGATGCCCACCTCGTTGCGGCCCCACAGCGCCATCAGCTTGGCGGGGCCCCACTGGTAGGTCGCGCCGACATTGCTCTGCGTGTAGTTGCCGGTGGCGTAGCGCGTGCGGGAGATCGCCGCCGAGGTGTTGAACACCTCGTTGCGCCAGCCCACCCGCACGCCCTGCAGGTCGCCGTCCTTGCGCGTCGGGCCGGGGCCCTGCTCGCCCAGCGCCACCATCACGTGGCCGTAGAAGCCGTTGATGCCCGACGGCGTGAAGTAGCCGATCGAGTTGGACGCCCGCACGTTGGTGCGCGCCGTCGTGCCGTTGGCGGGCACCGGATAGAACATCAGCCCGGAGCTGCCCACGCCGTTGGTCCCGAACGGATGCATGGACGTCGTCAGGTTGCCGAAGGACGGCACGTAGTCGCGGCCCAGCCGCAACTCGCCCCAATCGCCCGAGACCTGTACCGTGGCGCGACGGCCCCAGGTGAGGCCGCCGCTGACCGAGTCCTTGTTGTTGGTGCTGGTGGCGCCGCTGGTACCGTCATCGACCGACACGGCGGACTCCAGCCAGAAGCCCACCTTGAGGCCGCCGCCCAGGTCCTCGGTGCCGCGCACGCCGAAGCGGCTGGAGGTGTTGCCGTCGCTGTTGACGAAGTAGCGGGTGTCGGTGCCGCTGGCCTTGAGCGCCTGCACGCCGATGTCGAGCAGGCCGAAGACCTGCACGCCGCTGCCGCTTTCCTTGCCTTGCGCCAGCGCGGCCGGCGCGAGCGCGATGGCCGATGTGGCCAGCGCCGCCAGCGCGGTGCCACGCGCGATGGGATGGACCTTCAGGGCGGACCTGGGGATGTTTTTCGTGTTCAAACGTTGTCTCCGTCTGGTTGTTGTTGGATCGTCTCGGGATCGTTCCCGGATCGTTCTTCGGTATCCGGGCCGGACCTTAGTGACCCGCCTCCATAGCGTCAAATACACTAATCCGTAGAGTCCGAGACGTTTTTGGTATGGAAGGACGCCAACCGCCGTCGCGGAACGCGGGGGGGGGCGGCGTCATGGCCCTACCGCCGGACCGATGGACAGGAGACAACGCAGGCATGGATCTACGACATCTGCGCTATTTCGTGACGGTCGCGGAGACCGGCCACATGACGCGCGCCGCCGCGCTGCTCGGCATGCAGCAGCCGCCGCTGAGCCAGCAGATCAAGACGCTGGAGCAGGAGCTCGGCTTCTCGCTGCTGCATCGCCATCCGAAGGGCGTGAGCCTGACCGACGGCGGGCGGCAGTTCCTGGTCGAGGCCAAGCGGCTGCTGGGCGACTTCAACGAGATGCGCGACCGCATGGCGCGGCTGGCGGGTGGGCAGCATGGGCTGCTGTCGGTGGGCTTCACCAGTTCCGCCGCCGCGCATGCGTTCACGCCCGCGGTGTTGCGCGCCTGCCGCGGCGAGCACCCCGGCATCGCGCTGGCGATGAGCGAGAACAACGCCGCCGGCCTGATCGACGCGATCGTGCGGTCGCGCCTGCATTGCGGCTTCCTGCGCGTGCCGGTGGCGCAGCCCGAGGAACTGAGCTTCGAGACGCTGCTCAGCGAGCCGGCGCTGCTGGCGCTGCCGCTCGACCACCGACTGGCCGGGGTGCCGCGCGCGTCGACGACGCCGGTGCCGCTGAACGAGCTCGAGGACGAATCGTTGATCCTTGTGCGCCGCCCCGGCGCGCCCGGCCTCTACGCCAACCTGCTGGCGCTGTGCGAGCGCGAGGGCGTCAAGCCGCGCAGCTTCGTCGAGGTGGACCGGATGATGATGAACCTCAACCTGGTCGCGGCCGGCGCCGGCATCTCGGTGGTGCCGGCGTCGATGCGCGGCGTGCATGCCCATTCCATCGTGTTCCGCCCACTGCCCAAGCACGCGCGGCTGGAAGCGCCGCTGACGCTGGCCTACCGCACGCACGATCAGGAAGGACCGACGGCGACCTTCCTCGCCCTCGCCCGCCGCATCGCCGGAGAACATCGCGATGCGTAGGCGCGCGCTGCTGATGCGGGGTGCCTCGGTGGCGCTGGGGCTGGGCCCGGCCCTCGGGGACCGCCTGCCCGCGCGGACGCTGCCCTCGCCATCGCCATCGCAGCCGCCGTCGCATTCGGAACCCTGGCCCGCCCGTCCGATGCATCTGATCGTCGCCTACCCGCCGGGCGGCGTCAGCGACGACACCGCCCGCGCGCTGGGGCAGGCGATCGGCATTCGGCTGAAGGTGCCGGTGATCGTCGAGAACCGAGCCGGCGCCGGCGGGCTGACCGCGCTGGAGTCGCTCGCGCGCGCCGCGCCGGATGGGCACACGCTGGCCTACTGCGCGATCAGCCCGCTGGTCTTCACGCCGGCATCCTCGGCGCCGATGGGCCGCCACGATTTCGATCCGCACCGCGATGTCGTCCCCGTCGTCAGCGTGATGGACACGCCGGTGCTGGTGCTCGCGCATCCCTCGTTCAAGCCGGCGACCTTCGCCGCGATGCTGGCCGCCGCGCGCGCCGCGCCGGGCCGCCTGCGCTGGGCGACCTCGGGCCACGCGACGGTGGGCCACATGGTGCTGGCGCAGATCCGCGCCGCGGCCGGCGTGGACATCATTCACGTGCCCTACAAGGGCGGCGGGCAGCAGCTGACGGACGCGCTCGGCGGCCACTTCGAGCTGCTGTCGTCGAACGTCGCCGCGCAGCAGTTGCAGTTCGTCAAGCAGGGGCGGCTGAAGGCCCTGGCGATCGGCTCGCCGATGCGCCTGCCGGTGCTGCCCGATGTGCCGACGCTGGCCGAGCTCGGCTTCCCCGACGCCAACCTGGTGTCGACCTTCGGCCTGTTCGCGCCGCGCGGCGTGCCGGAGGACCGGCTGCGGCTGATCAACGCGGTGGTCAACGAGACGCTGCGACAGCCTGACTTCCAGCATCGGATCCTGGACGTCAGCAACCTGCCGACCGGCGGCTCCCAGGCGGCATTCGCGGCGCGGATCGCCAAGGAGCGCGAGCGGGCGTTGCGGGTGCCCGCGGACTGATCGTCGAGCGTCGTCGCTCCGGGCACGCCGGACATGGGCGGCCCTCGGGCCGCGGCTCAAGCCGGCGGATGCGCCGCCGTCACCTCGTGGTGATGCGCCACCGACAGCGCCTGCCCGACATGCGACAGGTGCAGCGCCGCGCCCATCGCCGAGCCTTCCGCCGCGGGCAGCACGCGCTCGAACATCTCGGCCTCGAAGCGCTCGACGGCGGTGTCCCAGGCGGCCCCCTGGCCCAGTTGCCCGGCCAGTTCCACCGCGTCGCGCATGGCGGCGTTGACGCCCTCGCCACCGAAGGGCGACATCAGGTGCGCGGCGTCGCCGATCAAAGTCAGGCCGCGGCGAGGCGCCCAGCGATGGCCGACCGGCAGCGCGTGGATCGGCCGGATGGCGAAGCGATCGTCCGACGCCCGCAGCAGATCGCGCAGCGGCGCCGCGAAATCCTGGAACTCCTCCAGCAGCGCGGCGCGTGTCGACGCAGGATCGGCCGGATCGAAACGACGGGCCGCCCAGTCCGCCGGGACGCGGAACACCGCATACCCGCGCAGATGCGCGTGACCGTTGCGCTGCACGATGAGGCTCTTGCCCGGCGCCTCGATCCAGAGCTTGCCGCGGCCCACCAGCGCGGACTGCTCGGGGTGGGCGCGATCGGCGTCGTCGATCGAGAACTCGACGAAGGTCAGCCCGCTGTGCTGCGGCCGGTACGGCGACAGCCACGGCCGCACGCGCGACCAGGCGCCATCGGCGCCGACGACCAGATCGAAGTCCTCCGAGGCGCCTCCGACGCTGTCGGTCCCGACGTCATCGACACCATCGGGGTGATCGTTGCCATCGGCGCTCCCGGCCGTGAGGCGCCAACGACCATCCGGCAGCGGCGCCAACGCCTGCAGCGCCGCGTTCCAGCGCACCATGCCCGTGGGCAGCGAGTCCAGCAGCAACGCGCGCAGCGCGGTCCGGTCGACCTCGGGGCGGCCGGCGTCGGACTCGTCCTGCTCGTCGATCAGCAGATCGCCCTGCGGGCTCATCACGCGGGTCCCCTGGTCCTCGGGCCGCGCCACCGCGTCGAACGCCGCGCGCAGGCCGCAACGCTCCAGCGCCAGCAGCCCACCGTCGTCATGCAGGTCCAGCGTGCCGCCCTGCGGCCGGTCGAGCGGATGCGCGTCGCGCTCGAAGACCACGGCATGCACGCCCCGCAGATACAGCAGCCGCGCCAGCGTCAGGCCGGCGGGACCGCCGCCGACGATGGCGATGCGCGGCGAGACGGGGGAGAGATCGGGCATGATGGCCACCTTCAATTGCATAGGATCCTCTATAACAACATAGGATCCTATCTAATGTCAACAATGACCCTTCCATGGGAATCACGCTCATGAGCCAGTTCTCTCCCGACGTGCTGTCGGCGCCGATGCGCCTGATGGGCTTCATTCATCGCGCGTTCACGCGCGCCGCCGACGTGCCGCTGCGGGAGCTGGGCTTCGCGATGGGGCAACTGCCGGTGCTGGTCACGCTGAAGAAGCACCCCGAGGGACTCTCCCAGGCGGCGCTGGCGCGCATGGCCTCGGTCGAGCAGCCCAGCATGGCGCAATTGCTCAACCGCATGGAGCGCGACGGGCTGGTGGAGCGCGTGCCGGATCCCGCGGACGGGCGCAGCCGCCTGATTTCGCTGACGGCGCTGGCATCGCGCCGCATGCCCAAGGGCAAGGCGGTGATGGACGACATCTGCGTCCGGGCGCTGGCGGACTTCAGCGCCGAGGAGATCGAGCAGCTCACGCGGCTGCTCGCCCGCGTGCGGGCGAATCTGGGGGAGCCGGATCCGGACGACATGGGCTGAGCAAGACGCCAGCGTGCGGCGCTCAATTGGTCGACGGCGCCCCGGAAACGGGGGGTCGACGCATGCGCGAGAGGGGTCGGCGGCGTCCCGATGAGGTTCGCCACCGGCGCGGCGCGGCGGTTGCTGACAAGGCATGGCAGCTACACCGGGTCCACCCCCAACTTCTCCATTGAAGTACTGGATGCATGTACAGTATCCTTCCTCCTCCAAACAGCCACCGCACACGGCGGCGCCCACGGAGGCGACGTCGAGGAAGGAACCGTCATGCGCCGCTACGAAGTCATCCTTGAACGGGTCATGGTCCCGTACCACCAGCGCGACCTCGCGCGGACCATCGCCATGCAGGTCCTGGACGCCCGCCTGGGCGGACCGCAGGGCGTGGTCGACGCCTACCAGGCGTGCGTGGCCATCACCGGGGCCGACGCCCGCTGGGCGGTGCCGGACACCGCCAGCCGCGCCGACTGCGCCGCCGTCAAGCGCTGGCGCCGCGCGACCGAGGCGGCGCTGGACGCGATCGAGCACGGCTTCGCGCATGTGTTCGTCGGCATGGAACGCGAGGACATCGAGCTCGCCCGCGCCGACGAGCACCTGAGCATCCTCCCCCACGCCAACGACCTGCCCATGCCCGCCCGGATGCTGTCCGAGGCGCGCGTCGGCTTGCCGTGGACGGCCACCGCCGCGGTGGTCGTCAGCGCGGCGGCACAGGCGGCGATGGTGACGCAGGCGCCGATGGTGTCCCACGCGGCGGCGTTCGCCCGCTGACAGGTCCGGACCACCCGCCGGCCTCGATCAGGCTCGACCGCGGTCCGGCGCGCCAAAGACCCAGAAACCCGGACCCTCGGTCTTCAGCCGGCCGGCTCGGAGATCTCGATCAGATTCAAGTCCGGGTCCCGCAGGTAGACCGAGCGGATCTTGCCGGTGGCGCCGGTGCGCAGCACGGGCCCCTCGATGACGGGCACCTGCAGGGCCTGAAGCCGTTCGATCACCCGGTCCAGCGGCACCGAAGCGATGAAACACAGGTCCAGCGCGCCGGGCACCGGCGTGTGGGCCTTGGGCTCGAACTCCCGGCCCTTCACATGCAGATTGATCTTCTGGTTGCCGAACTTGAACGCCTGCCGCGTGACCGGCGGCGTGCCGCCGACGAAGCTTTCCAGCTGCATGCCGAGCACCTCGGTGTAGAAGCGGATGCAGTCGGCCTCATGGGCGGTGGTCAGGACCAGGTGGTCGAGGTGATCGATCAAGGCATGCTCCCAGGATGCCGCCAGCGACACGCGACGGCTCGCCGGAATTCTGCGCCGCCGTTCAGCTGGCGCGCAGCACCAGGTCCTTGATCCGTGCGAGCCGCGGCGCCACCGCCGGCACCGTCAGCATCGTCGAGCCCACCGCCATCAGCAGCAACGCGGTGAAGGTCTCGCTGGTGATGATCTGTTTGTCGAGCAGCACATTGGCGAAGATGATCATGATCAGCGCCTTGGTCTGCAGCAGCCAGCCGATGATGCCCGCCTCCCCCGGCTGCCAGCGCAGGATGCGGCCGGCCACATGCACGCCCACCAGCTTGCCGGTCACGGACGCCACCAGCAGCAGCGCCGCGGCGGCGAAGACCGCCCCGCCCTCCAGCCCCCATTGCGTGCGCAACCCGGTGCTGAGAAAGAAGACCGGCATCACCACCAGCAGCACGTTGTGACGCAGGCCGTCCAGCGCCTTCTGGTCGAACCATTCCGCATCCATCACCACGCCGGCCAGGAAGGCGCCGACCATGTAATGCAGCCCGCACCAGTCCGCGCCGAACGCACAGACCGCCAGCCAGATCAGCCCCACGTACCAGCGGTCGCGTGCCGGGATCGCGCGCATCAGGCGACGCAGCAGCACCGTCGCCGCCGCGAACGCCACCAGGAACAGTCCCTGCTTGCCCACCCGGGACCAGTCCATCAGGATCACCGCCAGCACGCCCCAGATCATGATGTCGTCAACGCTGGCGTAGCGCAGGATGCGCTGTCCGATGGGTTGACGCAGGATCTCCAGCTTCTCCATCAGCAGGATCAGGATGGGCAGCGCGGTCACCGCGCAGGCCATGCCTACGCCGACGACGAACTGCCACGCATGCGCCCTGGCGCCCATCCACTGCGATCCCATGCCCAGCAGCAGCACCGCCGCGACCGCCCCGAAGACCATCGGCACGCCGAGCGCCAGGCCGGCCGTGATGCCGCTCTCGACGCGGTGCGCCCAGGCTTTCTTCAGGTCCAGCTCGATCCCCGCGATCCACACGAAGACCATCACCGCCCACCACGCCACGCCGCCCAGCGCCTGCACCACCGGCGGGCTGAAGACGAACTGGTAATAGTCCGGGAAGGCCCGCCCGAGCACGCCCGGCCCGAGCAGGATGCCCGTGATGATCTGCACCACGACCAGCGGCGCGAAGTAATCCGTGCCGCCCAACCGCCACACCAGATAAGGGACGGTGAAGATGATCGCCATCGCGATCAGGAAGATCTCGGTCGTGCTCATGTGCGGGTCCTCCTGCGTTGCCGCGCCACCGGCGGCATCGCGCCCCGGCAGCATATGACAACGTTGTCCAATCGGAACTCGAGGGTCGGGTTTATCCCCACCCTCGCCGCCCTCAGCGATTCATGAAAGCGGTTTCAGCACATTTCAATCCGGCAGTCGAGCGATCGCAATAGGGGCTCTCCCGCTGGTCGCGGCGATCAGCCCGAGCACGCGGCCGGGTTCCGAGCCGACCCTGTCCCAGGTGAAGCGCCAGCCCCAGTTGCCGCCGAGCACGCCGGGAATGTTCATCCGGTGCGCGCTGTCCAGGCCCAGCACGTCCTGCATCGGATAGACCGCGATATTGGCCACCGAGTTGGCGCAGGCGCGGATCATGGCCCAGTGGATGTCCTGGTCGCCGCAAGCCAGGTAGGCGCCCACATAGGCGCGCTCATGGGCGCTGGCGTGGTTCCACCAGCCGCGCACGGTGTCGTTGTCGTGCGTGCCGGTGTAGGCCACCGCGGCGCGCGGCCAGTTGTGCGGCAGGAACTCATGGTCGCCGTCGCCGCCGAAGCCGAACTGCAGGATCTTCATGCCCGGGTAGTTCAGCGCGTTGCGCAGTTCGTGCACGTCGGGCGTGATGAAACCCAGGTCCTCCGCGACGATCGGCAACTCGCCGAGCGACTTCGCGATCGCGTCGAACAGTGCCTTGCCGGGACCGGTCTTCCATTGGCCGCTCGTCGCGTCGGGGCTGTCGCCGGAGATCTCGTAGTAAGCCGCGAAGCCGCGGAAATGATCGATGCGGAACACGTCCGCCGAGGTCAACGCGCGTTGCACGCGCGCGCTCCACCACGCGAAGTCCTCATGGGCCATCCTGTCCCAGCGGTACAGCGGATTGCCCCAGCGCTGGCCCGTGGCCGACAGCGCGTCGGGCGGCACGCCGGCCACGACCGTGGTCTGGAACTGGTCGTCCAGCTCGTACAGGTCGGGGCGGGCCCAGCAATCGGCGCTGTCGTGCGCGACGAAGATCGGCAGGTCGCCCATGATGTGGACGCCGCGCTCGTTGGCATACGCCTTGAGGGCGCCGCACTGGACGTCGAAGCACCATTGCACGAACCGCCAGAAGGCGATCTCGTCGGCGTACTGTTCGCGCGCGGTGGCCAGCGCCCGAGGCTCGCGGGCGGCCAGATCGCGGGGCCACTCCCACCAGGGCTGGCCGTTGCGCGGCGAGCGGATCGCCATGAACAGCGCGTAGTCCGGCAGCCAGTGCTGCTGCTGCGCGCACCAGTCCTCGTGCTCCTGACGCTCGGCCGGCCTCGCCTTCGCGAAGAAACCGGCCGCGGCGGCGCGCAACTGCTGCTCGCGCCAGGGCAGCACGCGGCCGAAGTCCACCTGGCTGGCATCGAAGGCCTCGACCGGCAGCGTCGGCTGCGCCAACCAGCCCTTCTCCACCAGCGGCTCCAGCGCCACCATCCACTGGCTCCCCGCGAAGGCCGACACGCCTTGATAGGGGCTCTCGCCGGGGCCGATCGGCGTGCTCGGCAGCCACTGCCACAAGGACTGGCCGGCCGACTGCAGCCAGTCCACGAAGTGATAGGCCTCGGGCCCGAAGTCGCCGACGCCATGCGGCCCGGGCAACGAAGTGATGTGCAGCAGCACGCCGGACTGGCGCTTGTTGAGATCGATCGTCATGGTGTGTGCGAGGTGATCAATGGAGAGCTAATCGAGGCAATGTCGGTACGGTGTCGATGTCGGTGTCGATAGGGGTCAGTCGGGCTGTATGAATCGATCCTTGCGAATGCCGAGGCCCGATGACCTGGGTGATTCGGTCTGCGGGATCCGGGGGGCGGCCGGCCGATTTTGGGACTGATGAGGACGGCCGCCCCCCGGATCCCGCGGACGTGCTCAGCCTGCTGCACGGCATAGGAGCAAGCCACGCGCTGGCGCGATGAGCGAGTCGCCCGAGAGGGGGCCGGGGACGGACTCCCCCGCGCTATCCATCAGCAGATGCCACCCCGTTCCCCGGGGGGGCAACAAGAACCGAGCCGGCTGCGCATCCGGATTGACCATCAGCAGCAGGTCATGCCGATCCGCGCGTCCGTTGTCGCAGATCAGCGCCGCGAGGGCGTGTTGGCCGCTGTCGTACCAATCGTGTTGCTGCATCTCGTGTCCATCCGGATGGAACCATCGAAGCACGACCTGCGCCTCGCAGCCCGCGCCCACGAACCAATGGGGGTGATGCAACAGCCCGTGCTCACGCCGCAAGCGGAGCAACTCGGCGGTGTAGCTGATCAGCGCGTCATCGGCACTCGCCCAGTCGAGCCAGCCGATCTCGTTGTCCTGGCAATACGCGTTGTTGTTGCCGCCCTGCCCGTTCCCGAACTCGTCGCCGGCATAGAGCATCGGCGTGCCCTGCGCCAGCAGCAGCGTGGCGAGCATCGCGCGGCGCACCCGCTCGCGGGTGGCGCGGATGACGGGATCGTCGGTCGTGCCCTCGACGCCGAAATTGCCGCAGAGCTCGCCATCGCGGCCGTCGCGGTTGTCCTCGCCGTTGGCTTCGTTGTGCTTGCGGCTGTGGGACACGAGGTCGGCCAACGTGTAGCCGTCGTGCACCGCGAGGAAGTTGATCGACGCCAACGGAGAGCGCTGCCCGTGATGGAACACGTCGCTGGACGCGGTGAAGCGACGCGCGAACTCACCGCGACCGATGGGGGTGTTGTCGGGCCCGTGACCGAGCCAGAAGCCGCGCGCGGCGTCGCGGAACTTGTCGTTCCACTCCAGGAAGCGCCCCGGGAAGCGTCCCAGTTGATACCCGTCGGGACCGGCGTCCCACGGCTCGGCGATCAGATGGACCTGCGCCAGCAGCGGGTCCTGCCGCAGCGCCGTGTAGAACGATGACAGCGGATCGTGGCCCGCGTCGGTGCGCCCCAGCACCGGCGCCAGATCGAAGCGGAAGCCGTCCACGCCCATCTCGCCGACCCAGAAGCGCAGCGAATCCAGCACCAGCTGTGTCACGCGCGGATGCTGCACGTTGACGGTGTTGCCGCAGGCGGTGAGGTTTTCGAGCTGGGACGGATCGTCCGGCTTCAAGCGGTAGTAGCTTTTCTGATCGAGGCCCCGCAGCGACAGCGTCGGGCCGAACTCATTGCCCTCGGGCGTGTGGTTGTAGACGACGTCCAGCACGACCTCCAGTCCGGCCTCGTGCAGCGCATGCACCATCGCGCGGAACTCCGACGTCACCGCCGACGGATCGTGGCGCACCGCGCCCGATGCCAGCCGCGGATCCGGCGCGAAGAAACCCAGCGTGTTGTAGCCCCAGTAGTTGCGCAGGCCGGTGCCGAACAGGTGCGGCTCATCGACCGCGTATTGCACCGGCAGCAAGGACAGCGTCGTCACGCCCAGGCGCTTGAAATGCGCCAGCGCGGCAGGATGCGCCAGCGCGGCATAGCTGCCGCGCAGCGCCTCCGGGATCTCCGGATGCCGCATCGAGAAGCCCTTCACATGCACCTCGTACAGCACCACGTCGCGCGGCGCGTGCCGCGGCGCATTGGCGCGCGGATCGGCGCCGGGCAGCGCGGCGATCGGCGGTGCGACGCGCGCCTTCAGCGCGGTGGCGCCGTTGTCCCGCTCGTCCAGCGCGAACGGCCCGTCGGGATGCCCGAGCGGATAACCGTGATCCTCGGGCAGGCAGCGGAACTCCCCGACGATCTCGCGGGCGTAGGGATCCAGCAGCAGCTTGTGCGGGTTGAAGCGATGGCCCTCGCGCGGCGCATGCGGGCCGTGCGCGCGCAAGCCGTAGATCAGCCCCGCCGCCGCGCCGGGCAGGAAGCCGGTCCACAGCCCGTCGACGGGACCTTGCAGCGCCAGGCGCCGCAGCTCCTGGGTGCCGGTGGTGTCGTAGACGCAGACCTCGACACGCTCGGCATGCGCCGAAAAGACGGCGAAGTTGACACCGCCGTCGCGAACGGTCGCGCCCAGCGGCGCGTGGCGACCGGGTTCAAGTGAGGAAGGCAAGGCGCTCATGCGGAACGTCGGATGGAGGCGGATGAATGGGGATGAAGGTGGAATCGTGCGGCCGGCCTTCAGACCGGCACCAGGAAGATCGTCGCCAGCGGCGGCAGCGTCAGCATCAGATGCGGATCCTCGGCCGTCGCCGACAGCGGGTGCAGCGGATCGTGCGCGCCGCTGCCGACACCACTGCCGCCATAGACGGCCGCATCGGTATTGAGCACCTCGCGCCACTCGCCGCCATGCGGCATGCGCAGCCGGTAGCCCCGGCGCGGCACCGGCGTGAAATTGCTGACCACCACGATGCCGCCACCGTCTCCGTCGCGCCGGATCCAGGCGAAGACCGAATGCGCGCGGTCATCCTCGACCAGCCACTCGAAACCCTCGCGCTCGCCATCCCTGCGATGCAGCGCGGGCCGCTCGCGGTACAGGTGATTCAGATCGGCGACCAGGCGCCGAACGCCCGCATGGCGCGGGTCGTCCAGCAACTCCCATGGCAGTGCGCGTTCGAAATCCCACTCCCCGCGCTGCGCGAACTCCTGCCCCATGAACAGCAGCTTCTTGCCGGGGTGCCCCCACATGAAGCCGTAATACGCGCGCAGGTTGGCGAAGCGCTGCCAGTCGGACGGATCGCCGTCCTCGCCCGGCATCTTGCCCAGCAGCGAGCCCTTGCCGTGCACCACCTCGTCATGGGACAGCGGCAGCTGGAAGTTCTCGCTGAACGCGTAGACGAGGCCGAAGCTCATCTTCTCGTGGTGCCACTGGCGATGGATGGGCCACTCGCGCAGGTAACGCAGCGTGTCGTTCATCCATCCCATGTTCCATTTGTAGTGGAAGCCCAGGCCGCCGAGGTACGTCGGCGCCGAGACCCCGGGGAACGCGGTGGATTCCTCGGCGATGGTGATGAAACCGGGCACCTCGCGTCCCAGCACTTCATTCATGTGGCGCAGCAGCGCGATCGCCTCGAGGTTCTCGCGCCCGCCATGGACGTTGGGCAGCCACTCGCCGTCCGGCCGCGAATAGTCGCGGTACAGCATCGACGCGACCGCGTCGACGCGCAGGCCGTCGACGCCGTGCCGCTCCGCCCAGAACAGCGCGGCCCCGACCAGGAACTGCCGCACCTGCGGCTTGCCGAAGTCGTAGATCAGCGTGTGCCAGTCGCGATGCCAGCCCTCGCGCGGGTCGGCGTGCTCGTAGAGCGGCGTGCCGTCGAATCGGGCCAGCCCGTGCGGATCCTCGGGGAAATGCGCCGGCACGAAATCCAGCAGCACGCCCAGCCCCTGCGCATGGCAGGCCTGGACGAAACGACGCAGCCCCTCGGGCGCGCCCAGCCGCGCCGTCGGCGCATGCAGGCCCAGCGTCTGGTAGCCCCAGGAGCCGTCGTAGGGGTACTCGGTGGCCGGCATCAGCTCCACGTGCGTGAAGCCCAGGCCGGCGGCATACGGCGGCAGCTCGCGCGCCAGCAGGTCCCAGTCGGGATGGGCATCCCCCTCGCATCGCCATGACATCGCGTGCAACTCGTACACGCTGATCGGCGCGTCCCGGCGATTGGCCTGCGCGCGGCCCGCGGGCAACGGCAGCGGATCGGGCAGACGGTCGACGATGCTGGCGTTGTCCGGGCGCAATTGCCCCCTGAACGCGTAGGGATCGGCCTTCAGCGGCAGCGGCGCGCCGTCGGGACCGTTGAGCTGGTACTTGTAGAACTGGCCGTGCCCGGCGCCGGGAACGAAGACTTCCCAGATGCCCGAGGCATGCTCGTCACGCCGCCGCATCGGATGCGCCGCGCCGTCCCAGCCATTGAAATCACCGACCACGCTGACCCGCGACGCCGACGGCGCCCAGACGGCGAACCTCACCCCGTCCTGGCGACCGACGCGCGTCGGATGCGCGCCCAGCCACAACCACGGACGCGGGTGCTCCCCGCGCGCCAGCAGCGCCAGGTCGGCATCGGGCAGGAGCCGGGTCGCGTCGGCGGCGGTCATGGCGTGGGGCGTTGGCGGCGGGCGCTGGAGGTGGGAGGTGCGTGCGGCGTGACGCGTTCAGCCCAGGCTCTTCACCGACCAGACGCGGTCGATGTACTCCTGGATGGTACGGTCCGACGAGAACATGCCCATGCCCGCGATGTTCAAGGCCACGCGCTCGGCCCAGGCCGTGCGGTCGCGAAACAGCGCGTCGACGCGCTCCTGCGCCTTCACGTAGTCGGCGAAGTCGGCCATCAGCAGATAGACGTCCTGGTTCAGCAGCCTGTCGACCAGCGCGCGGTAGCGCCCGCTGTCGCCCTGCGAGAAGTCACCGCGGGCGATCGCCTCCATGACCGCGTGCAACTGGGCGTTCTGCTCGACGAAGTGGCGCGGCTCGTAGCCGACGCGCTTGAGCGCGTCGACCTGCTCGGTCCGCAGGCCGAAGGTGAACATGTTGTCCTCCCCGAAGGCCTGTGCCATCTCGATGTTGGCGCCGTCCCAGGTGCCGATGGTCAGCGCGCCGTTGAGCGCGAACTTCATGTTGCCGGTGCCCGAGGCCTCGGTGCCGGCGGTGGAGATCTGCTCCGACAGGTCGGCGGCCGGGATGATGGTCTCGGCCAACGACACGCCGTAGTTGGGCAGGAAGACCAGCTTGAGCCTGTCGCCCACGCGCGGGTCGCTGTTGATCACGCGGCCCACGTCATGGGTCAGCTGGATGATCGCCTTGGCCATCGCATAGGCCGATGCCGCCTTGCCCGCGATCACCACGGTGCGCGGCACCCAGTCCGCCCGCGGATCCGCGACGATCGCCTGGTAGCGGGCGACGACGTGCAGGACGTTGAGCAACTGGCGCTTGTACTCGTGGATGCGCTTGATCTGCACGTCGAAGAGGCTGTCCACCGCCACCGTCATGCCGAGGTCGCGGCGGATGCGGTCGGCCAGGCGCTGCTTGTTCTCGCGCTTGACGGCCAGCAGTTGCTCGCCCAGCCGGACGTCCGCGGCCAGCGGCTTGAGCTTGGCCAGTTCTTCGAGGTCGTGGCGCCAGCCGGTGCCGATGCGCCCGTCCAGCAGCGTCGACAGGCCGGGGTTGGCCTGCTGCAGCCAGCGCCGAGGCGTCACACCGTTGGTGACGTTGTGGAAGCGGTCCGGGAAGAGGCGCGCGTAGTCCGCGAAGATGGTCTTCACCATCAGGTCCGAATGCAGCGCCGCCACGCCGTTGACACGGTGCGACGCGACGATGCTGAGCGCGGCCATGCGCACGCGGCGCTCGCCGCCGCCGAAGTGGCCGTGCTGGCCGCCTTCGTCGATCAGCGACACGCGGCGCAGCAGGTCGGCGTCGTCGGGGAACTGCCGCTTCACCTGCGCCAGGAAACGATGGTTGATCTCGTAGACGATCTCCAGGTGACGCGGCAGCAGCGCCTCGAACAGCCGCACCGGCCAGGTTTCGAGCGCCTCCGGCATCAGCGTGTGGTTGGTGTAGCTGACCGCCTGGCGCGTGATCGTCCAGGCCTGGTCCCAGCTCAGGCCGTGCTCGTCGAGCAGCAGGCGCATCAGCTCGGCCGGCGCCAGCGCCGGGTGCGTGTCGTTCAGGTGGATCGCGTTGGCGCGGCCCAGTTGCTCCAGCGAGCCGAACTCGCGCAGGTGGCGCGCGATCAGGTCCTGCAGCGACGCGCTGACCAGGAAGGCTTCCTGCTTCAGGCGCAGGACACGGCCGGACTCGGTGCTGTCGTCGGGGTACAGCACCCAGTTGAGCGCGTCGGCGGCCACGCGGTGCGCGGCGGCGGCCTGGTGATCGCCGCGGCAGAAGGCGGCGAAGTCGATCGGCGCCTCGGCCTGCGCGTGCCACTGGCGCAGCGTGGAGACACGCTCGCTGTGGTGCGCCGGGACGATGAAGTCATAGGCCTGCGCGACCAGCGCCTCGGCCGGCACCCAGCGACGCGCGCCGCTGGCCTCCACCTCCACCCGGCCGCCGAAACCCACCGGATAACGCAGCTCCGGCCGCATCACTTCCCAGGGATTGCCCAGCGCCATCCAGTCGTCCGGCGCCTCGACCTGCCGGCCGCCCTGAACGCCTTGGGCGAACATGCCGTACTGGTAGCGCAAGCCGTAGCCGAAGGACGGCAACTTCAATTCCGCGAACGAGTCCAGGAAACACGCGGCCAGCCGGCCCAGCCCGCCGTTGCCGAGCGCGGCGTCGTTCTCACGCTCGAGCACGTCGGGCAAGGCCTGCCCCTCGGCGGAGAACGCGGCGCGCAGCGCGTCGTCCAGCTTCAGCGCCGCCAGCGCGTTGCCCAGCGCGCGCCCCATCAAGAACTCCATCGACAGGTAATGCACGCGGCGGACCTCGGCCTTCAAGCCGCGGCTCGCGTCGGCGGCCTGCGTGTCGGCCCAGCGCTGGCCGAGCAGCTCGCGGCAGGCGTTGGCGGCGGCGCGCATCAGCGCCCGCGGCCCCGCCGCGGTGCCGGCGACGTGCAGCTCGCGCCGCAGCGCCTGCTGGAACGCCACCGTCAGGTCGGCGGAGGAAGGCGCGGCAGTCGTCATGGCATCACCGGTCGAGGTGGCAGACAGGGCACGGTTGGCGACGGTCATAGGGTTTCAGCGAGAGAGCCGGACGGAAGCCGCCCTCTACATTCCAGGATGGTCTCGGACGGCCCGAAGTATCCATCAAGCCGCTTCAGTTCTTGTAGTTTGACTACATCGGGTTATCCCGAGTTCAACTGCAAGTCATTGATTTTATGCATTTCACTCGCACGAACGAGGGTGTGACCGCGTTGTGAATCGATGGATCGGCATGTATATTCTCTACAAACAACGCCCACCATCGATGCGCTCCGCGCCGACGTGACCGGGCGTTCGATCGACACCAACGAGCGAGACAAGCGGCACCGGCTCCCGGCGACCGCGGAGGTATCCAAGTGGCGGACGTGAAGTTGCAAGCCGTGGCCAAGGCCTATGGCGAGACCAAGATCCTGCATGGCATCGACCTGGAGATTCGCGACGGCGAATTCATGGTCTTCGTCGGGCCGTCGGGCTGCGGCAAGTCGACGCTGCTGCGCACCATCGCCGGCCTGGAGGACATCACCGGCGGCGAGCTGCGCATCGGTGGCCGGCTGGTCAACGACGTGCCGCCCGCGGAGCGCGGCATCGCGATGGTGTTCCAGAGCTACGCGCTCTACCCCCACATGAATCTGTACGACAACATGGCGTTCGGGTTGAAGCTGGCCAAGGTGCCCAAGGACGAGATCGAGCGCGCCGTGCGTTACGCCGCCCGCATCCTGCACATCGAGCACCTGCTGGAGCGCAAGCCCAAGGACCTGTCCGGCGGCCAGCGCCAGCGCGTGGCGATCGGCCGCGCGATCGTGCGCAAGCCCGAGGTGTTCCTGTTCGACGAGCCGCTGTCCAACCTGGACGCCGCGCTGCGCGTGCGCATGCGCTATGAGTTCGCCAAGTTGCACGAGGACCTCAAGACCACCATGGTCTACGTCACCCACGACCAGGTCGAGGCGATGACGCTGGCGGACCGCATCGTGGTGCTGAGCGCCGGCAGGATCGAGCAGGTCGGCACGCCGATGGAGCTCTACGAGCATCCGGACAACCTGTTCGTCGCCGGCTTCATCGGCAGCCCCAAGATGAATTTCATCGAGGCGGAGATCGTCTCCGCCGCCGCCGACCACGCGATCGTGCGCCTGAGCGACGGGGCGGCGATCCGCGCGCTGGTCGACGCCTCGCGCGCCCGGGCCGGCGACAAGGTGACGCTGGGCGTGCGGCCGGAACACTTCGCCGTCGGCGGCGACGCCAACCTGATCGCCAGCACGGTGACCTTCGTCGAATCGCTGGGCGGCGCCACGCATGCCTACTGCGCCTACCCCGGCGTCGAGGACGCGCTGACCTGCGAATTCGACGGCAGGACCCGGGTCCGCTCCGGCGACACGCTGCAACTGCATCTGCCTCCCGACCTCTGCTATCTGTTCGACGCACAGGGCCAGGCCTTCCGGCGGGTCGGCGCGATGACCGGAGCGGCGGCCGGAGCGGCGGCATGAGCGGCGGCATGAGCGCGTCGTCCAAGGCCGGGCCCGCGGCAGGGGCCGGGTCGATCGCGCGTTCAGCACCGTCGGCAAGATCGGTGCTGTCGGCACGGTCGGCGCGCTCCGCGTTCTCGGCGCTGACGGCCCTCGCGCTGCTGGCGGGCAGCGGCGTCGCCGCGGCGCAGACCGCGCCCAAGCTGCTGGTCTGGATCAATGGCGACAAGGCCTACAACGGCCTGCAGAAGGTCGGTGACGCGTTCGAGCAAGTCTCCGGCGTGAAGGTCGTGGTCGAGCATCCGGTCGACGCGCCCGAGAAGTTCACGCAGGCGGCCGGCGCCGGCAAGGGGCCGGACATCTTCTGCTGGCCGCACGACCGCGCCGGCGAATGGGCCAAGGCCGGGCTGCTGACGCCGATCCAGCCGCGCAAGGCGCTGTACGACGAGCTCGAGCCGACCACCTGGCAGGCCTTCCGCTACCAGGGGCGCTACTGGGGCTACCCGATCGCGATCGAGACCACCGGGCTGATCTACAACAGGGCGCTGGTGCCCAAGCCGCCGGCGACCTGGGACGAGGTCATCGCGATCGACCAGGACCTGCGCAAGCAGGGCAAGCACGCGATCCTGTGGGACTACAACAAGAGCTTCTTCACCTGGCCGATGTTCGCCGGCGCCGGCGGCTCGATCTTCGGGCGTGACGCGCAGGGCGATTTCGACGCGCGCCAGGTCGCGGTCAACAACGACGGCGCGCTGCAGGCCGGCCAGATGCTCGCGCGCCTGATCAAGGAAGGCGTGATGCCGCGCGGCGCGCGCTACTCCGAAATGGAATCGTCCTTCGCCCGCGGCGAGATCGGCATGATGGTCTCCGGCCCCTGGGCCTGGGACAACGCGCGCAAGGCCAAGGTCGATTTCGGCGTGGCGCGCATTCCGGCGGTGGTGGCGGGCAAGCCGTCCAAGCCCTTCGTCGGCGTGCTCGGCTGCATGATCGCGGCGCCGTCCAAGCAGAAGGACATCGCCCGCGAGTTCATCGAGCAGCACCTGATGCGGCCCGCGTCGCTGAAGGTGCTGGACGCCGACGTGCCCATCGGCGTGCCGGCCAACAAGGCCTTCTACCAGGAGCTGTCGGTGAACCCGCTGATCCGCGCCAGCATGGAGAACGCCCGCGCCGGCGAGCCGATTCCCAACATCCCCGAGGTGGGTCGCTTCTGGACCGCGATGGACGCGGCGCTGGAGGCCATCACCAACGGCCTGCAAAGCCCCAAGGACGCGCTGGACGGCGCCGCCGGACGCATGCTGCTGAAGCAATGAACGCCACCACCGCATCGACGTCGGCGCTCGCCGCCTCCCTGCCCGGCTCGCCGCTGGCGCAGGCCTACGGCCGGCAACCCGCGGGCGCGCTGGAGAAGCTCGCCCGCCTGCTCCACTGGCCCGCCGTCGCGCTGATCGCGCTGGCGGCGCTGTACCTGGTCTTCACGCTGTACACCGCCGGGCAGACCTGGTGGGCCCTGGGCGCCCTGGGGCTGTTCGGCGCCGGTTTCGCGATCTACCTGACCGAGGCCGGGCTCGCCTACCGCTACCTATTCCCGGGCGTGGCCGGCATGCTGCTGTTCATCGCCTTCCCGCTGGCCTACACGACGCAGATCGGCTTCACCAACTATTCGTCCGCCCACCTGCTGAGCCAGGAGCGGGTGCGCGAGTACCTGCTGGAGCAGCACGACGCGGTCCTCGACGAGGTGCGGGACTACGGTGTCTACGCGGACGGCAAGGAATTCCGCCTGGTGCTGCGCGACCCGGCGACGGGCGCGGTGCAGTTCCTGTCGCCGGCCCTGGCACTGCGGCAGTCCGACCAGCCGCTGACCGTCGAGATGCAGTCGCCCGCGGACAGCCGCGTGCAACCGTCCAGCGCAACCGACTCGCCCTGGGGCGCGGCGCTGACGCTCAAGGACCTGATCGCGCACCGCGCGGCCCTGGCCCAGTTGCGATTGCAGTTGCCCGGCCAACGGGACCCCGGCCAATTGCTGCATTACCTGGGCCTGCGCGAGTTCGGTCCGATCCGCCCCCACTTCGAGGAACTGCCCGACGGCGCGCTCAAGCGCAACGCCGACGGCGCCCTTTTCCGCCCCGACGCCAGCACCGGCTACTACGAGGGTGAAGGCGCCGCGGCCGGCACGCACCTGGCGCCCGGCTACAAGGTCATGGTCGGCTGGCAGAACTACGCACGCATGGTGCTGGACGCGGAATTCCGCGGGCCCTTCCTGTCGATCTTCAGCTGGACAGTGGTGTTCTCGCTGCTGACGGTGGTCTTCTCGACCGCGATCGGCATGATGCTGGCGGTGCTGCTGAACTGGGAGGACCTGCGTTTCCGCACCACCTACCGCACGCTGCTGTTCCTGCCCTACGCGGTGCCGGGTTTCATCTCGATCCTGGTCTTCAAGGGCCTGTTCAACCAGAACTTCGGCGAGATCAACGCCATCCTGGACGCGCTCTTCGGCGTCAAGCCGGCGTGGTTCGCGGACCCGCTGCTGGCCAAGACGATGCTGCTGATCGTCAACGTCTGGCTGGGTTATCCGTACGTGATGATCCTGTGCGCCGGGCTGCTCAAGGCGATCCCGTCGGATCTGTACGAAGCCTCGGCGATCGCGGGCGCCGGGCCGCTGACCAACTTTTTCAGGATCACCGCGCCGCTGATCATCAAGCCGCTGGCGCCGCTGCTGGTGTCGGCCTTCGCGTTCAACTTCAACAACTTCGTGCTGATCGCGTTGTTGACGGACGGACGGCCGGATTACCTGTCGACCAAGATCCCGGCGGGGCAGACCGACATCCTGGTGAGCTACACCTACCGCATCGCCTTCCGCGACTCGGGCACGGACTTCGGTCTCGCGGCCGCGATCTCGACGCTGATCTTCATCCTGGTGGCGGCGATGTCGTTGCTCAACCTGCGCCTGATGCGCAAGGCCAACTCTTAAGGACGCACCCGCCATGGCCATCGTTCGAGGCAAGCAGGCGCGCTGGCGCGTCTTCGCGGCGCACGCGCTGCTGTGGGTCTTCCTGGCGCTGACGCTGTTCCCGCTGCTGGCGGTGGTGTCGATCTCGCTGCGGCCGGGCAACTTCGCCACGGGCAGTCTGCTGCCGACGGAGATCAGCCTGGAGCACTGGAAGCTGGCACTGGGCATTCCGTACCAGGCGGCGGACGGCTCGCTGGTGCAGCCGCCGTTCCCGGTGCTGACATGGCTATGGAACTCGATCAAGGTGGCGACGATCTCGGCCTTCGCGATCGTGGCGATCTCGACGACGGCGGCCTACGGCTTCGCGCGGCTGCGCTTCCGCTTCAAGGGCGGGATCCTGAACAGCATGCTGCTGCTGCAGATGTTCCCGCCGGTGCTGGCGCTGGTGGCGATCTACGCGATCTTCGAGACCATCGGCACCTTCGTGCCGTGGCTGGGCATCGAGACGCACGCCGGGCTGGTGGTGGCCTACCTGGGCGGCGTGGCGACGCACATCTGGACCATCAAGGGCTACTTCGAGACCATCCCCGTGGAGATCGAGGAGAACGCCAAGGTCGACGGCGCGACGCACTGGCAGGCGTTCCGGCTGGTGCTGCTGCCGATGGCGGTGCCGATCCTGATGGTGGTGTTCGTGCTGGCGTTCATCGGCGTGATCATCGAGTACCCGGTCGCCTCGGTGCTGCTGCGCGAGGAGAGCAACCTGACGCTGGCGGTGGGCTCCAAGTACTTCCTGCATGACCAGCGCTTCCTGTGGGGCGACTTCGCCGCCGCGGCCGTGCTGTCGGGGCTGCCGATCACGGCGGTGTTCCTGCTCGCGCAGCGGTGGATCGTGTCGGGGTTGACGGCGGGCGGGGTGAAGGGGTGAAGGGGTGAAGGGGTGAAGGGGTGAAGGGGTGAGAGGGCGGCAAGGGGACGCCGCTGATCACGATGGGCGGCGGTCCGGAAACGTGCTCCTTGGCGCGTGGAATTGATTGCCGCCGCGCAATGAACCGCCGATGGGGTTCGATTAACTAGGCAGCAGTTCGAACCATGCACTTCCCATGTCTTTCACCACTTCGCTGGGCCGCCTGTTCACCTCGGCCAACAAGTTCACGACGACTTCCTCGCAATCTGTCATCGAACAACACATCTCGGTCATTCGCGAGCGTACGCAGGCGCTCAGGGCCGAACTCCAGAAGTGGCCCTTGCCGCCTGGGCTTTCACCCAACAGGCTACCGGACCTTCAGGAGCGCCACGACAGGCTCGAGCGCCACCTGGCTTCACTCGCGAAGGAACCGATCAGTCCGGGGAGTGCCAGCAGGCTGATGGCCCTGGACCAAGAGTCGAAGGCGCTTGCGGAGGCCGTCGGCCTGATGCCGCAGACCGCCGCGGCCGATCTTTTCGGAGAAGGCGAGACCGCGGAGGATGCACGCTGGTTCGATCGCGAGCGCCTCAGTCAGGACAAGCTGCGCTCGATCGAGGCACGCCATCTGCCATCCGGCAAACGGCTATTCCGGAACCAGATCAGGGCAGTCGATGAACTGGCTGCGGCAATCGAAACCGCGACAGGGAAAGGCGGAGAGCATCGGACGAATCTCGACCCGAAGCTCCTGGAGCAGAACGCACGTGCCGGCGAGGTGCTGGCCGCGGCCATCGCCGGGCATGCCCAGGTAACGACGGACGTGGCGGCGATCAACCAGCGACTGACCGCGCTGAGCCGCCGCGACGACGCCCGTTTCTTCGCGGCGGAAGTGCGCGAGATCCAGGCCCATGTCGACAAGAGCCTTCGACTGGGACAGAGCTCACGGGGGGGCTGGCATCAGGCGGGGGTCTCGATCAACGGCGCGAAGACATGGCTGGACCGGCTCGAATCCGATCTCAAGCAGATCGACGCCATGCCCGGAGGCTGGCGGGCGCTCGCGACGGATCGTCGCGACCTGCCGTCGAAGGCACGTGCCGCCATCGATCAACGCGCGTTCCGAGCCGCGCGTCTCATGACTGCCGAGCGCTGCGACCCGCGCGATGCCATCGCCATGTCGCGCCGTGCGGAACAAGCCATCGCCGCCGGCTGCCCCGAGACCTCTGCGCTGATGAACGAGCGAGTACGCCGGGAACTGCTGAAGCAGCATCCGCAGAGCATCGTCGACGCATTGACGCGCATGCTCCGCATGGAAGGCACGGCTGACCGTGACGATGCCATCGCCGTTCTGAAAATCATGACGCGGCTACCGAGTGCGATGGCGACCCAACTGGCAGAGGCTGGCGTCACCATTCTTCCCTCGCCGGGAGGGCCGGCCAACGCCGCGCCGGACTGCTTCCTTACCGACCTAGGCGACCACGCCGCAGGGTTCTTCTCGCAAACCGATCGGACGATCCTGGTAAAGACGACCCATGCGCCGGCAAACGCTCATGCGGTCGTCGCGGACGTGACAACCCCCCTTCACGAAGCAGCCCATGCCTACGAGTTCATCTCGGGCAGGTACACGCATCGCGATGCGGACTTCGTCGCAGCTCGCGACAAGGACCTCGCCCAAGGCCATGTCGTCGAAGGCCGCGACGACTATTTCCGTGAGCCCGACGAGCATCTTCACTCCAACCCCGTCAAGGAAGCCTTCGTCCAGAGCCTGGCGATGTACCTGATCGGCGACCGCCGATGGCCGGCAATGCACGCGCATTGGCATGAAAAGTTCAGTGCGAAGAGTCCCGCCTCCGGCCGCTGAGGACGAGGCGAGCTCGGCACCGGATGGTGAGGCCGGGATGACGGCGCCGCGAAGCGCGTCCCACAAATAGTCGACCCCGCCCGGCTCATGCCGGACGGGGTCGGTCCCATCGCGAGGCGCCTCGCGTATCCGTTCGGTTCAGGCGATCAGAACTTGTAGGTCGCACCGACCAGGAAGGTGCGGCCCCACTTGATGTACTCCAGCGGGCGGTCCTTCGTGCCGGCGTAGGTGCGATAGGCCTCGTTGGTCAGGTTGTTGACCTGCGCCAGCAGGCCCAGACCCTTCAGCGGACCTTCCGAGAAGTTGTAGCCGATCTGGGCGTCGACGATGCTCTCGCCGACGACGTAGCGCAGCGTGCGGGCACCGTTGAAGTTGCCGATCTCGCCGATGAAGTCGGACCGCTTGCGCTGGCTGACGCGGACTTCGAAGCCGTCGTTCTCGTAGTACGCGGTCAGGTTGTAGACCCGCTTGGACAGACCCGGCAGCGAGATGAAGCCGTCGCCCACGCTGCTCGCGCTTTCCGGATCCTTCACCTTGATGTTGCTGTCGTTGAAGCTGGCGCTGGCCACGATGCCGAAGCCGTTCAGCGACTTGCTGATCAGGTTGAACGGCAGCGACGCCGTCAGCTCCACGCCCTTGAGCTTGCCGCCCTGGCCGTTGTACGGCGCGGTGTAGGTGCCGACCAGCAACGCATTGGGTTGGCCCGGCTGGGGCACGTACCCGGAGACGAAACGCGAGAAGTCGTAGCGGTCATTGCCCTGCGTGTAGATGTAGCTGCGCAGGTCCTTGTAGTAGCCGGCCACCGACACGTAGGCCTTGGAGCCGAAGTACTTCTCGTACGACAGATCCAGCGCGTTGGCGCGCCACGGATCCAGCTCGGAGTTGCCGCCGCTGGCGCCCGGCTTGCCGGTGGTGCTGTCGACGCCGAAGTCCATCGACGAGCGCAGCTGATCCACCTTCGCGCGGGCCATCTGCTTGGCCACCGCGAAACGCAGCGTCTGGTCGTCGGACAGCGACCACGCCAGGTTCAGCGCCGGCAGGTAGTCGGTGTACTTCTTGCCGCCATTGAGCGGCTTGACCTGCGATCCCGCCGGCGCCGTGCCGTCGAAGTAGTTGGCCTGCGAGGACTGGTCGGTGTGCACCACCTGCACGCCGACGTTGCCGCGCACCGGGATGCCGAAGGTCGTCGATTCGATGTTGCCCTTGAAGAACAGCGTCGTGACCTTCTCCTTCACGTCCCAGGCCTTGGAGATCAGGTAGCTCTCCGTGTCCGTCGGGTTGAAGGTCATGTAGCGGCCGACCGCGCCCGGCACGTTCCACGCCGGGATCATGCCCAGACCCGCGAAGCTCAGATCGACCGGGCGGTACTGCAGGTCGGAGCCGATGGCGGTGTTGCCTTGCGCGCCGACGTTGATCGCGCCTTCCGGCTGACGCTTCTTCTTCGAGCGGTCGGCGTAGTTCAGGCCGACGTCGAAGTCCGAGAACCAGTTCGACACCGCGGCCGGCGCCGGCATGTTGCCCACCAGCTTGAAGCCGGTCAGCTCGTCCTTGACGCTGGGCACCTTGCCGTAGCCGGACCCGTAGATGGTGTTCTGCAGGAACAGCTTGGTCGGGTCCGAATAGGTCAGGCCCGGCACGATCTGCGAGAAGTTGCCGCTGCTGAACGCCAGCTTGACGTTGTCCAGCGGCACGACGCCGCCGTTGGCGAGCAACTGCGTGTTGTTCTCGAGGTTCAACTCGTTGCGGGTGGCGCGCGAGTAGTTCACGTCGGCCATCAGCGACAGGCCGTTGTCGAACTTCAGCTTGTTGTTCCAACCGGCCGCGACGATCTTGTCGTCACGCTTGTTGTACATGCCGCGGACCAGCGGATAGGCGTTCAGGAACGTACCGCCGGTCTGGGTGTTGCTGCTGTTCGTCGTGACGTTGGACCAGTTGAGCGGCGCGTTGTTGCCGTTCCAGGTCATGCTCATCTCGAACTGGTTGGCCGTGTCTTCCTGCTTGGCCTTGGTCCAGAAACCGTCGACGACGCTGGTCCAGTTCTTGGTCGGGCGGAACTCGACGGTCGCCATCAGCGCGTCGCGTTCGTTCTTGCCGGTGCGGCGCAGCGCCTTGATGCCGCCGGAGTTGTAGGTGCCGGGGACCAGCCCCGTGCGGGCCGACGTGTCCCACGGTTCGTACAGGCCGACCTGGTCTTCCTGCACCGGGGTCTCCTGGTGCGCGTAGCCGATCGCGACACCGATGGTGCGGTCCGCGAATTGGTCGATGTAGCTGGCGCTCACGCGGTTGCCGGTGGCGCTCGAGTCGGCGGCGGAGCCCAGCGAGTTGCGCTGGCCGCGCGCGTTCAGCGTGACGACGCGGTTGCTGAAGTTCAGCGGACGGACCGTCAGCATGTCGATCGTGCCCGACAGCCCCTGGCCGACCAGGCCGGCATCCGGCGTCTTGTAGATGGTCACGCCGCTGAGCAGCTCGGACGGGTACTGATCGAACTCGACGCTGCGGTTGTCGCCGGTGCTCACCAGTTCGCGGCCGTTCAGCAGCGTGGTGGCGAAGTCGGGCGACAGGCCGCGAACCGAGATGACCTGCGCGCGGCCGGCCACGCGCTGGGCGGACAGGCCCGGCAGGCGGGCGATGGATTCGGCGATCGAGACGTCCGGCAGCTTGCCGATGTCTTCGGCCGAGATCGCCTCGACGATGGAGTCGGCGTTCTTCTTGACCGAGATGGCGGCCTCGATGCCACGGCGGATGCCGGTGACGGTGACGGTGTCCAGCGTCTTGTCGGCGGCGGCCTGCTTGTCGGCCTCGGACTGGGCTTGCTGCGCGTGGGCGGCGCCGGCCATCAGGGCCAGGGTCACCAGGCAACCGGCGGCGACCGGTTGCACACGGAACAGCTCGCGCGTGGCGTGCGTTGTCTTCATTTGTTTGTCTCCTGTCGCTCTTGAAAGCTCTCGAACGCGCGGATCGGCGCTCGTCTACGGCCCTGCCCTGCGGGGGAACTGCAACCTGAAGGTTCGCGCTGCAGGGACCACGGAACCCAACGTTCGAAATGAATTCTGTACTAAAACTAGATGCCGAACCAAGTCCTCGCAAACCCTGGCGCCTGCAAATTCAGCAGCCTTTTGCGATAAAACCACGAACAGACTTCGGGTTTCTACGGAAAAACGCTGCCAATTCAATCAAATTAGGGCGTGAAAATGCAGAACGGCGACCACCAGGGCCGCCGTTCGCGCAAGGAATATGTAGCTGGACTACAGCTTGATTCAACGCACCGATTGCTGCAGCGCGAAGGCCGCGCCGCTCAGCGCCGTGAGCGTGTCCGTGATCAGCACACAAGGCACGGTGGCCAGATAGCCAGAGAAGCGCCCCTTGGCCTCGAAGCGCTCGCGGAAGGGGGACGAGAAAAAGCGCTCGCCCAACCGCGGCACGATGCCGCCACCGATGTAGAGGCCGCTTCTGGCGCCCAGCGTCAGCACGACGCTGCCGGCGAAGCTGCCGAGGAAGGCGCAGAACTGGGTCATCGTGCGATCGCAAAGCGCATCACCCGCCAAGGCGCGCTCGACGATCTGCTCGGCGCTGAGCCGTGGCGAGGACGGCTGCCCCGCGACGGTGGCCACCGCCGCATGCAGCGTTGGCAGGCCGATGCCGGACAGGAAACGCTCGGCCGAGACATGCGGGAACTCGCGGCGGGCCGCGGCCAGCAGCTCGCTTTCATAGTCATTGGTCGGGGCCAGCGTCATGTGCCCACCCTCGCCTGGCAGCGCCACCCAGCCGCCGGAGGTCTCGATCACGCCGCCGACACCCAGGCCGGTGCCCGGCCCGATGACAGCCAGCATGCCCGTGGGCGAACCCAGCGCCGGTCCGGGCACCGCCGCCACCTGGTCGGACCGGAGCCCGGGCAGCGACAGTGCCAGCGCCTCGAAGTCGTTCAACAGCCGGAGCTCGTCCAACCCCAGATCCGCCTGCAACTGCCGCCGGGAAAACGTCCAGTGGCTGTTGGTCAGTTCGACGCGATCGCCTTCCAGCGCCGTCGCCAACGCCAGCGAGGCCCGGCGCGGCCGGGCGGTGATGCCCAATGCCGCCAGTTCCTTCAGATAAGCCTCGGCGGCCGCGCGCAGCGATTCGTACTGGGCCACCGGCAGCTTGCGCACGTGTTCCACCGGCCTCCCGGGCCCGTCGACCCAGGCGAATCGGGCATTGCTGCCGCCGATGTCCGCCACCAGCCACGGGTAGCCCGCGTCACCTTGCCCGCGTCCGGTCATCTCGGTCCGGTCCGCGGTCACACCCTGTTCTGCTTGCACTGTTCTTGTCCTGCGATGTCGCCTTCCGAGGCGGAATCCGCGCAAGGTAGCAAAACTACATCGTTCGCACAAGAGCAGTCACCCTTTGCGGTCGACATCCACGCGACGCTTCGGTGTTCGCGCGGCAGATTTGTCTTGCAAGCGGTTGTTTTATATGACGCGCCGGTGGCGATTCAAACGCCGTCGACCGTTCACCGACGCTGTAGTCTCACTACAGCATCGAGCAATCACAAGGGGCAATCGGCATGCCGTGGCTCGATAGGGCGAACCCTTTCGGCCGTCGCGAGGCGCGGAGCCATAATCGCCCATCCCTTGAGGCCGGTTGGTGGATGTACCACCGTCGTGCGCCCAAGATGGCCCCAACATCCTCGTTCATGCGTGATTTCGACAGCCCCCGGCTGATCGCCGACATCGGCGGCACCTTCGCCCGTTTCGCCCTGGAGACCTCGCCCGGCGAGTTCGAGCACATCGCCCTGCTCCGCTGCGCGGAACATGGGGATTTCCACGCCGCCGTCCGCGCCTACATGGACCGCCTGCCGCGCATCCGCATCGCCCACGCCGCCATCGCCATCGCCAACCCGGTGGAAGGCGACCAGGTGCGGATGACCAACTACCACTGGCAGTTCTCGATCGAGGAAGCGCGCCAGCGCCTCGGTTTGGACACGCTGGTGGTGGTCAACGACTTCACCGCCCTGGCGATGGCCCTGCCCCGCCTGCGCGGCAGCGAGATCCGCCAGATCGGCGGCGGCGAGGCGCGCCCCCACAGCGTCATCGGCCTGCTGGGCTCCGGCTCGGGCCTGGGCGTGTCGGGGCTGATCCCGGCCGGCGAAGGCTGGATCTCGCTCGGCTCGGAGGGCGGCCACACCAACTTCGCGCCGCGCGACGAGCGCGAGATCGCCTTGTTGCGCTTCGCCTGGGCCGAGTACGAGCACGTCTCCTTCGAACGCCTGCTGTCGGGCCCCGGCCTGGAGCTGATGTACCGCGCGATGGCGGACTACCTCCAGCGCCCGGCCGAGGCGCTGACCGCGCCCGAGATCACCGCCCGCGCGCTGGAGGCCGCCGACCCGGTGTCCGAGGAGACGCTGGAGCTGTTCTGCACGCTGCTGGGCACCGCCGCCGCCAACCTGGCGGTGACGCTGGGCGCGCTGGGCGGCATCTACATCGGCGGCGGCATCGTGCCGCGACTGGGCGAGTACTTCGACCGGTCGCGTTTCCGCGAGCGCTTCGAGGACAAGGGCCGCTTCTCGCAGTACGTCGCCGCCATTCCGACCTACGTGATCACGGCCGAGCACGCCACCTTCAAGGGCGCCTCGGCGATCCTGGAAGCGCAATTGCGCAGCCTGCAGAACGCCGGCGGCGCCTCGGCCATCGTCAGCCAGATCCGGCGCGCGCGCGACACGCTGTCGCCCGCCGAGCAGCGCGTCGCGGACCACGTGCTGGCGCATTCGCGCAAGGTGCTGAACGACCCGATCGCCGAGATCGCCAGGGCGGCCAGCGTGAGCCAGCCGACGGTGATCCGCTTCTGCCGCTCACTGGGCTGCGAAGGGCTGTCCGACTTCAAGCTGCGGCTGGCCTCGGGCCTGACCGGCACGGTGCCGGTCAGCCACACGCAGGTGACGCTGGACGACTCGATGGTGGAGCTCGGCGAGAAGGTGCTGGGTAACACCGCGTCCGCGATCCTGCAGGTGCGCAGCCAGCTCAACCGCGACATGATCGACCGCAGCATCGAGCTGCTGCTGAACGCGTCCCGCATCGAGTTCTTCGCCATCGGCCATTACGGCGTGGTGGCGCAGGACGCGCAGTTCAAGTTCCTGCGCCTGGGCGTGGCCTGCAACGCGTACACCGAGCCGCGCCTGCAGTTGCTGGCGGCGCAGACGCTCAAGCCGGGCGACGTGGCGGTGCTGATCAGCAGCAGCGGCAAGCTGCCCGAGCTGATCGCCGTGGCGGACACGGCCCGCGAGCGCGGCGCGCACGTGGTGGCCATCACCGCCAGCCAATCGCCGCTGGCGAAGAAGGCCGACGCCGCGCTGATCGTCGATCACGTCGAGGACGTCGCCACCCACATGCCGATGATCAGCCGCATCCTGCACCTGCTGGCGATCGACATGCTGGCCGTGGGCGTGGCGATGCGCCGCGATCCGGTCGGGCAGGCGCTGCGCGGCACCCAGCCCGAGCTGGACGAGAGCGACGACGCGCATCCCAGCGCGCGCCGCGCCGCGCCGGGCATCAGCCTGGCGTCGC
Source organism: Roseateles aquatilis (assembly GCF_002205645.1). Classification (GTDB taxonomy): domain Bacteria; phylum Pseudomonadota; class Gammaproteobacteria; order Burkholderiales; family Burkholderiaceae_C; genus Roseateles; species Roseateles aquatilis. The sequence continues at coordinate 74,165 of NZ_NIOF01000006.1, read as the reverse complement.
CGCTGGCGAAGCTGACGGCGCACAGCCGCTGAGCCCATTCTCCGCGGCGGCGTTCGGACCGCCGGCCTTGCGGCGCCCCTGAGCTACACGCGCGGGGACGCACGGCGGCGGACCCCTACCGTTTCGAGTCACCGATCTGTCTTGGGCCTGCCATCGATCGCCACGACACGGCGACATGGCATCAGCCGGCACCGGCCGATGCCGGCGCGCGCACCGCCACTCACGCGTCACCACGGCCTCCGGTGACCCCATGACGCACGCTGCTTCGACGCCGCATCCCTTCGACGCACTCTGCCTGATCGCGGCGATGCACGAGACCGCCGCGGAGGCCCCGGTGCTGGCACATCGCCTGGGCCTCGGCCCGCACGATCCGATCGGTCCGGACGAGATCCTGCGCGCCGCCCGCCTGCTCGGCCTGAAGGCCCGCCGCCTGCGCAGCACGCCGGCGCGGCTGTCGCGCCTGCCACTGCCGGTCATCGCCTGGTTGCGCGCGGATGGCGCCGCATCGGACGCCGCGCCCCATCCGGTGGTGATCGCCCGCGCCAACGCGCAGACCGTGCTGATCGCCGATGCCGGCGTCGAGGAAGGCCGCCCTCGATCGCTGCCGCTGGAGGCGTTCATCGCGCGCTGGAATGGCGACGTGATGCTCGTCGCCAGCCAGGCCAGCACGATCGGCGCGGCGGCGCGTTTCGACTTCAGCTGGTTCATCCCGGCGCTGGTCAAGCACCGACGGCTGCTCGGCGAAGTGCTGCTGATCTCCTTCGTGCTGCAGGCCTTCGCGCTCGCGCATCCGCTGTTCTTCCAGGTCGTCATGGACAAGGTGCTGGTCCACCACGGCATGTCGACGCTGCACGTGATCGTCATCGGCCTGATCGTCGTGATGCTCTTCGAGAGCCTGCTCAGCGGGCTGCGCCACTACATCCTCAGCCACACCACCAGCCGCATCGACGTGGAGCTCGGCGCGCGGCTGTTCCGGCACCTCGTCGCGCTGCCGCTGACCTACTTCCAGGCACGCCGCGTCGGCGACTCGGTGGCTCGGGTGCGGGAGCTGGAGCACATCCGCGCCTTCCTGACCGGCCAGGCGCTGACGGTGGTGCTGGACCTGGTGTTCTCCGTCGTCTTCATCGCGGTGATGTTCGTCTACAGCGTGCCGCTGACGCTGATCGTGCTGTGCAGCCTGCCGCTCTACGCGGCGCTGAGCGTGGCGCTCGTGCCGGTGCTGCGGCGGCGCCTCGCCGAGAAGTTCGCGCGCGGCGCGGAGAACCAGGCGATGCTGGTCGAGTCCGTCACCGCGGTGCAGACCGTCAAGGCTGGCGCGCTGGAGCCCACCTTCTCGCGCCACTGGGACCGGCAGTTGGCGGCGTATGTCTCCGCCAGCTTCCGCACACAGAACCTGGCCGTCTGGGGCCACGAGGGCATCGGCCTGATCGGCAAGCTGACGCAGGCGGCGACGTTGTGGTGGGGCGCCCAGGAAGTCATGGCCGGCGCATTGACGGTGGGGCAGTTCGTCGCCTTCAACATGTTCGCGCAGCACGTCGCGCAACCGGTCATGCGGATGGCGACGCTGTGGACCGACTTCCAGCAGACGGGGCTGTCGATGGCGCGGCTCGGGGACATCCTGAACACGCGCACCGAGGCGCCGCCCGCGAGCGCCGCGCAGTTGCCCTCGCTGCGCGGCGCGATCCAGCTGCAGGACGTGTCGTTCCGCTACCGGCCGGAGGCGGCGCCGGTGCTGCGCGGCGTCGACCTGGACATCCGGCCCGGCGAGGTCATCGGTATCGTCGGCCGCTCCGGCAGCGGCAAGAGCACGCTGACGAAACTGGTGCAACGGTTGCACCTTCCTCAGGAAGGACGCGTACTGGTGGACGGCGTCGACGTCGGCCTGATCGACGCCGCGCAGCTGCGGCGACAGATCGGCGTGGTACTGCAGGACAACGTCCTGTTCAACCGGACGCTGCGCGAGAACATCGCGATCACCGATCCCGCCGCTCCGCTCGACGAGGTGGTCCGGGCCGCGCGACTGGCGGGCGCCCACGACTTCATCGGCGAGTTGCCGCAGGGTTATGACACCGTGGTCGCGGAACAGGGGTGCTCGTTGTCCGGCGGGCAACGGCAACGCGTGGCGATCGCGCGGGCGCTGTTCAGCGACCCTCGCATCCTCATCCTCGACGAGGCCACCAGCGCACTCGACTACGACAGCGAGGCGGTCCTGCATCGCAACATGACGCACATCTGCCGCGGTCGAACCGTGTTGATCATCGCGCACCGGCTCAGCGCGGTGCGCGGTGCCGATCGCATCGTGGTGATGGAGCGTGGCCGCATCGTCGAGCAGGGGTCGCATGCGGCGCTGCTGCGGCAGGAGAACGGGCTCTACCGTCACCTGTGGTCGCTGCAGGACGGGCCGGGGGCTCGCGCATGAAGCCCGACGAGACAGCCGACAAGGCGGCCGACAGGAATGCCGACACGACGGTCGACAGCGAGATCGACAGCGAGGTCGAAAGGAGGCCCGCCAGGAAGGTCGACGAGCAGGTCGAAGTGAGGAGTGCCCCGCGCCACGCCACCGGCCGCTGGAGACACTCGGTGACCGAGCGCCTGGCGGTGCCGGCGGAGTTGCTGCGCCGCTACCGGGCGATCTTCGTCGCCGCCTGGGCGGCGCGACGCGAGCTCGCCGGCCCGGCCCGGCTGGCCGACGAGTCCGCCTTCCTGCCCGCCGCGCTGGCGATTCAGGACACGCCGATGCATCCGTCGCCACGTCGCACCGCCGCCGTGCTGATCGCGTTGGCGGTGATCGCGCTCGCATGGACGGTCTTCGGGCGGGTGGACATCGTGGCCATCGCCCCGGGCCGGCTGATCGTCAGCGAACGCGTCAAACTCGTGCAGCCGCTGGAGCGGTCGGTCGTGCGCGCGATCCTGGTCCGTGATGGCGACCACGTCTCGCCAGGACAACTCCTGGTGGCGCTCGATCCGACCGGCGCGTCGGCCGACCTGGCGGGCCTCGACGAACAGCGGCTCGCCGTCGATGGCGAACGGATGCTGGCGCGCGCGTTGACCGACGCACTGGAGGGCGGTCGCCCGCCCGCGTTCGAGGCGCCCTCGTCGTGGCCCCCCCTGCGCCGCGACGCCACGGCGCGGCGATTGCAGGCGGAATGGCAGGACCTGCAGGCGCGGCTGGGCCGCATCGATGCCGAGGCCGCGCGCCGCCGCGCGGAGCGCGCGACGATCCAGGCCACGGCCCTGCGGCTGGGGACCGCGTTGCGGCTGTCTCAGCGCCGCGAGGACGACCTGCGCGCGCTGGCCGGCGCGGGGTTCGCCTCCACGCATGCCTGGGAGGACCGTCGCCGCGAGCGGCTGGACCTGGACGGCGAGCTCGGCACGCAGCACGCGCGTCTGCGCGAGGCGGAGGCCGCGCTCGACGAATCCCGCCGCGCCCGCGACGCCGCGCTGGCGGAGGCGCGCCGCCGTTGGCGCGAGGCACTGGCCCAAGCCGAACCGCGACTCGCGCAGTTGGAGGCCGAGCGGCGCAAGGCCACGCGACGCGAGCAATTGACGCGGCTGACCGCGCCGGTCGCCGGCACGGTGCAACAGCTCGCGGCGCACACGCCGGGCGGCATCGTCACCGAGGCTCAGACCCTGATGGTGATCGTGCCCGACGACGCACCGGTCACCGCCGAGGTGATGCTGGACAACAAGGACATCGGCTTCGTCCGCGTCGGCGACACCGCCGCGGTGAAGCTCGACACCTTCCCCTTCACGCGCCACGGCACGCTGCCAGCGACGGTGACGCGGATCAGCGCCGACGCCGTCGACGACGAGCAGCGCGGTCCGCTGTTCGCCGCCACCTTGACGTTGGCGGATCGTGCCATCGACATCGACGGCACCCGCGTGCCGCTGCGGCCCGGCATGGCGCTGAGCGCCGAGGTCCGCACCGGCAGCCGGCGGGTGATCGAATTCCTGCTGAGTCCGATCGAGCGGACGAGCAACGAGAGCCTGCGAGAGCGTTGATACGGGACTTCGGACGCGCGGGAACGCCGCACTGAGGCCGTGTCTCCATTCATCAGGCCATCATGCTCCCCAACTTCGCTGCCATTGAGAACATCGCCGGCCCATCCCAAAGCCCCGGCCCTGTCGGACCCACCACCTCCTCGGATGCAGAAGGGCTCGCGCCAGATCGCGCCACCCGCATCGCGACCAAGTTCCAGCAGCTCCTTGCCGGACTGGACCTGAAGATTCAGGGGGCGGAGCAGCAGCATGACGCCCTGGCGCCGTCCCTGCAGAGAATCGCGATCGGCCTCTTCGGCAATGCCGCGCAAGCGGGGTTGAAGACGGCCGTGACACAGTTCTTGACAGGCATGTTCCAGGGCTCGTTCACGTACTTGAACGATGCGTACCAGACGCTGCTCAGCGCCTTCGCGTCCTCCTCATCCGCCGCGGCTTCGCCAGCAGCCTTCGCGCAGCAGGCAATGATGACCCTCAAGGCGCAGGTCCTTGAAGCCATGGTGTTCAGCGTCGATGCCCGTCGCCGCGACCTGGCCGGCATCCTGGTGGACGAGTTCTTGGAAGCACTCAAGTCGCCGACCGACTCGACGACGCGCCTGTCGCGCCGATTGGCGCCGTGGCTCGACATCCCTGTCGCCAACGACTCCAGCTCCAGCTCCAGCTCCAGCTCCAGCTCCAGCTCCAGCTCCAGCTCCAGCTCCAGCTCCAGCTCCAGCTCCAGTTCCAGTTCCAGTTCCAGTTCCAGTCCAAGTCCAAGTCCAAGTCCAAGCCCCGAGTCCAACCTCGCCCTCGATTCCGATTCCGATTCCGATTCCGAATTCGATTCCGAATTCGATTCGTACACCGACACTGACGACACGGAGCGTCCATCCCACGGCAGGACGAGGGGCGAGGCTCCGGACGGAGATCCCCTCCAGCAGCCGGCGAACACGACGACCCAGGACGCCTGGGTTCTTCCCGTGTTCTCGAACCTCACATCCACACCCACGCCGGAGCAGCGCGCGACGGCCATCGCGGCCGTGCTGCAGGCCGGTATCGACGGCTGGGCGCTGACGCTGGCATTCCCCGACACGCAACGCCACTCGCTGCTGGAATCCATCCGGCAGGACGTCGCCGGCCGTTTCCTTCAGATGCCAGCAACGGCCATGACGGCCGCGACCACGCACATGCTGGACGGCATGCTTCAAGGCTCCGTGCTGGAGTTCAAGGACGCACTTCTGGCGCTGCTCGATGGACGATCCCCGCAAGGCCTTCGCGCGGCGAATGCGCTGGCCGACGCCTCGATCGATTTCCGGGCACTGCAAGCGGCGACCTGGTCGCGACTCGCCGGCGCCACGTCCGAGTACAAGGCGGTCACGTCTCAGGCGCTGGCGACGTTCTATATCTCGGCGATCGACGCGCCACCCGGAGAACACCTGCTGGTCGACTTCAACGTGCCGGGCTCGCTGCTCGCACTTCGCCAATCTCGCTCGAAGGAGGCGGCGGTGGGACTGTCGCTGGAACTGCATGGTTCATTGCGCCAATTGCATGACGCGGGCCTGATCGGCCCCGTCGAATGGAACTCCCCAACACCGGTGCCCGGCCCTGTCTGGGTGCCAGCCCAAGGCGCCTTTCGCTCCCGGGAAGACCTGCGCGAGCCTCATTGGTCGCACTGGCGATTCCACCCGGAGATCGGGTTCCTGCCCGAGGATTCAGCCCGGAGCTTCGCGCCTGCCGTCGTGGTCGATGACGTGCCACTGCCCGCGCTGGCTTCCCTCGCTCCGCAGGCACGACAGTATCTGGATCGGTCCACGGGAACGGTGCGACTGGCATGGACTGCTGGCGGGACACATGGCTTTGCGCGCCTGAATCTTCGACTACCGGCGCCAGGCGCGACGCCGGCCTCCGTCGCGAGCGATGGCACCCTCCTGTCAACGCGATTGCGCACCCTCGATACACTGCTCGTCACGTGGATCGGGCGCAGCGGCGAGTCCGCATTGAGCATGCTCCCGGCCAACCTCTCCCTCAGCGGGGACCAACTGCTCGCCGGGCCGCAGGTCATCGCTCGGCGCACGGCGGACAGATGGTCCTTCGTGCCTTCGGCCCCAACGACAACGACGGCCAAGACGGCACATGGCCGCTCGACAGTGATCGCCGCCCTGCTGGAGTCGGCGGATCGCCCGAAGGCTCCGTTGTCGGATGAGTCCTGGAAGACCGAGGTGATCGACGCCTTCGCCCAAAGGCCCCGTGACGACCTCCTGTCCATCGCCAACACGCGGTTGAGTCCGATCGCCAGGACCTTGCTCGCCGGGATCCTGGACGCCTCCGCGACCACGCTGCGTCGGGCCCATGGACACCTGCTCGACGCGGCCCGTCTAGCGGGCCAGGAGGCGTCCATGGCCGACCACGGAGCGGCCGAGGCCTTCCGCCTGCTGGTCGACGAAGCCGCGCAGTTCCTCAAGACATGGCCCGATGCCAACGCGATCGCCCGCAGCGTCGATGGTCGCGTGCTCGCGGATTTCTATGCGATGGCGCTGGAGTCCTCCGGCCCTGATCGCCCCTTCCAGTTGCGCGTCGCCGACCTTCGTCTCGCACTGGAGCGTCGCTCCACCGACCCGGACGCCACGCGTTACGCCGCGTTGATGCTCTCCATGCGCGACCAACTCGCTCTGATGGCATCCACCGGCGTGATCGGCCCCGTGCAATACGTCGCCCCAACGAAACCTTTCGACGAGTTCGGCGCCGGATGGAGAAAGGAGAACGACCGCTGGGTCACCTCGAAGCACCTCCTCGCCGAGCGATGGTCGGAATGGGTCTTCGACTCGGCGAAGGACGCGCTCACGCCTCTGACTCAGGAGGATCAGTTGCGCCGCTGGGACGACTATCTCGCCAGGCTCGACTCGCTGGCATTCCAGGACGATGCGGACATCACTGCCGCCGAACGTCTGTACGACTGGGCGGAACAGACGAGCGACGACCTTCGCGCACTGCAAGAGAAGCCTCGCCCGGATCGTGCCGACGGCATGTCGGATGATGCGTGGACCCGCCGATTGGTGGACGTGACAGACCTCCATTTGAGCATCCGCCGCTCCATCCGGAGCCCTCGGTTGAAGGTGTTGGCCGACGATCTCGTGGACATGGTCAGCGAGGAAGCCGGGGTCGCGAGCACCCGCGCGCATCAAGCCGCCTATGGTGGCGGCACGATGCCAACGGTCTTCGACGCGACACCACTGCCAACGCTTGGCCGGCTCATTTCCGGCCTGAAGGTCGAACTCGACCGGACCTCCGGCCTCTTGCAGTTACGGGCGGGGCCGGTCACGAAAACATGGCAAGTCCCCGCGCTGCCAAAGGCGGACGATATCGGCGCGCGTTGGCGGCAGGACGCGGCACTGCGCCAAATTGACGCGTTGGCCGTTCATCACTACGCCAAGGAGGGGCCACTCGCCTTGGCCGATCTGCCGCAGACGCTGCGCCTCGATGCTGGGGAACTGCGATCCGCCGACTCCGTCATCGCCCGTGTTCGCGCGGTCGCTCCAATGATTGGCGACGACCCTGCCCAGCCCATCGTGTTGTCGGACAGCGGGGACGAAGGAGACATCAGCCACATCGCCACGACCACGGCTTCGGACGCGTCGGTTTCCCCCACGCCCCATGCCAAGGATCGCAGGCAGAGTTCGGTGCGGACGAGATCGTCTGAGGCATCGAACTGGTCGGCCATGGAAGCACTGGTGACCGGCCGGCTGCAACTTCAGGCAAAGGGCAGTCCTCACCAGCCTTCCCATAAGGGCTTCCTCGATCTCGCGCCGCAAACGGTTGAGAACATCGGAACGGAAGAGGCCGACACGACGGCGAAAAAACGCACCGCCTACGGCAATATCTACCTCAATCGGCTGAATGACAGACATATGGGGCCCGTCGCATTCAAGGATTTACATAGGCTCTATCTCGCCGGCGCTGCATCGCTCTCGCGATCCGATGGCATCGCGGGTCTGCTGGGACGCGAGACGCGCACCGCACTGGCATCGGCAATGCCCAGGAGCGATAACGACTGGTCCCCGGCCGACACACTCTCGTTGGTCAGAAAGAAACTCGCCAACCAGAAGAACATGGCGACAGATGATTGGACGATAGATCGACTCGTCGCCGAGATATCCCTGGGCGCGATGCAATCCACTCGTCCGCACCTACCTTTTCATATCGACGTGGATATGGTGCAGCAATGGATCGATGCGCCGGATCCGGCACGTCAAGCGCTCGCCAAAAATTTCCTGCATCTCTATCCAGCCTTGGAGTCACTCTCGAAGCGAGGGCTGATCGGCCCTGTCATCGCCGTGTCCAGCCAACCCAAGGGCCGCCCCGGGTGGACCCCTGTCGGCCAAGTCTATCGATCCGGGCAGGCGATGAGCGACTTGCTTCGGCTTGCTTCTGGCCAACATTTCGCCGCGCTGACTCTGGCGGCAGAAGACGATGCAATGCCAGGAACCACTTCATTTCGTCGGAACGCGTTGACGCTCAACACAGATTCGACTGTCTTCGGCCAAGGCGTCATAGCGCAACTGAACGCGAAGAACGGTCAGATCAAGTTTCGGGCTCGCTTCAAGCACTCTATCAATGGGCGCCGCCAAGACTTGAAGGTGATCTTCACGCATCAACTGCGCCCCTGGCCAGGCGCTTCGATGCTGGATCTTGCCGGCCTCCTTGACGAGTGGAACCTGCGCTTGTTTGGCACCGGCGCCAACGAGTTCCAGTTGGAGAGCTATCCGCGCCGGCTGTTGTTCGACGCACAAGGTCTGCATGCCATCGGCGCAGGCGGCAGGTCGCAGTTGCGCCTTGTGCAACGCCTCCCCGATGGCAGCATGCACGAGGATGTGGAAGGGCTGCGCAAGATGCGGGCCCACCTGGCAGCCGTCCGGTCCAGCGCCCCATCGGACACGGCGGTAGCGCAGTGGCAGAACGCGCTCACGCCGCACCATGCGACGGACAATCGGTGGATTCAGGCACGCGCTTCCGTGCTGGACGCTCGCAACGATGGCCCGACCAGTGCCAAGCGGTCGCGTCCGGATCACCTGCGGCTGGTGGTCCAGATGGAAGACTCGCCCGCGGCCTTCGAGGCAGCGCTTCGCCAAGCGGTCAAGCATCGTGGCCAGGTCGCCTGGGTGCAGTTGGATCGCCAGAGCGGAAGCCGTGTGCTCGTCGGCACCGACCTGATCGCCGCGCCATCTCTCCACGGCAGCACCAAGCTGATCGTCATCGGTGAGGGCGCGACCAACTTGCAGCAGAACCGCACCCTCTCCGGCTACACCCCCCACGACCTCGCCGAGCGTCTGCGCATGTATACCCTTGGGGCGTGGCCTCACATTAAGTTCAACAAGGTAACGCTCCTGGCCTGCTCGCTTGAGCACCCGTTGGCTATCCAGAGCTTCTCAGTAGATTTTCTGAATGCGATCGCCCATAGAAAGCTCGCCAATCTGCATGAGACCGCCATCACGGCCTATAGCCGACGCGTCTTGTTTCCAGATGATGAGCCGACCTCGACCCGCCGTGCCACGCAATTGAATCCGGAGGATGCCCCGGTGCATCGCATCAAGGCATCCACCCATGTCACCACCGCCAAGGGTCGGACAAAGTCCGACTGGACGACAGTCGACAAATACAGCACCGCGGCCGGCGACCACAATCTGGGGTCGTCGGCCTCGAGCGATGGCGCGATCGCCAGTTGGCAAGACACGGCACTCGGCGGCCACCTGGCGGATGAGGATAAGCGGCTCGACGCAGCGATCGAAGGCCTGTTCGACGACTTTCACCCGTCGCTCGACGATGTGGCTCCGAGCGCCTTGAGGGACCTGTTCACCGATGCCGATGGCAAAGTCGATGAAGGACGCCTCCGTCGCGTTGCCGCCGATCCCATGCTCATTGCCCAGTTGCTGATCGACGTGGACCGCAAGCTGGACGGCATGAGCGCGCAGACACCAGAGGTCCTGCGTCCGCAGGACCTGCTGAGCGAATCGCGCGTGGGTCTGCCAGATCCTGACGGCCCTGGTCATGGTGGCGGGGAATCGGGTGGCCTGCTGGGCGAACTGCTCGCCGCGATGAGCCCTGATACGCGCTCTGACTTCGAATCGTGGCTGGCGCGTACCGGCCTCGATGCCGATGAACTGCGCGACGCCTCGCGGCCCGGCGGTCTGGGCGCGGACGCCACGCCCGAGGAACGGGCGCTGAAGGCCATCGCGCAGCGGCGCAAGGACGGTCTTGACCTCGACCTGGACGCCATCGCGCGGCTCACGCCTGACGCGGCCATCGACGCCCTGCGCCGGAACGGCCTCGTGACCTGGGACGCCGACGCCGAGCCGGTCCTCGACGCAGCGCGCTGGCAAACCAGGATCGCCACGGCCGACGATGCGGCGGCGCTGCGGTTGAGCGGTCGTGTCGTCGCGCTCGACGATTCGGTGTTCTCCGCATTGAGCCGACAGGCCGACGCGCTGGTCGCTGCGCCCGCCTCCTCGAAGCGGCCGTCAGCGTTGAAAGCCTTCTTCAAGCGCGCGGCCGCCGTCCGCGCCGGCATGACCCAGTTGCGCGCCGCGCTGAGCTCGTCGACCGCGGGCAACATCAACAACGGTCTGGGTGGCACCACGTCGGTGTTGGGTGCCTATCAACTCATGACCGACTGGCGCCGCATGGATGACGCCATGAAGGGCCTCGCCGTCACGCAGACCTCGAGCATCGCGGTGAACTTGGCGACCATGGCGCTGGGACGCCATCTGCACGCCGTCGGGAAGACACACGGCATCGCCGCCGTCGGCAAGATCGGACTCGCCCTGCAGGGCGGCGTGATCGACATTCCGATGCAGATCGTCACCGGCGCGATGCTGGCCTTGCAATGGGAGCAATTCCATCGCTCCGGCGCGAGCCAGGACAGCCACCAGTTCCGCTCGCTGGTGGCCAACACCACCCTGTCCGTCGCTTCCATCCTGGTGTCGCTGGGCATGTCGACGGTCCAGGTGGCCGCCTCGATCAAGGGCTCGGCGGCGATCGCCGGCATGCTGCTGGGCCAGACCTCCGCCTTCGTCTCCGCGGCGGCATTGCCGGTCGCGCTGCTCACGATGGTGGTGGCCGGCGGCGTCAACGCGGGGCTGTGGTTCGACGAGTACGGCCAACACTTCCGCGGCAGCATCGCGAGCAGGATCCACACGGGATTCGCCCGGTTCCTCGGCCTGGAGACCGAGTCCTCGCAACGCGCCGAGACCGAGAGCCTGGCCGTCGCCGCCGCGCGGCAGCGCGAGCAATCGCTGACGCTGCAGCGGAAAGAGGACCTCGACTACCTGTCCGATCTGCATGCCAAGCAAGGCTACGGGACCATCGCGCATGCTGGCCGCACGCACCGGGTCGCGCACGCCACCTTCAAGGCGCGCCGGCTGGATCCACCCTTCACCTATGTGTTGCAGGACCGGACCACGTCCGGCCCCACCGAGTTCCGCCAGGCGCGTCCCGAGCTGGCACGGCATGACGGCATGGCATGGGTGGAGTTCGGCACCGGGGGGCCGGGCGCGGCCGGCACGGCCCAGACGCGCGCCGACCGCCAGCTGTTCCGGCTCGAGGGGCAGACCGCGGCGCTGGTGCGGGGCGGCCAGGGCGACGACCTGTTCTACCTCGACCCCCACAGCCGGATCGATCAGATATCGGCATCAGGCGGCGACAACACACTCGTCATCGATGGCACAGGCACTGTCTTGCAAGGCTCGGCCTACGCGTCGCAACCGGATCGGTTCTCCATGCAGATCACGCCGACCGGCCCTGTGGCCTCAACCCGAAGGCTGTCGACCACGCAGATCCGGCGATGGATCGTCCGCGGTGCCGACCAGGCCAATCTGACCGGTGGCGATGCCGACGAAAGCTTCGATGTGCGGGCCGGTGCCGTTACGCTGCGCGGCGGCGGCGGGCGCAATACCTTTGTGCTGAGCCAGGGGACGCAGGTGTACAGCAGCTCGGACGACACGCTGGTCTGGTCCGGCGATGCCGACGCGACGATCACCTCTCGCTCGAACACCCAACCGCTGAGCCTGCGCGTCAATGGCGCGCTCGAACACCTGACGGCCTGGAAGATGGGCCGCGAGCTGCGGATATCCACCGCCGCGTCCACCGGCACGTTGCGTTTCGACAATTTCTTTCCCGACGGCACCTTGCCCTCGGACGACGACCTCGTCCGGTGGTCATCGCGGCCGCTGCGCATCGTCGACGACACCGGCGCGGTCATGACACTGACCCGGCCGCATCGGTTGCCGGCCACCCCCCTGCCGATGCCGTGGGTCGAGAAGACCTGGCACCTCGACGCGGCGACACCGGCTGCTCGCCGCCATCTGGTCAACGAACGCGCCAACACGCTGTACCACTTGGCGAGCGGCGCCGGACCGATCACCGCGCGCGCCCATGGCCCGGCGCCGATGCAGTTCTTCCTGGACATCCCGTACGACCGGCTGCGTTATCGGGTGCGGGGCGACGCGTTGATCCTGTCAGAGCAGCCGTCGAATCCCAGCCCCAACGCGACGCCGCTGCAGTTGACACTGGAGGCGGCATGGACCTCGCCACCGGTGCCGGGGCAATGGCCGATCTGGGCTCGCGCGGCTGAGTCCGCCGCGCCGTCGGCGGCACCCGTGCTGCTGCGGCTGCCCGAGGCTCGGGCAGCGGTCGAGGGACCGGTGAGCATCGTCATCCCCGACGCCACGACACAGGCTGCCGGCGCGGCCAAGGCAGCGGGTCCCACCGCCGTCAAGACACCGACGTCCGAAGGGAGCAGGCTCGCGTCCGCGCCAGACACGGTGAAGGCGCCCTCGTCGCCGCCAGCCTTCGACGCCACGGCCGGCGTCGTGATCTCCGGCCCCCGGGTCCACGCGCCGGACGAGGCCCACGCCGAGGTCGCGGCCGACACGGCGGGCGTCCACGTGATCGTCGCGCCCGCTCGGGCCCACGGCGTCACAAGCACCGTTGGCGTGCGCACGGCGGTACGCCTGCGCGGCGCCCCCACGAGCTACGTCATTCGGTCCCTGGGCCTGAGCCTGGAGTTGTCCATCGGGGACGACGCCAGCCGATCGGTGGTGCATCTGCTGGACTACTACCGGGATCCTTCGACCTTCCGCTTCGTCTGGACCGACGCCTCGCGGGCCGGCAGCTCCGAGGAGACGGTGCTTTCCCACGACGACCGGACGCGGCTGTCCGCGCGTTACGACCTCGCGCCGGACGCATGGTGGGTGAGGCTGGACCGGGCCGGCGTGACCGACGCCGCGACGGTGTCTGCGCTGCTGCGTCTTCAGGCGGATCTCGACCAGCTCGCCACGCGCGCGGCAGTCGTGCATGACGTCGGCACGGTGCGCCTGTACTTGCGCCTGCGTGGCCTGGACCCGAACGTCGCCTCGGCGTTGCAGACCACGCGCGTCGGCGAGGTCGCCCGCATCCGGACCCTGATCGAGGTGGCCGATGCGCCGCTCACCGCGCGCATCCTGGATGGCTACGCCGCGGCAGGCGCCAGCGTGCCAACGCTCGACATCACGCGTCACCGCCCCCTGCTACGCCACCTCGGCCAGCACGACCGAACGGCGGCCTACGTGAACGAAGTCCTGCGATCCGACCTCGACCGGCCTGCGCTGGATGCCTTCGAAACCTGGGTCACCGGGCAGCCGTCCCTGTCGATCGACGCGCCCGAGACCGTCGAGCACCTGCGCGACTTTGCGCGGCTCCTGCGGCGCAGCCCCTACGCCGCGTTGAAGGATCGATCCCTGCTCGGCGCCGTGCTCAGGCATGTGGGTTACCGACCCGTCGTCAGCGACACGCTCGCCGACCTCATGGTGTCGGCAGGCACGCTGGACCACGATTGGGCCGAAGGCCTGCTGCGCGAGGGCATCACCGATGGCGCCATGGCGCTCGCGCTGAAGCAGGCGGGCTTGACGCCGGACCAGATCAAGCTCGGCAACGCGGCCCGACGCCAATACGAAGGCACGGGGGACCGGACCGCGCTGATCGAGGTCAGCACCGGGGGACCGCTTGCTGGCTCGGCCCCCACGTCGATCATTCGCTACGTCGCCAGGGAACATCTTCGACTCGACCGCGAGGGTCACAACTTCGTGCGGCTAGGCGTCTCGCCTGCGTCCGGGGTGACCGGCGATCTCGTACCCGGAGAGGTCGTCGATGCCTATGACCGTTCAAGGCCTTCCTCGATCGATTCGGTGCCCCCTCCCGCCAAAGTTCCCTCCAGCGTGGTCCGGGAGCGAAGCTTCCTGGCTGGCCGCGTACGGGAAGATCAGATGAACCGTCAGGCCCGCGGACACACGGCGGACCGCAGCGGCGTCGCACTGCTGCATGAGCAGGGGCTGGTGGAGAAGACCGTCGAGACGGTGGCGCCTCGACCGGTCTGGTGGCGCCGCAGCACGCCGGCCAATCTGGTCGACGGCGCGTTGGCGGGCAACGAGGCGATGGCCTGGCGGCCCTTCATCGGGAAAAACGACAACGGCGAGCATCAGGCGCCCCAGCTGGCCGGCAAGGAGCCGGCGTTCATCCGCTTCGACTTCAGGCATGCGATCGCGCTGAGCAGGTTGACCCTGCACGTCGCGCCGGGCCTCCTGGACGCCTCACGGCAGGACCGGTCCGTCGGCACGTGGAAGGCGCAGGCGCTGGCCTCGGACGCTCGTTGGGTCGACGTGTCCGGCGACATGCGGATCGGCAACGGCCTGTACGACGAAAAGCTGACGCTCCACACCGCGGGCGTGCCCTACCGGAGCTATCGGCTGATCGGCACCGATGGCGCCTATCCGATCGACTCGTGGTTCACCGAGGTGAGCTTCGCCACCATGGATGCCGGCCGCGACGCCACACCGCTGCACCGTCCGGTAGCGGGCGCGCCTCTGCCGGCGTCACCCGCGATCGCCACGCCAGCCGTCGCGCCCAACCCGCAACGGACGGCCGCCCTGCTGGTGACGGCGATGGCGGGCCTGACGGACGAGACGTCACCCGCGCTCTCCAGCTCGGCACCGGTGGCGGCCTTGCAGAATGTCGGCAAGTCGCCCGTCCTGCTCGCCGCCCCCCTGACGACCTGACGCACTCGCCGCCTCCGTCGTCGACCGACGGCCGATGGCTGGCTGGTCACCACCCCGCCAGCACCTCCTCCGCCAGCCCGAACGCGGTGCTGGCCCCGGTGCCGCTGGTGACCATCACCAGCCGCGTGCGCTCGTCCGGCGCCTCGACCAGACACGGCGCCGACGCGCTGACCGGATAGATCCCGGTCCAGCGCTCGACCACCTCCAGCGCCGGCAGATCCAGCTGACGCCGCAACTCGTCCAGGATCAGCCGGTCCACCGCGTCGCTCGCGAACGGCGGCAGCACCGGCCCGTAATGATGCGAATCGCCGACGACCAGCGTGCCATCGGCGCTCTGCACCGCAATCAGGTGGATGCCATGCGCGATGGCGTCGTGCCGCTCCTGCGACAGGCGACGCAGCAGCGGCCGCGCCTCGGGCAGCGCGGCGTAACCGTCGTAGCGGACCAGGCTCAGATCCGCCATCAGCGCCGCGTTCAGGCGGAAGCCGGACGGCGGCCGCACCCGCAGCATCTGGAGCTGGCACAACGTCAGCGCATGCGGCTGCCAGCGGTCGGCGAAAAGACCGTGCAGCTCTGCCCCGCCGCAGACGACGACACGCGCCGCGTGGTACGTCGCCCGGGCCGTGCGCACGCGCGGCGTCTCGACCTCCAGCACCGCCTCGCCGAAGCGGAAAGCCACGCCGTGTTGCTCGGCCAACCAGGCCGCGATGCGCGGGATCGCCTCGCGCGATTCGACACGCAGCTCGTGTGGGCTGTACAGGCCGCCGCGCAGTCCCTGGGCGCGCAAGCCGGGCTGGCGGCGATGGGCCTGAGCGGCATCCAGGCGCTCGCAGCCGTCGCCCATCTCGGTGGCGAGGAAGGCCTCCAGCAGCGCCTCCGACTCCTCGCAGCGCGCGGCCAGCAGCAGGCCGGCATGCTCGATGCGCAGGCCGGCCCGCGGCGCCAGCTCGGCCCACAGGTCACGCGAGCGCCGGGCGCGGCGCCAGTGGGCGCCGCGCTGCTGGCCCGTCACCGTGACGAAGCCGAAGTTGCGGATCGACGCGCCGATGCAGGCCGCGTCGCGCTCGACGACGACCACGCGCCAGCCGCGTTTCGCGCCGGCCCATGCATGGGCCAGGCCGACGATGCCGGCGCCGACCACCAGGAGATCACAGTCCATGGGATGTCGAAGGGGAGATATCGAAGGGTTGAGGAAGCTATCGCGCGCGCCAGCGCTGGGTGCGCTGCACCAGCACATGGCCGATCAGGCCGATGGCGCCGCGTCCCAACGCCGCCGTCGCGAACAGCAGCGTCGCCATCGCTGCGGCCGGCGCGGTGTCGCCGGCGTCGTCCATGGCCAGCACCGCGATCGCGGCCAGGGTCGTGTCCGGCGAATACAGGAACACCACCGCCGACACCGTCGTCAGCGCGCTGACGAAGAAATAGCCGGCGACCTGCACCAGCGTCGGCACCGCGATCGGGAGATGCACGCGCCACAGGTGGCGCCAGAACGGCAGGCCGAGCGAATCGGCGACGCGCTCGTACTCGGGGTCGAGCTGGCGCAGCGCGCCGAGCTGCGTCAGGTGCGCGACCGAGTAGTAGTGCGCCACCGTGCACAGCACCAGCAGGCCGAGCCCGCCGTACCAGCCGCGCAGCGGATTCCACGGCGCGTTGAAGAACAGGATGTAGCCCAGGCCCAGCGCCAGGCCCGGCACCGCCATCGGCAGCGTCGCCAGCGCGTTGAGCACGCCGCGCGCGGCGCCGAAACCGCGCGGCTTGTCGACCAGCCAGGCCAGCAGGAAGCTCAGGCCGGTGCCCGCCAGCGCCGTCCACATCGCCATGCGCAGCGAGTTGCCGTAGCTGGCCCAGCCGCCGCCGTCGCTCATGTCGAACTGGTAGTGGGACAGCGTCGGCGCCAGCTGATATGGCCAGTACTGCGCGAACGACGCATAGACCGCGATGCCGAAGACACCGACCAGCGCCGCCGCGACGATGGCGCAGTACGCCAGCGCGGCAACGTCGCGCGCGGTGCGCGGCACCGGCACGTGCGGCACCGCGCGCAGGCTCAGCACGGCGCGCTGGCGGGCCCGCAGGCGTTGTTCCAGCACGAAGGCAGCGAGCGCCGGCAGCAACAGCAACAGCGCGACGACGGCGCCGCGGTCCAGGCGCTGCTGGCCGACGACTTCCTTGTAGATGTCGGTCGCCAGCATCGCCGTCTGGCCGCCCACCACCTTGGGCACGCCGAAGTCCGTCAGCACCAGCACGAAGACGACCACCAGCGAGATCAGCAGCCCGTAGCGGCTGGCCGGCAGCGTCACCGTGCGGAACACCCGTCCGCCGCTGGCGCCCAGGCAGCGGGCAGCCTCGATCAACCGCGCGTCGCTGCTGGACAGCGTGGTGTGCAGGATCAGCATCGCGTGCGGGAAGGTCCACAGCACCGAGCCGGCCACGATGCCGGCCGGCCCGTAGATGCTGTCGATGCCCACGGCCCGCATCGCCGCCGTCAGCAGGCCCTGGTTGCCGAAGGCATAGACCAGCCCGATGGCGGCCAGCAGCGACGGCGCCAGCAGCGGCAGCAGGGCCAGCCCGCGCCACATGCCCTTGGCCGGCAGCGCGGTGTGCGTCAACGCCCAGGCGTAGCCATAGGCCAGCGCCACGCAGATCGCGGCCGACAGCGCCGACAGCGCCACGCTGTTGCCCATCGCGCGCCAGCGGCCGGCGGCGAAGTAGGCGCTGAAGTGCGTGGCGCCGACGAAGCGCCCCTGCCCGTCCAGCACGCTCTGCGCCAGCAGCGACACCAGCGGCAGCAGGATGATGACGGTCAGCGCCAGCAGCCCCGCGGCCAGCAGGCCGCGCAGCACCCAGGCCTCGACATCGCGGCCGCGACGCGGCGGCAGCATCGGCGCCTGATCGAGCACCAGGCTCACGCGGCCCTCCGCATCGACAGCGGCGCGTCGAAGAGCTGCACCGCGGCCGCCGGCAGGCGCAGGCCGCGGACCTCGCCCTCGGTCAGGCCCGCGGCCTCGCCGCTGGGCAGTTCCAGCGACAGCGTCGCGCCCAGCGCGTCGCAGCGCAACTGCACCTGCGTCACGGCGCCGTGGAACTGCAGCGCGTCGACGCGGGCGCGGATCATCGCGCCCTCCCCGTCCAGCAGCCGGATCGCCTCGGGGCGCACGCCCACGCGCACCACGCTGCCGGTCTTGTAGACG
Source organism: Roseateles aquatilis (assembly GCF_002205645.1). GTDB lineage: Bacteria > Pseudomonadota > Gammaproteobacteria > Burkholderiales > Burkholderiaceae_C > Roseateles > Roseateles aquatilis. The sequence continues at coordinate 55,921 of NZ_NIOF01000006.1, read as the reverse complement.
CGGGTGTCGGCATCGAGCATCGTGGTGCCCACCCGGACCCGGCCCTCGGCGATCACCTGCCCGTCCATCCAGTTCATGCGGCCGACGAAACCCGCCACCAGCGCATTGGCCGGCTGCTGGTAGAGCTGGCGCGGCGCGCCCTGCTGCGCGATCTGGCCCTTGGCCAGCAGCACGACGCGGTCGGACATCGCCAGCGCCTCGTCCTGGTCATGCGTGACCATCAGCGTGGTGATGCCCAGGCGCTGCTGCAGCGCGCGAATCTCGGCGCGCAGTTCCTGGCGCACCTGCGCGTCGAGCGCCGACAGCGGCTCGTCCAACAGGAGCAGCCTGGGCTTGGGCGCCAGCGCCCGGGCCAGCGCGACGCGCTGCTGCTGGCCGCCCGACAACTGCGCCGGAAACTTGCCGGCCTGGTCGAGCAGGCCGACCAGCGCGAGCATCTCGGCGGCGCGCTCGGCCGCTTCGCGGCGGGGCAGCGCGCTCAGGCCGTAGCAGACGTTCTGCAGCGCCGTCATGTTGGGGAACAACGCATAGGACTGGAACACCACGCCGAAGCGCCGCTGCGACGCGGGCCAGGCCGTGATGTCCTGGCCCTGCATCAGCACCTGCCCCAGGTCGGCCGACTCGATGCCGCAGACGATGCGCAGCAGCGTCGTCTTGCCGCAGCCCGACGGGCCCAGCAGCGACACGAACTCGCCCGGCCCCAGATCGAGGTCGATGCCTTGCAGCACCGTCTGCGGACCGAAGCGCTTGGTGATCTGGCGCAGATGCAGCATGGACGTCCGTCCCTTACTTCTTCTCGGCCTTGGCCTCGTAGCGGCGCGACCATTCGGCGAGGATGCGGTCGCGGTTGGCGGCGGCCCAGGTGAAGTCGTTCTTGGCCAGCAGCTTGTCGAGGTCGGACGGGACGAATTCGAGCTGCTCCTGCACCGACGGCAGCGCCAGCACGGCGAAGTTCTTGGCGTACAGCTCGTTGGCCTTGCGGGTCACGGACCAGTCGGCCAGCGCGCGGGCGGCCTCGGGCTTCTTCGTGTTCTTCATGATGGCGGTGGCCTCGACGTCCCAGCCCAGCCCTTCCTTGGGGAAGACGATGTCGATCGGCGCGCCTTCCTTCTTGGTCTTGTTGGCGCGGTACTCGAAGGACAGGCCGACCGGGAACTCGCCGGCGCCGGCCTGGCGGCAGGGCTTGGAGCCGCTGTGCGTGTAGACGCCCATGTTCTGGTGCAGCGCGTCCATGAAGGCCCAGCCCTTGGCCTCGCCCATCATCTGCAGCCAGGCGGAGACCATCAGGTAGCCGGTGCCGCTGGAGGCCGGATGCGGCATCGTCAGCAGGCCCTTGTAGACCGGCTGGGTGAGGTCGTTCCACGAGGTCGGCTTGGGCAGGCTGCGCTTGGCGGCCTCGGCGGTGTTGAAGCAGACGGCGGAGGACCACAGGTCCATGCCCACCCAGGTCGGCTGCGGCCGCGGATCGCGCATGTTGGCGCGGACCTGGTCGAGGCCCTTGGGCGCGTAGGCGGCCAGCATGCCTTCCTTGTCCAGCAGCATCAGCGAGGTGGCGGCCAAGCCCCAGACGACGTCGGCCTGCGGGTTGGCCTTCTCGGCCAGCAACCGGGCGGTGACGATGCCGGTGGACTCGCGCACGAACTTGAGCTCGATGCCGGGGTGGTCCTGCTCGAAGGCGGTCTTGTACGCCTTGATCTGGTCGGCCTCCAGGGCGCTGTAGACCAGCAGCTCGGTCTTGCCCTGGGCATGCGCCTCGGGGCTGGTCAGCGCCGTGACGACGGCCAGCGTCGCGAAGGCGGCGGTGTGGATCAGGGACTTGAAGGAGAGAAAGGACTTGAGACGCATGCGGCGCTCCATCGAGGGGTCTGCGGGAACGTGACCCGCCAGGCGCGGTCACGAGGAACTGCAATCGATGGGAGACACTGTAGGAATGGCATATGTCATCCACGCGTCAAAGACACAAAGTTCCCGAAAGCCGGTATTGGTGGATTTGGGTCCGCCGCGCCGGCCCGGCGCGCGGCGCGACGAGCGCCCCGACGCGCGCCAGCGGGCGGAGGCGTCGCCGTGCTGGTGAATCAGCTCAAAGCCTTCTTCGCCGTCGCGCGGCTGGGCTCGATCACGCTGGCGGCCAAGCAGCTGGGGCTGTCCCAGCCGACGGTGACGACGCAGATCCGGGCGCTGGAGGAGCAATACGGCGTGGAGCTGTTCCACCGCGGTGGCGGCCGGCTGACGCCGAGCGACGCCGGCCGCCGGCTGCTGCCGCAGGTCGATGCGTTGCTGCAGCAGGAGCTGGACGTCGAATTCGCGCTCAGGAACTCGGCCGAGCTGCAGGGCGGCACGTTGCGGCTGGGCGCGACGGCGCCGTACTACACGCTGACGCTGGTGCAACGTTTCCGGTCCCGGCATCCGCGGGTGGAGTTGAGCATCGCGGCCGGCAATTCGCGGCAGATGGTGGACGCGCTGCTGGCCTACCAGGTCGACCTGGCCACCTCCAGCCATCGCGAGGAGGACCCGCGCCTGCACCGCGTCGAGCTGGGCAGCGATCCGCTCGTGCTGCTGCTGCCGCGCGGGCATGCGCTGGCGCGGCGCCAGGCGGTGCCGCTGGGGACGCTCGCGCAGGAGACGTTGCTGGTGCGGGAGCGCGGCTCGATGACGCGCACGCTGAGCGAGCAGGCGCTGGACGCGGCGGGCGTGCGGCCCCGATCGCAGATGGAGATCGCCAGCCGCGAGGCGCTGCGCGAGGCGGTGGTGCGCGGGCTCGGCGTCAGCGTCTTCGCCGCGCACGAGACCGGCAGGCATCCCGACCTCGTCGCCCTGCCCTTCGAGCAGGACATGCCGCTGGTGCGGGAGTACCTCTATTGCCTGCAGGAGCGCAAGGCGGCGCGGTTGATCGAGGCGATGCTGGGATGCGTGGGGGAGGAGCGCCTCAATCCGCCGTGATCCCGCGCTCCTTCACCAGCCGGGCCCACTGCGGCAACTCCTTCTCCAGACGGGCGCGCGCCTGGGCCGGCGTGGACGGCGTCGCGTCGAAGCCCTCCTTGGCCATGCGCTCCTTCACGGCCTGGGCCGCGAGCGTCGCGTTGAGCGTGGCGTTGAGCTTGTCGATGACGGGCTTGGGCGTCCCCGCCGGCGCGAAGACCATGAACCAGGTCTCGAACGAATAACCCGGCAGCCCCGCCTCGGCGATGGTCGGCACGCTGGGCATCAGCGCCGAGCGCTTCGCTCCGGTCACGCCCAGCGCGCGCAGCTTGCCCGCCTGCACATGCCCTTGCGCCGCCGACAGCACCGGGAAGGCCATCTCGACCTGGCCGCCGATGGTGTCGCTCAGCGCCGGACCGCCGCCGCGATAGGGGATGTGGACGATGCTGATGCCCGCGACCGCCTTGAACAGCTCGGCCGACATGTGGAAGGTGCTGCCGGTGCCCGCCGACGCATAGGACAGCTTGCCGGGCCGGCTCTTCGCCAGCGCGATCAGTTCCTTGACGCTCCTTGCCGGCACCTGCTCGTTGACGACCAGCACGTGCTGCGAGCTCGCGACCATGCCGATCGGCGCCAGGTCCTTCAGCGTGTCGTAGGGCATCCGGGGCGTCAGCGCCGGATTGATCGCCAGGGACACGGTCTGCAGTCCGACCGTGTAGCCGTCGCCAGCGGACTTGGCCACCTCGGCCACGCCGAGATTGCCGCCCGCGCCGGCCTTGTTCTCCACGACCAGCGGCTTGCCCAGCGCCTTGCCCCACTCGTCGGAGATCAGGCGCGCGGCGATGTCCGCGCTGCCGCCCGGCGCATACGGAACGATCAGGCGCACGGGGCGGTCCGGGTAGGACTGCGCGAGGGCTGGCATGGCCGCCGACAGCGTGGTCATCGCCACGGCGGCGCAGGCGCCGAAGAGGGATCTGCGATTCATCTTGTCTCCAGTGAAGCCCCGATCGTTCGCCGGGGTCGCCGGATGCTAGGCGCGAGACCATCGTCCGGAATGTCGGTCCGGATCATTCTTTCGTTCCTGGAGGTTAAGGATCGACGAGGCCGCGTGTTTCGCCCGCTCCTGCGCGAAGAACGCGCGGATCTCGGGCTCCTTCATCGACTCGTAGAACTTGATCGAGTGGACGATCTTCTTGCCACGCGCCAGCAGGTTGCGCGGCGAGTCCGGCAATCCGCGCCACCGCACGCCCATCGGCAGGTCGCCGGTGACGAAGTCCTCCAGCATGTAGCCGTGCCGCACCGTCAGCAGGCTGAAGATGTGGTCCTCGCTGAGGCCGCTGTCATGGAACTCGTCGACGTTCAGATCGCCGGCGGCGTGCATCGCCCGCAGCGCCTCCACCCGCAGATAGATCGCCGCGCCCAGGATGTGCTCGCCGGGCTCGTAGCCGAGCGCGCTCGCGGCGCTCAGCCAGGCCTTCAGCCGACGCCGCCGGGAGAAGCGGCGCAGCCCATGCCAGCCGGTCTCGTGCCGGAGCATGTCGGCCACGACCCCGAAATCCCGCCTGCCGCCGTCGTAGCCCACCCGGTACGGACCGAGCATGCCCGCCTTGGGCTTGCCGGCGAAGAGCGCGAGCGCGTCTTCCTCCGGCGCCGGACCGGTGATCAACGCATCGGTGTCGATGCGCAGCAGCACGTCGAAGTCGTAGTGCGCGAGCGCGTACTGATACGCCCGCGCCAGGCTGCACAGCAACCCGCCGCGGATGCCGGGATACCCCGCCGAGGGCAGCCGGATCACGCGCGGGTCGCAGGTCTCCAGGAAATGCCGGGTCTCGAGCAGCTTGCTGTCGTCCACCGCCAGCACGATCAGCGACGACGTGCAGTAGGTGAAGAGGCTCTGGATCGTTTCCGCCCCGTCGTTGTCGGGGCCCACCGGCAGGACGACCATCAATCGGCAGTGGGGCTTGTCCGCATCCATCGTTCATCTCCCCGGCAGGGCGCCGGAAGCCGCCCGACGCAGATCGGGTCGCCGGATGATGAGGGAGGCATGCCCGCGCATCTACCCCGGGAAAACGGGGCATCGCGCGGCCGTTCCCGCGTGTACCGGGCGCGCCGCTTGCCCGCCGCGCGCCGGCCAGTTCAGGCGTCGAAGCCCGGACACTGCCGCCGCGCCTGCCGCAACAGCGCCGGCCACACGAAGGCGCCTCCCAGCCCCCCGGTCTGCACGCGCATCGATTCCGCGGTGCCCCGGATGATGGCGTCGTCGACGGGCGTCAGCTCGGCCCCGCCCGCCTGCGCGGCGATCTGGATCTGGCAGGCGCTCTCGAAGGTGTACATGGCCAGGAAGGCATCGGCGATGGTCTTGCCGACGGTCAGCAACCCATGGTTGCGCAGGCAATAGAAGACCTTGTCGCCCAGGTCGTTCTGCAGCCGAGGCTGCTCGTCGGGACGGATCGCGACGCCCTCGTAGTCGTGGTACGCCAGCGACGCCAGCACGAAGGTCGACTGCTGCGAGATCGGCAGCACCCCGCCCTTCTGCGCCGACACCGCGACGCCCGCCCGCGTATGCGTGTGCAGCACGCAACCCACGTCCGGCCGCGCCGCGTGGATCGCCGAATGGATGATGAAACCGGCCTGGTTGACCGGGAACGGCGTGTCCTGCAGCTTGTTGCCCTGCGCGTCGACCTTGATCAGGCTGGACGCGGTGATCTCGTCGAACATCAACCCATAGGGATTGATCAGGAACTCGTGGCTGTCGCCGGGCAATCGCGCGCTGATGTGGGTGAAGATCAGGTCGCTCCAGCCGTAACGCGCCACCAGCCGGTAGCAGGCGGCCAGGTCCACGCGGAGTTGCCACTCGGCCTCGCTGACGTGGCCTTTGAGAGAGGGAATCTGAGCGGTGATGTCCATGCGAGCGTCTCCTGTCGCGCCGGGCCGTCGAGCGGCCCGGTCGTCGCGAATCGTGCGCTTGGACCTCGATCCAGGTTGTCGCGTTCAGGACAACGGGGCCATGGCCCCGTTGCATCCCCTCCAACCTCAGGCCGGCCTTTCGACAACGATCGTTCGAGTGCCTCGTTCGCGGCTCTGAAGATGACATCGCGGTTGGGCCCCATGGGCGCCCTCCCCCGTCAAAACGCCGCGATCCCCGTCTGCGCCCGTCCCAGGATCAGCGCATGGATGTCATGCGTGCCCTCGTAGGTGTTGACCACCTCCAGGTTGACCAGATGGCGCGCGATGCCGAACTCGTCGCTGATGCCGTTGCCGCCCAGCATGTCCCGCGCGGTGCGCGCGATGTCCAGCGACTTGCCGCAGCTGTTGCGCTTCATGATCGAGGTGATCTCCACCGCCGCCGTGCCCTCGTCCTTCATGCGGCCCAGGCGCAGGCAGCCTTGCAGGCCCAGCACGATCTCGGTCTGCATGTCGGCCAGCTTCTTCTGTACCAGCTGGTTGGCCGCCAGCGGCTTGCCGAATTGCTTGCGGTCCATCGTGTACTGGCGCGCGGTGTGCCAGCAGAATTCGGCCGCGCCCAGCGCCCCCCAGGCGATGCCGTAGCGGGCGCTGTTCAGGCACGTGAACGGGCCCTTCAGGCCGCGCACGTCGGGGAAGGCGTTCTCCTCGGGGCAGAAGACCTCGTCCATGACGATCTCGCCGGTGATGGACGCGCGCAGCCCCACCTTGCCATGGATCGCCGGCGCGCTCAGGCCCTTCCAGCCCTTCTCCAGCACGAAGCCGCGGATCTGGCCGCCGTCGTCCTTGGCCCAGACGACGAAGACATCGGCAATCGGGCTGTTGGTGATCCACATCTTGCTGCCGGTCAACGCATAGCCGCCGTCGACCTTGCGCGCCCGCGTCACCATCGAGCCGGGGTCGGAGCCGTGGTCGGGCTCGGTCAGGCCGAAGCAGCCGATCCACTCGCCGCTGGCCAGCTTGGGCAGGTACTTGCGCTTGGTCGCCTCGTTGCCGAATTCGTTGATCGGCACCATCACCAGCGAGCTCTGCACGCTCATCATCGAGCGATACCCGCTGTCGACGCGCTCCACCTCGCGGGCGACCAGTCCGTAGCAGACGTAGTTGAGGCCGGCGCCGCCGTATTCCTCCGGGATGGTCGGACCGAGCAGCCCCAGCTCGCCCATCTCGCGGAAGATGGCCACGTCGGTCTGTTCATGCCGGAAGGCCTCCAGCACGCGCGGCGCCAGGCGGTCCTGGCAATAGGCCCGCGCGGCGTCGCGCACGGCCCGTTCGTCGTCGGTCAGCTGTTGGTCCAGCAGCAGCGGATCGTCCCAGTGGAAAGCGGCCTTGGCGGCCTTGGAAGCGTGGCTCATGGTGTCTCTCTCTGTCGTCTCTCTGTGCGTCGGTGGATCGCGCGCCGGGCCCGCGGGGGCGCCGGCACGCGTCGTCATGGGGCCATCCTAGTCTCAGGCAGGCACCACGGCGGTCACCTCGATTTCAAGCTTCGCACGGTCCTCGATCAGACCGGCGACCTGAACGGCGCTCATGGCGATGCCGTACTCGCTGCCCAGCACCTCGCGGTACGCCTGCCCGACCTCGCGGCCGCGGGCGATGTATTCGCGCTTGTCGATCAGGTACCAGGTCATCCGGACAATATGCCCCGGCTCCGCCCCCGCCTCGGCCAGGACGGCCTTGATGTTGATCAATGCCTGGCGAGTTTGCTGGATGAAGTCGTCGCTCTCGAATTCGCATCGACCGTTCCAGCCGATCTGGCCGGCCACGAACACCTGCCGGCCGACGGCGCTCACGCCGTTGGCATAGCCGCGCGGCGCGGTCCAGCCCTCGGGCTGCAGGATGCGCTTGTCGATCGAGGTCGGGGGCGGGGTCGGGGTCGGGGTCGGGGTCGGGGTCTGTTGCTTGTCGTTCATCGTCATACTCCTCTACTGCTCGGACGATCGTTGTTGCTGGACGGCCCGCACCAGCGCGGCGCGGACGTCCTCGGGAAAGGCTTGCGCCAGGTGCGTGTCCAGCGAGGTGCACACCAGCACCTGGCCGAAGCTCACGCGCGTGCCGTCGGGACCGTCGAAGGCGACCCGCAGCGTGACCGAGCTGCGGCCGACGCGCTCGATCCACAACCGCTGCGTCAACCGGTCGCCCAGGCGGCTGATGCGCTCGAAGCTGGTCTGCAGCTGCACCGTCGGCAACCCGACGCGGCGCGGCCCCAGCAACGCCGCGTACGAAACGTCGAGCCCCTCGTTGAACCAGTCCTCGACGAAGGCGTTCAGCAGCTCGTAGTACCGCGGAAAGAAGACGATGCCGGCGGGATCGCAGTGGCCGAAGCGGACCAGCGTCTCGCGTTCGAAGGCAGCGTTCATGTCGTCGCACTCCTGGCAGAAATGTCGCTCATCTCACAGCCCCAGATGGCGGTGCCACACGCCGTGGTCCGCCGCCAGCGCGGCCGAATCGCCGCGCCACACCACCTGCCCGCGCTCGACGATGCTGTGCTGGTCGGCCAGGCGGATCAGGCGCTTCACGTACTTGTCCACGACCAGGAGGGTCTGGCCGGACTGCCGCAGCGTGTCCAGACAGCGCCAGATGTCCTCGCGGATCAGCGGCGCGAGCCCCTCGGTGGCCTCGTCCAGCACCAGCAGCCGCGGGTTGGTGACCAGCGCGCGGCCGATGGCCAGCATCTGCTGCTCGCCGCCCGAGAGCTGCTGGCCCAGGTGACCCGCGCGCTCCTTCAATCGCGGGAACAGCGCGAAGACGCGGTCCGCCGTCCACGGCTCGGCCGCGCCGCAGCGATTGGCGGCGAAGGCCCGCAAGTGCTCCAGCACGCTCAGGTTGGGGAACACCTGCCGCCCCTCCGGCACGATCGCCAGGCCGAGCCGCGCGATCCGGTCGGCGCGCCAGCCGGTGACGTCCTCGCCCGCGAACCGGATGCGGCCACCGCTGGGCGCCATCCAGCCGGTCAGGCAACGCAGCGTCGTGCTCTTGCCCATGCCGTTGCGGCCCAGCAGCGTCGCCACCTCGCCCGGCGCGACGCGCAGGTCCAGCCCGAACAGCACCTGGCTGCCGCCGTAACCAGCACGCAGGCCGTCGATCTCGAGCAGCGCGTCGCTCATGTCCCTGCCTCGTCGCCCAGGTAGGCGCGCCGCACGGCCGCGTCCGCCCGCACCTCGTCCGGGGTGCCGGTCGCAATGACCCGTCCGTTGACCAGCACCGACACCCGGTCCGCCAGTTGGAAGACCGCGTCCATGTCGTGCTCCACCAGCAGCAGGGTCAGGTGTTGCGCCTTCAGCGCCCGCAGCAGCTCGACCATGCGCGCGGATTCGTCCGGCCCCATGCCGGCCATCGGCTCGTCGAGCAACAACAACCTTGGCCGCGCCGCCAGCGCCAGGCCCAGCTCCAGCTGGCGTTGCTCGCCATGCGCCAGGTCACCCGCGACGCGATCCGCCATCGCGCTCATGCCGACCAGCGCCAGCATCGCCTCCGCGTCCGCGTAGGCGGCGGCATCGGCACGCGCCCGGCGCCACCACGACGGCGCGCCCGGCCGTCGCGCCAGCACCGCCAGCACCAGGTTGTCCAGCACGGTGAAGCGGCGGTAGATGCTGGTGATCTGGAACGATCGCACCAGGCCCTCGCGCACGCGCCGCGGCATTGGCAGCGCGGTCACGTCCTCGCCGTCGAAGAACAGGCCGCCCTCGTCCGGCGCCAGCATCCCCGAGATCTGATGGATCAGTGTCGTTTTGCCGGCGCCGTTGGGGCCGATCAGCGCATGCGTCTCGCCGGCGCGCACGTCGAAGCTGGCTTCGTCCGTCGCGGTCAGCGCGCCGAAGCGCTTCACCAGCCGGTGCACCTGCAGCAGCGACAGCCCGGGCAACGACGACGGCGGCATCAGCGGCATCAGTGGCGCCCGCGACGACAGCGACGGCTCAACCATGGCCGCCCTCCCGACCCTCGCGACCCGGACGCATCCGGCCGCCATGGCGGCCACCACGGTCCTCCTGGGCCTGTCGACCACGACGGCCGCCACGCCCGACCGGCGCGAAACGATCGACAAGTCCCACCAGCCCGCGCGGCGCGAACAGCACCACCAGCAGCAGGATCGCGCCGAGCGCGAACTGCCAATGCAGCGTCACGCCCGACAGCACTTCCTCCAGCAGCAGGAACACCAGCGCGCCGATCGGGCCGCCCCACGGCGCGCCCGCGCCGCCGATGATGACCATCACCATCAATTGCCCCGACTGCGACCAGTGCATCAGGTGCGGCGACACCATGCCGTTGAGATTGGCCAGCAGCGCGCCGGCCAGTCCCGCGATCGCGCCGGCGACGATGAAGGCCGACCACTGCACCGCGAAGACGCGGCCGCCGGTGGCGGCGACGCGGGTCTCGTTGTCCTTGGCCGCCTGCAGCAACCAGCCCAGCGGCGAGTTGACCAACACCCGCAGCGCGCCGAAGACGAGCGCGAACAACGCCAGCACCACCCAGTAGAACGAAGCGTCGTCGGCGAGGTTCACCGGCAGCGTCGAGCGCGCCGGCAGCGCCAGGCCGTCGTCCCCGCCATAGGCCTTCAGCGACACGGCGAGGTAATAGAACATCTGCGCGAAGGCCAGCGTGATCATGATGAAGTAGACGCCGCGCGTGCGCAGGCACACGGCGCCGATCGCCGCCGCCGCGAGGCCGGACACCGCCATCGCCGCCGGCCACGCGATCCAGGCGGACGCGACGCCCGCGTCCATCAGCACGCCGACGGTGTACCCGCCCAGTCCGACGTAGGCCGCGTGCCCGAAGCTCACCAGGCCGCCGAAACCCAGGATCAGGTTGAGGCTGGCCGCCGCCATCGCGAAGATCAGCACACGCGTCGCGACGACCGTGTAGAACTCCAGCCCCGACGCCTGCAGCAGCGGCGGCAGCGCCGCGAGCGCCGCCAGCAGCGCCCAGGCCCACGGGCCTCCGGCACGGTGATGCAGCAAGGTGTGATGGGCGGTCATTCGCGTCTCAGCCTCGCGCCGGGAAAAGACCGCGCGGCTTCCAGAACAGCACCGCCGCCATCAGCACGTAGATCAGGATGGACGCCAGCGCCGGCCCCAGGCTGGACGCCACCTCCGGCGACGCCAGCCGGCGCAGCAGCGCCGGCAGCAAGGTCCGCGAGCCGGTGTCCACCAGCCCCACCAGCAGCGCCCCGACCAGCGCGCCGCGGATCGAGCCGATGCCGCCGATGACGATCACGACGAAGGCCAGGATCAGGATGCTCTCCCCCATGCCGACCTGCACCGCCAGCAGCGGCCCCAGCAGCGATCCGGCCAGCGCGCACAAGGCCGCGCCGAAACCGAAGACGGCGGTGAACAGGCGATCCGCCGGCACGCCCATCGCCGAGGCCATCGCGCGGTTGGACGCGCCCGCGCGCACCCACATGCCCCAGCGCGTGCGCGTCACCAGCAGGTACAGCAGCACCGCCACCGCCAGGCCCACGCCGATGATCAGCAGCCGATAGGCCGGATACATCAGCCCCGGCAACAGCTCCACCGGACCGGACAGCGCGGCCGGCGTGCCCAGCATCAAGGGCTGCTCGCCCCAGATCATGCGCACGCTCTCGTTGAGCATCAGGATCAGCGCGAAGGTCGCCAGCACCTGGCTGAGGTGATCGCGCTGGTACAGGCGCCGCAGCAACGTCACCTCCAGCGCCATGCCCAGCAGCGCCGTGCCCGCGACGGCCGCGATCACCGCCACCATGAACGACGCGCCCGCCGCCATCGCCGCCGCCGCGAGGTAGGCGCCGACCATGTACAGCGAGCCGTGCGCGAGGTTGATCATGTCCATGATGCCGAACACCAGCGTCAGGCCGGCCGCCAGCAGGAACAGCATCAGCCCGAACTGCAGGCCGTTGAGGGCCTGCTCGGCGATCAGGATCAGGTCCACGACGGCGCTTCCGGCGTCACTTCATCTTGCACTGCGGCGCATAGGCGTCCGCGTGCTGCGTGAAGATCGTGCCCAGCGTCCGGTTGGTGACGCGACCCTGGCCGTCCTTGGTGATGACGCGCAGGTAGTAGTCCTGGACCGGGTACTGGTTGTTGTTGAAGCGGAACGGGCCGCGCACGGACTCGAACCTGGCCGCCTTCAGCGCCTTCAGCAACGCCGGCTTGTCCTCGACGCGGCCCTTCACGTCGCGCACCGCCGCGCCGATCAGCAGCGCCGCGTCGTAGCCCTGGCTCGCGTACAGCGAGGGCAGCCGGCCGTACTCCTTGACGAAGTCGGCGACGAATCGCTTGTTGGCCGGGTTGTCCAGGTCGTGCGCCCAGTGCGAGCTGTTGAACATGCCCAGCATCGGCTCGCCGACCGCCTTGATCACGTCCTCGTCGGCCGAGAAGCCCGGCCCGAACAGCGTGATGTCCTTGGACAGGCCGGCACCGACGAACTGCTTGATGAAGTTGATGCCCATGCCGCCCGGCAGGAAGATGTACATCGCGTCGGGCTTGGCCGCGCGCGCCTGAGCCAACTCCGCGGCGTAGTCGAGCTGGCCGAGCTTGGTGTAGATCTCGTCGGCGACGACACCCTTGTAATAACGGCGGAAGCCCGCCACCGCGTCCTTGCCGGCCGGGTAGTTGGGCGCCAGCACGACGACCTTCTTGAAGCCCTTGTCCATCACCGTCTTGCCGATCGCCTCGTGCAGGTTGTCGTTCTGCCAGGCGACGTTGAAGAAATACGGATTGCACTGCTCCCCCGCGTACTGCGACGGGCCGGCATTGGCGCTGACGTACGGCACCTGCGCCGCGAAGACACTGGGCCCGACGGCCAGCATCACGTTGGAGAACACGATGCCGGTCATGACGTCGACCTTGTCGCGCTTGAGCAGCCGCTCCGCGGTCTGCCTGGCGACCTCGGGGTTCTGCTGGTCGTCGGCGGTGACGACGTCCACCGGCAAGCCGCCGAGCTTGCCGCCGCCCTGCTTGACCGCGAGCGCGAAGCCGTCGCGGATGTCCACCCCCAGGCCGGCGCCCGCGCCGGACAACGTGCTCAGCATGCCGACCTTGAGCTTGTCGGCGGCCTGCGCGGTAGGCATCGCGCCCACGCCGACGACGGCGAGCAGCCAGGCCAGGGACCGCGACCGCCACCAGGACTTCGATCGCGACTGCGACTGCGACTGCGACTTCTGCGGGGGTCTCGACGTCGGCAGGGCATTCCAGGCGGACATCGGCATCGACTGCGGCGGCATCTTCATCGGCATCTCCTGAGGGAGCGGTTCGGAGGAACGGACGGTCGGAAGACTGCGGTTACTGCTCACGCAGGCGGAAGCGCTGCAACTTGCCGGTTTCGGTCCTGGGCAGGCTGGCGCGGAACTCTATCGCACGGGGGTACTTGTACGGCGCGATCGTCGCCTTGACGAAGTCCTGCAGCGACTTGACCAGCGCGTCGTCGCCGGACCGGCCCGGCCTGAGCACGACGAAGGCCTTGACCAGTTGGCCGCGCTCCTCGTCGGGCACGCCGATGACGGCGCACTCCGCCACCGCCGCGTGCGCCAGCAACGCGGACTCCACCTCGGGGCCGGCGATGTTGTAGCCGCCGGAGATGATCATGTCGTCGGTCCGCGCCTGGTAGACGAAGTAGCCGTCCGCGTCGACGAGGTAGGCGTCGCCGGTCAGGTTCCAGCCGTCCTGCACGTACTTCAGCTGGCGCTCGTCGGCCAGGTAACGGCAGCCGGTCGGCCCCTGCACCGCGAGCTTGCCGACGCTGCCGCGCGGCAACTCGCGCCCCTGGTCGTCGACGACGCGGGCGCGGTAGCCCGGCACCGGCACGCCGGTCGCGCCGGCCTTGGCGGTGGCCTCGGTGTGCGAGATGAAGATGTGCAGCATCTCGGTCGCGCCGATGCCGTCGATCATCTCCAGGCCGGTGGTGTCCTTCCACAGCTGGCGGGTCGCCGCGGGCAGCGCCTCGCCGGCGCTGACGCACTTGCGCAGCGCGCTCAGGTCGTGCGCCTTGGCCTGCGCCGCCATCGCGCGGTAGGACGTCGGCGCGGTGAAGCAGACGGTGGCGCGATGCTTCGCGATCGCCGGCAACAGCGCCTCCGGGGACGCCTTCTCCAGCAACACGGCCGTGGCGCCGACGCTCAGCGGGAACAGCAGCAGCCCGCCCAGCCCGAAGGTGAAGGCCAGCGGCGGGCTGCCGACGAAGACATCGTCGGCGGTGGCCTTCAGGCAATGCCGCGGCCAGCAGCGGCAGATCGCGAGCACGTCGCGGTGGAAGTGCATCGTGCCCTTGGGCTGGCCGGTGGTGCCCGAGGTGAAGGCGATCAGCGCGCAGTCGTCGGACGCGGTGTCGACGTTCTCGAAAACGGCCGGCCGGCGCTCGGCCCGTGCCTCCAGGCCGTCGGCGGCCTGGCTGCGGAACAGGCACACGCGCGTCAGCACCGGGTGGCTGGCCCGCGCACGTTCCAGCTCCTCGGCGAGCGCGGCGTCGCACAGCGCGTGCGTGACCTCGGCCTTGTCGATGACCTGCCCCAGCTCCTTGGCGCGCAGCAGCGGCATCGTCGCCACGGCGATCGCGCCGACCTTCATCACCGCGAACCAGCAGGCCGCCATCTGCGGCGTGTTGGCGCCGCGCAGCAACACGCGGTTGCCGGACACCACGCCCAGGTCCTCGACCAGCACATGGGCGATGCGGTTGGCCTGCGCCTGCAGCTCGGCATAGGTCCAGCGGATCTCGGCGCCCCCGTCGCTCCCGCCGCCGCCGATCACGCAGGGATGCGCGCCGTGCCCCTCCCGCACCCAGCGATCCAGCAGCTCGTCGGCGCAATTCAGGCGCTCCGGGAACTGCAGCTCGGGCAGCTCGAAAAGCAGCGTCGGCCATTGCTCCGGCGGTGGCAGGTGGTCTCGGGCGAAGGTATCCAGATGGGCGGTGCGGTGCATGGGGATCGTCCTTGTCGAGTCTGGGCCCGGCCGCGGCCGGCCGCGCGCCGGCTCGGGACGGGTGTCGTTCAACCGTGCTTCAGGAGGTCGCGGCCGATGATCAGTTGCTGGACCTCGCTGGCGCCTTCGTAGATGCGCAGCGCGCGGATCTCGCGGTAGAGCGATTCGACGATCTCGCCGCGCCGCACGCCGCGCCCGCCGTGCAGTTGCACCGCCGCGTCGATGACGCGCTGCGCGCCCTCGGTGGCCATCAGCTTGGCCATCGCCGCCTCGCGCGTGATCGTGCGGCCCTGATCGCGCTCCCAGGCGGCGCGATAGACCAGCAGCGCGCTGCTGTCCACCGTGCAGGCCATGTCCGCCAGCTTGGCCTGCGTGAGCGGCAGATCCGCCAGCGTGGCGCCGAACATGGCGCGCTCCCTGGCCTGCGCCAGCCCCTCGTGCAGCGCGCGCCGCGCGAAGCCCAGCGCCGCCGCGGCGACCGAGGTGCGGAACACGTCCAGCGTGCGCATCGCCACCTTGAATCCTTCGCCGGGCGCGCCGACCATCGCCGACCTGGGTACGCGGCAGCCGCTGAAACGCAGCCGTGCCAGCGGATGCGGCGCGATCACGTCGATGCGCTCGGCGATCTCGAAACCCGGCAGGTCGGCATCGACGATGAACGCGCTGATGCCGCGCGCGCCGGGGGCCTCGCCGGTGCGGGCGAAGACGACGTAGAAGTCGGCGATGCCGCCGTTGGAGATCCAGGTCTTCTCGCCGTCGAGCACATAGTCGTCGCCGTCTTCACGGGCGGCGCAGCGCATCGCCGCGACATCGGACCCGGCCTCGGGCTCCGACAGCGCGAAGGCGGCCAGCGCCTCGCCGCGCGCCACGCGCGGCAGGTAGGTCTGGCGCTGCGCCGGCGTACCCATCAGCGAGATCGCGCCCGACCCCAGCCCCTGCATCGCGAAGGCGAAGTCGGCCAGGCCGTCGTACCGTGCCAATGTCTCGCGCAGCAGGCAGATCGCGCGGGTGTCGATGGCCTCGCCCGGACCCGCGACCGCGTGGTTCAACCACCCGCCCGCGCCCAGCGCCTTCACCAGCGCCTTGCAGGACGCGTCCACGTCCTCGTGGTCGACGGCGCCGTGCGCCAGATGCCGTGCGCACCAGGCGTCCAGGTCGCGCGCCAGCGCGCGGTGCCGGTCGTCGAAGAACGGCCAGTCCAGATGTTTCAGGTGATCCATGGTCGTCCTCAATCGCCCTTGAATTCGGGACGCTGCTTCGCGACGAACGCGTGATACGCGCGGTGGAAATCCTGCGTCATCATGCAGATCGCCTGCGCCTGCGCCTCGGCCTCGATGGCCTCGTCGACGCCCATGGCCCACTCCTGATGCAGCATCCGCTTGGTCATCGCGTGCGCGAAATTCGGGCCGGCGGCGATCTCCGCGGCCCACGCCACGGCCTGGTCGCTCAACGCGTCGGGCTCGGCCAGGCGGTTCAGGAACCCCCACTGGAGCGCTTCCTCGCCGCCCAGGCTGCGGCCGGTGTAGAGCAGATCCGACGCGCGGCCCTGGCCGACGATGCGCGGCAGCAGCGCGCAGGCGCCCATGTCGCAACCGGCCAGGCCGACGCGGGAGAACAGAAACGCGGTCTTGCTACGCGCGGTGCCCACGCGCAGGTCCGAGGCCATCGCCATGATCGCGCCGGCGCCGGCGCAGACGCCGTCGATCGCCGCCACGACGGGCTGCGGGCAGGCGCGCATCGCTTTGACCAGGTCGCCGGTCATGCGCGTGAACGCCAGCAGGTCCGGCATCGGCATGCGCGTCAGCGGGCCGATGATCTCGTGCACGTCGCCGCCGGAGCAGAAATTGCCGCCGGCGCCCTGCACGACGATCGCGCCGACCTCGTCGACCTGGCTCAGCGTGCGGAACAGGTCGCGCAGCTCGGCGTAAGACTCGAAGGTCAGCGGGTTCTTGCGCTCGGGACGGTTCAGCGTGACCACGCCGACGGCGCCCTCCTGGCGCCAGCTGAAGTGCGTCGGCGCGAAGCCCGCGAGGCTGCGGCGGTTGCCGGTGATGAGGTGACTGTCCATGGGGAATCTCTCGTTGATCGCGTGGATCCGGTTGATCTGGTTGATCTGGTTGATCTGGTTGATCTGGTTGATCTGGTTGATCTGGTTGATCTGGTTGATCTGATCGGTCGGGTTGATCGGTTGGCCGGGTCGACGCCCTACTTGCGCGCGGCGTCGAGTTGCGCGAGGTGGCCCTTCAGGCCGGCGAGCAGGTCGTACACCTGCGTCTTCTGATCGGGCGTCCAGCCGGCCAGCAGCTCGACGATCCAGCCCTCGTGCGTGGCGGCCATGCGCTTGAATTGCCGCCGGCCCGCCGGCGTGAGCCGCACCGTGACGCTGCGCCGGTCCGACGGATGCGGCTCGCGGACCACCAGGCCCTCGGTCTCGAGCTGGTCGGTGATGCCGGTGATGTTGCCGCCGGTGACCATCAACCGCTGCGACAGCTCGCGCATGCTCAGGCCATCGGGGTGGCGCTCCAGTTGCGCGAGCAGGTCGAAGCGCGGCAGCGTGGTGGCGAAGTCCTGGCGCAACCGCTGACGGATCTGGTCCTCGATGCGGGTGGTGCAGGCCAGCAGGCGCAGCCACAGGCGCAGGGCCTGATGGTCGCCGTCGTGCACGCGCGATTCGAGGTCGGGACCGAGGTCCTGGTCGGCGTCGAGCATCACATCACCTCCCCGCCGGCCACCGCGATCGCCTGGCCGGTGATGGCACCGCTGTCACGCCGCGCGAGCCACGCGACCGCCGCGGCCACCTCGGCCGGATCGACGAGTCGGCCCTGCGGATTCACCGACGCCAGCTCGGCGAGCGCCGCCTCGGCGCTGCGGCCGGTCTTGGCGACGATGGTGTCGATGGCGCTGGCGACGATGTCGGTCTCGGTGTAGCCCGGGCAGACCGCGTTGACCGTCACGCCCTTGCGCGCCGTCTCCAGCGCCAGCGCGCGGGTCAGGCCCAGCACGCCGTGCTTGGCCGCGCAGTACGCGGCGACGTAGGCGTAGCCCTTCAGCGCGGCGGTGCTGGCGACGTTGACGATGCGGCCGAAGCGGCGCTCCGTCATGCCCGGCAGCACCTCGCGGCTGCACAGGAAGGTGCCGGTCAGGTTGACGTCGAGCAGGCGGCGCCAGGTCTGCAGCGAGGTCCTGGCCAGCGGCGCGGTCTCGACCTGGCCAGCGTTGTTGACCAGCAGGTCGATCGGGCCGGACGCGGCGACCGCCGCGGCGAAGGCGGCCACCACGCTGGCCTCGTCGCCGACATCGCAGACGCGCAGCGCCACGGCCGGCCCGCCGTCCACGGTCAGGCGGTCGCGCTGCGCCTCCAGGCGCTCGAGCGTGCGGCCCATCAGCGTGACGCGCGCGCCATCGGCGATCAGCGCCTGCGCGATCGCGGCGCCGATGCCGGAGCCGCCGCCGGTCACCACCGCGTGCAGGCCTTCGAGGGGATAGCTGGCGCTCATCTCAGACTCCCAGCGCGCGGTTGGCCTGGTCCTGAGCGGCGGTGCCCTGCCCGCCCATCGCGCGCTGACGCTCGAACTCGCGCTCCATCTGGCTCTTGCCGGACAGGTACTGCTTCGGCCAGTCCAGGCCCGGACCGGCGAGGTAACCGATCCGGGCCGCCTCGGTCAGCGTCCAGGCCGGATTGGCCAGGTGCGGCCGGGCGATCGCGCAGAGGTCGGCGCGGCCGGACGCGATGATGCTGTTGACGTGGTCCGCCTCCGAGATCGCGCCCACGGCGATCGTCGCGATGCCGGCGCGGTTGCGCACGCTTTCGCTGAACGGCGTCTGCCACATGCGGCCGTAGGTGGGCCGCTCCTGCTTGCTGACCTGGCCGGACGACACATCGATCAGGTCGGCGCCGGCCGCCTTGAAGGCCTCCGCCATCGCGACGGCGTCCTCCGGCGTCGTGCCGCCGGGCACCCAGTCGTGCGCGGAGATCCGCACCGACATCGGCCGCTGCGCCGGCCAGACGGCACGCATCGCGGCGAAGACCTCCAGCGGATATCGCAGCCGGTTCTCCAGCGATCCGCCATACGCGTCGGCGCGGCGATTCGTCAGCGGCGACAGGAAGCTGGACAGCAGATACCCGTGCGCGCAATGCAGCTCCAGCCAGTCGAAGCCCGCCTCGGCCGCGCGGCGCGTGGCGGCGACGAAGTCGGCCGTGACGCGCGCCATGTCCGCGCGGGCCATCTCGCGCGACCATTGGCTCACGCCGTCCAGGTACTGCTGCGGCGACGCCGAGATCAGCGGCCAGTTGCCGTCCTCCAGCGGCTGGTCGATGCCGTCCCACGCCACACGCGTGGAGCCCTTCGCGCCGGCATGACCCAGCTGCATCGCGATCTTCGCGCTGGTGTGGCGATGCACGTGATCGACGATGCGCCGCCAGCCCGCGGCCTGCTCGTCGTTCCACAGGCCGGGACATCCCGGCGTGATGCGCGCGTCCGGCGAGACGCAGGTCATCTCGGCGAAGACCAGCCCCGCGCCACCGGCCGCTCGCGCGCCGAGGTGGGTCAGGTGGTAGTCCGCGGGCTGGCCGTCCTCGCACGAGTACTGCGCCATCGGCGACACGACCACGCGGTTCTTCAAGGTCACGCCGCGCAGCGTGAACGGCGTGAACATCGGCGGCGCGGATTGGTCCAGGCCCGAGCGTCGCGCCAGCCAGGCCTCGAAATCCCCGACGTAGCGCGCATCGCGCAGCCGCAGGTTCTCGTGCGAGATGCGCTGCGAGCGCGTCAGCAGCGAGTACGCGAACTGCTCCGGCGCGAGCCGCGCGTGCCGCTCGACGTTCTCGAACCATTCGGTCGAGTTGCGCGCCGCGTTCTGGATGCGCAGCACCTCGATTGACCGCGTCGCTTCGTACTCGTCGAGGGCCGCGGGCAGGCTGTCGACACCGCCGCCGTGGCGCTCGATGTCGCGGGCCAGCGCGATCGCATCCTCCAGCGCGAGCTTGGTACCGGAGCCGATCGAGAAGTGTGCGGTGTGGGCGGCGTCGCCCATCAGCACGACGGGCGCGCGGCCGTTGTGGGAGGCGACGGGCCGCCCCGAGCCTTCCAGCTCCCCCCGGGGGACAGACACCGCGACGCGGTGGTCCAGGGGCTCACGGTAGTGCACCCAGCGCTTGCAGACCACGCGCGGGAATCGGATCCACTGCGCCGACCCGCGCAGGTGCGCCGAGTTGGAGATCAGCGGATGCCCGTCCAGCACCTTGGAGAACAGCCGTTCGCAGAAGGCGATGCCGTCCTCCTTGCTCATGGCCTCGAGGCCGGCATCGCGCCAGACCTGCTCGGGCGCCTCGACGATGAAGGTCGAATGCGTGTCGTCGAAGCGGTAGGCATGCGCCTGGAACCAGCCCCATTCGGTCTTCTGGAAGTCGAAGGTGAAGGCGTCGAAGAGCTTGGTCGTGCCCAGCCACACGAAGCGGCACTGGCGCAGGTCGATGTCGGGCTGGTAGGTCGCGGCGTACTTCTGGCGCAAGCGGCTGTTGAGGCCGTCGGCGGCGATGATCAGGTCGGCGTCGATGTGCGCGTCGTCGGCGACGTCGGTCTCGTAGCGGATCTGCACGCCGAGCGCGGCGCAGCGCTCGCGCAGGATGTCCAGCAGCTTGCGCCGGCCGATGCCGCAGAAGCCATGGCCGCCGGACACCAGGGTGCGGCCGTCGATGTGCACGGCGATGTCGTCCCAATGGTTGAACGACTGCAGGATCTGGTCCGCGGTCTCGGGATCCGCCTCGCGCAGCGCGGCCAGCGTCTGGTCGGAAAAGACCACACCCCAGCCGAAGGTATCGCCGGCGCGATTGCGCTCCAGCACGGTGACCTCGTGCGCCGGGTTCTGCCGCTTCATCAGCAGCGCGAAGTACAGGCCGGCGGGACCGCCGCCGATGCAGGTGATGCGCATGGGAGTACCCGGCGCGAGCCGGACAGGAACTGCTTGACCGAGACACTTTAGGCGGGGATAGTTTAGGTGTCAACTACATGGAATCCCGGCGGCCGGCTTGCGCGATCGGCCGTGTCTTGTTGGAATTAACCGACACCACGACGCAAAGCGCCGCGATAAGGTGCGCGCCGCCGGACCGACCCCGCCGGCAGGAGTAGCAGATGCAATCGATGAACAAGGCCTTGTGGGACATCTCGCCGGTGGTGGCGCCCGACGCGCCCCTCTTTCCCGGCGACGAGCCCTACGCGTTGAAGTGGACGGCGCGCCTGTCGCCGGGCTGCCCGGTGAACCTGAGCGCGATCACGATGTCGCCGCATGTCGGCGCGCATGCCGACGCGCCGCTGCATTACGCGGACGGCGTGGCGAGCGCCGCGGAGGTGAGCCTCGATCCCTACCTCGGCCCCTGCCGCGTGATCCACGCGATCGGCTGCGGTCCGCTGATCCGCGTCGAGCATCTGCGGCATGCCGCCGAGAACCTGCCGCCGCGCGTGCTGGTGCGCTGCAACGAGCGCGCCGACACCGTCTGGAATCCCGACTTCAGCGCCTATGCGCCGGAAACCGTCGAGTGGCTGGCCGCGCGGGGCGTGCGGCTGATCGGCCTGGACACGCCGTCGGTCGATCCCGCGACCAGCAAGACGCTGGACAGCCATCAGCAGTTGCTGCGGCTGGACCTGCGCGTGCTGGAGAACCTCGTGCTCGACGACGTGCCCGAGGGCGACTACGAGCTGATCGCGCTGCCGCTCAAGCTCGCCGGCGCCTGCGCGTCGCCGGTGCGGGCGGTGCTGCGCGCGCTCTGATCCCCGCGCGCTGTTCCGCTCCTTCGTCGCCTTCGTCTTCATACCGTCCCTTCCCGCTTTTGTCCGGAACCCCCATGACCACACGACAAGACTGCCTGGCCCTCGATGCCGCCGATCCGCTGGCGCGATTGAAGGACCAGTTCTCGCTGCCCGCCGGCACGCTGTACCTGGACGGCAACTCGCTCGGCGCGATGCCCAAGGCGACCGCCGCGCGCGTGCAACAGGTGATCGCCCAGGAATGGGGCACCGACCTGATCAAGAGCTGGAACACCGCCGGCTGGATGGACCTGCCGTCCCGCATCGGCGACAAGATCGGCCGCCTGATCGGCGCCGCGCCGGGCGAGACGATCGTCGCGGACTCGACCTCGCTCAACCTTTACAAGGTGCTGAGCGCGGCGCTGCGCATCGTCGCGACCGACGATGCCGGCGGCCGGCGCCGCGTCATCGTGTCCGAGCGCAGCAACTTCCCGACCGACCTCTACATCGCCGAGAGCCTGGCCGAGCAGCACGGCATGACGTTGACGCTGGTCGACGACGTCGCCGAGATCCCCGCGCTGTTGAACGACCGGCTGGCCGTGCTGATGCTGACCGAGGTCAACTACCGCACCGGCCGCAAGCACGACATGAAGGCCGTCACCGCCGCGGCCCATGCGGCGGGCGCGCTGACGGTGTGGGACCTGGCGCATTCGGCCGGCGCGATCCCGGTGGACCTGAACGGCGCGGACGCCGACTTCGCGATCGGCTGCGGCTACAAGTACCTCAACGGCGGCCCGGGCGCGCCGGCCTTCGTCTGGGCGCATCCGCGCCACGCGGACCGTTTCTGGCAGCCGCTGTCCGGCTGGCTGGGCCATGCGGCGCCGTTCCAGTTCACCGCCAACTACCGACCCGCGGCGGGCATCAAGCGCTACATCTGCGGCACCCCCGCGATCCTGTCGACGGCGGCGCTGGAGTGCGGCGTGGACACGCTGCTGGCCGCCGAACCCCTGGGCGGCATGGCCGCGCTGCGCGAGAAGTCGCTGGCGCTGACCGCGCTCTTCGCCCGCCTGGCGGAAGAGCGCTGCGGCGGGTTGGGCGTGCGCGTGGTTTCGCCGCGCGATCCGGCGCAGCGCGGCAGCCAGGTCTGCCTGGCGCTGGCGGCACCGCTGGAGGACGCCAGCTACGCCGTCGTGCAGGCGCTGATCGAGCGCGGCGTGATCGGCGATTTCCGCGCCGGCGACGCGACCCGGCTGGACCAGGTGCCGCACATCCTGCGCTTCGGCTTCACGCCGCTGTACATCGGCTTCGCCGACGCGTGGGACGCGGTCGAGCACCTGCACCAGGTACTGGTCAACGAGGAATGGCGCGAGGCGCGCTTCAACCAGAAGGCGGCCGTGACATGAGCTGCCCGATGGGACACGGCGCCACGCCCGGCGCGGACGACGGGAAGACCTCCGTGGCGGCCGGCGACGGCAACGGCGGAGGCAGCGAGGCCATCGTTCGGGAGGAAGGCGCGCAGCTCGATTTCTCCAAGGACATGAGCTACGGCGACTACCTGCACCTGGACCAGGTGCTGAGCGCGCAGCACCCGCTCTCGCCGGACCACAACGAGATGCTGTTCATCGTCCAGCACCAGACCTCGGAGCTGTGGATGAAGCTGATGCTGCACGAGCTGCGGGGCGCGGTCACGCAGGTCGCGGCGGACCAGTTGCCGGAGGCCTTCAAGATGCTGGCGCGCGTCTCGCGGATCATGGAGCAGCTGGTGCATGCCTGGGACGTGCTGGCGACGATGACACCGCCGGAGTACTCGGCGATCCGGCCCTACCTGTCCAACAGCAGCGGCTTCCAGAGCGCGCAGTACCGGCGCATCGAGTTCATGCTCGGCAACAAGAACGCCGCGATGTTGAAGCCACATTCGCACCGGCCCGATCTCCTGGCCGACGTGCGGGCGGCCTACGAGGCGCCGTCGCTGTACGACGAAGTGCTGCGCCTGATGCGACGTCGCGGCATCGCCGTGCCCACGACGCACCTGGACCGTGACTGGACCCAGCCCTACGCCGCCGACGACGGCGTCAAGGCCGCGTGGCTGCAGGTCTACCGCGACCCCAAGGCGCATTGGGACCTGTACCAGATGGGCGAGGAGCTGGTGGACCTGGAGGATGCCTTCCGGCTGTGGCGCTTCCGCCATGTCACGACGGTCGAGCGCGTGATCGGATTCAAGCGCGGCACCGGCGGCACGGGCGGCGTCAGCTACCTGCGCAAGATGCTGGACGTCGTCCTCTTCCCGGAGCTGTGGGCGTTGCGCACGGAACTCTGAAACGCGCCGCCGGGCGATCTTGCTGGAGCGGCTCTACCGAGGGTCCTTTTGACCTGGCCTGAGCGGAACGACCGGGGGCCCTTTCCCGTAGGTCAAGGAAGGTGAATTCGACTGCCGACAGGCAGTTGAAGAGGAGGGACACGGAGGGAAAGGGCCCCCGGTCGGGCCGCGAGCGCTCGGTCGATCGATGGGCCGCCCCAAGCCCAAGGCACCCTCCTACAATCCTTCGCTTCGACGGAGCCGCCCACCCGGCCGCTCCCAGCAACGCCCGCCAACCCGCCGAGGCTCATCCATGGACACACGCCTTTCCCAGATCAAGCTGCGCCTATCCCACCTGCGCGACGCCCTGCGCGACGCCGGTGCCCATGCCATCCTGGTGCCCTCGGCCGACCCGCATCTGTCGGAGTATTTGCCGCGCCGCTGGCAGGGTCGTGAAGTGCTGTCGGGTTTCACCGGGTCGATGGCGACGCTGGTGGTGACGCTGGACGATGCGCAGCTCTTCGCCGACAGCCGCTACTGGACACAGGCCGAGCGTGAACTGGCGGGCAGCGGGATCTCGCTGTTCAAGATTCCCACCGGCGCGGCCACGCACCACATCGGCTGGATCGCCGACCAGTTGCAGCCGGGCCAGACGCTGGCCGTCGACGGCCAGGTGCTCGGCCTGGGGCTGGCGCAGCAGCTGCGCGCCGCGCTGACCGCCAAGGGCATCCACATCGATACCGGCCTGGACCTGCTGGACCGCGTCTGGAGCGACCGTCCTGGCCTGCCCGACGCCCCCATCTACGAGCACGCCGCGCCGCAGGCGACCGTCTCCCGCGCCGACAAGCTGGCGCAGGTGCGCGACGCGATGGCCAGGCATGGCGCGACGCATCACCTGATCTCCAGCGTCGACGACATCGCCTGGCTGTTCAACCTGCGCGGCTCGGACGTCACCTACAACCCGGTGTTCGTCGCCCACACGCTGCTGGACAAGACCGGCGCGACGCTGTTCGTGCAGCCGGGCAAGATCGACGCGGCGCTGACGCAGCGACTGGCCGCCGACGGTGTCCGCCTCGCCGCCTATGACCAGGCCCGCCCCGCGCTGGGCGCGCTGCCGGCCGACGCCCGCGTGCTGATCGACCCGCGCCGCGTGACGCTGGGCCTGCGCGAGGCCCTGCCCACCGCCGCGACCGTCATCGAGGCCATCAACCCCAGCACCCTCTTCAAGAGCCGCAAGAACGCCGCCGAGGCGCAATTCATCCGCGAGGCGATGGCCCAGGACGGCGCCGCGATGTGCGCGTTCTACGCCTGGTTCGAGGCCGCGCTGGCCCGGGGCGAATCGCTCAGCGAGCTGACCGTCGACGAGCGCCTGAGCGCCGAGCGCGCCCGGCGCCCGGGCTTCGTCGGCCTGTCGTTCTCGACCATCGCCGGCTTCAACGCCAACGGCGCGATGCCGCATTACCGCGCAATGCCGGAGGCCTTCTCCCAGATCCAGGGCGACGGGCTGCTGCTGATCGACTCCGGCGCGCAGTACCTGGGCGGCACGACCGACATCACGCGCGTCTGGCCCATCGGCGCCATCACCGAGGCCCACAAGCGCGATTACACGCTGGTGCTCAAGGGCACGATCGGGCTGTCCCGCGCGGTGTTCCCGCGCGGCACGCTGAGCCCGATGCTCGACGCGATCGCGCGCGCGCCGCTCTGGGCGCACGGCCTGGACTACGGCCACGGCACCGGCCACGGCGTCGGCTACTTCATGAACGTGCACGAAGGTCCGCAAAGCATCTCGAAGGCCGTGCCGGACGCCAACATGGCGATGGAGCCCGGCATGATCACCTCGATCGAGCCCGGCCTGTACCGTCCCGGCCAATGGGGGGTCCGGATCGAGAATCTGGTGCTGAACGTCCAGCGCGACACGCCGGAGCACGGCCAGTTCGGCGACATGCTGGCCTTCGAGACGCTGACGCTGTGCCCGATCGACACGCGCAGCATCGCGCTGAACCTGCTGTCGGACGAAGAGCTGGCGTGGCTCAACGACTATCACGCCGAGGTGCGCCGTCGCCTGGCGCCGCTGGTCGACGGCGACGCGCTTGCCTGGCTGAACACGCGGACCGAGCCGCTGACCCGTTGAGGGTGAGCGGCTGATCGGCGCCTCGCCGCGAGCCGATGGACCGGGCGACGGCGAGGTTTGCGACGAACAACGGAAAAACGCGGCCCAGCCGCGTTTTTTTACGCTTGAGCATTCTGGAAGCGCCGGGAGGCGCGGCCTAGACTTGTCTCAGGCGTGCCGCGTCGTCAGCGGTGATCGACACACGGCGTCATCAGCCTCATCGACGCCCGGCGACCCGGCACGCCCGCAGAGACAGACATCAGGACCAGAGGAGCTCTCCATGGACACCCGACTCTCTCACGCGTTGCACGGCCTGCGAAATCACGCGCGCGCCGGGCCCCATCGGTCACCCTCGCGCGACCACCCCGAACTGCACGGCTTCTCCGACAGCGCGCTGCACACGGTGCTGTTGGCCGCGGTCATCATCGTCGCCGTGACGGCGGTGGTGCAGATGGTCAAGGTCGGCACGCTGATGTGGCAGCTCGACCCCGTCGTCGTCGAAGGCAAGGCTCAGAGCGTGCCGCTGCCCGCGGCGCCGCAACCGCTGGTGCCGGCCGAGCCGCAGACACGGGCGCAGGCCCGGACGCGCTGAGCGCGCGGGCGGCCGCTGCGCGGCGAGACGGGACATCCCGCCTCGCCGCACGCGCCGCGTTCACATCTGCCGGAACAGGTGCAGGTAGCTGCGGCTGACCGGCAGCACCTCGGGGCGGGCCTTGAGGTGCAGATCGGCGGTCTCGTTGGGGCCGCGGGTCACGTGGCTGATCGCATGCAGGTTCACCACCACCGAGCGGTGCACCTGCACGAAACGCTGGGGATCGAGTCGCTCGATCAGCTCCCGGATCGGCGTGCGGATCAGCGCCTCCCCCTCCCCCGTCACGACCAGGGTGTACTTCTCGTCGGAGCGCAGGAACAGGATCTCGTCGACCGGGATGAGCTTCAGCGTCGACCCCACCGACGCGCGGATCCACTGCAGCGGACCGGTGTCGGCGCCCAGGCCGCCGCCCGCGGCCACGCCCGGCGCGGCCGGGGACGCTCCGGGCGGCCGGGCCATGCGGCGCGAGAGCTCGTCGATCACGGCCTCCAGCGCCGCCTGATGGCCAGGGCGCCCCTGCGCCGGGGGCTGCTGGACCAGACGATCCTTCAGGCGCTCGACGGTGTCGGCCAGCCGGGCGTCCTCGACCGGCTTGACCAGGTAGTCGATCGCGCCGCGCTCGAAGGCCTGCAGCGCGTATTCCTCATAGGCGGTCACGAAGACCACGTGAGCCTGCCGCGCGATCCGCCGTGCGGCCTCCATGCCGTTCAGGCCCGGCATGTGCACGTCGAGGAACACGACGTCGGGGCGATGGATCTCGAACAGCTCGACCGCCTCACGGCCGTTGCGCGCCTGCGCCACGACCTGCAAGCCCGGCCAGGCTTGCGCGAGGCCGCGCTGCAGGCTATCGCGCAGCAGCGGTTCGTCGTCGGCGATAAGGGCCGTGGGGGCCGTGGAGGCGGTGGAAGCGGCGGCGTTGGCGGCGTCGGGAAATGAAGTCATGGGGAAGACATGGTCAATGCGGCGTGAAACGCACTTCGGCCCGCAGGCCGTGCGGCAGATTTTCGGTCAGCTCCAGCTCCGCGCCGATGCCGTAGAACAGCGTCAGGCGCTCGCGCAGGTTGCGCAGGCCGGTGCCGCTGCCCATGCTCTGCGTCATGCCGACGCCGGTGTCGCTGACCCACAGGCGCACCTGGCCGTCACGCAGCGATCCGCCGACCTCGATGCGGCCGCCCTCCTCGCTCGGGTCGATGCCATGGCGCACCGCGTTCTCGACCAGTGTCAGCAGCGCCATCGGCGGAAAGCGCAGCCCGCTGAGCTCCGGCGGCAGATCGACGGCGTGGCTCAGCCGGTCCGGCATCCGCAGATGCATCAGTTCCAGGTAGGCGCGCACCAGCGCGACCTCGTCGATGAGGCTGGTGCTCTCCCCCTGCAGCCGCGGCATCGCGGCGCGCAGGTAGGCGATCAGGCTGCGCAGCACCGGCGCGGCCTGGGGCGATCCGGTCTCCACCAGCGCGCGCACGTTGGCCAGCGTGTTGAACAGGAAATGCGGCTCCACCTGGGCCTGCAGCAGGCGCAGGCGGGCGTCCAGCGCCTGCCGTTCGAGCTCGCTGCGCTCCAGCTCGAAGCTGAGGGCCTGGTTGCGGGCCTCCGCGTCACGCTGCCGATACAGCGCGCCCATCGCCAGCAGCGGTCCGACGACCAGGCCGGACCCGGCGATCCACATGAAGCCCATCATGCGGGCCTCGGATTCGACGAGGCTGGCGAAGTCCCCGCCGACGGCGACCAGGTAGACCGCCAGCGTCGCCAGCGGCACCGCCGCGGCCACGACGACCACCTGGAACAACCAGCGCGCCCACCAGCTCGGCAGCCGCCGGGGCCAATGGCCGGCGGCCGAAAACGCCAGCAGCGCCAGCATGCCAACGAACATGGTCCGTCCCAGCAGCACCGGGAACGGCGTGATGAAGATGGGATCGAGCACCAGCGCGGCGACGGTCGCCAGCGCGAGCGCCAGCAGCACGCGCTGCGGCGTCAGGTACGAAACGAAGCCGTGCCAGGCCTGGGGAGGGGGACCCGAGCCGGGACCGGCGGCGGAAGCGGGAGTCGACATGCCCGCACGATAACGAACGCGTCGCGGCAATCCAAGCGGGAGCGCCCCCCGAGGCGACGAAGCACGGAATGAGCCGCTTGGGTCACGAATACATGCCGATGCGGCACATCACCGCTTCCTTGCCGGCGCTGATGGCGAAGCGCAGCGCCTCGGCGGGCGTGGCCCAGCCGTAGCCGCCGGCCAGGTTCTCGTCTCGGAAGGCCTCGCGCTTGTGCACCGCCATCTCGGCATTCATCCGCACCACCACGACGGCGGCCACGTAGCCGAACTGCCGCGGGCGCTCGATGGCGCCCGCGTAGATGCGGTAGTCCCCGGTGTCGACTTCGGCGAAATGCATGGCTGGCTCCTGTGGCGGCGCCGCGATGGCGTCGGAACGGCCTGCGAGGCCGTGAGGGAGCCGACTGTGCGCGCTTGGGCGCGCGCTGCATACCCGACTGAGGAGGGCCCTCGGAAGGGGGAGAAGTTCGTTAAAAGAAACGCTATGGCCGATCAGCCGCGGGTGTTGGCGATCGCCGTGTACTCGCGCAGTTCCGCGTCGACGACGCGCCGCGGCGGGTGGTCCGTGGCGCTGGCGGGCCGGGGCACGGCGTCGTGGACCACGTCGTAGGAACGGCGCTCCGTGGGCGAGACCACCCCGTTCTGGTCCGTGTCCGCCGGGTCGTAGACCAAGTTGGGCACCAGGGTGACAGGCTTGCCGCTGCTGGCGGACGATGCGGTCGCGGGTGCGGTCGTGGATGTCGCGGCGGGTGACGAAGCGGTCGAGGCCGTGGAGGCCTTCGCGGTCGGCGCGGGTGTCGAAGCGGTCGGGGCGCTGGTTGAAGCAGCGGTCGCGGCGCCGGACGTCACGCCGGACGTCGCGGGGGCACTGGCAGCGGCGGCCGTCGACGGCGCGGCCGACTCCGATGCCGCCAGCCGGGTCGCCTGCGCGGAGAGGCTGACCACGGCGGAGGCTTCCGCCTGGGCGCTGGTGCCGGAGGCGGTGCCGTCGAGCTCGAACGTGCGGATGCGCGCCGACTGCCCGGTGGTCGCACCGGGACCTGTCAGGGTCGATGTGTTGTCAAGGGCAGTAATCATGGCGAGCCTCCCACGAGGTATCCGCAGATTCCGGCCAGCGGAAGCCGGGTCCGGACGGGCATCCGGACCAGAACCCTTTCAGGGCATGTCTGCTTTTTCGGCCGAGGGTCTCCGGACTTTAGGCCGACTTGAGAAGTCTTTGCCGCATTCATCTAGGTAAAAACCCTTGGATCATTCCTCCAGGGCGGCCGGTGAACGTCCTCGGCACCGCAGAGGCCCCGCCCCGGAAAGCCCTGGCGCCATCGGTTAAATTCGAGCGATGGGTCTCCGCTCCTTCGCCACCGCACACATTCCTGGCCTGACCGGCCTGGCCGGCCCCAAGGCCGTGCCGGACACGGCCAATGAAGCCTCTTCGTTCGACGCGCTGGTCTCCCGCCTGCATTACATGCCCAAGGCCGACGTCAAGCGCATCCGGGAGGCTTACAAGTTCGCGGACGAAGCGCATCTGGGTCAGTTCCGGGCCAGCGGGGAGCCCTACATCACCCATCCGTTGGCCGTCGCGGGCCTGTGCGCCGACTGGCGCCTGGACGCGCAGGCCATCATGGCGGCGCTGATGCACGACGCGATGGAGGATTGCGGCGTCACCAAGACCGAGCTGATCGAGCGGTTCGAGGCGCCGACCGCCGAGCTGGTCGACGGCCTGACCAAGCTGGACAAGCTGCAGTTCTCCACCCGCGAGGAGTCCCAGGCCGAGAGCTTCCGCAAGATGCTGCTGGCGATGGCGCGCGACGTGCGCGTCATCCTGATCAAGCTGGCCGACCGTCTGCACAACATGCGCACGATGCAGCACATGGCCTTCGACAAGCGCCGCCGCATCGCCCGGGAAACCCTGGACATCTACGCGCCGATCGCGCACCGGCTCGGCCTGAACGAGATCTACCGCGAGCTGCAGGAACTGTCCTTCCAGTACATCCATCCGTGGCGCCACGGCGCGCTGGCCAAGGCGGTGTCCAAGGCCCGCGGCCACCGGCGCGACCTGGTCGCCCGGATCGAGCGGGACGTGCTGAAGGCGTTCGCCGAATCCAACCTGCGCGCCGAGATCCAGGGCCGCGAGAAAACGCTGTTCTCCATCTACAAGAAGATGCGCGAGAAACACCTGAGCTTCGCCCAGGTCAGCGACATCTTCGGCTTCCGCGTCATCGTGCAGGACCTGCCGCAGTGCTACTGGTCGCTGGGCGTGCTGCACCAGCTGTACAAGCCGCAGCCGGGCCGATTCAAGGACTACATCGCCATCCCGAAGCCGAACGGCTATCAGTCCCTGCACACGACGCTGGTGAGCCCGCTGGGCACGCCGGTGGAATTCCAGATGCGGACCGAGGCGATGCACATGGTCGCGGAGAAAGGCGTCGCCGCGCACTGGCTCTACAAGAGCAAGGTCGACGCCAAGGGCGCGCAGCAACTGGGATCGCGCTGGCTGCAGTCGCTGCTGGACATCCAGGACGAGACCCGCGACGCCACCGAGTTCCTGGAGCACGTCAAGATCGACCTGTTCCCGGACGCGGTCTACGTCTTCACGCCGAAGTCCAAGATCATGGCGCTGCCCAAGGGCGCGACCCCGGTGGACTTCGCCTACGCGATCCACTCCGACGTCGGCGATCACTGCGTGGCGGCGAAGGTCAACGGCGAGCCGGTCCCGCTGCGGACCGAGCTGCGCAGCGGCGACGTCATCGAGGTGGTCACCGCCGCGGGCGCCCGGCCCAACCCGGCCTGGCTGAGCTTCGTGCGCACCGGCCGGGCCCGTTCCAAGATCCGGCACTTCCTGAAGAACCTGGAGCAGGAAGAGTCCCAGGAGCTCGGCCACAAGATGCTGGCGCAGGCGCTGCGGGCCGAGGGGCTGGCGCTGCCCAGCCTGCGTCCCGAGGACGCGACGGCCGCGGCGCTGTGGCAGGACCTGGCGCGCTGGGCGGGCAATCGCACCGTGGACGAGTTGCTGGTCGAGATCGGCCTGGGCCGCAAGATCGCCAGCATCGTGGCCAAGAAGCTCGCGCGGACCCTGTCCGAGCAGGGGCAGCGCCCCGACGCGGTGCTGCTGACGATGGGGCGTTACTCGACCGACGAGACGCCGGCCCAGGGTCAGGTCTTGCTGGACGGCAGCGAAGGCGCGTCGGTCCGGCTGGCCACCTGCTGCCGGCCCATCCCCGGCGACGACATCAAGGGCTACCTGGGCCGCGGCGAGGGGCTGGTGGTGCACACGGCGGAATGCTCGGTGGGCCGCCGGCTGTTCCAGCGCGACAGCGA
This sequence comes from Roseateles aquatilis, assembly GCF_002205645.1. Lineage (GTDB taxonomy): Bacteria > Pseudomonadota > Gammaproteobacteria > Burkholderiales > Burkholderiaceae_C > Roseateles > Roseateles aquatilis. The sequence goes on along the minus strand of NZ_NIOF01000006.1, from coordinate 24,050 downwards.
GCACTGGATCGCGGTCGGCTGGGGCGAGGAACTGACGCGCAGCTTCGAGGCCGAGGTCGGCGTGCTGCTGCGCAACGGCAAGGGCGTGCTGGCGCAGATCGCCACGGCCGTCAGCAGCGCCGAGGCCGACATCACCCACATCGCCATGAGCGACGACTCGCAGCAACGCGAGACCGCCGAGATGACGCTGCTGCTGGCGGTGCGGGATCGCCTGCATCTGGCGGACACGCTGCGGACGCTGAAACGCTCCAGCACCGTGATGCGCGTGTGGCGCGTCAAGCCCTGACCAGGGCTTGACCGGTCCCTGCCCCGACCCGGATCAGGCCGGCCCGGGCTCCGGGTAGCGGACCTCGATCACCTCGATCACCTCCACGCCAACCGGCGTGATCAGTTGCAGCTCGTCGCCCTCCCGAGCCTTGAGCAACGTCCGCGCGATCGGTGACACCCAACTCACCTCGCCCGACAGGCTGTCTGACTCGTCGATGCCCTTGATGGTGATGGTGCGCTCCTCCCCCTTGGCATTGGCGTAGGTCACCGTCGCGCCGAAGAAGATCTGATCGCTGCCGTGATGGGCGCTGGGGTCTACCACCTCGGCGATGTCCAGCCGCTTGGTCAGGAAACGGAGGCGGCGGTCGATCTCCCGCAGGCGCTTCTTGCCGTAGAGGTAGTCGCCGTTCTCCGACCGGTCGCCGTTCTTCGCGGCCCAGGAGACGATCTCCACGATCTTGGGGCGCTCCACGTCCAGCAACTGCATGAACTCGGTGCGCAGCCGCGCGTAGCCGGCAGGCGTCATGTAGTTGCGCGAGCCTTTGGGCAATGCGGGCAACGAAGGGCTGTCGTCGTCATCATCGCCGGCGGCGTCGGATTCTTTCGTGAAGGCCTTGCTCATCCAGGCATTGTGACCAAAACGACAAGGGCCGGCGCCTCTCGGTGCCGGCCCTCTTGAAGTGCTTGCTCAGCCCTTGGCGTTGGGATCCGACAGGAACAGCTTGAAGCCAAGCGCGCCGATCATCGTGCCGTCGCTGGACGGCCAGGAGTGGAGCGGGGTCTTGCCGGACGTCATGGACAAGTAGTCCATTTTGTCGGGGTTCAGCACCCGAAACTCGACCTTGTCGCCCGGCCTCGCCTTGACCATGACGGAGCCCTTTCGTTGAAGGTCGGCGCCGGTGCCGAGGGTCGTCCATGTGCCGTCCGTGGCCCGATATTGAACCGGGTAGTTGCTGGCACCACAACTGTCGAAGTCCGTGCCCCGGACCTGGAGTTCGCCCGTCTGGCCCACCATGAAGCCATTCGCGGCGTTGCTCCAGCTGCCCTCCTTCGGCGCGGTACTCGCCGGGGCGGGTGGCACGACCGGAGTGGGCGCGGGCGCGGGCGCGGGCGCGGGCGCAGGCGCAGGCGCAGGCGCAGGCGCAGGCGCAGGCGCAGGTGTGGGTGTGGGTGTGGGTGTGGGTGTGGGTGTGGGTGTGGGTGTGGGTGTGGGCGTGGGCGTGGGCGTGGGCCGCTCCGCCGAGTGTCCGCAGCCATGGCGGTGCCCATGCCCGCGATTGCCTCCCCAGCAGTCCAACAGACTCTGGCAGGCCTGGCCCATCATCCATCCGCCCAACCAGCTGCAAAGGCCACCGAAGCCGCCGTAGCCACCATATGGCGAGGCCTGGAAGGAAGACCCCACGGCAGCAAAGCTATCGCCGAAGGGGTTGAACGACGCCCACGGGCTGGCGTACGGGGAATTGAAGTTCATAGGGGATCCTCTGAAGAAGTCGCTGTTCGGGGTGCGAGCGCAGCGATGAAGGGGCGAGGAGCCCAGCTGCGAGTTCGCACACCGGGGCAAGTGCGGCGTTCGCCTCCAGCGGTTCATCAAGCGGCACTAGCCGACCGCATGGGGAGGATCACCCTGTGATGCAGCCGACGCGGCTCGCGCTATCGTGACCCGATCGCGCCGTGGGCGCGCCTTCTCGAGGGACGCGGGCATGGATGCAAGCAGGGAGACCCACGGCAGCGGACCGCTGGCCGGACTGCGGATCGTCGAGTTCGCCGGCATCGGCCCGGCGCCCTTCGCGAGCATGGTGCTGTCCGACTTCGGCGCCGAGGTGACCGTGATCGAGCGCCCCGGCGGGGAGACAAGGCTCGGCGGGGGATCGGCGCTCAACCGGGGCAAGCGCATCGTCGAGGCGGATCTCAAATCGCCGGCGGGACTGGCGCGGGTCCGTGAACTTCTCGCCAGCGCCGATGCGCTGATCGAGGGCTTCCGCCCCGGCGTGATGGAGCGACTGGGGCTGGGCCCAGACACGCTCTGCGCGGCGCATCCGCGACTGGTCTATGCCCGGCTCACCGGTTGGGGCCAGACCGGCCCCCTCGCCCGCACCGCCGGTCACGACATCAACTACGTTGCCCTCACCGGCCTGATGCCCGCCGCAGCCCGCGCGGGCGCCGGCCCCGCCCTGCCCGCCACCCTGCTCGGCGACATCGGTGGCGGCGCGCTCACGATGCTGTTCGGGCTGATGGCCGCCCTGTGGGAGTCGCAGCGATCCGGTCGCGGCCAGGTGATCGACGCCGCGGTGGTGGACGGTGTCAGCTACATGGGAACGCTGGTGCAGGCGCTGCGCGTCGGCGGCCACTGGGAGGACGACCCCGTGCGCAACTTCTTCCTGCACCGCTCGCATTTCTACGACTGCTTCGAGTGCGCGGACGGTCGCTGGTTGTCGCTCGGCGCGATCGAGGCGCCGTTCTACGAGGAACTGATGGCGAGGCTGGGGTTCTCGCCCGTGCCGGCTCAGGACGATCCGGCGCAATGGCCCACGCTGCGGGCTGCGGTCGAGGCGAGGATCCACAGCCAGCCGTTGGCGCATTGGGTCACGGTGTTCGACGGCAGCGACGCATGTGTCGCGCCGGTGTTGACCGCCGCCGAGGCGCCGCATCACCCGCATCAACAGGCGCGCCGCAACTTCTTCATGCAGGATGGTGGGACGTGGCCACAACCAGCGCCGAAACTGTCGCGAACGCCAGCCTCGCCCGGGCGATCGTCAATGACTCACAGTGGTGCGATTGGCGTCACGCCAGAGAGTATTCCGGACAAGGCCGACTAGTATCTGTCGGCCTCGCCCACGAGTATGTGGACTGCCCCCACATCGCCACGCATTCGAGTATTTATCGAACACCACCAGGGATCGCCTTGGCGCTCGATTTCTCTCAGGCAAAGAAAAAGGCCAGCGTCTTGAAACGCTGGCCTTTCGATTTTGGTGCGGCTGGCAGGATTCGAACCCACGACCCCTTGGTTCGTAGCCAAGTACTCTATCCAACTGAGCTACAGCCGCACGACTTTTACTGATCAGGATCGCCGTCGTGGGAGCGATGCCTGCTTTTTATTGTTACTTCTTCTTGTTGATTTCCTGAATTTCAAACATCCGGAGATATTCGAACTTCAAGAGTTTTTCTGGTGCGGCTGGCAGGATTCGAACCCACGACCCCTTGGTTCGTAGCCAAGTACTCTATCCAACTGAGCTACAGCCGCTGAAAGACTGCGACTATAGCATGAGTTTTTAGGGGTCTGCAAGAATCTCCCCGAAAAATCTCTCAACCCAGCGTTGCGGCGGCCTCGAAGTAGCGGGCTCGGCGCTCCGTGTCGCCGTCCTGCTCCGCCATCTCGGCCAGACGCAGCCAACTGCGACGACGCGACGCGACCGCCAGTTCGCGGTCCTCCGCCGCCTGCTCCAGCATGAGCCGCGCCTTGCCCCACAACTGGCGCTCGGCCAGCGCATGCCCCAGCGCGTAGGCCATCGTGCCGTCGCGCGGGAAGCGTTGCACCGCCGTCTCCAGCCGCTGCAGCCATTCGGGGCCCAGGCCGGGCATGCACGGCACCAACGCTTCGGCCAGCGCCTGGCGCTCATCGGCGCCCTGCTCGACGATGGACTCCCAGAACGGGCGCAGCCAGCCGCGCCCGTCTTCCGGCGCGCCGAGCGACGCCGCGCAATGCGCCGCCCGTGACGCGACGAACACGTCGCGTCGGTCGGAGGCATCCAGCTGCTGCCAGGTGATGCGCAGTTGGTCGACGTCGCGGGCCGTTTCCAGCGCTTCGCACGCCAACGACCGCAGCAAGCCCTGCGCCGCCGATTTCGAGAACCCCTGATGCTTGGCCAGCAAGCGCGCGGTGCGCAGCGCCTCCAGCGGCTGATGCGCCAGGCGGCTGGCCTGCAGCTTCAGCCGCAAGGCCTGCGTGCGGCGCGCGACGCCTGGCGTCAGTTCGCCAAGCAGCCCCAAGGCCCGCTGCGCGTCACGCTCGTCCAACGCCCATTCCGCGGCCAGCAGGCGTGCGCCCTCTTCCTGCGCACGCGCGCCGGCGGACTGCGACGCGACCTGCAGCGCCTGCCGCAGGTGGTCGTCCCGATTGCGGCGGTCCTGCAGCCGGTGCGCGCTCTGCGCGGCGACCAGATGCGCCAGCGCCATGAACGAGCCGTCCTGCGCCAGGTCCGGCGTCTGCGACTGGATGTTCAGCGCCCGCTGGGCGGCCTTCTGGGCGCGGCTGTAGCGCGCGCCGAAATAGTCCGCCCAGGCCTCGCGCAGCGCGACCTGCGCGCTGCGCTCGCGCTGGGCCATGCGCCACAGCCGCGCCCGCTTGGGCAACGTCAGCAGCGCGTCCAGCGTCTGCATCAGCGTCATCAGCGCGAAGCACCCCGCCACCAGCAGCAGCAGGAACAGGTTGAGCGAAACATCCATCCGCCAGCCGCGCCAGTAGAAACTGGCCAGACCGTCGTTGTTGCCCAGCGTCAGCGCCGCGACCACCGCCGCGACGAACAGCAGCACCAGCCAGATCACCATGCGCATGGCGATCTCCTCAACGCGCGACCGCGCTGAGCGCGGCCAGCGTGTCGTCGGGGCGCGGCACGCTCACCTGCCGGGACTGGCCCTGCACCTGACGCAGCAGCTCCACCGTCACCGACAGCTTGCGCGACCGCCCGTCGAAGTAACGATCCAGCATGCCTTGAGCCTCCCGCAGGTCGGTCTGGGCGGTGTCGAACTGGCGGCTCAGCAACGCCAGCCGCGCGTTCAGGAGGCGCAGCTTGAGGTTCTCGCGCAGGAAGAAGGCCTGCTCGGGCGCGATCAGCGCGGCCTCGGGATGATCGATGCGGGTCACGCGCAGCAGCCCGCGGGCCTCGCGCCAGACTTCGCCGGAAAGGGAAGTCCAGCGGTCCCCGGCCTGGTCCCACAGATGCGACCACCAGCCGGACCCGGCCTCGGACGCGGCGCCGGCGGGCGGCGGCCCGGCCTTGCGCGCGTGCGCGGCACGGGCCTCGTCCGTCTTGTTGGAAGCCTGGCCGGCGGCGCCCGGCGCCTCGCGGCCCGGCTGGGCCACCGCCAGCAGCGGCAGGTCGTCCACTTGGCGCACCACCTCGTCCAGCTTGACCGTCAGCGTCGACACGTCGACGACGCTGACCGCCTTGACGCGCTCCAGGTCGCGCGTCACCGCGCGGCGCACGCCCTCCAGGCGGGGCTGCTTGTAGCGCGCCAGCCGCTCGTCGGCCTGCTTGAGGGCCGCCACCAGCGGCTCGGCGCTGCCGGTGATCGTGCCCTGCTGCATCGCGACGCGCAGCGAGGCCTCGATGTCGCCGACGACGTTCTCGTCGCGCGACCGGTTCATCGACTGCATCAGCGATTCGAGCTGCTCGCGCTGCACCGCGACCTCGGACAGCCGCGCGTCCAGCAGCGCGACCTTGGCGGCCGTGTCGCGGCTCAGGTCCTGCGCCTGGCGCGCCTGGTCGCGGGCAATGTTGGCCTCGCTCTGGCTGCTGTCCTGGCGCCGGACGAGTTCCTGCTCGACCTGCTTGAGCCGTTGCTGGCTCTGCCAGGCCAGCCCGAGGGCCAGCAGGGCCACCAGACCGACGGCGACGACGACGGCCTGCGTCAACGTCGCGCCGGAACGGGCGGCAGAGGGGGCGGCGGGTTTGGTGGACGACGAAACGTCGGCCGCTGGGGTGTTGGTCTCGCTCACGTCGGCGATTCTAGGGTGGGCCCCGACAGCATCCGGAACGCGCCCGCGACAGCGGGGGCATCAGGTCGCACCAAAACCACATGCCCCACCCCGAGGGCTTGCGCCCGCGCGGCGATCCGCTCATGGGTGGCCACCGCCCGTACCCGCGCCCAGTCGGGGGGAGGATCACCGGCGCGTGTCCCCCGTTCGAGCGTTTCCAGGTGGCCGATCGCCTCGGAGCTGCTGAACAGCCACACATGCCGTTCGGGGGCGGCCAGCGCCTGCCGCAGCAGGGTCCGCGTGGCCGCGTCCGCGGACGGACAGGTCCGGCGATAGACGCTGACCGCGTCCACGACGGCACCGGCCTCGCGCAGCCGGTCGGCCAGCCATTCGCGACCGCCGTCGCCGCGCACCAGCAGCACGCGGCGTCCAGACCAGTCGGCGCCGGCGACGCGCCGCAACTCCGGCCACAGGTGCTCGGAATCGAGGCTCTCCGCGCCCTCCGGCGGCTGCACGATGCGCTCGGCCGGCACGCCGTGGGCGATCAACGCCTGCGCGCTGCCCGGACCGACGGTGGCCGCCCAGGTCTTCGCGGGCCATTCGGAGCGGGTGGACAACGCAGCGGCGTCGGGAGGACCGCCCGGCGTGTCGCCACCCGGACGGTGCTCGAAGAAATGCCGGACCGCGTTCGGACTCACGAACATCGCCAGATCGATCGCGGGCAGCGCCGCCCAGGCCAGTCGGGCCGGCTCGGGGTCGTCGGCCGACTCGATATCGATCAACGGCAACGAGACCGTCGGCACGCCCAGCGCCGCCATCCGCCGCGTCCAGTCGTCGGCTTGCGCCTGGGGACGGGTCAGCAGCAGGCGGACCACGTCCGTCATCAGACGTCCTTCAGGTACTCATCGGCGCCCTGCGCGCTCAGCACCGCGGCGGCCCGGCGGCCGAGCGCCTCGGCCGCGGCCGTGTCGGCCACGGCGGCCCGCTCGCTCGCCGTCAGCAGCGCCCGCTCCGGATGGATGGGGTGCCCCAGGGCGGTGGACAGGGTCAGTTCCCCGTCAGCGCCCCATCGCGCATGGGCGGCCAGCGGCATCGAGCAACTGCCGCCCAGCGCACGCGACACCGCCCGCTCGGCCGCCGTCGCCAGCCAGGTCGGGCGATGCGCGAGGGCGTCCAGGTGCGGACGCAGCATCGCCGCGTCGGCGCGGATCTCGATGCCCAGCGCGCCCTGCCCCGCGCACGGGATCATCTCGTCGACGCCGAAGTACTGGCGGATGCGCCCGTCCAGCCCCAGCCGCTTCAGCCCCGCCGCCGCCAGCACGATCGCGTCGTGCTGGCCTTCGTCCAACTTGCGCAGCCGCGTGTCGAGGTTGCCGCGCAGCGGCTCGATGACCAGGTCGGGCCGCCGGCTCTTGAGCTGCGTCACCCGGCGCAGGCTGGAGGTGCCGACGCGCGCGCCCCGCGGCAAGGCGTCCAGGCTGTCGAAACGCGTCGACACCAGCGCGTCGCGCGGGTCCTCGCGCTCCAGCACCGCGGCGAGCACGAAGCCCTCCGGCAGCTCCATCGGCACGTCCTTGAGCGAATGCACCGCGAGCTGGGCGCGTCCGTCCTCGATCGCCGTCTCCAGCTCCTTGACGAACAGCCCCTTGCCGCCGACCTTGGACAGCGTCTTGTCCAGGATCTGGTCGCCACGCGTCGTCATGCCCAGCAAACGCACCGCCAGCCCGCGCGCGCGCAGCAGCGCCTGCACGTGTTCCGCCTGCCAGAGCGCGAGGCGGCTCTCCCGGGTGGCGATCACGAATTCTTGTGTTGTCATGGGCCGGCATGCTAGCCGAGGGCGAGAACAACGGTTACCGCGGCGAGAACGCCTGTCGCCATGCCCATGACATCCGTCGTCGCCGGCCCCGCCTCCAGGCCCGTCGGTTGCCGCGAAGCGACGCTTGCGCGATCCCGGAGCCTGCCGAGGGCGGGCCGCGCCAGGAGAAACTGCTAAAGTCAATCGAACGTAACTCGGTTACATCCGAATCCGTCGAGCCCGTAGCGCGCGGCCGCCGCGCCCTGCGGCGCCTCCCGCCTTCTGCCCTCCTCACGAAGACGACGCCATGCCCGCCAGTTCCGCCTCCCGCCCCTCGCGCAGCACCGCCCAGCCCGCGCGGAAGCCCCCCGGCAAGAGCGCCAGCAAGACCGCCGGCAAGGCCGCGCGATCGGCGCCCGCCCTGCCCCGCTCGGTCAAGGACAAGAACCAGCCGCTGATGGACGACATCCGCCTGCTGGGCCGCATCCTGGGCGAGGTGATCCGCGAGCAGGAGGGCCGCGAGGCCTACGAGCTGGTCGAGCGCGTGCGGCAACTGTCGGTGGCTTTCCGCCTCAAGCGCGACGCACAGGCCGGCAAGCAGATGGACAAGCTGCTCAAGGGGCTGTCCGGCGAGCAGACCGTCAGCGTGATCCGCGCCTTTAGCTATTTCTCGCACCTGGCCAACATCGCCGAGGACCGCCACCACGTGCGCCGCCGCGAGGTTCACGACCGCGAGGGCAACCTGCAGCCGGGCTCGCTGGCCTATGCGCTGGAGCGGCTGTTCGATGCCGGCGTTCGACCGGCCGAGGTGGCCAACACGCTGCGCCACGGCTTCGTGTCGCCGGTGCTGACCGCCCATCCGACCGAGGTGCAGCGCAAGAGCATCCTGGACGCCGAGCGCGCCATCGCCGAGCTGGTCACCGCGCGCGACCGCCTGCACACCGAGCGCGAGAAGGCCGCCAACGAAAGCCTGATCCGTGCCCGCGTCACGCAGCTGTGGCAGACGCGGATGCTGCGGTACTCGAAGCTGACCGTGTCCGACGAGATCGAGAACTCGCTGAGCTACTACCACGCGACCTTCCTGCGCGAGATCCCCAAGCTCTACACGGAGCTGGAGGAAGCGCTGCCGGGCGAGGACGTGGCGCCCTTCCTGCGCATGGGCCAGTGGATCGGCGGCGACCGCGACGGCAACCCCAACGTGACCGCGGACACGATGCGCCAGGCGCTGACGCGGCAGAGCGAGCTCGCGCTGCGCCACTACCTGACCGAGCTGCACGAGCTGGGGGCGGAGCTGTCGATCTCGCTGCGGCTGGCCGGCGTCACGCCGGACATGCAGGCGCTGGCCGAGCGCAGCCCGGACGTCAACGAGCACCGCATGGACGAGCCCTACCGGCGCGCGCTCACCGGCATGTACGCCCGCCTGGCGGCGACGCTGCACGCGCTGACCGGCACCGAGGCGCTGCGCCACGCGGTCGCGCCGCAGGACCCCTACGTCACGCCGGAGGAACTGCTGGCGGACCTGCGCGTCATCCAGGCCTCGCTGGAGAGCCACCATGCCCACGCGCTGATCGCGCCGCGCCTGAAGCCGCTGATCCGCGCGGTGCAGGTGTTCGGCTTCCACCTCGCGACGCTGGACCTGCGCCAGAGCTCCGACCAGCACGAGCTGGTCGTCGTGGAGCTGCTGAAGACGGCGCGCGTGTGCGACGACTACGCGGCGCTGGACGAGACCGAACGCCGCGCGCTGCTGGTCGACCTGCTCAACCAGACCCGGCCGCTGCGCGTGCTGGGCGTCGAATACAGCGAGAAGACACGCGGCGAGCTGGCGATCTTCGAGACCGCGCGCGAATCGCTGGCGCGGTACGGCCGCGAGGCGCTGCGCCACTACATCATTTCCCACACCGAGGACGTCAGCGACCTGCTCGAGGTGCAATTGCTGCTGAAGGAAGTGGGCCTGCTGCGCGGCACGCTCGACGGCGAGGCGGTGAGCGACCTGATCGTGGTGCCGCTGTTCGAGACGATCGCCGACCTGCGCAACGCGCCGGGCATCATGCGCGGCTTCTACGACCTGCCCGGCATGGCCGCGCTGGTGCGCCGCTCCGGCGGCGAGCAGGACATCATGCTGGGCTACTCCGACTCCAACAAGGACGGCGGCGTCTTCACCAGCAGCTGGGAGCTCTATCGCGCCGAGATCGCGCTGGTGCGGCTGTTCGACGAGCTGCGGCAGCAAGGGCCGCTGACGCTGCGGCTGTTCCACGGCCGCGGCGGCACGGTCGGCCGCGGCGGCGGTCCGAGCTACCAGGCCATCCTGGCGCAGCCCCCGGGCACGGTGAACGGCCAGATCCGCCTGACCGAGCAGGGCGAGGTCATCAACTCCAAGTACGCCAATCCGGAGATCGGCCGGCGCAACCTGGAGACGCTGGTCGCCGCCACGCTGGAAGCCACGCTGCTGCACCCGACCAAGCCCGCGCCCAAGGCCTTCATGGAGGCGGCGCAGGCGCTGTCCGACACCAGCTTCGCCGCCTATCGCGGGCTGGTGTACGACACGCCGGGTTTCGCCGACTTCTTCTTCGCCGCCACGCCGATCCGCGAGATCGCGGAGCTCAACATCGGCTCCCGCCCCGCCTCGCGCAAGGCCACGCGGGCGATCGAGGACCTGCGCGCGATCCCGTGGGGCTTCAGCTGGGGGCAGTCGCGCATCACGCTGCCGGGCTGGTGCGGCTTCGGCTCGGGCATCGACAGCTTCCTCGGGCAGGACAAGGCCGGGCGCGAGGAGAAGCTGACGCTGCTCAAGCGCATGTACAAGCAGTGGCCGTTCTTCCGCACGCTGCTGTCCAACCTGGACATGGTGCTGGCCAAGGCCGATCTGGACATCGCGCGGCGCTACCTGGAACTGGTCGAGGACAAGCGCCTGGGCAAGCGGATCTTCGGCGCCATCGAGGCCGAGTTCTCGCGCACCGAGGCCGCGCTCGCGCTGATCACCGGCGAGGCCGACCGCCTGGCGGCGAATCCGGCGCTGGCGCGCTCGATCGAGCACCGCTTCCCCTACATCGATCCGCTCAACCACCTGCAAGTCGAGCTGATGCGCCGCTACCGCGCCATCCCGGCGGAGAAACGCGCCGAGGACCCGCGCCTGGAGCGCGTGCAGCGCGGCATCCACCTGTCCATCAACGGCATCGCGGCGGGGTTGCGCAACACGGGCTGAGATCCCGCGCGGCGGAGCGGCGCTCTCGGGCGACGCCCCCCGCCGCGCCGAGCGCCAGGGCGGCTCCTGCGCCCTTCATGGAGCGACGGACCGTGGTTCGGGGTGTGCGCGGCCACCCGACCGCGGCCGGTCCGTGCGATCAGCGCTGGCCCGCCAGCGCCTCCCGCACCGCCGCGACCTGGCGGCGCGACACCGCCAGCCATTCGTTGACATGGGCGATGCGCACCGCCCAGCCCAGCTCGCCGGCGGTATCGCCGTCGGCGTCCGCCGGGCCTTCGGTCGGGACATGGCGCTCCAGCTCCCGCACCGCCGACTTCGCCACCAGCGCGTTGCGATGCACGCGCAGGAAGCGGTCACCCAAGCGCTGTTCCAGATCGCTGAGCGAGCCGTCCATCACGTGGCTCTGCGTCGCCGTGCGCAGCGTCAGGTACTTGAGCTCGGCCTTGAAGTACAGCACCTCGCTCAGCGGCACGCGCAGCAGCCGGCCGCGCTCGGTGATGTTGATGACCGGGGTGTCCGCGCCGGAGGGCCGCTCCTGATCGTCCCGCGCCTGTGCGGCGGCGCGCTCGCCCAGGCGCTGCGCCGCGCGGGCCAGGCTGCCCTGCAGGCGCTCGCGGCGGACCGGCTTGGTCAGGTAGTCCAGCGCCTCCAGCTCGAAGGCCTGCAGCGCGTGCTGTGCATGCGCCGTGACAAAGACGATCGCCGGCGCGAACGGCCGGCCGCGCAGCGCCTCGGCCAGCCCCAGGCCGTCCAGTCCGGGCATCTGCACGTCCAGCAGGATCAGGTCGCAGGCATGGTCGCGCAACCAGACCAGCGCCTGATCGCCGCTGCCGGCCTCGGCGACGACCTCGGCGCGCGGCTCCTCGTTCGCCTCCACGAGACCGCGCAGGCGCAGGCGCGCGAGCGGCTCGTCGTCGACGATCAATACCTTCAGCGGCGGATGAGTCAGCATGTCGTTCGTTCCCCTGTCCATGCCGGCCGCGGTCAACGCGGCAGCACGATGCGCACGATGAAGCGCCCGTCGCCGGGCCCGGCCTCCAGCCGCGCCGCCACGTCGTGCATCAGGCGCAGGCGCTGCCGCACGTTGCGCAGCGCCAGCCCATGCCCTTGCCCGCGCGACGGCAGCCCGACCGTGTTGACGACGCGGATCTCGACCTCGCCGCCATGGGCGCGCGTCACGATGTCGACATCGCCGCCGCCGTCGTTGGGCTCGACGCCATGCCGCACCGCGTTCTCCACCAGCGGCTGCAGCAGCAGCGGCGGCACGCGCGCGTCGGCGGCATGCGGATCGAGCTGCCAGCGCACGCGCAGCCGGTCGCCGAAGCGCAGTTGCTCGATGGCCAGATAACGACGCGCGAGCTCCACCTCCTGCGCCAGCCGCACGCCTTCCGCGTGCGGACCGGCATCCTCCAGCGCGACGCGGAACAGCTCGGCCAGGTCCTCCAGCACCTCCTCGGCGCGGTTGGGATCGACCCGCACCAGCGCGATCGCGGTGTTGAGCGTGTTGAACAGGAAGTGGGGGCGGATGCGGGATTGCAGCTCCACCAGCCGCGCCATCGCGTCGGCCGGCGCCTGGGCGCGCTCGCGCAGCTTGAGCCAGCTCAGCAGCACCGCCGCGGCCAGCGCGCCGGCCAGCACCGCCGCCACCCGCTGCAGCACGCCGAGCCGGCCGAGCTCGACCGCCTCCAGCAGCAACGCGCCGCCATGGGCGCAAATCGCCCCGAGCGCGATGGGCAGCGCCCACTGCGCCCATTCCGGCAGCCGGGACAACACGCGCTTGGCGGCGCAGACGATCAGCAGCCAGGCCAGCACGGCGCTCAGCGAGGCGACCGACGCGCCCCCCATCGCCCAGGCCCATTGCGCGGGGGTCTCGCAGGCCATCGCCAGGCCCAGCGACAGCGACAGCTGCACGCCGAGCACCGCGCGCAGCACCAGCCCGACATGGCAGACGTCGAAGCGTCGGCGGGCGTCGATCAGCGGCGCGGGCGTGGAGGGACGGGCGTCCAGCCGGGTCTCTTCCCAGGCGGGCTGGGTGCTCGGCGCACCGGACGGATCGACGGCATCCGTCGCTGTCCGGCTGTGAGCTGCCCTGATGGCCATCGGATCCTCCGCTCCCCGCACTGTCCTGCCCTTTAGAATCTGCGGCTCATTCTCGCCCAGGCGCAAGACCGCTCTCAATGCGGGCGCGCCCGGGGCCGCGCGAAGTTGGTAACGCCTTGCAAGCGCGCCGACTCCCGGTGATCCGCCGTTCTTCGCCCTTCCCGTCGTCCCCCGGCGTCGACGTCGTCCTGACGCCGCCCGACGCCCTTACTGATCGAGCCCGCCTCGAGCCGCCGCGATGTCCTCTCAAGCTGGTAACCCCGCCGACAACCAACTGGCCAACAAGTCCCAGGCCTGGTCCGCCCTCTTCTCCGAGCCGATGAGCGAGCTGGTGAAGCGATACACGGCCAGCGTGGACTTCGACAAGCGGCTCTGGGCCGCCGACATCGAGGGCTCGCTGGCGCACGCGGACATGCTGGCGGCCCAGGGCATCATCGGCGCCGACGATCTGGCGGCGATCCAGCGCGGCATGGCGCAGATCCGCGAGGAAATCGCCTCCGGCCGTTTCGAATGGAAGCTGGACCTGGAGGACGTGCACCTGAACATCGAGGCCCGGCTGACCGAGCTGGCCGGCCTGGCCGGCAAGCGCCTGCACACCGGCCGCAGCCGCAACGACCAGGTCGCGACCGACGTGCGCCTGTGGCTGCGCGGCGAGATCGACACGCTGGTCGGCCTGCTGAGCGAGCTGCAGCGCGTGCTGGTCGGCCAGGCCGAGCGCCACGCCGATGTGATCCTGCCCGGCTTCACCCACCTGCAGGTCGCGCAGCCGGTGGCCTTCGGCCATCACATGCTCGCCTACGTGGAGATGTTCGCGCGTGATGTCGAGCGGCTGCTCGACGCCCGCAAGCGCGTCAACCGTCTGCCGCTGGGCGCCGCCGCGCTGGCCGGCACCAGCTATCCGCTGGACCGCGAGCGCGTCGCGCGCACGCTGGGCATGGAGGGCGTGGCGCAGAACTCGCTGGACGCCGTCAGCGACCGCGACTTCGCGATCGAGTTCAGCGCCGCCGCCGCGCTGATCATGGTCCACATCTCGCGCCTGTCGGAAGAACTGATCCTGTGGATGAGCCAGGCCTTCGGCTTCATCGCGCTGCCGGACCGCTTCTGCACCGGGTCGAGCATCATGCCGCAGAAGAAGAATCCGGACGTGCCGGAACTGGCGCGCGGCAAGAGCGGCCGCGTGGTCGGCCACCTGATGGGGCTGATCACGCTGATGAAGGGCCAGCCGCTGGCCTACAACAAGGACAACCAGGAAGACAAGGAGCCGCTGTTCGACACCGTCGACACGTTGAGCGACACGCTGCGCATCTTCGCGGAGATGATGGACGGCCTGACCGTGAAGGCCGAGGCGATGGAACGCGCCGCGCTCAAGGGCTACGCGACGGCGACCGACCTGGCGGACTACCTGGTCAAGAAGGGCCTGGCCTTCCGCGACGCGCACGAGATCGTCGCGCACGCGGTGAAGACGGCGCAGGCGCAGGGCGTGGACCTGTCGGCGCTGTCGCTGGAGGCGCTGCGCGCCTTCGACGCGCGCATCGGCGAGGACGTCTACGAGGTGCTGTCGCTGGCCGGATCCCTGAACGCACGCAACATCCTGGGCGGCACCGCGCCGGCGCAGGTGCGCGCGCAGGTGGCGCGCCATCGCGCCCGCCTGGGCGCGGGCGTCGGCGCCGACGCGAAGGCCTGAGCATGAGCACCCTGGCCTGGACCGACGAGCTGGTGCTGAATCAGCCGGAGCTCGATCACACGCACGAGGAGTTCGTCGCGCTGCTGAACCGCTATGGCGACGCACTCGATCGCGGCGAGGATGCGCTGCCCGCGTTCCGCGAGCTGCTCGCCCACACGGAGGAGCACTTCGCGATGGAAGAGCGCTGGATGGCGGCCACCGGCTTCGAGCCGGAGAACTGCCACAGCAGCCAGCACGCGATGGTGCTCAACGTGATGCGCGAGGTGGTGCGCTACGCCGATGATCTGGGCGACCGCGAGCCGCTGACGATCGTGCGCACCGAGCTGTCGCAGTGGTTCCCGGGACATGCGGAGATGATGGACGCGGCGCTGGTCTACACGATGCAGCAGCGCGGCTTCGACCCGAAGACCGGCGAATGCCGCGATCCGGCCGCGTCGGCATTGACGGCATCGGACGCGGGCACCGGGGCGCCTCGCGAGGCGGTCTCCGCCTGCGGCTCCACGACTTGCGGTCACTGACCTGTCGGCGGGCCTTCTCCTCCCGGCCCTGCTGACAGCGACTGTCAGCGGACACGCCCACAATGCCGCATGGCCGAGCCGACGCCAGCGCTGCCCGATCGCCTGATCGCCCATCTGGACATGGACGCGTTCTACGCGTCCGTGGAGCTGCTGCGTTATCCGGAGCTCAAGGGATTGCCGGTGGTGGTCGGCGGGCGGCGCGCCCACACACCGCAGGAGCGGCCCGACGGCACGCGCCACTTCTTCAAGCTGGCGGACTACACCGGTCGCGGCGTCGTGACGACCTCGACCTACGCGGCGCGCACGCTGGGCGTGTTCTCCGCGATGGGGCTCATGAAGGCGGCACTGCTGGCGCCGCAGGCGGTGCTGCTGCCGGCGGACTTCGACTCCTACCGTCATTACTCGCGCCTGTTCAAGGCGGCGGTGCGCGAGATCGCGCCGGTGATCGAGGACCGCGGCATCGACGAGATCTACATCGACCTGACCGACGTGCCGGGCGCGCGCGATCCTGTCGGCCATGACCCGCTGGGCGGGGTGCGGGCAGTGGCGCGAGAGATCAAGAACTCGGTGCTGCGCGCCACGGGCCTGACGTGCTCGGTCGGCGTGACGCCGAACAAGCTGCTGTCCAAGCTGGCCTCGGAGCTCGACAAGCCCGATGGGCTGACGGTGGTCACGATGGCGGACCTGCCCACGCGCATCTGGCCCTTGCCGGTGCGCCGCATCAACGGCATCGGGCCGAAGGCGGGCGCCAAGTTGAACACGCTCGAGATCGAGACCATCGCCGATCTGGCGGCGGCGGCGCCGGAGCTGCTCGCGCAGCATTTCGGCGCCGGGTACAGCGGCTGGCTCCATCAGGCGGCGTGGGGACTGGACGACCGCCCGGTGGTCACGCACAGCGAGCCGGTGTCGATCAGCCGCGAGACCACCTTCGAGCGCGACCTGCACGCGCAGCGCGACCGGCCCGAGCTGTCTCGCATCTTCACGGCGCTGTGCGAGCAACTGGCCTCGGACCTGCAGCGCAAGGGCTACCTGGGCCGCACGATCGGCATCAAGCTGCGCTTCGAGGGCTTCCGCACGGTGACGCGCGACCTGACGCTGGACGAGCCGGTGCAGGACGCGGCCGCCATCCGCCGCGCCGCCGGGCTGTGCCTGAAGCGGGTGGATCTGAGCCAGCGCCTGCGGCTGCTGGGCGTGCGCGTCGGCAAGCTGAGCCGGCCCGGCGAGATCGAGCCGGGACGTCGCGGTCGCGGCGCGGGCCACACCACCAAGGCGGAGCCGTCGCAGCCGACGCCGGAGAACCTGCGGCTGTTCACCTGAGGTCAATAGCCGAGCGCGCAGCCGGAAATGTTCGTTCGATACGTCAGCTCGGATTGCCAGCGAAAACCAGGCGCAAGGGGGAACGGGGTCAGGTGTTGATATTGCGCAAGGAGAGCGCGTCGAACGAAGGACTCGCACCTCGATCGCTTCATTGTTTCGGGACCGACGCGCACAGTGGACGCTTTGTTCACTCGCCAGACCTCCCGGCTGCAAACCTCAACGAGCGGTAGGCAGCCGCCACAGCCAGAGTCCCACCGCCAGGCAACACACGGCCGGCAGCCACGGCAGGACCGGCATGAACCAGGCGGAGACGACCGAGCTGATCGTCATCATGATCCAGGCGGCCTGCTTGGCGCGAAGTGGCACGGCCCGGGTGGCGCGCCACTGGACGATCATGGGCCCGAAGCGCGGGTGGCCGACCAGCCAGGCCTCGCAGCGCGCCGAGCCCCGCGCAAAGCAGAACGCGGCCAGCAGCACGAACGGCGTCGTCGGCAGTAGCGGCAGGAAGATGCCGATCACGCCCAGCAACAAGGCCAGCGCCCCGCCGACCAACCACGGCAGCCGCCGCCACAACGAGGCCTGCGCGAGCACTCGCACGGTGGCGTCGTCGGTCGCCGCCGCCAGTTCGGCGGGCGTTGGGACGGGATCGCGGGGATCGGACATCGCGCCACTGTAGCGGCGCTTCGCCAGCGCCCGTGCGTGCCTCGGAGATGCCCTCGCGGGCACGGAGGTGTCGCCCCACAGCCGCTACAGTCGTCCGCATGAGCGACGACGACTTGCGCCTGCCCTCCATCGACGGCCTGCTGGCCTTCGAGGCCGCGGCCCGCCTCGGCAGCCTGGAACGCGCGGCCGCCGCTCTGCACGTCAGCGCCAGTGCGGTGGGCAAGCGCATCGCCACGCTGGAGGAGCGGCTCGGCCAGCCGCTGTTGACGCGCAACCCGCTGCGGCTCACCGCCGCCGGCAAGGAGTACCTTGGACAGGTGAGGGCCGCGCTGTCGCTGCTGGCCGCGGTGCCCTTGCATCGTCGCGAACAGCAACGCCTGACGCGCTTGAGCATCAGCAGCCCGCCGACCTTCGCGCGTCAGGTGCTCGTGCCCGCCCTGCCCGGCTTCCAGGAGGCGCATCCGGACATCGAGCTGGAGCTGCTGCTGTCGACGCCCTACCTGGACCAGCCGGCGCCGGCCGCCGAGGTGGAGATCTTCGCGGGCGCCATTCCCAAGGGCGGGGAGGTGTTGCTCGACGATGTGGTCACGCCGATGGCGGCTCCCTCGCTGCTCGCGCGCCTGCCGGCGATGCGTCGCCCCGCCGACCTGATCCAGGCTCCGCTGCTGCGCACGCCGCTGCAGCCCTGGGAGCCCTGGTTGCGGGCGAGCGGTCTCGACTGGCCAGAACCGGCTCAAGGCACGCGTTTCGTCGACCTGGGGCTGACCCTGGAGGCGGCCGCCTGCGGCCAGGGCGTCGCGCTGGCGCGGCCGAGCCTGGCCGCCACCTATCTGCGCGGCGGCGCGCTCAAGCGGCTCTTCGACCTGGCCGTTCCCGCCGCATGGCCCTACGCGCTGGTGCGACACGTCGACAGCGACGCGGCGCGCGCGTTCTCGCGGTGGTTGATCCGGCATTGCCAGGCATCGAACGGCGGCGCGGCGTAACGGCAACCCCGTATCGCCCTGGAGCGCAGGGGCCGGCCCGGTGACGCATCGACCTCGGGAAGTCCCTGAGCCGGCTGGAGGGTTCTTCCGGTCGACCCCGCCAAACTTTCCTGTCAAGGCGCGCGCGGCTGGCCTAGCATCCGCCTCATGAGCGTCATCACCTGCATCGAAGACCTGCGCGTGCTCGCGCAGAAGCGCGTCCCGCGCATGTTCTACGACTACGCGGACTCCGGGTCATGGACCGAGAGCACCTACCGCGCCAACGAAGCGGACTTCCAGTCCATCAAGCTGCGCCAGCGGGTGGCCGTCAACATGGACGGCCGCAGCACCGCCACCACGATGATCGGCCGGCCGGTGAGCATGCCGGTGGCGATCGCGCCGACCGGCATGACGGGAATGCAGCACGCGGACGGCGAGATCCTCGCCGCGCAGGCCGCCGAAGCCTTCGGCGTGCCGTTCACCCTGTCGACGATGAGCATCTGCTCGATCGAGGACGTCGCGGCGCGCACGACGGCGCCGTTCTGGTTCCAGCTCTACGTCATGAAGGACAAGGGCTTCATCCACAGCCTGATCGACCGCGCCAAGGCCGCCAAGTGCGATGCACTGGTGCTGACGCTGGACCTGCAGATCCTGGGCCAGCGGCACAAGGACCTGAAGAACGGCCTGTCCGCGCCGCCCAAGCTGACGCTGCCCAACCTCATCAACATGGCGACCAAGCCGCGCTGGTGCCTGGGCATGCTCGGCACGCCGAGGCGGCAGTTCGGCAACATCGTCGGGCACGTGAAGGGCGTGGGGGACATGAGCTCGCTGTCCGAATGGACGGCCAAGCAATTCGACCCGCAGCTCAGTTGGAACGACGTGCAGTGGATCCGCGAGCGCTGGGGCGGCAAGCTGATCATCAAGGGGATCATCGATGAGGAGGACGCGAAGCTCGCCGCGGCGTCCGGAGCGGATGCGCTGATCGTCAGCAATCACGGCGGCCGTCAGCTGGATGGCGCGGAGTCGAGCATCCGCGCGCTGCCGCGCATCGTCGAGGCGGTCGGTGATCGCATCGAGGTGCACATGGACGGGGGGATCCGATCAGGACAGGACGTGCTGAAGGCGTGGGCGCTGGGAGCCCGCGGCACGTACATCGGCCGCGCGTTTCTTTATGGTCTCGGCGCAATGGGAAAGCCCGGCGTGAGCCGGGCTTTGGAGATCATCCATCGGGAGCTGGATCTGACGATGGCATTTTGCGGGCATCGGGAGCTGCGCGGGGTCGACCGCCAGGTCCTCCTGCCCGGGACCTGGCCCTCGGCGTGAGCGTTGCTGGCGAGCTCAGAGCGAGCTGATCCCCACGCCGTTCACGACGGTCAAAGGATCGGTGGCCGTGATGTTGAGCAGCGTGATCGTCAATTCCGGGCTCACGAAGTCGCCCTTCCCGTGCACGTCGATCTGCAGGCTGACCTGTCCACTGACGTCCGTCACCTTGTGGATGAACAAGCTCTCGCTACCCGCGGTGAAACCTTGCAGCAGCTTGCTCAGGTCCAGCTTGTCACCCTGCGCCGCGCTGTAGTCCTGCACCGTATCGTGTCCGGTCTGCCCAGCCAGCCACGTGAAGGTATCCGCGCCCGCGCCGCCCAGCATCACGTCGTTGCGACCGGTGCTGGTGATCACGTCGCCGGCGGAACTACCAATGATCAGCGTCTGCTGGTCGGCGCCGTAGCTGTAGCTCTGGCCGTTGAAGACCACTTTGTCCCCGGCATCCATGGTCACCGTCAGACTGGACGCGCCATTGGCGGCGATGCTGGCGTCATTGAGGGTCAGGACGTTGGTCTGGCCGTTGGCCATCCAGACCTGATCGATGTTGCGCATGCCCTGGGCCAATGCCGTGACGTCAAGATTGACGGCGCCTGAGAGATACAACATGTCGTTGCCGCTGACTCCGTCGATGACGCTCAGGCCAGTTTCCCCCGAGTAGGTCAACACATCATTGCCTGCGGTCCCCCGCAGATTCCGGATAGTCGGCGTGCTGTTGTCCTTGGCCAGATAGACCAGGAATTCGTTGAACATCACCTGCTGGTAGTACCCTCCGTCCGATCCGCTATCCGTCTTCCCATGCGAGGCAAGCGTCCAGGTCGATTGGGTACCGAAGGAGGGGGCCAACGTCGCATCGGAGGCCACCCGCACACCGTTCTCGTAGATCACCTGAGCGCCGTCGGTGTAGTTGTTGGCGGCAGTCCCGGCCGTGGAGTTGCCACTGTGTGCTTCGAAAACGACGTCGTTGGCACGGCCACTCAGACTCGGACCAGACGGCGAAACCAGGCGGCCATTAGCTCCAGTGTCGTTGACGTCGAAACCGTAGACGCCATCGTATAGCGGGTAGTTGCCGTTCAGCCGGCCAAGGTTGTTGGCGCCCAGATTGAACAGCGAACCGGCGGCCGCCCCTTCCGATTGCACCTTGGCGTAGATCATGGCGCTCTTCCAGTCCGTGGCGGCCTCGCCCTGCGCGGTCATGTTGTCGTCGTTGGCGCCGTTGCGTCCATTGTTGAAACTGATGGCCACCGACCCGTCGGCCCGTTTGACGAGTTGACCGGCATCGACGATGACGCCCTGTTTGGCTGCATCTGGCTGCGTCATGTTGCGACCATGGCCCGATTGGTCGTACCAGGTCGTCACATAGCCCTTGCTGGTCGCCTGCCGGCCGACAAAGTCCAGCAGCGCCTGGGTATCGAGATTGCCATTGGCATCGAAGCCAACGTCCATTTCCTTGTTGTCGCTGGAGCGACGAACACGAATCCCATAGTCATTGCTGTTGGGATTGAGATCACGCAGACCGTAGGCGGCGTTCAGTCGGGCGACGTCGATCTCTCCGATCACGCCAATGCCCAGTCCATCGGCAATGCTGCCGTTGGTCGGAGCGCTCAGGTTGACCACCACCTTGTCGTTGACCTCGCGCCAGTTGTCTCCGTTGACCGTGAACTTGACGAGCTTGCTGGTCTCGCCGGCGGCGAAATCCACGGTGCCGGACACGGTGCCCGAGTAGTCGTTGTCGGCCCCGGAGCCGGTACTCTTGGCCGAGCTCGCGATGTTGTCCACCGCGTAGTTCACCGAGCCCGACTGAGTCAGATCGCCGTTGCGGGTCACGAGGAAAACCATCTCGCGCGTGCCAGTGGTGCCCTCGATCACCTGAGCATCGGAGATCGAATACAGCGAAGACTGCGCGGTACTGCTGGCTGTTCTCGTCGTCTCGTTGCCGGCCAGATCCACGGTGGTGACCTGCGCATTCACGGCCGCGCCCGCAGTGAAGGTTGGCGCGCTGCCTTGGGTGGGCACAGCCGTGGCCGTATCCAGCGTCCAGCGTCCGGTGCTGTCGCTCTGCGTGGTGTACTGGACCTCATAGCCGTTGGTCAGGTTGCCATCGGTATCCAGCCCGACCGTTACGCGGGCGTTGGGATCGGTCGTTCCAGCCAGCAAAGGGTGCAGTTGCACCGCGTCGCCCATCGAGAAGGTACTGGCCGGCGCCTGGGTATCCACGGTGACGTTGACGGCAGC
This sequence comes from Roseateles aquatilis, assembly GCF_002205645.1. GTDB lineage: Bacteria > Pseudomonadota > Gammaproteobacteria > Burkholderiales > Burkholderiaceae_C > Roseateles > Roseateles aquatilis. The sequence goes on along the minus strand of NZ_NIOF01000006.1, from coordinate 2,292 downwards.
CGCGGCTGATGTGCCGGTCTTGGCGGCAATACGGTAGTTGCCGTCGACCAGCGTCGTCGTCGTTGAATTGAGCGTGAGGCTCCAGTTGCCGCTAGCGTTCGCGGTTGCCGAGCCAAGAGACTCCCCGCTGTCCACCACGCCATTGCCATTGGCGTCGTTGAAGACCGTCACGGAAGCGCCAGCGGCAGCGGTGCCGTTGAAGGTCAGCGCCTTGGCGACGCTGCCATTGCGCGAGGTGACCCCGTCGCTGCTGTACAGCCCTGTGTCGCTTGACGCATCGAGCGAGATGGTCGGCGTACCGGCCACATTGACCGTCAGTGTCGAGACCGCAGACGCGCTGGTGTTTCCGGCCAGATCGGTGGCGGTGATGAACAACGAACGCTGACCGGCCACCACGCTGCCATCCGCCGTGTAGCGGAGCGCTTGCAGCACCTGCGAAGCCTGCTCTTGCGTCAAACCGTCCTGTGCCGAAATCGTCAAGGTGCCATCGGCAGCCATGCTCAAGGTCAGGGTCTTGCCAGGGATGAGCAGGGAATTGGTCAGCGAGGCGGCCGCACCGATCCGCAGCGATGCGCTCATGCCGTCCGCATCCGTCCCGTCGCTCAGGCCAAGCCATTCGCCCTGGTTTGCACCGGTAGCCGACAAGGCGCCCGTGACGCCGGACTGGGCCTTGACATTCAGACGGGCAATCATCGAGCTTTCCTGAACCGTGGCCTGCGATTGGCTCGCGATGGCGACGGCGTTGCTCAGGCCCGGAGTTGTGGCAAAGGCATAGCCGACGCCCGCTGCCCGCCCGTTCAAGTCAACCACAGGCGCCCCATTGTCCAACGATAGCGTGGCGTAAGCCGAGGTGTTCCGATCCTGGTTGTCCGTCACGGTGACGTCGAAGCGCCGCTCGCCTTGCAGTGGAATGACGCTGTCGTTGCGGGTCCACAGACTCTTGAGCAAGGTCTCGACTTGGGCCGCGGTGGCGTTGCCAACACTGCCGAGTGGCGTGAAGACATAGGACGTGCCGTCGCGTGTCACTGTCCAGGTGGTTCCGCCAACTGTCAGCGAGGCCCCTGTCAGTCCGGCGGCAGATTGGCTATCGGCCCCGCCGAGAAGTTGATCCGCGTTGCTGGCCGCTGCGCCGGACAGCTTGACCTCGACGCGCTTGAAGCTGGCGGAGACGTCGGCATGAGCGAGATCCAGGTTCTGATCGAACAGCCGCGTGGCCGTGCTCAGGCTGACACTGCCGGCCTGGAAGGTCGTGCCACTCGCCGCACCATTGAGGTCGAGCAATCGTTCCACGTCATAGCGCTTGTTGGCGATGACACTCGTACCCTCATTGCCTGCGGCATCCTTGCTCTTCACCGATGCATTGACCGAGACGTCTTTGGCCAGATCCGATCCGTCGACCTCGATGCTGTACCCCAGTCCGTTGCCCTTGGTGATCACTTGGCCGGTGTAGCTCTTGCCGCCAACCGTCAGCGTCACCTCATCGTTGAGCTTGGCGTCACCGGCGACGCCGCCGGTAATGGTCACTTTTTGGGCTGCCTCGCTCACGCTGACCGTGTTGTCGGTGGTTACGTCATCGACCGTGATGGTCGGGGCGGGTGCAGTGCTGTCCAGCGTGAAGGTAAAGGTGGAGGCACCACTTGTGTTGCCCGCGGCATCGGTCTGCCGGACCTGGATGCTCTTGATGCCATCACCGCTGAAGGCGCTAGCAGGGATGCTGCTGCCGGAACCAGTCGTCCAGCGGCTACCGTCTGAGCTGTACTCCCAGGTCGCACCCGTCTCCAGACCGGAGATGCCCAGCGTGGCGTCGTTGGTGACCTTGTCGGAGTTACTGGAGCCAGAATCGTTGGTCAAGGACACCGAAGGTGCCGCTGGCGCCGCAGTGTCCAGCGTGAAGTTAAAGGTGGAGGCACCACTTGTGTTGCCCGCGGCATCGGTCTGCCGAACCTGGATGCTCTTGATGCCATCACCGCTGAAGGCGCCAGCAGGGATGCTGCTGCCGGAACCAGTCGTCCAGCGGCTACCGTCTGAGCTGTACTCCCAGGTCGCGCCCGTCTCCAGACCGGAGACGCTCAGCGCGGCGTCGTTGGTGACCTTGTCGGAGTTACTGGAGCCAGAATCGTTGGTCAAGGACACCGAAGGTGCGGCAGGAGCCGCGGTGTCCAGCGTGAAGGTGAACAAGACTGCGGCGCTGGCGTTGCCCGCCACGTCGGTCTGCCGGACCTGGACGCTCTTGTCGCCGTCGCCACCGAGGGCGCTGGCGGGGATGGAGGACCCCGAGCCGTTGAGCCAGGT
>NZ_NIOF01000005.1 GCF_002205645.1 Roseateles aquatilis | reverse complement strand
CCGTGAAGCTGATCGCTCCGATCGCCATGGAAGAAGGTCTGCGCTTCGCCATCCGTGAAGGCGGTCGCACCGTCGGCTCGGGCGTCGTGGCAACGATCATCGAGTAACTCTTTTGCTGGTACCCGTCGGGTATCGGTGAAGGTCGCCACCCGCTTCGGTGGGATGGCGGGCTCGACACTCGGCGGCGCCAATAGCTGCCTCCGCAATGCCGTTGGCATTGCGTCGCTCTTTGAAGGAAAAGTCATGTCTACCAAGCAAAAGATCCGCATCCGGCTGAAGGCCTTCGACTACAAGCTGATCGACCAATCGGCTCTGGAAATCGTGGAAACCGCCAAGCGAACCGGCGCGATCGTCAAGGGCCCGGTGCCCCTGCCGACCCGCAAGGAGCGTTTTGACATCCTGCGTTCGCCGCACGTCAACAAGACCTCGCGTGACCAGTTTGAAATCCGTACCCACCAGCGTCTGATGGACATCGTCGATCCGACCGACAAGACGGTGGACGCGCTGATGAAGCTGGACCTGCCGGCAGGTGTGGACGTCGAGATCAAGCTGCAGTAACTTGCGGCGCGTCAGGGCAACGAAAAGCTGCCCTGGACATCTCAAAAGCGACCTTCGGGTCGCTTTTTTTTAGCGCGTGACAAGCACTTGCCCGCGGTCCGGCCTTGCGGCTTAAGCAGCATTGGGGCTATACTCGCCAGCTTTTCCGCGTTGGAGTCATCCGGCGCGGTGTCGTCGCATCGAGCGATGAGGGCGTCCGGGCCTTTACTCTGGGTGTTCGAATCAATCGCTGCTTTGTCAGCCCGGCCAACCGATGTCGGGTGTGTGAAATGACTTCAAGCGATCTTGGCGGTGTCTCCGTCGAGGTGGTTGGAGGTCAGGAGAAAACCATGAGTCTTAGCAATCGTCTCGGATTGCTGGGCCGCAAGGTGGGCATGATGCGTGTGTTCACGGTCGACGGTGATACCGTTCCCGTGACCGTGCTGGACGTGTCCAACAACCGCGTGACCCAGGTCAAGACCGAAGAAATCGACGGCTACAGCGCCATCCAAGTGACTTACGGCGCGCGTAAGGCGTCCCGCGTCACCAAGCCTGAAGCGGGTCACCTCGCCAAGGCTGGCGTCGAAGCCGGTCAAATCCTCAAAGAATTCCGTGTCGAAGCCGCTGTCGCGGCCGAATACAAGGCTGGCGCGCAAGTGCCGGCCACGCTGTTCGAAGCGGGCCAGAAGGTTGACGTGCAAGGTACGTCCATCGGTAAGGGCTTCGCGGGCACCATCAAGCGCCACAACTTCAGTTCGCAGCGCGCCTCCCACGGTAACAGCCGTTCGCACAACGTTCCCGGCTCCATCTCGATGGCGCAGGATCCTGGCCGCGTGTTCCCTGGCAAGAAGATGTCGGGTCATCTCGGCGACGTCACCGTGACCGTCCAGAACCTGGATGTCGTTCGCATCGACGAGGCTCGCCAATTGGTGCTGGTTCGTGGAGCCGTTCCTGGCGCGAAGGAAGGATTCGTCGTGATCCGTCCGGCCGTCAAGGTCAAGGTCAAGAAGGGAGCCAACTGATGCAACTCGAGCTCCTCAATGAGCAGGGTCAGGCGACGTCGAAGGTCGACGCTCCCGATACCCTCTTTGCTCGTGACTACAACGAAGCCCTGGTGCACCAGGTGGTCGTGGCCTATCAGGCCAATGCCCGCCAAGGTACCCGCGCTCAGCTGACCCGCGCTGAAGTTCGTCACTCGACGAAGAAGCCGTTCCGTCAGAAGGGCACCGGCAACGCCCGTGCTGGTATGACCTCCTCGCCGCTGTGGCGTGGGGGCGGTCGCATCTTCCCGAACAAGCCTGACGAGAACTTCTCGCACAAGCTGAACAAGAAGATGTATCGCGCCGGCATGGTTGCCATCCTGTCGCAGCTCGCTCGCGAAGGTCGTCTGGCCGTGATCGACTCGATCTCGGTCGAAGCGCCCAAGACCAAGCTGCTGGCATCGAAGCTCAACGCGATGGGTCTGGATCACGTGATGGTGATCTCCGACCAGGTCGATGACAACCTGCTGTTGGCTTCGCGCAATCTGGCCAACGTGCTGGTCGTCGAGCCGCGCTATGTCGATCCGCTGTCGCTGGTCTTCTACAAGAAGGTCCTGGTGACGAAGGCTGCGATCGAGCAACTGAAGGAGATGCTGGCATGAGCGCGCCCAAGTTTGCTGAAGGCCGTCTGGCCAAGGTGCTGCTCGCTCCGATCGTGTCCGAAAAGGCCACGATGGCTGGTGAAAAGCACAACCAAGTCCTGTTCAAGGTCCTGCGCGACGCCACGAAGCCCGAGATCAAGGCTGCCGTTGAACTGATGTTCAAGGTCGAGGTCGATGCGGTGAACGTCGTGAACGTCAAGGGCAAGACCAAGCGCTTCGGTGGCCGTCAGGGCCGTCGCGACCACGTCAAGAAGGCGTATGTGTCGCTGAAGGCTGGCCAGGAGCTCAACTTCTCCGGGGAGGCTGCGTAATGGCCGTCGTTAAAGTCAAGCCGACTTCGCCAGGCCGTCGTGGCGTGGTGAAGGTGGTGCACAAGCACCTGCACAAGGGCGCTCCCGAGGCTTCGCTGCTCGAGCCCCAGAAGCAAAAGTCTGGCCGTAACAACAACGGTCACATCACGATGCGTCACAAGGGTGGTGGTCACAAGCACCACTATCGCGTGGTGGACTTCCGCCGCAACAAGGACGGCATCCCGGCGAAGGTTGAGCGCATCGAGTACGACCCGAACCGCACGGCACACATCGCTCTGGTGTGCTACGCCGACGGCGAACGTCGCTACATCATTGCCCCGCGCAATCTGGAAGTGGGTTCCACGATCCTGAGCGGTGCCGAGGCTCCGATCAAGGTTGGCAACACGCTGCCCATTCGCAACATTCCGGTGGGTTCGACGATCCACTGCGTGGAAATGCTGCCGAGCAAGGGTGCTCAGATCGCTCGTTCCGCAGGTACTTCGGTGGTGCTGATGGCGCGTGACGGTGTGTACGCTCAGCTGCGTCTTCGCTCTGGCGAAGTCCGCCGCGTGCATATCGATTGCCGCGCCACCATCGGCGAAGTGAGCAACGAAGAGCACAGCCTGCGCCAGTACGGCAAGGCCGGTGCCATCCGCTGGAAGGGCATCCGCCCGACCGTGCGTGGTACCGCCATGAACCCGGTCGACCACCCGCACGGTGGTGGTGAGGGTCGTACGGGTGAAGGTCAGGCCCCTGTGTCGCCGTGGAACACCCTGACGAAGGGCTACCGCACTCGCAACAACAAGCGCACGCAGACTTTCATCGTCTCGCGTCGCAAGAAGTAAGGGGTAGACCAACATGGCTCGTTCCCTCAAAAAGGGTCCCTTCGTGGATCACCACTTGCAGGCGAAGGTCGATAAGGCCGTTGCCAACAAGGACAAGAAGCCCATCAAGACCTGGTCGCGTCGCTCGACGATCCTGCCCGAGTTCATCGGTCTGACGATCGCCGTGCACAACGGCAAGCAGCACGTGCCGGTCTATGTGTCTGACCAGATGGTCGGTCACAAGCTGGGTGAATTCGCTCTGACCCGCACCTTCAAGGGCCACCCGGCCGACAAGAAGGCCGGGAAGAAGTAAGGATGACGACGATGGAAACCAAAGCAATCGTTCGTGGCGTCCGCCTGTCGTTTGATAAGGGCCGCCTCGTGGCGGACCTGATCCGCGGCAAGAAGGTGGATCAAGCGCTGAACATCCTGGAGTTCACCCAGAAGAAGGCTGCGCTGATCATCAAGAAGGCGCTGGAATCGGCGATCGCCAATGCTGAGCACAACGACGGTGCCGACATTGACGAGTTGAAGGTCACTTCGATCTACGTGGAGCAAGGCACCACGCTGAAGCGGTTCTCCGCGCGGGCCAAGGGCCGCGGCAATCGCATCAGCAAGCCGACCTGCCATATCTACGTGACCGTCGGCAACTGAGCCTGAAGGAAGACTATGGGACAGAAAATTCATCCGACTGGCTTCCGCCTGCCCGTCACCCGTAACTGGGCGTCGCGCTGGTACGCGAACAACCAGAACTTCGCCAGCATGCTGGCCGAAGATCTGCAAGTGCGCGAGTTTCTGAAGGCCAAGCTGAAGAACGCCGCCGTTTCGCGCATCCTGATCGAGCGTCCGGCCAAGAACGCCCGCATCACGATCTTCTCGGCTCGTCCGGGTGTCGTGATCGGCAAGAAGGGCGAGGACATCGAGAACCTGAAGGCCGAGCTGACCAAGCGTCTGGGCGTGCCGGTGGCAGTGAACATCGAAGAAGTGCGCAAGCCTGAAATCGATGCTCAACTGATCGCTGACTCGATCACCCAGCAGCTGGAAAAGCGCATCATGTTCCGTCGCGCCATGAAGCGTGCGATGCAGAACGCGATGCGTCTGGGCGCTCAGGGTATCAAGATCATGTCTGCCGGCCGTCTGAACGGCATCGAAATCGCTCGTACCGAGTGGTATCGCGAAGGTCGTGTGCCGCTGCACACCCTGAAGGCCGACATTGATTACGGCTTCTCCGAAGCCAAGACCACCTACGGCGTGATTGGCGTGAAGGTGTGGGTGTATCGCGGCGATCGTCTGGCCAATGGCGAGGCTCCCGTGATCAACACCCCCCCGGGTGCCGAAGATGACCGTCGTCCGCGCCGCAACGCCCGTCCGGGCGCTCCGGGTGGCCGTGGTCGTGGCGACAAGCCCGCCGAAGGCGGCGACAAGCCCGCTGCCAAGCGTGTGGTGCGTAAGCCCGCCGCTGCCGGCGGCGAGGCCAAAGGAGAATAAGACATGCTGCAACCTGCTCGTCGCAAATACCGCAAGGAGCAAAAGGGCCGCAACACTGGTGTTGCGACCCGCGGCGCGACCGTCGCTTTCGGTGACTTCGGCCTGAAGGCCACCGAGCGCGGCCGGATCACGGCTCGTCAGATCGAAGCGGCTCGCCGTGCCATTTCGCGCCACATCAAGCGCGGTGGCCGGATCTTCATCCGCATCTTCCCGGACAAGCCGATCTCGCAAAAGCCCGCCGAAGTCCGTATGGGTAACGGTAAGGGCAATCCGGAGTACTACGTGGCTGAGATCCAGCCCGGCAAGGTGCTCTACGAGATCAATGGTGTGCCCGAGGCTCTGGCGCGCGAGGCGTTCACGCTGGCCGCTGCCAAGCTGCCCCTGCGTTGCACCTTCGTGACCCGCCAGCTCGGCGCCTGATTGGAGAACCCCATGAAAGCATCTGAACTGCGCGCCAAGGACGTGGCTGCCCTCGAAAAGGAAGTCAACGACCTGCTGAAGGCTCACTTCGGTCAGCGCATGCAAAAGGCGACGCAACAACTGACCAACACCACGGTGTTGGGCCAGACGCGTCGCGACATCGCCCGCGCCAAGACCATTCTGGCCGAGAAGAAGGGAGCCGCGAAATGACGCAAGCTCAAGAGAAAAACACCCGCACCCTGGTCGGTCGTGTTGTCAGCGACAAGCGCGCCAAGACCGTCACCGTGCTGGTCGAGCGTCGTGCCAAGCATGAGCTGTACGGCAAGATCGTGGCGCGCTCCCGCAAGTACCACGCCCATGACGAAAAGGGCGAGTACAAGATGGGTGACGTCGTCGAGATCGCCGAAGGCCGTCCGCTGTCCAAGACCAAGAGCTGGGTCGTGACCCGCCTGGTCGAGAAGGCGCAATTGGTCTGATCGCGATGCCGCGTGCGTGCGCGGCGATACTGTTGAATCGGGGCAGGAGACTGTTCCGGTTGCAAAATGGCTGGAGTGCCGGTGAATCGGTCTCCGGCCATTTTCTTTTTCGCGGCAGACACTGCCGCACCGACCATCAACACCAATCAGGAGCGTGACATGCTGAAAGTGGGCGATCGTTTGCCAGCGGGCAATCTTCAGGAGTTCATTGAAGTCGAGGGCGGCGGTTGCTCGCTGGGTCCCAATACGTTTGATATCGAGAAGCTCACCACGGGCCGGACCATTGCGATCTTCGCGCTGCCGGGGGCCTTTACTCCGACGTGTTCCGCTCAGCACGTGCCGGGCTACGTGGCCAAGGCGGACGAGCTGCGGGCGGCGGGGGTCGACGAGATCTGGTGCGTGTCCGTGAACGACGCCTTCGTGATGGGGGCGTGGGGGCGGGACCAGAAGACTGCGGGCAACGTGCGAATGATGGCCGATGGCAGTGCGGCTTTCACGCAGGCTGTTGGCCTGACGCTGGACCTCGTGAGTCGTGGCATGGGCCTGCGTTCGCAGCGCTATTCGATGCTGGTGAAGGACGGCGTGGTTGCGACGCTGAACATCGAGGCTCCAGGCAAGTTCGAAGTGAGCGATGCGGAAACGATGTTGGCACAGGCGCGTTCTCTCTGACGCGCTCAACGTCTAGTTGACAAGCGGATTGTGCTCGCTGCATAATCCACAGCTTCGCCGAAAGGTGGTGCCGTCGCTCGACGGGTTCTGTGTTTCGCACGGGACGGCCGCTTTCGGTTCTAGGTTTCTTGCCCATGAAGGCCAGACGCGGGTCGCCGCTAAGCGACAGGTGAATGGCTTACGGGCCCAAGACTGACCGCTCTGGATGGCTGCGATGGTCGCAGTTGCCTGAGCGGGAAAAGTTGGGGACAGACATGATCCAAATGCAATCGCGACTTGACGTCGCGGACAACACTGGCGCCAAGTCCGTCATGTGCATCAAGGTGCTTGGCGGTTCCAAGCGTCGATATGCCCATATTGGCGACATCATCAAGGTCAGCATCAAGGAGGCCGCACCGCGTGGCCGCGTCAAGAAGGGCGAGGTTTACAACGCCGTCGTCGTTCGCACCGCCAAGGGCGTGCGTCGCCAAGATGGCTCCTTGGTCAAGTTCGACGGCAATGCCGCCGTGCTGCTGAATGCAAAGCTGGAGCCTATCGGCACCCGCATCTTCGGCCCGGTCACGCGTGAACTGCGTACCGAGCGCTTCATGAAGATCGTGTCGCTGGCGCCTGAGGTGCTCTAAGCCCTGCTCACAAAGGTATTGCCATGAACAAGATTCGCAAAGGCGACGAGGTCATCGTTCTGACCGGCCGCGACAAGGGTAAGCGCGGCACCGTGACGCTGCGCGTCGACATCGACCACGTGTTGGTCGAGGGTATTAACGTTGTCAAGAAGCACGTCAAGCCGAACCCCCTGAAGGGAACGACTGGCGGCATCGTCGACAAGTCCATGCCCATCCATCAATCCAACGTGGCGATCTTCAACGCCGCTTCCGGTAAGGCCGATCGCGTGGGCATCAAGCTCGCTGCTGATGGCAAGCGGATGCGCGTGTTCAAGTCGACCGGCGAAGAGATCAAGGCTTAAGAGGTTAGACATGACTCGTTTGCAAGCGTTCTATCGCGAAAAAGTTGTGCCTGGCCTGACCGAGAAGTTCGGCTACAAGTCCGTGATGGAAGTGCCCCGCATCACCAAGATCACGCTGAATATGGGTGTGAGCGAAGCGGTGGCCGACAAGAAGGTCATGGACCACGCGGTCGGTGACCTGACGAAGATCGCCGGCCAAAAGCCGGTTGTCACGAAGTCGAAGAAGGCGATTGCCGGCTTCAAGATTCGTGATGGCGTGCCTATCGGCTGCATGGTGACCCTGCGCGGCGCCACGATGTACGAATTCCTGGACCGCTTCGTGACCGTGGCTCTGCCGCGCGTCCGCGACTTCCGCGGTATCTCGGGTCGTTCGTTCGACGGCCGCGGCAACTACAACATCGGCGTCAAGGAACAGATCATCTTCCCCGAAATCGAATACGACAAGGTGGATGCTCTGCGTGGTCTGAACATCAGCATCACGACGACGGCCAAGACGGACGACGAAGCCAAGGCATTGCTGGCTGCGTTCAAGTTCCCGTTCAAGAACTGAGGTCACCCGTGGCAAAACTCTCGATCAAGCAACGTGAGCTGAAGCGCGCCCAACTGGTCGCCAAGTACGCCAAGAAGTACGCGGAACTGAAGGCCATCATCGACGACAGCAAGAAGTCCGATGAAGAGCGCTATCTGGCCCGCCTGGAGCTGCAGAAGCTGCCCCGTAACGCCAACCCGACCCGCCAGCGTAATCGCTGCGAACTGACTGGCCGCCCGCGTGGCACCTTCCGTAAGTTCGGTCTGGCCCGTAACAAGATTCGTGAGCTGGCCTTCAAAGGCGACATCCCCGGTGTCGTCAAGGCCAGCTGGTAATCGGCAGGTTTAGGAGATTTCGTATGAGCATGAGTGATCCTATCGCCGATATGCTGACCCGCATTCGCAACGCCCAGAGCGTTGAGAAGGCCAGCGTCGTGATGCCTTCGTCGAAGCTGAAGGTTGCGATCGCCAAGGTCCTGAAGGATGAAGGCTATATCGATGACTTCGCGGTGCGTGGCGATGCTGCCCGCCCGGAGCTCGAGATCGCGCTGAAGTATTACGCCGGCCGTCCGGTGATCGAGCGCATCGAGCGCGTGAGCCGTCCCGGCCTGCGCATCTACAAGGGCCGCCACGATATTCCTCAGGTCATGAATGGCCTGGGTGTGGCGATCGTCACCACCCCCAAGGGTGTGATGACCGACCGCAAGGCGCGCCAAGCCGGTGTCGGCGGCGAAGTGCTTTGCTACGTCGCCTAAGCGCAAGGAGAGACAGACAATGTCCCGCGTAGGAAAAATGCCGGTCGTCGTCCCGCAAGGCGTGGAAGTGACGATCAGCGCTGACAAGATCAGCGTCAAGGGTCCCCAGGGCACCCTGTTCGTGGCTGTGAACCCTCTGGTCACGGTCAAGTTGGAAAGCGGCAAGCTGACCTTCGTCCCGAACAGCGAGTCGGCTGAAGCCGACGCGATGAGCGGCACGATGCGAGCGCTGTTGGCCAACATGGTCAACGGTGTCAGCAAGGGCTTCGAAAAGAAGCTGAACCTGGTTGGCGTGGGCTTCCGTGCCCAAGCTCAGGGTCAGAAGTTGAATCTGCAGATCGGTTTCTCTCACCCCGTGGTGAAGGACATGCCTGCGGGTATCAAGGTCGAGTGCCCGACCCAGACCGAAATCCTCATCAAGGGTGCGGATCGCCAAGTCGTCGGCCAGATCGCTGCAGAAGTGCGCGCGATTCGTCCGCCGGAGCCCTACAAGGGCAAGGGCATCCGTTACAGCGATGAGAAGGTCTCCCTCAAAGAGACCAAGAAGAAGTAAGGAGCCGCGCCATGCTGAACAAGAAGGAACAACGCCTGCGTCGTTCGCGCCAAACGCGTGCCCGCATCGCTCTGCAGCGCGTGGCCCGTCTGACGGTCTTCCGCTCGAACCTGCACATCTACGCCTCGGTGATCTCCGAAGACGGTCAGCGCGTGCTGGCCAGCGCTTCGACCGCCGAGAAAGACGTTCGCACCCAGCTGGGTGGCAAGGGTGGCAACGTTGCCGCCGCCGCCCTGATCGGCAAGCGCATCGCCGAGAAGGCGAAGGCCGCTGGCGTCGAGAAGGTTGCGTTCGACCGCTCGGGCTTCGCCTACCACGGTCGTGTCAAGGCCTTGGCTGAAGCCGCGCGTGAAGCCGGCCTGCAGTTCTGACGCTCAAAGGATTAGGAAATGGCAAAGTTTCAACCCCGCGCTCAGACCGAAGGCAACGACGACGGCCTGAAGGAAAAGATGATCGCGGTCAACCGCGTCACGAAGGTTGTGAAGGGTGGCCGCACGCTGTCTTTCGCCGCGCTGACCGTGGTCGGTGATGGCGATGGCCGTATCGGCATGGGCAAGGGCAAGGCCAAGGAAGTGCCCGTCGCCGTGCAAAAGGCGATGGAATCGGCCCGCCGCAACATGGTCAAGGTCGCTCTGCGCAATGGCACCATCCAGCACAACGTGGTGGGTGAGCACGGCGCGGCGTACGTGATCATGGCACCGGCTCCGGCCGGTACCGGCGTGATCGCCGGCGGCCCCATGCGCGCTGTCTTCGAAGTGATGGGCGTGACCGACATCGTGACCAAGAGTCATGGTTCGACCAACCCGTACAACATGGTCCGTGCCACGCTGGACGCGCTGAAGCGCTGCTCCACGCCCGCCCAAGTGGCGGCCAAGCGCGGCAAGACGGTTGAAGAGATCTTCAACTGATCGCCAGGAGCTAGAGATGTCTGAAAAGAAAACTCTCACGGTCAAGCTGGTCCGCAGCCCCATCGGCTGCCGTGCTGATCACCGTGCGACGGTGGTCGGTCTGGGTCTGCGTAAGCTGAACAGCACGAAGACGCTGGAAGATACGCCCGCAGTGCGCGGCATGATCAACAAGATCGCCTACCTGGTGCAGGTGCTGTAAGCACGGCACCTACGAGGAATACAAGATGCAACTCAACACCATCAAGCCCGCCGCTGGTGCCAAGCACGCCAAGCGTCGCGTGGGCCGTGGCATTGGCTCCGGTCTGGGTAAGACTGCGGGTCGTGGCCACAAGGGTCAGAAGTCGCGAGCCGGTGGCTTCCACAAGGTCGGTTTCGAAGGCGGTCAGATGCCGCTGCAGCGCCGCCTGCCCAAGCGTGGTTTCAAGTCGCTGGCCCGTCCGTTCAATGCTGAAGTGACCCTGTCGGAGCTGCAGCAACTGGCTGGTGACGAGATCGACCTGCTGACGCTGAAGGCTGTCGGTCTGGTGTCCGAGCTCGCCAAGGCGGTCAAGGTCATCAAGTCCGGCGAGATCACCCGCAAGGTGTCTCTGAAGGGCCTGGGCGTGACCGCTGGCGCGAAGGCTGCCATCGAGGCAGCTGGCGGCTCGGTCGCTTAACAGCCAAGCACAGGACTAGGCAGCAGTGGCAAACAACGCATCCCAGTTGGCCAAGAGCGGCAAGTTCGGCGACCTGCGTCGCCGCCTTGTGTTCCTGGTACTGGCGCTGGTCGTCTACCGCATCGGCGCTCATATTCCGGTGCCCGGTATCGATCCAGCCCAGCTTCAGCAGCTGTTCAAGGGTCAGCAGGGTGGGATCCTGAGCCTGTTCAACATGTTCTCGGGCGGTGCGCTCTCGCGCTTCACCGTCTTCGCGCTGGGCATCATGCCCTACATCTCGGCCTCGATCGTCATGCAGCTGATGACGTACGTGGTGCCGAGCCTGGAAGCGCTGAAGAAGGAAGGCGAGTCCGGACGTCGCAAGATCACGCAGTACACGCGCTACGGCACCTTGGGCCTGGCGATCTTCCAAAGCTTGAGCATTGCTTTCGCTCTGGAAAGCTCTCCGGGTCTGGTGCTGAACCCTGGTTTCGGTTTCCGCGTCACCGCGGTCACCAGCTTGGTGGCGGGCACGATGTTCCTGATGTGGCTGGGTGAGCAAATCACCGAGCGCGGTCTGGGCAACGGTATCTCCATCCTGATCTTCGGTGGTATCGCCGCAGGTCTGCCAGGCGCCATCGGTGGCCTGCTGGAGTTGGTCCGTACCGGCGCCATGAGCGTGATCTCCTGCCTGGTCGTGATCGCGATCATCATCGGCGTGACCTACTTGGTCGTGTTCGTTGAGCGTGGTCAGCGCAAGATTCTGGTGAATTACGCCAAGCGCCAGGTCGGGAACAAGGTCTACGGTGGTCAGAGCTCGCATCTGCCGCTGAAGCTGAACATGTCGGGTGTGATTCCGCCGATCTTCGCGTCGTCGATCATCCTGCTGCCCACGACGTTGGTGAGCTGGTTCGCGACCGGTGACAGCATGCGCTGGCTGAAGGACATCGCGGACATGCTTCGCCCAGGGCAACCGATCTATGTGCTGCTGTATTCGGCCGCGATCGTGTTTTTCTGCTTCTTCTATACGGCGCTGGTGTTCAACAGTCGTGAGACAGCAGACAACCTGAAGAAGAGCGGTGCGTTCATTCCCGGGATCCGTCCTGGGGACCAGACGGCCCGGCACATTGACAAGATCCTGTCGCGCTTGACGCTGGCGGGTGCGGTGTACATCACCGGTGTGTGCCTGCTGCCTGAGTTCTTGACGCTGAAGTACAACGTCCCGTTCTACTTCGGTGGCACGTCGCTGTTGATCATCGTGGTTGTCACGATGGACTTCTGGGCCCAGGTCCAGTCCTATGTGATGAGCCAACAGTATGAGTCGTTGCTGAAGAAGGCCAGCTTTAAGGCCAACTGAAGCACCAGACTACTGACCAGAGAAAATATTTGGACCCAATCCAGCAAGTGTCGAAGGTATGGCGAAAGATGACGTCATTCAGATGCAGGGCGAGATCCTCGAGAACCTCCCCAATGCAACCTTTCGAGTCAAGCTGGAGAACGGTCATGTTGTTCTCGGTCACATCTCCGGGAAGATGCGCATGCACTACATCCGCATCCTTCCTGGTGACAAGGTGACCGTTGAATTGACACCGTACGATTTGAGTCGTGCTCGCATCGTGTTCCGGGCGAAGTGAGCTTTTTAGCAACCCCCGGATTTACGCTGATTGAGCGAACACTGTAGGTCAAGGAGCAGACCATGAAAGTTTCGGCATCCGTCAAGAAGATGTGCCGCAATTGCAAGATCATCCGTCGCAACGGCGTGGTGCGTGTGATCTGTACCGACCCGCGCCACAAGCAGCGCCAAGGCTGATTGGCCGCCCGACTGCAAGCGAATTAGAGGACGCACATGGCACGTATTGCTGGTATCAACATTCCGCCGCACAAGCACACCGAGATCGGTTTGACCGCGATCTATGGCATTGGCCGTACGACCGCTCAGAAGATCTGCACGACCTGCGGCATTCCGTTTGACAAGAAGGTCAAGGACCTCAACGACTCCGATCTGGAAAAGATCCGTGAGGAAGTGGGCCGCATGACCATCGAAGGCGACCTTCGTCGCGAGATGTCCATCAACATCAAGCGTCTGATGGACCTGGGTTGCTATCGCGGCTTCCGCCATCGTCGTGGCCTGCCGGTGCGTGGACAACGCACCCGCACGAATGCTCGTACCCG
Source organism: Roseateles aquatilis (assembly GCF_002205645.1). GTDB lineage: Bacteria > Pseudomonadota > Gammaproteobacteria > Burkholderiales > Burkholderiaceae_C > Roseateles > Roseateles aquatilis. The sequence continues at coordinate 350,315 of NZ_NIOF01000005.1, read as the reverse complement.
CAAGGGTCCGCGCAAGTCGGCCGCCACCGGCAAGAAGTAATCCGCGGCAACCTGAAGAAAGCTCACCATGGCAAAAGCACCCAATAACTCGGCTGCCCAGCGCGTTCGTAAGAAGGTTCGTAAGAACGTTGCCGACGGCATCGCTCACGTTCACGCTTCGTTCAACAACACCATCATCACGATCACAGATCGTCAGGGTGGTGCGCTGTCCTGGGCCTCCTCCGGTGGTCAAGGCTTCAAGGGCTCGCGCAAGTCGACCCCCTTCGCGGCCCAGGTGGCTGCCGAAGTGGCAGGCCGCGCCGCTCAAGAACAAGGCATCAAGAACCTGGACGTGAAGATCAAGGGCCCCGGCCCGGGTCGCGAATCGTCGGTGCGTGCCCTGGCTGCGCTCGGCATCCGCATCAACTCGATCTCCGACGTGACCCCGGTGCCGCACAACGGCTGCCGTCCGCAGAAGCGTCGCCGCATCTAAGCGGTCGCGTTTGATGCGATAATCTTGGATTCGTTTTGATCCAGCCGGCTGGCGCGCAAGTGCCAGCCGGCCGTTTTGCTGAAGCTGGCGGAAACGCAAGCTCAGCGCGAACCGGTGGCAACGCCGGCACCGCAGAAGTCACACGACTTCTTGAAGCCCACCGTCCGAGCCTACAAAAACACTGGCCGGACTCGCGCGATGCTCGGAATGTCTCCGGGCGCGCGTTAGATTGATGAAGGACACGCAAAGTGGCACGTTACCTCGGCCCGAAGGCCAAACTTTCCCGCCGTGAAGGCACCGACCTGTTCCTGAAGAGCGCCCGCCGCGCCATCAGCGACAAGGCGAAGTTCGACACCAAGCCGGGTCAGCATGGCCGCACCTCGGGTCAGCGCACGTCTGACTTCGGTCTGCAATTGCGTGAGAAGCAAAAGGTCAAGCGCATGTATGGCGTGCTGGAGCGTCAGTTCCGCCGCTACTTCGCCGAAGCCGAGCGCCGCAAGGGTTCGACCGGCGTGAACCTGCTGGTTCTGCTGGAATCGCGCCTGGACAACGTCGTGTATCGCATGGGCTTCGGTTCGACCCGTGCAGAAGCTCGCCAGCTCGTCTCGCACAAGAGCATCACCGTGAACGGTGAAGTCGTGAACATCGCGTCGTACCTGGTCAAGGCCGGCGACGTGGTCGCCGTGCGCGAGAAGTCCAAGAAGCAACTCCGCATCGTGGACAGCCTGAAGCTGGCTGAATCGATCGGCCTGCCCGCTTGGGTGGCGGTCGACGCGACCAAGCTGGAAGGTGTCTTCAAGAAGGCTCCGGATCGCGACGAGTTCGGCGCCGAGATCAACGAATCGCTGATCGTTGAGTTGTACTCGCGTTAATTCTTTCGTGCCTGCCGAGCGGCCCTTCACGGGCCGGCTCGGCATTTCCTCGTCCGGGTCGCGTCAGCATTTGCGGGGCGCGCCTGGTTGGTCCCTCAGCCTTATCGGTGTAACGAACCGAGGGTATTGAAAGAAAGACCTCATGCAAACGAATCTGCTCAAACCCAAATCCATCACTGTGGAGCCCCTGGGCGGTCATCGCGCCAAGGTGATCCTGGAGCCGTTCGAACGCGGCTATGGCCACACCCTGGGCAATGCCCTGCGTCGTGTGCTGCTGTCCTCGATGGTGGGTTATGCGCCGACGGAAGTGACGATCGCTGGCGTGCTGCACGAGTACTCCGCCATCGACGGCGTGCAAGAGGACGTGGTTCACATCATGCTGAACCTCAAGGGGGTGGTGTTCCGCCTGCACAACCGTGAGGAAGTGACCCTGGTCCTGCGCAAGGAAGGCGAAGGTCCCGTGACCGCCGCCGACATCCAAACGCCGCACGACGTCGAGATCATCAATCCCGATCACGTCATTGCCCACCTGTCGCAGGGCGGCAAGCTGGACATGCAGATCAAGGTCGAAAAGGGACGTGGCTACGTTCCCGGCAACATGCGCCGCTACGGCGACGAGCCGACCAAGGCCATCGGTCGCATCGTGCTGGACGCTTCGTTCAGCCCGGTCAAGCGTGTCAGCTACGCCGTCGAGAACGCCCGCGTCGAGCAGCGTACCGACCTGGACAAGCTGGTCATCGAGATCGAGACCAACGGCGCGATCTCGCCGGAAGAAGCCATCCGTGCTTCCGCCAAGATCCTGGTCGAGCAGATGGCGGTCTTCGCCCAGCTGCAAGGCACGGACCTGGTGGACGTGTTCGATCAGGCACCTGCCGCCCGTTCGAGCAGCTTCGACCCGATCCTGCTGCGTCCGGTCGACGAGCTCGAGCTCACCGTGCGTTCGGCCAACTGCCTGAAGGCCGAGAACATCTATTACATCGGTGACCTGATCCAGCGTACCGAGACCGAGCTGCTGAAGACCCCGAACCTGGGTCGCAAGTCGCTCAACGAGATCAAGGAAGTGCTCGCCTCGCGCGGCCTGACCCTGGGCTCGCGTCTTGAGAACTGGCCGCCCCAAGGTCTCGACAAGCGTTGATTTTTTGAAGAAGGGCGGGTCTCACGACTCGCCCGGTGCCCCCGGCAGTACCTGATCCGGCTGTCGGCAATAACTGAAGGAAGGAAAGCACCATGCGCCACCGTAACGGCCTCCGCAAACTGAACCGTACCAGCGAACACCGCGCCGCGATGTTCCGCAACATGGCGGTCTCCCTGCTGCAACACGAAGCGATCAAGACCACGCTGCCCAAGGCGAAGGAACTGCGTCGCATCGTCGAGCCGCTGATCACCCTGTCCAAGGAACCGACGCTCGCGAATCGCCGTCTGGCTTTCAACCGCCTGCGCGACCGCGACATCGTAACTAAGCTGTTCAACGAACTGGGTCCCCGTTTCGCTACCCGTCCGGGCGGCTACACGCGCATCCTGAAGATGGGCTTCCGTCCCGGCGACAACGCCCCGATGGCGTTCGTCGAGCTGGTCGACCGTCCGGAAGCGGACGGCGAAGGCGCTGCTGAATAAGCATCGACTCGCATCGCACTTCGAAGGCCAGCAGTTTTGCTGGCCTTTTTCATTTCCGAGCGAAATGCCTCGGCAGGCGAGCCGAGTGCGCCGTGCCGCGCGCCAGCTGTGCGGCACGCGTCTCCGGGGTGGTGGAGTCAGGCTCTGCACGCTGCCCTGTCGAATGTCATGGGCGTTGCAATGGCGCTAAGCTTCGCGCCTTTCCGTCTCCATGACGACCCGGGCCACAAGCTCGTTCACGTTTTCGCGTTCATGACTCCTTACGCTCTGATGCGACGGTTGCTGCCGGCATTGTTCATGCTGCTGGCGCTTGTCGCGACCGGTGCCGCCCGCGCCGATGATTTCCTGGATCCCGAGCAGGCCTTCAAGGTCGACGCCCAACTGATCGGCGATCGCGAGATCCAGTTGAGCTTTCAGATCGCGCCCGGGTATTACATGTATCGGGACCAGTTCAAGCTGGATGCGCCCGGCGCGAAGCTCGGAGAGATCCACTGGCCGACGCCCAAGCGCAAGTTCGATGAGACGTTCCAGAAGGAAGTCGAAACCTACCGCGAACACCTGACCATCAAGGTGCCCGTGGAGTCGCTGGACGGCGCGCCGATGAAGCTGCGCCTGACCGGCCAGGGTTGCGCTGACAAGGGGTTGTGCTATCCGCCGATGACGAGCGAGTTGACGCTCGGCCTGCGCGGTTTCGGTGGCGACGGTGCGGTGAAGATCGCGGCGGCCACCGATGCGATGAGCGGCTTCGGCTTGTCCAGCGCCGTGGCGTCGACGCCGGTGGAGTCCGGTGCGCCGGTGGCCGCCGCGGGATCCAGCACCGCAGGGGTGCCGCCGAGCGGCTCCGCGCTCGATCAGGTACTCGCGTCGGGCCGGTTGTGGGTGGTCATCGGTGCGTTCTTCCTTGCTGGCGTGCTGCTCTCATTGACGCCGTGCGTGCTGCCGATGCTGCCCATCCTGTCGTCGATCATCGTGGGACAGGGGGGCGCGCCGTCGCGACTGCGCGGCTTCCTCCTGGCGTTCAGCTACTCGCTGGGCATGGCCCTGCTGTACACGGCGCTGGGCGTCGCGGCCGGCTTGGCGGGCGGCGGCCTGGCCGCCTATCTGCAGAAGCCCTGGGTGCTGACCCTGTTCGCGCTGATGCTGGTGGGCTTCTCGCTGTCGATGTTCGGCGTCTACGAGATCCAGTTGCCGAGCCGCTTCACCGGGGGCATTTCTGATGCGACACAGCGACTGCCCGCGGGTAAATTCTTCAGCGTATTCCTGATGGGCGGGCTGTCCGCGTTGATTGTCAGCCCCTGCGTGGCCGCTCCCTTGGCCGGCGCCCTGCTGTACATCAGCCAGACGCGCGATGTGATGCTCGGCGGCGCAGCGTTGTTCGCGCTGGCTTGGGGCATGAGCGTGCCGCTGCTGTTGCTGGGCCTGTCCGCCGGCACGTTGCTGCCGCGCGCCGGCGCGTGGATGGAGGGCGTGAAGTACTTCTTCGGCCTGCTGCTGCTGGCGGTGGCGCTGTGGATCGTGCAGCCGGTGTTGTCGCCGGTGATCGCCCAAGTGCTGTGGGGCGCGTTGCTGGTGGCGGTCGCGGCGCTGCTGGGGCTGTTCCAGCGCGTGGAGTCCAACACACCGGGCGTGTGGCTGCGCAGGAGCGCGGCCGTGGCCGCGATGGTCTTCGGCGTGGCGCAGTTCATCGGCGTCGCCGCGGGCGGCACCGATACCCTGAAGCCGCTGGCCGGCGTCCTTGCCGGCGGCAAGTCGCCGGGCGCGGCGGCGCAGGCGGAAGCTGGCGCGGTGGTGTTCCGCAAGATCAAGAGCGTCGCGGAACTTGACGACGCGCTGCGCGGCGCCGGCAAGCCGGTGATGCTCGACTTCTATGCCGACTGGTGCGTCTCGTGCAAGGAGATGGAGCGCTTCACCTTCACCGACGCGCGGGTCCAGTCCAGGCTCGCTGGCGCCCTGCTGTTGAAGGCCGATGTGACGGCCAACAACGCTGAGGATCGCGAGCTGCTCAAGCGCTTCAAGTTGTTCGGCCCGCCGGGAACGATCTTCTTCGACCCGAAGGGCCAGGAGCTCGCCGGCGCGCGCGTGATCGGCTTCCAGGATGCGGATCGTTTCCTGCAGTCGCTCCAGGCTGCCGGCATCTGACGAAAAGCCGGCCGGGGAGTTGGGGCCTCGGTCATTTCCGTGCTACACTCTCTTTCTTCGATCGCGGGGTGGAGCAGTCTGGTAGCTCGTTGGGCTCATAACCCAAAGGTCGTAGGTTCAAATCCTGCCCCCGCAACCAGAACATCGAATGTCGTCGCAGGACGGCATGAAGATTGGATCGAGACAAAGCCGCAGCGCTGAGTCTTGATGCGATCACCGGCAGAACGGCGAGATCTCTCGCTGCTCGCCAAACATCACAGCCGCGGGGTGGAGCAGTCTGGTAGCTCGTTGGGCTCATAACCCAAAGGTCGTAGGTTCAAATCCTGCCCCCGCAACCAATCTCGACAAGACGTCTCAGCGATGTCCTTGTCGATCGCAAAGGCCCTCTTCGGAGGGCCTTTTGCGTTTCAAGGCCCAGCTGCTGTTTGCCTCTTGCCGCGATGCGGCCGTGGCGCCGTGGCGCGATGAGTCAAGCGACGCGCAGAATCGCGCCTTCATCAGCCTCGCGGATGTGTCCGATGATCGTGGCCGCATCGAAACGATGACGCGCGAAGACGCCCATCACCGCATCGACGGCCTCCGGTGCGCATGAGACCAGCAGACCCCCGCTGGTCTGTGGATCGCTCAACAGCGCCTGAGCCTCGGCCGGCAGCGTGCTGGCGAGTGACACGTCTACGCCATAAGCCGCCCAATTGCGGCCGGACGCTCCTGTGACGAATCCGTCCCCGGCCAGGGCGCGCACGCCGTCGAGCAGCGGCACGGCGCTCCAATCCAGATCGATCGCGCATCCCGAGCCGCGCGCGAGCTCCAAGGCATGGCCAGCCAATCCAAAGCCCGTCACGTCTGTCAGCGCATGCACGCCTTCAATCGCCGCGAGCTCCGGCCCGGGGGTGTTGAGTTGGGTCGTGGTCGCGATCATCCGGCGATAGGAGGCGTCGTCGAGCTTGCCCTTCTTGAGCGCCGCCGACATCACGCCCACGCCCAGGGCCTTGCCCAGCACGAGCACATCGCCAGCCCTTGCGTCGGCGTTGCGCTTCACGCGCGAGGGGTGCACCAGGCCCAATGCCACGAGTCCATAGATCGGCTCCACCGAATCGATGGTGTGCCCGCCCGCGATCGGGATGCCGGCCTCGCGGCACACCGAGGCGCCGCCCTCGAGAATGCGCCCGATCGTCGCCGTGCTCAGCGCCGCGATGGGCATGCCGACAAGCGCAAGCGCCAGGATGGGCTTGCCTCCCATCGCATAGACGTCGCTGATCGCGTTCGTCGCGGCGATGCGACCGAAGTCATGCGGGTCGTCGACGATGGGCATGAAGAAGTCGGTGGTGGCGACCAATGCCTGCTCGTCGTTGAGTTGGTACACGGCCGCGTCGTCCGAAGTCTCGATGCCGACCAGCAACTCCTTGGGTAGCGGCAGGGCGCTCGTCCCTCGCAGGATTTCAGACAGCAGCCCGGGCGCGATCTTGCAACCGCAGCCGCCCCCGTGCGAGAGCGAGGTCAACCGAGGTTCCGCCGCGGGAAGGGCGGAGGCGGAGGAGGGGGGCATGCTCATGGGATCTCCTGCAAAAACGTGCCGGGCCGACGTGAGGCCGGCCAATGCGCGCCAGCTTACCGTGGGGGCGATGCGCCCGCCGTCGGTCGTCTGTCCGCGAGGCGGCGCTGCAGCGCCATGAAGTTGTCCATGGCGTCCCACAGCGGCGCGTACCGCAAGTCGTCGCCATCGAGTTGCGCCAGCGCCATCGCGCAGGCTTCGAGGGTGCTTCGTTGGGTCTCGCCTCGGGCGCAGCGGATGACGTAGCGCGACGGCGCGGGCGTGGTCAGCGCCAATCGTGGCAGCGACTGCAGCCAGGGGTTCAGGTAGAGCAGCCGTCGACTCCGGCGCCAGGTGCCGTCCAGCACGACCAGCGTCGGCGGAGCGAGGGGCGCGGCCGTCGGCCAAGGGGGTGGATCGGCCAGCGCCGCGTCGCCTGGGGTGTCGGGGTACAGCAGCACATGACTGCCGAGCTGTGCCGGCGGCTCGAAGCGCTCGCCGACCCGCAACTCGGCGCGCGCAAGGCATCGCGCCAACAGCTGCGCGGTGCCCTTGGCCTGATGCGCCTCGCCGGGATCCTGCAGGATGAGGAGCGGCGCGCGGTTGGCCACGTGGCGGACGCAGGCGCACCAGCAGCCGGCAAGAGGTCGCCGGCACCCATCGCAGACGGGGCGCCGGCGGTGCCCGGCGTCTGGCATCAGCGCGGCTGGCGCGGCGGCCTGCGGCCGTCGTTGGCTTGACCCTCACGGCGCGGGCGGTCGCCGCGCGGGCCCTGGCCCGGAGCGCCGTGGCGACCGTCGCCGCGCGGGCCACCTCGGCGCTGATCGCCGTCGCGCGGGCCGCGGTCCTGACGCTCGGGGCGCGGCGGCTGCTGTGCTTCTTCTTCGCGAGCCAGTTTCAGCTGCGTGTCCAGCTGTTCCTGCGTCAGGCCTTTCAACGCGCAGAAATTGGCCGGCGTGAGCGTGGTGCGGGAGAAATCGCGCAGCAGTTGCGCGCGCTCCTGGCGGCCGCGATCTTCTTCGGCGCGACGCGCGTCGCTGATGCCGCGGCGGCGCGTCAGCTCCTGCTGGGCGGCATCGCGATGCTCGTCGCTCAGCTCGCCGGCGGGCTGGCCATCGAGGTCGAAGCGTGTCTTGGCCTTGCTCAGCGCGATCAGGTAACCGGTGCCGCCGGTGTAGCGGCGCAGGAAGGCGGACAGTTGAGCCTTGGTGAACTGACCTGGCGCGCGCTCCTGGATGTCGGCCTGGACGCGGAGCTTCAGCGGCTTGACCGCACCGGAAAACAGCGCGGGGAAGAGCTCCTTCAGCTTGGCGGCGACGGCGGGCAGGTCGATACGGGCACCATCGGCCTTGGGCGTGCCCGGCGGGGTGGGGGCATCCGGTGCGGCGGCGGACGCCTGCGTTGCTTCGGCTGCGGGAGACTCGCTGGCGGCCGGCGCTGTCGGGGCCGCGTCGACGTCGGGCGTCGCGGCTTGGGAATCGGGAGTGCCGGAAGAGGTCACTTCGCCTTGCGGCGGGGTGCTGGAGGACATGAATCAAGCGGCGCGTGGCCGGCCAACGGGAAAAGGGGGATTGTGCCCATAGCCGTGCGGGCGTGGCAATTCGCGTTGATCGACGGCTGGCGCCCGTCCTGCCTGAGGCGCCAGTCGAGGTGGGGCGCAGATGTCAGGTCTTCGGCTCGCAGGCCGGTTTGCAGATCAATTCGGTCCGGCCGAGGATCCGCTTGGACTGCAGGCTGCTCGGCGGGCGGTGGCGGCCGCACTTGAAACAGGATCGGGTCTGGCCGCTGCCCTGGAACGGCGACCCGCCCAGCTTGGATTCATAGCGCAGGCCGTCTTCCCGAACGGCGGTGCAGGTGTCTTTGCTCATGATCTCGCTTTGCTTGGCGCTCTTGTTCGCGCAGGCGGGGTCGTGTCCCGGCGGCGCATGGGTTCCCTCGCGAACGATATTAGGTGTCACGTGTGACGCACCGCTACATCGCTTGCCCGGGGGTGAAACCACTGCCCGACGAACGGTCGGGTTTGCATCGACAATCGCCCGCTGCCCGTCAGCACGGGCGTCGAGAACCATGGCCAAACTGTTTTTCCGCTACGCCGCGATGAATGCCGGCAAGTCCACCGCGCTGCTGCAGGTGGCGCACAACTACGAGGAGCGCGGCCACGCCGTGCGCATCTTCACCGCAGGCGTCGACGACCGCTATGGCAAGGGCTTCGTGACCTCGCGCCTGGGGCCGCAGCGGCTCGCGGAGGTCTTCAACGCGGCGACGGACTTCCGCGCGCTGCTGACGCAGTCGCCGGGCGTGGCGTGCGTGCTGGTGGACGAGGCGCAGTTCCTGACCAAGGACCAGGTCTGGTCCCTGCACGAGATCGCGCACATGCGGCATGTCCCCGTGATCTGCTACGGGTTGCGGACCGATTTCCAGGGCGAGCTGTTCGGCGGCTCGGCGGCGCTGCTGGCGCTGGCGGACGAGATGGACGAGATGAAGACCATCTGCGACTGCGGCCGCAAGGCGACGATGAACATGCGCGTCGATGCCAGCGGTCGCAAGTTGACCGAGGGCGCGCAAGTGGAGATCGGCGGCAACTCCCGTTACCGCGCGGTCTGTGGGCGCTGCTTCAGGGCCTCCTGAACGCACCGCGGCGCACCCGGCCGCGCAGGGCCGGCAGCGCCAACGCCAAGGCTTCGCGGCATCCCCTCGGTCCGAAGACCAAAGGCACGCCGCGTGAGCCTGGGCTTACTTCTTCGCCAGTTGCTCTTCCAGTTCCTTGCAGGAAGGAGCACACACCGGCTGGGACTTGCCCAGCAGCTTGCGGGACTTCAGCAACGCCCGCGGGCGATGCTTGCCGCAGAGGAAGCACGACATGGTCGCCGCGCCGAACGAGGAGGTCGCCGCGAACGGCGAGCCGGGAGCTTTAGAGCGATAGCGCAGACCATCGGCTTCGATGGTCGTCTTGGTCGTATCCTTGGCCACGCTGATCCTGATCCTGATAAGAGTATGAAATGCGGCGTCGGCTGCCCCAAGTTCCCCCTGGGGGCAGACGACGAAACCCCTATTTTCCTACAACCGGGGCCTTCTCCGTATCGGGCCATCGCTAATACCGCGTTCGAAGGTCATCGGCGACCGCTTTGGCGGACAGTCAATGGCAGGTAAAGAGGTAACACAGCCGGCGGGTGCTTGGCACGATCTAGGGAAACTACCTAGAATTCCGCCCGCGCCGTTTCACCGTGGCGTCAACGACAAGGACATACACAGGGAAGCGAGCGCATCGATGGAGAAGATCGAAGGGCTGTTCGCCGCCATGCGGGCGGCGAGTCAGGACATGGAATGGCCGGCGACCGAAAGCCGGGACCCGAGTCTGGAAACCGCTGGCGACCTCGCCGCGCGTTATGCACAGACCGTGAGCGAGGCCTTGTGCGACTACTTCCGTAGTTCGCACGCCAGCCTCTGGTTGCTGGACGGCGAGCCTGGCCGGCATCGCCTGCGTTGCCTCGGCGCCGAGTCGATCGACGGCCCGAGCGGGCAACTCCCGGTCTGCGAGCAGCAGGCCTACCCGGGCTACTTTCATGCGCTGCTGACCGACGGTGTCTTCCGCTGCGACGACGTGCTGCAGGACGAGCGGCTGAGCGCATTGCCGAAGCCGCCGACATGGCGCGCGATGCTCGATGTCAGCGGGCAGATCAACGGCAAGACCTTCGGCGTGATCGCGCTCGGCCAGCGAGGCGTCGCCCGCGAATGGACCAAGCGCGAGGAGCTCGATCTGCGTCGCGCCACCGCCAAGGTCTGCCTGCATCTGCACGCGTTGCGCCACGAGACCGAGACCGTCTGACCGGCCCGTCCCACGCCCGCGGCGGCCGGGGCCGTCCGGCGGGCGCCTTCAGCGTCCGATGAACTTCGGCGGACGCTTTTGCTGCCAGGCGGCCACGCCTTCCGCCAGATCCGCCGACGCGTTCGCGATCGCGATGTCCTTTTGCAGGGCGCGCGTGTCGAGCCGGCCGTTGGCGATGGCGTTGAGGTGCTTCTTCATGCCGGCCAGCGCCAGCGGGGCGTAGCCGCAGAGACGCTCGCACAGCGCCTCGGTGGCGGCGCTCAGCGCGGCACCGTCGTCGAGCAATTGATCGAGGAAGCCGCTCTCGCGCATCGCCGCGGCGTCGAGCGTCTCCCCGGCCAGCAGCACCCGCTTCGCCATCGACAGCCCGAGCCGGTTCACGTACCGCTCCAGGCCGCCGCGATAGAAGTGCAGCCCCAGCCGGGCGGCCGGCACGAACATCTCGCAGCGCCGCACCCCGAGCCGGAAATCGCACGCCAGCGCCAGATCCGTCGCGCCGCCATAGACACCGCCCTGGATCGCCGCCACGGTGACCGGCCGCGCCTGCTCCCAGGCGTCGGTCAGCGCCTCGAACAGCGCGCCGGCATCGACGCCGGGGACGGCATCGATGTTGAAGCCGCTGCAGAAATGCTTGCCCTCGGCGCGCAGCAGCAGCACGCGTACCGCGGGCAGGGCGTCGACCTCCCGCAGGTGCGCCTGAAGGGTCTGCAGGTCGATCAACTCCAGCCGATTGGCCACGTGCGGGCGCCGCAGCGTCACCGTCGCGAGCGGGCCGTCGATCTCCAGGGAGGGCTGGTGTTGGGGCATGGCGGCGCAGTCTAACGAAGCCTCGCGGGACGCGAGAGGGCGAGCACCGCGGCTGCCCGCTCGCCTCAAGTTCGACCGACCGGTCGGACTAATCTCTTGCGAAATGTCAATGCGGCATCCACTGACGGGGCGCTTGTCGAATCTCGCTAGAGTCGGCTGAAAACACCACAGGAGACACAGTGGACGGGGCGATCGCAAGCATCCTGGTGCTGGACGGGGTCACCAACGGCGCGATCTATGCGCTGCTGGCGCTGGCGCTGGTCCTCGTATTCGCGGTGACGCGGGTGATCTTCATCCCGCAGGGTGAGTTCGTGGCCTTCGGCGCGTTGACGCTGGCGGGACTGCAACTCGGCCAGACGCCGTTGACGATCCACTTCCTGATCGGGATGGCGCTGCTGGCGGCCCTGCTCGACCTGGTGGCCGCGGTCCGCGCGGGCCGTGTGGTGGCGGAACTCAAGCCGATCGCGCTGCGTGCCTTGCCGGGCCTGGCGATCGGGCTCTGCGCGTTGTGGTTGGCGCCGATGAAGCTGCCGCTGGTGGCGCAGGCGCTGCTGACGCTGGCCGTCGTCACGCCGATGGGCGGACTGCTCTACAGGCTCGCCTACCAGTCGCTGGCGGATGCGTCGGTGCTGGTGCTGCTGATCGTGTCCGTCGGGGTGCACTTCGCGCTGACCGGTCTGGGGCTCGTGTTCTTCGGCGCCGAGGGCTCGCGCAATCCGAGCTTCTGGGATGCGAGCTACGCGGTCGGCCCGCTGCTGTTCTCCGGCCAGACGCTGATCATCGTGATGGCGTCGGCGGCGCTGATCGTGGCGCTGTGGCTGTTCTTCGAGAAGAGCCTCTATGGCAAGGCCTTGCGCGCCACCGCGGTGAACCGGCTGGGGGCGCGGCTGATGGGCATCTCCAGCACTTCGGCGGGGCGGCTGTCCTTCACGCTGGCGGCGTTCATCGGGGCACTGTCGGGCATCCTCATCAGCCCCACCACGACGATCTTCTACGACAGCGGCTTCCTCATCGGCCTGAAGGGCTTCGTGGCCGCGGTCTTCGCCGGCCTGTCGAGCTACCCGGGCGCGGCGCTCGGCGCGCTGCTGGTCGGTCTGATCGAGTCGTTCAGCTCCTTCTGGGCCAGCGCGTTCAAGGAGGTCATCGTCTTCACCTCCATCCTGCCGGTGCTGCTGTGGCGCAGTTGGCGCGACCCGCACCATGAGGAGCATTGACGTGTCCTCCGATCGCTCCGCCATGAAACCCACGTCCGTGACCGCCGTCGCGTCGCCGCCCACCGCCGCGCCGGCACCGACCCGCGCCTGGTCTCGCCATGTCGTGCCCGGGCTGCTGCTCGTCCTGATCGCCGTGCTGCCGCTGCTGCCGGTGCCGGAGTTCTGGATCACGCAGCTCAACTACATCGGCATGTTCGCGTTGGTCGCGCTGGGCCTGGTGCTGCTGACCGGCGTGGGCGGGCTGACGTCCTTCGGCCAGGCCGCCTTCGTCGGCGTCGGGGCCTACGCGACGGCCCTGCTGAGCGCGCGCTACGGCCTGTCGCCGTGGATGGGCCTGGCGGCGGGCCTCGCGATCACGCTGCTCATCGCGCTGGTGCTGGCGCTGATCACGCTGCGCATGTCGGGGCATTACCTGCCGCTGGCCACGATCGCCTGGGCGTTGAGCCTGAACTTCACCATCGCCAACCTGGAGTTCCTCGGCAAGTACGACGGGCTGCTCGGCGTGCCGGCGATCGAGCTGTTCGGCGTCAGCCTGGCCGATGGGCGCTCGATCTACTACCTGATCTGGCTGTTCGCCATCCTGGGCGCGATCGCCGTGCGCAACCTGCTGGACTCGCGTCCCGGCCGCGCGATCCGCGCGCTGGGCGGCGCGACGGTGATGGCCGAGGCGATGGGCGTGTCGACCTTCCGCTACAAGGTCATCGTCTTCCTGATCGCGGCGCTGCTGGCGTCGATGTCCGGCTGGCTCTTCGCGCATGTGCAGCGGACGGTGAACCCCAGCCCCTTCGGGCTGAAGATGGGCATCGAGTACCTGTTCATGGCCGTCGTCGGCGGCGTGTCCAGCGTGTGGGGCGCGTTCGTCGGCGCGGGCGTCTTCAAGATCATCGAGGACCAGTTGAAGGAGCTGCTGCCGCGGCTGCTCGGCAGCAACGGCAACTTCGAGATCATCGTGCTCGGCATCGTGCTGGTGCTGATGCTGAAGTACGCGCCCAAGGGGCTGTGGCCGTCGTTGCAGCAAGGGCTGACGCGCTGGTGGCCGTCGCGCCCGCGCGAGCGTGACTGGGCCGGCGCCGCGGCGCTGCCGGCGCGCGCCAGGCCGCAGGCGGGCTCGGTGCTGCTGAAGGTCGACAAGCTGCGCAAGCAGTTCGGCGGGCTGGTCGCGGTGAACGACGTGAGCTTCGAGTTGCGCGCCGGCGAGATCATGGGCCTGATCGGCCCCAACGGCGCGGGCAAGTCCACGACCTTCAACCTGATCTCGGGCGTGCTGTCCGCGACGAGCGGTCGCCTGAGCTTCGCCGGGGAGCCGGTCACCGGCCTCCCGTCGCGCCAGATCGCGCGACGCGGCCTGTCGCGCACCTTCCAGCACGTGAAGATGATCCCGGACATGACGGTGCTGGAGAACGTCGCGCTGGGCGGCTACCTGCGCTCGCGCAGCGGCACGGCGCGGGCGATGCTGCGGCTCGACCGCGAGGAGGAGCGCCGGCTCTTCGCCGAGGCCGAGGCGCAACTGCGCCGCATCGGCATGCAGGACCATCTGGACGAGCTGGCGGGCAACCTCGCGCTCGGCCCGCAGCGCCTGATGGAAATCGCGCGGGCGCTGTGCAGCGACCCGTCGCTGCTGCTGCTCGACGAGCCCGCCGCCGGTCTGCGCCACAAGGAGAAGCAGGCGCTGGCCGACGTGCTGCGCCAGCTGCGCGCGGAGGGCATGAGCATCCTGCTGGTCGAGCACGACATGGACTTCGTGATGGGCCTGACGGACCGCATCGTCGTCATGGAGTTCGGCACCAAGTTGATCGAGGGCACGCCCGCCGAGGTGCAGGCCAGTCCCGAGGTGCGGGCCGCCTACCTGGGAACGGAACACTGACATGAGCGAGTTGTTGAAGGTCAGCGGCCTGCATGCCGGCTACGGCCGCGCCGAGGTGCTGACGGGCCTGGACCTGCGGTTGCGCGAGGGCGAGGTGGTGACCGTCATCGGCCCCAACGGCGCCGGCAAGAGCACGACGCTGAACGCGCTGATGGGGGTGCTGCCGGCACGCGGGCAGATCCTTTTCGACGGCGAGGACATCGGCGGGCTCGGGCTCGAGGACCGCGTGATGAAGGGTCTCGCGCTGGTGCCGGAGAAACGCGAGCTGTTCACCACGATGTCGGTCGAGGACAACCTGGTGCTCGGCGGTTTCAGGCCGATGCGGATGGGGATCAAGGGCTGGCGCGATGACCTGGAGCGGGTCTATGCGCTGTTCCCCCGCCTGAAGGAGCGGCGCGCGCAGTTGGCCGGCACGCTCTCGGGCGGCGAGCGGCAAATGCTCGCGGTCGGTCGCGCGTTGATGGCCCGGCCCAAGTTGCTGATGCTCGACGAGCCCAGTCTCGGGCTCGCGCCGCTGATCGTGAAGGAGGTGTTCCGCATCGTCGCCCAATTGCGCGAGGCCGGCGTCTCCATCCTCCTGATCGAGCAGAACGCCCGGGCGGCGCTGGAAGTCGCCGACTACGGCTACGTGCTCGAGACCGGTGAGATCGCGCTGGAGGGCAAGGCGGCGGATCTGGCGAAGGATCCGCGCGTGATCGAGACCTACCTGGGGGCGAGTCGGAAGCAGGCGTGATGGGCTGTTGCTCGTGCTCGTGCTCGTGCTCGTGCGTCAGGCGCCAGTGCTGGCGTGCATGCACCCACCGAGCACGATCACACCGACCGGGGAGGCCTTTGCTCCATGTCCCCCTTCGTCAGCCTGCCGGCTGCCGAATTCCTCCTAATACTTGCGCAAAGGCCTCCCCGGTCGGCGTGATCCGATAAGGCTCGGTCTTCGGCGACTGGGAGGTCCGGGCGCCGTTCAGTGAGCTTGGTTTTCCGCGAACATCTTCGCGAGCCGCTCCTTGAGCTGCTGCTCGGAAACCTCCTCCTTGTGCGTGGCCACCATCCACTTGTGGCCGAACGGATCGGCGATCTGCCCCATGCGGTCACCCCAGAATTGATCCGCCACCGGCATCTCCAGCTTGGCGCCCGCGGCCTGCGCAGCCTTCACCGTCGCGTCGACGTCAGGCACGTAGACGATCACGCACACTGCCGTGCCGTTCAGGCTCAGCGGGCTTAGCGCGCCGCAGTGCGAGCGCTCCTCGGTCAACATGAACTTCGCGCCGCCGACGGTCAGCTCCGCATGCATCACGCCGTCCGGCGCATCCAGGCGCAACTGCTGCTCGGCACCGAAAACCTTCTTGTAGAAATCGATCGCCTCCGGCGCGTTGCGCACCGTCAGATACGGAGTGGCACCGTTGGCGGCAGGAACGGCGGACACGGTCTGAACAGATGAACTCATCTCAGTCTCCATGGTTGGGTGGGTCACATCCGCACGACGAGCCAGCATGCGCCGTTTCGACATGCCGACGAACAATGATTCCGCGTCAGACTTCGTCCCGACCGACCGACCGACCGACCGACCGACCGACCGACCGACCGACCGACCGACCGACCGACCGACCTTGACCCGACCCGACCCGACCCGACCCGAGGTGAGGTGAGGTGAGGTGAGGCGGCTGGGCTGGGCGCCATGAGCTTTGGGCTTCATGGATCCGACACAAATGGGGTGCCTCGCCGCAAGCGGCGTGACGGACGGCGCTGAATCCCCGAGTCAGGGGGGCGCGTGACAGCGACGCGCAAGCGAGTCCGATCGCTTGCCCACCATAATCCGCCGACCCGAGCCGACCCCACCATGGCCTTGCTGTCCTCCCTGCGCAAACTGCTGTCCGGATCCGCCGACGCGAAGGCGACCGGCGCGGCCTCCGGCGTGGGCGGTGCGTTTCGGGCGCCGTCGGCGGCGTCGAGTGCCCACGCCGGGCCATCGCTGCAGTCCCAGGTGCCGGCGTCCCAAAGCCCGGCTTCGCTGGCCGCCGGCGCCGTGCCGGGTGCGGTGATGGAGTTGCCCGCGCTCGATGCGTCCGCCGAATGGTTGCAGTTCAGTGCCCAACTGCTGGGCTTGCCGCGATTGAAGGACATCCCCCCGTCGGCCGGCGAGCAGGCGTTGATGCAGCGCCTCCAAGCGCAGCGCGGTTCGCAGTGGGCCGATCTGTTGCCGCGGCTGCCTGCGGTGCTGCCGCAACTGATGCGGCTGGTGCGGCGCGACGACGTGGCGTCGTCGGATCTGGTCACGCTGCTCTCCCGCGATCCGAGCCTCGTCGGCGAGCTGATGCGGCTGGCCAATTCGCCGCGCTACCGACCAGAACGCGAGATCACCGATCTGGCCGGCGCCGTCATGGTGCTCGGCCAACAGGGGCTGAACCAACTGGTGATGAGCGTCGCCATGCGGCCGATCTTCAACCAGGCCAAGGGCCGCTACAGCAGCCGCGCAGGCACGCTGCTCTGGGACCTCAGCGAGCGCACGGCCTTCGCGACGCTGCGCCTGGCCAACGCCGGTGACGACGAGTTCGCCGCCTACCTCGCCGGGTTGAGCTCGCAACTCGGGCTGATGGCGCTGCTGCGCGCGCTGGACGGCATGTCCGCGCCGGCGGTGCCGCCGCTGGATCGCGAAGGACTGCACCGTCAACTGCTGCCGCTCAGCGCCGCGTGGTCGGCGCAGATCGTGGCGCATTGGGGATTCCCGACCAAGGTCGCCGAAGCGCTCGCGCCGCAGCCGGGCCGGGGCGCCGAGTCCGTGCTGCTCACCCAGTTGGTGCGCCAGGCGCAGGCGGTCGCGCTGCGGCAGCTGATGCAGCCGGGCCTGCAGCCATCGCAACTCGGCGACTGGTCGGCGGCGCAGCAACGCTGCTATGCCGAGCTCGGGCGCGAATTCGGCGCCGAGGCGGCGGACTGACCTTCAGCCGCCGCGCCTCCGCGCGATCCATCCCGAGAGCAGTCCGAACAAGCCGTCCAGCACCAGCGCCAGCGCCGCCGCGGGCAGCGCGCCGGCCAGCAGCATCGTCTGGTCGTTCAGCGCCAGGCCGGTGACGATGCGCTCGCCGTAGCCGCCCGCGCCGATGAAGGCCGCCATCGTCGCCGTGCCCACGGACAGGCTGGTCGCCGTGCGCAGCCCCGCGAGCATCACAGGCAGCGCCAGCGGCAACTGCACCAGGCGCAAGACCTGTCCCCGCGTGAGGCCCAAGGCTTTCGCCGCCGTCGTCAGGCCCTCGGGCACCTCGCTCAGGCCGACGGTGCAGTTGCGCAGCACCGGCAGCAGCGCGTAGAGCGTCAGCGCGACCAGCGCCGGCAGGGGCCCGATCCGGTTCATCGCCCAGATCAGCAAGGCCAGCAACGCCAGCGACGGCACCGTTTGCAGCAGCGCGCAGACGGCCAGCAGCGCCTCCCGCCATCGCGGCCACGGATGCATCGCCACCGCCAGCGGAACGCCCAAGAGCGCCGCCAGCGCCACCGCGCCCAGTACCAGTCCCAGATGCTGCAGCGTCAGGCGTCCGAGGTCGGATCCGGTGAGCCGGGCCCAGAAGCCGGCGCGCGGGGCCGGGCTGGTGTCCGGGTTCGATGGCGTCGCGGATGCCGGCGCCGACGCCGATTCCGTCGAAGACGAAGAGGATGCAGATCCCATTCGCTGTGACCGCGCGAGGAACTCGCGAGCGATCACGTCGAACGGCTGCTGCTTCAACTCGGCCTGCGCGTTCATGGCGATCATCTCGGCCTCGCCGATGCGACCTCTCAGCGTCTCCAGCGCCGCCCAGGCGCGAGGATGGCGCCGGGGCAGGTCGACGCGGTACAGCAGCACCGCGTCGTAGCGCGGGAAGAAGTGCGCGTCGTCCGCCAGCACCGTGAGCCCGAGCGCCGCGATCTGCGCGTCGGTCGTGTAGATGTCGGTCACGTCGATCTGCCCGTCCGCGAGCGCGCGGTAGGCCAGGCCGTGGTCCAACCCCTTCGGTTGTTGCGGCAGTCCGTACCGCTTCGACAGTCCCGGCCAGCCGTCGGCGCGACCGAGGAACTCGTTGCTGAGCCCGAGCCGCAAGGCCGGGTGCCTGACCAGTTGCGACAGCGAGGTGAGGCCCAGTTCACGAGCTTGTGCCGCGCGCATCGCCAGCGCATAACCGTTGTTGAAACCGAGCGGTACGCCGATGGCCAGGCCCAACGGCCGCAGTTCGGCCTGCAGTTGTTCTAGCGGCGCGCCGGTGGCGGCGTGCCCGAGGATCTCGCGCTCGATGGTGCCGATGTATTCGGGATAGACATCGATGCTGCCTGCCTTCAGCGCCGCATGCACGATCGCCGTGTTGCCCAGCCCTTGCCGCACCTCGACCTCGGCGTCAGGGTCGTCGGCGCGCACCGTCTGGGCCAGCACCTCCGCCAGGATGTAGCTCTCGGTGAAGCGCTTCGAGCCGATGCGCAGCGGCTCCGCCGCCCAGGCGCCGGCCGACGTCGCGGCGGCGATCACGCACACCAGGAGGAAGAGGCACGGCCTCAGCCAGCGGGGAATCAGCATCGGCGCAGCATAGTCGACGGGGCCGTCGCCCTCGCGGGGCCATGCCTTGCCATCCATTGATGAACTTACCGCGCGAGGGTCCGCAGCACCTGCGCCTGCATCGCGTCCGCCGCGGGCGAGCCCGCCGACGCGCGGCTGCGCAGCAGCACGACCTGCAGCACCGGAAGCGAGGCCGCGGGCGGCAGGCCGTGCCGTTCGCCGAGCAGCTCGAAGCCGCCGGGCACGCTGCAGCGCGAGAACAGCGCCACCGCCAGGCCGCTCTCCACCGCGGCCAGCACGCCGGCGGGGCTGGCGCTGTCGCAGACGATCCGATAAGGGCGCCTCGACGCGGCCAGCGCCGCCAACGCGGCGCGGCGCGCCTGACTGCCCGATTCGTAGACGGCCACCGGCAGTGGCGATTGCCGCCAGGCTTCGAAGCGAGGAGCCGCCGCCCACGCCAGCGGCTCCTCGAACAGCGCGCGGCCGCGGCCGGCCCGATCGCGCGTGACGACGGCGATGTCGACCTCGCCCCGAGCGACCTGCGGGATCAGCGCCGTCGATTGCTGGCAGACGAGGTTGAGCTCCACCGCCGCATGCCGTCCCGCGAAGTCGCGCAGCACCGGCGCGAGGTAGGGCACCGCGTAGTCCTCCGGCACGCCGACGGTGAGGCGGCCATGCAGGGTCTCGCGCTGCAGCGCCCGCACCGCCTCGTCATGCAGCGCGATCAGGCGTCGCGCATGGCCGATCAGCTCGTGGCCCGCCGGCGTCATGTCCAGGCGGCGCGGCGTGCGCACCAGCACCGGCTGCCCGACCGCCTGCTCCAGCTTGGCGATCTGCATGCTCAGCGCCGATTGCGACCGGTGCACCTGCCGGCCGGCCGCCGTCAGCGAGCCCTCGTCCACCGCCGCCACGAAGGCACGCAGCCAATCCAGTTGAAGGTCCGTCGACGGCATGGCGCTTCCCCGGCACGGCCTGCCGGGCCTCGTTGAGAGTCATTCGATTCCCTGATGCTAAGCGTGACGAGGATTCGCTTTGCTCGTGGAATGCCCAGGCCCACACTCAGCCGCATGTCGAGCTCTCCTCAGTCCGCCGCGCCCCTGGCGCCCGCCGTGCCGGTCGCCTCCACCGCGCAGGCGCAGCGCTCAGCCGTGGCCCGGGGTCGCGAAGGCCAGGCGCTGATGATCGGCGGCGGCCTGCTGCTCGGCACGATCGGCGTGTTCGTCGAGGAGGCCGGCCAGGATCCCGCCACGACGGTCTGGTTCCGCTGCGTTTTCGGTCTTGTGGCGCTGCTGGCCTGGGGCGCGGCGCGCGGCCGGCTCGGCGAACTGACCGGACTGCGCGGCCGCGCGCTGGCCGTGGTGCTCGCGGTCGGCTTGCTGACGGTGCTGAACTGGGGCCTGTTCTTCGCGGCGATCCCGCGCAGTTCGATCGCCGTGTCGACCGTCGTCTTCCATGTGCAGCCGTTCTGGCTGATGGCGATGGGGGCGTACGGGTTGCGCGAGCGGGTCACCCGCGCGCAATGGACGGCCGCGGCGGTGGCGCTTGGCGGGCTCGCGCTTGCCACGGGCCTGCTCGATCATGATGCCGCCTGGTGGAACAGCCAGCCGGGTTACGTCACCGGCTTGCTGATGTGCCTGCTCGGGTCGTTCAGCTACGCGGCGGCCGCCTTCATCGCCAAGGTCGAGGCGGCGCGCTGCGGCTCCTTCGCGTTGTCGGCCGGGCAGTGCGTCGTCGGCGCGCTGGTGCTGCTGCCTTGGCCGATGCTGCACGGGCTGCCGGCGTTCGGCGCGTCGTGGGCCTGGCTCGCCGGCCTGGGTGTGCTGCATACCGGCCTGGCTTACGTCGTGCTCTACGCCGGCATGGCGCGGCTGGGCACGGGGCGCATCGCGGTGCTGCAGTTCGTCTATCCCGGCGCCGCGGTGATCGTCGATTGGCTGGTCTACGGGCGCGCGCTCAGCCCGTCCCAGATGCTGGGTGTCGGATTGATCGGCGCGGCGCTGTGGACCTTGCGTCGCCGCGGCTGAGGAGCAGCCAACGGGCACCCCGCGCGGAAGGCGGCGGAGGGCGCGGGCCCGCCCGGACGTGCCGCTCTTCCGGCATCCGCGCGGACTGTCCCGCCAACCGCGCAGTCCATCGCCGTGTCGGTGTGCAAACGAACACCGACCTCGTAGAGTCCGCCGCATTCCACGCCAGCAGGAGCTCACGATGTCCGGTCACCCCGTCGCCAAACCCGCCTTCCCTGCCGCCACCCGGTTGAGCCTGCTGCTGGGCGCCGCCACGATCGCCCTGGGCGCGTGCGCGCAGCCGGCGCCGCCGCCACCGCCCGCGTCCGAGGGGTTCAGCGCGGGCGTCACGTTCGATGCGAAGGACGACGGCGCCAACCTCGACGTACCGCTCTATCCCGGCGCCACGCCGTACAAGGAACGCGGCGAGGACAAGTCCAGCGTCAGGATGGATCTGTGGGGCGGACTGTTCGGCATGCAATTGGCGGCGGGCAAGTTCCAGAGCGGCGACGATGCCGATCGCGTCGCGCGCTTCTATCGCAAGGCGCTGGCGCGCTACGGCACGCTGCTCGACTGCGGCGATCTGCAGGCCCCGCGCGGCAAGGCCAAGGACGGCGGCCCGTTGACCTGCGAGGACGACAAGCCCGAACCCGGCGGTCAGCTCTACAAGGTCGGGTTGCCGAAGAACTTCCGGGTCGTGGCGGTGAAACCGCTGAAGGACGGCACGACGCGGATCGACGTCGCCCGCGTCAGGTTCCGCTGAGGCCGTCGGCGGCCGGCGTGGCCGGTGTCGCCGGGGCCGCGCCGCCCCAGCAGTACGGGTCGTCGGCCTCCGTCACCATGGTGCCGTCGAACATGATGTGCGCGCGGCCGGTCGTCGCCTCGTCGTCGAGGCGGACTGTGCCGTCGAGCTCGAACTGCGCGCCGATCGCACCGGTCGGCGTGTCCAGTTGCAGCGGGCCCGGCCGCAGCTTGCCCAGGTGGGCCAGGGACGCCACCACGGCGACGGTGCCGGACGGGCTGCGGCTCACGATGCCGTCGGCATCGAAGAACAACACGCCCGCCAGGCTGCCGGGGCGCTCCGGGTCTGTCAGCAACGCGCCGAGCGTCCCGGGCGCGCTGCGCGGCGCGCCCGTCAGCGCCCGACGCCAGTGATCGTGGCGGGCCTGGAAGTCCGCCAGCCGGGACTCCATCGTCGAGCCCCGCAGCTCGGGTCCGCCGCTGACGATCAGGCGCGTCGGCGCGCCGTCGACGTGGGCATCGATGATCCGGGTGACGGCTGGCAGGAAGTTCATTCAATCACCTGTTGGGCGAACACGCGCAGATGGTCGATCAGGGCGTCCGAGGCCCGCGCGGCGGCCTCGCCGTCCCCGCCCGCGATGGCCTCGGCCAGGCGCTGGTGGCAGCGCGCGCCCTCGGCCACGTCGCCATGGTGCCGGTAGGCAAACCAGAAGCGGCGGCACTGGATGATCATGGGCAGCACCGCGGCGACCGCGAAGCGGTTGCGGCTGGCCGCGTGGTTGACCCGGTCCAGCACCTGGTCCACCCGCATGTAGGTCTCGAGGTCCTGGCGCTCCGCGGCGCCCGCCATCTGCAGCGCGCAGGCCATCAGCGCCGATCGCTGCGCCGGCGTCGCCCGGCGCGCCGAGCAGCAGGCGATCAACCGCTCCAGCACCCGGCGAGCTTCGAGCAGGTCCAGGTGCTCGGCGATCAGGATGTCGCTGACCAGCAGTCCGCGCCGCGGCAACTGCGCGATCAGGCCGTTGGCCACCAGCCGCATCAGCGCCTCGCGCGTCGGCGTGCGGCCCAGCCCGATGCGGGCGATCAGCTCCGATTCCACCACCGGCGCGCCCGGCCGCAGCTGCAGCGTGGCGATCAGCGTCTCGATCGCGTCATAGGCCTGGTCCGCCTGCCTGCGCTTGTCGATGTCCTGCAGTTCGAGGGTGTCTGAAGTCATGGGCGCGCATCATCGCAGTTGGCGACGGGCGGCCTGAGCCGCGCGCCTGCTCGCTTCCACGGCTTGACGCAGGCGCGTACGCGGCGCCACGCGCCGGACAACTCCGCCCCAGGCGCCACGGGCGCCGGCGATGATTTCATGGGACTCCTCCGCAAAAGTCCGCGTCGATATATTCCGGGACACTATGGATTGAGTTTGCGTTGGTCAACCCCAGTTAAATCCGCGTCCCGGCGGAGGGGGGCGGGTCGGACGAGCCGCATACAATCGCCGGTTCTTCCGTTCGCGCGGGCGTCAGCGCCCGACGGCGTCCCGGCTCCACGGCCGGCGCCAACGCTTTTTCCCGAGGGATATCGACGTGTTTATTTCCAACGCTTACGCCCAGGCCGCGGGTGGCTCCGACCCGACCGGCGGCTTCCTGCAAATGCTGCCCCTGGTGGCCGTGTTCGTCGTCATGTATTTCGTGATGATCCGTCCCCAGATGAAGCGCCAGAAGGAGCACAAGGCGCTGGTCGAGGCGCTCGCCAAGGGCGACGAGGTCATCACCTCCGGCGGCATGCTCGGCAAGGTGACCAAGCTGGGCGAGAGCTACCTGACCGTCGAGATCGCCCAGGGCGTCGAGATCCAGGTCCAGCGCGGCTCGGTGCTGCAGGTGCTGCCCAAGGGCACCGTCGCCAAGTAACGCTTGATGCCCCTGGGGGCGCGGTCGCGACAGCGGCCGCGTCCTCCTGACGACCCGGCCCGTGCTCCGCACCGGCCGGGTCCGCTTTCAGAGGCGCCGGCGGCCGATCGCCCCGGGGCCTGGTTTTCAGAGGACCTCCTCATGAACCGTTATCCGCTGTGGAAGTACGCGCTGCTGCTGGTGGCGCTGCTCGTCGGCCTGATCTACACCCTGCCCAACCTGTTCGGCGAAGCGCCGGCGGTGCAGGTGTCCAGCGCCAAGGTCATCGTCAAGGTGGACGACAGCGTCCGCCAGCGCGTCGAGCAGGCGATCACACAGGTCGGCGTGACGCCGGACTTCGTGCACCTCGAAGGGGGCTCGATCCGCGCCCGCTTCGCCGACACGGACAGCCAGATCAAGGCCAAGGACGCCATCGCCAAGGCGCTCAACGGCGACGAGACGGTCGACCCGACCTACATCGTCGCGCTGAACCTGGTCTCGCGTTCGCCGCAGTGGCTGACCGCCTTGCATGCCTTCCCGATGTACCTGGGCCTGGACCTGCGCGGTGGCGTGCACTTCCTGATGCAGGTCGACATGAAGGCCGCGCTGACGAAGAAGGCCGAATCGCTGTCGGCTGACATTCGCACCCTGCTGCGCGACAAGAACATCCGCCATGCCGGCATCGCGCGCGAGGGCGATAGCGTCGTCGTGAACTTCCGCGACGAGGCGACCCGCACGCAGGCCCAGAACCTGCTGCGCGACCAGATGCCCGACGTCGCGTGGACGCCCCAAGGCGCCGGCACCGAGCTGCGCCTGTCCGGCGAGCTGACGCCCAAGGCGATCATCGCGGTGCAGGACGCCGCGATCAAACAGAACATCACCACGCTGCACAACCGTGTCAACGAGCTCGGCGTCGCCGAGCCGGTGATCCTGCAGCAGGGCCGTGACCGCGTCGTCGTCCAGTTGCCCGGGGTGCAGGACACCGCCAAGGCCAAGGACATCATCGGCCGCACCGCCACGCTGGAACTGCGCATGGCCGACGACAGCGCCGAGGCGCAGGCGGCGCTGGCCGGTTCCGGTCCGGTGCCGTTCGGCACCGAGCGCTTCACCGAGAAGGGCGGCGCGCCCATCATCGTCAAGCGTCAAGTCGTGCTGACCGGCGACAACCTGAACGATGCGCAGCCGGGCTTCGACGAGAGCCACAGTCCGTCCGTCACGCTGAAGGTCGACGCCAAGGGCGCCCGGATCATGAAGGACGTCTCGCGCGAGAACATCGGCAAGCGCATGGCGATCATCCTGTTCGAGAAGGGCAAGGGTCAGGTCGTGACGGCCCCCGTGATCCGCGGCGAACTGGGCAACAGCTTCTCGATCACCGGCGGCGCCATGACCACGCAGGAAGCCAGCGACACCGCGCTGCTGCTGCGCGCCGGCTCGCTGGCCGCGCCGATGGAGATCATCGAGGAGCGCACCATCGGCCCGTCGCTGGGCAAGGACAACATCGACAAGGGCATCGCGTCGGTCACCTGGGGCTTCGTCGCCGTGGCGATCTTCATGTGCCTGTACTACATGATGTTCGGCGTGTTCTCCGCCGTGGCGCTGGGCTTCAACCTGCTGCTGTTGCTGGCGGTGCTGTCGATGCTGCAGGCCACGCTGAGCCTGCCGGGCATCGCGGCCATCGCGCTGGTGCTGGGCATGGCCATCGACGCCAACGTGCTGATCAACGAGCGGGTGCGCGAGGAACTGCGCGCCGGCATGGCGCCGCAACAGGCGATCCACGTCGGCTACGAGCGCGCCTGGGCGACCATCCTGGACTCCAACGTGACCACGCTGATCGCGGGGCTGGCGCTGCTGGCGTTCGGCTCCGGCCCGATCAAGGGCTTCGCGGTGGTGCACTGCCTGGGCATCGTGACGTCGATGATCTCGTCGGTGATGTTCTCGCGCGCGCTGGTGAACCTCTGGTACGGCCGCCGCAAGCGCCTGAAGGCGGTCGCCATCGGGACCGTGTGGAAACCCGGCACCGACGCCGGCGCGGG
The DNA here is from genome assembly GCF_002205645.1 of Roseateles aquatilis. Lineage (GTDB taxonomy): Bacteria > Pseudomonadota > Gammaproteobacteria > Burkholderiales > Burkholderiaceae_C > Roseateles > Roseateles aquatilis. The sequence goes on along the minus strand of NZ_NIOF01000005.1, from coordinate 324,812 downwards.
CGACGCCCCGGCCGCCGAGGCTCAATAAGGGCCCCGGCCCCTCGCAGAGAAGAGAGCGTACGACGCCATGGAATTCTTCCGAATCAAGCGGGACATCCCGTTCATGAAGCACGCGTTGATCCTCAACGCCGTGTCCTTCCTCACCTTCATCGCCGCGGTCTTCTTCCTGGTCACCCGCGGCCTGCATTTCTCGATCGAGTTCACCGGCGGCACCGAGGTCGGCGTGCAGTACACGCAAGTGGCCGACATCGAGCGGACCCGGCACATCGTCGAGCAGCTCAACCTGGGCGAAGTCCAGGTGACCAACTTCGGCACCTCGCGCGACGTCATGATCCGCCTGCCGGTCAAGCCGGGCGTCAAGCGCGACGAACTGGTCGACCGCGTCTTCGGCGAGCTGTGCAAAGCCGAGAAGGGTGCCGTGGTGCAGCACCAGGAGATCACCGCGCGCGGCGAATCCATCAGCAAGCAAGCCTGCGCCGTCAACGGCCAGGAACCGCTGAAACTGACCCGCAGCGACGTCGTCGGCCCGTCGGTCGGCGCGGAGCTGGCGCACGACGCCGCGATGGCGCTGGGCTTCACGGTGATCGGCATCATGCTGTACTTGGCCTTCCGCTTCGAGTGGAAGTTCGCCGTGGCCGGCATCATCGCCAACCTGCATGACGTGGTGATCATCCTGGGCTTCTTCGCCTACTTCCAGTGGGAGTTCTCGCTGGCGGTGCTGGCGGCGATCCTGGCGGTGCTGGGTTACTCGGTGAACGAGTCCGTGGTCATCTTCGACCGGATCCGCGAGGCCTTCCGGAAGTACCGCAAGCTCAACACCCACGAGATCATCGACCACGCGATCACGTCCACGATCAGCCGCACGATCATCACGCACGGCTCGACGCAGATGATGGTGCTGTCGATGCTGCTGTTCGGCGGCCCGACGCTGCATTACTTCGCGATCGCGCTGACGATCGGCATCCTGTTCGGCATCTACTCGTCGGTCTTCGTGGCTGCCGCCATCGCGATGTGGCTGGGCGTGAAGCGCGAGGACTTGGTCAAGGGCGGCCCCGCCAAGCGCGAGGACCCGGATGACCCGAATGCCGGCGCGGTGGTGTAGTAGAGTCATCCGCACCCTTCCATCTCACGCTCGATGACCGCCGCCGACGCAAGATCCCAGGCCCTGGCTTCGCAAGCGCGGCGCGTCCATACGGAAGTGCTGCTGCGCGGCCTGCCGGCCGTGGTGGCGGTGTTGACGACGGCGGTGCAGGAGCAGCTCGCGCAGCCGGCCGAGCACGCGCTGCAGATGGCGCGTCGCGACGCGTTCGACGCCTGGCAGCGCTGCGCCACGCCGTGGCATGCGCGCCTGGGCAAGGCGCTGCGACACGCGTACCACCATGGCCCGGGGGACTCGCGGTCGGCGTCGCTGAACTCGCGTCCGCAGAATCTCGCCTTGGTCAGCGACGACACGATCGAGCGCGAGATCATCGCCTCGCGCCTCGCGCTGGCGATGATGGACAAGGCCAGCTGGGAGTTCAGCGACCTGCGCAACCGGATGCAGTCGCTGGAGCGGGTCGAGGACCTGGCCCAGCAGGACCTGCTGCGCGCGCAGGTGCTGGCGCGGCTGGTGCTCGACGCCTGGTTCGATGCGGCCCTGACCAGCTCGGTCTGGCAGATGCTGCAGCGCTGGCTGCATCACGAGTTCTCGCAGCTGCTCAACGAGTCCTATCACGAGGCCAATCACTGGCTGATCCAGCAGGGCGTGATGCCCGACGTGGATCTGCGTCCGTTCATCCGCCGCAACGCGCCGTCCGCCAGCGTGGCGACGCAGTCCGCGGCCCTGGGTCCGACGCCGTCACCGGCCCAGACGCATGGCGGCATCGCGCCGTCGGCCGCCGCGACCGCGGGGCCCGGCGGTCCGGCCATGACGCCGGCGAGCCAGTCCGCCCAGCAGGTCATGGCCCAGTTGCAACGCGTGCTGGCGCGTCACGTGCCCGAGCTCGCGTCCGCGCCGACGCCCGCGCCTCGGACGATGTCCGGTGTCACCCCGTCGGTCCGCGGCGGGCAGGGCACGCCGGCCGGCGTCGCCAACAACGCCGGCGTCTACGCCGCGGCGGCCGGCCCGTCGACCCGGGGCGGATCGCCACGCCTGAGCGCCGCCATCAATCACGCCCAGGAGGCGGTGCAGCGGCGCGCCGATCAGGTGGAGTCGGCCAACCAGGAGTTGACGGCACCCCAGGCGCTCGACGACATCCGCAATCGCAACCAGGCGCTGAAGCAGGTCCTGAAGCAGGCCGCGGACACGCCGGCCGAGCGCGCCACGATCGAGCTGGTGGCGTTGCTGTTCCAGGCGATCCTGCAGGAAGAGCGCATCCCGTCCGCGATCCGCGTCTGGTTCGCGCGGCTGCAGATGCCGGTGCTGCGGGTGGCGGTGAGCGAGCCCGATTTCTTCGCCACAGAGGATCACCCGGCGCGCCGCCTGATCGACCGCATGGGCGCCTGCGTGATGGGGTTCAGCACGTCCACCGCCGAGATCGGCGACGCGCTGGAGCGCGAGATCAAGCGGGTGGTGCAGGTCGTCGAGGCCTACCCGGACACCGGCCGGCGCGTCTTCCAGACGGTGCTGACCGAGTTCGAGAAGTTCCTCGACCACTATTTCCAGCAGGAGAACGAGGTGTCCCGCAAGGGGGTCTCGCTCGCCCAGCAGGTGGAGCAGCGCGAGACGCTGGCCATCCAGTACACGATCGAGCTGCGCAAGATGCTGTCCGAGGTGCCGGTGCAGGACGGCGTGCGCGACTTCCTGTTCCAGGTCTGGGCCGATGTGCTGGCGGTGACCGGCGTGCGCTACGGCCCGCAGGCCGAGCAGACCAAGACGATGAAGCGCGCTGCCGCCGATCTGATCTGGTCCGCGAGCGCCAAGGTGTCCCGCGAGGACCGTGCCGAGGTGATCCGCCGGCTGCCCCCCCTGCTCAAGACGCTGCGCGACGGCATGGGCCACGCGGGCATGAACCACGAGCGCCAGGACGAGCAGATCCGCTCGCTGAACAATGCGCTGGCCGCGGCGTTCACCGCCAAGACCGCGGCGATTCCGCGAGAGCGGCTGGACGACCTGATGAGCCAGCTGGAAACGCTGGAGGCGATGCTGCCGTCCCCCGAGGCCGGCGAGATCAACGAATCCCTGGTGCGTGACCTGTCCAGCCATGAATGCGAGGGGCTGGAGGTGGTCGCCGAGGGCGGCACCGCGCCGACGCCGGCGATGCTGGCCTGGGCGCGCGAGCTGCAGGTCGGCAGCTGGTACATGCTGGACTACCGCGGCCGCGTCGAACCGGTGCAACTGGTCTGGCGCGGGATGCGCCACCACTTGATCCTGTTCGTGTCGCCGCAAGGCCGCGGCGTGCTCTTCCAGCTCAGCCGCCTGGCGGCGTTCCTGCAGGCGGGCCTGATGCTGCCGGCGCAGGACGAGTCGCTGACCGTCAAGGCCACGCGCAACGCGCTGGCCAAGCTCGAGGTCGATCCCTCCCGCCTGCTGGCCTGAGGCGCGCCGCAGCCCGCTCCAAAAGACAAAACCGGCGCCGCTCGCGCGGGGCCGGTTTTTCGAGTGTCGGGACTGGGGCGGTTCAGTGGATGAGGCGCTCTTCCGGCGCGACGAACAGCTCGTCCAGGATCAGCGCGTCGGGTTCCTCGCCCAGGCTCCAGAACACCATCAGCACGATGATCTTCAGGTCCTCCAGGTCCAGCGGGCCGCCGGGGATCGCCATGGCGCGGTCGATGACCATCTCACGCATCGCGGTGGGCAACACGCCGGCCGAGGCCAGGAAGCTGATGAAGCCGATCGAGACGTCGCCCAGGTGGTCCTGCTCCTCGCGGGAGTAGACCCGCATGCTGCGGGTGCCGGGTTCGCCGTGGTGCGATTGGGAGGCCGCGGCCAGGCCGTCCAGCCAGGAGAGCGCATCGCGGATCTCGTCGTCCTCGAAACCCACCGCCGACAGTTTCCGGGTCAGTTGCGCATGATCCGGGCAGGCGTCGGGGCGCCAATAGGTTTCGTACAGGTAGACGAGGACGTCAAACATGCGGGCACTATAACTCACCCCCTGAAACCCCTTTTGGCCGAAATGAAGCCCTCGGGAGGCGGAAATTCCCGCATGGGAGCGCGTTTTTCGCGCGATTTCCACGTGTTTTTCGCTAATTCGCAGCTTGATCAGGCTTGGCGGCGACGCTGGAACAGCGACCCCGGCAGCCGCGCGACATGGCCTTCCAGTTCGAGGTCCAGCAGGGTGGCGTTCAGTTCGTCCTGAGGCCACCCACTGCGCTGGGACAGCTGTTCCAGCGACACCGTGTCATGCCCGATCGCCCGCAGGAGGGGGTGATCGGGTGGCTCGACAGGGGCGCTCGGCGCAGGCGCGACGACGGCCGCGCCGTCCTCGTCGATCCCCAGCGACAGCGGGCTGGTGCGTGGCAAGCCGCCCGCGGGCAGCTCGGCGAGCAGGTCTTCCAACTCCTGAACCAGGCAGGCCCCCTGCTTGAGCAGGTGATGACAGCCCCGCGACTGCGGCGAATGAATCGATCCCGGCACCGCGAACACCTCGCGACCGGCCTCGGACGCCTGCCGGGCGGTGATCAGCGAGCCGGATTTCATTGCCGCCTCGACGACCAGGCAACCCTCGGACAGCCCCGCGATGATGCGGTTGCGCCGGGGGAAGTTCGGCCCCATCGGCGGGGTGCCGATGAAGTATTCGCTGAGCAGCAGTCCACGCCGTGCGACCTGACGGGCGAGGTCGGCGTGTTCGAGCGGATAGATCTTGTCCAGCCCGGTTCCCAGCACGGCGATGGTGCCGCCGGGGGTGTCCAGCGCGGCTTCGTGCGCGGCGCCGTCGATGCCCAGCGCCAGCCCGGAGACGACGCAGAAACCGGCCTGTCCCAACCCCCGGGCGAAATGGCGCGCGTTGTCGTCCCCTTGCGGGCTCGGGCGGCGGCTGCCGACGACCGCCACGCAGCGCTGCTGAAGCAGGTCGCGCCGACCGTCGAGGTAGAGCATCAGCGGCGGGTCCGCGATGTTCAGCAGCGGGGCGGGGTAGTCGGCGTCGCCGACCAGCAGGATCGAGCGGCGCTCGCCGCGTTCCAGCCAGGTTTGCGTGCGCTGCACCAGCCGGTCCAGATCGACGGTGGGCTGGGCCAGTTTGGCCGCCTCATCCGGCCCCAGCAGCGCGGCCCAACCGGCGGAGCCGGCATCGAGCGCGGCCGAGGGTGAGCCGTGTCGCGCCAGCAGCCGGCGCGCGGCCCCGCGCGAAACGCAGGACAGCAGGTGCAACCAGCCGCGCAGGTCTTCGGGGCTCATCCGTGTGGTCCTGACTGCGACCCGCGCGGAGAGCCCGATCGCTCAGGGCTGCGTGAAGCGGTCGCCCGCGACGACCGGTTCCTGCACCGACAGGATCAGGGCGTACGAGACCCGATCGAAGACCTGGAAGACGAAGAGCACGCCGTGGCGCTCATCCGGCAAACGGATATCTTCCCGCTTGGAGGTGGTCGTGTCGCGGACGACGCGGCCGGCATGCCAGAGCGCCAGCACATGGCCGCGCTCCATGCCGTCACGGGCGCCGCGGTTCAGCACCACGATCTGGTTCTGGCCGGCGGTGATCGCGTCGCCGTAGACCGAGACGATCCGGCCGTCGACCGGCTGGGCCGGCGCATGCGGCACGTAGCTCTTGTAGTCGCGCGGGGGAACAGGGGCCAGGCGGTCGCCCGATTGCACCTCCTGGCGCACCAGCGTCACGGTGAGCGTCGTCGGCACTTCGTCGCGACCCGTGCCGCCGCCGGGGCGGGTCACGTCGGCGGTGCCCACGTAGGGGGCCTCGAAACCGAGCAGCTCCTTGGTCACCGGGTCGCGCAGCGGATGCGGCTCGCGGAAGACGCGGTATTCGGTCTGGTTGGGCACGAAGTTGCCACGCGCGTAAGCGATGTCGCCCCTGGCCATCCAGACGCGGTTTTCCTGCGCGGAGACGATCCGCGGCGCGGTTTCCAGTTCGTTGGTGTTCAGCACGACCGCCTCGTTGAGGAACGGTTCGATCAGATGCTGCGGGATCGGCGCGATCGAGCCATCGGCGAGGGAGGTCGAGCGCACCCGGGGCGACAGCTTGGTCGAGTCGCCGCCGCCGGTGGCGCCGCTGACGTCGCGGCCGAACTGCAGCCGCGCGCGGCCGTCGGTCTTGACCAGCATCAGCACCTGTCCCGGATAGATCAGATGCGGGTTGCGGACCTGGTCGGTGTTCATGCCCCAGAGCTCGGGCCAGCGCCACGGGCTCTTCAGGAAGACGCCCGAGATGGCCCAGAGCGTGTCGCCCGCCTTCACGACATAGGTGTCGGGAGCGTTGGCGGCCAGCTCGGACACAGGTACGCCGGTCTGGGCGACCTGCTGCGCGGTTTGGCGCTGTTCGGGGGTGATCGGGTAGTTGCCGGCTGCGAGCAACGGGCCCGCGCAGAAGGCACCCACCAGCAGGGCTGCGGAGATCGTCGTCAAGCCCAGTGGCCGCCTTTGCGTCATTACTTTTTTCTCCTGCGCCGGGATGGAAGGCCCCTCGTGGCCGATGGCGCTTTTGTGGCGAGGTCCGCAGTGCAACCCAAATCGGCGAAAATCCAGCACTCGCTGGCGGCGATTCTGCCCAGATTCAGGGGTACCCGCAATGAACGGTGCCGCCCTCACTTGCAAGCCCTTACAAACAGGCGTTGTGTGCTTTCCACAGCGCTCGCGTCCTCACCATGGCGAAACTGACCATTCTTCGATACCCCGATCCGCGCCTGCATACCGTCGCCAAACCGGTGGCCGCGGTGGACGACCGCATCCGCGCGCTTGCCGCTGACATGCTCGAGACCATGTACGACGCCGACGGCGTCGGTCTCGCCGCTACGCAGATCGACGTGCACGAGCGAGTGCTGGTGATGGACGTGTCGGAAGAGCGCGACCAGCCGCTGGTGCTGATCAATCCGGAACTGGTCGCGGCCAGCGAGGAAATGATGGAAGGCGAGGAGGGCTGCCTCTCCGTGCCGACGATCTACGACAAGGTCATGCGTCACAAGCAGGTGACGGTGCAGGCGCTGGACCGCGACGGCCACACCTTCCAGTTCGACGCCGAGGGTTTGCTGGCCGTGTGCGTGCAGCACGAGATGGACCATCTCAAGGGCAAGGTGTTCGTCGAGTACCTCAGCCCGCTCAAGCGCGAGCGCATCAAGACCAAGCTGGTGAAGAAGGCCCGCGACGAGGCGAAGGACCGTTGATGGCGGGCAGCGGGTTGCGCGTCGCCTTCGCCGGCACGCCCGAGTTCGCGGCGATCGCGCTGCGGGCGTTGCTGGACGCCGGCTTCGAGGTGCCGCTGGTGCTGAGCCAGCCGGACCGGCCCGCGGGTCGCGGCATGAAGCTGCAGGCCTCGCCGGTGAAGCAACTGGCGGTGGAGCGCGGCATCGCCGTCGCGCAGCCGCGCAGCCTGCGGCTGGACGGCAAGTTTCCCGATGAAGCCGCGATCGGCCGCCAGGCGCTGCTGGACGCGCGTCCGGACGTGCTGGTCGTCGCCGCCTACGGGCTGATCCTGCCGGCCTGGGTGCTGACCCTGCCGCGCCTGGGCTGCCTGAACATCCACGGCTCGATCCTGCCGCGCTGGCGCGGCGCCGCGCCCATCCACCGCGCGATCGAGGCCGGCGATGTCGAGACCGGCATCACCATCATGCAGATGGACGAGGGCCTGGACACCGGCGACATGCTGCTGATCGAGCGTCTGCCGATCACGCCCGTGGACACTTCGGCCACGCTGCACGACCGCCTCGCCGTGCTGGGCGGCCGGATGATCGTCCAGGCGCTGGACATCGCCGCGCGCGGTGCGCTGGATCCGGTCCGGCAGCCGGAGGAGGGCGTCACCTACGCCCACAAGATCGAGAAGGCCGAGGGCCAGATCCGCTGGACCGACGAGGCCGTCCGGATCGCGCGACGGCTGCGGGCCTTCGACCCGTTTCCGGGTGGCGTCGCGCAACTGGACGGCGAGCCGCTGAAGGTGTGGCGCGCCGAGGTCGTCGATGCCGACGGCACGCCGGGCGAGCCGGGGCGCGTGCTGGCGGTGGCGCCAGAAGGCCCGGTGGTGGCGTGCGGCCGAGGCTCGGTGCGCCTGACCGAGCTGCAGCGCGCCGGCGGCAAGCGCCTGCCGGCGGCGGCCTTTCTTCAGGCGCGGCCCTTGCTGGTGGGCGAATCGCTGGCGTGACGCCGGGCGCCCGCGCGTCGCTTCAGCCTGTCCCGAACTGCGGGTCGACCAGCTTGAAGCTGCTGGTTCCGCCGCCATCTCATGGAGTCGGGACGGTGTACCGTCCCGACTTGTTCCGTTGATTCATTCCCGAGGAGGTAGCCCATGTTCAACCTGATGAAGACCGCCATCCTGATGGCCGCCATCACCGCGCTGTTCATGGCGATCGGCTCGATGCTGGGCGGGCAGACCGGCATGCTGATCGCGCTGGTCGTCGCGCTGGGCATGAACTTCTTCAGCTACTGGTTCTCCGACAAGCTGGTGCTGAAGATGTACAACGCCCAGGAGGTCGACGAACGCAGCGCGCCGCAGTTCTACCGCATGGTCAAGGAACTGGCCGAGCGCGCCCAGCTGCCGATGCCGCGCGTCTACCTGATCCAGGAGGACGCGCCCAACGCCTTCGCCACCGGCCGCAATCCCGAGCATGCCGCCGTCGCCGCGACGACGGGCATCATCCGCGTCCTGTCGGAGCGGGAGCTGCGCGGCGTGATGGCCCACGAGCTGGCGCACGTGAAGCACCGCGACATCCTGATCTCGACGGTCAGCGCGACGATGGCCGGCGCGATCTCGATGCTGGCCAACTTCGCCATGTTCTTCAGCCCGCGCGACAGCGAGGGCCGCCCGGCCAACCCGATCGTCGGTCTGCTGGTGGCGATCCTGGCGCCGATCGCGGCGTCGCTGATCCAGATGGCGATCAGCCGCGCGCGTGAGTTCGAGGCCGACCGCGGCGGCGCGGAGATCTCCGGTGACCCGCACGCGCTGGCCTCGGCGCTGGACAAGATCCATCGTTATGCGCAGGGCATTCCGCTGGAGACGACCGAGCGCCATCCGGAGACCGCGCAGATGATGATCATGAACCCGCTCTCCGGTGGTGGCCTGCGCGGGCTGTTCAGCACCCACCCGCCGACCGAGGAGCGCATCGCCCGCCTGCAGGCGATGGCCGGACCGCGCTGAGCGGACAGACCCGGCGAGGCCAAACGGAAAAACACCGCCTTCCGGCGGTGTTTTTGCCTGGAATGGGCGGTCGCGGGCCGACGCACAATGGCGCGGCTCAAGCACCGCCCGTCGATGGCCGATAAGGACAGCATGAAGGCACCCCTCCGTTCCCTGACCGCCGCTCGCCCCGCGCTGATGGCGGCGCTGCTCGGCTGCGCGGCGCTGCTGGCCGGCTGCGACCAGTTGGGCATCGAGGACCCGGCCAAGGTCGCCGCCGCCAAGGAGGCCGACGGCAAGGCCATCGGCGGCGCCTGCCGCAACGCGCTGCGGGCCATCGAGGACTGCTACGCCCTCAACCCCAAGGCCCAGAAGGCCGCGGTCTACGAGGGCTGGCGCGAGATGGACGAGTACATGCGCGAGAACAAGCTCGAGGGCACCCGTCCCCAGGTGGCCAACCCGGCCGCCGCCAAGGCGGGCGGCTCGGCATCCGACGGCGAGGACGAAGCGCCCGATCCGCGCTCCGCCAAGGGCAAGGTGGGCGACAAGGCGGCCGACAAGGCCGGCCACTGATCCGGGCGCGCCGCGAGGTCCGTCGCCCGGCATGCCGCTGAACGTGACGGCGTTGCGACGCCGCCTCGGAAAATCAGGCGACCGAGCAGTTGATTCCCCGAATGTTGCAGTTCGTCATCCGCCAATAGCCTGGACCGGCCACTCCGACCGATGATGGGATCATCAAGAGTCAGGAGATCCCACATGACCACTACTTTTTCCCGGTCCATCGCCTCGTCCGCTGGCCGCCGCCTCTTCGCCGCCACGTTGCTGAGCCTGGCCGCCGTGGGCAGCGCGCAGGCCTGGACCCTGAGCTTCGGCGGCTCGCAGCGTGTCGAGGGCAACGGCGACGTGTCGTCCGAGAGCCGCGATGTCGGCGCCTTCGAGGCCGTGTCGCTGTCGGGAGACTTCAAGGTGCTGGTGCGCCAGGGATCGAGCGAGAAGGTCGAGGTCCGGACCGACCGCAACCTGTTGAGCTACCTGGAGACCCGCGTCGTCGACGGCAGCAAGGGCCGCACGCTGGAGATCGCGGCCAAGCGCGGCTACAGCCTCGATGCCCGGGGCACCCCGACGATCACGCTGGACATGCGCCAACTGCGCGGCGTGTCGATCGCGGGCTCGGGCGACGTGCGCGTCGAGCCGATGAAGACGGGCAACTTCGACGGCAGCATCGCCGGCAGCGGCGACCTGCGCATCCAGGGCCTGGAGGCCGACCAGGTGACGCTGCGCGTCGCCGGCAGCGGCGACATGGTGCTCAACGGCAAGGCCAATTTCCTCAGCGTCACCGTGGCCGGCAGCGGCGATGTGAAGACGCGTGAACTGACGGTCGACGAGGCCAAGGTGAGCATCTCCGGCAGCGGCGACGTGACGGTGCAGGCGGTGCGCAAGCTCAATGTCCGCATCGCCGGCTCGGGCGACGTCGGTTATGTCGGCAGCCCGGAGATCAGCATGTCCAACGCCGGCTCCGGCTCGGTGCGCAAGCTGAAGTAAGTCGAGGCCGCCGCGGCGCCTGGCGGGATCCGCCGTCGCGCCGCGTGCCGCGCGGGGCGCCGCCAGGGCGCTTTGTGGACGCCGCCCGCCGCGGTCGCGGGCGAGGGGCGATCCGTTTCAGGAGCCGCGTAAGACAATCGCGCCCATGGCGGAAGGACTCGCGGCGCTGGTGCGCCACACGGAATTCAAGCGCGGCGCGCGTGAGATGCTCGGCATCACCCTGGGCATCTCGGCCTGGGGACTGGTGACCGGCGTGGCCATGGTCAAGAGCGGGCTCGGCGTCGGGCTATCGCTATTGATGAGCCTGGTGGTCTTCGCGGGCAGCTCGCAACTGGCGTCGCTGCCGTTGCTGGCGAGCGGCGCGCCGCTGTGGGTGCTGTGGGCGACGGCCTTCTGCGTCAACCTGCGCTTCGTCATCTTCAGCGCGCAGTGGCGCCTGTACTTCGAGCCGCTGCCGCGCGCGCAGCGGCTGCTGATCGGCTACTTCGCGGCCGACCTCAACTACGTCGCCTTCCTCAAGCGCTTCCCCGACATGAAGCCCGACCCGGCCAACCAGGTGCCGTACTTCTGGGGCGGGGTGGCGACCAACTGGTTCGCGTGGCAGGTCCCCGCGATCGCCGGCATCCTGCTGGCCGACCGCGTCCCGACGAACTGGGGCCTCGGATTCGCCGGCGTGCTGGCGCTGCTGGGGTTGAGCTACTCGCTGCTCAGGGACCGCAACACCTGGGTCTCCGGCGCGGTCGCGGGCTGCGCCGCGGTGGCCGCCTACGCGCTGCCGCTGCGGCTCAACATCCTGGTGGCCATCGCCGCGGCGGTGGCCATCGGCCTGTTGATGGAGCGCTGGCTGCCGCCGTCCTCCGCCACGTCCGGCACGGGCGGGAGGTCCGCATGAGCACGTGGGAGGCGATCCTGGGCATCGTCGGCATGGGCCTGATCACGCTCATCACGCGCAGCTTCTTCATGATCCCGAAGCACGAGATCCGTCTGCCGGACTGGATGCGCGACGGCCTGCGCTACGCGCCGCTGGCCGCGCTGGCGGCGGTGATCGTCCCGGAGATCGTCATGACCCAGGGCGAGCTGATCCACACGTGGAAGGACGCGCGCCTGTACGCCACCGCGGTGGCGACGGCCTACTTCTTCTGGCGGCGCGGCATCCTCGGCACCATCGTCAGCGGCACGGCGGTGATGCTGGCGCTGCGGATCGGGCTGGGCTGGTAGCGGCCGCCGGGATGGCGAGCGTGACCGGTTTCGGTCGCGTTCCGTAACCCGTCCGGACCATTCGGCGCGGGACCGGCTGGTAAGCTGCGGCCCGATTCGCCGGGCGGCGCGCTTGCCCGAGCCGGCTTCCCGTCTTTCAACTACGCCCTCGCACTCCCATGAACGTCCTGCGTTTCGCCGATCTGATCGCCGCCGGCAAGGTGGCCAACCAGCGCGTGTTCATCCGCGCTGACCTGAACGTGCCGCTGAACGATGCCGGCCAGATCACCGAGGACACGCGCGTGCGCGCCTCCATTCCCGCCATCGAGATGGCCCTGAAGGCCGGCGCCGCGGTGATGGTCACGTCCCACCTGGGCCGCCCCACCGAGGGCGAGTTCAAGCCCGAGGATTCGCTGGCGCCGGTCGCCAAGCGCATGGGCGAGCTGCTCGGCCGCGATGTGCCGCTGCTGGCCGACTGGGTCGACGGCGTCGACGTGAAGCCCGGCCAGCTCGTGTTGCTGGAGAACTGCCGCGTCAACAAGGGCGAGAAGAAGAACAGCGAGGAGCTGTCGCGCAAGATGGCCGCGCTGTGCGACATCTTCGTCCACGACGCCTTCGGCACCGCGCACCGCGCCGAGGCCTCGACCTACGGCATCGCGCAGTTCGCCAGGATCGCCTGCGCCGGCCCGCTGCTGGCGGCCGAGATCGACGCCATCACCAAGGCGCTGGCCAATCCCAAGCGTCCGCTGGTGGCGATCGTGGCCGGCTCCAAGGTGTCGACCAAGCTGACCATCCTGCAATCGCTGTCCGGCAACGTCGACGGCCTGATCGTCGGCGGCGGCATCGCCAACACCTTCATGCTGGCCGCCGGCCTGAACATCGGCAAGTCGCTGGCCGAGCCCGCCCTGATCGACGACGCCAAGGCCGTCATCGCGTCGATGCAGGCGCGTGGCGCCGCGGTGCCCATCCCCGTCGACGTGGTGACCGCCAAGACCTTCGCCGCCGACGCGCCCGCGACGGTGAAGGCCGCGACCGACGTGGCCGATGACGACCTGATCCTGGACATCGGCCCGAAGACCGCCGCGCTGCTCGCCGAGCAACTGAAGGCCGCGGGCACGATCGTGTGGAACGGCCCGGTCGGCGTGTTCGAGTTCGACGCCTTCGCCCACGGCACCGAGACCATCGCCCGCGCCATCGCCGCGTCGGACGCGTTCTCCATCGCCGGTGGCGGCGACACGCTGGCGGCGATCGCCAAGTACGGCATCGAGCAGGACGTCGGCTATATCTCCACCGGTGGCGGCGCCTTCCTGGAAGTGCTGGAAGGCAAGACCCTGCCGGCCTTCGAGATCCTGTCCAGGCGCGCGCAGGGCTGACAACGACGCCCCGCGTTCGGCGGTTTCGCCCGCGCCGCGCGTGAGCGCTCAAACGACAACGCGCCCTCCGGGGCGCGTTTCCGCTTCAGCGGGCACGGTTCTCGCACGCCGCCGACCAGACGCCGCGAGGCGCGCGGGCCGTCCCTTTCGCGGCAGATCGCTTGAGAACACGTCACGTTGCGGGCACCGCCCGAGGCGGGCTCGATGGGGCGTCATGCCGTGCATGGCTGATTGCCATCTTTGCATGGCAGTTAAAACTGAATTCATTCTGGGGCCGGAGCGGGAGGATTAAGCTTTGCGCCCCCCGTGACTCCGTCATCGCGGCCTCGTCGAGCCTCTCGACGCCCGCGTCCGTCGTGGTCCCCGGGGCCCATTTCCACCGCGACGGAGACATGCATGACTGACAAGAACGACGCCCTCGGCCTGAGCCCCGCCGAGGCCGCGCTGCGCGAAGCGGCGCTGGAGTACCACCGCAGCCCGACACGCGGCAAGATCGCCGTCACCCCCACCAAACCCCTGGCCAACCAGCGCGACCTGTCGCTGGCGTATTCACCGGGTGTCGCCTATCCGTGCCTGGACATCGAGAAGGACCCGGCCCTGGCGGCCGAGTACACCTCGCGCGGCAATCTCGTCGGCGTCATCACCAACGGCACCGCGGTGCTGGGCCTGGGCGACATCGGCCCGCTGGCCGCCAAGCCGGTGATGGAAGGCAAGGGCTGCCTGTTCAAGAAATTCGCCGGCATCGACGTCTTCGACATCGAGCTCGCGGAGCGCGATCCCGACAAGCTGGTCGAGATCATCGCGGCGATGGAGCCGACGCTGGGCGGCGTCAACCTCGAGGACATCAAGGCGCCCGAGTGCTTCTACATCGAGAAGCAGCTCAGCGCCCGCATGAACATCCCCGTCTTCCACGACGACCAGCACGGCACCGCCATCATCTCCAGCGCCGCGCTGCTGAACGGCCTGGAGCTGGTCGGCAAGGACATCGGCGCGGTGAAGGTCGCCGTGTCGGGCGCGGGGGCTGCGGCGATCGCGTGCCTGGACGTGATGGTGGGCCTGGGCGTGAAGCGCGAGAACATCTTCGCGGTCGACTCCAAGGGCGTCATCCACAGCCAGCGCGCCGACGCCGACAGGCTGGACGAGTCCAAGCGCCGCTATTGCCAGGTCACCTCGGCCCGCACGCTGGCCGACGTGGTCAAGGACGCGGACGTGTTCCTGGGCTGCTCGGCCGCCGGCGTGCTGACCGCGGAGATGGTCAAGACCATGGCGCGTCAGCCCATCATCCTGGCGCTGGCCAATCCGGAGCCGGAGATCCGCCCCGAGCTGGCCAAGGAAGCCCGCCCCGATTGCATCGTGGCGACCGGCCGCTCGGACTACGCGAACCAGGTCAACAACGTCCTGTGCTTCCCGTACATCTTCCGCGGCGCGCTGGACTGCGGCGCGACCAAGATCACCGAGGCGATGAAGCTGGCCTGCGTGCGCGAGATCGCCGAGCTGGCCAAGGCCGAGACGCCCCCCGAGGTGGCCGCCGCCTATCCCGGCCAGGACCTGGCCTTCGGCCCCGAGTACCTCATCCCGAAGCCGTTCGACGCCCGCCTGATCCTGCGCATCGCGCCGGCGGTGGCGAAGGCCGCCGAGGACTCCGGCGTGGCGACGCGCCCGATCGCCGACATGGCCGCGTACCGCGAGCACCTCTCTCGCTTCGTCTACCAGACCGGCATGTTCATGCGCCCCGTCTTCGCCGTGGCGAAGGCGAACCCGGCGCGCGTCATCTACGCCGAGGGCGAGGATGAACGCGTGCTGCGCGCCGTGCAGGTGGCGCTCGACGAAGGCCTGGCCAGGCCGACGCTGATCGGTCGCCCCGAGGTGATCGCGATGCGTCTGCAACGCGCCGGCCTGCGCCTGAAGCTCGGCGAGGACGTGGCCGTCATCGACCCCGAGAACGACCACCGCTTCCGCCAGTACTGGGAGGCCTATCACCACGCGATGGGCCGCCGCGGCTTCACGCCGGAGATGGCCAAGGCCGCGGTGCGCCGCTCCAACACGACCATCGGCGCGCTCGCCATCCAGCTGGGCGATGCCGACGCGATGATCTGCGGCATGGTGGGCCGCTTCGACTCGCACCTGGAGCACGTCAACGACCTGATCGGCCTGAAGCACGGCGTGTCCAACTTCGCGACGATGAACGCGCTGATGCTGGAGCAGCGCACGCTGTTCATCGCCGACACCTTCGTCAACGAGGACCCGACCGCCGAGCAGCTCGCCGACATCGCCGCGCAGGCGGCGGAGGAACTGCAGCGCTTCGGCCTGCCGCCGAAACTGGCCTTCCTGTCGCACTCGATGTTCGGCAGCAGCAAGCGGCCGTCCGCGGTCAAAATGCGCCAGGCCCGCGACCTTTTCGCCGCCCGTCATCCCGACATCGAATGCGATGGCGAGATGCACGGCGACGCCGCGTTGTCCGAGGACGTGCGCAGCACCTTCCTGCCGGACTCCACGCTGAAGGGCTCGGCGAACCTGCTGGTGCTGCCGACGCTGGACGCCGCGAACATCCTGTTCAACGTCCTGAAGGTCGTCAGCGGCCAAGGCGTCACGGTGGGGCCGATCCTGCTCGGCGCCAAGCGCCCGGTGCACATCCTGACCCCGTCCGCGACGGTGCGTCGCATCGTCAACATGACCGCGCTGGCCGTGGCGGACGTGCAGGCGGAGAAGGCCTGATCACGAAGGGGGCGGAGGGAGATGACGCTCCCTTGTCGCCCCGCGCTCCCTCGCATGCCGCCGCACCGCAGACAGCCCTGGATCGTCCGACGCCTCAACTGCGTCGCGGTGGCATGGCCGCCCCCGGCGAGGAGGCTGAAGCGAGGGCCCGCGGAGCGGGCTTCAAGAACTGACTGGGCGCCTCTGTTTGAGCCAAGCGAGCCGAAGGCGAGTGGGCGAGTTGGGCGCCCCCTCGCGAGGGCCGAGTCGCCGGGGGCGGTCATGCCGCCGGTGCTCGGTCCACCGAAGTCTGCCCCGAGGAATCCCGAGACGTTGGAAACTCAGCCGTAACCCGCCGAAACTGACCAGACCGCCCTCTACCGCCCCATAATCCCCCGCTGTAACTAAATTTCAGACAGAGACAAGACATGTCCCGTGCCACCAAGATCGTTGCCACCCTCGGTCCCGCGTCCTCGTCCCCCGAGGTGCTGGAGCGGATGATCCAGGCCGGCGTCGACGTGGTGCGTTTGAATTTCTCGCACGGCAAGGCGCAGGATCACATCGACCGGGCCCGTCTGGTGCGGGAGGTGGCTGATCGCGCCGGTCGTCAGGTCGCGATCATGGCGGACCTGCAGGGTCCGAAGATCCGCGTCGGCAAGTTCGAGAACGGCAAGATCGAATTGGTGAACGGCACGCCCTTCATCCTCGACGCCGCGCGCACCGAGCCTGGCAACGAGCTGGTCGTGGGCCTGGACTACAAGGAACTGCCGCGCGACGTGAAGCCCGGCGACACGCTGCTGCTCAACGACGGCCTGCTGGTGCTGACGGTCGAGGCCGTGCGCGGCTCGCAGGTCCATACGATCGTGAAGCAGGGCGGCGAGCTGTCCAACAACAAGGGCATCAACAAGCAGGGTGGCGGCCTGACTGCTCCGGCGCTGACCGCCAAGGACATGGAGGACATCAAGACCGCGATGTCCTTCCAGTGCGAGTACCTCGCGGTGAGCTTCCCCAAGAACGCCACCGACATGGAGATGGCCCGCCAGCTGGCCAACGTCGCCGGCGAGCCCTATCGCCACAAGCCCGGCATGATCGCCAAGATCGAGCGCTACGAGGCCATCCCCCACCTGGAGTCCATCCTCAAGGCCTCCGACGGCATCATGGTCGCCCGTGGCGACCTGGCCGTGGAAGTGGGCAACGCCGCCGTGCCGGCGCTGCAGAAACGCATGATCCGCCTGGCGCGCGAGCTGGACAAGCTCAGCATCACCGCCACGCAGATGATGGAGTCGATGATCACCAACCCGGTGCCGACCCGCGCCGAGGTCTCCGACGTCGCCAACGCCGTGCTGGACGGCACCGACGCCGTCATGCTCAGCGCCGAGACCGCCGCCGGCCGCTTCCCGGTCGAGACCATCCAGCAGATGTCCGCCATCGCGCTGGAGGCGGAGAACGCCGAGTTCGTCACCCTGGACACCGACTTCGCCAACCGCCAGTTCGGCCGCATCGACCAGTCGATCGCGATGGGCGCGCTCTTCACCGCGCACCACCTGGGCTGCAAGGCGATCGTGGCGCTGACGGAGTCCGGCTCCACCGCGCTGTGGATGAGCCGCCACCGCATCCACGTGCCGATCTTCGCGCTCACCTCGCAGGTGCTGACGCATCGCAAGATGGCGCTGTATCGCAACGTCACGCCGCTGCTGATGGACAACTTCGACGACCGCGACCTGGCGCTCAAGGCGGCCGAGGACTTGCTGGTCGAGCGCGGCGTCCTGATGCCGGGTGACACCTATGCGATCACCTGCGGCGAGCCCATGGGCTATCCTGGCGGGACCAACATGCTGAAGGTCTGCCGCGTCGCCTGACGACCGCCAAGCGCGTCGCGGCGGCCCGAGTCCTCGACCTCGCCGCCGCCATGCTCCAGGCCCCCGAGTCGCCAGAGACGCAGTCCCGATCCGGCCTTCCGCGCCGTTGCATGCTGCTCGGCGCGTTCGGCTCGTTGAGCGCCGCGGTCGCGCCTGACGCGCGGGCCGTGGCCGCCTCGCCGGCTTCCGCCACCCGACCCGCCTCCTCGGCCGGCGTGGCGCAGCGACCTGCCCACGTAGCCGGGGCCGCGCCTGCCGCCACCCCGTTCCCGCCTGCCAGCGTCGACGAGGGACCGATCAAGCTCGGCATCAGCGACCAGACCCACAAGCCCTTCGTCCTGCCGCTGCTCAAGCTGATCGCCGACGCGGCCGGCCTGAGCTGGGAGCTGATGCCCTTGCCCTGGCCGCGCGCGCTGCTGGGCGCGGAGCTGGGTCAGCAACTGGTCTTCGGCCTGTCGCGCAGCCCCGCCCGGGACAACATCTTCGTCTACAGCCAGCCGGTCTTCGTGAGCCGCGGCTGGCTGGTCGTGCCGGCCGCGAAGCCCTTCAAATTCGACAAGCCCGCCGACCTGCGAGGGCGCACGCTCTGCGTCGCGCGAGGCGCGTCCTACGGTCGCGCGTTCGACGAGGGCCGGCGGCAGTTGTTCCGCGTCGAGACCAGCGGCAACGACCTCGAGACCCGTGCCCGCATGCTGATGATGGGCCGCTGCGACGCGATGCTGGCAACGCACCGCGGCAGCGCGGCGGCGCTGCAACGCCGGCTGCGCGCGATGCGTGACGGCGAGCGCTTGCAGGTGCTGGCGATGCCGCTGGTGGAGGAGGGCATCCTCTTCGGCGTCGCGCGCGGCAGCCCCCTGGCCGCGTTGCTGCCGCGGCTGGACGACGCCGTCCACCGCAGCCGCGCCGCCATCCAGGCCTTGGTCGACAGCGACGTCTGAGGGCTCGGGGATCGAGCGCTCAGGCGCTGCGTGCCGCCTGCACCAGCGCGGCGATGCGCGGCGTCATGTTCAGCGGCACCAGCTCCACTTGCTGGTGCGCGCGGGCGAAGACGCGGAACAACTCGTCGGCGAAGGCGTGGCCGACGTCGTCGACGCCGCTGAAGTCCACCTCCGCGCGCTTGAACTGCGGCAGCCGCGCGGCCACCCGCCGCGCCTGGGCGCGCGAGTCCAGCGTCTGCCCCGGCCCGATGACCAGGTTCAGCAGGATGCGCGTCTGGTCGAAGGCGATGCCGCTGCCGTCGACGCTCCACTGGCCCAGCACCTGCTCCAGCGTGCGCGTGCTCTCCAGCGACATCGCCATGTAGATCGAGCTGCCCTGGCGCGGCAGGCCCTTGCCCGGCTGCCAGGCGTTGCCCTCCCACGCGCGGCGCTGGAAGGCCTTGCCGTTGGCGTGGATGTCGAAGACGTCCGCCAACTGCGAGCTGAAGAACAGCCCGCGGCCGGTGTGGGCCTGCGGCTGCGTGGTCAGGCGGCCCTTGCTGAGCTCCAGCATCGCGTGCCGCGCGTCGGCGAGCTCGTAGGTGTCGCAGATCTTGTCGAAGACGCCGCAGCCGTCGTCGGACACCAGCAGCTGCGCATGCGTGGGCGTCTGGCGCAGCGACACGGTGACGCTGGTGCCGCCGCTGTGGTCGATGGCGTTGTTCACCAGCTCGGTGAAGCCATGCTGGATCATCCGCGCGACGTGCCTGGGCAGCACGAAGTGCGGCGCGAAATCGCGCTGCCAGACGATGTCCTCCATCAGCCCGTGCAGCGTGTAGCTGCGCGCCACCTGGCGCAGCAGGCCGGCGCCGTAGACGGGCCGGCGGGCGGTGCCGCCGCGGGTCAGCCACTGGGCGTCCACCAGGCGGCGCAGCGCGGCCAGCGTGGCGCGGTGGCTGGCGCCGGTGCGCTCCTCCACGTAGGCGGGCAGGTCCAGCGAGTGCTCATTGGCGGCGGCGGTGATCCACAGCGTCAGTTGGTCGATCGCAAGACGGGTCATGCAGTTCCTGGGATGTCCGGGCGGGCGGTCCGTGGGCGGCATCCCCGGGGCAGGGCACGAAGCTTGCTCCTCCAGGGCAGGCCGCCCGGACGAGAGCCTACCGGCCCCGCTCGCTCGCGCGCAACCGCAGGGACCCTCGACCGGGGGGCGCCGAGTGCACACCGTGCAAGCGCCGCGCGGTCGCCGCACGCGCGTCGCGCGACCAGGGGCCGTCGGCGACCACTCGGCAAAGGCCTTGCGGGGTGTCGGGCGACGGCTGGTATGGCACCAGTTCAGGGGGGCGCCCAGGATCGTTACAGAGCCGGTCATGGTGGCTGGCTAGAATCCCGACCAGTTACGGCGCGGTTACGGCGGAGTTTCTGTGCCGGCCGCGGCCCAGGATTTTTCACTTCCTCGGAGAACTTTCATGGCACTCGTCTCGATGCGCCAGCTGCTGGACCATGCCGCCGAACACGGCTATGGCATTCCGGCGTTCAACGTCAACAACCTCGAACAGGTGCAGGCCGTGATGGCCGCCGCCGCCGAGGTCAACGCCCCGGTGATCCTCCAGGCCAGCGCCGGCGCCCGGAAGTACGCCGGTGAGGCCTTCATCAAGCACCTGATCCAGGCCGCCGTCGAGGCCTACCCGCACATCCCGCTGGTGATGCACCAGGATCACGGCCAGACCCCGGCGATCTGCCAGGGCGCGATCGACCTGGGCTTCAGCTCGGTGATGATGGACGGCTCGCTGATGCCGGACGGCAAGACGCCGGCCTCGTTCGACTACAACATCGACGTCACGCGTCAGGTCGTGCAACTGGCCCACAAGGTCGGCGTGACCGTCGAGGGCGAGCTGGGCTGCCTGGGCTCGCTGGAGACCGGCATGGCCGGCGAGGAAGACGGCATCGGCGCCGAGGGCGTGCTGGACCACGCCTCGCTGCTGACCGATCCGGAAGAGGCCGCGCAGTTCGTCAAGGCCACGGGCCTGGACGCGCTGGCCATCGCGATCGGCACCAGCCACGGCGCCTACAAGTTCACCCGCAAGCCCACCGGCGACATCCTGGCGATCAGCCGCGTGAAGGAAATCCACGCCCGCATCCCCAATACCCACCTGGTGATGCACGGCTCGTCGAGCGTGCCGCAAGAGCTGCTGGAAATCATCCGCCAGTACGGCGGCCAGATGAAGGAGACCTACGGCGTGCCGGTCGAGGAGATCCAGGAAGCCATCAAGTACGGCGTCCGCAAGATCAACATCGACACCGACATCCGCCTGGCGATGACCGGCGCGGTGCGCAAGTTCATGGCCGAGAACCCGGAGAAGTTCGACGCCCGCGAATGGCTCAAGCCCGCCCGCGAAGCCGCCAAGCTGATCTGCAAGCAGCGCTACGTCGAGTTCAACTGCGAAGGCCAGGCCGGCAAGATCAAGGCGCGCTCGCTGGTGGACACCGCCGCCGCCTACGCCAAGGGCGAGCTGGCGCAGGTCGTGCAGTGACCTGATCACGCGCCGATGCGATGACCACGGGGCCCTCGGGCCCCGTGGTCGTTTCCGGCAGGACGCGATGCCGGGCGCGGGCGCCGACGGGTTCAGGCCTGCTGCACGCCCGGCCGGCCGGCCTCGACCGTGAAACTCGCCAGCGAGGCCACGGGGCTGTCCTCGTCCCAGGGCTTGAGCACATGGCGGATCTCGGCCTGCAGGCGTCGCTCGTCCAGCTCGAAGAGCATGTAGCCGCGCGTGTCGCTGCGCGCCAGGTGGATGTGGGGATTCAGCGGGCGCCAGGTGTCCATGTGCGACTGCGCGCGGCCCTCGCTGCTGATGGACGTGGCGCAGAACTCGCTGGCGATGATCGGCGCGCGCTCGCTCTGGAAGTCGAGCTTCAGGTCGGCGACGACGTTCGCGTGCACGTCGCCGCCCAGCACCACCGGGTTGCGCGCGCCCGCCGCCACCATGTCCTTCAGCAGCCGCTGGCGGGCTTCCGGGTAGCCGTCCCACCCATCGGTCCAGAAGCGGCCGCCCTTGGACATCGGGATGTGGGTCAGACGCGCCATCAGCGTCTGCTGGGCCAGCAGGTTCCAGCCCCGGTCGCGGTCCCAGCCCTTGGCCAGCCACGCTTCCTGCTCGGCGCCCAGCAGCGTGCGGCGGGGATCCTTCAGCGCGGCGCAATCATTGGCCATCACGGTGTTGGCGCCGCCGTGCCCTGGCAGCGGACACGCCTGCGGGTCGCGGTACTGGCGATCGTCGAGCGCGTGGATGCGGGCCAGGCGGCCCCAGTCGAAGCGTGTGTAGAGCCGCATCCGGCCGTCGTCCGGTTTCCAGGACTTGGGAAAGGGCATGTGCTCCCAGTACGCCTGCACCGCGCCGGCGCGGCGGTGGTGGAAGTCGGGGGACAGCGCGAAGTCGACGTCCCCGGCGTAGTCGTTGTCCACCTCGTGGTCGTCCCAGATGCTGATCCACGGCGCCTGCGCATGCAGCGCGCGCAGTTGCGCGTCGCCCTTGTATTGGGCGTAGCGGGCGCGGTAGTCGGCCAGCGTCATGCAGCGGCCGCCGGCGTGGCGGCGCGGGGGATGGCGGTCGGCGGGCGTGCCGTACTCGTAGATGTAATCGCCCAGGAAGATCACCACGTCGGGCTCGCGCGCGCTCAGGTCCGCCCAGGCGGCATAACGACCCTGGTCCCAGCGCTGGCAGGACGCGGTGGCGAAGCGCAGCGAGCGCACCTGCGCGTCCGGCGCCGGCGACGTGCGGGTGCGCGCGGTCGCGGTCTGCTGGCCCAGCGCGCGGAAGCGATACCAATACCAGCGATCCGGCTTCAGGCCCTGCGGCTCCGCGTGGACGCTGTGGGCCTCCGCGGCGAAGGCGATCTCGGTGCCGCGCGCGGCGATGCGCTCGAAGCGCTCGTCCTCGGCGATCTCCCATTGCAACTCGACCCGCTCCGGCAGCGCCGCGCCGGTCAGGCGCGTCCACAGCACCACCGTGTCCGGACGCGGGCATCCGGAGGCCACGCCCAGCGCGAAGCGGTCGACGGCGTCCGCCTGCGCGTGGGCATGACGCAGGAAGGCCGGCGTGCAGCCGGCCGCCAGCGCGGCCTGCAACAGCTGGCGACGGGGCAGGGAGGCGGGAGGGCGTTGGCTCATGCCGCCGACTCTAGCCCCGACGCGGCGCGCGGGGAACCCTCGCCGCGCCGGCGCCAGCGTCGTCGTCGTGCCGTGCCGTCATCGACTGCGGCGCGCGCCGGACGCGACCTGGCGGTCGAGGTTTCTACCCGTCGCCTCTAGAATCCCCGCTTTGCCTCCGGCCCCGCCCGTCCGCACGACCATGACCGCCGCCCTGCACACCTCCTCGCTGACTTCACTTCCCCTGATCGCGCGCGGCAAGGTGCGCGAGAACTACGCGGTGGGCGACGACCGCATCCTCATGATCGCGTCGGACCGCATCTCGGCCTTCGACGTGATCATGGACGAGCCGATCCCGGGCAAGGGCGCGCTGCTGACGCAGATGGCGCTGTTCTGGTTCGACAAGCTGGACGGCATCGTGCCCAACCACCTGACCGGCGACGATCCGCTGTCGGTGGTCACCGCGGCGGAGCAGGCGCAGGTGCGCGACCGCGCGATGCTGGTCAAGCGCCTGACGCCGCTGCCCATCGAGGCGGTGGTGCGCGGCTACCTGGCCGGCAGCGGCTGGTCCGAATACAAGACCAACGGCAAGGTCTGCGGCGTCGAGCTGCCGGCCGGGCTGCAGAACGCGAGCAAGCTGCCGCAGCCGATCTTCACGCCCGCCACCAAGGCCGAGATGGGCGACCACGACGAGAACATCGATTTCGAGCGCTGCGCGCAGATCATCGGCCGCGAGCTGGCCGAGCGCGTGCGGGACATCGCGATCCAGCTCTACCAGCGCGCGGCCGACTACGCGCTGACCAAGGGCATCATCATCGCGGACACCAAGTTCGAGTTCGGCCTCGATGCCGACGGCACGCTGACGCTGATGGACGAGGTGCTGACGCCGGACTCGTCGCGTTACTGGCCGGCCGAGAGCTACGCCGTGGGCGGCAACCCGCCGAGCTACGACAAGCAGTTCCTGCGCGACTGGCTGGAGCAGGCCACGGTGGACGGCCGGCCCTGGGGCAAGGTCGCGCCGCCGCCGGCGCTGCCGGCCGAGGTCATCGCCAACACGTCGGCGAAGTACCGGGAAGCGCTCGAGCGCCTGACGCGCTGAGGCCCGCATGCACGACGCCTCGCCGGAAGCCGCGCCCGCGCCCGTGATCAAGTCCCGGCTGCTGAAGCAACTGGACAAGGACATCGCCGCGGCCAAGTCGCCGATGGCGTCGGCGGGCGCGCGGGCCAAGCGCGCGATGCTGCTGGCGCGGCACGGCGCGGTGGTCGAGGCGCGCGAGGCGCTGACGGCGCTGCACCAGCTGTCGTTCCAGCATCCGCATCCGGAGATCGGCGCCTGGCTGCATCTGGCCGAGGGCCTGATGAGCTACTACAACGGCTTCGTCGTGCAGCAGGCGCAGGACCGCATCCAGCGCGCGCAGACGATCGCCGCGACGCTGCCGGCGCTGGCCGAGGTGCGTGTGCTGGCGGCGGCGTGGCTCGCGCAGCTGGCCTTCATCCGGCACGACCCGGCTGCGCTCGTCGAGCATGCCCGGCGCTGCCTGGACGAGGCCGGGCCGGACCACAACGTGGCGCAGGCGCGCGTGGCGATGGCGATGGGCGTGGGCTGGCACTATGCCGGCGACATCGAGATCGCGCAGCGCTGGTACATCCGCGCGCGCCGCCACGCGTCGATGGAGGGCGACGACGCATCGCTGTCCGCCTTGATGTTCAACATGGCCGGCATGCGTGCGTCGCAACTGCGGCGCGAGAGCCTGTCCGCCCACGCGGCGCGCGGGCCGGAGCTGCTGCTGACCGTGGACTCGGTGCGTCACTACGACGCGGCCGTCGGCGCGCAGATGATGAACGAGCTGACGCCGGTGCTGCGCGCGCAGGTGCTGACGATGCAGGGCCGCTTCGACGAGGCGCGCCAGCTCTACGAGGAACACCTGCCGCAGGCGATGTCGCTGGGGCTGGAGCGGCTGGGCAGCAGCCTGCTGTCGGACCTGGCCTGGTGCCGCGTCAACCTGGGACAGCACGAGCTCGCGCTGAGCCAGGCGCGCGAGGCGGAGATCGAGCTCGATCCCGATTGCGAGCTCGACGATCGCGCGATCACCCACAGCCGGCTGGCGCAGACCTTCCGGCTGCTCAGCGAAACGGCGGATGCCGACCGCCACCAGACGCTCGCCGACGAGGCGTGGGCGCAGTTCGGCGCGCAGCAACTGCAGTGGCGCGAACTGCTGCTCGCCAGCGACCTGCAGCCGTAGCGAAGGCCGGCCTCCCGAATCGGCGCCGCGTCAGCCGCGGCGAGCGATGCCCTGCTTCCGTCGCGACGGCGGTCAGGTCACGAAGCGCTTCGCCACGAAGCGCCAGATCATCGTCGACGCATCCGGCCCGCCGGCATCGCTGAAGGACTCCTTCGCCGCGCCGCCGCTCCAGGCATGCCCGAGGCCGTCGATCTCGACCAGCGTGGCGGCGATTGCCGCGCCCCGCTTGAAGTCGGTCACCGTCATCGGATGACGCCGCCCGCGCTGCGCGCTGCGTGAGCGTTCGGTCGTCGTGGCCGCGGCGCGTGCCCATTGCCGCGCGGCCTCGGCGGCATTGCTGGGGACGACCACGTGGTCCTTCGTGCCGTGCAGCACGAGCAGCGGCGGCAACGGGCGTGCGTCCGGCGAAGGCGAACTCGCGAATCGACCCTGCATCGCGCGCAACGCCGTCGCCGTCGAGTGCGCCAGGCCCGGCGGCACCCCGGAGTGGATCGCCACCGCCTTGAATCGATCGGGATGCCGGGTCGCCAGCAGCGCGGCCATGCTGCCGCCCGCGGACAGCCCCGCGATGGCGACGCGGTCGCGGTCGGCCGGGTAGAGCAGGCAGACCTGGTCGATGGCCGCGAGGATCAACGCGGCCTCGCCCTGGGCGCGGCCGGATTCGGTCTCGAACCAGTTCCAGCAGCGCTGCGGATTGGCCAGGCGGCTTTGCTCCGGATAGAGCACCAGGAAGCGCTCGCGGGCGGCGAGGCGATTCATCCGCGTGCTGCGCGAGAACCCCGCCGCGTCCTGTCCGCAGCCATGCAGCATGACGAGCAGTGGCAGGCGCTCGCCCGCCGCGATGCCGGCGGGACGGTAGAGCCGGAAGCGCCGCATGCCCGCCGCGGCGGTCGCCACGCCGGCCAGCCAGTCGCCCGCGTCGGCGGACGGCGGGCGCGGGGACCTCCCCGGGGCGGTGCTCTTCGCCTGCGCGCCTTTCGCCGTCGTCGTTGTCTTGACCGTGGCGGCCTTCCTCGCGGCCGACCGGGCCGCCGTCTTGACAACCAGCGCCACTTGGCGGGTGATCGCGCGGACGCCGCGCTGCCAGGCCTTGCTCAGGGAAGGGGGTCGGGAACGCCTGGCCATGGGAATCGGTCGCTGGGGCCGTGGTGGCGGCCAGGGTGGAGGCGAGCCTATTCGGCCATGGATCCGTGACAAGCGTCTGTGCGATGGCGAACTCCCCTGCCGCGCGGCAGGCCATCCAGCAACACGTCCTCGAAGAAGGCCCCGATCGGGCGGACCAGGTCGCGCACGTGCACCTCCAGCACCCAGATGCCGGACGCGGGAATGAAGTCCGCCTCCGCCAGCCGGTGGCCGCCGTACAGCGCATGGGGGAAGTCGGACACGCGATGCCCGGCGGTCTCCCGCACCAGCGTGCAGCCGCGCGAGGCGGCCCGCTCCTGCGCGAAGGCGTAGAGATCGATGCCGCGTCGGCCGTGCAGCCAGGCCGCGCGCGTCTCGTCGAACACGGCGCGGGCGGCCGCGACGCAGCGCGCATGGTCCTCGTCGGCGCCGAGGTGGAAGGTGTCGCCGTAGTCGCCCTCGTAGCCGTCCCAGACCGGGCCCAGGTCGACGGTGAAGATGTCCTCGCGCTGCAGCCGACGGCCCGGATCGATCGGCTGGCGCGAGCCGAGCGGCGTGTCCGCGCCGATCCGCGCGTAGGTCGGATGCCAGTTGCACGCGGAGCCCATCGCGCGAAGCAGGGTGTCGGCCATGTCGATCATGTCGCGCGCGGTCATGCCGGGCTCGATGCGCGCGACGATGCGCGCCAGCGCCTCCCGTGAGCGCTCGCGGGCCTGGAGGATGCCGTCCAGCGTGAAGCGCGCGCCGACGCGCTCCCAGGGATGCGACGGTGCGACGGGGGCGGGCGGCGGGGCGTGGCCGGATTGCGGCACGAAGGCCTCCGCGTGGAAGCGCGCCGGCGGCAAGCCGGCGGCGGTCAGGCTCGCGCGGGCGTCGGTCACCATGGCGGGGTGGCCGCACGCGTGGACCCGCGTCGCCGACCAGTCATGGCCGTCCGCGAGCGCGGCGTCCTGCACGTGGCGGACCGGCGCTTCCCATCGGAAGGACGGGAAACGCCGTGCCAGCTCGTCGAGCGCCTCGGCGTCGTAACGATCGGCGGCCTCGCGTCCGCCCCAGTAGAGCGTGACGCGGCGCGGCGTCGCGCTTCGCAGCGCCGCGCGCAGGATCGCGCTCACCCCGGCGTAGCCGGTGCCGGTGGCCAGCAGCACCAGGCTCGTCCCCTCCTGGGGCGCCTCGCGCCAGCCGCAGTCGCCGTGCGGGCCGTCCAGGCTCAGCGCGTCGCCGGGTCGCAGCGTCGCCAGCGTCCGGTCCGTGAAGGCGCCGCCCGGCACGCGGCGGATGTGGAACTCGAGCCGCACGCGGTCCGCCGTGATCGTCGGCAGATTGGCGATGGAGAAACTCCGGCGCTCACCGGACGCCGTCAACACGTGCATGTGCTGGCCGGGCTCGCACACGAAGGCGCCAGCCTGCTGCAAGTCCACGACGAGGCGGGTCACGTCGGGCCGGAGCGACTCGACCGCCTCCACGCGGGCGGCGTATCGCGCGGGCGCGCAGGCCGGTACTGTCCAGTGCGCGAAGGCCAGCGTCAGGTCGGAGGTGGCCCGGCACTGGCACATCAGGATCTCGTCCGGACGGACACGGTAGGCGGCCAGGGACGGCGGCCGCACGCGTGCCGCGGAGCCGGAGAGCACCTGCGCCCGACAGGACCCGCACTCGCCGCGTCGGCAGGAAAACGGCACCGCGACGGACTGCGCGAGCGCCGCGTCCAGGATCGTGGCCTCGCCGGTCAGGTCGAAGGTCCGGCCCTGCGGGGCGAGGGTGCATCGGAAGGCGGTCGGTCGGGACATGGGGTGGCGCGCGGCGGGGTTGATCGATGCGGTGCAATCTATCGAGAATGCGGCCCAGCTCCTACGTCCACTTTCGAGAAAATGACCAGGCCACTTCACGAGCTGTCCCGTGCCGAATCCAGCCTCGACCTGCCGACGCAGCCGCGTCGGGACGGCGAACTGAAGCAGACGTGGATCTATCGGCAACTGCGCGACCGGGTGCTGGCAGGCACGCTCGCCGCCGGGACCCGGCTGCCGTCCACGCGGGATCTGGCCGCGCGATGGCGGGTCTCGCGGGCGACGGTGGCGCTCGCCTACGACCAGTTGCGGTCCGAGGGCTACCTGGTCAGCCGGGCCGGATCGGGGACCTTCATCGCGGCGGTCGTGCCCGATACCTTGACGACGGCCCGAGGCCCGCGACGCGCGGGAACATCGGCAACATTGCCGGGATCCGCCTCGATGTCCGCGACCGCATCGACATCGACGCCGATCGCGGAGCGTGCGACGCGCGCGACGTCGGGGATCCGGGCGCTCGGGGCGAACGAAGCGATGACGCCTGCCGTGCCCATGACCGAGCTGGGACGACCCTTCGTGGCGCGGGTGGCGGACGCGGCGCTGTTCCCGATGGACGCCTGGCGCAAGGCGCTGGCGGACGCCGTGCGCGGGGCCTCGGCGCATGACCTGACGCATGGCGATGCGATGGGCGCGGCCTCGCTGCGCGCGGAGATCGCGAAGTACCTCGGACTCTCGCGCGGCATCGCGTGCCACGCCGACCAGGTGCTGGTGCTCTCCGGGATCCGGCACGGCCTGGCCCTGTGCGGCCGCCAGTTGTTGACCGGGCGGGAGACCGTCGCCGTCGAGGATCCGAGCTACCTGCACGCCGAGCCGCTGCTGGCGCGGTATGCGAAGCGCGTGGTGCGCGTGCCCATCGACGCGCAGGGCCTTCGCGTCGACGCGCTGAGCGCCGCCGGGGATGTGCGGCTGGTCCACGTGACGCCGGCGCATCAGTCGCCGACCGGCGTCACGATGCCGGTGTCACGCCGGCTGGCGCTGCTGCGATGGGCCGCGGACGGCGATCGGTGGATCGTCGAGGACGATTACGACAGCGAGTTCAGCTACGACAGCGCGCCGCTGCCCGCGCTGAAAAGCCTGGACCGTGCCGACCGCGTCATCCATTGCGGCAGCTTCAACAAGACGATGTTCGGCGAGCTCCGCATCGGCTACGCCGTGCTGCCCGACGCGCTGGTGCCGTCGTTCCGCGAGGCGCGCCACCTGACCGGCCGCGCCAACGGCGTGATCGAGCAGCTCGCGCTGGCGTCGTTCCTCGCGAGCGGCGCGTTCGCGCGCCATCTGCGCCGGTCCCGGCTGGTCTACGCCCGGCGCCGCGATGTGGTGATCGCCGCGCTGCAACGGGCGCTCGGCGCCGGCCGGCTCCACGTCACCGGCGCGCAGGCCGGCTTCCACCTGGTGTGGTGGCCGCCGCCAGGCTTCGACGTGGCCCGGTTGCGCGAGCTCGCCGACGCGGCAGGCCTGGTCCTGCCCTGGATCTCGCGCATGACGTCGCGCTCGGACCTGCCGGACGGGGCGATGCTCGGTTACACCGGTCTAGGCGACGACGCCGTGCGCGCGCACGCGGACACGCTGGCCCAGCTCATCGAGCGCACGCTCGGGGAGTCGCCCGGGAGGGCTCGGTCCGCGAAGCGTCGTCCCAGGGCCTGAACGGGCCGCCAACGCCCCAACCACCGCGCCGGGGCGGTGTAAACGCGATAACGAGCGCCGACGGCTCTTTGATATGGTTCCGGCTTCCGCATGGACCGAGCCACGCGGTCAGAACCACATTCAGGAGGATCTCGTCATGCATCGCCCCCACACCGCCCTGGCTCTGCTGGCCGCCGTCGCCGCGCTGACCCTGAGCGCCTGCGCCTCGACCGAGGCTACGCCGGAGGACGCGAAGACCAAGACCGCCCAGGCCCGGGACTGCGTCCAGACGCTGGGCAGCAACCTCTGCCGCCGCAGCGATCAGGGCGCGCTGGCGCCGACCGTCAGCATCTCCGGCGACGCGCTGCGCCGCAAAGGCGGCGAGATCGTCCGTCCGCAGAATGGGACCACGGGCGACTGAGCCCGCTCGGGCTCAATCCTCGATCCACCGCAGCGCCAGCTCCTCGATCGCGAGCAGCACCGTGGCGCCAATCGGCGGCTCCGGTGCCTCATGCCCGCGCCACAGGGTCAGCGTCTGGCCGCCCGGGCCGTCGAGCTCCCACGCGACCCGTTGCTGTCCGGGATAGATCGCCCGCAGCGTCGCCGAGAGGCGCATCGCCTGCGGGCTGGCGGGCGCGCTCGCGTCCACCACCGTCAGCGCGTCCACCGGCGCGATCCAGTGACCGTCGTCACGCCGCCAGGTGCCGTCGAGGACGCGTGCATCCAGGCGGTTGAACATGCCGAGGAAATCCGCCACCCGCCGGTTCGCCGGCGCGCGGCGCAGCTCGCGCGGTGACGCGCATTGGGCGATGACGCCGTCGAACATCACCGCGACGCGGTCGGCCAGCTCGAAGGCTTCCTCGCGATCGTGCGTGACGATGACGCAGCTCTGACCGAGCTCGCGTTGCAGCCGCCGGAACTGACGGCGCAGCGGCAGCCGGAAGTGCTCGTCGAGCGCGGAGAACGGCTCGTCCATCAACAGCAGCATCGGCCGTGTCGCCAGCGCGCGGGCCAGCGCGACGCGCTGCCGTTGCCCGCCCGACAGCGCCTGCGGCAGGCGGTCGGCCTGTGCCTGCAGGTCGATCAGCGCCAGCAGCTCGTCGGCGCGGGCATCCGCCACCGCGGCGTCCTGGCCGCGGGCGAGCGGGCCGAAGCGGATGTTCTCGCGCACCGTCAGGTTGGGGAACAGCGCGTAATGCTGGAACACCATGCCGATGTCGCGGCGCTGCGCGGGCAGGGCCGTCACGTCCTGGCCGGAGAGCTCGATGCGGCCGGCGTCCAGCGCCTGCAGGCCGGCGATCGAGCGCAGCAGCGTCGTCTTGCCGCAGCCCGACGCACCCAGCAGCGCGACGACCTCGCCACGGGCCAGCGTCAGGTCGATGTCCCGCAGCACGGGGCGGCCGCCCAGCGCCAGCCGGGCGCCGCGCACCGCCATCTGAGGCACCTTGGCGGGAGCGAGGCCCTCGGCGGCGGCGGGGGCGGTGATGGCGGGGGAGATGGGGGTCATCGTCGGAGGCGGGGTCAGTTCGTCGGTGATGTCCAGCGCCGCGTCAAGGCCGCGACCAGCGCGACGATCGAGGCCACGCCGGCGAAGGCGATCACCATCAGCGCCGCCGCCTGGTGGCCGTTGACGTTGCGCAGGCTGTTCATCAGCGGTTGCAGCAATTCCAGCTGACCGCCGAGCAGCAGGTTGGCGATCGCGAATTCCATCGCCGCCGTCACCCATGCCAGCAGGAAGGCCGCCAGCAGCGTCGGCGCCAGCAGCGGCAGCAGCACGCGACGCAGCGTCAACGCGTCGCTCGCACCCAGCGTGCGACCCGCCTCGATCAAGGAGGCCGCGCCCAGTTGGGCGAGCGCCGATTGCAGCGTCTTGTGGACCAGCGGGAACAGCGTCGGCGCCACGACGGCGACGTACACCAGCGGCACCGGCAGCCAGGCGCCCCAGCGGCCGACGAAGAGCTCCAGCGCGCTGATCGCGATCACCACCGGCGCGATGGCGAAGGGCAGCAGCGCCGTCAGGTCGAGCAGGCGCAGCAGGCGGCGCGCCGAGGGGCCGGTATCGAGCTGCGCGGCGAGCGCGGCCGGGATCGTCGCCAAGGCGCCGCACAGCAGCGCCAGCATCGCGCTGGCCAGGGCCAGCAAGGCCGTGCGCAGGATGGCGCCTTGAACCCGAGGGTCGAGCAGGGCTTGCGCGATCCAGCGCAGCGTCGGTTCTTCCGGCCACCAGTGACGGTCCCAGCGGTTGGTGAGCCCGTACAGCAGCAACGCCGCCATCGGCACCAGCACCGCGATCAGCAGCGCCGTCAGCGCGAGCGTGGAGAACGTCGGGGGACGGCGCCGCGGCGCCAGGGCGCGCGTCGTCATGCCAGGCCCTTGCGCAGGCGCGCCGCGCCGAGGCGGCTCAGCCCGATGACGATCGCGAGCATCGCGAACAGCAACAGCGCGAGCAACGCCGACAGTTCCGGCTGCGCGAAGATGTCGCCGCTGACCAGCGCGGCGATGCGCACCGCCAGCACGTGTGCCGCGGTGCCGTTCAGCGCGAACGGCGTGGCGAACGCCGCGGCGGCATTCGCGAAGAGCAGCCCGAAGGCTTCGACCAGGCTGGGCAACATCAGCGGCAGGCCGACGCGCCGCCAGTACAGCACCGGACCGGCGCCGAGCGTCGCGGCCGCGTCCTGCAGGCCGTGGTCGAGGAGCCGGACCGGCGCGATCAGCAGCAGCGTCGCGAGCGGTGCCTGGAAGCAGACATACGCGAGCAGCAGCCCGCCCTGGCCTTGCAGATCGATCCACGGCGTCCAGCCCAGCGCCTGCATCGCGACGGTGATCACGCCCTGCGCGCCGAAGAGCAGCAGCAAGGCCACCGCCAACGGCACGCCCGAGAAATTGGCGCCCAGGCTGGCCAGCAGCGTCACCGGATGCGCCAGCCTCGGCGATCGCACCAGTGCGATCGCGGCGCCGAGGCCGATCGCCAGGCCGATCAGCGCGGACAGCGTCGACAGCCACAGCGTGTTCCACGCGGCTTCGAGGTAATAGCCGTCGGAGGTCAGGTCACCGATGGCGCAGCCGTCGCCCTGCGTCGCGCAGTCGACCAGGATGGCCGCCGCGCGCCAGCCGAAGGGCAGCAGTAACGCGATGCCCATCAGCAGCGCGAGCGGCAGCGCCAGCCACCACGCCGTGCGCGCGGACAGCGTCATGCCGCGGGCACCTCGTCACCGTCGGCGCCGTTGAGGAGGCCCAGGCCGTCGATGCCGTCGCCGAGGTCGTTGCCCGAGCCGTGGCCGTCGATGCCCAGCCGCGCCAGCAACCACGAGGCGATGCCGGTCTGCCGATCCGGCAACGGCAGTTCGACCGCGCCGTCGTGCGGCACCCAGATCAGCGGCACCTCGCGCTCGACGGCGAGCGGACCGCCATGCATGCGGTCGGCGTGCATGCCGTGGTCGCTGGTCAGCAGCAGGTCGAAGCCGGCCGCATGCCAGCGCGGCAGCAACTGCGCCAGCAGCATGTCGAGCTTGCGCGCGCTCATCGCGTACGCGGTCGATTCGCCGCCGTGCAGGTGGCCCGCGAGGTCCGGGCCCATCGGATGGATGAAGAGCAGCGACGGCCCCGAGGCCGGCAAGTGCGCGCGCCGCAGCGATTCGGCGTCGGCCAGCAGGTGGCTGTCGGGGTAGTCGTCTTCCCAGTACCAGCGCGCCGCCGAGAGGCCGCAGCCCGCCGGCACCGCGTCGCGATGCCGCAGCGGATCGAAGACCTCGCCGGCCAGCAGCTCGTAGAACCAGTGATAGGCGGCCACGGCTGCCGGCACGCCGTGGGCCTCCAGCGCCTGGAACAGGTGCCGCGTCAGCCGTTGCCCCGCCTGCCCGTTGCCGAGGATGCCGTGCGTCAGCGGCGGCTCGCCGTTGATCACGGTGGCGTAGAGCGGGCGCGACAGGCTGGGCAGCTCGCAGCGCAGCGAGCGCCATTGCGCCCGGCCGGCCTCGTTCAGCGCCTGCAGGTAGCCCATGTAGTCCCGCGCGGTGTCGGCGCGCAGACCGTCGGCCAGCAGCACGACCAGCTTGCGCGGCGCGGCGTCGACGGTGCCAGCGTCGTCCGCGGCGTGACGGTCCGATGCGCCGCGGCGCGCGATGCCGGTCATCGCGCGGCTCCGAGCACGTCGCGCTGCCACGCGCGCGGCAGCTTCTTGACCTCTTCGGTCCACACGGCGGGCTTCAGCGCGCGTGCCTTCGCGTACTGCGCCTCGGGCACCAGCAGTGACTTCAGGTCCGGCGGCAGCGTCAGCTGCGCGATGCGGATCGGCCGAGCATGACCGCGCGCCAGGTTGAGCTGGCCGGCGTCGCTGAAGATGAACTCCCGCGTCAGCATCGCCGCGTTGGGATGCGGCGCGTAGCGGTTGATGAGGGTCGAGTAGCCGCTGGTGATCGAGCCGTCGGACGGGATCAGCACCTCGTAGTCATCGGCGTTGGGCAGCTTGGCGCGGTAGGACAGGGCATTGAAGTCCCACAGCAGGAACACGTCCGCCTCGGCGCGCTCCATGAGCGCGGGAGTCGCGTTGACGGTGACCAGGCGCTTGTCCTTCGCCAGCTTCGCGAACGCGGCCAGGGCCGGCTGCAGCCGGGTCTCGTCGCCGCCCAGCGCGACCGCCGCGGCCAGCACCGCGGCATTCGACTGCGCCGCGCGGCCGACCTCGCCGATCAGCACGCGCGCGTTGCTCGCGAACAGCGCCTGCCAGCTGCGCGGCGCTTGCGGCACCCGCTTGCGATGGACGGCGAACGCGATCGTGCCGGTGTACGCCAGCGCCCAGTGGCCTTCGGCATCCTTGGCCCAGTCCGGCACCTGCGCCCAGGTCGAGGGCTTGTAGGGCTGCGTGATGCCGCGCGCCTTGGCGATGGGGCCGAACTCGAAGCCGACGTCGCCGATGTCGGCGCTCGCGTTGGCTTTCTCCGCCTCCATCTTGGCGATCTCCTCGGCGCTGCTCATGTCGGTGTCGACGTGGGCCAGGCCGTACAGGCGCTGCAGGTCGGCCCAGGTGGCGCGCCAGTTGGCCCAGTCGTCCGGCATGCCGAGGCTGTGCACGCGGCCTTCCTTGCGCGCGGCGGCGATCAGCGCCGCGAGGGCCGGCGCGGTGGGCGCTCCCTGCGCGACGGCATTCAATGCGAAAGGCCCGCACAGGGCGGGCAGGGTCCGGAGCAGGGCGCGTCGGGACATGGGCATCAGGTCATCTCCTCGTGGATCGCAGGATCGTCCGCCTGCGCGGTCTGGGCGCGGCCCGGCCAGCGCAGGCCGGACAGCAGCAGGTCCTTGGTCACCTGGGGCCGGCCGTCGACGTCGCACAGCTGGATGCGCAGGCGCAGATCATCGGGGTTATCCGTGACGGGTTCGATGTCGACGACGCCGAAGTTGAGCGCCGCGATCACCGCCGAGCGCCGGTTGCGGTTGGGCGTGGGGATGTCCCAGACCTCGGTCAGCCCGCTCGACGTCGCGTCCCACAGCGGATATCCGCCGGGCACGTCGACGCTGGACAGCTCCGCGTAGTGCATGTCGCCGCTGAGGAAGACGACGCCCTCGGCGCCGGTGCGGCGGATCAGCTCGACCAGGCGGGCCCGCTCGCGCGGGAAGTTGGCCCAGCATTCCCAGCCGCTGCCGTCGGCGGCGAACTGCACGCTGGAGCCGATCAGGCGCACGTCCGCCGGCACGCGCAGTTGCGCTTCCAGCCATTGCCATTGCGCCTGGCCGAGCAGCGTCGCCTCGGGCCGGTCGTCCGGCACGTACCAGCCCGTCATCGGCTGGCCGCTGAGCTTGGCGCGCAGCACCATGGCGCCGTAGCTCGACTTCAGCGACGGGTCCGCCGTCAGCGCGGTGCGGTTGAAGCGCAGGTCCGGCAGGATGACCTGGATGCGGCGGCCGAAGGCTTCGTAGACATAGCTCTGGTAGACGCCGTCGGCGCGGCGCCGCGGCGAGTCCGCCGGCTCGCCCCAGGCATCG
The DNA here is from genome assembly GCF_002205645.1 of Roseateles aquatilis. GTDB lineage: Bacteria > Pseudomonadota > Gammaproteobacteria > Burkholderiales > Burkholderiaceae_C > Roseateles > Roseateles aquatilis. Next base: position 289,081 of record NZ_NIOF01000005.1, on the reverse strand, counting down.
CAGAACAGCCGCTGCGAGAGCTGCTTGAGCGGGTAGTCCGCGCCTTCGTCGTCGTCGCCGAAGTCGTGGTCGTCCCAGATCGCGATGTGCGGCGTGGCGCGGCGGAAGGCCTGCAGCGGCTCGACGGCCATGAACTCGGCGTAGCGCTGGCGCAGCGTGGCCTCGTCGCGGGCGTCGGCGTACAGGTTGTCCCCGAGGAAGACGAACAGGTCCGGCTTCGCGGCACCGATCGCGCGCCAGATCGGCTGCGGCTTGGACTGCTTGGCGCAGGACCCGAAGGCGATGCGGAAACGCCGCGGCGCCTCCCTCGACGCCGGGCTCGCCGACGCGGGCGCGGCGGCGGGGCCCTGGGGCTCCGCGCAGCCGGCCAGCGGGGCCGCCAGCGGCGCGGCCAGCGATCCCGCCAGCAGGAGCTGGCGGCGCGTCAGATGGGAGGCGCGGGCCATGGCGTCAGAACTTGCCGGTCAGCGTCACGTAGAACTGACGCGGCGCGCCCGGCAGCAGCGTGGCGTAGGTGCCGGTCGGATCGCTGTTGGTGAAGCCGTTGCTGCCGATCGTCGAGATGTAGTGCTTGCCCAGCAGGTTGTTCACGCTGGCCTGCAGGCTCAGCTCGCGCAGCATCGACACGTTCTTCATCCGGTAGCCGGCGCTGGCGTTGACCAGCGTGCGGTCCGGCACCGAGGCGTCGTTGGTGTACGAGTAGTAGCGCTTGGACATGTAGTCCACGCCGACGTTGCCGAACAGCGCGCCGTCGTCATACCCCAGTTGCGACTTGAACATCGTGTCCGGCGCGTCCGCGACGCGCTTGCCGCTGATGGCGATCGTGGTGGTGCCGCTGACCACGTCGTCGCGGTAGGTCGACTTGGACAGGCTGACGCTGTTGTACCAGGTCAGGCCCGGGGCCAGGCGGAACGACAGGGCCGCTTCCAGGCCGGTGGTGCGCACGGCGCCGACGTTGGACAGCACCACCGGGTTGCCCTGGATGCCGGTGCCTTGCTGCACGCTCAGCAGGCGGTTCTTGAAGTTGACCAGGTAGGCGCTGACGGAGCCCTCGTAGCCGCGGCCGCCGGTGCGCCAGCCCGCCTCGAAGGTGTCGGAGGTCTCCGGCTGCAGGCTGCCCTTGATGGCGTTGAAGCCAGCGGTGGTGGTCGCGAACGGCGAGGTGCCGGTGGCGGCGGCCTGGTAGGCGCGCATGTTGCGGGCGATGGTGCCGTACACCTCCTGGCTGGGCGACAGGCGGTAGTTGATGCCCAGCTGCGGCAGGAAGTTCTTCTTCGCGGTGATCGAGCCCGACGGCATGCCGGTGCCGACTTCGAGCTGGCCGTCGATCTTGACCTTCAGCGACTTGAAGCCCGCGCCCACCGTCAGGTCCTTGGCCACGGCCCAGGTGTCCGACAGCGAGAACTGCGAGGTCTTCGTGTTGAACGCGTACTGCCACTGCGTCAGGAACGGATTGCTCGGGAACTGGTAGACGCTGGAGGCGGGCGAGGCGGCGTAGAAACGGCGGGCCTGGTCGAAGTCGTTGTCCTCGAACCAGACACCGGCCTTGACCACGTGATCGCCCAGCTCGACCTCGGCGTTGGACACCACGCCGTAGCGCTGGATGCCGTACTCGGTCGTGCGCTCCGAGATCGGTGTGCCGTCCGGCGACGCCTGGTAGGGCGTGAACCACAGGCCGCGGCCCTTGTTGTGGTGGTAGTAAGCGGTGGTCTTCCAGGTGGCGTTCGGGGCCAGGCGCAGGTCGGCGGTGAGGCCGGCCAACTCGTCGTTGCGCAGGCCGGCGCCGGCGTAGTACTGGTCGTCGCAGGCGGCCACGTAGGTGCTGCCGTTGGCGCCGCACAGCGTGTTGGCGGCCTTCACCGCGGCGGCGAAGTCGGGATAGAAGTTGTCGAGCTTGTCACCCTTGCGCTTGATCAGGTCCAGCGACAGATCCTGGTAGTCGACTTCCTGGCGGCGCGAGGTATTGAGGAAGGCCGAGACGCGATGCTCGCCGATCGCCTTGACCCACTTCAGGTTCCACTGCTCCAGCTTCTGCTTGCCGTCGCCCTTCCACTTGTCGGCGGACTGGTCGGTGTAGCTGACGTAGAACTGGCCCAGCGCGGTGTCGCCGCTGTCCACGCGCAGGAAGGTGCGGCGGGCGGAATCGCTGCCGAAGGTCTGCGAGGCGCGGACGCCGAACGCCGCTTCCGGGTCGGTCGAATAGAACTGCAGGGTGCCGGCCAGGTTGCTGGACGAGGCGGTCTCCAGCGCGCCGGCGCCTTGCGACAGCGAGGCGCGGCCGACGTTCTCGCTGGAGATCGCGCGGCTGATGTGCAGGCCGTTGAAGTTGCCGTAGGACATGTCGCCCAGCGGCACGTCGTCGAGCGTGAAGCCGATCTGGTTCTGCGAGAAGCCGCGCACGGTGAAGCGCGTCGACCACTCGTAGTTGCCCAGGCCGTCGGCGGACTGGAAGTTCACGCCGGGCAGGCGCGCCACGGTGGCCAGCGGGCTGGCGCCGGCGACGGCGTTCTCGAATTCGGCCTTGCTCATGCTCTGCACGGAGCGCAACTGTCCGCGGCCGACGGTGACCGTCACGCGGTCGAGCTCGGCGCGTTCGGTGGCGTTGGTGGACGTGTCGCCGGCGGTCTGCGCGAAGGCGGGCAGGGCCAGGCTCAGGGCCAGGACCAGGGCGGTGGGCTTCAACGGATGCGTCATGGTGTGGACTCGGCGTTCGTGTGAGGTCGGTGAGCTCCGGACGGAGCCGGACAAGAGGGGTGGTGCGTCGATCGAACGGCTGCACTGTCACAAGAGTCCAAGACAACACAACGACAAACACGAAAAACCACAGCGGAGACGGTGTACGGTGCGTGGAATCCACAACTTCACAGAAAAATCCTCAAACTGTCATGAAGTTGCTGCGTGGGGCTGAATCAATGCGGGGTCCGGCGACGCGGGGCGGGCGGCGGTGGCCGTGCCCGGCGCCGATCTGGCGCATCAGACAGGGAGATAAACAGATCCATGTGGTCCCAGGAACGACACGACAAGATCCTGCTGCTGCTGCGCGAGCGGCAACGGCTGACGACCGACGAGGCGGCGCGCGAGCTGGGTGTGTCGCGCGAGACCGTGCGGCGCGACCTGATCGAGCTGGAGCAGGGCGGCAAGCTGGCCCGCGTCCACGGCGGCGCGGTGCCGTCCGAGGTGCCGGCCGAGGCGAGCTACGCGGAGCGGGCGCAGTCCCGCCGTCGTCAGAAGCAGGCGATCGCGCGGCAGGCGGCGACGCTGGCGCAGCCGGGCATGAGCCTGTTCATCGACGCGGGCTCGACGACGCACGCGCTGGCGCAGGCGCTGGCCCTGGCGCAGGAGCTGCGCGTGATCACCAACTCGGTGGCGGTGGCCGACGCGATGGCGGGCCGGCAGGGGCACGAGGTGATGCTGCTCGGCGGCGGCTACGTGGCGGAGACGTCAGGCACCTTCGGCGAATTCACCGTCGCGGAGATCGCGCGGCATCGCGTCGACGTGGCCTTCATTTCGCCGACGGCGCTGGACGCGCGCCAGGGCGCCACGAGCTATCTGTGGGCCGAGGTCGCGGTGGCGCAGGCGATGCTGGCCCGCGCGCGGCAACGGGTGCTGCTGGCGGATGCCAGCAAGCTGGGGCAGGGCAGCCGGATGCAGGTCTGCGGCTGCCCCGACATCGATGTGCTGGTCACCGATGCGGAGGCCGATCCGCAGGAGCTGGATCGGCTGGCGCGGGCGGGCGTGGCGCGGGTGATGTTCTGAGGCTCAGAACAGCGCCATGCTGAGCTTGCGGCGGTACTGGTCCAGCAGCGGGTCGGCCGAGGCCACCGCGCTGGGGCCGGACAGCTGCAGGCCGGCACCGGCCTGGGGCGCGGCGCCGCCGTGCGCCGTCGCGGCCGGCTTGGTCATGATTTCCAGGATCGCGACGTAGGTCTTGCGCGCGAGCTGGTCGTTCCAGGTCTTGTCGCGCATGATGATTTCCAGCAGCTCGTCCATCGCGCCGGTGAAGTCCCGGCCGGCGAAGAGGCCTTGCGCGAGCGCGAAACGCGCGTCGAAGTCGCGCTTGTTGGCGGCGATCGCGGCTTGCAGGCCGGCTGGGTCCAGACCCTGCTCGGCACGCTCGGCGGCGGCGATCCAGGTGGCCAGCGCGGCGAACCGGGCATGCGGGGTGATCGTGTCGGCGGCCAGGTGCGCGACCGGCGCGAAGGCGGCCTTGGCATGCTCGATCTGGTCGTCCTCCAGCAGCGCGCGGACCAGGTCGAAGCGGGCGGTTTCGTTGGCGGGGTCGGCGTGCACGGCGTCCTGCAGCTTCTGCAGCGCGGCGTCGTTGTCGCCTTCATCCATCAGCTCGTGCGCCTCGGCCAGGTCTTCCTCGGCCTCCAGCGCCTCGCCGGTGGGGACGTGACGGTCCAGGAACTCGCGGATCTGCGCTTCCGGGATCGCGCCGACGAATCCGTCCACCGGCTGGCCGCCGACGAACATCACGCAGAACGGGATCGAGCGCACGCCGAAGGCCTGGCTCAGCTGCGTGGCGATCTCCGGCTGGTCGTCGCTGTTGAGCTTGGTCAGCTTCCAGCGGCCGGCGTAGGCGACCTCCAGCTTCTCCAGCATCGGGCCCAGGGTGCGGCACGGGCCGCACCAGGGCGCCCAGATGTCCAGCAGCACCGGTTGCTGCATGGAGGCCTGCAGCAGGTCGGCCTCGAAGTTTTGGAGGGTGATGTCGGTCATGGTTCGGGTCTGGGGGAGCGTGGCGGGACGTCCAGGGACGTGGGGCTCGGCGGCAAGAACGGCACCTGGGGCGGCCCGCCTACAATTCAAGGTTTCACGATTTGACAGATCGAGGACCGACCCGTGAGCAGTGCCACCACTCCCGACTTCGCCCCCGTCATCGGCGTGGTGATGGGCTCCAGCAGTGACTGGGAGACCATGAAGCACGCCGCCGACATTCTGACCGAGTTCGGCGTCCCGTTCGAGGCGCGGGTCGTTTCCGCCCATCGCATGCCCGACGAGATGTTCGCGTACGCCGAATCGGCCGAATCTCGCGGGCTGCGGGCCATCATCGCCGGCGCCGGCGGCGCGGCCCACCTGCCCGGCATGCTGGCCGCCAAGACGCTGGTCCCGGTGCTGGGCGTGCCGGTCGCGAGCCGGCATCTGCAGGGCGTCGATTCGCTGCACTCGATCGTGCAGATGCCCAAGGGCATTCCGGTCGCGACCTTCGCGATCGGCACCGCCGGCGCGGGCAACGCGGCGCTGTTCGCCGTCGCCGTGCTGGCCCGGGACAACCCGGCGCTGCGCGAGCGGCTGGCCGCGTTCCGCCTGCGCCAGACCGCCGCCGCGACCGCGATGACCGAGGAGCTGCGCTGATGCCGTTGCTGCCGGGTCACGCCACGCTGGGCGTGCTGGGAGGCGGCCAGCTCGGCCGCATGTTCGTCCACGCCGCGCAGGCGCTGGGCTATCGCTGCGTGGTGCTGGACCCGGACGAGTCCAGTCCGGCCGGCGCGGTCGCCCACGACCATGTGCGGGCGGATTACCTGGACGCGCAGGCGCTCGAGGACCTGGCCCGCCGCTGCGACGCGATCACCACCGAATTCGAGAACGTCCCGGCCCGCGCGCTGGAGCAACTGGCGCGCACGCGCGTCGTCGCGCCCGGCGCGGCGGCCGTCGCGGTCTGCCAGGACCGCGCGCGCGAGAAGGCGCACTTCGACGCCAGCGGCGTCCCCTGCGCGCCGTACGCGGTGCTACGCGGCACCGCCGACCTGGCGGCCGTGCCCGACACGCTGCTGCCCGGCATCCTCAAGACCGCGCGCCTGGGCTACGACGGCAAGGGCCAGCGCCGCGTCGCGGACCGGGCTCAATTGACGGCCGCCTTCGATGAGCTCGGCCGCGTGGACTGCGTGCTGGAGCAGATGCTGCCGCTCGCGCTGGAGCTGAGCGTGCTGGTCGCGCGCGGCGCCGACGGGCAGGTGCAGACCTATCCGGTGCAGCAGAACCTGCACCGCGACGGCATCCTGGCCGTCACCGAGGTGCCGGCGCCGCAGGTCGATGCCGCGATGCAGGCGCAGGCGCGCCAGTCGGCCGCGGCGATCGCGGCGGGCCTGGGCTACGTCGGCGTGCTGTGCGTGGAGTTCTTCGTGCTGAAGGACGGTCGCCTCGTCGTCAACGAGATGGCCCCCCGGCCGCACAACTCCGGCCATTACACGATGGACGCCTGCGACGTGTCTCAGTTCGAGATGCAGGTCCGCGCGATGGCCGGCCTGCCGCTGCGCGAGCCGCGGCTGCACTCGCCGGTCGTGATGCTGAATCTGCTGGGCGACCTGTGGTTTGACGCGGACGGCCGCGAGCGCGCGCCCGACTGGGCCGGCGTGCTGGCGATCCCCGGCGCCGAACTGCACCTGTACGGCAAGACCGAGGCGCGCCATGGCCGCAAGATGGGCCATCTGAACGTGATCGGCGCCAGTGCCGACGAGGCCCGCGACAACGCGCGCCGCGCCTGCGCGCTGCTTGGCCTGCCGGCCACCTGGTGACGGGAGCCGACGCGATGGCGGACGTCAGGGACGAGTCGGTGCTCGACGGCCAGCGGCCCGAGGCGGTGCGCCGGGTCGCCCGCGCGCTCGCCGCCGGCGGACTGGCGGGCGTGCCGACCGAAACCGTCTACGGCCTGGCCGCGCGCGCCGACCAGGACGAGGCGGTGGCGAAGATCTTCGCCGCCAAGGGCCGCCCCGCCGACCATCCGCTGATCGTCCACGTGCTGGACGAGGCGGGCGCCCGCGTCTTCGCGCAGGACCTGCCCCCGATCGCCCATCGGCTCATCGCGGCTTTCTGGCCCGGCCCCCTGACGCTGATCGTGCGCCGCGTGCCCGGCATCGCCGCGGCGGCGGCGGGCGGCCAGGACACGGTCGGGTTGCGGTGCCCGTCGCATCCGGTCTTCCGGGCGCTGATGGCCGACTGCCGCGAGCTGGGCGTCGAGGGCCTGGCGGCGCCCAGCGCCAACCGCTTCGGCCGCGTCAGCCCGACGACCGCCCGCCACGTCGCCGACGAGTTCGAGCCCGGCCTGCCGGTGTTGGACGGCGGCCCCTGCGAGGTCGGCATCGAGTCCACCATCGTCGACGTCAGCCGCGGCGGCCTGGTGTTGCTGCGCCCCGGCGTGCTGACGCCGCAGCAGCTGGAAGCCGCGGCGGGCACGGCTTTACAAGCGCCCGACGCACGCGCGCCACGCGCCTCGGGCACACTGGCCGCCCATTACGCGCCGCGGGCGGTGGTCCGTCTGATGACGACGGATCATCTGCGCACGGCGCTGACCGGTGATCGGCCGGCGGGGCTGGCGGTATATTCGCGCTCGTCGTTCGGTCTGGAAGGGCTGGACGCCGTCGCGCGCCGGACCATGCCGGCACAGGCACGCGCGGCCGCGCGGCAGCTTTTCGCTGTCCTGCGCGAGCTGGACGCGGCCGGTGCGAGCGAGATCTGGATCGAGGCGCCTCCGGAAGAGGCCGCCTGGGATGGGGTGCGGGACCGCTTGTCCCGCGCAGCGGCGGCGTTCACGTCGCGCTGAGTTTTCGAGATTTGGAGAGTTCATGAAGAGTTTGAAGCGCCGCCTGGCTGTCCTGCTGGGCGCGACCGCGATGCTGGCGGCCTGCGGCGGCGGCGGTCAGCAGATCGACCCGTTCCATCCGACCCGGATCATCACGTTCGGCGACGAGACCAGCGCGATCCGCACCGACGGCACCAAGTACACGATCAACGGCACCGACACGACCACCGGCGCCGTGACCTGCACGCTGAACCCGGTCTGGACGCAGACGCTGGCCGCCTTCTTCGGCCTGGTCTTCGCCGAGTGCAACCCGGACAAGCTCGCCACCGCCAGCGGCAAGATGTACGCGACGCTGGGCGCCAAGGTCGCCGACGTGGCCGCGCAGGTGGACCGCCAGTTCGCGCTGGACGGCTTCAACAACAAGGACCTGGTCACCGTGCTGGCCGGCGCCAACGACGTGCTGGAGCTGTACGCGCAGTTTCCGGCGCAGGACGCGGGCACGCTGGGCAACGCCGCGCAGGCGCGCGGTGAAGCGCTGGCCGTGCAGGTCAACCGCATCGGCGCGGCCGGCGGCAAGGTGATCCTGTCGACCATGCAGGACATGGGCCTGACGCCGTTCGCGCTGAAGGAGAAGGCTTCACACGCCGACACCGACCGCGCCGCGCTGATCAGCGAGCTCTCGCGCCGCTTCAACACCGGCCTGCGCCTGAAGATCACCAACGACGGTCGCATGATTGGCCTGATCCTGACGGACGAGACGATGCAGTCGGTCGCCAAGTTCGCCTCGTTCTACGGGCTGGCGAACTCCACCGACGCGGCCTGCCTGTCGACCTCGCTGCCACCGGTGTGCACCGACAAGACGTTGGTCGCCAACGCCACCGCCAACACCTACATGTGGGCCAGCGACACGCTGCTGAGCCCGTCGGAGCAGGGGCGCATCGCCTCGCTGGCGCAGACCCGGGCCGCCAACAACCCGTTCTGACCTGCCCCCGGTCGATCCCGACCGGGCACGCAAGTCCTGTCCCCATCGAGCAGGGAGAGATCGCGAGGTCTCTCCCTGTTCGCATTTGCGCTCGACTGTTGCGGCGACGCCGCGCTCGTGGTCGCTTGTGCGTCCCGCAACACTCAGACCCTGGCATGCTGGTGCTTGTCAGGGTTTTCCTTTTGAGGGCGCCACTGGCCCTGCCCTTAAAGTGATCCCTGAGAAAAACGAACGACCGTTCGATTTAGTGCGGGTCCCGCGACATGCGATCGACCTGCGCAACGACGGAGACAACCCTGGAGAAGTCTGAATGAAGAGCCAATTCACCCTGGGCGGCCTGACCCTGGTCGCCGCGGCATTGCTGTCCGCCTGCGGCGGCGGCAGCAACCCCTCCACCGACGATGCACCGCCCGCGCGCGGCACGCTGCTGCTGGGCACGAAGGCCGGCGCCGCGACCAAGGCGCAGATCGATGCCGGCACCACCGCCAAGGGCGTGATCGCGCTGGCCGGCGCGGCCAAGTGCGACGTGGACGTGCGCTACGTCTACTACATGACGCGTGACCCGCAGGGCAACCCGGCCACGGCCTCGGCCGGCGTGCTGGTGCCGTCCGGCACGGACGCCGCCTGCACGGGCAACCGCCCGGTGCTGCTCTACGCGCACGGCACGACCACCGACAAGGCCTTCAACATGGCCGACGTCGTCAACAACGCCGAGGCCTCGCTGGTGATGGCGTTCTACGCCGCGCAAGGCTTCATCGTGGTGGCCCCGAACTACATGGGCTACGACCGCTCGGGCCTGCAGTACACGCCCTACCTGAACGCCGAATCGTCCGCCATCGACATGATCGACGGCCTGCGCGCCGCCAAGGCCCACCTGAACGCGGAAAGCCCGGTCAAGGCGTCGGCCAAGCTGCTGATCGCCGGTTACTCGCAGGGCGGCCACGTGGCGATGGCCACGCAGAAGGTCATCGAGCGCGACTACGCGTCCGAGTTCACCGTCACCGCCGCCGGCCCGATGTCCGGTCCGTACAACCTGGTCAAGCTGGGCGACGTCGTCACGTCGGGCACCATCAACGCCGGCGCGACGCTGTTCGTGCCGCTGATGCTGACCAGCTACCAGAAGGCCTACGGCAATCTGTACAACTCGCCGTCCGACGTGTACCAGGCGCCGTTCGACAAGACCGCGGAAACGCTGTTCCCGTCGACCGAGTCGGTCTCCCAGCTGATCGCCGAAGGCAAGCTGCCGGCGGACCCGACCTTCACCAAGCTGTTCGGCACGGGCGGCCTGCTGACGGACTCGTTCCGTGCCGGCTACGCGACCTCCAACTACCGCAAGGCGCTGCAGGCCAACACGCTGCTGGGCTGGACGCCGAAGGCACCGGTCGCCATGTGCGGCGGCGCCAACGACCCGACGGTGTTCTTCTTCAACACCACCGACGCGCAAGCCGACTTCGCCACGCGCGGCAAGCTCTTCCCGGCGTTCAACCTGGAATCGCGCGCCACGCTGCCGGCCGGCGCTACCGGAGACGTCGTCTACGGCGGCTTCCAGCAAGCCAAGGCGGCGGCGGGCGCCGGCGCCACCGCGGCCTACCACGGCACGCTGGTGCCTCCCTTCTGCAACGCCCTGGTGCGCGGCTACTTCCAGACGGTCCTGGCGGCCAACCCGTAATCCCAGGCGATCAGCACGGAGACACGATCCATGAACAAGAACATCTCTCTCATCCTCGCCGCCTCGCTGCTGGCCGCCGGCGGCGCCGCGCGCGCCGACGAGCCCGCGGTCGGCACCCACACGTTCTATCTGGGCCTGGCCCACATCGACGTGAACAGCAAGGCCCCGCCGCTTTCGGGCAGCAAGGCCTTCCCGGACCCGGGCGCGCAGATCCGCGTCGGCAACGCCACCACCACGGGCTTCGGCTACACCTACCGTTTCGCCGAGCGCTGGAGCGGTGAGCTGGTGCTGGGCATTCCGCCGTCGCACAAGATCTACGGCGCGGGCGTGCTGGCCAACGCCGGCCAGATCGCGGTCGTGCGTCAAATGCCGCCGACGGTGTTCGTCAACTACCACCTGGGCGAATGGATTCCGAAGTTCCATCCCTTCGTCGGCGTGGGCGTGAACTACACCTACTTCGAGAAGAAGCGCAGCACGCCCACCGGCGACGCGATCAGCGGCGGCCCGACCCGCATCACGCTGACCAACTCCTGGGGCGCGGCGGCGCACGTGGGCTTCACGGTGGCGTACACGAAGAACTGGTCGCTGACCGGCACGGCCGCATACGCGGACGTCCGCAGCAAGATGCGCGCTTACACGACGACCAAGGACGGCGTGGACGAGCTGAGCACCAAGATCAACTTCCGCCCGATGGTCTACACGCTGTCGCTGGGTTATTCCTTCTGATCCTACGGGTTGAGGAGGGTTCGCCCCGGGGACGGCGGTCCGGGACCACTACACTTGTCACATGAGCGTGTTGCTGGCCCTGGATAGCTCGACCGAACACATGGCTCTGGCCCTTTTGGGCCAGGGCCATGCTGCTTTTGTGGACGCCGATGGCGGGGCGCTGGCCTCCCAGCGGATGATTCCCGAGACGATGGCGCTGCTGCGGCAGGCCGGCATCGCGCTGTCCGACGTGGCGGCGATCGGCTTCGGCCGCGGTCCCGGCGCGTTCACCGGGCTGCGCACCGCCTGCTCGGTGGCGCAGGGGCTGGCGCTCGGTGCCGGCAAGCCCGTGCTGGCGCTGGACAGCCTGATGCTGGTGGCCGAGGACGCCCGCCAGCAGCTCGTCGCCGGAGGCGCCGATCCGGCCGCGCCGCTCGACCTCTGGGTCGCCATGGATGCGCGCATGAATCAGCTCTACGTCGGCCGCTACCGTTGGGACGGCGCGCGCTGGCAGGCCTCGACCGAGCCGGCCTTGACCGATCCCGGGCCGCTGCGCGCGCTGTGGCGCGACGAGGCACCCGCGGCCGTCGCCGGGTCCGCGCTGGAGGCCTTCGAGCTCGACACCGGCGCGGCACGGCGCTTCCCGCGGACCGCGTCTCGCGCCCGCGCGCTGGGCGCACTCGCGCTGCAGGCGTTCGAGGCCGGTCTTGCCGAGGACGCCGCGAACGCGCTGCCGCTGTACGTGCGCGACAAGATCGCGCTGACGACGGCGGAGCGCCAGGAGGCGGCCGAGGCCGCGCAGGCCGCCCACGCCGTGCAGTCCGCGCCATCCCCGCACGAGGTGTCTCACCGATGAGCGCCCAGCCCAAGGACCTGGTCTGGCCGCCGTCGCTGCAGGCCTTGCAGCCGCTGCGCACTGTGGACCTGGACGAGGTGATGGCCATCGAGTCGGTGGCCTACAGCCATCCGTGGACGCGTGGCAACTTCGTCGATTCGATGGCCGCCGGCTACGCGGGCTTCGTCATGCGCGACGCGCAGGCGCGGCTGTGCGGCTACTTCCTCGCGATGCAGGTGATCGACGAGATGCACCTGCTCAACATCACCGTGGTCCCCGAGCGCCAGGGCCAGGGTCTGGCGCGTCGCATGCTCGACGCGTTGTGCCTGCTGTCGCGCGCGCGGGGCTGCCACCAGGTCTGGCTGGAGGTCCGCGAGAGCAACGTCGCGGCCCGCCGCCTGTACGACCGCTATGGCTTCGCGCAGAGCGGCCTGCGCCGCGGTTACTACCCGGCCGACGGCGGCCGCGAGGACGCGATCCTGATGACGTTGCGCCTGACGGAGCCGGCCGCATGAGCACCCTGAGCCCCTGGACCGACCGCCAACGCGCGATGCTGGATGCGATGGGCCTCAAGCTGTGGACGCCGCCGGCCTCGGCCGAGGCCGCCGCGAGCGTGCCCACGCCGTCGAGGGCCGCCGCATCCGTGGCCGCGGTTGCCGTGACGCCGTCGCCTGTCGCCGCGCCGGTCGTGGCCGCGCGCGCGATGCCGGCCGAATCGGACGTCGCCGTCGCCGAGCCCCCGGCGCCGCGCCGCGTGGCCGAGGTGCTGTCGAAGGCGTTGCCGGCCGGCGCGCCCGCGATCGTCCCGACCCCCGACGCATCGACGGCGCGGGCCGAGGCCGCCCCCGGCCTGGGACGCTCCATCACCCGCGAGGCCATCGCGGCCCTGGACTGGCCCGCGTTGCGCGACGAGGTCGCGCAGTGCCGCGCCTGCACGCTGTGCGAGTCCCGCAAGAACACCGTCTTCGGCGTCGGCAACGAGCGGGCGCACTGGATGGTCGTCGGCGAGGCGCCCGGCGAGCAGGAGGACCTGCAGGGCGAGCCGTTCGTCGGTGCCGCCGGCAAGCTGCTGGACAGCATGCTGCGTGCGATCGGCCTGAGCCGTGGCGAGGGCCCGCCGGAGCGGCAGGTCTACATCGCCAACACGCTCAAGTGCCGCCCGCCGCGCAACCGCAATCCGGAGCCGACGGAGCTGGCCCAGTGCGAGCCCTTCCTGCAGCGCCAGATCGCGTTGATCCAGCCGCGCATCATCCTGGCGATGGGCCGTTTCGCGGTGCAGCAGCTGCTGCGCAGCCAGGAGCCGGTCGGCCGCCTGCGCGGTCGCGTGCACCAATACCAGGGCGTGCCGCTGGTGGTGACGTACCACCCGGCCTACCTGCTGCGCAATCTGCCCGACAAGGCCAGGGCCTGGGAAGACCTGTGCCTGGCGATGAAGACCCTGGACGAACAACCCGGGCAGGCCGGCTGAATGGTCGCCGCGGTCCCGCCCGTGCCCGGACGTCCGCTGCCGTCCGCCGAGGATCAGGCCGCGCAGTTCCGGCTGCTCGCCGACAACGTGCCGGTGCTGATCGCCGTCTTCGACGCGGTCGACCGCACCTGCCGATTCGCCAATCGCCAGTACGCGCGCAGCTTCGGGCTGGACGAGGCGCAGGTCATCGGCCGCACCTTCGCCGAGATCATCGGTGAGGAGGCCGCGCTGGAGATCGAGCCGCACATCGAGCGCGTGCTCAACGAGCGGGTCCACGTCAGCTATGAGCGACGGCTGGAGCGACGCGACGGCACGCCGCACTGGATCGAGGTCAACCTCATCCCCCACCTCGCCCCCGGCACGGGCCAGGTGCAGTCGACCTTCGTGCTGATCAGCGACATCACCCGCTTCCGCGAGGCGGAGCGCGCGGCGCGCGAGTCGGAGGACCGGCTGGCCAAGTTCATGGATGCGTCGATGGAGGGCATCGTCTTCCACCGCGACGGCATCATCACCGATGTCAATCCGACGTTGTGCGCGCTGGTCGGCTACTCGCTGGAGGAACTGGTCGGGCGCCCGGCGCTGTCGATGGTCGCGCCGGATCAGGTGGAGACGGTGCGCGCGGTGATGGAGGCGGGCAAGGAGACTCGTTACCAGACCGCGGTGCTGCATTGCGACGGTGACCGCATCGCGGTTGAATTCATCGTCCGGACGCTGTGGCGCAACGGCGAGCGGCTGCGCATGACGATCGTGCGCGACATGCGCGCCCACCTCGACGCGCTGGCGCGCATCCAGCACCTGGCGGAGCACGATCCGCTGACGGGGCTGCTGAACCGCGCCACCTTCATGGAGCAGTTGCGCGAGCGCCTCTCGCGGCCGCAGGCGACGCGCGCGGCGCTGCTCTTCATCGACCTGGACAACTTCAAGCGGGTCAACGATTCGCTCGGCCATCTGGAGGGCGACCAGGTGCTGCGCACCGTGTCCGAGCGGCTGCGCGGCGGCTTGCGGGCCAGCGATCTGGTGGCGCGTTTCGGCGGCGACGAGTTCGTCGTGCTGCTGGAGGACGTGCATCAGCGCAAGGACGTGCAGACGGTGCTGAACGCGCTGCTGAGCGTCGTCGAGGTGCCGGTGCAGGCGGAGGGCCTGGACCTGTCGGTGACGCCGTCGATCGGCGTGGCGATGTACCCCGAGCACGGCGACACGCCCGAGGAGCTGCTGCAGCACGCCGACACGGCGATGTACCTGGCCAAGACCGCCGGCCGCGCGACCTACCGCTTCTTCGAGCGCGCGATGGCGGAGAGCGCCTATGCCGACCTGGTGCTGGAAGGGGAGCTCGCGCAGGCGCTGACGGCCGACGAGTTCGTGCTCTTCTATCAGCCCCAGGTCGACGCGAAGTCCGGCGAGCTGGTCGGCGCCGAGGCGCTGCTGCGCTGGCGCCATCCGCAGCGCGGGCTGCTGGCGCCGGACGCCTTCATCGCCGTCGCCGAGCGCCATCGGCTGATGCTGCCGCTGGGCGAGTGGGTGATGTACGAGGCCGCCCGGCAGGCGCGCGATTGGCATGAGCGCGGCGTCGCGGCGGTGCCGATCGCGGTGAACCTGTCCAGCATGCAGTTCCGGTTGACCAGCTTCGCGAAGTCGGTCGCGCATGTGCTCAAGACCGCCGGCGTGCCGGGCGAATGGCTGGAGCTGGAGCTCACCGAGCGCATGCTGACCGATGAGATCGACCGCCTGCCCGAGTTGCTGCGCACGCTGCGCGCGCAGGGGCTGGCGATCTCGATCGACGATTTCGGCACCGGCTTCACCGCGCTGAATCAACTGACGCGGCTGCCGCTGGACAAGCTCAAGATCGACCAGAGCTTCGTCGCCGTGCTGCCCGAGGACGGCGGCGCCGCGGCGATCACGCGCGCGGTGGTGCAGATGGCCAAGGGCCTGGGCATGCGCGTCGGTGCCGAGGGCGTGCGCAACGAGCGCCAATGGCGGCTGCTGGCCGACTGGGGCTGCGATGAATTGCAAGGCGAGGTGATCGCCTCGGCGATGCCCGCCGCCGAATTCGAGGCGTGGCTGCTCGACCGCGACCGCCCGCTGTTTCCAAGCATCGACTCATGACTTCCACCTCTCCCGATCCCGCCCGCCTGAACGGCGCGGCGTCCGCGCCCATGGGACCGTCCGGCGGCGAGGCCGCGGACGACGCGATGCTCGCCCGGCTGCATGCCGCGATCGCCGAGGCGGGCGGCTGGCTGCCCTTCGACCGCTACATGAGCCTGGCGCTGTACGAGCCGGGCCTGGGGTACTACGCCAACTCGAGGCGCAAGTTCGGCACCATGCCGCAGCAGGGCTCGGACTTCGTGACGGCGCCGGAACTCTCGCCGTTGTTCGGCCGCGCGCTGGCGCGTCAGGTCGCGCAGGCGCTGAGCGTCACCGGCACCGACACGGTGATCGAGTTCGGCGCCGGCAGCGGCGCGCTGGCGGAGCAACTGCTGCAGTCGCTCGACGCGCTGGGGCAACCGGTGACCCGGTACTTCATCGTCGACCTGTCGGGCACGCTGCGCGAGCGCCAGGCCGAGCGGCTGGCGCGCTTCGCGCCGCGCGTCGAATGGCTGGACCGCTGGCCCGACGAGATCCACGGCGTGCTGGTGGCCAACGAGCTGCTGGATGCGATGCCGGTGGAGCTGCTGCGCTGGGACGGCGCGCAATGGCTGCAACGCGGCGTGGGCGTCGATGCGTCCGGCGGGCTGGTCTTCGACGACCGGCCCGGTACCGCGCACCCGCCGGTGCCCGAGGACGAGATCGGCGCCTTCATCCCCGGCACCGTCACCGAGATCCATCCGCAGGCCGAGGCCTTCGTCCGCACGCTGGCGCGGCACCTGAAGCGGGGCGCGGCATTCTTCATCGACTACGGTTTCCCTGAATCCGAGTACTACCACCCGCAGCGCACCGGCGGCACGCTGATGTGCCATCACCTGCACCGCGCGGATCCCGATCCGCTGGCGCTGCCGGGGCAGAAGGACATCACTGCCCACGTGAACTTCACCGGCATCGCGTTGGCGGGCCAGGAGGCGGGGCTGATGGTGCTGGGCTACACCAGCCAGGCCAACTTCCTGATCAACTGCGGTCTGGTCGACCTGCTGTGCGAGGCCGACCTGGCGCAACGCGGCATGGCGCACCGGCTGATCGCCGAGCACGAGATGGGCGAGCTGTTCAAGGTCATCGGCTTCGCCCCGGGCGAGGGATTCGACGCGCTGGGCTTCAGCGCGGGCGATCGGTCGCACATGCTGTGAACGCGGCGGCCCAGGGCCGCCCCCGGCCGCTGCCTGCTCAGGCCGGCTGGCTGGCGGCCGACGCCGCGCGCGGGGGGCCCAGGTGGGTGCGCAGGAACGCCAGCAACGCGCCGTAATAGCGACGCTGTTCCGACGGCCAGAACATGCCGTGGCCGGACCTGGACAGCGGCAGGTACTCGACGTCCTTGCCCAGCCGGCGCATGGCCTTGAACATGGTCTCGCTCTGCTCGGGCAGCACCCGCTTGTCCAGCTCGCCATGCGCCAGCAGCAGCGGCACCTGGATGCGCTGCGCATGGCGGATGGGGGAGACCGCGTCCAGTTGCGCGCGGGCCGTGCCCGGGTCGCCGACCAGTTGGCGACGACGCAGGCGCGTGGCGGCGGTGGTGTCGTCGTCCCAGTGATTGGTCAGGAAGTCGGCCAGATCGCTGATGCCGGCGAAGCTGACGCCGCAGCGATAGAGCCGCGGCGTCTTCACCAGGCCCCACATCGCCGCATAACCGCCGTAGCTGCCGCCGACGATGGCCAGCCGCGCGGGGTCGGCCACGCCGCGATCGATCAGCTGTTGCACGCCGTCGGTGATGTCGTCCTGCATCGACAGGCCCCATTGCCGGAAGCCGGCCTCCTCATAGGCGCGGCCGAAACCCGTCGAACCGCGGAACTGCGGCTGGAAGACCGCGTAGCCCTCGTCCGCGAGCATCTGCACCTCCATGTCCCAGCCCCAGTCGTCGCGCGCCCAGGGGCCACCATGGATGAGCACCACCATGGGCGCCGGACCGTCGCCCGCGGGGCGGGTGAGGTAGGCCGGCACCTTCAGGCCGTCGCGCGCCGGATACCGGTAGGTCTCCATCGGCCGCATGCGGGCTGGCTCCAGGTCGGGGCGCGCGACGCCGACCTCGGTCAGCTGCAGGTTCTTGACGTCGAGCGTGTACCAGCGGCCCGGATCGACATCGCTGCGGCTGTGCACCAGCACATGCGCGTCGGGCTGGCCCGAAAGCCTGTTGAGCGCGCCCGGCAGCGCCGCGTCCACCGAGCGCTGCAGGCGGCTCCAGCGCTCGTCGAACCAGTACACCTGGCGTTTCAGGCCACCGGTGACCACGGCGTCCAGGTCCTGCGCGTCCAGCCCCTCCGTGGACAGGATGTCGTCGGTGGGGTGGCCGGCCATCAGCTCGCCGAAACGGCGCTGCCGCGGGTCATAGCGGAAGACTCCATAGGCATCGCGATCGCCGCGCGACCATACCGCGATCGTTTCGCTGTCGGACAGCACGCGCATGGGCAGCCAGCGGGGCACGAAGTCGCGCGTGGTCTCCAGCTTCTGCCATTTGGCCTGGGCACCCGGCGGTCGGTACCACTGGGTGAAGGTCTGCTCGCCGGTCCAGCGGGACGCGTCGCGCGTGGTAGCCGCGCGCAGCCGCCCCTGGGCATCAAGCGCGCCGCAGATCACCTCGTCGGGCAGGTCGATGTCCTCCTTGACCCGAGCGCCGGTGCGCAGGTTGACGATGTGGATCTCGTCGTTCCGCGAGACGAGCAGCCGCTCGGCGCCGTCCTCGGCATCGGCGAGCCGATCCACGTAGCGGCCCTCCAATGCGGTGAAGCGCGAGGCGGCGGGCGACAGCGCGAAACTCTGGCCGTTGCTCATGCGAAGCACCAGCAGATCGGCGCCGATCCAGCGCACGTCCTCCGGGTAGTAGCCCTGCATCAGCCAGCGGCCGGCGCGCGTGCCGGTGGGGGAGATCGGCGTGACCTTCTGCGTGGCGAGGTCCAGCACGTAGGCCACCGGAATGCCGCCCCCATGACCGATCGCCGCCAGGACCTTGCCGTCCGGCGACAGCGCGGCCTGGGTCATGGCCGGCCGCTCCAGCCACGGCTTCAGCCGGTCGTTGGCCGGGTCGCTGGCGGGGGTGCTGGCCGGGGTGCTGGCGGCGGCCGGTTCTTCGGCGCGGACCGACAACAGCGAGGAGGCGGGCAGGGCCGCGGCGGCGGCGGCCGCCTGCAGCCAGCGACGGCGGTGCCATGCGATGGCGCTCGGCCAGGTGAAGGGCTCGATGGGCATGGACGCGCACTTTAATGACGCGACAGCCGCGACGAAGGCGCGTCCGATCGTCGTTTTCCCCAGCCCCCCCCGTCAGAGGGGGCGGACCGGTCAGCGCGTGGCCTGCAGCGCGGCGCGGCGCGCCGCCTGGATCTCCGCGCCGATCGCGGGGCCCTTCTTGCCCGCCGCCAGCGCCGCCGCCGAGATCGCGGCCTGGTCCACCGCCTGCACCGCCCGCAGGTCCTCCAGCAGCGCGGCGCGTTGCGGATAGGCGCGCTCCTGCAGGCCCGCGCGACCGCGCGCGTCGCACTCGCAGGCCAGCAGCAACTGCGCGAAGCGCTCGGGCCTGCGCAGCGCGTCGCAGCGTTCCATCAGGCGCAGGCGCGCGTCGGCGCTGAAGTCCAGGCTCTGGTGGACATGCGTGTGCTCGCGCGCGACCAGCTCCGCCAACTCCCTGCAGTCCGACGGCACGCGCCAGCGCTGCGACAGCGCCGCCGCCAGGTGCGTGCCGCGCGCCTCGTGCTTGATGTGCCGCGGCCATTCCGCCTCGGGCGTCGCGCCCTTGCCCAGGTCGTGGCACAACGCGGCGTAACGCACCGGGAGCGGTGCGTCGACGCGGGCGCATTCGTCCAGGACCAGCAACAGGTGGACGCCGGTGTCGATCTCGGGGTGGTGCGCCTCGGGCTGCGGCACGCCGAAGAGCCGATCCACCTCCGGCGCGATCCTCGCCAGCGCGCCGCTGGCGCGCAGCACCTCGATCATCCGGGATGGGCGCCGCTCCATCAGGCCGCGGGCGATCTCCTGCCAGACGCGCTCGGCGACCAGCGCGTCGGCTTCGCCCGCCACCACCATGTCGCGCATCAGCGCGAGCGTTTCCGGCGCGACGCTGAAGTCGCTGAACCG
This sequence comes from Roseateles aquatilis, assembly GCF_002205645.1. Taxonomy (GTDB): domain Bacteria; phylum Pseudomonadota; class Gammaproteobacteria; order Burkholderiales; family Burkholderiaceae_C; genus Roseateles; species Roseateles aquatilis. Next base: position 269,693 of record NZ_NIOF01000005.1, on the reverse strand, counting down.
CGCCGAGAAACGCGCCAGCCGCAGGATCCGCACCGGATCCTCGGCAAAGGCGGGCGACACGTGGCGCAGGAGCCGCGCTTCCAGGTCGCGCTGGCCCCCGTATGGATCGATCAGCGAACCATCGTCCGCCCGGGCCATCGCGTTGATCGTGAGGTCGCGTCGAGCCAGGTCCTGTTGCAGCGTGACATCAGGATCGGTGTGGAACTGGAACCCGTGATAGCCGGAACCGGTCTTGCGCTCGGTCCGCGCCAGCGCCACCTCTTCATGGGTCACCGGGTCGAGGAACACCGGAAAATCCTTGCCAACGGGCTGAAATCCCTTGTCCATCAAGGACTTGGGTGTCGCGCCGACCACCACCCAGTCACGGTCCTGCACAGGCAGGCCCAGCAGCGAATCGCGGACGGCGCCGCCGACGAGAAACATTTGCATACCCATGTTGCGGTGCAGCATCCCCATGCTTGGGGGTAGCTCCTTTAGGCTGTGACTCCGTATATTCACCTAGCCCACCTGCACAGAAGTGCCTGTTTCAACAGGCCAACTCACCGAGAGAGACATTGGGGTTTGAGCAGGTCCGAGGCAAAGCAGTAGGGAGTCTTGAATGAAAGCAGTTCTTCTACTCCTGTTGGGCGGAACCGGTCTCGTCGCCCAGGCCCAGGAGCAGTTTCCGGAATCGGCCCCGGACACCCACCGGGTGGTCGCGGAGACCAGTTTCGTCCAGCAGAGCCAGCCGGCCCCCGCGCTGGTGCCGGATGTCAATGAGCAGGAAGGCGCCGACTCGGTCATGCCGGCCTTCGTCAGCGAACCTCAGAACCAGGCCATGATGCTGGGCGGCTTGCTGGCCGCCGGCTTCATGGTCCGCCGCCGCCGCGATCACTGATCGCGGCCGCCGCGCCCTGGGTCCCCGCAGGCCCGCGGGCGCGGTGTTCCCGGCATCCGCTCAGCGCTTGAGCACCGGCACCGGGCCGCTCACGTCGCGATAGGGCTCCTCGAAGTCCAGGAAATCCTTCTCCGCCACCGCGTCCGTGATCCATGCATGGACGGCCGGATGGGCCTGCACGCGTTCGATGTAGTGCCGGAGGTCGTCCGGCATCGGCAGGCCGTACCGGGTCACGCGCATCACCACCGGCGCGAAGAACGCGTCCGCCGCGCCGAAATCGCCGAACAGATAAGGGCCGCCGCTCTGCGCGATCGCGTCGATCCACATGTCGGCGATGCGCGCGAGGTCCTGCGCCAGCCCTGGCTCGGTCGCCACCAGGCGCTGCCCCACCGTCGCCAGTTCGGCATCGATGTTCATCATGCACAGGCCACGCAACTGACCGAAACCGCTGTGCATCTCGGCGCACAGGCTGCGCGCGCGGGCGCGCTGGCGAAGATCGCGCGGCCAGACCTCCTTCTCCGGGAAGCGGTCGGCCAGGTACTCCACGATCGCCAGCGTGTCCCACACCGCGAAGCCGTCGTCGACCAGCACCGGCACCTTGCGCGTCGGCGTCACCGTCGCCAGCGCCCGGTAGAAGGCCGAGTCGGGATTGAAGTCGAAGCGCAGGAGGCGTTCCTCGAAGGAAATGTCCAGCGCCTTCATCAGCACCCACGGCCGCATCGACCAGGACGAGTAGTTCTTGTTGCCGATGATCAATTGCATGGGGGGCTTTCGTCGGGGGAGGTGAAGGCGTGGACGACGGGCCGGGACGCCGGGTTCAGTTGCCGTTGGCCGGGATGTCCGGCGCGGGCGTGCCGGCGGGGCCGATGACGCGGCCGAGCCGGTCGCGCAGCACGGTGCCGCCCTCGCGGCCCATCAACTGCGCGTAGATCGTGGCGTTGGACAGCACCTTGCGGACGTAGTCCCGGGTCTCCCAGATCGGGATGTTTTCGGTCCACACGGCGGCGTCGAGCTGCGGGCCTTCGCGCCAGCGGCGCGGCCGTCCGGGTCCGGCGTTGTAGGCCGCCGCGGCCATTGCCTGCGAGCCGTCGAAGCTGTCCATCACCAGCTTCAGGTAGCCGGTGCCCAGGCGCAGGTTGGTATCGCGGTCGTGCAGCATGTCGGGCTTGAAGTCGACGCCGAGCTTCCTGGCCGTCCACTTGGCCGTCGCCGGCATGACCTGCATCAGGCCGCCGGCGCCGACATGTGAGCGGGCGTCCATCATGAAGCGCGACTCCTGCCGGATCAGGCCGTAGACGTAGGCCGGGTCCAGCCCCGCCGCGGTCGCCTGCTTGAAGACATCGGCGCGGTAGGGCATCGGGAAACGCTGGGCGAGGTCGATCTCCTGGCGGGTGCGCTCGCTGGTGGAGATGCAGCGTTCCCAGAGCTCGCGCTCGCAGGCGGCCTGCGCGACGGCCAGCAGCTCGCGATCGGACAGGCCGCGCATGCTGAAGTTCCATTCGCGCTGGCCCTCGCTGCGCAGGCCCAGCGCCAGCAACTGCATCGCACGTTGCACGCCGGGCAGTGCCAGGGCCTGGGCGCGCTCCTGCGGCGTCAGGTCCGCCGGGGTCGGCGGCAGCGGCAGCCTCAGCTTCAGTTCGTCGGCGGCCAGCTTGCCGTAGAAGCTCAGCGGCGAGGCGATGGCGCGCAGCGCCTCCTGCGCCTCGCGCCGCTGCGCGTCGCCGGTCGGGCCCGAGGCCGCCAGTTGCTGCTGGGCCTTGGCGCGCCAGTAGCGCCAGACGATGTCCGACTGGTCCGAGGGCTTGAGCAGCGCGATCGCGGCCAGCAATTGCTCGGGCCGGCCGGTGCCGTTGTCGGCGCGCAGCGCGGCGCGGGCGATCCAGGTCAGCGTGTCGTCGCTCCATTCCATCGGGCCGCCGGCCTTGGCCTGCAGCTTCAGCGCGCGGTCGAAGTGGTCGCTGGCCGAGTCCTGCAGCCGCAGCGCCGCCTGCCGGCCGAACTGCGCCCAGAGCCAGGCGGCCAGATCCGGCGGCAGCTTCGCGGCCCAGGCGCGGACGTCGTCCTCCGCCTTGCCGGGGTCCTGCGCGGCCAGCCGCATCAGCGCCAGCGTGGTGAGTTCCGCCTTGCCGCGCGGCTTGGCGGCGCCCTTGCGCTTGAGGTAGCGGTCGGGCTTGTCCATCAGCTCGGCCACGGCGTCGGACTCCGCCTTGGTCAGCAGCGCGGCGGTCTGCTTGATCGCGCGCGGGCGGTTGGTCTCGACCACCTGCCGCAGCTTGCGCCAGACGTCGGCCTCCTTCAGCTTGCCGTTCTCCAGCAGCGTCGTGGCCAGCATGTTGCAGCCCTCGTCCGCGTCGCGCTGCGCGTACCACGCGGCGCGGGCGGCCTCGCGCACGTCGCGGGCGGGCGGGTCGGCGAGCAGCGCATAGCAGGCGACCTCGCGGTCGTCCTGCATCTTGAAGCCGGCATGGTCGCGGCGAAAGTTGGTCCAGTCGCGGCGGTGCCCCAGCTCCAGCAGCCAGTCGTTGCGCAGCCGGTCCTCGACATAGCTGCCGGGCCAGCGCGCGTAGAACGCGTTGAGCTCCGGCTGGGTGGCCTCGGACAGGCGGTTGTTGAGCTCCCAGTAATCGAACCAGGGCGCCAGCGGGTGCTGCTGATCCAGCGCCACCTGGCGCGTCGCGGCGAGCTTCAGGCGGTCCTTGACCCGCCAGGCCTCGCGGGCGTCCAGGACCAGATCCGGATTGGGCGGCGGTGCGTTGAGGACCACGGCGAACGTGGACGGGGCCTGCGCGTGCGCGCCGAGGGCGGGCAGGACGAGGGCGAGGGCGGTTACAGTGATCCGAGCGAACTTCATGCCGAACTGCGATGAATGCCTCCCCCAAGGATCCGGTCTCCGACACCGCCGGCAAGACCTGGCCCCATGAGCGAAACGAATTGCGCCGCGCCTTGCTGGCGCGTCGCCGCGAATGGTGGGCCACCGCCGAGGCGCGTCTCGCCGCCGACAAGCTGGGCGAGCAGTTGCTGGGACTGCTGCATCAACTCGAGCCGCTGAGCCTCGGCCTGTACTGGCCGCTGGAGGGGGAATTTAACGCAGCGGCCTGGGCCGCGGGGCACAAGCTGGGCGCGGAGATGCAACTGGCGCTGCCCTTCGCGCGCAAGGCCGGCGATCGCGGGCCGGCGGCGATGGAGTTCCGCCGCTGGGACGGCGCCGAGCCGACCCTCAAGGACGAGTGCGGCATTCCCAGCTGCGCCGGCCCGGTGCTGGTGCCGGAAGTGTTGCTGGTGCCCTGCCTCGGCTTCACGCGAGAGGGCTTCCGGCTGGGCTACGGCGGCGGCTATTTCGACCGCTGGATGGCCGCCCATCCCGGCGTCACCGCGATCGGCCTGGCGTGGCAGGGCGGCGAGGTGGACTTCGAGGTCCAGCCGCACGACCAGGCGCTGACCGTCGTGCTGACGGAGCGCGAGGTCATCGCGCCCTGACCGTCCCAGGGCGCGCGCGGCTCAGGTCGAGCGCTCGTCGATGGGCGGGTCGGGCTCGCCGATCGCGCGGCGGGTGAGGGCGGCCTGGGCCGCGATCCAGCGCGCGAACTCGACCACCTCGGGCCGCGTGCGCCCGTGGTCCGACAGCATCAGCCAGTACACCGTGGGGCAGTCGGTGCGGCCGGCGTCGCCGAAGGGCTCGACCAACTCGCCGCGCTGTAGCGCCTCGAAGATCAGCGGCAGCCGCGCCAGCGCGACCGCCTGACCGGACACCGCCGCCTGGATCTGCTGGTAGGTGAAGTTCAGGTACATCCAGCGCCGCGGCTGCAGGTCGGGCGCGCCATGTCGAGCCAACCAGCTGCGCCAGCTCAGGAACAGGCCGCTGGGGCGCTGGTCGTCCTCCTCGGCGAGGGTGTAGTGGCGCAGGTCCGACGCTTCCCGCAGCGGCGGGCCCTGGCCGTCGGCGGCCTGGTTGGCCACCCACGGATTGACCACCGGCGTCAGCACCTCGCCGAACATGCGCTGCGCCGACGGCGGCACGCGGCCCGGCGCTGCGTAGCGCAGCGCGATGTCGACCTCGCTGTCGTCCAGGTCCACGAGCTGGTCATGGGCGGAGACGCGGATGTCCATGTCCGGGTGCTCGCGCTGGAAGGCCTCCAGGCGAGGGATCAGCCACAGCGACGCGAACGAGGCGAAGGTCGTGACGTTGACGACACGCCGGCCGCGCGCCTGACGAATCTGCCGCACCGTGCCGTCCAGGCGCTCCAGCGCCGTCAGCACGGCCCCCTGCAGCAGGCGGCCGTCCGGGGTGAGCTCCACATGGCGGGTGCCGCGCAGGAACAGCGTCGCGCCGAGCTCCTCCTCCAGCGTGCGGATCTGGCGGCTGACGGCGGACTGGGTCAGGAAGAGCTCCTCGGCCGCCGCGCTGAAGCTCAGGCGCCGCGCGACCGCCTCGAAGGCGCGCAACGGGCCGATGGTGAGGGGGCGGCGGGAGGGATTCATGCGCGAATGGTATCAATCGACGCGACAAGACTCATTGGACCCGGATGCGGGGCAACCCTAGTATTACGCCATGTCCACGGGGAATGCCGCCAGTGCGAGCAGCGCCCGAAGGGCAAGGAGAAGATCATGAACGTCACGTCGAAGTCATCAATCCAGGTCAGCCATGACGACGCCGCATGGAGCCTGGCGCAGGGCGAAGCGATGAGCCTGCCCATCGGCCCGGGCCGCCGCGAACTGCGCGTGCTGGACGGCCGCGTCTGGGTCACCCAGCAAGGTGCCCTGGACATGCCGGCCCACGACTACTGGCTGACCGCCGGCGAGACGCTCGAAGTGCAGGACGGCGCCCAGCTCGTCGTCGAAGCCTGGCCCACCGCGCGCTTCCAGCTGCTGGTGCCGCCGCAGGCCTGCCCGGCTCGCCGCGAGCGCAAGCTCAGCCTGCCCGTTTTCGGCTTGCCCGGCCTGCGGCCGGCGGGCGCTTGACGGCGGGGCCGTCGGTGTCCGACTTCAGCTTCTTCTCGGTCTTGAGCGCCGCCGCCGTGCCGGCGCTCTTCTTCCTGGTGCTGGCCTTCGGCTTCGCGTTGACCGAGCGCAAGGCCGCCTCCATGGCCAGCCGCCCCCAGGGCAGCATCAAGGGCGGGGACTCGAGCGTTTCCTCCGGCGGCCGGAAGTAATTCAGGCTGGCGGTCTCCAGCCGGCCGTCCTTGCCGGCCTTCGAGTACCGGAACGGCTCGCACCCGGCCTCCACGTACCGTGACTGGCTGACCGCGTCGGCCTTCAGGTAGAGCTCGTCCCGGCTGACGATGGCGACGAACAGGTCGTCCACATACAGGCCGAACCCCCCGAACATCCGCCGCGCGAGGACCGGCCCCAGCGGCGCGAGCAGCTCCATGCAGTGGTTGGCGAAATCGCTGCCCGAGCCGGTGACGCGACGGACGGTTCCCGAGGTGGTGGTTCGAGTCATGCGGGCCACTCTAGCGCGGGCCGCGCGGGGCGGCCACAATCGCCGACTCCGGGGCCGCGTCCGGCCCTGGCGCAGAGGAGCCGGATGGATCTTCCCAACGACAAGCAGCCGACATCGACCCCGCCCACGCCGGCCCTGGCGCAGGACCGCCAGGCCCTGCGCGAGCGCCTGATCCAGGAGCGCCTGGACCTGCCGGGGCGCCTGGAGTTGGCGGACCACTTGCAGCGTGTGCTGCGCGTGTGGCTGGTGGCGCGCAAGGAATTGCGCATCGCCGCCTACTGGCCGATCAAGGGTGAATTCGATCCGCTGCCGGCGCTGTACCGGTGGAGCGAGGTCGACGCCCATCGCCGCATCGGCTTGCCGGTGGTGGATCGCGAGGAAGGCCGGCTGCGCTTCCATGTCTGGTATCCGGGCTGCCCGATGGAAGAGGACGCGACCGGCATCACCAAGCCGAAGGACACCGAGGCCTTCGATCCGCAGTTGCTGCTGCTGCCCTGCCTGGGCTATGGGCCGGGCGGCATCCGCATGGGATACGGCGGCGGCTTCATGCTGCGCACGATCGCGCAGATCACGCCGCGGCCGGTGGTGGTGGGCGTCGGTTACGGCCACGGCTTCCAGCCCACGCTGACCGCGATGCCGAACGACGTCAAGCTCGACGCGATGCTGACCGAGATGGGACTCGTCTGGGAGAATTCGCGCGCATGACGTCTTCTGATTCCACCTCCCTGCCGGCGCTCTACGCCGCCCATCTGGCCGAGCAGCAGCGCCGCACCGAACAGGCGCTCGCGCGCGGCGGCTACGACGCGCTGGTGATCGCGTCCGGCGTCGAGAAATTCGCGTTCCTCGACGACCGGCCCTATGTCTTCCAGCCCAATCCCCACTTCAAGCTGTGGGCACCGCTGGTCCAGCATCCCGACAGCTGGCTGGTGATCCGGCCCGGCCACAAGCCGCGCCTGGTCTATTGCCAGCCCGAGGACTACTGGCACGTGCCGCCGTCCGCGCCGAGCGGCTTCTGGGTCGAGCACTTCGAGTTGATCATCGTCCGCCGACCGGAAGACGCGCGCGAGCACCTGCAGGTCGCGGGTCGCCTGGCCATCGTCGGCGAGGCCGACGCGGCGCTGGACGGGATCGTCCCGAACAATCCGCTGGAGGTGCTGAATCCGCTGCACTACGCCCGCGCGGTGAAGACGCCGTACGAATTGCTGCGCTTGCGCGAGGCCTCCAGGTCGGGCGCGAGGGCGCATCTGGCGTCGCAGCGCGCGTTCCGCGAGGGGCGCTCGGAGGCCGAGATCCATCGCGCCTACCTCGCCGCCAGCGGCCATGCCGAACGCGAGCTGCCCTACGGCAACATCGTCGCGCTGAACGAGCACGCGGCGGTGCTGCATTACCAGTACCAGGACGTGGCGGCGCCGGCGCGATCGCTGTCGTTGCTGGTGGACGCGGGCGCGCACAGCTGCGGTTACGCGTCGGACATCACGCGCACCACCGGCAACGGCGACGCGACTTTCCAGGCGTTGATCGATGCGATGGAGGCGGCGCAACTGCGGCTGGTCGACCAGGTCCGCGCGGGCGTGGACTATCGCGGCATCCACCTGGCCTCGCACCGCGAGGTGGCGGGTGTGTTGCGGCGGCTCGGCATCGTGGCGATGAGCGAGGAGGCGATGGTCGCGGAGCGCGTCACGTCGACCTTCCTGCCGCACGGCATCGGCCACCTGCTGGGCCTGCAGGTGCATGACGTCGGCGGCTTCATGGCTGGCGAGGACGGCGGCACCATCGACAAGCCCGAGGGCCATCGCTATCTGCGCCTGACGCGCGTGCTGCAACCGGGCATGGTGGTGACGATCGAGCCGGGGCTGTACTTCATCCCCATGCTGCTGGATCAGCTGCGCGCGACCCCGGCCGCCGCGCAGGTCGACTGGACGCTGGTGAAGCATCTGAGCGCCTTTGGCGGCGTGCGGATCGAGGACGACGTCGCGTGTCGCGACGACGGTGCGCCGGAGAACATGACGCGGGACGCGTTCGCCGCGCTGGGTTGATCCGGGCGCGAGCGACGCCGAAAAGACGAAAGGGCCCGCGGGCCCTTTCGTGCGTACGGAACCCTGAGACTCAGAACCGATAACCGACGCCCACGCCGATCAGCAGCGGGTCGATCTTGAACTTGCCGACGGTCGCGCCCTTGGAGCGGATGTCGGTGCTCATCTGGAGCTTCTTGATGTCGACGTTGATCGACCACTGCTTGTCCAGCATCACATCGAAGCCGGCCTGCGCCGCCAGGCCGAAGCTGTTCTTCTGGATGCTGGGCTGCAGCGCCGCCTCGATCGCGGGCTCGAAGCGGACGCCGGAGAAGCTGGTGTAGTTCAGGCCGGCGCCGACGTAGGGACGGAAGCGACCTTCCGGGTTGAAGTGGTACTGCAGCGTCAGCGTCGGCGGCAGGTGCTTGACGCTGCCGATGCGTGAGCCGTTGCTGTAGATCGTGTGGCGCTGCGGCACCGTCAGGATCAGCTCGGTCGCGATGTTCGGGGTGATGAAGTAGCTGAAGTCGAGCTCGGGGATCGTCTTGCGGCTCAGCGACAGGCCCAGGCCGGTGCTGTCCTTGTTGGCCGGATCGATGTTCACCGCGCGGGCGCGGAACAGCCACGGGGTCTCCTGCGCCTGGGCCGGCATCGCGGCGACGGCCATCAGGCCCGCGAGCGACGCGGCGGCGAGGGCGGACAGGCGAACGGAGGGGTGGGGGCGAGACATGCGATTTCTCCTGGTCGATGGGATGACCGGGATTGAACGCCTGGGGTCCTCGCCGAACGTTGACGCTTCACAAGGAAGCGACCCGAACCGCCAGGGTTCATCGCTGCGCCGGGCGGCGCTTGCGCCTTATCAAGCTTTCCGGGCGAGACCGAGGCGTTCGCACAACTCCAGCGTCAGCGCGCTCTGATTAAGCGTATAGAAGTGCAGCCCCGGCACGCCGCCGGCGATCAGGCGTTCGCACAGCTGCGCGACGACGTCCAGGCCGAAGGCGCGCACCGACGCGGCGTCGTCCAGATAACCTTCCATCTTCATCGCGACCCAGCGCGGGATCTCGATGCCGTCGCGCTGCGCGAACTGCGCGATGCGCGAGAAGTTGTTGATGGGCATGATGCCCGGCACGATCGGCACCTCGACGCCCATCGCCTTCGTCGCGTCGACGAAATGGAAGTAGGCATCGGGGTTGTAGAAGAACTGCGTGATCGCGCCGCTGGCGCCGGCGCGGATCTTGTCGGCGAAGAACTGCAGGTCGCGCGCGGCGTAGCGTTGCTGCGGGTGGTACTCGGGGTAGGCGGCGACCTCGATGTCCCAGTCCTCGCCCTGCGTCTCGCGGATGAAGCGCACCAGCTCCGCGGCGTAGCGGAACTCGCCGGCCGTCGCCGTGCCGCTGGGCAGGTCGCCGCGCAGCGCGACGACGCGGCGGATGTTCTGCGCGCGGTAGGTCGCGAGGATCTCGGCGATGTTCTCGCGCGTCGAGCCGACGCAGGACAGGTGCGGCGCGGCATCGAAGCCCTGCGACGCGATGTCGGCGACGGTGGCGAGCGTCTTCTCGCGCGTCGAGCCGCCCGCGCCGTAGGTGACGCTGAAGTACTGCGGGTCGACCGCGCGCAGGTCCTGCACGACGGTCTTCAGCTTCTCGGTGCCGACCGGCGTGTTGGGCGGGAAGAATTCGATGCTGACAGGCGTCGTCATGGTTTCTGAACCCAGATGAAAAATTCGGTGTTGCCGTCGCCGCCGGTGACGGGACTCTCGAACCAGCCCCTGACGACGAGGTCGCGCTTCTCGGCGGCCGCGACGGCCTGCTCCTTGAGCACGACGTATTGCGCCTTGTCCTTGACGATGCCGTTCTTGTTCAAGGCCTTCGGGCCCAGCTCGTACTGCGGCTTGATCAGCAGCAGCGCCTGGCCTTGCGGCTTGAGCCAACCGACCACGTGCTTGAGCGTGCCCACCATCGAGATGAAGCTCAGGTCGCCCACGACCAGGTCGAAGGGCGCGGCGGGCACGTAGTCCTTCACGTGCATGCCTTCATGGGCCGTCACGCGCGGGTCCGCCTTCAAGGTCTCATGCAGCTGCCCGTGGCCGACATCGATGCCGGTCACGTGCGCCGCGCCGGCCTTGAGCAGCACGTCGGTGAAACCGCCCGCGCTCTGGCCCATGTCCAGCGCCGAGAGGCCCGCCACCGAGACACCGGCCTTGGCCAGCGCGCCTTCGAGCTTGAGCCCGCCGCGCGAGACATAACGCAGCTCGGCGTCGTCCGTCACGCGCAGCGGCGTGGTCGCCAGCAGGTCCTCGCCGCACTTGCGCACGACGGTCCAGCCCTTGGGGCCTTCCCACTCGACCGCGCGTGCGTCGATCAGCCGCTGGGCGGCCGAGCGCGTGGGCGCCAGGCCAAGGGAGAGAAGCAACTGATCAGCACGCATGGTCGGGTCTCGGGTCAGTCGATCAATAGCGGTACGTGTCGGGCTTGTACGGCCCTTGCTTGGACACGCCGATGTACGCGGCCTGCTCGTCCGTCAGCTCGCTCAACTGCGCGTTCAGCGTCTTGAGCTGCAGGCGGGCGACGTGCTCGTCCAGGTGCTTGGGCAGCACGTAGACCTGGCCGACCGCATACGCGTCCTTGTGCGCGAACAGCTCAATCTGCGCGATCGTCTGGTTGGCGAAGCTGGAGCTCATCACGTAGCTCGGATGGCCCGTGCCGCAGCCCAGGTTCACGAGGCGGCCCTTGGCCAGCAGGATGATGCGCTTGCCGTCCGGGAAGATCACGTGGTCGACCTGCGGCTTGATCTCCTCCCACTCGTACTGCTCGATCGAGGCGATGTCGATCTCGTTGTCGAAGTGGCCGATGTTGCAGACGATGGCGTTGTGCTTCATCACGGCCATGTGCTCATGGCGGATCACGCCCTTGTTGCCGGTCGTGGTCACGAAGATGTCGGCCTTGTCGGCGGCGTACTCCATCGTCACGACGCGATACCCTTCCATCGCGGCCTGCAGCGCGCAGATCGGATCGATCTCGGTCACCCAGACCTGCGCCGACAGCGCGCGCATCGCCTGGGCCGAGCCCTTGCCCACGTCGCCGTAGCCGGCGATCACCGCGATCTTGCCGGCGATCATGACGTCGGTGGCGCGCTTGATGCCGTCCACCAGCGACTCGCGGCAGCCGTACAGGTTGTCGAACTTGCTCTTGGTGACCGAGTCGTTGACGTTGATGGCGCGGAACAGCAGCGAGCCCTTGGCCGACATCTCCTTCAGGCGGTGCACGCCGGTGGTCGTCTCCTCGGTCACGCCGATGATCTCGGCGCTCTTGCGGGTGTACCAGGTGCCGTCCTCGGCGATCTTCTTCCGGATCGCGGCGAACAGGACGCGCTCTTCCTCGCTGCCCGGATTGGCCAGGACCGACAGGTCCTTCTCGGCCTTCTGGCCCAGGTGCATCAGCAGCGTCGCGTCGCCGCCGTCATCCAGGATCATGTTGGGGCCTTCGCCCGGGGTGCCCTTGGCGCCGAAGTCGAAGATGCGGTGCGTGTAATCCCAGTAGTCCTCCAGCGTCTCGCCCTTGTAGGCGAACACCGGCGTGCCGGCGGCCACCAGCGCGGCGGCGGCATGGTCCTGCGTCGAGAAGATGTTGCACGAGGCCCAGCGCACTTCGGCGCCCAGCGCCTGCAGCGTCTCCACCAGCACGCCGGTCTGGATGGTCATGTGCAGCGAGCCGGTGATGCGCGCGCCCTTGAGCGGCTGGGCGGCGGCGTACTCCGCGCGGATGGCCATCAGGGCGGGCATCTCGCTCTCGGCGATCTTGAGTTCCTTGCGACCCCAATCGGCCAGCGACAGGTCTTTGATCAGGTACTGGTCTTGCGCCAGGGGCTTCAGTTGGGCGGTCATGCGGGCTCCTACGAGGAAGGGCCGTCGACGCCGCGGGCGGGGGGATCGCTGAAGAGGAGGGCGGCGGTGCCGCTTCGCTCGTTCGAGCCTCACCCGGCCTGCGAAGGTCGACGGGTGAGCGCGGTTGCCATGGCCGCGGGCATGTCGTCGCGCGGCGGTTCCGAGCCTGGCCTCGATGGGTGGGGAGGTCGCAACGCTCCTCGGAACAGGGCGCGATTGTAGACGCACAATCGCTGCCCATGCGAACGATGAAGCCGCTGGCCGATTGTCCCGCCGAGGTCTGGCGCGCCGTGCGCGGCGTGCTGACCGACATCGACGACACGCTGACCGGCGAGGCCGGCATCGCGCCCGCCGCGCTGTCGGCGCTGGGGCATCTGCGCGAGGCGGGCGTGCCGGTGATCGCGATCACCGGCCGGCCGGCGGGCTGGAGCGAGCCGTTCGCGATGGCGTGGCCGGTGCGAGGCATCGTCGCGGAGAACGGTGGCGTGCTGCTGCATCGCGACGGCGCGCGCTTGTGCAGCGAGTTCAGCCAGGACGACGCCACCCGCGCCGCCAACTTCGCACGCCTGCAGGCGTGCGCCCGCGAGATCGTCGCGACCGTTCCCGATGCCCGGCTCGCGCGCGACAGCGCCGGTCGCCTGACCGACATCGCCATCGACCATGCCGAGTTCGCGACGCTCGATGACGACGCCATCGCCGCCGTCTGCGACCTGATGCGCGCGCATGGACTGGTGGCGACGGTCAGCTCCATCCATGTCAACGGCTGGATCGGCGAGCACAGCAAATGGAGCGCGGCGCACTGGGCGGTGCCTCGCCTGACGGGCCTGGACTTCGATGCGCGCGAGTGGGTCTATGTCGGCGATTCGACGAACGATCAATTGATGTTCGAACGCGTGCCGCTGTCGGTGGGCGTGGCCAACATCGCGCGGTTCCTGCCGATGCTGGCGCACCCGCCGGCGTATGTGACGGAGGCGGCGCGCGGCGACGGTTTCGCGGAGGTGGCCAGGGCGCTGCTCGCGTCGCGTGGCGGCGTGCCAGCAGGTGCCGTGCGTCCAGGCGCTTGAATGACAGGGTGTTCGGGCGACTCAGGCGGCTCGGCGCTCCGAGGTCGCCGCGACGGCTCGCGCTTCGCCGGCGTCATGGAATCGTGGTGGCGCGGCGGGGTCCTCCTCGATCGGCCGACGTGGACGCGGTTGGCGGCCCTCGACCGGATCGCGGGCATGGCGACCGACCAGCGCCGAGATCCCGGGCCAGTCCTGACCACGCGGCAGCACTCGCGCCAACGCCGCATGGCTGACGCGGCCGCCGATGGCGACCAGGCGCATCGCCACCTCTGCCCGCCGCCGTCGCAGCCGCGGCAGCAGCCAGCGGTTGGTCGGCCGCTCCGGCACGACGCTGCGGTGCGGCATGCAGCGGTGCTCGGCCGTCAGCAGATGGCGCAGCAGCACCTCGAGCGCGGGGGGCTCCAGGTGGCGCCAGTCGACGCTCAACCGCGACAGCGCGAAGCGCAGGTTGGCCGCCGCATCGGAATGCGCGAGGTGGAACCGGTTGTGGCTGGTCATGAACATCGAGACCCCCTGCCTGACGAGGCAATCGCGTGCGGCGCCAGGATGGCTCCGACGGACCGCACGGGCAAGCGCGGCCCCTGCCTGTTTGTCGGCCTTCCGCGTGGGGGACTGAAGTCCGGGCGCGCCCGGAGACGTCCCAAAAAGTAAGGGCCGCGCGAGGCGGCCCTTCGGTCGGGGGGCCAGGGCGTCATTGCTCCTGGGGGTGGCGGGCGTTCCACGCGCGCAGGTCCTGGCGATATTGGTCCATCGCCAGGTCGTGCAGGTCGAAGATGCACGGATCGCAACCATTGCCGCAGCAGGCATCGATGTCCGGCTGCTCCGGCGGGCGGGGCATCGGATCGTCGGCGGCGCTGTCGGCGCCGGGCGGCTCGGCGGTGGTCATGAGGCCGGATTCTCCCGCACGCCAGGCGCGGGAGATCGTTCTCAGCGGCGGACCGGAGGACGGCTCGGCGCGGGACCGCCGGAGCGGCTCAGGTGGCGGAATGTGATCCGGCCCTTGGTCAGGTCGTACGGGGACATCTCCAGCGACACGCTGTCGCCGGCGAGGATGCGGATGTGATGCTTGCGCATCTTGCCGCCCGTGTAGGCAATGATCTGGTGACCGTTCTCGAGCGTCACGCGGAAGCGGGAGTCGGGCAGGATTTCATTGACCACGCCCTGCATTTCAATCAGTTCTTCCTTGGCCATCCGGGATTGTCCTTTCTTGAATATGAGGGTAACGCCAGTCGCGACCGTGTCGTGGACCGACGCCGATCGAATCGATCGGGATGATGCTCAATGGCAACGCGCCCAGGCCGTGCCTTCGTCGGCCGCGTAGCGCAAGGCGTCGCGGCGGTTGGGAAAGCTCGGCACGAATCGCATGACTCGATCGATGCTGGCCATGCCGCGTCCCGATCGGATCGAGACCGAGGCGGAGTAACCGCCGTCGACATGGGGTTTGGTCATTGGTGAGACAAGGTAACGCCCCACCTCAATGCTTTTGATTGGCATAGTTTCATGAGGTGTGCGCCTTGACAGGATTTCGCAAAGTGCAAGACCGTCTTGGCGCGGTTTCGGAATGTGCGCTTTGCAGGGACCAGTTTTAAGCCGCGCCCTGCTGCGGCTGTACTGCGGTTCGGCAAGTCCTGGGGATCCGCGAGGGACCCCCACGGATTTTTACAGGCTGCGGATGTTCGCGGCTTGCAGACCCTTCGGGCCTTCCTTGACTTCGAATTCCACCTTGGCGCCTTCGGCCAGCGTGCGGAAGCCGCCGTTGTTACGGATTTCGCTGTGGTGGGCGAACAGGTCCTTGCTGCCGTCGGCCGGGGTAATGAAGCCGAAGCCCTTGCCGTCGTCGAACCACTTCACGGTACCGGTTTGAATGCTCATGATCGTTTCCTTTGTTGCTGGAATCTTTGGGATTGAATAACTGTCGCGAACAGCGCGAACAGTCCCTCCGCCTTCCAAAACAAGGCGGAGTAGAGACGCTCAAGCGCACGAACCGGGAGTTGATGCTGTAGCGAGCCGCCCGCTAGAGAGGTCAGTTGGGGAGTTGACCGGCGGGGCTGCAGATGAAGACCTGAAGAGGGTGGTCTTGCGCGAATCAAGCGGCAGAGTGTACTACAAGCTTTCCGTTCTTGCACCTTGTGTCGATTTCAGGCGACGAAGGCGCCGCCGGCGAGGGAGCAGGTTGGTGCGTTGTGAGCCCATACTGTTCGTCCAACCGCGGCAGACTCGTGGCCCTTCGGGAAAAACGGGCGAGCGGATTTCGGGGACAAGACAGGGGAGCCCCATGGACGTACGACTGACCATCGAACGCCTGCCCAAGCTTCGCGTCATGCGGGTGGACCGCGTGATCCTGGACGGACCGAGGCGCAATGCCGCGGTCGTGTTGTTCGAGCGAGGCGAAACGCTGACCGACATCGTGCTGACCGTCTACGTCGCCGACGTCGGGGACCCACAGGCTCAGATCGCCGTGCGTCGGCATCTGGATCCGGAGCGAAGTCAGCCCGGCTGGCGCGTGTAGCGGACGGGCGCTGTCGCGCCTGCCACCGGCTGCCGAGTTCCCGTGACCCGCCGACCCCCTGGGTCGGATGGGTGCTCGCGTCCGACCGTCCCTTGAAAGAGCGTCACGCGGGACCCGTCGTCGCATCACGCCGGCAAGCCTTCGCAGGCGGATACCATCGCGCCCGATATCACGGCGGCCTGGGAGGGCGCGATGGATCGAGGGGGACGCCCGGCATGACCGAGGCGCAGTGGGCGCGACCGCGGCGGTCGCGGATCTGGATCGGCCTGGCTGCGGCATTCCTGGTGCAGGGTCTGGGGGTGGGGCTGCTGTGGTGGGACCATGGCGGGTGGCGGCTGGGCCGGCGCGAGGAGGCAACCCGGCTGACCAAGGTGCGCTTGATCGCCGACACCCAGCGACCGCGGGCGCGGAGCGATGACCGCGACCGGCCGCGCATGACCCGCCCGGCGGCGACGATCTCGACGCACTTGCCGGCGCCGATCGTGATCGCGGCGCCCGAGCTGTCGCAAACCTTGCCACCCGACGCGCCGCCGGCCGACGCCACCGGGGCCGCGTTCTCGCCGGGCTCCGGGCGCACGACCTTGAATCTGGCACTGCCGCGCCAGCGCGCCGCCTCGGATCCCGTGCTGCGCATGGCCGACGAGGTCCGCCACGACACGCGCTCCCACAGCGTGCGTCGTTCGGTCGAATGGGCCGTCGCGGATGGTGCGGGCACGCTGCCGGTCGAGGTCAGCGTCTCCACCAGCGAGTCCGGATCGAAGCTGGTCCGGCAAGGCAGCAAATGCGTGCGGGTCTACGAGAACCGCGTGGCCGCGCTGCATCCGACCGACGATCGGCTCAAGGGCGCGCCGGCGATGTCGGGCAAGTGCTTCTCGAAGTGAGACGCGCGGCTCAGCCGGCGCGCTGCATTTGCTCGATGTCCGCGCGCGGCGGCGTGCCGAAGAGCCGCCGGTACTCGCGGCTGAACTGGGACGCGCTCTCGTAGCCGACCTGGTGCGCCGCCGCCGCGGCATCGATGCCGTCGGCCAGCATCAGCCGGCGCGCGTGCTGCAGCCGCAGTTGCTTCTGGTACTGCATCGGCGACATGCTCGTCAGCTGCTTGAAGCGCTGGTGCAGCGTGGACGCGCTCATGTGCGCCACCTCGGCCAGTTCGTCGATGCTGATGGGCTCGTGGAAGCGGCGGTTCAATTCGTCGATCGCGCGTGAGAGCCGCCGCGTCGCGCTGTCCTGCACCGCCAGCGTGCGCAGCCGCGGGCCCAGCGGGCCGGTCAGCACGCGGTAGAAGATCTCCCGCTGCAGCAAGGGGCCCAGCACGCGCTGATCTTCCGGGCTGTCCAGCAGTTGCATCAGCCGCAGCGTCGCGCCCAGCAGGGGCTCCGAGACCGGCGCCACGTTCAGCCCCGATTGCGCCCGCGGCGCGACGTCCGTGCTCGCCGGACCCACCTCCAGCATCAGCTCCGCCAGCGTCTGCGTGTCGCAGCTCACCCGCACGCACAGGTAGGGCTTCTCCGGCGTCGCATCGATGACCTGCCCCTTCGGCAGCATCGTCATCGACACCAGCAGGAAGTGCAGCGGGTCGTAATACAAGGTCTCGTTGCCCAGCTCCACCTTCTTGCGGCCCTGCAGTACGACGACCACGCCAGGCTCGTACAGCGCCGGCGCGGTGCGCGGCGCGATGGAGCACGCCTTGATCAGCTGCAGGCACGGAATCGCCGTCGCGTGCGAACCCTCGCTGCCGACGTGGCGCAACGTCAGATCGACCATCTGCGCGCGCAAGGCCTGCAGTTCGTCGACGTGAGCGTGGGCGGTGTGGAGCGGGGTGGGGGCAACCATGCGACGAATTGTGCAAGCTCGTCGCACGCGTGCCCAGCGCGCGCGCCGGGCTGGGGCACGGGTCCGGAGGATTGGGCAAGGACCGGCGAGGTTTGCGCTGGTCCGCCAGGGGGCCGCCTTCCTAAGCTGACGTCATCGCGGCGGCACCTGTCCCGCCGCGGTCTGACCTTCAAGGAGTGCCGTCATGACCATCATGTCCAAGGAACCGCTCAACAACCTGCCTCAATTGCCCCGCCGGCGCCTCGGCGCACATGGGCCCGAGGTGTCGGCGCTCGGGCTCGGGTGCATGGGAATGTCCGACTACTACGGGCCCGCGGACGACGCGGCGTCCATGGCGACGCTGCATCGCGCGTTGGACCTGGGGATGAACTTCCTCGATACCTCCGATGTCTACGGCGGCGGCGCCAACGAGCGCCTGCTGTCCGGGCTGCTCGCCAATCGACGGCGCGAGGTCGTGCTGGCGACCAAGTTCGGCATCGTGCGCAACGCCGAGGGCCTCTCCTCCGGCGTCAACGGCGCGCCCGCGAACGTCCGCGCCTCCTGCGACGCGTCGCTGCGGCGGCTGGGGGTGAATCACATCGACCTGTACTACCTCCATCGCGTCGATCGCAAGGTCCCCATCGAGGACACCGTCGGGGCGATGGCGGAGTTGGTCCGGTCCGGACGCGTTCGACATCTCGGGTTGTCGGAGGCGTCGGCGGAGACGATCCGCCGCGCCCACGCCGTGCATCCGATCGCAGCCGTGCAGACCGAGTACTCGCTGTGGACACGCGATGTCGAAACCGACATCCTCCCGACCTGCCGCGAACTCGGCATCGCGCTCGTGCCCTACAGCCCCCTCGGGCGCGGCTTCCTCACCGGAGCCATCCGCAATGCCGACCAACTGGCCGCCAACGACTGGAGGCGACAGAACCCGCGGTTTCAGGAGGGGCACATGGCGCAGAACCTGGCCCTCGCAGACGCGATCGTCGCGTTGGCCCGCGACCACGGCTTGACGCCGGCTCAACTCGCGCTGGCGTGGCTCCTCGATCGGGGACCAGATGTCGTGCCCATCCCTGGAACCCGCAGCATCAACCGCCTCGAAGAGAACGCCATGGCCGCTCGCATCCGCCTCAGCGACGTGCTGCGCGAGGAACTGCGGGATCTGCTCGACGATCACCCAGTGGCGGGGGCACGGTATCCAGAGGTGTCGATGGGGCTGTTGAACGCTTGAGTTCCTGAGTGCCCCATTCCAATAGCCCGCCGGGATTTCGCCCCGGCGGGCGACTCCCTTTTCTGGTCGCGCCCAGAAAAGGAAGCAAAAGAAGCGCTGACTCCCGGCGAGCTTGCTCGCTGACACGCGGTCCGTCGCTCGTCACTGCGCTCCGAGACTCGTCCGGCATTGCTACTGGAACCACCATCGCTCGCTGTCGTCCCTCCCCCCTCGCTGCGAAGGCTTGCCCGCTTGCGCGGGACGCGCCGACCGAGACAACCAGCGCCTCTTCGCTCCTGTTTACTCCCCCCTCGCCGCTGCTCAGCGCTCCTCATTTCTCGTTGGGAAGGGCGGTATGACTGGGGCGGGCTTCTATGGGTCGAGGCCGAGGAAGAGCGAGGTCTCGTGGTAGGCCTCGTCCAATGCGGTGCGGAATGCGGGGTCGCGGGGGCGCTTGTCGATGAAGCCCAGGTCAGGGACCAGTCGGCCATCGCTGACCTTCAGGTTGGCCCAACCAATCATGCGGTCGCCCCACAGCATCGGCAGCGCGTAATGGCCCATCGTGCGCTTGGCAGGGGGCGTGTAAGCCTCGAATCGGTAGGCCCAACCCCACAGGCGCTCAAAGCGGCGACGGTCCCAGACCAGCGGATCAAATGGGGCCAGGAAACGCAGCCTCAGCGGGTCCACCCTGTGAGCGCGCGACGCAGGATTCTCGTCCTGCGGCCAATACCAGGTCTCGCCATCGACCTTCGTATGTCCGTATCGCTGCTTCGCGTCCTTCAGCGCGTTGCGCGCCTCGGCCTTCAAGTGCGGCGTGCCGTAACCCAGCAACGTCGTCAGGTAGCCCAGGCTCGGCGACGGCAACGGCGCATAGAGCGCGACGATCATGTCCAGCAACGCGGCCGCGCGTGCGTGGCGCGCCTCGGCGCCTTCGTTTTGCGGCGCGTGCGCGACCGCTTCGTAGACCCGCGTGCCCGCGTCGCGGCGCGCCACGCGCAACAGGCCCCGGTAATGCATGCCGTCGAGCAGGTGCGTGCTGGCATTCAACTCCCCACCCCAGTACCCGGCCACGCGGCCATGACTGAAGGCCCGCTGCACATCCTGCGGATGCGTCCGGCCTCGCGCCTTGATGAAGGCCAGCACCTCCGCGGCGCGCCCGTTCATCTCGTCGTCCCACGCATGCCTGGCGGTGCGGGGGTGCAGCAGCGCCAGGTGCTCGCGTGGCAGGAAACCATAGTTGACGAGGCAGTCCTCCTCGACCGCCAGTCGCGCATAACGCGCCTCCAGGTCGCCCGCCCGGTATCCCTTCACCCGATGCATCAGGATCAGGTCCTGCGCTCGCGCCGGCGCACGGATCGGGTCGGCCTGGACGAAACCCAGCCGCTGGATCGCGCGCAGCAACGTCGTCGGCTTGAAGAAGGTGCGGGCGATGGCGTGGCGACGCAACGCATCGTGATCGATCACGGGCATACGGAACGGTGGCAGGCAATGAGAGTCGCAACCTTAACCGCCCCAGCGCGCCGGTTCTGGCAGCAGGCCGCGTTCCGATCCACCAACATCGAAGCACCTGACACCACGGGCCAGTCGCCAATCGCCAATCGCCAATCGCCAATCGCCAATCGCTGATCGCTGATCGCTGATCGCTGATCCTTCGGACGCTACAGCGGCGCGAAGCCCGAGGGCGCCTGCTCCACCGTGTCCATCTGCATCTCGAAGCTGAAGAAGCGGTTTCGCCCGCGCGACTTGGCGGTGTAGAGGGCGTCGTCGGAGCGGCGTAGCAGGCCTTCGACGGTGGTGTCGGCGTCGGGCACGCAGGTGGTGATGCCGCCGGAGAGTGTCACGTAGGACTCGACCGAGTCGGGGTGGAGCATGTTGCAGTTGCGCAGGGTGCGCATGACGGCGCGCGCGAAGGTCATGGCGCCGCTGCGCGGGGTGCCGGGCAGGATGAGGGCGAATTCCTCGCCGCCGTAGCGGGCGGCGCAGTCGCGCGGACGCCGGCAGGTTTCGCGCAGCAGGTGGGCGACGCGCTGCAGGCAGGCGTCGCCGGCCAGGTGGCCGAAGCTGTCGTTGTAGCGCTTGAAGTGGTCGATGTCGCACAGCACCAGCGTGAGCGTCTGCTGGTCGCGGCGGGCGCAGGCGATCTCCTGCTCGAGCCGTGCGTCGAAGGCGCGGCGGTTCATCAGCCGCGTCAGCGAGTCCTCGCCGGAGAGCTTCTCCAGCCGCTCGTTGCTGTGCCGCAGTTCGTCGGAGACCGCCTGCAGCCGCGATTGCATGCGCCGCAGGCGCTGCATGGCGCGCAGCTTGGCCTGCAGCACGGTGCTGGAGACGGGCTTGACGAGGTAGTCGTCACCGCCGGATTCGATGCCCTGCCAGAGGTCCTGGTCACAGTCGCGGCTGGACAGGAAGATGATGGGCGTCCAGCCGCCGGACTCGTGGGCGCGCATCTGGCTGGCGACCCAGTAGCCGTCGTGGTCGGGCATCTCGACGTCCAGCAGCACCACGTCGGGATGCTGCCCGTCGAACTGGGCCAGCGCGCTGTCGCCGCAGTCGGCCTCCAGGGTGTGATGACCGATCGCCGCGAGCTGGCTGCACAGGTGCTGGCGCGTGCTCGACTGGTCGTCGACAACCAGGATGCGAAGAGGCGGCAGCGAGGCGGACAGGTCCATGGCCGGGCATCGTCGAGCAGCGGCAGCAAGGCGCTGCCGAGCCGATTATGCGGGCCGGGTCCGCCGCCCGGCAGTTCGGGTATGCCTCAAGTCGGGGACCCCGGAGCGGGGGACGCGACGGGCGCGAACCGGCGCTGTTCCTGCGTGTCCATCTGCATTTCGTAGCTGAAAAACCGGTTCCGGCCGGTCGACTTGGCGTTGTAGAGCGCGTCGTCGGCACGGATGATCAAGCCCTCGGCGCTGGTGCTGTCGTCCGGCAGGCAGGTGGTGATGCCGCCCGACAGGGTGATCGTGCTGTCGGTGGGCGAGTCCGGATGCGGGATCGCGGCCAGTTGCACCGTCCGCATCAGCGCGCGCGCATAGGTCATCGCGCCGGAGCGCGGGGTGTTGGGCAGGACCAGCGCGAATTCCTCGCCGCCATAGCGGCCGGCGCAATCGCTCGGGCGGCGGCAGGTTTCCTTCAGCAATTGGCCGAGGCGGCGCAGGCAGGCGTCCCCGGCCACATGGCCGGCGGCGTCGTTGTAGCGCTTGAAGTGGTCGACGTCGCACAGCATCAGCGTCAGCGGCTTGCCGTCGCGCCGCGCCAGGTCGAGCTCCTGCTGCAGCCGGGCATCCAGCGCGCGACGGTTCATCAGCCCGGTGAGGGCGTCGATGCTGGACAGCTCCTCCAGCTGCGCGTTGGCGGCGCGCAGTTCCTCGGACATCTGCACCAGGCGCCCCCGCATCTGCGCCAGGCGCTGCATCGCGCGCAGCTTGGCGTGCAGGATCATCGCGGAGACGGGCTTGACCAGGTAGTCGTCGCCGCCGGATTCGATGCCCTTCCACACGTCCTCGTCCTGCTTGAACTGGGACAGGAAGATGATCGGCGTCCAGCCGCCCGGTTCGGCGGCGCGCATCTCGCGGCAGGTCCAGTAGCCGTCATGCCCCGGCATCTCGACGTCCAGCAGCACCAGGTCGGGCCGGTAGCGCCGGAACAGCTCCAGCGCCCATTCGGCGCTGTCGGCTTCCAGCACGCGGTGTCCGGCGCGGTCGAGCTCGGCGGTCAGCGCCACGCGGGTGGCGCTCTGATCGTCGACGATGAGGATGGTCAGCGGGTTCGGCGTGGTCGGCATGGCTTGCATCCGACCATTGTGCCGGGCGAAGCCGCATACGAAAACGACAACAGCGCGCGACGACGGAAAGCGACAGGGCCGCGCGAGGCGGCCCTGGTCGGGGGATCAAGTCGGCGCGGCGGCGGTCGATGACCGGTCCCGCGGCAGGGTCTTCCCCCGCGGCGTCAGACGCCGGCCGCCTTGCGCAGCGCGGTCGCGCGGTCGGTGCGCTCCCACGTGAATTCCGGCTCCTCGCGGCCGAAGTGGCCGTAGGCGGCGGTCTTGCCGTAGATCGGGCGCAGGAGGTCCAGCATCTGGATGATGCCCTTGGGACGCAGGTCGAAATGGTCGTTGACCAGCGCGGCGATCTGGTCGTCGGGGATGACGCCGGTGCCCTCGGTGTAGACCGTCACGTTCATCGGACGCGCCACGCCGATGGCGTAGGCCACCTGGATCTGGCACTGGCGCGCCAGGCCGGCCGCGACGATGTTCTTGGCCACGTAGCGGGCGGCGTAGGCGGCCGAGCGGTCGACCTTCGTCGGGTCCTTGCCCGAGAATGCGCCGCCGCCGTGCGGGCAGGCGCCGCCGTAGGTGTCGACGATGATCTTGCGGCCGGTCAGGCCGCAGTCGCCCTGCGGGCCGCCGATGACGAAGCGGCCGGTCGGGTTGACCAGGTACTTCGTGTCCTGCAGCCATTCCTTGGGCAGGACGGGCTTGATGATTTCCTCGATGACGGCCTCGTAGAACTCGGGCTTCATCTTGTCGCCCAGCGACATCTCGGGCGCGTGCTGCGTGGACAGCACCACGGTGTCGACGCTGTGCGGCTTGCCGTCGACATAACGCATCGTGACCTGGCTCTTCGCGTCGGGACGCAGGAAGGGCAGGCGGCCGTCCTTGCGCAGCTGGGCCTGGCGCTCGACCAGGCGGTGCGCGTAATAGATCGGCGCGGGCATCAACTCGGGCGTCTCGTCGCAGGCGTAGCCGAACATCAGGCCCTGGTCGCCGGCTCCGGTGTTCAGGTGGTCGTCGGAGGCCTGGTCGACGCCTTGCGCGATGTCGTTGCTTTGCTTGTCGTAGGCGACGAGCACGGCACAGCCCTTGTAGTCGATGCCGTACTCGGTGTTGTCGTAGCCGATGCGCTTGATCGTGTCGCGGGCGACCTGGATGTAGTCGACATGCGCGTTCGTGGTGATCTCGCCGGCCAGCACGACCAGGCCGGTGTTGCACAGCGTCTCGGCAGCCACGCGCGAGCGGGGATCCTGGGTCAGGATCGCGTCAAGGATGGCATCGGAGATCTGATCCGCGACTTTGTCGGGGTGACCCTCGGAGACGGATTCCGAGGTGAAGAGGAAATCGCTCGCCAATTTAAACTCCTGTAATTCAGTCCACGGGCGTTGCCGAGCTGGGAGTCAGGCGGCGAACGCTTTAGCGGGATTTATGAGTCGCCCCGCAAGTTGTCCAGATTAACTCGGCGACAGGGGCGCATTATAGGAACGATGGCCACCCCGGGTGGCGGACAAGGTCGATGGGAAAACTCGCGACGCATGCGTTGATCGGAATGTTGTGGCTTCTGCACTGGTTGCCGCTGCGTTGGTTGGCCGCATTGGGATGGGGGCTGGGCGCGCTGCTGTACCGCGTTGCGGGGTCACGCCGCCGCGTGGCGCAGCGCAACGTGGCGCTGTGTTTCCCCGAGAAGTCGGCCGCCGAGCGCGAGGCCCTGGTGCGCGAGCACTTCGGCTGGCTCGGCCGCAGTCTGCTGGAGCGCGGCCTGCTGTGGTTCGCGCCGGCCTCGCGGCTGCTGCGGCTGATGCGCATCGAGGGCAACATCAAGCTCTCCGAGCAGGTCGACCGCCCGGTGATGTGGCTGATGCCGCACTTCGTGGGCCTGGACTGGATCGGCCCGGCGCTGATGCTGAATCAGGCCCGCCCCGGCGCCAGCATCTATCAGCGCCAGAGCAACCGGATCTTCGACGAGCGGCTGCGGCTGGCGCGCTCGCGCTTCGGCACGACCAAGCTGGTGGACCGCCACGACGGCGTGCGCAGCGTGCTGCGGCACATCCGTGACGGGTATTCGTTCCTGAACCTGCCGGACATGG
This sequence comes from Roseateles aquatilis, assembly GCF_002205645.1. Taxonomy (GTDB): domain Bacteria; phylum Pseudomonadota; class Gammaproteobacteria; order Burkholderiales; family Burkholderiaceae_C; genus Roseateles; species Roseateles aquatilis. The sequence continues at coordinate 245,030 of NZ_NIOF01000005.1, read as the reverse complement.
ACTTCGGCCCCAAGGACTCGGCCTTCGTGCCGTTCTTCGGCGTGCCCGCCAACACGCTGCTGGCGCCGGCCAAGATTGCGCAGACCATGAAGATGGTGGTGCAGCCGGTGATCGTCACGATGCTGCCCAAGGGCGAAGGCATCGTGGTCCACGCGCATGAGCCGCTGCAGGGTTATCCCAGCGGCGACGTGGAAGCCGACGCCCTGCATTTCCATCGCTGGCTGGAGGACCGCATCCGTGAGCACCCGGCCCAGTATTTCTGGGTCCACAAGCGATTCAAGACCCGCCCGCCCGGTGAGCCGTCGCTGTATTCCCGATAATCCGCCCCCATGAAACTCCGCTTCACCAAGATGCATGGCGCCGGCAACGACTTCGTCGTGCTGGACGCGACGCGGACGCCGATGTCGCTGACGCCGGAGCAACTGCGCCGCGTGGCCGATCGCCGCTTCGGCGTCGGCTGCGACCAGGTGCTGGTGATCGAGGGATCGACGACGCCCGGCGTGGACTTCGGCTACCGGATCTTCAATGCCGACGGGTCCGAGGTGGAGCAATGCGGCAACGGGTCGCGCTGCTTCGTCCGCTACGTGGTGGACAAGGGCCTGACCGACAAGCACACCGTGCGCGTCCAGACCGTCAACAAGATCCTGGAGCTGCGCCTGCGCGAGGACGGCCGCGTGACCGTCGACATGGGCGCGCCGGTCTTCGACCTGCCGCAGGTGCCGTTCGATCCGAAGGGCGTGACGCCGCGTCGGGAGAACGGCTTCGCGCTTTGGCCGCTGGCGCTGGGCGACGGCATCACCGCCGAGGTCGCGGTGCTGTCGATGGGCAATCCGCACGCGGTGCAGCGCGTGGACGACGTGGACCACGCGCCGGTGGGCCTGGTCGGCCCGCTGGTGGAGCATCACGAGCGTTTCCCGCGTCGCGTCAATGCCGGGTTCATGCAGGTCCTGAGCCGCTCGGAAGTGAAGCTGCGCGTGTTCGAGCGCGGCAGCGGCGAGACGCTGGCTTGCGGCACCGGCGCCTGCGCGGCGGTGGTGGCCGGTATCCGGCTGGGCTGGCTGGACGACAGCGTCGAGGTCCACACCCGTGGCGGCGATCTGCGCATCGAATGGGCGGGCCTGGTCCCTGGCGGACCCGGCCTGGAGGCGTCGGTCCACATGACCGGTCCGGCGCAGACGGTCTTTGAAGGAGAAATCGAACTGTGAGCGGCATCGAAGGCATTACCGAACAAGACATCGCCGATTACCTGGCGAATGACCCGGCGTTCTTCGAACGTCACGCCGAGCTGCTGGCCAACGTCCGGATCTCGCATCCGCATGGTCAGCGCGCGGTCTCGCTGCAGGAGCGCCAGGCGGATCTGCTGCGCGACAAGATCCGCGGGCTGGAGCAGAAGATCATCGAGATGATCCGCAACGGCCAGGAGAACGTCGCGATCGCCGACCGCCTGCACCGCTGGACGCTGGCGCTGATGTTGACCCGCGACGACCGCGAGTTGCCGGAGGTGCTGCTGCGCGAGCTGCGTCACCAGTTCCTGATCCCGCAGGCCGGCCTGCGCCTGTGGAACGTCGACCCGGGCCACGCGCTGGCGCCGTTCGCGGCCGAGGTGAGCGCGGACGTGAAGACCTTCGTCGGCAGCCTGAACCAGCCGTACTGCGGCGTCAATTCGGGCTTCGAGGCGGCGCGCTGGCTGGAGGACGACGTGGCCTCGCTGGCGCTGGTGCCGCTGACGGCGGGCTCGCCGGGCGAGCCTTTCGGGCTGCTGGTGCTGGGCTCGCCGGACCCGACGCGCTACACCGCCGAGATGGGCACCGAGTTCCTGTCGCGTGTCGGCGAGGTCGCGAGCGCCGCGCTGTCGCGCCTGCTGGACGCCGATCCGCATGCCGACGCCAAGCCTCACTGACGAGCAGCAGCGTTATCTGGACTTCCTGCGTGTGCAGCGCCGTCTGGCGGAGCGCACGCTGCACCTCTACGCCGATGCGCTGCAGCGCCTGACCGGACTGGCCGCCGTCGAGGGGCTGGACCTGCTGCGCCTGTCCGCGCACCAGGCGCGTCGCTTCCTGGCCAAGCTGCATGTGCAGAAGCTCGGGCCGCGCAGCCTGGCGCTGATCCTGTCCGCCTGGCGCGGCTGGTACCGATGGCTGGGCGAGAACGGCAAGGTCGACGCCAATCCGATCGCCGATCTGCACGCGCCCAAGCAGGGCCGGCCCCTGCCGAAGGCGCTGGACGTCGACGACGCGGTGCGGCTGGCCGATCACCATCAGGACCAGGCCGATCCCGTCGCCGAGGCGCTGGAGCGTTGCCTCGTCGAGCTGCTCTACGGCAGCGGCCTGCGGGTCTCGGAGCTGGTGGGGCTGGACGTGCGACATCACGCGCAGTCGGCCGGCTGGGTCGTGCCCGACGCAGCCGAGGCGCAGGTGCTGGGCAAGGGCTCCAAGCGCCGGGCGGTGCCGCTGGGCGGACCGTCGCTGGAGGCCGTCTCGCGGTGGCTGGCGGTGCGGTCGCAATGGGCCGCGGCGGACGAGCCGGCGCTGCTGGTCGGCCCGCGCGGCCGGCGGCTGAGTGCCGACCAGGTCCGCAAGCGGCTCAAGCACCGCGCGCTGGCGGCGGGCCTGCCCACGCACGTCCACCCGCACATGTTGCGGCACTCGTTCGCGTCGCATCTGCTGCAGAGCAGTGGCGACCTGCGCGGCGTCCAGGAGTTGCTGGGCCACGCCAACATCAGCACCACGCAGATCTATACCCGGCTGGACTTCCAGCACCTGGCCAAGGTCTATGACGCGGCGCACCCCCGCGCCAAGAAGAAATAACCGACTGTCCTCGATGCCTCGTTTCTCCACGACCTCTCCGTTCCCCTCCCGTCCCTTGCTGCTCTGTTCGGCCCTGCTGGCGGCCGGCGCGCAGGCGCAGACGTCCTCGACCAGCGATCCGGACAAGGTGATCACCGCCACCGACAGCCGGCCCGCCGCGTTCGAGCTCAACTGGACGCCGCTCAAGATGCCCACCGGGCAGGGCACGGCCTTGCTGGGCGCGCATTACATGGTCGCGATCAACGAGGACTGGGGTCTGGGCCCGGCCGCCTACGGCGCGGCGAAGGGCGAGTTCGGCGGCCTGTTCACGGTCGGCTTCAACCTGCAGCGGCGCTTCCGCGTGGCGCAGGACTGGCACGTGGCGGCCAGCCTGTACGCGGGCGCCGGCGGCGGCGTGAGCTCGGACAAGATCCGCGCCGGCGGGGGCCTGATGCTGCGCCCCGAGCTGTCGCTGCGCGGTGAATTCGGCAACTGGTACGCCGGGGTCGGCGTGGCGCACGTCGCCTTTCCCAACGGCAACGGCAACATCAAGGACACCAGCGTCGCGCTGACGATCGGCCGGATGGACCGTTTCCTGAGCTTCGCGCCGAGCGACTCGGGCTCGTCGGGCCGCGCGGGCGACCGCACCGGCATGGGTTTCGACGAGATCGCGCTGAGCGCGGGCCTCGAGAAGCCGCGCGGCAACAGCCGCACTCGCGGTGGCGTCCCGCTGACGAGCCGCAAGGGCAAGGCCGGCGGCGACCTGCGGCAGTACTTCGGCAACGGCTCGTCGTGGTGGGGGCTGGAGGCGTCTGGCGCTGCTTCGGGCGGACATGACGGCTACATGGAGATCCTGGCCAACGCCGGCCAGGACTGGGGCATCGGCAGCGAGCGCTTCCGCATCGGCGGGCAGATCTCGGCCGGCCTGGGCGGCGGCGGCGACATGGACACGGGCGGCGGCTGGCTGGTGCGCGCGGGCCCGACGATGCGCTGGATCACGCCATGGGGGCCGACGCTGCGGCTGGACGCCGGCTACATGCGGGCGCCCTGGGGCCATTACGAATCCTTCCAGGTGCGGGGGTCGCTGGCGTTGCCGCTGGAGAAGGCCTCGCGCATGCTGAACAGCCCGCCGCTGGAGTCCGGCACGATCCGCGCGCAGAGCTGGTATCTGAGCATGCCGCGCTTCAAGGAGTTCGTCTTCAAGGACGGCACGCGCGAGGCCGTGACCGGCCTGGGGCTGGGCATGACGCGGGACTTCGGCGGCCCGTGGTACGGCACGGCGCAGGCGGGCAGCGCGGCGCTGGGCAAGGCGGGCGCGTTCTCCTACGGCATGTTCGGCCTCGGCGCGCAGTCGCCGAAGTTCAGCGGCGTGCGGGTGGGCGCGGAAGCACTGGTCGGCGCGGCGGGCGGCGGCGGTGTGTCCGTCGGCGGCGGCGCGGTGTCGCAGGGCGAGGTCTGGGCCCAGTGGGAAGGCACCGGCAAGCAGGACCGGCTGCGCATCAAGGTCGGCGTCGGCCAGTGGAAGGCGCTCGGCGGCGACAAGCACAGCACGCCGGTGGTGAGCTTGAACATCGGGTGGGCGTTCGGGACGTTGGGGCCGGCGGTGAGGCGGTGAGGCGGTGAGGCGGTGAGGCGGTGAGGCGGTGAGGCCGCGGGCCTGCCCCTGATCGGGACGAATTATTGAGTTTTATCGGCGAGACCGATAAATTATCGCTTTCGCGATAATTGGTCGATAAAACGATGATCTCCTTCCCCCGCACCGAGTTGGCCCTGCAGATGGTGCCGGCGCTGATGGGCAGGACGCTGTTCGGCGATGCCCACAACGGACTGTTCCTTTCCGGACCTCGACGTACAGGCAAATCGACCTTCCTGCAGAGCGACCTCAAGCCCGCGCTGGAGGCGCAGGGCGTGGTGGTGGTCTACACGGATCTGTGGGAAGACACCGGCCGCGATCCGGCGACCGTCATCGCGGATGCCATCGGCAAGGCCCTGGAGCCGCAGCTCGGCCTGGTCGCGCGCGCGGCGAAGAAGGCGGGCCTGGACAAGCTCAGCCTCGCGGGTTGGCTGCAGGTGGACACGAGCAAGATCGGCCGGCTGGACGGCCTGACGCTGGTCGACGCGTTGCGCGCGCTTCATGAAACCTCGGGCAAGCCCGTCGCGCTGATCATCGACGAGGCGCAGCAAGCGCTGACCAGTGAGCGGGGCGAGGTGGCGATGACGTCGCTGAAGTCGGCTCGCGATCAACTGAACAGCCGTGACGCGGTCAACTTGATGCTGGTGATGTCCGGCTCCGACCGCGACAAGCTCACGCGGCTGGTCAACTCGAATGCGGCGCCGTTCTTCGGATCGCAGGTGCAACGGATGCCGCCGCTGGGCTCCGACTTCATCGCACATGTCGCATCCCTGGTCGAAGCGCAGCGACCGTTGCTGGCACCGGTGGACCAAGCGGCGCTCCAACAGGCATTCGACGCCATCGGACATCGCCCGCAGCTCTTCATGACGACGCTGGGTGCGGTGCTGAGCCCCTTCTCGGGGATTCAAGAACACTTCGAGGACGCCCTGCTGAGCGCCGCTTCCGAGCATTCGCGCAGGGACGAGGAAGAGATGGAGTCCGCCTTCCTGGGCCTCAAGCCCATCGAGCAGGTCGTGCTGTGGCGGATGCTGGACATGGGCGGACGCTTCCGCGCGTTCGACGCTGATGCGCTGCGCTTCTACGGCGAGCTGCTGGCGCAACCCGTCAACGTCGGCATGACTCAGCGGGCTCTCGAGTCGCTGCGTGGGCGCACGCCGGTGCTGGTCTGGAAGTCCGCCCGCGGCGAGTACGCCGTGCAGGACGCCGCGATGCACCGGTGGTTCGATCAACGCCGCAAGAACGGCACGTGGCCGCCGGTGCCGCGACAGGTGCAGGGGCCCGGCGAAGACTGAGCGGTCGCCATCAAGGACAATCCCGCCCCATGAAAGTGATTCGTCTCCGCGCGGGCAAGGACCGCTCGCTGTTGCGCCGGCACCCTTGGGTGTTCCAGGGTTCGATCGAGAAGGGCAAGGCCGACGCGGGCGAAACCGTGCGTGTCGAGTCCGCCGAGGGCCAGTTCTTGTGCTGGGCTTCCTACAGCCCGGAATCGATGATCCGCGTGCGCGCCTGGAGCTTCGACGAGCATGAACGCATCGACGCGGCCTTCTTCCAGCGCAGGATCGCCGCGGCCATCGCGCTGCGCGCGCGCATGCCGATCGCCTCGGATGCGGTCCGACTGATCCACGGCGAGGCCGACGGCCTGCCCGGCCTGATCGTCGACCGCTACGGCGACACGCTCAGCGCGCAGTTCCTGTCCACCGGCACCGAGCGCTTCAAGAACGTCATCGCCGACCTGCTGCTCGAAGCCACCTGCCTGACGCGCCTCTACGAACGCTCCGACGCCAACGTGCGCACGCTGGAGGGCCTGCAGCCCGTCACTGGCTGGCTGCGCGGCGAGGGCGACACCGAGGTCGTCATCGCCGAGAACGACTGGAAGCTCAGCCTCGACGTCGCCGAAGGCCACAAGACCGGCTACTACCTGGATCAGCGGGACAACCGGAAGAAATTCGCCGATGTCGTGCGGCACTACGGCTGCCAGTCGGTGCTGAACTGCTACAGCTACACGGGCGGCTTCTCGGTGGCGGCGCTGGCGGGCGGCGCGACGGAGGTCGTCAGCGTGGACTCCTCGGGGCCGTCGCTGGCCCGGGCGACGGCGCACGTGGCGCTCAACGGCTTCGATCCGGCCCGGCACACGGCGCTCGATGCCGACGTCAACCACACGCTGCGCGACCTGCTCAAGCAGGGCCGCAGCTTCGACGCGATCGTGCTGGATCCGCCCAAGTTCGCGCCCACCGCCGCGCATGCGGAGCGCGCAGCGCGGGCCTACAAGGACATCAACCGCCTGGGCCTGATGCTGCTGAAGCCGGGCGGCCTGCTGTTCACGTTCTCGTGCTCGGGCGGCGTGGGGCCGGAGCTGTTCCACAAGATCGTCGCCGGCGCCGGCATGGACGCGGGCGTGGACGGTCTCATCCTGGATCGTGTCGGCGCGACGCCGGACCATCCGCAGACCCTCTACTTCCCCGAGGGCGAATACCTCAAGGGCCTGCTGATCCTCAAGCGCTGAAGACCTCCGCGACGAGGGGCGCGATGAAGGCCGCGACGTTCAAGTCCGCGCCGCCGGGAGGGCCAGGCGCGGCTCGAACTTCGCGCGCTTCACGCTGAAGAAGGCCTTCACGTTGCGGACGTTGGCGTGCTGCGTGAACAGCCGCTGCACCAGCGCGTGATACGCCGGCATGTCCGGCACCTGCAGCACCAGGACGAAGTCCGGCCCCGGCGCGACGCGCCAGCACTGCTGCACCTCGGGCGCCGCGACGGCCATGGCCTCGAACGCGTCCAGATGCTCCGCGCCCTGGCGATCGAGCGTGATCTCCACCAGCGCCGACAGGCCCGCGCCGAGCTTCTCCGGCGACAGGATCGCGACCTGCTTCTCGATCACGCCGGCCTCCACCAGCCGCCGCACGCGACGCAGGCAGGTCGCGGGCGAGACATGCGCGCGTTCCGCAAGCGCCTGGTTGGACAGCGAGGCGTCCTGCTGCAGCAGGTCCAGCACCCGCAAGTCGATGGCGTCCAGGGTGATAGAAGATTCCATAAACATGGTGTGAATGAAAGATTCAACGGATTAAACACCATGTTGAGAGAATCGTTCACATGGCTGTGTAATTTGAAAGCATTGATCTGACCGAGGTCCCTAGCATTCCGTCATTCGCAATTTTTCCGAACCCTTGGGGAGATCAACATGTGTGGCATCGTCGGCGCCGTCAGCCAGAAGGACATCGTTCCCATCCTGATCGAGGGCCTGAAGCGGCTCGAGTACCGCGGGTATGACTCCTGCGGCGTGGCGGTCCACCAGGACGGGCAATTGCGCCGGGCGCGCAGCACCTCACGGGTCTCCGAACTGCAGGCGCTGGCCGCGCAGGACGGCGTGGCGGCCGGCACCGGCATCGCGCACACGCGCTGGGCGACGCACGGCGCGCCGGCGGTGCACAACGCCCACCCGCACTTCTCGCATGGCCCCGGCGCCGACGCGCACCTGCAGCCGGGCCGCGTGGCGCTGGTCCACAACGGCATCATCGAGAACCATGACGAGCTGCGCGCCGAGTTGAAGTCGCGCGGCTACGTCTTCCACAGCCAGACCGACACCGAGGTCATCGCGCACCTGGTCGACCTGCATTACCACGGCGACCTGCTCGAGGCGGTGCAGCAAGCGATCACGCAACTGCGCGGCGCCTACGCGATCGCGGTGTTCCATCGCGACGAGCCGAACCGCGTGATCGGCGCCCGCGAGGGGTCGCCGCTGGTGCTGGGCGTGGGCCGCGACGAGTACGCCGGCGCGCATTTCCTGGCGTCGGACGCGATGGCGCTGGCGGGCGTGACCGATCAGATCGTCTACCTGGAAGAGGGCGACGTCGTCGACCTTCAGCTGGGCCGTTTCTGGATCAGCAGCCGCGACGCGGCGACCGGGCGCTTCCTCAATGTCGAGCGCGAAGTGAAGACCGTGCACGCGCACAGCGGCGCGGCGGAACTGGGCCCCTACCGGCATTACATGCAGAAGGAGATCTTCGAGCAGCCGGTGGCGATCGCCAACACGCTGGACGCGGTGACGGGCATCAGTCCGGAGCTGTTCGGCGACGGCGCGTACCGCGTGTTCAAGGAGATCGACTCGGTGCTGATCCTGGCGTGCGGCACCAGCTATTACGCGGGGTCGACGGCCAAGTACTGGCTGGAGAGCATCGCCAAGATCCCCACCAGCGTGGAGATCGCCAGCGAGTACCGCTATCGCGACAGCGTGCCCAATCCGCGCACGCTGGTCGTGACGATCAGCCAGAGCGGCGAGACGGCGGACACGCTGGCCGCGCTGAAACACGCGCGGTCATTGGGGATGCTGCATACGCTGACGGTGTGCAACGTCTCGACGAGCGCGATGGTGCGGGAGTGCGCGCTGTCGTACATCACGCGGGCCGGCGCGGAGATCGGCGTCGCGTCGACGAAGGCGTTCACGACGCAGCTGGTGGGGCTGTTCCTGCTGACGCTGGCGTTGGCGCAGACGCGCGGATTCTTGAGCGAGGAGCAGGAGGCCGAGCACCTCAAGGCGTTGCGGCATCTGCCGGTGGCGGTGCAGGCGGTGCTGGCGCTGGAGCCGCAGGTGATCGCGTGGAGCGAGGACTTCGCGCGGAAAGAGAACGCGCTGTTCCTGGGGCGTGGGTTGCATTACCCGATCGCATTGGAAGGCGCGTTGAAGCTGAAAGAGATCAGCTACATCCATGCGGAGGCGTATCCCGCCGGGGAGCTGAAGCACGGGCCGTTGGCGCTGGTGACGGCGCAAATGCCGGTGGTGACGGTGGCGCCGAATGACACGCTGCTGGAGAAGCTCAAGAGCAACATGCAGGAGGTGAGGGCGCGGGGTGGGGAGCTGTTTGTCTTCGCCGACGGGGATACGAAGATCGAGAGCGAGCCGGGGCTGCATGTCATTCGGATGCCGGAACACTATGGCGCGCTGAGCCCGATCCTCCATACGGTGCCGTTGCAGTTGCTGGCGTATCACACGGCCTGCGCGCGAGGCACAGACGTGGATAAGCCGCGGAATCTGGCGAAGAGTGTGACGGTGGAGTGATCCGCCATGGCCGCGAGGGTGACAACGGAAACTGGCTGAACGAGATCCCCGCACCCCGTTCAGCCATGCACCGCCAGCGGCCGTGCCATCCGCATCGTCCCCGTTGATTCATCGAAAGCAGCGCTCCCGAAATGAAACGCAACGGATTCGCCGCCGCCATCGCGGCAGTCGTCGTCGGGTTGGCCGCCTACTGGTACTGGTCCCCGGTCCTGGCCATTCATCAGATGCGTTCCGCCGCGAAGTCCGGTGATGCCGCCGCCTTCAACGACCACGTCGACTACCCCCGACTGCGCGAGAGCCTGAAGGAGCAACTCGCTGCCGCGGTGGAAAGCAAGGTGGCGGAGCGCTCTTCGCCAAACAACGACCTCGCCAGGGCGGGCGCCGCATTGGGCTCCCTATTCGCGATGGCAATGACGGACCGCATGGTTGATGCATTCGTGCGTCCCGAGTCGGTCATGCGTCTGATGCAGGAGGGCCAGTTGATGCCCAGGCGCAAAGGCGATCGTCAGGCGTCTCCGCAAGAGCCGGACGCCACCCCCGCGCCCGACGACAGCGCCAGCGCGCAGCGGCGCGAGCCCATCTGGACGATCGAACGCCAGGGCGTCGACAAGCTCACCCTGTACGCTCGCCGCGCCGACCAGCCCGAAGAACGCCGCACCGGATTGGTCTTCGAGCGCCGCGGCTTTGCCAATTGGCAGCTCACCGAGATTCGATTGCCGGCGCTCTGAGCGATCCCGCTGCCGCCGAAGAGAGCCCCACGCTGTCGGATCGCCACCCCGCTCCTACGGCGATCGTTTCAAGTCGGACCGCGCCGCTTCCGTCGACGGCAACCGCGCGAGCTGAGCCAGCGCCAGCCGGTGATAGATCGGCACGCTGATCCAGCGCGACACCAGGCTCGCCAGCAGTGCCGCGGCCATGAGGCTCAACACCATCGAATGCCCGTCGACCATCTCCATCACGATGATGAAGGCGGTGACCGGCGCCTGCGTCACCGCCGCCAGGAACGCCGTCATCCCAATGGCGATCAGGGCCGCGGCCCCTTCCGTGGTGGACGTGAGCTGCGCGATGTCGCTGCCGATGCCCGCGCCGATCGCCAGGGACGGCGCGAAGATGCCGCCGGGGACCCCGGACCACACCGCCAGCCAGGTGGCCACGATGCGCAGGGTCACGTAGAGCACGGGCAGGTCCAGGTGGCCCTCCACCAGGCCGCGCGTGTAGTCGTACCCGCTCCCGTCCGTGGCGCCGTGGCTCACCAGTCCGAGCACCGCGATGGCCACGCCGCACGCGAAGGCGAAGCGCACCGGGAAGCGGGCCCGCCAGCGGCTGAACCGGTCGTTGCCGCCAAGCAGGCTGCGCTGGAGCAACCGGGAGAACACGCCGCCAGCCAGGCCGCATCCAATGGCGGTCAACAGGCCCGGCAGCAAGTGGGCCCAGGTCAGATGATCGACGCGCAGGCGGCCGAAGTAACTGGCGTTGCCGAACACCGAGACCGCCATCAGCCCCGACAGCACGATGGACGCGATGATGAGGCCGCTGCTGCGCTGCTCGATCTTGCGGGTCAGCTCCTCGATGGCGAACATGACGCCCGCGAGCGGCGCGTTGAATGCCGCGGCAATGCCCGCCGCACCGCCGGCCACGAGGAGTCCGTCATGGTTCAGCGGCGAGCGTCGCGGCAACCAGCGCTGCGCGTGCTGCATCACGCCCGCCGCGATCTGGACCGATGGACCTTCCCGGCCGATCGCCAGTCCTCCCAGCAGCCCGCCGGAGACCAGCAGCAGCTTGGAAACGCTCAGGCGCAAGGAGACGAAAAGCCCCTGCTTGTCCGCCGGTACTCGCGACGACAACGCGGCCATCACCTGAGGAATGCCGGAGCCGCCGGCGCCGGGCGCGTAGCGGCGGGTGATCCAGACCAGGGCCGCCGTGCAGCAAGGCGTCCACACCAACGGCGCCCACGGAGACCAGGCACGCATCGCGGCGAAGGCCGCGATCGCCTGATCGCTGACCCAGGTGAACAGCACCACCGCCAGACCCGCCGCGACGGCGAAAGCCAGCACCACCGCGCGCGACAGCCACTGCCGCCAGTCGGTCAGGTCTTCCCGAACGGCGGAGATGAAGTCCGGCTCTCGATGCTCATCCGCAGGACGGTGCGCCTCCGGAGTCACGGCCGCCCCTTCGGAGGCGGCGGCTGGGGGGATCGAAGGGCGCGGGGGTTGGTCGTCAGCCATGCCGGAAGTATCTCGCGCGGCCCGCGGAGGTCGCGTCCCACGTCCGCTCACGACACCGCCGCGGAAAGCGCGGTGCTCGTCACGTGGCCGGCCGGAGGCGACCCGGGGTCGTCCCGCGGGATGGAACGATGGGTCTTGGCCCGGCGCATTGATGCGTCGAGACCCGCTCCCTAGAGTGACGACTGGCAAGAAACAACCGCCAATCCCCACCCTCAAACCGGAGCTCCCCCATGATTCGCACCCCTGTCCGCCGTCAACAGATCGCCTCGGCCGTGATCGCCTTCGCCGCCGCGTTCGGCGGTGTCATGCAGGCCGCGCACGCCGCCGGCCCGGCCGCGCCGAAGGCGTCCCCGTCGGCCGTCGCCGCCCACGAGCGCATCACCCGCGACAACGCGGTGCTGGTCATCGTCGATCACCAAGTGGGGCTGTACACCGGCGTGCGGGACATCGACACGCTGCAGCTCAAGCACAACATCGTCGGGCTGACCAAGGCGGCCGTGGCCCTGAAGGTGCCGGTGATCGTCACCACCACCACCGAGAACATGTGGGGGCCGATGATCCCCGAGCTCACGGACGCATTGCCCGGCGTGAAGCGCATCGAGCGCACCACCGTGAACGCCTGGGACGATCCGCGCGTCGTCGCCGCCATCCAGGCGACCGGCCGCAAGCACCTGATCATCACGGGCGTCTCCACCGACGTCTGCCTGGCTTTCCCGGCGATGTCCGCCGTCGCCGAGGGGTATCACGCCTACGCGGTCATCGACGCATCGGGCGGCTTCTCGAAGACGCAGGTCGACATGGGCGTCCAGCGGATGGTGCAGGCCGGCGTCGCGCCGGTGGGCTACTCCAACATCGCCGTCGAGCTGCTCGGCGACAACGCCAGTCCGGACGCGGGCGCCGTGTACGCCGCGCTCGGTATTCCCTTCGCGGGCCTGGTCTTCGATCTCAACCAGTACTTCTCGAAGAAGTGAGGTCGGCGAGGGCCCTGTGCTGCGCGCGTGGCGCGCGGGGAGGCTCGTGCCGGACCAGCTCGCCGAGCGCCAGGTCGGAAAGGAGCGATGCCTTCAGATGGTCCACGAAGGCCCGCGCCGTCGGCGTCAGGCCCCGGCGGGACGGGATGAGCAGCGCCAGCCGCCCGAAACGGGGCCGCAGCGCCGGGATCACCTGCACCAGGGCGCCCGCGCGCAGTTCCTCGCGACAGGCATACAGGGGCAACTCGCAGACGCCCAGGCCGGCCAGCGCCGCGCCCTTGAGGATGGGCAGGCTGTCCGTCTGCAGCCGCACCCGCGTGGATTGGCGCAGCTCGCGGTCCGAGTCGTCATAGAGGCACCATCCCGGGTCCACCGCGTCCAGTCCCTGGCACATCAGCGCGTCGGCATCGGCCAGGTCCTCGACGGTCTGGATGCTTCGCCGGGCGAGGTAGGCAGGGCTGGCCAGCAAGGCCCATCGGATCGTACAGAGGCTGGTTTGAACGATGTCCGAGGAGGGGGGCGTGGCCTTCATGCCGCGGATGGCGACGTCGATGCGTTCATCGATCAGGTCGACTGCCCGATTCGTCGCCTGCAGGACGACGTCGGCCTGCGCATGGCGGGCGAGGAAGGACGGCATCACGCGCGTCGACAGCAGGTCCGCCACGGCAACGGTTGCGCTCACCCGCAACGTGCCGGCAACGGTGCCCGCGCGATGCTGCATCGCCACCTGCGCCGAGCGTGCCTGCTCCATCATCGCGAGGCAGTAGCCGTGGAACTCCCGGCCCGATTCGGTCAGTTCGATTCGGCGCGACGTGCGCTGCAGCAGCCGCGTCCCCAGCGATGCTTCGAGGTCGGCGACATGGCGGGACACGCGCGACTTGGGCACGCCGAGCGCATCGGCCGCGGCCGTGAAGCCGCGGCGCTCCACCACGGCGACGAAGAAGTGGATGTTGTTGAGATCGAATTGAAGCGGGTCCATCGAAGCCTCCGAGGCGGGGTCCTGCGTGAGGGCGCCCCCGCGCGCATTCTTCGACTTCCCGTCGTGCGACGCGAGTTAGGGCTTGTTAGGCCGGGCGCATCGAGGCGGCCGCGAGCCCGGAGGCCGAGCACCGGCCGCGCCGACGATGTCCCTGTCGACGCGGTCGGCCGTTGGCGGAATCAGGCTGCGAAGCCGCCGTCGATCAGCAGATCGGCCCCGGTGACGAAGCCGGCTTCCGGTCCGGCCAGGTAGGCCACCATGGCCGCGATCTCGTCGGCCTTGGCATGGCGTCGCACCGCCATCAGGTCATGCAGACCGGCGCCGAATTCGGTGTGCTCCGGATTCATGTCGGTGTCGACCGGCCCTGGTGCCACGTTGTTGACGGTGATGCCGCGTGGGCCGAGGTCCCGCGCCATGCCCTTCACCAGGCCGATCAACGCCGACTTGCTCATCGCATAGGCCGCGCCGCCGGCGAAGGGCATGCGCTGGGCGTTGGTGCTGCCGATGTTGATGATCCGGCCGCCTTCCCGCATGTGCCTGGCGGCCGCCTGCGACGCGACGAACACCGAGCGCACGTTGACGGCGACCGTGCGATCGAAGTCTTCCAGCGAGAACTGGTCCAGCGGCGCCACGTGTAGCACGCCGGCGCTGTTGACCAGGATGTCGAGGCGGCCGAAGCGTTCGGCGACGCTGTCGATGGCCCGTGTCAAGGCGACGGCGTCGGTGGCGTCCGCCTGGATGGCGATGGCCTGGCCGCCGGCGGCCTTGATCTCTTCCGCCAGGGCCTCGGCGGCGATGGCCGAGGCGCCATAGCCGACGGCGACGGTCGCGCCGTCGCGCGCCAGGCGACGTGCCGTGGCGGCGCCGATGCCGCGGGATCCGCCGTGGATGAAGGCGACCTTGCCGTTCAGGGAATTGCTGCTCATGACGTTGTCCTTTTCAAGGAGGGGGGTTGATGAGCGAAGTTTGGTCGCCTCGACTTGAGTCCGGTAGTCTCGAATCGGTGTTGTCAGCTTCAACCGTTCGGATAAGCTGCAGCGATGTCGACAGAACTGCGCAGCCACCTCGACGCCTTCATCGCCGCCGCGGACGAGGGCAGCTTCTCCGCCGCGGCACGCCGCCTGGGGCTCACGCCGGCGGCCGTCAGCAAGAGCGTGGCGCAGTTTGAAGCGCGGCTCGGCGTGCGGCTGTTCCAGCGCAGCACCCGCAGCCTGGCGCTGACCACCGATGGCGAGCGCCTGCATGGGCAGGTGCGATTGCCATGGAGCGAGATCGGCGACGCGCTGACCGATCTGCGGCAAGGCGCCGGCAAGCCGGCCGGCACGTTGAAGGTCGCGCTGGCCTACACCGTGGGCCGCGAGTACTTCGTGCCGATGATGGAAGCGTTCGTGCGCAGGTATCCGGACGTGGTGCCCGATCTGCATTTCGACAATCGGCAGGTCGACCTGATCGCCGAGGGCTTCGACGTCGCCATCGGTGGCGGCATCGAGCTGACCGACGCGCTGATCTCGCGTGAGCTGGCGCGCCTGCGCATCGTGCTGGTGGCCTCGCCGGCCTACCTGAAGGCGCACCCGGCGCCCAAGCATCCGCTGGAGCTGGCGCGGCATCGAGGGTTGCTGCGCCGGTCGCTGGTCTCCGGTCGGTTGGTGCCGTGGGCCTTGAAGAACAAGGCAGGCCAGGAGGTCGTGGCCAGCGTGCGGCCGGTCATGGTGCTGGACGACCCGGAAGCCATCGCCCGGGCCGCGGCCAGCGGCATGGGCATCGCCATGCTGCCGCGGCCGCATGCCCTGCCGCTGCTGGAGCGCGGAGAGCTGGTCCGTGTGCTGCCCGAGTGGTCGGCCGATTCACGACCGCTGTCGATCTACTACACCAGCCGCAAGCTGGTGCCGGCCAAGGTGCGGGTGTTCGTCGACTTCGTCATCGAGGAGTTCCGCGCGCGCGGGCACGCGGCGCGGTTCTCGCAGGGATGAGCCATCGGGGCGATGGCCTGAGGCGCACGGCGCGCCTTCGCTGGCCACGATGAATGATTCGAGAGCGAGGTTCTGCCCTACGGCTGAGGCCCCTCGAATCGGCTGGTCTCGTCGCGATTGCGCTCATACCGCCGCGACAGCGGGAACGCCGGGAGCCACGCCTCGCGGCGAATGGTCCAGAGCTCATAGGTCGGCATGAATTGGTCGGGCGCGTCGAGCGCTCCGAGATTCACCTCGACTTCGTCGCCGGTCGGCGAGAACACCGATGACCCGCAGCGCGGGCAGAAGCAACGGCCGGCGTAGTCGCGCGGCTCGCCTGTGATCGTCACCGACTCCCGCGGAAAGATCGCCGACGCGTGGAACAGCGCGCCATGGTGCTTGCGGCAATCGAGGCAGTGGCAGACGCCGACTCGATAGGGCCGGCCGGTGGCGACGAATCGGATGTCGCCGCAGAGGCAGCCGCCGGTGATGGGGGTCATGAAGCAAGCTCCCGCGTAATCAGCGCACAAGGCCTGCCGACGCGATGGGACCGGCCGGCAGGACGCCAATGATCTCAGCGCGGCGGCATGAATGCCTGGATGTCGTTGGCGGCCAGTGCCGCCGCGATCCGGGTTCCGAGGGCCTTGATGCGCGGGACAGACGGCGAGTCGGCGGGCAGGTCGATCAGCACCAGTTGAGCCGGGTCGCTGTCACAGAGCGCCGAATACACGCAGGCCGCCAGCGAGCGCAGATCGGAGGGGCCGGCGCCGGCGGACGTCGCAAGGACGGAGCCCAGCTCCACGGCGCGTCGGAATTCTTGCGCTGTGAGCCCGCCGCGCACTTGTCCTTCGAAGTAGGGCGTCGCATCTTCGCTTGATCCGAGCATCTCCCAAGCCCGCCACAACAGGCCCTGGGCGAGGAATTGCGGAAGCGGATCGGCGAATGAAGTCTTGGCGACGCTCCAGAAGATGAGACGCTCGTGGACGCCCTCATAGCTGATTCCAAAGGGATCGTCCGATAGCGGGACGCCGGTCGAGCGGTCATCCAGGAACGGCCTGCAACGAGCCTCGATCGCCTGTCTCGCGGCGGTGCGCATCGCCTGGATGTCGGCGGACACGGTGTTGCCCACGGGCATGCCCCGGCCCCTCGGCGCCGTCTGCAGCCCCTGAAGGAAGGGCTGGACGGCAATGCCGTTGGCATAGGCATCAAGGCAGACGTTACGGATCTCCAAGGCGACCGCGAAGCTTCCCGGCGCCTTGTCATTGCGGAGCTTGATCGCCAAGGCATAGGGGTTCGAGCTCGACATCGCCTCGGTCATCGCCGTCGCCGTCGTCTGAACGCGGACCGCCGCCCGGGGTGTCGTCAGGTGCGATTCGGAGGCCCCCGGACTCGCGGTCTCGGGGCTTGTCGACGACGCGGGCGGAAGCACGCGCTCGGACGGCTCCGACGAGCGCCATGCGTGCTCCCCCGTCGACACCAGCGCGAGGACCACGGCGATCGTCGCCGCGGCAGGGAGATACCTTCTCAATTTCGGCTGCACGAGTCGGCGGAAGGGGCAGTCGGCAGGAGGCCGCGCACGCCCATGTTTCGAGGCGCCCCTTGTACGTGGGCGCCACGTCGGCGTCCCGTAGGTCATTCACCTACACCCGCTTCAGCCATCACCCGGTTCCACATGAACTGATAGAAATGCAAAATTCGTTTCACGTTGTCACGGCGTTTCCGGATGCCGCCAACGTCCTGCTTTTCCTCCCTGAGCAGGGACTGTTCATTCAGTCGTTTCGGGCCCGACTGCCCAGGCGGTCGGGCCTTTTTTCTTGCTGGACAACGCCATGAAGATCCTGCTTGCCGATTCGTCGGACCTGTTTCGGAGGCTGCTCCGGGAGCGCCTTCGCGAGGTGCCCAACGCGACCGTCGTGGGGCAGGCCGCGCATGAGGACCAAGCCGTGCTCGCCGCCGCGCTGTGCGCGCCGGACGTCGTGCTGATCGACATCGAACTCGAGCGGGGCAGCGGCTTCTCCACCGTCGAACGGCTGCGCGAGGCGGGCTTCCGGGGCACCGCCTACGTCGTCACCGCCGCCGACGAAAGCGAGTTCGGCCCGATGTGCGTGGAGGCCGGCATCGACGGCTACTACGACAAGCAACACGACCTCGACCGCCTGGTCCAGGCGCTGAGCGTGCTGGCCCTGGCGCCGGTGACGTTTCCCCGCCAACCGATCAAGGCACAGCAACTCTGACCGGCCGCGCCCGCTTCAGAAATCGATCCGCACCATCGTGTACGGCTGACCGCCGGTCAACTCCTGCGTGGAGTGGAAATGCGTGTCGTGCTTCAGCGCGTCCACCAGCGTGCGGCGCGGCACCTCGGTCCGCTTGTCGACGCTGCCATGCTTGTCGGCCATCGTCGACAGCACCGACGTCATCCGGTCCTTGCGCGCTGCGTTGCCCCGCTTCTTGAAGGCCTTCCACAACGACTTCGGCGTCGCGTTCAGGCTGCCGTGATGGCCGACTTTGTAGAGGTCGACGTCCGCCAGCAAGGCCTGCGCGTCGGGCTGGTCGAGCGCATAGGACCAGTTCTCGATCTGCGCGTCGCCGGGGAAGAGCAACCGCTTGCCGCCGACCTCCATGAGCAGGATCAGGCTGGTGTTGTTCATCACCTTGTCCAGCATCGTGACGATGCCCAGCAGCTGATTGCCCCGTGACGCGGTGATGTGACGGGCCGCCCAGCGCGCATCGCGCGGCAGCTTGCCGCGTTTGGCGTCGACGTAGGACGCGTCGAAGGGGCCGCGCTGGTTGCCGGCGACGAGGTTCGCCGTGCCCGCGCCACGGGCCTGGAAGTGCCAGAACTGGTCGTCGTCGGTGGACCGTTGCTTCTGGACGCCCGGATGCTGCTCCGGCGTGGGCGGGCCCAGCACATGTGTCTTGACGCCCGGTAGCACGGCCTTGAACGGATCGTCGGTGCCGAAGTGCGCGTACACGGCGGTGCCGGCCTTGCCCATGCGCGCGAGGTTCTCGACCGCGGGGAGGTTCTTCGTGTTGTCCCGGCCGAGGAAGTCCAGTCGCTCGGCCAGCCCCAGCGGCAGGCTTTTGCCGCGCTTGGCGGCCAGGGTCGTCACCTGCTCGGCCAGGCCGTGCATCGCGCCGAGCGCGGCCACCGCGCGGACGCTGCCGGCCACGCCGCGCAGCCCCTTGGGAACGGGACCGGTGGCGTGGGTCGCCAAACTCAGGTCTTCCGTCCACGGCTGCAGCACGACCTTCGGCTTGAGCCCGCGGATGACGTCGCCCGAGCCCTTGCCATTGGTCTTGGTCGCGAAGCCGCTGATGTGATCGGCATGCCGGTGCGTGGCGACGACCGCGTCCAGACCGTCGTCGCCGCACTTGTCGCGGATGTCCTCGGCGATCTTCAGCATCAGCGCGTTGGCGTCGCCCTCGGGTGTGCCGGTGGTGCCGAAGTCGACCAGCACGTGACGCCGGGTCTTCTCCTCGGCGTCGTAGCAGAACTGCAGCAGGAAGCAGTCTCCGAAGCCGACCTGGTAGGCGTAGAGGTTCAGGTGGGTCGGTGCCTCGCTGTCGCGCCGAGCGGCGGTGGTGGCCGTGGGGACCCGCTTGGCGGCGGCCCTCGGGGCCTTCGCCGCGGGCCGGGTGGTGGTCGCCTTCGACCCCTTGGCCGCGGCCTTGGCGCCTGGTTTCGTGCTCATGCCTGACCTCCCTTCCTGGCGGCGGCGCGTGTGGTCTTGCCGGCCTTCGCGACGCGCGCAGGCGTGGACTTCACCGCGCCCTTGCGGTCGTCGCAGGCCGCGCAGTACGCGCGCAGCCGGTGCAGGTTGGCGAAGGCGTTGCCGATCTCCGGATCGTCCGGCGTGGTGCCGAACAGGTACTCCAGGCGCTTGCGCTGCCACGGCGCGTCGTCCATGTGGCGCGCGATCTGGTACTTCAACTGTCCGTATTGATCGAAGACCAGCGTCCCGGCGCCGTAGACCGTCAGCGCGGTATTCGCGTCCACGCCGGGCGGACGTGGGTCCACGCCGCAGGCGGCGCCCAGCTCGGCGCCGAAGATGTTGGCGCGGCTGATGTACTCGCAGACGGTCTCACGCAGCAGGAAACCTTCCGGCCCGACGCGCACGCTGGGGCGGACGGAGACGACCTCGGTGTAGGACCGCTCGTCGACGCGCAGCACGCCGCGGTTCTCCCAGATGAAGCGGAAGACCTCCTCCGGATCGCGCAGCATGGATTCGAAGTTGGTACGGCGGTATTGGACGTCCGCCTGTTGCGTGAACCCCGCCCAGCAGCCGCGCGCATCGGTGCGGCCGGGCGGCGGCACGATGCCGAAGGCGGCGAACTGCGCCAGCACCGCGTCCCGGTAGTGGTAGCGCTTGTCGTCGGGCGCGATCTCCGCGTCGGCGGTCAGCAGCGCCGCGAGGTAGTCGCCGAACTCCAGGTCCAGCGGCGGGCAATAGTCCAGCGCGCGGATGGCCATCGTCAGCAGGTGGCCCGCCACCTTCGCCCCCTCGGCGGCGACTTCGACCAGGTTGTAGTACCCGTCGCCGAAGGTGCCCAGTGCCTCGATGCGATCGCGCCAGAGCCGCAGCAGGGTGCGCATCATGGCGGCCACCAGGATCTCGCCGCGCGTGTGGGCCTCGGCGTACTCGGGGTCGCTCAGCAAGTGGGGCGAGGGCTCGATCCGCACCGAGCGCCGCAGCGCGTTCGCACGCATCCCGCCCAGCGCCCGGCCGAACTCCTCCGCCAGACCCAGCAGCGCGCTGTCGGCCAGCGCATCGAGGGTCAGGGCCCGTTCATGGATCAGCGCCTTGCCCTTGCGGCGCACGATCGGCGGCTTCTTGCCGCGATCCTTGAAGCGGCCCAGCGCGTGCTCGACCATCTCGTCGAGCGAGAAGATCGAGAGCAGCGCCACCACGTCCGAGAAGCCCTCGTGAAAGGCCGCCTGGTCGGGGCCGGAGAGCGTCATGAAGCCTTCGCGCAGGCCGTCGAGCACCGCATGGGTGGTCTCGTGCACGACGATGTCGTGCGAGAGGCAGGTGAAGACGAAGCCGCCATCGGCGGGCGCGGCGGGCTCGGTTGGCTGGAAGTAGCCGAACATCAGCGCGCGGTCCTCGCGGGAGTAGAACGCGTTGGCATCGACGAAGGCATGCGGCGCGACGTGAAGCTGATGGCCCTTGAAGCCCCAGTTCATGCGCCGGCCCAGCGCGTGCTCGAAGCGCGCGATCGTCCGCATCACCAGCGCGTAGACGTTCTGTCCATGGAACATCGGATTCGCCAGCAGCCTGTCCTCCGCCTGCCGGCGCGCCTTGTCGCCGGGCGGCGGCAACTGGGCACCGAAGGGGTCGATCACGCGGCCTTCGTCGTCGGCCACATAGCCGTGCGCGCGGTACAGCACGCCGGCATCGGCATCGAAGTCGACGACCTTGACCCGATAGCCGGTGGGGCCAATCGACAGGCGCTCCGCCGGGATCTCGACCGTCGCGAAGATGCGCTCCCCCGACGCGCCGGTCACGCCGGGGTCCTGCGCCAGCACCAGGAAGGATTGGCGGCCCGAGGTGACCGTGCTCATGCCCGGTCCCCGGTGATTCGCGGCGACGGCTCGGGCGGGGCGCGACGAGGCGCGGTGGCCGGAGCTTCGCGACACGGGCGTCGGCCGTCGGGGTTGTCTGTCATGGGTCCTCCCTGCTGCATGCACGCGGTCCTGAGTGGGGACGCGTGCGCGCATTCAAGCAAGGGGACCGGACCTTGGCAAGGGGTTGCGCGTGCAACGGCGGAGGCGTTTCCACAAGCTTGGGGAGGCCGTTGGGTTCGGTCTCCTGGTGGGGGCCGCGCTTGTGTCAGCCCTTGCGCTTTTCCTTGGGCAGCAGCGCGGCCACGAGGCCCAGCAGCGGCAGGTAGGCGATCGTCTTGTAGACGAAGGCGATGCTGGTCCAGTCCGCGAAGAGGCCCAGCACCGCGGCACCCAGGCCGCCCATGCCGAACGCGAAGCCGAAGAACAACCCCGACACCATGCCGACCTTGCCGGGCATGAGCTCCTGCGCGTAGACCAGGATGGCCGAGAACGCGGAGGACAGCACCAGCCCGATCACGATGGTCAGCGTCGTGGTCCAGAAGAGATTGGCATGCGGCAGCAGCAGCGCGAACGGCGCGACGCCGAGGATGGACGCCCAGATCACCGGCTTGCGGCCGATGCGGTCGCCCACGGGACCGCCCAGGACCGTGCCCACGGCCGACGCGAACAGGAAGAAGAACAGGTGCAGTTGCGCGCTCTGCACGGACAGGCCGAAGCGCTCGATCAGGTAGAACGTGTAGAAGCTGCTGAGTCCCGCCACGTAGAAGTACTTGGAGAAGATCAACACCAGCAGCACCGCGATGGCGCCGATGACGACCTTGCGCGGATACGGCGCGATGGCGGCGACCTGCTTGCGGACGCCGGCGGCGACGTGATGCGTGGCGTACCAGCGGCTCACCTGCAGCAGCAGGACGATGCCCAGCAGCGCGGCCAGTCCGAACCAGGCCACGCTCTTCTGGCCGAAGGGCACGATGATCGCGGCGGCCAGCAGCGGCCCGATGGCGGTGCCGGTGTTGCCGCCGACCTGGAACACCGACTGCGCGAAGCCGTGCTGACCGCCCGAGGCCAGCCGCGCGATGCGCGACGACTCGGGATGGAAGATGGACGAGCCGATGCCCACGAAGGCCGCGGCCAGCAGCACGACGCCGAAGCTGGGCGCGAAGGCCAGCAGCATCAGCCCGATCAGCGTGGACGCCATGCCGAAGGGCAGCGAGTAGGGCTGCGGCCGGCGATCGGTGAACAGCCCCACCAGCGGTTGCAGCAGCGAGGCCGTCAACTGATAGGTCAGCGTGATGAGGCCGATCTGGCCGAAGGTCAGCGAGAACTCGCCCTTCAGGATCGGATACATCGCCAGGATCAGCGACTGCATCATGTCGTTGATCATGTGGGCGCTGCTGATGGCGCCGAGGACGCGGAAGGCGGGCTTGGCCTTCTTCGGTGCCGGTGGGGCGGCCGAAGCGGGCGTGTCGCCGGCGTCGAGGGCGGCTGTCGCGGAAGTCGTCATGGGGCTTTCACTCGAGGGAGATGAGGAGCGGGCAGGTCGGAATTATGGAAACCGACGCGACGCCTGTCTCGCGCCATTCGCCCAACAACGCTCGCGAAAAGGGCATGCTGTCGGGCATGACGTCGATCCGCATGCCCCGACCCCTGTCCGAAGCGCTGCGGGAGATCGAGGGCGCGTCCTCGCCCGTCACGGGCCGCGCCACCGACTACCCCGCCGGCTGGTACATCGAGCCGCACGCGCATTCCAAGCATCAGCTGATCTACGCCGTGCGCGGCGTGATGGTGGTGCGGACCGACGCCGGCCGCTGGGTGGTGCCGCCCACGCGCGCCATCTGGGTGGTGGGCGGCATGACGCACGAGATCCGCTGCGTCGGCGAGGTCCACATGCGCAGCCTGCTGGTGGCGCCCGAGGCCGCGCCCCGGTTGCTGGACGAGACGCAGGCGGTGGGTATCTCCCCGCTGCTGCGCGAGCTCATCCGCGCGGCGATGGCGGTGCCGCAACCCTACGTGCCCGGCACGCGCGACGGGCGCGTGATGCGGTTGATCCTGGACGAGTTGCGCGCGTTGCCGGTGCTGCCACTGCATCTGCAGATGCCGACGGACGCGCGGCTCGTGCGCATCTGCGAGGCGCTGCAGCGCCGGCTCGACGACGCCTCCACGATGGCCGACTGGGCCGGGCGGCTCGCGGTGGACGTCAAGACGATCCAGCGGCTGTTCCTGAAGGAGACCGGCATGACCTTCGGGCAGTGGCGGCAGCAGGCGCGCCTGCTGCGCGCGCTGGAGCTGCTGGCCACCGGCGAGAAGGTCATCGACGTGGCCCTCGCGCTGGGCTACGACAGCCCGAGCGCGTTCGCCACCATGTTCCGCCGGCAGTTCGGGCAGACGCCGAGTCAGTTCTTCGCGGAGGGGTGAGGGCGGGGCGGTGCATCAAGAGGCCGTCCCAGGACGTGCCGTCGTTCGCTCGGTTCTGGGGGCATGGCATGTCCTCGCGCAAGCGGCGCACGCGCGGTGATCGCGCGCTCCCGGTTACGCTCCCGCCACGGACACACCATCCCGGCCTTGCCGCTTGACGCGATACAGCGCCTCGTCGGCCAGTTGCAGCAGCGTCGCCTTGGGCTGAGGCTCGCGCGCCTCCACGATGCCGATGCTGAGCGTGATCCGCGGCCCCTGCGGCCAATGCTCGACGCATTGCGGGCCCAAGCGCGCCCGCACCCGCTGGCAGACGCTTTGCGCCGAGCCCGGCGCCCCTTGCACAAGGACGGCGAACTCGTCGCCGCCCAGCCGGGCCACCAGGTCGTGGGCGCGGCCCTCCGACACCATCAGCTTGGCCACGAGCTGCAGGGCTTCGTCGCCCACCGCGTGGCCGTGCGCGTCGTTGACCTGCTTGAAGCAGTCCAGGTCGATCAACGCCAGCCCAATGACCGACGTCGGCGAGGCCCGCGACAGCACGCGATCGAGCATCTCGTCGAACGCGCGCCGATTCGCCAGCCCGGTGAGGGGATCCTGTCTCGATTCACGCTGCGCCCGGTCCAGGCCGAGGACGACCGCCAGCGAGCGGGCCCGTTCCTCCGCCAGCTTCAGCACCTGCGCCTCGCGCCAGCGGAAGAACTGCTGGTGCGCTTCCAGGCTCTTGCGGTAGTCGCCCAGCCGTTCCCATGACTTGGAGGAGACGAGGTACAGCTCGTCGAGGAAGATGGTGGCGCCCGCCGCGGCCGCGGCCTGGATGCCGCGCTCGGCGGCCGCGGCCGCGCGGGCCGGTTCGTCGGCGGCCAGCCAGGCGCGTGCCCGCGTCGCGGCGCAGTAGACCTCGGACAGTCGATTGCCCGACGCGGCGGCGGCGCTGTCGGCCGCGTCGAGCGCCGCATGGGCCTCGTCCAGCCGGTCCAGCACCACGAGCGCGGAGGCCAGGTTCTCCTGGATGTGCGGCTCGTCGGACGGCAGGCATCGCCGGCATTCGTCGAGGCATCGGGAGGCCAGCGCCACCGATGCCAACGCGCGATCCGTCCATGTCTTGCGAGGCGCGCCCTGCGCCTTCTCCTGATAGGCCAGACGGCCCAGGGCCAGCGACAGGTTGCTGGACAGCCGGACCCGCATCGGTCGCGAGACCTGCTCCGCGGGCGCGCGCAACGCGTCTTCCAGCACGGCCGCGGCCTGCTCGTGGTGACCGAGGTCGTTGAGCACGATGCCCATCATGTTGAGCGCGCTCGCGTGCAAGTCCCGCCAGGTGCTGCCGCGACTGAGCGAGTCCGCGCGCCGCAGGTCCTCCAGTGCCACCGCCTGCCGCCCCGAGCACCAGTGCACGAGCGACAGGCAGACCAGCGCCATGGCCTCCCCGTTGACCGAGCCCAACTGCCGGAACTGCGCGAGCGCCTCCTGCGCCACGGTCTCGGCCTCCTCGCTCTGGCCGCTTCTGGCCAGCGCCCGCGCCAGCAGCGCCTTGGCGAACGCCAGCACGATCTCCGAGCCCGAGCCCGAGCCCGAGCCCGAGCCCGTCGCCGCGCGGACTTCCTCGCGCAACAGCGGCGTGGCTTCCGCGGCGGTCATCCACAGCGTCCGGACGAGCTCCGCGTACTTCGGGTGGGTGGCGAACGCTGAATCCGGCATGGTCCGACAGAGATCAGTTGCAACCTGTACAGCGTATAACAATCTCGACGCCGCGCGGATGTCAACGACGGTCCTCGCAGACCTCGTCGATCCCCTCGATCCCGCCCATTCCATCGAGCCGAGCGATCCTGGACCGCGCCCTGCCTCGCCGCGTCGCTGGGGGCGGAGCGAGATCTGGACGGCATCCTCCCGTCCTGCGCTCACGGCGCCTGCGTCGATCCGACCCGGCGCGCTACAGCTCCCGCGTCCACGTCTGCCCCACCAGCTCCTTCCCGAAGCTGGTGTGAGGCTCTTCCGCCACCAGCTTGAAGCCGGTGCGCTCATAGAGCTTGCAGGCGTCGACCAGCACGCTGTTGGTCCACAGCATCATCGACCGATAGCCGGCCTCGCGCGCGAAGCGCATCGTCTCCTCGACCAGCCGTCGGCCCAGTCCCAGGCCGCGCGCGGCCTTGTCGACGTAGAGCATGCGCAGCTTCGCCGTGGTCTCGTCGTGCCTGACGACGAAGACGGAGCCGACGACCTGGCCGTCCTTCTCCGCGATCCAGCAGCGATCGGAGGCCGGATCGAAGTCCTCGACGAACTTCGCCACGATGCCCGCGACGAACGCCTCGAACTCCAGGGTCCAGTCGTACTCCTGGGCGTAGATCACGCCGTGGCGGTGCACCACCCATCCGAGGTCGCCGGGGCGCGGGTCCCGCAGGACAAGCCCGGAGGCATCGGCATCGACAGGGGCTGGGTTCGCGGACATGGCTGGCTCCTCCCGTGGGACTCGGATCGATTCGACTTGAACGTGTGGCTCGACCGCCGCGGACTCAACCGCCTTGCCGACGCTTCTCGCGCAGCATGAAGAGGTAAAGGCCTTCGACCTTCTCCCGCGCCCAGGGCGTCTTGCGCAGGAACTTGAGGCTGGAGCTGACCGACGGGTCGCTTTCGAAGCATCGCACGGGAATCCGCTCAGCGAGCCCGCGCCAGCCATAAGCCGCGACGAGCGCGTTGACGATGTCTTCAAGACGCAACCCGTGCAGCGGATTGCGCGGCTGGCTCTGCGGCTGATCCGGCTGCTGATCGGCTGGTTGATCGCGTGGTCGATGGGGCGGCGAGCCGGCGTTGTCGTTCATGTCTGATTCCTTCATTCCTGTCCGCCAACCGCGAAGTCGGCGATGTCCAGCGACCGCGACGCCGCATCCAATCCCGCCGGATGGCCGCCCAACTGCCGGCTGGCGTCGATGGCGGCGCCCAGCAGCGCCCGGCACGCCGTCATCATCGTCGCCGGCGGCGAGAGCCGGATCCGCGGCCCCGAGATCGCCATCGCGCCTTGCACCTGGCCGTTGACGGTGAAGACCGGCGCGGCGACCGACGCCGTGTCCGGCTCGCGCTCGCCATAGGACACCGCCCAGAGCCGACGGCGGATGTCCGCGTGGTCCGCGCCCTGGTCCTCGGAGAACGCGCACAGCACCTTGCCGGACGCGCCCTGGCGCAGCGTGTATTGCTGGCCCACGGCCACCGCGGCCCGCACCGATCGCGCCGGCTCCGAGCGGAACAGCGCGATGCGCGCGTCGCCATGCCGCACGTAGAACGAGGCCGTCTCGCCGGTGGCCGCGCTCAGTTGCTTGAGCAGCGGCTCGATCACGTGTCCGACGTGGAACGAGCGCTGATAGATCGTCGCCAGCCGCAGCGGCGCCGGGCCCACGCCGTACTGGCCATCCGGCAACTTGCGGACGAAGCCGCCATGCTCCAGCGCGCCCAGCAGGCGCAGCACCGTGCTCTTGTACAGCCCCGTGCGGCGAGACAACTCCGTCAGGGACAGGCTGGCGTCGTCCTCGCCGAAGGCCCCCATCAGCGCGAAGGCGCGGTCCAGCACCGCCACGCCGCTGCTGTCCGCGCCGGTCTCGTCATCGGGGGTCTGTCTGTCGCTCATCGATCACTGTCCTTCCGGCGCGGATTGTCTGCGGTCCCGCCAAGGTCGCCCTGCCGCGGCGCGCGCCCAGGCATCGAGGGTTAACCCTCGATGAGAACCGCTGAAGCAGGACTAAAGTTCTATCAAACAGATCATAGTTCTGTCAGATAGAACGGAAACTTGCTCATGATGTTTGCTCGCCACCTCGTCCTCGGCGCCGCTTGCGGCCTGGTCCTCGCTGCGGGGCAGGGCGCCTTTGCCCAGCCGGCCTATCCGGGCCAGCCGATCCGGATGATGGTGCCGTTCCCGCCCGGCGGCGGCACGGACATCGTGACCCGGCTCATCACCGAGAAGATGCGCGAGGACACGAGCTGGACCTTCGTCGTGGACAACAAGGCCGGCGCCGGCGGCAACATCGGCCTGGACGCGGTCGCCAAGAGCAGCCCCGACGGCTACACCCTGGGCATGGGCCAGACCGCCAACCTGGCGATCAACCCGACGCTGTATCCCAAGATGCCTTACGACGCCGCCAAGGCCTTCACGCCGGTGGCGATGGTCGCGGGCCAGCCCGTCGTGCTGGTGGTGACGCCGGCGTCCACGTTCAAGACCGTCGCCGACCTCGTCGCCGCGGCGAAGGCCCGGCCCGGCATGCTCACGATGGCCTCGGCCGGCAACGGCACCGTCGGCCACCTCACCGGCATGCTGTTCTCCAGGCAGGCCGGCATCCAGGTGACCCACGTGCCCTACAAGGGCGCCGGGCCCGCGGCGACGGATCTGCTCGGCGGTCAGGTCGATTACTACTTCGCCACGCCGCAGGCCGTCATCCCGTTCGTGAAGGCGGGCAAGCTGCGCGCGCTGGCCGTCAGCTCGGCCAGGCGGCTGCCGGTGCTGCCCGACGTGCCCACCGTGGCCGAGAGCGGCTACAAGGGCTTCGACACCAGCGACTGGAAGATGATCGTCGCGCCGGCCGGCACGCCCGCGGCGGTGGTGCAGCGCCTCAATGCGCAGGTCGAGAAGGCGCTCTCCAAGGCCGCCACCATCGGCCAACTGCAGGCCGAGGGCAGCGTGCCCATGCCGATGACGCCGCAGCAGGCCGCGGCCTTCCTGAAGAGCGAGCAGAAGCGCTGGGGCGACCTGGTGCGCGGCGGCAACGTCAGGATCGACTGACCCCGCGGCGGAGCACCCCATGAGCAGCCCCAAGCCGCTTCGCGCCGTCCGCGTGCTGGACCTGACCAACGTGCTGGCGGGTCCGTTCGCGTGTCATCAACTGGCTCACCTGGGCGCCGACGTCATCAAGGTCGAGGCGCGCGACGGCGGCGACCTGGCGCGCCAGCTCGGTGCCGACACCGAGCTCAACCAGGCCGACATGGGCGTCTCCTTCCTGGCCCAGAACCCGGGCAAGCGCTCCATCACCATCGATCTCAAGCGCGCCTCCGGCAAGGAGGTCTTCCGCAAGCTGGTGGCCAGCGCCGACGTCGTGGTCGAGAACTTCCGCCCGGGCGTCATGAAGCGGCTGGGCGTCGGCTTCGAGGACCTGCGCCGGCACAACCCCCGGCTGATCTACTGCGCCATCTCCGGCTTCGGCCAGGACGGCCCGCTGCGCGACCTGCCGGCGTACGACCAGATCATCCAGGGCATGTCCGGGATGATGAGCATCACCGGCGATCCGGCCAACGCGCCGTATCGGGTCGGGTATCCGGTGGCGGACACCATCGGCGGCATCACGGCGGCCTTCGCGATCGCGGCCGCGCTGGCCGACCACCAGCGCACGCAGGCGACCTTCATCGACGTGTCCATGCTGGAGGCCGCGATGGCCACGATGGGCTGGGCCGTGTCCAACCTGCTGGTGGCCGGACGCGAGCCCCGGCCGATGGGCAACGACAACGTCACCGCCAGCCCCTCGGGCACCTTCCGCACCGGCCAGGGCCTGCTCAACATCGCCGCCAACAAGCAGGCGCAGTTCGAGGCCGTCTGCGACGTCGTCGGCCATCCGCAGTGGAAGACCGACGCGCGCTTCGCCGACCGGCATGCGCGGCTCAAGCATCGCGCCGAGCTGAAGCATCTGCTCGAAGAGGCGATGAGCGAGGACGCCGCCACCGCCTGGTGGGAGCGCTTCACCGCGGCGGGCGTGCCGGCCGGCCCGGTGCTCACGGTGAAGGAGGCGCTGGCGCATCCGCAGATCGCCGGGCGCGGGCTGCTGGGCAGCTTCGAGAACGTGCCCGGCGTCGGGCGCGACATCCGCGTCATCCGCACCGGCATCAAGCTCGACGGCCACGCGCCGTCGGTGGACACGCCGCCGCCGACGCTGGGCCAGCACGCCGACGAAATCTTGGAAGAACTCGGCTACGACGCCGAACAGCGCGCGGCGTTGCGCGCGGAGGCAGCGATATGAGCAGCATCGACACGTCCGGCCATGCGTCCGGCCCCGCACCCGACGGATTGCCCGGCCACGAGCCCGAGGACAAGCGCGTCGACACGTCCGGCGACCGGCCCCGCGGCCAGCCCGACGACGTCGGGCAACCGACCCGCGACCCGCGTGTCTCCGACTGGTGGACCACGTCGATCATCGAGATGTCCCCGGGCGTCATCCGCTATCGCGGCCATGCGATCCAGGACCTCATCGGCAACGTGAGCTTCGCGCAGATGATCTGGCTCATGACCCGCGGCGAGTTGCCCGGCGCCGGGCAGGCGCGGCTGCTGGACGCGGCGCTGATGGCCGCCGTCGACCACGGCCCGCAGGCGCCGAGCATCGCCATCGCGCGCATGGCCGCCACCTGCGGCGTAGGCCTGAACAACGCGATGGCCTCGGCGCTCAACGTGCTCGGCGACGTGCATGGCGGGGCCGGGGAACAGGCGGTGGAGATGTTCCGCGCCATCGCCGCGAGGCAGGACGGCGGCCTGTCGCTGGCCGACGCGGTGGCGGCGGGGCTGGACGAGGCCATCGCCGCGCGCGGCAAGTTCGTGTCGGGTTTCGGCCATCGCTTTCACCCGGTCGATCCGCGCGCGCCGCGGCTGCTGGCGCTCGTCGACGAGGCGGCGCGTGAAGGGGGGGTCTCCGGCCGCTTCGCGGCGATCGCGCGCGCGGTGGAGGACGAGCTCGCGACGCGCAAGAGCGGCCGACGCATTCCGATGAACATCGACGGCGCCACCGCCGTCATCTATGCGGAACTCGGCTTCCCGGCGCCGCTGGCGCGGGGGCTGTTCTGCCTGTCGCGCTCGGTGGGCATCCTCGCGCATGCGTGGGAGCAGACGCAGCAGGGCGGTCGCAACAAGGGCCCGATGCCCCGGGACTACCTCTGGACCTACGACGGCCCCGCGCCGATCGCGTGAACGGCGCCGGCGGCGCCAACGAAGCCCGTGATGTCGGCGATGCCGGCGCGGGCACCGTCGCGGCGATGCCGGTCAGCTCGCCCGCCGGCCGTCGGCCAGCGGCAGCATCACCTCCACCAGCAGCCCGCCGCCTTCGGCGTCGCGCATCTCGATGCGGCCGCCGACGTGGTCCAGCACCGCCCTCACGATGGACAGCCCCAGGCCGCTGCCCGGCTCGCGCTGCGCCGGATCGCGGAAGAAGCGGTCGAACACGCGGGTGCGCAGCTCCGGCGGGATGCCCGCGCCCTGATCCGCCACGCTCAGCAGCGCCTCGCCGCCGATGCGCCGCAGCGCCACGCGCACCGTGCCGCCGTTCGGGCCGTACTTGATGGCGTTCTCGACCAGGTTGTCCACCAACGATTCCAGCGAGGTGATCTGCGCCGCGACGCACAGCCCCGGCTCCGCCGCCAGCTCCAGCTCCACCGAGCGCGTCGACGCCAGCGGCGCCAGCACCGCCAACCGGTCCTGCAGCAGGTGGTCCAGCTCGACGCGCTCGATGGGCTCGGCGCCGTGGGCGTCGCTGCGCATCAGCCGCAGTAGCTGGTTGACCATGCGCGTCGCGCGCTGCCCGCTGCTCAGCACACCGGTCATGAGCTGCCGTTCGCGCTCGTCGCGCGCGTCCGCCCGCAGTGCCTCCACATTGACCAGCATCGCCGCCAGCGGCGTGCGCAGCTCGTGGGCGGCGTCGGCGACGAAGCTGCGTTCGCGCTCGCTGCTGTCGGACACGCGGCGCATCCAGCCATTGATGGCGTCGACCATCATCATGAGCTCGCGGTGGCCGTCGTGATACGTGAGCGGGGCCAGATCCTGCGGGCCGCGCGCGGTCATCTCGCGGGCCACGCCGTGCCACGGGCGCATCGCCAGGCGGATCGACAGCCATGCCGGCAGCACCAGGAAGGGCAGGCTGATCAGCAACGGCAGCAGGTAGAAGCTGTTGGAGTAGACGGTGATGAAAACGTTCAGCCCCGCGTTCTTCGCGAACATGGTCGTGCGTGTGCCTGACGGCGCCTGCAGCGTCTTCGCCAGGTAGGCCACGCCGTGGAAGTCGACCGGG
The DNA here is from genome assembly GCF_002205645.1 of Roseateles aquatilis. Classification (GTDB taxonomy): domain Bacteria; phylum Pseudomonadota; class Gammaproteobacteria; order Burkholderiales; family Burkholderiaceae_C; genus Roseateles; species Roseateles aquatilis. The sequence continues at coordinate 213,444 of NZ_NIOF01000005.1, read as the reverse complement.
TACTGCTCGTTCAGCGGGCCGCTCGCCGCCACGTCCGGCGCATGGGGGCTGCGATACACGGTTTTCCCGCGCTGCTGGACGATGAAGCTGGGCAGCGGGTCGTTGAGCGCGTCGTAGTCCTCGACGATCGCCTCGTAGGCGCGGTCGAGTACGCGCGCGCGCCGGGCCGGGTCGTCGGCCAGCTCGTCGGCGATGGCGTTGATCGTCTCGTAGAGCCGCTGCGTGTCGAGCAGCGGCTTGGCGCCCTGGCCCAGCAGGTAGGCGACGCCGGCGGACCACAGCAGCGTCAGCAGCACCATCTGCGCGATCAGCAGCCGCCGCACCAGGCTGGGCTGAAAGACGTCGCGCATGCCGGCCCGCACACGCCGCAGCCCGCGCGCCAGGCCGCCGCCGGCGGCGGCCGCGGGCGCGTGGCCGGTCGCGCGGTCGATGCCGGGCGCGCTCACGCCGCCCCCTGCTGGTCGATGACGTAGCCCACGCCGCGCACCGTGCGCACGTAGCCGTCGCCGATCTTGCGGCGCAGGTTGGCCATGTGCACGTCCAGCGAGTTGCTGGCGTTGCTCTGTCCGCCGGGCAGCACCTGCTCCTCCAGCGTGCGCCGCGTGACGATCCGGTCGATGCGCATCATCAGCAGCCGCAGCAGGTCGTACTCGCTGGCGGTGAGATCGACCGCGCGGCCCTGCACGCTGACGCGGCGCGTGGGCACGTGCAGTTGCAGGTCGCGCACCGCCAGCGTGTCGCCGTCGAAGCCGTAGCTGCGCCGGGCCAGCGCGCGGATGCGCGAGACCAGCTCCGCCACTTCGAAGGGCTTGACCAGGTAATCGTCCGCGCCGGAGTCCAGCCCCTGCAGCCGGTCCTTCAACGCGTCGCGGGCGCTGAGGATCAGCACCGGCAGGTCGCCCTGCTCGCGGCGCAGACGCGTGAGCAGGTGCAGGCCGTCGCCGTCCGGCAGCCCCAGGTCCAGCAGGACCAGGTCGCAGGGCTGCTCGTCCAGCTGCCGGACCGCGCCTTCCACGTTGCGGGCCCAGACGATGTCCATGCCGTGATCGGTCAGGGCGATGCGCACGCCGTTGCCCAGGTCCAGGTCGTCTTCGATGAGCAGGATCTTCATGCCGCCATTGGACCAGCCCGGCCGGCCGAAAGGCATGGGTGCCGGCCCGGCTTCATCCATTCTTCATGTGCGGCTCAGGTCGACTTCATGGGTCACTTTGACACTGCGGCAGCGGCTCGGCCCACGCCGGGCGCTGTTCAGGGAGCAACGAAGTGAATGCTGTATCCAACCCCCGACCGCCCGGACGCGGGCTCGCACCGGATCCCCGGCGCGGCATGCGGGCGCCGCCGGTCTACGCGATCGTCTGCGCGCTCAGCGCCTGCGCCGCCACCGTCGAGCCGCTGATCGTGCCGCAGGGGCGGGACGGCTTCGTCGTCACCTGCGACGGCCCCGACGGCTGGGACGCCTGCCGGCGCACGGCGACCGAATGGTGCGGGGGCAACTACCGCGTCGTCGACCGCCAGGAGCAGGGCAAGCGGCTGACCGCCGAATGCCGGAAGTACGAGCGCTACGAGTGATCGTCCGTCGCCGCCCCCCGGTCTCGCCGAGCCCGGTTTCTTTCATCCGATTGATTGACATGACCACATCCATGAAGCTTTCCCCGGCCGTTTGCGCCCTCCTGCTGCTGTCGCTCGGCCATGCCGCGCAGGCGCAATCCAGCGCCGCGAAGTCGGCCGCCGCCTCCACCGCCCCGGCCACGCCGCAACCGACCTCGATGGTCGTGGTGCAGGCCGGCGTCGGCGTCACGACGCGCTACGCCGGCTCCGACGAGCGCCTCGTCTCGCCGATGCTGGGCGTGGAGTACGCGCATGCCAGCGGCTTCTTCGCGGGCACCATGCGCGGCATCGGCTACGCCGGCGCGGCCGGCGGCCTGAACTACAGCGCGGCCATCGGATATCGCGGCGAGCGCAAGGAGAAGTCCACCAGCGGCTTCGGCATCAACAGCGGCAGCAAGTACCTGCGCGGCATGGGCGACGTGAAGGGCAGCGGCACGCTGAACCTGTCGCTGGGCTACTCGGTGACGGACTGGCTGGACGTGCAGGTGGCGACCGAGCAGCCGTTCACGACGCGCGCCAACGGCGCCCTCTACAGCTTCGGCGTCGCCGCCAAGGTGATGGACGTGGGCAAGGACACGGTGGTGCTGTCGGTGTCGGCCAACGCGGGCGACAAGAAGTACATGCAGACCTACCACGGCGTGACCGCGGCCCAGTCGGCGAAATCCGGCTACGCGGTGTTCACGCCCAAGTCCGGCATGCATCAGGTCGAGGCCGGCCTGAGCTGGCAGCACAAGCTCTCCGACAGCTGGAGCGTCACCGGCATGGTCGGTGCGCAGCGCCTGCTCGGCGACGCGGCGAAGAGTCCGCTGACCCGCCGCGTCACCTCGCCGGTGGGCGCGGTGTTCGTGAGCTACTCGTACTGACGAGGCGAGGACGACGCGGCCTCGGTCGCGTCGTCACCGGCCCCGGGCGCCGGCCCTGAGCGCCGGTTATGGATCCATCACTTCCCCTCTGACAGTTGTCCGATCTCCCCCACAGCCGGGGGGATGCCCGGTCAACCTTCCGGCGCGCCGAACGATATAAGGGAAGTACCGGCGCCGCGGAGGCGTTCGGTGTAGTTGGATCCTTGCCCGATGAGACGATGCTTTCCCTCGTTCGGGCGCCGGGGCACGTGGTGGCTGGTCAGCCCCCTCCTGGCGCTGACGAACGCCGTGAGCGCCGCAGGCACCTCGCCCGCGCCCGCCACGAGGACAGCTGCGTCAGCGGCTGCCCGCGACACGAGTCGCGAAACCCGGACCGCCGTGGCGGCCCCGGTGTTGGTGTTGCGCACGGCCGCGGGCCGAAGTTGGCGCTTCACGCTGGCCGACCTGCGCGAGCTTCCCGCCCAGCACCTGCGCACGACGCTGCCGGCCGCCCTGGGCCTGGCCGGCGCGAGCGACTGGGAAGGCGTGCCGCTGAGCCGCCTGGTGGCGCTGACCGGCGCCACGCCCACCACGCTGACCCTGACGGCGCTCAACGGCTACTCGGTGGCCGTGCCGGCGCAAGACCTGGCACGTTTCGACCCCGTCCTGGCCTATCGACGCGACGGCCACGAGATCACCGTGCGCGACAAGGGGCCGCTCATCCTGATCTACCCGTTCGACCGCCATCCGGAGCTCAACCGGCAGGTCTACATCAACCGCACCATCTGGCAGGTCCATGAGATCGTTCTGGAGTAGACGCGGCGCGCCGCACAGCCCGTGGCTGCGGCCGATGCTGGGCACGGTGCTGCTGCTGGCCGTCGCGGCGGCCTGCGCGTTGTGGTGGACGCTGCATCAGGTGCGCGCGCTCGCGCAGCCGGACCAGGACCACGACATCTGGCACATGGTGAATCTGCAGCGCGAGCTGCAGAAGCTGCGACAGACCGTCGCCGCGCCCCTGGCCATGACGGTCGGCGTCGCCGACGCGAGCCCGACGCCAACGCCAACGCCAACGCTGACTCCGAGCACGAGCACGAGCACGAGCACGAGCACGAGCACGAGCACGAGCACGAGCACGAGCACGAGCACGAGCGCCTCCGGGACGGATCCCGCCGATCTGGCGTTGCGGCTGGAGGTGCTGGTGAGCCTGCTCAAGCCGAGCGCGGGCACGCCGCGCAACGATCTCTCGCCGCTGGTGATGCTGCCGGGCACGCATGAACGGCTGAGCCGGCTGGGAGACCTCGTGCTGCAGTGGGCCGATCGTCTGCGGGCGGGATCCGCCGCCGCGCCGATGGTGGCGGCCGAGGTCCGCGCCCAGATCGACCAGATGCAGCTGAGCGCCGATCAGGCACTGCTGGAGCTGCACCTGGCGGGCACCGAATACGCGGACGCGCATCGCATCGAGCTGCGGCACCGCTTCGCGCTGCTGAGCTGGCTGCTGGGCGGACTGGTGCTGGTGATGGTGGCGATGATCGTGCGCCTGTATGCCGAGGCGCGCCATTCGCAGCGGTTGGCGCAGCACCTGGGCCTGCTGAACCGCCGCCTGGAGTCGCGCGTGCAGCGCCGCACCCGGCAACTGGCGGAAGGCAAGGCGCTGCTGGGGTTCATCCTCGACGCCAGCCCCAGCGAGGTCGCGCTGCTGGGCGCGCAGGACGGCCGCATCCACTTCATCAACCAACGCTTCCAGGACCGCATCGGCACCGGGCCGGAGGCAGTGCGGCAGCTGGCGCTGCGCGAGCTCTTCCAGGCACCGCCGCAGGGGGAGCATTTCGCGCGGGAGCTCGAGCAGTTCGGGCGAGTCGACGCCGCCGAGGCGCGCTTCAGCGGACGCTCGCAGGACTGGGTCTCGGTGTCGGCCCAGTTGATCGAGCTGGAAGGCGAGCTGGCCCATCTGGTCTGGTGCTACGACATCACCACCCACAAGCAACTGGAGGCGCGCCTGCGCGCGCTGGCCGCGACCGACGCGCTGAGCGGGCTGGACAACCGCCGCGCCTTCTTCGACAAGGGCGCGCGCATGGTGGAGCAGGCGCGTCGCTATCGCCACCCGATGTCGCTGCTGATGCTGGACATCGATCACTTCAAGCGCATCAACGACCGGCACGGCCATGCCTGCGGCGACGAGGTCATCCGGCGCATCGCGCAGCTGCTGCGCACGGTGCTGCGCGACGCCGACCTGATTGCGCGCGTCGGCGGCGAGGAGTTCTGCGCGCTGCTGCCCGAGACCGGGCTGGAGCCGGCGCGCGAGGCCGCGCAGCGCCTGGTCGAGCAGATCCGCCAGGCCGAGCTCTGCGCCACGCCGCAGGGGCCGCTCAACGGTACGATTTCAGTCGGCGTGGCCCAGCTGTCGGACGAGGGCCAGACGCTCGACCAATTGATGCAGCAAGCCGACGAGGCGCTCTACCAGGCCAAGTCCGAGGGCCGCGACCGCGTCGTCGTGTCGCCGCCGTCGCCCGCGCCGCCGATTTCCCCACCCCCGGTCCCACAACATGTCTAAAACCGTGCTCATCGTCGACGACAGCCGCATGTCCCGAATGATCCTGCAGAGCTTCCTCAGCCAACTGATCCCCGACCTGCAGCTCCATCAGGCCGGCAACGGCGACGAGGCCGTGGCGCTGGCGGCGCTGCATCGTTTCGATGTCGTCTCGATGGACCTGAACATGCCGGGCCGCGACGGCATCGAGACGGCGCTGGCGATCCGCGCGGTGCAGCCGGACGTGCCGATCGCGCTGCTCACCGCCAACGTGCAGGCGGCGGTGCAGGAGCGCGCGGCGGCCAGCGGCCTGCACTTCCTGCCCAAACCCATCGGCGCCGAGACGGCGCAGCAGCTCCTACAACTTGCCGGAGGACCTCATGCTTGACCTGGACCCACTGCAGCGCGACGCGCTGTCGGAGATCCTCAACATCGGCGTGGGCAAGTCGGCCCAGGCGATGAGCCAGCTGGTGGGCGAGGAGGTGCTGCTGTCGGTGCCCGAGATCAGCTTCATGACGGTGGGCCAGGCCGGCGCCAAGCTCTCGCGCGACGACAAGCGGCTCTACAGCGTGCGCCAGTCCTTCCGCGGCGTCTTCGGCGGCGACGCGCTGCTGGTCTTCCCCGAGGACGGCAGCCGCGCGCTGGTGCGCAGCATGGCTGGCGACGCGGTGCCCGAGGACCAGCTCGACGGCGTGATGGGCGACGCGATGACGGAGGTCGGCAACATCATCCTCAACGCCTGCATGGCGGCGCTGGCGGAGCTGTTCGCGCAGCCCTTCGAGACGCAGTCGCCGCTGCTGCACGTGGGCACGGCGCGCGCCATCATCGGCGCGCGGGCGCAGAACCACGCGGTGATGTTCATCCATATCCGCTTCGTCCTGCACGAGAGCAACACCGAGGGCTTCGTCATCTTCATCATGAACACCACCTCGCTGGAGGACTTCAAGGCGGCGATCCGGCGCTTCGTCGGCGATGCGTTGCCCCCGGCGGCGATGCATTGAGGGAAATACCTGCAAGCGTAGGCATTTTTGCGATAAAGGTTGTTCGAGAATGAAAATGCCTGTGATCGCAGGTATTTTCAAAAAAACGGATGCGGGAGACGAATAATGTCCACGAGCGCGGACATTTCATTGCCTTCTAGCCGCCTTGGCCTCAAAATGTCTGCGAACGTAGGCATTCAATGAAGCGACCCATCCAAACCCCCGAGGATCTCGGCATGGTGATCCGTGCCGTGCGCAAGAGCGCCAATGTGCGCCAGGACGACCTGGCCGGCATTGCGAAAGTCAGCCGGCAGTTCGCTATCGACGCGGAGCGCGGCAAGCCCACGATGCAGTTGGGCAAGGTGTTGCAACTCCTGGAGGAACTCGGCATCGCGCTGAGCGTGGATGTCCCGGACGACGTGGCGCCGATGCTGGAGCAGGTCAAGGAGAAACGGGCGACCTCCGCATGGATCAAGTACGCCGAAGCGCAGGCTGGTCAGGCGAAATCGCCAGGCGCGAAGCGTTCGGCAACGGATGGCAAAGCAGAGGCCGACGAGGACGGTGACGACCGATGAGAAGCCTGCGCGTCTACATGGATCGTCGACCGCTCGGGGAACTCTTCGAAGGCGACGATCTCTGGCAACTGCAGTACGACCCTGACTGGGTCTCCGCGGCGGATGGTTTTGCCTTGGCGCCGGGCCTGCCGCTTCGGTTGGAGCGGCACGTCGACGGGGGCACGCAACGTCCGGTGCAGTGGTACTTCGACAACCTGCTGCCGGAGGAACTGCTCCGCCAGGCCATCGAGAAGGAGGCGGGCATCAAGGGCGACGACGCCTTCGCGCTGCTGCAATACCTGGGGGCGGAGTCCGCGGGCTCGCTGACACTGCTGCCCCCCGACGTGCCGCTGCCCGCGACGACGGGGCTTCGCGTGCTCTCCGACGCGGAACTCACCCATCGGATCGCGGGGATTCCCAAGCAGACCCTGACCGCACAAGCGCCGAAGCGCATGTCGTTGGCCGGTGCGCAGCACAAGATGCTGGTGAGCCTCGTCGGTGGGAAGCTCTATGAGCCCGAAGGTGCCACGGCCTCCACGCATATCCTCAAGCCCAGCCATCCCGATGCATCGACCTACCCGGCGTCGGTGATGAACGAGTACTTGACCATGTGCATGGCCAGGGCCATGGATCTGCCGGTCCCTGCAGCGCATCTGCGCCACGTGCCGGAGCCGGTCTATGTTGTCGATCGATTCGACCGGCTGGTGAGGGAAGTCGGTACGCGCGATCAAGGCGTGCCGAGCCTGGAAGTGCAACGGTTGCACATCATCGATGCCTGCCAGTTGCTGAGCCGGTCCCGTGCGTTCAAGCACAGCGGTGCGACGCTCGATTCGTTGAAGGACATCATTCGAGCCACGTCCAACCGGGCTCGCACGACGCTGCAACTCTTCCGCTGGCTCATCTTCAACCTGCTCATCGCCAACGACGACTGCCACCTGAAGAACCTCTCGTTCTTCGTCTCGTCGCATGGCATCCAGCTCGCGCCGCACTACGACCTGCTTGCGACCGGTGCGTATCACACCCGGGCATTCGCCGATGAACACGCGATCTGGCCCGACGTGCCGATGGCGATTCCACTGCCTGGCGCGCGGACCTTCGGACAGGTGACCGAGGACAGCGTGCTGCTGGCGGGCGAGGCGCTGGGCCTGTCCGCCCCGACCGCCCGCCGCGTCCTCGGCGAGATGGTCGCGCTGGCCGATGCCGCGCTGGCGACCGCGCAGGCCGCGCTGGATCAGGCCCATGCCGGCCCGGCCGATGTCACCGGGCTCAGTACGGCGAGCGAGGTCCGCTTCATGCGCGCGCTGACGCACATCGTCGTCAAGGACATGAAGGATCGGCTGACGCGCCGGCGGGCGACCTGACTGGCGCAGGCGGCGCTCAGACGTACTGCGCCGCTGCGTGCCCCGAGGCCCAGGCCCACTGGAAGTTGAAGCCCCCGAGGTGCCCGCTGACGTCGAGCACCTCGCCGACGAAGTACAGCCCCGGCGACTTCAGCGATTCCATCGTCTTGGACGACACCTCCCTGGTGTCGACGCCGCCCAGCGTCACCTCGGCCGTGCGGTAGCCCTCGGTGCCCGCCGGCACGACCTGCCAGGCCGACAGGCGCGTGGCGATCTGGTCGAGCTCCGCGTGCGTGTACTGCTTGATCGGCTTGGAGACGAACCATTGCTCGGCGATCAGCGTGGCCATCTTCTTCGTGAAGACCTCGCCCAGCAGCGTCTTGAGCTCGGCGTTGGGCCGGTCGTCGCGTTGCCGCGCGAGCCAGTCCGCGGCGTCGCGGTCGGGCATCAGGTTGATCTCCACGGCCTGGCCGGGCAGCCAGTACGACGAGATCTGCAGGATCGCCGGGCCGCTCAGGCCGCGGTGCGTGAAGAGGATGTTCTCGCGGAAGCTCTTGCCGTTGCAGCTCACCAGGCAGTCGACCGAGGTGCCGGTCAACTCCGTGCACAGGTCCTTGAGCTGGTCCGTGATCGTGAAGGGCACCAGGCCGGCGCGCGTCGGCAGCACGTTGTGGCCGAATTGCCGGGCCACCTGATAGCCGAAGCCGGTCGCGCCCATCGTCGGGATCGACAGCCCGCCCGTGGCCACCACCAGCGACGCGCAGCGCATCGGCCCCGCGGTGGTCTGCAGGCGATAGCCGCCTGCCGACCCGTCGCCCTCGATGTCCTTGGCGCGCTCGATGACATCGGCGCCCTCGGCCCCGTGCGCCGATGTCTCCTCCCGCTCGATCTGCTCGATGGACGTGTTGAGCAGCAGCTGAACGCCGGCGGCCTCGCATTCGTCGAGCAGCAGGCGCAGGATGTCGATGGACTTGTTGTCGCAGAAGAGCTGGCCCAGCTTCTTCTCGTGGTACGGCACGGCGTGTTTGTTGACCAGCGCGATGAAGTCCCACTGCGTGTAGCGGGCCAGCGCCGACTTGCAGAAGTGGGGGTTCTGCGAGAGGAAATTGGCCGGCTCGGTGTACAGATTGGTGAAGTTGCAGTTGCCGCCGCCGGACATCAGGATCTTCTTGCCGGCCTTGTTGGCATGGTCCAGCAGCACCACGCGCCGGCCCCGCCCCGCCGCGGTCAACGCGCACATCAGGCCCGCCGCGCCCGCACCCATCACCACCACATCCGTGTCTTGCACAGCCGCATCCTCAGCAAAGAAACTCGAACCCGCACAGCGGGCCGGCAGCTTAACGCATGAGGTGTGGCGGGGGCCGGGGGGCGTCAGTCCGCCAGGAAATCGAAGTCCGCGAACTCCGCGTGGCTCCACTTGATCAGCACCTTGAACGTCGTGCGGCCGGCCATCGCCGCGCCGCCGAAGTCGCAGAACACGTGGACGTCGCCGTCCTCGCCGAACAGGCTCAGCTTGCTGCCCTCGGCGCAGGCCAGCGGCGCTTCGCCCAGGGTCGGCGCGATGCTGGCGGAGGTGTCGTCATGGCCGCCGGTGAACATCGCCTTGAACTGGAAGCGGCGCGCCGTCGCGGCGGCCGGGACGGTGCAGGTGATCTCGCGCCAGTCGTACATCCGGTCCGTCTCCTGGCAGGCCGTTGCCTTGACGGAGGCAAGCGGGCGAGCCGGCGCGGGCGATGCCGCTTGCAGCAGCGGTGCGGTCAGGACGAGCGGCAGCAGGGCGAGGAGGCGCATGGCGAAGACGGGGCGTGGGACAGGGAATGCCGATGTTGCTGGGGCTTTGTGACAGATCGACGGCGCCGCCGCACGGGCTCGCCATCCGTCGCCGGACGAGCTTGCCATCCGCTGCCACACGACCTGCGAGGGCGCTCGGGCGATCTTCACCGGCGTCGGAGGCGCCGTTCAGGGCGTCGCGCCGCTCGCGGCCAGCGCCGCCTGCATGCGATCGCGCATCTGCGCGATGCGGCGCCGTTTTTCCTCGCCCTTGGCGAGCTGCTCCGGCGAGAGACCCATCGCGCGGCCGCGCTCGATCTGCGCGTCCAGCATCGGCAACTCCTGATCGGCCGCGGCGACGAAGGCGCGTTGCACGTCCTGGTGGCGCTGTCGCTCGCGACGCGCGTAACTCGCGTGGTCGTCCAGTTGCCAGGTCGGCGTGGGCGGCTCGGCCGTCGATCGTTGCATCGGCGGCGACCGGTCGTCGCCGGCCACCCGCGCGTCGGCGAGGCTCCAATGCGCGGGGGGCGACTCGGCGACCGTCGGGGTCGACGGCGCGATGCCGCCAGGCGATGAGGCCGCCGAGGCGCTCGTCCCGCCGCCTGCCACCAAGGGGCCGGGCCTCGGCGACGACGCCGGGCGCGCGGGCGGCGCGGCAGCGGTCGAGTCGCCCGCGTCGACGGTCCCGTCGCCGAACGTCAGCCAGGCCGCCGTGGCACCCGCGATCCCCACGACGATCGCGAGCGCGCCCGCCAAGCGGGGGCCCCGGCGCTCGGGCCGGGGCTCAATGGGCATGGCCGGGGGCTCCCGTCAACGTGAGACGTTCCGGCACGAAGGGATCGGCCGGCGGCACGATGCCCGGCGCCCAGCGCAGCGGCGCGGCGGCGATCAACGCCTGCTGACGCTGCTGCCATCGCGTCTCCAGCCGCTCCATCGCGAGCGCCTGGCGTGCCTCGTGACGCACCGTCTCGCTGTCGGCCGGATGGTGGCCGCGACGCACGGCCAGCACCTGCACGCGTTCCCAGCCGCCGCCGTCGGGATGACGGATCGCGGGCGATACCTGCCCCACCGGCCAGGCCTGCATCAGGTCGAGCGCCCAGGCATCCAGCTCGCTGGCCGGCCGGGGATCGCCGAGCTGCCAGACGAGGCGCGTTGCGCCGGGCTGCTGGCGCAGGTCCCGTCCGTCGCCGCAGGCTGGATCGGCGCAGCGCAGGCGCAGGCCCTCGACCGACTCCAGGCGCTGAAAGCGATCGCGATGCGCGGCGTAGAACGCGGCGATCTCCTCGGTCGTCACGGCGGCGGCCAGCGCATCGCGCGCGGGCGCGTCGCCGTGCGGGTCGGCGCTCAGCCCTTGCCAGCGCTGCCAGGCGATGCGCCGCAGGCGCGCCTGCACGACGCGATGGACGAACGCGAGTTCCTGCTCGCTCCAGCCGCTGTCCTGCCGCAGCCATTGCGCGACGAAGCGCTCGTTCAGCCATTGGCGCGCCTGCGCGCGGGCATAGGCCAGGTCCCCGGCGCGCAGCATCCGTCGCCCCTGCACGTTCTGCAGCGGCCAGACATCGGCCAACGTGACGGCTCCCGCGCGTTCGTCCCCGAAGGCGCGATACCGCAGCAACACATAGCGCGCGGCGGCGACGCGTTCGGTGTCGTCGAGCTGTTCATCCATTCGAAGTCCGCCGCCCGCGGACCCCGACCACAACGCGGCCCAGGCGCGCGGGTCGGGCGCTTGCGGCAGCTCCAGCCTGGCCTTCCGCCAGGCGCGGTCGATCCGCTCCGGCCAGAGCTCGCGCAGCGTCGCGAGCCATTGGCGACGCGTCTCGACCTCGGGCGGGAAGCCCACCCGCATGCTCGCGAACAGCGTCGCGTCGCCGACCTCGCGGGCCGCAGCATCGCCCAGCAGCAGGTCCAGCGCGACGTGCCGCGTGAGTTCGGGCAAGGTCAGCGCCGGCCGCTCGCGCCGCGCCAGCGTCAGCAGGGCCTCGGTGGGACGGCGCGGGAGGGTCTCGTCGCCGAGTCGCGCGATCCAGGCGTCACCTCGCGCGCCCGCATCGGCATGGCCGCCCACACGCGTGGCGGCGGCCTCGACGGCCACCGGCGCCACGGGGGCGACACCGGTGCCGGCCAGGCTCGCCGCGCCGATCGACAGCAGGCCGCTCGTGACGACGATCGCAGCGGTGCGGCCGGGGCGCCTCACAGGCGTTCGGCCGCGCGATTCAACAGATGCACCATCATCGCGATCGCGTGCGGGACCACGACGCGACCCACGTTGCGACGCTCCGCGTGGTCGGTCGTGGACAGCACCTGGCCGCCGCGGCTGTAGGAGATCTGGCCGCCCTGGCGCAGCAGCGGGCGGATGTCGGTGGCGGTGGGCGCCAGCGGCGTGAAGCTCGCGAGCGCCGCGCCGACGAGCGCGTCGTCGCCGAGCGCCTCGCTGTCGTAGTAGTCCTTGACCCAGCTCTCCCAGCCGGAGTGGTTCAGCGCCGACGTCGTCCAGGTGTGATGCGGCTGCAGCAGGTCCGTCGTGTGCATGACGAAGCCCAGGCTCTGCACCGTCGGACGCGCCAGGAACTGCGACCACCAGTACTGGCCGAGGTTGTCCACGGGCTGGAACGGGGCCTTCTCGAAGTCGGCGTACATCGACGGCGACGAGACGCCGCCCTGACGGTAGTTGGCCTCGGTGATGCCGTAGCTGTTGTACCTGGAGCCGTCGCTGAACCAGCCCTTCATGCCGCCCTTGCCGTCGTCGAGGTGATCGCCGACCAGCCAGGCCGCGGCCAGGTCGTCGATGTCGCCCTTGACCGTCAGCTTCGCGTAGTTGTAGCCGCCGAACGGATTGCCGTGCACATCGGGGCCCTGCGTGCGGTTCTGGAAATGCCAGTAGGAGGTGTAGTTGACGATGCCGGAGCCCAGGCCCCAGACCGGCGCCAACTGGCAGTCGCCGGTGACCGCGCCGCAGATGTAGGTATCGGCGAAGTCGTCGACGTCGAACGCGCCCTGGCCGAGCTGCGCGGCGAACTGGTCCATCGTGTAGCCGGCGCGCGAGACGCCGGCCAGCAGCTTGGCGTAGTTGGTCGTGTCCGGATGCCGCTGCATGTAGCGCACCGCGTCGATGGCGATGCGCCGGTGCGTTTCCTGGGCGAAGGCATCGGCCCGCGGCGCATGGGCGAGCGCCGCGGCGGCGGCGGTCAGAAGCAGGATCGATCGCATCGGAGGCTCCCTGTTGTGGCGCTGTGCGCACGAGTTGGTGGACGCGATGATCCGAGCGCTCCGTGACGATCCGGTTAAGGATCGGCGAATCGGAACGGGCCCGGCAGCGCTACCTGCAACAGGAGACGATGCCTGGTGACAACCTGTTCCGTCGCGCCGATGCGCGCGCCCGCGCCCGTCCCGGACGGTGCGCGAAGGGCGCGGGCAGTACGAGGGAACGGCCGTCGGCCGCGGTCTCAGCGCATCGCCACCGGCGTCCAGAAGATGTAGTCGGCCTGATAGTCCACGACCACCTTCTGGCCCGTGCGGGCCATGTCGCAAGGGGCCTGCGGCGCGACACCGCCGCGGGTCGCCACGCGCTGGATGTGGCTCACGCCCTGCATCGCGCCCATGCCCATGGCCGGGTTTGCCTTCACCAGCTGCATCGGGATGCTGCCCGCCGCGGCCGGCGCTACCGCGACCTGCGTGCCGGTGACCTTGGAGCCGTCGCGCGATTCCCAGGTGGCGGGCGGACCGTAGTACTTGCCCACCGCCTGCTGGCGACGGTCCATCAACGTGGCGTCGGGGCCGACGAAGACCCACTCGAACTGGTCCGCCATGTCCTTCCTGGCGCGGCATTCGTAGGTGATCTTGCCGACGCCGACGGTCTCCATCACGACCTTGTGGCCGTCCGGAACCTGCACGGCGGCGGGCAGGTCGGCCTGGGAGAAGGCCGGCGCCGCCGGGCCTCCGGGCATTGCGCAGGCCGCCAGCAACGCCGCCGGCAAGGCCGCGGCGAGAAGGGTCTTCGAGATCGTGGGCATCGGGTTCATCGCAGCTCCTCGACGGCCGGCCGGAGCCAGCCCCATCGGCAGCTCCTGAAGTACGACCGCAGTCGACCTTTACGCAGTCTTCACGCGTTTGGATGCGTCGGGATCGGCGTTTTTTTCGAGCCGACGGCCTTCAGACGCCGCCGGCCGACACGATCGGTCCGGTCGGCGCGCCGCTGGGCGAGCCGCCTGCCGGCTCCAGGCTGACCGCGAAGGCGTTCGTGTCCTGCAGCAGCCCGGCGCGGATCACGGTGGTGGACGCCGCGCCCGTGGCGATCAGGCCCAGCGAGCGAGGCGATCCCTGCTTGGGCACCGCCCAGAGCTCCAGCGCGTGCCGCGCGTCCAGCGACAGCGGTCCCAACGGACGCAGCACCAAGGCCCGACCGTCCGCCGAGACGCTGGCGACGAAGCCGGTCTTGACCACTTGCAGGCCTTCGGCGGTGCTTTCCAGAACGATCACCACCGGGGGCGTGACCGGTTCCGGACGAATCACCATGACGGCCAGCGCCACGGCCGCGGCCGTGGTCGCCGCGCTGATGCCGCGCCACAGGCCGAGCCGATGCCACCATCCGCCGGCAGGGGCGCCGCTCGCGCGAGGGACATCGCCGGCGGGGGCCGACGCGCCGAACAGGCGCTGCTGCACCGCCCGCCATACATGCACCGGGGGCTCGACGGGCTGCACCTGCCCGGCCAGCAGCTGCAGCCGGGTCTGCCACGCCGCGACCGCCGAGCGCAGCGCGGGATGGGCCGGCAACAAGCGCTCGAAGCGCCGTCGTGCGCCGCCGCGCAAGGTGCCCAGCGCGTACTCGGCGGCCAGGAGGTCGGCGCGTTCCGGATGTCCGTAGTCCATCAGGCGGCCTTTTCCATCGAGGCGATCAGCCCCGCGGCCCGGTCCAGGCAGGAACGCAGGCTCTGCAGCCCGCGCCGCACCCAGCTCTTCACCGTGCCCAGCGGCTGGCTCATGTGGTCCGCCACCTCCGCGTGCGAGAGGCCCTGGTAGTACGTCAGCGCCAGGCTGCTGCGCTGCTCGCCGCTCAGCGAGGCCATGCAGAGCTGCAGCGAGTGGGCGCGGCTGGCGTCGTCCAGCAGGTCCAGCGGCCCCGGTGTCAGGCTGGGCATGTGCACCAGCAAGTCGTCCTCGCCGTCGGCATTCGGGCCGCCGTCCTCGTCCAGATGGCCGAAGCTGCTGATGGTGGAGGGCTGCGTCGCCAGGCGACGCAGGCTGTCGATGGCGCGGTGGCGTGCCAGGCTGGTGAGCCAGGTCAGCGGCTGGCCCTGGTGTGCGTCGAAGGACGCGGCCTGACGCCAGACGGCGATGAACACTTCCTGCAGCACTTCTTCCGCCTGACTGCGGTCGCGGTTGATGCGCAGCACCACGCCGAAGAGCGTGGCGCTGGTGGCGCGATAGAGCTGGTCGAAGGCCTCGCGGTCCGCGAGCGCCACGCGCCCCATCAGCGCGACCAGCCTCGCCGCGCGATCCGAGGACGCGTCCTGTCCCATCGACATCTTCTCCATCGCAGCTCCCAACGTTCAGGGCCAGGGCCGGCCTCGACCCCGTCAGGCAAGGCCTGCTCCCGGTCGTGCCCGGTGTCCCCGGAGCACGTCTCACGCGCCTCGGCGACGCATCGTCGAGGCGCTGCTTTCTATACGCGGCGCGCGGGGTTTTGGATTCGTCGGGACGCATCGACGCGTCGAGGCGTCGATGCCATCGAGGCGCCGCGGCCGTGCTGCCCCGCGAGACCCAGCGGCGTTCCCGCCGCCGCGGCCCGCATGACCCTTCCGGCGACGCGGGTGCATCCGGGCGCGGATCGGCGGCGTAGTGCTGCTCAGGTCGTGAATGACGTCGCCTTCGGGCGAGCTTCCCACCTGGACGGGTCAGGTCTCGCAACAAGGCCGCCCGAATTCTTCCTTGTCGAAGGAGCCACCATGTTCAATTCCTCTCCCATCATCGATCTGCTGGAGCGTCGCGCCGTCAAGCGCGAAGAGCGCCGCCACTTCTTCCGAAAGACGGGCGGCGTCGCCGCCGGCCTGGCGGTCGGCACGCTGCTGGGTGCCTGCGGCGGATCGGGCGACGATGCCGTCGCGCAGTCCGCGCCCACGGATGCAGAGATCCTCAACTTCGCGCTGAACCTGGAGTACCTCGAGGCGCAGTTCTATCAATACGCCGTCTTCGGCATGGGCCTGCCCGCCAGCATGATGACGGGCGTCGGCACGCAGGGCGCGATCACCGGCGGCGCGAAGGTGCCATTCGCCGATCCGCTCGTGGCCGCGTACGCGAAGGAGATCGCCAAGGACGAGCTCGACCACGTGCGCTTCCTGCGCGCCGCGCTGGGTGCATCGGCCGTCGCGCATCCCGCCATCAACATCAGCGGCACCGATCCCAACGGTCCGTTCTCGGTCGCGGCGCGCGCCGCCGGACTCATCACCGCGGGGCAGGTGTTCAATCCCTTCGCCGACGACAACAGCTTCCTGCTCGGCGCCTATATCTTCGAGGACGTCGGCGTGACCGCCTACAAGGGCGCGTCCCCGCTGATCTCCAGCAAGACCTTTCTGGAGGCCGCCGCCGGCATCCTCGCGGCGGAGGCGTACCACGCGGGACTGGTCCGCACGGTCATGTACGCGAAGGGCCTTGCGAGCGCGAGCGTGGCGATCTCCAACGCGCGGGACAGCCTGGACGGCTCGACCGACGTGGACCAGGGCATCGCCGGCGCGACCCCCGACATCGCCAACATCGTGCCGCTCGACGACAACGGCATCGCCTTCAGCCGTTCCCCGGGCGACGTGCTGAACATCGTCTACCTCAACAAGGACGCGGTGACGCAGGGCGGCTTCTTCCCGGCGGGCGTGAACGGCTCGCTGGCCATGAGCAGCGCGTATGTCTGATGCGACCGCCATGAAGACATCCCCGGGGCAAATCCCTTCGCGCCCGGAGGTCCGCCGGGCCGCCCGATTGCTGGCAGGCTGGAGCGTCGTCATCATGGGAGCGGCCGTGCTGCTGCATCGCACGCTGACGCCTCTGGTCTGACCCCGCCACCCGACGCCTGCCTCTGACTCCACCGTCCGACCCCACCGCCCAAGGGACACCGATGACGCCTCCTCCCGCGATCGCGATCGAGCCGGACATCGGCCTGCCCGTCAACGGCCCGTCCCTGGGCGCCGCGCACCGCAGCGTGCCGGTGGCCCAGGGCGGCGCCTTCCTGCGCCGGCTGCGAGGATTCCTGGGCCCGGGGTACCTCGTGGCGGTCGGGTACATGGACCCCGGCAACTGGGCCACCGACATCGCGGGCGGCTCGCGCTACGGCTACGCGCTGCTGTGGGTGGTGGCGATGTCCAGCCTGATGGCGATGATCCTGCAGGTGATGGCGGCGCGGCTGGGCATCGCCTCGGGCCTGGACCTGGCGCAGGCCTGTCGCGCGCACTCGCCGCGTCGGACCGTGGTCTGGCAGTGGCTGTTGTGCGAGATCGCGATCTGCGCCTGCGACCTGGCCGAGGTGATCGGCACGGCCATCGCGCTGAAGCTGCTGTTCGACCTGCCGCTGGCCTGGGGCGTGAGCCTGACGGTACTGGACGCGGTGCTGATCCTGTGGCTGCAGCAGCGCGGTTTCCGCCAGCTGGAGGCGGTCATCCTGGCGCTGCTGACGGTGGTCTTCGTGTGCTTCGGCATCAACCTGGCGCTGGCCGATCCGCAGTGGGGCGCGGTGATGCGCGGCTTCATGCCGGTGCGGGAGACGATCACCGATCCCGGCATGCTTTACATCGCCATCGGCATCGTGGGCGCGACGGTGATGCCGCACAACCTCTACCTGCATTCGTCGGTGGTGCAGACGCGGCGATTCGAGACTTCCACCGAAGGCAAGCGCGACGCGCTGCGCTTCGCGCGCATCGACATCGTGATGGCGCTGTCGGTGGCCTTCCTGATCAACGCAGCGATCCTGATCACGGCCGGCGCGGTCTTCCACGCCAACGGCCATCGCGGCGTGGAGGACCTGCAGGACGCCTACCGGCTGCTGGACCCGCTGACCGGCGCGGGCATCGCCAGCGTGGTGTTCGGCGTGGCGCTGCTGGCGTCGGGGCTCAGCTCGACGGTGACGGCGACGCTGGCGGGCCAGATCGTCATGGAAGGCTTCGTGAACCTGCGCATGCCCGCCTGGGCGCGACGCCTGACGACGCGCGCCGTGGCGGTCGTGCCCGCGCTGGTCGTGTGCCTCGTCTACGGCGACGAGGGCATCGGCCGGTTGCTGCTCTTCAGCCAGGTGGTGCTGAGCCTGCAACTGCCGTTCGCGATCGTGCCGCTGATCCGCTTCACCGCGAGCCGCCGGGTGATGGGCGAGCTGGCGAGCAGCCGCTGGACCACCGCCGTGGCCAGCGTGATCGTGGCGGTGATCATGGCGCTGAACGCGGTGCTGGTGGTGGGCGTGATCGTCGGATGAGCCGCGCGCCGTTGGCCGCCTTCGGTGGCCCCCGGCGCAGGCTGATCGGCTGCGGCCGGCTTCGGCGGGTTCAGCCGCGCAGGGCCGCCTCCGCGATGCGCGCGGCGCGCGCCCGCGGCCATGGCAACTGCGCCGGCGCCTTGACGAAGTCCCGCAGGCGATGCGCCGTCGTGGACAGCGCCCCTGCGGTCGACAGGTTGCGATGCGCCGATTGTTCCGCCTCGTTGGTCGCGCTCGTCACGCCGGCCAATGCGACCTCCAGCTGCTGCACGGCGCTGGACTGCTGCTGCGTGGCCAGCCGGATCTCCTGGCTCGCGGACTCCGAGGTCGAGACGCGTTTCACGATCAGGCGCAGCGCCTCGTCGACTTCCGCGAAGAGGTCGGAGCTCGCGTCGACCGCCTTGGAGCCGGCCTCCGTGGCCATCACCGTCGCGTTGGAGGCGTTGCGGATCTCGTCGAGCTGGTAGCGGATCTCCAGCGCGTCGCCGCGCACGCGCTCGGCGAGGCGGCGGATCTCGTCGGCCACGACCTGGAAGCGCTCGCCGGCCTCGCCGGCGGACGCGGCCTCGATCGTGGCGTTGATGGCCAGGATGTTGGTGCGCTCGGCAAATTCCTCGACCGCGCTGAGCACCGTCGTCGCGCCTTGCACCTTCTTGCCGAGCGCCAGCATCTGCGTGACGACCCGATCGATCTGCTGGCGCATCAGGCCGACCGTCTCGCGCGCCCGCACCATCGCGCTGCCGCCGGCCTGCGCGGCCAGCGTGCTGGCCACGGCGATGGCCTCGACCTCGGCCGAGCGCTCGGCGATCTGATGGGCGGCGGCCTGCACCTCGTGCATGGTCGCGGTGACCTGCACGGTGGCGGTGGCCGTCTCCTTGGTGGCGGAAGCCTGTTGCTGGGAGGAGGCCTCCAGCTCGCGCGACTGCCGCAACATGTCCTCCGCGGCGCCGCCGACGGAGCGGGTCAACTGCCGCTGCAGCACGGCCCAGACGACGACGATCAACACCAGCCCGAGCAGCGCGCCGCCGACGGCGAACGCCTTGACCTCGCGGGTGGCCTCGGCCATCTCGGCGCTGCGCGCGTCGAGCTGCGTGGTGGCCTCGTCCTCGACGTCCTTCAGCGCGGCGCGCAACTGCGCCATCTGGCGCCGCGCGGTCTCGACCTGCGGCGCGCGCATCACCTCTTCCAGCGTCGTGGCCTCGCGCTGCGCGATCCGTTGCCGGAAGGTCCCGAAGAGGGACGAGATCATGCGCTCGACGTCGTCGAGCTGCAGCGCGCGGTCGTGCAGGGTGGGGCTGTCGCGCAATTCGCTCAGCCGCCGCGCGGTGTCCTTCACGCCCGCCTCGAAGCTCGGCAGGTAGCCGCGATCGCCGGAGAGCAGGAAGCCGCGCTGGCCGGTCTCCGTGGCGGTGATCGCGCCGTGCAGCGCGGACAGGTCGCGCAGGGCGCGATGGCCCTCGGCCAGTCGCGTCGAGGCCTGGTCCATCAGGAAGGCGCCCCGCACCGCGACGGCGCCGATGCCGGCGAGGATCGCGAAGACCAACGCGAATCCCAGGCCCATGCTGCGTCCGTAAGTCTTCATGCGTTCCTCCCGACGGCACGGGCGAGGCGGCACCCGGATGAAGGCCTCGCGGCGGCGTGTTCGCCGCCGCGCGTCGCGTCGATCAGCGCGGCTGCTTCACGATCCGCAGGTAGGGCTTGGGGGCGGCCCAGCCTTCGGGGTACAGCTTCTTCGCGTCCTCGTCGGACACGGAGCCCGCGATGATCACGTCGTCGCCATGCTTCCAGTTCACCGGCGTGGCGACCTTGTGCCTGGCGGTCAGCTGCATGGAGTCGAGCACGCGCAGGATCTCGTCGAAGTTGCGGCCCGTCGTCATCGGGTAGGTCAGCATCAGCTTGATCTTCTTGTCCGGGCCGATGATGAAGACCGAGCGCACCGTCGCGTTGGTCGCCGCGGTGCGGCCGTCGGAGCTGCCCGGCTCCTCGGCCGGCAGCATGTTGTAGAGCTTGGCCACCGCCAGGTCGGTGTCGCCGATCATCGGGTACGTCACGGTCGCGCCCTGCGTTTCCTCGATGTCGGCCACCCACTTGCCGTGGCTCTCGACCGGGTCGATCGACAGGCCGATCAACTTGGCGCCGCGGCGGGTGAACTCCGGCTCGATCTTGGCCATGTAGCCCAGCTCGGTCGTGCACACCGGGGTGAAGTCCTTCGGATGCGAGAACAGGATCGCCCAGCTGTCGCCGATCCAGGAGTGGAAGTCGATCTCGCCATGCGTGGTCTTGGCGGTGAAGTTCGGGGCGGTGTCGTTGATGCGCAGGGACATGGTGAGCTCCATTGAATGGGATGCGGAACGGATGCGGATCGAGTGCGAAAGAATCGATTCTCGTCGTCCCCGTCGGGGACTGCCGGCGCCGGAGCGCCATTGTTGTCCTCGATGTTGACGACGCGGCCAGTCTGCCGAAAGGCCTTATTTGGTCAGCGACTTTGAAAACGCGCAAATCGCAGGAGTCGCGCGAGGCGCGGCGGCGACTTCGCCGGGGGCCAGACGCGGTCGTCGTCGCAGCGCGCGGTCAGCCGCGCTTGCGCGCGCAGAAGGCGAAGGTCAGGTAGGGCACGGCGACGTGGGGTGGGTCCTTGAGGTCGGGCGTCTCGTCGATCAGCCGCCGGAGTTGCGCCTCGACCGTCGCGCGCTGGTCGTCGGGCAGCGCGCTGATGAAGCTGGTCGACAGCACGCGCTTGACGATGACATCCTCGGCCGGGCCGGTGTGCGCGTTGGTGAACTGCGACTCGCTCGGCGCCTCGAAGGCCGGATGCGGGAAGACCCCGCGCCATGTGCCCTTGTAGAAGCGCGGCACGTCGCCTTCGTGGCGGTCGGTGATCTCGTTCATCCGGGCGACCCAGGGCACATGCGCATCGCGCAGGTTCCAGATCAACGCCAGGCGGCCACCGGGCTTGAGCACGCGGGCCATCTCGTCGAGCGCGGCCGTCGTCGCGAACCAGTGGAAGGCCTGCGCGCAGACGACGACGTCGGCCGAGGCATCCGGCAACGGGATGGCCGTCGCGGTGCCCTGCACGCCGGTCACGCCGGGCAGGTCGACGCGCAGGCGGGCGAGCATCTCCGCCACCGGCTCGACGGCGATGACGTCGGCGCCGGTCTTCGCCAGCAGCTGGGTGAACTTGCCGGTCCCCGCGCCCAGGTCGACGACCGCCGCGCCGGGCACGATGCCGACGCTGTCGCGCAACCAGGCGTGCAACTCGGGTGGATAGTCCGGACGGCCCTTCACGTAGGTATCGGCGCCGGCCGAGTAGCCCGCCGCGGCCGCGGCGTGGATGGATGGCGTCGAGGCGGGACCAGGTGTCGCTGGCTCGGTCGGTGCGCTCGGCGACAGGTCGGCCGGGGAGGGCGGTGCGGTGCTGGACGACATGGGCGAGGACGCTCCGTTGACGTTGAGGCTCGCCGACTTTACCCCCCGCCGCGTCGCGGCGGGGGCGGGCCCGATCAGCGCTCGAAGGCCCAGCTCAGTCCCAGCGTCCACCAGTCCTCTTTGGCCGTCTCCGCAGTCGAGCCTGTCCGTGCGTAGCTCAGATCCAGCGTGACGTTCGGACCGAAGAAGCGCCGCAGGCCGAGGCGCCGCAACGGCCGTTGGCCGTCGTGGAAGTACTCGGCCAGGCCTTGCCACGCCGCAGTGGGCTGCCACTCGACGGCGATGCCCCGCGGCGTGTGGTGCGGCCCGCTGCCGTGGACATCGCGCCCGACATTGAGGTGCACGGCCAGGTCCTCGCGCGGTGTCCAGGTCAGCGGCACCAGGACGATCCGTTGCATGCGCGGGGCGTGGTCGTGCCGGTTGACCGCCACCACCGCGCCGAGGGCCAGCGTGGGCTGGAGTTCCGTGGCCCACTTGAGTTGCACGCCGAGGAGGCGGGCCGTCGGATCCACGGCGGTCGTGGCGCGGTCGACGTTGAGCCCGAGCTCGACATCGAGGACGCGGCAGGCGGAGCCGACGTGCTGAAGCCGGCGGCGATCGACGTTCGAGCGTGCCGCCCAGGCCTCGACATTGCATTGGCCGGGTTCGAGGAGCGCGGCGTCGTCGACCGCGTGATGACCGCCCGCCGCCAGACAGCAGGACGAGAGTGACAAGCCGGCCGCGAGGGCCACCAGGACAGGGCGTATGGGGAATCTCCAGGGCGCGCAGTGTCGCGGAGCTCGATGACGCCGGTAATGACACATGTTGAGGAAAAGCGCGCTATCGGGCTCATAGCCAGGCTCTCTTGCCCGTGCCTCCTTCCCGGTCCTAGACTCGCTTCGCGTTCCAACCCAGCGGACAGTCTCAGGTCATCCAAGGAGGCAAATATGTCAGGCGAAGCAAAGTGCCCATTCACGGGCGTGTCACGCAAGCACACCAGCGCGGGGGCCAAGGGCAATCGGGACTGGTGGCCCGATCAGCTCAACCTCGCGATCCTCCATCTGCATTCGGCGCGAGCGAATCCGATGGGCGAGCAGTTCAAATATGCCGAGGCGTTCAAGACCCTCGACCTGCATGCCGTCGTCGCCGACCTGCATGCGCTGATGACCGACTCGCAGGACTGGTGGCCGGCCGATTACGGCCACTACGGCCCGTTCTTCATCCGCATGGCGTGGCACTCCGCGGGCACCTACCGCGTGCAGGACGGCCGCGGTGGCGCCGGCACCGGCGCGCAGCGTTTCGCGCCGCTCAACAGTTGGCCGGACAACGGCAACCTCGACAAGGCCCGGCGTCTGCTCTGGCCGATCAAGCAGAAGTACGGCCATCAACTGTCGTGGGCCGATCTGATGATCCTGGCCGGCAACGTGGCGCTGGAGTCGATGGGCTTCAAGACCTTCGGCTTCGCCGGCGGTCGCGCCGACGTGTGGGAGCCCGAGACCGACATCTACTGGGGCCCCGAAACCACCTGGCTCGGCGATGAGCGTTATGCGGGCGATCGCGACCTGGCCAATCCGCTCGCGGCGGTGCAGATGGGTTTGATCTACGTGAACCCGGAAGGCCCGAACGGCAATCCCGATCCGGCCGCGTCCGGGCGCGACATCCGCGAGACCTTCCGCCGCATGGCGATGAACGACGAGGAGACCGTGGCGCTGGTCGCCGGCGGTCACACCTTCGGCAAGTGCCACGGCGCCGGGGAGGTTCACCACGTCGGCGAGATGCCGGAGGGCGCGGCCGTCGAGGAGCAGGGCCTGGGCTGGAAAAACGCCTTCGGCGAGGGCATGGGCGTCTACACGATCACCAGCGGTATCGAGGGCGCGTGGACGCCGACGCCGACGAAGTGGGACATGAGCTACTTCGAGACGCTGTTCGGCTTCGAGTGGGAGCTGACGAAGAGCCCCGCCGGCGCGCATCAATGGACGCCCAAGGGCGGTGCCGGCGCGGGCACCGTGCCCGACGCGCACGATCCGGCCAGGCGCCACGCGCCGATGATGACGACGGCCGACCTGGCGCTGCGCGTCGACCCGGCGTACGAGAAGATCTCGCGCCACTACATGAAGCACCCGCAGGCGTTCGCCGACGCGTTCGCGCGCGCCTGGTACAAGCTGACGCACCGCGACATGGGGCCGGTGTCGCGCTACCTCGGACCGCTGGTGCCCAAGGAAGAGCTCATCTGGCAAGACCCGGTGCCCGCGGTCGACCATCCGCTGGTCGACGACCGGGACGTGGCGGACCTGAAGGCCAAGGTGCTCGCGACCGGCCTGACGGTGTCGCAGCTGGTGACCACGGCCTGGGCGTCGGCCTCGACCTTCCGCGGCGGGGACAAGCGCGGCGGCGCCAACGGCGCGCGCATCCGCCTCGCGCCGCAAAAGGAGTGGGCCGTCAACCAGCCACGCGATCTCGAGCAGGTGCTGAGCCGCCTGGAGACGGTGCGCAAGGACTTCGACGCGGCGCAGTCCGGTGGCAAGAAGATCTCGCTGGCCGACTTGATCGTGCTGGCCGGCTCGGCCGGCATCGAGGCGGCGGCGAAGCGGGCGGGCCATGACATCACCGTGCCGTTCTCGCCCGGGCGCACCGACGCGTCGCAGGACCAGACGGACGTCGAATCCTTCGCCGTGCTGGAGCCGGCGGCCGACGGCTTCCGCAATTACATCCGTCGCGACCTCGTCGCCGAGGCCGCCGAGGCGCTCGTCGACAAGGCCCAACTGCTGACGTTGAGCGCGCCCGAGCTGACGGTCCTGGTCGGTGGCCTGCGGGTGCTGGGCACCAACGTCGGCCACACGAAACACGGCGTCTTCACGACCCGGCCGGAGACGCTGACCAACGACTTCTTCGTCAACCTCCTGGACATGCGGACGAGGTGGCAGCGCTCGGCGGCCGAGGAGGGCGTGCTGGAGGGCCGCGACCGGACCAGCGGCGCGATCCGATGGACCGCCACGGCGGTCGATCTCGTGTTCGGCTCCAACGCGCAGTTGCGGGCATTGGCCGAGGTCTATGCCTCGAAGGACGGGCAGCAGGTCTTCCTGCGGGACTTCGTCAAGGCGTGGACCAAGGTGATGAACCTGGATCGGTACGACCTGCTGTGAGGCGAGCCGGGTCGCCGCTCGGGAGGAGCGGGCGGCCCGGCGGCGACGCAAGAGCGGCTGTAGGCAATCTGGCTACGGTGTAGGCAATTTGGCTACGTCGTAGGCGATTTGCCTACAATGTCGGCATCTTGCTAGGGTGATCGCCATGAACGAAGCGCAATTGACAGAGGTCTTCGGCAGCGCCGGACGCTTTCGTGTGCTGCGGGCGCTGTTCGCCGAGCCGGGTCGCGGTTTCGGTCAACGTGAGTTGGCGACGGAGGCCGGCACCGATGCCGGCAGCGTCGCTCGTTGGCTGAGGCGCTGGGCCAGCGCCGGGCTCGTCACACGACGGGAGCAGGACGGGTTGCCGCGTTATCAGGCCACCATGGATCCATCGCTCGCGCCACTGGTTGCCTTGATGCAGCAGGACAGCGTCCTGGTGCGAACGTTGCGCGAGAGCCTGCGATCTGTGAAGGGAGTTCAGGTTGCCTTCGTTTTCGGCTCGGTGGCACGGGGTCAGGCAGGTGTCGGCAGCGATGTCGACGTGATGGTTTTCGGGTCGATGTCAGAACTCAAGACCAATGTGGCTTTAAAGCCCGCTGGTCGGGTATTGGGTCGTGAGATCCATGCCACGGCCACTACGATCTCAGCCTTTCTGGACCAACTTCGCAGCGGGGAGAGCTTCGCGCAGGACATCGTGCGAGGGCCGCGAATACCCTTGATCGGGGATTTCGATGCTGAAGTCATTTCGGGAGCTGGCCGCTCAGCCTGATGCACCGCTCAAGCCCTTGGCGGTGAACGCGCGTGACGTCGTGCAATGGCTGAGCCAGTCTCAGGCCAAGTTGCAGGATGCCGGCCAGACGACGATCTCCAATGGCACGCGAATGGATGCGACTTGGGATGCCGTGCTGCTCGCCTGCATGGCGGTCGCATGCGCCCAGGGGTGGCGCATGACGAGCGACCGCGGTCATCACGTGGTGGTGCTGGAGGGCGCCTGCCATGCACTCGGCTTGAGCGAACTCCGCTTCGACGAGTTGGACATCCTCCGAGACTGGCGCAACCGCAAGTACCGGGCCGGCTACAGCGTTGACACCGACGAACTGGCCGAGGCGCTCGAATGGGTCGCGCCGTTTCTTCGTGACGTGGCGACCTGGTTCGACGAGAACCATCGAGCCATGATCAAGCGCGGTGTGGCCCCTTGATCCGACGGTCCTGGGCCTGAACGACACACACACCGTACGTTTCGTTCCAGACTTTTCCCGTCCCGTTTCCTAAGATTCCAGGATGAACGATCTTTCGAACCTGGCGGGTCACGGGCACTGGACCTTTCATCTCTCGGCGCTGATGCTCGGGCTGAGCCTCGCGGCCTGCGGCGGTGGAGGCGGCGACACCGCGTCGAGCGGCACGCCCACCAACCCGGCAGCGCCGGTCAATCCGGCCAATCCGACCGACGTCGGCGGCACTTGCGACCTGCCCAACTTCCAGCAGAGCCTGCTGGACCGCATCAACGCGCTGCGCGCCGCTGGCGCCGATTGCGGCACGGCCGGCGTGTTCCCCGCCGCGCGGCCGCTGGCCTGGAACGCGAGCCTGGCGCTGGCGGCCGACGGCCATGCGCAGGACATGGCGGCGAAGAACTACTTCAGCCACGACAGCCTGGACGGTCGTACCTTCACCGACCGCATCAATGCCACCAACTACCAGTGGAGCGCGATCGGCGAGAACATCGCCGCCGGGCAGACGTCCGTCGAGGCCGTCGTGACGTCCTGGCGCAACAGCCCGGGGCATTGCGCCAACCTGATGTCGGCCGGCTTCGCCGACATCGGCGTGGCCTGCCGGCCGGCCGCGTCCTCCGCCAACACGTATCGCACCTACTGGGTGATGGACATCGGCAGGCCACGCTGAGCGACACCACGGGGCCCCGCTCGGGACCTCGGCATCAGTCCCGCGCGTATCGCGCCGCCGGCGTGTTGGTCGACAGGCCGCCGAACATCGCCTGCCGCGCACCCTCGAAGGCCAGCCACTTCTCCTCGTCGTGCAGCGAGGGGATGGTGATCAGCTCGCCGCGGTCGAAACCGACCAGCGCGGCATCGACCAGATCCTCGGCGCGCATGACGATCTCCTGCGGCAGGTGCTCGACCGGCCGTCCCCCGATGGCCCAGAAGTCGGTGGCCGTGGCGCCGGGCAACACGGCTTGCACGCGCACGCCCTTGTCGTGCAGCTCGTGGTGCAGCGACTGGCTGAATGCGTTGACGAAGGCCTTGCTGGCGCCGTAGACGCCGTTGAGCAGCTCCGGCGCGATGCCGACGACGCTGGCGATGTTGATCACCGCGCCCTTGCCGCGCGCCACGAAACCAGGGACCGCGACGTAGGTGAGCCGCGTCAGCGCGGTGACGTTCACGTCGATCAGGCGGTTCATCTGCTCCACGTCGCTCTCCAGCAGCGGCGTGTGCGTGCCGATGCCGGCGTTGTTGACCAGCAGCGTGATGCTGGCGTCCTGCCGCAGCTTGTCCTCGACCCGGCGGCGCTGGACGGGATCGCCAAGGTCGGCATCGAGCACCTCGATCGCGCGGCCGGTCTCCGTGGCGAGGCGGTCCGCCATCGCGGTCAGACGGTCGCGTTGGCGGGCGACCAGGATCAGGTCGTGCCCACGCCGCGCCAGGCGGTCTGCGTACAGCGCGCCGATGCCTGTCGATGCGCCGGTGACGAGGGCGGTGCCGAGACGGGCCTGGCCGACGGCGGAGGAAGAAGAAGGGATCGAAGTGATCGTGCTCATGGCGGTTTCCTTGCTCCGTGGGGAGCGATGGCTGAATGTGTGGTCATGGTAGGAATTCGGTCATGTGGCGTAAATGACGTTTATG
Source organism: Roseateles aquatilis (assembly GCF_002205645.1). Lineage (GTDB taxonomy): Bacteria > Pseudomonadota > Gammaproteobacteria > Burkholderiales > Burkholderiaceae_C > Roseateles > Roseateles aquatilis. The sequence goes on along the minus strand of NZ_NIOF01000005.1, from coordinate 185,992 downwards.
GTTATGATTCATGCCATGACGAACTTCGGCCCGCGTCCCGCGGGGCGTTCCCATGCACCGCATCGGCTATGTGCTCAGCGACGGCTTCCAGCTGCTGGCGATCGCCACGCAGGCGGTCTTCGAGTACGCCAACATCGTTGCCGGCACGCCGTTCTACGAGGTGGCCTGCTACGCGCCGGGCGGCGGCGAGGTGCGCGCGTCGACGGGCGTGGCCGTGGTGGCGCGGCCGCTGACGTCGGTGACGCAGGCGGACACCTGGATCGTGTCGGGCGTCGGTGATCCGCTCACGGAGCCCTCGCCCGTCGAGGCCGTGAAGTTCCTGCGGCGCGCTGGCCGCCACGCGCGGCGCATCGCGTCGATATGCACCGGCAGCTTCGTGCTGGCGGAGGCGGGCTTGCTCGACGGGCGCCGCGCCACGACCCACTGGGCCTATGCCCGTGCGATGCAGGAGGGTCATCCCGGCATCCATGTCGAGAGCGACCGCATCTTCATCGTCGACGGACCGATCTGGACCTCGGCCGGCATGACGGCCGGCCTGGACCTGGCGCTGGCGATGGTGGAGAAAGACTTGGGCGACGAGGTCGCGCGATCGGTCGCGCACAAGCTGGTGATGCAGCAACGGCGCAGCGGCGGGCAGTCGCAGCATTCGGAGATGCTGGACCTGGCGCCGAAATCCGATCGTATCCAACAGGCCCTGGCCTACGCCCGCGCGAACCTGATGCGACCGCTGTCGGTCGAGGAGCTGGCGGAGGTGGCGAGCCTGAGCCCGCGGCAGTTCAGCCGTGTCTTCACGGCGGAAACGGGCCTGCCGCCGGCCAAGGCCGTCGAGGGCCTGCGGCTGGAGGCGGCGCGGCTGATGATCGAGCAGAGCCGGCATTCGCTGGACGTGGTGGCGCGCGAGTCCGGCTTTCGTGACCGCCGCCATCTGCGCGAGGTCTTCGTGCGCCACTTCGGCGTTCCGCCACAGGCGACACGGCGCGGCGCGCGATCGTCGGATTGAGCGCGGATCCGCGGTCCGCGCGGCCGGCGTGGCCGATGGGGATCAGCGTCGCCGCGCGCCCAGCCAGCGTCGCGCCTGACCCGCGCCGCGCGCGGCGGCAAGCCCCATCGCGCCGCCCACCGCCAGCATCGACACCGCATGCACGGCCACCACCGCGAACGCGAGCGGGAGCGATCCCGTCGCGGTGATCTCGCGTCCCGCCGCGTCTCCGAGGCACAGCGGCGCCAGTGCCGGCAGCAGCATCAGACCCGCGCCGTGGGCCGTCGAGACGATGAAGGACCAGAGGCCGAGCCCGAGATGGGTCGTCGACGTCCACACCGAAGCCGAAGCCGAAGCCGAAGCCGACGCCGACGCCGACGCCGACGCCGATGTCGGTCCCAACGCGGATTGGCAGCCTGATGGCGACGGCGATGTCGAAGCCTGCGCCGGACGAAGGCGTGATGCCGATGACGGTACCGATGACCTCGCTCCGGCCTGCGGCGAGGACGGCAACGATACCGTCCGCCTGCGCGCGTGGCGCGCGTGGCGCGCGAGGAGCGCGAGCAACGCGCCGCCCGCCAGCGCCAGCAGCCAGCCCCGCCCGGCGCCGACGCCGACGCCGAGCGCCAGCGCCACGGCCAGAAGCGCGACCGACAGCAGATGACCCGCCGCGATCGACCCCAGCGCTCGCCAGAACCGTCGCGCATCGCGATGCCGCGACGCGATCGCGGCCGCCGGCGCCCAGCCCGCCACGGGATTCAGGCCGTGCAGCGCGCCGGCGCCCGCCACCGCGAGCCAGGGCCAGAGGCTGTCCATGGTGCTCGCTCCGTCGCCGCGTCAACCGCGAGCGCAGCAGTCGCCCGTCGGCGCGGCCGGGCTGACGGCCGCCGCCGTCGTCGCTGTCCCGCCGTCGACTCGGCCCGGCCGCTTCGGGTAGCGGTCATGGTGCATCACCCAGGACATCGAGTGTTCGAGCCCTTCCTCATCGCGCCCCTTCGGCAGGAGGTCGAGGAAACGGTAGGTGTGCATCATCACCTCGACGCCGCGACCGTAGGTCGAGTATGTGAGGTAGATCGTCCCGTCTTCATCCTTGAGGAAGACACTGACGCCGGGCATCTCCTCGGCGCCGAAGGACACGATGCCGAAGTTGTAGTAGGTCTCGCCGCGCGCCCGCTCCTCCGGCGTGAACGACACGTTGAAGTCGAAGTTGAAGTCGCTGCGCTGCGAGGACACCCAGTCGAAGCCCCAGCCCATGCGGGCCTTGAAGCGTTCGATGTCCGCGACCGGCGCGCGCGAGACGGCGATGAAGCTCACGTCGCGCTGCGCCAGATGCGGCAACGTCGGATCCGTGTGATCGGCCATGAACGAGCAGCTCTTGCAGGCGTTCTCCCAGCCCGGCGCGAACATCAGGTGCTGCACGATCAACTGGCTTCGGCCGTCGAAGCAGTCGGCCAGGCTGCGCGGGCCCTGGGGCGTGTCGAAGACATAGTCCTTGTCGATGCGGACCCACGGCAGCGCGCGGCGCTCGCGGGCGACCTCGTCGCCGAGAGAGGTCAGCGCCTTCTCGCGCGCCAGCAACTGCTTGCGCGCGGCGATCCAGCGGTCATGGGTGACGACGGCATGCGACTCGGTGGTCGACGTGGCGGTCGATGCGTTGGGGAATGTGGTGGTCGACATGTGGTTGGAGGTCTTGGCGGATGAAGTGGCCGATCCATCGCCCGATGGGGCGGGAGACCGGGTCGGGGAACAGGTGGCAGCGCGGTCGGCCGGGGCCGCGGGCCATGCGGCGGCCGGCCCCGCCGCCGCAGCGCGGGTGTCCGTGGTCATGTGGAGCTCCCGGTGGTTGGGCGCGCGCGCGGGCGGGCCGGCGGCTCAGGTCCGCGTCGGACGGCGGACCGCGCGGACCTTGCCGCTGCCGGCGCCGCCGCAATAGAACAGGTCGGCGCCGTCGGATTCCAGGCCGCTGACGCCGACATTGGCGGGCATGCTGAGCCGCTCGATCACCGCGCCGTCGTTGGGATCGACGCGCCGCAGCTCGCTCTCGTCACCTTCCCAGGTGCCGTGCCACAACTCCCCGTCGACCCATGTCACCCCGGTGACGAAGCGGTTGGACTCGATGGTGCGGCGGACCTCGCCGGTGTCCGGATCGATCTGCAGGATCTTGCGGTCGCGGTACTGGCCGACCCACAGGCTGCCCTCGGCCCATGTGAGGCCCGAGTCGCTGCCCTGGCCCGGCGCGGGGATGGAGGAGACGACCCGGCCGCTGGCGGGATCGATCTTGTCGATGCGCGCCTCGGCGATCTGGTACAGGTGGTGGCCGTCGAAGGCGGTGCCCGCGTCGGCGGCGCACGGGATCGTGCGGACGAGCTCGCCGCTGGGCGGGTCGATGGACAGCAGGCCCAGCGCGCTCGCGGCCCACACGGTCCTGCCGTCGTGGCTGACGCCGTGGATCTGCGGGGCGCCGGGATAGGGGCCGTACTCGCGGACGATCTCGGCCGGGCGCGCCGCGGGCATCGACGCGGGCTGCGGCGTCAGCAAGGCGTCGACATGAGGGTCACAGGCGGTGGCGGTGGTGATGCAGGCACACATCGATGGCTCCTGGCGGCGGTGGGTGGAGGGAAGGGACGTTCAGGATGGAACGGTCGCCGCATGGATCGCAATCTACCCACCGGGCAGCGCGGCGGGGAGTAACAAGATCGTCGCGATTCCCGTCATCGGCGGCGCCAGCCATCGTTTGGCGCGGGCCTGGCCGAGCGCGCGGACGCGGCCCTCGGCTTCGAGCTCCGCCAGCGCGCGCTGCACCGTGCGCTGGCTCGCGCCCAGCGCCAGCGCCAGCGCGGAGGTGGACCACGGCGCGCCGTCGGTCAGCAGCGCCAGCAGCGCGGCCTGGTCGCCGTCGATCGGCGGGACCAGCACGGTGACGGATCGATCGTCGTCCAGGCGCAGCGCGAAGCCGCGCGACGTGGCGTCGATGCGGACGACGGGCTCGATCAGGGTGCGCAGGCGCCCGAGCTCCACCCGCAAGCGCGCGCGATGGGTCTCGTCGGGATGGCGGGCGCGGAAGGCGCGCAGGATCAGGGCGTTGCGGTCGACGTCGCCGGGCCAGGCTTCCGCCAGCGCACGGGCAAGGGCGAACAGCACCGGCCGACGCGCCAGGTCGACGTCCAGCCCATCGCCCCGGACCGCGCGCCGGCACGCGTCGATGACCAGCGTGGACGAGGCGAGCAGGTCCTCCACCTCCTGCAGCCGCAGCGATTGCTCGTGCCCGGCATCGATGCGGCGCGCGGCCGGCCGATCCAGCGTGGCGCGCATCTCGGCGGCCTCGGCGATCAGCGCCGGCACGCCGGCCCGCCGCGCGGCGGCGATGGCGCGGTCCATGCAGACCTGTCCCTCGGCGGTGCGCAGCGAGCGCAGCGCCAGTTCCGCCGCCGCCAGGTTGGACAGCGCCACCAGCAGCGGAGGATAGCCCTGCAGATCGTGAACCGGCAATGCGACCTCCGCGTCGTCGAGGCGGCCGAGCAGCAGCAGGCGTCGCACGGCGATCAGCCGGGCCTGCAGCGCGTTGACGCGATCGTCGTGCGCGTCCAGCACCGCGGCCGCCTGCACCAGCGCACGCGGCGGATCGCCGAAGTCGCGCATCGCCAGCGCCACCTCGGCCTCCGCCACGACGCAGCGCGCGCGGGCGACCGCCTCCTTCGGGCCGAAGGCCTTGGCGGCGCGCCGCAGCAACTCACGGGCGCGCGGATGCTCGCCCAACTGCGCCATCGCGATGCCCCGCAGCGCCAGCGCGGGTGGGTCGTCGCGCAGGGCGATGCGCTGCAGCGCGCCGAGCGCGTCACCCGCGGCGAGGTGGCGCGCGGCGGCGGTGATGAGCGAGTCCATGAGGCCGAAGCTTAAAGGCGCATGACGAATACACTCCCTCCCCATGCAACTCAAGATCGTCGTCTACTCCAAGTCCGCCTGCCCGCAATGCGACACGGCGAAGATGCTGCTCAAGACGCGCGGCATGGAATTTCAGGAGATCCTGATCGACGACGAGGCCGAGCGCCTGGCCTTCTACGAGAAGTGCGGCCCGGCCGTGCGGCAGATGCCGCAGGTCTTCATCAACGACCAGCGCGTCGGCGGCGTCACCGGTCTGCAGGCCGCGCTGAAGCAGCTGGGCCGCTGAGCGGTCCCGGCGCGCGCGACGGCGCCGTCAGCGCTCGTAGAGCTCCAGCGGCAGTCCGTCCGGGTCGGCGAAGAACACGAAGCGCCTGCCGGTGAATTCGTCCACGCGCACCGGCTCGACCGCGACGCCCCGGGCCTCCAGATCCGCCTTGCAGTGCGCCACGTCGTCGACCTCGAAGGCGAGGTGCCGCAGCCCGCGCGCTTCCGGGTACGACGGCCGCGGCGGCGGGTCCGGAAAGCTGAACAGCTCGATCTGCGCGCCGTCCGGCAGCGCCAGGTCCAGCTTGTGGGAATCGCGCGCCTGGCGGTAGTGCTCGGCGATCACGCGCAGGCCCAGCACCTCGGTGTAGAAGCGCCGCGAGCGCTCGTAGTCCGAGCAGATGATCGCGGCGTGATGAATGCGCAGCAGCATCGTCATGGCGAAGGGATGGACACAAAGGCGCCCGCGGGTCCAGGGATCGGAAGTATCCGTCGAGCCGATCGTCGCGTCGTCCCGGGGGACCGTGACGCGCGGGTGATTTCGGCGGTGATCTCAACGGGCCCTTCGCTGCTTTGCGTCGACTTTGACAAGACGATTTACCGCTCGGTAAGGAGCGTCGCCCGCATCTGATGCATGATGCGTCGGCTTTCAGAAATGGAGGGCGGGACGCTGGCGTCCGGCCTTCAGCGCGGCATGGGCCGCGTCCCCATTCGCTTCGCTCCGACTCGATCCTCGATCCGCTTGCCGATGATCCTTTCCCCGCCCACGGGGCCGCGAGCCGCGCGCCCGACCTTCACGCCGAGGTCCCTCCTTCCCCGATCCCGCGCGGCCTGGCGCTGGTCCGCGCTGATGGCGAGCCTGGCGCTGGCCGGCTGCGTGAACCTGGCGCCGGACCACGTCCGGCCCGAGCCCGCCGTCCCGCGCGCGGGCACCGAGGCTGCCGTCGACGCGGCATCGCTGGACTGGCATGCCGTCTTCCTGGACGACCGCCTGCGCGGTACCGTCGACCTGGCGCTGCGCCAGAACCGCGATCTGCGCGTGGCGGTGCTGCAGATCGAGCAGTCGCGTGCCGCGTTCCGACAGACCGACGCACAACGCTTGCCCACGCTGAACGCGTCGGGCGGCGCGACCCGCAGCGGTGCCGCCGGCCAGGTGGCGCAGCAGGTGTCGCTGCAACTGGCGCTGTCCAGCTACGAGCTCGACTTCTTCGGCCGCGTGCGCAACCTGAGCGCCTCCGCCGAGCAGTCCCTGTTCGCGACGATCGAGTCGCGTCGCAGCGTGCAGATCAGCCTGGTGGCCGAGACCGCGAGCGCCTGGCTGACCTGGGCCGCGGACCTGGAGCGCCAGCGGCTCGCGCTGCAGACGCTGGAGAGCCGCGAGCGGACGCTCGCGTTGACGCGGCGTCGGCATGAGCTGGGCGCCGTGTCCGGCCTGGTCCTGGCGCAGGCGCAGACCTCGCTGGAGAGCGCGCGGGCCGATGTCGCCGCCTATCCGGCGACGATCGCGCAGGACCGGCATGCGCTGGAGCTGCTGATCGGCATGGCCCTGCCGGCGGCCCTGGAGCCGAACGCGAGCGATGCGCTGGCGACGGTCAGCCGGCTCGTGGACCTGCCGGCCGGCGTGCCCTCGTCGGTGCTGCAGCGGCGGCCCGACGTGCTGTCGGCGGAGCACGCGCTGATCGCGTCGCAGGCCGACATCGGCGCGGCGCGCGCGGCGACGTTTCCGTCGATCAGCCTGACGGCCAGCGCGGGTACTGGCAGCACGGCGCTGTCGGGCCTGTTCAAGTCGGGCAGCGGCACGTGGAGCTTCGGTCCCTCGGTGTCGCTGCCGATCTTCGACGGTGGCGCGCGGCGTGCCGCGGTGGCGCAGTCCGAGGCCGGGCGCGACATCGCGCTGGCGCGCTACGACAAGGCGGTGCAGACGGCGTTCCGCGAAGTCGCCGATGCGCTGGCGGTGCGCGCCACGCTGGCGGACCGGCTCGCGGCGCAGCAGGCGCTGCTGGCCTCGACCGAACGCCAGTTGCGGCTCGCCGAGACGCAGTACCGCGTCGGCAGCACGACGCAGCTGGACCTGCTGGACGCGCAGCGCTCGCTGGTCGACGCGCAGCAGTCGTTGATCGCGCTGCGGTTGGCGGAGCAACTCAACCGCATCGCGCTCTACAAGGTGCTCGGCGGCGGCTGGCAAGCCGGCGACGAGCGCAGTTGACGGACTGAGCAGACGAATGACCGATCACCCGATCCGCGACCGCAGGACCGTCCGGTCATTCGGCCCCGCGGTCGTTCGATCACCTGAATGTCCGAAGGCCTGAGATCTGGAGAGGGATCTGGAATGAAGCAATGGTTGAGGCCCGGGCGGCTGGTGCTGCTGGTCGTGGCGCTGCTGATCGTCGGATGGATCGTCAAGCGGGTCTGGTTCACGCCGCCCCCGCCGCCGCAGGTCACGACCGCGCTCGTCGAGCGCGGCGACCTGGAGGACACCGTGCTGGCCACGGGCACCATCAACGCCTACAAGCTGGTGAGCGTCGGCGCCCGCGCGACCGGTGAGGTCAAGCGGCTGGCGGTGGCGCTGGGCGAGAAGGTCAAGGAAGGACAACTGATCGCCGAGATCGACGCGCTGACGCAGCAGAACGCGCTGCGCGACGCGCAGGCGCAGTTGCGCAGCGCCGAGGCGCTGCTCGCTTCCCGCAAGGCCACGCTGATCCAGGCCGAGTTGAGCGCGAGGCGGCAGCGCGAGCTGAACGCCGCCGATGCCGGCGCCCGCGCCGAGCTCGAATCGGCCGAGGCCGCGCTGAACACGGCACGCGCCGACGTCGAGTCGCAACAGGCGATGGTGGCGCAGTCGCGCATCAACGTCGACAACGCGCAGGTGAACCTGGGCTACGCCCGCGTGGTCGCGCCGATGGACGGCACCGTCGTGGCGATCGTCACCGAGCAGGGCCAGACGGTGAACGCGGCGCAATCGGCGCCGACGATCATCAAGCTGGCGCGCCTGGACACGATGACGATCAAGGCCAAGATCTCCGAGGCCGACGTGCCGCGCGTGAAGCCCGGCATGCCGGTCTACTTCGCGCTGCTGGGCGCGCCCGACCGGCGCATCGAGGCGACGCTGCGCGCCGTCGATCCCGGCGACACCACGCTGGCCGACGCCAGCGCCACCGGCACGACGACCAGCTCCTCGAGCAGCGCGACCAGCGCGATCTACTACAACGGCATCTTCGACGTGCCCAACACCGACGGCACGCTGCGCATCAACATGACCGCGCAGACGACGATCGTGCTGGCGCGCGTCAAGGGCGCGCTGACCGTGCCGTCGACGGCGCTGGGCAAGCACGATCCGAAGGGGCTCTACACCGTGCGCGTGCAGGGCGCCGAGGGCCGCATCGAGGACCGCCAGGTGCGCATCGGCATGAACAACCGCGTGCGCGCCGAGGTGCTGGACGGCCTGCGCGAGGGCGAGCGGGTCGTCACCAGCGAAGCGCTGCCCGGCGACGCGGCCTCGTCCAACGGTCCGCGTCGCGGTCCGCCGCCCGCCTGACCATGGCCGCGTTGCTCGAACTGCGCGGCCTGGTCCGCGAATTCCCCGCCGGCGAAGGCGTGGTCGCGGTGCTGCGCGACGTCGACCTGACGATCGAAGCCGGCGAGATGGTCGCCATCATCGGCCCGTCGGGCTCCGGCAAGTCGACGCTGATGAACATCCTGGGCTGCCTGGACCGGCCCACGCGTGGCAGCTACCGCGTGGCCGGACAGGAGACCGGCGCGATGGCGCCGGACGAGCTCGCCCGGCTGCGGCGCGAGCACTTCGGTTTCATCTTCCAGCGCTACCAACTGCTCGGCGACCTGAACGCGCTGGGCAACGTCGAGATCCCCGCCATCTATGCCGGCGTGCAGGCCGAGCATCGCCACGCCCGCGCCCGCGCGCTGCTGGAGCGGCTGGGACTGGCGGAGCGGCTGCATCACCGGCCCGGGCAACTGTCCGGCGGCCAGCAGCAGCGCGTGTCGATCGCCCGCGCGCTGATGAACGGCGGCGACGTGATCCTGGCCGACGAGCCCACCGGCGCGCTCGACCAGGCCAGCGGTCGCGAGGTGATGAAGATCCTGGAGGAGCTGCACGCCGACGGCCACACCATCATCCTGGTGACACACGACGCGCAGGTCGCCGCGCACGCGCAGCGCGTGATCGAGATCAGCGACGGGATCATCGTCGCGGACCGTCGACGGCCCGACGCCGCGCCGCCCGCCGTGCTGGCCCGGCCCGACGCGGGGCCGACGGGCGCGTCGTGGGCGGCGGTGCTGGGGCGCGTCGCCGAGGCCACGCGCATGGCGCTGCGCGCGATGGCGGCGCACCGGCTGCGCACGCTGCTGACGATGCTGGGCATCATCATCGGCATCGCGTCGGTGGTGTCGGTGGTGGGGCTGGGCGAGGGCACGCGGCAGAAGGTGCTGGCGGACATCAGCTCGATGGGCACCAACACCATCGACATCATGCCGGGCGAGGGGTTCGGCGACCGCCGCGCCGCCACGGTGAGGACGCTGCGCGCGGCCGACGCGACGGCGCTGTCGCAGCTGGAGTACGTGGACAGCGTGACGCCGTCGGTGTCGGTCAACGCAGGGCTGCGCTATCGCAACGTCGACGTCAGCGCGTCCATCACCGGTGTCGGCGAGCAGTTCTTCCGCGTGCGCGGCTATACCTTCGCGCAGGGGCAGGCCTTCGACGCGGAGTCGGTGCGGCTGCAGGAGCAGGTGGCGGTGATCGACGACAACGCGCGCAAGACGCTGTTCCCGGACGGCGGCTCGCCGCTGGGCCAGGTGATCCTGCTCGGCGCGGTGCCGGCGCGCATCGTGGGCGTGACGGCGAAGAAGGAAAGCGCCTTTGGCAACGACGAGTCCAACAACATCTGGCTGCCCTACACAACGGCGATGGGCCGTCTCACCGGCCAGGACTACCTGGCCCGGGTGACGGTGCGCGTCAGCGACGCGGTGCCGAACGCCGCGGCGGAGCAGGGCATCAAGACGCTGCTGGCGCAGCGCCACGGCAAGACCGACTTCTTCATGATGAACACCGACAGCATCCGCAAGACGGTGGAGCAGACGACGGCGACGATCACCGCGCTGATCTCGTCGATCGCGCTGATCTCGCTGGTGGTGGGCGGCATCGGGGTGATGAACATCATGCTGGTGTCGGTGACGGAGCGCACCGGCGAGATCGGCGTGCGCATGGCGGTGGGCGCGCGCCAGAGCGACATCCTGCGGCAGTTCCTGATCGAGGCCGTGCTGGTCTGCCTGATCGGCGGCGCGCTGGGCGTGGGGCTGGCGGTGGGCGCGAGCCTGCTGTTCGATCACCTCGCGGGCGGCGGCTTCCGGATGCTGATCTCGACGACGGCGATCGCCGGGGCCTTCGCGGTGTCGACGCTGATCGGCGTCGTCTTCGGTTACCTGCCGGCCCGCAACGCGGCGCGGCTGGATCCGGTGGAGGCGCTGGCGCGGCCTTGAGTCGCGGTGCCGCGGGCTGTGGGCTGTGGGCTGTGGGCCGCGTGTCGCGTGTCGCGTGTTGCGTGTTGCGTGTTGCGGGTTGCGGCGGCCGGGCCGTCACGACCTGACCCTCGTCGGCGTGGCGCTGGGATGGGGTCATGCCCCCGATGGGCGGCGCGTCGCCGCTGTCCACCGCCGGGTGCCGGTTCCCCCGATCGTCGGACGGCGCTGCAGTTCGTCGCGGCGGGACGCCGGTTCATCGGAGGCGGTCGTCGGCCCGTGGGGGCTCGCCTAGACTGCGCTCCGTGCCGCGGCACTGAATCGCCGGACCGCGCGCCGATCAGAAATCACCGAGGGAATCCCCATCATGACCATCCGCCCCATCGCCCTGTTGCTCGCCACCGCCGTTGCCGCCCTGTCGACCGGCTGCGTGATCGCTCCCAACTCCGCCGAGACCAATGCCAACCGCATGGCCGAAGTGCAGAAGATGAGCGAGCAGGCCGTCACGACCTGCGGCGCGGGCAACGTGAAGGAAGTGAACGCCAAGAGCTTCACCTGCAAGTGACGCGTCGCAGGCCGCCCGGCGGGCGGGCCTGACGCTGGAAGGGGCATCCTCGCTTGGGCGAAGATGCCCCTTCGTCGTTCAGCCGCTCCAGGACTTGCCGCCATGCCCGCATCGACCGCTGCCTCCGCCCCGTTCTCCCCCTTCTTCCTCGGCACCCGTCTGCCGCTGATCCAGGCGCCGATGGCCGGCGTGCAGGACGCGCGGCTGGCCGTCGCGGTGAGCGAGGCCGGCGGGCTGGGCTCGCTGCCCGCCGCCATGCTGACGCCCGACGCGCTGCGCCGCGAATTGCAGGCGCTGCGCGAAGGCACGACGAAGCCGTTCAACGTCAACTTCTTCGCCCACACGCCCCCCACCCCGGACGACATGCGCGAAGCCCGCTGGCGGGAGCGGCTGTCGCCGTATTACGCCGAGTTCGGCATCGACCCCACGCAGATCCCCGCCGGTCCCGGCCGGCAGCCGTTCTCGGTCGAGATCGCCGATCTGGTCGAGCCGTTCCGGCCACCGGTCGTGAGCTTCCATTTCGGGCTGCCGTCGCCGGAGCTGATCGCGCGGGTGAAGGGCTGGGGCAGCCTGATCCTGGGCAACGCGACGACGGTCGACGAGGCGATCTGGCTGGACGCGCAAGGCGTCGACGGGATCATCGCGCAGGGCTGGGAGGCGGGCGGTCATCGCGGCCATTTCCTCAGCGACGACCTGACGCGACAGACCGGCACGATGGCGCTGCTGCCGCAGGTCGTGCGGGCGGTGCGGGTGCCGGTGATCGCCGCCGGCGGCATCGCGGACGTGCGAGGCATCCGCGCGGCGCTGGCGCTGGGCGCGTCGGCGGCGCAGCTCGGCACCGCCTTCCTCCTGTGCGACGAGGCGACGACCAGCGCGCCTCACCGCGCCGCGTTGCGCGATCCCGCGGGCCGTCACACGGCGGTGACGAATCTCTTCACCGGCCGTCCGGCGCGGGGCATCGTCAACCGGCTGATGCGGGAGGTCGGACCGCTGAGCGAGTCGGCGCCGCAATTCCCGTTGGCCACCTCCGGCATCGCGCCGCTGCGCGCGAAGGCGGAGGCGCAGGGCAGCGGGGAGTTCTCACCACTGTGGTCGGGTCAGAACTTCTCCGCGGTCCGCGAGATCGGCGCGGCCGCGCTGGTGACGGAGCTCAGCGCGGCGTTCTGACCGTCCTTACCCAACGCGGGACGGCCGGCGTGCCGCATGGCGCGTTTGCGGGTTCGCCGAATCGCGTGCTGCTCAGGGCAGCGGCACGCCGCGCGCGGTCTCGTACAACGAGTACCACTCGCCGCGGTTGAGCGTCACGCGCATCGCGTCGCCGCAAGCGCGGATGCGATCCGGGTTGCTGGTGCCGATGACCGGCTGGATGCGCGCCGGATGCTTCATCAGCCAGGCCAGCACGATGCCCTCGGCGCTGACGCCGTGATGCCGCGCGAGCTGATGTACGAGCGCACGCGCCGGCTCGTCGGCCGAGGTCTGCGCGGTGTCTCCGCTGAAGCGGCCGCGCGCCAGCGAGCTCCATGCCTGGATCTGGATGCCGTGCTGCTGGCAATGCTCCATCGTGCCGGCCCAGGCCAGCGCGCCCGGACGGGTGGCCGCCTGCGGGTCGTTGAAGCAGGTGCCCGCGTCGATCGGCTCCAGGTGGCCGAGGCCCAGCTCCAGCTGATTGGCCACCAGCGGCTGGTCCAGCGCGCGACCCAGCCAGGCCATCTGCCCCGCGTTCATGTTGGACACGCCCAGGTGACCAACCTTGCCCTGCGTGCGCAGGCGCTGGAAGGCCTCGGCGATCTCGTCGGGCGCCATCAGCGGATCGGGGCGATGCAGCAGCAGGATGTCCAGCCGCTCGGTCCCCAGCCGCCGCAGGCTGGCCTCCACCGCCTCGACGATGTAGCCGCCGGACAGGTCGTAGCACTTCGGGTGACTGTCGGTGGCGAAGCGGATGCCGCACTTGCTCTGCAGCACGATGCGCTCGCGCAGCGACGGCTGGCGGCGGAAGAGCGCGCCGAAGACCGACTCCGCCTTGCCGAAGGTGTAGATGTCGGCGTGGTCGAAGAGCGTGATGCCGATGTCCAGCGCGGCCTCGACGGCGGCCTGCGCATGGTCGACGTCCGAGTCGGTCCACGGGGCGTGGTCCCAGCGGCCGCCCAGGCCCATGCAGCCATAGGCAAGCGGGCTGGCGGTGGGGACATGCTGCTGGAGGGGGAGGGCGGCGAGGCTCATGGGCAGGGGCATCCGGGTCGATGTCGGAACGTAGGGGCGCGGCGACGGAAAGGAAAAATGCGCCCGTGTGGGCGCGAGATGCGGCATTGTGGCGCCGCGGGCGGCGCGTCGCGTTTCAGCGGGGTTACGGGCCGTGGCGCGTGGCGGCGGCCTCGGCGTGCTCGACCAGGGACCGGATGGCGGTCAGGTCCGCCACCGCGAATCCGTAGGTGAAGCTGGACTCCACCTCGTTCTTTTTCTTCCGGCTCAGGTCGCGGTGCACATGGTCCGGGCCGTAGTCGACCGCGTGATGATCCGCGGAGTCGATGCGGGACAGCGGCTTCCCGTCCCGGTCCTGGATGTTGTAGGCGTAGTGCATCGGGCTGTCCTGCCGCAGGATCAGCCGGAAGCCCGACGGCCGCACCGCGGTGATCGTCGTGCCGTCGACCTTTTCGATCGCGCAGTCCAGCTGATCGCGGATGGCGACGCAGGACAGGGCCACGATCTCTTGCGCCGTCAGCTCCTCGACGTTCTCCGCGAATGCCGGTGGCGGCACCTTCGCGGATTGCGCCACGTAGTGCATCAGGCTGGGACTCGCCTTTGCCTCCGCCTCGTGGTCAGCGCACAGCTGCAGCCCCAGCATCACACCGTTCCCGCCGATGAAGCTGGACGTGGCCATCCGGTCCGTGGGCTGGCCGCAGACCAGGCAGCCGCCGTTGGAGGACAGCCAGATTCCTTGGTCCACCACGGTGTTCTTCGTCCGGCCGTCCAGCAGCCCCTTGAACGGCCGCTGGTTGGAGGTCCAGCGGTCCAGCCACCGGCGATGGCGCTCGGGGTACTGCGCCTGCTGGATGAGGGCCGCGAAGTCCTCGCCCCGCACGGGTTTCAGGTCCACGCCGTGGTCCTTCATGAACACGCCCAGGCGGGCCACCGCCATGAGATCGGGCGTCCGCATGTAATAGACGCGCGCGGCGGGGCAGGTCGCGACGTCGGTGAACAGCGCGTTGAAATGAAAGATCCCGCCGTCGATCAGGATGTGGGCCGCGTCCGCGGTCTTCATCATGTGCAGGAGTTCCTCGCGTGTCTGCATCGGGATGGGGATGACGGGCCGCTCCGGGTCGAGCAGGTTCGGCGCGATGCTCTTGACGCAGCGGTCGGTGTCGCGGCCGTCCAGCCGGTGCTCGAAGCACAGCGTCATCAGTTCACGAACGCTCAAGTGGGGTCTCCGTGGGATGCGGCGTCGAGGGGGCCCATGGGGCCCGGGGACCGAGGGTGAGGGCGCGCGCTCATGCCGGGGCCACCGTGACGCGCCACGCGTTGCCGCCGCGGGACAGCTCCAGCTGGGACTCGAAGCGCACGTCCAGGAAGCGCTCGATCACCGTGAAGTTGGTGCGGGCGTGCTCGGTCACGTCGGTGCAGGTGTACTGCGCGGCGCGGCCGCTGGCGGCCACCGCCAACGCGAGCGGCAACGCCAGCTGATCCGCCAGGTGCGGTCCGACCGCGCCGGTCGAGGCCTGATAGGCACGCACCTCGGCCGCCAGCGCTCGCGCCACCTCCTCGGCGGACAGTCCACGCTCGCCGAAGGCGATGAAGACGTCGGTCAGATGCTCGTGGGCAAGCGTCGCCATCAGCGCGTTGCCGGGGCCTTCGTTCTGACGGGCGTGGATCACACGCAACTGGGACTCGTCCCAGCCGAGTGTCTGCCCGATGGCGTCGAGCTCTCGGCTGGCGACGTTACGCGGCAACGCGGGCGCGACGACCTCGGCGTAGGACTCCAGCAAGGCGCCGCGATCGAGCAGGTCGAAGGGCCGCGGGCCGTCGGCGGCGGGGGTGATGACGGCTTCGATCTCGCCGCCGCCGGCGGGGAAGAAGCCGTGACGACGCAGCGTCAGATCCAGCCCCGCACCGGCCTTGCGCACCAGCGGTGCGAAGGCGCGCTGCAGGAAGTGGAAGGGCGGCGCCATCGGGTTGTGCGTCCCGCCGGACAGATGGATGCGGCTGGTCGCATCGGCCAGCATCAGGGGCGGCAGCACCGTCTGCAGCACCAGCGTGCAGCTGCCGGCGGTGCCGACGGCGAAGCGGTAGTCGCCGGCATGCACACGACCGGGGCGGAACTCCAGCGCCTCGGAGCCGAGCTCCGCGCCGATCACCGTCGCGCCGCAGACCTCCTGCGCCGTGAGGACGCAGGTCAGGTGCTGCCGCATCAGGCCGGGCTTGGCCCGCTTCGCGCGGATGCGGTCGATGCGCAGCGGCACGCCGGTGCACATGGCCAGCGCCAGCGCCGTCCGCAGGATCTGCCCGCCGCCTTCGCCGTGCGAGCCGTCCAGTTCGATCATGGACTCCCTCGTGTTCATGGTTTTCTCTTCTTGTCGTTCATCGGCCCGATGTCAGGCCGTGTTGCTTGTTTTCTTCGTTGGCGCCACCGTCGTCGCCGCTTCCAGCGTCAGCAGGCCGATGGACGCGAGTGAGTATTCGATCCGGTCCCGCAGCCGTGGCGGAAGCGCCGATGCCCGCTGATGCCACAACGCGCGGAGCTCGTCGGCGACCGGGGCCGCGGGCGGCGAGACGCCGATGCGCGTGCTCGCGTCCCATTGGACGAACGCGCGCGTGACGGCCTCCGCGCCGCCCTCGGGCAACGCGGCGATGCTCAGGTCCAGCAAGGCCCGAAACTGGCGCCACAGGCTCCGGTACCGCAGGATGCCGAGACCGCGGCACAACGCGCCGAGATCGCCATGGGCGAGGACGATCGGTAGCAACACCTCCGGCGACGGCGGGATGGCGCCGCGTGCGATCGCCACCGACGCCACGCGCTGGACCTTGGCATGGTCGTCGGCCAGCGCCGAGGTCATCCAGTGCATCTGGGCGTCGCCATCCGTCGCCGCGATCAGATGCTGAAGGGCCAGCACGCGAAGCGCCGTGCGCGTACGGTCCGCGCCCGTCATGCCGACCAACCGTTCACACCGCGCCGTCGCGCCCTTCGGATCCACGACAGCGAGGAACAGAAGCGCTGGCGCGGCACCGCGCGGCGTCAGCGCCGGGGCGCTCAACTGCTCTTCCGCGCGCGCGACGACCGTGCCCAAGTCGCCGTTCTTGCGCAGTTGCGCCAGCGCGACCGCGCGGACCAGGGCGTGGCGGTCCAGCGCCAGACGCGATGCCATCGTGTCGCCCATCGACGGGACCTCGTCGCGAAGACGACGCAGCGCATGCGCCCGAACCAGGCCATGGGCGTTGGCGCAGCCGATCAGCCAGAGCGGCGGTCGGGAGGCGGCTTCGCACAGCTCTTCCACGCGGTCGAGCGCCCAGCGCGCCGCCGCGACATCCGAGTCCCGCAGTCGCTCCGCGAGCATCGCGAGGCGCCGCGGCTCCGGGGCGGCCTGCCATTCGGCCGCGGTGAGCCAGCGTCGCAGGAGCGGCGACGAGCCGCGCAGCAAGCCGGCGCGATCGGGCGTGCGGAGGAACTCGGCGACGACCTTCAGCAGGGGGCCGTGATCGGCCCGCCGGCCGCGCAGGATTTCCGCCAATGCGGGCATCGCGCCGCGCCATGCGGGCAGGCAGTCGTCCTGCAGGTACGGCAGGACAGCGAGCCGCGCGGCGGCGCGGACCTCGGGCACCCAGTCGTTCACGCGCCTGAGCAGCAGCGGCAGGGCCTCGTGCGAGCGCATCGAGGCCAGGGCCTGGATGGCCTCCTGCCGCTGATAGCCGCTGCGCGATTCCAGCAGCGGCAGCCATTCCTGGGTCGCCGGTGCCACGGGTGCGGGCCGCGACAACGGGGCCCACCGCGCTGGTGTTTCCGGTGGCACGGCTTGTGCGGACCAGGCGGCTTGCGTTGTGCGTGCTGGTCGCGTTGAAGGCGTCGTCCACGGCCGAAGGCCGGCGAGCGAATCTTTCCATGTCATCTTTTTCTCCCTGCGGCGTCCACGCGCCGCGCACCTCGCCACCCGCCACCCGTCTGAGCGAGGGGCCGCGTGGTGGCTATCCCTTCACGCACACCACCTGCTTCAGCGTGTGCACGACCTCCACCAGGTCCTTCTGCGCCTCCATCACCGCGTCGATGTCCTTGTAGGCCATCGGGATCTCGTCGATGACGTTGGCGTCCTTGCGGCACTCGACCCCTTCGGTCGCGGCATGCTGGTCGGCGACGGTGAAGCGGCGCTTGGCCTCCGTGCGGCTCATCGTGCGGCCGGCGCCGTGCGAGCAACTGTCGAAGCTCTCGGGGTTGCCCTTGCCGCGGACGATGTAGCTGCGCGCGCCCATGCTGCCGGGGATGATCCCCATCTGGCCGCGCCTGGCGTTCACCGCGCCCTTGCGGGTCACGAAGACATCGGTGCCGAAGTGCGTTTCCTTCTGCACGTAGTTGTGGTGGCAGTTCACCGCCTCGATGTGACTCTCGAAGGGCTTGGCGATCACGGCCTTGGTCGCGGCGATCACCCTGCGCATCATCAGCTCGCGGTTTTGCGCCGCGAATTTCTGCGCCCAGCCGACCGCGCGCACGTAGTCGCCGAAGTACCGCGCGCCTTCCTCGAAGTACGCCAGGTTCACGTCCGGCAGATTCGCCTGATGGCGCATCGCGTCCTGCTTCGCCAGATCGATGAACATCGATCCGATCGCGTTGCCGACGCCGCGCGAGCCCGAATGCAGCATGAACCACACGAAGCCCGCCTCGTCGAGGCAGACCTCGATGAAGTGGTTGCCCGTGCCCAGCGTGCCCAGATGCTGGCGGTTGTTGGTGTTCTTCAGCTTGGGATAGTCGCGGCAGAGCTCGTCGAACTCGGGCGCCAGCGCCGACCAAGCCTGATCGGCGTCCTCGGGCACGTGCTTCCAGGCGCCGACATCGCGGCCCCGCGGCGTGCGGCCGTGAGGCACCGCGCGCTCGATCGCCGAGCGCAACGGGCTCAGGTTGTCGGGCAGGTCTTCGGCCGTCAAGGTCGTCTTGCAAGCCATCATCCCGCAGCCGATGTCGACGCCGACCGCGGCCGGGATGATCGCCTTCAGCGTCGGGATCACCGATCCGATCGTCGCGCCGATGCCCAGGTGCACGTCGGGCATCGCCGCGATGTGCTTGAAGATCACCGGCAGCCTGGCCGCGTTGGACAGCTGCTGGCGCGCCTCGTCCTCGACCGGGACGCCGCGCGTCCACATCTTCACCGGCACGCCGCCGGGCACGTCCATCTGGTTGTAGTTGTTCATGGCATTCGTCGCTTGTTGCTGCTGGTCCATCTCGACCTCCTCATTCGCATTCTGTTGGCATCCCTTGCGCTGGTCCGCCACCACTCCCCGGGGGCGACGCACATGCGCCGCCCCTGCTTCATTGCAACGCCCGTGCCAGGTCGGCGCAGAGGGCGTCGAGGTCATCGCAAGTCATTGATTTCAAACGAGTATGTTGTCGGTTGTCGCGGCGGTCGCGATCTCCGGTCATCCGAAGATGAGGTCGTGAATGGATGTATGGATAAGAAACTAGCCAAAAAGCTAGTGATGAGCCGCGTCGACGCTAGACTTCGCCCATGTCCAAGAAGCATGTCGTCATCGGATTCATCGGCTCCCAGCTGGACGGCGGGCACGGCGCCGGGCGCTGGGAGAAGTGGCGGCCGACGATCTCGCTGGTGTCGCAGCCGGACGCGGTCGTGCATCGGCTGGAGCTGTTCCATTCCCCGCAACACCTGGCTCTGGCGGAACTGCTGAAGCGCGACATCGCCAACGTCTCTCCGGAGACCGAGGTGAACCTCGTCGAGATGGCGGTCGCGGACCCGTGGGACTTCGGGGAGGTCTACGCGGCACTCTACGACTGGGCCCGCGCCTACCGCTTCGACACGACGCGCGAGCAGTACCGGGCACACATCACCACCGGCACCCACGTCGCGCAGATCTGCATGTTCCTGATGGTGGAGGCGCGCTTCATCCCCGGCGTGCTGCTGCAGACCTCGCCGCCGCGCAAGTGGAAGGAGGGCGAGCCGGGCGCGGTGGCGTTGATCGATCTGGACCTGTCCCGCTACGACGGCATCGCGCAGCGCTTCCGCGCCGAGCGGCACGACGCCGTGGCTTTCCTCAAGAGCGGCATCGCGACGCGCAACGCGCGCTTCAACGCGTTGATCGAGGAAGTGGAGCGCGTGGCGGTGCGGTCGCGGGCGCCGATGCTGCTCACCGGGCCGACCGGCGCCGGCAAGTCCTTCCTCGCGCGGCGGATGTACGCGCTGAAGCAGTCCCGTCACCAGCTGGACGGCGATTTCGTCGAGGTGAATTGCGCCACGCTGCGTGGGGACGGCGCGGCGTCAACGCTGTTCGGGCACAAGAAGGGATCCTTCACCGGCGCGATGGCCGATCGGCCCGGCCTGCTGCGCACCGCGGACAAGGGGCTGCTGTTTCTGGACGAAATCGGCGAGCTCGGCCTCGACGAGCAGGCCATGCTGCTGAAGGCGATCGAGGAGAAACGCTTCCTGCCCGTCGGCGCCGACCGCGAGGTGGAGAGCGACTTCCAACTGATCGTCGGCACCAATCGCGATCTGCGCGCCGAGGTGGCGGCCGGCCGATTCCGCGACGACCTGTTCGCGCGGATCAATCTCTGGACCTACAGCCTGCCCGGCCTGCGCGAGCGGCCCGAGGACATCGAGCCCAACGTCGATCACCTGTTGCAGCTCGGCGCGCGCGAGGCCGGCCGCGCGGTGCGCTTCAACGCGGAGGCGAAGGCGCGTTACCTGAGCTTCGCCCAGTCGTCGCGGGCGTTGTGGAGCGGCAACTTCCGCGACCTGTCGGCCTCGGTGACGCGGCTGGCGACGCTGGCCGAGGGCGGGCGCATCGGGCTGCCGCTGGTGGAGGCCGAGATCGCGCGGCTCGAATGGCTCTGGGAGCGCGGCGACGAGGTGCATGCCGGCGACGGACGCGACGAGGCGGACGACGCCTTGCTCGACGAGGTGCTGGACCGCGCGGCGCTGGAGGCGATGGACCGGTTCGACCGTCTGCAACTGGCGGCGGTGCTGCGCGTGTGCCGCGCGTCGGGGTCGCTCTCCGAGGCCGGCCGGCGGCTGTTCCAGGCCAGCCGCCAGGCGCGCAGCGTCGTCAACGACGCCGACCGCCTGCGCAAGTACCTGTTGAAGTTCGGCCTGTCCTGGGACCACGTCGCGCCGGCGGCGCGCGGATGACCGCCGGGCCATGGCCGCGCCGACTCCTGGGCAAGGCTTCACGCGGACCGCACGCGTGCCCTGTACGACGGATGCGGGCGGCGCCCGGGCCGAGTCACAATCCGGCGCGACCCGCCCACCTATGACTTCCGCTCGGACCCTGCCGCTCTTCCTCGCCGACCTGGCGCGCGCCGTCGCCCTCGGCGTGGCGCTGGCGTGCGTCGTCGCGCCGATGGCGAGGCCGGCGCTGGCCGTGCCGAGCCCGCTGACCTCGGCGCCGCTGCCGGCCTCCGGGGCGTCCGCGGCGACCTCCGCCTCACCGGGCGCTTCGGCGTCGGCCCTCGACCCGGTGCCGGCCGGCGACCTGCGCGACCCGGTCCGCGCCGTCAGCCAGTACAAGATCGACCTCTGGCAGACCGAGCAGGGCCTGCCGCTCAACACCGTGCAGGCGCTGCTGCAATCCCGCGACGGCGGCCTGTGGATCGGCACCGCGGGCGGGCTGGCGCGTTTCGACGGCAAGCGCTTCACGACCTTCGAGAACGCGCATGCGCCGGAGATCGCCTCGCAGCCGGTCTTCGGCCTGCTGGAGGATGCGCAGGGCCGGCTCTGGATCGGCCATCCCAACGGCGCGGTGATCTACCAGCACGGCCGCTTCTCCACCGCCATTACCAAGGCGCAGGCGGGCAAGCGCCGCGTCTGGTCCTTCGCGCAGGACAAGTCCGGCACCGTCTGGGCGGCGGGCGACGGCGGCCTGATGCGCTGGCGCGACGGCGAGGTCAAGACCTTCGGCGAGGCGGACGGCCTGCCCACCGCGCGGCTGCGGACCGTGGTCTTCGACACCGCCGGCACGCTCTGGATCGCCACCACCGGCGGCGGCCTCGTCGCCATGCCGCCCGGCGGCGGTTTCAAGGTCTTCAATCCGTCCAACGGCTTCCCGCATCTGCTGGTGCGGCAACTGCTCGCCGATCCGTCCGGGGGCGTGTGGGCCGCGACCGCGGGCGGCGGCCTGGTCCGCATGCATGGCATCGACAAGCCGGACATGCGCATTTACACGACCGCCGACGGCCTGCCCAGCGACCACCTTACCGCGCTGGCCCGCGACGCGCGCGGCGACCTGTGGGTGGGCAGCTGGGGCGCCGGCGTGAGCCGCTTTCGGGACGGGCGCTTCAGCACCGTGTCCACGGCCAACGGACTGGCCGGCAGCCAGATCTGGTCGATGCTGGCGGACCGTGAGGGCAGCCTCTGGGTCGGCACCTGGGTCGACGGCCTGAACCGGCTGCGCAACCGCAGCTTCACCATCCTGGGCACGCCCGAGGGCCTGAGCCACGACAACGTGCGCTCGGTGCTGGCCAGCCGCGACGGCACGATCTGGGCCGCGACCTCCGGTGGCGGCCTCAACCGATTGAAGGACGGCCGCATCACCGTGATCGGCAAGGCCGACGGGCTGCCGACCGACGAGATCTCCACGCTGCACGAGACCCGTGACGGCGCGCTCTGGATCGGCACCTACACCGCCGGCGTGGCGCGCATGATCGGCGGCCGCATCGAGGTCTTCGGTGCCGACAGCGGCCTGCCCGGCGTCGAGGTGCGCTCCATCCAGGAGGACCGCGCGGGCACCTTGTGGGTCGGCACGCGCGCCGGGCTGGCGCGCTTCAACGGCCATGGCTTCGACATCGTGAAGGCGCCCGGCCTGCCCGCCGAAGGCGTGGCCGCGATCCTGCAGGACCGCGCGGGCACGCTCTGGTTCGGCACCACCGGGCAGGGCCTGGTACGTTGGCGCGACGGCGTCGCCAAGACCTTCACCACCGCCGACGGGCTGCTGTCCGACTGGATCGTGGCGCTGAAGGAAGACAACCGCGGCGAGATCTGGATCGGCACCAACGGCGAAGGCATCAATCGCATCAAGGACGGCAGCATCGGCGCGATCCGTCCCGCCGACGGCCTGTGGGACGGCCTGTCGCAGGTCTTCCTCGAAGACCACGCGGGCCAGTTCTGGATCACCTGCAACCGCGGCTTCTACCGCGTCGCGCGCGCCGATCTGGATGCATTCCTGGACGGGCGGCTCAAGCAGGTCCGCACGGTCGGTTTCGGCCCCGGCGACACGCTGCGGGCGACGAGCTTCGCCGGCAGCCTGCAGGCCGCCGGTGCCGTCGATGCGCAGGGCCGTGTCTGGCTGCCGTCGTCGGGCGGGCTGGTCATCGTCGATCCGGCCCGGCTGCCGGGCGGCGGCGAGCCGCCCGCCGTCCGCATCGAGCAATTGACCGTCGACGGCGAGCCGTGGCCGCTCGACGGCCGGGCGCTGGACCTGCCGCCGGGGCCGGTGGCGCTGTCCGTCGGCATCGCCGCGTCAACGCTGCGCGAAGCCGATCGCGTCCGCTTCCGCTTCCTGATGGAAGGGCTGTCGCGCGGCTGGACCGATGTCGCCGGCGACCGCGAACTGACCTTCCCCGCGCTGGAGCATGGTCGCTACCGGTTGCGGCTGGCGGTGTCCGGCGACGGCCTGCGCTGGCGCGAGTCGGAGACGCCGCTCGAAATCATCGTGCGTCCGCGCTTCTACGAGACGGGCTGGTTCCGGGCCCTGCTCGTGGTGCTGGCGATCGGCGTCGTCGCCGGCCTCGTCCGTCTGCGCACGCGCCGGCTGCGGCTGCGGCAGGCCGAGATGGAACGGCTCGTGGCCCAGCGCACCGAGGAACTGCGCATGGCCAACGAGCATCTGCAGCGGCTGTCCTTCCTCGACGTCGTCACCGGGCTGGCCAACCGCCGCCGCTTCAACGAGGCCGCCGTCGAGGAGTGGCGCCGGGCGCGTCGCGCCAGCGCCTCGCTGGGGCTGGTGCTGGCCGACGTCGACGCGTTCAAGCGCTACAACGACCAGATGGGCCATCTGAAGGGCGACGAATGCCTGGCCGCCATCGGCGCCGTGCTGAGCCAGGCCGTGGGCCGCGCCGGCGACCTGGCGGCGCGATATGGCGGCGAGGAGTTCGTCGTGCTGCTGCCCGGCGCCGACCACGCCGCCGCGGCGAAGGTCGCCGAGCAGATCCGCGCCGGCATCGAGGCGCTCGCGCTGCCGCATCCGGCCTCGCCGGCCGGCCCGGTGGTGACCGTCAGCCTGGGCGTGGCCGCCTGCGTGCCCGACGGGGATCGGACGCTGGAAAGCCTGATCGCCGAGGCCGACGACGCGTTGTATGCCGCCAAACGCGACGGACGGAACCGGGTCTGCTGAAGGCCGGCACGCGCGGCGACTCGCCGTGACTCGCCGGACCGTGTCGCCCAGCCGCCCCGATCGTCACGGGGATTTCATTCCAGTAAAGCGGCGGGCGGTGTAAAACCACGGGCACCGTGTTCGACGCGCCAATGCGCGCGATGCCACCATGCAGACCGTCCGCCACCACAAGGGCCGCACCTATGTGCTGGATGCGTTCGGCCAGGTCTCCGGACCCTGGCGCGGACGCTTCGTGGTCAAGGGCGAGGAGGACGCGCACCGCGGCCCCACCGCCTGGCACGAGCTCGAGGATGAATTCCCTTCCGTCGACGAGGCCGTCACCCATGCCGACGCGGTGGCGCGCCAGTACATCGCGACCTTCGCGGAACAAGCGTAAGTCAAAGGGGCCGGCCGGCGACCGTCGACCCCGGTCCGCGCCTTGCCCGAGATCCCTGACCCGTGGCACGGTGCGGGGACGACACGGAACGGCCCCCGGCGGCCCAGGGAACGCAATCGCATGAACGATCGGATCCATCCCGGCGGATCGGCGCCGTCCACCCGGTGGCGGCCCGAGGTGCTCGCCTTCATCGACGCGCACCGGCGCGACGGGCACCGCAGCGCGCGGCTCGATCCGCTGGGCCTCGCCCGACCGGCGGACGCGGCGATGCTCGATCCGCGGCGTTTCGGCCTGCAGCCGGGCGAATGGCTGTCGCCGGCCGGCACGCCGCTCTGGAGCGCGCGTACCGTGGCCGACCTGGACCGGGCGCTGAAGGCGATCTACTGCGGCGGCCTGGCGCTGGATGCCAGCGCGGTGCGCGACGAGGCCCGGCGCGACTGGCTCCATCACGAGATGGAGGCCGCGCCGCCCGCCCCCGGCGGCGCGGCCCAGCGGCTGGCGTTGCTCGACCGGCTGGTGCGCGCCCAAGCCTGGGAGGCGCACGTCGCGCAGCAGTTCCCGCATGCGAAGCGGTTCTCGATCGAGGGCCACGAAACGCTGATCCCGCTGCTGCACGCCCTCTGCGACGAGGCGGCCGGCCAGGGCGCGCGGCGCATCTTCCTCGGCATGCCCCATCGCGGACGCGTCAACGTGCTGATCAACCTGATGGGCATGCCGCCGGCCAGGATCCTCGATTACTTCGACCCGAAGTCGCCCCGTCCCGAAGCGCATACCGACCTGGTCTATCACCTCGGCGCCGAGCACGAGCTGGCGACGCCGCGGGGGATCGTCGCGCTGACGCTGGCCCACAACCCGTCCCACCTGCAGAGCGTGCATCCGGTGCTGACGGGCATGGTGCGCGCGGTCCAGGACGCGACCGATGAGGGGACGCGGGATGGCAGGGACGGCCGCCTCCGCGTCCTGCCGTTGATGCTGCATGGCGACGCGGCCTTCGCGGGGCAGGGCGTGGTGATGGAGACCTTGATGCTCGGCGGCAAGCCGGGCTACGACGTCGGCGGCACGGTGCACGTGATCATCAACAACCAGGTCGGCTTCACCGAGCCGAACCCGATGAGCGTCTGTCCGGCGCGTTACTGCACCGACGTCACCCGCATGGTCGACGCGCCGGTGCTGCGCGTGAATGCCGACGAGCCGGAGCAGGCGTTGCGTGCCGCCGCCCTCGCGATGGCCTGGCGCGCGCGCTTCGGCACCGACGTGGTCATCGATCTGATCGGCTATCGCCGCCTCGGCCATTCGGAGAACGACGTGCCCGCGCTGACGCGTCCCCGCGTCCATGCGGTCACCGGGGCGCATCCCACCGTCGTCGAGCGATATGCCGCGGCGCTGCGCGCCGAGGGCGTCGCGGCGCCGGAGGACATGGACACGCACCTGGCCCACAGCCGCGTGCGCGCGCATCAGGCCTTCTCCGTTCCGACGATGCCCGGGACGGACGATGTGCCGCGGCCGTTGCGGCGGCCCGTGGGGGCGCCGGCGATCGACACGGCGACGCTGCGCGACCTCGTCCGCGCGATGACGCGGCTGCCGGACGGCTTCGTCCCGCACGCGATGGTGCGCACGCTCATCGATCACTGGCGACGCATGGCGGGGCTGGCGCCGGCCGAGACAGCGGAGGACCTGCCGGACAGCACGCCCGGCGATGTACCGCGGACCCTCGCGGCGGCGCCGCCGTCGCTGCGCGTCGACTGGTGCCTGGCGGAGAACCTCGCCTACGCGACCGTGCTGCGCGAGGGCGTGAACGTGCGGATCTCCGGCATGGACGTGCGGCGGGGGACCTTCCTGCATCGACAGGCGGCGTGGACCTCGCAGGCCGCTGGCGAAGATGCCGCCGAGGAGGTCGTGCCCTTGCGCCAAGCCGCCCGGGAAGCCTTGGACGGCCGGCGCGCCGGGCGCTTCAAGATCTTCAACTCGCCGCTGTCCGAGGAGGCGGTGGTGGGCTTCGAGTACGGCTACAGCGTCGCGGCCGCGCGGACGCTGACGGTGTGGGAGGCGCAGTTCGGTGACTTCGTGAACAACGCACAGGTCTACATCGATCAGTACATCAGCTCCGGCGAGGAGAAGTGGGGCGACGTGTCCGCCCTCGCGATCCTGCTGCCGCACGGCAACGAAGGCATCGGGCCCGATCATTCGAGCGGCTACCTGAGCCGCTTCCTGCAGCTGTGCGGCGGGGACAACCTGCGCGTGATCTGCCCGTCGACGGCCGCGCAGTGGTTCCATGCGCTGCGGCGGCAGGCCTTCTGCACGCTGCGCAAGCCGCTGGTGGCGATGACGCCCAAGGGCACGCTGTACTCGGAGAAAGCCTCGCACGCGACGCTGGAGGACCTGGCGGACGGCGAGTTCCAGCTCGTCATCGACGATGCGCGGGTCGAGCGGCCCGGCCAGGTGGAGCGCCTGGTGCTGTGCGCCGGCAAGGTCTATCACGACCTGGACCGCGGCCGGCGCGCGGTGGCGCGGGCGGATCTGGCGGTGGTCCGCCTGGAGCAGCTGTATCCGTTCCCCGGCGAGGCGCTGACGGCGCTGTTCGGTCGATACCCCGCGCTGGTCGAGATCACCTGGGTCCAGGAAGAGCACCGCCAGCAAGGCGCCTGGAGCTACGTGCGCGAGCAGATGGACGACGTCTTGCCGGCCCACGCGCGGCTGCGCTGCGTGGCGCGGCCGCCGAACGCATCGGGGGCGACCTCGTCCCAGGTGCTGCACCACCTGGAGCAGGCCGAGCTGGTGGCCCGGGCGCTGGGGGAGGCCTGAGCACCGGTGCCATCGCCAGGCCGCCGCGGCATGCAGAGAGGCCGTGGTGGGGTCGGGACAGGCGCGGCGGGCCGGTCGCCGTGGCGTATCGGCGCGACGCTGGCCGCGAGCGCCGGCGGCAATATTGCGCATCGCGCGGCCGTCCGGCGGGCGGCGCGGCGTCCGCGACGGACGGTGTCCGATAGCGGCCCGGAGTTGTGCCAACATCCGGCCCGTTCAGACCTGACCCCGACCTCGATCTTGGATGCCTTGCTCACCCAGCTGTCCGTCACCGTCCCGGCGGCGCAGACCCTCGACGCCCTCACCCGTCCGCTGCTGGACATGCTGGGCACCGTCACCGGCCTGGAGTCGACCTACCTGACGGCGGTGGACCTGCGCGCGGGCGAGCAGCAGGTGCTGCTGGCACGCAACGTCGGCGCGATGGTGATCCCGGAGGGGCTGTCCGTGCCCTGGCACGACACGCTCTGCAAGCGCGCGCTGGACGCCGGCCGCATGGCCACCAGCGACGTGGCCGAATGCTGGGGCGATTCCGACGCGGCGCGCCAGCTCGGCATCCAAACCTATGTCAGCGCGCCGGTGTGCACCGCCGGCGGCGAGCTGCTG
The DNA here is from genome assembly GCF_002205645.1 of Roseateles aquatilis. Classification (GTDB taxonomy): domain Bacteria; phylum Pseudomonadota; class Gammaproteobacteria; order Burkholderiales; family Burkholderiaceae_C; genus Roseateles; species Roseateles aquatilis. The sequence goes on along the minus strand of NZ_NIOF01000005.1, from coordinate 158,521 downwards.
GGCACGCTCTGCGCCGCCAGCGCGCGGCGCCATCCGGTGGGACCGGAGGCGGAGGCGATGTTGCGGTTGTTCTCCTCGCTCGTCGGCCAGTTCATCCAACGCGAGCGCCTGGTCGCCGACCTGCGCGCCGCCAACGAGCAGCTCGCGACCTTCGCGCTGACCGATGCCCTGACGGGCCTGCCGAATCGCCGCGCGCTCTTCGACGAACTGCATCGCCAGCTGCAACGCGCGGTGCGCGACGGTAGCTGCGTGCTGATCGGCTGCATCGACCTGGACGGCTTCAAGGCGATCAACGATCAGCTCGGGCATCAATGCGGCGATCGGTTCCTGCAGGCCATCGCGCAGCGGCTGTCGCTGGAACTGCGCGGGTCGGACATGCTGGCGCGCATGGGTGGCGACGAGTTCGTCGTCGTCGGTCCCGGCGCGGGCCTGGGCGGCCTGCCGCCGTCCAGCGGCGCATGGGTCGATCACGCCGAGGCGCTGCAGGCGGCGCGCACGCTGGAACAGCGCGCGTCGCTGGCGACGGTCGGGCATTTCGAGCTGGATGGCAACGCGCTGCAGTACGCCGGCGCCAGCGTGGGCGTGGTCGCGGTCAATCCCGTGGGCCTGACCGCCGAGGAGGCGCTACGCCTGGCCGACGAGCGCATGTACGAGATCAAGCGCGCCCGCCGCCGCAGCGCCGCCGCCCCGGCGATCGCGGGGCAGATGGCGCACTGAGCGTCGCCCTCGCCCTCGCCCTCGCCGCGAGCGGTGGGGTCAGCGTGGGCGCGCGACCAGCAGCTTTTCGATGAGCCGGTCCGTGTCGACCGGCTTGGCGACGTGGTCGTCGAAGCCGGCGGCGATCGCCGCGTCGCGATCTTCCAGCGTCGCCAGGCCGGTCAGCGCGATCGCGAACACCGACACGGGGGCGCTGACGCCCCCACCCGTCGAGCCCGCGCCGCCGCTGCCGTCCCCGTCGTTCCCGTCGTTCCCGGCGTTGCCGCCGTTCTTGCCGGAGGCTCCGTCGTCGCCGTCGGTCCGGTGGGTCGCGGCGTCGTTGGAGGCCGCGCGTTCCCGTTCCCGCAGGCGGCGGATCAGCGAATAGCCGTCCGCGCCCGGCATCGCCACATCGCTGACCAGCGCGTGGAACGGCGGCGAGCCGGTCGGCGCGAGGGCCTCGACGAGCTGCAGCGCATCGTCGACCGACGCGGCCGCGCGCACGTCGGCGCCGGCGATCTGCAGCACCTGCTCCAGCGCTTCGAGCGCATGCGGGTCGTCGTCCACCAGCAGCACGCGCAGACCGCCCAGGTCGGGCGCGCGCGTGGCCGGCGACGGCGTCTCGGGGATGCCGGAGACGAGCTCCACCGCCGGGAAGCGGATCGTCAGCCGCGTGCCGCGGCCCTCGCCGTCGCTGTGGGCGACGACCGTGCCGCCGTGGGCCAGCACCAGGTGTCGCACGATGGACAGGCCCAGGCCCAGGCCGCCGTACTCACGGGTGCGGCTGATGTCGGCCTGCGTGAAGCGGTCGAACAGCCGCGGCAGCAGATCGGGCGCGACGCCGATGCCGGTGTCCACGACGGACAGCTCGATCATCGGCCCGATGCGGTCCAGCGATACGGCGACGCGCCCGCCGGCGGGTGTGAACTTGATCGAGTTGCCGACCAGGTTGGCGATGATCTGCTGCACGCGGCGCGCGTCGCCCTGGATGCGGTGCGTCTGCTGCAGGCCCGTGGTGCGCAGCGCCAGGCCTTTGGCCTCGGCGGCCGGCTGCAGGCCTTCGGTGACGGTGCGCACGCAGCCGGCCAGGTCCAGCGGCCGCATCTCCAGCGCCAGGTGGCCGGAGGCGATGCGGGACACGTCCAGCAGGTCGTCGATCAGCTGCGCCTGCGTCTGGCAGTGGCGCAGGATGGTGGCGATCGCGCGCGCGGCGGTGGCGTCGGCCAGCGTGCCGCGTTCCTGCGCCTGCTTGAGCACGGAGGCCCAGCCGGCGATCACGTTCAACGGCGCGCGCAGCTCGTGCGAGACCATGCCGAGGAAGTCGTCCTTGGCGGTGTTGGCGCGCTCGGCGTCGCCGCGCGCGTGCTGCGCCTGGCCGAGCGCGCACTTGAGTTCGTGGATGTCCTGGAAGGCGATCACCGCGCCGTCGATGCGATCGTCCGCGGTGCGGTAGGCCCGCACGTTGATGATCCACCAGCGCTGCTCGGTGTCCTGCACCTCGTGCTCGACCGCGACGAGGCCCTGCACGGCGGCCTGCACCATGTGCTCCAGATGGCCGACGGAGAAACGGCCGCTGACCTGCCCGAGCGGCTCGCCGATCGCCTCGGGCCCGAGGCCGAACAGCTGCGCCGCCTGCGGCGACGCGTGGCGCAGCCGGAGCTGCCGGTCCAGCAGCACCACCGGCAGCGGGATGCCCTCGACGAGGTTGCTGAGGTCGTCGTTGACGCGGTCCAGCTCGTCGTTGCGCGACTTGAGCTCGTCGTTCAGCGAGAGCAGCTCCTGGTTGGCGGATTCCAGCTCCTGCTTGGCGCTCTGCAGTTCCTCGTTGGCGCTCTGCAGCTCCTCGTTGGTGCTGAGCATTTCCTCGTTGGCGGTGCGCAGCTCCTCGTTGGCCGACTCGAACTCGCTCACCACCGTGCGCAGTTGCGCCTGCGTGGCTTCGAGCTCGTCGGACAGCGTGGTGACGGTGCGCTCCAGCTCGTCGACGCGCGCGCGCGGCGCGCCGGCAGTCGCGAAGGCGTGCTCGGCGGCGGTGTCCTCGGGCTGGGCCGCCAGGGTGACGAGGAAGTGCAGCAGCGCGTCGCCCGCCTCCAGCGGCAGCACTTCGAGCGCGTAGCGGCGGTCGTTGAAGGCGACGCGCTCGCGGCGCACCGGCGCCGCGGTGCGCTTGGCCTCGATCAGGGCGGTGCGCACCGGCACGTTGAGCTCGGCATGCAGCAGGCGCGGCAGCGCCAGCGTCGCCTCGCCGCTGGCCGGCGCGATGAAGGCGGCCACGTCGCCACGGAACTGCACCACGTCGCCGTTCTCATTGACGACGAATCCGGACGGCACGTAGCGCTGCAGCGCCACCCGGTTGGCGGCGTCGTTGACGAGGTCCGGCGGCGGGGCCTGGACCGCGCGCGGCGTGTCGCCCTCGCTGGCCCAGGGGCGCAGCGCGTCGATCGGGAACAGCGGGCGCTGGCGGCGCGCGGCCGGCAGCTTGCGGTAGAGGTGGGGCGCGCCGGCGTGCTCGAAGCCGTCGGCGGAGGAGGCCGCCTCGGCGCGGCCCAGCAGCATGAATCCGTCGGCGCGGCAGGCGTAGTGCAGCACCTCGAAGACATGCTGCTGCGCCTCCTTGCGCAGGTAGATCAGCATGTTGCGGCAACTGATCAGGCCCATGCCGGAGAAGGGCGCGTGGGTCAGCAGGTTGTGGCGCGCGAAGACGCACATCTCGCGCAGGTCCTTGGCCACGAGGTAGGCGCCGGAGCTGGGCATGAAGGCGGTGTCGCGGAACGGCTCCGGTACGTTCTCCAGCGCGGCGGCGCTGTAGCGGCCGGCGCGGGCGGTCTCGATCGAGGCCTCGTTGATGTCGGTGCCGAAGATCTGCACGCGGCGGTGGAGGCCCTCGGCGTTCATCGCCTCCTTGAGCAGCATGGCGATCGTGTAGACCTCCTCGCCGGTAGAGCAGGCCGGGACCCAGATGCGGATCGGGTCGTGGTTCAGCGCCAGCAGCCGCGGCAGGACGGTCTGGCGCAACACGTTGACGAACTCCGCGTCGCGGAAGAAGGCGGTCACGCCGATGAGGACGTCGTCGCGCAGCGCCGCGGCCTCATGGGCGTCGCCGCGCAGGAACTGCAGGTAGGCGCCGACGTCGCGGTCCTTCTGCAGCAGCACGCGACGCAGGAAACGGCGGCGCAGGTTGACGTCCTTGACGTAGCCGAGGTTGACGCCGGCCTTCTGCTGGACGATGGCCAGGGCCGTCTCCAGCGCGTCGGTGTTGGGATCGACCCCGGGCGCGAGGCCGTCGACGGACCCGGGCCGGCCGAAGCGCTGCAGCAACGCCGGCGCGATCGCTCCGGGCGCCAGCACCTCGTCGACCAGGCCGGTGTTGATCGCGGCGGTGGGCATGCCGTCGTGGGCGGCGGTCTGCGGCGCCTGCGCCAGCACCAGCCCGCCGGCGGCCTTCAGGTCGACGATGCCCGCCGCGCCGTCCTGCCCCGATCCGGACAGGATGACGACGGCCCCGTCGACATCGGGGTCCTGCGCCATCGAGGCCAGGTAGCCGTCGATCGGCAGGTGCAGGCCGGGCTGGCGGCGGGTCAGGCGGAAATGGCCGTCCAGCGCCATGACGCCGGCGTTCTCCGGCATCACGTAGACGCGGCCGTGCTCGATCTTGCGCAGGTGTTCCAGGCGCTCGACGGCCATCTCGGTACGGCCCTGCAGCAGCTCGGGCAGGCGCGTTTCCTCGGTGGGATCGAGGTGGGTGATGACCAGCACCGCGAAGCCGGGATCGCGGGGCAGGGCGCCCAGGACGGTCCCCAGGACGTCGATGCTGCCGGCCGAGCCGCCCAGCACCACGACGCGCAACGGTTCCCGCTCAGTTGTATCCACCGTTCGTGTCCTGCTGTGTTGGCTGTGCGGCGCAGTCTACCGTTTGGACAAGACCGGCCCCGCGGCATGTCCACGCCCGCGGATGTGGCTCGCGCCGTCAGCGCAGATAGGACTTGAGCAGGGCGGCGACGGCGTCGCTCTCGGCCGCGCGCTGTTCGGGCGACAGGTCGGGCGCGGCGACGTGCTCGCGCAGATGCCCTTCCAGCACCTCGGCCATCAGCCCGTTGACCGCGCCGCGGATGGCGGCGATCTGCTGCAGCACGGCCATGCAGTCGGCCTCCTGATCGACCGCGCGCTCCAGCGCGGCCGTCTGGCCCTGGATGCGGCGGATGCGGGTGAGCAGCTTCTTCCTGCCCGTGAGGGTGTGTGCCATGGGACGGCATTCTAGCCATCCGTCCAGGTCTGCTCATATACTGGGGGGGAGTATCAACCAACCGGCCGCCGCGCCCCGTCCGCCATGTCCACCACGCTCTCGCCCAACGCCTGGCAACACACCCATGTCTTCGACGAGGGCAACCCGCTGGCGGCGCGCAACACGCGCTGGGCGGTGTTGCTGACGGTGGTGATGATGGTCGCGGAGATCGCCGGCGGTTACATCTACAACTCGATGGCGCTGCTGGCGGACGGTTGGCACATGAGCTCGCACGCGGTGGCGCTGGGGGTGTCGGTGCTGGCCTACGGCGCCGCGCGGCGCTGGGCGAAGGACGGGCGCTTCGCCTTCGGGACCTGGAAGATCGAGATCCTGGGCGGCTACAGCAGCGCGTTGCTGCTGGTGGGCGTGGCGGGGTTGATGCTGTGGCAATCGGTCGAGCGCCTGATCACGCCGACGCCCATCCACTACGAGCAGGCCATCGTCATCGGGCTGGTGGGGTTGGCGGTCAACCTGATCTGCGCGTGGCTGCTGCGGGGCGGGCATCACGGCCACGGCCACGGCCACGGCCACGGCCATGGTCATGGTCATGGTCATGGCGAGGGCCACGGGGGCGCGCACGGACATGCGCATGAGGCCGTGGCCGGGGAGGGCGTCGGTCACGCGCATGGGCATGGGGCGACATCGGCAGCGGGCCACGCCGGCACGCATGATCACAAGGACCTGAACCTCCATTCGGCCTACATGCATGTCCTGGCGGACGCCGCCACGTCCGTGCTGGCGATCCTGGCGCTGCTGGGCGGGCGGCTGTGGGGCGCCGACTGGCTGGACCCGGTGATGGGCATCGCCGGCGCGGTGCTGGTGGCGGCGTGGGCGCGCAGTCTGCTGCGTGACACGGGCCGGGTGCTGCTGGACGCGGAGATGGATGCGCCCGTCGTCGCGGAGATCCGCGAGGTGATCGCCGCCGCGCCGTGGCCGGCCGCGATCGCCGACCTGCATGTGTGGCGTGTCGGCCGGGCGCAGTACGCCTGCATCGTGTCGTTGGTGTCGGACAGTGCCGACGCGCGTCCGGACGAGGTGCGTCGCCTGCTCGCCGTCCACGAGGAACTTGTTCACGTGACCGTGGAGATCAACCGCCCCCCCGCCCGGACTGTCTGATCGGCGCCGCGGAAACGGCCGGACGCGCCCCATGGCGCGGCCACAATGCCGCCCCATGAAAACCAACTATCTCCTCGCCGCCATCCTGGTCTGCAGTGCCGTGGGCGCGTTCGTCAGCGACCGTTCGCTGAAGACCGTCCTGGCCGTGGGGTCTGGCGGCATCGCGCTGTATGCCCTGCTGCGCCAGGTGATCTGACGCGACCGGGGCGGGTGGCGCCGTTCGCCCGCCCGTCGACGCCTTTCGTCCTGCCCCCTCCTGCCCGTGCGTGGCACCACCCTATGGTGGGATGGCACTCGCACAGGCCACCGCCGATAGTGGCGGCTTCGTCAGGAGAGGACCCCATGCGACATCGCATCGCACCGTCGGCCGCGAAGAGCGGCCGTCACGCCGCCCCGCGCGGATCGCATCAATTCAGCCTGGTCATGCAGCGCATCCTGCGGCAGACCGAGGTGCTGCTGCAGCGGCGCGTGCCGTTCAGCCCGTCGGGTTGGCCGCTGGACCTGGAGCCGCCCGCGCTGGACGGCCTGGAGGTCACGGAGTCGACCTGGGACGAGTGGTCCGAGGCGATGGCGCTGCAGATGCAGCGCGCCGGGCGCTGACCGCCCGATGCGTGGCGGGTTTCGCGCGGACTTGAGCCGGCTGAGCGGCACGAAACCCTGTCGATTCCCACCCTCGGTGATCTAGTTCACCCAGCCGGCGACGATCCGCCGGAACCCGCGCCTCATCGCGGGTTGCCCACTGCTCCTCGCGGCGAAGAATCCGTTCACCCCAATGAACGAGAGCGCTTCGCCATGCACGTCAAGTCCTCCGCTTCCCCCGCACCCGCCGCGCATGCCGCCGGTGCCTCGTCCGCCGGCGCATCCAAGGGCGCCAAGCCCGGCGCGTCCGACGACTTTTCCAAGATGCTGAAGGGCGCGCAAGGCGCCACGCCGTCGGCGGCGCCCGCGGCCAACGCGTCGACCAGCGCGATCAATGCCGCGCCCACCGCGTCACCGGCCACGCTGGCGCTGGACACGGCCTCGCTGGCGACCCGCGCCTGATCGCCGACGGGAGCCCGCAGTGACCTTCCTGTCCGGAATCTCCAACCTGACCGCGTCCGCCGACGGCGCGCACGACGGCGGCCGTGCCACCGCGTCCGCCTCGGTGTCGCCGTCCGCGTCGGGCAATTCGCCCGACTTCGGCCTGACGATCGGCCTGCCGGTGCTCGGTGTCACGGCGACCTTCAGCGCGGAGAGCCTGCAGGCGCTGGCCGGCGCTGCCGCGGATGCGGTGACCGGCGCGGCGGACGACCTGGCCGGTGCGGGCGCCGATGTCGTCAAGGGCGCGACGCGCGCGGCCACCCGGGTCATGAACGCGGTCGGCGATGGTGCCGGGGCGGTGCTCGACGCCGCGGGTGAAGCGGGCTCGCAGGTCGCGAGCGCGGCGGGCAATGTCATCGGCTATGGCGTGATGGCGGCGCTGGCCGGCGGCGCCGTGCTCGACGAGCTGGTCTGAGGAGATGGCGATGCGCGCCCTCCCGCGACCGATGCGTGCCGCGCTGTTGGCGACGACGGCCGCGATGGCCTTGAGCGGCTGCGGCGTGCTGAGCCCGCTCCCCGCCTGGGAACTGGTGAAGGCGACCGGCACGGCGACGTCCACCGCGCTCGCGACGGCGGCGCCGGCCAAGGCCAGCAACACCGTCCACCACGGCGACGCGCCGGTGAAGACGCTGTGCATCGAATACAACCGCAACGCCCCGCTGGAGGATCTGGTCCCGGCGATGCAGGCGGAGTTGCGCGGGCAGGGCGTGGAGAGCCGCGTCTTCGAGCCGGGCACGGGCCTGCAGCAATGCGGCGTGTGGTTGCGCTACGTGGCCACCATCGAATGGGGCGTGCCGCCGATGGCCAGCGGTTATCGCGCCAACCTCAGCGCGGCGTCGCTGAGCCTGCACCGGTCCGACGGCACGCTCCTGGCGAGCAGCAGCTATCAGGCCGAGGAGAACTTCGGACTGGCCCGCTGGGCCGGGACCCGCAACAAGATCGCGCCGGTCGTGAAGGCGCTGATCACCGGATTCGAAAGCTGAGGGAGAGGAACCCATGTCGATCCACCCGATCCACCCGAGCGATCCTCGCCATCCGCCGATCCGTCGACGACGGTCGACGCGCGGCGATGCCCGCGGCGCGTCGAGCACCGGCGCGGCGCTGCTGCTGACGGCGCTGCTGGGCGCGTGCTCCAGCACGCCGCCGACGGTGCCCGGCCCGATGCTGGTCACGCCGCCGCAGGCGCCGATGTACATCGAGCGGCCCAACAACGGCGCGATCTATCAGCCGGGCATGTCGCCGATGTCGCTGTTCTCCGGCGAGAAGCGGCCCAGCGCCATCGGCGACACGCTGAAGGTCGACATCCAGGAGACCCTGAAGGCCAGCCAGAAGCAGACCACCGACACCAGCCGGGACAACAAGCTCGCGGTGCATGGTCCCGGCGGCAAGAGCAACATCGGCGCGGTCGAGCGTTTGATGAACATCGACGCGACCGCGGCGGGCAGCGATTCGTTCAAGGGCGCGGGCACGACCGAGACGGACAACAGCTTCGTCACGCAGGTGGCGGTCAGCGTTATCAACGTGCTGCCCAACGGCAACCTGCTGGTGGCGGGGGAACGCAACGTGGGCCTGAACAAGGGCGTGAACACGCTGCGCTTCTCCGGCATCGTGAACCCGCGCGACATTCGCCCGGGCAACGTGGTGGCGTCGCGGGACGTGGTGAACGCGAGCCTGGAGAGCGTCGCGCAGGGCGACGTGTCGGAGGCGTCGTCGCGCAGTTGGCTGCAGCGCGTGCTCGCGCGCAGCCTCTCGATCTGGTGACCGTGGCGGCGGTCGGCGCGGCGAGGGGATCGCCGCGCCGGGACCGTCGCAAAGACCGATAGGGACCCACCCCACGGCGCTTATCCACCGATCGGCGCGAGCGGTCCGCTTCTATAACCAACGATTCGCCGACGAGGCATCCGCGCTGGACGTGGAGGGCGGAGCCTTGCCTGGCGGACCTGATCGCAGAACAAGCATGAGCACGAGAGAGGCAAAAGCGCCCCGCGGCAGCGGCGCGCCGGTGACGAGTGACGACGACTGGCTGGCCGACGGCCAGGTCCGGACGTATCGCCGTGGCCAGAAGATCATCGAGGCCGGCAAGCCGCTGGGCGAGTGGATCGCCATCAGCGGCGGGGCGGCCTTCCTGGCGGCGCGCGCCGCGGCGGACACGCGGGTCGCGGTGGCCGCGCTCTGGCTGGGCGACGTCATCGGCGCCGAATCGCCGCTGGGCAAGCTGGCCGCGCGATACGACGTGACGGCGCTGGTCGACGTCACGACCATCCACATCCCGCTGACCCGCGTCAACGAGCGCCACGCGCCGCGACGCGACGCGGCCACGGGCGAGCTCTATGCCGCGACCGCGACGCGCCTGCAGGATCAGATCACGATGCGCCTGGCGGGCAACGGCCTGCAGCGGCTGGTGAGCGTGCTGGCGACGCTGGCGACGGCGCTGAACAGCACGCCGCGCGTCGGCGCGGCGGGCAACAGCCTGTCGTTGCCGGTGTCGCAGGCCTGCATCGGGCAGTTGTCGGGACTGTCGCGACGACAGACCTGGATCTACCTGGGCCAGCTTGCCGAGCGCGGCTGGAACCGCACCTCGCGGACCAAGGTCACGCTGGAAGGGCTCAACGCCTGGTTGAGCCTGATGCGCGAGGTGGAGGAGCGAGGCCTGGACTGCATCGCGAGCGTGGAGCAGTGCGATCAGACGCTGTCGGCGCTCGCGGCGGGCAAGGGGTTGCGGAGGTGAGTTTCCGCGGCGCGGTCAGCGGCTCGACTCGCCGCCCTCCGGCAACGCCGGCGTGATGCCGTAAAGCGCCAGCATTCCGAACACGTGGCCGATGGCCACACCGGGCTCGCCGGATTCGATGCGGGCGACGGTCTGGACATGCACGCCCAGCCGCGCCGCCGCCGCGCCCTGGCTTTCACCGCTGGCGGTGCGTGCCGCGCGGGCCGCGGCGCCCATGTCCTTGATCGCTTGCAGCGCGTCGCCGCCGATCTCGACCGAGATGCGTTTACCTTGTGCCATGGGCGGCATTCTCGCCGCCCATTCGGCACAGGCGCATCAGGCGTTGCGCTTGGCGCGGCGGGTCACGCCGGCGGCGGCCAGGGCAGCCAGGGCCAGCAGCATCAGCGAGTCGGGTTCCGGCACCGAGTTGCCGCCGTCGAACACGGCGCGGAACACCAGGTCTTCGTTCACGCTCGCACGCGAGCTCCATTGACCGGCCGTGCCCGCGAGGTCGGCGTTGGTGTTGGCGAAGATGAATTCGCCGCTGGTGTACTTGTCGGTGCCGTTGTACTGGGTCGCCAGGACCGAGGCGCCCGACAGCGTGCCGCCCACGCCTTGCAGCACCAGGAAGTAGGTGGCGCCCGACACGACGCCGGTGTTCAGCGCCAGGTCGAAGACCTGATCGCCCTGACCGCCATGCGTCAGCTGGGTGGAGAACAGGACGTGGGCCGCGTCAGGACGCAGGCCGGTGCCGGGCAGGCCGGCATCCGCCACGGCCTGGGTGATCAGCACATTGAACGTGCCGCCCGCGCCCAGCTTGGACAGGGAGAAGCTCAGGTCGGCCCAATTCACGTCGTCGGCCTTGATTGACTGCGCGTAGTACTGCGAGCCCGACGCGCCGAAGGACGACTGGTTGAAGTTGCCGGGCAGCCCGAACAGGTCGACCACGCCCGCTTGGGCGGCGAAAGAAGAGCCGACGAGCAGCGCGGACAGGGCGAGGGAGCGGAGGCGGTTCATGGTGGACCTTTGAATGAAGAGGAGGCGACTGAACCTCCAAAAGCAAACACCGGGCCACCTTGCGCAAGGCGTTGATTTGTATTGAATTATTCGAATGAAGTGCCTGAATTTCAGGGCGATGCGTAAAGGGGGGCGACACCCGCGACCAAGGGGGGGCGGGTCTTGCCCTCGTCCTCGCCCGAGTGGCCGTCGGCGGCCGCGTCTCGTTGCCCGGCTAGGCAATCCGACCGCGCAATCTCAGAATTTCTCACCTGCTCGATCCGCGACGTTTCGGTTCTGATGACTCGACCGGCCATGGGGAGTCAGCGATGCGATCGACGGCACCGCGTTTGGAGCAGCATTCGCCTTCGGCGCAGCAGGGTGGAACGAGCGCCTGTTCGGCCGGCCCCTACACCGACAGCCCGTACATCGCCGATCAACGTGAGCGGATCGGGCATTTGCTGCGCGGTTGCCGAGCCGATGGGCCGGTGGCGCAACGGGCTTCGTTGACGAGCAGTTCGAATGCCAAGAGTTATCAGCCGCGGAGGATGAGCATCAAGCCCGCGGCTCGCAAGGCGGCGACGGATACCTTGTCGATCAAGAAGATCGTCAAGGGCGCGGACGACACGGCGGTGGACGCCGAGATGGCGGAAATAGCGGGGCTTGTCGATCAGCGGCTGAAGAAGGTGCCCACCTTGAGCGGTGTCGCCGCTCCCGTGCAGACATCCGGGAACTGGACGGACTTCACCGCGGAGCTTCAGCACTATGTGAGTCAACTGGAGGCGGCCACGCAGGGCGTCCCCGCCCTTCAGCAGGTGGAGCGCGACATTGCCCACCTCAGGCTCTTGAGCAACATGATGGCGGATCTCTCCTATGGCTACCGCAGCGTCCGCCAGCGCGGTTATCGCATCGGGACGGAGGCGACGTCCATCGCCAAACTGCGTGACCAGAATGGCGATCTGTTGGCGATCTCGACCTATCTGGCGGATGAGCTCGATGAGAACTCCCTTCAGCGAGATACGTCCAAGTCCTACCTGTCCAACATCGCTTCATTCTCGAAAGGCGCGGGAGCCACCCTGGCGGGCGAGATCATGGAAAGCGAAAAGAGAACCGAACTGTTCCTGCACCCGTTGAGCGAGGAGGTTCAGAAGGTCTACGAGGGGTCGGCGTATGGCGGGCACGTCCTTTGAAGGCGACTCCGGACAGCCGCCTTTCATTCGCTTCGCTGTTCCGGGACGGCGCATTGACGCCCCATCGACATCAGCGCCTCAGCGCACAGCCCTCAAGACTCAGTGTCCGTCGACCTTGAACTCGTCGCGACTCCGGCCTTGCGCCTCGTAGTCGGCGAGCCACCGTGCGGTGCGGCCTCGGCCGCTCCAGGTGTTCTCGGCATTGGCGGGATCGCGGTAGAGCACCGCGGCGGTGGACGCGGGCTTGGTCTTGGTGAATCCGCGCGCGCCGATGTAGGGCTGCAGCGCTTCGACCGCCTCGACCACCGAGAACCCTGCTGCTTCGATCTTCTTGATGTAGCCGTCGGCCAGCACCTTCAGCTCTTCCGTGCGCTTGCCCTGGATTTGCTCTTCCAGCTTCTTGCTCAGCTCCACGAGCTCCACGTAGCTCAGCTTGGACACATCAACGTTCGTCATTAGGTTCTCGGTAACTGCGCCACGCGCGACGGTCGCCATCGTAGTTCAGCGATGGGTCGTTTTGGGATCTGACCGTCGTTGTCAGGTTGTCAGTCCTGGCGGGGGACGAGGTTCGTGCGCTTGCGGTTGCCCACGCGACGTGGGTGGCCAAAAGCAAACGCCCGGCCTGAGCCGGGCGTTTTGCTTGGGAGCGAACCGAGGGTCGTCAGTACGCGGATCGCTTCGTCGATACAGCGCAACCGTGGGGGCTCACTGGATCGAGGCGACTTGGCTGCCGTCGACGGAGGCGTCGCGACGACCCGTGATGTAGACGGTGGGCAGTTGCTCGCGCTTGACGGAGATGACCACCGGGTCCAGCGTGACGATCGAGGCGCGCAGCTCGCGCTGGCCTTGAGCGTGGGCGATGCCGATCACCAGGGCCATCGAGGCCAGCACGCCGAAGACGACAGCCTTGGCGGTGGTGTGGGTGGCGGAAGCGAGGGCAAGGCGGCTGGTGGTGTTCATGTCGATCTCCTGAAGGGGTTGGCTGTGTCGATGGATGGAGTGTCGTCATCGACCCGGGGCCTCTCCAGCGCCGGGCGACAAAGCAGCGCCGCGACGGTGTGAATTGCAGCGGTGGCGGACAAGCCGTCGAGGTCCCGTCGAGGTGGCGGCCGAGGGGCGGTGGCCGCGGACCGGCCGGCGTCGGCAGGGTTAGCCGGGTGGTGGCGGACCGGCTGGGCGGGCATCATGCCGCCCTGCGCCGGCGACTCAACAGGTCCAGATTCGAGGCCGGGTTGCCAGAAGCGCCATCCGTTCCAGGGAGGAAACCTCATGTCCCAGCACGCCCCGTTGAACCCGACCGCGCCGGTCGATGCCGCGTCCGACATCACCACACGCTTCGCGCCGCCGCAGGCCCATGTGGCGCCCGTCGCACTGGATCAGGCGCAGGCCCGGCCGATGTGGTTCTCGGTCTCGCCGGTCAAGCTGCTGGTGATGTGCACCGTCACGCTGCAGTTCTATACCGTCTACTGGTTCTACAAGCAGTGGAACCTGGTGCGGCTCCGCGAGCGCTCTTCCATCATCCCGGTGGCGCGCGCGGTGTTCTCGTTCTTCTTCGTCTGGGGACTGTTCAAGCGCGTGCGCGATTCGGAGGGCGCCGCCGGTGCGAGTCTCAATGCCGGCGGTCTGGCGATCGGTTGGATCGTTGCCTCGCTGATGTGGAAGGCGCCCACGCCGGGGTGGTGGCTCGCCATGATCGCGCCGCTGTTCCTGCTGCCGGCGCAGATCGCGATGAACGCGGTCAATGCCACCGTCTCTCCGGGCAACGCCCGCAACGACCGCTTCAGCGTGCTGAACTGGATCGCCATCGTGGTGGGGAGCCTGTTCATCCTCATGGCGCTGATCGGCACCTTCCTGCCGCACCGGCCCTGAGCGGAAACCGGCCACCCGAGGGGCGAAGTCGAGGGCCGAGCGCCGCTCGCCTCGCCGACTCGGGCGGTCAAGCCATGGCGCCGAGCGGCGGCCGATGGCTTTGCAAGCGGCACGTCAGGCCGGCTTGTTCTTCAGCTTGCCCTTGGGCATCACGGCCGTCGTCGGAGCGACAGGCCGGGTGGAGACGGAAGAAGATTCCTTCGGGGTGCTGCTGTCCTTCTTCGGTTTCTTGTTCGCCTTGTCGTTGCGCTGTTCGCCTTTTGGCATGTTGAGAGTTCCTTGTTAAACGTTCGATGTCATTCGGCCATCGCCGCGGCTCGAGCAGGCGCGACCAGGATCCGGACGATCTGATCGCGCCTGTCTTGTCGATGGCCCGTCGGCCCGCGGCGATCGACGGCACTCTACTACCGGTTTGAGGGAAGAGGCAGCCGTCGCTTGTCCGGGACCGCAGGTCCGGCGATGCGGCAAATGCGACAGGCGCGGCGCTTCAACCCGCGTGGTCGAGGGCGAAGTCCAGCGCCGCGCGGACCGCCTTCACTTGAGCGTCCACGCATTCCGTCGGATTGGTGCGGGGGCTGTCGGGATACACCTCGGTCGTCGTCGAGAACTTCGCGCCGGTGACGCCCGCGCACAGCCCCGCCTCCCGAACCGGAAACTCGATCACGCCGGGCGCGATCACCGGGAAGCCGATGATCCTTCCGTTGGCGTCGCCGGGGGCGATGTGGGTCACCTGCGCGACGGCCTTCACCACGGCCTCCTGGAAGTCGAGCCTCGAGGTCTCGCTGTTGCCGACCAGGTAGAACCCGTCGGGAATCACCTCGGGCTGGTGCGGCTTGCCGTCCCGGGAGGACCGGGCGGGGCCGAACTCGCTGGCGTCGGTGTCCGTCGTTTCGTGAAGGTCGATGTGCAGCAGGAACTGGCCGGAGAAGGGCGCCAGCAGCTCGATCAGCGCCACCGATTCCTTGGCCTCGCGATGCGCGCCGAAGTTCCGGTTGGGGTCGATCGCGTGGTAATTCCAGCGGCACGCCCGTTCATACGCCCACGGGCTGACGCAGGGCACCACCATCACGTTCACGCGGCCCGCGTACGCCGCGGCGTGGGCCTCGGCGAAGCGCAGGGCGCCCAGGACCCCACTGGTCTCGTAGCCGTGCACGCCGCCCGTGACCAGCGCCACCGGTAGCGCCGGGTTCCACGACGGACTCTTCAGCGCCAGCAAGGGATAGGTGTCGTCGCCGTCGCTCAGTTGTCCGTACCGGACGATCTCGAGGCGATCCGACAGGGCCTCGACCACTTCGACGACGTCGCTCAGGTAGCTCCTGGAACGCACCTGCCTGTCGCGCCAGGCTGTCCGTTCCGTCGTTCCCCACGGCACGCCAGGGGTGCCGATCGGATAGAAATGCGCTGTGCTCATGCTTGCTCCGGATGTGATGTGGCTGCCGCGCGCAGCTTGTCCTTCTTGCTGGGCCTTCTGCCCTTGATCCCGCCCGTGGCCGCCTCGGGCGGCGCCGTCTCGGTCGGCTCGTAGCCCGCGATGCGTTCGCGCGGCACGCGACGGCCCTGGCGCTTTTCGATCAGGCGGAAATGAGCCTCCGCGGCGGCGCCGATGAAGCTCACCGCCAGGCCCGTCGCGCCGGCCCGCGCCGTGCGTCCGATGCGGTGCACGTAGTCCACGGCCGAGCGCGGCAAGTCGTAGTTCACGACCACCGGCAGGTGCGCGATGTCGATGCCACGCGCGCCCAGGTCGGTGGCGACCAGCACTTGCAGCCTGCCCGCCTTGAAGTCCGCCAGCATGCGGGTGCGCGCGCCCTGGCTCGCGTCGCCATGGAAGGCCGCGGCCGCCAGGCCGCCCTTGCGCAGCTTGTCGGCGACGTGGTCGCAGGCATATCGCGTCGCGACGAAAACCAGGACGCGCGTCCAGTCGCCCTGCTCGATCATGTGGCGCAGCAGCGGTGTCCGCCGCGCGGGGTCGACCTCGACCGCGTGCTCTTCGATCTGTCCTTCGCCGACGGGTTCCTGCGCGATCTCGACGCGCACCGGGTCGCGCAGCAGTCGATCCGTCAGGGCCTGCACGGTGTCCGGGAAGGTCGCCGAGAACAGGAGGTTCTGCCGGCGCGCGGGCAGCAACGCCAGCACGCGCGACAGCTCGTCGGCGAAGCCGCCGTCCAGCAGGCGGTCGGCCTCGTCCAGCACCAGGCAACCGACGTCGGACAGCTTCAGCGCGTTTTGGGCGACCACGTCCAGCAGGCGGCCCGGCGTTGCGATGACGACTTCGGCTCCGCCGCGCAAGGCCATCATCTGCGGATTGATCGACACGCCGCCGTAGAGGACCGACAGCTTCACCGGCTCGGCGAAGAACTGGCCGAGCTGGCGCATCGTCTCGCCGACCTGCATCGCGAGCTCGCGCGTGGGCACCAGGATGAGCGCCTGGGTCCGTCGCAACGCGGGGCGGGGGCGGGATTCGATCCGCTGCAGCACGGGGATGACGAACGCCGCCGTCTTGCCGGAGCCGGTCGCTGCGGAACCCAGCAGGTCTCGACCCGCCAGGGCGGCCGGGATGGCGGCGGCCTGGATGGGCGTGGGTAGGTCGTAGCCCAGTTCTTCGACGGCGCGCGAGAGGCTGGGCGACAGTCCGAGGGAAACGAACGCATTCACAGCAGGCGCACCTTCACCGACTTGCCCTTCACCTTGCCCGCGTTCAAGCCGCGCAGCGCCTGGTCGGCGATGCCGCGCTCGACGGCGACGTAGGTCGAGAACTCATTGACGTTGATCTTGCCGATCTGGGCGCCGTCGAAGCCGAGGTCCTTGGTCAAGGCCCCCAGCACGTCGCCCGGGCGGATCTTTTCCTTGCGACCGCCGAGGATCTGCAGCGTCGCCATCGGCGGATGTAGCGGCTCAGCGCCGGCGGTGGCGGTGAGCTCGGCGAGCGGATGCCAGACGCTGGTGCTGCCCTGCATCACGTCGATGCGGCCCACGCGGCCCATTTCGTCCATGCTGGCGAGGCTGAAGGCCCAGCCGTCGCCGTCGGCGCGGCCGGTGCGGCCGACGCGATGGGTGTGGACTTCGGCATCGGGCGTGATGTCGACGTTGATCACGGCCTCCAGTTGCGCGATGTCCAGCCCGCGCGCGGCCACGTCGGTCGCCACCAGCACACTGCAGCTGCGGTTGGCGAATTGCACCAGCACCTGGTCCCGATCGCGTTGATCGAGGTCGCCATGCAGCTCCAGCGCGACGATGCCCTGCGCCTGCAGCACGGCTACGAGGTCGCGGCATTGCTGCTTGGTATTGCAGAACGCCAGCGTGCTGGCGGGGCGGAAGTGATTCAGCAGCAGGCCGACGGCATGCAGCCGCTCGCTCTCGGTCACTTCGTAGAAGCGCTGGCGGATCTTGCTGGCGGCATGACGCTCGGTGAGCGTGACCTCCTTCGGATCGCGCATGAAGCGCCCGGCCAGTGCCGCCACGCCTTCAGGATACGTGGCCGAGAACAGCAGCGTCTGACGTGTCTTCGGGCAGGCCTTGATCACCTGCGCGATGTCTTCGGCGAAACCCATGTCGAGCATGCGATCGGCCTCATCGAGCACCAGGGTGTTCAGCGCCTCCAGCGACAGCGTCTCGCGCTGCAGGTGGTCCAGGATGCGGCCGGGCGTGCCGACGACGATGTGCGCGCCGTGGGCCAGGCTCGCCAGCTGCGTGCGGATCGGGACGCCGCCGCACAGCGTCAGCGTCTTGATGTTGTCCTCGGCGCGGGCCAGCCGACGGATCTCCTGCGTCACCTGATCGGCGAGCTCGCGCGTCGGACACAGCACCAGCGCCTGCACCGCGAAGCGGCGCGGATTCAGGTTGGCCAGCAACGGCAGCGTGAACGCTGCGGTCTTGCCGCTGCCGGTCTTGGCCTGCGCGATCAGGTCCCGGCCGGCCAGCGCCAGCGGCAGGCTGGCGGCCTGGATGGGGGTCATCGACACATAGCCGAGCTGGGCCAGATTGGCCAGCATCGGGGGCGGCAGCGGCAGGCTGTCGAAGGAAGAAGAAGGGCTCGCCGGCGACGACGGCGATGACGCCTGGGCGGCGGAGGGATCGGTGCGGGTCATGCGCGATTGTCCGCTGCAATTGGGCAGGCGGTGAAATGCGCGCTGGCTCGCTGCTCAACCCCCCAATCGGATCTCCGACGCCTTCTTCGCCGCCATCGCCGGCCCGAAGCCGCTGAGGTTACGCAGGATCAGCGTGTGGTGGTCGATGATCTGCCGCGCGGTGAGGTCGCCGCTGGCGAGCGTCGAATGCGCGTCCTCGACCAGCGTCACCGCGTAGCCGGCGCTGAGCGCGCGGCGCGTGGTCGTGTCGACGCAGAAGTCGCTCTGCAGGCCGCAGATCACCAGGTGGTCGGCGCCGACGGACTTCAACGCCGCGTCCAGATCGGTCCGGTGGAACGAGTCGGGCGAAGCCTTGAACACGCGGCGGTCGTCAGGTCGCGCGTGGAGGCGGTCGTCGAGCTGCCAGGCTTCGCCGCCGCGGCGCATCGGCTCCCAGTGCTCTTCCTCGTGCTGGACGAAGACGATCGGCGCGCCGGTCTCGCGCGCCTGCGTGATCAGGCCGTTGATCTGGCCGATCACGGCGTCGATGTCGTGGCAGGCGTACTCGCCAACGCAGAGCGCGCGCTGGACGTCGATGATGAGCAGGGCAGTCGTCATGGCGGAACGGCTTCGCGGAAGTGGGAAGCGGCCAGCATAGCCGCCGCCTCCCGCGGGGAGCCACTCGTCACAGGACCCGGGCGATCAAGTCGTCGGACCGGCCTTGGCGTGTTTCATCTGCTCACCGAAAACCTGCTCCATGGACTTCTTCTCCGGCAGCACGTAGACGATGCCGCCGCGCTGGCCGAAGTTGGGCCACAGCGTGTTCTCGAAGAACTTCACCGGCATGTTGATGCAGCCGAAACTGATCCGGTTGTCCTTGGGCGTCGGCGAGGCGAGGCGTTCCAGCCGGCGCTCGGCCGGGTTGGTGACGCGCACGCGATGCATGGAAACGGCGGCGTCGTAGTCGACCCACAGCACGTCCTCATGCAACGCGTTCTTGCCGGGTTGAGCCACGAAGCGGCCGGCGGGCGTGGTGCGCTCGGACGGGCGGACCTCGGCGATCGGACGCAGGCCGATGCCCGCGACGCTGTCGTCGCCGGCCGCGTAGCCGAGCAGCACCGGCGTCGACGCGATCAGCTTGCCGTCGGGCCGGAACACCAGCACCTGGGCCAGGCGCTTGTCGAGGATCGCGAACGGTCGCCCGCCGTGATCCCAGCCCGCCATCACCCACTGGGCGAGTTGGCGGGCCTGCTTGGAAGCCTTGGTCTTGCCGAAGTCGGCCGTCCCGGTCCGCGGCACTGGCGCGGGGGCTTGGGCGACCGGCTTGACCGGTTGGAAGGAGTGATGGGCCATGACCGGCGCTGGCGCCGGCCGCAACTGCTTCATCAGGAAGGTCGCCGCCGGCCAGGCCAGCAGCGCGCCGGCCAGGCCCAGCGCCAGCCCTTGGGCGGCCCATCCGGCGCGCTCCCGGAGGTGCTCGGGCATCCAGTGCAGCGCCGGTTTCGGCGGCGGTGGATCGCCGAGGTGATACCCCGAGGAGGCGCGCAACATGATGGACTTTCAGGCGATGGCGGGGCTTGGCGGCTGACGCTCACCGCTTAGTTGCGGTCGGCGCGCGGGGCCGGGGTGCCGGCGCTGGTCGGCTCGGTCGGCAGCGGGTCTTGCTGCGCGGCCGGCTGCTGCGTCTGCCACTGGTCACTGGACTGCGGCTGAACTTGCTGCGACTGTGCTTCGGACTGGGTCTGCGACTGGGCGGCGCTCGATGCCTGATCGGCCGGGGTCATGGTCGGGTCGGCGGGCTGCTGCATCGGATCCGTCTGCGTGGACGGGTATTGCTGCTGGGCCGATTGCGTCTGCGTTGCATCGGGCGTGTTCTCGACTTGCGCGTAGGCCAGGCCCAGCACGCTGGCGAAGGCGGTCAGGGCAACGGCACCGGTGATGAGGGATTTGGTCGGGTTCATCTGTCTCTCCTTAGGGCTTGAAGGGCCGATCGGTGGAGATCGGTTAGGAGCAACTTTGGACGCTCGGACGGCCGATGTGCGTGAGCAGATGTCGCAAGGTCGTGTAGGACAAGCGGTAGGTTTCAGGCTGATACAAACGACTCGCGTCGATGGGCAAAGGGCGCGCCCGTCGCCCGTCGCGCGACATCCGGGCTCCGATCCTCATGGCCTCCGGCGCCCGCGAATGCCGATGAACACGGCCAAGGCATCGATCACGCGATACGACGGCGGGCAAGAAAAAGCCGGACGACCCCGAAGGGCGGTCCGGCGAAGAGGGCGCTGATGGACGCCCTCGGAGATGCGGTCGATCGGTCGCGCCAAGTTGGCGGTCGCCGAACAATAGGCATTCACCCGAGGCGCATAAACATCGGCTGCTGGAATGCATCGTTGTGTGCGTCGCAACAATCCGCGGCGCTTCGCCCAAGAGCGAGCGACCAGGCGCCGCCATCCCCGCTGCTCCCTCTGAAGAACCGAGCTCACGCCATCAAGACAGCGATGCGGCGAGGGCGTCCGTCGCCCGAATGCCGCCCGATGGTGCGTGAACCGCCCGCACCGCCGCATGACGCCGGCTGTCGGATCCGTGCGATAGATGTCCGCCCGCGACGCAGGGTTGTCAGTGAATGTCAATGACTTGCGTCAACATCGCGCCCGCTGCGAGCAGCCGTCACTAAGCATTTCCAGCCGTAACCGGTGAGCAAGTCCTCACGGTCGGCTGGACGGTGCCCGGACCGGGCGGGGTTGCACCCCTATCGGCCGGCGTGACGAGCCGCAAAGATCGCAGCCGACCGGAAGGCGGAAGGAGGGTTCCGACCCCGGTCGATGCATAAGAGTGCCGCGTGCGGCCCATCCATCTTTTCAGGAGAACCCATGTCTACTGTGCTGACCGATTCGACCGCCGTCTCCGGCGGGTCGAGCTGGCTGGACAAGGAGCGCACGATCGCGGCGCCCGGTTTCAACCGCTGGCTGGTGCCGCCGAGCGCGCTGGCCATTCACTTGTGCATCGGGATGGCCTACGGCTTCTCGGTGTTCTGGCTGCCGCTGTCCAAGATGCTGCAGACCGCCGGCACCGGCGCCGCGTGCGGCAAGGACGTGGGCTTCTTCGCCCAGCTGTTCACCACGGAATGCGATTGGAGCGTCGCGACGCTCGGCTGGATGTACACGCTGTTCTTCGTGTTCCTGGGCTGCTCCGCCGCGATCTGGGGCGGTTGGCTCGAACGCGCCGGCCCCCGCAAGGCCGGCCTGGTGTCGGCCGTGTGCTGGTGCGGCGGCATGCTGCTGTCGGCCGTGGGCATCCACACCCACCAGTTCTGGCTGATGATCCTGGGCTCCGGCGTGATCGGCGGCATCGGCCTGGGCCTGGGCTACATCTCGCCCGTGTCGACGCTGATCAAGTGGTTCCCGGACCGCCGCGGCATGGCCACCGGCATGGCCATCATGGGCTTCGGCGGCGGCGCGATGATCGGCTCCCCGCTGGCGGTCGAGCTGATGAAGCGCTTCGGCACGCCGACCGACGCGGGCGTGATGCACACCTTCGTCGCGATGGCGCTGGTGTACTTCGTGTTCATGGTCGCCGGCGCGCTGGGCTACCGCGTGCCGCCCACCGGCTGGAAGCCCGAGGGCTGGACGCCGCCCGCGGCGCAGGTCAAGAACACCATGATCACGCAGCGCCATGTGCACGTGAAGAAGGTCTGGGGCATCCCGCAGTTCTGGCTGGTGTGGATCGTGTTGTGCATGAACGTGTCCGCCGGCATCGGCGTGATCGGCATGGCCAGCCCGATGCTGCAGGAGATCTTCGGCGGCTCGCTGATCGGCGTGGAAGCCAGGTTCGCCGACCTGGACAAGACCCAGCTGGCCGCGATCGCCGCGATCGCGGGCGGCTTCACCGCGTTGCTGAGCCTGTTCAACATCGGTGGCCGCTTCGTCTGGGCCTCGCTGTCCGACAAACTGGGCCGCAAGGCGACGTACACGGTGTTCTTCGTGCTGGGCGGCCTGCTGTACGCCAGCCTGCCCAGCAGCGCCGCCGCGGGCCACAAGCTGGCCTTCGTGGGCGCGGTCTGCATCATCCTGTCGATGTACGGCGGCGGCTTCGCCACCGTGCCCGCCTACCTGGGCGACCTCTTCGGCACGCAGATGGTGGGCGCGATCCACGGCCGCCTGCTGACCGCGTGGGCCACCGCCGGCATCCTGGGCCCCATCGTCGTGAACTACATGCGCGACTACCAGCTCGGCCTGGGCATCCCGCGCGAGCAGGTCTACAACCAGACGATGTACATCCTGGTGGGCATGCTGGTCATCGGCCTGATCGCCAACCTGGCCATCCGCCCGATCGCCGCGAAGCACTTCATGAGCGACGCCGAACTGGCCGCCGAGAAGAAGCTGGCCCACGAGCGCGCCGCCGCGGCCGAGGTCGGCAGCGGCCCCGGCGCCGGCAAGGCGACGCCCGTCGCGCTGGTGTTCCTGGCCTGGCTGGCCGTCGGCATCCCGCTGGCCTGGGGCATCTATCGCACGCTGGTGAGCGCGGCGAAGTTCTTCTCTTGACCCTGGCCGTGCGGCGCCGCACGGCAGCGCCGATACTGTGAAACGCGATGGCAGGCTGCGGTCTGCCATTGCTCCTTGACGAGCGGCGGACGGTGTCCGACGCTGCGTCCGGGCGAGAGACCGGCCTCGGCCCGTCTCTCCTTCTTTCTGACGAGCGGCAGGCCGCGGCCTGCCGCTCCTTCCCAGCGAGGGGCGGACCGCGTGACGGACCGTCTCGAGCCGGCCCGCCATTCCCGAGGAGGGGGGTGGATGGGCTGGTGGCCCGTTCATACCGGGGGTACAGATGAGCGAACAGAAGATCCATTTCTACAAGGGCCCGGCCGGCGGCTGGGGCGCGCTGAAGAGCGTCGCCAAGCACCTGCAGCAGCAGGGCGTCGCCATGAAGGGCGCCCGGACGCTGCTGTCGGCCAACCAGCCCGACGGCTTCGATTGCCCCGGCTGCGCCTGGCCGGACCGGGATCACCGCTCCACCTTCGAGTTCTGCGAGAACGGCGCCAAGGCCATCGCCGCCGAGGCCACCTCGCATCGCGCCACCGCGCAGGTGCTGGGCGGACACACCGTCAGCGAGCTGGCGGAGTGGTCCGACTTCGACCTCGAGAACCTGGGCCGCATCACCGAGCCGCTGGTCTACGACCGCGCCACCGACCGCTACACCCCGATCGCCTGGGACGACGCCTTCGAGCTGATCGCCGCGCGGCTGAACGCGCTGAAGGACCCCAACGAGGCGATGTTCTATACCTCGGGACGCGCCAGCAACGAGGCCGCGTTCCTTTACCAGCTGTTCGTGCGGGAGTTCGGCACCAACAACTTCCCCGACTGCTCCAACATGTGCCACGAGCCCAGCGGCCAGGGCCTGAAACCGACCATCGGCATCGGCAAGGGCACGGTGACGCTGCACGACTTCGAGCAGGCGGACGCGATCTTCATCTTCGGCCAGAACCCGGGCACGAATCACCCGCGCATGCTGGGCGAGTTGCGCGAGGCGTCCAAGCGCGGCTGCAAGATCGTCAGCTTCAACCCGCTGCGCGAGCGCGGCCTGGAGCGCTTTGCCGATCCGCAGGACAAGATGGAGATGGCGACGCTGGGCAGCACGCCCATCTCGACCAACTACTTCCAGCTGCGCATCGGCGGCGACATGGCCGTCATGAAGGCCTTGTGCAAGCGCGTCTTCGAGCTCGACGACGCGGCCGTCGCCGCGGGCGGCGAGCGGGTGCTCGATCTGGCCTTCATCGCCGAGCACACGCATGGGATCGATGAATTCGAGGCCAGCATCCGCGCCGAATCCTGGGAGGCGCTGGAGGCCGAGTCCGGCCTGTCGCAGGAGCAGCTGTGCGCCGCCGGCGACCTCTACGCCCAGGCCGGGCGCGTGATCATCTGCTGGGGCATGGGCATCACCCAGCACCAGCATTCGGTGGCGACCATCCAGCACATCGCCGCGCTGCTGATGCTGCGCGGCAACCTGGGCCGCGAAGGAGCGGGCGCCTGCCCGGTGCGCGGCCATTCCAACGTGCAGGGCGACCGCACGATGGGCATCTACGAGAAGCCGCCCAAGACGCTGCTGGATCGCCTGGGCCAGGTCTTCGGCTTCGAGCCGCCGCGCGAGAACGGCTACGGCACGGTCGAGTCCATCCAGGCGATGCTGGACGGCAAGGGCAAGATCTTCTTCGCGTTGGGGGGCAACTTCGCCTCGGCGACGCCGGACACCGTGGCGACCTGGAAGGCGCTGCGCTCCACCGACCTGACGGTGCACGTCACCACCAAGTTCAACCGCAGCCACACCATCCACGGCAAGGAAGCGCTGGTGCTGCCCTGCCTGGGGCGCACCGAGATCGACATGCAGGCCACCGGCCCGCAGGGCGTGACGGTGGAAGACTCGATGAGCATGGTCCACCTCTCCAGCGGCATGAACGCGCCGGCCTCGGAGCACCTGCTGTCGGAGCCCGCCATCGTCGCCCGCCTGGCCGCCGCCACGCTCAAGGGCCGCAGCAAGACGCCCTGGTTGTGGCTGGTGGAGGACTACGCGCGCATCCGCGACAAGATCGAAGAGGTCTTCGACGACTTCAAGGGCTTCAACGAGAAGATCAAGACGCCCGGTGGCTTTCGCCTGCGCAACACCGCGTCGGAGCGGGTCTGGAACACGCCCACCGGCAAGGCCAACTTCATCGCCCATGCGCTGCCGACGGACACGCCGTTCCACCTGGCGCAGGCGCGTGCCCGCGAGCACAAGACCGTCGTCTTCAACCTGGCGACGGTGCGCTCGCACGACCAGTACAACACGACGATCTACGGCATGGACGACCGCTACCGCGGCGTCTGGGGCCATCGCCGCGTGGTGTTCATCCACCGCGAGGACCTGAAGGCCATCGGCATGAAGGCCGGCCAGTGGGTCGACATCACCAGCGTCTACAGCGACGGCGACACGCGCCGCGCCGAGAAGTTCGTGCTGATCGAGTACGACATCCCGCGCGGCTGCCTGGCCAGCTACTTCCCGGAGACGAACGCGCTGGTGCCGCTGAGCAGCGTGTCCATCGGCGCCGGTACGCCGACGTCCAAGTCCATCCCGGTGGTGCTGACGCTGCGTCCGCAGGACGAGGCGCTGCCGCAGGAGCAGACGCGGTCGATCGCAGGCGCGGACGCCTGATCGGACCCGACACGAGCTCGCGGTCAGGAGCCCCCATGGACAGCGCCCGCGACCCCGTCGCCGCCCATCCGGGCGAGGCTCCGTCGGACGAGATGCGTCCGGACGCCGCGGGGCCGCGCCGCGTGGCGCCTGACGAGGCGGCGCGGGGTGACGGGGGGCATGGCGAAGCGGTCCACGACGGCACGGCCCAGGACGACGCGCCACTGGACGATCAGGCGGCGGCGCAGGCACGGCTGGCCCTGGAAACGCTCGCGGAGCTGGACGCCGGCAACGGCGTCTCGCTGCCGCGGCTGGCCAAGCGCACGGGGTTGCGCGTCAGCGTGCTGTTGAGGCTCTACACGCTGATGAGCGATGCGCGCGTTGGCGCGGAAGCCGGACCCGGCTGGGCGCGGCTGCATGTCGACGAGGACGGTCGCTGGATCGCCCACATCACGCCGGCCGGTCGCGGCGATCCGGAGGATTCCGAATGACGGCGTGTGAATTGCCGCGCTCCGGCGCCCAGGGCGTCCACGATGCCGACGCCGAGGCCGATGGACCGCTGCCCGCCGCGCTCGTCGCGGTGCGGCCCCAGCGGCTCGGCGCCGCGCGCGCGGCCGAGGAGGAATGGGTTGCCGAGGAAGTGCCGATCGCCCTCGAGTACAACGGCCTGTCGCACGCGGTGATGCTGGCGACGCCGCTGGACCTGGAGGACTTCGCGCTGGGCTTTTCGTTGACCGAGGGCCTGCTGGCTTCGGCGGAGGATCTGCTGGACGTCGAGGTGAGGGCGCGGCCCAACGGCGTCGCGCTGCAGCTGCGCGTCACCGCGCGCTGCGAGGCGCTGCTGAAGGAGCGTCGCCGCAGCATGGCCGGACGCACGGGCTGCGGCTTGTGCGGCACGGACAATCTGGATCAGGTTTTCCGCCCGCCGTCGAGGCCGGTGCCGCCGCTGCCGGCGGCGCTCTCCGCGCCGCAGGCGCTGGTGCCGGCGCTGTCCCGCGCGATGCGCGAGCTGGCCGCCGCGCAGCCCTTGCAGCAACGCACCGGCGGCATTCATGCCGCGGCCTGGTGCCGGCCCGACGGCGAGGTGATCATGGTCCGGGAGGACGTCGGCCGGCACAACGCGCTGGACAAGCTGATCGGCGCGCTGGCCAAGGCCGGCATCGACACGTCGCAGGGTTTCGCGGCGGTGACCAGCCGGGCGAGCTTCGAGATGGTCCAGAAGGCGGCGCTCGCCGGCATGCCCTTGCTGGCGGCCGTGTCGGCGCCGACGCATCTGGCCATCCGCACGGCGACCGCGTGCGGGCTGGCGCTCGCGGGCTTCGTCCGCGAGGGGCGGGCGACGCGTTACGCGTGAGGCGCGAGCGCCGACGCGGCGCTCGCCACGATCGGCATGACGACGGCAACGGCGGAGGCCAGGGGTGTTGCCGGTGCCGTCGCCGTCCTCGAACTCAGAACTTGCACGCCATGCCCAACTGGGCGCTGATGTCGATCGACGTCGAGCCGTCGCTCTTGCGATTGAGCTTCGACGGCATGCGGAAGCGCGCCGCGCAGTCGGTGGCGTCCAGACCCAGGCCGCGCAGCATCTGCTTGGGCCCGTCCATGCCGACGCTGACTGCATGATGCGCGCGGCGTGGCGGGCCGATGGGCGCGCCCTCGCGCGGCAACTCGATCACCTGGATGTTGGGGCCGGTGCGCAGCGCGGTACCCTCCGACGCACCGGTCGAGCCGCTCGCGCGCCAGGGCTGGAGCCGGGCCCGCAACGCGGCGACGGAGGCCTTCAAGGCCAGCGGTGAGCGTGTCGACGCGGGCTCGTTCGCGCCCAGGCCGGCGATCGTGCCGATGCCGGCGCTCCCGGCGGCATCGAGCGGCGCGGCGGGCGCGGCCGCCGCAGGAGCGACGCTGGCCGGCATCGCGCCTGGCGCCTGCGAGCCGAGTGCCGCGACCGCCACGTCGCGCACCGGCGCGTCGCTGCCGGGCAAGGACGACTGCGCCGTGGCGCAGGACAGGCTCAGGCTCATCAGCAGTGCCGCGCCGCCGTGGGGCCACCGAGGATCCGCGCGGCGACGAGGCCGCGCGGGCCGGTCCTGGCGATGATGTTCCATGCGGTCCTCCCACTCCTGCGCACTGCGAATCAAGATGCGCGCGGGTACTGAAGGACCGCTGAAGCGGCGCTGAAGGTCGGCTGAAGATCGGGTCCGGACTTTCCCGCGCCCCCGGCCGGGCGCGCCTCAGTCCAGCGTCTGCCGATACCGCATCAGCGCGATGGTTCCGGCGATCAGCAGGAACAGCAGCATCGGCCACAGCTCCGGCACCAGTTGCTGGAGGCCGTTGCCCTTGAGCATGATGCCCCGCACGATGCGCAGGAAATGCGTCAGCGGCAACGCCTCGCCGATCATCTGCGCCCAGCGCGGCATGCCGCGGAACGGGAACATGAAACCGGACAGCAGCATCGACGGCAGGAAGAAGAAGAACGTCGCCTGCAGCGCCTGCAACTGGTTCTTCGCCAGCGTGGAGAAGGTGAAGCCGACGGCCAGGTTGGCCAGCATGAACACGCCGATCATCGCCAGCAGCAGCGTGAAGCTGCCCGCCATCGGGATCTGGAACAGCAGCGCGGCGGCCAGCAGGATCACGCCCAGCTGCACGTAACCGAGCACGATGTAAGGCAGGATCTTGCCCACCATCACCTCCAGCGGCCGCACCGGCGTGGCCAGCAGGTTCTCCATCGTGCCGCGCTCGCGCTCGCGCGTCATCGCCAGGCCGGTGAGCATCACCATCGTCATCGTCAGGATGGTGCCGATCAGGCCCGGCACGATGTTGTAGCGGGACAGGCCCTCGGGGTTGTAGCGACGATGGATGCGCCATTCGAAGGGCATGCCCGCGCTCGCGCCCGATGCCGCGGAGGCATTCGACGGCGAAAGCGCGCCGCCCGCGCCCGCCGGCATCAGCGGGCCGACCAGGTCGCGCCGCAGCGCCTGCGCGCCCAGCTGCGCCAGCGCCGCCAGCGCGTTGCTCGATGCCGAGGGATCGGTCGCGTCGACGCTCACCAGCACCGGGGGCTGTTCGCCGCGCACGACGCGGCGACTGAAGTCCGGCGGGATCACGATCAGGAACTGCACCTCGCCGTCCTCGACCAGCGCGTCGCCTTCGCGCTCCGACGCCGGCCGGGCCTGGATCCGGAAGTAACCGCTCTGCTCCAGCGCGGCGACCAGGCTGCGCGCCATCGGCCCGCCGTCCTGCGTCACGACGGCGGTGGGCAGGCCCTTCGGGTCGGTGTTGATGGCGTAGCCGAAGAGCAGCAACTGCAGGATGGGCACGCCCACCGCCATCGCGAAGGTCGGCCGGTCGCGCAGCATCTGCTGCACCTCCTTGATGAAGATCGCCAGCACACGAGCCAGGCTGAAGCGGCGACCGGTCATGGCGGAGGCCCCGAGGAGGAGGACCTGGCGGACGAGGCGGGGGCCGACGGCGCCGATGACCTGCCTGGCGCGGCGCCGGGACCTGAGCCCGAGCCGGAGCCTGAGCCTGAGCCGGAGCCGGAGCCGGAGCCGGAGCCGGAGCCGGAGGTGCCGGTCGAGCCCGTCGCGGGCGGCCGCTTCGGTGCGTCGTCGAAGTTGTCCGGGCTCTGGCTGATCAGGCTGATGAAGACGTCTTCCAGGTTGGCCTCGGCGCGTTCCCAGCGCAGGCCGGGCGCGGACTTCCATCGCGCGATCGCCTGATCGAGCGCGGCCTCGTCCTGCCCCGCCACGTGCAGGCTGTTGCCGAAGGCCGCGACGCTGAGCACGCCGGGTGCGCCGTTCAGCGCGATGGACAGCTCGGTCAGGCGTTGCGGATCGTCGGCGTGCAGCGCCCAGACGGTCAGGGCCGCCTGGTCGATGATCTCCCGCTGCGTGCCGCGCGCCAGGAGCTTGCCGTAGGCGATGTAGGCGAGCTCGTGGCAGCGCTCGGCCTCGTCCATGTAATGGGTCGACACCAGCACCGTGATGCCGTCCGCGGCCAGGCGGTGGATCTCGTCCCAGAAGTCGCGCCGCGCCTTCGGATCGACGCCGGCCGTCGGCTCGTCGAGCAGCAGCAGCCGGGGGGCGTGCAGCAGGCAGGCGGCCAGGGCCAGGCGTTGCTTCCAGCCGCCCGACAGCGCGCCGGCCAACTGGTCCTGGCGGGACTTCAGGCCCAGCCGCTCCAGCGCCTCGTCGACGCGCCGCGGCCGGTCGTCCAGCTCGAACAGCCGCGCGATGAAGTCCAGGTTCTGCCGGATCGACAGGTCCTCGTAGAGCCCGAAGCGCTGCGTCATGTAGCCGACCTGGCGCTTGATCTCGGCGGCCTGCCGGCGCATGTCCAGACCCAGGCAGGTGCCTTCGCCCTCGTCCGGCGTCAGCAGGCCGCAGAGCATGCGGATCGTCGTCGTCTTGCCGCTGCCGTTGGGGCCCAGGAAGCCGCAGATGCGGCCACGGCCGATGCGCAGGTCGACGTGGTCGACGACGGTCCGCTGCCCGTAGCGCTTGGTCAGGCCGCGGACGTCGACGGCGAGGTCATCGGCGCTCATGAGCGCGACGCGGCGGAGGCCGATGCCGGCGCGGCACCATCGGGCCGCACCTCCAGCGGTTGCCCGGGATGGAGCCGCAACGCATCGGCCGCGTCGGGCCTCGCCTCCACCAGAAACACCAGCCGGCTGCGCTGGCTGTTGGAGTAGATGACCGGCGGCGTGTACTCGGGCTGCGGCGAGATATAGGAGATGCGCGCCGCGATCGGCGCGCCGCAGCCGTCGCAGCTCAGCCGCACGGCCTGACCCTGGCGCAGCGATCCGAGCGCCGGCTCCGGGACGTAGAAGCGCGCCTTGCGCTGCGACGGCGGCAGCAGCGACACGACCGGCTGGCCAGCGTTGACGTACTCGCCGACGCGATAGAACGTGTCGTTGACCAGGCCCGCGGCGGGCGCCGTCTGGCGCGTCTGCGATTCCAGCCAGCGCTGCTGGTCGAGCGCCGCGGAGGCCGCCTCGGCGTTCGCGCGCGCGGCCGCTTGCGCGTCGACGCGCGACGGCAGCGCCGACACGCGCAGCGACGCTTCGAGTTCGTGGACCCGCTGCCGCGCCGCCGCGGCGGCGGTGCGGGCATCGTCGAGCTGCGACGCGGAGATGAACCCCTGTCCGATCAACTGCTGCTGCCGCGCCAGCTCGGTGTCCGCCAGCGCCGACTGGGAGCGCGCCTGCGCCAGCTGGGCGCGAGCCACGGCGATCTCGTCGGGGCGGTGGCCCTTGGTGCTGTCGGCGGCTTCGGCCCGCGCGGCGGCCAGGCGCGCATCGGCCTCGGCCCGGGCGGCGCGGGTCAGCTCGACATCGATGCTGAACAGCGGCGCCCCCGCCACGATCGTGTCCCCGCGCTGCACGCGCAGTTCCATCAACCGGCCGGCGACCGGCGCCGCCACGTAGACGGGATCGCCTTCCGCGTAGCCGGACCAGGCGTCCGGCGGGTCGTCGCCGCAGGCGCTCAGCAGCAACGGGGCGACCAGCAGGGCCAGCAGGGACGACGGCGCGATCCTCGGCATCGGATGGGTCTCCGTGGAAGGGGTCCGGTGATTATTGCCCCGCGGTCGCAAGTCGGCCCACATGGCAAAAAGCCCCGGCGCTCGCGCGCTCGGGGCTTTCGTCGTCAGCGCGGGCGCGGCGTCAGACCACCAGTCCCAGCGCCCGGGGCAAGGCCAGCGACAGGCCCGGCCAGTAGGTCACCACCAACAGGAAGCCGAGCATCGTCAACAGCCACGGCCAGACGGCCACGGTCAGCTCGGTGATCCCCATCTTCGTGATCCCCGAGGCGACGTACAGGTTCAGCCCCACCGGCGGATGGCACAGGCCCACCTCCATGTTCACGGCCATCAGGATGCCCAGGTGCACCGGGTCCACGCCCAGCTTGGCGGCGACCGGGTACAGGATGGGCGCCATGATCAGCACGATCGCGGACGGGTCCATGAAGTTGCCCGCGCCCAGCAGGATCAGGTTGACCAGCAGCAGGAAGACCACCACGCCGAAGCCCTGCGACGTCATCCACGCGGCCATCGTCTGCGGGATCTGCTCGGACGCCATCAGGAAGCTGAACAGCACCGCGTTGGTGATGATGTACAGCAGCATCGAGCTCATCGCCGCCGCCTTCAGCAGCACCTTGGGCACGTCGCGCAGCCGCATGTCCTTGTAGACGAAGACGGCGATCACGAAGGCGTACACGGCGGCCACCGCGGCGGCCTCGGTCGGCGTGAACTTGCCGCTGTAGATGCCGCCGATCACGACGACGATCAGCATCAGGCCCCAGAAGCTTTCGCGGAAGGCCTTGAAGCGCTCGCCCCAGGTGGCGCGTTCCATGCGCGGGTAGTTGCGCTTCTTGGCGCGATGCCAGGTCGTCAGGCCCAGCAACACCGACAGGCACACGCCCGGCACCACGCCGGCCATGAACAGCTGGCCGACGGAGGCGGTGCCCACCACCTCGCCGTGCGGCCCGGTGGCCGACATGCCGGCCGTCGCGATCGAGAACATCACCAGGTTGATCGACGGCGGGAACAGGATGCCCAGCGCCCCCGACGTCGTGATCACCCCGGCGCCGAATTCCTTCGGGTAGCCCTGCTTGGTCATCGCAGGCAGGATGATCGAGCCGACCGCGACCACCGTCGCCACCGACGAGCCCGAGATCGCCGCGAACATCGCGCAGGCCAGCACGCCCGCCAGGCCCAGGCCGCCGTACCAATGGCCGATCATGGTCGTGGCGAAGTGGATGATCCGTCTGGCCACCCCCCCGTGCGTGAGGAAGTTGCCGGCCAGGATGAAGAACGGCACGGCCATGATCTCGAACTTCTCGATGCCGGTGAACAGCTTGAGCGCGACCGATTCGATCGGCACGTTCGTCATCGTGAAGAGGTAGGTCAGGACCGTCAGGCCCAGCGAGATCGAGATCGGCATGCCGGTGAGCATCAGCACCACCAGCAGCGAGAAGATGATCAGCGTGTTCATGCGCGGCCTCCGTTGGACGGGTCACGGGCGGTCTTGGCGGCTTCCTCGGCGGTCTTGGCCGAGGCCACGGCGGCGACGTCGTCCTCGATGCCCTCGACATGGCCGTGGTCCGCGTGCGGCGCCTCGCCGGTGCGGATGAAGTGCCAGCACACCTGCAGGAAACGGAAGCACATCAGGTACGAGCCCAGCGGCACGCAGGAGTAGGCGATCCAGGTCGGGATCTCCAGGTCCGGCGAGGTGGGACCCTCGTAGAGATCGGGGTTGTCGATGCCCAGCGCGTGGGTGAAGGCGTAGTGCGCGCCGTTCTCCCAGACGAAGGTGGCGCCCAGTGTGCCGACGGTGGCGGTGAACAGCGCGCCCGCGAGCAGGCTGAAGATCACCAGGTACTTCGCCTTCTCGGGCGGCAGCTTGCGCACCAGCACGTCCACGCCCACGTGGGTGCCGGCGCGCACGCCGTAGGCCGCGCCGAACTTGGCCATCCACACGAACATGTAGATGCACAGCTCCTGCGCCCAACTGACGTCGATGCGGATGACGTAGTCCTGCAGCCCCGGCACGCCGGCCAGGAAGCGGTGCAGCACCGCCAGCGCGATCACCAGCGTGGCGGTGCCCATGAGGAAGCCGATCAGGCCTTCCTCCAATCGATCCAGCCATCTCAGCGACATGGCGGTCTCCTTCGGACAAAGAAAATGCCGCACCGCCGGAAGACGGCGCGGCATGGAATCGCCACCGGGCGGGCCGGCGGCGGATCAGGACTCGGGGGAGGGGCGCGCGGGGCGCTTACTTGGTCGGCGGGACGAAGCCGGCGGCCTTGTAGGCGGCCTCGACCGTCGCCTTGCCGACGCGGCTTTCCATCTCCTTGTGGACCGGCATCAGGGCCAGCTTCCACTCGTTCACCTCGGCCGGGGTCAGCGTGTAGACGGTGGTCTTGCCGCTGGCCTTGATCTTCTCCATGGCCTGCGTGTTCTCGGTCGCGGCGATGGCGTTGGCGTAGACGGTGGCGTCCTTGACGCTGCTGTCCACCACGGCCTTGAGGTCGGCCGGCAGACCGTCGTAGAACTTCTTGTTGATGATCAGCGCGTAGGCCAGGTGGCCGTGGTTGCTGACCGTCGTGTGCTTCTGCACCTCGTAGGTCTTCTGGGTGTAGAAGTTGGACGGCACGCCCTCGGTGCCGTCGACGACGCCCGACTGCAGCGCCTGGTACAGCTCGGAGAACGCCATCACCTGCGGGATCGCGCCCAGCGCGCGCATCTGCGCGTCCAGCACCTTGGAGCTCTGGATGCGCATCTTCAGGCCCTTGAAGTCCGCCACGTGGTGCAGCGGCTTGTTGGCGCTCATGATGTGGAAGCCGTTGTCCCAGAAGGCCAGGCCCTTGATGCCCTTGGGCTCCAGCTTCTTGAACAGCTCCAGCCCCAGCGTGCCGGTGGTGTTGCGGAAGGCGGCGTCGTCCTTGAACAGGAAGGGCAGGTCGAAGACCTCGAACTCCTTCACGCCCAGCGGGCCGAACTTGGCCAGCGACGGAGCCAGCATCTGGACCGAGCCCAGCTGCAGCGCCTCCAGCTCCTCCTTGTCCTTGTAGAGCTGGCTGTTGGGGTAGACCTCGACCTTCAGGCGGCCCTTGCTGCGCTCCTCGGCCAGCTCCTTGAAGCGCTGCGCGCCCTTGCCCTTGGGGGTGTCGGGGGCGACGACGTGGCTGAGCTTGATGACGATCGGCGCCTGCGCGAAGGCGGCGCCGGTCAGGCCCAGTCCGGCCACGGCGAGCGCGGCGGAAAGAAGCAGGCGGCGGGGGACAAGGCCGGAGGGGCGGACGGACATGACGGTCTCCTGATGTGTTCTTGACGGTCCCGGGACGGGTGGGAAGGTCTGGGCGCGATTGTGGAAACGCGGCCTGCCGGCAACCAGTTGTGGATTGCCACATTGGGGAAAAACGAAATGCCGGCGCCTGGCCGCGTGCTCGGCCCAGCGCCTAGACTGCCGGCATGGCCGTGCCTCGCCGTCTCCTTCAATCCTTGCGCCGCGCCAGCTGGTCGCTGCCGCTGCTGCTGGCGCTGGCCTTCGCCGCGTCGGTCGGCGGCTGGCTGCGCTACAGCGATCTGCAGGACCTGGAGGAGGAGCGGCTGACGCTGATCGCCGACTCGCTGACGCTGGAAGCGCGCATCTCCGATTGGCTCAACGCCGAGCATGCCGCGGTCGATCGGCTGGCCCGGCAACTGCCGGGGCAGGTCGACGACAACGCGCTGCTGCGCCAGGTCGCCGTGACCGAGGGGCTGCGCCGCCTGTGGGTCAGCGTGACCGTGCTGGACGACAACAACCGCGTGCTGGCGCATGTGCCGCAGCAGACGCCGCAGGCGATGGCGCCGCCCAAGGAGCGCACCGGCGTGAGCCTGGACGAGGGCGGCGTGACCGCGCACTGGAGCTCCGCGCGGCCGCAGGGCGGCCGGCTGGTGGTGCGCTTCGCGCCGAGCGCCTTGCTGCGGCAGACGCTGCCGTGGTGGCTGGCGCAGAAGTACGACGTGCGCCTGGTCGACGCGCTCGGCCAGCGCCTGGCGCAGACCGGCGACGCGTTGGCGTTGCCCGGCACGCAGAGCTATCGCGTCAGCGTCGATCCAGCGATGCGCGAGACCTGGCTGGAGCTCAACACCCGGAATCGCCACCGGCCCTGGTGGCACACGCTGGCGGCGGCGCTGATGGGCGTGTTCATCCTGCTGTCGGCGCTGGCCAGCGGCATGCTGCGGCGGCAGATGCGCGAGGTGCGGCGCGCCGAAGGCGAGGCGCGCACCGAGGCGGCCTGGCGCCGCGCGGTCGAGGATTCGTTGACCGTGGGTCTGCGCGGGCGCGACCTGGACGGGCGCCTGACGCATGTGAACCGGGCCTTCTGCGACCTCGTCGGCTACGGCGCGGAGGAGCTGCTGGGCCAGTTGCCGCCGATGCCCTACTGGCTGCCCGACGAGATGGAAGACAGCCTGCGCCGCCACCGCCGCAACATGGCCGGGGGCGCGCCGCGCGAAGGCTACGAGGCGCGCTGGATGCATCGCGACGGGCACGTGCTGGACGTCATGATCTTCGAGGCGCCGCTGGTCGACTCGCAGGGGCAGCAGATCGGCTGGATGGGCTCGATCGTCGACATCAGCGCGCGCAAGCTGGACGAGGAGCGCGAACGCCGCCGCACCGAGGCGCTCGCGCACCAGGCCCGGCTGAGCACGCTGGGCGAGGTGGCGTCGGCGCTGGCGCATCAGCTGAACCAGCCGCTGGCGGCGATCGCCGGCTACAACGCGGGGGCGATCCGCTCGCTGGAGCGCGCCGGGCAGGCCGACGAGATCGTGATGGAAGCGCTGCGCCGCCTCGGCGAGCAGGCGATGGAGGCGGGCCGCATCGTGCAGCGCATCCGCGCCTTCCTGACGCGCCGCGCGCCGCAGCCCGAGCGATGCGCGGTGCCGGACCTGGTGGCGCGGGTGCTGGCGCTGCTCAAGCGCGACCTGCGCGGCGTGCGGGTCGAGGTGACGATGCCGCCGGACCTGCCCGAGGTGCAGGCCGACGCGGTGCTGATCGAGCAGGTGCTGATCAACCTGATCCGCAACGCGCTCGACGAGCTGCAGCATCGGCCCGATTCGCAGCTGCGCATCGCGGCGCTGCGCGTGGGCGAGCGCTTCGTGCGGGTCGATGTGGACGACAACGGGCCGGGGCTGCAGGGGCGTGGCATCGATCAGCTGACGACCGCGTTCTATTCGACCAAGTCCGACGGCATGGGCATGGGGCTGGCGATCTGCCGGTCGGTGATCGAGGCACACCATGGCGGCATGGAGGCCGGGGTGGGCGCGCTCGGCGGCGCGCGGATGAGCTTCACGCTGCCGCTGTGCGCGGCGGGTCAGCGGAACTGCGAAAGCGACGTCCCCGGCGACGGCCTTCGCCTCACGGAAAACAAGGAGCGTGCGCGATGAGCGACCCACAAGCGACGGTCCACCTGGTGGACGACGAGGCGGCGGTGCGGGACGCGCTGGCCTTCCTGATGCGCTCGCACGGGCTGCGCGTGGAGGCGCACGCCAGCGGGCCCGAGCTCTTCGACGCGCTGGACGCGACGATTGAGCCGCACGGCTGCATCGTGCTGGACGTGCGCATGGAGCCGCTGTCCGGGCTGCAGGTACACGACGAACTGATCGCCCGCGGCGTGCCGATGCCGGTGATCTTCCTGAGCGGCCACGGGGACATCCCGATGGCCGTCGACGCGATGCAGAAGGGCGCGGTGGACTTCGTCGAGAAGCCGTTCAACGATCAGGCGCTGGTGAACAAGGTGCAGCGCGCGCTGGCGATGGACGTGCACCGCCAGCGCGAGGCCCGTGCCCACGCCGACGCGGCGGGCCGCGTGGCGAGCCTCACCGACCGCGAGCGCGAGGTCGCGTTGCTGGTGGCGGCCGGCAAGCTGAACAAGCAAGTCGCCGATGAACTGGGCATCGCGATCCGCACGGTGGAAGTCCATCGCGCGCGCGCGTTCACCAAGCTCGGCCTGCGCTCGGCGGCGGAACTGGCGACGCTGCTGGAGCGGTTCGAGTTGAAGGGGGAGAAGGAGGATCAGTGAGCCGTTACCGGCCGTGTTGTCAGTTCGATACCGACGGCATTCAGAACCGCGAGAAGCGTCTTCAGCGTCGGGTTCCCGCTTGCACTGCAGGACCTATAGAGATGTTCTCGTGAAAGCCCGGTCTGCTCAGCCACCACCTTCATGCCTTTGGCGCGAGCGACAACGCCCAGCGCATGAGCAACATAGGCGGCATCGTTGGTCTTGAGGGCTTCGTCCAGGTAGATCGCGATCTCTTCTTCTGACGAGAGCATCTCGGCAGGATCGAAGGTAGAGAACTTGTCAGCCATCTTGAGAGCTCCACTGTTGTGCCAGTCGCGCTGCGTTCCTGATGTCCGCAGATTGCGTGCCTTTGTCGCCTGCACAGAGCAGGACGACGAGCGAGTCGCCGCGCCGTTGGAAGTAGACGCGGTAACCCGGCCCGTAGTGGATCCGCAGCTCGCTGATACCCTCGCCGACGGCCTTCATGTCGCCGAAATGACCGAAGGCCATGCGATCAATTCGTGAGGTGATCAGCGCGCGTGCTCGTTGATCGCGTAGACGCGACCACCATTGCATGAACGAGGATGAGCGGATGATGCGGAGCACCACATGACTGTAGTTTATACGCTACCAGTCAGTGATGGCACAAGAGTGCTCCGCCTCCTTGAATCCCGACTCTAGGAAGTCAATACGGTGACTTGATGACGAGGGATACGTTGCTCCCACCGAACGCGAACGAGTTGCTGACGATCGCCTTCGATGTGTCGAAGGCGCGTGGCTCGCGGATCACGTCGGCGATGTCCTCCAGCACGCTGCCGCGCACGTTGGCGCTGGGCGGCAACTGACCGCGGCGCAGGGCCTGGACGCAGGCGACCAGCTCCAGCGCGCCACCGGCGCCGATCAGGTGGCCGTGCAGTGCCTTGGTCGCGCTGACCGGCACGCCTCGGCGACCGAAGACGCGCGCCAGCGATTCGGCCTCGACCGTGTCGCCGACATCCGTGGCCGTGCCGTGCGCGTTCACGTAGCCGACCTGCGACGGTTCGATGTCGGCGTCGGCCAGCGCGGCGCGCAGGGCGCGCTCCTGGCCGTCCGCGTCGGGGCGCGACAGGTGCACCGCGTCGACGCTATGTCCGTAGCCGGCCAGCACGGCAAGCGCCGAGGCGCCGCGTGCGCGGGCGTGGGACGCCGTCTCCAGCACCAGCGCCGCCGCGCCCTCGCCCAGCACCAGGCCCTTGCGCGCGTCGTCGAAGGGCCGGCAACTGCGCGACGGGTCGTCCGCGTCCGGCGGGGCCATCACGCCCATCGCCTGCCACGCGGCCACCGAGCCCGGATTCAGCATCGCCTCCGAGCCGCCCACCAGCGCCACGTCCGCGCGGCCCTGGCGCAGCAGCATCAGCGCCTCGCCGATCGCCTGCGCCGAGGAGGCGCACGCGTTCGAGATCGTCAGCATCGCGGCCTTCAAGCCGTACTTCATCGCCAGGTGAGACGCGGCCGAGTTGCTCATCACCCGCACCACCGTGTACGGATGGATCCGGGGCGACTCCTTCGTCAGGTGTTCCGCGTACGACTGCTGCAGCGAGTTCGATCCCCCCAGCCCCGTGCCCCAGGCGACGGCCGAGCGCTCCGGCGCCGCGGTCTTCTCCGGCAGGCCGGCCTGCGTCCACGCCTCGCGGGCGGCGTGCAGGGCCATCAGGCTGTGACGGTCGTGCAGGTTGCGCTGCGCCGGCGGCATGTCCTGCCCCAAGGGCTCCGACACGACCGCCGCCGCGAACGGCGCCAGCCCCCGGGACGGATCGCCCGGCTGCAACGTGATCCCCGAGCGCCCCTGCGCCAGCGCGTCCGCGAGTGACTCCGCGTCCGGGCCGAGCGCGCTGCAGGCGCCGATGCCGGTGATCCATATGGCGTCCGATCCCGCTGACGATCTGGCTTCCGCGCTCATCGGGCGTCGTTCCTTCAGGCGGCGACCGCCGCGGTGTCCGCCGTGCCGGCGGCTTCGGCCTTGGCGGCGAGCTGCGCGTCCACGATCGCGGCCAGGCCGGCGATCGTCGGGTGCTTCATCGCGGTGTCGTGATCGATCTCGATGTGGAAGCGGTCCTCGACGGCGAACATGAAGTCCACCAGCATCAGCGAATCCAGTCCCAGTTCGGCGAAGGCGACGTCGTTCTGCAGTTCATCGTCGGTCATGCCCAGCTCGTGGCAGGCAAGACCGCGCAGTTGTTCAAGCGTGTTGCTCATGGCGAAGATCCTCGGTCGCGGTCAGGAAGGGAGAAGATTCGGCCAAGTCCGCGACGGGTACTTGGCGAAGCAGGAATTGGCGAGCGGCCTGGGTGACCGCGCCACGTTCGTTGTCCAGCGTCAGCATGTGATAGCTGTGGTGGAACCAGTGCACCTCGGGTGTCGTGGCCAGGCGGCGTTGCAGCTCCAGCACCGAGCGCGGGCCGCTGACGTCGTCCTCGCTGGCGTGCAGCACGACGGCGGGCGCGTCCACTTCATGCAGGCGGGACCGCACGTGGCGGATCAGGCGCGAGGCCTGGTGCAGCGAGGCCGCCGGCAGCCGGTCGGCGCCGGCGGCGGAGACGTGGCTGGAGTTCATCGCCTGCGCGACCCACTCGCGCAGCCGTTCGTTCTTGATGCCGTAGGGCGGGGTCTCGCGGAAGCTCAGCCACTGGCGCAGCGGCGGCACAAAGGCCAGCGGCAGCATGCGGCGCCACGGCGACACGTTCCAGCCGTCGAAGTGCAGGCTGGTGGACAGCAGCATCAGCGCGGCGGCCGGGCGCTCCAGCGCCAGGGCCAGCGTCAGCACCGCGCCCATCGACAGGCCGCCGATGGCCACGCACCGGTGACGGGCGGCCAGCGCGTCGAAATGCGCGGCGGCCATCTCGACCCATTCCTCGAATCGCGGCACCGGGACGCGGCGCACGCCGTCGGCCGCGGCCACGCCGTAGCCGTCCAGCGCGGGCGCCTCCACCACATAGCCGGCGCCGCGCAGCGAGCGCGCCAGCGGCATCATCTCCAGCGGGTTGGCGCACAGACCGTGCAGCAGCAGCACCGCGGGACGGGGGTCGAGCGCCGCCTCGGAGGCGGACTCTAGGGTTGACCCGAGGGTGGGCAGCGAAATGGGCGTTGAATTCGGCATGTCCGGCAGTCTGTCCAAGGTCGCTGTTGCGGACTTGACGCGAAGCTGTCGGAAACCTGTCGGCGCCGTTGCGCTCAGGTTTCTGAAAGGACGCCGATTGGCCGCCGAAAGGCTCAAGGCTTATGCTCCGATCCCATGCGAATCCTGTTGGTCGAAGACGATGAATTCCTGGCGGAATCCACCGCCCGGGCGCTGCGGTCGCAGTCCTGGGTCGTGGACGTCAGCGCCCGTGGCGAGCCGGTGCCGCTGTCGCTGCGCGAGGATCGATACGACTTGCTGATCCTGGATATCGGCCTGGCCGGCATCGACGGTTTCGAGACCCTGCGCCGCGTCCGCGCGCAGGGCAGCCAGGTGCCGGTGCTGCTGCTGACGGCTCGTGACGCCGTCGAGGATCGCGTCCGCGGCCTGGAAGGCGGCGCCGACGACTACCTGGTCAAGCCCTTCGCGCTGAGCGAGCTGATCGCCCGGGCCCGGGCGCTGGTGCGTCGCAGCCAGGCGCGCACGGGCAACGACCTGCAGCTGGCCGCGTTGCGCATGGACCTGGAGGCGCGCCGCGCCTACGTGGGCGAGGAGCCGCTGGCCCTGTCCGCCCGCGAGTGGGACGTGCTGGGTTTCCTGCTGGCGCGCGCCGGCAAGGTCGTCGCCAAGGAGCAGATCGCCTCGGCCAGCAACGGCTGGGAGCAGGGTGTCAGCGACAACGCCATCGAGGTCTGCGTCTCGCGCCTGCGCGCCAAGATCGAGCCGGCGGGCCTGCAACTGCGCACGGTGCGCGGGCTGGGCTACCTGCTCGAAGAGGTCCCGCCATCCAAGGGCTGAGCTGGGCGCGTTACGCTGCGCGCATGACGTCAGCCATTCCCCGCACCACTTTCAGTCTCAAGCAGCGCCTGCTGATCTGGCTGATGCTGCCGGTACTGATCGCGGTGCCGGTGGCCGGCTTCGGCCTCTACCGCGTGATGCACGACACCGCCATCTCCTGGCTGGACCAGGCGCTGGGCGACACCGCGCTGGCGGTTTCCGGCCTGCTGCGCGAGCGCGACGGGCAGGTCTATGTCGAAGTCTCCGGCCCCACCGACCGCGCCTTGCGCTTCGACCGCACCGACCGTGTCTATTACCTGGTGCTCGACCCGCACGGCGAGGTCCTGCTCGGCGACGCGCAGCTCGCGCGCATCAAGCTGCCGATGCGCCGCCCCAATGAATGGTTCTTCACCATCGCCACGCTGGATGGCGAGGCGCTGCGCACGGCCGCGCTCGGCGCGACCTGCGGCAACGGCCAGGTCTGCCAGATCCTGGTGGCGGAAACGCTCAACAAGCGCGACGCGCTGCAGCGCCAGCTGCTGCTGGTCGTGGGGTTGCTGATCGGCGGCATGGCGGTGCTGCTGGCGCTGGCCGGCTGGTGGGCGACCTACCGTGGCCTGCGCCCCCTGGCCCAGTTGAGCGCCGAGCTCGAGCAGCGCGACCTGACCCGCCTGGAGCCGTTGCTGCCCGACGTGCCGGCCGAGCTCAGCCCCCTGATCGCCGCCTTCAACCGCTTGTTCGAGCGCCTGCGCCGCGCGTCCTCGGCGCAGCAGGACTTCCTGGCCAACGCGGCGCATCAGCTGCGCACGCCGCTGACGTCGCTGCGCACCGAGATCGACCTGGCGCTGCTGGAGCCGCACGACCCGCAAGTCGAGCCGCTGCTCAAGCGGCTGCAGCGCTCGGTGGACCGCAGCGCGCGGCTGGCGACGCAGATGCTCTCCATCGCCCGCGCGGAGGCGGAGCCCTCCGGTGCCGAGCAGCCGCTGGACCTGCGCGACATCGCGGCGCAGGTCGCCGAGGACTGGGTGCCGCGGGCGCTGGAGTCCGGCGTCGACCTGGGCTTCGAGCTGGAAGGCGCGTCGGTGTCGGGACAGGGCTTCCTGCTGCGCGAGCTGCTCGAGAACCTGCTGCACAACAGCCTGAACTACGCCGGCGCCGGTGCCCGCATCACGGTGCGTACCGGCTGTGACGGCGATTGGGCGCTGATGGAAGTCGAGGACAACGGTCCCGGCATCCCGCCCGAGGAACGCGAGCGCGCCTTGCGCCGCTTCGAGCGCGGCAGCGAATCCAAGGGTTCCGGCAGCGGATTGGGCCTGGCCATCGCGCTGGACATCGCGCGCCGACATCGCGGCCGGCTGGAACTGCTGGACGCGTCGGCCGGGCAGGGGTTGCGGGTGAGGCTCAGCGTGCCGAGGCGGTGAAACCAAGGGCGGGTCTGGGTGTCACGCAGGATCCGTCAAGAACAAGATCTGATCGCGCAGGCAACGGCCGGAGCGGTGAACTCGTGGGCCGAGAATTTCGCGCTCCGCCTTTCGGTCTTGCCTCCCGATGGAAGCCGCTGCCTCCGTGTCCGACGCTTCGCCTGTTCTCGTGATCGTCGACACCAATTGCTATGTCCGCCTCTATTACTCGGAGGCCCGACCACTCCTCGGAACGGTTGTCGCCGGTCACCGGCTGGTCACGTTGGCTGAATTGGCCGGCGAGGCCGCGCGTGGCACGCCGCTCGTCGATAACAACGGATGGCTGCTTCAGGACGACATTCAACGCGACCTCCGAGAAGGCATCCTGGCTCTGACTGCGAGCGAGGCGAACGCGTACTGGGAACTGGCCGACCAGTACCGGCAAATGGGCGATGCCGTGTTGTTCGAGCATTGCCAGTCGCGTGGCATTCTCGTGCGGTCCTTGTCGCGACTGGATGCGCTGGCGCTGGCCGTCGCGACGGACCGGACCGCGGTGCTGGCGACGGACGAGTGGCCGCTGCGTCTGGTCGCGGGGCAATGCGAGCTGGATGACGGCAGCAGGGCTCGGCTGTTCAGCTCACTCGACTTGCTTCGCTTGCTCGAAATCGCGGGCGCCATCACGCCTGTTCAGCGGCGAGACATCGTGCGACGCTGGATTCGCGAAGGCGAGCACCTGATGCGCGATTGGGCGCAAAGTTATCGGGCGCTTTTCAACGAGTCGCCGCCCACGGTTCAGTGATCGGTCTCGGCGCTGGGAGGCCGGGTCCAGAGCGTGTGCGACAACTCGTTCGCGGCCTGCACCGAGATGTTCAGCGTCGACGCGATGAACGACGGCGCGCGTCCGCCCTCAGCGCGCTGGAACGCCGCCAAGGCCTTGAAGATCGGCGTTCCGAAGACGCTCTCCGCCTTGGTGATGTCGGCCAATGACGACAGACCCGCTGGTCCTGCGTGGCCAAGGCAGGCCTCGGCCAAGGTGCGAGAGCTTGTGGCCGATGGGCCGAGGAGCAACTGGTGCGCGAAGCGCTCGGCGAACGCTTCGGCGGCTTCGCCTTGCAAGGCGTGCAGGGTCAGGCAGTGCGCGAGTTCATGCGCGAGCCAATACCTCGCGTCGTCTTCCCCGCAAGCGAGATTGATCACGACCCAGTACGTCCGGGAATCGGGCAGATAGATGCTCAACGCATGCTCGTGGCCCTCCCGGTCCCCATTCCAGAAGACGGGCACCAGCAGGGCGCCAAATTCATGCAGCAGTCGCAGCAATTGCTGGATGCTCGGCACTTCTTCGGATGCCAGATCCAGTTCGCGGCGCTTCCATGCGGCGACCTCCTGGATGCCAGCTGCATCGAGCTCGCAGTGCTTGAGCGTCGGTGGGTGAAACAGCTGGCGAGCGCCCGTGAAGGGCATCAACTGCCGAAGGTGGCGCCCCATGTCCTCGGCTGCGTGCCGGGCTCTCGTGGACATCGGCGTCTGTGTCCGCGTCCGGTACGCCACGATCGGATCCTCCACGCGAGGGCGAGGCATCAGCGCGCCGAGTTCCAGGCCCAGCGCTTGCGCCAGCAGCTTCAGCTTCGCCGGCCGGGGAATCGATTCACCGGACAGCCAGTTGGAGACCGCTTCACGCGTCACGCCGCAGCGCTCGGCGACGGCGGCCTGTGACAGGCTTCGCTCCGCGAGCGCGATCTTGATGGCGGAAAGATTCAGCATGACCCGATGATTCTCCGGGTGAGCCCTTCAGTCGTCAAGTTTTGTCAAGTTGAGGGGCCGTCGACAGAGAGGCGTGGCGGGCGCGAGGTGTGCGACCTCACGCCGCGCTCAACACCGCCTGCTTCGCCGCGTTCGCCACCAGCGGCGCGGTCTGCGCCGTGGTGCCGGACTTCGCGTCGCAGCTGGCGATCAGCTGCTTCTGCCATTGCGTGTGCCGGTCAAAGAGCTCCGCGATCCAGTCGACGAAGACCCGCAGCTTGGTGCTCAGGTGTCGGTTCGGCGGGTACACGACGTACAGCGGCAGCGGGTCGGACTCCCAGTCGCAGAGGAAGGGCACCAGCTCGCCCGCGTCGATGTGCGGCTTGATCATGAAGTAGGGCGCCTGGATCACGCCCAGCCCCGTCAGGCCCGCCGTCATGTAGGCGTTGCCGTCGTTCACCGACACCTGGTAATGGCCGTAGATCTCGTAGCGCTGGCCGTTCTTGCTGTAGTCGAACGGGAAACGCTTGCCGGTGCGGGTGGAGAAATAGCTGACGACGTGATGCTGGTCGGACTCCAGGTCCAGCGGATGCTGCGGCGTGCCATGGCGGCGGATGTAGTCCGGCGACGCGCAGCAGCCGTAACCCCAGTCGCCGATGCGGCGCGCGACCAGCGATTGATCGGTG
This sequence comes from Roseateles aquatilis, assembly GCF_002205645.1. Lineage (GTDB taxonomy): Bacteria > Pseudomonadota > Gammaproteobacteria > Burkholderiales > Burkholderiaceae_C > Roseateles > Roseateles aquatilis. Next base: position 114,066 of record NZ_NIOF01000005.1, on the reverse strand, counting down.
ATCTCGCCGCCGCGCACGACGCAGTCGACGTTGTCGCCGATCAGGTCGACCGGGCGATCCGACACGCCCAGGTCGATCTGAATGTCCGGATGTCTTGCATAAAACTCCGGAAGCGCGGGAATCAGCAGCAGCCGCGCCACCGACGAGGCCACGTCCACGCGGATGCGTCCCTTGGGCGTGGCGCGGGCGTGCGACACGGAGCCCTCCAGCTCCTCGATGTCCGACAGCAGCCGCGTGACCCGTTCGTAATAGGCGGCGCCGTCCGGCGTCACGCTGACGCGCCGCGTCGTGCGGTTCAGCAGCTTCACCTTGAGGTGATCCTCCAGCGACTGGATCAGCCTCGTGACCGCCGTCTTGGGCAGGTCCAGCGACTCCGCCGCCCTGGTGAAAGTGCCGGCCTCCACGACGCGCGCGAAGGCTTGCATGGCATTGAGCTTGTCCATCCCGACCCCTGACTGCAGCTCCCGCGCTGCGACTGCTTGCTGACCGGCGCGGCACGTCCGTGCTCGCGCGAGGTCGCCATCCTGCCCGATTGATTGTTTCGCCGGCGAAACGCTGATTCGCGTCGCGGCCTGTTTATCGGAAGGCGTCCGATCCCTAAATTTCGCTGCATTGCAACATGAACGCCTGCCCCTTCGCCGAGCAGGCCTTTGGTGCCGCCATGGACGCCCTGCCGCTGACCTCCTGCCACGACGACCTCCTGCCCGCCGGCGACGGCGTGCTGCCGGTGCGCGTCTACAAGGGAGCCGCGCGGCGCAAGGACGCGCCGGTCGTCATGCACCTGCACGGCGGCGCGTTCACCGGCGGCGACCTGGACAGCGGCGAGCTGGTCTCGCGGCTGCTGGCCGACGCGGGCGCGGTGGTGGTCGACGTGGACTACCCGACCGGCCACGACAAGGTCTTCCCGACCGCGCTGAAGGCGCTCGACGCGCTGCTGGCCGGCTTGCACAAGGCCCGCGCCCGGTTGTCCGGCAAGGGCGCGCCGGTGCTGGTCGCGGGCGAGGAAGCCGGCGGCAACCTGGCCGCGGCGCTGGCCTTGATGGCGCGCGACCAGGGGCACCGCAAGCTGGCCGGACAGATCCTGATCGGTCCGATGCTCAACCCCTGCCTGGCCACCGCGTCGCTGCGCCAGGCCGAGGCCGGCGACGGCCAGTGCCGCTGGACCCACGGCTGGCGCGCCTACCTCGGCGAGTGTGAGGAGGGCGACCACCCCTACGCCGCGCCGGCCTGCACGAACCGCCTGGCCGGGCTGGTGCCGGCGCTGGTCGTCAGCACCGAGGACGACCCGATGCGCGACGAGGCGATCGCCTATGCCCGCGCGATGAAACGCGCCGGCGTCGACGTCCAGCAGGCGCTGATCCCCGGCCCCAGCGGTTGGCCGCAAAGCCTCATGAAGCTGCCGGCGCTGGCGTCCCTGCAACTGCCCTGGGCCGGTGCGCTGCGCCAGCGCCTGGCCGATTTCCTGTCCCTGATCCCGCCTGCCGGCGCAAGCCGGGCCCCCGGCCTGAAACCGGCGGTTTGAGAACCGCGGCCCCAAGACCGCCTCCACCACTCCCAACGTTTATCCCCGTCCACGGAGCACCACCATGAACAAGAAGATCTTTGCCACCTCGCTCACCGCCATCGCCGCGGTCGTCGGGGCCGTCGTCGTCGGCCTGCACAGCCAGCAGGCCGTCGCCAACCAGCCGGCGGCCGCCCCGCAGGCCATCCCCGTGTCGGTCGCCACTGTCGCCAGCCAGGACGTGGCCGCGTGGGAGGAGTTCTCGGGCCGGCTGGAGGCCGTCGAGCGTGTCGACGTGCGCTCGCGTGTCGCCGGTGCCGTGCAGGCGGCGCATTTCCGCGAGGGCGCGCTGGTCAAGGCCGGCGATCTGCTGATCACGATCGATCCGGCGCCGTTCCAGGCCGAGGTCGACCGCGCCGACGCGCAGGTGCTGGCCGCGCAGGCCCGCGTCAGCTACACGAAGAGCGAGCTGGAGCGCTCCACCCGCCTGTGGGGCGAGCGTGCCATCGCGCAGCGTGAACTCGACGAGCGCAGCAACGCCGCCAGCGAGGCCGTCGCCAACCTGCGCGCCGCGCAGGCCGCCTTGCAGTCGGCCCGACTGAACCTGGGCTACACGCAGGTCCGCGCGCCGGTCGCCGGCCGTGTCGGCAAGCTGGAAGTCACGCAGGGCAACCTGGTGGCCGCCGGCCCCGGCGCGCCGGTACTGACGACGCTGGTCTCGGTCAGCCCGATCTACGCCAGCTTCGACGCCGATGAGCGCACTGTCGCCCGCGCGCTGGCCGAGGTGCCGGGCGGCGGCGCGCGCACGCAGCTCGATCGCATCCCCGTGCAGATCGGTACCGCCGCGACCGCCGACACGCCGTTCAACGGCCGCCTGCAACTGGTGGACAACCAGGTCGACGCGAAGAGCGGCACCGTGCGCGTGCGCGCGGTGTTGGAGAACAAGGACGGCGCGTTGATGCCGGGCCAGTTCGCCCGCATCCGCCTGGGCCAGTCCAAGAGCCGCCCGGCGCTGCTGGTCAACGAGCGAGCCGTCGGCACCGACCAGAGCAAGCGTTTCGTGATGGTCGTCGGCGCCGACAACACGCTGAGCTACCGCGAGGTCCAGCTCGGCGCCAACGTCGACGGCCTGCGTGTCGTCACCGCCGGCCTGAAGGCCAACGAGCGCGTCGTCGTCAACGGCCTGCAGCGCGTGCGTCCCGGCGCGCTGGTGCAGCCGACCGTGGTGCCCATGAATGCCAAGGCCGAGATCCAGGCCAAGGAAGGATCGCCGAAGGCCGACAAGTCCTGACCCCCGGCGGCGGCCGGCGCGGCCCCCGGTCCTGCTCCCGCGAGGGGGTGGGGCCGCCGGGGTGCCCCGGTGTCGCCGCCGCCACATGGACCGTCTCCCGCCTGATGCGCTCCTTCCCCGTCGGCCTCGCGGCCGACCAGAAAGACTGACATGAATCTCTCCAAATTCTTCATCGACCGCCCGATCTTCGCGGGCGTCCTGTCGGTGCTGATCTTCGTCTCGGGGCTGCTCGCCCTGCGCGTGCTGCCGATCTCGGAATACCCCGAGGTCGTGCCGCCGCAGGTCGTCGTCCGCGCGCAGTATCCCGGCGCGAACCCGAAGGTCATCGCCGAAGCTGTCGCCACGCCGCTCGAGGAATCGATCAACGGCGTCGAAGGCATGCTCTACATGGGCAGCCAGGCCACCACCGATGGCGTCATGACGCTGACGGTCACCTTCAAGCTGGGCACCGACCCGGACAAGGCCCAGCAGCTGGTGCAGAACCGCGTCTCGCAGGCCGAGCCGCGCCTGCCCGAGGAGGTCCGCCGCCTGGGCCTGACCACGGTCAAGAGCAGCCCCGACCTGACCATGGTCGTGCACTTGCTGTCGCCCAACGACCGCTACGACATGACCTACCTGCGCAACTACGCGGTGCTGAACGTCAAGGACCGGCTGGCGCGCATCCAGGGCGTGGGCCAGGTGCAGCTGTTCGGCTCGGGCGACTACTCGATGCGCGTCTGGCTGGACCCGCAGAAGGTCGCCGAGCACGGCCTGTCGGCCAGCGACGTCGTCCAGGCGATCCGTGAGCAGAACGTGCAGGCCGCCGCCGGCGTGGTCGGCGCGTCGCCCGGCCTGCAGGGCATCGACGTGCAGTTGCAGATCAACGCGCAAGGCCGCCTCAAGAACGAGGAAGAGTTCGGCGACATCATCGTCAAGACCGGCACGACCGGCCAGGTGACGCGCCTGCGCGACCTGGGCCGCATCGAGCTGGGCGCGTCGGAATACGCGCTGCGCTCGCTGCTGGACAACAAGTCCGCCGTCGCGATCCCCATCTTCCAGGCGCCGGGCTCCAACGCGATCCAGATCTCGGACAACGTGCGCGCCACGATGGCCGAGCTCAAGAAGGCGATGCCCGAGGGGGTCGACTACTCGATCGTCTACGACCCGACGCAGTTCGTGCGCGCCTCCATCGAATCGGTGGTGCATACGCTGCTGGAGGCCGTGGCGCTGGTCGTGCTGGTCGTGATCCTGTTCCTGCAGACCTGGCGCGCGTCCATCATTCCGCTGCTGGCCGTGCCGGTGTCCATCATCGGCACCTTCGCGGTGATGCACGGCTTCGGCTTCTCGATCAACGCGCTGTCGCTGTTCGGCCTCGTGCTGGCGATCGGCATCGTGGTGGACGACGCGATCGTGGTCGTCGAGAACGTGGAGCGCAACATCGAGGCCGGCCTGACCCCGCGCGAGGCGACCTACCGCGCGATGCGCGAAGTGTCCGGCCCGATCATCGCGATCGCGCTGGTGCTGGTGGCCGTGTTCGTGCCGCTGGCCTTCATCACCGGCCTGACGGGCCAGTTCTACAAGCAGTTCGCGCTGACGATCGCGATGTCGACGGTGATCTCGGCGATCAACTCGCTGACGCTGTCGCCCGCGCTGGCGGCGATGCTGCTCAAGGGCCACGACGAGCCCAAGGACTGGCTGACCCGCGCGATGGACCGCCTGCTGGGCCGCTTCTTCCGCGGCTTCAACCGGCTGTTCAACCGCGGCGCCAAGGCCTACAGCGGCGGCGTGACCCAGGCGATCTCGCGCAAGGCGATCATGCTGGTGGTCTACGCGGCGCTGGTCGCGGCGACGGTGGGCCTGTTCAAGGCCGTGCCCAGCGGCTTCGTGCCCGGGCAGGACAAGCAGTACCTGATCGGCTTCGCGCAACTGCCCGACGGCGCCACGCTGGACCGCACCGAGGACGTGATCCGCCGCATGAGCGAGATCGCGATGAAGACCCCCGGCGTCGAGCACGCGATCGCGTTCCCGGGCCTGTCGATCAACGGGTTCACGAACAGCTCCAACTCGGGCATCGTGTTCACGTCGCTGAAGTCCTTCGACGAGCGCGCCGGCAAGGGCCTGTCCGCCGGGGAGATCGCGGGCAACCTGAACGCCCAGTTCGGCCAGATCCAGGATGCGTTCGTCGTGATGTTCCCGCCCCCGCCGGTGAACGGCCTGGGCACGACCGGCGGCTTCAAGTTCCAGCTGGAGGATCGCGGCGGGCTGGGTTACGAGGCGCTGGACCAGGCCGTCAAGGCCTTCATGGCCAAGGCCTCGCAGGCGCCGGAGCTGGCGGGGCTGTTCACCAGCTACCAGGTCAACGTGCCGCAGCTCTACGCCGACCTGGACCGCACCAAGGCGCGCCAGCTGGGCGTGGCGGTGACGGACGTCTTCGACACGATGCAGATCTACCTGGGCTCGCTCTACGTCAACGACTTCAACAAGTTCGGCCGGACCTACACGGTCCGCGTGCAGGCGGACGCCGCCTACCGCGCCCGCGCCGAGGACGTGGGCCTGCTGAAGGTGCGCTCGGCCTCGGGCGAGATGGTGCCGCTGTCGGCGCTGATGAAGGTCGAGCCCAGCTTCGGTCCGGAACGCGCGATGCGCTACAACGGCTTCCTGTCCGCCGACATCAACGGCGGCGCGGCGCCCGGCTACTCGACCGGCCAGGCGCAGGACGCGGTGGCGCGCATCGCCGCCGAGACGCTGCCCCCGGGCATCAGCTATGAATGGACCGAGCTGACCTACCAGGAGATCCTGGCCGGCAACTCCGGCGTGTGGGTGTTCCCGCTCGCCATCCTGCTGGTGTTCCTGGTGCTGGCCGCGCAGTACGAAAGCCTGGCGCTGCCGATCTCCATCATCCTGATCGTGCCGATGGGTCTGCTGGCCGCGATGACCGGCGTGTGGCTCAGCCACGGGGACAACAACGTCTTCACGCAGATCGGGTTGATCGTGCTGGTGGGCTTGTCGGCGAAGAACGCGATCCTGATCGTGGAATTCGCCCGCGAGCTGGAATTCGCCGGCAGAAGCCCGCTGCAGGCGGCGATCGAGGCGAGCCGGCTGCGTCTGCGCCCCATCCTCATGACGTCGATGGCGTTCGTGATGGGCGTGCTGCCGCTGGTACTGGCGAGCGGCGCCGGCGCCGAGATGCGCAACGCGATGGGCGTGGCGGTGTTCGCCGGGATGATCGGCGTGACGGCCTTCGGCCTGTTCCTGACGCCGGTGTTCTACGTGGTGGTGCGCAAGCTCTCCGGCAACAAGCCGCTGAAGCAGCACGGCGAGGTGCCGCACGACGTGCAGGCCTTCGTGCAGCCCGAGCAGGGCGCCGGCCACGACTTCGGAAACAACGCAGGTGCCGGCGGCAATGCCCGTCCGCATCCGGCCGCGCCGCGCCATGACTTCGAGTGAGCTTGCGTGAGCACGAGCGATCGCGTTGCTGCGCGATCGCGACGCCCCCTGAATCCGACCGGGGCCTCCGGGCTCCAAGGACTGATGCCATGAAACTGATGATGACAACGCTGCTGGCCGCGCTGGTCCTGGCCGGCTGCGCGACGCCGCCGCCGATCGACGAATCGCGGCTTCCCGCCACGCCGGCGGCCTACAAGTCGCAGCCGGGCGCCACCGCCGCCGTGGGCGAGGCGCGCTGGGCGGTGGTGCCGCCCGCCGACGCCGAGCCGCGCGGCGACTGGTGGCTCGCCTTCGGCGACGCGACGCTGAACGACCTGATCCGGCGCTCGCTGATCGGCAACACCGACCTGCAGGGCGCCGCGGCGCGGCTGGCGCAGGCCCGCGCGCTGCTGCGCAGCGCCGACGCCGACCGCATGCCGCAGGTCGGCATCAACGCCGGTGCGTCGCGCGGCACGGTCGCGGGCCAGGGGCCGGCCGCCACGACGCTCTACAACGCCGGCGCCGCCGCGAGCTGGGAGGTGGACATTTCCGGCCGCCTGTCGCAGGCCAGCCGCGCCGCGGCGCTCGATGCGCAGTCGCGCGAAGCGCTGCTGCAGAGTGCGCGCCTGATGGTGCAGGCCGACGTCGCGCAGACCTACCTGGCGCTGCGCTTCACCGACCAGGAGCGCCGCCTCGTCCGCGACACCGTGGCCGCCTATCGCGAGACGCTGGCCCTGACGCAGCGCCGCTACCAGGCCGGCGACGTGGCCGAGCTGGACCTGGCGCGCGTGCAGACGGAAGTCGCGTCGACGGAGGCCGAGGCGATCAGCCTGGACCGCCGCCGCGCGGAACTGGAGAACGCGCTGGCGGTGCTGCTGGGCGAGCCGGCCTCGGGCTTCTCGCTGCCGGACGACACCTCGCTGGCGGCCTTGCCCGCGATTCCCTCGGGGCTGCCGAGCGCGATGCTGGCGCGTCGTCCGGACATCGCCGCGGCGCAGCGCAGCCTGCTGGCCGCGCAGGCGCGGGTGGGCGTGGCACAGGCCGCGTGGTTCCCCAGCCTGTCGCTGACGGCGGGCGGCGGCTATGCGTCGCCGGAGCTGAGCGACGTCTTCAAGTGGTCGGCGCGGGCGTGGTCGGTCGATGCGCTGCTGTCGCTGCCGATCTTCGACGGTGGCCGCCGCAAGGCCGGCGTCGAATCGGCGACGGCGGGCCTGGACCTGGCGATGTCCGGCTACCGGCAGCAGTTGCTGCAGGCGCTGCGCGAGGTCGAGGACTCGCTGAGCGGGCTGCAGCTGCTGTCGCAGCAGGCGCAGGTGCAGGCGCAGGCGGTGCGGTCGTCCTCGCGGGCGACGGCGCTGTCGGACTCGCGTTACCGCAACGGGCTGGTGAGCCAGCTCGATCTGCTCGACGCGCGCCGCAGCGAGCTGCGCAACCGCCGCGCCGCGTTGCAGGTGCAGGCCGCGCAATACCAGGCCACCGTCGGCCTTGTGCGCGCGCTGGGCGGTGGCTGGCAGAACACGCCGGCCTGAATGCCGGCCGGCCCCTCGGCCGGCCACCACCTCATGTTCGACCGGACCTTTACCGGTGCCCCTTTGGGCGTGCAGCGATGCACGCCTTTTTTTCTTGTCGCATTCGAAGGGGCTGATGTCGCCTTCTCCGTAGAGCCAGCTTCCTTCTCATTGAAAAGGGGGGCGCATGATTCGAAAGGGAGTGCGACCGATCCATCCCGGAGCAGTCCTCCTCGAGGACTACATCAAGCCCATGGGCATTACCGTCCATGCCTTGTCGAAAGCGCTGCACGTGCCGTACTCGCGGCTGCGCGAGCTCGTCGATGGGCCGCGCGGCGTGTCGCCCGATACCGTGCGCTGCGTCTGGAGCGCTACTTCGGCGGCGAGGCGCAAGGGTGGCTCAACCCGCGGTCGGCCTACGACCTGAAACTCGCGCAGAAGTCCGCGGGTCGTGTCATCGGGCGCGAGATCCAGCCACTGGCATTCGCCGTCTGAGACCGCGGGCGGACCTCAGCAGTGCCCACCCGCCCGCGCCCTCAACCGCCGCCACCCCGACCGCATCAGCCACGTCCCCACGCCGGCGAGCAGCAGCACGATCACGAGCGCGCCGCCGGCACCCGCTGGCGCACCGGTGCCGTCCTCCGCGCCGATGAGCGGCTTCAGCGCCGAGTACCCGGCCACCACCGCCGCGATCCACAGACACGCTCCGCCCAGAAACTGCCCGAGGGCGACCAGCTTGTTCATCCCTTCACTCCGCCAACAACAAAACGCCCAGCCTAACGGCCCCGGCGCTCAAGGCGCTCAAAGCCCCTCGCTCAAAAACGGCATCGCTGCCGTGAGCAACGCATCCGGAGCCTCCTCCGGGATGTAGTGGCCGCAAGGCAAGGCGCCGCCGTCCACGTCGGCCGCGACCCGGCGCCACTCCCGCAGCGGATCGAAGCAACGCGCCACCACGCCCTGCGCGCCCCAGAACACGCGCAGCGGCATCGGCAGGCGCAGGCCGCGGTCGCGGTCCGCCCGGTCGTGGTCCAGGTCGATGCCGGCGGCGGCGCGGTAGTCCTCGCACATGCCGTGCGCGGCGCCGGGCAGGGTGAGTGCCCGCTGGTACTCGGCGAACGCGCGGGGATCGAAGGCCGCGAGCCCCGCATGCCGCCGCCCCATGACGTCCAGCGCGTAGGCGGCCGGATCGGCCTCGATCAGGCGCTCGGGCATCGGCGCGGGCTGGATCAGGAAGAACCAGTGCCAGTAGGCGCGGGCGAAGGCTTCGGTGGTCTGCTCGTACATCGCCAGCGTCGGCGCGATGTCCAGCAGCGCCAGCCGTTCGACCGCAAGCGGGTGATCCGCGGCCATGCGGTGGGCCACCCGCGCGCCGCGGTCGTGGGCCAGCACGCGAAAACGCGCGTGCCCCAGCGCCGTCATCACGGCGACCAGGTCCAGCGCCATCCGGCGCTTGCTGTAGTTGCCGTGGTCGGCGTCGCCGACGGGCTTGGACGAGTCGCCGTAGCCGCGCAGATCCGGCATCACCACGGTGAAGCGCGCGGCCAGCGCGGGCAGCACGCGGTGCCAGATGGCCAGCGTCTGCGGGTGGCCGTGGATCAGCAACAGCGGCGGACCGTCGCCGCACACGCGCGCATGGATGCGCACGCCCGGTTCGACGTCGATGAACAGCCGCCGCGACGCCGCCGGGAACAGCGGGTCGGCCGGATGGGGATCGGTGGTGAAGGTCGGAGCGCTCATGGGCCGATGCTAGGTTCGTCCGCCATGCCGGCACTGTCCGGCGGGAGACAGGCCGCGCGCGAATGCCGCTCCCAGGCCGCCAGCGCGACCAGCACCGCGCAGACGAAGGCGCTCGTCGCCACCGGCGGCCAGGACGGCACGACCAGGCCGGCCAGCGCCAGCCCCGCCACCGCGACGCCGTGTGACCACGGCCAGCGCCCCATCACCGCGCGCTTGAACAACCCCACGCCGGTCACGTACAGGCCGACGCCGCCCAGCAGGCAGACCGCGGTCTTGAGGTCGGTGTGGCCGCCGGGATGCGCGAGCACGAACTCGTCCGCCGCCGCGTTGACGATGATGCCGGCCACGATCGGCAGATGCATGTAGGTGTAGGCCAGCCGCGCCAATCGGCCCGGGTCGTGGCTGTGGGCGATGCGGCCCGAGGCGAACTCGTTGGTCGTGTCGAAGTACAGCCACCACATCGCCAGGCTGCCCGCGAACGACACCAGGAAGGCGGCCACGCCGAGGGGCGTCAGCGGTTCGGCCGCGAAGGTCGCGCCGGTGACCAGCAGCGACTCGCCCAGCGCGATGATCACGAACAGCGCGCAGCGCTCCGCCAGGTGCCCGCCGGAGACGCTCCAGTCGCTGGTGGTCGAGCGTCCCAGGCCCGGCACGAAGAAGCCCATCGACGGGCCCAGGTACTCGATCGCCAGCGCGGTGATCCACAGCGGCACGCGCCATGTCTCGTCGATCGCGCCGACGATCCACAGCACCGCGGTGAAGCCCAGCCAGACCCCGATGCGATGGAAGTTGCGCGCCAGCGTCGGATCGCCGCCCCGCACCGCCCAGAGGAAGAACAGCGTCCGCCCCAGCTGGATCGCCGCGTAGGAGCCCGCGAACATCAGCGCGCGGTCCTCGAAGGCCTGCGGCAATGCCGCCGACATCAGCAGGCCCAGCAGCATGATCGTGAACAGGCCCACCCGCACCGGGATCCGCTCCGGATCGAGCCAGTTGGTGACCCAGGACGTGAAGACCCAGACCCACCAGACCGCCAGCATCAGGAAGGCGGTCTGCAGCACGCCGTGCAGCGAGAAATGCCCGATCAGCGTGTGCGACAGCTGGGTGACGGCGAAGACGAACACCAGGTCGAAGAACAGCTCCACGAAGCTGACCTTCGCATGCCCGTGCGGATCGGGGCGGCGCAGCAGCGGGGCGGGGCCGCGCGTCGCGGCGGCGTGGCGGGGGGAGGGCGGCGCGGTCATCCCCTGACTGTCGCATGCCGGAAGGGCCCGTCGCCCCCATGCCCCGGGGACGCGCGGCGGCTTGACGACGCCGCGCGGACGGCGCTGATAATCGTCCGCATCCGGCCCTCGCCGCCCACCGAGACCGATCCGCCAGAGACGACGCATGCGTCCGACCGCAGAGCCGTTCCATCGCACCAGCCTCGGTCGCGGCGTGGGTCTGCTGCTGGTCGCGCTGCTGGCGATGGCGGTGATCGTCGCGGTGCTCGCGTCGCGTGCCCGCGCCACGCTCGACGACCTGCGGCGCGCCGACCACCTCAACACGGTGCTGCCGGAAATGACCGTGCTGATGGAGGACCTGCTGAACGCCGAGACCGGCCAGCGCGGCTACCTCCTGACCCAGCGGCAAAGCTACCTGCAGCCCTATCGCGACGCGATGCGGGACATCGAACACCGCCTCGACCAACTGGCGGAGCGCGACCCGGATCCCGCGCATGCCGCCAAGCTGGCCCGCGTGCGCGAGCTGGTCCGGCTCAAGACCACCGAGCTGGCCCAGACCGTGCGCCTGCACGATGCCGGCCGTCAGGACGAGGCGCTGGAGCTGGTGCTCAGCGACCAGGGCCAGCATCACATGGATGAGTTGCGTGACGTGATGGGCGAGCTGTCCGCGTCGATCCGTGCCGAGCGCGCCGCCATCACCGAGCGGCTGGGCCGGGAAGCCAGCCACTCGGAGCTGCTGATGCTCGCCGCGCTGGCGATGCTGGCGCTGTTCACGGTGCTGGCGACGACGCAGGTGGTGACGCGCACCCGCGCGCTGGCGCGGGCGCAGAAACGGCTGCGCGGCATCGCGGACAACGTCCCGGTGCTGATCACGCATCACGACCGGGACGGCGCGCTGCGCTTCGCCAACGCCGAGGTCGGCCGCGTCTTCCGGACGACGACGGCGTCGCTGGTCGGCAAACGCATCGAGGAAGTCAGCGGCGAGCGCAACGCGGCCCAGGTGCGTCCCTACGTGGACCGCGTCCTGCGCGGCGAGGCGGTCGAGTTCGATGCCCAGCAGGTCGTGGACGGCGAGACGCTGCACTTCCATCAACGCTTCGTGCCGGACATGGCGGGCGGTCGGGTCGACGGCTTCTACGCGGTCTCGATGGACATCACCGAGCGCAAGCGCATCGAGGCGCTGATCGCCGCGAGCGAGCGCCGCATGAAGGCCGTCACCGACAACCTGCCGGTCTTCATCACCTACATCGACGCGGGCCAGCGCCTGCGCTACGCCAACGAGACGCTGCGCGCCTGGTTCGGGCTGGATCCGCAGGCGGTGATGGGCTTGCCGCTGCAGGACGTCTTCGGGCAGAAGATCTTCGATCAGCGCCGCGAGCAACTGGCGCTGGCGCTGAGCGGCGAGCGGGTGGAGTTCGAGATCAGCTCCGTGCTGCTGGGCAAGCTGCGGCATCTGCAGACCATCTACGTGCCGGACATCGCGGCCGACGGCGTGGTGCTGGGGGTCTATACGCTCGCGATCGACATCACCGCGATGAAGCAGGCCGAGGCGCAACTGGCGCGGCTGGCGAGCTCGGACGCGTTGACGGGGCTGCCCAACCGACGCGAGTTCGACCAGGCGCTGGGGCGGGCGCTGGCGCGGCAACGGCGGCATGCGCGCGAGGGAGGGGCGATGGGGCTGCTCTTCCTCGACGTGGACCATTTCAAGGGCATCAACGACACGCACGGCCACGGCGTCGGCGATACGGTGCTGCGCGAGATCGCCACCTGCCTGCGCCGCTCGGTGCGCGGCAGCGACCTCGTGGCGCGCATCGCGGGCGACGAGTTCGTCGCGGTGCTGGAGGGCCTGCGGCGGCCCGAGGAAGCTTCGCAGGTGGCGGCCAAGATCGTCGAGGCGGTGCGCGCGTCCAGGCCTGGCGGCATCGACGTCACGACCAGCATCGGCATCGCCACGATGATCGATGGCGACGTGCCCGCGCTGGAACTGATCGCGCTGGCCGATCGCGCGCTGTACCAGGCCAAGCGCCAGGGGCGCGACGGCTTCGCGGCGCTGCAGTGGCCGGGGCTCGACCAGCGGCGGTGAGCGCGGGCGTGGCCGATGGCCCGCGAGCGAGCGCGGATCGCACGGGCGAGCGCTGGCCCCCGGGTGTGCCCCACGGTCCGCCGCTGATCGATCGGCGATGATGGCCGGATGATGATCCCGCGCTTCTCTCCGGGCATCCTCATCGCCGCAGTACTGGGCCTGGGGCTGTCCGCCGCCGTTGTCGGCGCCATGCCGGAGGCCGTCGCGCAGACCGCGACCCCGCCCGCCGCGACGACCGCATCCATCACCCCGTCCACGATCGCACCCGCGACCGCGTCGACCGCCACGCAGCGACCGCTGCGCGCGCTGAGCAACGACATCGGCGAGCGCATCCAGGCCTGCACCTTGTGCCACGGACCGCAGGGCCGCGCGACGCCGCAGGGTTACTTTCCGCGGCTGGCGGGCAAGCCGGCGGGCTACCTCTACAACCAGCTGCAGAGCTTTCGCGACGGGCGCCGCCACCATGCGTTGATGGCGGGCCTGCTGCACAACATGACCGACGACTACCTGCGCGAGATCGCCGGCTACTTCGCCACGCTGGACGTTCCCTACCCGGCGCCGGTCCGGCCGGACGCCGATGCGCGGCAGCTCGCGCGCGCCGAGCGCCTGGTCGCGCAGGGCGATCCCTCGCGCGGCGTGCCGGCCTGCACGGCCTGCCACGGGGCGTCGATGGCGGGCCGCCAGCCGGCGATTCCCGGGCTGCTGGGCCTGCCGCGCGATTACCTGGTCGGGCAGCTCGGTGCGTGGCGCAGCGGCCAACGTCGCGCGCACGCGCCGGACTGCATGGCCGACGTGGCGAAGGCGCTGTCGCCCGACGACATCTCGGCGGTGGCGTCCTGGCTCGTCACGCGTCCCGCGGGCGCGCACCCGGAGCCGCCCTCGTCGGCGCCGTTGCCGGTGGCCTGCGGAGGGCTCGGGCCATGACGAGCATGCAACGGAACACCGCGCCCGCGCCGGGGGGCACCGGAAAGGGCGTGCCCTCGCCGCTGCGCCGCTTGCGGCGCCTCGTCATTGCCGTGCTCGTGGCCGTGCCGCTGATGGCGGCGCTGGTCGTCGCCGGGGCCTGGGCGCGGGAAGCGTGGCTGGTTTCGCGGCCGGCCGTCCAGGGCGCGCAGGAAACCAGTCCCGAGCTGATCGCGCGGGGTGCCTACCTGGCCCGCGTCGGCAACTGCGCCGGCTGCCACAGCCCGCGCGGCGGCGCGCCGATGGCGGGGGGCATGCCGCTGGGCACGCCGTTCGGCACGCTCTTCAGCAGCAACCTCACGCCCGACGCCGAGACGGGACTGGGCCGCTGGACCGCCGACGACTTCTGGACCGCGATGCATCACGGCCGCAGCCGCGACGGCCGGTTGCTCTATCCTGCCTTCCCGTACACCAGCTACACCGGCATGACGCGCGAGGACACGGATGCCGTCTTCGCCTGGCTGCGCCAGTTGCCGCCGGTCCGGCAGACGACGCCGGCGCACCAGCTCGGCTGGCCCTACCGCTGGCAGACGGCGCTGGCCGTGTGGCGCCTGATGTATTTCACGCCGGGCGACGCCGTGGCGCGTGGCGGCGAGCCGCAGCCCGGTGGTGGCGACGCGGCGGGTGTTGGAGACGAAGGCGCGCGGGCGCTGCTGCTGCGCGGTCGCTACCTTGTCCAGTCGGTGGGGCACTGCGCCGAATGTCATGCGCCGCGCAACCGCCTTGGCGCGCTGGAGAACGCGGCCGGGCTGCGCGGCGGCTGGGTGGGGGTGCAGGGCTGGATCGCGCCCTCGCTGGCCGATCCGCATGCGGCGGGCGTGCAGGACTGGTCCGAGACGGAGGTACGGCAATGGCTGCGGGCGGGCTGGTCGCCGCGCGGCGCGGCCTTGGGGCCGATGGCCGACGTCGTCGCGGAAAGCCTGCAGTACCTCGCCGACGACGACACGCGGGCGATGGCGGTCTACCTGCGCAGCCTGCCGCGCGAGGGCTCCGCGAAGGAGGACTTCCAACCCGCGCCGCCCGCGCAACTGGACGTCGGCCGGCAGGTCTACGCGCGCTACTGCGCCGATTGCCACGGTGATCAGGGGCAGGGACGGCGCATCGACGGCCAGCCGGCCTATCCGCCGCTGGCCGGCAACCGGGGCGTCACGCTGGACGCGCCGCAAAACCTGCTGCAGATGCTGGCCGATGGCGGCTATGCGGCGACCACGAAGGACCACCCGCGGCCCTACGGCATGCCGCCGCTGCGGCAGGTCCTGACGCCCGCGGAGATGGCGGCGGTGGCCACGGTGATCCGGCAGAGCTGGGGCAACCGGGCGTCGGCGGTGACGGAGCAGGAAGTACTGCGGTTGAAGTGACCGGCGCCGCCGCGCGTCGATCGCGATGCCCACGCCCATGACGGAGGCGGAGGCGGAAATGGTGGCGCGAGGGTCAGGTGCCGACGACGTGTCGATGACGCGTTGGCGCGCGCGGCCTGTGAAGCAATGCGCGGACGAGCTTGATTGAGGCGGTGGGCTCGCGCGGCGGGCGCGCCATATGGGGATTCGGGGCCCTTGATTTCAAGATCTTGAAGACCTGCGTCGCGGCCAAAGCTTGGGTGTCATGGCGGGATTGCCCCGCTGCAACACAGGAAGCCCAGGAGGCCCCGCATGTATCAACGTCTGTTTGCCCGTGAGCTGTTCAACGATCTCGACCGCCTGCAGCGCGAGATGAGCGGCCTCTTCGACCTCGACGCCGGCCGCGGTGCCGCGCGGGGTGCATATCCCTCGCTCAACGTCGGCCTGTCGCCGGAGGCCGTGGAGGTCTACGCCTTTGCGCCGGGCCTGGATCCGGCGACGGTCGGTGTCGACCTGGATCGTGGCGTGCTCAGCCTGTCCGGCGAGCGTCTCTCCCCGCTGGCCGCCAAGGCCGAGGCTGCCGTGGAAGCCACGCCTGGCGAAGCCGCGGCCCAGCCCGCGGGGAAGGCCCTGGTCCACCAGCGCGAGCGCTTCAGCGGCAAGTTCCGGCGCGTCGTCAGCCTGCCGGACGACATCGACCCGGAGCGGGTCACGGCCTCCTACCGTGACGGCGTGCTGCGCGTCAGCGTTGCGCGCCGGGTTGCGCCGCAACCGCGCCGCATCGACGTCCATTGATCGACCGGCCGCATCGAGCGCGACTTCCCGTCACACCGAACATCGAGAACCCCCCATCATGACCACTGCTGTTCATACCCCTGCTGCCGAGACCACTGCCACGTCGGGTCCGGCCCGATCCACTGCGCAGGCCACGCGCCGTCGCGACGACTTCGCGATCCAGCCGTTGGTTGACGTGATCGAGGATGCCCAGGGCCTCACCTTGTATGCCGATTTGCCGGGCGTGCCGCGCGAGCGACTGCAAGTGCGCGTCGACGGTGATCAATTGATCATCGAAGGCGACATGCAACTGGACCTGCCCGAGGGCTTGCGTGCTGGGCATGTCGAGGTCTCGCGCCAGCACTACCGCCGGGCATTCAAGCTGAGCAAGGAGTTGGACGCCGAGGGCATCAGCGCCGAGCTGACGCAAGGCGTGCTGCGCGTGCGCGTGCCCAAGGCCGCGCATGCCCAACCGCGCAAGATCGACGTCAAGCTCAGCTGACCCGAAAGAGCGCGCCGAGCTCGCGCGTTCATCAAAGAACGACAAGGCCAGGAGTACTCCTGGCCTTTGCCTATAACTTGTCCGCCGCGCGGGCCTGGCCCAGGATCTCGACAAGCGGTTTCGCGCATCCCCATGACGCATCCCCCTGTGCTGGCCACCTCGGTCGGCGCGTCCCGCGAACGCGGGCAAGCCTTCGCAGCGAGGCGTGTGAGGGGCAGCGAGCGGTGGTGGTTCCAGTAGCGATGCTGGACGAGTCTCGGAGCGCAGTGACGAGCGACGGACCGCGTGTCAGCGAGCAAGCTCGCCGGGAGTCAGCGCTTCTTTTGCTTCCTTTTCTGGGCGCGACCAGAAAAGGGAGTCGCCCGCCGGGGCGAAATCCCGGCGGGCTGCAACGAAGGCGAAAGAGGGGGGAAAATCAGGAGAGCCGAGACGGTGCCGGCTCCACCTCCACCGCTGGTGCCGACATGGCAACGAGTGCCGCTTCCGCCGCCTGCCCGGCACGTGCTGCGTCATCGAGGCTGACCTGCATGCGTCGCCGCATCCATGGCCGGAGGTCTTCGAGCGGCCCGACATCGGGCAGCAGACTCCAATCCTGGAGTGCCTGAACGGCATGCGGCACGGCCTCTTTCCCTGCGAGTGCACGTTGAAGGCGCTTGGCGGCTTCGGGCATTTCATCGAGGGTATCGCCCGCGAGGTCTTGGGCGCGTCGCAGGAGGCTTTGGCGCATCATCGAGAGATGGGCCATGAGCCGATAGCCGTGGTCGAGGACGGTATTGAGTTCCTGCAGGGGTGGCCGCACCCGCCGCGGTTCTGCGGCGCTGCGCTGGAGGGCGGCCGAGAGTGCAGCCAGCGCGTCGTAGGCTTGTCGCCGAGCCATGCGCTGCGCCAGCGCTCCTGCGGGGGTCATTGCCGCGGTCATGGCCTGCATCGCGTACTGCTGCAATGCCCCGCGGGCCCGTTTCAGCGCCCGAGGCAGATTCCGTCGTTCCCATGCGGGGAGCACGTAGCTGAACGCCCAGGCGAGTGCTGCGCCGAGGACGGTATCGGCGAGCCGTTCCGAGATGGCGAGGCCGTGGGACGGATCGGCCAGGTGGGATTGGAGGAGGGCCATGACGGTGGCCGCGATCGCCGTGATCAGGTATCGACGGGTGACGAAGGCGTGGGCGATGCCCACTGCGATCTGCAGCACGATGATCCAGAGCGGCAGGCTTGGCACCAGTGACAGGGCGAGCATCACGCCACAGCCGATGACGGTCCCGAGCACGCGCAGGTTGCGTCGTTCGAGCGTCTGATCGAGGCTGCCGCGAAGCACGACCGCGACGGACAGCACCAGCCAGTGGGGGTGGGAAGCCCACGGCAACCCGAGCGCGATGTAGTACGCCGCCGACAACGCCAGCGCGCTGCGCAGCGCGTGCCGCAGCACGGGCGAGTCCAGGTGCAGCTGAGCCTTGAGCAGCCCCATCGGCCAGCCTTCCGGCGTGACGAAGTGCTTGAGCTGCGCGGCGTCGAGGGCCAGCGGCGGGAGTGGCTGAGCGGGGTCCAGCGCGCGGCCGATGGCCAGCACCTCGCTGTCGAGATGGGAGAGGCGGTCCTGGAGCACGAGCTGGAGCCGCCCGCGGGGGTCTTGGGAGGGCAATGCCTGCCACTCGGTGGCGGGGACGGCGGACATGGTCGGCGCGCGCTCGTCGAGCAGTGCCTCGCGGAAGTCCCCGAGCATGACGGCCAGTGCCTTGAGGCGTCCGACGAGCGCGCCTCGCATGCGCTGCCCGATGGGGTCCTCGCCGAGCAGTTCCAGGTCCAGCCGACTGGCGAGCATCAGATCGCGCAGCTCGACCACGTGCAGCAACACGGCGGCACTGCGCGGATCGCTGTCGGCGGTGGGAAAGAGTTGATCGCGGGCCGTCTGCAGCAGATCGGCGAGCTGGGCCTCGTTGCCCAGCCAGTCCCGCATCGCATGCGCGGCGCCGCCGGTCCCCAGCAACTCGGCCCGGGCGCTGAGCAACTGCGCCAGACCGCGCAGCGCCTCCGCCAGCGCCAGGCGCCGGAAGCGCTGCTGCAGCACGGCGCTGGTCAGCAGACTCCAGAGCAGGTAGAGCACGATCCCCGACAAGCCGCTGGCCATCACCACCAGCAGCGGTTGCGGCGGCCAAGCCAGCGCGAACACCATCGCCAGGATGGGCGCGAACGACACCGGCCCCGCGCGCAGCCCCCAACTGAGCAGCATCGCCCCGCCGAAGGCGAGCGACGCCACCAGCAGCCCCATCACCGGCTTGTAGGGATGGAGCACCGCCACCAGCATCACCGCCAACAGCGCCATGGCCCCGCCGGTGGCGACGCGGTTGCGGTTGCGGCGGATGCCGCCGGGCAGGTCGGCCAGGCTGGCGCAGATGGCGCAGGCCATCGCCAGTTGGGAGGCGATGTGCGAGTACGCCGCCGGCGCCGCATGCGACACGATCACCTGGACCAGCATCACGCCGATGGCGACGCTCAGGCCGTTCCACCAGTGGGCGGGCCAATGGCGCCAGCGGCCCAGGAAGGCGGGCAGGGCCAGCGCGCCGCGCTGGCCTTGACGGGAAGAAGGGGGCGCGGGCCGCGTCGCCCCGGCCGCTCGGCCGGCGGGCGGCGGCGGCCAGCCGGTCGGGCCGCGCCGCATCAGGCTTGCTGGATGCGTTGGTTCAGATGGGCCAGCGCTTCCTCGACCTGGTCGACCAGTACCAGGCAGAGGTCGCCGGGCTGCAGGCGCTCCAGCGCGCGGTCGATCGCGACGAACTCGCCGCGGATCTCCTCGATGTGCTTGGTGCGCGTCGCGCCGCGCAGGCCTTCCTGCAGCAGCGCCAGGACTTCGCCGTCCTCGCGGCCGCGCTGGCAGGCGTCCTGGAAGAGGATGGCCTCGTCGAAGGCCTCGCCCAGGATCTGCGTCTGGACACGGATGTCCTCGTCGCGGCGATCGCCGGCGCCGGAGATCACCACCGAACGCTTGTTGGCCGGGAGCGCCTGCACGGCCGTCACCAGCGCCCGCATCGCGTCGCCGTTGTGGCCGTAGTCGGCGATGACGGTCGCGCCGCGATAGTCCATCACGTTGAAGCGGCCGGGCACGCTGTCGGCGTCGCTCATGAAGCTGGCCAGGCCGCGGCGGATGGTGTCCCAGTCCAGGCCCACGCCCCAGGCCGCGGCGACGGCGGCCATCGCGTTCTCGTTCTGGAACGGGATCGCGCCGCCGCGGGTGAACGGGATGTCGCGCAGCGGGATCGACTCGCGCCACGCGCCTTGCGCGGCGACCAGCGCGTCCCCGTCGATGTGGACGCAGCGCTTGCCCTGCGCGCGGTGCGTCGCCATCAGCGGGTGATGACGGTCGCTGGCGAAGAAGATCACCTGGCCGGGACAGACCTCGGCCATCTTGGCCACCACCGGATCGGCGGCGTTCAGCACCGCGTAGCCGCCCGCGGCCACGTTCTGCACGATCACGCGCTTGACCAGCGCCAGCTCCTCGACGGTGTCCAGGAAGTTCATGCCCAGGTGATCCCCCTCGCCGAGGTTGGTCACCACCGCCACCTGGCAGCGGTCGAAGCCCAGGCCCTCGCGCAGCACGCCGCCGCGCGCGGTCTCGAACACGGCCGCTTCCACGTCCGGATGCATCAGCACGTTGCGGGCGCTCTTGGGGCCGGAGCAGTCGCCGCTGTCGGTCTGGCGACCGTCGACGTAGACGCCGTCGGTGTTGGTCATGCCCACGCGCAGGCCCTGCGTCGCGAACATGTGCGCGACCAGCCGCGAGGTCGTCGTCTTGCCGTTGGTGCCGGTGACCGCCACGATGGGGATGCGGCCGTCCTCGCCGCGGTCGCCGCGGCTGTTGTGGCCACCATGGCCGTAGAGGCTGGCGATGATCGCCTCGCCCACGTCGCGGCCCTTGCCGTAGGACGGGCTCAGGTGCATGCGCAGGCCGGGCGCGGCGTTGACCTCGACGATGCCGCCGTTCTGCTCCTCGAGCGGCTTGAGCACGCTCTCGGCCACCACGTCGACGCCGCAGACATGCAGGCCGACCACCGTCGCCGCGGCGATCGCGCGGGCGGCGACCTCCGGATGCACGTCGTCGGTCACGTCGGTGGCGGTGCCGCCGGTGGACAGGTTGGCGTTGTTGCGCAGGATCACGCGGCGGCCCTTGTCGGGCACCGACTCGGGCGTCAGGCCCTGCAGGTCCAGGCGCGCGATGGCGATGTCGTCCAGGCGGATCTTGGTCAGCGAGGTCGCGTGGCCGTCGCCGCGGCGCGGATCTTCGTTGACCTTGTCGACCAACTGGCGCACCGTGTGCAGGCCGTCGCCGATGACGTTGGGCGGATCGCGGCGGGCGGCGGCGACCAGCTTGTCCCCGACCACCAGCAGCCGGTAGTCGCTGCCGGGCAGGAACTTCTCGACCATCACCTGGCCGATCTCGTCGGCCGCCTTGTAGGCGATCTCCAGGTGCTCGCGGCTGGCGACGTTGACCGTCACGCCCTTGCCCTGGTTGCCGTCCACCGGCTTGACCACCACCGGCAGGCCGATGTCCTGGGCCACGATCCAGGCTTCCTCGATCGAGTCCACCGGCGCGCCGATGGGCACCGGCACGCCGGCCGACTGCAGCAGGCGCTTGGACAGGTCCTTGTCCTGGGCGATGGATTCGGAGACGGCGCTGGTGGCGTCGACCTCGGCGGCCCAGATGCGGCGCTGCTTCACGCCCCACCCCAGCTGCACCAGCGAGCCCTGCGTCAGGCGCCGGAACGGGATGCCGCGCTTGCAGGCGGCGTCGACGATCGAGCCGGTCGAGGGGCCCAGGCGGATGTCCTCGTCCGTCTCGCGCAGCTGCTTGACGGCGGCGTCGGCGTCGAAGGACGCGCCGGACTGCGCGGCGGCGATCAGCTCGACGGCCTTGTCGAAGGCGGCGCGGCCGACGTCCTCCTCGCTGTACTCGACGACCACCTGGAAGGTGCCCGCCTCGGACGTCGTGTGCGTGTGGCTGAAGGTCACCGGGCAGCCGGCCTGCGCCTGCAGCGCCAGCGCGGCCTGCTCCAGCACGTGGGCCAGCGAGATCGGCGTTTTCTTGCTGCTGGCCGGCCGCAGCGGGCCGATGCCGGGGAAGCGTTCGCGCAGCAGGGCTTCGAAGCCGTCCATGTCGGCGATCGCGCGCTCGGCGTCGCTGCAATGAATGACCGCTTCGATGGCGGTGTGGCGGCTCCACATGTTGGGGCCGCGGAGAGCGCGGATGCGAGAGACTTCCATCTGTCGTCTTTCGGTTCGTCTGTTCTTGTCGATTGCGACCTGTCTTGCGACGTGTCGTCGGAGAGGAGCGGCCCGCTTACTGCGGCAGCTCCGGCACGAAGGTGTCCAGGCCCGCGGAGATCAGCTCCGGCGAGATGCCCATCGCCCAGGCGGTGGCCACGGCCGCCAGCACCGACTCGGCGGCGATCTCCAGGCCGGCGGCCTGGAAGCGGCCGCGCAGCGCGTCCACGTTGGCGCCCGGCGTCTCGGCGCTGCCCTGGGCCAGCACCGCGGCGCCGCCCTGCAGGAAGACGCAGCGGCCGTCGCGGGCGCGGTGCTCGGCCAGCGCGGCGTTGCCGCCGTCGGCCGCGCCGTCCAGCGCGTACAGGATCACCTCGCCGTCGGACAGCGGCGCCATCTCGGCCACCTTGGGCTCGTCGGCGTTCAGCACCGCGACGCCGTCGGACAGCACCACGTCGACCTGCGTGCGCAGGACCTTGAAGAGCTGGTCCTCGGTCTGGACGTCGTGGCTGTCGAGCTCCGGCACGCGGCCCATGTCGGTGACGACGCCGACCTGGCAGCGGTCATAGGCCAGCCCGTCGCCCAGGATGGTGCCGGCGCCGTTCTCGACCACGACCGCGTCGACGGCGCGGTTCATCAGCAGCCGGTGGCTGGCGGCCCAGGTCGCGCTGGGCTTGCGCTCGACGCGGCGGGTGCCCAGGAACAGGCCGTCGCCGCAGGCCAGGCCGACATGGCGGCCGTTCAGGTGCAGCAACCAGGCCACCAGGCGCGCGATCTGCGCGGTGCCGCGCGAGCCGGCCACGCCGACGATGGGGATGCGGCCGCTCTCGTCCTCGGCGAACAGGTGGTCGATGATCGCCTGGCCCACCGGCTGGGGCATGCCCTCGGCCGGCTTCAGGTGCATCAGCAGGCCGGGGCCGGCGTTGACCTCGACGATGGCGCCGCCGGTCTCGGACAGCGGCCGGGCGATGTCGCTGGTCACCAGATCGACGCCCGCGATGTCCAGGCCGACGGTGCGCACCGCCAGGGACACGGCGTGCGCCACTTCCGGATGGATCTGCGCGGTGCAGTCGATCGCGACGTTGCCGTTGCGCTGGATCAGCACGCGGCGGCCGGCCTCGGGGACCGCGTCGCCGGCCAGGCCCTGGCGCTGCAGGTCCAGCAGCACGACCGCGTCGCCGACGATGTCGATGCGGTTGAGCGGGAAGTCCTCGGTCGTGCCGCGGCGCGGATCGGTGTTGATCTGCAGGTCGATCAGCTGGATGACGGTGTGCGTGCCGTCGCCCACGATCCAGGCTTCCTCGCCGCGCGCGGCGGCGACGACCTGACCGCCGACCACCAGCAGGCGGTGCTCCATGCCGGGGATGTAGCTCTCGACCAGGACCTCGGAGCCTTCCTTGTCGGCCAGGTGGAAGGCCGCCTCGACGTCCGCCTGCTGGCGCAGGTCCAGCGTGACGCCGCGGCCGTGGTTGCCGTCGGACGGCTTGACGACGACCGGCAGGCCCAGGTCCTGCGCGACGTCCCAGGCCTGGGCCGCGGTCTCCACCGCCTGGCCGGCCGGCACCGGCACGCCGACCGCCTTCAGCAGGTCCTTGGTCAGGTCCTTGTCCCGCGCGATGCCTTCGGCGATGGCGCTGGTCATGTCGGTCTCGGCCGTCCAGATGCGGCGCTGGCGGCCGCCGTAGCCGAGCTGCACCAGGTTGCCGTCGTTCAGGCGGATGTGGGGGATGCGGCGATCGGTGGCGGCGGCCACGATGGCGGCGGTCGACGGGCCGAGGTAGCAGTCGTCGAGCTTGCCGCGGATGGTCTCGACCGCCACGGCGACGTCGAAGTCCTCGCCGTTGATCGTCGCCATCAGCAGCGCGTGGCCCTGCGCGAGCGCGCTGCGGGCGACCTGCTCGTCGCGGGCGCGGAACACCATGCGGTACACACCGTGCCGCGAGGTCGAGCGCGTCTGACCGAAGCCCGTCGGCATGCCCGCCAGGTTGAGCAGCTCGATGACGACGTGCTCCAGCACGTGGCCCATCCAGGTGCCCTCGGTCAGGCGCTGCAGGAAGCCGCCGCGCTCGCCGACGCCGCAGTGGTGCTCTTCCAGCGCCGGCAGGCGCTTGCACAGGCGTTCGGTGAAACCAGGGATCAGGTGCGAAGGATGTTCCTCCAGACCGCCCAGGTCCAGCCAGGTTTCCAGCACCGGGCGGTAGGTCCACATGTTGGGACCCCGCAGGTAGTTGATGCGCAGGAGCTTGATGTCGTCGTGTCGGCTCATGGGGGGAGAGAACGTGGAGGAGGACCGGCCACCGGGCTACCGGAAATTGAAGCGAAGCACAATTGTGCGCTTAAGCGAAAATCCCGCGAAACATCTCGGTGGCGCGTTACCGTCATCGCCTCGTCGCGTGGGACCGGGTCTTGCCCGGGCGCGGTGCGCGGCCGGGCGGTTTGGCCGAGTGTTGGCCGAGGCGTCGGCCGAAGAACCGGCCGAAGAACCGGCCGCAGAATTCGGCCCGAAGAATTTCGTCAGAAGAATCAAAAATGCAGCATCAACATCCTGTCGCGTCGGCCAGTGCCGCCGGATCGTCCCGATCGAACGGATCGGGCGGGGCGGTCGCGCAGAACCCGGAATCGGGTCTGCGACCTGGCGAGAACGTGCGGGCCTCGCTGGAGGTTGACCTCGACGCCGGCTTGCGCTTCTCGACGGGCGTTCTGCGGCTCACCGACCAGCGCCTGCTGGCGGCGGAGCCCGGTGCCGCCCCGCGGGAATGGCCGTTGACCGCGGACCTGCGGCTGGTGCTGTCGGACCACGGCGGCCTGGGCTTGCTGGAGCTGGTGAACGCCCATGGCCGGCTGGCCCTGTGGCGCTTCACGATGAAGGCCAACCTGCAGGCGCAGCGCTTCCAGGACGCCTTCAACCGCCGTGACGAGGCCGCCCCGGCCCAGGCCGCGGAGCCCGAGCTCTGCCCCAGTTGCCAGGCCGTGCTGCCCGAGGACAGCGAGGAATGCCCCTCCTGCGCCCGCGAGCTCCACACGCCGCCGTCCACCTGGGTGCTGCTGCGCCTGTGGCGCTTCGCGCGGCCCTACCAGGGCCAGCTGCTGCTGGGCTTCCTGCTGATGCTGGGCGCGACCGGCGCGACGCTGGTGGCGCCCTACCTGACCATGCCGCTGATGGACGACGTGCTGATCCCCTTCCAGCAAGGCCAGCAGATCGACACCGGCCTGGTGGCGATGTACCTGGGCGGGCTGTTCGGCGCGGCGATCGTGTCCTGGATCCTGGGTTGGGCGAAGACCTATGTCCTGGCGCTGGTATCGGAACGTATCGCCGCGGATCTGCGGACAACGACCTTCGATCACCTGCTGGGCCTGTCGCTGGAGTACTTCGGCTCCAAGCGCACCGGCGACCTGATGAGCCGGATCGGCTCGGAGACCGACCGCATCAGCGTCTTCCTGTCGCTGCACGCGCTGGACTTCATCACCGATTGCCTGATGCTGATCATGATCACGGGCATCCTGTTCCACACGAATCCGTGGCTGGCGCTGGCCACGCTGGTGCCGCTGCCCTTCATCGCCTGGATGATCCATCTGGTGCGGGACCGGCTGCGCACCGGCTTCGAGAAGATCGACCGCGTCTGGGGCGAGGTGACCTCGGTGCTGGCGGACACCATCCCCGGCATCCGCGTAGTGAAGGCCTTCGCCCAGGAGCGCCGCGAGGCGGAGCGCTTCCGCTCGGCCAACAAGCACAACCTGGTCGTCAACGACCGGCTGAACAAGACCTGGAGCCTGTTCACCCCCAGCGTGTCGCTGCTGACCGAGTTCGGCCTGCTGGTCGTCTGGGCCTTCGGCATCTACCTGATCGCGCATTCGCAGATCACGGTGGGTACGCTGACGGCCTTCCTGGCCTACATCGGGCGCTTCTACGGGCGGCTCGATTCGATGAGCCGGATCGTGTCGGTGACGCAGAAGGCGGCGTCCGGCGCGAAGCGGATCTTCGACATCCTGGACCACCAGTCCAACGTGCCCGAGCCCACGCAGCCGGCGACGCTGGACAAGGTCCGCGGCGGCATCACGCTGCAGGACATCGGCTTCCGCTACGGCAACCGGACGGTGATCCGCGACCTGAACCTCGAGATCCAGCCCGGCGAGATGATCGGCCTGGTCGGCCACAGCGGCTCGGGCAAGAGCACGATGGTCAACCTGATCTGCCGCTTCTACGACGTGACCGAGGGCGCCATCAAGCTCGACGGCGTGGACCTGCGCCGCTTCAAGCTGACCGACTACCGGCGCCACATCGGGCTGGTGCTGCAGGAGCCCTTCCTGTTCTTCGGCACGATCGCGGAGAACATCGCCTACGGCAAGCCGGAGGCGACGCGCGACGAGATCGTGGCCGCGGCCCGCGCCGCGCACGCGCACGAATTCATCCTGAGGCTGCCGCAGGGCTACGACTCGCTGGTCGGCGAGCGCGGCCAGGGCCTGTCCGGCGGCGAGCGCCAGCGGATCTCCATCGCCCGCGCGCTGCTGATCGACCCGCGCATCCTGATCATGGACGAGGCCACCTCGGCGGTGGACACCGAGACCGAGAAGGAGATTCAGAAGGCGCTGGACAACCTGGTGCGGGGCCGCACGACGATCGCGATCGCGCACCGCCTGTCGACGCTGCGCAAGGCCGACCGGCTGGTGGTGATGGACCGCGGCGAGATCGTCGAGGTCGGGCCGCACGACGAGCTGATCGCCAAGCAGGGCGCCTACTGGCGCTTGTGGGAGGCACAGGCCCGCCGTGTCGACGCTGAGGAGCAGGACGCCGTCGTCGTCGTGGCGCCCAACGTCAACGCCCACACCGCCGCGCAGGCCTGATCGCGCAGACTCCGCAGGATCCTCCCCATGAGCAACATCCAATCCCTCGCGCGCAACGCCTTCGGCCGGCTGATGCTGATCGACGCGCTCGGCCAGACGCACGAGAACGTCACCCCGGTCCGCGCCCACCCGCTGTCGGCGCCGGACGAGGGCGTCTCGCTGGTCGGCACCGACGGTCACGAGATCGCCTGGATCGACCACGTCGACCAGTTGCCGCACGCGCAGCGCGCGCTGCTGCTCGAAGAGTTCGCCGGCCGCGAGCTGATGCCGACGGTGCAGCGGCTGCTGTCGGTGTCGACCTTTTCGACGCCCACGCAATGGACCGTCGAGACCGACCGCGGCGAGACCACCTTCATCCTCAAGAGCGAGGAAGACATTCGGCGCATCGGCGAAGGGCGGCTGCTGATCGCATCGTCGCACGGGCTGCACTTCCTGGTGCCAGACCGGTTCGCGCTGGATCGGCATTCGAGGAAGCTGCTGGAGCGGTTCCTCTGACCGCTGGCGACCAGCGGCCAGCGGCCAGCGGCTAGCGGCTAGCGCTGATTGGCCGACGGCTTCGCGCGGGACGCGCCGGCGCGGTAACCGCTGTCCTTGGGATGGACGACCACGAACGACGCGACCGGCGCCTTGCCCGGTCCCGCGAAGAAGGGCCCTCTGGTGCCGACTTGATAGGACTGGGGCAGGCTGTACATCGCGCCGGCCATGGGCCCGTTGTTCAGCACCATGGCGTTCTCGCAGCCCAGGCCCTGAGGCTTGGGCGCGGCAAGCCACTCGGCGAGTGCGTCGAGCTGCATCGGCTTGTTGGTGACCGCCACGGCCATGCGATCGGCCCCCTGCGCGCAGAGCACGCTGAAGTGCGACCACTCCTCGCGCGGCTCGCGCTCGCAGACCGCGGGCCGGCCCTGCTCGACCACCATGGGGCCGGCCTGCAAGGCGTGCGAGCACATCTCGATGCCGGCGAGCGCGGATTTGTCGTTGATCTTCCTGAGCGACGCGTTGCCGGCTTCGTCCACGCACAGCAGGCCCGACAGCTGCGGTCGAGCGACGCGCCGCAACGCGCAGGCGCTTTGCGGCTCCGCGGGCGTGGTCTGCGTGTTGAGCCATGACGCCAGCCGGCCCTCGGATCGCAGCAATCCGTCCGGCCGATCCGAGCTGCTGCCCGATCGACCGCCGTTGACCAGCAGCATCTCCCGCCGCGCCAACTCCTCGATGCGGGAAAGCGCCCGTGCGTTGCGGACCGAGATGCCTTGATTCGACTCCTGCATTTCCGTCGTCTTGAGCGCGCCGATCGCCAAGACCTCCATCCGCGCCTGGCCGGTGCTGAACTCGTAGAGCTGCACGGGCGGCTCGGTCAGGGGGGTACGTTTGATGATGTCGGCACGAGCGTTCTGGACACCGCCGGTCAGGGCCAGAAGCGGCGCCGCGCAGGCGAGGGCGAACACGTGGCGCGTCATGGGGTCGTTCCCGCCGCGGCGAGCGCCGGCTCGCCGGTGTTCTTGAACACTTCGACGGCGAGCGTCACGTCGATCACGATGCCGGGACACTGGATCAGCTTCTTGTCCTCCGCCGACAGGTTCTTCGCGGGGGCGATGCTGATCATCAGGTCCCCGCCTTTGCCCATCTTCGCGCCGATGAGTTTCCATTGCTCGGCCGTGATCTCGTGGCTGCCTTGCGAGTCGTCGCTGTTCATCAGCGGCAGGACTTCCTCGCCGTTGACGCGCACCGCCAGCAGAGCTTCGGTGTTCATGACGGTCTCGGACGGCAAGGAGCACGCGCTGGTCGAGGTCACTTGCGACTCGATGGGGCGGATGATCACGCTCTGATACGGCAGCGCATGCAGCCGCACGGGCCGGGTGCTGGCGAGCGGCTTGTGGAAATCGATGACCTGGTAATAGTCGAGGCGGCCATTGGACTGCTTGGCCAGGGTGTCGGTCTGGAACGCCTCGCGCACCTGCAACGCGATGCGCGCGCGCATGGGCTGGGGCATGTATTCCCACTGCATCAGCGCCGTCACCGCCAACAGCACGACGAACGGATAGACCAGGACCAGCAGGACGGCCGAGGTGACGACGGGCCAGAACAAGGCGCGCAGCTTCTCGTCCTTGATGGCTTCGGCGAGCTGCTTGCCCGCGAGGGGGACGAAACCCAGCAGGAAGGCCAGCACTCGCCAGGGCAGGGACATCTCCGCGGGTGTCCTGGCGGGGGCGGCGGGGCCGCTGCCTCCCGGCGTGCCGCCGCCCGCGCCGGAGGTCGGGAGCGAGGCAGGGTCTGCTTGGGTGGCCATGCGGTGGGTCCCAGAGGATGGGGTAGGAGCGATGAGCGTAACGAGCGGCGCCGGCCCGGGTCATCCGCAATCGGGTGGATGCGACCGGCCCCGGCGACGCGGGAGTCTGCTTACGCATTTCTGCAATAGCCGAAACTGGATGGACCTGCCCTACAATTGACGTTTACGTAAACGTAAGACGAATCGTCCAGCGCGGGACCACGGATGTACCCGCGCGGAGACGGTCGAGGAGACAACCCATGAACCTGCCCGGCCTGAACTTCCATCTCGGCGAGGACATCGACGCGCTGCGCGACGCGGTGCGTGACTTCGCCCAAGCCGAGATCGCCCCTCGCGCGGCCGAGATCGACCGCAGCGACCAGTTCCCGATGGACCTGTGGCGCAAGATGGGCGACCTCGGCGTGCTCGGCATCACCGTGCCGGAGGAGTACGGCGGCGCCGCGATGGGCTACGTGGCCCACATGGTGGCGATGGAGGAGATCAGCCGCGCCAGCGCCTCGGTGGGCCTGAGCTACGGCGCTCACAGCAACCTGTGCGTCAACCAGATCAAGCGCAACGGCACCGACGCCCAGAAGCGCAAGTACCTGCCCAAGCTGATCAGCGGCGAGCACGTCGGCGCGCTGGCGATGAGCGAGCCCGGCGCCGGCTCCGACGTCGTCTCGATGAAGCTGCGCGCCGAGGACAAGGGCGGCTTCTACGTTCTCAACGGCACCAAGATGTGGATCACCAACGGTCCCGACGCGGACACGCTGGTCGTCTACGCCAAGACGGAACCCGAGCTCGGTGCGCGCGGCATGACCGCCTTCCTGATCGAGAAGGGCATGAAGGGTTTCTCCATCGCGCAGAAGCTGGACAAGCTCGGCATGCGTGGCAGCCACACCGGCGAGCTGGTGTTCCAGAACGTCGAGGTCCCGGCCGAGAACGTCCTGGGCGCCGTCGGCGGCGGCACGAAGGTGCTGATGTCGGGCCTGGACTACGAGCGTGCCGTGCTGGCCGCCGGCCCGATCGGCATCATGCAGTCCGTCATGGACAACGTCGTGCCGTACATCCACGACCGCAAGCAATTCGGCCAGAGCATCGGCGAGTTCCAGCTGATCCAGGGCAAGGTCGCCGACATGTACACCGTGCTGCAGGCCGCCCGCGCCTTCTGCTACACGGTCGGCAAGAACCTCGATTCGCTCGACGGCGCGCATGTGCGCCAGGTGCGCAAGGACTGCGCGTCGGTGATCCTGTGGTGCGCCGAGAAGGCCACCTGGATGGCCGGCGAAGGCATCCAGATCTTCGGCGGCAACGGCTATATCAACGAGTACCCGCTGGGGCGGCTCTGGCGTGACGCGAAGCTGTACGAGATCGGCGCGGGGACGTCGGAGATCCGCCGCATGCTGATCGGGCGGGAGCTGTTCGCCGAGACGATGTGATGCTGGGGGGCCCCGGCTCCCACGTCCCGATACGGACGAAGCCTTCGTGAGCCGTCGAAAGATTCGAGGCCCGTGGAATAGCCCGGCGATGCGCCGGGGGCCTCTGCTGACGCGACAATGCCTCCCATGAGCACGAACGAACTGCAAGACCTGCTGGACAACAACAAGCGCTGGGCCGCGGAGACCGAGGAGCACACCCCCGGTTTCTTCTCCCGCCTGCTGAAGCAGCAGACGCCGCAATACCTGTGGATCGGCTGCGCCGACAGCCGCGTGCCGGCCAATGAGCTGGTCGACCTGCTGCCCGGCGAGCTTTTCGTGCATCGCAACGTGGCCAACGTCGTGGTGCACTCCGACCTGAACTGCCTGTCGGTCATGCAGTTCGCGGTGGACCAGCTGCAGGTGCGCCACGTCATCATCGTCGGCCACAGCAACTGCGGCGGCGTGCGTGCCGCGCTGGAGGACCTGCGCGTCGGGCTGGTCGACAACTGGCTGCGTCACGTGCAGGACGTCCGCAACCACCATCAGGAATGGCTGGACCAGATCGTGCCCGACCAGCGCGTCAACGCGCTGTGCGAGCTCAACGTGCTGGAGCAGGCCCGCAACGCCTGCCAGACCACCGTGGTCCAGGACGCCTGGGCGCGCGGCCAGTCCGTCACCGTGCACGGCTGGGTCTACGGCCTGCACAACGGCCTGCTGAAGGACCTGAGCGTCTCGGCCGCCGGCCCGGACGACGTCGGCCCCGCCTACCGTCGCGCCCTCGAGGCGCTGCACCGCCGCTACGAGGCGGCCATGGGCCGCTGACCGCCATGTTCCCCCACGAGCTCAACGACCCGCGCGCCTTCGAGATCGCGCAGGCGCTGCTGGAGGGGTTCAACAAGCATTACCGGCTGTTCCGCGCCGCGTCGGCCACGGCCAAACAGCGCTTCGAGCAAGCCGACTGGCACGGCCAGCAGCGCGCCCAGCGCGAGCGCATCGAGTTCTACGACCTGCGCGTCGACGAGGCCGTCGCGCTGCTGGAAGAACGCTACAAGACCAGCCGCCTGCCGACCGAGGTCTGGCAGCAGGTCAAGCTGCATTACATCGGGCTGCTGACCAACCACCGGCAGCCCGAGCTGGCGGAGACCTTCTTCAACTCGGTCTGCACGCGGCTGCTGCACCACAGCTACTTCCACAACGAATTCATCTTCGTGCGGCCCGCCATCTCGACCGAATACATCGAGAACGACGAGCCCGCCGCGCAGCCGACCTACCGCTGCTACTACCCCTCGCAGGACACGCTGCGCGACACCTTCATGCGCATCGTCTGGAACTTCCAGCTGACGCTGGAGTTCGAGGACCTGGGGCGCGACATCGACTGCGTGCTGCAGGCCATCGGCAGCGAGCTGGGCGCCTTCCGCTGGCGCACCAACTTCCAGGTGCAGGTGCTGTCCTCGCTGTTCTTCCGCAACAAGGGCGCGTACATCGTCGGCAAGATCGTCAACGGCTTCACCGAGACGCCGTTCGCGCTGCCCATCCTGCATCGGGAGCCGACCCCGGCGCCGGGCCGGGTGCCCGCGCCGCAGAAGCAGCCCGGCCTGCTCTACATCGACGCCGCGCTGTTCGGCGAAGACGAGTTGCTGATGCTGTTCAGCTTCGCTCGCGCCTACTTCCTGGTCGACATGGAAGTGCCCAGCGCCTACGTGCAGTTCCTGCGCTCGCTGATGCCGCGCAAGCCGCGCTCGGAGATCTACTCGACGCTGGGCCTGCAGAAGCAGGGCAAGAACCTCTTCTATCGGGACTTCCTCAACCACCTGCGCCACAGCAGCGACAAGTTCCGCATCGCGCCCGGGATCAAGGGCATGGTGATGCTGGTCTTCGACCTGCCGTCGTATCCGTTCGTCTTCAAGGTCATCAAGGACTTCTATCCGCCGCAGAAGGACACCACGCGCGAGCAGATCCAGGCCAAGTACCTGCTGGTGAAGCAGCACGACCGCGTCGGCCGCATGGCCGACACGCTGGAGTACACGCAGGTCGCCTTCCCGCGCCATCGTTTCGAGGAAGAGCTGATCGCCGAGCTGCGCCACTTCTGCCCCTCGCTGCTGGAGGAAAGCGGCGACGACCTGATCATCAAGCACCTGTACATCGAGCGCCGCATGGTGCCGCTCAACATCTACCTGCAGGAGTCGTCGCCGGCGCAGCTGGCGCACGCGGTGGTGGAGTACGGCAACGCGATCAAGGACATGGTCTCGGCCAACATCTTCCCGGGCGACATGCTGTGGAAGAACTTCGGCGTGACCCGCCACGGCAAGGTCGTGTTCTACGACTACGACGAGATCGAGTACCTCACCGACTGCCAGTTCCGCGCCGTGCCCCAGCCGCGCAACGAGGAGGAGGAGATGTCCGGCGAGATCTGGTACCAGGTCAACAAGCACGACGTCTTCCCCGAGACCTTCGGCCCGTTCCTGCTCGGCCATCCGGGCGTGCGCGACGTCTTCATGGCGCATCACGCGGACCTGCTCGACCCCGCCTTCTGGCAGGCCCACAAGGAGCGGATCCTGGCCGGCCATGTGCACGACGTCTTCCCGTACGACCCGCACAAGCGCTTCCACGTGCGGGACCTCGCGCCGGCGCTGAAGGCGCCCGACCCCGAACACCGCGAGCTGCCCATCCAGTAGCCCGCCGCCCCGCGCCCCCTGCTTTCCGATCCAACGACTTCATTGAAGGAGAACCTCATGTCCGACTCCATCGTCATCGTCTCCGCCGCGCGCACGCCGATCGGCGGCCTGCTGGGCGACTTCGCCGGCCTGGCCGCGTGGGAACTGGGCGCCGTCGCGATCAAGGCCGCCGTCGAGCGCGCCGGCATCCCCACCGACGCCATCGACGAGGCCTTCCTCGGCAACTGCCTGATGGCCGGCCAGGGCCAGGCCCCGGCGCGCCAGGCGGTGCTCAAGGCCGGCCTGCCGCAGTCGGTGGGCGCGGTCACGCTGTCCAAGATGTGCGGCGCCGGCATGCGCGCCACGATGTTCGCCCACGACACGCTCAAGGCCGGCAGCGCCGACATCCTGGTGGCGGGCGGCATGGAATCGATGACCAACGCGCCGCACCTGATGTTCGCGCGCAAGGGCGTGAAGTACGGCGTCGCGCAGATGTACGACCACATGGCGCTGGACGGCCTGGAAGACGCCTACGAGCGCGGCAAGGCGATGGGTGTCTTCGCCGAGCAGTGCGTCGACAAGTACGCGTTCACGCGCGAGGCGCAGGACCAGTTCGCCATCGCCTCGACCGAGCGCAGCAAGCGCGCCAACGAGGACGGCAGCTTCGCCTGGGAAATCGCGCCGGTGACGATCGCCGGCAAGGGCGGGGACACGGTGATCGCGCGCGACGAGCAGCCGTTCAAGGCCAAGCTCGACAAGATCCCGACGCTGAAGCCGGCGTTCAAGAAGGACGGCAGCATCACCGCGGCCACCTCCTCGTCGATCAGCGACGGCGCGGCGGCGATGGTGCTGATGCGCGAGTCCACCGCCAGCAAGCTGGGCCTGAAGCCGGTGGCGCGCCTGGTCGGCACCGCGGTGCACGCCAACGCGCCGGAGTGGTTCACCACCGCGCCGGTCGGCGCGATCCAGAAGCTGCTGGCCAAGAACCAGTGGGACGCCAAGAGCGTCGACCTGTGGGAAGTCAACGAGGCCTTCGCCGCGGTGACGATGGCCGCGATGGCCGAGTTCAAGCTGCCGCACGAGATCGTCAACGTCAATGGCGGCGCCGTCGCGCTGGGTCATCCGATCGGCGCGTCCGGCGCCCGCATCATCGTCACGCTGCTGGGCGCGCTCAAGCACCGCGGCCTCAAGCGCGGCGTCGCGGCGCTGTGCATCGGCGGCGGCGAAGCCACCGCCGTCGGCGTGGAACTGATCTGATGGCCCAAGTCCTGATCATCGGTGCCTCGCGCGGCATCGGCCTGGAGCTGGTCAAGCAGCATCGCGACGGCGGCGACACCGTCGTCGCGACCGCGCGCGACGAGGAGAGCCTGACCCGCCTGCGCGCCCTGGGCGCGACGGCGATCAAGCTGGAGGTCGGCGACGTGCAGAGCATCGCCGGCCTGGCCTGGCAACTGGACGGCTTCCACTTCGACCGCGTGATGTACGTGGCCGGTGTCTACGGCCCGCGCACCATCGGTCTGCAGCCGCCCAGCGTCGCCGACTTCGACGCCGTCATGCACACCAACGTGCTGGGTCCGATGCGCGTGCTGCCGCAGATCCTGGACGCGCTGGCGCCGGACGCACGCATCGGCATCGTGTCCTCGCGCATGGGCTCGATCGGCCTGCGCGCCAACTCGGCGGGCTGGGTGTACCGCGCGTCGAAGGCGGCGGTGAACTCGGTGATGAAGGACGTCGCGATGACGCTGGACGGCCGCGCGATCTGCGTCAGCCTGCACCCCGGCTGGGTCAAGACCGACATGGGCGGCCAGGAAGCCGACATCGACGTCGCCACCAGTGCTTCCAGCCTGCGCGCGGTGCTCGACGGCCTGAAGGCCGGCGACAACGGCGCGTTCTTCAACTACGACGGCAGCCCGCTGCCCTGGTGACCCCATGTTGCTCTCCGAAGACCATCGCGCCGTGCAGGACGCCGTCCGCGCCTACGTGCAGGACCGCATCGCCCCCCAGGCGGCCGAGTGGGACAAGTCCCACCACTTCCCCGCCGCGGAGCTGAAGGGCCTGGCCGAGCTGGGCTGCTACGGCGTGGCCGTGCCCACCGAGTACGACGGCGCGGGCCTGGACTACCTGGCGCTGGCGATCATCCTGGAAGAGATCGGCGCCGGCGACGGCGCCACCTCCACCGTGGTCAGCGTCAACAACTGCCCGGTGTGCAGCATCCTGATGGCCTTCGGCAACGAGGATCAGAAGGAGCGCTTCCTCAAGCCGCTGGCGCGCGGCGACATGCTGGGTGCGTTCTGCCTGACCGAGCCGCACGTGGGGTCCGAGGCCGGCGGCCTGAAGACGACCGCGGTGCGCGACGGGGACGACTACGTCCTCAACGGGGTGAAGCAATTCATCACCAGCGGCAAGAACGGCGATGTCGCGATCGTGATGGCGGTGACCGACAAGGCCGCCGGCAAGAAGGGCATCAGCGCCTTCCTGGTGCCGACGTCCGCGCCCGGCTACACGGTCGCGCGCATCGAGGACAAGATGGGCCAGCACGCCAGCGACACCGCGCAGATCCTGTTCGAGAACTGCCGCGTGCCTGTCGCCCATCGCCTCGGCGAGGAAGGGCAGGGGCTCAAGATCGCGCTGTCGGGGCTGGAGGGTGGCCGCATCGGCATCGCGTCGCAGTCGGTGGGCATGGCGCGCGCGGCCTTCGAGGCGGCGTTGCGCTACAGCAAGGATCGCGTCGCCTTCGGCGTGCCGATCTTCGAGCACCAGGCGATGCAGCACAAGCTGGCCGACATGGCGACGCAGATCGAGGCCGCCCGGCAGTTGATCTGGCACGCGGCCAGCCTGAAGGACGCGGGCCTGCCGTGCCTGAAGGAGGCCGCGATGGCCAAGCTCTTCGCCAGCGAGATGGCGGAGAAGGTCTGCTCCGCCGCGATCCAGGTCCATGGCGGCTACGGCTACGTCAGCGACTTCCCGGTCGAGCGCATCTACCGCGACGTCCGCGTGACGCAGATCTACGAGGGCACGTCCGAGGTCCAGAAGATCCTGATCGGCCGCGCGCTGGCCTGAGCAGGTCCGGCCGGGCACGCCCCACCGGGCGCGTCCGGATCGGCGCGCCGGGCCCGGCGGGCCCTGCCCGACACGCCGAACCCGATACATCGGGCCCCGACGCCTCGTGCCCGCCCTGGTCCGTTCGGATCGGGGCTTTCCCTGGGAATCCCCCCTCGGTGGGTGGTCTTGCCCGCGACGCGCTGTTAGCCTGCGCCGCCCGGCGAGAGTCCTTGGATCGTCTTCGCACGGATCCCCCACCGGGCCTCGACAACAGGGAGATCACATGAATGCTTATGCGGGACGGCGCTCGGCCGTCGGAGGAGCCTTGGGCGTGCTGGCGTTGATGCTGGCCGGATGCGGCGGCAGCCCTGTCCCGTCGCGCGACCAGGACATGTACGCGCTGAGCCAGGCCAACGTCGGCTGCACCGCCGATCCCGGCACCGTCTGCGCGGACGTCAAGCTCTACGCCACGCCGATCAATGGCTTCGGCACGGAGTTCCGGCCGGGCTGGACGGAGAACCCGGCCGACGGCAAGACGCGTGTCGTCGACCATCTCTACCGCGACCTGCAGTCCGACGGTCGCTGGCAACTGAGCCTGGGCTTCGTCGGCGGCCTCAAGCCCGGCATCTACAGCGGCACCGTCGATGTCGGCACCGACCTGGTGACGGATGTCCTGGTGCCGATCCCCAAGGGGCATCGACCAGTCGCGCTGAGCTATCGGCTGGAGGTGTCCTCGGACCCGGCGACGCGGCCCGCGCTGCGCGCCGTGGTCGGCGCCGGCGACTGGGCCGGGCCTGGCGGCGTCGCGGCGCGCACCGGGCTGGTGGCGGTGACCGCGGACCCTTCGAAGATCAAGCGGCGCTGGTCCCGTTTCCTACAGGGCCTGCCCACCGACAACGCGGCCTCGCTGTTGAGCTGGGTGCCGTCGCCGTTGCTGAGCAACGGCCAGGTGGTGTTGCCGGGCATGCGGCCAAGTGACAACCAGACGGCCACCGTTACCGCGCTGCAGGAGGACGATGGCGCCGTGGTCTGGAGCGCCGCGCTGCCCGGCCTGCCCGACCGTGCGCTGGCCGTTGGCGACCGGCTCCTGGTGAGCGGCCGGACCGCCGAGACCGTGAACACCACGACGCTGACGTCGGTCGGTCGCCGGGACGGCGCCGCGGCGGGGCAGGTGGTCGTGGACGGCAACCTGCCCAACGACGGCTGGACCGTGGCGGGCGACACCTTGTTCCTGGCCGATGGCGGCCAGACCAAGGTGACGGCGCGCGCGCTGGCGGATCTGTCGACGCTGCGCTGGAGTGCGTCGCTCTACAACCTGCTGCCCGGCTACGGCCCGCTGGCCCAGTGGGGCATGACGGTGTCCAACGGCCAGGTCTACGCCAGCGCGGCGGGCCGGTTGCGCGGATTCAGCGCCGCCGACGGCACGCGCGGGACCGACATCGCGGTGTCCGGCCGGGATCCGCGGCTGCTGCTGGGCGTGGCGCTCAACCAGGCGCCCGTGGTGGCGGACGCGACCACGCTGGTGCTGCTGTCCGAGCGGGAGCAGAAGGCCGGCGTCGAGCGGGACAACCAGCTCAGCGTCGTCGACCTGGCGACGGGCGCGGTGCGCTGGACGGTGTCCGGCAAGTTCATGGACCAGCCGGTGGCGGCCAACGGCGTGGTGTACGTCTCCAACCAGCAATCGCGCGCGGTGGAGGCCCGCAGCCTCATCAACGGCGCCGTGGTGTGGTCCTGGGCCATGGAGACCGGCGATCAGAGCTTCCAGCGGCAGATGGTGCTGACCAACAGCCACCTGTTCGTGTCCACCGATCGGCAGGTGGTGGCGCTGGATCTGGTCAGCCATCAGCCGGTGTGGCGTTATGGCGCCGGCGGTCTGCTGGGCATGACGGCCAACGGCACGCTGACGCTGCTGAACGACCGTGGCGGCTCGCCGCGGCAATTGCTGCTGGTGGCGTTCGACGTGCGCTGAGGCGCCGGGCGGAAAAAAAAAGGGTGGCCCTCCTGGGCCACCCTTTTTTGTTGACGGGGCCGGCGACCGAGGGGGCGCCGACCGAGTCGCTCACTGCACGTCCACCTTGTACTCGCCGGTGTCCGGGTCCTTGCTGACGATCACGTTGAACATCTGGAAGGTCGGCGTGTTGCGCGTCGCGCCGCCCATCACCGCCGAGCGGGTGGCCAGCACGCCGTCCTTGGACGACGCGATCTGCACGGTGGCCGTGCGGCCGTCGGCGGCGTTGTAGTTGGCCAGCTTGACGGCGTAGGTGCCGACCTGCAGCTTGGACGTCTCGCACGAGGCGTAGTAGTGCTCCGGTCCGAAGCCGACCGTGTTGTCGTGGTCCAGGTAACCCGCCTGGCCCGTCAGCTGCTGGTACCAGACGTGCGCGCCACCCGGCTCGTAGACGTGCGTGTCGACGTCGCCGCTGCCGTCCCAGGTGACGGTGGCGGTGAAGAAGCCGCTGGTCGCCTGCGCCGGCGGCGCCTGCACGTCGTTCAGCGCGGCCTGCACCAGCCCGCGCACGGCGGAGGAGACGTTCAGCGCCGGGTTCAAGTAGATCTCCAGCAGGCCGTGGCCCAGCGGATCCTTCTGGCCGTTCAGGCCGGCCGGACGCAGCAGGTAGCCGGGGATCGAATGCGTCACCGGCGGCACCGAGCCGACCGCGCGCAGGCCGTTGATCACCAGGTCCAGGTCGGCCAGCACATGGCCGCCGCGCAGCGTCGGCGAGGCCGGGGCGACGTGCACCACCTTGACCGCCGCCGCGCTGGACTTGCCGCGCGCATAGTCGGCCGCCGGGTTGACGAAGAGGTTGCCCTGCGAGTGCGCCAGGAACACCATCTTCTTGCCTTCGAGCACGTAGTTGTCGATGCGCAGGCGGTGCTCGGCGTAGTTGACGGCGGTCGGCGGATTGCCGAAGAGCGAGGTCAGCCGCTGGATCATGGTCGCGCGCAGCGTGTCCCAGAGGCTGTCCAGCAGCGCCGCGGTGCCGGTCACCGCATTGACGATGCTGTCCCACCACGAGCCCGAGCCGCTCATGACTTCCATGAAGAGCTCGAAGCGCCCTTGCAGGATGCCGTTCTGCTCCTGCAGGCGCTGCTCGAAGGTCTCGACGAAGTCCTCGAAGCCGTTGGTGTAGTTGTAGAACTTCTCGTAGCGGATGCGCTCGTGCGTGGTGGGATGCTCGGTGCCGTACTGCGCGCGCAGCGTCAGCAGCGCGACGGTGGCCTGCGCATCGGTCGTCTGCACCCCGTTGAAGAAGCCGAAGGCGATGCCGCCCGGTGTGCAGGCGTTGGTCTGTTGCTGGGCCAGCGCGGGCAGCGCGCCGGTGAACGTCATCGTCAACGCGACGACGACGGCGACGAATTGGCGAAGGGTCTTATTCACAGGTGTCTCCCTCGGGCAGCGCCGCCGACGTGCCGTCCAGCGCCTTGTTGTAGGCCAGGTAGGCGAGCAGTCGGGGCTTGGTGTTGGTTGTCACGCCTTCCAGCTCCCGCATCACGCGCGAGGGCTCGATCGCGCCGCCCGCGGGGAAGCGGGTGAAGACGCAATTGGCGGCGTAGGTGATGCGGCGGGAGGCTTCCTTGGCGGCGGGCAGGTCCTGCGGATTGACCAGCAGGGAGGCCTGCAGCGCGCGCGCCGCCTGCACGGCGGCGGCGCGCTGGACGCCGGCCGGATAGCGCGAGGCGATCCAGGCGTCGACGTCGTCGCGCACGCCGTTGCCGTCGGCATCGACGCCGCCGATCGTGGGGCCGCGTTCCAGCTTGGGGATCGCGCCGCTGTCCTCCAGCGCCGCGAGCTGATCGGCCGGCGTGTCGGAGGCGGTGCCGCTGACCTGCCAGACCAGCGAGGCGATGTCGAAGCTCTTGGTCCGGTCCTGGCGCAGCGTGATGGTGTCGGCGGGCGTGAGCTCGGCGCTGGCGCCGACATTGCCCACCACCACCGCGCCGTCGCGGATGGTGGCGCCGGCGCCGACGGCGCTCAGGGTCAGGGAGACGTCGCGCCAGGAGTGGCTGCCGGTATTGCGCAGGCGCACCTGGAAGACGACGTCGAACTCGGTGCGCGAGACGCGGGTCTCGGACACCTTGATCAGGTCGACGACCTTGATCTCATCGGCCGCCACGGCGGCCGGCGCCACCGCGGCGGTGGCACGGGCGCGGGCGTCCGAGGATTGCGCCTTGGCGCTGTTGTTGGCGTCGCCGCCGCCGCAAGCCGCCAGCAGCGAGGCCGACAGCACGACGGCCGCCGCCCAGCGCAACCGGCGGGGCTTCTCCGGTGTATCGGAGGTTTTCGGGAAAAGGGGTCCCATCACAGTCCTTTCAGGAACTGAGTTCAGAGCCGGCATCGAGGCCGGATTGACAGATGCGAAGCGCGCGGCCGAGAGGCGCCGCGCGATCAACCGCGCGGAATCAGGCGATCGCGAGCGCCGGGCCCGCGGCGCGCGAGCGCCGGCGAGACAAGGCCAGCACGCCCAGTCCCAGCGCGGCGATTGCCGCGGTGGCCGGTTCCGGCACGGCGCCGACGGCTTGCGTGACGCCGGTCTGCACGACCTCGAACGGCGTCGAGGTGTAGAGCTCGAAGCGTTGCGAGCCCGGTGCGCCGGCGCCCGAGTAGGACACCTCCACCGAGAAGTTCAGCGACGCGAGCGCGCCGGTGAGCAGGCCGCTCAGGTGCAGGAGGTCGAGGAAGCCGTCGCCGGGCAGGCCGGTGTCGGGTTGCACGAGCAGGCCGTCCCAGGCGGCGTTGACGGACAGGTTGGAGAGCTGCGAATACGAGGCGACGTCGAAGTAGATCGTCAGCCCGTCGAAGCCACCGGCGGGCGCGCTGCCGTCCAGCGTGTAGTCGTAGCGCCAGCGGTCGCCGCCGAGCGAGGTTTGCTCGTAGTGCACGGCCGCGGCCTGCGCCAGCGGGGCCGCCAGCGTCAGCAGCGCCGCGGACAGCACGCGCGTCGGCGTGCGTCGCCAGCAGGCGGAGATGGATTGAAACGTAGGCATGAAGCCTCCCCGAAGATCGTTGTGAACGTGGGCGTGGCGCTCGGCATCCGATGCGCGGAGGCAGTGTAGGAAGCGGGGTTCTCCGGCACAGGCCCCCTGAAGGGGGACGCGTGTCCCCGATCCACGTGATGTCCTTGGACACGTGTGACGCCCGGCCCCCCGCAAGCGCGGGGGCAGGACTTGCCTGGTTGTCGCGCTTGTTGGCGACAGGGGGATTGTTGGGATGGAGATGGGTGTGTTGACCGAGTGGATCGCGCGTTGGTCGACTCAACCGCAACTGGGCTAATCCACCTGCACGCGACAATGCCACCGACGATCGATCGTGCCGAAGTGACGGCGGATGGTGGTTTCCACCTGATCGATCAAGGCCTTGTCGCCTTGGCCAGCCAACGATAGGGACGAGGCCTGCGCCAGCGCATCGATGAAGCCCGGAGCAAGGCGATCCAGGTCGCGAGCCAGATACCGGCCCGAGCCGATCCAACCGCCCCGCGCGCGCACCTCCAACAGCATCAATTTGAACGCCAGTCCAAGCGCGATCGCGTGACGCTCGGTGGGCTCCAGGCAATGCCGCAGGTCGGATGACTGACCGAGCAGATGCGATCTGAGCGCATCCAGATCGAATGGCTTGGGGCCTTCTTCAAGGATTGCGCGGCAGAGCGCTTTCAGCGCGAGCGCTTCGTCACAGGGCGGGATCAGGAATACACCCTGTTCCAGTTCATCGGCGAGCGCGCAGATCGACATGGCGTGCTCGCGCGTTAGCACCACACGGATCGATCGGAAGTCGTGCACCGCGAGGTCCACGAGATGACCATCGACCCGTGCCACTTCGCGCAGTACCTCGCTGACCCGGGGCAGGAAAACAAAGACGTCGATGTCGGATTCGCTGGTCGCGCAGCCTTTGATGTGAGAGCCGGAGATCAGAATCTGTCGGGCGTCGGGGAAGCGATCAGCGATCTCTCTGATGACGGAGATGGGGACGCTTTCCGGCACCGGTGATTCGATCAATTGACATCTGGCCGTCGTGGCGGGCGTCATGGACGCTTCTCCTCTTCGGGTTCGACGGGAACTTCAGGAGGGACCGGCAGATTCGATCTGGCGATGCGCAGTTGCTCCAGCGTCACGTCAATGCTGCGGCACTTGCTCGGGAAGTACTCGCAGAGCAGCACGGTCTGCCCCTTGGCTTCACGCAACGAGTGGTCGGTGAAGATGAATAGTCCGGCGCCGACCGGGTAGGGAAACGACATGGCTTCCTCGATGTCGGCCTCCTTGATCGGATGCAGCCTTTCCGCGTAGCGGGACAGGTTGTTGAGCGCGTGCGAGACCCACTCGCCGGACATCGTGAAGCTGCCATGGATCACGAGCGCCGACGGCAGCTTGCCGTGCCACGGAGCCGCGTTCAATGTCCGGCCTGACAAGGCCACGTCCGCGCAGGCTGAAAAGCAACCGCCGGCAATGTAGACGTCCATTTCCTGGGCTCTCCAAGCCAGTCGCGCGCCCGGGATGACATAACCGCCCGCTATGTCGATGAGCCAGAGGCGTTGAATCTCTGGGTGCGTGTCGAGCAGGGCGATCGCCTCATTGACCAACTGCTCAATGAGGATCGTGTCCCTCACGATCAAAGCATCCCCGCTGATATAAACGTGACGCTGCACCGCGGTGGCGTAGTTCGAGTCGGCCAAGGAAGGCTTTCCCCCAAATACAAACAGTACGGAGAAAAGTATCGAACTTATGAGCATCCTCATTTTCATTTCCACAATTGAAATGCCGTCCCCAGACAGGGACGGCATTGGCCTTATCGGCTGTTGAAGGCGTTCCAGAAAACTTGGTTGCAGGCCACCGCCGAGCCAGCGATGCAGCCGATCCAAGATGCCCAACTGCTAGGCGATTCGCTTCCGGTGTAATGGTAGTTGTCGCCCATGTGGGTCGCGCCTACCTCGCCACCTGACACGAGAGCGATTTCTTCGTCGTTAAGTAGTCGCACGGTCATTCCTCAAGAACGAGCCGAAAACGGTCGGCCCAATCCGAATCTCTCAGGCCGTACCGGGGTAAGGTGTCGAGAAATTGGGATCAGTCTAGGAATGAAATGATCAATTGAAACCTGGGATATTTGCTTAGCAAATATCTGTGGTCTTGCTTGCCTGAATTGGTGGAAGGTGTTGGTGATCTATATGTGAATTCGGGTGTTGAATGGAATATTCACTCCCCGTCGATATTCAATCCCGCCCGCCAGATCGGCAAGGCCGCCTCGAACATCGACGGCGCGCTTCCCAGCGCTTTCGGATCCTGGGCCAGCTGGAGCCAGGTCAAGGTGTCGTGGTGACTGCCCGGCAGCAGGTCGCGGCCTCGCTCGGCGACGAGCCAGGCGTGCAGCGCCGCGTATTGCTCCGGGTGGCGCTGCGCGGTCCAGCCCAGCGCCACGAGGTCGCCGTAGCCTTCCTCGCGGCGGGTGGACTTCATCGCGAGGTAGGCGCGTTGCAGGTCGGGGCTGAGGTCCGCCGGCGCGCCGCTCGGCGCGAAGCCGGCGGGCAGGTGGAACCATGCGCCGTCGAGGTAGCGGCGACAGTGGCCCAGCTCATGCGCGGCCATCAGCTCCAGCGCGCTGTCCTCCAGGCCGGCGGGCAGGCGCGCGAGCGTCGCTTCGCCTTCGGCATTGCCGCGCAGGCTGAGCACCAGCTTGCAGCGGCCATCCTTGAATCCCAATGCCAGCGGCGCGGCGTCCGGCGCGTCCTGCGGCTGCACGACGATGTCGACCGGCATGCCGGTGGTCTTCGCGTGCAGCAGCACCGGCGTCATGCCGGCGATCCAGCGTTGCTCCGACGGGGTCAGGGTGGCGGCGTGGGCGTTCAAGCCTGACAGGGCCGGCAGGGCGCACAGCATGGCACGGAGGAGGGCGAGGAGGGGGCGCTTGAACATCGGATGGCCTGTGACTTCCAGGGTGGTTCAGTGCGAGGCGGTCTCGATTGCGGGCCGACTGGCGCGGAGCCAATGGTGAAGGACCGTGCAGCCGGATGCGCACGGCGCCGCCGCAAAAGCCGAGGGGACGCGTGACAGGTTGCGCGGCGAGCGCCGCTGCGTCGGTCCGCCGATCCGGTCTGGATGACTCCGCAGGTTCGCTCACTCATCGGCCTCCTGTCTGCACCCGGGAGTCCCGATGCCCCTCGACAAGCGTCACTTCATGACCCTGTCCGTCTCAGGCCTGAGCCTGGCCGCCTGCGCGCAACTGCCTGAACGCGCGCTGTCCGTCCAGCCGTGGTGGTCGACCACTTGGGCCCCGCTCCAGCCGGGCGACGTGATCGACGTGATCGCGCCCTCCTCGCCACCCGACGATCCGCCCGCCACCATCGCGGCGATCCAGGCGTACTTCGCTCGCACCGATCTGAAGGTCCGGATCCCGAAGGGGCTGATCGCGCCGACGCGGCCGCTGTCCGCGGCCAACACGGCCGAGCGGCGCGTGGCCTTCATCGAGCAGGCGCTGCACTCGGATGCCAAGGCGATCTGGGCCATCCTGGGCGGGGGGTGGGGGTCTGAGCTGATGCCGTTGCTGCGGCGCATGCGCAAACCGGCACGTCCCAAGCCGGTGATTGGATACAGCGATGTGACGGCGCTGCACATTTTCTTCAATCACGTCT
Organism: Roseateles aquatilis; assembly: GCF_002205645.1. Lineage (GTDB taxonomy): Bacteria > Pseudomonadota > Gammaproteobacteria > Burkholderiales > Burkholderiaceae_C > Roseateles > Roseateles aquatilis. The sequence continues at coordinate 69,661 of NZ_NIOF01000005.1, read as the reverse complement.
GGGGCTGGCCGACGCTGCACGGTATCGAACTGGGGGCCAATGGCGACATCGGCAACGGCTGGAACCGCAATCCCATCGACGAGACGCTGATCGTGCTGCGCGGCAAGACGCCGACGTTGACCTATCCGCTCACGGCGCTGAACGCTGTGGCCACCCAAGCCGAGGTGCGCGACGGGCTGCGGGTCGTGGGGGGCAACAGCCTCCTGCTGTCGGCGATGAAGGGCAGCGTGAATTTCACCAGTGACACCACGCATGCAGTCCTCTTCATCGAGTCGATCGCCAACGGGCCCGGCGAGGTGTCGCGGCTGCTCGATGGGTTTCTGTATTCGCCCCTGGTCCGCCAGGCCAGCGCCGTGATGTTCGGTGATTTCATCCACGTGGGCGGGCGGCCCAATCCGCCGCAGGAGCAGGCGCAGTTCGATTTCATCCAGCGTCGTTTCGCCGCGTTGCTGGAGCCGGGCGGCATGCCGGTGCTGCGAGCGGAGAACCTGTTCGGCCACGGGCCCGTGAATCGGCCGCTGCCGCTGAACACGCCGGCCCGCCTGACGCTGGGTGCCGCGCCCAGTCTGACGGCCCGCTCGGGGAGCGAATGATCATGGTCTTCACCCCCACCCCCACCCCCACCCCCACCCCCACCCCCACCCCCACCCCCACCCCCACTGCTCCCGCCGTCCCTGGCCTCAATGCGTTCGTGGACCTGAGCCATCTTCACACCGACCTGGACTTGCCTGTCGCGCGGGATGCGGGCCTGGTCGGGCTTCTGCACAAGGCGACGCAGGGGGCGACCTTCACCGATCCCGCATGGTCGGATCGGGCGCGCCAGGCGCGCGACCTGGGGTTGCTGCTGGGCGCCTATCACTTCTGCACGAACGAGCCCGTGGAGGCGCAACTCGATCATTTTCTCGGGGTGCTGCGCGTGACTGGGTGCGAGGGCGTGCTGCCCTGTCTCGATTGGGAGCCCAATCCAATCGCGGCTCAGGGCACCATGACGCAGGCGTCGCTGGTGGCGCTGATCGATCGCTTCCATGACAGTACCGGGCTCTACCCGGTGCTGTATGGCGGTTACTGGATGCTCCAGGCGTTGTCGACCCGGCAACCCTTGGGCCACATCGGACAGTGCCCGTTGTGGCAAGGCTTCTACTCGTCGGCCTTCGGTTGGTTGAGCGACATCTGGGAGCGATGGACGTTGCTGCAGTACACGGACGGGCACTTCGGGCCTCGGCCGCGCGACTTCCCGGGCCTGGGCGCCGTGGACCGTGACACCTTCAACGGCACGCTGCCCGAAGCGCAGGCATTCTGGCGCACGCACGCGTTGCGCGGTTGAGGGGACGCGGCGCCCGGCGCCTCAACCCAGCGCCGTGTCCAGCACCATCATCAGCGCGAAGCCCAGCATCAGGCCCTGCGTCGCCCAGCGCTCGTGACCCTTGCGGTGGGACTCGGGAATGATCTCGTGGCTGATGACGAACAGCATCGCGCCGGCCGCGAACCCCAGCCCCCAGGGCAGCAGGGAGGGCCATTCGGAAACGACCCACGCGCCCAGCACCGCGCCGACCGGCTCCACCAGGCCGGAGGCCGCGCCCAGCAGCAGGGCCTTGCGGCGGGAGTAGCCCACGCCCATCAGCGCGACGGCGATCACGAAGCCCTCCGGCAGGTCCTGGATCGCGATGGCCAGGCTGAGGCTGGCGGCGGCCACCGGGTCGTTGGCGGCGAAGGCCACGCCCATCGCCAGGCCCTCGGGAATGTTGTGCAGCGTGACGGCGATCACGAACAGCGTCGTGCGCCGCAGCCGCTTGGCATCGATGCCCTCGCGGCCCTTGATGAAGTGCTCGTGCGGCAGCCAGCGGTCGAGCGCCATCAGCGCCCACGCGCCCGTCAGGACCGCCAGCGCGACCTGCGCCGCGGCGGCGGTGGCCGTCGCATGCTCGCGCGCGGCGGCCAGGCCCGGCACGATCAGGGAGAAGGAGCACGCCGCCAGCATGATGCCGGCGCCGAAACCCATCAGCGCGTCCTGGCCACGCGCCGAGAGGCCGCGCGTGCCCAGCGCCGGCAGCGTGCCGAAGGCCGTCGCCGCGGCGGCCAGCAGGCCGGCCTGCAGCGCCAGGCCGATGACCGAGTGCCCGCCCGCGGCGCCCGTCGGCCGCAGCCAGGTCCAGCCCTGGTGCAGCAGCAGCCCCGCGCCGACCAGCAGGATTCCGAAACCCAGCCACTGCCGCGCGCGGTGGCCGCGCTGGCGCGACACGGGGCGGTGTTCGCGAGCGATGGCGTCAGAGTCCGCCATCGGTGAGCTGGGTCGGATCCAGCATCTGCTGCAACGTGGCGCGGTCGAGGTCCGTCATCTCCTCCGCCACGTCCAGGATCGGACGCTTCTCCGCGTAGGCGCGCTTGGCGATCGCCGCGGCCTTCAGGTAGCCGATCTCGCGGTTCAGCGCGGTGACCAGGATCGGGTTGCGCGCCAGCGCGTGCTGCAGGCCGTCGGTGTTGACCTTGAAGTCCTTGATCGCCTGCTCCGCCAGCGCCTTCGTGCCGGCCGCCAGCAGCGCCAGGCTGTCCAGCAGGTTGGTGGCGATCAGAGGCAGCATCACGTTGAGCTGGAAGTTGCCCGACTGGCCTGCGATCGTGATCGCGGCGTCGTGACCGATGACCTGCGCGCAGACCATGGTGACCGCCTCCGGAATCACCGGGTTGACCTTGCCGGGCATGATGCTGGAGCCCGGTTGCAGCGCGTGCAGCTCGATCTCCGCCAGGCCCGCCAGCGGGCCGGAGTTCATCCACCGCAGGTCGTTCGCGATCTTCATCAGCGCCACCGCCAGGCCCTTCAGCGCGCCCGACAGCGCCACCGCCGTGTCCTGCGCCGACAGCGCGGCGAAGAAGTCCGGCGCGGGGCGGAAGGTCAGGCCGGTGAGGGCGGAGAGCTCCTCGCAGAAGCGCTGCGCGAATTGCGGGTGGGCGTTGATGCCGGTGCCGACCGCGGTGCCGCCTTGCGCAAGCTCGCAGACCGAGGGCAGCAACGCGCGCAGCTGCGCGCGGCGCGCGTCGATCTGCGCGCACCAGCCGCCCAGTTCCTGCCCCAGGCGCAGCGGCATCGCGTCCATCAGGTGCGTGCGGCCGGTCTTCACGTGGTGGCCGTCGCTGGCGATCTTGCCCTGCAAGGTCTGCACCAGCAGGTCCAGCGCCGGCAGCAGCTCGCCCTGCAAGGCCTGCGCGGCGCTGATGTGCAGCACGGTGGGGATGCTGTCGTTGCTACTCTGGCCGGCGTTGACGTGATCGTTGGGGCTCACCGCAGTGGCCGCCGCGCCGCCCGCCAGCAATCGCGTCGCGACGGTGGCCAGCACCTCGTTGGCGTTCATGTTGCTGCTGGTGCCCGAGCCGGTCTGGAAAATCTCCACCGGAAAATGGCTCATCAGGTCCGGCGCCTGCAGCAGCTGCGCGCTGGCACGGTCGATCGCCTGCGCGATGTCGGCCGGCAGTTGCTCCAGCGCCGCGTTCGCGCGCGCCGCCGCCGCTTTCTGCACCAGCAGCGCTCGCACGAAACGCTCTGGCATCGGCTGCCGGCTGATCGCGAAGTTCTCGACCGCGCGCTGCGTCTGAGCACCGTACAACGCGTCCACGGGGACGGCGACGTCCCCCATGCTGTCACGCTCGATGCGGGTGGGTTTGGTCATCGGGAATCCTTCAGTCCAGGAGAGGGCCTCGGCTCAGCCGCCACTGGAATCGCCGCAGCCGAGCGGTCAGGGCGGCATCGCCATGGATCGCCGCCAGACGCTGCAGCTCCGCCAGCGGACGGGTCAGGTGGTCCAGGCAGGCGCGGCGCCAGTGCCAGGGTAGCAGTGTGTTGTGAGCGCTGCCGTAGAGCAGGCGCAAGGCTTGTTCGTGGGCAGGGATGGGGGCCAGAACCCCGGCTTCCACCAATTGCTCCAGCGTCAGTTGGTGGCGCCTGAGCAGCACCGGGTCGTCCGGGGAGAGGCCACACGCGATCTTCAATCCCATCCAGCGCAGGCACTCCACCCCCGGGTGGTCGGCGGCGGCGCATCCGCCCTCGGCGGACATCGGGGCCGCCTGGGAGGCCGCGCCCGGCCGTTCGATGGCGGGCTTGGCCGCTCGCGGCAAATACGGCGGCAGGGACTGCGGCATGGCGACTCCTGGCTGGGGCGGATCGTGACCCGGGGATCGGTGGGCACGGGCTGGCAGGAACGCTTGCTGTGGCTGATGAACTTGACGACCGGCGGACGGCAGCGTCCGGTAGGTCAACGGCAAAGGCAATGCCCGATGAGACCCCGCGGCGCAAAAAGAGAGAGAGACCAGGCCGCCCAACGATGCCGATCTGATGGGGGCTCGGCCTCTCCGCAAGGTGCACTGGTTGCGGGGATCCGCAGGAGTCCTTTTGTCGTTTGAAGAGATATCCTAGATGAGAATTTGTCGCATCTGCAAGGGGAGGGGGATGTGCTTGTGGGGGGTGGGGGCTTTAGCTCCTTCTTCCCCTCCCCAGCTCTCTCTCTGCAGCCCGCCGGGATTTCGCCCCGGCGGGCGACTCCCTTTTCTGGTCGCGCCCAGAAAAGGAAGCAAAAGAAGCGCTGACTCCCGGCGAGCTTGCTCGCTGACACGCGGTCCGTCGCTCGTCACTGCGCTCCGAGACTCGTCCAGCACTGCTACTGGAACCCCCACCGCTCGCTGCCGCTCACCCTCCTCGCTGCGAAGGCTTGCCCGCGTTCGCGGGACGCGCCGACCGAGGCAACCAGCAGGCGCGCGCAGTGGCGGTGATGACTCGGGCGAGTCTGAGAGAGGTCCGGTAGGACCTCGGGCGGGCTCAGATCAGCCGCAGATCCTTGGGCGTCACGCCCGGGAAGACGCGGGACAGCGCCGCGTTGGACAGGCCGAACTGGCGCTGCCACAGGCCGCCAAGGACCGCGCGGTAGTCGTTCAGGACCGGATAGTCACGGTTCTGGAAGAGCGTCGTCGCGGTCAGCGGAATCTGGTCGCCAGCCACGGCACCACCACTGGCAAGACCCCCGCCCAGCAGCCAGTACACGCTGCCGTGTCCATGGTCGGTGCCGCGGTTGCCGTTCTCGCGGAAGGTGCGCCCGAATTCGCTGATCACCATCACCGTCGTCTGGCGCCAGATGTCGGGGCCCAGTTCATCAGCGATGGCGCCAAGGCCCCGGCCGACTTCCTCGAAACGATTGGCCAGTTGGCCCGTCGCGCCGCCCTGGTTGACGTGGGTGTCCCAACCGCCGATGTCGATGAAGCCCAGGCTGAATCGGCCTCGCATCAACGTGGCGATGCGGCGTGCCTCCAGCTCGAAACCCTTGGCGGGAATCGCGTTGCGGCCGGCGGCGTCGGTCATGGCCTTCATCTTGTCCGGAGACAGGTCGCGCGCGAGTTCCTCGCGCAGCGCCAGACCCTCCTCGACGCTCTCTCCCAGCGGCTGGCCCTGGTACATGCCGGCGATCAGCGCGCGGTTCTTGGCATCGACCGCAGGACGCGCGGTCTCGCGCAAGCCGGCGTTGGCGATGCGGACCGGGCCGCGGAACGCGATGGGCAACTGGTCCGTGAAGGACAGCGCCTGCTGCGCGTCCAGCTCCGCCGCCAGGCGATTCAGGAAGCCGGAGTTGTAGTTGCGCGAGCCGCCGACGGGCTGCCCCAGTTCGATGCTGTCCTGCGTCTCGAAGTGGCTGCGGGACAGGTCCTCCGTGCCCGCGAAGGGAATGAATCGCGCCTGGCCGGCCTGCATCAGCGGGTGCACGCTGTTGCGCAGCGCCGGGTGCAAGCCCCAGTCGGCATTGATGGGCAGGGCTGCCGCGGTGTCGAGCGTGCCGCTGGCGGCGGTGACCGGACCCGGCTTGGCGATGGCGATGCGCGGACGTTGCTCGTAATAGAAGCTGCTGCCGACCGGGACCAGCAGGTTGGTCGCGTCGTAGCCGCCGCGCAGGAACACGAGCAGGAAGCGCGGGCGGTCGGCGCCGGCGGCGAACAGGCGTACCCCCGGCAGCGTGAGCGAACCGGCGGCCATGGCCTGCAGTAGATGACGTCGTTGCATGGCGGTCTCCGGTGCCTTCAGCGGTACATGAAATCAGGGCTGGACAGCAGCAGCGTCAGCCACTGCTGCGCATTGCCGGTCTGAGCCAGCGCGGTGCGGGTGGCCGGCGCCAGCGTGGGTTCGAGCCGCGCGCGCAGCGGCTGCAGATCAGGCATGGGAACCGGCGCGTTGGTGCCGTCGGGACGGAACAGCGCGACGGCGCCGCCGCCGATCTGGCGCGCGACCTCGAAGCGCTGCGTCATCTGGCCCGGGCTGTTCCAGGCATCGGCCGTGAGCGGGTAGCCGTCGGGCGTCTGCTTGTCGTAGAGGCCCTGGCCCAACCGGCGCAGCCATTGCTGCAGCGGCTGCGGGTTCTGCACCGCGCGTTGCTCGAAACCCGCCCGCAGGCTGGAGAGCAGGTAGTGCTGCGGGTCCTTGAACTTCGGCGCGCCGTCGGCGGCGAACTGAGGCGAGTAGAGCAACGGCCGCAGCGTCGCGGGAATGTCGCCCTTGCTGCGCAGGAAGGCCGCGGTCATGGCGTCGACGAGGTCCGGCGGCGGCTGGTCGCTGAGGAAATACACCGCCAGCTTGCGGCTGACGAAACGCGCGGTGGCCGGCTGCGCGACGAGCAGGTCCAGCACTTCATCCAGCTCTTCCGCCCCACGGCCCTTGATGGTGCGGCCGAGCAGTTGCTTGTCGCCGAAGTCGTGGCGCGCGGGATGGAACTCGAAGAGGCCGTCGCGGCGGTACATGGACGCGAACTTGGGGGCGACCTTGGCCGGGTCCGGGTCGATGCGCACGCCGAAGCCGGTCAGCACGCGTGCCAGCTCCTGCACGTCGCGCTGCGTGTAGCCGCCGTCGACGCCCATGGTGTGCAGCTCCAGCATCTCCCGCGCGTAGTTCTCGTTGATCGCGCGGACGGCGTTCTGGTCGTTGTCCAGGTAGCGCAGCATCGCCGGATGCCGGGCCACCGCGCCCAGCATCCGCCGGAAGGAGCCCAGCGCTTGCGGGCGCAGCGCGCGGTCCTGGTAGTCGGACAGCATCAGGCGGATGTCGCGCTTGCCCTGGTGCACGTTGAAGTGGTTGAACCAGAACCAGTCGATGTGCTCCAGCAGTTGCTGGTCGGAATAGAGCTCGCGCAGCAACTGCCGTTCGCCGGTCTCGCGCGCGGCCAGGTTCTGCGCGTCCTGGTAGGCCTTGCGGGCCGCGACGCGTTGTTCCTCGGTGCTGGCGGCATCCGTCTTGTCGTTCTTCTCGCCGTTGCGGCGGAAGGACTCGGCGGTCCAGACACGACTGGCCACGTCGCCCTGGCTGATGCCCAGCGCATCGATCTGGGCCTGGACCGGCCCCGGCAGCGGCGCGCGTGGATCGGCCTTCAACTGGCGCTCGACATAGCGGCCCCAACCTTGGCTGGCGATCTCGTCCAGCTGCGTTTGCGTGGCGCCCCAGCCGATGCGGTTGGCGGCGCGCAGCCGCTGCTGCGCGTCCATCGGGACGTTCGGCGCGGTGCCCATGCCGCCGCAGGCGGCGAGGGCCGCGGCCGCTGTGGCGCTGAGCAGCAGCGTGCGGCGGCGCAGCGCCGCAGGGGGGGAGGAAGGCATGGGCGGGGTCCGTGTCGCGGGTGACATGTGACAAGCATGCCGCCCCTCGGTCGCGCCTGTCCAGAGGCCTTTGCGCTACTTCACAGTTGTACCGGGTACGGCAGGCGCGTCGACGACCTCGGTCAGGGGCGCTTGATCTCCCACGGCGCGTCGCGCGGCACCACGCGCAGCGGCGTCGCGCGGGCCATGGCGGCCATCCATCGCCGGGTGCCCATGACGCCCTCCAGCAGACCCGGCAGATACACGTCCGCGTTCAGGCGCGGGAAGTGCAGGCCGTGGCCGGAGGGGGAGATCTCGGCCTCGGAGAGGTCGTCGATCTCGGCGCTGCCCAGGCCCTGCACCAGTCGCGGCGCGAAGGCCAGTTCGACGCCGGTGTCGAGGATCACCGTCACCCGGTCGGTCTCGCCGTCGTAGCGCACCGCGACCGCCGCCGGCAGCAGCGAGCGCTGCAACGCGCCCTGCATGTCGGCGGCCTCGTAGGCCTGCGCGCCGATGGGGTCGGCCGCGGGCCGCGCGTCCGGCGGGGCGTCCAGATCCAGATCCAGGTCCAGGTGCGGGAAGGGGCCGGCGCTGACGTCGACGTCGCGCTCGGGGTCAATGCCGGCCATGAAGCGTCCTCCAGTCCTTGCACAGGCGCTGCACCTGGCCGCCCAGCAGCGCGGCGATGCGGTTCAGCCGGGCATGCGTGAAGAAGTGGTTCTCGCGCAGCTCCAGCGGCCCGTGCGGGCAGCGCAAGTCGAAGCGGGCTTCGCAGCCCTGGCCCATCACGTGGACTTGGCCGGGCCGGTGATCGTTGAGGTAGATCACCGCCCGCAGTCCGTCGAACTTCAGGATCGTCGGCATGGCAGGGGAGCAGCCCGGGTCATCGGACCGCGCTGGGAAAGTCGGACAAGCCCCCAGCTTCCTTGCCTTCGCCGCGCCGCACCTTGACGAATGTCGAATTGCGCGCCGCCTGACGGCCCGCTCCCCCTTCAGAGCGGGGCGCCGAACCGGCAGGCGTCGGCCGACGGGTCAGAGCTCCGCCACGCCCTTCACACGTTCCGGGGCCTTCGTCAGCGGAATGACAGCGACGGGGCTTGCCACCGCGCGACCATGGAAGCGGTCGAGCAAATCCTTCCATTGCGCGCGCACGGTGACGACGTTCGCCAGCTTCACGTGGCCGTAGCCGCGGATGCCCTCGGGCAGACGGGCGAGCTTGACCGCGATGTCGAGCTTCTCCGCGCTCAGATCGCGCAGCAGTTCGTCGACGAGCGCCTCGTAGTCGCGGACCAACTGGCGCTCGATGCGACGCTCTTCGGTCTTGCCGAAGATGTCGAGCGCGCCACCGCGCAAGCCCTTGAGCTTGGTCAGCGTCTTCAGCGCCTTGAAGGTCCAGGAGCCGAGTTCGACCTTCTTCGCGCGGCCGTCCGCGCCCGGCCTGGACAGCAGCGGCGGCGCCATGTGGAAGCTGAGGTGGTCCCAGTCCTCGAACTGCGCCTTCAGCGCGGCCTCGAACTTGCCGTCGGTGTACAGGCGGGCGACCTCGTACTCGTCCTTGATGGCCAGCAGCTTGGCGTAGTAACGCGCCACGGCCTTGGTCAGGCGCAGGCTCTTGCCCGCTTCGCCGAGCGCGGTTTCGGCGGACCGCACGCGCTGCACCAGCGCCTCGTAGCGGCCCGCGTAGGCGGCGTCCTGGTAGTCGGTCAGGAAGGCCTTGCGGCGGGCGATCAGGCCCTCGGGGCCGTCGAGCTGGTCGAAGTTGAGCCACTGCACCTTCGCGGGCTGCTCGCCGGCCAGGCGTTGCAGCGCCTGCGGCGCGGCGATGGCCAGGCGGCCCAGCGCGAAGGCGGTCTTGTTGTTCTCGACCGCGACGCCGTTGAGCTCGATCGCGCGCATCAGCGCTTCGAGGCTCACCGGCACCAGGCCGCGTTGCCAGCAGGCGCCCAGCATGACGATGTTGGACGGCATCGTGTCGCCCATCAGCCGCTGCGCGATGTCCTGCGCGTCGATGACGGCGAGCAGGTCCGCGCCTTCGCCGACCGCGTGCCGCATCTTGGCCATCAGCGAGTCGGCCTGCAGGCTGGCGTCGGGGTTGCGGACGAAGGCGGCCGTCGGCAGCTCATGCGTGTTGGCCAGGATCACGGTGCGGCCGGCCTTGATGGTCGCGAGCGCGTCGGCGCTGGCGCCGACCACCATGTCGCAGGCCAGCAGCACGTCGGCCTGCTGCGTGTCGATGCGGACCTGGTTGAGCAGGTCCTGCGTCGGCGCGACGCGCACGAAGGACAGCACCGCGCCGCCCTTCTGCGCGAAGCCCATGAAGTCCAGCACCGAGCTCTGCTTGCCTTCCAGGTGCGCGGCCATCGTGATCAGCGCGCCCACCGTCACCACGCCGGTGCCGCCGACGCCGGTGACCAGCATGTCGAACGGACCTGTCCACGCCCAGGTCGCGGGCGGCTGGATGGCGGCGATCTCGCGCGCCAGGTCGGCGGGGCCGAAGGCGGCGCCGGCGCGCTTCTTGAGCTTGGCGCCGTGCACCGAGACGAAGCTCGGGCAGAAGCCGTTCACGCAGCTGAAGTCCTTGTTGCAGCTGCTTTGCTCGATCGCGCGCTTGCGGCCCCAGTCGGTCTCCACCGGCACCACGGACAGGCAGTTGCTGGCCTGGCCGCAGTCGCCGCAGCCCTCGCAGACGGACTCGTTGATGAAGATGCGCTTGTCCGGGTCGGGGAACTCGCCCTTCTTGCGGCGGCGGCGCTTCTCGGCGGCGCAGGTCTGGTCGTAGATCAGGACGGTGACGCCCTCGATCTCGCGCAGCTCGCGCTGCACCGCGTCCAGCTCCGCGCGATCGTGGAAGGTGGTGCCAGCAGGGAAGAGGCCGTGATGGCCGTCGTACTTGCCGATCTCGTCGGAGACCACGACCAGGCGCTTCACGCCCTCGGCCTCGACCTGGCGCGCGATCTGCGGCACGCTGGTCTGGCCGTCGACCGGCTGGCCGCCGGTCATCGCGACGGCGTCGTTGTAGAGGATCTTGTAGGTGATGTTGGCCTTGGCCGCGATGGCCTGCCGGATCGCCAGGTAGCCCGAGTGGTAGTAGGTGCCGTCGCCCAGGTTCTGGAAGACATGCTTCTCGGTGGTGAAGCGCGAGTGCGCCGCCCAGTCCACGCCCTCGGCGCCCATCTGGATCAGGCCGGAGGTGCCGCGCTCCATCCAGCTCGCCATGAAGTGGCAGCCGATGCCGGCCAGCGCGCGCGAGCCCTCGGGCAGCTTGGTCGACGTGTTGTGCGGGCAGCCCGAGCAGAAGTAGGGCTGGCGGCGCACCGCGTCGGCGCCGTTGGACAGCAGGCACGGGGTCAGGAAGTCCACCACCAGGTGGCGCCGGTCCAGCGCCGGATTCAGCCGCGCCAGCCAGTCGGCGACGGTCGGCATGATGCGCGACGGCCGCAGCTCGCCGAGCGCGCTCAGCACCGCGGCGCCGTGCTCGTCGGACTTGCCGACGACGCTGGGGCGTTGCGCGTCGGGCAGGTGGTAGAGCAGCTCCTTGATCTGGCGCTCGACGACCGGGGCCTTTTCCTCGATGACCAGCATGTCGGTCAGGCCCTGCGCGAATTCGCGGATGCGCGTCGGCTCCAGCGGATACACCAGGCCGACCTTGTAGACGCGCACGCCGGCGGCGGCCAGCGCGTTGGGGTCGAGGTCCAGGCGGCGCAGCACTTCCATGAAGTCGTAATGCGCCTTGCCGACGGTGACGATGCCAAGCGTCGCGCGCGGGCTGACGACGATGTGCTTGTCGATGGAGTTGACCTTGGCGAAGGCCAGCACCGCGTCGATCTTGTGCGCCAGGCGCGATTCCAGCTCCAGCGACGGCAGGTCGACCGCGCGGATGTGCAGGTCGGTGGGCGGGGTGTGATCGACGGGGAGCTCGAAGTCGAGCGGCACGGCGTCCAGGTCCACCGTCATGCCGGACTCGACCACTTCCGAGATCGCCTTGAAGCCGACCCAGGCGCCGGAGAACCGCGACAGCGCCCAGCCATAGAGGCCGAACTCCAGGTACTCCGCGACGTTGCCCGGATGCACCAGCGGCATCGACCAGGCCTGCAGCGCGAGGTCGCTCTGATGCGGGGTCGAGGACGAGACGCAGCCGTGGTCGTCGCCGCACACGACCAGCACGCCGCCCTGCGTCGCCGTGCCGTAGACGTTGCCGTGCTTGAGCGCGTCGCCCGAGCGGTCCACGCCCGGGCCCTTGCCGTACCACATGGCGAAGACGCCGTCGACGGTGCGCTTGGGGTCCAGCGCGACGCGCTGCACGCCCAGGCAGGCGGTGGCGGCCAGGTCCTCGTTGATGGCGGGCAGGAAGTTGACCTGCGCCTTGTCGAGGAACTTCCTGGCCTTCCACAGCTGCTGGTCGACCATGCCCAGCGGGCTGCCGCGGTAGCCGCTGACGAAGCCGGCGGTCTTCAGGCCGTGGCGTTCGTCTTGCGCCTTCTGCATCAGCAGCAGGCGCACGAGGGCCTGCGTGCCCGTCAGGAAGACGGCCCCCGAGCTGGCGGCCAGGTTGTCCGACAGCTGATACGGGCGCAGCGTGGGAGCGGAAGTGGCTTGGGACATGGCGGGTCTCCGCGGCGGGAAATGCGCGGACCGCATGGGGGCGGGCCGCATCTTGTGTGTGAAGAAGGGATTCTTTACGAGACAATGCGCGGTTGCTTGCTCTGTTCGCTCGACATCAGGGTTGTTTGGAGCAAAACGAACTCAGGAATGCGTTGAATGGAAAATGAACGTTTCGATCGTGCGACGCGGCTGATCCTGGAGGCCTTGCAGGCGGACGCGCGCCAGAGCACGCAGCAATTGGCGGACCGGGTCGGCCTGTCGGCGACACCGGTCTGGCGCCGCATCAAGGAGCTGGAAGAGCGCGGCGTGATCCGCCGGCATGTGGCGCTGGTGGATCGGGAGCAGCTGGGCCTGTCGATCTGCGTGCTGGCCAACGTCAGCCTGGTCCGGCACAACGAGGGCGCGGTGGAGGCCTTCGAGGCGATGGTGGCGTCCAGCCCGGAGATCGTCGAATGCCAGGCGATCACCGGAGAGGCCGACTACGTCATGAAGATCGTCGCGCCCGACATGAAGGCCTACGACCAGTTCCTGCAGGCCAAGATCTTCAAGGTGGCGGGCGTGTCCAGTGTGCGCAGCAACGTCGTGCTGCGCGAGGTGAAGTACGAGACGGCCTTTCCCGTGCCGTGATCGCGGTTGGGCGCGGAGCCGCGACCGCCGAGCCCGATGCCAGGGGCTCGCCGGCCGGCGAGGCCGCCGCGCTCGCGCCGGCCGCGCCGCGGATCGCAGTCGCCGTGCGTGTTCTCCTGGATGCGGGCCGCCGCCGCGCTGTGTCATCCTGACCGGATGTTCTCCGTCTACGGCACCTCCGGAAAGATCTACACCGGCGGCCTCGAGCAGGTCCGCGAGCTTGCGCCGGTGCAGGCCGTCGCGCGCACGCGGGCGGTCGAGCCGGTGGCCCGCCAGGGCGACCTGACGCCGTCGTCGGTGGTGCTGGCCGGGCTCAGCCAGGGGGGCGGAGGCGGTGGCGGCGCCACCGGCCCGTCCGCCTACGTCGCGCAGGAGGCGCTGGCCGCCTATGCCGGCGAGCCCGTGCGGCAGGCGCTGACGCAAGTGCACCAGCTGATGAGCCGCAAGCTGGTGAGCGTGCGCTCCGGCGCGACGCTGCGGCAGGCCTCGCGGACGATGTCGCGGGCCGGCGTGGGGCAGGCGCCGGTGCTGGGCCCGATGGGCGAGGTGCGCGGCCTGATCACGCGCGCCGATCTGATGCGGGGGCTGCCGGACGACCTCGACGAGGCGGCCGAGATGGCCGCCATCGCGCGCCGGCTGGTGTCACCGGTCGATGACGTGATGTGGACGCCGGTGCCGGTCGCGCAGTCGGACACGCCGCTGCGCGAGGCGGCTCAATTGATGCTCGATCTGGGCCTGCCCGGGCTGCCGGTGGCCGATGCGAACGGGCAGTTGCAAGGTTTTCTCTCGCGCAGCGACCTGCTGCGCGGCATGACGCACGAGCCGCCGCTGGACCTCTGGTCCTGAGCCGGACCGCGGCCCCGGCCCGAACGGGCCAGGGAAGGCTAGTACTTGCGCATCCCGCGCTCGGACTCTTCCTGCTGGATCGCCTGCAGCGTGCGCCAGTCGGTGCAGACGAAGACGCCATCCTCGACGATGCGGTCGCGCAGCGAGTCGTCGCCGCGGGAGACACGTCCGTCCTTGCAAACCATCGTGGCGGTCTTGTTCTGGCTCTGCTCGTTGAGCGATTTTCCGATCAGCATGCTGTCTCGCGTGTACAGCGTCAGCAGCAGCAGGGCCGCCAGCACGCCCAGGATCAGCGCCACGCCGACGATGATGTCGCTGACGTCGCGCAATGCCGATGGCGCGGGCGTCGCGGCGGCCATGCGGGGCGCGGCGGCGAAGCTCGCGTCCTGTCTGGCGGATGCGGCGGGGGCGGTGCCGCGCGGTTTGAGATTGGCGCGGCTGACGCCGGAGGAGGAGCGGGTGGTGGCCATGTTCATGAGACTGATCGCGCAACAAAAACGGTCAGCGGACGGACGGGATGAAGACTACAGGCGACCCGGTTTGACGACTGCTTAAATGAAGGAATCTCCCCCAAAAATGCACGGGTGCAGGGGTCCCTTTCCGTTAGTTACACCGGTTGCAGAACTAAGATTTCGGGCCAACAGGAAAGCCCATGTCCGACCTCCAAAACCCCAGCGCGGTGGCCGCGCACGAGGCGCTGCACAAGCTGTCGCGCGAGTTGCCCGACGCGTGCGAGCGTCTGGACTACGTCAAGCGCATGACCGACCAGGCGGCCAGCAAGGTGCTGGGACTGGTGGAGGCCGCGCAGGACGATGCCGAGGCCGTGCGCCGGCAGGGTGCCGAGCTGTCCGAATCGCTGCAGCGGCTCGCCGCCGCGCCGGACCTGAGCGTCGAGCGGGCCCGCGCCATGATGCGGCTGTGCGCGGCCTACGCGGCCGGCGCGTCGGGCTTCGCGGATCGCGTCAAGGGTTTGCAGACCGAGATCATGATGGCGCAGGACTTTCAGGATCTGTCCGGCCAGGTGATCAACAAGGTGCTGGGCATGCTGCGTCCGGCGGAGGCGCCGTTGCAGCAGTTGCTGGCCGATCAGGCGTCGGCGGCCGCACCGGATGCCGCGCCGGAACAGCTGGCCGGCGTGCAGACGCCAGACAAGGCGCTGCAGCAGGACGACGTCGATGCGCTGCTCGCGGAGATGGGCTTCTGAGCCCTTGAACGGTCGGGCTCTGGAACGCGCGATCGACCGATGCCCCGTGCGGGCGGCCGACGGTCCCCGTTCAGGACCAGAGCATCGGATCCACCTCGTAGAACCTGCGCAGCTCGGCGTACAGCGCCGGATGCGCTTGCGCCAGGGCCCAGGGCTGGCCGAAGAAGCGCTCGCTGGCGACCGCGAAGAACTCGGCCGGTTCGGTGGCGGCATAGTCGCCCAGCGGATCGGCCTCCCCGGCCGCGAGCCGCGCGCGCAGCAGGTCGAAGCTCTGCTGCATCACCGCCGCCCAGCGCGCCCGCCGCATGCGGCTGCCCAGCCACGGCGCGCCGTTGGCGACACCTTTCTCCTGATCGAGCTGATGCGCGAACTCGTGCACCGCGACGTTGTGGCCGAGCTCCGGCCGTGACGCGTCGCGCAGCACGTCGTCCCAAGACAGCACGACCTGACCCTCGCCCCACGATTCGCCGCTGAGCACTTGCCGCTGTTGCATCTGCAGCGGCCCCTGGTGGCGGACGCGATCGACGATGAAGGCGCCGGGATAGACCAGCACCGAGCTCAGGTTCGGGTAGTAGCCGCGGGTCCGGCCCAGCAGCGGCAGGCAGGCGAGGGCGGCGATGGTGACGCGGACCTCGTCGGTGATGGCCTGGCCGGCGCAACCGATGAAGGATTTCTCGGCCAGGAAGACCTGCATCTGGCGCTTGAGCCTCAATTGCAGGTCGGCCGGCAGCCGGGCGGCCTGCGGCACGTTGCGACGCAGGATCGCGCGCCAGGCCGCGGGGAAGGCTTTCGCGCGCAGCGCGGCACGGCGCCGGGCCTGTCGCCAGGGTTGGCTCAGCAGCCAGAAGCAGATCAGCGCCGCGATCAGCGCGAGAAGGACGAGGACCATGGCTGCCGTTCTTGCGCCGGAGCGCGTCGGGTCGATCGTTCCCACATGCGAGCATTGAGGCGGCTTTCAAGAGCGGTGCCGTCCAGGGTGTCGAACGCGCTGGGGAGCGCGTGGACTCATCGGCCCTTCTTCAGCTCCGCCGGACGACGCCTCGTGTGCTTCTCACCGCTCTCCGCCGGCTCGATGGCTCCGTTGGAGGCTGACGCCGGCATCGACATTGGCCAGGACGGCGTTTCCACGCGGACCGCCGGCGCTGGCGCCGGGGCCGGGGCCGCGGCCAGCGCAAACGCCGCAGTCGGCGCAAACGGCGCAAACGGCGCAAACGGCGCAAACGGCGCAAACGGCGCCAATGCCGCCGAGGACGAAGCCTTCCGCCCCTGGCGTGCGTGCCTGCGACTCCTTCGCGACCTCGTCGTCGACGATGCCGTCGTGCGCGAGTCGATTCGCCTCGGGGAGGTGGCCTCCGCCCTGGAGGCCGCGTTTCGATCACCCCAGGCGGCCGCGCTGGAGGATCGTCTTCCGGGGCAGCGACAGGCCATGCTGCGCTGGTTGACGCGAGGCGATGCGCTGCCCGACGACGCGGAGCGTTTCCTGGAGGAGTTGCTGACCCTCACCACGGTCCGATGCCGGGACGGCGACGATCGCGTCCGGCCCATGACTGCGTGGGAAGCTCGGGCCGCCAGCGCCCTGATGGAGGATCTGAGGCCGCGTCCTCACCGGACGTCCGCGCCGTTCGCCGGTTTCGCCTGGGGACTGCTCGAACAGCTTCACGACGAGCGGCCGTGTTGCATCGACGTCCCCCTGGATCCGCCCGCGGGAATGACGGCGGAGCAGGCCTCGCGGATGCAGCGCGGCTACCTCCATGAGGCGGAACGGAGCGGGGTGCTGCGCGACCTGACGACGTTCAGGCTGCAGGCCACCGAGCACGTCGCCGTGCAGATGGCGCCGTGGGTCGACCGGGCGTCGCGGGTGCGCAAGCTCGCCGTGCCGACGCCGGCGCGGGCCGCGCAGGCGCCGTTGCCGCTGCGGCCGTGGGTGCGGCGCATCGAGTGCTCGCAAGTGGTCGCGCCCCAGGACGTTCGGGATCTTTGCGCCCTGAAGCGGATGTTTTCGAATCTCGTGAGCGTGGTGGTGCCGGAGGCGGCGCGCGGCGTCATGCCGCGGAGCCTGGAGAAGGCGTTGTGCCTCCCCCGCGGTCGGTGGGAAATCCAGTTGCGAGGACGATCGAACGGACTCCTTCACTTCGATCGGCTCCGTGACGCCTGCCGGCATCCGCTGACGGCGCTGGGTGCGCACGCTCAGGCGTTCGGCCGGGTCGGCCGCGCGGAGCTGCTGGCCTTGGCCGCGAATCACGCGTATGCCGAGATGGAGAAGCACGGGCAGCCGATGTCGTCGATGCAGCGGGGGCGCCTCTCGCAATGGCTGGTCGCCTTGATGGTCGACGACGAACTGGCGTTGCGTAGCCGGTCGATGACGAGCAAACGGAACCAGGGGTGGGCGACGGTGATCCACCTGTTGGCATCGCTGAAGGCGGAACTCGACCGCGAGCCCTTCACGCCCATGCGGTGCGTCACCGCCCGCCTGCTGTCGCACGTGCAGAACAGCAGGCTGTACGCCCATGCCATCGGCGAAGGACTGCGGCTGATCGCGGCACCGGATGGCGGCACCTTGCCCGGCGTCGGCCTGAACGCCGACGAGGCCGATCGGATCGAAGCCGTGCTGCAGCAGTCCCTGATGGAGACGATGACCGCGTCGATGATGGAGCGCGCCTATGCCGCCTTGGAGATCCTCGCGCCGGACATCGACGGGGAGTTCTCGGCTTCGATCTGTGAAGGCGATCGGGGGATCGTCGAGGCGGCGCTGCATCAGGCCCTGCTGACGCACGTGCGATTCCAGGCGCGGCCCGGCATGCCCTACCCGCCGGACGTCTTGATGACCGACATGCCGCCGGACATCGTCGATCGATTGGAGGCCTTGCTCGATTGGACTCGGGAAAAGACAGGCTTGGCGAAGCTGTCGAGGGAGCGCTGGTACGACTGTTTTCTCCGGATGGCGCATCACCAGGGGGTGGACTGGCAGCGGGGGCCCGCCCGACTGCGCGGCGTCTTGACGCGGAACGCCGTGCCGGCCGAGCCGCCGCCGCCCGCGTTGGTGAGGTCGTTCATGCAGGCGCTCGCGGACGACGTGGCGAGGATGGCGCTGGCCGCGGCCGCCGAACCCGAAGCGTGAGCCCAGGGGCGCGCGGCATCGCGGAGGCTGGGCGCAGGCCGCCCTTGTCCGTGGCGCGATGGCCCGCGGCGCTT
Organism: Roseateles aquatilis; assembly: GCF_002205645.1. Lineage (GTDB taxonomy): Bacteria > Pseudomonadota > Gammaproteobacteria > Burkholderiales > Burkholderiaceae_C > Roseateles > Roseateles aquatilis. The sequence continues at coordinate 51,597 of NZ_NIOF01000005.1, read as the reverse complement.
CGCTCCACCGGGAAAATCCCGCCCTTCGACGACTTGAGCGCCACCGCGCGCCGGTCGCCAGAACAAGACATGCGAACGACGAGGGGGAGCGGCCATTGGCGATGAGCGCCGAGGCCGCGGGGACGTTTTGAAACTGACGGAAGTGTGGGCGACGCCGCTGAGGACGTCGCCGTTCGACGGCGATCCGATGCGCGAGTACCGCGACAGGATCCAGCAGGAGATGCTGCAGGGCCCGGAGCCCTCGGTGCAGTTGCGACTGTCCCCGTTCATCGGGACGGGGTCGCCGCTGGAGGCCGCCCGTGCGCAGGCGCGCGCCGACGTCGTCTATGGGCGCCATCCGCTGGGCCAGGAAGCACCGCCGGTGAGCCGCATCGAGACCCCGCCGTACACCCATGGCACCTTCACCGCGGTGAGTTACCCGGACATGAGCGTGCAGGTGTCGTTGGGGCCCTTGCTCTGGAGCCATGTGGAGCGCGCCGGCGGGACGCCGCGCGTGCTGGACGTCGTCGCTTGAAGCACCTAGCATCCCTCGCAGTGGGCACGGGAGGGAGCAGATGCGCAGAGCAGCGATGGAGAAGGGGCGGCGCGCGATCGCCGCCGCGATCTCGGCGGGGTTGATGGTGACCGGCCTGCCGGCGCGGGCCGACGAACAGACCGTGGAGCTGCGCTCCCGCGGCGGCTACGAAACCTATCGCCTGCCTGACGGCACGACCGAGGTCGACCTGGTCGAGTAGACCTCGGGCGGCTGCCGCTTCGGCAAGACCTGGGGCTACGACCTGTCGGCCCGGTCGTTGTGGGTCGACGGCGGTTGCGGCGGCCGCTTCAAGCTCACGACCGAGGCGGCGGGAAGCCGCGACGGGTCCAGCAATGTCGGCGCGGCGATCGCGGCCGCGGCGGTGATCGCCGGCATCGCGCTGATCGCGAGCAAGGATCGCAAGGACCGCGACAACGATCGGCCCGACGATCCGGATCCCGGCGGCAGTTGGGGCGCGCACGAGATCCGCGGGCAGGGCGGGCTGTGTCTCGACATCGAGGGCAGCGCGCGGCCCGGGCAGGGGCTGATCGTCTTCAATTGCCACAACGGCTCGAATCAGCGTTTCGAGTGGCGCCGCAACGGCGAGCTGCGTGTCGCCGGCCTGTGCCTCGACGTGGCCGATCGCAACGACAACGACGGCGCGCGGGTCATCGCGTTCGACTGCAACGGCCAGAGCAATCAGCGCTGGCGGGCCCGCGACGGCCAGATCCGGAGCGAGTCCACGGGCAAGTGCCTCGACATCGAGAACGCCCGCGCGCGGCCCGGCCAGGCGGTGATCATGTACCGCTGCACCGGCAGCGAGAATCAGCGCTGGTCCTGGTGAACGCGACCCCGGGCGGACCCCAGGGCCGCGCCTGAGGTCAGCGCTCCACCGTTTCCAGCCGCGCCGCCTTCACAGCCTCGCTCAGCACGTCGAGCACGGCCAGCGACGCGTCCCAGTCCAGGCAGGCATCGGTGATGCTCTTGCCGTACTCCAGCTGCGACGGGTCGTCCTTGCCGGGGCTGAACTTCTGCGCGCCGCCCTTCAGGTGGCTCTCGACCATCACGCCGAAGATGCCGGTGCCGCCCGCGCGGATCTGATCGGCGATGTCGCGCGCGACGTCCAGCTGGCGCTCGTGTTTCTTGCTGCTGTTGGCGTGCGAGCAGTCGACCATCAGCCGCGTGTCGAGCTTGGACGCCGCCAGGTCGGCGCAGGCCAGGGCAACGCTCTGGGCGTCGTAGTTCGGCGTCTTGCCGCCGCGCAGGATCACGTGGCAATCCCGGTTGCCCTTGGTCTCGACGATGGCCACCTGGCCGTTCTTGTGGACCGACAGGAAATGGTGCGGGCGTGCCGCCGCCTGGATGGCGTCGGTGGCGATCTTGATGTTGCCGTCGGTGCCGTTCTTGAAGCCGATCGGCGCCGACAGGCCCGAGGCCAGCTCGCGGTGCACCTGGCTCTCCGTCGTGCGCGCGCCGATCGCGCCCCACGAGATCAGGTCGCCGATGTACTGCGGCGAGATCACGTCCAGGAACTCCGATCCCGCCGGCATGCCCAGCCGGTTGATCTCCAGCAGCAGCTGCCGCGCGATGCGCAGGCCCTCGTCGATGCGGTAGCTCTCGTCCAGGTAGGGGTCGTTGATCAGGCCCTTCCAGCCCACCGTCGTGCGCGGCTTCTCGAAGTAGACGCGCATGACGATCTCCAGCGTGCCGGCGTACTTCTCGCGCTGCGCCGTCAGCTGGCGCGCGTACTCGAGGGCCGCGGCCGGGTCATGGATGGAACACGGCCCGATGATCACCAGCAGCCGGTCGTCGCGGCGCTGCATGATGTCGCGGATGCGCTGGCGCGTGCCGACGACAAGCTGCTCCATGGCCGTGCCACGGATCGGGAAGAAGCGGATGAGGTGTTCGGGAGGCGGCAAGGGCGTGATGTCCAGGATGCGTTCGTCGTCGGTCTGGCTGGTCTTGTCCTGCGGCGAATACCAGCGCTCCGCCTGCGGGGAAGCGGGATACGAGCTGGTCGACTTGGCATTCATGGGTGACGCTTTCAGGTTGGGTGTGAGGTGCGGCGCTTCAGGACTCGAGGACCGCCTCCCCACTTGCCGGGGCAGGGGCCCGGGCGAAAAAAAACCGCCGGGCTTGGAGGCCCGGCGGTTTCTTGAGGATTCTTGGCGCGCTGCGTTTGCTTATGCGTTCGCCTCTCCTCCGCCGGGGCGGTGCGAGAACCAAAAGTACGCAAAATAAAACTTGCCGACAGAACGCATAGGGACCAATGGTGCACGCGCTTGCTGCGCCGCGTCAAGCGCGGCGGTGTGACCGCCGCACGACGTTGGGGTCGCGATGCACCGCATGAGGCCGTCGATCCTTCGCGCCGCGCGGGGTCAGGCGGTGCCGCCGACGGTCAGGCCGTCGATGCGCAGCGTCGGCTGGCCGACGCCCACCGGCACGCTCTGGCCCTCCTTGCCGCAGACGCCGACGCCGGTGTCCAGCTGCATGTCGTTGCCGATCATGCTGACGCGGGTCAGCGCGTCCGGGCCGTTGCCGATGATCGTGGCGCCCTTGACCGGGTACTGGATCTTGCCGTTCTCGACCCAGTACGCTTCGCTGGCCGAGAAGACGAACTTGCCGGATGTGATATCCACCTGCCCGCCGCCGAAGTTGGTCGCGTACAGGCCCTTGTCGATGCTGGCGATGATTTCCTTCGGATCCTTGTCGCCGCCCAGCATGTAGGTGTTGGTCATGCGCGGCATCGGGACGTGGGCGTAGCTCTCGCGGCGGCCGTTGCCGGTCGGTGCGACCTTCATGAGCCGCGCGTTCATCGCGTCCTGGATGTAGCCCTTGAGGATGCCGTCCTCGATCAGGACGTTGCGCTGCGAGGCGCAGCCTTCGTCGTCGACGTTCAGCGAGCCGCGGCGATCGGGGATGGTGCCGTCGTCCAGGACCGTCACGCCCTTGGCGGCGACGCGCTCGCCGATGCGGCCGGAGAAGGTGCTGGAGCCCTTGCGGTTGAAGTCGCCTTCCAGGCCGTGGCCGACCGCCTCGTGCAGCAGCACGCCGGGCCAGCCCGGGCCGAGCACGACGGTCATCTCGCCGGCCGGGGCCGGGCGCGATTCCAGGTTGGTCAGCGCGGCGCTGACGGCCTGCTCGACGTAGGACGCGATCATCTCGTCGGTGAAATAGGCCAGGCCGAAGCGGCCGCCGCCGCCGCCGGAGCCGACCTCGCGGCGGCCGTTGCTCTCCGCGATGACGGTCACCGACAAGCGCACCAGCGGACGCACGTCGGCGGCCAGCGTGCCGTCGGCGCGGGCGATCAGCACGACCTCATGCTCGGCGGCCAGGCCGGCCATCACCTGCACGACGCGCGGATCCTTGGCGCGGGCCAGGCGCTCGGTGCGTTCCAGCAGCGCCACCTTCTGCGCGCTGTCCAGGCTGGCGATCGGGTCGGCCTCGCCATACAGCGCGCGGCTGGCCGCGACGACCGGCGCGGACGGCACCTTGACGCGCTTGCTCTGTCCCGCCGTCGCGATCGCGCGCACGGTGCGGGCGGCATCGAGCAGCGCGGCCTCGGAGATGTCGTCGGAGTAGGCGAACGCCGTCTTCTCGCCGGCGACGGCGCGCACGCCCACGCCCTGGTCGATCGAGAAGCTGCCGCTCTTGACGATGCCTTCCTCCAGGCTCCAGCCCTCCGCGCGGGTGGTCTGGAAGTAAAGGTCGGCGTCGTCGACACGGTGCTCGGTGATCAGGCGCAACGCCTGGGCGAGCGAGGCATCGGTCAGGCCGAAGGGTTCGAGCAACTGGGCACGGGCGGTGACCAGACGGGCCAGGGTGGGTTCGCGCGAAATCATGCGGTCGATTGTAGGCAGCGCCTCGCGACCCTGCGCGGGGGATGGTGACCAACGGATGCAATCGCTTCACCGATCTTTACGGGAACCCCGTCCGCGTGTCGGCGACGACGCTCGTTGTCACCCTCAGCGGCGCGATTGCCGCGTCACCCCCCCGAGGAGATCCTGATGAAACGCCTGTCCCTGTCGATCGCCCTGATTTCCAGCCTGATGGCCGCATCCGCCTTCGCCCAGACGGCGGCTCCGACGCCGGCACCGTCCCCGACGGCCACGCCGCGCATCGACCAGCGCGAGGTCAACCAGCAGCACCGCATCGCGGAGGGGGCCGCCTCCGGTCAACTGACCGCCAAGGAAACGCAGCACCTGGAGAAGGAGCAGGCCCGCATCGACAACACCGAAGCGAAGGCCAAGGCCGACGGCAAGGTCACCGCCAAGGAGCGCCGCAAGCTGACCCGCGAGCAGGACGTCGCCAGCCGCGACATCCATCGCGCCAAGCACAACAAGCGCGTCGCGCCGACCGCCGGCTGAGCGGCGCCTCCCGAGACCGAACGCCCTGCGGGGCGTTCGGCGCTTGTGGAGAGGATCAGGGGGCGGCGCCGCCTTGCCCGGCGTCGTTGCCGTCCTCGCCATCCTCGTCGCCGCGCGTCCCGTCGTCGTCGACGGACTGCGCCTGCTTCCATTCCAGCGCCTGCTGGTACAGCAGCTTGCGCGACTCGCCGGTGAGCTCCGCGGCCAGCGCGGCCGCCTGCTTCAGCGGCAGGTCACGCGTCAGCACACGCAGCGTGCGCAGCGCTTCATCCGGCAATCCGGTGTCATCCGACAAGGACTCGGCCGCATGCAACACCAGCACGAACTCGCCGCGTTCCCGTTGCTTGTCCTGGGCCATCCAGGCGGGCAGGCTCGCGCAGGGCGCGGTGTGGATGGTCTCGAACTGCTTGGTCACCTCGCGGCAGACCGTGAGCGTCTGCGTCGGCGCGACGTCCGCCAGCAGCGCGATCAGATCGACGATGCGATGAGGCGCCTCGAACAGCACCTGGCTGTAGGGCGCGCCGGTGAGCGCCTGCAACGCCGCGCGTCGCTCCGCCGCCTTGGTCGGCAGAAAGCCCACGAAGCGGAACCCCAGCGCGCGCGCGTCGCCGGCCACGCTGAGCGCGGCGGCCGCGCTGCTGGCGCCGGGCAGCGGCACGACCCGCACGCCCGCCCTGGCCGCGGCGGCGACCAGCACCGCACCGGGATCGGAGATGGCCGGCGTGCCGGCGTCGCTGACGTAGGCGATCCGTTCGCCCTGGAGCAGTCGCGCGACCAGGGCCTCGGCGGCCTGCTGCTCGTTGTGCTGGTGCAGCGCCACCAACGGCCTGTGCAAACCCAGCCAGCGCAGCAACTGAGCGCTGACGCGGGTGTCCTCGCAGGCCACGGCATCGACGAGGCCCAGCACGTGGATGGCGCGCAGGCTGAGGTCGGCCAGATTGCCGATCGGCGTCGCCACCATGTAGAGCGTGCCGGCCGGATATTGCTGATGGCCGGCGGCGGCGGTGGCGGCCGCGACCATCGATGCGGACGGGGACGTCGAAATGTTCAAGAAGCTCTCCACGGAAACCACGGGCACCACCAAGGCGCGCGGCGACGCGGCCGAGCAGCGCGCGCTCGACTATCTGAAGCGCCAGGGGCTGCGGCTGGTGGCGCGCAATTATCGTGTCGCCCGGGGCCCGCACGCGCGCGGCGGCGAGGTCGACCTGATCATGCGCGACCGCGATCGCGACGGCACCCTGCTGTTCATCGAGGTGCGCGCGCGGGACAGCGACGCGCACGGCGGCGCGGCGGCCAGCGTGACCCTGGCCAAGCGGCGTCGCGTGATCTTCGCGGCGGGTTGTTATGTGCGCACCTTGATGGAGGTGCCGACCTGCCGCTTCGACGTCATCGCCATCGACGGCGATCGGATCGAATGGTTGAAGGGCGCGTTCGACGTGCCGGAGGACGAGGGGCGCTGGGCGTGACGCCACGAGGCGCCGCGCGCCGGCGCATGTCGGCGGCACATGTCCGAGCCCTTATCATCCGCGGTCATGTTGGAACAACGCATACAACAACAATTCTTCGAAAGCGCCGATCTGCTCTATCAGGTCGCCGAGAACCTGTCGCGGCCGCTGGCGGTCGCGGCGCAGATGATGGTGGACGCGCTGACGGCCGGCGGCCGCGTGCTGACGGCCGGACTGGGCATCTCCGCGGCGGACGCGACCTACATGGCCTCGCTGCTGTCGGGTCGCTTCGAGCAGGAACGCCCCGGCCTGGCCGCGATGGCGCTGGACGCGCAGGCGCAGGGTTACGCCGATCCGGCCTCGGCCCTGATGCGCCAGATCCAGACCTTCGGTCATCCCGGCGACCTGCTGCTGCTGTTCGAGGCCCAGGCCAGCGGTGCCGCGGGCGCGCTGCTGCAGGTGGCGCACGGCCAGGAGATGAGCGTGATCGTGCTCAGCGGCGCGCAGGACGACGACTGGCGCGCCACGCTGCTCGACACCGACGTGCAACTGCGCGTGCCGCACAGCCGCTTCGCGCGCGTCGCGGAGGCACACCGTTTGCTCTCGCATTGCCTGAGCGACGCGATCGACGTGCAACTGCTGGGCGCCGCTGAATGATCTTTCCCTGTTCAGCCAAGACGCGTTCGAGCGGCCCGTGCCGCCGAGCGCCGTGCTGACGAGTTCCCCGAGGACGACACGATGATGACCAAGACCCGTTGCCTGATCCTGGCCGCCGCGCTGGGCGCCGGCTTTCTGCAAACCGCCTGCGTGCCATTGATCGTCGGCGGCGCGGCGGTGGGTGGCGCGCTGGTGGCGACCGATCGCCGCACCTCGGGCACGCAGCTGGAGGACCAGGGCATCGAGCTCAAGACGTCCAACCGCATCCGCGAGCAACTGGGCGACCGCGTGCACATCAGCGTCAACAGCTACAACCGCATGGTGCTGCTGACCGGCGAGACCCGCAACGACGAGGACCGCGCCGCGGTCGATCGCATCGCTCAGGGCGTGGACAACGTCTCCAGCGTGCTCAACGAAGTGGGCGTCGGCATGCTGAGCTCGCTGTCCAGCCGCGCCAACGACGTGGCGATCGCCGCGAAGGTCAAGGCCAGCCTGGTCGACGCGAAGGATCTGATCTCCAACGCGTTCTACGTCGTCGTCGAGCGCGGCAACGTCTACATCATGGGCCGGGTCACCGAACGCGAAGCCAACCGCGCCACCGAGATCGCCCGCGGCGTGCGCGGCGTGCAGAAGGTCGTCCGCGCGATGGAGATCATCAGCGAGGCGGAGCTCGCGGCGATGGGGCAGGCGCAGCAGCAGGCGAAGCCCAAGGCCAGCGAGTAACGCCGACCTGCGCCATGAACAGGGGACCGCCGCGGCGGTCCCTTTGTCATTGAGGCTTCAACGCAGCCGCTTGATCAAGCTCGACGTGTCGAACCTGCCGCCGCCCTCGGCCTGCACATCCGCGTAGAACTGGTCGACCAGCGCCGTCACCGGCACGCGCGCGCCGTTGCGGCGGGCTTCGTCCAGCACCAGGCCGAGGTCCTTGCGCATCCAGTCCACCGCGAAGCCGAAGTCGAACTTGTCCTCGACCATGGTTTTGCCGCGGTTGTCCAGCTGCCAGCTCTGCGCCGCGCCCTTGCCGATGACGTCCAGCACCAGCGGCATCGGCAGGCCGCTCTTCTGGCCGAAGGCGATCGCCTCGGACAGGCCCTGCACCAGTCCCGCGATGCAGATCTGGTTGACCATCTTCGCGAGCTGACCGGCGCCGGCCTCGCCGACACGGGTCACCGCCTTGGCGAAGTGCATCGCGATCGGGCGGATGGTGTCGAAGGCGGCCTCGTCGCCGCCGCACATCACCGTCAGCGCCCCGTTGACCGCGCCCGCCTGGCCGCCCGAGACCGGTGCGTCGACGAAGTTCAGGCCCAGCTGTTTCGCCTGCGCGTGCAGCTCGCGCGCGACCTCGGCCGAGGCCGTCGTGTGGTCGACGAAGACCGCGCCCGGCTTCATGCCGGCGAACGCGCCTTGCTCGCCCAGCACCACCGAGCGCAGGTCGGCGTCATTGCCGACGCAGGCGAAGACGATGTCCGCGTCCTTCGCCGCCTCGCGCGGCGTCGTGGCGCCCTGGCCGCCGAACTCGGCCGCCCAGGCCTGCGCCTTGGCGGCGGTCCGGTTGTAGACGGTGACCCGTTGCCCGGCCTTGGCCAGGTGGCCCGCCATCGGGAAGCCCATCACGCCCAGACCCAGGAAGGCGACGCGAAGGGAAGGAGTCGATTCGTAGGAACGCTGGCCGATGCTGCTCATGGAAGGACCTGTCGGGGGTGGATGAAGACCCGGCGATTGTGGCCCGTGCGCGGACTCGCCTGAACGAGCCCCCTGAGCGCGCTCACATGATCGTCAGGTGCTCCGTGCCCGAGGACAGGTCGCCGCTGCGCGCCCGCTCGCTGTTGAGCTTGATCTGCAGCCGCAGGTCGTTGACCGAGTCCGCGTTGCGGAGCGCGTCCTCGTAGGTCACGCGGCCCATCTCGTAGAGGTCGAACAGCGCCTGGTCGAAGGTCTGCATGCCGAGCTCGCGCGAGCGTTTCATGATCTCCTTGATCTCGCCGACCTCGCCCTTGAAGATCAGGTCCGAGACCAGCGGCGTGTTCAGCAGGATCTCCACCGCGGCGACCCGGCCCTTGCCCTCCTGGCGCGGCAGCAGCCGCTGCGACACGATGGACTTCAGGTTCAGCGACAGGTCCATCAGCAGCTGCGCGCGCCGCTCCTCGGGGAAGAAGTTGATGATCCGGTCCAGCGCCTGGTTGGCGCTGTTGGCGTGCAGCGTGGCCATGCACAGGTGGCCGGTCTCGGCGAACGCGACGGCGTGCTCCATCGTCTCGCGATCGCGGATCTCGCCCATCAGGATCACGTCCGGCGCCTGGCGCAGCGTGTTCTTCAGCGCCTGCTCCCAGCCTTCCGTGTCCAGGCCGACCTCGCGCTGGCTGACGATGCAGTTCTTGTGCGGATGGACGAACTCGACCGGGTCCTCGATCGTGATGATGTGACCGTAGGTGGTCTCGTTGCGGTGATCGATCATCGCGGCCAGCGACGTGCTCTTGCCCGAGCCGGTGGCGCCCACCAGGATCACCAGGCCGCGCTTGGTCTGCACCACGTCCTTGAGGATGGGCGGCAGGTCCAGCGATTCGATCGTCGGCAGCGTCGCCGGGATCGTCCGCAGCACCAGCGCCACGTGGCCCTGCTGGATGTAGGCGTTGACGCGGAAGCGGCCGATGCCCTGCGGGGAGATGGCGAAGTTGCACTCCTTCGCGCGCTCGAAGTCGGCCGCCTGCTTGTCGTTCATGATCGCCCGCGCCAACTGCAGCGTGTGCTGCCCGGTCAGCGGCTGCGGCGACACCTTCGTGACCTTGCCGTCGACCTTGATCGCGGGCGGGAACTCCGCCGTCAGGAAGAGGTCGGACCCCTTGCGCGACACCATCAGGCGCAGCAGGTCGTTGATGAACTTGGTGGCCTGGTCGCGTTCCATGAGCGGGGTCCTGTCCTGTCGGGTGCCGGTGCGCCGATGCGGGCCCGGTCTGGTTCTCGTGACTGCCGGCGGGTGGCGGCCGGCCCGCGGGCCGACGTGCCGCTCAGCCGGGGAAGTTCTCGGGGAACTTGGCCTTGGCGCGCGCCTCGGCCGGCGTGATGATGCTGCGGCGGACCAGGTCGGTCAGGTTCTGGTCCAGCGTCTGCATGCCGAGGTTGTTGCCGGTCTGGATCGACGAATACATCTGCGCGACCTTGTTCTCGCGGATCAGGTTGCGGATCGCGGAGGTGCCGAGCATGATCTCGTGCGCCGCCACCCGGCCGGTGCCGTCCTTGGTCTTGCACAGGGTCTGCGAGATCACCGCCTGCAGCGATTCCGACAGCATCGCGCGCACCATGTCCTTCTCCGCCGCAGGGAACACGTCGACGATCCGGTCCACCGTCTTGGCGGCCGAGGAGGTGTGCAGCGTGCCGAAGACCAGGTGGCCCGTCTCCGCCGCGGTCAGCGCCAGGCGGATGGTTTCCAGGTCGCGCATCTCGCCGACCAGGATGCAGTCCGGGTCCTCGCGCAGCGCCGAGCGCAACGCGTTGGCGAAGCTCATCGTCTGCGGGCCGACCTCGCGCTGGTTGACCAGGCACTTCTTGGACTCGTGGACGAACTCGATCGGGTCCTCGACGGTGAGGATGTGGCCGTACTCGTTCTCGTTGAGGTGGTTGACCATCGCGGCCAGCGTCGTGCTCTTGCCCGAGCCCGTGGGGCCCGTCACCAGCACCATGCCGCGTGGCCTCATCGCCAGGTCGGTGAAGATCTTCGGGCAGTTCAACTGCTCCAGCGTCAGGATCTTGCTGGGAATGGTCCGGAACACCGCGCCGGCGCCGCGGTTGTGGTTGAACGCGTTGACGCGGAAGCGCGCCAGGCCCTGGATCTCGAACGAGAAGTCGACCTCCAGGACTTCCTCGTACGACTTGCGCTGCGCGTCGCTCATGATGTCGTAGACCATGTCGTGCACCTGGCGGTGCTCGAGCGGCTCGACGTTGATGCGGCGCACGTCGCCATGGACGCGGATCATGGGCGGCAGCCCGGCGGACAAGTGAAGGTCGGAGGCCTTGTTCTTGACCGAGAATGCCAGCAGTTGAGTGATGTCCATGGGATGAGGAATAGCCTGGGCGATTATGGCGACGATCTCCGAGAACATACAACAGCTGCATGGCCGCATTCAGAGGGCTTGCCTGCAGGCGTCGCGGCCCGTGCACAGCGTCACGCTGCTGGTGGTAACAAAGACTTTCGGCGCGGACGATGTGCGACAAGCCTTCGACGCTGGCGAGCGCCGCTTCGGCGAGAACTACGTGCAGGAGGGCGTCGACAAGATGGCCGCGCTGGCCGACCTGCGCGACCGGACCGAGTGGCACCTGATCGGCCCGCTGCAGAGCAACAAGACCCGCGTCGTGGCCGAGCGTTTCGATTGGGTGCACACCGTCGATCGCCTCAAGATCGCGCAGCGTCTCTCCGATCAGCGCCCCCCGCATCTGCCGCCGCTGCAGGTCTGCCTGCAGGTCAACATCAGCGGCGAGGCGACCAAGAGCGGCCTGGCGCCGGCCGAGGTGGCCGACGTCGCCCGCGCCGTGGCGGCGCTGCCCGGTCTGCGCCTGCGCGGCCTGATGGCCATCCCGGAGCCGGCCGCGACGCTGGACGGGCAGCGCGTCCCGCATCGCGCGCTGGCGACGCTGCTGGCCGCGCTGAATCGCGACGGCCTGGCGCTGGACACGCTCAGCATGGGCATGAGCGCGGACATGGACGCCGCCATCCTGGAAGGCGCCACCCTGGTGCGCGTCGGTTCGGCCATCTTCGGCGCGCGGCCCCGGCCCGTGACTTGAATGAACCCGCTCCAGCGCCCCGGCGACCTGGTGCCCGAGACCCCGGGCAGCCTGTCGGCGCGGGCGCTGTGGCGTGACGGCCTGCCGTCGGAGCGGCGCTGGATCCTGGGCGGTTGGGCGCTGACGCTGGTCGTCTGCGTGTTGCTGGGCCTGGAGGTGGTGCATCGAGGCTGGTCCGGGATCCCGGTGGACCTGGGCGGCGCCGCCGCCTACCTGACCTTCTATCCACCGCTGCCGCTGTGCCTGTGGTGGGCGCTCAGCTTCGGATGGCGCTGGGGGGCGATCCCGGCCTGGCTCGCCACGCTGGCGCTCGCGCTGGACGCCGGCATGTCGCCCGCTTGGGCGGCGGTCTTCGCCTGCGCCAACCCGCTCGGCCTGGGGGTGATGGCGCTGGGATATCGCGCCGTCGGCGCCGCGCGCGGCCTGCGCAGCCTGCGTGCCTGGCTGTTCTTCATTCCGCTGAGCTTCGTCGCCGCCGTGTTCAGCTCGGCCGGCGCGCTGATCTGGACCTTCAGCCGGGACCTGTCCGCCCGGGACCAGTTGCCAATCTGGCAGGGCTGGTGGCTGGGGGCCTTCCTGCAGACCGTGATGGTCGGCGGCCCGCTGATGGCGCTGACGTGGCCGCGGCTGTCACGCTGGATCGCCCGGAGGCCGGCGCTCTTCACGCCGCCGCCCAGCGGGCGCCGCGCCATGGGCCTGGGCCTGCTGCTGGCCATCGTGCTGGCGGTGCAGGGCTTCGGGCTGGTCAGCCTGGGGCTGGGGTCGCAGCGGCTGCGGTCCGCCCTCGGCGGCCACGACTGGGCGGCGCTGGAAGAGGCGTCGCGGGCGATGCTCAGCACCGCGTGGGTGTTCTTCTGGGTCTTCACGTTGATTGTGCTGTTCGTGGCGCAGTTCGGCTACCAGTCGTTGTCGCGCTGGCTGCGCTCGACCGAGGCGCTGGTGGCGCAACTGGCCCGCGTCAACGCGGAGCTGGAGCAGCGCTCGCGCACCGACGGCCTGACCGGCCTGGCCAACCGCATGGCGACGGAGGAGGGCCTGCGCGCCCTGCTGCGCACGGTGCGGCGCTACCGCACGCCGGCGGCGCTGCTGATGCTGGACATCGACCACTTCAAGCAGGTCAACGACCGGCACGGCCATGCCGCCGGCGATGCCGTCATCCGCGCGCTGGCGGGCGTGTTGAAGGCGTCCTCGCGGGACGTGGACCTGCCCGGGCGCTTCGGCGGCGAGGAGTTCGTGATCGGCCTGGCCCACACCGACCTCGCCGGCGCGCGCCGCTTCGCCGAGCGGCTGCGCGCGCGCATCGCCGACGCGCCGGTGGCCGTCGACGGCGGCGCGTCGATCACGTACACGGTCAGCATCGGCGTGACCGACTTGCGCGAGGACGACGCGGGCGTCGAGGACCCCCTGCGCCGGGCCGATGCGGCGATGTACGGCGCCAAGCAGGCCGGACGCAATCGCGTCCAGGTCGACGGCGTCGATCACCGTGGCGGCGGCGACGGGGCCTCAGGCAAGGCCTGACCCTGCGCGGCACCAGGCGCGCCGGGAGTTACGGCGCGGGTACCGCGTCCCCGGCCGCGCGCCGAGGAGAAATGTGCCGTTTTGATGAAACCTCGCCGAGGCGTTCATTAGGGGTTCTACCGAGACGGTTCACGCGCCGTTTTCATTCAGTTGCAAGTGCCGCGTCAGAATTCACGGCCCTCCGGAACCGCCATGGATTACCCGAATCAAGAGCACCGATGATCCGGCCGAAGCCGATGGACGGTCCGCGCCGAGCGCCCGGATACCGCCATTCAACAACTCATTTCGTTGCGAGGGTATCGATGTCGTTTCTGTCCCGCCTGCGTATCGGCCAGCGCCTGACGCTGAGCTACACGCTGCTGATCCTGCTGCTGATCGTGATCGGCGCCTTCGGTGCCCACAACGCCAGCCGACTGTCCCACGACCTGACCCAGACGGCTGATTCCAGCCTGGTCAAGATCGCCCTGGCCAACGCGCTGGACGGCAACGTCAACGTCATCGCCCGTGCCTCGCGCGACCTGCTGCTGCTGGACACGGCCGGCGCGATCAAGCGCCAGAAGGCCGACATCGCCAAGGCGGTGGAGGACGGCCAGACGCAGCTCACCGAGCTGGAAGGCAAGGTCTCCGACGCCAAGGACAAGGAGACCGTCTCGCAGGTCCGCGAGCGCCAGGCCAAGTTCGTCGAGTCCGTCACCAAATTCCTGTCGGTCCAGCAGGACGGCAGCCCGGACGAGGCGCGCGAGCACCTGATCAAGGAAGTCCGCCCGGTGCAGAAGGACTACCAGGACGCGCTGAAGGGCCTGGTCGAGGCGCAGTTCGCCAACGGACGCACGCTGGCCGAAGGCGGCGCCACGCTGGCCAACCAGTCCATCCTCGTGACCGGCGTGCTGGTGCTGATCGCGGTCGTGATCGGCGGCGTCGGCGGCCTGACCATCGGCCGCTCCATCATCGTGCCGGCCCGCAAGGCCAAGGACGCCGCGCAGGCGATCAGCTCCGGCGACCTGTCGCAGCACATCGAGGTCGAAGGCACCGACGAACTGGCGCAGATGCTGCACGCGATGCGCGACATGCAGAACGCGCTGTCCGGCGTCGTCGCCAGCGTCAGCGCGGCGGCCGGCGAGGTGGCCCACAACTCCAACGAGATCGCCGGCAGCAACGTCGATCTGTCGGACCGCACCGCGCGTTCCGCCGAGAGCCTGCAGAACACCGCCGCCTCGGTCGAGCAGATCGCCTCCAACCTGAACGGCGCCAGCGAGCTGACCCGCAAGGCCTCGGGCATCGCCGCCAAGGCGCGCCAGTCGGCATCGGCCGGCGGCAACGTGGTGAGCCAGGTCGTGTCGACGATGGAAGAGATCAGCGCCAGCTCGCGCAAGATCGGCGACATCATCGGCGTCATCGACGGCATCGCCTTCCAGACCAACATCCTGGCGCTGAACGCCGCCGTGGAAGCGGCCCGCGCCGGCGAGCACGGCAAGGGCTTCGCGGTGGTGGCGTCGGAGGTCCGCGCGCTGGCCTCGCGCTCGGCGCAGGCCGCCAAGGAAATCAAGGTGCTGATCCAGGAATCGTCCGTCAAGGTCGAGAACGGCACCGCCCTGGTCAACAACGCCGGCGCGACGATCCGCTCGGTGGTGGACGAAGTCAACAACATGGGCCAGCTGATCGAGGAAATCTCGCACTCGGCCCAGGAGCAGGCGGCCGGCGTGGGCGTGGTGAACAACGCCATGAACGAGCTGGACCGCACCACGCAGCAGAACACCACGCTGGTGGACGACCTGACCCGCTCGACCGATTCGCTGCGCGAGAGTTCCTCGCGCCTGGTGCAGGCGGTGGGCTTCTTCAGCACGGCGCGTTCCGCCACCTGATCCCTTCGCGACCCTTCACACATTCCCGCCCGGAGACCCCGGGCGTCCCGACTCCTCACCCAAAGACGTACGAGGTCCCAAGATGAGCAAGAACCTGACCAAGACTTTCACCCGTGGCCTGCTGGGCCTGGCCGCCGCCCTGGCGCTGAGCGCGGGCGCCCACGCCACCCCCAAGATCGTCAAGAAGGTGCCGCCGGAGTTCCCGGCCGAGGCCGCCCGCCAGTCGATCTCGGCCGGCTCGGTCCGCGCCAAGATGAACATCGATCCGGACGGCAAGGTCTCCAGCGTCGAGATCCTGGAAGCCGAGCCGCGCAAGGTGTTCGACAAGGCCGTCACTCGCGCGCTGATGGACTGGAAGTTCGAACCCAGCAGCGAAAAGCAGACCCACGAAGTCAAGCTGGTGTTCAAGAACGAGGACTGATCGCCCCGGCGATCACCGCCGCGATCCGCGAGGATCGTCTTGCCAGAAGGGCCGCGCGAGCGGCCCTTCGTCTTGAAGGCGGATCGTCCGCGCCAGCGCGACGGATTCGTCCTTGCCGCGTTCCAGCGCGTCGTCCCGCGTGGTCACCAGTCCGAGCGTGTCGTCGATTGAACGGGGTGGCATCAGTCGAGCCGGTCGGTCGGGTCATCCAGCAACCAGGGACATGACATTCCGGTCACCTTGCCCCCTGTTCAGACCTGCCTAAGGCGTTTGCAAGGCGGTCTCCCCTTACACTCCCGCCCCATGTCCCGCCAGAACGCATCCGCCTGGAGCCGGCTCCCCTGGAGCCGCTGGCTGGTGCTCGCGCTGCTGAGCCTGACCCTGCCGCTGCAGGGCGCCCTGGCGGCGACGATGGGCATCGAGATGGCGTTGATGTCGTCCGACACCGGCGCGGCGGTGATGACCACGCCGAGCGATTGCCACGACATGGCCGCCACCGGTGCGCACGCGGGCACGTCGACCCTGACGGTCGCGTCGATGTCCGAGCCGACGGCGGGCATGTCCGGCATGTCCGGCATGCACCACGGCGCCGACGCCCTGGCCGCGATGGATCACGCGGACTCGCACGACGGCTCCGATCATTCGTCCGACCATCACTGCGGCATCTGCCTGCAGTGCTGCATCGGCGCCGCGATGCCGATCGCGCCGCTGACGCTCGCCGCGCAGGACCTGCGCGACGCCGCCCCTGCGCTCGGCGCCCCCGACGCGCCGGAGCAGTCCCCCCAGCCGCTTGAGCGGCCGCCCAAGACCTTCCTCGCCTGAACGTCGGCGCCATCGCGCGCCGCCCGAGCTGCCGCGCGGCCGACCGTGACACGTCATGGCGGCGTGGCACCGCCCCCGTTCATTTCGCGAGGAAGCCATGTCTTCTCCCACCCCTGCCACGTCCGCCGCGGCGTTGACGCTGGCGCTGTGCCTGATCGCGGGCAGCGCTTCGGCGCAGACCGCGCCGTCTTCGTCTTCGTCTTCGTCTTCGCCATCTCCTTCCACCGCCACGCGCCTGGCCGATCCGGCCGATGCACGCCTGGGATCGCGTCCGCCTCCGGCGACGTCGCAGGTTCCCCCGCCCGCGGCGCCATCGAGCGCGGCAGTCGCCGACCCTGGCGTCGGTGACTGGCGCCAGGCCAACCGCCGCGTCCAAGAGGCCGGCGGCTGGCGCGCGCTGCAGCGCGAAAGCCAGGCCGCGAACGCGCCCAAGGCCGTCCCCAAGCCGGCCACGACGCCGGCCGCGCCCGCCCCCGCCGGCTCCGCGCCGAGCGGCGGTCATCACGCTCATTGAGGAACCACGTCATGTCTTCCCAGACGATCTTTCCGGCGACGCGGCCCCCGGCCCCGACGCCGCGCCGACGCGGGCCCGCGCTGGCGGCCCTGGCGATCGCCGCCGTTGTCCTGACCGGGTGCGCGAACCTGTCGCCCGAACACGCCGCCACGCCGGTGCAGCAGAAGAGCCGCGATTGGCTCGGCGCCGATCTGCCGCTGCAGCAGACCGACGCGCAGCGTGCCGCCGCCCGGGAGCGCACCGACGCGCTGCTGGCCCGGCCGCTCGACGCGCAGGCGGCGGTGCAGCTCGCGCTGCTCAACCATCGCGGCCTGCAGGCCAGCCTGCACGGGCTGGGCATGGCCGAAGCAGAGCGCGTGCAGACGCTGCTGTGGCCCAACCCGGTGCTCAACATCGGCCGCTTCGTGCGCGGCGACGAGCGCGAGATCGAGCGCGGTCTCGAGATCAACCTGATCCGCCTGCTCGGACGCGGCGCTCGCCAGGAGGCCGGCGCCCGCGCGCTGGAAAGCGAGCAGGCCCGCGCGGCGCAGCAATTGCTGGATGTCGCCGGCCAGGCGCGCCGCCGCTGGATCGAGGCGGTGGCGTCGCAGGAGCAGCTCGTGCATGCGCGCACGGTGCTCGACTCCGCGTCCGCGGGCGCCGAACTCGCCCTGCGCATGCGGCAGGCCGGCAACGTCAGCGCGCTGCGGCTGGCCCGCGAGCGCGCGATGCTGGGCGAGGCCCAGTTGGCGATGGAGCAGGCCCGGCTGCAGGCCAGCCGCGACCGCGAGGCGTTGATCCGCGCACTGGGCCTGTGGGGCGACGATGTTGCCGCGCTGACGCTGCCCGAGCGGCTGCCCGACGTGCCGGCAGACTTCCGCGCCGCGGGCGATCTGGAGCGGCAGGCGGTCGCGCAGCGGCTCGACATCGTCGCGGCGAAGCGCCAGTCCGAGGCGCTCGCGGCGCGGCTGGGCCTGACGCGCGAGACCGGGCGCATCAACGCGCTCGAACTCGGCATCCAGCGCAACAGCAGCAACGAAGCGCCCACGCAACGCGGCGTCGAGCTCACGCTCGAAGTGCCGCTGTTCGACTGGGGCCAGGCGCGCGTGGCCGGCGCCCGGCAGGCCTACCTGCAGTCGGTGGAGCAGACCGCGCAGGTCGCGATCGAGGCCCGCTCCGAAGTGCGCGTCGCACGCGCGCAGGCCGAGACCGCCTGGCGCATCGCCCGTCGCCATCAGGACGAAATGCTGCCGCTGGCCCGGCAGATCTCCGACGAGACGCTGCTGCGCTACAACGGCATGCTGGTCGGCGTGATGGAGCTGCTGGCCGATGCGCGGGCGCAGGCGCGCGCCGTGTCCGCCGGCCTCGCCGCCCAGCGCGAGTACTGGCTCGCCGAGGCGACCCTGTCGCAGGCCCTGCTCGGTCCGGTGCGCGATGCCGCGGCCGCTTCCTCCTCCTCTCCGTCCGCCGCTTCGAACGAAGCGGCCGGCGGCGCGCATTGAACGCGCGCTCCTCGAAGGAATCCCCATGATCTCCCGACGAAATCTCTTCGCCCAGATGGCGGCCGGTGCCGCGCTCGGCGCGGCCGGCGCGGTCAACGCCAGCGGCGTCTCCCGGGTCGCGCTCGCCGCGCTGCCCGAACCCGCGCAGCGCGACAACGCCGACACCGCGCCGCCGCTGACGCCGCCCAACGGTCGTCCCTACAACCCCGTCGTCACCCTGAACGGCTGGACGCTGCCCTGGCGCATGCGTGACGGCGTCAAGGAGTTCCACCTGGTCGCGGAACCGGTGCTGCGCGAGCTCGCGCCCGGCACCACCGCGCACCTGTGGGGCTACAACGGCCAGTCGCCCGGCCCCACGATCGAGGTCGTGGAGGGCGACCGGGTCCGCGTCTACGTCACCAACCGGCTGCCGGAGCACACCAGCGTGCATTGGCACGGCCAGCGGTTGCCCAACGGCATGGACGGCGTGTCCGGCCTGACGCAGCCGGCGATCAAGCCGGGCGAGACCTTCGTCTACGAGTTCGTCGCGCGCCGGCCGGGTACCTTCATGTACCACCCGCACGCGGACGAGATGACGCAGATGGCGATGGGCATGATGGGCTTCTGGGTCACGCACCCGAAGGCGCGCCACCCCCACATCGCCACGGTGGATCGCGACTTCTGCTTCCTGCTGTCGAGCTACGACATCGATCCCGGCAGCTACACGCCGCGCACGATGACGATGACCGACTTCAACCTGTGGACCTGGAACAGCCGCGTCTTCCCCGGCATCGACACGCTCAACGTGCGCCTGGGCGACCGGGTGAGGATCCGGGTGGGCAACCTGACGATGACCAACCACCCGATCCATCTGCACGGGCACGAGTTCGAGGTCACCGGCACCGACGGCGGCCCGGTGCCCCGGAGCGCGCGCTGGCCGGAGGTGACGACCGACGTGGCGGTCGGCCAGATGCGCCAGGTCGAGTTCCTCGCCGACGAGCCCGGCGACTGGGCGTTCCACTGCCACAAGAGCCACCACACGATGAACGCGATGGGGCACGAGGTCGACACGCTCATCGGTGTCGACCATCGCGGCCTGGCGGCGCGCATCAACAAGGTCATCCCCGACTACATGGCGATGGGCGAACGCGGCATGGCCGACATGGGCGAGATGGCCATGCCCATCCCCGAGAACACCGCGCCGATGATGGCCGGCGAGGGCCAGTACGGGTCGCTGGAGATGGGCGGCATGTTCAGCGTGGTGAAGGTCCGAAAGGACCAGAAGCCCGGCGACTACAGCGATCCGGGCTGGTACGCCGCGCCGGCCGGTACCGTCGCGCGCGCGGTCGCCACGCCGGCCGAGGCGTCACGCGCCCATCCCGCCGCGACCAGTCCGGCGGTCCCCGCGTCCGAGCCGCTGCGCGTGCGCAAGCCCGATGGCCGCGGCCATCCAGGGCATTGAGCCGCGTCATGCGATCGACCCGTTCGGGGGATCACGTCCCGGTTCACGCGCGTCGTCCCCCCCTGTCCCATCACTTGCCTCGTTCCCTCCCTCTTCACCTGCCTCACCTCACCAGGAACCTCCTCACCATGAACCGCAACACCACCTCCGCCCTGTTCTCCCGCTCGCTGCTGTCCGTGGCCTTCGCCGCGGCGTGGCTCGCCGCCGCGCCGGCGCAGGCGCAGGGGCACATGCACCACAACGCCGAGCCCGCCAGCGCGGCCGCGTCCGACGGCGCCGCCCCGTCCTCGCAGGACTGGATCGCCGCCGAGGTGCGCCGCGTCGACGGCGCGCAGGGTCGGCTCACGCTCAAGCACGGCGACATCCGGCACCTCGACATGCCCGGCATGACGATGCCGTTCCGGCTCAAGCCGGGCTTGCTGTCGGCGGAGCAACTGGCGGCGCTGAAGGTCGGCGACAAGGTCGAGGTCCGCGTCGAATCGCAGCAGGGCCGGCCGGTGATCATCGAGCTGCGCCCGATGCCGGCGCGCTGAGCGCGTCGTCCGCCATCCGCCATCCGCCGTCATCGTCGCCGGCGCGGCGCGGCGCGGCGCGGCGCGTGGTGGCGGATAGCGGACAATCGCGCCCCATGGCGATTCAATGGTTTCCCGGGCACATGCACAAGACCCGGGGCGCGATCCGCGAGCGCATGAAAAGCGGGATCGACGTGGTCATCGAGATGCTCGATGCCCGCGTGCCCGCGAGCAGCGCCAACCCGCTGCTCGCGCAACTCACCGAGGGTCGGCCGTCGCTGAAGCTGCTCAACAAGCAGGACATGGCCGATCCGGACCGTACGACGCGCTGGCTGGAGCACTACCGCGCGCGGCCCGACACACGCGCCATCGCGATCCATCAGGGCCAGCCCGGCCTGGCCAGGACGATGGCCGCGGAATGCCGCGCCATCGCGCCGACCCGGGGCGGGCTGGACAAGCCGCTGCGGGTGCTGATCTGCGGCATCCCCAACGTCGGCAAGTCGACGCTGATCAACACGCTGGTGGGCAAGCGCATGGCCGCCACCGGCGACGAGCCCGGCATCACCAAGATCGAGCAGAAGATCCTGCTCGACAAGGGCGTCTATCTGTTCGACACGCCGGGCATGCTGTGGCCCAAGATCCGTGTTCCGCAGGCGGGCATCAACCTCGCGGCCAGCGGCGCGATCGGCCGCAACGCCTTCGAGGAGGAGGTCGTGGCGCTGGACGTGCTGGCTTATCTGCGTCGGCACTATCCGCAGGCGCTGAAGTCCCGCTACCAGCTGGAGCCGGACGCCTCGACGCCGGACGGCGACGTGCTCGCCGCGCTGGGCAAGCGGCGCGGCGCAGTGCTGCCGGGCGGCCGCATCAACCTGCAGAAGGCCGCGGAGATCCTGCTGTACGACCTGCGCCAGGAACAGCTCGGCCGCATCACGCTGGAGACCCCCGAGGAATTCGCCGAATGGACGGCGGCCGCCGAGGCCGCCGAAGCCGCGCGCGAGGCTGAGCGCGAGGCGCAGCGCCTGCTCAAGAAGAAGGGCACGCGCGACGCCCAGGTGATCGTGGACGAGGACGACGAAGAGATCGAAGAAGAAGACGTCGAGAACAACGACGACGCGGACGACGCGACCCGATAGACGTTCCTTTTCCGCCGTACCGAGCTGAGACCCGGTGGCCGAGGGGGCCCCGATTCGGGATGCCCCGCTAGGCGCAAACCGCAGCCATAGCCCAGCTATGGCGAGGATTTGCAACACCGCGGGGCGCCCGAATCGGGGCCCCCTCGGCCACCGGGTCAGTGGAGTTGCAGCATTTGGAGGGCTGGCAACTGCCAGCCGAAATACAGCGCCAGCAGGCGCAACGTGGCGACGCCGACGATGCCGAGCACGAAGGCCCACCGCATCGGCACGCCCGCGGCCTTGAGCAGGAAATACAGCGCGATGCCGCCGATCGCGGCGGTGGCGTAGATGTCCTTGCGCAGCAGCAGCGGCGCCTGGCCGCTGAGCACGTCGCGCAGCACGCCGCCGCCGCAGGCGGTGAGGGTGCCCATCAGCAGCGCGGCCAGCGGGCGCACGCCGTGCTCCTCCGCGATCTCGGTGCCGCACAGCGCGAACAGCGCCAGCCCGAGCGCGTCGGCGATCTTGAGGATGGCGATCGCGTGGCCAGGGAACGGCCCCACCATCAGCGCCGCCAGCGCGCTGCAGATGATCACCAGCAGGTAGGTCGTGTCCTTCATCCAGAACACCGGATGGCGGTTGAGCAGCACGTCGCGCAGCGTGCCGCCGCCCACCGCCGTCATCGCCGCCAGCACCAGCAGGCCGAACAGGTCCAGCCCGCCCTGCATCGCCGCCAGCGCGCCGCTGACCGCGAACACGGCCACGCCCATCAAGTCGAACCAGTAGATCATCCGCATAGGCGCGGGAGTTTATTCGCGGCGACTCTTGAAATCGCCGCCGCGCCTCCCACCTGCGGCCACGGCCGGCACTGAGCGCGCGCTTCGGCGCCGCGATAATCCCGGCCTTCGACCGGCGGCGCCCCGATGCCAGCGCACCCACCGCGCGCGACCGCGTCTCCTTTCGGCACCTTTGCCAGCACATTCAGAACGAGCCATGGACAAGCAAACCCATTCCTTCCAGGCCGAGGTCAAGCAGATCCTGCACCTGGTGACCCACTCGCTGTACTCGAACAAGGAAATCTTCCTGCGCGAGCTCGTCAGCAATGCCTCCGATGCCTGCGACAAGCTGCGCTTCGAGGCGCTGGACCACCCGCAGTACCTTGAGGACCAGCCCCAGCTCGAAGTCCGCGTCTCGTTCGACCCCGAGGCCCGCACCGTCACCATCAGCGACACCGGCATCGGCCTGTCGGCCGAGGAAGCGATCGCCCACCTGGGCACCATCGCCAAGAGCGGCACGCGCGAGTTCATGGCCAAGCTCGAAGGCGACCAGAAGAAGGACGCCAACCTGATCGGCCAGTTCGGCGTCGGCTTCTACTCCGGCTTCATCGTGGCCGACCGCATCACCGTCGAATCGCGCCGTGCCGGTCTGCCGGCCGACCAGGGCGTGCGCTGGAGTTCCGAGGGCACCGGCGACTTCGAGGTCGAGACGATCACCAAGCCCGGCCGCGGCACCGACGTCATCCTGCACCTGCGCGAGGGCGAGGAAGAGTTCCTCAAGACCTGGCGCCTGAAGTCCACGATCTCGAAGTACTCCGACCACATCTCCCTGCCCATCCTGATGCGCAAGGAAGAGTGGGACGCGGAGAAGGCCGAGCAGATCGTCAAGGACGAGTGGGAGCCGGTCAACAAGGCCTCCGCGCTGTGGACCCGCAGCAAGAGCGACATCACGCAGGCCGAGTACGACAGCTTCTACCAGCAGATCAGCTACGACACCGAGGCCCCGCTGGCCTTCACCCACAACCGCGTCGAGGGCCGCAGCGAGTACACCCAGCTGCTCTACATCCCCGCCAAGGCGCCGTTCGACCTGTGGAACCGCGACAAGCGTGGCGGCGTGAAGCTGTACGTCAAGCGCGTGTTCATCATGGACGACGCCGAGGCGCTGATGCCGGTGTACCTGCGCTTCGTCAAGGGCGTGATCGACTCCGCCGACCTGCCGTTGAACGTCAGCCGCGAGCTGCTGCAGGAGAGCCGCGACGTCAAGGCGATCCGCGAGGGCTCGACCAAGCGCGTGCTGTCGATGCTGGAGTCGCTAGCCAACAGCGAGGAGGTGTCGGAGAAGGACAAGTACGCGCGCTTCTGGGCCGACTTCGGCCAGGTGCTCAAGGAAGGCGTGGGCGAGGACCATCAGAACCAGGAGCGCCTGGTCAAGCTGCTGCGTTTCGCGTCCACCCAGGCCGACGAGGGCGTGAGCTTCGCGGACTACGTGTCGCGCATGAAGGACGGCCAGGAGGCGATCTACTACATCACCGCCGACAGCCTGTCCGCCGCGAAGAACAGCCCGCAGCTGGAGATCTTCCGCAAAAAGGGCATCGAGGTGCTGTTGCTGACCGAGCGCGTCGACGAGTGGATGCTGTCCCACCTGTACGAGTTCGAGGGCAAGTCGCTGCAGTCCGTGGCCAAGGGCTCGGTCGATCTGGGCAGCCTGCAGGACGAGGAAGAGAAGAAGAAGGCCGAGGAGGCCGCCGAGCAGTTCAAGCCGATGCTGGAGCGGCTGAAGGCGGCGCTGGAAGGCCGCGCCAAGGACGTGCGCGTGACCACGCGGCTGGTCGATTCGCCCGCCTGCGTGGTGACCGAGGAGGGCGACATCAGCGGCCACCTGGCCCGCATGCTGAAGCAGGCCGGCCAGGCCGCCCCCGAGTCCAAGCCGACGCTGGAGGTCAACCCCGACCACGCGCTGGTGAAGAAGCTCGGCGCGATTGACGCCGACGACACCCGCTTCGGTGATCTGGCGCAGGTGTTGTTCGACCAGGCGCTGCTGGCCGAAGGCGGCGTGCTGGAAGATCCGGCCGCCTATGTGCGGCGCGTCAACGCGCTGCTGCTGGGCTGAGCCCGGGCCGGGGCCCGTCGATGTCGCGCGATGGGTCCCTGGTCCGGCCCGGCGTGGTGCGCCGGGTCTTGCCGGATCACGCCAGGATGGTGCCGGTGTTGATCGCCGCGAGCGGTGGCGCGGGGGAAGGCAAGCGTTGCCACGCGATACCGAGCCCGGCCGTCCCGGAGGGCGGGAACGACGCCATCGCCGCGCTGAACTCGACACTCTTGAGCGCCCAATAGTCCATCTGGGGGGGCGGCGCGGGAAGCGTCTTCCCGCCGCTCGCGCCGGAGTCGACCGCCCCTGCCGGCCCTTGCGTCCGGCGCTCCATCATGGGCGTGCCGTCGGGGCCGTGGCGGTCCCGCGACAGCGCCCAAAGCGCGGAGGAATCGTCCTCCTCTTTCGCCATGAGCGTCACCAGCGACGCCGGCAGCCCCGCCTGGCGCCAATCTCCGTCCTTGTTCTGAAAGCGAAGCAGGGCAACCGTGGACGCGGGCGGCGGGTTTTGCGCATCGACGTCGATCAGGCGCATCGTGTCCCATCCCCCGCCATCGCTGACCAGCAGGTCGGTGTCATCCCGGGAAATATCCAGCGCGGTGTCATGCATGGTCAGCGTCGGCAACCGCAAGCTGCGGGCGCGCAGCGGCCAGACCAGCTCCTGCGTCCCGCTTCCGCCGGTGATCGTGGTCTCGGGATCCGGCATCCATTCGTCGTCGGTGGGGTCCTGGGTCGAGGCGGTGAGCGCCTCGCGGATTCGGATCAGTCGTCCGTCGCCCGGCCGATGGATCAGCAGGTCGCTGCCTTCGTAGAAGATCTCGTCGCGGGTGGCGTCCGTATCGTCGAGGTCGATGTGCCGAGGGGCACCGTCGGTCTCCTCCAGCAGGATGACTTCGTTGGCGCCGAGCAGGTCGACGCCGTCCAGGTCTACCGGGCGTCCGTTGGTCTGAATCACGACGAGCGGCACGAAGTCGCGCCCGGCGAGAAACTGGCGCTTGAGCGTGCTCAGTTCGGCATCGTCGCGCAGTCTAAAAGTCGTGATGTCCGTGTCGTCCAGCCGGATGCCAAGCGAGCCATCCTCGTCGAGCTGAAACTTGGTGCCGCCTTGCGTGCGTGCTTCAAAGGACGTGGCATCGAGGCGGAAACTCGCGTAGCCCTCACCGGTCCACGCGGGGGACAGTTGTCGCAGCCACCACTCGACCAGACCGCGTGAGAATGCCTGAGATTGCAGTGGTGCGCCGCGAGCGGCCAGCGCGCCCAACGCGCCGGGCCCCAGCGAACGGGAGGTTCCGAGATACAGCCACTCCGCGTTGCTTTGGTCGCCCGCGGGGAAGGGCCCGTAGGACTTTCCGCCGACCTGTCTCAAGCGGAAGAGGCGGGATGCGCCGTCGCCGGGGGTGGGGCCGACGTAGACGCCCCCAGCCACCGGCCCTGGATCGCGCGCCGTCCAGGCGTGGTACGCGGACGGATCGAAGGCCGTCAGCCCGGGCATGGGTTCCAGGCGTGGGCGCAACGTCGTGCTCAGTTCGTCAGCGCGGCCCACGTATGCCCAGTACGGGTTGGCGCCCAGCGGCAGGGCGTGGTGTTTCAGATGGAAAAAGCCGGTGTCGGGGCGCAGCATCACCACGTAATGGGTATTGCCGGTGTCGTCGTCCACTTTGAACAGATCACCGGGACGACCTGTGTCGCGGTAAGCGATCTTGAAGCCGGCGGGGTCGGGCACCAGTCGTTGCAGGGCCGCGAACAATAGGCGGTTCAGCAGCATGTCGTCCGCCAGCGGGCTCCGTGTGAGGCCCGTGCGGTTCATGGCGTCGCGCATCCGGACCAGCCGGTCGCACAGTGCCGTGATGGCGGCTTCCCGCAGGCTGATCTCCTCCGGGCTACCGGGCACCGCATGCCGTGCGTACCAGCCGTCGAGCGTCAGGCCCTGCACGGCCGCCTGGGCCTGCCAAAGCCGGAACGTGGCGGCGTCGATCTCTCCGCCATCCGCCTTTTCGACGATCTGGCCGAGCCTGGATGCGGCGGTGCTGGCCGCCGACGTCGGCGATGGGGAGACGCCGACAGACGAGGGGAGCGCGTCCCTGACCGTCAACCCCGCCGCCCGGATCTCGTCCCGCAGCGTGGCAGGCAGTCCGCCAAGGCGTCCATCCTGGCGGAGGGTGCCGGGACGCGTCGCCCAGTTCGCCAGCTCCTGCTGAAGCACGCTGGCGGGCGGACCGGCGAGCGAGGTCGTCATCAGCGTCTGCGCCACGCGTGCATCGATGTCTAGTTGATCGGTGAGGTCCCGCATGAAGGCCTGCAGCCCGGGAACCTGGACATCGTAGAAGTCGTTCGGACCTTCCCGATCGGTGACCCGGATCTCGCGATCTCGCGAGATCGCGTCGATCTGGATATTCACGCCCGCGTCGCGCAGCCTGTGCGCCAGGGCCGAGGACGCGTCGGGCGTCGTCCCCAGCCGGATCCAGTCGGAGCCATGGTCCCCGCCGGCTTGGTGCCGCTCAAGCAGATGCTGAAGCTCGTTGAACAGTCGCATCAGGACATTGCGCTGAGACGGGCTCAATCGTGGCGAGGGCGGCTGCAGGTCGACGGGCGCGCCGCCATCGACGACGTTGGCCTGCGCATGCGCCAGCACCAGCCATTGCAGCGCCAGCTTCACGTTGGCAGGGGACATCTCCAGGACGTCTGCCGGCTGGGTGGCGAAGGGGCTGACGCCCGCGATGGCCAGCGCGTTCGCCAGCCCGGCATCGCTGTCCAGCCGGATCGTGGCCGCGCCCGGCTCCAGCCGTGACAGCCGATCCAGCCGCGCCCACAGCGCCAGGAAGCTGGCGCCCCCGGACGGTCGACGGCTTGTCGCCACGCCGTCGGAGAAGGCGATCGCCGTGATGGGCGTCGCGGCACCGCCGTCGGGACCGGCGAGCTCGACACCCGCAGCCAGCTCCCGGGTCAGGAAGTCGGTCAACTGCTGGGGCGTCCAGACGGCGCGTCGTCGAACCCATCGCAGCACCGCCTCCTCGCCGGCCGCGGTGAGCACCACCGGATCGCGCACGAAGGCCTCGATCTCGTGCCGGAAGGAATAGGAGACGGGCTGCAGGAAGTGGCCCCCGTCGTAACGCACCTGCGGGCGAGCCGCCTCGTCCAGGCTGACCTGACCGTTCCTGAGCGCGTAACGGGTCCAGCCCATGCCGTCGCCCTTGCCCAACGCCAGGTACCGATCGTTGTACAGCACCGACCGGCCGGTCTGCGGATTGAGCAGGCCGGACAGGCTCTCGGCTTCGTCAGACACACTGGACAGCCGCACCCGCGACCGGATGTCGGAGGACTGCGGCGGTTGGAACATGGCCGCCACCTCGTCCGGTGACGAGAGTAGCTGGATCGCCTCTCTCAGCGCGCTCATGGGATTCAGGGTTTCGGTCCATGCCGGCAGCGCCAGCATGAATGCCGCTTCCCGTCTGTCCAGGTCCAGCAGCAGGCGCACGCCAGGCACGGTCGGGTCCGCCAGTTGAATGACGGCGTCGTTGAGCGCCTCGAACTGGATTTCCTGGCCCGCCAGGCGCAAGCCTCTCTGGTCCCCCTCGAGCAAGTCGATGGGTTTTCCACCACGGGCCAGGCTCCCCTGGAGCATCACGGTCCAGACGTCCCGCCTCTGCGTCGATGGCAGGATCCGCACGCGATTGCGGATCGTCCCATCGGGCGGCAGCGCGAGCGTGTAGCGTCCCCCGCCACCGATCAGACGCACGGACACGTTGGATTGATTGAATGGCTGGAGCGAACGCTGCTTCGAGTCATCAAATACAAACCGGTGTGCTTCGGCATCGACGCGGGCCGGCAGCGCCATCACGCGGGTCTGCGCGTCGAGCACGACTTCCAGCAGGGTGGGCTGGGGGTCGTAGCGCCACAGGTCGGCGGACTTGGCCATGCTGGTGGAGGTCACGTAGTCGGCGACGAAACGCGCGTCGCTGCTCACCTGCATCCACTCGATCAGGCCATCGTGCATCAGCGAGAAATCGCCGCCCGCTCGCGACGACGAGTAGGCCTCGTGGTGGATGGCGAACGCGGGCGCCGTCATGAGCGCCAGCACCAGGCCCGGGTCGCGCAGCGCGGGCGGGAGCGGCGCGCGGTATCGCCATCCGTTGGTCGTTGCGCATCAGTGTCCAAAGGTCCAGCTCCAGACCGTGGAGGGAATACTGAGACTGCCGGTCGTTGCCATCGCTGATCCACCAGTCATGTAGCCGACGGCTGCCTGCCTGCCAGTACAACTGGCTCGGGTGCAGGGCGGTGGCGCCGATCGAGGTGTCCGCGAAACTGACCTGGTTGTTGCGGAAATCGATGCGCTTCAAGGGCGCCCACCCGTTGGCGATCAAGACCTCATGCGGGTGGCCCGGGCCGGCCGGCACGCGTCGCAGCGGTTCGCCGTAGCCTTTGTCGATCTCGTGCAGCGGCCGCATGTTGCGGCTGACGCTCGCGGTGGCGCCGCTCACTGCCCGATTGAGTTCGACGATGCCGATCGACAGGCCCGCGAGCGGTACCGCCAAGCCCTCCGCCGCAGCGGCGAGCAGGGTCAGGTTGAGCAGGTCCGCGGCAACGGCGAGGCCCGCCAACGTCATGCCCGCGGCGTCCAGGCCGAACTGGATCGCCGCCGTTGTCGCCTGGCTTCCGGTGCCCTCGCTCAGGGACCAGATCAACTGCTGAAGATCGATCCCGATCGCCGCGACCTGGGCCAGACTGCTCATGGCGGCCAGTGAGCGTGACAGCGCCGCGGTCTGGCGCACGAGATCGGCCAGCTCGTTGCCGGTCGCTTGCCGCATCGCCACGCGCACGGCGACCACCATGTCCGCCACATCGGCGCTGACCTGGAAGCCGCCCTGCGTGATGCCCAGGTACCAGAGCGCCTGCTGATAGCGATCGCCTTCGGTGCTGCCCCGGGCCGCGTCCTGCAGCGTCAGGGCCAGCAGGCCGAGGGTGAGCAGGTCGATGCCGGCGTTGGGCACGGGGGGCAAGGCCACGAGGGCCTGGAGCTCGGCCAGCCCCTGCGCGACCAGAGCTGTCCCGGCCCGCAGCGCCTGGCGATCGGCGGGAGCGCTGATGGATCGCATCGTCGTCTGACCTTTCTCGAGATCGAGGTAGGTCAGCAGAACGACGCCGTTCAAGCCCTCGCGCAGATGCGGAAGCAGGACCCAACCGGCTGGCCGATACCGCGCGATGATTTCGTGGAACCGCGTGTTCAGCTGCAACCGGTCCAGGATGAGCGCGCGCGACAATGCGAGCGATCGTTTGGCCTCGCGACGTTCGTAGGTGGACTCCAGCACGACGCAACAGGCCCGATCCGCCAGAACGCCGTCGCCGCCGTGCGGAAACTTGTCGCGGACCTGGACAGTGCGGGTGTCCGCATCGAACTGGAAAGCCCAGGTCGTGCCGGCCGCTCGTCGCACCGCCGGTGCGCCCGGATAGGGCCGGGTGCTCCGGCGCAGTTGCCTGGCGCCGAAATCGAGCAGCAAGGTGTCGGTGTAGAGCGTGGTTTCCGCACCGGCTCGCACCAGCGAAGCCGTATGCGCGGCTTCCACGAACTCTCGGCCGAAGCTGCGGTCGACGGCCTGCGTCTCCAGGGCGCAACCGAGCAGACTGATGGATTCCACCGCCGGCAGCGGACGCTGCGTCGAGGGGAGTTCGGTCATCAGCGCCTTCAGCTCCCGGGCGAGCTCCGTGGCCGTGCGTCCGCCGAGCAGCCGCTCCTTGGTCGTCCACGAGGTGTGGCCATGCCCGTTGACGATCAATTTGATGCGGCTGCGCGGCGTTGCGTTGCGCAGCAACGATTGGCCACGTACCACGGTAAAGCCCTGGTCAGGATGCAGGCGCAACCACACCAGTTCGTCGGGATGCATGCGACTGAGCGTCGCGCCGACGGAGTTCAAGTCCTTGTCATTCTCCAACTGGACGAACACGCGCAGCAGGGTGCTGCGGGCATCGGCCGCGGTATCGGCCGGCAGGACCGCGGAGTATGTGCCGGTGGTCGCGCTCCACGTCGAGAGGTCGGGTACCCGTGCGCGCGCGAACGACGAGGCGCCGAAGATGTGGCGGACCAGGGCCGTGCCATGCGGGGCGAACCGCCATTGGTCCTCGTCTTGCCTGGCCACGAGGGTGTGGCCGACGCGGAACTCGTCCTCGGTCAGCGTCACCTCGGGCGGAAGGCGCTCATGGTGGAAGGGCAGGGGGTCGCCGAACAGCGCCACGCTGAAGGAGTCGGCTTGCGCAAGCTGCCTGTCCTGGGCATGCACCTCATCGGCCCTGGCGGAAGGTGCGAGCACCGGGAGCCGCACCAGGAAGCTTGGAGCCTGCGGCCCCGCCACGCCGATCAGTGACACCAGCCCGGCGCGCCGGTCCAGCACCTGCTCCAGATCGGGTGCCAGGTCATGGAGCAGTGGCAGGGGTATGCGCTCCGTGGGGGGAAGCAACGAGGTCGGCGCGATGCTGGGGAAGGCGTCCGGCAGGGCGTTGCGCATGAGGGCCTCGTCCCGCGTGACATAGACCGAGGACCGGACGCGCTGCCAAGCCTCGGGATTGTCCGGCGAGCGCGAGAGGAGCATCAGCGGCCCGATCATGTTCAGCCTGGAGAGGGTGCTCAACCGACCCCAGAACCCATTCAGCGCGTGCAGGTGGCTGCGGGCGCCCAGGTCGTCCTGGGTGGACAGTCTGTTTGCCTGATCCAGGTCGACGAGGAAAGGGGCGCCGCTCATGCCTGACTGCATGACGCTGGACGCCAGTTTCGCGATCGCCACGCGACGGGCCAACACCTCGGGCGCGGCGGTGTCGCTGAGCTGGCCCGCCCGCTCGGCGGCGAACGACAGCCCCTCGGCGAGCAGCGCGCTGGCGCGATGCACGGGGATGGTCTGCCGCAGCATCGCGCGCGCGCCTGATCCGAGACGCTTCGTGTCCAGGTCGCCGATGCGCCAGGGTCGCAAGGTGGTCGTGGTCTCCAGCGCCTGGGGGTCGAGGAGGGCCGTGGTGAGCGTGTCGCGGGGGGCCCCGCTGCCGAGCAAGCCCACGTAGTCGCCGTCCAGCACCGCGCCCACCAGCCGTCCCGCCAATCGCTGCAGGAACTGTCGCTCCGAAGGTCCGATCCGTGCGTCGTTCAGGAGGCTCGTCAACTGCGCGGTGACGTCCCGCTCGAGCTGGCGGCGGTGCTCGTCGCCGAGCGGGCTGGGCGCGACGAGATCGCCACGCATGGCCTGCTGCAAGGAGAGCAAGATAACGCGCATCCGCCCCTCTTCGGGATGGACGACCGACATGCCGCCCGAGGGTTTGAGCAGCAGCAGCGGAAGCGAGGCGCGCGCCTCGGAGACGGAGGGAGGCGCGCGGCGCGCGACGGCGATCGTCTTTGCCGTCGACGCGGGTTGGGGCGGTTGGGGAAGCTTGATCCGCAGTCGGGAAGGGAGAGGGGAGGACAAGGGGGCTCGATCCTGGAGAGGGGGCGCCGCCTCAGTCGCGCACGGATCAATCCGGCCAGCCCCCATTCCGGTATGACGCTGTCTCCATCACGTCCAGCTGATCCCGCAGCTTCACGACCTGATCGCTCCAGTAGTTGGACGTGCCGAACCAGGGGAAGGCCATCGGGAAGGCCGGGTCGTCCCAGCGCCGCGCCAGCCAGGCGCTGTGGTGGATCATGCGTTGCGTGCGCAGCGCCTCCACCAGGCGCAACTCGCGCCAGTCGAACTCCCGCACCGATTCATAGCCGTCGAGCAGCGCGTTCAGTTGCAATCGCGCCGCGTCGGGCTCGCCCGACAGCAGCATCCACAGGTCCTGCACCGCCGGCCCCTGGACCGCGTCGTCCAGGTCGACGAAATGCGGCCCGCGATCGGGCGTCCACAGGATGTTGCCGGGATGGCAGTCGCCATGCAGGCGCAGCGCGCGGCGGTCGGGCAGGGTGTCGAAGGCGGCGTCGATCGCGGCGATGCAGCGTTCGGCCGCGTCGTGCCAGTTGGCCGACAGCTCCGGCGGCAGGGTGTCGTGATCGCGCAGCCAGTCGCGCGCCTCGCGGGCGGGGGCGGCGCTGTTCCAGGCCAGGCGATGCCGGAACGGCTCGCGCTGGCCGACCTCGTGCAGCCGCGCGAGGAAGCGGCCGATCCAGCGCAGCACGTCGGGGTCCTCCAGCTCGGGCGCGCGTCCGCCCTGGCGCGGCGTCACCGCGAAGCGCTGGCCGGCGAAGTGGCCGAGCGTGGTCGACACGCCGTCGACCGTCAGCGTCAGCGGCGCGACCACCGGCACTTCGGCCTCGACCAGGGCGGCGGCGAAGGCGTGTTCCTCCAGGATCTGGGCGTCGGTCCAGCGGCCGGGGCGATAGAACTTCGCCACGACCGCCGGGCCTTCCTCCAGGTGGGCGAGCAGCACGCGGTTCTCGTAGGAGTTCAGCTGCAACAGGCGACCGTCGGGTCGCAAGCCGGCGTGCTCGAGCGCATCGAGCATCAGTTCAGGCGTGAGGGGGCCGAAGCCGGCCGGCAAGTCAGTCATCGGATGACGACGGGCATGAAAAACGGCGCTTGCGCGCCGTGGATGCCGTCGGGAGAGCGGAGGCGAAGCGCGTAGCTTAGCGCCGCCCGTAGCGCGGGGAGTCGACGACCACGCCGCCGATGTCGGTCGCGGGGGCTTCCTCCTGATAGGCCGGGAAGTCGCGACCGTACTGGGAGTCGCCGCCCGTCCCCTCGTTCATGCCGACCGGGGCGCCGGCGCGCGGACGGTAGCCGCGTGCGCGCGGCTCCATGCTGGGCGGCGGCGGGGCCGGGATGGCTGGACCCGGATCGCCGCCGAAGGCGTCGAAGCGGCTGTCGGGCGCGAAGAACGAATCGCTGAACACCGGCGAGTCGTTCCACAGCGTGTTGCGCACCGGGGCGGCCGGCGCGCGGCGCGGCGTGGGCGCCGGCGCGGGCTGCGGTGCCAGGCGCGGCGCGCCCGAGCGCGGCATCGCCGCCGGTGTGCTGCGGCTGCCCTGGTTGCTGTAGGGCACCAGCAATTGCAACTCGGAGGCGCTGGGCAGGTTGTCCACGGTCGAGCGCAGATACCGGATGCGGCAGGCCGCCAGCACGGCCTGCTTGATCTGCAGGCTGCGGGCGGAGCCGGGACGGTCGGTCTCCAGGTCGATGGCGGCCAGCACGCGGCCGTTCGGGCTGCAGATCGCGAAGTTCACGCTGATGCCACCCAGCAACTCGTACCAGTAGCGGACTTCCTTGGCCTCGGTCGGCTGGCAGAAGCGCACCATCGGGAGCTTGCACATGACGACGTGATGGGGCAGCGCCTCGCGCAGCAGGCGGAAGACGCGGCGTTCGTCCGCGCTGAAGACCGGCCTCGGGGTCAGCGACCAATCCGACGGCAGCGACTTGCGGTCGCGCTGCGGGCGCCGCAGCAGCAGCGCGGCGAGCAGGCCCAGGACTGCCAACGCCGACAGGCCCGCGATGATCCACGGAAGCGTGTTCTGCATATCCCAACGACCCGGAAAACTTATCGGCGCAAGGGGCGCCGTCCTCAACGATGCGCGCGAATGTAGCCTAAACTCGTTACAAATTGCATCCGGGACTCCCCCTGGAATGGGGTGGGGCGGTTGGAATGCGGCGTGGACCCGGGGGTGTCATTGCTTGGCGGACTTGCCGCGCGCTTTCTTGGTCAGGCGGGATTTCACCTCGGCGACGCCGTCGATGATGTCCCCCACGGTGCGCATGTGGCGCTTGAACTGGAAGTCCCATTCCGCCATGTGGCGTTCCAGTGCTTCGTCCACGTGGGAGGAGACCGAGTCGGGGGGCAGGCGCAGCCAGGCCTCGGACTCGCTGCCGTCGCGCTCCACCTTCGCGCCGGCCTTGCGGGCGATGGACAGCATCGGGGCGTTCTCGCTGAGGGCGTGGATGAAGAGGGTGTCGATGCCGCGGTTGCGGGCGTGCAGCGCGGCGCGCTCGAACAGGCGACCGCCGAAACCGCGCCCGCGGGCGGAGGTGGCGACCGAGACGCCGAACTCCGCCATCGCCGGTCGACCCTTGATCTGTGGCGCCGGCGCGTAGGCCAGGTGCGCCACCGCGATCAGCTGCAGGCGGCGGTTGAAGATGCCCAGGACCTCGTCGCGGACGAAATCCAGCCCGGCGACGTACTTCTCGATCTGCGGATCGTGCGCGGCGTAGCCGAAGCGCAAGTAGCGGTCACGCTCGCCCAGCGCCAGCAGGTGCTGCAGGATGCGCTTGCGGTGGCGCCGCCCGAGCGAGCGGATCGGCACCCAGCTCGTCCAACGGGCGAGCATCGCCGCGGGGCTCCAGCGCGAGCGCGGCGCGTCGTCGCCCGGCGTCGGTCGGGGCTCGGAGGGCTTGCGGGAGTCGGGTGGCGTCGTCATGGTGGCGGATGGGTGGGGTGGATGCTAGCGGCCCGCGGACGCGGCGTCCCGGATTGGCGTGGATTTGGCCTTTCCGGCCTGTTCTGTTAGACTCGTCGGCTTTCCTGTTTCCAAGGCAGCAGGAGAAACGTCTGTGAGAGGTCGCACTACAGAAGCGGCACCGAGCGGGCGGGAGCAGTTGCTCGTATTCAGCCTTTTGAAAGAACCTCATGAAGACCTTCAGCGCCAAGCCGGCCGAAGTGACGCACGAGTGGTTTGTGATTGACGCCACCGACAAGGTGCTCGGACGTGTTGCCAGCGAAGTGGCACTCCGTTTGCGCGGCAAGCACAAGGCCATCTACACGCCTCACGTCGACACCGGTGATTTCATCGTCATCATCAACGCCGAAAAGCTGCGTGTCACCGGCAACAAGGCCACGGACAAGGTGTACTACCGTCACTCGGGTTTCCCGGGCGGCATCTACGCCACCAAGTTCAAGGACATGCAAGCCAAGCATCCGGGCCGTGCCCTGGAAAAGGCCGTCAAGGGCATGCTGCCCAAGGGTCCGCTGGGCTACGCGATGATCAAGAAGCTGAAGGTGTATGCGGGCGACACGCATCCGCACACCGCCCAGCAGCCCAAGGCGCTGGAAATCTAAGGAGCGGAGATGATCGGAAACTGGAACTACGGTACCGGCCGTCGCAAGTCGTCGGTGGCACGTGTCTTCATCAAGAAGGGCACTGGCCAGATCATCGTCAACGGCCGCTCGATCGAGCAGTATTTTGGCCGTCAGACCT
The DNA here is from genome assembly GCF_002205645.1 of Roseateles aquatilis. Taxonomy (GTDB): domain Bacteria; phylum Pseudomonadota; class Gammaproteobacteria; order Burkholderiales; family Burkholderiaceae_C; genus Roseateles; species Roseateles aquatilis. Next base: position 16,156 of record NZ_NIOF01000005.1, on the reverse strand, counting down.
CGATCATGATTTCTCGTCAGCCCCTGATGCTGACGAACAATGGCGAGGCCTTCGACATCAAGATCAACGTGCACGGCGGCGGCGAGTCCGGCCAGGCCGGCGCGGTGCGCCTGGGTATCACCCGCGCGCTGATCGACTATGACGCGGCCCTGAAGCCCGAACTGAGCCGCGCCGGCTTCGTCACGCGTGATGCGCGTGAAGTCGAGCGTAAGAAGGTCGGTCTGCACGGCGCCCGTCGCCGGAAGCAGTTCAGCAAGCGCTGATCGACTTCCGATCGCTGGTGGGATCCGCTTCGGTGGATCCACTGGCGACGCAGGACCTACGACAAGGCCGCTGTTTTCAGCGGCCTTGTTTTTTGCGCGATAGCCATGCAAGTGTGGTCGCGAAGCGGCCCGCTCGTCCGAGGGGCCGAAGATTCGCCGCGGCGGTCTCGCGCGCCGTGACTGCATGGTCAATGGGGGTATGTTCAAGCGCGCCGGGCAGTGGTCGGTCTGCTTTGCCATAATCCCCCCATTCCTCCGAAGAAACAGGATTCACAATGAGCGCAGTTCTCGAAACCCAATCCACCGATGTTGGCGACATGCCGGCGCCGCTGGTCTTCACCGACAGCGCGGCCGAAAAGGTGCGCGAGCTGGTGCTGGAGGAAGGCAACCCCGAACTGAAGCTGCGCGTGTTCGTGCAGGGTGGTGGTTGCTCCGGCTTCCAGTACGGCTTCACCTTCGATGAGGCGGTGAACGACGACGACACGCAGATGACGAAGAACGGTGTCACGCTGCTGATCGACGCGATGAGCCTGCAGTACCTGATGGGCGCCGAGATTGACTACAAGGAAGACCTGCAAGGGGCCCAGTTCGTGATCAAGAACCCGAACGCGACGACCACCTGCGGTTGCGGCTCCAGCTTCACGGTGTGAGCGCATGAGGTGATCGGCCTGGCTGGTCCAGGGGCGATGCGCGACGTGCCCAAAGACAAAGACCGCCCTCGGGCGGTCTTGTCGTTTGAGGCATCGAGGTGAGCTCGGGCCGATGCGCGCGAGCGCCGGTCTGCATGTCAGGCAGGCGTGTAGCTGCCCAGTACACGCGGACCCACCGCGCCCGTGGCGGCTGGCAGATTGCCGGGCAGTCCGCGCACATGCCGCATCGCGAGCCACGCGAACGCGGCGCCCTCGACCTGCATCGGCGGCAGCCCCTTGGCGTCGGTGGTGCCGACGGCCACGGACGGCAACAGCGCCTGCAGACGCTTCAGCAACGCATCGTTGAACGCGCCGCCGCCGCAGACCAGCAGCTCTCGCCACGCGCCCGGCGCGAACTCGGCCAGGCTGTCGGCGACGCAACGCGCGCTCAGCTCCAGCAAGGTCGCCTGGACGTCGACGGCCGCGGTGCCTGACGCATGCGCCGCGATCTTCGCGTCCAGCCAGCCCAGGTGGAACAGGTCGCGGCCGGTGCTGCGCGGAGGTGGTTGCCGGAAATAGGGCTCGGCCAGAAGCGCATCCAGCAGTGCGCCATGCACGCGTCCTTGCGTGGCCCACTGGCCGCCGGCGTCGTAGGCCGCTCCCTGGTGGCGATGAATCCAGCCGTCCATCAGGCAGTTGCCCGGGCCGCAATCGAAGCCGCCCGCGCCGCCATCGGCGCGCAGCAGGCTGACGTTGCTGATGCCGCCGATGTTCAGTACGACGACGTCCGCGCCCGCCTGCGCCAGCACGGCACGATGGAAGGCGGGCACGAGCGGCGCGCCTTGGCCGCCTGCGGCGACATCGCGGCTGCGCAGGTCATGCACGACGGCGATGCCGGTCAGTTCGGCCAGCAGCGCCGCATTGAGCAGCTGGATCGTGAAGCCGGCGCCGTCGAATTCACCCGGCCGGTGGCGGACGGTCTGCCCATGAGCCCCGAGCGCCCGGATCTCCGTTGGCGTCAGCCGCTGCGACATCAGCAGCGATCGGCACGCCTGCGCATACGCGCGTGCCACGGCATTGCCTGCCAGCGCCGCTCGCGCCAGCTCGTTGGTGGTGGGGCTGTTGAGCGCCAGCAGCTCCGCGCGCAACTCGGCGGCGAAGGCCTGATAGCCGTGGGCGAGGGCGCGCGGGCGCCCATCGGTTTCGACGCGGAGCAGCACCGCATCCACGCCGTCCAGCGAGGTGCCGGACATCAAGCCGATGTAGAGCTCCGGGCCCGAAGTGGTCATGGCCGGAGGACGGCTCGATCGGTGGTCGGCGTTTATTCGCCGACGACGCCTTCGCTGATCGACGAGGCCGCTTCCAGCTGCACCTTGGCACTGGCGACCTGCGCCTTGAACGCTGCGCGAGCCGCCGCGGGCAGCGTCACCGCCTCGGACGAGCGGGCGATCGCGCGCGGATCCTGCTGCCGGCCGTTGACGCGGAACTCGAAGTGCAGATGCGGGCCGGTGGCCCAGCCGGTGGCGCCGACGGCGCCGATCTTCTGGCCCTGCTCGATCTTCTGGCCCTTCTTCACGTCGATGCGGCTCAGATGGGCGTAAACCGTCATGCGGTTGCCGCTGTGCTTGAGCTGGATCACGTTGCCGAAGCCGTTCTGCCAGCCGGCGAACTCGACGTTGCCGTCGCCGACGCTGCGGACCGCGGTGCCTGTCGGCGCGCCGTAGTCGATGCCCTGATGCTGGCGCCAGGTCTGCAGGATCGGATGGAAGCGCATCGCGAAGCCGGAGGTGACCCGCGAGAACTCCATCGGGCTGGCCAGGAACGAGCGGCGCTTGCTGTCGCCGTCGAAGCCGTAGTAGTTGCCCTTGCCGCTGGCCGCGTCGCGGAACCAGACCGACTGGTAGCTCTTGCCGTTGTTGACGAACTCGGCGGCCAGCAGGCGGCCGGAGCGGTTGCCCCAGCTGATGGGCTCGCCGTCGGCGGTCAGGGTTTCGTAGACCAGCGAGAAGCGGTCGCCCTTTCGCAGTTCGCGGTGGAAGTCGATGTCGCCGGAGAACATGTCCGCCAGTTGCGTCGCGATCGCGTCGGGCACGTTGGCCTCGTCGGTCGCGGCGAACAGGGAGGACTGGATCGTGCCGCTGCCCAGGCGCGTCTGGCTGGCCAGCGGCAGGGTTTCCAGCTTGGAGACGAAGTGGTCGCCCTCGCGCGTGATGGTGAGGCGGCTGAAGTGGGTGTCCTGCTGCTCGGTGGCCTCGGCGGCGTAGCGGGCGACGAGGCTCTGCACCTCGCCGCTGGCGGTCGCGACGACCTGGATGCGCTTGCCGACGCGGCCGCTCAGCACGCGCTTGGCGGTGTCGTCGGAGCGCAGGAAGGCCGCCGCGGCGGGATCGAACGCGCCCATGCGCTTGAGCAGCGAATCGGCGGTGTCGGCGGAGCGGGTCACGTCGCTGCGCGACAGGCCGGGATCGAACGCGGCGAGCTGGGCGAGTTGCTCGTCCAGCGATGGCAGGGTGATGGACTCGTTGACGACGCGCTGGGGCAGGTCTTCCGCGTCGGGCGCCAGCGGCGCGATGCCGAAGGCGGTGACGGCGAAGCAGCTCAGGACACCGACGACGGTGCCGGTCAGGGCGCGCGGGTGCTTGGCCGCGAAGGCTTCAGCGTGAGCGAGCGAGCGCTGCACGCGCTTCCATTCGTCAGTCCAATTCATCACGCGCCAAAAACCTTCCCGTGGATCGTGGAACCGCCGCCCTCGCCACGCCGGGTGGGCGTGGCCTGGACGGCCCGAGCGGCGATTCACCACCCTGTCGAGCGAAGGACGCCGGGTGGCGTCCACTAGAATCGATCGCCTTGCAGCGGCGTGGATCACGCCGGACCGGGAACGCTGATTGCCCTCCTGGCCGCCCTGCAAAACAGCCGGCAGTATACCGGCGCACCCGGGGGGCGAATCCCTAGAAACCCCGGCAAATCAAGACTTTACGTAAGCCCGTGCGGGCTCCGACACGCCATGTCCGAAAACCGAACCCAGCCCCCGGCGCCCCCGGAATTTCCGATCACCGATCGGGTCCAGCACGCGATGGCGCAATCGCTGCGCGGCTGCGAGGAATTGCTCCCCAAGGACGAGTGGCTGAAGAAGCTGGCGCGGTCCGAGGCGACCGGGCAGCCGCTGCGGATCAAGCTGGGCCTGGACCCGACCGCGCCGGACATCCACGTCGGGCACACGGTGGTGCTCAACAAGATGCGCCAGTTGCAGGACCTGGGGCATCAGGTGATCTTCCTGATCGGCGACTTCACCTCGATGATCGGCGACCCGTCCGGCCGCAACGCCACGCGTCCGCCGCTGACGCCGGAGCAGATCAAGCACAACGCCGAGACCTATTACAAGCAGGCCAGCCTGGTGCTGGATCCGTCGCGCACCGAGATCCGCTACAACAGCGAGTGGAGCGACCCGCTGGGCGCGCGCGGCCTGATCCAGCTGGCCGCCAAGTACACGGTGGCCCGCATGATGGAGCGCGACGACTTCACCAAGCGCTATGCCGCCGGCACGCCGATCTCGGTGCACGAATTCCTCTATCCGCTGATGCAGGGTTACGACTCGGTGGCGCTGAAGTCCGACCTGGAACTCGGCGGCACCGACCAGAAATTCAACCTGCTGATGGGCCGCCACCTGCAGGCCGAGTACGGCCAGGAGCCGCAGTGCATCCTGACGATGCCGTTGCTGGAGGGGTTGGACGGCGTCGAGAAGATGTCCAAGTCCAAGAACAACTACGTGGGCATCACCGAGCCGGCCAACGGCATGTTCGCCAAGATCCTGTCGATCAGCGACGTGCAGATGTGGAAGTGGTTCGACCTGCTCAGCTTCAAGTCCATCGACGAGATTGCTGTGCTCAAGCGCGAGGTCGAGGGTGGCCGCAATCCGAAGGAAGTCAAGGTGATGCTCGCCAAGGAGATCACCGCCCGCTTCCACAGCGCGCAGGCGGCGGAGGATGCCGAGGCCGACTTCAACAATCGCGCCAAGGGCGGCATCCCGGACGACATCCCCGAGCTGACGCTGTCCGGCGCCCCGATGGGCATCGCCGCGTTGCTCAAGGCCGCGAACCTGGTGCCGTCCAACGGCGAGGGCAACCGGATGATCGAGCAGGCCGGCGTCAAGATCGACGGCACCACGATCAGCGACAAGGGCCTCAAGGTCGAGGCCGGCACGATGGTCCTGCAGGTCGGCAAGCGCAAGTTCGCGCGCGTCACGCTCACCTGACCCGACCCGACCAACGCGCCGCTTGAATCAGCGCTCAATGCAAAACAGGAGGCCGAGGCCTCCTGTTTTGCTTGATGGATCGAGGTCCACCGTCTTGTTGGTGGTCAGCGGGAGTGACTGGGCTCGGAACAGGGCTTGAGGGTCCTGGAGGGAGCCCTCATGCCCTGTGATGGGCCGCGCCAGGCCTCACGCAGTCGCGAAGCGTCGACCGAGACCGAGGCAACGGCAACAGCCGCAGCCTCGTCCCGCATCACTGCTTGATCGGCCGCAGATAGGGCCCCGGCTTCGGCGTCAGGATCGGCTCCTTCGCGATCGCCTGCTTCAGCCAGGCGACGGCCGCGTCGAGCTGTGCGTCCTTCCCATTGGCCGTCGCCCGCGGCAGGTTGTCGACCTGAATGTCCGGCGTCACGCCCTTGCCCTCGACGATGAAGGTGCCGTCGGCCACGATCTGGCCGTTCTCGGCCGAGCGCATCAGCCCGTTGTCGATCAGGCGATTCTGGTCGGACAGCCACACCCCGGCGCCTGAGGTCGTCACGCCGATCACCGGCCCCAGGCCCAGGCGCTTGAAGCCTTCGGAGAAGGTCTCGCCGTCGGAGTAGGTTTCCTCGTTGGCCAGCACCACCACATGGCCGCGGAACACCTGCTGCATGTTGGGGTAGACCTTGCCGCCGTGCGGCGAGCGCGGCTGCCAGAACGCCCACGCGCGACGCAACAGCGTCTGCAGGATCCAGCTGTCGATGTTGCCGCCGTTGTTGTGGCGGACGTCGATGATCAGTCCGTCACGCTCGCTCTGGGCGTAGAACTCGCGGACGAAGTCGCCGATGTCCTCGCGGCCCATCGCGCGCAGATGCAGATAGCCGATCTTGCCGCCGCCGGCCGCCTCGACCGCTTGCGCGCGGCCGTAGCGCCAGTCGATCACACGCAGCTGGCCTTCACGACGCATGTCCACCGGCGTCACGACGACCGACCGCTCGCGGCCCCCCGGCTCACGCAGCTGCAGCAGCACCTGCTTGCCGGCCTGGCCGCGCACCAGCTCGGTGGGGTCGGGCACCTGCGTCGCATCGCGGCCGTTGATCGCGGTGATCACGGTGCCCACAGCGATGTTCAGACCGGGCGCGGCCAGCGGGCCGGCCTCGGACGGCAGCTCGGGGTCGCCGCTGTAGATGCGGGCCACCTTCCAGCCCTTGGCATCGCGCTCCAGCAACGCGCCCAGGCCGGCGGACGCCGGATCGTCCGGCCCCCTGCGGACCTCGCCCGGCGCGACCTGGCTGTGCAACAGGCTCAGCTCGCCCACCATCTGGGCCATCACCTCGGCCAGCTCGCCGCGTTCGGTCACGCGCTCCACCAGCGGCGCGTACTTGACGCGCATCGCGGCCCAGTCGACGCCGTGCATGTCCTTGTCGTAGAAGAAATCGCGCTGCATGCGCCACGCGTCGTTGAACATCTGCCGCCACTCGGCCTTCGGATCGACCGCGATCTGCCAGTCGCTCCAGCGCACGCGGGACTTGTCCAGCTCGCCGGGCAGCTTGGGGCCGGCGTCGACGATCAGGATCTCCGGCGCGGCGCCGGGCGCCGCGGTGCGGCGGATCATGAGCTTCTTGCCGTCGCCGCTGAGCTCGAAGGCGGCGACCGATTCGGTGACCACCTCGGCCTTCGATTCCTGCGGGCCGATCGGCAGTTGCTTCAGCGCGTTGTCCTCCAGCACGTACAGGCGCTTGGCCTCGACCTCCAGGCGGCGGTAGTTGCCCACCGCCAGCGGCACCTCGTACAGGCGCAGCGCCAGGCCCGGGATCTGGATGGCGGGCTTGCCCTTGCCCGCGGGCGCGGCGTCCTTCGCGTCGGGCTTGGCGGCGTTGCCGCCGGCCTTCGCGGCCTCGACCTTCTGCTTCGATTCCTTGTCGTCGGGCTTGTCCTTCTCCTGCGTGCGGACCTCGGCCTCTTCCTTGGACTTCAGCGATTGCAGCTCGTCCGGTGCGGCGAACGGGAAACGCAGGCCCGGTTGCAGCGCCAGCGCGTAGACCTTCCAGCCCTTGTCGAAGTAGGGGCCCATGTTGCGGTCACCCCAGGGGCCGGGGTTGCCGGTCACGTTGAAGGTGCGGCGCGACAGGAAGTACAGCCATTGGCCATCCGGGCTGAACGCCGGCGACGCGGCCGCGTAGCGGTCGCTGCCCAGGCGGTGGACCTTGCCGTCGGCGACGGTCAGCAGCATCAGCTGCGCACGGTACGAGTTGTCGGTGTTGCGGACGTAGGTCAGGGCCTTGCCGTCCGGCGACCACTTCAGTTGCTGCGCGCCGTCGCCGAGCGTGTCGCGATCGACCTCGCGCGTCGCGGTGGCGCGGTTGGCGGCCTTGAGGTCGGTGAGGTAGAGGACGCCTTCCTTGTCGGTGTGGGCGATCCAGCGGCCGTCCGGCGACGGCAGCAGTTGCTGGCGCATCGCGGTGGCGCCCTCGGTCACCTGCTTGGGCTGACTGGTGCCGTTGGCGGCGAAGCGCCAGATTTCCAGCTCTCCGCTGAAGTCGCAGACCGCGAACACGTCGCGGCTGTCGCTGCTGAACTCCGCCTCGCGGCAGCGGCCGGCGTCGGTCAGGCCGGCGGGGCGGGGCAACTCGGCGCGGCGCAGCGGGCCGACGCCTTGCGTGGCCAGTTGGCCGCGGGCGGTCAGCACCACGCGCTCGCCGTCCGGCGACAGCGAGACGCCGGTCAGGTAGTCCTGCGGCTTGGCGGACCAGCGGCGGCGCTGCTGGTCGAAGTCACCGCCCAGGGCGACGGCGATCTTCTGCTCGGGCGCGGTCGCGTTCAGGTCGACGCGGTACAGGTCCGCGCCCAGGGCGTAGACGGCCTGGCTGTCGCTCAGGCTGGCGTGCCGGATGTCCCAGCCCTTGTGGCGGGTGTGCTGGCGCGGGTCGCTGCCGTCGGCCTTGACCGACCACAGGTTGAAGGTGCCGTCGCGGTCGGACAGGAAGGCCACGCGCGCGTTGCCCGAGGCGTCGGTGTAGGGCATCGGGCGGCGGTCGTTGGCGCCCTCGGCGACCAGCGGCCGGGCCTCGGCGGTGCCGGCCAGGTCCATCACCCACAGCCGCGCGACGGCGCCGCCGCGGTACTGGCGCGCGTTGTCGCCGCGCAGGCCGTTGCGGGTGAAGTAAAGCGTCTTGCCGTCGGCGCTGAGCGCGCCGTCGCTGGCCTGGCCGACCGGCAGCGCGCGGCGCTTGCCGGTGTTCAGGTCGACCAGGTGCAGTTGCGTGCCCGGCTCGCCGCGGTCGGTGGCGCCGGAGTACAGCACCTCGTTCTGCGCCGTGATGCCCCAGACGCGCACGGCGCCGGTGTCCCAGGTCAGGCGGCGCGGCACGCCGCCGCTGGCGGGCATGACGAAGATGTCGCCCGCACTGTCGTACTGGCCGACGAAGGCGATCCAGCGGCCGTCGGGGGAGATCGCGGGCAGCGTCTCGGTGCCCGCGTGCGTCGTCAGGCGCTGCGCGGTGCCGCCGGACAGGCGGGTCTGCCAGAGGTCGCCCTCGGCGACGAAGACCAGTTGGTCGCCGCGCAGCGCGGGCTGGCGGTAGAAGCCGAGTGTCGGGTCGGCGGAGGCGGCGCGGTTGGCCGCGGCCGGGGATTCGGCGGCGATGGCCACCGTGGCCAGGGTGCAGGCCGTGGCGACGGCCAGGCGGCGGAGCGTGATGCGCATCTTGGTGCTTCCTTGTGGGAGTCCGAAGGCGGAAACGGGGTGAAGGGGCCGGCCCGACGGCAGCCGGAAGTCATGCGGCGCGGATTCTGGACCCGCGCGGCGGCTCAGCGGTTCGTCACACCCATGGCGACATGCCCGGACGGCACGTGCGGCACGGCGTTCTGGATGTGGCCCTGCTGATCGTCGAAGAAGAAGTCGGGCTCGAACTCGCGCAGGAACTCGCCCTTGGGCAGGCCGCCGAGGAACATCGCCTCGTCGACCTCCACGTCCCAGTCCATCAGGGTGCGGATGGCGCGTTCGTGCGCGGGCGCGCTGCGGGCGGTCACCAGCGCGGTGCGCAGCGACATCGGCATCTGGCCGTCGCGTTGCCGCTGCTGCAGGCGCTGCAACTCGTGCAGCACCTGCTTGAACGGACCGGCCGGCAGCGGCGTCAGCTTGCGCTCGCGTTCATGGGCCTGGAACGCGTCGAGGCCGTCGCGCTGGTAAATCTGCTCGGCCTCGTCGGAGAACAGCACCGCGTCGCCGTCGAAGGCGATGCGCAGCTCGTCGGGATACGCGGCGGACGCCCGCGCCGACTGCGGGAAGACCCTGGCCGCCGCCACGCCGGCCACGAGCGCCGAGCGCACGTCGTCCTCGTTGGTCGACAGGAACAGCTGCGCCTTCAGCGGCTTCAGGTAGCGCCACGGGCTGTGGCCGCGGGTGAACACACCGCGCTCGATCGACAGCCCGTAATGCTGGGCCGAGCGGAACACCCGCATGCCCGAGATCGGATCGTTGCGCGACAGCACGACGACCTCGACACGCGGCGCCTCGCCCGGCAGGTTGAACGCGAGCAGCTTGCGCGCCAGCGAGAACGCGGTGCCGGGTTTGGCCGGCTCGTCCAGGCGCTGCTGCTGCAGTCGCATGTAGGCGCGGTCGTCGCTGTTCTCGAAGAGCTGGTTCTCCTCCTCGAAATCGAACAGGGCGCGGGAGGAAAGGGCCACCACCAGGCGGCCGTCGAGGGAAGCGGGCATGGGCGGGATGATAGGCGCGGCGGCCGGGTCCACCGGTGCGCGGGGCCGCCTGAGCAGCAGGCGCGCGGGTGGCGGGCAACGCGCGTGAGGCGTTGATCAAGAAGTGGGCGTTTATCGCCCGCCCGGTGGCGGCGGGCGGGAATTCCCGACGACGACGCACTGAAGCGCGCTCCTAGCATCAGCTCGCCAGGTCGACTCGCATCGACGCTGGCGACGACAACAACATTGAGTTCCTGGATAGGGAGGGACTTCCAACTGACCGCGCCGCGCGCCCGACAAGGGCGGCGGCTGGCGCGCGTTCGTGCGGGAAAGGGCCGCCTGACCGGGTGCATCGGGAGCAGGCTGCCTTGAAGAACGACCACCACGGCATGCGCGCCCAGCGCATGACCGGCCACGACCGCATCGCCCCCGGGGCGCTCCCTCGGTTCATCGCCACCGGCCTGCGCTGGACCGCCCGTGCGGGCGTGGCGGCCCTGGCCGCCGGCACGCTGGCCGTCTGGGCTCAGACCGAGGTGGAGATCCAGCCGCCCAACCTGTCGGGTCCCATCGCCGGCAGCCTGAGCGGACAGCCGGGTGTGTCCTCCAGCGGCGCGGCCAGCTACAGCGTGTCGCTCACGCTGCCGCCCGGCACCGCGGGCATGGCGCCGACGCTGTCGCTGGACTATTCCAGCCAGTCGGGCATGTCCTCGCTGGGCATGGGATGGCGGCTGGACGGCCTGTCCCAGATCACGCGCTGCCCCAAGACGATCGTGCAGGACGGCGTGCGCCGCGGCGTCACGCTCACCGCCGAGGACCAGTTCTGCCTGGACGGGCAACGTCTGCTGATGGTGGCGGGCAGCGGCACGCACGGCGCCGCGGCCGAGTACCGCGTGCAGATCGACGGCCAGAGCAAGATCCAGTCCTTCGGCAGCGACACGGCCAAGGGGCCGGACTACTTCGAGGTCCGCGGCAAGAAGGGCCTGATCTTCACCTACGGCAAGACCGTCGACGCGACGATCGAGGCGCAGGGCACCAACCGGCCGGTGCTGACCTGGGCGCTGTCGCGGGTGATGGACCGACGCGGCAACTACTACGACGTCCGCTACGCCAAGTCCAACACCGCGACGCTGGGCGAGGTCTATCCCGATCGCATCCTCTACACCGGCCACCTGGACCAGGGGGGCGGCGGCGGCAACGTGGCGCCGTACAACGCGGTCCGCTTCGCCTACGAGGACCGGCCCGACCTGCAGCTCGGCTTCGTCGCGGGGAGCCGGGTGACGGGCTCCAGGCGGATGACGAAGGTGCAGACCTTCGTCGGCACCGATGCCAACGGCGACGGCGGGTCGCCGGCGCGCGAGTACCGCATCGGCTACGTGACCAACCCGACCAACGGCCGCAGCCTGGTCGACCGCATCACCGATTGCGACGGCTACGGCAACTGCCTGCCGGCGACGACCTTCACCTGGACGGTGCCGGATAGCGCGAACAACACCGGCGCGGCCCCGGGCAGCGGCAACTGGGGCGGACCGCAAGTGGCGATCACGGCGCTGCAGCTGGACGGCGACCGCAGCACGCAGGTGAAGTCGCAGGTCATCATGGGAGACTTCAACGGCGACGGCCGCATCGACCTGATGCGCGGCGACGGGAGCAACTGGCAGGTCTGCCTGTCCACCGGCTCCGGCTTCGATTGCAGCAACTGGATGGCCTCGTCGGTGCTGACGCGCGACGTCGTCTCGGGCGACTTCAACGGCGACGGCAAGACCGACATCGCGGTTTATCCGAAGGTCGACGGCCCCGGCAACTGGACGGTCTGCCTGTCCACGGGCACCGGCTTCAACTGCAGCCTGTGGGCCGGCTACGGCGCCAACAACCTCTACGCCAACGGACAGACCAGCGGCGCGCTGGTGGGCGACTTCAACGGCGACGGCCGCGACGACATCGCGATCGCCGGCCCCAACGGCGACAACGAGCGCATGTGCTGGTCCACCGGCTCGGGCTTCCAGGGCGGCACCTGCCAGACCTACCCGGGCTCGTTCCTGTTCATGTATTACGCCAAGCTGCTGTCGGAGGAAAGCGTCCAGGCCTTCCAGACCGGGCAGATGGCCGTCGATATCGATGGCGACGGCCGGGCCGACATCATCCAGTACGTCGGCAACCGGCGGAACAACCCGACCATCTATCCCAAGGGCGGATGGATGGGCATCCGCGCGACGGACACCGGTTTCGTGGCCTTCTCCGCGTCGTCGACCGGACAGATGCTGCTGGACGGCGTGACGAGTCCCGGCAACTCGCGCACGGCCGACATCACCGGCGACCCCTACGGCGGCCTGAGCGACGTGGTCAACGGCTACATCACCGACAACACCAATCCTGCACGCATGGAGATCTGCCGCAGCAACGGCCTGACGTTGATGAACTGCCAGGCCTTGCCTGGGGCCGGAACTGCGACCGGACCGGTGATGTATGTGCGGGACATCGACGGCGACGGCCGGCCCGACGTCATCGCCGGTGGCCAGGTGTGCCAGCTGAATCTCGTCGCGTATGGCGCGAACAACGCGGACCAGTATTCGCTCAGCTGCGCGCCGCGGGCGGCCGGGACTGGCAATGTCGACACGGGCTCTGCGCTGGTGTCCTATGCCGGCGACTTCAACGGCGACGGACGGGGGGACGGCGCGACGTACATCATGACGTCCAACTCGACGGGCTACTGGTCGGTGCGCTTGTCGGGCCATGTCGGCTTCGCGGACCTGCTCGACACGGTGACCAACGGCGTCGGCCAGCCGACCCGCTTCACCTACAAGCGGCAGAGCGATCCGAGCATCTACACGTCCGGCGCCGCCGTCACGTATCCGAAGCGCAACCTGGTCGGCGGCGGCGGGGCGCTGGTGTCGTCGATGCTGACCGGCAACGGCATGGGCGGCTGGCTGACGACGGACTACCAGTACGAAGCCGCCCGCGCGGATCAGAGCGGCCGAGGATCGCTGGGCTTCGAGAAGCGCCGCGTCATCGACCGGACGAAGAACATCACCGCGCAGACGACGGTGAGCCAGGACTTCCCCACGATCGGCATGCCGCTGGAGACGCGATCGACACAGGCCAACGGCACGGTGCTGAGCCTGTCGACGGTCAGCTATGCGAGCCTGGCCACGACCGCGGGCGCGGTGTGCCCGTACCCGCAGGCGTCGACGCTGCAGACGCGCGACCTCGACGGCACGCTGATCGCGACGACGACGTCCGCGGTCAACAGCGGCGGCATCGACGGCTACTGCAACGTGACCGATGCCAGCGAGACGGTGAGCGGCACGGACGGCACGTCCTTCTCCACGCGCACCGTCACGAGCTACCTCAACAACACCGCCAGCTGGTTGATCGGCCTGCCGACGAGCTCGTCGGTCACCAAGACGGCGGTGCAGCCCTATGCGGACGCCAACTCGCTGGCGCTGACGTCCTGCGCGGCGTCGACGCCGTCGGGCAGCGCGGCCACCTTCAGCTGCACGCTGGCGAATCGCGGCCCGGCCGCGGCCACCTCCATCGCGTATGCCAGCGGCGCGGGCACCACGGTGAGCGGACCGTCGAGCTGCGCGCCGCAGACGACGAATTGCGGCGCGGTGACGGTCACGACGTCGTCGGCCGGCGGCGACTACGTCGGGCAAGTGACGGCGACGCCGTCGACGCTGGGCGCGGCCACGTCCGCCAACTACGCGCTCAAGGTGCTGCAGTTGCCGGCCCTGACCCTGAGCCAGTGCAGCGGCACCGCGCCGGGCACCGGAGCGGGCGTCTTCTCCTGCCGGCTGGGCAACAGCGGCACGGGCGCGGGCACCGGCATCGCCTATCAGGCCGGCAGCGGCGTGACCGTGGCGGGGCCGACCAGCTGCGCCGCCGCCACGGCGGACTGCGGCGGCGTGACGGTCACGACGGCGGCCGGTGCGGGCACCTACGCCGGCACGCTGAGCGCCACCCCGGGCAACGGCGGTAGCGGCGCGTCGACGGGTTACTCGTTGACGGTCAACACGCCGCCCACGCTGGCGCTGACGAACTGCGCCAGCTCCGCGACCTCCACGGCCGCGGGCACGATGAGCTGCACGCTCTCCAACAGCGGCCAGACGGCGGCTGCCGCGGTGACCTACGCCGCAGGGGCGGGCGTCACGGTGGGCGGCCCCGGCAACTGCGCGGCGGGCTCGGGCAACTGCGGCACGGTGACGCTGACGACCTCCGGCAGCCCCGGCGCCTATGCCGGCACGCTGACCGCGACGCCGTCGCCCAGCGGCGGCGCGGCATCGGCCGGCTACTCGCTGACGGTGAACACGCCGACCTCGCTGACGCTGTCCAACTGCAGCAGCTCGGCCGCGTCCACCTCCGGCGCGACGATGACCTGCACGCTGGGCAACGGCGGCCAGACGGCCGCCAGCGGCATCACCTACGGCACCGGGTCCGGCGCGTCCGCGAGCGGGCCCACCACCTGCGCCGCCAACACCGGCAACTGCGGGACGGTCACGGTCACGACCTCGGGCAGCCCGGGCGTCTACAGCGGCACGCTGAGCGTGTCGCCGGCCAGCGGCGGTAGCGGCACGTCGACGACGTATTCGCTGACGGTGAACACCGGGCCGCAACTGGCGCTGGCCAACTGCAGCAGCTCGTCGGCATCGACCTCGGCGGGCACCTTCAGCTGCACGCTGGTCAACAACGGGCAGACGGCGGCGAGCTCGGTCGCCTACGCGGCCGGCGGGGGCGTCTCGATCGCCGGACCGGCCAGTTGCGCGGCCAGTTCGGGCAACTGCGGCACCGTCACGGTGACGACCTCAGGCAGCCCCAGCGTCTACACCGGTACGCTGACGGCCACGCCGACGCCGGGCGGCACGGCGGGCTCCGCGGGCTACTCGCTGACGGTCTACACACCGCCGGCGCTGAGCCTGTCCAGCTGCAGCAGCTCGGTGCCGACCACCGCGGCCGCGACGATGACCTGCACCCTGGGCAATTCGGGCCAGACGGAGGCCAGCGGGATCGGCTACGGCGCGGGCTCGGGCGTGTCCGTCGGGGGACCTTCGAGTTGCGCGGCAGGCGCTGGCAACTGCGGCACGGTCACCGTGACCACCGCGGCCGGCGCCGGTACCTACGGCGGCACGCTCAGCGCATCGCCGGGCAACGGCGGCAGCGGCGCGTCGGTGGGTTACTCGCTGACCGTCAACACGCCGCCGGCCCTGGCGCTGGCCAGCTGCAGCAGCACGGCGCCGTCGGGCTCCGCGGGCAGCATGTCCTGCGCGCTGGCCAACAATGGGCAGACGACGGCCAGCGGCGTCAGCTACGGCGCGGGATCGGGCGTGTCGGTGTCCGGCCCGTCCAACTGCGTGGCCGGCTCCAACTGCGGCACGGTGACCGTCACCTCCAGCGCCAGCCCAGGCACCTATGCCGGCACGCTGAGCGCGTCGCCGACCAATGGTGGCAGCGGCGCGTCGGCGGGTTATTCGCTGACGGTCTACACGCCGCCGTCGCTGCGCTTTGCCGGCTGCTCGTCGACGTCCAACTCCACGGCGGCGGGGACGCTGACCTGCACGCTGGCCAACGACGGGCAGTCGGGCACGTCGCTGGGTTACGCCTCTGGCGCCGGCACGACCGTGAGCGGCCCGGGCTTCTGCGCGGGCAGTTCCGCCAACTGCGGCACGGTCGTGCTGACGACCTCCACGACGCCGGGCGATTACCTCGGCCAACTGGCGGTGAACGCGCTGAGCGGCGGCACGGGCGTGGGGACGGGCTACTCGCTGCGCGTCTATTCCAACGGCACGCAGCTGACGGCCTCGCCGATGACGCTGGACTGGAGCACGGTGACCGGCGGCGGCTCGACCAAGACCATGACCATCCAGAACACCGGCCTGGCGCCGGCGACGCTGAGCTGGACCACGGCTTACACGGCCGGGTCGATCGGCATGGGCGGTTATGCGGTCACGCCGGCGCAGTCGACCTGCACGTCGGGGCAGACGCTGGACATCGGCCAGAGCTGCACGGTGGCGTGGACCTTGACGACGCAATGCTCGGCCAAGGGGCAACGGACCATGCAGATGAAGATCAATGGCGGCACGTCCCAGGTGACGGCGACGCTGACGGCCAACGTGCAGCGCACGACGACCTGCAACTGATCGGCCGGGGAGCACAACAACATGAACAAGGCCAAGAGGGTGATCGGGGCGGTGCGGACGGCGCAGGCGGTGCGGTCGACGCGCGCGCTGCTGTCAGCGCTGGCGCTCGCGGGACTGGGCATCGGCGCGGCGCAGGGGCAGACCACGACGACGGTCACGCGCACGGTGAACTACGAGTACGACGCGTACGGGCAGCTCAAGAAGGAG
>NZ_NIOF01000004.1 GCF_002205645.1 Roseateles aquatilis | reverse complement strand
ACAACCCCAAGCGGCGCCACGGCACCGCAGGCGACACTTCGCCGGTCGAGTTCGAACGACGCCATTCCCAACGGCTCACGGGTGTCTAGGAAATCCGGGGCGATTCACAAGTTGGAACGCGATGCCTGGCAGTGCCGCGGTAATGTTCTTTAGCATGTTCTTGAATTCAGCCGCCGAGATGTGCGAGAAGGAGCCACCGAATAGGTCGATCCCACCGCAACCACCCTTTGCATTCGGGAACTGGATGGCAGCGAGCTGGTACGTCTTGTTGGGCGATCGAAGGTAGAGATTCCCGCCGGTGTATGTGTTGAACGTCTGCCCCTTGAACGCGCCAGGTGACGTGTAGTTGCCGACAGCACCAAGGTTGTTGAACATGTTTGTGACCTCCGAATTGAGGTCACCGGCATAGGAAATTGGCAAGGCCAGAACCAGTGACCAACTCACGGCCACGACGACGGCCTTCCTCGCAAGCGTTTTGAAGTCCATGTTGATCTCCTATTGCAGAGAGACTCGACGGGTTGCCGATGGAACGAGAGCGTCAGCGCCAGGTGCAGTCACCGTGGCGATGCGCTCCAGAAGCTGGGCTTCCGAGAGCACGCCAAAGCCGATCGGGGTGATCTTTCCGGAGAAGGGTTCGGCCAGGAACACGGCGGGCACCTGCGTGACCTGCAGCGTCTTTGAGATGCCGTTGTCGCGGCGGTACTGCGGGAAGTTGGGCAAGCCGCCACCATCCACGCTGATGGGCACGATCTGGATGCCGTGGCGCGCCTGAAAGGCCTCGAGCGTGGGCGCGAAGGCGTGGCAGTAGGGGCAGTCTGATCTGAAGAAGAAGAACAGGACGTGGGTTGCGGCTAGGGCTGCAACGGATTGGTTGCGTCCTTGTGTCTGCTCTCGGTCGAAGACCTCGATCGCACGGCCATTGACGGGGCGGCCTTCCAGCGTCATGTCGAGATTGGGTGTTGCCCATGCGACGCGCTGCGCGACATCAGCGAAGTAGGACGCCTGGCGTACGACCTTGGCCTCCAGCTCCATGTAGCGGCGGACGTTGTCTTCGCTCGGCCGGATGATCGCGATGTTGCGGTAGGCCTCCAGGCGCTTCTGCAATTGCTCGAACTCGATGAGCTCTGGGGCGCGCCGGTCCTTCGGCTCGGGCCTTTCTGTAGCGCGCGGCGCGGCCTTGGCGGGCGGCGCCTCGGGCTCGGGCTCTTCATAGAAATGCCAGCCGCGACGGAAGTCGTCCCAGAAGAGCGGGCGCGGCGCTGGGGGTTGCGGTTCGCCCGACTGGGCCAGCGCGGAGAGCGCAGCCAGCGCCGTGAGGACGGAGACAAGAACAGCTCGCATGGTTGCGCCTCCTCAGGATGTCGACTTGGGCGGCAGCCCGTCGCGGCAGTAGTTCAGGCCGATGTCGATCGACTTGGCCTGCGGTGAAGGGTTGCCGGGCAGGACCACACCGTCTTGGCTGAAGTGCACGTTCAGGCGGCTGCAGCCAGCCTGCGAGAAGCGCTTCTGCGTAGTCACGTCGATGAGGATCGGACCAGATGCCTTGAAGCGATCGGTGATCATCTTGGCCATGTCACCCGTGAACACCCCGCGTGCCTCGCCGGTCGGCGAGTCGATCGCCGCGATCAGCAGCACGCGAACATCAGTGACGGGCATGCGTGGCGCATCTTGTGCGGCGGCCAGCGCGGGAAGGAGGGCGGTCGCCCAGACGAAGAGTGCTTTCAATTGCACCTCCCTTGGCCGAAGTAGCAGTTGTTCACGCGGCCGGCGTTGCTCCCCTGGACTGCCGTGACATCGAGGGCCTTGGGCACCAGGGACGCGTAGAACTCCGTGAAGTCCATCGCCGCGAAGTTGAGAGATTGCAGTTGCGAGACAGTGAAGCCGCTGCAGTCGGGGGAGTTTGAGCCGCCCCAGCCCTTGCCGATCTGGGCCCGGCCCTGCTCGTTGACGATGCGGGCGAGCATCGAGTTGAAGCAGCACTTGGACGTCGTGTGCTCGATGCAGGAGACGCAGTGCCCGAGGATGCGGATGCACGAGGAGCAATAGGTGCCGACGCTGTGGCACAGCCTTGCGCCTTCCTGCAGTGCCAACCGACCCTCGGTTTCGTTGCACGACATCATGGACATGATCACGTAGATGACGATGGCGATCACGAGGGACCACGGATCGAAGGCAATGACCACGCCTTCGCCGGCGACTGCAGAGGACGAATAGAGCACCGTGGAGCCGGCGGGGAGTGCCGTTCCGTTCAGGGCGATCGTGACGCCATAGGAGGTGAACGAGCCACTGAATCCGGCGCCGGTGATCAGTGCGCTCATGCCGGCCATGACGAACTCTCGGTTCTCCGAGTTCATCAGGATGTCGTAGACCAGCCGCGTGCCTGAGCCGAAGACGCTCTGATTAGTCATGCCGGCGCCCGCACCGTCGGAGTAGCAGCAGTTCTTCAGCAGCCGATCTCTGCAGCGGTTGTCTTCACCCTTGAAGACCTGCATGCGGTCCGTGTCCAGGTAGACGCCTGCCTCGCGCGCGGCCTCGAGCATCGACATGCTCTTGCCGAAGTCTGGGTCGTTGGCGTAGCCGATGTTGAAGCAGTTCGATCCGAGGCAGAAGACGTTTGTGGGGCAGCTCGACGCCGTTGTGACCGTCTCTGCGGGCATCGGGCAGCTGTACTGGTCCTGGTAGACCTCGCAAGCGCCTGACACGGCATTGGTCTGGGCGCATGTGGACGACAGCGGCGTGCAGCCGGTGGCGGCGAGAGGTGCGCACTGGTCGCTCGTCACGGTGTCAGAGCAAGACATCGTGGTGCGGTATTCCCAGCAGTCGCGGGTCACCGCGACGCCGTCGATGATCTTGGTGGACGGACCGTCAACACATTGAGGCGCGGAGGCGGGCATGCAGCGTCCGGGCCCTGACAGCGTGGGGCATTGGCTGCTCCAGGTGTCGGCACCGGTGGCGGAGGTCGCCGGCCGGGTATAGGTCAGGCTCATCTGCGGAATCGGGCCGTAGGCCGGATTGGGTGTCCAGCCGATCACCGAGCGCGCGGATTGGGCGCGCCAGTAGATGTCCGGGAACACGAAGCTCATGTCCTGGGCGTAGATGTCAGAGGGACTGCCCGGCTGGTAGCAGGTCTTCTTGTCGAGGAACACGGGGGGCGGGCAACCGGACTCGCCGCCGCTCCAGCAGGGATTGATCTGCAGGTTGTCGCCGCTGAGCGTTCCTGCCGGGCACGCCGACAACACCTCGAGGAACGGCTTTTCGGTGGTGCAGGTCATGGACTCGCTGCCACCGGTGCAGATGTCGCGCTGCGAGTCGGCCAGCATCGCCGTCAGGCTGCACGTTGAGCCCGAGCACGACTTGTCAGCGACCCAGACACCCGATTGGATCTCGCTGCCATCCACCCAGGAGTAGCTGGTGCCCAGGACCGCGACGATCTGCGGGAACACGACCGACGTCGCCATGTCGACGTCGAAGAACGCGAGCGGGCTCCCGCTCGACGTCACCCGGAAATGTTGTTGATTGACCGGCCGATCAGGGAGGCATTGAACGTCGAGGCCGGTGGAGCCGCTGCCGGCATGTGCGAACCAGTCGCCGGGCGTGCAATTCGTGGAGCGCGACACGGCGACGGAAAGCGAGTTCGAGCAGCTGTAGCTGCCGACACCGACATAGCGCGCGCAGGTGCGCGTCTCGTTGCGTGCCGGTGTTGTGACCTCGGAGGTGGTGCAGCCGCTGTAGTACGCCGCGAGGCTCCCCAGGTCGGTGGACGGGTTGCGGGCGATATTGCGCGCCGCCACTACCGCCGGGTCGCCAGGGCTCACCACGGGTCGCGGGGTGTTGGCCGATAGCACGGCGTTGCGCAGCGCTTGGCAGTTGGGGTCGGCCGGAGTGGTCGCGCAAGCGGCGAGCTTGGCATTGACGTCAGCGCCCAGGCTGGCCTTGCCGGCCAGCGCTGCTTCCGGCGGTGTCGTCGTGTAGCCGGGAACGACGGCGGTCGCCGACGGTGTGTTCACCATGCCGCGGATCACCGTATTAGCCGCGGTCCCAGCCGCGGTTCCCTGGTCATGTGCGCTCTGCGCGTAGACGTCGATGCGTGTGAACAGGAAGGCGTAGATGTTCAGCCAGACGACCAGGCGTTTCGTGTTCATCGCCGGCCCCCTTTCATCTTGAGCAGGAAGCTGTCGGCCTCCTGTTTGAAGCCGGGTGCGCCGCGCTTGATGAACTCGAGCGCGTAGTCCACGCTGACGTCACCCACCGTCGAGACGTAGCCAGAGGCCGGGAAACATGTGCCGGCGGCGCAGGGCGCCGGCACGGCGCCAGCGCGCAGAAGCACAAAAGTCGGCGTCGCCGTCACGGAGAAACGATCGAAGGCCTGCGGGTCGATCTGGAAACCGACTTGCCGTTGCCCGATCAACTGCTGTGTGCGCTGGACGGTCTGCTGCAGTGAGCCGCCGACGAAGCCGCGCAGCACCATCGTGGCTCCGGCACGAGCCGCCTGGTCGACCAGCCGGGACAATGCAGGCTCGGGCATGGAGAAGCTCACGAACACGAGCAGCGCCGGTCCGCTCGCCAGTGCGCCGGTGCTTCCGGGCGAAGTCATGGCCTCGTACCCCTTCGCGATCGCGCCGAGGTCGACCGGACGACGGGTGGCAGGCTGCGGCAAGGCGTCGATTCGCAGCGTGCCCTGGATCGGTACCCGCGCCAGCTCGGCGTCGGCGGGCATGCGATGTTTGCGCGCCGCCGCCTCCATGTCCTTCTCGGTGATCACTGGCTGCTGCTTGGCCGCCTTCGCCACGTCGGCCTCGGTTACGACCGGCGCGGCAGGTGCCGTCTGCGAGCCGGTCGACGGGCAGGTGAACGCGAGGAGGGTGGCCAGGCCAAGGCCGGCCAGCCGAGAAGGGTGGTCAGTAGCCGACACAGCAGTTCCTCTTCCTGAACAGCATGAAGGCGAAGTCTTCGCCTCGAACGGGATACTCCTTGCCGGCTCCCCACAGAACCGTCGTGCGTCCGAAGGGCTGGCAGCACTTGCCGTCCAGCTTGTCGGTGGTCGGGATGGGATAGGTCAGCTGCGTCTTGTAGGCCGACTTGTCCATGATCGGTTCGAGGTAGGGTCCACAGAGCCCCTTCTGGCCATGCCAGCCCCAGGCGATCAGCTCCCGATGCATCTTGGCGGTGAGACGCTGCGCCAGAAGTGCAGCGGTGCGCACGCCGCCCAGGTGGTACTGCACCTGGCCGTCCAGCGGATAGATGCCGCCCTGGCAGCCCGCACACCAGAACAGCGAGTTCAGCCCGAAGCCCAGCGTGGCGGCTACACAGTCCGCGGCACAGGCCGCAATGGCCACCGGGTTGGCGAACAGCACGGCGTCCGGGTTGAGAATGACCGTGAGTTCGTCGTCGTTCCAGAGTGGGTCGACCTCCGTGAGATACGCAAGATCGAAGCTCCCGCGTTCGAGGCAGGGGAAGTCCGTCACGACCTCCATCCAGTAGAGGACGGGATTGACGTAGAAGTGGGCCTGATAGAACGAGCCGCCGTCCCCGTCCCCCTCCGGCCGCGTGAAGCGCGCGCCCTCCGGCGCCGCGATGCCAGGATCCAGGTTGAGGCCGCCCAGCGAGGGCAGACAGAAGGGCTTGCGCACGGCCTCGACATGGCGAGCAGGCTCCCAGAACCCGATGGTGAGCCCGACCACGGGGTTCACGCCGCAACTGCACACCGGACTGCTCGGATTGCTGTCGTTGTCCTCCTGGCCACCGAAGTTGCCGACCGTGGCGCGGCCGATGGTGATCGGCAGGATGCACGACCAGCAGATGTCGGTGACCGGATTCGGGAACTTGCCCGTGCAGGTCGCGATGGGGGCGCCCCCCGCCACCAGCGTGCCAAGGAAGAGTGCTGCCGCGAGCAGCGTGCGCAGGAGTCGCTTCACTTCACCACCACCTCGTCGATGCGAAGGCGATTGCCTTCCTGGGAAACGATCGCAGGCACCGCGGTGATGCCCAGCTTCCTGACCAACGCGCCTTCCTGGTCGTAGAAGACCTGGCGGTTCCAGGCCTTCATCAAGTCCAGGTAGCTGCCGCCAACGAGGATGGGCTTCACGCGGCCCTGATAGGTGTCGATCAGCTCCCTCGCGCGTTGCACCTGCCGCGGGTCTCGGGCGTCGAAGAACAGCAGGTGCTTTGACAGTGAGACGACGTCGAGCGGGTTCTTCCTCAACCCGGCAGGGAACAGCACCTGGCCGTTCTCGTCCACGACGTTGCGGTCGAGCGTGAAGCTTGGGTCGAAGTAGTAGGTCCGCGCCGTATCTGCGCGGCGCAGACCCGGCACCGGCTTCGGCGAGCGCACGGACTGCGTCGCGCGAGCCTGGGCCTGTTCCTGCAGTTGCTTCAGCTCACCGCTGCGCTCCTTCTCGCGCAGCTTGGCCATGATGTGGTCGAGCAGATGCTGTTCGGCGATCGGATAGGTCGGCCCGATGGTTCCCAGGCTCTCGGCGCGCGCTGCCGCGCTGGCACCGAGGATGGCGCCGACGAGAATGATGCGCGCGAGCGGAGACACTTCATCCTCGCGGGCAGGTGATCGAGGCGGACAGTCGCTGCATCGCAGCGGTGTCCTTCTGATGCGCTGCGCGAATCATCGCCATCAAAGTCGGGTTGCCACTGCCTTCGGCGAAGGCTTTGCGCAACTCGATCGTGGTCATTGCCCGTCCACATCGCGCCTTGAAGGCGGCCATGTAGGCTTCGGCACCATCGCGCGCTGGCGGCGCGACCTGGGCCAGCAGTGCCAGGTAGGTCTCGATCGGCACGTCGTCGCGGATCTGCATCTCGTCGCTCTGGCCGGCGGCGAGCGAGCAGAGGCCAAAAAGCAGGGCCGGCAGTAGTAAATGGCGCATGGCGATCTCCTACAGAAGCGGCTTGACCCGGGCGGTCACATCGCGCATGGCGACCAGTCCGCTGGATCGATAACGTGAGTCGAAGCTGTCCGGGCTGGTGCCCTGTACATAGAGGAACCCCGGCGGGATGACCGTGGCGGCGATGGGCTCCAGCGGCCGGCGGTCGAAGGTGTGGGTCTTCGCGGTACCGACGCCGACGCCATTGACGAAGACCTCGCGGCCGACCACCGTGACCGTGTCGCCTGGGACGCCAGCGATGCGCTTGAAGAAGGGCTGGTCCTTCAAGCCAGGGAAGTCCCGGCGTGCCGCCTCGCCCTCGAATGCGTAGACCACCAGGTCGCCGCGGGCCAGCGGCAATCCGCTGTAGTCCACGTAGACAAGATGGTGCGGAATGCTCGGCGTCCAGTTCACCATCACCGGCAGCATTGGCGAGTGGTGGACAAACAGGCGCATCGCCGCCAGCAGCCAGATCAGCGCGAGGACGGCGAACAGGTACCAGCGCCGGCGCATCTCGTACCCGAGCAGCCGCGCGCCGCGTGACCACCAAGCAAGCAGGCCGACGCGGGGCGCCGCGGCATTCGACGATGTGCTCATGTTTGCTCCAGCTTGGCCTTGAGCCGTGGTGTCAGGTCGATGGTGTGCAGCGTCGGTCCGGCCAGGGCGCTCTTCATTACGACCAGGCAGCTGCACTCGCGCGGCAGTTCTTCCAGCGCCTGTGGCAGCCGGCGTGCGAAGCTCGCAGCCAGGTCCATCGCGCGCTGCCGGTCATCCTCGTTACGCCCCGCCGTGATCAGCGCGGCGAACTCGGTTTCCTTCTGGCGATAGACCTCGGAGACGTCGACGACCCCAATGCGTTGCGCCGGCCGGGCGACGAGCCGGTCGTAGGCGAGCAGGCCCCCGGAGGTGAGCAGCAGCGAGATGGCCGCGGACAGGGCAATCTGTTTCATGCCTGGTACCCCCTGCGGCGCAGCAGTTCGCTGATCGCGTCGTCAATCGACAGGCCGGCGCGGCGCAACTCGTCGAGAGGCGCGTTGTCGTCGATCTTGTTGCTGAACAGCAGGTGGCTGAACGGATCGAGGATGTTCCGGGCGACGCCTTCACCGACGGGCGAGGAGATATAGCACTCGGAGAACACGCCCGGCTCGGTGCGCAGCGACTGGAGGAGCCGCTTCTTCGGCTCGTCCATCGAGATGCGGCCGTTGCGGCCGAGAAGTTCGATGGATTCCGCCTTTTGCCGCAGCAGGAACGTCCAGTCGGAGCAGTTCAATGCCGCTTCCATCTGGGCAGAGCCGTAGTAGTCGTCAGCACTTTGCGTCGCCGTGCCGAGCGCGCCACCGTACTTCCGCGCGCGGCGCGCGGCCTCCTCGACGACAGCGGCCTTCACCGGATCATCGGATCCGATCTCGCCGAGCTGCTGCTTCAGCTCGTCGATGAAGAGCAGCTTCTTGCGATCACGGGTCAGGTACATCTGCCCGGTGATCTGGTACATGAGAAGGATGTTGACGACGGCATGCAGCTCGGGCTTGCGCTTGAGCTCCTCGTTCTCGATGACCATGAAGTCGTTCGAGAAGTCGACGTTGTTGCGCCCCTCGAAGAAACGGGCGTACTCGCCGTCCTTCGTGTAGGGGTTCAGCATCACGGCCAGATCCTTGATGCGCTGATCACCCTTGAGTCCGAGCTCGGGGATGCTGCCGGTGATGAACGCGTCGCGCAGTCCTGTGATCGTCAACTCGCGGCCGTACTGCTTGTACAGCTTCAACGTCATGGCGCCGAGCGCCTTGATCTGGACCTCCTCGAGCGTGCTGCCCATCGAGCACATCTTGGCCAGGGCCGGCTTGAGCATGTCGATGTCTTCGTTGATGCCGCCCTCGATGGACCCATCTGCCGCCGTCCGCTCTTCGGAGACCACGCTGAAGGGATTCAGGTTGATGCGGGCGTCGCTGCGGAACTCGATGTAGGTACCGCCGGCCTTCTTGCAGAGCTTCTCGAAAGAACGACCCAGGTCCATCATCCAGACGCGCGCTCCGATGGATCGATAGGACCACGCCATCTCGTTCATGAGCACGGACTTGCCGGAGCCTGGCGCACCGATGATGGCGAAGTTGTAGTTGCCGAGGTCGTTGTCGTAGACATCCAGCGTCATGAGCTGTCCGCGGCGGCCGCCGAAGAGCAGGGTCGGCGTTCGCGTGCCGCGCCATTCCGCGACCAGCGGCGCGAGGTGGATCGCGTTGCCCATCGTCTTGCGTGTGACGCGACGCATCTTGCGAAGGTCGCCATGGAAGCGCGGCGACAGCGTCATGGGCAGGCTGGCGATGAGCGCCTGGCGGTGCATGTAGACATCGGCGTTCAGCTCGAAGCCGCGTGCCCGCCAGATGGCCTTGGCCGTCTCCTGCGTCTGCACAGCGCGCTCGGGCGGGCTGAAGACGGCGAGCTGGTGGTAGAGGCTGACGATGGCGCCGCCAGCGTCGATGACGTCGGCAGCTGCCGTCCAGTCGCGCGCCTTCTTGCTCACGTCCGGCATCACCCGCGCCATCTTGCTGTCGGCGTTCTGCGTGGCACGGACATGGTTGGCGATCACCGTCGTGCGCGTGGCGTTCGGGTCCAGCACATGGACACCCATCGTCAGCAGGAATGGCGCGTTGTACTGGAGGGCCGGCTGCATCAGGTCGCCGATTAGCGCGCCCATCTGCCACAGTCCGAAGCGCTCGGGGAAGGACTTGATGGAGTAGAAGCGCACGTCCATGCCCGGGCCGCCGCCTTCCTTCCACAGGTGAAGGCCATTGGCCTTGGCATCCTGGATGGTGTCGTGGTCGACCATCTGGTCGCGGATCTCGCGGCCGTCGTCGTAGTGCAGGTCCGGGCCGTGTGTGCTGGTGATGCGGTCGGGGTTGACGAACAGCGAGCACCAGTTGATGAGGTCCGCCGCGTCGCATACACGGTTGGGCAGCGACGCGGACCGCAGCGTGGTTGCCATGCCGTCGCGCAGCGAGACGATCTCCTCGCGCCGAGCGAGGTTGGACGCATCCCCTTGCACGGACACGCTCATCATCAGGCGGAAGTCACGGATCGTGTAGTGGAAGCCCTGCGTGAGCGAGCGTTGCGCGCCGCCGGTCAGGTGCTCGAAGCGCCGGCGCGCCAGCTTGCGGAACAGGTTGTCGTTTCGCGCCGGACGTCCCCAGGTCTGCGCCTTGTGGACCTGGTCACCGTCTTCGGAGCGCAGATTGGCGTACTGCCGCAACTGGGAACGGATGTGCGGCGACGCGAAAAGGTGGAACTGCACCCCAGCGTTGGGGGGGCAATTGGCATAGAGCGAGATCAGGACCTCGACCATGCGGTCGTCTGCGCCGCTCTGCGGCATGATCTCGAGCATGAAGCCGATGCCGTCTCGGTTGACGAACAGTTGCTCTTCATCGAGGTAGGAGGCATACGGCAGCCAGCTGGCGAACTGGTCGGCGGGCGAGTCGTCCGCGGCGCCGAATCCGAAGAGGCCCGCGCCGATGTCGCCGGCACCATCGCTGCCGAACAGGCCAGTGCGCAGTACGTTGAGCATGGTCGTGATCCTTGGCCGGCGAGGCTCAGTTGTCGGCCGCGGCGGGAGCGCGGCTCTGCAGGGCGCGCAGTGCGCCGGCCAGCGAGTTCCCGTCGTCGTTTGCCTGCGCGGCGCCTGGCTTGCCGGACTCGCTGGCCGCTTGCGCCGCGGAGGTCGGAAGCTTCATCGGGCGCACGGGCGCGTACTGCTCGCGCGCCAGGCGCTGGACGTGGTCCACCATCCAGCGGCCGTTGTCCACCTGGACGTAGACGAGGCTCTCGCCGTTCAGATCTCGGTCGGCGTCTTCCCAGGGTTTGATCCACAGGCGCAGCACCTTGGGCGAGCTGCGTAGAGGCGCTGCCACGTAGGCCTCGCCTACCGGCGCGGGGGCACCGGCGGTCGACACGGACGTGGCATGAAAGCGGGCCGGCGCCGGCGCAGGTGCGGACGGGGCCGGAGCTGAAGAGCCCGACAGGCCCTGGCGCTGCGCAGGCAGGTTGTTCTGCAGCGCGTTGTAGTACGTCCCCGAGACGGAAAGGCACTTGACGCCCTCGGGCGCCTTGCAGCCATAGCTCGAGGTGCCGTCCAACCCACTCAGACTGGAGCAGGCTGACAGGCAGCAAGCCACTGCCACGGCGAGCGTGACGTGCGCGAAGGATTGGCGACGAATCATGGCGACTTCTCCTGTGGGGTGGTGGGTCGCGCGCTGGCCTGGCGGCCCGAGGCATCTCCAGCTGCAGCGATGCGTCGTTCGACCTCTGCGACCGGGGCGTAGCCTGCGGTCCTTGTGCCGTCGGCATAGAACAGCGTGGGCGTGCCAGACACGCCGAGTTGCCGCGCGAGCTGCAGATTGCGGTCCAGGGCG
This sequence comes from Roseateles aquatilis, assembly GCF_002205645.1. Lineage (GTDB taxonomy): Bacteria > Pseudomonadota > Gammaproteobacteria > Burkholderiales > Burkholderiaceae_C > Roseateles > Roseateles aquatilis. The sequence continues at coordinate 468,993 of NZ_NIOF01000004.1, read as the reverse complement.
GAGGGGCATTCCGCCTGCGAGGCCAGGCCGGAGCTGTCGCCGTTGACCATGAGCGCGCGCCAGGCCTTTGCGGGATCGGTTGCGCACAGCACGGCCTGTGGAAGGTTGCGGCCCAGGAAGGGAACGACGAAGGTGTAGACCGTCACGTCCCGCAGGTTGGCCAGCTCAGGTTCGAGCCGGCGGCAGTACTGGCACGCCGGGTCGCTGAACACGTAGAGGGTGCGGGCGCCGGTGCCGTGCACGGTCTTGATCGCATCGGTCGCGGGGAGCTTGTCTACCGCGACGGGCTTGTCTTCCGCTTGGGGCGGCTCAGCAGCGCCGCGTGCCTGCTCGGCCCGCGCCAGCTTGGGTCCCGTGATGTCGGTCATCGTCTTGGTGTCGATGACACGACCGAAGACGAAGAAGCGAGGATTCTTCGCTGACACATACGCCACGTTGGGCCCCATCCAGACTTCGTAGAGGTCGGGGATGGCGCTGGCGCTCACGGATGTGAACTGGGTGCCGGGGTGGGTCTTCTTGAGGCCGGCCAGCAGCTTCGCTTCCTGTGGCGTCGCGGCAGCAACCAGCGCAGTGCTCAGGACCAGCACAGCCCCAAGAACACCTTGCACGAAGGGATGCTCAGTCTTCTTCATTGGCGACTTTCAGGTGGCGATCGGAGGGATCGGCGTTGCGGGGGAGGGAAGTCGGCGAAGCCCGGACGGACTCGCCGCCGTCGATGCGCACGCCTTTGGTGAGCACGACGTCGATCTCGCGGCCCGAGTCGATCTCGATGATCGGAAAAGTCTGTTCGGCGAGCTTGATGTAGTACTGCGCGAGGCGGTCCAGCGCCTTCCCGACGCCGCTGCCGAGACCGGCTTTCAACGCGTCGGAGCCATTGGTTGTGGCTACCGACCCGAGGGCCGAAGTGCTGTACGTCGTGTTGGCCGTGGAGATGCCCTGGCCAATCCCGCTGATGACGCCGGCCATGAGCGCGTTCGCGAGCATCTGGCCCTGCTTGGTCACCAGGCGACCGCGCATGCCGACCTTGCCGTCCTCGCCGTAGACGCTGCCCTGGATCTTCACTTCCAAGGCCACGCCGTCGGGACGCACGCAGGACAGTGACTCGGTGCGCAGGTAGGCACGCTCCGAGCTGATGTCGCCGTAGCCCGCGGCCACCACGAAGCATTCGCGGTATTCGGCGCGGAAGCGGTTGGGCAGGACCGAGTTGTCCGAGAGGCGGATCAGCACGGGGTGGGGATTGCTCTGAGCCTGTCCGCCGGTCGGGGCGTCCAGGCCGCCGATCAGCGTGCCCCGCGTGAAGCTCACCGGAAGGAACGTGTCGATGGTCTGTTGACCTGCCTTGCCGCCTTCGGTCGTGCTGTCGGCAGCCTTCTGCGGCTGCGAGAGAGTGACGCGGACCAGTGCAGGCTGCGGCGGCGTTGGCGCAGCTTCGAAGGAGGGCGCGCCGTCGGGGAGGCCCACATTGCGGCCGCGCGCCGGCGGCGGCGGCGGGGGCAGGCCGTTGCGTGCGAGTGCCGCATCCGGTGGGTAGGTCGCGGGCGCGGGCGGCGTCGGCTGCGCCGGAACCACCGGTGCCGAGGCCGCGGGTTGTGGCGGAGGCGCCGCCTTCAGGCGGGTCTCCAACTCGGCGAAGCGGCGTATCAGCGCCTCCTGGCCTTCTTGTCGGTCCCGGTTGATGCGGCGCTGCTCTTCGCGATCGCTCTTGTACTGCTCGAGGTCGCGACCGGCCTTGCCCACCCAGGTCTCGACTTCTCGCACCTGCGCGCCCGGCGCCATCAGGTCCACGTTGGTGGGCTTGAGGTCGGCCTTCGACGCCGCCGCGGCGCGCTGCGACGAGTCGCCGGAGCCCATCGCGAACACCGCCCAGAGGATGCCCATGGCGGCGGCGGAGATGCCGCCGACGGTTGCCCATTGGCGCGTGCGCGGCGACATGCGCTCGACGAGGCCGGCGAACTTGTCCTTGAGGGATGTCGACATGGCTCAGGCTCCCTGCCGAATGACGTAGACCGTGGTGCTCTCGCCGGGCCGCAGGTTGTGGTTCTCGATGGAGACCGCGAGCACGTTGCCGGTTTCCCGGTCGAACTCCTGCTCGGCAAGCACCATGGTCTGGTTGCTGGCGTTCGTGATCGAATAGCGCTCGCCGATCAGGCCGCGACCCTCGTACAGGCGGGTCAGCGAGAAGCGCGCCTCGGTCCACAGCTGCAGCGGGCGGTTGACTTCTTCGACCCGGACGTCCGCCGGCACGCGATCCGACGCCATGGCGACGAGCATTGCCTTCAGCGCTCGGACATGCTGGGGTTGCCGAGCCGTCGGGCCACCGGCCTGGTCGGCCTTGGCCACGCGCGGCGTCTTGTCGCGGATGACGATGGTGTCGGCCGGCGTGTCGGAGCGGCGCAGCAGCAGCGTGTAGGTCGCGTGCTGGCTCGACACGAAGAGGTTCACGGGCTTGCCCGCACCGCCGACCGGGCGCACATAGATTTCGCCCTTGTCGGTGTCGCACTCCAGCACGATCTCACCGGCAGGATTCACCGCGGGCGCCAGTGGCGACACACCGGTCGCGCCGGGCTGGCCCGGTGGCGCGGTCACCGCCGCGCCGCAGTTGCTCGAGTAGATGTTGCCGAAGACGTTGGTGATCGAGGCGCCGTCGATGCGAATGCGCGTCGGCTCCTTGAGCGAGATCACCGCGTCGATGGTGACGCCGTCGCTGCCCTCGACCACCTGCAGCGCATGCGCTGCGGGGCCTTCAGCGAGCCACAGCAGCGGGATCAGCAGCGCTGACGCGAACTTGACCGTTCTGCGCATTCTGGATCTCCTTGAAGGTCTGGAGGTGCACACGGCCGCCCGTGTACTTGAACTGGGCGAGGTAGGCGCGCGTCTCGGGCTCGCCGACGTCGGCGCCGTTGATCTGGCGTCGCAGGCGACCCGTGATGAGCACGGACTGCTCCTTCTCGTCCGCCGTGAACTGCTGGATGAGGAAGGAGGTCGCTGCGTTGTTGCTGCGCAGGCGGTCGGCCTCCAGGTCCATCTTTGTCTTGAGGGCTGCGTGCTGGTCGGGCGCGACCCAGTTCAGCAGCACGTTGCGCTTCCAGTCGATGGTCGACGGCGACACGTCGAGCATCAGCCACGCGACGAAGCCCGCCATCTCTTCCAGGTACTCGCGACTCGCTTGGTCGCGCGTGACCCAGAACGTGCGATCGATGGACGGCGGCACGATGACCGTGCGCTCGCTGCCCACGACGCTCGCGATGACGCCGAGCGAGATCAACTGGCAGGTGGCCAGCAGCGCGACGATGGCGCCGAGCGTGCGGTTGGCCTTGCGCTGCACGCGCAGGTCATTCTGGTGGCGGTCGAATTCCATGGTGTTGGTCCGTGCTCAGCCGACCATGCGGCGCAGGTGGGATGGCGGCGTAGCGCGCAAGGCCGTGATGGGGTTTGCTGGCAGGGCCCAGTGGGCCCAGTGCATGGCAAAGGCCGGGTGCTTGTCCGCCTTCGTGCGCGACACCCACCGGCTGAGATACATGCCGGCGGCCGCGCAGATCGCGAAGCCCAGCTTGGTGCTCGTCAGGTAGCCGACGAACAGCGAGAAAACGAAGGGGAACGCGACGTCGGCGTCCCAGAAGCCGATCTTCCATTGGTCATCCAACCGGCGCGGGATGTAGGTGTCGGACTGCATCGCGTTCCCCTTCTCTTGCCTGTGTGTGCAGGTCTTGCGACCGGCTCAGGCCACTGCACCCAGGATGGCGCCGGCGATGGTCAGACCCACGGCGCCGAAGATGGCCATGCCCAGGTAGAACAGCACCGGGCCGAAGTTGCGCAGGGCGGCGAGGCTGATGAAGGCCACGACGAACCCGACGAAACCCACCAGCGCCTTGACGCCCGGCGCGAGGCCGGCGAGCTGGGTGAGAGCGGACACCAGCGGGCCGGTGATGCCGGTGAAGGCCACCAGGTCCAGCGCGTGGCTGGGCGTGGTGGCCAGCAGGGCCAGGAAAGCCAGGGCGAACAGCCCCGAAACGGCCAGGACCTTGCGCGAAGGCGCGCGGACATGCGAAAGGACAGCGTTCATTGCTTGCTCCATGGAACGTGAAGATCAGGAAGTGGGTCGCACGGGACGCAGGGCATCCAATGCGCGCTTCACGATCGCCTCCGCACCAAGCTCAAGAGCGATCTGCAGGCACGCGTCCGTCAGATAGCTCAAGTCGATCGCGGGATCGCTCGTGGATTTCTGGATGGCCCGTAACTTGGCGAAGGAGTCGGCCCGGACGATCGTTGCCTTCCATCCGGGTCTGACCTTCCGCTTCGGCTGCGGGTATGCAGAGGAGCGCGTCGACGAGCCGCCTTGCGGTGAGTCGGCGTCGCGGTCCTCAGGAATCTGGGCCGCGGGTCTGAGAATCGGCTGATTCATCAGGCACCTCCTGCGGCCAGGAACACGACCTCCACGCGCCGGTTGCGCGCGCGGCCGGTCTCATCGGCGTTCGATGCCACGAAGCAGCAACGCCCCTGCGCATCGATAGAGATCGTCGCTGCGAGATCTGGGGCGACCGTGCGCAGATGGTCCCGGACGGCCAGCGCACGGGACGTCGCCAGGGCCTGGTTCACCTTCACGTCGCCCACCACGTCTGTTCGGCCCGAGATGACGATCCGATCCGCACGCCGCGCGTCCTGGACCGAGGAATCGAGCGTGGCGCGGGCGGCAGCGCTGAGCTCGGCGCTGCCAAACCCGAAACCGACCACCAACTGGCGGATCTGTTCGGGCTCCTGTGGCTGCGGCGTCTTGACGGTCTTTTTCATCGGCGCGATGGGAGGCGGCTGCTCGATCATGCTGACCGGTCGCGCGGTGGGGGCCGGCAGGATTTGCGCGGGTGCGGCCGCCGGAATGGCCGCCGGCGCCGCGCCGGCCAGCGTCTTCGGAGTGGCGCGAGGGCATGCCGGCTCGATGCAGACGCCGAAGCTTGCGTCCCGGCCGAAGGAGAACTGCGCTATGCGCTGCTGGCTTGGCGCTGAAGCGTTGTCGTGTTCCGCTGGTGCCTGCGGCTCGCCACGCAGGTGGGCACACGAGGAGCACGTCAGCAGGAGACTCGCCGCGAAGCCAATCGATGCGGCCATCTCGGTGAACCGGTGATTGCGCGGGGTCATGGAGCGACCCTCGCGGACAGGATGTAGATCGGCTGCTGCTGCGCCGTGGATTCCATCTGTTGCTTGGCCTGGGCGCCCGCGGCCGGAGGCAGGCGGCGATAGACGCGCCAGGCGTAGCGCGACCGAGCCTCGGTGCAAGCCTGGCCTTTGAGCTGGCTGCACGCCGCGTTGTAGGAGCCGACGGCGTTCCATGAAACGCCATGCGTCGCAAAGGCATGCGCGAGAAGCCAGGCCCCGACCTTGATGTTCGTGCAGCTGTCGTAGAGGTCCTGCTCGCGAATGCCGACCGCCGCCAGTTGCTGCAAGTGGCTGCTGTTGATCTGCATGAGGCCGATGTCGTAGGTGCCCGTCCGCTCGCGATGCGAGTTGTTGACGGCTGCAGGGTTGAGGTCGGACTCGGCGCGTGCGACGGCATAGAGCAGGCTCGCTGAGACCCCATAGAGCCTCTCGGCCTCTTCCCAGCAGGCGTAGCTGCTGGCGGGTGCCGTCGTCGCTGCGATGGCGAGCAGCGCGATGAGGTATGTGCGCTTGAAGCTCATGATGGTCAGTTGGCCGTGGCCCGACGCGCCTGGGCGCGCTCCAGCAGGTTCTGCCGCGCTTGCCGAAGCACCTGCATCTGTCCATCCGGACGCTGCATCGCGATGGCCACGCATGCCGTCGTGATGTGGTCGATCTCGAACATGGGATTCGGGAAGCGATTCCACGAGGCGCGGTGGGCCTGCATCACCTGCTCGAACTGCGTGCACCAGATGTCGCAACTGCGGCGTTCGGTCCGCGGGTCCCGCAGGGTCAGGCGGGTCTCGAGGTAGTCGACGAGACGGCGTTGCCCGTCTTCGCAACCGACGGCCAGCGACACGCATGCGCCGAGCAGGTCGGGAAAGCGGAACTTGGGCGAGCAGTTCTCGGCCGACTTGAAGATGCGGTGAAGCCAGTCGTGTTCATCGACCCAGACGCCCGTCTGAACGGTGGGCTGCTGGCTGTCGGCACGGTCGATCGGAGTTTCCATCGATAGACCTCGCGGAAGTTGCAGTACGGCTTGCATCGGGTGAGCCCCTTGCAGACGAGCACAGGTGTCGTCTCAGTGCTTTCAGCGTAGGGAAGAGGTCCCTCTGCCGCACCCGAGAATCCGGCCCATCGAGGGCCGAGTTGATGGGGGTGTCAGCGGATGGCGTGGTAGTTCGCCAGCGCCCTGCTGAGCACGAACAGCATCAGCAGCAGGGTCAGCGTGATGAACATCGGATGCAGCTGCATCGGGAGAAAGCACGCCACGACCACCACGCTTCCCAGCGTGATGCCGCCGACGACGCTGCCGCCGAATAGCTCGGCACTGTGGGGCACGAACTCGCGGGCGCGTACCTGCCGCAGGACCAGGCCGTCCACGGCGACGACACCGCAGAAGATCAGCAGCAACGGCAGCAGTTCGACCAGCGCGCTGAGCCGATAGGTCACCAGCACGAAGAGCGCGTCGATCGAACGGAAGTAGGGGTTGCCGAACAACCGCGTGCTGACGGCGCTCATCTGCTGCGCCACCGCGGTGTCGATGGCGCCGCTGGCGGGGCTTGACGCAGGCTCGGCCGTTGGCGGTGCGCTGAGTTGTTTGCCAGCCTGCTGCATGTCGAGCATTCGACCCAGGATGCGCTGACCTGTGGCCTCGCCCCAGACACGCTCATTGAGCGCATGCTCCGAGCGCAGCACATCGAGGAAGCGCTCCGGCGGCACCGCCGAAGGGATGTAGAGCACGATGCAGAGGATCGCCAGCATGGCGGTGATCCAGACGTAGCGGATCATCAGGTCGCCTCCTTCTGTGCGACAGGAGGGCGGTCGAAATCAGGGTTGAGGATCGTGAACCGCCCCTTGACCAGCCGGCCGGCGACCGACCCGAAGTACTGCAGGTTGGGCAGCTTGCCGAGGATGTCCACCGGCACGCGCTCTTCAAGTGACTCCGTCACCTGCACGCTCTTGCCGGCGCTCCAGTCGCCGAGGTGCGTGTCGGCGCCTTGGTTGAGCCCGACGCGCATCGTGTGGATGCCGGTCTTGCCGAAGGTCTCGACGATGAAGTCCTGTGTCGGCCGGTCCTTGGATCTCAGCGCGAACAGGTTGTTGAGGTTGCCCAGCGCCATCCGCGCGGCATCTTCGGAGCCCAGCCGCTTCGCCAGGTCGGCCAGCGTCTGCATCGCACAGATGGAATGGATGCCGCCCTCGGCCCCCTTGTTCAGGATCTCGATCAGGGGCTGGTTGATCACGTTGGCGATCTCGTCGACCACGAGCGTGATGCGCTGGCTGCTGCCCAAGTTGTAGCGCATGCCCGCGCGAGCGGCGAGGTCCGCGATCGCCAGCGCGCCGATGGCCGAGGCCACCGATGGATCGGGCAGCGAGTCCAGGCACATGTACAGCACATGGCCGCCGCGCTCGATCTTCTCGAAGTTCATGATGGGCCGCTTGTCGTCGAGGTCGAAAGGATCGGGCGATAAGCTCTGGCCCAGGTCGCCAGACGTGAGCATCGACAGGATGGGCAACAGGTTGGCGGTGATCTTCTGGTAGTGCTCGCGGTTGTGGCGGAACACGCGGATTTGTGAGTCGATCACCTTGTCTCGCTGGTTCTGGGGCAGGCGTTGCTCGTAGTAGGCGACAAAGGCCAGCAACTGCGGCGTGGCCACTTCGGAGGGTTTCTTGATGCCGCCGCGCGCGGCGGTTTGCAGCAGTGCACGCATCTCCTGGGAGTCGCGCCAGCCGGGGCCGAGCTGGCGGTCGAAGAAGCGCTGCAGCGACGCTTCCAACACGGGCTCAATGCCGCCCTCGATGTAGCGCGTGAGCTTGAGGAGGTTGGGGCGATCCTCCAGGCTCACGAGACCCTGCACCACGACGTTCACGGCATCCCAACCGAACGCGGTGAACGCCCCGCCAGCGTCGACCGGCATGATCGACTGGATACGCGACGCGATCTCTGTGGGCTTCTGCCAGTTGAAGGTGAAGTCCAGCCGCACCCCGACTTCGGGGAAGGCGGGGTGGAACTCCATGAACGTGTCCGCCTCGCGGTAGTCTTGGCAGGCCCGCTGCACGACGCGCTTTAGCCTGCGACTGTTCTTGGGATCGATGAAAACCACAACGTCGCCGCGGCGGATGGCCTGCGTCAGGAAGATGCCCAGCGCCACGCCTTTGCCGGCTTGTGTCGTGCCGACCAGCAGCGTGCCACCTTCGAAGTTCTGCAGCGGCCGATACAGCGGCTGCTCCCGGGGTTCGACGCCGTGGATGTAGGGCAGGCCGATCTCGGCATCCGGTTGTGGATTCACGGCGAAGCCGAGGAGCCCTAGCAACTGGGGCGATACCGCGTATTCCTTGTAGTTGACCTTGGCCAGTTCGTAGAGCCGCTGCGAATGCACGGGCAACCACTCGAAGCCAAATCCAAGAAAGACCTGATCGGGCTTGCGGGTCAGCGTCTCGAGCTTTCGCGTGGTGATGACCTGCATGGCCTTGCCTGACAGCGATGCGCGGATCGTCAGCACGCGCAGGCCTTGGCGTGCTCGGTGAGCGGCCATCAGCAGCGCGAGGAACGCCAGGCCGAGGGCGATGGGCGACGTGATGAGGCCGCGCCCCCCGAGATAGACGAAGAACAGTAAGCCCACCAGCCATGCGCCGCTGGCCCACATCTCGTAGGCCGGACGCCACGGCATCTCGTAGCTACGCACCAGCATCGCGGGCCTCCTGAGTCGGCGCGAAGTCAGCCGGATCGAGGCCGGCGACGAACTGCGGTTTCAACACGAATCCGAGGACGGGCTGTCCCGCCAACTCGTGCTGCAGGGTGTCGACGCGCGACGCACGCCGTGCCGTTGCCATGCCGGCCTCCGCGAGCGAGCGCAAGACGACGGACACGTCGACGTTGGTGCGCTTGAAGTGGTCGAGAGGCACAAAGACGCCAGTCGGCACCGTGACGGCCACCGCAGCCTTGGCGTCGCCGTTCATGCTCTCGATCGCGAGAGACAGCGCGTCTCTGACCTGTGGGTTCAACCGCAGCGGCGCGTTGAGCTTGAACTGGGGCGCCGCGGCACACATTGGTTGACGTGAAGGGGCTGCTTCAGGCGCATCCTCTGCAGGCAATTCCACGGCAGGGGGTGGGGCGTCGACATCGAGCTCCAGTTGCTGGCCGATCGATGTGTCGGGCGCGGCAGGCGAGGGCGCCGGTGAGGGGGATGCCGTTGGCGACGCAGCGGGTGCAGGCGAAGGCGCTGGCGCTGCCCGACCGGCATGCGGAGCAGCTTGGCTTGGGGCTTGTGCCGCGGGCGGGGAGACGCGAACGACGAGTGCGTCCGGCAGGGGTACGACTGGGTCGAGGTGGGCCGCAAGGAGGATTTCCGGCGACGCCAACTTCACCGCTTCCAGCGGTGTCTTGCCCGGTGGCGGCGCGATGTTCCAAAGCGCCTCGGTACTTGTGCGCGCTTCGAGGACCCTGGCGCCGAGCAGGATCTCCAGAATGGTCTCCGGCGCCTTGGGGATGCCCGGCAGCTCGTCCTCCTCCAGCAGCTTGCGGATCTCGGCCACTGCGTTCGGCCACACGATGAAGAGCCCGTCCTTGCCATACCAGACCCGGGACTTTTCCTGGTTAGGCGCCCACGCCGTGTGCGAGGTGACCAGGCGGCGCATGGCGTCCAGGAGGTAGCGCTCCAGGTGGGCACCGAGGATGGGGCGCCCATACCGGTTCGCGCTGGCGAGCAGATCGCGGTCGATGACCAGTGCAGCCGCGCGTTTCACGAGTTCGACGAGGATGCTTTGCTCGCGATAGAGCGGCATGCCGGCCAGACAGGCAAGAAACTGCGGCACCACCACGGCGTTGCCGTTCGCGAGGTGCTGCATCGTGTGCTCCGGCACGACATGGCGGAGCGCAAACAGGCCGAGCGCGCGGGTCTCCTGCGCGCCCGACAGCCAGCGGATGAAGAAGCGCTTGGAGTGCTGCTGGCCGAGCCATCGCGTCAGCGGGAGCAGGTAGGCAGGCCATGCGTTGCCGTGTTCGTCGGTGACAACGATATGGCTCAGCGTCCGGTGCAGCTCGCTGCAGAGGCCAGCCAAGAAGGTGGCCTGCCGCCACCGTGGCTCGAGATGACGTCGCGTCGTGATGGTGGAGCGGCCCGAGACGATGTGTCCGTCCGTGCCCTGCAGCGCAAAGAAGCCGACCTCAAGGCCGAGGCGGAAGAGCCCGCCCGCTTCTGAGAAGTAGTTGTCCGCGGTGGCCGGCAGCAGGTTGACGTAGTCGGCGAAGTTCCTGATAGGCGCCAGCAGGTCCGCTTCGAACGTCGCGCGGTCGGCGCCGTAGCAAAGCTTGATACGCGACAGCAACTCGGCGTGGGCGGCGAGCAGTTGCTCGACCGTTCCCGCGGCGAGGCCCGGGTCCACGGAGGGATGAGCCGACAGCACGTCCAACGCCGGCTCGACAGGAGGCTGCGGTGAAGCACGCGCGCCGGGGCGGGCGAGGAACGAGAGGAATCGCATCGGTGTCGCTCCCGGAAGTGCGACGACGATGGTGGAAGGGGCGGAAGCGCTGGTCTATGCGAAAAGTCGCGACTCGCAAGGGCGAGAAAGCCACCCGTGGCTGCTCCGGCGTCAGGCGGCTCTGCAGACGGCCGGACGTTCCGTGCTCAGGCCGCCTTGCCTGCGAGATAGGTCTCGGGGTGCCGAAGCAACTGGCAGTAGGGGCAGCGACGCTGCTGTGCTCCGCCAGACCCCTGGTCGGCCAAGCCGACCAGGAAGGAGGCGCCGCAGCGATCACACGGGGCCAGCACGAGCGTGGGCGTGGCGACGCCCCACCGGCCCGCCACCTGGCTGACGACCTCGAAGCAGCGATCGAACGAGGGCGCGGCCGCATGGCGGAACGCGTCCCGGGCTTGTCGATAGGTCGCGATGAGCGCGCGGTCTGCGCCAATGCCCCCAGATGTCAGCCTCTGGAACAGCACGGCCACGAGCGAGAACTGGGCGCGCTGCAGCGTCCGTACGCCGGAGCTCCAGCGCTGGACGGGCAGGGCGCGGCCGATGCGGATCAGTGCGGCGGGCGGTCGATGCGGCGTGTCGGGATAGGCTGAGAGAATCGCCGCTCGGACCCGACGATGGGCGCCGAGTTGTTCCAGTTCGACGTCGACGCGCAAAGCCTCGATCTGCAGCGGCAGGCTCTCGGACACTTCGATGCGTTCGGCCATGGCCGGTGTCCGGCCGGCCACACGCTTGCGCACGCCACGCTCGCCGGATTCTTCTTTGCAGAAGGCACATGCCGGTGTGTACGCGCCACCGAACGCCACGAGGCGCCGTGCTTGGCAGGCCTTGCAGGGTTCGAGCTGCAGCGAAGGCGTCTTGCAGGCCCAGATGCCATCCAGGTTGGAGACCAGGAAGAACGCCTCGTCGAAGCTGAATGAGGGCACCGGCGTAAAGGATAGGTAGTGCTGGTAGGCCGTGACGAGCGACGCCGCGGGCGTGAAACCCGCGGCAGTGAGTTCGCGGTACTTCACCGCGAACGATCCGAGCTCGGCCTGGATCTTGAAGGTGGTCTTGAAAACCAGGTCCTCGGTGTAGGGCGGTCGCCCGCGCGGGGCGCGGTGGCCGGCATCGAACACCTTGCTAAGGATGAAGTGGCTGGGCAGGCCTGTCACCCAGCCGATGGTGCGCGGGCAGGCTCCCAGCGTCGCGCACAGGCGGGCCGTCTCCAGCGAGCGGATGCGGGTGTCGGCGTAGGCCATCTCAGCCCTCGCCTCGCAGGTCAGGACGTCGCGGCGGGAGCGCGGGCCGGGCCGTGGGAACGGGCGCTGGCGAGGATGGGGATCACCGTGCGAGGCGCGGCCAGCAGGAGGTCAATATCGTCCCGGGGCGCGAACAGCAGCACGTTGCCGGTGCTTGCAACGATCTGCATCAGATCGGTGGGGCTCAATGCGGTGATGGTGCGCAGCTGATCGGGATGCAACCCGAACTGGCAGCAGGCGGTGGCCAGATCGCTTCGGGCCGAATCGCGAATCAGCGAAAGCGTTTCGAAGTTGAGGTGCTGGACGGCATTCAACGGCGTGGCGTCGTTCATGTGCTGCTCCCGGTCTGCCAGGTGGCGGATCCGCAGCCGCAGTCGGCTGGGAAATCGGCGCGCTTGAAAGCGCGACAACTGGCACGCAGCGTACTCAAGAAAGTCGCAAAGTGTCAAATAGTTCTATCGTTCAACGATAAAAACTAGAGGTGATGAGTTTTCAAAACTAGACAAATTCGTGAGGACGGAAGCCGCGCGAGAGCGTCCCGCCAAGCGCTGACGCCAGGGAATGTGCTGGATCCGTTGCCGGGGACCGGTGATCCAAATTTAGGCGCGCGGCATAGCCTCGAAGCCGAGTTCGAGAGCGTTGTAAAGACTGAGTGCCCGCGAGGGTTTTTCGTAGAGCTGGGCGCGAAACGCAGCCATCGCTGTGGCCAGATCCGATTCCTGCGCCTCGCCGTCGATCTGGCCGGTCAAGATGATCACCGGGCCGTGCGGGTTCTTGGCGCGGATCAGGGGCAGCAGTTCCTCGGCGCGGCCGTCGCTGAGCACCCAGTCCAGGATGTACCCATCGAAACTGGTCGTCTCAAGCGCGGTTCGTAGGTGCTCAGCTGTGGTGTAAGAGATGGCGTCGAGCCCCTTCTGGCGGAGAAACTGGACGATCGCGCGCCCGAGGTCATCGTCGTCGTCGATGACTGCCACGCGCCGGGGCTGCTCCATTTCAACGACGAGGCGGCGCACCTCGTAGGCATCCCGGCCGGTGGCCTCGGTGGCAGTCACGACGGTCCAGGCATCGCCCGGGCTTTCCGCCGCCAGTGCGACGTAGGGGCCGAAGCCCTGTTCTGCCCGCGGACCGGGCCAGATCGTGCACGGCGTGCGGGTCCCAGCGACGCACAGAACCGCAGGTTCGCCGGGCTGCTCCTCCACTAGGGCACCCAACAATCCGAACAACGGTTCGCCGAAATGGGCCGCGACGCGCTTGATCTCTTCGGCGCTCCACGGCGTTTCGCCCATCATGCGGCGCCTGACCTGCTGGTAGGCGATGCCGGCGGCGGCTTCCAGCGCCACCAAACGCTTGCGCTCCGGCACGCTTCGACGGTCCAGAAGAGCCTGGATGGCCTGGGTGATGGCCGAGTTGGACTTGGCAGGTTCCTGTTCCATGTTCCTGGACTTCTTCTCGAACGACGAACTCTTGAGAGCTTGGTCGAGTGTACGGCCCGCGATAGGCGGGAGGCACGGGCAAGCGGAGCGCCAGTCCCCTGCATTACCCTTATCTGTGACGAGTATTTATCAGAAAACGTCAACTTTGAGGGCGTCCGTGGCGTCGAGAAGGCAAGAAAAAAGGGCACCACCCGAAATCGGTTGGTGCCCTGAAGCGCTTGTCACCGCCGACGCGGCGGCGGTGCTCATCCTTATGCGGCCTCGACCACGGCCTCCCATTCAGACCGGCTCTGGTCGATCATCCGGCCGGCGATCGCCTCGAGCTCCGTGGAGCGGTCGTAGTCGGCGACCTCCTGGGCGTAGCCCGTCACCGCATTGACCAGCCCGTAGCCCGACAGGTCGGCCTCGGCGATCAGTGAGCGCAGCACGCCGGCGCGCTCCTGTTCGTTGAAGAGGTAGCGGGTGGCCAGCACCTCCACCGCCTTCACCGGGTCGCCCTTGAGCGGGATGCCCAGCGTGCGGCGCATCTTGTCGGCGGCGACCGTGAAGGTGGCTTCCGACACCGCCGACTGGACGACGTCGCGCACCTTCAGGAAGAAGGCCTTGTCGTCGGCGGCCAGCGTGTCATCGCGGAAGATGGTGACTTCCTCGGTGGACGCCTCGCTGAGGCGGCCCACGTGCGTCTTGCGCATCGCGCGGTCGGGTGCGATCAGGCCGTTGCTGCACTTCAGCCGGAACACCAGAGGCTGCACCGACAGCGTGCCCTGGCCGATCTCGGAGTTGCTGACGACGACCCCGGCCTGGACGATGTCGCCGGGCTGGATCTCGAACTGCACTTCGGGCGTGACCACCTTCAGGTACATCCGGCTGGCCGTCAGTTCGACCGACTCGAAACGAGCGCCCGGCAACTGCTTCAGGATCGGGAAGACGTGCTGCAGCAGGTCGTAGTTGTCGAGCCGGCGGTAGCGGTCCGAGAGGAAGGCGCGGGCCTGTCCATCGAGCGTGCGCACCATGCGCTGCTCGGGTTCCTGATGGAGCCAGGTGTCGACGTTACGGTCGAGCAGCGTCGGCTGGTCCATGCGCATCCGCTCGAAGTAGGCGAACGGGATCTTCAGCTTGTCGGCGATCTGCCGGCGGAAACCTTCCGTGGTCGGGAAGGACTTCGGGCCTTCGGGCGCTTCGATGGTGACGCTCGTGCCGCCGCCGGCCATCGTCTGGTGATGCATGAGCTGCGTGGGCACGATCATGTCGACCTTGGTCGCGAGCTGGCGTTCGAGTTCGTTGGCCAGGTCGATGAGGGAACGTCCGTACTTCATGGCAATCTCCAATGAAAGACGGGGACGGACCTCCCCGTGGGGAGTGCGTCCCCGCGGGGTGATACCCAGGACTGGCCTGGGCAGGGATGTAGCGAGACGGATCGACGTCACGCTGTGGATTCAAGGGCTGCCTTCGCCGCGATGCGGCCTGGTTTGGTAGCTACCAGAGGGAACCTCTTTCGCTGGGTCCGCTGGGGGCCCACTGAAAGTGAGCGGGGGCATTGCTGCCACCCGCCAAACGGCTATGCCGCCTTCGCCTCGGCGGCGACGCGTGCGAACCAGATATCGGCCCAGTCAGCGCCGGCCTGGCGAGGCACGAACACCTGAACCTTGCGGTCCATGGCGTCGCGCTTGGCCTCGCGCACGAGCCGTTGAGCCAGTGCGAAGGCCGAGGCCTGACCCGCGAACTCCGCATCCGCGTCGTTGTCGGCGTAGATGCAGACCCGTTTCACCGTGGGTGGTATCCACAGCTTTTCGAGGTTGCCGCAGTTCAGTGCGGACCAAACTTGCTTGCCGGTACTCAGTCGCACTGCGAGGCCGGTCTCTATGCCCTCGGTGATCGCCAACTCCTCGGCCGGCTCGTCGAGCCGTACCGCAGCGCCATTGATGCCCGAGGACAGGACCTTCTTGCTCTGCTCGCCAAGCGCCTTGCGACCATCCGTCAGGTACGTCCGGTGGAGCGTGATGGCATGGCCATCGGCGCCCTGCACACAGGCGATCATGGCGGGGTAGTCCGCGATCTTCTTGGCTCGCTGCTGCCCGGGCGTCTTGTCGTAGTAGCCCAGCGCCGGGTGGAAGCGCAGCGAGCGCGGATAGGTGGTCAACGCGATACCTCGATTGCGCAGGTACCGATCCACGTCGTCGCCCATTGCGATGGGCTTGGCCTCGTTCCAGATCCGCTGGCACAGCCGCTTCATGCGTTCCGGGGACGGCCCGGAGCCGCCTGCTGGCAGTGCGCGCACGACGCCGAGTTGGCGTTCGATAGCGTCCAGCAGCTCTCCGAACCGCAGTCCGAGCACGGCTTGCGCGAGCTTCAGGCCGCCGCCAGCGCCGCAGGTGCGGCAGTGGTAGTTGCCCTCTCCGAACTTGTCGGTGTACTGGAAACGGTCGGTGCCGCCGCAGCCGTTCAAGGGACACGGCTGGTTCTTGCCATTGAGGATGCTCTCGTCGACGCCCATGGCCTTGAGGATGGGCGTCCAGTGGTGATGCGCCCGGGTCTTGATGTCCCGGACGCGTGCTTCGAACTCGTCGTTCATGATGTCCTCGACATGTTGTGGGGCCGATGGATTGCGCAGTTCAACCCGCGCTCGCCACCGGCCCCTGGTCCAAGCCTCAGCCGCAGCTGCCGATGTGGTGGCAGTGCTCGCACCGCAGGCAGCCGTCCACCTTGCGCAGCGCGTGGGCGCCGCATTCGGGGCACTGCTTGCCACTGCGGGGAGCCGGCACCGCCGCCACGTGCACGGGCGCCGGGCTCGCTGGGTTACCCGCGTCGTTCGTGCAGGCCAGCGCGCCGGTCGGCATCTGCGCACCCATGGCGTCCAGGAAACCGCGCCGAATCAGGATCTCCTGCAGCGCGTGGCCGATGGCCGCGACCTCGGAGTCGTGGATGCGCGGCACCTGGCCGCCTTCGGCCTTTGCAACCGAGCCGTGGCGCACAGGGCCCTTGTCCCAGACCACTTCGCGCATGTTGGCCAGCGCTTTCGCGATTGACCCGCCGGAGCGGGCCACCATGGAAAGCAGGCGCATGTTCGAAGAGATCCACTGCTGGCCCTCGTCACGCTGTCCGGCGGGCACGAAGAACTCCACCGGCCGCTCGATTTCGACCTCGCGGCCGCCGACCGTCCCGCGCACAAGCATGAAGTTGACCGTGAGGTACACGGACTTCTTGCCATCGCCGGTCCAGTACTCGACCTTGGACGTCACCCCCTGCAGGTCACCGCCGGGACGACTCTCGATCTGCTTGCGCAACGGGTCCTCGTCGCCTGCCGCGGCGTTCGCCGGTGCGATCGACTCGACCGACAAGACGGACCCCGTGACGCTGTTGGGCCGATAGGTCGCCAAGCCCTTGAGGCCGGCCTTCCACGCTTTCGCATAGAGTTCGCGGAAGGCCTCGAAGGGGTAGTCCTTGGGAACGTTCACCGTCTTGGAGATCGACGAGTCGATGAAGGGCTGCACGCTCACCAGCATCTGCAGGTGCTCGTCCGCCGACATCTCCAACGCCGACACGAAGCTGGCCGGGAGGCTCGCTACGTCGCCGCCGCGCTCGCGGTACAGCCGGTATGCATGGTCCTCGACGCGGTACTCCTGGAAGGAGTCGTCGGGCATGCGCTTCTTGCGACTGTAGGTCCACGCGAACGCCGGTTCGATGCCGTTGCTCGCGTTGTCCGCGAAGGCCAGGCTGATCGTGCCGGTGGGCGCGATCGACAGCAGATGGCTGTTGCGCAGACCACGCTGGGCGATGGCCAGCCTGATGTCGGTCGGCAGCCGCTGCGCGAAGCCGCTCTCCAAGTAGCGCGGGGCGTCCAGCGCCGGGAAGGTGCCTTTCTCCTCGCCCAATGCGATCGATGCCCAGTAGGCCGCGTCGCGCATCGCCTGGGCCACTTTGGCTCCGAAGGCGACACCGTCCGCCGAGTTGTAGCGCACGCCCAGCATCACCAGCGCGCTGCCGAGGCCCAGGAAACCGAGGCCGACGCGGCGCTTGAACATCGCCTCGCGCTGCTGTTCCGGCAGCGGCCAGAAGGTCACGTCCAGCACGTTGTCCAGCATGCGCACCGCGATGCGCACGACGGCGTCGAAGGCCGGCCAGTCGAACCGAGCGGCGGCCGTGAAGGACTCGTGCACGAAGCGGGTCAGGTCGATCGAGCCCAGGCAGCAGCAGCCATAGTCGGGCAGGCTTTGCTCGCTGCAGGGATTGGTGGCCTCGATGACTTCGACGTAGTGCAGGTTGTTCTCCTCGTTCATGCGATCGAGGAACACGACGCCGGGGTCCGCGTGGTCGTAGGTAGACCGCACGATCTCGTCCATCAGCTCGCGTGCGCGCACCGTGCGGTACACCCACTTGCCGTCGGCACGCTGGTGCGCGCCGGCGTCGAGCGCTGACGCTGCAGGTTCAGCCACATGCACGAGCTCGAAGGTCTCGTCGGCTTCGACCGCGCGCATGAACGTGTCGGTCATGCCCACGGAGATGTTGAAGTTGTGCAGGCCGTTCTGGTCCTTGGCGTGCACGAACTCCAGCACGTCGGGATGGTCGCAGCGCAGGATGCCCATCTGGGCGCCACGCCGCGAACCGGCCGACTCCACCGTCGCACAGGACTGGTCGAAGATGAGCATGTAGCTCACCGGACCCGATGCGTTCGAGTGGGTGCCCTTGACCATCGCGCCCTTCGGGCGGATGCGGCTGAAGTCGTAGCCGACGCCACCACCTCGACGCATGGTCTCGGCGGCCCTGGCCAGTGCCGTGTAGATGCTGGGCTTGCCGTCGACGTCGTCGGAGACGCTGTCGCCGACCGGCTGCACGAAGCAGTTGATCAGCGTGGCGCGGATGTCCGTGCCGGCGGCGGAGTTGATCCGGCCGGCGGGGACGAAGCCGCTGCGCATCGCATGCAGGAACTGCTCCTGCCAGTGATCGCGTCTGTCGGCAGGCTCGGCCTGCGCAAGCGCACGGGCGACGCGCAGCTGCACATCGTCGATCGAGGTCTCGTCACCCTTGGCGTACTTCTCGAGCAGCACATCCACGGAGATGGGCTGTGGGGCGAGCAGGGCGATGGGCGAGGGAAAGTCATTGAGTTTCATGACGACTCCTGAAATGGAATACCCGCGCGGCCAGGGCTGCGCCGGCAGTGCTCGCGTGTGCGAGCGCTGCCGCGCGGCCTCGAAGGCGTGAGCGGGCGGAAAAGGCGAGGGGACGCGTGTGCGTCGACCGCCTGGCGGTGGTCAGCGGGCGCGGGCTTGCCGCGTGTTGGCTGAATTCGTGCAGCGGCGGGCTGCAGTGGGGACTCTTGGGCTGACTTCGTCGCAGGTGCAACAGGTTCGCCAGCTACCTCGGGGAAAGCTTCTTTCCGGAGCACGCGGCGGCGTGCTCTGGAAAGAACCGCCATGGGCGGTTCTCAAGGCCGGTGAGGTGTTCACCGGTAGTTTGCACTCAGCGCCTAAGATGCGCGCACGGCGGAGGCGGGCACGTTGTCGGCGTCCTTCACGCGCCAGACGGGCGCCTGTACGAAGCCGGACGCGCAACGGCGGCCGGTGTCCTCGAACAGTCCCGACGCGAGCAAAGGTTCGATCAGCGGTTCGTTCTCGGACCAGGACTTCACGGTGAATTCGTCGTGCGCAACACGCGCGCCGTAGGGCCCCAGGTTGGTCGACAGGATCCAGCCATCGTCGGGATCATCGCCGAGCAGGAGTTGCACCGAGATCGCGCCGCCTTTCGGATAGCGACCGACGATGATCCGCGCGGCGCCGTAGGGGGTCTCGACGGTACCGAGGCTCTTGGGTTGGGACATGGCCCGCTCCTTTTGAAAGCCGCGTGGCTACTGCAACGCGGAGGTGTACAGAAGGCCGCACACGAGGGCATTGCCCAGCGCATGCTTGAACAGATCCGGCACCGTCGCGCGGTGTGCCACCTGGGTGTCACCGTGGTCGGTTCGGCGGATCTGGTAGCCGCCTTGATCGAGCTGAACGTGGAACGCCGGGCGGTCCGCACCGGCAACCACAAACTCACGACCGGGTTCACCGGTCATCAACTCGCTTTCCTTCACGAGCCAGTCAAGGTCGTTCAGGGTGTGGACAGGAACCAGCGCGCGCAGGTCGGCGCGACGGATCGTGCTGGTATGGTTCATGTTGCTTCTCCTCATTCGTCGATGACGAGGCAGAAAAGGGCAGTGGGGGTGTGAATGACTCCAAGTTCCGGGCCGGCGCACTCGCCGCCTGGAGCAGCAGAACGCGGCCGCTTCCGTCCGGTGCCATGCCAGGTCTCGCGTCGGCCTCGCGGTCGGTCGCATCGATCAGGCACTGCAGCCGAAGGGACGGCGGTGCGGCGTACGTTGGAGCTTCGTCAGGCGGCTCCGATGCCTGCATCGGCTCATCGAAGGCGCCAGCGATGCCCCAGAGAATGAAGATCGCGAGCAGGGCCCATCCCGGGCTGAGCTTTGCTTGCCGCATCGGATGGTCTCAGCACGGAAGGAGCGAAGCGCTCGAGCCGAACAGATCCGGCTGGGCGGCCTCGCTGTGGGCCTTGATCTGTTCATTGATCCACTGCGGATTGCGGGCCAACTGCTTGGCCACCCAGTCCGGGTGCTCGCGGATCAGCGCCTGTACCCAGTCGGGATAGCGGGCCAGCGTGGCGCCAACCCACTTGCGGGCGTTTGCACGCAACCAGTCGCGCACGTCTTCGACCTGCAGTTCTCCGAAGTACGCGGTAGGCGACATCGGACTGCAGCCAACCACGCGAAGGCAGTTGGCAAACGAGAACGGCCGACTGTCCAGCGCAGGGTCCGTGAGGGCCCAGGCCAGCGTGTCGAGCTTCTCTTCGAGCGGAGTCTCGGGATCGGGTAGGCGGCGCAGCTCCAGCAGCAGTCGCCAGTGCAGGTGGACCACGTCCTCCTCAGTCCACTCCGGCGCGGGGTCCGAGTCGTCGAGGAAGTTGCGAACCGCCCTTTGGGCCTGGGCCGGAAGCTCTTGCATCGCGACGGGCTGGGGATGGTCCAGTTCGTCGTGGTCGCCGTGAAGGGCAAAGAACGCCCGAGACAGCGGGTCTCGCGCCAACGGTACGCGAGTAGCACTGGGAATCGGCATGATGTGCCTCCATGGGATGGCGGAGGCAATGCGATGCCCGGCGCGGGTGCAATGCCCCGCGGGGTTGAGTGGTGTCGGCGTAACCGACGTTCTAGGACTGGTGGTTGGAGCGTGCGAGGACCGCACGCCATCGGCACCAGCTGGCCGATCGGGAAACCTTTCGACGCACGCCCGCATGCGGAGCGGCGCCTCGAAAGGTCAGATCGAATAGGGAAGGATGGGCCCCGTGGGGCAGCACGAGGAATCCGTGCGCAGGATGGACTTGCCGAGGTTTGAGTGCCGGGCCAGCTGCGGCAGTGATGACTAAGTTACTTGCGTCGACGGCGCTTGTCAAATGCCCAGGCGACTGCGCTCCGAGGCCCCGTCAACCAAGGCATGGGACTGCCGGATTTCCGGTTGCCACGACAGCACATTTCTGACCGTGCGCCGCGCTAGCGATCCGAGCTGCGGTGGGCATGCACACGATTGCGACCGCCTGCCTTGGCGGCATACAGCGCCTGGTCCGCGCGCGCGACGAGGTCTTCGACGGTTGCGTCGCTTGGCGTCCATTCGGCGAGACCGAGACTCACGGTGATGGCAGGCAGGGACGCGTCCGCGGGTACGGCGAGCGCATTCCGGATCCGCTCCGCTGCGTGCAATGCAGCTGGCATCGCCGTCTCGGGCATCAGGATCAGGAACTCTTCGCCGCCGTAACGCGCGAAAACGTCGTGAGGTCGAATCAGCGAAGCCGTCCGCTCGCAGGTGTCGACGAGCACGCGGTCGCCCACCGGGTGCCCGTGCTGGTCGTTGATGCGCTTGAAGTGGTCGATGTCCAGCATCGCGACGCAGAAGGTGTGACCACCGCGCTGGCTCCGTGACATCTCGCGTTCCATTGAGGCGAAGAGCGCGCGGCGGTTGAGCACGCCGGTCAGGGGATCCCGGATGGCCTGTTCCTCGATGCGTACGCGAACATGATCGGATGCCATCGTCGCGAAGCCGATGACCAGCATGAGATTGCAGACCGTGAAGCTCGCGGTGTAGATGACCTGGATGACGTCCTGGGTCAGCAAGCCGCTGTTGCCCTGCGGCAAGACCAGTGCGTGCCCGGCACGCAGGCCATACACCAGCGTCAGCAGCGCCAGCCAGGTGATGGTGATAGAAGCCCCGATGCCTCGCTCGGAACTCGAAGCCTTTCCTACGCGGCGCAAGACGAAGGCGTGGCGAGCATTGATCGCTGCGCACAGGCCGGCGACGATCACGACGCGAATCCGGAAGCTGTGGTCGATGGCATCGAACCAGGTCAGGCCGAGCGCAGTGCCAACTACGACGCCGATCCAAGGAAGCCATCTCGCCCTTCCGCCGAAGTGCTCCTGCGTCCCGCCCAGCCACACAACGTAGGCCAGGATGAGCGCGGTGTTTCCGAGGGTCACGGATGCCAGGCTTGAAATCAAGTCCCTCAGGCCAAGCAGGACCAGCGCGGCAAAGACCAGCCATGCGCCAACGACCCAGCTCCGCAGGGCCGGAACGGGAAGGGGCGCGGCGCGCTTCAGAAAGGTCAGCACGAGGGCCATGAGCCCGCATGTGATCCCCCCGATGAGGACGGTTGTGCGAGGGTCCAGCATCGATGTCTCGTGGTCAGCCGGCGCTCGGCCAGCACATCCTCTGGCGAAGGTTCGGCCTGAGCGTTCCGCGTGGGCGCGGCGCAAGGGCGACAAGTACCCACTAGTTCGGTAAGGCTACCAGGATCGATGCGTCTTCTAGCCTACGTATCGCGAGCTCAACCCCTCGGGTTTTGCGCGGCTTGACGCGACGGAGGTGGCCCAAAAGGAGTCAACACCTCCGCAGCGCCACACCGGTTCGGAACGCGGGGGGCAGAAGCGAGGGGCCTGGCAGCCCCCCTCTAGTTCGAGTGTGAACGGGCGGATTTCCGGTTGTTGCGCGCCGCCCTCAGTGGTGAAGATCGAGCCAGGTGTCACAGCACACGGAGATACGCATGAACGAGAGCGCACTGGCGGTGATGGACAGCGGCGAGGCGAACAGGCGCATCCTGGCGAAGGACGAGTACCGTGCGGACTTCCGACGCGTTGAGGCTGCCTCGCTGAAGCGCAAGACGTCGCTGGCCAGCGGCGAGGGCAAGCGCATCTTCGCTCGCTGCTTCTACACCTTTCAGGCGGGCATGTACTTCGTGTCGACGCTGGGCCGCACGAAGCTGCCGCGGGAGTCGATCGAACAGATCGAGCAGGCGGTACGCGTCAAGCTCGAGGTAGCCACCAAGGAAATCGACAAGGTCATCGACGGAGCCGAACTGCTACTCAAGCAGAACAGCATCGAGACGATCGCAACCTATGACACCGTTCCCTTGGAGATCGAGATCGGAATCACGTCGGCGCTGGGGCGCAGGTACTTCGAGCTCATTCACAAGCTGGACCAGGCCATGCCCCTCGTTCAGACCCTGGAGATCGAAGAGATCATCAGCGAGAAACAGGCCGAGCATCAACGCTCGAATGCCAAGCGCATCGTCTTGTCGCTGGCCTCGACGGTCCGCAACTTCTCGTCCGGGGTGCGCCGGCGCATGAACGAGGCTGACGCAAAGAAGGCCGAAGGCGACGAACGTCCGGCGGCACGACCGGCGGACGATGCACCTTTGACAGAAGCAGCCGGCGGGACGAACGGCCACGACATTGCCGTCGACTCCTCTGTAGATCAAGACGCGCAGGTCATCGTTCCAGCTCAACTTGGTGCGGTCGACGGCGTGCACGTCGAGCAAACGACGGTCCAGTAGTGCCTCGCCTCGCGTCGCGCTGGCGCTGCAGGCGCCGATGGTTACCCAGCGGCCCAGCGCTGATCGAGGTTCGAGAAACGGCAATCAGCGTTCCGGTTCCACCGTGCTCCAGATGCGCAGCGTCGAGGGCTCGCTGTGTGGGCGGGACAGGCAGAGCGTGTACGGGGTGTTGGCCCGCCCCCAGTTGTTCCGGAACCTAGCCAAAGGCTTTCTCGCCGGTCGCCCTGACGGGCATGTCATCAACGTGGGTTGCGGTCTCTCCCACTACTTCCAGTGGCTCGACAACGGACAGGCGACGATGACCGACGCAGACCTGGAAGAAGCCCTCAATACCTGGTGACTCGGACATCCGAACTCCCGGCCTACAGACGCCCCATCACAGGACTGAGGCCGGATGTCAATTGGAGGGAAACCCGTGAGAAGCACGAGCGGCTCAAGCAGCCCAGACACGGGTCTTCGCCACGACGAAGTCGATCAGCGCGCGGGTTGCAAGCGTCTGATACCGCCCAGGCATACGAAGCAGGAACATCCTGGTGCCGAAGACACTCAGCCGCCAGTCGTTCAACGCCGTGATGACGTGGCCCGATTTCACGTCCTGTGCGACCACGTAGTCAGGCACCAGGCCCACGCCGATACCCGCCAATATGGCTTCGCGGAGGAACTGGAAGTTCTCTGAGGCAAGGGTCGGATGCAGCGTCAGCTCGCGACGATGCTCACCCTGGTAGGCCGACACGCGCAATTCACGCCCTGCGACTGCCGAGGTCACCAGAGGGGTGACGGTGAGGTCCTCAAGCTGCCGAGGCATTGGCCGAGTGGCGGCGTATTCGACTGATGCGCATGTCACATATCGAACCTGTGCCAGCTCGATGGCCACCATGAGTTGGGGTGGCTCCGACATGACGCGAACCGCGACGTCAACCTCTTCCTTCAAGAGGTCATCAACGCGGTTCTCGAAGAGGAGGTCGAGGGCGATGTCGGGGTACTGGCGCTTGAACTCAATCAGCCAGTCGGACATCACCATGTGACCGAATCCGGTGGGTACGCTCAGGCGGACCGAGCCGTGTAGCCCCTTTCCGAGCATCGTGATGGACTCGCGCGCAGCGAGAACCTCGTCGCGAATGATGCGGCCGTGCTGATAGAGCTTTTGCCCTGCCTCGGTCAGCTCCACACGTCGGGTGGTACGACGCATCAGCTGCATGCCTACCGACTTCTCCAACTGGGTCAGGTGGTAGCTGACGTTTGCCCGGCTCATCTTCATGTTTCGAGCCGCTAGGCTGAGATTCCCGGCTTCCACGATGTCGACGAAAAGGGCGAGCGATTGGGCATCCATCAGTTATTGGTCAAAAATCCTTGACATACTGTTCACAGTCTTTGTGATTGTCAAGCGGGTTCGATGGTCGAAGAATGATCGGCAATCAACAGGAGACCACCCATGTCGCTCGATCAGGAAACCTTCCAACTTCTCAAGGACAGCGTCCATCGATTCGTGAGGGACCGCCTGATGCCGGCTGAGGACCAGGTCGAAGAGAACGATGAAGTCCCTGCTGACATCGTCAGCGACATGAAGGAACTCGGACTGTTTGGTATCTCCATTCCCGAAGAGTTCGGCGGCATTGGCCTGTCGATGGCGCAGGAATGCGAGGTGGCCTATGAGTTGGGCCACACAGCGCTGGCGTTCCGCTCTGTGGTCGGTACAAACATTGGCATCGGGTCACAAGGCATCCTGATGGATGGAACGCCGGAACAAAAGGCCAAGTACCTGCCTCAGATTGCCAGCGGCGACCTGATCGTCTCGTTCGCTTTGACCGAGCCTGACGCAGGTTCCGATGCTGCGTCGATCAAGACCAAGGGCGTGAAGGATGGTGACGACTATTTGCTATCGGGCACCAAACGATTCATCACCAATGCACCGCGCGCCGGCGCTTTCACTTTGATGGCTCGCACTGAAGGGGCGAGCGCCGCGGGCATCACCGCGTTTGTCGTTCCGGCAGGCCTGCCTGGCCTTTCGCTCGGCAAGCCCGACAAGAAGATGGGCCAACGCGGCACCAAAACCTGCGACGTCATCCTTGACAACGTGCGCGTGCCGGCTGCAAACATCATCGGAGGAGTGCCGGGCAAGGGCTTCAAGACCGCCATGAAAGTGCTGGACCGCGGGCGCCTGCATATTTCGGCGCTGGCATGCGGCATGGCGAGCCGGATCCTGCAGGAGAGCATCGCCTACGCTCAGCAACGAAAGCAGTTTGGACAGCGCATCGGCGACTTCCAGCTCGTTCAAGCCATGCTTGCAGACAGTCAGGCGGAGTTACTCGCTGGCTGGGCGCTCGTTCAGGCTACGGCTCGTCGTTACGACGCCAAGCAAATCGGCGTCAGCGATCCGGATGTCAGCATGCAGGCCTCCTGCACCAAGATGTTCACCACAGAGATGGTCGGACGCGTTGCCGACCGGGGTGTCCAGATTCACGGCGGATCGGGCTACATCAACGAGTTCAAGGTCGAACGGTTCTACCGTGATGTGCGCCTGCTTCGCCTGTACGAGGGCACGACGCAAATTCAACAGACGGTCATCGGCAAGCACCTGATGAAAGCGGCATGAGCACCATGACGCTGGACATCCGCGACGGCATAGCGATCATTGCCCTGGACCATCCGCCGGTCAACAGTCTAAGCCTCGCGCTGCGCGAGCGCATCGTCGAACAGCTCGATGCGGCAGCCTCAAATCCGGCCGTGCGCGGGATTGTGCTCGCCGGTGGAGAGAGGGCGTTCTCAGCAGGCGCAGACCTGACCGAAATCGGTACCCCCCGCCAGTTCCAGGAACCGATCCTGCGCACCGTCATCGACAGGATCGAGAGCAGTTCCAAGCCGGTGGTCGCCGCAATCGCAGGCGTTGCGCTCGGTGGCGGGCTCGAGTTGGCTCTTGGATGCCATCGACGCGTGGCCCTTGAGACGGCACGTGTTGGACTGCCTGAGATCAATCTGGGTCTCATCCCTGGCTCCGGTGGAACCCAGCGACTGCCGCGCCTCATCGGTATCGCCGCCGCCCAGGCCCTGATGTCCAGCGGTGCGCAGCAGAACGCTCGCCAGCTCGCCGGTTCCGGCCTGCTTGATGAAGTCGTGTCAGCCGACGTTGTGGGGGCTGCAACTACGCTAGTGACCAAAATCGTCGACTCGGGCGCGCCTTTCCCGCGCGCTCGGGATCGCAATCTCGACATTAGCGAGGTCCGGACTATTGTTGTTGCGCAACGTGAAAAGCTGACCGCACGACAGCGACTTCAACCTGCCTACGGCGCCTTGCTCGACGCTTTGGTCGCCTCATCCCTCCCTTTTGATGAGGGAATGAAGAAGGAGCGCGAGCTGTTCCTCGACCTCGTTCCGACCGCAGCCGCACAGGCATTGCGCTACCAGTTCAAGGCCACGCAAGATGCTACTAAGCGCCCTACGGAACTGACTGCGCCTCCGCGACGTGTGGGCACCGTCGCCGTAATTGGCGCAGGAACCATGGGGTCGGGCATTGCCATCGCTGCACTGGACGCGGGCCTGACCGTTCAATTGATCGAGCAGGATGCAGAGGCCCTCGACCGCGGCAGGGAGCGCATCGTCGAGCACTATCGAGCTCGCGTTGCTGTGGGCAAGCTGTCCCAAGAGATCGCATCTTCGAACGGAGACCGACTGCGGGCAGTTATCGATTGGCACGTTCTCCGCGACGCGGATCTGGTCATCGAAGCAGTATTCGAAGACCTGGGTGTGAAGCAGGACGTGTTCCGCAAGATTGACGCCCACGCTCGGCCCGGCGCCATCCTGGCAACGAACACTTCCTATCTCGACATCGACCAAATTGCTGCCGTGACCTCACGCCCAGAGGACGTCCTGGGGCTGCACTTCTTCGGCCCGGCAGAGGTGATGAAACTGCTGGAAGTCGTGCGCGGTTCGAAGACAGCAGCAGACGTCGTGGCAACCGGCATGTCGGTTGGATCGACGTTGAAGAAGGTTCCGGTGCTCACGGGGAACGCCTTCGGCTTTGTAGGCAACCGCATCTACAACGCTTACCGGCGTCAGTGCGAGTTCATGTTGGAAGACGGCGCTTGGCCCGAAGACGTCGACAGAGCCTTGACCGACATCGGCTTCGCGATGGGGCCCTTCACAGTGGCCGATCTTTCTGGCCTCGACGTCGCATGGCGTATGCGCAAGGCACAGGCCGCCACGCGGGATCCGCGCGAAAGGTATGTCGCCATCTTGGACCGCTTGTGCGAGGCGGGACGACTTGGGCGCAAGGCTGGCGCGGGCTACTACACCTACGTCGACGGCAAGCAATCCAAGACGACGGACGAAGCCGTCCGCTACGTGATCATCAAAGCGAGCGCTCAACGTGGACTGCACCGAAGACGGCTGAAGCCGGAAGAAATTCAACGTCGAGCTCTGCTGGCGATGGTCAACGAGGCCGCGTTGCTGTTGGCCGAAGGCGTTGCAGGCCGACCCAGTGACGTCGACGTTGTCCTTGTCCATGGCTATGGCTTTCCCCGTTGGATGGGTGGGCCGGTGTTCTGGGCACGCAAACAGGACAGAGCCCAATTGCAAGCGGACCTGAGAAATTTGGCCGAAGAAGGCGGCCATGGCTTTGTTCTCGCCGATCTGTCCCCGTTGCTCAACGCCTGAACTTAACCCAAGAACCCATGACAATGCCCCAAGCATTTATCTGCGATGCCATCCGCACGCCCTTCGGTCGCTACGGTGGATCCTTGTCCAGCATTCGTGCCGACAACCTCGGCGCGATCCCTCTCAGAGCATTGATCGCCCGCAACCCGAACGTAGACTGGGCTGAGATCGGCGACGTGCTTTACGGCTGTGCCAACCAGGCAGGGGAAGACAACCGAAATGTCGCCCGCATGAGTGCGCTGCTCGCAGGACTGCCCGTAGCTGTGCCGGGAAGCACGATCAACCGCCTCTGTGGCTCAGGCCTGGATGCCGTGGGAACGGCGGCTCGGGCCATCAAGTCCGGCGAGGCGGGGCTGATGATCGCCGGCGGTGTGGAGAGCATGAGTCGCGCTCCCTTTGTCATGCCGAAGGCCGAATCGGCCTTCGGCCGGTCCAACGCCGTTTATGACACGACCATTGGCTGGCGCTTTGTGAACCGGCTGATGAAGGCTCAGTACGGTGTCGATTCGATGCCTGAAACCGCCGAGAACGTGGCAACTGACTTCTCCATCGAACGAGAGGCCCAGGACCGCATGGCGCTTGCCAGCCAGCTTCGTGCCGTCGCAGCTCAAACGGCGGGACACCTGGCCCGCGAGATCACGCCGGTGACCGTGCCACAGAAGAAGGGCGACGCTCTTGTCGTTGACAAGGACGAGCACCCGCGACAAACCAGCCTCGATGCCTTGGCCAAACTCAAGGGCGTGGTGCGCGAAGGTGGGACGGTGACCGCGGGCAATTCGAGTGGGGTCAACGATGGTGCTTGCGCGCTCCTGCTGGCAGACGAAGCGTCCGCGACGAAGCACGGGTTGTCCCCGAAGGCACGTGTTGTCGGCATGGCCTCCGCAGGTGTGCCGCCGCGAGTGATGGGCATCGGTCCTGTCCCGGCCACACAAAAAGTGATGGCTCTCGCCGGGTTGCATTTCGACGAGTTGGACGTGGTCGAGCTCAACGAAGCGTTTGCCGCACAGGGCCTAGCAGTGCTGCGTCAGCTCGGACTGCCGGATGACGATGAGCGCGTCAATGCATGGGGCGGAGCAATCGCACTTGGGCATCCACTGGGTGCCAGTGGTGCTCGCCTTGTCACGACAGCGGTGAACCGACTTCATCAGACCGGTGGTCGATATGCACTGTGCACGATGTGCGTCGGTGTCGGTCAAGGAATCGCTATCGTGCTGGAGCGCGTCTGAGAGATAGCCATTTCACAACTGCTCAGATGAAGCCATCAGAAATCCTGGCCCAGTTCGGCCCCCGCGAGTCCATGGAGTACGACGTGGTCATCGTCGGCAGTGGCCCGGCCGGCCTGGCCACTGCCATACGGCTCAAACAGATCAGGCCCGACGCCAACGTCGTCGTGCTGGAGAAGGGCTCGGAGCCTGGCGCCCACATCCTGTCCGGCGCCGTCATGGACCCGCGCGCCATGGACGAGTTGTTCCCGAACTGGAAGGAACTGGGCGCGCCGCTGAGCCAGGCCGTCTCCGGCGACGACGTGCTGTTCATGACCGAGACCGGCAGCACCCGCACACCCGACTGGCTGGTGCCGCGCAACTTCCACAACCACGGCTGCTACGTCCTCAGCCTGTCCGACGTCGTCAAGTGGATGGCGCAACAGGCCGAGAGCCTGGGCGTGGAGATCTTCCCTGGCTTTGCCGCTGCCGAGGTGCTGTACGACGAGCAGGGCCGCGTGAAGGGCGTGGCCACCGGCAACATGGGCATCGGCAAGGACGGCGAGCCCGGCGACAACTTCCAGTTGGGCATGGAACTGCTTGGCAAGTACACGGTCTTTTCTGAGGGCGCACGCGGCCACCTGGGTAAGCAACTGCTCTCCAAATTCAAGCTGACCGAGGGCAAGGACACGCAGACCTATGCCATCGGCATCAAGGAGCTGTGGGAGATCCCCGCCGACAAGGCTCAGCCCGGCAAGGTGGTGCACACGGCCGGCTGGCCCATGGAGGGCGACACCTTCGGTGGCGGCTTCCTGTACCACCTGGCGGACAACAAGGTCACGCTGGGCTTTGTCATCGGCCTGGACTACGACAACCCCTACCTCAGCCCATTTGAAGAGATGCAGCGCTGGAAGGCTCACCCGGCCATCCGCGCCCATATCGAGGGCGGCAAGCGTATCGGGTACGGCGCGCGCGCCATCAACAACGGCACGCCGCAGGCCCTGCCCAAGACGGTCTTTCCGGGCGGCGCCCTGGTCGGCTGCGACGCCGGCTACCTGAATGCCGCCCGCATCAAGGGCAGCCACGCGGCCATCAAGAGCGGCATGCTCTGCGCCGAGGCCCTGGCCCCCGCGCTGGACGCCGGCCGCGCGCAGGACGAGCTGACGGCCTACCCTGAGGCCTTCGAGAAGAGCTGGCTCAACGAAGAGCTGCAGCAGACCCGCAACTTCAAGCTGTGGTTCAAGAAAGGCAAGATGACCGGCCAGCTGATGACCGGCATCGAGCAGTGGCTGCTGCCCAAGCTGGGCGTCAGCAGCCCGCCGTGGACGCTGCACAACCACAAGGCCGACAACGTCTCGCTGCGCCCCGCCGCCGAGTGCAAGCCCATCGTCTATCCCAAGCCGGACGGCAAGCTGACCTTCGACCGCCTCTCGTCGGTGTTCATCTCCAACACCAACCACGAAGAGAACCAGCCGGCCCACCTGACGCTGAAGAACGACTCGGTGCCGGTGCAGGTCAACCTTGCCAAGTTCGCCGGCCCAGAGAGCCGCTACTGCCCGGCGGGCGTGTACGAGTTCGTGCCGGTTGAAGGCGGCAGCGGCCAGCGCCTGCAGATCAACGCGCAGAACTGCGTGCACTGCAAGACCTGCGATATCAAGGACCCGACACAGAACATCGTCTGGGTCACGCCCGAGGGCGGCGGCGGGCCGAACTACACCGGCACGTAGCCTGACGCTGTCTCTCAGCGTCGGTCGTGCTCATCGTCCTCGGATTGCACGGGGCTCCAAACACAGCCGGAACCTTCGCAAGACGATCGATCGCATGGGGACAAGCTGCCGTGGACGCCGATCGCAGCAGCGCCTCCAATGGCTCGCTGGACAGTGCGAGCATCTTGCGGGGGCAGGACGACTTCGCCCGAGGCTCAAGTGCATCTTGCAAATCTGTTGGCACGACCGTTATTCGACACGTGTTGATTATTTGTGGACATCCGTCTATCATCTGGATGAACGCAGGCAAGCATTGATTTGGAGGGATGAATGTCAGACCGAAATGCTGCGGCTCCTTCGCGTCGCGCGCAGCGCAAGGCCGAACAGCCGCGTAGCGGAGATGAGCGAGAGCGCGCCATTCTCGAAGCGGCCCGAACTGCGGTGAAGGGCGGCACCTTTGAGACCGTATCCATCTCGGAGTTGGCAGCCAGTGCGAAGGTTTCCCGCTCGAGCTTCTACTTCTACTTTGCCTCGAAGGATGCACTCCTCGCCACGCTGGTCGAGCAGGTGCTGGCAGAGATCTTTGCGAACCTGAGGTTGGCCGCATCGCGCAAAGGCGCAAACATACGATCGCAGATCAAAGAAGCCGTCGGCCACATCGTGAATGCGTGGTTGGCCCATCGCGAGATTCTTTGCGCCGCAGTGGAGCTCAGCAGCCGCATGCCGGTCATAGCGCAACTGTGGAACCAAGCCGTCGTCGGAAGCGTAGATCTGTCTTTGGAACAGCTTGACCTTGCCGCTTTGGCACGAAGGCGTTCCACCTTGCGACGGCAGGCCCATCTGCTCGCATGGGGGCAGGAACGCAACCTATACAACCTGGCGAAATCCGGTGGGGACGCCGCCGCATTTGCTGCAATGACTGCAGACTTGACCGAGATGTGGATCACGGCCTTGTATGTCCCAGCTGAATCGCCGATTTCAAAAGTCAAAGGATCAAAACGATGAGCCAGACCAACCGTATCGACGAGAGTTTTTATGTGAGGGGCGTCAAGTGCGCCGCCTGGCTCTATCTTCCCGCCAACCACAGTCAAGGGCCTGTTCCTGCTGTCGTGATAGGCCATGGCCTTGGAGGGGTGCGCGAATGGCGCCTCGACAATTTCGCGCAAGCTTTTCGGGCGGCGGGCTACGCGTGTCTGGTCTTCGACTATCGGGGTTTCGGAGAGAGCGATGGCGCCCCACGGCAAGTGGTGGAACCGGAAATGTTGCTGGAAGACTGGCGGGCGGCGATTGTCTACGCTCGTGCTCGCCCGGAAATTGATCCGGATCGCATTGTGTTGTTTGGCACATCGTTCAGCGGTGGGCATGTGACGCGCCTTGGCGCCGAAGACCAGAGACTCGCGGCCATCATGGCACAGGGACCCTTCATGGATGGCCCCGCATCGCTGCGTATGGCGGATCCAATCAGATTGCTGCGCTTGATGGTTTCTGCCATCCGAGATCTGGCTGGCGAGCGATTGGGCAAGCAACCCTATTTGGTGGACATCGGTGGCGCACCTTGCAGCAACGCACTGGTACGGGCCGATGAGGCCGACTTTGCTTCAATGATCCCCGAGGGTGTTCAGTCAGAAACCAGGGTTGCAGCGCGTATTGCGCTCAAGATCATGAGATACCGGCCCGGCCAGTCAACGCCGCAGATTGGATGTCCCGCACTTTATGTGCTCTGTGAGTACGACAAGCTCATTCCGGTGAAGAACTCATTGAAGCACGCGCGGCGCGCGCCACACGGCGAGGTCCATGTCGTTCCCTACGGTCATTTTGATATCTACAGCGGTGCGCCCTTCCGCGATGTGCTGAACAAGGAGCTGGCCTTTCTCGCCCGCGCCGTACCCATTGGGGCATCCTCACAGGTCGGGAGCCAGCGATGAAGCGGCGGAAGCTCAAAGGCATGGTGCTGTCCATCATGGGGGCGCTGCGTGGACCGGGCTCTACCCTTGCTCTCAAGTTGGTTCATAGCGGCCACTTCGGTCGGATTGACGCGGTAGTCGCCGATGCGGCCATTAAGAAGTTCACATCCGTTGCTAATGCACAGGGGGCGCGATGACCGCAGCTCGAATCGTCGTCTTCGGTGCGACTGGATACACGGGCACGCTGCTGGCTCGAGCCCTTGTGAAGCGTGGTGCTCGACCGGTGCTGGCGGGGCGCTCCAAGGAGAAGTTGTCATCCCTGGCGGCTCAACTGGGCGGTTTGGAAACCCATGTTGCGGATGTTTCGAACCCAGCCTCCATCCAGTCTGCGCTGCGTGCGGGAGACGTGCTTGTATCCACCGTCGGCCCGTTCCTGCGTTGGGGTGATGCTGCAGTCTCGGCCGCCATTGGAGCCCGTGCGATCTACCTTGACTCGACAGGCGAGCCGGGCTTCATCCGGAAGGTGTTTGAACACTATGGTCCGCTTGCGCATGAGCGCTCGTCCACACTCTTGACGGCTTCCGGTTTTGATTGGGTACCCGGCAACCTGGCGAGTGCCTTGGCGCTCACCAAGGCCGGTGGATCAGCCGCGCGGTTGGAGGTCGCCTATCTGCTCAACGGCACCAGCGCCGAAAGCGGTGGGGCCCAGGCGAGTGCCGCCGCTGCCTTGATCGCGCCTTCGTTTGCATACCGAGACGGTGGCCTCACTTCAGAACGGACAGCAGCGCGAGCTCTTCGCGTGACGGACAGCAATGGGCAGTCGCGATGGGTCCTTAGTGCGGGGGGCACTGAACATCTCACCATGCCGGAGCTGTTCCCGCACGTACGCGACATTGAAGTGGGCTTGGGTCTGTATGGCGCGGCCTCAGTGGCTGTACCTTACGTATCAGCCGCGCTGAACGCCGGGATGCGGGTCCCATTCTTGGCGCGTGTCATCCGGCGTGCTGTTGAACGCAGTGCGACCGGGTCCACGGGGGGGCCTAGCGACGAGGCACGCGCCGCTGGATCGACGAATGTCATCGCGCGCGCCTATTCGGCAGATCGTGAGTTGCTGCACAGCGTCTCACTCTCCGGTTTAGACGGATTCACGTTCACGGCGAACTTTCTGGCGTGGGCAGCAATCCAAGCCGCGTCGGGTGGTGTTCGAGCCGCTGGGGCTCTGGGCCCCGTCCAAGCCTTCGGCATTGAAGCACTGACCGAGGGTGTCCGGCAAAGCGGCTTGTCTATCGCAACGTAGCGTGGCGGCGCGATCCCTGGGGCGGCAATGGAACTCGGATCAACAGCTGGTGTGAGCATTGTTTGACCGAGCGTTCGCCGTCCTTGAGGTACGCCCCAAGGCGTTGCGAACCGCTTGCGCGCGCAGTTGTGTGTCGAGCGTGCCAACCGTGACCAGAAGCGGGAAGCAAGCATTGGGCTTGCCATGTGGCCTTGCACGTCGCGCAGACTCAATGGCGAGGTTCGGGCTCTTCAGTCGGTCTCTGCTTCGGGTTGGAGGTTCGCGATGCTCGCGCGATAAGCCGAGAGTGCCGACAGTTGGGCCCCGGCAACTGATGAGGATCTCCTGAGTACCCGATCCCGGTACCTGCTTGCGCAGCGGGGGCGCTACACATCGGCTTGGCGCTGCAGGGGAGGGGGAACCCTGACAAAAAACCCAGCCATAGAGACGAAAATATAAGGCTGGGCGCAAACAATCGGACTATCGGAGACGTAGTTTGTGAACAAGCTGATCGCACCTGACGAAGTACCCCACTGGATCCCCGGTGAGTTGACGCTCGACAGCGCAGCGTCCGGGTGGGAGCAGGTGACCGTCAAGGGCTACCGCTACGACGCGCTCGACGTCGCCATCCCCTCGATGCGCGACTACATGCTCGTTTGCTACAAGGGCGACGAAGCCGTCATGAGCCGGCGCGCCGGCGGACCCTGGCGCAGCGAGCACGTCGGCCGCGGTGTGTGTTCGTTGCTGACCCGTGGCGAATCCTCGCAGTGGCGGTGGGACCGCCCCATCGACGTTGGCCACATCTACCTGTCACAGGTCGAACTATGCCGCGTTGCCGAGGATGTCTTCGAGCGCCGCGTCAGCGAGATCGGCATGGAAGACCGGGTCCGGGCCGAAGATCACATCCTGCCGGGCCTGATGATGGCCTTCGAGAACGAACTGACCAGCGGCGGGCTCGGCGGCAATCTCTACCGCGCGGCACTGGTGAACCAGCTGTGCATCCACCTGCTTCGCCGCTACGCCAAGGCCGGAGTCCGCGAAGTGCCGCTGGCGGGTCGCATGGCCGAGTGGCAGCGGCGACGCCTGGTGCAGTATGTCGAAGACAATCTGGAACGCAATTTCAAGCTCGACGAGTTGGCGGGCGAGGCCAACGTCAGCGTGTCCGGGCTGATCCGAAAATTTCGCGTCGAGTTCGGCTGCTCACCCCATGCCTACGTTCTCCGCCAGCGCCTGGAGCGTGCGCGGCGCCTGCTGGCGCGTCCGGTTGGCGAGCCGCTGAAGTGCATTGCCACGGACTGCGGATTTTCCGACCAGAGTCATCTGGTTCGCCACTTCAAGCGCGCCTTCCTGCAGACGCCCGCCGAGTACCGGAGCACGCTCACCGGGCGTCCTCTGGAAGCGCCGGGGCCGATCAATCAGATCGACGTTTCGAGCCGCTAACCGGCAATTCGTCCAACCTTCGTCCGGAGCACCGTCCGAGCGTCCCGGCGAGTCCCACCACAGCCTCAAGCGATCGACCTCCAGGTCGCAGTCGGCGACGCTGAAGGCTGGCGTCTCCCGATGGAAAGCGTTGAGAAGTGGAGAGGGCCGTTGTTTAGGAGCGTCCAAGGCGGCGTGAATATCCCCGCGATTCGCCCTGTGCTCTGGTTCTTGGGCTTTTTCAGGTTCGGTGCGGCGGGTGCGGCCGGCACCGAGCACCGGCCACCCCGCCTCGGAGACCCAGGTGGCGGCGGCGATCGTCATCGTGAGCGTCGTGAACACCGGGGCCGTGCCGCGCTGCATCAGGGCCTCGATGAAGGCCTAGCGCAGGGAGCGTCAGATGACTTGGCTGCGACGCAGGTCCTGCAGTTCAGCGGATGAGATCCCGGCCAACTCGCTCAGCACTGCATCGGTGTGCTCCCCGAGCAAGGGCGGCGGCAGGCGGTACTCGACTGGCGTGCCGTTCAGCTTCAACGCGCTGGCCGGGAAGCTGACTTGACCAGCGGTCGGGTGCGCCATGTCGAGTTGCATGCGGCGCGCGACGACCTGAGGGTCGGCGAAAACCTCGGCGAGGTCGTTGATCGAACCGCAGGGCACGCCCGCAGCTTCCAGTTCGGCCAACCATCGCGCGCGGCTCCGGCTCAGCAGCAGGGGTTCGAGCAGCGGGATCAGGACCTCCCGGTGGCGAATGCGCTGCGGGTTGGTCGCGAAGCGTTCATCGTCGGCCAGAGAGGGCTGCCCCGCCACCTCGACCAGCTTGCGGTACTGGCCGTCGTTGCCGCAGGCCACGATCACCCAGCCGTCGGCAACCTTGAACACTTGGTATGGCACGATGTTCGGATGTGCGTTGCCCCAGCGCTTTGGCGGTTCGCCGGTCGCGAGAAAGCTGGTGGCCATGTTGGCCATCATTGCCACCTGCACGTCCAGCAAGCAGATGTCGAGGTGCTGACCTTCTCCAGTGCGCTCGCGATGCGCCAGTGCGGCCAGGATGGCGATGGTGGCGTGCGCCCCGGTGAACAGGTCGGCAATCGCGACTCCCGCCTTCTGCGGGCCCCCACCGGGCAGTTCGTCACGCTCGCCCGTGACGCTCATGAAGCCGCCCATGCCTTGCACGATGAAGTCATAGCCCGGACGTGGTGCGTAGGGGCCGGTCTGACCGAAGCCCGTGATGGAGCAGTAGATCAAGTCGGGCTTGATGGCCCGCAGGCTGTCGAAGTCCAGGCCGTAGCGGGCCAATTGACCGACCTTGTAGTTCTCGACCAGCACATCGGATTGCGCCACCAGTTGGCGCACCAACGCCTGCCCCTGAGGCGTTGCAATGTCCAGCGTGACCGACTTCTTGTTGCGGTTGACCGCGAGGTAGTAGGCCGCCTCGCTCGTGGGGTGGCCTTCGGCGTCTTTCGCATACGGCGGCCCCCACTGGCGCGTGTCATCGCCCGCGCCGGGCCGCTCGATCTTGATGACCTCAGCCCCGAGGTCGGCGAGCGTCTGCGTGCACCAGGGACCGGCGAGCACGCGGGTCAGGTCCAGCACACGCAGATGGCTTAGGGCACCCATGTCGGTCCTCGCTGGTCCGCGTTCAGCTCAGTTGCGAGATGAACTTGGTGGTCAGGTAGCCGTCGAAGGTTTCGCTTCCGCCTTCGCTGCCGTAGCCGCTTTCCTTGACGCCGCCGAAGGGGGTCTCGGCCAGTGCAAGACCGATGTGGTTGATCGAGACCATCCCCGCCTCCAGCCCGCGGGAGATCTGGTGGGCATTCTTCAGCGACGTGGTGAACGCATACGAAGCGAGCCCGAAGGGCAGGCTGTTGGCGCGCACCAGCACCTCGTCCACGGACTTGAACGAGACGATGCCGGCGATCGGACCGAAGGGTTCCTCCGTCATGAAGCGCGAATCGTCCTCCAGTTCAGCCAGTACGGTCGGTGCGAAGAAGTTGCCGTTACCGGGCAGGCGCTTGCCGCCCGTCAGCACCTGGCCGCCACGGTGCCGAGTGTCCTCGACGAAGCTCTCCATCACCGCCACGCGGCGGCGTTGCGCCAGCGGGCCCATACGCGTGGCCTCGTCCAGGCCATCACCCACCTTCAGGGCTTCGACCTGTCCCACGAAGCGGTCGACGAAGCGGGCGTAGGCGCCCTCCTGGACATAGAAGCGCGTGGGCGAGATGCACACCTGCCCGGCGTTGCGGAACTTGAAGGCTGCCAGCACCTTGGCGGCCTGGTCGATGTCAGCGTCGTCACAAACAATCACCGGTGCGTGGCCGCCCAGTTCCATGGTGCTGCGCTTCATCTTGGCCCCCGCGAGCGCCGCCAGCCGCTGGCCCACCGGCGTCGACCCGGTGAACGAGATCTTGCGCACGATCGGCGAGCGGATCAGGTGCTCAGAGATCATGCCCGAGTCGCCGGATACGACGTTGAGCACACCCGGGGGCAGGCCGGCGTCGTGGAACACCTTGGCGATTGCCAACACCGAGGCGGGTGTGTCGCTCGATCCCTTGAGGATGACCGTGCAGCCCGCACCGATCGCCGCCACCACCTTGCGGAAGGCCTGGCTGAACGGGAAATTCCACGGCGAGAAGGCCACGCAGACGCCGATGGGCTCGCGCAGCACCGTCTGCTGGACGCGGGCGTCGCGGGCCGGAATGAGGCGGCCGTAGATGCGTCGCGCTTCCTCGGCATGCCACTCGGCGTGCTCGGCGCAGCTCATCACCTCGCCCAGCGCTTCGGCCAGGGGCTTGCCTTGCTCCAGGGTCAGGTTGCGGCTGATCGCCGGTGCGTGTTCGCGGATCCCCGCGGCGACCTTGCGCAGCAGCTGCGAACGCTCCAATGCCGAGACCGTGCGCCAGGCCGCAAAGGCGCGCTGCGACGAGGCCAGCGCCGAGTCGAGATCGGCCTGCGTGGCGTGTGGCAACTGGCCAATGACCTCGTTGGTAGCCGGGTTCAGCACGTCCTGCTCTTGGCGGCCCTCGCCACGCAGCAGCTGCCCGTCGATGTAGAGGTTGAGCTGTGGGTATTGCACTGGTTTTCTCCAGAGATGTCGAAGTGGCTGCCTTAGGGCAGGTGCAGCAGTACGCACGCAGACCGGGCCGGGCCCGGATCGCCCGGGCTGGGCGCGTTCAACGCAAGGTGATTCACGGGTCTCGCGATGGGCTGTTGGAACGGAAGCAGTGACGACGTACAACGCGCGTCAGTGAGCGAATTCAGGAGCGAGGACGATGCGACCGATGACACGCCCGTGGTGGAGGTCGGCGATGGCCTGGTTCACCTGGTCCATCGGGCGGCGCGACACCGGGATCGGCTTCATGCCGGTCCGCTTCACGAGGTCCACGAGTTCGCGCAGTTCAGCCAAGTTGCCGACATAGCTGCCCTCGATGCACAGCGGGCGCAGCGGAATGGTGGCCAGCGACACCGTGAGGTCGCCGCCCATCAACCCGCAGATGACGATGTGCCCGCCACGCCGTGCACCTTGCATCGCCAGCGTGACGGTGGGCGCGGCGCCTACCAGGTCCAGGATCAGGCCG
Organism: Roseateles aquatilis; assembly: GCF_002205645.1. Classification (GTDB taxonomy): domain Bacteria; phylum Pseudomonadota; class Gammaproteobacteria; order Burkholderiales; family Burkholderiaceae_C; genus Roseateles; species Roseateles aquatilis. The sequence continues at coordinate 430,112 of NZ_NIOF01000004.1, read as the reverse complement.
GCACCGCCCTCGGTCGCCGCGATGACCTGCTGCGCCGCATCCGGTGCCTTCCCGTCGATGGCTGCCAAGGCACCGGCCGCCAACGCAGCCTCGCGCTTGGCTGGATCGATGTCGACGACGATCGCGCCTATCCCTCCCAAGGCCTTCAGCACCTCGATGGCCATCAGGCCCAGGCCGCCGGCACCGATAATGAGCACGGGCTCGTTCCGGATGCCGTCGCCCAGTTTTTTGATCGCGCTGTAGGTGGTCACGCCCGCGCAGGCCAGCGGTGCCGCCTCGGCCCCGTCGAGGCCCTCAATGTCGACGAGGTAGCGCGGGTGAGGCACGAGCACGTAGTCCGCAAAGCCGCCCGGCCGCGCCACGCCGAGGGCGCGCCCCTTCAGGCAGATGTTCTCGTCGCCGCGCAGGCAGGTCGGGCAGGTGCCGCAGCCGATCCACGGATGGATCACGAAGCGGCCGCCCGGCTTCATATCACCCGCGGCAGCCCCGGCGGACACCACCTCGCCGCAGATCTCGTGGCTGAGGACCAGCGGCGGCTTGATTCCCCGGTCCGCCAGGTTCAAGCGCTTGCCTCCGCCCAGGTCGTAGTAGCCCTCCCAGATGTGCAGGTCCGTGTGGCACAGACCCGCGGCCGTCACGCGGACCAGGACTTCCGTGCCCACCGGTGTTGGAATGTCCTTCTCGACGAGCTCAAGCGGCTGGCCGTGGTGCATGACGCAATAGCAGCGCATGGTGTGTCTCTCCTTCGATGCGTCGTGGTTCTGGTTCGAATGACGGGCAGCGGACCCGGGCTGGCGGGGCCGAGGCTCAGAAGAGCGTCAACAGGCGCAGGTTGAGCTGGTTGTTCACCTTGAAGCCCTCGCGCGCCTTGATGTCGCGGCCATAGGTGGCGAGCAGCTGCGTCGTGGGCGCGACGAACCAACCGGCGCCGACGTTGAACTTGGTCGTCGCCTGGCGGTTGTCCTGGTCCACGCCGCCGAGCTTGGTCTCGCCGCCGGCGGTGTAGAACAGGCCGCCGCGCAGATCGAGCGTCGGACTGAGCTGGTAGCGCAAGTGCGACTGCAGCGCGAGCAGCGGCTTCTGCTTCAACGTCGTCGCGCCGCCAGCGCCGTTGTTTGCATCCGTGTTCTTGCCGTAGAAGGTGACGTCGGCCGCCAGGTCCAGGTTCACACCCGGTGCCAGCTCGTGGATGCTTCCCACCTGCAGCGCGAACTTGTAGCGGTTCTCGCCCAGGCTCAGTGGGTCGTTGCGGTTGTATTTGCCGGTGGGCAGCCACAGGTAGGGCGTCACGGCGAAGTGCGTCTTTGCGCCGGGCTGGGTGAACCAGATCGCCGAGGCCAGGATGAGATCGCCCACGCCGCTCGACGAGCCCAGCGCGGCGGTATCGTCCTTGCCCTTCAGGCGCCCGAATGGCAGCAGGAACTGCGGATCGATGATGAGGCCACCGACCTCCATGAAGTGCACGCCACGCAGGATGCCGATATCCGAGTCCAGCCCCGGATGGATCGGCACCTGGTCGCCCTTGCTGTACAGCTTGTCGCGCGTGGCGTGCTGGCCATACACGACGAGCGCGTTGGTGCCGGCAGGCAAGGCCGTGTAGTCGCCGGCATCGAGGTCGATGGCGCGGGCCGGCGCCGTCAGCGCCAGTGAGGCTGCGGCGGCTGCAATGGCCGTGAGGGGCCTGAGGGGCTTGAGGGCTTTCGTCATTCTCTTGTCTCCAGAGTCGTTGTTCATGGATCGGGAACTCCTTGAGGTCGGTTCGTGCCTCATGCAGAGCTCTTCGCCAGCCAGGCGTGCAGTGACGGCCATGGCCGCGGTCACGACCGCGTGACGGTGTTGCTCCCAGTCACGAGGTCGGTGTGGCCACGTTTGGGCACGATGTGTTCGGCATGCTGGTGCTCACGGCGCCCATCGGGCGAAGCGGCGTGGCACGAAGAACCCATGCACTCTCAGCCCGCCCGGGTGTCGGGCTGGCCGGTGGCTACACCTTGGCGTCAGACGAGGGCGAAGCCCTCGTAGCCTTTGCTCTTGACCGCATCGAGCTGCTGCCGGTAGGCGCCGATGCCGGCCATGTAGAACATCACGGCGTTCTTCTTGCCCGGGATGTTGGCGCCGAAGATCCACGAGTCGACCTTCGGGAACAGCGTCATGTGCGCGATGTCGTCGCAGGTTTTGGTCCAGGACTGCTCGGCCTCGCGCGTCGGCTCGATGGTCGAGACCTTCGCACGCTCGGCGTGGCCGATCGCTTCGCCGATCCATTCCACCTGCGCTTCGATGCTCGGCGGCAGGTTGGTGAAAGGGCCGTTGGGCCCGAGGATCATGAACATGTTCGGGAAGCCATGCGTCGACAGGCCCAGATAGCTGGTGGGGCCGTCGGCCCAGTACTCGTTGATGTGTTTGCCCCCGCGGCCGCGCAGGTCCATCGAGCGGTAGTTACCGTCCACCGCGTCGAAGCCGGTGGCGAAGACCAACACATCGAGTTCGTGTTCGACGCCGTCGGCGGTCAGGATGCCCTTGGGCGTGATGCGGTCGATCGGGTGTTCCTTGATCGAGACCAGGCTGACGTTGTCGCGATTGAAGGTCTCGTAGTAGCCCTCGTTGCAGAGCGGACGCTTGGCGTACAGGCCGCTCGGGCAGAGCTTGCGGGCGGTCTCCGGGTCCTTGACGATCTGCTTGATCTTGGAGCGGATGAAGGCCGCCGCAGCCTCGTTGGCCTCGGCGCTGGTGGCGATGTCGCAGAAGGTCCCGAACATGAACCGGAAGCCGTTGCCCTTGTCCCAGTTCTCCTGGAAGACGCGCTCGCGCTCAGCGTCGGAGACCTTCATCGCCTCAATGCCGCTTTCCTGGAAGCCGAAGGCGACAACCGAGTTGCGCACCTGGTCCCAGATCGCGTCGAAGTTCTTTTTGGTCTCGACGACCTCGGCCTGACCCACCGGGCCGTTGCCTGAGGGCACGCAGTACTGCGGCGAGCGCTGGAACACCGTCAGGTGGCTGGCCATCTTGGCGGCCTGGACAATGAACTGGGTGCCGGTGGAGCCGGTGCCGATCACGCCGACGCGCTTGCCGGTGATGTCCAGGTCCTTCGGCCACGCATTGGTGTGCACCGTGCGGCCGGCGAAACTGTCGCGACCCGCGATGTCGGGGATGTTGCTCTTGGCCAGCAGGCCGAGGGCCGTGACGAGGTAGCGGCAGGTGAAGACCTCGCCCTTGTTCGTGCGGACGGTCCAGCGCTTGCGCCCCTCGTCGAACACCGCGCTTGTCACTTCGGTGTTCAACTGGATGTCGCGGCGCAGATCGTGGCGATCGACGACGTGGTTGAGGTACTTCTCGATGTCGGGCTGCTCCAGGTAGCGGGTGTTCCAGTCCCACTCCTGCAGCAGATCCTTGTCGAAGGAGTAGCGGTAGACGAAGCCCTCGGTGTCGGACTTGGCGCCCGGGTAGCGGTTGAAGTACCAAGTACCGCCGACGCCGCCACCCTTCTCGAGGGCGCGGGTCTTCAGCCCGAGTTCGTTGCGCAGCTTGTGCAGCATGTAGATGCCGCCGAAGCCGCTGCCGATCACGATGGCGTCGAAGCCATGTTCGTTGCTCATGGGGATGTCTCCTGTGCGTTTTTTTGGGGCTGTGGGGAGCGCTCAGGCGCTCTTGAACCACTGGGCAATGCGACGCAGTTCATCGTCCGCCGCGGCGGCCCTGCCGGCCAGGAACGGGAAGACGTGCTGCATGCCAGCGACCACCGACAAGGTGACGGACACGCCGGCCGCCTTCGCAATGCGCGCCAGGTCCTGCGCGTTGTCCAGCAGGGTCTCCACTTCACCGGCGTTGATGTACAGGCGCGGGAAGCCCGTGTAGTCGGCCTTCAGTGGATTGGCGAGCGGATCGACACGCGAGCCCTTCTCGCCGAGGAACATGCCCGACATGCCTTCGAGGATGGCTTTGCTGACCAGGGCGTCCGTTGCCGCATTGGTCTGCAGGGTCTTGCCGACGTGCTCCATGTCGAGCCAGGGCGAGAAGGCGATCACGGCCCCCGGCAGCGCCACGCCATCGGCGCGCAGTTTCAGCACTGTGGCGATGGCCAGATTGCCCCCGGCGGAGTCGCCGCTGGTGGTGATGTCTGTCGGCTTGAAACCACGCGACAGCAGCTCCTTGTAAACGGCCGTCGCGTCCTCGATTTGCGCCGGGAAGGGATGCTCCGGCGCACGGCGATAGTCGATCACCACGGCGGTAACGCCCAGGTGCTTAGCCAGGTGCCCGGCGAGTTTGCGGTGACTCGCGGCCGACCCGACCGCGAAGCCGCCGCCGTGGGTGTAAAGGATGACCTTCTTCGTGTCGGCGCCGACCGGCAAAGCCCAGAGGGCGTCGACGCCCGACAGAACGTCCGACTTGTAGGTCACACCCTCGGGCTCGAGCGTCGATTGATGCCATTCGTCGAACAGGCTGCGCAGGTCGGCAATGGTCATCTCGGGGTTGGCCGCCATGCGGTCCGACCACGATCGGTACAGGGTTCGCAGGAAATCTGACTGGTCAGTATTGCCCATGCTTGTCTCCATCTCGTGTTGTTTGGGGTGACGGTATGGTCGGCACAGGCGCCCGGGTGGTCTTGAACGTCCGGGTCAGGCGTGTTGAAGGAAATGCGCAGTGATGGGCTAGTGGCGGTGTTTCTCGACGGCTTGCGCTATGGCGCCGCGCCGCGGGCTGCACGATCAAGGGCGAAGTGAGGCTGGTGCGCGCAGAGGCATCTCTGCCGGCTTGAGCGATCTAATCAGGATTCGATCGATCTCATCGAGGCAGGTCGTGAGTGCGCTCTCGTGTTTCGTGTTCCCGTTGCCTGGCCCGAGAGCTGCGTGTGTCTACGCTGCGTCGTCCCCCGGCCCCGCAAACGATGTACTCGGCCTGGCGCCCGGGGCGCAGCATGTGTTCGCCGCTGGTTCAGTCAAGTTACCTTCGAGCGGAGGAGGTTCCCTTGGAGTTAGGAGTTCCAAAGAGCATCTCGCAGAAGACGACCGGGTGGACCCGCCCTAGCGTGCACAGCACGGCCAAGTGACGAGCCAGCGCTTCGTCGAACTGAGCCATGAGCGGCGGCGCTTCAGCGAAGTACATCGAGGGCCGGGCCACCGCCTCGCAGATCGCTTCAGCATCCGCGGCATCGTTCTTGTTGCGCTTGACGTACGGCTTGATGAACGGAGAGGCCATCCGCCGTACCGTATGACCCAGCGCCTGCAGCTTGCGCGTCCAGTGATGAGCGCTGGCACGGGCCTCGATCCCAACATGCAGGCCGACAGGTGGGCGAAGAAGGGCGGACACCGTGAACCTGGAACACGTTCTGGGCCCAAATCAAGCCCGCTCGTCGTAATCTCCATGGGAGACGCTTCTTGCGGATCGAGTGGCTGTTGACACTTCCACCGAGGCACTTCGATGCCGTCTACGGTTGGAGAGCGTCCATCCCATTGCTTACGCAACGCCCACTCCCGCACGCGCCAGCGCCGGGCGTCGTCAATGCTGTCGCCGCGCCTTCGCCACTGCGCGGCCCTCGCGTTGCAGTCGTTCGACCAAAGCCAGTCTGTCCGCCGGATTGACCTTGCACCTCATCGATGCCCAGGCTCCCTGCGACCGCGCGTGCGGTCGTTTTGCCGTCCCCGGTGGCCATGAAGATGCGGATCTGGCGACTTAACGATCGGCTCGGCAATTGTGGAATCAAGTGCCGTATAGTTATTAATGAGTTTAGTCATTAACGATGGGATCCGTAATGGTCATAGCTCCGCGCGCATCTGCAGCCCCTCGCCGGCGCGAACGCAACATGCCCGACAAGCATGCGCGCATCTTTCGCGCGGCCGCTCACCTGTTCGCCGAGCGCGGCTTCGGCGGGGTGACCACGCAAGCGGTGTCCGAACGCGCCGACATCGCGGCCGGCACGCTGTTCCGCTATGCCGCATCCAAGGACGCGCTGTTGCTGATGGTCTACAACCAGGAACTGCGCGCTGCGCTGGCGCAGGGCGCCGAGCGAGCCAGTCGCTTGCCAGATCTGGTGGACAGCATCGCGGCGATGGTGGAACCGATCCTGGAACTGGGACGCCTGCATGCCGAGAACCTGGCGGTCTATCAACGCCAGTTGATGTTCGGCTCGCCCACGGAGAAGTATCGGTTGGAAGGTCTGGCGCTCATCGCCGATCTGGAGGCGGCCATCGCCGCGCGTCTGACCGCGCACGCGGAACGATCGGACTGCCCCCCGCAGCCGGATGCGGCCCGCTTGGCCAGCATCTCGGTGTTCGCGGCGGCGCACTTGGCGGTCTCGCGCGCCTCGACCGGCGCGCATCCCGGCCACTCCCCGATGGAGGACCTGCGTGCGCAGATCCGGCAGATCGTGGACGGCTATCTGGCCGGACTGACAGCGGGTGTCCCGGCGTCCAGACGGAAGCGACATTCACCCACAGGAGCGACACGATGAGTACCATCAGCAAGGTGACGGTACTGGGCACCGGTGTGCTGGGTGCGCAGATCGCCTTTCAGACGGCCTACAGCGGCTTCGACGTCAGCGCCTACGACATCGGCGAGGCGGCCCTGGAACAGGCCCAGCAGCGTTTCGCTGGTCTGGCTGCGACCTACGCGAAGGACGTGCCCGGCTCGGACAGCGCCAAGACCGACGCGGCGCTGGCGCGCATCGTCACCTTCACCGACCTGGGCGCGGCCGTGGCCGAGGCCGACCTGGTGATCGAGGCGATCCCTGAAGTGCTTGAGCTCAAGCAGCAGACCTATCAAGAACTTGCCACCCTGGCCCCCGCCAGGACCATCTTCGCCACCAACTCCTCGACCCTGCTGCCGAGCGCCATCAAGGATTCCACCGGCCGGCCGGATCGCTTCCTGGCGCTGCACTTAGCCAACCAGATCTGGAAGTTCAAAACCGCCGAGGTGATGGGCACAGCGGACACCGACCCGGCCGTGTTCGATGCGGTGGTCGCCTTCGCCGCCGCGATCGGCATGGTGCCGATCCCGGTGCGCAAGGAGAAGGCCGGCTACGTGCTCAACTCGCTGCTGGTGCCGCTGCTCAACGCGGCGGCCGAACTGGCGGCCGGCGGTTATGCCGACCCGCACGACGTCGACAAGGTCTGGCGCATCGCCACCGGCGCGCCGCTGGGGCCGTTCCAGATCTATGACGTCATCGGCCTGACCACGCCCCACAACATCCTCTCCCACGGCGATGAGCACGCCCGGCAGCTCGCCGCATGGCTGAAGGAGAACTACATCGACAAGGGCAAGTTGGGCATCGCCAGCGGCGAGGGTTTCTACAGCTACAAATCCGCCAATTGATCAATCAGCACGCAAGAAAGAGAGATCGTCATGCATTACAGCAGTGGAAACTATGAGGCATTCGTCCGTCCCCGCAAACCCGAGGGCGCGGACAGGAAGACGGCCTGGTTCGTGGGATCGGGGCTTGCCGGGCTTGCAGGCGCCGCTTTCCTCATCCGAGACGGCGGTGTCGCGGGAGAGAAGATCACCATCCTCGAGGAACTGGCCATTCCGGGCGGCGCGCTCGACGGTCTTGACGTTCCCAAAAAGGGATTCGTCATTCGCGGCGGCCGCGAGATGGAAGAACATTTTGAGTGCCTGTGGGATCTCTATCGCTCGATCCCATCGCTGGAGATCGAAGATGCCAGTGTCCTCGACGAGTTCTACCGCCTCAACAAAGACGATCCCAACATTTCATTTCAGCGCACGACGCAGAACCAGGGCCAGGACGTGCCCGACAAGGGGCTGCTGACGCTGAACGACCAAGCGCAGAAGGACTTGATCTCCGTCTTCCTGGCGACGCGCGAAGAGATGGAGAACAAACGGATCAATGAAGTCTTTGGCGAGGATTTCCTCAAGAGCAATTTCTGGCTCTACTGGCGCACGATGTTTGCCTTCGAGGAATGGCATTCCGCCCTGGAGATGAAGCTCTATCTCCATCGCTTCATCCATCACATCGCCGGTTTGGCGGACTTCTCCTCGCTGAAATTCAACCGGTACAACCAGTATGAGTCGATGGTTCTGCCGCTGGTCAAATGGCTGACCGACCATGGCGTCCAGTTCCGCTACGGCGTCGAGGTCACCGATGTCGATTTCGATATCCAGCAGGACCGCAAGCAGGCGACCCGCATTCAGTGGGTCGAAAACGGCGTGCAAGGCGGTGTCGACCTCGGCCCCGACGATCTCGTCTTCGTCACCATCGGATCGTTGACGGAGAATTCTGACAATGGCGATCACCACACGCCGGCCAAGCTGAAGGACGGTCCGGCACCGGCTTGGGATCTGTGGCGCCGCATTGCTGCCAAGGATCCCTCGTTCGGCCGTCCCGACGTGTTCGGCGCGCATATCCCCGAGACGAAATGGGCCTCCGCGTCGATCACCGCCTTCCACCCGCGGATTGCGCAACAGGTGGAGAAGATCACGAAGCGCAATCCGTTCACCGGCAAGGTGGTCTCCGCCGGTATCGTGACGGTGAAGGATTCAAGCTGGCTGTTGAGCTGGACGGTCCACCGGCAGCCGCATTTCAAGAAACAGCCGAAGGGCCAGATGATCGCGTGGTTCTACGCGCTCTTCGTCGACAAGCCGGGCGACTATGTGAAAAAGCCGATGCAGGAATGCACCGGTGAGGAAATCACTCAGGAGTGGCTGTACCACCTCGGCGTGCCGGTCGAAGACATTCCCGAACTCGCCGCGACGGGCGCCAGCACGGTCCCCACCATGATGCCCTACATCACCGCGTTCTTCATGCCGCGTCAGACGGGTGATCGGCCGGACGTGGTGCCGCAGGGCGCGGTCAATTTCGCCTTTATCGGCCAGTTCGCGGAGTCGAAACAGCGGGACTGCATCTTCACCACGGAGTATTCGGTGCGCACGCCGATGGAGGCGGTCTACACCCTGCTGAATGTCGAACGCGGCGTGCCGGAAGTGTTCAATTCCACTTACGACATCCGCACCTTGCTGGCGGCGGTCCATACGTTGCGCGACGGGAAACCCGTGGGTGCCGGTATCCCTGCATTCCTGCGCGATCGCCTGCTGAAGAAACTCGACGGCACCCAGATCGGTGTATTGCTGCGAGAAAACGGGTTGGTGCCGGAAGATTGAGCCATCCGTCTCATGCGGTCAGTTCAATAGCGGGTCGCTCTGTGCAAAAGCAAAAGCGCACCCCTCTGGGCTGCGCTTTTGCCGTCAGGATGCAACGACGACGACATCATCGCGGGTGACTGCATCGTGGCGGGAGACGATATTCTTGATCGCTCGGCGACAACTATCGTGAGCGGTTGACGCAGGTCGCCGGGCGGCGTTTGCGGGTGGATTTCTACAGTGGTGGGCTTCCAGAGGGAGGCTGTCACGGTGCCCGGCAAACGCATATCGGACATGCAAGTGAGCAAGTACAAGGAACTCAGAGGCAAGCACAACCAGGAGGCCGCAGCGGGCAAACTGCCAATCAAAATCCGCGAGCCCTGCGATCTCGCTCTGACGGCAACTCTACGAAGACAGCTCTGAAGGGTAGGTTAAGGCCAGGTCCATACGCTCCAGTGTGGCATTGAGGCCAGAAATTTCTATGGGCGATGTGCCACGTTCGATGGCTGCGCGCTGCTCAACTTCCTTGGCTTCGCGAGGTATGTCCCTCGTGCCGCTGGTGCTGGCGGTGGTTGTGCGCTGACGGTGACGCTGCACAAGACGCAGATGGCACGGGCTTGATGCCATGCAGTACTCTTTGTACCGCGAAGCCTTGGCAATGATCCTGCTGTGGTGCTGCACGATCAGCAGGGCCTGGCCTCCAGCGGCTTGTTCTCGTCGGCTGGACAAGCCGCAGTTTCTAGACACTCCGGAGGTCTTTAAGCTGCAACTGGCAAAAGTTTTCTAAATCCAGCTTGGGCTGCGAGGCCAACGGTATATTTATCTAATTACTTGCCTCAGCGTCAGTGAGCGGGACGTGAAGTGTTGTTTTCACCCTATCCATTACTACAATAGTTCTGAACCATTTAACGTTTGGATTGTTGTAGAAAAGCCTATTTGAAATCACTTGAAACTCAGCCATGCTGGCGACATTCAGAATCAACAGAAAGTCAGCATCCCCTGTGACGTAATAACACTGTTGGATTTCCTGACCGGAGAACTGCTTTTTGATGGCTTTTAGATCATCGGATTGAACGCGATCCACATGCACTTCGACCGCAATCGTGATCACCCTCCCCACCTTATCGGGGTCTATGACGGCTGTATTAGCCTTGATGACCCCTGTTTTCTGCATCCGCTGAATACGCCGCTGGACTGAGGCGGTTGACAGGTGTACTTGATCAGCCAGCTCGCGCAACGGGACGCTGTTGTCCACCTGCAGCGCAGCGATCAAAGCCATATCGAATTTATCCAGGTGCTGATCCTGCGCCATAGAGAAAATTTCTCATTTCAAGTTGGAAAAACGGGGCAATCTATCAAGCCATACGCAATAGACTAACACCAAATCGTGGCCACGTTATAAGGTGTTTCTCATGGATTGGCGTACTCGTCTCGTTCAACCGCAGCAACTCGCACCCACCGGCTTCAAATCCCTCACCGTTCCGACGTACCGTGGTTCGACAGTCCTGTTCGACTCGCAAGCTGACGTCCGGGACGATTGGAAACAGCAGCAGGACCGGTACACCTACGGTCTCTATGGCACCCCTACCGCCATGGAACTTGCGGCGCGGGTTGGCCAGCTTGAGGGGGCTCATCACACCTTCACGGTACCTGGTGGTCAGGCTGCTATTACGTTGGTGTATTTCGCTCTCTGCTCTGCGGGCAGCCATGCCCTCGTGCCGTATAGCGCCTACGGCCCGAACAAGGAGATGGCATCCAATCTGCTCAAGCGGCTTGGCGTTGAAGTTGAACCCTACGATCCGCTGATCGGGGCCGACATCGCTGCGTTGATCCGTCCAAACACTGCCCTGATTTGGACGGAAAGTCCGGGGTCGGTGACGATGGAGATTCAAGATATTCCAGCCATCTGCAAGGCTGCGCGTGCGCTTGGTGTTCCGGTTGCGATCGATAACACGTACGCCGCCGGAGTTCTGTTTGATGCGTTCGCGCACGGGGTGGATATCAGTGTCCAGGCGCTGACGAAGTACATTGGCGGGCATAGTGATCTCTTGCTGGGGACGGTCTCGGTCAGGAACGAGCACCTCAAGGAAGTGGTGGGAGACACGTTCAAGCAGCTTGGCTTGGCGGTCTCGCCAGATGATTGCAGCCTCGCGCTCCGTGGCCTGCAAACACTGGGTATCCGACTGACCCATCTGGAAAAAAGCACGCTGGCGATCGCCGGCTGGTTGGCGGAGCAGCCAATGATGGAGTCTGTTCTCCATCCTGCCTTCGCTTCTTGCCCGGGCCACGAAATCTGGAAGCGAGATTTCACCGGCTCGGCAAGTGTCTTCTCGATCAAGTTCCGCGATGAGATCCCGGCAGCGCAAGTCGAAGCGTTTGTTAACGCGCTGAAGGTGTTCAGAATTGGAATGAGTTGGGGTGGGGTCACCAGCCTGGCGCTGGTCTACCCGAATCTGGAGCGGCCGGGCAAAAACTACGGTGGACGCTTGGTCCGATTGAATATTGGTCTTGAAGCGCCGGAGGACCTCCGTTCCGATATCGAACAGGCCTTGAGGACTGGCATCAAATAGGTAGCGCCAGCGTGCAAGTGGCTCTCTAGGAGGGTGTAGACAAAAGAAAGAAACTGCTTGGGAGCGTCTGCAAAAACCTCCCTGCTTGCTCGTCCGTAGAGCCAAGCATTCCCGCGCGTGCTGCTGAATCAGCGCCGCAAGCACTGGCCAGGGCACCACCTGATTCATCTCATCGAGGAAGACTTCTATGCGGGTCTTCTTGGGCAGTGGGTCAAGGGCCGAGCATGCCTGGTTCATGTCCGAAATCTTGCGCGATATTCAACTCCGAATCCAGTTTTTGGCGGGTGGGTCTTGGAGAGATTCCTTAAAACCGACGAGGATAATGGACGTGAACGAACGAGCACGTGGAATGATTGAGATGGTTGCCGCGATGATGATCTGTGGCACCATCGGCTGGTTGGTGGTTGTATCTGGACGTCCAGTCACGCAGGTCGTGCTTTGGCGCTGCGTGTTTGGCGCACTGGTACTTCTACCGATCTGCGCAACCAAAGGATATCTGAGATCGGGAAGGATGAGCTGGCGCCAGTTTGCGATCGCGGTCGCGGGTGGGGCCGCCCTGGTAGCAAACTGGCTGCTACTGTTCTCGGCCTACTCGAAATCCTCCATATCCATTGCCACGACGGTCTACAACACCCAGCCGTTCATGCTGGTCGGCTTGGGCGCACTGTTCCTTGGAGAACGATTGACACTGGCTAAACTCGGATGGTTATCACTGTCATTCTGCGGCATGTTGCTGATCGTGCGAACTCAATCCGAACCCGGTGCGGCGCAGAGCAATTACCTTTGGGGCATCGCACTATCTTTGGGTGCAGCGTTTTTCTATGCTTTGGTGGCTCTGTTCGCAAAACAACTCAAAGGCGTTCCTCCGCATTTGATCGCACTGGTTCATGTGATCGTGGGAGTTGTCGTGCTGTCGCCACTCGTATTACAAGGGGGTTGGCCCGCTGGAGCACTTACCTGGAGTACGTTGGCCACGCTTGGGGTAATACATACAGGCCTGATGTATATCTTGCTGTACGGGGCCATTCAGAGACTGCCGACACACCTGACGGGTGCCCTGTCGTTCATCTACCCGATAGTAGCTATTGTCGTGGATAACGTGGCCTTCGGCCATCGGCTGCATCTGCTGCAAGTGATTGGAGCTGCGTTGATCTTGCTAGCAGCCGCAGGTATGACGTTGGGCTGGTCATTGCGACGGAAGGCCCATGAAGAAAAAGCGATCGTGTGACGAAGGCCCACCAGCTCAATACCAATACGCGCGAAATGAGTGACCAAGCAAACTCTATGACTGTCGGCTCTGCGGTTGGTCCACTACGAACCTCACACCCCCAAGGTCGTACCGACGCGAAATAGGCAGTGGCTGAGATGCGGGCACCACTGGCCTTACCCTCTGCAGTACAACGCTGAAGGCGACAATCATGACTACACCGTCTTTATCCGGATCTTCACCGAACGGTGCCCATCGTCTTGCGCTACCTGCACTCCTCATCGGCGGCGTTGCCATCGGCTGCTCGCCGATCTTCGTACGTATCTCCGAGTTGGGCTCAGTCTCAACGGCCTTCTGGCGCCTGGCTCTGGCACTGCTCCCATTGTGGTACTTGTTCAGACGCTCCCACACGGGCGAAACCGCTGCACAGATGCCGCGCAGGCTCAGCGAGCATATTGCTGTGGCCATGCCCGGCATTCTGCTGGCGAGCGAGCTTGCAACCTGGCACATATCGCTACGGATGACGTCAGTGGCGAACTCGACGCTGCTCGTTAATATGGCGCCGATATTCGTGACGTTATTCAGTTGGTTCGCGCTAGGCCAGAAAGTCAGCCGAGTGTTTCTGGCGGGGTTAACACTTTCGATCGCAGGAATAGTGGTTCTGAAATGGGGAGACAGTGCTATCGGTGCAGGCAGCGCCAAAGGAGACGCGGTAGCCCTATCGGCGGCGGCCCTCTACGCTGGCTACATCCTGCTGCTCGGTCGACTGCGAAAGATATACGCCACGATCATCATCATGCTGTGGAGCACGATATCAGCGGCGTTGTGCACGCTGGTACTTGCACTGATTGTCGATACTGCGATCGTGCCCTGGACGCTTGCTGGATGGGCCATTGTTCTTGGCCTTGCCTGGATCAGTCACACAGGCGGGCAAAGCCTGATCGCCTATGCGCTCGCGTGGCTGCCACCAACTTTTTCTTCACTCACGCTTTTGATTCAGCCAGTGGTCGCGGCGCTGTTGGCGTGGTTTCTGTTAAGAGAACCTCTGTCAATGTTTCAGATCACAGGGGCGCTGATCGTGATTGCCGGTATCCTCATTGCGCGAAGAGGCTAGTCTGGCCGCCACTTTCTCGCGGCAGTCGGCACCAAATCCGCGCTGTGCCAACAATGCTTCCGATTTCGGCCATTTTCGCTGCAGGCCCGACAGCGCAGCCGTTAAGCCGGCCTCCTTCGCGTGGGCGCATTATCGCGTTGATCAGTTGAGGCACATCTCGAGTGCTGTCGCCAGGTTTTCAAGTAGCGTGGTGACATCTGCATTCGGATTTGCGGCGACATTCCGGAGCCAACGTTCGCCTTTGATCGTTGTCGTGGAAACCATACCGGGCGGCAATGCGGCAAGAAGGTCATCAAATCGGTCCTGTCGCGCAGGTCGCCACACCACCACGCCGGATTGAGGCTCTGCCAATAACTGCAGGCGAGCGTCGTTTTTGATAAACCCGGCCAGACTGTCCGAAATTTCTACGCAGCGCTCGATCCGCTCGGCAAGCCCTTGCCTTCCCCAAGCTAACAGGGTTGCGAGCAACGGGACGGCAGTAGCGCCATGAGAACCTAATATTCCGACGTTGGGAACAGCAAGATATGCGCCCCCGAAACTGATAGCAGCGCTTGCTTCGGCGTTGTCCCGGAACAAGATCAGCGCAGACTCTTTGGGTTGAAACAACCATTTGTGAGCGGATACAGCCACGGAGTTCGCTCGCTCGATTCCGTTGAGTAGCGTTCGATACCGGGTCAGGCGCAGCGGACCCGCCCATGCTGCGTCTACGTGGGCCCAGGCCGCCTCGCTGGCCAGATGAAGTGGATCGATAACTCCAGTACTCGTCGTCCCGGCAGTCAGTACCAACGCCGCGCGTGAGAGATCGGTCGGAACCTGATCCGCGAGCATAGCCCCTGTTGCGTCCGTGGCAACCTGACGAAATCTCAGGCCAAGAATGTGTGCCGCCTTGGCGATGGAAAGATGTGCGCTGTCTGAGGCAACGACCTCGTCAATACCGGCACACTCTCGGGCAGCCCATAAAGCTGTCAGGTTGGCGAGTGTCGAACCGGGTGTGATATGTCCACCCGACATGCCGAAGTATGGGGCCAACCAGTTAACGACGGCTTCTTCAATCCGACGGGCCACGGGGGCCGTTGCGGGGTGAAGTAGGTTCTGATTGAGCGAGGCATTCCACAACGTTGTTGCCCAGGTAATCCATGGGGTAGGTGGGTCCATGTGAGCCAGGGATGAAGCTGCGCCAAGATGCGCGGCGCCTCCTAGAACGAGCGGAGCAAGTAACTCCAGCGCCGCGCTTGCTCCAAGTCCGGTGTCGGGCAGGTCAGCTGGCAGCGGTTGCGCACCGCTCTGAGCGTGCGTCTGCAATAACATTTCGAGGGATCTTTTTAGACCCTCCTCGTTTCCCAGAAAGTCGGCGTCAGACATTTGCTACCCAATTCGCTTGTCCTGAAGGCTCCCCCTTTAAAGTGAGGGCGTGAGCGGTATTCGTGACCGCAATGCGATCAAACCTGTCACAGCGTGAGCGCCTTGCGCGTGTTCCGCAGTGCCAGGCTCCCCTATCTTCGGGATACGGTGCCGGCGACCGGCGTTGTTCTTGTGAGGCATGCATCAACTTCAGGACAGCGGGCCAATACGTCATTACCCTGACCTTTCGTCGACCTACCCATGTACCAACGCCGGTCAGATCGTTACGGCGGAAACTGGCACCGCGCAACAGGTGAGCACGTCGCGCGGACCGAGAGGGAACGGTGACTCGATCAGATGAACGACTTCGCCGGCCAGTAATGTCTGCCGACACGCTCCGCAAACGCCTGCGCGACAATTCGCCGGTAGGCTCAGCCCACATGCCTCTGCGAGTTCTAGCAGCGTGCCATCCTCCAGATGCCATGTCGCATCTATCCCATCGGCTTCAAAGCGGACCGATATTGGCCCGTTGACTGGTGGCTTGCGTCGCTGTGCCGAAACGGCTGCCGGTGAGGCAAAGCTTTCGCTGTGGATAGCCTCGGGCGCCACGCCCGCCTCCTCGGCCCACCGACGCACATCCGTGACGAAACGTGGTGGGCCGCAGACATAGACTTCGGCCTGCGCTGGGAGACCGGCAAAAGCGTTGGCGGACAGGCGGCCGGCCTCAGCATGAGGGACCATGTCCAACGCCCCGCCGTCCTCCGGTCGGCTCAGGAACAACCGCAAGCGCGCTGCCGGCAGCACCATCGCCAATTCACTGGCCTCGCGCCACAAGGCCAGCGAATTTTCATGCCGCGCCGCGTGCAGCACCGTCACCGGGCGGCCACCGTCCTCGCGATCCGCGAGTGCACGCAGCATAGCGACAATAGGCGTGATGCCGATGCCGGCGCTGACCAGTACCAGTGGACGCTCACGCTCCGCCGCGCCCAGGTGAAAGCTGCCGAATGGCCCGGACATCAGCAGGCTGGAAGACTCTCGCAGCGTCGCGTGCATGAGCGGAGACACGGTGCCGCCCGATCCTTCGTTCTTGACGCTTAGACGCAGCTGATCGCCCTCGGCCGCGGAAATCGTGTAGGAGCGCCAGTACGGCTGTGCATCAGGGCCCGGCACGCTCACGCGCACATGCTGCCCGGGCAGCGGCGCCGGGCGAAGGTGAGCGAGCGGGTCGCGCAGCCAGAAGCTGTCAACGTCGGCGCTTTCCTGAACGCGCCTGACCACCTGCGCATGCCGTGGCCATTGGGCCGGCGGCGGGCCCGGATTGGGGGCGCCGACTTCCTGCGCGGGACTGGCTGGCTCGCCGGTTCGCAGCGGATCGCCGGCGCGAACAAACCCGGCGCGCGTCACCCGCGCATAAACGCCGAAGAACAAATGCCCCTCCCGGCCCGCCAAAAGCGCCGGCACGTTGATGTCAGATTGCCCCGTCATGGGGTTAACGGAAGTGGCCTTGCATCGCTCGATCGGCCGCAGAATTTCCAGTTCAACCGCGTCACCGATTCGAATGCGCCCCCCGACCCAGCGAAATTCCTCCCAGGCCGGCAGACCGTCCAGGTAAAGGTTGCCGCGGAAACGAAGCGGGTCCAGCACGGCGCCTGCCTGACGCGACAGCGCGCGCACAGTTTCAAGGTTGATGAGCGACAGGGGGGCATCCTCGAAATCCCACCAGCCCAAATCAGCATTGCGGCGTACGAAGCGGGGCGCATCAAGTGCACCGGGAGAAAACCAGGATGCAATCGCCTGGTTCGCGTGTTCCCATGTATCTGGCTCGGACAAGCTGATGCTCGCGCAGCCACCCATCGGCGCATTCAATGTCAGCCGCAGACGTTCCGGGTCGAAGTTCAGGCTATAGCACGGCAGTCCTTCGTTGCGTGTCATACGCACGAAGCCCTGGCACGGTGCCCACCCCTCGCCGGGGATCACCGCGTGGCCGTTGGCGATACCCAGGAACCGGTCCATCGGGATGCCGCGGCCTGGCTCTAGTTTGACCTCGGTTAAGGTTTGTCCACTGAAACCCTTGACCGGGTAGCGATAGAGCGACGCCAGTGTGGGCATTGCATGGTCGACATCTGGCAGGTCGAAGGGCTGCGTCCTTGCATCGATCATTTAAGGCATCTGCTCCGTCGTTTGCACCAGCGCGATTGCCGCCTGCCCACCAAGTACCGCGAAGGTATGCAGCGCGTCTTCCAGCTGGCCGACGCGGGCAGCCAACTCCAGCGCAGTTGCCGTTCCGAATAGTCCGTAGGTGTAGCCCCTCTCCCGTTGGCGCCAGTCGTCGGCCACATCGGCGAGCCGCCCGAACAGCACGGTCGAGCCTCGGTGGGTGGGCACGGTCAGCGAGGCGAAGTCGCCACGGGCCAAGGTTTGAGGCTGGACAAGTCGGGTACGCCAGTGCATGCGGGGGGCGCTGGACAATGGAAGATTGTGATAATTTAGTTCGCGTAGATTGATAAATGATCTCTAAATAACACCTATGAACGAGAAACTTTATCGATGAAGCCCGCCGCCCAACTGGACGAATTCGACCTGGCTCTACTCGACATCCTGCAGCAGGACAACATGGTTCCGCTGCTCGAGATGGCGGCACGCGTGCACTTGTCCACTGCCTCGGCGCAGCGTCGCATCCAGCGGGCAGTGCTATTACGTGACGGGAGACGCGGATTTTCTGTTGATGGAGGTGAAGGGATCGGCCGACGTGCGCGCGGCCGACAGGAACATCGCCGCGCTGGCGAGCGATGGCCTGTACCGCACCGCCCACCACTTGGCGGTGGCACAGGGCCAGGCCGTACCCGGACGCGACCCGCAGGAGGTCGTGGCCGCCCACCTCCGCTGGCTCGAAGCCCTGCGCCGTGTCGGCGTCGTGGAGCGCGTTGCCGAAGGGCTATGGAAGGTGCCGGGTGACCTACCCGAACAGGGCCGCCAGTACGACGCGCAGCGCCTGGGCGGCGTGGCCGTGGAGCTGAAATCGCATCTGCCCATCGAGCGGCAGGCGCGCGTGATTGGGGCCACCAGGCCGACGGGCATGCAATGCTCACTGGACGGCGTTCACTTTCGGGGGGAACTCTCCGGTCGCAGATCGCGTGCCGCTGCGATGTGCGGGATTCGGTTGAGTGTTAAATCGAAAACAGTCGAAGGCGATTCGAACCGACTCAACGCAAGGCGCGCGCAGCCCGCGATTCTCTGCAGGCATCAACGCTGAATCCTAGAACTTGTGAACCACGCCCAGGCGGAGCACCAGTTGCCGCTGTGTGGATGAGGCATCTCCGACGACGCCGTCAAAGATCGCAGCGGGCTGGGCCGCACCGGCCGCGACCTGGTAGGCGGTCGACACATACAGCTCGGTCGACTTGTTCAGCTTATAGTCGGCCATCAGATTGAGCTGGTGGTATTTCGGCCGCGACGACGAGTAGCCGACACGGCCGTCGGTGAAGGTGTAGCCGGCAGCGATGGTCGCGGCCTTCGAGAGAGCGTAGGAGCCCCAGGCCTCGTAGTTGTCGAATCTGACCGTGCTGCTCGTCCCATTCGCATCGGCGAAGCGCGTGCTCGTGAAATCCGCGCCCAGCGTGGTCGAACTCAGGGTCCAGGTCGCACCGGCGCCGAAGATCTGCTGTTTGGATGGCGTGCCGACATAGCTGAAGGCGCCATGGGCGCCGATGGCGGAACCCGTGGTGTTAGCGACGAAGTCGCCGTCCGTGAAGAGCGCGGCCGGCTGCTTGGCCGAGAGGTAGCCCGCGGAGACATTGAAGCCATCGGTAGCGTAGGACGCCCCGGCGCTCCACATGCCGAGCGTGCTGGCGCCCGCTGCATTGCTCTCGGCGAGGCTGGCCATGCCACCGAACTGGAGGCCAGCCATCCGCGGGCTGGTGTACTTAATCGCATTGTTCACGCGGTAGGAATCGGCGATGTTGTCGACGTCGCCGGCATGGAAGGCGAGGCCACCCCAGTTGCCGTCCATGCTCACCGGCTGGAGGTAGTCGACGATGGAGTCGTATTGGCGTCCCAGCGTCAACGTGCCCAGCGTGGCAGAAGACAGGGCCACCCAACTCTGCCGGCCGAACTGCCGGCCGCCTTGCGCGAGCGTGCCGCTGTCCACCCTGAAGCCGCTTTCCAGCTTGAACAACGCCTTGAGGCCGCCGCCCAGATCCTCTTCGCCTCTCACGCCCCAGCGGCTACCGTACATGCCGTCGGAGGTGCCGTCCCGCATGTTCCACAGCTTCTTGCCGCCGCTGTTGTTGGTGAAGTCCATGCCGACGTCGAGGACGCCGTACAGGGTGAAGCTGGCTTGTGCACTTGCAGCGCCGCAGAGGCTGGTGATGGCCAGCGCCGCGAGGGTCTTAGTGAAGTGATTCATTCTGTCTCCTGCTGATCGTTGTATGAACCGGATATTCGGTTTTTGGTAATGACACAGGCACAGCAAAGCCTAGGCGACCGAATTTCACGGGGCCTGATTACTGGCGGTTTGTGTTTTTGGTTCTTTGCCGAGACGATGGTGTCTCAGGCCAAGCGCGCAGCGCTTATTTCCGGACTCGGTAGCGCTGCACCATGTCCTCGTCGAGAACGATGCCGAGGCCCGGGGTATCGGATACCTTGACACTGCCGTTTTCGAGCGGCGTCAAGTTCTTGACGAGACCGCGGAACAAGGGACTGTCGCTCTGCGAGTATTCGATCAGATTGCCGAATTCTCGAGAGGCCAGGAAGTGAATCGTCGCCGCCAACAGGATGCCGGTGCTGAAACCATGGGGCACCAGGCGGGCGCCGTATTCCTGGGCCATTTCGTAGATGTGCAGCATTTCGCTGATGCCGCCGCAACGAGTGATATCGGGCTGAACGATGGCCGGCCGGCTGCCTTCGAGGAAGGCGCGGAATTCATGCCGCGTCGCCAGGCCTTCGCCGCCCGACACCGGAATGCCGGCATGCTCGGCGAGATAGGCGAGACCGCGCAGATCGTCCGAGGAAAGCGGCTCTTCGATCCATCCCAGATTGAACTCGCGCAGCGCATTGCACTGCGCCATCGCGTGGGAAGAATTCAGCCAGCGCCCGACCAGATCGATCTGGATCTGGACCTCGTCACCGACCTGTTCGCGAATCTTGCGCAGGATGTGCGCATCCCTCGGCAGGTTCTCGCCGAAGCCTGCGCCGCCCAGCTTGATGCTGCGCAGCCCTTGGCTCAGCAGGCGCGCGACGATGGCATGGTTCTGCTCGTCCGTGGCCGCGGGAATGAAGGTGCCATAGGCCTCGATGCGGTCGCGGTACTTGCCGCCCAGCAGCGTGTGGACCGGCACCTGGTAGTGCTGGCCGGCAATGTCCCAGAGGGCGATGTCCAAGGCGCTGATCGCATGGATGGCCACCCCGCGACGACCCATGTATTCGGTCGAGCGGTACATCTTCTTCCACAGCCGATCGATCTCCAGCGGGTTCTCGCCGATCAGCACCTGCCGCAGCCCCTGGCAGGTCTCGTGAGACGCGGGCGTCTCGATCAGCGCCTTCACGACGGCGGGCGAGCTGTCGGTCTCGCCCAGGCCGATCAGGCCGGTATCCGTGTGGATGCGTACGATCAGGGCGTCTTCGCCCCATTCGCAGGCCTGGTCCAGGGCGGGAACCCGCAACCAGATGGCTTCAACATCGGTGATCTTCATTTTTTAGCGCTGGTAAGTTGGCTTGGCTTCGATCGACTGGCGTGTCGATCAATATTTGGCAGGCAGGGGCGCCACTGAGTCGTGATCCTCGCGCAGCCACTTGAACAGGCCCCAGATCTTCACCGCGAGGATGATCACGAAGGGGATGGCCGTCAGGATGACCGCGGTCTTGAGGGTGCTCAGCGGCGCCTTGATGTAGAGCATCCCCAGCGGCAGGATGGCCAGCATCACGCACCAAAACAGGCGCAAGCCCGGGGACGGGTCTTGCCCTTCGCGGAGGTTCTTCGTGCTGGTGGCGGCGACGGTGTAGGCCGTCGCATCCAGGTGCGAGGCGAGGAAGACCAGCATCAGAACGAAGTACACGACCGACATCAGCTTGCCGAGCGGTAGGTTCGAGAGCAGCTGAGACACCGCCGCTTCGCCGCCCAATCCGTTCAGCATGGCCGGAGTGTTCACCACGTTGTGCATGAACTGATGGATCGCATAGCTTTCCAGGCTGCCGAAGAAGAACCAGCAGCCGCCGCAACCGCCCAGGATCATCGCCAGCACCACCTCGCGGATCGTGCGGCCCTTGGAGACGCGCGTCACGAAGATGGCGACGCCAGGCGTATAGGTGATCCAGTAGAGCCAGTAGAAAACAGTCCAGTCGCGCGTGAACGCACCGTCCCCGATGGGGTCGGTGAAGAAGCTCATGTGCACGAAGTTCTGCAGGCTCAGTCCGACGGCATTAGCGAAGTTGTTGACGATGAAGCCGGTCGGGCCCATGACGAGAACCACCAGCGCGAAAGCCAGGGTGAGGCCGCAGGCCAGCTTCGCAAGGCGCTGCATGCCGGAGCCGATACCGATCCACGAGCTCAGCGAGAACACCAGAGTCACGAGGGCGACGAGGCCGGCCTTGAGCGCGAAACTGTCTTCGATGCCGACCAGATCGGCGAGCCCCTTGGCGACGGTCGATGTCGTCAGCGTGGTCGTGAGGATCAGGCCGCCGAAGGTCGCGAACAGGAACACCAGGTCAATAATCCGGCCGAGCACGCCGTGCGCGCTGAGGCCAGTGACTGCTTCGATGATGCCGGCCAAGCTGAGGCCCTTGTTGCGGCGCACATGGAAGTGATATGCCATCGCGAGCGAGGCGATGCCGTAGAAGCCCCAGGGCGTGATGCCCCAGTGGAAGAACGAGTAAGCGACGCTGAATTCCAGCGCTTCCTTGCTGCTTGCAGCAATATTGAGACCCGGCGTCACATAGTAATATGCCCATTCGGTGAAAGCCCAGTACATCGTGGCCGAACCGAGGCCCGCACAAACAAACATGAATACCCAAGCGGTATTGCTATATTCAGGGCTGTCCGTTCCCAGGCGAATATTTCCATACTTGCCGGCGGCCAACCATCCTATCAATACGACGCAAACAAATCCGAGTAGTTGAACGATCGTGCCGAAGGTCTTGGTTGCACCATTAAATAACTCATCAGCGAAGGTCTTGGAGCGATCTGGAAAGGCTATCAACAGCGCCATGGTCAATGCAACTACCACGATGCTGGAGACAATCAGTACTCGGTCCTTTTGAGGGGCTGATTCTGTGGCGATCAAGTATTTAGACATGACCGCCTCCTGCCATGAGGTGACCGATAGCGATGGTTTGCATGATGTCTCGCTCCTATAATAAGTTAATTGCCGTAGCTTCCATGCGAGATGTAATGTAAGCTTCACCAAGAGCGCGGGGAAACGTCAGTTCTTAATGGATTCATAAGCGGTGCTTATTAAACGGCCTAATGAGACCCAGGTGGTCACCCGACTGCCTCATCTCAGTCTGCTGCTGGCGTTCAAGACGGTGGCGGAACATGGCAGCTTCACGCGAGCAGCCGATCTGCTCCACCTGTCCCAGTCGGCCGTGAGCCAACAGGTGGTGAGGCTGGAGGAAGCCCTCGGCGTGCAACTGTTCGTCCGCTCCACGCGCTCGGTCAGCCTGACATCTGCGGGACACGACCTGCTCAACGACATTCGCGGCGCCTTCGACGAGTTGGTGGTCGCCTTCGACCGCTGCGCACGCAAGGGAGAGGCACCGACGCTTCATGTAGAAGCCGAACCGGTGTTGAGCGCGTTCTGGCTGACACCCCGGCTGAAGCAATTCACGCAGCGTTTCCCTGGCCTGCAGATCAAGCTCCTGCTGACGACCCAGCGAGTCGAGTTTCCGCGCGAGGTCGAGTTCGCCATCAAGTGGGGCGATGGTCATTGGCCAGGCTTCGATGCCGAGTTTCTTCTGGGTCTGAACTACGCACCAGTCTGCAGCCCGAGCTTGCTGAAGGGACCGAAGGCGCTTCTCCTTCCGGCTGACCTTCAGCACTACCAACTGCTGCATGATCGAAATGCGGATGACTGGGATCGCTGGCATCAGCAGTTCCCGGAGGTACCGCTGAACTTCCAGCGGGGGCATGTCGTGACGGACTCGAATGTGCTGGCACAACTCGCGGCTGCGGGGCATGGCGTCGCCTTGTGCGCGCTGGAGTTGGTGGAGTCGCAGCTTCGACACGGGGAACTGGTCACGCCATTTCCGCAAATGACAATGCGCCACTGGCTGGCGTATCACGTCCTCACCCGCCGGCACCAGATGTTGAGCGAGGTCGCGACGCAGTTCGTAGCTTGGCTGAAGGCCGAGGCTGCCGCAGCGGATCAAAATCCGCCCCGGGCATGAGGCGAGACGTGATGCCAAGCACGCTGAGCATCGCTGCTGTGTCCGCAAAATCGCGCACGTCGTCGCCAAAGCCGCGCGTTCGGTTGAACCAGTCTGTCATTGACCAATTCGAGCTGAGCACCGTGCCAATGCAGCACCGGCTGCGAGCCGAGATGCACTAGTGGCGACGCTAGGGCTTGCGGCGACATCTCGACGGGGCCGAAGCCGATTTTTTTGTGACCCATCGGCGCGACGCGGGCTCCTGGATTCTCGCGATGAACTCTGCGACCCTGATGATTTCGCTCGTTTAGTCTCTGGTTGTCGGACTTCTGTATACCTCGTAGCTGCAACGGCCACTGCTTCTCTGCCAAGGGGGTTTGTCCGTCTTCAACCTATCGTTCGCCCGCTCTCACAGTCGCTCGCGGAGGTGATGGAGTGCGTCGTGGCGAGCTATAGACACAAGTACTTGGGCAAACAGGTGCTGCCTAAGCTCATCCACCGATCGACTTGAGAGCCGCCGGCCGCTACTCGGCATCTACCTGGGCGCACACCCATGCATCATGGGCTAAAGGGGGCGTGTCGACTTTCCGCCCTAAACCGAGATCACCCCTTGCGGCCGGCCTCGGTCACAAGTTCCGGGCGCAGCGAGTGCGCCGAAAACGCCCCGTCCACGCAGGCCAGCCGAGTCAGCGGACATCGCCCTCGGGGTTGTCGGATCAAATTGGCCGTACTGTGGACCGGCCACGGACTCCTGAGGGGCTCGCAATAGGCTTCTTCCGTCGATCGCGCCCACTTGCCGCACGCCTGCAGAACCGCTCGGGACCCGCTGCAGCCCTTGCGGGGCGCGGTCGCTCAAGTGGCCTGCGAATACGTGTCAGGAGACAGCCTTTGCGCACTCGCGGGGCGGCGCCGCCGTATGTAGCAGCAGGCGCGGGCTGACACTCAATCGTTCGCCATTTTGCGCGAGAGATCAGCATGCGGCGCCGACTTCGAGGGGGCCGCCTGCTTGAGTTGCTCGAATCGCCGATGCAAATCTTCCGGGCGGATATGGGTGTAGCGCCGCAAGGTGTTCCAGTTGGTATGGCCGGATACCATGGCTACTTCCGCGATCTGGAACCCGTGCCAGAACAGCATGCTGATCCCTGTATGTCGCAGATCATGGAATCTCAAATCCTTGATGCGCGGCATGCCGGTGATGGCAATTCGGTTGCGCGCCCTTTCGAAAGCGGCCGAGGCGGATTCCATGTTGTGGGGAAAGACCCGCGCCTCCAATTTTGGGATGATCTGTAGGAGATCCCAGGCCGGCGCGAGAAGCGGCACGGTCTGGTCGTTGTATTCCTTCCGCTTCGGATGTTTCACCTTCCGAATAATGATCGTGCGGCGCTTAGAATCAATATCTTTCCATTCCAAGCGACCAAGCTCGCTCAGCCTGCGTGGAAATGCCAGCGCAAATTTATAGACCAAAATCATGTCAATTTCGGTCTGGTGATGCTGATTGCGCCGTTCAAACTCAGCCAGTAAGGCGTCTTCCTCCTCTTGGTCAACCCATCGAATGATTTCCTTCGATTTGGAAACCAGACCTTGCTCATCCAGATAATGCATGGCCGTCTGGATAACCTCCGGATCGGCATCAATCTCGTAGGCAATCCTGGCCACGCCGAAGGCGGCGGAAACCGGCGAGAGGTCGCTCTTGATCGTCGCTGGCGTCACGCCGTCCTTTGTCTTGCGACGGATGGCATAATCAATAAGGTGCTTCGGCCTTAAGTCTTTGACGAGAACTTGATCGAACTCCTGCGCGATCTTCTCGTGGTTGTGGATGGTCGATCTCCCCAGCAGGGGGCGGACCTTCAACTGAGCTTCGAGGTGCATGCGCACCAACTGCCCGACCGTCGTCTTGGACGATGTGTGGCGGGCAGGGCCCTCGGCCTTGACCTTTGCTTCCAGGCGCTCTCCCCAGGAGGTCGCTTGGGCGCGGGTGTCGAAGACCTTCGACTCTGAGAAAATTACGACGCCGCCTTGCTTGATGCGGACTTGAGCAAGGAACTTGTCGCCTCGGGGTGTGACCGATGCCATGCGTGTTCTCCAGTGCAACTGCAGGTGCAACTGCGGGTGTTTTGACGGTGCAACTGGCCCGTCGAGTTGCACAGGCTAGTCACACTGGACGGTTCTGGATACCCAAAAATCCGACCCAAAGCCCGCAAGTTAGAAGACCCAGGAATGACGCGATCTGAGAAAAATCAACAGGTTAGAAGCGATATCTCACCTTGGCGTTTAAGTATTGCGCCCATGCTCGACTGGACCGACCGCCACTGCCGCTATTTCCACCGGCTGCTGACCCGCCACGCCCTGCTGTACACCGAGATGGTCACCACCGGTGCCATCCTGCACGGCGACAAGCCACGCCACCTCGATTTCAACGCCGAGGAGCACCCCGTCGCGCTGCAGCTCGGCGGCTCCGAGCCGGCCGATCTCGCCGCCTGCGCGAAGCTGGCCGAGCAATGGGGCTACGACGAGGTCAACCTGAACTGCGGCTGCCCCAGCGAGCGCGTCCAGCGCGGCGCGTTCGGCGCCTGTCTGATGGCGGAGCCCGCGCTGGTCGCCGACGGCGTGAAGGCGATGAAGGACGCCGCGAGCCTGACCGTCACCGTCAAGCACCGCATCGGCATCGACAAGATCGAGAGCTACGACTTCGTGCGGGACTTCGTCGGCACCATCGCCGATGCCGGCTGCGAGGTCTTCATCGTCCACGCCCGCAATGCGTGGCTGCAAGGGCTCTCCCCGAAGGAGAACCGTGACATCCCGCCGCTGCGTCATGAGCTGGTTCATCGGCTGAAGCGCGAGTTCCCCCATCTGACCATCGCCATCAACGGCGGGATCAAGACGGACGACGAGATCGCCGAGCAGCTCCAGTACGTCGACGGCGTCATGGTCGGCCGGCAGGCGTATCACGAGCCCTGGCAGATGACGCAGTGGGACCAGCGCTTCTTCGGCGAGGGCGCCGCCCCCGTGGTCAGTCGCGAGGAGGTCGAGGAACGCTGGCTCGGCTACCTCGACAGGCAGGTCGCCCAGGGGCGCCCGTGGTCGCAGGCGATGCGGCATGCGCTGGGGCTGTGGAACGGGCTGCCGGGCGCGCGTCGCTGGCGCCAGGTGTGGTCGGACCACAAGCTCAAGGCGCTGGCGCCGCGCGAGGTCGCCCGGCTCGCGACCCAGGCGCGCCTGCAGGCCGTCGAGTCGGCCAGCCAGCATCCCGCCTTCCCGGCGTCGGTCACGAACTGATCGCGCGTCCCGACACCGCACCGCCATGGCTCCGCAAGTCTTCTTCCATTGCTATCCGACGGCGCTCGGCCACTGCGGCATCGCGTGGACGGAGCGAGGCATCGTCGGCTCGCAACTGCCGGAAGAGAGCGCCGCGGCCACCCGCGATCGCATGCGCGTGCGCTTCCCCGCGGCGCGTGAGGAGGCGGAGGTCGAACGACTACCCGAATCGGTCCGGCAAGCCTGCGACGGCGTCAGGGCGTTGCTCGACGGCGAGCCCCGCGATCTGCTGGAAGTGGTGATCGACGACAGCGCGCTGGCGCCGTTCGATCGCGAGGTGCTGGCGTTCACGCGCCGCATTCCGGTCGGGCAGACGCTGACGTACGGCGAGGTGGCGGCCCGGCTGCATCAGCCGGGCGCCGCGCGCGCGGTCGGGCGGGCCGAGGGCCACAACCCGTTCGCGCCCATCGTGCCGTGCCATCGCGTGATGGGCGCGCCGGCCGCGAGCAAGGCGGCCAACCTGACGGGGTTCTCCGCGCCGGGCGGCGTCGCGACCAAGCTCAAGCTGCTGGCGATCGAGGCGCGGGCGACCGGCCAGCAGGTGGGTGAACAGCAGGACCTGTTCTAGCCCAGATCAATCCCACGGCGCCGCTTCGGTCGCGAGGTCTGCATCCTTCGCCGTGGAGGGGGCTTGCGCGGTCTTTGCCTCGGCGCCAGCCGGCGCATGTTCCGCCGCGATCTTGGCCGATTGGCCGATGAAGTCCAGCTCGCCGCCCAGGCCTTCGATCAGCTCCGGGATCAGCTGACTCAGTTCGCCGGTCGCCAACGCCGCGTCGACGTCGAACGCCTCGTCCTTCGCCGGCTTGTCGCGGCCGTCGAACACGATGTCCAGGAACTTGATGCCCTTGATCTGCATCGTGTCGGTCAGCGTGATCGACATGCGTTCCTTCCACGTCAGCGCCAGCCGCGTCGGCATCTTGCCGCTGGTCAGGTGGGCCTTCACCTCGTCGGTGTCGAGGTTGTGGCGGGCATAACGCACCGCCGCCTTCATCTCGTCCGCGGCCTTGAGCTCGCAGTCGCGGTCGATGACGAAGTCCTTCGGCGGCACGCCGTCCATCAGCCACGCGGCCATGCACGCGGCCGGCGATTCGGCGGTCTGCAGCAGGTGCAGATTGATCGAGCTGTCGGCCTTCACCAGCAGTGTGATCAGCTCGTCGGCCTTGCCGATCGAACCCGCGTCCACCATCAGCAGGCCCTGCTTGGGCGAGATCCAGATCCGCAGGTGCGACTGCGACGTGAACGCGCGCGGCAGCAGCTCCAGCGTGGCTTGTTCCTTCAGGTCGCGCTGCTGCTTCTTGCCGGGACGGCGGCCGGTCTCGAGCTCGATCTTCTCGAGCATCTCCTCGACATGCTCGCGCACCACCGACCCCGGCAGCACACGCTTCTCCATCCGCAGGCTCAGCAGCCAGTGGCCGTCGATCTCCTCCAGCAGACGGGCGCCGGGCTCGCCGCGCGGCGGTACCCAGCCGGCCGACAACGCCTGCGTCGCGCCGCAGGGCTGGAAGCGTTCCTGTTCCAGCGCGTCTTCCAGCGCGTCGGCGTTCGGTTGCCAGTCGTTGGCGATGCGGTAAACGATCAGATTCTTGAACATGGGAGCAACTTCTCGGACTGTGCGGATCGCATCGCGGACAACGGCGGTCCGTCACGGCGATCCCAATGACAACGGGGCCACGCGGACGACGCGGGCCCCGTTCGAAACGATGGCGGATTGTCTCAGGTCTGGTGCTCGGCCGGCCAGCGGATCATCCCGGTTGCACGACTTGCGACAGTCGTTGCAAGAACGCGGGAGACGCCTGCCGCCGGTTGCCGTGACAGGGGGTCGCCAGTGGGCGCGATCAGGCGAGCGTAAGGCGAGGGGGCGACGCTCAAGCAACGACCGTCAGGCCGCGGCCGGCGAGGGGCCGACGGATCAGGGGGCGGCCTGTTCGGCGGCGATCTGCCGCAGCGCCTGCTCGAAGGCCTCGGGCGGCTGGCCGCCCTGGATCATGTAGCGCTCGTTGATGACGACGGCCGGCACCGAGCTGATGCCGCGGCCGAGCCACAGCGATTCGGCATCGCGGACGTCCTCGGTGTACTCGCCGCTGTCCAGCACGCGCGCCGCCTCGGCCTTGTCGAGGCCGATCTCGCCGATGGTGTGCAGCAGCACTTCCCGGTCGCCCGGGTTCTTGCCGTGCGTGTGATACGCGGTCAGCAGCGCCAGCTTCAGGTCGTGCTGCGCCCGCGCGGACTGCAGCCCGGCCCAGTGCAGCAGCCGGTGTGCATCGAAGGTGTTCCAGATGCGGCTGCGAGCGCCTTCGGTGAAGGTGAAGCCGACCTCGGCGCCGCGCTGGCGCAGGTGCTCGCGGATCTGCTGGCGCTGCTCGGTGGTCGAGCGGTACTTGCGCGTCAGGTGCTCCTCGATGTCCTCGCCCTCGGGGGGCATCTGAGGATTCAGCTCGAAGGGCTGGAAGTGCAGGTCGACCGCGATATCCGGCAGGCGCTTCAATGCCGTCTCCAGCGACTTGAGGCCGACGGCGCACCACGGGCAGGCGACGTCGGAGACGAAGTCAATGCGCAGCGGCGCGGGGGTGGACGGGGCGGCGGTGGTGCCGGGGGTGGCGGTCGTGTCGTTCATGTCGGCGACTCTAGCCGCGAGCTCAAGACAACACGCGGTCGCTGGGCTTTGCCAGGTAGAACCACTCGTGGCCGGGTTCCGACCGGCTGTTGGGGAACACGATGCGGCCGCCGAAGGGCGCCAGCACCGGCGTGCCGTCGGCGCGGGTGCCGATGCGCTCGCCCTCGGCGATCGCGTCGAAGCTGGCCCATTCACGCTCGAAGCGGTCATCGGCATGCTCGCGGTCGACCACCTCATACAGCTGCAGCAACTCGACCGGCCGCGTCGGGTCGGCCGGCTCGACGCAGCCCGGCGCCACCATGCCCAGCAGCACCAGCGTGCGCAGGATCGCCTGGAACGCGACCTCGGGGCCGCGCGGGTCGGCGTGCTGGCCGCATTCCAGCGTGATGCAGTAGCCGCCCTGGCTGCGCATGTACTCGGTGGTGCCGACGCCGTAATGCGGGTCCTGCTGCAGCGCCATCTTGCGCGAGCCGTCGGCGGCCTTCTCGGCGCGGCGCTTCAAGCCCAGCGCGTAGGTCGACAGCCAGCCCTCGACGATGCGATCGGTGCCGACGGCCAGCGCCAGCGCGCTCTCCGCGGCCTGATGGCGGAAGGGCTCCAGGTCGCCGTCGTTGTCCCGCGGGCCGAGCATCGCGAAGGCCGGGCCCGGGTTGTTGAAGCTGTGCAGGTCCAGCAGCACGTCGCTGGCGGCGAGCCAGGGGCAGAACTTGTTGGCGATGCGGTCCTCGAAATCCTGCGGGATCGGGTTGACGCGCAGGTTGCGGTTCAGGTTGCGCTCGCCCTCGCGGCGCTGCAGGCGGTGGGCCAGCGGATTGACGATGGGGATGAAGGTCAGGGTGCCCTTGCGCAGCGTCAGCGCGCCGCTGTCCAGCATCGCCATCACGCGTTCGATCGCGCCGACGCCGGCGATCTCGTTGCCGTGGACCGCGGCGCTGACCAGCAGACGCGGGCCGGGCTTCAGGCCGGCGAACTGGTGGATGCGCAGATGGGTGGGGTGATCGCTCATGGCTCGGACACGGGGACGAGGAGGGGAGGAATGAGGCGCCGACGGATCGAGGGGCCGTCCTCGGCCCAGCCAGGCACGGACGACGACGGGAGGCCGGCGGCGAAAGCCTGAAGGATAGGCCCCGAGCGGGCCAGGGACGTGCGCAGGGCGCGCGATCCGGGCGTCGCCCGGTGTGGGCTTGGCCGCGACGTCAGGCGCCGAGCAGCGCGGCGACGTCCAGCGACGCCTGGCAGTGCCAGTGCGTGTTGGGCAGGTCCCCGGTGGCGGCGCCGTCGACCCAGCGGGTCAGGCGGTACAGCGTGCCGAAGGCGAAGTCCGGCGGCGCCTCGCCCGGTCCGGCCAGCAACTCGCCGCCGCGGCGGACGTTGTCGGCCATCCAGGCCGGCAGGCGCAGGTGATACGGGTTGCGGGCGATCTCGCCATGGTGGCAGGCCAGCGCGCGCACCAGCAGCGCGGTGTCGCGCTGGCTGGTTTCCACCAGCGTGGTCGGCGCGGGCTGGGTGGCCCAGAACTCGGTGTGGGCGACGACGGTGCTCAGCCGCGCCTCGCGCAGCGCCTCGGCCACCAGCAGGTGCACGCCGATGTGCGTCGGGATGCCATCCCCGGCGTGGGGCACCAGGATCAGCGCGGGTTTCTCGGCGGCCAGCAACTCCGCCACCAGCCGCACCTGCTGCTGCCACAGTGGCGTGCGGGCGGCGGCGGCTTCCGGCTTGACCTGCTCGAAGCCGTCGGCGGACAGCAACCGGACGTCGAAGCCCAACACGTCGCAGGCCGCCTTCAGTTCGGCCCAGCGCTCGGCGCGCCGCTCCTGCTTGCTGCCCAGCGTCACCGCGACGTTGGTGACGCGCCATCCGGCTTCCTGGCGCAGGCGTAGCGGCAGCGCGCCGACGATGCATTCGTCATCCGGATGCGGCGCGAAGACCAGCACGTGCGGCCGATCGGCCGGCGCCGTGGTACCGGCACCATCCGGTGGCAAAGGACTGACACCGGTACGCACCGGCTGCCGCAGCACGGCATACCAGCCGGCGATCCAGGACTCCCATTCCGCCTGGCTGACGGGCGTTGGCAAACTCGGCGAGGTAGTAGCGTTGGCGGTCATCGACGGGGAGTTTTCTGGGCGGACGGCTGCCGTCCGTGTTTCGATTTAGCGGCCAATCTTAACGGGCCGAATTCGCAAATGGTATTACATTGGTAGTAAAACTAGATGAAGACCGGATATGGCCGGCCCGGCCCCGTCGCGGAGGCTTTCCGTAGCGCGCGGGATGTGCCGTGCCAGGCTTGATCGGGTCGCGCGAGGCCTTGGGCTGCCCGTCACGCTGATGACGCGCTGGAGGCGCGCCGGAGGCGCCCGCCGCGGTTGGCGGCTGCCGCCTCAGGCGCGGCGGGTGGTCGAGGAGGGCCAGGTCGCCAGCATCACGCCGGCCAGCGCCAGCGCGTAGGCGAGCGCCTGGATGCCGCTCATCCGCTCGCCGAGGAAGACCAGGCCGACCAGCGCGGTGGAGATCGGCAGGAACACCATGAAGACACCGGCCTTGGCGGCGCTGATGTGCCGCAGGCCGCGCATCCAGAGCCAGACGGTCACGGTGCTGGCGGCGATCGCGTAGAAGAGCAGCAGGCCCCAGGAGCCGGTTCCGACGCCGCCGAAATCGAAATCGAGCGCCTGCCAGATCCCCAGCGGCGTCACCAGGACGAGTCCCCAGAGGTTGATCAAGGCGCTGATGCGCTTGGGGGACAGGTCATGCGTCAGGCGCTTGCCGATGACGACGTAGCTGGCCTCGCAGACCATCGCCCCGACCAGCAGCAGCGCGCCCCAGCCGGAGGTGTCGCCCGAGCCCGGCGCGTCGCCATGTTTGTTCAGCGCCACCATCGCGATGCCCGCCACCGCCAGCGCGATGCCGGCCAGCGTGCGGCCGGCGATGCGCTCGCGCAGGAAGATCCAGCTCAGCAGCGCCACCGTGGCGGGGATGCCGGCCATGATCACCCCGGCCACGACCGCGGAGCTGTGGCGCAGCCCGTACAGCAGGCAGATCGAGAACAGGAAGTTGCCGAAGAACGATTCCAGGAACAGCAGGAAGCGCGTGCGGCCGGACAGCGGCGCCTCGGCCGGTCCGCGCCTGAGCCACGGCAGCATCAGCACCGCCGCCATGCCGAAGCGCAGGAAGGCCAGCAGGAAGATCGGGAAGACCAGCACCAGCAGCTTGGACAGCCCGACGTAGCTGCCGATCAGGCTGGTGCTGGCGGCCAGGCTGGCGTAGGCCCACAGCGGCGCGTGGCCGTGGTGGCCGCGCGGGGCGGACGGGGGCGGGTCGCGATCGGTTGTGGTGCTGGACATGGTGCGGGATGATGCCGCACGGATGGAGGCTTCCACGATGGCGACAGCGGCGACTCCCGCAAAGACAACGGCGGCCGGTTATTCAGGCACGCCCCTCGCACGCAAGCTCGGCCTCCGGGCGGGGCATGCGCTGTGGGTGCTGAACGCGCCCGAGGACTACGACGCGTGGACCGCGCCGCTGCCCGAGGGCGTCACCCGCGCCGGGCGGCCGACGGCGAAGGTCGACATCGCGCATGTGTTCCTGGTCGAGCGCGCGGACCTCGCGCGATGGTTGAAGGACCTCCGCGCCCAGTTGCGCGACGACGCGGCGCTATGGATCTCCTGGCCCAAGAAGGCCTCGAAGGTCCCCACCACCCTCACCGAGGACGTCATCCGCCAGGAGTGCCTGCCGCTGGGCTGGGTCGACGTGAAGGTGTGCGCCGTCAGCGACGTGTGGTCGGGGTTGAAGCTGGTGGTGCGCAAGGAGCTGAGGGCCAAGGCGCCGTGAGGCGCCCATGAGGCCCTCGGTCTGCTGACTACGCCAGCCGCCGCAACGCGGTCCTGATCGCGCCGATCATCCGGTCCAGGTCCTCGCGCGCCGCGATCAGCGGCGGCGACAGCGCCAGGATGTCGCCGGTGGTGCGGATCAGCACGCCTTGTTCCCAGCAGTCGAGGAAGGTGTCGAAGGCACGCTTGGTCGGCTCGCCGGCGCGCGGCGTCAGCTCGATGCCGCCGACCAGGCCGATGTTGCGCACGTCGATCACGTGCGGCTCGCCCTTGAGCGAATGCAGTTGCTCCGCGAAGTAGCCCTGCAATTCCGACGCGCGCGTGAGCAGCCCTTCTTCCTCGTAGGTGTCCAGCGTCGCCAGCCCCGCCGCGCAGGCCAGCGGGTGCGCCGAGTAGGTGTAGCCGTGGAAGAACTCGATCAGGTGCTCCGGGCCCGTCATGAAGGTGTCGTGCACCGACTGCCTGGCGAAGACGGCGCCCATGGGCACGCAGCCGTTGGTCAGGCCCTTGGCGACGGTCATGAGGTCCGGCGTCACGCCGAAGGTCTGTGCCCCGAAGGCGTTGCCGGTGCGGCCGAAGCCGGTGATGACCTCGTCGAAGATCAGCAGGATGCCGTGCCTGTCGCAGATCTCGCGCAGGCGCTGCAGGTAGCCCTGGGGCGGGATCAGCACGCCGGATGAGCCCGCCACCGGTTCGACGATCACCGCCGCGATGGTCGACGCGTCGTGCAGCGCGACCAGCCGCTCCAGGTCGTCCGCCAGGTCCGCGCCGTGCGCCGGCTGGCCGACGCTGAAGGCGTTGCGGGCCAGGTCGTGGGTGTGCCGGATGTGGTCGACGCCGGCCAGCAGCGTGCCGAACATCTTGCGGTTCGCGACCATGCCGCCCACCGACATGCCGCCGAAGTTGACGCCGTGATAACCGCGTTCACGGCCGATCAGGCGGGTGCGCTGGCCCTCGCCGCGGACGCGGTGGTAGGCGAGCGCCATCTTCAGCGCGGTCTCGACCGACTCCGACCCGGAGTTGGTGAAGAACACCTTGTTCATGCCTTCGGGCGCCAGCTTCGCCAGCCGCGAGGCGAGCTCGAAGGCCTTCGGGTGTCCCATCTGGAACGGCGGCGCGAAGTCCAGTTCCGCGGCCTGCTCCTGGATCGCCTTCACGATGCGCGGCCGGTTGTGGCCGGCGTTCACGCACCACAGGCCGGCGATGCCGTCCAGGATCTGGCGCCCGCGGTCGTCGGTGAAGAACATGCCGTCGGCACGGGTCAGCAGGCGCGGCGACTTCTTGAACTGGCGGTTCGAGGTGAACGGCATCCAGTAGGCGTCGAGATCGGGCGTGGTCATGAGAAGCTCCCCGCTTGGGCTGTCGATGATCGAGCCAGTCTAGCCCCGCCGGAGCACCCCGTCGGCCTAGGCCGCGCGCGGCCTGAGCACCCGCAGCATCGGCAGCAACTGGATCAGCAGCATCGCGCCGAGGATCAGCGCGCAGCCCAGCAGGCCGGCGGCATTGAGCCGGTCGCCCATCAAGAGGTAGCCGAAGACGGCGGCGAACAGCGTTTCCGACGACAGGATGATGGCGGCGTCCGCCGCGTGCGCGTAGCGCTGCGCCACGACCTGCGCGGTGAAGGCGACACCAACGGACAGCACGCCGGTGTACAGCAGCGGGCCGGTGGCGGCCTGGATGCCGGACCAGCTCCACGGCTCGAAGCACAGCGCCCAGGCCAGCGACACCAGGCCGCAGAACAGGAACTGCCCGCCGGCTACGGTGAACGGCGAGTTCATCCGGTCCGCCACCTGGCCGACCAGCAGCACGTGAACCGCCCAGGGCAGGGCGGACGCGATCACCCAGGCGTCGCCCAGGCCGATGTCGAGCTCATGCGCGCCGGACAGCAGGAAGGCGCCGATCAGGCAGGCCGCCGCGCCCGGCCACACCGACCAGTGCGGCAGATGACGCAGCAGCGCCCAGCCCAGCAGCGGCACCAGCGGCACGTAGAGCGCGGTCAGGAAGCCGGCGTTCGTGACGGTCGTGTACTGGATGCCGATCTGCTGCAGCACGGCGCCCAGCGTCAGCAGCACGCCCAGGCCGACGATCTTGAGCGCGTCGCCGCCGCGCAGCGGCAACGCGGAGGGTGCGCGGCGCTCGCGCACGATCAGCGGCAGCACCACCAGCGCGCCGATCAGGAAGCGGATGCCGGTGAACATCATCGGCCCCATCGCCTCCATGCCATGGGCCTGGGCGACGAAGGCGGAGCCCCAGATCATCGCGATCAGGGTGAGCAGCAGGTTGGCTTGGATGCGGGTCATGGAGCGGGAGTGTCGGGGACGAAGGGCGGTGCGCGGTATGGCTGGGAAACGCCAGCCTTCACGAGCCGCGGGTCATGAGCTGAGATAGGCGATTTCCTCATCGCTGAAGCCGGCCGCCGCGCGGGCCTCGACGTTGAACGGCGGGCGCAGCCGGGGTGCCTCGAAGCGTTCGACGAGCTCGGGATACAGCGCCACCGGATCCAGGCCGCGTTCGCGGCACAGGTGTCGGTACCAGCGGTTGCCGATGCGGACGTGGCCGACCTCGTCGCGCAGGATGATGGCCAGGATCTCGACCGCGCGCGCATCGCCGCCCTTGGCGAACTTGGCCTGCAGCGGCGGCGTCGCGTCCAGGCCGCGCGCCTCCAGCGTGCGCGGCACCAGCGCCATGCGCGCCAGCACGTCGCCCTCGGTGCGGCGGGCCATGGACCACAGGCCGTCGTGCGCGTCGAAATCGCCGTATTGGCGGCCGTGCGCGCGCAGGTGCTCGTCCAGCAACGTGAAGTGCAAGGCTTCCTCGGCCGCCACCTGCAGCCAGTCGAAATAGAAGTCCCGCGGCATGCCCGGGAATCGCCAGACCGCGTCCAGCGCCAGGTTGATGGCGTTGAACTCGATGTGCGCGATGGCGTGCAGCAAGGCCGCGCGACCGTCCACCGTGAACGGCGAGCGCGAGGCCACCTGCACCGCCTCGACCAGGCGCGGCCGCGCCGGACGGCCGGGCGGGTCGGTGTCGGGGGTGAGGCGGGCGGCGGCGTCCAGCGGCGCCGCGTCGCGGTCGGCGGCGGCGGCGTGCAACTCGCGGGCCGCCTGCGCCTTGGCCTGCGGGTCCGGGATGAGAAGGACCTGCAGCGCGCGGGTTCTGAGTTCCATTCGTAGAATTATCCCTTTTGGAGAATCGCATGGCCGTCTATCGCCTCGGCGAGCACACGCCGCAACTCGGCACCGGCGTCTGGGTCGCCGAGAGCGCGCAGGTCATCGGCCGCGTGACGCTGGAGGACGACGTCAGCATCTGGTTCAACGCCGTGCTGCGCGGCGACAGCGACCACCTCACCATCGGCGCCGGCAGCAACATCCAGGACGGCAGCGTGCTGCACGCGGACGCGGGCATGCCGCTGAAGCTCGGACGCAACGTGACCGTCGGCCATCAGGTGATGCTGCACGGCTGCAGCGTCGGCGACAACGCGCTGATCGGCATCGGCGCGGTGGTGCTCAACGGCGCCAGGATCGGCAGCAACTGCCTGGTCGGCGCGGGCTCGCTGGTCACCGAAGGCAAGGAGTTTCCGGACGGCAGCCTGATCATGGGCTCGCCGGCGAAGGTGGTGCGCGAGCTCACGCCGCAGCAGATCCAGGGGCTGGCGCTGAGCGCCGCGCACTACGTGCGCAACGGCCGGCGCTACGCCGAAGCGCTGGTGCGCATCGATTGACGCGGCACCCGGCAGGCGCCGCGGGCCCCCTCGGCCGCGGTCCTCCGCGCCGATGTCCGGGCTTGCGACCGCGCGATTCGCCCCCATCACTCGATATCAATGAAGGAATCCCAATGACAACCAACAGCCCCAAGGCCGCCCCGAGCGAGCTGCACAAGTTCCTGTTCGAGGGACTGCCGGTGCGCGGCATGCTGGTCCGGCTGGATGGCAGCTGGAAGGAGCTGCTCAGCCGCCGCAAGGAGCCGCTGGAGCCCGCCGTGCGCGACCTGCTCGGGCAGATGAGCGTGGCCGGCGTGCTGATGCAGGCCAACATCAAGTTCAACGGCGCGCTGGTGTTCCAGGTGATGGGCGACGGACCGCTGAAGCTGGCGGTGGTCGAGGTGCAGCCGGACATGAGCTTCCGCTCCACCGCCAAGACCCGCGGCGAGGTGGCCGACGGCGCCACGCTGCAGGAGATGCTGAACGCCCACGGGGAAGGCCGCTGCGCGATCACGCTCGATCCGAAGGACAAGCTGCCCGGGCAGCAGCCCTACCAGGGCGTCGTGCCGCTGAGCGGCCCGACCGGCCAGCCGCTGGAGAAGCTCAGCGACGTGCTGCAGCACTACATGCGCCAATCGGAGCAGCTCGACACCACGCTGGTGCTGGCGGCCAACGACGAGGTCGCCGCGGGCCTGCTGATCCAGCGCCTGCCCATCGAGGGCGAAGGCAACCTGGAGGCGGGGGCCTCCTCCGGCATCGAGCGCGAGGAGATCGAGGACGCCTACAACCGCGTCAGCATGCACGCCGCGACGCTGACCTCGGACGAGCTGCTGACGCTGGACGTCGACACCATCCTGCGCCGCCTCTTCTGGGAAGAGAACGTGCGCCGCTTCGAGCCGCAGTACCCGCGCTTCGCCTGCACCTGCTCGCGCGAGCGCGTCGGGCGGATGCTCATCGGCCTGGGCCGGCAGGAAGTGGACGAGATCCTCGCCGAACTCGGCGGGGTGGAGATCGGCTGCGAGTTCTGCGGCAACCACTACGTCTTCGATGCCGTCGACGTGGGGGAACTGTTCACCGAGCGCGAGAAGCAGGCGCCGGGGTCCAGGCAGGTGCAGTGATCGTTCGCGTCGCTTGAAAGGCGAAGGCCGCGTCGGTGGTGAGCCGGCGCGGCCTTCTTCATTCCTGCCGGCCACCGAGCACGTCGGCGGAATCCGGGGGCGCTCCGCCCCTCCAAGTCCCAAGTCGCTCAGGAGCCCCCCGATCTCGCTGACCCGCGAGACCGTGCGGCGTTCCTTCGGTGGACGTTGCCGACGTTGCCGTCGCGCAGGGGCTTATTGATCGACGCGGATGGCGCGGTTCAGCGTCGTCGCTTTCACACGCGTCGTGCCCAGAGACTGGAAGTAGGCCTCCAGCGCGTCGACGTCCATCGGGCCCGTCCGGATGAAACGCGCCCGGGTGAAGGTATCGAAGCTGTCGCCGCCGACTTGCAGGAAGCTGTTGATCGTCACGCGGATCTTCTGGTCCGGCGCGATCGGCTGGCCGTTCAGCCGCATGCTGCCCGGTTCCACGCGCGAGCCGATCGGCCGACGCTTGTCCCAGCGGTAGCTGAAGCCCTGCGAGACCTGCAGCGGCAGCCACTTCGCGTCATTGGCCCACCACTGTTCCTCGAGTGTCTGGCGCAGCTCGTCGCCGCTCATCTCGACCACCACCAGCGCATTCGAGAAGGGCAGCGCCGCGAACAGGTCGCCGTAGGTGACCCGGTCGTCGTCGCGATGGATCAGGCCCGTGCGCACGCCGCCGCTGTTCTGGAGCGCGAGCTGCGCGCCGCCGTTCTCCGGCGCGCGCGTGGCGGCCAGCATGCCGTCGGCGACGAGCTGGCCCATCGTCGAGCCGCCACCGACATCCTTGTCGTCGCCTTCCTTGCTCAGCGCTTGCGCCAGGAATCCCACCGGCCGGTCGATCAGCGGCTGCGCCACGCGCTGGTAGCTGTCGATCAGCAGGGTCTGGCGCGCATCCTTCGGCGTCTCCGGGCGGACCACGACGTTGGCGGCGCGCGCCTCGGTCATCGTGCCGGTCGCGCGGTCCAGGGTCAGGTCGATCTCGGTGACGAGGGTGCCGTACTTGTCGCCGCTGGTGACCAGCCGGCCGTCGATGCGGCAGTTGTAGGCGCGGTGCGTGTGACCCGAGACGATCAGGCCCACGCGCTTGTCCAGCTTCTTGACGATGTCCACGATCGGGCCGGAGATCTCCGGGCACTCGTCGATGCCGCCGCTGGGGTAGCCGCCCTCGTGGATCATCACGACGATGGTGTGCACGCCCTGGCGTTCGAGCTCTGGCACCAGGCGGTTGACGGTGTCGGCTTCATCGTCGAAGCGCAGGCCCCGGATGCCGGTCGGGCTGACCAGCTCCGGCGTGCCTTTCAGCGTCAGGCCGATGAAACCCACCGGCACGCCCTCAAAGCGCTTGATCGCGTAACCCGGCAGCACCGACTGTCCGGTGGCCGTGTCGATCGTGCTGGCGGCCAGGTACTGGTACTTGGCGCCCTTGAACTCGGTCGGACCCTTGCAGCCGTCCTTCGGATGGCAGCCGCCGCGCTGCTTGCGCAGCAGCTCGTCCAGGCCCTGGTCGAACTCGTGATTGCCCACCGAGGACAGGTCCAGCCCCATCATGCCGAGCGATTCGATCGTCGATTCGTCATGGAACAGCGCCGACAGCAAGGGGCTGGCGCCGACCAGGTCACCCGCCGCGACGAAGACGTGGTTCGGGTTCTTCGCCTTGATCCGCGCCACCACGGTGGCCATGCGCTCGGAGCCGCCGGCCTCCAGCATGACCGTCTGGCCGGGATTGGCCGGATCGGGCAGCTTGATGCCGCCGGCTGGCGGCAGCAGGTTGCCGTGGAAGTCGTTGATCGCCAGCACCTTGACGGCGACCGTGCCGGCGGCCGCCTTGGCGATCGCGCTTGGCGCGCCCACCGACGGGGGCATCGGCGCCTGTGGCGATGATGGGGTCAACGAGCCGCAGGCGGTCAGCAGGACCGTGCTCAGCAGCGCCGACAGCAGCATCGGCATCGACGGCGCGTGTGGCGAGCGACGGACGGAAAGGGGACGATTCATCGGAAAATCTCCAGAAAACGTCGCGCGCAAATGTTTGCGGGCGGGCGACGGCGCATTCTGCCTCGCGTCCTTGTCGATGACGTGAAGCTGGCGTTCAGATGCGCGGAAGGCGCTCGGCGAGGCGGCTGGCGTGCTCGCAATCCGGGTCGTCGCAGTGCTCGCAGCGCCAGTCGCCGCCGAGGTGGTCCTCGCGCTGCAGCAGTCGGCCGAAGAGGCCGTCCTCGCGTCCCAGGCGCGGGCGCAGCAGCGGCCCGAGCGCGTTCAGCGCCTGGCCGAGCCGGTCCGGCCCCGTGCCCGTGACCAGGCTGTAGCCCAGGCCCGCGTCGCGCAGCGCGCGGCGGATCGCCCGGTCGACGGGCTGACGCACATGCGGGCCGTCGCGCTGCAGGCCGTCGGCGATCCAGGGCAGGTCCAGCGCCATCAGCAGCGTGGCGTCCATGCGGGCCTGGACCTGCATCGCGAACGGGTACAGCGAGGGGTCGTCGAACAGCAGCTCGCTGTAGATGGCGGTCATCAGCGGCGTGGTGTCGTGGATGACGAGGTCATGATCGACCGCGGCGGCCTCGGCGCGGCGCCACTGCTCTTCGGCGATGGCGCGCTGCTCGTCGGCGCGAGGGGTGCGGTCTTCGCGCTCGCACCATTCGCGCAGGTATTCGGGGACGAGCGCGCAGCGCAGGCGCGTCTGGTCGCGCAGGTGCGCCGTCAGCGCGAGGCCGAGCTGGCTCTTGCCGGTGCTTTCCGCGCCCAGCAGCGCGATGTGCAGCGCCATGGCCGGTCCGTCAGGCCGCGACGGCCGACGACCGCGGCGTCGCGAGCTGCCGCTGCCAGGCGCGCCAGCCGGCCACCGACATCGGCACGAACACGGCGTACAGCACGACGGTCAGCCAGTAACCCTTGAGCGCGAACAGCGCGATGCTGACCAGGTTGACCATCACCCAGACGGGCCAGTTCTCCTGGTATTTACGGCCCAGCAGCCACTGGCCGGTGATGCTGGCCACCGTGGGCAGCGCATCCCAGAACGGCAGCGGCGAGTCGGTGCGGTGCTGCAGGAACAAGCCCAGCAGCGGCCAAGCAGCGAGCGTCGCCAGCAGCGCCATCAGCCGGCCTCTCGGGCCCAGCGTGCGCACGTGCAGTTCGTCGCCGTCGGCGGTCCTGCCGCGCATCCACTGCCACCAGCCCCACAGCGCCAGTCCGGCGAAGAGCAGTTGCAGCGACGCTTCGCCGTAGAGCTTGCCACTCCAGAACAACAGGAAGTAGAGCAGGGAGCTGGTCAGCGCCAGGGGCCAGGCCAGCACCTGCACCCGCATGTTGCACACGACCATCCAGATCGCCAGCACGAAGGCCACCAGCTCCAGCCAGCTGACCGGGCTGCCCAGCGCCGTGAACGCGGGCGCGAGCGCCGTGTCGAGAAGAGGCCGCAACGGCCCGAAGAGGGCTTCCATCTGCGTGAGCATGCGCGAAGAAGAGAAAGTCAGCGACGCAGCGGGACGAAGACCTCGTCCGCCTTGACCATGCCCAGTTCCATGCGCGCCTTCTCCTCGACCATCTCGAGGCCCTCGCGCAGGTCGAGCAACTCCGCCTGCAATTGCGCGTTGCGCGCGCGGGCCTTCTCGTTGGCTTCTTCCTGCTGACGCAGTTCGGCGCGCAGCTGGACACCGCGGGCCAGCCCGCCCTTGCCGAGCCAGAGCTGGGCCTGGATGGCGACAAGAAAGGCGGTGAGGACGATGGCCAGGGCTTTCACAGGCGGCGAGTGTAGCCGGCTGGAATGCAGCTGCGAACTCGTGTGGGGGTGGGGTGGCCTGGATTCGAGGGGGGAGACCGCCTGCCTGCTTGTGTCAAGCGTTGGCCGCCGAGGCATGGGGCCTTGGCCTGCGCCAAAACCCCATGCCCCGCCGTCCCCCCTTACCGCCGTCCTTCCTCGGTTCTGCGACCGAGGGCCCCGTTGGATTCAGGGAGGGGACTGGGGGGTGATCGGGACTGGATCGGATCGGTCCGATCCAGTCCGGTCCGGTCCGACGGCGGCCGAGGTCTTAGCGCAGGTTGTAGAACGCGCTACGGCCGGGGTACACCGCCACTTCGCCCAGGTCTTCCTCGATGCGCAGCAGTTGGTTGTACTTGGCCATGCGGTCCGAGCGCGACAGCGAGCCGGTCTTGATCTGGCCGGCGTTCAGTCCGACGGCGATGTCGGAGATCGTCGAGTCTTCCGTTTCGCCCGAGCGGTGCGAGATCACGGCGGTGTAGCCGGCGCGCTTGGCCATCTCGATGGCGGCGAAGGTCTCGGTCAAGGTGCCGATCTGGTTGATCTTGATCAGGATCGAGTTGGCGATGCCCTTGTCGATGCCTTCCTTCAGGATCTTGGTGTTGGTGACGAACAGGTCGTCGCCCACCAGCTGCACCTTGTCGCCGAGCTTCTCGGTGATGTGCTTCCAGCCGTCCCAGTCACCCTCGGCCATGCCGTCCTCGATCGAGATGATCGGGTACTTGTCGACCCAGGTGGCCAGCATGTCGGTCCATTGCTCGGCCGTCAGCTGGATGCCGCCTTCGCCTTCCAGCACGTACTTGCCGTCCTTGTAGAACTCGCTGGCGGCGCAGTCCAGGCCCAGCGCGATCTGCTCGCCCGCGGTGTAGCCGGCCTTGTCGATCGCCTCCAGGATCAGCTGGATCGCGGCTTCGTGGCTCTCGACGCTGGGGGCGAAGCCGCCTTCGTCGCCGACCGCGGTGCTGATGCCCTTGTCGTTGAGGATCTTCTTCAGCGCGTGGAAGACCTCGGCCCCCCAACGCAGCGCCTCGCGGAACGACGGCGCGCCCACGGGGATGATCATCAGCTCCTGCAGGTCCAGCGTGTTGTTGGCGTGTGCGCCGCCGTTGATGACGTTCATCATCGGCACCGGCAGCTGGTTGCCGCCCATGCCGCCGAAATAGCGGTACAGCGGCAGGCCGGATTCCTCGGCCGCGGCGCGGGCCACGGCCATCGACACGGCCAGCATCGCGTTGGCGCCCAGGCGGCTCTTGTTCTCGGTGCCGTCCAGGTCGATCAGGGTCTTGTCCAGGAAGGACTGCTCCGAGGCGTCCAGGCCCAGCACGGCTTCGCTGATCTCGGTGTTGATGTGCTCGACGGCCTTCAGCACGCCTTTGCCGAGGTAACGCGACTTGTCGCCGTCACGCAGTTCGATCGCTTCGCGCGAGCCGGTGGACGCGCCCGACGGCACGGCCGCGCGGCCCATCACGCCGGACTCCAGCAGCACGTCGCATTCCACGGTGGGGTTGCCGCGGCTGTCGAGAATCTCGCGGCCGACGATGTCAACAATGGCGCTCATGGGAACAGTCTCCAGAAGTGAAAAAGCTTGTGCGGCGCGCATGGTGCCAGCAACGGGTTACCTGCGCTGAACAACCTGCGGCTCGAACGGCCCGCGTGGCCGAGTGGGCTCAAGCGGGATCGGAAAAGAAAAAAACCACCGCGCCGCGATCGCCCGATGCGACGGGCTGGCGGTGCGATGGCTGTGTCATGGATGAGGCGATCGGCTCGGGCCGGATCAGACGCCGTCGACCACGATCATGCGCATGACGCCGGCGTTCTCGCGCAGCGACTTGGCGTGCTGGTAGGTCTCGGATTCATAGAAACGCCTGGCCGCGGCGCGGTCGGGGAACTTCAGGACCACCAGGCGGCTCGGCGTCCAGGGGCCTTCCAGCACCTCGAACTCGCCGCCGCGGACCAGGACCTC
This sequence comes from Roseateles aquatilis, assembly GCF_002205645.1. Taxonomy (GTDB): domain Bacteria; phylum Pseudomonadota; class Gammaproteobacteria; order Burkholderiales; family Burkholderiaceae_C; genus Roseateles; species Roseateles aquatilis. The sequence goes on along the minus strand of NZ_NIOF01000004.1, from coordinate 386,153 downwards.
CGCGCCATGCTCCTGCATCGCCTTCGTGCTCCATTCGCGATAGAGCGCCATCTGGGCGGCATCCGTCACGGTGACGTCGGCGATGATGAAGGCGGGCATGGGCGGTGTCTTTCCTGAACGTTGAATCCTGAAGTCCCGGTGACCCGGTCGATCAGGCGGCCTTGACGGAGGTCGCGTGGCCGGCCTTGGCCTTGTGCTCCAGCGCGGCCTTGATGAACGCGATGAACAGCGGGTGGCCGTCCCACGGCGTGGACTTGAACTCCGGGTGGAACTGCACGCCCATGAACCAGGGGTGCACCTCGCGCGGCAGCTCGACGATCTCGGTCAGCTTCTCGCGCTGCGTGATCGCCGAGATCACCAGGCCGGCTTCCTGCAGCGCGTCCAGGTATTGCTCGTTGGCCTCGTAGCGGTGACGGTGACGCTCGGTCACGACCGGGCCGTAGATCTCGTGCGCCAGCGTGCCCGGCTTGACGTCGGAACTCTGCGCGCCCAGGCGCATCGTGCCGCCCAGGTCCGACTTCTCGTCGCGCTTCTGGATGGAGCCGTCGGCGTCCTGCCACTCGTCGATCAGCGCGATCACCTTGTGCGGGGCGTCGGGTTCGAACTCGGTCGAGTTGGCGCCGGCCAGGTGCGCCTTGTGGCGGGCGTATTCGATCGTCGCGACCTGCATGCCCAGGCAGATGCCCAGGTAGGGCGTGCTGTGCTCGCGGGCGTACTGGGCGGCGAGGATCTTGCCCTCCACGCCGCGCTTGCCGAAGCCACCCGGCACCAGGATCGCGTCGTACTTGCCGAGCTGGTCGACATGGTCGGCGTCCAGCGTCTCGGAGTCGACGTACTCGATGTTCACGCGGGCATGGTTATGGATGCCGGCGTGGCGCAGCGCCTCGTTGAGCGACTTGTAGCTGTCCGACAGGTCGGTGTACTTCCCGCACATCGCGATGGTGACTTCGGTCTTGGGGTTCTCGACCTCGCTGACCAGCGTGTCCCAGCGCTTCAGGTCCGCGGCCTTGGTGTTGAGCTGCAGCTTGGTGCAGATCATCTGGTCCAGGCCCTGCTCGTGCAGGACGCGCGGCACCTTGTAGATGGTGTTCACGTCCCACATGGAGATCACGCCGTACTCGGGGACGTTGGTGAACAGCGAGATCTTCTCGCGCTCGTCGTCCGGAATGCGGCGGTCGGCGCGGCACAGCAGCGCGTCGGGCTGGATGCCGATCTCGCGCAGCTTCTGCACGGTGTGCTGGGTCGGCTTGGTCTTGAGCTCGCCGGCGGCGGCGATCCAGGGCACGTAGGTCAGGTGCACGAAGGCGACGTTCGTCGGACCGGCCTTCAGGCTCATCTGGCGCGCGGCCTCGAGGAAGGGCAGCGACTCGATGTCGCCGACGGTGCCGCCGATCTCGACGATCGCCACGTCCACCGCCTCCGGCGTGCCGTGACCGGCGCCGCGACGGATGAAGTCCTGCATCTCGTTGGTGATGTGCGGGATCACCTGCACCGTCTTGCCGAGATAGTCGCCGCGGCGTTCCTTCTCCAGGACCGACATGTAGATCTGTCCGGTCGTGAAGTTGTTGGTCCGCTTCATGCGCGTCGTGATGAAGCGCTCGTAATGGCCCAGGTCCAGGTCGGTCTCGGCGCCGTCGTCGGTGACGAAGACCTCGCCGTGCTGGAACGGGGACATCGTGCCCGGATCCACGTTGATGTAGGGATCCAGCTTGATGAGGGTGACCTTGAGGCCGCGGGACTCGAGCAGGGCGGCGAGAGAGGCCGATGCGATGCCCTTGCCGAGGGAGGACACGACACCGCCGGTGACGAAGACGTACTTGGTCATTGTCTTGCAGCGCCTGGGTGTTCCGTCGGGAACCCAAAAACGCCGTGGTGGTAAAGCGCGATTATAGCGACGCGGCAATGGCTCGACCCGAGGTCCACGCCGTGCCCCCTCAAGCGGGCGAGGCGCGGGGGATGGTCAGGCGACAGCGTCGCTGGCGACCGCCGCGGTCGATGGCCCGGCACCCTTGGCGCGCATCGCGGTCATCAGTTCGAGCACCAGCGCCGCAGTGTCGTCCGGTCGTTCGAATGGGTAGAGGTGGGTGCCTTCGAACCAGCGGAACAGGTCCTTGGCCAACGCCTTCGATCCGGCCGCCGTCGCCTGCCGCAGTTCCTCGGACTGCGTGCCCGCGATGAAGGCCACCGGGCACTTCGGCGCATGGCGGTGCAGCAGGCCGGGCAGGTTGTGCGGCAGCGTGTTGTAGATGCGGGTCTCGATCTCGCGGTTGAAACCGAGCCGCACCTGACCGTCCGCGTGTTCGTCGAAACCGCTGTCGATGTAGTCCTGCAGCACCCGCGGGTCCCAGCGCGCGAACTTGCCCTTGGCCGCGAAATGGGAGCGCACGTCGTTGCGGCTCGGCCATTCGTAGCGCCGTTGATGCGAGACCTTGCCGGGCGACACCCGCTGGATCAGCCCGGCCGCCTTGACCGCGCGCAGGCTGTGCGCGCGCCAGCCGTCGATGACGGGGGAGTCCAGCATCACCAACCCCTGCGCCACGCCCGGCTTGCGGCATGCGGCCAGCAGCGAGACCAGCCCGCCCAGCGAGTGCCCGACCAGCATCACCGGGCCCTCGGGCCGGACCTCGTCGTGGATGAAGTGCAGCAGCTCGTCGCGCAGATGCGGCCAGTTGCTGGTCACCGGGTACCGCGGGTCGTGGCCGATGCGCGGCAGCGCATGCACCTGCCAGCCCGCGTCGCGCCAGCGGTCGAAGAGCACCCGATAGCAGCCCGCCGGGAAGCCGTTCGCATGCGAGAAGACCAGGGTCCTGGGTGCGGTGCCGGTGGCGCTCATGGTGGGGTGGTCGCGGTGCGGTCGGGGGCGCGGTCGGAGGGCGGGGCGATCAATGCCGGCCGGCGGCCAGCAGCTTCAGCTGATACAGCGCCGCATGCGCCTCGCGCGGGCTGAGCGCGTCCGGGTCGATGTCCCGCAGCGCGTCCATCAGCGCCGAGGGCTCTTGCGCGGCGGCGGAGGGCGCGGGTTCCGGTGGCGGGGCGAACAGGTCGATCTGCGCCTCGCCCTCGCTGGCGCGGGCCTCCAGCGCCTCCAGCGCCGCGCGGGCCTGCCGCACGACCGGCGACGGCATGCCGGCCAGCCGCGCCACTTGCACGCCGTAGCTGCGGCTGGCGGGGCCGGGCTGGATCTCGTGCAGGAAGACGATGTCCTCGCCGCTCTCGACCGCCGACACATGCATGTTGACCGCCTGCGGATGCTTGGACGGGAACTCGGTCAACTCGAAGTAATGGGTCGCGAACAGCGTGAACGCGCGGCACTTGTCGTGCAGGTGGGTCGCGATCGCGCCGGCCAGCGCCAGGCCGTCGAAGGTCGAGGTGCCGCGGCCGATCTCGTCCATCAGCACCAGCGACTGCTCGGTGGCGCCGTGCAGGATCGCGGCGGCCTCCGTCATCTCCAGCATGAATGTCGACTGGGCGTTGGCCAGGTCGTCCGCCGCGCCGATCCGGGTGTGGATCGCGTCGATCGGGCCGAGCCGGCAGGCCGTCGCCGGCACGTAGGCGCCCACCGCGGCCAGCAGCGCGATCAGCGCGACCTGCCGCATGAAGGTGCTCTTGCCGCCCATGTTCGGCCCGGTGATGACCAGCAGCTTGGTGCGCGCGTCGAGCCGGCAGTCGTTGGACATGAACTCGCCCGCGCCGGTCTCGCGCAGGCGGGCCTCCACGACCGGATGCCGGCCGCCCTGGATGTCGATGCAGGGATGGCCGACGAACTCGGGCCGGCACCAGGCCAGCGTCTCGGCGCGCTCCGACAGCGCGGCCAGCACGTCCAGCGACGCCAGCGAGCGCGCCAGGCGGCCGAGCGCCGGCAGCTCCTCGGTGAGCTGGTCGATGACCAGTTCGTACAGCATCTTCTCGCGGGCCAGTCCGCGTTCCTGCGCGGACAGCGCCTTGTCCTCGAAGGCCTTGAGCTCCGGCGTGATGAAGCGCTCGGCGTTCTTCAGCGTCTGACGGCGCTGGTAGTCGGAGGGAACCTTGTCGATGCCGCTGTTGGTGACCTCGATGTAGAAGCCGTGGACCTTGTTGTACTGGACGCGCAGGTTGGCGATGCCGGTGCGGGCGCGCTCGCGGATCTCCAACTGGAGCAGGAAGTCGTCGCAGTTGGTCTGGATGGCGCGCAGCTCGTCCAATTGCTCGTCGAACCCCGGGGCGATCACGCCGCCCTCGCGCAGCAGCGCGGCGGGCTCCTCGGCGATGGCGCGGGCCAGCAGCTCGGCCAGGTGCGGGGACGCGCGCAGGCCCTCGGCCAGTTGGTCCAGCAGCGCGGCACCCGCCGGCACGGTCTGGGCCAGCTCGGGCAGGATCTGCAGCGTCGCGCGCAAGCCGGCGAGCTCACGAGGGCGCACCTGGCGAAGCGCGATGCGCGCGGCGATGCGCTCGACGTCGGAGACCTGCCTGAGCGCCTCGCGCAGCGGCTCGAAGCCGGTGCTCATCAGCTCGGCGATCGCGTCCTGGCGCTCTCGGGCGATGGCGCGCTCACGCGGCGGGTGCAGCAGCCAGTGGCGCAGCGCGCGGCTGCCCATGCAGGTGCGGCAGGTGTCGAGCAGCGACAGCAGCGTCGGCGAGGTCTCGCCGCGCAGCGTCTGGGTCAGCTCCAGGTTGCGCTGCGTCGCGGGCGGCAGGTCCAGCAGGTCGGTCGAGCGATGCACCTGCAGGCTCTTGACGTGCGCCAGCGCGCGACCTTGGGTGTGTTCGGCATAGGACAGCAGCGCGGCGGCGGCGGCCTGCGCGGCGGGCAGGTCCTGGGCATTGAAGCCTTGCAGGCTGGCGACGCCGAGCTGCTCGCACAGCTTGCGCGCACCCAGCCCCGTGTCGAATTGCCAGCTCGGGCGGTTGGTGATGGGCAGCCGCGCGGCGATGACCGCCTGCGGATGCTTGTCGCGGTCCACCAGCACCTCGGCCGGCGACATCCGCGCGAGCCAGGAGCCGAGCTCGCGTTCATTGCACTGGGCCAGGCCGAGTTGCCCCTGCGTCATCGACAACCACGCCAGCCCGAGTGTCTTGCCTTGCGCCGACACGGCCAGCAGGATCGAGTCCTGCTTGTCCGCCAGCAGCTCCGAATCGGTGACGGTGCCGGGCGTGACCACGCGCACCACCTTGCGCTCGACCGGGCCCTTGTTCGCGCCGACTTCGCCGACCTGCTCGGCGATCGCGACGGCCTCGCCGAGCTTGATCAGCTTGCCCAGATAGGACTCGAGCGAGTGCACCGGCACGCCCGCCATGACGACGGGCTGGCCGCCGCTCTGGCCCCGCGTCGTGAGCGTGACGTCCAGCAGCGCGTTGGCCTTGCGCGCGTCGTCGAAGAAGACCTCGTAGAAGTCCCCCATGCGATAGAACACCAGCGTGTCCGGGTGCTCGGCCTTGATGCGGAAGTACTGCTGCATCATCGGCGTGTGCTGGCTGAAATCGTCGGTCGCGGCGCTGCTCATCGGGGTCGGGAAATGGGCAACGCCCTCGGCGGGAGGGCGTTGCGGTGGGTGGTTGGCATGGGAGTGTAGGGGATGCGTCGGGGCCCGACGCCTCACGGGTGCAGACGGTGTTCGGGATCCAGCCAGACGACGTAGAAGACCTCGTCGACCAGGATGCCGTGCACGCGGCCGTGTTCGTTGGCGCTGAGCTGGAATTGCCAGGCAGGGCAGGACTGCCACTGAGCGGGCAAGGCATAGCCGAGCTTCTCCGTCGTGCGCGCCCATTCATGGGCGTGGGCACGAAGCGACTTGTCCTTGTTGGTCAGAAATTCCTTCGGTCGCATGGAAGAGATGCTTTGCAACCGCCGCAGCAGGTGCGGCAGGTAGCCTGCCGCATTGCTGATCTGCTCAAGGCCGAACTTGCATGTGGCGTGTAGGTGTCTGAAGGAGAAGCGCAGCAGATCATCCGGCAGTCCGCGTGTCGCATGCTCGCGCGCCGCTGTTGCGTTGGCTTGGCGCTTGTTGACTTTCATGAGCGATCCTCCGCGATCGCTTCAGCGATGAAGAAGCGCTTCATCGACTCGTGGGTGATCTCCGCCGTTGACTCCTCATGGGAGGAGATGCCCTGGCGAGCCTCGATCCACGGTGGCTCGTGCCGCGTGCGAAGCTGCAGGTGCCAGGCGTTGTCGATGCCGTACTGCTCGAGGACCTCGTCGATCACCGCCCGCAGCGTGGGGTCGAGCCCCTCGGGCACGTGGACTTCTTGCGTGATCGGGCACCATCGCAGGTGCTCGTAGAGGGCTTGCACAGAAGTGCAGGTCGGCCCGGAGATCCAGGCTTCGATGCGCTCCGGGAAGGCGGGCGTGTCATGCAGCGCCAGGCACCAGCCTTGCACGTAGTACAGCAGCTTCTGGAGCTTGGCGCTGGTGATGGGGTCGCGAACTTCCTGGAAGAAGGCGAGGATGTATTCGGCGACGGTGGCGGCAGTGGACGTCTTCATCTTCGAGCGGCATCGAATGAGCGAGTGAGCGAGTGATGAAGATCCTAGGACCGCGCATTTGACAACCCTGTCTCATCGACGCCGAATCGATCCCGAAAACGACAAAGCCCTCCATCCGGAGGGCTTCGTCAGCAGTCGGCAAGCTGGCCCGGAAGACCGCTCCGGAGAGCGGCGCCGGTACGCGCGGGTCAGGCCTGCGCGTCGTCTTCCGACTTCTTGATGCGCACCGGCGCGCGCTTCTTGGGCGCCTCGCCTTCGGCGCCGGCGGCGGCCTTGGGCTTCTTCGACGCGGCGGCGTCGACCGGCGGCTGCGCGGCGGCCGCGTCGGCGTCCAGCGCTTCCTGCGTGATCACGCGGGTGTACGGCGCCAGCGTCGCCACCAGTTGGCCGTAGATCTTGGGCGTGCCGGCCAGGATCTCGCGCTGGAACAGGAAGTCCGGCTCGCCGGTGAAGTTGCCCACCAGGCCGCCCGCCTCGGCCACGATCAGCGATCCCGCGGCCACGTCCCAGGGGTTCAGGCCGGTCTCGAAGAACGCGTCGTAGTAGCCGGCGGCCACGTAGCACAGGTCCAGCGCCGCGGCGCCCGGACGGCGCAGGCCGGCGCACTGGGTCATGATCTCCTCGAACATCTTCATGTAGCGCTTGAAGTTGTCGCCGCGACGGAACGGGAAGCCCGTGCCGATCAGCGCGTCGCTCATGCGGGTGCGCTTGGACACGCGCAGGCGCTTGTCGTTCAGGAAGGCGCCGCGGCCCTTGGTCGCGTAGAAGAGGTCGTTGCGGGTCGGGTCGTAGACGACGGCCTGCTGCACGATGTTGCGGTGCGCCAGCGCGATCGACACGCAGTACACCGGCAGGCCGTGGATGAAGTTGGTCGTGCCGTCCAGCGGGTCGATGATCCACTGGTACTCGGAATGCTTGGCGCCGTAGGCGCGGCCGGACTCTTCGGCCAGGATGCCGTGGTCGGGATAGGCCTGCAGCAGGGTCTCGATGATGGCCGCCTCGGCGGCCTGGTCCACTTCGGTCACGAAGTCGTTGGGCGACTTGGTGTTGATCTTCAGGATGTCCAGGTCCATCGACGCTCGGTTGATGATGGCGCCTGCGGTGCGCGCCGCCTTGATGGCGACGTTGAGCATGGGATGGAGGGCGGCTTGCGTCATGCGGGACGATTCCTGTGCTGGAAGTGGACTGGCGAAGGGAAAGAGCAAGCGCCGGGAGCGGGAGTTGACCTGCTGCCGGCGCGGATAATGCGCGATTTTGGCACAGACACGTGGTTTCCCCTATGCCCCTGGCTTCATCCGGCTCCGAACAGGCCGCCCCGGCGTCGGATCCGACACGTTTCGTGCTGATCGAGACCAGCCATCCCGGCAACGTCGGCTCGACCGCCCGGGCGATGAAGGTGATGGGCTTTCGCGACCTGGTGCTGGTGCGGCCGCGCTTCGCCGACGTGCTGAGCCAGGAGGAGACCGTCGCGATGGCCAGCGGCGCCGCGGACATCCTGGCCCGGGCGCGCATCGTCGATCGTCTGGAGGACGCGCTCGGCGGTTGCACCTTCGTCTGCGCCACGGCGATGACGCCGCGCGACTTCGGTCCGCCGACGCGCGCGCCGCGCGAGCTCTTCGCTGAACTGGCCCGAGGCGAGCCGACGCGGCATCAGGTCGCGCTGGTGTTCGGGTCCGAGCGCTACGGCATGGCCAACGAGGACGTCTACCGCGCCCACGCCGTGCTATCGATCCCGACCCACCCCAGCTACGGCTCGCTGAACCTGGCGCAGGCGGTGCAACTGCTGGCCTACGACTGGCGGCAGGCGCTCGGCGGCTTCGAGGTGGCGCCGCGCACGGCCGATCCGCGGCTTGCCGACGCGCAGGCGGTGCAGGGGCTGCTGGGGCACCTGGAGACCAGTCTGGTCCACCTCGGCTACCTCGATCCGGCGTCGCCGAAGAAGCTGATGCCGCGGCTGAACCAGCTCTTCAACCGCGCCGGGCTGACGCAGGAAGAGGTCCACATCCTGCGCGGCATCGCCCGCGCGATCGAGAAGACCCCGGCCGCCGGCCCGGCCGCCCCCATCCTCGGCGGCGACGAGTAGGCCCGCGCCGGGCAGGGGCGAGGCCCGCCGATACACTGGCCGACCCGCCTCCGGGCCCACGTTCCCGAAAGACAGCCGTCGGCTGAAGTCCCCATGTTCCAGCGTCTTCGCGAAGACATCGCCTGCATCCTCGAACGCGACCCCGCCGCCCGCTCGGCCTGGGAGGTGCTGACCTGTTATCCGGGTCTGCATGCGTTGGTGGTGCATCGATGCGCGCGCTGGTTCTGGGTGCGCGGTTTCCGGTGGCTGGGGCGGTTCACGTCGCACGTCGGTCGATTCCTGACCGGCATCGAGATCCACCCCGGCGCGACCATCGGTCGGCGCGTCTTCATCGACCACGGCATGGGCATCGTCATCGGCGAGATGACGGAGATCGGCGACGAGGTCACGATCTACCAGGGCGTGACGCTGGGTGGCACCTCGCTGGTGAAGGGCGCCAAGCGGCACCCGACGCTGGAGCGCGGCGTGATCGTCGGCGCCAACGCTTGCATCCTCGGCGGCTTCACCGTCGGCGAGGGCGCGCGCGTGGGCTCCGGCGCGGTGGTGACCAAGCCGGTGCCGGCGGGCGCGACCGCGGTCGGCAATCCGGCTCGCATCATCGAGGCCCGGCGCGACGCGCAACGCGAGGAGGTCGCCGCGCGCATGGGCTTCTCCGCCTACGGCGTCACGCAGGGCGACGATCCGGTCGCACAGGCGATGAAGGGTCTGATCGACAACGCGGCCGGCCACGAGCACCAGATCGCGCTGCTGTGGCAGGCGGTGGCCAAGCTCTCCGAGGCTGAACGCGCCGACTGCGTGCCGGCCGGCGCGCAGCAGGGCGAGCACTTCGACGCGGCGGAGCTGTCGCGGCTGGTGAAGTGACGGCGATGGCGATGGCGTGACGTCGACGCTTGCGCAGGGCTGAAACGGAGAAGGGCGCCGATGGCGCCCTTCATGCTTTGTGGCGCTCGATGCGCCCGGCCCGGCCCGGCCCGGACCGCGGTCCGGGCGCCTGTGTCAATGGTGGTGGCCGTGGGCGCCGTGGGCGTGGCCGTGCTCGATCTCTTCCTGCGAGGCGGCGCGCACGTCCTTGACCTTGACGCTGATCTTCAGGTGCTGGCCGGCCAGCGGGTGGTTGCCGTCCAGGTGCACCGTGTCGCCCTTGATCTTGGCGACCGTGAAGACCTGGAAGTCGCCCGCGGCGCCGTCGGCCTCGCTCTCGCCTTCCTTGGCAGCGCGCAGCTCGATCTGGCCGCCGACCTTCACGCCCGGGGGGAAGTCCCTCTTGGGGATGGTGATCAGCAGGCTCTCGTCGCGCTCGCCGAAGCCGTTCTCGGGCGTCAGCTCGATGGTGGTGGCGAAGCCCTTTTCCTGGCCTTCGAGCGCCGCCTCGACGGCCGGCAGCGTGTTGCCGTAGCCGCCGATCAGCAGCGCCATCGGCTCGTCGGTCTTCTCGATCAGGCGGCCCAGCTTGTCGGCCACCTTGAGGTCGACGGTGGCGATGGTGTCTTTGGTGATCTTCATGGTGAATGCGGTGGTGGTGGGGCGGATGCGGCGATCCGGGTGCTAGCGCGCCGGGCGCCGGGCGTTCTTGGGTCGGAAGGCGGCGCAGACGTCGTCGCGCGTTTCCAGGTAGGGGCCGCCGATCAGGTCGATGCAATACGGCACGGCGGCGAAGATGCCCGGGGCCGCGTCGTGGCCCGACAGCGTCTCGGCGATCGCCTTGGGCTGGCCGGGCAGGTTGACGATCAGGGCCTTGCCGCGGATCACCGCGACCTGGCGCGACAGGATCGCCGTCGGCACGAAATGCAGCGAGATCTGCCGCATCTGCTCGCCGAAGCCCGGCAGCTCGCGGTCGGCCACGTCCAGCGTGGCCTCGGGCGTGACGTCGCGCGGCGACGGGCCGGTGCCGCCGGTGGTCAGGACCAGGTCGCAGCCGGCGTCGTCGACCAGCTCGCGCAGCGTCCGCGCGATCAGCGCGCGCTCGTCCGGGATCAGCCGGGGCTGGAACGAGATCGGGTTGATCAGCGCGGCGCCCAGCCAGTCCTGCAGCGCGGGCAGGCCCTGGTCCTGGTAGACACCGGTGGAGGCGCGGTCGCTGATCGACACGATGCCGATCCGGACGGGCTCCGGCGGCGGAGCGGCGGCCGGCGCGCCGGCGTCACTCATCGTCGCCCTCGTCGCCGGCCTTGCCGTCGCCCAGGTCGTCGTCCGTGGCGCCCTTGGCGGCGAGCACGTGCGCCTTCACGAACTGGAACAGCTCGCGCCAGGCGCGGCCGTTGCGTTGCTCGGGTTCCTGGGCGCGGTCCTTGCGAGCGGCGCGGATGAGGCTGCGCAGTTGCTGCACGTCGACGTCGTCGAAGCCGTCGATGAAGCCCTGCAGCGCGTTGTCGTCGCTGACGAGCCGTTCACGCCAGCGCTCGGCCTGATGCAGCTCCAGCGCGTCCTGGGCGCGGCCGAGCTTGAACTCGGCGACGGCTTCGCGGATGGGCGCGGGGTCGACGTTGCGCATCAGCTTGCCGAGCAACTGCAGGTGGCGGCGCTTGCCGCTGCGGGCGGTGCTGGCCACGATGCGGCGGCCGTCGCGGATCGCGTCCATCAGCGGCTCGGGCAGGTCCAGCGCGGCGACGCGCTTCTCGGGCAGCGACAGCAGTTCCTCGCCCAGGGCCTGCAACGCGTCCATGTCGCGCTTGAGCTGGCTCTTGCTGGGGCGGTCGTCGCCGAAGTCTTCGGGGTCGTCGTGATCGTCGTGCATGGGGCAAAAGAGAGAAGCCCCGACCGAGAGGGAGGGGGCATGGCGCCCGTATGATAGTCGCCACCCCGTGGTACCCCTTTCGCGCGGACGGCTTTCGTCCCGCGCATCGCATCAGATCGAGACCGTATTCATGAGCCAAGCCGAGCAAGGATTCGCCTACAGCAAGGACCAGTTCCGCCAGTTGATCGAGGACGTGCTCGCCGAGGCGAAACAGATCGGCGCGTCCGACGCTGGCGCGGAAGTCTCCGAGGGCAGCGGCATGTCGGTGTCGGTGCGCCGCGGGCAGCTCGAGAACGTCGAGCGCAACCGTGACAAGTCGCTGGGCATCTCGGTCTACCTGGGCCAGCGCCGCGGCAACGCCAGCACCTCGGACTTCTCCGCCAAGGCGTTGAAGGACACGGTCCGCGCCGCCTACGACATCGCCCGCTTCACCGCGGAGGACGAATTCGCCGGCCTGCCCGACGCCGAGGACCTGTCGCTGGACGAGTCCACCCGGCCGGCGCTGGACCTGTTCCACCCCTGGGCCGTCACCGCCGAGCAGGCCGCCGAGCTGGCGCTGCGCTGCGAGGAGGCGGCGCTGAAGACCGACGCGCGCATCACCAATTCCGAAGGCGCGGCGGTGTCGGCGCAGCAGTCGCATTTCTATTCGGGCAACTCGCGGGGTTTCCGCGGCGGTTACGCCAGCTCGCGCCACTCGATCTCCGTCGCGCCGATCGCCGGCCGTGGCGCGGGCATGGAGCGCGACGCCTGGTACAGCTCGATGCGCGACGCGGCGGACCTGTCCTCGGCCGAATCGATCGGCCGCTACGCCGCCGAGCGCGCGCTGGCGCGCCTGAAGGGACGCAAGGTCAAGACCGCCAACGTGCCGGTGCTGTTCGAGGCCCCGGTCGCGGCGGGCCTGCTGGGCGCGCTGGTGCAGGCCACCAGCGGTGGTGCGCTGTACCGCCGCGCGAGCTTCCTGCTGGACAGCCTGGACAAGCAGGTCCTGTCCCCGCACGTCGAGGTGGTCGAGGACCCGCACATCGTCAAGGGCAAGGGCAGCGCGCCCTTCGACGACGAGGGCGTGACCACGCGTGCACGCACCGTGGTCGAGGCGGGCGTGCTCAAGAGCTACTTCCTGTCGACCTACTCGGCGCGCAAGCTGGGCTTGAAGACCACCGGCCATGCCGGCGGCTCGCACAACCTGACGATGCGCAGCACGGCCACCGCGCCGGGGGACGACCTGCCGACGATGCTGCGCCGGCTGGGCACCGGTCTGTTCGTGACCGAGCTGATGGGGCAGGGCGTCAACTATGTGACGGGCGACTACTCGCGCGGCGCGAGCGGCTACTGGATCGAGAACGGCGTGATCGCCTTCCCGGTGCATGAGATCACCATCGCCGGCAACGTGAAGGACATGTTCCGGCAGATCGTCGGCATCGGCGCCGACACGTACACGCTGGGCAGCAAGACGGTCGGCTCCATCCTGATCGAGAACATGAAGCTCGCCGGCGCCTGATTCCCAGCCTCACGCCCCACGCCTCACGCCCTGAGGTGTCTCGCTGCCTGACTCGGTGGATCGGGTCGGCAGGGCCGGGGGCCCCGGCGAGGAATTTTGACTGACGAGCCGGGGCCCCCGGCCCTGCCGACCAGCGCTCGGCCGCTCGCACGCAGACCGACACCACGCTCACGCAAACCAGGCCCGAGATCGCCCTTTGGCCCTGCCAGCCGGCGCCCGGCCGCCCGCACGAAGACCGGTGGTGCCGCCCCGACTCCGCACCCGATTCGGGTCTGTCAGGTTGACGCCAGTCACGCCGTGGTTAATCCTGTTTTCGCTCTCGACATACCAACGAAACAGGAGACTTCATGGAGCGTCGTTCGTTCGTCAAGAATGCCGGCCTGGCCGGCGTGCTGGCCGCGGGTGTGGCCCCGGCCATCGTGCATGCGCAGGCCAACCTGCGGTGGCGCATGGCCTCCAGCTTTCCCAAGCAGCTCGACACGATCTACGGTGGCGGCGAGGTTTTCGCCAAGAAGGTCAGCGAGCTCAGCGGCGGCAAGTTCCAGATCAGCGTGCACGCGGGCGGCGAGCTGATGCCGGCGTTCTCCGTCGTCGACGGGGTGCAGAACGGCACTGTCGAGATCGCGCATACGGTGCCGTATTACTTCTTCGGCAAGGACGAGACCTTCGCCATCGGCGCGTCGATCCCGTTCGGGCTGAACTCGCGCCAGATGACTGCGTGGACCTTCCACGGCAACGGTCTGAAGCTGATGCGCGAGTTCTATCGCAACTACAACATCATCAACTTCCCGGGCGGCAACACCGGCGCGCAGATGGCGGGCTGGTATCGCAAGGAGATCAAGTCGGCGGCCGACTTCAAGGGCCTGAAGTTCCGCATCGGCGGCTTCGCCGGCCGGGTGATCGAGCGCATGGGCGGCGTGCCGCAGAACCTGCCGGGCGGCGAACTCTATTCCGCGCTGGAGAAGGGCACCATCGACGCGGCCGAATGGGTCGGGCCGTACGACGACCTGAAGCTCGGCTTCAACAAGGTCGCGCCGTACTACTACTACCCCGGCTGGTGGGAGGGCGGGCCGCAGATCGATTTCTACATCAACACCAAGGCCTACGAATCGCTGTCGCCCGAGTACAAGGCGATCGTCGAGGCGGCGTCCGCGTACACCCATGTCGACATGCAGGCCAAGTACGACGTCGTGAACCCGCCGGCGCTCAAGCAGCTGGTGGCGTCCAAGACCAAGCTGATGCGTTTCCCCAAGGACGCGATGGACCTGGCGTTCAAGGAATCGATGGCGCTGTACAGCGAGCTGTCTGCCAAGAACCCGAACTGGAAGAAGGTCTACGAGGATTACGCCAACTTCCGGCGTGACCAGAACCTGTGGTTCCGTTTCGCCGAGGCGGGCTTCGACGACTTCATGCAGTCGCAGCGCTTCTGAGCGACGTCAGGCTGGAATGAAGGCGGGCCGTGTCCGGGAGGGCACGGCCCCGTTTGCATGGGGCGCCGTGATCAGTCCACGAGGATGCCGCGGTGCTTCAGCGCCAGATGGATCTTGTCGCCGATCGTGTCCTTGTTGAAGGGCTTGACGACGTAGCCGGTCGCGCCGAGCTGGGCGGCCCGGATGATGTCTTCCTTGCGGCCCTCGGCGGTGACCAGCAGCACCGGCACGTTGCGCACCGGGTCGGTCTCGGGCTTGGCGCGCAGGGCTTCCAGGAACTGGAAGCCGTTCATCACCGGCATGTTGATGTCGCTCAGCACGAAGTGCACCGGCTCGCCCGACTCGGCCGCGATCTCCAGCGCGCGCAGGGCGAGCTTGCCGTCCTCGGCCTCGACGATCTTCCTGAATCCCAGTTCGCGCAGCAGGCCGGAAATGATGCGGCGCATGGTCGAGAAGTCGTCCACCACCAGAAAGCAAAACTCTTCGCGCTTGATTGTCGTGACCATGTCGGGCTCCGTGAGGACGGAATCCTAGCGTGACCCGATGTCGACCCGACGGCGGTGGGCACCATGGTGCGCCCACCGCTTGCGCGGCTCGCCGGCGCGCGCTCAGCGCCCCGCCTGTCGCCGCCGCCCCACCATCGCCAGGCCTCCCAGCCCCAACGCGGCCAGCAGCGCCGACGTCGGCTCCGGCACCGCGCTCACCGGCAACGCCAGCGAGGCGTTGATCGGCTGCACGTTGCTCCACAGGTAGCTCAGGCCGTGGTTCAGATTGCCGGCATCGCTGATCAGGCTGATCTGCGCCAGCCCGCCTTGCAGCGCGTCGAAGTGCAGCGTGCCCAGCAGCAACGAGGCCTGACCGGCGTTGCCCAGGCCCGGGAAGCGCGACGCGCCGAACTGGCCCGCGCCCAGCCACGGGCTGTCGTCGTCCCAGCCGGCGACCGGCGTGAAGCCGGCCAGCGACAGTCGCGTGGTGTCGTAGCTCAGCCGGAAGCCGAAGGACAGCAGCTCCTCGTCGAGGGGCCGGCCGCCGAAGGGATCGATGACGCTGATCAGCAGGTCCACGCCGCCGCCGACCTGGGCCGGACCGGCCGTTTGCAGCGACACCGTGGCGGCCTGCGCGGCCAGCGATGACAAGGCCAGCGCGGCGGCCGCGAGCCAGGGCTTGAGGGGCAAAGGCTTGAGATTCATGGGTGCTTTCATTGGGCGCTGAAGAGCTGGTACCAGACGCGGTAATCGGCCTGCGTGATGCACTTGTCGGCATCCATGTCGGCCAGCGGTTCGAATCGGCTGTCGCCGGCGCAACTGCCGATGGCGTTGCGCAGCGCGTCGCGGTCGGCGGCGTTGACGACGCCGTCCGCGTTCACGTCGCCGTTCTTGCGCACGCGCAGCGACAGTCGCGGCGCGGCCTCGGCGTAGCCGTCGTTGAGGAACAGACCGAGGAAGTAGTCGCCCTCCGGCTGACCGGCCAGCGAGAACACCTGCGCGCCGCCCGGGCTGGCCACGTAGTTCCACTTCAGCGAGCCGGGGCCGCCGGGCGTCATGCCCTGGCGGTAGAGCCCGATCCAGTGCGTGGTGCCGGCGGGCAGGCCGGTCCAGGTCAGCGACACGCCGCCGCCGATGCGCAGGCGGTCGACGTCCGCCTTGAAGGTGACCGTCACCGGCGCGACGGGCGGCAGCACCGGCGGCGTGTTCCAGGTCACCTGACCGAGGCCGTTCAGCACCGGGTCGGTGTAGTCCAGCCCCGCGCCCTCGACGTGTCCGGCCAGGCGCCGCTGGAAGGCGCTGTCGCCGTCCACCGTGACCACCAGGTCGTACCAGCCGTAGCTCGCGGTGACCGCGCGGACATGGTCCCGGTTACTGCCCGCCGGCACGTCGATCGTGACGATCGCCTTGTCGCCGTAGGCGTTGTCCACCACGCGGAAGCGCAGCGGCTGCGTGCCGGCGTTGCGCAGCGTCACCGTGACGGCGGCGTTGGCGGGCTGTTCCTTCAGGCTGACGGCGGCCAGCCGGCCCAGGCCGTCGAAGCTGCCGCGGAACTCGCGCAGGAATCCGTTGTCGCCCTGCACGGCCAGTTGCATCGGGGCGCTGCTCCAGTTCCAGACCTCCTGGTCGATGCGCTTGCCTGGCTCGACGGTGTAGTGCCAGGGGCCGTCGGTGC
This sequence comes from Roseateles aquatilis, assembly GCF_002205645.1. GTDB lineage: Bacteria > Pseudomonadota > Gammaproteobacteria > Burkholderiales > Burkholderiaceae_C > Roseateles > Roseateles aquatilis. Next base: position 369,789 of record NZ_NIOF01000004.1, on the reverse strand, counting down.
GCAGCGTCGAGTAGACGATGAAGGCGGCCGTCGCGCTGCCCTCGTTGGCGAAGCTCAGCGCGAACTGGCGCGCGTTGGTCGCCGCCACGCCGTCCACGGTCGAGCGGTACGGCAGCGGCGCCGCGCGGCGCGGCACGCCGCTGGCGGCCTTCTCCTGCCGCGGCAGGCTCTGGTTGGTCGGCGGCAGCGCGTCGCGCGTGCCCCAGCCCTTGAAGTACACCGCCGTGGCCGGCACGCCGGACGGCACCTCGGCGCCGCCGGACTTGAAGTCGAAGGCGCTGGTCATGTCGCCGCAGACCGCGCGCCGCCACGGCGAGATGCCGTTGCACTGCACGCTGGCGCGCGGCAGGCCGATGCCGTTCACCAGCCACTCCTCGGTGAAGCGGATCAGCGAGGTGTGGTCGAAGCGTTGCGAGCACACGCGCCCGCCCTTGCTCCACGGCGAGATGACCATCGTCGGCACGCGCGGGCCCAGGCCGATGGGCTGGCCGCCAGCGATCTCGCCCTGCGTGGCGTTGGCCATCGTGGTGCGGCCGCGGTCGGTGTTGAGCGGCGCCATCACCGACGGCATGTGGTCGAAGAAGCCGTCGTTTTCGTCGTAGGTCAGGATCAGCGCGGTGCGCGACCAGACCTCGGGCGATTGCACCAGCGCCTGCAGCAGCCGCGCGGTGAAGTTCTCGCCGGCGTTGGGCGTGTCGGATGGGTGCTCGCAGTACTCGGTCGGCGCGCAGATGTAGGACACGCGCGGCAGGTTGCCGCTGCGCACGTCCGCGGCGAACTGGTCGATCAGCCACTGGCCGGTCGTGCCCGGCGCGTTGGCCGCCGTCGAGCCCGGCGCGATCGCGCGGCCGCGGCGGTACAGCGACGAGGCGTCCGTCAGCCGCTGACCGGCCGCGTCGGTGCGGAAGTTCTTGAAGTACTGCAGGTAGTTGTCGCCGTAGTTGTCCCACTCCTGGTAGACCTTCCAGCTCACGCCGGCGGCCTCCAGCACCTCGGCGTAGGTGAGCCACTCGTTGCCCTTGGCGGCGGCGTTGTCGTTGGCGATGTCGGCGTTGTAGGTGCCGTTCGTGACGTTGTAGAGCCGGCCGTCGGCCAGGCCCGTCACGTAGGCGTTGCTGTGACCGGTGAGGGCGTAGAAGCGGTTCGGATCGGTGGGACCGAAGATCGAGCAGTGATAGGCGTCGCAGACGGTGAAGGCATCGGCCAGCGCGTAATAGAAGGGCAGGTCGCTGCGGTCGAAATAGCCCATCGTGCGCGGCGTCTTCTTGGCGATCCACGCGTTCCAGTCCTTCCACGCGGCCTCGGTGCCCTTCCAGCTGTGGTCCAGGCCGATGCGCAGTGCGTTGGTGTTGCGGATGTCGAAGTGATAAGGCAGCACCTGCGAGTCGACGGCGTTGCCGGGCTGCATCCACACCGGCTGGCCGGTGGGCAGCGCGATGGGGCGCGGGTCGCTGTAGCCGCGCACGCCGGACAGCGTGCCGAAGTAGTGATCGAACGAGCGGTTCTCCTGCATCAGGATGACCACGTGCTGCACGTCGGCGATGGTGCCGGTGAGGTTGTTGGCGGGCGTGGCGAGCGCCTGCCGCAACGTCCGCGCGAAGGTGTGGCTGCTGGCCATGCCGGCGACGGCTGCGGTCAGGAAGGACCGGCGGGATGTCGTGCTCATGAAGCTTCACCAGGGAATCCGAGAAGTCCGTGATTCTTTTGGCGAAGGAAGTCAGCAGCGTGAAGCGACGGTGTCGCGGGGAGGGTCCTCGCGAACATGGTTAGCATTCGCCCGCCGCGCCTTGTCGCGGTCTTCACGATCCGCTCACAACAATGACATGTCCTCGGGAGGGACCATGATGCACGCCCCCTGGCGCGCGCCGTTCGGCGTTCTGTCCGTTGTTCGCCTCTTCGCCGCCGCGGTGCTCGCCGCGCTGCTGCTGTCCGCCTGCGGCGGCGGAGGCGGCGCCAGCCCCACGGTGACGCCCGCCGTGCAGCTTGGCATCGACGTGCAGCCGCAGGACCAGTCCGTGGTCGAGGGCGACAGCCTGTCCCTGAACGTGGTGGCCCGGCATGTCGACGGCTACCAGTGGCAGCAACTGAGCGGCGGCGCCTGGACCGCGGTGCCCGGCGCCACCGGATCGACGCTGCAGATGCGGGCCACGGCCGAGCTGGACGGCGCCAGCTTCCGCGTCCTGGTGCGAGGCGGCGGCGCGGAGCTGGCCAGCTCCGCCGTGACGGTGCGCGTCAGGCGCCTGGTCGTCGCGCCCAGCGTGCTGACGCATCCGGCGGCCGCGACGGTGATGGAGGGGCAGGACGTGACGCTGCACGTCACCGCCCAGGGCACGTCGCTGACGTATCAATGGGAACTGAGCCGCCCGGAAGGCGGTTGGACCGAGGCGCCCGGCGGCAACGCCGCCTCGCTGACCTGGGCGGTGCTGGCCCTGGCCGACGACGGCCGCTGCGCGCGCGTGCGCGTCAGCAACAGCGCCGGCGCGGTGACCAGCGAGCCGGCCTGCGTCCGCGTGACGCCCGCGCCCAAGCTGCCCGAGTTTCTGACGCAGCCGGCCGACGCCTCCGCCGTGGAGCGGCAGAACGCGTCCTTCGTCGTTTCCGCGATCGGCACGCCGGTGCCGACGCTGCGCTGGCAGACGCTGGGCTCCGGCGGCTGGGTCGACCACGGCGAGACGCGCAACACGCTGACGCTGGGCGCGCTCGGCATGGCGGACGACGGGCGCCAGGTGCGCGTGATCGCCACCAACGCGGCGGGCAGCGTCACCAGCCGCGTCGCGACCTTGCGTGTCGTGCCCTACACCGTGCCGCCCAGCATCGGCGGCATCGCCAACCCGGCGCCGGGCTGGGCCGGCATGACGCCGGAGATGCGGGCCTACCAGATCGGCGGCATCCCGGCGCCCACGCTGCAATGGCAGCTCAGCCTGGATGGCGGCGCGTGGACCAACGTCAACGGCGCCACGGCCGAGGTGTACACCGCGCCGCCGCTGGCCTACGGCGTCAAGACGCGCTACCGCGTGGTGGTGTCCAACAGCGTGGGCTCGGCGACCAGCGATGCCGTGCTCTACGAGCCGATCGCGCTGGCGCCGACGATCACCCAGGACCCCATCTCCCAGCAGGTGACCAACAACGGCACGGTCACTTTCTCGGTCACCGTGGACAGCGCCGCGCCGTTCACCTACCAGTGGCGCGAGTTCAAGCAGGTCGGCGTCGCCAGCTTCGACTGGGTCGACATGCCCGGCGAAACGGGCCGGACGCTGAGCTTGCGCAACCTCACGGTGCCGGTCGACGATCAGCGCCGCTTCGCCGTGCGCGTGACCAACCCGAACTCCAGCCTCCAGAGCGGCTCCGCGACGCTGACCGTCGTGTCCGAGCCCATGCCGCTGGTATGCAGCGGCGCAGGCGAGAGCGGCTGGTGCTGGATGAACAGCAAGCCGCAGGGCAATCCGCTCTACGGCGGCGCGGTGTGGGGCCTGACGCGCAAGCTGGCCGTCGGCGCTTTCGGCACGATCCTGTTCAGCGACGACGACGGCCGCACCTGGCGCGTCCGCCCCAGCGGGACGGAGATGGACCTGAGCGGCGTCGCCTACGCGAGCCCGTCCACGGCGGTGGCGGTGGGCGACGGCGGCGTGATCCTGCGCAGCGGCGACGGCGGGCGCACCTGGGCGGCCGCGGCGAGCGGCGTGACGGAACGCCTGCGCCACGTGACGGCCTCGGACGGCGGCGTGTTCATCGCGGTCGGCGACGCCGGGGTGATGCTGCGCAGCGCCGATGGCGGCGCCACCTGGCGCCGCGTGGCGGTCGGGCTCTTCACGGACTGGTTCGACGGAGTCGCCTTCGCGGATGCCGACATCGTCGTGGCCGTGGGCTGGAACGGTGCGATGCGCAGCGTCGACGCCGGCGTGACCTGGACCGTGCAGCCCCCGATCGCCGGCGTCTACGGCCTGCGTGGCGTGGGCTTCAGCCGCAAGACCGCGGGCCTGGGCGTGGCGACGGAGTCCTTCGGGATCTCCCGGACCAGCAATGGCGGGGCGAGCTGGAACGATCGGCTGACCAGCCTCCCGATCGTGCGGGGCGGAGGGCCGGTGGCCTTCCCCTACGACGACCTGGACCTGGTGCTGACGCTGCAAGGCGTCGACGTCAACTCCGCGAGCGATGGCGCGGAGTGGGGCACCTGGGCCTATTGGCGCACCGGATTCTTCGCGCCCACGGGCCTGGTGTCCGGCCGGGCCGGTGGCCAGGGCTTCATCGTCGGGACCGGAGGGCGGATGTACCAGTACCGCGACAAGACGCTGCGGAAGGACGAGGCGTTCTCGGCCGGATCGCCGGACCTGGGCGCGATGGCGTTCTGGGATGGCCAGAAGGGCCTGGCCGTCGGTTACGGCAGCGACGGCGCCATTCGGGGCGGCGTGCTGGCGACCCAGGACGGCGGCAAGACCTGGACCTTCCTCGCGTCGACGACGCAGCCGCTGCTGGGCGTGGCCCTGCCGGCGCCGGGCGTGGCGATCGCCTCGTCGAGCGACGGAGGCCTGCTGCGCAGCACGGACTCGGGCAAGACCTGGACCGAGGTCGGGCGCGTCGGCAGCGCGCCGGTGGAAAACCTGGGCGCCAGCGGCACGCTGGCCTTCGCGGTCGGGCCGAACGCTGCCAACGCCGCCTATGGCTTCATTCAGCGCAGCACGGACGGCGGCCAGACCTGGGCCAACAACGGCCCCGCCTCGATCGACGCGCCGCGCGACGTGGTGGTCCGCGGCAACACCGCGGTGGTGGTCGGCGACCGCGGCCTGGTCCTGCGCACGATCGACGGCGGCGCCACCTGGACGCGCATCGGCGCGGCCGTCACCGATCACCTCTTCGGCGTGGCGATGAACAGCGGGCAGGTGATGCTGGCGGTGGGCGCGGGCGGTCGCATCCTGCGCAGCACGGATGGTGGATCGACGTGGTCGGCGGTCGCCAGCGGCGTGACCGATGCGCTGCGCGGCGTGCGTTTCGGCAGCGCGACGGTGGCCTACGCCTACGGCACCGAAGGCCGCGTGCTGCGCAGTGGCGACGGCGGCCAGACCTGGACGCTGCAGCCGCGCATGACGCAGCTGCGTTTCCTGGCCGGCTGGGCGCTGGACGCCGACACGATGCTGCTGGGCGGCGAGGGCGGTGCGATCCTGCGCACGCAGACCGGCGGCCAATGACGCGACGCCGGTCCGGTCGCGCGCGAGCGCGGTCCCGGACCCGGCGCCGCCGCTGGGCCGCGGCGCGCCGTCGCGGACCTGGCGATGCCGTCCGGCCGCCGCGCGCCGCGTGACTGCTCAATGCGCCCTGAGGACCGGCGCGAACCCGACGCCGGAGTTCGGCAGGTAACGGTCCACCAGGCGCTTGAGCGTGCCGTCCTTCTGCAGGGTGCTCAAGGCGTCCAGCAGCCGGGCCTGGTCCTGCGCCGACACCGTGCGGTGCGACAGCGCCAGGCCGGAGTGGATGGTGGGCCCGTCGGGATGCCAGTCGGCGACCTCGATCTTGCCGGGCATCGCCCGCAGCTGCCGCGCCATCACCCACGGATAGGTGACGATCAGGTCGACCCGATGCGCCATGAACACGCGCGTCGCGGCGTCGACGTCGGCGACGGCGCTGACCCGCGCCGAGGCGGCCAGGGTCCCGAGCATCGCGTCGAAACCCGGACCATAGGACGAGCCCTTCACGACCACGGCCCGGAGTTCCTGTCGCGCCAGGAACGCCCGCGGCGTGGACACGCCCGCGGAGGCCCAGGTGTAGGCCATCGGGCGTACCGTCAGCAGGGGCACGATGGTGACGTGGCGCAGCCGTTCCTCGGTGGGGATGGCCCAGCTGGTGATGTCGAGGGAGCCCTCGCGCAGGCGCACCCAGACGCGGGGCTGAGACTCCAGTTCGTAGACGAAGGCGCAGCCGCTGCGAGCGGCGAGGAGGGTGAAGAACTCGCGATCGAGCCCCGCTCCTTCCTGGTCGCGGTTGGCGCCGACCTCTTGGCCGTGGCGGTCGTAGATCTGCGGGTAGGGCTTGAGTCCGACGCGATACGGACCGCAGGCCAGCGCGTGCGCGTGCACCAGTCCCGATGCGACAAGCGCCAGCACAGGCGGCACCAGCGTGAGCAGCATTCCCGGCTTGCGCATCTCGACCACCCCCGGCGATTCCTCCGGTCGATTAAACGCCTGCGGGGGAGGGCGTGGGCTGGGGATTTCCCGTCCGGGGGCGCGGGGTCGCCGGCGCGCGGGTCGCGGGTCAGCCGCGCACCGCCGCCTCGATCCTGGCCACGTCGATCTTGCCCATCTGCATCATGGCGCTGAAGGCGCGGCCGGCCGCCGCGCGGTCCGGGTTGGAGAGCGCGTCCGTGAGCACGCGCGGCGTGATCTGCCACGAGATGCCCCACTGGTCCCGGCACCAGCCGCAGGCGCTCTCCTGCCCGCCGTTGCCGACGATGGCGTCCCAGTAGCGGTCGGTCTCGGCCTGGTCGTCGGTGGCGACCTGGAAGGAGAACGCTTCGCTGTGCTTCATCGCCGGGCCGCCGTTCAGGCCGATGCAGGGGATGCCCAGCACCGTGAACTCGACGACCAGGACATCGCCCTGCTGACCCGACGGATAGTCGCCCGGCGCGCGGATGACGGCGCGCACCGCGCTGTCCGGAAACGTCTGGGCGTAAAACCTGGCCGCGTCTTCCGCGGTGCCGTCGTACCAGAGGCAGATCGTGTTCTTGCTGGTCATGCTGATCTCCAATTCGCTTCAGGGGGTTGCAAACGGCGGTCTCGGCAGTGACCGCGACAAGTGATTCAGGCGGGCCGCCCCGGAGGGCGGGCAACCGACGTTCCTTTCGCCCGCGCCGCGGCGCGCGGCGGGGTTCAGAACAGCTCGCGCTTGGTCGTCTCGGCGCGCAGGCGCACTTCCTGGTCGCGCAGCTCCGGCGTCAGCGCGTCGCCGAAATCCTCCGCCGTGAACAGGCGCCGGATCTCGATCTCCGACGGGCCGGGCATCGGGTTGGGGCAGCGCTTGACCCATGAAACGGCTTCTTCCATCGACGCGCATTGCCAGATCCAGAAGCCGGCCACCAGCTCCTTGGTCTCGGCGAACGGGCCGTCGATGACGGTCCGGGCCGCGCCGTCGAAGCGCACGCGGGCGCCCTTGCTGCTGGGGTGCAGGCCTTCGCCGGCCAGCATCACGCCGGCCTTGACCAGCTCTTCGTTGAACTTGCCCATCTGCTCCAGCAGCTCGGTGCTGGGCATGGTGCCGGCCTCGCTGTCCGCGGTGGCCTTGACGAGGATCATGAACTTCATGGGGACTCTCCTGGAAGAAAACAGGCCGGACGGGCCCGCATGACCACACGACGATCGGCCCGGCCGGAATTCGACAGCCGCGACCGATCGCCGTTCATCTTTTCCGCCGCGACCGCCGCCGCGACCCTCGGCCGCCGTTCTCAGCCGCGATGCGTCACGGCCTCGTGCGCGCGTCGTCCCGCGGTGAACCAGAGCATCAGCGCGAAGGCCGCGCCGACGACGCCGGCCAGACCGAAGAACAGCATCATCGGCTCGTAGCCGGCAGGGTTCTGGGCGCTGGCGCCGGCGCGGTCGTTGAGCCAGCCGGCCACCAGGTTGGCCGCGCCGATGCCCGCGTTCTGGGCCACCCACATCAGGCCGATGGCGGTGCCGAAACGCGCCGGCGCGACCAGCTTGCTGGCCAGCGGCCACATCACCGCCGGCACCAGCGAGAAACTGACCCCGATCAGCGCGGTCGAGACCCACAGGCTGGCCGAGGTCAGCGTCATCACCGCCATCGCCACCGGCAGCAGCACCGCGCCGAAGGCCAGGAACGGCGCGTATCGCCCGATGCGGTCGCACAACCAGCCGAAGGCCGGGGTGGCGAAGACGGCGGCCAGGAACACGTAGCTGTTCATCGCGCCCGCGGTGGCCAGGTCCAGGCCGTGCACGTGCTGGAAGTACTTGATCGAGAAGGTGCTGCGGAAGGCCAGGATCACCGAGTACCAGAGCACGCACAGCGTCAACAGGTACCAGTAGGCCTTGCCGAAGTGCAGCAGGTCGCGCAGCACGAAGGGCTGGGCCTGCGGCACCGCGGGGCCCTTGCCGGACGAGGCGGCGCGGCGGTCCAGCCACCAGTACAGCAGCGCCGCGCCGAACGAGGTGGCGGCCATGCCCGCGGCGATCAGCAACGGCGGCTGCCAGCCCTGCGCATAGGCGGCGGCGAACCACGTCGGCGACATGTCCGACGAGAACGAGCCCAGCCGTCCGATCGACAGCGCCAGGCCCATCGCGAAGGCCACGTTGCCGCCGACGAAGTACTGCGCCAGCACCGCCAGCGTGGCGATGCTGAAGGTCTCCGCACCGATGCCGAACAGCAGCCGCCCGGCGGCCATGCCGAAGAAGTCGGGGCTCAGCGCCGTCAGCACCGCGCCGGCCAGGCAGACGGCCGCCGTCCACAGCGTCACCCGCGCCGCGCCGAAGCGGTCCACCAGCATGCCGCCCAGCAGGATCAGCACGACGTTGGGCAGGTTGTAGATCGCGTTGAGCAGCCCGACCTGCGTGTCGCTGAAGCCGCGCTGGCGCTGCAGCGCGTCGGCCACCGGGCCGATCGAGTCGTAGACGTAGTAGTTGCCGTACAGCGCCGCGGCCACCAGGGCGCAGACCAGCCAGGGCAGGGCGCGGCTCGAAAGCTTGTCGTTCATGCGGGATCAGGAATCGGTGAGGATCGGGAGCGATCCGAAGCGCCGATTGTCGAGCCGGGCCGCATGCCCTGCGCGCCCGCGCCGGGCGGGATTTTCCCGGTCGGGCGATCGGCGCCCTCGTCCCCGCCACGCCCTCACCCCCGCGCCCGCGCACGCGCCTCGCCGTTGGACTTCGACGGCGACGGGCGCGCGGACCGTCCGGGCGGGACGGGCGCACCGGTGCGTGCGGTGGCCGTGGGCGGGGCTCAGAAGAAGCTCGTCACCTGCTGCCGGAAGGCCGCCATGTCGATGCCGCGCGGATCGGGCTTGCGGCGCGTCCACTCCGCGTGCGAAATGATGCGGCTGGCGCTCCAGCAGTGACGCTGGCACAGCGCCGCGCAGGCGCGCGCCATCGTGTCGAGCTGCGCCGGGGGCCACGCCTGGCCGTTGCCCAGGTTCTCGTTCTCGAAGCCGTAGAACACGCCGTTGCCGACCGGTCCGTCGCGCAGGCCGCGCCGCAGCGCCGTGTCCGACGGCGCGATGCCGCGTCGCAGCTCGTCCAGCACGCGCTGCGCGCCGCCGCCTGCGTGGTTGGCCTTGCCGGCGCTGACGATGTGGATGTCGGCATTGCGGGCGACGTAGAAATTGGCCAGCGGTCCGCTCAGGCCCGTGCGTCCGTTGATCACCGTGTTCAGGTCGCCCGGCCCGTTGCCGGCGGTGTGGTGGATGACGATGCCCTCCGGCGCGAAGTCGCCCGGCCGCCCGTTGGTCTCCCACCCCGGTACTTCGATGACGGACAACCCCGCCGATTCCATCAGCCGCGCCAGGTTGCAGGGCTGGGTCCAGTTCACGGCGGACTCCAGGTTCGACTGGAACGCCGTCGGCAGCGCCGTCCAGTTGACGGCGATCTCGGTGGGGCCGACATCGACGGTGTCGCTGGTCGTGTCGTAGCGCAGGTAGCGGTTGCCCTTGAAGAAGTACGCGCGATCGTTGCCCCAGTGCACCACCGCGTCCAGGTCGCGCTGGAACTCCGCCGGTAGCGCGGTCCAGGCGGAGGCGATGGTCACCGGGCCGAACTCGACGCGGTCCGCCGCGATGTTGTAGCGCACGTACTGGTCCCGCCGGAAGAAGTAGGCGATGCCGTTGCCCCAGTTGACCGCCGCGTCGATCTTGGACTGAAAGGCCGGGGGCAGCGTCGGCCAGTTGATCGCGATGCTCGCGTCGTCGAAGTCGGGACGATCGGTCGTGAGGTTGTAGCGCAGGTAGCGGCCGTCGCGGAAGAAGTAGACCTTGCCGTTGCCCCAGTTGAGCACCGCGTCGACCTTCTGCTGGAAGAACGGCGGCAGGCGAGGCCAGAAGGTGGCCACGGGCACGGCGCCGACGTCGACCGTGTCGCTCAGCAGGTTGTAGCGGACGTAGTTGCCGCCCTTGAAGAAGTAGGCGCAGGCCGAGCCCAGGATCGGAGGCGGCGCGCTCTCCGCCGACAAGGGCTGCCCGACGACGGAGGACGGCGCGGATGGCCGCGCGCGGGATTCGATGACGTGGCTCATGACGGCTCCTTCAACGCACGCGCGTGGGGTCGCCGGAGGCGCTGTCCCACAGGTTGGAGAACGGGCCCTGGCGCACCTCGTGGGTCCGCGTGCCGTCCAGCCAGACGCGGTGCGACGGGAAGCGGCTGCCTTCCACCACCAGGTTGGTGATCACCGCCGTGCCGCTGCTGCAATCGATGGTGCCCTTCACCTGGTGCCAGATGAAGACGGAGTCGCGGTGGCAGATGGCGTTGAAGCCGGGCTCGACGGTGGTCGGCGGGCGTCCCTTCACGCCCCAGCGGAAGGCGATGCGGGACGCGTCGATGCGGCGCGTGCTGAAGGCCTGGTCGACGATCAGTGGCGGGGCCTGCAGGCAGGCGCCGATGCCGGGCACGCATTCCTTGCCGGCGTCGGTGTCCAGCCCGCCGACCAACGACGCGCCCACCGCCTCGGTGCCGCGTCGGTCCACGCTCAGACGCCCGCGGGAGAACAGCCGGTAGCCCTTGTTGTCCGGCGGCGGGGACGTGAAGATCGCGTCGCTGACGGGGTCCTCGCTGAAGGCCTGGTCGGTGGCCAATGCCAGCGCGCGCAGGCCGAGGTTGGACGCGCCGGGGATGGTCAAGGGGCCGATGTCGATGCCGCAATCCAGCGAGCCGACGTGGGATCCGATGCGCGCGATGAAGCTCTTGGCCACGACGCGGAAGACCTGCGTCTGCACCGGCGCGGGCTGCGGTTGGGGCCGCGGCTGCGGGGGGCGCGGCGTCGGGCGGTCGACCTGCAGGCACAGCGTCACGCGGCGGTTGATGCCCAGGTCGCCGCCGGCGATCTGCTCGGACTCGCCGCGGCTGGTGGCGATCATCGCCACGCCGGCGCTGCTGCCGGGACGCATGCGCTCCAGCGTGGTCCGCAGCTCGCGGGCGACGCGATCGGCGCGGCGCTGGCCGAGCACGAAGTTGTCCGCGTCACCGCCCTCGCTGCTGGCGAAACCCGTCACCAGCACCACGCGGATGCCCTCCGACAGGATGCGCCGCGCGGCGGCGATCAGCAGCGTCTGGTGCGCGGGGGAGATGTCGTCGCCGCCTTGCGGGAAGTACGTGAGCTGGCTGCAGTCCGGGCCGGCGCCGGACCCACCGGCGCTCCGCGGCGCGCCATCGCCGGCGGTGGTCGCGGGACCGGACGAGGCCGGCGCGCCGCCCAGCGCGGCGCGCAAGGCGCCCAGGGTCTGCGGTCCGGCGATGCCATCCACCGCCAGGCCGCGGCTCGACTGGAAGCTGCGCACCGCCTGGCGTGTCCGCGGTCCGGCGGCGCCGTCGACGGCCAACTGCAAGCCCATGACGCGATTCAGCGCGTCCTGCAGCCAGCGCACGTCGGTGCTGGCGTCGTGCGCGACGGCTTCGAGCACGTCTTCAGCCTCCGGCGTCCCGTCCCATTCGGTCGGGCCGCCGTAGGGGCGCAGCAGCAGATGGCCGGGCAGCAGCCGACCGCGCGCGTCGGCGATGCGGCGCGCCCAGCGATCACGCGCCGGGCGGCGGATGGGCAGCACCTCCACCATCTGCAGATACCGCCCCGAGGGCGGTGGCTGCCGGCCGCTCCGGCTGCCGGTGCGCCAGCCCAGCGATGCCAAGTCCCCGTGCCGGCCCACCAGCGGCGACGCCACCACGGACAACTGGCCGAACCCCTGGCCCAGCGCCACGCGCACGACCCAGTCGCCGGCACGGATCTCCAGGTCGTCGAGCGTGTCGCCGGGGCCCGCCAGGCGCCGCAAGTGGCGTTCGTACTGCTCGCGCAGGCGGGGGCGCATCGGGTGGGCGTGGCCGTACTCGAAGGCGTTGAACAGGGCGGTGGCCGACGGCGCGCTCCGGCTGCCCAGGCCCGCCTGCAGTCGCGCGCCAGGATTGGCGGCGTCCAGCAGCCGGGCGACGAGTTGCGCGGTGCCGCTGCAGGGAGCCGCCTCGGCGCAGGCGGCCTCGGCCTCGCGCAGCATCGCCATGCCGATCCGCGCGGCGGCGGAGGGCAGGACCTGCCCCGGCGACCAGCCCGCGTCCACGCCGACGCCGTATCCAGAATCGAAGCCCGAGCCCGAGCCCGAGCCCGAGCCCGAGCCCGAGCCCGAGCCCGAGCCCGAGCCCGAGCTGAAGTCGGCGCGGGGTGGCGAACCGGAGCGTCCATCGGACCAGCCCTCGTCGTTCGACCATTCGGCCGGCCAGGCCTCGGTCGCGGCCGGGAAGTCGATCGAGGTCACGATGTCGAGCGGCGCGTCGCCGGCCGGGGACGGGTTGGTGGGAGCGGCGGCGGTCGTCGGCGCGGGTGGGACCGACGGAGTCGGTGCCGCGGGTGCGGTCGGCGCGCCGCCCAGCGGCACGGCGAAGGCCAGCGGCGATCCCGCGCCGCCCACCGGCACCGACAGCGCGGGCGAGCCTCCGCCCAAGGGAATCTGGAACTGGAACGGCAGGGCCGCCGGTGCGGGCGCCGCGAAGGGCGTGAAGGCGCTCTGGCGCCGCATCGCGATGCGTTCGCGGCGCAGCGCCGCCACCTCGCGACCGACGCGGTCGTCGGCGCGGGTCGCCTCGATGGGCTGTTCCTCGCCAGCGCCTGCCCCGTCCTCGGGCCTGGCGGCGGCGCAGCCGCAGTCCTCGGCATCCTCCGCAGACTCCGATGTGGTCGCCGCTTCCGCGGCTTCCTGCTCGGCGCGATGGCACTCGGCGCATTCGCCGCAGGCGCAATGCAGCGGCGCGCGGGGGGGCGCCAGCGCCTCCGCGTAGGCATGGGCGGCGGCCGCCTCGGCGGCTTCGAGTTCGGGGCGTGTGGGCAGGGTCATGTCGGAACTCCGCAAGAGGCCGCGGGCGCCGCGCGGGGCGACGGCCGGGGCGGGTGGGCTCGTGGCGGGATCGCCGGGCGGCGCTCCCGCATCGTTCGATTCGGACGTCGCGGCGGCCACCGCGGACCCGACGGCCTTGACGGCGGCGACGACGTCCAGCTCGCCGCAGCCGCGTCGCCAGTGCTGCACGAAGCTGGTCTCGCGGCGATGCGGCCGGGTGCTGGCCAGCAGCAGCCGACGTGTCTCCTGAATCGGCAACGGACCGCGCGCGGCCGAGAACATCAGCGCCACGGCGCCGGCGACGTGCGGCGCGGCCATGCTGGTGCCGGACATGCGCTTGAGCAGCGGCACCGGGCCGCGCAGCGCCGCCGAGCACGCCGACAGCACCTGGTGCCCGGGCGCGACCAGGTCGGGCTTGCCGCGCCCGTCGCGGGTCGGGCCGCCGCTGGAGTAGGGCGCCAGCGGGCGGTCGTCGTCATGCGCGTCGATCGCGCCGACGGCCAGGGTCCGCCAGCCGTTGCAGATGGTGCCGACGGTGCAGCACGGGCTGTCGTCCTCGTCGACGAAGCGGGCCTGCGCCGCGCCGCGACCGGGGCCGCGCTCGATCCAGGCGTGGAAGCGGCCGTCGACGATGTCCAGCCCGTCGAGCCGCAAGGTCCATTCACCGCCGGGCGCGTCGGCGTCGAGGTAAAGGACGATCTGGTTGTCGCCGTTGTTGGGATCGGTGAGGCGGTGGTAGGCCCGGCCGATCACGCGGCCCTCGTGGACCAGCGGCGCGGGATGGTCGGGCCGCACGGCCACCGGCTCGATGCCGGGCCCGAGGATCGTCAGCGCGACGCGGTCCGCGCCGGGGTACCAGAGGTCCAGCTCGTGCGCCGGGTGCGGCGTCGTGGCCACGCGCAGCCGCAGCGGCCGCGACTGGCCCGGGCGCAGCAGTCCGCTGGCATGGATCTGGCGATTGAAGTAGTTGCCGGTGCTTTGCACGATCGCGCGTCCGGGCCGCTCGGCGACGAACGCGTCCATCGCCTGCTCGGTCAGCGTGCGGCCGTCGTGCTGTCCCGCCTGGCGGCCCAGGCTGGCGTTGACGACCAGCGGCAGCGGTTCGCCGTCGGGGCGTCGCGCCCCGCGTTCGGCGCCCAGTTGCGCCGCCACGCCGGCCAGGAAGTCCAGCCCCTCCAGCAGCGCCGCCGAGTCGCCCAGGCCCGAGCCTTTCAGCTCATGGTGCGTGGACAGGTCGACGAACGCGAGCATCGCCTCCGGGGCCAGGCCTTGCGGCCCGCCCGCGCGGCCGTTGCCGCCCGAGATGCCCAGCGTGTGCGTGCCGTGGCTGCCGCCCAGCGGCTTGCCGCGGCCGGGGTGGTAACCGAGCGCGGCGTAGGGATCGTCGGTGGCGAGCGCGCGGTCGATGTCCGCCGCGCTGTGGATGCGACCGTAGCCGTAGCGGTTGGGGTGGGCGGGGTCGTAGCGGGCGCCCTGGTCCCACAACGCGACGAAGCGCGTGCGCCCGTCGGCGTGGCGGAAGTCGGGATGCGCGATGTCCGCGCCCCAGTCGATGTGGGCCAGCAGCACGCCGCGGCCGGCCGCGTCCAGCGCCTCGGGGCGGCGCAGATCGCCGGGGCGGAGATCGACGTCGAAGGCTTCCGCATCCTCGATCGCGTCGGCGTCCTCGATGGCATCCGCATCCGCGATCTCGCCACCGCGCGCGGCATCGCCGGACGCTTCGCGCGAAGCGCCGATCGAGCCCGCGCGCGGCGCCTCGCGCGGGTCCCGCCCCGAGTCCTCGGGCTGCAGCACCGGATCGGTGTCGGGCCAGGGCTCCGCGACGTAGCGGTGCGGCGCCTTGATGCTGATCACCGCGGTGCTGGACCGCGCCGGCAGGATGTCGTCGCGCTGGACGCGGCAGGTCGCCACGTCGCCGAAGCGGGCCACGAGGCGCACGCTGGGCGGTGGCGGCATGCCGGCCGCCAGGCGCAGCACCAGGGCGACCTCGTCGTCGGGCTCGCCTTCCGCGATCAGCTCCTGCAGGGCGGGATCCATGGCGTCACCTCGGCGCGGGCGTTTGTCAGCGGTGGGGCGGGGACCGAGGCGCGCGGCTCACAGGTCCTCGAGCGTGCCGACGGACGACGAATCGGGCAGGACGATCAGGTGCACCGTGGTGCCCTTGTCCACCGCCTCGTCGGCCTCGGGGTCCTGCACCGCGATCGTGCCCGGCTCGTAGACGCTGCCGGTGACGTCGCGCTCCACGACGACCGCCGCGAAGCCGCCGGCCTTGAGCGTGGATTGCGCCTCCTTCACCGTCTGGCCGCGCACGTCGGGCACCAGCACCAGCGGCGCCGGCAGCGGGGCGGGCGTCGTCGGCGCGGCGGCGCGCTGGCCCAGCACCGCCAGCGGCAACGCCAGGCCCAGCACGCCGGGCGTGAGCGCGGACAGCGCTGCGATGGCCAGCACCCGGTCCGGCGGCTGCTTGGCGGACTGCATCATGGCCGCGGCAACCGCGCCTTGCATCACATTGATCATGGCTTTCTCCTGAAGGGGTGAACCGCGGCCGGGCCGTCAGACCTTGGGCGTGAGCGCGCCCGACAGGGCCACCAGCGCCAGCAGGCCCATGCCGTTGTTGCCGCCCATGCCGCCGAGGAAGTTGCCGCCGGAGGAGGCCGGCGCGCCGCCGTCGGGCGTGGCGCTGACGTCGTTGCCCAGCAGCAGCAGCGGGGCGATCGACATCAGCGGGTTGCCCGGCGCCAGGCCGGTCAGCAGCGGCATGATGGCGCTCATCTCCCGGGTGCTCTGCAGGTCCTTGCGGACGGCGGCGATGTCGCGCTTTTGCGCGATCGCGGTCTTGCGCAGGCCGTCGTGCAGGCGGCTTTGCTCGGCGCCCAGCGCGCGGTTGCGGCCGTCCAGTTGCTGCAGCGCCTTGCCGTTGGTGGCCAGCGCCGCGTTGATGCGGGCCGTCACCTCCTTCAGCTGGGTCTGCGTCACCGGGCTGTTGGCCACGGACGCGGGCACCGGCGGGCGGAACGGCGCGGCGCGGGCGGTGTTGATCTTGGGGGCGGGCCGCGCGGCGCCGCGCCGCGGCGGGCGCGCCTCGCCGTAGTCCTCGTCGAAGCTTTCGTCATAGGCCGCTTCGTAGTCTTCGTTGGTGAAGTACATGGTGTTGTCCTGCCTTTCTGGGTCCAAGGGGGTCGAGCTGGAGGGTGAAGGAAGCAGCGAGTCGGCGACTCACCGGGTGGCATTCCCGCTGCCGCCCATCGGCATCGGGGAGACGGGGGAACGCAGGGGAGCGACGGACGCGGCGCCGTCGTCGACGGGCGCCGCGGGGCGCAGGCGGTCGAGCAGCGGCCGCAGGTAACGCTTGAACGGTCCCGGCGCCGGCCGGCGCGAGCCGGGCCGCCCGCGGCCGCCGCAATGCGGGCACCACGCGTCGTCGCCGAAGCACAGGTGGCAGGCGCCCAGCGCGGCGGCGAGCAGGTCGTTGCGCTCACGCAGCGTGGTCAGCTCGGCTTCCTGCGCTTCACTGTGGGCCAGCAGCGTGCGCACGTCGGCGCGGGTGGCGTGGTCCAGTCCGTCATGGCGGGCGGGACACGACTCGGCGATGTCCTCGTCCGGCCTATCGGCCATCGCGGGCGCGGCGGCGGCGGTCTGGCGTTGGTCGAACCACTGCATCAGCATCGCCATCGCCGGGTTGTCCGCGGCTTGCCCCGCGAACTGTGCGCGCAGCTGGGCCAGCGCGTCGCCGGTCATCAGCGTGTCAGGCGTAGACATACTGGATCTCCTCGTCCCATTCCTGGAAGTCCTCGCCCGCGGCTTCGGCCGACTCGGCGGACTCGTCCCAGGCTTCGCCGTCGTACGCCCCGTCCGATTCGTCGTAGGCGGCCTCGTAGGCGCCGTCCTGCTCGGCATCGAACTCGCCGTCGAACTCGCCGTCGTACTCGGCGCCATATGCGGCGCCATACCCGGCGTCCTCGGCCTGCTCGTCATACCCGGCGGCTTCGGCGCCTTCGTCGACACCCGCGTATTCGTCGAAGAACTCGTAGACGTTGTCCTCCGCCGCTGGAGGCTGCCAATCCGGCCGGCGCGGTCGCGGGGGTTGACGCTGCTGCATCTGCGCCCGGGCCTGCCCGACGGCCTGCGAGGCCGCCTGCGCGATCGCGGGCCAGTCCGCCAGCGCCGCCGAGGCCAGGCGCTCGAAGTGCGCGTTGTTCAGCAGGTCCATGACACGGGCGGAGCGGTCGAGCTCCTCGCCCGGATCGCCGACGAATTCGCCGTTGGCATCGGCCATGTAGCCGAGCGCGCTCTCCGCGCCTTCGTCGAAGGCGGCGGCCTCGTCGATCGCCTGGGCCGTGAGGTTCTGCAGCAGACCGGCGATGGCGGTCGTCGGCACCGGCGTGCGGGCGGCGCCGACCGGCACCGTGCGCCGTCCGGCGGGCCCGAGGTTCATCGCCATCAGGGCCTGCTGCACCTCGGGCCGGCCGAGCATGCCGCTCAGCAGCCCGGCTGCGCCGGCCATGCCGCCGGCACCACCGCCGCCGCCTGCGCCGGCCATCCCGCCCGCGGCGCCCAGCAGCCGGCCCACGCCGGCCATCGCCGGGTTGCCGCCACCGACGGCGCCCAGCACCTGCGAGCCCTGCAGCAGCAGGCGCTGCGGCGTGATGCGGCCCTGGCCCAGCCCGCTCACCATGGTGCCGACCTGATTGCCCAGGCGCCCCATCGGCGAGAACTGGCTGGCGATCTGCGTGCCGGTGTTCAGCACGTTGCCGACGTCACGCAGCGGGCCTTTCGCATAACTGCTCAGCGCGGTGCCCGCACCGCCCACCACGGCGCCGCCGATGATCCCCGGCAGGCCCAGCGACGAGCCGGACATCGCGCCCCGCGCCACGCCGCCCGCCACGTTGGCGACCACCGGCGCGACCTTGCGGAAGGCGCGACCGACGTCGTCGAAGAAGCCTTCCAGGTACTCGTCGTACTGCTCGGCGGCGCCTTCGCCGAAACGCTCGTCCATGTAGGCCTCGAGCGAGGCGGCGTCGAGCTCGGCGAACTCGGGCGCCAGGCACTGGCGGAGATGGGGGTAGGCGTCCGCGGACGCGAGGGCACGTGAGCTCATGATCACCTCTGCGGTCAATGGGTCAATGGGTCAGGCAGTCGATGGGTCGATCGGGGGCGACGGGTCGGGGGACCGGCGACGTCGATGTCCAGGGGCGTCTGCGATGCCGGGGCGGGGCATCCGTCAGGACGACGGCGGCGGCTCACCGCCGAGCAGCGAATCGATGTAGGGCTGGACGAACGCGACGATCGCGCCGGCCTGGTGGAAGAACACGCGCCGGCCGCTGGGCACGTGCTCGATGGAGCCTCGCCAGACCAGGCCCGGCCGCGCGCCGCGGTCCGGTTCGCACCAGACGCGCAGGATGAATGCGGCCGAATGGTCTTCGAGGAGTGCCATGGCATCGGACCTGGGTGGAGGGGAGTGCTCATGTCTCAGAGTCTGGTCGGCCGACATCACCGCGGCATCACGACGCGGTCACCCGCGGATCACCGGTTCATCACCGTGGCATCACGGGGCGCGTCGGGGCGTGTCGGTGCATGCGACGAGGTGCATGGCGGCCGACATCGCGGCCGCGCCACGAGGTGCATCAGCAGGCGCGGCACCAAGTGCGTCACCAGGCGCATCACGACGCACCGCGGCGCGCGGTGACGCGAGCGGGGCGTCACCGCGTCCCGGAAACGCAGACCGCCCGCGGGCTCGGGCCGGCGGGCGGGCGGTGAGGTGGAGTGGGGAGACTCGGCGCGATCCTGGGGCAACGCGAGGCGCCGCCGCCGGCGGCGGCGCCGCGAGAGGGCCGGATCAGCGCCGGGTCTTGCCGGCCGCCGCGCGGGCGAGCAGGACCTGGCGGTCCGCGGCGGCGAGGTGCCGGTGCGCCTTGTCCAGCAGGTCGGACACGGCGGGCGGCGACAGCGGCGCGATGAGCCCGACGGCGGGCGCGATCGGGACGGGCGGTCGCGGCGGCAGCAGCGCGGCGGGGACAGGCTCGGCCGGTGCCATCGCGCGATCCATCGTCGGCGGCATGGCGGTGTTGAGGGCGCCGATCGCGCCGTCGGCGATCCGCTGATACAGGTCGCGGGTCTCGGGCATCGGCACGATGGAGAGCTCGCGCTTGAGCGCGGCCCGGCAGTGCTCGTATTGGCGCAGCGCCAGCGCGCGTTGACCGGCGCGCAGATAGAGCCGCATCAGCGAGCGGTGCACATCCTCCCGCAGCGCGTCGATCTCCAGGATCGCCAGCGCGTGACGGATGCCGCCGACCGCGTCGCCCTTCAGCGCGTGCCATTGCATCAGCCGATCCAGCGCGTTGAGCTGATGGCGACGCAGGCGTTCGCGCTCGCGCAGGGCCCAGTCGTCCTGCAGGCCCTGCAGCAACTCGGCGGAGTACATCGCCGTGCCCTGGCGCAGGCGTTCGGCGTCGTCGGGCGTGACGCGTTCCAGCGGCAGCGCCAGCACGGGCAGGACATGGCGCAGGTAGTCCTCGACGTCGATCTGCATCGGCGCGTCGGGGCGCAGGCTGATCTGGCCGCCGCGTTGCGCGCAGATCACGTCGCCGGTATCGAACGGCGGTTGCTCGATGGCCGCGCGCAGCCGCCACAGGGCGGTGTTGACGCTGCCGGCCCGCGCGGGGCCGCCGGCTTCGTCCCACAGGGACTGGGCCAGATCGCTGCGGCTACGGCAACTGCCCCGCGACAGCGCGAGGAAGGCCAGCAGGTTGCGGGACTGCGCGCTCAAGGCGACACGCAGCGGAGTGCCGCGCGGCGCCACGCGATGCAGCGCCACGGGGCCGAACAGCGTCAGGCTCAAGCTGCAGTCGATGGGCATGGTGATCGCCTCGTCATGGAGGGGCCGATCATGGGCGCGCTTGGCGGCGCGGCCATCCCAAGGACAGGGGAGTCCACCCGACCCAGGGGCCAAACCCTGCCCCTAGGTTGGACTTCGTCCTAGGGGGCGGTGACGCCTGGAGCCGGCCGCGACGCCAGCGCGTCGCCCGAGAGCGTCGCCGCCACGGCCAGCACGAGCGCGAGCTCGCCGCCGGTGAAGAAACCCCGATCGAAGGCTTCGGAATCGATGATGCCCACCACCCGGCCGTCCTCGCCGAACAGCGGCAGGCAGGCTTCGGCGTTCACCTTCGGGTCGCAGGTGTAATACGCGCCGCCGTCGTTGACGTAGGTGCCGACGTCGTTGATCAGGCGACCCCGGCCGCTCAATCCCACCGCGCTGTTGTTGCTGCCTTTCGCGAACTCGTCGGTCAGCGGGAACTCCGCCCGGCTCTCGGCGCCGAAGTAGGCGAGCTTGACCAGCACGCGCGCTCCGGCGGCGTTGGCACGCGCCTGATAGACGCCGAACCAGTGACTGCGGCTGTGTTGGCGGTAGTAGCCGACCACGGCGGTCGCCAGGGCGAGCAGCTTCTCGGTGTCGGCGGAGCGACCGCCGAGGCTGTCGGCCAGCTCATAGGGCTGCTCGGCCAGGGTGCCGAACAGTGAGCAGGCACCGGCGTCGCCGAGCTCGGGCACGCGGTAGCGCCATTGCACGGGGGTGGCGGCCAGCGCTTGCGGCGTCAGCACGGCCCGCAATGCGTCCTGATGCGCGCGGACTTCGTCGGCCAGGGCCGTTGCCTCGGCCGCAAGCGTGGGGTGATCGGCCAGGCCGCACTGGTCCCAGTAGGTGTTGAACTGCATGGTGAGTTGCCGTCGATCGCGACCGTGCCCCGCGCAGGGGCGCGGACCGGATCGCGACGAGGCGTCGAAGGCTGCGAAGGGGCCGGAGATTAACCGCTACTTGCCCGCCGCGCCGTCCGCGGGTGATTCCGACGGCGCCGTCTGGATGGCCTTGCTCGGCTCCGTGCCGATGTGCCTGGCCAGGAAACGTTCCATGCGGCCGTAGAAGTCGACCTTGGTCGCCAGCTTGCGCCAGCCGTGGCCCTCCTCGGCGTAGGTGACGTACTCGAACTGCTTGTTGCCGGCGGCGTTGAGCGCGGAGCGGAAGTCCTGGCCGTGCTTGAGCGGCACGCGCCGGTCGTCGTGGCCGTACGCCAGCAGCAGCGGCTGGCGGATCTCGGCGGCGCGACGCAGCGGGGAGGTCTTGCGCAGTTGCTCCGCGTCCTTCTCGCGGTCGCCCACCATCAGCGTCATGCCGTAGTCCTTCCAGACATCCGACATGTCGCTCCAGCTGATCGTCGAGAGGTACTCGATGTCCGTCACGCCGACCCAGCTGACGCCGCAGCGGTATTGCCCGGGGTCCTTGATCAGGCCCATCAGCGTCGCATACCCGCCGTAGCTGGCGCCGGCGATGCAGACTCGCTGGGGGTCCACCCAGCCCTGCTTCACCGCCCATCGCAGCGAATCGCTGATGTCGTCCTGCATGGCCAGGCCCCATTGCTTCCAGCCCGCCTTGAAGAGCTGGTCGCCATAGCCGGTGCTGCCGCGGAACTCGGGCTCGATCACGACGTAGCCCCGACTGGCCAGGAACTGCGCTTCTTCGTCCCAGGTCCACTGCGTGCCTCGCAGGTACGGGCCGCCATGGACCAGCACCACGGCCGGCCGAGGCCCCTCGGCCTTGTCGGCGGGGATCGTCACCATGACGGGGAACTCCAGCCCGTCGCGCGCCTTGATCCGCATCGGATCGCGTTGCCCCATCTGCGCGGCCTTGATCCAGGGGCGTGACGAGCCGAGCATCGTCAGCTTCTCCTTCGCCGTGTCGAACAGCAGGAACTGATCCGGCTGCCGGTCGGAGCTGGAGGTGACCAGCAGGCGTCCGGTGCGCAGGCAACGTCCGCAGTCGAGCAGGTTCACGCGTCCGGGCAGGGCCTTGTCCACGAAGGCCTGCCACTGCCTGAGCTGAGCGTTGAACCAGTAGCTGGTCGGCGCGTCCGTCTGGAACTGGACACCGAGCAACTGGCGCGTCTCGGGATCGAAGACGGCGTCGCCGTCGAAGTCGAACCCCTTGGTCGAGATCAACGGCCTGGCTTCCAGCTTCAGCGTCGCGGGATCGATGCGATAGAGCGCCGTCGTGCCTTCCGGCGTGACCGACAGCACCAGGCGCAGGGAGCGGCCGTCCGAGGCGAACGGTGTGACGTTGGTGTACTCGAAGAGTCCGCCTTGCTGCCACAGGGTCCAGGCGCCTTCGGCGTTCTTCAGGTAGAGGCGTTCCCTGGCGCCGCTGACGGCGCTCAGGGCCCAGGGTTCGCCGACGGGGTCGAGCCATTGGTGACGCGTGTCGCTGGGCGTTCCCTCGTCCAGACCACGTCGCAACTGCGTGACGACATTGAGGCGGCTCAGGCGCACGGCGGTCGGCTGGCCGCGGCCGTCGTAGCGGCGGTTGTGGACCATGACCTCGCCGCTGTCGTCGTCCGGCGCGGAGCGGAAGGACCAGTCGTAGGTCAGCGCGCGGTTGGAGATGCGCGAGGCGGTCTGGTCGTTGGCGCCCCACATGGTGTGGATCAGCTGACGCCGTTCCGTCCCGTCGCGGCGGACCGACCAGAGGCCCGAGCTGTGGAGGTCGCGCCACTTGTCGCCCTGGTCCTGGACGGCGGTGTAGACGAGCCGGTCGTTGCCCACCCAGGCGTAGCTGCCGATGTCCGCGTCGGCGAACGAGGCGACGGCCATGACCTTCATGTCGTTGTCGATCTCCGCCACCGCGAGCATCGAGGCGTTGTCCTTGTTGGCGACGAAGGCCAGGAAACGACCGTTGGGGGACAGGCGGGCCCGCCGCATCTCCGGATCGCGGAAGAAGTCCTCGATGGCGGGCCTGGATGGCGCCGGCTGGGCCTGGACGCCCGGTGCGATCAGCGCGACCGACAGCGCGCATGCGGTCAGCGCCGCGAGCGCCGCCCGATGGGTCTTGTGCATGTGCTCCTCCCCGACTGTTTTTTTGCTCGCGGCATTGTGCGAGCGCGCCGGGGTGGGGGATGTGCTCGCTTCTCCCTAATGGAAAGCGGTGGGCGCGCGGACGTTCATCGCGGCATTCGGTGCCGCTCATGACGGCTAGCATCTCGCCATGGAACGAGAAGCAAAGTGGGTCGGCGCATGCCTGCTCGTGATCGGCGCGGCGGGGGTGCTGATGGGCGCGTGGCGCCTGGTGAGCCCCGAATCGCCGATGCCCGAGGGGTCCGGATGCAAGGCCTTGTGCGGATGGTCGCTGCTGGCCGCGGAGTTCCTCGGGGCGACGGCGGGGCGCTGGGTGCTCGGAGGGTTGCAGATCGCGCTGGGGGGCGTGCTGGCGTGGGGCGGGCTCAGGTTGCTCAAGCACTGAGCCACTGCTCGGCCGGGACCCGCGTCAACGCGATCCCTTGGGCGGCGGCGGTGGCGGCAGGGGAGCGGTACGCGCCGCGTAGTCCGCCAACTTTCCTATCGCCCAGTCCGCGGCTTCCCGCAGTCCTGGCTTGTCGTGGGCCTGGATCAGGTCCCACGACCGGGAGGCGCCTGGTGAAGCAGGAATCAATTCCAGGGCCTTGCCCACCTGCTCCAGTTTGGTCGTTTTCAACAACGAGCCGAAGGCAACACCTGCCACCGACTGTGGTGCCAGATGCTCGATCGCGTACCAGTCGAAGAGGTCTCGCGGCGCGAGAAACTGTCCTCGATAGAAGAGCTTCTTCGCCAGGACTTCGGCAATGGGTTCGACCGGGAACGTCGTGTCGGGAATGACCTCCGGCTCCAGGTCCAGCAATGACAGCCCGACGATGAAGTCGATCTCACCCTCGGGCAAGCGGAACTTCAAGGAGGTGTTGCCCTCGTCGTAGCCGGAAATGCGATCCTCGAAGCGGTCATTGAGCCGAGGCGTCAGGAATCCGATCCACTGCGGATCGCGGATGAACAGGTCGATGTCGTCACTGATGCGATGCTCCAGCGTCAGCATCAGACGCGTTCCGCCGCCGAGGTGCGGTGCGAAGCGAACGCCGGAGACAGCGTGAGCGTCGGCCACGATTTCCTTCGCCAAGGACTCCAGCACACGCCAGCGACCATTCCTGCGATGCTCGCGCACGTCCTCGCGGGTGGTCATAGGAAC
Source organism: Roseateles aquatilis (assembly GCF_002205645.1). Classification (GTDB taxonomy): domain Bacteria; phylum Pseudomonadota; class Gammaproteobacteria; order Burkholderiales; family Burkholderiaceae_C; genus Roseateles; species Roseateles aquatilis. The sequence continues at coordinate 345,733 of NZ_NIOF01000004.1, read as the reverse complement.
GGCTCCATCTCGGCTTCCCATGCGGGTGCCCGAGGCGCGAGCTTCTCCAGCGTGTCGATGTACAGCGCGTGCGCCTGCAGCAGATTGACGCCGGCTTCGGTCGCGCAACGGGCGATCAGTTGCGGCTGCACTTCGACGAAGAGGAAGGACACCATGGCCTCGACGTCGGGATCGCCAACCAGCGGTTGCAACGATCCGGCTCGCAGCGCCTGCGCGATGTGCGCCGCGGTCACGACAGGGCCGACCGACGCATTCAGATGCGTCGCGGCGAGGTCGAGGCCAGAGGAGCTTTCAAACATCCGGAGATGTTATCCCGCAGCCGCGCGCAGAAGAAGACTCGGGCGCGAACTGGCGACGGCAAAGCCCCGTTCGCGGCTCCCCGCGAGGCCCTATTCCTCGTCGTGCCTGTCCAGCACCTCATGGATCGCCCGCGTCAGCGTGCCCAGCTCGATGGGCTTGGCCACGTAGCCCTGGAAGCCGGCCGCCAGGCCTTCCTGCCGGTCCGCGACCATCGCGAAGGCGGTCAGCGCCACGGCCGGCAGTTCCTCGGGGCTGCCGCCCGGCAGCTTGCGCACCGCGCGGATCAGGGACCGGCCGTCCATCTCCGGCATGCCGATGTCCGATACCAGCAGGTCGAAGCGTTCGTCGCCCAGCCGCTCCAGCGCCTCGGCCGCGCTCGCGGCCACGCTGACCTTGGCGCCGAGCCGGCTCAGCGCCACCTGGCCGACTTCGCGCGCATCCTCCTCGTCGTCGACGAGCAGCACGCGCACGCCCGCCAGGCTGTCTTCGGAGAGCTCGATCGGCGGCGCCGCCGGCGGCGGGGGCAGGGCCTGGTCCTGCAGCACGGGCAGGCGCAGATGGAAGGTCGCGCCGCCGCCCGGTCCGGGGCTGTCGGCGCTGAGGCGGCCCTGGTGCAGCTCCGCGATCGCGCGCGCGATCGCCAGGCCCAGGCCCAGGCCGCCAGCCTTGCGGGTGAAGGAGCCGTCCTCCTGCCGCAACCGGTCGAACACGAAGGGCAGGAACTGCGGCGAGATGCCGCGCCCCGTGTCCCGCACGCGCAGCACCGCGCAGCCGTCGTCGATCGTGACCTCGACATCGACACTGCCGCCGCCGTCGGTGAACTTGATGGCGTTGCCGATCAGGTTGGTCACCACCTGCGACAGCCGCTGCGCGTCCCCCGAGATCCACACCGGCTCCGGCGCGCGGCAGTTCAGCGCCACGCCCTTGCCTTGAGCCTCGTGCAGCGCGCCCAGCACCGCCTCCGACGCGTGCGCCGCCAGGTCCAGCGGCGCGGTCTGCAGCACCAGCTTGCCGGCCACCACCGCGCTCATGTCCAGCAGGTCGTCGATCATGCGCGCCTGCAACTGCGCGTTGCGCCGGATCACCGTCGCCGCCTTGCCCAGCAGCGGATGCGCGTCCGAGAAATTGTTCAGGATGTCCGCCCAGCCGGTGATCGCGCTCAGCGGCGAGCGCAGCTCGTGCGACAGCACCGCCAGGAACTGGTCCTTGAGCTCGTTGGCACGCTCCGCTTCTTCCTTGCCCTCGCGCAGCGCGCGTTGCGCCTCGTAGGCCGGCGTGGTGTCGCGGATCACCTTGGAGAAACCGGTCGGCGCGCCCGCCGCGCTGAACAGCGGCGTCACCACGCCCTCGGCCCGCAGCCGCGTGCCGTCCTGGCGCATCAGCCAGCGCTCGTCGCGCGCCGCGCCCTGCGTCAGCGCCACCGCCAGCTCGTTCTCCAGCACGCCGGCCACGCGGTCCTCCGGCGTCAGCAGCAGCTCCGCGGACATGCCGCGCACCGCCTCCAGCTCGTGGCCGAAGATCGCGCTCGCGGCGCGATTCCAGTCGCGGATGCGGCCCTCGGGGTCCAGCAGGATCACCGCGTAGTCCTGCAGCGAGTCGACGACCCGCGCATACAGCGCGTCCGCCTCGCGCAACTGCGCCTCGATCTGGCGCTGCGCCTCGCGCTGCCGCACCTCGCGCAGCGCGCGGTCGATCGCGACCGGCAGCCGCGCCAGGCGGCCCTTCATGACGTAGTCTGTGGCGCCGCGCTTGAGCAGCTCCACCGTGTTCTCCTCGCCGATCACGCCGGAGACGAAGATGAACGGCGTGCCCGGCACCGTCTTCTGCGCCAGCGCGAGCGCCTCCGCGCCGGTGAAGCCGGGCAACTGGTAGTCCGACAGGATGAGGTCGAAGCGCTGCGTCTCCAGCGCGCCCAGCAGCCCGGGCTCGTCCTTCACCCAGGTCACCCGCGCGCGCGGATGCGTCGCCTCCAGCTGCGCGAGCAGCAGCTCGGCGTCGAAGGTGGAGTCCTCCAGCAGCAGGATCTCCAGCGGCGGGGCGCAGGGCGATGGGGGCTGCTCGGGCTGAGGCTCGGGCCGAGGGGCTTCAGTCATGGATCATTCGTAGCGCCGGGTGGCGCGCAGCGATCCGGGCGGCGGCTCGTTCAGCACGGCCCAGAACACGCCCAGGTCGGCGATCGCGGCGACGAACTGCTTGAACTCCACCGGCTTCACGACGTAGGCGTTGACGCCCAGCTCGTAGCTGTGCACCACGTCCGACTCGGTCTGCGACGAGGTCAGCATCACCACCGGAATGCTCTTCAGCGGCTCGGTGCTGCGCACCGCCTTCAGCACCTCCAGGCCGTTGACCTTGGGCAGCTTCAGGTCCAGCAGGATCACCGCCGGATTGCCGGCCGCGCGGTCCGCGTGCCTGCCTTCGCGGTTGAGGTAGTCGAGGGCCTCGGCGCCGTCGCGCACGATGATCACTTCGTTGGCGAGCTGGCTTCGCTCCAGGGCGACCAGGGTCAGTTCAAGATCGCGGGCGTCGTCTTCGACCAGCAGGATGGGCTTGAGCATGGCGGTGTGGATCAGTATCAATTCGTCTGGGGTGCGCCGCCTTCCGGCGCGAATGTCGGTATCGCCATCACCGGGGACGCTCGCTCCGGAGCGGCCTCGGCGGCCGAGGCCTCCTGCATCTCCCGCGTCGGCAACACGAAGCTGAAGCGCGCTCCCACATCGGGCGCGCCCCAGGCCTGCACCTGTCCGCCGTGCCGCTCGACGATGCGGCGCACGCTGGCCAGCCCGATGCCGGTCCCCTCGAACGCCTCCGTCTGATGCAGCCGCTGGAAGACGCCGAACAGCTTGCCGACGTACTTCATTTGAAAACCGACACCATTGTCGGAGACGCGGAGCCCGATGCCCTCGGGGGTATCGATACCCGCGATTTCGATGCGGGCCGGGTCGCGTGGCCGCGTGTACTTCACCGCGTTGGCGATCAGGTTGCGCACGGCGACCTGCAGCAGCACCGGGTCGCCCCACAGCTTGGGCAGCGGCTGCTGGACCTGCCACTCGATGCGGCGATCCTTCACCTGCGCGTTCTGCTCGGCGATCAGGTCCTCGATCAGGTGGGCGCTATTGATCCAGGTGTGCTTGATCGCCGATCGCCCCATGCGCGAGAAGTCCAGCAGCGCGTCCACCAACTGGCCGGCGTGGGCGGAGGCCTCCTTCACGTGCGACAGGTAGCGGCGGGACCGGTCGGACAGCAGGGTGCCTTCCATCTCCAGCACCAGGTCGACGAAGCCGGCGATGTGCCGCATCGGCGCGCGCAGGTCGTGGGAGACGGTGTAGGAGAAGGCTTCCAGCTCCTTGTTGACGCGGCCCAGCTCCATCGCGACCTCGGCCATTTCCTCGGCGCGTCGCAGCACGATGCCGATCAGCGCCTGGCGCAGCTCCAGCACGGCGTGGACCTCGCTGGCGGTCCATGGCATCGAGCGGCCGCGCACCTGCTCCTTCCAGCTGGAGAAGCTGCGGCGGGGATGCAGCCGGCGGTCCTCGCCGGTGGAGCTTTCCTTGCGCGGATCGCCGGCCCAGACGATGGTCTGCACGATCTCCGGCCGGAACCAGACGATGTAATGCCGGTGCAGCTTGGAGATGGAGATCGCCAGGATGCCCGCCGTCGCGCGCAGGCCGTCGGCCAGCGCGGGCGCCTCGGTGGGCAGCCGGTCGCTGTGCCAGTCCTGGTCGATGCGGTTGCCCAGCCATTGGCCGAGCTGGATCAGCGTGTCCCGGTCCGGCGTCTCGCCCACCGACCAGCAGGTGTCGTTCAGGATCACCGCGGCGCCGGCCGCGCGGCCCAGCCGCAGCAACGGGCCGGGCTCCTCCATCAGCCGCTGCAGCGTCGCGTCGCTGTCGGCCAGGTGGGCGACGATGGCCAGCGTCAGCTGGCGCAGCCGGAGCTGCTCGGTGACCTGCTCGTTTTCTTCCTTGGCCTCGATCTGCAGCGACAGCAACTGCCCCAGGTGCTCGCAGGCCATGCGGGTCTGCCAGGACAGGTGGCGCGGCGCGTGGTCGTGGCAGGAGACCAGCCCCCACAGCCGCCCGCCGACGATGATGGACACCGACATCGACGCCAGCGTGCCCATGTTGCGCATGTACTCGAGGTGCACCGGCGAGACGCTGCGCAGCGCCGCCTGGGACATGTCCAGCGCCGAGCCCTCGCGCCCGTCGACGAAGCGCACCGGCACTGGCGTGTAGGTCGCGTCGCCGATCAGCCGGATGTGATTGATGCGGTAGAGCTCGCGCGCCTGCGGCGGGATGTCGGAGCCCGGGAAGTGGTGGCCGGCGTAGGAGTCGTAGCCGCGGTCCAGCGCCTCGGCGAGCACCGCGCCGTGGCCTTGCGCGTCGAAGCGGTAGGCCAGGCAGCGGCCGAAGCCGGTCAGCCGCTTCATCTCGGCGACGACGACCCGGCACAGCTCGTCGACCGATCCGGTGCGCTGCATTGCCGGCACCAGGTGGCGCGCCAGGCTGTAGATCGGCGCGCGGGTGCCGGCGTCCTCGCTGTCGGCTTCCAGCTCGAAGTAGGCGAGCGCGCTCAGCCGATGCCCCGAGACGTGCAGGCGCCGGCCGCGCAAGGTCAGCGTGCCGCAGGACACCGGGCCTTCGCCGTCCACCAGCGCATGCAGTCCGTCGACGACGGGGCCAAGCGTGTCCTGCACGTACGCGGCCAGCACGCCGGGCGGGGCGTCCAGCAGCGCTGCCCAGTTGTCGCTGAAGGCCGTCAGGCGGCCGTCGGACCATTCGACCGCCGCCAGCCAGCCGTGCGGCTGGATCGCGCCGGGAATGCGGATGGGCTCGCTGGCGCACTGGGCCAGTTGGTCCTCGGAGACGGTGGCGACGGTCGGGAGCGCGGTCATGGCATCGGGAGTCGGGTCAGCCGGCGCTGGCGGCGGCGGGCAGGGGCGGCGCGGCCTCGGGATCGTCCGGCGCGGCGACCGGCTGGAAGGTCTCGATCAGCGCCTCGAAGGTCTGCACCGCGGCGCGGCAGGCGGCGGCCCGGCTGTCCTCGTCGGCGCCGGCGTGCTGCTGGGCCAGTTGGCGGAACTCCCGCCACATCGCGCCGGTGCGGTCGCCGAAGCCGTGGAAGTAGCTCGCGCCGTGGTCCGGGGTCAGGCCGTGCGCGGCGACAAGCCGGGGCGTCAAGACCTGGCCCCCGAGCGCCGATCCCTCGATCACGTACAGCGAGCCGAACGCCGCGGCGGGCGAGTCCAGCCGGATCCGGTGCTGTGACGCGCGGGCGGCGGCGCGCAGGGCGGCGTCCTCGGGCAGCGCCAGCGCGGCGATGTCCCGGGTCGCGAACGGTGAGCGGACGCGGGCGTCGAACCAGGGGCGCAGCGGCTCCGGCAAGGCGTGGCGCACGCGCTGCTCCCAGAGCTTCAGGAACTCATGGAAGCCGCGGACGATGCGGCCGTAACGCGCCAGCGGCATCGGCGCCTCCAGGCGCAGCAGGGTCTCGATGCCGTCGTGCAGCGGTCCGGTGCAGCGTCGCAGCCGGGGCAGCAGATCCGGGTCGGTCATCGCGTCGGTCGTCATGAAACTCCGGGGAAAGCGAAGGCGCCCAGGTGGCGGAGGTCGCATCCCACAGGAAGCGGAACGCGGGATCGGCCACCAGGCAAGGCGCGCATTATGGTCAAGGGACCCTTCAGGCAAAAACCGATCCCGCCCCCAGCAAACGCGGGGGACGAGCGGGCCCCGGCGGCACGACGGGCCCCGGGCGGCCGCGTCCATCGAGACCGGGGGCGAAGGCGGCGGCGAGGTCGAAGGCCGGGGCGGGAGCGCCGTTTGCCGCGTCGACCCATCGCACATCCGTCGCCCGGATCCGACATCGCCTCGTCGGCGCTCGGATACCGTCGCGCGCCGGTCCTCCCCGAAGTCCCCTTGCCGCAGGGTTTGCCATGCCCCACGCCGTCATCGTCGACGACAACCTCGAATCCAGCGAAACGCTGGCCATCCTTCTGGAAATGGAAGGCTACTCCGCCGCCACCGCCGGGTCGCTGCGCGAGGCGCGGCAGCGCCTGGCCGAGCGCCGACCCGACGCGCTGGTCCTGGACCGGGCGCTGCCGGACGGGCAGGGCATGGACTTCATCGCCGAGGCGCTGCGGGACGGACCGATGACGGTCGTGCTGCTGACCGGCTTCTCCGACGCCGGGGACGCCGCCGAGGCGGTGCGCCGCGGCGCCGCGGCCTACCTGGTCAAGCCGGCGACGATCGAGCAGTTGAAGGCGGTGCTGGACGGCGCCGGGAATCCCGCGCGGCAGGCCGCCTGATCCTTCCGGGGCGATCCGCCACGGGGCGCGCCGCCGTTGGTGATCCGTCGGACGTGAGCTGTCGGACGTGATCCGCCCGACGTGAGCTGTCCAACGTGAGCCGCCCGACATGATCCGCCGCGGTGGGCGGTGGCGCTCTGGCGTCGCGGGCCTGCCGAAGGTGGCGCCGGTCCGCGGCGATCGGCCGGGCGACCGTCGTTCAGCGGAACTCGTCGAGCTGGATGCCGTGCCGGTGCAGCTTGTCGTAGAGCGTCTTGCGCGGCGTGCCCAGCAGCTCCATCGCCGCCGGCACCTTGCCGCCGGTGCGGCGCAAGGCCTGCTCGATCAGCGCCTTCTCGACCATCTCCATCTGCCGCGCCAGGCCCAGGTCGGGCACCGCCAGCATCGCGGCGCTGCTGTCCAGGTCTTCCAGCGCCAGCACGAAACGGTCGGCCGCGTTGCGGATCTCGCGCACGTTGCCGGGCCAGTCGTGGGCCATCAGGTCGCGCAGCTTGTCCGGCGTGAGCTCCGGCGCCTCGCGCTCGTAGCGCTTGCAGGCCTGGGCGACGAAGTGCTCGAACAGCAGCGGGATGTCCTCGCGGCGCTCGCGCAGCGGCGGCAGCATCAGCGTGGCGATGTTGAGCCGGTAATACAGATCGCTGCGGAACTGGCCGCGTTCACCCAGCTCCTTCAGGTCGGACTTGCTCGCCGCGATGAAGCGCACGTTGATCAGCTGCTCCTCGTTGGAGCCCAGGCGCTCGATGCGCCGCTCCTGCAGCACGCGCAGCAGCTTGATCTGCAAGGGGATCGGCATGGTCTCGATCTCGTCGAGCAGCAGCGAGCCGCCGTTGGCATGCTCGATCTTGCCGATGCGGCGCTTGCCCGCCGAGGTGAACGCGCCGGACTCGTGCCCGAACAGCTCGCTCTCGAACAGCGCTTCCGGCAGCCCGCCGCAATTGATCGCGACGAAGTGGCGGTCGCGGCGCGGGCTCTGGTCGTGCAGGCAGCGCGCGACCAGTTCCTTGCCGGTGCCGGTCTCGCCCAGGATCATCACGTCGGCCGAGGTCGACGCCAGGTTGAGCACCTGCCGCCGCAGTTGCTGCATCGACGGCGACTTGCCCAGCAGCGCCGCCTCGATGCCGCTGGCCGCCTGCAGCTGGCTGCGCAGTTCGTCGGCGGAGTGGCGCAGCATGCGCAGGTCCAGCGCGCGCCGCGCGGTGTCGATCAGGCGCTCGGGCGCGAAGGGTTTCTCGATGAAGTCGTAGGCGCCGGCCCGCATCGCCTGCACCGCCATCTGCACGTCGCCGTGCGCGGTGATCAGGATCACCGGGATGCCGGGATCGGTGGCCAGCACATGGGCCTGCAGCGCGCGGCCGTCCATGCCGGGCAGGCGCACGTCGGTGACCACGATGATCTGCGCGCCGGGCTGCACATGGGGCAAGGCCTCCTCGGCCGAGCGGCACGGGATCACGCCGAACCCCTCGAGCTCCAGCGTCTGGGTCAGGCTGACCCGCACCGGCAGGTCGTCCTCGACGAACAAGACCTTGTAGCCCTCAAACATACTGACCCTCCTCGGCCTGCCAGGTGTCGACCGCGAGGTCGAACTCGAAACTCATGCCATGGTCCAGCCGGTGCGCCCGCAGCGTGCCGCCGAACTCGTGAACGATCTTGGACGAGATCACCAGCCCCAGCCCCAGGCCCTCGCCCGCGGGCTTGGTGGTGAAGAAGGGCTCGAACAGGCGCGGCAGCAAGGCCTCGCTCAGCCCCGGGCCGCTGTCCTGGACCTGCACCAGCACGCGCTGGCCGTCCTCCAGCGGCAAGGCCGCGATGCGCAGGCGGCGCTCGACGCCGTCGTGCGGCGGCTCCGACGCGATCGCGTCGATGGCGTTGGCGAACAGGTTGACCAGGACCTGCTCCAGCCGGTTGGACTCGGCGCTGACGCGCAGGCCGGCCGGCACCTCGACCTCGAAGCGCAGGTCCAGCGCGCGCGTGCGGTGCTCCAGCAGCAGGCGCGCGTTGTTGACGCTGGCGAGCAGGGACACCGCCGTGCTGGCGCGCTCCGCCTTGCGGGCGAAGCTCTTGAGCTGACGCGTGATCGTCCCCATGCGCTCGACCATCTCGTCCATCGTCTGCAGGTTGTCCGCGACCGCTTGTGTGCGGCCGGCCTCCAGCAGGCGTTGCGAATTCCGTGCCAGCGCGCGCAGGGCGGTCAGCGGCTGGTTGACCTCGTGCGACAGACCGGCCGACATCTGGCCCAGCACCGCCAGCTTGCTGGTCTGCAGCAGCTCGCCCTCGGCCTGCTCGCGCTGGGCGATCTGGTCCACCAGCTCCTCGTTGATCTGGCGGAGTTCCGCCGTGCGGTCGTCCACCGTGCGCTCCAGTTGCGCGTGCGCGTCCTGCAACTGGGCCTTCGCATGGAAGAGCTGGCGCAGCGCGCGGCGCCGCGAGGCCAGGTACAGCAGCAGCATGCCGATCGCCGCGCCGAAGGCGGCGCCGCTCCACGCCGCCAGCCGCGCCTGCCGGCGGACCTCCGACAGGTCCGACAGCGCCAGCAGCCGCAGGCCCAGCGGCAACAGCTGGCGCTCCTGCGCGAGCAGCGTGGTGCTGGCCGGCGCCGGCGCGCGCACCAGCAGGCTGTTGTAGGCCTCCAGCGCGCCGGGCAGGTGCAGGTCCGGTCCGACCCGCGGATACCGCGCGCTGGCGTGCAGGCGGTCGCGCTCGGCCACGTCGGCGCGGCTGAGCACGGCGTACTTCCAGTCCTCCACCGAGCTCATGATCACCACGCCCTGGTCGTCCGCGACCAGGATGCGCTCCCCCTGCGAGCGCAGCCCCAGGTCCACCCAGGTGGCCTCCAGCGGCGCCAGGTTGAGCTTCACCACGATCACGCCCTGCAGCTTCTGGTTGCGGCGCAGCGGATGCAGGAGGAAGAAGTTGGTGCTGCCCGCGACGCCGGCCTGGCCCGTGTCGGAGGCGAAGAAGTGATGGCGGTCCTGCTCGATGGCCTGCTGCAGCCGCAGCGGCGGCGTGAGCGGCTCGCTGGCCGCGAGCACGCGGCCCTGGGCGTCGGCCACGAAGATCTGCGTCGTCCCCGCCCGCACGTTCACGCGCGCGAGCATCAGGCTGGCGGCGCGGCGCGCGGTCTCGTCGTCGGGGTGCTCCATCAGGCGGGCGACGCCGTCGTCGATCGCCAGCAGGCTGGGCAGGTAGGCGTGCCGGCCCAGCTCCGTCTGCAGGTTGGAGGCGTACAGCTCCAGCCGCTCGGTGACCAGCGCGCTGAGCTGGTCCAGGCTGGCGCGTTCGCTCAGCCGGTGGCCCAGCACCAGTCCCAGCAGCATCAGCACCCCGGTCAGATACAGATAGAAGCTGGGGCGGCCCAACTGATGTGCGAGCCGATGCTTGAAAGAAGGGGATGAAGCTACCGAATCCATGTGAGACGAAAAACGTCGCCTAGTGTGCCCAAGTTGTCACTCCCGGTGCACGGGCGCGGAACCGATTTTCTTCACTGGCGGGTATTCGCCCGGCTGTCGAGGCGGTTTGTGCGGATTTCCGCACCTTGTCGCGTCGCCGAGACTGGGATCACGCTGCCGCCCGGTGTCCCTGGACGCTGCGGATCAGTGAATACCCTTGAAACGGACGGATTGGCACGGGGGTTGCACCCACCACTGCGTCGCGCGGGCCGCACGCCGCGTCCAACAACATGCCGGGGCCTTATGGAGATACTTTTTCAGCAGATCATCAACGGGCTGGTGCTCGGGAGCATGTATGCCCTCGTCGCGCTGGGCTACACGATGGTCTACGGGATCATCAACCTCATCAACTTCGCGCACGGTGACGTGCTGATGGTCGGCGCGCTGGTCAGCTGGACCGTCGTGACGGCGCTGGCCTCGCTGGGGCTGCCGGGCTGGGCGCTGATGCTGATCGCGCTGGCCTGCGCCGTCGTGGTGTGCACGCTGCTCAACTACGCGATCGAGAAGATCGCCTACCGGCCGCTGCGCAACGCGCCGCGCCTGGCACCGCTGATCACCGCGATGGGCGTGTCGCTGCTGCTGCAGACGCTGGCGATGATCGTCTGGAAGCCGAACCCGAAGCCCTTCCCGCAACTGCTGCCGGCCGACCCGATCCAGATCGGCGGCGCGGTGATCACGGTGACGCAGATCGTGATCCTGGTGACCACGGTGGTGATCCTGGGCGGCCTGCTGTTCCTGGTGAACCACACCAAGATGGGTCGCGCGATGCGCGCCACCGCCGAGAACCCGCGCGTGGCCGCGCTGATGGGCGTCAAGCCCGACGCGGTGATCTCCCTGACCTTCATCATCGGCGCCGCGCTGGCGGCGGTGGCGGGCCTGATGTGGGCCGCCAACTACGGCACCGCGCAGCACACGATGGGCGTGCTGCCCGGCCTGAAGGCCTTCACCGCCGCGGTGGTCGGGGGCATCGGCAACCTGGCCGGGGCGATGGTGGGCGGGGTGCTGCTGGGCCTGATCGAGGCGATCGGCGCCGGTTACCTCGGCGACCTCACCGGCGGCGTGCTGGGCAGCCATTACGCCGACATCTTCGCCTTCGTGGCGCTGATCCTGGTGCTCACCCTGCGGCCGTCCGGCCTGCTCGGCGAACGTGTCGCCGATCGCGCCTGAGGAGCCCGACATGCAGAAGAAACTCAACCAACTGATCGTCTTCCTGATCGCCGGCATCGTGCTGGTGGCGCTGCCGCTGTTCGCGCAGCAACTGGGCAACGGGCCGGTGCGCATCATCGATCTGGCGCTGCTGTACGTGCTGCTGGCGCTGGGCCTGAACATCGTGGTCGGTTACGCCGGCCTGCTGGACCTGGGGTACGTCGCGTTCTACGCGGTCGGGGCGTATCTCTTCGCCTTGATGAACAGCCCGCACCTGGCGGAGAACTTCGAGAACATCGCGGCCAGCTTCCCGCAGGGGCTGCACATGCCGCTGGTGGTGGCGATCGTGCTGGCGGCGGCGGTGGCGGGGCTGTTCGGCGTGCTGCTGGGTGCGCCGACGCTGAAGCTGCGCGGCGACTATCTGGCCATCGTGACGCTGGGCTTCGGCGAGATCATCCGGGTGTTCCTGAACAACATGGAATATCCGCTGAACATCACCAACGGCCCGCGCGGCATCGGCCAGATCGACGGCGTGCACTTCCTGGGCTTCGAGTTCAGCCAGGCGCATGAGATCCTGGGCTTCACGGTGCAGTCCGTGACGATGTACTACTACCTGTTCCTGGCGCTGGTGATCGGCTCGGTGGTGATCTGCTACCGGCTGGAGAACTCCCGCATCGGTCGCGCCTGGATGGCCATCCGCGAGGATGAGATCGCCGCCAAGGCCATGGGCATCAACACCCGCAACATGAAGCTGCTGGCGTTCGGCATGGGCGCCACCTTCGGCGGCGTGTCGGGCTCGATGTTCGGCGCGTTCCAGGGCTTCGTGTCGCCGGAGTCGTTCAGCCTGCAGGAGTCGATCATGATCGTCGCCATGGTGGTGCTGGGCGGCATCGGCCACATCCCGGGTGTGATCCTGGGGGCGTTGCTGCTGGCGGCGTTGCCGGAGGTGCTGCGCTACGTCGCCGGGCCGCTGCAGGAGATGACGGACGGTCGCCTGGACGCGTCCATCCTGCGTCAGCTGCTGGTGGCGCTGGCCATGATCGTGATCATGCTGCTGCGTCCGCGCGGCCTGTGGCCCTCGCCCGAGCACGGCAAGGCGGCGCCGCAACCGACCGGCGCCAAGGGCGCCGCCAACGCGGCCTGAAGACCGCAGGAGCAAGAACGAATGACTGAAACCGTACTGAAAGTGGCCGGCGCGTCCAAGCGTTTCGGCGGTCTGCAGGCGCTGTCGGATGTGGGCATCGAGATCAAGAAGGGCCAGGTCTACGGCCTGATCGGCCCCAACGGTGCCGGCAAGACGACCTTCTTCAATGTGCTGACCGGGCTGTACGTGCCGGACGGCGGCACCTTCGAGCTGGGCGGCCAGGCGTACAAGCCGCAGGCGGTGCACCAGGTCGCGAAGACCGGCATCGCGCGGACCTTCCAGAACATCCGCCTGTTCGCCGAGATGACGGCGCTGGAGAACGTGATGGTGGGCCGCCATGTGCGCACGCGCTCGGGCCTGCTGGGCGCGGTGCTGCGCACGCCCGGCTTCAAGAAGGAGGAAGCCGAGATCGCCGCGCGGGCGCGTGAGCTGCTGGCCTACGTCGGCATCGCCAAGCACGCCGACTTCAAGGCGCGGACGCTGTCCTACGGCGACCAGCGCCGGCTGGAGATCGCGCGCGCGCTGGCCACCGATCCCAAGCTGATCGCGCTGGACGAGCCGGCCGCGGGCATGAACGCGACCGAGAAGGTGGTGCTGCGCGAGCTGATCGACCGCATCCGCAACGACGGCCGCACCATCTTGCTGATCGAGCACGACGTGAAGCTGGTGATGGGCCTGTGCGACCGCGTGACGGTGCTGGATTACGGCAAGCAGATCGCCGAAGGCACCCCCGCCGACGTGCAGCGCAACGAGAAGGTCATCGAGGCCTACCTGGGCGCGCATGCGGCCCAGGCGGCCCATGCCGCGCCTTGAACGCCGGCGAACAGGAAATCAAGACGATGGCAGACAACATCCTCCTCCAGGTCGAGGGCCTCAAGGTCGCCTACGGCGGCATCCAGGCGGTCAAGGGCGTGGACTTCGACGTCCGCGAGGGCGAGCTGGTGAGCCTGATCGGCGCCAACGGCGCCGGCAAGACCACCACGCTGAAGGCCATCACCGGCCTGCAGCCGCTGGCGGTCGGCGACGTGAAGTTCCTCGGCAAGTCGATCAAGGGCCAGGGCGCCTGGAACCTGGCCAAGCAGGGCCTGGTGATGGTCCCCGAGGGTCGCGGCACGTTCACGCGCATGACGATCACCGAGAACCTGCTGATGGGCGCCTTCATCCGCAAGGATTCGGAGATCCAGGCCGACATCGAGAAGGTCTTCGGGCTGTTCCCGCGGCTGAAGGAGCGCCGCAGCCAGCTCGCCGGCACCATGTCCGGCGGCGAGCAGCAGATGCTGGCCATGGGCCGCGCGCTGATGGCCCGCCCCAAGCTGCTGCTGCTGGACGAGCCGTCGATGGGTTTGTCGCCGATCATGGTCGACAAGATCTTCGAGGTCGTGAACGACATCCACCGCCAGGGCGTGACGGTGCTGCTGGTGGAGCAGAACGCCAGCCGCGCGCTGGAGCTGGCCAACCGCGGCTACGTGATGGAGTCGGGCGTGGTCACCATGCAGGGCGACGGCAAGACGCTGCTGAACGACCCGAAGGTGCGCGCGGCCTACCTGGGCGAGTGAGCGCCGGGCGCGAGGCCCTTTGAACCGCACCCCATCGGTTGGACAACGATCCGGCCGATGGGGTGTTTTTCATGGGCACGTGGCTGCTTGCCTGGTGGGACGGCGCCTGGAGCCGTTCACCGTCTGATCGGTTCATGGGCGTATCGATTTCGATACGTTCGTGTATTTGGTATCGTATACGCAACGAACAGGTGTTGTGTATTCGGTCGAATTGGTTCAAGCTGACCGTATACGCAACGTCGCCAGGCTTGGCGCGATGTGTCGTCCATCGTTTGAAGGGCGCATCGCCTCGGGGCTCGACGCATGCGTCGGCCGATATCTGATCCACGCCTGATCCACGCCTTACTTGCGCATGACCACCTCCTCGCAACTCGCCCAGCGACTGGCCGTGGCGCTCGACGCCAGCGGCCTGACCCGGCAGCAACTGACCGAGCACGCCGGCGTGAGCCGGCAGGCGCTCTATCGCCTCCTGAAGGGGCAGGACGTGCAGCTTTCCACCGTGCTGGCCGTGATGGACGCCCTGGGCGTGGACCTGGCGCTGGTGCCGCGCGGGCTGCGGCGCGGCCTGCCCGAGCTGGACCTGAACGACGTGATCCCGGACAACCTGGGCGGTTTCGTGGCGGAGCCGGCCGCGCCGGGCCATGGGTCGTCGAAGACGGGCGGGCCGGCCAAGCGGGCATCGACCCTGGCCGCGTCGCCCCGGATTCCGGCACCGGTCGCGGCGCATGCGCCGTCGGCGGTGCAGCGGCGGCTCGCGGCGCTCAAGACCAGGAAGGCTGAGCGATGAACATTCCGGTGCTGGTCATCAAGCTGCATGGCGAGCGCATCGGCTGCCTGTTCAAGTTCGAGCAGCCGGGCCTGCCGCCCATCCTTCGTTTCGCCGCCGACGAGGCCTATGCGCGCCTGCCGTGGGCGCGCGCCGACGTGCTGTCGGAATCGATGCGCGCGGGCACGCCCGAGCAGCAGCAGTCCTTCTGGCTGGACGTGACCCGCCCGGAATTCAACGCGGTGCTGGGCGGTCGCGGCGATTGGCAACTGCCGCCGTTCTTCCAGAACCTGCTGCCGGAGGGCGTCTTCCGGCGTTTCGTGGCGGAGGAGGCCGGCATCGATCCGCTGGACCACATGGCGATGATCGCGGCCTGCGGACGGAACATGCCGGGCGCGGTCACGGCGGAGTGGGAAGACCTGCCGCGCCTCGCGCTGCAGCGTCTGATCACGCAGAACCAGGACGCGCTCGAGGCCACGGTCTGGGCGGAGCCGTTCCAGGACGCGCTGTCCATCTCCGGCGTGCAGCCCAAGATCGGGGTGAACCGGGATGGCAGCGGTCGTTTCGTCGGCCGTACCAGCCAAGGCGAGGCCGCCATCATCGCCAAGCTGCCGTCATCGGATTACCCCCGGATGCCGCAACTGGAAGCGCTGTGCATGGACCTCGCCGCGCGGGCGGGCGTGGGCATCTGCGAAGTGGTGCTCGCGCCGATGTCGGCGCTGGCGGCGCCGCATCGCTACGACCTGGGCGAGGAGTTCGGCGGCGAGTTCCTGGCCGTCACCCGTTTCGATCGCGAGGGCCGGACCAAGGTCCACTTCGAGGATTTCGCGCAGGTGCTCGGCTGCCCGCCGGAGCAGAAGTACGCCGAGTCCTACCTCGCGATCGCCGCCGTGCTGCTGGACCTGCCGAGGTGCGGGGAGGGCGCGGTGCACGAGCTGCTCCGCCGCATCGAGGTCAACGAGTTGCTGGGCAATGCCGACATGCACCTCAAGAACATCGGCCTGCTGTATCGGGACCGGCATGAGGCCGAGTTGGCGCCCGCGTACGACATCACCTCGACCGTGCTCTACACCGGGGCGCGCGGCCATGCCCTGAAGCTGATGCCCGAGGGGGACGGGCAGAAGCAGCACGCCGCGCCGGTGCTGGGGCCGGAGCGGCTGCGGGACTTCTGCTCGGCGCTGGACCTGCAGACGCCGTCGGCGGCGAAGGTCGTCAGGGACGTGGCCGCGGCGGCGGCGCAGACCTGGCTCGCGCCCATCCTGGCGAGCGGGCTGACGCCGCGGCAGAAGTTGCTGCTGGTCTCGCGGCTCGCGAATCACCCGCACGCGACGCAGGCGATGGCGCGGCTGCGGCGACCGGATCTGCAGGCGCAATGGGCCGCCGCGGAGGCCGACTTGCGCGCGGCCGGCGCTCCAGCGGGCGCTTGACCGACCAGGCGACAAGGCGCGACACGCGTCGCCCGTGGGTCACTTGCCCTTTTCGATCGACAGCAGCGCGGTGAACACGCATTCGAGGAAATCGCCGCAGCGCGCGCTGCGGTTCAGGTTGTCGGAGCGCGCCTGCGCCGCTTGTGCGGCCTGGCGGGCGCCCGCGCGTTGCAGGTCGATCGAGGCCTGCTGCTCCCGATCGGCCTCGCGAGCGGGGTTGTAGGCGCAGCCGCCGAGCAGCCCCGCGACCAGCACCGTGCCGACCGTCCACCGTGTGGCGTGAATCATCTGTCTCTCCCTGAATTGCGTTGTCGCTCTTCCGCCGACGTGGTCGTCGATCGGGCTGGGCGGCATTCTGCCGTCTTCGGCGCATGGCTGCAGGCGCTAAAGGCGGCGCCGGACGGAGGCGTCGATCGAGCTTGAATCAAAAGCGCTGGTCGAGTCCCGCCTGACGCAGCACGGCGTTGGCCATGAACCGCGACTTGATCGTGTGGTCCATCGGAAATCGGCGTCCGTCCGACGTGGCGACCCCGACGGATGCCTCGGGGTCCCACTCGGCTTGAATCAGCAGGGGTCTGTTCATCCGCGGACCGTACGCCACCATCATCTGGATCGAGTGCATCGTCAAACCCCGTCAATCATGGAGCCGCACAGCCCGGTGCGCGGCCGTTGAAGGAAGGGATGGATGCCGGACAGCCGCGCCTTCAGCGTCATTGACGCGCTGTTGTCGAAAGCGGGGCGGCCCGCGAGCTTGCGGACCTGCATTCGGGCCAGGCCGCGTTCATGGACGTGCCGGCGGACGCCCATCGCGGCGATGCGCCGCGATGGGCCTGGATCAGCGCTCGATCAGACCGGCTTCACCAGCAGCGAGCGGGCCCAGGCGTCCGCCTCGCGGGCCGGCGTCTGGCCGCTGATCTTGATGCGCTCCAGCAGTTCGGCGACACGGCCGCGGATCTGGCCGACCTCGGCCATGACGGCCGCTTCCTCGCCTTCGTTGCGGTATTCGCGGGCGACGCTGACGATGCCGCCGGCGTTCACCAGGTAGTCCGGCAGGTAGGTGATGCCGCGCGCCTGCAGGGCATCGCCGTCGGCGGCCGTCGCCAACTGGTTATTGGCGGCGCCGGCGATCAGGCGGGCCCGCAGCGCGGGGATGGATTGCGCGTTCAGCGTCGCGCCCAGCGCGCAGGGCGCCACCACGTCGACGTCGGCGGCCAGGATCTCACCCACGCCGACGGCTTGCGCCCCGAGCTCGGTCACCGCGCGGGCGACCTTCTCGCCGTTCACGTCGGCGACGACCAGCTTGGCGCCGGCCTGATGCAGGAACTCGGCCAGATGCCAGCCCACCGCGCCCAGGCCCTGCAGCGCCACGCGCACGCCTTCCAGCGACGCGCGGCCCAGCACGCGCTTGACACCCTCGTCGATCGAGACGAACACGCCGTAGGCCGTCTTGGGGCTGGGGTCGCCGCCGAAGGCGCCGTCACGCGGAATGCCAGACACGTAGGACGTGTGGGCGGACATGCCCTTCATGTCGGCGGTGGTGGTGCCGACGTCCTCGGCGGTGATGTAGGCGCCGTCCAGCGACTGCACCGCGCGGCCGAAGGCGGCGAACAGCGCGGGGCGGTCGAAGTCGCCGGCCGGCTTGATGATCACGGCCTTGCCGCCGCCGAAGGGCAGGTTGGCCAGCGCGTTCTTCAGGCTCATGCCCTGCGACAGGCGCAGCGCGTCGTTCAGCGCGGCCAGCTCGTTGTCGTAGCTCCAGAAGCGGCAGCCGCCGAAGGCCGGGCCGCGCGCGGTGCTGTGCACCGCCACGATCGCCTTCAGGCCGGTGACCGGGTCGGCGGCCAGCAGCACGCGTTCGTGCGGGGCCTGGTCGGGCAGGCCGAAGAGCGAGGAGGGGATGGAGTCGGAGGCGCCGGCGGCGAGCGCGCGGGCGATGTCGGTGATGGCGTTCATGAGCGAGCCTGCACTTGTGATGCTTGATGAGACCCGGCGCCTGGCGCGCCGGCGGGGCCCGCTGCGCTTGTGGCGCGCGGGTGCGTCAGTGTAGGCGCAGCCGCGCCCGGCCTTCAGGCGGCGCGGGCATCGCTCGATGCGCGCCTTGCATGCCCGGGCGAGGAGGGGCGGGCTGCCGCCGCGTGGCGCGGCGACCCTCAGGGCCCCATGAAGGCGTCCGACCGCAGCGTCACGACCAGCGTGTCGCGGTGGCCGGGATGGGCCGGGTCGATCGGCTGGATCGGCGTGGTCTCGTGGATGACGCGCTCGTCGTCGAGCAGCAGCAGCGTCCAGGGCTCCATCATCGTGAAGCGCTGGCCGCGCGGGCCGTCGGCCTCGAAGACGCGCGATTCGCCGCCCTTGATGCCGTGGCGGGACAGCATGAAGACCGCCACCAGGTCGACACCGTCCCGGTGCGCGCCCTCCGGCGTCGGGCGGCCGATGCCGCCGGCGGTGTCGATGCGGAACTGGTGCGCCTCGACGAACCAGGGGCGCGCGCCCTTGAGCCGGTCGGCCACGCCGGCCAGTCCCAGCAGCAGTCGAGGCCAGATGGGCAGGTCGACGGCGGCCGGCGCCATCGGCTCGAACCAGCGCTCCAGCCCGCCGTGCAGCGCGTTGTAGTCCAGCGGCTGCCAGTGCGCCCGGTGCGGCGCGAGGCGCACTGCCGGGTCGGCCTGCGCGTCGACGACGAAGCTCGCGTGGCGCCGGGAGCGATAACGGCCGCCGTCGCGAAGATAGGCGTCCGGCGGCAGGTCGTTCCAGAAGGTCTGCAGCGCGCGCAGGTCTGCGCCCTGGCAGTGCAGCCAATGCGTCAGGCTCTCGGGCGCGATGACGGTGTGGCCGAGGTCCTGCAGTTGTTGCTCGAACTGCGCGGCGCTGGAGTAGGGCGGCGGGAAATGCTTCATGGCCGGCAGTATGAAACGAGGCGGGCGCGATGGCTTAACTCACGCCGCGATCGGGGGATTCGCGGTGCGTAAAGCGGAGCTTGCATGCGGCGCCCGCGCGCGGCACTTGCGCGAATCGTGCCGCGCCCGGCCGCCGCATTGCGACGCGGGCTCAGCCCGCGTGCTTGTCCAGCTCGGAGGTGAACGCGTCGGCATAGAACTCCTCCGCCGGCAGGCCGCAGCGCGCCACGAAGTCGCGCTGCGCGGACTCCACCATGATCGGCGCGCCGCAGGCGTAGACCTGATGGCTCGACAGGTCGGGCAGGTCGGCGATGACGACCTGGTGGACGAAGCCGGTGCGGCCGGTCCAGCCGTCCTCGGCCTTGGGCTCGGACAGCACCGGCACGTAGGTGAGGGTGGGCATCGCGGCGGCGGCCTGCTCGGCCCAGTCGTGCAGATAGAGGTCGGCCTTGGAGCGGCAGCCCCAGTACAGCGTCACCGGACGGGTGATGCCCTGGTCCTGGATGCGCTCCAGGATCGCCTTGATCGGCGCGAAGCCGGTGCCCGAGGCCAGCAGCACGATCGGCTTGTCGCTGTCCTCGCGCAGGAAGAAGCTGCCGAACGGGCCTTCCATGCGCAGGATGTCTTTTTCCTTCAGCGCGCCGAAGACGTGGTCGGTGAACTTGCCGCCGGGCATGTGGCGGATGTGCAGCTCGATCGCCGGCGGCGTGCCGAGGCGGCTCGGCGCGTTGGCCATCGAGTAGCTGCGGCGCGCGCCGTCGCGCAGGATGAACTCGACATACTGCCCGGCGCGGAACTGTAGGTTCTGGTTGGCCGGCAGTTGCAGCTTGACGACCGCGACGTCGCCGGCCGGCTTGTCCAGCGTCAGCACGCGGCTGGGCAGCTTGAGCACCGGGAACTCGCCGGCGCCGGGCACCGTGCGGGCCTCGACGACGCAGTCGGTCCGTGGGCGCGCACAGCAGGTCAGGATCATGCCCTTGGCCTCGTCCTCGGGCGGCAGCGCCTTGGACTGGTGCTCGCCATGCACGACCTGACCCTCGATCAACTGGCTCTTGCAGGAGCCGCAGGCGCCGTCCTTGCAACCGTAGGGCAGGCCGATGCCCTGGCGGATGGCGGCGGCCAGCACGGTTTCGTCGTCGTCGACGGTGAAGTTGCGGCCGGCGGGCAGGACGGTGACCTGGAAGCTCATGATGCGAAGGCGGCGCGGGCGGGTCCCGCACGGAGTGGAACAAGGGGCGCGCCCAAGGCGCGCTGGGGCCAAGCGACACGGCCCGCGCGGTCGTGAGACCAGGGCGCGAGCCGTACACTGGGCCTCCATTTTGCCTGAGCCCCGCAGCGCCGTTCATGCCCGGATCGAATCCCGCCTCGCCGTCCCGCACCCGTCGCGCCCGCCGCGGCCGCTTGCTGATCATTGGTTGCGGCGATGTCGGGCAGCGGGTGCTGCGGTTGCTGGCCGGGCGCTGGACGGTGTTCGCGTTGACGAGCAGCGCCGACCGCGTCGCCGCGTTGCGGGCCGCGGGCGCGATTCCGCTGGTCGGCGACCTGGATGACGCGCGCACGCTCGGCCGCCTGGCGGGGCTGGCCGATCGCGTGCTGCACCTGGCGCCGCCCGCGACCCAGGGCCGCACCGACGAGCGCACCCGGCGCCTGCTGGCCGCGCTGGCGCGGGGCGCGAGCCCGCTGCACCTGGTCTATGCGAGCACCAGCGGGGTCTATGGCGACTGCGGCGGCGCCCGCATCGACGAGTCTCTCCTCCCCAACCCGTCCAACGACCGGGCCTGGCGCCGCGTCGATGCCGAGGCGCGGCTGCGGCACTGGGGTCGCGCGGCCGGCTGCGCGGTGACGATCCTGCGCGTGCCCGGCATCTATGCGTTCGACCGCGACGGCGGGCATCCGCGCGAGCGGCTCGCCAAGGGCCTGCCGGTCCTGGCGCGGGAGGACGACGTCTTCACGAATCACATCCAGGCCGACGATCTGGCCCGGGCCTGCCTGCTGGCGCTGATGCGCGGTCCGGCGCAGCGCGTGATCCACGCCAGCGACGACAGCGAGTTGCTGATGGGCGACTACTTCGACCTGGCCGCCGAGTTGTGCGGCATGACGCCGCCGGCGCGTGTCGCCCGGGCGGATGCGGCGGCGGTGTTCTCGCCGATGCAGATGAGCTTCATGAACGAGTCCCGCCGCCTGGACAACGGCCGCCTCAAGCGCGAGCTGCGCCTGAGGCTGCGTTATCCGACGCCCCGGCAGGGGCTGTTGGCGGTCGAGGCCGGACCGCGGCCCGCCGGCGCCTGAGACGACGACGGCGCCCAGGGGCGCCGTCAGGTGCGGAGTCGCGGGTCGGTGGCCGGATCAGCGGCGGCGGCCGCCGCGCCAGTAGTTGATCATGAGCCACGCGCCCAGCATGCCGCCCAGGTGCGCGAAGTGCGCGATGCCGCTGCCGCCGGTGATGCCCATGAACAGCTCGATCGCGCCGAAGATGGCGACGAAGTACTTGGCCTTCATCGGAATCGGCGGGAACAGCGGCATGATGACCCGGTCCGGGAACAGCAGCCCGTAGGACAGCAGCAGCCCGAACAGCGCGCCCGAGGCGCCGACGGTGGGCGCGAAGGATCCCATCACCAGCGTGAACACCAGTTGCGCCGCGGCGCCGGTCAGCGCGCTGGCCAGCAGCAGCTGCGCGTAGCGCTTGCCGCCCCAGACGGTCTCCAGCTCCGAGCCGAACATCCAGAGCCCGAACATGTTGAAGAACAGGTGCCAGATGTCGCCGTGCAGGAAGGCGTAGGTGACGGGCTGCCAGACCTCGAAGCGGCCGCTGTTGAGCGGCCACAGCGCCAGCAGGCCGGTGAGGCCCAGCCCTCCGGGCAACAGGTTGAACAGACAGAACAGGCCCACGCAGATCAGCATGAAGGCCTTGGTCACCGGAGGAATGAAGGGCATGGGTCGGGCGTCTTCAGAAGGCGTCGTGTTCGGCGCGTTGGGAAGGCGCAATGGACATGGGGTCAAGCCAATGCGTTCGGCCCAGTGTAGCCGTGCCCCGCGTCGGTCCGGATCGACCCGCGCGGGGGGACGGCATCGCCTTTTGCTCAGCGCTCGCGCAGGCTTTCCGACCGGTGCTGGATCAGCGGCGACAGGAAGTACTCGATGACGCGCCGCGTGCCGGTGCGGATGTCCACCGTGCCCGACATGCCGGGACCCAGCGGCAGCGTCCGTCCTTCCACGATCAGGTGGCGTTGGTCGAGGTCGACCGTGACGGCGTACAGCAGGCCGCGTTTCTCGTCATGGATGGCGTCGCGCGACACATGCCGGACGTGACCGGTGATGGTGCCGTACCGGGTGTAGTCGAAAGCGTCGATCTTGACGGCGACCTCCTGGCCCTCATGCACGAAACCGACGTCCCGGTTCTCGATGAAGGCCTCGAACTCGACGCGGTCGCTGGTCGGCACGATCTGCATCAGCGGCTGGGCGGCCGGGATCGCCGCGCCGACCGTGTGCACGGTCAACTGCTGCACGGTGCCGTCCACCGGCGAGCGCAGTTGCAGCAAGGACTGGCGCGCGGTCGCCTTCGTCACGTCCTGGGCGGCGGCCTGCGCCATGCGGGTGGCCTCGGACAGCCGGTCCTCGGCCGCCTTGCGCATGTTGGCGCGCAGCTCCACCTGCTGGCTGCGGGCCTGGGCGAGCTGGCCCTCGATGTCCAGGCGGGCCATGCGCCTTTGCATCCAGGCGTCCTGGGAGACGTCGCGGGTCTGCGCCAGCGCCTCGTAGTCCTTCTCGCGCTCGATGGCGATGGGCAGCGCGGCAACATGGTGCCGGATCTCGGCGTCCAGGCGATCGCGCTTGGCGACGTACTCGCTCCACGCATCGGACAGGAACTGCTCGCCCGCGCGCTGGCGCTCGGCGGGGATGCCGGTCACGACGCCCAGGCGCGGCGTCCGCCCGGTGGTCAGCGCATCGATCAGGGCGCGGTGGATGGCGGCCTGGACGGCCCCGGACTGGCGCTCGCCGTCGGCCTTGTCGAACTCGGTGTCGATCTCGCGATCGTCGAGCTCGATCAGCAGCTCGCCGGCGCGCACCTGCTGGTTCTCCGCCACGTGCAGCGCGCGCACGCTCGCGACCTGCGTCGCGGAGATGGTCTTGGTCTCGCCGGTGACGGCGATCTTGCCCTGACCGACCGTGACGATGTCCACCTGGCCGAAGACGGCCCACGCCAGCACGATCAGCACCATCGCGATGAGGATGCGGGCGAGCCAGCGTCCGGCCGGAGACACCGGGCTGGCCTGCAGGGCGAGCGCGGCGGGCAGGAACTCGGCCTCCTGGGCCGTGAGGTCCGGCGCGCCCGCCGCGGACTGCAGACGCCACGCGTGGCGGGTCACGAGCCAGTAACGGCCGAGCAGTTCGGCGGCGGCTTGGAGACGATGTCGGATGTTCATGATTGCACCTCGCGGAGACCGTGCTGCAGCGAATTCAGGTGGGTGTAGATGCCGTCCGGGTGGGCAAGCAACTCGTCGTGCGTGCCGAACTCGGCGACCTCGCCGCGTTCCATGACCACGATGCGGTCGGCGTCGCGGACCGCGGACAGGCGGTGGGCGATGATCAGCACGGTGCGGCCCTTGCAGATGGCGCGCATGTTGTCCTGGATGATCCGCTCCGATTCGTAGTCCAGCGCGCTGGTGGCCTCGTCGAAGATCAGGACGCGGGGGTCGCCGATCAGCGCGCGCGCGATCGCGATGCGCTGGCGTTGACCGCCGGACAGGCCGGTGCCGTTCTCGCCGACCATCGTGTCGTAGCCATCGGACAGCTCGCAGATGAAGTCGTGCGCGCCGGCGAGCTTGGCGGCCTGGATGACGGCCTCGATGGGCAGGGACGGATTGACCAGCGCGATGTTGTCCCGGATGGACCGGTTGAACAGCACGTTCTCCTGCAACACCACGCCGACCTGCTGGCGCAGCGAGGCGGTGTCGATCACGGCGATGTCCTGGCCGTCGATGAGCACGCGGCCGCGGTTGGGCACGTACAGGCGCTGGACCAGCCGCGTCAGGGTGCTCTTGCCCGAGCCGGAGCGCCCCACGATGCCGATCACCTGGCCGGGTTCGATCTTCAGGCTGACGCCGCGCAGGACGTCCGACGCGTCGGGCTTGTAGCGGAACGCCACCTGGTCGAACTCGATCGCGCCCGACAGGCGCGGCAGGCGCGTTTTCTGGCCGGCGACCTCGGGGCGCGCGTTGAGCACGTCGCCGAGCCGCGACACGGAGATGCCGACCTGCTGGAAGTCGTTCCACAGCTGGGCCAGCCGCAGGATGGGGCTGGAGACCTGGCCGGCCAGCATGTTGAACGCGACCAGCTCGCCGACCGACATCTTGTTGTCGATCACCAGCATGGCGCCCATCCACATGATGGCGGCGGTCACCAGCTTGCTGATCAGCGTCACGCCGCCGTTGGACAGCGTGGCCACGTTGTTCACCGACTGGCCGGCGGTGACGTAGCCGGCCAGTTGCTTCTCCCACTTCTGGATCCAGCGCGGCTCGACGGCCATGGCCTTGACGGTGTCGATGCCGCTGATGGTCTCCACCAGGAAGGACTGGTTCTCGGCGCCCTTGTTGAACTTTTCGTCCAGCCGCTTGCGCACCATCGGCGTCACCAGGACGGAGAGCACGATGTAGAGCGGGATCGACAGCGCGACGATGAGCGTGAGGGCGGGGCTGTACCACAGCATCACGGCGAAGAAGACCAGCGAGAACAGCAGGTCCAGCACCAGCGTCAGCGCATTGCCGGTGAGGAAGGAGCGGATGTTCTCGAGCTCGCGGATGCGGGCCACGGAATCGCCGACGCGCCGTGCGTGGAAGTAGGACAGCGGCAGGGTCACGAGGTGGCGGAACAGCCGGGCGCCCAGCTCCACGTCGATCTTGTTGCTGGTGTAGGAGAACACCCAGGACCGCACGCCGGTCAGCACGACCTCGAAGACGATCGCGCAGATCAGGCCGATGGCGACGACGTCGAGCGTGCGCATCGCGTGGTTGACGAGCACCTTGTCCATCACCACCTGGAAGAACATCGGCGTGACCAGCCCGATGAGCTGGATGAACAGCGAGATCACCAGGACCTCGGTCAGCACGCGGCGATAACGGACGATGGCGGGGATGAACCAGGTGAAGTCGAACTTGGCCATCTCGCCGGCGAAGGAGGCCTTGCTCGTGAAGAGCAGCAGCGTGCCGGTCCACAGGGCGAGGAAGTCGTCCAGCGCCAGCACCGTCGGTTGCTCGCCCGGGTACTGGACGAGCAACTGCACCGGCTTGTCGGCGGATTGGCGGCATTGCGCCACGATCAGGAACTTGCCGCTGTGGCGGTCCTGGGCAATCGCGGGCAGCGGCGCCTGTTGAAGTCGCCGCGGATCCTGGCGGACCGCCTTGGCCTTGAAGCCCAGGGACTGGGCGGCCAGCAGCAAGGTCTGTTCGTTGAAGGCCTCGCTGCCGAATTGATGGGAGATCTGGGCCTGGTCGGCGGAGATGCCGTGCAGGGCGGCGAGCGACAGGAGGCAGTGCAGGCCCGAATCGGGCGGCGCATCGGCCGCGGTCGTGGTTGTGGTTGTGGTTGTGGTTGTGGTTGTGGTTGTGGTGTTGTTCTGTTCCATGGGAACTCCCTGTGCAGCCACCGCGTGTCGGGAGCGGGCCGCCGCGAGGGCGGCCCGGCTCGGTGCACTTGAATCAATGGCTCGGTTGGCGTGATCGCCGCGGCCGGCCGGAGCCGGCCGCGGCGCGCGACGGGGTCAGCCCTTGTGCGGGGAGGCCAGGCCGCCCAGGATCGGCGGCGAGCTGGCGGCAGGATTGCTGGCCGTCGGCATCGCGGGCGGGACGTCGAAGCTGGACATCGCCTGGATCAGCGCGGTCGGGTCGGTCGGATTCATCGACATCGTCTTCGCTTGCGCCTGGGCGATCGAGGCGGACAGCATGCTGGCGCCGTACTCGTCGGGCATGCGCGTGATGTCGAAGTAGCCGCTGCCGGGCACGGCATCCAGCTCCGCCGCGGAAAGCTCGAACTGGAGGTTGGACGACCATGGATTGCGGAAGATGATCTTGCCGTTGTCCGGATCGATGCCCACGACGGCGAACGCATGGCTGTTCACCAGGTTGGTCTTGCCATCCGCCCCCGTCGTGCCCTGCTTGAAGCACGAGTAGGTGACCAGGCTCGAACCGTCCTTGAAGGCCGCGACGATCGCATCGTAGGCCGATGCAGCCGTGCCGTACCCGCTGTAGCCACCGCCGGTCAGCGTGTTCATCGTCGTGAACGTGTAGTTGCCGGCCAGCCCCGAGGCAGTGCCGCCTCCCCACATGCCGGTGTTGTTGCCGTCGGTGGTGGCCTTGGAGAGCGCATCCTCCATGAGCCGCGTCCAACTGCCGGCACCGATGGCGGTGCCATAGTTCGCCACGGTGCTGTCCACCGTCACGAAGACCGGGTTGTGGTTGCCGTCGTAGAGCTTGACGGCGTAGGTGCCGTTGCCGTTGGCGCCGATCAGGCCGGACAGCCGCTCAGGTGCCAGGGTGGCGAAATCGACCAGCGTGGAGACCACGCCGCAGTCGCCGATGCCGCCTTGGCTGACGCCCTTCGCGGCCTGCTGGATCGAACCATTGAACAGGGCCAGGTCCGACACATCGGTGTAGCCGGAGTCAAGATGGCCGTCGATGCCCAGGAACCATTCGTTGATGGACGCAGTGAAGGCGGCGGCGCTCATGTTCACGCAGACCCCTTCCTTGATCATGCTGGACATCAGCGACGACACGTAGCTCTGGGTGCCATCCAGCGCCTTGGCGCTGGCCAGCGTGCTCGTGAAGGTGCTGAACTGGGCGGCGGTCAGGCCGTCCGCGCCGATCTGGCCCTGCATCTGCTGCAGCATGGCCAGCACGGAGTCGTAGTTCAGCGTCGCGTCGCCGGACCCGGTGGCGACATAGCCGGCATGGATCGCGTTGGCGCTCTTCAAGGCGATGGCGCGATGCGCGGCGTCAAGACCCTGCAAGGCGGCCAGCGACATCTGGTTGATGCCGGAGGCGGGAATCGCCGCGAAGGCATCGGTGGACAGGGCGTTGAGCCAACGTGCGCTCACCGAGTCCCAGTCCGTTGCCAGACGCAACTGGTCCGGCCGGATGCCGGCGACCGCGGACAACGGGATCCACTCGGGATCGGCGATCGCGGCGAACTGCTCCACGGTCATGCCCTGGACCTGCGCGGCGGTCAGGCTCCGCAGCGCGGAGGCGCCGAAGTTGCCAAACGCATTGCTCGGCACGGCGGCGAAGGCCTGCGCGGACAGGGCGCCGAGCCAGGCGCCGTTTACCGCCCTCCAGGCACCGGGCTGGATGACCGCGATCTGCGCCGCGGTGAGCATGGCCACGGCGTCGGGCGTCAGCGACTGGGGCGACGACAAGGCTCGGAACTGGTCGATCGTCAATGCCTTGACCGCATCCGGTCGCAGGCCCTTGATGCCGTCCGCCGACAGCAGGCCGATGTTGGTGAGCGAGGCGAGTTGATCGAGGGTCATGGCGCCGACGGTCGCGGCGCTCAACTGACCGATCGCGCCGGTGTACAAGGTTTTCATCGCGGCCGGGGGGATGGCGGCGAAGGCCTCGGGCGTCATGGCGTTGAACCACGCGCCCCACATGTTGCCGAAGCTGCTGCTGATGTTGCTCACCTGCGCGGCGGACAAGGCGCCGACGGCGGCTGCGCTCAGCCCCTGCGGGCAGGAGAGCCGGGCGATCTGCTCGGGGGGCATGGCGCGGATCGCATCAGCGGTGATGCCTTGCGACCCGGCCGATGACAGCGAGCCGAGGTTCTTCATCGCCATCAGTTGCGGGCCGCTCAGGGCGCTCACGGCGGTGGCCGTCAGTCCCCCGATCGCAGCACCTGACAACTGGGCCATCGCGCCCACGGGCAGGGCGGCGACGGCGGCTGGCGACAGGGCGTTGAGCCAGGCGCTGCCGACCGCGTTCCAGCCGATCTGAAGGGTCGACACCTGAGCCGCCGAGAGGGCGGCGACCGCGCCGGTCGACAGCGACTGGGGACTGGACAGGGCGGCGACCTGTCGCGGTGAGAGGGCCGCGACGGTGGCGGCGGACAGTCCCTGGATCGTCGTGGCGGTGAGCAGGCTGATGCCGCCGCCGGGCAGGGTGGCCAGGTCGCTCGGCGACAGGCCATTGATCCAGTCCGCGCCGACTTGAGTCCACGTCACCGAGGCCCACGGACCGAGCGCGGCGCTGCGCACGGCGTTGGCGTCCGAGGACAGGCTGGCTGAAGGCAGGGCCGCCAATTGGTCGATGGACATCTGGGACACCATCGCGGTGCTCAGTTGCGCGAGGACCGAGGTCGACAGGCTGGCCAGTGCCGCTGGCGGCAAGGCCGCGAAGGCGCTTGGCGACAACGCGCCGAGCCACGATGCATTCACCCCGCCCAATCCTTGGGAGAGGGCGCCGACTTGAGCCGGACTGAGCGCGGCCACGGCGCCAAGCGATAGCGAGCCGACGTACTTCATCGACCCGACCTGCGCTGGCGACAGGGCGGCGACGGTCGACACGCCGAGCCCCGCCGTGGTCGCCGCGGTGATCTGGCCGCAACCGGACGGGGGCACCCCCGCCAGGCCGTCGAGGGACAGCGCGTTGAACCAGTTCGCGTTCATGTAGAAGAAGGTGAACGTGATCGCCGCGACCTGAGCGCTCGACAGCGTGCCGACGGCCGCTGCGGGAAAGCTGTCGACGTGCATGCTGCCGATCTGTTTCGGAGACAGGGCGCGGATGAAGTCGGCGCTCAGCGCCTTGCAGGCGGCGGACGAGATCTGGGCGCTGCCCGCGTTGCCCGCCGGAATGGCTGCCACGGTTGGTGCGGACAGGGTATTGAGCCAGGTCGCGGTGATGGTGCTCCAGGTCGCCGCTGCGATCGCTCCGGCTTGGGCCGGGCTGATCGCGGCGATGGCGGCGGGCGACAGCGTACCCAGCGCGGGCAGGACCGCCAGTTGCGCGGGCGTCAAGGCGGCGATGGTCGAGGCGGCCAGTCCCGGTGCCACGGAGGGGGACAGCTTGGCGATGTCCGCGACCGCGATGCTGGCGATGAACGCCGAGGTCTGTCCATTGAGGCGGTCCGCGCCAGCCAGGGCCCAGTCCGTCGGAGCGAGCGCGTTGACGCGGATGGCGGCGGCCTCGGGCGACAGCAGCTCGGGCGACGGGATCGCCGCGAGCTGGGCGATGCTCATGGCGGAGAGCACCGCCGTGCTCAGCCCCTGAACGATCGACGGCGACCAGGCGCCGATGGCGGCCGCGGGCAGCGCGGCGATGGCCTGCGCCGACAGCGCGTCGATCCAGCCGGCGCTCACGTGGTCCAGGTGGTTGGCGATGGCGCCGACCTGCGCGGCGCTCAAGGCGGCCACGCTGGCCGGTGCCAGGAGCGCCGGGTCCGCCAGCGCGCCCACTTGCTCGGCCGTCATGGCGCGCACGGTGCTGGCGTCCAGCGCCGCGACAGCCGCGGCGCTGAACCTGCCGACGCCGGTCAGCGGAATCGCCGCGATGGCGGCCGGCGACAGGGCGCCGATCCAGGCACCGCTGACGCGATCCCAGGGGGCGGGCAGGTTCGCGATCTGCGAAGCGGTCAGGCCCGCGACCGCGGAGGGCGCGAGCAACTCCAGGTGCGCCAGCGCGGACAGTTGCTCGGTGGACATCGCGGCGATCGTGCCGGCCGGGAGCTTGCCGATGGCCTGATCGGAGATCCGGGCCACGATCGAGGACGGGATGACGGCGATGGCGGCGGGCTGCAGCACGTTGAGCCAGTCGGATCGCAGTGTGCCTTGCCGAGCCAGGATGGCCCCCAGTTGGGGCCCCGTCAGCGCGGCGACGACGCTGACGGGCAGCGTGTCCGGCGACGGCATGGCGGCGATCTGCTGGGGCGTCATCGCGGCGGCAACCGCGGCCTTCAGCGACGACGTCATCTTCGGGTCGAGCTGGCCCAGCACGCTGGTGGGGATCGCCGCCAGGGCGGAGGCGGAGAGCGTGTCGAACCCCATGCGCAGCCAGTCCGAGGGCAGGAATACCGGCGTCTGGGCGGCCGTCAGGCCGGCGACGGCCGCGGGCGACAGATAGGAGGCGTTGCTCATCGCGCCGAGCTGCGCCGGGGTCAGCGCGGCGACGGTGGTGGCGGTGAGCTGGCTGACGACACTCGGGGTCAGCGACTGGACGAGGGTTGGCGCGATGGCGGAAAGGGCCGTCGGCGACAACGCGTTGATCCAGCCTGCGCGCATCGATGCCAGCGAGGGCAGTGCCGCGGCCTGATCGGCGCTGAGCGCCGCGACGGCCGCGAACGACAGATTCTCGACGTGCGAGAGCGCGACGATCTGCGCGGGCGACATGGCCCGGATCGTGTCAGGCGACAGCACCTCGGGGTTGGCCAGGGCGGTCAGTTGAGCCATGCTCATGGCGGTGATCGCGCCGGGGCTCAGCGCCCGCAGCGAGTCGCTCCGCAGCTTGGCGATGCCCGCGGGCGGGATCGCGGCGATGGCGTCCGTGGACAGCGCGCTCAGCCACGCGGGTTGCATGTTGTTCCAGCCGACGGAGATGCTGGCCACCTGGGCAGCCGTCAGTGCGCTGACGGCATCAGGGCTCAAGCCGTCGATGTGGACCAGCATGCGGATCTGCTGCGGCGTCATGGCACGCACCGCGGCGGCGGAGACGCCCTGCGTCGCGAGCGTTGTCAGCGAACTCAGCTGCGTCATCGACGTCAACTGGGCAACGGTCATGGCGCCGACCGCGTTGGCGCCCAAGGCTGCCACGGCGGTCTTGGACAGTTGAGCCATCGCGCCGACCGGGATCGCGGCGATGGCCGACGACGACAAGGCATTGAGCCAGTCACCGCCGACCGCGGCCCAGCCGGTCTGCAGGGCGTTGACCTGCGCGGCCGTCAGGCTGGCGGCGGCCGCGGGACTGAGCAGCTCCGGATTGCTCAGGGCCGCGATCTGACGGGGGGACAGGGCGGCGACGGTGCCGGCCGAGAGTCCCGCGATCGCGGTGGTGGGGATCAGGCTGAGGCCGCCGGCCGGCAGGGTCGCCAGCTCGGCGGGCGACAGGGCATTGAACCAGTCCGCGCCGAGGGTGGCCCACTTCGTCGAGGCCCAGGGGCCGAGCACGGCGTTGCGGATCGCGGCGGCGTCGGTGGACAGCATCTCCGGGGCGGGCAGTGCCGCCCACTGGTCGGCCGACAGCGCGGAGGCCGTGGCGACGCTCAGGCCCTGGATGGTTGCGTTGGAAAGCTGACGGAAAGCGACCGGTTGCAGGGCCGCGACGGTGGCGGCCGACAGGCCGTTGATCCAGGCCGGGCTGACGTTGCCAAGGCCTTGCGTGATGGTGCTGGCCTGTGCCGGGCTCAGCGCGGCCGCCGCAATCGGCGACAGTGAGCCGATGAGCGTCAGCGACGCGATCTGTGTCGGCGACAGGACGCTGATCGTCGAAGCACCGAGCCCCGCCACGGTCGACGCGCTGATCTGGGAGAACGCGGTGGCTGGCACGGCGGCCAGGGCCTGCGGCGAGAGCGCGTTGAACCAGCTCGCGTTCATCCAGTAGAAGCTGAACGTGATCGCCGCGACCTGAGCGCCCGACATGGCGGCGACGGCCGCCGTCGAGAAGGCGTCGACATGCATGGAGGAGATTTGTTGCGGGGACAGGGCGCGAACGAAGTCGGCGCTCAACGTCCTGCAGGCAGCGGTCGAGATCTGATTGCTGCCCGCGCTGCCCGCCGGGATGGCGGCCACGGCTTGCGCGGACAGCGCGTTCAGCCATGCGGCGCTGAAGCTGGCCCAGGCCGTCGTGCCGATTGCGCCGACCTGTGCCGGGCTGATCGCGGCGACGGCGGGAGACGACAGGGTGCCGAGCGCGGGCACCGCCGCCAACTGCGTTGGCGACAGCGCGGTGATCGTCGAGGCGACCAGTCCGGGGGCCACGGCGGCCGGCATCTTGGCGAGGTCCGTCGGCGCGAAGGTCGCGATGACTTCCGGCGACTGGGCGTTCAGCCAGGCGGCGGTCACCAGCGTCCAGTCTGCCGGCCCCAAGGCGGCGGTGCGAACCGCCGCGGCCTGTGTCGACAGCAGCTCGGGCGACGGGATCGCGGCCAGTTGCGGAGCGCTCATGCCGGACAGCATGTTGGCGTCCAGTGCCGGAACGGCAGCGGGAGAAATCTTGCCGATGTCCGCCACCGACAGCGAGGCCACGGCATCGCGCGGGAGCGCATTGAGCGAGTCGGCGCCCACGCTCGACCAGTCGATGGTGAAGGACGCGATCTGGGCCGCGGTCAGGGCGGCGATGGTCGTCGGCGAGATGAGCTCGGGGTGGGGAATCGCCGCCAACTGCTGAGCCGACATCGCGCCCAGGGTGGTGGCCGTCAGCCCTTGGACGACCGCGGACGAGAGAGCGGGGATGTTGCCGACCGGGATGGCGCGCAGGGCGTCCGGCGACAGGGCGTTGAACCAATCGGCGCCGACGCTGATCAGACCTTGGGCCAGGGCGGCGACCTGGTCCGGGCTCAACGCCGCCACGGCGGCCAGGGACAGCGAACCGAAGGCCGGCAGCGCGGCGATCTGCGCGGGGTTCATCGCGCGGATGGTGCTCGGGCTCAAGCCGGCGGCCACCGTCGCGGAGAGCCGGCCGATGGTGGTGAAGGGAACGGTGGCCAGCACATCCGCCGACAACGCGTTCAGCCACGCCGCGCTCGCCTTGGGCCAGGCGTCCTGACCCAGGGCGGCCACCTGCGCGGCGCTCAGGGCCGATACCGCGTCGGGGGCCAGCGCTTCGATGTGGGCCAGCAGGGCCACTTGCGCCGGCGTCCAGCTCTTTACGACGGCGGCCCGCAGGCCTCGGGTGCCGTCCTCGGAGAGGTCGGCGAATTTGGTGAACGAGCTGAACTGGCCCGCCGAGAGGCCGGCGACCGTGGCGGCGGTCAAGCCCGCGACGGTGGTGGCCATGAGGCGCCCGATGCGCAGCGCCGGGATGGCGGCGATGGTGGCCGGGGCCAGGTCATTGATGAATGCGGCCGGCAAGGTGGACCAGCGCCGTAGGCCGGGAATCCTCTGCGCCGTGATGCCCGCGCGGGCGGCGGGCGTCAGGGCGCTGAGCCAGGCCACGCTGAAGTAGCTCCAGCCGTTCACCATGGCCGCCATCTGGGGCCCGGAGAGGCTGCCGACCGCCGCCAGGGACAGCGACTGCGGCTGATGCATCGCCGCGATCTGCTGGGGAGTCAGCACACCGATTTGCTGCGCCGTCAGGGCGTGGAGTTGCGACGCCGTCATCGCTGCGATTTGCGCGCTGCTCAACCACTGGCAATGCGCCATGTCGAGCGTGCCGATCGCGCTGGTCGGCACATGCGCGAGGTCCTGCGCGCTCAGCGCGGAAAACTCGGCTTGACTCAGGGCATTCAGATTGGAGAGGGGGGTCATTTGGGTATCCGGTGGTTACTGGATGAAATGCCGGGGAATGGCTGGCGCCGCCCCCCGGCCGGCTGGGGGAACTCAGGAAGGTTGGAAGGTCAGGGGGTGGGCGCGGCGGAATCCGGCGCGGTGAGACGCGCGCGGTCAATCCGGCCGGTCTCGATCATCAGTTTCAGGCGCGCTGAATCCCACTGGTTTTCGAACTGCCCGAGAACGTCCATCGCGTCGCCGATGGCGTTTTGCGCGATGATCAGTTCGAGAATGTCGCCGACGCCATGTTCATACCGATTGCTCGCTGATTCCAGTGAAGCGCTGGCGGCCTTGATCAACTGTTTCGAGGCATCCAGGTTTTCCAGCGATGAAACTGCGTCGGCATGCGACTTGATCAGATCGCCGAGCACTTGGTATTCGGTATCAAGCGCCTGGATGGCACTCTTGTCGGCCTGCGCTCTGGCCTGATCGATTTTGAATTTTCTGGCGAACCCGTCGAATATCGGAATCGTCAACGTGATGCCCGCGGTGACGGTGTTGGAGCGGGTGGCCTGGATACTCTGATTCGGATAGCCGTTCTGATAGCGGGAGACGCTGAAATCGACCGTGGGACGGCCCTCGGACCGTGCCGCCGCGATGCTGCGCTCGCTGGCGTCGCGCTGGGCGCGGGCGGCGAGGATGGCCGGGTGGCTGGCACGGGCGTCCGTCAGCAGCTCCGACAGCGGCGGGAGGTCGGTCGCCGGGACCGGGGCCATGTGTTCCGGCAGGGTCAGGGGCGTGTCGGTCGCGACACCGATCACGTACACGAGCGAGGTGATGGCCTTGTCGAAATCGGCCTTGGCGCGTTGCTGCGCCAAGCGTGCACGGGCGTGGGCGGTTTCCGCCTGCAGGGTGTCGCTGCGGCTGGTGACGCCCTTGGCTTCCCGACGCTGAGCGGCGGCGACCGTCTTCTGCGACAGCTCCGCGGCGTACTTCTTCGCGTCCAGCGTGGTCCGCGCCTGCAACGCCGCGAAATAGGCCTGAACTGTGTCCGAGAGCGTCTTGCGCACGGCGTCGTCATGGCTCGCCATCGCAGCGGACAGCAGGGTGACGGCGCTCGCTTCGTTGGCGGCGCGTTCGCCGAAGTCGAACAATCGCCAATTCAATCCCAGATAACTGGTGTGGCCCTTTACCCGATTGCCTGGGGTGTCGCTGCCGGGGTATTGGGTGGCATTGGTTTGCGCGGTGATCGAGCCGTTGATCGTCGGCAGATACGCGGCCTTCGCCAAACCGACCTGCGCAGTTTGCGCGTCAATCGCGGCCCACGCCGAGGCGGTCCTCGCATTCAGGCACAGCGCGGTATCAACGGCGGCTGAGAGCGTCAATGGCGCGTTGGCCTGGAGGGATGTGTCACAGCGCTTCGGCTCGGCCGCGGCGGGTTGTACTGCGGCCGGGCCATACAAGCCGGCGAGGAGCAGGATGCAGGCTCGGATAGAAAGGATCTTGTGCATGACAACTCGCCCGTTCCCTTTCGCCGCACGGGCATGGAGGGGGGTGGATTGAAGAGTGAATCAATGCCTGCAGTCTAGGTAGCATCGATTTGTCACGCCATGATATCCGTCAATGAATTCTCGATCGAAGGTATTTGTAGATGTTTTCTGAAAATGCCAATTTCAACACTTGTTGATGGTTTTTCTTTGAGGTGTGATTAATATGTGGTTGTAGTTATTGAAAGTATATTAATGTTTGCTATTGCATAACTGGTCAATGTTGGTTCAGGCAGGAAAACGGGCCTCACCGGATTGACGTGAAAGTGGTGGCTCAAAGTCCTGAACGGCGGAGCGAGGGCGAGCGAGTGGGTGGTCGGAGCCGCGCGCGAAGGGCACGTGGCGGGCGCGAGGGGAGCAGGAAGGCCGGCAAGTGCTGCGCAGCCCTGGGCAAACGACCGCTGGGCGTCACCGCCGTCGAATGGTCACGGCGAACAGCCAGGGTCGTGAGAGATCCGGTCCTGCTGCGTGGCGGCGCGACGGCTCGGCTGATCCGAGTCAAATCCGCATTCGATGAATGCGGAGCGACGCGGAGGAAAACGCGGAACGGGAGGGGTCAACTGATGAGCAGACTGCACCACTCTTGAGAGTGGTGCCCGGAGCCGGACTCGAACCGGCACACCTTGCGGCGGGGGATTTTGAGTCCCCTGCGTCTACCGATTTCGCCATCCGGGCTCATCAGCAACGCGGCCCCTGGGATGGGGCCGCTGCGCGGGACCGTCGTCCAGAACCTTCGTTCGAAGGAGAGGCGAGGGGCCGCGAAAGAAAAGGCATTATGCCACGCACTGCCTTGCGGCCGAGGAGAGAATGCGCGGCATGAGTGATGCAAGCGCCTTCGATCCCACGAGCTATCCGACCCTGGAAGATGTCATCGGCAACACGCCGCTGGTGCGGCTGCAACGGATGCTCGGTCCCGAACTGGCGGCCCGGGGCAACGTCCTGCTGGCCAAGCTGGAGGGCAACAACCCGGCCGGATCGGTGAAGGACCGACCCGCCATCAGCATGATCCGGCGCGCCGAGGAGCGCGGCGAGATCAAGCCTGGCGACACGCTGATCGAGGCGACCTCCGGCAACACCGGCATCGCGCTGGCGATGGCCGCGGCGATCCGCGGCTACCGGATGGTGCTGATCATGCCGGAGGACCTGTCGATCGAGCGCGCCCAGACGATGAAGGCCTTCGGCGCCGAGCTGATCCTGACGCCGCGCTCCGGCGGTATGGAGTACGCCCGCGACCTGGCCGAGCAGATGCAGCGCGACGGCAAGGGCCGGGTGCTGGACCAGTTCGCCAACAACGACAACCCGCGCATCCATTACGAGACCACCGGTCCCGAGATTTGGCGCGACACCGGCGGCCGCATCACCCATTTCGTCAGCGCGATGGGTACGACCGGCACCATCACCGGCGTCTCGCGCTTCCTGAAGGAAAAGAACCCCGAGGTGCGCATCATCGGCGCCCAGCCGGCGGAAGGCTCGCGCATCCCCGGCATCCGCAAGTGGCCGCAGGCCTACCTGCCCAAGATCTACCGGCCCGAGACCGTCGACGAGCTGGTGCTGGTCGGCCAGTCCGACGCCGAGGACATGGCCCGTCGCCTGGCGCGCGAGGAGGGGCTGTTCGGCGGCATTTCCGCGGCCGGCGCCTGCTGCGTGGCGATGCAGATCGCCCGGCAAGTGTCGAACGCGACGATCGTGTTCGTCGTCTGCGACCGCGGGGACCGGTATCTGTCGACCGGTGTGTTCCCGGCCTGACGGCGCGCCGGCGATCGGGGATGATCGCCGGGTCCCGACTCGCCAGCCTCCGCTCGCCCACGCCTCATGACGTTCCGCTTCTGCCCGCAATGCGCCAGCGAACTGGCCTGGATCGAACTGCCGGAAGACGGCGGTCCCAAGACCCGACCGCGTTGCCCGAACTGCGACTTCACCCACTGGAACAATCCAACCCCGGTGCTCGCCGCCGTCGTCGAGTGCGTCGATCGCGAGGGCCAGGTCTTGCTGGCGCGCAACGCCGCCTGGCCGATGCGGTTCTTCGGGCTGATCACCGGCTTCATGGAAGCGGGCGAGACGCCGGAGGAGGGCATCCGGCGCGAGGTGTTCGAGGAGACCTCGCTGGAGGCGCTCGGCGCGACGCTGATCGGCGTCTACGACTTCCAGAAGAAGAACCAGGTCCTCATCGCGTACCACGTGCCGGCACGCGGAGAGGTCCGGCTGTCGCCGGAGCTGACGGAGTACACGCTGACGCCGCCTGAGCAGTTGGAATGCTGGCCGCAGGGCACGGGCCAGGCGCTGGCCCAGTGGCTGCGAGGACGTGGCATCGAACCGCGCTGGATGCCGCCCAGGGGCTGAATCCGCGCGCCTAGAATCCTCGATCAACGCGCCGCGCGCGCTCCCGGGTCCGCCGGGGCCGGCGCGACGGCGGCAAGGACGCTCTCATGGACATCCACAAGGAACTCGACACCCGCGGCCTGAATTGCCCGCTGCCCATCCTCAAGGCCAAGAAGGCGCTGGCGGAGATGGAAAGCGGTCAGTTGCTGAAGGTGGTCGCCACCGATCCGGGCTCGACGCGAGACTTCCAGGCCTTCGCTCGCCAGACCGGCAATGAGCTGGTCGAGCAGACCACCGAGGGCGATGACTTCATTCACGTGCTGAAGCGGCGTTGATCTCTTCCGCTGGTCCTCTTGCGTGCCGTGCGGAGCGGCCATGAAATGACGAAGGCCACGCGATGCGTGGCCTTTGTGTTTCGAGCGCCCGGGCACGAGCGTGATGCCCCGGCGCTCCGGGCGCCGAGGCGCCCGGCATTGCAGCGCCTCGACCTTCCTGCCGTCAGATTTCCAGGGCCTTCAGGTATTCGCGGAAGCTGGGGCCGAGCTCCGGATGCGCCAGCGCCAGTTCGACGTTGGCCTGCAGGAAGCCTTCCTTGCTGCCGCAGTCGTAGCGCTTGCCCTCGTAGCGATAGGCGAAAACCTTCTCGCGGCGCATCAGCGCGGCGATGCCGTCGGTCAGCTGGATCTCGCCGCCGACGCCGCGCGGCTGTGCCGCGATCTCGCGGAAGACCCCCGGCGTCAGGATGTAGCGGCCGGCGACGCCCAGGCGCGACGGGGCGTCCTCGGGGGCGGGCTTCTCGACCATGTGGGTCAGGTCCATCAGGCGATCGCTGATGGGCGCGCCGGCGACGATGCCGTAACGCTTGGTGTGCTCGGCCGGCACTTCCTGGACGGCCAGGATGGACGCCTGCCATTCGGCGAACTGGTCCACCATCTGCTTCAGGATGGGCGGCTTGCCCACCATCAGGTCATCGGCCAGCAGCACGGCGAAGGGCTCGTTCACCACCACGCATTGCGCGCACAGCACCGCGTGGCCCAGGCCCAGTGCCTTGGGCTGGCGGATGTAGATGCACTCCATGTCGTCGGGCTTGATGGAATGCACCAGCGCGAGCAACTCCTTCTTGCCGGCGGCTTCGAGCTCGGTCTCGAGCTCGAAGGCGGTGTCGAAATGGTCCGGAATGGCACGCTTGTTGCGACCGTTCACGAAGATCATCTGGCGGATGCCCGCCGCGTAGGCCTCCTCGACCGCGTACTGGATCAGCGGCTTGTCGACGACGGGCAACATCTCCTTGGGCTGAGCCTTGGTAGCGGGAAGAAAGCGCGTTCCCAAGCCCGCGACCGGGAAGATTGCCTTGTTGATAAGGGCCATTTACGTACACTCCAAAGCGTAGTTGCGCCGGCATTTTTGCATGGCGCCATTGCAAGAAAATCAAACAATCCTCTCCAAATCCCTCATGTCAGTGCTTGTGCTGGAACCGCTGGAGGCTGACGTGCTGGAGTGGCTGGCCGAGCGCCATGCCGTCCAGTCGCTGCCCGAGCTCGCGGCCGCCCAGATCGCGCTGAGGGAACATGTTGCGCAGGCCCAGGCAATTTTCCTGCCCGCCTCGGTCGCGCTGGATGGCGAGACGATACGCCGGTCGCCGCGCTTGCGCGCGGTCGGCCGCATCGGCGCCGGGGCGGAGAACATCGATCTGGACGCCTGCCGCGCTGCCAACATCGAGGTGGTGCGCGCGCCCACGGCCGCCGCGTCGGCCGAGGCGGAGTTCATCATCGGCGCCTTGCTCGCGCTGCTGCGCCGGGTGCCGGTGCAGGGGGCGGACGGCGCATGGGTCGGACGCGAGCTCGGCTGCGCCACCGTCGGCCTGGTCGGGTTGACGCCGGCGGCGCGGCAGCTCGCGACGCTGCTGCCGGTTTTCGGTGCGCGGGTGATCGGTTACGACCCCAGCCTGCACCATGCGGATCCGCTCTGGTCGCAATGGGGCATCGAGCCCTACGGCCTGCGCGAGCTGATGCAGGCGGCCGACGCGGTCAGCATCCAGCTGGCCTACTTCCCACGCTATCGCGGCCTGATCGGCGAACGGGTGCTGGGCTTCTGCAAGCCGTCGCAGGTGATGGTGTCCACGTCGCACTCGGCGCTGTTCGACGAGCAGGCGCTCGCCGATGCCTTGCACGGCGGCCGCCTGCTGGCGGCCTGGCTGGACCTGATGGAGCCGGGGCTGATGGAAGCCGGACGCCCGCTGCACGGGGCGCCCGGCCTGCAGGTCACGCCGCGCGTGGCGGCGACCACGCGGGAGTCACGCATGCGCGCCGCCTGGAGCGTGGCGCGGCGGATCTCGGAGATCCTGGCCGTGCCGGCGGCGCAGCCCGACTTCAGGCCGACGCACCCAGGCGCGCTGCCTGATCTTTTAGCCGAATCACGGTGGCGCTGAAGTCGGCGATGCGCTGACGCTCCTGTGCCACCACGGCCGCCGGCGCGCGCGCCACGAAGCTCTCGTTGCCCAGCTTGGCGGTGGCCTTGGCCACTTCGCCTTCCAGGCGCGCGATCTCCTTGCCGATGCGGGCGCGCTCGGCCTCGACGTCGATCTCCACCTTCAGCGCCAGTCGCGCGGCGCCGTGCACCAGCACCGGCGACATGGCGCTCTGCTGGTTGAAGGCGGCCTCGTCCTCGATCAGGTCGACGCTCTGCAGCTTGGCCAGCACCTTCAGCGCCGGCGCGGCCTCGCGCAGGAAACCGAGGTCGCCGGTGGCGAGCAGCGGCACGCGGTCGGACGGGCTCAGGCCCATCTCGCCGCGCAGGCTGCGGCAGGTGCCCACCAGCGCCTTCAACTGCTCGACCCAGGCCACGGCCATCGGGTCGATGCGCTCGGGCTGGGCGATCGGGTAGGGCGCGGTCACCAGGTAGTCGGTCGTCTTGCGGCCCGCGATCGGGGCCACCGTCTGCCAGAGTTCCTCGGTGATGAACGGGGCGATCGGGTGCAGCAGGCGCAGGATGGTCTCCAGCACGCGGATCAGCGTGCGCCGCGTGCCGCGCTGCGCGGCTTCGTCGCCGGCCGCCTGCGCGGTTTGCAGCTGCACCTTGGCCAGTTCCAGGTACCAGTCGCAGTACTCGTCCCACACGAACGAATAGATCGCGTTGGCGGCCAGGTCCAGCCGGTAGTCGGCGAAGCCTTGCGCGACGGCCTGCTCGACCTTCTGCAGTTCGCTGACGATCCAGCGGTCCGACGGGCTGAAGCTCAGGTAGCCGTGCGCCGGGCCGCCCGGAGCGCATTGCTCCTTGGTGTGCTCGACCAGG
The DNA here is from genome assembly GCF_002205645.1 of Roseateles aquatilis. Taxonomy (GTDB): domain Bacteria; phylum Pseudomonadota; class Gammaproteobacteria; order Burkholderiales; family Burkholderiaceae_C; genus Roseateles; species Roseateles aquatilis. Next base: position 305,192 of record NZ_NIOF01000004.1, on the reverse strand, counting down.
CCGCAGTCCTGGTCTTGCGTGTTCATCAGCACGAAGCGGGTGGCGTTCCAGAGCTTGTTGCAGAAGTTGCGGTAGCCCTCGCAGCGCTTGCTGTCGAAGTTGACGCTGCGGCCCAGCGTCGCCATCGCGGCGAAGGTGAAGCGCAGCGCGTCGGCGCCGTAGCCGGGGATGCCGTCGGGGAATTCCTTCTCGGTGGCCTTGCGCACCTTGGGCGCCGTCTCCGGCTTGCGCAGGCCCTGCGTGCGCTTGTCCAGCAGCGGGGCGAGCTCGATGCCGTCGATCAGGTCGACCGGGTCCAGCACGTTGCCTTCCGATTTGCTCATCTTCTTGCCCTGCGCATCCAGCACCAGGCCGTGGATGTACACATGCTTGAAGGGCACCTTGCCCGTGAAGTGGGTGGTCATCATGATCATCCGGGCGACCCAGAAGAAGATGATGTCGTAGCCCGTCACCAGCACCGACGACGGCAGGAACAGGTCCTGCTCGACCGTCCTGGCGGGCCAGCCCAGCGTCGAGAACGGCACCAGCGCCGCCGAGTACCAGGTGTCCAGCACGTCCGTGTCACGCGTCAGCGCGCCGGCGTAACCGGCGGCGCGCGCCTTGGCCTGCGCCTCGGCCTCGTCATGGGCGACGAAGACCTGGCCGTCCTCGCCGAACCAGGCGGGGATCTGGTGGCCCCACCAGAGCTGGCGCGAGATGCACCAGTCCTGGATGTTGTTCATCCACTGGTTGTAGGTGTTGACCCAGTTTTCCGGGACGAACCTGACCTCGCCGGAGGCGACGACGTCGATCGCCTTCTGCGCGATGCTCTTGCCATCCTTGCCCGGCTTGCTGGTGGCGACGAACCACTGGTCGGTCAGCATCGGCTCGATGACCTGGCCGGTGCGGGTGCAGCGCGGCACCATCAGCTTGTGCTTCTTGACCTCGACCAGCAGGCCCTGCTCGTCCAGCGCGGCCACGATCTGCTTGCGCGCGGCGAAGCGGTCCAGGCCGCGGTAGGCGGCGGGGATCTCGTCCAGCGTGTCGATGACGGTCGCGTCCAGCGTGAAGATCGTCAGCATTGGCAGCTGATGGCGCAGGCCGACCTGGTAGTCGTTGGTGTCATGCGCGGGCGTGACCTTGACGACGCCGGTGCCGAAGTCCTTGTCGACGTAGTCGTCGGCGATCACCGGCACCAGACGGCCGGTGATGGGCAGCTTCACTTGCCGGCCGATCAGGTGCTTGTAGCGCTCGTCCTCGGGGTGGACCATGACGGCGGTGTCGCCGAGCATCGTCTCGGGCCGGGTGGTGGCCACCACCAGCGTCTCGTCGCCTTCCGCCATCGGATAGCGGATGTGCCACAACGAGCCGTCTTCCTCCTCGCTCTCGACCTCCAGGTCGGAGACGGCGGACTTCAGCACCGGATCCCAGCTGACCAGGCGCTTGCCGCGGTAGATCAGGCCCTCGTCGAAGAGCTTGACGAAGGTGTCGGTCACGACGGTGGACAGCTTGTCGTCCATCGTGAAGTACTCGTGCTCCCAGGACACCGAGTCGCCCATGCGGCGCATCTGCTGGGTGATGGTGTTGCCGGACTGCTGCTTCCACTCCCAGACGCGGGCGACGAAGTTCTTGCGACCGAGGTCGTGGCGGCTCTGGCCCTGACCCTGCAACTGGCGCTCGACGACGATCTGCGTGGCGATGCCGGCGTGGTCGGTGCCGGGGACCCACAGCGTGTTGTGGCCGAGCATGCGGTGATAACGCGTCAACGAGTCCATGATGGTCTGGTTGAACGCGTGCCCCATGTGCAGCGTGCCGGTGACGTTGGGCGGCGGCAACTGGATGCTGAACGACGGGCGGGCCGGATCCAGCGTCGGCTTGTACAACCCCTTGGACTCCCACAGCGGGCCCCAATGGGCTTCCAAGGACGAGGGTTCGAAGGACTTCGCGAGTTCGGTCATGAGCGGGCTCCGCCTCGGGGCGGTGTCGTCTGGGCGGGGGACACGGGGTGAACCGGCGATTGTAGAGGGGCGACGGCGGTGCGAGCCGCGTGCCAGAGGGGGCCGCGCAGGCATGGCAACTGCCGCGCGCTGTCAGGAGCAGCGCCCGTTCCCCCTTCGGAGGCATTCCATCGGACCAGGGGCGGCGATACAAAACGAAAAACAGCGATACCGCGGTGAGATCCCCCGGAGGCCGGGGATGGGAATCATGGCGACATGGATTCACCGCCCGGACACCCGGGCTTTACCGAGGAATTGCACCATGCATTTGTTTCGACGCTGGAGTCACCACCATGAACGTCACCACCCTCACTTCGGCCACGATGATCGCTTCGGTCCTTTCGGCGCTGTGTGTGGCGCTGGCTACCACGGCCCGCTGCCCGTCCATGGACCCTGGCACCCTTGCGGCGTCCCAGGCGCCCACCCAGACGGCTTCGGTGGCTTCCCCCACCGCTGGGGAGGATTCGGACATCGCCACGGCCACCACGGTGGCCATGGTCACCACGGCTGTCATGGGTGGGCAGGCTTCGGCCGGGGCCTGGGATCCCATCCCGGTGGCCGCCACGGCGAAAGGCTGCAAGCCCGGGCCAGTGCCTTTCTGGACCTGAGCGACACGCAGCATGAGCTGCTCGCGCGCCTGATCGATCAGCTCGGCACCGCGCGGCGCGCCGTCAAGGCGCTGGCCCGCGGTCCGGAAGTCGCCAGCCTGATCGAGGGCGACAACTTCAAGCGCCAGGACGCGCAGGAGCTCTTCGACGGCCAGGTCGAGGCGCTGCGCGCCACCGGGCCGTCGCTCGTCGCGGCTTTCGGGGACTTCTTCGACGCGCTGGACTTTGATCAGCAGCAGATGCTGCGATTCGTGTTGCGCCGGCTGCGTCGCCGCGCCGGCCGTCGCGACGATGAGCGGGGCAGTCGCGGTGGTCGGGGCGGCAGAGACGGTCGCGACGCGCGCGACGACGGCTTCGACGACCGGAGCTTCTGATGGACAGCCGGGACTGCCGGCAGCCCCCCGGGCTGCTGCGCCCGGTCGTGGACCGGAACCGCTGCGAGGGCAAGGGCGATTGCGTCGAGGTCTGCCCCTACGGCGTCTTCTCCATCGGCACCCTGGCGCCGGACCGGCGCAAGGCGTTGAGCCTGATCGGCAAGCTCAAGGGTTATGCGCACGGCTGGCAGCAGGCGTTCACGCCCAACGCCGACGTGTGCCGCGCCTGCGGCCACTGCGTGAAGGCCTGCCCGGAGCGCGCCATCACCCTGGTACGCCATGGGCACAATGGACGACACGATGCATCGCTTGCTGTTGATTGATGACGACGAGGCGCTGGCCGCGCCGCTGGCGCATTACCTGGCGCGTTTCGATTTCGAGCTGGTCGCCGTGACGCGGCCCAGCGCCGCGCTGGCGCGGTTGGCGGTGGAGCGCTTCGACGCGCTGATCCTGGACGGCATGCTGCCGGAGATGGACGGCTTTGCGTTCTGCAAGCAGTTGCGCGGCGGCCAGGACGCGTGGCGCGAGATCCCCATCCTGATGCTGACCGCGCGCGGCGACCTGACCGACCGCGTCGTTGGCCTGGAGCTGGGCGCCGACGACTACCTGGCCAAGCCGTTCGAGCCGCGTGAGCTGGCCGCGCGCTTGCAGACCATCCTGCGCCGCGCGCGGCTCGCGCCGGCGGCCGCGACGCCGACGACGCTGCTGCGCTTCGAGGGGCTGGACATCGATACCGCGCGACGCCAGGTGAGCTGCGCGTCCGGGCCCGTCGAGCTGACCAGCACCGAGTACGAGTTGCTGCTGATGTTGGCGAAGGAACCCGGCAAGGTGTTCTCGCGCGACGAGATCCTGAACCGCCTGCGCGGTCAGGAAGCCGACCTGTTCACCCGCGCGGTGGACATCCTGGTGAGCCGCATGCGCCGCAAGCTCGAGCCGCTGGAAGCGCTCAAGACGCTGCGTAACGCGGGCTACTGCTTCGCGTTGCCATCGCGTGGGGAGGATGCATCGTGAAGGGGCCGCGCCACCCCTACGACCATTGGGATCCGCGCGATCCGCATGATCCGCGCGACGCGTCCCATCGCGGCGATCCTCGCGATGACCCGCGTGGCGACCCGCGAGACAAGCGGCGCGGCGGCCCGCGCGGCGGCGACGCGCGATGGGATCCTCGCGAGGACCTCCAGCGCGAGCGGTGGCGCGAGGCGCACCAGCATCAGCTGCGCAAGATGCGCCACATCCAGCAGTTCCGCCGTTGGGCGGAGATGGAGGCCAAGGGCATTCCGTTTCCGCGCGCGCGCGGCTGGCGCTGGCACATGCGGGCGCGCAACCGCTGGCATCAGCGCTGGCATCGGCACCATGCGAAGTTCAATCACTCGCTGGGCGCGCGGCTGATCGCGATCTTCATCGTCCTGGCCTGCGTGAGCTGCACCATCCTCTGGGGCAGCATGCAACTGGACGACGGCGTGCGCGGCCTGCTGTGGGCCGTGCCGCTGCTGTTGCTGGTGACCGGCGTGGCCTACGGCGGCATCCGTCACATGATCCGGCCGCTGCGTGCGTTGGCGGCGGGGGCCGAGGCCTTCGGTCGCGGCGATCTGCAGCATCGCGTGGCGATCTACCACCGCGACGAGATCGGCGACCTCGCCCACCGCTTCAACCAGATGGCCGAGGACATCCAGGCGATGCTGGACGGCAAGCGCGCGTTGCTGCTGGCGATCAGCCACGAGCTGCGCAGCCCGCTGACGCGGGCGCGCCTGCATGCCGAGCTGGTGGACGACGGGGCGTCGAAGGAGGCGCTGCTGGACGAGCTCGGACAGATGCGGGAGCTGATCGCCGCGCTGCTGGAGAGCGAGCGGTTGGGCAGCGGCCACCGCGCGCTGCAGGTGTCGGACTGCGACCTCGGCGCGCTGGCGCGGGAGCAGGACCAGCCCGGCGTCGCGCTGCGCGTCGACCGCGACGTGCCGGTGCTGAAGCTGGACCGGACACGCGTGCAGCTGCTGCTGCGGAACCTGGTGCAGAACGCGCTGCGCTACAACGATCCGTCGCAGGGGCCGGTGCTGCTGTCGGTGGATCGCGACGGCGACGGCGCCCGCCTGACGGTCCGCGACCACGGCCCGGGCGTGCCGCCCGAGGCGCTGTCGCAACTCGGCCAGCCGTTCTACCGCCCGGACGAGGCGCGAGCGCGCAGCGAGGGCGGCGTCGGCCTGGGCCTGTCGCTGTGCCGGCTGGTCGCCGAGGCGCACGGCAGCCAACTGGTGCTGCGCAATGCGCAGCCGGGATTCGAGGCGACCGTGCGTTTCAACTGATCGCCGGCATGACCAATGACCGCGGAGCGCGGTCTCCCGGTCGCGCCGGGTGACCGGCTGCCAGCAGCCCGCGGGCATCAGGCGGAACGCGCCGGCGCGAGGCCGGCGCGTCGTCGCTCAGAACTCCTTCGTCAAGCTCAGGTACACCGTGCGGCGCTGCCCGAACTGCGGCGCGCCGACACCGATGCCCGAGCCGTCGCGCAGTTGATAGACCCGGTCGAACACGTTGAGCAGCGACAGCCGCGCCTCCAGTGGCCCCGCGCCGCCGAGGTCGAAGCGCTTGCTGACGTCGGCGTTCACGCTGGTGTAGGAGGGGAGGTGGGTCGTGTTGGCGAAGCCGTTGCGCAGGCCGCTGCCGTACAGCGCGCTCGCGCCCACCGCGTAGCCGTCGTCCATCCGGACGTTGAAGCCGGCCGAGGCGCTGAGCTTCTGCTCATGGTCCAGGTGGACCCAGTGATTGGCGATGAAGTCCAGCTCGTCCTGATCGAAGTTGAACTGGCCCGTTTCCACTTGCCGGGCGCGCGCCTTGACGGTGCCCAGGTTGGCGTACATCGACCAATTGCGCTCCCTGTAGTTGGCCGACAGGTCCAGCCCGTAGATGCGTCCCTGCGCGTAGTTGAAGGCCGAGTAGATCAGCGCGTTGCCGAACTGGCCTTCATCCTGCAGGTGGGACAGGGAGCGGTAGTAGCCGTCCAGCCCCAGCGTCAGGTGCGTGTTGACCTGGTAGACGAGGCCGGCGTCGTAGTAGTTGGAGCGCTCCGAGCGCACCGCGGTGTTGGCGTCCGACGGCAGCGCGTTGGTGGTGCCGGCGAAGGCGGCCACCGAGGTGGTGTCGATCTTCTCCGTCGGCGGCGGCGTGAAGTAGCGCGCGTAGCCGGCATGCACGCGCAGCGCCGGCGTGGCATCCCAGACCAGGCCGATGCGCGGGCTCCATTGATGCTCGCGCGTGACCGTGTTCACCGAGTCGTAGCGCACGCCGTAATTCAGCGTCAGCGCGCGGTCCAGCTTCCATTCGTCCTGCAGGTAGAGGCCCCACAGCTGGCCGCTGATCCGTGCGTTGTCCTGGACGGCCAGCGGCGTGCCGCTGCTCTGGTTGCCGTCGGCGTCGGCCGGGAAGACCAGGGCGTTGTTGAGCGCCGCCGCGTGCTCGCGCTGCGCGAACAGGCCGCTGCGCAGCGTGTGGGCGCCGTCCAGCCGGTAGGTCAGGTCGGCCTGCACGCCGTTGGCCTCGTTGCGGCGCAGGATGTCCGCGGCGACGCCCAGGTACTGCAGGTCGCCGACCGGATCCGGCGTGTAGTGGACGTCGGTGAAGCGGTGGAACAGCGACACCTGGTAGTCGGCCTTGTCGCCGATGACGCTCTGATAGCTGACGACCGCGAAGCGGTTGCGCTCGCGCTGCCGCGCGTCCAGCGTGCTCGAGTCCTTGTCCGGCGTGCCGTCGATGTTGAAGCTGGTCGACTGGCCCGGGGAGTTGGGGATCTGGAAGCGGTTGTCGGTGACGCCGAACATCGCGGTGACGCGGCTGTCGTCGTCCAGCAGGTAGGACACCACGCCGAAGCCCTTGCCCTGGTGCGTCTGGTCGTGCAGCGCGTTGCGCGTGGCGGTGGGGTTCTCGATGCCCAGGTTGTTGCCGAGGTAGGAGCCGCTGAACTCGTAGCTCAGCCGGCCCTGCGTGCCGTGCAGGGTGAGGTCGGTCTCGCGCTGGCGTTGCGTGCCCACCGTCACGCCGACGCTGCCGGCGAAGGGTTTGTCGTTCTCGTCGACGCCCAGGGTCTGGATGTCCACGATGCCGGCGGTCCGGTAGCCGTATTGGGCCGGCAGCGCGCCCGTCAGCAGGCTGATGCTGTTGGCGAAGCGCGTCTCCAGCGTCTGGCCGAAACCGCTGATCGCCTCGGGGATGACGACGCCGTTGATGCGGTACTGCAGGTTGGCGTGGTCGCCGCGCACATGCAGTCCGCCGTAGGAGTCCTGCACGACTCCCGGCGCCTGCAGCAGGACCTGGTTCAGCGGCGTGTCGTCGCCTTGCGGCAGGCGGGCGATGTCGGCCTTGTCGAACTTGTAGATGGTGCTGCCGGTGTCCGGCGACAGGCCGTTGCGCGCGGCGTCCAGGCGGCTGCGCGCGCCGTGGACCTGCACGGTGGGCAGTTCGTTGCCGGCGGCGGCCGATGCCGCGGGGGCGGGCGACGGCGCGGGAGCGTCGTCCGCGCGGGCTTGCTGCGCGTGCAGCAGCGGATAGGCGAGCGACAGGGACAGCGCGAGCACGCGCAGAGGGGGCATGGACATGATGTGAAAGCTCTGAAGAACGGTCGATCGAGCGCAAGCCGGCGGCTCCGGGGGGAGTTCGGCGATGCGGTCAGGGGAACGCGGGGGTCAGAGCGTCACGGGCGGGCCGCGGCTGCGCGGCTGGGGCGCGGGGGTCGAGCGGGTGCCGGGCTCGTGCGCCGGGGTGCGCACATGGCTGGCCTCGGCCAGCGCGAGGGTCGGCGCCTCGGAGCGTGCCGACACGGCCAGGCCGTCGAAGGCCAGGCAGACCTCGCACAGCGCGCCGGTCGACGGGTCGTCGGCGCTGGCCTGCGTGGTGCCGCCAGTGCCGCCGACGCCGATCGAGCCCGGTGCGCCGATCCCGTGCGAACCGGCCAGATGGCCGATCTCGTGCCAGGCCGCACCCTGCTGCGAGAGCAGCATGAACAAGGGCAGCAGCAGGTGCAGGAGATGCTTGCGCATGGGGCGCGATTATGAGCGTCGCCGGAGGGCGCCGACGAAGGTCAGGGCGCTGTTTTCCTCGATGGCCAGGGGCTTGTCGGTCGATTGTTGCTGGCGGGTTTCCGTGGCGTTGGGGTGGCGTTCGGTCGACGTGGAGGTGGCGTCAAGACGTCTGCGGGCAGGCTGCGCTGCCACCGTCGCGCCGCCACCGGGGCGCCGATTCCAGCCATCCGCCGCATGAGCGTTCGGGAGGCCGGGCGTGGCGGCAACACTCCACGGCGTAGTCGCCACGCTCTGCGTCGCAGGACGTGTGGCGGCCCGCTCGCCATCCCGCCGCAATCCGCGCGGCGCTTTTCTCAGGAGATGCCCCATGAAGTTCCCCCTCAAGTCCTGGCTGCGAGAGAACCGCAACTTCCTCTTGCTGATCGTGGGTTTCCTGTTCTTCCGCACCGCGATCGCGGACTGGAACCCGGTCCCCAGCGGCTCGATGCGGCCGACGATCCTGGAGGGCGACGTCGTTTTCGTCGAGCGCATCGCCTACGACTGGAAGCTGCCGCTGACCGATGTCTCGGTGCGCCGTGTGGGCGAGCCGCGGCGTGGCGACGTCGTGACCTTCGGATCACCGCGCGACGGCACGCGGCTGATCAAGCGTGTCGTCGGCGTGCCCGGCGACACGGTCGAGTTGCGCGCCGACCGGCTGACCATCAACGGCCAGCCCGCGACCTACGCGCCGGTCGAGGAGGTGGCCGAACCCGTCGCGCCCGGCATCGAGGTCCGCGGCGTCCGCGAGGTGGAGCAATGGGGCGGCCAGCGCCGCGTGGTGCAGTTCCTGCCCGACGTTCGCGCCCGTCGCGACTTCGGTCCGGTGGTCATCCCGCCCGACGAGTTTTTCATGATGGGCGACAACCGGGACAACAGCGAGGACTCGCGCTTCATCGGCCTGGTGCCGCGTCGGTTGATCATCGGCCAGGCGCATCGGGTGCTGGTGTCCGCCGACATCACGTCGCATTGGGCGCCGCGCTGGGACCGCTTCGCGGCGCCGCTGCGCTGAAGCACGGGCCGCATTGACCCGTGTCGCGCAGGGTCTCTGCGGGGCCACGGAGAATGGTCCGTCGAACCCCCTCCATCACCCCCATTCCCACCGGAATCTCCATGACGGACCTGTCCCGCTTCGCCATCACCCAGAAATGGCCCGCCCAGCATCCCGAGCGCCTGCAGCTGTACTCGCTGCCGACCCCCAACGGCGTCAAGGTCTCGATCGCGCTGGAGGAACTGGGCCTGCCGTACGAGCCGCACCTGGTCAGCTTCCAGACCAACGACCAGATGTCGGCCGAGTTCCTGTCGCTGAACCCGAACAACAAGATCCCCGCCATCATCGATCCCGACGGTCCGGGCGGCGAGCCGCTGCCGCTGTTCGAGTCCGGCGCGATCCTGGTGTACCTGGCCGAGAAGACCGGCCGGTTGATCCCGCAAGACCCGGCACGTCGCTACGAGACGCTGCAGTGGGTGATGTTCCAGATGGGCGGCGTCGGGCCGATGTTCGGGCAGCTCGGCTTCTTCCATAAGTTCGCCGGCCGCGAGTATGAGGACAAGCGCCCGCGTGACCGCTACGTCGCGGAATCAAAGCGGCTGCTGGCGGTGCTCGAAGAGCGCGTCACCGGCCGCGGCTGGATCATGGGCGACGAGTTCACCATCGCCGACATCGCCATCTGGCCGTGGGTCAACAACCTCGTGGGCTTCTACGAGGCGGGCGAGCTGGTCGGGTTCTCCGAGTTCAAGAACGTGCAGCGCGTGCTGGCGGCGTTCCTGGCGCGAGATGCGGTGAAGCGCGGGTTGAACATCCCGGCGCGTCCGGCGGCCTGATCGATCGCCCGGCGTCGCGGCTGCGCGGCGCCGGACTCCGGCCTCAGTGCTGGACCTTGACCATGCCGGCGTAGACGCCGTCCTGGGCCAGCAGCGTGTCGTGGTCGCCGGTCTCGATGACCTGGCCTTCGCTCATCACCTGGATGCAGTCGGCGCGGCGGATCGTCGAGAGGCGGTGCGCGATCACGATCAGGGTCTTGCGGCCCTGCCACAGCTCCAGCGCCTGCTGCACGGCGCGCTCGCTCTCGGTGTCCAGCGCGGAGGTGGCCTCGTCGAAGATCCACACCGGCGCATCCTTGTACAGGGCGCGGGCGATCGCCAGGCGCTGGCGCTGCCCGCCCGACAGCTTGCTGCCGTTGGCGCCGACGTCGGTGTCCAGCCCTTGCGGCAGCCCCTGCACGAAATCCCACAGCGCCGCGGCGCGCAGGACCTGCTCCAGCTTCGCGTCGTCGCGCGGCAGCGCGTAGGCGATGTTCTCGGCGACCGAGGTGTCGAACAGCACGATGTCCTGCGAGACCACCGCGAACTGACGTCGCAAGTTGGCTTTGGTCAGCTCGTCGATCGGCACGCCGTCGAACAGGATCTGCCCGCCGTCCGGTCGCTCGAACCCCAGCAGCAGGTTCACCACCGAGCTCTTCCCGGCGCCCGAGCTGCCCACCAGCGCCGTCGTCTTGCCGGCGGGGATGCGCAGGTTGAGCCCCGACAGGGCGTCGCGATTGGCGCCCGGGTAGCGCAGGGTGACGCCTTGCAGCGCGATGTCGCCGCGCGGGTCGGTCAGCTCGCGCGTGCCGGTGTCGGGCTCGGCCGGCGTGTCCAGCAGGCCGATGCAGCCGCGCGCCACGACCAGCGCGTTGGTGATGGGCTGCATCACGTCGCTCAGGTGGCGCAGCCGCGAGCTCATGAACAGCAGCGCCGCGACGAAGGACGCGAATTCGCCCACGCCCGTCTGGTTCTGGCGCGACTGGTACAGCGCCAGGCTGACGATGATGGAGATGCCGATGCTGGCCATCAGTTGCGAGAGCGGTTGCGCCATCGCGTTCGCGGCGGCCGTCTTCAGCGAGCTGCGCTGGACCTCGCGGGCGCGCTCGGCGAAGCGGCGGCTCTCGAAGTCCGCGGCGTCGAAGCTGCGCACCACGCGCCAGGCGCGGGTGACGTCCTCGACCACCGAGACCAGCCGCAGTTGCGCGTCGTAGGCCCAGGTGCCCATCGCCCGCACGCGGCGGTTGACCTTGCGCACCACGAAGGCCAGGCCCGGCACGGTGATCATGGACAGCAGCGTCAGCTTCCAGTTCAGCAGGAACAGGTAGCCCATCAATGCCAGCGCCGGCAGCCCGTCGCGCAGGATGGTCACCAGCGCCCCGGCGATCAGCGTCACCACCTGCTGCGGGTCGTTGACCACCTTGGTCACCGCGGTCGCCGGCTGGATGCTGGTGTAGACGCGGGCGTCGGCGCGCAGCAGCACCTGCAGCAGCGCGGCGCGGATGTCCATCACGGTGCGGGAGATGGTCCAGTTCAGCATGTACTGGCCGCAGAAGCTGAACAGCCCGCGCAGGCCGAACAGCCCGATCAGCACGATCGGCACCATCCAGATCGGGAAGCTGTACTGCATGTCCACCGAGGGCAGGGACACGCCCGGCACCGCGGGCGTGGCGGCCGGCTTGGGCTGGAACCCCTCGCCCAGCGCGTAGCCCAGCAGCTTGGGGATCAGCGGCTCGGTGGCCGCCACCAGCACGAAGGCCAGCACCGACAGCATCAGGCCCCAGCGGTGCGGCTTCATGAAGCGCCACAGGCGGCTCGCGGTCGGACCGAGCGGTTCGAGGTCTTTCTTCGGGGAAGAGGAATCGGCGGTCATGTCGGAGGCCCCGTCCGGACGCGTGCGCGCAGTCCGAACCAGCCTGGGATCGGGCGAAGGAAGCGGGATTGTGCCGGAGATGCCCATCGCGGCCGAACGGCGGCGCCGGTGCGCGCACGGGCACGGGCCAACCTGTCGAGCGAGCCGTCGGTTGATCCTTCGGTCCGCGGCCGGCGCGGGCGGGGCCTCAGCTGCCTTCGTCCAGCAGGCGCTTGAGCACGCGGGCGATGCGGCGTTTCCATCGAATCCACTTGTTGGGCGTCTCGCGCGCGACGAACAGGCGGTGGAAGATGGCCGAGTCACGCAGCGCCGGCGCTTCGCGATCGACCAGGTCCAGGCTGGCCTGGCGCAGCAACTGACGCTCCTGCCAGGCCGTGCGGCCGTTGCGGTAGACCTTCGCGCCGCTGGTCACCGGCCGCCGGTGGCTGACCATGACCGCGTCCAGCAGCGCGGTGCGGGCGCACCCGTTCAGCTGCTGCAGCACCGGGATCAGGAATCGGTCCAGCCCCCAGGATGAGATGTTGTCGCGGTAATACTCGCGCGCCGCCAGGAACAGCGACCCGCGATAGAACGGCGTCATCACCTCGACCCAGTCCACCTCGCGATAGAGGCGGTTGGGCTGATGCCGCATCCAGTGATGCGAGTAAGGGCTGTCATGGCTCAGCGTCGGCGAGAACACGTCCAACTGCTCGCATCGACCCAGGTGCAGCGCGAAGTTGATCTGGCCGATGGACACGAGGATGTCGTCGTCGATCAGCGCCACGTACTCCGGCGGCTCGGACGCCGACCCGGCCATGGGGGCGGCGAGGTGCTCAGCCAGGTGGTGGAAGATCTCGCCCTTGCATTCGGTGCGGGCGGACAGCACGGTGACGTGTTGCCCGCGAATCTGGCGTTCGCCGCCGGCCTGCCGGCCGGTGTAGTCGAACAGGATCCAGTCGAACTCGGGCGTCGCGTCGAAGTGGATCAGCGCCAGCGGCACGCTCGCGCCGTCCCAGGACACCAGCACGACCGGGCGTCCCCCGGCGTGCGGCGGCCAGGTGTCGTTGACCTCGTCGCGCCGGGTCTCGGAAGCCGGCGCGGACCCCGGGGCTGGATCGGCCGCCACCGTCACGCCGCGGCGCCGCCCAGCAGGTCCTGCGCCGTCTTCAGCGCCGCGGCCACGATCTGGTCCATGTTGTAGTAGCGGTACTGCGCCAGCCGGCCGACGAAGGTCACCCCCCGCGCCTGCTCCGCCATCGCCTCGTACTTCTTGAACAGCGCCTCGTTCTCGGGACGCGGCACCGGGTAATACGGGTCGCCTTCGGCCTGCGGGTATTCGCGCACGATGGACGTGCCGGCGTGGGTCTCGCCGGTCAGGTGCTTGAACTCGGTGATGCGCGTGAACTCGTGGTCGTTCGGATAGTTCACCGTGCCGACCTGCTGGAACTGCGCGGTGTCTGGCAGATGCTCGTGGGCGAAGCTCAGGCTGCGGTAGGGCAGCGCGCCGTGGCAGTGATCGAAGTAGGCGTCGATCGGGCCGGTGTAGATGATGTGCGCGCCGGGGAACTGGTCGCGGACCTCCTTGAAGTCGACGCCGGTGCGCACGGTGATTCCCGGGTGGTCCAGCAGGCGCTCGAACATGCGGGTGTAGCCCTCGGCGGGCATGAACTGGAAGCTGTCGCCGAAGTAGCGGTCGTCGTCGTTGCTGCGCGTCGGGATGCGGGCGGCGACACCGGCCGACAGCTGCGACAGGTCCAGCCCCCACTGCTTCTTCGTGTAGCCGCGGAAGAACTTGTCGCACAGGTCGGGGCCGACGCTGTTGAGCACCACGTCCTCGCTGGTCTGCAGCGGATCGCGGGGCTCGCGCACCGTCTCCAGGTAGCCCTGGACCTCGTCCTCGGTCAAGGACAGGCCGTAGAGCTGGTTGATCGTCGTGCGGTTGATCGGGATGGGCAGCAATTGCTCGCCGACCTTCGCCAGCACGCGATGCTCGTAGAAGCGCCAGGTGGTGAAGCGCGACAGGAACTCGAACACCTTCTTCGCATTGGTATGGAAGATGTGCGGCCCGTACGGATGGATCAGTACGCCGTGGGCGTCGCGCTGGTCGTAGGCGTTGCCGCCGATGTGCGGTCGCTTGTCGATCAGATGGACCGTCTTGCCGGCATCGGCCAGCACGCGGGCGCAAACGGAGCCGGCATAGCCGGCACCCACGATGAGGTAATCAGTCTTCATAGGACGGGCCGCGACGGACCTGCTTGAGGAATGGGCGGATTGTGACTCCGAATAAACTCGTCCGATGGTTGAACCTCTCCCGCGCATGCCGTCGACTTCAAGCCGTCGCCGCGTGCTGCATTTCGTCACCGGCGGGTTTTCCGGCGCGACCCAGGTGGCGGTCGATCTCTGCCTTGCGCAATTGAACAGCGCCCGCATCGAGCCCATCCTGGTGCTGCGCCACAAGCGCCACACCGACTCCCCCGCCACCCGCGCGCGCATCCAGGCGCTGCGCGATCAAGGCCTGCCCGTGCACGTGGTGCCGGGCTGGGCGCATTTCGCGACCCGGCGCGCGCTGCGGCGGCTCTGCGCCGAGCTGCGTCCCGACGTGCTGATGGCGCATGGCTTTCCCGAGCACCTGCTGGGCCGGAGCGCCGGCCTGGAGGCGGGCGTGCCGGCGCTGGTGCAGGTCGAGCACAACGCCCGCGAGCGCTACACCCGCGCCACGCGCGCGCAGGCGCGGCGGCTGAGCGAGCGCAGCGCGCGCCTGGTCGGCGTTTCCGAGGGGGTGCGCCGGCAGCTCGTCACGCTGGGCATGCCCGAGGCCCGGACGATGGCGATCCCCAACGGCATCCGCCTGGACCGTTTCGCCGAGGCCGACCGGCATCCGGCCGATGGCCGCGAGCCGGGCATCGTGATGTCGGCCCGCTTCGCACGGCAGAAGGATCAGATGACCCTGATCCGCGCGGTGGCGCTGCTGCGCGATCGCGGGCTGCGGCCGGTGCTGTATCTGGCCGGCGGCGGCAAGGCCGGCTACCGCTGGTGGGCGCGGCGACTGGCGAGCCGGCTGGACCTGGGCGATCAGGTGCGTTTCCTGGGCCATCACGGCGACATGCCGGGCCTGCTGATGAGCCAGCGGATCTTCGTGCTCGCCACCCATTGGGAAGGCATGCCGCTGGCCCTGCTGGAGGGCATGGCGGCGGGCTGCGCCTGCGTGGCGTCGCTGGTGCCGGGCGTGGAGGGCGTGCTGGAGCAGGATCGCACCGGCCTGCTGGTGCCGGAGTCCGACCCCGCGGCCCTGGCCGATGCGATCGAGCGCTTGTTGCGCGATCCGGCGCTGGCCGCGCGGCTCGGTGCGGCGGCGCGCCGGCGGGCTCTCGAGGAGCACGGCGTCGCGCTGATGATGCGGCGCTACGAGGACATGCTGCTGTCGCTCTGAGCCGGGGCCTGATGGCCCAGGCTGCCGCAATCGGCCTCGCGCAACCAGCGGCGCAGGCGCAACGCGCGGATCCACCAGCCGCGACGCAGGTAGGTGAACTTCAGCTCGCGCAGCGAGATCGGCGACGCCTCCTCGAAAGCTTGCCGGTAATGCGTGATCAGGCCGCCGCAGCGATCGGGCTGCGCCTTGGTCGCCATGCGCGCCGCGCCGATGAAGTTGCGCGCGGTGAAATGAGCCCACGCGAACAGCGCCGCATCCGTCAGCGAGGACCGGACCGCGGCCTCGCGCAGGTTGGCCAGCGCGTGGGCCAGGTGCTCGGCCTTCTTGAGGTTGGGCGTGTGCAGGATGGAGCCCTCGCGCTGGCGATAGCCGATCCAGACCTCGGGCTCGTACCAGAACGTGCTCGCCGCCAGGGCCAGCAACGGTGTCGTGGCCATGTCCTCGAAATACCTGCCGACCGGGAAGCGCAATTGCTCCCCCCAGACGCTGCGCTTGGCGATCTTGGACCAGCTGTGCAACTGCCCGGCCTCGAACAGGCCCTGGACCAGCAGCGAGGTGTCGTTCAGCAGCTCGCGCGCGGGGCCATGGAAGGTGTGCATGTGCAAATGCCCCCGCCAGCGGTGGCGGGCCTTCATCCGTTCGCGGACCATGCGGAAGTCGCACAGCACCAGCGATGGCGCCTGCGCCTGGACGATGCCGCGCAGGCTGTCGATCGCGCCAGGCGTCAGGAAGTCGTCCGAGTCGAGGAACCAGACGTACTCGCCCTGGGCGGCCTGCAGCAGCGTATTGCGCGCGCCGGAGAGGCCCAGGTTCTGCGTGTGGAACAGGCAGCGCGCGCGCGCGTCGCGCGCCGCGAGTTCGCACATCAACTGGCCCGAGCCATCGGTGGAGCAGTCGTCCACCATCAGCACCTCGACGCCTTGGTCGGCCTGGGACAGCACCGACGCGAGGCATTCCCGCAGGTAGTCCTCGACGTTGTAGACGGGGATCAGCACCGACAGCCACGGGCGCACGCGTGGCGGTTCGGTCGGTGATGAGGGGGGCGGAGCGTCTGAGGTCATCGCTAGATCGTCGAAGGCGTCATCGTCCGCGCGTTCACTCGTGCCAGTGATCGGCGATCCACGGGGCCGGCAGCGGACGCCGCCAGTTGCCGTTGCTGCGGCCCTCCTGCGCGTCGGGCGGGTTCATCACGCCGTGGAAGATCAGGATGCGGGCACCGTCCGGAATGAACGGCGCGCGCCAGTAGTTCGACGGCCAGCGCGGGATGCAGTGGTACTTGAAGCTCGCGCACCAGCGGTCGTCCCAGTACTGCAGCTGACCCTTTTGATGGATCGCGTCGGACAGGTAGGCCTGCTCGTTGCGGAACTCCTTGCGGATGGTCTCGAACTCGCGCCGGAACTTCGCCAGCACGTCGGCATGCGCGCCCAGCGTGTAGCGGTAGACCGACGAGTTGCCGGTGATGCGCCAGGGGCGCTTCCAGTCGTGAATGATCAGGAACTCGCCCGGCACCTCGAAGAACGGCGTCATGTCGTCGACGATGACCACGTCCAGATCCAGGAACAGCGCGGTGCCGCGCAGGCCGTGCAGGTCGGCCTCGAAGGTGGTCAGCTTGTACCAGCCGCGGTCCGGGATGCCCGGCGGCAGCGCCAGCGGCGGGATCGGCAGGCATTCGACCTCGGCCCGCACGCCTTCGCTGCGATCGGTCAGGCAGACGAAGCGGAAGTCGCCGCGCAGGTGGCGGCGCACCATCGCGTAGAGCCGGTTGACGTACTCGGGGCCGTACTTGGTCCCCCACTTCATGCACAGGATGACGCGGTCGCCGCCGGGCATGCCGGAGGCGGGCAGGGTGGACGGGAATTCAGAGCTCTTCGACATGACGCGGGGGATAACTGTCCCAGCTGAGGCAGCCCGGGCATTGCCAGAAATAATGCTGCGACTCGAAGCCGCAGGCGGCGCAGCGATAACGTTGCAGCGGACGCACCGCGCGTTGCAGCGCGGTGCCGACGAGCTGGGCCTCGTCCTCGTTCAGCGGCTGCTGGCGGGACTGGCTCTGCTGCAGCAACTGCGTCGCGGCGGACAGCGCGGGCTCGACGCGCAGGTGCTCGGCCAGCCGCTTGCGCTGCGCCTCGGGCGCGGGCTCCAGCAGCGCGATCGCCTGCAGCAGCGCCATGCTCGGATGGCGGCGGTACTGGGCCTCGAGCAGCGCCAGCGCCTGGCCCGTCGTGCCGATGGCCTGCGCGGCTTGCGCGTAGTCCCGCGCGACCAGGTTGAACGCGTCGGGGTTGGCCTTCAGCAGCTCGCCGTAGATGGCCTGCGCGCCGGCCTGGTCGCCCTGGTGGGCGAGCATCTGGCCCAGCAGCACGTAGGCGCGCGCCGATTGCGGCGCGCGGTCGCGGGCCTGGTCCAGCCAGCGGCGCGCGGCGGTCTCGTCCTGGTGGGCGTGCGCCTCCAGTGCCAGCTCGCACCAGTAGTTGGCGATGCGGCCGGCGAAGCTGGCGGTGCCGGCTTCCTCCAGCTGTTCCGAGATCCGCGCCGCCTTGGCCCACTCGCGCGAGCGCTCGTACAGCGACAGCAGGGCCAGCGCGGCGTCGTGGTCGAAGGCGGTGCCCTTGAGGGCCTCGTAGGCGCTCTCGGCGCGGTCGAACAGGCCGGCCTTGAAGAAGTCCTGCGCCAGCGCGTACTGCGCGCGGTCGCGCTCCGCCTTGGGCAGGTCGCCGCGCGACAGCAGATGCTGGTGCACGCGCACGGCACGTTCGTACTCGCCGCGGCGGCGGAACAGGTTGCCCAGCGCGAAGTGCAGCTCCGAGGTGTCGGGGTCGGCCTGCACCGCTTCGATGAAGGCGTCGATGGCCTTGTCCTGTTGCTCGTTCAGCAGCAGGTTCAGACCCTTGAAGTAAGCGCGGGGGGCGTCGCGCTGCTCGCGTTTCCACTGGCGAGCGTCCAGCTTGGAGGCGAGCCAGCCCAGGCCGAAGACGAGGGGGACGCCGATCAGCAACCAGCTGAGATCAAATTCCATCGGGGATCTTGGGGTCGGGAATGACGGCCGGCGGCAGATCGTCCGCCGGCGGGAGCGAGCGCGCGGCGGCGCGCTTGTGACGCCACCAGGACGGCACCATCGCCAGCACGCCGAAGGCGCAGCCGACCGCGAAGGTCAGCAGCACTACGATCACCAGCGGGGATCGCCAGGCCTGGCCGAAGAACCAGTGCACGACGACCTCCTGGCTGTTGTTCAGCGCGAAGGCGAAGAGGGTGAAGAACAGGAAGGCGCGGAAGAGCCAGACCAGGATTCGCATGGGCGCGATTCTAGGCGTGTGCGCAAGGCGGTATGACGGAAGGCAGGGCGTGGTAACCCGGCTTTTACTTCCTGACGCGGCACCGGGAAATCCCGCGATGCGCGGCGCTGCCGGTCATCCGCGCGTGATGTCCGCCGAGCGGACCCGCGGGTCGGACGAGACCCTCGATCGAGGGGGTGTGCGCGTGCGTGGCCGCTCAGGCGGCGGCTTCGTCGTCCAGGACGGGCAGTTGCGCGTCGACGGCTTCGCGCAGGGCCTTGCCGGGCTTGAAATGGGGCACCAGCTTTTCGGGGATCAGCACTTGCTCGCCGCTGCGCGGATTGCGGCCCATGCGGGGCGGGCGGCGGTTGATCGAGAAGCTGCCGAAGCCGCGGATCTCGATGCGGTGGCCCCGGGCCAGCGCGTCGGACATCGCGTCCAGGATGGTCTTGACCGCGAACTCGGTGTCTCGTTGCGTGAGCTGGCCGAAGCGCTCGGACAAGTGGGCCACCAGGTCGGATCGGGTCATGGTCGTGGGCATCTGAATAAAAACAGGCTCGCTGCGGAGCGAGCCTGTTGGAGCGGTTTCGCGTGTCTGAGGGGGAGGCTAACTCAGCCGCACCCCGGCCAGAACAGGGATTCTCAGGAGACCGGTGCCGCGTTGTTCGCGTTTCGCGACAGGCGCGGCATCCGGTTCCGGATCGTCCCGGCGATCGGTGGGGTCCTCGATCGAGGCCCCGCGCGATCAGCCGTTGTTCTGGTTGTCCAGCTTGGCGCGCAGCAGGGCGCCCAGGCTGGTCGTGCCGGCGTTTTCACGCTCGTTCGACTGCGACAGGCGGTGCATGGCTTCCTGCTGGTCGGCGTTGTCCTTGGCCTTGATCGACAGCTGGATGCCGCGCGACTTGCGGTCCACGTTGATGATCACGGCGGAGACTTCGTCGCCTTCCTTCAGCACGTTGCGGGCGTCTTCCACGCGGTCGCGGGAGATTTCCGAGGCGCGCAGGTAACCGATGATGTCTTCGCCCAGGTCGATCTCGGCGCCACGGGCGTCGACGGTCTTGACCTTGCCGGAGACCGTCATGCCGCGGTCGTTGACCGAGACGAAGGTCGAGAACGGATCGCCGTCCAGCTGCTTGATGCCCAGCGAGATGCGCTCGCGCTCGACGTCCACGGCCAGCACGATGGCGTCGACTTCCTGGCCCTTCTTGTAGTTGCGGACGGCGGTTTCACCCGGCTCGTTCCACGACAGGTCGGACAGGTGCACCAGGCCGTCGATGCCCTGGGCCAGGCCCACGAACACGCCGAAGTCGGTGATCGACTTGATCGGGCCCTTGACGCGGTCGCCGCGCTTGACGTTCTCGGCGAACTCTTCCCACGGGTTGGCGCGGCACTGCTTCATGCCCAGCGAGATGCGACGCTTGTCTTCGTCGATCTCCAGGACCATGACTTCCACTTCGTCGCCCAGCGAGACAACCTTGGAAGGCGCGACGTTCTTGTTGGTCCAGTCCATTTCGGAGACGTGCACCAGGCCTTCGATGCCGGGTTCGATCTCGACGAACGCGCCGTAGTCGGCGATGTTCGTGACCTTGCCGAACAGGCGGGTGTTGGCCGGGTAGCGGCGCGACACGCCGAACCACGGATCGTCGCCCAGCTGCTTCAGGCCCAGCGAGACACGGTTCTTCTCGGCGTCGAACTTCAGGACCTTGGCGGTCAGTTCCTGGCCGACCGTCACCACTTCGCTCGGGTGACGGACACGGCGCCAGGCCATGTCGGTGATGTGCAGCAGGCCGTCGATGCCGCCCAGGTCCACGAATGCACCGTATTCGGTGATGTTCTTGACCACGCCGTTGACGATGGCGCCTTCGGTCAGCGTTTCCAGCAGCTTGGCGCGCTCTTCACCCATCGAGGCCTCGACCACCGCGCGACGCGACAGCACAACGTTGTTGCGCTTGCGGTCCAGCTTGATGACCTTGAACTCCATGGTCTTGCCCTCGAACGGGCTCATGTCCTTCACCGGGCGGGTGTCCAGCAGCGATCCGGGCAGGAAGGCGCGGATGCCGTTGACCAGGACGGTCAGGCCGCCCTTGACCTTGCCGGAGACGGTGCCGGTCACGAACTCGCCGGATTCCAGCGCGTTTTCCAGCGACAGCCACGAGGCCAGACGCTTGGCCTTGTCACGCGACAGGATGGTGTCGCCGTAGCCGTTCTCGATGGCGTCGATGGCCACCGAGATGAAGTCGCCCACCTGGACTTCGACTTCGCCTTGGTCGTTCTTGAACTCTTCGACGGGCACGTAGGCTTCAGACTTGAGGCCAGCGTTCACCACCACGAAGTTGTGCTCGATGCGCACCACTTCGGCCGAGATGACTTCGCCGGTGCGCATGTTGGCGCGCTGCAGCGACTCCTCGAACATGGCGGCAAAGGATTCGCCACCGAAGGAGGTTTGGGTTTGGGACATGAAAATTTCCTTGCCGAGGCGAAGACGGTCCAGCTGCTTCAAATGAAGCGGCGAGCGGCTGTCAATGCGTTGGCGGTGTTGTGCAAGCGGACTTGCGGGTTAGGTTGTCGAACACATCGCCCCCAGTGGACTGACGTCCGGAGGGAGGGGCGATGCTCTTGATTCGCGTGCCGACCGTGGGTCAGAACGGGCGCCGATCCCGCCACCAGCTCAGCACCAGATCCCTCGATTGCTCGATGGTCTGCGCCGAGTTGTCCAGCTCGATCGCGTCCGCGGCGGCCTGAAGCGGCGACGCGCTGCGACCTTTATCGCGTGCGTCCCGCGCTTCAAGATCAGCGCGCAAGCCCTCGATATTAGCCGAAAGGCCCTTGGAAATCAATTGCTTATGCCGCCGCTCGGCCCGCGTGGCGGCGCTGGCGGTGAGGAAGACCTTCAGCGGAGCCGCCGGAAAGATGGCGGTGCCCATGTCCCGGCCGTCGGCCACCAGCCCCGGCAGTTGCCGGAAGTCCAGCTGCAGTTGATGCAGCGCGCGGCGCACCGCCGGGTGGGCGCCGACCTGCGAGGCCATCAGCCCCGTCGCCTCCAGCCGCAGGTCCGCGGAGACGTCCTCGCCGTCGAGCAGCGCCTGGCCGTCCTGGAAGCGCAGTTCCAGCGTCGGCACCAGCGCGGCGACCGCCTCGCCGTCGTCCAGGTCGATGCCGGCGCGGGACGCCGCCAGCCCCGTCACCCGGTACAGCGCGCCCGAGTCCAGCACGTGATACCCCAGCGCCTTGGCCACCTCGTCGGTCAGCGTGCCCTTGCCGGAGGCGGTGGGGCCGTCGATGGTGATGACCGGGATGTCCTCGATCTCGGCGCGCACAACGCCGAACAGCGTCTCGAAGTAGTCCGGGAAGGTCTTGGCCACGCATTGCGGATCGAGGATGCGCACCGGCACCGCCGCGCCCCGGCGGTCGTCCTGCAGGCCGTTGAACGCGGCCAGCGAGAAGCACATCGCCACGCGGTGGTCGTCGTAGGTGTGGATGGACGCGGGCCGCCAGGCCTTGAGCGGATGGACGCGCAGCCAGTCGGGGCCTTCCTCGACCTCGGCGTCGAGCTTGCGCAGCTCGGCGGCCATGGCGGCGATGCGGTCGGTCTCCTTGACGCGCCAGGAGGCGATGTTGCGCAGCGTCGTCGGGCCGTCGGCGTAGAGCGCCATCACCGCCAGCGTCATCGCCGCGTCCGGGATGTGGTTGCAGTCCAGGTCGAGCGCGCGCAGCGGCCAGGCGCCGCGGCGGACCTCCAGCCAGTTCGCCCCGATCTCGACCCGCGCGCCCATCGCCTGCGCCGCCTCGAGGAAACGGACGTCGCCCTGCACGGAGGCCGAGCCGACGCCCTCGATGCGCACCGGCGCGTCCGCCGCCGCGATCGCGCCGAGCGCGACGAAGTAGGACGCCGACGAGGCGTCGCCCTCGATGTGGACCTCGCCCGGCGAGCGATAGCGGCTGCCGGCGGGAATCACGAAGCGCTGCCAGTCGTCGTCGCGACGGACCTGCACGCCGAAGTGCGCCAGCAACTCCAGCGTGATGTGGACGTAGGGCTTGGAGATCAGCTCGCCGGTGACCTCGATGACGACGTCGTTCGTCGCGACCAGCGGCAGCGCCAGCAGCAGCGCGGTGAGGAACTGGCTGGACACGTCGCCGCGCACGCGCACCGGCGCGTCGAGCGTCAACCGGGCCGGGCCGCTCAGGCGCAGCGGCGGGTATCCCTCCTGGCCGAGGCAGGCGATGTCGCAGCCCAGCCCGCGCAGCGCGTCGACCAGGTCGCCGATCGGGCGCTCATGCATGCGCGGCACGCCGGAGAGCTCGAAGCTGCCGCCCTGCGTCGCCGCCAGCAGCGCCAGCGCGGCGGTCAGCGGGCGCATCGCCGTGCCGGCGTTGCCCAGGAACAGCTTCGCCGCCTCGGTGCGCGGGCGGCCGCCGATGCCGGTGACGGCAAGCACGCCGTCTGCTTGCCGGTCGAGCTTGCAGCCCAGTTCCTGCAGCGCGGCCAGCATGACCCGGGTGTCGTCCGAGGCCAGCAGGTCGTGGACCCGCGTGACCCCGTCCGACAGGCCGGCCAGCAGCAGCACGCGGTTGGAGATGCTCTTGGAGCCGGGCAGGACGACGGTACCTGCGGCGCCGCGGAGCGGGGGCAGGTCCAGGAAGGGGATCTTGTACATGGCGCGGACCGGCGGCCAGGGGCACGCCGGCACAAAGTTATTTGGACTTGGTCGGCGGCGTCGCGGCCGGCGACCCGAGCTGCCACTGGGCGCGGCCCTCGGAGGCCTGCCGGATCATCGCTTCGAGGGCGGAGCCGTCGCCGTCGCGGATCGCCTGCTCCATGCGGTCGAGGACCTCTCGGAAGCGCTGCGACTGCGTCAGCAGGTCCTGCCGGTTGGCCAGCAGCACGTCCCGCCACACGGCCGGATCGCTGGCGGCGATGCGGGTGAAGTCGCGGAAGCCCGGGCCGGCCAGGCTCAGGAAATCGCGGCCCGACGGCTGCCGGGCCACCGCGCTGAAGTAGGCGTAGGCCAGCAGGTGCGGCAGATGGCTGACGGCGGCGAAGGCCTCGTCATGGTGATGCGGCGCCATCTTGAGCACCTGGCAGCCGAGCGCCGACCAGACGTCGGTGGCCTTCTGCACCAGCTCGGGACGGGTCTGCTCCAGCGGGGTCAGGATGACCTGCCGGCCCTGGTAGAGCGCGGCGTCGGCGTGCTGCACGCCGGCGCTTTCCTTGCCGGCGATCGGATGGGCCGGCACGAAGCTGGGCAGTTGCTTGCCGAGCGCGCGGCGGGCCGCGTCGACGACGTCGCTCTTGGTCGAGCCCACGTCCATCAGCAGCACGTCGCTGCGCACCAGGTGGCGGATCGCCTTGAGCGTCGATTCGGTCGCGGCCACCGGCACGGCGATCAGCACGATGTCCGAGCCGGACACGGCCAGCAGCGCCGATTCCGCGGCAAGGTCGATCACGCCCATGCGGCGGGCGGTCTCGGTCGTGGACGGCGACTTGCTGTAGCCGACCACCCGGCGCACGAGGCCGGCTTTTTTCATGGCCAGCGCGAACGAACCGCCCATCAGGCCGCATCCGATCACGCCGAGTTGGTTGAACATCGTGGGAAACCTCTCAAGCCTTCAACGGGTAGGCGCCGATGACCTTGTAGAACGCGCACAGCTGACGCAGCTCGGCCAGCGCGGCCGCCACGTGCGGCTGCGACGGGTGGCCGTCGAGGTCCATGTAGAAGTAGTACTCCCACTGGCCGGTGCGCGCCGGGCGGGACTCCAGCCGGGTCATCGACACGCCGTGCGTCTTCAGCGGCACCAGCAGATCATGCATCGCGCCGGGGCGATTGGCCACGGAGACGATCAGGCTGGTGCAGTCGCGTCCGGTCGCCGGCGGCGTGGCCATCGTCTGCGGCAGGCAGATGACGGCGAATCGGGTGCGGTTGTAGGCCTCGTCCTGCACCGCGTGCGCGGTGATGTGCAGGCCGAACAGCGTCGCCGCGCGCTCGCTGGCGATAGCGGCCCAGGCCGGGTTCGTCGCGGCCAGCCGGGCGCCTTCGGCGTTGCTGGAGACGGCGCGGCGCTCGGCGTTGGGCAGGTGCTTGGAGAGCCAGTTCTGGCACTGCGCCAACGCCTGCGGATGGGCCAGCACGGCCTCCACGCCCTCCAGCGAGTTCTCCTTGCGCAGCAGGTTGTGGCGAATCAGCAGGCTGACCTCGCCGACGACGTGCGTGGGCGTGTGCAGGAACAGGTCGAGCGAGCGCGTCACCACGCCCTCGGTCATGTTCTCGACGCCGACGACGCCGTACTGCGCGCTGCCCGAGGCGGTGGCGTGGAAGACCTCGTCGAAGCTGTTGCAGTAGATCAGGTCGGCGGCGCCGCCGAAGTACTCGATCGCGGCCTGCTCGCAGAAGGTGCCGAACGGGCCCAGCACGGCGACGCGCTGCGGCGATTCGAGCGCCAGGCAGGCGGACATGATCTCGCGCCAGATCGCGGCGACATGCTCGCCCTTCAGCGGTCCGGGGTTCGCGCTCTTGATCTTGGCGATGACCTGCGCGACGCGGTCGGGGCGGAAGAACGGCGTACCGTCGCGGCGCTTGATTTCGCCGACCTGCTCGGCCACGTGGGCACGCTGGTTCAGCAGCGACAGCAGTTGCGCGTCGAGCGTGTCGATCTGGTCGCGCAGCGCGAGCAGTTCAGGGTCGGCCACCGGCGCGGGCGGCATGGCCGGATCGGGAGGGAGGGGCGGTTGGGCTGCGTCAGCCATGTTGGGTCTCGAAGTCCTTCAGGTAGCTCACCAGGGCTTGAACGCCCTCCAGCGGCATCGCGTTGTAGATCGATGCCCGCATGCCGCCCACCGACTTGTGGCCTTTGAGTTGCAGCAGCCCCCGCTCCCTGGCGCCGGCCAGGAAGGCGTCGTTCAGACGCTCGTCGCGGAGGAAGAATGGAACGTTCATCCGCGAGCGGCAGGGTGTCGCCACGCGGTTCTCGTACAGGGAAGAGCCGTCCAGCGTCGCGTAGAGCAGGGCGGCCTTGTCGATGTTGCGTTGCTCGATCGCCGCGAGGCCGGTCCTGCCGGCGTACGCGAAGCGCTTGAGCCATTGGAAGACCAGTCCGGCGACGTAGATGCCGAAGGTCGGCGGCGTGTTGTACATCGATTCCGCCTCGGCCACAATCTTGTAGTCGAAGGCGCTGGGGCAGATCGGCAGCGCGCGGCCGAGCAGGTCCTCGCGCACGATGACCAGCGTCAGGCCAGCCGGGCCGATGTTCTTCTGCGCGCCCGCGAAGGCCGCGCCGACCTTGCGCCAATCGACCGGACGCGAGACGACGTGCGAGGAGAAATCGATCACCAGCGGCGCGTCGCAGCCCAGCGCCCGCAGGTCCGGCAACGACTGGAACTCCACGCCGTCGATCGTCTCGTTGGTGCAGACGTGGACATAGGCGGCGTCCGGACGCAGTCGCCAGGACGAGGGCGCCGGGATGTCGAGGTAGCGCCTCTCGGGCGAGGACGAGGCGGCGTCGGCGGCGATGCGGACGTCCGCGTAGCGCTTCGCCTCGCCGGCGCTTTTCTTCGACCAGGATCCGGTCACCACCACGTCGACCGCGCCGCCGCGCGACAGGTTCAGCGGCACGATCGCGTTCTCGCCGAGCCCGCCGCCCTGCATGAACAGGATGCGGAAGTTGGACGGCACCTGCAGCAGGTCGCGCAGGTCCGCCTCGGCGGCTTCGTAGATCGAGATGAACTCGCGGCCGCGGTGGCTCATCTCCATCACGCTCATGCCCGAGCCCTGCCAGTCGAGCATCTCCTCGGCCACCTGGCTCAGAACCTCGTCGGGGAGGGCGGCGGGGCCGGCGGAGAAGTTGAACGGACGGACGACGAGCATCGCGGAATCTCGACTGCAAAAGACGGATGGGGCGCGGCTGTCGCGACAGTCGTCGCGCGGCGCGCGCCCCTCGGAGCGGGCGGCGGCCGAGGCCGCCGCGGCGCGGCTTACTTCTTCGGCGTCGGCGCGGCCTTCGGGGCCGGCTTGGCGCCGGAGGCGGCCGGAGCCGGGCCGGCATCCACGCCCAGTTGCTTGGCGACGCTCTGCTGCAGCGCAGTGAACTTCTCGTCCAGCTGCTTGCCGTTGTCGTCGATCAGCTTCTTGGTATAGGTGGTCTGCAGATCCTGGGCGGCCTCGGCGAACTTCTTGCTCACCGGGGATTCCAGCCAGGCGACCAGCTGACGCAGCTCGTCCTCGGTGAACTTCTCGTCCAGCGCGACGCCCATCGTCGACGGGGCCAGCTTGACGCCCTTCTCGACCAGCGGCTGGGCGTTGTCTTCCATGAACTTGCGCAGGTCGGCGTCGATCTGCTTGGCGGTGGCCTCGCGCTTGGATTCCGGCACGTTGCGCAGGGCGGGCGCGGCCTTGGCGGCCAGCTCGTTGACCGGGCGGCTCAGCACGCCGACCGTCAGGGCCTCGATGGCGGGCTGCTGCAGCTTGAGGATGCGGGCGATGAGATCCTTCTTGGCGGGCGTGGAGTCGGCCTTCTGCGCCCACGCCAACGGGCTCACCAGCAGGGCGGCGGCGATGGCGCCGGCTTGTACGGACTTCAGCAACAAGGTCATTCCTTCACGTCAGGAGTGGAGTCGCCCGCGTCGCCCGTGGCGTCGCCGGCATCGGGACCGGCGGCATCGATGCCGTCGGTCGATTCGTTGGCATCGTTCTCGACGATGCGTTGCAGGCCGGAGAGCTTCGCTCCCTCGTCCAGCGCGATCAGCGTCACGCCTTGCGTGGCGCGACCCAGTTCACGGATCTCGGCAACCCGCGTGCGCACCAGCACGCCAGTGTCGGTGATCAGCATGATCTCGTCCTCCGGACGCACCAGCGTGGCGGCGACGACCTTGCCGTTGCGCTCGCTCTGCTGGATCGCGATCATGCCCTTCGTGCCGCGCCCGTGACGGGTGTATTCGGCGATGTTGGTGCGCTTGCCGTAGCCGTTCTCGGTCGCGGTCAGCACGCTCTGCGTCTCGTCCTCGGCCACCAGCATGGCGATCAGGCGCTGGTCGGGCTCGAGCATCATGCCGCGCACGCCGCGGGCCTGGCGGCCCATCGGGCGGACGTCGTCCTCGTCGAAGCGCACCGCCTTGCCGCCGTCGGAGAACAGCATCACGTCATGCTGGCCGTCGGTCAGCGCGGCGCCGATCAGGTAGTCGCCGTCGTCCAGGTCGACGGAGATGATGCCGGCCTTGCGCGGGTTGCTGAAGTCCTTCAGCGAGGTCTTCTTGACCGTGCCGAGCGCGGTGGCAAAGAAGATGAAGTGGTCTTCCGGGAAGGTGCGGAACTCGCCGGTCAGCGGCAGGACGACGTTGATCTTCTCTTCCGGCTGCAGCGGGAACATGTTGACGATCGGCTTGCCGCGCGCGTTGCGCGAGCCTTGCGGCACTTCCCAGACCTTGAGCCAGTACACGCGGCCGCGGTTGCTGAAGCACAGCATCCAGTCATGCGTGTTGGCGATGAAGAGCTGGTCGATCCAGTCGTCGTCCTTGGTCGCGGTGGCCTGCTTGCCACGGCCGCCGCGGCGCTGCGCGCGGTACTCGCTCAGCGCCTGGCTCTTGATGTAGCCGGTGTGGGACAGCGTCACCACCATGTCGGTCGGGGTGATCAGGTCCTCGGTGCCGAGCTCCTGGGCGTTGTGCTCGATCACGCTGCGGCGCGCGCCCAGCTTGGTCTGGCCGAACTCGACGCGGACCGCGGAGAGCTCGTCGCCGATGATGGTGGTCACGCGGGCCGGGGTGGCCAGGATGTCCAGCAGGTCGGCGATCTGCGCCATCACGTCGCGGTACTCGCCGACGATCTTGTCCTGCTCCAGGCCAGTCAGGCGCTGCAGGCGCATCTGGAGGATCTCGCCGGCCTGGTCGTCGGACAGCTTGTAGAGGCCGTCCTCCTGCATGCCGTACTGCGCGGGCAGGCCTTCCGGACGGTAGGCGTTGCGGCCGCCGACGGCCTCGGTCTCGGCGCGGGACAGCATCTCGCGCACCAGCGAGGAGTCCCAGGCGCGCGCCATCAGCTCGGCCTTGGCGACCGGCGGCGTGGGGCTGCGCTTGATGATCTCGATGAAGTCGTCGATGTTGGCCAGCGCGACGGCCAGGCCTTCCAGCACGTGGCCGCGCTCGCGGGCCTTGCGCAATTCGTAGACGGTGCGGCGGGTGACGACCTCGCGGCGGTGCTCCAGGAAGACCGTGATCAGGTCCTTCAGGTTGCACAGCTTGGGCTGACCGTCGATCAGCGCCACCATGTTCATGCCGAAGCTGTCCTGCAACTGCGTCTGCTTGTACAGGTTGTTCAGCACCACTTCCGGGACTTCGCCGCGCTTGAGCTCGATCACCACGCGCATCCCGTCCTTGTCGGACTCGTCCTGGATGTGGCTGATGCCCTCGATCTTCTTCTCGTGAACCAGCTCGGCGATGCGCTCGAGCAGGGTCTTCTTGTTCACCTGGTAGGGGATCTCGTCGACGATGATCGCCTGACGCTGGCCGCGGTCGATGTCCTCGAAATGGACCTTCGCGCGCATCACGACCTTGCCGCGGCCGGTGCGATAGCCCTCGCGCACGCCGCTCAGGCCGTAGATGATCCCGGCGGTGGGGAAGTCCGGCGCCGGGATGATCTCCATCAACTCGTCGATCGGGCACTCCGGATTCTTCAGCGCGTGCAGGCAGGCGTCGACGACTTCGTTGAGGTTGTGCGGCGGGATATTCGTCGCCATGCCCACCGCGATACCGGACGAGCCGTTGATCAGCAGATTCGGCAGCCGGGCCGGCAATACCAGCGGTTCTTTCTCGCTGCCATCGTAGTTGGGGCCGTAGTCGACGGTTTCCTTGTCGATATCGGCCAGCATTTCGTTGGCGATTTTCGACAGACGGATTTCGGTGTATCGCATCGCCGCGGCGTTGTCGCCGTCGACCGAGCCGAAATTGCCCTGGCCGTCCACCAGCATGTGGCGCAGCGAGAAGTCCTGCGCCATCCGGACGATGGTGTCGTACACGGCGCTGTCGCCGTGCGGGTGGTATTTACCGATGACGTCGCCGACGATACGGGCCGACTTCTTGTAGGGTCGGTTCCAGTCGTTGTTCAACTCGTGCATCGCGAACAGCACGCGACGATGCACCGGCTTGAGGCCGTCGCGCGCGTCGGGCAGGGCCCGGCCCACGATCACGCTCATCGCGTAATCGAGGTAGGAGCGGCGCATTTCCTCCTCGAGGCTGATCGGGAGGGTTTCCTTGGCGAACTGGGTCATGCGCGTGATGGCCGCGCGCACGGGAGCGCCGACCACTGAAGAGAGCAGAAGCCGATGATTCTAATTGCGCCCGCTTGTAGTGCCAATGCAACAGGTTCATGAACAGTCACGGTGCGTGCCGCGAGAATGAAGTCGTCCTGTTGCCCTATGGCACAATCGGTTCGTCCCTGGGAGAAACCCTTGGTCTGGGTGCTTCTAAGGTTTTAGTTCCGACATTGGACGTTTCGCAGGGCAACTGCGGCTTTCCTTGAGAGGAGAATCATGAAGAAATTGAACCGCGTGGCGTCGCTCTTCGCTGTCGCCGCTATGGCCACCTCGGGCGCTATGGCCCAAACCGTGGACAACTGGCGTGCTACCGATGGCACCGTTTGGAAGAACGGCACCAACGAGCTGTGCTGGCGCGATGCCTTTTGGACCCCGGCTACCGCTGCCAAGGATTGCGATGGCGCGCTGAAGCCCGTGGTCGCTCCGGTGGTGCCTGTCGCCGAGCCCAAGGTCGAGCCGCCGAAGGTCGCGCCGACCCCGGTGCCCGTGCCGGTGAAGCCCACCAGCGAAAAGGTCACCTACGCTGCTGACGCCTTCTTCGACTTCGACAAGTCGACCCTGAAGCCGGAAGCCAAGGCCAAGCTGGATGACCTGGTCTCCAAGACTGGCGGCATCAATCTGGAAGTGATCATTGCCGTCGGCCACACCGACAGCATCGGCACTGACGCCTACAACCAGAAGCTGTCGGTCCGCCGCGCTGAAGCCGTGAAGGACTATCTGGTCTCGAAGGGCCTGGAAAAGAACCGCGTCTACACCGAAGGCAAGGGCAAGAAGCAGCCGATCGCCGACAACAAGACCGCGGAAGGCCGCGCCAAGAACCGCCGCGTCGAAATCGAAGTGGTTGGTACTCGCGCCGTCAAGTAAGCGACTTGAACGTGGCGGCCTTGGCCGCCGCGACGAACCCCGCCAGCCGCAAGGCTCGCGGGGTTTTTTCATGCGCGTGTCACGCGTCGTCGGGACGTGGCGCGTGCGCTTCGGGCTTGTTTCCCGGCCCTTTGCTGATGGATTCGGCGCCTGCTTCCCTGCGATGCCATCGAGGATGAACGGCATCCGGCCATGCATGCTCGGCTACCATTGCGCCCCATGGCGAATGTCGATGCAAAAGAGCTCGAGAAGTTCAGCGAGCTAGCCCACCGCTGGTGGGATACCGAAAGTGAATTCAAACCCTTGCACCAGATCAATCCGCTGCGATTGAACTGGGTCGATGGGTACTGCCCGCTGCAGGGCAAGACGGCGCTGGACGTCGGTTGTGGCGGCGGCATCCTGGCTGATGCGATGGCACGCAAGGGTGCGTCGGTGCTGGGCATCGACCTGGCCACCAAGTCGCTGCGCGTGGCCGAGCTCCATGCGATGGAGGCCGGCACCGAGAACATCGCGTACCAGGAAATCGCGGTCGAGGATCTCGCCGCGCAGCGCCCGGCGTCATTCGATGTGGTGACCTGCATGGAAATGCTGGAGCACGTCCCCGATCCCGCCTCGGTCGTGACTGCGCTGGGCCAATTGGTGAAGCCGGGCGGCTGGGTGTTTCTGTCGACGTTGAACCGCAACGCCAAGTCCTTCCTGCTCGCGATCGTCGGCGCGGAATACGTCTTGCGCATGCTGCCCGCCGGGACGCATGAATACGCGCGCTTCATCCGCCCGTCGGAGCTCGCGCAGATGTGCCGCGATGCCGGTCTGGAAGTGCAGGGCGCCAAGGGGCTCACGTTCAACCCGCTCACGCAGCGTTACGCGCTGGGCTCGGACACCGACGTGAATTACCTGCTGGCCTGCCGGCGTCCCGCATGAGCACGGTGCTGACGCGTTCGCCGGCTGCCGTGCCGGTGCGGGCTGCCATTCGCGCGGTGCTGTTTGATCTGGACGGCACCTTGATCGACAGCGCGCCCGATCTGGCCGGCGCGACGAACGAGATGTTGACCGCGCGAGGCCTGCCTCAAGTGCCGTTTGAGCGTCTACGGCCGATGGTCGGCTCCGGCGCGCGTGGAATGATGGGCATCGCCTTCGGCGTGACGCCCACGGAGCCCGCATTCCCCGCCTTGCGCGATGAGTTCTTCGATCGCTACGAGCAACGGCTGCTGCAGGACACCCATCCTTTCGACGGCATCGCGGCCATGCTGCAGGCGCTGCGCGAGGACGGCCTGAGCTGGGGCATCGTCACCAACAAGTCGGAGCGCTTCGCGTTGCCGCTCGCGCGCGGCCTGGGTTGGTCGACGCAGGCGGCGGCCGTCGTGGGTGGCGACACCACACCGCATGCCAAGCCCCATCCGGAGCCGCTGCTCGAGGCGGCACGCCGCGCCGGCGTCGCGCCGCACGAATGCGTCTACGTCGGCGACGACGCCCGGGACATCCTCGCCGGCCGCGCCGCCGGCATGCCGACGGTGGCCGTGCGCTGGGGCTATCTGGGGCAGGGCGAATCGATCGATGCGTGGGGCGCGGACGTGATCATCGACACGCCGTCCCAATTGATCGACTGGCTACGGGAAGACGCCTGAAATCCCGCCATTTCAGACGCATGTCGAACTTCAGAAATAAGTCTGACGCCCCGGGCTTGAAGTCCCGGTCGCAGGCATAATCTGAGACTTCTCTCTCTGGGGCCGACCTGGTTTCGACGTGGGTACGGATTCGGAGTAGGGCATGCCGAGCACCAGTCAGCTCGTAAATCCATCTGGAACAAACCAACTGCGAACGATCAAACGTACGCTCTCGCGGCTTAAACCCCGCGGACCTCTCACCGGTAGGCCAATGGGCCGGGTGACGGGACGCAAGTCCTGACACAGAGAGGTTATTCACATTGGCTGGCTGTCATTCGTGCACCTTGGATGATGGCGAGATTTAGGGTGCTGGCCCGTCCGGTAGCGTGCTCCTGCGCGACCGGCCAGGCGAGATCCAAACCAGAGAGCTAAGCATGTAGAACTGCCCGATGAAGGCTTGCGGACGCGGGTTCAATTCCCGCCGGCTCCACCATTTTCAGGTCCTGCTAGGACCGCCAAGGCGTAAAAGGCCCAAGCAAATCAACGGCTTGGGCCTTTTTTCATGTTTGCAAGGGCCGCATTTGAACGCTTGCACACACTGATCCACCGCACAACAATCCGCACAACCGCCCAGTCCGGGCGTCGCGACGTGAGGAGTTGTGCGGTATGCCGGGCGTGAATCTGTTGAGCGTGAAGGGTATCGAGGCTGCGCTGAAGCGCGCGGCGGCGGCCGGGAAGGCCGTGACCGTCAACGATGGCGCCGGCCTGACGCTGGAGGCACAACCCTCTGGGGCAGGATGGTGGCGCCTGAGGTACTGGGTGGGCGCCAGGGCCAACCGTCTCAGCCTCGGCACCTATCCGGACACCACGCTCGCGTTGGCTCGACAGAAGCGCGACGAGGCCCGCCAAGGGCTTGCCGCTGGGCGAGATCCCGTCGAGGCTAAACGCGCCGACAAGGACGCGGCAACGGCCGTGCGGCAGCGTGCCAAGCTTGCCGCTGAAGGGAAACCTCTGCCCGGGTCGTTCGAGTTCGTTGCGCGTGAGTGGCTGGCGAACGTGCACCAGGTCAAGGTCAGCGCCAACCACGCCGATCGCACGCTCACGCGGCTTGCGAACGATGCGTTCCCGACGCTCGGCCGACGCCCGATCGCCGACATCGATCCGCCCGAACTGCTGCAGGCGCTCCGCAGGGTCGAGGCTCGCGGGGCGATCGAGACGGCACACCGCCTCAAGGACGCCTGCAGCCAGGTGTTTCGCTACGGCGTCGCCACGGGCGTCTGTGGTCGGAACCCCGCTCAGGATCTGCGCGATGCGCTGCAGCCGGTCCAAACGAGGCATCACGCCGCACTGATCGCGCCGGCAGAGGTGGCGGCGCTGCTGCGGGACATGGCCGCCTACAGCGGGCACCCGGTCACCAAGGCGGCGCTCGCGTTGACGCCGCTGCTGTTGCTTCGGCCCGGCGAGCTACGGCAGATGGAATGGGCCTGGGTGGACCTCGACAAGGCGCTGCTGACTGTGCCCGGCACGGTGATGAAGCGCCTCAAGGTAGACAAGGCGTCGGGCCCCCCGCATCTGGTGCCGCTGGCGCCCCGGGCCGTCGACGTGCTGCGCGAGCTGCAGCTACTCACAGGCGGCGGGAAGTTCGTCTTTCCGGCCCTGACGACGCGGCAACGCTGCATGTCCGAGAACACCGTGCGCAGTGCGCTGCGGCGCATGGGCTACAGCAACGACGACATGACCGCTCACGGTTTCCGCGCCACGGCGCGCACGTTGATCGCAGAGCGTCTCGGTGTCGAGGACAAGATCATCGAGGCCCAGCTCGCACATGCCGTTGGCGACGCGCTCGGGCGGGCCTACAACCGGACGCAGTACCTGGAACAGCGCCGCGACATGCTGCAGCGCTGGGCTGAATACCTCGAGCGCCTGCGCGAGGGCGGCGATGTGATCGACATGCAGAGTCGGCGGGCCTGACCCGCGAACCCGCGCCGGCCGGCAGCCGGCATAGGCGGAGGCCAGTTGGTGTTGCAGCACCTCTGGCCTCCTGACCACGGCCACCTGATGGAGAGGTGAATCATGGCTGACGGAACTTTACCCGCTGCTGCGGTGGAACCTGATCGCACGAGCTCGTTTCAGCACGCCCACCTGGCGTTCGAGGCTTCATACGAGGTCAGTGCCCTCGCCGCGGTACTTCTGCGAGAGGTAGATGCTGCGAAGCTCGACGAGGCCGGCAAGGCTTGGTGCGGGATGCTGATCCGCATTCAGCAGCTGGGATATGCGATCTCGGCGTGCGTCGACGAGGCCCCAGAGGCGAACCACGGTCGCGAGCTTGACGACCTCAAGCGGCTCGTCTTCGGGGATCTCAGTCTGGCCGAGCAGCGGCTGCGCGAGGCGCAGCGATCCGCGACGAAGCCTGAGGTGCACCATGGATAAGCCCCGGACAAAGCGAATTCAGGACCTGGACCTCTCGCACGTGTGGGACGGTTGGGAGCGAGCCCAAGAAGAGCGCGCTCAACAATTCAGCGGGCCGATGTGGTCCACGGTGCGTGCCTACCTGCAAGCCCGAGAACTCGGATGGATTGCACGTGCCGGGGTCAGCAACTGGGACGACCTGCCTGGCGGAAACTTCAGATCGAAGCTCGCGGAATGGCGCCATAGAAACGCGGGGACGCCATGACGGCAAGTCACATCCTTCGCAAGCCCTTGTTCGGCGGCCCGTTCGGAAGCGGGCGCTTCGAACTTGCCACGCAGGCGATTGTGTCCGGGGGGCTCCATGCCGTTAGGTTCATGGTGATCGAGCCTTCGGCCGGTCGCGTGGTCAGCATCGCTGAGTCCAAGAGCGATGTGCTGGCGACCGCGCGGCGCGTGCTGCGGACCAGGGACGATGCAGGAGAGTTGCCGTTGTGGTACCAGCCGCGGCTGTGGTCCGATGCTGAGCTGGCCGCGGTGCCGCCGCCGGCTACGCCAGCAGGTCCAAGAGTCTCTCGCCGGCGTCGCCATGTGCATGAGCGGTCCGGCGGCCGTTGCCACTACTGCGGCAGCGACCTGAAACTCGAGTCTTCGTCATGGCACGTGGAGCATCAGATGCCGCGGGCACTAGGTGGTAGTGATGGCATGCCGAACTTGGTCGCCGCGTGCGCTACCTGCAATCTCCGCAAGGGAGATCGGACGGCGATCGAGTTCGTCTGGGCGGTCGGTCAATCACGGCGTCGCTGGGGACACAGACGATGACCAAGTCGAAGAGCGACGCCCTGGGACCTTCGGGGCCCCTGGTATGGACCGATGGTGAGCTGGTGCAGCAGCTCCCCGATCTATCGGTGGTGCTGCGCGACTCGTGCATTGACGCGCAGGCCTTTGGTGCTTGGCTTCGGGCGCCGCTTGCCCAGTTCCGAGCTCACGCGATGGCTCGCGCCAGCATGGCGGAACGGGCCGCGATCATCCGCTGGTTGGAGGCGGCAGCGGCCGCCCCGGGGGCAGCCCGTGCCGATGGGCGCCTGGCCCGTCTGCCTGCCTGGTATGCCGAGCCCGCTGTCTCGCACGCCGCGCTCAAGATCGGGCGGACGTGGCGAGAGGCCCTTGCGGCCGGGTCGGACTCGGAGATTGGCGATCTCCTGAAGAGCGCATGCGAATCGCTGCGGCGGCAGAAGGCCAACCGCGGCAGGCCGTCAATGCGCGCGCGGGACGAGCTGCTTCGCGCCGTCGTCACGGAGCTGAAGAAGAGCCTGTCGTCGGTCGAGGACGCGGAGCATCTGGCTGACGAGGTCCTTGTCGCATGTGGCGTGCCTTCGCCGGAGGCGTCGATCGGCAGAGCCGCTCGACGGGCGAAGCGCGGGGGAATTTCTGTCTAGGGTCGACTGACGCACTGGCGCAACCATGCGGTCCTCACTCTTGAGGGCCAGAAATGACCGACCAGACAAAAAACCCGGAGATTCACCCAGCCCTGGCGGATGTCGCCATGATCGACGGGCCATCCGCTGCAGCTGCATGCGGCATTTCGATCACCAGTTGGCAGACGCTCGTGAGCAGAGGTGAAGCGCCGCAGCCTGTTTTCCGCGCCCATCGCTGCACTCGCTGGCTGCTTTCGGACGTTCGTCAGTTCCTCATCCAGCGCGCTCAGCAGACGGCACGCGAGCCGGCCCAGGGTGATGCGCTCCTCCGGCGCGCCAAGATGGCTTCGCTCGCGGCCGCGGCGAAGCGGGCCGAAGGCGGTACGCAATGAGCGCCCCCGATCTGCCTCGACCCGGCAGCCTCTCGCACGGGGCACTGTCCGTCGTTGAGGGACAGGAGGAGGCTGCTCAACTGTTACTCCTGCTGCGCGAAGGCATGGCGCCAGCGGACCTGCTCCATGAAGCACTCGAGCGGGTTTTCCGCGCCGGTGACGCGCCGCGCCTCAGGGGGTGGTGTCGTGCGTTGCAGAAGGCCCTTGAGCGCGCCGCATGAGCATTCGCGCGGTCACTGCCGTCATCGCTTCTTCATTGAAGCCACCAACAGTGAAGCTGACGGCCGTGGTCCTTGCCGATGCGCTCAACGAACGGACGGGCCAGTTGAACCTCTCGCTGGCATCGATCGCCGAGCGTGTCGGTATCAGCAGAGACCAAGCGCGGCGATGTGTCCGGACGCTGTTGGAGTGCCAGGTCTTGAGCATCGTGGCGAATGCTGCTGGAGGGGCCCCCGGCCTCGCGCCGCATTACCGGCTGCACTTCGATCGACTCACCACATTGCGGGAGACGGATGGCACCGGCGCAACCCCTACGGGTGGCACCGGTGCTACCCCTCCGAGCGAAGCGAATGCGCCCGACGGGTTGCACCCATGCAACGAAGGGGTGGCACCCATGCAGCCGACGGGTGGCACCGGTGCTACCCGAACCAGAAGGAACCGTAAGGAACCAGAGGAGAGGGGGGTTTCTCGTCGTGATGAACACGCCCCGCGTCGACGCATCGAGGAGACGACTCTCGCCGAGTGGCTGACCGGCGAAGCGGCGGCAGGAAGAAAGGCCGTTCCCGGTGATGACGCGATTTTCAACTGGTCGGAGCGCGTAGGCCTGCCACCTGAGTTCCTCGCGCTCGCGTGGGACGTGTTCAAGGATCGCTACACGCCGGACCCTGCATCGCCGGAGAAGCCGAAGACCTATGTCGACTGGCGCGCGGTGTTCCGTCGCGCTGTCAAGGAAGACTGGCTGAAGCTCTGGATGTTTCAGGGCAACGAGTACCTGCTCACGACCAGAGGGCTGCAAGCACGCCGCGCGCAGTTGTCGAACGTCATTGCCGAGTCCAGAGGGCCGGACGATCAACCGGTGGTGCTTGAACGCACCGCCACGTGAATCGAGGGAATCGAATGGAACATGAAGATCAAACCGGGATTGAGTTGGAGCCCAACCTGCTGCACGCAGTTGCGACTTGGCTGGCCCGGATGGGCGCTGGAGAAGACGCAATCGCGGTGATCACCGTCTCGCCAGTCACAGCCATCGGGCTCTGGGAACCTGGCGACCAGCATGTCCGAGCCTTGCCGAAGATCGACGATGCGGCTGCAGAGGTGTGCGAGGCTGTCGCCCCAATCGCACAGAAGGCCCTTGAGACCCTTGGGGACGATGTGCTCGAAGCGATCTCGATGGCGGCCATGCGCGGAGCGCGTCTGCAGGTGTTGGTCGATCCGAGGCTGAGGTCGATCGTCCTCAGAATGGCAGACGACACGACCTCCGTGCAGCTGTGCAGCTGCGAGATCGGTGTGCCGGTTTGACGTCGCAATCAAAGATCGCCAGAATGAAATTTGTCCGGCACTCGCTTCCGCCCCGTTCGACGCTCCGTCATGCCCGCCCCACGTCGGCGGCCCCGTGACCGATCTCCGCCAAACGCCTCGCGCAAGCACCCACATCGCCGGCCCGTTGCCGCACGACACCGTCGCGGCCCCAACGTTTCGCGGGTGCTGCGCGCTCCTTTGCCGCACCTGCGCTCGCCAAAGGATCATCATGACCCCCATGAACCATCACCGCGTCGAATGGAATCGACGCGTTTTCCGCGTCCAATCCCTGGTAGCGCGCGTCGGCATCCGAGCGGATGGTCGCTCCCCCGAAGAGCTTCAGGAGGAACTCGATTCGATCCGCATTCGACAGGAACGCTTGAACGCGCGGTCTCAGAGCGTTTTGGACCAAGCGGATGCAGCTCAACGTGAGCTGACCGCGGACGAGCGTCGAGCCATCCAGCGGCGCACCGATGAGGTCGAGCAACTGGATGAGCAGGCCGGTACCATCCAAGCACTGCTCACCCGTCCGACGCCTCGGCGGACCGCAGCGAACGCTTCGGATTCGCCGAATGAAGGCTCTGGCCGGCGACCGGGTCAACGCACGATGTTGACGTCTCGCGGCGTCGAGCCGCCTCGCCGTTTCGCCGAAATGTTCGCTGCCGCGCGAGATCCCTACGGCGGTCGCTTCCAGACGCTGGGAGAGTTCGCGCTTGCCGTGGCGTCGGGCAACGATCAACGCCTGATGGTGCGCAACTCCTACGCCGGGTCGACGACGGGCGAAGGGGCCTCGGCCGGCTTCCTCGTCCCGTCCGCCTTCGTCCAGCAGATGATGGACGCCGCGCTGCAGATCGAGGTCTTCCGGCCGCTCGCGAACGTCGTCCCGATCACCAGCGGCGACGCGATCATCGCAGGCTTCGAGAGCACCGACCGCACCGGCGGCAAGCGCGCTGGGCTGAAGCTGGAGTGGGGCGCAGAGGCCGAAGAACTCGTGCAGCAAAAGCCGCGGGCCCGCCGCGTCCAGGCCTCGGCGAAGAAGGCGAACGTCTTCTGCGTGGTATCGAGCGAGTTGGCGGAAGACGCTCCCAATTTCGACCAGGCGCTGACCCAGGCCATGACAGCGGCGGTCGCTTCCGGGCTGGACTACGCGTTCCTCGCGGGCAACGGCAGCGGCACCGCATTGGGCGTGATCAACTCGGGCGCGGCGATCGAGGTCGCCAAGGAAAGTGGGCAGACCTCCAACACGCTGCTGCTGCAGAACTTGGCCAAGATGGTGGGACGCCTGGATCCGGTGAGCTTCAAGCGCAGTGTCTGGTACGTGCACCCGACGCTGATCCCCGCGCTGTATGGCTTGAGCTTCACCGTGAAGAACGTGGCCGGCACGGAGAACGTCGGCGGTAGCTACATCCCCGCCGTGACAACGGATGCCGAAGGCAACCTGCGGATCTTCGGTCGGCCGGCGCTGGTGACGGATGCATGCAGTTCGCTCTCGGCCAAGGGCGACATCGTGTTGGCGGACCCGATGCGCTACCTGATCACCATGCGATCCGATGTGCGACTGATCCGTGACAGCTCGCGCTTCTTCGACACCGATGAGATCGCCTTCAAGCTGACACTCCGGCTCGACGGCATGCCGGAGGACGCAGCGCCGACCACGCTGCGCGACGGCACGAGCACCGTCTCGCCATTCGTGGTGCTGGGCGCGCGCTGAACAACAGCCGACAGAATCGGGGCGCCCTGAGGGGCGTTGCGGTCATCCCGACGTTCCCTTTCCGCGCCACATGACCGCACCTCACCTGGACGGCCGCCATGCTCGTCAAGGACCTGCCTCCGCCGACGCCACAACCCTGATGCGATCGGCCAACCTGGGGTCGCTGGGCGCCCCGCAGACCCATCGTCGAACCCTCGAACGGTCGGCCGATCGGGGGTAGGGGGGCTCAATCCCTGGGGCGGCTGAGCCCTGGACCGCCTAGTCCCGCACGCACGGGTTTTTTTACGGCCGCCGAGATTTTCGGCGCGCACCGGATTCTGTAAAAGAATGGCCTCCCGAAGACGTTGTGAGGTCGCATGGAAATGAGCGCAGATCGTGAACAAGAGGGCTGGCGCCCACAGGCGCACTACGAGGCCCGGATGGGGTATCGCCTCGAGATGCTGAAGGCTACGTTCGAGACGGGGAAGGATGCACTCAATACCCTCATCCTGATCAGCGGTGGCGCAGTTATCGTGCTGCTCGGTTTCATCGGCACGTTGGTCAAGGATGGCAAGCTTCCCTCGGCCGCGTCGGGACTCGCGATGGCACTGATCGCCTTCGGTGTGGCGGCGCTTCTTGGCGGCCTCGCACATGCGGCGCGGTACCTCGCCCAGTCGCTGCACTTTCAATCGATCGAGCCAGAGAATCGGCGCAAGGCAGCGCAAGGCGACCTGCTGGGGAGGTTGGCGGTGGTGCTGTCGCTGCTGGGCTTCATCACCTTCGGGGGTGGCGTGGTCCTGGCAGCGTTCGCCGTCTTTCGACTGATCGGCTAGAGATGGTTGCCGTCTCGTGGCGGCACCGCGCCCCTGGGCGCGGTCACCATCGCGCTGGCGTTGGGCGCCGGCGGCGGCTGGATCGCCTGCGGCGTCCTCGAGGAGTGCGACCAGCTGTAGGACCGCCTTCAGACCGAGCAGGATGCGCGCAAAGCTGGCCGCCGATGTCCGCACCGGCAACGACGCTTGGGCGGGCTACCAGATGCAGCTCGCGCAGATCCGCGCCGCGCGCAGCACCATCTCCAAGGAGGCCGACCATGCGCTCCAGACCCCTGTCGCCTGCGCCGACGGCGCGTCGGCTGTCCCGCTGGGCAGCGTTGCTGTGCCCGCCGTGCTGGTTGATCGGCTGCGCGACGCCGGGGCCGGTCGCGCGCCAGATCCCGCCGCGGCCCGCTGACCTGGCCGCGCCGTGCGGCGCCGGGCCCGACTACCCGCCGGGCGAGGCGCTGCTGGCCGAGCTGCTGGAGATCGTCCGGCAGCGCGAGGGCGCTGCCGCGGTCTGCCGCGCGCGCCACGCGGCGCTGGTCAAGGCCTGGCCCGCCGCCGGCGCGCCGCAACCCTGAGGAGGTGGGCCATGTCCATCTGGCACGCCGAACCCACCGAGCTGACGCTGCGCCGCCTGGTGCAGGTCGGCGACTACGAGCGCCGCGCGCCCTACAGCGCCGTCGCGACGGTGAACCTGCTGGGTGACCGGCCGGGCCTTCGTGCACGCGTTCCTCAGCCGCGACAGCCTGCCGCTGACGATCAACAACCTGCGCGAGCTGGCGCGCAAGCTCCTTGAGGAGTACGGGGTGACGGAGATCCTGGCCGATCGCCGAGGCGGCCAGCGCGGCTGGCGCACCGAGCGCGCCGGCATGGCCGTCAGCCCCTACCCAGCCCCTTCAGCACCTCGTCGGTCTTCAGGGCCACAGGGTCGATCCCGGCTCCGAGAACGGTGCTGCAGCTAGGGCAGCAGTAGGTCACGGCATTCCAGGTCTTCTTCGGAAACATGCCGACCCCGGCCTGCAGCGTGTCCATGCGCAGGTTCGTGATCAACGTCTCGCACTTCGGGCACTTTCCGTGCATCTCGCTCTCCCTCTGGTTGATGGGCTCGCAGCCTATCGCCCGCGGCTGCCGAGCGGCAGAGGGTTGGCCCGGAGCCGCGCTTCAGAGATTTCCCGCGCGGATCGCGCGTTGACGCCCAGGCGCTCGATCTCAGCCTCCGATGCAGCGCGGCCGAGCGGGCGGTGTCGGGCCGACGTCGAAACGACGGAGCGCCCCATTGGCCGTGGCAGGGCACTCGCGCTTCAGTCGATCGACCAACTCCCCATGAACGCGCGCCGGTCGACGCGCGTGCGTTCCATGTGTCGCGTTCGGCGGCTACA
This sequence comes from Roseateles aquatilis, assembly GCF_002205645.1. Lineage (GTDB taxonomy): Bacteria > Pseudomonadota > Gammaproteobacteria > Burkholderiales > Burkholderiaceae_C > Roseateles > Roseateles aquatilis. The sequence goes on along the minus strand of NZ_NIOF01000004.1, from coordinate 263,448 downwards.
GTGTTTGACGAAGAGTCCCCACCAACGGCTAGACCGGAGAGCGGTTTGAGCAAAGAGCGTCTGCAGATCTACGCGGAAATCCCCTCGGACCTTCAACAGGCCGACCAGCTCCTTCACCGCTATGGTCGGTGGGCAATGGATCGCTGGCGCGCTGCGCGCTGTGGCAGCGCCGAGGGGCGATACCGCGCTCCGGGAGGTGAGGCACTTGAGGCTCGTCGACTCCCCCTTGAGTCGCTGACCGGCGACGACGCCATGCAAGTTCAAGAGGCCATGAAGGCTGTTGGCGAGCTGGAGCGGCAAGTCCTGACCATTCTGTACGTTCCGCAGCGGCTACCTTCCCAAGCGCAACTCCGCATGCAGCGGATCCCCCCGCAACTGAGTCAGGTGAGGCATCTCGCAGGGTTGAGGGCGTTCTGGAGCCATCACAGCGCGCTGACGCGGCGCGGGCGCGGCGGCGTCGACGTCTGTGTTGCCTGCCGGCGAGGTCTGGGCTGAGATCGAGGCGGCCGTCGCACTTGGCAGGTCCGCGTGCAGCCCCGTGCGGCCAGATGGACGAACCAGCTGGCGCGAATCGCAATGGCGCGAAGGGACTGATTCGACCGCACAGGTGACTGCACAACTTGCCCAATGGACAACTGTGATCGCTAGGATTCATGCGGCTTTCCGCGTTGTTTTTAGGTGACGCCGGCTCCACCAATGCCAGGCAACGCCAACCCACCCGTGGTTGGCGCTGTCATCAATGACTGCCACCGACGACATCGCGTTGCCGGTGGCAGTTTTCATTTCGCGCCAAGCGAGTGATCGTGAGGGCCTATCGTCAAGCCCCGAGCCCCGAGCCCCGAGCCCCGAGCCCCGAGCCCCGAGCCGGCGGGGATCGCGCGGCGCCAGGACTGCGATCGAGGCCCTGGCACGGGCCAGGCCACGGTTCAAGGCGCCCACAAACATCAAGCGGGTTGCTGCTGCGTCGTGCAATGAATACCGCCGCCGCCCGCGGCGATGGCGTCGATGTCGAGCTGCACGATCTCCCGGCCGGGGAACTGCTCGCGCAGGATCGAACGCGCATTCGCGTCGGCCCGGTCATCGCCGAACTGCGGCGCGACGACCGCGCCGTTGCAGACATAGAAGTTGATGTAGCCGGCTGCGAACTCGGGTGTTTCGAGCGTCGGCCGGATGCGGCCTGGGCCGGGCAGCACCACCAGCTTCAGACGCCGTCCGCGGGCATCGGTCGCGCGGCGCAGGATCTCCAGATGGCGGCGCGTCACCGCATGGTCGTAGGACTGGGGATCGTCGTCCAGTCCGGCGACCACCACGCCCGGCTGCGTGAAGCGCGCATAGAAGTCGGTATGGCCGTCGGTGATGTCCTTGCCCGCGATGCCGGGCAGCCAGATCACCTTTTCAATGCCCAGCAGCCGGCGCAGTTCGGCCTCGCAAGCGGCCTTGCCGAGACCGGGGTTGCGATTCGCGTTGAGCACGCAGCTCTCGGTGATGATCGCGGTGCCCTGTCCGTCGACCTCGATGCCGCCGCCTTCCAGAACGAGCGACGTCTCGATCCGGGGCAAGTCGACGGCCTCCATGACGTGAGCCGCCACCTCGGCATCGTGCTCGTGGGCCTGCTTGCCGCCCCAGCCGTTGAAGTTGAAATCGACCCCCGCCATGCGACCACGGCGATCACGCACGAACACCGGGCCGGTGTCGCGCATCCAGAGGTCGTCGACGGGCTGTACCAGCACCTCGACCCGCGGCCCGCACAGGCGCCGCGCCAGCGCCGCATCCTGGTCACGCGCGAGCAAACGCACGGGCTCGAAGGCCGCGATCGCCCGCGCGATGCCGGCCAGATGCTCGCGGGCGGGCCGCAGCAGCTCGCGGCCCCAGACGTCCGCCGACGGGCCGAAGGACATCCAGGTGGCCGCGTGCCGGTCGGCCTCGTCAGGCATGCGCCAGCCGGTGGGGCCGCCCTCGGTGGGCGCGGCGAGCGCCGACGACGCGGCGGCGGCCAGTCCGCCGAGAAGGCCGAGGCGCCGCAACGCGTCGCGGCGAGAAAGAGCTTGATCCATGGCGATCCGGGTTGCCGCGCGATTAAGCCGTTTCCCATGGGATCGTGCAATGGGTGCGGCGCTTCCCGCGCCCAAACCCCTCAGCGCACCGCGCCGCTCTCCACCAGCCGCCGCGTTTCCTCTTCCTCGTAGCCCAGGTCCGCCAGCAGTTCGGCCGAATGCTGTCCGGGCGTGGGCGCGGCGAAGGGCTCGGGGCCCGGCGTGCGGCCGAACTTGATCGAGCGCGTCAGCCCGCGATAGTGGCCCAGCACCGGATGCTCGACCCGGCTGACCATCTCTTCCGCCACCACTTGCGGGTGGTCGAACATCTCTTCGATGCGGCGCGCGGCCGCGCAGGGCACGTCGTCGCCGAACAGCGCTTCCCACTCCAGCGCGCCGCGCTGGCGCAGCGCCGCGTGCAGCTGCGGGATCAACTCCGCCGCGGCCTGGGCTCGCTTGCGCACGCTGTCGTAGCGCGTGTCCTCGGCCAGCTCGGGCCGGCCGATCTTCTCGCACAGCGCCTTCCAGAAGCGCGCGGTGTTGGCGGAGATGTAGAGGTGGCCGTCCCGCGTCGGATGGATGCCCGTCACACCGCCCGAACGCATGTCGCGGCCGACGTCCAGCGGCTCGCCCTCGGCCCAGACCAGCCGCGCCGACTGCATGGTCAGCGCGCTGCGCAGCAGCGACACGCCGACGTACTGGCCCAGGCCGCTGCGCTCGCGCTCGAACAGCGCGGAGGACACGCCGCCCGCCAGCAACGCGGCCGCGTAGTAGTCGACCACCGAGCCGTAGAGGATCTCCGGCGGACCGCCCGGCTTGCCCTGCATGGCGCACATGCCGGTCATCGTCTGCAGCACCTGGTCGTAGCCGGCCTTGTCCTTCATCGGCCCGGTCTCGCCGTAGCCGGTCACCGCGCAGTAGATCAGCCGCGGGTTGATCACATTGAGCTGTTCATGGGCGATGCCCAGCCGCTTGGGCACGCTGGGGCGAAAGTTATGCACCAGCACGTCGGCCTCGCGCACCAGGCGCATCAGCAGCGCCAGGCCCTCGGGCTTCTTCAGGTCGAGCACCAGCCCGCGCTTGCTGCGGTTGACGCCGAGGAAGGCCCGGCTCTCGCGCTCCAGCGTGGAGGGATAGCTGCGCAGGTTGTCGCCGTCGGGCGGCTCGATCTTGATGACCTCGGCGCCCTGGTCGGCCAGGATCGCGCAGCCGTAGGGGCCGGCGATGTAGGCGCTCAGGTCGAGCACCCGGATGCCGCTCAGGGGCCCGGGCTGGGATGTCGCTTTGCTCGTCATGTCTCGTGATCAGGAGGGGTGTCGGGGGCCAGGGACAACCAGGTCAATCGCCAACTGCCGTCGACACGGCCACCGGCGCGGTAGTACGGGGCGAAGTCCAGCGGCGCGCGATAGCCCAGATGCAGGCGGATCGCCGCGCCTTCGCCTTCGCCTTCGCCATCGTCCGTGTCGCTGCCGCCGCCGCTGGTGGTGGGCAGCAACTCCAGCCATTCGCTCTCGTCGCCGGGGGGGAGCTTGATCGTTTCCTCGGTCTTGAACCCGTCGATCAGCGGCGTGGCGTAGACCAGCGGGCCGCGGCTCAGCGCGACGTAGTCGTGGCGCAGCACTTGCTGCTCCACCGGCGAGCCGTCGGGCGCGCGCGATTCCTGCACGTTGCGGTGGGTGCGGCGATGCGTGCGGATCGCCATCGGCAAGGTCAGCAGCAACTCGTCGCCGCCGCGCCAGACGCGGTCGAGGACGGCATACCCGCCTGGCTCGACGGGAACGGCTTCACCATTCACGCTCAGCGTCGCGCCGCCGGCCCAGCCGGGGATGCGCAGCTGCAGCGCGAAGGGCGCGGCGCCATGGTCGACCTGCGTCAGGCGCAGGCGCACGTGGCCGTCGAAGGGGTACTCGGTCTGCTGCTCGACGCGCACGGTGCCCGCGCGGGGCAGTTGCAGGCTGGCGGTCGACGGGCCGTAGAGGTTGACGGCCAGGCCGCCGTCGGCGGTGACGCCGTAGGCCAGCGGCGGCAGTTCCTCGACGGCCATCGCGCCGCTGGACTTGCAGCAGCGCCAGTAGGTCGTGTGCACCCGCCGCCCGTTCGGGAACGAGTAGTAGCACCAGTCCTCGCCATTCGGCGCCATCGCGCCGAGCAGGTCGTTGTAGGCGCTGCGCTCGATCTCCTCGGCGTGGCGGGCTTCGCCGGTGATCAGTAGCAGCTCGCGATTCAGTTGCAGCCAGGCCAGCGTGGAGCAGGTCTCGACATAGGCCTGCGGCTCGAACACGCCGCGCGGATTGAAGACCTCCCGCGAGCGATGCGCCACGCCGCCCCAGGGGCCGCCGCCCAGGCTCAGGTGGTGGTCGCGGATGTTGGTCCACAGCGTCTCGACCGCGCGCCGGCAGTCCTCGCGGCCGGTGGCCTTGTGCAGCTTGGCCAGGCCGACGAGATTCCACGCCAGCTGGTAGGCCTTGCCGGTGGCGATCTCCGAGGCGTCGACGCCCGCCAGCGCGCGGCTCAGCAGCGCCAGCTGGGGATGCGCCTCGGCCTGGTCGAGGATGCATTCGGCGAGCGCCAGGTAACGCGGCTCCCGCGTCGTCAGGTACAGGTCGACGGCGGGATCCAGCAGCACCGTGGCCGACATGCCGTGGTGGTTGCCCAGCGTCGTGATGTCGATGCCGTCCTGCACGAGGCTGAGCCAGCAGAGATCGCCGATGCGCCGCGCGGCGCCGAGGTAGCGCAGGTCGCCCAGCGCCTTGTGCGCTTCGAGCAGGCCCAGCAGCAGGTAGCTGTGGGTCCAGATGTCCCAGGTGCGCAGGGCCGGCGCGCCGTCCCAGCTGAGCGGCTTGGGCGGCTGCCTGACCATGAAGCGGCGCTCGGCCGCGTAGGTGCCGAGGTAGCCGTCGGGCTGCTGCACGTCGAGCAGGTAGTCCGCGACCTGGCGCAGATGTGCCGCCAGCGTCGGGTCCTGCGACCGCGCGAAGGCCTTGGACGCGGCGACCAGCCACTTGCCGGCGTGCTCGCCGTACCAGTCGCCCTCGAAGTTCCTGGCGATCCGCGCCGGGTCGAAGATGGCGATCGCGGGGCTGTCCGGGCCGGTGATGAAGTGGCTCAGCCGGCCGCGGCGGTTGGCGTCGAGCGCGCGGCCGAGCAGACCGCCCAGGCGCGTCGCGCCGCCGAGTTGCTGAGCGGGACGCACGGCCGTCATGCGGCGTCCACGACGCAGCGGAAGCCGATGCCGGCCGAGCGGTCCTTGCTGGGCGCCATCAGCAGGTACTTGCCGTGCTGGTCCAGCCGATACGCCTGCGGGAAGTACCAGTGGGAGGTCTGCGGCTGGTAGCTGCTGCCGCCGCGCAGGATCGCCGCGCGCGTGTGCTCGTCCTCGAATTCGTCGGTCCACTGCCAGACATTGCCGACGAGATCCTCGACGCCGAAGGGGCTGGCGCCTTGCGGATGCGCGTCGACATCGGCCGGCGCGCGCATCGTCCGGTTCAGATCGGGGGCCGGCACGGCGGCGGCCTCCCAGCGGTCGCCCCAGGGATAGAGCCGGCCGTCACCGCCTTGCGCGGCGTATTGCCATTCCCACTCGCGAGGCAGGCGCTTGCCGGCCCAGGCGGCATAGGCGCGGGCGTCCTCGATGCCGACCCACGTCACCGGCTTCTTCTCCCAGCCCACGCGCGGCGCGCCGTCCACCCAGTCGCGCAGGAAGTTGTGGGCATCGCGCGGCGCGTAGCCGCTGATGTCGAGGAAGCGCTTGAACTCCAGGTTGGTGACCGGGTGGCGGTCGATGTGGAAGGTCTGCAATTGCAGGCGCCGACGGTGGCCGCGGCGCGCGCTGTCTTCCCATGGGTACTGCACGTCCACGCCGGCCCAGGTCTGGCCTTCGATCTCGATGCCGCCGACGACGAACTCGAACTCCGCGGCGGGGATGGTGACCATGCCCGCGGGCGCCTCGGCCCGGCGCGTGGTCGTCGGGATCTCGACCTGCCGCTGCGGTATCGCGCGCCATTCGGCCGACAGGCTCTGCAGCGGCGTGCGCGCGAAGTCCGCCGCGAGGGCCAGGTAGGCATCGAGCCCGTCGACCGATCGGCCGGCCTCGAGCGCCAGCACGGCGCCGTAGCCGCGGGGCTCCAGGCTCAGCTCGATCAGCGCCTGGCCGTCGACGACGCGCGGGTGCAGCTCGCGGCCGTTCCAGAGGTCGAGGTAGCGCCGGCCCTGGGCATGCGGCAGCGCCATCTGCTCGCCGGCGACCGTGTATTCATGGCGGTTGACCAGGGTCCACAGGACCTGCCCGTCGCCCGGGAAGCGGCTGGCGAAGATGCCGGCCTGCAAGGTCGGCGCATAGGGCCGCCAGTCCATGCTCACCATCAGCGGCGCGAACTGGCGCTGCAGGGTGGCGATGCGGCGCAGGGTCTCGGCATCGCGCGGGGTCAGCTGGTTCCAGATGCCCCAGATGTTTTCCCAGGCGTTGTAGCCGACGCCGTTGAAGAAGATGTACTGCAGGTCGTTCGTGCGGTCGCGGCCCCAGCGGTTTTCCAGGTTGATCATGTGGCGCGGTTCCAGCCACTTGAACTTGGCCACCGACGGGATCACGTCGGCCGGCACCTTCTTGCCCCAGCTCTGCACGTTCCAGATCAGTTGCTCCTCCGAGGAGATCGTCGACTCGGGCTGCAGCACGATCGGGCAGCCGACCGCCTCGCAGGCGTCGAAGAACGCGCGCGGCACGCCGTTGTAGGTGTCGCCGTTGATGCCGTCGGCGCGCACCTCCCGGATGATGTCGGCGATCGCGTGCCAGTCGCGCTGGCCTTGCTCGCGCGTGCCGTTGTCCCAGGGCTTGGTCGGCAGGAAGACGCGCACGCCGCGGCGGTGGAAGTCGGCGATCGCGCCCCTCAGGCCGGCCAGTCCGCCCGGCAGATCGTGGGCCAGGTCGCTCTGGTTGCGGTCGTCCACGCCGATGTTGGGGTAGATGTACCAGATCAGCACGCTGTCGATGCCGCCGAAGCGCGCCTCCAGGTCGTCCAGGTAGCGGTCGACCGTGTACTCGCCCTTCACCGGGTCGTAGAAGTAGCGGTCCTCCACCATCATCTGCGCGTGCACGAAATTGCGCTGCGCCCATTGCAGCTCGGGGCGGCGGTAGTTGGCGTCGTCGTAGCCGATGCGGATCAGGTGCTCGCGGCGCCAGTCGATCAGTTCGCGCAGCCAGTCCTCGGCCGTGCCCTTGGCGTCCATCTTCCAGTGACCGATCTCGGCGAAGGGCCAGCCGGGCGCCTTGCCCGGCGTCGGCAGGTAGCGGCCGGTGGTGACATGCGAGAAGCGGAATTCGGTCTTGACGGGACGACGGTCATCGTCACCGGACGGCGTCAGGTGGTCGGTATCGGTCATGCGGCTATCGTAGGGAATCAGGCGGGGCTCAGGGCCAGGCCGCAGTAGGCGGCCAATGCGTCGTCGTGTCGCGCGATGTCGGCGCGGGCCTGCAGGAAGGCATCGACCTCGGCGCGCGTGGGCACGCTGGTCTGCGCGCCCAGCCGGGTGCAGGCGAGGGCGGCGGCGGCGCTGGCGCGGCGCAGCGCCGCGGGCAGGTCGTCGCCGCCGCTGAGCGCGGCGACCAGGGCGCCGCAGAAGGTGTCGCCGGCGGCGGTGCTGTCGACGGCGTCGATCGGGAAGGCCGGCTGCAGGTGGAACGCGCCGCCGCTGCGCGCGCAGCAGCCGCGCGCGCCCAGCGTGACCACGACGACGGGCACGGCCAGGCGGGCCAGCGCCTCGGTCAGCGAGGCCGCCGGGCCGGCGACCACGTCGAGCTCGCCCTCGTTGACGATCAGCACGTCCACCGCGTCCAGCAGCGCGGCCGGCAGGGCCTGCGCGGGCGCGGCGTTCAGCACCACGGTCACGCCCGCGGCGCGGGCGCTCTGCGCGTAGGCGGTGACGGAGGGCACCGGGGTCTCCAGCTGCAGCAGCAGATGGCTGATGCCCGCCAGCGGCGGCAGGTGGTCGGGCAGCAGCTCGGCGTTGGCGCCGGGGGCGACGGTGATGGCGTTCTCCGCGGCGTCGGACAGGCAGACGAAGGCGCTGCCGGTGGCCTGGTCGGTCACGCGCACGATGTGCTGCAGCACGCCGGCACCGCTCAGCGAGGCCTCGATCGGCGCGGCGGCGGCGTCGCTGCCCAGCGCCAGCAGCATCTGCGTCGGCACGCCGCCGGCGCGCGCGGCGGCCACCGCTTGGTTCGCGCCCTTGCCGCCGGGGAAGGTGGCGAAGTCACGGCCCAGCACGGTCTCGCCGGCCGCGGGCACATGGTTGGCTCGGACGACGAAATCGAGGTTGGCAGAGCCTGCCACGAGGAGGGTGTTGCCGCTGGGCGCGTTCATGGTGGGGAGCATCGGGTTGGATGGCGGGGCCCGGCGCGACGGCCGGACCCCGACCGGTTGCGGGACTTAGAAGGTCAGCGTGTGGGTGATCGAATAGACCCGGCCGCGGCCCGACCAGTAGTTCCGGTAGCCCGCCAGCTGCGACCAGCTGAGGATGTAGAACTTGTTGGTCAGGTTCTCGATGCCGCCGGTCAGCTTGCCGTAGCGACCGAGGTCGTAGTTGGCGCTGAGGTCGAACAGCGTGTAGCCCTTGGTGTGCTCCTCGCCGCTCTTGCCGACGTTGAGGTCGCGCGACAGCAGCCGGGTGGCGCCCAGCGTGGCGTCGCCGCCCGGCGCGAACTTCCAGGTCACCGAGGCGCCGATCTTGTCGGGGTTGATGTCGTTCACGCCCATGCGCTTGTCCAGCGGGCCGCCCGACACGAAGGTGGTCTTGCCCAGGATGCGCGAGTACAGCGCGGACACCTTCCAGTCGCGGGTCAGCTTCGTGTCGCCGGAGACTTCCAGGCCGCGGATCTGCACCGGCGCGCGGTTCATGATGAAGTCGTTGGTGATGGGGTCGATGGCCAGCGACACGCCCAGGTCGGACTTGGAGTCGTAGACCGAGGCGCCGAAGCTGGCGTCGCGGCCGCGCCAGTTCACGCCGACTTCCTTGTTCTTGACGATGATGGCCTGCAGGTCGAGGATGCCCGCCACCGATTGGCCGGGGTAGTTGATGTTGCGCAGCGGGATGCCGACGTTGGGCAGGCTGAAGCCCTTGCCCATCGAGACGAACACCGACCAGTCGCTGGGCAGGCGCAGCACGGCGCCGACGTTGGGCAGGCTGGCGGAGTAGCTCAAGGTGCCGCCCTGCACGTCGACGCGCTTGCGGTAGTAGGTGGTGGTGTAGCTGTCGACGCTGAGGTCGCCGCTCTCGTGGCGCAGGCCGCCGCTGAGCGTCACCGGGCCCAGGTCGTAGGACAGCTGGGCGTAGGGCGCGGTGCTCTTGTAGAGCATCGGCGGCACCCACAGGCGGTTGGTCAGCGCCAGGCGCTGCTGCGCCTCGTCCCGCACCAGGTCGACGCCGCCGCGGAACTCCAGGCCGTTGATCGCGAAGATGTCGGGGCGCGTCCAGGAGGTGCGCAGGCCCTTTTTCTTCGTGTAGATCTCGGACTGGTCCCACAACGTGCCCAGCGGCGCGATCAGCGGATCCTGGCGGTCGTCGCCGTTTTCGGCCGGATACCGCATCGCCTGCTTGGCCATGTAGGCGTCGGCGGTGAAGGTGCCGCCGAACAGGTCGTTGTGGCGGTAGGACGCGGTGAACTGCTCGAAGTCGTTGAACTCGGCGCGCGAGCCGGGGACCGCGCCGCGCTCGGAGGTGTTGGTCGAGCCGGTCTCGCGGTCGCCGTCGACCAGGCGATAGCCGTTGTTGCCTTCGATCTTGAACTTGCTGGCCGAGACCTGGATGCGCTGGTTCTTGTCGGTGCCGAAATCGAAGCCGGCCTTCATGAACAGGTTGTTGGCCTTCGAGTCGGCGACCGAGCCGCTGGTGTTCAGGCCGATGCGACGCGGCTGCGCGTCGTAGGTCATGCCGCGGTCGATGTGCGAGGCGGACACGAGCAGGTCGTAGTTCTCGTCCTTGCGCATGAAGTTGACGCCGACCTTGAAGCCGCTGCTGTCGTCGTGGCCTTGCGTCGTGAAGCGGGTGATCAGCTCGAACTCGTTGCCCTGCTTGGTCGGCACCTTGGAGATGTAGTTGATGATGCCGCCGGCCGCGCCGACGCCCTCGGACGCCGACGGGCCGTTGATGACCTCGATGCGGCCGACCACGCCCATGTCGGTGAAGGTCGCGTTGCGGCCGCCCTCGCGCAGCGGCGAGCCCTGCGGCACGCCGTCGAACAGGCGCAGCGCGATGCGGCCGCGCAGCGTCTCGCCGGTGTTGCTCATCGCCTGCGAGGACTCGGAGTACCCCGGCACGCTGCGCGCCAACACGGCGCTGGCGTCTTCGGTCAGCGCCAGCGTGTGGGCCACTTCGGCCTTGCCCACGACGGTGATCGCGCCGGGGATCTTGTCGATCGCCTTGGCGGTCCGCGAGCCGGTGACGATGGTGCGTTCCAGCTGCGCGGGCTCGTTGGCCTCGGGGGCGCTGGCGGCGGCGGCGGGGGGAACGGGCTGTGCGTAGGCGGCCGAGACGGCGCTGACCAGCAGCAACAGGGACAGGGAGGGAGGGGCTTGTCTCATATATTTTTTAGCTCTGTTTTGGTGGCGGGGAATCGGCAGGCACCGCGCATGGTCCCGTGGCCCGGCCGGCCGGTCAGGGCGGCCGCAACGCAGTCCCGGACCCTCAACGACGGGCTCAGTCTCAGCGATCGCGGAGCCAAGAAAAACTATCCCGAGCTATGTTCAGGCGATAGCGTTTCTTGCGTGCCGAGGGGGCGTCGCGCGGCTCCGCGTGGACCGGCCTGGATCAGGCCGGCTTGGCCATGTTGCGGAAGATGTCGGCGAGCCCCTCGCGCATGGCGGGCTGCCAGACCCCCCAGTCGTGGTCGCCGTTGAGGATGCGCAGCTCGGCGGTGATCTGCTTGACGCGCGAGACGCGGTTGAACAGCTGGTGCGCCTCGACGTCGATGTCGTTGAGCGCCTCGGCCGGGTCCTCGTTCTTGTACTCGTCGTCGCCGGCGGCGATGAACATGCGCAGCGGCAGGCCCTTGGCCGCGAAGCCGTCCAGCAGCGCCGGATAGTTCTTGGCGCGGTAGATCTCGTCGACGAACAGGGTGTTGCCGGTGCCGAAGGCGCCGAACTCGCGCGTGCTCGATCCGGCCGGCGGCAGCGGCGTGTAGACGGCCGGGCTCATCACGATGGTGGCGCAGAACAGCTCGGGATAGACGAGCGCATAACGCAGCGCGCCATAGCCTCCCATCGAGTAACCCATCAACGCGCGCGCCGTGCGCTGGGGCAGGGTGCGGTAGGTGGCGTCGACATGCGGCAGCAGCTCGCCGACGATGCCGGTCTCGACCTTGGCACCGGGCAGCTTGGGGTTGGTGTAGGCCGAGTCGACGTAGTAGCCGCCGCGGTCGCTGGACGGCGCGTCCGGCATGATGCCGATGAAGGCCGGCACCGTGCCGGCCGCGATCAGCTCGTCCCACATCGCCTTGTTGCGGCCCCAGGCCGACAGGTTGTCGCCGCGGCCGTGCAGCATGTAGACGACCGGGTAACGCAGGCCCGAGGTCTCGTAGCCGGCCGGCAGGTAGACCTTGTAGTAGCGCGTGCCGCCGAGCACCGCCGAGGCGAAGCTGATCTCGGTGATCGAGCTGGCGCTCGGGGTCGCGGGCGGCGGCGGCGCGACCACCACCGGCGGCACGACGACGGGCAGGCCGTCGCTGCCGCCACAGGCCGCCAAGCTCAGGCTGCCCAGGCCACCCAGCACCAGCCCTCGACGGCTCAGTTCACCGGGCCCGCGCGGGCGCGGCGGCGGCGTCATCAGGGGTGGGGGCGATTGTTTTTCTGTCATGTTGTCTCCTCGTTGGGAGACCCAGTCTCAGCGTGCGCCGCCCGATCTCAAAGTAGCGGCGGCTACGTTCACACGACAGCTTTCGTGTCGTCCGCGACGGCCGGGCACGGGTCGCCATCATGGGCCGCCATCGCCGCGCGGCTCTCCTGCAGGAAGGCCGTTACCAGCCGCACCCGTATCGTCGAGCGCGACCAGACGATGCCGATGCGGCGCGGCTCGAACTCACGCGGTAGCGGGATGCGCACCAGCTGCAGGCCCTCGGGCCAGGGCCGCGCCCAGTCGGGCACCAGCGACACGCCCAGGCCGCGGTCCACCATCACCGCGATCGCGTTCAAGGCGTTCAGCTCGAAGCGCTCGCGCGGCGTGATGCCCACCAGGCGCAGGTACTGATCGGCCTGCCGGCCGCCCCACTGGCTGCGGTCGTAGCGGATCAGCGGCTCGGTGGCCAGCAGCTCGTGCGGGTCGCGGCCGGCCATGCGCGCGGGCGCCAGCACCACCAGCGGCTCCTCGCGCAGCAGCTCCCAGTCGCAGGTCTTGGGCAGCGCGAAGGGCGCTTGCAGCACGATGGCGGCATCGAGCTCGCCGTTCTCGACGCTGCGGTGCAGGTCGGGGGAATAACCGGGCTTGATGAAGACCTTGATGCGGGGGAAGCGCTCGACCATGCGCGCCAGGATGTCCGGCAGCATGCCGGTCAGCGCGTTGGTGCCGGCGCCCAGGCGCAACTCGCCGGCGGTCGCGTCGTCGTTGGCCACGGCGCTGAGGTCGGCCACGTCGCGCAGCAGGTCGCGCGCGCGCTGCAGGATGCGCGAGCCCGACTCGGTCACGTTGACGGTGCGGCCCACGCGCGCGATCAGCGGCGCGCCGATCTCGCGCTCCAGCGTGCGGATCTGCTGCGCCACCGCGGCTGGCGTGATGTTGAGCAGGCGCGCGGCCGCCGCCATCGAGCCATGGTCGACGACTGCCACGAAGGTGTTCAGGAACTGGGTGTCCACGCGGGCAGGCTACACGATTGGGCGGACGCTGCCGTGTGCGGCTCGCACAGACTCAGACGTCCTTGTAGATCGTCAGGCCCTTCAGCGAGCGCGTCGGCGCCGGGAACAGCAGGCTGGCGAGGTAGCCGATGACGATGCACAACATGATGGAGATGGCCAGATAGAAGTAGGGGTGCACCAGCTTCATCGACCAGGCGATCGAGGTCAGCACGATGCTGGACGCGACCCCGATCGCCACGCCGCCCGAGTTGGCGCGGCGGGTGAACATGCCCAGCGTGTACGCGCCCGCGAAGCCGCCGCCGAGCAGGCCGGCCAGCTCGATCGACACGTCGAACAGCGAGTGGATGTCGAAGCGCGACAGCAGCAGCGCGGTGGCGATGCCCAGCAGCCCGGCCACCACCGTCATCACCTCGGCGAAGCGCACGCTGTTCTTCGGCGTCGGGTTCCTGGCGAGCTTCTCGTAGAAGTCGACCGAGGCCAGCGTGGCCACGCTGTTCATGATGCTGGACAGGGTGGCCATCGCCGCCGCGAAGATGCCGGCGATGATCAGGCCGGTGATGCCCATGGGCAGCTCCGCGGCGATGAACAGCGGGAAGGTCGCGTCGATGGGCAGCAGCGGGTTCATGCGCTCCGGGTTGGCCTTGTAGTAGACGAACAGCGCGGTGCCGATGCCGTAGAACACGAAGCCGCCCGGGATCATGATCGCCGCGAAGGCCCAGATCGAGCGGCCCGCCTCCTTGTCGGACTTGGTCGACAGCACGCGCTGCATCAGCACCTGGTCCTTGGGGAAGGTCAGCACCACGTCGAACAGCACCAGGAAGATGAAGCCCCAGACGGTCGCCTTGGTCAGGTCGAAGCTGAAGTCGAACAGCTTGGTCTTGCTCTCGGCGGCGGCGACCTGCATGAACTCGCCGAAACCACCGTTCAGCTGATAGACGATGAAGCCGATCGCGAAGATCGCGCCGCCCATCTTGACGAACAGCTGCACGAAGTCGGTCCAGACCACCGCCTTCATGCCGCCCATCGCCGTGTAGACGATGGTGAAGCCGCCCATGATCAGGATGCTCCAGACCACGTCCAGCCCGGTGATCGTGGCGATGGCCAGCGCCGGCAGGAACAGCACGACGCTCATGCGGCTGCCGATCTGCACCGCGATGCACAGCGCGCTGGCCAGCATGCGGATGACGGGGTGGAAGCGGATCTCCAGGTAGTGGAAGACCGACATCAGGTCGAGCCGGCGCAGCAGCGGCACGATCCACACGGCCACGAACATCAGGCCGACGACGGCGACCAGGTTGTTGGTCATGTACTGCCAGTTGCTCTCGAAGGCTTTGGCGGGGATCGCGATGTAGCTGATCGAGCTGGTGTTGGCCGCGTACAGGCTGATGCCGGCCGCCCAGAACGGGATGCTGCGGCCGCCGACGAAGAAGTCCGAGGTCGAGTTGCGCTTCTCGCGCAGGTAGAAGTAGGCGCCCATGCCCAGCATCGCCACCAGGTAGACGACGATGACGACCCAGTCCAGCCACTTGAGCAGTTGCTTGCCGGCCTCGACCTCGGCGCCGACGAAGGCCTGGCCCTGGCCGGGCGGCAGCCACAGCAGGCCGTCTCCCCAACTGGTGCCCAGGCGCGCGCCGGCGATGGTCGGCGCCGGCAGCGTGGCCCAGGAGCCGGTGATGGTGTGGAAGGTCATCAGCTGCGTCGCCGCGCCGGGGGCGGTCGACAGCATCAGCAGGTGGGCCTGGCCGATCGCGCGCAGCGCGCCGGGGGTGAGCGCGCCAGGCAGCGTGCCGCGCTCCGCCCAGCCCTTGTCGGCGGACCAGCGCAGCCAGTGGCCGTTGTCCAGCGCGAGGAACAGCGCGCCGGTCTGACCGACCAGCGCGCTCGGCTCGCCCACGCCGGTCCAGGCCGGGCGCTCCTGCCACGGCATCGTGGCATCGGGGGCCTTCATCTCGTACAGCCGCGCCTGGCCCTGGGCATCGCGGCCCGCGACGAAGACGCTGGCGCCCAGCGTCGCGACCCGCGCGTTCCTGAGCGCGAGCGGCAGCGGCGCCAGCGACGTGGCGACGAGACCGCCTTGCCGCAGGCGCAACTGGTCGACGCGGGCGCCGCCGCGCAGCGCGAAGGCCGCGTCGCCGCCGCCGGCCGTGGCCAGCAGCGGCGCGTCGGCCGTCCACGGCGAGGCGCTCCAGGTCTTGCCGTCCACCAGCGTCCAGGCCTGGTCCCCGGCGATCGCCACCGGCTGGCCGGCGATCGTGAGCAGGGCGTCGATCGGGGCGGCGCCGGGCAGCGGCGGCGCGCCGCCGCCGCGCACGCTGGCCAGGCTGTCGGCTCGCGCCAGCCCCGCCAGGCAGCACGTCAGGATCAGGAGATGTCGGAGAGCGGCAAGAAGGAGAGTCATGCGGGGACCGGGAAGGCGAAAGGATCAGGCGACGCGCGCCGCGGCGGCGAGCAGCGATTGCGCACGGCGCAGGAAGGGCGGGTCGATCATGTGGCCGTCGACGACGAAGGCGCCGCGGCCCGACGCGTCGGCCGCGCGCGCGGCCTCGACGATGCGCGCGGCCTGCGCCAGCGCCTCGGCGTCGATCGCGAAGACCTCGTTGGCCGCCGCGATCTGGCTCGGGTGGATGCAGCTCTTGCCGATGAAGCCCAGCGCGTGGGCCATCTGCGCCTCGGCGCGGAAGCCTTCCGCATCGGCGATGTGGGCGAAGGCGCCGTCGCAGGCGAAGACGCCGGCCTCGGCCGCCGCCAGGCTGACCGCGAACATCGCGGCGTGCACATTGGCCACGCGGTCGCGTGCGATGCCGAAGGGCTCGAACAGATCGCCCAGGCCCAGTTGCAGGCCGGCGACGCGGGGGTGCGCGCCGGCGATCTCGGCCGCGCGGCGCAGCGCCTGCGGCGTCTCGATGTTGGCCAGCAGCGGCACGGCGGCCTCGGGTCCCAGGACCCGGTCCATCGCGGTGACCGCGGCGATCACGTCGTCGGCCGATTCCGGCTTGGGCAGGTTGATCATGCCCAGCGCCGCGCCGCGCAGCGCTTGCAGGTCGGCTTCGAAATGCGGCGTGTCGAGCGCGTTGACGCGCACGATCAGCAGCTTGCGCGTGGCCTGGGCGGCGTGGCCGCGCAGGAACTCGCCGACCCGTTGGCGCGCCTGCGCCTTGCGGTCCGGCGGCACCGAATCTTCGAGGTCGATCGAGATCGCATCCGCCTCGCTGGCCAGGGCCTTGGCAAACAACTCGGGGCGGATGCCGGGGACGAACAGTTTGCTGCGCATGGTCGCTCGGGCATCAGGATGGCCCGGAGTATCAGCGCGTTGCGGTTAACGAAAAATTGCCTGTGGAACTTTCAGACGAAGCAATTTCTATCGTCCGCGCCGCCGACCCGGGTCGAGTCAGGCCGCCGCCGATCGCCCGCGCGGCCAGAGCACCCTCAGCCACGCGGGGCGCGTCGACAGTGCCATGCCGACGGCCACCGCCGATGCCGCCAGCAGCATCAGCCACACCAGCGCCGCCATCGACGGATGGTCCGCCATCAGGCACAGCGCCAGCGAGGCGGCCAGGCCGAGGCAGCCCGCCACGCGAAGCGCGCGCACGGCGCCCGCGGACCGCGGCGCGGCGCCGTGCACCTGTTCCCAATGGGTGTCCATCGCCAGCGCCAGCCATCCGAAGCCGGCCAGCGCCGCCAGCGCCGCGCCGCAGAAGAACAGCGTCGGATCAGACATGGCGGGGCTCCGTCAACGTGGGCTTCGCGGGCGAGGCGACCTGGGAGCGCTTCTCCCGCCGGCCGACACGCACGGCCGCGTGCAAGGTGACGGCCGCGAGGGCGAGCAGGCCGAGGTCCACGCCGGCCACCGGCCAGTAGCCGTCAGGCAGCGTCCGGCCGAGGTGATCGCCGGTGGAGACCGCATTGGCCACGACCGCCGTCACCGCGCCGATGGCCACGGCCACGCATTGCTCGCGCCAGGCCGGGTTGATGAGCGCGCGCGCCACGCCGCCGCCGCGCGCGAAGGCATGCGCCAGCGCCAGGCCCCAGGCGCTCCAGAACACCGTCTGCTCCCAGCCGCCCTTGTCCGCGAGCCCCGCCGGCAGCACGCGGTTGGCGATCAGCAGGGCCGTGGTCGCGATCAGCATGCCGGTCACGGTCGTCACCGCCAGCGCGTCGACGATGCGGCTGCCTTGGCCGCCGGTCTTGGCGTGCTGCTTCTTGCGTTTCTCGACGAAGAAGATGAAGCCGGTGGCGATGCACACGCAGCCCAGCAACCCGCCCAGCACGTAAAGCCAGCGCAGCAGCCAGTGGCGGAAGTGCTGCAGGTGCAGGCCGGTCAGGAACTCGTTGACGCTGTCGACGGCGGTGCGCGGCGGGTCCTCGCGCAGCAGCTCGCCGGTGCTGGCCTTGAAGTGGATGCCTTCGCCGGTCAGCGCGACGCGGTCGGTGCCGGCGCGGTAGACGCTGACGTAGCCGTTGGCGTCGCCCACGTGCTGGACACCGACGAAACCGACGTCGCCGGCCATGCCCCTGGCGGCCCAGCGCCGCCGGGCCTCGGCCACCATCGGGTCCACCGGGGCCAGCGGCGCGGCCACGCCGGCGCGGTCGTGCGGCAGGCCGGTTTCGTGCGCCTCGATCTTCTCGCTGAGCTCGTGCAGGTCGTGCAGCTGCGTATGCCCGATCGGGAAGTAGATGCCGGCGAAGATCACCAGCCCCGTGAACGCGAAGAAGAAGTGGAACGGCAGGGCCACCACGCCGGTCAGGTTATGCAGGTCCAGCGCGCTGCGCTGCGTGCTCTTGTCGCGGCGGAAGGTGAAGAACTCCCGGAAGATCTTGCGGTGCATGACGACGCCGCTGACCAGCGCCGCCAGCATCATCAGCGCCGCGAAGCCGACGATCCAGTAGCCCAGGTCCTTCCAGTGCAGGTTGAGGCTGTAGTGCAGCGGATAGAAGAACTGGCTGCCGATGGCCAGTTGCCCCTCCGGCAGGACCGAGCCGTCGCGCGGGTCGAGCGCGTGGCTGGCCCAGGCGCCGTCGTCCGGGTCCTTGGCGCCGGGCACCTCGTAGCTGGCGAAGACGGCCACCACCGGATCGCGGTGCGTCGTGTACGCGCCCCAGCTGCGCACCGTGTCGTAGCGCTCGGGCAGCGGGCCGTTCACCCGGTCCTTGAGCAGCGCGACGCTGGCCTTGGTCGGCTGCATGCGCTCGAACGCCGGGCGCAGGACCTGGTCGAACGACGGCATCGGCCGCGGCTCGAAACGCGATTCGGGCAGGGCCCAGCGGTCGATCTCGCGGTCGAAGACCGACAGCGAGCCGAAGAAGAACACCACCATCAGCACGAAGCCGAGCACCAGGCCGAACCAGGTGTGCAGCCAGGCCATGGACAGACGAAAGTTCTGGAACATCAGTCGCTCCGTTGCGGGTCAGACGAGCGCGTGCTGCGTCAGCGCGGCCAGGCCGCTCATGAAGCCGCCGCCGAGCAGCAGCACCAGCCACACCCGCGCAATGCTGCGCGCCCCGAAGGCCCAGCAGAACACCACCAGGAAGAGCAGCACGCCCACGATGGCGCTGAGGTGCTCGGCGTCGTGGAAGGACATGCCGGCGGCGTACAGGCCGCTCAGGCCCAGGGCGATGAAGCCCCAGCAGAAGACGTAGCCGCCGCCGATCGCCGCGGCGATGCGCGAGATGACCGGCAAGGCGTGCCGGGCGCGCTGGGACAGGAGGGGTGCGTTCATGGCGAAGGTGTGGTCATGCCCGACGGATCAGAACTTGTAGTTCGCGTTGACCGTCACGGCGCGGGGCGCGCCCCAGGTGTACGTCGAGTACCAGCTGAAGATCGTGTAGTACTTCTTGTCCAGCAGGTTGGAGACGTTGACGGACGCCGACAGCTGCTTGCTGAACTCGTAGCGCGCCATCGCGTCCAGGACCCAGTAGTCCTTGGCCTCGTGCACCACCGTGCCGCCGGCGGGCGTGGCGATGTTGCCCCAGGTCTTGTCCAGCCAGCGCGCGCCGCCGCCCAGCGTCAGGCCGGCCAGGGCGCCGGTGAACTGACGGCTGGCGTAGAGGGTGAACTGGTTGGCCGGCGACAGCGTCGAGACGCGGGTGTCGTTCTGGCGCGAGACGCTGTGCGTGAAGCCCGCCTGCAGTTGCCAGCCCGGCGCCACCTGGCCGGAGACCTCCAGCTCATAGCCGCGGGTCTTCACGCCCTGCGCGGCGCGGTAGGCCGGATCGCCGGTGGGCGTCTTGCCGCCGGTCTCGATGCCGAAGTTGTCCTGCACCAGCTGGAAGGCGGCGACCGAGGCGTTGAGTCGCCCGTTCAGCAGCGCGCCCTTGGCGCCGATCTCGTAGTTCTTGCCTTGCAGCGGGTCGAGCGCGCGGCCTTGCTCGTCCTGCAGCGACTGCGGCGTGAAGATGCCGGAATAGCTGGCGTAGAGCGAGTAGTCCTTGGACAGGTCGACCACCGTGCCGACATACGGCACGACCACGCCGGGCTCGTCCAGGCCCGCGACCTTGTTGCGGTAGCTGGACCAGCGTCCGCCGGTGATCAGCTTCAGGTTATCGGCCAGGTTCCAGCGCGCGGTGGCGTAGAGGCCGCGCTCGCGGGTGGTCTGGTCGTCGGTGTAGTCGGGTGTCGGGCCCCACGGCGGCGCGGGCACGCGGCCCTGCCAGTGGTAGTAGTCGCGGACATGGGTGTCGTAGGCCGGCAGGTTCCACCAGCCGCTGTTCTTCCAGTGGCGGGTCGCCACGCTGCCGCCCAGCACCAGGTCGTGCTTGCGCCCGGCCAACGTGAAGGGGCCGGTCGCGTAGACGTCGGCCGCGTCGCTGACGGTGCGGCCGATGTATTGGCCGACCCACATCGACACGCCATCGCCGGTGGCCGGATCGGGATAGCCGCCGGCCGCCGCGCCCAGGTTGGCGTCGTAGCCGTTGATCTGGTGGTTGAACTGCGCCTTGGCGACCCAGCCGTTGTCGAACTCATGCTCCAGCGTCGCGAAGCCGGTGCGGGTGTACTGGTCCCAGTGGCTCCACGTGGCGCCGTTGTTGAACGAGCGCGGCATCGCGTTGAACTGGCCGTTGGTGTTCAGCAGCGGGATGCCGCCCCAGGTGGATCCCTTGGGCGTGTTGTCCTGGTAGTCGAAGCCGACAGTGAGCAGCGTGGCGGGCGTGAGGTCCGCCTCGACGATGCCGTAGAGCACGGTGCTGCGGCGCGAGTAATGGTCGAGTTGCGTCTTGCTGTCGCCGTAGGCCGCGACGCCGCGGGCGCGGATGCTGCCGCTCTCGTTGAGCGCGCTGGAGACGTCGACCTCGGCGCGATGGCTGCCCCAACTGCCGATGCTCGCGTTGACGTGGCCGCGGAAGTCCTGCGTGGGCTTCTTGCGGATCAGGTTGATGGTGGCGCCCGGCGTGCCCGAGCCCGTCAGCAGCCCGGTGGCGCCCTTGAGCACCTCGACGCGGTCGTACATCACCATGTCGCTGAGCGTGTTGCCCGCCGAGTAGGCCGAGTCCCGCATCATCGGAATGCCGTCGTACTGGAAGTTCTGCACCGCGAAGCCGCGCGCGTAGTACTCGGTGCGCTCGCTGTCGTAGGTGACGATGCTGATGCCCGGCGTGTGCGCCATCACCTGATCGATGGAGGTCAGGTTGAAGTCGTCCATCTTCTGGCGCGTGATCACGCTGATGGACTGCGGCGTCTCGCGCGGCGACAGCACCAGCCGCGTGGCCGTGGCGATCGTGCCCGGGGTGTAGGAGCCGGAGGCCTCGGTGATGTCGCCCAGGCGGTTGGAGGCGACCGTGACCACCGGCAGCACGCCGTCGGCCTGCGGCGAGGCGTCGGGCCGCGGCTTCGCGGCGGGGGGCGGCGCGATGGGGGCGGCGGGAGCCTGGGCGGCGGCGGGCGCGGCCACCAGCACGTAACCCGCGGACGTGCGCGTCGCCTGATAGCCGCTGCCGGCCAGCAGGCGCCGGAAGCCGTCGTCGACGGTGACCGCGCCGGACAGGCCGGCGGTGGTCCTGCCCTTGAGCTGCGACGCGTTGACCGACAGCGGTACACCGGCCTGCAGCGCGAAGCGGCTCAGCGCCTGGTCCAGCGGACCGGCGGCGACATCGGCCAGGACGTTGGCTTGCGTGCCGGCGGCTGGTGCATGGGCGGACCGTGGACCGGTCGCCTGGTCGATGGTCGACGGGGTCTGGCTCGACTGGGCGTGGCCCGAGGTCGCGATGACGGCTCCGGCCAGGACGACGAGGTGAGGCGCGCAGAAGAGGCGCGCGGCGAGCGCGATCGCGCGGGGCGCGCCCGGGCGTGTGAGCGCGGCGTCGACGGGACGGGCGACGGGGGAGGACGAAAGAGCGGTCATGACGGAGGAGGAAGTGGCCGGGGAGGGGCGCCGTCTTGCCGTGTGCGCCCCGCATACCTCCATGACGGTCGTCGGCCGAAAAGCGGAACCGCCGCCGTCGATCACGGCGAAGGCACGGGCGCTATGCGCGCGCATCGACAAAGACCAGCCAGTCGCCGACGCGGCGGATGCGCAGTCGAGGGAAGCTGGCGGCCACCAGCGCCAGCGCGCGATCGGTGTCGTCCAGCGGGAGCACCGCCGTGACGCGCAGCCCGGCGACGGCCTTCGCGTCGTAGCGCAACAGGCCGGGGCGGTGCTGGGCGAGCTCGTCCAGCACCTCGGCCAGCGGGCGGTCCTGGGCGATCAGGCGCTGGCGGCGGAAGGCCTCCTCGGCCAGCCCGGGGTCGATGGCGGGCAGCGTCTCGATGCCACGCGCGGTGATGCGCGCGCGCTCGCCGGCGGCGATCACCTGCCGCGGCACGGTCGGGTCGCTCGTCGTCACGGCGGCGCGGGATTCGAGCATCGTCAGCCAGGTGGTCGCGCCATCGCGTCGCACCAGGAATCGCGTGCCCAGCGCGCGGATGTTTCCTTGAGGCGTCTCGACGATCAGCGGGTGCAGCGGATCCTTGGCGACCTGGAGCAGGATCTCGCCGCCGCGCAGCACGATGTGGCGCTCGGGGCCGTCCAGGCGCACGTCGACCGCGGCGCCGCCGGCGAGCGTCAGCGTCGAGCCGTCCGCCAGCGTCGTGCTGCGCGGGGCGCCGAGGGGCTGACGAAGATCCGCCAGCAGGCGACCCGGATCGCTGCCGGCGAGCAGCGCGGCGCCGCCGAGCACCGCCGCCGCCGCCAGCCCGATGCCGCGTCGGACCCGGCGGCGACGCGCGACGCGGGCGGGGCTCACCTCGTCCAGCGCCGCATGCGCGGCTTGCGTGCTGGCCTGGCCGTTGCCGTCATTGGCCAGCTTGCGGGTCTGGTCGATGAAGCGCTCCATGTTCGCGGCCATCGCGAGGTGGCGTGGATCCGCGCGCTTCCACGCCTCGAAGCCCTCGATGGCCGCCTGCCGCTCGTCGGCGTCGTCGGCGCTCAGCCGCACGATCCAGTCCGCGGCCGTGGCGGCGATGGCGTCGGTGTCGGTGTCCGTTGCCGTTGCCGTTGCCGTTGCCGTTGCCGTGTGCGCGCCCATGCGCGTCTGCGTCTTCACGCGCTCAGCCGCATGCTGGCCATGCCGCATTCGAGCAGCACTTGCGCCAGGTACTTGCGCACCATCCGGACCGACACGCCCAGTTCCTCCGCGACCACCGCCTGCGGCTCGTCGTCCAGGTAATGGCGCAGGAACGCGGTGCGGGCCTTGGGGGCGACGGTGTCGAGGATCGCGCTCAACTGCATCAGCGCCTGCACGGCGTCCAGGATCTGCTCGGGGGAGGGCGCGCCGGCGCCGTCGGCGGTCAGCGCGGTGAGCTCGTCCAGATAGGCCTGCTCGATGCGCTGGTGGCGGACCTCGTCGACGATCAACCGGCGCGCGGTGGTGGTCAGCCAGGCGCGCGGCTGCTGCACGCCCAGCAGGGCGTCGCGGGCCGACAGCAGGCGCAGGAAGGTGTTGTGCGCCACGTCGGCCGCGCGGTGCGGACAGCCCAGCCGCCGGCTCAGCCAGGCATGGAGCCAGCGATGGTGGCCGCTGTACCAGTCATGGAACTGATCGTGCAACAAGGGGTGGGGACTCAACAACGGACGCTCCTGCGGCTGCCACGGCATGCCGGCGCGACGCGGATGCTGGGCTCGTCATTTTGCAAATGAGAAACATTATCATCTACGAAGTGGCGTGTGTCCAACAGCCCGGTTGGGGGAGACAGGGGCGGAAGGTGGGGACGCGCGGGTAATCTCGGCGGCCTTTCGACACCCCAGGGAGGGGATTCCATGCGCAAGACATCGTTCGCGGCCGCGTCCTTGTGGGTCGCGATTCCCGCGCTCTTCGCCGCGCAGACCGCGTCCGCCGAGGACCTCGGTTGGCGCCGCGTGCTCACCGTCGGGTGTCACAACACCGACAACACCTGCTTCGTGCAGGTCGATGGCCCGCCCTTCGGTCAATCGCTGGGCTGCTCGCGGACGCCCGACACGGAGTTCCGCTTCGACAACGGCGACACGCCGCAGGGGCGCCGCGCCTATGCGTCCTTCCTGCTGGCGCTGAACAGCGGCGCACCGATCCTGGTGACGGTCGACGGCTGCACGCAGCAGGGCACCGCCAAGCTGCTCCACTACCGCGTCGGCAAGGGCTGAAGGCGACAAGCAACGGGCCGCGCCCGCCGGGGAGGCGCAGCGCGGCCCTCACGGTGCTCGATCAACGGCGGCCCTCCCGGGCCGCCGCCGCGATCACTGCAGGTTCAGCGCGTTGGTCAGGTCGCCCATGGCGGAGCCACCGGCGGCCTTGAGCGCGTCGTCGCGCTTTTGCAGGCCGGGCAGGACGTTCAGGCCGAAGCGGCGCGTGATCAGGCGCAGCACCGACGCGGTGTCGTACTGCGTGTGGTCCACCGTGCCCATCTTCGAGAACGGCGAGATCACCAGCGCCGGGATGCGCGTGCCGGGGCCGACCTTGTCGCCCTTGGGCGGCGCCACGTGGTCCCACTGGCCGCCGTTTTCGTCATAGGTCACGACGATGACCATGTTCTTCCATTGCGGGCTGGCCTGCAGCTTGGCCACCAGGTCGGCGATCTTCTGATCCGCGTTGGCGATGTTGGCGTAGCCCGGGTGCTGGTTGTACAGGCCTTCCGGCTTGTAGAAGGTCACCGCCGGCAGCGTGCCCGCGGCCGCGTCCTTGACCAGGTCGTCGTAGTCCTTCAGGTGGGTCGCGCGGTCGGTCGCGTGCGTGACCGGGTCCATGTTGGCGTAGAAGTTGAACGGGTGATGGTGGGTCTGGAAGTCGACCGCGTCGGTGGCCGCCACGCCGTTGGCGTTGCCCGCGTAGATCACCGTGCGCTTGGCCGTCGGCGCCTGCATGCCGTCCTTGGTCGCCGAGTTCCACGAGCCGCCGTACCAGGCCCAGCTGACGCTCTTGGCGCTCAGCAGGTCGCCGATGTTCTGCTGCGTTTGCGGCGGCAGCGTGGTGCTCTTGGACGTGTCGGCATACAGCCCGTCGTTGCCGTTCAGGTCGGCCGGCGCGTTGCCGCTGGGCTGGTAGGCCGGCTGCATCGTGTTGACCGCGTAGAACTTGTTGTCGCCGAAGTAGTTGGCCGGCGTGATGTTGCCGGTGGCCAGGAAGGCGGGCGCGCCGTCCAGCGCCGACGCCTTGTTCGTCGCCGCCAGCGTCAGGTTGGACGTGTAGCTGCCGTCCGCGTTCTTGTCGACGGCCTGGATGGTCGGCTTGGCCGCGGCGGTGTCGGCGTTCGGGTACTCCGGCGCGCAGGCGCAGATCAGGTACTGGTGGTTCAGGAACGACCCGCCGAACGCGCCCTGGAAGAAGTTGTCGGCCAGCGTGTACTGCTGCGCCAGCTTGTACAGCGGCGAGCTGCTGTAGTCGAAGTAGCCCATCACCAGGCCGCCCGAATCGGCCCACGCGGCGAACATGTCGTTCTTGCCGCCGTTGATCTGCATCTGGTTCTCGAAGAAGCGGTGATACAGGTCGCGCGTCACCACGGTGCCGTCGATGGTGGCGTTGGCGCTGGCCTTGAAGGCGGTGCCGATGTTGAACGGCGCGTTGGCCAGGCCGGCGCTCTGCGCCTGCGTCACGGTCACCGCGCTGCCGGCCGCCGTCACGCCGCCCCAGACGGGGGGCAACGTTGCCAGCGTGGTGCTGCCGTTGCGGTCCTTCTGCGCGACGTACGCCGATGTCGGCTTGCCGGTGCCGTCCACCACGGCGCTCAGGCCGTTGGCGCCCGGGAAGTTGCCGTACAGGTTGTCGAAGGCGCGGTTCTCGGCGTAGATGACGACGATGTTCTGGACCTTGTTCTGCAACGCCGTGGTCGGATCGACGGGCGTGTCCGACGAGTTGCTGCTGCCCAGGCAGCCGCCCAGCGTCAGCAGCGCGCCGAGCGCCAGCGGCGTCAAGGCCAGGGGGAGGCGGGGTGCGCGAAAGGGGATCTTCATCGGGAGACTCCAACGTAAGGAATAACGATCGCTTCTGCGAACGGCGCGCAGCTTCCTTTCGCCACATGACACGCCCGTGTCATTCGGTGCCGCTACACCTGGGTTTGCGCACATTTCCTTCACGACGCGTGATGAGTCCGTTAAGAAGATTGCGTGATCCTGTTAATAGTTGCTGTTTCATTGCTGAATCGACTGTGACCGACCTGCACGACCCTCTCGCTCGCACACCTTCCGGCGCTGGCCGCGCCAACCGCCTGTGGGGGCTGCCCATCCCCTGGTCCATCGCGTCGCTGGGGGCGCTTTGCGTCGCGGCCGGCGCGTTGCTGGGTCACGCGATGGGCGGGTCGGCCGCTCGTGCCGCGCCGGCCGCCACGAGCGCCACGAGCGCACCGCCCGGCGCCCCGGTCGCACGCCCGTTCTACGCGACCCCGTTCGAGCGCAAGCCCGATGCGCAGGTGCTGACGGCGCTGGGCCGCAAGCTGTTCTTCGATCGCGCGTTGTCGGCCTCGGGGGCCATGTCTTGCGCGTCGTGCCACGACCCGGCCCATGCCTACGGCCCGCCGAACGCGCTGCCGGTGCAGGCGGGCGGATCGAGCGGCGCGGTGCCGGGCCTGCGGGCTGTGCCGTCGCTGATGTACCGGCAGACGACGCCGCAGTTCTCCGAGCACTTCTTCGACAACGACGGCGACGACAGCCTCGACCAGGGCCCCACCGGCGGCTTCGCCTGGGACGGCCGCGCGGCGTCCGCGCACGAGCAGGCGGAGGCGCCGCTGCTGTCCCCGTTCGAGATGGGCAACAGCGACCGCGCCGTGGTGGTTCAGCGCCTGAAGACGTCGCCGAACGCCGCCGCGATGCGGGAGGCCTTCGGCCCGCATCTGTTCGACGATGCCGGCGTGGCCTGGAACGGGCTGGTGCTCGCGCTGGAGGTCTTCCAGCAGAGCCCGAAGGACTTCTACCCGTTCACCAGCCGCTACGACGCGGTGCTGCGCGGCAAGGCCGTGCTGACGCCGGCCGAGGCGCGCGGGCTGGCGCTCTTCGAGGACAAGGCCAAGGGCAACTGCGCGTCGTGCCACCCCAGCGCGATCAAGCGCGGCGCGTTCCCGGTCTTCACGGACATGGGCCACATCGCCATCGGCGTGCCCCGCAACCCCGCCATTCCGGCCAACCGCGATCCGGCGTATCACGACCTCGGCACCTGCGGCCCGTTGCGCACCGACCTGAAGGACCACCCCGAGAATTGCGGCCTGTTCAAGACGCCGTCGCTGCGCAATGTCGCGACGCGCCAGGTGTTCTTCCACAACGGCGGCATGACCTCGCTGGAGCAGGTCGTGCGCTTCTACGCGCAGCGGGACTCGAATCCGGAGCGCTTCTATCCGCGCGACGCCAAGGGCCACGTGCGCAAGTACGACGACCTGCCGGCGAAGTACCAGGCCAACATCAACGACGAGCCGCCGTTCGGCGCCCGGCGCGGCGGCAAGCCGTCGCTGACGGAGGCGGAGATCAAGGACATCGTCGCGTTCCTGAAGACGTTGGACGACGCGCCCGCGGCCGCCGCCCGGCCACGGTGAAGGCAATGGCGCCGACCCGTGCGTCCACGGTCCCGAAGAAGCGCTGAGGCGATCGACGCCCCGGGCCGGCGTCGCTCCATCGGCCGGGTCGTCACCCTTGAGCCGCGCGCGGGCGGCGTGGCAGGATGCGCGCCGTGTCCGTCAATTCACCCGATACCCAGCTCCGCGATCTCGCGCGCCTGCGCCGCGTGCGTGATCGCATCGACCGCGACTACGCCCAGCCGCTGGACGTGGAGGCGCTCGCGCAGGGGGTGCACATGTCGGCGGGGCACTTGAGCCGCCAGTTCCGGCTCGCCTACGGGGAGTCCGTCTACTCGTACCTCATGACGCGCCGCATCGAGCGCGCGATGGCGCTGCTGCGCCGCGGCGACCTCAGTGTCACGGAGGTCTGTTTCGAGGTGGGGTGCTCGTCGCTGGGCACCTTCAGCACGCGGTTCACCGAGCTGGTCGGCGTGCCGCCGAGCGTGTACCGGCGCGATGCGGCGGGGGAGGCGGAAGGCATGCCGTCCTGCGTCGCCAAACAGGTGACGCGACCGATCAGGAATCGAGAAGCGTAGCCGGCAGGCCCACCCTAGACTGATCCCCATGGACTTCAACCCATCCGGAGACTGACCATGGACATCACCATCCACTCGACCTTCCTGCCGCACACCGACCCCGAGGCGTCGGTGGCCTTCTACCGCGACGTGCTCGATTTCGAGATCCGCAAGGACGTCGCCTACGGCGGCATGCGCTGGGTCACGATCGGCCCCAAGGGCCAGCCCGGCACGTCGATCGTGCTGTACCCGCCCAACGCCACCCCCGGCGTCACCGACGAGGAGAAACGCACCATCGCCGAGATGATGGCCAAGGGCACCTTCGCGATGCTGCTGCTGGGCGCCAAGGACCTCGATGCGACCTTCCAGCGCCTGCAGGACGGCGACGCGGAGATCGTCCAGGAGCCGACCGATCAGCCGTATGGCGTGAGGGACCTCGGCGTGCGAGACCCGGCGGGGAACATGATTCGGATTCAGCAGTTGGGGTGAGGCTACTTCCCGTCCGCCTCGGCCACCTCGCGAGGCAACACCTGCCCCTGCGGGGTCGCATACATCACCAGCGGTGACTGCGCCAACTCGCGCGACTGCTTGATCTGGCGCGCGAGGCCCTCGCGCTCCGCCGTCAGCGTCTGGTACTGCCGGAATGCCGCGGCCCGAATCTCGGGCGCGGCGTCCTCGGCGCGCAGTCGTTGATTCAGGACTTCGATGTCCTTGTCGATGGCCGCGACACGGGCCTTCAGCGGTTGCAGGCCGGCCTCCACCGGTTGGAAAGCGAAGGCGCCCACGGAGGAGGTCACCAGGACGACGAGAGCGGCGAAACGTTGATGCATGAAGGGGCTCGGAGAAGGGGGTTGATTCGGTCGGACGGCGATTACTTGGCGGCCTTGGCGTGGCGCTTGGGCACGTTCAACGCGGCGGCGGCGCGGAAGAGCGCCTTCAGCGCCTGCTCGTCGATCTGCTCGCCCTCGCGCACATCGATGGCGCGGCGCACGTTGCCCTCGAGGCTGGCGTTGAAGAGCCTGGCCGGGTCGTCGACCTTGGCGCCTTTCGCGAAGGTCATCTTGACGGCTTGCTTGTAGACCTCGCCGGTGCAGATCTGTCCGTCGCGGGACCAGACGGGCACGCCCCATTTCCACTCCTCGACGACGTCGGGCACCGCGTCCTTCATCAGCGCGCGGATGTGGGCCAGCGTCTGGCCGCGCCAGTCGCCGAGCTCGGCGATCCGGGCGTCGATGAGGTCGGAGGCGGCCTCGGCGGAGGTCGCGGCCGTGGCCTTGCTGGAGGACTTGCTCGCCGCCTTGGCGGCGGGAGCGGGACTGGCCTTGGTCGTCGGCATGCTGGGCTCGATGAGCAATCGAAGGGCGCATGTTGCCATCGCCGCCGACGCCAATCCAGTGTCGGTTTCCCGTCGGCGAAATACCAGGCGCCGAGCCGCATCGCGGCCCGGCGCCAATCAACGTTTCAGTGATGCTCTATCGGCGCCTCATGCGCTCCGGTCGCTCAGGTGCGCTGGCTCGCGAACGTCGCGCGGAACCGGGGTTCCGCGTCCGCGCGCGTGTTGACTTCGAGCATCACGCCGCCGGGTACCCAGCAGAAGAAGCGCGAGCCGCGTGCGTGCAGGAAGACGTCCGTCTCCATCGGCACGGCGTGGCTCACCAGCTCGGCGTGCAGCCGCTCGACGTCGTCGCGCGAGGCCAGCTCCACGCCGATGTGGAAGTTCGTCGGCCACGACACGTCGCGGTCGGTGACGTGCTCGATGACGATGTCGAGGCCATCCTTCTTAAGGATGCGGCTGGTGCCGAACGACGACGTCTCGAAGCCGAGGTGGCGCTCGAAGAACGCCGCCGTCGCGCTTGCATCGCGGGAGGGCAGGCTGAGGTGATTGAGGGTCGATGGAATCGTGGTCATGGTGTTTCCAGATGGAATGAGGGTGCGTAGGAAATGACGAGGACGAGCACGGCGACCGACCGCGCGCCGCGGGCATGCGGCGGCGCGACCGGGCGACACGAGGGGGTGTCGCGCGTGGGGTCGTCGGGGGTCGGAGGTCTCCGGCGCGGAGGCCGGAAGAGGCGTCGGCCGCTGGGGCCGAATCGGGCTGGAGAAGCCCGGGGGAGGGAAAGCATCGTGTCGAACCTCGCGCAGGACCGACGGCGATGCCATGAAGCATCGTGCCGGTGGTGTTGCGCGTTGGTTGACGTTGAACGCTTACGGCTCGTGGCAGCGGAACTGCCGGAGCGGGCGCGATATTAGGGGTGAGCGAGGAGGCGGGTCAAGCGCGTCGTTGCCATGGGCCGATGAAAAAGGGCGCTCTTCCGAGCGCCCCTTGACCAACTACAACTGACACCCGGTCAGTTGTGTTGTTTGCAGATCAGAACTCGTACGACGCGTTCACCGACAGGTAGCGGCCATACGCGTTGGCGACGCTGCCGGTCACGCCGACGGTGGTCTCGTTCGGGTCGAACGGGGGGCGGGAGTCCGCCAGGTTGCGGATCGTCGCGCCCAGGCGCATGCCCTTGAAGCCGCGGTAGCTGACCGACAGGTCGGCCGTGCGCCAGGCCTTCATGCGGCACAGGCTGGCGTAGCCGTTGTCGCCCAGCGTGGCGTCGCAGGCGCTGCCCGCGTCGAAGCTCTGGAAGCCGCTCTGGTAGTTGCCGGTCACCGACGCCGACCAGTCGCCCATCGTCCAGCCCGCGCTGATCGCGGCCTTGCTGCGCGGCACCTTGTAGAAGCCCAGCGTCTCGGTCACCTTGCTGCCGGCTTCCATCTGCTCCTTGCGCATGAACATGCGGGTGCCGCGCAGGCTCAGCTTGAGCCTGCCGTACTCGCCCAGCGAGAAACGCTGCGACAGGTCGTAGTCCACGCCCGACGTGCGCGTCTTGGCCAGGTTCAGGTAGGGGCGGCGCACCTGGAAGACCTGACCGCGCGTGCCGTCCGTCGTCGGCAGGCGTAGCACCATGCCGGGGAACTCGCCTTCGCGGTTCAGGATCTCCTGCGCGCTCAGGCGGTCCACCTCGCCGCGGCGCTCGATGTACCAGCCGTCGACGATCACGTCCGTGGTCGAGGTCGGCGCGTACAGCACGCCCAGCGTGTAGGAGTCGGACTTCTCCGGCTTCAGGTCCGGGTTGGCCAGCGAGACCGTCGACAGGCTCAGCGAGCAGTTGTTGTTGGTCGAGACCACCGTCGGGCACAGGACCGGATCGCGATACCCCGAGCTGAACGAGAACACCGACGACTTGCTGATCTGCGACAGCGACGGCGCGCGGAAGCCGTTGGCCCAGCTGCCGCGCAGCGACACCTGCTCGGCCAGCTTGTACTTGGCGCCGATCTTGGCGGTCACGGCGCTGCCGAAGTCGGTGTAGTGCTCGGCGCGCAAGGCGGTCTGCGTCTCCAGGCCCTTCAGGAAGGGCATCTGCAGTTCCGCGTAGGCCGCGGCCACGTTGCGCGAGCCGCTGGCCTCGCCGATGCCGCGACCGATGATGTCGCCGGCCGCGGTGCGCGGATCGGCGCCGACCTCGAAGCTCTCATGGCGGAACTCCCCGCCCACGCCCAGCATCGCGCTGCCGCCGGCCATCTGGCCGACCTCGCGCGAGCCGCGCAGGTCCGCCGACGACGTCGCCGCCTTGCCCCAGTCGTGCAGGTCGGGCGACAGGATGGCCAGCACTTCCGCGCTGTTGCTGCCGCCGAAGACATAACTGCCGTCGTTCACGACCTTGTTCAGGCCCGACAGGCTGAGACGGCCGTGCAGGTCCTTGGTGTTGCGCTGGAAGTGGTGCAGCAGGCCGCCGTCCAGGTCCCAACCCTTCCACGTCGTGCTGCCGCTGACGACCATGCGGACGTTGTCCGCGGTCGTGCTGTAGCCGTAGGGCACGTCGGCGAAGCGGTAACGCAGGCCCAGCACCGTCGGCTTGGTGTACGTCGTCGTGGTGCCGCTGCTGTTGGGCAGCTTCACCGGGTTGGCGGTGCTGGCCAGCCGCGTCGGGTTCTGCGGATGGTTGGCCGGCAGCGCCAGGCCCATGTATTGCACCGTGTTGCCCTGCGAGTCGCCCCAGGTGGTCAGCGATTCGCTGCGGCTGGTGGGCGAGTCCAGGTACTCGTTCTTCACGCGCGAGGCCATCACCTCGGCCGTCAGCGTGGTGTCGTTGTTGACGCGCAGGCTGCCGCGCAGGAAGGCGGAGCCGCGCTCCTGATCGCCGGTGTACTGGGCGTACTGGTTGGAGTCCCACAGGCAGCGCGGCGTGGACACCGTCGACGAGTAGGGCGCCGGCGTCGCGCAGTCCGACGACAGCATGCCGCGGAAGCTGCCGGCCAGACCGTTGTTGTAGGTGTAGAGGTTGCCCGGGTAGGACGAGGTGGAGCTGGGCACCAGGCGGCTGTAGAGCTTGGTCAGCAGCTCGGAGCGGACCCGGTCCGGCGCTTCCTTGATGCCGACGCCGTCGCGAAGATAGACCTCCGCGCCGATCATGACGTTGTAGCCGTCCTGGGCGATGTCGCCGAAGCCGACCATGCCGTTGACGGTCTGGCTCTTGAAGAGGCCGTCGAAGCGCTGTTTGGCGTTCACCTCGATCAGGCGGCCGGTGTAGTCGTTGCGCAGGATGATGTTGACCACGCCCGCCAGCGCGTCGGAGCCGTACAGCGACGAGGCGCCCGACTTCAGGATTTCGATGCGCTCGATGGCCGACATCGGGATCGAGTTGACGTTGAACACTGTCGACTGGCCGCTGTTGGGATCGACCACGCCGGCCGGCGCCATGCGGCGGCCGTTGATCAGCACCAGCGTCGCCGCCGAGCCCATGCCGCGCATCGAGATCGACGCCGTGCCGGCCGCGAAGCCGTTGCCCGAACCCATGTCGTCCAGGCCGCCGGCGCCCGTGGACGGGTCCATGCGCAGCAGCTCGTCGATCGAGGTCGCGCCGCTGCGCAGGATGTCCTCGTGCTTGATGATCGTCACCGGAGCCGGCGTCTCGGTGTCGATGCGCTTGATCATCGAGCCGGTCACTTCGACCTTCTCCAGCTTGCCCTTGTCCGGGCCGGCGGCCTGCGGCGCGGCCGGTGTCGGGGTCTGGGGCGCGGTCTGCGCGGCGGCCGGCAACGCGGCGGCCAGGCAGGCGAGGGTGATGAGGGAAAGACGGGTCTTCATGGTGGGAGGAGGCCTGTGAAGTCGGGAAATCGGAATCGCGGGACGAGCGTTCCCCCGGCGCCGGCCTGGTGGGTCGGGCGCCGTCGACGGGTGGTCAACGGATGGGGAACGCGGCGGATGCCGCGGGCAAAACGACGTCGGGGGTCGACGCGATACGACGAGGTACGGCGGGGTACGACGGGTGCGAGGGATCGTCCGGCGCGGCCCGCGGGTGCGGGGCCGTGTCGGCGGGGAACTCAGCCGGCGCCGCGGTGGCGGCGGGCTGGTCGGCTCAGCGCGCCGCGGCCAGTTCGGCCCGGGCGCGCTGGAGGTCCTGCTGGAACTCGGGGTTCAAGTCCAGCTGGGACACCACGGCGGTCGCGAGCGCGCGGCCCGCTTCCACATCGCTGGGGAAATGCATCGAGCAGATGAGGCGGCTCTCGGCGTACTCGCGGGCACGGGCCAGCAGCGCCGGCGCCTTGTCCGGCGCCACGCGCGCCAGCACCAGCGCGGTGGTCCAGCCGTAGGTCGAGTGCCCCGACGGATACGAGGTGCGCTGCTGCGCGTCCGGATCCGGCGTGGAGCCGCCGCTGCGGCCGCAGACATGCGTCAGCGTCAGGCGCTGATAGGGGCGCAGCCGGCGATAGAGGTTCTTGGCCGCGAAGGCCGGCTGGCCGGCCTGCCGCACCGAGCGGTTGAGCAGGTTCACCAGCGCGGGGAAGCGGTCGCGGCGGATCTCCACGCCCAGCAGCGGCGCGAAGCGGTCATAGAGCAGGTTGCCGTCGGCCTCGGCCATCTCGCGCCGCTTGGCGTCGACCTGCTGGCGCGCCAGCACGCCCGCGATGTCGTCCCGATCGATCTGCGAGCCTTCCTCGGGCGGCGGCGGCAGCACCAGCGCATGCAGCGCGGTGACGTCCACATACGGCTTCACGTCCTTGTGGCTGACCGGGGGCGTTTCCCATTCAGGGGACGCGGCGCGCGCCACGTCCAGACCCAGCCAGAGCAGGGCGGTCAGGCAAAGCAGCGCCGAGGCGCCGCGCGACGAACGGAGGAGGGGAGCGTCTTGCATGTTGGGCATTGTCGATTTGTGTAAAAAAATCGCAAATCGAGACTAACCCTCACCCGGGCGGGCCTGCGGATGAGGGACAGTTCGGACTGCGCGGTGAGCGCCCGGAATGCTTCGTCTGATGCATCATCCGCACCGCCGCGCACCCGCATGAGACATCCATGAACGCCAATACACAAGAGCAATCCCTGCATATCGCCACGTTGCTGCTGCGTCCGCTGATCCGCCTGCTCGTCCGCGAGGGCGTCGGCATCGCCGAGCTGGTCGAGCTGTCCAAGCGCGTCTACATCGAGCAGGCCTCCAGGCAACTGGAAGAGGAAGGGCGGCGCGTCACCGACGCCGCGCTCAGCACGCTGACCGGCGTGCACCGCAAGGACGTGAAGCGCATCGGCACCGAGGCGCCGCTGGCGCTGACGGAGCGCCGCCGCAAGAGCTTGCTGGACGCGGTCATGTCGCTGTGGAGCGGCGATGCGCGCTTCATCGACGAGCGCGGCGCGCCGCGTCCGCTGGCGCGTCGCAGCACCGCGCGCGAGTCCGAGCACGCGACCTTCGAGGACCTGATCGAGGAAGTCTCCAAGGGCGTGCCGCCCAAGGCGCTGCTGGACGCCTGGCTGCAGCAGGGCGCGGTGCGGGTCGACGACGACGGCCTGGTGCGTTGGGCCGCGCCCGAGCGCGCGGCCGGCGAGGAGCTGCAAAGCCTGACCCGCAGCGCGCGCATCGCCGCCGACCGGATGCTGGCCGCCTGGGACAAGCTGCATCGGCCGGACGCCGGGCACTTCCTGTTCTCGGTGCGCGGCGAGGGCCTGCAGGACGAGGACATCGAGCGCATGCACGGCCTGGTGCGCCGCTGGGGCCGCCGCTTCAGCGACCGGCTCAATCGCGAGGTCACGCTGGCGCAGGCGCGCGGTCGCAAGATCGGCGGCGGCCAGCGCTACAGCTTCGGCCTGCAGAGCTACGCCGAGGCCAGCCAGCCCGGCGAGCCGCTGCTGGAGGACAGGACCGCCAAACGCGTCGCCATCGCGGCGCCCACCTGACGCACGCCTCGATAGTCGCGACGCCCCGGCGCCCATGCCCATGCCCGTCCACGCCTTCATCGGCAGGACTCTCTCCGACGACTGCCCGTCGACCCCATCGCGAGCGCCCGGCCGGCGCCGCACAAGGATCTCCCATGACTTCTGAATCCGGTATCAACCGCCGCGACTGGCTGCGCCTGACGGGCGGAGCGCTTCTCGCCCTGGACCCGCTGCTGGCGCTGGCGGCCCCGGCGCGGCCTGGCGAGCACATGACGCTGGAGGGCATCCCGCGCTTCGAGCGCCATGTCTTCGGCAACGACGGCGATGCGCCGGTGCTGCATTTCGCGGGCTGGCATCCGGTGAAGCCGGAGATGCTGGTGCTGATGCGGCGCGGCGCCAGCCAGCAACTGCATCGCCTGGACGGCCCCGGCCGCAGGCCCGAGCCGATGACCAGCGGGCGGGACGCCGTCAACAGCGCGGCCTGGGAGCCGACGCAAGGGGCCTACCTGGTCTTCAGCCGCGACCAGGGCGGCAACGAGGCTTACCGCCTCTATCGGCTCGGCGCCGACGGCGGCGATCCGGTGACGCTCACACCGGCCGGCGAGCGCGTCAGCGACTACGGCTTCCTTCCCGACGGACGCGGGCTGGTCTATCTGCAGGAGCGTCTGGACCATCGCGCGCCGTCCGAATCGCCGATCGAGGACGACGATGAACGCGAAGAGCGCGAGCCACGCGAGCCGAGGCTCGGCGCGGAGGAGCAACCCGCCAGCGCCGCCGGCCCCACGGCCAAGGGCAGTCCGTTGTGCCGCATCTGGTGGACCGATCCGCTGCGGCCCGGCGAGCGCCGCCTGCTGGCCGAAACCAGCGGTCGCTTCACCGGCCTGCGCATCAGCGCGACCGGCCGCATCCTGGCGACCTCGACGCGCGACGGTCGCAGCCAGTTCCTGGAGTTCTCGCTGAACGGCGACGGCGCGCGACCGGTAGGCAGCGGCGCGAAGTCGACCCTGGCCACCTCCGCCCCGCGCGAGGACGTGATCTGGCGACGCCAGGCCGTCGAGGGCGAGTTCCGCCACCTCGTGCGCACCGACGTGTCCAGCGGGCGCAGCCGCAACGAGCTGGTCCGTGTCGAGTCCGACCTGGAGGCCGTCGCCGAGCCGCCGGCGGGCGTCGACCGGCCGCTGGCGCTGGTCTACAACGCGTCGGGCGTCTCGGTGCTGCGGCTCTACCGACCGGGCGGCACGCCGAGCCCGATCGCGCAAGACCTGGCCCCCGGCGTCATCCGCGCGGCGACCTGGCATCCGACCTTGCCGCTGCTCGGCTTCGAGCAGGTCTCGGCGGACAGCCCGGGGCGGCTCTTCGCCTACTCGCTGGAGAGCGGACAGGTCGAGCCGTGGAGCGCCGCCGCGTCCGACGCGCCGCGCCTGCAGTCCGACGTGATGCGCTGGACCAGCTTCGACGGCCTGGAGATCACCGGCCTGCACATCGCGCCGCCGGCGCGCTTCACCGGGCCGCGCCCCGTGTACATCAGCCTGCACGGCGGACCGTCGTCGCAGGCGCGGCCGGGTTATCTGGCCGGCGTGATGCTGGCGCTGGTCGAGCAGCTCGGCATGCACGTGATCATGCCCAACGTGCGCGGCTCCGACGGCTTCGGCAAGACCTTCCTGAAGCTGGACAACGGCCGGCTGCGCGAGAACGCGGTGCGCGACGTCGGCGCATTGCTGGACCTGATCGCGAAGCGGCCGGACATGGACGCCACGCGCGTGGTCGTCGCGGGCGGCAGCTACGGCGGCTACCTGTCGCTGGCCGTCGCGACGCACGAGTCGGCGCGCCTGGCGGGCAGCATCTGCCGGGTCGGCATCGCCAACTTCGTCAGCTTCCTGGAGAACACCGAAAGCTACCGCCGTGATAACCGCCGCGCCGAGTACGGCGACGAGCGCGATCCCGAGATGCGCGCCTTCCTGACGTCGATCTCCCCGCTGACGCACGCGGACGCGGTGAAGAAGCCGCTGATGGTCGTGCACGGCCGCAACGACCCGCGCGTGCCCTTCGGCGAGGCGCAAGCCATGGTCGCGGCGGTGCGCGCGCAGGGCACGCCGGTGTGGTTCCTGAGCGCGTCGGACGAAGGCCACAGCTTCACCAAGGCGGACAACCGGGCGTATCTGAACCAGGCCACCTATGAATTCGTGAAGCGGGTGGTGACGGGGGTGACTCTGCAGCGCTGAGAGGGCGCGTCCTGTCCCCACCCTGAGACCTGCGCGACCAGGTCATCGAGCGGTTGAGCGATGACGAGCGGGCACAACTGCCTGCCGTGGTGGTGTGGATGCGGCGGGCGCTGCGATAGCGATTCACTCGTCATCCCGCGGATGACGGGATGCGTCGATTCAGCCCTGGCGCGGGCTCGTCGACCGCGTCGAGTCCTTCGATTCCATCGAGCCCGCCATGCCGGACTGGCCCGCCAGATAGTTGTCCTTCACCCTCACGTAATGCTCCGCGGAGTACTTCAGGTAGGCCAGTTCGTCGGCATTGAGTTCACGCGCCCCCACGGCCGGGCGGCCCACGTAGAGGTGGCCGCTCTTGAGCACCTTGCCCGGAGGCACCAGGCTGCCGGCACCGACCATCACGCGGTCCTCGATCACGACGTCGTCCATGACGATGGCGCCCATGCCGATCAGGCATTCGTCGCCGATGCGGCAGCCGTGCAGGATGGCGGAATGGCCGATGGTGACGTGGCTGCCGATGATCAGCGGGGATCCTTCGGGCTTGCGCGGATGCTTGTGGGACACGTGGCCCATCGCGAAGTCCTGGATGTTGGTGCAGTCGCCGATCACAATCCGGTTCACGTCGCCGCGCAGCACGGTATTGCACCAGATGGAGCAGTCGCGGCCGATGGTGACGTCGCCGATCACCTGCGCGGAATCGTGGACGAAGACGCGCTCGGCGAGCACGGGATGCGTGGAGAGGTAAGAGGTCAACGGCATGGTCGGCGAGGTGAAGAAGCGGAAGTCGAGGGCGGCGTCGCCGACGGTGGCAACGGCGGCCACCGCGACGGCGAAAGCGAAGGTGCCCGCGAAGCAGGCATCGCGGGCGAAGACCGGCACGTCGGCGATTGTCGCGGCTGAGCCTGGCGCCTCCACGAAGACCGCGACCGCGACCGCGGTCAACGCCAAGGCCAAGGCCAAGACACCGCGCGCGCCGCGCGCCAGGCACCACCACCACGTGTACGTCGTCGAGCTCTCGGACCGCGTCTGGAACGAGCCCCGCTTCCGCAAGGCCAATCCGGACTACCGGCTCGGCATGCCCTTCGTGTACGTGGGCATGACGGGGCTCGATCCGGACCTGCGCTTCGACAAGCACAAGGCGGGCATCCAGTCCAATCGCTTCGTCTTCGACTACGGCCTGCGCCTGGTCCCGGCGCTATACGAGGTCTACAACCCGATGCCCTACGAGGCCGCGCGAGAAATGGAAGTGGAGCTGGCCATTGGCCTGCGCGAGGCGGGCTATGGCGTCTGGCAAGCCTGAGCTTCGGCAGGCGCGATCCGTTCGGCAGGCCCGAGCCGCTCGGTAGGGTCGAGCCGGTCGACACGCCCGACTCTTTCGGCGGGCCTGAGCCGGCCGGCACGTCCCGGCCATCCGTCGGGCTGACCGGCCGAGGTGACCTTGGTCAATGTCCTCGCCGACCGTGGCGCCGCAGAATTTCCTTCGCCATCCGCTCTATCGAGGATCTTCGCGTGCAAGCCCATCTCACAGCCTCCGTCGGCGCCGCCGGCGCGAACCGCAAGCCCGACGTCGAATCCGTGCAACGGCTGCTCGTCGCCCAGCACCTGTACCGCGGCCGTGTCGACGGCCTGTGCGGCCCGCTGACCGTCGACGGCATCCTGCGTTTCCAGCACGGCTTCATGGGCAAGCCCGATGGCCGCGTGGACCCCAACGGCCGCACGCTGCGCCGCCTGGCGACCGCTGGCGCCGGCGCCGACGCGTCCACGAGCCCCGCCGCGGCGCGCCCCGCCGCCACGTCCAGCCCGGCGCGGCCGCAGCTGTCCGCCGCCTCGGCCGCGAGCAGCGCCGCGCCGCGGCCGGCCTCGACGCCCGCGGCCACACCCGCGTCGGTGCCGGCCGCGGCCGCTTCGGCCAACACGCTGCTGACCCGCACCGTGCCGCGTCCGGAAGCGCACGCGCTCAATCCGGGCCTCGTGGCGGTGTCGTCGTCCTTCATGGTCCAGACGCTGGGCCAGCCGCGCCATTCGTACTCGCAGGACTGCCAGCCGCTGACGAACGAGAAGCTCAAGAAGCACATCGTCAGCCGCTCGCTGGGCCGCTTCAAGGTCACCGGCCTGGATCTGGCCGTCGAGAGCCTGCAGGCCGCGATGGAAGACATTCGCAAGGAGCAACCAGCCGTCTACGACGCGCTGGGCACCGCCGGCATGCTGTGCTGCCGCAACATCCGCGGCTCGACGACGGGCATCTCGAATCACTCGTGGGGCACGGCCATCGACTTCACGCTCAACGGCATCCTCGATCGCCGCGGCGACGGCAAGGTGCAGGTCGGCCTGACGCTGATCGCGCCGATCATGAATCGCCATGGCTGGTACTGGGGCGCGGCCTTCCGCACCGAGGACGCGATGCACTTCGAGGCCAGCCGCTCGCTCATCACGCAGTGGGCGCCGCGCCTGATCTGATCGACCGGCCCGAACGGCCGGCGCCGGCTCCCGCCGGACGCGCGCCGGGCCGGCCCCGCATCGCCGCTGGCGGTTCATGGAGAGCGGCCCGCGCGCCCGCCGCGCCGCGCGGGATCTCCGTTCACCCGCTGTTGCAACCCGGGTCTCGCGCGGTGACGCGCGCGGCCGTCAACGTGGATACTCCGCCGTCATGAATCTCCGCTCGCTCCCGATCTTCCGCGTCCTGGCGCTCGCCGGGATGGTCATGACCGCCGCCTGCCAGCCGTCCGTCGCGGCCTGCAACGTGACGACGCCGCCGGAAGGCTGGGCGGCCGGCAGCGCCCGCTGGGACGGCGCTTGCGCCGGCGCGCAGGCCGACGGCCTGGGCGTGCTCAAGGAGCAGCAGGGCGCCGCCGTCAAGCGCATGTTCCTGGGCCGCGTGCACAAGGGCGAGTTGAGCCTGGGCGTCGTGGACATCCCCGACCAGGGCTTCGCCGCCGGCCGATTCGAGCAAGGCAAGCTCGTGCCGACCGACGACCGCCAGCAGATCATCAAGGCCTTCGACGAAGCCGCGCGCGCGGCCACCGCCGCCGCCGACCGCTTCGAGAAGGCCGGCAACGCCGCCTCCGCGAAGTTCTATCGCGCCAAGGCCAAGGAACTGCGCGAGCAGATGGATTGAGCGGGGCGGCGAGCCGTCGCCGCAACGCCACGGTTTTCCCGTCGTGCAGGCCAGCGTCGCGATGGCACCCCGTGACGCCTCGCTGAATGTCGCGGCAGGTCGCCTGGCCTACCTCGCCGCGTACGGCTCCGCCGACCGCTCGTTCTCATCGATCCTCAACCGCTTGCCCAGCGCCGGGAACGCGCGTTGCGCGCAGCCTTCGCGCTCGCACAGCTTGCAGCCGGGGCCGATGGGCGTGGCGCTGTCCGGGTCGCCCAGATCCAGCCCTTTTGCGTAGACCAATTGGCCCGCGTGCCGCAGGTCGCAGCCAACGCCGACCGCGAACTCCCGCGCCGGTGAGCCATAGCCGCCGGTGGCGCGCACCTCGCAATGGGCGATCCACAGGTAGCTGCGCCCGTCGGGCATGCGCGCGACCTGCGTCAGCACGCGTCCCGGTTGCGCGAACGCCTCGTACACGTTCCACAGCGGGCAGGTGCCGCCGCTGCGCGAGAAGTGGAAGTCCGTCGCCGACTGCCGCTTGGAGATGTTGCCCGCCCGGTCCACGCGCACGAAGAAGAAGGGCACGCCGCGCGCCTCGCGCCGCTGCAACGTGGAGAGCCGATGGCACACCGTCTCGAAGCTCACGCCGAAGCGCTTGGCCAGCAGCCCGATGTCGTGCCGCAGCTCCTGCGCCGCCGCGAGGAAGGGGCGGTACGGCAGCACCAGCGCGCCCGCGAAGTAGCTCGCCAGCCCGATGCGCGCCAGCGCGGCGGCCTCGGGGCTGAAGCTCGCGGATTCGATCAGCCGGTCGATCTCGCCGCCGCATTCGAGGTAGGCGAGCTGCGTCGCCAACTGGAACGCGCGTTGTCCCGGCGTCAGCGCGTCCGACAGCAGCAACAGCCGCTGCGCCGGCTCGAAACGCCGCAGGCGCTCATCCGGCAGCACCTGCACCTGGATACGGTGCGCGGCCATCAGGTGGGACTCCAGCCGCTGTGCCAGGTCTTGCTGCGGCAGGCCCGAGGCCGCGCCCGTGGCGCCGATCGGACCCGCCGCGCCGGCCGTTCCCGCGATGCCCGATGCGCGCGATGAGCCCGGGCCGTCGCCCGCCAGGCTCGCCGCCAACGCTTCCGCCGCGCGGTCCAGCGCGTCCATGTGGTTGTGATGCGCGTAGAAGAAGTCCCGCACCTCCTCGTGCGGGCCGAGGCCGGCGGCCGGGCCGGTGTCCCGCTCGCCGCCGCCCAGGTTGCTCACGCGCTGCTCCGCGCCGCGCGCGCGGCCGTGCAGCCGCAGCATCAGCTGCGCCATGCCCGGCATCTGCTGCGCCAGCGTGCGCAGTTCCGCGTCGGGCACGCCGCCCGGCACCGGCGTCTCCGCGACGATCTCGTGCAGTTGCGCGAAGAGCCGCGCCTCGTCGTCCTCCGAGAAGAACTGCAGGTCCACGCCCAGTGCCGACTGCAGCCGCAGCAGCACCGCGACGCTCAACGGGCGCTCGTTGTTCTCGATCTGGTTGACGTAGCTGGGGGACAGCTTCAGCACCTGCGCGAGCGCGGCCTGGGTCAGGCCGCGTTGCTCCCGCAGGGTCTTGAGCTTCACGCCGAGAAAGGTCTTGCGCATGGTGGTTGGAACTTCGCAAAGTTTGCAATTTCTGGAAATCGCCTTCGCAACTCATTGCCAATTCAGCCATTGAGGGAAGGGCGAGTGGCTGCAAAGATTGCGAATGACGCGACTATCCCACGCCCCCATGGACTGGATCAAGGCCCTGGCCGCCACGCCGGCCAACGAGCTGACCCGCAGCGAGCTCGTGCTGCCGCATCAATCGAATCACTACGGCACGCTGTTCGGGCCGGAGGCGCTGTCGCTGCTCGGCCGCACGGCCTACCTCGCGGGGGCGCGCTTCAGCCGTCAGCCGGTGGTGATGGCCGCCGTGCGCGGCGTCGAGTTCCTGGCGCCGGTGGGCATCGGCGCGCTGCTGCATCTGCATGCGCGGGTGGTGCGGCTGGGGCGCAGCTCGATGACGGTGGACGTGCGCGCGGCGCTGGACGCCGCGCCCGGCCTCAAGCCGCAAGAGGTGCTGCGCGCCAGCTTCGAGATGGTGGCCGTCGACGCCGACGGCCGGCCCGTGCCCATCGAGCCGCGCGAGCCCTTGCCCGAGCCGCTGCCCGCGGTGCTCGACGACGCGCGCTGACCGGCGCCCCGGCGATCGGCGCGCCGACGCAGGCGCCCCTGAGCGCCACGCGTCGCCCACCGATCGCGCATCCCCGATTCACAGCTTCCCGGCCTTCCTGGAGACGCCCCATGACCGACATCCTCGCCACCGCCCCCGGCTTCAAGCCGAAGAAATCCGTCGCGCTGTCCGGCGTCACCGCCGGCACCACCGCGCTGTGCACCGTCGGCCGCAGCGGCAACGACCTGCACTACCGCGGCTACGACATCCTCGACCTGGCCGAGGCCTGCGAGTTCGAGGAGGTCGCGCATCTGCTGGTCCACGGCAAGCTGCCCAACGCGGCCGAGCTGCGCGGCTACAAGACGCGATTGAAGGCGCTGCGCGGTCTGCCGGCGAGCGTCAAGGAGGCGCTGGAGCACCTGCCCGCCGGTGCCCATCCGATGGATGTGATGCGCACCGGCGTGTCCGCGCTGGGCTGCGTGCTGCCGGAGAAGGACGACCACAACCTGGCCGGCGCGCGCGAGATCGCCGATCGGCTGATGGCCTCGCTGGGCTCGATGCTGCTGTACTGGTACCACTGGGCCACGCAGGGCCGGCGCATCGAGGTCGAGACCGACGCCGACTCCATCGGCGGCCACTTCCTGCAGCTGCTGCACGGCCGCAAGCCGTCGGCGAGCTGGGAACGGGCGATGCACACCTCGCTGATCCTCTACGCGGAGCACGAGTTCAACGCTTCCACCTTCACGGCCCGCGTCATCGCGGGCACGGGCAGCGACATGTACTCGTCGGTGGCGGGCGCGATCGGCGCGCTGCGCGGACCGAAACACGGCGGCGCCAACGAGGTGGCCTTTGAGGTGCAGCAGCGCTACGACTCGCCCGACGAGGCCGAGGCGGACATCCGCCGCCGCGTCGAGGCCAGGGAGGTCGTGATCGGTTTCGGCCACCCGGTCTACACCGTCAGCGATCCCCGCAACGAGGTCATCAAGAAGGTGGCCGGGCAACTGTCGCGCGAGGCCGGCACGACCAAGATGTACGACATCGCCGAGCGCCTGGAGCGCGTGATGTGGGACGCCAAGCGCATGTTCCCCAACCTCGACTGGTTCAGCGCCGTCAGCTATCACCAGATGGGCGTGCCCACGGCGATGTTCACGCCGCTGTTCGTCATCGCCCGCACCAGCGGCTGGGCGGCCCACGTCGTCGAGCAGCGCCAGGACAACAAGATCATCCGCCCGAGCGCCGTCTACACCGGCCCCGAGGACCGCGCCTTCGTGCCGCTGTCCGATCGCCAGTGAGGAACTCCGTCATGCCGCAAGCCATGCCGCCAGCTCCAGCGACCGCCACGCCGACCGTGGCGTCGACCTCGACCCCGACCACCCCCGCGGCTCCAATCTCGACACCGACACCGACACCGACACCGACTTCGACTTCAGCCGCGACCCCGCGCGACACGATCGTGTCCACCGCTGCGCTCAACACCGCGCATCGCAAGCCGCTGCCCGGCACCGGCCTGGACTGGTTCGACGCCCGCGCCGCGGTCGAGGCGCTGCGTCCCGGCGCCTGGCCGCGCCTGCCGTACACGGCGCGCGTGCACGCCGAGAACCTCGTGCGGCGCTGCGATCCGGCGATCCTCGACCTGTGCCTGGCCCAGATCGCCGATGGACACGTGGATCGCGACTTTCCGTGGTATCCGGCGCGTGTCGTGTGCCACGACATCCTGGGCCAGACCGCGCT
This sequence comes from Roseateles aquatilis, assembly GCF_002205645.1. Taxonomy (GTDB): domain Bacteria; phylum Pseudomonadota; class Gammaproteobacteria; order Burkholderiales; family Burkholderiaceae_C; genus Roseateles; species Roseateles aquatilis. The sequence goes on along the minus strand of NZ_NIOF01000004.1, from coordinate 219,681 downwards.
GGTGGACCTGGCCGGCCTGCGCGACGCGATCGCCGACCAGGGCGGCGATCCGGCGCAGGTCAACCCGGTGGTGCCGGTGCAGTTGATCGTCGATCACTCGCTGGCCGTCGAGTGCGGCGGCGACGACCCGCAAGCCTTCGAGAAGAACCGCGCCATCGAGGATCGCCGCAACGAGGACCGCTTCCACTTCATCGAGTGGTGCCGCACCGCGTTCCGCAATGTCGACGTGATCCCGCCGGGGAACGGGATCATGCATCAGATCAACCTGGAGCGGATGTCGCCGGTCGTGCATGTGGACCGCGGCGTCGCCTATCCCGACACCTGCGTCGGCACCGACAGCCACACGCCGCATGTCGACGCGCTGGGCGTGATCGCCGTCGGCGTCGGCGGGCTGGAGGCGGAGAACGTGATGCTGGGCCGCGCTTCGTGGATGCGGCTGCCCGACATCGTCGGCGTCGAGCTGACCGGCCGGCGCCGGCCCGGCATCACCGCGACGGACCTGGTGCTGGCGCTGACGGAGTTCCTGCGCCAGGAGCGCGTCGTCGGCGCCTACCTGGAGTTCTTTGGCGACGGCGTCGCCGGCCTGACGCTGGGCGACCGCGCCACCATCGCCAACATGGCGCCCGAGTACGGCGCCACCGCCGCGCTCTTCGCGATCGACGAGCAGACGCTGGCCTACCTGCGCCTGACGGGGCGCGAGGAGGCGCAGGTGCGGCTGGTCGAGACCTATGCGAAGGCGGCGGGCCTGTGGTCCGGCCAGGGCCAGGACGCGGGTGAACGCGGCAACACGCTGGCCGACGTCGCGTATCCGCGTACGCTGCGCTTCGACCTCGCGAGCGTCGAGCGCAACATGGCCGGCCCGTCGAATCCGCATCGCCGCCTGCCGACCTCGGCGCTGGCCGAGCGCGGCATCGCCGCGCCCTGGACCGAGGCGCCGGGCCGCATGCCTGACGGCGCCGTGATCATCGCGGCCATCACCAGCTGCACCAACACCAGCAACCCGCGCAACGTGATCGCCGCGGGGCTGCTGGCGCGCAACGCGCGCCGTCTGGGGCTGGCGCGCAAGCCGTGGGTGAAGTCGTCGCTCGCGCCGGGATCGCGCACGGTGACGCTGTACCTGGAGGAGGCCGGATTGCTGGCGGACCTGGAAGCGCTGGGCTTCGGCGTGGTCGCTTATGCCTGCACCTCGTGCAACGGCATGTCGGGCGCGCTGGATCCGGCCGTCGAGCGCGAGATCGTCGAGCGCGATCTGTACGCGACGGCCGTGCTCTCCGGCAACCGCAACTTCGACGGCCGCATCCATCCGCGCGCCAGGCAGGCCTTCCTGGCGTCGCCGCCGCTGGTCGTGGCCTATGCGTTGGCGGGCACGATCCGATTCGACATCGAGCGCGACGTGCTGGCCGTCGTCGACGGCCGCGAGATCCGCCTGCGGGATCTCTGGCCCGACGACGAGGAGATCGACGCGCTGGTGCGCCGCTGCGTCAAGCCGGAGCAGTTCCGGCGCGTCTACGAGCCCATGTTCACCATCGCCCCGGCGGCGACGGGCGTGGTGACGCCGCCGCTCTACGACTGGCGGCCACGCTCGACCTACATTCGCCGCCCGCCCTACTGGGAAGGCGCGCTGGCGGGCGAGCGGACCTTGCGCGGGCTGCGTCCGCTGGCGGTCCTGCCGGACAACATCACGACCGACCACCTGTCGCCGTCGAACGCGATCCTGGCGGACTCGGCGGCCGGCGAGTACCTCGCGCGCATGGGCTTGCCGGAAGAGGACTTCAATTCCTACGCGACGCATCGTGGCGATCACCTGACCGCACAGCGCGCGACCTTCGCCAACCCGACGCTGCGCAACGAGATGGTCCGCGACGCGGCCGGCGAGGTCGTCGCCGGCTCGCTGGCGCGGCTGGAGCCGGAGGGCCGCGTGGTGCGCATGTGGGAGGCCATCGAGACCTACATGCAGCGCCGCCAGCCGCTGATCGTCATCGCCGGCGCGGACTACGGGCAGGGCTCGTCGCGCGACTGGGCCGCCAAGGGCGTGCGGCTGGCCGGCGTCGAGGCCATCGTGGCAGAGGGCTTCGAGCGCATCCACCGCACCAACCTGATCGGCATGGGCGTGCTGCCGCTGGAGTTCCCGCCGGGCACGACGCGGCTGACGCTGAGGCTGGACGGGTCGGAGACCTACGACGTGTCGTGGGCCGACGGCGCCGATCCGGCGCCGCGTGCGACGATGACGCTGATCGTCCATCGCCGCGACGGGGGGCGGGTCGAGGTACCGGTGCGGTGCCGGCTCGACACGGCCGAGGAGGTCGCGATCTACCAGGCCGGCGGCGTGCTGCAGCGCTTCGCCCAGGACTTCCTGGCGGCGCGTGAGACCGCGCGGGAGTCGACATGAGGCCCCGTGGCGCCATGCCCGTGGCGCCCCGTGCGCGGGCGGGTGGCGTGGCGCCTGAAGTGGCGCAGGACGATGCATGAGGACGTATGAGGACGCATGAAGACGCAGAGGCAAGGCATGACGACGAATGAAGCACGGCCGTTCCGGCCACAGCTGAGAATCCCCGCGGTCTACATGCGCGGCGGCACCAGCAAGGGCGTGTTCTTCCGCCTGGACGACCTGCCGGCGGGCTGTCGCGAGCCGGGTCCCGCGCGGGACTTGCTGCTGCTGCGCGTGATCGGCAGCCCCGATCCCTACGGCAAGCAGATCGACGGCATGGGCGGCGCGACGTCGAGCACCAGCAAGGCGGTCCTCGTGTCGCGCAGCGCGCGGCCGGACCATGATGTCGATTACCTTTTCGGCCAGGTCGCGATCGACGCGCCGCTGGTGGACTGGTCGGGTAACTGCGGCAACCTGTCGGCGGCGGTGGGGCCTTTCGCGATCCAGGCCGGCCTGATCGACGCCGCGCGCCTGCCGGCCGACGGCATCGCTACGGTCCGCATCTGGCAGGCCAACATCGGCAAGACCATCCTGGCGAAGGTGCCGATGCGCGGCGGCGCGGTGCAGGAAAGCGGCGACTTCGACCTCGACGGCGTGACCTTCCCGGCGGCGGAGATCGAGCTGACCTTCCTCGACCCGGGCGAGGACGACGGCGACGCGGCCGGCGAGGGCGGCGGCGCGTTGTTCCCCACCGGCCGGGTCGTCGACGACCTGCCGCTGCCCGAGGATCTGGTCGCGGGCGGGCGCCTGCGCGCGACGCTGATCAACGCGGGCATCCCGACGGTCTTCGTCGACGCGGCGGACCTCGGCTACACCGGCGCCGAGCTGCAGGACGCCATCAATGGCGACCCGGCGGCATTGCGCCGCCTGGAGGCGATCCGCGCGCACGCGGCGTTGCGCATGGGTTTGATCGGCACGCTGGAGGAAGCCCGCGCGCGGCAGCACACGCCGAAACTGGCATTCGTCGCGCCGCCCGCGTCCTATCGCGCGTCCAGCGGCAAGACCGTCGAGGCCGGCGATATCGACGTGCTGGTGCGAGCGCTGTCCATGGGCAAGTTGCACCACGCAATGATGGGCACGGCCGCCGTCGCCATCGCCACCGCGGCGGCGATCCCCGGCACGCTGGTGTGCGAGGCCGCCGGCGGCGCGGCGCGGGCGGCGGTGCGTTTCGGTCATCCGTCGGGCACGCTGCGCGTCGGCGCGCAGGCGGTGCAGGACGGCGGTCCCGACGGCCCCTGGCGCGTCACGCGCGCCGTGATGAGCCGCAGCGCGCGCATCCTGATGGAGGGCGCCGTGCGCGTGCCCGCCGAGGCGTGCTGACGGCACGGCGGGCACGGCCTTGACCGGGGCGCCCGATCGCGCCCCGGCTCGTCGCCGATCCCGTTCGCGGCCCTGATTCACCGATCACGTTCATCGATCCCGTTTCAACTTCTCGGAGAGACCCCCCATGTCATCGACCCGCAAGACGCTTCGCGCGCTGGTGGAAGCCCGTCGCGGCCTGCTCGTTCCCGGCGCCTTCAACGCGCTGTCCGCCCAGGTGATCGAGGACCTCGGCTTCGAGGCGATCTACGTCACCGGCGCCGGCGTGACCAACATGTGGTTCGGCCTGCCGGACCAGGGCTTCATGGGGCTGGCCGACATCGCCGACCACACCGCGCGCATCCGCGACGCGGTCGAGCTGCCGCTGATCGTCGATGCCGACACCGGCTTCGGCAACGCGCTCAACGTGTATCACGCCGTGCGCACGCTGGAGCGTGCCGGCGCCGACTGCATCCAGCTGGAGGACCAGGTCGCGCCCAAGCGCTGCGGCCACTTCAGCGGCAAGGAAGTGATCTCCACCGAGGAGGCGGTCAGCAAGATCAAGGCCGCCGTCGACGCGCGGCGCGACCCCGACCTGCTGATCATGGCCCGCACCGACGCCTGCGCGACGCAGGGCTTCGAGGCGGCGATCGAGCGCGCGCAGCGCTTCGCCGAGGCCGGCGCGGACCTGCTCTTCGTCGAGGCCGTCACGCAGCCCGAGCAGATCCGCGCGCTGCCGAAGCGGCTGTCCACGCCGCAGCTGATGAACATGGTCATCGGCGGCAAGACCCCGATCACCGATGCCGAGGAGCTGCAACAGCTGGGCTACGGCATCGTGCTGTATGCCAACGCCGCCCTGCAGGGCGCGGTGGCCGGCATGCAGAAGGCACTGGGCGTGTTGAAGACCCAGCGACGCATCGACGAGGACCCCGCGCTGGTGGTGCCCTTCGCCGAGCGTCAGCGGCTGGTGGGCAAGCCGACGTGGGATGAGCTCGAGCGCCGCTACACCTGATCGCGGCCGAAGCCCCTTCGGCCCGCCGCCGTGCCGCCCCTTCGCCCTGCCGTCCCAATCGCCCCAGCGCGTTACCGCGCGCCCCGCGGACGGCAGCGCCGCCGCGAAGACGTCGGGCTGCCGCCGTCGGGGGCGCCACGGCTGTCCATGACCGGATGGCGGGACCGCCGCGGGTGGCGGCCGCCGCCCACGGCCAGAGCCGTCGCGGCCTAGGCGCCCAGGCGTGGCTCGTCCGTTCGGGAGAACGGATTGCGCCGGGGCAGGTTGGCGATCTCTTGCAGTTCCCAGAGCCGGGCCGGGTCCTCGTCGATCAGCGTGGCCATTTCCGGCAGCCGGTCCTTCGGAATCGGCCGCTGGCCGACGCGCGCGCTGCTGACGTGTTGCCGCGGCATGCCCAGGTGTCGCGCCAGCGCGGCCTGACCGCCGCAGGCGGCCACCGCCTTGTCGATGGCTTCTTGCCATGAATGCATAAGCTTTTCCCCACTTCGCGTTGAAGAGGACGCGCCGCACGCGGCCGGCCCGCGGGTCGAGCACCCGCGGAGCCGCGCGTCAGCGCGCCTGTCGTCGGAGCGAGGTCAGGCGCGGGGAGGTCGCTTCAGGGACTTGAGATCGGCGCTGCGCCAGGTCGACGCATCCGGCCGGGGCCAGGGCATGCGGCGCGGATCGGCGTTGCCGTCGGGCAGGGCGACGGCAGCCGGCAGATGCATGGGCAGGTGAAGCCCGGCGAGCGACGCGGACAAGCCGTCGCCCTTGTCGCCGCCGTGGCCGTCGACCGCCACGACGCTGGCATCGGCGGCGGCGTGGACGTGGCGCTCGAACAGGCCGTGGCTGTGCGCGTGCGGTGGCGTGTCGCCATGGGCGGTGGCCATCGCGCGCTGGGCGTCGGCGCCCGCCGCGATCAGGGCGGGTGCCCGGAGCGCGCGTGCCCGGTGGCTCCGTTCATCCGCGAAGTGGGCCTGCGCATGCACGCGCTCGCGCCATTGATGGACGGCGTCGGCCATCCCGGCGAGCTGCTGGACGAGGCCGCTGCGCTGGATCGCCGCGTCGAGCGCCTCGGCGATCCGGGGTGTCTCCGCATGGCGATGCAGCGGCCCCAGGATCTGTAGCACCGCGCCTGAGGCGCCGTGGATCACGAGCGCCACCATCACCAGCCAGACGAGCAACGCGCCCGCGCGGGAGCCCCCGCGTCCGGCGATGCGCCAGCCGGGCGGGCACGCGACGCGCGGGCGAGCCGACTCGGGCGTGCTGGTCATGGGCTGTCGCGAAGATCGAAGAAGAGGGGCACGGGGCGGGGCGGGGTCGTGGCGACCGGCATCCGGTCACCGCGAAGTCAGCGTAGGCGGACGAGATAGCAGGGATGTGACAGATCCGTGGCCCACGTCCCAGGATCCTGGGGCGCGCCAGTCGCTACAGTCGGCCGCATGACCGACAGCCCGCGTGCCTGGATCCGCCTGCCCTCCGGGGCGGCGCTCGACCTGATCAATCCGTCCCCCGGCGCCTGGACCGACGAGGACCTCGCGTTGCGTCTGGCGCGCACCTACCGCTGGGGCGGGGAATCCGTCTGGCCGTGGCCGCTGTCGGTGGCGCAGCACTCGCTGCTGGTGCTGGCGCTGCGGCACCAATGGGCCGAGGACGCCGGCCAGCCGCTGACGACCGCGGCATCGCTCGCGGAGCTGTTGCATGACGCGGAGGAGGGCTTCCTCGGCTTCGACTGCATCTCGCCGCTCAAGCGCGTGCTGGGCGAGCCGTTCCGCATCGTCGGGGATCGGTTGATGCAGGCCATCGCGGCGCGGTATCGCCTGCCCGACTGGGACGCGGACACCTACGCGCTGCACAAGCGCGCCGACAGCATTGCCGCGGCGTCCGAGGCGGTGTTCTGCACCGGCTGGTCGGCGCGGGAGGTGCGCGAGGTGCTGGGCATCACGCACCCGGTGCTGGCCTCGGACCCGCTGCAGGCCCGCTACGGCGGCACGGCGTGGGAGCCGTGGCCGTCGGATGTGGCGGCGCGGCGGTTCCTGGATGAACTACGGCGCCTCACGGCGCCGTCGGACGGGATGGCAGGCGGCTGAAGCGGCGTCGGGGACGCCGCTTCGCGCCCTTCGATCAGAACCCCTTCATGTCATACCGCACGCCCACCCACGCCTGACGTCCCAGGCCCTGGTAGGTGTAGACCGGCTGCACGTCGCGATCGGCGGCGTTGAGCACCTTGGCTTCCAGGCGCCATTGCGGCAGGAAGCGCCAGGTCGCGCGCAGGTCCAGCAGCGCATAGGCGCCCAGGTTGCCCGCGGAGTCGGGCCGCTTGCCCACGTCGGTCAGCGACGCGCCGACACTCCACACGCCGGTGTCGTAATCGGCCGAGACGCTTTCCTGATGCGCGGCGCGGCGGATCAGGCGGGTACCCGTCTTCTCGTCCTTCGCGTCCAGGAAGTCGACCGTCGCGCTCACGCTCAAGTTGCCGATGCGATGCGCGCCCGTCAGCGTCGCGCCTTGCAGCTTGGCCTTGGAGATGTTGTACGCGCAACCGAAGTAGCCGCTCGGGCATTCCTTGCCGGTGGGGTCGGGGTTGTAGCCGATCAGGTTGTCCAGCTTGTTGCGATAGACCGTGGCCGACGCGCTGGTCGCGCCCGATTGCCAGTTCACGCCCAGCTCGATGCTGCGGCCGGTCTCCGGCTTGATGGTCGGGACGCCGTAGAACGGGTAGCTGGTGTCGTTGAAGGTCGGGGCGCGGAAGCTCTTGCCCGCCAGCGCGCGCAGCTTGAGCGTGGAGCTCAGCGCGTAGCTGCCGCCGATCGTGCCCGAGGTGTTCTTGCCATACGCGCTGTTGTCGTCATGGCGCACGCTGGCCTCGACCGCCGCGGGGCCGAACTGGCCCGAGTAGCCGGCGATGTAGCTGTTGGTGTTGCGGTCGAGCGCGCCGACGGTGACGCCTTCGGCCTTTTCCTTCAGGTGCTCGTAGGCCAGCACCACTTGCTGGTCCGGCGCGATGCGCAGCGCGTTCTGCCAGGTGATCTGGTCGCGCGTGGTCTTGAAGCGCGGCGCGTCGGCCAGGCCGCTGACCGAGTCGTCGGTGCCGCGGCCCAGCTGGACCGTCGTCGTCCAGATCGGCGACAGCGTGCCGCGATAGTCGGCGGTGAGCTCGCGCGTCTTGAGCCGGTTGCGGAAGTCGCCGGACGGATCGGCGATGTAGTTGGGCGGACCGCCGAAGACGGCGCTGTCGTACTGCGCGTTCAGGCGCCCTTGCGTCGCGCTGACGCCGACGCGGTGGCCCTCGGCCGGCGTGAAGCCCAGGCGGACGGTGCCCACGGTGCGGGCGAAGCCGTCGCGGTCGGGGTTGAAGGACGAGCTGCCGCTGTCGGCCCGGATCGCGGTCATGCCGTCGCTGGTCTCGCGGCTCAGGCTGGCCGCGTAGTCGAAGCCCGCCTGCGCGCCGCTGATGCCGATGTCGCCCAGGCGCGAGTTGTACTCGCCCACGGCCACGCCGGCGGTGACGTTCAGCGGGCCCTGGCCCTTCTTGGTGAAGATCTGGATCACGCCGCCGACGGCATCGGCGCCGTACAGGCCGGAGGCCGGGCCGCGCAGGACCTCGATGTGATCGATGGTGGACAGGCTCATCGATTCGAAGGCCGCCTGGCCCAGCGAGGCCGAGCCGACGCGCACGCCGTCGACCATCACGATGGTGCCGCTGGTGCTGGTGCCGCGCAGGAGGTAGCCGGCGGTCTGGCCCGGGCCGCCGTTCTGGGTGAACTGCACGCCGGCGTAGCGGCGCAGCACGTCCTGGACGCTGCCGGCGCCGCTGTCGCGCAGCGTGTCGCTGTCGATCAGGACGATGTCGGCGACGCTCTTGCTCAGCGCTTGCGCCTCGCGGGTGCCGATGACGACGACGGGATCGAGCCGGGATTGGGCGAAGGAGACGGCCGGCAGCAGGGGCGCGGCGATCAGCGCGAGCAGCGCGGCACGGGACGTGGCGCGCAGCGTGGCGCGGGGAGCGGAGAGGGACATGGCGGGATCGGAATTCGAGCGGCAGACGTCCGCTTCCCCGCGGGCGCCTGCGACATGGACCCTCGCGCCTGGACGCGGGGAATCCTCCTGTTGGCCGGTATCCGGGCTGTCGGAAGATGAACCCGTGTCGCCTTCCCGGGCGATGACGCCCAGTGGTCTCGGACACGTGCCGCGCGCCGTGCGGACCGGATCGATCCGCGCGCGCCTTCCGCTTACCGTTGCGGGGGCAGCTCAGGTTGGGGCCGCGGCCGTGCGTGGCGCGGCCCTTCCTGATTCCCGTTGAACTGCGCCGGCGGAAAGCCGGGCGCGAGCACCAACGGGCCGGATCATATCGGCGCGTGCGCGTCGGCCTGTGGCATTGGCGCCACCGGCCCCGTGTCCGCGCGTGCTAGCGCCACGCGCGGGCGACGCGCTCGACGCGTCGGACCCCGATGTCGACGGCAGGGCGCGCGCCGCCGCGGCGTCGCGTCCACCGCCGCGCGCGGGGCGTGTCCGAGGCCTTCGCAAACTTCGCGGACGCGGTGCTCCGCGTGCGAAGCCATTCGCCACTTTCCCTTTTCACATCAGCCACTTGCGGCATCGCGGCGGGGGATTGCCGATAGATTCGTCGGGCGCCTGCACGGCATGCCTTACCGCATCCGGCATCGCCCCCATAACGACATCCGGAGACCCGACATGACCCGCGACGACCTGCCTCGCATCCCCTTGCTGATCAACGGCGAATTCGTCCAGTCGCGCACGACCGAATGGCGCGACGTGATCAACCCCGCGACGCAGCAGCGCCTGGCGCGCGTGCCGATGGCGACGCCGGAGGAGGTCGAGGCCGCCATCGCCGCCGCGCGCGAGGCCTTCAAGACCTGGCGCAAGACGCCGATCGGGCAACGCGCGCGGATCTTCCTGAAGTACCAGCAGCTGATCCGCGACAACATCAAGTCGCTGGCCGCCACGCTGACCGCCGAGCAGGGCAAGACCCTGGCCGATGCCGAGGGCGACGTGTTCCGCGGGCTGGAGGTCGTCGAGCACGCGGCCGGCATCGGCTTGCTGCAGATGGGCGAGCGCGCCCACAACGTCGCCGGTGGCGTCGACACCTACACGCTGCTGCAGCCGCTGGGCGTGTGCGCCGGCATCACGCCGTTCAACTTCCCCGCGATGATCCCGCTGTGGATGTTCCCGATGGCGATCGCCTGCGGCAACACCTTCGTGCTGAAGCCGTCGGAGCAGGACCCGATGGTGACGATGCGCCTGGTGGAGCTGGCGCTGGAGGCGGGCATCCCCAAGGGCGTGCTCAACGTCGTGCACGGCGGCGAGCCGGTGGTGAACGCGCTGTGCGACCACGCGGACATCAAGGCCGTGTCCTTCGTCGGATCGACACGCGTCGGCACGCTGGTGCACGACCGCGCCACCCGCGCCGGCAAGCGCGTGCAATGCATGATGGGCGCGAAGAACCACGCCATCGTGCTGCCCGACGCGCACAAGGACCAGACGCTCAACGCGCTGGCCGGCGCCGCCTTCGGCGCGGCGGGGCAACGCTGCATGGCGGTGTCGGTGGCGGTGCTGGTGGGCGCGGCGCGCGACTGGCTGCCGGACCTGGTCGAGAAGGCGCGGGGCCTGAGCGTCGGCGCCGGCGATTCGGCGACGACGGACGTCGGCCCGCTGATCTCCTGCGCGGCGCGCGACCGCGTCGAGGCCCTGATCGCCCGCGGCGTCGAGGAGGGCGCGACGCTGGCGCTCGACGGCCGGCTGCCGCCGCTGAGCGGGCAACTGAAGGAAGGCAATTTCGTCGGCCCGACGATCTTCAGCGGCGTGAAGCCCGGCATGACGATCTACGACCAGGAGATCTTCGGCCCGGTGCTGTGCGTGGCCGAGGCCGCGACGCTGGACGAGGCGATCGCGCTGATCAACGCCAACCCCAACGGCAACGGCACCGCGCTGTTCACCCAGTCCGGCGCGGCCGCGCGGCGCTTCGAGGACGAGATCGACGTCGGCCAGGTCGGCATCAACGTGCCGATCCCGGTGCCGGTGCCGATGTTCTCGTTCACCGGCTCGCGCGCGTCCAAGCTCGGCGACCTGGGGCCCTATGGCCGGCAGGTGGTGCTTTTCTACACGCAGACCAAGACGGTCACCGCGCGCTGGTTCGACGATGCCAGCACCGGCGGCGTCAACACGACGATCAGCCTGAAGTGAGGGGCCGGTGGACTTCGAGCTGAACGAGCAGCAACGCGCCTTCCAGCAGGCCGCGCGCGACTTCGCCCGCGACGAGATGGCGCCGCGCGCCGCCGAGTGGGACGCGCAGGCCTTCTTCCCGCGTGACACGTTGCGGCATGCCGGCGAGCTCGGCTTCTGCGGGCTCTACGCGCCCGAGGCGGCCGGCGGGCTGGGCCTGCCGCGGCTGGACGCGACGCTGGTCTTCGAGGAACTGGCCGCGGCGTGCCCGTCGACGACGGCCTTCCTCAGCATCCACAACATGGCGACCTGGATGGTCACGAGCTTCGCGCGCCCCGAGGTGGCCGCGATGTGGGGCCCGTCGCTGTGCGGCGGGCAGCGGCTGGCGTCGTACTGCCTGACCGAACCCGGCGCCGGATCGGATGCCGCGTCGCTGCGCACGACGGCGCGCCGCGACGGCGACGACTACGTCATCGACGGCGGCAAGGCCTTCATCTCCGGCGCCGGCGCGACCGACGTGCTGGTGGTGATGGCGCGCACCGGCGGGCCGGGCGCGGACGGGATCTCCGCCTTCCTGGTCGAGGCCGACCGGCCCGGCATCGCCTACGGCCGCAAGGAAGACAAGATGGGCTGGAACAGCCAGCCCACCCGCGCCATCGCGTTCGATGGCGTGCGCGTGCCCGCGTCGCAGTTGCTGGGCGAGGAGGGGCAGGGCTTCCGCATCGCGATGAAGGGGCTGGACGGCGGGCGCATCAACATCGCCTGCTGCTCGGTGGGCGCGGCGCAGGCCGCGTTGACCGCGGCGCAGCGCCACCTGCACGAGCGTCGCCAGTTCGGCCGCCCGCTGGCGGACTTCCAGGCGCTGCAGTTCAAGCTGGCCGACATGGCCACCGAGCTGGTCGCCGCGCGGCAGATGGTGCGGCTGGCCGCGGCCCGGCTCGACGGCGGATCGCCGGACGCGCAGGTCTATTGCGCGATGGCCAAGCGGCTGGCGACGGACATCGGCTTCACCGTCTGCAACGAGGCGCTGCAGATCCACGGCGGCTACGGCTACATCCGCGAGTACCCGCTGGAACGCTATCTGCGCGACACGCGCGTGCATCAGATCCTCGAAGGCACCAACGAAATCATGCGCGTCATCGTCGCGCGCCGGATGCTGCAGGACCACGCGCCCGAGACGATCCGCTGAGCGGCGTCCGGCGACCCGCCTGCGTTGGCGTCGATCCGGCCTGTCTTGCCCAGCGCCTGCCGTGAGCCTCGCGGACCTCGTCGACCGTCGCGTGCCCTTTCCCCCGCATCTCCTGCTTCACCCTCTGCCCAAGGCGAACCTCATGACCGCTCCCATGACCGATCCCCAAGACACGACAAGCGCAGGCCACGCCGGACTGCGCCTGGCGCGGCGCGGCGCGACCGCGGTCGTCACGCTGACCAACCCGCCCGCGCACACCTGGACGGCCGAGAGCCTGGCGGCCCTGACGCGCCTGATCGGCGACCTGAACCGCGACGATGCCATCCGCGCGCTGGTCATCACCGGCGAGGGCGAGAAGTTCTTCAGCGCCGGGGCCGACCTCAAGCTGTTCGCCGATGGCGACAAGGGCCGCGCCGCGACGATGGCCAGGCGCTTCGGCGATGCCTTCGAGGCGCTGGCCGGTTTTCGGGGCGTGAGCATCGCCGCCATCAACGGCTACGCGATGGGCGGCGGGCTGGAATGCGCGCTGGCCTGCGACCTGCGCATCGTCGAGCCGCACGCGGTGCTCGCGTTGCCGGAAGCCAGCGTCGGTCTGCTGCCCTGCGCGGGCGGCACGCAGTGGCTGAGCTGGACCGTCGGCGAGAGCTGGGCCAAGCGCATGGTGTTGCTGGGCGAGCGCGTCGATGCCGAGACCGCGCTGCGCATCGGCCTGGCCGATGACCGCGCGCCCAAGGGCGAATCGCTGGCGGCGGCGCTGCGGTGGGCCGAGCGGGCGCAGGGGCAGAGCCCCGGCAGCGTGGCGGCCTGCAAACGCCTGATCCAGGGCGCGCGCTCGGCGCCGGCGGCATCGCAGCTCGTGGCCGAGCGCGAGGCGTTCGTGGCGCTCTTCGATACCGAGGATCAGCGTGAGGGCGTGCAGGCGTTCCTCGGCAAGCGCAGCCCGCGATGGCGCAACGGCTGATCCGCCGGCCCGCTGACTGGCCCCCTGACCGCCGAGCGGCGGCACCGCCAGTCGGTCCGAGAAACGACATTCCCCTCACGATGGAGATGCGGACGATGAGTCCCACGAACGAGCCCCAACCTGTCGAGCACGCGTCCGCCGCAGACGCGCCGGTGCTGTTTCGGACGCTGCTGACGGCGTCCGGCCACCGCTTCGGCCATGCGACGCTGAACGCGCCCGCCAGCCTGAATGCGCTGACGCTGCCGATGGTCGACGCGCTGCAGGCGCGACTGAGCGCCTGGGCCGACGATCCCGGCATCGCCGGCGTGGTGCTCGACGGCGGCGGCGAAAAGGCCTTCTGCGCGGGAGGCGACGTCGTCGGCCTGCACCGCGCGATGCGGGCCGCCGGTGCCGGCAACGTGCCCCGCGATGCCGCTGATTTCTTCGAGCGCGAATACCGCCTCGACCATGCGATCCATCGTTATCCGAAGCCGCTGCTGGCATGGGGCCACGGCATCGTGATGGGCGGCGGCATCGGGCTGATGGCGGGTGCTTCGCACCGGGTGGTGACGCCGCGCAGCCGGCTTGCGATGCCGGAGATCACGTTGGGGTTGTATCCCGATGTCGGCGGGAGCTGGTTCCTGTCGCGGCTGCCGGGACGCACGGGGCTGTTCCTCGCGCTGACCGGCGCGCCGCTGAACGCGGCGGATGCGCTGTGGTCGGGCCTGGCCGACCACGCCGCGCGGGCGGAGGATCACGGCGCCTTGCTGGAGGCGATCGCCGCCGCGCGCTGGACCGGCGAGCACGCCGCCGACGCCGAGCGGCTCGACGACGTGCTGCGCGCGCTGCCGGCGCCGGAGCTGGCGCCTTCCGCGCTGCGGCGACACCGTGACCGCATCGATGCGTTGATCGGCCCGCACGATGGGCTGGCGACGATCGCCCCGCGCTTGCGCTCGCTCGCCGGCGAGGACGATCCGTGGCTGGCTCAGGCCGGCGGCGCGTTCCAGAAGGGATCCCCCACGTCGGCGGCGCTGGCCATCGCGTTGCAGCGCCGGCTGCGGCATGCCTCGCTCGCCGAGGTGTTCCGGGTGGAGTACCAGGCTTCGGTAGGCTGCTGCGTCTTCCCCGACTTCGCCGAGGGCGTGCGCGCGCTGCTGATCGACAAGGACAAGTCGCCGCGCTGGCAGCCCGCGTCCGTCGAGGACGGCGGCGAGGCGCTCGTCGACGCGGTGCTGGCGCCTCGCTTCGACGGGCCGCATCCACTGGCCGATCTGAGCTGATCACTCGTCAAGGCATCGAAGCATCAGAGCGACAAGGCCGCAGGGCAGCAGGGCAGCAGGGCAGCAGGGCAACTGGGCAGCAGGGCAGCCCAGCGGCAGGGCGGCAAGACACCGACACCGAAACATCCAGGAGACAAACGACATGAGCGACGCATCCACGAGTAACGCTGGCGAGCGCATCGCCTTCATCGGCCTGGGGCACATGGGCGGGCCGATGGCGGCCAACCTGGCCAAGGCCGGCCACGCCGTCGCCGCCTTCGACCTGAGCGAGGCCGCGCTGCAGCGGGCCCGCGAGGCCGGTGTGACGATCGCCCCCTCGGCCGCGGCGGCGGTGGAGGGCGCGTCGGTGGTGATCTCGATGTTGCCGGCGAGTCGGCACGTCGAGGCGCTTTACCTGGGCGACGGCGATCTGCTCGCACGGCTGCCCGCCGGCACGCTGGTCATCGACTGCAGCACGATCGCGCCCGCCTCCGCGCAGCGCGTGGCGCAGGCGGCGAAGGCACGCGGCGTGGCGATGCTCGACGCGCCGGTCTCCGGCGGCACGGCCGGCGCCGCGGCGGGCACCCTGACCTTCATCGTCGGTGGCGAGCCCGCGGTGCTGGAGCGCGCCCGGCCGGTGCTGTCGGCGATGGGCCGGAACATCTTCCACATGGGCGATGCCGGCGCGGGACAGGTGGCCAAGCTGTGCAACAACATGGCGCTGGGCGTGATCATGGCCGTCACCGGCGAGGCCCTGGCGCTGGGCGTCGCGCACGGCCTCGATCCGGCGGCGCTGTCCGGGATGATGGCCGTCAGCACCGGCCGCAGCTGGGCGACGGAGGTCTGCAATCCCTGGCCCGGCGTGCTGCCCAACGCGCCCGCGTCGCGCGGCTACAGCGGCGGTTTCGGCAACGACCTGATGCTCAAGGACCTGGGGCTGGCGGTGGAAGCGGCACTCGGCGTCGGCGCGGCGGTGCCGCTGGGCGAGCTGGCGCGCAACCTCTATGCGCTGAACCAGCGCGCGGGACGCGGCGGGCTGGATTTCTCCAGCGTGCAGCAGTTGCTGGTGAAGGGCGAGTGATCGGGGTTGACGACATTCCGATGCCTCCACGGGCCGGGCCGCGTCGGTCTGACGACAGCCCCGGCAGCCGACGCCCGCGCCGGCGGGACGCTCACAGCAGGCTCACCCCGCCCAGGTTCAGCAGCGACGTCTCCCGCATGATCCGCACGAAGTCGGTCATGAACGGCTTGGCCGCCAGACGCTCGGTGCTGACGGCGTAGAGGCGCCCGGTCAGGCCGCCTTCGCCGATGCGTTGCCGGGCGACGTAGCCCCGCGCCAGGTAGTGCTCCACCGCCCAGATCGGCAGCGCCGCGAAACCCCGGCCGCTGGCCACCAGTTGCAGCATCGCCACCGTCAGCTCGCTGGTGCGCCGCGGCGGCGTGATGCCGGCCGGTTGCAGGACGCGGCGGACGAGGTCCAGCATTTCGTCGGGCACCGGGTAGGTGATCAGCGTCTGGTCGGCGAAGTCCGCCGCTTCCATCCACGGCTTGGCCAGCAGCGCATGCCCCTTGGGCAGCAGCGCGACGATCTCGAAGCTGAACAGCGGGTGCACCGCCACGCCAGTCTCGTCCGGGTCGACGTCCGACACGATGGCCAGCTCCGCGCGGTCCTGATGCAGCAGCCCGACCGGATCGGCCTGGAAGCCGGACACGATGTCCAGCTCCACCTCCGGCCACCGCTCGCGGAAGGCATCCATCGCCGGCATCAGCCAGTCGAAGCAGGTGTGGCACTCGACGGCGATCCGCAGTTGGCCGGCCGACCCTTCCACCAGCCGCCGCACGTCCCGGTCCGCCTCGTCGATCTGCGGCAGCACCAGCGCCGCGAGCTTCAGCAGCCGCTGCCCGACCACGCCGAACATCAGCGGGCTGGACTTGCGCTCGAAGAGCTCGGCGCCGTAATGCTCCTCCAGGCCCTTGAGCTGGTGCGAGAGCGCCGACTGGGTCAGGTTCAGCAACTGGGCGGCGCGGGACAGGTTGCCGGCCTCGCGCAGCGCGAGCAGCGTGCGCAGGTGGCGCAACTCCAACGGGGTTTGCATGAGCGATCCTAATGATCAATCCGAAAAACTTTCGTTTGAATCATAGTCGTCAACACCGGATCATTCATCATTCTGTTCAACATCAACGAGAACAACATGATTCGGACTCATGTGCTGGGTTTCCCCCGCATCGGCGCGCAGCGCGAATTGAAGGTGGCGCTGGAGCGCCATTGGCGCGGCGAGATCGACGCCGCGTCGCTGGAGGCCACCGGCGCGGAGCTGCGCGCGCGGCACTGGCGGCTGCAGCTGGAGGCGGGCCTGGACCGTGTCGCGGTCGGAGACTTCGCCTTCTATGACCAGGTCGCCAACCTGATCCAGTTGTTCGGCTGCGAGCCGCGCCGCTTCGGTTTCACCGGCCAGGAGGCGCCGTTGCAGCGCTACTTCGCGATGGCGCGCGGCACGACCGCCCATGCCCACGGCGAGGGCTGCGGCTGCGGCGCGACCTCCGGCGAGGGGGCGGCGGCGCTGGAGATGACCAAGTGGTTCGACACGAACTACCACTACCTGGTCCCCGAGTTCGACGGCGCCACCACCTTCAGCCTGAACGCCGAGCGCCTGCTGGCCGAGGTCGACCAGGCGATCGCGTTGCCGGCCAGCCCCAAGGTGGCGCTGCTCGGTCCGGTGAGCTTCCTGTACCTGGGCAAGAGCAAGGAAGAGGGCTTCGATCGCCTGTCGCTGCTGGACAAGCTGCTGCCGGCCTACGAGCAGCTGTTGACCAAGCTCGCCGCGCGCGGCGTGACCTGGGTCCAGCTGGACGAGCCCATCCTGGGACTCGACCTGGAGCCCGCCTGGCAGGAGGCGCTGCGCCGCGCTTACGCCGGGCTGAGGAAAGTCGATCAGCACCTGCTGCTGGCGACGTATTTCTCCCCGCTGGCGGAGAACCTGGCGCTGGCCTGCGAGCTGCCGGTGGCCGGCCTGCATGTGGACGCGGTACGTGCGCCGGAGGAGTTGCTGGAGGTCGCGATGCGCCTGCCGCTCGACCGGGAACTGTCCGTCGGCATCGTCGACGGCCGCAACATCTGGCGTGCCGACCTGGATGCCACGCTGGCCAGGCTGCGCGAGGTGCGTGAGCTGCGCGGCGGGCGGATCTGGGTGGCGGCGTCTTGCTCGCTGCTGCATGTGCCGATGAGCCTGCGCGAGGATGCTTCGCTGGACAACGAGGTGCGCGGCTGGCTGGCCGGGGCCGTCGAGAAGCTCGATGAGCTGCGCATCCTCAAGCGTGCGCTGTGGGGCGACGAGGCGTCGGTGGTCCAGGCGCTGCTGGATGCTCGCGCCGCGCGGCGGTCGCGTGAGAAGAGCCCGCGCGTGCGCCAGCTTGCCGTCGCGCAGCGCCTGGCGGCGCTGCCGCCGGACGCGGACCGGCGAGTCTCCGCCTTCCCGGCGCGCCGGGTCGCGCAGCGTGAACGGCTGCGGCTGCCGGCGTTCCCGACGACGACGATCGGATCGTTCCCTCAGACGCCGGAGATCCGTGCCGCCCGCGCCGCGTTCAAGCGCGGCACGCTCGCCGGCGATGCCTACCGCGACGCGATGCGCGCCGAGATCGAGCACGCGGTGCGGCGTCAGGAGGCATTGGGCCTGGACGTGCTGGTGCACGGCGAGGCCGAGCGCAACGACATGGTCGAGTACTTCGGCGAGCAGCTCGACGGCTTCGCGTTCACCGCGAACGGCTGGGTGCAGTCCTACGGCTCGCGCTGCGTGAAGCCGCCGGTGCTGTTCGGCGACGTGTCGCGGCCGACGCCGATGACCGTCGACTGGACCACCTACGCGCAAAGCCTCACCGGCCGGCCGATGAAGGGCATGCTGACCGGGCCGATCACGATCCTGCAGTGGTCCTTCGTGCGCGACGACCAGCCGCGCGCCGACACCGCGCTGCAGATCGCGCTGGCGATCCGCGACGAGGTCGCCGACCTGGAAGGCGCCGGCATCGCCGTCATCCAGATCGACGAGCCCGCCATCCGCGAAGGCCTGCCGCTGCGGCGCTCGGCGCGCGCGGCCTACCTGGACTGGGCGACGCGCGCGTTCCGCGTGGCGGCATCGCCGGTGCGGGACGAGACGCAGATCCACACGCACATGTGCTATTCGGAGTTCAACGACATCCTTCCCGAGATCGCCGCGATGGACGCCGACGTCATCACCATCGAGACCAGCCGCTCGGACATGGAGCTGCTGCGCGGCTTCGGCGGGGAGGGCGGAGGCTTCCGCTATCCGAATGAGATCGGGCCGGGGGTGTACGACATCCACTCACCGCGCGTGCCGGCCAGGGAAGAGATGCTGCGGTTGCTGCGCAAGGCCGCCGAGGTGATCCCGGCGGAGCAGCTGTGGGTCAATCCGGACTGCGGGTTGAAGACGCGCGGGTGGCCGGAGACGGAGGCGGCATTGCGCCACATGGTGGAGGCGGCGCAGGTGTTGAGGGCGGAGGTCGCGGGTTGAGGCGGAGTGCCTGAGCCTGTTCGACTGCGGTCGGCCTGGCGCGGGCACTCCACGGGGTGAGGGGGCTCCCTCCTGGACCCCCTCACCCCATTCCGGCCCCAACCAGGTGATGGGACTTCCCGGATGAAATCCGGGTGGGGCTGAAGGGGTTTTGGCTCACATGAACAGGTGTTCGCCCGCGTTCTCGCCGCCGAGGACGACGTAGTTCACCTTGCGCAGGTCGGTCAGGGTACGGCCGCCGGCGTAGGAGATGGAGCTTTGCAGGTCCTCTTCCATCTCGCGCAGCGTGTCGGGCAGGTGGCCCTTGACGGGCTCCAGGATGCGCTTGCCTTCGACGTGCTTGTACTCGCCCTTGTTGAAGTCGGACGCGGAGCCGTAGTACTCCTTGTAGCGCTTGCCGTCGACCTCGACGGTCTGGCCCGGGGACTCCTCGTGGCCGGCGAAGAGCGAGCCGATCATGACCATCGACGCGCCGAAGCGGATGCTCTTGGCGATGTCGCCGTGATGGCGGATGCCGCCGTCGGCCACGATGGGCTTGGTCGCGACGCGGGCGCACCACTTCAAGGCCGAGAGCTGCCAGCCGCCGGTGCCGAAGCCGGTCTTGAGCCGCGTGATGCAGACCTTGCCCGGCCCGATGCCCACCTTGGTCGCGTCGGCGCCCCAGTTCTCCAGGTCGATGACGCCTTCCGGCGTGCCGACGTTGCCGGCGATCACGAAGGTGTCGGGCAGCTTTTGCTTGATGTGGCCGATCATCCGCTGCACCGAGTCGGCATGGCCGTGGGCGATGTCGATGGTGATGTAGTCGGCGCCGACGCCGTCGGCCGCGAGGCGGTCGATCAGGTCGTAGTCGGCCGGCTTGACGCCCGCGCTCAGGGACACCACCAGCCCCTTGTCCCGCATCCCGCGGGCGAAGGCCAGGGCGTCCAGGTCGAAGCGGTGCATCACGTAGAAGTAGCCGTTGGCGGCCAGCCATTCGGTGATGGACTCGTCGACGACGGTCTTCATGTTGGCCGGCACCACCGGCAGCTTGAAGCGCCGGGGGCCGAAGTCCACGGCCGTGTCGCATTCGCCGCGGCTGTCCACGCGGCACTTGCGCGGAAGCAGCAGGATGTTGTCGTAGTCAAAGATTTCCATGGTCCAAAGTCGCAATGTCGGGCTGCGTTGATGCAGTGCATGCCCTGGGCTGCGAGCGCTTGACTTCGGACCCGGCGGTTCCGCCCGGCCATGCGCGCGCGAGGATCGCGCGGCACGACGGGCAAAAAAAACCGGGTCCAAAAATTTGGGCCCGGTGGCTCATTCTACGCATGCGGCGCGGGCGCGCCCGCCACACGGCGGTGCGGCACGCCCCGTTCAGGGGCTTTTGGCGGCGGTTCGCTAAACTTGCGCCCCTTGTCCCGGCTCGCGGGGCGCCACAACAAGTCGCACACCATGCACTCCGTCGTCATCAGCGGTACCGGTCTCTATCAACCGCCCCACGTCATCACCAACGCCGAGTTGGTGCAAGCCTTCAACCGCTACGTGGACCTGCAGAACGCGGAGCACGCCCCGGCCATCGCCGCCGGCACGCGCGAGCCGCTGGTGCACTCCAGCGTCGAGTTCATCGAGAAGGCCTCCGGCATCAAGCAGCGCTACGTGATCGAGAAGGACGGCGTGCTCGATCCGACGCGCATGTATCCGCGCTTCGAGGAACGTCCGGACGACCAGCTGTCGCTGATGGCCGAGATCGCCGTCGACGCGTCGCGCAAGGCGCTGGCCGCGGCCAACAAGAAGCCCGAGGACGTCGACGCGGTGTTCTGCTCGGCCGCCAACATGCAGCGCGCCTACCCGGCCATGGCGGTGGAGATCCAGCAGGCGCTGGGCGCGGGCGGCTATGGCTTCGACATGAACGTGGCGTGCTCGTCGGCGACCTTCGCGCTGGAGCAGGCCTTCAACGCGGTGCGCTCGGGCGCGTCCAGGTGCGTGTTGATCGTGAATCCGGAGATCACCTCGGCCCACCTGGAGTGGAAGGACCGCGACTGCCACTTCATCTTCGGCGATGTGTGCACGGCCATCGTCGTCGAGCGCGCCGAGACGGCCACCGCCGACGAGCAGTGGGAGATCCTGGGCACCAAGCTGGCGACGCAGTTCTCCAACCACATCCGCAACAACTTCGGCTTCATGAACAAGGCCGAGGACAGCGATCCCGACGCGCGCGACAAGACCTTCCGCCAGGAGGGCCGCAAGGTCTTCAAGGAAGTCGTGCCCATCGCCGCGGCCCACATCGAGCAGCACCTGGCCACGCTGCACATCCAGCCCGGCGACGTCGGCCGCTACTGGCTGCACCAGGCCAACCTGGGCATGAACCAACTGGTCATCAAGAAGCTGGTCGGCGGCGAGGCCGGCGCGGAGATCGCGCCGTTGATCCTGGACACCTACGCCAACACGGCGTCGGCCGGCTCGATCATCGCCTTCCACGAGCACCGCGCCAATCTCAAGGCCGGCGACCTGGGCGTGATCTGCTCGTTCGGGGCGGGGTACTCGGTGGGGAGCGTGATCGTCAAGAAGCGCTGACGAGGTCGGAGGCCCGCGACACCCGAGTGCGCGGGCCGTGGCCCTTCATCGATTGGGACCGCTCGCCTCGATCCGGATCTCATCCCCGCCGCAGGTCCCGCCGCCGCTGCCGCCGGGCTGGTCGCCGAGCAGTTGCTTCAAGCTGCCGCCGGCCTGGTAATCACGTGGCAGGCGCACCTGGATCTCCGTGAGGTACTTGCCCGAGCACATCAGCTTGACGCTGTCCCGGTAGGCGTCGCTGCCGGTGGCCGTCTTGAGGCGGTCGTAGAACTCGCGCTTGGAGATCGCGCCGCCGATGTTGGCGCGGATGTATTTGCCGACCTCGGAGTCGTTCACCTGCTTCACCAGGTCGACCGCGCGGCGGAAGTAGGCATCCTGGTCCAGCGTGGTCTGGCAGGTGCCGTGCTTGCGCCATTCGTGCTCGCCGAAGTTCTTCTCGTAGAGGAAGTTGGGCATCCAGGGGCCGATGTAGGCGATGGTCTCCTTGGACAGCCGCAGCGGCGCGTTGCCGCAGTTGCCGTAGCTGATGCCGCATTGCTGCCTGTTGGGCCACAGGCCGTGCAGCGTGAGGTTGGACACCTTCAACTGGCCGCGTTCCATCGCTTCGCATTCGGGCTTGCCGCGCTTGCCGCCGGCCGTCCATTCGCAGAAGCCGGGCTGCCAGGACATCGCCAGCACGAAGCTGTCGTACAGGTCCGGCGTCTTGCAGGCGCCGGCGCCCGACATCGCGGGGGCGGCATCGGCCGCTTGCGGGCGCGCGGTGGGCGCCGCCGACGTGGTGCCGCCTGCGGCGCTGCCGCAGTCGTTCTGGACCCAGCGCTCCGGAGGCCGCGCGCCCGGCACCTGCACGCGAGTCCAGCCCGGCGAGGCGCCGTGGGTCTCGATGATCGAATAACCGGTGCCCGGCGCGAGCTTCACGTCACCGGGATTGGTGCCCTTGCGGAAGGACTGCAGCGCTTCGCAGGCACGCGAGGCGGTGAACGTGCCGGAGGCGGGATCGCTCGCCCAGGCGGATGGCAGGACGGCGCAGGAGGCCGCGAGCAGGACGAGACGTAGGACGTGGCGCATGAGGCGATGACCGGCTGAATGAGACAGCCGGCTTTGTACGCGATCTTGGGACGCGGTGGAACGCTCGGGATCGCTTGGCCGCTCGGTGCGAGGGCCGACCGGCTCGACGCGCGGCCCGGCGCGTCACGGGCCCGACATCCGGGACGGTGGCTCAGAAGCCGATCGAGACGCCCAGGCCCAGCACCCAGTCCGCCGTCTGCCGGGTCAGCCCGCGATTGATGGACGCGTCCAGTTGCAGCCGGCGGTCCAGCAGCCAGGTCACGCCGGTGCCGGCGGAGATGCTGCGGCCGCCGTTGCGGTTCGAGGCCAGTTGATCGCCGGCCAGCTCGACGTAGCCCTTCCAGCGATCGTTGATCGGCCAGCCGAGCGATGCGCCCAGGATGCCGCCGATGTAATGACCGCCACCATCGCCGGCCTCGCGCCGGTCGCGGTAGAGGCCGCCGATCAGGCCGGCGGACCAGTCGCGCGGCAAGTCCCACTCGGCCGTCAGGCGCAGCGACGGGCGCACGCCCTGGCCGCGAAAGGCCGCGGAGCCGCTGTCCATGTCGAAGTGCAGCAGCCAGGCCAGGCCCGGCTTGTTGGTGTCGCCGTCGCTCTCCTGCACGTGCCACTTCACGCCGAGTGCCGTGTCCGCCCAGCCGCTGGCGCGCGCGGTGGCGCCGGTGGCCGTGTCGGTGGCGCGCAGGCGCTGGTAGCCGTCGGTCTCGACGCGGAACTCCCAGTCCTCGGCGAAACCGAAGCGCAGCAGCGTGGGCGTCGACCAGGACCGGCTGCGCACGCCGTCGCTCTTGTCGCGGCTGTAGCCCAGGCCGGTCTCCAGCAACACGCGGCCCTTGCCGACGGTGCTGCTCGATTCGACGATGCCGGGCTGGTCCGGCTCGATGGTGTCCTTGGCGTCTTCCGCGGCGAAGGCCGGCGCGGCGGCCAGCGTGGTGCCGAGCACCAGGGCCGGCATCGCGGACCTCGAGCTGATGCGTGTCATGTCAGCCTCCTCCCTTTTCGCCCATCCACCAGGACGGCGGCACGCCCGACGCCGCGCCGGATGCCGCCCCCGAGGCCGCATCGGGCGGCGGCAGCGGCGGCGGCATCGGCCCGACCGTCTTCAGGCCGGCGTCGCCAGCGTACTCGGTGAAGACCCAATCGGGGCCGAACGGACCTTCCTGCTGGATCACGCCGTCCTTGGGCGGCTCGATCTCCGATGGCGCGATGCCCTTCAGCGCCACCTGCATGTAGTCGATCCACGCCGGCAGCGCGATGCCGCCGCCGGTTTCGCGGTCGCCCAGGCTGCGCGGCTGGTCGTAGCCGATCCAGACCACCGTCGCCACGCGGCGCTGGAAGCCCGCGAACCAGGCGTCCACCGCATCGTTGGTGGTGCCGGTCTTGCCGTACAGGTCGTAGCGCTTGAGCGCCTGGCTGGCGCGGTAGGCGGTGCCGCGGATCGCGACCTCGCGCAGCAGCGTGCCGGTGACGAAGGCGTTGCGTTCGCTGATGGCGCGGCGGTCGTCGGTCAGCGTCTCGGGCTCGGCCTGGAACAGCACCTGGTTCTGCGCGTCGACGATCTTCGTGATCAGCAGCGGCTTGAGCAGGTAGCCGCCGTTGGCGAAGACCGAATACGCGCTCGCCATTTGCAGCGGCGTCACCGAGCCCGAGCCCAGCGCCAGCGTCAGGTTGTTGGGCTGCTTGTCGATGTCGACGCCGAACTTGCTCGCCCACGACCGGCCGCGGTCCGGGGTCAGCTGCTCCAACAGGCGGATGGTGACCATGTTCTTGGACTTGGCCAGCGCCTGGCGCAGCGTCATGGGGCCGTCGAACTGGCCGTCGGAGTTGCGCGGGTTCCAGTCGCCGATGGAGATGGGGGCGTCGTCCACCAGCGTGGCGGGGCTGGCGCCCAGCTCCATCGCGGCGGAGTAGATGAAGGGCTTGAAGCTGGAGCCCGGCTGGCGCCAGGCCTGCGTCGCGTGGTTGAACTGGTTGCGGTTGAAGTCGAAGCCGCCGACCAGCGCCAGGATCTTGCCGCTGTCGGGCTCGACGGAGACCAGCGCGCCCTCGGCCTCGGGCGACTGCGTCACGGCCCAGGCGCCCTTGGGGAAGTCCTTGGTCGGGGCGCCGCGCAGCACGCGGATGATGGAGCCGCGCTGGATGCGCAGGTCCGGCTTGGCCTTTTCCGACAGCGCCGATTGCACCGAGCGCAGGCCCTCGCCGCGGATCTCGATGTCGTCGCCGTCCTGCAGGCTGGCATAGAGGCGGTTGTTGGCCACCTGCGTGACCACGGCGGCGCGCAGGTCGTCGTTGTCCGGATGGTCGCTGAGCGCCTGCGCGATGGTGGCGTCCTGCTCGGCGGCGTCCATGTCGGCGGGCAGCTCGACGTCGCCCTCGGGGCCGCGCCAGGCCTTGCGGCGCTCGTAGTCCATCAGCGTGCGGCGCAGCGCCTTGTACGCGGCGATCTGGCCGTCCATGCGCAGCGTCGTGGTGACGCGCAGGCCGCGGCTGTAAGCCTCCTCGCCGTACTGCGCGTGGACCACCTGCCGGACCATCTCGGCGGCGTACTGGCCGTAGGGCAGGCGCTGGTCCTGCGCGGTGCGCAGCTTGAGCGGCTCCTCGCGGGCGTGCTCGGCCTGCTCCGGCGTGATCATGCCCACGTCCGCCATGCGCTGCAGCACCACGGCCTGGCGGCGCTTGGCGGCCTTCAGGTTGCTGATCGGATTGGCGCGGTAGGGGTTCTGCGGCAGCCCGGCGAGCATCGCCGTCTCCGCCGTCGACAGGTCCTTGAGCGACTTGCCGAAGTAGGCCTGCGCGGCGGCCTCGAAGCCGTAGGCCCGCTGACCCAGGTAGATCTGGTTCATGTAGACCTCCAGGATCTTGTCCTTGGAGAGCTGGCTCTCGATCTTCAACGCCAGCAGGATCTCGACGAACTTGCGGGTGTAGAGCTTCTTCTTGGTCAGGTACAGGTCGCGGGCGAGCTGCTGCGTGATCGTCGACGCGCCCTGGCTGCGCGAGGACGAGAAGGTGTTGGCGATCGCCGCGCGCAGCATGCCGGGCAGGTAGATGCCCTGGTGCTCGTAGAACTTGGTGTCCTCCACGGCCAGCAGCGCCTCGCGCATCGGCTTGGGGATCTGCTCGAGCGGCAGGTAGCTGCGGCGCTCGGCGCCGAACTCGGCCAGCAGCTCGCCGTCGGCGGTGTAGACGCGCAGCGGCTGCTTGGGCTGGTAGTCGGTCAGCCGGTCCAGGTCGGGCAGGCCGGGCCAGATCACCGCGGCAGCGCCGGCCACCAGCAGCATCAGGGTCAGCAGGCCGGCGCCGGACCAGATCGCGATGCGCTTCCAGGTCGGCAGCGTCCGCAGGGACGCGCGCATCGGCGCGGTGCGGCGCCACAGCGCCAGGAAGAAGTCGGCGATGGCGCGGGCGATTTGGGAGAGCAGCTGCATGCGGGGGGCACGAGTCCAGGTCGGCGGATTATCGTCAGTCGCCGTGCGCGGTTCGCTCGGGCTGCCGCCTGGCAACAATCCCTACACGCAAGACACACGGAACCGCTACGCCGCCGGCACGCGCCGTGCCCGGTGCCAGGCCGCCAGTGCCCGTGGTGGCCAGGCCGTGCTCGCCTGTGCCTGTACCTGTGCTTGCGGCTACGGCTGCGGCTGCGGCTGCGGCTGCGGTTGCGGCTGCGGCTGCGCCTGCGCCGCCTCGGCGGGACTTGCGGCATCGGGCGGCCTGCGCCCGTGCGCCCGCGTTCAGCCCACGCGGATGTTCAGCGTCAGGAACACCAGCGCGTTCAGGGCGAGGTGCAGCAGGATGGCGGCCTCGATGCGGCGGGTCAGCGTGTAGATCAGCCCGTAGCCGATGCCCGCCAGCGTCGCCAGCGCCACGTAGGACAGGCCGCCTGGCGCATGCGCCAGGCCGAACAGCACGGCGGCCAGCAGCACCGGCAGCCAGCCGTTCCAGGTCCGCAGGTCGGTGCCCAGGCGGCGTGCCAGCAGGCCCTGGATGACGCCGCGGAAGGCGGCCTCCTCGGCCACGCAGGTCAGGAACAGCCCGGTGTTCGGCGGCCAGCGCAGCGTGGGCGTGCCCAGGCTGCTCATCACCGCCAGCAGCCAGGGCACGATCAGCGTCGCGCCGATCGTGACCGGCAGCGTCCAGCTCGGCGGGGCAGCGGTCGGCGCCGCGCCGGCCGGCCCCTCCGAGCCCGACGGGGCGGCGGCGAGCCGGCGCTGTCGCTGCTGGGCGACCAGCACCGCCAGCATCAGCATGCCGGCGACGCCCTTGTCGAAGTTGAGGTAGCGGGCCGCGGGTGCCTGCAGGTCGGAGGGGGAGATCAGATAGGTCGGATTGAGGAACCCGGGCAGCTTGTGCATCGCCAGGGCCAGGCCGACGACCAGCATCAGCAGCATCAGCATTTCCTGGCGACGGGGGCGGCGGTGGGCCTCGATCGTCATCCAGGCGAGGGCGGCCATGGCCATCACCGGCACCAGCGCGGCGATGCCGAGCTGACCGTTCACCAGGCCGGCGGCGACGGCCATGATCAGCACGGACAGCCAGGGCCATGGCGCCTGGGTCGGCACCAGGGTCATCGCGATCGACAGGCACAGGAGCAGGTGGCTGAGCGGCATCTCGGAACGGATCGGTGGCGGGGAAGGGTGGGGCGGCGGGCGCGGCGAAGTATCCACGACAGGCGCGATCCGCGGGATCCGGGCGATTTCGGGGGGATGGCTGAGGTATCGTGCCGCCCCATGCACGACATGACTTTCTACTGGCACGACTACGAGACCTTCGGACGCGTGCCGCGCCGGGACCGGCCGGCGCAGTTCGCCGGCATCCGCACCGATGCCGACCTGAACGAAATCGGCGAGCCGCTGATGGTGTATTGCCAGCCGCCGACCGACGCGCTGCCCGATCCCGAATCCTGCCTGCTGACCGGCATCCTGCCGCAGACCTGCGCCGAGCAGGGCCTGGCCGAACACCGCTTCGCCGCCGCCATCCATGGCGAGCTGTCGCGTCCGGGCACGGTCGGGCTGGGCTACAACACGATCCGCTTCGACGACGAGGTCACCCGTTTCCTCTTCTGGCGCAACCTGATCGATCCGTACGCGCGCGAGTGGCAGAACGACTGCGGCCGCTGGGACCTGCTGGACGTGGTGCGCTGCGCCTACGCGTTGCGGCCCGAGGGCATCGAATGGCCCAGGCACGAGGACGGACGGCCGTCCTTCAAGCTGGAGCACCTGACCGCCGCCAACGGTCTGGCGCACGAGGCGGCGCATGACGCGTTGTCCGATGTCCGCGCCACGATCGCGCTGGCGCGCCTGATCAAGCAGCGGCAACCGCGGCTGTGGGACTTCTGCCTGAAGCTGCGCCGCAAGGACGCGGTCTGGGCCGAGATCGGCACCAGCCGTCCCTTCCTGCATGTCTCCGGCATGTACGGCACGGAACGCGGCTGCATCGCGCTGGTGTGGCCGCTGGCGGCGCATCCGACCAACAAGAACGAGCTGATCGTCTGGGACCTTGGCAGCGACCCGGCGGAACTGCTGGGCCTGGACGCCGAGACGATCCGGATGCGCATGTACACGAAGCAGGACGAGTTGCCGGAGGGCGTCACCCGCCTGCCGATCAAGACGATCCACGTGAACAAGTCGCCGATCGTCATCGCCTCCCTGAAGATCCTGACTCCCGAGATGGCGGCGCGCTGGGGCCTGGACATCGCCCAGGGCCTGGCGCGCGCGGAAACCCTGCTGGCGCGTGGCGGCGAGCTGACGCGGCTCTGGCCGCAGGTGTTCCAGCGTCCGGGCGGCGAGGGGGGGCGCGTCGACGTGGACGAGGACCTCTACGGCGGCTTTGTCTCGAACGAGGATCGGCGCTCGCTGGAGCGGCTGCGCGGCCTGGCGGCGCAGGCCCTGGCGGACCGCGTGGCGCAGGGCAAGGTGGCGTTCGAGGACGGTCGGTTGGAAGAGATCCTGTTCCGTTATCGCGCGCGCAACTTCCCCGAGACCTTGAGCGCCGACGAGGGCGAGCGCTGGGAGCGGCATCGCGCGGCGCGCCTGCACCTGGGCGAGGGTGGGGCGCAGACGCTGGAGGCCTTCTTCGAGCGCATCGACGCCCTGGGCCAGGCGGCGGAGGAGTCCGACGACGAGCGGGGCCAGGAGATCCTGTCGGCGCTGTACGACTGGGCCGAGCAGATCGCGCCGCCGCCCTGAGCTGGTCGACTGGTTGGCTGACCGGTCGCCGCTTCGGCATCGAGGGGGGGGATCCGGTGTCTGGTCGCCGGTCAAACATGCCTCGATCCGGCCCCGGAACGAGGTCCTCCCCGGGGTTCCCACCGCCGGGCAAAACGGGTACACATGCTGCATTGAGCGAGGCGGCGCCGTGGGCGCTGCCCGCAATGGCGAGCCTGGGAGCGCGCGATGCGCCGACGGCCTTCAGGAGAAGACATGCAAAACCATCAAGACGCCGCCGACCCGACTGCTGCCCGCATGCGGGCGTTGCTGGTGCGGGCTCCGCTGGCGGTGGCCTTCGTGGGGGCGGGGCGGTTCGAGGTGGTCAGCGAGCACTTCAACCATCTCTTCGGCCATGGTGACGACACGGACCTGAGCGGCACGGACCAGCGCGGGGCGCTGGTGTCGGACTCCTCGCACCAGGCCTTGCAGGCGCGGATGGGCGCCGCCTTCGGTGGCGGGCGGCCCCTGGACGAGGAAGTCGAATTCGTGCGCCGGGACGGCTCGCGCTTCTGGGGGCGCCTGCAGGCGACGCCGGTGCACTGGGAGCAGCCCGCGGGCGAGGCCATGTGGGTCGTCGAGGACGTCACCGCGGCGCGGACACAGCGCATGCAGCCGACCTGGTCGGCCAAGCATGACGAGGTGACCGAGCTCTCCAACCGCCGCGAAATCGAGCGCCGCCTGGCGGATCACGTTGGCAGCCGCCGGCACGAGCCCGTATCGGTGCTTTTCATCGACATCGACAAATTCAGCGACGTGGTCCAGGGCATGGGGGCCGAGGTGGCCGATCATTTCCTGTACGGCCTGGGGCAGATGCTGGTGACGAAGGTCCGCGCGTCGGACGTTGTTGCCCGCCTGGAAAACGACCATTTCGTCGTTCTGCTGCCTGACTGCGACCAGCACTACGCCCAGATCGTGGCTGAGAAGCTGCGCAGCGCCATTGCCGGCTACCGCCTGCGGTGGGGCCTGCATCGCACGCGCGTGAAGGCCAGCCTGGGCGTTGTCCAGCTGCAGCCGACGCTGGACACTGTCGACGCCGTGCTCGGCGCGGGCCAACTGGCCTGCACCGAAGCGAAGGCGGCCGGTGGCGACAGCGTGCGCGTCTTCGTCTCAAGCGGCAGCTACGAGGAACTGGCCGGCGCCTGACCGAAGCGAGGCACCGCCTCCGGGCCGGTGGCTGTGACCACGACACCCAGCCCCATCCGCGCCCCCAGCCAGCAACAGCTCCATCTGTTCGCATGTGTCTTGGGTATTTGTCTCGATGGGCGCGTCCCGCGAAAGCGGGCAAGCCTTCGCAGCGAGGAGGCGGGACGTCAGCGAGTGGTGGGGGTTCCAGTAGCAGTGCTGGACGAGTCTCGGAGCGCAGTGACGAGCGACGGACCGCGTGTCAGCGAGCAAGCTCGCCGGGAGTCAGCGCTTCTTTTGCTTCCTTTTCTGGGCGCGACCAGAAAAGGGAGTCGCCTGCCGGGGCGAAATCCCGGCGGGCTGGGGGAAGTAGACGGGGGGCAGTCAGACCGCCCCAACTGAGGCCCAAGGGAAAACCCCAACAAATTTAACGTGAAGAACTAACCCCGAATCCCCATTCTTTTCTAAAGATCCCCTCGAACTTGCCGAAGACGGCGAATAGAGTGCTTGCTTAAGGCCATCCGAACTTGACGGAAGGCTGAGCGACCTGAACGGGGATCTGCCATGTCCAGCATCAGTTTATCGACCGCCCTCTCGGGCATGTCCGCCGCCAACGAGCGCCTGCGCGCGTCGGCGAACAACGTTGCGAACGTGAACACGCCGGGGTATCGGCGGGAGCGCATTGAGGCGCAGACGGCTGAGGACGGGGACGGTGTGACGACGCAGGTGGTGAAGGTGCCTGAGCCTGGTGCGAAGTTGGAGACGGACGTGGTGGAGCAGCAGTCGGCGACGTACGCCTTCGTTGGCAACCTGAGAGTGCTGCAGACGCAAATCCGTGCGGAGGGGGCGTTGCTGGACATTCACGTGTGAGGGGCGAGTAGCCGGGGCGAACCTGGACGTTGAACGAGAAAACGGCCGCATCGAGCGGCCGTTTGCGTTATCGGAACGGGTTGAGGCGTGCCTCAACGCGGCGCCTCAAGGAATCCGGCGGCGCCGGAGCTGAGGCGCAGGCGTTCAGGGCGCCAACTCGAACAAGGCTGACCCGTCCCCGTTGTCCTTGACCAGCTTCACCTGCGGCGTGTCCTTGAGATGGGCGATCGCCCCGCTACCGGACAGGAACTGCAGAGACACGTCCTTCACCGGCCGAATGGCCCAGGACGACTGCGCGACCGCCGCGCTGAGCGAGGGTTGGGCGGCGAGGAAGTGGGCCAGGGCCTCGCGGGTTTCGTCTGGCGCGTCGACGGCGATCTTGTCGGCGCCGAGGGCGGGGAAGTGCCCGCCGCCGAAGGCGCGATAGTTGTTGGTGACGACGAGGAAGTCGGTCTTGTCGTCGAGCGGGCGGCCTTGCCAGGAGAGGTCGACGACGCGATGGCTGTCGGAGACCTGCTTGCCGTCGATGTTGAAGCGTGCGGGTTGGGTGAGGTCGAGCTGATAGCGCAGGCCGTTCCCCTGTCCGAGCATCATGTCGAAGTTGAAGCTGGGATAGCTGGTGTCGACGACCATTTGCTGGGCGGGTCCGTTGGGGTCGATGCGCCGGAACTGTCCGGCGGACATTTCGAGCCAATCGCGGACCTGGGCGCCGGAGAGCTTGAGCACCTTGATGGTGTTCGGGTACACGTACAGATCGGCGACATGCTTGATCGCGACGGGTCCGGCGGGGATATCGGTGTATTGGGTCCAACCTTGCCGCCCGCCCGATTTGAACGGCGCCGCGGCCGACAACATCGGCAGCTTCTCAAGCGCCGTGCCCTGGACGGCCTTGAGCGCGTAGGCGAGCTGGGCCTGCGCCACCAAACGAACGGCCGCGCCGTCCAGCACCTGGGCGAAGTAGCTCTGGATCGGCGCGTCGGCGATGGCGACCTGGCTGCGGACGTAGTTCAGCGTGGCCTGGTGTTCCGTCGCGATGACGGCGGCCGGCATCGGATCCGCGTCGACGAGCGGCTTGCGCGCCGCCCGGTCGAAGATGGGCCGGAGGCTGGCCTGGCTGTCCGCGACCTTCCACTTGCCGCCCGACTGGGCGAGCGTGAGGTCGACGATGCCGAGGTGGTCCCCCCACCGGCCCGGCATCACCGCCGGCGTGCCGAACAGTTGACCCTTCTTGAGATCGACGCCGGGATAACCGGCGAAGGTCGGTCCGGGGAACTCGGTGTGCGCGTGCCCGAGCAGCAGCACGTCCACGCCCTTCACGCGGGCGAGCTGGGCCGCCATGTTCTCGGAGAGCTTGGGCAACTCGGTCTTGTCGATGCCGGTGTGGGCGATGACGACCACCAGGTCGGCGCCATGTCGGCGCAGGGACGTGACCTGCTCGGTGGCGGCGTCGACCATGTCCCGGACCTGGACGCGTCCGGCGAGGTTCTGCCGGTCCCATTCCAGGATCTGCGGCGGCGTCACCCCGACGACGCCGATCTTGAGCGTGTGGACCTTGCCGGCCTCGTCGCGCATCTCGCGCTCCAGCATCGTGCTGGGCGTGAAGGCGTGGCGGCGGCCGTCGGCCTCCATCACGTTGGCGTTGAGGTACGGGAAATTGGCGCCGGCGATGGCCTGACGCAGGAAAGGCAGGCCGTAGTTGAACTCGTGATTGCCGAGGTTGGCGGCATCCACGTTCAGCAGGTTGAGGATCTTGTAGGCCGGGTGGACGTCGCCGGCCTTGAGCGGTTTCACGCGGGCGACCACATCGCCGAGCGGGTTCCCCTGCAGCAGGTCGCCGTTGTCGAACAGCAGGCTGTTGGTCGCTTCCGCGCGGGCGCGGTGGATCAGCGTGACTGTCTTGGCGAGGCCGAACTCTTGCGACTCCTTGTCCTGGTAGTAGTCGTAGTTCAGCAGGTTCATGTGGATGTCGCTGGTCTCCAGCACGCGCAGCCGCAGCTCCGCGGCGTGCAGCGACATCGACGCGGCCAGCAGGCCCAGGGTCGCCAGGGCGCCGGCGACGGGGCGGAGCAGGGCGCGGCTCATGCCCAGTCGGTCCCGGCGACGAGGGCGGCGACGGCGCGCTGGAAGCCGTCGGCGTCGATGGCGTCGAAGCGCGAGGGCTCGGGGCTGTCGAGATCGAAGACCGCGCGCAGACGGCCGTCGACGACGACGGGCAGGACGAGTTCCGAGCGCGACGCCGCATCGCAGGCGATGTGGCCGGGGAAGGCGTGCACGTCCTCGACGAGCTGGATCTCGCGGGTGCGGGCGCAGGCGCCGCAGACGCCGCGGCTGAAGGCGATCCGCACGCAGGCGACCTTGCCCTGGAACGGTCCGAGCACGAGCTCCTGATCGTTCCTCGGATTGACCCTGTAGAACCCGGCCCAGTTCAACTGCGGCACCGAGTTGTAGACCAGCGCCGCGAACTGGGCGAGGTTGGCGAGCCAGTCGCGTTCGCCGTGCAGCACGGCTTCGGTCTGGGCGACCAGGGTGTCATACGAGGCGCGCTTGGCCTCGGGGCTGGACATGTCCAGCAGGGGCGTGGGGTCGAAGCTCATGGGGCGGCATTGTGGCGGGAGATCGTGACGCCCGACGCCGGTGAGGGCGATCGGCGGTCGGGCGGCGAGGGTTTCAGCCCCAGAGCACCGGCTTGTTCACCATCAGGTAGAACACCACCAGCACCGCGACGAAGGCGGGGTAACCGAGCCCTTCCCACCAGCGCGCGTAGCGCCAGTACAGCGGCGGCAGCGGGCGGCCGGAGGCGAGCGCCTCGTCGGCCATGGCGGACAGGCGGATCTGCAACCAGACCACGGGCAGCCAGCACGCGCCGGCCAGCAGGTACAGCGCGATCGAGGCGGCGAGCCACGGCGTGTCCAGCGACCAGCCGGCCTGCATCGCGAGCCACACTCCGGTGACGGGCTGGACGATGACGGCCGGCGTGGTGAACCACAGGTCCGCGCGCTTGACCAGGCGGGCCACGACGGCCTGCGCGGCCAGCGAGCCGCTGCGGTTGGCGAAGAACAGGTAGAAGGCCGAGCCGAAGCCGGTGCCGGCCAGCAGCACGCTGGAGACGATGTGCAGCCACTTGATGACGAGATAGGTGTTCATGAGGTACTCCCTGGGGTCGGGTCTTGCCGATGTCGGCCATCGGCGTCGTTGTTGTCTTCGTGGCGTCGTTGTTGAAGCTGCCGTTGCCGTTGCCGTTGCCGTTGTCGTTGCGGGCGGCATGGAGGTCGCGGCCGGGCTGCTCCGCGCCGGGCGCGGCGCGGTCCCGGCACGCGGGCTCAGGCCGGTGCATCCTCGTCGAGGATCAGCAGCAGCACCGCGATCGGCAGATTCTTCGTGAGGCAGCCGAGCGGGTCCAGCCACAGCGACGGCAGGATCAGCGTCGCGACGGCCGTCATGCCCAGCATCAGCGCGCCGGCCAGGCGGTAGACCCAGCGGCGATGCCAGCGCCACATCGCCAGGCCGACCAGCAGGTCCGCGAGCGCGCCGCCGAGGATCAACGGCGCGATCCAGGCCTCGGGCGTGCGCGCCGCGAGGAGCAGGTCGCGGCTCCGGCCATCGAGCTCGACGACGCTGGCGACGGCGGTGGCGAGCCACAGCGCGATCAGCACGCCGCGCGCGGCGAGGCGCGTGCGACGGTGCCGGAAGTTGATCAGGCCGATGCCCATGCGGCCTCCACGAACTGCTCGACGGGCACCGCGGGACGTCCCAGCAGACACTCGAAGGCGTCGGCGTCGCCGACGTTGTCCTGCTGCAGCAGGGACAGGCTCTCACTGCTCCACGGCTGGAAGCTGAAGCGGTCACCGATCAGCGCGCTCCAGCGGCTGGGCGCGTCCGGCAACGGGATCACGCGGGCGGGCGCATGGCCGCGTTGCCGACGCAGCTCGCCGATGAAGTCGGCCAGGCTCAGATCGCGCGGTCCGACGGCGGTCACCACCTCCGGGCCGCCGTCCTGCAGCAACCGCAGGCAGGCGAGGGCGACGTCCGGCACGGCCACCGGCTGGACGCGAGCCCTCACCGCGGCGGCCGGCAGCATCAGCACCGGCAGCCGGGCGAGGTTCATGAACAGCTCGGAGCTCGCGCCGCCGCGACCGAAGACGATGCTGGGGCGCAGCACGGTGGCGTCGAGGCGGCCCTCGGCGCGCAGGCGCAGGAGGGCGTCGTCGGCCGCGCGTTTGGTGGTGGCATACCGGGTGTCGCTGCGGTCGACGCCGTTGGCGGAAATCTGGATCACCCGCGAGACGCCGGCTCGGGCGCAGGCTTCGAACAGCGCGGCCGGTGCCTGGTGGTGCAGCGGTTCCAGCTTGCGGCGCGGCGTGTCACGCAGGATGCCGACGGCGTTGACGACGGCATCGAAGCCGGAGACACGGGGCAGCCAGGTGGCGGGGTCGAGGTCGCGGCCGAAGTCCTGCGTCTTCGAGCTGCCCTCCGTCACCGCCAGGCCGGCTTCTCGCAGCGCCCGCACGAGGCGCCGTCCGACGAAGCCGCTGGCGCCGCAGACGAGGACGGCGCGGATGTTGGTGCTCATCGTGCTTCTCCGGAGTGATCGCGCCGCGATGGCGGCGTGGGGAGGTCGCAGACGCCGTCCCGGCAGGCCGATGTTCCCGCGCGACGTTCCGCGGCACGCCGCAGCGTCGTCTCGAACATGACCCGGACCAGTGGGCGGGGGATCCGATAGCGGTTGCGGGCGACGATGGGATAGGCCCAGTCGCAGAACTGGCGCAGACCGGGGGCACCCATCACGCGGGCCAGGCCGCGCAGCCGCGCGCCGTCGTAGATGAGGCGCAGCGCGGCTGCGCCGCGCACGATGGCGCCGTCGGCGCATCGCACGTGCATCAGATCCATCAGCTCCCTCATGGAGACACCGGCCGGGAGGTCGGTGACGCCCGGGGCCGAGATGTCCGTGAACCGCAGCAGCCCGTCGACGTTGCGAAGCTGCAGGTTGTGCATCTCCGCGGCGCAGATCGGGCAGCCGCCGTCGAAGTAGATCGTCAGGGGATAGATCGCGTGGTTCATGATTTGTCCGATATTTCAGTAGACACAGAAATAGACAGCCAAAAAAAGGGGCGGGTCAGGACCCGTCCCCGCGCACGAAGCGCTGGACGCTGGCGCCCAGCTTCAGCACCTTCTCCAGGGTGCTGGGGGAGAGCCGCATCATTTCCTCCGACCATGACCCCAGCGTCTGCATCAGGCGCAGGCATTCGCGGACGCGGTCCTGCGCATCGGGGGTCTCGTTCTGGAAGCCTTCGTCTTCGACCAGCTCGGCGAGCATGCGGACGGTGGGGTCGAACTCGCGCTGCTTGCGCTCGCGCACCACGGTGCGGAGCAACTCCCACACGTCGACGGAGGTCTCGAAGTAATCGCGGCGATCGCCCAGCACGTGCGTGACGCGGACCAGGTTCCAGCTGGTCAGTTCCTTCAGGCTGGTGCTGACATTGGAGCGGGCGACGGAGAGCGTCTCGGCGATTTCCTCGGCATGAAGCGGCCGGCCATGGAAGTAGAGCAACGCGTGGATCTGCGCGACGGTGCGGTTGACGCCCCACGCGCTGCCCATCTCGCCCCAATGGAGGACGAATCGGCGGGCGGTGTTGCTGAGTTCCATGGCGCGAAGTGTAGGGCGACAGAAATTTCTGTCAATACAGAAATAACTCGATGAATCAGGCGGCGTGCTTCCGCGCGTTGGCATGCCTCCGCCTAGCTCTTCGCTTCGGTCGGCGCGACATGAAAAATGCCCGGAGGCGTGAGCCGTCCGGGCCTTCGAGTCTTTCGGGATCGGGTTGAACGATCCCTCGGTCCTCAGACCGCCACCGACTTCGCCGTGTCGGCGTATTCCTCGATCTGGTCGAAGTTCATGTAACGGTAGACGCTGGCCTTGTCGGCGTCGATGACGCCCATTTCCTTGAGGTACTCCTCCTTGGTCGGCAGGCGGCCCAGGCGGGACGCGATGGCGGCCAGCTCGGCCGAGCCCAGGAACACGTTGGTGTTCTTGCCCAGACGGTTGGGGAAGTTGCGCGTGGAGGTGGAGATCACCGTCGCGCCCTCGCGGACCTGTGCCTGGTTGCCCATGCACAGCGAGCAGCCCGGCATCTCGGTGCGCGCGCCGGCCGTGCCGAAGGCGGCGTAGTGGCCTTCCTTGATCAGCTCGCTCTGGTCCATCTTGGTCGGCGGCGCGACCCACAGCTTGACCGGAATGTCGCGTTGGCCGCCCAGCAGCTTGGCCGCCGCGCGGAAGTGACCGATGTTGGTCATGCACGAGCCGATGAAGGCTTCGTCGATCTTCGTGCCGGCCACTTCCGACAGCATCTTCGCGTCGTCCGGATCGTTCGGGCAGCAGACGATGGGCTCGGTGATGTCGGCCAGGTCGATCTCGATCACGCAGGCGTATTCAGCGTCCTTGTCCGCTTCCAGCAGGTCCGGCTTGGCCAGCCACGCCTCGACCTTCTCGATGCGGCGCTGCAGCGTCTTCGCGTCCGCGTAGCCGTCGGCGATCATGTTCTTCATCAGCACGATGTTGGAGGTCAGGTACTCCTTGATCGGCTCCGGATTGAGCTTGATCGTGCAACCGGCGGCCGAACGCTCGGCCGAGGCGTCGGACAGCTCGAACGCTTGTTCGACCTTCAGGTCGGGCAGGCCTTCGATCTCCAGGATGCGGCCCGAGAAGATGTTCTTCTTGCCGGCCTTGGCCACGGTCAGCAGACCGGCCTTGATCGCATACAGCGGGATCGCGTGCACCAGGTCGCGCAGCGTCACGCCCGGCTGCATCTCGCCCTTGAAGCGCACCAGCACCGATTCCGGCATGTCCAGCGGCATCACGCCGGTCGCGGCGCCGAAAGCCACCAGGCCCGAACCCGCCGGGAAGGAGATGCCGATCGGGAAGCGGGTGTGCGAGTCACCGCCGGTGCCGACGGTGTCAGGCAGCAGCAGGCGGTTCAGCCAGCTGTGGATCACGCCGTCGCCCGGACGCAGGGCCACGCCGCCGCGGTTGGAGATGAAGGCGGGCAGCTCGCGGTGCGTCTTCACGTCCACCGGCTTCGGATACGCCGCGGTGTGGCAGAAGGACTGCATCACCAGGTCGGCCGAGAAGCCCAGGCAGGCCAGGTCCTTCAGCTCGTCGCGGGTCATCGGGCCGGTCGTGTCCTGCGAGCCGACGGTCGTCATCTTGGGCTCGCAGTAGGTGCCCGGGCGCACGCCCTGGCCTTCCGGCAGGCCGACGGCGCGGCCGACCATCTTCTGCGCCAGCGTGAAGCCAGCGGTCGAGGCGGCGGGCGCCTGCGGCAGGCGGAACTGCGTCGAGGCCGGCAGGCCCAGGAACTCGCGCGCCTTGGCGGTCAGCGAGCGGCCGATGATCAGGTTGATCCGGCCGCCGGCGCGGACTTCGTCGAACAGCACGTCGCTCTTGAGCTGGAACTCGGCGACGGTCTCGCCGTTCTTCACCAGCTTGCCTTCATAGGGCAGCACGTCGATGACGTCGCCCATCTCCAGCTTGCCGACGTCGACCTCGATCGGCAGCGAGCCCGAGTCTTCCTGCGTGTTGAAGAAGATCGGCGCGATCTTGCCGCCCAGCGTCACGCCGCCGAAACGCTTGTTCGGGACGAACGGGATGTCCTGGCCGGTGGCCCAGATCACCGAGTTGGTGGCCGACTTGCGCGACGAGCCCGTGCCGACGACGTCGCCGACGTAGGCCACGACGTGGCCCTTCTTCTTCAGATCGTCGATGAACTGCATCGGCCCGCGCTTGCCGTCTTCCTCCGGCTTGAAGGCGGCGTCGGGACGCGTGTTCTTCAACATCGCCAGGTAATGCAGCGGGATGTCCGGACGGCTCCAGGCGTCGGGCGCCGGGGACAGGTCGTCGGTGTTGGTCTCGCCGGGCACCTTGAAGACGGTGACGGTGATCTTCTTCTCGACTTCCGGACGCGACGTGAACCACTCGGCGTCGGCCCAGCTCTGCATCACTTCCTTGGCCTTGGCGTTGCCCGCCTTGGCCTTGGCGGCGACGTCGTTGAAGTAGTCGAACATCAGCAGGGTCTTCTTCAGGCCCTCGGCGGCGACGCCGGCCACGTCGGCGTCGTCCAGCAGCTCGATCAGCGGATGCACGTTGTAGCCGCCGACCATGGTGCCCAGCAGCTCGGTGGCCTTGGCCTTGGAGATCAGGCCCACGGCCAGGTCACCGTGCGCGACCGCGGCCAGGAAGCTGGCCTTGACCTTGGCGGCGTCGTCCACGCCCGGGGGCACGCGATGGGTCAGCAGGTCGACCAGGAACTCGCCCTCGCCGGCGGGCGGGGCCTTGATCAGCTCGATCAGCGCGGCGACTTGCTTCGCGTCGAGGGGCAGCGGCGGGATGCCCAGCGCGGCGCGCTCGGCTTCGTGTTGGCGGTAGGCTTGCAGCATGCGAACTCCAGTTTCTGTGGTCTCTGCTCGGGTCAGAACAAGGTCGGAAAGCGGGGCCTGAGGGTCACGGTGCGCTGGGCACGATGACCTTGAGCCCCTTGAAATAGTCTCGGAAGAATCCCTGGTCGCGCGTGATCAGCCCGTCGCACTGCAACATGGCGTGGGCGCCGACCAGGAAATCGGGCATCGCGCGCGGACCGGCGGCATCGGCCGCGCGGGCGGCCGCCGCGCCGCCCCGGTCCTGCAGGCGTTGCTTGAACTTGCGTTGCATCTCGCCGGCGCGGATCGCGGCGCGCTGATCGATAGGGGAGAAGCGCAGGCCCATCTCCTCCAGCGCGTCCATCACCTCGGAGCCGTGGCCCAGCCCGGCGGTGACCTCGGACAGCACCACGTCGCACAGCACCACCGGTCCGCTGGACAGCGCCAGGCGCAGCGCGGCTTCCGCGGCGTCGGCGCCGGCGGCGTCGCCCAGGAGGTCGATGAGGACGGAGCTGTCGACGGCGATCATGCGGTCACGCCTCCGTGGCGTCGTCCGGCGCGCGGCCGCGCAACTCGCGCATCACGTCGTCGGTGGCGGTGCCGTCGGGCAGCTTGAAGCGGCCGCGGGCGCGGGAGATGGCGTCGTCCACGTTCTTGCGCAGGATGATGCGCGCCCCGTCCAGCTCGACCTTGAGCGTGGTGCCCTTGGTCAGCCCCAGCGCGTCGCGGACGGCCTTGGGCAGCGTGATCTGACCTCGTTCGGCGACGGTGGCTTCCATGGGGGCTCCTGGCGATGCTGGAGGATAGGCGACGGGACGGGTATGAACCGGAAAGTATGCATGAATTGTACGTACTTTCGCTTCATGAAAGCCAGCAGAGCCCGACGGCCCCACTGGGAGAAGCCATTGACGCAGTCTGGTCGTGGTGCATTTCCCGCCCGTGACGCCCGTCCTGCGCCCCTCGTGACGCCGGCCCGCGAAGCCCCGTGCCGCCGGCCTTCTCGCCCATGAAAAAGCCGCCTCGCGGGCGGCTTCGGAGGGCGGCGAGGGGGCTGCTTACTGGCCGGTCGGGGCGATGCCCAGGCCGCTGCCGGCAGGGGCCGACGCGGCGCGGGCGGCCTCGATGGCGGCGCGCTGCTCGGGGTGGATGCAGTCGTCCACCATGCGCTGGCCGACCTTCACGTCCAGCAGCATCGACTTGTTGGCGATCTGGACCATCAGCGTGCGGCCGGTGACGTCTTCCAGGCGCAGCGCGCCCGTCGACGACAGCACCGGCTTCATCGTGAAGATGTCCTTCTTGTAGGCCACGTCGATGTAGCCGGCGTGCTTGACGTTGGGCTCGATGTTGATGGTCTGCTTGAACTCGCACTCGTACATGCCCAGGTAGGCCTGCTTGGCGGCGGACAGCTGTTCCTCGCTGGCTTCCGGCAGCGGGGGCGGGGGCGGCGGGGTCTTGGCGGCCGGCTTGCGGGCCTTGGCCGCGGGGGTGGCGGGCTTGGTCTTCGCGGGCGCGGGCTTGGCCGCGGGTGCGTTCGTTGCGGGCTGCGCGGCGGCGATGCCGGCGGACAGGGTCAGGGCGGCGGCGACGCTGCCGGACAGGAGGAGGGCGGTCAGTCTCATGCGGAACGAAGGATGTGGACCTGAAAAGGAAATCGCCGGGGTTCCGGCGGTGCGGAATTGTCGCCGCGCGGGCTTGGCGCGCGGCCCCGATTTAATGTGTCAAACGGTTGGCGCGCGCCAGGGTCTTCCCGGGTTGCGGGCGGTGGAGTTCAGAGCGGCGACGGCTCCCGTGCGAACCACGCCTGATCCACCTCCGACGGCAGGTTCTGGCCGGTGCGATGGGCGCGTTGCAGCAGATGCCAGAACAGCCGGTAGCTGGCGCGGTCGTGCAGCATGTCGCGGTGCTGGATGGGCGCCCACTGCGCGGCCTGCGCGGCGAGCAGGATGTCGATGGCCTCGTCGATCTCGGCCACGCTGGGGGCGAAGGCGTCGATGATGGGCTGGATCTGGTTGGGGTGGATGCTCCACATCCGGGTGTAGCCGAACTCGCGCGCGGCGCGTTCGGCGGCGGACTGGATGGCGCGCTGGCTCTTGAACTCGGTCACCACGCAGTGGGAGGGCGTCTTGGCGTGGCCATGCGCCGCGGCGGCGATGTCCAGCTTGGCGCGTTGCACCAGCGGGTGCGTGAACTGGCCCTCGACCGTCAGCGCCGAGCGCGGGATCGCGCCGCGATGCGCCGACACGAAGTCCATCAGCCCGAACGACAACGACTCGATGCGCGGATGCGCCGCGATCGCCATCACATCGCGCAGCGCGCCGTGGGTCTCGATCAGCGTGTGCAGCGGCAGCGGCTTGCGGATGTGGTGGCGCCGCAGGCTGTCGTCGATGAACGCGATGGCGCGTCGCAGGTCGTCCAGTCCCTCGGGCTTGGGGATCATGAGGTAGGCGAGCTTTTCGCCGCCGCCGGCGATCACCGCCTCCACATCGGCCTCGAACGACGGGTGGTTGAACGGGTGCACCCGCACGCCGACGCGGCCGTGGGCATTGAGCGCGCCGTTCAGCAGATGCAGCACCAGCAGCATGTGCTCGGCCTCGCCGCCCACGGGCGCGCCGTCCTCGCAGTCCAGCGTGATGTCGAACACCGGGCCCATCTGTGCCTGCAGCTCCAGGCTCTTGAGCATGCGCGCCTCGACGCCGCAGTAATGGTCGACGACCGGCAGCACGACGGGAGCCTGGCCTTCCTCGAACAGGGCGTCGGCGGGATGGATGGAGGTGCTCATGGACGGGGCGTGAGGACGCGCGGCGAGCCGCGGTGGAAAGAAGAAGGGCCGGCCCTCGTGAGAGAGCCGGCCCGTCGAGTGTCGCTCAGGTCGGATGCCCGCGAGCGCGTCGCGGCGGCACCCGGACCAGGCGGCTTACAGCAGATGCTTGACGCCGTTCTGCTCTTCCAGCAGCTCGTCCAGCGTCTTCTTGATGCAGGCTTGCGAGAACTCGTCGATCTCCAGGCCCTCGACGATCTTGTACTCGCCGTTCTCGACGGTCACCGGGAAGCCGAACATGACGTCCTTGGGGATGCCGTATTCGCCGCCCGACGGGATGCCCATCGTGACCCACTTGCCGTTGGTGCCCAGGGCCCAGTCGCGCATGTGGTCGATCGCGGCGTTGGCGGCCGAGGCGGCCGACGACAGGCCGCGCGCGGCGATGATCGCGGCGCCGCGCTTGCCGACGGTCGGCAGGAAGGTGGTGCGGTTCCACTCTTCGTCGTTGATCAGGGCCTTGACCGACTGGCCGTCGATGGTGGCGAAGCGGTAGTCGGCATACATCGTCGGCGAGTGGTTGCCCCACACGGCCAGCTTCTCGATGCCGGCGACCGGCTTGCCGGTCTTGGCGGCGATCTGCGAGGCAGCGCGGTTGTGGTCCAGGCGCAGCATGGCGGTGAAGTTCTTGGCCGGCAGGTCCGGGGCCGACTTCATCGCGATGTAGGCGTTGGTGTTGGCCGGGTTGCCGACCACCAGCACCTTGACGTTGCGCGAGGCCACGGCGTTCAGGGCCTTGCCCTGCGCGGTGAAGATGGCGCCGTTGATGGACAGCAGTTCCGAACGCTCCATGCCCGGGCCGCGCGGACGCGAGCCGACCAGCAGCGCGTAGTCCGTATCCTTGAAGGCGCTCATCGGGTCGCTGTGCGCCTCGATGCCGGCCAGCAGCGGGAAGGCGCAGTCTTCCAGCTCCATGATCACGCCCTTGAGCGCGTTCTGGGCCTTCTCGTCGGGGATCTCCAGCAACTGCAGGATGACGGGCTGGTCCTTGCCCAGCATTTCGCCGGAAGCGATGCGGAACAGCAGGGCATAGCCGATCTGGCCAGCGGCGCCGGTGACGGCGACGCGAACGGGTTTCTTGCTCATCAGAGTCTCCGAAATGTGCGAGTGAAAACTGAAAACGACAGAAATACGGAAAGCGCGGAGGCGAGGGCCGTGAATGCCGCGTCGTGTCGACGCGGCGGCTGCTCGAGTCCGGGAGGCGCGGTCCGAGCCCGGCGCCAGCGTCCGCGAGTGTAGGTCAGCCGAACCGTCCGGGTGAGCCTGGAAGGGTCTTCTTCGCCCACCGGTGCGTGCCGCCTCCCTGGATCGCGCGGGGTGGCGAGGCGTGCGGGCCGCCCGGGTGCGGCACTCGCGCGACACTCTTGTGTCTTATATAAGACTAATCCGGTCGGACTCCCGCGGGGACGATGGACGGTGCCGCCGCGTTTGTGCTCGAATGCCGCCCCATGTCGCCCCCCGCCGTCCCGGTCCATCCCGTCACGCCGCTCAATGAGCTGGCGCGCGCGGAGGCCGCGCCGGCGTTCAGTCCGCTGTACCGCCAGATCAAGGGGCTGATCCTGAAGGGGCTGCAGGCGGGCGAATGGAAGGCCGGCGAGACCATCCCCAGCGAGATGGACCTGGCCGCCCGCTTCGGCGTCAGCCAGGGCACGGTGCGCAAGGCCGTTGATGAGCTGGCCGCCGACAATCTGCTGGTCCGCCGCCAGGGCAAGGGCACCTTCGTCGCCACCCATGCGGAGCAACAGCAGCAGTACCGCTTCCTGCGGCTGACGCCCGACGGCGATGCGTCGGCGACGCTGGGCCGGCAGTTGCTCGACTGCCGCCGCCAGCGCGCGCCGGCCTGGATCGCCAGGCTGATGCACTTGCGCGCCGGCGATCCGGTGATCGAGATCCGCCGCCTGCTGCACAGCGCCGGCCATCCGGTCGTGCTGGACGACATCTGGCTGCCCGGCGCGATGTTCAAGGGCCTGACGACGGAGCGGCTGCTGGAGCATCGCGGCCCGTTCTACGGTCTGCTCGAAACCGAATTCGGCGTGCACATGATCCGCGCGCAGGAAAAGATCCGGGCGGTCGCGGCGGAGGAAGACTCCGCCGCGCTGCTGCAGGTGACGCCCGGCAGTCCGCTGCTGAGCGTGGAGCGGCTCGCCTTCACCTACGGCGACAAGCCGGTGGAGTTGCGCCGCGGTCTCTACAACACTTCCCACCACTTTTATCGCAACGACCTGAATTGATTCTTTCGCGTTGCGGCGCTGACGTTTTCAAGGCACGGCCAAACGACGACATGCGCCCAGCACACCCTTCAGAGGTGTTGCGTTGCAATAAAATCTTCGGGTTTCACACTGATTACAAGGTCGGACATGACGGACGCCACCCAAGCCACCACGAAGAAACGACCGGTCTACACCAACATCCATGTGACGCAGATCGTGTCGTACCGCCTGCCTCCGGCCGGCATCGTCTCGATCCTGCATCGCATCAGCGGCCTGCTGATGTTCCTGCTGCTGCCGTTCGTGATCTGGATGTTCGACACCAGCCTCACGTCGGAAATCTCCTACGAGACCTTCACCTCGGCCTTTGTGTCCGGCATCGGCTTCCTGCCGGGCTGGTTCATCAAGCTGGTCGCGCTGGCCCTGATCTGGGGCTACCTCCACCACTTCATCGCCGGTGTCCGCCACCTGTGGATGGACGCGACGCACAGCGTCAGCAAGGCGCAAGGCCACAGCAGCGCGATCGTGACGCTGGTGCTGGGCGTGGTGCTGACCGTCGCGCTCGGCGCCAAGCTGTTCGGCCTGTATTGATCGGCGTTGCCCGATTCAACGATTGACCGAGATTGACCGAAGAGGCAAATCAAAAATGACAACCTAC
This sequence comes from Roseateles aquatilis, assembly GCF_002205645.1. Classification (GTDB taxonomy): domain Bacteria; phylum Pseudomonadota; class Gammaproteobacteria; order Burkholderiales; family Burkholderiaceae_C; genus Roseateles; species Roseateles aquatilis. Next base: position 174,964 of record NZ_NIOF01000004.1, on the reverse strand, counting down.
GGAAGCAAGCGCATTGTCAGCGGTGCGCATTACGGCTTGCGCGACTGGATGGCCCAGCGCGCCACCGCGCTGCTGATGGCGCTGTTCACCCTCGTGCTGCTCGCGCAAGTGCTGTTCACCAGCCAGCCGATCGGCTACGACCTGTGGGCAGGCATCTTCAGCAAGCAATGGATGAAGTTCCTGACCTTCGCGCTGATCCTGTCCCTGGCGTATCACGCCTGGGTCGGCGTGCGGGACATCTGGATGGATTACGTCAAGCCGGTGGGCGTGCGGCTGGCGCTGCACGTGTTCACGCTGGTGTGGTTGGTGGGTTGCGCGGGTTGGGCGATCCAAGTGCTCTGGAGGCTGTAAGAAATGCAAATCGGAACCTCGCTGCCCAAGCGCAAATTCGATGTCGTGATCGTCGGAGCCGGTGGCTCGGGCATGCGCGCATCGCTGCAACTGTCGCTCGCCGGGCTGAACGTCGCCGTCCTGTCCAAGGTTTTTCCCACCCGCTCGCACACCGTGGCCGCCCAGGGCGGCATCGGCGCCAGCCTGGGCAACATGTCGGAAGACAACTGGCATTACCACTTCTACGACACCGTGAAGGGCTCGGACTGGCTGGGTGACCAGGACGCCATCGAGTTCATGTGTCGTGAAGCGCCCAAGGCCGTCTACGAGCTCGAACACTTCGGCATGCCGTTCGACCGCAACGCCGATGGCACGATCTATCAGCGCCCCTTCGGCGGCCACACCGCCAACTACGGCGAGAAGCCCGTCCAGCGCGCCTGCGCCGCCGCCGACCGCACCGGTCACGCGCTGCTGCACACGCTGTACCAGCAGAACGTCAAGGCCCGCACCAACTTCTTCGTCGAGTGGATGGCGCTGGACCTGATCCGCGACGCCGACGGCGACGTGGTCGGCGTGACCGCGCTGGAAATGGAGACGGGCGAGGTCCACATCCTCGAAGCCAAGACCGTGCTGCTGGCCACCGGCGGCGCCGGCCGCATCTTCGCGGCGTCGACCAACGCCTTCATCAACACCGGCGACGGCCTGGGCATGGCGGCGCGCGCCGACATCCCGCTGCAGGACATGGAGTTCTGGCAGTTCCACCCGACCGGCGTGGCCGGCGCGGGCGTGCTGCTGACCGAAGGCTGCCGCGGCGAGGGCGCGATCCTGCGCAACGCCAACGGCGAGCGCTTCATGGAGCGCTACGCCCCGACGCTGAAGGACCTGGCGCCGCGCGACTTCGTCTCGCGCTGCATGGACCAGGAGATCAAGGAAGGTCGCGGCTGCGGTCCCAACAAGGACTACGTCGTGCTGGACATGACCCACCTGGGCGGCGACGCGATCCTGAAGCGCCTGCCGTCGGTGTTCGAGATCGGCCACAACTTCGCCAACGTCGACATCACGAAGGAACCGATCCCGGTCGTGCCGACCATCCATTACCAGATGGGCGGCATCCCGACCAACATCCACGGTCAGGTCGTCGTGCCCAAGGGCGACGATCACAAGAGCATCGTCAACGGCCTGTACGCGGTGGGCGAATGCTCCTGCGTGTCGGTCCACGGCGCCAACCGCCTGGGCACCAACTCGCTGCTGGACCTGGTGGTCTTCGGCCGCGCGGCCGGCAACCACATCGTCGACGCGCACAAGGCTGGCATGTCGCACAAGCCGCTGCCCAAGGACGCCGCCGACCAGACGCTGGCGCGCCTGAACCGCCTGGAGTCGTCGAACTCCGGCGAGTACGCCCAGGACGTCGCCAACGACCTGCGCAGCGCCATGCAGGAGCACGCCGGCGTGTTCCGCACCCAGGCGATGCTGGACGAAGGCGTGGTCAAGATCGCCGAGCTGCGCGAGCGCGTCAAGAACATCACCCTGAAAGACAAGTCCAAGGTCTTCAACACCGCGCGTGTCGAGGCCCTGGAAGTGGACAACCTGATCGAGGCCGCGCAGGCCACGATCGTGTCCGCGGCCGCCCGCAGGGAATGCCGCGGCGCCCACACCGTCAACGACTACGAGCGCGGCGCCGACGATGCCGAGTTCCCGCTGGGTCGCAACGACAAGGAGTGGATGAAGCACACGCTGTGGCACAGCGCCACGAACAGCTTGTCCTACAAGCCGGTCAACCTCAAGCCGCTGACCGTCGACAGCGTGCCGCCGAAGGTCCGTACCTTCTGAGCGACGCAGGAGCAATCACATGATCAAGCGCACCTTCAAGATCTACCGCTACGACCCGGACAAGGACGCCAAGCCGTACATGCAGACCATCGAGCTGGAGCTGGCCGGCAACGAGCGCATGCTGCTCGACGCCCTGCTCAAGCTCAAGGCGGTCGACCCGACGCTGTCGTTCCGCCGCTCCTGCCGCGAAGGCGTGTGCGGCTCGGACGCGATGAACATCAACGGCAAGAACGGCCTGGCCTGCCTGACCAACCTGCGCTCGCTGCCGGACGTCATCGTCCTCAAGCCGCTGCCGGGCCTGCCCGTCGTCCGCGACCTGATCGTGGACATGACGCAGTTCTTCAAGCAGTACAACTCGATCAAGCCCTTCCTGGTCAACGACGAGCCGCCGCCCGAAAAGGAGCGCCTGCAGTCGCCCGAGGAGCGCGAGGAGCTCAACGGCCTGTACGAGTGCATCCTGTGCGCGAGCTGCTCGACCAGCTGCCCCAGCTTCTGGTGGAACCCCGACAAGTTCGTCGGCCCCGCCGGCCTGCTGCAGGCCTACCGCTTCATCGCCGACAGCCGCGACCAGGGCACGGCGGAACGCCTCGACAACCTCGAGGATCCGTACCGCCTGTTCCGCTGCCACACCATCATGAACTGCGTCGATGTCTGCCCCAAGGGTCTCAACCCGACGAAGGCGATCGGCAAGATCAAGGAACTGATGGTGCGTCGCACCGTCTGAGGCCCGCACGCCTCTTCGCATCTGGATCACGCGCATGACAGCCGTCGCCGACAACACCCTCGTTTCCGAGAGGGATCTCTCCAAGCTCAAGTGGCGCTGCCGCCGGGGCCTGTTGGAGAATGATCTTTTCATCGAGCGGTTCTTCCGGCGGCATGAAAGCCATCTGACCGTGTTCCATGCCGAGGGCCTCAGGCAGTTGATGGACCTGTCCGACAACGACCTGCTCGATCTGATGCTGGCCCGCAAGGAGCCGGCGGACGATCTGGACCGGCCCGACGTGCATGCGGTGCTGGCGCTGCTGCGGACTCCCCAGTAACAAGAATCCCCCGAAGTCATAAGGAATGCCCATGACCCCGTCTGACGTCAAAGCCACTCTGTCGTTCTCCGATGGCAGCCCCCAGATCGATCTGCCGCTCTACAAGGGCACGATCGGTCCGGACGTGATCGATATCCGCAAGCTGTACGGCCAGACGGGCAAGTTCACCTACGACCCGGGCTTCCTGTCGACCGCCTCGTGCAACTCGACCATCACCTACATCGACGGCGACAAGGGCGAGCTGCTGTACCGCGGCTACCCGATCGAGCAACTGGCGGTGAACTGCGACTACCTGGAGACCTGCTACCTGCTGCTGTACGGGGAGCTGCCCAACCCGGCGCAGAAGGAAGAGTTCGTCAACCGCGTGACCCATCACACGATGGTCAACGAGCAGATGCAGTTCTTCCTGCGCGGCTTCCGTCGCGACGCGCATCCGATGGCCGTGATGACGGGCCTGGTGGGCGCGCTGTCGGCCTTCTATCACGACAGCACCGACATCAATAACCCCGAGCATCGCGAGATCGCCGCGATCCGCCTGATCGCGAAGATGCCGACGCTGGTGGCGATGGCCTACAAGTACACGATCGGCCAGCCCTACGTGTACCCGAAGAACGACCTCTCGTACGCCGGCAACTTCATGCGCATGATGTTCGCCACGCCGTGCGAGGAGTACAAGCCCAACGACGTGCTGGTCCGCGCGATGGACCGCATCTTCACGCTGCATGCCGACCACGAGCAGAACGCGTCCACTTCGACGGTCCGCCTGTGCGGCTCGTCGGGCACGAACCCGTTCGCCGCGATCGCGGCCGGCGTGGCCTGCCTGTGGGGTCCGGCGCACGGCGGCGCGAACGAAGCCGCGCTGAACATGCTGGGCGACATCCAGAAGCAGGGCGGCGTCGCCAAGATCGGCGAGTTCATCAAGCAGGTGAAGGACAAGAACAGCGGCGTCAAGCTGATGGGCTTCGGTCACCGTGTCTACAAGAACTACGACCCGCGCGCCAAGCTGATGCGCGAGACCTGCCACGAAGTGCTGACCGAGCTGGGCCTGCACGACGACCCGCTGTTCAAGCTGGCGATGGAGCTGGAGAAGATCGCGCTGGAAGACGAATACTTCGTCGCCCGCAAGCTGTACCCGAACGTCGACTTCTACTCCGGCATCGTGCAGCGCGCCATCGGCATCCCGGTGCCGCTGTTCACCGCGATCTTCGCGCTGGCCCGCACGGTCGGCTGGATCGCGCAGCTGAACGAGATGATCGGCGACCCCGAGTACAAGATCGGCCGTCCGCGTCAGCTGTTCGTCGGCGCCACCGCGCGTGACGTCAAGCCGATCGGCCAGCGCTGATCCGCCGGGCGGCACGCCCGCGCCGGGTCCGTTCCGAACCCGGCGCCGCGAGCGGCGAGCCCCGAACAAAAGCCCCTGAGCCCCCCGGCCAGGGGCTTTTTCGCTGCGCATCGAGATCGAAAGGATCAACGATGCGCTATGCTTTGCAAACGTTTGCAATTGCCATTTCCGGCCATCGTGGCCCGTTTCCGGATCGTCAGCGATCCGGGTGACCTACCGATCGACAGAGTCCGAAGCTACCAATGAGCACCATCAAGGATGTGGCCGCGCTGGCGGGGGTGTCCTTCACCACGGTGTCGCATGTGTTGAACAACACGCGACCGGTCAGCGCCGAGGCGCGCGCGCGCGTGCTGGCGGCCGTCGACGAGATCGGCTACCTGCCCAGCGCGGTGGCCCGCTCGCTGCGGCGCAGCGAGACCAAGATCGTCGGCGTGCTGGTGCCCAACGTGCGCAACCCGTTCTTCGCGGAACTGGTCGTGGGGGTGGAGGAGTGGTGCCGGCAGGCCGGTTTCTCGGTCTTCCTGTGCAACTCGGACAACGACCCCAAGCACCAGCAGTCCTACTTGCGGACGCTGCTGGAGAAGCGCATCGACGGCCTGCTGCTGAGCTCGGCCGGCGACACCGAGGCCCTCGCCACCACCTTCCGCCACGCCAGCGTGCCGGTCGTGACGGTGGACCGGCTGGTGCCCGGCGCGCGCGCCGACCGCGTCAGCGTCAACAACCAGCTGGGCGCCTTCGAGGTCGTGCGGCACCTGCTGGAGCTGGGTCATCGCCGCATCGGCTGCGTCAGCGGACCGGCCGAATTCGAGGTCACGACCGAGCGCGTCACCGGTTGGCGCAACGCCCTGCAGCAGCGCGGCATCGCGCCCCGGCCCGAGTGGCTGGCCGAGAGCGACTTCAGCACCGCCGGCGGCTACGAGGCCGTCAAGGCGCTGCTGCGTCGGCAGCCCGAGCTGACCGCCGTCTTCACCTGCAACGACTTGATGGGCATGGGCGCGCTGCGCGCCGCGGCGGAGCTCGGCCTGACCGTGCCGCGCCAGCTGTCGGTCGTGGGCTTCGATGCGATCGAGCTCGGCAGCTACGTCTACCCCGCGCTGACCAGCGTGGGCTGCTCGATCCGGGAGCTCGGCCGCGAAGCCGGCCGCGCGTTGATCGAGCGCATCGAGAATCCCCAGGCGCCCTTCAAGGACCTGCAACTCGTGCCGCACGTCGTGCTGCGCGAGAGCACCGCGGCGCCGCTGTCTCCGGAGCAATGATGAGAACAACAACAACGGCGGCCGCGATGGCGGCATCCGCTGGATCGGGCACCGGCGCGCCCGCCACCGTGGTGGTGGTGGGCAGCGTCAACATGGACCTGGTGGCCCACGCCGCGCGCCTGCCGGCGCCGGGCGAGACGCTGATCGGCGACGCCTTCGCGGGCACGCCCGGCGGCAAGGGCGGCAACCAGGCGGTGGCCGCGTCGCGGCTGGGCGCGGAGGTGGCGCTGATCGGCCGCGTCGGCATGCGCCAGCACGGGCAGGACCTGCTGAAGGCGCTGGAGGCCGAGCGCGTCCACACCCAGGCGATCCGGCGCGACGACCAGACCTGGCCCGGCGTGGCCGTTATCATGGTGGCCAGCGAGGGCGGCGAGAACGCCATCGTCGTCGTGCCCGGCAGCAATGCCGACCTGGACACGCAGGACGTGGAGCAGGGCGCCGCGCTGTTGCGGCAGGCCCGGGTCGTCGTCGGCCAGCTGGAGGTGCCGGTGCCGGCGATCCAGCGCGCCTTCGAGATCGCCCGCCAGGCCGGCGTCGTCACGGTGCTGAACGCCGCGCCCGCGCAGGCGCTGCCCGCCGCGCTGCTGGCGCTGAGCGACTGGCTGGTCGTCAACGAGACCGAGGCGTTGCAGCTCGCCAGTACGGTGGAACTGCCCGGCGACGCCGACGAGATCACCATCGCCCGTGCCGCCGCCGCGCACCTGCGCACGCTGGGGCCGCGTCACGTGCTGGTGACGCTCGGCGGCGCCGGCGCGTGGCTGCTGGGCGAAGCGCATCCCGAGGGACTGCATCTGTGCGCATCGCGTGTCGACGCGGTGGACACCGTCGGCGCGGGCGATACGCTGGTGGGCGGTCTGGCCGTCGGCCTGGCCGAGGGACTGGCGCCGGCGCGCGCCGTCGCGCTGGGGCAGTCCGCCGCGGCGCTGTCGGTGAGCCGGTCCGGCGTGCAGCAGGCGATGCCGCATCGATCGGAACTGCCGGACCTGCCCGATCTTCCCGCGCTGACCGCGGCCGCCCTCGGCGCCGCCGGCAACGCCTGACCCTGGAGCCGTCTGGAGCAGTTTTCCCATGGACAGCACGAAGCCCACCCCCACCCCCACCTCCGCCGCCACCTCCCGCATCCCCGTCATCTTCGACACCGACCCGGGCATCGACGACGCGCTGGCGCTCGCCCTGCTGGCCTGCCATCCGCGCTTCGAGCTGCTGGCGGTGACTGCGGTGTTCGGCAACGGCCCAGTGGACATCACGACGCGCAACGCGCGCGGCCTGACGGCGCTCTTCGGCCGGGACATCCCCGTCGCCGCCGGCGCGCCCGGCCCGCTGCGCGATGAGCGCCGCCGCGCCGATGCCGCGCATGTGCACGGCGATGACGGCCTCGGCGGACTGAGCGCCAGCCTGCCCGCGCCGACGCGGCCGCTCGATGCGCGTCCGTCCGACCAACTGATCTGCGACCTGGTCAACGAGCGGCCGGGCGAGATCACGCTGGTCGCCGTCGGCCCGTTCACCAACCTCGCGCTGGCGCTGCGCCGCGATCCGACGATCGCCGCGAAGGTCAAGCAGGTGGTCGTGATGGGCGGCGCTTTCGGCTTGCGCGGCCATGCCGGCAACGTGACGCCGGTGGCGGAGGCCAACATCATGGCCGACCCCGAGGCCGCGGACCAGGTCTTCACCGCCCCCTGGCCCGTCACCATCGTCGGCCTGGACGTGACGCAGGAGGCGATCATGCGCGAGTCCGAGCTCGCCAAGCTGCGCGGGCGCGGGCAGGGCGCCGGCGACCTGCTGTGGCTGGCCACGCGCCACTACCAGCAGTTCTACGACGCGCGCGACGGCATCGGCGGCATCTACGCGCACGACGCCAGCGCGGCGGCGATCCTGCTGGTGCCGGACGCCTTCACGCTGCGCGCCGGGCCGGTGCGGGTGGTGCTGGAGGGCATCGCCACCGGCCAGACCATCCAGGACTGGCGCGGCGAGCACGGCAGCCAGACGCCGTGGAGCGGCCACCCGGCGCAGCAGGTCTGCGTCGAGGTGGACGCGGCCCGCGTGCTGGCGTTGTTCGACGAGATCTTCTGATCCGGCGATGATCCCCCCGGGCTGCGCCGCGCCGCCCGGCCCCAGAATTTCAAGACACGACGCCGCGCCCCGCGCGCGTCCCGAGCGTCCCAAGGAGAACCGCATGTCGACCCAAGCCGTGAAGCTGCTGCTGCCCCGTTGGCTGATCACCATGACCCCGGACAGCCCCGTGCTGGAGCAGCACGCGCTGGCCATCGAGGGCGACCGCATCGCCGCCGTGCTGCCGCGCGAGGAAGCGCTGCGGCGCTACGCCACCGCGGAGCGCGTCGAGCTGCCCCACCACGTGCTGATCCCCGGCCTGATCAACGCCCACACGCACTCGGCGATGTCGCTGCTGCGCGGCGTGGCCGACGACCTGGCGCTGATGGACTGGCTCAACAACCACATCTGGCCGCTGGAGCGCCAATGGGTCAGCGAGGACTGGACCTACCAGGGCTCGCTGCTGTCCGCCGCCGAGGCGATCCGCGGCGGGGTGACCTACCTCAACGACATGTACTTCTTCCCCACCGCCATGGCGCGCGCCGCGGTGGACAGCGGCATCCGGGCGGGCGTGTCGATCAACGTCATCGACTTCCCCACCGGCTACGCCGCCAACGCGCAGGACTACATCGCCAAGGGCCTGGCCGCCTATGAGCAGTTCAAGGGCGAGTCGCTGCTCGACTGGACCAGCGCGCCGCACGCGCCGTACACGGTCTCCGACGAGACCTTCGTCCAGCTGCGCGAGCTGGCCGAGAAGTACGACCTGCAGATGCACTGCCACATCCACGAGACGCAGGACGAGATCGACGGCAGCCTCAAGCAATACGGCGAGCGTCCGCTGGCCCGCCTGAACAAGCTCGGCCTGCTGAACGCCAAGATGATCGCCGTCCACATGGTCCACCTGGACCCGGACGAGATCGACCTGATCGCGCGCCAGGGCGTGCACCTGGTCCACAACCCGAGCTCCAACCTGAAGCTGGCCTCGGGCGTCGCCCCGGTCAAGGCGCTGGAAGCGGCCGGCGTCAACACCATCCTGGGCACCGACGGCGCCGCGTCCAACAACCGCCAGGACATGTTCAGCGAGATCCGCGCCGCCGCGCTGCTCGCCAAGGGCGTGACCGGCGATCCGCTGACCGTCACCGCCCGCACCGCGCTGGAGATGGCCACCGTGCGCGCCGCCAAGGCCATGGGCCGCGCCAGCGACCTCGGCACCCTGGAGGCCGGCAAGCTGGCCGACGTGGTGGCGGTGGCGCTCGACTCGATCGAATGCCAGCCGGTCTATCACGCCGATGCGCAGCTGGTTTATGTCGCCGGCCGTGAACATGTCACGGACGTCTGGGTCGGCGGCCGCCAGTTGCTGAAAAACCGTCACGTTCTGTCGATCGATACCAACGGTCTCCTGGGCCGCGTGCAAGACATCGTGGCTAAGATGCGCGCCGGGCGCTGATCCCCCCTGAACGCGGGGTGATCGGCGACCAGGCGCCGGCGTCACCCTGTCCGCCGGCTTCGAGGGGACAGAGCCGGCGGACTGCCCACGCTGGCGGGACAACACCATGAACAAGCCTTCCTGGAGCCGCCGCTTCACCCGCCGCCTCACGCGCGGCATCGGCCAGCGCCTCGGCGCCGCCACCGCCATCGCGGCACTCGCGCTCGGCGGTTTCACCTCCGCCGCGCGCGCCGACATCCTCGTCGGCCAGACCGCCGGCTTCACCGGCCAGGTCGCGGCCAGCGTCAAGGAACTCACCCTCGGCGCCAGGCTCTACATCGACCACGTCAACGCCAGCGGCGGCGTCAACGGCCAGAAAATCGACCTGGTGTCGATGGACGATGGCTTCGATCCCAAGCGGGCAGCGGCCAATGCGCAGACGTTGATCGACAAGGGCGCCGTCGCACTCTTCCTCACGCGGGGAACGCCGCATACGCAGGCGGTGATGCCGCTCCTGGAGAAGGCGCAGATCCCGCTCGTGGCGCCATCGACCGGTGCGATGCTGCTCCACAAACCCGTCAACCCCTACGTCTTCAACGTCCGCGCCACCTACCAGCGCGAGGCGGAGCGCGCCGTCCAGCTGCTGCTCGAAATGGGCAACACGCGCATCGCCCTGGTCCAGGTCAACGATACCTTCGGCGCCGATGGCGTGGCAGGAGCCATGCGAGGCTTCGAGGACCGGAAAATGAAACCGGTCGCCCACTTCACCTACGACCGGGAAAAGCCCGACGTCCCCGGCATGGTCAAGCAGCTCGTGGCCATCGACCCTCAGGTCGTGCTGCTGGTCGCTTCTCAGCAGATCACCTCGGACACCATCAACGCGCTCCGGGCGGCTGGGTCCCGCATCCTGGGGGCCACGCTCTCCAATAACGCGTCCAATGGCTTCGTCCAACTGCTGGGACAGAACGCGGCGGGGATCATCGTCTCCCAAGTCTTCCCCAGTGAACGGTCCATGAATATCCCGTTGGTGCGGGAACTCGCCGACCTCGTCAAGGCAAAACCCGCCGAGTCGGGCGGGCAGGTCACCCCAGCCATGATGGAAGGCTTCGCGAGCGCCAAAGTCCTCGTCGAAGGGCTCAAGCGCGCAGGGAAGGACCCGTCGCGGGCGTCCATCCTCAAGGCGCTCAATGGCATGAGCCGCTACGACCTGGGCGGCATGGAGCTCGGCTTCAGTCCGACCGATCACACCGGGACTAGCTACGCTGATATCGCCATCATCGATCCGAGGGGGCGATTCTTGCGGTGATTCCTCGGGCTTTTCGCCTGTGGGGTAGCCCGCCGGGATTTCGCCCCGGCGGGCGACTCCCTTTTCTGGTCGCGCCCAGAAAAGGAAGCAAAAGAAGCGCTGACTCCCGGCGAGCTTGCTCGCTGACATCCGGTCCGTCGCTCGTCACTGCGCTCCGAGACTCGTCCAGCACTGCTACTGGAACCCCCACCACTCGCTGACGTCCCATCCCCTCGCTGCGAAGGCTTGCCCGCATCCGCGGGACGCGCCCACCGAGCCAACCAGCAGTTCCAGCCGCGCCAGTGCTTCGGCGCTTCGGCCGCTCCGGTCGCTTCACCTGCGCCTCCTCCCCTCCGATCCTCGGGACCCTTCCGGTCAGCACGACGTTGGTGCCAGCCATGCACCGTCGTGCCGCGTCGGTGCACACGAAAGTAGACTGATTGGTCCATGTTTGACTGGTTGGTCTGCTTTATGTCGTTGTTTTTTATTGCTTTTATTTGAGTGGCACGGCTTGTGCAAATGGAAGGGCTCTTCATCCCCCATCGGAGCCTCCATGAAAGTCGGCGTCTTCATCCCCATCGGCAACAACGGTTGGCTCATCTCGGAGAACGCGCCGCAGTACAAGCCGACCTTCGCGCTCAATAAGGAAATCGCGCTGACCGCGGAGCAGTACGGCCTCGACTTCATCCTGTCGATGATCAAGCTGCGCGGCTTCGGAGGGAAAACGGAGTTCTGGGATCACAACCTGGAGTCCTTCACTCTCATGGCCGGCCTGGCCGCGGTGACGACGAAGATCAAGCTGTTCGCCACCGCCGCCTCGCTGGTCATGCCCCCGGCCATCGTCGCCCGCATGGCGTCGACGATCGACAGCATCTCCAACGGCCGCTTCGGCGTGAATCTGGTCACCGGCTGGCAACGCCCCGAGTACTCGCAGATGGGCATGTGGCCCGGCGATCAGTTCTTCAGCACCCGCTACCACTACCTCTCCGAGTACGTGCAGGTGCTGCGCGACCTCTGGCAGACGGGCAGGTCCGATCTGAAGGGCGAGTTCTTCAAGATGGACGATTGCCGCCTCAGCCCCAGACCGCAGGCCGACGTGAAGGTCATCTGCGCAGGCTCCAGCGACGCAGGCATGGCGTTCTCCGCCAAGTACGCGGACTACAACTTCTGCTTCGGTAAGGGCGTGAACACGCCCCAGGCGTTCGCGCCGTCAGCGCAGAAGCTGATCGAGGCCACCCGGCAGACTGGCCGCCAGGTCAGCACCTACGTGCTCATGATGGTCATCGCCGACGAGACCGACGAGGCCGCCCGCGCCAAGTGGGATCACTACAAGGCCGGCGCCGACCAGGAAGCCATCGCCTGGCTCGGCGAGCAGGGCGCCGCCGACAAGCAGTCGGGCACCGATACGAATGTCCGCCAGATGGCCGACCCGACCTCCGCGGTCAATATCAACATGGGCACGCTGGTCGGCTCCTATGCCTCCATCGCCCGGATGCTGGACGAGGTGGCGGAGGTCGAAGGCACCGAAGGCGTGCTGCTGACCTTCGATCACTTCGTGGACGGCGTGAAGCTCTTCGGCGAACGCATTCAGCCGCTGATGCGCTGCCGCGTCGACGCCGATTCGCCTGTGCCCTCGCAGGTCGCCTCGCAGGCCGCGCGCGTGGCCCGCGTAGCCTGAGGAGACGGCGATGACCCTCCAACACGTCACCATCACCTCCGACGTGCCCGTCGGCCCCGCGCAGGCGCCCGGAGCGCCCGCGCCGCTCGTGATGCAGGCACGGCCCGAGCCCGTGGCCTTCCAGCCCGGACAGACGGCGCTCATCGTGGTCGACATGCAGAACGCCTATGCCTCCGTCGGCGGCTACGTCGATTCGGCCGGCTTCGATATCTCCGGCGCCCAGGGCGTCATCGGCAATATCGCCAGGACCGTCGAGGCCGCCCGCGCGGCCGGCGTGCTGGTGGTCTTCCTGCAGAACGGCTGGGACGACCAGTACGTCGAGGCCGGCGGCCCCGGCTCGCCCAACTGGTACAAGTCCAACGCGCTCAAGACGATGCGCAAGAAGCCCGAGTTCGCCGGCAAGTTCCTGGCCAAGGGCGGTTGGGACTACGCGCTGGTCGATGCCCTCCAGCCCAGGGACGGCGACATCCTTGTGCCCAAGACCCGCTACAGCGGCTTCTTCAACAGCGCATTGGACAGCACGCTGCGCGCGCGCGGCATCCGCAGCCTGGTGTTCACCGGCATCGCCACCAACGTGTGCGTCGAGTCCACCCTGCGCGACGCGTTCCACCTCGAATACTTCTGCGTGCTGCTCGAAGACGCCACGCATGAACTCGGCGGCCCCGCCATCCAGCAAGCCTCCACCTACAACGTCGAGACCTTCTTCGGATGGGTCTCCGCGGTGGACGCCTTCCGCCACAGCCTCGCCCCCATCGCCAATCGCCAATCGCCAATCGCTGATCGCTGATCGCTGATCGCTGATCGCTGATCGCTGATCGCTGATCGCTGATCGCTGATCGCCTGACCTGCCACGGACCCGGAGTTCCCATGCCCAAGCAAGCCATCATTCCCGCCGGTACCGGCACGCCGATCGCTCCCTTCGTGCCCGGCACGCTGGCCGACGGCATCCTGTATGTCTCGGGCACGCTGCCCTTCGACAAGGACAACAACGTGGTCCACGTCGGCGACGCCGCCGCCCAGACCCGGCACGTGCTGGAGATCATCCGCGGCGTGATCGAAACCGCCGGCGGCTCGATGGAGGACGTGACCTTCAACGCCATCATGATCAAGGACTGGGCGGACTACGCGAAGGTCAACGCCGTCTACGCCGAGTTCTTCCCCGGCGTGAAACCCGCGCGGTATTGCATCCAGTGCGGCCTGGTGAAGCCCGAGGCGTTGGTCGAGATCGCCTCGATCGCGCACCTGGGCCAGTGAAGCGGCCGGGAGCACCCATGTCCCTTCACTACGAAGTCCACGGACCCGCGCGAGCCGACGGGCCGAGCGTGCTGCTGTCCTCGGGCCTGGGCGGCTCGGCCACCTATTGGAAGCACCAGTTGGACGTGCTGGTGGCCGCCGGCCGCCGCGTCATCGTCTACGACCAGCGCGGCACCGGGCGCAGTCCCGCCGAGCTGCCGGGGGACTACGCCATCGCGGACATGGCGCAGGACGTGGAACACATCCTCGATGACTCGGACACGCGGACCTGCCATCTCGTCGGGCACGCGCTGGGTGGGCTGGTGGGCCTGCAACTGGCCCTCGATCACCCCGATCGCATCGGCAGCCTGACGCTGATCAACGCCTGGGCCGCGCCCAATCCGCACACGGCGCGTTGCTTCGACGCGCGCCTGGCGCTGCTGGACGCCCGCGGCCCGGCGGCCTATGTCGCCGCGCAGCCGCTGTTTCTGTACCCCGCGGCCTGGGCGCTGGCGAATGCCGATCTGGTCGACGAAGAAGTGGCGCACGCCATCGCCCACTTCCCCGGCGCGGCCAACATGCATGCGCGCATCGGCGCGCTGCGGGCCTTCGACGTCGCGGCGCGCCTGCACCAGGTGGGCTGCCCCGTCCTGGTCATGGCCGCGCAGGACGACATCCTGGTCCCCTGGACCCAGTCCAGCCTGCTGGCCCGGGGCCTGCCGCACGCGACGCTGGCCTGCATGCCGCATGGCGGCCACGCCCACAACGTCACCGCGCCGCAGGCCTTCAATCGCGGCCTGCTCGCCTTCCTCGATCGTCTTGATCGCCTCGATCACCTTGACCGGTAGCACGCCCATGTCCGACGTCCTCGATGCCCAGTCGCTGGGCCAGCTCTTCACCGAGGCCCGCAGCCACAACGGCTGGCTGGCGGAGCCGCTCGACGATGCCGTGCTGATGCGGCTCTACGAGCTGGTCCGGCTGGGGCCGACTTCCGCCAATTGCTCGCCGGCGCGGTTCACCTTCGTGCGCACGCCCGAAGGCAAGGCGCGGCTCGCCCCCGCGCTCTCCAAGGGCAATCTTGAAAAGACCATGACAGCGCCCGTGACCGTGATCGCGGCCTGGGACACGGCCTTCCACGACCAGTTGCCGGCGCTCTTCCCGCATGTCGACGCCCGCGGCTGGTTCACGTCCAGCCCGGAGCTCGCGCACGAGACCGCGTTCCGCAACGCCACGCTGCAAGCCGCCTACCTGATCGTGGCCGCGCGGGCGTTGGGCCTCGACGCGGGGCCGATGTCCGGCTTCGACCGGGCCCGGGTGGATGCCGCCTTCTTCGAGGGCAGCACCTGGACGGCCAATCTACTCATCAACCTGGGGCACGGCGATCACGCCAAGCTGCGGGGCCGGCTCCCGCGGCTGGCCTTCGAGCACGCCTGTCAACTGGTCTGAAGGTCTGAAGTCCGACGGTCTCAAAAGGAGCCCCGCCCATGCACCCGCAAGTCATCGCCGCCGCAGCGGCCTCCCAGCTCCCCGCGGACTCGCCTGGCGCCGATCCCGCGTTGTCCAAGGCCGACTTCCGGCAGGCGATGTCGCGGCTGGGGGCCGCGGTGAACATCGTCACCACCGATGGGGCGGCGGGCAGGGCCGGCTTCACGGCCTCCGCCGTCTGCAGCGTCACCGACGAGCCGCCCATGCTGCTGGTCTGCCTCAACCGGAACGCGTCCGTCTACGACGCCGTCAAGGCGAACGGCGTGTTGTGCGTCAACGCGCTCGGCGCGGGCCACCAGGACCTGTCCAACCTGTTCGGCGGCAAGACGCCGATGGTGGACCGCTTCGCCGCCGCGCAGTGGGCGTCGGGCCACACCGGCGCGCCCGTGCTGACCGGCGCGCCGGTGGCCTTCGACTGCCGGGTGGTGGGCTGCACGTCGGTGGGCACGCACGACGTCCTGTTCTGCGCGGTCCAGGCCGTCATCCTGGGCGAGGCGGCGCACGGCCTGATGTACTTCGGCCGGAAGTACCACGAGCTCGACGCCGCGCACTGACCGGCCCGCGGCGCTCAGCCGGGACGCTGGTCCCCGGTGCGCGCCAGCACGCCGTCCAGGATGATGCGCTCCACGTTGGCCACCGACTGCTCGAAGAACTGCCGGTCCTTGAGCGTCTTGCCGGTGAGCGCCTGGACCTGGAACGCGAAGTCGGCGTACTGCTGCGTGGTGGACCAGAGCGCGAACAGGAAATGTGCCGGGTCCACGTCGGCGGAGAACTGCCCCGCGGCCCGCCACTGGAGGATGACCTCGGTCTTCTGCGCCACCAGCGCCTTGAGGCCCTTCTTGATGTCCGGACCCAGCAGCGGCGCGCCGCGGACAAGCTCCAGGCAGAACAGCCTGGACGCTTCCGGGTTGTCGCGGGAGGCCTGCATCTTCTGGCGGATGTAGCCGGAGATGGCCACCCGCGGGTCCTGCTCGGCGGAGAACGAGCGCAGCGGCTCCAGCCACACCGCCAGGATGTCCCTGAGCACCGCGACGTACAGGTCGTCCTTGTTGGCGAAGTAGTACAGCAGGTTGGTCTTGGAGACGTCCGCGAGCTTGGCGATTTCCTCGACGCTGACGCCATGCAAGCCGGCCTGCGAGAACAGCCTGAGCGCGGCGTCGAGGATGACCTGGCGCTTCTCCCCGATCAACCGCTGGCGTCGCGCGACGGTGTCGGGCAGCGCCTTGGCCGCGACCCGCGCCGTTTTCCTGACGGGCTTGTGCTCCGCATCTTTTTCCATTCCCCGCGAATCCTCGAAACGGCGCCCGGACGCCCCGAGGCAAGCCCCTCATCTTATCGAGCCCGTCCGTCGATCGGCCGCGTCGCGGGCGCCCGGGCGACCGGGCGCACGGCCGCGCCGGGTAAACCCGGTGCGCCCGGCGTCACTGGCTAGAATGTCGGGCTCACCGCCGCGGCGCGCGCGGCGCAAACCCCCCGGGATCCCATGGCCAGCACCACCTCCTCCAAGCATCTCATTCACTTCGAGGGGGGCAATGCCCTCTCGGCCTTCCGGGCCGCCGCGCTGCTGGCCCGCCTGCAGGCCGTCAGCGACCGCATCTCCGCCATCCACGCCCGCCACGTCCACTGGGTCTGGTCCGACACCGCCATCGACGCCGACAGCCACGCCAGGCTCGCCGCGCTGCTGGACTACGGCGACCGCTACGAGGGCCCGGCGGACGGCGCCCTGATCGTCACCGCGCCGCGCCTGGGCACGCTGAGCCCCTGGGCTTCCAAGGCCACCGACATCGCCCACAACTGCGGCCTGACCATCCACCGCGTCGAGCGCGTCACCGAGTACCGCCTGACGCTCAAGTCCGGCCTGCTGGCCGGCCTGACCGGCGGCGCCAAGCCGCTGTCCGAGGACGAACTCCTGGCGTGCGCCGACCTGCTGCACGACCGCATGACCGAAAGCGTGCTGCTGTCGCGCGAGGACGCCCGCCATCTCTTCGACGACAAGCAGGCGCAGCCGCTGGCGCACGTGGACGTGCTGGGCCGCGGCCGCGCCGCGCTGGACGAGGCCAACGGCGCCTGGGGCCTGGCGCTGTCCGAGGACGAGATCGAGTACCTGGTCAACGCCTTCACCAAGCTCGACCGCGACCCGAGCGACGTCGAGCTCATGATGTTCGCGCAGGCCAACAGCGAGCACTGCCGCCACAAGATCTTCAACGCGCAGTTCACCATCGACGGCCAGGCGCAGCCGCTCTCGCTGTTCGGCATGATCCGCAACACCGAGAAGCTCAATCCGCAGCACACCGTCATCGCCTACGCCGACAACGCCGCGGTGATGGAAGGCCATGAGATCGAACGCTGGATGGCCGCGGGCGACCGCCGCGCACCCCGGTATGAGGCGCGCGCCGAGACCGCCCATGTGCTGATGAAGGTCGAGACGCACAACCACCCGACCGCCATCTCCCCGCATCCCGGTGCGTCCACCGGCGCCGGCGGCGAGATCCGCGACGAGGGCGCCACCGGCCGAGGCGCCAAGCCCAAGGCCGGCCTGACCGGCTTCTCGGTGTCCAACCTGCACCTGCCGGGCCTGTCCGAGCCCTGGGAGCAGAACCCCGTCGGCAAGCCCGCCCACATCGCCAGCGCGCTGCAGATCATGACCGAGGGCCCGCTGGGCGGCGCCGCGTTCAACAACGAGTTCGGCCGCCCCGCGCTGGGCGGCTACTTCCGCGTCTTCGAGCAGGACGTCGACGGCATCCGCCGCGGATATCACAAGCCCATCATGATCGCCGGGGGCCTGGGCGCGATCCGCGCGGACCAGACCAGGAAGATCGAGTTCCCCGCCGGCTCGCTGCTGATCCAGCTCGGCGGCCCCGGCATGCGCATCGGCATGGGCGGCAGCGCCGCCAGCTCGATGGCCGCGGGCACCAACACCGCCGACCTGGACTTCGATTCGGTCCAGCGCGGCAACCCCGAGATCCAGCGCCGCGCGCAGGAAGTCCTCAACCATTGCTGGGGCCTGGCCGAGCGCAACCCCATCCTGGCGGTGCACGACGTCGGCGCGGGCGGCATTTCCAATGCCTTCCCGGAACTGGTGAACGATGCCGGCCGCGGCGCGACCTTCGACCTGCGTCAGGTGCCGCTGGAGGAGAGCGGCCTGGCGCCCAAGGAGATCTGGTGCAACGAGAGCCAGGAGCGCTATGTCCTGGCGATCGCGCCCGGGAGCCTGGAGCTCTTCACCGCCATGTGCGAGCGTGAGCGCTGCCCCTTCGGCGTCGTCGGCGTGACCACCGAGCACCGCGAGCTGGTGCTGGAGGACGGCGTCGCGTCGGGCGGCACCGGCGAGCGCGCCATCGACATGCCCATGGACGTGCTGCTGGGCAAGCCGCCCAAGATGCACCGCGACGTGACCCGCGTCGCACGCTCCGGCGGCGCGCTGGACCTGAACGGCGTCGACCTCGCGACCGCGGCCCGGGCCGTGCTGCGTCACCCGACCGTGGCCAGCAAGCGCTTCCTGGTGACCATCGGCGACCGCACCGTCGGCGGCCTGAACCACCGCGACCAGATGGTCGGCCCATGGCAGGTGCCGGTGGCCGATTGCGCGGTCACGCTGGCCGATTTCAAGGGCTTCGCCGGCGAGGCGATGAGCATGGGCGAGCGCACGCCGCTGGCCGCCGTGGACGCCCCCGCGTCCGGCCGCATGGCCGTGGCCGAGGCCATCACCAACCTGCTGGCCGCGCCGATCGAGCTGTCCCGCGTCAAGCTGTCCGCCAACTGGATGGCCGCTTGCGGCGAGGCCGGCGAGGACGCGGCGCTGTTCGACACCGTCAAGGCGGTCGGCATGGACCTGTGCCCGGCGCTGGGCGTGTCCATCCCGGTCGGCAAGGATTCGCTGTCGATGCGCACCCGCTGGACCGACGCGGGCGGCCAGGCCCGCCAGGTCACCGCGCCGGTGTCGCTGATCATCACGGCCTTCGCGTCGCTGGACGACGTGCGGGGCACGCTGACGCCGCAACTGCGCGACGGCGACACGACGCTGATCCTGGTCGACCTCGGCCAGGGCCGCATGCGCATGGGCGGCTCCATCCTGGCGCAGACGCTGAGCCAGTTCGGCCCCGAGGTGCCGGACCTGGACGATCCGGCGCAGCTGAAGGCGCTGGTGACCGCGGTCAACGACCTGCGCGGCCAGGGCAAGCTGCTGGCGTACCACGACCGCAGCGACGGCGGTCTGTTCGCCGCGGCGCTGGAGATGGCCTTCGCGGGCCAGCGCGGTGTCAGCCTGAACGTCGACATGCTGGTCACCGAAGGCGACGGCATCAGCGACAGCCGCGCCGAGATGGGCGACTCCAAGAACTGGGCCGGCCAGGTCAGCGCCCGCCGCGAGGAACTGACGCTGAAGGCGCTGTTCAACGAGGAACTGGGCGTCGTGCTGCAGGTCGCCACCGGCGATCGCGACGCGGTGTTGCAGACACTGCGCACGCACGGCTTGTCGAAGTTCAGCCATGTCGTCGGCAAGACCAACACGTCGGCGCAGGCCGAGGTCTGGCGCGACGCGAAGAAGGTGTTCGCCGCGCCGCTGCAGGATCTGCATCAGGACTGGGATCAGGTGTCCTGGCGCATCGCCCGCGATCGCGACAACCCCGCTTGCGCGGACCAGGAACACGCGCTGGCCGGCCAGCCCGGCGGCGGGCTGCACTGGTTGCCCAGCTTCGACACGACGGTCGATGTCGCGGCGCCGTTCATCGCCACCGGCGTGCGACCCAAGGTCGCGATCTTGCGCGAGCAGGGCGTCAACTCGCACATCGAGATGGCCTACGCGATGGCGCAGGCCGGCTTCGACAGCTACGACGTACACATGAGCGACCTGCAGGCCGGCGCGGTCGACCTGGCGACGTTCAAGGGTTTTGTCGCCTGCGGCGGCTTCAGCTACGGCGACACGCTGGGCGCGGG
This sequence comes from Roseateles aquatilis, assembly GCF_002205645.1. Classification (GTDB taxonomy): domain Bacteria; phylum Pseudomonadota; class Gammaproteobacteria; order Burkholderiales; family Burkholderiaceae_C; genus Roseateles; species Roseateles aquatilis. The sequence goes on along the minus strand of NZ_NIOF01000004.1, from coordinate 155,075 downwards.
CGAGGGCTGGGCCCGCTCCATCCTCTTCAACCCGCGGTTGAAGGACGCCTTCGAGGGCTTCTTCGCGCGTCAGGACAGCTTCGCGCTGGGCGTGTGCAACGGCTGTCAGATGCTGGCCGCGCTGTCGCCGATGATCCCGGGCGCGCAGGACTGGCCCAAGTTCGTCCGCAACCGCAGCGAGCAGTTCGAGGCGCGCCTGGCGCAGGTCGAGATCCTCGAGTCCCCCAGCCTGTTCTTCGCCAGCATGGCCGGCAGCCGCCTGCCGATCGCGGTGGCGCACGGCGAGGGCTTCGCCGACTTCTCGCAACGCGGCAATGCAGATCAGGTGCTGCGCGCGATGCGTTATGTCGACGGCAACGGGCAGGCCACCGAGCAATACCCGCTCAACCCGAACGGCAGCCCGCAAGGCCTGACCGCTGTGACGACGGCCGACGGCCGCTTCACTGCGCTGATGCCGCATCCGGAACGTGTCTTCCGCAACATCCAGATGAGCTGGACCGGCGGCGACGCCGCGCAGTTCAGCCCGTGGATGCGGATGTTCCGCAATGCGCGGAAGTGGGTGGGCTGAGGCCCGGCCGATGGCCGAAGCCGCCACGCCAGCTCACGGCGTGAGCGGTTCGTTCAGTTCGGCGCGAGCGGCTCATTCAGTCGACCCTCGGCCCGTCCATCGCCTGACCGGGTCCACAGACCGCTCATCGGCCGCGTCTGGCTGTCGCCGCCGCCCCATCTGTCGCGTTGATGGGGGCGGCAGACCATGACATGCATGGACGTGCCGTCGAAGTGCAGGCCGAGGTTGCCGCCGGACAGTTCCGGGCTGCTGCCGTCGGGGTCGCACGGCAGACCCGGCGCGCGTGTCGTGGGCAGGCGCACGCCCGCCAGGCGGGAGTTGCCTATCGCCGCGGTTCCACCGGAGAAGTCGCCGTAGCCGCTGAGCACCTTCACCACGCCGTTGTGCACCGTGACGTTGCCGTTGCCGACGTTGAGGTTCGCGCCTCCATGCGGGTACCGGGCGCCGATCTGTAGATCCCGGTCGATGTAGGCGTTGCCGTTGACTTCCATCTTGGCGTCCAACATGTTCTCGCGGCCGACCACATGCCGGTCCCAATGGCGTGGCGGGCGCGGCGACTGGCCGACGATCAGGCGCTCCTTCGCCTGCACTATCTTTTCGGCGCTGAGGTCGCCGGCGACTGTCGTGTCGCCGCTCACGGTCAACCGCCCGACGTTGGCCAGGTCCTGCCCGTTGAAATCCCATCGCGCGGTTGGCGGTGCCGATCCATCGCGGCAAGTGGCGCTGCCTCCTGCCACGCACGGCGAGACCTCGGCCGAGCGCCGATGCCGGTCCGTCAAATGCACCAACCCATGCGCCGCGAGCACGCCTGGCGCGCCGGAGTCCGGGGTCGCGCCGCGGATGGGGTTGGGGACGGGCAGGCGACTGCCTTTCAGCGCTGCGGCGGTCTCGGGCGTCGAGCCGGGAGGCGACAACACCCCGGCATGGCCGAGTGCCTTGCGCGCGGCCTGGATCTGGGCCAGCGCGCCGAACGGCAGCGCTTCCGCATAGAAGGGCTGTGTGTTGAAGACCGTCACCGCGAGCGTGGGCCGGCGGTCGGCTGGTGCGGGCGTCGATGCGGCCGATGACGCGGACGCGGGACGGGGCACCGCCGCGGCCTTGGTGTCGAGCCGGTCGTCGCAGGCGGATGTGCAGCGGATCGAGGTGAACCACCTCGGCGCCATGCGTTGCCCGGAGTGCTCGTTGACGACGAGGTCGCCATGGGGCAAGGGGAGTTTGTCGTCCTCGTCCATGTAACCCAGCGCGTTGAGTTCGGCGACTGTCGGCTGATAGCCGTTGGCGATCCGCTGCCCGTCGATCGTCAGCTCGCAGCCGGATGGCGGCGGACGTGTGGTCAACGAACCGTCGCCGGTCCCGCTGGACGGCAGCGACAGCGCCACCTGCTCGCAGGCACGCGGCAGCAGCACGATGCGCTGCCCGTGGTCGCGCGCATATCCCAGCGCACCCTCATGAATCGCGGCCTGCTTTTCACCGGCCTGCTTGCCGACGGCGACCTTGTGCATGAAGTCCTGGCCTCGTACCCAGCCGATCGTCGCGACCGACAGCACCGTCAAGCCCAGCGACAACTCGAGCAGCATCGCGAAGCCGGCCTGCCCGCGCCGCGGCGGCGGACGGCGGGGGCGACGTCTGGTGGCCTGGACGACGGCGGCGGCGTCTGCCGCGGCAGCGATCGGTCGGGAAACAAGCGACATGGGGCAAGACTCCTGGAGTGAACTCGACCGTCCTGCCTTGTGGGCAGAACGTGACTCCGATGGTCTTCCCGCGAGGGGGGCGCCGCAATGCCGCGAGTTGCGCGACCAGGCCGCCGCCGCGGCAGCAATGTGGACGTGCGGTTCCCGGTTCCGGTAGGTGAGGCCGACGGTCGAACGCCGTGGCCGCGCTAGTCCTGGGCCAATGCCGCCAGCAACTCGTACGACCGCCGCCGCGCCAGCGGGTCGTGCACCGCGCAGGCGACGATGAATTCATCCGCCTCGGTGCGCGCCTGCGTCGCCCGCAGGCCGGCGCGCACGGTGTCGGGCGAGCCGACGATGGACTCCGCCAGCATGCGTTCCACGGCCAGCTTCTCGCCGGCCGTCCACAACGCGTCGATGCTGTCGACGGGGCGCGGGATGGGTCCGCGCTGGCCGCGCTGCATGCCCAGGAAACGCTGCTGCAGCGAGGTGAACAGGCGCCGCGCCTCGGCGTCGGTCTCGGCCACGATGATGTTGAGGCCGACCGCCGCGTGCGGCTTCGGATGTTTGACGCTGGGGCGGTACTGGGCGCGGTAGATCTCCAGCGCCTGCATCAGCATCGACGGCGCGAAGTGCGACGCGAAGGCGAACGGCAGCCCCAGATAGGCGGCCAGTTGCGTGCCGTAGAGGCTGGAGCCGAGCAGCCAGATCGGCACCTCGGTGCCCTGGCCGGGGATGGCGCGCACGACCTGACCCTCCTGCTCGGGCGCGAGGTAGGCGGTGAGTTCCAGCACGTCCTCCGGGAAACGGTCCTCGTGCGCGGTCGACAGGTGACGGCGCAGCGCGCGCATCGTCGGGCCGTCGGTGCCGGGCGCCCGGCCCAGGCCCAGATCGATGCGGCCCGGGAACAGCGTCGCCAGGGTGCCGAACTGTTCGGCGATCGTCAGCGGCGCATGGTTGGGCAGCATGATGCCGCCGGAGCCGACGCGGATCGTGCTGGTCGCGGCGGCGATCTGGCCGATCAGCACGGCCGTGGCCGAGGACGCGACACCGTCCATGTTGTGGTGTTCGGCCACCCAGTAACGCTGGTAGCCCAGGCGCTCGGCGTGCCGCGCCAGCGCGATGCTTTCCTGGAGCGCCTGCGCGGCGGTGCCGCCTTCGACGATGGGAGCGAGGTCGAGGATCGAGAGTCGGGTCTGCATGGGCGCCGAGTCTAGGCGGGGGGGAAGGTCCGGGGTGCCGGCAGGGTTACTGCGCGCGACCTTCCCTAGGCGATGTCGGGCGGGCTCACCGTCTCCATCCATTCGCGCTTGCGCTGCATCGTGACGTCGTCGTCCGCGAAGCGGTGCGCGATGGCCTGGAACTCGTCCTGGATGGTCTGGAACGCGTCGACCAGATCCGGGTCGAAGTGGCGCCCGCGACCCTCGGCGATGATCGCCGCCGCCTGCTCGTGCGGCATGCCGGGCTTGTAGACGCGGCGGCAGATCAGCGCGTCGTAGACGTCCGCCAGCGCCATCAGCCGCGCCGACAACGGGATCGCGTCGCCGCCCAGGCCCTGCGGATAGCCGGAGCCGTCCCATTTCTCCTGGTGCCCGTAGGCGATGTCCTTGGCCATCGACAGGAAGCCGACCGGCGTGCCCAGTTGCGCCTCCGCCTGCGCGATCGCGTCGCGACCCAGCCGCGGATGGTCCTTCATGACCTCGAACTCCTCCGGCGTGTAGCGCCCCGGCTTGAGCAGGATGCGGTCGGGGATGCCCACCTTGCCGATGTCATGCAGCGGCGCCGACTTGAACAGCGTGGCGATGTAGTCGCTCGTCAGCGTGTCGCGGAATCGCGCGTGGCCGCGCAGCGCCTCGGCCAGCGCCCGGACGTAATGCTGGGTGCGGCGGATGTGGTTGCCGGTGTCCGAGTCGCGCGTCTCCGCCAGCGACGCCATCGCGTGGATGGTCACGTCCTGGATCGCCGCGAGCTCGGCGCTGCGACGCGCCACCTCGGCCTCCAGGTAGGCGGCCTTGTCGCGCAGGAAGTCGGCGCCGGCCTTGAGCTGCAGGTGCGTGCGCACGCGCGCCCGCACGATCGGCGGGCTGATCGGCTTGGTGATGTAGTCCACCGCGCCCAGCGCCAGCCCGCGCGTCTCGTCCGCGACGTCGGACCTGGCCGTCAGGAAGATCACCGGAATCTCGCGCGTGGCGGGATCGGCCTTGAGCCGCTGGCAGACCTCGTGGCCGTCCATGCCCGGCATCATGACGTCGAGCAGGATCAGGTCGGGACGCGATTCACCGCCGGCGATGCGCAACGCCTTCTCGCCGTGCGTGGCGATCTTGACGCGGTAGCGGTCGCGCAGCAGCTCGCTCATCAAGGTCAGGTTGTCGGGCGTGTCGTCGACCACCAGCAAGGTCGCGCCGTCGGTGGGATCCCCGTCCTCGCGCGGGCCGGCGGCGGCGGCCGTGCGCGGGCTCGCGGACGGATCGCCGAAGCGCGCCGAGGGGGGGGCGGCGGGGCCGCCGACAGGGCCGCTGACGGGGCGGTCGGTGGGGCGATCGCCGGGCCGGCCGGTCGACGTGTCGGTCGACGCATCGACGGATGGCGCGATGGGTGGGCTCATGCGACGCTCCCCGAGGAAAACCGGCCGGGCGAATGGCCGGGGGCGGGCGGCGGCTCGGTGGGGCCGCCGCGGTACTGGCTCGCATCCTCGCGGATCAGGGCCAGCGCGACATCGAAGTCGAAACGCGCCGCGGCGTCGACGGCGCGACGCAGCACGCGCAGTCGTGCCGTGGGCAACACCAGGTCGTTCAACTGCAAGTCCAGGGCCTGCGCGGCATCGGCCGCGGCGGAGTCGCTGTCGACGAGCAGCAGGTCCAGTCGATCGAGTGTCTCGTCGAGCGCGGCCCGCGAGACCGGGTCAAGCGCCGAGGCCGCGGCATCGAGCTCGGCGCCCGATGCCGACGCGGCTTCCACGCGCGGCATCGGCACCGTGTCATGCGGATCTCTCGACGGCGACCGGGACGGGGGGGCCGATGGCGCCGGCGAAGGTGTCGAGGACCGGCCCTGCGATTGCGCCTCCAGCGCCTGATGCCGCCCCAGCGAGACCAGCAGGGCCGCCAACTGCGATTGCGCGCGCGCCAGCAGCGGCTCGCGCTCCGTGGCGGGCAGGCGCTGGGCGCAGGCCTGCTCCAGCGCGCCCGCCGCCGTCGCCAGGGGCCCGGCGCCCAGCGTCGCCGCGGCGCCCCGCAGCGAATGTGCCATGCGCGTCATCGTGACCAGATCGCCGACCGCGGCGGCATCGGCGAAGCTCGCCGCGAAGTCGGTCTGCGTGTCGTGGAAGGTCCGCAGCAGCTTGCGATACAACGCCGGATGATGGCCGGCCGTCGCCAGTCCGGCCTGCTGGTCCAGCCCCACGATGGGCGGCAGCACGCCGGCGACGGTGGGCGTGTCGGCGGCGGCCGCGGCGGTCGGGTCCGCGGCATCGCCGGCGCTCAGCGCCCGGTTGTCGGCGCGGCGTGTGTCGATGCGCCGACCGGCGCCGGAGCGCGTGTCCATCGGCACCTCCGCCGCCGGATGCGCCGGCCGGATCCAGCGCGCCAGCACCTCGAACAGCAGGTCGACGTTGAGCGGCTTGGCGATGTGGTCGTTCATGCCGGCCTCGATCACCTTCTCGCGGTCGCCGCTCATCGCGTTGGCGGTCATCGCGATCACCGGCAGCGATTGCCAGCGCGGGTCCGTGCGCAGCTCGCGCGTCGCCGCGTAACCGTCCAGCACCGGCATCTGGCAGTCCATCAGCACGCCGTCGAAGCTCGCCGGCGCCGCCCGCAGCAGGTCCAGCGCGATGCGTCCGTTGGCGGCCAGCGTGACGTGCAGGCCGGCGTCTTCGAGCAGCGCGGCGGCGAGCTCCTGGTTCAGCTCGTTGTCCTCGGCCACCAGCATGCGCGCGCCGGCCAATTGCCGCATCGCTTCGCGCGCGGAGTTGCGTCGCCGATCGGCCGCCGGGGCGGGCAGGTCGGCATGGCCGAGCGCCTCGCCGATCGCCGCGAGCATCGAGGACGCCGTCACCGGCTTGGTCAGCAGCACCGGACGCCGGCGCGGCGCGGACGCGGACATCGCCGCGGTCAGCGAGTCGTCGCGGCCGAACGAGGTCACCAGCACCACCGCCGGCGCCTGTTCCAGCCGTCCGTCGCCGAGCCGGCGCGTGGCCTCCAGGCCGTCCATCACCGGCATCTGCCAGTCCATCAGCACCAGGGCGAAGGGGCGGCCCTCGGCCTGCGCGCGCTCGGCGTCGCGCACCGCCTGCTCGCCGTCCGCCGCCGTCGTCATGTCCAGGCCGAAGCTGGCGCCCAGCGTCGACAGGATTTCGCGCGCGGCGCGGTTGTCGTCGACGACCAGCGTGCGCAGGTGGGCCAGCTCGTGCGCCATCAGCGCGCGCCGCGCCGGCAGGTCGGACCCCTCCGACTGCACCCCGAAGCGCGCCGTGAAATGGAAGGTGGAGCCGTGGTCCGGCGCCGATTCCAGCCAGATGCGGCCGCCCATCATGTCCACCAACTGCTTGCAGATCGCCAGTCCGAGGCCGCTGCCGCCGTACTTGCGGGTGGTGGAGCTGTCGGCCTGGCTGAAGCTCTGGAACAGGCGGGCCTGCTGCTCGGGCGTCATGCCGATGCCGGTGTCGCGGACGCGGAAGTGCAGCTCGACCTCCGCTTCCGGGGCCGCCGCGCCGTCGCGGGGCTCGGGCGTCACGGCCTCGATGGCGACGATGATCTCGCCCCGGTCGGTGAACTTGGCCGCGTTGTTGCCCAGGTTGACCAGCACCTGGCCCAGGCGCAGCGGGTCGCCCACCAGCGCGGTGGGCAGGTCGGGCGGCACGCTCAGCAGCAGCTCCAGGCCCTTGTCCTCGACACGGAAGCCGATCAGGTTGACCAGGTGGTCGAGCACGTCCTCCATGCGGAAGGGCACGCGCTCCAGGCTCAGCTTGCCGGCCTCGATGCGGCTGAAGTCGAGGATGTCGTCGATGACGCCGAGCAGGTTCTCGGCCGAGCGATGCACCTTCTCGATGTAGTTGCGCTGGCGCGCGTCCAGCGTCGTCTGCAGCGCCAGGTGGGACATGCCGATGATGGCGTTCATCGGGGTGCGGATCTCGTGGCTCATGTTGGCCAGGAAGTCCGACTTGGCGCGGGTCGACTCCTCGGCCGCCTCCTTGAGCGTCTGCAGCTGCAGGTGCTGCGCCTGCAACTGCCGGTGCTGGTCCAGCAGCTCCAGGTCCTTGCGCTCGCGCGCGCTGCGGTGGCCCAGGCCGCGCAGCGACGCGCCCATCAGCCCGAAGGCCAGCAGCGCCACGAGCGCGCCCACGCCCAGCCGCGTCGTGGTGGGCTCCAGCGCGTCGAGGTCGCCGAGCAGCACCACCCGCCACGGCCCGGCCGGGTCGTTCCAGCCCACGTCGGCCTGGACCACGGCCAGGCGGTTGCCGTCGACCTCGGCGTTGGCGGCGCCCAACGCGAAGGGCAGGCGGCGGATGCGCGTCGGGTCGGCGAACAGCTTGCCGAACTGGCGGCTGGCGGTGAGCGCCTCGGCGCGCCGCGCGGTGGGCTCGCCGTCCACGCCCAGGCGCCACTCCGGTCGGCTGGCCGCGAGCACCACACCGTGCGGCGATACCAGCAGCGCGCCGGCATAGCTGCGCGTGTCGAGGAAGCGGTCCAGCGCGTCCGCGTACAGGCGCGCGGCGACGACGCCGACGATGTCGCCGGTCTGGCCCGGCTGGGCGTACACCGGCGCGGCCAGCCAGAAGGCGCGCTGGCCCGTGGTGATGCTGATGCCGGCGAAGACGTTGGGCTGGCCGCGCATCGCCTGGCGGTAGTACTGGCGGAAGGCGACGTCCAGCCCGATGGGCAGCGTGCCGGCCTCATCCCAGCCGCCGACGATGACGCCGCGGCCGTTGACCACGTAGGCCTGTTGCGCGCCGACGCTGCGGGCCAGCACCTCCAGCGCCTGCGCGCCGGGCCGCTCGCGCCGAGCGACCTCGACATCGGTGATCAGGACGGCGGCCTTGAGCGCCGGGTTGAGCTGCCCGGCCAGGACCACGGCCCCCATGCCCTTGCCGGTCAGCGTCAGGCCCTGCAGGCCGAGCGCCTCGCGCTGCGCGGCGTTGGCCAGCGAGCGGTGGAAGTCGCGTTCGAGCGAGCGCCGATGCACCTCGCTGACGACCGCGCCCAGGCTCAGCGCCAACAGCGCGGCCAGCGACCAGGCGGTCCGGCGATGCCTCAACAACCATTCCGACAGGCGACCCATCCCATTCCTCCCAGGAACCCGGTCGGCGTCCGCCGGGCATGTGTGGATGTGAACCGTCGGACGAGTGTAGGGGAGGCGGGCCGGGCCGCCTACCCACATCGCGGGTGCGCCCCGGGGCGAGAGGGGGCGCCTGTTCCGGCCGTCCACCGCTTGCGATGCGGCCGTTGATCCGGGGCGGCGTCGCCGCCAGGCTGGACCGTCGCCGGTCCGTGTCCGGGGGGCCGGACGCGTCGCCGTCCTACAAGCGGCGGTGAGGGGCCGGGCTAGCATCGTCGCCATGGTTGTTCCCGTCGATCCGGATCCCCGTGCCGCATCCGCCGACGCGACCGGCGCGGACGGCCTCGCCCACCGGGCGGGGCAGGATGCCGCCCAGGTCGGCCACGCCGGCCCGGCGGGAGGTCAGGAGCAGGGGGATCTCGTCATCGCCGGGCCCGAGGGGCTGTACTGCCCGCCCGGGGATTTCTACATCGACCCCTGGCGCCCGGTGGACCGCGCGGTGATCACCCACGGCCACAGCGACCACGCGCGCCCGGGTCATGCCCACTACCTGGCCCATCAGGCCAGCGCGCCCATCCTGCGCCGCCGGCTCGGCGAGGACATCACCCTGCAGATGCTGGCCTACGGGGAAATCGTGGAGCACCGCGGCGTGCGCGTCTCGCTGCATCCGGCCGGACACGTGCTGGGATCGGCGCAGGTGCGGCTTGAACACGGCGGCCGGGTCTGGGTCGCCTCGGGCGACTACAAGCTCGAGGCCGACGGCACTTGCGACCCCTTCGAGCCGGTGCGGTGCGACACCTTCATCACCGAGTCCACCTTCGGCCTGCCGATCTACCGCTGGCCGTCGCAGGCCGCGCTGTTCGCAGAGATCGACGCCTGGTGGCGTCGCAACGCCGAGGCCGGCCGCGCGTCGGTGTTGTATGCCTACGCGCTGGGCAAGGCGCAGCGGCTGCTGCATGGGGTGGACGCGTCGATCGGACCCATCGTCGCGCACGGCGCGGTCGAGCCGCTGAACGCCGTGTATCGCGCCGCGGGCGTCGCGCTGCCGTCGACCTTCCTGGCGACCGACCCGGCGCTGGACAAGGCGGCGCTCGCGCGGGCGCTGGTGATCGCGCCGCCGTCGGCCGCCCGCTCGACCTGGCTGCGGCGCTTCGGCGCCGATCCGGCCGATGCGTTCGCGAGCGGCTGGATGCGGCTGCGGGGCACGCGGCGGCGGCGCGGCGTGGACCGGGGCTTCGTCATGTCCGACCATGCCGACTGGCCCGGCCTGCAGGCCGCCATCCGCGGCACCGGTGCCGAGCGCGTCTTCGTCACTCACGGCAGCGTGCCCGTGATGGTCCGCTGGCTGAGCGAGCAGGGCCTGCGGGCGCAAGCCTTCGCCACCGAGTACGGCGAGGAGGACGACGGCGAAGGTCGGGCCGAGGCCGACGTCCGGGCCGAGCCTCGGCTCCCGACGTCCCCATCGGCTCTGCCTGACGATCCGGAGACCGCATGAAGGCCTTCGCCGCGCTCTACCGGGAGCTGGACGCGTCGACGTCGAGTCTGGCGAAGCAGTTGGTGCTGCAGGCCTACCTGCGCGCGGCGCCCGCCGCGGACGCCGCGTGGGCGGTGTATTTCCTGGCCGGCGGCAAGCCGCGTCAGCTGGTGCCGACCCGGCTGCTGCGGGAGCAGGCGCGGCTGGCCGCGGGCCTGCCGGAGTGGCTCTTCGACGAGAGCTACGAGGCCGTCGGCGATCTCGCCGAAACGATCTCGTTGCTCTTGCCCGAGCCGACCGAGACGATCGAGCGGCCGTTGTCCGAGTGGATGACGGCGTACCTGCTGCCGCTGCGCGGCCGGCCGCCCGAAGACCTCGCGCTCGACCTGCAGAGCCAGTGGGCGACGCTGGCGGTCGAGCAGCGCCTCGTCTACTTCAAGCTGATCACTGGCGCGTTCCGCGTCGGTGTGTCCCGGCTGCAGGTCACGCAGGCGCTGGCCGCTGTCAGCGGCGTCGACGCCAAGGTGATCGCGCAGCGCCTGATGGGCTACACGCACATCGGCGCGCGGCCCATGGCGGCGGACCACGAGGCGCTGGTCGCTCCCGCCGATGCATCCGGCGGTGACGGCGCGGCGCGCGGCGGGCAGCCGTATCCGTTCTTCCTCGCCCACCCGTTCAACTTGCCGGTCGAGCAGTTCGACGCCGCGATCGGGCCTCCGGACGACTGGTTGATCGAATGGAAGTGGGACGGCATCCGCGCCCAACTGGTCAAGCGCGATGGGGAAGCGTCGATCTGGTCGCGCGGCGAGGAGCTCGTCACCGACCGCTTTCCCGAGCTGCGCGCGATGGGTGAGGCCTTGCCCGACGGCACCGTGCTGGATGGCGAGGTCCTGATCTGGCGCGACGGCCGCGCGCAGCCGTTCGCCGAGCTGCAACGGCGCATCGGCCGCAAGACGCTGGGCCCCAAGCTGCTGCGCGAGCTGCCGGCGACGCTGTGCGTCTACGATCTGCTGGAGGAGGGCGGCGAGGACCTGCGCGCCCGTCCGCAGCATGAGCGCCGCGCGCGGCTGGAGCGGCTGGTGGCGGCGCATCCGCTGCCGTCGCTGGCATTGAGCCCGCTGATCGCCGGCGCCGACTGGGCCGACCTGGCGCGGCAGCGCATGCAGGCCCGCGCGCTGGGCGTCGAGGGGATGATGCTCAAGCGCCGGGACGCGCGCTACGGCGTTGGCCGGACCAAGGATGTCGGCGTCTGGTGGAAGTGGAAGATCGACCCGCTGTCCGTCGATGCGGTGCTGATCTACGCGCAGCGCGGGCACGGCCGGCGCGCCAGCCTCTACACCGACTACACCTTCGCCGTCTGGAACGCGCCGCCGGAGGACCCCGCGCGGCAACTGGTGCCGTTCGCGAAGGCGTATTCCGGCCTGACCGACGCCGAGATCCAGCAGGTCGACGCCATCGTCCGCAAGACGACGACCGAGAGCTTCGGCCCGGTGCGCAGCGTCACGCCGACGATGGTCTTCGAGCTCGGCTTCGAAGGCATCGCCCGCAGCGGCCGGCACAAGAGCGGCATCGCGGTGCGCTTCCCGCGCATGCTGCGGCGGCGCGAGGACAAGCCGGTCGAGGAGGCCGACACGTTGCAGTCCTTGCAGGCGCTGCTGCCGGGGGCGCGATGACGGACGCGCGCGCGCGGGTCGACGCCTGGCTCGCGGCCAGGGGCTGGACGCCGTTCCCGTTCCAGCACCGGGTCTGGGACGAGATGGCGCGCGGACGCAGCGGCATGCTGCATTCCAGCACCGGCAGCGGCAAGACGCTCGCCGTGTGGCTGGGCGCGCTGGCGGCGCTGCGAGACGAGGTCGGCGCCACGGCCCGAGGGCGAGGTGGCAAGCCGCTCGGCCCGCCGTTGACGGTGCTGTGGATCACGCCCATGCGGGCTCTGGCGGCCGACACGCTGCGCGCGCTGGAAGCGCCGATGGCGGCGCTGTGCCCCGGCTGGACCGCCGGCCTGCGCAGCGGCGACACGACCTCGGCGCAACGTGCCGCGCAGGACCGCCGGCTGCCGACGGTGCTGGTCACGACGCCGGAGAGCCTGTCGCTGCTGCTGTCCCGCGCCGACGCGCGCGATCAGTTGGGCCGAACGCGGCTGGTCGTCGTCGACGAATGGCACGAGTTGATGGGCAACAAGCGTGGCGTGCAGACCCAACTGGCGCTGGCCCGCCTGCGTCGCTTCCGTGGCGGGGGCGATGCTCGCGCCGCCGACGCCGACGCCGACGCCGACGCCGATCCTGCAGCCCTCGTGGCCCGCACCGATCACGCGTCACACGCCGCCAGCGCCGATCACGCGGACCCGGCCGACCCCGTCGACCACGCCGGCTACGCCAACCGCGCCAACCGCGCCAACCGCGCCAACCACGCCAACCACGCCGACCGCCTGCCCGCGCTGATGACCTGGGGTCTGTCGGCCACGCTGGGCAACCTGGACGAAGCGCTGCGGACGCTGCTCGGCGTCGGACCGGACGTGACGGCGAATGCGGCGTTGGTCCAGGGCGAGACCGACAAGACGCTGATCATCGACACGCTGCTGCCGGCCACCGCCGAGCGTTTCGCCTGGGCCGGCCACATGGGGCTGCGCATGCTGCCGCAGGTCGTCGAGGCGATCGAGGCCAGCGCGAGCTGCCTGGTCTTCACCAACATGCGCTCGCAGGCGGAGCGCTGGTATCGCGCGCTGCTGGAGGCGCGTCCGGATTGGGCCGGCGTGCTGGCGCTGCATCACGGCTCGCTGGACCGCGAGGTGCGGGAGTGGGTCGAGCTCGGCCTGAAGGAGGGCCGCGTCAAGGCGGCGGTGTGCACGTCGAGCCTGGACCTGGGCGTGGACTTCCTGCCGGTGGATCGCGTGCTGCAGATCGGCTCCGCCAAGGGCGTGGCGCGGCTGGTGCAGCGCGCGGGACGGTCCGGCCACGCGCCCGGACGGCCGTCGCGCATCACGCTGGTGCCGACGCACAGCCTGGAACTGGTCGAGGCCGCCGCCGCGCGCGCCGCCGTGCGCGCGGGAAAGATCGAGGCGCGCCACAGCCCGCGCGAGCCGCTCGACGTGCTGGTGCAGCACCTGGTCACCGTGGCGCTGGGCGGGGGCTTCCGCCCGGACGCGCTGTTCGACGAGGTGCGGTCGACGGTGGCCTACGAGCCGCTGTCGGCGGAGTCGTGGCAGTGGTGCCTGGACTTCGTGCGACAGGGCGGGCCGTCGCTCGCGGCCTACCCCGACTATCACCGCGTGGTACCGGACGAGGCCGGCATCTGGCGCGTGCCCGATGCGCGCCTGGCGCGGCGTCATCGCGTCAACATCGGCACCATCGTCAGCGATGCGTCGGTCTCGGTGCAGTACCTGGGCGGCGGCAAGCTGGGCAGCGTCGAGGAGAGTTTCATCGCACGCCTCAAGCCCGGCGACGCGTTCATGTTCAGCGGCCGATTGCTGGAGCTGGTGCGGGTCGAGCAGATGACGGCGCTGGTGCGTCGAGCCACCGCGGGCCGTGCCGCGCTGCCGCGTTGGAACGGCGGGCGCATGCCGCTGTCGAGCACGCTGGCGGATGCGGTGCTGCGCGAGCTCGCCGCGGCGGACGCGGGCCGCTACGACTCGCCGGAGATGTCATGCGTGCGGCCGCTGATCGAGGTCCAGCGACGTTGGTCCGGCGTGCCGGCGCCGGAGGTGCTGGTCGCGGAGACCTTCAAGTCGCGCGAGGGCTGGCACCTCTTTCTCTATCCCTTCGCTGGACGAAAGGTACACCTCGGCCTGGCGGGCCTGATCGCGTGGCGGGCGGCGCAGCCGGAGACAGGCACCTTCTCGATCGCGCTGAACGATTACGGCATCGAGTTGCTCAGCGCCAAGCCCGTCGACTGGGCGGAGCGGCTGCCCGCGCTGCTGGCGCCGCGCCCGATGGACGTGTTGCTGCACGAGGTGCTGGCCAGCCTGAACGCGACTGAGCTGGCGCGTCGACGCTTCCGGGAGATCGCGCGCATCGCCGGCCTGATCTTCCAGAGCCATCCGGGCGAGCGCCGCAGCAACCGACAGTTGCAGGCCTCGGCGAGCTTGTTCTTCGAGGTGTTCCAGCAGTACGACCCGCGCAACCGGCTGCTCGCGCAGGCGGAGCAGGAGTTGCTGACGCAGGAGCTCGACGTGCGTCAGCTCGCCGCCGCGCTGGACCGCATGGCCGGCCAGACGCTGCGCGTCCATGCGCTGCGCAAGCCCACGCCGCTGGCGTTCCCGCTGATGGTCGAGCGCTTCCGCGAGAAGCTCAGCAACGAGCCGCTCGGCGAGCGCATCGCGCGCATGGTGTCCGAGCTGGAGCGCAGTGCCGGCGGCGACGCGGTGGGCACCGCGCATGAGCCGGCGGATCGCGTCTTCGCGAAGGCGTCATCGCCGCAGTGGGCAATCGGCGAGTCGCTGGCGCTGGAGACGCGAGGAGACGCCCCGGGCCCGCCGGGCCGGGGGCGACGGCAGTCGCGCGCGCGTCGCGCGGGCCGGTCCTCGCCCCGGTTGCCTCGGGCCACCGGCACGCCCCGATGAGGCGAGGTGGGGCGATGATCTCGACATGACCGAAGCACCGAACACGGCGCCGGATCCGTATCCGTCGATGGGGCCTGGCGATCCCGGCGCCGAAGCCCCGCGCGGCTCGCTGGCGATGACGCTCGCCGGCGAGCGTGTCTGGCTGCTGCCTGAACGCGCCCTCTGGTGGCCCGCCGCGGGCACGCTCTTCGTTGCCGATGTGCACCTGGGCAAGGCGGCCTCGTTCCGGGCGCTGGGGCAGCCGGTGCCGTCGGGCACGACCGCGGACAACCTGTCGCGGTTGAGCCGGCTGGTCGACGGCACGCGGGCGCGGCGCCTCGTCGTGCTGGGGGACCTGCTGCATGCGGCGGCGGCGCAGCAGGCGCAGGTGCTCGATCCGGTGCACCGTTGGCGCCAGCGGCACGCGGCACTCGACTGCGTGCTGATCCGTGGCAATCACGACAGCCGTGCCGGCGATCCGCCGCCGGCGCTGCGCTTCGCGATCGAGGACGAACCCTGGCGCGGCGGCCTCGGACCATTCGCGGCGTGCCATCACCCGCTGCGCGTCGACGGTGCCCATGTGCTGGCGGGGCACCTGCACCCGGCGGTGACACTGCGCGGTCGTGCCCACGAGTATCACCGCCTGCCGTGCTTCTGCGAGTCGGAGGGGCTCATGATCCTGCCCGCGTTCGGTGCCTTCACCGGCACGACGCTGGACGGACTGCCGCGCGACGCACGCTGCCACGCCATCGGCGGCGGGGCGGTGTGGGCGGCCCCCGAGCGCGCTCCGGGGCGCGGCCCCGCGTCCGGGTGAGGGGCCAACGCCGCGGCGGGCGAGAGGCTCAGAGGTGGAAGCCGCCGACGTCGGTGTGGAAGTCGCCGACCTCGGTCCACTCGGCGATGTCCGCGGGCACGGCGAAATGCTTGGACAGCTCGCCCGCCGCCGCCTCGGCGGTCGCGAACGAGTCGCCCCACGGCGCGCTGTCGCGCTTGACCCGCCAGCGTCGCGACAGGCGCGGCTTGATCGTGAAGGTGCCGTCCGGGCCCTGAAAAACGTAAGAGACGGTATCGATATCCATGCTGTCGCTCCGGGTCACGCCCCCAACCGGCGACCCTAACGCAAGCGGCGGCAACTGTCATGCCTGCGTCGCGCAAGGCCGTGACGCGGACGTGTCGGCGGATCAGCGGCCGGGTGCGATTCGTCCACGGTGGATTGGCCAGGCAGCGCGGGCGAGCATCTGTGCCAGGTCGGACGCCCGGCGGCGTTGTTCCGCGGTGATGATGCCTCGGAGTTCAGCGCGATGCAGGATCGTCGAATGGGGGTTGTCACTTGCAGGTGAGGCTATCGCGCCCGCCCAGATCGATTCGGCTGGCGCGCCGGTCTCGTCGGGCAAGAGCAGCGCGGCGATCGATTCGAGACGCACTTGGCCGTCCATCAACAGGCGATTGGATAGCGTCCAGAACCGCTCCAGTTGTTGCACCGCGGACATGACTGGTGACCATGTTGTCCGTAGTTGAAGGCCGCGAGTCGCCGGTCGTGGCGTATCGAGCATCGCTTCGAGCACGGTGCACACGTCGGGTTCGGACAATCGGCCCGAGGCGCGCAGTCGAACGACCTCGTCGAACAGCAAGGACGCGCCCGCAGCGCTTTGGGGCGTGGTATCGATGCCGGCCCAGGCCGCCAACCAGTACCGTCCGTTGTCGGGCACGCGAGAAAGCAAACCGTCGCGCAGAGCCGAAGGAGGCAACAACTGCTGATCGATGGCCTGCTCGAAGAACCGGATGAGGGTGGATTGCATGCGGCCACCCAACTGATCGCTGGTGGGTTTATAGCTAGGCAACGCGGCGCCCCATAGATTGACACCTCCGCGGCCGCGGTCGCTGATCAGGGCGGCAGCGTCCTCGCGGGTCAGGAGACCTGTCCGATGCATCCGCAGGATTTCCGTCAGCCACGCGTCCAACTCCGAGGCATTGCCCTTACTCACCGTGGACAAGGTGAATGTCGTCGAATGGCGTGCTTCGGTGCCGTGGAGAATTCGGCGCATGGCCGCGGAATCGATGAGTTCGGACCGCCTGAGCGCCTGGAATCTCGAGATCAATTCGCGCGCCAGCGGGTCATACGATCGACTCGTTCCCACCAGGCCGACACTCTGATCCGGCGGGCGGGCACCGCCCAGCAACACCTCGATCTGTCCCGGAAGAAGACGCTCGTCCAGGGCCGCGCGCTCGACCGCATCCAGGTATGCACGGACCACCGCATCCTTTCGCGGACCATGGGCCTTGTGCAGAGGCAGGTTTTGGGGATTCGGCCGGAAGATGCGCACCACCTCCTCCGCGTCGAGTCCCTTGCCGATGCCATCCAACAGGGCCTTCATCAGCGTAGAGACCCGTGTGGGGTTGTCACTCAAGACAGCCCAGTTGAGGCATCGAGCATCGAGAAACGACGAGGTCCTTGGTGTCAATGCGGCGATGGCAGTGCCGTGTCCGATCGCGGGCAACGCGCGCACGACCAGTCCGTGTCGCCAGGCATCCACCGCCGCATCTGCCATATGCCGCTGGACCGCTGGCGTAGCGCCCGGCAGATGGCGATTTATCCATGCCACCGCGTCGTCGTCGCCGAGGCGTTGGAGCAACCGAGCCGCCGTGTCCCGCGACAGGATCCAACCGGGGGGCAGTGCGTGCAACTGAGCGGACTCGGCGGCATCGATGACGGTCGAGGCGATGAGGTCCCGTTCTTGAGCGGTCAACCTGGTTGCCGTTGACACGTCGGCACGGTCGATCGCGGCCAGGTCGTGGATGCCGACGGGCCGCTCGAACGAGCGCGTGCCGGCGCCCACCGCGATGCAGGCCCCCTGCGCGTCGATGCATAGGCGGTTGTTGGGGCCTTCATCGCCCGCGAGGCGCAGGCTCAGCCTGGTGGGCGGGGTGGGTGATCGCCGCTGCTCCAGCACGGTGTTCCACATGTGCTTGGCGAGCAGGGTGGGATCGTGATGCACCCATGCCTGCGAGCGGTTCTCGCTGAAGCGAAGCACGCAGGCCTCAGGGATGCGGAGATTCAACCGGCGTTCCAGACCGACCACGCGAAGTCGACATTCGTTCAGCGACGGCGCGCCGCCTGAGGAGTTCGGGATGTCGATGTCGCGCAGACATTGACGCACGAAATCGCGCAGCACGGTGGCCGGGGTCAGGTGCTTCGCCGTGCGTTTGGCAAACTTCGACGTCTGCATGTCGAGGCCCGATGGAGGATCGATCTCGTTGTTCGCGGCGCGCTCCTCGGCGGTGAGCGTCGTGTCGTCCAGTCTGAGCAGGGCGGCGCGAACCAGTCTATCGACCCAGGATGCCTCCGACTGGGCTCCCGTTTCCCCAACCCAGAAGGCAGCGTGTGGGGAACTCCGAACATGAAGGCGGGCGGCTTCCCTGAGCATCTGGTGGCGATGCCGCGCCAAAGTCGCGACCAACGGATGGGGGGCGAGCGCTTCGTCGGCCACGTAGCTCGCCGCGCTTGACAGCGTCGCGTTGACGTGGTCCGCCGGCGCGCTGGTGGAATGGGGGACAAAGGGTTGGTTGGGCCACATGGACGGGACTCCGTTCAAGAATGAATGAAGGTAGTCCGGGAAAGCCGCCCGCGGTTCTCCAGCGTCCTGGCGGCGCCACAGGTGCGCGGAGGGAACGAATGGAGGTGGACCGCGCGATCGCGCTCAGTCAGAGGCTGATGACTTGTCGCGCCGTGACCGCGCGTACCAGCCGGTGAGGTGCGGCACCAGCGTCAGGATCGCCAGCGCCAGCAGCATGCTGACGACGGCGGTGGCCTCGCGGCCCAAGCCGCACGCGACCCCGATCGCGGCGGTCATCCAGATGCCGGCGGCGGTGGTGAGGCCGTGGACCTGCGCTTCCTCCTTCAGCTTCAGGATCGCGCCAGCACCCAGGAACCCGATGCCGGCGATGACGCCCTGCAGCACGCGGCTCATGTCGGGCATCGGCATGCCGCCCTGTTGCGGGACCAGCACGAACAACGCCGCGCCCAGCGACACCAGCATGTGGGTCCGCACGCCCGCGGCCTTGCCTTGCTGCTCGCGCTCGTAGCCCAGGATGCCGCCCAGCAAGGCGGCCAGCAGCAGCCGCACGACCAGGCGGGTGATCTGGGCGACGTCGGGGATGTCGGAGAACTCGGCGCGCAACGTGTCCACGATCTCCTGCGTCCAGGATCGCGTGTCGAGGGCGGCGTCGCCCGCCACCATCGACAGCGCGGGATTCAGCGCGGGCGCGAGGAGGTCGAGCGTGTTCATGGCGGATCCTTTTTCGTCGCGTGCGGCGGGAAGTCGTCCAGCGGCTGACGGGCTTCGGCGGGTTCGATGCCCGATGGCGGGACCAGGGCCGGTGCCGTCGATGCCTTGACCTCCGCCGCGACCGCGGTCGACAGCTCGGCGGCCGCCGCGGGATCCGGGTCGTGCCCGTCGAAGACGAAGCCTTTGGCTGGATGGATTTCCCAGGCACCGTCGCCCTTGAGCTGCAGCACGTGGCTGTGATGTTGGAGCACCGCCGGTCGGTGCGCGATGCTGACCAGCGTCACGCCGTCGCGGCACAGGCGCTGGTAGAGCCGGGACTCGTTGCGCCCGTCGAGCGCGCTGGTGGCCTCGTCCAGGATCACCATCCGGGGCTTGCGCACCAGCACGCGGGCAAAGGCCAGGCGCTGCTGCTCACCCATGGACAGCAGCTTCTCCCAGTCCTGCGTCGCTTCGAGGCCGCCGACGCGCCCGGCCAGCTCGGGCAGGCTGACGTCGTCCAGGATGGCCAGGAGCGCCGCGTCGTCCAGGTCGGTGGTCGTGTCCGGATAGATCATCTGGCTGCGCAGCGTGCCGGGCTGCATGTAGGGCCGCTGGGGGAGGAAGAAGACGTCCTCCAGGGGCGGATGCTCGATGGTGCCGCTGCCGGTGCGCCACAGGCCCGCGATGGCGCGCAGCAGCGAGCTCTTTCCGCAGCCGCTGACGCCGGTGATGAGCAGGCTCTCGCCGGGTTGCAGGGCGAGGTCGAGTTTCTCCACCAGCATGCGGTCGAACTGCGGCGTGTACAGCGTCAGGTCGCGCAAGGCCAGGCGGTCGGCGTGGGTGGTGACGATGCGCTCGCGGTCGCGATCGACGCGGCTCTTGCGCTTGTGCATTACCTCGGACAGCGCGTGCAGCCGGTCGATGCCGGCGACGAAGCGGCTCAGGCTCTCGAAGTTGTCCACGATCAGTGACACGGCGGTCAGCACCGCCGCGAAGGCGCCCGCGGCCTGCACCGCGGCGCCCACTTCCAGCCGGCCGGAGAGCACGGCATCGGCCAGGATCACGCTCGGAACGACCAGCGTCAGCTGGCTGAAGCCGCGCTGGAACAGGTTGAGCGAACGCTGTTTCCTGATCATCTTCTGGTAGTTGGTGAACACGGCCTCGAAGCGGCTTTCGATGTGGGCGCGCTCCTGCCGCTCGCCGCGGTAGAAGGCGATGGACTCGGCGTTCTCTCGCACCCGCATCAGGCCGAAGCGGAAGTCCGCCTCGCGCCGCAATTGCCAGAAGTTCAGCTGGATCAGCGGCGAGCCGAAGACGTAGAGCGCCAGGAAGGTGCCGACCGTCGCGTAGACCGCGAGGAAGACGACCAGCGCCTTGGACAACGACCACAGCACGGCGCAGAAGGCGACCAGTTGCATGGCCGAGCCCATCAGCATCAGCATGAAGTTGGTGGAGCGGCCGGTGAAGGTGTTGATGTCCTCGCTGATGCGCTGGTCGGGGTTGTCCAGGTCGCCGGCGGCGCCGCTGCCGATCTCGTAATACTGGCGGCCGTCGAGGTAGCCGTCGAGGAACTTGCCGGTGAGCCAGCGTCGCCAATGGTTGGAGAACGCGTCGCGCATGTAGTAGTAGAAGGCGTACACCGGCACGGCGAAACCGAGCACGATCAGGCTGTCGCGCACCGACAGCCAGAAGCGCGTGTGATCGCGGGCGGCCAGGGCCGAGGTCATCTCGCCCGTCTTGTCGTTGAGCAGCACGGCGAGCTGGGTCTCGCACAGCATCAGCACGATCAACAGCACCAACAAGGCCCAGGCGGACTTGCGCTGGTTGCCGAGCCAGTAGGGCTTGGCGATCTGCAGGAACTGGCGCCAGGCCGCGGCGGACAGGCGCGGTGGCCGCCTGCGCCTCGGCTTGGGCGTGGCCTGGGGCGCGGGTGGATTCGTGCCGTGGGCGGCGGACGGCGGCAGGTCCGTCGCGGAGGAGGTGGGGGTCGCCATGAGGGGGCTGGAGCCGGGCTGCCGAGGTGACTCGACGGTAGCTCCACCGGATCAGGGCGGGGGTAGGACGGGGACTACAGCGGGTGAAGGAGGGAGGCGCGAGATGAGGAGGACTCCCCCCGGCGCCCGTCGCCTTCAATGCATCAGCTTGGCCACGATCGCGCCGGCCGCGCTGGATCCCACGCAAGTCCCGGCGAACCACCGCAGCAGGCGGGCGCTGATGCGGTCGTCGACGCGTCCCATCACGGCCGCCAGGACCTTGTCGAGGTCGGACTTGAACTCCAATCGAAGGTGTTCCATATCGGTCTTGATCCCGTGCCGCATGTTGTCCATGTCGGTCTTGGTCTGATGCCGCATGGTGTCCATGTCAGTCTTGGTCTGATGCCGCATGGTGTCCATGTCAGTCTTGATCTCGTGCCGCATGTTGTCCATGTCGCTCTTGATCCCGTGCCGCATGTTCTCCATGTCGCTCTTGATCTCTTGCCGCATGTTGCTCATGTCGCTCTTGACCTCTTGCCGCATGTTGCTCATGTCGGTCCGGGTCTCGAGCTGAAAAGCGTCCAGCCTCTTTCCATGCGCCTTCAGCTCGTCCCGAATCTCGACGCGGAACTCCTTGGCCTCCGCGCGAAGGACATGGACCTCGGCACGCAGGCCGTGGACCTCGGACCGGATGCCGTTGACATCGGCGCGGACGTCCTGGACTTCCATACGCAGGCCGTTGACGTCGGAGCGGATCTCCTTGATGTCCGCCTGCATGGCGTCGGCGCGCTCCTTGAGATGCCGCACGTCCGAGCGAATCTCCTGGAAGTCACCGGCATGGTTGCAGGTGTAAATCACTTCGACGTGATTGCGCGAGGGAGGAAGAAGGACCGGCTGAACGCCGCCTCCGTGACTGGATTCGGAAGGATGAGGTTGCATGCGTTGACTCCTGTACATGCGAGGAAAGAAGCCTCGAATGCTAGGAGTCGCGATTCGATCCGAATGTGGTTTCGGAATCGAAGTCGGTCGAAGTCTGATCATTCGCAATTGTCAAATGACCATTCACTCACAACGCGAAATGACAACCGGTCAATGCCATCGTCGGGTCCGTGAAACGCGTGCCCAGGCGAGCACTCGCGGCCAGGCCCGACTCGAAGGCCAGCGGTGACGGGGCGGGATCGAAAGAAGACTGCCGGGGGCAGCGTCCCGACAGCAGGGGATCAGGCGGCGGCCATCTTCGACAGCGACTTGCGGATCAAGGCCGCGTCGCGCAGCCGCTGGGCGGAGCCGTCGGCGTCGAGCAGCACCACGGTGATGGTCTGGCCGCCGCTGCGCAGCCGCATCGCCAGGCATCGACCGGCCTCGTCGGTGTAGCCGGTCTTGGACAGGCGGATATCCCAGCCCTTGGCGCCAACCAGATGATTGGTGTTGCGCAGCTCGCGCGGGCGGCCGTTGATCTCGACCTGGCTGCGGCGGTCGCTGCTGATGCGCGCGATGTCCGGGTAACGCGACGCGGCGGCTGCGATGCGGGCAAATTCGGTGGCCGTCGACGTGTTGGCCGGCGACAGGCCGGTCGGGTCGGCCAGCGTCGTGTGGGTCAGGCCCAGCGCGCGGATCTTGGCCACGACCGCCGCCTCGTAGGCCGGCAGGCCGCCCGGGAAATTGCGGGCCAGCGCGGACGCGGCGCGGTTCTCGGACGAGATCAGCGCCAGCTCCATTGCCGCCTCGCGCGTCATCGTCGCGCCGACGCGCACGCGCGATCGGCTGTGCTTGAGGCGGTCGACGTCGGCGTCGTCGATGCGGATCTGCTCGCGCATGTCCTGCCTGGCGTCCAGGATCACCATCGCGGTCATGAGCTTGGTCAGCGACGCGACCGGCACCACGCTGTCCGCGTCCTTGGCCATCAGGACGCGGCCGCTGTCGTCGATCACCAGCATGTGGCGGGCGTTGACCGGGAGCTTCATCGCCGGCGGCTCGGTGGACAGGACCGGCCCGGCGGGTTGAGCGGGCCGGGCCAGTGCGATGGCCGGCGAGGACAGGGCCGGGTTGGCGGCGGAAGCCGGGGAGGACGAGGCGAACGGGGCCGTGGCGGTCGACGCGGACGCGGCCAGCGGTGTGACCGATGCCGTGCCTGGCGCCGTGACGGGAGCGAAAGTCGCCGGCGCGGCCGCGGCGGGGACCGAGGGATCGGTCAGCGCGGCCGTGGTCGGGACCACGACGTCCGCGGCGGGGGCGTCGCTGGCGGCCTGGACCAGCAGGCTGCCGCAGGTCAGGGCCAGCGCGGGCAGCGCGAGGCGCCAGTTGGTGTGGGCGAGGGTGCTGAGTACGGTGTCTCGGATCGTCACGGCGGTCGGGGGCTGGCGGGTGGCGCGCGGCGGCGGGGTCAGGATTTGACAGCTGCGCACCTTAGAGTTTTCCTGCGCCGCCGTCCATAGCGGCTTGCCGTAACGTGCGTTACGCGTTCTGTCGGCGTTCCGTCGGCGCGTTCAGTCCCATGCCTTGCGCAGCCTGGCCGCGACGTCCAGCGCCGGCTTCAGCAGTTCCGGCAGCGGCGCCTGATGTTGATTCGCCGGACCGACCTTGTCGAAGTGGCGGACCACCTTGCCGGGCAGGAAACGCGAGACGGTCGCGTGCAGGTGACGGTCGCCATGGCGGGTCTGCTGCGTGACGTAGAAGCGCTGCGGCACCATCACCGCCAGGTGGTCCTTGGCGCGCGTCATCGCCACGTACAGCAGCCGGCGCTCCTCCTCGATCTGCGCCTGCGCGCCGGTGCTCAGGTCCGACGGCAGGCAGCCGTCGACGCAATTGAGCAGGTAGACGGCGTTCCACTCCTGGCCCTTGGCCGAATGGATGGTCGACAGGATCAGGTAGTCCTCGTCCCTGTGCGGCACGCCGGACTCGTCGCTGCTCGCGTCCGGCGGATCGAGCGTGAGCTCGGTCAGGAAACGTTCTCGCGAGCCATGGCCCTGGGCGATGCGGACGATCTGCTCCAGATCGGCCAGGCGCACCGGGGCGTCGTCGTGCAGGCGCTCCAGGTGCGGCGCGTACCACTGCACCACGTCCTCGAGGTCCGCCGGCCAGTCGGATGCGGCGATCAGGCGCAGCAGCAGGTCGCGCAATCCGGCCCAGGACGCGGCGGCGGAGGCGGGCGGCTTGAAGTCCCGCAGCGCTTGCGACGGCTCGGCCGGCGCTGCCATCTCGTCCAGCAGCCGCCGCGCGCTGGCCGGCCCGAAACCCGGCAGCAACTGGGCCACGCGGAAGCCGGCCAGCCGGCCGCGCGGGTTCTCCGCCCAGCGCAGCACGCTGAGCACGTCCTTCACATGCGTGCTCTCCAGAAACTTCAGGCCGCCGAACTTGACGAACGGGATGTTGCGCCGCGTCAGCTCCAGCTCCAGCGGCGCGCTGTGGCTGGAGGTGCGGAACAGCACCGCCTGGCGCGTCAGCTTCAGGCCTTGCTCGCGCCGCTCCAGCACGCGGTCGGCGACCCACTGCGCCTGGCGGGCCTCGTCGTCGACGGTGACCAGTTGCGGGCGCTCGCTCGAGACCTTGTCGGTCCACAGGCGCTTCTCGTGACGCTCGGGCGCCATCGCGATGACGGCGTTGGAGGCGTCCAGGATCGGCTGCGTGGAGCGGTAGTTGCGCTCCAGCGTGACGATCCGCGCCGGCGGGTCGAACTGCGTCGGGAACGCGAGGATGTTGCGCACCTCGGCCGCGCGGAACGAGTAGATCGCCTGCGCGTCGTCGCCGACCACCGTCAACCGGTCGCCGCGCGGCTTCAGGCGCTGCAGGATGGTCGCCTGCAAACGGTTGGTGTCCTGGTACTCGTCGACCAGTACGTGCTGGAAGCGCTCGCCCAGCTCCGCGGCCAGTGCGCCATCACCCATCAGCTCGGCCCAGTAGAGCAGCAGGTCGTCGTAGTCCAGCAGCTGCTGGCGCTGCTTCTCCTCGACGTAGGCCTTGAACAGGCGCTTGAGCGCGTCGTGAGCCGGGAAGCACCACGGGAAGTGGTCCTGCAGCACCTGGTCCAGCCGCGCCTCGCTGTTGACGACGCGCGAGTAGATGTTCAGGCAGGTCGCCTTCAGCGGGAAGCGCTCGGCGGTCTCCGCCAGGCCCAGCGCCTGGCGCTGCAATCCCATCAGGTCCTCGGCGTCGGCGCGGTCCAGGATGGTGAAGTTGGGGGCCAGGCCGATGCGGGCCGCGTACTCGCGCAGCAGTCGCGCGCCGACGCCGTGGAAGGTGCCGGCCCAGGGGAAACGGGGCGGTGCCTGCGTCGGCCGCAGGCCCAGCGCGCGATGCAGCATGCGGCCGGCGCGCCGTTCCATCTCGCCGGCGGCGCGGCGGGAGAAGGTCAGCAGCAGCAGGCGCTGCGGATCGGCGCCCGATTGGATCAGATGCGCCACGCGCGCCGCCAGCGTCTTGGTCTTGCCCGAGCCCGCCCCCGCGATCACCAGCAGCGGGCCATGCGCCCCCGGCGCTCCGAGGCCGTGCTCGACCGCGGAGCGCTGCTCGGGGTTGAGGTCGGCGTCAACGTCGGTGGCCGCGGCGTCGGAGAGCGGGGCGATGGTCGGCACGGCGTCGGCGATGGCTTCTGCGGGGGGCATGGGCGGGGATGATAGCTGTATGTAAAACCAGCCCTGCTGGATCGGAGGTGGCATGCGCATTGCCGGGGGAGCAGACTGACATCCTTCCATGCCCATGCTTCAGATCCTCGTCATGCTCGCCGCGTTGTCCATGCCCCTGGTGGCCTGGGCGTCGCAACGCGGGCTGTTCGGCCCCGACAACGGCACCGTGTCGGATCGTTTCCCGACGCTGCTGGTGGCGGACGGGTACGCGTTCTCGATCTGGGGCGTGATCTTCCTGCTGGACTTCGTCTTCGCGCTGTGGATGTTGCGCGGTCATCGCCAGGTGCCGGACCGCGAAGGACACCGCGAGTCGCATCGCTGCCACTGGCTGGTCGTCATCGGCTTCGCATTGACGGCGAGCTGGATGATCGTGTTCTCGCAGCAGTGGTTCTGGCTGGCGCTGGCCGTGATCTGGCTGGCGCTGATCTGCCTGCTGTGGGCGCTGATGCTGCTCGCGCACGCGGCGCCGCGCGGCGCGAGCGCCTGGTTCGCGGTGCTGCCGCTGGGCCTGCATGCCGGCTGGCTGTCGCTGGCGGCCTTCCTGAACACGGCCCAGGTGATCGTCGCCGAGCAGTTGTTGCCGACCGCCGATCAACTGCCCTGGACGCTGGTGCTGTGGGCGCTGGCGGCGCTCCTGGTGCTGGTGGCCAACGCGCGGCTGCATCGGCCCGACGCCGGCCTGCCGGCGCTCGGTTATGCCGCCGCCGTGTTATGGGGCCTGATCGGCGTCTACGTGAAGCAATCGCATGCTGCGATGGAGGGCGCCGGCGCGTCGGCGGGCATCGCCGCCGCGTTGGTCGTGGTGCTGGCCGGGCAGACGCTCTGGCTGCGCATCCGCAACCGTCGCTCGGGGGGATCCGGGTCCGGACGGACACCGGCCATGTCCTATCGACGCCCCTGAGCGCGTCCCCGGGCCGGTCGCGGCCGGCGGTCGATCGAGCGCCCGAGCACCGGCTCGACCGGTGGCCGGACCGAGTGGTCGGCCGATCAGGCCAGGCGGCGCTCGTGGCCGGCGTCGAACAGATGGGCGGACTCGGCCTCCCATCGCAGGCGCACCGCGTCGCCGACGCGCAGGTGCGGATTGCCGGCCACGCGCGACGTGATCGGCCCCATCGGCGTGTCGACCAGCAGATAGGTTTCCGGCCCGGTGGGCTCGATCATGGTCAGCTTGCCCGGCACGCCGTCGTCGGCCAGCCGGATGTGCTCGGGCCGCAGGCCGTAGAGCAGCGCGCCGTCGCCCTGCGCGGCCGCGTTCATCGACGACAGCTGCGCCGCGTTCAGCGGCAGCGGCACGCCTTGCGCCGACAGCGCGTCGCCCTGGCGCGCGGCGGTGACGAAGTTCATCGTCGGCGAGCCGATGAACTCGGCCACGAAACGGTTGGCCGGGCGGGTGTAGATCTCCTCGGGCGTGCCGAACTGCTGGACCAGCCCGTCGCGCATCACCGCGATGCGGTCGCCCAGCGTCATCGCCTCGACCTGGTCGTGGGTGACGTAGACGGTGGTGGTCTTCGTGCGCTGGTGCAGCAACTTGATCTCGGCGCGCATCTCGATGCGCAGCTTGGCGTCGAGGTTGGACAGCGGCTCGTCGAACAGGAACAGCTTCGGGTCCCGCGCCAGCGCCCGCCCCATCGCCACGCGTTGCCGCTGGCCACCGGACAGTTGGCCGGGCTTGCGGTCCAGCAGGTGGCCGATCTGCAGCATCTTCGCGACGCGCTGCAGGATCTCCTCGCGCCGCGCCTTGGGTACCTTGCGCATCTCCAGCCCGAAGGCGATGTTCTGCGCGACGTTCATGTTGGGATACAGCGCGTAGCTCTGGAACACCATCGCGATGTCGCGGTCCTTGCTCGGCAGGTAGGTGACGTCGCGGTCGCCGATGTGGATGGAGCCCGAGGTCGGATGCTCCAGGCCGGCGATCATCGCCAGCAGCGTCGACTTGCCGCAGCCCGACGGGCCGACCAGGATCAGGAACTCGCCGGCCTCGATCGAGAGGTCGATGCCCTTGAGGATGTCCGCCGCGCCGTAGCTCTTGCGGACCTGTGAAATGGCGAGTGCGCCCATGATGTGAATCTCCTTGTCTCTTGCCCGGCCCCGGATCTGGCCGCGATCAGCCCTTGACGGCCCCGGCGGTCAGGCCGCGCACGAAGTACTTGCCGGCCACGATGTAGACGATCAGCGTCGGCGCCGCCGCGATCAGCGCCGCGGCCATGTCGACGTTGTATTCCTTGACCGAGCTCGAGGTGTTGGCCAGGTTGTTCAGGCCGACCGTGATCGGCTTGCTGTCCGCGCCGGAGAAGACGACGCCGTACAGGAAGTCGTTCCAGATCGCGGTGAACTGCCAGATCAGCGTCACCACCAGGATCGGCGTGGACAGCGGCACCACGATGCGCAGGAAGATCTGCCAGAACGACGCGCCGTCCAGCGTCGCGGCCTTGATCAGCTCGTCGGGCAGGCCGGCGTAGTAGTTGCGGAAGAACAGCGTCGTCGACGGCAGGCCTGCCAGCACGTGCACCAGGATCAGGCCCCAGACCGAGCTCGCGATGCCCAGCGTGCCCAGCACCTGGCTCATCGGCAGCAGCACCACCTGCATGGGCATGAAGACGCCGAACAGCAGCAGCGCGAACAGCAGCTCGCTGCCGCGGAAGCGCCACTTCGTCAGCACGTAGCCGTTGAGCGCGCCCAGCGCCGTCGACACGAGCACGGCGGGCACCACCATCAGCACCGAGTTCATGAAGAACGGTCGCAGGCCGCCGCAGTCGGTACCGGTGCAGGCGCTGCTCCAGGCCTTGGACCAGGCGGCGAAGGACGGGCTCAGCGGCAGCGACAGCAAGGTGCCGTTGCGGACCTCGTCCATGCTCTTGAGCGAGGTGCTGACCATCACGTACAGCGGCCCCAGGAAGAAGGCCGCGAACAGCAGCAGCGCCAGCAGCAGGATCGCACGCTGCGCGCTGAAGCCGCGCGCGGGCGGCGAGGTGGGGGAAGGGGTCATGGCGCGGCGCTCACGGCTTCGAGCGGAGCTCGGAATAGAGGTAGGGCACGACGATGGCCGCGATGGTGGCCAGCATCATCGTGGCGCTGGCGGCGCCCAGGCCGATCTGCCCGCGCGAGAACGCCATCGTGTACATGAAGGTCGCCGGCAGGTCGGTCGCGTAGCCGGGACCGCCCGCGGTCAGCGCCATCACCAGGTCGAAGCTCTTGATCGCCAGGTGCGACACGACCATCAGCGTCGAGAAGAACACCGGCCGCAGCGTCGGGATGACGATGCGCCAGTAGATGCGCGGCAGCGACGCGCCGTCGACCTGCGCGGCCTTGATGATCGAGTCGTCGATGCCGCGCAGCCCCGCCAGGAACAGCGCCATCACGAACCCCGACGACTGCCACACGCCGGCGATGACGACGCAGTAGATCGCCATGTCGGGATCGACCAGCCAGTCGAAGCTGAAGTGCTCGAAGCCCCACTGGCGCATCAGGTGCTCGATGCCCAGGCCCGGATTGAGGATCCACTTCCAGGCCGTGCCGGTGACGATGAAGGACAGCGCCATCGGGTACAGGTAGATCGTGCGCAGCAGGCCTTCGCCGCGGATCTTCTGGTCCAGCAGGATCGCCAGCAGCAGGCCCACGGCCATCGCGCCGCCGATGAACAGCGCGCCGAACAGGCCCAGGTTGGTCAGCGCGAGCCACCAGCGCTCGTTGTCGAACAGGGCGCGGTACTGGCCCAGGCCGACGAAGCTGTAGTTGGGCAGCAGCCGTGACGCGGACAGCGACAGGTAGCCGTTCCAGGCCATCAGGCCGTAGATGAAGAGAAACGAGATCAGGAAGGTCGGCGCGACCACCAGCTTGGGAAGCCAGGGACTGCGCGGAGCTCGGGAAGCGGACATGCGAGCGGGCCTGCGGCGGGCACGCGCGGGGCGTGCGGAAGGGGGAGGCGAGGCGGATGCGGAGCGGGCGCCCGACGGCGTCCGCTCCGACGGCTTTACTTCGTCCGTGCGGCGGAGGCCAGCTTGGCCTGTGCGTCCTTGGCGGTCATCTTGTCGCTGTTCCAGAACTGGCTGACGACGTCCTTCATCGCGCCCTCGGCCGCCGCCGGCACGGCCATGCCGTGGGCGATCGACGGCACCAGCGTGCCGGCCTTGGCGTCGGCGGCGAAGTCCGCGGCCGACTGTTTGGCGCAGTCGTCGAACTTGTCCATCTTCATGCCGGTGCGCACGGGGATCGAGCCCTTGTTCAGGTTGAACAGCTCCTGGAACTCCGGCGACATGATGGCCGTGGCAAGGTCCTGCTGGGCCTTCTGGTTGGCCGCGTTCTTCAGCTGGAACAGCGCGAACGAGTCGATGTTGAAGGTGAAGGCCTTCTGCGTGCCGGGGGCGGCGGCGCAGATGAAGTCCTTGCCCGGCGCCTTGCCGGCGGCGATGAATTCGCCCTTGGCCCAGTCGCCCATTAGCTGCATGCCGGCCTCGCCCTTGATCACCATCGCGGTGGCCAGGTTCCAGTCGCGGCCCGGGGCGTTCTTGTCGGTGTAGTCCTTGATGCGCTTGAAGGTGGCCAGGACCTTCTCCATCTGCGGACCGGTCAGCGTGGCGGGGTCCAGCTGCACCAGCGCCTTCTTGTAGAAGTCCACGCCGCCGACGCCCAGCGCGACCGATTCGAAGACGGTGAAGTCCTGCCAGTTCTGGCCGCCGTGGGCGACCGGAACGATGCCGGCCTTCTTCAATGCCTCGGCGGTGACGAAGAACTCGTCCCAGGTGGTGGGCAGCTTGGCGCCGGCCTTCTTCAGCGCCTCGGGGTTGGCCCACAACCAGTTGACGCGGTGCACGTTGACCGGGGCGGCGATGTAATGGCCCTGGTACTTCATGATGTTGGCGACCACGGGCGGGATGACCTCGTCCCACTTGCCCGCGGCGGCGACCGCGTCGACGTTGGTCAGCACGCCCTCGCGGGCCCATTCCTGCAGCGACGGCCCCTTGATCTGCGCCGCCGCCGGGGCGTTGCCCGACACCACGCGCGACTTCAGCACCGTCATCGCCGAGTCCCCGCCGCCGCCGGCCACGGCGAAGTCCTTCCAGGTGTGACCCTGCTTCTGCAGCGTGGCCTTCAGCGCGGTGGCGGCCTTGGCCTCGCCGCCGCTGGTCCACCAGTGCAGGACCTCGACCTCGCCGGCGCGGGCCGCGCCGGCCGCCATCAGCGCGCACAGCGCCGTCGCCTGGGAGAGTTGCTTGAGCTTGTTCATTCCGTTGTCTCCGTGTCGTCAGGAAGCTGACGTGAATGTTGTCATGGGATGTCGTATGAGCGGGGACGGGAGCCGCCCCTGGCAAACCGTCTCAACGCGTCAGAACCAGACCTCGACCTGCGCGCCGAAACTGGTGCCGGAGGTCTGTCCGTCGTAGCCGGGCTCGCCCGTGACGTTGCCGGCGGCCCGGTTCCACTTGGCATGGGTGACGTAAAGCCGGAACTCGGGTCGGTCCATCAGCGCCGGGCCGGTGGACAGCGTCGGCGCGAAGGTCACCTTGGTCAGGCGTGCGCGTTCGCCGCCGTCTGGCTTGTATTGCGAGACGCCGGCCTCGGTGAGCAGCTTGAAGTTGCGGGTCACCGCATAGGACACGCGACCGCCGACCGAGGTGGACACCGTGGCCTTGCCGGCGTTGTCCTTCTCGTTGGCCCACAGCAGCATGCCCATGCCGCCCCAGGCGCCTTGCTGGAAGTTGACCGACTCGACGATGCGGACCTTCTTGGCCGCGGAGGTCGCGGTCTGGTCGCCGAAGTTGGAGTTCAGCCCGGTCGAGCCCTGCGCGTATTGCACCCACAGCACGTTGTTCAGCGAGGTGCCGAACAGCTTGCCCTGCACATGCTTGAACGCCAGGCCCCAGCCGTTGGTGCCTCCCGCGAACTGCGACTTGGTCGCGGTGGCGAAGATGTTCAGCGCGCCGTTCTCGTTGGTCGGCATGTCGACATACTCGACGTTGCCGCGATGGGCGGGGCGCTGGTTGTTGTCCTTGTCGTTGGTGTAGTACGCGACGCCCAGCTTGCCCGGGCCGATGCCCAGGCCCTTGATGCCGGCTCCGATGCCGGCCATCTCGGTGAAGTAGGTGTCGACGATGTGCACGTCGCCGCGGCGGCCGCGTTCCTTGCCGGCCCAGACGGTGGCCTCGGGCGCGAAGTCGAAGCCCTTGGCCTCGGCGTACATCTGCGCCAGGCGCAGGTGCTTGGCGTCGTCCGCGTCGGAATGCGGGTTCCAGTAGTCGGTCATCAGCACCACCCTGTAGTCGATGCCGTCCTTCTTGAAGCCCTGCGCGAGCTGGAACTCGCCGTAGATGTCGCACTCGTTGCCGAGCCGGTACTTCATGCCGCCCGTGCCGCCGTTCAGGGCGTAGCAGGCTCGGCTGACGCCGCCGTCGGTGGTGCCGCCCGGGCCGGCGCGGAAGTAGCCGGTGAAATCCACCGCCTGGGCGGAGCCGGCGGCCAGCAGCAGGCCGGCGGCCATGGAAAGCGTTGCACGTGCGTGCGGGGTGCGGGTCATGTTCAGTCTCCGTTGTGGTCCGCCGAACGCTGCTCCGGGCGTGCGATCGTTAAGCGGACGTTTATCTTTCTTGCATGCGGACTGAACTTTAATTTTCTGTTAATAAAACTATATTGGTGCTTACCAGGATGGCGTGGTGCGCGGTGTTCGCGCAAATGCTCGCGTGTGATCCCTTTGGGGGCGGATGGCGTGCGAATGCCTCGGGATCGGGCGTCGTCCGGGATTGGACCGAGCGTGATCGGAGCGACCGGGGCGCCCTTTTCTCCATGTCCCTCCTCTTCAACTGCCTACCGGCAGTCGAATTCACCTTCCTTGACTTACGAAAAGGGCTCCCCGGTCGCTCCGATCCGATGCACCGAGTGACGTGTGGGTGGGAGGACCAAGAGGGGTTTGGGGACTCGTCCGTCAGGGCAGGGCGGATGGCGTCTGAATGGCTCGGGATCGGGCGTCGTCGGGATTGGACCGAGCGTGATCGGAGCGACCGGGGAGCCCTTTTCTCCATGTCCCTCCTCTCCAACTGCCTCCCGGCAGTCGAATTCACCTTCTTTGACTTGCGAAAAGGGCTCCCCGGTCGCTCCGATCCGATGCACCGAATGACGCGTGGGTGGGAGGGGCGAGAGGGGTTTGGGGACTCGTCCGTCAGGGCAGTGGCAGATCGATCGCCACGCGCAGGCCGTGCGGTGCGACGCCGGACAGCGCGATGCGGCCGCCGTGACGCTCGACGATCTCCTTGACGATCGCCAGGCCCAGTCCGCAGCCATTGCCCTCGTGGGTGCCGCGGAAGAAGCGCTCGAAGACCTGCTCCCTCAGGTCGCTCGGAATGCCCGGGCCGTTGTCGGTGACGACCAGCTCGGCTCGGCCGCCCACGGCGCGGACCTGCACGGTGACGCTGGCGCCGCGGCCCGCGTACCGCAGGGCGTTGTCCACCAGGTTGACCAGCGCCTCGCGCAGCAATAGCGGGATGCCGATCACCTGGACGGGCGCGTGCTCGGGCTCCTCGCAGTCGGGACCGTCGTAGCCGAGGTCCACGTTGTGCTGCAGCGCGCGCGGCACCAGCTCGGCGGTGACCTCGCGCGCCAGTCGGCCCAGGTCGAGGTGCTCCGGCGTCTGGCGCGTCAGCGATTCGGGCTCGGTGCGTGCCAGCGCCAGCAACTGGTTGACGAGGTGGGCGCTGCGCGTCGCGCTCTCATGCACGCGCGCCAGCCGCATCGTCAGCGGACCGGGCGGGGCCTCGGCCAGCGCGAGCTCGCTCTGGCTCTTGAGCCCCGCCAGCGGCGTGCGCAGCTGGTGGGCCGCGTCGCTGATGAAGCGGCGCTGGCCCTGCACGTTGTGGCGCACCGCCTCCAGCAGATCGTTGATCGCCTGCGCCAGCGAGCGCAGCTCCTGCGGCGCGGCGTCGAGCTCGATCGGCCGCAGGTCGTTGGGCTTGCGGCCCTCGACCAGCCCGCGCAGCCGCGCGATCGGCGCCAGGCCGGCGCCCACGCCCGCCCACACGATCATGCTCATGAGCACGATCAGCGCCGACAGCGGCAGCATCGTGTCGATCAGCAGCCGGCGCGCGAGCAGCTCGCGATTGGCGCTGGAGCGCGCGACCTGCACCAGCATCGTCTGTTGCGCCTTCGGGTTCTCGCCGAATTGCAGGTACAGCGCGGCCACGCGCACCGGCGACGCCGGCTGGCCGTCGCCGTCCTGGCCGTCGAGCTCGCCGTCGTAGAACTGCGCCTCGCCCAGCGGCGGGCTGGCGGGCATCGCCGGCGGGCTGGGCAGGTTGCGATTGCCGAGGATGAACTTGCCCGGCGGCGAGCTGACGGTGTAGAGCAGCTTGTCGCTGGGGTCGGCCTCCAGCACGTCCTGCGCCGCGCGCGGGAAGTCGATCAGCAGGCCGTTGCCCATCGGCTTGACCTGCCGCGCCAGCGAGCGCGTGGCCTGCAGCAGCGTCGCGTCGACCGCCTCGTTGGCGTAGCGCCCGGCCAGGCGATAGCTGAAGGCCGCCCCGGCCAGCCACAGCACGAGTTGCGGCAGCAGCAGCCACAGCAGCAGTTGGCGTTTGAGCGAGAACCGCTGCGGACTCATGGCACGGTGAAAGGGGGAAGGGCGGAGGTGGGCCGGCGAGGGCGGCGTGACGTCAGGTCCGCTCCAGCTCGAGCAGGTAGCCCAGGCCGCGCACCGTGCGGATCGCCACCTGCGCGCCTTCGAGCTTGCGGCGCAGGCGGTGGATGTAGACCTCGACGGCGTTGTTGGCGGCCAGGGTGTCGGCGCCGCGGTCGCCCGACCAGGCCTGGTTGATCTGCTCCTTCGTGATGACGCGGCCCTGGTGCGTGAGCAGCAGATCGAGCAGGTCGAACTCGCGCGGGCTCAGCTCCAGCATCTCGCCCCGCACCTGCGCGCTGCGCGTCTCGCGCTGCATGCTGAGCTGGCCCAGCTCGGTGCTGGCCTTGAGCGCGCGGCTGCGGCGCAGCAGGGCACGCAGTCTGGCTTCGAGCTCGGGGAAGTCGAAGGGCTTGGTCAGGTAGTCGTCGGCCCCGGCGTTGAGCCCGGCGACGCGGTCTTCCAGGCTGTCCAGCGCGGTGAGGATCAGCACCGGCAGGGACTCGTCGGTCTGCCGCAGTTGGCGCAGCACTTCGAGCCCGCCCACCATCGGCAGGCCCAGGTCCAGCACGACCACGTCGAAGGCCTGCTTGGCGAGCAGGTACTGCGCGACCGCGCCGTTGGGCGCATGCTCCACGGTGAAGCCGATGGCGCGCATCTGTTCGCACAGGGCGTCGGCCAGGATGGCATCGTCTTCGGCGAGCAGTAGGTTCATGAACGGCAGAT
Organism: Roseateles aquatilis; assembly: GCF_002205645.1. GTDB lineage: Bacteria > Pseudomonadota > Gammaproteobacteria > Burkholderiales > Burkholderiaceae_C > Roseateles > Roseateles aquatilis. The sequence continues at coordinate 120,371 of NZ_NIOF01000004.1, read as the reverse complement.
TAACAGCCGGCGCCGTGCCCTTCCATGGGGCAAGCCCGGGGCGGCGATCGCCCCGGCGCCCCGATGTCGGGCGATCGCCTACAGGCCGTGCCGGCGATGCCCGCTTGCCGGCGCGGCTGGGGGTTGGGGATACTTCACGTCACCCAGTCGCGCCGCGACCCGCGAGGCGCGCTCTTGAAGGAGAAGAGGCATGGATGCCACGACCCTCAAGCAAACGCTCTGGCGCGTCGTTTATACGAAGAGCGCCAACCTGAACAGCGGCGGCGATTGCGCCGGCCCCTGGCACCCCGACAAGGCGCACATCGAGCAATGCGCCGCCAACTTGCGAGCCCTGTCCCAGCGCGTGGGCATCCAGAGCAACGCGCAAGCCGCGACGAACGCGTCGACCTGGATCAAGGAACGGACCTGATCCACCGCGCGGGGGCCGCATAAGCACAGACGAATTTCTCGCTTCGATCCGCGAGCGCGGACAGGAACACTCGGCGGCATCGCGCCCCGTGGCGCCCTGATTTCCGCCCGCCGATGACCAGCAGTCTCCTGAATCGTCCCGTCGATCCTGTGTCCGTCCCCGCGTCCGGTGCGACGACCGATCGCTCCGCCGCGCCGTACCGTGATGTCGAGCTGGATCTGGCCCGCGCGATCGGTCCCGTGCTGGACGGCCTGGTCGAGCAACTGGCCGCCACCGCCGTGCGGCGCGACCGCGAGGGCGGCCATGCGGCGGAGCAGCGCGAGCTGATCCGCGCCAGCGGCCTGCTGGCCCTGACCGTGCCGGCCGCGCTGGGCGGATTGGGTGGCGGCGTGGCGGCGTTCTTCCAGGTCGTGCGCCGTCTGGCCCGAGTCGACAGCGCGCTCGCGCATGTGCTGGGCTTCCACCATCTGCAGCTCTACGGCGTATCGCTGTACGGCGGCCCCGCCGCGACGCAGCACGGCGCGCGGCACCTGCGCGAGACCGCCGAGCAGCGCCTGTTCTGGGGCAACGCGCTCAATCCCGCCGACACGCGCCTGACCGCCGTGCGCGACGGCGGCGGCTGGCGGCTGGACGGCGTGAAGAGCTTCTGCTCGGGCGCGCTGGGCTCGGACCGGCTGACGCTGTCGGCGGCGACCGACGAGGGCGGCTTCCTGATCGGCATCGTGCCGACGCGCCGCGATGGCGTGCGGGTCGAGCAGGACTGGGACGCCTTCGGCCAGCGCCAGACCGACAGCGGCACCGTGCGTTTCGACGCCGTGCGGCTGGACGACGAGGAACTGCTGCAGGTGCCGGGGCAGGGCCCGACGCCGCGCGCGACGCTGCGCTCCCAGATCGCGCAACTGATCATGACCCACCTGTACCTGGGCCTCGCCGAGGGCGCCTTCGACGAGGCGCGCCGCTACACGGCGACGCGCGCGCGGGCCTGGTCCGCGTCCGGCGTGGGGCGGGCGGTCGACGATCCGCTGATCCAACACCGCTACGGCGACCTGTGGCTCAAGGTGCGCGCGGCGCAATCGGTGGCCGCCGACGCGGTCGAGCGGCTGCGTCAGGCGCTCGATCGCGGCGAGGCGGTCACGGCGCGCGAGCGCGGTGAAGTGGCCGTCGCCAGCGCCGAGGCGAAGGTGCTGGCGCATCGCGCCAGCGTCGAGGTGAGCAGCCAGCTCTTCGAATTGACCGGCGCGCGCAGCACCTCGGCCGAGTTCGGGCTCGACCGCTTCTGGCGCAACGCGCGGGTCCACACGCTGCACGACCCTGTCGACTACAAGCTGCGCGACATCGGCCGCTTCCACCTCGACGGCCGCATTCCCGATCCGACGGCGTACTCCTGATCGACCGGGCGCCGGAAGGCCGGACGCACCGCTCACCCGACCGATAGAAAACCATCGAACGCGAGGCCTCCCCATGACCGCCGTCGTCGACCCGCTGATCCGTCTGGACGGTGTGTCCAAATCCTTCGCGCTGCCGGACGGGCGCCGCTTCGACGCGGTGCGCGACGTCAGCCTGAGCGTGCGACCGGGCGAGATCCTCGGCCTGATCGGCCGCAGCGGCGCCGGCAAGTCCACGCTGCTGCGCCTGATCAACCTGCTCGAGCGTCCCGACGCGGGCCTGGTGCGGGTGGCGGGGCGCGAGCTGACGACGCTGCCCGCCAAGGACCTGCGCCTGGCGCGTCAGCGGATCGGGATGATCTTCCAGCAGTTCAACCTGCTGCAGAACGCGACGGCGGCGGAGAACGTCGCTTTCCCGTTGCGACTCCACGCCGGCCATTCGCGCGCCCAGGTGGCGGACCGCGTCGCCGAGTGCCTGGCGCTGGTCGGCCTGGCCGATAAGGCCGACAGCTATCCGGCGCAGCTCAGCGGCGGGCAGAAGCAGCGCGTGGCCATCGCCCGCGCGTTGGCGCCGCGTCCCGACGTGCTGCTGTGCGACGAGCCGACCTCGGCGCTCGACGCCGAGACCACGCGCGAGCTGCTCGCCACGCTGGCCGACGTCAACGCGCGGCTGGGCGTGACGCTGGTCATCGTCACCCATGAGCTGGAGGTCGTGCACGCGCTGTGCCGTCGCGCCGCGGTGATCGCGGACGGCCGGCTGGTCGAGCAGTTCGACGTCGCCAATGCCGCGCGGCAGGCCGCGTCGCCGCTGGCGCTGGAGCTGGTCCGGCTGCAGCGTCAGGCGGCGATCGCCGACCAGGTGCCATCGCATGCCGCCACGTCGCATGCCGTCTCCAGCCCGACCTCGATCTTGAGTCCCGCACCGACCGCGACATCGACCTCGACCTCGACCTCGACCTCGACCTCGACCTCGACCCCAAGCCTTGCCGCGCCGTCGGCCCCGCTCGTTTCATCCCTGGAGGCGCTGCGTGCCTGAATCCATCGAGGCGTGGCTCGCCACCTGGCTGCCCCAGACCTTCGTCGCCCTGCTGCCCGAGCTCTGGATCGCGCTCGGCCAGACCGCGCTGATGCTGGCGATCGGGTTGGGCGCGGCGGTGTTGCTCGGCGGCCCGCTGGGCGTGGTGTTGTTCCTTCTGAGCCCGGGCCAATCGCTGTCGGGCCGGCGTGGCGCGGCGCTCGCGCATCGGTTGCTGAACTGGACGGTGAACACCGTGCGCAGCTTCCCGTTCATCATCCTGCTGGTGGCGTTGGTGCCGCTGACGCGTGTGATCGCGGGCACCTCGATCGGGCCGCTGGCCGCCGCGGTGCCGCTGTCGTTCGCGGCGATCCCGTATTTCGCGCGCCTGGTCGAGCAGTGCCTGCGCGAGGTGCCGCGCGGCGTCATCGAGGCGGCTCAGGCGATGGGGGCCTCCGAGACGCAGATCGTCTGGCGCGTGTTGGTGCGCGAGGCGCGGGCCGGCCTGGTGGGGGCGCTGACGGTGCTGGCCATCAGCTTCCTGTCCTACTCGGCGGTGGCCGGCGTGGTCGGGGGCGGCGGTATCGGCGACCTCGCGATCCGCTACGGCTATTACCGCTTCCAGACCGACGTGATGGTGCTGACCGTCGCGATCCTCATCGCGCTGGTGCAGCTCATCCAGTTTGTCGGCCATCGCCTCGCGCGGCGGCTGGACAAGCGATGACGGCTGGCGCAGCAGCCTGCCGTTTCCCTCATCGTTTCAACGACCCAAGGAACCGCCCCATGATCCTCGCCCGCCGCGGCTTGATGACCCTCGCGCTCGCCGTCAGCGCGCTGTCCACCGTTCTCGCCCCGGCCGCGCGGGCGCAGGACAAAAAGGAGCTGACGCTGGGCGCCACCGCCGGCTCCAACATCGAGGTGCTGCGCCAGGGCATCAAGCCGTTGCTGGAGAAGCAGGGCTACAAGGTCAAGCTGGTCGAGTTCAACGACTACGTGCAGCCCAACGTCGCGCTGGCGCAGGGCGCGCTGGACGCCAACTTCTTCCAGCACATCATCTATCTCAACCGCTTCCGCGAGGACCGCGGGCTGGACATCGTCGACATCGTGCAGGGACCGATGGCGCCGTTCGGCATCTACTCCAAGAAGCGCAAGAGCCTGGCCGACGTCCGGCCTGGCGACCGCATCACGCTGGCCAACGATCCGGCCAACCTGGCGCACGGCCTGGCGCTACTGGCCGACCAGAAGCTGTTGACGCTGAGGCCGGGCGCCGATCCGATCCGCGTCACGGAGAAGGACATCGCCAGCAATCCGCTCAAGCTCAAGCTGCAACCCATCGAGGCGGCGCAGATCCCGCGCACGCTCGACGACGCGGAGTACGCCATCGTCAACGGCAACTTCGCGATCTCCAGCGGGCTCAAGCTCAGCGACGCGCTGCTGCTGGAGAAGACGCCCGATCACTACATGCTGGTCGTCGCGGTGAAGGGCAAGGACAGGAACCAGCCCTGGGCCCGTGCGATCGCCGACGCCTTCCACGCGCCGGAGTTCAAGACCGTGCTGGAGCGCAACTTCCCGGGCTACGCGCGGCCGGCGTTCCTGCAATGAGCGCACCGATCCAGGCGACGACGCCGGCCCCGATCGCGCCGGCCAAGATCGTTCGCTTCAACGCCTTCGCGATGAACACGGTCGGGCATCAGTCGCCCGGCCTGTGGACCCATGAGCGCGACCAGTCGCACCGCTACACCGATCCCGACTACTGGCTGGACCTGGCCCGGCTGCTGGAGCGCGGCGGCTTCGACAGCGTCTTCCTGGCCGACGTGCTGGGCGTGTACGACGTGCACGGCGGCTCTCCGGACGCGGCGTTGCGCCATGCGATCCAGGTGCCGTTGAACGACCCGCTGGTGCTGGTGCCGCTGATGGCGTCGGTGACGCGGCACCTGGGCTTCGGCGTGACGTGCGCGCTGACCTACGAGCAGCCATACAGCTTCGCGCGGAGGATGTCGACGCTCGACCACCTGACGCGGGGGCGGATCGGCTGGAACATCGTCACCGGCTACCTCGACAGCGCCGCGCGCAACCTCGGCCAGCCGGCGCAGCTCGCGCATGACGAGCGTTACGACCTCGCCGACGAGTACCTCGACGTCGTCTACAAGCTCTGGGAGCTGAGCTGGGAGGACGGCGCGGTGCGGCGCGACAAGTCCGCGGGCGTTTTCACCGACCCGGCCAAGGTCCATCCGATCCGTCATCAGGGCGAGCACTACCGCGTGCCGGGCCCGCACCTGTGCGAGCCCTCGCCGCAGCGCACCCCGGTGCTGTTCCAGGCCGGTACGTCCAGCCGCGGCCGGGCCTTCGCGGGCCGCCACGCCGAATGCATCTTCGTCAGCGGGCCCAGCGTCGCCGTGGTGAAGGGCTACGTGGACGGGCTGCGCGGCGCGGCGCGCGAGGCGGGCCGATCGCCCGACGACGTACTGATCTACGGTCAGGCGCTGATCGTCACCGCGCCCACGCGCGAGGAGGCGCTGGCCAAGCACGAGGACCTGAAGCGGCATGTCGACATCGACGCCGCGCTGACCTTGCTGTCGGGGTGGACCGGCGTCGACTTCAGCCGCCATCCGCTGGACGCCACCATCGACTACCTCGACACGCAGGCCGGCCGCAGCGCGCTGGCCTCGTTCAGCAGCGCCGATCCGACGCGGCGCTGGACGGTCGGCGAGGCGGCGGCCTTCATCGGTCTGGGCGGGCGCGGTCCCGTGTTCATCGGCGATCCGGCGGAGATCGCCGATCAGTTGATCGCGTGGCTGGACGCGACCGGGCTGGACGGCTTCAACCTGACCTACGCGCTGGCGCACGAAACCTTCCGCGACGTCGTTGATCTCGTCGTGCCGGAACTGCGTCGGCGTGGGCGCTATCGCGAGGCAGCGACCGCCGACGACGGGCCGCGGACCTTGCGCCATCGACTGTTCGGCGAAGGCGACGGGCTCAAGGCCACGCACGCCGGACGACGGGTCACGCTGAGCACGCCCGACGGCGGGGCCGAGGTCGTCACGGTCGCGGCGTTGTCCACCGTCGCTGGCGGGGCCGCGGCCTCGACTGCCGTCGAGACCGCGGTTCTGCTCGATCCCGATCCGGCGTCGGCGTCGCCTTCCTCTCCCACCTTGTTTTCCCTATCCATCCCGTTGACGGAGCCCGTTGCATGACCGACCAGAAGAACGAATCGACCCGCAGGACGAGCTCGCCGAGCGCGGTGCATGCGGCGCATGCGACGACGTCCGCACGGCCCAGCCGCCGCGACGCGCTGATCCTCGGTGCCGGCGTGGCCGCCGGATGGACGGGCCTGGTCGGCGCGGCCAACGCGCAGACATCGAAGGACGCGCCGAAGGAGGTGCGCCTGGACTACGCGTATTACTCGCCGACCAGTCTGGTGCTGCGCCGCTTCGGCTGGCTGGAGGAGGACCTGGCCAAGGACGGCATCGGCGTGCGCTGGGTGCTCAGCGCCGGCAGCAATCGCGCGCTCGAATACCTGAACGCGGGCAGCATCGACATCGGCTCCACCGCCGGGCTGGCGGCGCTGCTGGCGCGCGCGAACGGCAATCCGATCCGCGCGCCCTACATCTTCTCGCGGCCCGAGTGGACGGCGCTGGTCGTGCGCGGGGACTCCGGCATCCGCTCGCTGGCGGACCTGAAGGGCAAGAAGGTCGCCGCGACCAAGGGCACCGATCCCTACCTCTTCCTGCTGCGCGCGTTGCACACGGCCGGGCTCAAGCGCGCCGACATCGAGCATGTCGGCCTGCAGCACGCCGACGGCCGCGCGGCGCTGGAGCAGGGCCGCGTCGACGCCTGGGCCGGGCTGGATCCGCTGATGGCGGCAAGCGAGCTCGACGCCGGATCGCGGCTGCTGTACCGCAACGTCGGCTTCAACACCTACGGCTTCCTCAACGTGCGAGAGGACTTCCTGGCGCGCCATCCCCGCGAGGTGCAACGCGTGATCCTGGCCTATGAGCGGGCGCGCCAATGGACGATCGCCCATCCGTCGGACGCCGCGAAGATCCTGTCCGAGGAGGCCAAGGTCAGCCTGCCGGTGGCCTTGCTGCAGGTCAAGCTGCGCACCGATTTTTCCCAGCCCCGGCCGTCCGACGAGCACGTCAAGGCGCTGCAGGCGGCCGCGCCCATCCTGACCGCCGAGCAGTTGGTCAGGCCCGGCGTGGACCTGAACCGCGCGATCGCGGAGCTGGTTGACACACGCTTCGCGGCGGGGCTGGTGAAGGCCTGATGCCACCATGACCGCGAATCACGATCTGATCGCGCGCGCGATCGCCTCGACCCGGGTGCCGCGAGACCCGTGGATGCCGAAGGGCGGCGCAGTGCCGAAGCCGGCGTCCGGTATCGCGGCGGCGCGCTGCGACTGCGCCTCGGCGCCCGGCGTCGACGTCGACGTCGCGGCTTCGCCCTTCCGGCACGGCGCGCGGCGCGCGGCCGCGAGCGCACCGTGGCGCCTGCCGACATGGCTGTTGGGCGCGGCGCTCCCGGTCGCGACGCTCGCGCTGGCCGAGGCCGCGGTGCGGCTGGGCTGGATCGCGCCGAATCTGCTGCCGGCGCCGAGTGACGTCGCGGAGGCGCTCACGCAGATGGTGCGCGACGGCGTGCTGGCGCAGCACATCGTGGCGAGCACCTTGCGGGTGGCGGCGGGTTTTGCGCTGGGCGCCGCGCTCGCGGTGCTGCTGGGCGCGCTGGTGGGGCTGTCCGGCTTCGCCGCGGCGCTGTTGACGCCCAGCTTCCAGGCGCTGCGGGCCATCCCGTCGCTGGCGTGGGTGCCGTTGCTGCTGCTGTGGCTGGGGATCGACGAGGCGTCCAAGGTCGCGCTGATCGCGATCGGCGCGTTCTTTCCGGTCTACATGGGGGTCTCGGCGGGCTTCCGGGACGTGGATCGCAAGTTGGTCGAGGTCGCCCGCCTGCGCGGCCTGGGCCGCGTCGCGCTGGCACGGCGCGTGTTGTTGCCCGCCGCGTTGCCCTCGGTGCTGACGGGCTTGCGCAACGGCTTGAGCCTGGCGTGGATGTTCATGGTCGCGGCGGAGCTGATCGCCGCGAGCCGAGGGCTCGGTTACCTGCTCACCGACGGCAGGGAAACGGGACGGGCCGACCTCGTGATGGCGGCCATTGTGTTGCTGGCGGTGCTGGGCAAGCTCAGCGACGGTGCGATGGCGGCGGTGGAACGACGCGCGCTGAGATGGCGCGACAGCTTCGGGGGCGCGACATGAGCTTGCTGGACGTAAGCGTGAGGACCAAGCGCTTCGGCGGCGAAGGGCAGGGCGGCGAGGCGCGCGAGGGTGCGGCGCCGGTGCTGTCGGACGTCCGCTTCCAACTGGCGGTGGGCGAAGTGCTCGGCCTGGTCGGCGCGAGCGGCTGCGGCAAGAGCACGCTGCTGCGCATCGTGGCCGGGCTGGATCCTGACTTCGACGGCGAGGTGCGGCTCGACGGGCGCACTCGACATGGACCGGACCGCGACATCGGCGTCGTCTTCCAGGAGCCGCGACTGTTTCCCTGGCTGACCGTGGCCGAGAACGTCGGCTTCGACCTCGGGCAGGGACACGACGAGCGATGGGTCGAGACGCTGCTCGACGAAGTCGGCCTGCGCGGCCTCGGTGACGCCTTGCCGCGCCAGCTGTCGGGCGGCCAGGCGCAACGCGCCGCGATCGCGCGGGCGCTGTACACGAAGCCGCGCGTGCTGTTGCTGGACGAGCCGTTCTCCGCGCTCGACGCCTTCACGCGCATGCGCCTGCAGGACCTGGTGCGCGAGGTCGCGCGGGCGCACCACACCAGCCTGCTGCTGGTGACGCACGACGTCGAGGAAGCGGTGCTGCTCTCGGACCGCGTGCTGGTGCTCGGCGCCGCGCCGGGGCGTGTGGTGCGACGCATCGACGTGCCGCTGGTGCACCCGAGAGGACGAGGCAGCGCCGCCGTGGCGGACCTGCGAGGCGAGGTGCTGCGCGAACTCGAACGGCAGCAATAGAGATTGCGACGACGGCGACGATGCAACGAAGGTCTTGATCGAACCTCGATGGTGACCAGGGCGGCGGGACCCGGGGCCGCCTGACCGACTTTGGGACTTAGGAGGGCAGGCGGCCCCGGGTTCCGCTGACCGTGCTCGGTGATTGCGCTCGCCGGTCGTGCTAGGTGATGCGCTCGTCGATGGTGCTCGGTGACCGACGTCGATAGCCATAAACCACCTAAGCAACGGCGAAGTTCTTCGTTCGGCACGGAAGGGGCGCTTCGCAGAATGGGGCGATTCCTGCTTCCCCTCAAACGTCGCCATGTCCGTCCTCCTGATCGCCGCCAGTCCCAGCCAGCGGTCCCGTTCCGGGGCCTTGCTGGGCGCCGCCGCCGAGCGTCTTCACCACCATGGCCTGCCGGCGCGCACGCTGCGGTTGCGCGACTTGCCGGCGCAGCCCTTGCTGCACGCGGACTTCGAGGATCCCGTGCTGAAGGAGGCGCTTGCCGCGGTGGCCCAGGCGCGTGTGATCGTGCTGTCGACGCCGATCTACAAGGCCGCGTACAGCGGCTTGTTGAAGGTCTTCCTGGACTTGCTGCCGCAGGACGGCCTGACGGGAAAGACCGTGTGGACGCTGGCCACGGGTGGCAGCCTCGCGCATTTGCTGGCGCTGGACTACGGCCTGCTTCCGGTGCTCTCGGCGCTGGGCGTACGCGCCCATGTCGACGGTGTCTATGCCGCTGACGCGCAGATCGCCAAGGACGCGGACGGTGAGTACCGCATCGGCGAGGACATCGCCCGGCGCTTGTCCACCGGCGCGTCGCAAGTGCTGGAGCGCGTGCCGCGTCCCGAGCCGGCCGTGCGTCCCGCGCTGGTCCTCTGAGGTCCGCGCGAATCCCGCCCCGGCTTCAATCCCGGCCCCGCCCGAGTTCAGCCCGAATTCAACCCAACATCAACCCGACAGCAACCCGCCGCCCGCACCCGCGCGCGTCACCTTCGAAGGATCGCCGACCGTGAACTTCCGACTCCAACGCCGCCATTCCCTGGCCATCGCCGCCGCCGCGCTGACGTTCCTCTCCGGCGCGTGCGGCCTGATCGGCGCGGCACGGGCACAGACGCCCGCCGCGCCGACGGAGATCCGCATCGGCTTCCAGAAATACGGCACCCTGACCGTGCTCAAGGCCAAGGGCGATCTGGAGAAGCGCCTCGCGCCGCTGGGCGTGACCGTGAAGTGGAACGAGTTTCCCGCCGGGCCGCAGTTGCTCGAAGGCCTGAACGTCGGCTCCATCGACTTCGGCACCGTCGGCGAGGCGCCGCCGATCTTCGCGCAGGCGGCCGGCGCCGATTTCGTCTACGTCGCCAACCAGCCGCCCGCGCCTGCCGCCGAGGCGCTGGTCGTGCCCAAGGACTCGACCATCCGCACGCTCGCCGACCTGAAGGGCAAGAAGGTCGCGCTCAACAAGGGCTCCAACGTCCACTACCTGCTGGTCAAGCTGCTGGAGAAGCAGGGCCTGAAGTACGGCGACATTCAGGTCGTCTACCTGCCGCCGGCGGACGCGCGCGCCGCCTTCGAGCGCGGCGCGGTCGACGCGTGGGTGATCTGGGATCCGTTCCTGGCCGCGGCCGAGCGGCAACTCGGTGTGCGCGTCCTGGCCGACGGCAAGGGCGTGGTCGCGAATCACCAGTTCTATCTGGCCGCGCGCGCCTACGCGGACAAACATCCGCAGGTCGTGCAGGCGATCGTCGATGAACTGGCGCGACTGGACCGCTGGTCCGAGGGCAACACCAAGGCCGTCGCGACGCTGCTGGCGCCGCAGATCGGCCTGGACCTGGCCACCACCGAGCTGGCGGCCGGTCGTTTCTCCTACGGCATCCAGCCCATCACGCCGGCGATCGCCGCCGAGCAGCAAAAGATCGCCGACGCCTTCCACGAGCTCAAGCTGATCCCCAAGCCGATCCGCATCGCCGACGCGCTGCCCAAGTCGGTCCGCACCGCGGCCAGGTGATCGCTTCCTGAAGTCCCGGCGCCGCCTTCGGGCCGCGCCGAGCCCGCCCCGCTTCCTCCGTCAGACAAGCCTCCCCATGAAGATCCTCTGGTTCATCCCCACCCATGGCGACTCGCGTTACCTCGGCACCTCCAAGGGCGCGCGCGTGGCCGACTTCGACTATTACCGGCAAGTCGCGATCGCCGCGGACAGCCTCGGCTACGAGGGCGTGCTGCTGCCCACGGGCCGCAGTTGCGAGGACAGCTGGATCGTGGCGGCCAGCCTGATCGAGGCCACGCGCCGGCTGAAGTTCCTCGTCGCGTTGCGGCCCGGGCTGGTGCAGCCGGTGCAGTCGGCGCGCATGGCGGCGACGCTGGACCGGCTCTCCGGCGGGCGGCTGCTGGTCAACCTGGTGACCGGCGGCGACCCCGACGAGCTGGCCGGGGACGGGCTGTTCCTCCCGCACGCGGAGCGGTATGCGCTGTCGGAGGAGTTCCTGCGGGTCTGGCGCGACGTGCTGTCCGCCAGCCACGACGGCGAGGCCATCGACTTCGACGGCGAGCAACTGCGCGTGAAGGGCGGCAAGCTGCTCTATCCGCCGGTGAGCCGGCCCTATCCGCCGGTGTTCTTCGGTGGGTCCTCGGACCCGGCGCTGGCGCTGGCCGCCGAGCAGGTGGACACCTACCTGACCTGGGGCGAGCCGCCGGAGGCCGTCGCCGGGAAGATCGGCGCAGTGCGCGCCCTGGCCGAGACCCGCGGCCGCAAGCTCGAATACGGCATCCGCCTGCACGTCATCGTGCGCGAGACCGAGGAAGAGGCCTGGGCCGCCGCCGGCGATCTGGTGCGGCACCTGGACGAGGACGTCGTCGCCGCGGCGCAGGCCAAGTTCGCGTCCATGGACTCGGTCGGGCAACGGCGCATGGCGGAGCTGCACGGCGGCCGTTTCGACAAGCGGGACATCCGCGCGGGGCTGGAGATCTCGCCCAACCTGTGGGCGGGCGTGGGCCTGGTGCGCGGCGGCGCCGGCACGGCGCTGGTGGGCGATCCGCAGCAGGTCGCGGACCGCATCAAGGCGTATGCCGAGCTGGGTCTGGAGTATTTCGTGCTCAGCGGCTACCCGCATCTGGAAGAGGCCTACCGCTTCGCCGAGCTCGTCTTCCCGCTGCTGCCGCTGGACGTGCGCGAGAAGCTGAGCTCGCCCAGGCTGACCGGGCCGTTCGGAGAGATCGTCGCCAACAACTATGTGCCGGGGCCGGCCAAGCTGGCCGCCGCGAGCTGAGATGAGCGGCGCGAGCCATTCTTCGAGGCGCCTGCCGGGTTCCGTCGCGGCGCTGCTGCCGTGGGTGGTGCCCACGCTGGTGCTGGCGATCTGGCAATTGAGCGCGCAGGCCGGCTGGCTGTCGACCCGCGTGTTGCCGGCACCCACCGCGGTGGCGCAGGCGGCGTGGAACCTGGCGGTCTCGGGCGAGCTCTGGCGGCATCTGGCCGTCAGCACCGGCCGGGCCTTCCTGGGCTTCGCCGTGGGCGGTGGGCTCGGCCTGCTGTTGGGGCTACTGACCGGCTCGCAGCGCTGGGCCGAGACGGCGCTGGACACGACGCTGCAGATGCTGCGCAACATCCCGCCGCTGGCGCTGATCCCGCTGGTGATCCTGTGGTTCGGCATCGACGAGACGGCCAAGCTGTTCCTGGTCGCGCTGGGCGTGTTCTTCCCGGTCTACCTCAACACCTTCCACGGCATCCGCGGCGTGGACCGCGACCTGATCGAGATGGCGCGGTCCTACGGGCTGAACGGTTGGGCGCTGTACCGGCGCGTGATCCTGCCGGGGGCGACGGCGTCCATCCTGGTGGGACTGCGCTTTTCGCTCGGACTGATGTGGGTGTTGCTGATCGTGGCGGAGACCATCTCCGCGCAGAGCGGCATCGGCTACATGACGATGAACGCGCGGGAGTTCCTGCAGACGGATGTGGTGCTGGTGGGCATCCTCATCTATGCGCTGCTGGGCAAGCTGGCCGACGTCGCGGCGCAGGCGCTGGAGCGCGCCTGGCTGCGCTGGCATCCGGGGTACCAGACATGATGAGCGTGACCGAGATCGACGTCCTGGGCGAATGGCAGGATTCGCAGAACTCGCGGGAGTCGCAGGCCTCCCGACCCTTGCGACCCGCCGTGCCGTCGCCCGCCCGCCGTGCCGCGTCCGCCGTGCTGCGGGAGGCCGTGCCGACAGGGCCGGGTGGACAGGCCGTGCGCCTGGACGGGCTGTCCAAGTCCTTCGGGGAGCGCCAGGTGCTGCATGGCATCGACCTGCGGGTCGGTGCCGGCGAGTTCGTCGCGGTGATCGGCCGCAGCGGCTGCGGCAAGAGCACGCTGCTGCGCTTGCTGGCCGGGCTGGACGCGCCGAGCGCGGGCCGGCTGGAGGCGGGCGACGCAGCCGACCTGCGCTTCATGTTCCAGGACGCGCGGCTGCTGCCGTGGGCGCGGGTGCTGGACAACGTCGCGCTCGGCCTGGACGGGCCGCAGGCGCGGGACCAGGCGCTGGAGGCGCTGGCGCAGGTGGGCCTGGCGGATCGCGCGCTGGAGTGGCCGGCGCGCCTGTCCGGCGGGCAGCGGCAGCGGGTCGCGCTGGCGCGGGCGTTGGTGCACGCGCCGCGGCTGCTGCTGCTGGACGAGCCGCTCGGCGCGCTGGACGCACTGACGCGCATCGACATGCAGCGCCTGATCGAGACGTTGTGGGCGCGCCATCGGTTCACCGCGTTGCTGGTCACGCATGACGTGGCGGAAGCCGTCGCGCTGGCTGACCGCGTGCTGCTGATCGAGGACGGGCGGCTGGCACTGGACCTGCGCATCGATCTGCCGCGGCCGCGACGCCGCGATGCCGCCTTCGCGGCACTGGAGCAGCAGTTGCTCGACCGCGTGCTGAAGACGCCGGGACAGGAGACGCATGACCCGACCCCGCGCGTGCCGCTGGCGGTGCCGGCGCCGATGCTGCGCTGGGCGGTCTGAGCGATCGGGTCGAACGATCGGGTCGAGCGGTTGATCTGAACGGTCGATCTGAGCGATGGTCGGACCGGCGCCTGCGTTCGAGGCGGACTTCCACCCAGACCGCCGCGCCGACGTCGCCGGGATGGCACCGTGGGCTCCGTCGGTGCAGGTGGCGCAAGTGGCGCGGCGATGCCGGGCATGGGCTTGAGCCTCGCCCCTGCCTTGCGTTACCCTGAATCGATGACATCGATGGTGACCCCGCTTCCGAACGCGGAATGGCCTTATCTTGAGATCCTCGTCCGCCTCGCGCTGGCGCTGTCCCTGGGGCTGCTGCTCGGGCTGGAGCGCGAGCGGCGCGGCAAGGAAGCGGGGCTGCGGACCTTCGGCTTCATCGCGTTGCTGGGCGCGCTGGGCGGCTCGCTGGGCGAGAACTACGCGCTGCTGAGCCTGCTGCTGGCCGCGGGCCTGGCCGTCCCGCTCAACGTGCACACGCTGCGCGCGGGCGTCGGGCCGGAGCTGACGACCTCCGCGGCGATGCTGGTGACCTGCATGGCGGGCATCCTGTGCGGCCTGGGCCACACGGTGACGCCGGCGGCGGTGATGGTCAGCACGACGGCGCTGCTGGCGTGGAAGGAGCGGCTGTCGGGTCTGTCGATGGGACTGTCGGAGGGCGAGGTGCGTTCCGCACTGCTGCTCGCCATCCTGGCCATCGTCATCTATCCGGCGTTGCCCACCGGCGCGGTCGGTCCCTGGCACCTGATCGAGCCGCGCGCCGCGTGGGTCACGGTGATTCTTATCGCCAGCATCGGCTTCGTGAATTACATCCTGTGGAAGCTGTACGGCAGCAAGGGCTCCGAGCTGTCGGCCTTCTTCGGCGGGCTGGTCAACAGCAACTTCACCGTCGTGGAGATGGCCACGCGGGTGCGCGAGACGCAGGGCCGTTTCGCCGAGGGCGCCTATCGGGCCGTGCTGGTGGCGGTGGCCGCGATGGTGATGCGCAACGGGGTGCTGCTGCTGATACTGACGCCGCTGGCCTTCGTCAACGCCGCCGCGGCCTTCCTGCTGATGGTGGCGGGGGCGGCGGGTTTCGTCCTGCTGAGCCTGCTGCACCGGCGCGGCATCGCGGCGGACGACGTGTCCGACATCAAGCTGGAGCTGCCGTTCTCGCTGCCCGTGGCGTTGCGCTACGGGCTGCTGTTCCTGGCGCTGCACGTGGTGGGCCGGTTGATGCAGCGGGAGTTCGGCGAGTCCGGCTTCTACCTCGTCACCATCGTCGGCGGCCTGCTGTCGAGCGCCAGCGCCGTGGCCGCCGCGGCCAGCATGGCCGCGCAAGGCGCGATCGGTTTCGACGTCGCGGCCAACGGCGCGGTGCTGGCGTCGTTGACCAGCCTGGCGTTCAGCCTGTCCTTCATCGTCCGCACCGGTCACCCCAAGCTGATCGCGCGGCTGGCGCTGGCGATGATCGCGATCGCGGCGTTCGGCGGGCTCGGCATCATGGTGCGCGAGCTGGTCGCGCCGCTGGTGATCCGTCTGCTGCCGCCGGGCGGCTGAGCCGGCCCGGCGACCGCGTCCCCTATTGCCCACGCGTGACGTTCGCCGTATCGTCCAACCCCGGCAGGCGCCCACGGCGCCGCCGATAAGAACGAGCCGGACGAACCGGCGCCAGGGAGGATCAGCATCGAGCGCCGCCACCGGCCCGTCCGGGCCAGGTGCGTGAGCTGGGTCGTGCGAGGGAAACTTCCGGTGTCGGGCAGGGCGGCTCGCCCATCGATCGCTCGTCGCCCGCGTGGCGACGGACTTCACCGGAACAGCTTCATGCGACTCTCGATCCGTTTCGCCAGACGCGCCGCGCTGGCCCTTCTCGTCGTCTCCAACACCGCGATGGCAGATCCCCAGTGGTGCACGGGCAAGGTGCAGCGGGTGCTGCACGAGGTCAACGGCGCGGTGTCCGTCTTCATGTCGTATCGCAATGACTGGACTTACCTGTGCAGTACCGAGAGCGTCCGGGGAGGCGTGCCCGTCGCCGTGTGCAAGAGTTGGCTGGCGTCCTCACAGCTCGCGATCAGCACCAACATGACGGCGGTGGTCCAGTACCCGGAAGCGCCGGCCTGCCACCTGCTCCCGAGCTACAACAACGCGCCCGCGCCCAGCTACTTCCAACTGGTGTCCCCGACGGTCCAGTGAGACGCCTGGCGCGTCACCGCCTTGCCTTCGCCTCCAGCACGAAGTAGGCCCCCGTGGCCACCATCAGCGGGGCGAGGTAGTACAGCGCCCGATACGCGATCAACGCCGCGAGCACCTTGCCGGGCCCCAGCGTGGGGCCCAGCAGCCCCACGAACACGGCCTCCAGCACCCCCAACCCCGCGGGCACGTGGGTGACGACGCCGGCCACCGCCGCGACCAGCAGCACGGCCAGCGTCTCCGGGTAGGTCGCGCCTTGCCGCAACAGCACCCACAACACCGCGCCCATCGTCAACCAGTTGGCCGACGAGATCACCAGTTGCATCAACGCGAGCCGGAAGCTGGGCAGGAAGAATTCGTGGCCGCGCAGCGTCGCCTCGCGCCGGGTGGCGAAGGCGCACAGCGCGAGGTAACCGCCGACCAGCACCCACATCAGCGCGCCCAGCCCGCGCAGTGCGGCGGCGCCGACCTGCCAGTCGGCCGGCGGAGACAGCTCGCCCAGCAGGAACAGACCGCCCGCCAGCACGCCGTAGCCCAGCCAGTTGGACGCCATGCTGAGCGCGAGGATCTGCGTCGGCACCGGTTGCGCGAGACCCTCGCGCGCATACAGCCGCAGCCGCATCGCGACGGCGCCGACCAGCGAGCCGAGGTTGAGGTTGAACGCGTAGCTGATGAACGTGATCAGCATCACCCGGCGCGTGGGGACCCGATGGCCGGTCCAGCGCTTGCCGATCAGGTCGTAGCCGCTGTAGATCAGATGGCTGAGCACGCACAGCGCCGCGGCGCCCACGAGCACGTCGACCGGCATGCCGCGCAGCGCGGCGATGACCTCGGGCCATTCGATCTTGCGTCCGGCCCACGCCAGCAGCGCGAGCACGGCGATGCCGAACAGCGCGCCCAGCCATCGGCCCCAGCGATGCCGGCTCGCGGAAAACGAGGCCGGAGCCGCCGGAGCGACGGGGGAGCCCGGCGCGGCGCTCAATCGACGGCCTTTCCGCTCAAGGGGTCGATCTGCCACTGCCAGGCCTGCGCCGGCGGCGATTGCGGCGCGCTGACCAGCACCGGCGTCTCCGCCACCGGCATGACCGGCTGCGTCATCCGGGGCAGGCGCGCGAGCCAGCGCGGGAAGTGCCGCATCACGTGGAAGACCACCGCGCCGACGCCCAGCCGCCACCACCAGCGATGCATCGTCGTGTCCTCCAGCTTCAGCTTGCGGCAGCGGTCCCGCATCAACGGCTGCAGCTTGTCGCGCAGCGCGCGATTGAAATCGGCGTCCTCGATGATCAGGTTGGCTTCCAGGTTCAGCGACAGGCTCAGCGGATCCAGGTTGCTGGAGCCCACCGTCGCCCAGGCGTCGTCCACCAGCGCGACCTTGCCGTGCATCGGCCGCTCGCAGTACTCGTGGATGTGGACCCCCGACCGCATCAGCTGCCCATAGACCATCCGCGCCGCCCACCTTGCCCAGGCGATGTCCGGCTGGCCCTGCAGGATCAGGTGGACGTCCACGCCGCGCCGCGCGGCGCGCTGCATGCTGCGCAGCAACAGGAAGCCGGGGAAGAAGTAGGCGTTGGCGATGATCACCTCGCGCCGGGCCGCGTGCAGGGCGAGCCGGTACATGCGCTCGATGTCGTCGCGGTGCCGGTGGTTATCACGCGTGACCACGACGGCCTTGGCCCGCTCGGCGTGCGCAGGCGT
This sequence comes from Roseateles aquatilis, assembly GCF_002205645.1. Classification (GTDB taxonomy): domain Bacteria; phylum Pseudomonadota; class Gammaproteobacteria; order Burkholderiales; family Burkholderiaceae_C; genus Roseateles; species Roseateles aquatilis. The sequence continues at coordinate 102,741 of NZ_NIOF01000004.1, read as the reverse complement.
CGTGACGCGCGCGCCCCGAGCGGCATTCTTCGTCGCGCCGCGCAGGGACCACCAATGGCGGGGCGCGGCGTGCTCGACGATCTCGCTGGTGACGCGCCGCAACTGGTCCACCGCCGGGCCGTGCACGCGCACCGCGTAGTCCTGCTTGGCCTCGGGCCCGAAGTCGATCAGGTGATCGGCCGAGAAGTTGATGCCGCCGATGAAGCCGACCTCGCCGTCGACGACGACGATCTTGCGATGCAGCCGCCGGAACGGCCGCAGCCGACGCGAGAGCCGCGGCGGCGGATCGAAGACGTGGATGCGCACGCCCGCGTCGATCAGGCCGCGCACGAACGGCTCCGACAGTTCCGGCGAGCCGAAGCCGTCCACCGTCATGTCGACCCGCACGCCGCGCCGCGCCGCCGCCATCAGCACCTCGCGCAGGGCCAGCCCGACCTTGTCCTCGAAGAGGATGAAGGTCTCGACCCGGACCTCGTGACGCGCCGCCTCGATCGCGGCGAAGACGGCCGGGAAGTACTCCTCGCCGTTCTCGAGCAGTTCGAGGCGGTTGCCGTCGGTCCAGTCGGGGCGCTTCACAGCGAGATCTCCGCCGCCAGCGGCGCATGGTCGGACAGGTGCGACCAGGGCCGGCGCGGCAGCACGATCGGATGCTGGACCGTCGCCCCGCGCACATAGATGCGATCCAGCGCCAGCAGCGGCAACCGCGCCGGGAAGGTCCGCGCCGCGGCGCCGTAAGCCTTCACGAAGACCTCGGCCAGGCCTGCGCAGCGGCTCAGCATGTGGTGGGCGCGCTGGCGCCAGTCGTTGAAGTCGCCGGCGACGATCACCGGCTCGTCGCCGGGGATGCCGTCGATGAGCTGGCACAGGCGCTGGACCTGCCGCTGGCGGTGCGATTCCCGCAGCCCCAGGTGCACGCAGATGGCGTGCAGCGGGCGTCCATCGGCCAGCCGCAGCACGCTGTGCAGCATGCCGCGGCGCTCGGGCCCCTCGATCGAGACGTCGTGGTTGGTGTGATGGGTGATCGCGAACTTGGACAGCAACGCGTTGCCGTGATGTCCCTGCGGATAGACCGCGTTGCGGCCGTACGCGAAGTCGCTCCACAGGCTGTCGGCCAGGAATTCGTAATGGGGCGTTCGCGGCCAGCTCGGGATGCGGGTGGCGTGCAGTTCATGCTCGCCCAGCACTTCCTGCAGGAAGACCACGTCGGCGGACACCGCCCGGACCGCTTCCCGCAGCTCGTGCAGGATGAAGCGGCGATTGAAGAAGCCGAAGCCCTTGTGGAGGTTGACGGTCAGGACGGTGATTTTCATGGCCTGCCGGAGTGGCAAGCCTTGTGCCCGCACGCCCGGTCGATAGCCGACCGCTATGAGCGGTGGCGCCGACCGGCGGCGGACCTCACGCGGTCACAGGTCTTCGGAGTTCAGCATCATCGGTCCGACGCACAGGACCATGAAGGTGAGGGCGAACGCCCCCACCAGAATCGCGCCGATCACTTCAAGCATGGACTGCTCCTGGTGGCGGGGCCGCAAGGCCGTTGCTGCGATGCCCGACGCCCCGGGCGCTGAGCCCGAAACGTCGGGAGGAGCGATCAATACTAGTCCCGTCCGCCCGCCCGCATCAATCGCGAGAACCGGTGACCCACCATCGGTTCGGGGGATTCCGGGCCCCCGGTTGCGGAAAGTTGCCGGGCGTGCTGCGGTTGTGGTGTCCGGAATGCGGACATTCGGATGCGCCCCCTCAGCGGGGGTGTCGGGCGCCCGGGTCGGATAACGGCGGCGGCGCGCGCTTGTGCGCCTCGTCGTCCATCAGCTCGAACCACATCGCGTTCAGTACCGCGAAGCCGGCGGCCAGCGGCAGGCCCAGGAGCCAGGCGAAGTACCACATGAGAAGTCCTCTCTCCGGTCAGGGACCGGCATGTTGAATCCAGGCCGCGACCCGCGGGCGGGTCGCGGCGCGCCGCCACCGCGCGGCTACTCGGCGTGACCGCGCGACGGCCGCGATCAATACGCGTGGTCGCCGTGCGTGATGTCGCGCGGCCGGACCTTGCCCCAGATGACGCTGTAGACCCAGGCGGTGTAGATCAGGATCAGGGGCACGAAGACCACCGCGCAGACCAGCATGATGAACAGCGTCAGGTGGCTGGACGACGCGTCCCACACCGTCAGCGCCGACGCCAGGTGCGTCGACGACGGCACGATGAACGGGAACATCGAGGCGCCCACGCTCAGGATGATCCCCGCGATGGACAGGCCGCTGAAGATCAGCGTCAGGCCCTCCCAGCGCGCCCGCAGGCCGACGAAGGCCAGCAGCGCCCCGGCGAAGCCCAGCACCGGTGCCAGCAGCGTCCACGGGTGGTTGGCGTAGTTGGTCAGCCAGCCGCCCGCGATGCCCGCCTGCACCGTCTTGGCCAGCGGATTGGACGGCCCGTTGGGCAGGTGCGTGCTGGTCCACTGGTAGCCGGTCACGTACTTCCAGATCAGCAGGCCGGCCAGCGCGTACAGCACGATGGTGACCAGCGCCGCGACGCTCGCCGCGCCGCGCGCGCGGGCGGCCACCGCGCCCTCGGTCTTGAGCGCCAGCCAGGCGCCGCCGTGCATCACCAGCATCGCCACCGAGACCAGCCCGCACAGCACCGCGAACGGGTTCAGCAGGCCCAGGAAACTGCCCTCGTAGGTCATGCGCATGTCCGGCGAGAAGTTGAACGGCACGCCCTGCAGCACGTTGCCGATCGCCACGCCGAAGATCAGCGACGGCACGAAACCGCCGATGAACAGGCACCAGTCCCAGGTGGCGCGCCAGGCCGGGCTCTCCTTCTTGCTGCGGTACTTGAAGCCGACCGGCCGCAGGATCAGCGCGAGGAGCGCCGCGAACATCGCCAGGTAGAAGCCCGAGAAGGACATCGCGTAGATGTGCGGCCAGGCCGCGAAGATGGCGCCGCCGCCCAGCACCAGCCAGACCTGGTTGCCCTCCCAGATCGGGCCGATGGTGTTGATGACGATGCGCCGCTCGACGTCCTCCCGGGCGACGAAAGGCAGCAGCGTGCCCACGCCCAGGTCGAAGCCGTCGGTGACGGCGAAGCCGATCAGCAGGATGCCCAGCAGCAGCCACCAGATGACGCGCAAGACGTCGTAGTCCAAGAGCGTGTGAAGAATCATGAGTTGCTCCGCGAGTTGCGTGAAGTCAGGCGCACCGCGCTCAGACGGCGCGGACCTTGCCGATCAGCGGCACGTCGGCGCCGTCGCCGTGGACCGGCTCGGGCTGCGGCCCTTTGCGGATCGCGGCCAGCATCAGCTTCATCTCCACCACGATCAGCACCGTGTAGAGCGCCACGAAACCCAGCAGCGTGAACAGCACGGTCTCGATGCCCAGGTTGGAGACGGCCACCGCGGTCGGCAGCACGCCCTCGACCGCCCAGGGCTGGCGCCCCAGCTCGGCGACGATCCAGCCGCACTCCGCCGCGATCCAGGGCAGCGGGATGGACCACACCGCCACCTTCAGCAGCCACGGGTGCGCGTCCAGCTTGCGGCGCGCCGAGAGCACGAAGAAGGTGCCCGTCAGCACGATGAAGAACAGCCCCAGCCCGACCATCACGCGGAAGGACCAGTACAGCGGCGCGACCTGCGGCACCGTGTCCCAGGCGGCCTTGGCGATCTGCTCCTCGGTGGCCAGGCGCGGATCGTCGACGTAGCGCTTGAGCAGCAGCGCGTAGCCCAGCGACGGGCTCAGGCCGTCGAAGGTCCGGGTCAACGCCGCCGACGCCGCCGCGCCCGGCGGCAGCGAGCGGATCTGCTGCAGCGCGTCGTAGGCGCGCTGGCCCTCGCGGATGCGGCGCTCGGCGAGCTTGACCAGGTCCAGGATGCCGGGAATCTCCTCGGTCAGCGAGCGCGTGCCGATCAGGCCCATCACCCATGGGATCTGGATCGCGTAATGGGTCTCGCGCGCCGCCTGGTCGGGGAAGCCGAAGGCGGTGAAGGGCGCGGGCGCGGGCTCGGTGTGCCACATCGCCTCGATGGCGGCGAGCTTCATCTTCTGGTGCTCGGAGGACAGGTAGCCGCTCTCGTCGCCCAGCACCACCACCGACAGCGAGGACGCGAGCCCGAACGATGCCGCCACCGTCATCGAGCGCCGCGCCAGGTCGATGTGGCGTCCCTTGAGCAGGTACCAGGCCGAGACCCCCAGCACGAAGATCGACGCGACGACATACCCGGCCGACACGGTGTGCACGAACTTGGCCTGCGCGACCGGGTTGAACAGCACCTGGGCGAAGTCGCTGACCTCCATCCGCAGCGTCTGCGGGTTGAGCCGCGCGCCGACCGGGTTCTGCATCCAGCCGTTGGCGATCAGGATCCACAGCGCCGAGAAGTTGGTGCCCAGCGCGGTCAACCAGGTCACGATGCAGTGCGCCACGCGCGACATGCGGTCCCAGCCGAAGAAGAACATGCCGACGAAGGTGGCTTCGAGGAAGAAGGCCATCAGGCCCTCGATCGCGAGCGGCGCGCCGAAGATGTCGCCGACATAGTGGCTGTAGTAGCTCCAGTTCATGCCGAACTGGAATTCCATCACCAGGCCGGTGGAGACACCCAGCGCGAAGTTGATGCCGAACAGCACCCCCCAGAACTTGGTCATCTGCCGCCAGATGGGCCGTCCGGTCATCACGTAGACGGTCTCCATGATGGCCAGCAGGATGGACAGTCCGAGCGTCAGCGGCACGAACAGGAAGTGATAGAGCGCGGTCATCGCGAACTGCAGTCGGGATAAACCGACGATGTCCAGGTCCATGTTGAGATCCTCCTGGTGATGTGATGGATGTGATGCGAGACGGGGTCAGGTCTTGGCGAGGGCGGAAACGGGGTCGGGCGCGCGGTGGGGCGCGGCGACGCGGCCGGGCTCCAGGGCGGCAGCTGAAACGGGCTCGACAACAGGTTCGGCGACGGCACCGGAACGAGGCGTGGCAACGGCATCCGGCGCGGGCGCGCACGCGGGATCGATGCGATCGGCGCGCAACGCCCGCAGTGCCCGATCGAAGGCGGGCGTGCCGCGGCGCAGATCGGCGACGAGCCGGCCGTGTTCGAGCTGGAGCAGCCGGTCGGCCAGCTCGGCCTCGCGGCGCAGATGGGTGGCGATCAGCAGCGTGCGATCGCCGGCATGGCGGCGCAGTCGCGCCAGCACGTCGCGCGCGACGTCGGCGTCCAGGGCCTCGGTGGGCTCGTCCAGCAGCCACAGCCGGGTCGGTCGCAACAGCAGGCGGGCCAGCGACAGGCGACGCGCCTGGCCGCCGGACAGCCCCAGCCCGCCTTCGCCCAGCGGCGTGTCCAGTCCGTGCGCGAAGCGCGACACGTCGCGGCCGAGGCCGCAGGCGTGCAGGACGTCGAGCAGGCGCTCGTCCGACGCGTCGAGGTCGGCGAGCCGCAGGTTCTCCGCCAGACTGTCCTGGAACAGCTCGGTCCGCTGCGTGAGCCAGGTGCAGGGCAGGGCGCTCGCGGCGCCCGAGGCGGGACGCAGTTCGCCGGCGACCAGCGCGAGCAGCGTGGACTTGCCGGCGCCGCTGGGGCCGATCACGGCGACCCGTTCACCGCGGCGGATGCACAGGTCCAGCGCGCCTAGGACGACGCGCGAGGACTCGTCGTGCGCGGCGCTCGCCCCGACGAGGTCGATCGCGAGGCCCTCGTCGGGACGCGGCACCGCGGGCGCGGTGTCCGCATCCGCCGCGTCCACGTCGTCATCCCTGAGCCGCGGTGACAGACGACGAGCGGCCAGCGCGCCACGGCCCGCTTCGATCGCGCCGCGGCGCAGCGCCGCGAAAGGCTCCATCGCCGCCAGCGCGACGAGCAGCGCGAGCGCCGCCGAGGGGACGTCGATCAGGCCGCGCGCCACCAGCGCTCCCGCGGCCAGCAGCACGCCGGACAGCGTCAGGCTGCCCGCGGCGGTGAAGGCGCCCCCCGCGTGGACTTCCAGCCGCTGCAGCGCCCGGTCCGCCTTGGCGAGCCGGGCGTCGGTGCCGCGCAGCGCCGCGCATTGCGCCGGAAGGCGGCCGGCCATCGCCAGATCGGTCTGCCCGGCGACGAGATCGACGGCGCGCTCGCGCAAGCGCTCCAGCGCGACGGCGCGCCGCAGCGCCAGCGGTCGCGCGCGTCGCGCCACGTGCATCGTCACCGCGGCGCCGACGATCAACAGCCCGGTGGCGACGGCGATGCCCAGCCACGGGTTGAGCGCGCCCAGCAGTGCCCCGGTGAGCAACGCCGCGCCCGCGGCCGAGGCGACGGGCACGGCCACGCGCAGGTAGAGCGATTCCAGCGCGTCGATGTCCGCCGTCAGCCGGAACAACAGCCGTGCCGGACGGCGCAGCAGCGCGCGCGCCGCGCCGGGGCGGGCCCAGCGCCGGAACAGTCGCTCCCGCAGCGCAGCGAGCACCGCCAGCGTGGCGTCGTGCGTGACGACGCGTTCACCGTAGCGCCCGGCGGTCCGCGCCAGCGCGAGCAGCCGCACGCCCGCGCTCGGCAGGAAGACATTGAAGGCGAGGGCGCCGGCGGTCAGCCCGGCCAGGCCCGCCGCGGCGATGAACCAGCCGGAGAGGCCCAGCAGCGCGATGCCGGCGAGGACCGTCAGCAGCGCCAGCAAGGCGCCCAGCAGCAGGCGGCGACCGGCGGTGCGGGAGAACAGCGCCACGATGGCGCCGAGATCGCCGGAGCGCCTGCGCGTGGGGCGGCCCTGGCGACCGGTGTGACCGGGGCGATCAGCGTGATCACGGCGATCAGGCGGCTCGGGGGGGGCGCGATCGAGGTGCTCGCCCTGGCGGGCCTGCCGGCCTTGTTCCCCGAGAAGCGTCATGCGATGCGCCGCCGCCGGCGCGGCGGTGGTTGATCGTCGCGCGAGCGGACTCGGGAGGGGAGTCGCGGTTGGGCTGGCGGTTGGACTGGCGATCGGGCTCGCCGTCGGCAGCGCGATGGCGCGATCCAGTCGCGCGATCAAGGCGGCATCGTGCGTCGCCACGATCAGGGTGCGGCCCGTCGCCAGGTGGAGCAGCGCATCGGCGACGCGCTCGGCGGTCTCCGGGTCGAGGTGGGCGGTGGGTTCGTCGACCAGCAGCAGGCCCGCGTCGCGATGCGCCGCCGCGCGCGCGAGCGCCAACCGGACCTGCTCGCCGCCGGACAGGCCCGTGCCGCGCTCACCGAGGGCGTCGTCCAGCGAGGCGTTGGTCACCGCGTCCAGCGCCGCGACCCGCAGCGCCGCGACCACATCGTCGCGGTTCACGCCGGGCCGGTCCATCGCCACGTTGCGCCGCACCGAGCCGGCGAAGACATGCGGTTGTTGGCCGATCCACGCCATGCGTGCCCGCAGCGCGGCCGCGTTGCCGGGGGTCAGGCGTGCACCGCCGATGTGCAGTGCGCCGTCGGTCGCCGGGACCAGTCCGGCCAGCAGCGCGAGCAACGTCGTCTTGCCCGCGCCGCTGGCGCCGACGAGCGCGACGTGTTCGCCCGCGCGGATGTCGAGATCGAGGCCGGCGAAGACGTCGTGCTCGGTCCCATGACGGAAATGGAGGCCGCGAATCGACACGTCGACGGCGCGCGCCGGCTCGATGCGATCCGGGGCGCCGTGGCCCGATGGCTCGTGAGGGGCGTCGTCCAGCGCGCCGGGCAGCGACGGGCCGTCGCGGTGGAGCTGTCCGATGAGCGCCATCGCGGCCTCGCCCGCCGCCTTGTCGTGCCAGACGGCGGCGAGCTCGCGCAGCGGCTCGAAGAACGCCGGCGCGAGCATCAGGATGAACAGGCCCTCGCCCAGGCTCAGCCGGCCGGACCAGGTGCCCCAGGGCAACGGCCCCAGCAGATGGAAGCCGACGTAGACCGCCGTCAACGCCACCGCGAGCGCGGAGAACAGCTCCAGCGCCGCCGAGGACAGGAACGCGATGCGCAGCACGCGCATGCCGCGCTGCCGGAGCGACTCCGCCGACGCGCGCAGGCGACGCGCGGTGATCTCGGTCGCGTCGAGCGAGCGGATCGTCGACAGGCCGCGCAGGCGGTCGAGCAGGAAGGCATTCATCTGGCCGAGCTCGACCATCTGCGCCTGACTGGCGGCCTTCGCGCGCCAGCCGATCAGGGCCATGAAGAGCGGGATCAGCGGCATCGCCAGGACCAGGATCAGCGCCGCGACCCAGGACAGGCCCAGCACCACCAGCGCGATCAGCGGCGGCACCAGCATCACGCGCCACTGTGCGCCGCGGTACCGCGCGAGCCAGGGCACCACGGCCTCGGCCTGCTCGGCCAGGACGCTGGCGGCGAGGCCGGACGCGGGCCGGTCGCGATCCAGCGGCGAGCGGCCGGCCAGCGCGGCGGCGGTGGCCAGGCGGAGTTCGGTGACGAAGTCGCGGGCGCGGTCGAAGACGCGCCGGGCGCCCCAGCCGTCCAGCACCGCGCGCAGCAGGCCGAGCACGGCGATACCGACGGCCGGCATCACGACGCCGCGCAGGCCGCCGCCATCGGCCAGTCGCTGCACGGCCATTGCCAGCAGCGCGGCTTGCGGCACCCACAGCAACGACGAGGCGCCCTGCGCGAACGCGCCGACCCCCATCGCGGGCAAGCGACCGGATGTGCTGGCGCTGGCACTGGCTTTCACGCGTCGACCTCCACGGGGGTGGCGAGGTGAGGACCTGGGGCAGGGGGCAGGCGGGGCGCGATCCGATGGACGGTCGGATCGCCAACGCGCGAGGGCCGGATATCGGAGGAGTCAAGACCCGGCACCGCGCGGCTGCGGCCGATTGTGGGCGAAAAATTTGGAGAGGCAAACATCGGCGTGGGCGAAGCGGGCTGCGGAGAATTTTGCGTGGCGGCCCGCCACTGCCCGAGCCGGAGCGTCGAATCCGTCAAAAGCGGTGCCGCGCGTTGTGCGCAGAGAGCGCCAGCACCGAACCGGCCGTCGTGTGCGTGTCCTCGGTGTGAAGCCCCTCTTGCGGCCATTGACGAGTCACGTGGGGCGGTTGTCGTGCTACATAATGAGAATGATTCCTATTATTGAAAAAAGACTCGGGAAGCCAACAAGGGGGTTTCAGGGATGCCATGCCCAGAGGACGAGAACATGGTCGCGGAAGCCGAACGATGCGACCTCACTGAAATATTCGTCACGAATCGACAGCGGCTGCGCCGCATTGCGTCGTCCATTGTTCAGAGCACGTCCGGCGCCGACGACGTGCTGCAGGACGCCTACCTGAAGCTGCTGGGCGCGCAGACCGCGGTGGAGGTCAAGCAGCCGCTGGCGTACTGCTGCCAGATCGTGCGCAACATGGCGCGTGACCACTTGCGGCGCCTGAGCTTCGAGTCCGGCCTGATGGCGCTGGAGGAAGAGGGCCAGTACGTGCCCGCGACCCACGGGCAGCCGGAGCTGCAGGCGATGCGGCGTCAGAACCTCGCGATCCTCAGCGACGCGCTGGACGAGGTGCCGGTGCGCACGCGCATCGCGTACGAGATGTACATCGTGCGCGGCATGACGCAGCGAGACATCGGCAAGGCGCTGGAAGTTTCGGTGGGGCTGGTGAACGCGCTCATCGCCGAAGCCGGCGAGGTATTGACGCGGCAGCGGCACCTGATGACCTGGGATTGACCGTACCCCGTTCAACAAGTCAGCGGAGTTACCATCGATCGGTCTTGTCCCGACCATTTGTGTAGCTTCGTGATCGTCCTCCCCCCTTGTCGAGATGGCCGGCCCCTTGCGCAGGATGCCGGCCGTTGCCCGTGCGCCCCGATGTGGGCGGCTCGGTCATGAACGGACCTGCGATCCCCCGCGGTCGTGGCGACGATCCCTTGTGGCGGACCGCCTGGGGGTGGCTGTGCCGCGCGCACGATGGCCCGTTGAGCGACGCCGAGCAGGCCGGGTTCCGCGCCTGGCTCCATGAAGACGCCGCGCATCGCCAGTGCTACGACGAAGCCTTGAAGCTGTGGGCCGAGGCCTCCCTCGTGCCGACGATCCACGTCGACCCGGACCCCGACGTGCCGCTGGACCTGGACGCGCTGCGCCAGGCCTTCCACGGCCGGGGCGGCTCGTCCTCGGAGGCCTGATCCGCGCCGCTCGCCGCGCGGCCGATCGCGCCGCGCATCGGATCGAACGCCGCTGTTGAACATCCCCGGGCGCTCGTTCGTCATGGACGGATGAGCAGCCTGGCCGAGGACCCCGTGGTCCGACGCGACTTCGCTGGCTGCTCGCTGTTCACAGAACGGGGAGCCCCATGTCCAGCAGTTGTTTCGATCGCGATGGCGAGATCTTCATCGTCCTCGTCAACCACGAGGACCAGTATTCGATCTGGCCGCATTGGAAGCCGGTGCCCGGCGGTTGGCAGGCCGTCGAAGGCGTGAAGGGCGACAAGCAGGCCGTCACCGAATTCGTCGACAGGACCTGGACCGACATGCGTCCGCGCTCGTTGCGCGAATGGATGGCGGCGCAGTCCGGTGCCGCCGAAGGCCAAGGCGGCCATGGCGGCGAGGGCGTCGTCGCGCCGTGACGTCGCCGGCCGTACCTTCCCCCATCGACCTGCTGCTGCTGCCCTGCGCGGGTGCCAGCGCGACGATGTACCTGCGCTGGCGCCGCAGCCTGCCGGCCTGGATCCGCCTGGTGCCGCTGGAGCTGCCCGGCCGAGGGGCTCGCCATGGCGAGCCGTTCGTCGAGGACTACGACGTGCTGGTGGGCCAGCTGTGCGATGCCGTCGATGCGCCGGCGGTCGCGCCGACGGGGCGATACGTCCTGCTCGGGCACAGCATGGGCGCGCTGCTGGCCCACGGTCTGGCACGGCGCCTGCGCGAGCGGTCGCGACCGCTGCCGGACGCGCTGATCGTGAGCGCGAGCGCCGCGCCCGCGATGCGCGAATCTATCCGCTTCCAGGGCCCGCTGGACGACGCCTCGCTGATCGCCGACCTGCGCCGCCAGGGCGGCACGCCGGACGCGGTGTTCGAGAACCCCGAACTGCTCCGCATGACGCTGGACGCGCTGGCCGCCGATTACCGCGTATGTGCGAGCTTCCGGCACGAGGCCCCGGGCGTGCCGCTGCCGATGCCCGTGCACGTGCTGGCCGGACGCGCCGATGCGATTCCGCCCGCCAGCCTCGCCGCCTGGGCGGCCGAAACCACGGGGCGCTTCACGCTCGACTGGTTCGACGGCGGCCACTTCTTCATCCGCCAGCAGGAGTCGCTGGTGCTGGCCGCGCTGGAGCGCGCGCTCCGGCCCCTGGCATCGGGAGCGAGCCATGCGGGCGTCGTCGCTGCCTGAATTCATGGCGCCGCGCGTCGACGTCTTCCAGCCCGACCTGGACCCGGGTGCGCCGACCGCGCGCCGATCGCCGGCGCCCGCCGGTCGTGCCGCCTCCCTCGCGTGGCGGGACCTGTCGCCTCTCAAGGAAGTTGTTGCATGAATGCAGGAATGGGAACTCTCGATCGCCGCGGTCCGGCGGGATCGCTGCTGCCGGTGCTGATCGCGCCGGCCTCGCCTGGCGAGCCGCTGATGGACGCGCTGGCGCGGCGCCGCGCGGAGATCGACGCGGCGCTGGCCACGGTGGGCGGCGTGCTGCTGCGGGGCTTCGACGTGGCGGACGCGGCGGCGTTCCGCGCCTTCGCCGCGGGCTTCGGCCATCCGCTGCTGTCCTACGAATTCGGCTCCACGCCGCGCTCGGAGGTCGGCGGCGGCGTCTACACCTCGACGGAGTACCCCGCGCATCAATCGATCCCGCTGCACAACGAGCAGGCCTACACGCGGGAGTGGCCGATGAAGATCTGGTTCCACTGCGTCACCGCGGCGCCCGAGGGCGGCGACACGCCGATCGCCGACAGCCGCGCCATCCACCGCCGCATGCCCGCGGCCATCCTCGATCGCTTCGCGCCGGGGATCCTGTACGTGCGCAACTACGGCGACTTCGACGTGCCGTGGCAGAAGGTCTTCAACACCGCCGATCGGGCCGATGTCGAGCGCTTCTGCCGCGATGCCGGCATCCGCTGGGCGTGGAAGCCCGACGGCGGCCTGCGCACCTCGCAGCTGTGCCAGGCGGTGGAGACGCACCCGGTCACTGGCGAGAAGGTCTGGTTCAACCAGGCCCACCTGTTCCATCGCTCCAACCTGCCGGCGGAGGTGCGCGAATCGCTGGAGGACCTGCTCGGCGAAGAGAACCTGCCGCGGGACACCTTCTTCGCCGACGGCTCGCCGATTCCTGACGGCGTGCTCGACGAGGTGCGGGCCGTGCTGGACGAGGAGACGGTGTCCTTCACCTGGCGGGCCGGCGACGTGCTGATGCTGGACAACATGCTGGCGGCGCACGCGCGCGGCCCGTTCCGCGGCCCGCGCAAGGTCATCGTCGCGATGGCCGAGCCCCACGGCAATCAAGGCCGCTTCTGAGACCGACCGCGATGACAGGACCGCACATGAACCAGCCCTCCGTCGCGACGGATTTCCCGCCGCACTTCGTCGCCCATCTGCGCGCGCTCGCCGAGCGGCGTCCCGAGGACATCGCGCTGATCGCGATCCGTGATCGGGAGGGGCGCGAGGAAGACATCGGCGTCGGCTACGCCGCGCTCGACCGGCGCGTCCGCGCGCTGGCGGCGACGCTGCAACGGCGCTTCGACGCTGGTGACCGGGCATTGATCCTCCTCGAGAACGGCGATCACTACGTCGTCGCTTTCCTGGCCTGTCTCTACGCCGGCATCATCGCGGTCCCGGCCTTCCCGCCGGAAAGCACCCGCCCGCAACACCTGGCGCGTCTGCAAGGCATGGCGGCGGATTCGCAGGCGCGCTGCGTCCTCACGACACGCGACCTGGCCGACCGCTTCGGCGCTACGTTGTGCGAGCTGTCGGGCATCGACACGGAAGCCGCGGTCGCGGGCGGCGGCGGCAGGGACGGCCGGAGCAAGGTCGACGGCAATGCCGATATCGACGTTGATGCCGACGCCGACGCCGACGCCGACACCGATGGCGATGGCGATACCGATGGCGACAGTGCCGCGATCGCCAAGGTCGTCGCTCGGATCGAGGTCGTGGCGGTGGACGAGTTCGACCACGCTGGCGAGGATGCCGCCGCGCGCTGGCGCGTCCACGCGCCGCGCGGCGGCGACATCGCCTTCCTGCAGTACACCTCCGGATCGACGTCGGCGCCCAAGGGCGTGATGGTGAGTCACGACAGCCTGATGGCCAACGAGCGCGCCATCGAGGAAGGCCTGTCGGTCGGCCCCGACGACGTATTCGTGACCTGGCTGCCGCTGTTCCACGACATGGGCCTGATCGGCGGCATGCTGCAGCCGCTGCATCGCGGCATCAAGCTGGTGCTGATGCCGACACGGCTGATGCTGGAGCGGCCGGTGCGGTGGCTGCAGGCGCTCTCACGCCATCGCGGCACGATCAGCGGCGGCCCGGACTTCGCGTTCCGGCTCTGCGTCGACCGCGTGCGCGACACGCAACTGCAGACGCTGGACCTGTCGAGCTGGCGGTTGGCCTTCTCCGGCGCGGAACCGGTGCGTCACGACACGCTGCGGGCCTTCGTCGACCGCTTCGCGCCGGCCGGTTTCTCCGCGGCGGCGCCTTATCCCTGTTACGGCCTGGCGGAAGCGACGCTGTTCGTCACCGGCGGCACGCGCGGCGAAGGGTTGGTCGCGACCGCCTTCGATGCCGAGGCCTTGGCGCGGGGGCGGGCCGAGCCGCATGCGGGCGGCACGCGGCTGGTGGCCTGCGGCCGGGCGCCCACGGCGCATGGGGTGCTGATCGTGGACGCCGCGTCGGGCGCCGCCTTGCCACCGGGCCGGGTAGGCGAGATCTGGGCGTCGGGCCCCAGCATCGCATCGGGGTACTGGCAGAAACCGAGGGCGAGCGCCGAGACCTTCGTCGAGCGCGACGGCCGGCGCTGGCTGCGCACCGGCGATCTCGGTTTCGAGCACGACGGGCGGCTGTACGTGGCCGGGCGTCTGAAGGACATGATCATCGTGCGCGGCCACAACGTCTATCCGCAGGACGTCGAGCGCGCGGTGGAGGCCGGCGTGGAGGCCGTGCGCAAGGGCCGCGTGGCGGCCTTCCGGGTCGAGGTCGACGGCGTGGAGGGCATCGGCGTCGCGGCCGAGGTCTCGCGCGGACTGCAGAAGCTCGTGACGCCGCAGGCCCTGTCCGACCTGCTGTGCGAGGTCGTCGTCGCGCAGGCCGGCGAGGCGCCGCTGGCGATCGCCTTGCTTCAGCCGGGCGGACTGCCCAAGACGTCGAGCGGCAAATTGCAGCGGGCCGCGTGCCGGCAGGGCTGGACCCAGCGATCGCTGGAGGCTTACGCGCTGTTCGAGCGCGGGCAGCCGTTGATGAGCGCTGAACCCCAAGGCGTCTGGCGCACGGACGCGGGTTTCACGTCCGGCGCTGACGCGGGCGCCGATCCCGGCCTGGACGCGGGACAGGGCGCGGGAGCGGCGGCTCCTGCGGCAGCGTTGGACGCGCCGCTCGACGAAACCACCGCGGCCCTGGTGGCGTTGTGGCGAGATGTGCTCGGCCTCGCGCCGACGCGCCCTTGCGGCGCGGACTCCCATTTCTTCGCCCTCGGCGGCAACTCGCTGCTGGCGGTGCAACTGGCCGCGCGCATCGGGCAGCAATGGCGGATCGATTTCCCGGCGCGCCAGGTGTTCGAGCACGCACGGTTGCGGGCGCAGGTCGAGGCGATCCGCGCCGCCGCGCCGGTCGCGCACGAGACCGCCACCATCGTGGCGCTGGCGCCGGCAGTGCGCCGGGGGCCGCTGCCGTTGTCCTCCGCCCAGCGGCAGCACTACTTCCTCTGGCAGCTGGATCCGGGCAGCAGCGCCTATCACGTGCCGTGCGTGCTGCGCATCGACGGCGATGTCGATCCGGAGCGTCTGCGGCGCGCCTTCGCCAGGCTGCTGGCGCGGCACGACGTCTTGCGCTCGGTGTTCCGTGTCCGCGAGGACGGGGAGATCGAGCAATCGGTCGAGGCAGGCGCGACCGCGGCGCTGCATTGCATCGGCCTCGCGGATGTGGACGGTGCCGACCGCGAGGATCGCGCCCGTCGGATCGTCACGCGGCTGATCGCGGAGCCCTTCGACCTCGCGCGCGGTCCGCTGGTGCGCGCGGTGCTGGTGAAGCTATCCGGGCGGGATCACCTGCTGGCCCTGGTCGTGCATCACATCGCCGTGGACGGTGCCTCGATGCAGATGCTCATGGACGAGCTGGCCGCGCGCTACGGGAGCCCCTGCGGCGACTCGGACGTCTCGCCACCCTCGCCGCTCCAGTACGCCGACTACGCCGTCTGGCAGCGCGAAGCCGTGGACCCGGCGCGCGAGGCGCTGCAGATGGCCTTCTGGCGCGACCAACTGCGCACGGCCGGCGGAGAGCCCGCGCCAGACTTGGTCCTCCCGACGGACCATCCACGCTCCCGACACCAGCGTCAGCACGCGGACTCGATCGAGGTCGAGCTGCCGGCGGACATCGTCGCCCGCCTGCGCGCCCAGGCCGGCGCCGAGGGCACGACGCTCTTCATGAGCCTGCTGGCCGGCTTCCAGGTGCTGCTGCACCGCTACACCGGGCAGCGCGAGATCCGCGTCGGCGCCCCCTTCGCGAATCGGCCGCTGCCGCAGTTGCAGGACATGGTGGGCTGCTTCGTCAACACGCTGGTGCTGCGCGCCGACATCGACGGCGGCGATTGCCTGGACGCGGTGGTCCGCCAGGTGCGGCAGGTTGTGCTGGAGGCGCAGGCCCATCAGGGGGTGCCGCTGGATCGTCTGATGCGGGAGCTGCAGCCGCAGCGCGGCCTCGACGCGCAGTCGCCGTTCCAGGTCGTGTTCAACCACTTGCAGGTCAGCCACGATCGCGCGGAGCGCCAGACCGGCTGGTCGATCGCGGAAGTCGCGGTGCTGCCCGAGCACGCGCAATTCGAGCTCGTGCTCGAAACGCGCGAGATCGCGGACGGTGCCGTGCGGGCGCGGCTGGTCTGGTCGAGCGAGCGCTTCGAGGCGGCGACCATGGCCCGACTGGTCGGGCATTACCTGGCGGTGTTGCGCGCGCTGTCCGACCGACCGGACCTGGCGGTGCGGGACGTCGACCTGATCGGCGCGCAGGAGCGCGACACGCTGCACCGCTGGGGTGGCAACCCCGACGCCCGCCGCGACGCGCAGCCGGTGCATCGCCTGTTCGAGCGCCACGCGGCGGCGCGACCCGATGCGCCGGCCTTGCTCTTCGGCGACGAGGTCGTCCCCTATGGCGACCTCAACCGCCGGGCCAACCGGCTGGCGCGGCGCCTGCGGTCGCTGGGCGTGGGGTCGGAGGTCCAGGTCGGCATCGCGATGGATCGATCGCCCGAGCTGATCGTGGCCCTGCTGGCAGTACTCAAGGCCGGGGGGGCCTATGTGCCACTGGAGCCGTCGCACCCCGCCGCGCGCCTGCGGTCGATGATCGAGGACAGCGGCATGCGCCTGCTGTTGACGCAGAGGGGGCAGGCGAAGCGGCTGCTGGCCGGGCACGCCGCGCGGGTGCTCGTGCTCGACGAGGCCGATGTCGCGCGGCAGCCTGGGGCCGGGATCGACGGTGAGCCCCACGCGGAGCTGGATGCCGGGCTCGACGCTGGCCTGGAGGTCGAGCTGGAGGCCCAGCCGGACGTCGACGTTGACCTCGACCAGGCGCTGGACCTGGATCTAGACCTCGCCGTCGATCCGGGCCAGCTGGCCTACGTCATCTACACCTCCGGCTCCACCGGCGCGCCCAAGGGCGTCGCGGTGGCGCACGGTCCGTTCGCGATGCATTGCGTGGAGACGGCCACGCTCTACGAGATGGGGCCGCACTCGCGCGAGCTGCACTTCCTGTCCTTCGCCTTCGACGGCGCGCACGAGCGCCTGTTCACCGCGCTGGGCTGTGGGGCCTCGTTGGTGCTGAGGGACGGCGCGCTCTGGTCGCCGCGCGACACGCTCGGCGCCATCGGTCGGCATGGCGTCACCAACGGCGGCTTCCCGGCGGTCTATCTGCAGGAGCTCGCGCATGCCGCCGCGGGGCCGGGCGGGGCGCCCGCCGTCCACCTGTACTCCTTCGGCGGCGAGGCGATGCCGAGGGAAGGGCTGGAGCTGGCGCAACGCCACCTCGGCGCGAAGGTCCTGATCAACGGCTACGGCCCGACGGAGACCGTCGTGACGCCCACGCTGTGGAAGGCCCGCACCGACGAGCCGCTGCCCACCGCTGCCTACGCGCCCATCGGCCGGCCCGTCGGCGACCGCAAGGCGCTGGTGCTCGATGCCGGGCTCGACCTGCTGCCGCAAGGCCTGGTGGGGGAGCTCTACCTGGGCGGCAGCGGCCTCGCGCGTGGCTATCCGGCGCGCGGCGGGCTGACCGCCGAACGCTTCGTCGCGGATCCCTTCGATGCCGCCGGTGGTCGCCTCTATCGCACCGGGGACCTGGTGCGCTGGAACGCGCAAGGGCAATTGGAGTACCTCGGCCGGGCGGACCAGCAGATCAAGATCCGCGGCTTCCGCATCGAGCCTGGCGAGGTGGAGGCGGCGCTGCTGGCGCAGCCCGGCGTGCGCCAGGCCGCGGTGGTGGTCCGCGCGGGTCCGGGCGGACCGCGCCTGCTGGGCTACGTCGCGCCGCGGCCTGGGCAGGCGTTGCACGCCGCGGCGCTGCGCGAGCGGCTCGCGGATCGCCTGCCCGACTACATGGTGCCCGCGGCCGTCGTCGTGCTGGAGGCGCTGCCCGTCAACGTCAACGGCAAGGTGGACCGGTCGGCGCTGCCCGAGCCGCGGGCCGTCGACGGCGGGCGTGGCGCGAGCGGCGAGGGCCACGCCGTCCGCATGGGCGGCGGTGCGACCTCCGACGGTGCCGGCGAGAACGATGCGACCTCCGACGACCTTGAACGGCAACTGTCGCTCGTGCTCGCCGAGGTGCTGGGCGTCGCGCACGTGGGGCTCACCGACAACTTCTTCGATCTGGGCGGTCATTCGCTGCTGCTGATCCGGCTGCACCGTCTGCTGGAAGACCGATTGCATGCGGGCCTGAGCGTGGTGGACCTGTTCCGCCATCCCAACGTCGAAGCCCTGGCGCGGCGCATCCGGCAAGACCGGGCCGCCCGCGACGGCAATCACTCCCCGAGCGCCGGAAGTGGCAGCCCCACGGATGAACGCGCCGATGCGGCCGTGCCTCTCCTGGCCGCTCCCATCGACGACGCCGACCACCGGCGCCGCGCCGCGCTGCTGCAGCGACGCAAGCGCCTCGCCGAAAGGACCCACTGATGCATTCGAACGCTGATCCGCTGAACGGTCAGGACCACGGCCTGGAGATCGCTGTCGTCGGCATGGCCGGACGTTTCCCCGACGCCCCCGACATCGAGACCTTCTGGCGCAACCTGCGCGACGGTGTCGAATCGGTGCGGTGCTACGACGACGAGGAACTGCGTCGGCGCGGTGTCCCCGAGGCGCTGCTGAGCGATCCGCACTACGTGAAGGCCGGCGTGCCGCTGGCCGACATGGCGCTTTTCGATGCCGAGTTCTTCGGCTACACGCCGCGCGACGCCGAGACGCTGGATCCGCAGCATCGCGTCTTCCTCGAATGCGCCTGGGCGGCGCTGGAGCACGCCGGGTACGACGCGCAGCGCCAGGACGGGCGCGTGGGCGTGTACGCCGGCTGCGGCGCGGCGACCTACCTGATGCGGCACCTGCTGCCGCGCGAGCGGCTCGCGCAGGGCGGGCAGATCGCCGATCTGCTGGGGCTGCTCGGCGGCAACATGGCGGACGCGCTGTGCACGCGCGTGGCCTACAAGCTCGATCTGCGCGGACCGGCGGTGACGATCCAGACGGCCTGCTCGACCTCGCTGGCGGCGGTGCACGGCGCCGTGCAGGCGCTGCTGGGCCATGAATGCGACATGGCGCTGGCGGGCGGTGTGTCGCTGAACCTGTTGCAGACGGCCGGTTATCGCCATCAGCCGGGCGCGATCTTCTCGCCCGACGGCCATTGCCGCGCCTTCGACGCCGAGGCGGCCGGCACGGTGCTGGGCAGCGGCGCCGGCGTGGTGGTGCTCAAGCGGCTGGAGGACGCCTGGCGCGACGGCGACACCATCCATGCGGTGATCAAGGGCAGCGCCGCCAACAATGACGGCGCGGACAAGGTCGGCTTCACCGCGCCCGGCGTGAGCGGCCAGACGGCGGTGATCCGCGCGGCGCAGGCGGTGGCCGGCGTCGCGGCGCGCAGCATCGGCTACGTCGAGGCGCACGGCACCGGCACCGCCCTGGGCGATCCGATCGAGATCGAGGCCCTCACCGCCGCCTTCCGCGGCGACGGCGACGCGTCGCGCCCCGGCGAGCCGTGGTGCGCCATCGGCTCGGTCAAGACCAACGTCGGCCACCTCGACGCCGCCGCCGGCGTGACGGGCCTGATCAAGACGGTGCTGGCGCTGCGTCACCGGACCTTGCCGCCCAGCCTGCACTTCGAGCGGCCCAACCCGCGCATCGATTTCGAGCGCAGCCCGTTCCGCGTCAACACCGAAACTCGTCCGTGGCCGCGAGGCGGGACGCCGCGTCGCGCGGGCGTCAGCGCCTTCGGCATCGGCGGGACCAATGTGCACGTCGTGCTGGAGGAGGCTCCCGACGCCGCGCCGCGCGATGACGCCACGCCGGGCGATGACCTCAGGTCGCGTGATGGCCCCTGGCCGGAGGATGACGCCGCGCCGCGCGACGACGCCGTGCTGTCCGGCGCCTGGCAGGTGCTGCCGCTTTCCGCCCGCGACGAGACGGCGCTTTCCGAGCAACGCACCCGCCTGGCCGCCTGGCTGCGCGATCATCCCGAGCAGCCGCTGGCCGACGTGGCCCACACGCTGCGCCATGGCCGGCGCGTCTTCCCGTGGCGCGCCGCCGCCGTGGCCGATGGACACGGCCTCGCGGCGGATCTGCTCGACGCGCCGGGGCCCGGCGCGCGGGCGGGGCGAGCGCCGGAGGTGGTCTTCCTGTTCCCTGGCGGCGGCACGCAGCATGTGCGGATGGGGCAGGCGCTGTACCGGCGAAGCGACTTCTTCCGCGCCGAACTCGACGCCTGCCTGGACCTGCTGCGCCAGCGCGGCGGCCCGGACCTGCGGGAGGTGCTGTTCCCCGCGTCCGGCGCCGAGGCTGCCGCCACGGCGGGGCTCTCGCGGATGTCGATGGCGCAGCCGGCGCTGTTCGTCGTCGGGTACGCGCTGGCGAAGTGGTGGATGCACCTGGGCGTGACACCGGCGCTGATGCTGGGTCACAGCCTCGGGGAATACGTGGCCGCCTGCCTGGCCGGTGTCTTCGGCCTGGGGGACGCGCTGCAGGTCGTGGCGACGCGAGGCCGGTTGATGGAAAGCGTCGCGGGCGGCGCGATGATCGCCGTGCCGCTGCCCGAGGCGGAGCTGCGACCGTTCCTCGACGATGGCTGCGACCTGGCGGCGGTGAACGGCGAATCGCTGTGCGTGCTGGCCGGGCCGGTCGACGCCATCGACCGCGCCGAGCGCGCGCTGGCCGTGCATTGCCTGCCGCGCCGGCTGCATATCCAGGTGGCGTCGCATTCCGCGATGGTTGAGCCCATCGTGGCGGAACTGGAGCGCGCCATCGCCGCCGTGCCGCGGCAGGCGCCGTCGATCCCGTTCGTGTCCAACGTCACCGGCCGTCCGATCACGGCGGAGGAGGCGTGTGATCCCGCGTACTGGGGCCGGCACTTGCGCGGCGCCGTGCGCTTCGCCGACGGCCTGACGACCGTGCTGGGCACGCCGGGCCGCGTGCTGCTGGACATCGGCCCCGGCGAGACGCTCGCCGGGCTGGCCCGCCTGCATCCGGACCGCGCGTCGGCCGCGGGCATCTGGTCGTGCCAGGCGCACCCGCAGCAGCCCGAGCGCGACGAGCGCCAACTGGCCCTGGCAGTGGCCGGGGCGTGGACCGCGGGCGTCGATGTCGATTGGAACGCGCTGCAGCCCGCGGCCGGCCGCCGGCGCGTGCCGCTGCCGACCTATCCGTTCCAGCGCCGACGTCATTGGGTCGAGGCGCCGGACGCGTCCACGGACGAGGCTCCGGGTCCGTCGGCCGGCGTGGCGCCGACCCACGCGGCCGCGGAGGACGGGCTCTACCTGCCCGATTGGGAGCGTCAATCGCTGCCCGCGATCGCGACCGCGATGTCTGCGACCACCACGAGGTCCGCGATGCTCAAGGCCACCACGGCCACCACGGCCACCACGGCCACCACGGCCACCACGGCCACCGCGATGCCCGCAACGAGCGCGGTGTCCGGGAAGACCGCGATGTCGACGACGACCGAGACGGCCGTCGCGCCGCGCGATGGCGTGGCGCTCGTGCTGGCCAACGCCGACGCCACCGCCACACAGCTCGTCGATGCGCTCGTCGCGCGGCTGACGGGGCAGGGCTGGCAGGTCGTGCGCGCGGTGCCGGGCCGTGAGTTCGCGCATGCCGAGCCGGGCGTCTATCAGCTGCGCGCCGACCGCGTGGAAGACATCGCGGCCCTGCTGGTCGCCCTCGGCGACAGGGGGCCGGTGATGCGGGTGTTCCACCTCGGCGGCCTGGGGCCGCGCATCGCGCCGGGCACGGGGGACGATGCCTATTTCGGTCTGCTCGCCCTGTTGCAGGCGCTGGAGGGGGCGCCGGCGTCCCATGGCGCCGAGGCTCGGCCCGTGGTGGCGGTCGTCGCCGACGGACTGGGGGACGTGTCCGGCTGCGAGGCTCTGGCGCCGGGCAAGGCGACGCTGCTGGGCCTGGCCAAGGTGGCGGGCCAGGAGTATCCCGGACTCGATTGCCGCGTGATCGACGCGCCGCGCGTGGCGAGCGCCGCGGCGGCCGTCGCGCTGGCAGCGGCGCTGGCAGCGGCGCTGGTGGACGAGGCCGATCGTGGCCGCGACTTCCTCGTCGCGTTGCGCGGCGCGCAGCGCTGGGTCCGACGCTACCGGCCCGTGCCGGCGGACCTGCCTCGCCACGAGCGCCTGCGCCGAGGCGGCACCTACCTGATCACCGGCGGCATGGGCGCGGTGGGCCTGGCCCTGGCGCGCTATCTGGCCGGCACGTGGGGCGCGCGGCTGGTGCTGCTGGGACGCACGCCGCTGCCGCCGCGATCGGACTGGCCCGCGTTGGCCGAGGCCGCGGATCAGCCTGCGACCTTGCGCCGCACGCTGCGCCAACTGCTGGACCTGGAAGCCGCGGGTGCCGAGGTGATGACGGTGGTGGCGGACGTGCTCGTCGCCGCCGAGCTGCAGGCGGCGCTGGCGCGGGCACACGCGCGCTTCGGCCCCGTCCACGGCGTCGTGCACGCGGTCGTGCATCCGGGGCGCGGCCTGATCGGCCGGCGCGCACGCGCGGACGTCGAGGCCGCCTGGGCATCGAAGATCGCCGGGACGGACTGCGTGCTGCGCGCGGTGGCCGGCGAGCCGCTGGACTTCGTGATGCTCTGCTCCTCGGTGGCCGCGCTGATCGGCGGCCTGAGCCGCAGTGACTACGCCGCGGCCAATGCCGGCATGGACGCGCTGGCGGCGGCCCGTCGACGCGAGACGGGCTTGCCGGTCGTCTCCGTCAACTGGGACGCCTGGCGCGACGTCGGCGTGGCCGTCGACCTGGACCTGCCGGGCGGTGTCGGGCTGGACGAGGCCGGCGGCGTGCGCGCCTTCGAGCGCATCCTGCTCGGTCCGGACCTGCCGCAGGTGGTGGTGTCCACCACGCCGCTGGAGGCACGGCTCGGGCCCCTCGACCAGGGCCTGCTCGCCGCGCTGGAGGAACTGCCCGCGACCACCGCAGCCACCGCCGTCGGCCAGCCGCGTCCGGTGCTGCCCACGCCGTACGTGGCGCCGGACGGCGTGCTGCAGGAAGGGCTGTCGGCGATCTGGACCGAGATGCTGGGCATCGCGCCGCTCGGCGTCGACGACAGCCTGTTCGACCTGGGCGGCGACTCGCTGCTGGCCATCCGCCTGCTGTCGCGGGTGCGCAAGGTCTATGGCGTCGAGCTGCATCCGGCCGACTTCTTCCGCGCCCCCACGATCGCCCGCCAGGCCGACGAGATCGAACGTCGCCTGCTGGACGAGATCGAACAGACGGACCCACTGGGCCTGACGCCGGACGCGGACGGCGCGATGTCCGGCTCCCCCGACTCCTTGAGCGTTGCGACATGAACAGTCCCTCCGACCTTTCCCAACGCCGCGCGCGGCTGTCCGACGCGCAACTGCAGCGGCTGCGGCAACGCATGGCCGGCACGGCGGCGCCGAATGACCCGTCGAACGCGACATCAATCGCGACGTCGACCGCCACGGCGGCCGGCGCGACCGGCATCGCGCGCGGTACCGACCCCACCGGCCCCGCCACGCCCGCCCAGCGCGGCCAGTGGTTCCTGTGGCGCATGAATCCCGACAGCACCGCGTATCACGTGGGCGGCGGCCTGAGGCTCGCGGGAACGCTCGATGTCGCCGCGCTGCGTCGGGCGCTGGCGCAGGTGATCGACCGCCACGATGCGCTGCGCACCGTCTTTCACTCAGGCGACGGGGGGGACGACACGTTGACCCAACGGGTACGGCCGGCGATGCCGCTGGACCTGCCGTGCCTCGACCTGAGCGGCCTCGACGCCGATGCGCGCGAGGTCCGGCGGCGGCAGGCCGTGCGGGAGGTTTGCACCTCGGCGTTCGACCTGGAGCGAGGGCCGCTGCTGCGCGCCGTGCTGTTGAAGACCGAGCCGGCGGCGCACGACCTGCTGTTGTGCCTGCATCACGCGATCTCGGACGCGTGGTCGGTCGAGCTGATCCTGGCGGAACTGCCCGCGCTGTACGTGGCGGCCCTGCGCGGCCAGGACGTCGATCTGGCGCCGCCCGAGATCCGTTTCGTGGACTTCGCGCGCTGGCAGCGGCAATGGCTGGACGGCGCGCAGGGCGAGCGCCAGCTTGCCTACTGGCGCGACCGTCTCGACCCCGAATCACCGCCGCTGTCGCTGCCGACGGACCATCCGCGCGGCGCCCCGGACGGCCCTCCTGCGGCCGTATCGCTGACCTTGCCCGCCGAGCTCGTCGTCGGTCTGCGCGAGACCGCGCGGCGCCACGGTGGCACGCTGTTCATGGTGCTGGCCGCGGCCTTTCACGCGCTGCTGTTCCGCCACACCGGACAGGCGGAGATCCGCTCCGGTCTGCCCGTGGCCAACCGCAACCGGCCCGAGGTCGCGCGCGTGGTCGGCTTCTTCGTCAACACGGTGGTGCTGCGCAGCGAGGTCGGACCGCGCATGACCCTGACCGAGCTGCTGCGGCAGATGCAGGAGACGGTGCTAGGCGCACTGGCGCATCAGGAGCTGCCGTTCGAGCGCCTGGTCGAGGTGCTCAAGCCGTCCCGGGCGGCCGGCGCGACGCCGCTGTTCCAGGTGCTGTTCAATCATTTGCGCCTGGACGAGCACGCGGCGCCGGCCTGGCCGGGCCTGGCGGTGCGGCGTGTCGACTTCGGCGAGCGCAGCGCGCCGTTCGAGCTGACGCTGGAAACGGCCGAGTCGGGCGACGGCCAGGTGCAGGCGTGGTTCCGGTATGCCAGCGCGTTGTACGAGCGCGCCACGATCGAGCGGATGGCCGGGCATTACCTGGCGCTGCTGCGGGCCTTGCACGAGGCGCCGGAAACGGCCGTGGGCGACGTGGCGCTGCTGGACGCCGATGAGGAACGCCAGCTCGCGCGATGGAGCCGCCGCGAGGACCTCGTCGTCACGGACCTGATCCACCAGCGCTTCGAGGCGCAAGTCCGGCAGCGGCCCGATGCGACGGCCCTGGCGCTGGGACAGGAACGCATCAGCTACGCGGCGCTCGACCGCGCGGCCAATCGGCTGGCGCATCGGCTGCGGCGGCTGGGCGTAGGCCCAGAGACCCGCGTCGGGCTTGCGGCGGGGCGGTCGCTCGCGATGGTCGTGGGCATGCTGGCGACCCTGAAGGCGGGCGGCGCCTACGTGCCGCTCGATCCGGCCTATCCCGCGGATCGACTCGGCTTCATGGCACAGGACAGCGGCATGGCCCTGCTGCTGTGCGACGACGATCACCCCGCGTTGGCCGAAGTCCACGTGCCGCGTGTCGACTTGCGCGTCGATCTGCCCGGCGACGACCGCGAGCGCGGCGAGGACTTCGCCGACGAGTCGAGCCGCGCCCCGAGCGTCGCGCTGCGACCGGATCACCTGGCCTACGTGATCTACACCTCCGGCTCGACCGGTCGACCCAAGGGCGCGCAGCTCACGCACCGCAACGTGCTGCGGCTGCTCGACGCCAGCGCCGGCCACTTCGACTTCGGCCCGGACGACGTGTGGACGCTGTTCCATTCCTACGCCTTCGACTTCTCGGTGTGGGAGCTGTTCGGGCCGCTGTGCACCGGGGGACGCGTCGTCATCGTGCCGCACCTCGTCAGCCGCTCGCCGCGCGAGTTCCTGACATTGCTGCGCGAGCATCGCGTGACGGTGCTCAACCAGACACCTTCCGCCTTCAAGCAACTGATGCACGTGGCGGTGCAGTCGGGGCCGGTGGACGCGCCGGCCGAGGCGGCGCTCGACGGGCAAGACCTGGCCCTGCGGCTGGTGATCTTCGGCGGCGAGGCTCTGGAGCCGCGCAGCCTGCGGCCCTGGGCCGATCGCTTCGGGCTGGAACACCCTCGGCTGGTCAACATGTACGGCATCACGGAAACCACGGTGCACGTGACCTGCCGTCCGCTCGACGCGTCGGACCTGGAGGACGGCGGCAGCCCGATGGGGCGGGCGTTGCCCGACCTCGGCCTGCGGCTGCTGGACAGCGAGCTGCGACCGGTGCCCATCGGCGTGCCGGGCGAGCTCCACGTGAGCGGCGCCGGCCTGGCGCGGGGTTACCTGCACCGGCCCGGTCTGACCGCCTCGCGATTCATCGCCGATCCCGACGACGCGGCGGGCGGCCGGCTGTACCGCACCGGCGACCTGGCGCGTTGGCGCGCCGACGGTGACATCGACTATCTCGGCCGCATCGACGAGCAGGTCAAGATCCGCGGCTTCCGGATCGAGCTGGGCGAGATCGAAGCCCGGCTCACGGCCTTGCCCGAGGTCCGTGAAGCGACGGTGCAGGTCGCCAACGGCGCGGGCGGGGCGCGCCTGGTCGCCTTCGTCAGCGCGCGCGGGGGCCTGGCCATCGATCCCGAAGCGCTGCGTCGCCGGCTTGCCGCCGACTTGCCCGAGCACATGCTGCCGTCGTCCGTGCAGGTGCTGGATGCGCTGCCGTTGAACGCCAACGGCAAGCTGGACCGTCGCGCGTTGCCGATGCCCGAGCCCGGCAGGGGGCGCGGCTCGACGCTGCCGGAGGGGCCGGCGGAGACGGCGCTGGCCGCGATCTGGTCCGCCGTGCTCGGCGTCTCGCGGGTCGGTCGCGACGACGATTTCTTCGATCTCGGTGGGCATTCGCTGGCCCTGGTGCAAGTCCAGGCCAAGGCCGAGTCGCACTGGGGCGTGCGGTTGCCGCTGCGCCGCTTCTTCGAGCTGAGGACGCTGTCGGCGCTGGCCGGCGAGCTGGCCGCACAGCAGCCACGGGCCGCGCAGGCGCTGGGGCGGGAGCTCGACGAGATGGACCGCCTGCTGGCGGCGTTGGAACCCCCCGAGACCTTCAAGAAGCTGGAAGAGCTGGAGCCCTGATGGAACAGAAGAAGCGAGAGATCGCCGAGCGCTTCGCGCGTCTGCCGGCGGAGCGGCAGGCCGCGTTCATCCAGGCGCTCGACGCGCAGGGGATTGCTTTCGCCGGCCTGCCGATCGTGCCGCTGCCCGCGGACCAGGTCGCGCCGCTGTCCTACGCGCAGCGGCGGCAGTGGTTCCTGTGGCGCATGGATCCGACCAGCGGCGCTTACCACGTCGCGGGCGCCGTCGCGCTCGACGGCGCGTTGAACGTCGAGGCCTTGACGGACGCCTTCACGGCCATCGTCGCGCGGCACGAGTCGTTGCGCACGGTGGTCCAGGCGGACGAGGACGGCCTCGCGCGGCCCGCGGTGCTGCCCGCCGCGCCGGTGGATCTGCGTCTTGTGGAATGCGGCGACGGCCACGACACGCGGGCGGCCGAGGCCATCCGCGATCTGGCGCAGGAGCCGTTCGATCTCACCCGGGGCCCGCTGCTGCGGATCGGGTTGGTGCGGACGCGTCCGGAGCGCCGGGTGCTGGTGCTGGTCATGCATCACATCGTGTCGGACGGCGCGTCCATCCAGTTGATCGTCGACGAGTTCGTGCGCGAGTACCGCGCCCGCGTGATCGGGACCACGCCCGACCTGTCGCCGCCGCCGCTGCGCTATGTCGACTACGCCGCCTGGCAACGGCGCTGGATGGAGGCGGGCGGCAAGCACCGGCAACTGGCCTACTGGACGGCGCAGCTCGGCGCCGAGCAGCCCGTGCTGCAACTGCCCGCCGATCATCCCCGCCGCGCCGACGGGCGTTATCGGGCCGCGTCGCACACGCTGGCCGTGCCGCGCCCGTTGCTGGACGCGCTGCGCGAGCGGGCGCGCAGCGCCGACGCGACGCTGTTCATGGTGCTGCTGGCCGGCTACCAGGCGCTGCTGCATCGCCTCACCGGTCAGCCGGACATCCGCGTGGGGTCGCCGGTGGCCAACCGCCATCGCGCGGAGACGGCCGGCATCGTCGGCCTCTTCGTCAACACGCAGGTGCTGCGCGCGGTCTTCGACGGCCGTACCCGGCTGGACGCGCTGATCGCCGCCACGCGGGAGGCGGTGCTGGGCGCGCAGACCCACCAGGACCTGCCGTTCGAGCACCTCGTCGAGGCGTTGCAGCCGGAGCGCAGCCTCGGCACGTCGCCGCTGTTCCAGGCGATCTTCAACCACCAGCGCCGCGATCTGGGCGGACTGCGCGACCTGCCTGGCCTGAGGCTGAGCGAGCAGGCGCTGGCGCCGACGTCGGCGCAATTCGAGCTCGCGCTCGACATCGTGGAGGCGCCCGACGGCACGGCCACCGCGACCTTCTCCTACGCGGCCGAGCTCTTCGAGCCAGCCAGCGTCGAACGTTTCGCCGGCCACTACCTGCGCCTGCTCGACGCGATCGCCAAATCGCCTGAACGACGGCTGGCCGACGTTGTGCTGCCGGGCGAGGCGGAGCAGGCGCTGCTGCGCGACTGGGGCGTCAACGCGCCGCGACACGACGTATCCGCCCCGGTGCACGAGCTGTTCGAGACGCAAGTCCGCGCGCGTCCCCGGGCCACGGCGCTGATCCTTGGCGACCAGCGCATCGACTACGACACGCTGAACCGCCGCGCCAATCGCCTCGCGCATCGGCTGTTGGCGCTCGGCCTCGCGCCGGAGACGCGGGTGGGCGTGTTGCTGGAGCGGTCCATCGACCTGGTCGTCGCGCTGCTGGCCGTGTGCAAGGCGGGCGGCACCTATGTGCCGATGGATCCGGCCTACCCGGCGCAGCGGCTCGCCTTCATGGCGCAGGACAGCGGCATCGGGCTGCTGCTGACCCAGTCCTCGTTGGCCGAGGCGCATGGCGGCGCGGCGCCACGATGGCTGGTGGACAGGCTGGCGTCGGATGGCGAGCTGGACGCCGAGCCCGACGGCAATCCCGGCGTGCCCGTTCACGTCGATCAGCTGGTCTACGTGATCTACACCTCGGGCTCGACCGGCCTGCCCAAGGGCGTGGCGGTGGCCCATGCGCCCTTCGGCATGCATTGCGTGGAGACGGCGGCGCTCTACGAGATGGATGCCGGCTCGCTGGAGCTGCATTTCCTGTCCTTCTCGTTCGACGGCGCGCAGGAGCGCCTGTTCACCGCGCTGTGCTGCGGCGCCGGGCTGGTGCTGCGCGACGCGTCGCCGTGGACGCCCGACCAGACGCTGGCCGCCATGCGCGCGCACGGCGTCACCAACGCCGGTTTCCCACCCGCCTACCTGCAGGCGCTGGCCGCCGAGGCGCGGCATGGCGGCGCGGTGCCGACGCTGCGCCTGTGCTCGTTCGGTGGCGAGGCGATGCCGCGCGCGGGCCTGGCGCTGGTCGACGACCGGCTCGGGCCGGCGCTGCTGATCAACGGCTACGGCCCCACCGAGACGGTGGTGACGCCGGTGGCGTGGAAGGCGCGCCGCGGCACCACCGTGACCTCCGCCTACGCCCCGATCGGCCGCCCGGTGGGCGATCGCACGGCGCGGGTGCTGGACGCCGATCTGTGCCTGCTGCCGCCCGGCGTGCCCGGCGAGCTGTACCTCGGCGGGCAAGGCATCGCGCGGGGCTATCTGGGTCGCGCGGGCCTGACGGCGGAGCGTTTCGTCGCGGACCCGTTCGACCTTGCCGGCGGGCGCCTCTATCGCACCGGCGACCGCGTGCGCTGGAGCGAGGACGGCCAGCTCGAATACCTGGGGCGCATCGATCAACAGCTCAAGATCCAGGGCTTCCGCATCGAGCCGGGCGAGATCGAATCGCGGCTGCGCCAGCAGCCCGAGGTCGGCGATGCCGCGGTCATCGCGGGGCAGGGCGCGACGGGGGCGCGGCTGATCGCCTACGTATCGCCGCGCGCCGGGCGGCGGGTCGAGGCGGAGGTGCTCCGCGCGCGCCTGGGCCAGGTCTTGCCGGAGCACATGGTGCCGGCGGCCCTGGTCGTGCTGGAGGCGCTGCCGCGGACCGTGAACGGCAAGCTCGACCGCGAGGCGCTGCCCGAGCCCGCGCTGGCGGCGACGCGCGACTACGCCGCACCGCAAGGCGACGCGGAGCAGGCCCTGGCCGCGATCTGGGCCAACCTGCTGGGCGTGCCACGCGTCGGCCGCAACGACAACTTCTTCGAGCTGGGCGGGGATTCGATCCTCAGCCTGCAGGTCGTGGCGCGCGCGCGCCGGGCCGGCTGGCGACTGGCGCCGCGCCAGCTCTTCGAGCATCAGAGCATCGCCGCGCTGGCGTCGGTGACGGTCGTGGTGGCCGTCGATGCGCCGGCGACCACCGAGTCGGCCGTGCCGGCCACCGGCGAGGTGCCGTTGCTGCCGATCCAGGCGGCATTCTTCGCCACGCCCGTGGCGGATCGCCATCACTGGAACCAGGCCGTGCTGCTGCGCAGCGACGATCCGCTGGCGCGGCCGGCGCTGCAGGAGGCGCTGGAGGCGCTGCTTCATCAGCACGACGGCCTGCGCCTGCGTTATCGCCAGACGCCGGATGGCGCATGGCGCCAGACCTATGGCGACGTACCCGACGGGCAGCGGCGGGAGCTGCTGTGGTGGCGCCGCGCGGCGGACGCGACCGCGCTGACGGCGCTGTGCGACGAAGTCCAGCGCAGCCTGGACCTGGCGAACGGGCCGCTGCTGCGCGCGTTGGCCGTCGAGATGGCGGACGGCTCCTGGCGCCTGCTGCTGGTGGTCCACCACCTGGTGGTGGACGGCGTGTCGTGGCGTGTGTTGCTGGAGGACCTGCAGACCGCCTATGCCCGGCGCCTGGCGGGGCAGCCCTGCGTGCCGCCGCCCAGGACCGCCGGCATGCGGGACTGGGCGCTCGCGTTGAGCCGCCGCGTCGCGGGTCTCGATGGCGAGCTCGACCATTGGCGCGCGCTGATCGACGTGCCGGCCTCGATGCCGTGCGACCGGCCCGAGGGATCCAATCGCCTGACGGCGATCGACACCATCGAGTTGCGCCTGGATCCGGCCGCCACCGAGGCACTGCTCAAGCGCGCGCCGGCGGCCTATCGCACGCAGGTCAACGACTTGCTGTTGACGGCGCTGGGCCGCGCGCTGTGCGCCTGGAGCGGCCACGAGCGCGTGCTGGTGGACCTGGAAGGCCACGGGCGCGAGGACTGGGGCGATGCGCCGGACGTCTCCCGCACCGTGGGCTGGTTCACCAGCATGTTTCCGTTTGCGCTCGACCCGCTGGGCGAGCCGGGGGCCGCGCTCAAGCGCGTGAAGGAGGCGCTGCGCCGCGTGCCCTTGCGGGGCCTGGGCTTCGGCCTGCTGCGCCACATGGGCAGCGAGGCGCAACGCGTGGCCCTGGCGGACGTGCCGCGGGCGCAGGTCGTCTTCAACTACCTGGGCCAGGTGGACAGCGGTTTCGACGCCGGCCGCTGGCGCATGGCGACGGAGAGCGCCGGCACGCCCATGGACGAGACGGCGGAGCAGTCGCACGAGTTCGCCGTCAACGGCCAGGTGCTGGACGGCGAGCTGGCGCTGCGGGTCGGCTACAGCCGCGAGCGCCACGACGCCGCTGTCGTGCGGGCCTGGGTCGACCGATTCGAGGTCGAGCTGCGCGCGCTGATCGATCACTGCCGCGGCGGCGCCCGCGGGCTGACGCCGTCGGACGTGCCGCTGGCCGGTCTGGATCAGGCGCGGCTGGATGCGTTGCCATTGCCGATGGACCGGATCGAGGACCTGTACCCGCTTTCGCCGATGCAGTCGGGCATGCTCTTCCACGTGCTGGCCCAGCCCGACACGGGGCAGTACCTGACGCAACTGCGGGTCGACATCGACGGCCTGGATCCCGCGCGTTTCCGGCGGGCCTGGGCCGGGGTGCTCGCCGCGCACGAGGTGCTGCGCACCGGATTCCTGACCGATCTTGAACGTCCGTTGCAATGGGTGGCGCGCGTGGTGGACACGCCGCTGCGCGAGCTCGACGGGCTCCGTGACGCGGCGGACATGGAGGTGCTGGCGATCGACGAGATGGCCGCGGGAGTCGACCTCTCGCGCCCGCCGCTGATGCGGCTCGCGCTGGCACGCACCGGCGCGGACAGGCATCACCTGGTCTGGACCAGCCATCACCTGCTGCTCGACGGCTGGAGCGCGTCGCAGTTGATGGGCGAGGTGCTGCGGCGCTACGACGGCCAGACGCCGCTGGCGCCCCCGGCGCGCTACCGTGACCACATCCGGGCCCTGCTGGCGCGCGACGCGCAAGCCGACGAAACGTTCTGGCGCGCGCAACTCGCGCGGCTCGACGGTCCTAGTCTGTTGACGCTCGCGGTGCCGCGGCCCTCGCCGACATCGGCGCCGGAGTCCACGTCGGCATCGAACGCCGCACCGACACCGGCACCGACACCGACGTCCGCATCCGCATCCGCATCCGCATCGGCGCCCACATCCGCCTCCCCGCCGACGGCGACCGGCATCGCCCATCTGATTCACCGACTCGATCCCGACGCGACGCGCCGGTTGAGCGACGCGGCGCGCGCGCAGCGGGTGACGCTCAACACGCTGGTGCAGGCCGCGTGGGCGTTGCTGCTGGCCCGCCACACCGGCCAGTCGGCGGTGGTGTTCGGGACCACCGTGTCCGGTCGTCCGCCGGAGTTGGCGGGGTCCCAGGAGATGCTGGGCCTGTTCATCAACACGTTGCCGCAGGTCGTTGTGCCGGGTCCGGCGGATCGGCCGGTCGGCGACTGGTTGCGCCAATTGCAGGCCGACGGCGTGGCCGCGCGCGAGCACGAACAGACGCCGCTCTACGACATCCAGCGCTGGGCGGGGCAGGGCGGCCAGGCGCTGTTCGACAGCCTGCTCGTCTTCGAGAACTACCCGATCGACGCCGCGTTGCGGCAGGCGGCACCGGGCGGCCTGCGCTTCGGCGAGGTCCGCAGCCAGGACGACACCAACTATCCGATGACGGTCTCGGTCCACCTGGACCACTCGCTGACGCTGGACTACGGCTATGACCGCGCCTGCTTCGACGAGGCCACCGTGCGGGCGCTGTCGGCGCAGGTGGAGCGCCTGCTGGCCCGGCTGGCGGAGGCGGCCGACCGTCCGATCGGCCGGATCGACGCGATCGACGAGCACGGTCGCCGACAGCTGGAGCGATGGGGCCGCGGGGCCGAGGCGCATGCCGGGCCGGACGAGCGCATCCATCGCCACCTTGCTCGACATGCCGCGCGGCGGCCCGATGCGATGGCGCTGCGCTGCGGCGCGGGGCAACTGACTTACGCGCAGCTCGACGAGCGCGTCAATCGCCTGGCCCATCGTCTGATCGGCCTGGGCGTGCGACCCGAGGCGCGGGTCGGCATCGCCACCGAGCGTTCGATCGACATGATCGTGGCGGTGCTGGCCACGCTGAAGGCCGGGGGCGTCTACGTGCCGCTCGATCCGTCCTACCCGGCCGCGCGGCTGGAGGCCATGATCGAGGACAGCGGCATCGGCCTGCTGCTGACGCAGCGCCGCGTCCTGGGCACCTTGCCGGTGCCGGCGTCGGTGGTGCCGGTGCTGGTCGACGAGCCGGCGCATGAACCGGCCGGCGGGCCCGGCGCTGGACCGGCGGAAGTTCCGGACGCACCGGAGGCCAAGCAGGCACGGGAGGCACCGGATGCCCGGGATGATCGACAAGCCGGCGAGTCGGCCGACGGCGCGCGGCGGCGCGCAGCGGTCCACGATCCCGATGTGCCCACCCACGGCGATCAACTGGCCTACCTGATCTACACCTCGGGATCGACCGGCCGCCCCAAGGGCGTCGGTATCTCCCATGCCGCGCTGATGCGGCATGCGCGGGTGGCGGCCGGCTTCTTCGACCTGACGGAGCGGGACCGCGTGCTGCAGTTCGCGACGCTCAACTTCGACGGCTTCGTGGAGCAGCTGTTCGCGCCGCTGCTGGCGGGCGCGGCGATCGTGCTGCGGGGGCCGACCTTGTGGGACAGCGCAGAGTTCCATGCCCAGGTGACCGAGCACGGCGTGACCGTGGCGGACCTCAGCACGGCGTACTGGCTGCTGCTGGCCCAGGACTTCGCGCGCATGGGCCTGTCGCCGCCGGCGGCGCTGCGCCAGGTACACGCCGGTGGCGAGGCGATGTCGCCCGAGGGCATCAGGGCCTGGCGCGAGGCAGGCCTGGGCGGCGTGCGTCTACTCAATACCTATGGGCCGACGGAGGCCACGGTGACGGCGTCGGTGCTCGACTGCTCGCCGCCGGCGCGTGGCGACGAGGAGGTGCCGGCGCAGGTCCCCATCGGCAAGCCGCTGGCGGGGCGGGTGATGCGCGTGGTCGATACCGACATGAACCTCGCGCCGCCCGGCGCGGCGGGGGAGCTCTGCATCGGCGGCGAGCTGCTGGCGCGCGGCTATTGGCGACGCCCGGGGTTGAGCGCCGAGCGCTTCGTGGCCGATCCCTTCGATGGCGACGGCGGACGGCTCTATCGCACCGGTGATCTGGTGCGTTGGAATCGGCGGGGCGAGCTGGTGTACCTCGGCCGCATCGACCATCAGGTCAAGATCCGCGGCTTCCGCATCGAGCTTGGCGAGGTGGAGGCACAGTTGCTCGCCCAACCCGAGGTGCGCGAGGCCGTGGTCGTGGCGGACACCACGCCGGATGGCGCGCGGTTGCTGGCCTACGTGTCGACGAAGCCAGGCGTCGTCCGGCGTGTCGACACGGATGGGAATGGTGCGAAGGCCTGCACGCGTGGCGGCGATCAGTCCGCTTCGGACGAAGACCCGCGCGGCGATGACGACGGTCTCGCAGGCGGCGGCATGCAGGCCTGCGGCGGCGTGGTCGGCATCGACGGCAGCGTGCTGCGCGAGCGGCTGTCGCGCTCGCTGCCGGACTACATGCTGCCTGCCGTGATCACGGTGTTGCCGGCGCTGCCGCTCAACGCGAACGGGAAGATCGATCGCAAGGCGCTGCCCGCGCCCACGCTCGTGCCGGCGAGCGGCGGCGAGCCGCCGCGCGAGGGGATCGAGAGCGCGCTGGCCGCGATCTGGGGTGACGTGCTGGGCGGGGGGCGCATCACGCGGCAGGACCACTTCTTCGAGCGCGGCGGGCATTCGCTGCTCGCGGTCCGATTGACGACGCGGCTGCGCCAGCAGTTCGCGGTCGAGCTCTCGTTGCAGGCGGTGTTCGACCACCCCCGGTTCGCCGACCTCGCGCGGTGGCTCGTGGAGCAGGGCGCCTCGGCCGCGCGGACCGATGCGCCGGCCACCGACGCAGGCCGCTTCGCGGCGCTGCTGGATGATTTGGAGACACAGGATTGACGATGACTGCGGAGCTTGTTTCCCTCGCGCGCCGGTTCGCGCAACTGAGCGCGCCCAAGCGGCGGATCTTTCTGGAGCGCCTGACGGGCGAAGGGCTCGATTTCGCGACGCTGCCGATCGTGAAGCGGCCTCTGGGCGATCCCGAGGACCCGGCCGCCCCTGCGCCGCTGGCCTGCGCGCAGCGGGCGCTGTGGCTGGCCTGGCAAGGCGCGCCGCAGTCGCCGGCGTACAACCTGGCGGGTCGCCTGAGCCTGCGCGGCGCGGTGACGCCCGAGCGCGTGGCGGCCGCGGTGCGTCGGCTGGCCGCGTGTCATCCGGCGCTGCGGAGCTGCTTCGGCACCGATGCCGACGGGCAGCCGGTGCAGCGCGTGCGGCCGATGTCGGACGGGCAGTCCTTCGAGTGGGCCCGACGGGACTGGGTCGCCAATGAGGAGGACGCCGGCGCGTTGGCGAGCAGATCGGCCGACGGGTCGATCGGTGTGTCGACCGATGGGCCAACCGGTGGACCCGCCAAGCGACCGCCCGATGCCTTGGCCGACGAAGAGCGAGCCTTCGCCGCGCGGCCTTTCGACCTCGAGAACGGCCCGCTGTTTCGCGCGGCGCTGCATGTACTCACCGACGGGCGGTTGGAGCTGTTGCTCGGCGTGCATCACATCGTCGCGGACGGCAGCTCGGTGGATCTGCTGATGCGCGAGCTGGTGGCCGATCTGCAGGGCGCCGGGGCAGCCGAAGGCGGCAACGGCGCCTGGCCGGCCATCGACTACGCCGACTACGCGACCTGGCAGCACCACTGGCTCGAAGCCGGCGAGCAGGACCGGCAACTGGCCTACTGGCGCGAGCGACTCGACGGACTGCCGCCCGCGACCGCGTTGCCGCTGGACCGACCGCGGGGTCGCGGCCAGGACGCGCGCGGCGCGCTGCTGAGCTTCGATCTCGATCGCCACGTGGCCGCGGCGTTGACGGGTCTCGCGCGCCGGCAGGCGGCCTCGCCCTACATGGTCACGGTGGCGCTGCTCAAGCTGCTGGTGATGCGTTATGGCGGCGACACCGACCTCTGCATCGGCCTGCCGACGGTCAATCGGGACCGCGCCGAACTGGAGACGGTCGTCGGCCATTTCACCAACGTGCTGCCGCTGCGCACGCGCATCGATCCACGGGCCGGGTTCTCGGCCCTGCTGCGGCAGGTCCGCAACGGGTTGCTGGAGGCCAAGCGCCACGCGGAGCTGCCGCTGGACCTGCTGGTCGACCAGCTCGGCGTCGAAAGGCAGCCGGGGCTGCATCCGTTCTTCCAGATCAAATGCGCGCAGCAGACGGCCGGCGACGCGCTCACCGGCACCAGCGATCTGCAGGTCGCGGCGCGGGCGGTGGCCGTCGACGACATCCATTTCGACCTCAGCCTGGACGTCGTGTCCGACGGCGATCGACTCGGCTTCGATCTCGCCTACGCCACGCAGCGTTTCGATCGCGCGACGATCGATCGTCTGGTCGAAGCGTTCCACGCGTTGGCCGCGCAAGTGGCGCGCGATCCTGATCGGGCGGTCGCCGAGCTGACGTTGCCGGGCGAAGGCACGGTCCTGGTGGGCGAGCAGGCCGCGACGACGCCCAGTCACACGAGCGTGCCGGCGCTGTTCGCCGCCATTGCGGCAAAGCATGGCGACGCCCCCGCGCTGGTCCAGCGCGAGCGGGCGCACAGCTACGCGGAACTCGCGGAAGCCGCCCAGCGATGGGCGGCGCATCTGCGCGGGCTGGGCGTGGGGCCGGAGCGCCGCGTGGCGATCTGCCTGGACCGGTCGCCGGAGTTCGTGCTGGCCGTGATGGCGGTGCTGATGGCCGGCGGGGCCTTCGTGCCGCTCGATCCGTCGGCGCCGGCGCGGCGGCTGGGGCAGGTGCTGGCGGACTGCGGCGCGTCCGTGCTGATGAGCACGTCGGCCCCCGAGTGGGCCGGGGCGGTGCGGACCGTCGTTCCTCGCTTCGACGCGTTGCCGGACACGCCACCGGCCGCAACGGCGGCGCGAGCGCGGGCGGCGAGGCCTGCGCCGCCGCATCCGGACCAGGCCGCCTACGTCATCTACACGTCCGGCTCCACCGGCCAGCCCAAGGGCGTCGTGGTTTCGCACGGTGCGCTGGCCAGCTACGTGTCGGGGCTGCTGACGCGCCTGGCGCTGCCGTCCGGCGCCAGCTTCGCGATGGCGTCGACGGTGGCGGCGGACCTGGGCCACACCTCGCTGTTCGGCGCGCTGTGCGGCGGGGGCGCGCTGCATCTGCCGGACACCGCCGAGGCCTTCGATCCGGACGCGTTCGCGGCGCACATGACGCGGCATCCGGCGGACGTGCTGAAGATCGTGCCCAGCCATCTGCGCGGCCTGCTCAACGCGCGCGACGCGGCGGCGGTGCTGCCGGCGCGGGTGCTCGTGCTGGGTGGCGAAGCGACGGACGAGGCGTTGCTGCGGCAGATCCGGCAACTGCGGCCGGACCTGCGCGTCTTCAATCACTACGGGCCGACGGAGACCACCGTGGGTGTCCTGACCCATGCGCTCGCGCCGACCGACCCGGCGCCGGACGTGCTGCCGCTGGGCCGCCCGTTGCCGCGCATGGCGGCCTACGCGCTGGACGCGGACCTGCGCGTGGTGCGGCCGGGCATGACCGGCGAGCTCTACCTCGGCGGCCCCGGCGTGGCGCGTGGTTACGCGGGCCAGCCGGGCCTGACCGCGAGCCGTTTCGTCGCGTCCCCGTTCACCGACGGCGCGCGGCTCTACCGGACCGGCGACGGCGTGCGACTGCGCAGCGACGGCACGCTCGCCTTCCTCGGCCGGCAGGACGATCAGGTCAAGATCCGCGGCCATCGCGTCGAACCGGGCGAGCTGCAAGGCGTGCTGCGCGACTGTCCGGATGTGGCCGATGCCTTCGTGCTGGCCGGTGTCGGCGATCAGGGGCGGGCAGAGTTGTGGGCCTACGTGGTCCCGAGGACGGGCCGCGTGCTGGACGTCGATGCCTTGAAGGACGGGCTCGGACACCGCGTGCCCGCCTACTTGCTGCCCGCCACGCTGCGGGTGCTGCCCGCGCTGCCGCTCAACGCCAACGGCAAGGTGGACCGGCGCGCGTTGCCGCGGCCCGAGCCGGCCATGGACGAGCGCGACGCCAGGCATGCCCTGGTCGATCCCGGCGAGAAGGCGCTGGCGGCGCTCTGGGCCGACCTGCTCGGCATCGAGCCGCGACGGATCGGGCGCGAGGACAGCTTCTTCGACCTGGGCGGGGACTCGGTGCTCAGCCTCAAGCTGATCGCCCGCATTCGCCGGCAACTGCCGGGCGGCGCGCGGCTGTCGCTGCCGGCGGTGATGCAGGCAGCCAACCTGGGAGAGCTGGCCGCCTCGCTGCGGCGGGGGCTGGAGGCCACGCACGATGCCGTGTGCCTGAACCCCGGCCGTACCGGCATCGGCGCCAGCACCAGCAGTGGCAGCGCCAGCAGCAGCGGCAGCGGCAGCGACGTGGGCAATGGCTCCGGTACGCCGCTGTACTGCATCCCCGGAATGATCGTGAACACGCGCGAGTTCACCGCGTTGGCCGACGCCGTCGGTGCCAGCCGTCCCGTGCACGCCTTCGTGAGCCACGTCTACACCGACAAGCGCTGGCGCGGCTTCTCCATTCCGGCGCTGGCGGCGGAGTACGCCGACTTCATCGCGGCCACCGCGCCCGCCGGCCGTTGCGCGCTGCTGGGCTGGTCCTCGGGCGGGGACCTCGCCCATGAGGTGGCGCGCCTGCTGCGGGGTCGCGTCGAGGTCGCGTTCGTCGCCATGGTCGATGTCTTCGAGACGGAGCCGCTGCGACCCGAGCGCCGGCTCGACGATGCGCGGCGCGAGCAGGCGCAGGCCAGGATCGATGCCTGGCTGGCGCGCTCCGAGATGGCGGACCGCTGGCGGGATCTGTTCGGCCGCATGGACGAGGACGAGCGCGCCTGCATCGCGGATCACGCGGGTCGCGATCAGCCGTTGCCACTGGACGGCGCCGGCGAGGATGCGGCGGAGTACCTGCTGTGGGCCACGCTGGACAAGCGCGTCCAGGCGGCGCGATACCGCCACGATCGCGGCGATACGCCGGTCCACGTCTACCAGGCCGAGGACTCGCTGAGCGCCGAAGGGACCTTGCGGGATTGGACGACGTCCGCGCCGGTCGTGGCCACGCGCCGCATTGCGGCGGCCACCCATCTGGACATCATCCGCAGCCCCGCGTTGCTGGCGGATCTGGTGGAACGACTCGCCGAGACGGACCGTCTCGCGCGCGCATGAAAAAGGCTGCCCGGGCGGAATCCCGGGCAGCCTGCGATGGCATGCGCGATGGCATGCGCGATGGCACGGGCGATGGCCCCGCGGCCGCCGCCGCGAGGCCATGCCGACGATGCCTGCACAGGCGCTCGGACCTTGCCGACACCGACGCCGACGCCGTGGCGGCCGCTGGCTTCAGCGCGTGCTCAGAAGTGGTACTTCGCGCTCAGCAGCAGGCTGCGCTGCTCGCCGCGGAAGTAGCTGCCATAGGCCACGGCCGAGTAGTAGCGCTTGTCGAAGAGGTTGCTGCCGCTGAGGGAGAAACGCCACGGCCCGGTGACGTAGCGGACGGAGGCGTCCACCAGCGTGTAGTCCGGCTGCGACGAGGTGTTGGCCTCGTTGTTCCAGCGCTTGCCCACGTAGCGCAGGCCGGCGCCGAAGCCCAGCCCGGCGAGCGTGCCGTCGGCGACGCTGTAGTCCAGCCACAGCGATCCCGTGCGCTCCGGCACCAGGATGGGCGTGTGGCCGACCTCGGCGCTGTTGGCGCTGGACAGCACCTTCAGGTCCAGCGCCGTGTACGACGCCATCAGGCGCAGCTGACGCGTCAGCTCCGCGTTGGCCGACAGCTCGATGCCGCGCGAGCGGACGCTGCCGATCTGGTGCGCGTCGAAGGTGACCGGGTCATAACCGACCACGTTGGTCTTCCTGAGGTTGAAGACCGCGGCGGTGAAGGCGTAGGGCTTGTCCTTGGGCAGGTACTTGATGCCGGCCTCGACCTGGCGGCCGTCGCTGGGCACGAAGGTCTTGCCGCTGAAGTCGGTGCCGACGTTGGGCACGAAGGACTCGGCATAGCTGACGTAGGGCGACCAGCCGTCGCCCAGCAGGTAGTTGACGCCCACGCGTCCGGTCGTGGCGCTGTCCTGCTGCCGCGCCTGGGTGGCCCCCAATCGGTCATCGCTGTCGGTCTTGACGCGGTCGTGCCGCGCGCCGATCGTGAAGCGCCAGTGCTCGCCCCACCTCAACTGGTCCTGCGCGTAGAAGCCCAGCTGCGTCGTCGTGATGACGTTGTCGGCCACCGGCGTGGTGGGCGAGGCGATGTCGATGCCATAGACCGGGCGGTTCATGTCCAGCGGGCGGGTCATGTCCTGCCAGCGCTGCCAGCGCGCCTTGCTGCGGTCCCAGTCCACGCCGAACAGCAGGCCGTGCTGCAGCGCGCCGGTGGTCACCGTGCCTTGCAGCGTGGTGTCGGTGGTGGTCTCGTTGACGGACTCGACGTCGTGGCGGGCCTGGCGCTGCAGCGTGACGCCGTCCGCGTCCAGCCAGGACAGGATGTGGTGCTTGTCCATCGTGCGCCGCGCCACGCGCAGCTTGTGGCTCAGGCGCCAGTCGCCGGGCGCGTCGCCGAAGCGGTGCTCGAACTGGTAGCCGCCCGCGTCGGAGCCCGTCTTGATGCGGCTGTAGCGCGGGTCGCCTTCCTTGACGCTGGTCGGCTGGCCGTCCGCGCCGGTCACGTATTGCACGTCGTCCGAGGCGTCGTCCTGCAGATGCTCGGCCTGCAGGATCAGCGAGGTGCGCGGCGCCAGGTCCCAGCGCAGCGACGGTGCCAGGTAGTTGCGGCGGCGCTCCATGCGCTGGCCGTTGGGGTACTTCTCCTGCGTGCCGGTGTCCAGGTACAGGCCGACCAGGCGGTAGCGCAGGCTGCCGTCCTGATCGAGCGAGCCGCCCACGTCCGCGGCCGCCTGCTTGCGGCCGAAGCTGCCGGTCTGCAGCTCGATCTCGGGGACCATGTCGTCGGTGGGCACCTTGCTGACGCGATTGACCACGCCGCCTACGTCGCCCTTGCCGAACAGCACCGACGACGGGCCCAGCAGGATCTCCAGGCGCTCCAGGCCGTAGACCTCGGTCTGCACGCCCAGGAAGGTCTGGCCGACCGTCTGGATCAGGCCGTCGCGATAGCTGCTGGTGTACCAGCCGTCGAAGCCGCGCAGGATCACCCAGTCCGGCGCGCGCGAGTCGTTGCCGTAGGGGTTCACCGCCACGCCCGGCGTCTGCCGCACCGCCTCGGTGAGCGTGGTCAGTCCGCGGTCCTCCAACTCCCTGGCGGTGATGACGTGCACCGATTGCGGCACCTCGATCAGCGGCGTCTCGGTCTTGGTGCCGACGGCGGCGCGCTTGACGACGCGGCCCGAGTCCCCGGCGCGGCTGCCCTGCACGCGGACGGTGGGCAGCGCGGGCTTGGCGTCCTCCGCGGGCGCCGCCTCCTGCGCCCGCGCGGGCAGGCCCGCGGTCAGCGCGGCCAGGGCGGCGCAGGCCGCCAGCGCGGTCGGCACCAGTCGGGGACGCCGCGGGGCGGCGACGGCGGCGGAACGCAGGGTCGTTGGACGAAGGCTGGTCGGACGGAGGGAGGGAACCCGGACGGGGGAGATCATCGTGGTGCTCATGGTGGTGGTCGAAATTCTTGGGAAGCGCTGGATCGCTCCCCTTGTTCTTGAGGCCGGCGGCGCGGCTGTCGTCGGTGCGACGACCCGAAGCCGCGCCGGGCCGATGGGGCTCGGTTCAAGGCTCAGGCCCGGGCCGCCTCCGGCCAGGGCTGGCGCTGCGCGTGGAGCAGCGCGTCGCAGATCTCGCCGGTGCGCACGGCGGTGACGGACAGCAGCGTGTCGCTCAGGCCGTGCGTGTCCTCGCAGGCCCCCTGCAGGAAGATCGCGGGCCGGAAGTCGGCCGTGGCGCGCACCCGGTAGTTGCGGTCCACGGCGAAGTCGCCCAGCCACGGCGCCAGCGGCGCGAGCAGGCGGCGATGGAGGTCGCGCTCGTAGCCGGTGGCCAGCACCACCGCGTCGTAGCGCTCCAGCACCGGCGCGCCGCTGTGCAGGTTGCTCATGCGCAGGTGCAGGCCGTCGCGGTCGGCGGTCACGTCCTGGATCTCGTGGCGGCGCAGCAGGCGCAACCGCGTGTGGCCCCGCACCTTCTGCTCGTAGGAGACCTTGTAGATCTGCTGGATCAGCTCCAGGTCCGGGCAGGCGTAGTTGGTGTGCCAGAACTCCCGCAGCATGGCCGCGCGGTCGGCGTCGCTGGCGGCGTAGACGTCGTCGATGAACTCGGCGTTGAAGATCTCGTTGACGAAGGGGCTGTCGTCGGACGGCTTGATCGAGCGCGCCCGCATGATCAGGTCCACCTGCATGTCCTCGGCCCGGCCTTGCAGGTCCAGGAAGATCTCCGCGGCGCTCTGCCCGGCGCCCAGCACGGCGATCCGGCGCGCGCGCGGCAGCCGCTCGATACCGGCCAGGTAGCGGCTGGAGTGGAAGACCCGCGCGTCGCCGTGCAGCGGCCGGAAGGCCTCGGGGATGTTGGCGCTGCCGCCGGGGCTCACCACCAGGTGACGCGCCAGGCGCTCGCTGGT
Organism: Roseateles aquatilis; assembly: GCF_002205645.1. GTDB lineage: Bacteria > Pseudomonadota > Gammaproteobacteria > Burkholderiales > Burkholderiaceae_C > Roseateles > Roseateles aquatilis. Next base: position 60,259 of record NZ_NIOF01000004.1, on the reverse strand, counting down.
GCGGCCGTCGGCGTGGCGGGCGCGCACGCGCAGCGCGGAGACCGTGTCGCCGCTGCACTCGGGCCGCACCTCCAGCACCTCCTCGCCGTAGGCGCAGCAGTCGTCGAACTGCGCCGCGGCCCAGCCCAGGTAGTCGTTGAACTCCAGGCGGCTCGGATAGAAGGTCTTGAGGTTGATGAAGTCGGCGAGCCGGCGCTTCTCGTGCAGGTAGTTGAGGAAGCTGAAGCGGCTGGTCGGGTTGCGCAGCGTGGCCAGGTCCTTGATGAAGGAGATCTGCATGTGCGCCTGGTCCAGCAGCATGCCGGGATGCCAGGCGAAGGACGGCTGGCGCTCGATGAACAGGGCGTCCAGGCGGCGTCCGCCGTGGCGCTGCTCGTCGAGCGCGACCGCCAGCGCGATGTTGGACGGGCCGAAGCCGATGCCGACGAGGTCGTGGATCTGCATGGGCATCTCAGGCCTCCTGGCGCGATGGGGCAGGGACGTCGGCAGCGGCGACGGCGGGGATGCCGGCGCGGACCGGGGCGGGCACCGGCGCGTCCACGCGTGGCCACCACAAGGCGTCGTCGAAGAAGCGCTCGCGCAGCAGCGTGACCAGCAGCGCGCGCTTGTGCGGGAAGTCGAACTCCTTGACCTTGGCGTAGCCGGAGCGGTCCAGGTTGCGGATCTGCTGGGCGTGGTCGGCGCGCGGCTCGCCGATGGCGCGGCGCGTGCGCGGGTCGTCGAGGAAGAGGTAATGCGAGATCGACGTCAGCCACGCGGTGGCGATGCCCTTGCCGCGGAAGGACGGCTCGCCGATCAGCACGTGCCAGCCGCGGTCGTGGTCGTCGACGTCGTAGAACGGCGCGACGCGGTTTTCCTTGGCCCAGTAGACCTCGAAGTAGCCGAAGGGCTCGCCGTCGAGGCTGGCGATCATCGGGTAGATGTGCGGGTCGGCCGCCAGCTCGGCCAGGTAGCGGCGATGCTTGTCCAGATCGCCGGCCTCCTGCCAGACCTGCGCCACGGCGGGGTCGTTCATCCAGCGGTTGATGCGCGCCAGGTCGGCCTCCGGCTCAGCCATGCGGAAGCTGAAGGTCTTGCCCAGCCAGGGGATGAAGCGCTGGTAGACGAGGCCCTCGGGCTTGGGCGGCCGACGGGGATGCCGGCGCCCGTGGCTGAGCACGTACTGCGGCGGCATGACGGGGGCGACGGCCGGTTTCCACAACGCGGGCAACTGCCACAGCAGCTCCCGGCTGGCGCGCACGGTCTGGCCGTCGCGCAGCAGCGCGCCCATCGGGAACAGCGCGGCGGGCCACGCGGTGGCGCCGGTCAATCGGCAGTCGCGCGCGGTGGGGTGGAAGGTGAACGCGGCTTCCAGCGCGGCGAGCACCTCCTCGACGCTCGGCGTGGCCGCGGTGGCCTTGGCGAGCGTCAGCCCCTGCGGGCCGGTGACGAGGTGCCAGCGTTGCTGCGAGGGCGACTCGGCGGCGCGCACCAGCAGCGCCTCGCCGTCGCGCAGGGCGACATGCGGAATCCCGCCGGGGTAGCAGCGCAGGGTGGTGGTTTCGTTCCAGTCCAGCTCGGAGGCCGCGGGAAAAGACATCGCAGACATCGGAAAACTCCTCAAGGTGGCCGATCCCTGTCACGACGATCCAGCCCGCCCGTTGTTCAGTCGCGGGCGGCCCGCGCGCCGGCCGCGCCGGCCGGTTGAACAAGCGCGGCGCTGGATCGTCTGGGCAGGGACGGGGGTTGCGTCCCGAGGGCGACGCATGCCCGGGCGGGACCGGCGATGGCTGGCCCTGGCCACCGGAAGAACGCAAACACGGCAAGCACGGCGAGGAACGAGATGACAGCGAGAACTGAATGGAGCGCCACGCGGCGCCTGGCCGGCCGCGGACGGTGGTGTCTGGCGGCGGCGACGGTCGTGGCGATGCTGGGCCTGCAGGGGCCGGCGCAGGGCCGCGATGCCGGGGGTGGCGCCGACGCGAGCGCGAGCACCAGCGCCCGAGGCAAGGCCAGGCCCGCCATCGGGCCGCGCGACGTGGAGATCCGCCGCACCACCGACGGCATTCCCCATGTGCGCGCCAACGGCTGGCGCGAGCTGGGGGCCGGCGTCGGTTACGTGCAGGCGCAGGACGCGCTGTGTACGCTGGCCGAGGCCTTCGTGACCTTCGAGGGGCGGCGGTCCTGGTTCTTCGGCCCGGACGAGCGACCGGCGCGCCACGCGACCTTCGGCCGCGCGAAGAACCTGGACCTGGACTTCTTCTTCCGCGGTTTCGCCGACGCGGCGATGACCACGCGTTACCGCGCCGAGCAGCCGCCAGAGCTCAACGCGCTGATCGACGGTTTCGCGGCTGGCTACAACCGCTATCTGGCCGAGTTCCGGTCCGATGCGCGCGCCCGGGCCCACCGGACCTGCGCCGGCGCCGAGTGGCTGCGAGAGATCGGTCCCGACGACGTGTACCGCCGCCTCTACGCCGCGCAGGTGGCGGCGGGGCTGGCGCGTTTCATTCCAGAGATCGTGAACGCCGCGCCGGCCGGCGCCGCGCGGGTCTCAGCCGCGCCGGGCGCCATCGGTGACAGCGGCGCGGGCTCCCGCGTGATCGCCAGCGCGGGCACGCGTGGCGATGCCGGCCGCGATGTCGGCGACGACACCTTGCAGGCGCGGCTCTCGCGCGGCATCGGCGACCAGGCCGCGCTGGGCAGCAACATGCTGGCTTTCGGCGGCGAGGCCACCGGCGAGGACCAGGCGCTGCTGATCGGCAACCCCCACTGGTTCTGGGGCGGACCGGACCGCTTCTACCAGATGCACCTCACCATTCCCGGCCGGCTGGACGTGGCGGGCGTGTCCTTCCTGGGCGTGCCGGTGGTGATGATCGGCTTCAACGACCACGTCGCCTGGAGCCATACGGTGTCGGCGGCACGGCGCTTCGGGTTGTTCCAGCTGACGCTGGACCCGACCGATCCCACACGGCTGATGCGGGACGGACAGTCCGAGCGCATGGACGCGCGCGAGGTGCGCGTGGACGTGCGCGGCCCGCGCGGCGAGGCGGGCATCGTGACCCGCACGCTGTACCGCAGCCGCTTCGGCCCGGTGCTGGACCTGGGCGCGCACCACGCGGCCTTCGGCTGGACCCGCGACACCGCGCTGGCGATCCGCGACGCCAACGAGCAGAACTTCCACGCCTTCCGCAACTTCTTCCTCTGGAATCAGGCGACCTCGCTGGACGACTTCATCGCCATCCAGCGCCGCGAGGCGGCCACGCCGTGGGTGAACACGACCGCGATCGGGCGCGGCGACGGCCGCGTGTGGTTCGCCGACATCGGCCCCGTGCCCGACGTGCCGGACGCGCTACGCGCCGCCTGCGGCACGCCGCTGGGCGCCGGCTTCGCGCGGCTGGATCCGGCGACGCCGTTCCTGGACGGCAGCCGCGCCGCCTGCGACTGGCGCGAGTCGCCCGGCGCGACGCGGCCGGGGCTGATGCCGGCCCAGGCCATGCCGTCGCTGCTGCGCCGGGACTACGTGGCCAACATGAACGACAGCTACTGGCTCACCAATGCGCGGGCGCCGCTGGAGGGTTACCCCACGGTGCTGGGCGGGGAGCGTCAGGCGCTGTCGCTGCGCGGGCGGCTGGGGCACCGGATGGCGGCCGAGCTGATGACGGCCGACACGCGCTCCACGGCGACGCTGGGGCGGCGCTTGAAGCACGCGGCCCTCACGCCGCGCGCCTATTCGGCCGAGCTGTTCAAGAGCGAGTTGCTGGATCAGGCCTGCGCCGCGCCGACGGTCGAGTGGACGACGGAAGTCCCCGTCGTCGCGGCAGCGCCGGTACCGGTGGCATCCTCCGCATCCGCATCCGCATCCGCATCCGCATCCGCATCCGCATCCGCATCCGCGACCGCGACCGCGACCGCGACCGAGTCGGCGCCGGCATCGACATCGACATCGACATCAGCGTCCCTGTCCGTGCCGACGCGGCAGCGCGTGGACGTCGCGTCCGCCTGCGAGGTCCTGCGCCGCTGGGACGGCCGCGCCGAGGCCAACGACCGCGGCGCCTTGTTGTGGGACGCCTTCTGGGATCGCCTGGATGCGCTGCCGGCCGCAGCGCTCTACCGCGTGCCCTTCGCCAGCGACAGGCCGCTGGAGACGCCGGCCTCGCCGGGCAAGGCCGACGGCCGCGTGGCGCGCGCGCTGGCGGAAGCGGTGCTCGCGCTGCAGGCCAAGGGCCAGGCGGTCGACGCCCCCCTCGCGCGTCACCGGGAGGTGGACAGCGGCGGCCGCCACCTGCCCATCTATGGCGGTTGCCATGCCGCCGGTTACTTCGTCGTGGCCTGCAACAGCGACGGCAGCGATCGCATGGGGCTCGACACCTCGGGCAACAGCTATCTGCAGGTCGTGAGCTTCGACGCCGCCGGTGTCCAGGCCTTCACGCTGCAGGCGTCGGGGCAGGACGAGCGGGCGCTGGTCGCCGGCATCGGCCTGGCGCCGGTCGAGCGTTATGCCCGCAAGGACTGGCTGCCGTTCCCGTTCCATGAGCGGGACATCGCCCGCGACCCGCGGCTCAAGCGGTCGGTGCTGTCGTTCTGAGCGTGGCGCGGTACCGCGGCGCCAGCGGGCAGCCGCCGCAGCAGGGTTGGTCCGGCAGCAGGTAGTAGAGGCAGCAGTGCCGGTGCAGGCGCACCGGACGGCCCTGGCCGTCCAGCGCCGTGCGACGCGGCAGCGCGAGCATCGGATTGCCGCGCTCGTCGGGCCACGGGCCCTGCTCCAGCAGCAGCGTCCGGTCCTCGACGACGTGGGGCAGCGGGCCGGCGAGCTGGATCGCCAGCTCGAAGATCTCGCCCAGGTAGCGGGCGGTGTTGCTCCAGAGGATCTTCTCCGCCACCCGCGTCTGGCGATGCAGCGCGGCGAAGAGCGGCCGCAGGTGACCGTGCAGCAACGCCGCGTAGCGCGGCGCGGTGCTGGCGCCGGGCAAGGCCTGGCCCTCGTCGGTGATGTGGAAGCTCAGCGGCTCGCCGTCCGCACCCAGGTGGACGGCGATGTGGGCGGCGTCGACCGGGAAGGCATGCCGCAGCAGGCTCGCGCCGGCCACGACTGGCGGCAGCAGCGCCCACAGGTAGGCGAGGCTCCAGGCGGAGGCCACGGCGCGCAGGTCGGGTCCCGTGACGCCCAGGTGCCGGGCCTGCCGCGCCAGCGCGTCCCGCAGCGGGCCGGGATCGGCCAGCAGGTCGGCGACCAGGATCGCCTCGGGCGGCCGGTGCGGCGCGCAGCGCAGGGTCTCGCCATGGGGGGCCCACTCGCCCTGGAAGATCGGCTGCAGCAACGGAATCATCGGGATCCAGGCATGTGAGGTCGCTCCGGGGGCAAGGGCCTAGGCAGACAAACCGGCACCGGCACCGGCACCGGCACCGGCACCAGCACCAGCACCGGCGCCAGCACGAGTACGAGCACGAGCACGAGCACGAGCACGAGCACGAGCACGAGCACGAGCACGGGTGCGGGTGCGGGTGCGGGTGCGGGCGGGCATGAGCGGGCACGCGGTCTTCGCGCCGAAGCGCCGCTCCTGGCATGACGGGTGAGACGGGCGTTTGTTCACCGCCGGGTGGCCGGAACTGAACAGGGGAGGGGGCTGAGGCGTCATGGCTGGAGAGCCGCGCCTGCGCGCGCATTCCGACCTCGGGGCTGCCCGGCGCGGGCGACTGCCCGGCGCGGATCCCGCTTTCATGATGGGTGGACCGTGCTTTCTTATCTGATTCGACAGTCCCGCCTGCTGCTGTGGGCGGCGGGTTTGGCCAGCGTGGCCTCGGGCATCTGCAGCGTGCTGGTGGTGGCGCAGATCAACGCGGCGCTGACCCAGGACGACGCGGACCGCGGCGCGCTGGCCTGGCGCTTCGCGGCCGCGGCGCTCGGGGCGATGCTCAGCCAGATGGTGGCCTCGGTGATGTTCGAGCGCCTGAGCCAGCGCGCCCATGCCGAGCTGCGCCGCTTCATCTCGGCCCGCGTGCTGGCGGCGGACTACCGCAGGCTGGAGGAGCTGGGCGCGCCCAAGGTGCAGTCCGCGCTGTCCGAGCACAGCGCGCGGGTGGCCGACTTCTTCGTCAGCTTCCCCACCATCCTGGTCAACGCCATCATCGTGGCGGGCTGCATGGTCTACATGGCCTGGCTGTCGTGGTCGGTCTTCGCCGCGGCGGTGGTGGTGATCGGGCTGGGCTCGCTGGGGTATCACCTGGCCCACCTGCGGGCCATCCGCCACCTGGACACGGCCGCGAAGGAGCAGGACCGCCTCTTCGACCACTTCCGCTCGCTGGTCGACGGCGCCAAGGAGCTGCGCCTGAACGCGGCCAAGCGCCGCCACTTCGCCGACGCGGTGCTGGGTGATTCGATCGAGACGGTGCGGCGCGAGCGCGCCGTCGGCATGTCGGTCTTCGTGCTGTCGGCGTCCTGGGGCAACTTCCTGATCTACGGCTTCATCGGGCTGGTGCTGTTCGCGCTGGTCGGGGACGTGCCGGACCGGGTCAAGGTCATGACCGGCTTCGCGCTGGTCTTCGTCTACATGGTGGCGCCGCTGGAGACGCTGCTGCTGTGCCTGCCCAAGGCCAACCTGGCGCGTGTGTCGGGCGCCCGCATCGACGAGATCACCCGGCAGCTCGAACGCATCGAGCCCCAGACGACGCTCGCGACGCCGGCCGCGCCGCGGACCTTCCGCAGCGTGCGGCTGAGCGGCGTCGGGCATCGCTACTTCCACGAGGGCGCCAACGAGATCTTCGCGCTCGGGCCCGTCCACCTGAGCTTCCGCCCCGGCGAGATCACCTTCCTGGTGGGCGGCAACGGCAGCGGCAAGACCTCGCTGGCCAAGCTGCTGGCCGGCCTGTACCGGCCCGACCGCGGCGCCATCGTGCTGGACGGGCATCCCGTGGGCGACGCGGACCGTGACGACTACCGGCAGCTGTTCAGCGCGATCTTTTCCGACTTCCACCTCTTCGAGCAACTGCTGGACGGCGCCTCCCCGGACCTGGACGACCGCGGCAACCGGTTGCTGGAGAAACTGTTGCTGGACGGCAAGGTGCAGGTGAAGGGCGGCGCCTTCACCACGCGGCAGCTGTCGCAAGGCCAGCGCAAGCGGCTGGCGCTGGTGGTGTCCTACCTGGAGGACCGCCCGTTCCTGGTCTTCGACGAGTGGGCCGCGGACCAGGACCCGCTGTTCAAGGAAGTCTTCTACCGCGAGCTGCTGCCCGAGCTGCGCGCGCGTGGGAAATGCGTGCTGGTGATCTCTCACGACGATCGCTACTTCCACCTGGCCGATCGCATCGTCCGCATGGAGGATGGGCAGGTGGTGGCGGGCGGCGACGCGCCGGAGACCGCGCCGGAGAACGCGCCGGAGAACGCGCTGGAGAATCCGGCCGCGATCGCCCCGCGGGCCGAGGCGGCGGGCGAGGTCGGAGCCCGCGGCGTCGGCGGCACGGCGAGCGCCGCGAACCAGGCCGCCGACTAGCCGCCCGGACGGCCTGTCCCCCCCGGGGCTGACGAGGTTGACGCCGCGCGGTGGCCCATGCAAGCTCGCCCGCAGGCGCATCGTCAGAATGCGTCCAGGGGCTTGTTCATGTCGATCGTTCATCCCGGTGACTCGGCGGCCCGCGCCGCGCCCGATCCGGCCGCCGGCGACCGCCAGACGCAGGCGGATCGCCCCATCGCCTTCGGCATCCGCGCGCGCATGCTGGCCGCCGTGGGCGCCGCCTGCGTGACGGTGCTCGCGCTGACGGGCACCGTGATCGCCGTGCAACTGGACGCCATCGAGACGGCGGCCCGGCTGGAGGCCAGGAATCTGGCGGCCTCCGTCGCCTACAGCGCCACCTTCAACAGCAACGCCCTGCAGGCCTATGTCGAAGGCCTGGACGACCTCTACAAGCGCGACCTCTTCATCGTCGACCGCGAGCGCCGGACGATGGCGGACATCCTGAAGTCCGAGCTCGGCGAGATCTATCGCGAGGACCGCGGCGGCGAAGTCGAGGCCACGATGCGCGACGGCGTGCCGCGCGGCTTCGTCGAGATCAGCGCGCAGCATCCCAACGGCGCCAAGCAGATGGTCGTGCCGATGCGTGACGCGCCGCGGCCGGACGCGCGCATCGTCGGCGCGGTGGTGCTGGAGTACACCGACATCGCCCTGCAGCTCTTCGAGGCCGAGGTGGGCACGCTGTACCTGGTGGGGGCGGCGGGGCTCGCGGCGTGCCTGGGCATCGGGGTGTTCGGGTTCCGCGTCTCGGGGCGGATCACGCGCGGCGTCCGGGAGCTCCACCAGGCGGTGCGCGGTTTCTCTCGCGGCACGCCCGCGCCGGCGCTGATGCCGCAGGACCGTGACGAGATCGGCGAGCTCACGCTGGCCTTCAACACCATGGCCGCGGACCTGCAGCGGAGCTACCTGGAGCTGCTGCTGGAGACGGAGATGGCCAAGGAGGCCGCCCGCCAGGTGGAGATCCTGGCCTACAGCGACAAGCTGACCGGCCTGGCCAACCGCACGCAGTACGCGCGCCTGATGACGCAGGCGCTGGCCGAGGCGGCGCGTTATGGGCGGCGGCTGGCCCTGGTCGTCGTGGACCTGGACCGTTTCAAGAACGTCAACGACACGCTGGGCCACGAGGCCGGCGACGCGTTGCTCCGGGACATGGCCGCGCGGCTGACCCAATGCATGCGGGAGAGCGACCTGATCGCCCGCCTGGGCGGCGACGAGTTCGTGCTGTTGCTGCCCGACGTGGACCAGCCCGAGCGGCTGGGCACCGTCGCCCGCAAGTTGCTGAAGGCGCTGTCGTCGCCGCTGCGCCTGGAGGGTCAGGAGTTGCGCGTCACCGCCAGCATCGGCATCAGCGTCTATCCGGACGACGGCACCGACGAGCCCACGCTGATGAAACACGCGGACATCGCGCTTTATCAGGCCAAGGAGGACGGGCGCAACGGCTTCGCGTTCTATTCACCGGCGTTGAACCGCCATTCGATCGAGCGCCTGGCCTTCGAGTCGGAACTGCAGCGCGCCTTCGACCAGGGGCAGTTGCAACTGCATTACCAGCCCAAGGTCCTGGCCGCGGACGGTCGCATCAAGGGCGTGGAGGCGCTGCTGCGCTGGCCTCATCCCGACATGGGGGCGGTGTCGCCGGCCAGGTTCATCCCGGTGGCCGAGGAGACGGGCCTGATCGTGCCGCTCGGCCGCTGGGTGCTGGAGCAGGCCTGCCGCCAACAGGTGGCGTGGAAGCGCGAGGGCGTGGGCGACCTTGTCATGGCGGTGAACCTGTCGGCGCGGCAGTTCTCGGACGAGAACCTGTTCGACGACGTTGCCGCGATCGTGGCCGCGACCGGCGTGGATCCGGCCAGCCTGGAGCTGGAGATCACCGAGAGCATGCTGATGCGCGACATCGAGCGCGCCATGTCGCTGCTGGCGGGCTTCAAGCGCATGGGGCTGCGATTGGCGGTGGACGACTTCGGCACCGGCTACTCGTCGCTGGCCAACCTGAAGCGCTTCCCGATCGACACGCTCAAGATCGACCGCGCGTTCGTGCGGGATCTGGAGGGCAGCGGCGAGGACCAGGCCATCGCGCAGGCCATCATCACGATGGCCAAGTCCCTCGGACTGAACGTCGTGGCCGAGGGCGTCGAGACCTTGCCGCAGGTGGACTTCCTGCGCGATCGGGGCTGCGACGAGCTGCAGGGCTTCTACTTCAGCAAGGCGGTGCCGGCAGGGGAGCTGGCGGCGATGCTGGGCCGTTGATCGGACCGCGGCGCAGGCCTTGACCTGTTCTTGACGGTCCCGGGGCGTCGCGCCTGACGGGCCGGCGGCGCTGGTGGTGCCGCCGACACTTGTCGTCCGCGCTGGACATTGCCGGCCCGCCGCTCTCTAATGCTTGAGTCACTTGCCGGCGGCGGGCGTCGTGCGTTCGACGTTGCCCGGACGACCGGTGGCGAGACACCTGGACGGGTGGGCTCGGAACCGCAGGGAGGCTGCGATGCGCTTCACGAGAGAGAAGTGCTCGACCGTTTGGCGGTCGCGCGTCAGGTGGGCTTGGCCGCTCGCCATCCTCGCGGCCGTCCTGATCGGTTGTGACGTCGACGCGCCCGCGTCGACGCCGCCGGCATCGGCCCCCCCGGAATCCATCGTGCTGGCCGTCACGCCCTACGTCGGTGCCGCCCCGACTTTCGTGGCCGTCGCCAAGGGCTACTTCGAGCAGCAGGGCCTGAAGGTCACGGTGCAACATCACCCCTCGGGCAAGGCCGCGCTGGATGCGGTGATCGCCGGCCAGGCCGATGTCGCCACCGTGGCGGAGCTGCCGATCGCGCTGGCGGCGGTGCGGGGGCAACCGGTCGCGATCCTGGCCACCCTGTCGACCCAGAGCGACCACGCCATCGTGGGCCGCACGGACCGGGGCATCACGACGGTCGCGTCGCTCAAGGGGAGACGCGTTGCCGTCAGCGCCGGCACGAGCGGCGACTTCGTGCTCGATGTCATGCTGGTGAGGCAACGCCTGTCCCGCGCGGACGTCCAGGTGATCGACAGGAAGCCGCGCGACCTGGTCGACGCGCTGGAGCGCGGCGAGGCGGACGCGATCGCGACCTGGGAGCCCATGGTCGCCGACGCGCGTCGGCGGCTGGGTGATCGCGCGGCGGTGTTCCCCAGCGAAGGCATCTACGACTCGACGTTCAACCTGACCGCCTCGCGCCAGTTCGCGCGCCAGCGCAGCGAGGCGACGCGGCGGCTGCTCACGGCGCTGGAGCGCGCCGAGCAACTGCTGGCGCGCGACCCGGCCGCCTGCGCGCCCATCGTCGCGCAAGCACTGGACAAATCCCCCGAGGAGGCCCGGCAATTGCTCGATCGCAGCCGGTTCGCGCTGGGGCTGGAGCAGCACCTGCTGGTGGTGCTGGAGGACCAGGGGCGCTGGGCGATGCGGAACCGGGTCGTGGAGGCGAGGCAGGCGCCGAACTTCCTGGACGCGGTCTATCTGGACGGGCTGGCGTCGGTCAAGCCGCGTTCGGTCACGATCATTCATTAGCGTCATGAAGATATCGATCCGGTTGGCGATCGTCGGTGGGGCCTGCGCGCTCGCGGCGCTGGCGATCGCGATCGCGCTGGGGGCGTCGAGTCGGCAGGTCGCCGACGGCGTGCGCAAGAACCGCGAGGCCGCCGACATCGTCGAATCGGTGGCGGGCCTGCGCTACCTGACGCTGGAGTACGCGCGCCAGCCGGAGGTCCGCATCGAGACGCAATGGGCCAGCACCTACGGCTCGCTGGGCGCCGTGCTCGATCGCGCGCGGGACTTCGATGCCGGCGCGGAGCGCGAAAGCATCGCGCAGGTCCGCGCGGCCTACGAGAAGTGCCCGGCGCTCTTCGCGGAGCTGGTGCAGGCCCAGCGCGCCCGCTCGGCGGGCGAGGGCGACCCGCATGTCCTGGAGGAGTGGACGGGGCGCCTGACCGCCGCCATGTCCCGCCTGACGCTGATCATGATGACCGAATCGTTCCGCCTGCAGGACATCAGCCGGGAGGTGGTCGCCACGGCGCAGCATCGGGCCTTCACCATCGTCACGGCGCTGTCGGCCATCCTGGTCGTCATGGTGGCCGTCGGCATGTTCCTGGTCTCCCGCGGCATCGCCCGGCCGCTGGCCCGGCTGCGCGAAGGCATGCTGCGGGTGGGCGCCGGCGATCTGGCGCACACGATAGGCAGCACCGGGTCCGACGAGATCGCCGACCTGGCGCGCGAGTTCGACCGCATGAGCGCGTTGCTCGGCACGACGACGGTATCGCGTGATCGTCTGGCCCAGAGCGAGGAGCAGACCCGCCTGATCGTGGATTCCGCGCTCGACGCCGTCGTCAACATCGACAGGGAGGGGCGGATCACGCGCTGGAATCCTCAAGCCGAGGTGGTCTTCGGATGGCAGCGCGAGGAGGCCGTGGGTCGATTGCTCGCGGACACCATCGTGCCCGAGCGCTTCCGCGAGGCCCATCGCATCGGCCTGCGGCGCTATCTGGACACCGGCGTGGAGACGGTGCTGAACCAGCGCGTCGAGCTGCGCGCGCTGCGCCGCGACGGGGCCGAGTTTCCCGTCGAGCTCGCGATCACGGCCATCCGGACCGACGACGCGGTGAGCTTCTGCGCGTTCCTGCGTGACATCACCGATCGCAAGCAGGGCGAGGCCAGGCTCAAGGCGCAGCTTGCGCGGCTGGACCTGCTGAACCAGATCACGCGCGCGATCGGCGAGCGGCAGGACCTGCACAGCATCTTCCAGGCCGTGATCCGCAACCTGGAGGACAACGCGCCGGTGGACTTCAGCTGCGTCTGCCTGCGCGACGAGAGCGGCGACGCGATGCGGGTCATCGCCGTCGGCGCCAAGAGCGCGCCGCTGGCCACGGAGATCGCGATGCCCGAGCAGGCCGCGTTCTCGATCGACGGCAACGGCCTGTCGCAATGCGTGAAGGGGCAACTGGTCTACGAGCCCGACGTGAGCGTCCTGCCGTTCCCGTTCCCCGAGCGCCTGGCGCGCGGTGGGCTGCGATCGCTGGTGATCGCGCCGCTGCAGTCGGAGAACCGCGTGTTCGGCGTGCTGGTCGCGGCCCGGCGGGCGCCGCAGGCCTTCAGCAGCAGCGACTGCGAGTTCCTGCAACAGCTCAGCGAGCATGTCAGCCTGGCCAGCCACCAGGCGCAGCTCTATGGCGCGCTGCATCAGGCCTATGACGACCTGCGCCTGACGCAGCAGGCGATCCTGCAGCAGGAGCGCCTGCGCGCGCTCGGGCAGATGGCCAGCGGCATCGCGCACGACATCAATAACGCGATCTCGCCGGCGATGCTCTACACCGAGAGCCTGCTGGAGCGCGAGCCGGGCTTGAGCGCCTCGGCGCGCCGCGCGCTGACCAACATCGCCCAGGCGATCGACGACGTGGCCGCGACGGTGGCGCGCATGCGCGAGTTCTACCGGCAGCGCGAGACCGGCGCGGCGCTCGTGCGCGTGCCGCTGAACCAGCTGGTCGGGCAGGTGGTGGAACTGACGCGCGCGCGCTGGAGCGACATGCCGCAACAGCGCGGCGCCGTCATCAGACTCCGCACCGAGCTGTCGCCCGGTGATCCGGAGGTGCTGGGCACGGACAGCGAGTTGCGGGAGGCGATGATCAACCTGATCTTCAACGCCGTCGACGCCATGCCGGACGGCGGCGACCTGACGCTGCGCACGGGCACCGTGGACGGCCCCGTGCCCGGGGGCACGGGCACGGGCACGGGCGCGGTGGTGATGCTGGAAGTCATCGACAACGGGGCGGGCATGGACGAGGCGACCCGCCGCCGTTGCCTCGATCCGTTCTTCACCACCAAGGGCGAGCGCGGCACCGGCCTGGGCCTGGCGATGGTCTATGGCATCGCGCAGCGGCACGGCGCGGATCTGGAGATCAGCAGCGAGGTGGGGCAGGGCACCCGGGTGGCGCTGCGTTTCGCCGCGCCGTCGCCGGACTCCGGCGCCATGCCGGCCTCGGTCGAGCCGGACGAGAAGCCGCCGCCGCTGCGGGTCCTGCTGGTCGACGACGATCCGCTGTTGCTGCGATCCCTGCAGGAAACGCTGGAGGCCGATGGTCACGCGGTCTCGACCGCCAACGCGGGGCAGGCCGGTATCGACGCCTTCCGCGACGCCGCGCGACGCGACGGCGGTTTCCAGGTGGTGGTGACGGATCTGGGCATGCCCCATGTCGACGGCCGACAGGTCGCGACGGCGGTGAAGACCGCCTCGCCGGGCACGCCGGTGATCCTGCTCACCGGCTGGGGGCAACGGCTGATCGACGACGACGACATTCCGAGGCACGTCGACGACGTGCTCGCCAAGCCGCCGAAGCTGCGCGAACTCCGGCGGGCATTGCGGCGCGCGGCCCAGGCCGCGGCGTCCAGGCCGGTGCCGGAAGGCGGCGAACCGACACCGCCCGGCGCCCCGGAAACACCCTGACGCGGGAGAACACGCATGACGCCGGACAGCCCTGATCGCGCCCGCCTCCTGATCGTCGACGACGAGGCGCGCCACATGGAGGCCTTGTGCGACACCTTGAGCGGCCATGGCTACGACGTGGTGGGCCAGGCCGGCGCGCAGGCGGCGCTGGCCGAATTGAAGCGGCGCCCGTTCGACGTGCTGCTGACCGATCTCGTCATGCCGGGACAGACAGGCATCGAGCTGCTGCGATCGGCGCTGGAGATCGATCCGCAACTGGTGGGCGTCGTGATGACCGGGGAGGGCAGCATCGCCACCGCGGTCGAGGCGATGCGTTCCGGGGCCACCGACTACATCCTCAAGCCGTTCAGGCTGGCGTCCATCCTGCCGGTGCTGGGCCGCGCCGTCGAGATCGGTCGGCTGCGCCGCGAGAATGCCGGGCTGCATGCCAGCCTGCGGCGCCGCGCCGATGAGCTGGAGGCCAGCAATCGGGAGCTGGATGCCTTCACGCGCTCGGTCTCTCACGATCTCAAGACACCGCTGAACGCGCTGGTGGGGTTCTCCACGCTCCTGGAGCAGCAGGTCGGCGCGAGCTTGCCGCCGCGCGAGCGTGACTGGCTGGCGCATATCCAGCGGGCCGGCCAGCACATGACGCAACTGATCGAGGCGCTGATGCGTCTGTCTCACATGGGCCGGCGCGCGCTGGCCCTGTCGGCGGTCGATGTGGACGCCGTGGTCCGCGGCGCGGTCGCGGAATTGTTGTCGTCGCGGCCGGGGCCCGCGCCGGCCGTCGAGATCGGCGCGCTGCCGACTGTCGTGGCCGACGAGTCCATGTTGCGGCAGGTGTTCTCCAACCTGATTTCCAACGCGCTGAAGTTCTCCCGCGAGAAGCAAGGCGCCATCATTCGCGTCGGCGGCCGGCGCGACGGGGCCGTGGTGACCTTCTCCGTGAGCGACAACGGACCCGGCTTCGATCCGGCGGACGCGGAGCAACTGTTCGAAGCCTTCGTGCGATTGAAGCCGGCCGAGAAAGTCGAAGGGCACGGCATCGGACTGTCGATCGTGCAACGCATCGTGGAGCGCCACGGCGGTCGCGCATGGGCCACGGCGGCGCCCGGGCAAGGGGCGACCTTCTGCTTCTCCTTGCCGCAGGGGGCGGACCCGTCGCCGCTCGGCGACGAATGAGCCGTCAGCGCACGCGGCGCAGCGGGATCTGCAGGTTGGTCGGACGGTTGGCCTCGCTGTCGAAGCCGCGTCCGTCGATGTTGCGCGCGCCCCAGAACAGGTAATCGCCGTCGAGGTGGATGAGGTCGTACTCCATGAAGAGCTGTCCCTCGGCCAGGCCGAAGGGCGCGAACGCCTTGCGAAGCACGCTCTGCGTCTGCCCCGCCTGCCACGGCGCGTAGCCGGCGGCGGCCACCTGGTTGAGGAGGTCGACGAAGGGCGGCAGCAACGGGGTGACGTCATAGGCCTCGTCGGCGGTGAAGTTCACCTTCTTCGCGCCCGGCGCGATGGGGTGATCGCCCACCCAGTCGATGTGGCCCTTGATCAGGAGGCGCGCGATCTCCACGCGTCCCTGGGGATCGGCGAAGTTCCGGATGGCGAGCTCGAAGCGGTCGCCGTCGGCGTACTTGAAATGGCGCGACAGGTAGAAGGGCTTGAGGGTGCCGTCGGCGTTCTTCAACGCGCTGGGCCGGATCTCCGGCGCCAGGCTGGTCCATTCGCCGATCAATGCTTGCTGCAGGTCTGTGGACATCGCGGGTGCTCCTTGGCTGGAAAGTACTACGGTCGTCCTGATTAGAGCGCGTTTGATGCCGTCGTTGTTGGGTGTTGTCCCGCATATCGATGGACGCGGATCGTTCTTGCCCTCGGGCGCGTGGGGTGCCGGGGGCGTGCGGCGCGGCATTGGGTCGACAATGGCGGCTGGCGACCCCTCGCGCATTCGGCATCTCAGGGCCTGTTCATGGCAAGACCTTCCCACAAAGACAAACTGCTGCTCGTCGGCACCGGCCTCGTGCATGAACGGGGGTTCAACGGCACCAGCGTGCGGGACATCGTCAACGCGGCCGGCGTGCCGCAGGGCTCGTTCACGAATCACTTCGCGTCCAAGGAGCAGTTCGGGCTGGAGGCGCTGGAGGTCTACGGGCGCCACATCGCAGAGGCGGGCCGGCAGACGCTGCTGAACGACGACCTGCCGCCGCTGAAGCGGCTGAAGGCCTATTTCGACGGCTACATCCGCTTCAGCGCCGAGACCGGCTACAAGCGCGGCTGCATGTTCGGCAACACCGCGGCGGAAGCGACGGACGACAGCGAGGCGCTGCGCGTCCGGGTGGGGGAAATGCTGGACGAGGTGGCTGCGTCCATCGAGTACTGCCTGAAGGCCGCGGTGAAGGCGGGCGAGCTACCGGCCGGCACGCGCGCCAAGGACGTGGCGGCGCATCTGGTGGCCTCGTTCCAGGGCGCCGTGCTGATGGCGAAGGTGCAGCGCAGCGGCGCGCCGCTGGAGCGCTTCCGGCGGCATGTGCTGGCGGGGCTGGGGTGACGGCCGGACGGGTGGCCGTCAAGCCTGCCGGGCGCGCGGCGTCTTGCTGGCGACGCGCGCCGCGGGGGCGTGCAACTCGCCGGCGCGCATCAGCGCCAGCACCGCGTCGCGCTTGTTGCGCAGGTGGCCTGCCAGGATGCGGCCCAGCGCCGCGCCGTCGCGCTCGGCCAGGGCCTGCATCATCTCGGAGTGTTCCTGCACCGCGCGGGCCCACTTGGCTTCGTCCTGGTTGGTGCGGAAGCGCATCGACTGCACCCGCGCGTTGATGCGGACGTAGGTGTCCCGGAGCAGGGGATTGGCGGCGGCTTCGTTGATGCCCGAGTGGATGGCTGCGTTCAGCCGGTAGTACGTGGACAGGTCGCGCCGCTCGAAGGCGGCCAGCATCTCGTGGTGCTTGGCGCGCAGCTCGCTCAGTTGCAGCGGCGTGATGCGCTGCGCGGCCAGTTCACCGGACATCGCCTCCAGCCCGGCCAGCAGCTCGAAGGCGTGGGTGACGTCGGTCTCGGTCAGCTTGGTGGCGACCGCGCCGCGGTTGGGCAGCAGGTCGACCAGACCCTCCAGCGCGAGCAGCTTGATGGCCTCGCGCAGCGGCGTGCGCGACACGTTCAGCTGTTCGCACAGGACGCGTTCGTTGAGCTTGGCTCCCGGAGCGATGTCGCCTTCGACGAGCATCGTGCGCAGGCGGGAGGTGACCTGATCAGTGAGCGCGACGCGGGAAATTTCGATCACTTGAGTCGCAGCAGGAACGAGGGGTGGCGACGCCGCCACGCGCGACAGTCATCAATAAATTGTAGGCCATGTCGGCGCGCGCGCTGGCGGGCGAACGCCGGCGCGGCCCGCCTCCGGGTGGCCGTCAGTCAGCGCAAGCCGGGCGTGCGCAGGAGCGAGGCCAGCAGCGCGGCGACGTGGATCGCTTCGCGCTGCGCGCCGTCGGCGATCTGGTGTCGGCAACTGGTGCCGTCGGCCACCACGATCGCGTCCGGGCGCCGGCGCACCGCGGGCAGCAGCGCCGCCTCGGCCATCTGCATCGACAGGTCGATGTGGCCCGCCTCGTAGCCGAAGCTGCCGGCCATGCCGCAGCAGGAGCTCTCGATGAGTTCCGGCGTCGCGCCCGGAATCAGCGCGAGCACGCGCAGGATCGGCGCCACCGCGCCGAAGGCCTTCTGGTGGCAGTGGCCGTGCAGCAGGATGGGCTTGTCGGCCGGCGTGAGGTCGAGCGCGAAGCGGCCGGCGTCGAGCTCCCGGGCGATGAACTCCTCGAACAGCAGCGCCGCCGAGGCGACCACTTCGGCCTTCTCGCCCAGGCCCATCACCAGCGTTTCGTCGCGCAGCGTCAGCAGGCACGACGGCTCCAGGCCGACCACCGGAATGCCGACCCGCGCGAAGGGCAGCAGCGCGTCGAGCAGCGCGTCGGCCTTGGCCCTGGCGCGCTCGACCATGCCCGAGGCCAGGTAGGTGCGGCCGCAGCAGTGGTGGCCGTCGGCCTTGGTGACGGTGTGCAGCAGGTAGCCGGCGGCCTTGAGCACGCGGGCCGCGGCGAGCGCGTTCTCGCGCTCGAAGATGCCGTTGAAGGTGTCGACGAAGAGGATCGCGGTCTTGCCGCCCGCGGCGGCGTGCTTCAGTACCTCGTCCGCGCTGGCGAAGGGCTCGTCGGCGCGCCAGAAGGTGTCGGCGCGCCAGGTCGGCAGCGTGCGCCGCGCCGACAGGCCCAGCAGCTTCTCGCCGAGCCTGGCGACCACGGGCAGTCGGTTGCGCAGGTTCAGCAGCCACGGCAGGCGGCTGGCCCAGCGGGCGTAGTCGGGCAGATGCGCGACCAGCCGGTCCTTGAGCGTGTGGCCGTGGCGGGCCTTGTAGTGGGCGAGGAACTCGATCTTCATCTTCGCCATGTCCACGCCGGTCGGGCAATCACGCTTGCAGCCCTTGCAGCCGACGCACAGGTCCATGGTCTGGTACAGGGCCTCGCCGGTGAAGGCGTCGGGGCCGAGCTGGCCGGACACCGCCAGGCGCAGCGTGTTGGCGCGTCCGCGGGTCAGGTGTTGCTCGTCGCGGGTCACGCGGTAGCTCGGGCACATGGTGCCGGCGTCGAACTTGCGGCAGTGGCCGTTGTTGTTGCACATCTCCACGGCCATGGCGAAGCCGCCGGTGACGTCGCCGCCGGTGCCCGGGGCGGTCGTGACCTCGGTCACCGGGTCCGCCCGTACGTTCCAGGCGGACCAGTCCAGCACCGGCCGAAGGGGGATGCGTCGGTAGGGGCGCGGTGATTCGGGCGGCGCGAAGCGCAGCAGCGAGCCGTCGTCCATGCGCGGCGGGTCGATGATCTTGCCGGGATTGAACAGATGGCCGGGGTCGAACTCCTGCTTGATCGCGCGGAAAGCCTCGTTGATGCGCGGCCCGAACTGCCACTGGATCCACTCGCCGCGACACAGGCCGTCGCCGTGCTCGCCGCTGAAGGCGCCCTTGTAGCGGCGCACCAGCGCGGCGGCCTCCTCGGCGATGGCGCGCATCTTCGCGCCGCCGTCCACCCGCATGTCGAGGATGGGGCGCACGTGCAGCGTGCCGACCGAGGCATGCGCGTACCAGGTGCCGCGGCTGCCGTGCCGGGCGAACACCTCGGTCAGCCCGTCGGTGTATTCGGCCAGATGTTCGAGCGGCACCGCGCAGTCCTCGATGAAGCTCACCGGCTTGCCGTCCCCCTTGAGGCTCATCATGATGTTGAGCCCGGCCTTGCGGACTTCCCACAGGCTTTTCTGCGCGGCGTCGTCGGGCATGTGCACCACCGCGCCGGGCAGGCCCAGATCGCCGATCAGGTCGTCGAGCTGGCGCAGCCTGGGCAGCAACGGGGCCTTCTCGGGGCCGGAGAACTCCACCAGCAGGATGGCCGCGGGGCGGCCGATCAGGGCCGTCTCTATCGTTGGGCGGAAGGCGGGGTTGGCCAGCGCCAGCTCGACCATCGTGCGGTCGACCAGCTCGACCGCCGTGGGTCCGAGCTTGACGATGTGCTGCGCCGAGTCCATCGCCGCATGGAAGGTCGGGAAGTTGACGATGCCCAGCACCTTGGCCCGCGGCAACTCGCTCAGCTTGAGGGTGAGCGAGCGCGTGTAGGCCAGGGTGCCTTCGGAGCCGACCAGCAGGTGCGCCAGGTTGACGCTGCCGTCGCGGGTGTATGGCCGCTCGCTCTGGTTGTCGAAGATGTCCAGGTTGTAGCCCGCCACGCGGCGCATGACCTTGGGCCAGTGTGTCTCGATCTCGCCGCGGTGCTGGACCGCGAGGCCGCGCACGAAATCGGCGATCCGGGCGGCGCGGCCCGAGGCCTGCGCCACGGGGCCGAAGTCGAGCAACTCGCCGTCGGCCATCCAAACGCGGGCGCCGAGCACGTTGTGGACCATGTTGCCGTAGGCGATCGAACGCGAGCCGCAGGAGTTGTTGCCCGCCATGCCGCCCAGCGTGGCCTGCGCGCTGGTCGAGACGTCGACCGGGTACCACAGGCCGTGTTTCTTCAGCGCGGCGTTGAGGTGGTCCAGCACGAGGCCGGGCTCGACCGTCGCGATGCCGTTGTCCACGTCGATGTCGAGCAGGCGCCGGAAGTGCTTGGTGTTGTCGATCACCAGCGCGGCGCCGGTGGTCTGCCCGCACTGGCTGGTGCCGCCCCCGCGCGGCAGCACCGGCACGCCCAGCTCGCGCGCCACCTGGAGGGCGATGGCGATGTCCATGTCCGTGCGCGGCACGAAGACGCCCGCCGGAATGATCTGGTAGATCGACGCGTCGGTGGCGTAGCGACCGCGCGAGGCGGCGTCGAACAGCACCTCGCCTTCGGTCTCCTTGCGCAGCCGGCGCGCCAGCGCCTCGCGGACATCGTCGGGGGGCAGGGCGGCGCCCAGGGGCGGGGCCAGGCGCCGGGGGGTCTCGATCAGCATGGTGGGCAGGTGCTTGTTGGGTTAAATGAATTTTGCATTCACTTTACGCAAGACGGTCTAGGAGTTAATCAGGGTAAGCACGGCCAGCAAATTTGTGTTTTGCATGCAAACTTTGCTTCAGAAAGGACCAACACATGCTCACTCTCGACTTCCACCCGACCGGCCGTCACTTCCTGCAGATCCCGGGTCCGAGCCCGGTGCCCGATCGCATCCTGCGCGCCATGAGCCTGCCCACCATCGACCACCGAGGCCCCGAGTTCGGCCCGCTCGGCCTGAAGGTGCTCGACGGCATCCGGCAGGTCTTCAAGACCCGGCACCCGGTGATCATTTACCCCGCGTCGGGCACCGGCGCGTGGGAGGCGGCGCTGAGCAACACGCTCAGCGCCGGCGACAAGGTGCTGATGTACGAGACCGGTCACTTCGCCTCGTTGTGGAACAAGATGGCGCTGCGCCTGGGCCTGGTGCCCGAGTTCCTGGCGCCGCAAGGCACCGACGAGCATCTGCCGGGCGCGCCGGGCTGGCGCCACGGCGTGCGGGCCGACCTGATCGAGGAGCGCCTGCGCAAGGACACCGCGCACGAGATCAAGGCCGTGTGCGTGGTGCACAACGAGACTTCCACCGGCGTCACCTCCGACATCGCCTCGGTGCGCAAGGCCATCGACGCCGCCAGGCATCCCGCGCTGCTGCTGGTCGACTCCATCTCGGGCCTGGCCAGCGCGGACTTCCGCCATGACGAATGGGGCGTCGACGTGACCGTCAGCGGCTCGCAGAAGGGGCTGATGCTGCCGCCCGGCATCAGCTTCAACGCCGTCTCGCCCAAGGCGCTGGAAGCGATGAAGACGGCCCGGCTGCCGCGCTCGTTCTGGGCCTGGGACGAGATCGTGGAGATGAACAAGGACGGCTACTGGCCCTACACGCCCAACACCAACCTGCTGTACGGGCTGGCGGAATCGCTGGACATGATCCTGGGCGAAGGACTGGACAACGTCTTCGCACGCCACCAGCGCTGGGGCGCGGGCGTGCGCACGGCGGTCAACGCCTGGGGCCTGCCCATCCAGTGCGACGACCCCGCCCTCTACTCGCCGGTGCTCACCGGCGTCATCACGCCGCAGGGCGTCGATGCCGACGCGGTGCGCCGCCTGATCCACGAACGCTTCGACCTCTCGCTCGGCACCGGCCTGGGCAAGTTGAAGGGCCGCATGTTCCGCATGGGACACCTCGGCGACAGCAACGACCTGACGCTGATCGCGATGGTCGCCGCCGTCGAGATGGGACTGAGGCTCTCCGGCGTCAAGCTCGCCGGCAGCGGTGTCCAGGCTTCGATGGAGTACTTCGCCGGGCACCCCGCCGGCACGGCGCTTCGCGCCGCCGCCTGACGCCGGACCCGACGCCCGCGCGGGCGCCCGCCCACAAGAAACTGAAGGAGACAGACATGAGATTCCCCCACCGGTTCGCTCTCGCCGCCGTCGCCGCCAGCGCGATGGCGGCCTTCTCCGCGCCCGCCGCGGCGCAATGGAAACCCACCAAGGCCGTCGAGATGGTCGTGCCCTTCTCGCCGGGCGGCGCGTCCGACCAGATGGCGCGCGTGATCCAGGCCATCGCGACCAAGCACAAGCTGATCGACCAGCCCATCGTCATCCAGAACAAGGCGGGCGCGTCCGGGGCCGAGGGCATCATGGACGTGAAGGCGTCGAGCCGCGACCCGCACAAGGTGCTGGTGGCGTCGACCGCCGTGTTCACGTTGCCGCTGGCCACCTCGCTGCCCTTCAACTGGCGTGAGTTGACGCCGATCGCGATGATCGCGCAGGACCAGTTCGTGCTCTGGGTCAACGCCGAGACGCCGTACAAGACGCCCAAGGAGTTCCTCGACGCGGTGCGGGAAAAGCCGGGCACATTCCGGATGGGCGGCACCTCGTCCAAGCGCGAGGACCAGGTCATCACCGCCAGCGTCGAGCACGGCGCCGGGGTGAAGTTCACCTACATCCCGTACAAGGGCGGCGGCGAGGCCAGCACGCAGCTGGTGGGCAAGCACATCGACGCCAACGTCAACAACCCCAGCGAGTCGATCGCGCAGTGGCGCGCCCACCAGGTCCGCGCGTTGTGCGTGTTCGACGACCAGCGCATCGAGTTCAAGGCCAAGGTCACCGAGCAACTGAGCTGGGCCGACATCCCGACCTGCAAGGAGCAGGGCCTCAACGTGCAGTACACGATGCTGCGCGGCTTCTTCCTGCCTGGCGGCGTCAGCAAGGAGCAGCAGGCCTTCTACACCGACGTGATGAAGAAGGTGGTGGAGACGCCCGAGTGGAAGGAGTACCTGGAGCGCAACGCGCTCAAGCCCCAGTTCGTCAGCGGTCAGGCCTTCACCGAGTTCCTGACCCAGGACGAGACCCGTCACCGCGACATCATGAGCAAGGCCGGCTTCCTGTCGGCCGCGGCCAGGTAAGGAGCGGCGCATGGCACACCTCATGCCCCGAGCCGCCGCCGATCCGGCGGGCAGCACGCCGGCACGCGCCGCGGCCGATCCAGGCACGCGGCCAACGGACGCCCCCCACGCGTCGGCCAGTGAGCAGGCCCTTGCATCCGCGGACGGGCCATCCGGCGCGCACGCGAGCGAGGCGTCCGGCCTGAGCCGCCGAGCCGCCGAGTTCGCCGTCTCGGGCCTGCTGTTCGGCCTGGCCATGCTGGTGATCTGGGACAACCAGCGCATCGGCGCCGGCTGGACCGACACCGGCCCGGCCTCCGGCTACTTCCCGATGCGGCTGGGCATCGTGCTGGCCGTCTGCGCGATCGCGACCTTCGCGCAGGCGCTGCGCGAGCAATCGCAGGAACTGTTCGCGACCTGGCTGCAGCTCAAGCGCGTCGCGCAGGTGCTGGTGCCGCTGACGGTGTACGTGGCGCTGATCGCGCCGCTGGGCATCTACGCGGCCTCGACGCTCTTCATCGCCGCGTTCATGGTCTTCGCCGGACGTTACCCGGCGTGGAAGGGCGGCGCGGTCGCGCTGGCGACCAACCTGCTGCTGTTCTTCGTTTTCGAGATCCAGTTCAAGGTCCCGCTGCCCAAGGGTCCGATCGAAGCCATGTTCGGCTATTGAGGTGCCTGTGATGGATGAAATCAATTCACTGCTGCACGGCTTCAGCATCGCGGCGTCCTGGGGCAACCTCGGCCTGATGGTCGTGGGCATCCTGCTGGGCATCGTGGTCGGCGTGCTGCCGGGGCTGGGCGGGCCGAACGGCGTGGCCATCCTGCTGCCGCTGACCTTCGGCATGTCGCCCACGTCGGCCATCATCCTGCTGAGCTGCATCTATTGGGGCGCGCTGTTCGGCGGCGCGATCACCTCGGTGCTGTTCAACATCCCGGGCGAGGCCTGGTCGGTCGCGACGACCTTCGACGGCTACCCGATGGCGCAGCAAGGCCAGGCCGGGGCCGCGCTGACGACGGCCTTCACCGGCTCGTTCATCGGTGCGATCTCGGGCGTGCTGCTCATCACCTTCCTGGCGCCGGTGGTGGCGGACTTCGCCTTGAAATTCGGCCCCCCGGAGTTCTTCGCCGTCTTCTTCCTCACGTTCTGCTCCTTCATCGGCATGGGCAAGGAACCCAAGGCGAAGATCATCGCGGCCATGTGTGTGGGCTTGTTGCTGGCCGCGGTGGGCATGGACACGATCTCCGGCGACCTGCGCATGACCTTCGGCAGCAGCGAGCTGCTGCGCGGCTTCGACTTCCTGGTCGTGGTCATCGGCCTGTTCGGCATCAGCGAGATCCTGATGACCATCGAGGAGGGCCTGGCCTTCAAGGGCAAGAAGTCCTCGCTCGACCTGAAGGTGGTGCTGAAGACCTGGGCGACGCTGCCCAGGTACTGGTTGACGACGGTGCGCTCGGCGCTGGTGGGGTGCTGGATGGGCGTGACGCCGGGCGGCGCGGTCGCGGCGAGCTTCATGGGCTACGGCCTGGCGAAGAAGTTCTCGCGCCAGCCCGACAGCTTCGGCAAGGGCAACCCGGAAGGCGTGCTCGCGCCGGAGACGGCGGCCCACGCGGCCGGCACCGCGGCGCTGCTGCCGATGCTGGCGCTGGGCATCCCCGGGTCCGCCACCGCGGCGGTGCTGCTGGGCGGCCTGATGATCTGGGGCCTGCAACCGGGGCCGTTGCTCTTCACCGAGCAGAAGGACTTCGTCTGGAGCCTGATCGCCAGCATGTACCTGGGCAACCTGGCCGGCCTGCTGATCGTGATGGCCACCGTGCCGCTGTTCGCCGCGATCCTGCGGGTGCCGTTCTCGATCATCGCGCCGATGATCCTGATGGTCTGCGCGGTCGGTGCCTTCACGGTGCACGGATCGGGCTCGGACATCTGGATGATGCTGGTGTTCGGGGTCGTCGGCTACGTGTTCAAGAAGCTCGACTTCCCGCTGGCGCCCCTGGTGCTGGCGATCGTGCTCGGCGACCGCATGGAGGACGCGTTCCGCCAGAGCATGCTCGCCAGCCAGGGGGCGCTCTCGGTGTTCTGGCACAACGGGCTGAGCGGCACCATCACGACACTGGCGCTGCTGATGCTGGCCTGGCCGCTGCTGGCCAGGCTGCGCGGGCTGCTCTTCGGTGCGCGGCCCGCCGCCAACGCGGCATGAGCCCGGCCGGGCGAGGTCAGGCCTTGCCCGGCGCCTGCCCGATCTCGAAGTCGGCCAGCTTCTCCAGCGCGCGCACCATCGCCGAGTGGTCCCAGGCCTTGCCGCCGTGCGCGGCGCAGGCGTTGAGCAGTTCCTGCGCCAGCGCCGTGCCCGGCAGCGAGATCCCGAGCTGGCGCGCGCTGCCGAGCGCCAGGTTCAGGTCCTTCTGCTGCAGCTCGATGCGGAAGCCCGGATCGAAGCGGCGCTGGATCATGCGGTCGCCGTGCACCTCCAGGATCTTGCTCGACGCGAAGCCGCCCATCAGCGCCTGGCGCACCAAGGCCGGGTCGGCGCCGGCGCGCGCGGAGAAGAGCAGCGCCTCGGCCACCGCCTCGATGGTCAGCGCCACGATGATCTGGTTGGCCACCTTGGCGGTCTGCCCGTCGCCGTTGCGGCCCACGTGGGTGATGTGCCGGCCCATCAATTCGAACAGCGGCTTCACGCGCTCGAAGACCGCCGCGTCGCCGCCGACCATGATGGACAGCGTGGCGTTCCTGGCGCCCAGTTCGCCGCCCGACACCGGCGCGTCGAGGTAATGGCCGCCGATGCAGTGGATGCGTTGCGCGAACGACTGGGTCGCGATGGGAGAGATCGAGCTCATGTCGATCACGACCTTGTCCCTGGACAGGCCGGCGGCGACGCCGGCCTCGGAGAACAGGGCGGCTTCGACGTCCTGCGTGTCCGGGACCATCAGGAAGATCAGGTCGGCGCGCTGCGCCACGCCGCGCGCGTCCAGGCATTGCGTGGCGCGGGTCTGCGCGAGGGGGGCGGGCACCTTGCCGCGCGTGTACACGAAGAGGTCGTGACCCGCGGCGAGCAGGTGGCCGGCCATGGGCGCGCCCATGACGCCCAGGCCGATGAAGCCGAGTTTGAGGGGAGTGGTGGTGTGCATGAAGTTTCCTTTGCTGATTCAGCGCGCCGCGCGACGCATCCAGCCGAGGCCGGCCTCGGTGGTGGTCGCGGGCTGGTATTCGCAGCCGACATGGCCCGCGTAGCCGAGGCGGTCGAGCTCCTCGAACAGGAACGGGAAGTTGATTTCGCCAGTGCCCGGCTCATGGCGGCCCGGGTTGTCGGCAAGCTGCACGTGACCGATGCGAGCGAGATGCCGCCGCAGCGTCCCGGTCAGCTCGCCCTCGGTGCGCTGCGCGTGATAGAGGTCGTACTGAAGGAAGGCGTTCGATGCGCCGACCTCGTCGAGCAGGGCCAGCGCCTGGTCGGTGCGATGGAGGTGGAAGCCGGGCACGTCGAAGCGGTTGATCGGCTCGACGAGCAGCCGCAGGCCGGCATCATCCAGGCGCTCGGCCGCGTGGCGCAAGTTGTCCACGAGCGTGCGGTGCACGTCGACGGCCAAGGCGCCCGCAGGGGTCTTGCCGGCCAGGCAGTTGAGCTGCGACACGCCCAAGGCCCGCGCATGGGTGATCGCGCGCTCGACTCCTTCGCGGAACTCGGCGACACGGGCCGGGTCGCAGGCGATGCCGCGCTCGCCGGCTTCCCAGTCGCCGGCCGGCAGGTTGTGCAGCACCAGCGTCAGGCCGTGGGCGTCCAGGCGAGCCTTGATCGCCTCGGGCGCCCAGGCATAGGGGAACAGGAACTCCACCGCGCTGAAACCGGCGTCCGCGGCGAGCGCGAACCGGTCGAGGAACGGCGCCTCGGTGAACAGCATCGAGAGGTTGGCGGCGAAACGGGGCATCGCATGATCTCCAGGGAGGTTGCCGGATGGCGGGCGTCAGTCGAGCAGGCCGGCTTCGGCCAGGCCGAGCGGGCCGCCGGGGTGCAGGCAGGCGATCTCCTCGAACTCCTTGATCGCGTCGATCTCGGTGCCCATGGCGATGTTGGTGACGCGTTCCAGGATCACCTCGACGACGACCGGCACGCGGTGCTCGCGCGCCAGCGCCTGCGCTTCGCGCAAGGCGTCGTTGAGCCGGGCGGGGTCCGTGACGCGCAGCGCCTTGCAGCCCAGGCCCTCGACCACCCGGCGATGGTCCACGCCGTAGCCCTGCACCACGGGGTCGCTGACGTTCTGGTTCTCGAAGGCGAGTTGCACGCAGAAGTCCATGTCGAAGGTGCGCTGCGCCTGACGGATCAACCCGAGGTAGCTGTTGTTCACCAGCACCTGCACGTAGGGCAGGCGGAACTGCGCGCCCACCGCGAGCTCCTCGACCAGGAACTGGAAGTCGTAGTCGCCTGCGAGGCCCACGACCGGCTTCGTCGGGTCGGCGGCGACCACGCCCAGCGCGGCGGGAATCGTCCAGCCCAGCGGTCCGGCCTGGCCGCAGTTGATCCACTGGCGCGGTCCGTGGACCTGCAGGAACTGCGCGCCCGCGATCTGGCTCAGGCCGATGGTGCTGACGTAGATGGTGTCGCGGCCGAAGACGTCGTTCATCTCCCGGTAGACGCGCTGCGGCTTGATCGGCACGTCGTCGAAATCGGAGCGGCGCTGCATCAGCCGCTTGCGCTCGGCGGCGCGGGCGCTCCAGCGCGCGAAGCTCTTCAGCGCGCCGCGCGCCTTGCGCTCGCGCGCGGCTTCCACGAAGAGTTCGAGCGCGAACTTCGCATCGCTGACGATCCCCAGGTCGGGGTTGAACACGCGCCCGATCTGCGTCGGCTCGATGTCCACGTGTACGAATCGGCGGCCCTTCGTGTAGACCTCGACCGAACCCGTGTGCCGGTTGGCCCAGCGGTTGCCGATGCCCAGCACGAAGTCGCTGGCCAGCAGCGTCGCGTTGCCGTACCGGTGGCTGGTTTGCAACCCACACATGCCGGCCATCAGCGGGTGGTCATCGGGGATGGCGCCCCAGGCCATCAGCGTCGGGATGACCGGCACGCCGGTGAGCTCCGCGAACTCGACCAGCAGCGCGCTCGCGTCGGCGTTGATGATGCCGCCGCCGGCCACGATCAGCGGTTTGTCGGCCGCCAACAGCATGTCGAGCGCCTTGTCGATCTGCGCCTGCGTGGCGCGCGGCTTGTAGACGGGCAGCGGCTCGTAGGTGTCGATGTCGAACTCGATCTCGCCCATCTGCACGTCGAAGGGCAGGTCGATCAGCACCGGCCCGGGACGACCCGAGCGCATCAGGTGGAAGGCCTGCTGGAACACGCGCGGCACCAGCGCCGGCTCGCGCACGGTCACGGCCCATTTGGTCACCGGTTTGGCGATGGATTCGATGTCCACCGCCTGGAAGTCTTCCTTGTGCAACCGCGCGCGCGGCGCCTGGCCGGTGATGCACAGGATGGGGATGCTGTCCGCGCTGGCCGAGTACAGCCCGGTGATCATGTCCGTGCCCGCCGGGCCCGACGTGCCGATGCACACGCCGATGTTGCCGGCCCGGGCCCGCGTGTAGCCCTCGGCCATGTGCGAGGCGCCCTCGACATGGCGCGCCAGGATGTGGCCGATCGACTGCCGGTCGCGCAACGCGGCATACAGCGGGTTGATCGCCGCGCCCGGCACGCCGAAGGCCTGCGTGATGCCTTCCTTCTCCATCACCAGCACGGCCGCCTGGGTCGCTCTCATCTTCGCCATGTCCGTCTCCTTGATCAGCGCTTGATGGGTGTCATCGTTGCGCGAAGGAACGGCGATCGGAAGGCCGGCGCGGCGCATGACGCTTATTCCATGCGGGAATGCGTGCCCTCTCCGGCCCGGCGCTGACGGCCGCCTGGGTTCCTCCATGGATCGCATCCAGGCGCTCAGGCTCTTCATCCGCGTGGTCGAGCTGGCGTCGTTCAGCAAGGCCGCCGCGGAGCTGGGCATCGGCCAGCCCGCCGTCACCAAGCAGGTTGCGCGCCTGGAGCGGCTGCTGGGCGCGCGGTTGCTGCACCGGTCCACCCACGGCGTCACGCCGACCGAGATCGGGTTGCTCTACTACGAGAAGTGCCGGCTGGCATCGCACCATCTCGACGAGGCGGAGTCGGTCGCGACGCTGCTCAATTCACGCATCGAGGGGGCGATCCGGATCAGCACCTCGGTCGCGTTCGGGCGGCGCGTGCTGGGCCCGCTGCTGATGCGGTTCATGCACCTGCACCCCGGCCTGCAGATCGAGATGGGCGTGGACGACCGCTACGTCAATCTGATCGAGCAGGGCGTGGATCTGGCGATCCGCATGGGCCGCCTGTCGGACTCGACGCTGGGCGCGCGCTTCCTCGGCATCAACCCGTGGACGCTGGTGGCGTCGCCCGCCTACCTGCGGCGCCATGGCGCGCCCGCGCATCCCGACGACCTGCGCGCGCTCGATGCGTTGATCTACAGCACCGTGCAGGGCGACGCGCGCTGGCACTTCACCGCGGCATCGGGCGAGGCGGTGTCGGTGCCGATCCGCGGGCCGCTGCGATCGAACAGCCTGCACCTGCTGCTCGGCGCCGCCGAGGACGGCATGGGCGTGGCGGTGCTGCCGCGCTATGTGGCAGAGACGGCGCTCCGACGTGGCGCGCTGCAGGTCGCGCTGCCGGACTGGAAGCTGCCCAGCCAGGAGATTCACGCGGTGTACCCCTCGCCCCGGATGGTGCCGTCGAAGGTGTCGCGCCTGATCGGGTGGCTGCGGCAACACCTGGCCGATGACTGGTGGACGCGTGTGGCGGAGCGCGGCATCGTTCCTCCAGCGGGTGGGACCGATTCGACCTCGTGAGGCCCTTGCCGCTTCACGCATCGCGGGTCGCGCGGCAAGGGGCAAGCGGCGAGAGGAAACGGAAAAAGGCCTGAACGTCGCCGCCCAGGCCCTGAGTCGGGGTGCCGGGGCTTGTCAGCCCAGCGCGGCGATCGCGGCGCGCGCGACCTGAGCGTCTTCGGTCGACTTCACGCCGCTCACGCCGACGGCGCCGAGGCAGTGGCCGTCCGCCATGATCGGCACGCCGCCTTCGAGCAGGCCGTCGACCGGCACGCTCAGATAGGCGGTGCGGCCGCCGTTGATCATGTCCTCGTAGCCCTTGGATTCCTTGCGCCCGATCGCCGACGAGCGCGCCTTGCCGGGCGCGATCATCGCGGTCATCGGCGCGGCGCCGTCCAGGCGCTGCAGCCACAGCAGATGGCCGCCGTCGTCGACGATGGCGATCGTCACGGCCCACTGGTTGCGGGTCGCCTCGGCTTCGGCGGCGGTCGCCATGCGCTTGACGTCTTCGAGGCTGAGGTACGGCTTCGTCTTCATGCTGAGTTCTGGGGTCGGTGTCCGTATGGACGGGGTCCCATTCTCGGAGCCTGGTTGGGGCCGTTTATGGTCCCTGGGCGACGAACTGCCGCGACCAATCTGCAGTGAATCCGGCGGCGAAGACGCGATCGACGTGGACGCGGTTCGTTCGCGATCACGGCGCGAGCGCCACGGGCCGACCCGCCCGAGCCCGCGGATTCCGATAGGCGCGAATCACGAGCGCGATGCCGAGCAGGACGAACGGAACGCTCAGCCATTGACCGACGGAGAGGAAGTCAGCCGCTTCGTAGGACGCCTGGGGTGTCTTCCAGTGCTCGATCACGGCGCGGGCGCCAAAGACCAGCATCAGGAACAAGCCCGTGAGAAGGCCCTGCCGTTCCAGGGCGGCATGTCGACGGGCGGCGATTCGCAACAGCACCAGCACCAGCAAGTACGCGGCCATTTCGTAGAGCTGGACGGGATGGCGGGGAATGGCGTCGACTCGCTCGAAAACGACCCCCCAGGATCCGGACGTCGGATTGCCCAGGATCTCTGAATTCATGAAGTTGGCGAATCGAATCAAGGCGCCGCCAAAGGCGGCGGAGAACGTCGTCGCGTCGAGCAGCGACAGCAAGGGCAGCCCGGCCGCATGTCGCGGCAATGCCCACGCCAGCGCCGCGATCAGGCCGACCGCGCCGCCATGGCTGGCCATGCCGCCTTCCCAGACCTCGAAGACCTTCAGCGGGTGCTGCAGATAGAACGAGGGATCGTAGAAGACGCAGTGGGCGAGTCGTGCGCCGACGATCGTGCCCAGCAAGGCGACGATCACCAGCGAGGACACGTCGACGTCTTTCCACGACTGCGATGCCAGTCGCCGGCGCACGCTGAACTCGGCGCCAAGGAAGGCAACGGCCCAACAGATGCCGTACCAGTGAATCTGGACCGGGCCCAGGGCAAACGCCACGGGATCGATGTCCCAGTGGATCAGTAGTGATGCGGGCAATGAAGTCAAGGGCATGGGCCTCCGAAGGCACCTGAATCGATATCCGCGGCAGGTCGCGATGTCGGGATCGCCGACATCGATCCGGCCGTGGCCACTCGGTCGCAGTATGCCGTCATCGCCCAGACGCCGGGGCCGACAAGAGGAGCCTCGCCGCCAAGGGCGGTATCCGAGGCCGGGTCTCGCGGGAACTCGAGTACCGATTGAATGGGGCGCCCGGTGATTCATTCCTGAATCGAACGATTGTTGAAGTAAAGTGCGCCGCAATCGACGCGGCCGAATGAAATGAGCAGTGCCGCCGGGAGAGCCGTCCGCCATTTGTTTCTCCGTCGTCTGCCGGGACAGTGCATGACCGTCTTTCTTTCCATTCCTCCCCGAATCGAAGCCAGTCGCTGGCTGCCCTGGACCGATTCGGGCGCGAATGAATCGGGCATGAATGGCCGGCCGCGGTTGTTCTGTCTTCCCCATGCCGGCGGCAGCGCGGCGCTGTTCCGTCCCTGGATGCGGGCGGCGCAAGCCCGGGGGATCGTCCTGTGCCCGGTCGAACTGCCGGGGCGCGGCACCTGGCGGGATGCGGCGCCTCGGCGGGACATGCGCGCGCTGGTGACGGCGATGGCGGATGACCTGGCCCCCACCTTGGCATCGGGGCGGTGCGCGCTCTTCGGGCACAGCCTCGGCGGGCTGGTGTGCGCGTTCCTGGCCGATGAACTGAAGCATCGCGGCATCGCGGTGGATCGTCTCTATCTGTCCGCCATCGCGCTGGATCGCGGCTGGCGCGATCGCGGCTGGTCGGCGCTGGACGACGCGGCGCTGTGCGGGTTGCTCGCGCTGAGCGACGCCACGCCACCCGAGATCCTGGCCAATGCGGAGTTCATGTCGCGCGCCATGCCGACGATACGGGCGGACCTGGCATTGGCCGAGCAAAGCAGCTTCGGCGGCACGCTGGACATGAGCGTCACCGTGATGAGCGGCACGCATGACGACGTGGCGCCGTTCGCCCGGGTGGCCGAATGGCAGCGCGTCTGCAGCGGGCCCTTCCGGCACATCGAGTATCCGGAGGGCCACCATTTCCTTCGCCAGCGGCTGGGGGACATCCTGTCCCGGGTGGCCGCCGATTTCGCCGCGGCGCCACCGGCCGCTCCGGAGTCGTCGACGACCCCTTCGCCGGCGATGAGCCCCGGCGTCGACGGCCTGCCGACGTCGTGATGACGCGCGCCGCCGCCCGCCTCATGGACGCCTTGCGCGCGGGACTTCGCCCATGAGCCTGGTCCTGGGTTACGTGGCGATGCTGGCCGTCGCGTCCATCGTGAACAAGCGCCTCAAGCTGGCGGCGCTGGGGATGGATCCGTGGGGTGCGTCGGCCCGGCGCGATCACCTCCTCGTGGACGCGAAGGCGGTGCTGGTCGCGCTCAGCGTGACCGCCGCGCTGGCGATGCTTGCGATCGAGCCGCTGTGCGCGGCCTGGAACGTCGCGGTGCTGCTGGCGGCACTGCTCGTCGCCGCCGAGGCTTATTACCACCACCGCACCGGCTCGCACGGCGATGCCTTCCTGCTCAAGCGCATCTTCCGGCAGCGCGCGGATCTCGTGCTCATCGTGCGGGAGCGGGGCGCACGCGGCGTGATGATCGTGGCACTGCTCGCCGCCGTGCTGGTCGGGGCCTGGCATCTGGGCGGCGCGGCGCGCCTGTCGGCACCGGCGCTGGACGTGGCGCTGCTGGCGCTGGGGTCCGGCTTGCTGGCGCTCGCGCTGCATGTCGCCGGCGCGGGGGGCGTCGTCGGCTCGCGCGCGGATCCGTTGCGACGCAGCGCGATCTGGGCCCTGGTGCGCGACTTCTTCGGGGTGCCGGCGTGGCGGACCCCGACCGTCACGGCGAAGGCGCAGGAGCTTGGCCCGCCGCGCGGCGCGGCCGTGGCTCAGGCCGAGCACCCCGCCACGCGGGAGAACGTCCTGATGATCGTGATCGAGAGCGCGCGCGGGTTCCAGCATCTGCCGGCGCAGACCTTGCCCTGCGTGGAGGCGCTGTCGCGCGCCGGCACCGACGTCCCGCATTGCTTCAGCGTGGTGCCGCATACCACGGCGGCCATGGTTCCCCTGCTGGCCGGTGTCTATCCCCCGCTGGACGCGCATCCCCGCCCTCGGGGCGCCTTGCCCGCGGTGCTGGCCGATCACGGCTACGGCACCGCCTTCTTCACGCCGGCCGCCCTGGAGTTCGAGGACAAGGGGCAACTGCTCGCCGACATGGGGTTCCAGCATCGGGTCGGCGCGCGCGAGCTCAAGGCCGTGGCCGGCGCGCCGCCGCATTACCTCGGATTCCACGACGAGCACATCGTGCCGCCGCTGTTGGCGTGGATGGCGGAGCAGGCGCGCGCCTCCAGGCCCTTCCTGGCGACCTGCCTCACGCTGTCGTCCCATCATCCCTATCGCTTCCCGGCCGACGGCGCCGAGGCGCCGCCAGCCGTCGCCGGCGAGCACGAGCGCTACCTCGCCGCGCTGCGGTACACGGACCGCTGCATCGCGCGCATCGTCGAGGGGGTCGAATCGCTGGGCCTGCGCGACCGGACCTGGATCGTCGTGGTGGGGGACCATGGCCAGGCGTTCGGCGAGCACGGCCGCAGGTACCACAGCGCCTGCCTGTGGGAGGAGGGCCTGTCGGTGCCCTGCGTGATCTCGGCGCCGGCCGGACGCGACCTGCCCGCGACGATCCCGGGCGTTCGCTCGCAGCTGGATCTGGCGCCGACCTTGCTGACGGAGCTGGGGCTGTCGGTGCCCGGACATTACGCCGGCGTCTCGTTGAGAAGTCCGCCCCAGGCCGATCGGGAGCTTTTCCACGCCACCTGGCTGGAGAACCAGACGCTGTGCCTGCGACGCGGCTCGCTCAAGTACCTGTATCACCACGGGCAGGAGCCGGCCGAGCTCTACGACGTCGCCAAGGATCCCTTCGAGCGCCAGAACCTGATCGATCGCCTGGATGAGCCGGCGCGAGCGGCATTGGCGCGCGATTGCCTGGTGTGGCGCCGTCGCATGGAATTGCCGGCGACCGGCGAGGACGCGCGCGGCGCGGCTGATGCGCGCGCCGCCGCGGTCATGCCGGTGGCTGATGCGGATTGAGTTCGGGGTCCAGTCCTGCCAGTCGCGCGGACTCGAGCCACAGGCGATGCGCCGCCCGCGGGTCGCGTGCCGCGCGCGAGGGCGTGACTGGCTCGCCGCGTTCGAAGTAGCCCCCCGTGACGCCCGCCAGCGCCGGGGCGGTGGCCAGCGCCAGCAGCGTCCGCGCCGATGCCTCGGCCGAGAGGCCGGCCACGCGGCGTCCCAGGCGCAGGGCCAGCCCGTAGGCGCCACCGGCGCCGGCTCCGAAGGTCGAGGTGACGATGCCTGGATGGAAGGCGTTCACCGTCACGGCCGAGCCCGTCAGGCGTCGTGCCAACTCCTGGATGAAAAGAAGGTTGCACAGCTTGGAGCGGCCGTAGGCGTTCTGGCGCAGCAGTCCGTAGCCGCGATAGCGATGCACGGACTGCAGGTCCGCGAAGTCCAGCCGCATGCCGCGATGCGCCTTCGAGGCGGTGCAGAGGATGCGTGCCGAATCGGCCGCCAGCAGGCGGTCCAGCAGCAGGCGGGTCAAGGTGAAATAGGCGAGATGGTTGGTCGCGAAGGTGCGCTCGATCCCGTCCGACGTCACTTGTCGGGTCGGAAAGATCGCCCCGGCGTTGTTGACGAGCACGTCGATTCGCGGCGCGAGGTCTCGGATCTCCCGCGCCGCGAGGCGCAGCGCCGCGGAGTCCGCCAGATCGCAGATCACCGCCGCGGGTTCCGCCGCGACAGTGCCCTGGCGGATCTCGGCCACCAGGGCGGCGCCGCGCGCGGGATCGCGCGCGACCAGGATGACGCGGAAGCCCTCGCGCGCGAAGGCGAGGGCCGCCGCGCGGCCCAGGCCCGAGGTGGCGCCGGTGAGGACGACGGTGCGCGACGGGGCAGCAGCACGGACGTCGTCGGCGGGCATGGCGCCGGATGCGGATTCAGATGTGGACGCGAGGCCGGGACCGGGACCGAGCGCGGGCACGGACCGGGGCAGGGAGGCGGCGCCGGAGGAGGGGGCGGACATGGGGGCGATGCGCTAGAAGTAGTGGCTCAGCAGCAGGCCGGCCTGACGATAGGCGTCGGGCGTGGCCCCGAGCGCCGGATTGCGGCGCCACAGCAGGCGCACGGCGACCTCGGTGGCATCGAAGCGGTGCCGCACCTCCAGCCAGTACTGGCGCGCGGGCGCGTCGCCGTCGATGCGTGCCAGGGCGCTGATGTCGGTGCCGGGACCCAGGGCATCCTTCCAGGACGCGGAGACGAACCACTGACGGCGATCCTGCAGGGTCTGATACTGGATCAGCGCGGCGCCGTAGGCCTGGCGCATGCGCAGCGGCATCTGCTCGAGCGCGTGGCGCTGCGCCGCATCGTTGGCCACGCCGTCGTAGTCGAACTCGAGCCCGAAGGTGGCGCCGGGCAGCGGATTCCAGTTGGCGCCCACCGCCACCTGGGTCCGCATCGAGGTGTCGTCGGGCCACAGGCCGATGCGGCTCAAGGTGCTGCGGCGTCGGCCAGTGCTGGCCTCGACATAGGCGACGGTCTCCGCCAGCGGCAGGAAGCTGACGCTCATCGCGGCCAGCGGCGACATGCCCTCGCCGCCGGTCAGCATGATCTGGGGCGTCACCTCGGCCCCCAGCTTCTGGCTGACCGCCAGCAGCCACCGCTGGCGCGGGTTCGTGGCACCCCAGTCGGGGGAGAACGTGGCCGACGATCGACCGTCGATGCGCGGCGCGAGCACGGCCTGGACGCTACCGTCCTGCCACAGGTACTGCATGCGCGCCATCACGACGCCCTGCCGGTTGGTGCGCAGATTGGCCGGCACGACGGAGGTCACGCTCCGCAGGGCGCCTTCGCGGAACACGTCGCTGGGATTGAAGGCGATGGCCTCGCCATACTGGGCGTTGATGCGGCCGAGGTCGAGCACCCAGCGCGGATCCGGCTGCCATTCGACGGCCAGCTCGCGCAGGGTGTGGGTCCAGTCGGTCGACGGACGGCTGCGCGAGTCCCGCGTCCCGTCGAGTCGCCCCGACCACAGCCCGCTCCAGCCGCCGCCCAGGTTCTGGCGCAGCCAGTAGTCCAGCGAGGCGACGGTGCTCGTCTGCCGGGTCGCGGCGTTGCTGCCGCCGTAGGCGGCGGAGCCTTCGACGAAGACACGATGGCGCGTCTGCGCCGCCGGCTCGGCGGGCCGGTCCTTGAGCATGGCGTCGGCGATGGCCAGCGCATCCTCCTCCGCGGGCGGGGCCGGAGCGGCCAGCGCGCGGGCGCCGCAGCCCAGCAGCAGCACCAGCAGGCCGCGCCGCGCGAGGCGGCACCCGACGCGGCCGCTCATTCGGGCCGGAAGCGCGACAGATAGTCGCGCTGGAGCCAGGTCTCGGGCACGTCGCGCCAGGCGTGGCGGTCAAAGCGCATCAGCGTGATCCAGTCGGGTTGCAGGGCGTCGATCAGCACGGTCTCGGTGGGGCGGTCGGCGCCCAGCACGGCGCGCACGCGGCGGTAGTACGCCGTCTTGAGGAGCGCGCCGCTCTCGACGAAGAACTGCGCCTTGACGGGCCGGGCGCCGTCGCGCGCGATCCAGAGCTGCACACGATGGTAGGTGGCGGCGCCGGTACGCGCCGACAGCGCCAGCCGATGGCAATCGACCGGCTTGCGGTCGCCATCGGTGATCGATTCCTCGCCGTCCAGCCGGGCCTCGTAGTCGACGGCGAAGTTGGTGGTGACGACATCGCCGTTGGCGGCCTGGCCCAGCAGCTTCTGCTGCGGGGAGATGCGAATGGTCGCCTTGCTCGAGGGGTCGAAGAGCCAGAGGTTGGTGCCGTCCTTCAGCATCAGCTTGCCCACGTCCTTGGCCGGCGACTCGAAGGCCGCGAGGCTGCGGAACTGGCCGTCGCTGCCCCGCATGCTG
This sequence comes from Roseateles aquatilis, assembly GCF_002205645.1. GTDB lineage: Bacteria > Pseudomonadota > Gammaproteobacteria > Burkholderiales > Burkholderiaceae_C > Roseateles > Roseateles aquatilis. The sequence goes on along the minus strand of NZ_NIOF01000004.1, from coordinate 23,152 downwards.
GAGTAGGCCCGCAAGGTCATTTCGTCCTTCTGCCGGCCTGCCTTGTATTCCAGCAGCGTGGTGGTCAGCGCGAAGGACCGGGGTGGGTTGCGTATCGCGTCGGACTGCGCCAGCAGTTGCGCGGCATCGACCGCGGCCCGGGCCCGGGGCAGGGCCAGGCCTGCGAACGCGCACACCAGGGCGCGCCGACCGGCGCAAGGCAAATGATCAGACATGGCGAAGGGCCTCGACGATTTCCAGCCGGGACGCGCGGCGCGCGGGCCAGTAGGCTGACGCGGCGGCCACCACGACCAGGCCCAGCAGCGTGGCACCGATCAGGCGCCATTCGCCGACGAGGTGGATGGACAGCGGCACCGGCGTCACGTAGGCGGGCGGCAGCCAGGTCAGGCCCATGGCCTCCAGGCCGCGCGCGACGCCCAGCGCGATGACCAGGCCCACCAGCGCCCCCGTCAGGCCGAGCAGCGCGCCCTCGACGACGAAGATGCGCTGGATGCCGGACCGGCGCACGCCCATGGCGCGCAGGGTGCCGATCTCCACCGTGCGCTCCAGGACGGCCATGTTCATCGTGTTGCTGACGGTGAACATCACGATGATGGTGATGAGCACGCTGATGAAGCCGAAGATCGCGTCAAACATCGCCACGGTCTGCGTGTAGCTGGGGCTCAGCAGCCGGAAGTCGTTGATCGCCAGCGCCTGGTCGGGGAACTCCCGGGCCAGCAGCGCCTTCAGGTGGCCACGCACCCGCTCCAGATCGGCGCTGCGCCCGAGCTGAAGCAGGACGGAGGTGGCGCGCGGGTCGTTCTGGCCGAACACGAGGCGCTGCGCCGTGGGCAGGTGGACGCCAACGTAGAAGTCGTCGGCGCCGCGCGTGCCCTGGGGCTCCGCGTCGATCACTTGCAGCTCGGCCACGTTGGGCGCGCCGGTGGACGTCGCGGCGAGCAGGGCCAGGCGCGGGGAGCCGGACGTGGTGGCCCGCGGCACGGTGGCGGCCAACGCCGTCAGGTCGTCCGGGGTCTGCGGCGCCGACGGCGTCACCGCCTTGTGCCGTGGGCGGGGGCAGTCGGTGATCCGCAGCGCATCGCAGAGCTGCAGGATGCGCGCCACGCCGGTGCCGATGACGACGGCGTCGGGTGCGGTGCCCCGCAGGCGGACGGCCAGCGGCGCGATGGGAACCTGGTACTCGTTCCATTCGCGCATGCGCGCCTGGTCGTCGGCCACCGTGCCCTGGACCACGACGGCCTTGGACAGGCCGGCCGAGAAATTCCCCGCGACGCCGTTGAAGGTCAGCGACGACGAGATGACACGCACATGGTCCCTGATGAACGCATCGCGGCGCAGCACCTCGATGAGGCGCGGCACGTCGCGCACCGAGTACCCCTGCGGGTCGCCCGATCCGAACAGCAGGAAGTCAGCGTTCTGGATCTGGAGATGTCCGGCGCTGCGCACGATGTTGGTCTCCAGCGTCAGCCGGATGTTCTGCACGTAGCCTCCGAACAGCAGCACCGCCAGGCAGCCGAAGACCAGCGCCAGCAGCGTCGCGAGGGAGCGCCTGCGGTTGCGCCGCAAGTTGCGCAGCGCCAGCGCCACCGGACGGATGCGGGTGGCGCCGCTCATGGCCGTTCTCCCATCGCTGGCGGGGACACCGCGAGCACGGCGGGGGATGTGACGCGATCGACGATCCGGCCGTCCCTGATGAACACGGCGTCATCGGCCTGCGACAGGATGTTGGGGTCGTGCGACGAGAAGACGAAGGCCGTGTGCTCGCGCTGCTGCATGTCGCGCATGAGGGCGATGATCGAGGCGCCGGTGGCGGAATCGAGGTTGGCGGTCGGCTCGTCGGCCAGGACCAGCTTGGGACGATTGGCCAGGGCGCGGGCGATGGCGACGCGCTGGCGCTGTCCGCCCGAGAGTTGCCCGGGAAGATGCGACGCATGGCCTTGCAGCCCCACGGCGGCCAGCAGTTCGCGGACCCGGCGGCGACGGTGCTCGGGGTCGGCGCCGGCCAGCAGCAACGGGTACTCGACGTTCTCCTCGCAACTGAGCACGGAGATCAGGTTGAAGCTCTGGAAGATGAATCCCACCGAGGCGGCGCGGAAGTCGGACAGCGCCTCGTCCGTCAACGCCGAGGTGTCCTGCCCGTCGACGAAGACGTGGCCCGCGCTGGGGCGGTCGATGCATCCCACCAGGTTCAGGAGCGTGGTCTTGCCGCTGCCGGACGCGCCCGAGAGCACGGTGAAGCGGTTGTCCTGGATGGACAGGTCGATGTCCGCCAGCGCATCCAGCCGCGCGCCGCCCAGGGTGTAGGACTTGGTCACGCCGACCAGGCGTGCGATCACGTTCGTGGGCTCCAAGGCAGACCTTCAACGTTGCAAGTGGGGATGGCCCGGCGCGGCCGCCGGCGACGGTCCGGCGAGGAAGGCGCTGATGGCGGCGATGGTGGGGTGCTCGCGGACGATGAGCGGCGACACCTCGCGACGCGTCAGGGTCTCCAGCCGGCCTGACAGCTCCAGCGCGGCCAGCGAGTCCAGCCCGAGCTCGATCAGCGGCACGTCGGGATCGACCTCGCTGATCGCCACCTTGAGCTTCTCGGCGACCCACCGCACCATCCAGTCACGCAGCTCGGTGCTGCTGGGCGGGTCCTGGCTCGGAAGGGCGATCTCCACAGGCGATGTGACGGGAATGGCGGTCATGGAATGGATGCTCCCTCTGGGGTGGCTCGATCGGTGAAGGGCGGGAGGTCGCGGCAGGCCTGGCGACGGACCTTGCCGCTGGAGGTGCGCGGCAGATGGCCGGGCCGGACGAACGCCAGGTGGCCCAGGCGCACGTCGAAGTCCCGCAGCACCGCTCGCGCGATGCCGGGGCGCAGCGCTTCGAACGCCTCGAGCTGGTTGCGATGGCGTGCCGAGACTTCGATGATGACGCGAAGTTCCTCGCGGTCATCGCCGTCGGTCGCGAACGCCGCGATCAGCGCGTCGGCGAGCAGTCCGGTGTCGACCTCGCGCACGCTGGCCTCGATGTCCTCGGCATGCAGATTGCGGCCGGCGAAGATGATCAGGTCCTTGATCCGCCCGGTGATGACGAGGTCGTCATCGATCCGCACGCCGAGGTCGCCGGTCCGCAGCCAGGGACGTGGATCCTCGCTCGTACAGGCGCGAAAGACCTGCGTGGTCCGGTCCCGATCGCGCCAGTAGCCCTTGGCGATGCTGGGGCCGCGCAGCCAGATCTCGCCTTCGTCGCCGGCGGCCCGCGGCTGGCGTGTCTCGGGATCGACGATCGCCAGCTCCAGGCCGTCGATGGCACGGCCGCATCCCACCAGCTCGCGGCCCGCGCGGACGTGGACGCGCAGCCGACCGGCTCCGTCGCAGGTGGACAGCACTGTCGATTCCGCCAGGCCGTAGCTGGCCGCGAAGATGTCGTCACGCAGGCCGAAGGGCGCGAAGGTGCGGACGAACGCGCGCATCGTGGGGGCATGGATCTGCTCGGCGCCGAGGAACGCGCAGCGCCAGCTGGACAGGTCCAGCGCTCCGGGCGCGAGCTGCGGCGCCGCGGCGATGCAGGCCCCGAAGGCGAAGGACGGTCCGCCGCTGACGGTGGCGCGCGTGTCGCTGATGGCCTGCAGCCACCGCAGCGGGCGTTGCATCGCGTACAGCGGCGACATCAGCGTGACCTGGCAACCCGCGTGCAGCGGTTGCAGGATGCCGGCGTTCAGGCCCATGTCGTGATGCGGCGGCAGCCAGATGACGCCCCGGCTGTCCGCGTCGATGCCGTAGACGCGGCTCTGCCCCTCCAGGTTGTGCATCAGGTTGCCGTGGGTCAGCATCACGCCCTTGGGCGTGCCGGTGGAGCCCGAGGTGTACTGCAGCAAGGCCAGGTCGTGGGTCGCCGCGCGATGGGGGGCGAAAGGCTCCGCCGCCTCGTCGGCCGACGGCGCGAGCGAGGGCAGGCGACCCCATGGCGCCGGGTGCGCGCCGGGGAGCGTGGCGGCCGCGCGGGCCTCCTCGGCATCCGCGGCGTCGCAGATCATCGCGACCGGATCGCAATCCTCGGTGATGGCCTGGAGCATGGCCAGGTTGCGCCGCTGTCGCATCGGCAATGTGGGCACGACCACCGCCCCGGCCCAGAAGCAGCCGAACAGCGCCACCACATGGTCGATGCCGGGCGGAAGGGCCAGCAGCACGCGGTCCCCCGGACGCGCCTGCGTGCCCAGGCGGCGCGCGAAGGTCATCGCGCGCCGCGCCAGCTCGCCCCACGTGATGTGGTCGTCGAGGCTGGGGCTCTCGATGAAGCGGTAGGCGACGCTGTCCGGCCGCTGCGCGGCGCGGTGCCGCAGCAGGTCGATGATCCCGGCCGGCGCGCTCGCGGGCGGCCCGCTCAAGCCGCCATCTCCAGCGCCTGCGCGGGCAGGCGTCGGTCGATCTCGCCCGCGAGCGCCCGCAGCGTCACGTCCATGCCCAGCAGCGTCTCATCGAATCCGAGGCTCACGCCAAAGTCGCGATCGACGGTGAACAGCATCTCCAGCGCGACCAGCGAGTCCACGCCCAGGTCCGCCAACGGGGCTTCCAGGCCCACGTCCTGCTCGTCGAGGTTGAGGATGGTGGCCAAGCTGGCGCGCAGCGTCCGCGCGATGAAGTCGACCCGCTGCGCCGGGGGCAGCGAGGCCAGTTCGGGCAGCAGCAGGCCCGTGGCCGCGGAGCCGGACAGGCCCTCGAAGATCGGGCGGCTCTGCAGCCATGGCAGGGACAGGCCCTGGTCCTCGTCCACGCTGATCGCGGTGACGTGCGATTCCGGCGCGTCCAGCGAGCCGTCCAGCGTCGACAGCACATGCGCGAGGCGCAGGCGCCGCAGGCCCACGCGCTCCCAGAGCTCGTGCAGGTCGCGGCCCTGCTCCGAGTTGCCGAAGCCGGCCTCCGCGATGGGTCCCCAGGCGACGCTCAGCGCGCGTGTGCGCGAGCCCTCGAACTGCCGGGCGACGCCGTCCAGCACGCTGTTGGCGCCGGCGTAGTTGGCCTGGCCGGGCGAGCCCAGCGTGGCCGCCGCGGTCGAGAACAGGACCAGGAGGTCCGCGTCGGTCTGGCGGGCCATCTCGGCCACCAGCAGCGCGCCCTGCGCCTTGGCCCACACGACCTCCTCGGTGTCCTCGCGGGTGACGTGGGCCAACGGCGCGACGGCCGTCCGGCCATTGCGCTGCCAGCTCGAGGCGAGGTGGAAGATGCCGCCGATGCGTCGGCCCTCGTGCTTCAAGCGCGCCGTCAACGCCTGCATGACCTCGGGATCGCCGACGTCGTGGGCCTGGTACTCGACGTGGTCGCACAGCGCCTGGAGCTCGCGCAGCCGGTCCTGGCGTCCGGCATCCAGCGGCGAGCGGCCCAGCACCAGCAGGCGTCGCGCGCCGCGGGCGCCGAGCCAGCGCGCGATCTCGAAGCTCAGGCCCTGCAGGCCGCCGGTCAGCACGAACAGCCGGTCGCCGTCGAAGCTGCGCGCCATCGCCCGCAATCCGGAGATCGCGGCCAGGCGGGGCACCTGCAAGCCGTCCGGAGAAAGGGCCACCTCGTCCTCGGACGAGCCCGAGGTCAGGAAGCGGGCCACGGCGTCGCCGGCGTCGGCATCACCGGCGTCGATGTCGATCAGCCCGCCCCAGGATTCGGGGCTCTCGACGGCATGGCAACGGCCCAGGCCCCAGGCGAAGTACTGCTCGGGCCGGGCCGGCCCGGCGGGGGTCGGACCGAGGAGGCCGGTGGCCGTGACGATCCACAGCCGCGTGCCGGATGCCAGGGCCGCCTGCTGGCAGGCGTGGACCAGGGCGTGGGCCCAGGCCCAGTTCCCGCGGGCGGCCGAGGCGTCGAAGGCCGGCGCGCCGTCCAGGAAGAAGACCACCCGTCGATCCGCCGCCGGGAGATCCCATCGCAGGGATGCGGCGACCTCGGCAGCGCTTGTCGCGACGGCGAGCGTCGCGCGGGCCACGCCGGCGGCCAGGCCGCTCGCGCGCAGGGCGTCGTGGCATCGGTCCGCGCTGGCGCTCGGGCCCCAGGAGATGACGTGCCATTGCGCCATGGCGGCCGCGGCGCCGCGCTCGGGCCATTCGGCGGGCTGCCAGCCAATGGAGAACAGGCCCGCGTTGCCTTCGCCCGTGGCGTCGGCGGGAAGGCTGGTGCTGGAGAGGGCGGATTCGATCATGGGCTGGGTTCGAGCAGGCGCTGGTCGTGGACTCGCAGGCTGGCCTGTAGCGCCGCGATGTGAGGAAGTTGGGCGAGGACGTGGCGGCCGGCGACGCCGAAGTCGACCAGGCAGGCGACTTCGTCGACGCCCAGTCCGCGCATGGCGTCCAGGGTCGCGCGCGCCGCGGCCGGCGTGCCGATCAGCGAGAGCCCGCGCACGGCGCGGTCGTAATGGCAATCGACGAACTGGGTGATCTGGCGCGCGTTGAGCTTCTTCAGGTCGACGGCGCGGGCACGCGCCGTCGCCAGGCCCTGGGCCATGGGCACGATGGATTTCAGGTAGTCGCCATAGGGACCGCGCACGGTGGCCGCGACCTGTGCCTCGTCGTCGCCGAGGAAGGTGTGCAGCATCAGCGCGACGCGACCCGCCTCCGGATCATGGCCGGCGGCCGCCCGCTGCCGGCGATACAGCGCGATGTTGTCCGCCAGCAGCTTGAGATTGCCGTCCAGCACATGCGTGAGCACATGTTCCCCGCGCTCGCCGGCGCGCCGGAAGGTCTCGGGGTTCTGCGCGGCGGCGATCCAGACCTGGAGCCGGGATTGCACGGGCCGAGGATGGGTGCGGAGCTGGATCGGCTCGCCAAGGCCGGAGCGCGCGGCGTGCGCGTCGCCGCGCCACAGCCGGCACAGCGCGTCGATCGACTCGAACATCAGCTCGCGGCGCTGCTCGTAGCGCTCGGGATGGAAGGCGTAGTCGTTGGGATGCCAGCCCGACGCGAACGCCGTCTCGATGCGCCCCCCGGACAGCTGGTCCAGCATGGCGAGCTCTTCCGCCAGGCGGATCGGGTCGTGCAATGGCGCGACCAGGCTGCCGGATCTCAGCGTCAGGCGCCGCGTGCGGCTGGCCACGGCCGCGAGGATCAGCATCGGATTCGGATACGGCCCGCCGAAGGATGTGAAGTGGCGCTCCGGAAACCAGATGCCGGCCAGGCCCTCGCGATCCGCGAACTCCGCGAGCTGGAGGGCGATCTCGTATTGCTGTCCCGCGGTGGGCGCCAGGGCGCCCGCGAACAGCATCAGGCTCAATTGCATGACGGCCCTTCCTGTCGCGACGGCGCCATGGACGACGAGTGGGGCGCGCTCATGCCGCCATCGCCAGCGAGGTCGACGGCGCCCGCTGACCCTCGAAGTAGGCGAAGCCGCCGAACATGAACTTCGTCGCCTCGGCGCCGAGCACGCCCAGCACCTCGCCCGGCCGGAGCAGGTGTTCCGAGCGCACCGAATGCAGTCCGATCCAGGTCGAGGCGGAGCCGGTGTTCCCGTACTTGACGGCGTGGTTGTGGAAGCGCGACTCGTCGATGCCCAGCAAGGGCGACAGCACCATGCCCATGCGGCCGTTGGCCTGGTGCGGCAGGAAACGACGCACGGTGGCGCCATCCAGGCCGACCGAGGCCAGGGCCTCGAACCCCTTCTGGAACAGCTCCAGCCCCGAATCGCGCGCGAGGCTGTAGGCGTTGTAGAAGCCGCGCGGCCCGGGGGTCTCGGCGACATAGGGTTGCGAGGACCCGCCTGTCACCAGGCTGAAGGCGGTGGGCTTGTGCTGCCCGAGGTTGCCGAAGTAAACATGGTCGATGGAGCCGGCGGTCGGCGCATCGGCCTGCCGGGACAGGATCACCGCGCCGGCGCCGTCGCCCATCTGCGCGGCCGTCACCAACTGACTGCGATCGCGCAGGGCCTCCTGGACGTCGTAGAAGACTGACCCGGTCTCGCTGCCCACGATGCACACCCGGTCCGCCGCGCCCGATTGCAGCATGGCGCTGGCGATGGTGAGCGCGTTCGCGAATCCCGTGCAGGCCTGGCGGAGCTCCATGTACTGGCCGGTGAAGCCGAGTTGATCCGCGGTCCAGGACGTATTGGGCGGCAGCAGCGTGTGCGGCGAGGTGGTGTGGCCGATCAGCACGTCGATGTCGTCGATCTGCAGCTCCGCATCGGCCAGCGCCGCGGTCACGGCCCGGGCCGAAAGCTCCGGATTGGTGTCCCCCGCGCGCGGGACTTCGAAGTTGCTGACCAGGTCCCGGCAGAGGTGCCGCCGCAGCACCCCCAGCTCGTCCGCGAGGCTGCCCACGAAGGCGGAGAGCTGGCCGCTGGCCGACCGCTCGAAGAAACGCACCAGGTCGGCGTTGGACACCGGCGCGCCCGGCATCGCGATGCCCGTGCCCCGCACCGCCAACCTCTGGGAAATCATTCGATACGCCACGCTGTTGCTCCGTTGGCTCGTTCAGTCGATCAATTGACGGGCATTGCCGGTCCGTGGCCGCGATTCATCCGCCGAATGGCTCGGGAGGAAGAGCGGCCCCCCCACCAGCCGGCGCACGAATGCGACCGTGAATCCCAGGTCATAAACGGCGCCATGCGCCGCCAGGTCGTCGCGCACCAGGCGGGACACCTCCACCAGATGCGGGCCCGGCACGCCGGGATACACGTGATGCTCGGCATGCCGGTTCGCGCCGCTGAGGAACATCTGGCCGAAGACATCGCAATCGAATGAACTGCAGGCCGCCAGGCTGTCGTGCGCCGCCAGGCCCTGGTGGTAGACGATGTCATTCATGCTGCCGATCAGCAGCGCGACCCCGACGGTGATGACCAGGAAGCGCCATTCCGGCGCCGGCAGCAGTTGCCAGAGCAGGGCGTAGAAGAGGACCGCGAGCATCGGCCCCCGAAGCGCCGCCGCCCAGCCCTGTCTGTGCTTCAGCGCCGTATAGGGCGAACGCAGCAGCAGGAAGATCGGCGCGCCGACGAGGCTCGCGACCAGGAGCAGCGCCGACGTCGCGGCATTGGAGCGGCGCGGGTAGATGATTTCCTGCGGGTCGCGCTCGGTGCGGAAGTTGGCGTGATGGGCGAGGTGCGCGAGGCGGTAGCCCACGTACGAGGTGCCCACGACGACGCACAGGCATTCGCCCAGCCACGCATTGACGCGCCGATTGGCGGCCAGGTGCCCGTGGGACGACTCGTGAAGCAGACTGAACAGGCCAATGAACTGCAATGCGCCGATCAGCGCGCAGGCCGATTGGACGACGAGCGGCAAGGGGCCCGCGTAGCGCGCCCCGGCAATCGTCGACAGCGATAGCGCGGCAAGGTAGGCAAGTGCCTTCCATTTCTGCCAGGCCACTGGCTGCATGAGCTTCGCGGGCAATGTCAGCCGCGTTGCATGCATACGCTTCCTCCCTGTGGTTCTTGTTGACAGGTTTTTTTCATTCTAGGAGAGGCGGAGACGCGTCGAATCGAATGTGAACAAGATAAGACACCGAGGGGAGTCACTGATGGCATTGATGCGGGTACATTCGCGCCTCAATCGAAGGCATTGGGTCCGCATGAATGGACTCTCGCATTCGTCAATGTGCCAACGATCAATGGAGAGGGTTCATGGTCAATGTCTGCGTCTCCGGACTGGGAGTGGTGGCTCCGAATGGATCGTCACTCGATGACTTCTGGGCGTCACTCGTGACGGCGACATCGGCGTTTTCACCGGCGCGCAGCGTGCTTCCGTCGCGTATCCTCGCCGCCGAGCTCGGCATCGATGCATTGAAGGACGTGCCGATCGCTCGTCCATTGATGTGCGATCGCTCCGCGCTGATTGCCATCGCGGCGGCATCGCGCGCGCTGGACGATGCCCGACTGACGCCGGGCAGTTATGACCCGACTCGAGTCGCGGTTGTCATAGGAAATGGCGCGGGCGGTCAGACGACGACCGAGCAACAGTACCAGCTGCTCTATCGGCAGGGCCATGGACGCATCAGCCCATTGGCCGTCCCCAAGATCATGGGCAGTTCCACCGCGAGCTGGGTCTCGATTGCATTCGGCCTGCAAGGGCCGGCCTTCGTGCTATCCAGCGCCTGCGCGTCGGGCACGCACGCGATCGGCGTGGCGGCGCAATTGGTCCAGTCCGGCGTCGTCGATGTCGCGGTGACGGGGGGCGTGGAGGCCTGCCTCACCGTGGGCACCCTGCGCGCGTGGGAGGCGATGGGTATTCTCGCGACCGACACCTGCCGCCCTTTCGCCCGCGGACGCGCCGGCCTGGTGTTGGCCGAAGGCGCGGGACTGATCGTGCTGGAATCGGAGGCGCATGCGCGCGCTCGCAAGGCGCCGATGCGCGCGCGCTACGCGGGGTATGGATCGAGCGCGGATGCCGGGGATCTGACCAAGCCCAGCGCGGACGGCATGGCGCGCGCGATGCGCGCGGCGCTCGCCGCCAGCCAGTTGCTGCCGCGGGAGATCGACTACGTCAACGCGCACGGCACTGGCACGAAGACCAATGATCGCGTCGAGACGGAGGCGTTGCACGCCGTCTTTGGCCGAGAGACGGTGCCGCTGGTGTCGTCGACCAAGTCGGTGACCGGGCACGCGCTCGGCGCGGCCGGCGGCCTCGAGGCCGTCGCCAGCGTGCTGACCTTGCAGCATCACCTGGTGCCGCCGACGGCGAATTTCGACGAGGCCGACCCCGAGTGCGCGCTGGACTGCGTGCCGAACATCGCGCGCCCGCATGCCGTGCGGGCGGTGATGTCCAATTCGTTCGCCTTCGGCGGATTGAATGCCTCAGTCGTTTTCGTCGAGGCGCGCTGAATGCGCGAGGCCGGGCGCCATGCCCTGCATGGCGGGCGACGAGACCGTCGCCGCGCCGCGCCGCCGGGGCAGGGCCGGAATGGGGGCGGGCGCATCCGGCGCGGCCATGGCGTGGCGAGCCTCGGCCGCCTCGCGCAGCACGCTTTCGAAGGCCCGCACCAGCGGGGCCGTGTGGGGCGCGCGCAGCATCGTCTTGTGGTCGCCGCCCGCGTCATGCACGCTGCAGCGGGTGTGGCTGAGGCCGCGCCAGTGATCGATGACCGCGGCGCGCGAGTCGGCGCGTTCGCCCAGGGGGACGAAGGCGGCGATCTCGCAATTCACCGCCGACGGCCTGTGGGCATGGTAGGCCTGCAGGTGGGTGCGGTAGAGATGGGACAGACGGTCCTTGTAGCGGCGGGGCACCAACCGGTCCATGCCGCGCAGCGCCGTCTTCAGCAGCGACGCCGTCTGCGCCTCGACGATGGCGGACCGCTCGGCGTCAGGTGTCTGGTCCGTCACCTGGGTCGGCGGGCTCGGCGCGAGGAGGATCAGCGGACGCGGCGTCAGGCCGGCCGCCTCCAGCTGGCGAGCCATCTCCAGGGCCACGATGCATCCGAACGAGTAGCCGCCGAGATGGACGGACTCCAGGTCTTGTTCCTGCGCGATCACCTGCAGATTGCGCGCCGCCAGGGCCTGCACCGTGCCCATCGGCTCCTCGCCGTCCTCCAGTCCGCAGGCCTGGATGGCGTGCAGGGGGCCTTGCAGCAGGCCGGTGCGCTGCAGGTGGTAATAGAAGAAGACCGTGCCCGCGATCGCATGGCACATCACAAGGGGCGCGCGCGACCCCTTGTCGTGGATGCGGAAGGGGCGTCCGCTCTTGGGCAGCATGCCATTCAATCCTGGAAATGGAGACATCGGGAATGATCGTGAGAGAGGGTAATCACGGGGTGTCGTTGTCCCCGCCACAATTGACTCGAATGAATCGTCACGCGTGACGGCGGTAGTGTGGCGGCAACGTCGGGCGGCAATGATGCTGTAAATGCCGAGTGGACAGGCGCGGGGCCGCCGATTATTCTGAAAACGAGCCGTCGATTCAAAGAATACTTCTGAAGGCAATTGGGTGAGCACTCTATCCGACTCGAGTCGATCAATCGCGGGACCATTGATTCAATCACGTCACACCGAGCCGGATTCATTGACGACGCCGGACGGCCGGGCCATCGAGCAGCGCGTGGCGGATGCCCGAGACTGGGTGCGCCCATTCGTCGAGAGTGCCGGCGTGATTGGCGCGTTCCTGCACGGCTCTTCCACGCGGCCCTATGGCGACGATGATTCGGATGCCGATCTCTGCGTGGTCGTCGAGCCCGAGGCGCCACGGATGGATCCCGAGTTCGCATTCCAGCGGCTCTGGAAGGACGGGCGCAAGGTCGCGGACCTGAAGTTCGTCTCCATCGCCGAACTCGGCGCGCCGCAGGTCGACCTGGAGCACTACCGGGCCGTGCATGCCCGGATCCTGTTCGATCGTGACGGGCAACTGGCGTCATTGCTGGCCCGTGTCGCCAAGGTGCCGCACGTGATGGCCACCGATCGCCTGAAGGTGCATTACTTCGAGGTGACCTTCGTGATCGGCAAGATTCAGTCGGCCTTGCGGCGCCATCAGCGAGAGGCCGTCACGCTCCTGCGGACGCAGTTGGTCCTTGCCGCGGCCAGGCTGCTGTTCCTGCAGCGAGGGACCTGGCCGCCGCCCACGACGTGGATCTTTCACGAGCTGGCGCTCGTCGGCGTGCCGTCCGATCTGATCGCCGCGTTGCGCGATGTCCTCGATGTCGCGGATCCCCGGCGTCTGCGCGTGCTCCGCGGGGCGCTCGATGGCCATCTGATCGAGCGCGGTGCCACATTCGTCGACAACCCCGTGCTGCTGCTGGACTGGCTCTTCGAATCGCCGGAAGGACGTCGCGCGCAGATGAACTGGAGGAGCGCATGGTGAGCCCGCCTGATCGGGACCGGGCGATCGCTCGGCGCCTGGTGATCGCGGCCACCTTCACGCCGGAACCCCTCGGGCCGGTGCTGGAGTTCTGGCTGCGGCAGCTCGCGCTGCCACTGGAAACGACCTGGGCGCCTCACAACCAGGTCTTTCAGCCGCTGCTGGAGCCTGGCGGCGCGTTGAGGTCGAACGCGGGCGGCCTGTGCGTGCTGCTCGTGCGCCGGGTCGACCTGGGCGCGGAGGCCTCGCGCGTGCGGCAGGCCGCGACCGACCTGTGCGCGGCGATCGCCGCGTCGGTGGCCGCCTCGGGCGCGACGCACATCGTGGTCGTGTGCCCGTCCGATCGATCGGCATCGGTCGAGGGGGCAGGGGGGCGCGATGGCGGTGGCGCACACGAGGCTGCGGATCAGGCCGAGGACCGCGCGCTCGCGCAGGCGCTGCGCGCGGTGGCCGGCGTCGACGTGGTCACGCCGGAGGACGTCGCCGGGCTCTATCGGGTCGCCGACATCCACGACGCCTTTGCCGAGCGCGAGGGGCAGGTGCCCTTCACCGAGGCGTACTACGCCGCGCTCGCGACCGTCATCGCGCGACGGCTTCGGGTCGCCTGCAGCGATCCGAAGAAGGTCATCCTGGTCGATTGCGATGACACGCTCTGGGGGGGAATCTGTGGCGAGCTGGGACCCGAAGGGGTCGTCCTGGATGCGCCCCGGCTCGCGCTGCAGCGTTTCCTGCTCGCGCAACGCGCGCAGGGGGTGCTGCTGGGCGTCGTCAGCCGGAACAACGAAGCGGACGCGCTGGCGGTCTTCGACCGGCGCGAGGACATGGTGCTGCGTCGCGAGCACTTCACGACGTGGCGCATCAACTGGGCGCCCAAGAGCGCCAACATCGCCGACATCGCGCGCGAGCTGGCGCTCGGCGTGGACAGCTTCGTCTTCCTCGACGACGACGCCTTCGTTTGCGCCGAGGCGCGCGAGCGCTGCGCCGGCCTGGTCGCCCTCCAGCTGCCCGACGACCCCGCGGACCTGCCGCGTTTCCTGACGCAGGCCTGGGTCTTCGATCGAGGCCGGCTGACCGAGGAGGACGCGCGGCGCAACGAACGCTACCGCGAGGCCGGCGAGCGCGAGCGCGCGCGGGTCGGCCTGTCCCATGCGGCCTTTCTGGAGACGTTGGCGCTGGTCGTCTCCATCGAGGCGATGGCGGAGGCGGACGTGCCGCGCGTGGCGCAGATGCTGCAGCGGACCAACCAGTTCAACGCGACGGGCGTGAGGCGATCCGAAGCGCAGGTGCGCGCCCTGGCGGCTCAGGGGCTGGAGACCTTCGTCGTGCGCGTGCGCGATCGCTTCGGAGACTATGGGCTAACGGGCGTCGTCATCGCCGGCTGCCGGGATCGCCAGTTGGTCGTCGACGCGATGCTGCTGAGCTGCCGCGTGCTCGGCCGCGGCGTGGAGCACGCCGTGGTCCGGCAACTGGCGGGGATCGCGATGGATCGTGGCGCGTCGGACGTGGCGCTGCCCTTCGTGGCGACCGAGAAGAACGCGCCCTATGCGGCCTTCTTTCATGCACTGCCCGCACGACGGACTTCGTCGGAGGGCGTCGACTCGGCCGTCGCGGAGGCACGGGTCCTGCTGAAGCTCCGGCATGAGGCGACGACGCCTGGCGCGACCCCGACGGCAAGCTCGACCGCGACCACGACCACGACCACGACCACGACCACGACCACGACCACGACCGCGTCCGGTCCATCGGCCTCGTCCGTGGCGTCCACCTCGCCCGCGCGGGGGGAAGACGGCGCGGCGCCGCGGCTGGCGATGAACGCGCCCGCTCCGAGCGATGTGCTGGACTATCGCGAGGTCGCGCTAACGCTCGGCTGCGTCGACGACATCCTCCGCAGCCAGCGCGAGCGGTCGGCGGACGCGGGATCGGTGCGCGGCGACGCGGCGTCGATGTCGATCGAGGATCAGATCGCACGGATCTGGCGCGAGGTGCTGGACATCGGCGCCGTCGGCCGCGACGACGACCTCTTCGACATCGGCGGCGATTCGCTGGTGGCGCTGCGCATCCTCTCGCGCATCAACAGCCAGTTCCAGGTGGAGATCCCGTTGCACCGCCTGTTCCAGGCCGAGGCGACCATCGCGTGGATGGCGGCCCAGGTGGGCGAGGGCGCGCGCGCCGCGGGGGGGATCCCGCGCGTCTCGCGCGAGGGAGCCCTGGATGCCTCCTTCGGCCAGGAGGCGCTGTGGCTGCAGGCCCAGCTCCATCACGGGCCGGCCTACCACGTGCCCCGCGTCCTGCGCCTGCACGGCGAGCTCGACGTCGATGCGTTGCGGCGCAGTCTCGGTGAGATCGTGCGGCGCCATGAAGTCCTGCGCTCGACGCTGGTGGCCGCCGACGGCCGCCTGCGCCAGGTCGTCCACGACGCCACACCCGTGCCCTTGCCGGTGGAGGAAGCCCGCGACGGCGACGACGTGCGCGAGCGGCTTCGACTCGAGATCGAGCGGACGTTCGACCTGGCGCGCGGGCCGCTGGTGCGCGCGCGGCTGTTCAGGCTGTCTCCGGTCGAGCATGTCTTCGTGCTGGTCATGCATCACGTCGTGACCGACGGCACGTCGACGGACGTGATCGATCGCGAGTTGGCCGCGCTGTACGGCGCTTTCCGCCGCGGCGACGCGTCGCCGCTCGCCGAGCCGGCACTGCAGTACGCCGACTTCGCGGCGTGGCAGCGCCGGGCGATGCAGGGCGAACGCTGGCAGGCGCAGCTCGCGTACTGGAGGGGGCGGCTGCGGGGCGCGCCGGTGGCGCTCGAGATGCCCACGGACAGGCCGCGCCCCTCGATGAAGCAGTACCGCGGCGACAAGGTCCCACTGGCGCTGCAGGGCCTCGGCGCGGCGGTGGGAGAGCTGGCGCATCGGGAAGGGGCGACGCCCTTCATGGTCTGGCTGGCTGGGTTCTACGTGCTGCTGGCGCGCCAGAGCGCGCAGACCGACATCGTGATCGGCACGCCGGTCGCCAACCGGTCACGGGCCGAGCTGGAGGACCTGGTCGGTTTCTTCGTCAACACGCTGCCCTTGCGGACGACGCTGGCGGACGGACCCTCGTTCCGCGAGGTGCTGGCTCGGGTCAAGGAGACGGCGCTCGGCGCCTTCGACCATCAGGATCTGCCCTTCGTCCGGCTCGTGGAGGAGATCAAGCCCGCGCGTGACCGGAGCCGGACACCGATCTTCCAGGTGATGTTCGCCTACATGAATCGCTACGCCAGCGCCCTGGCGCTTGAAGGCCTGAGGATCGAGCACGAGGTTCGGCTGGATGCCTCGAAGTTCGACCTCACCCTGTCCATCCAGGAACGCGATGGCGTTGCGAGTGGCTGGCTCGAGTACGACGCGGTCCTGTTCGATCGCGTGACGGCGGAGCGCATGGCGCAGGCGTATGCGACGCTGCTCGTCGACGCACTGCGACAGCCCGACGAACGCGTTTCGGTGCAGCCCGTGGCCGTGCGTGACGCGGCCCACGAGGTCATTCAACGACGCCCGCGCAAGGTGGACGCTTGAGGCCGCGACACGCCGGGCGGCGGACGGCCGGAGGGTCGCGTCGATGCTGAGGGCACGCCTGGAGCGGACGAAATGGCGACGCCTGGAAGCGCTGCAGGGCCTGTTGCCGTTCATGGCGCGGCGCCGCTGGCAGTTCGTCCAGGCCGCGATCGCGTTGCTGCTGGCGGCCGGCGCGGCCTTGGTGCTGCCCTACGCGGCGCGCCGGATGATCGACGCGGGGCTGGGCCGTCCGTCGCCGGACGCGGGCCTGTTCATCGATGGCTCGACGGCGACCTTCCTGGCGTTGCTGGGCGTGGCGCTGGTGCTGGGACTGGCCACCGGTGCCCGCCTGTACCTGGTGCAGCGCGCGGGCGAGCTGGTTGTCGCCGACCTGCGCAAGGCCGTCTACCGCCATGTCCTGCGGCAGAGCCCGGAGTTCTTCGAGTCGGCCAGGACCGGCGAGGTGCTGTCGCGCCTGACCGCCGACACGCTGCTGATCCAGTTGCTGATCGGCACCAGCCTCAGCATCGCCACGCGCAACCTGGTGCTGCTGCTGGGCGGCACGATTGTGCTGTTCATGACCAGTCCGATGCTGACCGGCGTCATCCTGGCGTTGCTGGTCGTGGGCAGCGTGCCGATGGCGGCGCTGGGGCGGCGGGCACGCGCGCTGTCGCGGGACACGCAACTGCGCGTGGCCGACACGGCGGCGGTGGCCGCCGAGGTGCTGAACGCGATGCCCACGGTGCAGGCGTTCACGCGCGAGCCGGCGGAGCTGCGCCGCTACGCCGATGCGACGGATCTGGCGATGAGCACGTCGCTGCGACGGATCCGGTTCCGCGCCTTGATCAACACGTGGGCGATCGTGCTGTCCGCCTGCGCCATCGTGTTCGTGCTCTGGCTGGGGAGCAGCCAGGTGGCGCAGGGCCGCATGAGCGCCGGGACGCTGGGCCAGTTCATCCTGTACGCCATGATCGTGGGCAGCGCCGTGAGCGCGCTATCGGAAGTGGCGGGCGATTTCCAGCGCGCGGCCGGGGCGGCGGAGCGCCTGCTGGAGCTGCTGGCCCTGCGCTCGCCCGTGGCCAGCGCGCTCGCGCCCAGGCCGCTCGCCGGCCCGGCGGGCCGGGGCGCGGCCGTGAGCCTGTCCGGCGTGGTCTTCCACTACCCGTCGCGCCCGCTCGAGCCGGCGCTCGCGCGGCTGGACCTGAAGATCGCCGCGGGCGAGACGATCGCCATCGTCGGCAGTTCCGGCGCGGGCAAGAGCACGCTCTTCCAGTTGCTGCTGCGCTTCTACGACCCGCGCCATGGCGCGATCGAGTTCGACGGCGTGGATCTTCGCGACCTGGACCTGCAGGCGTTGCGTCGTTCGATCGGGGTGGTGCTCCAGGAGACGGTGATCTTCTCGACCTCGGTGATGGAGAACATCCGCTACGGCCGCGAGGACGCCAGCGACGAGGAGGTCCTGCAGGCCGCCGCGCTGGCGGCCGCGCACGAGTTCATCGAGCGTTTGCCGGAGGGTTATCAGACCTTCCTCGGCGAGCGTGGGGTGCGTCTGTCCGGTGGCCAGCGGCAGCGGATCGCCATCGCGCGCGCGCTGCTGAAGAACCCCCGGCTGATGCTGCTGGACGAGGCCACCAGCGCGCTGGACGCCGAGTCCGAGCGGCTGGTCCAGCAGGCATTGGACACGGCGATGCGTGGCCGCACGACGCTGGTCATCGCGCATCGGCTGGCCACGGTCAAGCAGGCGAGCCGGATCCTGGTGATGGAGCATGGCCGGGTCGTGGAGACGGGCACGCACGCGTCGTTGATGGCGTTGGGCGGCCGGTATGCGCGACAGGCGGCGCTGCAATTCCAGCCGGGGCCGGAAGACAAGGCGCTGACGGGGCCGTGCATGTGACGGAGCAGGTCCCGGCCTGACGACGACCTCGGATGGAGAGGAACGATGACGTTTTTCCAGGAAGCCGCATGAGCGATCAACTTTATGTCGTGGTCCGCAACCACGAAGACCAGCACGCGATCTGGCCGCGGGCCCGGTCCTTGCCCGCGGGGTGGGCGGACGTGGGCGTCCAGGGGCCGAAGGCCGACTGCCTGGCCTGGATAGAGACGCACTGGCTCGACATGACGCCCGCCAGCCTGCGCGATGCGCTGAAGGGAGTGCGCGCGTGAACGCGCCGGGCCATGCCGTCGAGGAGGCGACGGAGGCGACGGATGCGGCAACGGACCTGGTGGGCGACACCGCCTGGACGGACCGCTTCGCCGCCTCGTTCGTGCAGGAAGCGCGCTACCGGCTGGCGCGCGGGGCGACGGCGCCAGGGCAACACCTTTGGGCGGTCTGTCGCATGGCCGGCGAGGCGGATCAGGCGGCGCTGCAGGCGGCGCTGGCGGATCTGGTGGAGCGCCACGAGGGCCTGCGCACCGGCTTCGAGGACGCGTCCACCGGTGTTGACGAGGTGACGCAGGTGGTGCATGGGCATGTCTCGTGGTGGCTGCGAAGGCACGAGTCACGCACGCCCGATGCCGAGGCGCGCGAGCGCGGAACCGACGCGCTGATGCGTGCGCTGGTGAACGAGCCCTTCGACCTGACGGCGCCGCCATTGGCCCGTGCATGCCTCATTGCCCGTGGCGCGCGGGCCGATGGCCCGCCCACGCACGACCTGCTGTTGGTGCTGCACCGCCTGGTGGCCGACGAGCCCTCGATGGCGCTGATGCTGAAGGAACTGGGCGCCTGCTACGTGGCGCGACGGCAGGGCCGCATGGCGACGTTGGAGCCGCTGGCGATCCAGTATGCGGACTATGCGGCGTGGCAGCGCGAGCGCACGAGCGGCGCGGCCTGGCACGCCCTGCTGAGCCATTGGCGCCAGACACTGGACGGCGCGCCGCCGATGCTGAGCCTGAGCCGGGACCGCGGTGGCGCGCGCGATGTCGGCTCGCCCTCGGGGACCACCAGCGTGGCGCTGCATCTGGATGAGGCGTTGAGCGCAGGACTGCGCGCGCTTGCGCAGACGCGGCAGAGCACGCTGTCCGCGGTGTTGATGGCCGGCTGGGCGGCGCTGCTGTCGCGCTGCAGCGGGCAGGAATCGCTCTGCGTGGGCTACCCGGTGACGGGGCGACGGCGACCGGAGCTGCAGGGCGTGGTGGGGCCCTTCCTCAATACGCTGGTGCTGCGGGTGGAGTGTCCGCCGGGGCAGGTGGTGGCCGCGCTGATCGATCAGGTGCGCGATGCCATGCGGGAGGCCGAGGCGCACCAGGACCTGCCCGTCGAGTGCCTGATGGCCGAGCTCAAGCCGTCGGGCCAGCGCGGGCGAGCGGCGCTGTTCGAGGCGTTCCTGGCCTTTGATGAGGAGGATGCGTGGCTCGGTGATTCATCGACGGCCGAGCCCGGATGGTCGGCGGGCGCGTCCAGCGCGTCGTCGCCCCCCGCGGACGCCGGACTCGCGCTTGCGTTGCAGGCGCGGGCGGGAGAGATCCGTGGAACGCTGGCTGTCGACGCGGGGCAGTTCGATGCCGAGACCGCGGTACGTTTCGGACACCTGTTCGTGGTGGTCCTGCGCGGCATGGTCGCCGATGTGGCCTCGCCGGTCGCGACACTGCCACTGCTGGATCGCGACGGGCAGGCCACGTGGCGCGCCCGCCAGCGCGAGCACGCGCGGCCGGCCGCCGCCGAAGCCTGCGTGCACGAGCGATTTCGGGCACATGCCCGCGCGCATCCCGAGTCGGCAGCGGTCGCCTGCGGCGACGTGGTGCTGAGTCATGGCGAGCTGCTGCGGCGGGTCGACCGGGTGGCCGGCTGGTTGCGTGCCGCGGGCATCGGCGCCGAGCAGTTGGTGGCGGTGGGGCTGGGGCGGGACGTGGCCTATGTCGTCGCGATTCTCGGCGTCCTGACGTCGGGCGGCGCCTACGTGACGCTGGATGTGGCGGGACCGCTGGAGCGCCAGCTGGACGTGATCGACGACACCGGGGCCACGGTGGTCATCACCGACGAGGCGGGCGCCGCCGCCTACGCGGCGCGGCCGGCGTTGCGCGTGCTGGTCGTGTCGACGGGGGGTGGCGAGTTCGCGGGGGTGACGGTGATGCTGAATGCAGACACCGACACCGACACCGACACCGACACCGACACCGACACCGACACCGACACCGACACCGACACCGACACCGACACCGACACCGATGCCGATGCCGATGCCGATGCCGCGCGTCTTGAGCGCCTGGCCTATTGCCTCTACACCTCCGGCTCCACGGGACGCCCGAAGGGGGCGCTCAACACGCATGGCGGCATGGCCAACCTGGCGGCGTGGTTCTTCTCGGACCGGGTGGCGACGCAACCCGCGGAGCGGGTGCTCATGGCCAGCGGCGTGACCTTCGACCTCACCCAGAAGAGCGTGCTGGCGACGCTGGCCTATGGCGGCGTGGTGGTGATCCCCGACGGCGACCTGGCCGACGCCGACGCGGTGCATGCGGCCATTGCCCGTCACGCGCCCACGCGCATCAGTTGCGCGCCGTCCGCCTATCGCGCCTATGGCCTGCCCACGCGCGGCACGTCGCTGCGCACGGTGGTCCTGGGCGGCGAACCCATCGCGCTGGACCTGGCGGCGCGAATCCGGGACTGCGGGCTGAATCTGGTGAACTCCTACGGTCCGACGGAGTGCGCCGACATCTCGGCCAGCCATCTCGCGCTGGCCGGCGATGCCGAGGCCTGGGCCGCGCAGCCCCTGCCCATCGGGCATCCGATCCCGGGCGCCCGGCTGTACGTGCTGGATGAGGCGCTGGAGCCCGTGCCGCCGGGCGTGGTTGGCGAGATTCACATCGCCGGCGCGGGTGTGGGCCGCGGCTACCTGCGCCGGGCCGGGCAGACCGCCGAGCGCTTCCTGCCGGATCCCTTCGGCGAGCCCGGCAGCCGCATGTACGCCACGGGGGATCTGGGCCGCGTGCTTCGCGACGGCGGGATCGAGTACCTGGGGCGAGGCGACTCGCAGGTCAAGGTGCGAGGCATCCGCGTCGAGACGGGCGAGATCGAGACCGCCCTGCGGGCCTGCGACGACGTGGCGGAGGCGGCCGTCGTCCCCATCAGCGATGAGAGCGGCGCCACCGCGTTGCTGGCGTGCGTGGTCCCTCGCGAGGGCGTGGCGCTCGGGATGGCGGCATTGCGCGCGATGTTGGCCGCGAGGCTGCCGTCCCACCTCGTGCCGGCGGCGTGGACGCAGCTCGATGCGCTGCCGTTGAATCGCAGCGGCAAGCTGGACCGACGGGCGCTGGCCCGATTGGCCCCGAATGCGCGCGCCTTGAGCGCCGACGAGCTGGAGCCGCCCGCGACGCCCACCGAGCAGGTGTTGCATCGGCTCTGGTGCGAGCTGCTGGGCACGCAAGCCATTGGTCGACACGACAACTTCTTCGCGATGGGCGGCCACTCGCTGCTCGCGATGACGATGGCGGGGCGTCTGCGATCCGAAAGCGGCCTGTCGGCCTCGATGTCGGACTGTCTCAATGCCGAGTCCCTGGCCGATCTGGGGGCGCGTCTGGACGCCGCCGCCGTGACTCCAACACAGCAGGAATGAAGATGGCATTCATCGACAGGGTTTTGCGCGCGCCGAGCTATGGCTGGGTCGATGCCGCGGGCGGGCTTGTCCGCCCCACGCCACGGCAGATCCTCCGCGAGGCGCTGGCGCGATGCAACGTGCTGCGGACGCGCAAGAACTGGATCTGCGTGATCGCCTGGGTCTGGGTGCTGTGCCTGCTGCCGGCGCCGGTGCTGTTCGTGAAGTACCACTTCAGCGGCGGCCTGCTGGCGCTGGCGTTGCTGTTCGGCGTCGGCGGCATGAGCACGCACGGCACGATCTGGTATCACCGCTACTGCACGCATCGGGCCTTCGCGTTCCGCCACGGCGCGTGGCGCTTCGTGACGCAGAACCTAGTGCCCAAAGTCGTGCCCGAGGAGATCTATGTCGTCTCGCACCAGGTGCATCACGTCAAGTCGGACCAGCCGGGCGATCCGTACAACGCATCGGCGGGCTTCCTTTACTGCTTCCTCGCGGACATCAACCACCAGCCCATCGCGCACGACCTGTCCGAGGACGACTATGCGCGGACCGTGAAGATGCTGGCGCATACCGGCATTCATCTGAACAGCTATCGCCAGTACCAGCGCTGGGGCTCGGTCAGCCACCCGGCGGCGCTGATCGCGCATGGCGTGCTGAGCTGGACGTTCTGGTACGCGGTGTACTACGCGATCGGCGGCCATGCGCTGGCGTTGGCGCTGTTCAGCGGCGTGCTGCTGTGGTCGGTGGGGGTGCGCACCTTCAACTACCAGGGGCACGGACGCGGCCGGGACCTGCGTCGCGACGGCGTGGACTTCAATCGGCGCGACATGTCCGTCAATCAATGGCGGCCCGGCGTGTTCGGCGGTGAATGGCACAACAACCATCACCTGTTCCCGAGCAGCGCCCGTTCGGGCTTCCTGTGGCATCAGCTGGATTGCGCCTGGCTCTACATCCGGCTGCTGCATCGCCTGGGCGCGGTGGCGTCCTACCGGGACGACCGGCAGCGCTTCCTCGACGAGTACTACCGGCCCGCGCTCAAGGCGCGCGCGGCGTCGGCGGCGCATCCCGCGCATGATGGCCCGTCAACACCGGAAACGCCGCCGATCAAGCCGCCTGGTGGAGCGTCCACAGCGCCGACGTCGACGTGAAGGGATGGGGACCGGGTGGGATGTCCGAGCGCCATGCGAGCGCACGGCCGCTAGCGGGTCCCGGAAAAACATAAAGCTGCCAGCGGCAGCTTTATGAGGCGAGGCTGATCTGCATTGAATAAATCGAGACGCTCTGAGCGTTAGTCTTTCGGCGATTCGGCCCCGGCAAGGGGCGAAGGAGAAGTCGTGAGACGGAGTCGTTTTTCGGTGG
>NZ_NIOF01000048.1 GCF_002205645.1 Roseateles aquatilis | reverse complement strand
TTCGCGCGGGTGTATTACGACCGCGCGGGCCGCAAGATCCGCAGCGTCGCCGAGGGCTTCGACGGCGCCGGGCAGCCCGGCAACGCGCGGCTCATCGCGCAGGACGTGGACTACAACGCCTACGGCGTGGCGGTCACGTCCACGCAGCCGTACTTCCTGGACACCGGCTCGTCCACCACCGGCGGCGGCGCTTACGGCGTCACCATGACCGAGTACGACGCGCTGGGGCGTGCTACGGCGGTCTACACGGCCGACCCGGCGGTGAGCAACCCGCTGCGCGGCGGCAACGCGGGCGGCAACGCCGGCACGATCAGCGTGCCCGGGCGCGGCGCGCGGCAGATGGCCAAGGCCAGCGTCGCCTACGACGGGCTGAACTCCATCGCCACCGACGACCAGGGCCACCAGCGCATCGAGGAGAAGAACCTGGACGGCCAGGTCATCCGCAGCACCGACGCCACGGGCGCGCAGGTGCTGCAGCAGTACGACGCCTTCGGCAACCTGGTGATCACCAGGGACCCGCTGGGCAACCGCATCCAGATCGACTACGACGTGCGCGGTCGCAAGCTCGTCATGAACGATCCCGACGCGGG
>NZ_NIOF01000047.1 GCF_002205645.1 Roseateles aquatilis | reverse complement strand
CGCCGGCCGAATATGCCCGTAGGATCAAGGAGATGGGGCCTGCCTAATGGCCCCGAGACTGGCCGGGACTAGCGCATCGCGTGGCTCGAAGAATCCAAGCGGATCAACAACCCACCGTCTTCTAGGAACTAATGTCTCGGAAATCCCGAGCAGGTCAAGGCGGATTCCAAATTCCCATGCCCCGGCGGCGATCTCTCGCATTTGATGGGGCGTCAAAGCGGCTGACCAAGGGATGCATGCTGTGGCGGCGCGTCTTCGGTGGCAACAAGCAGAGCAATCGGTACGATGCCGGCCATCGGCAGGCCCATAGACTGACCTACACCGATCCGGGCGAGGCACCCAAAGTGAACATCGGTGGAGGCGCACTGGCGCCGCACACCGGCGGGCGCGGAGCCCGCAACCGGTCGTGCGGGACATCGGCCTAGAGCCGCCTTTTGGGAAGCGGCGTCACGAGCTGTGGTCGCGTCCTGCGAGCACAGGACGCATTCCGCGCCCGTAACGCAGCCAAGCAATCGAACGTCTCAACGTCGATGGGCCGACTCCTGGTCAGACCGTCGATGACGGTCCGCGATGGCGATCAGAGATGTGGAGCGGGATGCGGGAATCGAACCCGCCGCACGGGCTTGGGAAGCCAGGGTATTGCCACTATACGAATCCCGCGATGGGGCAGAGTTTACGCGATGGAACGGTCT
>NZ_NIOF01000046.1 GCF_002205645.1 Roseateles aquatilis | reverse complement strand
CGCCGCGTGTAGCTCTGCACGTTGGCCCGCCCGAACCCGTCGTACGCGGTCTGCGTGAAGTAGTCCCAATCCAGGTTGAGCTCCGTCCCCGACAGCCGCCCCTGCGCGTCGTACGTCATCGCGCGCCGCACGTCCGCCGCCCCGTTGACCCACGTGTAGCTCTGCGCCAGCTTGCCGATGCCGTTGGCCGCCGTGTCGTACTCCCAGCGCGAGTCCTGGTCCGGCTCCAGCCGCCGCACCATCCGCCCCAGCGCGTCGAAGCTGAACAGCGTCTCCTGCGCCTTCGCGTCGCGCTGCTTCCACGTCTGCCCCAGCGGGTCCACCCAGTACGCCACCGACCCCACGTCCGGATCCTGCAGCGACGTCTTGCGTCCCAGCGCGTCGTAGCCGATCGCGATCTCGTTGCCCTTGGGGTCGCGCGTGCGCACCAGGTTGCCGAAGCCGTCGTACACATACGTCGTGACGTTGCCCAGCGCGTCCGTGGCCGACTTGAGCTTGCCCAGCACGTTGCGCTCTTCGATGCGCGACTGCCCCTTGGCGTTGACCATCGACAGCACGCGCCCGCCGTACGTGTAGGCCGTCTCCGCGTAGCCGCTGCCGTCCGGCGCGGGCGAGCGGATCTTGTTGACCCGCCCGATGTCGTCCCGGTCGTAGAACGTCCACACCGGCGCCGCGCCCTGGAACCGCGGCCGCGCCACCGACGCCGTGTACCCCTGCGCCGTGAACGCCGTCTGCGTGATCACCGGCGTGCCGTCGAAGCCCCAGGTGCGGCTTTGCACCACGCGCCCCAGCCGGTCGGTGAAGTCCTCCTTGGGCACCGCGATCTGGCTCTTGAGCAGCCCCGCGCCACCCCACTGCTGCGTCACCGT
>NZ_NIOF01000045.1 GCF_002205645.1 Roseateles aquatilis | reverse complement strand
TTCGGGGCGCTGAACTCGTGGACCTACGTGCGCGACACCAACGGCGACGGGCTGGCCGACTTGCTGTCGGCGGGGGCGCCGCGCAAGTACCGCAACTGGACCTCGGACGGGCGGGGCAACTTCACGGCGCAGAGCTACATGGGCGACACGGGCTGCACCGCGGCGCTGGACTTCAACGGCGACGGGCGCGCGGACTGCCTGATCGCGGGCGCGGCGGCCACGGGCAACCTGCTGCGGGCGGGGTATTCGAGCGCGGGCTCGATGATCGTGAGCAACTTCAACCTCACGAGCTCGGGCAAGGAGCTCAGCAGCAGCGCCGGCACGGTGGGCCAGAACTACGGGGTGTACGCCATCGACGTGAGCGGGGACGGGCGCGACGACCTGATCCGCTGGCACGACAACCCGCTGCTCAACAAGCTGTACCTGTCCAACGGCGACGGCACGTTCAGCGAGGTGCCGATGAGCGCGCTGGGCGAGATGTCCCCGATGGTGCTGGGGCAGAGCGACGGCACCTACGACTTGCTGATGGGGGACTTCCGCGGGCTGGGGTCGGTGGAGTTCCTGCGCATCTCGCGCAACGCGCCGGACCTGAGCGACGTGAGCAAGAAGAACAAGCTGTTCATCGTGAACGACACGGCCACGACGGACCGGCTGGTGAGCTACGTCTCGCCCACGGGGCTGAAGACGACGCTGAACTACGCGCCCATCGCCAGCGCCGAGGGCCGCGTGACCAGCGACGCGGCCACGGCGGACAAGGCGCAGTACCCGCTGATGGACCTGACGCTGCCGGGGCAGATCGTGGCGTCGGTGGACCAGGAGGTGGGGGTGGGGACGCAGACGGTGCGCACGGACTACGGGTACGTGGGCATGAAGGCGGCGGTGGACGG
>NZ_NIOF01000044.1 GCF_002205645.1 Roseateles aquatilis | reverse complement strand
GTGAAGAACATGATCACGGGCGCGGCGCAGATGGACGGCGCGATCCTGGTGTGCTCGGCCGCTGACGGCCCGATGCCGCAGACCCGCGAGCACATCCTGCTGGCGCGTCAGGTGGGTGTGAAGTACATCATCGTGTTCCTGAACAAGTGCGACATGGTGGACGACGCCGAGCTGCTGGAGCTGGTGGAGATGGAAGTCCGCGAGCTGCTGAGCAAGTACGACTTCCCCGGCGACGACACGCCGATCATCAAGGGTTCGGCCAAGCTGGCGCTGGAAGGCGACAAGGGCGAGCTGGGCGAAGGCGCGATCATGTCGCTGGCCGATGCGCTGGACAGCTACATCCCCCAGCCGGAGCGTGCCATTGACGGCACCTTCCTGCTGCCGGTGGAAGACGTGTTCTCGATCTCGGGCCGCGGCACCGTGGTGACGGGTCGCGTGGAGCGCGGCATCATCAAGGTCGGTGAGGAAATCGAGATCGTGGGTATCACCGACGTTCAGAAGACCACCGTGACCGGCGTGGAAATGTTCCGCAAGCTGCTGGACCAGGGTCAAGCGGGCGACAACGTGGGCATCCTGCTGCGCGGCACCAAGCGTGAAGACGTGCAGCGTGGCCAGGTGCTGGCCAAGCCCGGTTCGATCAAGCCGCACACGCACTTCACGGCTGAGATCTACGTGCTGAGCAAGGATGAGGGCGGCCGTCACACGCCGTTCTTCAACAACTACCGTCCGCAGTTCTACTTCCGTACCACGGACGTGACGGGCGCGGTGGAACTGCCCAAGGACAAGGAAATGGTCATGCCTGGCGACAACGTCAGCATCACCGTGAAGCTGATCGCTCCGATCGCCATGGAAGAAGGTCTGCGCTTCGCCATCCGTGAAGGCGGTCGCACCGTCGGCTCGGGCGTCGTGGCAACGATCATCGAGTAA
>NZ_NIOF01000043.1 GCF_002205645.1 Roseateles aquatilis | reverse complement strand
GCGATTCTTCAGGACATCGCCGCAAAAAAATGGTCCGGCCCGCGCTGAGGGTGCAGGCCCTGGACTATGTCCGGGGCCATTACGGCATCAGTTTGCGTCGGGCCTGCCAGTTGGTTCAGGTATCGAGAAGCACGCCTTACTACGAGCGCCGCAAGGACCCACGGCCCGAGCTGCGCCGCCGCATGCGGGAGCTGGCCAACACCCGCGTGCGATGGGGCTACAGGCGGCTGCACGTGCTGCTACGTCGTGAGGGCTGGCAGCTCGGACGAAGCCAGTGCTACCGCATCTACGGCGAGGAACAGCTGCAACTGCGCTCCAAGCTCCCCAAGAAGCGCAAGATGGTCGTGCAACGCCGGCAGCGCGTATTGCCCAGCGCGCCGGGTCAAGCTTGGTCAATGGACTTTGTGGCTGAGGAGTTCAGTCATGGCGGCAAGTTTCGTATCCTGACTGTGGTCGACGTATTCACGCGCGAGGCGCTGGCGGTGCATGCCGGGCATCGACTCAAGGGCGAGCACGTCGTCGATGTGCTCAACCGCTTGGCCCGCCATCACGGCGCGCCCAAAGCGATCTTCGTGGACAACGGCAGCGAGTTCACGGGCCGCTTGATGGACATGTGGGCGTACCACCAGGGTGTGCGGCTGGACTTCAGCCGCCCCGGCAAACCCACGGACAACAGCTTCGTCGAGACCTTCAACGGGTCACTGCGCGACGAGTGCCTGAACGTTCATTGGTTCGCCTCGCTGGCACAGGCGCAGGACCTTCTGGAGGCTTGGCGCCAGGACTACAACGAGAGCCGGCCTCACAGTGCTCTCAATGACCTGACGCCGGCCGAATATGCCCGTAGGATCAAGGAGATGGGGCCTGCCTAATGGCCCCGAGACTGGCCGGGACTAGCGCATCGCGTGGCTCGAAGAATCCAAGCGGATCA
>NZ_NIOF01000042.1 GCF_002205645.1 Roseateles aquatilis | reverse complement strand
GCAACTCGCCCACGGCCACGGCCACCGCCGGCAACCAGCAGACCAACGCGCCGGTGAACCCGGCGGTGCTGCAGGCGATTTTGCAGTTGCTGCTGGATGACTGAGCGCGATCCCTCGTGAGCGCGGCGGGCTCGGAGCCCGCCAGCGGGCGGCGCCGACGACGGCCCCCGCGCGACGACAGAGACGACAAAGACGACGACATCGACGAGTCCGGGCCACCCGGACCAGGGAGAGGAAAACATGCGTGCATTCCGGCTCGCGACGTCCATGGGACGAGGCGCGTGGCGCTCGGCAAGCCTGGCGCTGCTGGCGCTGGCGTGGACGGGCGCCGCCCAGGCGGACCCGTCCTACAGCTACAGCCGCACCAGCGCGTTCACCTACAAGGCCAACGGCCTGCTGGAGAGCGAGACGGTCGAGCCGGACCAGCCGAACCTGTGCGTGACCACGTCCTACACGTACGGGGACGCCTTCGGCAACAAGACGGCCACCACGACGGCCAACTGCGGCGGGGCCTCGGCGCTGGCGCAGTTCACGCCGCGCGGCGCCACGGCCAGTTACGCGCAGCAGACGGTGACGGTGGCCGGCGTGAGCGTCACGGTGCCCGCGGGCACCTTCGCCACCAGCGCGGCCAACGCGCTGAGTCAGAGCGAGACGCGCGAGTACGACCCGCGCTTCGGCGCCGCCACCCGGCTCGTGGGGCCCAACAGCCTGCCCACGACCTGGGCGCTGGACGACTTCGGCCGCAAGGTGCGGGAGACACGCGCCGACGGCACCAGCACCGCCGTCTACTACTGCTGGCTCAGGGTCTACGACGCGGCCTCGGGCACCCTGGTCGAGGCGACCTCGTCCAACGCGCCCTCAGGCAGCGCGGGCTGCCACAACGGCACCGCGCCGGCCATCGCATCGCCCGCCAGCAATGAAGCACCCAGCGACGCGGTGCGCTTCGAACACACCGTCACGCTCAAGGGCGGGGCGGCGATCTCGGGCTTCGCGCGGGTGTATTACGACCGCGCGGGCCGCAAGATCCGCAGCGTCGCCGAGGGCTTCGACGGCGCCGGGCAGCCCGGCAACGCGCGGCTCATCGCGCAGGACGT
>NZ_NIOF01000003.1 GCF_002205645.1 Roseateles aquatilis | reverse complement strand
CGTCCAGCGGCTACCGTCTGAGCTGTACTCCCAGGTCGCACCCGTCTCCAGACCGGAGATGCTCAGCGTGGCGTCCTTGGTGACCTTGTCGGAGTTGCTGGAGCCAGCGTCGTTGGTCAAGGACATCGAAGGTGCCGCCGGCGCTGCGGTGTCCAGCGTGAAGGTGAAGGAAGCCACGGCACTGGTGTTGCCCGTCGGATCGGTCTGGCGGACCTGGACGCTTTTTTCGCCGTCACCGCTGAAGACACTGGCAGGGATGGAGGAACCTGAGCCATCAATCCAGGTCGTGCCGCTGTCCAGGCTGTAAGCCCAGGTCGCCCCCGTCTCCAGACCGGAGACGCTCAGCGATGCGTCCTTGGTGACCTTGTCGAAGTTGCTGGAGCCAGAGTCGTGGGTCAAGGACACCGAAGGTGCGGCAGGGGCCGCGGTGTCCAGCGTGAAGGTAAAGGTGGAGGCATCACTGGTGTTGCCCGCGACATCGGTCTGCCGGACTTGAACACTCTTGTCGCCATCACCGCTGAAGGCACTGGCGGGGATGGTGGATCCGGAACCGAAGATCCAGGTCGTGCCGCCATTCAGGCTGTACTCCCAGACTGCGCCAGTCTCCAGACCGGAAACGCTCAGCGCGGCGTCCTTGGTGAGCGTGTCGTTGCTGCTGGTCAGGAAGACAGAAGGTGCTGCAGGGGCTGCGGTATCCAGGGTGAAGACAACGCTGGACGCGGTACTCGTGTTGCCTGCCGCATCGGTCTGACGGACCTGAATGCGCTTGCTGCCATCGCCGTCAAAGGCGCTGGCCGGAATGCTGCTGCCGGAGCCAATGGTCCAGTGACTGCCGTCCGCGCTGTACTCCCATGTGGCGCCAGTCTCCAGACCGGAAACGCTCAGCGCGGCGTCACTGGTGACCTTGTCGGAGTTGCTGGAGCCGGAATCGTTGGTCAGCGAGACGGAAGGCGGCGCAGGCGCTGCCGTGTCCAGCGTGAAGGTGAAGGTGGAAACGGCGCTGGCGTTGCCGGCCGCATCGGTCTGGCGAACCTGGACGCTCTTGTCGCCATCACCGATGAAGACCCTGGCAGGGATCGAGGAACCAGAGCCGGTGTTCCAGGTCACGCCATTGTCCAGGCTGTATTCCCAGGACGTACCGGCCTCCAGACCGGAAATGGTCAGCGCGGCGTCACTGGTGACCTGATCGGCGTGGCTGAAACCGGAATCATTGGTCAAGGACACGGCAGGCGCCGCCGCCGCCGCGGTATCCAGCGTGAAGGTGATGGAAGCCGCGGCGCTGGTGTTGCCCGCGACGTCGGTCTGACGGACCAGGATGCTCTTGATGCCATCGCCGATGAGAACGCTGGCGGAGATGAAAGAGTCTGAGCCATTGACCCAGGTCGCGCCATCGTCCTGGCTGTACTCCCAGCTGGCGCCGGTCTCCAGACCAGCAACATTCAGCGTGGCGTCCCTGGTGATCTTGTCGACGTTGCTGAAACCGGAGTCGTTGACCAAGGACACGGAAGGTGCAGCCGGCGCCGTGGTGTCCAGCGTGAAGGTGAAGGAGGCCGCGGCGCTGATGTTGCCCGCGGCGTCGGTCTGCCGGACCAGCACGCTCTTGTCGCCATCGCCGCCGAAGACGCCGGCGGAGATGCTGCGGCCGTAGCCTGGCATCCACGACGCTCCGCTGTCGAGGCTGTACTCCCAGTGCGCACCGGCTTCGACACCCGCCACGATCACGGAGCCCTCGTTGTTGATCGCAGCACCCGTCGACGTCGTGGCGCTCAGCGTCTCGATCTGCGTGTCCTTCCTGACGTGGACGACGTCGGCGGCGACGTTCCCAGCTTGATCCGTCTGACGGACATGGAGGCTGTTGTCGCCTTCATCGAGCACCGCGGTCGGAATGGTCCCACCGACGCCTTGCGTCCACGTCCGGCCGCCGTCCAGGCTGTAGTCCCACTTTGCGCCCGGTTCAATCCCACCCACCGTCACCTTGCCGTCCTTGTTGACGACCCCCGGCACCACACTGTCGATAGATACTGTCGGCGCGTTGACCTGCGTGTCCTTCACGACATCGAACATCGCGGTCGCGACGTTCCCGGCCTTGTCGGTCTGGCGAATGGTCAAGGCGTTCATGCCCTCGTCGAGATCGCCTGCGCCGATGCGATCGCCGCTGCCCGGCGTCCAGGTCTTGCCACCGTTCAGGCTGAAGTCCCACTTCGCGTCGGACTCGATGCCGCCGACCGTCACCGAGCCATTCTTGTTGATGACGCCAGGGGTATCCCCGTCGGTGCTGCACGTCGGCGCTTCGACCTGCGTATCCTTCGTCACCTCGATCGTCGCGGTCGCCACATTGCCGGCCTTGTCGGTCTGACGAAGGATGATGGTGTTCTTGCCTTCGTCGAGGTCGTTCGCGCCGATGGCGTCTGCGTTGCCCGGTGTCCAGGTCTTGCCGCCATCCAGGCTGTAGTCCCACTTCGCGTCGGGCTCGATGCCGCCGACCTTCACCGAGCCATTCTTGTTGATGAGCCCCGGGGTGTCGCCATCGGTCTTGCCGGTTGGAGCGTCGACGTGCGTATCCTTCGTGACGTTGTCGATGTCTGCGTCAACGGGCTTCGAGGAGTCCTTCCTGGACGCGCCACCAGTCGCCGCGGCTGCGGCCCCGGCCAGCCCCAGCCCACCCACCACCGGAGCGACCCAACCCACGCCGGCCCCCCCCGCCACCCCCGCCACACCTGTCGCGCCTGTCGCGCCTGATGCCTGCGCACCCAGGCCAATCGCGTCATTGCCGACACCGGCGCCAAGATCCGAGGTTCCAACGTTCGCGGCCTGCGGCAAGTCATTGCCTACGGTGGCTTCCTCGGCATTCGCCGCCGGTTCCGCATTCGTCTGCACCGCGCTGTCTTGTTGCTCCTGAGGTCCCGGATTCTCGAGGTCCTCGTCAACGCCGTCTCGCCGCAATGCACGACGGGCGGTTTGGGCCGAAGCGGACACTGCCTGCCCCTGCGCCGTCGGAACGACTCGCGACACGGAAGACTTCTTCGAGGCAATGGATGATGTGTTCATGATGGTTCACTGCAAATAGACAGAGGGAGTCTGAATAGATGCCGCCTAGCGAACCATTGCTTACACGGGTGAATACTTCGCGTCCGATCCCACCTGTTTGTGCGTCCATCTAGCCCATAAACACATGCCGGCCGATGAGAAGAAGGCCATCGCCGAGGATCCATGCTCATGCAATGACACACATGAGTCGGCGCCCCAAAAACGACAACGCCCCGCACAAAGCGGGGCGTCGATGACATCGACGGCGCCAGTCGCGGCAGCCGTCGGCGCTCAGCGTGATCAGTCGATCACAGCGCGTTCATTTCCTTCAGCAGACGGTCGGCCTTGTCGACGACCTTCATCTGCCACAGCATGTAGCGCGCATCCAGGCAGATGCTGCGATTCATGTCGTCGTTGAAGTCCCAGTCCGAGATCACCGCGTCCAGCGTGCCGTCGAACAGCAGGCCGACCAGTTCACCCTTGCCGTTCAGCACCGGCGAGCCGGAGTTGCCGCCCGTCGTGTCCAGCGTCGCCAGGAAGTTGACCGGCACCGAGTCCAGCGCCTTCACGCCGTACTTGTCGAACTGGCGCGCCTTGATCGCCGCCAGTTGCTCGGCGGGCGCGTTGAACTCGCCCGTGCCGGTGTGCTTGGCGACGATGCCGCGCAGCGTCGTGAACGGGGTCCACGTCGTGCCGTCGACCCCCGGCGTGCGGCCCTTGACCTGGCCGAAGGCCACGCGCAGCGTGCCGTTCGCGTCCGGATAGACCGGCTGGCCACGGCTGGCCTTGAAGTCGATCTCCGCCTGCATGGTCGCGGCGTAGGCCTGCTGGATGCGGCCAGCCAGTTCCTTGTCACGGTTCTCGCGCGCTTCCTCGTCGGCGCGCAGCGCCACGGCGGCCTTGACCAGCGTATCGCCGCTGGACTCGAAGGCGCCCGCGTCGCGCGTCAGCCAGGCGGTGCGCTCGGC
This sequence comes from Roseateles aquatilis, assembly GCF_002205645.1. Lineage (GTDB taxonomy): Bacteria > Pseudomonadota > Gammaproteobacteria > Burkholderiales > Burkholderiaceae_C > Roseateles > Roseateles aquatilis. The sequence goes on along the minus strand of NZ_NIOF01000003.1, from coordinate 530,162 downwards.
CTTGTCGGTCAGCTTCGTGCCGGCATACAGCGCGTCGACGCGCGCGGTCACCGCCGCCGCATCCATGCCGGCGCGCACGCCCAGCGCATTCACGAAAGCGGCGTTCAGTTGGTCGGCCGGCAGTGCCAGGTATTGCGTCAGGAAGTGGCTGACGACCCTCTTCTCGGTGATCTCGTCGAAGCGACGATCCACCGTCTCCACGGCCTGCTTGCGGCGCAGCTGATCGCGGTCCTGATAACCGGCCTTGCGTTCGGCATCGGGCTTCTTGCGTTGCAGCGCCTGCTCGTACAGGTCACTGGCGCTCTTGATCAGGCTCGGCGTCGCGTAGCTCAGCAGGAACTCGCGGCGCACATTGGCCTGGCGCTCCACGATCAGGCGTTCCACCTCGACAAGCGCGGCGCCGTACTGGTCGCGACGCTTCGCGTCGGCGTTCACCCAGGCCTTCATCGCGTCGAAGGCCGCCTGCTTGCGCGCGAGGATGTCGCTACCGGCGTAGCTGGCCATCTGGCCCTGGTAGTTCTTGTAGTAGTTGTTGACGCCGGCCACCGTGTTGGCCACCTTGATCTCGGCATCGCGGCGACCGGCGGTCGCTTCCTTGATCAGGTCGAGCTGCTCGCCCATGGCCTTGACGCGATGCGGGAAGTCCCACGAGAACGCGAAGTCCACTTCCTTCGGCAGGCGATGGCGATTGGTACGGCCCGGGTAGCCGGCCACGGCCACGAAGTCGCCCTCGTTCAGCGGCGCGCTGGCCAGCTTCAGGAAGTGCTGCGGCTGGTACGGCTTGTTGTCCGGGCTGAAATCGGCCGGCTTGCCGTCCGGGCCGACATAGGCGCGGTAGAAGCTGTAGTCGCCGGTGTGGCGCGGCCACATCCAGTTGTCGGTGTCTCCGCCGAACACGCCGACGCCCTCGGCCGGGCCGTGGACCAGGCGCACGTCGCGGATCTCCAGCTGCTTGATCAGCTGGTAGTTCAGGCCGCCGTAGAACGCGCTCACGTTGCAGCGATGGCCGGCATCCTTCTCGCAGGCGGCGACCAGCGATTTCTGGTTGGCCTCGATCGCGTCGACGCGGGCCTTGCCCTGCAGCGCGGCCGTCTTGGCGTCGAGCACCTTGGCGGTGACGTCGGTCAGCGCGACCGTCACCAGGATGCGGCTGCCCGGCGACGCCGGCAGCTCGTCGGCCAGCGTGGCGGCGAGGAAGCCGTTCTTGATCAGGTCCTTCTGCGGCGTCGAGTTGTATTGCAGGCTGCCGAACGCGCAGTGATGGTTGGTGACCACCAGGCCCTGCGGCGAGACGAAGGACGCGGTGCAGCCGCCCAGGCTGACCACGGCGCCCATCGGATAACCCAGCGGCTGCGACAGCCGGGCCGGATCGATCTTCAGGCCGGCGGCCTTCATGTCCTTGGCCACCTGGGGCAGTTGCTGCGGCATCCACATGCCTTCATGCGCTTGAGCGCCCACGGCGCCCAGGGCCATCGCGGCCCAGATCAATCGTTTCATTCGCAGGACTCCTGCCCTAACCAAAAGAAGAAGGGCCGAACCATACACGACGCCGATACCCCCGCTCCCGTGCTGATCGGCACCCCGCGCATACCCGGGTTGCCAGTCGCTCACGGCCCGCATCGCCGATCAGGCCGGCCGCGCCGCGTCAGGGACCGGCGCGCGCCCGCGGGCGTTTCCACGCCTCGCACCGGGACACGCACCGCGCTAACGCCGGCTTGACATCATCGTCACTTCTGACGATGATTCGGCGCATGAAGTATCCAGGCGGCAAGGGCAAGACGTTCCAGCACGTCATCAACCTGATGCCTCCGCATCGGGTCTACATCGAGACCCATCTGGGCGGCGGCGCCGTGCTCCGCCACAAGCGACCCGCGGCTCGATCCATCGCGATCGACGCCGACGCGCGGGTCATCCAGCGATGGACGGCATCCGCATCGACGTTGCCGGAAGTCGAGCTGGTGCATGGCCGCGCGGAGGACTTCCTGTCGCGTCACGCGTTCCAGGGTGATGAGCTGGTCTATGTCGACCCGCCCTATCACCCGGACACGCGCCGCCAGGCGCGCGTCTACCGGCACGACTACGAGCGCCACGACCACGAGGTCCTGCTGGGCATCCTGGCCGGACTGCCGTGCCGGGTCATCCTCTCCGGCTACGCGCATCCGCTTTACGACGCGCTGCTGTCGGGGTGGCGGACGACGAGCTTCCAGGCCAAGACCCACACCGACGTCCGCACGGAAACGCTGTGGTTCAACTTCGAGCCGCCGACGGTGCTTCACGACCCCCGCCATCGCGGAGACAACTTCCGCGATCGACAAACCAACAGACGGCGCTTCGAACGCCTCCAGGACCGTGTCCACGCCATGGATCCCACCGAACGCGCGGCGTTCGCCCAATGGCTGCACACCGCTTACCCAGGCGCCCTGTCGGGCGCCGCCTCTCCCGCTCCATGACCCAGATCGTCGCCATCGTCACGCGCACCGGCACCCTTCAGCGCGAACTTCCGAATCCCGACCAAGAGCTCCTGACCGGCGTCCGCTGGGGCGCCCTCGACGAATTCCCGACCCCGGCCTACTGGACCCGGCAAGCCCTGGCCCATCGGCTGGCGCACTCCGCCGCGGTCGCCTCCGGCCGCACGCTGGCGGAGGAGGTGGGCGCCTCGCTGCTGGGCGGCCCGGGCATTCCCGCCGCGGTCGGACTGGCCGCGTTCGCGCGTGTGCGCGAGCGAGGCGCCTTCGTGCAACCGGGGGTCGACGCGGCCGCGCTGTCCGCCTGGCTGAGCGAGCCGCTGGACATCAACGGCCGGCCGCTGCTGTTCCGCTTCGCGGCGCAGAAGGCCGGCCAGCTCGCGGCGGTGATGCCGGCGCTGCTGTCGGCGCCCGACTTCGACTCGGGGCAGGAATGGCGGAACTGGTTGATGACGCTGCCCGGCCTGGGCCCCAAGACCGCCTCCGGCATCGTGCGCAACTGGTCCGCCGCGGACGACGTGGCCATCCTCGACACGCACCTGCTGCGCGTCGGCCAGGTGATCCGGCTGTTCTCGCGCAAGCTGAGCGTCGAGCGGCATTACCTGGAAGCCGAGGCGGCGTTCCTTCGCCTGTGCGCGGCGATGGACGTGCGCCCCTTCGAGGTGGAAGCGGTCATCGCGCAGGAGATGAGCCGGTCGCCGGAGACGGCGCGTTTCCTCGTCGACCACCTGAAGGCGACCGAGCCGGCGGCCCGGCCCGCCGCGCGCCGGATGCGCGAGCCGGAGCAGATCTCGCTCGTCTTCACGGCCTGATCGCGGCACCTGGCATCAACGCGCGGGACTCATCCACGTCGAGCCGGCGGGATCCTCGTTCTCGGCCTGACCGGCGTCTTCCCTCGACAAGGACGACGCGGTGGTCCAGTACCGCCGACGGCGCCCCTGCTCGCAGCCGGCCGAGGGCGCCTCCTCGCGATCGCTGCGCCAACGCCAGGCGCCGCAGTCGACGGTGTTCAGCAGCGCCGCGCCCGCCGCGCGGTACCGCGCCACGACCTCCGGCCTCGGGTGCCCGAAGCGATTCAGGTACCCCGACTGCACCACCGCCACCCGTGGCGCGACGGCCTGCACGAACGGCGTCGACGAGGACGTCCGGCTGCCATGGTGCGGCACGACGATCACCTCGGCCCGCAAGCCCTCCACGCCGTCGCGCCGCAGCAGACGCGCCTCCTGAGGCGCCTCGATGTCGCCGGTCAGCAGCACGCGGCGGCCGTTCGCCTCGACGCGCAGCACGCAGGAGGCGGCGTTGCGCTTGACCTCGCCGCCTTCTCCTTCGGCGGGCGCGAGCACCTCGAATCGCACGCCGTCCCACTCCCAAGCCTGTCCGCGCACGCACGGCCGGCCCGCCGGCACGGCGCCGAGCCGCGCCGCCACCGGCATTCCCCTGAGCAGGCTGCCGGTGCCGCCGGCATGGTCCTGATCCGCGTGGCTGACCATCAGCAGGTCCAGGCGCCGCTCGCCCCATCCCCGCAGCAGCGGCAGCAGCACGCGCTGCGCGGCGTCGGAGCCCGGGCCCCAGCGCGGCCCCGTGTCGTAGACCATCGTGTGGCGATGCGTGCGCAGGATCGCCGCGCCGCCCTGCCCGACATCGGGCAGCCAGAGTTCCACATGCCCCGGCATCGGGCGCTCGACGACCGGCCATAGCATCGGCAGGCACAGCGCCAGTCCTGCCAGACGCGGGCGCCAGGGCCAGGGCATCGCGGCGGCCACGCCGCCCACGAGCCCCAACGCCTGGGCCCAGGGCGGCGCCCAGGGCAGATGCCACACGGCGAGGGGCCAGTCCCTGAGCGCCTCCAGCACCGTGTTCAACGCGGCCACCAGCCATGACCCGACCGTCCACAACGGTGACCACGCCGTGCCGAGCATCGCCAGCGGCGTGATCGCGTAGGTCACGAGCGGGATCGCCACGGCGTTCGCGAGCAGGCCCACGACCGAGACCTGCTGGAACAGCAGCAGCGTCAGCGGCGCCAGGCCCAGCGTCACCAGCCACTGCGTGCGCCACGCCCCCCGCAGCGCGCCGCGCCAGCCGGGCGCAGCGGGCTGGTCCGCCGCCATCAGCAACGCCACCGCGCAGAACGACAGCCAGAAGCCCGGCTGCACAAGTGCCCACGGATCGACCAGGCAGACGACGGCGGCCGCCACCGCCAGGCTCAAGGTCCAGGGCCAACGCGCGCCGCACTGCCGCAACAACGCCAGGATCAGCAGCAGGCCGAAGGTTCGCTGCGCCGGAACGCCCCAGCCGGAGAACAACGTGTACAGGCCCGCCGCCGCCACGCCGACCCACATCGCCGCGCGCGGCGCCGGCCATCGCAGGCACAGGCCGCCAGTGCGCCGCCACGCCCATCCGGTCGCGGCACCGGCCAGCCACGCGAACATGGTCACGTGCAGGCCGCTGACGCTGAGCAGATGGGCCACGCCGGTATCGCGGTACAGCGCCCAGTCGGCGGCGCCCACGGCGCCCTGGTCGCCCAGGCTCAACGCCGTCAGCACGCCGGCGCCGCGAGCATCGCGCACATGGCGGTCGATGGCGTCGCGCAAGGTCTGCCTCAGCGCCGTGATGCCGATCCCGCCCTCGTCCAGCCGCCGTTGCCCGTGCGCACGACAACTCCCGGCGGCCGGCAGGTCCTGCTCCAGCATCCATAGCGCCTGGTCGAAGCCGTGCGGGTTCACGAGGCCGCGCGGGCGGCGCAGCTTGACGTCCAGCCGCCAGCGCTCGCCCGCGCGAGGCGCCGAAGGCATCTGGTAGCAGGACAGCAGAATGCGCAGCGGCAGCGGCAGCGGCGCCGCGCCGACATCCACGTCGAGCACGAATCGCCAGCCCTCCACGCCGCCCATGCCCGCCGAGCGTTGCGGCAGGCTGCCGATCCGGCCGGTCATGGTCAAGACCTGGCCCTCGAGCGCCGCGGGCAGGACCTCGACCATGCGCAGCTCGGCGCGCCACGCGGTTTGTCCGAAGCCGATCAGGCCGGCGACCGCCGCCCACGCCGCCCAATGGCGGCGGCACGCGCCGACGAACGCGATGGACATCACGACGAGCACGGTCGCCGCCGACCAGGCCCACCACCCCGCGCGCGCCGGCAGGACAGGCAGCGTGTGGACCGCCCCCATGCCCAGCAGGGCCGTCAAGGGGCCGAGCGTCCAGCGCCAAGCCGGGGTGTAGGATTCGCGACGACTTTTTTCACTACCGTGCAGACCCCCATGAGCGCTTCCGTCTACGACCGCCTCCAGCAACTCGGCATCACCCTGCCGCCCGTGGCCGTGCCCGCCGCGGCCTACGTGCCCTTCGTCCGCACCGGCAACCTGGTGTTCCTGTCCGGTCATATCGCGAAGAAGGACGGCAAGCCCTGGGTCGGCCAGCTCGGCAAGGACACGGACACGGCGACCGGCAAGGCCGCGGCACGCTCGATCGCGATCGACCTGATGGGCACGCTGCACGCGGCCGTCGGCGACCTGAACAAGGTCAAGCGCATCGTCAAGCTGATGAGCCTGGTCAACAGCACCGGCGATTTCACCGAACAGCACCTCGTGACCAACGGCGCGTCGGAACTGTTCGGCGAAGTCTTCGGCGCCGACGTCGGCGCGCACGCGCGCAGCGCCTTCGGCGTGGCGCAGATCCCGACCGGGTCCTGCGTCGAGATCGAGCTGATCGCCGAGATCGCCGACTGATGCGCGCGCTGACCGCCTCCCGCGTGCTGGCGTTCAGCGCGCTGGTGTCGCTTGCCGGCGTGGCGGCGGCGCTGGTGGCGCAGTACCAGTTCGGCATCAAGCCGTGCCCGTGGTGCGTGATGCAGCGCGGCATCTTCCTGCTGATCGCGGCGGTGGGCGCGCTGGGCTGGGTGCTGCAGCGCGTCGGCTTCGCGCGCGTGCTGGCGCTGCTGCTGACGGCGGCGCTGGGCGTGGCCGGACTGGTGGCGGCGGGTTACCAGCACGAGGTCGCCTCCAAGCTGGCCAGCTGCGACATGACCTTCGCCGACCGCGTGCTGGGCGCGCTGGATCTGGAAGCGAAGTTCCCGAGCGTCTTCATGGTCACCGCCTCCTGCAGCGAAGCATCCGCGTACACGCTGCTCGGTCTGCCCTACGAGATCTGGAGCGGCGCCCTGTTCACCCTGATCGCGCTGCTGTGCCTGCTGGCGCTCAAGCGGGGAAGACCGCATCGTCGGTGAGCGCCGCGCAGGCGTCGTTGCGATGCGTCAAGGACAACAGGGCCGAGGGCCCTGTTGTTGTTTCTGACAAGAGGTCAAATGCAACCGCGAGGCACCTGTCGTCACGGGTCGGTCACACGCCGCCGGCAGGATCCTGCGCTTCGTCACCCCACCGGAGCCCCGCATGGACCGCCGCCGCTTCCTCCACGCCAGCGCCTTTCTGGGCGGCGCGTCGCTGCTGGCGCCGCATGGCTCGCATGCGCAGGCGCCCGGCGTGATCACGCGCGACGCGATGCGGCCGCAGATGCCTCACGGCATCCAGAGCGGCGACCCGCTCGCCGACGGCGCGATCGTGTGGACCCGCGGCGATCGGCCCTCGCGACTGTGGCTGGAGTGGGCCACCACCGCCAGCTTCGCCAACGCGCAGCGGGTGCGCGGGCCACACCTGCTCGAAGACTCCGACTTCACCGGCCGCGTCGATCTGCGCGGCCTGCCCGCGGGCCAGGAGATCTTCTACCGCGTCATCCTCCAGGACCTGCGCAACGAGCGCGTGATGTCCGAGCCCGTGCCCGGCCACCTGCGCCTGCCGCGGGCCGCGGGATCCAAGGTGTCGCGCGATGTCCGCTTCGTCTGGAGCGGCGACACCGCCGGCCAGGGCTGGGGCATCAACGAGGCCTGGGGTGGCATGAAGATCTACGAGCAGATCCGCCGCGTGAACCCCGACTTCTTCCTCCACAGCGGCGACACCATCTACGCCGACAGCCCCATCCTCCCCGAGGTCAAGCTGGCCGACGGGTCGATCTGGCGCAACGTCGTCACCGAGCAGACCAGCAAGGTCGCCGAGACGCTGGACGAGTACCGCGGCCGGTATCGCTACAACCTGATGGACGCCAACATCCGCCGCATGTCGGCGGAGATCCCGCAGATCTGGCAGTGGGATGACCACGAGGTCACCAACAACTACTCCGGCAGCAAGGACCTCGGCGGCGACGCCCGCTACACCGAGAAGAACGTCCCGCTGCTGGTGGCCCGCGCCACCCGCGCCTTCCAGGAGTACGCGCCGATGCGCCGCTTCGGCGACGCGGAGGGTGAACGCATCTACCGCCACCTGCCGCAGGGCCCGCTGCTGGACGTGTTCGTCGTCGACATGCGCAGCTACCGCGGCCCCAACAGCGCCAACCTGCAGACCGAGGAGAACGCCGACAGCGCCTTCATGGGCCGACCGCAGATCGCCTGGCTGCTCGACGGACTGAAGCGCTCGACGGCGGTGTGGAAGGTGATCGCCGCGGACATGCCGATCGGCCTGCACGTCGGCGACGGCAAGGACGCCGAGGGCCGCGACAAGTGGGAGGCCATCGCCAACGGCGACGACGGTCCGCCGCGCGGCCGCGAGCTCGAAATCGCCCGGCTGCTCACCGAGATCAAGCGCGCCCGGCTGCACAACATCGTCTGGCTCACCGCCGACGTGCACTACACCGCCGCCCATCACTTCGATCCGGCCCGCGCCAGGCACACCGACTTCCTGCCGTTCTGGGAATTCGTCTCGGGTCCGCTGCACGCCGGCGGCTTCGGCCCCAACAAGGCCGACGGCACCTTCGGCATGCAGGTCGTCTACCAGAAGGGGCCGGGCGTCGCCAACGCGGCGCCGGCCTCCGGCACGCAGTTCTTCGGACAGGTCGACATCGACGCGAAGACCCGCGCGATGACGGTCACGCTGAAGGACCTCGACGGCACCGCGTTGTTCAGCCAGACGCTCGCCCCGCACCGCGCCTGAGCGGCGCGGCGCGCGGCGCTCAGCGGTACTCCATCGCCCGCAGCACGCCCTGCATCGGCGGCAGTTGTGCCACCATCGCGACCAGGTCGCGGATGCTCTCGGTGGCCGTCTTGGCGCGCACGCTCGCGATCTGCGTGCGCACGGTCGAGATGGCCACGCCGTTGCGCTGCGCGATCTCCTGCGGCTGCAGGCCGGCGCACAGCGCCTGCAGCACCTGGCGCTCCGCGGCGGTCAATTGATGCTCGCGGGCGAAGGCGAGCATGGGCAACTCGCCGCAGAGGTTGCGCTTGCCCAGCACCAGCAAGGCCTGGCCCGGCCGCCCCTGCCCCTCGGGCAGCGGCAGCACGGACAGCGACAGGCGCATCGGCCCTCGTCCCAGGCAGATCAGATGCCGCAGCCCGCGCTGCACGTCGGTCAGCGCCTGCTCCAGCCGCTGCTGGTCGACGCGCTGCGGCGCGACCAGCGCGCCGTCGAGCAACTGCAGCGGCGACATCTCGTCGAGCTGCGCGCGCGCGGTGCTGTTGGCATAGAGCAGCTGTCCCACGCCGGTGACGAGACAGACCCCCAGGTCGATCTCCTCCAGCGCCTGCCGCCACCATCGATCCGGCGATCCACGCCGGCGCTCCGGCCCGCGATAAGACGCGAGCCGACCCAACTCCGGGGTCCTCCCCAGCATTCCATCCATGTCGGCCTCCCTGTTCAGGCGTGTGTGGAACGCGGTGCCTGCCGCTCCGGTCTGTCGCCGCTGACGGTGTACGGGCACACGGAGCGATGTTAGGAGAACGCTCCCCGCTTGCGTAGCGGAGTTTGCGCGACACGTCCCCCTAGGGCTGGGGGGACGCGCATGTCGGGTTGGGCGCCGATATACCGGGAGCGCCGCGAGCGCCGCACGTCCTTGCCGAAAACGCACCAGAAGCGGTCGCGCGCCGGCGCGGTCAGCCCAGGAATCCCAGATCGCTCGCGCCGAAGTTGCCGATGTTGGGCAACACGGTGCGCAGCTCACTGGCCGGCACGCCCATCCACAACGCCAGCGTCGACGCCAACTGGTCCACCCCAGTGGTCGGCAGCAGGCGGCCCTGGCCGACGTCGTCGGGGCCGTTGACGCTGACCGACGGCGCCGTGCCGTAGAAGCGCCCGCCCTTGACGGCGCCGCCCATCACGAAGTGATGCGAGCCCCAGCCATGGTCGGAGCCGTCGCCGTTGGAGCTGAGCGTGCGGCCGAAGTCCGACGCGGTGAAGGCGGTGACCTTGTCGGACATGCCCAGCTCCTGCATCGCCGCGTCGAAGCTGCCCAGCGCACCGCCCAGTTGCGCCATCAGCTGCGGATGGCGCGTCGTCAGGCCGTCGTGCAGATCGAAGCCCCCCATCGACACGAAGAACACCTGGCGGGCCGCGCCCAGCGACGAGCGCGCCGCGATCATGCGCGCCACCATCTTGAGCTGCAGCGACAGGCTGTCGGCGCCGAAGGCCGTCGTCATCGAGGCCCCGCCGGACAGCGCGGTGGACAACGTCGCCTGCAGGTCGATCGAGCGCGCGGTGACGCGGTTGAGCTCGGCCTCCATCGCATGGGAGCGCTCCTCGCTGACCAGCGACTTGAGCAGGCCGGCGCAGGCCGGCGACCCGAACAGCGCGCCGTTGATGCCGGCGATGGGCTGCTTGCCGCTGACGCCCATCTGGTACTGGAAAGCCGAGCTGCCCGCCAGGTACACCGCGTTGCCCGACACGTTGATGCAGGTGAGCGCCGAGCGGGCATTGCCCGCCATCATCATGTCGGCCATGCGGCCGCCCCAGCCGGTGGTGGCGCCCTCGACGTTCGAGGCCTGCCACAGGCTCTGCTGGTCGTTGTGGGAGAACAGCTTGGGCGGCAGCGCCGCGCTGCCGGCCTTGTACTGCGCCAGCGTCGTCGGCGCCAGCAGCGTGCCGATGTTGAGCATCACGCCCAGCCGGCCGGCGTCGAACGCCGGCTTGATCGCCGCCAGCGCGGGCGCCAGCGCCATCTGCCGGCCGTCCGGCAGCGCCGCCGTGGGCGACAGCGCCGTCGCCGCCAGCGCGTCCCGCGCGATCGCCAGCGACGGACGGATGGCGGCATAGGCCTGGTGGCTGGCCGCGTCGTACGGGATCAACGTGTTGCCATGGTCGTTGCCGCCGTACAGGAACACGCAGACCAGCGCCTTGTAGTCGCCGCCGGTCGTCGCGGCGGCGGCGTCGTTGATGGCGGCCAGTTGCAGCGCCCAGGGCGCGGCGCCACCGACGACGGACAGCGCCGAGGCGCGCTTGAGGAACTCGCGCCGATGCAGCGCGGAGAGGTGGGACACGTGGGCCACGGAGCGACTCCGGTTACTTCTGCACTTGGTATTCGGGACAGGCCAGCAGCAGCATCCAGCCGGCGCGGACACGGTTGAGCCTGCCGGCGTCGGTGGTCGCCGCGATCGACGAGACCGCCGCCACGATGCGCTGCTGCGTCGCGTCGGAGATGCCGTCGCCCGCCAGCAGCAGCGCCTGGCGCGCCACCATCGCGCGCGGGTCGGCGACCAGCGCGAGGTCGGCCGCGTAGTTCGGCGTCGCGTCGCCCTGCCCGCTCGTCAGCACCGTCTGCATGAAGTTGAGGTAGCCGGTGACCGTCACCTCGTTGAGCAGCTGGAACTCCGGCGCGGTGACGCCGGCCGCCGCCATCCCCGAATTCGGCGGCACGTAGCCGGGCCGGTAGAAGTTGAAGACCGACGGGCTGAAGAACGGGCTCTGCCCGAGCCGTTTCTCCATGTCGGTGGTCTCGTAGATGCCCCACTGGCCCGCCGACGTCAGCTGGATGTTGCGCGCCACCTGCACGAAACGCAGCACCGGCTCGCGCAGCTTGCCGGAGTTGGCGCCGCCGCCGGGCAGCCGCGCCTCGACGTCCAGCAGCACCGCGCGCAGCACCGCCTTCAGGTCGCCGCGCACGCCCTGGCCGTTGTCGTTGAAGGCCTGCGCGACGCGCTGCACGTAGGCCGGGCTCGGGTTGGAGCAGACGAAGCGCTGGATCAGTTGCCGGCCGAAGAACGGCCCGACGTTCGGATGGTTCGCCAGCACGTCCAGCGCCTGGCGCAACGCGGTCGGGCCGTCGGCACCGGCCGGGATCGTGGTGCCCAGCACCGTCTTGGCGCCGCCCGAGAAGTTGGCCGCGTTGTGCTTCATCGGGCGGCGCATGAAGCTGCAATCGGCGCCGCCGGGGCTCGTCGTGTCGAACTCCCAGCCGGTGAAGGCGCGCGCCATCTGCGTCACGGTGGCCTGGTTGTAGGTCTCCACCGGCCGACCGCCGCGGGTCTGCGCGGTGCCGTCCAGGTTGAGCTGCACCAGCCCGATGGTGAAGAGCTGCATGACCTCGCGCGCGAAGTTCTCGTCGGGCTGGCGGCCGGTGGCGGCGTCTTCCTTCCTGCTGCCGCGCATCGCGAGGTAGCTGCCCATCGCGGGCGACAGGGCCACCGCCTCCAACAGGCCGCGGAAGGTGCCGAAGGCGTTGTCCTCCAGCACATCGGCATAGGCCGTCAGGCACATCGTGCGCCAGGGGATGTCGAAACCCAGCGCCGAGACGACGAAGATCTCCGACAGCGCCAGCACCATGCGCTGGCGCAGTTGGTCCGGTGAGCCGATGAACTTGCGCCAGACCGTGTTGTAGAAGCCGTTGTAGTAGTAGTACTTGTAGTCCTCGGCCGCGAAGCCGTTGCGCACCACCCAGTCCCAATGGGACTCGGTGCGCGGCGCCAGGAACTGCAGGTCCAGCCACGCGCCGTAGCCGATCGACTTCACCGAGGCGATGTCGGCTTCCGACGCGGCGAAACCCGCCTGCGCCAGGAAGCGCGCGGCCTGTGCGTCGCTCGGCAGCGGCAGCGGGACGGCGCCCGCGGCCGGCGCTGGCGCGGAGGCGCCGCCGGTGTCGGTCGAGGGTCCCGGTGCCGGCGCGGGGGTGGAACCAGGCGGGGGAGCGGGGGTGGGGGACGGACCGGGAGCCGGCGACGGCGAACCCGCCGCGGAGGCCGGCGCGCTGCTGTCGCCTCCTCCGCCGCCACAGGCGCTCAGCGCGGCGGCTGCGGCCGTGACGGCTGCGGAAGACCAGGGGAAACGGAACATGGATGACGCGGAGGGGGGTACTGCTGGAGCCCGCCACTCTAGGGATTCGAGCGCCGCGAATCTGCGCTGGATCAGCAACAGACGAAAGGCCGGGCAACGCATTCGGTTACCGTGGTTTTCGACCTCGACACCCGCGCACTTTCCCCCGTTGGAATCGGCCCTTCCGGCCGTTTCCGCGTTTTTCCGATCTCCCGTGCGACCATCTCCGTGCGACATCTCACGACGCGCCGGGGCGCCCTCCTCGCGCCCGTCCGGCTGGCGGATTTCCACCCCCTCCCGGTGCCCTCGCGCGTGCGGCCGCGGCGCCGATCGCGGGTCGCTTCATGGGCCTGCCGGCCGTAACTCCGTCGCGTGGGGTCTTTGCCCGCGTTCTAGGCCGACAGGAAGCCGAGGTCTTTCTGGTTGAAGTTCACGATGCCCGGCAACACCGCCGGCAGGTCGGTCACCGAGACCCCCATCCACAGCGCCAACGTCGCCGCCAGCTGATCGACGGCGGTGGTGGGCAACAGGCGGCCCTGGCCGACGTCGTCCGGCCCGTTGACGCTGACCGAGGGCAACTGCCCGTAGAAGCGCCCGCCCTTCACCGCGCCACCCATGACCAGGTGATGGCTGCCCCAGCCATGGTCGGAGCCGTCGCCGTTGGAGCTCAGCGTGCGGCCGAAGTCCGAGGCGGTGAAGGTCGTGACGTTCTTCGCGACGCCCAGTTCCTGCAGCGCCGCGTCGAAGCTCGCCATCGCGTTGCCCACCTGCCCCAGCAGCGCGGGATGCTGGCTGACGAGGTTGTCGTGCAGGTCGAAACCACCGACCGAGACGAAGAACACCTGGCGCTGCGCGCCCAGCGCCGCGCGGGCGCCGATCAGCCGGGCGACCAGTTGCAATTGCGCGGACAGGCCGCTGGTGTCGAACGGCGTCTGCAGCGTCGAGCTGGTCAGCGCCGAGGCCACCGTGCCCTGCGCGTTGATCGAGCGCGCGGTGACGCGGTTGAGCTCCGCCTCCATCCAGTGCGAGCGGTCGGCGGTGACCAGGCCGCGCAGCGCGTCGGCGCAGGCCTGGGAACCGAAGACCGGCTTGGTCGCGCCGCTGATGGCGACGGCGCCGCTGCTGCTCATCTGGTACTGCACGGCCTGCTTGCCGGACATGAAGACCGCGTTGCCGGACACGTTGATGCAGCTGAAGGTGGTGTTGCCGTTGCTGGCCAGGAACTGGTCGCCCAGGCGCCCGCCCCAGCCGGAGATCGCGCCCTCGGGGTTGGACGACTGCCAGAGGCTTTGCTGGTCGTTGTGGGAGAACAGCTTGGGCGGCAGCGGCGCGTTGCCGGACTTGTACTGGGCCAGCGTGATCGGCTGGATCAGCGGGCCGATGTTCAGCATCACCGCCAGGCGGCCGGCGTCGAAGACCGGCTTGAGCGCGGACATCGTCGGCGCCATCGCCATCTGGCGGCCGTCGGGCAGCGCGGCGGACGGCGTCAGCGCGGTCGCGGCGAGCTGGTCGCGCGGCGTGGCCAGCGTCTGGCGGATGTTGGCGTAGGCGGCGTAACTGGCCGCGTCGTAAGGCACCAGCGTGTTGCCGTAGTCGTTGCCGCCGTACATGAACAGGCAGACGATGGCCTTGTAGTCGCCCGGCGCCGCCGCGGCGGCGGCCTCGCCGATCGCGGCCAGCTGCAGCGCCCAGGGCGCGGCGGTACCGGCGACGGACAGCGCCGAGGCGCGCTTGAGGAACTCGCGGCGACGCAGCGACGCCAGCTTGGAGAGATGGGTCATGGCAGGCGCTCCGCTCACTTCTGCACTTGATAGTCCGGCGCGGCCAGCAGCAGCAGCCAGCTGGCCTTGACGCGGTTCAGCTTGCCGGCGTCGGTGGACGCGTTGATCGTCGCCACGGCGGTGGTGATCGTGGCCAGCGTCGTGTCCGACAGACCGCCGCCGGCCAGCAGCAGCGCCTGGCGCTGCACCAGCGCCGCGGCGTCGCCCGCCACCGCCAGGTCGGCGGTGTAGTCCGGCTTCATGTCGCCGATGCCGTTGCCGATCAGGCCCTGCATGAAGTTCAGGTAGCCCGCGACGGTGCTCTCGTTGCAGAGCTGGAACTCCGGCGCGGTGACGCCGTTGTTGCCGAGCTGCGAGTTCGGCGGCACGTACCCCGGCCGGAAGAAGTTGAAGACCGAGCCGCTGCGCAGCGGGCTCTGGCCCAGGCGCGACGCGGGATTGCTGGTGTCGCCGACGGCCCAAAGATCGCCGGGCGAGGTCATGCCGACGGTGCGGGCCCACTGGACCAGCCGCTGGACGGGCTCGCGCAGCTTGCCGCCGCCGGGGTTGGCGGCCGGTTGACGCGCCTCGGTGTCGAGCAGGATCGCGCGGACGACCGCGCGCAGGTCCCCGCGCAGCCCCTGGCCGTTGTTGTCGAAGACCGCGGCGATGCGCTGCACGTAGGCCGGGCTGGGGTTGGAGCAGACCAGGCGCTGGATCAGTTGCCGGCCGATGAAGGGCCCGACGTTCGGGTGCGCCGCCAGCGTGTCGAGCGCGATCTTCATCGCGGCGGCGCCGTCGGCGGTGTCGGGGATGGTGACGTCGAGCACCTGCTTCGCGCCGGTCGAGAAGCGGCTGGCGGTGTTCACCATCGGCCGCTTCATGTAGCTCGCGTCGGCGCCGTTGGGCGCAGCGGTGTCGAAGTCCCAGCCGGTGAAGACGCGGGCCAGCGCGGTGATCTGCGCCAGCGTGTAGGTGTCGATGCTCTTGCCGCCGGAGGTCTTGGGCGTGCCGTCGGGATTGAGCTGGCTCAGGCCGATGGTGAAGAGCTGCATCACCTCGCGGGCGTAGTTCTCGTCGGGCTGGCGGCCGGTCTTGGCGTCTTCCTTGCGATTGCCGCGCATGGCCAGGTACACGCCCATCGCCGGCGACAGCGTCACGGCCTCGAGCAGCGCGCGGAAGGTACCGAAGCAGCGCTCCTCCAGCATGTCGACGTAGGCGGCGGTGGCCAGGCCGGGCCAGCTCACCGGCAGGCCGTTCATCGACACGACGAAGATCTCGGACAGCGCCAGCACGACCCGTTGCCGCAACTGGTCCGGGGAGCCGATCAGCTTGCGCCACAGCGTCGCGTCGACGCCCGCCACGCTGTTGCGATAGGCCTCGACAGCGAAGCCCTTGGCGGTCAGCCAGTCGAAGTGGCTCTGCGTGCGCGGCGCCGCGAATTGCTGATCCAGCCACGCGGCGTAGCCCACGGATTTCACCGTGCCGATGTCGGTGGTGCTTGCCGAAAAGCCGGCCTGGCCCAGGAAACGCGCGGCCTGCGCGTCGGTCGGCGGAACGGCCGTCTGCGGCGCGGTGTCGGGACCACCGGCGGGGCTATCGCCGCCACCGCCGCCGCAGGCGGCCAGCAGCGCCGCCGCCATGGCCGCGGCGGCCACGCTGGACGACGATGCCGTCGCCATCGCGCGCGATTCAGGGTCGGGAAGGCCGACGGCATCGTCGGCGCCAAGGGCAGTATCGGTGTCGGTCTGGAGGGCGGGGCTCATCTCGGCATCGGCTCGAAGCTGCGGATGCGGGATGGTGCCCATGGGCGTGTGTCAATACGCCGTCATTCGTACAACAGGTGAAAGCCATGGCAACAGGTTGTTGCCACGTGACTTCTGCACGTGCGGGATTTGTCGGCCTCGGATAAGCACGAGCAACAAACCGGACACGAGCACGCGCATGAGCCCTTGCTCGAATGGCCCCGCCGCATCAAAGCGCGACGACCGGGGATCCCCCGCACACGTCAGACCAGCGTCACTCCGGTCTTGCTCTGCACGAACTCGCGCGTCACGTCGGGCGCCAGCTCCACCAGCTTCAGCCCTTGCGGCGTCACGTCCATCACCGCGAGGTCCGTGATGATGCGGTTCACCACCCCGACGCCGGTCAGGGGCAGCGTGCACTTGGGGATCAGCTTGAGGTCCTCGGTGCCGTCCTTCTTGCGCGCGACGTGTTCCATCAGCACGATGACGCGGGGCACGCCGGCGACGAGGTCCATCGCGCCGCCCATGCCCTTCACCATCTTGCCGGGGATCATCCAGTTGGCCAGGTCGCCATGCTCGCTGACCTGCATCGCGCCGAGGATGGACAGGTTGATCTTGCCGCCGCGGATCATCGCGAAGCTGTCATGGCTGCCGAAGATCGACGAGCCCGGGATGGTGGTCACGGTCTGCTTGCCGGCGTTGATCAGGTCGGCGTCGACCTCGTCCTCGGTCGGGAACGGGCCGATGCCGAGCATGCCGTTCTCGCTCTGCAGCCAGACTTCCTTGTCGGCGGGAACGAAGTTGGCCACCAGCGTCGGGATGCCGATGCCGAGGTTCACATAGAAGCCGTCTTCGAGCTCCTGGGCGGCGCGGGCCGCCATCTGGTCTTGGGTCCAGGGCATGTGTCTCTCCTCAGGCGGCGGGGCGGATGGTGCGCTTCTCGATGCGCTTTTCGGGATTGGCGTTGTGCACGATGCGGTGCACGTAGATGCCGGGCAGATGGATCGCGTCGGGATCCAGATCGCCGACCTCGACGACCTCCTCGACCTCCACCACCGTCACCTTGCCCGCCATCGCGCACGCCGGATTGAAGTTGCGCGCGGTGCGGCGGAAGATCAGGTTGCCGCTCTTGTCCGCCACATGCGCCTTCACCAGCGCCACGTCGGGATTCAGCGCCCGCTCCATGACGTATTGATGGCCGTCGAATTCGCGGATCTCCTTGCCCTCGGCCACCAGCGTGCCGACACCGGTCCGCGTGAAGAAGGCCGGGATGCCGGCGCCGCCGGCGCGCAGCTTCTCGGCCAGCGTGCCCTGCGGCGTGAACTCCAGCTCCAGCTCGCCCGCGAGGTATTGGCGCTCGAACTCCTTGTTCTCGCCGACGTAGCTGGAGATCATCTTCCTGATCTGCCGCGTCTCCAGCAACTGGCCCAGGCCGAAGCCGTCGACGCCCGCGTTGTTGGAGATGACCGTGAGGCCCTTGACGCCGCTGTCCCGCAGCGCCGCGATCAGCGCCTCCGGAATGCCGCACAGGCCGAAACCGCCGACGGCGAGCAACTGGCCGTCGCCGACGATGCCTTCCAATGCCGCATGGGCACTGGGGAAAACCTTGTTCATCCGATGTCTCCTGGTTCGTTCCCGCCTGGCGCGCGGGATGGCTTGGAACTGGTCGGCAAATCTACTACGTAAGCCCTTACGTAGCGCTACGTAGAATTGATTAAGCAAGCGCCGCAGAGCCCCCCGCCACCCACGATCTCCGACAGCCGCGCCAGCGTGCCACGGAGACGCCCGAGGAAGCCCCATGCCCCTGACCCTCGATCAACTGCGCGACGAGATCCCGCGGATCTTCGCGCCCTGGATCGTCGCACTCGGCCTCGATCCCGTCCATGCCGAGGACGGCCTGCTGCGTCTGGAGATGCCGGTCGCGGCGGACCTGGTCCATGTCGGCGGCGTGATGTGCGGGCAGGCCAGCATGGCCGCCGCGGACACGGCGATGGTGCTGCTGATGATGCGCGAGCTCGGCGAGTTTCGCCCGATGACGACGGTGCAGTTGCAGTCGACGTTCATCCGCCCGGTGTCCGGCGCGCGCTGCACGGTCGAGGCCCACCTGCTGCGCCGCGGCAGGAACCTCGCCTTCGGCCGCATCGACCTGCTCGACGAGCAAGGCCGGCTCGCGGTCCAGTCGACCACCACCTACGCGCTGCTCTGACGCCCGCCCGATGACGCTGGACTACCGCACCGCCTTCGACCAGGCCCCGATCGGCCTGGTGATCTCCGAGAACCGCCTGATCAAGGACTGCAACCGCCTCGTGCTGGAGATCTTCGGCGCGCAGCGCGAGCAGTTGATCGAGCGCAGCTTCGAGCTGCTCTATCCGACCCACGCCGAATTCGAGCGCACCGGCGAGCGCATCGTCGCCAGCCTCGATGCCAAGGGCTATTACGCCGACGAGCGGGTGATGAAACGCGTCGGCGGCGAGCGCGCCGGCGAGCTCTTCTGGTGCCATGTCTCGGGCCGCGCGCTGGACCCGGCACG
The DNA here is from genome assembly GCF_002205645.1 of Roseateles aquatilis. GTDB lineage: Bacteria > Pseudomonadota > Gammaproteobacteria > Burkholderiales > Burkholderiaceae_C > Roseateles > Roseateles aquatilis. The sequence continues at coordinate 511,610 of NZ_NIOF01000003.1, read as the reverse complement.
CCCGCACGCCAGCGGCATCTGGAGCTTCGAGGACCTCTCGGCGACGCGCCAGCTCAAGGCCGACCTCACCCCGCGCGAGCGCGAGATCGCGGCGCTGTTGATCGAGGGATTGACCAGCAAGCTGATCGGCAAGCGGCTCGGCGTCAGTCCACGCACCGTGGACGTCTACCGCGCGCGCCTGATGAAGAAGTACGGCGCGGCGAGCACGCCGGACCTGGTCCACCGCCTGCTCGTGTCGTGAGAAATTCACGCGCGCTCAAGCGCATTCGGGTGCGCGCGCCGGCGACATCGGCCTGCGCGGCCGCGATGCCCCTCGGAAGACCCTGAGTTTGCGTGGGGACAACGCCGTTTCAAGCGCTCACAACATCGCCGCCAACCCCGATCAACAGGGCACTTGCGCAAGACCTGTCCCCGGATGGGCGATTTCATCGGTGATTTGCGGGGCAACCCGGGGATGCGACCCTGATTTCTCGCGCACAATACGCGCCGTCCGGCTCCTTACCGGGCTTAACTTGCAAGAGTCCAAACGAATGAACAAGACCGAACTGATCGAACACCTGGCTTCCAAGCATGAGCTGACCAAGGCCGAAGCCGGCCGCATCCTGGAAACGCTGCTGGACGCCGTGGTCACCACGGTGAAGAAGGGCGGCGCCGTGTCCATCCCGGGCTTTGGCTCCTTCAAGCAGCACGCTCGCGCCGCCCGCACCGGCGTGAACCCCAGCACCGGCGACAAGATCAAGATCGCCGCCGCCAAGCTGCCGAAGTTCACCCCGGGCGCCGGCTTCAAGGCCGCTGTCGACCCGAAGGCCGCCGCCCGCAAGGCTGCCGCCAAGCCGGCTGCCAAGGCTGCCGCCGCCAAGCCCGCCAAGAAGGCCGCCAAGAAGTAAATCGCTTCTGGCGCGCGGCCGATGTGAATCGGCCACGCCCCGATCGCCGCCGTGCCCATGGGGCCTCGCGGCGGTCCCGAACAAACCCGGCCAACGCCGGGTTTGTTTTTTTGCTTCTACAGTTGCCGCATGTCCGCCGCCGCGCCCGCCGTCGCCCCCGCCGAATCGCCCGTCTCCGACGCCTTCGCCGCCGCCCTCGATGCGGCGCCCTTGCCGCCGGCCGCGCCCGGCGCCGGGCTGCGCGTGCTGTCGCTCATCCCGCCGATGACGCAGCTCAACACGCCCTACCCGTCGACCGCATATCTGACCGGTTTCCTGCGCTCGCGCGGCATCACCGCCGCGCAGCGCGACCTGGCGCTGGGACTGGTGCTGAAGCTCTTCTCGCGCGACGGCCTGAAGCAGGTGCGCGGCGCGGTCCACGCGATCCCGCTGCCCGACCGCGGCATCGCGTCGCGCCATTTCGACGACGACTTCGATCGTTACCTGGCCACCATCGCGCCGACGATCGCCTTCCTGCAAGGCCGCGATCCGACGCTGGCCCACCGCATCAATTCACGCGCCTTCCTGCCCGAGGGCACGCGCTTCCAATCGCTGGAGGTCTACGTCTCCGAGGACGGCGAGGATCCGCTCGCCTGGGCCTTCGGCGCGCTCGGCCTGCAGGATCGCGCGCGGCATCTGGCGACGCTGTACCTGAACGACCTGGCCGACGTGCTGCGCGAATCGGTCGATCCGCGCTTCGAGTTCGTCCGCTATGCCGAGCAGCTCGCGACCAGCCAGCCCACCTTCGATCCTCTGCACGACGCGCTGGGCGCGCCGCCGAACCTCGTCGACGACCTGCTGCGCACGCTCACACTGGAGGCCATCGACGCGGAGCGACCCGATGTCGTGCTGCTGTCGGTGCCCTTCCCCGGCGCGGTCTACGCGGCGCTGCGCATCGGCCAGACGATCAAGCGTGAGCGGCCGGCGATCCGCGTCCTCTTCGGCGGCGGCTTCGTCAACACCGAACTGCGCGAGCTCACCGAGCCGCGGCTCTTCGATTACGTCGACTACGTGACGCTCGACGCGGGCGAGCGCCCGCTGCTCGCGCTGCTGGAGCACATCGCGGGCAGGCGCGGCCGCCAGCGACTGGTGCGTTGCTTCGTCCGCGACGACGCGGCGACCGTCGACGGCGACGGCGACGGCGCCTCGCGAGGGCCCGTCCGCTACATCAACTTCGTCGAGCCCGACGTGCCCTTCGAGGACGTCGGCACGCCCACCTGGGACGGCCTGCCGCTGCACGACTACCTGTCGCTGCTGGACATGCTCAACCCGATGAACCGGCTGTGGAGCGACGGCCGCTGGAACAAGCTGACGATCGCGCATGGCTGCTACTGGAAGAAGTGCAGCTTCTGCGACATCACGCTGGACTACATCTCGCGCTACGAGGCGGCCTCGGCGAAGACGCTGGTGGACCGCATCGAGGCGATCGTCGCGGAGACCGGGCAGACCGGCTTCCACTTCGTCGACGAGGCGGCGCCGCCCAAGGTGCTGCGCGCGTTGGCGCAGGAGCTGATCGACCGCGGCGTCGCCATCAGCTGGTGGGGCAACGTGCGCTTCGAGAAGACCTTCACGCCGGAGCTCTGCCAACTGCTCGCCGACAGCGGCTGCATCGCCATCAGCGGCGGGCTGGAGGTGGCGTCGGACCGCCTGCTCAAGCTGATGCAGAAGGGCGTGTCGGTCGAGCAGGTCGCGCGCGTGACGCGCGCCTTCACCGAGTCCGGCATCCTGGTGCACGCCTACCTGATGTACGGCTTCCCGACGCAGACGGTGCAGGACACCGTCGACGCGCTGGAGTACGTGCGCCAGCTCTTCGAGCACGGCTGCATCCAGAGCGGCTTCTTCCATCGTTTCGCCTGCACGGTGCACTCGCCGGTGGGCCAGGATCCGGCGGCCTTCGGCGTCGAGCTGCTGCCGCTGCCGCCCTCCCCGTTCGCGAAGAACGACGTCGGCTTCGTCGACCCGACCGGCACCGATCACGACGCGATGGGCGACGCGCTGAAGAAGGCGCTCTACAACTTCATGCACGGCATCGGCCTGGAGCAGGACGTGCGGCGCTGGTTCAGCGTGCGCGTGCCCAAGCCCAAGGTCGCGCGGCAGTTCATCGAGCAGGCGCTGCAACAGCAGCGCTGACGGCGCCGCCGGCGTTCAGCGCATGCCCGCCGGCGCGATGAAGGTCCCGCCAGCCCCCGTCGCCGCGCCCGCGGCGGCGCTCGGATCGGGCAGGCGCACCGGCCGCACGTCGAGCCGCACATCGAGCAGCGTCACGTCGTTGCCATCGCCATCGCCGTCGATCCAGCCCTGCGTGTCGGCGCCGCGATAAAGGCGGAAAACGAAACCCGTCCGATCGCGATCCGCCGTCGCGCCGGGGCGCACGCGGGACGCCATCGCCCGGACCTCGGTGGCCGGCGAGGTCAGCAGCTCCGTCATCGCCTGCACGATGCGGTTGTCGCCAAGGATGTCCGGCTGGAAGCTGTCCACCGGCCCGCGGCCCGCCGTGGATGGGCCCGCCGCGGACACGCGCACGGGCATCGGCCCGCCGGCCGCCGTCTTGCGGGCCGCCGGCATCGTCACGCCAGTGCGCAGGTCGTGGCTGTCGCCGTTGTCCAGATAGCTGAGGCGGGCGCCGCGCACGTTCAGCACGTCCAACGACGGATCGCTGCGCGCGTCGCGCAGGTCGACGAGCAACGCGCCCCGCCCGCCGACGATGTCGACGCGCTGGTCGTGGATGACGGCGGCGGTGTTCTCCTCGATGCCCAGGCCCAGTCGATAGCCCTTGGCCAGCATCAGCGGCAGCATGCGGCCGATACGTCCGCGCTTGAGGAAGTGCTGGTCGACGAACAACTGGTCGCCGATGAACCCCAGCCCCTGGTCGACCTCCTGCCCGTCGCGCATCTGCCCGCGCATCACGCCCATGACATCGAGCGCGTCGCGGAACATCGTGCGGCTCATGATCGCCGCGCCGGCGCTGGTGCCGGCGACGACGCCGCCGCGCCGGTACACGTCCCAGATCGCGTCCAGCATCGCAGTCGGCTTGCCGCCGGGCTGCAGCGTGTCGACGATGAACCCCTGCGCGCCGCCCGAGAAAAACACCGCGTTGGACGCCCGCACCTTGGCGAGCAGCACGGGATCGGCGAGGTTCTTCTGCAGGTCCGCGCCTTCCAGGCGCGGCGCGACGGGAATGTGCTCGGCCAGGGCGCCGTGGCGCTGGAGCACGTCGATGATGGCCTGCGCCGACCGTTCCGGCGCGACGGAAGCGGTGGCCAGCACCGCGAAGCGCGCGCGGCCAGGGCCGCCGGCCTCGTCGACGATGCGCTGCCAGACCGCATCGTTGTCCATGCGCAGCGCCCCGCCAATGACGATGGCGGTCTGCGCCTGTGCGCCGTGCAGTCCGAACATCGCCAGCAGCGCGAGCGAGCCGCGCAGCGCCACACGCCACGGCAGACGCGCGAATCGGACGGGGAATGAGCCGAAGGTTCGCATCCGCACATCTTGCACGGCTCGCGTGCAAAGGAAATGGGCGTATCCCGGGATCAGGGGATCGGCAGCGTGGGGTCGCGGTTGGAGCGGGCTTGTGCTAGCGAAGGGCCGGCCCCGCGGTGCGTCGTCCGTCCTTCATTGATGGGATGACGAACACGAGGCCCGTTTCCATACTGCCGGCGCCCATCCATCGGTGGGTCGGGAGGCGCGCATGACCACGGAGATCTACTCGCATCAGGACCTGATGGACGACCGGATCGACTTCAATCAATTCGTGCCAGTCATCGCGCACGGAGATTCCTGGGGCTCTTTCGGCTCATTGCCGCCGTGGATCACGGGCAGCCTGTTCAATCACATGGACTTCGGCAAGGACGTGGCCATCGTCAACTATGCGATGCCGGGGCAACTGCTGCGCGACCTGCCCGATCCGAAGCGTTTCGCGAAATTCAATCTCGCGATGACGTTGCGCGGCATGCCCAACTGGCGCGCCATGCTGATCTCGGGAGGCGGCAACGACCTGATCGACTGGATACGGCGCGGTGAAGGCGTCGACATCACGCATCGCATCCTGCGGTATCCCGACGAATGGCTGCCGGTCAGCCAGGGTCCGACCCGCTATCTGTCGCAAGCCGGCTGGGTGAACCTGTGCCAGGAGCTGCTGAATGCCTACGTCAAGCTGGACGCGCTGCGAGACGGCAACTACGCGCAGATGGAGATCGTCACCCACGTCTACGACTACATGACGCCGCGTTTCGCGCCGGCGTTGAACGGCGTCTCGGGACCGTGGATGGCGCCCGGCTTCCACGATGCGGGGATCCCCGCGGACCAGTGGCAGGCGGTCGCGCGCGTGCTGGTGGACGGGTTCCACGACTTCCTGGTGAATCAGGTGAAGTCCAAGATCGGCGGCTTCGTGGTGCTGGACACGCGCGGCGGCTCCATCCCGGCGGCGCCTGGCACGACGGGCATCAGCAACGACTGGGCGAACGAGATTCACCTCACCGCCTCCGGCTACGACAAGCTCGCGAAGGCGAAGTGCGACGCGACGCTGCAGGACCACGCGCAGTACTGGACGACGGGCGCGACGGCCGGCGTGGTGGCGCCGAGCCCTCAGCCCAAGGGACTGCTCGCGAAATCCCTGGCGAAGGGCAAGCCGGCTGCTGCCAGGCCGCCGGCGAAGGGGGGCGCCGGGAAGGTCGCCAAGAGCGTGGTGAAGGTCGGGAAGAAACGCGGCAAGCGCGGCTGACTCGGATCAGGCGCGGTGGTCGCCACCCCACCGATTTTTCCGCCGAGCCTTGCGGATGCGGTAGATCAGCAGCGGGACGAAAACCGCCAGGCCGATGACCACCAGCGGGACGGCGCTGCCGCCCTTGCCGGGGTGGGTCACGTCGCGCAGCAGGTCCATCAGCTGACCGAAGCCGCGTGTGATTAGCCAGAGGAAGAAGAACGAGACCAGCGCGGAGAGCGCGAGGCCGATCAGAGTGCGTTTCATGGAGTCCGGGATGCTACCCGGTTCGATGGCGTGCCGCCGCCGGCCGCCACCGAACGGCTGATGCGGCGGTCGCCGCAGGATTCAGGGGATCTTCTCGCGCAGCCAGTCCGGCAGCGGCATCGACTTCTGCAGCGCGGCGTCCTGCCAGACGGTCGTCGCGCCGCCGGAGGCGTAGATCACGCCAGGCTCGTCGAGCCGTTCAAGCGTGATCCAGGTGTCGAAGCTGGAGCGTCCCGGGTTGGAGACGTAATGCTTCGCGAGAACCTCGCCGGGATAGGTCAACTGGCGATGGAAGTTGCAGAACGCGTTGACGATCACCGGTCCCTGCCCCGCCGGACTGGGTGCGCCGCCGAGGCTGTCCAGCCATTCGACGCGCGCCATTTCCAGGTAGCGGAAATAGACGGTGTTGTTGACGTGGCCCATCGCATCCATGTCGCCCCAGCGGATCTGGATGCGGGTCTCGTGGACGAGCGTCTTGTCGGCGGGAAGGTCGAAGCGCATGAGGACCAGGCAGCGGTTGACGTCGATCAGGGGCTGATGCCCAGCTCCGACTGGATGCGCGCCACCGCCGCCTTCAACTGCTCGACCTCGGCGCGCAGCGCGGCGATCTCTTCATCGCGCGCGCTGGACGAGGACGACGGGGCCGACACCGCGCTCGCCACCGGCAACGCCGGCTCGCCGCTCAGCAGATGCGCCCAGCGCGCCTCGCGCGCACCGGGCGCCTTCGGCAGCTTGACCGCCAGCGCGGGCTCGCGCGCGGCGAGCTCGTCGAGGAAACCTTCCACCGACGAGACGTCCGCGAAACGATGCAGCCGCTCGCAGTTCAACCGCAGCTCGGCCGAGGTCTGCGGGCCGCGCAGCATCAGCACCGCCAGCAGCGCCTCCGCCTGGCCGGGGATGCCGTAGACGCGCTTCATGTTGTGCTCGAAGCGCGCCACGCGGCTGCCGCTGACGGTGTTGACCAGGCTCATGGACTTCAGTTCGTCCAGCACCGCGGCCACGTCGGCCTCGCCCGCGTTCATCACGGGATCGCGGGCGGTCTTCTGGTTCACGCCCAGCGTCAGGCTGTTCAGCGACATCGGATAGCTGTCCGGCACGGTGGATTCCTTCTCCACCAGCACCGCCAGCACGCGCGATTCCAGCGCGCTCAGTTCTCTCACAGCCATCGGCCTGCTTTCTCTTTCTGGTCTCGAATCTCTCTCGTCGGCGCCGCGCGCGCCGGCCGGCGCGTCAGACGCCGAAGCCGTCGTCCGCCTGGATGATCGCGCCGTTGATGAAACGGCTCTCCTTGGCGCACAACATCAGCAGCGTCGTGTCCAGGTCCTGCGGCACGCCCACGCGCTTGCGCGGCAGCAGCTCCACCAGCTTGCGGCCCTGGTCGGTCGTCCAGTGGTGATGGTTGATCTCGGTGTCGATGTAGCCGGGGCAGATGGCGTTGACGTTGATGTCGAACTTGCCCCACTCCAGCGCCATCGCCTTGGTCATGTGGATGACCGACGCCTTGCTCATCGCGTACACGCCGATCTGCGACAGCACGCGCAGCCCCGCCATCGACGCGATGTTGACGATGCGCCCGCCGGTGTACGTGCCCGGCGCCGCGCCGCGCGCCCGCGCCAGCATGCGCTTGCCGACTTCCTGCGCGACGAAGAAAGCGCCGCGCACGTTCGTGTCCATCACGAAGTCGAAGTCCTCCGGGCTGACGTCCACCAGCCGCTGCGTCGTGCTGACGCCGGAGTTGTTGATCAGGATGTCCAGCGTGCCGACCTCGGTCTCGGCGCGCGCGACCGCGGCCTTGATGCTGTCGATGTCGGTGACGTCCATCTGGACGACATGGGCGTCGCCGCCGCCGGCCTCGATCTCGGCGCGCAGCGCCTTCAGGCGCTCGACGCGGCGGGCCGCCAGCACCACGCAGGCGCCGGATTTGGCCAGGGTCCTGGCGAATTGCGCGCCCAATCCGCTGGACGCGCCGGTGACGAGGGCCACGCGGCCCTCCAGATCGATGCTGTAGCTCATGGCAAGGTCTCTCGCAAAACTTCTCGTGTGACCGGACAGGTGCCGGGCACGATAGCACGCACGCGGGGTCAGGCGATGATCCCCGCATGACATCGCGCGACGCGGGAATCGATCCCCCGCGGCGCCCCCGCCACCCGCCGTCAGCCGGCCGTCAACCGGCCATCACGGTCTCGATCTCGGTGGTCACCTGCGTCATCAGCTTGTGGACGGGGCACTTCGCCGCGACCTGCAGCAGCCGCTCGCGGTCCGCGTCCGTCAGGTCGCCGACGAAGGTCATCGAGGCCCTGAGCTTGTACGTGCCTTGCTGCTCCTGCGAGCCGTCGCGCTCGACCTCCACCAGCACGTCCTCCACCGGCAGGCCCTTGCGCTGTGCGTACCAGAGCACCGTCAGCGCCTTGCACGCCCCGAGCGCGGCGTCATAGAGTTCGTGCGGGTCGGGACCCGCGTCCTCGCCGCCACCGGCGACCGACTGGTCCGCCGTCAGCGTGTGATTGCGGATGCGCACCGTCTGCCGCATCGGACCGGTCTTGTCGCGCTGGATCTGAATGCTCATGGGAGTTCCCTCTCGTTGAATCTGCGGCCCATGGTACGGCGCATGCCCCATCGGCGGGAGCCCCGTTCGGGCGAGCCTGGGCGATGTCGCCACCACCCGCCGGACCGGCCTGGCGAGCCCTGCGACGGCCGTCTCGATTCGACAAATAGCACGATCGTTCTTTTTTGCCATTCGCACGGCTAGAATGCGCCGCAACCCGCCCCAGCCAGACAGCGAGTCCCCCCTCGCCCACCAGCGATCGGCCAGGGCGCCCCATTAGAACGAGCAAGGATGACCATGACCTCCGAAGAACTTGTTGCCCAGTACGGTCCGCGCGACAGCATGGAATACGACGTCGTGGTCGTCGGCGGCGGCCCCGGCGGGCTGTCCACCGCGATCCGCCTGAAGCAGCTCTCGGCGGAGAAGGGCCAGGAGATCTCGGTCGTCGTGCTGGAGAAGGGCTCGGAGCCCGGCGCGCACATCCTGTCGGGTGCCGTCATGGACCCGAAGGCGATCACGGAGCTGTTCCCCAACTGGAAGGAACTGGGCGCCCCGCTCAACCAGGAAGTCACCGCCGATCAGGTGCTGTTCCTGGGCGAGACCAGCCACACCGACACGCCGCAGTTCCTGATTCCCCGTTGCTTCCACAACCACGGCAACTACGTCATCTCGCTGGGCAACGTCACGAAGTGGCTGGCCCAGCAGGCCGAGGCGCTGGGCGTGGAGATCTTCCCCGGCTTCGCCGCCGCCGAGGTGCTCTACGACGAGCAGGGCCGCGTCAAGGGCGTGGCCACCGGCAATGTCGGCCTGGGCAAGGACGGCGAGCCGCACGAGGGCTTTCAGCTCGGCATGGAGTTGCACGGCAAGTACACCGTCTTCGCCGAGGGCGCGCGCGGCCACCTGGGCAAGCAGTTGATCGCGAAGTACCAGCTCGACGCCGGCAAGGATCCGCAGACCTATGCGATCGGCATCAAGGAGCTCTGGGAAGTGCCCGCCGACAAGGCCCAGGCCGGGCTGGTGGTGCACACCGCCGGCTGGCCGATGGACGGCGAGACCTACGGCGGCGGCTTCCTGTACCACCTGGAGGGCAACAAGGTCACGCTGGGCTTCGTGGTCGGGCTGGACTACAAGAACCCGTGGCTGTCCCCGTTCGAGGAAATGCAGCGCTGGAAGACCCATCCCGCGATCCGCAAGCACATCGAGGGCGGCAAGCGCCTGGGCTACGGCGCCCGCGCCATCACCGCCGGCGGCCTGCTGAGCCTGCCCAAGACGGTGTTCCCCGGCGGCGCGCTGATCGGCTGCGAGGCCGGCTACCTGAACGCCGCCCGCATCAAGGGCAGCCACGCCGCGATCAAGACCGGCCTGATGTGCGCCGAGGCGATCGCCGACGCGCTGGCCGCGGGCCGCTCGCAGGACGAGCTCAGCGCCTACCCGGCCGCCTTCGAGCAGAGCTGGCTGCGCGACGAGCTGGACCAATCGCGCAACTTCAAGACCTGGTTCAAGAAGGGCACCAAGGTCGGCACCTTGATGACCGGCATCGAGCAATGGCTGCTGCCCAAGCTCGGCATGAAGAGCCCGCCGTGGACCATCCACCGCGACAAGCCCGATCACGCCTACCTGCGCCCCGCGTCGGAGATGCCCAAGATCGTCTACCCGAAGCCCGACGGCAAGCTGACCTTCGACCGGCTCTCGTCGGTGTTCGTCTCGAACACCAACCATGAAGAGAACCAGCCGGCCCACCTGACGCTCAAGGACGCCAGCGTGCCCGTGAACGTCAACCTGGCGAAATACGCGGGCCCGGAGAGCCGCTACTGCCCGGCCGGCGTCTATGAGTTCGTGAAGAACGACGACAACACCGAACGCCTGCAGATCAACGCGCAGAACTGCGTGCACTGCAAGACCTGCGACATCAAGGACCCGACCCAGAACATCGTCTGGGTGACGCCAGAGGGCGGCGGCGGGCCGAACTACGTGAGCATGTGAGGCAGCTGCCTCGCCCCACGACGACCAGGCCCGCCGAGCGCGGGCCTTGTGCTTTTCGTGGCGGCGACCGCGGAGGGCCGCGCGCAATCCCGAGCGGGCCTCAGCGCGGCTGAAGCTCCCGCACCCAGCTCGCGAGGATCTGCTCCTCCAGCGAGCCATGCTCCTGGTGCGCGAGGATGCGCTCGCGCTCGGCCGGGCTGCGGTTCTGACTGATCTTGGCCTTCATCGTCCAACGCGCGACGGGGATGCGGAAGCCCACGATCGCGCCCAGCATCTTGCGCTGGTAGTCGGCGGGCAGGCCGCGCCACTGCGCGGCATAGTCGGGCTCCTGCGTCGCGATCAGGCGCTTGAGCAGCGCATCCTTGCCGGACTCGTCGTCGATGACCTGCACGCCGCCATGCACTTGCAGCGTCAGGTAGTTCCAGGTCGGCACCGCGAGCGGCGTGTCGTAGAGACTGGGCGAGATGTACGCGCCCGGGCCGTTGAACTGCACCAGCACGTCGTCGAGCGCCCCTGACGTCAACGCAGCCACATGCGGATTGGCACGCGCGAGGTGACCTTCGAGCCACCAGCCCTCGCCCTCGGCGGGGGCGCCCCAGATCATCGGCACGGGCGTCGCGGAAAGACCGTGCGTGGGGTCGTTCAACATCAACGTGGCCAGCGGATGTTCCTGGATCATCAGCCGCGCGTGCGAGAGATCCGGCAGGTCGAAGTGCTTGGGCGTGTACATGCGGAGACTGTAGAGCACATCCCCCGTCGCCGTGGCAAAAGATCCTGCTTGCAAGTCCGATGAACACGGGCGTCGCAGGCCGTGACACGCCGTGACACGACGTGGAGTCGCGATCGCGGCCCCCAATGCAAAAACCCCCGCAGCTTGCACTGCGGGGGCTTCACATCTGGTTGGCGGAGACGGAGGGATTCGAACCCTCGATGCAGGTTTTGCCCGCATACTCCCTTAGCAGGGGAGCACCTTCGGCCACTCGGTCACGTCTCCAACCGGAGAAGCAGCGACTATAGCATGGCTTCTCGACCCCTCAAGTGAAACTCCCGGATCGAAACGCATCACCAGCGGCTCGAGCGCCACGACGGTGCGATCCAGGGAACGTTTCAACTCAAGCGGAAACTTCCTGGTCCAGATCGAACGCGCGATGCAACGCGCGCACCGCCAGCTCCATGTACTTCTCGTCGATGACGACCGAGGTCTTGATCTCGCTGGTGGTGATCATCTGGATGTTGATGCCCTCTTCCGACAGCGAGCGGAACATCTTCGACGCCACGCCCACATGCGAGCGCATGCCGATGCCGACGATCGAGACCTTGCAGATGCGCTGGTCGCCGACGACCTTGGCCGCCTGCACCGCCGGCCCCACGGTCTTCTCCAGCAGCTCCATCGTGCGCTGGTAGTCGTTGCGGTGCACGGTGAACGAGAAGTCGGTCTTCCCGTCCTGCGACACGTTCTGGATGATCACGTCGACGTCGATGTTGGCGTCGGCCACCGGCCCCAGGATCTGGAACGCGATGCCCGGCTTGTCGGGCACGCCCAGCAGCGTCACCTTGGCTTCGTCGCGGTTGAAGGCAATGCCGGAGACGACGGCTTGTTCCATGTTTTCGTCCTCTTCAAAAGTGATCAGGGTGCCGGACTTGGCTTCCTCGTTGATGTCGATGTCCCACGGCGTGAAGCTGGACAGCACGCGCAGCGGCACGAGGTACTTGCCCGCGAATTCCACCGAGCGGATCTGCAGCACCTTCGAGCCCAGCGACGCCATTTCCAGCATCTCCTCGAAGCTGATGGAATGCATGCGGCGCGCTTCCGGCACGACGCGCGGATCGGTCGTGTAGACGCCGTCGACGTCGGTGTAGATCAGGCATTCGTCAGCCTTGATGGCCGCGGCGATCGCCACTGCCGACGTGTCCGAGCCGCCCCGGCCCAGCGTCGTGATGTTGCGGTCCTCGTCCACGCCCTGGAAGCCGGTGATGACCACCACCTTGCCGGCGTCGAGGTCGGCGCGCACCTTCGCGTCGTCGATGCTCTCGATGCGGGCCTTGGTGTACGCGTTGTCGGTCGACACACCCACTTGCCAGCCGGTGTAGCTGACGGCGTCCATGCCCTCGGCCTGCAGCGCGATCGCCAGCAGACCGACCGACACCTGCTCGCCGGTCGAGGCGATCATGTCCAACTCGCGCATCAGCGCGGGCGAGGAACTGGTCGGGGACAGGTCCTTGGCCAGGCCGAGCAGGCGGTTCGTCTCGCCGCTCATCGCCGAGGGCACGACGACCATCTGGTGGCCCGCGCGCGCCCACTTGGCGACCCGCTTGGCCACATTGCGAATGCGGTCGGTCGACCCCATCGAGGTGCCGCCGTACTTGTGAACGATCAATGCCATGGGAGTGTCAGAGGACTGCTGAGGGACGCCGTGGCGGCGTCCGCATTACCGCGGGAAGGAGTGCGCCGCGACCACAGCCGGCGATTCTAAGCGGCGCCATAGGCGGCACCCGCGCGCGTCATGCGTGATCAGCATGCATCCGGCGTCCAGCGCAGCGCCATTTGTGCTTCATCGTCGGCGTGCAGCAGGCGCGCATCCAGGCCCAGGCCGGGCACGAACAGCAGTCGCCCGTCGACGTGGATCAGGGGCCCTTCCCTCTGGGCAGCGGGGATTCCCGCGGTCTGCCAGCATTTCTTGAGCGACCGCGGCACCCCCTTGCCATGCGCCTGGAAGCGCTCGCCGCCTTCGCGTGGACGCAACTCGACGTTGCTGAGCCGGGAAAGCCCGATGCCGTCGGACGTCACGGGCTCGACATCGAGCGTCCCCCGCCAATCGGGCATCGCGTGCCGGCCCGGGCGCGCGAGATCGACGCGCTGCGCGGCCACGGGCTCGGCGTGCTCGGGCGCTCGGGGCCGCACGGCGAAACGTCCGCGGTACAGGTGCAGTGTCACGTCGCCCAGCGGCCATTGCGCGATCACCGCCTCCGGCGCTTCGACCAGCAGGCGACGGATCAGCGAGGCGGGCGCCGCGCGTTCGGTCTCCCGATGCAGCCAGGCCCGCAGCGCGTTGGTGGCGCGCGCGGCGCTCAGGCTGCGCAGCATTGCCTGCGACAACCCCGTGGCATCGGACCACCGGCGCAGATCCTCGGTGGCGATTTCACGTTGCAGTTCGGTGGCCTGCTGCGCCCACTCGGCGGCGCGCGCCAGCGCCGCCTCGGCGCCGGGTGATTGCGCGCACAGCGCCGGCCACACGCGCAGGCGCAACTGATTGCGGGCGTAGCGTGGGTCGGTGTTGCTGTCGTCGTCGATGAAGGTCAGGCGGTGCTCGGCGACGTAGGCCTCGACGGCCTCGCGCGGACGGTCCAGCCAGGGCCGGACCCAGCACACGCCGTCCCGCCACTGCGCGCGCGGCATGGCCGACAGGCCCGCCGATCCGGCGCCGCGCAGGGCCTGCAGCAGGAACGTCTCCGCCTGGTCGCGGCGATGGTGCGCCAGCAGCAGCAGGTCGGCGCCGGCGGCCAGGGTCAGGCGTTGCAGCGCCGCGTGCCGACCGGCGCGAGCCCAGGCCTCGATGCTGTCGCCGGCCGCGGGCGCGCCGCTCAGGCGTTCATGGCGAAGCTCGATCGGCAGGCCGGCATCGACCCACGCCGACACTTGCCCGCTCACGTGGTCCAGCCACGCGTCGGCCCGCGGATTCAGCCCATGGTGAATGTGCAACGCCACCACGTGCAAGCCCAGCGAGCGGGCCGAACAGGCGGTGGCGTGGAGGAGCGCCGTCGAATCCCGGCCGCCGCTGCAGGCGACCGCGAGCACGCGGCGGGACGACCGGGAGCCGGACTCAGCGGCTCTTGGTGTCGCCGAATCGGCCATAGGCCTGCAGGCGCTCGTAGCGGCGGTCCAGCAGATCCTTGGTCTTCAGGTCGGAGACCTGGCGCAATGCGTCGCCCAGCGCGCGCTTGAGGCTGGAGGCCATCTGCTTGGGATCGCGATGCGCGCCGCCGACCGGCTCGCTGACGATCTTGTCGATCAGGCCGAGCGCCTTCAGGCGATGCGCGGTGATGCCCAGTGCCTCGGCCGCCTCGGACGCGCGCGCCGCCGTCTTCCACAGGATGGAGGCGCAACCTTCCGGCGAGATCACCGAATAGGCCGAGAACTGCAGCATCAGCACCTGGTCCGCCACGCCGATCGCCAGCGCGCCGCCGGAGCCGCCCTCGCCGATCACGGTCGCGATGATGGGCACTTCCAGTTGGGCCATCTCGAAGATGTTGCGGCCGATCGCCTCGGACTGGCTGCGCTCCTCGGCGCCGATGCCGGGATACGCGCCCATCGTGTCGATGAAGGTGAACACCGGCAGGCCGAATTTCTCGGCCAGCTTCATCAGGCGCAGCGCCTTGCGATACCCCTCGGGACGCGGCATGCCGAAGTTGCGCAGCGTGCGCTCCTTCGCGTCGGCGCCGCGCTGATGGCCGATCACCATGCAGGCCTGGCCGTTGAAACGCGCCAGGCCGCCGACGATCGCGGCGTCGTCGGCGAAGTGGCGGTCACCGTGCATTTCCTGGAACTCGGTGAAGACCTCGTTGCAGTAGTCCAGCGTCTGCGGACGTTGCGGGTGGCGCGCGATCTGGTAGACCTGCCACGGCAGGACGTTCGCGTAGATGTCCTTCGTGAGCTGGTGGCTTTTCTTGCCGAGGCGGTCGATCTCTTCGGAGATGTCCACCGCGGATTCGCTCTGCACGTAGCGCAGCTCGTCGATCTTGGTTTCGAGCTCGGCGATCGGCTGCTCGAATTCGAGGAAATGTTTCTTGCTCATCCTGCTTGGTCTCTCAGAGATGACGGCCGGGCCCGGCCATTCGACGATCCGCCCGGTAGGGTCCCCAAACGGGACGCGCCGCAGGGTGGGCGGCGCGGGATCGTTATGGAGTCGTTGTGGCTGTGGGCTGCCGGCGCCTCAGTAATCCACCGGAAGCGGATCAAGGCTGCGCCAAATGTACCATGTGGCCACCGAGCGATACGGCGCCCAGCCCTCGCCCAGCTCCCGGGCTTCCGCCCTTGAAACCGGCTCGTCGCTGAAGTAATGCTGGCCGATGCCCTTGAGCAGGCCCAGGTCGTCCAGCGGCAGGACATTGGGTCGCATCAGGTGGAAGATCAGGAACATTTCGGCCGTCCAGCGACCGATGCCGCGGATGGCGACCAGTTCGTCGATGATCGCCTCGTCCTCCATCTGCGCCCATTGGCGCACGTGGACCTGGCCGGATTCGAAGTGCTGCGCCAGGTCGCTCAGGTACTCGACCTTGCGTGCGGACAGGCCGACGCCGCGCAGCGCGTCCTTCTCCAGGCCCAGCACCTCCATCGGCTTGATGCGGTTGGACGGCCCGGAGGTCAGCTCCGCGAGCTTGTCCCAGACGCTCTGCGCCGCCTTCACCGAGATCTGCTGACCGACGATGGACCGGGCCAGCGTGGTGAACGCGTCGCCGCGGCTTTGCAGCCGGGCCTCGCCGAATTGGGGGATGAGCTTCTTCATCACCCGGTCGCGCTTGGCCAGGTGGCGGCAGGCTTCGTCCCAATAGTCCGGGGTCACCCCGGCGGTCGACACACGCGCCATCAGGCCTGCTCTCCGGCCTTCACGCCCGTGCGGACCCAGCTCGTGCCGGCCGCCGAATCCTTCAGCTCGATGCCCTGCGCGGTCAGCGCCTGGCGGATGCGGTCCGCCTCGGCGAAGTCGCGCGCGGCCTTGGCCGCGGCACGGGCCGCGATCTGCGCCTCGATCGCGGCTTCGTCCAGGCCCGCGCCCGATTGCAGGAAGGCCTTGGGCGCCTGCTGCAGCACGCCCAGCACGCCGCCGAGCGCCTTCAGCAGGCCGGCGTCGGTCGCCGACCGGTCGCGGTTGACCTGATTGGCCAGCTCGAACAACACCGCCAGCGCGCCGGGGGTGTTGAAGTCGTCGTCCATCGCGGCCTTGAACGCCGCGGCATGCCCTTGCGTCCAGTCGATCGCGACGTCCGCCGGCGCGACCGTGTCCAGCGCCGTGTACAGGCGGCGCAGCGCGGTGCGAGCGTCGTCCAGGCTCACGTCGCTGAAGTTGAACGGACTGCGGTACTGCGTGCGCAGCATGAAGAAGCGGATCGATTCGCCATCGAACTTCTCCAGCACATCGGCAATGGTGAAGAAGTTGTTCAGGCTCTTGGACATCTTCTCGCCATCGACGTTCAGGAAGCCGTTGTGCATCCAGACATTGACGAACGGATGGCCGAAGGCGCCCTCGCTTTGCGCGATCTCGTTCTCATGGTGCGGGAACTGCAGGTCCATGCCGCCGCCGTGGATGTCGAAGCGCTCGCCCAGCAGCGCGCAGCTCATCGCGGAGCACTCGATGTGCCAGCCCGGACGGCCCTCGCCCCAGGGGCTGGACCATTTGGCCTCGGCCGGCTCGTCGACCTTGGCGGACTTCCACAGCACGAAGTCCAGCGGGTCACGCTTGCCGTCGTCGACCGCGACGCGCTCGCCGGCGCGCAGTTGGTCCGGCGACTTGCCACTGAGCTTGCCGTAGCCCTCGAACTTGCGCACCGCGTAGTTCACGTCGCCGCTGTCGGCGTGGTAGGCCAGGCCCTTGGTCTGCAGCTTGCCGATGATGTCCAGCATCTGCGGGACGTAGTCGGTCGCGCGCGGCTCATGCGTGGGCGTGGCGATGCCCAGCGCCGCGAAGTCGCGGTGCATGGCGGCGATCATTTCGTCGGTGAGCTGGCGGATCGTGATCCCGCGCTCCAGCGCGCGGCGGATGATCTTGTCCTCGATGTCCGTGATGTTGCGGACGAAGTTGACGTCGTAGCCGCTGGCCTTGAGCCAGCGGTAGACGACGTCGAACGCGATGTTCATCCGCGCATGGCCCATGTGGCACAGGTCGTAGACGGTGATGCCGCACACGTACATGCGGACGCGGCCCGGCTCGATCGGTTGGAAGGGCTGCAGCTGACGGGTCAGCGTGTTGAAGATGCGCAAGGAAGACATGGATAAGTCGGCGCCGGACGCCCCCGCGGCGTGTCGCCGCACGCACGGGACGCCGCTACCGCCGGGTCTGCGAGGGATCGCGGGACGTCGGCGCGTGGAACGGTTCGGGCTGTGTGGGCGGCGGGTCGGCCGGGTGGCGAGCGGGAGACGAAAGCTCGCTCTAGAATGCTCGGCAGTATAGCGGCCCGACCATTCGACAACTCCGGGCAGACCCTGGCCGGCCCCGCGGACCACGCCGCTGCCCCGGCCCGCGACCGCCCCGTCACCGTCCGCCCCCGGCCCGACCCCTCCACCATGCAAAGACTCCACGCCCTGCTCCGCATGTGCTGCATCGCCCTGGCGGCGACGGCCGCCGCGCCCCTGCTGCATGCCGCCACCATCGACGATGCCCAGGCCCTGTGGGCCTCCGGCAAGCGCGATCTGGCGGTCAAGACGGCCGAGGACGGCCTGAAGGCGACCCCCGACGACCCGCGCCTGCGCTTCGCGCTCGGCACGATGCTGCTGGAGCAGCAGCAGCTGGAGCGCGCGCGGGTGCTCTTCGTGGGCCTGACCGAGGACTTCCCGGACCTCGCCGACCCCTACAACAACCTGGCCGTCATCCACGCGGCGCGCGGCGAGTACGAGCCCGCGCGCCAGTCGCTGATGCGCGCGCTGGATCTGCAGCCCGACCATGCGCAGGCACAGGAGAACCTCGGCGACGTGCTGATGCGCCTGGCGCAGCAGGCCTACGAGCGCGCGCTGAAGCAGGCGCTGGGCGACGACACCGCGCTCAAGCTCAAGCTGCAGCGCGTGACCGCGTTCAACAACGTCAAGGGCGCCCAGGCCCGCTGACCGGCGACGTCCGGTTCGCGTCCGAGGCGCTTTCCCCTTCTCTTCTTCCAAGGCTCATCCGCATCATGAGGACCACCCCACGCCTGCTGATCTCCGCCGCCCTCGGCCTGGCCTGTGCCTTCGCGCAGGCTCAGGTCGTCAAGCTGAGCACGACGCTGGGCGACATCAAGATCCAGCTCGACCCCGAGAAGGCGCCCAAGACCGTCGCCAACTTCCTGGGCTACGTGAAGGCCGGCCACTACAACGGCGTGATCTTCCATCGCGTCATCGACGGCTTCATGATCCAGACCGGCGGCTACACGCCCAACCTGGCCCAACGCCCGACCAAGCCGCCGATCCCGCTGGAGGCCGGCAACGGCCTGCTCAACATCCGCGGCAGCATCGCGATGGCGCGCACCGGCGACCCGAACTCGGCGACCTCGCAATTCTTCATCAACGTCGTGGACAACCCCGGACTCGATCCCGGCTATGCCGCGGACGGCCGCGGTTACGCGGTGTTCGGTTATGTCCTCGAGGGCATGGAAGTCGTGGACCAGATCCGCGCCGTGCAGACGGTCAAGAAGACCGCCGCATTCCAGAACCTGCCCGCCACGCCCGTCCTCATCAACAAAGCCACCGTCGAAAAATAAGGAGTCCCCGACATGAGCAAGAAAGTCGAACTGCATACCAACCACGGCCTGATCACGCTGGAGCTGGATGACGCGAAGGCCCCGGCCAGCGTCGCCAACTTCCTGGCCTACGTCGCCAAGGGTCACTACGACGGCACGATCTTCCACCGCGTCATCAAGGGCTTCATGGCCCAGGGCGGCGGCTTCGAGGTCGGCATGAAGCAGAAGCCCACCGACGCCCCGATCCAGAACGAGGCCAACAACGGCCTGAAGAACGACAAGTACACCGTCGCGATGGCGCGCACCAACGCGCCGCACTCGGCCAGCGCGCAGTTCTTCATCAACACCGTCGACAACGACTTCCTGAACTTCAAGAGCGAGAGCGCTTCGGGTTGGGGTTACGCGGTGTTCGGCAAGGTCGTGGGCGGCACCGACATCGTGGACAAGATCGAGAAGGTCAAGACCAGCCGGTCCGGCTTCCATGACGACGTGCCGGCCGAGCCGGTGATCATCGAGCGCGCCGTCGCCGTCGAGTGAGGTCCGGACCCACATCGTCCCCCCCCCTGCCCCAGGCCCTGACGCCGCTCGACGCGGCGCCGGGCTGGCGGCGGATCGACCTGCTCTCGGATCTGCACCTCTCGCCGGACATGCCGGCGACGCTGGCGCGATTCCGGGCGCACCTGGCGGCGACGCCGGCTGATGCGGTCTTCCTGCTCGGTGACATCTTCGAGGCGTGGGTCGGCGACGACGCGCGCTGGCAAGCCGGCACCTTCGAGCAATTCGCCCTGGAACTGCTGCGCGACGTGTCGCGGCACCGTGCGCTGTTCTTCATGCATGGCAATCGCGATTTCGTGCTCGGCGAGGCGATGGCCGCCGACGCCAGCATGCGCCTGCTGAGCGACCCGACGCGATTGAACGCCTTCGGCCACACCTGGCTGCTGAGCCACGGCGACCAGTTGTGCCTGGAGGACGTCGGCTACCTCCGTGCCCGCGCGATCGTGCGGCGGCCTGACGTGCAGGCGACCCTGCTGGCGCTGCCGCTGTTCGCGCGCCGCGCCCTGGCCCGGCATCTGCGCGCGAAGAGCCGGATGCATCAGACCGATCCTGGCCGCTGGGCCGACGTCGACGACGATGCCAGCCGCGACTGGCTGAAGGCGTCGGGCTGCGACACGTTGATCCATGGCCACACGCACCGGCCGGCGACGCATGACCTCGGCGACGGCCTGACGCGGGTGGTCCTGTCCGACTGGGACTACGACCACGGCCCGGGACGAGGCGATGTGCTGGTCATCGATGCCGACGGCCTGCGCCGGATCGAGCCTTTGACCTGACGGCCGCGTACGCCGCCCGTCGCGCGACCGCGCCGCCCATCGACCCGCCCGTCACCCGTTCCACGATCCCCGATCGCCGTGATCCCATCCGGAAGCCCCTCATGATCTCCGGCCTCCTCCAACGTTGGCGCGAACGTCGCGAGCGCAAGCTGCTCGACCAGTACGCCATCCCCGATCCGCTGTGGCAGCTGACGCTGGCGCACTATCCGTTCATCGCGAGACGCGGCCACGCGGATCTCGCCGAGCTGCGGCGGCTGTGCTCGCTGTTCCTGGCGTCGAAGGAGTTCCACGGCGCCAACGGCTTCCAGGTGACGGACGAGGTCGCCGTGGCGGTGGCCGCGCAAGCCTGCCTGCCGGTGCTGCGGCTCGGGCTCCACTGGTACGACGGCTTCGTCGGCATCGTGATGCACGAGGGCGAGGTGGTGGCGGCCCGCGAGACCATGGACGAAGACGGTGTCGTCCACGCCTACGACGAGACGCTCGCCGGCGAGGCGATGGAGGGCGGCCCGTTGATGCTTGCCTGGAGCGAGATCACGCCCGACGCGATCGAGCGCGTCGAAGGCATGGACTCGGTCTACAACGTCGTGATCCACGAGTTCGCGCATGTGCTCGACATGCGCGACGGCGATCCGGACGGCGCGCCGCCGATGGCCGACGCCGCGTTGCGGCTGCGCTGGTCGGCGACGATGGAAGCCGAGTGGCAGTGGTTCTGCGATCAGGTGGACGCGGGTGTCGCGACGCTGATCGATCCCTACGGCGCCGAGGCGCCGGAGGAGTTCTTCGCGGTCGCCGTCGAGGCGTTCTTCGTGGCGCCGCGGGAACTGCTCGCCGAGCAACCGCGCCTGTACCGGTTGCTGGCGGAGTTCTTCCGCCAGGATCCCGCGCGCGAGTAGGGCCGGCACGGGTACGGGCATGGGCACGAGCGCGCCAGCCCAAGGGCACACAGCCTCGCGACAATGAGAAAAGCCCGCTCTCGGCGGGCTTTTCGTTTCGGGCCTGGCGCGGATCAATCCGCGGTGGCGGGCTCGGCCTTGGGCTTGTTGTCCTTCTTGGTCGGGGTGATGTCCAGCAGGACCTCGCCCTTGTCGTCCACGTCGACGCTCAACCGACCACCGTCGACCAGGCGACCGAACAGCAGTTCGTCGGCCAATGCGCGGCGGATCATGTCCTGGATCAGCCGCTGCATCGGACGCGCGCCCATCTGGGGGTCGAAGCCCTTGGCGGCGAGTTGCTTGCGCAGCGCGTCGCTGAACGTGACCTCGACCTTCTTCTCCGCCAGTTGGCTCTCGAGTTGCAGCAGGAACTTGTCGACCACGCGCAGGATGATGTCCTGGTCCAGCGCACCGAAGTTGACGATGGCGTCCAGACGGTTGCGGAACTCCGGCGTGAACAGGCGCTTGATGTCGGCCATCTCGTCGCCCTGCTCGCGCTTGGTCGTGAAGCCGATCGTGGACTTCTGCATCGCCTCGGCGCCCGCGTTCGTCGTCATGATGACGATGACGTTGCGGAAGTCGGCCTTGCGCCCGTTGTTGTCGGTCAGCGTGCCGTGGTCCATCACCTGCAGCAGCACGTTGAAGACGTCCGGATGCGCCTTCTCGATCTCGTCGAGCAGCAGCACCGCGTGCGGCTTCTTCGTGACCGCCTCGGTCAGCAGGCCGCCCTGGTCGAAGCCGACATAGCCCGGAGGCGCGCCGATCAGGCGGCTGACGGCATGACGCTCCATGTACTCCGACATGTCGAAGCGGATCAGCTCGATGCCCAGGATGTAGGCGAGCTGCTTGGCCACCTCGGTCTTGCCGACGCCGGTCGGGCCGCTGAACAGGAAGGACCCGATCGGCTTGTCCGGCTTGCCCAGACCCGAGCGCGCCATCTTGATCGCGGCGGCCAGCGCATCGATCGCGGGGTCCTGGCCGAACACGACGCTCTTCAGGTCGCGATCCAGGCTCTTGAGCTTGCCGCGATCGTCCGACGACACCGATGCCGGCGGGATGCGCGCGATCTTCGCGACGATGTCCTCGACCTCCGCCCGGGTGATCGTCTTCTTCTGCTTGCTCTTGGGCAACACACGCTGCGCCGCGCCGGCCTCGTCGATCACGTCGATCGCCTTGTCGGGCAGATGGCGGTCGTTGATGTACTTGGCCGACAGCTCCGCCGCCGCCTGCAAGGCGCCCAGCGCGTACTTGACGCTGTGGTGCTCCTCGAAGCGCGACTTCAGGCCCTTCAGGATCTCGATCGTCTGGTCGACCGTCGGCTCGACCACGTCGATCTTCTGGAAGCGCCGCGACAAGGCCGCGTCCTTCTCGAAGATGCCGCGGTACTCGCTGAAGGTCGTCGCGCCGATGCACTTCAGTTGCCCCGACGACAGCGCCGGCTTCAGCAGGTTGCTCGCGTCCAGCGTGCCGCCCGACGCCGCGCCGGCGCCGATCAGCGTGTGGATCTCGTCGATGAACAGGATCGCGCCCGGCTGATCCTTCAACTGCTTGATCACTGCCTTCAGGCGCTGTTCGAAGTCACCGCGGTACTTGGTGCCCGCCAGCAGCGCGCCCATGTCCAGCGAGTACACCACCGCGTCGGCCAGCACGTCCGGCACTTGCCCCTCGGTGATGCGCCAGGCCAGGCCCTCGGCGATGGCGGTCTTGCCCACGCCCGCCTCGCCGACCAGCAGCGGGTTGTTCTTGCGGCGACGGCACAGCACCTGCACCACGCGCTCGACCTCCAGCTCGCGACCGATCAGCGGATCGATCTTCCCGTCGCGAGCCTGCTGGTTGAGGTTCTGCGTGAACTGCTCCAACGGCGAGCCCTTGCCGCCGCCGTTGCCCTGCCCCTCGCCCTCTTCGCGTTCGGACTCGGCCCCGGTCCCTTCCGGGCCCTTCGGGGGCTCGGGCGGCTCGCTCTTCTTGATGCCGTGGGCGATGAAGTTGACGACGTCCAGACGGGTCACGCCCTGCTGGTGCAGGTAGTAAACCGCATGCGAATCCTTCTCGCCGAAGATCGCGACCAGCACATTCGCGCCGGTCACTTCCTTCTTGCCGTTGCCGGTGGACTGCACATGCATGATCGCGCGCTGGATCACGCGCTGGAACCCCAGCGTGGGCTGCGTGTCGACCTCGTCGGTGCCGCCCACGGTGGGCGTGTTCTCCTTGATGAACTGCGCGAGCGACTTGCGCAGGTCCTCGATGTTGGCTGCGCAGGCGCGTAGCACTTCGGCCGCGGACGGGTTGTCGAGCAACGCCATCAGCAGGTGTTCCACGGTGATGAACTCGTGGCGCTGCTGGCGTGCTTCCACGAACGCCATGTGCAGGCTGACTTCAAGCTCTTGCGCAATCATGCGGCCTCCATAATGCACTGCAGGGGATGGCCGGCGCGCCTCGCGGCCGCCAGCACCATTTCGACCTTGGTAGCCGCCACGTCCCTGGTGAAAACACCGCAGACGCCGCGACCATCGTGATGAATCTTCAACATGATCTGGGTGGCCGTATCCAGGTCATGGCGGAAATACTCCTGCAAGACCATCACCACAAACTCCATCGGGGTGAAGTCGTCGTTGAGCATCAGCACTTGGTAAAGGCGCGGAGGCTCCGTCTTCTGAGCGAGTCGCTCCAGCGTGGTGGAGTTCCCACCATCGTCCGGAGCCGGCGGCTGCCCGCCGGGGGGGCCCGCTGGAGGGGGCTGTTGGGCAAACAAGGGCATGAACCGATTCTATAAACAGCGGGACCTCCCCACATGGGGACAGGCCTACGGCAATCAAGCGACTTGCGACTGACACCCGCACAACGAAGGATGCTGGTCGCGACCACGCCAGATTACTGCGATTTCGCGCGCCGTCGGCCCAAGTTTGGCACCTCCGGAACCGCCTACCCCGGGGAGTTCCTGAATTGACACTGCCTTGACACGGATTTGAGAATCCGACCCGGTGCGACAAAGACACCGGGATGGAGAAGAAATGGCAACAGGCACGGTCAAGTGGTTCAACGATGCCAAGGGGTTTGGCTTTATTGAACCCGAACAGGGCGGGGGCGACGTTTTCGCGCACTTCTCGGCCATTCAGATGGAAGGCTTCCGGACGCTCAAGCAGGGCGGCAAGGTGAGCTACGAGCTGGTGCAAGGCCCCAAGGGTCAACTGGCTCAGAACATCCGCCCGATCGAGGACGGCGATGGCCTCGACACGCCGGTGGTGGGTATCCCGCTGATGGCGGACACCCACGTCGGCCAGCAGGCGGCGGCCTGATCGGCTGATCCGGCGACAGCCTCTTCCTCGAAGGCCCGCCGCGCGCGGGCCTTTTGCATTGGCGCCGCCGCCTCGGCCTGGCGCAAAAAGAAAAACCCCGGCGGGTCGCGCCGGGGTTTCGGTGTCGAGAGCCGGCATCCTCCGCCGGCGCACGATCACATGTTGTCGATCATGACCTGGCCGAAACCGGAGCACGACACTTGCGTCGCGCCGTCCAGCAGACGGGCGAAGTCGTACGTGACCTTCTTCGACAGGATGGACTTCTCGATCGAGGAAATGACCAGGTCGGCCGCCTCGGTCCAGCCCATGTGGCGCAGCATCATTTCGGCGGACAGGATCTCGGAACCGGGGTTCACGTAGTCCTTGCCGGCGTACTTCGGCGCCGTGCCATGGGTGGCTTCGAACATCGCGACGGAGTCGCTCAGGTTCGCGCCCGGGGCGATGCCGATGCCGCCGACCTGCGCGGCCAGCGCGTCGGAGATGTAGTCACCGTTCAGGTTCAGCGTCGCCACCACCGAGTACTCGGCCGGGCGCAGCAGGATCTGCTGCAGGAACGCATCGGCGATGCTGTCCTTGACCACGATGTCCTTGCCGGTCTTCGGGTTCTTGAACTTGCACCACGGGCCGCCGTCGATCAGCTCGGCGCCGAACTCGGTTTGCGCCAGGGCATAGGCCCAGTCGCGGAAGCCGCCTTCGGTGAACTTCATGATGTTGCCCTTGTGAACGATCGTCACGCTGGGCTTGTCATTGTCGATCGCGTACTGGATGGCCTTGCGGACCAGACGCTCGGTGCCTTCCTTGGAGACCGGCTTGACGCCGATGCCCGAGGTTTCCGGGAAGCGGATCTTCTTGACGCCGAATTCCTCTTGCAGGAACTTGATCAGCTTCTTGGCCTTGTCGCTCTGGGCTTCGAACTCGATGCCGGCGTAGATGTCTTCCGAGTTCTCGCGGAAGATGACCATGTCGGTCTTCTCGGGTTCCTTCACGGGCGAGGGCACGCCCTTGAAGTAGCGCACCGGGCGCAGGCAGACGTACAGGTCCAGTTCCTGGCGCAGCGCGACGTTCAGCGAGCGGATGCCGCCACCGACCGGCGTCGTCAGCGGGCCCTTGATCGACACGACGTAGTCGCGCAGGACCTGCAGCGTTTCCTCGGGCAGCCAGACATCGGGGCCGTAGACCTTCGTCGACTTCTCGCCGGCGTAGATCTCCATCCAGTGGATCTTCTTCGAGCCGCCGTAGGCCTTCGCCACGGCCGCGTCCACCACCTTGATCATCACCGGGGTGATGTCGAAGCCGGTGCCGTCACCCTCGATGTACGGGATGATGGGGTTGTTGGGAACGTTGAGCGAGAAGTCGGCGTTGACCGTGATCTTCTGCCCGCCCTCGGGCACCTTGATGTGCTGGTACATGGAGTTGTCTCCGCGAAGCGCGTGGGTGGGTGGGTAAAACCGGAAGCGCCGATTCTATGACAGCGAAACTTTCAACCGGCTGATACCGGGACCAATCCCCTGCCTGCGTCAGCCGCAGTACGCGCGGACCTGCGCCCACAGGCCGTGACCCAGCGCCCACGCCGCGCCCGCAGTCAGCAAGGCCCCGGACAGACGGGTCGCCCACCGCAGTCCGCGACCACCACGCGCCCCTTCCCCGACCCCAGGCCGGACCGGCCTGCCTGCCTGGCCGAGTCGCCCCAGCAACCACGGTCCGGCGAGCAAGCCGGGCGCCGATCCGAGCCCGAACGCGGCCATCACCGCCGCGCCCTGCCAGGGTCCGTCGGCGAGCGCGGCCACCATCAGCGCGGACTGCAGCAACCCGCAAGGCCATGCCAGCCATGCCAGGCCGGCGATCCCGGCTCCAGCCGATCGGGTCGGCACCGACCACGCCGTGCCGCCGCCGCTCAACGCCGCCGCGGGCGCCCGATTCCAGATCGTCGTGCGCGCCGCCCACCATCGGGTGAACCACCTCGGCTGCTCGGCACGCCACATCAGGTAGAGCCCCATCGCCAGCATCGCCAGATGAAGCGCGAGCCACAGGGGCCGCAGCCAACCCGCGGCAGCCTCCCAGCGCAACAGGCCGCCGACGCTCATCGCGACGGCCCCGCCGCCCGCGCCATAACCGATCAGGCGACCCATCTGGAACGCCGCGACGCCGGCACGGCTCGCGCCGGACACGGCCGCGCATGGCGCCGCGCACATGGCCGCGCAATGCAGGCTGCCCGCCGCCCCCATCAGGAACGCCGATCCGGCTAGCGCGACAGCAAGCATCTGACCCTCGGCGATCAGAGGATGCGCGAGAAACGCACCGGCGCTTGCACCGGACCATCGCGCGTCGCTGGCGCGCGATCCGATCCGAGGTAGCGGTCGAAGGCCATCGCGACCGCGCGTACGAAGAACCATCCCATCGGCGTGACCTGCACCGCGCCGGGCTCGACGGTCACCAGGCCGTCGGCCTCCATGCGCCGCAGCCGCGCCAGCTCGGGTCCGAAATAGTCCGGCACCGAGATGCCGTGCGAGCGCTCGATCGGCTCGAACGCGAGACGGCCCTGGCACATCAACGCCATGATCACATCGCGCCGCACCAGGTCGTCCTGGTTCAGCGCCAGGCCACGTTCGACCGGCAGTCGGCCCTCGCGCAACGCGGCGTAATAGTCCGGCAGCGTCTTCGCGTTCTGCGCGAAATGCGCGCCCACCTTGGAGATCGCCGAGACGCCCAGCGCGATCAGGTCGCAGTCCGGCTGCGTGCTGTAGCCCTGAAAGTTCCGATGCAGCCGCCCCTCCCGTTTCGCCACCGCCAGCGGGTCGTCGGCGAGCGCGAAATGGTCCATGCCGATGTAGCTGTAGCCACGTGACAGGAAGCCGGCGATGGCGCCGGACAGCATGCGCAGCTTGTCTCCGGCCGCCGGCAGCGCGGAGGCCTCGATGCGCCGCTGCGGCTTGAAGCGATGCGGCAGGTGCGCGTAGCCATAGAGGGCGACACGGTCGGGCCGCAACGCGGCGACCTGCTCGATCGTGCGCGCGAACGACGCCGGCGTCTGCAACGGCAGGCCGTAGATCAGGTCGACGTTGATCGAACGGAAACCGAGTTCCCGCGCGGCGTCCATCAACGCGGCGATGCTCTCCACGCTCTGCTCGCGATGCACCGCGCGCTGCACGTCGGGATCGACGTCCTGCACGCCGTAGCTGAGCCGGTTGAAGCCGAGCATGCGCAGATGGCGCAGGCGCGTCATGTCGATGGTGCGCGGATCCACCTCGATCGAGATCTCCGCGTTCTCGGCAACCTGGAAATGGCGATGCAGCAGCGCCGTCAGCCGCGCCAGCTCGCGATCGCTCAGGAAGGTCGGCGTGCCACCGCCCAGGTGCAACTGCGACACCGCCGGGCGTTCGCCCAGCCGCTCGCGCACCCGCTCCATCTCGATCTCCAGCGCGTCGAGGTACTCCGCCGCCCGTTCATGGTGACGCGTCACCACCTTGTTGCAAGCGCAGTAGTAGCAGACCGATTCGCAGAAGGGGATGTGCACGTACACCGAGGCCGGCTGCGTCGCGGCCGGGCCGAACGCGCGCAGCGCCAGCGCCTGGCCGTGACGGTCGCCATCGACGCCCTCATGGAAGCGGTCCGCGGTCGGGTAGGACGTGTAGCGCGGCCCCGCGACATCAAACCGACGCAGCAGGTCGTCATCGGGGATGCTGCAGTCCCACACGGTCGGGTCAGATCTCATGGCCGTCATCCTGACCCTTTGATGGCAACTGGTCATTGATTGATGTCATTGTGGACAGCGGTCGGTCGACAAAAAATTTGCCGCTTCCCGTCCGAGTCGTCCGCCTCTTGCGTGGATCCCCCGACTCGACCCGACCGATCCCCCACGTCCCGCGCGAGCCCCGCCCGACTCCATGGCGAGAACGACGATCCCCCCACTCCTCCCCCCTCGGCACGAGCCGTTCAAGGTCGCCTGCTCGACTTGCGGCATCCGACAACTCTGCCTGCCGATGGGCCTGCCGCCGATCGACATCGAACAACTTGAGCGCATGGTCAAGGCCCGACGGCTGGTGCCGCGCAACACCGCGCTGTTCTCCGCCGGAGATGCATTCGAGGCGATCCACGTGGTGCGCACCGGCTTCTTCAAGACCTCGGCCTGCGCCGAGGATGGTCGCGACCAGGTCACCGGCTTCCAGATGGCCGGCGAGCTGCTCGGGCTGGACGGCATCGTCGACGGCGTGCACACCTGCCAGGCGGTGGCGCTGGAAGATTCGCAAGTCTGCGTGGTGCCGTACGAGCGACTGGAGGGTCTCTCCCGCGACTTCGAACGGCTGCAGCACCAGTTCCATCGCCTGATGAGCCGCGAGATCGTCCGCGACCAGGGCGTCATGCTGATGCTCGGCACGATGCGCGCGGAGGAACGCGTCGTCGCCTTCCTGATCAACCTGATGCGACGCCTGCGGGCGCGCGGCTTCTCGTCGTCGAGCGTGGTGCTGCGCATGACGCGCGAGGAGATCGGCAGCTATCTCGGCCTGACGCTGGAGACGGTCAGCCGCACCTTCTCCCGGCTGCAGGACGACGGCCTCCTGGAGGTCAAGGCGCGGGAGGTCCGCGTGCTCAAGCCGCGCATGCTGCTGCAGGTGATCCGCCAGGCGGCATGACGACGCGCGGATCACCGCCCGCCTCTTCGTTCAGTTGACCTGCCCGCCAGTGGCCGCGTGGTTGCGCGCCTTCATCGCCGGCTCCAGCGCCGCCGGCGGCGGCCGAACGGTCTCGGTTGAATCCTCCGCGGCGCGGCCCTGCTCGCTGTTGGCCTGATGCTGGACGACAGGATCCGGGTAGGTCACGGCCAGCGTCAGCGTGGCGATGCTGGCCACCACCACGATCGCCGGACCGCCGACCACCAGCCACATCATCGGATGCCGCCACCACGGCCCGCTGGACGGGAGATCCGCGCCGGGGACACGAGTTGTCACGGTGTTCATGTTCCTTCCTTTCTCGCCAGGGTGAGCTCGCGCTCAGCGCGGCACGACGAACGTCGATTTCTCCAGCAATTCACGATCGGCCACGCCTTCATCGACATCGCCGATGCGTCGAATCAGGAAGTGCATCGGATGCACCCCGCCGCCGAGCCCTTGCGCCGCCTCGAACGGCAGCCGCAGCGACACCGTGATCCAGCGCGCCTCCGCGGGCGCCAGCGTCAACGGGCCGGTGGGCGAGACCACCGCCAGCCCGTCGATGCCCTGCACCGCCAGGTCGAAGCGCTGCGTCGATTCCGCGGCATTCATCAGCTGCAGCCGATAGAGGTTCTCGATGGCGCCATCCTCGACCTGCCGTGCCAGCGTCGCGCGGTCCCGCACCACATCGACCTTGAACGGCAGGCGCAGCGCCAGGCTCGCGACCAACGTGCCGGACACGAGCAGCAGGATCGCACCGTAGACCAGCACCCGCGGCCTGAATACCCGCCGCCACTGCTGCGCGGCCGTCCACCGCTTGTCGATGCCGTTCTGCGTCGCGTAGCGGATCAGCCCCCGGTCGTAGCCGAACTTGTCCATGACGTCGTTGCAGACGTCGATGCAGGCGGCACAGCCGATGCATTCGTACTGCAGTCCCCCACGGATGTCGATACCGGTCGGGCAGACGTGCACGCATTGGGCGCAATCGACGCACGACCCCAATCCGGCGGCCGCGGGATCCACCTTCTTCGACCGAGGCCCCCGCGGATCGCCACGCGCAGCGTCGTAGCTGATGATCAGCGTGTCCTTGTCGAACATCGCGCTCTGGAAACGCGCATACGGGCACATGTACTTGCAGACCTGCTCGCGCAGATACCCGGCGTTGCCATAGGTCGCGAAGCCGTAGAACAGGACCCAGAAGCTCTCCCAACCGCTGAGCGCGCCTTGCACGGCGCTGGCGCCCAGCGCGCGGATCGGCTCGAAGTAGCCGACGAAGGTGAAGCCGGTCCACAGCGACACCACCAGCCAGGCCGCATGCTTGCCGCCCTTGCGCATCAGCTTGCCTGCACCCCAGCCCGCGCGATCGAGGCGGATGCGCGCGGCGCGGTCGCCTTCGACGTGGCGCTCGATCCACAGGAAGATCTCGGTGTAGACCGTCTGCGGACAGGCGTAGCCACACCACAGTCGCCCCGCCACCGCGGTGAAGAAGAACAGCCCGAAAGCCGACACCACCAGCAGCGCGGTCAGATAGATGAAGTCCTGCGGATACAGGATCAGGTCGAAGATCAGGAAGCGGCGCGCGTCGAGATCGAACAGCACGGCCTGCCGTCCATTCCAGGTCAACCAGGGCAGACCGTAGAACAGCAGCTGCGTCGCCCACACCAGCAGCCATCGCCACACCGCGTACCAGCCATGGACGGCGCGCGGATAGATCTTCGCTTCGGCTTCATAGAGGGAGACCATGCGCGGCGCGGTCGGCGCCGCCGTCACCGCTTCGGCGCTGACACCATCGGCCGGCCGAGGCCGGGCGCGGTCGGGGCCGCCCGCCAGCGAGGCCGGTTTGATGGGGATCGTCTTGCCGACGCTCATCGCGCGCTCCCGATCACTGCCTGCGCGGGCCGGCAGGGCCGGGCGCCGACAACACCGCGGTCGTGGGCGCGGCCGCCTGCGCGATCGGACTCGGGCCGTGCGACAGGCCCCAGACATACGCGGCCAGCACGCGGATCTGCTCGGGGTTCAAGCGCGACCCGTGCTCGGGCATGACGCTGTGCTTGCCGTTGTTGATCATCGCGATCACCGCGGCCTCGCCCCATCCGTGCAGCCAGATCTTGTCGGTCAGGTTCGGCGCGCCCAGGGCCTGGTTGCCCTTGCCGTCCATGCCGTGGCAGGCGGCGCAAGCGCTGAACTTGGACTTGCCCAGCGCCGCCGCCACCGAGTTGTGCGGGCTGCCCGACAGGCTCAGCACGTAATGCGCCACGTTGCGCACGTCCTCACTGCCGCCGACCGCCGCCGCCATCGGCGGCATGGTGCCCTGGCGCCCTTGCGTGATGGTCTCGATGATCGTCTCGAAGCTGCCGCCATAGAGCCAGTCGTTGTCGGTCAGGTTGGGGAAGCCCTTCGATCCCTTGGCGTCCGAGCCATGGCAGGTGGCGCAGTTGTTGGCGAACAGGCGCTCGCCGATGCCCATCGCCTGAGGGTCGCGAGCCAGCGATTCGACCGCTTGTCCGTCGAACTTCGCGTAGATCGCATGCATCGCCTCGCGTGCCTCGGCCTGTTCGGCCTGATGCTGCTCGACGCTTGACCACTTCAGCGTCCCACCGTAGTTGCCCAGGCCCGGATAGAGCGCCAGATAGATGCCGGCGAACACCACGGTCAGCACGAACAACACCATCCACCAGCGCGGCAGCGGGTTGTTGAGCTCGCGGATGTCCTCGTCCCAGACGTGGCCGGTCGAGTTGTCCGCGGCCATGACCTTGCGCCGGCTCGCCACGATGAGCAGCACCAGGCACAGCAGGAGGCCGAGCACCGTTGCCGCGGCCACGAACAGCGACCAGCCGTTCGATACGAAATCACTCATGGCGAGCTCCTTCGGGTGTCGCCGGCTCGTCCATCAACGGCAGCGCGCCCAGGTCTTCAAAACGTTCACGATTGCGCCGGGCATAGGCCCAGACGACGATGCCGAGGAACACCAGCAGTGACAGCAAGGTCACCGCGGACCGCAGCGTGTTCAGGTCGATTGCGCCCATGACGGTCCCCTTCACCGCTTCATCGCGGTGCCCAGCACCTGCAGGTAGGCGATCACCGCCTCCATCTCGGTCTTGCCCTTGACCTCGTCGGCGGCCTGGCCGATCTGCTCGTCGGTATAGGGCACGCCGACCGTCCGCAACGCGCGCATCTTGGGTGCCATGTCGGCCGGGTCCACCTGCGCGGTGGCGAGCCAGGCGTAGGCGGGCATGTTGGATTCGGGCACCAGATCGCGCGGATTCGTCAGGTGCAGGCGATGCCATTCATCGCTGTACTTGCCGCCGACGCGCGCCAGATCGGGACCGGTCCGCTTGCTGCCCCACTGGAAGGGGTGGTCGTAGACAAACTCGCCGGCGACCGAGTAATGGCCGTAGCGCAGCGTCTCGGCGCGCAGCGGCCGGATCATCTGCGAGTGGCAGTTGTAGCAACCCTCGCGGATGTAGACGTCGCGGCCGGCGAGCTGCAGCGGTGTGTAGGGACGCAGGTTCTGGACCGGCTGCGTGGTGGAGCGCTGGAAGAACAGCGGGACGATCTCGACGATGCCGCCGACGATGACCGTCAGCAGCACCAGCACGATCATCAGGAAGTTGCTGGTCTCGATGCGCTCGTGGCCGGTCGGCTGGGCATGGGCATTGGCCATGTCGTTCTCCTTGGGGTCGTGCGATCAGGCGGCGGCCGGGACGGCCACCGGAGGAATGGGCTGGGCGCGGGTGTGGCCGACACGCGTCGTCAGGACGACGTTCCAGGCCATCAGGCACATGCCGCCCAGGTACAGCAGGCCGCCGAGCAGGCGCACCACATAGAACGGATAGGTCGCCTTGACGCTCTCCGCGAAGGTCCAGGTCAGCGTGCCGTCGGGGTTGACCGCGCGCCACATCAGGCCCTGCATCACGCCGGCGATCCACATCGCGGCGATGTAGAGCACGATGCCCAGCGTGGCGATCCAGAAGTGCAGCTCGATGGCGCGCTTCGAGTACATCTCGGTGCGGCCGTACATGCGCGGGATCAGGTGATAGAGCGAGCCCATCGAGATCAGCCCCACCCAGCCCAGCGCGCCGCTGTGCACGTGGCCGATCGTCCAGTCGGTGTAGTGGGAGAGCGCGTTGACGGTCTTGATCGACATCATCGGCCCCTCGAAGGTCGACATGCCGTAGAACGACAGCGCCACGATCAGGAACTTCAGGATCGGGTCGTCGCGCAACTTGTGCCAAGCGCCGCTGAGCGTCATGACGCCGTTGATCATCCCGCCCCAGCTCGGCGCCAGCAGCACCAGCGAGAACAGCATGCCCACGCTCTGCGCCCAGTCGGGCAATGCGGTGTAGTGCAGGTGGTGGGGGCCGGCCCACATGTAGGTGAAGATCAGCGCCCAGAAGTGGACGATCGAGAGCCGGTAGCTGTAGACCGGTCGGTTGGCCTGCTTGGGGATGTAGTAGTACATCATGCCCAGGAAGCCGGCGGTGAGGAAGAAGCCCACCGCGTTATGCCCGTACCACCACTGGACCATCGCGTCCTGCACGCCGGCGTAGGCGGAGTAGCTCTTGGTCAGTGACACCGGGATCTCGGCGCTGTTGACGATGTGCAGCAGCGCCACCGCGATGATGAAGGCGCCGAAGAACCAGTTGGCGACGTAGATGTGGCGCACGCGTCGCACGCCGATCGTGCCGAAGAAGACGATCGCGTAGGACACCCACACGACGGCGATCAGCAGGTCGATCGGCCATTCAAGCTCGGCATACTCCTTGCCGCTGGTGATGCCCAGCGGCAACGTGATCGCCGCGAGCACGATGACCGTCTGCCATCCCCAGAACGTGAACCACGCGAGCTTGGGCGCGAAGAGCCGCACCTGGCTGGTCCGCTGCACGACGTGGAAGGCCGTGGCCATCAGCACGCAGCCGCCGAAGGCGAAGATCACCGCGTTGGTGTGCAGAGGACGCAGGCGCCCGTAGCTGAGCCATGGGATGCCGAGGTTCAACTCCGGCCAGGCCAGTTGCGCGGCGATGATCACGCCCACCAGCATGCCCACCACGCCCCACAGGACCGAGGCCAGCGCGAACGCTCGAACTACCCCGTCCTCGTACATCGGGGCTGTGCCGCCCCTTCCCGTCGGACTCGCTGTGCTTGGCATGTCGGCTCCTTGTGCCTGTGAATCGCTGATGTCGGCGATTGTTTGGCGGCGGTCCAAGAAGCACCTTGATACCTGTCAAGCTTGCGAGTCGTCCTCCAGAATTCGTTGACCTTCACGGTCCAGCGACTCCAGCTGACCGTTGTTCAAAGCCCACCCGAAGACGGCCAGCACGAGCAGCACCAGCACCACCGAGAGCGGAATCAGCAGATAGAGGATGTCCATCTCAGGCTCCTCGACGGGCCGGCACCCGCGCGCCGATGTGGGCATCGACATCCGTGTCGACGCGACGCAGGTTGCCCAATCGCGCGGCATTGGCGACGACGACCATGGAGCTCATCGCCATGCCCAGTCCGGCGGCCCAGGGGGGCAGCCAGCCGATCAGCGCGAGCGGCACGCAGACGGCGTTGTAGAGCGCCGACCACGCGAGGTTCTGGCGCACGACGCGACGCGTCCGGCACGCGAGGTCGAGCGCCGCGCCGATCGCTTCCAGGCGCGTGCCCATCAGCAACGCGTCGGCCCGGGACTTCGCCAGGTCCGCGCCCTGTCCCATCGCCACCGACACGTGAGCGCGCGCCAGCACCGGCGCGTCGTTGATGCCATCGCCGATCATCAGCACATGGCGTCCACCGTCCTGCAGGCGCGTCACGTGGGCAAGCTTGTCCTCCGGACTCGCGCCCCCGCGCCATTGCCGGATGCCGGCCCGCGCCGCGATCGCGGCCACGCGCGGCGGCGCATCGCCGGACAGCAGTTCCACGCCGAGGCCCCGCTCGCGCCAGACGCTCACGGCCGCACGAGCCCCCTCGCGCAGTGCCTCGTCGAACTGCCAGGCCACACGAGGCAGCCCGTCGCAGGACAGGACGAGTTGCGCCTCGGTCAGCGGCATCGTGTCTCCGGCCAACGCCGCGGACGTCGCCGACCACGTCCCCGCGCCGAGCCGCCATTGGCGGCCCGCCGTATCGACGCCTTGCAGCCCTCGGCCGCCGATCTCCTCGATGTCACGCCAGCCCGTCGCCGCGGGCCGCGCGCCGACCACCCCCATCAGCGCGCGCGACAGCGGGTGATGCGATCCTCCGGCCAACAGCGCCGCGGCAGCGATCGCGTCATCGTCGGGCGCCTCCGGCCATCGGCGCAGCAGACGCGGCGCCGGATCGGTCAGCGTGCCGGTCTTGTCCATCACCACATGATCGACATCGGCCAGGGACTCGATCGCGTCGAGCCTGGACAGCAACAGGCCCCGCTTCGCCAGCGCGCCGGCCGCGGCGACCCATGCGGCCGGCGCCGCCAGCGACAGCGCGCACGGGCAGGTCACGATCAACACCGCCACGCTGACCGCGAGCGCCTTCGACGGATCGATGAACTGCCACACGAGGGCCGCGCCGCCTGCCAGCAACAACACGGTGCCCAGAAACCAGCCTGCCACGCGATCGGCCACCCGCGGCGTCGATGGCCGCTCCTGGAAGGCCTGCGCCATCAGTTGCCGGATCCCGGCCAGCCGTGTGTCTTCGCCGATCTGCCGCACACGCAGCAGCAACACGCCGGTCAGATTGAGGCTGCCAGCCAGCACGACGTCGCCCACCGATTTCGGAACGGCGTCGGACTCGCCGGTGAGCAACGCCTCGTCCGCGGCGCTCACGCCGTGCTCGACGATCGCATCGGCCGGCACGCGCTGCCCGGCAGTGACTCGGACCAGATCCCCGGCCACCAGCTCATCCGCCGCGACCCAGTCCGCGAGGCCGTCGGCCCGTAGCCGCTCGATCTTGTCCGGCAGCGCGCCGACCGCTTGTTCGAGCGCCTCCGCCGCGCGATGGCGGGCACGCAGTTCCAGATAATGCGCGCCGAGCAGGAAGGTCACGAACATCGTGATCGAATCGAAGTAGACCTCGTGCCCGAACGGCCCACCCGGATCGAGCGTCGCACCGCTGCCCGCGACGAACGCCACCGCCAGGCCCAGGGCCACCGGCACGTCCATGCCCAGCCGCCGCCCGCGCAACTGCGTCCACGCGGCCCTGAAGAACGGGCCGGCCGACAGCAGCATCACCGGCAAGGTCAGCACCCACTGGCCCCAGCGCAGCAGCGCCGCCTGGTCGGCCGCCATCTCTCCCGGCGCGGCGACGTACGACGGCCAGGCCAGCATCATCACCTGCATCATCAGGAAGCCCGCCACGAACAGGCGCCACAGTGCCTGACGATGCTCGCGACGCCGCAGTTCCCGCGCAGGCGCGGCGAGGTCCGGCGCGAAATCGTAGCCCGCGCCCACCAGGCATTGCCGCAGCGCATCGAGGCTCACGAGCGCCGGAGACCAGTCCAGGGTCAGGCGTTGCGTCGATGGACTCACGTGGGCGAGCCGCACCCCGGGTTGTGCATGCAGCAGCGATTCGATCAGCCCGGCGCAGGACGCGCAGTGCATGCCTGACAGGCGCAGTCGCGAGCGCAGATGCCGAGCGCCGCCGGCATCGGTCGTCCATTCGGAGAACTGTCGCCACGCCTCGTCATCGACGGCGGCGTCCGGGTGCCGCGCACGCTCCGACGTGAGGGGCACGTCGGCGGTGGGGCGAATGGCATCGGCGCAAGCATCGCTGGCGGACGCCGCGGCGGCTCGGGCGGGCAACATGGCCGCGATAATCCGCCAAACCTCGAGGTCTGAACATGCTCAATATCAAGCGCGCAGCATCGTGGATCGGCCTGTCGGCCGCGTCCGTCTTCTTCCTGGCCCAGCCTTCGGCGGCGCAGACGATCCCGCAGACCGGGCTGCCCGTCGTCGAGATCGGCGCCGGCATGCACCTGATCCACGCCGAGGTCGCGCGGACCGACGAACAACGCGCCATCGGTCTGATGGCGCGCAAGGACATGCCCCAGAACGCCGGCATGGTCTTCATCTTCGAGCAGCCGGCCGAGCAATGCTTCTGGATGCGCAACACGCTGATCCCGTTGTCGGTCGCGTTCGTGGCCGACGACGGCACCATCGTCAACCTCGACGAGATGCAGCCGCTCTCCGACGTGTCCCACTGCTCCAAGAAGCCGGTGCGCTACGTGCTGGAAATGAACAAGGGCTGGTTCGACAAGCGCGGCATCAAGGCCGGCACCAAGCTGCGCGGCGGCCCCTGGCCCAAGTGAATCGGCGCCCGCTGGCCCGCCCCGGGCCGGCCGGCGTCTGATCGACACACCGATCGCGGCACGCCCGCGCGACACGAAAGGAGAAACGGCCCGGGATCTCTCCCGGGCCGTTCCCTTTGATCGACACGTCGGCGCCCGGCTCAAGGCCGGACGCCGGGGGGTCAGTTGCCGAAATTGGCTTGCGCGAAGTCCCAGTTGACCAGGCTCTTCAGGAAGGTCTCGACGAACTTCGGACGCGCGTTGCGATAGTCGATGTAGTACGCGTGTTCCCACACGTCGATCGTCAGCAGCGCGGTGTCGCCGGTCGTCAGCGGGGTACCGGCGGCGCCCATGTTGACGATGTCGACCGAGCCGTCGGCCTTCTTCACCAGCCAGGTCCAGCCCGAACCGAAGTTGCCGACGGCGCTCTTCTGGAAGGCTTCCTTGAAGGCGTCGACGCTGCCCCACTTGGCGTTGATCGCATCGGCCAGCTTGCCGGTCGGCGCGCCGCCGCCGTTGGGCTTGAGGCAACTCCAGAAGAAGGTGTGGTTCCAGATCTGCGCGGCGTTGTTGTAGATGCCGCCGCTGGAGGTCTTGACGATCTCTTCCAGCGTCTTGCTCTCGAACTCGGTGCCCTTCTGCAGGTTGTTCAGGTTGTCCACATAGGCCTTGTGGTGCTTGCCATGGTGGTACTCCAGCGTCTCGGCGCTGATGTGCGGCTCCAGCGCCTTCTTGTCGTACGGCAGCTCGGGCAGAACGTGTTCCATGAGGGACTCCTGTTGAGTGTGAGGTGGGACAAATGTCGCGGGCGATTGTAGGCATCAAGACCATGCCCCTGCCGGGAGCGCGCATACCCGTCGCGTCGTCTGGCGCGCGCCGGGGCGCTCCTCGCAGGTCCGGGTCCGGGCGATCCCGGCCGGCTCAGCCCTCGGCGTCCCGGCAGACGACGCGCCCGACCCGCAGTTCGGCCTCGCCGTCGGCCAGCACGGCGCGCAAGTCCTGACCCTCGCTCAACTGCCGGGCGGAGCTCAGCGCTCGCCCCTGGCCGTCGTCCAGCCACGCATAACCACGCGCGAGCACCTGGCGCGGATCGAGCGCTTGCAGGCGCGCCTCCAGCGCGTCCAGCCGGTGCGCGCCGCGCTGCGCCTGCTGAGGCAGCGCCCGGTGCAGGCGTTGGTCCAGATGCGCCAGCCGCTGCGCCTGCAACGCCACCGTGCGCGGCGCCACCTGCCCGAGCCGCTGCGACAGCAGGTCCAGTCGCCGCCGCTGCCGCGCCAACGCGTCGCCAGGCCGCGCCAGCCGCAGCGCCAGACGGTCGAGCCGCTGCGCGGCCGCGTCCAGGCGTTGCTCCAGGCGGCGGGTCAATTGCCGCTCCAGCGCTTCCAGCGTCTCCAGGCACTGCTGGCGCGAGACCGTCGCCAGCTCGGCCGCCGCCGTCGGCGTCGGGGCACGCAGGTCCGCGGCCAGGTCGGCCAGGGTGATGTCGGTCTCGTGGCCGACACCGCAGATCACCGGCAACGCCGATTCCGCCACCGCGCCCACGACACGCTCGTCGTTGAAGGCCCAAAGGTCCTCCAGCGAGCCGCCGCCGCGCACCAGCAGCAGCACCTCCGCGTCGGCCCGGTCGTTGGCAAGCGCCAGCGCACGCACGATCGCCGGGGGTGCCTCGTTGCCCTGGACCAGCGTCGGATAGATGAAGACCTGCGCATGCGGTGCCCGACGGCGCAGCGCCGTCAGCACGTCGTGCAGCGCCGCGCCACCGGTCGAGGTGATCACGCCGATGCGACGCGCGAACGGCGGCGGCTGACGCTTGCGGTCGGCGTCGAACAGCCCTTGCGCCTCCAGCCGCGCCTTCAGCCGCAGGAACTGCTCGTACAGGGCGCCCTCGCCCGAACGGCGCATCGCCTCGACGATGAACTGCAATTCCCCGCGCGGGCCGTACAGGTCCAGCCGCCCACGCAGTTCGACCGTCATGCCGTCCCGGGGCGCGAAATCGACCAGCGACGCCGCCCGCCGGAACATGGCGCAGCGCAGCATCGCCGGCTGGCCCTCGGCGTCCTTCAGGCTGAAGTAGCAATGGCCGCTGGCGGCGCGGGTGAAGCCCGAGAGCTCGCCTTGCACCGTGATGACGGGGAATCGCGCCTGCAATGCGTCGGAAAGGGCCGTCAACAGGGCCGCCACACCCCAGACCATGCGTGGCGATGCGGGTTTCAAGGCGTCAACCATGCGCAAACCCAAGCGTGGCGCGGGTTCGGAACTCCACAGCCGCGCCAATGCTGGTTCCGCGGGCCATGTTGGCCGTCACCGCCGCGTCATATATCGATAAGCGCTTGTTTTTCAAAAGCTTTTTCCTGCCATTTTTTGGGGCACTCTAATCCGCGCCGTCTGGCGACGGGCCTCGGCGCGCTTCCGGGCGTACTTGCCCACAAAGTTATCCACAGGAACGGTGGATGTTTGTAAGGGCGTGTGATGAGGGTCGGGAGTGGTCGGCGCGTGGGCGGCATGGCGCCATAATCGCGCCGCCGGGCCGGAAGATGCCCGTACGGAGGGAATGCCTTGTTTTCGATCATACAAGCCGCCGGTTGGCCGATCTGGCCGTTGCTGCTGTGTTCCGTGGTGGCCCTGGCCCTGATCATCGAGCGGCTTGTCAGCCTGCGCGCGGCCCGGGTGGCCCCGCCCAGCCTGATCGAGGAAGTGCTGGGTGTCACCCAGCTCCAGATTCCCAGCGGCGAGGTGGTCGGCAAGCTGGCCGAGAACTCGCTGCTCGGCCAGGTGCTCGCCGCCGGCCTGCGCGCCTCGCAGACCGATCCCCGCGCTGGCGAGACGCGTCTGCGCCAGGCGTTCGAGCTGGCCGGCCGCCATGCGATCCACCAGATGGAGCGCTACCTCAACACGCTGGGCACGATCGCCGCCGCCGCGCCGCTGCTGGGCCTGCTGGGCACCGTGGTCGGCATGATCGAGATCTTCGGCAGCCAAAGCCCCACCGGCAACAACCCGGGGCTGCTGGCGCACGGCATCTCGATCGCGCTCTACAACACCGCCTTCGGCCTGGTCGTGGCGATCCCGTCGCTGATGATGTACCGCTACTTCCGCGGCCGCATCGAGTCCTACATCGTCGACATGGAGCAAGCCAGCGAGCGCCTGCTGACCCACCTGGTCAACCGCGCCATGCCGCCTGCCACGATGCCGATGCCCGCCGCCAACGCCGGCCCGGTCACGGTGCCGCCGCCGGTGGCCGCGCCCGCCGCGGCGCCGGTCCAGGGCAAGGCCGCGAAGGCGCAGAAATGAAGTTCCGCCGCCGTCAGAGCGAGGAACCGGAGATCAACCTGATCCCGTTCATCGACGTGCTGCTGGTGGTGCTCATCTTCCTGATGCTGTCGACCACGTACTCGAAGTTCACCGAGCTGCAGGTGACGCTGCCCACCGCCGATGCCCAGCAGCTGAAGGAGCGGCCGGCGGAGATCATCGTGGCCATCTCGGCGGACGGCCGCTACTCGATCGACCGGCAGGTGGTCGAGGGGCGCAGCGTGGAGCTGCTCACCAGCGCCTTGCAACAGGCGTCGCAGGGGCGCCAGGAACCGGTGGTGATCATCTCCGCCGACGCCGCCACGCCGCATCAGGCGGTGGTGAACGTGATGGACGCGGCGCGGCGCGCCAACCTGCCGCGCCTGACTTTCGCGGCCAACAAGCCGCAATGATCCGGACCCGGACATGAACCGGGGGGCCCTGGAGGATCGGCTGCAGCGAGCCTGGCGCGACGACGACCGTCTCGCCCATCTGCTGCGTCCGCTGGCCGCGCTGCACGGCGCGGTTCTGAAGCTGCGCGTGCTGCTGTACCGCGTCGGGCTCAAGAAAAGCGCCGCCCTGCCGGTGCCGGTGATTGTCGTCGGCAACTGGGTGGTCGGCGGCGCGGGCAAGACGCCGACGACGCTGTCGGTGCTCGAATCGCTCGGGCGTCTGGGCGTGCGCGCGGGCGTGGTCTCTCGCGGTTATGGACGCAAGGACGAGGACCAGGTCCGCGTCATCGCCGACGGCGACCGAGCCGAGGACGTCGGCGACGAACCGCTGCTGATCCGGCTGCGCGGCCGCGTACCGGTGGCCGTGGGCCGCGACCGCATCGCCGCGGCGCATGCGTTGCTGGCGGCGCATCCCGACGTCCAGGTGCTGGTCGCCGACGACGGCCTGCAGCACTGGCGCCTGCCGCGACAGCTCAGCATCCTGGTGTTCGACGAACGCGGCCTGGGCAACGGCCGCCTGCTGCCGGCGGGCCCGCTGCGGCAGGCGCGCGACCTGCCGCCGCCGCCGGGCTCCG
The DNA here is from genome assembly GCF_002205645.1 of Roseateles aquatilis. Taxonomy (GTDB): domain Bacteria; phylum Pseudomonadota; class Gammaproteobacteria; order Burkholderiales; family Burkholderiaceae_C; genus Roseateles; species Roseateles aquatilis. The sequence continues at coordinate 470,007 of NZ_NIOF01000003.1, read as the reverse complement.
CGGCGGACCGGCTGGTGCTCTACAGCACGGGCCGGCCGAGCACCGCGCTGCCTGGCTTCGTCGGCACGCGGCAATTGGCCGGCGCCGTCGCGCTGGCCGACTGGTGGCGTGGCGAGCCCGGCCGGATCGAGCGCCTGCACGCGCTGCGCGGCAAACCGCTGACGGCCGCCGCCGGCCTGGCCCGGCCGCAGCGCTTCTTCGACATGCTGGGCGAGCAGGGGCTGAGCTTCCGCGCGCTCGCCCTGCCCGATCACGCAACGCTGGACCCGCTGCCCTGGGCCCGCACCGACGAGGTCGTCATCACCGAGAAGGACGCCGTCAAGCTGCGCCCGGAGGCGCTGCAAGGCTGCCGCATCTGGGTGGTGGCGCTAGACTTCCGCCCCGAACCCGCTTTTGAAGAGGCGCTGCAGCGTGAGTTGCGGCGGCTGCTCCCCCATGGACCATCGACTGATTGAGATGCTGGTGTGCCCCGTCTGCAAGGGCCCGCTGGACGACCGCCGCAACGCCGCCGCGTCCGGCCTGCCCGACCGCGAGCTGGTCTGCCCCGCCGACCGCCTGGCCTTTCCGATCCGCGACGGCATCCCGGTGATGCTGGCCAGCGAAGCGCGCTCGACCGACACCGAGGGCGACGCGGCATGAGCGGGGCGGCGGCCGGCGACTTCCACATCGTCATTCCGGCGCGGCTGGCCTCGACGCGGCTGCCCAACAAGCCGCTGGCCGACCTGGCGGGCTCGCCGATGATCGTGCAGGTCGCGCGCCGTGCCGCGTTGGCGGGCGCCGCCCAGGTCGTCGTGGCCACGGACGCCGAGGAAGTCCGTGCCGCCTGCGAGCAGCACGGCATCCGCGCGCTGATGACACGCCCCGATCACGCCAGCGGCAGCGACCGCCTCGCCGAGGCCTGCGAGCAGCTCGGCCTGCCCGACGACGCTCTGGTCGTGAATGTCCAGGGCGACGAGCCGCTGATCGCGCCCGGCATGATCCGCGCCTGCGCCGAGTTGCTCGCCGCAAAGCCGCAATGCCAGATGGCGACGGTGGCGCACGCGATCGACGATGACACCGAGTTCGCCAACCCCAACGTCGTCAAGCTGGTGACCGACGCGCAAGGCCTGGCGCTGTATTTCTCGCGCGCGCCCATCCCGTGGTGGCGCGACGCGCCTGGCGGCGGCGCTCGCATCAAGCCGGACGCGGTGCTGCGTCACGTCGGGTTGTATGCGTATCGGGCAGGCTTCCTGCGCCGTTTCCCGACGCTCGCGGTCAGCCCGCTGGAGCAGATCGAAGCGCTGGAGCAACTGCGCGTGCTGTGGCATGGCGAGCGCATCGCGGTGCACGTCAGTGACGAGCGGCCGGGGCCCGGCGTCGACACGCCGGAGGACCTCGCGCGCGTGCGCCGGCTGATGGCGGACTGATCCGCGCCTTCCGGGCCGACGCCCCGGAACCCGCTGTTCATCGGCCCTGTAGGTCGATGACGGTTCCCGGCGACACATGGCCCGGCAGGGTTACACCCCAATTCATTCAGGTGGCACGTCAGCGGGGCGTAGGCCGGCCCATGCTATTCTCGCCCGCAGTTTTCGAGGGCGCGTCTCCCTGCGTGACGCGCCTTCTCCATGTATCGAGGAGACCCATGCGACTGATTCTTCTGGGCGCCCCCGGCGCCGGCAAAGGCACCCAGGCGGCCTTCATCTGCCAAAAGTTCGGCATCCCGCAAATCTCCACCGGCGACATGCTGCGCGCCGCGGTCAAGGCCGGTACCGAACTGGGTCTGGCCGCGAAGCAGGTGATGGACGCCGGCGGCCTGGTCAGCGACGACATCATCATCGGCCTGGTCAAGGAGCGCATCGCGCAGCCGGACTGCGCCAAGGGTTTCCTGTTCGACGGCTTCCCCCGCACCATCCCGCAAGCCGACGCGATGAAGGCGGCTGGCGTGAAGCTGGACGTGGTGCTGGAGATCGCCGTGCCCGATGAAGCCATCATCGAGCGCATCAGCGGTCGTCGCGTGCACCCGGGCTCGGGCCGCAGCTACCACGTCAAGTTCAACCCGCCCAAGACCGAAGGCAAGGACGACGCCACCGGCGAAGACCTGATCCAGCGCGACGACGACAAGGAAGCCACCGTCCGCAAGCGCCTGGAGGTCTATCAGGCGCAGACCCGTCCGCTGGTCGACTACTACTCGACCTGGGCCGCCAGCGGCGACGCGCAAGCGCCGCAGTACCGTCGCATCGAGGGCATCGGCAGCGTTGACGAGATCACCGCGCGCGCCCTGGCCGCGCTGACCTGATCGGCGAGATATCCGCATCGCGCCGCTCCACGAGCGGCGCGTGCACGGCGGCCCGCGCGGCCGCCTTTTTTCGGCACACAATTGACGTTTACGTCAACGGCAACCAAGCCGTGCAACGCAGACAGCGTGGAAGGAGACATCCCATGGACATCGCGAACAAGGTTTTCATCGTCACCGGCGGCGCGTCGGGTCTGGGCGAGGGCACGGCCCGCATGCTGGCGCGAGAGGGCGCGACGGTCGTCATCGCCGACCTGCAGGCCGAGCGTGGCGAGGCGCTGGCCAAGGAGCTCAACGGCGCCTTCGTCAAGTGCGACGTCAGCCAGGAGGCCGACGCGCAGGCGGTCGTGGCCAAGGCCGTGTCGTTGGGCAAGCTGATGGGGCTGGTGAACTGCGCCGGCATCGCGCCCGCCGCCAAGACGGTCGGCAAGGACGGCGCGCACGCGCTGGCGGGTTTCTCCAAGGTCATCCAGGTCAACCTGGTCGGCAGCTTCAACATGATCCGTCTCGCCGCCGAGGCGATGAGCAAGAACGAGCCGGAAGCCACCGGCGAGCGCGGGGTGCTGATCTCGACGGCCTCGGTGGCCGCCTACGACGGCCAGATCGGACAAGCGGCCTATGCGGCCTCCAAGGGCGGCATCGTCGGCATGACCTTGCCGATCGCGCGCGACCTGGCCCGCAACGGGATCCGCAACATGACGATCGCCCCCGGCATCTTCGGCACGCCGATGCTGTTCGGCATGCCGCAGGAGGTGCAGGACGCCCTGGCCGCCAACGTGCCCTTCCCCTCGCGCCTGGGCCGCCCAGAGGACTACGCCAAGCTGGTCCACCAGATCGTCACCAACGACATGCTCAACGGCGAGGTGATCCGACTGGACGGCGCGATCCGCCTGCAGCCGAAGTAAATGCGCCATGCGCCCACGACGCAGCGTGGACGCCAAAACAAAAAACCTCCCGACTCTCGTCGGGAGGTTTTTTTTCATGGGCATCAGGTCTGCATAGAACCCGGCCTCGGTGGGCCGGAACCCTTGCAGCCTAGGCCGAGATCACTTCTTGGCGCTGCGTGCGTACACAGACCACAGGCCAGCCAGGTCGGCCGAGCCATCGGCGCCCTTGACGGTGCGCCAGGTGGCTTGCGCCTTGGCGCTTTCGCCGGCCAGGAACTGCGCCAGCCCCAGGTAGAGCTTGGCGTCGTCCGGACGCTTCAGGTTGCCCTTGGCGATGCCTTCGTCGATCAGCTTGATGCCGGGAGCGGCCTGGCCGCGCTGCACCAGCGCAAAGCCCAGCTTCACCAGGTCGTCACCTTCACGGGCGCCGCGGGCGGTCTGCTCGGCGGTGGCCTGGGCGGCCTTCGCTTCGGCGATGCGCTTGTCCAGCAGATCGGCCAGACGCTTCGGACGTGCGTTGTCGTCCGTGGGCTTGACCACGCCGGTCGCGAAGCCCTTCTCCAGGACCTTCTTGCCTTCGTCGGGATAACCGGCGGCGCCGGCCAACTGCGCCAGCTCCATGTAGTCGTTGGCGCCGGACATGTTGTCGGTGGCCAGCTTCAGACGCAGGATGTCGACCTGATAGCGACCCGCCGCGAAGCCCTTCTTGCTCTGCAGCGTGCCCAGGGACTGCGCCCACAGTTGCTTCGTCGGGTAGTAGTTCAGCAGCTTCTGGATCAGCACCGATTCCGTGCCGCTGTCGCCCTTCTTGTTGGCAGCCCACAGCGCGGTGTTCAGCTTGTCCTGGGATGGCGCGCGACCAGCCTTCTCGTCGGCGGAGATGTCCGCCAGCGTGTCCTTCAGGATCGTGCCGACGTCGCCCGAGCGCAGTTGCGCCGCGCTCTGCACTTGCTTCATCGCCGGGCTGTTGCCGCCGGCGGCGTAGTACTTGTTGACCCACTCCAGCGCCTTGGCGCCGTTGCCCGCGCGCAGATAGGTGCCGGCGATGGACTCCATCGTCGGCAGCTTGTTGGCGGCCGGCAGCTTGCCCGCCGCGTTCAGCGCGTCGTAGGCCTTGACCATGCCGTCGGCGTCGCCCAGGCGCGACGCGGCGGACAGGCGCAGACCTTCCAGCGTGGCGTTCTCGTCGGCGTTGCGGCCGGGAACGGCTTCCGCCTCGCGGATCTTGGCCATCGCCTCTTGCGCCTTGCCGGCCTTGAGCAGGTCGGACGCGGCCTTCAGCGCGGCGCCGACTTGCGGACGGACTTGCGCGGCGGCCTGGGACAGGACGCTCAGGCTGCCCTCGGGCGTCTGACCCAGGACCAGGGCGGCGGCGCCCACGGCGGCGGTTGCCAGCAGTTTGAGTTTCATTCGCTTGCTCTCCTACGAAGAAAAACGCGCCGCCCTTGCGGGCAGCGCGTTCTGTTCTAACACCAAATCAGACGGTCACCCGGTCAGTTCAGGAACTGCTCGTTCCCGACCATGGCCATCTTCTTGACGCCCAGACGCTGCGCCGACGCCATCACGTTGGCGACATAGCCGTACTCGGCCAGCTTGTTCGGCTTGATGTGCACTTCCGGCTGATCCGGCTCCGCGACCACCTCGGACAGCTTCGCTTCCAGGGCGGCATGGTTCGGCACCGCGGCGCCGTCCCAGAACACCGTGCCATCGAAGTCGATGGCGACCTCATGGACCACGGGGTCTTGCGGAGGCGGCCTGTTGCTCGGCGGCGGCATGTCCAGATTCACCGAGTGCAGCTGGATCGGGATGGTGATGATCAACATCACCAGCAGCACCAGCATCACGTCGATCAGCGGCGTCGTATTGACGTCCAGCATGGTTTCGGGATCTTCACCACCACCGGAGCTACCAACATTCATACCCATTGTTCAGCTCCTTCAGCCACCGCGAGCCGGGGGCTCGGTGACGAACTTGATGGACATGATGCCCGCGCGCTGGCACGCAACCATCACCTTGCCCACGTTCTCGTAGCGCGATTTCTCGTCGCCGCGGATGTGGACTTCCGGCTGAGGATTCAGAACCGCGACCTTCTTCAGGCGCGTCACCAGCGTTTCCGTGTCCGGAACCAACTGCACGCCCCAGTAGATGTCGCCATCCTTGGTCACCGCGATCTCGATGTTTTCCGGCTTGGTGACGCGGATGACGTTCGTCTCTTTCGGCAGGGTCACCCCCACCGACTGCGTCACCACCGGCACGGTGATCAAGAAGATGATCAAGAGCACCAACATCACGTCCACGAGGGGCGTGGTGTTGATGGTCGAGACCACCTCGTCGTCACCACCGGACGAACCTACGTTCATCCCCATAGTCAGTCTCCGGGACTACTGTGAAATTAACGGCCCGCGACCTTGCGGCTGCCCATCAGGACGCCGTGCAGGTCAGCAGCGAAGGCACGCACTTGGCCCATCACCGACTTGTTGCGGTTGACCAGCCAGTTGTAGCCCAGCACCGCGGGAACCGCGACGCCCAGACCGATGGCCGTCATGATCAGCGCGGCGCCCACGGGGCCGGCGACCTTGTCGATCGACGCTTGACCGGCGACGCCGATCTGGGTCAGCGCTTGCAGGATGCCCCACACGGTGCCGAACAGGCCGATGAACGGCGAGGTCGAGCCGACGGTGGCCAGGAAGCCCAGGCCGCCTTGCAGGCGCGAGTTCACTTCGCTCACGGCGCGGTCGATGTTCATCGTCACCCAGGTGTTGTGATCGATGTTCTCGGTCAGCGCGCCTTCGTGATGCTCGGAAGCTTCCACGCCGGTTTGGGCGATGTAGCGGAACGCGCCGGTTTCGCTCAGGCTCTTCAGACCTTCCTGCAGGGAGGCCTTCTTGAAGAACGAAGCGCGGACGTCCTTGGCTTCACGGGCGATCTTGGAGGTGTCCCACAGCTTCGTGAACAGGATGTACCACGAGCCCAGCGACATGATGAACAGAATGCCCAGCACGATCTGGTCGACGATGTTGCCGTGGGCGACGATGTTGCCCAGGCTGTAAGGATTGTCGACCGGCTTGGCGGCGGCGGCAGTGTCGGGCGCGGCGGCAGGAGCGATGTCAGCGGGAGCGGCCGTGGTGTCGGCGGCGGACGCGGCGGCGGAGGCAGCCTGGTCCTGCGCCTGGGCGCTCAGCGGGGAGACGGCCAGGGTCGCGGCACAGGCGATGGCCGCAAACAAGGCAGACAGACGAGAGATCATGGAGTTAGCTCCTACGCAAAAAGTCTTGAACTCAGGTTGAGGGTCGGGGCGCGTCAGGCGCCCCTCAAATCGGTCGATCACGGTCAGGACAGGCCTGCGCGCGGATCATTCCATGTTGAACACGAATTCCTGCTCGAGGATCGCGTCCCCAGGGCAATCGTACGTTTCGGACACCGCGGCGGTGATCGCGTTCTTCAGAGCGCGGTCAGCCTTGCGATCGTTCGCGCCGCGCAGCGTCGCCAACGAGATTTCGGTCACCTTGCCGCCCTTGACCGTGAACGTGGCCTTGTAGCTGGCGGAGCCGCTCCAGTTGAGCGCCGGCATTTCCGGCTTGCCCATCTTGGTGCAGCTGCCGATGGCGGAGCGGACCTTGTTGGCGGGCGGTGCCGGAGGCGCCGGAGCGGCCGGCGGCGGCGCCGGACGGAAGTCGGCCTGCGGCGGGGGCGTGTTGGACTGCACGGCCACGGTCTGCGTCGGCGGCGGAGGAGCGGTCACGACCACTTCCGGCGGCGGCACGAACGGCGGCGGCGGCGCCTTGATGTCCGGCGGAGGAGGAATGACCTTCTCCGGCGGCGGTGGCGGCTTGACCTTTTCCTCGACGACCTTCACGTCGATGGGGCCCTTGACGGCTTCCTTGATCTTCGTCGCCAGGCCGCTGGCCAGGGCGCCGATGATCAGGACGTGGACCAACACGACGAGGCCGAGACCCGTCAGGCGCGATGACCCGCCTTTATCCTGCGCAAAGTTCATGCGCGCTCCTTCATCAAACTGCGAATTTCTTTCATCGAGACTACGAGGGGAGTTCGACTCAGCACAGCGTCTGGACTGATCAGGTACTCGCGCCGCGACCCAAGGTTAGCAGCGCCTGTCTTGCCGGCTGTGTGAGCAGCGATGCGACCGGTGCCAAGCCGCCGAAGCGACCAGGACTGTCGACCCGCCGAATGCAGGATGGACACAAGAAGACTCGAAAACCCAGGGCACGATACGAACCCGACTCAACAAAAATGCCCGTCGGCTTGTGGCCGCGGGCGTCTCAAGGATCGATCAAAACTGTAGCAAAACTACAGGATTGACCGCCTTTCGCGACCTTGATCATAAACGCTTTGCACCGGCGACAAGTCATGGGGTTTGCCCCAGCATGCGCGCTTCGCCCAGCCTCCTGATCACCTCGGGTTACGGGCGGCGAACCACCTCCGCCGAGGTCCCAAGTGCTGCCTGGTATTCTACTGGTATGCACTCTAGCGACTAGAGACTGCTCCCTAGGAATAACCCGCACCAGGGCGACCCGCGAACCCTTGAGAAAGACTCGGCAATTGTCGTGCCAAGTCAGGCGGCGATCAGCCAGCCGGTGATCGCCTGGCGTTCCGCCATGGCGAAGGGCGGTACATACGATACGAAATGTCGTTGTGGCACGGTGAAAAGCGACAACGAATTGAAGTGGGGGTAATAGGTGTCCAGCACCGAGCCGTCCTCGGCGGTGAAGTGCAGCATGCCGCCCCAGTCCGGTCGCCATCGCCGCGTGAGGTTGATGACGTAGGCCAGACGGCGGTCTTCGCGGTCCACATGATCGTCGTGCGTGGTCAGGAAGTTACCGCGCGAGTACATCGTGGCCTGCGCATAGACGCCATTGATCGTGGCGTCGCCGCTGAGCTCGCGCATGCGGGACAGAAAATCTTCGCCGCCCATCCATCGCATGAAGCGCGCGAGCAGATCCTCCCGCCCGTCATGAACAGCCCGGACGAGCGAGTCTGAGAAGAACGAAAACTGAAAGCCCTCCCGCGCGACCGAGTGGATGCCTTCGGTGAGCTGCATCCGCTGCTGCGGCGTCAACGCCCGCAGTTGCTCGCCGGTCAATCGTCGGTCGCCATTCAGGTCGCGATAGACGAGCTCCCAATCGATCGCCTGCAAGGCGCGGTCCAGGGCGTCGGCCACCTGCGGGGAGAAGAAATCGCGGATCAACACCCTGCCCTCGGTACGCAGCGTGCGGCCGAGCGCGGCGTAGTCCAGCGTCGGATTCAGATAGTCCATGAGCCCTTCCATGTCGGCCGTGTGGACACGCATCGACCGACCGGTCGGATGCCACAACGGCGGCAGGCCCCGAAGGGCCTGCCTGTTCAGTCCATCATCAGACGAGCAGTCTGGATCAGAACTTGTAGTTTCCGCGCAGATAGAAGGTGCGACCCTTCACATCGGCGTAGGTCGGGTCGAAACCGACCTGGAAGTAGTCCTGCTGGACGGTCTCCGGCGGCTTGGTGTTGAACAGGTTGCGGATGCCGGCGCTCAGGGTCACGCCCTTGATGCCGCGGAACTGCCCCTGCACGTCGAACAGACCGTAGGCCTTGACATGACGGATCTCGTCATAGTCCTGGTAGCCGTTCTGACGGAAGTAGCGGATCCCCGCGCCCCACACGCCCTTGTCCCAGTCCAGCGTGAAGGTCTGCTTCAGGCGGATGACCGGACCGCCGACCTGGTACTTGCCCAGGTTGTCCTGGGTGGTGCCGGTGCCGACGATGGTCTCCTCGCTCTTGGTGATGAGCGTGCCTTCCCAGCCCGGCGTGAACGTGCCGATCTCGGTGCGCAGCCGGGTGCGGGCGCTCAGGTCGAAGCCCGCCACGCGCGACTGGCTGACGTTCTCCCACGACGCGTTGACGAACGAGAGGTACCCCGTCGTCGGATCGCGGACCAGGCGGTTCGCGAAGATCGAGGTGCTGGTCGTCGGGCCGGTCTGGTGCTTGAACCAGTCCTTCAGGATGTCGTCGCCGCTGAGCAGGCGCAGGCCGTTGTTGATCTTGATGTCGAAGTAGTCGATCCCGATCGTGGTGTCCTTGATCATCTCGAACACCAGGCCCGCGGTGAAGGTCTTGGACTTCTCCGGCTTCAGGTCGCGGTTGCTGTTGTTCACCACCGTCAGCTGGGTGTCGCAGAAGTCGGTGTTGGGGAACGCCGTGCAACCCTTCAGCGCGTTGTAGTACGGGTCGGTGTAGTTGCTGCCGGAGTTCGTGCCGGCGGACGGCGCGAACATGTTGTCCAGCGCCGGGGCGCGGAAGCCGCGGCCCGCGGCCGCGCGCAGCAGCAGGCCGTTGATCGGCGTGAAGCGCAGCGACAGCTTCGGGCTGGTGGACGACAGGTTCGGCGTGCTGAACGCACCGTCCCGCGAGGCCCCCTTCGTGCCGCTGTAGCGGTCAAAGCGCACCGCCGCGTTCAGCTCCAGGGTCTTGAGGATGGGGAAGTTGGCTTCGCCGAACAGGCCGCTGACGTCGCGCTGGCCGGTCACCTTGCCGGCATTGCCGTTGCCGCCGACGATGTCGCCGGAGCCCGCGATGTCGGAGAAGCCGTCCTCGTACTTCTCCTTGCGGAACTCACCGCCCAAGGCCAGGCCCATATTGCCGGCGCCGACGTTGAACAGCTCGCGCGACAGCGTGAAGTCCACGCCGGTGTTGCTGGTCTTGGACTTGCGGTTGTTGCCGCTGAGCTCGGCCGTCTTCAGCGCGGCCAGGCCGGCGGCGTCGTTGGGGCCGAAGGGGTTGATCAGGCCGGTCGCCAGCGCCTGCACCAGGCGCGCGTCGGAGTAGATGCCGCTGACAAAGTCGTCACGCGCCTTGCCTTCCGCATAGGTGAAGGCCGCCTTGTAGTCGAAGCCGCCCAGTGTGCCTTCGGCGCCCGCCACGGTGCGCAGCACCTCGTTGGTCACCTTGTCGCGGCGCTGGCCGCCATCGACCATGCGCCAGGAGATGCGCAGCGGGCCACGGTAGCCCGGGAGCACCGCGTCCACCGCCGCCGTCGGGTACCACTTGCCGCCGCCCGGGTACAGGTAGGCCGGCTTGCCGGTCGTCGTGGACGGCGTCTGCGACGAGCCCAGGATGATCTCGTTGCGGCTGTAGGCCACCTCGGCGAACAGCGTGTTGTCCTGCACCGGCTGGACGGTGGCCTTCACCAGGGCGCCGTAGCGCTGCTGCTCCGGCACCAGGTCGATGTAATGGGTGTAGTCGTAGCGGCAGTTGGAGGCGCCCTTGAAGGAGTCCGGCGGCGCGCAGGTCGGGTAGTTGGCGGCCAGCGGCACGTATTGGCCGGTGGACGGGATCACCGCGTTGGCGGGGAAGGTGTTGCCTGAGTCCTTGACGATGCCCAGGTCAGGCCGGTTGCCGGTCTGCGCGTACGAGCGGTCCTTGGCGCGGATGGGGTCGTACTTCTGGTAATTGAAGGTGCCCATCACGTTGAACTTCTGCTTCTCCAGGTCGCCGAAGCCCAAGCCCCCCGACAGCGAGAAGACGTCGCCCACCTGCTGCGGCAGCTCCAGGCCGACGCTCAGGTCGCCGCCCTGGTAATCCTTGCGGGTGATGAAGTTGATGACGCCGCCGATGGCGTCGGAGCCGTAGGTCGCGGACGCACCGTCGCGCAGCACTTCGATGCGCTCCAGGGCCGCCAGCGGGATCGAGTTCAAGTCGACGCCCTGCCCCGAGAACGGATAGATCGGCATGCGCCGGCCGTTCAGCAGCACCAGGGTCCGCGAGCGACCCAGGCCGCGCAGCGAAGCGCCGGTCTGGCCCAGCGCGCTGCCGTCGCCGATCGATTGCCCCAGCGCGATGCCGCCGCCGTTGTTGTAGCTCAGCCGGTCGACCAGCTCCTGCACGTTGGAGGCGCCGGTCTTGTCGATGTTCTCGCGAGTGATGACGCTCACCGGCAAGGCGGTTTCGGCGTCGATGCGCTTGATCGAGGTACCGGTGATCTCAACCCGCTCGAGCTGCTGCTGCGCGGTCGCCGGCAAGGCCGCCGCGCCTAGGGCCAGCAACGCGGCCAGGTTGATGCTTTTGCGTTTGAACATGTGGACTCCTTATCCAGAAACACTTGTGACGTGTTCCCGGGAACACGGGCGGCCAGGGTGTCGGCCAAACCCCTCCGAGCGCTGTTCCCGGGACAGGGCGGAAGGCAGTTTCTTGTCCGGATTGATAAGGAATGCCCCGTAATCACCCTATGCAAGACAGCGCTAGCCCTGATTTGCTGGGGAAGCCCTGGGAATTCACGGGTAAACACCGACCGTGCGCAATGCGTCACACGTTGCGGCCACGCGACGCGCGGGTAGCGCCCAAACGGGGTCGTGACAGACGTAATCAGGTGTAAATCGCACCAAGAGTTGGCAAAACTGGAACTACTTCGTTCGCCAATCGCTCAAATGCATTGAAGAGGGGCAGCATCTGCCGCACGAACGACGGGAATCCGCGCTCGTCCGCCGATTCACGCGCCCGTAACCCTGAGAAACCATGGCCCGGCACCACAACCGTGCGGTCGCCTCGGGACGGAGCGCGAGCCGCCCTGGCATGGACACGGAAACGGCTGGCAACCGAGCAAAAAAAGGGCCGCGAAGCGGCCCTGGGCGGGGTGGTGGCGCGACGCGCCGTCGAGCCCATTGCGCGCGCGTCAGCCCGCCTGCCGCTCCACACGCGGCACCGCCGCCAGCAGCGTCCGGGTGTAGGCCTGGGTCGGACTGCCCAGCACGGCATCGCAGCGGCCCGCCTCGACGATCCGGCCGGCCTGCATCACCGCCACTTCGTCGGCGATGTACTCGACGACACCGATGTTGTGCGTGATGAAGAGGTAGGACAGCCCCCGGCTGCGCTGGAGCTCGCGCAGCAGGTTCAGGATCTGCGCCTGCACCGACACGTCCAGCGCCGAGGTCGGCTCGTCGCAGACGATCAGGCGCGGCTCGACCGCCAGCGCCCGGGCGATGGCGATGCGCTGTCGCTGGCCGCCGGAGAACTCGTGCGGGAAACGCGCCAGCGCGTCGCGGCGCAGGCCGACCTGGTCGATCAGGTCATGCAGCAGCGCGATCCGCGCCGGGCCGTCGAGCTCCGGCCGCAGGGCCAGCAACCCCTCCTCCAGCACCTCCTGGACCCTCAGCCGCGGGTTCAACGACGCATAGGGGTCCTGGAAGATGATCTGCACTTGGCGGCGCGCCTCGCGCAGCGCGTCGCCGTCGAGGTGGAACAGGTCTCGCGCCATGTCGGCGGCGGCGGTGCCGCCCCGCCCCACCCCGGCCATCGGCGGATGCAGCAAGGCCTGACCCTCGATGACCGCGACCCGGCGCAGCAACTGCACGATGGCCTTGCCGGACGTCGTCTTGCCGCAGCCCGACTCGCCCACCAGCGCCAGCGTGCGACCGGCCTCGATCGAATAGGACACGCCGTCGACCGCGTCGAAATAGCGCCTGGCACCGCCGAACAGTCCACGCGACATCGGATAACGCACCCGCAGGTCCTTGACCTCGAGCAGCAGCCGGCCTTCGGCCGCCGCGCGCGGCGAGGCCATCGTCGCGTCCGCGGGCTGGGCGGCCGGGCGCGGCAACGCCTCGCGACGGTCGGTGTAGAGCAGGCAGCGCACCTCGTGCCCCGGGGGCTGCTCGGGCAGGTCCGCCAGCAGCGGCCGGGTCGCGCCGCAATGGACCATCGCCTGATCGCAACGGGGTGCGAAACGGCAGCCGTCGAAGACCTGCCACAGCGGCGGCACGGTACCCGGAATGGCGGCGAGTGGCTCGCCGCGTCGGTCGGCATCGGGCAGCGCGCGCAGCAGCAGGCGGGCGTACGGGTGACGGGGCGCGGCGAAGAAATCCGCCGCCGGCGCCACTTCGACGATCTGGCCGGCATACATCAGCGCCACCTGGTGCGCCATGCCGGACACCACGCCCAGGTCGTGCGTGATCAGCAGCAGACCCAGGCCGCGCTCGCGTTGCAGGTCCTTGAGCAGCGCCAGGATCTGCGCCTGGATGGTCACGTCCAGCGCGGTGGTGGGCTCGTCGGCGATCAGGTAGTCGGGCTCGGCCGCCAGCGTCATCGCGATCATGATGCGCTGCTTCTGGCCGCCGGAGAGGCGGAACGGGTACTCGTCGACGCGGCGTTCGGGCTCGGGGATGCCGACGCGGCGCAACCAGTCCACCGCCTTCCGGCGCGCCGCCTCGCCGCGCAGCGGGGTGTGGGCCTCGATCGCCTCGACGATCTGCGCGCCGACCTTCATCACCGGGTTCAGGCTGGTGCCCGGCTCCTGGAAGATCATGCCGATGCGGCCGCCACGCACGTCGCGCATGCGCGCCTCGCTGAGGTCGAACAGGTCCTGGCCGTCCAGGTCCAGGCGGCCGGCGGCGATGCGGCCGTTGTCGGGCAGCAGGCGCATCAGCGCCAGCGCGGTCATGCTCTTGCCGCAGCCGGACTCGCCCACCAGCGCGAAGGTCTGCCCCCGCGCCAGCGTCAGCCGCATGCCGTCGATGGCGCGCACCAGGCCCGCATCGGCGTCGAGGTGGACCTGCAGGTCGTCGATCTTCAACATCTCGCGTCGTTCCTCAGGCCTGCGGCCGTGCCGGCGCGGTCGCCGGCGCCGCGGCCTTCTTCTTCAGCGACAGCACCTGCGGCCGCAGCTTGCGAGAGCGCGGATCGAAGGCGTCGCGCACACCGTCGGCGAACAGGTTGGCCGCCAGCACCAGGCTCACCATGAAGCCGAAGGCGGCCACGAAGCTCCACCACACCACCGGGTCGCGGCTCATCTCGGAGCGCGCCAGGTTGATCATCCCGCCGAAGCTGTTCATGCCCGGGTCAACGCCGACACCAACGTAGGTCAGCACCGCCTCGTACAGGATCAGGTCGGAGAAATTCAGCACCAGGCTGATCAGCACCAGGTGCATCACGTTGGGGACGATGTGGCGCACCATGATCGTCGTGTCGCGCACGCCGAAGGCGGTGGCGGCCTGCACGAAATCGGCCTCGCGCAGCTTGAGCGTCTCGCCGCGCACCAATCGGCACAGCGTCGCCCAGCCGGTCACGCCCAGGATCGCGCAGAGCAGGAAGATCTTGAGGTCGGCGCGCTCCGCGCCGGTCTCGAAGGCCTCCGGATGCTTGTCCAGGAAGACCTGCACCATCAGCACGCAGGCGGCGATCAGCAGCACGTTCGGGACCGACGTCAACACGGTGTAGAAGTACTGGATGACCTCGTCGACCCAGCCCTTCAGGTAGCCGGCCAGGATGCCCAGCACCAGCGCGAACGGCAGCGTCGCCAGTGTCGACAGCGCGCCGATGACGAAGGCGGTGCGGATGCTCTTGAGCGCCTGGTAGAGCACGTCGTTGCCGGTCTGGTCGGTGCCGAAGACGTGGTAATGCCCCATCAGCGCGATCACCGGCCCGGCCAGCAGCGCGGTCACGGTGAGCGTCGCCAGCGCGGCGCGCCACGGGTAGTGGGTGCGGTCGCCCAGCAGGTCGCGCAGGCCCTGGCGGAAGCCGCCGTGGTGCGGCGCCAGCACCGCCGCCATCGCCAGCGCCAGCAGCACCGCCGCCACCGCGCCGCCGGCCAGGCCGCCCAGCGCGCGTCGCGTGATGTCGCCGGTCCAGTCGCTGGCCGGATCCTGCAAATGCGCGCCGCCGAAGGCCAGGCGCGGGAACTCGCGCACGATCTCCGCGCCGTGCGCGACGCTGTCCATGTTGAAGCCGCGGTAGGCCAGCGGCGCGGAGTAGCTGGTCTCGCGCATCTCGATCTGGCGCGCGAGCAGCAGGTCCAGGACGGACTCGGTGCGCGTCTCGTAGAACTGCTGGCCGGCCGGGCTGTCGGCCAGCGCGCGGCGGAAGTGCAGGCTGTCCAGCGCGGTGATGGCCAGGAACAGCGTCAGCACCACGCCCGCGCTCAGTGCGGCCGGATCGCGCAGCACGCGTTGCCAGTTGGCGCGCAGATGCGGCCGCCGCACCAGTCGCACGATGTAGAGCGCCAGCGCCGCGAACATCGCCCACAGCGCCGCGTCGGTCCAGAGGATGACGACCTTGAATCCCATATCCGTTCCAGGTTCCCGGGCGCTCGCGCGCGTCAGGTCAGCCGCACGCGCGGATCGACCCAGGTGTAGACCACGTCGATCAGCGCATTGCTGGCGATGTACAGCAGCGCGCCCAGGAACACCATGGTGCGCACGATGGCGAAGTCCTGCCCGGTGATCGCCTCGATGACGAAGGCGCCCAGGCCGGGGATGCCGAAGAAGCTCTCGAACACCAGGCTGCCCAGGAAGACATACGGCAGGTAGGCGCCGGCGCTGGTGATGATGGGGATCAGCGCGTTGCGCAGCACGTGGCGCATCAACACCACCGGCTCCGACAGGCCCTTGGCGCGGGCGGTACGCACGTAGTCCTTGCCGACTTCCTCCAGCAGCATCGCGCGGTACAGGCGCGCCTCGCCGCCCAGGCGCGACAGCAGCGACAGCACGATCGGCAGCGCCAGGAACTTGATCGCGTCCAGGCCCGGCTCATAGCCGTTGATCGGCACCAGGCGCAGCACGCGCGAGAAAAAGAACTGCCCGACGATGATGTAGAACAGGCTGGAGATCGACAGCATCAGCACGCACAGCACCACGCCCCAGAAGTCGATGCGCGAGTGGCGGAAGAAGGTCAGCAGCAGCGCGAAGGCCACGCTGATGATCAGCTGCAGGATGAAGATCGGCACCGCCAGCTGCAGGCTCACGCCCATGCGGGTCTTGATCTCGTGGCCGATGTCGACGGCCTGGCGCGCGTCGGAGCGGCCGAAGTCCAGCAGCATCAGCGACACCGAGCGCTCCCAGAACACCGTGTGCGTGACGCGCGCGGCGCCCGCCTGCGAGGCGTCCCAGTACAGCGGCTTGTCGTAGCCGCGCTCGGCCTTCCACTTCTCGATCTGCTCCTGCGTGACGCGCTTGCCGCCGATGTTCAGCCGGGCCATGTCGTCCGGCGTGTTGACGGTGAAGAACAGGAAGAAGGTCAGCAGGTTGACGCCGACCAGGATCGCCAGCCCGTAGGCGAATCGGCGCGTGAGGTACTTGATCATCGGTCGGCTCCCGGCGCCGTCGAGGTCGCGCTCGCGACCAAGGCATCGTCGCGGCCGGTCGGCGCGGACGTGCCGCGGGCGGTGGCGGTCTCGCGCACCTGGAAGCTGCGGCGCGTCGTCCAGACGATCGCCGCGCCGCCGATCACCAGCACCAGCAGCGGCCACCACACCGGGTGATTCCAGTCCGCCTGCAACTGCGCGCGCCGCGCGGGGTCGAGCCGGTAGAAGCGGACCGGGTCGCGGATCACGATGCTGGGCTTGCCGTTGTGGACCCAGCCCTGAAACGCCTGGCCGGTCCAGGCCCAGTAACCGAAGGCCCAGGGCGCGTCCTGCTGCGTGATCTCCACCATGCGGTCGATGACCTGCTGCTTGGCCGGCCCGTCGTCCAGGATCTGAATCTGCTTGAACAGCCGGTCGTACTCGTCGTTCTGGTAGTTGGCCACGTTCTCGCCCTCGTGCAGCGACTTGCTGTTCGGGCCGTAGAGCAGGAAGAGGAAATTCTCGGCGTCCGGATAGTCGGCGAACCAGCCCCACCAGAAGATCTGGTGCTTGCCCTGTTTGATCTTCTCCTGGAACTGGTTGTAGTCGGTGGCGCGCACGTCCAGCTGGATGCCGAGCTTGGCGTACTGCTTGACCATCCAGTCGTTCTCCGCCTTCACCTCCGGCGTGACGGTGCGCATGAAGTCGTAGTTCAGCACCAGCGGCCGCCCCGTCTTCGCATCGCGGCCGTCGGGATAACCGGCCTCGGCGAGCAGTTGCTTCGCCTCCTCGATCGAGCGACGCACGATCTTGCCGTCCACCCGCTTGTGCGTGACCGGATTGAAGAAGCCGGGCTGGGCCTCGCGCGAGCCGAACACGCCCGGCGGCACCGGGCCGTAGGCGGTGACACCGCCGCGGTTCTTGAAGATGCGGCCGTAGCCCTCCTCCCAGTCGATCGCGATCGAGAGCGCCTGGCGCAGCTTGCGATTGCGCAGCTGATGCTCGGGCGTGTCGCCCTTGCCGACGACCGGGTCCAGCCCGTTGAAGCCCATGTACCAGTTGTTGGGATCGGTCGAGCGCGGGAAGGCGAAGCCGCGCTGCTTGAAGAAGGCCGCCACCTCGTCGGAGTCGCTCGCGTCCGCGTAGAACTCGACGCCCCAGTCGCCGCGTTCCAGGTCCGGCATGTCCAGGTAGCCCTGCTTGAACATCTCCTTGCGCGGCACCCGCTCCTTGATGAGGGTGGCCACGATCTTGTCGACGAAGGGCAGCTTCTTGCCGCAGTCGGCCAGGCGGCCGGCGGGGCCGTCCTCGGGCATGCCCTCGCACGGGTAGGTGTCGTCGTGATAGTTCGGGTTGCGCGACATCACGTGGCGGCGGTCCTGCTGGTACTCCGTCATCATGAAGGGGCCGGTCCCCACCGGCCACTGGTTCCAGGACAGACCGTGCTCGGCCATGCCCGGCTGGGCGTAGAACAGGTCCACCTCCCACGGGACAGGCGCCAGGAAGATGGTCGACATCCAGTACGACCACTGCGGGTACTTGCCCTTGATGCGGATGCGCAGCAGGTGCTTGTTCACCGCCTGGGCGCCCGCCAGCGGCCAGCGGCGGAAGTCGAGGAAGGGCTTGTCGGGCGCGCTCTCGGGCAGGCCCTTGAGCAGCTTGGCGTTCTCCTGCCTGATCAGCTCGCCGTACGCCTTCAGGCCGACGACGTGCTCGGAGAACAGGCCGAAGATCGGCGCCTCGATGCGGGTCGTGGCGTGGCGCTTGAGCGCGTAGACGAAGTCCTCGGCCTCCAGTTCACGCGTGCCCTGATGCTCGAACTGCCACGGCGAGCGCTTGTCGCCGAGCTGTTTCGCGTTCAGGTGGTGATAGAGGTAGTTGCCCTGCGCGTCCTTCGCGAACGCCGGGCTGGGCGCGTACTTCACGCCCGGCCGCACGGGCATGTCGTAGACGCTCTGGTCGATCTTGTCGGCCGGCGCGTCGTCGGGCAGCCGGTTGCCCTGCGCGTCGAGGTAGTACGGCTTGATCACGCGCTCGGCGGCGCGGGGGATCAGCTCGTAGGGACGCTTCAGATAGTGGTAGCCGTAGGGCGGCTCCATGATCTGGTAGGTGTAGACGGCTTCCGGCGCCGTGTACGAGGCGGTGGGATCGAGGTAACGCGGCGAGCGTTCGTCGAAGGACAGGTACAGCGTGTTGTCCCTGGCCGCGCCGGTCGGGTACGGACTGTTGTTGCAGGCGGCCAGCAGTGCCATGGCCGCGAGGCCCGAGATCCGCGCCAGCATCCGGCGCCAGCCTCCACCCGCGTCCCGCGACGCGCTCCACAGCCCCGACGACATCGTCATCCCTTCAAAAACAAAACCGCATCTTCTTGGGAAGGTCTTCCCTTGATGCGGCATTGCCAGATTGTTGCCAAGGCCGTGCCCTTGTGGGACCGACCGGTGCCGGGGGCGGATCATAGCGGCCAGCCCCGGCGCGCGAAGGTGACGTCGGTCAGTGGCCGTGGTGATCGTGGCCGTGGTGGTGGCCATGGCCGTGATCGTCCGCGTGGTCGTGTCCGCGACCATGCCCGTCATCGTGGCCGGGGCCGACGTGCCCCCAGGCGAGGATGACGTCGCGCCCTTCCACCATCATTTCCACCTTGGCGCCGACCGGCAAGCAGACCTTGGTCGGCACATGGCCGAACGGCAGGCCGGTCAGGATCGGCACCTTGACGCGCTCGCGCAGCGCCTGCACGCAGGTCTTCATCGAGTAGCCGCGGTCCAGCGGCGACTTCTTCCAGCCGCTGAAGCTGCCCAGCACGACCACTTTCTGCGCGTCCAGCACGCCGGCCTGCCAGAGCTGCAGCAGCATGCGTTCGATGCGGTAGGGATGCTCGTTCACGTCCTCCAGGAACAGGATGCCGCCCTTGATGCGCGGAAAGTGCGGCGTGCCCAGCAGCGAGCACAGCACCGCCAGATTGCCGCCCCACAAGGTCCCGCGCGCCTCGACGCCGTCCAGCCCGGCCTCGGTGCGGAAGCCGACGGCCTCCAGCGAGCCGTCCATCGCTTCGAGGAAGCAGTCGCGGGTGATTTCGTCGACGCCGCCATCGGCCTCGGCGCGACCGAAGTCGTCGCAGGCCAGCGGACCCGCCCAGCTGACCTGCTTCGTGTGAGCGAGCAGCCCCAGTTGCAGCGCGGTCAGGTCGCTCAGGCCGACCCAGCGCGTGCCGCGCTCGACGCTGCGGGCGATCAGCGACCAGTCGATGCGGTCCAGCAGCCGGGTCAGGCCGTAGCCGCCGCGCGTGGCCAGCGCCACCGACGGCGCGGCCTCGGCCACGCGGTGCAGCGCGGCCAGGCGCGTCGCGTCGTCGCCGGCGAAGCGCTGGTGCCTGGCGAGCGCGTCGTCGTCGACGTTCACCTCGAAGCCGAGCGCGCCCAGCCGTTTGGCCGCGCGGCGCAGCGGTTGCGCCTGGGCCAGAACGCCGGAAGGGGAATGGAGGATCAGGGAGCTCATCGCTTCGGGTCGTCCCGCGAGGGATCGAGATTCAGGAACAGGTCGTGCGCCTCGCCGACCGGAATGGGCGCGACCGCGGACGCGGCCTGCGCGGTGGACGCATCCAGGCTCACCGCGAACATCGCCAACGGATCGGCGGCCTCGGCATGCCGGCGCGCGTCGCGGCGTTGCCGGGCGGCCTCGCGGCGCTCGGCGAAGAAGTCGCGCAGCAACTGGGCGGCGGGCTCGGCGAGCACCCCCCCCTGCAGCGCGGTGTGGTGGTTCAACTGCCGCTGCGCGAAGAGATCGAGCACCGAGCCGGCGACGCCGGTCTTCGGATCCGGCGCCGCGAAGACGACGCGCTTCAGGCGCGCATGCATCATCGCCATCGCGCACATCGCGCAGGGTTCGAGCGTCACGTAGAGCTCGCACTCGGGCAACCGGTAGTTGCCCAGCAACTGGGCGGCGTGGCGCAGCGCGACGATCTCGGCGTGGGCGGTGGGATCGTGCGTCGTGATCGGCCGGTTGTAGCCGGTGGCGATCACCTGACCGGCCCGCATGATGACGGCGCCCACCGGCACCTCGCCGACCAGCCACGCGTTCTGGGCCTGGTCCAGGGCCAGGCGCATCGCGTATTCATCGACCGGGTCGATCGCGCCAGCGGCCACGGGCGGGGTGACGGCGGCGACAGATTCGGCCGACGCGGCCGGCGCGCCCGAGGCGGACGGCCACGGCGCCGCCGGGGCGGAGGGGATCGGGGGGGACTCGGACATGGGTGACCTTCGCGCGGCAGTGTAGCCGCGCCGGCTATGCTGGCGTCCCATGCAAGAGGCGCCCTCCGATCCGCTCCCATCGCCGCTGCAGGACGATCTGTTCGGCGATCTGCCGCCGCCGCAGACCTCGGCGAGCGCGCGACCACGGTCACGCATGCGCGCCGCCGACCCCGGGTCCGCCGACGACGCTCCCGCGACCGCCGCCGATCCCGACGAGGCGGTCCCCGGCGCACCACCCAAACGCCGTCGCGCCGGCATCCAGCCGCAGCCACCGGACGACGAGCAGCGCGCGCTCGCCGCGGCGCTGTCGCCGCGCATCTGGCTGGGCACGTCCTCCTGGAGCTATCCCGGCTGGCAAGGCATCGTCTGGGAAGGCCGACATGGCGAGTCCAACCTGTCCCGCAACGGCCTGGGCGCCTACGCCGCCCAGCCGCTGCAGCGCGCCGTCAGCATCGACCGGGGCTTCTACCAGTCCCTGACCGCGAGCCAGTACGAGCGCTATGCGCAGCAGGTGCCGGAGGACTTCCGCTTCACCGTCAAGGCGCCCAGCGTCGTCACTGATGCGCAGGTGCGGGGCGAGGACGGTCGCGGTCGTCAAACCAACACCGCCTTCCTCGATCCCCGCCTGGCGATCCAGGAGTTCATCGAGCCCGCCCTGGAAGGCCTGGCCGGCCGGATCGGCGCGCTGGTCTTCCAGCTGAGCCCGCTGCCGCTGGCGATGCTGGACCGCATGCCGGAGCAGCTCGACCGCCTGCACGCGATGCTGGCCGCACTGCCCTCGCTGCGCGACGCCGCGCCGGAAGGCGTCGTGGCCGTGGAGGTGCGCGATCCCGAATGGCTGACGCCCGATTTCGTCGCGGTGCTGAAGGACACCGGCGCGCGCTACTGCCTGGGCCTGCATCCGAAGCTGCCGACCATCGAGGATCAACTGCCGCTGCTGCGGGCCATGTGGCCGGGACCGCTGGTCTGCCGCTGGAACCTGAACCGGCTACATGGTCCATTCGGCTACGAGGACGCGGAGAAGAAGTACGGCGAGTACGCCGAGATGATGGATCCGGATCCCGGCACGCGGGCAGTGCTGGCCAAGGTCATCCGCGCGACGGCGGACGCCGGCCAGGCGGCCTACGTGACGATCAGCAACCACGCCGAAGGGTCCGCGCCGCTCAGCCTGCGAGCGCTGGCCCGACGAATCGTCGAGGGGTGACGCGGGCGGGCCGGGCGGTCAATCGGCCAATCGATCACCAGCCGGTCAGTGACCCGGTCCATCGGTCAGGCGGTCAGAAGCCCTGGCGATCAGCAGGTCGCGCGGTCAGATGGTCGGATGGTCAGATGGTCGGAAGCTCTGGCGGTCACGCGGTCAATCCAGCGTCCAGCACCCTAGCGCCACATGCGTCGACAGCCCTTGCAGGCTGTCCACCAGATGGAACTCGACCGCGTCCCATCCCTCGACGGCCAACGGCTGCGGCATGACCACCGCATCGTCGTACAGCAGCGTCAGGTGAGGCGTGAAGTGGGGATCGGTCCGCAGCCCCACCGCCTGCAAACGCGCGCCCAGGGCGGCGCGCATGGCGCGCACCCCGTCGAGACAGGCCCCGCCGCTCAGCACGAGCGGCAGGTTCCTCGCCTTGCGGGTGAAGCTCAGCAACTGGTCGAAATCGACGCGTAGCCGCTCATGGCGCAACGTGGCCGCCGCGGCTTCGGCGAGCTGGCGCACCTCGGCCGCCGTTTCCGCCTCATCGGTCTGATCGTCGTACCAGCCCAGGTGGTGCAGCGTGATGTGCAGGCGCTCGGTGCGAGGCGGCTTCGCCCGCAGGCCGAGGCGTCGGACGAGCTCGCCCGAGACGCCGTTCAGCCGCGACGCGGTCTGCCGATCGGGCCGCAGGCAGAAGAACAGCGCATGGACGGTCATAGGGGACATCCGGCGCGAGCCGGTCTCAGTCGGCCTCGGACGCGGCGCGCCGCTCGCCCTGCTTCATCAGGTCCTCGACCTGCCGGCCGACGGCGGCGGGATCCGGCAAGGCATCGCTCGCCGCCGCTCCGGGCGCCGGCGCCGATACCGATGCCGACGTGGCGGGCGCCACGTGTTTCATCGCCTGCATCTGTTTCTTGGCGCTCAGCAACACGATGGTGAGGACGACGACGAGGCCGAGAATGGTCAGGGCGCTGCGCATGCGGGAAGGCTCCGGCGGTGGAAGGCGATGTCGCGCAGCATAACGACCGGCCCGCTCAGCGCAACGCGGAGGCGACGCTCGGCCGCAGTCGCAGGATCTGCGGCGCGCGCTCCTGCGCGTCCCGCCAGCGCGGCTCCAGCGCGCGCCACGCGGGCGAGTGGCGGCAGGCGCTCCATCGGGCGACCCAGTCCTCGGCGTCCCGCGCACGGGTCATCCAGACGAAGACCTTCTCGCCCTCGCGCACCGGCAGGCGCGGGAAGTTGTTGGCCGAGCGCTCGGGCACGAAGCTGCCGACGACCGGCAGGCCGGCGGCCTCGAGGACCCGGACGACGTCCCGCTCGAAGAACGCGGCGAACCCATCCGCCGCGTCCGCCGGATCCTTCCAGAGGTAACAGACATGCAGCGCGATGAATCCCCCCGATGCAGCAGCCGCCACCGTCCGGGCGCGGCCGGCCTCCCATGCCGCCTCGATGCGCGGCGGCACGGCGGCATCGAGGGCGCCTCGCAGCAACAGCACGTTGTCGTTGTCGACGAGCAGCGGATTGGCTTCGTCGCGGCGGGCCTGCCAGACGGGTCCGAAGTAGAAGTCGTTCAAGGTGCGCTCGCGCGCCGCCATGTCGTCGAAGCCCCGGATCCAGACGAAACGGTCCGGATCGTCCAGGTCGGCGAACTGCCCGAACAACCGCATGCCCAGCGCCTCCTGCGGCGCGACGAAAGCCTCGTCGAACAGGTGCATGAAACGCTCGCGCTCGCCCTTGGCGATCTTGTACTGGCGCAGCTCGTAGACAGGGTGGTCGTCGGCCATGGGGGAACTCCTGAATCGCGAACGGGATGGATGGCCACGATTCTGGACAGGGCCGCTGTCATCGCGTGTCAGCAACCAGTGTTCATGTGACACGACCCATCCAGGGAGGTCGTTCAATCAATGCGCAGGTACTTTGGCCGACAGAGCACCGGTCTGCGTCGTAGCCCGATCGGAACCCGAGGCGAAGAATGCAAGCTTCGTTGTACCGCTGAACGCACTGGAGGCCACATGCCCGCGCCCGTCATCACCATCTCGCCCGAGAACCACATCGATCTGCCCCAGGAGATTCACGAGCACTTCCGGTGGGAGGCCGGTCAGGAATTGCTGGTCATCCGCCGGGAGACGGGTGTCTTCCTCTGCCCGCCCACGACGCGCGAAGAGATGCACGGCATTGCCCGTGGCGCCAACACGGACACCTATCGCGACGGCCGCGATCGATACTAGGAGTCATCCAGATGGACAGACACAGGATGGTGGTCGACACGTCTGCCTGGATCGAGTGGCTCACCCGAAGCGACCTGGGTCTTTGGATCGACGTGATCCTCCCCTCGCCAGAGCACTGCATCATGCCCTCGATCGTTCTCGTCGAGCTTCTACGGTGGGCTCGCCGAGAGCTGGTGCCCAATGCGTACGAGCGAGTCATTGCCATGTCCGAGCAGTGTCATGTCGAGACGCTCGATCAGGAACTGGCGCTGTTCACGGATGAGGTCTATGCAAGACATCGGCTTCCGCTCGCCGACTCGATCATCTATGCCTGCGCTCGCAGACATCGCGTCCAAGTGCTCACATGTGATGCCCACTTTGAACCGCTGCCATTCGTCCAGTTTCAGCGCAAGATCGGCCCTCGGTCGCAGACCATGGCCCGGGAGCCCGTTGGCGCATGGTCAACGCGCCGCGCGATGCGATCGGAGGCGGGCTCTTCGTATCTCGCGTGAAAGCAAGCCAGGGCCCTTCCGGGCCCTGGCTCACTCAATGCGCCGCGCTTGCAGCGCTCATTCCCACTCGATCGTCGCTGGCGGCTTGCTGGACACGTCGTAGGTCACGCGGTTGATGCCGCGCACCTCGTTGATGATGCGACCCGAGCAGCGCTTGAGCAGGCTGTACGGCAATTCCGCCCAATCGGCGGTCATGAAGTCGCTGGTCTGCACCGCGCGCAGCGCGACGACATAGTCGTAGGTCCGGCCGTCGCCCATCACGCCAACGCTCTTCACCGGCAGGAAGACCGCGAAGGCCTGGCTGGTGAGTTCGTACCAGGACTTGCCCGTCGCCTCGTCGCGCGTGTTGCGCAGTTCCTCGATGAAGATCGCATCGGCGCGGCGCAGCAGGTCCGCATACGACTGCTTCACCTCTCCGAGGATGCGCACGCCCAGGCCCGGTCCTGGGAACGGATGGCGGTAGACCATCTCCGGCGGCAGGCCCAGCGCCACGCCCAGCTCGCGCACCTCGTCCTTGAACAGCTCGCGCAGCGGCTCCAGCAGCTTCAGGCCGAGTTGTTCCGGCAGCCCACCCACGTTGTGATGGCTCTTGATCGTCGTCGCCTTCTTGGTCTTGGTGCCGCCGCTCTCCACCACGTCCGGGTAGATGGTGCCCTGCGCCAGGAAGGTCGCGCCCTTGTTGCCCTGGCCATTGGCCTTGAGCTTCTCCGCCTCCGCCTTGAACACGTCGACGAACAGGCCGCCGATGATCTTGCGCTTGCGCTCCGGATCGGTCACGCCGGCCAGTTGGCCGAGGAACAGCTCACTCGCGTCGACGCGGATGACCTTCGCCTGCAGCTTGCCCGCGAACATCTCCATGACCATGTCGCCCTCGTTCAGGCGCAGCAGGCCGTGATCGACGAACACGCAGGTCAGTTGATCGCCGATCGCGCGGTGGATCAGCGCCGCGGCCACCGACGAGTCGACGCCGCCGGACAGGCCCAGGATGACTTCCTCGTCACCGACCTGCTCGCGGATCTTGGTGACCGCCTCGGCGATGTAGTCGCCCATGATCCAGTCGCCCTTGCAGCCCGCGATCTCGCGCACGAAGCGGTTGAACACCGCGGCGCCTTGCACCGTGTGCGTAACCTCGGGGTGGAACTGGAAGGCGTAGTAGCCCTTCTCCTCGTTGGCCATGCCGGCGATCGGGCAGCTCGGCGTCGACGCCATCAGCTGGAAACCGGGCGGCAGCGCGGTGACCTTGTCGCCGTGGCTCATCCAGACTTTGAGCATGCCGTGGCCGTCGGGCGTGCTGAAGTCCTGGATGCCATCCAGCAGCTTGGTGTGGCCGTGCGCGCGCACCTCGGCATAGCCGAACTCGCGGTGGTCGCTCCACTCGACCTTGCCACCGAGCTGCACCGCCATCGTCTGCATGCCGTAGCAGATGCCCAGCACCGGCACGCCCAGGTCCCACACCGCCTGCGGCGCACGCAGCTCGTGGTCCTCGTAGGTCGACGCATGGCTGCCCGACAGGATGATCGCCTTCGGCGCGAAGGCGCGGATGAAGTCGTCGCTGACGTCGTTGGGATGGATCTCGCAATAGACCTGCGCCTCGCGCACGCGGCGCGCGATCAACTGGGTCACTTGGGAGCCGAAGTCGAGGATGAGGACTTTGTCGTGCATGGTCAGCTTGTAGCGATGCTTGAGGATTCGATATCGGAGGGCGCGCGCTGGCTCATGCCTTGGCCGCGACCGCCGCCGCCGGCGGGCTGGCATGGAAATGCCGCCACGCGAAGACGAGGGAGGTCAGTTGCAGCAGCGCGCACAGATAGAACGGCGCGCCCAGGCGCCAGTCGGTCTTCGGGAGTTCGGCCACCAGCGCCATCAGGCCCAGGCCGCAGATCGGCGCGACGACCGCCATCAGGCTGTTGATCGCGGCGACCGCGCCCATCGTCTCACCCTGCGTGCGGGCGTCGGCGGCGTTGGAGATCAGGCTCTGCATCGCCGGCGGCGCGGCGTAGCCGACGATGTTCAGCGCGAGGATCGCCACCATCATCCAGCCCTCGGTCGACACGCCCCAGACCAGGTTGGTGATCACCGAGGTGCCCAGCCCGATCAGCACCAGCTTGCGCGGGCCCAGCCAGCGCATCAACGGCTGCAGCAGGATGCCCTGCACCAGCACCGCCATCAGGCCGACGGCGAACAGCGACAGGCCGTTCTCGCGCGGGCCCCAGCCGAATTTGTGCTGGTTGTACAGCACCCAGCTGGTCTGGATCACCAGTTGCGCCAGCCCCGTCAACGCGATCACATAGATCAGCGGGCCGATGCCCTGCAGGTTGCGCAGCCGGGTGAGCGCCGCGACCGGATTGGCCTTGCGCCAGTCGAAGGGCCGGCGATGCTCGGGGGCGAGGGATTCCGGCAGCACGAAGAAGCCGTACAGCCAGTTCAGCAGCGCCAGCGTACCGGCGACGTAGAACGGCAGGTGCAGGTCGATGCTGCCCAGCAGCCCACCCATGATCGGGCCCAGGATGAACCCCATCCCGAAGGCCGCACCCAGCAGGCCGAATCGCTTGGCCCGGTCGGCGGGCGGCGTGATGTCGGCGACGTAGGCATTGGCGACCGCGGCGTTGGCCTGCATGGCGCCGGAGAACAGCCGCACCACCACCAGCATCCACAGCGCCTCCGCCAGCGCGGTCACGAAGAAGCTCAGCGCCAGGCCGCTGAAGCCGATCAGCATCACCTTGCGGCGACCGAAACGGTCGGAGAGCCCGCCCAGGATCGGCGAGCCGAAGAAGTTGGCGATGCCGAAGGCGAAGGCCACCGCCAGCTGCGCCAGCGTGTGCTGGGTCTCGTTCTCGGTGAAGGTCCCGACCAGCGGGGGCAGCACCGGAATGATCAGGCCGATCGACACCATGTCGATCAGCACCGCGATCAGGATGAACGACATGGCGGCCTTGCGGCCGCCATGCGCGTTCGGTGCGGCGACGGCCAGGGGGCCGTCGCCGGGGGTCGCCGAGTCGGACAAGAGACTCACTCCAGACGGTAGTTGGGCGCTTCCTTGGTGATCTGCACGTCGTGGACGTGGCTCTCCCGGATACCGGCGGAGGTGATCTCGACGAACTCGGCCTTGTCGTGCATGTCCGCGATGCCCGCGCAGCCGCAGTAGCCCATCGAGGCCCGCAGCCCGCCCGCCATCTGGTGCACGATCGCGACCATCGAGCCCTTGTAGGGCACGCGGCCTTCGATGCCCTCGGGCACCAGCTTGTCCGCGTTGGGGTTGGTCGTCTCGTCGTTTTCCTGGAAGTAGCGATCCGCCGAGCCGGCCTTCATCGCGCCGATCGAGCCCATGCCGCGGTAGCTCTTGTAGCTGCGGCCCTGGTACAGGATGACCTCGCCCGGGGCTTCCTCGGTGCCGGCGAACATGCCGCCCATCATCACCGTGCTCGCGCCGGCGGCGATGGCCTTGGCGATGTCACCGGAATAGCGGATGCCACCATCGGCGATCGCCGGCACGCCGGTGCCCTTGAGCGCGGTGGCGACGAAGTCGATCGCGGCGATCTGCGGCACGCCGACGCCCGCGACGATGCGGGTCGTGCAGATCGAGCCCGGGCCGATGCCGACCTTGACCGCGTCCGCGCCGGCCTCCACCAGCGCCAGCGCCGCGGCGCCGGTGGCGATGTTGCCGCCGATGACCTCGACGTGGGGGTAGTTCTTCTTGACCCAGCGCACGCGCTCGATGACGCCGCTGCTGTGGCCGTGGGCGGTGTCGACGACGATCGCGTCCACGCCCGCCTTGACCAGGAGCTCGACGCGCTCCTCGGTACCGTCGCCCACGCCGACCGCGGCGCCGACGCGCAGCTTGCCGTGGTCGTCACGGGCGGCGTTCGGGAAGTTGGTCTGCTTGGTGATGTCCTTGACGGTCATCAGGCCGCGCAGCTCGAAGGCATCGTTGATGACCAGCACGCGCTCCAGCTTGTGCTTGTGCATCAGCGCCTTGGCCTCGTTCAGCGAGGCGCCCTCGGGCACGGTGATCAGGCGTTCGGCCGGGGTCATGATCTCCGAGACCGGCACGTCCATGCGGGTCTCGAAGCGCAGGTCGCGGCCGGTGACGATGCCGACGACCCTCGATCCCACCAGCACCGGAAAACCCGAAATGCCGTGGTGCTCGCTGAGCTGCTTGACCTGGCGGACGGTCGTTTCCGGCGTGATCGTGATCGGGTCGCGGAGCACGCCGGACTCGTACCGCTTGACGCGGGCCACTTCCGCCGCCTGCTGCTGCGGCGTGAGGTTCTTGTGAACGATGCCGATGCCGCCCTCTTGCGCGATGGCGATGGCCAGTCGCGCTTCGGTCACGGTGTCCATCGCGGCGGACACGAGGGGAAGGTTCAGGCGGATGCCACGCGTGAATTGGGTGGCGAGGCTGGTGTCGCGCGGCAACACCTGGGAGAACGCCGGCACCAGCAACACATCGTCGAAGGTGAGCGCTTTTCCGAGTAGGCGCATGTGGGAAGCTCCAGACGCAAAGGCGCATTATAGAGAGGCCCCGGCGCTACACTCGCCGACGGCGGCAATTCCCCCATGGAATGCCGCAAAGTTTTCCGAAGCTTCTTCCGAAGCCTCTCGCGGCGGCCGTCTCGCCGCGATCCTCCAAGGGCCGAACGACGCCATGATGATTCAACGACTTTCGCGACGCCCGCTGGGTGTGCTGTGCGCCATGGCGCTGCTGGCGCTGGCGCCCGCCGCCCACGCGCAATGGAAGTGGCGCGATGCCGATGGGCGCGTGCAATACAGCGATCGACCGCCCCCGCCCGGCATCGCGGACAAGGACATCCTGTCGCGCCCGTCGAACACGCAGCGCGCGATCGCGATGCCCGCCGCCGCGGGCGCTTCCGCGGCGGCCTCGGCCGCATCGGCGCCAGCGCGCGCGGCCAGCGAGGTGTCGTCGCGCGACAAGGTCGACCGCGAGCGCAAGGCCGCCGAGGACAAGGCCCGCAACGAGGCCAAGGCCGAGAACTGCCGTCAGGCGCAGAACCGCCTGCGGGTGCTGGAGTCGGGTGTGCGCCTGCGCTCGGGCACCGAGAGCGGCGAATCCCAGCCGATGACCGAAGCGATGCGCCAGGAGCAGGTGCGGCAGATGCAGTCGGTCGTGTCGAGCAACTGCAACTGAACCCGGACTTCGGGCCCTGCGCGTCAGGCCCTGGGCGTCAGGCCTTGCGCCCCAGCGGCCGGTGCCGCGTCACGATGCGCCGGCCGGTGGCCCGATAGCGCTGGCGTCGCGCCTCCTTCGGGTCAACGGTCAGCGGGCGGTAGACCTCGACCCGATCACCTTCGCGCAGCAATGTGTCCAGCGGCTTGACGCGGCCCCAGATGCCCGCGGTCAAGGAGGGCAGCCGAGCCGCCTCGAACCACCCGCTGTCCGCCAACGCGCGCGCCAGGGTGCTACCCGACGGGAGCGAGAGGCGCTGCTCGCGGAGCTCGCCGGGGTGCGGGCTCCAGACGATGTCGACGGCCAGGGCGGTGTCGGCCGATACCGAAGCCGAAGCGATGGGCTGGTCCGGTTCAGCGGGGTCCATGAACCTGCTCGGCGCGCTTCACGAAGCTGTCGACGAAGGTGTTGGCGATACGGTCGAAGACCGGGCTCACCACCGCCTCCAGCGCGAAGCTGGAGAATGCATAGCGCAGCTCGAACTCGATCTTGCAGGCCCGCGGCTCTTCCCCGGGCGGCGTGCCGGGGCGGTTCAGCGGCAGGAACTGCCAGTCGCCGTCGAGCAGCGAGAACGGTCCGTCGACCAGGCGCATGCGCACGCGCCGGTCGGGTTCGTGGGTGTTGCGGGTCGTGAAGGCGTGCCGCAGGCCCGCGTAGGACAGGGACAGGCGGGCGGTCATGCCGTCATCGTGGCGCTCCAGGACCTCGGCGGCGGAGCACCAGGGCAGGAACTCGGGGTAGCGTTCAACCTGGGTCACCAGGTCGTACATCTCTCGCGGCGAGTACCAAAGGAGGACTGTCTTCCGGACTTGCTTCATGGCGCTTCTTAGAATGGCGGGATTGTAGGCGGCCCGTTCGACCCCATCTGACGGTCTCGCGGCCGTCATCCGGGCCGCCCCCTCCCCGCCGGCGCCCCACGCAGAACAGCTCACACCCATGTCCATCGCAGAAAACCGCCGCGCCCGATTCGAGTACCACATCGAGGAGCAGTACGAGGCCGGCATCGTCCTCGAAGGCTGGGAGGTCAAGGCGATCCGCGCCGGCCAGGTCCAGTTGCCGGACGGCTACGTCGTCATCCGCGAGGGCGAGCTGTTCCTGATCGGCTGCCGCATCAATCCGCTGCGCACCGCGTCGACGCACGTGAACCCGCTCGCCGACCGGACCAAGAAGCTGCTGATGAGCCGCGCCGACATCCGGCGCCTGATCGGCAAGGTCGAGCAGCGCGGCTTCACGCTGATCCCGCTGGACCTGCATTACAAGAACGGCCGGGTCAAGGCGCAGATCGCGCTGGCCAAGGGCAAGGCGCAGCACGACAAGCGGGAGACCGAGAAAAAACGCGACTGGGAACGCGAGAAGGGCCGCCTGATGCGGCACACGGTGTCGTCGCCGTCGAAGGACTGAGCGACCTCGGTCCTTCAATCCCCTGTCAAGGCCTGCAGCGCCTGCGCCAGATCCGCGCGCAGGTCCTCGACGTCCTCCAGGCCGATCGCGAAGCGCACCAGCGTGCCGCCCTCCTGCGGCGTCCACGGCAATCCCAGCGAGCGGCTGCGGCTCAGGTCGTAAGGCACGGCCAGGCTCATCGGCCCCGCCCATGAGTAGCCGATGCCGAAGCAGGCCAGCGCGTCGACGAACGCATCGACACGGCGCGCGCCGAACTCCGGCTTGAACACGGCCGAGAACAGCGCGCCCGCGCCTCCCCGGCTCACCCTCGCCCAGTGCGCGTGCCCCGGCGCCCCCGGCAAGGCCGGGTGCAGCACGCGAGCCACCTCCGGTCGCCCCGCCATCCACGCCGCCAGATCGCGAGCCGCCGCGTCCTGCGCCCGATACCGCAACGCGATGCTGGGCAGGCCGCGCAGGACCAGTTCGACGTCGTTCTGTCCGAGCCCGTAGCCGAGGTACTCGTGCATCGCCACGAGTTGCCGGTTGAGCGCGGCATCGCGCGTGCAGACGGCCCCCATCAGCACGTCGGCGCCACCCGACGCGTACTTGGTCAGCGCCTGCATCGAGAGGTCGGCACCGAGCCCGGGCTCGTGACCGGGCGCGATGTCGAACGCGTTGAACGCGAGCCCCGCGCCCCAGGTGTTGTCGAGCGCGCTCAGCACGCCGCGCGCGCGGCAAGCCTTCAACAGGCCGATCAGATCGGGAAACTCCAGCGTGATCGAACCGGCGGCTTCCAGCCAGACCAGCTTCGTGCGCTCGGACAGCATGGCCTCGAAGGCCGGCACGTCGAGCGGATCGTAGAAGCGATGCGTGATGCCCAACCGGCTGAGCAGGCCGGTGGTGAGGTGGCGGTTCTGGCCGTAGACGTTGTCGGGGAGCAGCACCTCGTCGCCAGGCACCAGGAACGCCAAGCTGGTCAGCGTGATCGCGGAGAGGCCGCTGGGCGTGAGCACGCAATGCTCGGCGTGCTCCAGCGTCGCGATGCGCGCCGCCAGGGTGTAGGTCGTCGGCGTGCCCGGCAGGCCGTAGCGATAGCTGATGCCGTCGCCCAGGCGTGGCTGATGCAGCTCGGCAGTGTTCTTGAACAGCACCGTGGACGCCTTGTGCACCGGGACCGGCACCGCATCCCAGCCGTCAGGCGCGCGAAAGGGGTGATGAATCAATGCTGTAGACGGGCCGGGCTTGGACAAGGGATCACCTTCGCTGGGGAAACGAATCCTCCATTTTGCCCACGCCACCGAAACATACCGTCCACATCGCGTTCACGCGATGCCACCAGCCTCGACCCTCGCACTGGAGCCCCGATGGAGACCGCCCCTTCCCCAGCTCGCCACGACAGCCGATCTCCGGCGATGGGGACTGCTTCCATCGCGCCGCGCCGTGGGCCCCGGGCGACCAGGACCGGGCGCATCTCTGCTCGACCTCGCGCCCGAGAACAACTGGGTGATGGTCGGCGCACCGACAGACGGCTCGCCCCCCCTGACCGGGATCAGATCGGCATCGCGATCAGATCGTGCCCCTCGACCGCGACGACGCGGGCGCGGGTGAACTCCCCGACGCGCAGCTGCTTGCTGAGCTTCTCCGGCGGCAGCAGGCGAACGGTGCCGTCGATCTCGGGCGCGTCGGCGTAGGACCGACCGACACCCCCCTTGCGGCCCAGCGCGGGCGCGGAGTCGACCAGCACCTGCATCGTCGCGCCGACGCGGCGCTGCAGCTTCGCGATCGAGACCTCCTCGGCCACCTTCATGAAACGCGCACGGCGCTCCTCGCGCACCTCGTCCGGCAGCGCGCCATCCAGTGCATTCGCCGGCGCGCCGTCGATCGGCGAGTAGGCGAAGCAGCCGGCGCGGTCGATCTGCGCTTCACGCATGAAGTCCAGCAGGTACTGGAACTCGGCCTCGGTCTCGCCGGGGAAACCGGCGATGAAGGTCGACCGGATCACCAGCTCCGGGCAGATCTCGCGCCAGCGCAGGATGCGGTCGAGGTTCTTCTCGCCGTTGGCCGGACGCTTCATGCGCTTGAGCACATCCGGATGCGCGTGCTGGAACGGAATGTCCAGGTACGGCAGGATCAGGCCCTCGGCCATCATCGGCAGCACGTCGTCCACGTGCGGGTACGGGTAGACGTAGTGCAGGCGGACCCACGCGCCGTAGGGCTTGGCGATTTCACCGAGCTGCGCCACCAGATCGAACATGCGGGTCTTGACCGGCTTGCCGTCCCAGAAGCCGGTGCGGTACTTGACGTCGACGCCATAGGCACTGGTGTCCTGGCTGATGACCAGCAGTTCCTTGACGCCGGATTCGAACAGCGCCTTCGCCTCCGACAGCACGTCGCCGATGGGGCGCGAGACCAGGTCGCCGCGCATGCTCGGGATGATGCAGAAGCTGCAGCGGTGGTTGCAACCCTCGCTGATCTTCAGATAGGCGTAGTGCTTGGGCGTCAGCTTGATGCCGGCGACGCCACGCGCCTCGGGCACGAGGTCGATGAAGGGGTCGTGCGGCTTGGGCACGTGCGTGTGGACGGCGTCCATCACTTCCTGCGTCGCATGCGGGCCGGTGACGGCGAGCACGCTCGGATGGATCTCGCGGACCAGGTTGCCGGTGCTCGCGCCGGCCTTGGCGCCGAGGCAACCGGTGACGATGACCTTGCCGTTCTCGGCCAGCGCCTCGCCGATGGTGTCCAGGCTTTCCTTGACGGCGTCGTCGATGAAGCCGCAGGTGTTCACGATCACCAGGTCGGCCCCGGCGAAGGTCTTGGAGGTTTCGTAACCCTCGGCCCGCAGTTGGGTAAGGATCAGTTCGGAATCGGTGAGCGCCTTGGGGCAGCCCAGGGAGACAAAGCCGATTTTGGGAGCCGCGCCGGGCGTGACAGGCTGGGACGGGCTCAGGACGGAGGTATCGCTCATCCAGCGATTTTAAGCGGCGAGCGCATTTCGGCGAATTCCGGCATGTCGGCGCGCCACCGCGGCACGCGCATTGCCGCCCGTGACGAGAAGGAGTACCACCCCATGCACCTCGAAGGCGCCTGCCACTGCGGCAGCGTCCGGTTCAGTGTCGAGTCGACCGAGCCGGTCCCGTTCATGCGTTGCTACTGCTCGATCTGCCGCAAGACCGCCGGCACGGGCGGCTACGCGATCAACCTCGGCGCCGACCGCCGCACCTTCAAGTTGCACAAGGGCAAGCGCTTCCTGAAGGTTTACCGCGCCATCATCGACGGCAAGGAGAGCACCGGCCAGCGCCACTTCTGCGGTCGCTGCGGCACGGCGCTCTGGATGTACGACGACAACTGGCCCGATCTCATTCATCCGCATGCGGGCGCGATAGACACACCGCTGCCGGTGCCGCCACAGAACGTGCATGGGTTGCTCGATTCGAAGGCGCCGTGGGTGCTCGTCGAAGGCAAGCGGGACGATCCGCGCTTCGACCACTACCCGAAGGAATCGCTGGCCGAGTGGCATCGGCGGCACGGTCTCTGAACCGACGTCGCGAACGTCGCTCAACCACTGCCGGTGGCGCTATCGCCGCTTCACTTCTTCGGCGGCTGCGGCGGAAACCCCGGCACGCCGGGGAAGATGTTGCCGGCGTTCTGGAACTGTTCCTGCATCTGCAGGAACAGGTTCTTGGACTGCTCCAGGTAGTTGCCCATCAGCCCCTGCATCATCGGCGCTTGTCCGCTCATGAACTGGGACCACAGCTCCGGATTGAAGCTGCCGCCCTTGCTCTGCTCGGCGAAGCGTGCCTGCATTTCGGTGAAGGCCTGCAGGTTCTTCTCGAGGTAGGCGCCCATCAGGCCCTGCATCGCATGGCCGTAGAAGCGGATGATCTGCGACAGCAGCGGCGTCGAGAACATGGGCATCCCGCCCATCTCCTCCTCCAGGATGATCTGCAGCAGGATCGAGCGCGTCAGCTCGTCGCCGGACTTGGCATCACGAACCTCGAACTCCGCCCCTTCCAGCACCATCTTCTTGACGTCCGCCAAGGTGATGTAGCTGCTGGTCTGGGTGTCGTAGAGCCGACGGTTCGGGTACTTCTTGAGCACCCGCAGGCCCTTGGGCGACGAGGGATCCTCGCTGCCGGGGGCGGTCTTG
Organism: Roseateles aquatilis; assembly: GCF_002205645.1. Classification (GTDB taxonomy): domain Bacteria; phylum Pseudomonadota; class Gammaproteobacteria; order Burkholderiales; family Burkholderiaceae_C; genus Roseateles; species Roseateles aquatilis. The sequence goes on along the minus strand of NZ_NIOF01000003.1, from coordinate 434,939 downwards.
CCTCGTCGGGCCGTCACCATGCTGTCTCCTCTGGGATCTGAAACCCATTCTAGGAGGCCATCGGCAAGCGGCCCGCCGGGTGATTTCCCTTGCTGTGCGGGGTGCGGACGGCGGTCAGTCCGGCTTGACGTTGCCATCCTTGATCACCTTCGCCCACCGGGCCTGCTCGGCCCTCTGGAACTCGGCGAACTGCTGCGGCGAGTTGGGCGTGTACTCCAGCCCCAGCGTCTCCATCTTGGCCTTCACCTCGGGGGTCGCGACGATCTTCTGCACTTCGGCGTTGAACTTCGCGACGATCGCCGGCGGCGTGCCCGCGGGCATGTAGAACGCCTGCCAGCTCGACACGTCGAAGCCCGGCACGCCGGACTCCGCCAGCGTCGGCACGTCCGGCAGCTGCGCGCTGCGCTTGGCGGACGTCACCGCCAGGGCCCTCACCTTGCCGCCCTTGATCTGCGGCAACGCCACGGTCACGGTCTCGAAACTCATCGGCACCTGTCCGCCCATCACGTCCTGGATCGCCGGCGCGCTGCCCTTGTACGGGACGTGGGTCAGATCGGCCCCCGTCAGCAAACGGAACACCTCCCCCGAGAGATGCTGCGACGTGCCCTGCCCCGCCGACGCGAAGGTCAGGTCGCCCGGTTTGGCCTTGGCCTGCGCGATGATGTCCTTCACCGTCTTGGCGGAGGACCCCGGCCCGACCAGCAGCACGTTGGAGATCTTGCCCAGCAGGATCACCGGCGCGAAGTCCTTGGCGGCGTTGTAGGGCATCTTGGGCAACAGCGCCGGATTGATCGCATGCGTGGCGATCGTGCCCAGCAGCACCGTGTAGCCGTCCGGCGCCGCCTTGGCGACGTTGTCCGCGCCCAGCACGCCGCCCGCGCCGGCCTTGTTGTCGACCACGATGGTCTGCTTCAGCGAGACCTGCAGCCGCGCCGCGATCTCGCGCGCCAGCACGTCGGACGTGCCGCCCGGCGCGAACGGCACGATCACCTTGACCGGCTGGCTCGGCCAGTTGTCCGCCGCTTCGGCAGAAGTCGCCGCCACCGCGGTCAAGGCCAGGGCCGCCGCCCGCAACACCGTTTTCATCTCGCTGGTCTCCGTCCGTGAGGGCATGCTGGCCCGGTCCAATAGCGGACTGGTACCGATACCATCATTGTGATGGAGCCGATGGTAACGGTACCTCCCCAAGCGTCAAGATGCCGCGATGAGGGATTTCACTCAGGCGCTGGCGCGCTGGACCAGCTCGAAGCCGATGTCGATGGCACGGCGCTCCACAGGCCCATCCGCGCGATCGAGGATGAAGCGCGCCGCCTGCTGACCGATCGCGAAACCGTCGATGCGGATCGTCGTCAGCGCCGGCTCCAGATCGCGCGCCAGGGCGAGGTCTCCGAAACCGACGATGGCCAGGTCCTGCGGCACGCGCAGGCCACGCGCCTGCGCCTCGATCATGACGCCCAGCGCCAGCGAGTCCGAACTGCAGAACACCGCGTCGACCCCGCCGGGCCGATCCAGCAGATCAGCCAGCCCTCGGCGACCGCTGCCGAGCGTCGTCGGCGTGGCGACCGCGGCGACCGGCACCTCGGCGATGCCGAGCGCCCTCGCTTGCTCCTGGAACGCATGGAAGCGACGCAGCGCGCGCTCGTCACTGCCGGAGACACCGCCCAGGTGGCGATGGCCGCGCCCGTGCAGGTAGCTCGCCACCGCACGGCCCACCTCCACGTGCGAGAAGCCGACCAGCATGTCGATGGGGTCGTCGCTCTGATCCCAGGTCTCGACCACCGGCACGCCGGACGCGCGCAGGCGCGTGCGCGTCTGCTCGGAGTGGCTGGTGCCGGTCAGCACCAGGCCGTCGGGGCGTCGACCGATCATCGCGTCCAGCCAGGCGTCCTCGCGGGCGTTGTCGTACCCGGTCTGGCCGAGCAGCACCTGGTAACCGGCTTCGAACAGCGCCTCGGTGAGGCTCTGGACGGTGTCGAGAAAGACGGGGCCGGCGATCGTCGGGACCGCGACACCCACCATGCGGCTCTTCATCGACGACAACGCGCCGGCCAGCAGGTTGGGGACGTAGCCGGTCTTGCGCACGGCCTCGGTGACGCGCTCCAGCACATCCTGCGAAACCTGCGACGGCGTGTTGAGCGCCCGGGACGCGGTGATCGGGGCCACGCCCGCCAATTGCGCGACGTCCCGCAGCGTAACGGCGCCGCTGCCCTTGCGGCGACGAGGACGGGGGAAGGACTCGGTCTCGGACATGGGCGCCGATCATAGGCGTGCGCCAGTCGGATGCCGGAAATGCAAAAGGCCCTGAGCTTTCGCTCAAGGCCTTTTCCTACCGCATTTGGTAGGCGCGATTGGATTCGAACCAACGACCCCCACCATGTCAAGGTGGTGCTCTAACCAACTGAGCTACGCGCCTGAAATACTCGGCCAGCGGTGGTCAATTCGCTGGTCCGTAAAACAAATCGCCCGGTGTGAAGCGGGCGATCCGTTGAGGTGTCCCGAAGGACTTGCCTACCAGTTCTGGTAGGCGCGATTGGATTCGAACCAACGACCCCCACCATGTCAAGGTGGTGCTCTAACCAACTGAGCTACGCGCCTGAAGAGCCTCGCAGTATAGACCGGATTCCGCGGCTTATCGATGAACCGGCAAGAAAACGAGCGATAAACGCACGACGCGCATCAACGGCGCCGCGCGCTGCGCACGCCGTTCAGCTGCGACAGGGCCACCAGCGTCTGCTGGAGGCGCTGCGCGTCGCTGACTTCGACGGTGAAGTTCATCCGCGACAGATCATTGCGCGCCGGCTTGCCCTTGCCGCTCTGCTGATTCACCGACAGCACATGGAGCTTGTCCTTTGCGAACAGCTCCAGCACGTCGCGCAACAGCCCCGGCCGGTCCGCGGCCTCCACGACCAGGTCGACCGGATACTGCGCCGCCTTGCCGGCGCGGTCCGCCGCGGGCTCGCCCCAGTCGACGGTGATCAGCCGCTCCGGCGAGGTCTGCGCCATCTGCCGCAGGTTGGCGCAGTCGGAGCGATGGATCGCCACGCCCTTGCCGCGCGTCACGTAACCGACGATCGAATCCGGCGGCGCCGGCCGGCAGCAGCGCGCCAGACTCGTCAGCAGCGAATCGACGCCGACCACCAGCACCCCGCCCTTGGGCGTGCGCCCCTCCTCGACCGTGCCCTTGACGTGCCGCTGGACCAGCAGCTCTTCCTCGTCCGCCTCCGGCGCCGGCGGTCGCAGCAGGGTCTCGATGTTGCGCAGCGAGTACTCGTCCTTGCCGACCACCTCGAACAACGCGTCCGCGCTCTTGAAGCCGAGCCGCGCCGCGAGGTCTTCCAGCTTGACCGCCGTCTTGCCCTCGCGCTGCAACTGCTTCTCGACCAGCTCGCGGCCCTTGGCGATCGTCTGCGACTGCACCTGCGCGTTGAACCAGGCTCGCACTTTGGCGCGGCTGCGCTGGCTCTGCAGATAACCGAGCTCGGGATTGAGCCAGTCCAGCGACGGCCCCCCCTCCTTCAACGCGATGATCTCCACCGTCTGGCCGCTCTTGAGCGGCGTGTTCAGCGGCACCATCTGGCCGTCGACCTTCGCGCCGCGGCAGCGATGGCCCAGGTCCGTGTGCAGCGCGTAGGCGAAGTCGATCGCGGTCGCGTCGGCGCACAGCTCGATCACATTGGCCTGCGGCGTGAAGACGTAGATGCGGTCGTCGAAGGCCGGACCGGTCTCGCTGATGTAGTCCCGCTCCCAGGCCAGCAACTGGCGCAGCACGGCCTTGCGGGCCTGCGCGACCTGCTCCTCGAACTCACCCGCCGCGTTGACGCCGGCGTAGCCCTTGGTCCCCGCTTCCTTGTAGGCCCAGTGCGCGGCGACGCCGTGCTCCGCGTGCTCGTGCATCGCGCGGGTGCGGATCTGGACTTCCACCGGCCGACCGTCGCCGGCGATCACCACCGTGTGCAGCGACTGGTAGCCGTTGGGCTTGGGTCGGGCGATGTAGTCGTCGAACTCGCCGTCGACGGTCTGGTAGAGCTCGTGCAGCCGCGCAAGCACCGCATAGCAGTCCGCTACCTCCGGCACCACGACGCGCAGCGCGCGCAGGTCGAAGACGCGTTCCAGCGTCAGCCCCTTGCCGCGCATCTTTTTCCAGATGCTGTAGAGGTGCTTGGGCCGCCCCTGCACTTGCGCCGGGATGCCTTGGCCGCGCAGTTCGCGCTCGACGGTCACCCGGACCGACTCGACCGACTGCTCGCGCTCGACGCGCTTCTCGTGCAGCGCGCGGGCGAGGTCGTGATACTGCTCCGGCTCCAGGAAGCGGAAGGCCAGGTCCTCCAGCTCCCACTTGATCTGCCAGATGCCCAGCCGGTTGGCCAGCGGCGCGAAGACCTGCAGCGACTCGGCCGCGAGCTCGCGCGGGCACGCCGTCTTGCTGGACGCGAACCAGCGCAGCGTCTGCAGCCGCGACGCCAGCCGCAGCAACACCACCCGCAGGTCGCGGGAGAACGCCAGCAGCATCTTGCGCACCAGCTCGGTCTGCTCCTGCTGGCGTTGCTCCTGAACCTTGGCCTCGCGCGCGGCGCGCTGGATCTGCACCAGACGGCGCGTGTGGCTGACCAGGCTCGCGTCGCTCTCGCCGAAGGCCTTGGCGACGATCTCCTCCGGCTTGTTCAGATAGTCGCCGGCATACACGAGGTAGGACGCGGCCTGCATGGACGGCGCCGCGCCCACGCCGGCCAGGATCGCGGCGACGCCGTCGGCATGCGCCAGCGCCGGCTCGCCGGTGCCCAGCAGATGGTCGGCCAGCAGCGGCTCGGCGAACGCGCGGGCGCGGCGGATCGGGTCCGCCTTGTCCTCGGGCCGGGGCTGGGCCGCCGGCAATCGGCTGGGCAGGTCCCCGTCGAGCAGGGCCACGATGGGTGCGGCCTGATCGGCGCGCAAGCCCAATTCGGTCTTCATACTTCTCTCACCTGTGTCCGGCTGCCCCGATCGTCCTCATCGCGATCGCGGCGGGCCGGACGTCATCCCCGGTCGAGGAATCGCTCGACCACCTGGAGCTGGTTCTCCTGCACCAGCGTCGGGGCATGCCCGACGCCAGGGAACTCATGCAGCTCGGCGCGCGGCCCACGCTGCGTCATGAGTTCGGCGGTGGGCCGGGTCAGCAGGTCCGAATCGCCGCCGCGCAGCAGCAGGGTCGGACAGCGGACCGCGTCGTATGCCGCCCAGAGCTGCGCCTCGCCGGCCTTGGCCAGTTCCGGCGTCAGGCCGGCCAGGCCCTGGCCGATGCGTGGGTCGTAATGCAGCCGGCAGCGGTCGCCGTCGGGCTTGAACATCGCGCGCGACAACGCGAGCCACTGCTCGTCGGTGTGCGGGCCGAAACCCTCCGAGATGCCGCGCAGATAGTCCGCGCCCTGCTGACAGGTCTCGAACTGCGGCGCGCGGCCGAGGTAGCTCGCGATGCGCTGCAGCGCCGCGAACTCGATCGTCGGGCCCACGTCGTTCAGGATCAGCCGCTTGATCGGGCTGGCCGGCATCGCCGCCAGCGCCAGGCCGATCAGGCCGCCCATGGACGTGCCCAGCCAATCCACCTGCCCCACGCCCAGCCGGGCCAGCAGCGTGACCATGTCCGACACGTACTGCGGCAACTGGTAGTTGCGCGGATCGCCCAGCCATTCCGACTCGCCCCGGCCGACGATGTCCGGACAGATCACCCGGAAGCGATCGCTCAGGCGCTGCGCCAGCACGTCGAAATCGCGGCCCTGGCGCGACAGGCCGTGGACGCACACCAGCACCCGCGGGTTGTCGGCTTGCCCCCACTCCCAATACGCCACCCGGTGCAGCCCGCAAGGGCTCAGCGCCTGGACTTTTTTCAACAAGGGTTCAGACATCGCTCGTATCCTTTGCATCCATCCTAACAACCCTGAAGAGGACCTGGCATGTTGAAGAACAAGACGGCGCTGGTGACCGGCTCCACCAGCGGCATCGGACTGGGGATCGCCCTGACCCTCGCCAAGCAGGGCGCGAACATCGTGCTCAACGGCTTCGGCGATCACGAAGGCCCCAAGGCCGAGGTGGAAGCCCTGGGCGTCAAGGTCGGCTATCACGGCGCCGACATGAGCAAGCCCGACGAGATCGCGGCCATGATGCAGTACATCGACCAGGAGTTCGGCGGCTGCGACATTCTCGTCAACAACGCCGGCATCCAGTTTGTCGCCAACGTCGACGAGTTCCCGCCCGATCGCTGGGACGCGATCATCGCGATCAACCTCAGCTCCGCCTTCCACACGATGCGGCTGGCGCTGCCCGGCATGAAGCAGCGCGGCTGGGGCCGCGTCATCAACATCGCGTCCACGCACGGCCTGGTGGCGTCGGCCGGCAAATCGGCCTACGTGGCGGCCAAGCACGGGCTGCTCGGCCTGACCAAGGCCGCCGCGCTGGAGACCGCCACGCTGCCGGTCACCGTCAACGCGATCTGCCCGGGCTGGGTGCTGACGCCGCTGGTGCAGAAGCAGATCGACACCCGGGCCGAGAAGGAAAAACTCGACCCCGCCGAAGCCAAGCGTCAACTGCTGGCGGAAAAGCAGCCGTCGCTGCAGTTCACGACGCCGGAGGAACTGGGCGCGCTGGCCGTGTTCCTGTGCTCGGACGCCGCCATCAACGTGCGCGGCCAGGCCTGGGCGATGGACGGCGGCTGGACGGCGCAGTAAGCGCCCGGCCGCGGGAGGGGGCTGTCCGGGCCAGGCCCTCGGTCACTCCCGCGCCAACGAAAACGCCCGGCACCGCCGGGCGTTTCGCATGGATCGGAGCCGAGGAGGGATCAGCGCGTCATCACGACGTTGCCGTTCACGTTCACCGTCACCGTCGCCTTGCCGGACTCGACCGGCAGCGCCTCGTCGGCGGAGGCGGACATCGCCTTGAAGCGCGGCGCGGCGGCCATCATCACGACCTGCGGCTGGTCGGCGTTCACGCTGACCTCGCCGATGCGGAAGCCCGTGTAGCCGAACTGCTGCGCATAGGCGCCGGCCTTGGCCTTGTAGCTGGCGATCGCCTGGGCGACGATCTCGGCTTCGACCTTCTCGCGCGCCTCGCGCGACAGGCCGTAGCTGACGCCGGCGATGGACAGGCTCTGGATCCGGCCGCTCAGGCGCGAGATCGCGTCCATGTCGCGGCCCTGCACCATCAACTCGACACTGCCTTGCCAGCCGGTGATCTGCGGGCTGCCGCCGGAGCCCGGCTTGGTCTGGCCGTAGCGCGGATAAACCGACAGGTTGCCGGCCTGCACGTCGACCTGCCCCGGCTTGGCGACCTTGCGGGCCTCGGTCAGCGCGGCGTCCAGCGCCTGCTTCAGTTCGTTCTGCACCGCCGCGGCTTCCTTGCCCTCGCGGGTGGTGGAGAAGCGCAGTTGGAGCAGGTCACGCGCCACTTCCGTCGTGGCGGAGGCGCTCAGGTTGAGCACGTCGGTACGCGCCGGTTCGGCACGCGAAACAGCCGGCGCCAGCGCCGCGGCACCGATCGCCAGCGCCGCCCACGGGGCGATCAGGCGGTTGCGGGAGAGCGTCTTGGAGGTTCGGATCATTCGGGTTCCTACGGGTGTCCTAGGGGGTAACCAGCATAACAACCTAGCAAGGTCATGTAGCGGACAGCTGCTGTTACATAAGATGTAACTAACCCGTAAGGACTGCTGCATCCCGCAAACAGGGCCGAAAACTGCCCTTACAGTGCCGCTGTTACAAATTCAGGAGTGGCCGCCATGCAAAGCACAACCCGCCCCAACCGCATCCTGGTCGTGGACGACGATGCCCGCATCCGCGACCTGCTGCGCCGCTATCTCTCGCAGGAGGGCTTCGAAGTCCTGCTGGCCGAGGACAGCAAGGCGCTGAACAAGCAGCTGACCCGCGAAACCGTCGACCTGATCGTGCTCGACCTGATGCTGCCCGGCGAGGACGGCCTGTCGATCTGCCGCCGCCTGCGCGCCGCCGGAGACAGCACGCCCATCATCATGCTGACGGCCAAGGTCGAGGAGGTGGACCGCATCGTCGGCCTGGAGGTCGGCGCCGACGATTACCTGGCCAAGCCATTCAATCCCCGCGAGCTGCTGGCCCGCATCAACGCGGTGCTGCGACGCCGCCCGCCGCCGGAAGCGCCGGGCGCGCCGTCCAAGGAACCGATGACGGTGCAGTTCGGCCCGTTCGAGTTCGACCTCGCGCTGCGCCGCCTGGCCAAGAACGGCGAGGCCGTGCCGCTGACCACCGGCGAGTTCTCGATGCTCAAGGCGCTGGTCCGCCATCCGCGTCAGCCGCTGTCTCGCGACAAGCTGGCGATGCTGGCGCGCGGCCGGGAGTTCGAACCCTTCGACCGCAGCCTGGACGTGCAGGTCTCGCGCCTGCGCAAGCTGCTGGAAGAGGACCCGGCCCAGCCGCGCTTCATCCAGACCGTCTGGGGCGTGGGCTACGTGTTCGTGCCCGACGAGACGATGTGACGGGCTGAGGCTCGCGTCCGCCCGGGCGCGTCGGTTGCGGCGCGCGCCACGTCGCGCGGCCGGCCGGCGCCGTCCCGTCCCCGCCCCGCTCACTGAAAGCCGCCTATTCCCGTGACCCCACCCCGTCTGGCGCTGAACCTGTTCTGGCGCACCTTCGCGCTGCTGGCCCTCCTGCTGGCGGCGGGCGTGCTGGCATGGCAGCAGACCTTCAAGGCCCTGGAGGCCGAGCCCAAGGCGCTCGAGGCCGCCCAGCAACTGGCCGGCCTGGTGAACCTGTCGCGTGTCGCGCTCTCCAGCACCGATGCGATCAACCGCGTCGCGGTGGTGAAGTCGCTGGCGCGCAGCGAGGCCGTGCAGGTCGAAGTGGCCGAGGCCACCGACCGCTGGCTGCCCTACGAGAACAACCCCTTCGCGCAGCGCCTGCGCAAGGAGCTGGTGTCCAAGCTCGGGCCGCAGACCGTGCTCGCCAGCGGGCTGAACGGCGTGTCGGGGCTGTGGGTGCGCTTCGACGTCGGGCCCGACCAGTTCTGGCTGCAGACCAACGCGGCGCCGCTGCAGGCCAACATCTCCAGCAACTGGTGGTGGATCGCGATCGCGCTGGGCGCGTCGCTGCTGGGCGCGGCGGCGATCGCGCGACTGATCAACCAGCCGCTGCGCGAGCTGTCGATCGCCGCCAGCCGCATCCGCGAGGGCGAGTACGACTCGCGCCTCGACGAAAGCACCCTGACCAGCGAGATCCGCGAGGTCAACATGGGCTTCAACCGCATGGCGCGCGAGCTGGCCAAGATGGAAGAAGACCGCAGCGTGATGCTGGCGGGCATCTCCCACGACCTGCGCACGCCGCTGGCGCGCCTGCGGCTGGAAGCGGAGATGAGCGTCAACGACGAGCAGGCGCGCATCTACATCGCGCAGGACATCGACCAGCTCGACGCCATCATCAACAAGTTCATGGACTACGCCCGCCCGAGCGAGCTGCAGCTGCAGGCGCTCAACCTGCGCGAGCTGGTCGAGCGCGAGGCGCAAGGCTTCCGCGATCCGCAGCAGATCCAGATCAGCGTGCGGCTGTCGGCGGCGCTGCGCATCTGGACCGACCCCACCGAGCTGGGCCGCATCCTGCTGAACCTGTTCGAGAACGCCCGCCGCTACGGCCATCACGGCGACGAGCCGGCCCGTGTCGAGGTCATCGCCGAGGCCGACAGCGCCTGGGTGCTGCTGACGGTGCGGGACCACGGTCCGGGCGTGCCGCCGGACAAGCTGCCCAAGCTGACCACGCCGTTCTACCGCGGCGACAGCGCCCGCACCGCCGCCACCGGCGCGGGGCTGGGGCTGGCGATCGTCGAGAAATCGGTGCAGCGCCTGGGCGCGCAACTGCGCCTGGCCAATGCGGTGGACGGCGGGTTCGTCGCGCAGTTGCGGCTCAAGCGCGCCAGCGTCTGAGCGGGCGCCCGGGCGCGAACGTCGTCCCGGCGCCCCATTGCACGACGACGCGTGCGACCGCAGGCGCGAGAAGACGCGCCCGTGGGCACCGCGGGCCCGACGCCCCGCTCAACCGCCGAAGTGCTGCTCCCGCACCAGCAGGCAGACCGCGCGCGTCTCGATGGCGCGGCCCTCGCCGACCGGCCCCATCTGCTCGGCCGTCTTGGCCTTCACGTTGATCTGCGCGGCATCGATGCCCAGCACCTCGGCCAGACGCTGACGCATCGCCGGGATGTACGGCGCCATCTTCGGCGCCTGCGCGACGATGGTGCTGTCCAGGTTGCCGATGATCCAGCCCAGCTCGCGCACTCGGCGATAGGCCTCGGCCAGCAGCACCATCGAATCGGCGCCCTTGAACTCGGCCGCGGTGTCGGGGAACAGCTTGCCGATATCGCCCAGCGCGGCCGCGCCGAGCAGCGCGTCGGTCAACGCATGCGCCAGCGCGTCCGCGTCCGAGTGCCCCAGCAGGCCATGCGTGTGCGGGATGGTGATGCCGCCCAGGATCAGCGGGCGGCCGGTGACGAGCTGGTGGGTGTCCCAGCCCTCGCCGATGCGGATGTTCAGAGCCATGTCGTCGGGGTGTGCGTGGTGAAGCGTTTGATCAGGCGTTTGGTCAGGCGTTTGGTCAGGCATTCGTTCAGCCGCGCGCTCAGGCGTTCATTCGGTCGCCCCGTCGGGCGTTGATTCGAATGTTCAAGGTTCGCGACCGCTCGGCGCCCGCCCGGTGACCTCAATTGGGCAGCGCGTGGGTGACGACCAGCGGCCCGTTGCGGGTCACGATCATCGTGTGCTCGAACTGCGCGGAGAGATTGCCCTTCATGCCGGAGAGGGTCCAGCCGTCGGCCTCCTCGTCGACCCAGCGGCTCTTGGTCGACAGGAAGGGCTCGATGGTGATGACCATGCCCTCGGTCAGCACGCGGGTGTCGTTGGGATCGAAATAGCCCGGGATGCTCTTGGGCTCTTCGTGCAACGAGCGGCCGACGCCGTGGCTGCAGAGGTTCTCGATGATCTTGAACTTGTGGCCCTTGGCGACGCGCTCGATGGCGTGGCCGATGCGGTTGAGCTTCGCGCCGGGTTTCACTTCCTTCATCGCCTGATCCAGCGCGTACTGCGCGGCGAAGACCAGCTGCGTCTTCGTCGGCGTCGTGGGCGGGACGATGCGCGTGCCGCCGGTGTCGCCGAAATAGCCGTTCAGCTCGGCCGAGACGTCCACGTTGACGACATCGCCCTTCTGGATGACGCGGTCGCCGGGGATGCCGTGGGCGGCCTGCTCGTTGATGCTGATGCAGGTCGCGCCGGGGAAGTTGTACATGACCCGCGGCGCGGACTTGGCGCCGAACTCGGTGAGCCAGCGCTCGCCCATCTCGTCGAGCTCGCGGGTGGTCATGCCCGGGCGGATCGCGTCGAGCATGCGGCGCAGCACGGTGGCGACGGCCTCGCCGACGGCCTTCAGGCCCTGGATATCGGCGTCGGATTCGACGGTCATGAGCGGCTCCTCAACAAGCGTTCTGCCAACGCGAAGTCGGCGGGATAGGTGACCTTGAAATTCTCGATCGAGGCTTCCACCAGCCGGGGCGCATGGCCCAGCGCCTCGACGGCGCTGGCCTCGTCGGTGATGCCGTCCAGCGGCCCGGCCAGCGCCGGCATCAGCAGGCCCAGGCGGAACATCTGCGGCGTCTGCGCGGCCCATTTGCCGCGGCGGTCGACGGTGGCGGCGACGCGGGTGCCGGCCGGGGACTCATCGGCCCCGACCACGGCCTGCTTGAGCGTGTCCGCCACCGGCAGCGCGAGCAGCCCGCCGACCTCGTCGTCGTCGCAGGCGTCGATCAGCGCGTCGACCCATTCGGGCCGGAGCAGGCAGCGGGCCGCGTCATGGACGAGGACCCAGTCGTGCGGCTGGGCGCCGCGCGCGCGCAGCGCGCGCAGGCCGGCGGCGACCGAGTCGGCGCGCGTCGCGCCGCCGTCGCGGGCGATCCAGCCGCGCTCGCCCGCGAAGCCGGGCACGGCGGCCTCGAACTGGTCGTCCTCCGGAGAGAGCACGACCAGCGTGGCGTCGATGCGGGGCACGGCGGCCAGCGCGGCCAAGGTGTGCGCGATCATGGCCTGGCCGGCCAGCGGCACGTACTGCTTGGGGCGGTCGGCGCCGGAACGGCTGCCCACGCCCGCGGCCGGCACCAGCGCGAAGCAGCGTGGCACGAGACCGATCGGAAAGGAAGTCATGGGGCGCGATTGTAGGGAGCACGCCCCGTCCGGGCCGATGGGCGAAAATCCATCCCTTCGATGCGACCCTTCAGGGTCCCTCCCGCCGTCCCGCGGCGTTTCCGGGCTCCTCGCCGGGAATGCCGGGGGCGTCGTCCGCGAGCGCCGCCCCGCGGCCTTCCCTCCGTCCTGCCGCCCCTGCCCACCGTGATCGCCATCGCCGACATCGAACGCCGCCTGACCGCCCTGGGCGCCAACGACGCGCACGTGCAGCGCGTGCTGCGCCATTGGGTGCAGGATCGGCCCCTGACGGAGGGCCGACGCAAGCTGGAGCACTTCCTGCCCCAGGCGGTGCGCGACGCGCTGCCGGCGTTGATGGACGAACTGCACGGCCTGACGCGCCTGCTGGAATCGCATCCCGGCGAGGACGGCTCGGCGCGCCTGCTGGTCGGCCTGCGGGACGGGCAGACGGTCGAGAGCGTGCTGCTGCCACGCGACGGGCTGTGCGTCTCCAGCCAGGTCGGTTGCGCGGTGGGCTGCCAGTTCTGCATGACCGGACGCGACGGGCTGCTGCGGCAGGTCACCAGCGCCGAGATCGTCGCGCAGGTGGCGTTGGCGCGGCGGCAGCGGGCCGTCAAGAAGGTCGTGTTCATGGGCATGGGCGAGCCGTCCCACAACCTGGACGCGGTGCTGGAGGCGATCCAGCTGCTGGGCACGGCCGGCAACATCGGCCACAAGAACCTGGTGTTCTCGACGGTCGGCGATCCGCGCGCGTTCGAGCGCCTGAGCGACGGACCGGTCAAACCCGCGCTGGCCCTGTCGCTGCACACCACCAAGCCGGCCCTGCGCCGCGAGCTGCTGCCCCGCGCGCCGCGCCTGACGCCGCGGGAACTCGTCGAGGCCGGCGAGCGTTATGCCCGCGAGACCGGTTATCCGATCCAGTACCAATGGACGCTGCTGGACGGCGTCAACGACGGCGAGGACGAGCTCGACGGCATCGTCGAGCTGCTCAAGGGCAAGTACGGCGTGCTGAACATGATTCCGTACAACAGCGTGCCGACGCTGCCGTTCGTTCGCCCGGACTGGGACAAGGCGCGCGACATCGCGCGCCGGTTGCACGAGCGCGGCGTGCTGACCAAGCTCCGGGACTCGGCTGGGCAGGACGTGGAAGGCGGCTGCGGGCAGTTGCGCGCGCGCAGCCTGGACCTGCCGCGCGAGGCGTCGGCGGCGACGCGCCGGGCGATACGGATCACGCCGGCGGGATAAGCGTCGGCGCTACGGGCGAATCGCCTCCGGCGGCAGCCGGATGCCGCGCACGCGAGGCGCGGATGCGGCAGCCGCCGGCGTGGGCGCGAGCGATCTGTCGCAATCCTGGGCATCGCGCGCGCCGGCGCAGGCGATGGCCTGACGCGCCGGGAGCGGTGCCTGCGGAGGATTCGGTCGAGGCGTCGGAATGATCGGGGCGGGTTTCGCCGGCTCGGGCGTCACCGGCTCGGGCGTCACCGGCTCGGGCTTCGCTGGCTCGGGCTTCGCTGGCTCGGGCTCCGCTGGCTCGGGCAGCGGTGGTGTTGGCGGGCGCGTCGGCTCCCATGGCGGCGGAGGTCGGGTGGGTTCTGCCACGGCCTCGATGCGCGCAGTCCTGCTGCCGGCCTCGCCATGAAGCACGCTCAACGGCGACCTCGCCTCGCCGTTGAATCCAACGAGATCCACCCGGGCGCCGACCTGGCGCAGCCCGATCTCGGGGCTGTCGAATCGATAGGTCGGAAGGAATCTCAGATTGCCGTTCTCCGCCAGATCGATGCCCGAGAACACCACGCGGTCGACCTGGGCCGCGGTCGTGCCGTCGTACGGCTTGCTGCTCGCGCGGAAGTCCACCTGCAACGGCCTTGTGATCGAGAGCGTCCGAGCCTGCACATCTCCCAGCTTGATGGCCCCGATGCTCTCGATGGTCACGGAGCCCCCGCGGCTATGGATGGGGGCCGCATCGGACTGGGACATGCCCGAGCCTTTGATCACCAGATCGCCGGCGCCGACATCGAGGGGAGCGGCAATGGAAACGAGGGCATCCAGAGTCAAACGGCCGCGGGAGTTCTTCTCGGCGGTGATGCTGCTCTCCAGGTAGATGAACTCGTTCCTGGCGGTCCTGCCGATCTCCACGTCCACACCGTCATTCAGCCATCGTTCGATTCGGCTGGACGCCAGAGTTCCAGGCCCGTCGATGTCAAAAATCTGATAGATCGAATCGACAAACGACAGCTGGTGCCCTGGCGTCAGTTCACCTCGCAAGTCGACTTCAGGACTGTCGGATCTCAACGTGACGCGCCCCTTGCCTGCCGCGCTGACCGCGCCGTCGAGCACAAGCGAATCATTCGCCGCAATCAGCACCTCGCCGTCATGCGCCGACGTCGTCCCGGCGTGGTCGAGCCCCCCCAACGCCCCCTCGATGCTGGCCACCTTGCCGGTATCGTCGAGCGTGGCCGCCTGGGCGCTGATCAGGTGCACCGTGCCTGATGGCGCCTCGATCCGTCCCGATTGCGAGAGCGATCCGGATGCCAGCAGCGTGAGGACGCCCCCCCTCCTGACCGAGATCGTGCCCCGTTGCTCCAGGCCGCCATCACCGCCGGTCAGACCCCGCGGCGCGGACGCCCCGTTCATCATGTCGTCCGCCAGGCCGACCGTCGACGCCAAGAAGCCCCCCGCGTCGACGTTGGCAGTCTTGCCCACGCTGATGCCATGGGGGTTGATCACATACACCCGACCATCGGCCGTCAATGCCCCGTCCAGATGACTGCCGCCCATGCCGGTGACTCGATTCACGATGAACGCGGTCGCATCCGGCTGCTCGATCCGCACCGCGTGATCCTTCCCGATGTCGAAGTGATCCCAGTCCAGCTTGGCTGCCGGCGACGTCTGCCTGATCGTCATCACCGTGCCGACGGCATCGACGCGCACATCGCCGTGCCGCACCACATGGCCGCTGGGCAGCACCGGCGAGGCGGGCTTGAGCGGATCGACCGGCTTCTCCGGTACCGTGGGCCCGATCGGCTCGACGGTAGGCGTCACCGGCTCGATGGGTTTGGGGTCGATGACGCCGGGGCCGGTGATGGAGGTTTCCTTCAAGCGATAGTTTTTCGCATCGCGCCCGGAGAGCGCCAATCCGGATACGCGGATGCGCTGCGATCCTGGTTCGGCGCTGTCAAAGGTGGCGGACCGATACGACACGCTCAAGTCGCTTCCCGCGAGCGCGTCGGCAGGAAACAGCTCGACCTTCGCCTCATTGTTGCCGTCGAACACCTTCCGAACGGGGCGCATGTCGACCCCCAACGGCCGCGGCTCGATACGAACCTTGCGTCCGAGCGAATCGTCCGCCTCGACGACCTTCAAAGACGTCTTCCGATCGCCATGAAACCCGACGATGTCGACGTGCGCGGACACGGTGCGGTCGCCCACGTTCGGACTGTCGAGGACGAATGACGGCGCGAATCTCAGGTTGCCACCTGTCAAATCGATCCCGCGCAGCTCTTCGTTGGACACGCGGGGCACGTCGAGAGTCCCGTCATAGACCTTGCTCCCAGCCTGAAACGTCACGGACACCGGCGACTCCACCGACAGTCGCTCTGCCTCGACGGTGCCCAGCACCAATGGGGCAGGCCCGGCAAACGACGCCGGTGGCGGGGCTTTGAAACTCACCAGGCCGGTTCGACTTGTCACGGCCGTTTCTGGTTGCATGACGATGCGCCCGCCGAGGCCGTTCGCTTCGATTCGGATGTCGCCCGTCAGACGGATGTCTTTCCTGATGTCGACGCTCGGACCGACCAGACGCAACCGGCCGTTCTCATGCTTGTCGGAATGGAGGGGCGCATCGACGGTCAGGCTGCCGTAGGCCTCCGCGCCCAGGACGACGTCCGTTCCCTCCTCGAGCCAACCGAGCACCTGCGCCGCGGCGATCGACCGCCCTTTCGAGACCTGATCGACGCGCAGCCCCGGGATCGTCAGCTGGAGGTGGTCGACCTCCGGCTCGATGTGTGATCCCTCGGACAGACCATGCCGTGCATAGATCGACACTCGCCCGCCATCAGCGGCCTGCAGCATGCCGCCCAGATTGATCGGTCCAACCCCATCGCGGATATCGATCTGCCCACCGGAGGCTAGGGTCTGTCCCCCATGACGCATGCCGCGCTCGGCGGACGCCGGCTGGTTGGTCGTGCCAGCGATATCGCCGATCGCTCCCAGGACGAGCGTCGGACTGAGCACCAGGTTGATCGATCCGCGCCGTGCCTCCATCCATCCTTCTTGCGCTAGGGCACGACCACTGGCAAGTGTCGCGATACCACCATGGGACACGGCGATGGCTCCTCGATTGACGACCTCGCCTCGGTCGGAGATGCGCAGATCGGTGATGGGCCCCGCCCCCACCATCTGCCCCTCATCGACCCACATGCCGGCGACCATCAGGCCCGCGGCTTCGACCATCGCGCTCTTGCCGAGTTGCACTCCATGGGGATTGATCAGATACACCCGCCCATCGGCAATCAGCGATCCGTCGATCTGGCTTCCAGCTCCGCCCACGACCCGATTCACGAGGAGCGACGTCGCATCCGGCTGAAAGATGTCGACCGTGTGACCCGTCCCGATATCGAAGCTATCCCAATCCAGCTTGACCACCGGCGATGTCTGCTTGATCGTCATCACGTTGCCATCGGTGGTGATGGCGACCGCCTCCGCGCCATATCGCGCCTTGTAGCCGGTCGGCAGGCTGGCTCGCGCCGGTCCGGCCATGGAGATCAACCCCGCCAGCAGCATCGCCCCGGCGATGCTGCTCAATCGAGTCCGCGTCCGTTTGCTCATTCCAACGTTCATTCGCTGTCTCCTGCTGCTCGATGTCAAAGGGCGTAGCTCACGCTGACCCATACCTGCGGCACCTTGGCGCGGGAGTCAGATGCCGACCGACGCTGCGACACGGACGCCAGCCGCCAGGCGGCCGTTCCCTCGGCGCTCCAGCGCCCGTGCCGCCAGCGCAGTCCCAGGCCCGTTCCGGCCAGCGTCCGCCCGTCGCGGTCCTTCACCCTGGCCTTGGGCGCCGCCCACGGTGTGTGGTGAAACTTGACGCGCCCCGCATCGATGAAGGCGAACGGCTCCAGGGCATTCCAGCGATAACGCAGCTCCGTCTGTGCAAGCACGCCGTGATCGCCCGAGACCTCCCCGAGCGACCACGCGCGCACGCTGGCCGGGCCCCCGAGAACGAACTTGCTCGACGGGTCGAGGTTCTTGTCCGCGATCTGTCCGCTGGCTCTCAGCAGCAGTCCCCATGCGGACCACTGCTTCAGCAGCGCGGCGTCGGCGGAGATGACCAGGAACTCGCCCGCCACGCGGGGACCCGCTGCATCGATGGCGGCCCAGGCGGGATCGCGCAGCCGCACCTTGCCTGCTTCCATCGCCACGCCGCCCCAGGCGACGCTGCCTGAAGACAGGGATGTCACCCCCCGCAGGCCGGCTGTCACCGACGTCGACCGCCGAGGGTCCTCCAAGGCGACGGCGCGTTGCCGATTGACCATTCGCCGCATGGCCGCGCCGATGTGCCAGCTCACGCGCGACGATTCGGTCAGCACCAGCGGCACCGTGACCGCGAGTCCACCGATATCGACCTGACCCTCTGCTCGCAGCGGCTTGAACTCCCCGCCGAGTTCGTAGTGATGATGGCCACCGGACAGGGACAGCCGCGACCCGCGCGTGCTGATCGGCAGGCCGTATCCGACCGATCCCTGCCACCCGCGCCCGTCGTTCCCACCGGCGACCACGGACAGACGATCCCCGAAGCGCAGCACCCCGTTGACATGCCCCGAGGCCGTCAGACGATGGCGTCCCGAATGACGATTGCCGTGGTTGTCGAGATCGATCTCCGCCTCCCAGCGCCGCGCCCGGTTCAATGTCAGGACCACGTCGCCCTCGCCCACCGCCGCGCCCGGCCCGAGGGCGGCCCGTACCGATATGCCGGGCAACTGCGAAGCGATGAGCACCTGCCGCTCGAACTCCGTGCCGATGGGAAGTCCCGAGCTCAGATCGGCGAACCACGGCCTGGCGTCGCCGGTCGCATCGCCGTTCAGTTCGACGCGCCCGTAACGTCCCTCGACCACGGCGATCCGCCATTCGCCTCGCGCCGGATCCTGCGAGGGCACGTAGGCCCGAGCAAATGGGCGCCCCGCCGCCCGCACCTGAGCTTCCACACGTCGTGCCAGCGCCTCGAGTCGATCGGGCGGCGCCAGGTGCGTCAACATCGGTTGCAGCTCGATCGCGAGCGCCGCGCCATCCAGCACCGTCACGCCATCGATGCGAAGGCGATGCGGCATCGATGGACCGACCTGAGTTCCGCCTGTCGACGCGTGCGGGCTACCTGCGGCGGTGGAGGACAACGCGACGATCGACGGACTGGGGTCGGCGGCCAGGACCGGCAAGTTGGGGAGCAGGAGCGCGAGCCCCCCCAGCACGCCGAGGGGCGTGCACCGGCGATTCGATCGCGGTCGGGCCCCGTCGCCGCCGGTGGCCTGGGCGTTGAAAGAACAAGGAATGAACGTCTTCATGGTCTTCATGGCTATCGCGAGCATGGAGGAGCGCTCCATGCCGTCGGGCAGAGGTTTCTCAGACAGGCGGCGGCTCTCGCCGCGTGGGTGATTTCGGCGGAGGTCCGATCAGATCGGACGGCGCGCATCGGGAAGCCGGATGCCGTCATCGAGGCGCAGATCCGGCCCCAGGAGCAAGGGCTCCGTCCGGCCCGCCCGTCCATCGCAGGTCGTGATCTCGCGCATCTCGACGTCGAACGACCGCGGGCAGGCCCAGTTCGATCGATCCGTGATCGACGATCGCTCCGGCACGGGCGGCGCGATCGGCGGTGCGATCGGTGGCGTGACTAGCGGCGTGATCGGAAGCGTGATCGGCGGTGCGATCGGTGGTGTGACCGGTGGTGCGATCGGTGGTGTGACCGGTGGTGTGACCGGTGGTGTGATCGGTGGCGTGATCGGTGGTGCGATCGGTGGCGTGATCGCCGTCGGTGGGACGGGTTCGGATGGCACCACGCCGTCGATTCGACCATCGCGAAGCGTCAAGGTCGACGGCTCGACCCTGTAGTTCCCGCCATCCCTTCCGCCCAGGGTGAGCCCGCTGACGGTGATCGTCTTGCCAACGCCCGGCCTGGGGTCGTCGAACTCGGCCCGCTCGTGAGCCACCAGGACCTCGTCCTGCGGCAGCGGCTCGACGGCGAGCTCCACCAGCGCCGTTCGTGTGCCGTCGTAGGGTTTGGGCGTCGACACGGCGGTGACGGGCAACAGTCTGGGCCGAATGGTCGCCACCGTCTCCCACTCGCGATTCGACCGCGTCACGGTGTCGCTCAGATCCATCTCGATCTCGTGCAGACGCACCTCCGTGCGCTGGTCGCCGTTGTGGCCCGTGAGCGAGACGGTGGCCGTAGCCACCACGTCCCTAGCGGCGCGCCGGTCGGCGAAAGTCGCATCGACATGTACGCGCAGATTGCTGTCCGGCGTGAAGCTCACGCCGTGCAGAGTGGCGTGCTCGACGTCGGCTCGCGTGGTGCCGTCGTAGGTCTTGTCCGCCACGGCCCAGCTCAGGCCGGCGCTTCGTGACTCGATCTTCAACGCCTGCGCCGACACCCTGGCCAGTCTCAGGCCGTGCCGTGTGCTGGTGGCATCCGTGCGGCTGGCCGGCCCCGGCACCTCGAAGGTGACGGTGGACCGTGGCATCTCGACACGCGTGTCGTCAGCCATCGCGATTGATCCCGGCGTGGCTCGCGAGATCAGCGTGGCCGCGAGGCCCCCCGTCGCGCGTCGAATGTCGGCATTCAACGCGATGTCCGCGGCACGCAGCGTCAGGCGGCCGGAGTCGACGGCCTGGGTCGCGAGCGGATGGGCCAGCTCGATCCGGTCGGTGGCCGCGAGTTCGACCGACAGTCCGCGGTCCAGCCAAGTGGAGAGCTCGCTCACCATCAATCCGACGGGCGCGCTGACACCGGCCGCGTCGCTTCGCGAGGCACCGTCCCCGGAGCGGCCATCTGGCTTCACCTCCGACAGCAGCCAGGCGGGTGCGCCCAGATTCAGTTGTCCGCCGCGCCCGGCCTCCTTGCCGAGGTCAAGGTAGGCCCCCATCGGGCTGCCCCTGCCGGCCCGCAGTTCAAGCGTGCCCTGACGCCCCTGGGGCCCGGCTCCGTTGACGCGGAGGTTGACGCGCGGCGCGGCTGCGATGGCGCCTGCGGACTTCAGCGTCACGCTTCCGCCGTCGCCCGACTGCGTGGCGCTGGCATTCAGATCGACGCGACCGGCGATCCCGAGCACCGCTGACTCCGGCGCACCGCTCGCCTCCACCGTCACCCGCCCGCCCCGAGTCGCGCCGGTGGCGAGCATCTCGCCTCCCTGCATGGAGAACGACGTGGCGCGCAAATCGACGCTGCCCCCGGCCCCCTCCAGGCCGTTGACCACCAACGGCGCCTCCCGAATCGTGAGCGCGCCGCGTCCGGCATCGATTCGCACCGAGCCGCCATCACGCCCTCCGCCCGCCAGGATCGCTGACGTTTGCTCCACGCCGCGGTTCGCGGTGACAACAACGTTGCCGCCGTCACGCGCCAGGCTTCTCGTGGTCAGGCTGCCCGCAAGCACCACGTCGTCGCCGGCCAGCCGAATCGCGCCGCCACTCGCCTTCTCCGCGCCGGCCCTCAGTTGACCGATGATCGACAACGTCTTCGCGGACTTCATGTCGATTTCCCCGGCGGACATCGCGCCTTCGCCGGAGACATCGATCAGGACCGCGGAATCTGCGATCTCGACACCTTGCCCCCGCACGATCACTCGACCGCCCGGCACCTGGATGCCCGCTCCGATCGTCACCTGCCCACCCGCGAGCACCGCGACACCGCGGTCGTGGATGCGGATGCGGCCGTACTGCCGGACCTGCTCGGCGCCGCCCGTGGGGGTCAGCCCACCGATGACGACATCGCCGCGCATCAGGCCTTCCTCCGCGGCTTTCACCGTCGAAAGCACGAGCCCGCCGACATCGATCTTGGCCTCGGGCCCGACGAGGATGCCCCATTCGTTCAGGAGGAACACCTGACCGTTCGACGACAACGTGCCTTCGATACGGCTCGCTTCGGCGCCGACCACGCGATTGACGACCACCGACTCGCGGCCCGGCTGTTCGAACGTCACCTTCGCGGCTCGTCCGATGTCGAACGCGTTCCAATCGAGCACGCCGTGGCCATCCAGTTGCCGGATACGCATGACACCGTCCGCGGACGAGGTCGGTCCGAAGCGGCCGCGGGTCACGACCCGCCCCTCGGGCAACGCCGTTGGAGACAAGGGGATCACGGCTTCGGCCATTGCCGAGGGTGCCGCCAGATGGCAGCAGATCAGGACGGCGCCGGCGATGGCGGATCGCCGCGCGCCGTGGCCGGAGAAGAAGGAACTGTGCATAGAAAAACGACCTCCAAGGAAGCCGTCATTCTTCGAAGCAGGCCGCCCGCCGCCTATGACCGCGATCCGTCACGCCAGGCGGCGACAGTGGTCGTGCCGCGCGCGCTCGACCCTGGAATCCACCAGGAACCCCGGGCCGGGTACGACGACTGCCATGACGGCCGGCCGACGCGCGCCGCGCTCCCTACAATTCCCCTCGGCCCCCACCCGGGGCTGTCCTCATTTGTGCGCCATGCAGCTGTCCCCACTCTCCCCCGGCAAACGCTTCACCCTGCCCCGCCCCACCGGCTCCGCCGACGCGCTGCTGCTCTCGCGCTTCGCGCGGCAGCAGGTGGCCGCCGGCCGGCTGACGCTGATCGTCACCGCCGAGCCCGGCGACACCCAGCGGCTGGAGGACGAGCTCAAGTTCTTCGCGCCGGAACTGCGCGTGGCCGTCTTCCCCGATTGGGAGACGCTGCCGTATGACAGCTTCAGCCCGCACCAGGACCTGATCTCCGAACGGCTGGCCACGCTGTGGCGGCTGCTGCAGGCCAATGGCAAGGCGACCGCCGATCGCGACCTCGACGTCGTGGTGCTGCCGGCCACCACCGCGCTGGCGCGGCTGGCACCGCCGTCGTTCCTGGCCGCGACGACCTTCAACTTCCGCCAGAAGCAGCGGCTCGACGAGTCCGGCTTGAAGCAGCAGCTGACGCTGGGCGGCTACCAGCACGTCAGCCAGGTGGTGTCGCCCGGCGAATACGCGGTGCGCGGCGGCCTGATCGACCTGTTCCCGATGGGGTCGCCGGTGCCTTACCGCGTCGACCTGTTCGGCGATGAAGTGGACTCGATCCGCGTCTTCGACCCGGACTCGCAGCGCAGCCTGTACCCGGTGCCCGACGTGCGCCTGCTGCCCGGCCGCGAGTTCCCGATGGACGAGTCCTCGCGCAAGGCCTTCCGGGCGCGCTGGCGCGAGAAGATGGACGGCGACCCGACCAAGTCGCGCATCTACAAGGACATCGACACGGGCCTGGCCACCGCCGGCATCGAGTACTACCTGCCGCTGTTCTTCGACCAGGTCGCGAGCCTGTTCGACTACCTGCCCGCGCAAGCCGGCCTGGTGTTGCACGGGGAGGTCGACGACGCGCTGCAGCGCTTCTGGACCGACACCCGCGAGCGCCACCGTTTCCTGCAGCACGACCCCGACCGGCCCATCCTGCCGCCCGAGGAAATCTTCCTGCGGCCCGAGGACTTCTTCACCGCCACGCATCGGCATGCGGTGCTGTCGGTGCGCGGTGCCGAGGCAGTCGACTACGCCCGGCCGCTGCCCGACGTCAGCGTCGAGCGCGGCGCCCAGGAGCCGCTGGCGCGCCTGGCCGCCCACCTGAAGAGCACGGCCTACCGCGTGCTGCTGCTGGCCGAGAGCGAGGGCCGCCGCGAGAGCCTGCTCGAACTGCTGCGGGACAACAAGATCGATCCGCCGTCGGTCAAGGACCTGGCGGAATTCGAGGCCGACAAGGACGAACGTTTCGCGATCACGGCGGCGCCGCTGGCGGCCGGATTCTTCTGGAACGAGCCGGACGACGGGCGCCAGATCCAGCTGTTCACCGAGACCGAGCTCTTCGCCACCACGCCCACGACGCGCCGGCGCCGCAAGCAGGAGCAGGTCAGCGACGTCAACGCGCTGATCAAGGACCTGTCCGAGCTCAAGGTCGGTGACCCGGTCGTGCACACCAACCACGGCATCGGCCGTTACCTGGGCCTGGTCAACATCGACCTGGGCGACGGCGCCAGCGAGTTCCTGCACCTCGAATACGCCGACAAGGCGACGCTGTACGTGCCGGTGGCGCAACTGCACCTGATCAGCCGCTACACCGGCGTCAGCGCCGAGGAGGCGCCGCTGCACCGGCTGGGCTCCGGCCAGTGGGACAAGGCCAGGCGCAAGGCCGCGGAGCAGGTGCGCGACACCGCCGCGGAGCTGCTCAACCTCTACGCCCGCCGCGCCGCGCGGGAGGGCCACGCGTTCCGCTACTCGCCGCACGACTACGAGGCCTTCGCGGCCAGTTTCGGCTTCGAGGAGACGCCCGACCAGCGCGCCGCCATCCACGCGGTGATCCAGGACATGATCAGCCCCAAGCCGATGGACCGCCTGGTGTGCGGCGACGTCGGCTTCGGCAAGACCGAGGTCGCGTTGCGCGCGGCCTTCGTGGCCGTGATGGGCGGCAAGCAGGTCGCGGTGCTGGCGCCCACGACGCTGCTGGCCGAGCAGCACTTCCAGAACATCGCCGATCGTTTCGGCCGCTGGCCGGTGAAGGTGGCGGAGATGAGCCGCTTCCGGTCCGCCAAGGAGATCAAGGCGGCGATGGAGGGCCTGGCCGACGGCTCGATCGACATCGTCATCGGCACGCACAAGCTGCTGTCCGGCGACGTCAAGTTCAAGCGCCTGGGCCTGCTGGTGATCGACGAGGAGCACCGCTTCGGCGTCCGCCACAAGGAGGCGATGAAGGCGATGCGCGCCGAGGTCGACGTGCTGACGCTGACCGCCACGCCCATCCCGCGCACGCTGGGCATGGCGCTGGAGGGTCTGCGCGACCTGAGCGTGATCGCGACGGCGCCGCAGCGGCGCCTGGCGATCAAGACCTTCGTGCGCGCCGAGACCAGCGGCACCATCCGCGAAGCGGTGCTGCGCGAGCTCAAGCGCGGCGGGCAGGTCTACTTCCTGCACAACGAGGTCGAGACGATCGAGAACCGCCGGATGAAGCTCGAGGAGCTGCTGCCGGAGGCCCGCATCGTCGTGGCGCACGGCCAGATGCCCGAGCGCGAGCTGGAGCGGGTGATGCGCGAGTTCGTCGGCGGCAAGCACAACCTCCTGCTGTGCTCGACCATCATCGAGACCGGCATCGACGTGCCCAGCGCCAACACCATCGTCATCAGCCGCGCCGACAAGTTCGGCCTGGCGCAGCTGCACCAGTTGCGCGGGCGCGTGGGCCGCTCGCACCACCAGGCCTATGCCTACCTGATGGTCCCCGACGTGCAGGGCCTGACCAAGCAGGCGGCGCAGCGGCTGGAGGCGATCCAGGCGATGGAGGAGCTGGGCTCGGGCTTCTACCTGGCGATGCACGACCTGGAGATCCGCGGCGCCGGCGAGGTGCTGGGCGAGCACCAGAGCGGCAACATGATGGAGATCGGCTTCCAGCTCTACAACGAGATGCTGTCCGAGGCGGTGCGCTCGCTCAAGGCCGGCCGCGAGCCGGACCTGCTCAGCCCCCTGTCCGCCACGACCGAGATCAACCTGCACGCGCCCGCGCTGCTGCCCGACGCGTACTGCGGCGACGTGCACCAGCGCCTGTCGCTGTACAAGCGGCTGGCCACGGCCGACAAGACCGATCAGATCGACGCGATGCTGGAGGAGATCACCGACCGTTTCGGCAAGCTGCCCGCGCAGGGCCAGACGCTGTTCGACACGCACCGCTTGCGGGTCCTGGCCAAGCCCTACGGCGTGGTGAAGATCGACGCCGCGCCGACGGTCATCAACATCAACTTCCGCCCCAACCCGCCGATCGACGCGCTGCGGGTGATCGAGCTGGTGCAGAAGAACCGCAACATCAAGTTGGTGGGCAACGAGAAGCTCCGCATCGACAAGGCGCTGACCGATCCGAAGGACCGGGCGCAGGCGGTGCGGGAGGTGTTGAGGTTGCTGGGGGCGCCGGTGACGCAGCCCTGAGGTGCGGCGCCACCGTGGCGTACGGCGACGATATGGACGGCGGCCTGTTGGCCGCCGTTTTCATTCGTCATCCCCAGGATTCGGCAGTCATCGCGCAATCTGCTGGAAGACGACACGCGACGCCATCGGTTCCAGGCAGTGCGCTGAATGGAACGAGCTCCTGGACCGGTCCGCATCGAACCTTCTTGAGCGCCCGATGCATCACGTGATGGTTGATCTGAGGCCTCCTCCCGCGGCATGCCCTCCACCTCGTCCCCTGCGCGTTGAAGCTCACCCCGGCGACTGCGCTAAGCTGCCGCCCGTCCCCGTCGACCGCTCGCGCTGAATCGTCGGCGGGGACTTTCCTCTTTCAAGATTCCGACCCAGGCTTCGCTCGCATGACTTCCTGTTCTCCCTCGTCGCCCTCGTCGCCCGCCTCGTCGTCCCCCCTCGTCTTGCAGGGCTTCACCGCCCCGCTGTCGCTGGCCGACTTCAAGCTCGCCGCCTTCGACATGGACTCGACGCTGATCTCGATCGAGTGCATCGACGAGATCGCCGCCGCCGCGGGCCGCAAGGACGAGGTCGCCGCGATCACCGAGGCCGCGATGCGCGGCGAGATCACCGACTTCAAGGACAGCCTGCGCCGCCGCCTGGCGCTGCTCAGGGGCGTCGACGAGGACGCGCTGGCCCGGGTCCTGCGCGACCGCCTGACCTTCAACCCCGGCGCGCGCGACCTCTGCGCCGCGCTCAAGGCCGCGGGGCTGACCCTGGTGCTGGTCTCCGGCGGCTTCACTTACTTCACGCGCCATGTCGCCGCCGAGCTCGGCATGGACTTCGTCCGCAGCAACGAACTGGAGATCGTCGACGGCCGGCTCACCGGCGGCCTCGTCATGCAGGAATGGGGCGACATCTGCGACGGCGAGGAGAAGCGCCGCATGATGCTGGCCTGCGCCGCCCGGATCGGCGCCTCGCCGGCGCAGTGCATCGCCGTCGGCGATGGCGCGAACGACCTACCCATGATGGGCGCGGCCGGCCTGTCCGTGGCCTATCACGCCAAGCCGGCGGTGCGCGCGCAGGCCATGATCGCGATCAACGACGGCGGCCTGGACCGTTTGCTCGACGTTTTCCGTTGACATGGGGGGCGGCGCCGCTTGAAGCGCGCCGGCTTCCCTGCCATGCTGCTCGGACAGACAGGGAGCAGCGATGCCACAACAGCACGCGACAAGGTGGGCCGCGCCGATGGCGGCCCTCGGGGCGGAGCCGGCCGGCGGTCGGCGCGACGGCCAGGCGGGGATCGATCATCTGCAAAGGGACGTCCTGGAAGCGGTCGCGCTCGGCCGCCCGCTGAAGGCGGTGATGGACCTGCTGTGCCGCGGCGTCGAGGCGCTGGCGCCGGAGGTGATCTGCTCGGTCCTGTCCGTCGATGACAGCGGCAACGTGCATCCGCTCGCCGCGCCCAGCCTGCCGACCTCCTTCAGCGGCGCGCTGGAAGGGCTGACGGTCGGTCCGCAGGCGGGCTCCTGCGGCACCGCCGCCTGGCGGCGCGAAGCGGTCGAGGTGACCGACATCGCGAACGATCCGCTCTGGGCGCCGTTCCGGGAGCTCGCGCTCGGGCACGGCCTCGCGGCGTGCTGGTCGACACCCATCCTGGTCGGCGCCGACCTGGTCGTCGCCACCTTCGCGCTGTATTACCGCGAGCCGCGCGGCGCCGCGCCCTTCCATCGCCAGATGGTGCAGGCCTGCGCGCAGCTGTGCCAGATCGCGTTCATGCATGACCGGCACCAGCGCGAGATCGAACGCCTGGCCTACTTCGACGGCGTCACCGGCCTGCCCAACCGCACGCTGCTCGCCGATCGCGCCCACCAGACGCTGCTGCTCGCCTCGCGCGCCGAGGCGCCTGCGGCGCTGCTGCTGCTCGACATCGATCGCTTCAAGACCGTCAACGATTCGCTGGGCCACGCGGTGGGCGACCAGGTGCTGAAGCACATCTCCGCGCGACTGCTGGACACGCTGCGGGACAGCGACACGCTGGCGCGCCTGGGCGGCGACGAGTTCGTCGCGCTGCTGCCCGGCTGCACCGCCGAGGATGCGATGCATGTGGCCGCCAAGCTGCGCGCGGCGCTGGAGGCGCCGATCCCGCTCGACGGCAGCCATGCCCGCGTGCAGATGACCGCCAGCATCGGCGTCTGCGCCTATCCGAGGGACGGCGCCGACCTCGACCAGTTGCTCAAGAACGCCGACATCGCGATGTACGAGGCCAAGCGCGCCGGCCGCGACTGCGCGCGTTTTTTCCTGCGCGCGATGAACCAGGCGCTGGACGAGCGGCTCGACATCGAGGCCGCGCTGCGCCACGCGTTGTCGAACGGACTGCTGCAACTGCATTTCCAGCCCAAGCTGCGCCTGTCGGACCGCCAGCTCGTCGGCGTCGAGGCGTTGCTGCGATGGCATGACGCGCAGCGCGGCTGGGTGCCGCCGGACCGCTTCATCCCGGTCGCCGAGGAAAGCGGCCTGATCAACGCGCTGGACGCATGGGTGCTGGACCAGGCCTGCGCGCAACTGGCCGCGTGGCGCGCGCAGGCGGTGAACGTGCCCGGCATGTCGGTCAACGTCTCGCCGCAGCGCTTCCATCAGGACGACGTCGCGGCCCATGCGCGCGCGCTGCTGGCGCGTCACGGCCTCGCGGCGCGGGACCTGACGCTGGAGGTCACCGAACGCCTGATGCTGGACGACAACAGCCGACCGCGCGAGCAACTGCAGCAGCTCAACGAAATGGGCGTCGGCGTGTCGGTCGACGATTTCGGGACCGGGTACTCGAGCCTGAGCTACCTGAAGCGGCTGCCCGTCACCGAACTCAAGCTGGACAAGAGCTTCGTCCGCGACCTGGCGCACGACGCCGACGACCGCGCGCTGTCCAGCGCGGTGATCGGCATCGGCAAGGCCCTGGGCCTCACGGTGGTCGCGGAGGGCGTGGAGACCGAGGGGCAACGCGACATCCTGCTGCAGCTCGGTTGCGAGGTCGCGCAGGGGTGGCTGTTCGGCAAGCCCATGGGCGCGGAGGCCCTGGTGGCGTGGATGACGCCGACCCGCCGTTGACATCCGGCGGCGGTTTGCAGGTGGCCGGAGATGCGCCCCGCACTAGGGCGTCTCCTTGTCATCCTGCCACTGCATTTCATGCCGATCTCCCGCCCCCAAGAATCGTTCGACCCCTGGCTTCCGCACGCGGACATCCCGGTCCGCCGTGACCTGCCGCCGAACGTCGAGTTGGACCGGCAAACCCGTTTCATCGTCGCGACCTTGCGTCATCCGGTCGATGGCGCCGCCGACCTGCGCCACGTGTCGCCAGACGCCTTCGACCGGGTCAGCTTCTTCAATGTTCACGGCTGCGATGGCGTGCATCATCTGGCGGTGCCCGGCGGATGCTCGATCGCCGCGTTGCAGACGCTGATGCACGGCCTGCCCCGCCTCACGGGGTTGATGGCCTGGCAACCACGGGGCGATGTGGAAAGGCCGTTGTCGCTCCCGCATGGATTGGAGGTCTTCGTCACCGATCAGGACAGCCGCGATCGCGTACACGCCGCGCATCGGCACCGCTGCGTCGCCGCGGCGGACCCCGACCTGCCGTTCAGCGCGTTGATGCGCGAGGTCGCGGAGTCCCGCGACCAGCGTGTCGCCGCCAGCCGTCGCGCCGGTGCCCCCCTCCCGCGCGTCGTCGGCAGGCCGCTGACCCTGTACGGCCACGAGGGCACCCTTTCCGCCCCACTCGGCAAGATCGCGCTTCCTCGCGGCACGACGGCCGTCGGGTACCGTCTGGCCCATTCGGTGCCACGCGGCGAGTCGGCCTTCGGGTCCTCCCGCCCGCCGTCGCCATCGACCTCGACCTCGACCTCGACCTCGACCTCGACCTCGTCGTCGTCATCGACCTCGTCATCGCCCCCGACCTCGCCGGAGGTGGAGGCGGGGCCGTGGACATGGGACACCTCTGCCGAGGCGTCCAGCCCGGATTCGCCGAGACCGCGGCGCCTCCAACTCCTGGGCGATGCGCTGAACCACCTGAACCGGCAGAGTTCCGAATCCACCTCCACGGCCTCAACCGCATCGGAAGCATCGACGGAAGCGGTCGATACGATGCCGCAGTTGCTCGACGACCTGACCCGATGGTCGTTCGGGGGCAACGCCGGCCACCTGACCACCAGCCGCAGCATCGAACGCCTCATCACGGCCCGGCTCGTGCTGAACGCGGAAGGTGACGCGTCGATCCGCACGCTGATCGTGCCCCGCGACGGCGCCGCGACGATGCCGCCGGTCGATCTGCCGCCGGCGGCGATGCTGAAGGCGTGCCGCATCGGACGGGACCGGATCCCCCTGTGCGTGCAGGTAGGCTGTAACGGGGTCGCGTCGCCGGAGTCCTTCCGGCGAAGCGTGGCGGCGCTGACGTCCCCGACGCTGATGGTGTGGGCATTGCGAGACGGCGCGTTGCCCGCCGGCACCGCGCTGCCGACCTTCCGGAGACTGGACCTGCGCGCGGTGTCGCGCACGGACACGGCGGTCTTGACGCAGCCCGATCAACAGCGCGCGTTCATGACGCAATTGAAGACGATGACGGGCCTGCGAGAACTCCAGCTTCCGGACGATCTGGCGCAGGCGCAATGGTTGCGCGACTTCTGCGGCAAACGACGAATCACCATGAAATCGGGCGACGAGACGCTGTTGCGAAAGTCGACGCGCGTCGGGCGCTCCCGATCGCTGCTGGAGGCCGCGCGTCACGGATGGTCGGCGTGGCCGGCATGGCAACGTCAGCGCCCCCATTCCACCTGAACTTCGTCGCCGGACACATGCCGCGACGGCATCGGCATCACCCCACCGAATGCACCGCCTTCGGCGCGATCACCACGCCATCCTCGTCGGCATAGAGCCAATCGCCGGGGCGGATCCACACGCCCTCGATCAGCACCGGGATGTCGGCCAGCCCCTGATCGCGGCGCTCCGTCGGCATCGGCACATGGCCGAGCGCGAAGATGCCGACGCCGGCGGCGCGCAGTTCCTCCAGGTCCCGCACGGCGCCATGGATCAGCACGCCGGCCCACCCGTTCCTGGCCGCGCTCGCGGCGAGGTTGCCACCCAGCAGCGAGCGCCGCAGCGACCCGCCGCCATCGACCACCAGCACCCGGCCCGCACCGAAGCTCTCCACCGCGGCCTTCACCAGCGAGTTGTCATCCAGGCATCGCACCGTTGCCACAGGCCCGGCGAAGCGCACGAAGGCGCCATAGCTGCGGTACAGGCTGCCGGGCAACCAGCGCGTGTCTCCGCTGGTGTCGGCCTTGAGCGAATCGCAGAGATCGCAGGTCGAGAAACGGATCGAGGCAGTCGGGGTCGTCATTCGGCGTTACTCCTTGAACGTCCCCGCGCGTGCCGCCGGGGGATTCCTTGAACCGGTCGGACGTCGTGACGCTCAGGCCGGCGCCTGCACCTCGATGCGCTCGCCGTTGAACACCACCACCTGGCCGGCGCGGATCTTGGCGGTCTTGCGCAGCTCGACCTGCCCGTCCACGCTCACCTGACCTTCGGAGATCAGATGGCGGGCGGTGCCGCCGCTGCCCGCCAGGCCGGTGGCCTTGAGCAGCTTGTCGAGTTCGATGAATTCGCCGCGCAGGGCGAAGGGGATGGTGGGAGAAGACATTCGCGCATTGTCCTTCAGCCGCCCGCGGCGCCCTGCCGCTTCAGCGCGGCCTCGCGGATGCCGGTCAAGGTGGCGCGGCTGGTCGACACGTCCACCGGCAGCTTCAGATGGATCAGCGTCGGCGCCTGCGTGGCGAGGGCCTGGCGCAGCGCCGGCTCGACTTCCTCGGTGCGCGTCGCGCTGAACGCCTGCCAGCCGTAGGCGCGCGCCAGCGCGGCGAAGTCGGGGTTGTGCAGGTCGCTGCCGCTGACGCGGCCGGGGTACTCCCGCTCCTGATGCATGCGGATGGTGCCGTAGCTGCCGTTGTCGACGACGACGCAGATCAGCCGCCGCGCGCCGTAGGCCATCGCGGTGGCCATCTCCTGGCCGTTCATGAGGAAGTCCCCATCGCCGGCGATGTTGACCGTCCACCGGTCGCGCTGCAGCAGGCTGGCCGCGACCGCCGCCGGGAAGCCGTAACCCATCGCGCCGCTGGTCGGCGCCAGCTGGCTGCGCCCGCCCTGATGCAGGGCCGTGTAGCGATGGAATCGATGCAGCCAGCCGCTGTAGTTGCCGGCGCCGTTGGTGAAGATGGTCTCGGCCGGCAGCAGCCGGTCGATCAGGTGGATGACCTCGGCCATGTCCATCGGCGTCACCGGCTGCGACTGCTGGTTGCGCTGGTAGTCGGCATGCGCGTCGCGGCTCCAGTCCAGCCACGGCAGCTCCCCCGGACCACCCGGCGGACGCAGTTGCTGCAACGCCAGCGCGGCGCCGCTCATGCTGGCCTGGATCATCTGGTCCGCGGCATAGACGCGGCCCAGCTCTTCCGATCCCGCGTGGATGTGCACCAGCTGCTGCGTCGGCCGCGGCGCCTTCAGCAGCGTGTAGCCGCCGGTGGTCATCTCGCCCAGGCGCGGGCCGATCGCGACGATCAGGTCGGCCTCGCCGACGCGCCTGGCCAGCGCGGGATTGATGCCGATGCCGACGTCGCCCGCATACAGCGGATCGCGGTTGTCGTAGAGGTCCTGGAAGCGGAAGGCGCAGCCCACCGGCAGTTGCCACGCATGCGCGAAGTCCTGCAGGGCCGCGCAGGCCTCGGGGGTCCAGCCGCCGCCGCCGGCGATGACGAAGGGCCGCTGCGCGCCTTCCAGCCGCGCCTGCAGCTGGACCAGGTCGGCCGGCGCAGGCCAGGCGACCGCCGGCTTCGCGCGCGGCAGCACCGGGGCTTCGGTCAACTCGGTGAGCATGTCCTCGGGCAGCACCAGCACCACGGGACCGGGACGGCCCTGCTGCGCGGTGTGGAAGGCGCGGGCGACGTACTCGGGCAGGCGGTCGGCGTCCTGGATCTCGCCGACCCACTTGGCCATGCCCAGCGTGCCGGGCCCGAACATCTGCCGGTAGTCGACTTCCTGGAAGGCCTCGCGGTCGCGCTGGTCCGACGCCACCTGGCCGATGAACAGGAC
Organism: Roseateles aquatilis; assembly: GCF_002205645.1. Taxonomy (GTDB): domain Bacteria; phylum Pseudomonadota; class Gammaproteobacteria; order Burkholderiales; family Burkholderiaceae_C; genus Roseateles; species Roseateles aquatilis. Next base: position 402,526 of record NZ_NIOF01000003.1, on the reverse strand, counting down.
CATCGGCGTCGAGTCCTGGAACGCGGTGTGCAGGCCGATGCTGGCGTTGGTCGCGCCGGGCCCGCGCGTGACGAAGCAGACACCGGGTCGGCCGGTCAGCTTGCCTTGCGCCTCCGCCATGAACGCGGCGCCGCCCTCCTGGCGGCAGGCCACGAAGCGGATGCGCTCCCGGTGCTCGTGCAGGCCGTCGAGCACGGCCAGGTAGGACTCTCCAGGAACGCCGAAAACGGTATCGATGCCCTGCTCGACCAGGGCCTCGACCAGCGCATGCCCGGCGGGCCGGGCGGGGTGACGGTGTTGATCCATGGCCGCCGACTGTAGCGAGCGCCCCGGGCATTGCAAGCGCGAGGGCGGCCCGATGTCGCGGCCTCGGCGCGCCGCGGGGTCAGGCCTTGCGCTATCGCAAGGTCCGGGTGGCTTGGCGATCGATGTCTCGATCGGCCGTGGGGACACCGGGCGCGGCGCTCAGTGCGTCTTGCCCTTGCGCACCAGGCTCGCCGCGCCCACGCCCATCAGCAGCGCCGCCGCCGCGCCCAGGAACACGCCGTTGTTCCAGTGGCGGTCCATCATCGCGCCGAAGATCGGCGCCGCGACCGCGAAGCCGGTGTCCAGGCCCGAATACACCGTGCCGTAGACGCGGCCGGTGGCGCCGGGAGGGGCGGCGCGCTTGATCAGCATGTCGCGCGACGGGCCCGCCAGGCCGGTGCCGAAACCGGCGGTCGCGGCCGCCACCAGCGCCAGGCTCGCCGGCAGCCAGCCGGTCGCGGTCAGCACCAGCAGGCCGGCCGCCGCGGCCATCGCGCCGGCGATGTTGCGCTCCAGGTTCTGCGACTTCGCCACCAGGAAACCGCCCACGATCATGCCCGCCGCGCCGGCCAGCATGTAGCCGGTGACGACGAAGGCGGTGCTGGCCAGGCTCAGGCCGTACATCGCCGACAGCGCCGGCGAGGCAAAGCTCTGGATCGCGCTCAGCGCCGAGGTCGTGAAGAAGAAGAACGAGAAGCACAGCCACACCGACGGCAGCTTCAGGAACGCCATCGGGTGCTCGTCGACGGGGGCCGCGGCACCAGGCTTCTCATGCGCCCAGGCGCCCTGCCGGTCGTCGATCGCGTCGCGCTTGAACGCCAGCAGCGCGATCACCGCCAGCGCCCACAGCGCCGTGGCCACATAGGCGTAGCGCCACTGGCCGGTGGTCTCGTGGATCGTGATCAGCAGCACCGGCGCCAGCGCCCAGCCGAGGTTGCCGGTGATGCCGTGCACCGAGAACGCATGGCCCAGGCGCTGCTGCGACACGCGCTTGTTCAGGATGGTGAAGTCCACCGGATGGAACGGCGAGTTGCCCAGCCCCGCCAGCGCGGCCGCCAGCGCCAGCCCGGAGAAGCCCTGCGCGGTGCCCGCCGCCAGCGAGGCCAGCACGAAGCAGCCCAGCGCCAGGAACAGGATCGGCCGCGCCCCGGTGCGGTCGACCAGGAAGCCCGACAGCGCCTGCCCCACGCCCGAGATCACGAAGAAGATCGTGACCAGCAGGCCGAGCTCGGAATAGCTCAGCCCGAATTCCCGCATGAAGACGGGGAACAGCGGCGGCAGCAGCATGTGGAAGAAGTGGGACGTGCCGTGCGCCAGGCCGATCAGGCTGATGGTCTGGATGTCTCGCTTGGCGCTCTGCTCGGCGCTGAGCCCGAGCGGGCCCGCGCCCGCGGCGGTGGTGGTGGCGGTGTTCATGGCCGAGATGGTGACAGGGCCGGCGCGACGGAATTACGATAGCCGGACAAGTTCTGTCGAGTTTCCGCCATGACCCGAAAATCCCGCCGCACCGTGCCCTCGTCCGACGGCGAGGTGCCCGGCCGCACCAGCGTGCCGCCGCTGGACCCGAGCCGCTATGCGCCCGGCCCGTCGCGGCCGGTGCGGGCCAAGTCGCGCAGCATGGACGGCAACATGGACATCCAGGCGCATTTCCATGCCTGGGGACAGCTTGTCTTCTCGGTGTCGGGCGTGGTGCGGGTCAGCACCGACCGCGCGACTTTCCTCGTGCCGCCGTCGCGGGCGGTCTGGATTCCGGCGGGGCTGGTGCACGCGGTGACCGCGGTCGAGCAATGCGAGCTGCGCACGCTCTATTTGCTCGACCCGCCCAGCGACGACGGGCAGTGGCTGCAGAACCGGGTGCTGGAGGTATCCCCGCTGCTGCGCGAGCTGGTCGTGCAACTGGCGCGGGACGAGGTGCGGCCCGGCGATGCAGTAACCGATCGCGAGGTCTGGATCGGCAAGCTGATCCTGGACGAGATCGGCCGCGCGCGCGGCCTGCAGTTGGGCGTGGCGCTGCCCGCGGACAAGCGCCTGCGCCGGCTGTGCGAGGCGGTGCTGGCCGAGCCGATGCGCCACGCCAGCCTGGACGACTGGGCGGCGCAGGTCGGCGCCAGCGCGCGCACCGTGTCGCGGCTGTTCCGGCAGGAACTGGGCAGCAGCTACGCGCAGTGGCGCCAGCAGGCGCTGCTGGCCGAGGCGCTGCGGCTGGCCGCGCGCAAGACGCCGATGGGGCTGATCGCGGCGGAGCTCGGCTACGCCAGCGCCAGCGCGTTCTCCGCGATGGTGACGCGCACCGTCGGCATGCCGCCGAGCCGGTTCTTCGGGCAGAGCTAGTGCCGCGGCAGGTCTCCCCGGGGACGGTCGCCGCGATCGCCGTCGCCATGCCCATGACGCCGTCATGAGGGCGCCCCGGGCGGCGGCGAATGGCCCGCACGGCGACGCCCCCTCTCGCCTTCCCTAGAATCGCGCCCCATGGAACAGGTTCTGTACGACTTCGCCCGCCAGGATGCGGAAGGCGCCACCTGCACCGCCCAAGCCTGGGCGAAGGTGCAGTCGCCGCTCACCCCCAGCCAGCGCCAGTCCCTCAAGCAACGCGCCGCCGAGCTGCTCAAGGCCAAGGGCGCGGTGCTGGTGGCCCACTACTACGTCGACGGGGACCTGCAGGACCTCGCGCAGGAAACCGGCGGCATCGTCTCCGACTCGCTGGAGATGGCGCGCTTCGGCCGCGACCACGCGGCGCGGACCCTGGTGGTGGCCGGCGTGCGTTTCATGGGCGAGAGCGCCAAGATCCTCAGCCCCGAGAAACGCGTGCTGATGCCGGACCTGGACGCGACCTGCTCGCTGGACCTGGGCTGCCCGGCCGACGACTTCGCCGCCTTCTGCGACGCGCATCCGGACCGGACCGTGGTCGTCTACGCCAACACCAGCGCCGCGGTGAAGGCGCGCGCGGACTGGATGGTGACGAGCTCCTGCGCGCTGGAGATCGTGGCCGACCTGAAGGCCCGCGGCGAGAAGATCCTGTGGGCGCCCGACCGCCACCTGGGCCGCTACATCCAGGAGCAGACCGGCGCCGACATGCTGATGTGGAACGGCGCCTGCATCGTCCACGACGAGTTCAAGGGCCTGGAGCTGGAGTTGCTGCGCGAGCGCCATCCCGACGCGATGATCCTGGTCCACCCGGAATCGCCGGCCGCCGTGGTGGCGCAGGCGGACGTGGTGGGATCGACCTCGGCGCTGATCAAGGCGGTGGTCGAGGGCAAGGCGCGCGAGTACATCGTCGCCACCGACAAGGGCATCCTGCACGCGATGCGCCAACTGGCGCCGGGCAAGGTGCTGATCGAGGCACCCACGGCCGGCGACAGCGCCACCTGCAAGAGCTGCGCGCACTGCCCGTGGATGGCGATGAACGGCCTGCAGGGCATCGTCGACTGCCTGGAACGCGGCACCGGCGAGATCTTCGTCGAGGAGCCCATCCGCGCGCAGGCGCTGTCCTGCATCGACCGCATGCTGGATTTCACCGCCGCGCTCAAGGCGAAGAAGGCCGCGCAGGCCGCCGGCGCGCTGGTGCCGGGCCTCGGCGCCGCCTGATCACCGCATCGCGCGGCGGCGGGGTCCTCGTTGGCCGATCGCTCATCGGCTGACCTCGATCCCCCCAGGGCTCGATCATCCGGTCGATGGACGGCTGACAGCTCGATCGCGGTTGGCCGGCGACCGTTCGCCGGGGCCGGCGCGACGCCCTTGCGCCCCCGTCTCCCCCCGCCCGAACGAGCGTCCGCGGGGGCTTTCCATTTGGTGCGGCGCGCGCCTATGCTGTGGCTCATTCCGCCTTGCCCAGGACGATGCCCTCATGGACTTCACCTCGCTCTACAACCATCACGAACGCGAAGTGTTCGCCGCGGTGATGGAGACCGCGCCGCAGTTTGCCGAGATCCACCGCGACCCCGAGCTGCTGGCCGACGTCGCCTGCGTCGCGCTGAACCGGCTGCCGCCGCGCTACATCCGCCACGCGGTGGATTACTCGTTCTACCTGACGGAGCAGGAGCGGCTCGACGTCGACGCCGCCATCAAGGAAGCGGTGGGTTACGCCTTCAACTTCGTGCAGGCGCGCAGCGTGCTGCGGGCCAAGCGCTGAGCGCCGAGCACGCGTTGCCGGCCCGACGGCCGACGCGCGATCGACGGATCAGCGCACGCCGCCGCGCGTATGGCCGTTGCGCACCAGCACCGTCGGCAGGCTGGCGGGCAGCGTGCGCGGATAGTCGCGGCTGTAGTGCAGGCCGCGGCTCTCGTGCCGCAGCAGCGCGGAGCGCACGATCAGCTCGGCGCAATCGACCAGGTTGCGCAACTCCAGCAGATCGCGGCTGACGCGGAAGTTGGCGTAGTAATCGTCGATCTCGGCGCGCAGCAGGTCGATGCGGTGCAGCGCGCGCTCCAGCCGCTTGGTCGTGCGCACGATGCCGACGTAGTTCCACATCAGCAGCCGCAGCTCGTCCCAGTTGTGGGCGATGACGACCTGCTCGTCGGCGTCCTCGACCTGGCTCTCGTCCCAGGCGGGCAGCGGGGCCGGCTCGGTGTCGGGCTGCGCCTGGATGTCCGTGGCGCAGGTGCGGCCGAGCACCACGCATTCCAGCAGGGAGTTGCTGGCCAGCCGGTTGGCGCCGTGCAGGCCGCTGTAGGCGGTCTCGCCGACGGTGTACAGGCCCGGCAGGTCGGCGCGGCCGTGCAGGTCCGACACCACGCCGCCGCAGGTGAAGTGCACCGCCGGCACGACCGGGATGGGCTCGCGCGCGATGTCGATGCCCAGCGCCAGGCAACGCGCGTGGATGGTCGGGAAGTGCTCCTTGAGAAAGTCCTCGCCGAGGTGGGTCGCATCCAGCCAGACGTGGTCCAGGCCGTGCTTCTTCATCTCGAAGTCGATCGCGCGCGCCACCACGTCGCGCGGCGCCAACTCCATGCGCTCGTCGTGCTGCGCCATGAAGCGCGTGCCGTCCGGCAGCTTCAGGTGGCCGCCCTCGCCGCGCAGCGCTTCGGTGATGAGGAAGCTACGCTCCTGCGGGTGGTACAGGCAGGTCGGGTGGAACTGGATGAACTCCATGTTGGCCACGCGGCAGCCCGCGCGCCACGCCATGGCGATGCCGTCGCCGGTGGAGGTGTCCGGATTGGTCGTGTAGCGGTAGACCTTGCCGGCGCCGCCAGTGGCCATCACCACGGCGCGCGCGGCGATCGCCTCGACGCGCCGCGCATCCATGTCCAGCGCGTAGATGCCGTAGCAGCGCGACGGCTCCTCGCGCTGCACGTGGCGGGAGGTGATCAGGTCCAGCGCCATCCAGCGCTGGCGCAGCTCGATGTTGGGATGCGCCGCGGCCTTGGCCAGCAGCGCGTCGTGGATGGCCTTGCCGGTGGCATCGGCGGCGTGGGCGATGCGGCGCACCGCGTGGCCGCCCTCGCGGGTCAGGTGCAGGCCCAGCGGGCCCTGCTCGTCCGGCGTGAAGGGCACGCCCTGGCCGACCAGCCAGGCCACGGCATCGGCACTGCGCTCGGCGATGAAGCGGGCGGTGGCCTCGTCCACCAGGCCCGCGCCGGCGTCCTGCGTGTCGCGGACATGGCTCTCGATGCTGTCGTCGGAGCCCAGCACGCCGACGATGCCGCCTTGTGCCCAGGCCGTGGCGGCCTCGCCCAGTTCACGCTTGGCCAGGACGATGACGGGGACGTCGTCGGCGAGGTGCAAGGCCACGGTCAATCCGGCCAGGCCGGCGCCCACGATCACCACGGGCGCGCGCGAGGCGGCGGTCCGAACAGCAGCTGTCATCGTCATCGCCCCGACATCGGGACGTCATCGCTTGGGAGGGGGCAATTCTAAGGAGGGAACCGGAACACGCGGTTTCGAGCGCGAGCGCCCGCGCCCTTTGAGCGCCCCCTGCGCGCCGTTTACCGGGATCGCCGATTGCTTCGCGCGCCCTCGATGCGATTCAACGAGGCATTCATGACGGCATCCCCGACCCGGCAGCCCGGCTACCGACACGACATCGACGGCCTGCGCTCGATCGCGGTGCTGAGCGTGGTGGCTTACCACTTCGGCCTGCCGCTGCCCGGCGGCTTCACCGGGGTCGACATCTTCTTCGTCATCTCCGGCTACCTGATCGGCAGCCACATCTACGGCGAGGCGCGCGAGGGCCGCTTCAGCTACGCGCGCTTCTACTACCGGCGCGCGCGCCGCATCGTGCCGGCGCTGATCGCGGTGCTGCTGTTCACGGGCGTGGCGATGGCGCTGCTGGCGTCGCCGCAGGAGTTCCACGACTTCGGGCGCGACGCCGTGGCCGCGGTGTTCTCGGTGTCCAACATCACGCTGTATCGCTCGATCGATTACTTCCGGCCGGCGGCCGAGATGAATCCGCTCCTGATGACCTGGTCGCTCGGGGTCGAGGAGCAGTTCTACCTGCTGGCCCCGGTGGTGCTGACGCTGGTGGCGCGGCTGCGCGCGTCGTGGCGCTTCGCGGCCGTGGCGGCGATCGCCGCCTTGTCGCTGCTGCTGGCGGTCTGGCAAATGCGGCACGACACGCAGGCCGCCTTTTACCTGCTGCCGCCGCGGGCCTGGGAACTGGGCGCGGGCGTGATGCTGGCGCTGTGGCGCGCGCACCATGCGGCGCCGATCGAGCGCCGGCACCGCCTGTCGACGGAGATCGCGGCCTGGCTCGGGCTGGCGCTGCTGATCGTGCCCATCGTCGCCTACGACCACGCGACGCGCTTCCCCGGCCTCACCGCCCTGCCGCCGGTGCTGGGCGCGGTGTTGCTGCTGCACACCGACGGCGCCTTCGTCAATCGGCGCCTGTTGAGCAACCCGGTGGCGACCTTCTTCGGGCTCATCTCGTATTCCCTGTACCTGTGGCATTGGCCGCTGATCAGCATGGCGCACCTGGTGCTGGAGACGGAGCCGCCGCTCGCCTGGCGCGTGCTGCTGGCGGCGCTGTCGGTCGCCCTGGCCTACGGCTCGTACCGCTGGATCGAGACCCCGTTCCGGCAATCGCCGACGCCGGTGCGGCGGTCGCTGTCGCGTTATGCGCTGGTGATGTCGGCTGCCGCGGCGGTGACCGGATCGGCCTACCTGGCCGGCGGCTATCCGCAGCGCTGGCCCGACGGTTTCGTCGCCCAGGCGGCCGGCGCCACGGCGACGCCCAGCCCCTGCCTGGCCAACTACGGCGTGACCGCGCCACGGCTCTCCGGCGACTGCGTGGCCACCGGCGGCCAGCCGTCCCTGGCGCTGGTGGGCGACAGCCACGCCAGCGCGATGAGCCCGGCGATGCGGGCGCTGGCCGGCTCCGCGAGCCTGGGCTACGAAGAACTGACCAAGTCCTCCTGCCCCTTCCTGCAGGCGGTGAGCCGGGCGATGACCCGTTTCCCGCAACACGCCGACGAATGCGCGGCCTTCAACCGCCAGGTGATGGACCGGCTGCTGGCCCGGCCGGAGATCCGCGTGGTCGTGATCGGCGGCTTCTGGCGGGTCGGCCTGACGGACGACGGGCCCTATGCCTCGATGACGGGGGCGGCGGGCACGCCCCCCGAGCACCTGCGGCAGGGCCTGGCCGCATCGGTCGAACCACTGGTGCGCGCGGGCAAGCGGGTGGTGGTGCTCGGCGACGTGCCCTACTTCGCCTTCATGCCGATCAAGCGCGTGGCCGCTTGCGGCAACCCTCTGCGCGCCGCATTGAACGGCCTGCCGGACCACGACCGCGCCTGCGAGTACGGAACGGCCGCCAGCATGATCGAGGACCCCATCGGCGAGGTGATCGTGCGTGACGTGGCACGCCGCGGCGGCGCCACCTACCTCGATCCGCGCCAGGGGCTGTGCGACGGCGAGGGCTGCCGATTCGCGGCGCGGGCCCGGATGCTGTACGTCGATCAGCAGCACCTGTCCGCCGCGGGCGCGGCGATGGCGGCGGCACCGATGGCGCCGTGGCTGACCGGGCGCATCGACCGGCCGATGGCCATGCTGGCGCCGGACGGCTGAGCGTCGCCCGCCGCCCTCACGCCCGCCGTCAGGCCTCCGGCAGCGACGCCACGCAAGGAATGACCAGTTCCGACACCGCCATTTGCTGGATATTCGAAGAATATCGGGACACAAACAGACTAGGCATTACCACGGGCTAGCAGATACCGCCGCGCGCTCATTATTCTGCGGGCAGACAAATCCTCGACGCGGTCGAGTTGTTTGAGCCCCGACATGAGCGACCTCTTTCGCCCCGAAGTATTGAACAGCGCGCCCCGGAGTTATTTCGGAAGCGCCCGGCTGGGTCATCAACCGCTGCTGTCCGCGATCACCGTGGCGGTGGCGCTGGTGGGGTTTCTGCTGCTCACCTTCGTTTGCGTTGGAGAAATCCCCAGAAAGGTCAAGGTATCCGGATTGATTGCCCCGTCCCTGGGGAATCTGCCCCTGGTCGCCAACGCGACGGGAGTCATCCGGGAGGTCAGAATCACCGAGGGCGAAGAAACACGCGGCGGGAATATCCTTGTCGTCATCGCTACCGGCAGAAGCACGGGCCACGGCCCGACCGGGAATCTCGTCGCCCAGGGCATCAGCGCGCGAAGAAAGGCCGTCGAGTCTGAATCGACGACCCGAGACCACCAGGCGGCGCACAAGATCGAGGCGCTGTCCCGGCGGACGAAGCATCTGCAGCGCGAGATTCGGGAAAGCGACGAAGAATCCGACCTCCTGACGCGCCGGATCAGCCTGGCGAAACGTACCGTCGACCGTTATGAAGCGCTGGCGGACGAGGGTTTCGTCTCGACCCTCCAGGTTCAGCGGCATCACGAAGACCTGATGGAGTTGCAAGGTCGCCTGCACGCCGCCCGGAAAAGCAGGTCCGTCCTGGAACGCGAAGTCCTGGACATGGCGGCGGAGATCGCCAGCACCGAGGCGCAACGCACGGCCGAGGCCTGGCAGCTCCGGCGCCAGCAGGCGGCCTTGCAACAGGAATCCGTCGAGAACGAAGAGCGCCGCGAGATCGTGATCGCCGCGCCAGGCGACGCCACCGTCACCGCCCTGACTGCCAAGGTCGGGCAGGTGGTGCAGGAGGGACAGCCCCTGATGACACTGGTGCCCAGGGACAGCCGGACGGCCGGGCGCCTCGAGGCCGAGCTCTTCGCCCCCAGCCGCGCGATCGGTTTCGTCGCGCCCGGGCAGTTGGTCCTGCTCCGGCTGGCGGCCTTCCCCTATCAGAAGTTCGGTTTGCAACGCGGCCGGGTCACCGCGATCAGCCGAACGCCGCTGGGCGCCCAGGAGTTGCCGAGTGGACAGGCGGCCTCCCTGCTGCAGGCGGCGCAAACCAGCGAGCCGCTGTATCGGATCAAGGTCGCGCTCGATGCCGAATCCATCCGGGCTTACGGCCGGGACGTGATGCTGAAACCCGGCATGGTGCTGGAGGCGGATATTCATCAGGAACGCCGCACCATTCTCGAATGGCTCTTCGAACCGCTGATCGCGGTGGGCCGCAGGATTTGAATGACATCCATGTTTTTCAAGCGTCGTGGCTGAACGCAGGTGAATCAGCCGTTTTTATCCAGAGGACGATATGGCGATCAGGACTTTGTCGATCAATGAAATCAAGCAGGTCAGCGGCGGTAACGCCGGCATTCTGCTGGGATTCACCCGGGGCTGCGTCAACGGCGGGCTGGCCGGCCTGGGCGCGGCCCCCTCGGGCTACAAATGGGAAGGCGCAGGCGCGGGTTGTCTGGCCGGCGGCGCGGTGGGCATGGCCAAGGGCAGCTCCGAGGCGCAATCCCTGGCCGGCCTGCTGGCGGGGTCGGGTTTCGGCTCCTCGGCGGGATTTTCCCGTTATGCGGGCTCGTCGAATGATCCGTCGGCGCCCAATTACGAGAACTCGATGGACCGGATGAGTTCCGCCCGCCGCATGAGCAGCGTCTGACGGGTATGAGCGCGGCGCTCGCAAGGGCGCCGCTTCTTTTTGATCCAACGGAATAACACATGATCAACGTCCGCGGTCGATTCATGGTCGGCGCCTTGTTTTGCGGGCTCTCCCTCGCGGGCATCGACGCCGCCGCGCAACCCGCCTGGCAATTGGAACGGGACGGCCACCACATCCTGCTGGTCGGCACCCAGTGGCTGGGCCAGTCGTCGGATCAGCTCGATCCCGAAGTCCAGGCCCGGGTCGGGCAGGCGCGCCTCCTGCTGGTTCAGACCGACGACGGACAACTGGACGGCCCCGCCGTCCCGCTGCCCGACCCACGAGCCGATCCACGGACGCTGGCGGCTCTCGTTCGCGCGTGCGACCGTTGGGATCCGCGCGATGAAGCCGAGACGGGCGCGAGAGGCGTCCTGGGCGGTCTCGCCTGCTGCATCGAGGCGCACGGCGCAACCTTGGGCCTCCTGCCGCGCCACGGCACGCGGGACCTGGTCCTCGCCGCCTTCCGGGCGCACGGCCATCACGCGGTGGAAGGCCTGGAAACGGTGGCTTCCGGCCTGTTGCACGTCGACAGCATCCCCTTCGCGGAAGCCGTGCGCGAAGTCGAGCAACACCGCCCGACCGCCGCGTCGATCGCGGCGGACCGGACCCAACTGCGGCGGGCGAGCCGGTCGTCGACCGATGACGCGCTGGCGGCGCTGGTGCTGGCGGATCAGATCGATCCCACGGCCAGCCCGGTCTGGGCGGCCATGAACGCCGCGCGCGCGACGGCCTTCCTCGCGCGCATCCTGCAAGCCAGCGGCAGGACGACGGCGCTCGCCGTGGCGCTGGACGTCGCGCACCTGTTCGGGCCCAACGGCCTGCTGAAGCAACTCGAAGCAGTGGGCTTCCGCGTGACGCGCATCCCGCCCCCCTCGTCGGAAGCCGACAGCGAATGAAGACCCAACTGCAGAGCGAGGCCGCCGAATGCGGTCTCGCCTGTCTCGCGACGGTGGGCCGCCTGCTGGGCCATGGCGACGACCTGGTGTCGTTGCGACGGCGCTTTCCTCCCAGCGCTCGCGGCACCGACCTCTCGCAGCTGATGGAGATCGCCTCCGCGATGGGCTTGTGCCCGCGCCCCGCCCGGGCGGAACTCGACGATCTCGGCGATCTGCGTTTGCCCTGCATCCTTCATTGGAAGCTCGACCACTTCGTCGTGCTGCGCAAGGTACGGCGCGGGCGCTTCCTTGTCGCCGACCCGGCGGTGGGGGACCGTGTCCTGTCCCGCGCCGAGATGTCAGCCGGCTTCACCGGCGTGGCCCTGGAGCTGACCCCGACCTCCGACTTCCAGGTCGAGCCGCCGGCGCCCCGCTTCGCCTGGCGCAAGTTGCTGCGCCAGGCCCACGGCCTGCCGCTGGCGATGACGCGGATCTTCATCGTCGCGGTGGTGCTGGAAGGCTTCGCGGTGCTGGCGCCGCTGCTCCAGCAACTGGTGATCGACGACGTGCTGGTGTCGGGCGACGCCGAGCTGCTCACCGTCCTCATCCTCGGCTTCACCCTGATGCTGCTGCTGCAGAGCGCATTGGGGCTGGCGCGGTCCTGGATGGTGATCGTGCTCGGGCAAAGCCTGTCGCTGCAATGGACCACCAACGTCTTCGCCCGGCTGATCCGTCTGCCCCTGGACTTCTTCGAGCGGCGCCACCTCGGCGACATTGCCTCGAAGTTCGACTCCACCACGGCCGTCCAGCGCGTGCTGACGCAGGGCGCGGTGGAGGCGCTGCTGGACGGGCTGATGGCCGCGGTGGCACTGGGCCTGATGGTGGGCTACTCGTTGCCGCTCACCGGCGTGGTGATGGCGGCCGTGGCGATCTATGCGCTGTTGCGCCGGGTGACCTACGGGGCGTATCGGGACGCGGCGGCCGAACGCCTGGTCGTTGCCGCGCGTGAGTCCGGCTACTTCCTCGAAACCTTGCGCGCGATGACGCCGCTGAAGCTGTTCGGCCGCGAATCGCAGCGGCAGGGTCGGTGGCAGAACCTGGTCGTGGACGTCCAGAACCGGGACCTCCGGACGGCGCGCCTGAACACGGGCTTCGGCATCGCCAGCACGCTGATCTTCGGCCTGGAGAACCTGCTGGTGCTGTGGCTGGGCGCGCGGCTGATCCTCGCGCAGGGGCGCGCCGACGCGACCCCGTTCACGATCGGCATGCTGTTCGCGTTCATCGCCTACAAGACCCAGTTCACGTCCCGTGCGAGCGCGTTGATCGGCTTCATCGTCGACTGGAAGGCCATGTCCGTCCATACCGAACGTCTGGCGGACATCGTGCTGGCGCCGTCCGACGCCGATGACGTACCGCCGACGGACCTCGCCCACCTGCCGCCCCGCATCGAGCTGCGCCGCGTCAGCTTCCGGTACTCGGAGAGCGATCCGTGGATCCTGAAGGATGTCTCGCTCTCGATCGAGGCCGGCCGGCATGTCGCCCTCACGGGCGCCAGCGGATCCGGCAAAAGCACGCTGCTGAAGATCGCGCTGGGACTGCTCGCGCCGACCGAGGGCGAGGTGCTCTATGGCGGCGTGCCGATCCGGCGATTGGGTGTCGCCAATGTGCGGCGATGCATCGGCACGGTGATGCAGGCGGACGCGCTGCTGAGCGGCTCCATCGCCGAGAACATCTGCTTCTTCGAATCGGCGCCGTCGCTGCCCGACATCGAAGCGGCGGCGCGCGCGGCGCGACTGCATGAGGACATCGTCCGCATGCCGATGGCCTATGCCTCGCTGATCGGCGATCTGGGCGCGGGTCTGTCCGGTGGACAGCGACAGCGGCTGCTGCTGGCGCGTTGCCTCTACAAGCGGCCGCGGGTGATCGCCCTGGACGAAGCCACCAGCGAGCTGGACCTCGCGAACGAACGCGCCATCGCCACGGCGCTGCGCCGGATGCGCGTCACCCGCATCACGATCGCCCATCGGCCGGAGACGGTGGCCGGCGCGGATCGGGCGATCGAGCTTCGATCAGGCGCGCTGCATGAGCGCCACGCGCCGCGGGTCGGCCTCCCGCCCCGGCCGCCGACCCTCACGCCGGCATGATGGCGCCGCGATCATCGAAGCGCCGAGGTGTCGGAAGCGTCCGGCGCCGTCGACGTGCCCGCGACACCCGACGTCCTCGATGCCTCCGACAGCGCGCGCAAATCGTCCAGCAACTTGGCCTGCTCATGCGCCTTGTCGTAGAACCCGTCGGCACCGTGGCGCTCGCAAAGGGACTGGTAGAAGTCGGGGTCCCGGCCGCTGAGCACGAAGAGCTTGCCCGCGAAGCCCGCTTGCCGCGCGCGTCGCAGCACATGCATGCCGGAACCCGTCTGCAGGTTCAGATCGACCAGCACCACGTCGGGCGACAAGGTGCCGATGGCGTCGACCGCCTCGTCCTCGCTGACCGCGTGGCCGACGACGGACACGAACGGGACGTCCGCGAACAGGCGAACGAACTGGTTGCGGATGTACTCGGAATCCTCGACGAGCAAAACACGCATGCCCTCTCCCTGACAACCAGGCCACGCTGGCGATGGCCCATTCTGGCGCGCGATCGAATCACCCGCGAAGCTCAGGGGTGTCGGGTTGGCAACCGAGCGTATCCGTCAGGCCAGGCGGGAAGAATGCGCGCAGCGGCGAGAGGAACGTGGTCGGGCACGCGGCGAAAACGCGGGCCGGGAGCGCGCCTTCAGACCAGCGCCGCGATCACCGTGCAGACGCTGCCGACACCGGCCGCGGAGGCCAGGAAGGTGACGTCACGCCGCTCCGTGTCGCCCTTCCAGGCCATCAGCGCGACGATGCCAAGCGTCGCGGTAAAAAGAAGGCCGGCGATGACGGGGGTGCTCATGTCGGGGACGCTCTTGTGCGGTGGATTGAACGAAGCCTCGCAGTGTGGGTGTCGGGCGAACTCCGCTCAAGGCTGAAGTTCCACCCGGCCGCTTCGGCTTTGCCGCACTGGCCACGTCGCCACCGCATCACCGCATCGCCGGATCACCGGATCACCGGATCACCGGATCACCGGATCGCCGGATCGCCGGATCACCGGATCGCTGCGTCGATGAACGGTGAGCGACAGGCCCGACGGACACGTCAAGCCCGTCGGGCCTGCACCGCCGGCTCCGCATGGGTCTTGAGCGCGGCCTGCCAGGCGGCGTGCGCGGCCTCCAGCCGGGACCGGGCGTCGGACAGTTGCGCCGCCAGCACCTTGCTGGCCGGCTTGGCCCCCAACGCCCTCGCATGCGCTCGTGACTTGGTCAGCACGCCATGGATCGAGTTGGCGACGATCTGCGCCGACCGGTCGCCCCGGCTGCGCTCCAGCATGGCCGACGCCCAATTCATCCACGGCACCATGACCTGCGCATGCGCCAGGTCCAGCGTCCCCAGCGCCACGAACGCGGCCGAGGCCGGGGTGTACGCGGATCGCTCGGCACCGAGGTCCTTGATGCACTCGCTGAGGTAGGCCGGCAGCTCGGGGGACTTGGCCTTCTTCATCCAGCTGATGAGCGCGGTGCGGACGGTGTGACCGGCGGCGTGGCCCGTCAGCCAGATCCGGATCGTCGGCAGGCGCTTCTGGATCGAGGCCGAATCGGCATTGGTCAGCAGCCAGGTGATCAGGCCGGAATTGACGCCGCCGTCGGCGCGCTCGTCGATGATCGCCCAGAGGCGATCGATGAAGCGCGCATGCAGGGCCTTGTCTTCCTTCAGCAGCAATCCGAACGAGATGGCGCGGCCCGCGGCGATGGAGAAATCGGCGGACTCCAGCAGGCTGCTCAGGTGGGCGCGGTCCGGCGTCTCCAGCCGCGGGATCGCGAGGGCGCCGAGCGCCAGCTCCGCCAGCCAGCTCTGCGCGTCGAACAGCGCGACCCGGCGCCTGAGCGTCTCCCGGAGCTGGTCGGCGATCGGCACGCCGCCGTGCTTGCATTGCAGGATCAGGCTGAACAGGTTGCGCGTCTCGATCGCATGGGCCGGCGCCTCGGACCAGGCGGTGGCGATCTCGCCCATCAGCGCCAGGAAAGCCGGCATGCGCGACGACGGCTCCTGGCGGGCGTGCACATGCAGCGCCGCCAGCGCGCTGCCCAGCATGCGGGCACTGCCCGCCGCCTTGACGGAGGCCTCGGCGATCGGCTTCTCCAGTTGCCAGGCGTCGGCCGGACGGCAGGCCCACGCCACCTCCGCCACCCGCGCGTGCATGGACGACACGCCGGCCCAGTTGCGTCCCAGCTTGCGATCCGGCTCATGCGTCTGGAAGATGCTCCAGCCCTGCGCGTTCTTCAGATGCAGCAGCGCTTCGCCGATGGCGTCGTCCGGCGCCGCGCGCGCCTCCAGGAAGGACTCCAGCAGCGGCAGCGGACACACCGCATAGGCGCGGTGGAAATAGACGACGAGCATGAACGCGGCGACCTGCCAGTCGAGCTCCCGGCCCAGCGCGCGCCGCGGAATCTCCGCGCCGCCGTTGAGCGTGCGCCAGATGCCGCGCACGATCGCGTCGAAGGATTCGCCGGAGCTCGCCTCCATCGCCAGGACCAGCAGGTCTTCCTCCGAGGCCATCAGCCACTCGTGCCGCTGCGGGTAGATCCGCGCCAGCGCCAGACGCTCCGCCTCGTCCGGCCGGATGACCTTGTGGCGCGGGCGCTCGGCGATGTTCTGCAGGGCGTGTTCACTGTTCTCGAGCAGCAGGTCCGGCGTGGCGGCCAGCACCACGATGGCCGACGCCTTCCGGCCCAGTTCCGCCAGCACGTCGGGCCAGCCGCTGCCGGCGCCGAAGGGGTCGTCCAGCAGCAGCAACAGCGGGCGCTCGTCGTTGGCCAGGGCGCGGATGGCATCGGCGAGCGCGCTCGCCTGATCGCCCTCCTTCGCGAGGCTGAAGCGCGCGTCGACCACCAGGCACGCGCCCTCCAGCGTCAGCACCGCCGCGGCGCGAAGGGCGAGCGTGCTCTTGCCGGTGCCCGGCGCGCCGACCAACCACTGCACGCGCAGGCGGCCCTCCCGGCTGCGGCTGTCGACCAGCGCCGCGCGCAGTTGATCGACCAGCGCCGTCGTGACGCTGCGCTCGAAGAATCCATTGCCCGCGCTACCGCCGCCGACGACGTCGCTCCATTCCGGCCGACGCGCCACGAACCAGGCCATGCTGGCACGCTGCTGGAGTTCAAGCAGCCGCGTGCGGTCGATGAGCTCCAGCGGCGTGCCGCTGTCGTTGAGCCGCGGCGCGAAGGGATACAGCCGGTCGGCGACGTGGTGCGGCAGGATGTGCTGCGGCGCCTGGTCGACGCGCGCGATCGTGTCGTCCCCTTGCGGCGCACCGATGGGCATGACGGACAGCAGCGCGCGCAGGCCCTGCAGCGCGGCGTCGATGACGTCCTGGCCGCGCAGCAGGCTCGGCCGGGCGGTGGCGAGTTCCTTGACGGCCTCGTGCTCGGCGAAACGTCGGTCGGGCGCGTCGCGGGTCGGCTCGTTGGGGATGTACAGCACGCGCGTGGCGGACCACAACGCGTCGAAGAGCGCATCGTGTCCCGCCGCGTCGGCGTCGTCCTGCCATCTGGCGCGATCCGCGCGGTCGCCGGGCACGGTCGTCAGGGCGGCCAGGAAGTGCGCGCGCGTGTCCTCGCGCCGGTCGGGCGCCAGCGCCTCCGCGTTGCGGGCATGGGCCTTGTAGGCGGGGTCGGCGGTCACCAGCCGGAACGACAGCCGGTGGCGCTGGTCGGGGGCCGTCCACAACCACTTCGGCGCGAAACCCAGCAGCAGCTCGGCCAGCTTGGACGCCGTGGACCATTGCTCGCCGAGCTTGCACTGCCAGAGCACGATGCGGCCCTGGCGGTCGATCTCGTCGATGTCCTCGGCCCATTCGTAGCGCAGCCGCGCGGGCACGTGCTCGTCGACCAGGGACACTGCCCGCCCCAGCACCATCGACGTCAGCCGCAGCACCGCGAAGGCGCGCTGGTATTCGAAGCCGTTCAGCGCGATGCGGCCGCCGCGCGTGGCGGCCAGTTCCCGCAGCTTCTTCTCGTCGATCCCGAACGCTTCCACGTGTGGCCTCCCAGCCCTCCAAAAACAGCTGGGAGTCTAGGGGAAGGCGGACGTGGCGCCCTCGCGGACGCCACGCCGGTTCAGGCGGTCCTGAGGCGGAACTGGCTCACCAGCTGGGCCAGGTGCTGCGCCTGGGAGTTGAGGCTCTCGGCGGCGGCGGCGCTTTCCTCCACCAGGGCGGCGTTCTGCTGCGTGACCGAGTCCAGGTGCGTGACGGCGCTGCCCACCTGCTGGATGCCGCCGTTCTGCTCCTGCGTCGCGTTGGAGATCTCGCGGATCAGCGCGTTGACCTGCCCCACCTCTTCCACCACGCGCCGGATCGTGTCGCCGGCATCCTGGGCCTGGCGGGCGCCGACCTCGACGCGCTGGCCGCTGGTCTGGATCAGGGTCTTGATCTCCTTGGCGGCGCCCGCGGAGCGCTGCGCCAACGCCCGCACTTCCGACGCCACGACCGCGAAGCCGCGCCCCTGCTCGCCCGCGCGGGCCGCCTCGACCGCGGCATTGAGCGACAGGATGTTGGTCTGGAACGCGATGGCGTCGATGACGCCGATGATGTCCTCGATGCGCCGGGACGACTCGCTGATGCCCTGCATCGTCTGCACGAGCTCGGTGACGGCCTTGCCGCCCTCGCCGGCGGCCCCGGAGGCGCGCGCGGCCATGCGGCTGGCCTCGTCGGCGGCGCCGGCGTTCTGGGCCACGGAGCTGGTCAGCTCGGCCATCGACGCAGCGGTCTGCTGCAGGCTGCTGGCCTGGGTCTCGGTGCGCTGGCTGAGGTCGGCGTTGCCCTGCGCGATCTGCTGCGAGCCGGTGGCGATGCTGCCGCTGCTGTCCCGCACCTGCCCGACCAGGCTGCCGAGTTGCTCGACCATCCGCGCCATCGCGCGCAGCAGGTCGGCGGGCTCGTCGCGCTCACGCGCCTGGAGATCGAGCGTCAGATTGCCCATGGACACCTCCTCGCTGACGCGGACCGCCTGGGCGATGGGGCCCGTGATGGAGCGGGTGACCAGCCGGGCCAGCGCGGCGCCGAGCGCCAGCGCCACGACGACGGCGACGATCGAGGTCCGCATGCCGCGCGTGTAGGAGTTGGCCGCGTCCTGCCCGGCGACGTCGCCGCCGTTCCTGTTGAACGTCACGTCCTTGTCGATCGCGACGGACAGCACCTGGAACAGCGCATTGGCGCGGCCGGTGACGAGCTTCCGGGCCTCTTCGTGCGCGGACTCGCCCTTGGCGATGACGGACTGGATCTCGCCGTCCGCCGTCACGTACTGCTGCCAGGCTTGCTGGATCGCGACATAGAGCGCCCGCTCCTCGTCGCCGGTGATGGTGGGCTCGTACTCCCTGGCGGCGCGTTGGAAATCGCGCAGGGCGGCTTCGCGCTGCCCCACGGCGGCCTTGCGGCCGGCGTCGTCCAGCTCCACCGCGGCGCTCATCGACGCGCGCCGGGCGGAGTCCGCGGCGGACTGCATCTGACCCAGCAGGGCCACGCTGGGCAACCAGTTGGTGTTGAGGTCCTTGACGTTGTCGTTGATCTTGGACAGCTGCACCGAGCCGAACCAGGCCACGAAACACAGCAGGGTCAAGAGCGTGGCGAACGCGATCGAGAGTCGCGTGCCGATGCGAAGGCTTCGAAGAGTTTCCATGATCGATCGAACCTCCTGGCGGTTGCGCAAGTTGGGATTCGAAGTCAAGGGCACCCTGGAACGAAGACGGTCAAGGCACCCGAGCCTCCCTGGCTCGCCGAGGATCGTCGCTCACGCTCCCCGGCTCAGGCGGCATTGTTGCCGTCGACGTTCCGCCTCGCCAGTGGGGATATGCGCAGCGCTTCGTAGGCAAGCGACCTACG
This sequence comes from Roseateles aquatilis, assembly GCF_002205645.1. Classification (GTDB taxonomy): domain Bacteria; phylum Pseudomonadota; class Gammaproteobacteria; order Burkholderiales; family Burkholderiaceae_C; genus Roseateles; species Roseateles aquatilis. Next base: position 383,442 of record NZ_NIOF01000003.1, on the reverse strand, counting down.
TGGGCCCTGGCACGGCGCGCCCGTTCAAGACTCCGCGGACCGCGTCCGCGGGATGGGGGCGACGGACGCCCGGGGCGGAGTCCGCCGGACCGTCACCCCTTCTTCGCCACCAGCGTCAGGATGTCGTAGCTGGCGACCAGCTCGCCGCGCTGGTTGGTGACCTGCACGTCCCAGGCCACGACGCCTTGCGGCGGCTGGTCGGGGCGGTTGCCACGGTCGATGCGGCGCTTGCAGGTCAAGCGCGCCTGGATGGTGTCGCCGATCGCCACCGGGTTGACGAAGCGCAGCGTGTCCAGGCCGTAGTTGGCCAGCACCGGTCCCGGCGCGGGCGACACGAACAGCCCCGCCGCCGCCGACAGCACGAAATAGCCATGCGCGATGCGCTGGCCGAATTGCGTGTCCTTGGCCGCGACCTCGTCGAAGTGCATGTAGAAGAAGTCGCCGCTGATGCCGCCGAAGTTGACGATGTCCGCCTCCGACACCGTGCGGCGATGCGTCAGCAGCGAGTCCCCGACCTGGATCTCCTCGAAGTGCTTGCGGAACGGATGGACGGCGTCTTCCGTCACCTTGCCGCCGCGCACGTACTCGCCGGTGATCGCCGTCATCATCGTCGGCGACGCCTGCACCGCGCAGCGCTGCAGGTAGTGCTTGACCGCGCGGATGCCGCCGAGCTCCTCGCCGCCGCCGGCGCGGCCCGGGCCGCCGTGCTTGAGCATCGGCAGCGGGGAGCCGTGGCCGGTGGACTCGCCGGCCGCGTCGCGGTCCAGCACCAGCAGCCGGCCGTGGAAGGCCGCCGCGTGATAGACCGCCTGAGCAGCCAGCGCCGGGGTCTTGGTGACGATGGAGCCGACCAGGCTGCCGCGGCCCTTGGCGGCCAGCGCCAGTGCCTCGTCGAAATCGCCGTAGGTCATCAGCGTCGACACCGGCCCGAAGGCCTCGACCTGATGGACGGCCTCGTTGCGCATCGCGTCGCGGCACAGCAGCAGCGTGGGCGCGAAGAAGGCGCCGTCGCCGACGCCCTCGCCCAGCGGCGCGAAGCCGTCGCGCTCGCCGAAGACGAGCTCGTTGCCCTGCGCCAGTTGCGCCAGGCGCTCGGCCACGTCGGCCTGCTGCGCCTTGGAGGCCAGCGCGCCCATGCGCACGCCCTCGATGGACGGATCGCCGACCTTGATCCTGGCCAGCCGCTCGCGCAGCGCCGCGGCCACCGCGTCGACCTGCGCCGCCGGCACGATCGCGCGGCGGATGGCCGTGCACTTCTGGCCGGCCTTGGCGCTCATCTCGCGCAGCACTTCCTTGACGAAGAGGTCGAACTCCGGATCGCCGGGCAGCACGTCGGGCGCCAGGATCGAGCAGTTCAGGCTGTCCGCCTCCGCGTTGAACGGGACCGAGCGGCGGATCAGGTTCGGATTGACGCGCAACTGCGAGGCCGTGTCGGCCGAGCCGGTGAAGGTGACGACGTCGGTCTCCTCCAGTCGGTCGAGCAGGTCGCCCGAGCTGCCGACGATCAGTTGCAGCGCGCCGGCCGGCAGCAGGCCGGACGCCTCGATCAGCCGCACGCAGGCCTCGGCGACGTAGCTGGTCGCGGTGGCCGGCTTGACGATGCAGGGCATGCCGGCGATGAAGCTGGGCGCGAATTTCTCCAGCATCCCCCACATCGGGAAGTTGAAGGCGTTGATGTGCACGGCGATGCCGCGCTTGGGCACCAGCACGTGGGTGCCCATGAACTGGCCGGCCTTGCCCAGCGCCTGCGCCGGGCCTTCGTGGACGATGTTGCTGGACGGCAGCTCGCGGCGCCCCATCGAGGCGTAGGCGTAGAGCGTGCCGATGCCGCCTTCGATGTCGATCCAGGAGTCGGCGCGCGTCGCGCCGGTATGAGCGGAGATCGCGTAGAGCGTCTCCTTGCGCTCCATCAGGAAGGCCGCCAGCGCCTTCAGGATCGCGGCGCGCTGCTGGAAGTCCAGCGCCAGCAGCGCCGGCAGCGCCTGGCGGCGCGCGAAGTCCAGGCTCTCGCCGAAGTCGATCGCTTCGGCATGGGTCTGCGCCACCAGCCGGCCGTTGATGGCGCTGTGCAGGCCGCGCGCGGCGGCGGAGCCGATCCAGCGACCGGCGATCAGGCTTTGAAGGACGGGAGTGGCACTCATGACAACCTCAAAAAATCAATCTTCCGCATTGGACGAAACGTCGAACGCCAAGCAGATTTCGCGGACGAGCGGCATGGCGAGCGTGCCGAAGGCGGGCCTGAGGCGCGCAGCCGTACTTCCCGTACGGCGAGCACCGCAGGCCCGAGATCGGCCCGCGCGGTAGCCGAGCGTCCGTGAAATCAGGGTTGGTACTTCCAGGTGTTGTTCTCGATCTTGACCATCACGCGGGCGCGCTGGTCGAGGCCCAGGTGATCGTTCGGCGACATCGTGAACACGCCGTGGGCGCCGGGCAGTTCCTTGACCGCCTCGAGCGCGTCGCGCAGCGCCGCGCGGAACTGCGGCGTGCCCGGCTGGGCCTTCTTGATCGCCACCGGGATCGCCGCCTGCAGCAACAGGCCCGCGTCCCAGGCGTGGCCGCCGAAGGTCGACACGCTGCCCTTGCCGTAGGCCTTCTCGTACTCGGTCACGTAGGTCTTGGCGCTCTTCTTGGCCGGATGGTCGGCCGGCAGCTGGTCGACGACCAGCACCGGCCCCGACGGCAGGAAGGTGCCCTCGACGTCCTTGCCGCCGACGCGCAGGAAATCGTTGTTGGCCACGCCGTGGGTCTGGTAGTACTTGCCGGCGTAGCCGCGCTCCTTGAGCGTCTTCTGCGGCAGCGCCGCGGGCGTGCCGCTGCCGCCGACCAGCACCGCGTCGGGCTTGGCCGCCATGATCTTGAGCACCTGGCCCGTCACCGACGTGTCGGTGCGGTTGTAGCGCTCGTTGGCGACGATGGACAGGCCCTTGCTGGCGGCGACCTTGTTGAACTCGCCGTACCAGCCCTCGCCGTAGGCGTCGGCGAAGCCGATGTAGGCCACCGTCTTCACGCCTTGCGCCTGCATGTGGCTGGCGATGGCCAGCGCCATCATGATGTCGTTCTGCGGCGTCTTGAAGACCCACTTCTTCTTCGCGTCCATCGGCTCGACGATGCGCGCCGACGCCGCCATCGAGATCATCGGCACCTGCGCCTCCGCCACCGCGTCGATCATCGCCAGCGAGTTGGGCGTGACCGTGGAGCCGACCACCACGTCGACCTTGTGCTCGGTGATCAGTTTGCGGGTGTTGGCGACGGCGGTGGTCGTGTCCGACGCGTCGTCCAGCACGATGTAGTTGATCTTCTGCCCGGCGATCGTCTTGGGCATCAGGCTGAAGGTGTTTTTCTCAGGAATGCCCAGCGAGGCCGCCGGTCCCGTCGCCGACACCGTGACGCCGACGTTGATGTCGGCCCACGCGCCGCCGCCCACGCCCATCAGCGCGGCACCGGCCAGGGCCAGCAGGGTCTTCTCGATGCGTTTCATGTTGTCTCCTAATGAATTTATTGATTCAGGAACGCACTGCAAAAAATGGGACCACCCTCTCGACCGCCCACCGCGGCCGCCCGCGGCGGCCATGCCGGGCGACCGCGGTCGCCGGGGGCGATGCTCCTCCGTCAAGCCTTCATGAGACTTGCACCGACGCGGCGTCGCGCTCGTGACGCTCCGCCTTGTCCGTCAACTCCGTGCGGACCGCGCCGAGGCCGCCGAAGAACAGGTCCGCCACCATCGGCGCCACCGCGTCGTAGGTCAACGCGCCGTCGGGGCGCAGCCAGGTGAAGGTCCAGTTGATCATGCCGAACAGCAGCATGGTCAGCGGCTTGTGCAGGTGGGCGCCGCGCAGCTCCGGCCGCACCGCCGCCACCGCGTCGGCGAAGCGTCCCACCACCTGGCGCTCGACCTCGACCATGCGCCCGCGGTGCGCGTCGTCCAGGAACTTCAGGTCCTCGGTCAGCACGCGGTGCTCGTTCTGCGCCTCGCCGTAGGCCTGCACGAAGCGGTGGATCAGCGCGCGCAGATGCGGCTCGGGCCCGAGCCCCTGCGCGCTGACCTCGTCGACCAGGTCGACCAGGTGCTGCAGGTGGTTCTGGCAGATCTGCGCGAGCAGCTCATGCTTGTCGCGCACGTAGTGATAGAGCGTGGGCTTGCTGACCTCGCAGGCCTCCGCGACCTGGTTCATCGAGGTGGCGGGAAAGCCCTGATTGGCGAAGAGCCGGGCGGCCTGCGCGAGGATTTCCTCGCGGGTGGCATCGAATCCGGGGGCACGACCACGGGCCATGGTGAGGGGTCTTTTCTTTATCGTTCGTCGAAGGAGATCACGACACGCGGCGTCAGCGCGTGCGCCTGGCAGCTGAGGATAAAGCCGGCCGCCACCTCGTGTTTCTCGAGCGCGAAATTCTTGTCCATGCGCACCTCGCCCTCCAGCAGCTTGCAGCGGCAGGTCGAGCACACGCCCGACTTGCACGAGAACGGCACGTCCATGCCGGCGCGGGCCGCGGCGTCGAGCAGGCTGGGATCGCTCTTGCGGAACTCGATCTCGCGCGAGACGCCGTCGCGGATCACCACCACCCGGGCGGCATCGGCGTCGTGCTCGTGCACCTCGTGCGGCGCGGGGCGGCCGGTCTGCATCTCGGGCGTGCCGAAACGCTCGATGTGGATGCGTTCTTCCGGCACGCCGGCCTCGCGCAGCGCGGTCTCGGCCTGCTCGTTCATCTCGAACGGGCCGCAGACGAAGACTTGGTCGATGCCGTCCGCCGGCACCGGGCCGGCCAGGAAGCCGGCCAGCTTGGCCTGGTCCAGGCGCCCCGCCATCAGCGGCGAGTCGACATGCTCGCGCGAGAACACGTGATGCAGCGTCAGCCGCGTCATGTAGCGGTTCTTCAGGTCTTCGAGCTCTTCCTTGAACATCGTCGACGCCGGCCGGCGATTGCCGTAGATCAGCGTGAAGCGGCTGCCCGGCTCGCGCGCCAGCACCGTCTTCATGATCGACAGGATGGGCGTGATGCCCGAGCCCGCCGCGATGCCGACGTAGTGCCGCGCCGACGCCGGATCCAGCGGCACGTGGAAGCGACCCTGCGGCGGAAAGACCTGGACCTCGTCGCCGGCCTGGAGCTGCTGGTGGACCCAGGTCGAGAACGCACCGCCGTCGACATGCCGCACGCCGACGCGCAGCTCGCCGTCGTCGATGCCGGCGCAGATGGAATAGGAGCGGCGCAGGTCCTGGCCGCCGACATCGCCGCGCAGCGTCAGGTACTGGCCTTGCGTGAAGCGGAAGGTCTCGCGCAGCGCCTCGGGCACGTCGAAGCAGAGCACGACGGCGTCGTCGGTGTCCTGATGCTTGGCGCGCAGGCGCAGGGGGTGGAAGTGCAGGCTCATGATGGATGTCGATCGCTGGCCCGGCGGGATGCGGGCCGGCTCGGGACGGGCCGGCGCGTGGTCCGGGGCGGTGTGGTTGATGGGTTCACGGCGGGAGGTCGTCCAGGGCGCTCACAGCGGCTTGAAATGCTCGAACGGCTCGCGGCAGTCGAGACAGCGATGCAGCGCCTTGCACGCGGTGGAGCCGAAGGCCGACAGCTTCTCGGTGTGGGTGCTGCCGCAGCGCGGGCAGGCCAGCGGCTTCTCGCGGCGCACGAGGCGGATCGGCACGCCCTGGGCCGCGTCCACCGGTCCCGGCGGCGCGATGCCGTAGCGGCGCAGTTTCTCGCGGCCCTCGTCGGAGATCCAGTCGGTGGTCCAGGCGGGCGCGCGGCGCATCGTCACCGTCACCGTGCCGAAGCGCGCCAGCGCCTCGCGCACCTGCTGCTCGATGGCCTCGGTGGCGGGGCAGCCGGAGTAGGTCGGCGTCAGCACGACCTCGACGCCGTCGGCGGTCTCGACCAGGTCGCGCACGATGCCCAGCTCCACCAGCGACACCGCCGGCACCTCGGGATCGAGCACCTGGGACAGCACCTCCCAGGCCGCGGACAGCCGGCCGCAGCCGAGGTCGGTCGCGCCGTCGCCGGACGCGGCACGCGGGCCGGCCGCCATCGCCAATGCCGACTGCGATGTCGACCCTGATGGCGACCGCGACGGCGTCATCGATGACGGCGGCGAGGTCGGCAGCGGCGACGGCGCCCCCTGAAGCGAGGACAGCCAGTCGAGATGGGCGGGCCTGGGCGCGGCGTTCATGGCATCGCTCCGCTCACCACACCCCGCCGGGGTAGGCGCGCTGCAGCGACTGCATCGTCGCCAGCATGTGGCCCATGTGCTCGCTGTGCACGCCCAGGCGGCCCGCATAGACGTGCGGCGTGTCCTTGGGTCGCGTCAGGCGCGCCTCGGCCAGCACCTCGTCCATCGCGGCGTCCCACGCGGGCTTGAGCGACGACCAGGCCGGGCCCAGGCCGCTCGCCTCGGCGGCGGCGTCGACGTCGTCCGACGCGAACAGCTCGTTCACGTAGGGCCAGAGCTGCGCCAGCGCGTCCTTCATGCGGCGCGTCGATTCCTCGGAACCGTCGCCCAGTCGCACCACCCATTCGGCGGCGTGCTGCTGGTGGTAGCGCACTTCCTTCACCGCCTTGGCGGCGATCGCGGCGATCTCGGCGTCCGCCGAGTCCTGCAGCCGTGTCCACAGCGGCAGCAGCCAGCTGGCGACGATCAGGTTGCGGGCCTGCGTGAAGGCGAAGTCGCCACGCGGCAGCTCCATCAGCACGGGGTTGAGGTAGTGGCGCTCCTCGCGCAGGAAGGCGAGCTGGTCCTCGTCGAGCGCCTGCCCGTCGAGCTGGCCGGCGCGCGTCAGCAGCGCCCGGGCCTGGCCCAGCAGGTCCAGCGCGATGTTGCCCAGCGCCAGGTCCTCTTCCAGGATCGGCGCGTGGCCGCACCACTCGGACAGCCGGTGCGACAGCACCAGGCAGGCGTCGCCCAGGCGCAGCAGGTAACGCACGTCCGCTCGGGTGCCGGGTTGAATGGAGGGGGTCGTCATGTCGGGGCCTCGGTCGTCTCGCGTCGCGCCGCGCGATCGGCGCCCCGGGCGGGACGCGCGCGGCGCGTGGTGCAGGGGTCGCTCATCACATGTGGTCCAGCGACGGCGGCAGGTCGTAGAACGTCGGGTGACGGTAGACCTTGTCCTCCATCGGATCGAAGTACATCGACTTCTCGCCCGGATCGGACGCCACGATCGCCGACGACGGCACGACCCAGATGCTCACGCCTTCCTGGCGGCGGGTGTAGACGTCGCGGGCCATCTGCAGCGCCATCTTCGCGTCGGGCGCGTGCAGGCTGCCGCAATGCTTGTGGTCCAGGCCCGCCTTGTTGCGGACGAAGACTTCCCACAAGGGCCACTCGTTGGCGCCGGTCTGTTGATTGATGCTCATGATTCGGATGCTCGGAAGATGCGGGCTGGACCGGCGCGCCCGCTGGGGTCGCGCCGGCGTGGCGGGGATCAGGCGGCCCGGGCCTCGGGGGCGCGCTTGCGGGCGTGGGCCAGCGCGGCGTCGCGCACCCAGGCGCCATCGTCCCAGGCCTTCACGCGCGCTTGCAGGCGCTCGGTGTTGCACGGGCCGTTGCCGCCGACGACGCGCCAGAACTCGTTCCAGTCGATCGCGCCGAAGTCGTGGTGCTCGCGCTCGGCGTTCCACTTCAGGTCGGGGTCGGGCAAGGTGATGCCCAGCAGCTCGGCCTGCGGCACGGTGGCGTCGACGAACTTCTGACGCAGCTCGTCGTTGGTCAGGCGCTTGATGCCCCAGCGCATCGACTGCTCGGAGTTGGGCGAGTCCTTGTCGGCCGGGCCGAACATCATCAGCGACGGCCACCACCAGCGGTTCACCGCGTCCTGGACCATCGCCTTCTGCGCGTCGGTGCCGTCGCGCATCATCGTCAGCAGGCTCTCGTAGCCCTGGCGCTGATGGAACGACTCCTCGCGGCAGATGCGGATCATCGCGCGGGCATAGGGGCCGTAGGAGCAGCGGCACAGCGGCACCTGGTTCATGATCGCCGCGCCGTCCACCAGCCAGCCCACCACGCCGATGTCGGCCCAGGTCAGCGTCGGGTAGTTGAAGATGGAGCTGTACTTGGCCTTGCCGGTGTGCAGCGCGTCCAGCATCTGGTCGCGGCTGGTGCCCAGCGTCTCGGCGGCCGAGTACAGGTACAGCCCGTGGCCGCCCTCGTCCTGGACCTTGGCCAGCAGGATGGCCTTGCGCTTGAGCGTCGGGGCGCGGGTGATCCAGTTGCCTTCGGGCAGCATGCCGACGATCTCGGAATGCGCATGCTGGCTGATCTGGCGCACCAGCGTCTTGCGGTAATGCTCCGGCATCCAGTCCTTGGCCTCGATGAAGTCGCCCTCGTCGATGCGCGACTCGAAAGCCTCGTTGCGCTGGCGGTCCTCGACCGATTCCAGCTTGGTCGCCTGGTCCTGCGGACCGACGCTCATGGCTTGGGTGTACATGGATGCTCCTTGTGTCTCTCGCCGTGCCGGCGACGGCCCTCGCGGGTCCGCGCCGGCGTGTCCTCAGGGGGTCTTGGGCCGCTTGTCCACGACGCGGCGGGCCTTGCCCACCAGCGTCCGCTCGATCGAGTCCGGCGCGCCCACCGTCACCTTGGTCGACACACCGATCAGCGTCTTGATGCGGTGCTGCAGCGCCCGGGACACGCCCTGAACGTCCACGCCCTGCCCCGCGGTCGACAGCTCGCAGCGCACCTCGACCTCGTCGAGGTGGCCGTCGCGGCTGACGACGATCTGGTACTGGCCCGACAGGCCCGGCTCGGCCAGCACCAGTTCCTCGATCTGGGTCGGGAACAGGTTCACGCCGCGGATGATCAGCATGTCGTCGCTGCGGCCGACGATCTTGCCCATGCGGCGCATGCTGCGCGCCGTCGGCGGCAGCAGCCGCGTCAGGTCGCGGGTGCGGTAGCGGATCACCGGCAGCGCCTCCTTGGACAGCGAGGTGAAGACCAGCTCGCCCTCGGACCCGTCGGGCAGCACCTCGCCGGTCTCGGGGTCGACGATCTCGGGATAGAAGTGGTCCTCCCAGATCACCGGGCCGTCCTTGGTCTCGATGCATTCGCTGGCCACGCCGGGTCCCATCACCTCGGACAGGCCGTAGATGTCGACGGCGTCGATGCCGGCCTTCTGCTCGATCTCGCGGCGCATCGCCTCGGTCCACGGCTCGGCGCCGAAGACGCCGGTCTTGAGCGACGACGCGCGCGGGTCCAGGCCCTGGCGCACGAATTCCTCGACGATCACCTGCATGTAGCTCGGCGTGACCATGATCACGTCGGGCTTGAAGTCCTGGATCAGCTGGACCTGCTTCTCGGTCTGGCCGCCCGACATCGGGATGACGGTGCAGCCCAGCCGCTCGGCGCCGTAATGCGCGCCCAGGCCGCCGGTGAACAGGCCGTAGCCGTAGGCGACGTGCACGATGTCGCCCTTGCGCGTGCCGGCCGCGCGCAGCGAGCGGGCGACCAGGTCGGCCCAGGTGTCGATGTCCTGCTTCGTGTAGCCGACGACGGTGGGCTTGCCGGTCGTGCCCGACGAGGCGTGGATGCGGGACACCTGCTCGCGCGGCACCGCGAAGAGGCCGAACGGATAGTTGTCCCGCAGGTCCTTCTTGGTGGTGAACGGGAACAGGCGCAGGTCGCTCAGGTCCTTCAGGTCGGACGGATGCACGCCCTTGGCGTCGAACGCGGCCTTGTAGTGCGGCACGTTCTCGTAGGCATGCTGCAGCGACCAGCGCAGGCGCCGCAGCTGCAGCGCGCGGAGTTCGTCCTGGCTGGCGCGCTCGATGGGTTCGAGGTCCTCGGGCTGGAAGGTCTTCACCGTCATGGGCGGGTCTCCTTGTCTTCCTGGCGGGCGCTGGGCGGGCGGCGGGGTTCAGGCCCGGGCCGAGGAATGGTCCGCGAGCGGATCATCCAGGCCCGTCGCCACGGGCTTGCCCTTGAGGCGGTAGGACCGGCCGCGGAAGACTGCGATCAGTTGGTCGCGCTGGTTGGTGATGGTGATGTCGTAGACGCCCGTGCGGCCCGCCTGCGAGACCTCGTCGGCATGCGCCGTCAGCACGTCGCCCAGCCGGGACGGCGCGACGATGTCGATCGCGAAGCCCGAGGCCACCGTCATCTCGTTGTACGAGTTGCAGGCGAAGGCGAAGCAGGAGTCGGCCAGCGTCGTCACGAAACCGCCATGGCAGATGTCGAAGCCGTTGAGCATGTCCTCGCGCACCGTCATCGACAGCGTCGCGGTGCCCGGGCCGATGTCGACGATGGTCATGCCCAGGCCCTTGGAGGCCCGGTCGTTGGCGAACATGGTGTCGCGGACGGCCTCGGCGACGCGTTGCGCCGCCGGGTCGCGATGCGCGTGCCCCGCGCGCTCGATGGGCTCGTGGGACGCGCTCATCAACGGTCCTTGAACGCCGGTTGGCGCTTGGTCAGGAAGGCCGCGGCGCCCTCCAGGTAATCGTGGGCGTAGCCGAGCTGGCTCTGCAGGCGGGCTTCCAGCTTGAGCGCGTCCTCGAACTCCAGCGCCATGGACGCGTCCAGCGCCTCACGCGTCTGCACCAACGCCCGGGTCGGCATCCGGGACAGCTTCTGCGCGGTGGCCATGGCCTCGGATTGCAGATCGGCGTCGGCGACGCAGCGGGCGATCAGGCCCCAGGCCTGCGCCTGCTCGGCCGGCAGCTTGTCGCCCAGCAGCGCGAGTTGCATCGCCCGGGCGCGGCCGACCAGGCGGGTCAGCAACCAGGTGCCGCCGCAGTCCGGCACCAGCCCGATCTTGGAGAACGCCTGGATGAAGGAGGCCGATTGGCCCGCCAGCACCAGGTCGCAGCCCAGCGCGAAGTTGGCGCCGGCGCCGGCGGCCACGCCGTTGACGGCGCAGACGGTGGGGACCGGCATGCTGCGCAGGCGCAGCGCGAGCGGGATGTAGTAATGGTCCAGCAGGTTGCCGATGTCCTTGGCCTTGGGCTTGCGGTGCGGGTCGACCGCGCCGGAGTGCTCGTCGAACTCGGGCTTGATGTGGGGGTCCGACAGGTCCTGGCCGGCGCAGAACGCGCGGCCGGCGCCGGTGATGAGCACCGCCCGCACGCCCGCGTCCGACGCGGCCTCGTCCAGCGCCGCGCGGAGCTGGCCCAGCAGCCCGGTGGTGAAGGCGTTCAGCGCCTGCGGCCGGTTCAGCGTCAGGACGCGGACCGCGCCCTCGGTGCTGATCAGCAGCGGGTGGTCGTCGATACCGCCAGTGGCGGCCGGGGACGTGGGGGTGGTGCTCATTCGGCTTGTCTCCTCGATCGAGGTGGATTCAGCTTTTGCAGCTTTTGTTGATCGGCTTCTATTTACCGACCGGTCGGTAGATACTACGAGTCCTCCGACTACAAAACAAGGTCGGAAACCTAGGGTTACCACCTAAATTCAGAGGATTGCGGCGATTTCAGCCTCCGTGGCTGGTCGCCGAACGCGGAGACTTCCATGCCCTGCTACGCCATCGACGGCCTGTCGCCGGTCGTCCATCCCAGCGCCCACGTGCACCCGACGGCGGTGCTGATCGGGGACGTGATCGTCGGACCCGGCTGCTACATCGGCCCGTGCGCTTCGCTGCGCGGCGACTTCGGACGCATCCGGGTGATGGACGGCGCGAACGTGCAGGACACCTGCGTGATCCACGGCTTTCCGGATTCGGACACGGTGGTCGAGCCCAACGGCCACATCGGCCACGGCGCGGTGCTGCACGGCTGCGTGGTGCGGCATGACGCGCTGGTGGGCATGAACGCGGTCGTGATGGACGAGGCGGAGGTCGGCGCGTACAGCATCGTCGCCGCCTGCGCGTTCGTGCGGGCGGGGCTCAAGCTGCCGGAGAAATCGCTGATCGCCGGCCTGCCCGCCAAGGTCCTGCGGCCGCTGACCGAGGACGAGATCCGCTGGAAGCGCGAAGGGACCGAGACCTACCAGGACCTGGCCCGGCGCTGCCACGCGAGCCTGGTGGAAGTGCAGCCGCTGCCGCGGGAGGAGCCCGACCGGCCGCGGTTGAAGGTCGGTGGGCCGAAGACGCTGGTGGCGACGAAGCGGGAGTGAGGCCGGCATGGCGCGGGATGCATGGCGCAGGATTGGCGCCGAGGCACCGGAAGCCGTCATGCCGCCAGGGCAGCCTCGACGTCGCGCCTGAATGAGCCGGGACCGCTGCTTCAGGCGAGCTCGGCGCGCTTGACCTGCACACGGTCGATGAGGGAGGTCACGAAGCCCGCGCTCAGCCCGTTCACGCCCGCGCCGGAACATGCCGCCGCGCCGGCCGCGACGGCCCAGCGCAGGTGTTCCTCGGCATCGGCGTGGGGGCCGTTGATCAGGCTGTAGAGCAATCCCGCCATGGCCGCGTCGCCGGCGCCGACGGTGTCGCCGAGGGTCTCCAGCGGCGGCGGGCTGGCGCTGAGATCGGCCTTGGGGTGGAACAGCTGGGCGCCGCGCTCGCCGAGCGTCAGCATCACGATCGCGCGGGGATTCCAGGCGGCGATCTGGGCCAGGCCGAGGTGATGGTCGCGGCTGCGGAACAGCCCGCGCAGGTCCTCGTCGGACACCTTGATGACGTCCGCCATGCGGCACATCCGCTCCAGCGTGCGGTCGTAGCGGGAGTCCATCGTGATGCGGTAGTTCGGGTCGTAGCTGATCTTGACGCCCTCGTCCTTCAGCGACTCGGCCAGCGCGACCAGCCGGGCGGCCAGCGGCTCGCGGGTCAGGCTGATCGATCCGAAATGCGCCCATCGCAGCGCGCGGCGCCAGCCGGCGGGCAGCGCGTGCGGGCGGAAATGCAGGTCGGCGCTGTCGTCGCCGACGAAGGCGTATTCGGGCGGATCGACCTGGTGGACGTAGGCGACCAGCGGGGACTTGGCGAACTGCTGGATGAAGCGCAGGTCCAGGCTGGCGTCGGCGCTGGCCTGCCAGATCGCCTGCCCGAACGGGTCCTTGCTGACGCCGCCGGCGAAGGCGCTCAACTGGCCCAGCCGCGACATCGCCACCGCCACGTTCCACGGCGAGCCCCCGCTGCGGCTGCGCCACTCCTCCGGCCCGATGCGGATCATGTCGGTCAAGGCTTCGCCGAAGGAGACGAAGCTGGCCAGGTCCGCATGGACGACGGTCGTGGGGGTCAAGCTCATGTCGCGATTCGACCCTCCCCGAGCCGGCACCGCAAGTGACAAGTCCTACAGGGTGGCGATGGGCATGGGATCCCTCAGCGAAGCGCCCGCAGGACCTCCGGGTGAGCGATGGCGACACGCAGCAGCGCCCGTGCGGCGCCCGTGGGCTCGCGACGCCCCTGCTCCACGCTTGAAGCATGCGCCTGGAAACGCCGAGAAGTCCCGCGAAGTCTCCTTGCTCATAGCGGCATCGATGACGTACCAGCGGCACAATCACCGCTTATGACCGCCGGAGTGATCCCACTGCTCGACCTGCGCCAGGCGGGGCGGGCGCTGACCGTGCCGCATCCGTTGCCGCCGTCCCATCCGGGGCCGTGGCTCGATGCGCGCGGCCGGCCGCTGCGCGATCTGCGGATCTCGGTGACGGACCGCTGCAACTTCCGCTGCAGCTACTGCATGCCCAAGGACGTGTTCGACAAGGACTACGCCTTCCTGCCTCACCGCGAGCTGCTCAGCTTCGAGGAGATCGCCCGGCTCGCCGGCGTCTTCGCCGGACTGGGTGTGCAGAAGCTGCGATTGACCGGCGGCGAGCCGCTGCTGCGCCGCAACCTGGAGGCGCTGATCGCGCAGCTCGCCGCGCTGCGCACGCCCGAGGGCGCTCCGCTGGACCTGACGCTGACGACCAACGGCTCGCTGCTCGCCCGCAAGGCGCGGGCGTTGAAGGACGCCGGCCTGAATCGTGTCACCGTCAGCCTGGATGCGCTGGACGACGCCATCTTCCGGCGCATGAACGACGTCGACTTCCCGGTCGCCGACGTGCTGCGCGGCATCGACGTCGCGCAGGCCGTCGGACTCGCGCCGATCAAGGTCAACATGGTCGTCAAACGCGGCACCAACGACGACCAGATCGTGCCCATGGCGCGTCACTTCCGCGGGACCGGCGTGGTGCTGCGCTTCATCGAGTACATGGACGTCGGCATGAGCAACGGCTGGCGCATGGACGAGGTGATGCCGTCCGCGCAGGTACTGGCCCGGTTGCGCGAGGACGCCGACCTGGTGCCGCTGGCCCCGACCGTCGAGGGCGAGACCGCCACCCGCTGGGCCTACGCCGACGGCAGCGGCGAGATCGGCCTGATCTCCAGCGTCACGCAGGCCTTCTGCGGCGACTGCAACCGCGCGCGGCTCTCAACCGAGGGCCGCCTCTACACCTGCCTGTTCGCCGGCGACGGCCACGACCTGCGCGCGCTGCTGCGCGGCGACGCGCGGCAAGGTCCCCGCACCGACGACGAGATCGCCGCCGCGCTCGGCGCCCTCTGGGCGCGACGCGACGACCGCTACTCGGAGCTCCGCGCCAGCTTGCCGCCGTCCGAGGCCGGTGGCGCGCGCCGCGTCGAGATGCATTACATCGGCGGTTGAGGCGCCCCATGCGCGCCGTGCTCGACTCGACGACCGCGCTGATCCTCTGCGGCGGCCGCGCCACCCGCATGGGCGGCGTCGACAAGCCGCTGCAGGCCTTCCAGGGGCGCCCGCTGGCGCGGCACGTGCTGGACCGCATCGCCCCGCAGACCGGCGGTCGCGTGCTGATCAGCGCGAACCGACATCTCGACGAGTACCGCCGCTTCGGCGTGCCGGTGCTGACCGACACGTTGCCGGACTTTCCGGGACCGCTGGCTGGCATGCTGGCGGGCATGACCGCATTGGCCGAACCGCTGACCCCGGACGGCCTCGGAAGCACCGGCGCGGGGTCCACCGCCGATGCCCTCGGCGGATCGGGCCGCCCCACGGATGCCGTCCCGCAGTGGCATCCCGGCACGGTTGCGGGGACCGATGGGTGGACAAGCCATCCCGGCGGCGACGCGTGGCTGCTTTGCGTCAGCGGCGACAGCCCCTGGCTCCCGACGGACCTGGCCGAGCGACTGGCCGCCGCCCTGCCCCCGGGCCGATCCGCCGCGATGGCGCTCGGACGTGAGTCTCCCGGCGAGCCGCTGCGCAGCCAGCCGCTCGCCAGCCTGATCCACCTTGGCCATCGCCAGACGCTGGCCGCCGCGCTGCGGCAGGGCGAGCGCCGCGTCGAAGCCTGGCTGCGGACCTTGCCGCTGGCGCTGGTGCCGTTCGACCGACCGGAGGACGATCACGCCTTCGCCAACATCAACGACAGGAGCGAGCTTGAACGACTTCAATCACGTGTCTGAGCCGTCGATCGACGAGGCCGCGGGCGAAAGCCCGGCGGCGACCGGGGTCCAGCTGCGTCTGCTGACCGAGCACGACCTGCCCGCCTACAAGGCGCTGCGCGACACGATGCTGGCGCGGCACGAGCATGCCTTCACCTCCGACGCCGACACCGAACGTGCCCGCGAGGCCGCCAGCTACCGCGTGCGGCTGCATCCGCAGGCGGGCGGCAAGTCGCTGTTCACGCTCGGCGCCTGGATCGACGACACCCTGGTGGGCGTCCTCACCTGCGAGCACGAGAACCGGCAGAAGGTGCGCCACCTCGCCCATCTGATCGGAATGATGGTCGACGACGGCCACCAGGGCCATGGCATTGGCGGCCGGCTGCTGCGGCAGGCGCTGGCGCTGCTGCGCCGCGAACCGCTGCTGGAAACGCTCACGCTGAGCGTCACCGCCGGCAACGAGGCGGCGATCGCGCTGTACCGACGTGTCGGCTTCACCCGCTACGGACACCTGCCGCGCGCCATCCGGCTCGCCGACGGGCGCTACTGCGCCAAGGACCTCATGAGCCTGGACCTGCGGGCCTGATCGCACCGGCACGCCTCGTGCCGCGTCGACCACGCCACCCGTCTCATCCCTCCCACGCTCAACCATGGCCCGCTAGCCAAGGCCCGCATGCTCGATTGCCGCTGAGGCCGGAATGCTGCTTGCGCGGTCCCGGAGGGAGCCCCCAATGCTGCGTGGAGCGCCCGCGCTCGGCGTCGCGCAGTCGGTGCTTTGCGCACCGCCGTCAGGGCCTGGTGCCAGAGCCTCGACGCTCGACCTCGCGCAGTCGGCGCGCAGTCGGCGAGCGGCATCAATCGCAAGCCACGGCGGGCCGCCCCGCCACGTCAATGTCGACCGTCAACTCGTCCTGAATCGCGAGCAGCCCGCCGAGGACCGAGAACGGCGCGATGCCGAAGTCGCTCTGCCGCAGGACGAGCGCCCCCTGGGCCCGCAGCGGCTGGTCCCCCAAGGGGCGCTCCATCCGCACTGGCACGTCCATCTCTCGGACCTGCCCATGCCAGGACACCGCCACCCGCAGCGCCAGCGAGGGGAACGCCCCCGCCACCGCGCGGCTGCGGATCGCGATCACGGGGAAGCGTTCGCCGTCGACCGCGCGCATGAGGTTGGTCCGCGTGCCGTCGATGTCGGCGGCGCTCGGCTGGCTCGCGAATTCGGGCCCGAGCGCGGTCCGCCATTCGGGCTTGTCGATGACCAGATCCGCGATGCGGAAGTCCAGTTCGACACCCGCTCCCGCGAGCCCCTCGGACGGCACGAACACCTGACCGCGCATCCGCTCCGGTCCCATCACGTGGTTGTGACCCAGCCGCGCCAGGCGCCCGGCACGGAACACGTGGATGCGGACCTGCGACGCGACCGGATCGATCGCATACAGCCGGCCTTCGGCACGTTGCTGCGCGGCAAGCCACGCAGGACAGGCGGACGATGATGCGGCTTCGCCTGAAGCAGCGGGCGCGCTGGTGGGCCTCGTGGCGGGTCCGCCCTCCGCGGAGGGCGCCACAGCCGTCGATGGCCGCGACGGCGGCGAGGACGACACCTGCGCCGTCGGCGCGCTTCCACACCCGGCGACCACCAACGCAACCATCGCCACGAACGCCGACACATGCCGCCGACGCCCCATCCTGACGTGGCTCAAGGGCATCCCAAGGCCCTGCCCCGTCCCGGCGCCTCCACCAGAAGGCGCCTCATTTGCCGACGTCAACACTCGCATAGGGGTAAACCAAGAGTCGTCACATTGGCATTTTGACCGGCACAAAGAAGCCGGTCGCACTAGCATTGCGACATAAACGACGACATTTTCCGGAGACCGCCATGGCACGCCAAGCGACCGATCTGATGGCGCAATACGCCGCCTATCACCGCGACCGCCGCAACATCGCGACGCATTTCGTCGGCATCCCGTTGATCGTCTTCGCGATCGGCGTGCTGCTGGCGCGGGCGCAGTTCCACGTCGGCGAGTGGACCGTCACGGCCGCCTGGCTGACCTGGGGCGCCGCCACGATCTGGTATCTCACGCGGGGCAACCTCGTGCTGGGCCTGTCCACCGCGATCGTCAACGCCGTGCTGATGGCGCTGGCCCATCCGCTGGCGGTCGGCTCCACCGGTGCCTGGCTGGGCTGGGGCCTGGGCAGCTTCCTGGTCGGCTGGGTGATCCAGTTCGTCGGCCACTATTACGAGGGCCGCAAGCCGGCCTTCGTCGACGATCTCATCGGGCTGCTGGTCGGACCGATGTTCGTCGTCGGCGAGGCGCTGTTCGCGATGGGCTGGGGCCGCGACCTGCTGGCCGAGATCGAACGCCGCGCCGGCCCCACGCATCTGCGCGACCTGACCCATCCCGCCTGACCGGCCCGGCCAGGCGGACACACGCTGACGCAGGCCGGACCGTCTCGTCCCTTCGGGGGTCGGGTCTTGCACCGCGCCGCCAAGGCGCTTATCTTGGCCCCCTGCCCCGGTTGCGCAGTCCGGGGCGTCGTTACCGTCCCGATTGCGTTGTTCGAACCCCAACAGGAGGCCCCATGAAACCGGTGTCCGAGCTGCTGAAGAACCGCGGGCCGAGCGTCTGGCGCATCACGCCGGAAGCGACGGTGTTCGATGCCCTGCATCTGCTGGCCGAGCACGACGTGGGCGCGTTGATGGTGATGCAGGACGACCGCCTGCTGGGCATCTTCTCGGAGCGGGACTACACCCGCAAGATCGCCCTGCAGGGCCGCGACTCGCGTCACACGCTGGTCAAGGAGGTCATGACGCCCGACGTGCTGGTGGTCAAGCCCGGCACCGACATGCGCGAGTGCATGAGCCTCATGAGCCAGCGCAAGATCCGGCACCTGCCGGTGGTCGAGGGGGCGACCGTGGTGGGCATGCTCTCGATCCGCGACCTGATGGACGACATCATCGCGGACGACCAGCTCACCATCGCGCAGTTGCAAAGCTACATCCACGGCTGATCACGGCGACGTGGTCTCGCGCGGCGCGGCGCGGTGCGATCACGGCGCCGTCACGGCGCCATGGCCGCGGCCTCGCGGCACCGTCGCGAGCCGCCCGGGGCTCACTCGCCCCAGAACTGCAGCGCCCGCGCGGCGTCCGCCTTCGGCGCGCGGGGTTTGTCGGGCTTGTCCGACACCTTGGGCGTGCCCATCGCGATCCAACCCAGCAGCGTCTCCCCAGGCTCGCAGAACGCGGCGACCAGGCCCGGATCCCGCGCCTTCGCGCGGGGTGACCTCGCTTTCGATGCCGTAGATGGGGTTAAGCGCCTAGGGTAATCCCGTGCCAGCGCTGGTCTGCGAGTCGCCGAGTTGTTCAGTTCGCCGTCCGAGGCTGAAGCGACAGAAGGAACAAGCTCGCGAATGCCAGAAGACCAAGGCTGGCCGACAGCACCAGGGCTGCTGCCCCCCAATGGTCTATCGCGCTGCCAAAGGCCCATGGTGCGAGCGCTTGCGCCACTCGTGCCGGAACCATGATGACGCCCTGTCGATGGCCATAGCCTTCAGGACCGAAGACCACCAACGGCAGAGTCCCCTTGGCGATGGTCAAGATACCGTTCCCTGCCCCATGAAGTAATCCGAAAAGCGGTGCTGCGGGCATCCCGAGCACGCCGAGCAATACGACCCCAAGCGGATGCATCACCGAAGCAAGCCTCGCGGACAGCATCGGATGCAGACGACGCAAGAGGCCGAATTCAAGCAGTCTTGCCCCAACCTGGGCCGGTCCGATTAGCGCTCCGACGAGAACCGCCGTCTCAATGCTGGCGCCTCCAGCCTGCAGCACGCGTGGAAGATGAGCCGCCATCGCCGTGCTGATGAACCAGGTCGTCGCGAACACCCATGCGAGCACCAGCGAAGCGCGCAAGGACGACCGTTCGTCGCCGACCGGCGCAGGTGCTTCGTTGGCGGGGCCCTGCGCGGACTCAGCCTCCTTCCGAACCCGAGGAAGCAATGCGTTCAGCGGAAGCCCGGCGCAAAGATGAAGCGCAGCCCAGACGAAGCATGCCGCCCGCCATCCATGGTGCACCTCTAGGTAGGTCGACAGCGGCCAGCCGACTGTGCTGGCGAATCCGGCGAAGAGCGTGACGCCGGTGATGGCGCCGCGGGAGTCGTTCCCCCACAGTCGGACGAGAGCCGCGAAGGCGGCCTCGTATAGGCCGCTCCCCATCCCAATGCCAAGGATCACCCATGCGGCGAACAGCGAGGTCGGTCCAGAAGCGAGCCCGAGGAGCACAAGGCCTAGCGCGAACACCAGATTGGTGGCCATCAGCACCGGCCGACCGCCGACGCGGTCGATGGCCCGGCCGGCTTGCGGTCCCAGCAGTGCCGATACGACCAGCGCCGCGGAGAACGCGGCGAACACCGTCGGGACGGTGACGCCCACATCCCGCGCCATTGGCGCAGCCAGCATGGCCGGCAGGTAGTAGGTCGAGGCCCAGGCCAGGGTCTGGGCCAGCCCCAACGCGACAACGGTGCTCGAACGCCTCATGCTCGTCGTGTGCTCAGCGGCAGCAACGGGAGACGGGAGGCTTTGGCGTCGCTGCTCCTGTGCCGCAGGATGACGGCCCGCAGCCTCCCGCCTTCCCCATCGCGGGCTTCGGCTTCGCAATCGGCGACGGCGCTGAATCCCCGCAGCAGCCAGCACCCGTCGCAGCGACGCCTGGCACGCCAATGCCGCAGACGCCAGTCTCGGGCAGATCGAGTTCCACACGGTCGGCTGCTTCGATGTCGCCGGCAATGGAGGCCACCACGGATCGCGCCTGCTCGAAGCCCGTCGCCATCAGGAAGGTCGGTGCGCGGCCGTAGCTCTTCACTCCGAGCGTGTAGAAGGCTGGTTCTGGATGTGCAAGTTCCCGATGTCCATGGGGACGAACCGTCCCGCAGCTGTGAACGTTCGGGTCAATGAGAGGGCCGAGCGCTTCGGTCGATTCCAGCCAGGGATCGAGCTTGACCCGCAGCTCGCTTGTCAGCGAAAGGTCGGGGCGCTGGCCGGTCGCGCAGATGATTTCATCAACGCCATCCACCTGGACCTGTCGGCCGTCGGCGCTCAACCCGATCACCGTCAGCGCATCGTCCTGCTCGCGAATCTCGGTGATGCGCAGACCGCCGAAGAACGCCAGCTGTCCGGCATCGCGCAGGCGCCGAAGCGATGCGCCGAGCTGCCCGCGAGCAGGGAGCGCGTCGGCATTGCCTCCGCCGAAGACGCGGGTGAGCACAGGCGAGCGCACGGCCCAGGCGAGGCTCGCGCCCGGCACTGTCTTGGCAAGCTCAGCCAGCGCAAGCAGCGCGTTCGCAGCGGAATGCCCAGCGCCGACCACCAGCGTGCGCCGGGCCTCATAACGATGGCGATGCGCACCCAGTACATCAGGGATACCATAGAAGATGCGCGAGGTGGCCTGGGTTTCGCCAATGGCCGGCAAGCCGCTGGCGCCGAGCGGATTGGGCGTGCTCCACGTCCCCGTCGCATCGATGACCGCTCGCGCCCGGAATTCAAGGCGCTCGTCGCCACGTTGGGCGCGGATCACGAAGGCGGCTTGGTCACGACCGGTGCTCTTGACCTTGTCGAAGCCCTCCCTGCTCACCGCCAGCACCTTCGTGCCGAGATGCAGCGCCGCCGCGACCTCGGGCAGCCGTGCGAAAGGTCTCAGTACTTGCTCCACGATGTCGCGCGCCAGCGGCAGGCCGTCTGGATCGGGTGCCGTCCAGCCAGTGGGCTTGAGAAGTGCGGCCATCGAGCCGTCGACGTTGTAGCGCCACGGCGAGAACAGCCGAACGTGACCGTACTCCTGCAGGTTGCTTCCCACCTCGCGGCCCGCTTCGAGCACCACGAATGGCAAGCCGCGCTCGATGAGCTTCGCCGCAGCCGCCAGACCAACCGGACCTGCTCCCAGCACCGCGACCGGCAGACCCGGCTCGGGTGTTGTGGCAGCCTGGAGCGACAGGCCCATGAACGCCGCACTCGCTGGGCAAGCGCCCCGGAACTCGGCGGACGCTTTCAGCGCCTCGGGCGCTTCCTTGGCGTCCAGCCGCCGGAAGCCGAATCGCTCGAAGTACTCCGGCGCGGTTACCGTCAACAGGAAGACGCGGCGGATGCTTAGGCCTCTGGCTTCATCCAGGAAGCGACCGACCAGCGCCTTGCCCACGCCCCGCTTCTGCAGCCCCGGTGAGATCGCGACCGAGCGCAACAGCGCGATGTCTCCATAGATCTCCGCGCCGGCGCTGCCAATGACCTCGCCGTTGGACAGCGCGAGCAGGTACGCGTGCAGATGCTCTTGCGCCGTCCAGCGGAAGTTTGTTGGCCTGGAGCAGCGCGGCCAACGCGGGCCAGTCGGTGGGCTTCGCTTGGCGCAGGGTGATGTTCGCGTTCAACAACATGATTTGTCGTCCTTGGCGTCTGGAGGCGGCAGGCAGCACATGACCGCGTCGTCCTCGCGCAGCGCCTTTATGAGAATTTGCAGTGACTTCTCGACAGCGGTCCGGTCGCGCTCGCTGAGCTTGGCCATCAAGGCTTCGGCGTGACGGTCGAGGGTGGCGTTGAGCTCATGGACCGTGTGTTCGCCGTCGGCGGTGAGCGTGACGAGCCAGCTCCTTGCGTCGGAGGGGTTCGGCTCCTTCGTCACCCAGCCACGCGCGACCATGGCCTCCACCGCACGTGACACCCAGCTCTTCTCCAGACTGACCCGCACGCCAAGCTCGGACAGCGGCAGCGGGCCCGAGCGTCCCAGCTCCGTCAGCAGATGGCACTGCGTGTTGGTGGTGCGGCAGCAGTCGGCGACGACGCGCTGAGCGCGCGTGTACATCCGGGTGACCTCGCGCAGAAGCTCGACAGATAGGCTTTGGCTCATATCGTTGTGAACAGCAACTATTTGGCCGCATGCTAGAAATCGCTCTTTTGGTTGTCAATAGCAACTAGATAACCAAGAGAACGGGGCCGCAGCCCCGCACTCGCGCTCAGATGGCGCTCTGATTGACCCGCTCGGACAGCTTCTCGGCCGTCTCCTTGCGCTCGCTGTACCGGTCGACCAGGTAGTCACCCAAGTCGCGCGTGAGGAGCGTGAACTTGAACAGCTCCTCCATGACGTCGACCACGCGGTCGTAGTACGAGGACGGCTTCATCCGACCTTCCTCGGTGAACTCCGCGTACGCCTTGGCCACCGAGGACTGGTTGGGGATGGTCAGCATCCGCATCCAGCGGCCCAGCACGCGCATCTGGTTGACGGCGTTGAAGCTCTGCGAGCCGCCAGAGACCTGCATCACCGCCAGGGTCTTGTCCTGCGTCGGACGGACAGCGCCGGAATTCAAGGGGATCCAGTCGATCCGGGACTTCATGACGCCCGTCATGGCGCCGTGGCGCTCTGGCGAGCACCAGACCATGCCCTCTGCCCAAGTGGCCAGCTGACGCAGTTCTTGGACCTTCGGGTGCGTGTCCGCGGCATCGTCGGGAAGCGGGAGACCGGACGGGTCGAAGATCTTGACTTCGCCGCCCATGGCTTCCAGCAAGCGGGCCGCTTCAAAGGTCAAGAGTCGGCTGTACGACCTGGCGCGCAGGGAGCCATAGAGCATCAGGAATCGCGGCCGATGCTCAGACGGCTCGCGCACCGTCAACCGCCCCTGGTCGGGTACATCGAAGAGCTCCGACTCCAAGACCGGGAAGGTCTGGTCCAGTTCAGGCACGCTGCGCTCCTTGTTCATACCAAGCCTGCGAGCGGTTCACGATGGCGACGACCGCCAGCATCACCGGCACTTCGATCAGCACGCCGACCACGGTGGCCAACGCGGCGCCAGATTGGAATCCGAAGAGGCTGATGGCGGTGGCAACGGCCAGCTCGAAGAAGTTGCTCGCGCCGATCAGCGCCGACGGACCGGCAACGCAGTGCTGCACGCGCATCTTGCGATTGAGCCAATAGGCCAGGCCCGAGTTCAGCACGACCTGGATGAGGATGGGCACGGCCAGCAGGGCGATGACCAACGGTTGCTCGATGATGCGATCGCCCTGGAAGGCGAACAGCAGCACGAGCGTCAGCAGCAGTGCAGCAATCGAAAGCGGGCCCAGCTTGGTGGCGACCACCTGGAAGTGCGCGGCACCACGCTTGAGTAGCTGTCTGCGCCACAGCTGGGACAGGATGACGGGCACGACGATGTAGAGGCCGACCGAGGTCATGAGCGTGTCCCACGGCACCGTGATGGAGGACAGCCCCAGCAGCAAGGCGACGATGGGTGCGAAGGCGACGATCATGATCGCGTCGTTGAGAGCCACCTGCGACAGAGTGAAGTACGGATCTCCCTTGCAGAGCTGGCTCCAGACGAAGACCATGGCCGTGCACGGCGCCGCGGCCAGCAGGATGAGGCCGGCGATGTAGCTGTCGAGCTGATCGGCGGGCAGCCAGGAGGCCAATAGGTGGCGGATGAAGATCCAGCCCAGCAGCGCCATCGAGAACGGCTTCACCGCCCAGTTGATGAACAGGGTGACACCGATGCCCCTGGCATGCGCCTTGACCTGGCCGAGCGCCGCGAAGTCGATCTTCAGCAGCATCGGGACGATCATCACCCAGATGAGCAGGCCCACCGGGATGTTGACCTGAGCGACTTCGAGAGAGGCGATCGCCTTGAAAGCGCCGGGGAAGAACTGGCCCAGCGCAACGCCGACGACGATGCAAAGGGCAACCCAGACGCTGAGATAGCGCTCGAAGAAGCTGATGGCAGGCTTGGCCGCAGTGGCGACCGGCTTGAGAGTTGCGGCAGTCATGGACGGGCTTCAGGACTTCGAGATGGCATCAAGTGCCTGCTGCAGCTCGGCGTTGGTCATGGTCTCCAGCGGCAACTGCGCCAGCTGGAGCATCCGGTAACCGATAGCCTGCCGCGTCAGTTCGAAGGCCTGAGGCTTGTCGGCCTCTGGCGCGTTCGACGGGTCGGCGTAGCCCCAGTGAACCTTGACGGGGCTGCCGGGCCAGTAGGGACAGTGCTCAGCCGCAGCGCTGTCGCACACGGTGATGACGACGCGCATCTCGGGCGCGCCATCGGTGACGAACTCGTCCCAACTCTTGCTGCGATAGGCGCTGGTGTCGATGCCGGCCTCGCCCAGCGCCTGGAGGGCATACGGATTGATGCGCCCGCTCGGCGCGCTGCCGGCGCTGAAGCCTTTGATGTCCTTGCCCAGACGCTGGGCCCAATGGTTCAGCATGCCCTCGCTCAGCACGCTTCGCGCCGAGTTGTGGGTGCACAGGATGAGAACGTTGGTGGTCATGGCTCAGCGCGTCCCGATGTCTTTGACTTCCTTGTGGATAGCCATGGCGTCCAGGCGCTGGAGCGGCAAGGACATCATCAGTTCCAGCCGGCGCTTCATCGTGACCGCCGCGGCGCGGAAGGCTTGCTGCTTCGCGTCATCGCTGCCTTCAACGGCAGCCGGATCCGGCATGCCCCAGTGCGCGGTCAGCGGCTGACCGGGCCACACGGGGCAAACCTCGCCAGCAGCCTGGTCGCAGACGGTGAAGACGAAGTCCATCTCGGGAGCGCCCGGCTGAGCGAACTCCTCCCAGCTCTTGCTGCGGAAGCCGTCCGTCGGGATACCCGGCTCGCTCAGTTCCTTGAGAGCCAGCGGATGGACTGCGCCCCTGGGATGGCTACCAGCCGAGTACGCCTGGAAGCGGCCACGCCCCAGGTGGTTCAGCAAGCCCTCGGCAAGGATGGACCGTGCAGAGTTGCCCGTGCAGATGAACAGCACGTTGTAGACCCTTGATGTCATGAAGATTCCTTGTTCAGCAGTCGCAGCTGGATGTAGCCGTTTCCACGGCGCACGACGCGCCCTGGCAACAGTTTTCAGTGAGGTAACTCAGCAGGTCGTTCATCTGGGCGTACGCGGCGCGGTAGACCAAATTTCGACTCACACGCTCCTGCGTTACCAGTCCCGAAGCGACCAGTTCCTTAAGGTGGAACGACAGCGTCGCGGGGGCTACGCCGAGCGCTTCCTGGATGGCACCGGGGGTTAGACCCGTATCGCCCACCACGACGAGCGCGCGGAAGACCTGCAAGCGCAGCGGCTGGGCCAGTGCGCCGAGGGCGCGTACGACATCTGTTGATTCCATATTTAAAGAATACTCGAATCGATGAAGCACAGCAACACCTGAGAAATTGATCTGGTGAGATGTCTGGCAGTCCCGCTCGAGGACCTCTCAGGCGCGCTTGGTACCGCTCAGTCCGAGGTGCGCCAGGCGCAGGTGCTGGAGCGACTGGAACCGGGGATCCCGGTCAGCGCCGCTTGAGTTCCGTCACCGTTGCCTTGCCCTTGATCATTTCTGCTTGGAATTCGACGTGATCGCCGGCATTGAGGCCATCGAGGAGCTTCTTGTCGGCGACGTCGAATCCCATGGTCATGCCCGGCATGGCGAGGTTGGGTATGTCGCGGTGTCGCAGGACGATCAATCCCTTGGTCAGGTCGACCTTACGCACCTCACCCAACACCAACGGCATCGCTGCCGAAGCTGCAGCCTTGCTGGACATCGGCATAGCCGTGGAGTTTGGAGCGCCTTGCGCCTGCGCATTTGCGCCCAGCAGCGTGATCAGCGCTGCGACAAGCACGTTGTTGGCATTCATCGACAGGGCTCCTTCAAGGTTGAGTTGGTTGGAGAGGATGGGAAGTGGCCGACCGGCTTGATATCCCCCCTGCCGAGGTACGTCGCCGGCGCAAAAGGTACCAAGCAGCTGGAACCACGAGCATGCTGAGCAGGGGCGCCGTCACCATGCCGCCCACCATGGGGGCGGCAATGCGCCCCATGACCTCCGATCCTGTCCCATCACCCAGCAGGATCGGAAGCAGGCCGGCCATCACCACAGCGACCGTCATCGCCTTGGGACGTACACGAAGGACGGCACCTTCGCGAATTGCCGCGAGCAGCGTGGCTTCGTCGTCCGCTTCGCCGGCCGCCAGGCGCTGCGCGTGGGCGTTCTTGAGGTAGACCAGCATCACGACGCCGAACTCCGCCGCCAAGCCGGCCAAGGCAATGAAGCCCACCGCAGTGGCGACAGACACCGCATGTCCGAGTCCCCACACCAGCCAGAAGCCGCCGACCAGCGACAGCGGCACAGCCGCCATCACCAGCAGCGCGTCACCTGCGGAGCGGAACAAGACGTACAGCAACACAAAGATCACAGCCAACGTCGCCGGTACCACCAGCTTCAGCCGCTGCGTTGCGCGCTCCAGGTATTCGAACTGACCGGACCAAGACAAGGCATACCCGGCCGGAATGACCACCTCTTGTCCAACCGCGGCTTGCATGTCTTGGACGACGGAGCGCAGGTCGCGCCCCCGAACGTCGACGTACACCCAGCCCGACAGCCTGGCGTTCTCGCTGCGCAGCATGGGCGGCCCCTCCGCGACCGTCACGCGGGCGACGTCCTGAAGGAGCACGGTGGCCCCCTTGTCTGTCACGAAAGGCAGCTGCCGCAGCCGCTCCAGCGAGTCCCGGATTTCGCGCGGGTAGCGGACGTTGATGGGATAGCGCTCGCGCCCTGCCACCACCTCACCGACGTTCTCTCCGCCGATGGCAGTCGAGACGATCGACTGGACCGCCGCCACAGAAAGTCCATACCGCGCCGCAGCCGCGCGGTCGACGTCGATATCGATGTAGCGGCCACCGGTCAGGCGTTCAGCCAAGGCCGACGAAACGCCGGGCAAAGTTTTCACCGCAGCCTCGATCTGCGTCGTCAGTTTGTCCAGCGTGGCCAGGTCAGGGCCGGACACCTTGATGCCGACCGGGCTCTTGATGCCGGTGGCCAGCATGTCGATGCGATTGCGGATGGGTGGAACCCAGACGTTGGACAACCCCGGAACCTTCACGACGCGGTCGAGCTCCTCGACGAGCTTCTCCGGTGTGAGACCCGGCCGCCATTGGGCTCGTGGCCTGAATCGGATCGTAGTCTCGAACATCTCCAGCGGAGCCGGATCGGTCGCCGTGTCGGCGCGGCCGGCCTTGCCGAAGACGCGATCCACTTCGGGTACGGTCTTGATGAGCCGATCCGTCTGCTGCAGCAGTTCCGCGGCCTTGGAGGCGGATATCCCTGGTAGCGCAGACGGCATGTAGAGCAGATCACCTTCGTCCAGTGGCGGCATGAACTCGCCGCCAAGACGCATCAGCGGGATCACGGTGAGCGCCAGCACCAGCGCAGACGCCAGCAGCGTCATCTTGGGGAACCTCAGGACGACCTCCAGCGCCGGTCGGTAGAGCGCGATGAGCAGTCGGTTGATCGGATTGGCGTTCTCCTGCGGGATGCGCCCCCGGATCAGGAAGCCCATCAGCACCGGCACGAGCGTCACGGACAAGCCCGCCGCCGCGGCCATCGCATAGGTCTTCGTCAGCGCCAAAGGCGAGAACAGGCGGCCTTCTTGCGCCTCAAGCGTGAACACCGGCAGAAACGACAGCGTGATCACCAGCAGCGAGAAGAACAGCGCAGGTCCCACCTCCACGGCAGCCTCCGTGATGAGGGCCCACCGCTCGACAACACTGGCAGATCGCCCATGCCGAGCCTCGAAGTGTTCCAAGTGCTTGTGCGCCGCCTCGACCAACACGACACTCGCATCGACCATCGCGCCCAGCGCGATCGCCACGCCGCCCAGGCTCAGGATGTTGGCACTCAGGCCCTGCCAGTGCATCACGATGAAGGCGGTCAGTACGCCGACGGGCAAGGTCACGACTGCGACCAAGGCGGAACGCAGGTGGAACAGGAACACGGCGCAGACGACCGCGACGACAATGAACTCCTCGATGAGCTTGTCGCGCAGATGATCGATGGCGCGGTCAATGAGCGTCGACCGATCGTAGGTTTCCACAATCTCGACGCCTTTCGGCAGGCCAGGCTTGAGCGCCTCGATCTTGGCTTTGACGGCTTCGATCGTGGTTCGGGCGTTCTTGCCGGATCGCATCACGATCACGCCGCCGGCGACCTCACCCTCGCCGTCGAGCTCCGCAATGCCGCGCCGCATCTCGGGACCGACCTGCACGAAAGCGACGTCCCGCAGCATCACCGGCGTCGCCCGCGCCACGCTCACCGGGATGTCGCGGAAGTCGTCTAGCGATCTCAGGAAGCCGCGCGAGCGCACCATGTACTCGCTCTCCGCCAGCTCCACGACGGATCCTCCAGAGGCCTGATTGGCACTGCGCAAGGCGGCCAGGACAGCCTCCTGCGTCACGCCGAGCGCTCGCATGCGGTTTGGGTCTAGGACGACTTGGTACTGCCGGACCATGCCGCCCAAGCTGGACACTTCGGCCACGTCCGGTACTGTCTTGAGCTCGAACTTCAGAAACCAATCGTTGAGCGCGCGCAGCTGCGACAGGTCGTGCGCACCTGTGCGATCGACCAGCGCATATTCGTAAACCCATCCCACGCCGGTCGCGTCCGGGCCTAGCACCGCTGTGGCCCCAGCCGGCAGTCGCCCCTGGACTTGACCAAGCGCTTCGCTCACACGGGACCGGGCCCAGTACGGATCGGTCCGATCATCGAAGAGCACGTAGACGAACGAGTCGCCGAAGAAGCTGTAACCCCTCACCGTTTTGGCGCCGGGCACGCTGAGCATCGTGGTGGTCAGCGGATATGTGACGAGGTCTTCGACGACCTGCGGGGGCTTACCCGGGTAGCTCGTTCGTACGATCACCTGTGCGTCGGACAGATCGGGCAACGCATCCACCGGCGTGCGCGCGACGGACCAAGCGCCCGCGGCGACCAGCATCGCGGTGGCAATGAGCACCAGGAAGCGATTCCCGATCGACCATCGGATCAGCGCAGCGATCATGGCGCACCACCCATCTTGCGCACCGAGACCAGCTCCCATTCCGTGGAACTGCCTTGTTTGAACTCGAAGTGGACCGTGTCACCGGGCCTCACTCCAGAGAAAGCATTCGGTGCAGGCTTCCCAAAAGCCATGGTCATGGCGGGCCACTTCAGCGCAGCCACAGGGCCGTGTGACAGCGTGATGCTGTCGGCGTCGACGCTCTCAATCGTGCCTTCGGCGGCGTAGGTGCCAGTGGCGACTGGGACGGCCGGTAAGGAGGACGCAGCCGTGGCACCGAGCGTGCTAGGGGTACCAGGCGGGGGGGCCATGCCTCCAAGTGCCGACTTCAGGTTGGCTTCGGAATCGATGAGGAACTGGCCGCTGGCCACGACTTCTTCACCGGGACGCAGGCCCTGCAGGATCTCCACGTCGCCCCCCAGCTCCGAACCGAGCTTCACCTCGCGCCGCTCGAAGGCGCCGCCGTCCTTGCGGGCGATGACCAAGGCCCTGACGCCCGTACGGATGACGGCTTCGGCTGGAATGACCAGGCGCGATGCGGTGGCAGCTGCAATCTTCAATCGCAGCAACATGCCGGGCACCAGTCTGCCGTTCCTGTTGTCGACCTCGAAGCGCGCTTGCAACGTGCGCGTGTCGGCGCTGACCTGCGGCAGGATCTCCTTGAGTTCACCTTCGAAAGTCTGTGGCGCATCGGACTGCAGCGTCGCACTGACCCGTTGACCGCGGACGAGCTGCGCCCCCTGTGCCTCAGGCACCTCGACCACCACCCACACGCGCTCAAGACCTGCGATGCGGAACAGCGTGTTCCCGGGGCTCACCGCTGCACCGTCGCGCACACCGAGCTCCGCCACAACGCCGTCGGCAGGCGCGTCAAGGGTGAAGCGAGCCTGCGCCGTGCCGGCGTCCTCGCTGCGACGCAAGAGCGCTTCGGGGACGGACATGGCTTTGAGGCGATCTCTCGCGGCATCGATAAGTTCCGGCGCGGCGCCGGCGCGCTTAAGCGCGAGGAGCTCGTTTTGCGGCCCCAGCCACTCCGGCGCGAAGATCGTGGCGAGCGGCTGCCCCTTGTGAACGATGGACATGGGCGCTCGCACGAACAGGCGCTCGACGTAGCCAGAGATGCGCGTCTGAACGGCAACGTTGAGTCTTTCGTCGAACTGCACCGCGCCCACTGCGTCAATCGACGACGACACGTCGGTCATCTTCGCCGCGACCATACGGATGCCCAAGTTTTGTTGTACGCCAGCGGAGATCTTGACACCGGCGTCAGCGGCTTCGTCGGCGTACACGGGCACGAGCTGCATGTCCATGAAGGGGGACTTGCCCGGCTTGTCAAAGCGACGTCCCGGCACCATCGGGTCGTGCCAGTACAAGACCTTGCGATCAGCATCGGTGGTGGTGCTTGCCGTTCCTTCACCGAGTCGACCGAGGTCCCTGCTTGGCAAGTTGAGCGCTCGGCCGGCGTAAAAGCCTCCAACTGCCAAGGCGACGCCGATCGCAGCCAGAGTGAGAACTGATGCGCGATTCACGGAAGGTCTCCTTCGCTGATGGCCTTGAAGACGAGCGACGCCTGTGCTCGGCTCAGATCGCGCTGAAGCGCGAGTAGCTTCCTATCGGCTTCGAGCTCGGCGTGGCGCGCATCGAAGAGCGTCGTGAGCGGCGCCTGATTCGACCGATATGCGGCCAGAGCAACGGCCGTGCGTTGCTGTGCCGGGAGAACGACTGACGTTCGATAGCGCTCGACGCGCTCGGCCAACCGAGCGGCTTCTGTGCTGAGCCCCCGGTACTCCGCCACAGCGACTCGAGTCGTCTCGGCCAGCTGGGCCTGAGCCTTCTCCACCAGCGCGAGCTTGGCCGCGAGTTCGCGGTCCTGCCGCTGCGCCGGCGCGATCGCCAGTGGGATGCTCACGCCCACCGAGACCATGTCCGAGTATCCAGATCGCTGCCCGTAACTCACTTCCCACGACCAGTTGGGGCTGCGATTGATCCGGGCCGAGTCGGCCTCCGAACGCGCCATATCGACGTCTCGCTGGGCGGCAACGACGGCTGGATGCCTACTCACATAGGCGTCTTCGCTGGGCGCCGTACTGCCGCCCGCTGCGGCCACGTCATCCACGGGAACGCCCACCCAACGCTCCAACGCGGCGCGGGCGACGTCCAGCTGCTGGCGCGCTTCAGCCGCAGCATCCTCGGCCAAGCCGCGGGCGCTTGCCAGCGCGAGGACCTCTTGGCTGGTCGCGCTGGCTGAGCTCAGACGAGCCCGCGCCGTCTCCAGTTCGTCATGCGCGTGGCGTTCGTCGTGGACGGCTAATCCCAGCGCCGCGCGCGCGAAGTAGACGTCCAGGTAGGCCATGCCGGTCTGTAGTCGGACGTCAGCCAGCGACGCGTGAGTTGCGGCGACCTCTCGATGAACTGCGGCGTCTGCGGCGGCCTGACGTGCGCTGCGCTTGCCTGCGGACACCCATTCCTGCGAGATTCCGACACGCTTCATCGTCATCGAGTCTCGACCGCTGAAACGGTCGCTGCCCGAGATGGGCAAGTTGTCGATCCCGGCGCGCAAGACGGGATCGGGCAACTGGGCGGCGGCGCGAGCCGTTTGCGCCGCGCTGGCAGCACCAGACCTGGCAGCCTGCGCGGCTTGCGACCGCTCGACGGCCAGGCTCAGCGCTTGGTCCAGCGTGAGAGAGTTGCCGCGGCTGTGCAGCGGCAGCAAAGCGACGGCCAGGGCGGCCATGCGCACAATGATTCTTGGGTTCACGAGAGCTCCGAACGAAGGACAGTGTGGCCAGATGGCGGACATGCCGCACCGGCGCCAGTCAATCGACGGAGCTGATCAGACTCGGAGTCTGAGTGTGGAAAGAAAGAGTGGATCGGCTGGTGCCCGATCCTCCGTCGGAGTCAAGCCCCCGACGGGCACGCTAGCGTCGCCACCAACATCGACGCTGACCATCAGCATCGAAACCACGAGCGCAGGCGCAAGCGTTGGCACCTTGACCGCCTCGAACGACTGGGGAGCCCCAGACGAATGCTCCGCGCATAGCGCGGGCTGATCCATGTCCATGCCTTCGCAGGGCACCCCGGACGCCACCATCTCAGCCATGGCCGTCATGTCCTGCTCCTGAGGGCAGACATAGCTCGCCAGCGCCAGCTGCGAGAACAGCAGCGACAGCGCCACGTAGCACGTGACGGTCAGGCGATGAGCAAGGCGTCGCAACATGAGTGGTGAAAGTGTAGCGGCAAGTTCAAAGCCGCCGCAGGCGAATGCCGGACAAGGCTCCTATCGGCCGACGCCCGCAGCTTTCGGGCGCGCATTCCTGAGGAAAAACGCCAGAACAAGCAGAAGCACGGCTGCCTGCGCCGTCAGGCCGATGATTGAGGGATAGACCCCCAGTAGCTCCAGACGCGGCGCGGACAGTGCACTGGGCGCGATCCAGCCAGCCTCTTGCAGTGCGGCCACTCCCTTGCCGGTCAGGACCACGGCCAGGATGGCAACGAGCCAAGAGCTCACGGAAAAGAATATGCCGATGGGGAGCCGAGCGCTGTATCGAAGGAGCAGCACCGTGATGAGCGCCAAGCAGAGTACGCCTACTCCCAAGCCTGCCAGGATCGCGCCGTCATTGCCTTGGCCCCACAGCGCCGCATAGAAGAGGATCGTCTCGAACACCTCGCGGTACACCGCAACGAAGGCGAGTGCGAACATGAAAAAAGCAGAACGGCGGTTCAGCGCCGCGGACATGCGCTCCCGCAGGTACGCCTGCCACTGACCAGCGACGCTCTTCTGGTGCATCCACACTCCCACGCTCAGCAGCACTATCGCCGCGAAGAGGCTCGACAGCCCTTCGGTCACCTCGCGATTAGCTCCGCTGATCGACACCGCGTAGGTCGCGATGGCCCAGGTCACGCCCCCAGCTGCAAGCGCGCCAACCCATCCCGCATGCACGTATGGAAGCACGTCTGGGCGCTTGGCCTGCTTGAGGAAGGCGATCATCGCCACGACTACGAGCAGGGCCTCGATGCCCTCGCGTAGCAAGATCGTCAGGCTCCCGAAGAAGGCCGCGCTGGCATCCGCCCCCGATGCAGCCAGAACCTGGTCCGCTTCAGTGAAGAGTGCATCAATACGCGCAGCGGCTGCTTCAACTTCCACAGCCGGGGCCTTGGACGCGATAAGCGATCGGTACTGCCCCATGGCCACTTCGATCTGATCCTTGAGTGCGCCTTCGCGGGCGGCCAGCGCCTGCTCGTACGGCTCGACGCCATCCAGGTACGAAGACAGGGCCAGTTCAGCGGCATCCTTGAGCTTGCCCGCTTTAAAAGCAGCGACGCTATGGTGCAGTCGCTCGCGCGCCAAGCCGAGATTTGCGCGAGGCGCGGCAAGCGCCTCGGGACGCGCATGCAGATAGGCCATCGTTGCAGCGGCCTGCTCCGCTCCGATGGAGCCAGCAAGCTCCGCTTCCGTCATGCGGACAAAGTGGTCCAAGCCAGCCACTTCGCCTCGGGCCTTCTCCGACTCCTTCCAGAGGCGCTCCCCTTGCTCACGCTGCTTGTCGTCGTGCGCGAAGGTACCCAGGTACATCGCCACCGCCCAGCGCTCGTCCTCTGATAGTTGCCCGAACGCGGGCATCGCCGTACCCGCAATGCCTTGGCTTGCCGCTTGATACAGGGCGAACACGCTGCGCTGGCGAGCTCGACCTTGATCCGTAAATGCGATCGGCCTCGGGTCAAGCTGCTTGGCAAGCGCGCCATCGCCGTTGCCGGAAACGCCGTGGCATGCCGCGCAGCTGGCTGCGTACACTGCAGCGCCAAGCTTCAGGTTGGGCAGCGCGGTTGGTGCCAATGGGACTGGGTAGACCGCAATCAGGTGGTTTGCCAGTGCTTTGGCCAGCCCGCCGACCTTGCTCGCTTCAGACTTGGCGGCGATCTCGGCCTGCAACGCTTCGCTTTCCCGCAACAGCGTCGCGCGCTCGGGCTTGTTCTCTAGCGCGGCAATCTTGTCGTGAGCGGTTTGAGCGAACTCCCTCATCTCGTCGTACTCGGACTGCGCCACGACCTTGCCGTCTTGCACCGCACCCGAGTAATCGACGGCCAAGTAGTCGAGGATCTGCCAGACCCGGCGCACGTCGGCCTCGGCCGCATGTGCCGCGCCGCCTGCCAGGGCGGTGAGGAAGACCAAGGCGGCCATGAGGATCTTCCTGACCAAGTGGAGACCTACACCTGGACTGCCGTGACTGCCGTGACTGCGACTCATTTTTGTTCCCGAACGAAAAGTTGGCCCGTCTCGCGGGCCTTCAAGATTGCGTTAAGCGCGGGGCGGCTTGAGCAGCCGCAACCCGTTGAACACGACGAGGAGGCTGGCTCCCATGTCCGCAAACACCGCCATCCACATCGAAGCACTGCCGAACACCGCCAAGACGAAGAAAACTGCCTTGATGCCCAGTGCCAGGGTGATGTTCTGCCAGAGCACTGAGTATGTCCGCTTGGAAAGCCGAATGGTTTCAGCAACCTTGCGAAGGTCATCATTCATGATCAGGACGTCGGCCGCTTCCTTCGCGGTGTCCGTGCCAGCGGCGCCCATGGAGAAGCCCACAGAGGCGGCCGCCAGCGAAGGGCTGTCGTTGACTCCGTCGCCGACCATACCCACGTCATTCGCCGCAGCTGTCTCTGTGACCCAGGCCTGTTTATCTTGAGGCAGCAAGTTCGCACACACCTCTTCGACGCCTACTTCATGGCCGATGGCTTTGGCGGTCGCCTCGTTGTCGCCGGTGAGCATGACTGTGCGCACGCCCATGGCCTTGAGCTCGGCGATCGCTTGGCGGCTCGTGTCCTTGGTGGTATCAGCCACGGCGAACAGCGCAAGCACTTGTGTCTCACTGGCGAGCACGGAGAGCGTGCGCCCCTGAGACTCGTGCTTGAGCAGCATGGCTTCCAGTTCGGCGGAGCACTGACCGCGCTCGTGAATCCAGCGATGGTTCCCCAGCACGTAGTCCATGCCGTCAATGGTGCCTCGAACGCCCTTGCCCAGTTCCGCGCCGAAGGCCATCACGTCGAGGGACTCGCCCGGAAGGCCTTCGACGACCGCCTTGGACACTGGGTGATCGGATCTTGCCGCCAAGCTCTTGGCCATGCGCAGCACCGCATCACGCTCCACCAGATTGGCAATGATTTCACTGGCCACCAGCTTGGGGCGGCCTTCGGTCAAGGTGCCCGTCTTGTCCAGGCCAAGGACCGCCAGCTTGCGCGCTTGCTCCAGGTAGACGCCGCCTTTGATCAGGATGCCGCGACGCGCCGCGGCGGCCAAGCCGCTCACGACAGTCACCGGGGTGGAGATCACAAGCGCGCATGGGCAGGCAATCACGAGCAACACCAGGGCCTTGTAAAGGGCCGTCAGCCAATCCCAGCCCAACAGCATCGGCGTGCCCAGTGCGATCGCGAGCG
Source organism: Roseateles aquatilis (assembly GCF_002205645.1). Taxonomy (GTDB): domain Bacteria; phylum Pseudomonadota; class Gammaproteobacteria; order Burkholderiales; family Burkholderiaceae_C; genus Roseateles; species Roseateles aquatilis. Next base: position 347,943 of record NZ_NIOF01000003.1, on the reverse strand, counting down.
CCATCACGAAGACTGAAGGTGTATAGATGGCGGCGAACTTGTCGACAAATCGCTGCGTCGGCGCGCGCTGCCCCTGCGCCTGCTCAACGGCATGGATGATCCGCGCGAGGACCGTGTCGGTTGCCGGATGGGTGACGCGGAACTCCAGCGAGCCGCTTTGATTGATGGTCCCGGCGAACACGTCGTCATCCGGCCCCTTGTCGACAGGCACGCTCTCGCCGGTCACTGGCGACTGGTCCACCGCGCCGTGGCCTGAAGTGACCCGGCCGTCCAGTGCGAATCGTTCGCCCGGTTTGACGCGGACCAGCGCTCCGACCTTGACAACATTAGCCTGCTGAATTGCCCAAGCACCGTCGGATTGCTGCACCTCGGCCTGCGTAGGCGAGAGTGAGAGCAGGCCGGCGATGGCGTTCCTCGCCCGGTCTACCGATCGCGCTTCGATAAGTTCTGCCAACGAGTACAGGGCCATCACCATGGCTGCCTCGGGCCATTGGCCGATGAGGAACGCTCCGATGACCGCAACGCTCATTAGCGCATTGATGTTCAGCTGCCCGCGTAGTAGCGATGAGAACCCCTTTTTGAAGACGGATAGTCCTGAGAGCGCGATCGCTGCCGCCGCGATACCCATGCCGACGGCTTTCCAGCCGAGGGCGTCGGATGCGAAGAAGTGCAAAGCCTCGGCGAGCGCCGCCACAGCCAACGCACCGACAAGCCTCAACAACTCGACGCGCTGAGCTCTCGCGGTGAGCTCAGCCGATGGTGGTTCGCTTAGCACCTCCGACTTGAAGCCGTTGGCCAGCAGCGCTTGCATCACAGCTTCCTTGGCTGATGCCGGCGCATCGACCGACAACGTGCGCGCGGGAAGGTCGAACTGCAGTCGTCGCACCGCGTCCAACCCTTCCAGAGCGCGACGAATCTGAGCCTCTTCCGTCGGGCAGTCCATTGCCGGCACACGCAGCAGCAGCCCTTGAAACTCGGCGGCGTTCTCCTGCGCGGCATCGGTGGCGAGCGCCACCGGTGCAGCGCAAGCGCTGGAGCAACAAGAATCGGTGGTAGCGCACGCGTCTACTTGGGCGACTGCGCCGGCCGAGGGCCCGGTGGGCGGATATGTCTCGAAGCCCAATTGGTTGATCGCTGCAATCACGTGCGGCCAGGTCGCTTCAGGCGCGTCAACAGTCAGCCTGCGCTGCCCCAGATCGAATTTCATTGCTCTAACGCCGGCGATCCGCTCCAAGGCGGCGCGGATTTGGCGCTCCTCGTTTGGACAGTCCATGGACGGGATGCGCAGTTCGAGGCGAGCTTCGCGGGGGTTAGCCGGCAGGCTCGTCGGCGGGGCGCCCGGGGCAGCTTCAGAGCAGCCTCCAGAATAGGAGGTTAACCCAGACGGCACTGCCGTCGCGGTGGGCGCGGAGGTCTTGGTCGGCGAAGACGTGCTCATCCCTGTATTGGAAAACCTCTACCAACTACAGAGTCAAGCCCATGGCCCCTAGAATGTTGATGACTTTCACTCGCTGTCAGTACCCCCGATGAAGATTGGCGAACTATCCAGAGCGGCGGCGACGCCCATCGAGACGATCAGGTTCTACGAGCGCGAAGGACTGCTGCCGGCGCCTGCGCGGACCGCCGGAAACTTCCGAATCTACGAGGCGGCCCATTTGGACCGTCTGCAGATGATTCGCTACTGCCGCAGCCTGGATATGTCGCTTGACGAGGTTCGGGCGCTGCTGAGTTTTCGGGATAAGCCTGCTGCCGCTTGTGGAGACGTCAACGTCTTGCTCGATCGACACATCCAACACGTTTCGACCCGCATCGAGGAGCTTCGGCTGCTTGAGCGCCAGCTGATGGATCTGCGCAGGCAATGCGGTGACGAACGAACCGCGCAGGACTGCGGGATCCTTGCGGGGATGAAGGAAGCGGCATTGGAGTCGTCGCATTCGCCAGAGGGCGTGCGGCGCCCAGGACGCGACCACTGAGCATCGGGAGCGCTTGGGGAGCGACGCATGACGGATGTGCCTGGCAGATCTAGCGTCCAATCCCGTCGTCCGCAGCGCAACGGGCCAGCCAGTCCTCCATGGCTACGAAACCGCAATCGCCCTCGTGATCGAGGGCGATCCAGCCGCCGCATCGGTCGCTCAACGTCTTGAGTCGCTGGAATTCTTCGGACGAGAGACCGCGTCGATACGTCCCGCCCTGTGCACCGACCAGGTCGTGCCACACCTCCGCCTCGATGCCCAACATCCAGCCAGCCCGGTAGCGACGCTCGGAGATCTCGCAGATGCACTCCGCAAGAGCTCGCTGGTCAGAGGTCAGACCATCCATGGTCATCAATCCGGGAGTCTGCCGCTTGAGGCCAGTGCGCGTTCAATCTTTGCCTTCACCGCGTCCTGGGGAGCGTCGATGTAGCGCAACGCTGAGTTCACGTCTCTCCACCCCACGTGCTCCATCAGCTCCTTCAAATCCCACCCGTTGGCGGTGGCCCAGCCAGCGAAACCGCGGCGCAGGGAGTGGCTGGAGTAGGTGTCGGCTTCCAGAACGCCGGCCTCTTTAAGAATGCGACGCAAAAGTGGCAGCACCGCCTGGCTGGCCATATGGTTCCGGGAGATGTTTCCCCAGCGGTCGATGCCCGGGTAAACCGGACCGGTGGTTCTGCCGCTGAGCTCGATCCAGTCGAGAAAGGCATCCACCGGGCAAAGACGGGACAGAGCCGGGCAACGGAATGCCCGGTCATCGTCCTCGTGAGATGTTTTCGTGCGGCCCGGCCTGCAGGTCAAGCTTTGACCTCGCACGGCCTGGACTTCCTCGATGCGCATGTTGGCGAGCTCGTCGGCTCGAAAAGCCCGCCAGAACCCGAGCAGCAAAAGCGAACGGTCGCGTCCGTGGCGCAGTGCCTGCACGCGACGTCCGCCTTCGAGGGCGGAGTCCCTGGCGCGCATCAACCAATCGCTGGCCTGCTCCAGCACATCGAGCTGAAGTGGACGAGCGCGACGCTGGGGGGTGGCGTGTCTGGCCCGGATTCCCCTAAGCACCTTGAGCACCAGTGCCGATCGCGTTGGGTCCGCGAAGCCGTTGTCGGCGTGCCATCGCGCCAGGGCCGCCAAATGCAGCCTGAGCGTGCTGATCTTGTAGACCGCTGCGTGCTCAGCCAAGTACCTGGCCACGGTGTCGATCGTCGCTGGGAGCAGCCCCTTCCAGTCCACCTCGAAGTGGCGGATCGCGGCTGCGTAGCTGCGCACCGTGTTCTCACGGTCGGCCGCACTGAGGTACTGCTGGACGTCGGCGTTCATAGGGAGTGAGCGTTTTTACCGCGCGACGCGCACGGCCGAGAAGGTGGAGGCGCCGCGTGTAGCCTTCGATGATAAGCACAACGGGGCGAGGATCCTTACGGGATCTACCGGGGGTCGACGTCAGGCGCTACGTTGATCGATGGCGACTGCTGCATCATCTGCACGACGTCGAACAAGGTGTGGCGAGCGACGCTTTGGCGCTTGTAGTCGACCACGTAGAACACATGGAAGTCAAAGTGCTGGGCAGGCAGATCTTCGGTGAGCAGGACGATACTGGCAGCGCCGCCATAGAGGCTGCAGCAAAAGACCAGTCCCCTTGCGCCGGTTGCCGGATTCGGCATGGGGGACAGCATCATCCAATGCTTGCCCGCGAAGAGGTGATGGAGCCTGGGCAAAAGCCCCTCGGCCTCCGTCCACGGTGACATACGCAGTTCGGGATTACCGGTTCGGATGGACGACCGCAATGCATCGAACCTTGGGTCGCAGCAAAATGCGCGCCCTTGCTCCAACGCCAGCAGGTTGAAGCCGATCTTGGCGATGAACCGAGCCAGGTCATCGTCCGTGGGCGAATGCCCCGATACACGAATCTGAGGCTGCGGGATGTCGGTCTCGCGCACCAAGGTCGACAGTGACTTGGTGAGCGCGGACAGATTGCGGCGGATCAGCGTCGCAAGGGTCGCGGCTGCGCCCACATCTCGCCCGTTGACTTGGATGACCAGAGAGCCGTTGTCGCGCTCAAGCATCCGCGCCCGGCCACCGGTCTCCGCCTGTGGCAGTTCCATCCAGATGGTGTCTTTGCCAGGCTTGCCTGTCGTGCTCCCGCTCGACGCCGCATACGTGTCCACGGACCAGGCAAGCTGGGCGAAGGTGAGCGACTTTTCAGAATCGGCATCCTTGACGACCAGCTCGACGCGATCGCCCAACACCCGCCCCAGACGCTGCAGGAATGCACCGACCTTCCGGCGATCGCTGCCGTTGCCTTCGAGCTGGTCACCATCGAGGGTAAGCTGAGGCAGGATCTGAGGCGATAGACCGAACCCCAGTTTGATCTCCAGTGCTCGGCCATCTTCTGTCAGCAGTTTGGCCGACGACGATTCGAAGGTTGGAGCTCGGGTCTTGCCCCCGCGCGACCGACCTTGCGGCTGAAGTGCCAGGCGACCCAGGCCGATCTCGCCGCGTCGCAGCACTCGCACCTCCAACTCCCGCGAGAAGAAGTCGTTGCAGGTCCTGCACACCAGGTCTTCCAGGACAAATGCGTCGCCCGCGCCAAGGCCGGCGGGGATTGCATGCTCGACGTTGAAGGGACCGACCTGCCCGCAGTAGATGCACGCTTGACTCACGACATGACCGCTTCTCAACTCCTGTCGGAATTGCGTGCTACCTGGGGCTTTGCGCCATGGCGGAAATAGCCGCGCGCGCCTAGGCGCGCCTCTTCTGCCGTGGGATGCTCCCCGAGTAGAGGGACGCGAACGATATCCTCGTCCCCGCCCTCGCGAACACCCAGTCCGAGGACCAGGACTGCTCGATACAGGTCCTGGCCGACGCATTCGACCTCGACATCGGCCCAGTACGGTTCACCCATCCTCACAGCCTCATATGAAGTGCCATCGTGCTTCGAGCTGTCTTGGGCGGCTCGACCGGTGCGCGCCATCGCTTTGCGCGCGTCTGCGCCCGCGAGCCCTCGCATTATGGAGTCCGAGCGCTACCGATCAGGGCCGTGCATGTCTCGCCACAAACAGGAGCGAGGCGCCTTGAGCAGTTAGAGCAGCAATGTGGCTCATGTCATGGTGCTCGCCAACCGATTCCGAAGATGCGGTACTTCGATATTGATTATGGCGTTTTCCCATAATTCTTCTTCCCTCTGATCCTGCCCGGTTGCATTTGCAGCCAGGTCAGGATGAGAAGCCCGCTCCACAGTGAGAAGTACAAGTTGTTCCTTGAGGAGTTGAACGTCCTCAGGGCCGATGCTGGCCTGAGCCAGATGGAGCTGGCGGAGCGCCTGCAGATTGGCCAGGACATCGTCAGCCGCTGCGAATCTGGGCGACGGCGCGTCGACGTCTTCGAGCTGGCCCTGTGGACACACGCGTGCGGCACGACGCTTGAGGCATTCGTCAAGCGCCTGGACGAACGAATCCAGCGCCACCAGTTTCCCAGTCTCTTGTAGGGCGTTGTCGCCCCACGGGAAGTGCCGAAGCACGACCGCAAGCATGTACCGGCGCTGCGCCGAGCATCCGCTGCCGGCTTGCACCCGATGAAACAGCAAGCGTGCCTTCAGGAGCGCGCTGGCGTAGTCGTCAAGCGCGTCAGGATCAGCGGCATCGAACTGCCGCATGAATTCCTGCGTCGGGTAGTCGGCAAGCGCTGCAGCCGCCGCATTGCGCCAATCCGCGGGGAGATCCGGGTCCAGTGACAGCTCCTCCAGCGCCTCTCGTCCCCACCCGAGATTGCGACGCCGCTCTTCTGGCGTCGTCAACGGAGCTGCCCCCACCGCCACGGCGGTGGCTGATACGCTGCATCGCCCATTCGTGGACTAGTCTTCGCTCATGGGGGGGCGCTGCAGCAAATCGCTGAGCCGAGCGTGTGCCGACCGCGATGCCCGCCTGCTCCCTTTGCCCGCCTTGGGCCGCATACGTAGCGCGTCGAGCCGTCTCAATTCGGCGTCGAGCTCCTTCAAGAAGCGCAAGAAGCCGTAGTCCAGCGCCTCCAGCCAGTCGCGCAAGCCGATGATGTCCAGACGGGTCTGGCCGCTTTCGACGTAGCTGACCGCACCTTGGCTGCGACCGATCAGCAGCGCAAGGTCGGCCTGCCGCAGGCCGCGGGCTTCCCGTAGCTTGCGGAGCTTGTCCAGAAGGATCTCGTTGTGACGGCTGTGCAGAGTTTTGACCATGGAGAGCTCTCAGCCTCGCACCGTATCCGACCCCGCGCCGTATCAAAAATTTGGTTATGGACGTGCTGGCCGAACAATCGGCGCCATGTCAACCATCCCACCGCCGGAGCCGTATGGTCCCTGGCAACAGACCGATGTTTCTCTCGCTCCCGCAGTACGAGTTCCCCATGCCCGAAGGCCTCAACGTGCCCGGAGGCAAACACTGGCGGGTCGTCGAGATGACGCTGCACTCACCCTGGTTTCTTCTCACGGTGGAGCGGCCAGATCCAGGCGATCTTGGATGGAAGCCGACCCATACCTTGTGCATAGCGTGGGACACGGACTTGGCCGACGCGATCAAGGCCGTCAATGCCGCGAGTGTACGCGGTCTCGTGGCGATGATCCCGGCCTGGGCGTCTCCGACCGGCCAGTGGTGCTCGCGGGAAATCAACGAAGTTTGGCTCCGCAGCGACGAGTCGGGCAAGGTGGTGACCTTGCGAGATGTGGCGGGGAAGACGCTGGACGTGGCCGTGCCCATGCAGACGCCACCACCCGATCGGGAGGCCGAGCTGCTGCTGCGGCTCAACACGCGAGCTCCCCGGTTGCGCCCCCGCGTCTCCGTGACGGGGCGTGGCCGGCGCCGCGTGGCACGGGCGGAGTAAACGACAGCGCGCGCAAGGATGGAAATCCATCGCCGCCGCTTGAACCACCATCAACTCCAGACCAGATGAGCACAGAGCGCTTTTTCGAGATCCGTAAAGGGATCATGCTGAACTTCTTCACAGGCCGCGAGCAGTACGACGAACTGATCGAGCCCGGTCAGGGGCACCTGATGTTCAACGACCACTCCATCCACTGGATCATCGACGGCGAACGGCGCAGGTCCGACACCGTCAACTGGGCCATCCAGTTCTGGCTCAACGACGGCTCCATCGTGGAGGCTCCGGCGTTAGGTACAGCCTCGGCGCCGCGCTGCTAATCGTGCGCCCTTCGCATCAAAGCGTGATCGCCGGCGCGCGCCCAGTCGGTTTCCATCGAATCGTGTTCACAGACTTTGACGGGGTCCTGCACTCTGCGCGAGGCTCCAACGGCCGTATGCTTCCGTTCGAGTGGGTGACCATCCTGGCTGATGAGCTCGCAGCGTTTACGGATGTGGGGGTATGCGTTCATTCCAGTTGGCGCGAACAGTTCGCCGATGACTATCTGAGGGACTTCCTCGGACCACTGGCTTCACGATTTGCTGGTGCGGTTCCACGCGGCGCAAAGGCCGCGGCCATCGCTCAGTTCTTGCACGCGCAGCCGCGGATCGTAGACGCACTCGTGCTCGACGATGAGCCTGACGAGGTGCGCAATTGCGGAGCGGTGATCCTTCCCTGCGATCCTCAGCTGGGCATCTCCTGTAGCCAGACCCGGCGGCGACTGCGGGCCTGGCTTCGGGGCACGGCCGCCCCGATGTCATAGCCGAGTTCGGGCGTTGGATCGCGAGTGGTCGGCGATCGGAGTCAATCCAGCCCTTGAAGTCACTTGTGCTGCTGCAGCCACGCGTCGAGTTCCCCGATCTCCTTGGACTGATCGTCGAGCATCTTTTGCGCCATTGCCTTGAGTTGCGCAGACTTGCCGCTCTGCATCTCGACCTTGGCCATCTCGATCGCTTGCTGATGATGCATCTTCATCATCATGGCGAAATCCTTGTCCGTGTCGCCGCTGAGCTTCATGCCCTGCATCGACCTCATTCCCGACTCCATCGAGCTCTTGAGCTTGTCGGAGGGAGAGTTGGCAGCCTGCGCAAGCGCGCCGCCGACGGAGCACACGCTCACGACTGCAATCAGGATCAGCTGTAGAGCTCGGGAAGTTTCAGTTCTCATGAAATGCTCCTGCGAAGAAGTTGAAGGACCAACCACCTCACCAGGTGACGTGGCTCTTTTGATCTGGCAAGGCGCACTCCCAACATCGCGGTTCGGCGCTTCATGACAGCTTCGTAATGGCGGCGACAGGTCCTTGTGGCCCCCAACTTTCTAAAGTGATCTCCATGGCGCTCGAGTTCGACGCCAAGTCTGCGATGACCACCCGGTTGCTCGCGATGCAAACCACAAGGAGTTCACCATGTTCCGCACCCTCACGCCCTTCGCCTTGGCCGCCGCCGCTGCGCTCACCGTAGCCGCCGCACCCGCTTTTGCCGACAACGGTTTCACGCAAGGCAATAGTGAGTCGGGAGGCGCCTACCATGTCATGCCTTCCGCGAAGACACGTGCACAGGTCCTTGCCGAGCTGGCGCAGGCCCGTGCCGACGGCTCGCTGGCCAAGATCAACAGCGAAGCTGGGTACGCCCCCGAGTTTGAAGCCGACTCTGGCTCCTCGCGCGCAAAGGCCCCCAGCTCGGTCGTGGGCGGCCAGTCCGCTCGCCTGGAGTTCGATGCACCGGCCGCCGGCGGCGGGCGCACACGCGCTGAGGTGATCGAGGAACTCAAGCGCGCACGAGAGGACGGCACGCTGGACAAGATCAATAGCGAGGCAGGTTATGCACCCGAGTTCGAGCCTGCGCCGGCGCGTCGCTTGGCGCCGAGCAAGGACATGAAGACCTCGGCGACCGGTGAGCAAAGCAGTGCGCTGAAGTTCGAAGCGCCTGCCGCAGGTGGCCGCACTCGGGCCGAGGTGCTCGAAGAGCTGCGCCTCGCACGTCAGGACGGCAGCCTGCGGCGCATGAACACCAATCGCGGATACTGAATGACGAGGCGCCCGTCGGGAAGACCGGTGGGCGCCAATCTATTTGGTCTGGCCGGCAAGGTCAGTCGCCAGTCTCTTCGGACGAGGACCGACGCAGCCTTAGCGCGTTGAACACCACGCTGGCCGAGGATAGGCTCATGGCGAGCGCCGCGATCATGGGCGATAGGAGCCAGCCGGTGAAGGGGTAGAGAACGCCGGCAGCCAGCGGCACGCCCAGTGCGTTGTAGAAGAAAGCAAAGCCCAGGTTCTGCCGCATGTTGGCAACGGTGGCGTCGGAGATCGCCTTCGCACGGGCGATGCCGCGCAGGTCCCCCTTGACGAGCGTCAACTGGGCGCTGTTCATCGCCACATCCGTGCCAGTGCCCATGGCCACGCCCACATCCGCCTTGGCAAGTGCCGGAGCGTCGTTGATACCGTCTCCCGCCATGCCCACGACGCGCCCTTCGCCCTGCAGGCGCTCAACGAGCGCAAGCTTGTCCGCGGGCTGCACCTCACCGTGCACTTCGTCAATACCGAGGTGACGCGCTACCGCCTGGGCCGTTGTCAGTCCGTCCCCAGTGGCCATCACAACCCGCATGCCTGCCGCCTGAAGCGCGCGCAACGCCTCGGGGGTGCTTTGCTTGATCGGATCGGAAACCGCCAGCAGCCCCAGCAGCACCTGATTGCTCGCGAGGTACATCACGCTGCTGCCCCGAGCACGAAGCTCTTCAGCTGAGGAACCAAGGGGTGCAACATTCACGCCGTCCAGCTGCATCAACGCAGTATTTCCCAGGGAGAGGCTCTTGCCTTTGACCTGGCCGCGTACACCGATGCCCGTGGAGGACTCGAAGTTCGTCGCAGCCACGAGCACAAGGTTCTGGACTTTGGCGGCCTGCACGATTGCCTGTGCCAACGGATGCTCGCTGGCCTGATCAAGGCTGGCCGCCAGACGCAAGACTTCTGTTTGGGACTGCCCTGGCGCGGCGACCACTTGCTCAAAGGCCGGTCTGCCCTCGGTCAGCGTACCTGTCTTGTCCACGACCATGGTGTCGACGCGTCGTAGGTGCTCGATGGCCGACGCGTCACGGAACAAGATGCCTTGCGTTGCCGCCTTACCCGTGGCCACCATGATCGACATCGGCGTAGCCAAGCCCAGCGCGCAGGGGCATGCAATGATCAGCACGCTCACTGCGTTGATCAACCCGTACTGCCAGCCTTGCTCTCCGCCGAAAACCCCCCAGCCAAAGAGCGACAGCAGCGCGACGCCGATGACGGCCAGGACAAACCAGCCCGCCACCTGGTCCGCCATGCGTTGCATGGGTGCTCTGGAGCGCTGAGCCTGAGCAACCATTTGCACGATCTGCGAAAGCATCGTTTGCGACCCCACGCGTTCGGACCTCATGATCAGCGCCCCAGTCGTGTTGATCGTGGCCCCGATGACCTTGTCACCAACGCGCTTGGTGACCGGAACGGGTTCGCCGGTAAGCATGGATTCATCGATGGCGCTTTGCCCCTCCTCGACGATGCCGTCCACAGGCACCTTTTCGCCCGGGCGGATGCGAAGTCGGTCTCCGACGTGCACATGGGTCAACGGTACATCCTCCTCGCCGCCGTCCGCCGAGATACGCCTGGCGATTTTCGGTGCGAGGCCGAGCAGCGATTTGATGGCTGCGGACGTCTGCGAGCGAGCGCGCAACTCCAGCATCTGCCCCAGCAGTGTCAAGGAAATGATGACCGCGGCAGCCTCGAAGTACACCCCGATGCGGCCGTGCGCCATGAAGCTGGTCGGGAATGCCTGCGGCGCGACCGTGGCCACGACGCTGTAGACGAAAGCCGCTCCTGTGCCCAGCCCGATCAATGTCCACATGTTGGGGCTGCGCTGTCGCACTGACTCGGCGCCTCTTACCAAGAACGGCCACCCTGCCCACAGAACGATGGGCAGCGACAGCACAAGCTCCACCCAACTCTGCTTCGCAGGCGTGAGCCAGCCGAGCTGATGCCCCGCCATGGCCAGCGCCGTGACGACGACCGTCAGCGGAAGCGTCCACCAGAAGCGACGAGCGAAGTCCCGCAGCTCCGGGTTGTCATCGTCCGCCGCTTCAGGAATCAGCGACTCAAGCGACATGCCGCATTTGGGACAATTGCCGGGATGATCCTGGCGGATCTCGGGGTGCATGGGGCACGTGTAGATCGTCGACGTCGATGGCGGGTGAACGTCAGGCGCATCGGGCGCGCCCACGCGAGCAGTGTGCTGGTGAACGTGCCGGTGTTCAGACTGCGGAGCAGGCCCGAACGACGACGCCGCGCCGCTGGCCTCGTGGTTGTGGGGCTGTGTCTGTTGAGCGTTGCCAGCATGCACCTGTGCGCCAATGCCGGCGCCGGCTCGATGCGTTGGGACGGCTCCGGCTGACGCGACCAGGTGCATACCGCACTTCGGACACCGTCCAGGGTCGCTCTGACGAACCTCCGGATGCATCGGGCAGGAGAAGTCCACAGCGGCGCCGCCTCCACCAGTCATGGGAACCGTCGCCGGCTTCAATTCGTGATCGGTGGGATGCTTGCTCATTTCGCTCCTCCGGAGTTGGTGGAAAGTCCGCGTCGACCGGTTGCGCCGCGGACTCAAGGTATGCCAGTTGGGGTCAGCACATCGCTGCGCGGCCGAGGTACTTGCCGGCTAGGGCCTGCAGCCACCGCAGCAGCCTGCGGGGCTGGACGTGGTCGCCCCTTGCGGGGCAGCCGGCTCGCTTGGCGTGTATCCCGCCTGCTCAAGTGCTGTTTTTAGCTCGCTCGCTTGCGCTTGGCCGGAGTCAATCCGCACCAGCTTGGCGGTCAGGTCCACCTCGACCCGAGCTTGCGGATCGACCTCCTTGACGGCCTTGCTGATCTTGCTGGCGCAACTGCGGCAGCTCATGTCGGGAACTTCAAACGTAAGCATGGGATGCTCCTCGGGTCGCTCCGGAACAACTCCGGCAAGTGACACTCTGCAGCTTCCCATCGTGGGAAGGTCCAGCGCATTTTTCGGGCCCGCTGTCCAGAGTTGTCATTTCGGGACCTACCGTTCAGCGAATCTGATCAAGCCTGCCGCCCCAACGCGTCCTTGCGCGCCGAGACCTAGGCGTTGGTTGAGCCGGTCATGCTGCGACACAGTGCTGCGCAGTTGCGGCAGGCTTGCGCGCAGGCTTGGCAGTGATCCATGTCGTGCTTGCCGCATTCCTCTGCACAGCTGTCGCAGATTTCCGCACATAGGGCGCAGATGGAGCGAGCGTGCTCACTGCCGCGAGCCATCGCCGCGGAGGCCAGCTGGCAGATGGCTGCGCAGTCGATGTCCAGCGCGATGCATCGCGACATCGCATGCACGTCGCTTTCTTGGAGGCACGCACTTGCGCAATGGTTGCACGCTGCCGCGCACTCGTCGCAGGCGTCGATGCACGACGCAAACTGTTCGTGGGCCATGATGATTCACTCCTTGTAGTCACCGACGATTCGGCCTCATCAGCGAGCAATGCACAGTCCCGGGCCACCGAGTCGATATGGAGTCACATGCCGCTGCTTAAGGCTCAAAAACAGGCGCACCCCTGCCTGCCGTCCCGGCTGGGATGTGACAGGCAAGAGGGTGAGCAAGATGTGCGGGCGCGGCGGCTGGATCTGCCCGCGTATGTCAAAAGGTCTTCACGCCATGGCTCACTGGACCTTGCGCAAGACGGAGCGCGCTGTCGCGGTGGATGTGGTCTTGTTGGACCACATCCAGCAATAGTGCTGATCGGCAGCAACTTCCAGCGAGCCCTCGGCCTTGGTCGCGGCGTCGTGCTTGGCGGGGTACCGCGCCTCCTTGCCTTCGTGGTAGTGCACGTTGAAGTTGAGCGGCGCGTCCGAATCGAACTCCCACTTCACTTTTTCGCCTTGACGCAGCTTTGTGCACCACTCCGCGAACTTGCCCGGTGCGACTTGGAATTCACGCTGCGACGAACCATCCGGCTGCCACTGCACGTCCACCAACTCCGCTCGCGCCGTGGTGAACAGCATCATGGGCACAAGAAAGGCGACAACGGCTTTGAGAGGACTCACTTGGCGGCCTCGATCTGCGTGACGACCAAAGCGCCGGCGCGCTTCTCGGCGGCAAAACGAACCTTGTCACCCACCTTGAGCTTGTCGATTGCGGCGGGGTCCGAAACCTGAAACACCATGGTCATCGCGGGCATCTCCAGGTTCTTGATCTCGCCGTGTTTGAGCGTGATCTTCTTGTTCGCTGCGTCAATGCGGCGAACTTCGCCTTCGGTCATCGCCGTCGCCTCGGGGGCCGTCTGCGCTGAGGCAGGCGAGGAGGATTGCTGCACGGCCTGGTCGCCCGCGGCGTAAGCACCGCCGGCGGTCATCAGCGCGAAAGCAGTCAATGCAAAACGCACAAAGTGGGACTTCATAACAGCTCCTTGGATTAACGGTGGTAGGACTGGAACACGCGCGTGGAGCCATCTTTGAGGACGAGCAACACGTCGTAGGGTTGGGTCTGGTTGTCGAAGTCGGGGCCATCCATGCCGGGGCTGCCCAACGGCATGCCGGGCACGGCCAAGCCAATCGCCAAGGGACGTTCCTTGAGCAAGCGCTTGATCTCCCTGGCTGGCACGTGGCCCTCGATGACATAGCCCTCGATGCGAGCGGTATGACAAGAGCCCAAAGCGAGGGGGATCCCAAGCGACTTGCGAGCATCGGTGTTTCCGCTGTTGTGGATGGTGCCGATGCTCATGCCCTGCGCCTGTAGGTGCGTCAACCACGCCTTACAGCAACCGCACTCGGGGGATTTCCACACTTCGACGGCCCAGGCAGCGGGGGACGGCCGTGCAGCGGCGTGTTCAACCACTGCAAGGCCCAAGCCAAGACCCGCCCAGACGGCGCGGCGCCGATTCATGAGACCGGTCATGGCTTGCTCAGTGTGCGTGATCGGCGTGGCCGTCGGCCTTGGCGCCTGCCTTGGTAGCACTCACCTTTGCGCCGGATTTGGCAACGGTGACCGCGCCCTTCATCCCCGCGTCGTAGTGCCCGGGCTGAAGGCACGCGAAGTCGACCTTGCCCGCCTTGGTGAACTGCCAGATCACCTCGCCGGTCTTGCCACCAGCCAGCGTGATCATCTGCGGATCTTCGTGCTCCATCTCGGGGTTCTTGAGCATGGCCTGATAGTGCTCCTTGAGTTCTTGCTCGGTGCCGAGCACGAATTCGTGTTTGACCTGTCCAGAGTTCTTGACCTTGAAGCGGATGGTCTCGCCTTGCTTGACTTCAACGCTGGCCGGCGTGAAGCGCATGTTGTCGGTCATGTCGACGTTGACGGTGCGCGTGACCTGTTGAGCTTTACCAGGTTTGCCAATGGCACTGTCTTCGTTCCCGTGTCCACCGGCATGGTTGCCGGACGCAAATGCTGCAGTGGAGCCGATTGCAACCAGAACGGCGGCGAGCAGGTGTTGGATCTTCATGATTGATTCCTTAACGAAACGGTCTTGCTTGGGGGTTGGAAAGTGGGGGTCGCTGTCAGTGGTTCTCGTGGCCGCCGCTGGGCTTGCGCACGCGCATCTCGACATTGCCTGGGGGTTTGCGGGCCAGCGGCATGGTCTGGCCTCCAGCGCTGAAGGACCGCGCCGGCTCCGGCAGTACACCGGTGAACTCGTACGCGACCTCGCCCTTGGGGTGCTGGTACCAGCCTGGATCCTTGAAGTCGCCGCGCTTTTGATCTGCACGAACCTTCATCACAGTGAACATGCCGCCCATCTCGACCGGGCCGAACGGGCCTTGCCCGGTCATCATCGGTAGCGTGTTGTCCGGGATAGGCATCTCCATCTCAGCCATGTCTGCCATGCCGCGCTCGCCCATGGCCATGTAGTCGGGGATCAGCTTGTTGACCTGCTTGACGATGCCGGTGTGGTCCACCCCGATCATGTTGGGCAGGCCATGTCCCATGGCATTCATCGTGTGGTGGCTCTTGTGGCAATGGAACGCCCAGTCGCCAGGCTCGTTGGCGACGAACTCGATCGCGCGCATCTGTCCGACAGCAACATCCGTCGTGACCTCATCCCACCGAGAGTTCTCGCGGGTCCAGCCGCCATCGGTGCCGGCGACCACAAACTCGTGACCGTGCAGATGGATCGGGTGGTTCGTCATCGTGAGGTTGCCTACCCGGATGCGCACGCGCTCGCCCTGACGCGCCACCATCGGATCGATGCCCGGGAACACGCGCGAGTTGAAGGTCCACAGGTTGAAGTCGGTCATCTCGCTCACCCGCGGGGTGTAGCTGCCCGGCTCAATGTCGTAGGCGTTCAGGATGAAGCCGTAGTCGCGATCGACCGGCATGAACTTCGGATCCTTCGGGTGCACGATGAACATCCCGTACATGCCCATGGCCATCTGCACCATCTCGTCCGCGTGCGGGTGATACATGAAGGTGCCGCTGCGCCGCACGACGAACTCGTACACGAAAGTCTTGCCGGGCTGAATGTGGGGCTGATTGAGGCCGCCAACCCCGTCCATCCCATTCGGCAGACGGACGCCATGCCAATGGATCGTGGTGTGCTCTGGGAGCTTGTTTGTGACGAACAAGCGAACCCGGTCGCCTTCCACGAGCTCGATGGTCGGACCGGGCGAGCTTCCGTTGTAGCCCCACAGGTGCGCCTTCATACCGGGCGCGAACTCACGGACAACGGGCTCGGCGACCAGATGGAACTCCTTGACGCCATTGTTCATGCGCCAAGGCAGGCTCCAGCCGTTGAGCGTGACCATGGGGTTGTAGGGACGGCCGGTGGTGGGATAGAGCGGCGCTGCGGAGGAGGGATTGGATTGATAGACCGGCTCGGGCAAGGCGGCCATGGCCACTTTGCTCACGGTCGAGGCCGCCACGGCGGCACCCGCCGCGGCGGTACCCGCCAGAAATCGGCGTCGGCTGTTTGTCATATGCATCTCCGTAGAAATCAGTGACCCGCGTCGCCGCCAGCAGGCGCGGCAGACGACGCTTGGAAGGTGATCGAGCCCACGGGCTTGCCGATCAGCGTGGCTTGCAGAGCCGCGTCGGCAAGCCAGAAGTCGCGCTGCGCTTCCAGGGCTTGGTTGACGCTGGAGATCTGCTCGCGCGCGTCGGCAATGAGTTCGAACACTCCGATCAGCATCCCGTTGTAGCGAAGCTGGTTCTCCTCGGAGATCGTCTTACGCAGCGGCACGACTTCCTCCATGTAGTGACGAGCCACATCGAAGGCGGTGCGATAGGCACCGTAGGTCTCGCGTACTTGAGAAGTCGCTTCGACCGCCAGCTGCGCGGTGCGATTGACCGCCGCCATGTAGGTCGCCTGCGAGCGCGCGCGCACGGCGTCGCCGAAGTCGAACAGCGGGATCGGGAGCTCAACATCAAACCCCTTCTGAGGAGGTTGCCCGGTCTCGCTGTTTCGCACTGCGGCCACGTGCAACCCGTTGATCACACTCGTCACGCGACTGAGCCCGAGTTCACGGGCCGTGGTTTGCAGATCCGCCCGCGCCATGCGGACATCGAGTCGTTGGTCGATCGCCTGCTGCTCCACCTGCGCCTCATCGCGTGGGGACTTGGGCAGGTCGGGCAAGCGCTCCGGCAACTTGAGCATGCGCGCTTGTGCCGCGTCCAAGCCGAGACTGCGCACGAGCGCTTCGCGGCTGCTTTGAGCGCTTTGCCGCGCTCTGGCCAGTTGCGCCACCGCCTCCGCGGCGAAGGCTTGCTCCCGGGCCCGTTGAAGCTTGCTGAAGTTGCCAACCGCCTGCATGCGCCTGGCCAGCTCGGCGGTCGCGTCTGCCGCGACCTTGACTTGCTCGGCGTACTGGACCTGCTGCTGGGCCGCGACCGCGCGGATCCAGTTCTGACGGGCTTCAGTTGCCGCCTGGACCACGTCGCCCGCAAGTCGCAGCTGTAGTTGCTGCTGCTGGAAGCTGGCAATGCGCATGCGGCTGGGCAGCAGCAGGAGGTCGAACAAGGAGATTCCCAGCGACCTACCGATATCTAGATCTCGATCAGCACCTTGCCCGCGCACCAGGCGCTCAAAGGTGAAGACTGGATTGGGCAACCGCGCACCTTGCGCCGCCGTGGCAGACGCAGCCGCGCTGTCGTAAAGCGTCGCTTGTAGCGCGGGACTGTAGGCCAGCGCCAATCGCACCGCATCATCGGCGGTCAACGGATGGGCTAGGATCGATTGAACGTCCTTCGTCGCTTGTTCGCGGGCTTCAGAGGAGCGCAGCCATTTCACCTCAGCGCCAAGTCGACTCTGCGTGAGGGACTGCACCTCACCGAAATTGCTATCAATGGCGGTGCTGGCGCATCCGGCGAGCAGGGTCACTGCAAGCGGAATGGCGGCCCAGCGGATGCGTCGCGCGACGCGGCTCTCCCGGCTGTTCATGCGCGGTCTCCGGTAGTTCATTGATGTTGGGAATGGCCACCGCTCGCCTTGGGCGCCGGTGCGGACGGGGATTGCGGCGTCTGGACCGCAGCGGGGCGAGGCGGCTTGACCTCGGACGCCGTCTTATCAGGCTGCCCAGCAGACTGGTGCGCCGGGGCAGTCGCTGCGCTCGGCAGCGGCGCGTCCGCGCCGGCCGCTTCTTTGGCATACGTCCGCCAGCCGCCAATTTGGCCCACGCGGTCGTTGGACGCTTTCCAAGACTGAACGGGCTCGTCCGCAAATCGACGGTAGTTCTCGAAGCTTGAAACGTAGCGCTGGTCGCTAGCTGTGCGGCTGGGCGACGAGGCCGTCCCGACCGCGGCTTGAGCAGCTGGAGGGGGTTGCGGTTTAGAGGCCTGGGGGGAAACCTGCGGCGCTGGCGCAGCGGTATGACCCGAGTGTTGGGCGAACGCTGGCAACGCAAGGACAAATGCCCACGCGCCAAGGGTAGATCGGCAAAACATGTCGTTCCTGGTGAACTCCGTCCTGGAGCAGGACAGACTCGCCGCGCCTAGTGCGAATCAAGGGCGCAGCAACTCAGTTCGACGTGTTCGATGCGGAGTCGTGCTCAAGGCGAACAGATCCAGCGTCGCACGCGGCGAACGTCTTCAGAGGAAGGACGTTCGTGGTGGACGCTCAGGCCCGGCGGTGCCGAACTCTGGGTCCGGCGTGACCGATGGTAGGTGCCGATCCTTTTCCACTTCGGTCGGCGCTAAAGCGGGAGCCTCAGATGGCAGCGCGGCAGCGCCGCAGCAAGAAGCACATACGTTGCACTTCCCGGTGACTTTGACAGGAGTCTTAGCGAGAGCCTTGGTAGCGTCGACGCGCTTGTCTTCTTCGTGCGAGCCCGAATGCTCGTTCGGAGATCCCGAATCCTGTGCGCTCGGCTCGTCATGCTGTGGAGCGTGGCTAGTGTGCACATGCGGGGCCAGTTCCCCCCCCCGGCCGAACTCCTCGGAGTGCTGGTGGTCTCTCTGATCCTGGACAAGCGATGCCCCGACTTGATGATGATCCATCCCGCAGCAACGCATGGCCGCGGCCACCGCGCCCTGAAGAGGCACGGCCAAGGCCAGCAGGCATACGAGTGCAGTTCGGACCAGCAGGGTCATGTGAATCAGTTTAGAGGGGCAAGGACGTAGTATGGAAGGGGGGGGCAATCGGGAAGCCAGAACCCGCTTGTGGGTTCCTCATATAGAACCCACTCTGCCGAACCAAGGGAAAATACTTACTTCTGGAGTTCGAGGATGCGGATTGCGCCGTCCACCTTGTCTGCCTTGAACTTCACCTGATCACCGGCCTGAAGGCCGGCCATGACCGAGGCATCTGCGCGGAACACCATCGTCATTGCGGGCATCCCCAGGTTTTCAATGGGGCCGTGCTTGATCGTGAGCTTGCCTTGGCTGGCATCGACCTTCTTGATCTCGCCCAGCGTGAAGTTGCCGGACGGGGGGCGCTCGTCAGCAGTGCTGGTCGCGTCGTTGGCCGCCACGGCTGCCCAAGGCGCCAAGGAGGCCGCCGCGGCAAGCGCGGCCGATAGGGCAAATGCACGGACATTCATGAACTCGCTCCAGTTAAGAGCCGCCTGCACAACATGTACGGGAAGCATGGCAGCCACTCTACAGGGCGAGCCCCCACGGCTTGGGGACGGGAAGATTACAGACCGGTAATGTGGTCGTCCTCGTTGCGAGGGGCATCATGCGTCACACTCGATCCATGCGAATCTTGGTGATTGAAGACGAGTCTCGCCTTGCCAGCTATCTGAAAAAGGGCCTGAGCGAGAGCGGCTACGTGGTGGACGTGGCAGAGGACGGGATCGATGGGCAGCATCTGGCCGTCGAGGGTCAATACGACTTGGTGGTGCTGGACGTGATGCTCCCAGGCATGGATGGATTTGAGGTGTTGCGGCGACTCAGGGAACACAAATCCACGCCTGTGCTGATGCTCACTGCGCGGGACAAGGTCGAAGACCGCGTGCAAGGCCTCAAAGGGGGGGCGGACGACTATCTCATCAAGCCATTCGCCTTTACCGAACTGCTCGCACGCATCGAGGCGCTGCTGCGTCGCGGCGCCAGCCACGCGTCGCAGCCGTTGACCTCGCTGCGCCTGGGAGATCTGGACGTCGACCTGGCCCGGCGAAAGGTCACCCGCGCGGGTCGAAGGCTTGAGCTCTCTCCGAAGGAATTTACGCTACTCACCGTAATGCTTCGTCGTCAGGGAGAGGTCCTGTCACGAACCGTTCTCGCGGAACAGGTATGGGACCTGAACTTCGACAGCGAGACAAACGCGATCGACGTCGCGGTACGAAGACTGCGCGCGAAATTGGACGAGGGTTTTGACAGGCCACTGTTGCACACGGTCCGTGGGATGGGCTACGTGCTGGAGGATCGGGGTTGACGGGCGACACGTCGCGGCAGGCCTTGCGCGCTCCCCTCACGCGCGCGCCGCGCTCGATGGCGCAGCGCTTGACGCTCGCGTTGACGCTGCTGGCCGTCGCCGTGTTCGTCGCGGTCGCGCTGCTGCTGCACAGTGGTTTGCAGCGGGAGGTGGAGCGGGCCCGGGATCACGATCTGGAAGGGAAGATCGATGTCGTGGAGCATCTGCTGGAGGAGGTCCGCGTCCCGGCGGACCTGCCCGCGTTGACGCATCACCTCAATGACGTCCTGATCGGTCATGGGCAGATGCGCATCTGGCTGCTGGACCGAGACGGCCGGGTGCTCTACGGCGGCAGTGCGCCCCCCGAGATGTCGACGATTGCGGGCAGATTGGAAGTCCGCCGGGAGGACGGCTTGTCGATGCAGGCGCGTCAAGTCTCGCTTGAGGACCATCCCGTTCTGGGCAAACAAGAATTGATCGTTGCGATCGACTCCCGCGACCAGGAAGCGATGCTGCGGCGATACGGAACTCGTCTGGCCATCGTGTGCGGCGTCGGCGTCGCACTCATTGTGATGGTCGCCGGATTGATCGCCCGTAGATCGCTTCGCCCGGTTCAGCAGCTGTCCGAGGAAGCCGCAGCACTCAATCCGCGTTCGCTCTCCTCGCGATTGACGCCCGTCGAGACTGCGGAGCTGCAAGAGCTCGTCCAAGCCTTCAACAGCGCGCTGGGCCGCGTGGAGGCGGCCTACAGTCAACTCGAAGGCTTTAGCGCGGACGTGGCCCATGAACTGCGTACGCCGCTGGCCACGATGATTAGCAGCGCCGAGGTGGCCTTGATTCGAGAGCGCCCCGCGGCCGAGCTGCGCGAGGTTTTGGCCACGAACCTGGAGGTACTGCGTGAGCTGTCGAGCTTGGTCAACGACATGCTGTTCCTGGCCAAGGCGGACCAAGGGCTGCTGGCCGACCAACTAGTCTCGCTGGACCTGCGATCGCAGGCTCAACACATCGCCGACTATTTCGAGCCTCTCTTCGAGGAGCAAGGCGTGCGGTTGCTCGTCGAGGGGGACGCTCGGGCCGCAGGCAATGCAGGGCTGGTGCGCCGTGCGCTCGTCAATCTGGTTGGCAACGCGGCGCGATACACGCCGCATGGCGAGGCGATCTTCATCGAGTTGGCGTCGCCGGCGCCCAACCTCGTACGCGTTTCGGTGCGCAATCCAGGACCGGCCATCCCACCAGAGCTTTTGCCCCGGCTGTTTGATCGCTTCGTGCGAGGCGATCCCGCACGGGGCCAGTCGAGCAATCATCACGGCCTGGGTTTGGCCATCGTGCGGGCCGTGGCGATCATGCACGGAGGACAGGTATTCGCTGGCTCCCAGGGCGGTTGGACGGTCGTTGGCCTTCAATGGCCGTCGGCGGGTCCTGCTTGATCGGCTACGAGGACAGGACGTCACCCAGGGGCTTCTCGCGAGACTAGCGTTCAAGAGCGCCAAGGGTTGCCAGCTCAAGCGAGGAGATCACATGCCCGAAGAGCAACCCTGTTGCGGCGCGCTGCCTAAATGCAGGCGCGGGCACCTTCGCCGTTTCGACCTGATGCCGGCAAGACAACTTGTATTGCTGGGCACCTCCAAGAAACTGGATTGGCTCGTGGCAAGGGGATCCATCAGCAGGTCGTGCGGTTCGCCCCCGCCGGAGAAGCTTGGCCTGCCTAGCGAGCCTTGCGCACCAGGATCGGCCCTGTTCTTGTCCGGACACACCCAGATCAGGCTGAGACTCGATTGATCTCAACGCTGATGTGAACGAGCTCCTCGTGCACGCCCAGCAGCCGTTTGAAGTCGGTGGGTGTTGCATCGCTGGCTGAGACCAGTGCAACGATGCACGCATACCGCCCGCGCCCGACTCGCCACACATGAAGATCGCTGATGGCAGCTGGCCACGGACTGTCGGCAATGACTTCGTGGATTTCCTGGACCACCGGTGCGTCCATCTCAGCGTCCAGCAGTACCTTGCCCGCATCCCGCAGCAAACCTGCAGCCCAAACGGCGACCAGGATCGCGCCGACGACGCCCATGACAGCATCCAGCCAGTTGGCCCCCCACAGCATGCCGGCGACGAGCGCAACAATTGCCATTACCGATGTTGCGGCGTCAGCCAGGACATGGATATATGCCGCGTGAAGGTTCAAATCGGCATGGTGGCCCTCACCATGACCGTGGGCGTGACCATGCTCATGGTGACGGTGCTCACCCCTGAGCAAGTAGGCGCAGACCAGGTTCACCGCCAGACCGACCAGCGCAATGCCGATCGCCTCCTCGTAGTGGATTGGTGTGGGCGTGATGAGACGCTCGACGGACTGGAACAGCATGAGTCCCGCCACACCCATCAGAAGCAGTGCGCTGCTGTAGCCGCCGAGAATTTCGATCTTCCAGGTGCCGAAGGCAAAGCGTCCGTCCGACGAAAAACGCCGCGCGGCCGCGTAGGCCAGAACTGAAACGCCCAGCGCCACCGCATGCGAACTCATGTGCCAGCCATCGGCCAGAAGCGCCATTGAGTTGAAGGCATAGCCGCCTGCGATCTCCACCACCATCATGATGACAGTGAGCATCACCGCCCATCGCGTCTTGCGCTCGGCCAGAAGATTGCCCTCGTCAAAAACGTGCGTGTGTTGCCATGGCGTGGTTGACAGCGTGGGAGACATGCTGATTCTGCGGTTGTTGATACTACCCCCCAGTATATGGCCGCGCGGTGTGTCCCCTCCTACAATGGAGCCATGGCACACACCGTCAATGGCAGCAAGAAGCTGCTCACCCGTATCCGCCGAATCCAGGGACAAGCGGCGGCGCTAGAACGCGCTGTCGAGCAGGAGGCAGAGTGTCTATCTGTCCTGCAGCAGATCGCAGCGATTCGCGGCGCCGTCAATGGTTTGATGTCTGAAGTGCTCGAAGGGCATCTGCGGGAGCATCTGGGAGATCCAACGCTCGATGAAGCCACCCGTGCCGCAGAAACAGATGCCATCGCTGCCATGTTGAAGTCTTACCTGCGTTGAATCGGTAATGCCGATGACGGGCGAGCGATGCCCTCCGCGGCAGTTTGGCTTCACGCACGCTTACGGCCGCAGGCCATCGGGAAGGCAGAACAATTTATCTAGTCCGCTCAGCCGGCATGTGGCTGCGGATGAACGTCTCAGGGCTCCGTGCATCGCAATAGCTGCTTCAACACGACCGCATCAAGCCATATTCTGCCGAAATGCGACCTCACCCTCGATGGCCGCACGCAGGCGCTGTAGGAAGTACGCGCACCCGGGGCGATGCGATCCAACTTCATTCTTCCACTTTGCGGATTCGCGGAGTTCAACGTTTGGCCTTCACATAGCTCTCAAGCTCGACGAACGACGGACGCTCGGTCGAATAGAGCACTTTGCGACCGAACTCGATGGCCACTTGCGGCGCGTAACCCTGCATGGAAGCCAGAAGCGTGGTCTTGATGCACTGAAGCTCCTTGCCGGCCTCGTCCACCTTGGATTCGAGCGCGCCGGCCAGCGGCTCAGCGAAAGCGTAGGCCAGCAGGATCCCGAGGAAAGTACCGACCAGCGCGGAGCCGATCATTCCGCCCAGCACCGCGGGCGGCTGACCTACCGAGCCCATGGTGTTCACCACGCCCAGCACCGCAGCCACGATGCCGAAGGCCGGCAGACCGCCTGCCAGGCGCTGCACAGCGATCACGGCGAGAAAGGCCTCGTGGTGATGCGTATCGATCTCAGCGTCCATCAGGGACTCGATCTCGTGCGCGTTCAGGTTTCCCGAGACCATCATCCGCAGGTAATCGGTGATGAACTCGGTGACGTGGTGATCGTTGCCCACCCCAGGATATTTCTGGAACAGCGGCGAGCTGTGCGGATCCTCGACGTCCTTCTCGATGGACATCAGGCCTTCCTTGCGAGCCTTCTGAAGGATGTCGTACATGAGCGCTAGCAGCTCCATGTAGCGCGCCTTGGTGTACTTGCTGCCCTTGAAGCAGGCCGCGAGACCCTTCACCGTCGCCTTCATGACCTTGGGAGGATTGGTCGCCAACATGGCGCCGATCGCCGCACCGAAGATGGTGGTCATTTCGAAAGGCAAGGCTTTGAGCACGACACCGATATTGCCCCCGTGCGCAATGAACACGCCGAAGATGCAAGCCAAGGCGAGCGCCCACCCGATGGCTATGAACATTGATCAATCTCCAGAATTGGTGTGCCGCGTGTCGACGATTTCGCCGTGACGGCTGCGGCGCAGAGGCCGCGACCAAAAGGCGCGGCGAGTTGATGAGGTGTCACGCCGGCTTCGCGTGCGCGCGCCGCGTTGGGCAGCGTCCCCTGATTCATCCGGCCGGCCCTGCGCGGACCAGCAGGACATAGCCATCGGCATCGAAGAGCACATGCAGCTGGGAGCGGCGGCCCTCAGACAGGGAGCGCCAGGACTTCTCGGTGGTCACCAGGAACTCGTGCTCGTGAAGCGGACCGAGTTTCGGATCCCGGCGAAGCCAAAGGTCAAGCTCTTCGTCCTTGATCACGTCGTGCGCTTTGCCGCCCGTGTAGAAACTAGCGGAGTACGGAAGTGCATTGAGGAACGTCACTTCCGAAGCCTTGTGGCCGCCAGACAGCAGCGGAAGCAGCACGCCGGATGCCGATCGGATGGCGCCCATCGACCCTTGGCTCGAGAGCAGCGCAGCGACCGCGCCGGTCAGGACGACGAGTCCGGTCGCGACAAGCCCGTGAACGACGCGCTGCCTCGGATCTCGCGCAAGCCAGCGCCCGGCAAGGATCGCCAACGCCGGCGCGGCCGGAAGAACGTACGTCCAGAGGATGTTCCTCGAGGCCGAGAACAGCAGCGCTGGGGTCAGCGCCCATGCGACGAGTAGCGCCGTGTCCGGGGATCTCTCCGATCGCGTGTCGGCGGCGACCCGCCTCGCTGGCCGGCGCCTGCCGATCAGCAGCCAGGGTAGGAGCAGGCTCCACGGCAAGAATCCCACCGCCAGGTATGCCCAGACGATTCCCCTGGCCTGCTCGTGAGCGGTGCCATAGAGGTCGCCGGTCCATCCCGGCTGCGTGAACCGGCTCCAGTGCTCACCGACGAGGAAGTATTCCAAGAATCCGGGACTGCGAAGCTCCGCCAGCGCGTACCAAGGTCCCGCAATACCCAAGAACAGGAGCCCACCCTTGATCCAGGGCAGCGACCTCACGTCTCTGAAGGCGCCGCGACAACTCAGGGCATGCACGCCAACTGGGAACAAGGACAAAACAAGCGCCACCGGACCCTTCGCCAGCAGTCCCAAGGCAAGCCCAACAAAGAGACCCAATGCGCCGAGACGCACCCTGGTCAAGGTGGTCCCGGAAATGGCCCACCAGAAGCCGCCGATGCTGAGCGTTACAGCGAACGTCAGAGCCATGTCGGTCATCACCGCGCCGGCACTGACAAAGAACACCGCGCTTCCCCACAACACGGCGACGCCAAGAATGGCCTCGCGGGAACTGGAGTCGCGCAACCATCTCCAGACGATCAGCGTGACCATCATGGCGAGCACCAGCATGGGCAGGCGAGCACCCCACTCGTTGGCACCGAGCGCCAGTTGACCGAGTGCGGAGAACCAGGTCGACAACGGCGGCTTGCCCCAGAAGACGACATCCCCTGGCAGATGAAGATTGATCCAGTCGCCGCCCGACATCATGATTCGCGCAATCTCCGCGTACCGGGCCTCGGTGTTGTCCGAGAGCGGGTAGCTTCCCAGCGTCAGCAGGCGGAGGCCGATGCAGAGCACCAACGAGACGACCACCCAGAACGTGGTCGATATCGCTCTGGGAGGGGTATGGGCAGCTTCGAGTACATCCAAGGCGCGGCTCACCACGGCCTGGCTCCGGCGACCCACAGGGGTGGGGATGAGACCGCAGGACGGAACTCCTCGATCAGGTACAGCGGCCTGGCTTTGGACTCGATGAAAAGGCGGCTCACGTATTCACCGAGGATTCCGATGGCCATCAGCTGAAGGCCGCCGAGGATCAGGATGCTGATGATAAGAGTCGGAAACCCATGTATCGGCTCGCCGAACAGCGCCGTCTTCGCAAGGAAGTACACCGCGTAGACGAAGGACGCTACCGCGCAGGTCAGGCCCACGTAGGTGGCCATCTTCAACGGTACGGTCGAGAATCCGACGATCCCCTCCACCGCAAAGCGCCAGAGCTTTCGGAACCCCCATTTGGTGTGGCCTTGGTTTCGCGCGTCCCGGTCATAGTCGATCGTGACGACCTTGAATCCGACCCATGCGAACAAGCCCTTCATGAAGCGGTTGCGCTCCGGGAGCCGATTGATGGCGTCCACGACGCGTCGGCTCAGCAGACGAAAGTCCCCCACGTCGGGCGGCATGGCGGTGTCCGACAGCATGTTGAAGACGCGGTAGAAGGCGTACGCCGAGAACGTCTTGAGCCAGCTTTCTCCTGCGCGCGATCTCCGTCTCATGGTGACGACGTCGGCGCCTTCCTCCCAAGTGCGAATCATCTCGGGGATCAACGCAGGCGGATCTTGGAGGTCGGCATCGATCAGGATCACCGCTTCGCCGCGGGCCAGATGAAGACCGGCGGTCATCGCCGCCTCCTTGCCGAAGTTTCGGCTGAAGGAGGCGACACCCACGCGGGGGTCCAGCGCCCGAAGCGCGTTCAATGCGTCCCGCGTCCCGTCGGTACTGCCGTCGTCGATGTACAGGATCTCCACGCGGCGATCCAGAGACAGCAGCGCGGAGCTCAGTCGCTCGTGGAACGTCCTCAGGCTGGCCGCTTCATTGAAGACCGGCACAACCACAGAAATTGCACCAGCCATCTGACGCATCGGCGCAGCAGGAACAAGTTGGAGGGGCGCCGGCGACCAGGCAGCGTTGAACATTTCAGCCAAGCTCCTCTTCCTCGTGCCCCATGGCAGCATCCAGCTGCACCTTCACTTGGCGCGCCCACCGAGGTCCACCGCGCATGGCATCCAGCGCGTCAGAGCTCGCCTTCGCGAAGTAGAGAGACTCGGACAGCCCGTGGTTGTCCAACGCTTGCTTCAACCGGGCCGCGCGATGCCGTAGCTCGACATCACGCGGTCCTGAGCCCTGAACGCCGCCATCAGCCAAGTAGCCGACGCTGCGCTTCAGTGTCTGCAGGGTCGATGAGGAGAGCGCAGGGATAGCCCGCGGCGAAGACAGTCGTGCATGCTGGATAAACGGGTTCTTCCCCACCACCAAGCCCCAGGGCCGAAGTCCTTCGACGATGTCCACCGTCATGGCCTCCAGCTTGGTCAGCCCAAAGTCTCTTGCCACCCTCAACCGCGCGGCCAAGGCGCCGTTGGTCTTGGCCACTTCGAAAATGCCGCGCGCCGCGTCGGCCTCGCAGCCTTGAACAGGGAGGATGAAAGTGCGGATCAGCGCCTGGGCTTGGAAGTCTTGAGACTGCGAGGCCAGGTACAACCAGTGCATCCCCTGTTCCGCATCGCGTAGCGATGCAGCAGCGCGCAGGATGGTCGCACCCAGCCGGCGCTGCGCGGAAACGTCCCCGCTCGCAGCAGCCTTCTCCAAGAAGAATCGCGCCATCGGAGGATTTGCCACGGAGCTATGGTTGTTGGCATGCAGTTCATAGAGGCGGGTCCACGCTTCGCCGTAGCCTGCATCGGCTGCCCGCATGAGCAGTGCGGAAGCCTTGCGTCTGTTCGGCGCCTGCACCAGCATGTCCCAGCCAATCGATCCGACGTTGTTGCCGCTCAGCGCCTGGCCCAGCAGCAACGCCGCAGCGCAGTTCCCTCGATCCACGCAGTCATCCAGCAATACCTCAATGGCCTTGGTATCGACCGTGATTCGCACATCGGGGATCGACTTGGCGAAGCTGATCGCGGCGTACACCTGATCGGCAAGGGTGGAGTTGGACAACTGCCCGAGGACCAGGCTCACTGCGAGGGCTCGCAGCAGAAGGCGCGGCTCTTTCCTCATGAGGGCCCGCTCCATCACCAGCGCGATCAGTTCCGGCCACCCAATCTTTGGCACGCCCAGCAGGGCCTTCACGCGCAGCACCGCGGCGTCGTCTGAGTCAACCGCGGAGGCGGGTAGCGTCAGCGCCTCCTTTGCGCCGTCTTGACCAGACCTCTCGGCAAGCCGAAGCCAGCCTACCGCCTCGCTTTGATCCACCTGCGTGAGCAGATTCCAGATCGCGACCCGGAGCTGCGCTTCTCCGCTGCCAAAGCGAGCAGCCCGCTCAAGCGTGGAGACACGTCCGTGTACGGCGATCTCATGCAGGTCGAGCGCCTCAACGATCAGCCGCTGAGCTTCGTCCTCCCTGAGGGTCTCGACCTGACTCAAGTACTCGAGTCCGAGCGGCACGTGCCGCGGGAATCCCTTCATCCCTTCGAGGTACAAGCGCCCGGCCTCGAAGCAGGCCGCAGCGTCTCCTCGCCTTGCCCTGGAAATCAGTTGAATGTCTTGTCTTCTCATCGAGCGCCTTTCTTGGTACTGGCGCATTTGCTGAGCATCTTCGGGACACTCGCGTCGCCGGTACATCGCGAGCAGACGAGAGACTAGAGACCAGGCATTGACCAACAACTGACGGCCTGATTACCGGTTCGTCAGCTTCAACGTCGATGGCGTTGGTCAGTCTGGGACGTGTCGAACATGTGACCTCGCATCAGAAATTTCCTGCTGCTTCGGCTGTGTCCTGAGCGACACGTCTCACGACCGTTTGGACCACCGTGCGCGAGTACGCCCCCGCTCAATCGGTAGAACTCGTGGATTTCCCTTGCTCTTCTCCCTAGCCTGCGTCGTGCTTGAGGCGAATCGCGTCTCTATGCATCGACCATCGAATAGGAGAAGTTCATGAATAAGCCAGTCCTCTTGGCATTGGCATGCAGCGCGCTTGCCGGCTCGGCCTTCGCGCAAACCTCGTCCGTCACGCTGTTCGGCGTCGCTGACGTTGCCGTGCGCCAGGTGAAGAACGGCAACGCGGGTACGGTCAAGGGCGTGACGTCCGGTGGGAACACAACCAGCCGGCTGGGCGTTCGTGGCGTTGAAGAACTGGGCGGCGGACTGTCGGCTGGCTTCCACCTGGAGTCGGGCATCGATCTGGACACCGGCACCTCCAACGCCAGCAAATACTGGAACCGCCGCTCGACGATCAGCCTGATGGGTGATTTCGGTGAGGTTCGCCTAGGCCGGGACACCACCCCGACCTACAACAACACGCTCAACGATGAATTTGGCATCGTGGGTGTTGGATCTCGCGGCATCTTTGTTTATGGCAGCGGCGCGAACCTGGGCAGTGGTGCAACCACGATCCAGCGTACGGACAACGGCGTGAGCTACTTCCTGCCGAAGAACCTGGGTGGCGTCTACGGTCAGTTCCATGTCGCCGCAGGCGAAGGCACCGTGGGCAACAAGTACTACGGCGGCCGGATCGGCTACGAAGACAAGAGCTTCCTGGTCGGCGGTGCCTACGGCACGACGGATGTCGGCGCCAACCTGTCCAAGTTCAAGAACTACAACCTGCTGTTCAACTACAAGTCGCCGTGGGGCGTGTTGCACACCCTGGTTGACGTGAAGAAGTGGGGCGAACGCAAGTCGACCGAAATCTCGGTGGGCGCGACCATCCCGGTGACCGTCGGTCAGATCCGCGTGGGCTACACCAACGCCAACCGCTCCGGCGGAGCGGTTGGTTCCGGCTTCGCCGATGGCGACGACAGCACCCGCCTGGCGCTGGGCTACGTCTACGACTTCTCGAAGCGCACGGCGCTCTACGGCACCGTGGCTCGCGTGACCAACAAGGGCGCCGCTCGCAGCTCCGTGCTGTACACGACGCCGGCGGGCATGCTGGGCGGCCAGAACTCCTCCGGCGCGGAAGTGGGGGTGCGCCACAGCTTCTAAGGCTAGGCTTTCTGCAAGGTAAAGGCGAAGGGGATGCGCATCGCGCATCCCCTTTTCTTTGGGCCTACCATTTGGCTTTCGGAAGCAAACACCGATCGGAGGGCTGATGGACGAGGGCTGGGTTTCGAACCTCGAGGTCGACTGCAACGAGTCCGGGCGTTTCGTGGCCGTGCTGGTGCTCACCCCGCCGCCCGAACTAGGGTCGCCTATTCGCGTGCCGATCGAGGGGGAATACGACCGCCCGGAGCTTGCCGAAGATGCGGCGCTCGACGCCCTCGCCGCGATGACTCGA
The DNA here is from genome assembly GCF_002205645.1 of Roseateles aquatilis. Taxonomy (GTDB): domain Bacteria; phylum Pseudomonadota; class Gammaproteobacteria; order Burkholderiales; family Burkholderiaceae_C; genus Roseateles; species Roseateles aquatilis. The sequence goes on along the minus strand of NZ_NIOF01000003.1, from coordinate 318,090 downwards.
GGCGATTGAACCGGCCGCGACGAACCCACAGGTCAGTCGCGAACTGATCAGTGATCAGCCACGCCTCGTGGGCGACGCAGCATTTGGCAGCGCAGCTGCCTGTTTGAACTCCGTGGCCTCATCATCCAGCGATGCCATCGCCAGGGTGTACAGAATCGTGTTGCGAGCGAACTCAGCCTGCTCGCGCTCGACCTCTACGGTGTTGCCATCGATGCTGTCTTGCAACGGCTGCCTGTAGCCTGCGAACGCCAGCGTGCTCGAGGGTATGAGCGGCACTTCCCGAGCCACCCCCCTGTCCTTGCCATCCTGGTCGGTCAGTTCCTCGGCCTGGCTTGAGGCCTTCAGAACGTCTGCAAACGAGATGTCGCGCGCCTTGTAGTTGGGCGTGTCAGCGTTGGCGATGTTGCTCGCCAGCATGGCTTGGCGCTTACCGCGAAATACCAGCGCCTGCGCCCGCCACTCATCTGAATCCTGCGCCTGCTTCGCCGTGGCGGCGCCGAACCTCGTGTCTTTGATCCCATCCATGGCATCCCCCAAAAAGGCGAAGCCGCTGGTGCGGCTTCGTGGGTTTCAGGCTCGTTCGCCTTCGTTCTTGTCGACGTAGACCTTGAACGGCTTGCTCGAGAATCCCGCCGGAGCGATCTTGGACAGGTCTACCGCGCGGTGCCCGACGACGTCGAACTTCCAGGCGAAGGTCTTTCCGCCTTGGCGGAACTGCACGGTCTGGCCGCATTCGATGTTGATGGCCTTGCGCGAATCGAGGTCGACGACGAAATCGGTCTTCTGACCTGCGAACGGCACGCCGTAGATGGAATTTCCGTTCATCAGACGCTCGGTCGTCTGTGCTGCGACCGGCGCGTTCAGGCCGGCGAACAGGTTGGCAGCGACAGCGATCATAGCAACGGTTCGGTTCATACAGATCTCCTTGTTCCGGTGGAGCCGTGCTCAACAAGAGCACCTACCGCATCCACCATGAACAGCACTTTAGAAATCTGTCGCTTTCAACGGACCTGTCGTAGCGATGACAAGTTTGTTAGCTGCACAAGACCCGACATAGAGCGTGCCCGGCCGCGCGTATAGGCAGGACAGGTCGCACGATGCGGTCGATCACGGCGGAGTCCTGCTGAGACTCGTCGGGGAAGTGACTCGGAGGATGCTGCCGGCGCGTACGCCAAAGGTCCCTCGCGCGATCACGTGCGCCGCAACGCGGGAGCCGTAGACAGCGACATCGACGACGCTGGCATCGCGCTCGCGAGAGACCAGCACGGCGCCCGGGGCCGCAGAAGTCATCTGAGAGCAATTCACCGACGGAGGTTGATCCGACTGCTTCTTTTGAGGGAACCACAGAAGACACTCGCCGTTCGCGGGCAACCGGTCCATCGGAATCCCGACGAGATTGTTGGCGTTGAAGTACGAGTCCCAGGCGGCCAGTATTGACGCAATCGATGGACTCTGCTTGCGGGCGGCCTTGATGCGGTCTTGCGCGCACGCCAACGTCCCCATGGACAGCGTCAGAAATGCAAGGGCCAGGTGAATTTTCATGAGAACAGTCGGTTGGATACGAAATTGGAGCGTTACCTTTCTGCTTCGGACATGGCGCTCGGACATGCGCGCGGTACGCCGCTGTTCAACGGTGTCCGCTCTTCCTTCGCCGAGCAACGGCCGCGTGGCCTCGCCTGCCTTGTCCGTGCTCCGCATTGCGCTGGCGATTGGCCTTGCGCCGCGTCCGGGCAGAGGCAACAGCCAGGACCACGACGCCGACGAAGAGAATCCCGAACGACCAGAGTAGGAAGTTCCCCAACCCCGGATGCGCCGTCAGGATGTGCGCCATCGAAGCACCACAGTTCATCAGGGTTTGCCGTTTCGCCCCGTTGTCGACCCTGGTTCGCCAGCGCTGGGCCAGCGCTTGTGCAGGTCATCGATCACGAAGTCGTGGCTGTGCGGCTGGCCGGCCTCCGCCGTCTGGAGATGCGCATGCGAGGCGTCAAGCTCGGCGTGCTCATGCGCGACTTCCTTGGGATCCGCCCGAGACCAGAGTCGAGCACTCAGCGTCGCCGCGATGGTTGCGATGCCTCCGAGCACGACGAAGCTCTTTGCCAGTCCCGCGCGTGCGCCCAACCAGCCCGCCACGGGATAGGTGATCAGCCAGCAGGCGTGAGACAACGCGAACTGCGCTGCGAAGAGCGCCGGTCGATCCTCTTCACGCGCAGAGCGGCGCAGGAGACGGCCTGACGGCGTTTGAACCAGCGAGTACCCCACGCCCATGACGAGCCATAGTGCCACCAGAGTGACCAGCGACTCCATGGCAAACGGCCCCAGGAAGAGGCCGACGCATAGAACGGCAGCGCCGCTCAGCATCACGCGTCTATCGGACAATCGATCCAGCAAGCGGGGCAGTCCCAACGCCACAAGCATGGAGCCGCCACCAAACGCGGCCAGGGCGGCTGCCGTGGCGTTCTGCGACAGCCTCATCTGACCTTGCACCATCACTACGGTGTTGACGATCACCATGGCACTGGCCGATGCGGCAGCCAGGTTGAGCGCGAGCAGTGCCCGCAGGCGTGGGGTAGCCAGGTAGATGCGGCTTCCGCGTGTCGTGCGCTCGTAGATGCTGCGCTTGGGCGGCATCTTGGCCTTGGGAAGGATCGCCGAGACCACCAACACTGCCGATGCGATGAAACCGACGACCGTGCCAAAGAACAAGCTGTGGAAACTCACGACCGTCAGCAGCGCTGCGGCCAGTGCGGGACTCGCGAGGCTCTCCAGGTCATAGGCCAAGCGGGACAGCGAGAGCGCCTTCGTGTAGTCCTCCTCCTTCGGGAGCACGTCGGGAATCGTGGCCTGGAACGTGGGGGTGAAGCCCGCGGACGCGGACTGCAGCACAAAGATCAGCAGATAGACCTGCCAGACCTGCGTGACGAAGGGCAGCGACAACGCAACCGCGGCTCGCACCAGGTCCAGGGTGACAAGCAGCGTGCGACGAGGAACGCGCTCGGCGAAGGCCGATGCGATCGGGGCCACCCCGATGTAGGCCAGCATCTTGATGGCCAACGCGGTTCCGAGGACGGCGCCGGCGTCGGCACCAGCGATGTCGTACGCCAGAAGACCCAGAGCCACCGTGGCCAGGCCTGTTCCTACGAGTGCGATCACCTGCGCAAAAAACAGGTGGCGATAAGTTCGATTCTTGAGGACATCCAGCATCTCACCCTCCGTCCGCTTGTAGCGACGAGAACGGGAAAGCCGGGCGACGCCTATTGCGCCGCCGGGCCTCACAGACGGCTTACTTGCCGGTGTGGTTCGCAGCGATGAAGTTGCCTTGCGCCGTGAAGAACATGTACAGCGACTCCTTGGACTTGTCGGCGGCCGCCGGGTCCTTGAACGTCACCTTCCACTCCTTGCCCTTCTCGCCGTCGATCTGCTCGAAGGAGGCCGGTTCCTTGACCGCAGCCCAGGACTTGGCGATCTTTCCGGAGGCGATCAGATCCTTCTGATACTTGGCCGCGCAGGTAGACACGGTCGCTTGAGTGGCAACGGCGTTGCCGTGGAAATGGCAGTCCGATGCGCCGCTGGCCATGGCCTGGCCGGACAGGCCGGCACCGGCCAGGAGGGTTGCCACAGTGATGAACTTCTTCATGGATGACTCCAAGGATTGGTGGGGGAAATCAGGACTTATGGATAGCCGTCGGCGTCACAGGCTTTCGCGCTCGGTCTGGATGCTCTTCTCGACATCCAGGTCCTCATGCGCGTGCTGGTGTTCCTTCGCGGGGAAGCGGAATTCGTCGGGGCCGCTGTCGTGCTGGTAGCCGTGAAGCTGCATGAGCAGCAGCAGGCCGCCGAGGGTCATCAGGCCGTGGTTGGCCATCCGGCTGAATCGGGTGAACGATTCACGCTTTCGCCAGAGGGACAGCAGTCCCACCATCACGACCAGTGCGGCGATCTGGCCGATTTCCACGCCGACGTTGAAGCTCAGGATGCGCATCAGCATGCCGAACGAGTCCTCGCCCAGCGGCAACTGCTGCAGCCGTGTCGACAGCCCGAAGCCGTGCAACAGGCCGAAGCCGAACACCACCATCAGCAGGTTCGGCGACTTGCGGTTCAGATAGGTCTGGAAGCCGCCGTTGTTGTCGAAGGCCTTGTACATGACGCTGATCGCGATCAGCGAATCGACAAGCCAGAAGTTCCAGGTGATCTTCAGGAAGGTCGCGAAGATCAGCGTGATGCAGTGGCCCAGCGTGAAGGCGGTGACGAACTTCGCGACGTCGGAGAACTTCGTCAGGAAGAACACCACGCCGAACAGGAACAGCAGGTGGTCATAGCCAGTCACCATGTGGCTGGCACCCAGCCCGATGTACTGCAGGTAGCCGCCGTCCAGCATGCGCTGCTTGTCGGCCTCGGAGATGCCGTGGGCTTGGGCTGCGAAGGCGGCGAGGAGGAGTCCTACGCCCATGAGGGGCCGGGCAAAACGTCCGAACATTGATGAGGTCTTTCTCAGGTGGTGGATGGAAGGACGGGAACTCAGTTGGCGCCCAGGCCCCAGATCAGGTGGGCGTCGATGAGCAGGCGATATCGCGATCGAAGCGCGTCCGTGCGGGCCTGCTCGGCACCCAGCGCGGCGTCGATGCCTTGACGCCTTGCGAGCAGCAGCGTCTGCAGATCAGCTTCGCCAGCGGCGTAAGCACGCTGCGTGAGGCGCGCGTTGTCACGAGCAACATCGAGCGACTGGTTGGACAGACGCCAGCGCTCGAGACTGCCTTCGACATTGGCCATCTCTTGCGCCACTCGCGCTTCGAGCTGACGCTGCACCAGATCAGCTGCCGCGCGTGAGGCCTCGGCCTGCTGCAGGCTCTCGCGCTCCTGCGCCTGGCGGTAGCTGCCGCCGATCGGCATTCCGAACGTCAGCCCCACGATGCGCTCGGCACCGGCCCGCTCGGAGCTGGTGAAGACGCCGACGGTCGGATCGGGGATGCGGTCAGCCCGAGCGCGCGAAGCCACCAGTTCTGCCAGCCGCGTGGCCTCGCGGGCGCTGCGCAGCTCCTCGCTCTCGCTAAGGATCCGCTCCCGCCACTGAAGCGGGTCGCCTCCCATCGAACTGGGTACTCCGGCCGGCGTCGGCTCCAGACGCAGAGTCGGGAACCGGGTCGCAGCCTTCGCGCGGGCACGGGCCTCCTCGTTGGAGGCCAGCGACAGTTGGCGTTGCACCTCGGCCAGATCAGCACGCGCGGAGTTCAGTTCGAGGGTTGACGCATCCCCGGCCGTTCGACGCTTGTCGACGGTCTTGAAGTTCTCCTGCGCAGACTGGACCTGCTCCTGCCACAGCGCCTGCAAGCGCTGCGCGGCGGTCCAATCGAGCCAAAGGGTCATCAACTCCGCAGCGGCCTCGTGACGAGCTTCACCGAACTGCGATGTCGCCAGTCGAATGTGAGCCTCGCCAAGATCGCGATCGATGCCGGCCTTGCCGTTGATCCGGATCGCACGTTCGATCCCCACAGTCCACTCGTTGCTGCTGGCGTTGACGCTTCGATCGCGACGCCGCTGAATGGTCGAACGGGCGGCCCATTCGTTGGGGCCGACGTTCAACCCCTGAGCCCTTTGGCGAGCGGCTTCGAGCGCGAACCGAGCCTGGGCGACGGAGGGGTCGTCCTGGATCAACCGGATGCCCACTTCATCCGAAGGCAGATCGGCGGATGGCGTCACCGGCACCGTCTGGGCTGCGCATGCTGCGGCGATGACCCCGAACAGCGCCACGGGTACGAATTTCCATTTCTTCATCACATTTCTCCGTCCATGACCACCACCGTCACCCAGTAGCGAATACCGGTGCCCTTGAAGGCATGCGCAAGGTGGGTAATCAGCGGCGGCATCGCCGACTCTTCGACGATGACCTGAACGACCGCGCTCGCGCTGCGGCCAAGCACCTGTTCACTGGCGGCCATGCGCGTTGGCGCCAGGCCATGGCTGAACGCCATCGAGCTCGTGAACAGGTTGTCGCCCTGGATCTGCAGGAGCTCGTCGAGCACCTGCTCCTCGCTGGACGGCGAGCAGATGAGGGAGAGGCACAACTTAACCATGAGCGGGCTCCTCGACGGTGACGGCCGCGGAGGGGCCGGATGCGTCATCCGGCGCATCGGCCTTCTTGGCTGGCTCAGCGAATCGCAGGTAGAGGATCGGCAGCACGATCAGCGTGAGCGCCGTTGCCGTGATCAGGCCGCCGACCACGACGATCGCCAGAGGGCGCTGAATCTCGGAGCCCGGTCCTGTCGCGAAGAGCAGCGGGATCAGGCCGAAGGCCGTGATCAGCGCAGTCATGCACACGGGTCGCAGCCGCCGTTTCGCGCCTTGCGTCACGCAGTCGAGCAGTGACATGCCGGCGGCGCGCAGCTGATTGAAGTAGGTCACCAGCACGACCCCGTTGAGCACCGCGATGCCAAGCAGCGCAATGAAGCCGACCGATGCGGGCACCGACAGGTACTCTCCTGTCGCCCACAGCGCGACGATGCCACCCACCATCGCGAAGGGCACGTTCGACAGCACAAGAAGCGCTTGTCGCACCGAGCCGAAGGTCGTGAACAGGATGATGAAGATCACGCCGAGTGCGAGCGGCACCACCAGGGTCAGCCGCTCGGCCGCGCGTTGCTGGTTCTCGAACTGGCCGCCCCAGGTGACGCGATAGCCGGTGGGCAACTTCACTGCCTCGGCGACCTTGACCTTGGCCTCCTCCACAAAGCCGACCAGATCGCGACCCGCGACGTTGGCGATGACCACGCTGTAACGGCTTCCCATTTCGCGGTCGATCTTCACGGGACCGCTTTCGCGCTCCAGCCTTGCCACCTCTTGCAGGGGGACCGCCTGGCCGCCCGCACCGGTGAGCGTCAGGGCCGCGAACTCCGCCGGAGAGACCTTCACGCTGTCCGGTCCACGCAGCACGATCGGAATGCGACGCGTGCCGTCGATGACGGTACCCGCGCGTTGACCTTCGATCTGCACGCGAAGCGCGTCTTGGACATCCTCCACTGACAGGCCATACCGTCCCGCGGCCAGCCGATCCACCACCACACGCAGGTACTGCACGCCGTCGTTCTGCACGGTGTACACGTCCTGGTTGCCCGGGACCTGCTTCATCACCGTCTCGATCTGCGCGGCGAACTCGTTGAGCTTGTCCAGGTCCGGACCAAAGACCTTGATTGCCAGATCGCCACGAACGCCGATGATCATCTCGGAAACGCGCATGTCGATCGGCTGCGTGAAGCTGTAGCTGATCCCAGGCAGTTGATCGAGCACCTTGCGGATCTTCTCGATCAGCTCGCCCTTGTTCTTCACCTGCCAATCGGCGCGCGGCTTCAGGATCAGGAAGGTGTCGGTCTGGTTCAGTCCCATCGGATCCAGACCGATCTCGTCCGAACCCGCTCTAGCCACCACACCGGTGACATCGGGAATGTCCTTCATCAACGCCTGTTGGATCTTCAGATCGAGTGCGGCCGTCTGCTCCAGGCTCACCGAAGGCAGCTTCTCGATGCCGACAATGATGTCGCCTTCATCCATGGCCGGCATGAAGGTCTTGCCGACCATCATGTAGACGCCGGCGGCAATCACCAGCAGGGCGCCGGCGACGGCATAGACCACCTTGGAGCGGCGCAGTGCGAAGTCGAGCACCGGCTCATAGGCCTTGAGGAGCTTGCGCGGCAGCCACGGGTCCTCGTGCGCCACCTTCTTCAGCAGGAAGGACGACAGCACGGGGATGATCGTCAGGGACAACACCAGCGAGCTGGCCAAGGCGAACACGATCGTCATGGCCACCGGCACGAAGAACTTGCCTTCCAGTCCCTGCAGCGTCAGGAGCGGCAGGAACACCACCACGATGATCAGGATGCCCGCCGACACCGGAGCGGCCACCTCCCGCACTGCGCGGAAGATGACGTGAAGCTTCGGAAGTTTCGATGACCCCTTGTCGTGCCCCATGTGCTGCACGACGTTCTCGACCACGACGACGGCGGCGTCCACCAGCATGCCCAGCGCGATGGCGAGACCACCCAAGCTCATCAGGTTGGCCGACATGCCGGCGTAGCGCATGAGCAGGAACGTCGACAACGCCGAAAGCGGCAGGACCAGCGCTACGACCACGGCGGCTCGCACATTGCCGAGAAACGCGCCCAGCAACACAAGCACGAGCAGCGTGGCTTCCAGCAACGCCTTCGAGACCGTGCCAACCGCCTTGGAGACGAGATCCGCCCGGTTGTAGAAGACCTTGACCTTCACGCCCTTGGGCAAGGTCGGTTTGAGTTCGTCCAACTTGGCGGTCACGCCTTCGACGACCTTCTGTGCGTTGGCACCAGCCAGACCCAGCACCAGGCCCTGAACCGCCTCGGCCTTGCCGTTCTGGGTGACGACGCCGTATCGCGTCACGGAACCGTTGCGCACGATGGCTACGTCCCCGAGCCGGACTGCCAATCCTTTGTCGGACTTGACCACGATGGCGCGCAGATCGTCCTGCGTCTTGATGCTGCCTTCCGTTCGGACCAGCAGCACCTCATCGCCTTCGCCCAGTCGGCCAGCGCCGTCATTGCGGTTGTTCACCTCGATGGCCTTGGCGACGTCTGCGGTGGACAGCCCGACGGCAGCAAGCTTGACGGGATCAGGAACCACTTCGAAGCTGTGCACCTTGCCGCCGAGTGCGTTGACGTCGGCTACGCCGGGCACCGCGCGCAGCGCAGGACGGATGACCCAGTCCAGCACGTTGCGCCGCTCTTCGAGCGTCATGTCCGGTGCCTCGACCGTGAACATGTACATCTCGCCGAGGGGCGTCGTGATCGGGGCCATGCCGCCGCTGATGCCGCTTGGCAGATCGCCGCTGATGTTGGCCAGGCGCTCTGAGACCTGCTGGCGAGCCCAGAAGATGTCGGTGCCGTCCTGGAAGTCCACCGTCACGTCGACGATGCCGTATTTGGAAACGGAACGAAGGATCCGCTGCTTCGGGATGCCGAGCATCTCGACCTCGATCGGCACTGCGATGCGAGTCTCGATCTCCTCAGGCGTCATGCCGGGCGCCTTCATGATCACCTTCACCTGCGTGCTTGACACGTCGGGGAAGGCATCAATCGGCAGGTTCTTGAACGCGAACCATCCGGCGCCCGCAAGCAACACCCCGGCCAGCAGCACAAAGAGCCGCTGGGAGAGCGCAAATTGAATGAGTCGGGTGAGCATGTCAGTCGCCTCCGCCCTTGCCCTGCCAAGCGGCCTTGAGCGCGATGACCGAGGTCACGGCGATCTGCTGACCCGCTTGGAGGGCTCCCTTGACGCGCAGAGTCGTGCCACCCGTGGCAAGGATCACCACAGGCTGCGCAACGAAACCTTCCTTGGTCCGCACGAAGACGTATGCCTTGTTGTCGTCCCGCGCGACGGCGGACAGCGGAACCGCCCACCCATCTGCTGCTGCGAAGGGAAGTCGGACCTGCACGAACTCGCCCGGTCGCAGGGTCTGCCCACCTTGCCGAACCTCAGCGCGGAGCACGAAGGTCTGTCCATCTCCAACGCCTGTTCCCGAGCTCAGAACAGTGGCTTGGATGGCATCGCGCCCGACGACGGAGACGGCGGCGCCCTTGGTGGTGGCCACTTCGGCCTGACGTGCGATCGGCACCTGGATGTCGAGCCACAGCGCTCGCGTGTCCGCGATCTGCATCAGCGACTCAGCCTGCTGCACGCGCAAGCCAGGCTTGGCAGTCAGCTCGGTCACGACCCCGCCGGCGCGTGCCCGCAACGTGATGGCGGACTCGGTGGCGGAACCGCCAGCCGCGAGCTTGCGAATCGTGCTGTCGTCGAGACCGGCCAGGCGCAACGCGGCCTCGGACTGCTGACGACGCGCACGGGCTTCGAGCGCGTTGGCTTCAGCCTCCTGCACGCGTCGCTCGGGAATGATGCCTTCCGAGAACAGCTGGCGCTCCCGGGTCAGCGTCTTGTCGGCCAGTGATTGCCGGGTCGATGCTTCCATCAGCTTGAGCTGCAGCTCACCCAGTTCCGGACTGAGCAGACGCACAACCGGCTGGCCCGCTTTCACGGTCTCGTTCTCGGAGACAAGCAACTGGTCCACGACGCCGGTCAGCGGAGAGGAGACGACTTGTTGCTGCTTCGGTGGCAGGGCCACGCGCGCTGGATAGGTGAGGCCCGCGACGTCGGTCTGGCCACCCAGGCGTTGAACCTGGATTCCCAGCGCCTGCATCTGCGCTGCGGAAACGGTGAAGGCGGCGGCGCGATCAACCGCGTGAGCGGGCATCCAAAAGGAATAGGAGGCAAGAAGAACTGCGCAGGCCAGCAGAAGGCGGCCACGGCCGTGTAGGGACGTGCTCGAAGGAAGAGCGTCGGACATGAAGGGCTCCACGAATGCGTGCGGCTGCTCGCGATGGCGAGACCAACCGTGAAAGGGGAATTGCCACAGCTGGGCGAGCGATCAGTCGATCACTCCTCACGCGCGGCAAGGGCTTTCAGGCGTGGAGCGGGGGCGCGCGGCCGGCGGGTGGCAGGCTGCGGTAGCTGGGGAGCGGCGGAGATCGCCAGGAGGGGAAATCCGGGCCGACCCCGGAGTCGTCCGCTTGCGCCACCAGCGCAAGCGCGGCCCAGAGGCCGGAGATGTACGCAACAGTCGCGAAGTCCCGGGCGGGATCGGCAACGACCGCAACACTGGCGGTCTCCCCTGCGGGGCGCACCGCCAACGTGGCGTGGCCGAGCGTGCTGGGCCTCTCGCTTTCCTCCGCATGCACCGTCAGGTCATCGTCGTGACTGTATGCAGTAGCCCTGGACCACAGCGCATCCACGCCGGAATCGTGATGGTGCTGATGCAGAGGCGCCCCCACCTGGTCGGTGATGAGCACCAGCACGAGCATCAAACGCAACACCCACATGCACGATGCCCACTCGCCGCGGGGGCGCGGCGCTGGCATGGTGTGGGTGGAACGCTTCATGGCGGATGGTGTTCAGTGCTGAGTCAGAGGAAATTCAGCGGGTATCAGAGGTACTTGGTGATTCTCTTGAGTTCGTCGAGGACCTCGTCCGTTGGGACGTGATCATCGTGTCGCGCACTTCCGAGCAGGCAGTTCTCCAGGTGTTCATGGATCAGGGCCTTCTTCGCCGAAGTGATGGCGCCTTCAACCGCCTGAAGCTGCTGAGATACCTCGACACACGAAGCTCCCGCCTCAAGCGATGCGATCACGTTGGCAAGATGACCGTTGGCGCGCTTGAGGCGATTGATGATCTTCGGGTGACCGGTATGCGAGTGCCCGTGCGACATTTTTTTATCCTACCACCAGGATAGGCGAGGACCGCTCGAAAAGCGATGGCTGTCTTGCGGAAAGGTGCATGAAATGGGGCATCTCCTCTGATCTCGTAGATGCCAGCGGGAGCCGTTTTCCATCCTTTTCAAGCAACAGCGTTCATCCGGATCAAGTCTGCATGCAGTCGCGCAGCCAAGTCCACGAGGAGCTTCACGGTGAGTTGCCCGTTCTGGGACAACCGGGACTTTGACGCCAGTTGGGCAAGCTGGCGAATGGATGTCAAAAGGTCACTGGACGAGACCACCATTTCCGAAGGGGGCCGGTTCAGATGCAACGCCAACATCAACGCCGCGCTGCGTGGCTGCAGTTCATCCGCTTGCCGCTTGAGCGTCTGAACTTTGCTGAAGTGAAGTACCGCTGGGAGCGCCAGGATCAGTTTGTCCAAATCCTTCATTTCCTTCATCACCAGCTCATCGCGCTGAGAAATCGCAGGAGCTTCGGAGCCTTCACGCACTTGCATGTCTTCGGTCTTCAACATTGTATCGATCAAGCGAGAGGTTGCCGCGGGTTTTCGTAGTGAATGGAGGCGATCGGCGGCGCCGCGTGCGAGCCCGATGCCACGAGTTGCATGATCAACGTTGCTCCGCGATGGGCGACGTGATCGTGAAACCCACGCGCGTGACGCCACCCTCGGAACTCACCAGCGCGCATCCACCGTGCATGCGAGCAATCGCGGCGACGATGGACAGCCCCAATCCGTGATTCTTGCTGGCGCCTGTACGGGACGGATCAACGCGATAGAAGCGGTCAAAGAGTCTAGGGAGATGTTCAGGCGGGATCTCCGCGCCCTGGTTGCTCACGCCGATATAGACCTCTCCGACGGCACGTGGCTCGATCTCGACCACGACGTCCGTGCCCGGTGTCGCGTAGCGCCTGGCGTTGCCGATCAGATTCGAAATCGCGCGCTGAAGTAGCGCCGCGTCCACGCGAACCTGCGCACGGCCCGTGACGACACCACGCAGTCCCGCGTCATTGAGCGCGGCCTCGTGATAGTCCAGCACTTCTGCAAAGAGTTCTGAAAGTTCGGTGAGCTCGTCCCGGCTGGCCTGGGCACCACGCTGTGCGTTCGCGAGGAAAAGCATGTCCGCGACGATGCGAGCGATCCGCTTGAGTTCCTCCAGGTTGGACGTGAGTGTTTCCTTCAGCTCCTCCGGGGAGCGCGGACGACGCAGCGCAAATTCACAGCTGTTGATAAGGATAGAGAGCGGATTGTTCAGTTCATGCGCAACGTCTGCGTTGAACGACTCCATCTGCCTGTAGGCGATGGCGAGGCGATCGAGCAGGTCGTTCGTCTGAGCGATGAGCGGCTGCAACTCTTCCACCTGATCACGGCCGTCGAGTCGCAGCTCCAGACGGTCCGCGCGGACAGCTGCGGTCTGCCTGACAAGCGCGCGAAGGGGCGCGAGCTCCCGCCTCACCCCGAATGCTGCAGCCGCCGAGAGCACCAGGGAGCCGCCGACAGCTGCAAAACCGAGCGTCCACGCGAGCCGCAGGAGCAGCTCCTTGTCCTTGCTCTGGTCGAACGCTAGCGACGCGGTCCCTACGCCGCCCAGATCGGGAGGGAGCGGCACGGGGAATCGCTCGACCTTGACGTCGGCGCTCGCCGCGCGTTGCGGTGGCAGAAAGATGTGGCCCGAGTTGTCCGCCACGCTCAGCGTAAGCTCATCGTGCCCAGCAAGGAAGTCGTTCAGCAGGTGCCGAACACTGTCCAGGTCGTGTGCGCCACGCCCTTCCTTGAGCAGATGCTCAACGGCCTCGCGCTTCATGTTCAGCGTCTGGTTCTGGCGCTGATCGAGCGTCAGGAAGATCACCACATAGACAGCCACGCAGACGACGCCGAGCCCCGCCATGGACTGCAGAGCAAGTCGACGAAGGAGCCGTGCCCGAAGGCTTCCCGCATGCATGGCGACGCTCATGCGGGCCGGTCTTCGATGACGTACCCCATCCCACGCACGGTGTGGATCAGGGCCCGATCGAACGGCTGATCAATCTTCACGCGCAGTCGGCGTATAGCCACCTCAACCACATTGGTGTCACTGTCGAAGTTCATGTCCCAAACCTGCTCCGCGATCTCTGTTCTGGACAGCACCTCGCCTTTTCGACGCATCAACAGCGCGAGGAGACCAAACTCCTTGGTGGTGAGGTCAATCCGCTGACCAGCGCGGCTGACCTTGCGACGGATGGGATCCACCTCCAGATCGGCCACACGGTACACAGACTCCTCGGTCACCTGTCGACCGCCCGTGCGCCGGCGCAGGAGAACCTGAACCCGGGCCACGAGTTCGGAGAACGCGTAGGGTTTGGTGAGGTAGTCGTCAGCGCCGCTTTGCAGGCCCTTGACGCGATCTTCAACGCGTGAGCGGGCCGTGACCATCAGGATGGGCACATCGCTGCTCTGACGGATCGCGCTCAGCATGGCGAGCCCATCGATGCCCGGCAACTGCCCGTCAAGGATAAGCAAGTCGTAGTTGTTGACCGAGGCCATGTGCAGTCCGTCGACGCCGTTGTGGGCGACCTCCACGGAGTAGCCTTCTTCGGTGAGCCCCTTGCGAAGGTACTCAGCGGCCTTTTCCTCGTCCTCGACGATCAAAAGTTTCATGAGCGGATCTCGTTGTTGTTCGTCGATCTCATGCGTCCGACGCCTTCTGGTCGCCGTAGGCGAGCAAGCGAAGCGCGTTGATGACCACGATGAGGGTGGAACCCTCGTGGAACAGGACCGCGGTGCCGATATTCAAGCCGAAGAGCGTGGCCGGAATCAAGACCGCCACGACGCCCAGGGAGACCCACAGGTTCTGCCTGATGACGCCGCTCGCCCTGCGCGACAGTCCGACCACGAACGGAAGCTTCGAGAGATCGTCCGCCATCAACGCCACGTCTGCCGTCTCTAACGCCACGTCCGACCCGGCCGCGCCCATGGCAATCCCGACCGTTGCACTGGCCATGGCCGGAGCATCGTTGACGCCGTCCCCGACCATCGCCACCTTGCCCTCATTGGCGCTGAGCTGCTTGATGAAGCCGACCTTGTCGTCCGGCATCAACTCGCCCTTTGCCTCGCTCAGGCCGACGGACTTCGCCACCGCGTCGGCAACCCGCTGGTTGTCCCCCGAGATCATGATCAGGTCCTTGACGCCAAGCTTTTGAAGCTTGCTCATGACGTCCGCGGCGGCCGGGCGAGGCGTGTCCATGACGCCAATGACGCCCAGGAAGCGCTGGCCTCGCTTGACGATCATGGTCGTGCGGCCCTTCTCGATCAGGTGCTGATCGATGCTGGAAACCTCCGGCGGGAGGCCACCCACATCTTCCACGAAGAGCTTGGCCTTGCCGATCCACACGTCGTCGGCGCCAATGCGTCCCTTGACGCCCTTGCCGGTGACGCTGTGAACATCTTCGGCACTCAGGGCCTGAGCAGTTCCCTGCATCCGTTCCTTCGCGCCAGACACGATGGCGGCTGCCAGCGGGTGATCGCTGTGGCTCTCGATGGCCAGTGCCACGGCCAGCAGTTCATCCTGCTCCACGCCAGGCGCAGCCTGGACATCCACAAGCTTGGGTTTGCCTTCCGTGAGCGTGCCTGTCTTGTCGAACGCGATCGCGGTCAAGACCCCCAAGTTTTCCAGCGGCGCGCCGCCCTTGATGAGAACCCCGCCACGCGCCGCCCGAGCAACGCCGCTCAGGACGGCGCTCGGGACCGAGATGGCAAGCGCGCATGGGCTAGCAGCCACCAACACTGCCATGGCACGGTAGAACGTCGCACTGAAGGGCTCGTCGATGATGAAGCCTGCGAACAAGAGCGCGCCGACGAAGCCCAGCACGGTCGGCACGAAGATGCGTTCGAACTTCGCCGTGAAAGACTGGGTGGGGGACTGCTGCTGCTGCGCCTCGGTCACCATCTTCACGACGCGTGCCATGGTGGACTCGGTGGATCGCTTGGCGACCATCACCTCCAGTGATCCGGAGCCGTTGATCGTGCCCGCAAACACGCGACTCGTTGCCGCGACGCGGTCGAAAGCGGCAAGCGCCTGCTGCGCGTCCTCCACGGGCTGCTTGTCCACGGGAATACTCTCCCCGGTGACAGGCGCCTGGTTCACGCTGGACTTGCCCGTGATCACAAAGCCGTCGGCCGGCATGCGCTCGTTGGGCTTAATCACCACGATGTCACCGGGCTCCAGTTCAGCGATTGGCACCTCTTGCGTGGTGCCGTCACGCTTGCGAAGCGCGGTTTCTGGCGCCAGCTTGGACAACGCCTCGATCGCACGTCGTGCGCGGCCCATCGCGTAATGCTCGAGCGAATGCCCCAGACTGAAGAGGAACAACAGCAAGGCGCCTTCAGCCCACTCGCCGAGCGCGGCCGCGCCGGCTGCGGCAACGAGCATCAGCGTGTCGATCTCGAAGCGCCGCTTACGAATATTCTCCACCGCCTCGCGCAGCGTGAAGAAGCCGCCGAAGACGTAGGCCGCCACGTACAGGCTCGTCTCCAGCGTGGACGAGAGCACTTGATATTTGCCGAGCAGCCACCCCGCCAACAACAGCGCACCGCACAGCAGCGAGAAGATCAGCTCCGTGTTGCTGCCGAAGATGCCGCCCTCATGGCCATGATCGTGATCGCCATGGTCTTCGGAGGCCTCGCTTCCGTGGTCATGCTTCTCGCCCTTCACATGCCTGTGATCCGGCGACGGAGGAGTCGACGCGCTAGGCGAGTTGGCCTCCAGCGACTGGGACTTGGCCTGTTCAGAATCTTTTCGTTCAGCCATCTGGTTCTCCGGCTTTGAGTGCATGAGGGGCGTCAGCGAACTACCGTCGCTTCTTCCTGGACCGCTTCGCAAGCCGCTCGGCCCTTCTCGCAGCACGACGATCCTTCAGCGACATGTAGTCCCGGATCGAGGTGTAGGTCAGGTACACGAGCGCGATTCCCCAGCCAACGATGGCCAGGTACTTGAACATCACATGAAGGGTTTCGTGAGAGCCCGTGCTCATCTGAGACTTTCGCTCGCGAACGCTGACGCTCGGGTTCATACCGATGACCCAAGCGAAGCATCCGCATTCCTTGAATTACTTGGAGGCTTTCAGAGCCTTCTCCGCAAGCCCGGTGCGCGGCTCGACCCAATGGCTCTGATCGAGCGCGTCGCTGCAGGCCTCGGTCTCCATCTGCAAGGTGACGTGAGCAATCTCGTACTGCTCCTTGAGCAACTGGCGGAGTTGGGTCAGCAGGGGACCCACGGAGACCGAGTCGTCGTGCACGACGTGCGCGCTCAGACTCGTCTTGCCGCTGGACAGCGCCCAGATGTGCAGGTCATGAATCCCCGTGACGCCGGACGTTGCGGTCATCGCCGACTCGATCGCCGTCACGTCTACCCCCTCGGGCACGCCCTCAAGGAGGATGTTCAGGCTCTCGCGCAGGAGCACCCACGTCCGAGGCAGAACCCAAAGACCGATGCCCACGGCGACCAGACTGTCGACCCACGCCCAGCCGGTAAAACGAATGACGATGGCCGCGACGATGACGCCGACCGATCCCAGCAGGTCGCTCCAGACCTCCAGATAGGCGCCCTTGACGTTGAGACTCGCATCCTTGCCGCCCATGAGCATGCGCATGCTCACGAGGTTGACGATCAAACCGAGCGAGGCGATCACCAGCATGCCGACCGACTGAACCTCGGCCGGCGAGTTGAGCCGCTGCCAGGCCTCATAGAGGATGTAGATCGCCACCCCGAAGAGCAGCAGGGCGTTGAACGCCGCAGCCAGGATCTCGAAGCGGTGATAGCCGAAGCTGCGCTTCTTGTCTGCCGGCCGTCTGGCGATGCGTATGGCTGCCAGCGCGATCGCAAGGGCAGCCGCATCAGTGAACATGTGGGCAGCGTCCGAGATGAGCGCCAGGCTCTTCGTCGCGATACCGCCGATGACCTCGGCGATCAGAAAGCCGAAGGTCAACGTGAAGGCAATCCATAGCGAGCGCTCATTGCCTCCTGCCGCGGCAGAGTGGTCGTGGTCCTTGGACATGGGTCATCTCCTTGTTCGTTTGATTCCCATCCTCGGCAACAGCGATACCCAGCGGCCCCGCGCCGCGGCATTTCAGCCTCGCGCGGGACCGCTGGCGCTCAGAGGGTGCTCAATGGGCGCTTCCGTGCTCGGCAGCCGGGGATCGGCTCTCCAGTTGCTCCTCTTCCTCATCGCGCCGGTGTGCCAGGCGGTAGAGGATGGGGAGAACCAGCAGCGTCAATGCCGTCGAAGACAAGATGCCGCCGATCACCACCGTGGCAAGCGGTCGCTGGACCTCGGCGCCGGTGCCGGTGGCAAGCGCCATCGGAACGAAGCCAAGCGAGGCCACGAGCGCAGTCATCAGCACCGGACGCAGACGCGTCAGCGCGCCTTCGTGGATCGCCTCGTCCAGTCTCTTGCCTGACTCGCGCAGGTTGCGGATGAACGAGATCATCACGAGCCCGTTGAGCACCGCCACCCCAGAAAGCGCGATGAACCCCACCGCTGCCGAGATCGAAAGCGGGATGTCTCGCAACCACAAGGCCACGATGCCGCCAGTCAAGGCGAACGGGATCCCGGTGAAGACGATGAAGCCATCCTTCATGTTCCCGAACATGGCAAACAGCAGCACGAACACCAGCAGCAATGAGACCGGAACCACGATCTGGAGACGCTGGGTCGCCGACTGCAGGTTCTCGAACTGGCCGCCCCAGACCATCCAGTAGCCGGTCGGGACCTGGACCTGCGCGCCAATCAACTGCTGGGCCTCAGCAACGAAGCTGCCCAGGTCGCGACCACGCACGTTCGAGCTCACCACGATCCGACGCTTTCCGTTCTCGCGGCTGACCTGGTTCGGACCAGGCGCCGTCGTGAAGTCAGCGACCTCACTGAGCGGGATGAAGCGGCGTGCGCCGTCTGCCCCGACTGGCATCGGGATCGGCAGCCGCTTGATGGCCTCCACGTCGGCGCGAAGCACTTCGGGCAGACGCACCAGGATGCCGAAGCGGCGGTCGCCTTCGAACATGATCCCCGCGTCGCGTCCGCCGACAGCGGTCGCGAGCGTGTCTTGCACATCCTGGACGTTGAGTCCGTAACGCGCCGTGCGTTCCCGATCGACGGTCACGCTCAGCATCGGAAGCCCGGTGGTCTGCTCCACATTCACTTCCGAGGACCCCTGGATGCCTTGCAGCAGCCCCTGGATCTTCTGAGCGGTCGCGTTCAGGACCTCCATGTCGTCGCCGAAGATCTTCACCGCGACGTCGGACCGCACGCCCGAGATCAGTTCGTTGAAGCGCAGCTGGATCGGTTGCGAGAACTCATAGTTCTGCCCCGGCAGCTTGGCCGCCTCGGCCTGCACGGCCGCCAACAGGTCGTCACGCGTGCGCTTGGGATCAGGCCACTCGTCCTGCGGCTTGAGCATCACGTAGCCGTCCGAGATGTTCGGCGGCATCGGGTCCGACGCGATCTCCGCAGTACCGGTTCGAGCGAAGACGCGGTCGATCTCAGGGAACTTCGCCTTCAGCGTCGACTCCAGCTGCTGCTGCATCGTCAACGACTGCGTAAGGCTCGTTCCCGGAATACGCAGCGCCTGGATGGCGAAGTCGCCCTCGTTCAAGCTGGGGATGAACTCGCTGCCCATCCGCGCGGCGATCAAGCCTGTCAGCACGATCATCACTGCGGCGAAGGTCAACACCACGGCCTTGGCACCCATCACGTAGTTGAGCAGCGGCTCATACACGCGACGCGCCCAGCTCATCAGCCAGTTTTCCTTCTCGGCAACCTTCTTGCCGATGAACAGCGCGACCGCTGCGGGAACGAACGTGATCGACAGGATCATGGCGCCGACCAGGGCGATCACGACCGTGAAGGCCATCGGGTGGAACATCTTCCCTTCGACACCGGCCAGAGCAAAGATCGGCAGGTAGACGATCATGATGATCAGTTGTCCGAACAGCAGCGGACGACGAGCTTCTTGGGACGCGAGGAACACCTCGTGGAAGCGCTCCGAGCGCGTCAGCAGTCGTCCCTTGTGCTCCTGCGCATGTGCCAGGCGCCGCACGCAGTTCTCGACGATCACCACCGCGCCGTCGATGATGATGCCGAAGTCCAGGGCCCCCAAACTCATCAGGTTGGCGCTCACCTTCTGATTCACCATGCCGGTGAAGGTGAACAGCATCGACAGCGGAATCACCATGGCCGTCAGGATGGCCGCACGGATGTTGCCCAGGAACAAGAACAGGATGGCGATGACGAGCACAGCGCCTTCGATCAAGTTCTTCTTGACGGTGGCGATTGCCTTGTCGACCAGCTTGGTTCGGTCGTAGACCGTGACCGCGTGGACGCCCTTGGGCATGTTCGCGTTGATCTCGGCCATCTTCTTGGCAACCGCTTGCGAGACCGTCCGGCTGTTCTCACCGATGAGCATGAAGACGGTACCGAGCACGACCTCGCGGCCGTTGTCGGTCGCGGCGCCGGTCCGCAGCTCTCGGCCGATTTCCACCGTGGCGACATCACGCACGCGCACCGGCACGCCGCCGGCGTTGAGCAGGACGATGTTGCCGATGTCGGTAATCGAGCGCACCTGGCCCGGGGCTCGGATCAGGTACTGTTCACCGCGGCGCTCGATGTAGCCCGCGCCGACGTTCGCGTTGTTGCGATCGAGCGCAGTCACCACGTCGCTGAGCGTCAGGCCGTACGAGGACAGCTTGGACGGGTCGGGGGCGACGTGGTACTCCTTGGCGAAGCCGCCGATGGAGTTGATCTCAGTCACGCCCGTCACGTTCTTCAGCTGCGGCTTGATGACCCAGTCCTGAATCTCGCGCAGGTCTGCCGGCGTATACAGCTCACCGTTGGGCTTCTTTGCGCCCGGCTCGCTTTCGACAGTCCAAAGGAAAATCTCACCCAACCCCGTCGAGATCGGCCCGATGTTGGGCGTCACGCCCTCGGGCAGCTGAGACCGCGCGGATTGGATGCGTTCATTGACGAGCTGGCGGGCGAAGTAGATGTCCGTGCCGTCGTTGAAGATGACCGTCACTTGGGACAGACCGTATCGCGACAGCGAGCGGGTCTGCTGCAGGCCAGGCAGGCCGGCCATCACGGTCTCGATCGGATAGGTGACGCGCTGCTCGGTCTCCAGCGGCGAGTAGCCGGGTGCACCGGTGTTGATTTGCACCTGCACGTTGGTGATGTCCGGCACGGCGTCGATGGGCAGCTTCTGATAGCTGAACACCCCGAGTGCGGCCATCCCGAAGACGGCAAGCATGACAAGCCATCGATGCTCGATGGCGAAGCGGATGATGCGTTCAAACATGTTGCGTCATCTCTTTAGTGGGCGTGGGAAGCCGTGGACTTGCCGGCTTCGGCCTTGGCAACGAAGCTGCCGACGGCGATGTAGGGCACACCGGCCTTCAGGCCCTCGACGATCTCGACCCGCTTGCCGTCCGTGCGGCCCACCTTGACAGGCTGGGCGACAAAGCCCGAACCGGTCTTCACGAACACGACGGGCTTCTCTTCCATCGTCTGAACGGCTTCGGAGGTCACGGTCACCGGCGCGTCGAAGGTTTCGCTTTTCAT
The DNA here is from genome assembly GCF_002205645.1 of Roseateles aquatilis. GTDB lineage: Bacteria > Pseudomonadota > Gammaproteobacteria > Burkholderiales > Burkholderiaceae_C > Roseateles > Roseateles aquatilis. The sequence continues at coordinate 297,226 of NZ_NIOF01000003.1, read as the reverse complement.
CTCGACGTTGACGAACAGGCCCGGCCGCCATGCGGTCTTGGGGTTCTCCAGCGTCACGCGGGCTTGGGCCGTGCGGGTGGACTCGCCGATGAGCGAGCCGACGTAGGCGACCTTGCCGACCGCGGACTGCTCGAACGCCGCCGCGCGCACGACCACGTTGTCGCCTACGCGCACCAGCGGCAGGTCCTTGGCGGGCACGTTGATCTGGGCCCACACAGTGCGCAGATCGGCGACCGTGAAGACATTGGCGTCCTCGCGCACCTGCTCGCCCAGCGCGATGTGCTTCTCGACGATCGTGCCGTCGAAGGGAGCACGCAGTTCATAGCGGTTGAGGGCACCGCTATCCAGCGTGGCGCCGACGGCCTGGAGCTTCTGCCGGGCGTTCGAAACCGCGATCTCCGCCTCGCGCATGGCTTGCTCGGCGATCTGCACATCCTGCTGCGGCGAGATCTTCGCGTCGTACAAGCTCTTCTCGCGCTCGTACGTGATCTTGGCCAGTTGCAGGCGCTTCTGCGCACCTTGCAAATCGGCGCGTTGGTCAGAGATCGACGTGCTGTTCACAATGGCCAGCACCTGCCCCTTGCGAACCGTCTGCCCCAGCGCCACCGGCACAGATTCGACAACGCCGGCCACGCGTGGGACCACGTGCGCGGTGGTGTCCTCGTTGAACTTGACCTCGCCCGGCAGCTGGTAGCTGGCGGCCAGCGAAGCGGCCTTGGTGGCTTCGACCACGATGCCCGAAGACTTCTGCTGCTCGGCGGACAACGCGATCACCCCTTCGCTGGGGGAGAACGGGAACGACTGGGTTTGGCCGGCGACCACAACTTGGATGACGCCGTCGAAGACATGCGGCTCTTCAACAGGTTGGGCGCTGACAAGCGCGTCCTTCTGAGCGGCGAACGTGAGCTTCTGCTCCTCGCCGCCCGGACGCTTGATCTGTGCAGTCACCTGCAGCTGAGCTGGCGCGACATCCTTGCCTGCCTGAGACACCCAGATCTTGAGGCGCGGCGTGCCTTGATCCTCGGACAGCAGCGCCTCGACGGTCACATTACCCTTGGAGATGAGCTCACCACCGCGGCTGCCCTTCTTGGCTTCTTCGTGGTGTTCGCCGTCCCCATGCCCCTTGGCGTCGTCGTGACCCTTTTCCCCACCGGCTTTGGCTTCACCGTGATGTTCGCCGTCGCCATGGCCCTTGGCTTCTTCGTGTGCGTGCGACTCTTCGCCACCGGACTTCCCGCCCGTGGTCATCAACCCGACCGCGGCCGCGGCGCCAAGCGCCAGCACCACGGCGATGGCGATCGCCTGCTTCTTGCCGGCGCCGCTGCGCAGGCGTTCCTTGAGTTCGTTCTTGGAGGTCATTTTGGAAACTCGTTGATGGATCGTTGTTCAGGGACGAGCGTCGGCGCTACCGAGCCGGCGATCGATCTCCGCGGAGAGGCGGTGGGCTTGAGAGAGCGCGGTGAAGTACTGCCCGCGCGCCTGCAAGAAGGTGCGCTGCGCATCCAGCACATCCAGGAAGCCGAACTTGCCCAACTCGAAGCCGCGGCGCGCGGCCTCGTAGGCGGTCTGGGCGCCGGGGAGCACATCGCGACGCAATGCCTCGATCTCGTCGGTGCGCGCGTCGAGTTGGTCAACGGCCTGCAGCACCTCGGAACGCAGACGCTGCTCTTCCGCTTGGGCCATCGCTTGCGCCGCGTCGCGCTTGCGCAGCGCCTGGAACTGAGCGCCCTGGTTGCGGTCGAACAGCGGAATGGGAATGGAGACGCTGATCAGCGGCTGGGTGCGGCCGATGTCGGGAGCGCGTTGCGCGCCGAGCCCCACCGTCACGTCGGGGACGCCGCGAGCTCGTTCCAGATTGAAGGCGGCTTCCGCGCGCTGAACCTCCATCTGGGCCCGACGCAGGATCGGGGAGCTCTGGATGCGGTCACCAAGGGTTTCAGCACCAGGCAGAACCGGCAGCGCGTCAGGGCTGCCGTCAACCAAGGAGATCGACCCCTGAGGCACCCCCATCACCGCGCTCAGCGCCTTCAGCGCTGCGGTGAGGTCCGCCTGTGCCAGGCGTTGCTCGATCCGCGCGGTGGATTGCGCGACACGGGCACGCGTCTCCTCGGTAGGCGACACCTTTCCCGCAGTCACGCGACGACCCACGGCGTCCGCGCCGTTGGCAGCGATGCGCAGAGACTCCTCAGCGACTTTCACGCGTTCCTGCGCGATCAGTACGTCGAAGAAGGCCTGGATGGCGCCGGCGCGAGTTTCAGCACGCTGCGTCTCTAGCTCCAGCGCTGCGACATCGCGGGTGCGCTGAGCCAACTCGACGCGAGCGGATCGCTTGCCTCCCAGCTCGATGGTCTGGCTGAGCGTGACCTGCGTCGTACGCGTGGCCTTGCGGGTGTCCTCAGTGCTCAGGCCGAGCGTGGGATTCGGGATAAGGCCAGCCTGACGAATCGCGCCGTCGTTGGACTCGAGCTCGTACCCGAACGAGCGCAAGAGTGGGTTCTGACGCAACGCCGTTTGCACGGCCGCATCGAGCGTCAGTCCGGATTGAGGATAGACCGTACCGGCCGCGGAAGCGGCGGCAGAGGCCGCGGCTTCAGGGGTTGCGGGACGGGTTTCGCCGGCTTGGGCGAAGGCTTGAACTTGGAAGAGTGCCGCACAAGCAAGCGGCACAAGCAATCTGCGCATCGAAAACTCCAGGGTTGTGGAAACAACTCGAAGGATTCGACGAAGGCAGCGCGGCTCAAGCCGCTAGAGGAGGAACAGGAAGGAACCCGCTGCGATCGCCGAATCAGGCGATGCGCCAATTGGGGCGTTCCGGATGATCCGGAGCGCGGGTCGAAAAGACTTGTTCGCTCAGTCCGCGCATGACCTGCGCGCTGAGATCTGCGAGCGCCATGCTGCTGCCTGAGACCGGCTTGGCAGCACTGAGATGGCACGTTCCGCAGTCGTTGTCCAAGCCGACCTTTCCGGGCTTGGTCTTGTCGCCAGGCAGAGGCTTCTTGCCCTGGGCCAGCTGACCGGCGTCAGCGTGCGAATGCACGTGGTGACCGAAGTGGCTGGCTTCACTTGAACTCTCGTGCTCGCAATAGGCCGCCGCTGCACCCCAGGTGAACTGGAAGGGCATCAGCACCAGCAAGAAGATGGAGAGCCAGCGACGCATGGGTGGCAGTCTAGTAGAGGCCGACGGCTCAGTGGAACCGTCGGTCTAGCCTTTTGGGGACACGAGTGGGCATTCGGGCACAGCCCGATGGAACTCAGCTGCCTTCGGACTCGTTGCGGCTGACGTAGACCGTGAAGTTCGCGTTAGCGAAGCCTTCCGGTGCGATGACGGGCAGGTTCACGGCGCGATGTTGCGCGGAGTCGAACTTCCACGTGAAGGTCTTGGCGCCGTCGCGAAACTCGACGATCTGGCCGCAGTCAACGTTGACGAAGCCGCCTTGCTTGACGTCGACCACCTTGTCGGCCTTCACGGCGGCGACAGGCAGGCCGTGGGGCGAGCGGCCGTTCATCAGGAGCTCCGGCTGGGTGGCAGCTCGGGCGCCAGCGGTCAGCATCACGGCGGCAACGGCGGAGAGGATCGACATGGAAACCTTCACTTTATGTACTCCTTGTTCGTGAACGTGACCTCCGACGGAGGCGACACAACGTTCATCGCGGAGTGAACTTTAGAAGTCGGCACCTTCCAGCAAACCGTGCGTGTTGATTACAAAACTGTCAGCTTCTGAGAGTGGCGCGGTCGGCCGCAGACGCAGGTTGAGCACCTGCGGACAGCCCTTCATCGTCGGTGCGCGCGACCTCTTTCAGCGGCGCCATCCAGCGAAGCGTGGCGTAGGTCACCACGCTGAGGATCACCGCAATGTCATACAGGCCGTAGCCCACCGCGCCGCCGACCGCGCCGGTCGCCCAAAGACTTGCCGCAGTGGCTGTTCCCGAAGCGCCGGCAGAGTGCTTCAGGATCGCCCCACCTCCGATGAAGCCGACGCCGGTGATGAGACCTTCCAGGATGCGGGCCTGACCGATCGAGTCGATGCCCAGTACACGGATGGCGACCAGCACGAAGCCACAACTGGCGATGGCCACGAGAGGGAAGGTGCGTATGCCAGCGCTGCGCTCCTTGCGCTCCCGGTCCCAGCCGATGGGCAACGCAAGCACGTACGCGATCGCCAAGTCCATCACGTGGGAGGCGATCTCGACCCAATTCACTTGACCTGTCATGTTTGGCTCCTAGCCGTTTGATAGTGAGAACGATCGGCAACGCGGCAAGCGTTAGGCATTCCTGACAACACCGTAATCGCGCCGTCAGCGGCTTGCCCGCAGTGACAACTCATCATGGCGACGCACTGGGCAGCCCCCTGGCTCCCAGCCCGCCAACCACGATGTATCGGAGCGACCATGTCCATTCTTCGCCGCCTGTTCAGCGGCCACCACAGCGGTGGTCACGGACGAAGTGATCACCACGGCGGGCATCGCCGTCTCGGCGACCCGAGGTACGACTCGCATGGCAGTCGGAATTCGGGATGGTCGGAACCGTCGCAGCCGCCAATGGCGCGCTCCAACGGACAGCATGTCGCCTGCATGCGCTGCGGCGCGAGCAACAACGCTGCAGGCCGCTTCTGTACCCAGTGCGGTTTCGCGCTGCGCCCCACGGCTTGCGGGAAGTGCGCCGAACCGCTCGGCACGGAAGGCAAGTTCTGCCCAAATTGCGGCACGCCCATTCCCGCCTCGTCTCCCGCTCCGTCTCCCGCTTCATCTGGTTGAACCTCGCTCGTCTGGACGTTCGACCTGCAGTGGCGGTGCTTCGCCGTCAGCGAGCTGTTCGATTGGTACTTCGCAGGAGCCTGGCCTGACGAGGACAAAGCGCGGGTCTGATGTCGGACGGGTCGTTCCCGCCGGCAGCAGAAGGATCCAGCCTCGATGGTTGCTGCGGTAGCTGGTCAGGGCGAAGGGAGCTGTCGTGTCTTCGGGTCGGCGGCAATCCAGAGTCGAAGCTGGCACCTTGAACTCTGCCGCGGGGCGCACCGCCCACAGCGTCGCAAGACGCCAACCCTGGTTTTCGAGATGGGTCGGCACCCCCGGGGTCGTGCAGCCCCACAGGAAGAGCGCCAGCGTCACCAGGACGATGCCCCAGTGCGGCCTGTGCCGATCAATCTGCTTGGCTCGCCCCATTTCCACCCCCGTGTGCCCGTCGATTGCCGAGAAGGGTCGAACTGTGGGACTGACAGCCCCGCCAAACACTGACCGCGGGATTACAAGACTGACAACTTCGGATCGTTCAAGGCTTCAGCGCCTCACGACCGGACCAAGGAACTCTGATGACGACACGCATTTCCCCTCGGGCCGGCCAACCGGCGCGCGAGGAGGACCTCATCGATGTGAGCGCCCTGCGGGGAGCCTATTTCTCGCTGATTCCCAACTCCGAGGACCCTCAGCAGCGCGTGCGCTTCGGCACATCAGGGCACCGCGGCTCATCCTTGGATGGCTCCTTCAATGAGCGACACATCTGGGCGATCACGCAGGCCATCTGTGACTATCGAAAGAGCGCAGGCACGACGGGACCGCTCTTCCTTGGCATCGATACCCATGCGCTGTCCCTGCCCGCGCGTACGAGTGCCCTGGAGGTTCTCGCGGCCAATGGCGTTGATGTCCGTGTGGCGCCGTCGGGCCAGTTCACGCCAACGCCTGCTGTTTCCCTTGCGATCCTCGACTTCAACCGGATGCACGCGCCTGGTCCCCTGGCCGACGGCATCATCGTGACCCCCTCCCACAACCCACCGAGGGACGGCGGGTTCAAGTACAACCTTCCGCATGGCGGGCCGGCCGACAGCCACGCCGCGTCGGTGATCGAGGAGCTGGCCAACCAGCATCTCGCGGAGCACTGCAAGCGCGTGAGACGCGTTGAAGTTGCCAGGCCATTGGCCTCCGGTGCCGCGCGCCCTTACGACTTTCTGCAGCGCTACGTGGTGGCGCTGAGCCACGTCATCGACCTTCAAGCGATTCGAGAGTCGGGCATCCGCATCGGCGTCGACCCGATGGGCGGCGCCGGCCTCATGTACTGGGAAGCCATTGCCGACAGGTATGGTCTCCCGCTGACCGTCGTCAACGCCAACATCGACCCCACGTTTTCGTTCATGCCGCTGGACTGGGACGGCCAGATCCGCATGGACCCGTCTTCCGCGTTCGCCATGCAGGCTCTCACGCGTCAGTGTTCCTTGTTCGACGTCGCGTTTGCCTGCGACACGGATCATGACCGGCACGGCGTCGTATGTCCGAGCAGCGGCTTGCTGCCACCCAACCACTTCCTCAGCGTCGCAACGGACTATCTGCTGATGCACAGACCTCAGTGGCCCATGACGGCCGCAGTGGGGAAGACCGTGGTGACCACGTCCATGATCGACCGGATCGCACAGGCCATGGATCGCCGCGTCCTGGAGACTCCGGTGGGCTTCAAATGGTTCGCCCAGGGGCTCCATGATTGCGAGCTGGCCGTGGCATGTGAAGAAAGCGCTGGGGCCTCGTTCTTGCGGCGTGACGGGTCGGCGTGGACCACTGAGAAGGATGGGATTGTGGCGGGGCTGCTCGCCGCGGAGATCACCGCCCGTGCCGGGGCGGATCCCGGGCTGTACTACCGCACGTTGAGCGCAACTCTCGGTTCGACCTGGTCAGATCGCATCGATGCGCCGGCTACACGGGGTCAGCGAACTCGGTTGGCCAACGCGAAAGCCGAAGACTTTCAGCAGCGCGTGCTCGCCGGCGATGAGATCATGCAGGTGCAAACGCGAGCGCCAGGCAATGATCAACCGATCGGCGGCATCAAGCTGACGTCGCGACGCGGCTGGGTCGCGATGCGCCCCTCAGGTACCGAGGACGTATACAAAGTCTACGCGGAGAGTTTCGAAAGCGAGGAACATCTTCAGAAGCTGCTTTGTGCTGCGCAATTGCTGGCTGACGGTGTCGTGGCAAATGCTGACCGCTGACGGCCCCTCAACGCGCAGCGCGAAGGAACTCGGTGGCCTTTGTTTGCCGATCTCGGCGCCAACTCAACAGGGTTTCGTGCTGAGGAAGGTCCAGTTGGGACCGAAGCGATCTCGTTCGACATTATTGGGACAGATCGCTCCAGCAGGCCGTTGCGCCTCGCACTAAGCCGGGTTTAAGGGGGCTGAGCGGCGCCTGACCGACTTTTCCGCCCAAGTATTCGCTCACATCGGATAATGGCCTATTAACAAATCTCATCTCTCGTGGTCCTTGGTGGCTTGTCTACGAGTTACGTATTACGTACCATCGACGATACGTAACACATACGAAATTGGTGGCAGCCATGGCACGACCCGGGGTGAGCAAGGCGGAAGTACAGCGAGCCCGTCTGGGGGTGATGAAGGCTGGCAGGCACCCTTCGATCGATGCGATCCGAATCGAATTGGGCAACACCGGTTCGAAGGCGACGATCTATCGGCATTTGAAGGAGATCGAAGCGGACGAAGGCGGCGTCAGCAGCCCCAGCACCTCCCTCAGCGAAGAGCTTCAGGCCTTCGTCGTCAACTTGGCGTCGCGGCTTGAATACGAAAGTAGGGAGCGCATCGAGGCGCAGCAGGCAGGTCACGCCGCTCACGTCAAACGCGCCGCCGAGGCGCTGGAGCGATCACAGGCGGAGGCTCGCGGCGCGCGCTTAGATGCCGAACGCCTGGCCTCGGAACTCGCCAGCGAGCGGGCGCGGCGCCACGAAGTTGAGGCCGACCTGGCAGCGGCCAAACTCGCACTCGCCCGGCAGACCGCACAGCTCAGCGCCCAACTTGACGGCGTGCAGGAACAGTTGAAGTCCGCTCAGTCCCACGTCGCCTCGCTTGAAGAGAAGCACGGCCATGCCCGGGAGGCCCTGGAGCATTTCAGGGAAGCGTCGAGAGACCAGCGGGACCGAGAGGCGCGCCAGCACGAGCAACAGATTCAGTACCTGCAGGGAGAACTGCGCAACGTTTCCGACGCGCTGGCAGCAAAGCACGGGGAACTCCGCAGCGCCTTGCAAGAAAAGGCCGACGCCTTGGGTCAGCTGACCGGCGTGCGCGCTGAGAAGCGCCAACTCGATGAACTCCTGCGCGAGCTCCGCCCCGCCGCGCAGCGGCTGGCCGCACAGAACCAGGTCGTTGATGATCTGCGGGCGCAGGCGTCGCAGGCCGGCAGCCAGTACGAAGCGCTGCTTGCTCGGGCCACTGCGCTGGGTGAGCGCAACCTTGAACTGGAGCGCGAGTTGGCCGCTCTCGGCGCCTCCGCGCAAGCGCAAGATCAGTTGATGAAGGACGTGCTGGCCCGCATCGGAGCCGCCGGCAATCCTCCAATCCTCACCCAGGCCGAGTCCTGACATCTGCCCCTTCAACGCGATCACCGCCATGCGTCAACTCTTGGACCGATTTGCCCGCGCGATGGGCTACTACACCTTGTCGGACGTGGAGGTCGCAGCACGCCGAGCTCGCGAGGCGGTACTGCCCCCCCTCCAGCAGGCGGCCCATCCAGATGGAGATGGCCTCACCGATCCAGCGCCCGAAGAGGCCAGCGAGCCAAGCGGGCCCGTCGGCCATTTGAAGTACTCCGTCTCGTATACCTTCTCATCGAGTCGCGGCACGGGCTTCGGCGCATGCGAGGTCTCGTTGAGCCATCCCGTGCGCTCGCAAGAGGACATCCAGGCAATCGGTCAGGCGCTCGCGCGGAAGTTCGCCAAGGACCCAGGTCCGAAAGCCACGGTTGTGATCCTCAACTGGCGTCGATTCGAGGACTCAGAGCCGCCCAGCGGCAGCCGCGAAGGCGTCCCAGCCGAAGAAGCGCCAGTGATCCTGAGGCTCGTCGCCTGAACGCCGAGGCGTGCTCCTGGATCTGCGTCATGGCACCATCGCCCACGCCGATGGGAGAGCATTCAGCGTGCAGCACGGCACCTACTCGGCTCGGGCAACAACGCCCATCTTGGACGCCTCATTGCAGGCCGAGTTCCGAGACTGCTGCGCCCAGCTGATCTTGGCTCTGTTGCGTCGAGCCGCGCGGATCGCCGAAGGCCCTTGACGGGGCCGCTTGCTCGCGGCGCGACGAGCAGGTCGGCGGACTAGCAGCGCCTAGGGCTCGGGTGGCGAGTTTCGGAAAAGCGCCCTTCGGGTCGGTTTTTGGTCTCCCTAGCATTCTGGGCATGAGCAAGCCGAACCGCGCCTCGCGCAAGCCGACCGCCCAACCCACCGAGTTCCAGCCACCAGAGGGCGACCATGCCTACCTCTGATACTTCCGGAATGACGGCGCCATCAACCGCCTGCTGGCGATGGTCATCAACAAGGTAGACAAGTTGCCGTGGAGCAGGCTCGCTGCGTGCTTGCGCTGTCGCTGGGCATCCAGCCAGGTGTCGAGCTTGTCGACCGTGCCGCTAGGCGCCTGTCCAGTCCTGAACAGCACGCGGCAGCAAATGAGGAGCCGGCGTATGAGGCTCATCTGACCTCGGTATGCCTTCCTGCGCGAGCCTCCCCAGTAGCTTCGCAGCCGCGGGGGAAGCAGACCTCGCGGCCAGTTCGGACAGGAACCAGCAAGGAGTGCCGGCGCCGGGAGGCGGTGCTGAATTCCGCCGCGAGAGACACGAGTCAGCCGGGCCGGATCCTGGAGGGCGACCGTAGGCGGCGGCGCAGATTCTCGATGCGCTTGGCGTTCGGACGGATGTATCGAATGCCAGAAGCTCGCCTCGTTTTTCGTGCAGGAACTGGGGTTAAGAGCTTCGAAATTGTTGATAAATCAACGGCTTACGATTTTCCGGCGCGCGAGCCCGCGTCGTTTTTCGTGCAGAGCATGGGGTTAAGGCTGGGCGCGGTATGCGTCTCTTGACAGTCCACGGCCGTGGGGTCGCCGGCTAGGGCGCTTGCGTGTTGACCTGGCGTCATGCCACCCGGGTCCGCTTGCGCGGCTGCTTGTCGAGCAGCGCATCTGTGAACGGATCGAAGTTGAAGGAGATGATTCCGCGGAAGTTGATGTGCTCGAAGTGGACCGGACCCATCCGGCGGATCCAGGAGTCCTCGATGGGTTGTCTGTTCGCTCTCCAGTAGTCGATCACATCCTGCATCTTCATGGTGTTCCAGGCGATCACCACGTTCGTGAGCAAAGTGTGGGCGCCGGAGATGGCCATGAGCTCATCGCTTCGTCGCCCTCGGCTCACCCCCACTCGGCCGTGATACACCGCGCGTTGCAGGAAGTGAACTGACTCCCCGCGGTTGAGCAGGGCGTGCATCTCCCGCCGGAACTCGGGCTTGGTGAAGTAGTCGCACAGGAAAATCGTGCGCAGCAGTTTTCCAAGCTCGTCGGCAGCGGAATGAACCACATCTCCCTTCGCGGCGCTTCCCAGCCGCGACAGCGCCTCGCGCGCGGTCAACTTGCCCTGGCGAATGGAGGCGATCAAGCGCATCAGTTCGCTCCAGCCCTCGCGGATCCGCTTGAGCGAAGCCTTCCCGACATTCAGCCGCTCCAGGTCCTCGGGCACCTGGGCTCCCCAGGGGAGGTAGATCTTGCGCTCAGACAGACGCTGCAGGCGTACGCAAAGATCGAAGCCCAGCAACTTGGAAACTGTCATGGCGGCGTTCGTGTACCCATGGGTGTCCACCGCCAGCAGCTGCAGCCGAATCTGGTCCTCTCGGCGCGAGACGTTATAGGCCTCGACCCCGTGGACCGCGCTGCCCGCCTGTCGGTCGTTCAGCACGATCGGCTGGTCGTAGAACAAGCTCCACGTATCGCTCATGTGCACATAGATGCCCACGCCATGGGTCTTGCGCCGATGCTCAACGCGCGCCGAGTGCAGATGGCGGGACGTGTCGATCGTCATCGAGTCGGCCGACGCCTTGTCTCCCTCCCCCCAAAGCGAGGCAATGGGGAACGACTGCTGGTACTCGATGACTCGGTTGTTGGCGTCGCGCAACCGGCCACGGGCCTCGATCGCTCGCATCGCAGTGGTGATGTGCGACACCTGGAGGCCGGGGATCATCGCGCAGACACCTTTGGCGGTATTCTCAGTGCCATGAGCGAAGAGGGCTCCGTACAGAGCCTTCAGTTCATCGAGATCCTTCGCGCGCCGACCCAGCAACGCCTCGCTCAATCCGGTCTTGGCGTCGATCTCGACCAGCATCCCGGCGAACTGCTGATCGCCAATCTTCTTGAATAGGGTATCGCGCGTGTTGGTAACCTGAGGTTCGACTTCGAGCGCCTGAATCGGGTCGATGTGCATTTCACCCCGGGAGTCCACTGTCACGACCCCCGTACGCACCGCTTCGCTGAGTTGCTTGAGGCACTCGTCGACGCGGGAGAGCACGCGCTGCAGGTACTTGTCGGGATCGTCCGTCAGACTCAGCGCGCGAATCAGCGACTTGGAGCTGGCGCTCCATTCCTTGGGCGGAATCAACTGCTCCTCGCGGCTGCGATGCCTGGTGCTGTGGGCGACCCATAGCTTGCCGCCTCGAACTCCCTTCCGGACGGCGGTCATGGCGCATGCCTTCAACGCTGCAAGCGCCTTCCTACGGTCGGGACTCGACAGCAAGTCGTGCCACGACGGGTCCGCCATCGAAATGTCGAAGTCCTGCGGTAAGGAGGTGGCGCCACACTCAGCCAGTGACTGCAGCGTGGTCAGCTGTTGCATCGCCTTGTCTCCGTCAACGCCCCGAATGTCCAGTACCGCGAGCGAGTGAAGCAACGCCGTTACGCGCGGCGCATCGTCGTCAACCAACGACTGGCGGATCATCGCGGCCCGCGTGCCTGCGAAGTCGTGCTCTTCCTTGGGCAAGAGCGCCCGCAGGGCCGCCACGATCTCTTTGTCCTTCAGCGACGGGTCATGCAGCACTTCCTTGAACTTCACACGCTCCGCGCGGAGATCGACGGAACTGACGGCTTGCTTCTTCTGGACACGCCCCGAGGCCTTGCGATAGAGGTCAACCACGCAGCGTCCACCGACGTCAGCGGCCTGATCGTTGAGATCCAGGAGCACCACATAGCTGAAGGCACACAGCTGCAGGATCTGCTGCTGCTCGACCAAGCGCTTTGTCTCAGACGGCGGGCGGCCAACTACCTCGTGGCCGTACGCCCGCAATCTGGTGAGCGGGATGCCTTCTAGCTTCCACGTTTCGACTCCCCACTTCTTGACGCAGTGGATCTTGTCGGTGATCTCTTTGAGCGTGGCGCGTCCGTGCTTGCCTGGCGGCTCGCGTAGCCATTCGAGTACCGTCACGCTGCCAGGGCCAGGCCGCTTGGAATAGAGCTCGCGCAGGGCCGCGATGCGCTGATGCGCCGGCACGCCAGACATGACGGCTTTGATCGCTGCCGCCTCCTGTGCGGCAAAGGCTTTGCGCGCAAGGTCGCGGATGGCGCGATCACCCGGCAACACGTAGCGCTTCTCGTAGAGCCACATCTCCGCCTGCTTCACCAGGTCATCAAGAGACACAGCAGTGGCGGCGAGCTGATGAAGAGCGTCCAGCAATGCGGCATGAACCGGCTCGTCCGCAATGCTGAAGTCCGCACGCTCTCGTGCCCATTGCTTATGGAGACCGCTGGTATGCGCGTCCTTGTACAAGGACGCAAGCGACGCAATGTCAGGAGCCCGCATGCCCATCGACATCGTCATGTATTGGAGCAGAGCCTTGGGGATCCCGGTCATCGCGTCGGGCAAGCGCCCCGTGGCCCGCAGCATCAGCAGTTGATACGCCGCACCGATGCGAGCGTTCCCACGAAACTCATGCTTGAGTTCGTGAAGATCGTCTGCGCTCAAGGCGAACGACTCTTCGACCTCGCGAGAGGAAAGCCCTCTGGGCAACACATCTCGCCCGACGAACCGTAGGTGGAAACTCGGCACTGATGTCTCCTGCGGCCCAGGCGGTGCCAGGCTTTGCGCGAAAGACTATCCAACCGGTTTGTCAGCTGCGCGACGGGGAAGACGAGATCCGGGTTAACCCGATGGCACTAACCCCAGTGAGTACATCGAAACCGAGTTCACCCCCGCGCCGCTGAGCATCTTGCCGCCGAAACCCAGCGCATGCGCCGCGTTGAGGAAGTTCGTCAGCGCCCCGCCGACGCAGGCCCATTGCTCATGCGCGGGCACTTGCGGATGGCCCAGGTCGAGCTTCGCGATCACGGCCACGGTGAGCGGCGGCAGCAGCGCGCGTTCCTCGTCCATCGCGATGCCGGCCGCGTCCTTGCCGGCCCGGCGCGCGGACTCGCCGTACAGCGCGGACATCCTGCCGCGCGCCTCGCCGCGCACGACCTTGAAGCGGAACGGCACCAGCGCCGCATGGTCGGGCGCATGCAATGCGGCCTCGACCATCAGGCGCAACTGGGCTTCGTCCGGGCCCGGCGCGGTCAGGTGCTTCGGGCCCACCGAGCCGCGCGACAGCAGCAGCCTCAGGCCGTCGACGTTCGCCGCGCGGGCCGTTGTTTCGGTGAGCGCGGCGGCCCGCGTGGCCGCCATCGCGTCGTCCGGCTTTTCATTCATCGTCGTTTTTCCCAAGGCAGGTCTGCATCACTCGCCGCGGCTGGCGCGCCTGCATGCCACCACGCCGCCGCTCATCGATTGAGCTTACGCCGCGCCGCGTACGAGCAGGCGTCGACCAGCATCACCAGCGCCAGCATCGCGATCAGCACGGTGCAGGTCTCCTGCATCTGGAACAGGCCCAGATGCAGGCTCAGCATCTGCCCCAGCCCGCCCGCGCCGACGACGCCCAGCACCGCCGCGGCACGGATGTTGTTCTCCCATCGGTACAGCGTGTAGCTGAGCAGCTGCGGCGCCGCCTGCGGCAAGGTCGCATAGGCGAAGACCTGCCAGCGCGACGCACCGGCCCAGCGCAGTGCCTGCGCGTTCTGCGGCGGCGCATTCTCCAGCGCCTCCGCCATCAACCGGCCCAGCACGCCCGTCGTGTGCAACGCCAGCGCGAGCGTGCCCGGCATCGGGCCCAGCCCCGCCGACACCAGCAGGATCGACGCCCAGACCAGTTCTGGCACGCTGCGCAGCGCGTTCAACAGCAATCGCGACACGGCGCGCACCGGGCCCGACGGCCGGCTGGCCAGCAGCGCGAAGCCCAGGCCCGCGACCGCCGCCAGGAGGCTGCCCAGCGCCGACATCGCCAGCGTCTCCAGCGCGCCCTGGCCCACGCGCAGCAGGAAGGCCGGCGCGAGCTGCGGCGGGAAGAACTCGTTGAGGAAACGGCCCATCTGCGCCAGCGCGCCGGGGCCGAGCAGTTCGCCCCACCGCAGCGGCAGGCTGGCGAAGCTCGCGATCAAGAGCGCGAGCAGCCCGGCCAGCAGCGCCCACAGGCCGACGCGGACGGGCGGGCGATCATGCAATCCATGCGCGCCGCGCGCCGGCGATGACCGGCGACTCGGACGCAGCCACGCGCTGACGCGGTCGGCCAACGCGACCAGCGCCATGAACACCAGCAGGATGGACGACACCTCGGCACCCGCGAACATCTTGGTCGCGTTGTCCAGCTGCTGCCCCAACCCGCCGGCGCCGACGAAGCCGAGCACGACGGACGACCGGATCGCGCATTCCCAGCGATAGACGGTGTAGCTGACGAGCTCGTCGGCACAGCCGGGCAAGGTGCCGAACAGCAGCGCCTGCAGGCGGCCCGCGCCGCCGCGCAGCAGCGCCTGCGTGGGCGTGGCGTCGGCGCTCTCCAGGATCTCGGCGTAGACCTTGCCGAGCATGCCGCCATAGGACAGCGCGATCGCCAGCACGCCGGCGCCGGGTCCCAGCCCGATCACGCGCACCAGCATCAGCGCCCAGACCAGCTCCGGCACCGAGCGCAGCACCACCAGCACCGTGCGGACCGTCCAGCGCAGCGCGGCCGGCGCGGCGGGCATGCGCCCCGTGAGCGCCGAGATCGACAGGCGCGCCGTCGCCAGCAGCGCCATCGGCACGGCGATCACCCAGGCCAGCGCCAGGCCCACGGTGGCCATCGCCACGGTACGCCAGGTATCGGCGGCGAGCATGGCCAGGAACTCCGCGTCGGCGCGCGGCGTCAGGAATTGCACCGCGAAACGCATCGTCGCGCGCAAGCTGCGCTCGTCCAGCAGCTCCCAGGGTCGAAACTCGCACCACACCAGCAGCGGCCACAGCAGCGCCAGCAGCGCCACGACAAGGCCCGTGCGACGCAGCGCCGCGGGATCGCGGCGCCAGGGCGCGTCGACGGCGGGCAGCGCGGCGGCGCTCGCGCCGGAGGGCGCGGACGGGCTCATCGGCACATCGCCTGCGGCGGCGTGGGCGCACCGTCGACGCCAGCGGCCGGTTCGCCGTCGATGCCGGTGCCGGTGCCGGTGCCGGTGCCGGTGCCGATGCCGATGCCGGTGCCATCGCTGTTGCCGTCGCCGGGACCCTGACCTTGGCCGTGACCGTGGAGGCCTCCGCGACCATGGCCGAGACCGTCGCCACCTGCCTCGCCCGGCGGCGACCCCTCGTCGGACTGCCCCGCATACAGCGCCGCGATGCGAGCTTCGTCCAGGCCCCGCGGCGGCCCGTCATAGACGACATGGCCGTCCCTCAACGCGATCACGCGGGGGAACAGCGCGCAGGCCAGTTCGACCTGATGCAGGCTGCAGACGAGCGTCCGGCCCTGTGCGCGGGCGGCGTCCCTCAACACGCCGAGCGCGCGCTGGGCGCGCTGCGGGTCGAGCGCGGACAGCGGCTCGTCGACGAGCCAGAGGCGTGCCTTCGACACCAGCAGCCGCGCCAGTGCCACGCGCTGCCGCTCGCCGCCGGAGAGCTGATCCACGCGCGACCACAGCCGGCCGCCAAGCTCCAATTGATCGAGCGCGTCGAAGGCGAGCCGCGCCTGATCGGCGCTCGGGCTGAACAGCATGCGCAGGCTCTGGCCGAAGGCCGCGCCGGGCAGCCGGCCGGCGAGCACCGCGGTGACCACGCGCTGCCGCGGCGGCAGCGGCGGGTGCTGCGGCGCGAGCATCAACTCGCGGCGCAGCCGGTGGCGATCGCGGTGCGACAGCGCCCAGGCGTCCTGCCCGACGAAACGCAGCGCGCCGGCGCCCGGCCGCAGCGCCAGCGCGAGCCCGTGCAGCAATGAGGTCTTGCCCGCGCCGGACGCGCCGATCAGCGCCACCTGCTCGCCGGACTCGATCGTCAGCGACAGCGGGTGGACGAGGGTGCGGGGGCCGGCCCGCAGGTGCAGGCCGTCCAACGACAGCAGCGGCATGGGCAGGCTCACGAACGCCCGTGGGCGGGGATCACTTCAGGAGGCCGGCGTTCTCGGCGGCGGCCTTGATGCCGGTGTAGTTCTCCGGCCTGGTCGGCAGGAACTTCGTCGCGCGTTGCAGGTCCAGGATTTCCTTGCCCTCGGGCGTCGACGGGTTGAGCTTCAGGAAGGCGGCCTTGAGCTTCTCCTGCAGCGCGGCGGGCATGTCGGCGTGCACGCTCCAGTTGTAGTCGTAGTACGGCGGCGTGGTGAAGAACACCTTGACCTCGTTGGCATCGACCTTCTTCTCGGCGACCAGCTTCTCCCAGACGGAGATGTTGAGCGCGCCGGCATCGACCTTGCCGGAGGCGACCGCGGCGACGGTGGCGTCATGGGCGCCGGAGAAGGACACGCGCTTCAGGTCGGTTTCCGGATTGATCTTCGCCGCCAGCAGGAACGAGCGCGGCATCAGGTGGCCGGATGTCGACGACGCGGAGCCGAAGCTGAGCGTTTTGCCCTTGAGGTCTTCGAGCTTGCGGATGCCGCTGCGGGCGTCGGTGATGAAGACGGAGCGGAACTTCTCGTCCTCCTCGCGCTGGACCAGCGGCACGATCTTGCCGCCGGAGCGGACGTTGGCCTGCACGAAGGTGAAGCCGCCGAACCAGGCCAGGTCGATCTTCTTGTTGACGACGGCCTCGACGGCGGCGGCGTAGTCGGTGACGGGCGTCCACTCGACCTTCACGCCCAGTTCCTTCTCCAGGTACTTGCCCAGCGGCGCGAACTTGCGCGCCAGCTCCGTCGGCGACTCATCGGGGATGGCGGTGACGCGCAGCACGGTGGGGGACGTCTGCGCCCGCGCGACGCTCACCGCGCCCGCGGACAGCACGGTGACGGTGGCGAGCCCAAGCAGCGCACGGCTGACGAGATGGAAGAGGCTGGTCATCGATATCTCCGTTGGTTGAAGTCAAGGCACTGCCGCCCCCAAGGCGGCCGCAAGAACGAGGACCGTCGGATTGCCGCAGCGAGCGGCCCGAGGTCGCGCCGAGGCGCGGAGCCGTACGCACGTACGGCGAGCACCGCAGGCGCGAGATCGGGCCGCGCAGCCGGCAAGCCGATGTTCCTGGCGGAAGAGTGTGGGAGTCGAACCCACCCGACGATGCATGGCATCGTCCACCGGATTTGAAGTCCGGCCGATCCACCGGGATCGTTGCCCTTCCAAGAGATCTCCGCGCATTCATGGCGTGGTGTCCATGAACAACTGGCAATCCGTCCTGAGCCGGTGCGCGTCGCCGACGCGCCGCAGCAAGCCGACCCGATCGAAAAACTCCAGCACCTGGATCGCGCGCTTGCGACCGAGCCCGGTGCGGTCGCGGAACGCCGCCGCCGTCACGTCGCCGTCGCCCGCCGACGCCCGCGCGATCCGCGCCAGCGCCTGCAGGGTCGGGGGCGGATAGTACAGGTCCTTCACCACCTGGAACAGCTCGCCGCGTTGCGCCAGCCGCGCGAGCGTCGTGCGCATCAGCGCCTCGGGCTCCGCGGTGTCCCGCGCGAGGTCCCGCGCCCAGGCGCCCTCGAACTTCGACGCCAGCAACTGCGGCATCACCTTCTGCGCCAGCCGCTCGTCCAGCGCCGACAGCTGCACGCCATGCGCCGGCCGATGTGCCGCCGCGCCGCTGAGCACCACCTGGCCGGCGGCGGCCATCCGCTGCACCAGCGCCCGCCACAACGGCTCCGCCAGACGCGGCGCGGCCAACCGGCGCCAGCGCGCGAGGTCGGGCCCGAGCTCTTCCGGCTGTTCCTCGTGATGACGGTCCAGCCGCTGCAGCGCCGCGTCCTCCCACTGCCGCGTCCGCGACGCGCCGAGCACCCACGCCGGACCGTCCGCGTCCATCACCACCGCGCCGACGTCGTCCTTCGCGTCGCCGGCTTGCAGCAGCGCCGCGCGCGCGGCCCGCGTCAGGCCCTGAGCCGCCGTGAACCGCGCCACGTCGACCCCCATCGGCGCGTGCCTCAGCAGACCGCCCAGCCGCTCGGTGGGTGTGGGCTCCGACAACGCGACGAGCTCCGAGAGCCGCTGCCGTGTCCGCCGATACCGGGCCGGCGCCTGCGGATCCAGCACGACGCCGCCCGCCAGCGCGCGCGTCGCCGACGCATCGCGCAGCACGACGCGGTCCCCGGCCCAGGCACCGATCGGCCGATGCAGCACCAGTTGCACGAGGCCCTCGCCGCCGGGCGGCAGGCTGTCCATCTCAGCGCCGTCGATCGCGCCCAGCACCGCCACCGAGCCGGTGACCTGCTCCGCGCCGACGTGTATGTGCACGGCCGTGCCGCCACGCAGCGGCCGCGCCTCCGCGGACCACAGCCGCAGCCGGGCGTCGAGCCGATCGGTCCATTGCGCCACGTCCGGCGCGGCCAGCCACTGGCCGCGCGCCACCTCGTCCTTGTCCAGGCCCGCCAGGCCGATCGCGACGCGCTGGCCGGCCACGGCCCGCGTCGCCGCCACGTTCTGCGCATGCAGGCTGCGCACACGCGCCCGCTTCGGCGTCTGCCCCGGGTCCGGCGGTAGCACCACCAACTCGTCGCCGATCGCCACCTCGCCCGCGTGGGCGGTGCCGGTGCAAACCGTGCCGACGCCCGCGAGGCTGAACACCCGGTCCACCGCGAGCCGGAAGCCCTGACCGTCGACCCCGCGCGACGGCAGCGCCCTCGCCTCGTCGATCAGGTGGCGGCGCAGCGCGGCGACGCCCTCGCCGGTCGTCGCCGCGACCTCGAAGAGCGGCGCGCCCGCGAGCCCGCTGTCCGCGATCAGCGCCCGGATCTCTTCCCGACGCCGGGCGAGCGTGGCCGCGTCGACCCGATCGCATTTCGTGATCACCACCGTCCCGCGCCCGATGCCCAGCAGCGACAGCAGCGCCAGGTGCTCGCGCGTCTGCGGCATCACGCCGTCGTCGGCGGCGACCAGCAGCAGCGCATGGTCGATGCCCGTCGCGCCGGACAGCATCGTGTGCACCAGGCGCTCGTGGCCCGGCACGTCGACGAAGCCGATGCGCACCGATGCCGGCCTCGCGCGAAGCTCTCCCGGCTCGTCCAGCCGAGGGTCCCCGCCCGCGCTGCCAGCGCCGCTCGCCGGCGCCGCTGAAGCCGCCGAAGCGATTGGCGCGGTCGGCGCGGCGGACATGGACGGCAGGGCCGGCGCCGCCTCCGCGGCTCCCTCATCGGCCGCGACCTCCAGGAACGCGTATCCGAGCGCGATGCTGATGCCGCGTCGTTTCTCCTCCGGCAGCCGGTCGGTGTCGACGCCGGTCAGCGCCTTGACCAGCGTCGTCTTGCCGTGGTCGATGTGGCCGGCGGTGCCCACGATCACGCGAGCGACTCCCGCAGCAGCGGCAACTGCGCGACGAACCCGGGCTCCTCGTGGACCTCGTCCAGGCAGCGCAGGTCGAGCCACAGTTCATCGGCCTGCACGCGCGCGATCACCGGCAGCGGCAGCGCGCGCAGCGCCGTCAGCAGCTCGTCGAGCGCCCGCCCCAGGCCACGTTTGCCGGGCAGGCACGGCGCCAGCACCAGGCCCGCCGACGGCAAGGTCTCGACCGGCAGCGAGCCCGATCCGATCTGCCCGCGCATCGCCGCCGCCCGCACCGCGAAACGCGGCGCCACCGCCTCCGCCAGCGGCGCGAGCAGCCGCGCCGCCTGCGCCTCGATCTGCTCGACCGGCCGCGTCAGCAGGCGCAGCGTCGGCAGGTCCCGCGTCAACCGGTCCGGCTGCAGATAGAGCCGCAGCGTCGCCTCCAGCGCCGCCAGCGGCAGCTTGGACAGCCGCAGCGCACGCTTCATCGGGAACTTGCGGATCCGCTGAACCAGGTCCCTGCGCCCGACGATCAGGCCCGCCTGCGGACCGCCCAGCAGCTTGTCGCCGCTGAAGGTCACCACGTCGCAGCCGTCGGCCAGCATCGCCTGCGGCAACGGCTCGGCGGGCAGGCCCCAGCGCGCCAGGTCGACCAGCGAGCCGCTGCCCAGGTCCGTCATCAGCGGCACGCCCGCGGCCCGGGCGATGGGCGCCAGCTCGGCCTCGGCGACCGACGCCGTGAAGCCCTGGATCGCGTAGTTGCTGGCGTGGACCTTCAGCAGCAGCGCCGTGTGCGGGCCGATGGCGGCCTGATAGTCGCGGGCGTGGGTCCGGTTGGTCGTGCCGACCTCGACCAGCCGCGCGCCCGCCGCCGCCATCACGTCGGGCATGCGGAAGGCGCCGCCGATCTCGACCAGCTCGCCGCGCGACACGATCGCTTCCTTGCCGCCGGCCAGCGCGGCGATGCCCAGCAGCACCGCGGCGGCATTGTTGTTGACCACCGTCGCGGCCTCGGCGCCGGTGATCTCGCGGATCAGGTCCTCGACCAGGCTGTCGCGGTCGCCACGCTCGCCGCGCGCGAGGTCGAACTCGAGGTTGTTCGGCGAGCCCATGCAGGCCAGCACCTGCTGCAGCGCTTCGTCGGCCAGCAGCGCGCGGCCCAGGTTGGTGTGCAGCACCGTGCCAGTCAGGTTGATCACGCGCCGCATCCGCGGCGCGAGCCGCCCGGCGCAGCGCCGTGCGAGCTCGTCGGGCAGCCGATGCAGGCGCTCCGCCGGCAACGCACCGTCCAGTGCCAGGCGCCGCCAGTCGTCGAGCAGCGCGCGGGCCTCGGCCGCGACGAATGCGTGGCCGTGGCGGGCCATCAGATGCGTCACGGCGTGGTCGCGCAGCAGGCGGTCGACGGACGGCAGGTCCTTCGGCGCCGCGGCATGCGGGGCGGCGTGATCGCGCCGCGGGCCGTCGCCGACCGGCCGGTCATCCGGAGCCGTCACCCGCGTCGCGGCCGCACGCTCCACCGAAGGGCCCGGAAGATCCGCCGGGATCGCAGGGATCGCCGGGACGGCCTCGGCATCCACCTCCGGAACGCGCACGGCCGTGGCCGCGTCGCCGGACGCGGCGGAGATCGATGACGTGACGGGAGGGCTGACTGGGGAGCCTGCCGTCGGACCATGAACCATGGATGCCTCGGGCTTCATGCTCAATGTCTCCCGGGATCGGGCGGCGGCGCGCCCTCCTGGTACACGGCGGGCGCCGTGTCGGCGGCGGCGCCGTGCGCGGCGTGCCGGCCGTCGTGCGCGGCCTCCGGCTCGCCCAGGATCAGCAACGGATTGAAGCCCCGCCGCGCCAGGCCCAGCTCGCCGACCAGCAGGTCCAGCGTCAGCGTCGCCAGGTCGTCGGCCAGCGGCTCGACGCGCAGGTCCTTTTCCATGTGGACCTGCTTCAGGTAATGCCCGCAGGTCTCGCAGCACTCGGCCTGCACGGCCTCGGACTTCCTGCCGTCCTCGCCGACCAGGCCCTGGAAGCTGATGCCCTTGGTGCCCTGGCAATGCGTGCACTTGATGCGCACGTAATGCCACTGCGTGCCGCACAACGAGCACGCCAGGAAACGCTGCCCCGACAGCTCCGCCGCGACGCGGGTGATGGACGCCACCGGCCGCGAGCCGCAGCACGGGCACACCGTCGGGTCGTCGATCTGCCAGAACGGCGGCACGTTCTGGCCGCGGTCGCCCTGCTCGTAACGGTCCTGCAGCTGCCGCACCAGGCGCGTCCAGTACACCTGCAGCGCGGCGGCGATCAACGGCGCGCCGGCCGGGTCCAGCCCCGGCCCGCCGCCGGCCAGCAACGCCGTGGCCTGCTTCTCCAGCAGGTCGTCGTCGGCATCGGCCCATTGCCGCACGAGCGCGCGGGTCGGCTCGGGAATCGTCGCCTGGGCCAACGCGGCCAGCAGCGCCCGCAGTTCCTCGCGCCACACCGGGTCGCGCGGGAAGCGCTGCGCGTCCAGCGGCGGCTCGCCGCCGACCATCGCGCTGTTGATCGCGGTCTCGTCGGGCAGCTTGAGCACGCGCGGCTGCTTCAGCAGCCCATCCTGGCGCTGGACCAGCTCGGCCGCGAACATCAGGTAGTCCCGCATCGCGTGGCCCTCAGCGAGCTGACGCAGCCGCAGCGCGCGTTCGGCGAAGAGGCCGATGTCGGGGGTATGCAGCGGCGCGGCGCGCGCGCCGGCGTTCACCGCGATCTCCTCGGGTGTCATCAGACGGACGGGACGGCTGTCGGTCATGCGGGGGGGCGCTCCTTCACTTCCCGGTGCCACAACGGGTGGTTGTGGGCGGCCCAGGTCTCGGTGACTGTGCCACGGGTCATCGCCCGGATCGACCCCTTGACCCAGATCGCGGCATAGACGTGGATGATGATCGTCAGGATCAGGATCGCCGCCGAGGCCGAGTGCAGCACCACCGCGATGCGCCGCATCAGGATGTTGCCCTCCGGAAACCAGGCATGCCAGAACATGAATCCGGTGACGAACAGGATCAGCAGCGACACCACCATGATCCAGAACACGATCTTCTGTCCGGCGTTGTACTTGTAGGCCGGGTGCGCCGCCGCCTTGTCCCTGCCCGCGATCAGGCCGGCGCTCTGGCGCATCCATTGCGAGTCGGCGCCGGTCCAGAGGTTGTCCCGCCACATCTGCAGCGCGAGGAAGACGAAGGCCACTACCATCGCCACGCCCATGTAGGGGTGCAGCACCCGCGTCCACGGGCCGCCCCCGAACAGGTTGGTCAGGAAGAACAGGCTGGGGTGGAAGAAGGCCAGGCCCGAGAGCCCGGCGCACAGGAACAGCAGCGCGACGATCCAGTGGTTGATCCGTTGGCTGTCGCGATAACGTTGCAGCAAGGCCATGACGATCTCCCGTGTGGGGTTCAGAGGCCGCCGTCCGGCGGAGCGATCGGGGCACGCGATGCCGGGCGGCCGTCGCGGCGCGCCTCGTCGGCGAACTCCTCGTCCTCGTCCGGCTCGTCATGGCCGGACTCCAGCGGTCCCACCTTCATGTAATGGAAGAAGCCCGCCACCGCGGCGCCGATCATCGCGGCCACCGCCAACGGCTTGGCCGCGCCCTTCCACAGGGACACCAGCGGGCTGATGCGCGGATCCTTGGGCAGGCCGTGGTACAGCCCGGGCTGGTCCGCGTGCTGCAGCACGTAGACCACGTGCGTGCCGCCGACGCCCGGCGGGTCGTACACGCCGGCATTGGCGTAGCCGCGCTCCTTCAGGTCGACGATGCGCTCGGCGCCGAACTCCAGCATGTCCTCCTTGGAGCCGAAGCGGATCGCCCCGGTCGGGCAGGCCTTCACGCAGGCCGGCTCCAGGCCGACGCCGACGCGGTCCGAGCACAGGCTGCACTTGTAGGCTTTGTTGTCGGCCTTGGAGATGCGCGGCACGTCGAAGGGGCAGCCCGTCACGCAGTTGCCGCAGCCGATGCAGTGCTCGGAGATGAAGTCGACGATGCCGTTCTGGTACTTCACGATCGCGCCCGGCGCCGGACAGCTCTTGAGGCAGCCCGGATCGTCGCAATGCATGCAGCCGTCCTTGCGGATCAGCCATTCGAGCTTGTTCTCGACGACCTCCACCTCGGAGAAGCGCATCACCGTCCAGGACTGCGGCGTCAGGTCGCGCGGGTTGTCGTAGGTGCCGTGGTTCTCGCCCACCTCGTCGCGCAGGTCGTTCCACTGCATGCAGGCCACCTGGCAGGCCTTGCAGCCGATGCAGGACGAGACATCGATGAGCTTGGCCACCTCCGGGATGTGCCGCCGCGCGTCGGGGCTGGGCAGCGTGGTGGCGGAGCGCTTGGCGATGTCGAGGGATTGCAGTGAGGACATGGCTCAAGCCTTCTCGATGTTGACGGTGAAGCTCTTGAACTCCGGCGTCTGGGTGTTCGCGTCGCCGACGAACGGCGTCAACGTGTTGACCAGATAACCGGGCTTGGCCACGCCGACGAAGCCCCAATGATTCGGCAAGCCGACGGTATGCACCCGCTTGCCCCCCACGTCCAGCGACGCCACGCGCTTGGTCACCACCGCCACGGCCTTGATGAAGCCGCGGTTGGAGCTGACCTTGACCTGGTCGCCGTTGGCGATGCCCTTCTCCTTCGCGAGCTCCTCGCCGATCTCCACGAACTGCTGCGGCTGGATGATGGCGCTGGTGCGCACATTCTTGGTCCAGTAATGGAAGTGCTCGGTCAGCCGGTAGCTCGTGGCCACGTACGGGAACTTGTCCGGCTTGCCGAACTGCGCGAAGTCGCCCTTGAACACGCGGCCCGCCGGGTTGTTCTTCGCCTTCGGGTTGGTCGGATGCAGCGGGTTGTTGTCGAGTGGCGACTCGAACGGCTCGTAATGCTCCGGCAGCGGACCGTCCACCATGCCGCTGGGCGCGAACAGCCGCGCCACGCCCTCGCCCGTCATGATGAAGGGCCGCACCGCGTCCTCGTCGTTGGGGTTGGCGTCGGGCCGGATGTCCGGCACGTCGGAGCCGCCCCACTTGTCGCCGCTCCAGCTGATCAGCCGCCGCCTGGCGTTCCACGGCTTGCCGGTCGGATCGCAGGAGGCCGCGTTGTAGAGCACGCGCCGGTTCGCCGGCCAGGCCCAGGCCCAGTTCAGCGTCTGGCCGATGCCCCACGGATCGCTGTTGTCGCGCCGCGCCATCTGGTTGCCGGCCTGCGTCCACGCGCCGGCGTAGATCCAGCAGCCGCTGCTGGTGGAGCCGTCGTCGCGCAGCAGCCCGAAGCCCGACAGCTGCTCGCCGGCCTTGGCCAGCACCTTGGTCGGGTCCTTGGGGTCGGTGACGTCGCTCAGCGCCTTGCCGTTGAACTCCATCGCCAGCTCCTCGGCCGAGGGGCTGTTCTGGATCTTGTACGGCCAGGTCAGGTTGACGATCGGGTCCGGATACGCGCCGCCGTCCTTCTGGTACATCGCCCGCATGCGCAGGAAGATCTCCGCGATGATCTCGGCGTCGCCCTTGGCCTCGCCGGGGGGCTCGGCGCCCTTCCAGTGCCACTGCAGCCAGCGCCCGGAGTTGGTCAGCGAGCCGTCCTCCTCCGCGAAACAGGTGCTGGGGAAGCGGAAGACCACGGTCTGGATGTCCTCGCTCTTCACGTCGTTGTGCTCGCCGAAGTTCTTCCAGAACTCGGCGGTCTCGGTGTTGAGCGGATCGATGATGGCCAGGAACTTGAGCTTGGACAGGCTCTCGACGATCTTCTGCTTGTTGGGGAAGGACCCCACCGGGTTGAAGCCCTGGCAGATGTAGCCGTTGACCTTGCCCTGGTGCATCAGCTCAAAGGCCTGCAGCACGTCGTAGCCCTTGTCCCACTTGGGCAGGTAATGGAAGGCCCAGTCGTTGTCCTTGGTCGCGGCCTTGCCCCACCACGCCTTCTGCTGGCTGACGAAGAACTTGGGATAGTTCTGCCAGAAGCTCATCTGGTTGGGCCGCAGCGGCTGGGTGGCGCGGCTCTTGTAGTACGTGGGCAGGTCCTGCTCGCTGTCCTTGGCCAGGCTCATGTAGCCGGTCAGCGAGGTGGACAGCAGGCCCAGGTCGGTCAGGCCCTGGATGTTGCTGTGGCCGCGCAGCGCGTTCATGCCGCCGCCCGGCAGGCCGATGTTGCCCAGCAGCAGCTGCATCAGGGCGCCGGTGCGGATGATCTGCGAGCCCTGGCTGTGCTGCGTCCAGCCCAGCGCGTACATCACCGTCATGACCTTGCCCGGCGCCGAGGTCTCGGCGATCTGGCGGCACACCTCGACGAACTTGTCCTTGGGCGTGCCGGTGATCTGGCTGACCATCTCCGGCGTGTAGCGCGCGTAATGCTGCTTCATCACCTGCAGCACGCAGCGCGGGTGCTGCATGGTCATGTCGACCTTGGCGAAACCCTTCTCGTCCATCTCGTAGGCCCAGGACGCGTTGCTGTAGGCGCGCTTGGTCTCGTCGTAGCCGGAGAAGATGCCGTCGTCGAACTTGTAGCCCTCGCCGACGATGAAAGGCGCGTTCGTGTAATGGCGCACGTACTCGTGCTGGATCTTGTCGTTGCTCAGCAGGTAGTTGATGACGCCGCCGAGGAACGCGATGTCGGACCCCGCGCGGATCGGCGCGTAGTAGTCGCTCATCGCGGCCGAGCGCGTGAAGCGCGGGTCCACCACGATCAACCGGGCCTTGTTGTGATGCTTGGCCTCGATCACCCACTTGAAGCCGCAGGGATGCGCCTCGGCGGCATTGCCGCCCATGATCAGCACCAGGTCGGCGTTCTTGATGTCCACCCAGTGGTTGGTCATCGCGCCGCGGCCGAACGTCGGGGCCAGACTGGCCACCGTCGGTCCGTGTCAAACGCGGGCTTGGTTGTCGAACGCGAGCATCCCCATCGAGCGCATCGCCTTGTGGGTGATGTAGCCCGATTCGTTGGAGGATGCGGAGGCGCAGATCATGCCGCTGGACAGCCAGCGGTTGACGGTCTTGCCGTCGCTGTTGGTGGCGATGAAGTTGGCGTCGCGGTCGGCCTTGAGCAGCTTGACGAAGCGGTCCATCGCCTCGTTCCAGCTGACGCGTTTCCACTCCTTGGCGCCGGCCTCGCGGATCTCCGGGTACTTCAGGCGGTTGGGGCTGTGGACGAAGTCCAGCAGGCCCGCGCCCTTGGGGCACAGCGTGCCGCGATTGACGGGGTGGTCGGGGTCGCCCTCGATGTGGACGATGTCGGCGGTGACGTTCTTCGCCTTGTCGCCGAGCGAGTACATGATGACGCCGCAGCCTACCGAGCAGTAGGGACAGGTGTTGCGGGTCTCGGTCGCCCGGGCGAGCTTGAACTGGCGTGTCTCGGCCAGCGCGGCGGTGGGGGAGAACCCCAGCGCGACGAGGCTGGAGCCCATCACGGCCGCCCCGCTCACCCGGAAGAAGTGCCTCCGGTTCATGTCCATCTGATGCCTCCTGGGTTCGGCGTCGTGGCCGACCTGGGTGAATCACACGGCCGGCACGCGGCCCGCCGGCCTATTTCGGCACAAAGCCCGGGGTTTGTCCAATCCGTAGTCACCCCTGTCCGCAGGGAGCGGATGCAGGGCGCACACGGCAGGTCGCGTGCCGGTGGGAGGCAAAGTTTTGTGCACCGCGGCGAGCAGCGCTGATCGCTGGTCGCTGGTCGCGATGATCGCGCCCAGAAAAAACCGGCCGGCGACGTTGCCGTCGGCGGCCGGTGATGGCGCGGCGGTCGCGCGCGCCGAGGCGCGTCGCGTCTCGCGTCAGGTGTTCTTCGAGATCGTGATCGTCGGGAACTTCGACGAGTAGTCCTTCGCCTGCCCCGCCAGCTTCACCGCCACCTTGCGCGCGATGGCCTTGTAGGCCTGCGCGTGCGGGCTGTCGGGCTCGGCCACGACGGTGGGCTTGCCGCTGTCGGCCTGCTCGCGGATGGCCATCGCCAGCGGCAGTGAGCCCAGCAGCTCCTGCCCGTACTGGTCCGCCATGCGCTGGCCGCCGCCGCTGCCGAAGATGTGCTCGGCGTGGCCGCAATGGCTGCAGACGTGGATGGCCATGTTCTCGACGATGCCCAGGATGGGCACGCCGACCTTCTCGAACATCTTGAGGCCCTTCTTCGCGTCGATCAGCGCGATGTCCTGCGGCGTGGTCACGATCACCGCGCCGCTCACCGGCACGCGTTGGGACAGGGTCAGCTGGATGTCACCGGTGCCGGGCGGCATGTCGATGACCAGGTAGTCCAGATCACGCCAACGCGTCTGGCGCAGCAGTTGCTCCAGCGCCTGCGTGGCCATCGGGCCGCGCCAGACCATCGCCTGGTCGTCCTCGACCAGGAAGCCGATCGACATCAACTGCAGGCCGTGAGATTCCAGCGGCTCCATCGTCTGGCCGTCGGTGCTTTCCGGACGGCCGCTGACGCCCAGCATCAGCGGCAGGCTGGGACCATAGATATCGGCGTCCAGCAGGCCGACCTTGGCGCCCTCGGCCGACAGCGCCAGCGCCAGGTTGGCCGCCGTGGTGCTCTTGCCCACGCCGCCCTTGCCGGACGCAACCGCGACGATGTTCTTCACGCCCGGCAGCAGTTGCACGCCGCGCTGCACCGCGTGCGCGGTGATGACGCTGCTCACGCCCACGCTGACATTGCCGACGCCCGGCACCGCCCGCGCCGCGGCGACCAGCGCCGCGCGCAGGCCGTCGATCTGGCTGGCGGCGGGATAACCCAGTTCGATGTCGAAGCTGACCGCGTCGCCCTGCACCTTCAGGTGGCGCAACTGCTTCGTCGTGACGAAGTCGCGGCCGGTGTTCGGGTCCACGACCTGCTGCAGGGCCTGCAGCAACGTGGCTTCTTGGATCTGGGACGTCTGGGACATGGCGCGATGAGCCTCGGTGAAACGAGTGCGGTGAATGCGGCCGGCAGTCTAGCCGAGCGAGCAAAGCCCCTGGGGCGGCGGAAGGTCCGGCCGCGCGCAGGATCGGCACGGGAAATGCAAAAAGGGACTGCAGCAAGCTGCAGTCCCTTTCGACTTTGGTGGGCCCTGAAGGATTCGAACCTTCGACCAACGGATTAAGAGTCCGCTGCTCTACCAACTGAGCTAAGAGCCCTGAATTCTTTCGTGTCCGCCAGTTTCCAAGCGAAGCAGCGATTATGTCAGATATTCGACCCGTCCCGACCTGATTCCCTCATCGATATCGATCCGATTTGCAGGAATCGCACAATCGTCGCTAACGCTTCGATCAACGTGACAACTCGCGTCGAATCTCTTTCGAGACGATCTCCAGAGGAGATCGGTTGGTGGGCCCTGAAGGATTCGAACCTTCGACCAACGGATTAAGAGTCCGCTGCTCTACCAACTGAGCTAAGAGCCCCCAAGGGTATCCATCGGAGATGGATGGTGGGTCGTGCAGGATTCGAACCTGCGACCAACGGATTAAAAGTCCGCTGCTCTACCGACTGAGCTAACGACCCGAAGCTGTTTAAAGCCTTCGCTTCGAGGGTGTGCCCCCTCAGCAGAGCCGCAGATTATAGGCTGGTTTTTTCGGAGCGCGCAAGTGCTTTCACATACTGCGTCACCAGCTCCGCGGCGGCCACCATGCCGAAGCCCGCGGTGACCGCCACGCTCGAGCCATAGCCGTGGCAATTGAGGTTGCCGTCGATGTCGCAGGCCTCGACACCCGCCGGCCGCGTGACCGGCTCACGGGAGAAGACGCAGCGCACGCCCATCCGCCCCTCCCGCGGCGCCGCATGGAACTTGCGCAGCCGCTGACGCAGGCTCGACAGCAGCGGGTCATGCGTGGTCTCGGACAGGTCCAGGATCTCCACGTCCTGCGGCCGGTGCTTGCCGCCGGCCGCGCCGATGCAGACCTGCGGCAGCTTGAGCGCCCTCGCCCAGGCCGCCACCTGCGCCTTGGCGCGCACCTGGTCGCAGGCGTCGACGATGCCGTCCACCTGGACGTCGCCGAGCAGCGCGGGCCAGTTGGCCTCGTCGACGAAGTCCTCGATGGTGATCACCTCGCAACCCGGGTGGATGTCGGCGACGCGCTGCTTCAGCGCCTCGGCCTTGGCCATGCCCAGCGTGCTGCCCAGCGCCTGCACCTGGCGGTTGATGTTGGACTCGGCCACATGGTCGAGGTCGATCAGCACCAGCCGCGCCACGCCCATGCGGGCCAGCGCCTCCACCACCCAGGAGCCCACGCCGCCCAGCCCGACGACGCAGAACCGCGCCGCGCGCAGCCGCGCATAGTCGCGGTCACCGTGCAGGCGTCGCAGGCCGCCGAAGCGACGCTCGGCGTCGACATCGGCCGCGGTCGGCGCATGACCGGTGGTCTTCGCGACCACGGCGGCCGCGGCCTGCGCGACACGCGCCTCGACCGCCTCGTCGTCAGGGTCCAGCGGTCCGTGCTCGGCCGGTGCCGCGTGCGCCGTCGGCTCGGTGGCGGAGGGGCGCGAATCGTTGATGGTCATGCCGACATTCTTTCCCGGGTCCGCCCGACATGGGCGTCAGAAGCAACAAAGCCCCGTCGACGCGCCGACGAGGCTTCAGGACGTCGGAGGCCGCGCGGCCTCCCGTGATTCAGCTCAGCGCAGCGCGGTCAACCGTTCCTTGGCGGCCTTCGCCGCCTCGGTGCCGGGATAGGCCTTGCCGAGGTCTTCCAGCGTCTTGCGGGCACCCTTGGTGTCCTTCAGCTCGATCTGGCAATTGGCGATTGCCAACTGGCTCTCGGCCGCGCGCGGGTGATCGGGATTGGCGGCGACAAAAGCCTTGAAGGTCGCGATCGCGCCCTTGTAGTCGCGCTTGCCGTACTGGGCATTGCCCAGCCAGAAGCGCACCGAATCCGCATAACCGCTGGCCGGGAAGCGCTGCAGGAAGGAGGTGTACGCGGACACCGCCTCGTTGAAATCACCGCGCCGGATCAGGCCCATCGCGGCGTCGAACTGGCGCTTCTCTTCCGGATCGGCCTGGAATTCCTTGCCGTCCAGGGACACCTTCTGCGGCTCCAGCGGACGCAGCCGGTTGTCGAGCGTGGCCGACTGGTCGGCCACCTTGCGTTGCGTCTCGGAGAGATCGCGGGCCAGTTGCTCGTTCTGGCCGCGCATCTTGGCCAGCTCGCCGCGCAGCGCGTCGATCTGGCCGGACAGGTCCAGCAGACCGCGGCGGGCGGTCTCGAGCTGGCTCTGCAGGTCGGCGACACGGGCACGCTGCGCTTCCTCGTTCTGCGCCTGCTTGGCGCGGATGTCGAGGATCGCCTTGCGGGCCTCGTCATCCTCGAACAGCGCGGCGCGGGCAGGTTGCCCCGCCACGCCCAGCGCCAGCACGGCGGTCAGCGCCACGGCCTGGGCGACGGCGCCCAGATCGAAGCCGCGGGTGACACGGGAAAGTCGCAGCATGCTCATGTCATCGATCTCACTTGTCGCGCAGTTCGACGCGGCGGTTCTTCGCCCAGGCGGCCTCGTTGTGGCCCGGGTCCACCGGACGCTCCTTGCCGAAGCTCACCGGCTCGACCTGGCTGGCCGCCACGCCCAGCAGCGTCAGCGACTTGGCGACGGCTTCCGCGCGCTTCTGGCCCAGCGCCAGGTTGTACTCGCTGCCGCCGCGCTCGTCGGTGTGGCCTTCCAGGCTCATCTGCAGCGTCTTGCGGTTGTTCAGGCGGCGGGCATGCGCCTCGACCACGTTGCGGTAGTCGTCCTTGACGACATAGCTGTCGTAGTCGAAGAAGACGGTGTTGCCGGCCTTGGCGGCGGCGGCGTCCAACTGGGCGCCCAGGTCGACGGTCGTGATCTTGTTCTGCGAGCCGGCGTTCGGATCGGCCGGGGTCGGCTGCGGGGCGGTGACGACCGGCGTCTTGGTTTCCACCGGCGTGGGCTCGTCCAGCTTGGTCGAGCTGCAGGCGGACAGGGCTGCCGCGGCCACCAGGCCAAGCATCAGTTTTTCGAGTTTCATGGGCATTCGCTCCTATTGATCAAAGGCAGGCGGGTTACGGGCAGGACATGGCGGCCAACTGCGCCGCCGGTGAAGCCACAAAAAAGCAATTGTGAATCATCGGCTATCACGTATGCGAGGCCAACCGCGCCTCGCCCGAGCACCGACGGCTCGGCGCGCTCATGGCTCGCACGCGGCGGGCGAAGCGCGACGCCAAGGTAGGCAAAACACGTGCCCGGTGCGCCGAAAAACCATCAATTTCCGTACGGCCCCCAGGCCGGCTCGCGGATGTCGGCGACGGTCGGCGTGGCCAGCTTGGCCTTCACCTTGCCGTCCAGCGTCGAGGTCATCAGCACGTCCCGTCCGCCGGCGCGTGTCGCGTAGACGATCAGCTTGCCGTTGGGCGCGAAGCTCGGGCTCTCGTCGTCGCTGGTGTCGGTGATCTGCTGGACCTGGCCGCTGCCCAGGTCCATCACGCAGAGCTTGAAGGTGCCGCCGCCGACACGGGTGATGTAGGCCATCGTGCGGCCGTCCGGGCTGATGGACGGGCTGATGTTGTAGTTGCCGGAGAAGGTGACGCGCTCCGGATTGCCGCCCGATGCCGGCATCTTGTAAATCTGCGGCGCGCCGCCGCGGTCGCTGACGAAGAAGATCGTCGCGCCGTCCGGCGAAAACACAGGCTCGGTGTCGATCGCGGAGCTCTGCGTCAGCCGCTTCACGCCGGAGCCGTCCTTGTTGATCAGGAACAGCTGCGAGCCGCCTTCGCGCGACAGCGTCATCGCGAGTTGCTGGCCGCTCGGCGCGAACGCCGGGGCGCTGTTGCTGCCGCGGAAGTCCGCGATCTTGCGGCGTCGGCCGCTGCGCAGGTCCTGGATCCAGACCACCGCCTTGCGGGTCTCGAAGGACACGTAGGCGATCTCGTTGCCGTCGGGCGACCAGGCCGGCGAGATGATCGCCTCGGGGCTGGCCAGCACGGTCTGCTCGCCCTCGCCGTCCGCGTCGGCGACACGCAGCGAATAACGCGGGCCGGCCTTGTTCACGTAGACCAGGCGCGTGGCGAAGACGCCGCGGTCGCCGGTGAGCTTCTGATAGATCGCGTCGGCGATCTTGTGCGCGGCCAGGCGCAGGTCGGCGGGCACGACCGGCACGCTTTCGCTGCCCAGGTCGGTGCCCTTGACCACGTCCCACAGCCGGTAGCGCACGTCGAAGCGGCCGTCGGCCAGGCGCGTCGCCGAGCCCGCCACCAGCGCGTCGGCGGCGCGCGCGCGCCAGTCGACGAACTGCGGTGCGGAGGTCTCGGTCATGCCGGCCTGGCCAGGCACCATGCTGAACTGGCCACTGCGTTCCAGATCGGCGCGGATGATCGCGGCGAGCGGCTGGCCGGTGGAGGTCTCGTCCCGGAAGTCACTGATCGCGATCGGCACGCGGCTGGCGCCGACGCCGGCGATCTCGACGCGGAACTGCGCCCACGTCGGCAACGCCATGCCGGCGGCGACACCGCCCAGCAGCGAGCGGCGCGTCAGCGCGGCGAGGTTTCGGGAAGACGAGGGCGTCTGGGAGGGGGTCGCGGCGTCCGCCTGGGCGGCAACGCCGGAAGAGGAGGCAATCGTCTTGGTGCTCATTGGCTTGCAGAACGAATGGAGCCCCGATTGTGCCCGAGGCCCATGTCGTTGTTACAGGTCGCTGTGGTTACAAAGGGCAAAGCCCGGGCAAGGCGCGCGCCCACCCCCGCGCGCGAGTCAGCGCCCGACTCAAATCGGGCGCTGATCTGAAGAAGCTCCCCATTTCCTGCCATGGCTGGCCGCGACAGCGCTGCCGAGAATGCCTGTTTCGCCCGCCGACTGTGCAGCGGGCAGGGATTGATCGATGCGATATCCGAAGCGCCCCACGTGGTGCTCCCTCCTGCGGATTCCCGATGGCCTGCGGCCATGGCTCATCGCGCTGGCGTGGCTGGTCCTGGCCAGCCTGTGCCAGGGTGTTCAGGCGGAAGAACCGCCCGACGGCGTCGGGCAAGGCCTGACACTGGTGACCCCGTTCAGCGCCGGCAGCGGCCCCGACCAGGTGGCGCGCGTGATCGCGCAATGCTGGTCCGAACGGATCGGCGAGCCGGTGGAGGTCCAGAACATGCCCGATCGCCAGGGCTACACCGCCGCCCGCTGGGTATCGACCGCGCGCGCCGACGGCCGGCTCCTGCTGCTGACGTCGGACGTCCTGCTCCACCCACCGCCGCGCCGCGCCAGCGACGAAGCCACGCCGGTCACGCTGACCGCCGCCAACTTCACGCCGTTGGCGCGGGTCGGACAACTCCCCTTCGTGACGGTATTGCCGGCCGGGCTGTTCGGCCGACGGTTGACGCCCCTGACGGCGCCTCAGGCCTTGCCCGTCACGATGCGTGCCCCGGCGCCGCCCGCCCTCTTCAGCGACCTGCGTGACGGGCCGTGGAACGCCCTGCTGGCGCCCCCGCGCATGCCGCCTCGACTGGCCGAACGGCTGCGCGCGGAGCTGCGCGAGGTCCTGGCCGATCCGCGCGTGCGGCTCGCCCTCGCGCAGACGGGCACGGAGCTCTGGGAGGTCGTCCCCGCGTCCGCGCCCGCCCAGACCGTGCCGCTGCCACCGCGCTGACGCCACCGGCCATCGAGGCCAGCGCACGCCGAGACGGCGACCGGCCGGCTCGCATCAGCGCGATCAGATCAGCGCGATCACACCAAAACGTCGACATCAGCGTGATCACATCTGCGATCACATCAGCACGATGTCGTAATGCTCGGTCTGGTTGGTCGGCTCTGCCGTCAGCGAAATCGGCTTGCCGATGAAGTCCGACAGGCCGGCCAGATGCTGGCTCTCTTCATCGAGCAGCATCTCGACGACGTTGGCCGCGGCCACGACGCGGAACTCCTTCGGATTGAACTGCCGCGACTCGCGCAGGATCTCCCGCATGATCTCGTAGCAGATGCTGCGCGCGGTCTTCACCTGCCCCCGCGCCTCGCAGGTCGGGCAAGGCTCGCACAGCATCCGTGACAACGACTCCCGCGTGCGCTTGCGCGTGAGTTCCACCAGCCCCAGTTGCGTGAAGCCGCCGATCGTGACCTTGGTGCGGTCGCGGTTGAGCTGCTTGCGGAACTCCTGCAGCACCGAGGTCTTGTGCTCCTCGCGGGTCATGTCGATGAAGTCGACGATGATGATCCCGCCCAGGTTACGCAGCCGCAGCTGGCGCGCGATCGCGCCGGCCGCCTCCAGGTTGGTCTTGAAGATGGTGTCGTCGAAATTGCGCGCGCCGACGAAGCCGCCGGTGTTCACGTCGATCGTCGTCATCGCCTCGGTCTGGTCGATGATCAGGTAACCGCCGGACTTCAGGTCGACGCGCCGCGCCATCGCACGGACCAGCTCGGCATCGATGTTGTTCAGGTCGAAGATCGGCCGCTCGCCCCGGTACAGCTCCAGCTTGGCCGTCGCGGCCGGCATGTAGCTCTCGCCGAACTGGCGCACCACTTCGTACTGCAGCTTGGAGTCGATGCGGATCGAGTTGGTCCGCTCGCTGGCCAGATCGCGCAGCACGCGTTCGACCAGGCTCAGGTCCTGGTACAGCAGGCTGCCGGGCGACAACGTCAGCGACTTGTCGCGGATCGAGTTCCAGGTCTTGCGCAGGTAACCGATGTCGGCGCCGAGTTCCTCGTCGCTGGCTTCCTCCGCGTTGGTCCGCAGGATGAAGCCGCCGGTGTTGCCGTCCTCGACGCCGGCCGACACCAGCGCCTGCATCCGCGCGCGCAGCGCGTCGCGCGTCTCGGGCGAGCCGATCTTCTGCGAGATGCCGATGTGGTTGTCCTGCGGCAGATGCACCAACAGCCGCCCGGCGATCGACACCTGTGTCGACAAACGCGCGCCCTTGGTGCCGATCGGGTCCTTGATCACTTGCACCGTCAAGGCCTGACCCTCGTAGAGCAGACGCTCGATGGGCACGGCCTGCCCGCTGTCGCCATGGTGGCCGCGCGGGTGATTGCCGTTGAGGTGCAGGTCGGCGACGTGCAGGAAGGCCGCGCGCTCCAGCCCGATGTCGATGAAGGCGGACTGCATGCCGGGCAGCACGCGCGCCACCTTGCCGAGGTACACGTTGCCGACGAGGCCGCGTTCCAGCGTGCGCTCGATGTGCAGTTCCTGCACGGCCCCGTTCTCGACGACGGCCACCCGCGTCTCCTGCGGGGTCCAGTTGATGAGGATGTCTTCCATATTCTTGTGCTCCAGCGCTCTCGTCAGCCTCGGGGCTGACGGCAACGCTCGAGTCCTCTCCTGCACGCTTGTATCGGTGGCCGAAGCGCCGGTCCGGCGATGTCAGACGACGAAGCCGGCCTGCCTCAGCAACTGCGCCGTCTCGAACAACGGCAGCCCCATGATGCCCGAATAACTGCCGTCGATGTGCTCGATCCAGGCCGCCGCCTGACTTTGTATCGCGTAGGCGCCGGCCTTGCCCATCGGCTCGCCCGAGGCCACGTAGGCGCGCAGGCGGGCTTCGCCGATCTCGGCGAAGCGCACGCGCGACACGTTGACCGCGCTCAGCCGCTCGCCGCCAGGCAGGCCGACGGCCACTGCAGTCAGTACCCGATGCTCCCGGCCGGACAGGCTGGCCAGCATCGCCATCGCGTGCGCGGCGTCGTCAGGTTTGCCCAGGATGCTCGCCCCCAGCGCCACCGTCGTATCGGAGCACAGCACGGGTGCCGGCGGCAAGCCGCGACGCTCGCGGCGTCGCAGCGCCGCCTGCAGCTTGGCGGCGGTGACGCGGCGCACGTAGTCGTCGGGCGACTCGCCGTCGAGCACCGCCTCCAGGGCCTCCGCATCCTCCTCGGCGCCGGGCAGCAGCAATTCGTGGCGGATGCCGATCTGCTCCAGCAACTGGCGGCGACGCGGACTCTGCGACGCGAGGTAAACGAAGGCATCCGACTCGGCGCCATCGGCGGCGGCAGCGGAAACAACGCAAGCGTCGGAAGCGGCGGGAACGGAAGCGGATTCAGGCATCGCGATCCTGCGGTTCATTCGCGGTGATAGGGATGACCTTCCATCACCGACCAGCCCCGGTACAGCCCCTCGGCCAGCAGTACCCGCACGAACGCGTGCGGCAAGGTCAGGTCGGAGAGTCGCAGCTTCTCGTCGGCGCGCGACTTGATGCTGTCGTCCAGCCCGTCCGGGCCGCCGATGAAGATCGCCACGTCGCGACCGTCGCCGCGCCAGACTTCCATCCGCTGCGCGAGCTGCCGAGTGGTGACGCGGTCTCCGCGCTCGTCGAGCACGACCCGCCGCGCGCCTTTCGGGCACGCGGCGTCCAGGCGCTGCGCCTCGGCGGCCATCAACTGCTCGGTGGTCTTGCCGGTGGTGCGCGGCTCGGCCTTCACCGCCTTGAGCTCCAGCCGCATCTCGGGCGGAAAACGCTTGGCGAAATCCTCATAGGCCTCGTCGGCCCAGGCCGGCATCTTCTGGCCGACCGCGCACAGCACCAGACGCACGGGATCAGGCCTTGGACTTGGTGCCGGTCTTGACCGTGGTCTTCTTCGCCGCCGGCTTGGCGGCCTTGGCGGCGGGACGCGCGGCGGACTTCGTCGCCGGCTTGGCTGCGGCCTTGGGCGCGGCCTTCTTCGTCGCCGGTTTCTTCAGGCCGACCTTCACCGTTTCCACCGGCGCGCTCGCCGCGCGCTTGGCGGCGGGACGCTTGGCCGCCGGCTTGGCGGCGGTCGAGGCCTTCGCCGCGGTCGACTTGGCGCCGACGGTCTTGCCCGTGGCCGACTGGGTGCCGGCAGCCTTGGAGCCGGTGGCCTTGGCGGTGGCCGACTTCGTGCCCGTGGCGCGGCTCGGCGCCTTCTTGGCGGCCGGCGCGGCGGCAGCGGCCGCCTTCTTCGCCGCGGACTTCTTCGGCTTGGCCGGGGCCTCGTCCTCGTCGTCGTTCATCGGCTCGGACGCCTTCACCAGCCGCACCTCGCCGCTCGCGACCTTCATCTTGACCTGCTTGCCACCCCAGATCTCTTCCAGGTGGTAGTACTGGCGGATCGCGGGCTGCATCACATGCACGACGGCGGCGCCGCAGTCCACGATGATCCATTCGCCGTTGTCCTCGCCCTCGGTGCGCATCACCTGCATGCCACGCTTCTTGACGGTCTCGCGGACGCTGGAGGCCAGCGCCTTGGTCTGCCGGTTGCTGGAGCCCGAGGCGATGATCACGCGCTCGAACAGCGGCGACAGGCGCTCGGTGTCGAAGACCAGGATGTCCTGCGCCTTCACATCTTCCAGACCATCGACGATGGCACGTTGCAGCTTCTTGATGTCCATTCAGTTCTCACTGTAGAGACGGTGCCGGGCAATATAACCCGCCACCGTGTCGCCCACCACGGGGCTCGCGTCAGCACCCGAGGCCGCCAGACGGCGGGCCTCGGTGGATGACCATTGCAGCGTCGGCATCGCCAGCCGGACCAGCCGATGCGGCCTGTCCAGCAGCGCCGCCGGCGCCTTCACCTCGTCCTGCGCGCGGGCGGCCACCGCCAGCCCCATGCGCTCGACCAGTTCCTCCCAACCGTGCCAGCTCGTGAAGCCGTCCAGTTGGTCCTGTCCCAGCACCAGCCAGAGCGCGTCGTCCGGACGCTCCCGCTGGTACTCCCGCACCGAGTCGAGCGTGTAGCTCGGCCCGGCGCGTTTCATCTCGCGATCGTCGAGCACGAAGCGCGGATCGCCGCCCTCGCCCTCGATCATCAATCGCACCATCGCGGCACGATCCTCGGCCGGCGCCATCCGCCGCCCGGCCTTCTGCCACGGCCGGCCGGCCACGACCCAGCGCACCTCGTCCAGGACCAGGCCGTCCAGCGCCGCCCACGCCAGCGCCAGGTGCGCGCGATGCACCGGATCGAACGAGCCCCCGAACCAGCCGATCTGCCGCTGCCCGCTCCGCATCAGAACCACAGGTGGGTCGGCGTCTCGTCCGCCCAGTCGCGCGGGCGGAGGAAATCGCTGTAGAGCCGGGCTTCGGGCGAGCCGTCCTCCGGCTGCCAGTCATAGCGCCAGCGCGCGACCGGCGGCATCGACATCAGGATCGATTCGGTGCGCCCGCCCGACTGCAGCCCGAACAGCGTGCCACGGTCGAAGACCAGGTTGAACTCGACATACCGCCCACGGCGATAGGCCTGGAAATCGCGCTCGCGCTCGCCGTAGGCCAGGCCGTGGCGACGCTCCACGATCGGCTCGTAGGCGGGCAGGAAGGCGTCCCCCACCGATTGCAGCATGCCGAACGCGTTGTCGAAACCGCCGTCGGCGTAGTCGTCGAAGAAGATGCCGCCGACACCGCGCGGCTCGTTGCGGTGCTTCAGATAGAAGTACTCGTCGCACCACTGCTTGAAGCGCGGATGGAGTTCGGGGCCGTGCGGCTCCAGCGCCGCGCGGCAGGTGCGGTGGAAGTGCTGCGCGTCGCGCTCGAAGCCGTAATACGGCGTCAGGTCCATGCCGCCGCCGAACCACACGACCGGCTCGGCGTCCGGCGGCAGCGCCGCGAACATGCGGACGTTCATGTGCACCGTCGGCACGAACGGGTTATGCGGGTGCAGCACCAGCGACACGCCCATCGCCTCGAACGGCGCGCCGGCCAGCTCGGGCCGATGCGCGGTCGCCGACGGCGGCAGCACGCGGCCCCGCACATGCGAGAAGTTGACGCCGCCGCGCTCGAAGACGGCGCCGTTCTCGATGAGGCGCACCAGGCCGTCGCCTTCGAGCCGGCCGCCGGGTTCGCGCTGCCAGGCGTCGACGATGAAGTCCTGACCGTCCAGCCGCTCCAGCGTCGTGACGATGCGCTGCTGCAATCCGAGCAGGTAGTCGCGCACCAACTGTGTATTCATCGTTTCTCTCCGTCGGCCTTCAGGCGAATCAGGCCGGCCTGGTCGGCGTGTTTCCCCTGGCGGCCCTTCAGCACCTCGGCGAACAGCGCGAAATCCCGGTCCGGCTCGCCGCTGACCTCGACGAAATCGGTGAAGACCACCGTCTTCGTCGCGTAGTCGAACGACGCCAGCCCGACCGGCACGTTCGCCTGCACGGCCACGTGGTACGCGCCCGACTTCCAGTGATCGACGTATCCACGCGTGCCCTCGGGCGCGACGATCAGCCAGAAGTGCTCGTCGCGCGCCTTGGCCTCGCGCATGCGGTTCGCCGTCTCGCCGACCATGCCGTTGGCGGCGCGGCGGTTCACCGGCACGCCGCCGATCGCGCGCATCCACCGGCCGAAGATCGGCGACCTGAACAGGCTGTCCTTGGCCCAGAACTTGAGCTCGAAGTTCAGGCTCCACTTGGTCAGCACGCCGATCGGGAAATCCCAGTTCGACGTGTGCGGATAGACCATCACCACGCCCTGCCGCGCCGGCAGGCCGCGGCAGTCGATGCGCCAGCCGAAGCAGCGCAGCAGCGCCCGGGCCAGCGCGCTGCCGCCGATCATCGGCGTGAGCGGGCCGGTCCAGCGGCGCGGACCGGGGCGCCGGGCAAGACCCGGCACGCCGCCCTCCTGAAAGGACGGCGGCGCGGCGGTGGTCGACGGGGATTCGAAGCTCAAGATCGACGAAGGGAAGCCGGAGGATGCCGAGAAGGACGCTCAGCGCTTGATCGCGCGGTGACCGATGTCGTGGCGGTACTGCTTGCCGTCGAACTGGATCGAGGTGGCCGCTTCGTAGGCGCGCTGCTGGGCATGGCGCACGGCCTCGCCCAGCGCGGTCACGCACAGCACGCGGCCGCCGCTGGTGACCAGTTGGCCGTCCTGCTCGGCGGTGCCGGCGTGGAAGACCATCGCGTCCTCGGCGTCCTCGGGCAGGCCCGAGATCGCGTCGCCCTTGCGCGGCGACAGCGGATAACCGCTGGCGGCCATCACCACGCCGAGCGCGGCACGGCGGTCCCACTGCAGCTCCGCCTGGTCCAGCGTGCCGTCGGTCGCGTGCATCAGCACCTCGAACAGGTCGCTCTTCAGACGCATCATGATCGGCTGCGTCTCGGGGTCGCCCATGCGGGTGTTGAACTCGACCGTGCGCGGCTGGCCCTGCGCGTCGATCATCAGACCGGCATACAGGAAACCGGTGAACGGCGTGCCGTCGCGGGCCATGCCCTGGATGGTCGGCATGACGATCTCGTGC
Source organism: Roseateles aquatilis (assembly GCF_002205645.1). Lineage (GTDB taxonomy): Bacteria > Pseudomonadota > Gammaproteobacteria > Burkholderiales > Burkholderiaceae_C > Roseateles > Roseateles aquatilis. The sequence goes on along the minus strand of NZ_NIOF01000003.1, from coordinate 256,662 downwards.
ATCACCTTGGCGTGCACGTTGGGCGTCACCACCGGCGCCGGCGAGTAGGCGCCCATGCCGCCCGTGTTGGGCCCCTGGTCGCCGTCCTGCAGCCGCTTGTGGTCCTGGCTGGTGGCCAGCGGCAGCACGTTCCGGCCGTCGCACAGGACGATGAAGCTGGCTTCCTCGCCTTCCAGGAACTGCTCGATGACGACGCGCGCGCCGCCCTCGTTGTGCACCACGCCCAGCTTGTTGTCCGCGAGGATCCAGTCGATGGCTTCGTGCGCCTCGGCCAGCGTCATCGCCACCACCACGCCCTTGCCGGCGGCCAGGCCGTCGGCCTTGATGACGATGGGGGCGCCCTGCGCGTCGACGTAGGCATGCGCCAGCGCCGCGTCGGTGAAGGTGTCGTAGGCGGCGGTCGGGATGCCGTGGCGCTTCATGAAGGCCTTGGCGAAGGCCTTGGAGCTCTCCAGCTGCGCGGCCGCCTTGGTCGGTCCGAAGATGCGCAGGCCGCGGGCGCGGAACTCGTCAACCACGCCGGCGGCCAGGAAGGCCTCCGGACCGACGACCGTCAGCGCGATCTTCTGCTCCTGCGCGAAATCGGCCAGCGCCTTCACGTCGGTGATGGGGACGTTCTTGAGCTTGGAGTCGCGCGCCGTGCCGCCGTTGCCGGGGGCCACGAAGACCTGGCTGACGCGCTCGCCCTGGGCGAGGCGCCAGGCCAGCGCGTGTTCGCGGCCGCCGTTTCCGAGGACGAGGACTTTCATTCGCCGATGCTCGCGTTGTGGAACACGTCCTGGACATCGTCCAGGTCCTCGATCACGTCCAGCAGCTTCTGCATGCGGGCGGCGTCGTCGCCGGCCAGCTCGATGCTGTTCTCGGCGCGCATCGTCACCTCGGCGATCTCGGCCTTGAGGCCGGCGGCCTCCAGCGCGTTCTTCACCGCCTCGAAGTCGGCCGGCGCGGTCAGCACCTCGATGGCGCCGTCGTCGTCGGTGAGGACGTCCTCGGCGCCGGCTTCCAGGGCCACTTCCATGACCTTGTCCTCGGACGTGCCGGGGGCGAAGAACAGTTGGCCGCAATGCTTGAACTGGAACGCCACCGAGCCCTCGGTGCCCAGGTTGCCGCCGTACTTGGAGAACGCGTGGCGGACCTCGGCCACGGTGCGGACCCGGTTGTCCGTCATGCAGTCCACGATCACGGCGGCGCCGCCGATGCCGTAGCCCTCGTAGCGGATTTCCTCGTAGGTGACGCCGTCCAGGTTGCCGGTGGCCTTGTCGACGTTGCGCTTGATGTTGTCGGCCGGCATGTTCGCGGCCTTGGCCTTCTCGATGGCCAGGCGCAGGCGCGGATTCATGTTGATGTCGCCACCGCCGGCGCGCGCGGAGACGATGATTTCACGGGTCAGGCGGGTCCAGACCTTGCCGCGCTTTTCATCCTGCCGCCCCTTGCGGTGCTGGATATTCGCCCATTTGGAATGCCCTGCCATGTTCTCGTTCTCCTGTGACGCGACGCGGAAGAAAAACTCCGGTCCGGCGCTGTGGTTGCTTCGTTAGACTGCGATTTTAGCTTTTTGCCTCTGGAGATCTCCGCATGGCCGACCCGATCCTGCTGGCCCGCCACGGCGACATCGAATGCCAGCTGCTTCCCGCGCTGGCCAATCGCCACGGTCTGATCACCGGCGCCACCGGCACCGGCAAGACGATCAGTCTCCAGAAACTGGCCGAATCGTTCAGCCGCATGGGCGTCCCGGTCTTCATGGCGGACGTCAAGGGCGACCTCACCGGCATCTCCCAGGCCGGGCACGCGTCGGCCAAGCTGCTGGCGGTGCTGAAGGAGCGCGGCATCGAGCCGCCGCCCCCGCTGGCCTGCCCCACCACGCTGTGGGACGTCTTCGGCGAACAGGGCCACCCGGTGCGCGCGACGGTCTCGGACATGGGCCCCCTGCTGCTGTCGCGCATGCTGGCGCTCAACGAGACGCAGGCCGGCGTGTTGCAGATGGTCTTCAAGATCGCGGACGACAACGGCCTGTTGCTGCTGGACCTGAAGGACCTGCGCGCGATGCTGCAGCATGTCGGGGAGAACGCCAGCCAGTTCACGACCCAGTACGGCAACGTCTCGGCCGCCAGCGTCGGCGCGATCCAGCGCGGCCTGCTGCAGATCGAGGCGCAGGGCGGCGACAAATTCTTCGGCGAGCCCATGCTCGACATCCACGACTTCATGCAGACGGCGGACGGCCTGGGCGTGATCAACATCCTGGCCGCCGACAAGCTGATGGCGGCGCCGCGCCTGTACGCGACCTTCCTGCTGTGGATGCTGTCCGAGCTGTTCGAGACGCTGCCCGAGGTCGGCGACCTGGACAAGCCCAAGCTCGTCTTCTTCTTCGACGAGGCGCACCTGCTGTTCAAGGACGCCCCGGCGGCATTGGTCGAGCGCATCGAGCTGGTCGTGCGGCTGGTGCGGTCCAAGGGCGTCGGTGTCTATTTCGTGACGCAAAACCCGCTGGACATCCCGGACACGGTGCTGGGCCAGTTGGGCAACCGCGTGCAGCACGCGCTGCGGGCGTTCACGCCGCGCGACCAGAAGGCGGTCAAGGCGGCGGCGGACACGATGCGCCCCAAGCCCGGGCTGGACATCGCGATGGCGATCACCGAGCTGGGCGTCGGCGAGGCGCTCATCAGCCTGCTGGACGAAAAAGGCCGGCCCTGCATCACCGAACGCGTCTTCGTGCTGCCGCCGGGCAGCCAGATCGGACCGATCTCGCCGGAGCAGCGCCAGGCGCTGATGGCGGGCTCGCTGGTGGCCGGCGTCTATGAGAAGCAGGTCGACCGCGAGTCCGCCTACGAAAAGCTCACCGGCCGCGCCGCCGCCACGCCGGCCGCCGCGGGCCGGGCGCCCGCGCCTCAGGCCAACGGTGGCAACGCCGGCGGCACCCTGGCGGACGAGGCCGACGGCGCGCTGCGCTCCGGCCGCGGCACGGTGCCTCAGCCCCAAGCCCCCCAGCAGAACGAGGGCGGCATGCTGGACGGGCTCAAGGACGTGCTGTTCGGCAGCACCGGCCCGCGCGGCGGGCGCCATGAGGGATTGGCGGAAACGGCGGCCAAGTCGGCGCTGCGCTCCATCGGATCGTCGGTCGGCCGGGAGATCGTCCGCGGCGTGCTGGGCAGCCTGCTCGGCGGTTCCAAGCGTCGCCGTTGAGCGGACGGTGACGGCCGGCGCCGACATCGCCTGGGTCTGGGACCACCAGTCCCCACCGGCCAGCGCCAACGCCTGGGCGGTGACCGTCGTGCAGATGCAGCTGACGCCGACCTCGATCACCGAGCGCCCGCGCCTGCGCGGCCTGCCGGCGCCGCTGGACCGCCGGGTGACGCCGGTGGTCCATGTCGACCCGGTGCCCGTGCCGCCGCGGCGGCCGCCAGACGCCCCGACGCTGACCGTCGCGCTGAACGACGCGCAGCAGTCGGCGATCGTCGCCCGCATGCTGGACGCCAGCCAGCGTTCCACCAGTGGCTGGGTGCAACTCGATTTCGAGGCCCGGCCCTCCCAGCGGGACAGCTATCACGCGCTGGTGCGGCGCATCCGTGCGGCGCTGCCGGCGGACCGCCGACTCTCGGTCACGGTGCTGGCCTGGCAGTGCCGCAGCGCCGCCTGGATCGCGCCGATCGCGGCCGATGAAGTGGTGCCCATGTTCTTCCGGCTCGGCCCCGACACGCGGCGCTGGCTGGCCGAGCTGGAACGCGGCGCCCCGGCGCTGCACCCCCGCTGCCGCGACGAGGCCGCCGGCTTCGCGCCCCAGACGACGCCGCCCGCCGACTGGCAACGGCGCTGGCCCCGGCGTTACTGGTTCAACCTCGCCGCGGGCACCTCGACCGTCTGGCCGGTCGAAGCCGAATCCCGCATCTGGTCCACCGCCCCAGCACGTCCGAACGACGCGTCCCACGATCACCCCTCGATGTCCGCCCGACCATGAGCCTGCCCGACCATCCCGCACGCCCCGACGGCGCGCATGGCACCCCTGGCGCCGCGCGCGCCACGTCCACCGCGGCCCCGATCGCGGCGCGCGCGGCCGCCGTCGCCGGCGTGATCGCCGCGCTGCTGACGCCGCTCGGCGCGCATGCCAGCGGCAACTCCGTCGTCGATGAATTCGTGACGCGCAGCCGCACCGAGATCCCGCTGGACCGTTTCGGCCGCGGGGAACTGGGCATCGTGCTGCCGACCTACTCCCGCGTCATGCTGTACCCCGCCTGGCGCGCCATCGCCAGCGCGGACGCCGGACGTCCGCTGGTCGCCGTGCCCGCCGACGCGCTGGAGCGCGGCTGCTGCGACAACGGGACGCAGTACAACGGTGACTGGGAGGCGGAGAAGCGCCCCGCCATCGCCGCCTGGCTCGCGGCCCGCGGCGCGGTGGTGACCGACGCGCCGCGCTGGCGGCCCGTGCGGATGAAGCGCGTGCCCAACAAGGACTGGCAGGACTTTCTCAACTGCGGCGACGACGCCTATCAATTCGCCGCCGACACGCTGACCGCGCTGCGCCGCCGCGACGACGCCACGCCGGCACGACTGGGCGCCTGGATCGAGACGCAGGACCGGGTCTTCGGCCATTGCGGCGACAAGAACAGCCCGCGCTACGGCGCGGCGGCCCGCGAGGCCCCGGTGCCGCCGCCACCGCCGATCGAGCCGCTGCCGGACTCCGAGCCCGGCCACTGGCGCCAGGCCCGCGGATATCAACGGGCGGCGGCGGCGTTCTATGCCAGTGACTTCCCCGCGGCGGACTCGTTGTTCTCCGCCATCGCCCGGCGCGAGGGACACGCCTGGCAGGCCTGGGCCGCGCTGGCGGAAATGCGCACGCAACTGCGGCTGGCCACGCTGGGGCCGGCGATGGGCCTGAGCCGCACCGATCTGGTGGTGGTGCCGCGCATGGAAGCCCTGGCGGCCAACATCGCCGCCCATCCGGACTGGACCGTGCAGCAGCGTGCCGCGCGCGAGCTGATCCAGATCGCGCGCTCGCGCTTCGAGCCGGCGCGGCAACTGGCGCGGCTGACACGCGCCCTGTCCGACCTGGACCGCGCCCCGGAACCGCAGCCACTCGTCGATTGGCGCCTCGTGGCCGAGGCGGTGCCGGTGGCCGAGCGCGGCAAGCTGCCCATCCTCGACTGGGTGGAGACGATGGCCTCGTGCGCGCGGCCGGACCCGGCGACGCGGCCGACGCCCCGACCTGACGTCGAGTCCTGGCCGACGCGATCTCAGGGCTTCGGCATCGCGGTGGCCCGTTGGCGCACCGCGCCGGATCGCGCGCTGTGGCTGGTGCCGGCGCTGGCTTGCGCCGACGGCGCGAAGCTCGGCGTTGACCGCGCGCTGCGGCACGACCTGATGACGGCGGCCGACCGCGTTCCCGCCACGCATCCGGCCTGGCTGACGATCCGCTGGCAGCAGGTGCGCCTGCTGCGTGAAGCCGGCGACAGCCAGGGGGCGCGCGAACGCCTGACGCCGCTGGTCACCGGTCAGGTGGCGCAGGCGCCGACGCCGAGCGCCCGCAACCAGATCGCGCAGGAGGCGCTGTGGCTGGCGCGCACGCCGGAAGAGGCGCTGCCCTGGCTTCAGCGCGAGTACGGCAACTGGGCCCGCTATGTCTTCGCCCAGGAGCCGCAACCCAGGACCTCGCTGGCCGCCGATGGCGCCCGCCTGCTGTCGGAGCGCTTCACGCTGACGGACCTGCTGCGCGCGGTCCAGTCGCCGCTGCTGGCGCCGCCGCTGCGGGCGCAACTCGCCTACGGGCTGTGGTGGCGGGCGGACTTGCTCGCCCAGCCCGCCCTGGCGCGCGAGGCCGCCCAGGCCTTGGCCGCCGCCGTGCCGAACGGCGACGCCCTGGTGGCGCCCTACCTGCGGGCGCAGACGCCGGCCGCGCGCCGGGCCGCGCTGTGGCGAGCGTCGCTGCAGGGACGCGCCCTGTCCGCGCAGATGCAGTCGGGCCTGGGCGGCGTCACCGCCGAGGGCCTGACGCGCACCTCGGCGGCCGGGGAAGCCGTGGCAAACCAATGGTGCCGGCTGGACGACACCTACGAGGCCAGCGAAGGCTGGCCGGCCAATGGACAGATGGCCGCCCTGGAAGAGGCGCCGCCGTTGCCCGCGGACTTCCCGGTGCCCGCCGGACTGGCCAACGAGCGCGCCGCCCTGAAGGCCGCCGGCTCCGCCACCGGCGCCTTCGCCCGCTGGGTCCTGGCGGAGAGCCGCCGCCCGGACCGGCCGGCCGACCTGGACTGGCTGCTGTACGTGGGCATCCAGTCGACGCGGGGCGGCTGCGTCGACGCGGACAACAGCGCCTCCTCCAAGGCGATGTACATGGCGCTGCACAAGCTGTATCCGAAGTCGCCCTGGGCGACGAAGGCGAAGGTCTGGTACTGAAGCGCCCGAGGCCCGAGCACAAGTCGGGTCGGGTCGGCCGAGCCGCGGACGGGAGGGGCGGGAGCGGAACGGTGCGCCGCGGGTGAAGGGGCATGGGCCGAATACCGCGCTTGGCGCCGCCGGCCCGCCGCTCGCGCCGCGTCGGAGCGCTTCGTCGCAGCCCGCTGGCCGCGCCGGCGCGAGATCGCGACAGTCGCGTCCATGCCGGGCCCCAAAGCGACTCGGCGCCCCGCCCCAACCGACCGGAGCCCGCCATGCACCACCCCTCCCTCCTCGACATCCTCGGCCACATCCCCCTCTTCGTCTGGGGCATCCTCGCCTTCATCCTGGTGATGGGCCTGAGGCAGACCCGGACCACCGCGATGACCGCCCGGCGCCTGATGATCCTGCCGCTGGCGTGGTTCTGCTTCGGCGCCTGGGGCGTGGACAGCGCTTTCGGCCTGGTCAGCGCGGCCGGCCTGGCCTGGGTGCTGGGCCTGGCCGGCGGCGTCGCCGCGGTGCGGGCGCTGAAGTGGCCCGGCAACGCGCGCTTCGACGACGCGACGCAGCGTTTCGTCGTGCCCGGCAGCTGGGTGCCGCTGGGCCTGATGCTGGGCATCTTCACGCTGAAGTTCGCCTCCGGCATGAGCCTGGCGCTGCATCCCGAGATCGCCCGCCACCTGAGCTTCGCCGTCGGATCGAGTGCCGTGTTCGGCCTGTTCAGCGGCGCCTTCCTCGGCCGGTCGATCAACATCCTCGGCGCCCGCCCCCGGGCCCTCGCCGCGGTGGCCGCCTGATCCAGCCGGTGCCATCAGCGATGATCGCCCCCCACGCCCACTGCCCGCGCCCCGACCCCACGGTCGCTCCGCATCCGCCCCTCGCCGCCCCTTCCGATCCCGCCATGACCACCGCCGACCTCCTGCCCCTGCCCTCGCCCCTGCGCTGGCTGCTCCGGCAGGCGACCATCGTGATCCTCCTCACCGTGGTCATCTCGCTGGGCCTGGTGGCGGTGTTCAACCAGTCCCTCGGCCCGACGCTGATCTACTGCTTCTTCATCTCGCTGTTCTGCAGCGCCAGCATCAACCTGCTGCGCTACGCGCTGGGATGGCTGCGGCACCAGGTTCGGCGCCGTCTCGGCGCCGCCGTCCGCGCGAGCGACGAATGGACCGGCTGGCCGGGTTGGCCGCTGATGATCGTCACCCTGGTGCTGGGCACGTTGATCGGCTACAGCCTCGGGGTGGAGGCCGCCAACTTCTTCACCGGCATGCGCGAGCAGAGCCTGCTGTCCAGCCCGCTGCGCCGCGTGCTGAGCGTGATGGTGATCTCGCTGATCCCGGGCTTCGGCGCCACCTTCTTCTTCCTCTACCAGAGCCGCATGGCCGACGTGGAGGCCCACGCCGAGACGCTGCGCCGCCAGGCCGCCGAGACCCAGCTGAGGCTGCTCGAATCGCAGTTGGAGCCGCACATGCTGTTCAACACGCTCGCCAACCTGCGCGTGCTGATCGGCATGGACCCGGCCCGGGCGCAGACGATGCTCGACCACCTGATCGCCTTCCTGCGCGCCACGCTGGCCGGATCGCGCGCCGAGCGCCATCCGCTGCAAGACGAGTTCGCCCGCATCGCCGACTATCTGGCGCTGATGCAGGTGCGGATGGGCGCGCGGCTGCGTTTCGACTTCGACCTGCCGGAGACGCTGGCCGATGTGACCGTGCCGCCGCTGCTGCTGCAGCCGCTGGTGGAGAACGCCATCAAGCACGGCCTGGAAGCCCACGTCGGCGGCGGCACGCTGCGGGTGCGGGCGGCGCGGGACGGGGACGATCTGCTGCTCGACGTCGAGGACAACGGCGCCGGCTTCGATCCGTCCGCGGTGCCCACGCCGGGCGGCGGTTTCGGGACGACGCAGGTGCGCGAGCGCCTGGCCGTCGCCTGCGGTCCCGACGCCCGGCTGGAGATCCGTCGGCGCGAAGGCGGCGGTACGCTGGCGCGGATCCGGATGCCCGTGCCAGCCCCGGCTCCGGCGGCCTGACCGCGCCCCGCGCCCCGCTCGCCTGACGACTCGCGCTTGACCCTTCACGCCCCCAAGCCCTACGCCACCCCACCCTGCCAGGAGGATCTGGAATGCCCACCGCCCTGATCGCCGAAGACGAAGAACTGCTGGCCGCGCATCTGCGGCAGGAACTGAAGGCGCTGTGGCCCGCGCTGGAGGTGGTCGCAATGGCCACGCATGGCGAGGAGGCGATCACGCTGGCGCTGAGGCATCGACCGGAAGTTTGCTTCTTCGACATCCGCATGCCGGGGATGACCGGGCTGGAGGCCGCGGCGCAACTCGCCGACGAGTGGCCGGACGGGGAGCCCTTCCCCTTGCTGGTCTTCGTGACCGCCTACGACCAGTTCGCGCTCCAGGCGTTCGAGCGGGCCGCGGTCGACTACGTACTCAAGCCGGTGCAGCGTGAGCGACTGGCGCAGACGGTCGACCGGCTACGGACGGCGCTCGCGGGGCGGCAGACACCGCCGGCGGCGCTGGAGTCGGCGATCGAGCAATTGCGGGGGCTGCTAGGCGTGAGCGGCGCGACGGCTGGCGTCGATTCAAGCGTCTCATCCGGCACGACGGCGCCGCTGCGCCATCTGCAGGTCGGGGTCGGCGACGCCATCGTCCTCGTGCCGCTGGACGAGATCGTTTACATGGAAGCGGCGGACAAGTACGTCCGCGTGCTGACCGCCGATCAGGAATACCTGGTGCGGATCTCGCTGCGCGAGTTGCTCCCGCAACTCGACGCTCAGCGTTTCTGGCAGGTGCATCGCGGTCACATCGTGCACGTCGACGCCATCGACCGAGTGCACCGTGACGAGGCCGGCAAGCTGACGCTCCGGCTGCACCGCCGGCCGGAACGGCTGGCGGTGAGCAGGATGTACGGTCACCTTTTCAAGGCGATGTGAACCGCCGACCGGCGCACGCCGGCCGCGGGAGGTCTCAATGCACCGTAGCCAAGGCGTTCAGATCACGAAGGTCCCGCCGGTGGCCAGCAGGATCTGCAACTCGGTGCCCTGCGCGGCGCTGACGAGGATCCGGTGGTCGTAGCCGCCCGCGCTGTTGTCGGGGTAGGTCTGTCCCAGCCCGTCCTTGTCAATCCACAGCGAGATCGTCCCGTCCGCCAACACCTCCTTGCGGAAGTAGCGGGCGAGACTCGCCGCCTGGCTGGTGTCCAGCGTGGTGAAGGCACTGTCGGTGATCTCGATCACATCGCCCTGTTGCTTGTCGTAGCCGTGAATCCAGTCGATCTTGCTTGAAGTCGACATGCTGGAGAAGACAAAGTGATCGGCGTTGGCACTGCCGAACAGGTGGTCGGTCTTATCCACCGTCGCGAAGGCGGTCCAGTTGTGGCGCACGGGATCCAGTTGTGAGGTCACGAGGTTCATGTCTGGTGGTGACGCGAAGTACCTTGTTTCAAGCGCGTGGGCCACCAGGCCATTCGACGGACCGGATCCGCTCAAGGACACGAAAGCCGCGTTGCCGGCGGTATCGATCGCCAGCGCCATGTAGATGTCATTCGCGCCGTCGAACCATGCCCCGCGGTCCGTGCCGGCGAGAACGATCAGACTCTTCGACGCCGTGGCATTGGCAAGATAGCTCTGTGCCGTGCCATCGTTCATGGTGCCCACCGGCACCAGTGCGATCTGCACGTCCTCGTTCGACCGGAATGTCCAACCGAACGCCATGTCTTGATTCTTCAGCATCCAGAGGCCGGTCACCATCGGAGCGGTGCGATCGACCGTCACTTGCACGGCCGTCTCGGCGCTCCAGTTGCCCGCCACGTCCTGCTGGCGGATCCGGACCTCGTGCTGGCCTTCGCTCAGCCCGCTCAATGACAGGTTCCTTCCTACGCCGGCATGGTCGCCCGCCTCCCCGTCGATTCGGTAGCGCCAACTTGCACCGTCCTCCAGACCCCACTGCAGCACCGTGTCCGCGCTGACGCGGGAACTCTCGTAGAAGTTGGTACCGTCGCCGCGCAAGGCCGCGAAGCGATCGCGGGCCGGACTTGCCAGGGTCACCGTGGGCAACGGGGACGAGGTGTCCAGCGTGAAGTCCAGTTGCGCCAGCGGACTGACATTGCCTGCGCCATCGGTCTGCTGCACGCGGACTGTCTTGAGCCCGTCCGAGCCAAATGCAGAAGCCGCGATGCCATTGCCGGTGCCGTCGATCCAATGCACGCCGTCCAGGCTGTACTTCCAGCTCGCTCCGGCCGCCAGGCCCGACACGCCGATCCGTGCGTCACTCGTGACGCGGTCGGTGGCGCTGACGCCGGTGTCGCGCGTCAGCGCCAGTTCCGGCGCCGCCGCACTGCGGGCCACGTGAAGATCGATGGCGGTGTCCGCACTATTTCCTGCCACGTCGCTTACCCGGACCTCGACGCGATGCGCGCCCTCCACGTTCAGCGCCGCGTCGACGATCTCGCCGTTGCTGCCACCGGCCACCCAGTCGCCACCATCGATCCGATAGCTCCAGGTCGCATCCGCCGCCACGCCGCTGACGGCCAACGTGCCGTCCCGCGTGATCCGATCGCCGCGCAGGCCGGTGTCGTTGACAAGCTCCACGACCGCAGGCGCGGGCGCCGTGCGGTCGAGGACGAACTCCAGTGCCGACTCGGCCTGGTTGCCCGCCAGGTCGGTCACACGGACCTCGACGCGATGCGCGCCTTCCACGTTCAGCGCCGCGTCGACGATCTCGCCGCCGTTGCCACCGGCCACCCAGCCGCCGCCGTCGATCCGGTAGCTCCAGGTCGCGTCCGCCGCCACGCCGCTGACGGCCAGCGTGCCGTCCCGCGTGATCCGGTCGCCGCGCAGGCCGGTGTCGTTGACGAGCGCCACGACCGCTGGCGCGGGCGCCGTGCGGTCCAGCACGAACTCCAGCGCCGACTCGGCCTGGTTACCCGCCACGTCGCTCACACGGACCTCGACGCGATGCGCGCCCTCCACGTTCAGCGCCGCGTCGACGATCTTGCCGCTGCTGCCACCGGACACCCAGTCACCACCATCGATCCGGTAGCTCCAGGTCGCGTCCGCCGCCACGCCGCTGACGGCCAACGTGCCGTCCTGCGTGATCCGATCGCCGCGCAGGCCAGTGTCGTTGACGAGTTCCACGACTGCAGGCGCAGGCGCCGTGCGGTCCAACACGAACTCCAGTGCCGACTGGGCCTGGTTGCCCGCCACGTCGCTCACCCGGACCTCGACGCGATGCGCGCCTTCCACGTTCAGCGCCGCGTCGGCGATTTCGCCGCCGCTGCCACCGGCCACCCAGTCGCCGCCGTCGATCCGGTAGCTCCAGGTCGCGTCCGCCGCCACGCCGCTGACGGCCAGCGTGCCGTCCTGCGTGATCCGGTCACCGCTCAGGCCGGTGTCGTTGGCAAGCGCCACGACGGCAGGCGCGGGTGCCGTGCGGTCCAGCACGAACTCCAGCGCCGACTCGGCCTGGTTGCCGGCAGCGTCGGTCTGGCGGATATCCACGCGGTGTGCTCCATCTGCCGTGCCGTCAAACGCACGCCCTTCGACACGGCTGCCCTCACCGCGCCGCCACTCTCCGCCATCGATGCGGAAATCCCAGATCGCCGCCGGTTCCAGGCCGGTGATCGTCAAGGTCGGATCATGGGTGATCCGGTCGCCTTCGATGCCAGTGTCCTGCGCCAGCTGGGTCAAGGGCGCGGAGACCTCCGTGTCCAACAAGAACACCAGATCCTTCGGCAGGCTGCGAACGCCCGAGGCGCTGATCTGGACGACCTGCAGGGCCTTGCCGCCATCTCCGCCCAGCCCCTCTGGGGTCAGCGCCGAGCCCCGACCCGCGAGCCAGGTTTCGCCTCCATTCAGCGAGTACTCCCACCGCGCGCCCGTCTCCAGAGCGCCCACGCGCACCTCGCCCGATGCCCCGAGGAGGTTGGGGTGCAGTGCGCCCGGCGCATGCAGCGTCAAGGTGGGCGAAGCCGGCTGGTGCGGCGGATCGACGTCGGGCTTGCTGCCCTCTTCAGGCTTCGTGCCGGTATCGGGCTTGGTGCCGGTATCGGGCTTGGTGCCGGTATCGGGCTTCGTGCCGGTGTCAGGCTTCGTACCGGTGTCCGGTTTCAGGTCCGTCTCGCCTTCCGGCTTGGGCTTGGGCGCCGTTGGCGCGTCCTCGCTGGATCCCGACGAAAGGAAGACCGCCGATCCCGCTGCCAGCGTGGCCCCGAACAACCAGGTCAGCATCGCCGCGACGGACTTCTCGGTGGACCGCCCGTCCTTTTCCGTCGATCCGTCACCGGCGGGGGCCGTGTCTCCGGCCGCGGGCAGTTGGGCGCTCGTCGTCGGATCCGGTGACGGCGGGGCCGCCTCGGCGGCCGCCGGCGGCTGCGTGGGTGCTTCGTCGATGTCGGGAGTCGCCTCCTCATCGGACTCGAAAGCATGTCCGCGAGCTCTCGCCACCGCATCAATGGCCGAGACCGGGACCGGCGAGTCGTTGTCACCGAGGGTTCGGTTCGGAGTGGTGCTGGGATGCTTCATGCCGGGGCCTTCGCTTATCAAGTACAAAATCTCGTAGTTTTCAGGGCGCCGGCCACTCGTTCCATCGCCGCTTTCAGTCATTTGTGCTGACGCCTTTGGCCGATTCAGGGGGCGCGCTCCCTAGAACGCGAAGGCCGTGTCTCCCCACGTAGAATCTGCGGCCTCCTTCGAGAATCCATCCATCGATGTCCAGCCACGACAAGACCGCCGGCGCTCACGCGTCCGACAAGACGGACGCCAGCGTCGTCAAGCCCAGCAACTTCCTGCGCGCCATCATCGAGCGCGACCTGGAACAGGGCTTCCAGCCGGCGCGCCACTTCGGCGGCAGCCCCGGCGACGCGGCGCACCACGCCGCCGGGCCGCTGGACCCCGCGAAGATCCGCACCCGCTTCCCGCCCGAACCCAACGGCTACCTGCACATCGGCCACGCCAAGAGCATCTGCCTGAACTTCGGCCTGGCGCGCGACTACGGCGGCATCTGCCACCTGCGCTTCGACGACACCAACCCGGAGAAGGAAGAGCAGGAGTACGTCGACGCCATCAAGGAAATGGTGGCGTGGCTGGGCTGGACCTGGGACAGCCCCGAGGCCGGTGACGGCGCGGGCGGCACCACCAGCCACCTCTTCTACGCCAGCAACTATTTCGACTTCATGTACCGCGCCGCCGAGTACCTGGTGTCGCAGGGCCTGGCCTATGTCGACGAGCAGACCCCCGAGGCGATGCGCGCCAACCGCGGCGACTTCTCGACGCCCGGCACGGACAGCCCGTTCCGCGGCCGCTCGCCCGAAGAGAACCTGACCCGCCTGCGCGAGATGCGCGACGGCCAGCACCCGGACGGCGCGATGGTGCTGCGCGCCAGGATCGACATGGCGTCGCCCAACATCAACATGCGCGACCCGGCGCTGTACCGCATCCGCCGCGCGACGCACCACAACACCGGAGACAAGTGGTGCATCTACCCGATGTACACCTACGCGCATCCGATCGAGGACGCGCTGGAGTGCATCACCCACAGCGTCTGCACGCTGGAGTTCGAAGACCAGCGCCCGTTCTACGACTGGCTGCTGGAGCGCCTGGCCGAGGGCGGCCTGCTGGCCCGTCCGCTGCCGCACCAGTACGAGTTCGGCCGGCTGAACCTGAGCTACGTCGTGACCTCCAAGCGCAAGCTGCGCCAACTGGTCCAGGAGGGCCACGTCGACGGCTGGGACGACCCCCGCATGCCCACGCTGGTCGGCATGCGCCGCCGCGGCTACACGCCGGAGTCGATCCGCGCGATGGTGGAGAGCACCGGCGCGTCCAAGACCAACGCCTGGATCGATTACGCGGTGCTGGACGGCTACCTGCGCGCCGACCTCGAAGGCAAGGCCGCGCGCGCGATGGCCGTGCTGGACCCGGTGCCGCTGAAGCTGGGCAACTACGCGGACATCTTCGGCTCGATCGAGCACCGCGAGCCGTGCTCGGCGCCCGCCCATCCGCATGTGCCTGAACTCGGCCAGCGCCAGTTCAGCCTCGGCCCCGAGCTGTGGATCGAGCGCGAGGACTTCATGGAAGTCCCGTCCAAGGGCTATCACCGCCTGTTCCCTGGCAACAAGGCGCGCCTGAAGTATGGCTACGTGATCGAGTGCACCGGTTGCGAGAAGGATGCCGACGGCAACATCACCGCGGTCCTGGCCAACCTGGTGCCCGACACCAAGAGCGGCACGCCGGGCGCGGACGCGGTCAAGGTCAAGGGCGTGATCACCTGGGTGGGCGCGCATGAAGGCATCGCCACCGAGCTGCGCCTGTACGACCGGCTGTTCACCGAGGCCCAGCCCGACGCGGGCGACCGCAACTTCCTGGAGTTGCTGAACCCAGACGCCAAGCGCGTCGTGCGTGGCTACCTGGAGCCGTCGTTGAAGGACACCCCGCCGGATACCAAGGTGCAGTTCGAGCGCCACGGCTACTTCGTCGCGGATCGCGTCGACCATCGCGCCCAGTCGCCGGTGTTCAACAAGATCACGGGCCTGAGGGACAGCTTCGGGAAGTGATCCGCATCGGCACCCGCGGCCGCACGCGACGTCGCGTGCGGCCGCCGGATGACTGCATCGACGAGAGGCCCCGAGGGGCCTCTCGTCATTGCCGCGTGATGCCGTGCGATGCCATGCGACCTGGCCCCGTGCGGCCGCGCGGGGGGCGCCCGCTCAGACCGGCAACACCGCGCCGGCCGGATGCGGTTCCGGCGCCAATCCCAACGTCAGCGTCCCCGGCGGCACGGTGTCCAGCGTGAACTGCAGCACCGCGGACTGGCTTCGATTGCCCGCTGCGTCCCATTGCTCGACCTCGACGGTGCGCCTGCCGTTGATGCCGAGGAAGGCCGAGGCGGGGATTTCGTTCGTGGATGCCTCCCACCACTGGCTCGCGCCATCGATGCGATAGCGCAGCCTCACGCCCGGCTCCAGGGCATCCACGACCACCGTCGCATCGTTCGTGATGTCGTCGGTGGCATTGCGCCCGGTATCGCGCTTCAGGCGGGGCGCCGGGGCCGCCGGCGGCGTCGTGTCGAGCACGAACGAGAACAGCGGCGCCTCGGGGCCGACGTTGCCCGCCGCATCTTCCTGCCGGACGCGCACGTGCCATTCACCGTCATGCGTGAACAGGTCGGCGGTGTCGGGCATGAGGTCCGAGGTGACCCAGGTCACGCCGTCGTCGGTGCTGATCGACCAGCGCGCGTCCGGATCGAGCCCGCTGACGATCAGGCCAGGTTCGTTGGTGAGGCCGTCGCTGGCCGATCCGGTGTCCTGATCGAGCCGGACGCCCGGCGCGCCGGTCGGCGCCACCGTGTCCGTCCTGAAGTGGAGCTCGGCCTCGGCGCTTTCATTGCCGGCCTTGTCGCGAGAGACGACGCGCACCAGGTGCTCGCCATCCGCCAGCGCGACGTCCGCCGCGCCGACATCGTGGCCGGCGCCGTGACCGGCCTGCCAGGCCCCGCCGTCCACGCTGAACTTCCAGTCGCCGTCCTGCTCCACGCCATCGACGGCGAAGCTCCAGTCCCGGGTGAGTCCGTCCCCGGCAAGGCCCGTGTCATGGGTCAATCGCGGCGTGGGCCCGGCAGGCGCCGTCTTGTCGAGGGCGAACTCCAGCCACGCGTCGGGGCCGTCGTTGCCGGCCGGATCGGTCTGGTGGACCCGCACCGTCTTGTCGCCATCGGCACCGAACGCGTCGGCGGGAATGTGGTCGCCGGTGCCCTGCGTCCAGGTGGCGCCGTCGTCCCGGCTGTACCACCAGGTCGCGTCGGGATCGAGGTTCCTCACCCATACCGTGCCGTCGTTCGTCAACAGGCGTCCGCCAGGCATCGCAAGGCCGCCGCCCGCCATCATCAGCAAGGTCGGCGCACGCGGGGAATCGGGTTCAGGCATCGCGGGGCCGGGCACGGTGGGCGCGGTGGGCTCCATGGGTGCGGTGGGCTCCGTGGGTGCGGGCGTGAGCGAAGGTCTGGGCCCGGGTGTCGTCGACACAGGCGCCGCGATGCTCGCCGCGGTACTGCCACCCGAGGCGGCGCCGATCCCGAGCAATCCGACCGCCGCCGCCGCGCCTCCCACGGAGAGCCAGCCCGGCGCGGCGCTCGCCGACGCGTCCGGCAGCAGCAGCGGGATCAGGGGCGCGTCATCGCGGTCCTCCGACGCATCCTTCGTGGTCATCGTGGGTGGCGTGGGCGACGAAGGCGTCGTCGCTTGCATCGCCGTCTCGGCCTCCGCGTCGCCCTCGCCGGTCGAGCCCTCCGCGTCGCCGCCACCCCGCCCTCGGCCATTGGGCGAGGCCGCTCGCCACCGCGACGTCCACACGGCCGAGCGATCGCGCCGGCCCGCATCGAAACCCGCCAACGTGGCCCAGCTGTCGATCAACGCGGCCGGCAGCACCAGCGAGTTCATCAGGAATCGGGAGCTGAACATGGTGAATCCAACGAAGTGAAAGGAGCCTCAGTGTTCTCCTCCATCGCGCGTCGGGCACCAGCCGACTCCAGTACACGCGCGCCGATGCCACACGGACTCCAGTAGGCGGACCGACTCGCGTCCGTCAGGGTCGCCGTCCGCTCCCCAGCGCTCCTGCGCCCCCCATCTGCTGCGCCGACTCCCTCGCCTCGCGTTCCGCGGTCCCCGTCGTGCCGCTGTCCGCTGTCCGCTCCGGTTGTCCGGTGCCTGTCCGGCACCTGTCCGGCCGAGTGTCCGCGGACAGTCCGCCTTGCGTCCGCCATGTTCTCAAGCCGTTGATTCGACAGGCATTCCCGGCGATTCCGGGGTTGGCATGGCGCTTGCGATCCATGAGGCCAATCTCACTCGGACAGCCTTCGGACACCCTCATGATTCGCGACACCTCCGGACAGGACCGCCCCGTCACCCGCTCCCCTGGACGCCGCCGCCTGTGGCTGGCGCTGGCCGGCGCGGGGCTGTTGATCGCGGCCTTCGCCGCCGCGCCCGCCGTGAAGCGGATGATGGGCAGCGGCAATTCGGTCAGCCTGCAGCGCCTGGGCGTGGCCACGGTCGAGATCGGCCCGCTGGTGCGCGACATCGCCGGCGAGGGCAAGGTCGTCGCGGCGATGAGCCCGACCGTCTACGCGCTGCACGGCGGCAACCTGGTGCTCAAGGTGAAGGCCGGCGACAAGGTCGCCAAGGGCCAGTTGCTCGGCGAGATCGACAGCCCCGACCTGCGCGCCAAGCTGGCCCAGGAACAGAGCAACGCCGACGCGCTGCGGACCGAGGCGCTGCGCGCCGAGGTCGACGGCCGCGAGCAGCGTGCCTCGCTGCGCTCGGCCTACGAGAACGCGGCCATCGACCTGCAGACCGCCCGCAACGACCTGGCCCGCCAGACCAAGGCCTTCGAGGCCGGCGCCGTCGCCGGCATGCAGGTCGAGAAGGCCCGCGACGCGCTCGAGAAGGCCCGCATCTCCGCGGCCCACGCCGAGGCCGGCCTGGGCCTGAAGGACGACAGCCTGAAGTTCGAGCTGCAAGCCAAGCAGCAAGCGCTGCAACGCCAGACGCTGCTGGTGAAGGACCTGGACCGCCAGGTCGCGGAGTTGGAGCTGCGCTCGCCGGTGGACGGCCAGGTCGGCCAGTTGCTGGTGGCCGAGCGCGCCAACGTCGCCGCCGGCGCCGGCCTGCTGACCGTCGTCGATCTGACGGCGCTGGAAGTGCAGATGCAGGTGCCGGAGAGCTTCGCCCGCGACCTCGCCATCGGCATGCCCGGCGAGATCTCGGGCAACGGCCGCGACTGGCGCGGCCTGGTGAGCTCGGTGTCGCCGGAGGTGGTCAACAACGAGGTCGCCGCGCGCATCCGCTTCGACGGCGCCACCCCCGATCAACTGCGCCAGAACCAGCGCCTGTCGGTGCGCGTGCTGCTCGACAAGCGCGACAAGGTCCTGACCGTCAGCCGCGGCAGCTTCGTCGAGGACGGCGGCGGCCGCTTCGCCTACGTGATCGAGGACGGCCAGGCGGTCAAGCGCCCCATCCGGCTCGGCGCGCAGAGCCTGTCCAAGGTCGAGGTGCTGGAAGGCCTCAAGCCGGGCGACAAGGTCGTCATCTCCGGCGGCTCGGCCTTCGAGAACGTCGAGCGCGCCACGCTCAGCCCCTGATCGCCAGGCGCCCCGCTCCCGTCCCGGCATCCGTCCGATCTCCCAACCGAATCTCCGAATCTCCGATTCCCATTTGCCCCCGCGAGGAACCCCATGCTGAAGATGCAATCGCTCTCCAAGGTCTACCGCACCGAAATGATCGAGACCTACGCCCTGCGCGACTTCAACCTGGAAGTGCGTGAAGGCGAGTTCGTCGCCGTGACCGGCCCGTCGGGCTCCGGCAAGACCACCTTCCTGACCATCGCCGGCCTGCTGGAGGCGTTCAGCGGCGGCCGCTACGAGCTCGACGGCGTCGACGTCAGCGGCATGAACGACACGCAGCGCTCGAAGATGCGCAACGAGAAGATCGGCTTCATCTTCCAGGCCTTCAACCTGATCCCCGACCTGAACGTGCTGGACAACATCGAGGTCCCGCTGCGTTATCGCGGCATGAAGGCCGCCGAGCGCCAGCAGCGCGCCCGCGACGCGCTGGCCCGCGTCGGCCTGTCGGCGCGCGAGCGCCACTACCCCGCCGAGCTGTCCGGCGGCCAGCAGCAGCGCGTGGCGATCGCCCGCGCGCTGGCGGGCAGCCCGCGCCTGCTGCTCGCCGACGAGCCGACCGGCAACCTCGACAGCGCGATGGCGCGCAGCGTGATGGACCTGCTGGAGGAACTGCACCGCGAGGGCGCCACCATCGTCATGGTCACCCACGACCCGCAACTCGCGGCGCGCGCGCAGCGCAACGTGCACGTGATCGACGGACAGGTCGTCGACATCGCGGCCGAGCTGCACATGGACCCGGCGCTGCTGCGCGCGGCCGCCCCGGCATCGGCCTGAGCCCGCCTCCTGCCTTCGGACACCATGAAGCTGCCCTTCCCCTTCCCGCGTGAGCGACGTGCCTCGACGCTCATCGCGGCCGCGCTGCTCTTCGCCGTCGGCGGCCTGCCGATCGCGGCACAGGCCGAGGACCTGATCGAGGTCTATGCGCAGGCCCGCGCCAACGACCCGGTGCTGGCCGCCGCGCGCGCGATCCGCGGCGGGCAGCAGGAGCTGGCCGTCCAGGCCCGCGCCGCGCTGCTGCCGCAGTGGAGCGCGCAGCTCGCCGAGCTGCGCAACCAGAACGACGGCAGCCGCGAGCACCAGCTCACGCACAGCTTGAGCCAGGTGCTGGTCGACCTGAGCCGGCTGCGCAGCTGGGACGCCGCGCAGACGCTGGTCTCGGCCGAGGACGCCCGCGTCCGCGCCGCCGAGGCCAACCTGTGCGCCCGCGTCGCCAGCGCCTATTTCGGCGTGCTGGCGCAGCAGGCGTCGCTGGCGACCGCGCAGGCGATCGAGGACGTCTACGGCCAGCAGGTCGCGCAGGCGCAGTCGCGCTTCGAGGCGCAGCTGTCGGCGTCGCTCGACGTCGAGCAGGCGCGCGCCTATTACGAGCTGGCGCGCGGCAACACGGCGCAGGTGCGGGAGTCGCTGCTCGACGCCCGCCAGGCGCTGGCGCAGATCACCGGCCGCATGCCCGGCGAGCTGCTGCCGCTGACGCCCGACCTGGCGATGCTGATGCCCGACCCGGCCGACCCGGAGGCCTGGGTCGCGCAATCGCTGCGGGACAACCCGGCGCTGCAGGCCGCCGCGCTGGGCGTGACCGCGAGCGACCAGCGCGTGGCCGCGGCGCGCGCCGCGCACCTGCCAACGCTGAGCGTGGGCCTGGACGGCCAGCGCCGCGCCGGCGACGCGCTGGCGCCGCAGGACGCGGGCCGCTACAACGCCGTCGTCGGCCTGAAGCTGACGATCCCGATCTTCTCCGGCGGCGCCATCGAATCCCAGAAGCGCCAAGCCATCTACCAGCGCGAGCAACTGCGCGACGACCTGGAAGGCGCGCGCCGCGCGATGACCCGCGAGACGCAGGCGCAGTACCAGGCGGTGCTGTCGTCGCTGAGCCAGATGCGCACGGCCGGCGCCGCGGTGCAGGCGGCGGAGCGGGCGCTGGCCTCCACGCGCAGCGGGCTGGACCTGGGCGCGCGCACGATGACCGACCTGCTGCTGGCGATCCAGACGCAGAGCAATGCCCGCAACGCCTGGGAGCAGGCGCGGCACCGCTACGTGCTGTCCAAGCTGCTGCTGCAGCAGGCGGCCGGCGCGCTCGGCGAGCCGCAACTGGCCGCCGTCAACACGCTGCTGAGCGCGGCGAAGTAAACAAGGACCCACCATGCTGACCTACTACCTCGAGCTGGGCTTCCGCGCCTTCCGCGCGCACCGCGGGCTGACGGTGCTGATGCTGCTGTCGATCGCGATGGGCGTGGCCGCCTGCATGACGACGCTGACGCTGTTCCACGTCATGTCCGGCGACCCGATCCCGCACAAGAGCGATCGGCTCTTCAACGTCCAGCTCGACGCCGGCCCCAAGCGGGACTGGAAACCCGGCGAGGACCCGGTGCTGCAGCTGACCCGCTTCGACGCCGAATCGCTGCTGCGCGACAAGCGCGGCGTGCACCAGGTCATGATGACCGGCTCGTTCATGGCGATCGATCCGGCCGGCTCCGGCGACGCGGCCCAGCCGCCGTTCTTCGCCCCGGCGCGATTCACGTCGGCCGACTTCTTCGCGATCTTCGAGACGCCCTTCCAGTTCGGCAACGGCTGGACGGCCAAGGACGACGCGGCGGAAGCCCGCGTGGCGGTGATCTCCGGCGAGCTCAACGACCGGCTCTTCGGCGGCGCCGACAGCCGCGGCAAGATGGTGCGGCTGCGCGACAAGGACTTCACCGTCGTCGGCGTCCTCAAGCCGTGGCGCCCCGCGCCGCACTACTTCGACCTGACGCTGGGCTCCTACGCCAAGCCGGCGGACGTTTACATCCCGCTGGCCACCTCCTTCGGGCTGCGCCTGGGCAGCGCGGGCAACATGAACTGCTGGGGCAGCGCCTCCGGACAGGACCTGCGCGCCCTCAACACCCCGTGCGCGTGGCTGCAGTACTGGGTCCAGCTGGACACGCCGCAGCAGGTCGCGGACTACCGCACCTACCTGACGCAGTACTCCGACCAGCAGCGCCAGGCGGGCCGTTTCGAGCGCCCGTCCAACCCGAAGCTGAGCTCGGTGATGACCTGGCTGGAGATGCGCCGGGTCGTGCCCAGCGACATCAAGCTGCAGGTCTGGCTGGCGTTCGGCTTCCTGGTGGTGTGCCTGACCAACACCGTCGGCCTGTTGCTGGCCAAGTGCCTGCGCCGCAGCGGCGAGATCGGCGTGCGCCGCGCGCTGGGCGCGCCACGGCGCCAGATCTTCCTGCAGTTCCTGGTCGAGGCCGGCAGCCTGGGCGTGGCCGGCGGCCTGCTCGGCCTGGGGCTGACCTGGGCGGGCCTGTGGGTGGTGCGGCAGAACCCCGAGGAGTACGCGCAACTGGCGCGGCTGGACTGGCAGATGCTGGCCACGACGCTGGGCGTGTCGCTGCTCGCCAGCCTGCTGGCCGGCCTGCTGCCCGCGTGGCGCGCGTGCCAGATCACGCCGGCCATCCAGCTCAAGACGCAGTAAGGAGACATCCATGGACATCCTTCCCATCCTGTCGACGCTCAAGCGTCACAAGACCGCCGCGGGCCTGATCGTGCTGCAGATCGCGCTGACCTGCGCGATCGTCTGCAACGCGCTCTTCCTGATCTTCCAGCGCGTCGAGCGCATCAACGAACCCACCGGCATGGCCGAGAGCGAGCTGGTGGTGCTGTCGCTGTCCAGCATGGCGCGGGTCGAAAACCCCGAGCCGCAGACGCAGGCCGACCTGGCGGCGCTGAAGCAGGTGCCGGGCGTGGTCTCGGCAAGCCTGACCAACCAGTTCCCGTTCGGCCGCAACAACAACAATTCCGGCGTGCGCCTGACCGCGGACCGGAACACGTCGACCCGCGTCGTGGCCAACCACACCACGGCGGGCCCCGGCTTCATCTCAACGATGGGGCTGCGACTGGCGGAGGGCCGCGACTTCCAGCCCGACGAGTTCGTGATGGGCTCGACGCTGGACGCCAATCCGGACCCGCGCGTGCCGGCGGTGATCGTCAACCAGCGTCTCGCGCAGCGGCTGTTCCCGGGCGAATCGGCACTGGGCAAGGGGATCTACGTCTACGGCAACGAGCCGCAGCGCATCGTGGGCGTGCTGGAGAGCCTGCCGTCGACGAGCCCCGGCTCCCAGGACGAAAGCGACCTGCACACGATGCTGATGCCGGTGCAGCCCAGCTTCCGCGGCGGCACCTTCATGATCCGCGTCGCGCCGGGCGCCGACCCTCAGGCCGTGCTCAAGGCCGCGGGCGAGAAGCTGCTGGGCAACAGCCCCGGCCTGCGCCGGATGGTGCGGGAGCAGGACACCTTCCTCAAGCTGCGTGACGACTACTACCGGCGCGATCGCTCGATGGTGCAGTTGCTGATCGGGGTGTGCGTCGGGCTGCTGGTGGTGACGGCCTTCGGCATCGTCGGGCTGGCCAGCTTCTGGGTGCAGCAGCGCACGCGCATGATCGGCACGCGGCGCGCGCTGGGCGCCACGCGCGGCCAGATCCTGCGGTACTTCCAGACCGAGAACCTGCTGCTCACCACCGTCGGCATCGTGCTGGGCATGGTCGGCGCCTACGGCATCAGCGTGCTGCTGATGCAGCATTACGAGCTGCCGCGGCTGCCGGCCCTGTACCTGCCGCTCGGCGCGCTGGTGCTGTGGACGCTGGGGCAGATCGCGGTGCTGGCGCCCGCGCGCCGCGCCGCCGCGCTGCCGCCGGTGGCCGCGCTGCGAGGCGGCTGACCGCGGTGCCGGCGGGCCCGTCGGCGGACACATCGGCGGGCGCATCGGCGGGCCCGTCGACCCCGCCTTCGCGCCGCCCGATCCCCGGCGGACATCGGTCCTGCCCCCTGTCGCCTTGCTATGCTGCGCAGCCCATGAGAACCGTCCTGATCATCGATGACCATGCCGGCGTCGGCGAGGCGCTGTCGCTGCTGCTCTCGCTGCACGACATCGATCCGCTGTATGCCGCCTCGCCCGACGAGGGCCTGGCGCGGCTGGCCGCGCACCGCGTGGACCTGGTGATCCAGGACATGAATTTCAGCGCCGACACGACCTCGGGCGAGGAAGGCCGCGCGCTGTTCCAGCAGATCCGCGAGCGCCACCCCGACCTGCCCATCATCCTGCTGACCGCGTGGACGCAGCTGGAGCAGGCGGTGGCGCTGGTCAAGGCCGGCGCCGCCGACTACCTGGCCAAGCCCTGGGACGACGCGAAGCTGCTGGCCACGGTGGAGAACCTGCTGGAGCTGGGTGAAAGCGGCCGCGAGTTGCGCCGCAGCCGGCACGAGCAACGCCAGCGCCTGGACACGCTGCGGCAGCGCTACCGGCTCGACGGCCTGGTGGTGGAATCACCGGCGCTGCTGCGCTGCCTGGAGCTGGCCTGCCAGGTGGCCCGCTCCGCCGCGCCGGTGCTGGTGACGGGCCCGAACGGCAGCGGCAAGGAGCGGATCGCGGCCATCGTGCACGGCAACTCCTCGGTCGCGGACGGCCCGTTCGTCGCCGTCAACTGCGGCGCGCTGCCGGGCGACCTGATCGAAGCCGAGCTCTTCGGCGCGGAGAGCGGCGCCTTCACCGGTGCCGCGCGGGCGCGCGAAGGCCGCTTCGAAAGCGCCGACGGCGGCACGCTGTTCCTCGACGAGATCGGCAACCTGCCGCTGGCCGGCCAGGTGAAGCTGCTGCGCGTGCTGGAGACCGGCCGCTTCGAGCGGCTCGGCTCCAGCCGCACGCGGCAGACCACGGTGCGGGTCATCTCCGCGACCAACGCCGACCTGCGCGCGATGGTGCGGGCCGGGACCTTCCGCGAGGACCTGTACTACCGCCTGAACGTCATCGAGGTCGCCTTGCCGGGCCTGGCCGATCGGCCGCAGGACATCCTGCCGCTGGCCGAGCATTTTCTGGCAGGCCGCGCGATCCTGAGCGACGGCGCGCGCGACGCGCTGATGGCGCATGCGTGGCCGGGCAACGTCCGCGAGCTGAAGAACGCGATCGAGCGGGCCGCGCTGCTGGCCAACGGCCACTCGATCGGCGAGCAGGACCTCGCGCTGCCTGCCGCGGCCGCGCATTCCGGCGCGCTGCGCAACCTCGACGAACCCAGCCGCGACACGGTCGTGGCCGCGCTGGAGGCGGCATCCGGCGTCGTCAGCCGCGCGGCGCAGGCGCTGGGCCTGTCGCGCCAGGCGCTGTACCGGCGCATGGAACGTTACGGCCTGGACGCCTGATGGAAGCGTGGCCGGGCACCAGGCGCTGGCGCCGCTCGTTGCGGCTGCGGCTGACGCTGTTCCTGATCATGGCCGCGGTGGCCGGACTGCTGATCCACGCCGGCCTGACGACGTGGCCGCTGCCGGCGCTGCTGACCGCCGTGGGGCGCGAGGTGCCCGCGTACTGGAGCGTCGAAATGCTGGCGCTGACCTTCGTGCTGATCGTGCCGCTCGCGCTGGGCATGGCCAGCGTGCTGCTGGCGCCGCTGACGCGCCTGCTGCGCGCGCTGGAGAGCACGGTGCTGAGCTATCGCGACGGCGAGTTCGGCAGCGCCATCGCCGCCGACCCGCCCGGCGGCCTGTCGGAGCTGGCGGACCTGATGCAACTGCACAGCGAGCTGGGCCTGGCCTTGCGCGAGCAGCGCCACCACCTCGCGCAACGGGAGCTGCTGCTGGACACGGTGGTGCAGAACACCCCGGTGGCATTGATCCTGACCGACCCGCTGGAGCGCATCGCCTACGCCAACATCGCCGCGCGGCAGTTGCTCGACCAGGGCCGCAGCCTGGCCGGCCGGGGACTCGACGAAGTCCTGGAGGCGGGCCCCGACGACATGCGCCAGGCCTTCGCCGGCGCGCAGGACGGCTTGTTCAGCGTGGTGCTGGAGGGGCAGGAAGAGCGTTTCCACCTCTCGATGCGCGACTTCCGGCTGCAGGGCCAGCCGCACCGGTTGCGACTGCTCAGGCGCATGACCCGCGAGCTGTCGCGACAGGAGGTCGCGAGCTGGAAACGCGTCATCCGCGTCATCAGCCATGAGCTGAACAACTCGCTCGCGCCGATCTCGTCGCTCGCACACAGCGGCGCCGAGCTGGCGCGCCGCGGCCAGTTCGAGCGCGTGCCCGGCGTCTTCGCCAGCATCGGCGAGCGCGCTCAGCACCTGCACGGATTCCTGTCCGGCTACGCACGTTTCGCCAAGCTGCCCGCGCCGGTGCTCGCGCCAGTGGCCTGGCGCGCCTTCATCGACTCGCTGGGCGCGCACTACGGCTTCGCCGTGGACGGTGAGCTGCCGGCGGTGCCGGGCCGTTTCGACCCGGCGCAGATGGAGCAGGCGCTCATCAACCTGCTGAAGAACGCGCACGAGTCCGGCGGCCAGCCGGAAGACGTGAGCGTGGCCGTCACTGCCCCTCGCGACGACTGGCGGATCGAGGTCCGCGACCGCGGCCCCGGCATGACCGAGACGCAACTGTCGCAGGCCTTGCTGCCGTTCTATTCGACCAAGCGCAGCGGCAGCGGCCTGGGCCTGGCGCTGGCGCGCGAAATCGCGGAGGCGCATGGCGGCCGCATCGCGATGGGCAATCGCGAGGGCGGCGGACTCTGGGTCGCGGTCAGTTGGCCGCGCGCCTGAGCATCACTTGTAGAAGGCTTCCACCTTCCCCTTGAGCTTGATCATCAACGGCTGGCCCTTGCGATCGACGGTCTTGCCGGCGGGCACCTTGATCCAGCCTTCGCTGACGCAGTACTCCTCGACGTCCCGGCGCTCCTTGCCGTTGAACAGGATGCCGATGTCGTGTTCGAACACGGCCGCCACGTGATGCGGGCTGCGCGGGTCGACGGACAGGTGGTCAGGCAGGTCGGGGCGGGAGGTATCGCTCATGAACGTATCGCGGTGAGAGTATTCGGAAACCGCGCATTGTCTCGCAGACGTCCGCTCTAACATCGGCCGCATGACCGCCGCCGCCTCCAACGCCCCCTACCCCGCCAACTCAGCCTCCAGCCGATCGGCGATCGACGCCGTCACGCTTGAGACGCTGGCCGCGTTCCCCCGTCAACTCGAAGCGCATTTCGCGCTCTTCCCCGAGGAGGCGCGGCATTGGGCGCCGCCTTCTTGGGCGGGTGTCCCGAGCGAGGCGCTGACCGCGATCGAGCAGCTCTGCCACGTGCGCGACATCGAGATCGACGGGTATCAACAGCGGATCCGTCGGATCTTGAGCGAGGACGACCCGTTGCTGCCGTCGCTGGACACCGACGCGCTGGTGCTGGAGCGCCGGTACGGGGAGGATGATCCCGTGGCGGCGCTGGCGGCGTTCGCCGAGGCCAGGCGAGAGACGCTGCGGCTGCTGGCGACGATCACGCCGGAGCAGTTGGGTCGACGGGCGCGATTCGAGGGATATGGGCCGCTGACCTTCAAGGCCTTGATCCACTACCTGTGCAGCCACGACCAGCAGCATCTGGCGGGGCTGCAATGGGTGCTAGGCCAGTACGATGCCGCGCGCGCCGATGCCGCTGGGCCAGCGGACGAGAGCGCCGCGGCCGCGGCCGCTCAGCCGTCGCAGCGCTGAACCACCGGCGTCGCGTACTCGTGCCCCACGACGGCGCGAGCAAAAAGATAGTTCTCTCGCGCCTGTTCGCTGAGCTGATCGATGGCGACCTGCCCATGTTCATCGCAGGGGAAGGACAGGCCCCGCCCCGCATGAAACAGCGACTCGAATCGCAGCAGGAATCGATCGCAGCAATGGCCGGCGCGCAGGGGTGTTTCGGCGTGGAGGGCGCTGAACTGGGACGGACTCATGACGGGCTCCGGGCCCGCGGGAGGTCGGGCCGACGGAGCAACCTTAGACCCGTGCCCGCGGCCTCGCGCGTGCAAACGTCGCGCTTTCCGCGACTGTTTCCAGCCCCTCCCCGCGCCTGCGTGTCGATCGCCTGGAATGCACGGCCGGGCCGCGCAAGGCACCGCGCTTGCCTCGTGACGGGCATGCCACTTCACAAGCCTGGCTTGCCGCCTTCCATCGCGGATCCCAAGGAGGATCGCTACGGCTTCGACCTCACGGAGGCCGACCTGCAGATCCTGGGCGCGATGCCGTTCGACCCCTCGCGGGTGAGCGTCCTGACGCTCGCCACCATGGCTCGGCTGCAGCGCCTGGGTTACGTGGAAAAGGCTGCCGACTCCGGCGCCTGGCGGCTGACCGCGAAGGGCGAGATGACGAAGCGGCTGGCGCGGCGCGGGCCGCGTCAGGGCGTAGGACGGGGCCGCGAGACGACCTCCGACAACGGCTAGTGCGGCAAGACCGGCGCGGGCCTCAGCCCCCCGCCTTCTTCGGCGCGAAACCGGCCTGCGTCAACCACGCCATCACCTTGTCCAGATGATCGCCCTGGATCTCGATCGTGCCGTCCTTGACGGTGCCGCCGGTCCCGCAGGCGGCCTTCAGCTTCTTGGCGGCGTCGGTGAGTTCCGCGGCCGTCATCGGCAGCCCGAGCACCACCGTCACGCCCTTGCCCTTGCGGCCCGCCGTCTCGCGGCGCACCCGCACCTTGCCGTCGCCCAGCACGGCCGAAGCGGCCAGCGCCTTGCAACGGCAATCGGCTTGCGCCTGCCTGCATTGCGGGCATACGCGCCCACCCTGCGTCGAATAAACCAGCGCCATGTCGTTCTCCGGGTTCCCGCCGATCAGGGCGCCAGGCTGCGCGCGAAGAACGCGTCGATGGTGCGGTAGAGGTGGAGCTTGGGCCCGCGTCCCGCGATGCCGTGCGCCTTGCCGGGATAGATCATGAGCTCGAACGGCGCCGCCTGGTTCTGCAGCGCCTCGGCCAGTCGCAACGTGTGCTCGAACAACACGTTGTCATCGGCAGTGCCGTGGATCACCAGCAGCGGCTTGCTCAACTGGTCCGCGCGCAGCACCAGGTTGGCCTGGCGATACGGCGCGGTCTGTCCGCCCTGCCCGTCCTGCGGCATGCCGAGGTAGCGCTCGGTGTAGGCCGTGTCGTAGAGCGTCCAGTCGGTCGGCGGCGCGCCAGCGACGGCGGCGGCGAAGGGCGTGTCGGTGTCCAGCATGGCCCGCACCGCCAGGAAGCCGCCGTAGGACCAGCCGAAGAAGCCGATGCGCTTCGGATCGACCCCCGTCACGCGCTGCGGCAGTTGACGGACCGCCGCGAACAGGTCGGCCGCGTCGACGACGCCGAAGGCATGGCGATGCGCCCGCGTGAACTCCCGATCGCGGTTCTGCATGCCGCGCGTGTCCAGCGTGAAGACGCCGTAGCCGCGGCGCTGCCAGTAGGCGATCAGCGCGGTGTCGCGGCTCCAGTTCCAGTTGGTCAGGCCGATGCCGGGACCGCCGTAGGCCATCGTGATCACCGCGTGCGGACCGGCCTTGCCGTCCAGCGGCGCGAAGTACAGCGCGTTGAGCGGCGTGCGGCCGTCGGCGGCGACGATCTCCACCACCTCCGGCCTGGGCACGATGCGCGCCAGCAGCGGATCGGGCGCGTCGCCCGGCAGCGCCACCGCCGCGGCGCCCGGCTTGACCGACTGCAGCGACAGCGCGGGCGGCTCGCCCCAGGCACCGCGCGTCACCAGCAGTTGCGCGCAATCGCCGTCGCCGCGCGCGTCACGCCATTGGCGCGGCTGGGCGCCGTCGAGCGGCCGGGCATGGCCTTGCAGATCGATCGCGAACAGCTCCCGCGTGCGACCGCGGTCCCGCGCCGCCGCATAGACCACGGTCTTGCCGTCGCTGCAGACGCGATGGGCGACGGGCTCCGGCTCGTTCGTCAGCGGACGGCGCTCCCCAGTGCGGCGGTCCACCAGCACCAGCTGGCGGCGGCCGGACGATTCACTCGACCACAGCAGCGCCGGCTGGCCGGACAAGGTCAAGCCGTCGATCTCCAGCAGGTCGTCGTGCACCTCGACCCACGCCGGGTCGCGCTCGTCGATGACGACGCGGCCCGCGCCGGTGCCGTTCGCGTACTCCGTCAGCGCGAGACGGCGTTGATCGCGCGTCAGCCATTGCAGCCAGGGCGTGCCGTCGCCGAACCAGCCGGCGCGCGCGATGTATTCGGCATCGGCGGCCAACGGCAGCGGCGTCGCGCGGCCGTCGGCGATCTGCAGCGTCCAGGCGGTGACGCGGGCGTTGTGCTCGCCGGCGCCCGGATACCGCTGCTGGGTCATCGTCGTGCGGTCGGCAAAGATCTGAGCGCGCGTCTTGACCGGCACCTCGCTCTCGTCGACCTGCAGCGCGAGCAGGCGCTGGCCGTCCGGCGACCACCAGTAGCCGCGCTGGCGGCTCAGCTCCTCGGCCGCGATGAACTCGGCCAGGCCCCAGTAGCGCGTCTCGGTCGCGCCGCGCGTCAGCGCGCGGGCGGCGCCGCCGTCCAGCGGCTGTACCCACAGGTCGCCGCCCTTCACGTAGGCGATCTGGCGGCCGTCGGGCGAGCAGGTCGGGTCCTGCTCCGGCACCTGCTCGTCATTCGTGAGGCGCTGCGCCTTCGGGCCTTGCTCGGTCAGCCGCACCAGGTAGAGATCGCCCGACAGCGGGAACAGCAACGTCTTGCCGGACGGGCCGCACCACTGGTAGCTGGTGATGCCGCCCTGCGTGATGCGCTTGCGCTCGAGCGCCATGCGCTCCGCCTCCGTCAGTTGCTGGCTGCGACCGCCGAGCACCTCCGCCGCCGACACCAGCTTGCGCGGCGCGCCGCCGGCCGCGGGCTGGGCCCAGAGCTCCAGTTGATCGCTGTCCGTCGCCGAGGGGCGCAGGTAGCTGACCCAGGCGCCATCGGGCGAGATCTCGGCCTGCCGCGTCAGGCGGCCTTGCAGCGGCGGTTCGCCGAAGACGCGCTCCAGCGTCAGCGGCGTGACATCTTGAACGGGCGCGGTGGGCGTGGCGGCCGGCGACAGCGCCGGCAGCAGCGCGGCGGCGAGCGCCGCCAGGCGCGTGGTCAGGGTGGAGGCAGTCATGCGGCGATGAGGTCGGTGATTCATTCGGCGACTCTTGTGGCGACTCGAGGGGCGACTCACGCGGCGATCAGCGTGTCGCGGTCTTGTTGTTGATCGGTGTCGGGAGCACGAACGGCGTCGGCATCGAGGTCGTTCTCGACATCGACTTCGGTGTCGGCATCGACGCCCAGGCCCTCCGCCTCGTCGGCCGGCGGCGTCTTCGGATCCAGCGCGCGGCCGAACAGCGTCAGCGCCAGCTCGTCCGGCGCATTGATCGTGCGCACGCGCTGGTAGGTCTCCTCGGCCTCGGGATACCGGCGCCGCAGGTAATGCAGCCACTGCTTGAGCCGGCCGGCCTGATGGCGCGTCGCGACGTTGCGCCGCACCTGGGCGAAGAAGCCCGCCATCAGCGGCACCACGTCGTCCCACGGCAGCGGCGCGGCGCCCTGCCCCATCAGGTCGGCGCGCACCGCCAGCGCCAGGCCGGGGTCGGCCACCATGCCGCGGCCCAGCATCAGCGACGTGCAGCCGGATTCGGACAGGCAGCGCCGGGCGTCCTCGACGGTCCAGACCTCGCCGTTGGCGACGACGGTCATCGCGACGGCCTCGCGCACCGCGGCGATCTGGTCCCAGTAGGCCGGCGGCTTGTAGCCGTCGCGCTTGGTGCGGCCGTGCACGACCAGTTCCGACGCGCCGCCCGCCTCGATGGCGCGGGCGCAGTCGAGCATGCGCCCGCGATCCTCGTTGCCCAGCCGCATCTTGGCCGACACCGGCAGCCGCGCCGGCACCGCGCGGCGCACGGCGGCGACGATCTCGCCGACCAGCTCGGGCTCGTCGAGCAGCACGGCGCCGCCGCGATGCCGGTTCACCGTCTTGGCCGGGCAGCCGAAGTTGAGGTCGATGCCTTCGGGATGAAGCTCCGCGAGCCGCGCGGCATTCTCGGCCAGGCACTGCGGGTCGGAGCCCAGCAGTTGCGCCCGCACCGGGACGCCCGCGTGGGTGCGTCCGCCCGTCAACAGCTCCGGCACGATGCGCGTGAAGACGCGACGCGGCAGCAGGCGGTCGGTGATGCGGATGAACTCGGAGACGCAGCGGTCCACGCCGCCGACACGCGTCAGCGTGTCCCGCAGCATGTGGTCCAGCAGGCCCTCCATGGGCGCCAGCAGAATCGTCGGAGGCAAGGTGGTCAGTCCGGAAACAGGCACGGCGGGCTCGTGGCGCGCGGCCTGTGGATGGAGGCGTTCGAAAAGCCCGACAGCATAGCGGATCGTCCACATCGCCTGTGGATAAACAGGTGCACAGCCTGCGCAGGGCGCGCGCAACTCATTGATCCCAAAGGCGGTCGCTTGCCCTGCCGCAAAAAGTGGCAGCGGGCAGCGGGCGGCGGGCCGCCTGCCGGAGCGCTCAGGAGGGCACGGGCGACTTCGCCTCGCGCTTCAGGCGCTTCTCCTCGGCATCCCGGACGCTCAGCCACAGGCGGACGTCGAACTCCAGCTGCCCGTAGGCCGGCTCCATGTGATGGCACAACGCGTAGAACGCCTTGTCGTGCTCCAGCTCCTTCAGATGCGCGAGCTCATGCACGACGATCATCTTCAGGAATTCCGCCGGCGCCTCGCGGAACAGCGTCGCGACGCGGATCTCGCGACGCGTCTTGAGCCGGCTGCCCTGCACCGTCGACTGGCGCGTGTGCGTGCCCAGCGCATGCTGGATCACCTTGAGCTTGGCGTCGTAGCAGACCAGCGCGATGGGACCGGCGTTGCGCATGAAGCGCTGCTTGAGCGCCTGCGTGTAGTCGAACAGCGCCTTGTCGCTGCGGACCTCGTGCATCTCCGGATACTTGCGCGCCAGCAGCGGCGCGAGCTCGCCGTCGTCGAGCAGCCGCTGCGCCTGCGCGATCAGCGACGGCGAATAACCCTGCAGGTACTTCACGGGCGCCGCGCCCCGCTCACTGCGCGGCCGTCGCCGGCGCGGCGTAACGCGCGGCGACCCACTGCTCGAAGCGCTCGAACATCGCCTGCTCCGCCGCCGCGCTGCCGTCGCCGTTGTCCGCGAGGACCTCGTCGCCATCGACCACGCGCACATGGGCATCGAGCGGCAGGCCCTCGTCATCGCGGACACCGCGGCGCTCGGCCGCCGCCAGCGTGTCGCGCGCGGACGCCCAGGCCTGCTCGACGGTCCAGTCGCAGGCCTCGGCCAGGTAACGCGCGCTGAAACCCTCGCCGGTCAGGCGGCGTAGCGTCGCGTCGTGATCGATGCTGTTGCCCGGTCCCCAGTAATGCTCGGCCAGCGCCGGACCGATCGCCGGGTTGTCCGTCAGATAACCGTCGCGGCGCAGGAAGAAGGCCCGCGTCTGGTAGACCGCCATGTGCGCCAGCAGGTAGCCCTGGTAGGACGCGGCCGATTCCTGGTTGAGCAGATGCGGGATCGCGAGGATGGGGCGCGGCGCGTGGTCGACGCCCTGCACGCGGCGCTCGGTCGCGCGGGCCAGCGCGAGCACGGCCTCGGGCGTGAGGTCGTCGTCGGGCATCGCGTAGAGCGCGGCCTCGAAGTACGGCACGACGGCGATCGCGCGCTCGTCGAAGGCGCGCATGGGCTGGGTCGCGGCGATGCGGTCGCGGATCAGCTCGTCCGGCATGGGCGCGTCGTCGACGGTCCGCGCATACCGCTTGAGCCAGTCGGCGTCGCCGAGCAGGCTGTCGCAGAACATCGACTGCGTCTCGGCGTAAGCCATCGAGGTCGGCGCGAACTCCTGCGAGAAACAGGGCGAGTTCTGCGTCACGTTGGCGAAGTGGGCCGCGTGGCCGCCCTCGTGGAACAGCGTCATCATCGCCCGCGCGCCGCTGCCGACCTGATCGGGCTTGGCCTCGGCGGTGAAGTTGATCTCGCCCGCGTGCCACCGGCCGCGTTCGTCGAACCAGCTCGGCAGCGGACCGTGGCAGAAGCCGTTCTGGTACTTGCCGGGACGCTGCAGCAGGTCGAGCCGCATCGTCGCGCCGCGGTACTGGATGCCGAGCCGGCGGAAGCTGCGCACCCAGCGGCGCAGCGCCGGGCCGAAGGGCATGTACGGGTCGAGCCGGCGCGTCACGTCGCCGGCGCTGTGGAAGCGCAGGTTCCAGGGTTCGAGCGCGTCGGGCCCATGCGCGGCGATCAGCGCGTCGTGGCCGCGGCGCTGGGCGGCCTCGGTGCGGGCGACGAAGTCGTCGAGGATGTCGAACAGCTGCCTCGGCGTCATGCGCTCGTTCTTGCGCAGCTTCATCTCGAAGTAGTCCGGGAAGCCCAGCGCCCGCGCGAGGCGGTTGCGCAGGCGGACGATTTCCAGGAAGCCGTTGTCCAGCACCCAGCGCTCGACCGACTGCAACGCCTCGAACGAGCCGCGGCGGCGCGCCTCGTCCGGATTGGTCGACAGGTTGGTGGACAGCATCGTCAGCGTCGCGGCCTCGGTCTCGCCGCTGTCGTTGACGTGGGTCGGCGCGAAGTCCTTGCGCCTGGCGAAGAGCACGCGCTCGGCCTCGATCAGCTCGGCCATCAGGCGGCGGCCTTCGTCGTTGTCGACGATGTTGGCCTCGAACAGCGCCAGCCAGCCGCGCAGGCCGTGCGCCAGCGCGTCGCGGTCGGCGCCGGGTGGCGCGGCCTCGATGGCGGCGAGGTGCCCGCGCGTCGCGGCAAGCGTCGCCGGATCGGAGATGAAGGCCTTGTAGTCGGTCTCGGCGCGGCCGAAGGCCTCGTGATCGTCGCTGGTGGCCATGTAGGTGGCCCAGAACAGGTCCTCCTTGCGCTTGTGGACCGCGATGTAGTCGCGATTCAACTGGTCGAAGAAAGCACGGGCGGCGGTGACCGCGATAGGAGCTTCAAGCATCGGGCGAGCTTAGCGCACAGGCATCATGGCGGCCATGCAAGACAACGAGCACAACGCCGTGGACAAGGACATGCCGCAGCCAGGTGGCGGGACGCCCGGCGACGTGTTCACCGTCGAGCTGCGACCACAGGGCTGGTCCTTCGACGCGCCGGCGGACCGCACCTTGCTGCTGGCCGCGCTGGACCATGGGCTGCGCCTGGCGCATTCCTGCCGCAACGGCACCTGCCGGGCCTGCATCGCGCGGCTGGAGGCCGGCCGCATCGAGTACCGCATCGAATGGCCCGGCCTGTCCCGCGAGGAAAAGGACGAGGGCTGGATCCTGCCCTGCGTGGCCTGCGCGCGGTCCGACCTCGTGCTGCATCAACCGCAGGCGACCTCGCTTTTCGACGATCCGGCGGCGCCCGCTTCTGGTGCAAGCACACTTTGACGCGACGCGAAAACCCGACAAATGTCCTCGCCGGGATCGCTTCCGCGCCGTAGTTCACGGGCAAACCCTCATTTCGATCGATCGGTTGCCGCGCGGCGGCGGCAGCATCACGCCTTGTCCGCCCGGGAAGCGATGCAAGCCTTTCCGGACAGGGGGTGAGCCGGTCGCGGACCCGGCCAGGACATGCGCGGTCACGGGCGCCCGCCACGCGGTCGACCGGCGCGCGACGGAAGGACGAGAGGACATCGGGATGTTGAAGTTGAATCAATGGCGGCTGCGCAGCCGCGTGCTGGCGGGCTTCGCGCTGGTGATCGTGCTGATGGCGGTCGCCTCGGCGGTGGGCGTGATCCGCGTGTCGATGCTGCATCAGCGCATCGAGCGCCTGGTCGAGGTCGACATGCACGTGCTGGAGATCGCGCGGCAGTGGTCGGGCCTGACGGAGGGCAACATCCAGCGGCGCATCGTGCAACTGGTCGTCGACGACGAGAACTTCGTCAAGGCCTTCACGTCGCGCTCCAAGGAGCTGTCGGCGCGGATCGACGCGATCCAGAAGGAGCTCGACGGCAGCGTCACCGAACCCGTCGGCGCCAAGCTGATCGACGAGATCGGCGCGGCGCGCAAGAAGTACCAGGACGCGCGCGATCTGGTCATCAAGGAGAAGGCCGCGGGCAACGACATCAAGGCGCGGGCCGCGTCCGACCTGATCCCGGCGATGAACGAGTACCTCGTGGCGATCGATCGTTTCGCCGAGCACACCCGCGACCTGCTGCAGGCCGCGCGCGCCGAGGCGCAGGCGGAAGCGGAGAGCACGCGGACGCTGGTGATCGCGCTGATGGTGGTGGCGATCGTGCTGGGGGTGGGGATCGCGCTGGTGATCACGCGGTCGGTGACCGAGCCGCTGGCCCAGGCGCAATCGCTGAGCCGGGCGATCGCCGATGGCGACCTGAGCCGCCGCGCCGAGCGCGCGGCCGAGGGCGGCGACGAGGTGGCCGCGCTGCGCCGCTCGCTGCAGGAGATGCAGGCCAGGCTGGCCGCGACGATCGCTGGCGTGCGCGCCTCCGCGGACCAGGTCCGCCACGCGTCGACCGAGATCGCCACCGGCAACGCCGACCTCTCCAACCGCACCGAGCAGGCGGCCAGCAGCCTGGAGGAAACCGGCGCGGCGATGGCCCAGCTCAGCGAGGGCGTGAAGCTCAACGCCGAGGCGGCGCGCGAGGCCGACGGCCTGGCGCAGACGGCCTCGCGGGTGGCGGGCCTCGGCGGCGAGATGGTCGCGCAGGTCATCAGCACGATGAACGACATCCAGCAGTCGTCCAACAAGATCGCCGACATCATCGGCGTGATCGACGGCATCGCCTTCCAGACCAACATCCTGGCGCTGAACGCGGCGGTGGAAGCGGCCCGGGCCGGCGAGCAGGGGCGCGGTTTCGCGGTCGTCGCGAGCGAGGTGCGCTCGCTGGCGCAGCGCAGCGCCGAGGCGGCCAAGCAGATCAAGACGCTGATCTCGGCGTCGGTGGAACGCGTGGACGGCGGCTCGCGCCTGGTGGGCGAGACCGGCAGCACGATGCGCGAGGTCGTCGACAGCGTCGAACGCGTAACGCGGATCATTGGCGAGATCTCGGCCTCGAGCGCCTCGCAGTCGCTCACGCTCGGCGAGATCGGCCAGGCCGTGCGGCAACTCGATCAGATGACGCAGCAGAATGCCGCGCTGGTCGAGGAATCAGCCGCCGCCGCGGAATCCCTCAAGGATCAATCGGCGCAACTGGTGGAAACGGTGGCCAGCTTCAAGCTGGCATAACCCGAAGGAACCTCGGCACGAAACCGAGACAGTCCACGGCCGCGGACCATGACAGTCCACGGCCGCTGGCCACGGTACTCCTCGGTCGCAGACCACGGCAATCCACGGCCCCCGGGCCACGCAGCCCTCGGTCGCAAAACCTTGGCACGCCACGACGGCCGGGGACGAGAGG
This sequence comes from Roseateles aquatilis, assembly GCF_002205645.1. Taxonomy (GTDB): domain Bacteria; phylum Pseudomonadota; class Gammaproteobacteria; order Burkholderiales; family Burkholderiaceae_C; genus Roseateles; species Roseateles aquatilis. The sequence continues at coordinate 220,024 of NZ_NIOF01000003.1, read as the reverse complement.
GAACGAGGTTCTTGCGCAGGCAAAGGCCCCGTGCCCTCGCGGCCAACGCGCCGAACACGGCAGGTGGGCGCCCCCCCCAAACCAGTCGGAGCACTCAGCCCGTCAGCGAAAGCCGGGGGCCCCGGGGCTCATAAGTCCCCAAATCGCCCCGGGGCCCCCGGCTTCCGCTGCCTCCAGTGAGGCGCACTTTCAAGTGCGCTTCCTAGCGTTTCGGCCGTTCCGGGCGTTCGGGACCTTCGAGGGGCTTCCAGACCCAAGGCCTTCGGAAACATCGGAGCCATCAGGCCCTTCGACATGGACGGGGTCAGGTCTTGCGGATCTCCGGCAATTCGATCTTGACCTCGAGCACTTCGAGATCGTCCTGCCGCTCCATGTGGACCTTGATGTCCTCCGGATTGATGGAGACGTACTTCGAGATGACCGCCAGCAGCTCGCGCTGCAGTTGCGGCAGATAGTCGGGGCTGGCGCCGCGACCGTTGCGTTCATGGGCGAGGATCAGCTGCAGGCGCTCCTTGGCGACACTGGCGGTGCTTTTCTTCTCACCCAGGAAGAAGGACATGAATCCCATGGTCACTCCCGTGGATGTCAGCGACCGAACAGACGCTTGAAGAAGCCCGGCTTCTCGGCCTCGACGAAACGCATCGGCTTGTCTTCGCCCAGGAATCGGGCAATGACGTCGGTGTACGCCTCGGCAACATCCGTGCCCTTCATGTGGATCGCCGGCAGGCCCTGGTTGGAGGCCTGCAGCACCACGTCGCTTTCCGGGATCACGCCGATCAGCGGCGTGCGCAGGATCTCGTGGATGTCCTCCAGCGACAGCATCTGCCCACCTTCGACGCGGTTCGGGTTGTAGCGCGTGATCAGCAGGTGTTCCTTGATCGGCTCCTTGCCCTCGATCGCGCGCTTGGTCTTGCTGTTGAGCATGCCCAGGATGCGATCGGAGTCCCGCACCGAGGAGACCTCGGGGTTGGTCACCACCAGCGCCTCGTCGGCGTAGTGCATGGCCATCAGCGCGCCGGTCTCGATGCCAGCCGGAGAGTCGCAGACGATGTAATCGAACTCCATCGCCTTGAGCTCTTCCAGCACGCGCTCCACGCCCTCCTGCTTCAACGCGTCCTTGTCGCGCGTCTGCGAGGCCGCCAGGATGAACAGCTTGTCCAGCTGCTTGTCCTTGATCAGCGCCTGGCCCAGCTTGACCTCGTCGTTGATGACGTTGATCAGGTCATACACGACGCGCCGCTCGCACCCCATGATCAGGTCGAGATTGCGCAGGCCGACGTCGAAGTCGATCACCGCGGTCTTGTAGCCGCGCATCGCGAGGCCGGTGGCAAAGCTGGCGCTGGTCGTGGTCTTGCCCACGCCGCCCTTGCCGGAAGTCACCACAACGATTTTGGTCATGGAGCGAGGTCCTTTCAGTGTGTCGGTCGCTGTCGTCGCAGCTCAAGCTTGATCGAGGCGACCGCGGCCATGGCGGCGGTCGTCCGGACGGCGTCGCGGGGAACGCGCCGTCCATGTCGGGGGAAAGGGGAGAAGGGAAAAACGGGAGAACTGGAAAAACGAGCGGCGGCGGCGCGACCGGCGCGCGGGCCGGCGTCGGACCGAGGGCGGGCCAGCGGCATCATGCCCCGAGCGGCTCCATCAGCAGCTTCTCACCGTCGAGCCGGACCTGCGCGGCCTTGCCGCGCACGTTGTCCGGCAGCGGGTTCTCGCTGGTGCGGTAGATGCCGGCGATGGCGATCAGCTCGGCCTCCAGCACCTGCGCGAAGATCCGCGCCTGCGTGTTGCCGCGCGCGCCGGCGATGGCCTTGCCTCGCAACGGCGCATAGACATGGATGTTGCCGTCTGCGATCACCTCGGCGCCATGGTTGACCGCCGCCAGCACGACCAGATCGGCCCCCTTGGCATAGACCTGCTGGCCCGATCGCAAGGGCTTGTCCACGTAGACGGTGCGGGACTCCGCGGGCACCGGCACTTCGACCGGACGCTCGACGACCACTTCCTTGATCACCTGCTGCACGACCTTCTGCACGCGCGGCTCGCGGGGTTCACGCGGCTCCGCGCGGACCGGCTCGTCGGGCGCCTCGGCCAGGCCGAGTTCCGCGGCCTGCGCCAGCTCGGCGGCATTCGCGCCGACCACGCCCACCGGCTGCAGGCGATGACGCCGCAGCAAGGGCAGCACCGCGGCGAGGTCGACACGGGCGGCGGGACCGGCGGCTTCCGCCAACGGCGCATTCGCCGCCTCGGCCGGCGCCTCCACGGCCTCCAGGCTCAATTGCCCTTGCGCCTGCGCCGCCGCGGCGGCATCGACGGCCTGCGCGTCGTCCGGCGCGCCGTCCACCGCCGCTGGCAGCTGGCTCAGGTCCAGCAGCAAGGGATCGTGGTGGAAAGCGTCGGGCGTGTCGCCCAGCTTGGCTGTCAGTTCCTGGTCCAGCGCCGCCGGATCGGCCGTCTTCAGGACCAGCGCGAGCAGGCTCAGCGAGGCGCTCTTCAATTCAAAAAGTTCCACGGCCTTGCCGGTCGATGCCGAACGCCCCGAGAAATTGCCCGCCGCTGCCTGGGTCATGAAGGAATGAGGATTGCTTTTGCAAAGTCGCGGATTTTAGCGGTGCGCGGAGGGCCTTCTTTTAGGGGCCTTCCTGGAATCCATCGATGATTTCGGCCACGGCGCGGTCATTGGCCGCCATGGCACTGCAACTATTTCGAGCAAGCCACCGAAATACCGGTCGTGACAAGCACTTGCAACAGCCGTGAGCAGGAGACCCACATGGTTGTCCACAACGGCGGGGGATAGCTTGCCCGGCGGACGTGCCCGGCAAGTCGCCGCCGGGTCACTTCTTCCAGCGTCAGAACCACGTTGTCAACCTAAAAATCATCGACCAGGGGCTTGACTTATCCCCATCGCGCAACACCTGGCACTCGCCGAACAACCGTGCTGCATCGCAGCTGCTCGTTTTCCCGGAACACCGCTAAGTGATTGATTCATATAGAAGGATTTCGCCTGCCCGGAAATGTGGCACGGAACTTCACAAGTCGGTCAATCAACGGTTTACAGCGCTCGCGGGCAGGTTTCCCACACAGTTATCCACAGCCTCGGTGGATAGCTTTCGGGGGTCTTTGAAATCAACGGTTTAGCGGCTCACCTTGAACCGCAGGACGAGGTCCGACAACCCGCCGAGCGGGCGGGAACGTGGCGCGGGATGACGCAGACCGGTGCTGGACCGTTACAACTCCCGGCCGGATCACGCGCGAAAGACCCATGCGGCGTGCGGATGCCGTCATGAATGCACCGCGACAGGTCACGAATCTGACATCGAGGGCGTTCAGCGTTCCTTCACGGAGCAAATCGCCGCCTGGGAAAGCCTGGGGAAAGGTCGGCAAGGAGCGATCCCGCTAGAGTCCCTGTTCGGTCAATGCCGGCGCGGCGTGACGGGCGCACGAGCCCGCGTCGCCGCCCGGAAGGAAAGGCGATGGCGATGAGCGTGCGCGCGTGGGTCCGCAAGGAATGGTTTCTGTTGGCGCTGGTCGGCGCGGTCGGCCTGGCCAGCGTGTGGCCGGACCTGGGCCGCAGCGGCGGCCTGCTGCAACTGCAAGCGGTCAGCAACTGGGGCGTGGCGCTGGTGTTCTTCCTGACCGGGTTGGGCCTGTCCGCCTCGGCGCTGCGCGACGGCGCGCTGAAGTGGCGCGTGCACCTGCTGGTGCAGCTCAGCACCTACGCGCTGTTCCCGCTGCTCTGGTGGGGCTTCACCGCGCTGTTCGGGCGCTGGCTGCCGCATGACCTGGCCCTGGGCTTCGCCTACCTGTGCGCGCTGCCGTCGACGATCTCCTCCTCGGTCGCGATGACGGTGCTGGCCAAGGGCAACGTGCCCGCGGCGATCTTCAACGCCAGCGCGTCAAGCCTGCTCGGCATCGTGCTCACCCCGCTGCTGGTCACGCTGATGGCCGGCGCCGGCGGCGCCACCCTGCCCTTCGGCGAGGCGGTCTGGAAGCTCACGCAATTGCTGCTGCTGCCGCTGGTCGCCGGCCAGTTGCTGCGGCCGTTGCTGCTGGGCTTCTATCTAAGGCACAAGTCACGGATCTCGCTGATCGACCGCTGCGTGATCATCCTGCTGGTGCTCTCCGCCTTCAGCGATTCCGTGGCCTCGGGCCTGTGGCGCGACCACGGCGCGGAGCTGCTGGTCAAGGCGGCGATCGGCGCCGCGCTGTTCCTGGCGGCCGTCATCGTGCTGAGCCGCTTCGCGTCCAGGGCGATGGGTCTGTCGGTCGAGGACGAGATCGCCGCGGTCTTCTGCGGCTCCAAGAAGACGCTGGCGTCCGGCGTGCCGATGGCCAAGCTGCTGTTCGGCGCCAATCCCGCCGTCGGCGTGATCGTGCTGCCGATCATGTTCTATCACCAGCTGCAGTTGATCCTGTGCTCGTGGCTGGCGCAGCGCTACGCGGCCCGCCTGTCGCCCGCGGCCGCACCGGCGACCGCGCCGTCCGCCGCCCCGACCGGGGCGCAGAACGCCGACGGGCGCGCCGTCTGACGCCTAGAATCGTCGGCTCCTCCGCTGGTGCCGGTCGGCATGCGCCGCATGACGACCCGCGCCGGGACCACCGCTCGCTCCGATCGCGCCATGACCCGCAAGCTTTTCGTCACCACCGCCCTGCCCTACGCCAATGCGAACTTCCACATTGGCCACATCATGGAGTACACCCAGGCCGACATCTGGGTGCGCTTCCAGCGGATGATGGGCAACGAGGTCCACTTCGTCTGCGCCGACGACGCCCATGGCGCGCCGATCATGATCGCGGCGGAGAAGGCCGGCAAGACGCCGCAGCAGTTCGTCGCCGACATCGCCTCCGGCCGCAAGCAGTACCTGGACGGCTTCCACATCAACTTCGACAACTGGCACACCACCGACGGGCAGGAGAACCACGAGCTGTCGAAGGAGATCTACCGCGCGCTGCGCGCGAACGAGCTGATCGCCGTCAAGACCATCGAGCAGTTCTTCGATCCGCAGAAGTCGATGTTCCTGCCCGACCGCTTCATCAAGGGCGAGTGCCCGAAGTGCGGTGCCAAGGACCAATACGGCGATTCGTGCGAGGTCTGCGGCGCCGTCTACGCGCCGACCGAGCTGAAGAATCCGTTCTCGGTGCTGACCGGCGCCACGCCGGTGATGAAGAGTTCGGAGCATTACTTCTTCAAGCTCTCCGATCCGCGCTGCGTCGAGTTCCTGGAGCAATGGACGCAGGAGACCGGCCGCCTGCAGTCCGAGGTGCTGAACAAGATCCGCGAGTGGTTCGCCAAGGACGAGGACGGCAACGGCGGCCTGGGGGACTGGGACATCAGCCGCGACGCGCCCTACTTCGGCATCGAGATCCCCGACGCGCCGGGCAAGTACTTCTACGTCTGGCTGGAGGCGCCGGTCGGCTACCTCGCGTCGCTGAAGAACTACTTCGGCAAGATCGGCAAGGACTTCGACGCGTTCATGAAGGACGAGTCCACCGAGCAGATCCATTTCATCGGCAAGGACATCACCTACTTCCACACGCTGTTCTGGCCGGCGATGCTGCACTTCAGCGGCCGCAAGACGCCCAACCACGTGTTCGTGCACGGCTTCCTGACCGTCAACGGCGGCGAGAAGATGAGCAAGAGCCGCGGCACGGGCCTCGACCCGATGAAGTACCTGAGCCTGGGCATGAACCCCGAGTGGCTGCGCTACTACCTGGCCGCCAAGCTCAACAGCAAGGTCGAGGACGTCGACTTCAACCCCGAGGACTTCGCCGCCCGCGTCAACTCGGACCTGGTCGGCAAGTTCATCAACATCGCCAGCCGCGCCGCGGGCTTCCTGTCCAAGCGCTTCGACGGCCAGTTGTCCGCCGACGTGGGCGTCGAGGGCCGCGCGCTGCTGGACGGTCTGCGGGCGCACAAGGCGACCGTGGTCGAGCTGTACGAGACCCGCGAGTTCGGCAAGGTGCTGCGCGAGATCATGGCACTGGCCGATCGCGTCAACGAGTTCGTGGACCAGAACAAGCCCTGGGAACTGGCCAAGCAAGAGGGCAAGGACCAGGTGCTGCAGGACGTCTGCACCGTCTGCATCGAGGCCTTCCGGCTGCTGTCGCTCTACCTGAAGCCGGTGCTGCCGGCGCTGGTGGCGAAGGTGGAGAGCTTCCTGCAGATCGCGCCGCTGAGCTTCGACGATGCCGACCGCGCCCTGGGCGCGCACCGCATCGGCGGCTATGAGCACCTGCTGCAGCGCGTCGACCCGAAGATGCTGGAAGCACTGTTCGAGCCGCCCGCGCCCCCGAAGGTCGTGCCCGGCGGCGAGGACCTCGCACCCGAGATCAAGATCGACGACTTCGCCAAGGTCGACCTGCGCATCGCCAAGATCGTGAAGGCCGAGCTCGTCGAAGGGTCCGACAAGCTGCTGCGCCTGACGCTGGACGTCGGCGAAGGCCGCCTGCGCAATGTCTTCAGCGGCATCCGCAGCGCCTATCAACCGGAACAGCTGGAAGGCAAGCTCACGGTGATGGTGGCCAACCTGGCGCCGCGCAAGATGAAGTTCGGCGTCTCGGAGGGCATGGTCCTGGCGGCCAGCCACGCCGATGAGAAGGTCAATCCCGGCATCTACGTGCTGGAGCCCTTCCCCGGCGCGCAGCCGGGCATGCGCGTGCGTTGAGCACGGGTTGTCACGAGACGACCGCCTAGAATCCCACCCAGTTTCAAGATCCCTATCAAGAGCCCGCCATGCCGCTGTTCTGGAAGCCGTACAAGTCCGAAATCACCAACTTCATCGACGAGCTGAAGGCCAAGAAGCCGACGCTGGAAGCCGAGCAGCGCGCCGGCCGCGCACTGCTGTGGGACCGCGAGCAGGACCGCTCCGCCCAGAGCGGCTACAACGCCGCGGCCGTGCCCCAGCAGCCGTACGTCTACCAGACCAAGTCCGAGTGAGCGTCTCGCGACGCCCGTTCCGGATCCGGTGAGCAAGCCCGCCGACACCTCCGACACCGCCCTGAATCTGCCGGCCCCGCCGGACGATCAGGGCGGCGGCGCTTCCACGCCTGACATCGTCGACAACGTCGCCGTGGCGCGGCTATATGGCGAGCCGCTGTTCGCGATGCCGCAGGACCTCTACATCCCGCCGGATGCGTTGGAGGTCTTCCTGGAAGCCTTCCAGGGGCCACTGGACTTGCTGCTGTACCTGATCCGCAAGCAGAACTTCAACATCCTCGACATCCCGCTGGCCGAGGTCACGCGGCAGTACCTCAGCTACGTCGAGCAAATCCGCCGCCACAACCTCGAGCTGGCGAGCGAGTACCTGCTGATGGCGGCGATGCTGATCGAGATCAAGTCGCGGATGCTGCTGCCGCCGAAGAAGTCCAACGACGGCGCCGAGCCCGAGGACCCGCGCGCCGAGCTCGTGCGGCGCCTGCTGGAGTACGAGCAGATGAAGCAGGCGGCGATGCGCCTCGATCAGTTGCCGGTGCTGGGCCGGGACTTCCTGCGGGCACAGATCCACATCGAGCAGTCGCTGGCGCCGAGGCTGCCGGACGTGCACGTCGACGACCTGCGCGCGGCCTGGGCCGATCTGATGCGGCGCGCGAAGCTGAACCAGCACCACAAGATCTCCCGCGAGCAGCTCTCGGTGCGGGAGTTCATGAGCCACCTGCTGCGCCGGCTGCAAGGGCAGCGGTTCGTGGAGTTCGAGGACCTGTTCGAGCTGGACCGCGGATCGCAAGTGCTGGTGGTGTCGTTCATCGCGATGCTCGAACTGTCGCGGGAGCGCCTGATCGAGATCACGCAGGCCGAGGCCTTCGCGCCGATCTACGTGCGGCTGGCCTACTCGCCGACCTGAAACCGGGGCCGGGGCCTCAAAGCAAAACGACCTCCGAGGAGGTCGTTTCGTCTTTCCGGAGCCGGCGGGGTGCGCGCCGGCAAGGTGGCGTCAGCGGAATGCGCGTCAGCGGAAGGTCGTGAACGCCGCGTTCGGCTGCCGCTGCACCATCTGGCCGACCGCCAGCACGGCCTGGGTCCGGGAGCTCACGCCCAGCGCCTTCAGCACGGCAGCGACATGGTCCTTGATGGTCTCGACGGACACGCCCAGCTCGCGGGCGATGATCTTGTTCGGCTTGCCCTGCAGCAGCAGCGCCAGCACGTCGGTCTGGCGCGGCGTCAGTTGCAGGTTCTCCAGGCCGACGGTGGTCTGGTAGCCGGCCTGGCTGGCCAGCGCATGGACCTGCTGCAGCTTGCTGCCGCCCGTGTGCGCGGGGCCGTCGGCCAGCGCGACCGGTTGAGGCTCCGGCGGCGCCTCCGAGCCCAGCGACATCGGCGGCACATAGATGCCCCCCGACATCACCAGCTTCAGCGCCTGGGCCAGTACGTCGTTGCCGGTGCGCTTGGGGATGAAACCCATGGCGCCCTGGTCGATCGCGCGGATGACGTCGCTGGCGCGGTCCGAGGCCGAAATGACCACGACGGGCAGTGACGGATATTGGGCGCGGAACTCTTCCAGGACGTCGAAACCGCTGGCGTCGCCCAGGTTCAGATCCAGCAGCACCAGATCGAAATCCTGTCGGGCCTTGAGCGTGTCACGCGCCTGAGCCGCGCTGTCGGCACCCAGGACCTGGACATCTTCTCCCAGACCCTGGATGACGGTCTGAAGCGCGGCCAGGATCAATGGGTGATCGTCGATCAGCAGAACCCTCACGCGGGTGTCTCCTTCGTTGGTCGAATGCCGGGCGTCGCCTCATGGGCCGCGCCGGTTCGTGGGTTTCGGTGGGGAAGGCGCGATCATAGGCGCGCCCCTCACGACCGGCACTCCCCCTTACGGTGGCATCGAACGTTCGTTCTTGTTCGATTAGCGATCTTATTGACGATTTTTCGCACGCCCGGGTATCCCCTCGTGACCGGCTTCCTTCGAGTGTTGCAATGGATAAAAGGGGTGAGGGAAATGATGGAAGTGACACTGTCGGGCGCCTGACGCCCGGAAGGCGCCCCATCGCACCATGGCGCGGATCGCACGCCGGAGCAGCCGGCGTCAGCGGAATTGCCGCGTCAGCGATTCCGCCACGCAGACCGGCTTGGTGCTGCCTTCGCGCTCGACGCTGACTTCCACCGTCATCTGCGCGCCGCCCTCGATCGCCTCGAAACGCTTGAGCGTGAAGCGGCCGCGCAGGCGGCTGCCGACCGGCACCGGCGCCGGGAAGCGCACGCGATCGAGGCCGTAGTTCAGGCCCATGCGCACCTCGGCGACCCGGAAGCCGGTCTCGTAGAAGCGTGGCAGCAGGCTCAAGGTCAGGAAGCCGTGCGCGATCGGCGTGCCGAAGGGACCGGCCGCGGCGCGCGCCGGGTCGGTGTGTATCCATTGCTGATCTTCCGTCGCGTCGGCGAAGGCCTGGATGCGGGACTGGTCCACCTCGATCCAGTCGGACACACCGATCTCCCGCCCCACCAGGGCGCTCAACTCTTCCAGTCGTTCAAACACATGCATGGGCAAATTCCTCGGCTGAAGACCGAAAAGATGGTGCCGCATCGCCGCGCACTCCAGTGTCGCGAACTCGTCATCCCCGTCCCATGTCATTCGCCCACATGTGGCAAGCCATTCAACGGCAAGCGACGGGTTTCCTGCGTCTGGCAAATGTTTAGTTGATGCCCACAAAAGGCCAAATAAAGAAGCATCACCAGCATCTATCAGCCATTCACGGTTCGAGGCTTGTTTTTGAGAATCACCCGTCTCGAACTTCCACCCCATCAACACACCTATGAAGACACGACATCAACTCGAAATGGTCAGTGACTGGACTCAAGTGGCATGGCCCGTCACGTTGACCGTCGGCGGCGGCGCGTTGCTCTTCGCAAATGCGATCGTCGATTCCATACGATCGACACCCCATCCCTCCCTGGTTTACATCATCTTCGGCGCGCTCGCGATCGCCGTGCTGTCGACGTGGCGAGTCCTTCTGCAGTTGCATCGCGAGGAACAGATCGCACGGCGCTGGAACACGCTGGAGCCCACTCGATTCGCCAACGAATTGCTCCGCGTGCATCGTGGATCCTCGTTCCGCGACGCTTATGCGCTGTTGACGGAACAGAGTCACGGCCTCGTCGGCAAGGACCGCCGCGAACTTGAGCGACGTTTGAACGCCGCCGAGCGCGCCTACAGCGAACGGCTTTCCTTTCCCGGCTTCATTGCCGGCGGTCTGGTCGGCCTAGGTTTGGTCGGCACCTTCATTGGCCTGCTCGGGGCGCTGAACGAGTTGGCGCAATTGTTCTCCGGCATGACCGGCGGCGCGGGCACGGACCCCATCGCCATGCTGGGCGGCATGATGTCCAAGCTCCAAGCGCCCATGAAGAGCATGGGGACCGCGTTCATTGCCTCGCTTTATGGCTTGTTGGGGTCGCTGGTGCTGGGCAGCACGCTGGTGGCCATCAACAAGATTCGGCATCGCGTGACGGCCAACGTCCACGACGTTCTGCTCAACGCCCTCGACCGCGCGATCACTGCCGCCGACACCGTGCCGACGCTGCCGCGCCTGCCCGAAGAATCCGAGGCGGAACATGCGCGCTGGACCGCCGTTCTGGGCGCGCTGCAACGCCTGCATGATCAGCATCAGGCAGGCGTCATTTCTGCTCAGGCGCCAATCGCCCGTGTTGAACAGGCCATCGATCGCCTGCATGACTGTCTCGCCTCGCCGTCCGCCACGGCATCGCCGGACCGCACGCCACTTTGGCTGGACCTGTGGTCGCAGCTTCAAGAACAGTTGGGGGTGATGCGCGCACACGAGGAGTCGTCCTCCCGCGCCATCCTCCACGCGCTGCAGGCGCAGCAGCAGTCCATGCAACGCCTTGTCGAACTGACTTCCAGCGCCCGGGAGCACGACCAGGCGATCGCAGGCGAGCGGGATCTCCGCGACGCGTCTCTCCATCAGTCGTTGCAGGACTGCCGTCTCGCATTCGAAGACATCTCTGGCCGACTCCGCGGCATTCTGCTTTTCCTCGAAGCGCCCACTCGCCAGGAGGCCTCGCCTCTGCAGGTGACCGGTATGACCTCCCGCTGAAAGCGACTTCATCATGACTACTCCCTCCACTGACACCGCCGCGGCGCCGACCGGCAAACGCACCAATGTGACCAAGGTCTCCGCCTCGCTCTCCAAGGTTCGCAACATCCGGGTGGTTGACACCGACCTGGTCATCACGCTCGAGTCAGGCGACACCACCGTGGTGCCGGATGGCGCCATTCGCTCCATGACGGATCCGGACTACGCCTTGCAGTTCGACGATACCGAGGTCTCGGGCGGCAGCATGCTGCGGCAGGCCGGTCGCATGGAGATCGGCGATCTCTCCACTGTCTCTGTCGCCACGCCGCCGACGAAGGATGGCGCGCTCTGGCAGAACGGTAGCGCCTCGAACTCCACGGATGGCACGGGCAAGTCCCATGACTCGCTCGATGTTGGTTCGAACGCCTCGTCGCCGACCGCCCGGACCTGGATCGAGAAATCCGGCCCGTTGGCCACCCTACTGGGTGGATTGGGTGGCGTGGTGGGAGCGGCCCTCAGCGCTGCTGGCGGCAAGTCGGCCCCTCAGGTCTCGCCACCGCCAGTGGCGCAGGACAAATCCCCCGATCCGACGCCACAGCCGTCCCCCGATCCCACGCCTACTCCTACTCCTACTCCTACTCCTACTCCCTTCGCTGTGTCCGGCACCGTGACGGGGGGGCCCGCCGTGGCGGGCAATGACCTGTGGGTGGAGGTTCACGACAGCAACGGAAAACTGCTTGGCGCTTCTGCGGTGGACGCCAGCGGCCGATACCAAGTCACCGGGCTGAGCGGCGATTGGCGAGGTGCGATCCTCGTCACGGTGACCAGCGCTGGCAGCGCGGGGGACTTTCGTGACGAGCATTCCGGCGGGGTCGTTCAATTGCAAGGCGAATGGCGCGCTGTTGCCGCGCGCAACGACGAGGCGCAGTTGAAAGTCAACGTGACGCCGCTCACCGAGTTGGCCGCGCGCCTTCTCGGCGTCACGAATGAGACCGCCCCCGGCGATGCACCGCAAGTCGAGAAGACCAACACGGCACTGGCCAAGCTGCTGCAACTCGGCGAGGTCGACCTGACCAAGCAGAGCCCTCACACGGTGCTGGATCAGAACGGCGCAAGCGCGGATGCCAACAACTACGGCCGCCTGCTGGCCCTGCTGTCCAGTCTCTCCGCCAACAGCGGCGGCGACGACGCCGCGCTGCAGCAGTTGAACGCGCTCATCGACACGACGGAAACCAACTTCCAATGGAAGGCCGCGCCTGCCGGCGTGCAGTCGCTCGATGATGCCATCGTCAAGGCATTCAATGCCATGCCAACCAGCCAGCGCACCGGCGATGTCCTCGCGCTGGCACACAGCGCATTCGGCCTCGTCGATGCCGCCGCAGCGCCGCACGTCACCACGGCATCCATCGTTGGCATCGACGCCCTGGGCATGGACAAGACCACCCCCCTGAGCCCTGGAGACAAGGTGCGCGTCGTGCTGACGGCCGACGCGGCGCTGTATGTCCTGGGCAATGCCGCGGTATCACTGCATCTTGGCGAGAAAACTGTGGATGCGACCTTTGCAGGGATGCAGGCAGACGGACGACTCTGGTTCGAATACACGGTCGGGAACGGAGACTTCGTCAAGGCCGGGGATCTCTCCGTGGCAGGCATGAAGGACCAAGCCGGCACCGGCCTCGCGAACACTTCTGGCCTCGTGCCGACCTCGGACTGGCCGGCCGTTGATGGTCAGCCGCCGGCGGTCGGCACCGAGGTGAGCGCCGTCGATTGGTCACTGTCCCCAGGAGAGGACACTGGCCGGGATGCGGCGGATGGCATCACTCGGATGTCGACCTTGCACATCAACGTCACGGGCAAGGCGGGCAACACGGTCCATGTCTTCGAGGACCGCAATGGCAATGGCCGTGTCGATGACGGCGAAGTGATCGGGTCCGCGCCAGTGATCGCGGGTACCGATGCCACGCCCGTCACGGTGACGCTGACCTCCGGAAAGCACGCGCTCGGCGCATTCCAGACCGACGGCACGGGACTCTCCGGCCCGGCCTCCCAGACAAGGTCCATCATCGTCGATACGGAGGCTCCGGCCTCGCCACGGGTTCGGCTGGATGGAACCAGTTCGGTCGCCAACGACGGCACGTCGGTCACCTCGGACAGTGCGCCGACATTCCGCGTGACGGCGGAGACAGACAGCAAGGTCACGCTCTTCATCGATGTCGACCGTGACGGCACATTCAACGACGGAGACCGGGTGCTGGCCGACTTCGTGCAGACCTCCGATCAACAGTCCGTCCGTTCCACCCTGACGCTCAGCGACGGCAGCTACGCCATCGGCGCGGTGTCCACCGATGCCGCTGGCAATCAGGTGGTATTGGCGCCGCGAACTTTCATCGTCGCCTCCCAATCGCTGCCGGCGCCTTCGCTGCAGATGCTGCCGGCCGACGACACCGGCGACAGCGCCTCCGATGGGCTGACCAATCGATCGTCTATTCGACTGCAGGTGATGGGCCAGACCGATGCGCGGGTGGTCGTGTTCGACGATGCAAACCAGAACGGCGTCGAGGATCAGGGTGAACGATTGACCGCGAGCACGCTGCAGAACGGCACCACGACGCAGGAGTTCATGGTGACGCTGTCGGAAGCAGCGCATCACCTGCGGGCCTACCAGACCGACGCGCTTGGCCGCACGAGCGGCCTGTCGGCGGAGCTACCTGTCACGGTCGACCGGACGGCCCCTGCCGCGCCCACCCTTGAACTCACCACGGACACCGACACCGGCACCGCCGGCGACAACATCACATCGGTCCATGACCTCACGTTGCAGGTCCGGGGCGAATCCGGTGCGCGATACACGCTGTACAACGACGCCAACCGCAACGGCGTGATGGATGCCGACGAGTGGCGGACCTCCGGCGTGCTGACCGGGGACGCCACCCTCGTGCCAGTCAACGTACCCGCCGCCCAGGCGCGGTTCGTGGTCTCCAGCCAGGACCCCGCGGGCAATGTCGGCGCGTCGAACGCGATCGACGTCCAGATCATTGACGGTCTTCCGCCCACCGTGTCGCCGCAGTTGCTGCAACTCGACGCACGGCGCCTGAACGATGGGAACGCCACCGACGGCGTCCTGTTCAACGGCGCAGGGTCCGGCGAACAGCTTGGCGCGGCTCACTTCGGCATCGGTGAAAGTGCGCACCCCGACCTGGTGCGGATCACCCTCGGCCACACCACCAACATGACAGTGTTCCGGGACGATCAGGCGCTGGCCCTTTCGGATTCGTTTTCCCTGCGCGAGGTTCTCGACGGCCACATCACCGTTCGCTACAGCCAGGACGACGCGTCGCTGAGAGCCAGTGGCACGTTTGCCAACGTGGACTTCACGATCGGCTGCCCCAGCGCGACCGCGGACACCGAGACTCGTCACCTTGATCTCGCCATGCGGCACAGCGTCGGCGCGGTGATCTTTGCCGATGGGTCCGGGGACGGTGGCGCGACCGTTCCGCTCAGCAGGGCAGTTGCCGGGTCCGGCGGCGCGGGCGGCGGAGGCAATGACCAGGTGCTTGGCACGTCCGCGAGTGATCTGATCTTCGGCGACGGCTCGGGCGGCGGCAGCGGTTCGTGGGGCGGCGGTGGCGGTGGCGCCGGCGGCGCGGGCGGCGGCGGCGGCAATGACATCATCCAATCGGGTGATGGCGACGACGTGATCTTCGGGGACGGCTTCACGGGCGACATCGGCGGAGGTACAGGAGGTACAGGAGGCGCAGGCGGATATGGCGGCGGCGGCGGCGGCGGCGGCAATGCGATGTACAGCGCCGCCCCCGGGATCGGCGGGGTCGGTGGTGGCAACGGCGGCGCCCCCCCCGCTGCCGGAGGTGCCACCTCGCTCGGAGCCAGCAAATCAGGCTGGAAGGGCCCTTATTCGAGCGGTCGGACGTCTGGCGGCGGCGGCGCGGGCGTAGGCAATGGCGACGCGTACAGCGGCGAGTTCGATGGTGGCGCCAACGCATCGCTGAACCACTTCGACAACACCGGTAGCGCGAAAACAGCCATCGATGCCGCGCGCGCCGCATTCCTTGACGGCCCGGGTGGCTCCAACGCGGAGAACCGCATGTTCACGCAGCGCATGGGCTCCGGGAACGACTGGATCGACGGTGGCGCCGGCAACGACTGCATCATGGGCGGCGGAGGCAACGATACGATCATTGGAGGCACCGGCAACGACGTGATGTACGGCCGCGGAGGCGCGGCGCCCGACGCGACCGTCGAGGACAACGACACCTTCGTCTGGCATCGCCACGACGCGGGGCCGAATGGAGCGATCGACATCATCCGTGACTTCGGCACAAGCGATGGCAACCGGGACCGTCTCGATATCTTGGGCCTGCTGGAAGGCCGCACCGGACCGTCCGACGACCTGTCTCGATGGATCCACATCGCCAACAACGTCGAGGCCCCGGCGAGCCTCCCCGGCGCCGACGCCAAAGCCATCGGCACCATGATCGTCATCGATATCGACGGCAGCGGCCCCGGTCACGTCACGCAACAGATCTTCCTGGTCGGCGTCACGCTACCGACCAACGATGTGAACGCGCTGATCGTGCAGGGCATCATCATCTGATCTGGCGCCGGGCGCCCGCACCGGCGCCTCCTTCCTCAAGCTTGGGCTCGACTGCGATATCGCGGGCGAGCCCCGCCTCATTCCTCTCCCCCACCTCCCCATGCAAGCCTCTTCATCGGCCCCGAATGTCTGGCCCGGATATGTGGGCGCCACAGCCGCGTTGGCGATCACGCTACTGCTTCTGACCGGATTCATGGGCGCCAACCTCTTCGTCATGGGACCGCGCGCGGCGGAAGTTCTCGCGGCCGCTGCGACCTTGGCTGAAGAAGTGAACACCGCAAACAAGCTCGCGAGTTCCTCGAACGGCGCCGAAATCGCTAGCAAGACCAATACCAAGGCGCCCATGGTCAAGCCAACGGACACCGCGGGCGAGAGCACGACGCGGGACGCGAGCAAGGCGCCTTCGGACGCCGAGCGAGGCGCGACGGGCGCGTCGAAGGCTGACGGGCGCATCGTTCTCGAGTTCGAGCACGATGCTTACGCCCTCGATGGGCCCGTCCGCGATGCACTTCGCGCCGCGCTGGTCGCTCATTCCGGACGAGCCCTGTCCGTCACGGCCCAGGTGCGCGCCGACAGCCCTGCGTCATCGAAGCGAGCCGCCTTCATCCGTGTCATGGCTGTCCGCAACGCACTGCTCGATCTGGGTTTCGCCGCGGACGGGATCCGTCCCTCCGTGCAACCGGCCGACTCGACAGCGCCGACTGTCGGTCCCAGGGACGCCGGCATCGTCGTGATCAAACTCGAACCGCGCGCGCCCTCCCCCATCCTGTCGGCTTCTCTTCAGAAGGAGACTGCTCATGCAGACTAACGCCAACAGCGCGCCAGACTTCTGGCCCGGCTACGTGGACGCGCTGATCAACGTGGTGCTGAACCTGCTGTTCGTCGTGTCGATCTTCGCCATCGCCATCGCCACCACCGGCTTCACCATCAACAAGTACGCCCGCACGGCAAATGAAAACGCCGCGGCGGCCGCTAGTGGCACTGGCACTGGCACTGGCGCTGGCGCTGGCGCTGGCGCTGGCACTGGCACTGGCGCTGGCACTGCGACGGGCTCGGGCACCCAGATCGTGACCACGAAACAGGCGGCAACCGCCGGGGAGCGAGCGACAGCCTCTACGCCCACCTCGACAAAACATCCCTCTCAGCTGGCATCCGAGGCGGCGCCTGCCGATCCCGGCGGTGTCGCGGAACGATCCGGAAACGAGGCCGGCTTCTCGCCGTCGCAACTGCTGAATGTGCGCCTGATCGTCCATGCCGCTGCGGGCGCGACGGTCGCGCCAGCGGTGACTATCGCCCCAGTGACGACTGGTACGAGCCCCGGGTTCAAGGTCACGTACACACGAGGCGCGGTCGCTCTCGATGCCGACGCGAAGCAGGCACTGCAGGCGCTGGCGACGTCGACGCTCGCCGACAGGCAACTGACGGTGTGGGCCGCGACTGATCTGCGTCAGTCCGGCGCGCGGCAGACAGTCACGCAGCGCGTGATGACATTGCGCGACGAGCTGTCGAATGCCGGCATCGACTCAGCGCGCATCGACGTCCGGGTGACGGGCGGCGGTATCTGGCCCGAAGCCAGCTCGGGGGTGGTCTGGCTGACCACTTCGGAGGCGTCGACGAGGACGGCCTCGACCCGTTGACTCCCGGGGCGACAGGCGGGCCCGACGCTCAAGCGGTCTTCGCCTCCAGCCAGGCGCTCAGCGTTTGCCATTGCTCCAGATCGCGGGCCACGCGGCCCGGGGCGATGTCCCACAGCGTCAGGCCGCGCGCGGCCAGTTGCACGTAGTTCTGGGTATCGCGCAGCTCGGCCAGCAAGGGCAGGCCGAGCTGATCGATGAACTGATGCAGCTGCTGCTGCGACAGCGTCCCGTCGCGCACCCGCATCGCCACCAGTCCGATCTCGGGTCCGCGACGATCCTTCAGCTCGTCTCGCAGCGCGCGAACGAAGTCATAGGTCGCCTGGATGTCAAACAGGCTCGGCTGCAGCGGCACGACGATGCGATCCGCGACCTTCAGCGCCTGCGACAGCTTCTTGCCGTGCAGCCCCGCCGGCGTGTCCAGCACCGCGTGCGACACGCCCTTGGGCGTGCGCAACTGTTCGGTCGACTCCAGCGCCCAGCCGCGCACGACCGGCAGCGTGGCCGGCCGCTGCGCCAGCCAGCGGGCCGAGGATTGCTGGCGATCGATGTCGCCCAGCATCACGGCATGGCCGCGATGCGCCAGGAAGCCCGCGATGTTGCTCGCGAGCGTGCTCTTGCCCGCCCCGCCCTTGGGGTTGGCGATCAGGATCACCGGCATGGCCTCTCCTCTCCTCGATGAGGTGCGCGGGATCTTAGGCGATACCGCAAAATGCGCCGCCATGACCGTCCCGTCCCGCCCCGCCCCATCCATCCTGATCCTGGCCGCCCATCCGGACCTGGCCCATTCGCGCATCACCCGCGCGATGCTGTCGGCCGCGCACGACCTGCCCAACGTGCGGGTGCGGGACCTGTACGCGCTTTACCCCGATTACTCGATCGACACGCAGGCAGAGCAGGACGCGCTGCGCGACGCCGAGCTGCTGGTCTGGCTGCACCCGATGCACTGGTACGGCATGCCGGCGCTGATGAAGCTGTGGGTGGACGAGGTGCTGAGCGTCGGCTTCGCCTACGGCCAGGCGGGCCACGCGCTGCACGGCAAGGACCTGTGGCTGGTGAGCTCCACCGGCGGCAGCGCGCATTCGTACAGCGCCGAGGGCTACAACCGCCACCCGGTCGGTGACTTCCTGCTGCCCTATGCCCAGACCGCCGCGCTGTGCGGCATGCGCTTCCTGCCGCCGCTGATCCTGCATGGCGCGCAGAAGGCGGACACGGCGCAGGTCCAGGCCCACGCGCAGGCCTTCACCGAGGGGCTGCGCGAACTGCCCCAATGGTGCGAGCGCCAGCCCGAGCCCGCCCAGGAGGCCGTCCCCGACGACGAGCGTCCCGCCAACCAGGAAGGAGTGCCGGTCTGATGGAAGCGACGCATGGCAATTGGCTGCTGACCCCGCTGGTGCTGCTGGCGGCGGCGGTGCTCGCGGTGCCGCTGGCGCGGGGGCTCAAGCTCGGCTCCATCCTCGGCTACCTCGTCGCCGGCGTGCTGCTGGGCCCGCAGGTGCTGGGGCTGATCAGCCATCCGGCGACGGTGCTGGAAATCGGCGAGTTCGGTGTCGTGCTGATGATGTTCCTCGTCGGCCTGGAGCTGGAGCCCAAGCGGCTGTGGGCGATGCGCCGGCCGATCTTCGGCTGGGGTTCGGCGCAGATGCTGGGCTGCGCGGCGCTGCTGCTGATCCCGTCGTTCTGGCTGGACGCCGACTGGCATGCCGCGGTGATCGCGGCGCTGGGCCTGGCGATGTCCTCGACGGCGGTGGCGCTGGCGGTGCTGAGCGAGAAGAACCTGGGCAACACGCGCGCCGGGCAGAGCGTCATCAGCGTGGCGCTGCTGCAGGACATCGCCGCCATCCCGGTGCTGGCGCTGGTGCCGCTGCTGGCCAGCCAGGGCCGCCCGGCGGCCGGCCATTCCAGCGCGAAGCTCTGGCTGGCGCTGGGCGCGCTGGTGGCGATCGTGCTCGGCGGCCGGCTGCTGCTGCGGCCGGTGCTGCGCTGGATCGCGCGCAGCGGCACGCCGGAGATCTTCACCGCCGCCTCGCTGCTGCTGGTGCTGGGTACCGCGGCGCTGATGCAGCAGGTCGGCCTGTCGATGGCGCTGGGCGCCTTCGCCGCCGGCGTGCTGCTGGCCGAGAGCGAATACCGCCGCGCCCTGGAGGCCGACCTGGAGCCCTTCAAGGGCCTGCTGCTGGGGATGTTCTTCATCGCCGTCGGTATGGGGCTGGACTTGACGGTGCTGTGGCAGAGGCCGTTCGCCGTGCTGGGCCTGCTGGCCGCGCTGTGGCTGTGCAAGGGCCTGGTGCTGGCGGTGCTCGCCCGGATGATGGGCCTGCCCAAGGCGGACCGCGCCGTGTTCGTGATCCTGCTGGCGCAAGGTGGCGAGTTCGGCTTCGTCGTCTTCCAGTTGGCCGAGCAGGCCACGCTGCTGGACAGCGGGCAACGCTCGGTGCTGGTGGCGGCGGTGGCGCTGTCGCTGGCGCTCACGCCCGCGCTGCTGGCCTGGGCGCAGCGCCGCGCGGGGCAGGTGGAGCAGCAGTCGCCCCACGAGCTCAAGGAGCAGCAGGACCGGCCCGTGATCATTGCCGGCTTCGGCCGTTACGGTCAGATCATCGGCCGGATGCTGAACGCGAACGGGATGTCGGCGACGGTGCTGGACCACGACGCGGACATGGTGGAGTCCCTGCGGCGCTTCGGATGGCGGGTGTTCTGGGGCGACGCCTCGCGGCTGGAACTGCTGCGCACCGCCGGCGCAGAGACCGCCCATGTGCTGGTCATCGCCGTCGACAACATCGAGCACAGCGTCAAGATCGCAGAGATCGCCCGGCAGCACTTCCCTCACCTGACCATCGTGGCGCGGGCCCGCAACGTCCAGCACTACTACACCCTGCGCGAATTGGGCGTCGAGCTGATCGAGCGCGAGACGCTGGACTCGGCGCTGATGAGCGCCCGCAGCGTGCTGGAGAAGCTGGGCTGGACGCCGCACGCGGCGCGGCAACTGGCATGGCGCTTCCGCCGCCACAGCGTCGAGCAAATGGAGCGGATGCGGCCGCACCGGGGCGATCTGGACACGCTGATCGCGATGTCCAAGCGCGGTCAGGCCCAGTTGGAAGAACGGCTGGCGGCCGAGCGCCGCGCGCTCGCCGACGGCCGCGGCGGACAACCCTGGCAGGAACCGGCCGGCCCGCCCGGGGCGCCCCCCGCGGCCGCCGAGCAGCCCCGGCCGGACAAGGCTTGAGCTTGCCGGCGACAATCACGGACTTATGTTTGCCCCATCCCAACTCGAGGTCCGCCGCTTCTTCTGCCAGACCTATCGCAAGCAGCGCGACGGCATGCCGCTCACGCCGATGGAGGCGATCGCCTCCGACTGGATCGCCCAGCATCCGGAGTACCACGACGACCTGGCCGACGAGACCGCCGCGCTGGCGGCGGTCTACACCGTCGAGGACGGCAGGACGAATCCGTTCCTGCACCTTTCCATGCATCTGAGCCTGATCGAGCAGCACCAGATCGACCAGCCGCGCGGCGTCCGCCAGGCACTGGACCTGCTGGCGGCGCGCCGGCAGTCGCTGCACGAGGCGCACCATGAAGCGATGGAGTGTCTGGGCGAAATGATCTGGACGTCCCAGCGCAGCGGCACGCCGCCGGACGGTTTCGCCTACCTGGATTGCCTGCGGCGCAAGGCGACCAAGACACCCGCATAACGACCGACCACGCACCCGGTCACCGAACCATCAAAGGACGCAACGGTTGACGTCCTCGGTGGCGAAACCGTGGAAGGGCGGGAGTGGTTGGGGACGGTGAGGCATGGGGTTTTGGCGCAGGCCAAGGCCCCATGCCTCGGCGGCCAACGCCTGGCCCCGGCAGGCAGGCGGTCGCCGGAGAGCAAAGAGCAAACCCAAGAAGCAAAAAGGCCACGCACATCGCGTGGCCTTCGCCGTTCAAGAGAGAGAACCGGCTTACGCCTGAATCGATCCACCCAACGCCGATTTGCGCTCGTTCTTGCCGGATGCGCCGTACAGCCCGGTCGACTCCCCCGGCATCAGCACGTCGATCGCGCGATCCAGCGCCGCGGTGGCGCGGGCCAGCGATTCGCGCTGGGCGGCGACGCGGCCGCCGGCCTGCATCAGACGGGTGCGCAAGCCCTGCGGCACGGTGCCCGTACGGGCCGCCGCGCTGAATTGCTCGATCGCACGGGCCAGCGCCGCATGCAGCGATGCCGCGTGCAACTCGATCGCCTGCGAGTCGCGCCGATGCAGCGCGTCGCCCAGCAGGTTCAGGCAGCTTTCGACGTCCTGCAGCGGTTGCTCCAGGTCGGCGGGGGTCGAGGTCAAGGGCGTGGCGGTCATGGCGGCAACGAAAAACTTCGTCTACGGGCGCTTTGGCTCAGGTTTAACCGAACTCATCAGCGATCAATGCGAGGGCATCGAGCGGCCCACCATCTCCGTCGCATTGGCGATCAGCTTGTCGGCGATCGCATCGGCGTTGATGGTGAACTTGCCGTCCTCGATGGCCTTGGCGATGCGTTGCACCTTCTCGGTGTCGAAGCTGCCTTCGTCCGAGCCGGCACCGGCGATCAGGCTGCTGGCCGTGCTGGACAGTTCCACCTGGGCTCCCGCATCCGTCTGGCCCGCCTTGCCCGGTTGCGCACGGCCGGCATCGGTCGCGCCGGGGCGCTCGTTGCTCAGCTTGGTGTAGGCGTTCAGTTCAGGGCTATTACCGATCTTCATGGCAAATCTCCATGGGTCCGACACACGCCGGACCACTTCCAATACTCGGTATATCGGCCCGCGGGCGGGCGACTTTAGGGACGAGCTTCACAAATCCGACAACCTGGAGGGTGACATGCATCACAGGAGCACCTCCACCCGCCGTTCACCGATGGTACGCCCGGTGACCATGCGCCCGTTGTCGAAGCGCACACGGACGTCCTGGCCTTCCAGTCCGACGCCCATCGCCTGGCCCTCCCCGGCCACGGCATAACCGGTTCCGGTCGCCAAGACCTGCACCCGGTCGCCCGGTTGCACCCATTGGCGCAGTTTCAGATCGGACGACCGCAGCGCGTCGCCGACGGTGACCGGCCGCGCCAGGTGGCGGCCGACCCAGGCATCCGGTTGTGTATAGATGGCCCCGGCTTCGCCCGCAATATCAACTTCGGCCAAACGCAGGTGATCTTGAGTCAGGAGCGTGCCGGCCGGCAGGTCGGAGGCCGCGACATACGCCTGCCCATAGACCCGGATCGTCAGCGGCAGCGTCACATTCCACTTGGTCACGCCGGCCAGGCAGCGCAGGCCCAGGCGGGTGCGACCCCACATCTTCTGGCCCGGCGGCAGGTAGGGCTGGATCTGGCCGCACGGCGCCAGGCGCAGGCGCGGGTCCAGACGGCCCAGCTCGACTTCCACGCGGGCCTGCGTCGGCGCCACCTGGCGCGCGCCGGCCATCGCCAGCACCTGCAGGCGCTGCTCCAGCGTGGCGTCCAGCGCGCCGAGGCCGCTGGGTTCGCTGCCGGGAACGATCACCGACGCCGCCGTGCCCGGCGCCGCCTGGGCGCGAGCCTCGCCGCAGAGCCCGAACATCAGCCAGACCGACAGCAGCGCGCCGGCCAGGAAGGCAGGCAGCGTTTGCACGTGGGTGTGGCGGCAGGGTGTCGACATGGGACGGAACTGTACGGCCCGGCCTGTCGCCGATGGCGTCGAAATGCGCCGCGAACACCCGTCTTATCGCGCTCATGTTTTCCGGCCTGCTGCCCACAATGCCCGAACGTGACAAACCGAGGGCGCGTCCCAGGACCCCGCCCCGCCGTCCCGAAGGAGATACGAATGCTGAACAAACTGACCGAAGCGATGAACTTCCAGTCCCAGGCGCTGACCCTGCGGGCGGAGCGCCAGCGTCTGCTCGCCAGCAACATCGCCAACGCGGACACGCCGGGGTATCAGTCCCGGGACATGGATTTCGCCAAGGCGCTGCGCGAGGCGACCTCGCCCATGGCCAGCCCGGCGGACAGCAACCAGACCCTGACCCAGCGCACCCAGAACGCGCTGCAGAACAGCCTCAGCGCCATGACCAGCATGGACAGCAACACCGTGGACATGGACCGCGAGCGCGCCAGCTTCGCCGACAACACGGTGAAGTACGAGGCATCGCTGCGATTCCTGAACGGCAGCATCCGCACCATGATGGATGCGATGAAGTCGCCGAACGCGGCCTGAGCGGCCTGACGCCCCACCCGAGCCCAGGAGCCCGTCATGTCCATGTTCAGCATCTTCCATATCTCCGGCAGCGCCGTCAGCGCGCAGAGCCAGCGCCTGAACGCCGTGGCCAGCAACATGGCCAACGCGGACACCGTCGCCGGCCCGGACGGCCAGGCCTACAAGGCGCGCCAGGTGGTGTTCCAGAGCGTCATGGCGCAGAACGGCACCGACCAGACCGACGTCGGCGTGCAGGTGGTGGGCGTGCAGGAGAACCAGACCCCCGGCCGCCGCGTCCACGACCCGAGCCACCAGTTGGCCGACGCCGACGGCTACGTCACCTACAGCAACGTGAACAGCGTGGAGGAGATGGTCAACATGATCTCCGCCTCCCGCTCGTACCAGAACAACCTGGAGGTCATGGGCACCGCCAAGTCGTTGCTGCTCAAGACCCTGCAGATGGGCCAGGGCTGACCGCCCGCTCCCGAATAACCGAACGGAAAGCCCGCCATGGATTTCTCCAACCTGAACGTCAATTCGAGCACCGGCGCGACCTCCAACACGGCGGCGTCCAGCGCCACCGGCACGAGCGCGCAGGAGACCTCCGACCGCTTCCTGAAGCTGCTGGTCGCGCAGTTGCAGAACCAGGACCCGATGAACCCGATGGACAACGCCGCGGTCACCACGCAGATGGCGCAGATCCAGACCGTCACCGGCGTCAGCACGCTCAACACCAGCATCCAGGGCCTGGCCAACCAGTTCGGCCAGATGCAGGCGCTGCAGAGCGTCAGCCTGGTCGGCCGCTCGGTGACCGTGCCCGGCAACAAGGTCTCGGTCGCGGACGGCAAGGCCACGCTGAACTACGAGCTTTCCGGCCCGGCCGACACCGTCAAGCTGGAGATCCTCAACGGCGCCGGCGCGGTGGTCTCCACGCAGGACCTGGGCGCGCAGAAGAGCGGCGCCCAGACCTTCAACTGGGACGCCTCCAAGGCCACCGAGACCGCCAACCTGACCTTCCGCGTCACCGCCACCAAGAGCGGCGCCGCGGTGGCCTCCACCACCATGACCCGCGATGTGGTGAACGCCGTGAACACCAGCGGGTCGAAGTTGCAGCTCGAGTTGAAGAACTCGGGCCTGGTCGACTACGACAAGGTCCGCTCGCTGGGCTGACCGCCCGGCCGCCCTCCCCCACGCATCGCCGCATCACCGCCTTACCCGCCTGAACCGCCCAAGGACATCCCATGAGCTTCCAACAAGGCCTCTCCGGACTGAACGCTTCCAGCAAGAACCTGGAAGTCATCGGCAACAACATCGCCAACTCCCAGACCTACGGCGCCAAGGCGTCGCGGGCCGAGTTCGCGGACATGTACGCCGCCTCGCTCAACGGTGCCGGCTCCAATGACGTCGGCATCGGCGTGCAGATCCAGACGGTGGCCCAGCAGTTCACGCAGGGCAACATCTCGATCACCGAGAACCCGATGGACCTGGCCATCAACGGCGCCGGCTTCTTCCAGGTGTCCGACGGCAAGAGCCCGACGGTGTACACCCGCAACGGCCAGTTCAAGGTCGACAAGGACGGCAACATCGTCAACAACGCCCAGCTCAAGCTGATGGGCTATCCGGCCGACGCCAACGGCGTGATCCAGCCGGGCCTGGCGCAGGGCCTGAAGCTGCCCACCGGCGGCATCGACCCCAAGGTCACCGACAACATCAAGATGGAGTTCAACCTGGACTCCCGCGCCGGCCCGACCGCCGCCTACGACCTGACCGATCCGGCCGACCCCAACTCGGCCAAGATCGACAAGACCGGCATCACGCTGAACGACCCGACCTCGTACAACAACGCGACGTCGATGACGGTCTACGACGCCAAGGGCCAGCCCACCGCGCTGACCATGTACTTCCAGCGCGCCAACAACGACGACGCCAACGGCAACACCGTCTGGAACGTCTACCTGACCGCCAACGGCAGCGCGGTGAAGTTCGACGCGCAGGGCAACCCGATCGAGACCGACGACGGCACCGCCAAGGGCAATCCGCTGACGCCGTTCACGCAGATGACCTTCCTGCCCACCGGCGGCAAGCCGGTGTCGCCCGGCCCCAGCACCTTCCTCAACCTCAAGATCCCCGCCGGCACGAACGCGCAGGGCGCCCCGACGCTGCCCATCCCCGCGCCGCCCGCCGACCCGTCCGATCCGTCGGTCCAGGGCATCAAGTTCGACCTGCGCAGCGCGACCGAAAACGGCTCCAACTTCGCCGTCACCGACCTGACGCAGGACGGCTACGCGCCGGGCCAACTGGTCGGCATCAAGCTGGAGAACAACGGCATCGTCACCGCCCGGTATTCGAATGGCGAGTCCAAGCCGGCCGGCCAGGTCGAGCTGGCCAACTTCCGCAATCCGCAGGGCCTGCAACCGCTGGGCGGCAACGTCTGGTCGCGCACCAACGCGTCCGGCGATCCGGTCGTGGGCGTGCCCGGCGACGGCAACCTGGGCTCGCTGACGCCGGGCGCGCTGGAGGAATCCAACGTCGACCTGACCTCGGAGCTGGTGAACATGATGACCGCGCAGCGCGTCTATCAGGCCAACTCGCAGACCATCAAGACCCAGGATCAGGTGCTCCAGACCCTGGTCAACCTGCGCTGATCGCGCCCGCTGAGGAGACCCGGCCATGGACCGCATGATCTACCTGTCGATGAGCGGCGCGCAGGCGGCGATGTCTCGCCAGGACGTGCTGTCCAACAACCTGGCCAACGCCAACAGCAACGGCTTCCGGGCCGAGCTGCAGGCCTTCCGCGCCGTGCCCATCCGGGGCGACGGCGCCAGCACGCGCGCCTTCGCGCTGGAGACGACCACCGGCCACGACCTGTCGGCCGGCCCGATCACCACGACCGACCGCAACCTGGACGTCGCCATGAAGGGCAAGGCCTGGATGGCGGTGCAGGCGCCGGACGGCACCGAGGCCTATACCCGCGCCGGCTCCATGGACGTGGACCAGGACGGCGTGCTGCGCATGCGCAACGGCCTGCAGGTGCTGGGCGACGGCGGCGCGATCACCGTGCCCCCCAACTCCACCATCTCCATCGGCGACGACGGCACCGTGGTCGCCAAGGCCGACGGCCAGCGCCCGGTGAACATCGGCCGCATCAAGCTCGTCACCGAGGACGGCCGCTTCACCCGCCGCGACGACGGCCTGTTCGTGGCCGCCGGCGGCGACCCGCTGCCGGCCGACCCGGCGGCGCGCCTGCAATCGGGCGCGCTCGAGGGCTCCAACGTGAGCCCCGTCGAGACCATGGTCGGCATGATCGCCGCCGCCCGCCAGTTCGAGCAGCAGATGAAATTGCTCTCGATCGCCCAGACCCATGGACAAGCCGCTTCCAAGCTGCTGTCCGACAGCTGACCGCGGAGCGCCGCGCTGCTCGCCCAGTCAACGGATTAGGAGTTACCGATGCTTCGTTCCCTGTGGACCGCCAAGACCGGCATGGAAGCCCAGCAGACCCAGCTGGATGTCATTTCCCACAACCTGGCCAACGTCTCGACCAACGGCTTCAAGAAGTCGCACGCCGTCTTCGAGGACCTGATGTACCAGACCCTGCGCCAGCCCGGCGCCAACAACACCGAGCAGACCACGCTGCCCACCGGCATGCAGGTCGGCCTGGGCGCGCGCGCGGTGGCGACCTCGCGCAGCCACTCGCAGGGCAGCCTGACGCAGACGTCCAACTACCTGGACGTGGCCGTCAAGGGCAACGGCTTCTTCCAGATCCAGATGCCGGACGGCACCACCGCCTACACCCGTGACGGGAGCTTCCAGCTCGACGCCAACGGCCAGGTCGTGACCAACAACGGCAACACGGTGCTGCCCGGCATCATCGTGCCGGCCGACGCCAAGTCGCTGACCATCGGCGCCGACGGCACCGTCAGCGTGACCACCGCCGCCAGCACCACGCCGACCACGCTGGGCCAGCTGCAACTGGCCAACTTCATCAACCCGCCGGGGCTGGACTCGCTGGGCGGCAACCTCTACGCCGAGACCGTCGCCTCGGGCACGCCGCAGACCGGCGCGCCGGGCACCAACAGCCTGGGCACGGTGCAGCAGGGTTTCGTCGAGACGTCCAATGTCAACGTGGTCGAGGAGCTGGTGCAGATGATCCAGACCCAGCGCGCCTACGAAATGAATTCCAAGGCGATCCAGACGACCGACCAGATGCTGCAGAAGCTGTCGCAGATCTGATGCCCCCAGCGTCGCCGTCCGCCGCGACGCCCCGCGCCCCCCGTTCCTGAGATCCAAGGAGTTGTTCATGACCTTGTCCCTCGTCACCTCCCGCCTGGCCGGCCTGGCCGGCCTGACCCGGCTGGCCGCCCCGGCCGCCGCCGCCGCGATGCTCGGCGCCTGCGGCGCCATGTACCCGCAGCCGCGCGTGGACATGCAGCCGGCCCCGGTCGTCAAGATGCCCGAGCCGATCCCGGCCGCCGCCAACAACGGCGCGATCTACCAGAACGCCAACTACCGCCCGCTGTTCGAGGACCATCGCGCCCGACTGGTCGGCGACATCGTCACGGTGCAGATCGTCGAGAAGGTCAGCGCCTCGCAGAAGTCCAGCTCCGAGCTGGACAAGACCGGCGCGCTGGCGGCCGGCGTGACGGCCATCCCCGGCTTCGCGCCGAACTCGTTCGCCAACGGCCGCGCGGAGGTGTCGGGCTCCTCGTCCAACAAGAGCACCGGCAAGGGCACGAACGAGAACACCAACGACTTCTCCGGCACCGTCACCGCCGTGGTCACCGGCGTGCTGCCCAACGGCCACCTGCTGATCTCGGGCGAGAAGCAGGTCGGCGTGAACAACAACGTCGACGTGCTGCGCTTCTACGGCCAGGTCGACCCGCAGTCGATCCGCCAGGGCAACACCGTCGCCTCGACCGCGATCGCCAATGTCCGGGTCGAGCAGCGCGGTCGCGGCGCCACCGCCGATGCGCATGGAATTGGCTGGCTATCCCGCTTCTTCTTGAACCTTTCGCCCATTTAAGTTTCCCCACAATCGGCCACACGAGTCTGCCAACCGTGTGACCGAGATGTACCCCACCACATTCCCCCTCTTCCTTCGCCGCTCCTCCCGCTCCGCCCGCCAACTGGCGGCCGGCCTGCTGAGCCTGATGGCGCTGTTGTCCGCGGCCACCCCGGCCCAGGCCACGCGCATCAAGGAAGTCGCGGCGGTGCAAGGCGTGCGTTCCAACCCGTTGACCGGCTACGGCCTGGTGGTGGGGCTGGACGGCACCGGCGACCAGACCACCCAGGCCCCGTTCACGGGCCAGAGCATGACGGCGATGCTGCAGCAGTTCGGCGTGCTGCTGCCGCCCGGCGTGACCATGCAGCCGCGCAACGTCGCGGCGGTCATGATCACCACGTCCCTCCCCCCCTTCGCGCAGCCCGGCCAGCCGCTGGACGTGGTGGTGTCCTCGATGGGCAACGCCAAGAGCCTGCGCGGCGGCACGCTCATCGCCACGCCGCTGCGCGGCGCGGACGGCCAGGTCTACGCCATCGCCCAGGGCAACCTGGTGGTGGGCGGCGCGGGCGCGTCGGCCGGCGGCTCCAAGGTGCAGATCAACCACCTCAGCGCCGGCCGCATCCCCGGCGGCGCGCTGGTCGAGCGCAGCGTGCCCACGCCGCTGCAGCAGAACGAATACCTCCAGCTGGACCTGAACGCCTCCGACTTCGGCACCGCGCGCGCGGTCGCCAAGGCGATCAACAAGGCCAAGGGCGACGGCACCGCGATGGCGCTGGACGGCCGCGTCGTGAAGGTGCGCGTGCCGCTGGCGCCGGACGCACGCGTCGCCTTCCTGGCCGACATGGAAAACCTGCCCTTCGACCTGGAGATCCCCGCCGCGCGCATCGTCATCAACGCGCGCACCGGCTCCGTGGTGATGAACCAGGCGGTCACGCTGCAGCCCTGCGCGGTGGCGCACGGCAACCTGGCGGTGACCATCACCAGCACGCCGCAGGTCAGCCAGCCCAATGCGCTGTCGGGCGGCCAGACCACGGTGACCGAGAAGACCGACATCTCGATCAAGCAGGAGCCCGGCTCGCTGATCCAGCTGCCGGCCGGCGCGCGCCTGAACGACGTCGTCAAGGCGCTCAACACGCTGGGCGCCACGCCGCAGGACCTGCTGGCCATTCTCCAGGCAATGAAGAGCGCCGGCGCCCTGCAGGCCGAGCTGGAGGTGATCTGACATGGCCCTCTCCACCCCGCTGAGCACCACCCTGGGCATGGGCATGAACGGCCTGAGCGCGGACACGCGCTCGGTCGAGCAGCTCAAGTCCACCGCGTCGCGCGATCCCAAGGCCGCGATCAAGGAAACCGCCAGGCAGTTCGAGTCCCTCTTCATGCAGGAGGTGATGAAGAGCATGCGCCAGGCCACGATGAGCTCCGGCATGCTGGACAACTCGGCCACGCAGATGGGCTCCGAGATGCTGGACCAGCAGTACGCCGGCAAGCTGACCGGCCTGCCCGGCGGGCTGTCGCAGGCGATCGAGCGCCACCTGCAGCGCCAGCTCGGCGTCAAGGACGGCGAGCTGCCGAGCGCGAAGAACGCCGCCGCCACGACGCAGTTGCCGCAGCTCGCGGTCAAGAACGTGCAGCCCCACGTGCAGGACTTCATCCTCAAGCACGACGGCGCCGCCAAGGCCGCGCAGGCGCAGACCGGCATCCCGGCCAGCTTCATGATCGCGCAGGCCGCGCACGAGTCCGGCTGGGGCAAGCGCGAGATCCTGAACAAGGACGGCTCGACCAGCTTCAACGTCTTCGGCATCAAGGCCGGCGCCAACTGGAGCGGCAAGGTCGCCGAGGTACAGACCACCGAGTACGTCGACGGCAAGCCCACGCGCGTCACCGCCAAGTTCCGCGCCTACGGCAGCTACGAGGAAGCCTTCAAGGACTACGCCAAGCTGATCGGCAACAACGACCGCTACCGCGACGTGGTGGCCAAGGCCAACACCGGCAACGCCGAGGGCTTCGCCAAGGGCCTGCAGAAGGCCGGCTACGCCACCGACCCCGAGTACGCCAGCAAGCTGGCGCGCACCATCAACACGACCATGCGCGTGCAACGCGCGATGGCGTGAGCGCGCGCCTGAGCCGGCACAGGAAGGATTGAGGAGGAGCCCATGAGTACCTCTCCGCTGCTCTCGCTCGGCATGCGCGCGATGTTCGCCAACCAGGCGGCATTGCAGACCATCGGGCAGAACATCGCCAACGCCAACACCCCGGGCTACTCGCGCCAGGACGTGGTGCTGACGACGCCCGAGGGCCAGTTCACCGGCGCGGGCTACTTCGGCAAGGGCGTCAACGTGGAGACGGTCACCCGCTCCCACAACGAGTTCCTCACCCGTGAAGCCGCGGCCGCCAAGTCGCAGGCCTTCATGGACACCTCCATGCAATCGCAGCTGGGCCAGTTGGAGAAGCTGTTCCCGACCGGCTCCGACGGCCTGGGCCAGGCGACCAACGACTTCCTCAACGCGCTGGTCGACGTGGCCAGCCGCCCGTCCGACCCATCCGCGCGCCAGGTGGTGCTGGGCAAGGCCAACGATCTGGCCGCGCGCTTCCAGAGCGCGGGCCAGCAACTGGCCGACCTGCAGTCCGGCGTCGTCAGCGACCTGAACGCCAACGTCAAGCAGGTCAATGAACTGGCCAAGCAGATCGCCGCCGCCAACGACCAGATCGCCCGTACCGCCGGCACCAGCCACACGCCCAACGACCTGCTGGACAAGCGCGACCAGTTGGTCTCGCAGCTCAGCCAGTACGTGCAGGTCACCACCGTCGACAACGCGCGGGACGGCACCGTCGGCGTGTTCATCGGCGGCGGCCAGCGCCTCGTGCTGGGCGGCCAGGCGCAGGAGCTCAAGGTCACCCCCGACCCCTACGACGGCGCCCGCGCGCAGCTGTCGATCAGCGACGCCAGCGGCACGCGCGTGCTGGACGACAGCACGCTCACCGGCGGGTCGCTGACGGCGCTGCTGCGCTACCAGAACACCCATCTTCAGGACGCCCGCAACATGCTGGGCCAGATGGCCACGGCGCTGGCCACGCGGGTCAACGAGCAGCAGAAGTTGGGCGTCGACCTGAAGGCGCAGGCCGGCGGACCGCTGTTCACGATCGCCAATCCGACGGTGCTGCCGGCCGTGACCAACCGCGGCGACGCGCGCGTCACCGCGTCCGTCAGCGACGGCGCGCTGGTGCCGGCGCTGTCCTTCACGATCACGCCGGACCCGACCGGCACGCCCGACAGCTACCAGATCGCGGTGCGGCCGGGCGGTCAGCCGACGCTGATGTCCAACGACCAGATCAAGGCCGCCTACGGCATCAGCCTGTCGATGACCGGCACCATGCAGCAGGGTGACAGCTTCCTGCTCGAACCGGTGGCCGGCGCGGCGGGCAGCTTCAAGCGCGCGCTGGACGATCCGGCCGGCCTGGCCGCGGCCTCGCCCATCGTCGCCACCACCAGCATCGACAACAAGGGCACGGCCACGGTCGACTCGCTGTACGCGGTCAATGCCAAGTTCGACAAGAGCAAGCAGCCGGCGACGGTGCAGTTCGGCACCGTCAACGCCGACAACAGCATCAACTACACGATCACGCTGTCGGACAACACCAGCGTCAGCGGCACCTGGAAGGCCGGCGGCGCGATCGGCAACGATCCCGCCAACGGCGTCGACCTCGGCTTCGAGCTGCGCATGAACGGCGTGCCGCGCGAGGGCGACAAGATCGCGCTGGACGTGTCCGACAAGGTGGTCTCCACCAACAACGGCAACGCCAAGGCCTTCCTGGCGCTGCAGACCACGCCTTTCGTCGGCAAGCAGCTGCAGGCCGACGGCACGACCTCGCGCGGCCAGACCGTCACCGAGGCCTATGCCGCGGCGATGGCCGACATCGGCTCGCGCGTGCAGGGCGCGGACTACCTGGCGCAGGTGTCGACCTCGGTCGCCAGCGACGCCGAGGCCACCCGCTCCAGCCAGGCCGGCGTCAACCTCGACGAGGAAGCCGCCAAGCTGATGCAGTTCCAGCAGGGCTACCAGGCCGCGGCCAAGATGCTGCAGGCCGCGCAAAGCCTGTTCGACCAATTGCTGAGCGTCGTCGGCCGCTGAGCGGCGCGACGTCATCGATCTAGAGGGACCGACCCATGCGACTCTCCACCGCCAACATGTTCGACGCCAGCATCGCCACGCTGCAGCGCCGTCAACAGGAAATGCAGGACGCGCAGCAGCGCCTGACCTCCGGCAAGCGCGTCGAGCGCGCCAGCGACGACCCCACCGGCGCCGCCCGCGCGGAACGCGCGCGCACCTCCATCGGCCAGGTCGACGCCAGCCAGCGCGCGCTGGACGCCAGCCGCAACAGCATGACGCTGGCGGAAAGCGCGCTGGGCGACGCCAACGAGCTGATGCAGCAGATCCGCGAGACCATGCTCGCCGCCGGCAACGCCAGCTACAGCGACCCGGAACGCAAGAGCCTGGCCACCAAGATCCAGGGCCTGCGCGATCAGTTGCTGTCGATCGCCAATCGCAGCGACGGCGCCGGCGGTTTCCTGTTCTCCGGCCAGGGCACCAACGGCACGCCGTTCCTCGACAACCCGGTGCAACGGGACGCCGCGGGCAACCGCATCGGCGGGGGCGTGGGCTTCGAGGGCGTGTCGGGCAACGTCAGCACCGGCAACCTGGAGAACTACCCGCTCAGCGTCGACGGCCGCATGGCCTGGGAGCAGGCGCGCAGCGGCAACGGCACCTTCGAGACCGGCGTGGCACCCAACGCGCTCACCAACAAGTCCGCGACCGGCTGGGTCGACGCCGGCCGCGTCACCGACCCCACCGCGATCACCGGCGACAGCTACAGCATCGTCATCAGCGGCACCGCGCCGTCGCAGACCTACACGGTGTTCAACGAAACGCAGGGTCATGTGCCCGTCGCGAGCGACAACTTCAGCACCGGCAACACGGTGAAGTTCGACGGCATGGCGATGACCATCTCCGGCGCGCCGTCGGACGGCGACACCTTCACCGCCAAGCCGTCGACCAACGACCTGAAGCTCTTCGACGTGCTGGACCGCACCATCGAATCGCTCAAGACCACGGGTCGCACCGGCACCGAGGTCACGCAGGCCAATCTGCTGAACCTGCGCGACCTGGACGCGGTGGCCGGCAACCTGACCAACGTGCGCAGCCAGGTCGGCGAGCAGATGAACAACCTGGACGGATCGGAGTCCCGCCTGCAGACGCTGAAGGTTTACAACCAGGCTGAGCAATCTGCCGCAGAGGACCTGGACATGACGCAGGGCATTTCCGACTTCCAGAACCAGCAGACGGGCTACGATGCGGCGCTGAAGACCTACTCGATGGTGCAGCGCATGTCGCTGTTCCAGTACATCAACAACTGAAGCGCCGATCCGCATGAACTCGACCCACGCCGTGTTGGGCCAATTGGCCCTGGGGTACGCGCCCCTGGTTTCCAAGTCCCTCGACATCGAGGCCACGCGCGTCACGGTGTTCGCGCTTCGCCCGGAGGGGTCGCCCGACGCGGGCGAGCTGCTCGCCGCGCTGAGCGAGGCCTTCCCGACCAAGGCGGTGCAGCTGAACGTCGCGCACGAGGGCTTGCTGAAGGGTCTGCTGGCGGCCCCGCTGCCGGCCAACGTGCGCATCGAAGTGCCAGCCTTCCTGCTGTCGGACGCCGAGCTCGCCGCCCAGGCGCAAGCGCGCGGCGCGCTGCTGAAGGGGCGCTCCGACGCGGCCGGTTTCAAGCAACTGGTGCTGGACCTGCCGGACCTGGCCAATGGTCCGCTGCCGGCGGGCAAGTCGGTGCTGGTCGCCGGAGCGCGCAGCGCCGCGGACTTCAAGCAGGCCTTCGACGGCGGCGCCGCCGGCGTGCTGGGCTGGACGGTGCATGGCGACTTCGAGGCCCCGCCGGCCTCGGCCGCCCGCAACGACGCGCAGGCGGACCTGCAGGTGATCGTCGAGTTGATGTCGCGCGTCGACCAGGGCGAGGACGTGGAGCGCCTGGAGCAGACGCTCAAGCGCGATCCCAGCCTGGCGTTCAAGCTGCTGCGCTACATGAATTCCGCCGCCTTCGGCCTGTCGGTCGAGGTGTCGTCGTTCCGTCACGCGATCATGCTGCTGGGCTACGCGCGACTGCGCCGCTGGCTGGCGCTGCTGCTGGCGACGGCGAGCAAGGACCATGCGATGCGCCCGGTCATGTTCGGCGCGCTGCGTCGCGGCCTGGTCATGGAGGAGCTGTCCAAGGGCATGGGCGATTCCGAGGTCCGCGACGAGATGTTCATCTGCGGCCTGTTCTCCCTGCTGGATCACATGCTGAAGCAGCCGTTCGAGAAACTGCTGCAGTCCATTCCGGTGCCGGAGCGCGTGCGCCAGGCGCTGGTGGACAAGACCGGCCCGTACCACGGCGCGCTGCAGCTGGTGCAGGCGATCGAGGACGAATCCGTCTTCGACGTCCGCGCCGCGCTGGACACGCTGATGCTGGGCGCGGACGAGGTCAACCACGCCGTGTTGCGCGCGCTGCACAAGGCCGCGCAACTGGAGTAAACAGGCACAGGGTCCCGCACCCCGCGGATCCCGCCCGCCACGGCCCCCGCCGAGTCCGACTCGCGGGGGCCGTTGTCATGGGCCCCACCGCGCTCATGCGCGACGATGCGCGGCCGATCCGATCACCGCCCGACGGACGCCGAGCGCCCGTCGTTCGATGCGCCATGCCCGATGCCCGGCACCGGCGCTTTTCCCTACACTCGCGAGGTGTCGTCCCAACTGCCCCTCGCCTCTCCCGACCTCGACGCGCTGCGCGCCCTGCTGAAGGCGCGCGCGCTGGATCTGCCCGAGTTGCTCGCCGGTCTGTGGGACGGCCCCTGGCCCGCCTTCGTGCTGGACGCGCGGGGTCAGGTCTTGCTGATCAACGCACGGCTGCAGGACCTGATGGGCGAGGTCTCCCTGAAAGGCCGGCGGCTGTTGCCCAGCGGCAAGGCCCAGGAGCTGCGACTGGTCGACGACCAAGGCCGCGAACACCTCCTGCAAGCCTGGGTGCATCCGCTGGACGGCGGCGACCTGGGCCTGGCGCTGCTGCAGGATCACAGCACCGAACTGGCCGCCCGCGAGCGCGCCGACCGGATGCAATCGGAGATCGACCAGTGGCTGGACCTGTGCCCGCTGCCGGCGCTGATGCATGACGACCAGGGGCTGCTGTTGCGTTTCAACGGCGCGTTCGCTACCTTGTGCCGGCGGCTGAGCCCGCAGATGCCGATCAGCCTGCACGAGTTGCCGCCGGAGTGGCGCACGCTGATCGCCGTGCCGCCGCCGGGCCCGGGCGAGGAATCGCAGCGTGAGGCGCTCGTCGCGCAGGCAGGCGGCGGCCGCCGCTGGATGCGGGTGCGCGCGCGCCGGCTCAGCGGGCCGTGGTCGCGGCCGCGCACGCTGGTGATGCTGGAAGACCGCAGCGCCGAACAGGACCTGGAACTCGCCCAGCAGCAGTTGCAGACGCTGATGGACACCGCCGGCGTGGGCCTGGCCACCTTCCAGCAGGAGGCCGGCTGGTCGCGCCCCGGCACCGGCGCGCCGTCGTCCGCGCCCTCGTCCGATGCCGGCAACGACAACGGCCCGAAACCGGCCCCGGCGCTGCAGGGCGTCAACCGCGACATGGTCGAGCCCGAATCGCGCGCCGAGTACGAGAAGCTCCAGCAGGCGCTGAAGCAGGCCACGCCCACGGTCGCGCGCTACGCGGTCCGCCATCCTGAACACGGGCTGCGCTGGCTGATGACGCGGGTCGAGATCGGCCAGCTCGCCTCCGGCCAACGCACGACGTCGGTGCTGACGGTCGACATCACCGACCACCAGCAGGCGCAGGCGCGCAACGAGCTGCTGCAACAGTCACTGCAATTGCAAACCGAACGCGAGCGCGCGGTGTTGGACTCCGTGCTGGTGGGCATCGTGACGGTGGGCCGGCACGGCATCGAGTGGATGAACCGGTCGGCGCGACGGATGTTCGGCGGCGACCTGGCGGAATTCGCCGGCCAACCGATCAGCAGCGTCGCGACCGAGGCGCCGGACCACCCGTTCCGCCAGACGCAGTACCTGGACGAGCTGCCCGAGGGCCAGGCCGAGACCTTCGAATGCCGCGTGGTCGCGCGCGACGGGCGCGAGTTCTGGGTCGTCGGCAATGCGGTGGTGACCGGCAGCGGGGCGGGTGATGGCGCGGGCGGGTCGCGGCAACTGACCTATGCGCTGCTCGACATCGAGCGCCGCCGGCAGGCCGAGGCGCAGAGCCAGCAGGCGCAGGCCTCGCTGAGCCGCATCATCGAAGCCGCGCCGATCGCCATCAGCCTGCATGACGCGAAGACGCTGCAGGTCCAGCAGATCAACCAGGCCGCGGCGGCGCTGGCCGGTCGGCCGGAGGAGGAACTGCTGGGCGCGAGCCCCGAGGCGCTCTTCGGCACCGAGCAGGCGGAGACGATCCGGGCCGACATGGAGTTCGCGCTCCAGAGCAGCGAGGTGCTGCAGCGCGAGTACCGGTTGAACGTGCGCGGCCAAGCCCGGATCTGGGACGCGCGGCTGCTGCACCTGTCCGGCGTCAACGACGCGAGCGGCGACCTGGAGGCGGAGCAACTGCTGCTGGTCGCCAGCGACGTGACGCAGCAGCGCGCGCAGGAGGCCGCGCGCCTGGAAGCCGCGATCGCGCAGCGCGAGCTGCTGGTGCGAGAGGTCCACCACCGCATCAAGAACAACCTGCAAGGCGTGGCCGGGCTCTTGCAGCAGATCGCGGCGCGGCGGCCGGAGGTGCGCACCGTCATCAACGAGGCGGTCGGCCAGGTGCAGGCGATCGCTCAGGTCTACGGGCTGCAGGTGGGCATGTCCGGGCCGCTGCGGCTGCGCAAGGTGGTCGAGGCGGTGATGGGTTCGGTGCAGCGGATGTTCGGGCGGGAGATCCTGGTCGACATCGGCGGCGGCATGGCGGAGCAGTCGCACCGCTGGGGCCTGCCGGAGGCCGAGGCCATCCCCATCGCGTTGACGCTCAACGAGCTGTTCACCAACGCCCTGAAGCACGGCGGCGACGCGTCGGTGCACTGCGAGCTGCTGTTCGAGCCGGAGCAGGTGCAGCTGCGCATCGTCAACCAGGGGCATTTGCCGCCCGGCTTCGACCTGGCGCAGGTGCGCGGCGGCGTCTCCGGCCTGGGCCTGGTGCGCGCGCTGCTGCCGCGCCGCAGCGCGCTGCTGGACCTCACGCAGGACGGCGACCGCGTCGTCTGCGCGTTGAGCCTGTGGCCGCCGGGGGTGCAGCTGCTGGAGGCGTTGTGAAAAACTCCTTTATTAAGGATTTTTACTGGAAGTAAGATCCTTAATTAAGCCAACAACTTAACATGTCCTTCTTTCGAGGACATCCCTGTGAGAACCGCTGTCAAGCCCTACCCGGACCAGCTCATCGCGCAGTCGGCGGCGCTGGGCGCGCGCGTGCGCGCGGCTCGGACCCGCCGGAACTGGCGGCTGGAGGATCTCGCGGCGCGCGCCGACCTTTCGGTCAAGACCATCATGGCCATCGAGCGCGGCGATCTGGGCACCAGCCTCGGCGCCTACCTGCGCGCGTTGTGGGCCATGGGACTGAATCAAGAGATGGACGTGGTGGCGGATGCAGGTTTGGATCAGACCGGGTTGACGCTCGAACTTGGCGCGCACGGTCGTCGCGTGCGGGTAAGGAAGGCTGTCGACAATGATTTCTAGGACTGCCTTCGTCTGGTGTTTTCTGCCTGGCGACATCGAGCCCACGCTGTGCGGCCGCTTCACGCATGAGCTCACGGCAAACGGACAGGCGCAAGGCACGTTCGTCTACGGACGTCGTTATCTTGAGCGCGATGATGCGCTGCCGATCGACCCGATCGCACTGCCGCTGAGCGGCTCGGCGCAGGTCACCACCGGGCTGCAAGGCTTCTTCGGCGCAATCGCGGATGCATCGCCGGACGATTGGGGCCGCTACGTGATCGACCGTGCCTACGGTCGACAGGATTCCCCGGTCGACTATTTGCTCAAGTCGCAGCAGGACCATGTCGGCCATCTGGCATTCAGCGGCGCCGCGGACCAGCGCCCCGAGTGGCTCGACCCCTGGGATCGATCGTGGCTGCCTGACGCATGCCGCGCCATCGCGGCGCTGGAGTTGCATCGCCCGCTGCCACCCGAGTTGGCTCGGCAGCTGCTGCCCAACACGGGACTGGGTGGCGCTCGCCCGAAGATCACCATCGTCGATGGAGATCGGCAATGGCTAGTGAAGTTCCCCTCCCGTCGCGATGCACCCGATCTTCCGATGGCGCGGGTCGAGGCGGCGGCACTTGATCTCGCCGGCCACTGCGGCATCGACGTCGCCGGGCACGAGGTCGTCTCGGTCGGCGACACCGACGTGCTGCTGGTCCGGCGCTTCGATCGGTCTCCCCGTGCCGGCGGGTGGACCCGAGATGCCTTCCTGAGTGCGCGCACGCTGCTCGCCAACGGCCACGAGGGCGGTGCCCCGCAATACAGCTTCTTCGGCTCGTACCCCCGCCTGGCCCGGGAACTGGGCCGGCTGTCCACCCGCGGCACGACCGACCGCCGCGCGCTCTTCCGCCGCATGGTGTTCAACGCCGTCGTGGGCAACGGCGACGATCACGACCGCAATCACGGGGTGCTCGCCGACGAGGCAAGACCCGACACCTTCCGCCTCTCCCCGGCTTACGACATCGTCCCGGCGCCGCGCCCGCCGAAGGTCCGCCAGCTCGCGCTCGGCGTCGGCGATGTCGGCGCTTGGGCGACACGAGAGAACATGCTGTCCTCGATCGACAGCTTCGATCTGGACGCGACCTCCGCGATCGAGATCATCCGCGACGTTGAGGAGGCTGCCCTCGATCATTGGACCGCGTGCTGTCGTGATCGGGGACTGGACGCGATGACGACAAGCGCGCTCGCCCCTTGTGTTCAGCGCATCCCGGAATCCCATCGCGACGAGCGCACCGGTCGTCCGCCCCACTTGTGACCACCCGCAACCCCGGGAATCCCCCCGGAGGCAATTCGGTGACAATGCCCGATCACCCCTGAGGGATTCATGGCATCGGGAGCAGCGTGGACAGCGTGAGCAGAGATGTTGGCGGAAGCGGCAAGGGCCGCATCCTGGTCGTGGACGACGACCGGCTGGTGCTGGCCACGCTCACGCACGGGCTCGCGCAGGCCGGCTACGAGGTGCTGGACGCCGACAACGGCGACGACGCCATCCTCATCGCCCGCCAGCACCGCCCCGATCTCGCGCTGCTCGACATCCGCATGGAAGGCATGAGCGGCTTCGATGTCGCCGGCTACCTGCGCGACTATCTGCAGCTGCCCTTCATGTTCCTCTCCGCGTTCGCCGACGAGGCGACCGTCGCCAAGGTCAAGGAACTCGGCGCGCTGGCCTACCTGGTCAAGCCGCTCGACATCCACCAGATCGTCCCCGCCGTCGAGGCCGCCTTCGCCAATCGCCCCGCGCGTGCCGGCGCCGCGACGCCGGCCGCGCCTGTGACGGTCGAGCCGGCCTCGTCCCTGCAGGTCGTCGAGGCGATGGCGCTCGGCGTGCTGATGCACCGCTATTCGCTGACGCGCGCGCAGGCGCTGTCGCGGCTGGAGCGGATGGCCGCCGAGCAGAAGATCGACCTCGGGGAACAGGCGCGCCGCCTGGTCGAGGCGGTCGAGCAGTTGGCGCTCGGCAGTTGAGCCGGCCCGGGCTCAGCCCGGCAGCGTGAAGAAGAATCGGGCGCCCTGCCCGACTTCCGATTCGGCCCAGATGTCGCCGCCATGCCGGCGCACGATGCGCCGCGCCGAGGCCAGGCCGACGCCCGTGCCCTGGAAGTCGCTGGCGCTGTGCAGCCGCTGGAACACGCCGAAGAGACGGTCGGCGAAACGCATGTCGAAACCGGCGCCGTTGTCGGCCACGACGAACACCCGCTCGCCCTGCTGCTGCCGCGACTCGAAGCGGATCACCGCCTGGTCGCGCTTGCCGCTGTACTTCCATGCGTTGCCCAGCAGGTTCTCCAGCACCATGCGCAGCAAGGTCGGATCGCCCTGCACGCGCAGCCCGGGCTGCACCTGCGCGTCGATCTGGCGCTGCGGCGACGCGCGGCGCAACTCGTCCATCACCTGCGACGCCAGCAGCGACAGGTCCACCGTCTCGTGCCGCAGCGTCTGCGACGACAGGTGCGACAGCGCCAGCAGCGAGTCGATCATGCTGTGCATCCGCGCCGACGCGCCCAGCACCCGGTCCAGGTGATCGTTGCCGGCGCGATCCAGCAGTCGGCCGTAATCTTCCTTGAGGATGCGGGTGAAGCCCTCCACCACGCGCAGCGGCGCCCGCAGGTCGTGCGACACCGTGTAGCTGAAGGACGCCTGGTCGGCCCGGGCCTGCTCCGCCGCCTGCATCGCCAGCGCGGCCGGCACGGTGTCCGCCGCGCCCTGCGGCCACAGGCTGAGCAAGGTCTGCCCGCCATGCGGCAGCGCCGTCAGGCACAGCCACCACGCGCCACAGGCGCTGCCGGATTGCAGGTCGGGTTGCGCCAGCGCCTCGCGGAGCTCCTCGGGCAGGCGCTCCTCGCAGGCACGCCACAGCTGCCCGCGGGCTTCGGAGCCGCCCATCATCTGGGCGGCCGCGTCGTTGAAATCGATCAACCGGGTCTGCGCGCCCGGCTGGACATCGCTGATCAGCCAGGCCGGACCGGGCAGGGCCTGCAGCCATTCGGTGGAGGCCGGCTCCTGCTCCGTCGACGTCGCGATCAAGGCGACGGCCGGCGTCGAGGCGGGTGCCGCGGCGGAAACCGCCGAGTCGGACGATGACGGGATGCCGGCCTCGACCTCCTCGAGCACGCGCGCCGCCCCAAGATAGCCGGAGAAACGGCCAGCCGCGTCGGTCACCGCCTGCGCGCGCAGTTCCCAGCGCCGTCCCTGCGCATCGCGCACCCGCACGCCGTCGAAGGATTGGCTCAACGCCACGCGACGTTTCAGGTCCGCGCCGGCTTCGAGCGGCTCGAAGCGTTCCCACAGCATCTGCGTCACCGCGCCGTTGATCGATGTGCCGGCCCAGTTGGACGCGGGCGCGCCCTGCGACGCCTGCCAGCGGATCAGGTGGTGATGGGCGTCGGTCTGCCAGAGACAGTCCGGCACCAGCTGCGTCAGCGCCTGGGTCTGCTGACGGGTCTCGCGCAGCAGCTCACCGAATTGCGCCCGCGCCAACCGCACGGCCAGGTGCCAGGTCAGCGCCGCGACGAAGAGCATCAGCGCCGCGCCCGCGAGCACCGAGGTCAGCACCAGCCCGGGGCCGGTGGGGTCCAGGTTGAGCGCCAGCAGGAGCAACAGGACGAGCACCGCCAGGCCCAAGGCCAGCGCGAGTCCCTTCCATGGCCGCCGACGTGCGGCGGCTTCCCCCGACCTGTTCATGCGGGCCATTGTATGTAGGCTGTTCGACGCAACGGCCCTCGCCGTTCCGCCCCCCGTTGCCGGGACACCTCATCCCCCCGGGCCGCCGCGGCGGCTCCCCGACGGGGCGCGGACGCCACAACCGCCCCGGGACTTACCCCGAGGCACCTCTCCAAGAACACCAGAATTGACTGCTTTTTCCCACGATCCCATCCTTGCGGTGAACGACAATGGTCCGCAACTCCGCGTGAAAGCGTTCGCGCGGCGCCATGATCAGAAGATGTCACCAGACCACGTCACGACCATGCCATCCCGCCCGCAGCCCGAACCCGCCGCGCTGGACGAGCAAGCGCTCGCCCGTCTGCGCGAGCTGGATCCGGACGGCGTGAACCATCTGCTGGAACGTGTCGTGGCGGCCTTCCTGAAGTCGCTCGACCAGCAGGAGCTGGTGCTGTCCCAGGGCGTGGACGCGCCGCGCGATCTCAACGCCCTGCGCCATGTCGCTCACACGCTGAAGTCGGCCGCGGCCAGCCTGGGGGCGACCGCCCTGTCGCAGCGCTGCGCCGAGATCGAGGCGCTGGCCCGCTCCGGCCGCGAGGACGGCCTGAAGGCGCTGCTGGAAGGCGCCCTGGACGACATCGCCGCCGCCCGGCTGGCGATGCTGCAACTGGTCAGTCCGTCACGATGAGCCGCGATGTGAAGGAAGGCGAACTGATCGAACGGCCGCGCGTCCTGCTGGTGGACGATGACCCGGTCAACCTGATGCTGATCGAGGCCGCGCTGCAGGAGCACGGCTTCGACGTCACCGCCCTGACCGGCGGCGAAGAAGCGCTGCAACTGGTCGCGCAGTGGACACCCGACCTGATCGTGCTGGACGCGCTGATGCCCGGGCTCGACGGCTTCGCGACCTGCGAGCGGCTGCGCGCGATGCCCGGCTTCGAGAACGCGCCGCTGCTGATGCTGACCGGCCTGGACGACGAGGCCTCCATCAACCGCGCCTACCAGGCCGGCGCCACCGATTTCTTCGTCAAGTCGACGCAATGGCGGCTGCTGGCCGGGCGCCTGCGTTACCTGCTGCGCAGCGCGCGCACCCGCCAGGAGCTGGAGCGCAGCAAGGCCAAGCTGGCCCGCGCGCAAGACCTGGCCCGCATGGGCAGTTTCGAGTGGCAGACCGGCCACGGCTTCAAGCTGGCCAACGAGGCGCTGCGCGTCTTCGGCCGCGGCCCGCTCGATCCGCTGGACTTCATCGGCGTGATGCGCATGGTGCCGCGCGAGGAACGGCTGCTCTTCATGCGCCTGCTGCGCGACGTCGTCGCCCACAACTCGGTGCTGGTGACGGACCTGCCCTTCACGCTGCTGGACGGCCGCAAGCGCGTCATCCACATCGAGGCGGAACCCGAATTCAACGAGCACGGCAACGCCTGCGGCTACACCGGTGTCATCCAGGACGTGACCGACCGCCGCATGGCCGAGGACCGCATCCGCGAGCTCGCCAACTTCGACGCCCTGACCGGCCTGCCCAATCGCCGCCAGTTGATTTGGCGCGCCGAGCGCGCCATCGAGGCCGGCCGCCGGATGGGCCACGAGGTCGGCCTGCTGCTGATCGACCTGGACCGCTTCAAGGTCATCAACGACACGCTCGGCCATGCCGCCGGCGACGACCTGCTGATGGAAGTGGGCCGCCGCCTGCGCTCCTGCGTGCGCCACTCCGATCAGGTGATGGAAGGCATGCTGGAGTCCGTCGGCACGCGCTCGCACCGCACGCTGGAGGCGGTGGGCCGCCTGGGCGGCGACGAGTTCGTCGCGCTGCTGCCCGAGGTCGGCGACGAGGGCGATGCCGAACGCGTCGCCGAGCGCGTGCTGGAGGCGCTGCGCGAGCCGATCTTCATCGCCGGCCAGGAATGCTTCGTGACGGCCTCGGTCGGCATCTCGCTCTATCCGCGCGACGGCCTCACCATGGCCGACCTGCTGCGCAACGCCGACGTGGCGATGTACGCGGTCAAGAACCAGGGCCGCAACGCGTCCGCGCTGTACACGCCGATGCTGGCTGGCCGGGGCCGCGAGAAACTGGAGCTCGAATCCGCGCTGCATAAGGCGATCGAGCGCGACGAGCTGGTGCTGCATTACCAGCCCAAGATCGACGTGCGCACCGCCCGCATGGTCGGCGCCGAGGCGCTGATGCGCTGGCGCCGCGGCAACACGCTGGTGCCGCCCGGCGACTTCATCCCACTGGCCGAGGAAACCGGCCTGATCGTGCCGCTGTCGGAATGGGCGCTGCGCGAGGCCGCGCGTCAGGCCAAGGTCTGGCAACTGAACTTCGGGTTCTCCGAGTCGATCGCGGTCAACCTGCCCAACCGGCTGTTCGAGCGCTCCGACCTGGTCGAGCACATCCACCAGTTCGTCAGCCAATGGGGCGTGCCGCACCGCGCGATCCAGCTGGAGATCACCGAGACCGGCCTGATGAAGGACCTGCAGAGCGTGATTCCGTCGCTGCACCGCCTCAACGAGGTCGGCGTCGAGATCTCGATCGACGACTTCGGCACTGGGTACTCGTCGCTGGCCTATCTGACGACGCTGCCGATCTCCGAGGTGAAGATCGACCGCAGCTTCGTGCGCGACCTGGGCATCACGCCGCAGAGCTCCGCCGTGGTCACCGCCATCATCGCGCTGGCCCGGTCGCTGGGGCTGCAGGTGATCGCCGAGGGCGTCGAGACGCTGCGGCAAATGGAAGTGCTGCGCCGGCTCGATTGCAGCCTGATGCAGGGTTTCCTGTTCAGCAAGCCGCTGCCGCCGGACGACCTGGAGCGCTGGCTCGCGCAGACGGTGCTGCCGCGCAAGGCGCCCTGGATCCTGCCCGCCTCCGAGGTCGGCGAGGACATCCCGCCGCGCTGAGCCGCGCGACGGTCCAGGCCCGCCACCGAATTCCCCTCCCTTCACGTCTTACCGAGCCCGACCGAT
Source organism: Roseateles aquatilis (assembly GCF_002205645.1). Taxonomy (GTDB): domain Bacteria; phylum Pseudomonadota; class Gammaproteobacteria; order Burkholderiales; family Burkholderiaceae_C; genus Roseateles; species Roseateles aquatilis. The sequence goes on along the minus strand of NZ_NIOF01000003.1, from coordinate 175,202 downwards.
GCCGCAGCAGCCCCCCGCTCTCCTGGCCAAGGCGGCCTTGCGCCGACTGGCGCTGGACAAGCTGGAACCAACCCCCGAGAACTACGCCCGCGCCTACGCGCAGGAAGCCGGCGAGCCCGCGCGCGACAACGGCGCGATGCCGGAGCGCGCGCAGGCCTCGATGGCGCGCCTGCTCGGCCTGGCGGTGCCGGACGCGCAGCAGCGCCAGGGCCTGGCGACGCAGATGCGCGACGGCCGCTGGGACGAGTTGCAGCGCGCGCTGGAAGCGCTGCAGCAGACGCACGGGCCCGGCGCCCAGGCGGAGCAACTGGCGCAGTTGATCGAACGCCTGATGCGCGGCCTGGAACGCGGCGGCCGGCAGTGGACGCTGGCGCGCAAGAAAGACGGCGTGCTACGCGTGCTGTCCAGCAACCGCAGCGACCCGCAGCGCCTGACGCTGCGCCTGAGGCAACTGGTGGGCAGTTGGGACGGCGACACCAGCGATGTGCGCGTAGAGACGCAACCGGCGCCGCTCGACGACGGTCTGGGGAACGGCCCGGGGGATGCCGCGCGCGACGCCGCCGATCAGGACGACGACGAGGACGACCGCGCCGGAACGCCCAGCCAGTTCTTCAACGACGAGGAAGCGGCCCAGGCGCCGGCCGAAGTCGCCGCCAGCATCGCCGGCGCGGCATCGGGCGCGCGCTACGGCGGGCTGGACACGCTGATCGGCTCGAACGGACCAGGCGCGCAGTCCTGGCCCGAGGTCGCCACCCACCTCAACGGCACGGTGCGCCATGCGCTGGCCTCCGACGATGTCCGCGCGCAGGAGCTGATCACGGAGCTGGCGCAGGCGCACGCCGAGATCGTCCGAGACGGTGCTACGCCCGAGCGCGCCGCCCAGATGGACGCGCTGTGCATCCGCGCGCGCCGCTGGCTGGACCACCGCGGCCACGCGTTCACCGAGCTGGGCAAGCTCTGCGCCGAGCTGACCGGCAGCCTGGCCGATCTGGCCGAGGACGACTCCTGGGCGCAGGGCCAGTGCGAGGCGATGGGCCAGACGCTGGCGCAGGGCCTGACGGCGCGCAGCGTGCGCTCGGTCAGCGAGTTGCTGCACAGCACCCGCGAGCGCCAGCACAGCTTGCGCGCGGAACGCGGCCGTGCCCGCGACGCGCTCAAGGGCCTGATCAATCGGATGTTGCAGGAGCTGGGCGAGCTCGGCCAGCACACCGACCGCTTCAGCGACAGCGTCGGCAAGTACGCCGAGGTCATCGAGCAGGCCGACACGCTGGAGAGCCTGGCCGGTGTCGTGCGCGAGATGGTCGAGGAAAGCCGCAGCGTGCAGTCGCTGGTTCAGCGCACGCAGGGCCGCCTGCGCGACGAGCACGACCGCGCCAGCCAGTTGGCTGAACGCGTCGAGCAGTTGGAGGGCGAGTTGCGCAAGCTGTCCAGCGAGGTGCAGACCGATCAGCTGACGCAGATCGCCAACCGGCGCGGCCTGATCTCGACCTTCGAGACCGAGCGCGCCAAGCTGGAGCGCGACCCCAAGCCGCTGGCGCTGGCGCTGCTCGACATCGACAACTTCAAGAAGCTGAACGACAACCTCGGCCATGCGGCCGGCGACGAGGCATTGAAGTCGCTCGCCGCGCGTGTCTCGGGGCTGCTGCGGCCGGGCGACAAGGTCGGCCGCTGGGGTGGCGAGGAGTTCGTGCTGATCCTGCCGGAAGCTCCGCTGGAAGAGGCGCAGGCGGTGCTGCTGCGCCTGCAGCGCTCGCTCTCGGCCAGCCTGTTCATGCACGAGGGGCGCGACGTGTTCGTCACGTTCTCGGCGGGGGTGACGCTGTTCCGCCTTGGCGAAACGATGGAGCAGGCGCTGGACCGCGCCGACGAGGCACTTTACGAGGCCAAGCGGACCGGCAAGAACCGGGCGTGCGTGGCCTGAGGTCAACAGGCCCCGGACGTCCGGACCGCCCTCACCCCTTCACCATCGGCATCGCCGGCGGGTCCGCCTCGCCCGGCCGCGCCCCTCACGTCAGGTCTCAGGTCTCAGGTCTCAGGTCTCAGGTCTTGGCCCGCAGCGTCAGGCTCAGGTTCAGGCCTTGATGCACTTGCGCACCGTGTCGACGGTGCGCGTGGTGATGGCCTTGCCGAAGGTCTTCTCCAGCTTCGCCATGAACAGCGGGCCGCTGTCGTTGGGCACGTAGTAGCTGAGCACCTCCACGCCGTCGAGCTTGACGATCGCGGCGCCATCGCCCTCGATGGGCAGGGTCACCGGCTGCTCGTGCGGACGCTTCAGGAAGGTGATGAGCCGCTTCGCGTTGTCAGGCGGCGAAAACACCTCGAACGGCTCGGCGTCGACGATCGCCCGCAGGTGCTCGACCGGGCGCACGGTGGTGCCGAAGCTCTTGCCGAGCGTGTCGGTCATCGCCTGCTCGGCCAGGCGCTCCAGCTCGTCGACCGGCGCGCCGGGGTGGTCGAAGACCACATTGCCGCTGGAGATCACCGTCTTCACCTTCGTGAAGCCGGCTGCCTCGAAGGCACGGATCAGGTCCGGCATCTTGGCGTTCATCGGGCTGACGCCGCGCAGGAAGGCAACGTAGCGGTGTGTGCTGGTCATGTCGACGGGGCCCGTGGCCGGCAATGGGATGGCGGCGATTCTGCAGGAAACTTCCGGCCCGGACTTGGCGTCATCAAGGCGCGCCCAGGAACACATACACCGCGCTGTCCTTCGCGCTCGCCCGGCCGTAGCCGATGTAGAGCGGCCCGATCGGCGTGTCCACGGCGAAGTACATCGCGTTGCTGCGCAGCGTGCCGGTCCGCGGCGTGAGCGCCGCCGGGTCGAGGATGCGGCCGACCTCGATCGAGGCGCCAACGTGGATGCCGTCGAGCAGCCCCGGCGAGGTCACGCGGTAGCTGTAGACCAACCGTCCCATGCGCATGCCGGTGCCCACGAACTGCCCCGTCCGGTAGCCCGACAGGCGCAGGAAGCCGCCGAGCTGTTCCAGCTCGTAGTCCGGCAAGGTGCCGCTGCCCAGCCCGTGACTGCCGAAGTACGCGGCGCGCAGCGAGTGCGGGCCCCACGACATCGCACCGCGCAACGCCAGGTCCAGCTTGCTGTACGTGTCCGCCGCGCCCAGCGCGGTGTGCGATCGATACAGCCGCAGGTCCACCGCGTAGCCCTGCCGCGGGAACCGCAGACTGTCCAGCGTGTCCAGTTGCAGGCGTGTCTCGACGCCGCCGATGTCGGTCGTCGGCACCAGGTCGCGGCCGGGGATCAGGCCGGTATCGGTGCCCAGCCGGAGGGTGCCGCGGCGAAGGCCGATGCGGAACTCGCCGGTGTTGCGCAGCGCGACACCGGCGTCCAGGCGCAACTCTTCGCTCTCCTTGCGGTAGCGGGCGATGCGCAGTCTGTCGTCATAGAGATCGAAGGGCTCCCGCGATACCTGCGCGCTGGCGGAGGCAAACAGCGTCTGGCTCGGCACCAACGGCTGGTACCACTCGGTGCTCAGCCGGTCGGTGTGGCCCAGTTGCAAGTCGTTGCGCCACTCCGCGCCGAGCGAGTTGAGCCAGGTCGCCCGGTGCCCCACGCGCAGGTCGAAGTAGGAACTGCCCGCCAGGTCCGTCGATAGCCCCAGGCCGAAACGCAGGTACTGCGGCCCCCAGCTCTTCTCGTTGAGCGACACCGACAGTACCCGCCGGCCATCCGGCATGTCGCTGTAGGCGTAACCGACGCGCTCGAAATCGCCGCGCGCGAACAGGCGTTTGATGTCCGCGTCGGCCGTGGTGGCGTCGAAGTCGGTTCCGACCCTGCTGTCCATGCCGGCGCGCACCGTCGCCTCGTTGACGCGGTTCAGCCCGTCGATCTCGATCGCGTCGATGCGCCCCGCCGCGACGCGATCGGTGAGGCGCCGCTGTTCGAGCGCGGCGTAAGTGCCCTCATCGACGGACAAGCCGCGCAGACGCGGCGCCAGACGTCGGGTCGCCGCCTCGCCGGCCACCGACGCGTCCAGCAGATGGTCGAAGTCGGTCAGCGCGATACCGCTCACCTCGGGCGTGATCAGCACGTCGGACTCGCGCAGTTCCGTCAGCGACTGCGCGACATTCTTCGCGGTGAGGATGCGCACCATCTGCTCCGACACCGACAGCAGCGACGTCAGCCCTTCGCGCGTCTGCAGCGGCGTGCCGATGTTGACGGCAATGACCACGTCCGCGCCCATCGCGCGCACAACGTCCACCGGCAGGTTGCGGCTCACGCCGCCGTCGACCAGCAGCCGGCCGTCGATCTCGACGGGATTCACCAGCGCGGGCAGCGCCATGCTGGCGCGGATCGCCAGCCCGAGGTCGCCGTGGTCGAGCACGACCATTTCGGCGGTGGTCAGGTCGGTGGCCACCGCGCGGAACGGGATCGGCAACTCGTCGAATGAACGCGAACGCTGCCGCACGGTGAAGCGCCGCAGCACGGCTTCCAGCGACACCCCCGCCACCGCGCCCTTGGGCAGCGCGAGCCGGCCGCGGTCGTTGATGCCGATCTCGGGACCGATGTAATTGATGGCGTCGTCGCCCTTGCGGCGCATGGGCAAATCTTGCCGGTCGACGTCGCGCAGCAGCAGCGCCGTGGTCAGCGGGCGCAGCTGCTCTTCGAGCTCTTCCAGCGACATGCCGCTCGCGTACGCCGCGCCGGCGATCGAGCCGGCGCTGGTGCCGACGATGAAGTCCACCGGCACGCGCAGGTCCCGCAGCACCTTCAGCACGCCCAGGTGGGCGCCCCCCTTGGCACCGCCTCCGGACAGCACCAGGCCGATCTTCGGGCGGCGCCCGTCGGGCAGCCGCGGTGGCGGGACCAGTTCGTCATCGGCGCGTGACGCCGCAGGCACGAGCAGCGCGAAGACAGCCAGCGCCACGACCAACCCGGCCATCACATGGTGCGTGATGCCCGCGCCATGAGCATGCCCCCAACATCCCCGCGCCGCCTCCGTCATGCCGCTCCTTTTCGATCGTCCACTCGACCGGACCAGGGCTGACCAGGGCCCGGGCAGGACGACGATACCTTGGGCGCCACCCTCGGATACGCGCAAGTGCCCGCGGGGCCGCCATGCTCAGAGCGTGAAGATGCCCTCCGCCGTCTGGACCCGAATGAGGTCGGCCGCGTGCACGTTCCATAGCTCGATCCGGTAGGTCAGCGCGCGATCCCCGGCCTCATGCAGGAACAGCGCCAGCCCCTCCGTGGGCGGATACTCAAACTTGGTCACGTAGTCGGAGATCGTTTTGCCCGGGGCCACGGTCAGGATCTCGCGCAGGTCCAGGATGTCGCCTTCGGCCCCCGAGTAGTTGGTGACGGCGCCTCTCGCGGTCCCGCTGATGGTTTTCGCAGGAAAGACAAAATGATCGGCGCCGGTCGTCCCGCTCATCAGAAAGTTCTGGACATCCGTCTGACTGACGAGTGTTGGGCGTTGCGCGTCGGCGACCGCATCGGATGTCCCCAGCCAGCGGAGCATGCCCCAGTCACTGAGGTTGCCGGCCAGATCGGTCTGCCGCACACGGAAGTCCATCCGCCCCGCCCCAGGCGCCTTGGTTTCGAACTGCAAGTCAGTGCCCGTGGCCTCGAAGCTCGCCATATCGACATTTCCATACCCGCTCCAGGTGGCGCCATGCTCGATGCCCGTCACCAGAATCGTCGAATCGGCGGTGACGTTGTCTATCGCACTGCCACCGGTGTCGTGCTTGAGTCGCAGACGCGGCGCATCCGCCTCGCGGTCCAGGTCCACCCACAGGGACTGCTTCTCGCTGAAGTTCCCGGCGAGGTCCCGCTGCATCACGTCGATGCGCTTGCGCCCGTCCTGGCCCAGCGCGGAAGAAGCGATGCGCATCGTGCTGTCGCCATCGAACCATTGGCCTTCGTCGATGCTGTACCACCAGCGCGCGTTCGCCTCGACCCCGCTGACCCGCATCGTCCCGTCCTGGGTGATGCCGTCGTGCGCGCTGGCCCCCGTGTCGTTCACGAGCTCGATGCCGAGCCTGGCGGGCCGCGTTCCGTCCATCGTGAAGTTGAAGCTCGACGTCGTCATGTTGCCGGCGCCGTCGTACTGCCGCACGACCACGGTCCGCTCGCCGTCGGGCGGGCGGATCTGCGCGTCGGTCATCGTGCCGACGCCGATGCCTGCATGTCCGGAATCGAACTCGTAGGTCCAGTACGCCCCCTTCTCGACGTCCACCTGAAGCTGGGCGAAGTTGGTCAGCTTGTCGGACGAGCTCTCGCCGTGGTCCCCGACGAGCGAGATGCGGGGCGCATCGCCGGCCTGCTTCGCCAGGACGAAATTCAGCGTCTGCGTCTCGCCGATGTTGCCGGCGACGTCGGTCTGGCGGACGTGCACGACCTTCGCGCCGTCGTTCTCGCCGAAGACCTTGGCATCGATCGTTTCGCCATGTCCTTCGACCCAGTGTGCGCCGTCCAGGCTGTATTGCCAGGTCGCGCCGGACTCAATGCCCGTGACGATGACCGTGGCCATCCGGGTGATACGGTCCGTGAGCGACCGCCCGTCCGGGTCCACCGCCTCCGGCGCTCCGGTGTCGTCGAGCAATGCCACGGTCAATGGCGCGGCGATCGTGTCTCGCGTGAACTCGAGTCGAGCGACGGGGCTGTCGTGTCCGGCGGCATCGGTCTGCACCACCGACACCGCCCATCGTCCGTCCGCGGCGAACAGGCCGGCGGGAATCATGTCGCCCACGCCCGCGGACCAATGGGCGCCGCCGTCGAGTGAATAGCGCCAGTTGGCCCCGCGCTCGATGCCCGACACCCGCACGGATGCGTCGTACGTCACGCCGTCGGAGCCGCTGATGCCCGAGTCGTGCATCAAGGTCACCACCGGTGCCTCGGGCGGCGTGGTGTCGAGGATGAAGGTGGCGATGGCCGATGGGCTGGCCAAGCCGGTCAGGGTCTGCCGCGCCTCGATCACCTTGGGGCCGTCCGGCCCGAGCGCCGACGCGGGGATCACGCCGTCGGCAGCGCCGCCGCGCCAGGCCGAATCGCCGCCGAGCCGGTACTGCCAGACGGCGCCAACAACGAGATCGCCGATCTCCACGGCACCATCGCGGTGGACGATGATCTTCGGCGGCGGCGGGCGAACGGGCGCGGGGTCATGCGGCTTGTCGCCGGGCATCTCCACCGGCGGCTTTTCGTCGGGCTTGCCCACCGGCGGTTGCTCGTCGGGCTTGTCGACGGGAGGCTTCTCCTCGGGCTTGTCGGCCGGGGGCTTCTCGAGCGGTGGCTTTTCGTCGGGCTTACCCACCGGCGGTTGCTCGTCAGGCTTGTCGACGGGAGGCTTCTCTTCGGGCTTGCCGACCGGGGGCTTCTCGACCGGTGGCTTTTCGTCGGGCTTGCCCACCGGCGGTTGCTCGTCGGGCTTGTCGGCGGGAGGCTTCTCCTCGGGCTTCTCCGACGGGGGCTTCTCTTCCGGTTTCGCTTGTGCGGCAGCGCCCGACCCACCGCCACCCGACGCGGCACCGGCGACGCCCAGCGCCATCAGCGCGGCACCACCGACGTAGGTCCATGTGCTGGGGGTGGCCGAACCGGCCGCGACGCCATTCTTCGCACCGCCGCTCGCCTCCAGTGCGGGCAAGGACTCTGCCGGGATAGCCGGCGAGATCGGCAGCGCATCGCCATCGGCAGGCTCCGCTGGGGACGAGACGTCGGCGTCTGATTCGACGGCGACGTCTCCCTGGACCGCCTCACCATCGAAATCGTCCACCCCCACGCCGGGCTCGCTAGGTGATCCGGGGACACCGCGCCCCGGACGACGGGCCGACGGCGTGTCGAGGACACGACCCGGCACCGGTGCGGACGACCGGCTGTGATGCTTGGACATGACGAACCCTTCTTGAATCGCTGGAATGAATGAGTCAGTCTCGCCCGCAGGCTCTGGGTCTTCGATAGCCCATGCGTGCCGAGTCGACAGGCATCTTTCACCCGAAGGGGTCACGGGATGGGCGAAAGGATTGGAAGATGATGCCCGTCACAAACGCGGGCCCGTTGTCCGTTCGGCAACACGTGCTTCGGAATGCGCCTCAGGCGCCGCCTGTTCGGCAACGTCCGACGCGATCCATCAACCCTGCATCACCACCGTGATCGCATAGAGCCCCACGCCGATCACTCCGCCCACGAGCGTGCCGTTCAACCGGATGAACTGCAGGTCGCGCCCGACGCTGAGCTCGATCTGCCGTACGAGGCTGGGATCGTCCCAGGACTTGACCGTCGACGCGATGTGCTGCGTGACACCCTCGCGCATGCCGTCGACCATGCGGGTGGCGGCGGACATGACGTGCTCGTTGATCGCCTGCACGAGACCGGGATCGCGGCTGAGCCGGTCGCCCAATGCGCCCAGCGACTGGTCCAGGTGCCGCATCAGCACCGAATCGTCGCGATGCAGGTCGGTCTCCAGGGTCGCGCGGACCTCGGTCCAGACACCGTTCAGGTAGGCGCGGACGTCATCGCTCTGGACGATGCGGTCCTTCATCGCGTTGACGTCGCGGGCGAAGTCGGGGTCCTCGCGCAGGCGCCCGACGAACTCCTCGATCCAGGTGTCGAACTGGCGCCGCACCGAATGATCGGGCTGCGAGAGCGCGGTCTGGACCTCCTCGACCAACTGCAACGCAAGCTTGTCGGACAGGCTATCCGCCATCTTGTCGACGTTGGCGATGGTGTCGACCAGCGACGTGGCCTTGGGCCACTGGGCACGCGCGAACTTCACCAGCCGCGCGGCGACGAGCGTGCGCACCTCCGGCGTGGCGAGGTAGTCGCGCAGCTTGGACAAGGCGCCGTCCAGCACATCCTGATGCCGACCCGCCTTGGTCAGCACATCCAGCACGGAAGCGGCGGTGGTGGTGGCGTTCCAGGACAACGCGCGGGCGATGAGGAACTCGCCCAGGGCCCGGCGCACGACCTGCTCGTTGAGCAGCGACAGCGCCTCGACCGCCATGGCGCGCACCGAGCCGGTGATCTGCGCGAGGTTGCGCGGCTCGCGCAGCCATCGGCCCAGGCGCTCCGCGGGGTTGAGAACCTGCAACTTCAGGAGCAGGACGTCGGGGTGGAGGAAGTTGTCGCGGACGAATCCGGCCAGGCTGTCGGCGATGCGGCGCTTGCCCTGCGGGATGAGGGCCGTGTGCGGGATCGGGATGCCGAGCGGGTGACGGAACAGCGCGACCACGGCGAACCAGTCGGCCAGGCCACCGATGGCGGCCGCCTCGCAGAACGCCTTGAGCCAAGCCCACGGCCCTCGTGCGCCCATCGCGAGGCTCAGCGCCAGCCCCGCCAGCGACAGCAGCAGGCAGGCCAGCGCCACCAGCTTCATGCGGCGGAGATCGGCGGCGCGGGGATCGAGGGGGTCGGCGTTCTTGAGCACGGGCATCGGCGGCGGGCGGGCAGGTTCGGTGCCTGGGGCGGAACCCGCGGAGCGGTGCGACAGGTGCCGGTTTTATCACCGCGCGACGTGGAACGGGCTCAGTCGCGGCCCTTGTAGAAACGATGGTGCTCGTCCAGGAACACGACATAGAACGTGTTCGCGCAGAAGCGTCCCCCCTGCGGATGCTCGACGCCGTCGAGGTCCCGCGGCACGACGAAGCCGCACAGGCGCCCGGCCCAATCGAGCCGAAAGCGTCCCCACTGCGCCTGATGGGGCACGTGCTTCGGTGGGATGAAATCGGAATGGGGCGGAAACCCGCCATAGATGGAAAGCACCCGTCCGCTCTTGCCGATCGATTGCTGCTTCCAGTGATCGAGCGTCTGCTTGCCGAAGTGCGCGAGCTTGTCGAGCAGGCCGGCCAGCTTGTCGTGCGACCAATCGGAGAAACGCTGGCCCGCAGGGTCGTGGCAGAAATACGAGAAGTTGAACTTGCAGCGCGCCGCGTGGTCGCTGCCGGGCGCCTCCAGGCTGGCCACCGGAAAGCCCGCCAGGAAGCGCTGCTTGCCCGAATTCCCGAAGCGCGTCATAGCCGCGGTACACCGCCGATCTTGCGGTCGTTGTACGGGGTCACGAGCGTGCGGTCATTGCGGAGCAAGTCGCCGGGGATCTCGTCGAGCCGATACGCATAGCTGCGGTTGTGCTCCTTGTTGACGAAGGTGGTCCGGTAGCGACCGCACAGATCCATGATGTCGCCTTGATGCGTGCTGAACAACAACTGGGCGGCGCGGTCGCCCGGCGACTTCCCGGTGAGGAACAGGCCCAGCAGCTTGGGCAGCAGGTGCGGATGAAGGTAGAGGTCGAGCTCGTCGAGGATCAGCACCGATCCGGAGGCGACCACCGCGGCAATGGGCAGCATCAACCGGAAGATCTGCTTCGTTCCGGCCGATTCAGTGGCCGGCAGGACGGCGCACTCCTGCCCGTCGACGTCATGCATGAACACGGGGAAGAACCGTCGCTTGCCATCGGAGCCCTCCTCGCTCGCGACCTGCAGCCGGGTAATGCCGATGTCGCAATCCATGAGGAACTGCTGGACGTACTCGCGGACGTCGTCGTGCTCGTGCAGCACCTGCGCCACCTTGTGGATGTCCATGAACAGCGACTCGCGCGTGCCACTGCTCCCGACGTTGAAATGGATGTTCTTGAAGAACGCATGGACGGCGGCGAGCTCGTCGATCTGATGGTGGTACGCGGCGGAGATCACCGACGCATTGCGCCGCACCTTCACACCTTCCAGCACCTTCAACCGCGCGACGGCCCGGACGCGGTCCTGCGTCCGTTCGAACACCAGCGTCTTGCGCTTGCTGGCCTTGAACAGCGCCTCGCGTGTCACCCCGGTGGGGGTCACGTCCAACTCATAGCGGTAGGTTGCGTCCTCGATCAGGAACTCGACGTAGAACGAGCACGGCTCCGGATTGGAGAAGAACGCCGCCACGGGGATCTCGGCGTCCGGATCAGTCGAGAAGGACGCCGACACGAAGCTGGCCAGGAACGCCAGCCCCTTCAGCAGGTGGGTCTTGCCGCTGCCGTTGGCGCCCTTGACGCACATGACGGTGGCAACGGAAAGCCCCAGCGAAACACGCTGCGGCACGTTGGCATCCAGCCGAAACGACACGCTGGCGCCTTCCTGGAAGGAGAGGAAGTTACGAAGGCCGTATTCGAGAAGCATGGCGTCTTGTTGTCGATTTCCGTCGAAAGTGACGGAAGTATAGACATCCAACGCTCTGCACGCTTGTGCTATTTCACGGGGATCGGGTACCACGGATAGCGCGTCCCCTCGTCGTCCCCATGATCCCTAAGCCAGCGCCCCATGAACACCGCCAGCCCGACGCCAGACAACGCCAACGAGACCGCAGGCACCACTGGGCCGAGCTCGGTCCCGAACATCATGGGGTCGCCAAAAATCACGATGAATCCCCATCTCACAACCCTTCCTAGCGCACGAATCATGAAAATGAATATAAGAAACGTTCCAATATAGTCCTTTACACGACGCTTCACCCGCCAAACGAACCAGTATGAAAGGACGGAAACAATACCAGGAGCGGCATACAATGCAAGTTCTCGCAAATATTCATTCGTAGCAGACATCTTCTACTCCTTCAGATCTCCCCAACGGAATCGTCACCGCGATTTCCACCGACCTACGCGCCGCTTCGAAATCCGCCTCTTCCAGAAAATCCAACCCGACGACATCGCTCGCCGGAATCAGCGCAGCGAACGCTTTTGGCGCCGATGCATGGGACGACGCCCCGCCTAACCGCAATGGGCGTGTCAGGAAGAAATACCCTCGCGTCGGGTCGCCCGGCCAACCCTCTGGCCAGCCCAAAACTTGCTGCCCGTCCTTCAAATTCAGCATCACGTGAGATTTCTCTGTACGAAGGACTTGCTGCCAATCCAACGGCCCGGAATGAGAACATGGCGAGGTTCGTCGCGTCTTCTTCCGTTCGCCGTCCCTCCACTTCATGAATCGTGAGGCGACCAGGCCACCAAGAATCGCGAAGATTACCGGCCCAAGAACATCAAGGTGACTCGCCCACCGCACTTGCTCGCCAGGCTCCAGGGCGAAGGCTTTCAGGGCCGCCCAAGCCATGACGACCAATTCGGTCGCGATCAAGGCGATGACACCTCTGGAGGCGACATTCGGCACTGGATGTTTGAGATTCCAATAGAACGCGAGAATGGCCACCACGCCCGGCAGAAGCTGAGAAAGCAGCGCGAAATCAGTTTTCTCCAGATCCATGCTGGCTCCAGGCAAGGTTGTCCCTATGGCATGCCAGATGTTTGGCAGGCTTGTCGTGACTCCTTCTGGAGCCTGGCCGTCACTCCTCAGCCAGACGCTCAAATCTCTAGAGCATCAGCAGCAGGTGGTAACCGCAAAATTCGGCGCGTCGAATATCCAAGAGCGTAGGCCTTTCGGCCCGATTCATCAACGACTCAACAAGGCGCAGTTTTGTGCCATTCCGGTAGGTTCATTTGCAACCCGTCTCTGAGTCTTGACGCGGGTCAAGGCGAAAGTTGACCTAGACCCACTCGCATACGGAGGAACGCCCGACTCGGCCTTGTGGGCCTCTCCGCTTGAATCTGCGGAATTCCATCGATGACATGACCTCGCAGTCTCCAAAACAAAACGAGTGCCCCGCTTCCGCGTGCGCACTCGTTTTCCCTTGGTGGAATCTACCTGACTACCGCTGATACCCCGCCCTCGAATCGGCGTGAATCTCAGCGGGCATCAATAGAGACTGCGCTCCCACTTGACCTGGAAGTCGTGCTCCTCGAAGACGGCCATCTCGACAACGCCGAGCAGGCAGGCCGCTTCGTGCAGCAGATCCACCGCGGCGTCACGGACATCGTCCTGCTCGATGCTGGCCGGCTCCATCGGTTGCCGGGACTGCTTGAGGATCAAGGCCGCCTGGACGACGCGGTCACGCAGGCTGTGAAGCGCGCCCCCCGTGGTCATGGCGCGGCTCGGCACGAAACGGGGCCACCCGCCATGCCGCGCATGGCGGGGCTCCCGCCGGCCGGGGACCTCGTTGATGTCGGCGAGGAAGTCGAGGAAGGCCTCGGATTCGCCGTGCAGCGGCTGCCTGTGAAGCAGCGGGATGCGGCGGCGGACGAGGTCATCATCTGCCGCATCGGCCGCGCAGGTTGGCGGCGGGCCCGGCGGCTCGCCACCATCGCCGCCGCCGGCCGGCATGGCCATTTGCTGCGAAAGAAGGCCGCTGGCGCGGGCGGATTGGTCGGGGGTAAGAGGCCGGGACATGCGTGCGTTCCAAGGTGGGTCGATCGATCCCCGCCGGAAGGCGCATCAACCATGCGCGATGAAGGCGGGCAAGAGGTCGAGGGTCGAGAGGTCTTCTCACGGTGCAAGGTCGCGAGCCCCCTGGACGCATCTTCCGGGCCCCGCTTCATGCGGCCCACTCCTGGAACCTGCCGACCTTGCCCTGTCGCAGACAGGAACTCATAGGCCGAACCACCGAGATCAGCGAGTGGCAATCGACAACGCGGTCACGACATCGCGACTCCCATCGTGCCGCCCGGATGGCGGCGCGACGACTCCGCCCGCTTCAAAACCCGAATGCCAACCTCACCCCGCCCCAATGCCTCCCGGCCACGGTGACAGGCGCCGACGCCTCCTTGAGCAGCACGAAATTCCCGCCGCCCATGTCTCGGCGATAGGTCTGCAGCAGGAATGGCCGCTGATTGCGAGCCGAGGCCAGCCCGGTGCGATCGTTGAAGATCCGCCGATACCGGCTGTTCGCCGTGTTCCAGGCGACGTCGCCGGCGCGCTGCGGCTGGCAGTACCGCCGGTTGTGCGTCGCCACGAACCCGTTGCGATCGACGGCAATGCAGAACACCACCTTGCTGGAGAACGACAGCACGCGCTCCTGCACTTCCGGGAATAGCTGGTCCGCCAGCGACGTGAAGCGCGTCGTGTACTGCTGAGGATCGGTGCCCTTGATCGGCTGATACTGCTCGTCGAAGAGCGACGCGAGATCGATGCGTTGCTCCGCCACGGCGCGCTCCAGCAGCGCGGCGATCTCCGCGGCGGCGCCCTGCACGGCCTGGATGTAGGGCGAGTCCTCGACCTCGACGCCGCTGGAGGCGATCTGCTCGATCATCTGCTCGGACAGGCGCAGGAATCGGTCGCTGCAGGCGAAGGCCGATTCCAGCTTGCGCATCGCCTGCTGGATCTCGACGCCAAGCTCGCCCGAGCGCTCCGCGAGTTGCTGCGTCGTGGTCTGGCTTTCCTGCGCCGAACGGGCGATCAGGTCCACGTCGGTCTCGACGTCGGAGAAGGCCTGATGGATGGAGGATTGCGCCGCGCCCGCGACGCCGTCGGCGCTGAGCTCGCGGCTGAAGGTCTCGATGCGGCTGTCCAGCGTGCCGACCGTGCCCATGATGGCCTTGGACGAGGCCTCGACCTGCGCGGCCAGATCCTTGACCGCGTCCGCGACCACGCCGAAACCGCGGCCCGCCTCGCCGGCGCGCTTGGCCTCGACCGAAGCGTTGAAGGCGACCAGCCGGGTTTGCAGTGCGATCTTGGTGATCTCGGACGCCGCATCGGAGACCTGCCGCAACGTGGACACGATGCCGCCGACCTCGTTGCCGACGCCGGCCAGCGCCGAGCGCGCGCGGCCCACGGCCTCGCGGGTCTTTTCGGTGGAGGTGTTGATGCCGTCCTGCGCGTGCCGGACTTGTTCGAGCTCGCCGCCCAGCGCCTGCATGGCCTGGGCCTGGGACAACACGACCTTCTGGGTGTCTTCCAGCAAGCCGCGGACTTCAGCCGCGTCACGACCCAATCTGGATACGCCGCTGGAGAGTTCCCGAACGACCGTGGCGGTCCTGCCGTGCGACGTCGCATCCACGAAGCCGACCGCGTTCGCCGTCGCCCCGTCTCCGACCGCCTCAGACGCGGCCTTCCCGGTGCGCCTGCGCCATGTCTCCCACATCGCCCGCTCCCTGTTGGTCTTTCGACCACATGGACGCGGCCGCTTCGGGCCGTTTTACCAGTCGCGCAGCTTGACGCGCAACCGGGCAATCGCTTGGCTGTGCAGTTGGCACACCCGCGATTCGGTGACCTTCAACACCGCGGCGATCTCTTTCAGGTTCATGTCATGTTCGTAGTACATGGACATGACGAAGCCCTCGCGCTCGGGCAGGTTCTTGATCGCTTCCACCAGCGCGGTGCGCATGCGGTGATCGCGCAGCATGCTCATGGGATCGGCCGACTCGTCACCGACGTGGCGGTCCAGGTAGTCGTCGCTGTCGTCGTCGCCGGAGATGTCCTCCAGATAGACCAGCTGCGTGCCGCGCACCTTGCCCAGCATCTCCTGGTACTCGACCAGCGAGATGCCCATCTCCGCGGCGATCTCCGATTCCTGCGGCGCGCGGCCAAGCTTCTGCTCCAGCTTGTGCACCGCGCTCTCGATCGACCGCTGCTGGCGGCGATTGCCGCGGCTCATCCAGTCGCTGCCGCGCAGCTCGTCGAGCATCGCGCCGCGGATGCGCTGCGTCGCGAAGGTCTCGAACTGCACGCCCTGCGCCGTGTCGAAACGCGACAGGGCATCCGTCAGGCCGATCAGACCCACCTGGATCAGATCGTCGAGTTCGACGTTGGCCGGCAGCTTGGCGATCATCTGATGCGCCAGCCGCCGCACCAGCGGGCTGTACTGGCGAATCAGCGAGTTGTTGTCGAGTTGACCCTTGGCGGTGTACATCGTCTCGTCTCCAATCCCAGGGCGTCAATGCGCGGTCAGGGTCACGCCTTGCGGGGCGCGGCCGGACTTGGGCTGCCACATCGGACGGGGCCGCAGCGGCATGGCGTCGGCGGGGCTGTCCAGCGCGGCGCCGGGCACGGAGGCCAGCAGCAGCTCGCGCGCCATGTGGCGCATCTCGTGCGTCAGCGGCGCGCTCACCGGCTGGCGCGGATCCAGGCAGGCCCACTCGCGCAGCACCGCGCCCAGGAAACCGTCGCCGCAGCTCGACAGCTGCTGCGCGATCCGCTCCGCCAGGCGCAGCTGCGGCGAGCATGCCAGCAGCAGGCTGTAAACCATCAGGCCGGCGCGCTGCGTCAGCCACTTCATGCCCGCGTAGGCATGGGTGACGCTCTGCACGTCGGTATCGGCCAGCAGGACCGGCCGCACCTCGCGCGATACCAGCACGCGGCTCAACTCGGCCGCGCTGGCATGCAACAGGACCACGTCCGCGAACGGGGCTGCGTCGGTCACGGCTTCCAGGAACTGGGCCGCCGAGCCGTGCGCGTTGATATAGCGCAGCGGCAGTCCGCGCGCGGCGAGAAAACTGACCTTGGCCGACAACGATTCGACGCAGGCCGCCAGGTCCACCGCCGCCAGGTCGGACGCGGCGGCGGCCTGCTCGCCGGCATCCACCACCAGGGTGTGCAGACCGAGCTCGCCGAACGCCGAGCACAGGCCTTCGAGCAGCGCCCCGCTGCCCACCACATGCGGATTGCTCACCACCGGCACCACGCGCACCCGCGCCGAGGCGAACAGGCGTCGCAGGCCGTCGGCCTGGTCCTTGGGAGCATTGCTGAAGTCGCGCATGGGCTGCTCTTGTCGTCTTTCGTTATCCGCTCCAGTCGCAGGAGTCCTGCACCTCTGGAGCCGTTACCGGAAGTTTCGCCCTGGGGGCCCCCCTCTGACGCGGAATTGAAAGGGGGAAACACCCCGCTTTTCTCTTCCCGTCCGGCTACCCTACTCCCGATTCGCGGAAACGACAAAGGAAGGGCTCACGCCCTTCCCCTGTATTCGACGGCGACGCCGTCAGCGCCCCGGGCCCGCCGATCGGCCGGACAGCCGGTCGGCGCCTCGGGTCAGTTCAGGCCCATCGCCGACGCCACGCCCGCCGGCGCGCCGACGGAGCCGGCGGTGAAGATCAGGTTGACGTCGGAAGCATCCACGCGCCAGGCCGATTGGCCATGGTTACGCAGCGCCCGCTGCACCAGCGCCTGCGACGACAGGCGGTGCCAGTCTTCCGGCACGCGCTGGCCGTTGGCCACGCCCAGCACGCGGAGCTTGTGGCGGATCACCGTGTCCAGCGCCGGGGCCAGCTTCACGGCTTCGTCCAGCTTGGACAGGATGACGCCTTGCGCCTCGGAGCCCCGCCAGGCGGTCACGACGTCCTCGATGGTCTCGCCCTGCTGCGCGGCGTTCACCACCAGGATGCGCTTGATGCTCTTGTGCGCCAGCATGTCCAGCAACTCGGCGGTGCGGCTGTCGCGCTGGGCGGTGCCGGCCGTGTCGATCAGCACCATCTTCTTGCCGGCCAGCAGCTCCAGCAGGTCCTCCAGCGAGGCGCGGTCGTGGGCGGTGTGCACCGGCACGCCGAGGATGCGGCCATAGGCGCGCAGTTGCTCGTGGGCGCCGATCCGGTAGGCGTCCAGCGTGATCAGGCCGAGCTGGCTTGCACCGTACTTGGTCGCGAACGCGGCGGCGATCTTGGCCGTCGTCGTGGTCTTGCCGACGCCGGTCGAGCCGATCATCGCGAACACGCCGCCCTGGTCTTCCAGCGCCGGCATCTGCTCGGCGGTGGCGACGTTGCGGGTGAGCACGTTGGCGGCCCAGGTGTGCGATTCCGATTCCTCGGTGACCTGCGCCGGCAGGCCTTCCACCAGCTTGCGCACCAGGGCGGGCGAGAAGCCGGCGTCCAGCAGCTTCTGCGTCAGGCGCGCCTGCGCCGGCTGGCGCTGCAGCTTCTCCATGAAGGCCAGGGCGCCGAAGCGCTCCTCGATCATGCCCTTCATGGCGCGCAGCTCGGTCATCATTTCCTGCTCGCGACGCGACGACGCGGGCATGTCGTTCAGCGGATGCGCGCCGCCGTAGCCGGCGCCGACGCCGCCCAGGTCGTGCATCTGCTGCTGCACGCGGATCTCGTCGCGCAGCACCGGCGGGACGATGCGCGGCGCGGGCGCCGGCATCGGGGCGTGGTCATGCGAGTGGCGCTCATCGACGCGGCGCGCGCCCAGCGTCTGCATCGCGGCGCGGGCACGCTGGTCGCGCTGCGCCGCCATGGAGGCCACCGACTCGGCCAGCGGCGCGGGCGCCGGGCTGTCCATCATCGGATCGGGCAGGCCGTTGATCTCGGCCGAGCGACGCTTGAGCATGCGCTCGCGCACGTAGTCCTGGAAGGACAGCGTGCTCATCGCCATGGCGCTGACGTCGTCGTTCACCGAGGCTTGCTGGCCGCGGTCGAAACCGGGCTCCTGGCGCGGCGCGGCCTCGCGCGGGGCCGGCGCGCCGGACAGGCGCTGCTTGAGCGCCTGACGCGGCTGCGGGTCCTGGCGCTGCGGCTGCGCGGCGGCCTGCTGGCGCGGCGCGGCGACACGCGGGGCCGAAGCCGCCACGCGCTCGATCTGCGACATGCCTTCGGGCGCCATGGCCAGGACTTCGACGCCCTCGGGGCACGGCTTGTTCGAGAGCACGACCGCTTCGTCGCCGAAAGCCTGGCGGACCAGGTTCATGGCGTCACGGGTGTTGCGGGCGGTAAAGCGTTTGACGTTCATGCCGTGCCTCCGATGATGGAGCCGATGCGGATCGTGTGCGTTTCAGGGATCTCGCTGTGTCCGAGGACCTTCAGCCGCGGCGCGGCGCGCTTGAGCAGTCGGGCCAGGGGCGCGCGGATCAGGTCGGGCACCAGCAGGCAGGCGGGCAGGCCGCGGTCCTCCTGGGACTGCGCGGTCTGGGCGGCACTCCGGGCGAGCGTGTCCGCGACGCCCGGATCCAGCGCCGCGCCGTGAGGCGAGTGCAGGGCCTGGCTGACCAGACGTTCCAGCTCGGGATCGAGGGCGATGACGTCCAGTTCCTTGGCCGGACCGTAGATCTGCTGCACGATCGCCGGGGCGATGTGGATGCGGATGCGACGGGCCAGCTCGGCCGGATCGGTGGTCTGCGTGGCGTTCTCGGCCAGGCTTTCCACGATGGAGCGCATGTCGCGGATGTGCACGCCCTCTTCCAGCAGGAACTGGAGGACTCGTTGCAGTGTGGCGACATTGACCATCTTGGGTATCACGTCTTCGATGAGCTGAGGCGCTTGCTTGGTGAGGTGATCCACCAGCTGCTGGGTTTCCACCCGGCCCAACAAACGGGCCGCGTGGACTTGCAGCAAGTGTGAAAGATGCGTGGCCACCACGGTCGCGCAATCAACGACGGTAAAGCCCGCCATTTGCGCCATTTCCCGTTGGCGCTCCTCGATCCAGACCGAGGGCAGCCCGAAGGCCGGATCTGTCGTCTGCGTCCCGATCAGCTTCTGCGTCGCGTGCCCCGGGTTGATCGCCAGCCACATGCCGGGATAGGCCTCCGCCTCCCCGATCACCGCGCCGCGCAGCGTCACGCGGTACTGGCTGGGACGCAGTTCGAGGTTGTCCCGGATGTGGACCGACGGCGGCAGGAAGCCGATGTCCTGGGCGAACTTGCGGCGCACGCCCTTGATGCGGCTGAGCAGGTCGCCCTCGCGGGACTTGTCGACCAGGGTGATCAGGCGATAGCCAACTTCCAGGCCCAGGGTGTCGACGGGGACCAGGTCGTCCCAGGTGGCCTCGGCGTCGGGATTGGGCGCGCCGGCCACGGGGGCGGCGGGCTTCTTCGCGGCGGCGGCCGCGGCGGCCTGCTGCTTCGTGCGCATCCAGTAGGCCAGGTAGCCCAGGCCGCCGGCGATGATCATGAACACCAGATGCGGCATGCCCGGGATCAGGCCGAGCGCGAAGACCACGCCGGCGGTGATGGCCACCGCCTTGGTCGAGCCGAACATCTGCGTGCCGATCATCTGACCGACGTCCTTGTCCTTGCCCACGCGCGACACCACCAGCGCGGACGACACCGAGATCAGCAGCGCCGGGATCTGCGCCACCAGCGCGTCGCCGACGGCCAGCAGGATGTAGCTGTCGGCCGCCTGGCTGGCGGTCAGGCCGTGCTGGGCCACGCCGATGATGAAGCCGCCGACGATGTTGATGAACAGGATCAGCATGCCCGCGACGGCATCGCCGCGGACGAACTTGGAGGCACCGTCCATGGAGCCGAAGAAGTCCGCTTCGTCGCCCAGCTCGATGCGGCGGCGCTTGGCTTCCTTCTCGTCGATCAGGCCGGCGGACAGGTCGGCGTCGATCGCCATCTGCTTGCCGGGCATCGCGTCCAGGGTGAAGCGGGCGCCGACCTCGGCGATGCGCTCCGCGCCCTTGGTCACCACGATGAAGTTGATGACCACCAGGATCGCGAACACGATCAGGCCGACGGCGAAGTTGCCGCCGATCAGGAAGTGGCCGAAGGACTCGATCACCTGGCCGGCGGCGCCCGGGCCGGTGTGGCCCTCCATCAGCACCACGCGGGTGGAGGCGACGTTGAGCGACAGGCGCAGCAACGTCGTGATCAGCAGCACGGTCGGGAAGGCGGCGAAGTCCAGCGGACGCAGCATCTGCGACGCCACCATCATCACCATGATGGACATGGCGATGTTGAAGGTGAAGAACAGGTCCAGCGCGAACGGCGGCAACGGCAGCACCATCATCGCCAGCACCATCATGATGGCGATCGGCGCCCCGAGCGCGCTCACGATCGCGGCGCGGGGTCCGAGGAGATTCTGCAAACGGGCCATCAGCTCGTTCATGGGTGCTGCCTTCATGGATCAGGTGCCCGACACCGCCGTCGGGTGCCGCCATTGTTCGGCGGAAGGCGTGCCGGCCTTAGCCCGATAAGCGGGGTAATTCCCCCTGAAACCGCCCCTACCCGGAGCGCTTCCCGGCGCTCCGTCCAGCGCGACGGGCG
Organism: Roseateles aquatilis; assembly: GCF_002205645.1. GTDB lineage: Bacteria > Pseudomonadota > Gammaproteobacteria > Burkholderiales > Burkholderiaceae_C > Roseateles > Roseateles aquatilis. The sequence goes on along the minus strand of NZ_NIOF01000003.1, from coordinate 154,492 downwards.
AAGGCTCAGGCGGGCGAGCCTTCGGGGAAGACATCGTCCAGTTCGTCCGCAGGCGGCGTCCAGCCGGGCTTCTTGTGCGGATCGAGCTCGTCCGGCACCGGCGGGTTGGGCACGGCCGGCGGGGCCATGCCGCGGCCGGCCATCGCGGCCTTGAGCTGGTAGACATAGGCCAGCACCTGCGCGACGGCGCCGAACAGCGCGCCGGGAATCTCGTGATCGAGCTCCGCGTGGGCGTACAGGGCACGGGCCAGGGCCGGCGCCTGCAGCACCGGCACCTTGTTCTCCCTGGCCAGGTCGCGGATCTTGAACGCCAGCAGATCCAGGCCCTTGGCGACCACGCGCGGCGCGCCCATCCTGGTCTCGTCGTACTGGATGGCGACGGCGTAGTGGGTCGGGTTCATCACGACCAGGTCGGCCTTGGGCACGGCGGCCATCATGCGGCGCTTGACGATCTCGCGCGCCTTGGCGCGCATCTTGTGCTTCATCTCGAGGTTGCCCTCGGCCTCCTTCATCTCGTTCTTGGCTTCCTCGCGGGACATCTTGAGGCGCTTCAGGTAGAGATGGCGCTGCAGCGGCACGTCGATCACGGCGAACAGCGCCAAGGCCAGGCCCAGCAGCATCATGCCGCCCATCAGCTGCTTGCCGGCGAAGGCCAGCGCGGCGGGCAGCGGCACCGACATGATCCCGATGAAACCGGCGATGCGGTCTTTCAGCGCCATCGCGCCGACGATGCCCAGCACCAGCGACAGGCCGACCGCCTTGAGCGCGGTGGTCAGGTTCTGCCACTGGAACAGGCGGCCGAAGCCGGTGAGCGGATTGAGGTGCGAGAACTTCGGCGTCAGCGGCTTCATCGTGAAGTTCCAGCCGCCGGAGGCGATGTGCGCGGCGATCGCGGCCATCGCCAGGATGATCAGCGCCGGCAGGCCCAGCATGAAGCCCTGCCAGGTCAGCGTCGACAGCCGCTCGGTCATCATGCCGGCGGTGCGCAGTTGCTCGGCGTCGAAGCGCAGCGCGCCCTCCAGCATGCGCTGCAGGGTCGCGACCGCATAGGGCATGGACGTGGCGAACAAGGCGCCGCCGGTGGCCATCACCGCGAAGTGCGGCAGGTCCCGGGAGCGCGGCAGTTGCCCTTCCTTGCGAGACCTTTCGATCTTTTTCTGCGAGGCGGGTAAGTTGCGGTCTTGTGCGTCTTGATCGGCCATGAGGAGGCCGCGACCTCATGCCGCGGCTCCGCCATTGTTCGGCGGAAGCGGCCCCGGCCTTGGCCGGATAAGGGGGTGGAAAGCGCCGGTGTTCTCACCCGGTTCAGCGGCCCAAAAAGACAGAAGCCCGCGCTTGGCGCGGGCTTCTTCAAGGTGCTGGCGATCAGAAGCCCAGCGAGGCGAGCAGATCGTCCACTTCGGACTGGTTCGCGACCACGTCGGTGCGACCTTCGGGGCTGACGACGGGACCTTGCAGGATGCTCGGATCGACCTTCTCGCGCTGGTCCGGGGGGACCACCGAGACCAGCAGCTTGACCAGCGAGTCTTCCAGGTCGTTGGCCAGCGTCACCACCTTGGCGACGACCTGACCGGTCAGGTCATGGAAGTCCTGGGACAGCATGATGTCCGTCAGATGGGTGTCGATCTTGGCGGTGGAATCCTCGACCTCCTTGACGAAGTTCAGCACCGCGCCGGAGGCCACGGCCCGCACCGGATCGGCGGTGATGGACTGCGCCATCGCCAGCGCCGCGGCGGTGATCTTGGCGTGCTCGCCCTTGGCCTGGTCGACCGAGTTCAGCACCTTGTTGGCGGCGTCGGCGGTCTTGTTGGCGATGTAGGTGAGGCGGCTGCGCGCGTCGGGCAGCCCGTCGGTGGCGACCTGCAGCTTGGGCATCACGCCCAGTTGCTGCATCGTGTCGTGCAGCACCCGGGTGATGGTCCCGATCTGCTGGAAAACTTCGGGGGAAACCGTCAGCGGCTCATTGCTCTGCGCGGTCAGTTTGGCCAACTCTTCCATCTGCATGGTGTGCTCCCAGCATCAGGCCGCAGCGGCCAGCTTCTGCATGATCTTCAGGACTTTTTCTTCCAGCGTCGCCTTCGTGAATGGCTTCACGATGTAGCCGGCCGCGCCGCTTTGCGCGGCCAGGACGATGTCCTCCTTGCGCGCCTCGGCGGTCACCATCAGCACCGGCAGGTGCTTCAGCGTGGCGTCTTCCTTGATGGCCTTGAGCAGCTCGAAGCCGTTCATGTTGGGCATGTTGATGTCGCTGACGACGAAATCGTATTTCGCCTGTTTCAGCATGCTCAACGCCTCGACGCCGTCTTCCGCCTCTTCGGCGTTGTTGTAGCCGATCTCCTTCAGCAGACCGCGCACGATGCGGCGCATGGTCGAGAAGTCGTCGACGATCAAGAATTTCATGTCAGTGCTCATGGCGTTCCTCTGAGGGGACTGGAGGGCTTAAGACGACTCAAGCGATTCTTTTTGCGGTGTATCCACCAACGGCGGGACAGGGTTCCGGAGCGTTATCGGCTCGCGGGCGCGGAACTTGAGGCCAACGGCGCGCTGGCCGCAGCATCCCCGGGTTCGTCGTCCTCGTCGGGCAGATTCTTCAGCACCGCATCCTCGGCATCGCGATTCATCACGATGATGCTGATGCGGCGATTGATCTGGGCATTCGGGTCTTTCGTGTCGAGCAACTTGCTCGACGCCAGACCCTGCACGCGCAGCACCCGGGTGTCCGGCAATCCGCCCGCCACCAGCTCGCGTCGCGAGGCGTTGGCACGGTCCGCCGACAGTTCCCAGTTGCTGTAGCCGCGCTCCCCGGCAGAAAACGGCTGAGCATCCGTATGACCTTCCAGCGTCAGCCGGTTGGGCACCTCGGACAACACGTTGCCGAGTTCCTGCAGCAGTTCGCGCATATACGGTTTCACTACCGCGCTGCCACTGTCAAACATCGGACGATTATTCTCGTCCACGATTTGAATGCGCAAGCCCTCGCGGGTCATGTCGAGCCGGATTTGCCCACCTAATGCCGCAATCTTGGGATTGTCGGCGATGATTTTCTCGACCTTGTCCTTGAGTTGCTGCAGGCGCACGCGCTCCGCGCGGCGCTGCTCTTCCTTGAGCGCCTTCAGATTGACGGTCTTGCGCGGAGATTCCACGTCGCCGGCCTTGACCTGGCCGGTCTGGCGCGTCAGGTCCTGGCCGCCACCCTTGATGATGTGCGACGCGTCGCCCGAGCCCGAGCCGCCGAACATCGCCACCTTCAGAGGCGAAGCGAAGTAATCGGCGATGCCCTTCTTGTCGCCCTCGGTGGTCGAGCCCAGCAGCCACATCAGCAGGAAGAACGCCATCATCGCTGTCACGAAGTCGGCGTACGCGATCTTCCATGCCCCGCCATGGGCGGCATGACCGCCCTTCTTGACGCGCTTGATGATGATGGGCTGGAGTTTCTTGGCGTCACCGGCCATGGCTATTCACTCCAGAAAGATTCGGTCGGTCGGGGGAATGTGGAAAGAGGTTATCCATGCGCGTGGCGCGGATTTACTTCTTCTTCACATGCCCTTCCAGCTCGGCGAAGGTCGGGCGCTCGGTGGAATACAGCACCTTGCGGCCGAATTCGATCGCGACTTGCGGCGCATACCCCTGCATCGAGGCCAGCAGCGTGGTCTTGATGCATTGCAGTTCCTTGCCGGCCTCGTCGACCTTGGATTCCAGCGCACCGGCCAGCGGCTCGGCGAATGCATACGCCAGCAGAATGCCCAGGAAGGTACCGACCAGCGCCGAGCCGATCATCCCGCCCAGCACCGCCGGCGGTTGGCCCACCGAGCCCATGGTGTTCACCACGCCCAGCACCGCGGCCACGATACCGAACGCCGGCAGGCCGCCGGCCAGGCGCTGCAGCGCGATCACGGCCAGGAACGCCTCGTGGTGATGGGTATCGATCTCCGCGTCCATCAGCGATTCGATCTCGTGGGCGTTGAGGTTGCCCGAGACCATCATGCGCAGGTAGTCGGTGATGAACTCGGCGACGTGGTGGTCGTTGCCCACCGTCGGGTACTTCTGGAACAGCGGCGAGCTGTGCGGGTCCTCGACGTCCTTTTCGATGGACATCAGGCCTTCCTTGCGCGCCTTCTGCAGGATGTCGTAGAGCAGCGCCAGCAGCTCCATGTAGCGGGCCTTGGTGTACTTGCTGCCCTTGAAGCAGTCGCCCAGGCCCTTCATGGTGGCCTTCATCACCTTGGGCGGATTCGTGGCCAGCATGCCGCCGATCGCCGCGCCGAAGATGGTGGTCATCTCGAACGGCAGCGCGTGCAGCACGACGGTGATGTTGCCTCCGTGCGCGATGAACACGCCGAAGATGCAAGCCAGGGCCAGCAGCCAACCGATGATGACAAACATGGAAATTGATCCGTCTTTGGTAATGCCGCCGCGTCCCCTCGCGGCACGGCCAATCTCATCCCTTATCGACCGGCTTGCGATCCGCTTGAGCCCGGCTTCGCGCCTTCGGCCCCCGGAGCGGACGCCGATCGGGCGTCACTGACTGAATTCGTTCGTAATTCCCGCGCGCCCGAGACGCCCCGGCGGCTCAGGCCCCGAGGTCGCGCACGCGGTAGACGTACAGCTGGTGCCGCGTCCCGGTCTCCAGCCGCGCATGGACGGGTGGCCCGGGCAGCGGAAAGTCCAGGCTGACCAGCCAGCTGCCCGGTCGCATCTCGGCCCGCGCCTTGTCGAGCGCGCGCGGCATGGATTCGGGTCGCTGGAAGAGATAGACCAGGTCCGTGTCCCGCCACGACTGGGCCCACAGGTCGCCCCGGGCGATCTCGGCCCAGGGACAGCGCAGGCGGGCCAGCAGCCACAGGAAACCACTGTATTCAATGCCCGTGACACGCACGCCCGGATAAGCGCGGCGAAGGGCCACCAATCCATCGCCTAGCCCGCTGCCCGCATCGAGCACGCGGGCGCTGTCGCGCAGCGCCACCTGGCCGGGCAGCGCGCGCAGCGCGTCATGCGGGGTCGGGAACAGCGGCGCGTCGGTCCAGCCCCGGCGCGGGTAGGCCAGCAGCAGGACGGCGAGCGGAATCAGCCACGCCCAGGCGGGCAAGGACGAACTCGTGACCAGCAAGGCGAGCGGAAAACCCGCCGCGACGATCAGCCGGCGCCAGACCTGGCGGTGCAGGCCGGCCAGGATCAGGCCCAGGCCCGACGCGACCAACGCGGCCGGCCAGTCGGGGCCGAACAGGCGCCAGACCGCGAAGCACGCGGCCCAGCTGAGCAGCGCCAGCGTCGGCCAGCGCAGGGCGGAGGGCGCCTGCGGCGCGGCGTCGCCGGACGCGGCGGCGCGGGGAAGTCGGACAGCCATGTCGGCCGCCTCAATGCATCTGGATGCCGCCGGCCGCCTTGCCCTTGCCGGCGCGGGCCGGAGGGTTGCACAGGCCGCAGACGTAATGCTTGGCGACCTCGTGCGGGTGGGTCACGAAATGACCGTTGCACTTGCTGCAGCGGGTCATCGTCAGCATGCCGTTGTCGACGAACTTCACCAGGCGCCAGGCCCGCGTCACCGACAGCAGCGGCTCCAGGTTCTGGGCGGTCGTCTGCTCCTGGTAGAGCTGATAGGCCTTGATGACGACGTCGATCTCATCCATCTCCGCGGCCTTGTTCAGGTACTCGTGGATGTTGAGGAACAGGCTGGCGTGGATGTTGGGCTGCCAGGTCATGAACCAGTCGGTCGAGAACGGCAGTTGGCCCTTGCTCGGGCTCTTGCCCGAGACTTCCTTGTACAGGCGCAGCAAACGCTCGTAGCTCAGGTCCGTTTCCGACTCCAGCACCTGCAGGCGGGCGCCCAGGTGGATCAGCGTCACGGCGCGCTCGATCTGCTTGGCTTCGGTCAGGATGGACTTGGTGCGCATGTCGGTGTCTCCGGCGAGGGGTCGAGCTTCAGTTCGGTCGAGCGGCGTCGAAAACTACTTTAGGCGGCTTCCTGATGACGTCCAGCCATCAGGATGGAGGCATGCAGGCGGGACACGCTGTCGTTGGCGGCCGGCTTGCCGTGCGAGGTCAGCAGGCCCCACACCAGGTCGTCGTCCATGCGGAAGCGGCACAGCAGCGTGTTGCCCGAGGCGATCTTGAGCATCTGAGCGGCGCTGAGGGTGTTCAGCAGCGCCGCGGTGTCCTCGGAGATGCCCAGGCGATACAGCGCCTGCTCGCGGTCCGCGCGGATCAGGCTCTGGGCCAGCATCAGGTAGGACAGGTTGGCTTCGCGGATTTCGGCGAGGATCTGGTCTGCGTTCATCGAGCGGCTCCTGGGGGTGTTCGGGGGCTGTTGTCTTGCTGGTCGCGGCGACTGCTGCGTTGTCAGCGTTTTGTTTCAGCGTGAGACGAACTGTAGGGACCGCGACAAGAACGCAACATCAGGTGGCTTCCATGTAAAGGTTAGGGAGCGCGCCGACGCGTTTGTCAGGCAGATTCCTACACGCTGCCGGATCAGCGCCATCCCGGCGCCGCTTTTCGACGTTTAGGTGAAGCGCCGACGGAGCCTTTCGGCCTCGTCCGAGCGCCCGGTGGCATCCAGCAGCAGCGCGAGGTTGTGAGCCGCCAGATGGCTCCCGCGCCCGGAGACGGCACCGGCCTGCCCGGGTCGCTCGCCGAGTTCCAGGCAGCGGCGCCAGGCGTCCTCGATCATCGGCAGCAGCGCGTCGGCGTTGTCGGGCTCGTCGGCCGCCCAGTCGAGCAACACGTCGCCCAGCGCGAAGAAGAAGTCGGGTGAGTCCGCACAAATTTGCAGTTGCGTTTCGGCAAAAACCAAGCCATCGGCATGGCGCTTGGTCGACTTCAACGCGAACAGGCGACGCGCGACGAGATCGCCCCACCAGCCTGGCGCCTCCACCGGCCCGGACGGCGCGATCGACGCTGCGGCGGTCCATCGATCCGCGGCATTCGCGAAGGCGGCCTCCGCCTCGGCGAAGCGCTCGTACACCGACAGATCCTTGCCGAGCTGGTACCAGAGATAAGCGTTGCCCGGCTCGTCCATGAGCGCCGCGCGCAGCAACTGCTCGTTGCGCCCTTGCTTCACCTGAAGCCGTTCGGGCAAATAGCCGTCATGCGCGACGTGGATATCCAAAGGACGGACCGGCAGGCGATGCACCGGTTGTTCATGGATGCGACCGGCATAACGGACAGGCCCAGGCAGGACACGGCTCAGGCGCGAGCGCGCGGTGCCGCCATCGAAGCGGTCGTCCAAGGCGATCGTGCCGACGAAGTCGGGCGCGGTGTGGCGCAGCGCGTCGAGCGCCACCCCACCGCCCGCCCCGATCAACCACTCGTCGGCATCGAGCACCAGGTGCCAGTCGGCACCCGCCGCGTCGAGCGCCGCGTTGCGGGCCGCCGCGAAGTCGTCGATCCACGGGAAAAACGCGACGCGCGCGCCGGCCTGCTGCGCCAGTCGGACGGTCTCGTCGGTGGAGCCGGTGTCCAGCACCAGCATGTCGTCCACGTGGGGGCGGACGCTGGACAGCAGCCGCGGAAGGGTCGCCGCTTCGTCGCGGGCGATCACGACGAGGCAAGTGCGCCAGCGTGCTTGCATCGGCGTGTCAAGAGATCCCGAGGGGTCTCAATGCATCTGGATGCCGCCGGCCGCCTTGCCCTTGCCGGCGCGGGCCGGAGGGTTGCACAGGCCGCAGACGTAATGCTTGGCGACCTCGTGCGGGTGGGTCACGAAATGACCGTTGCACTTGCTGCAGCGGGTCATCGTCAGCATGCCGTTGTCGACGAACTTCACCAGGCGCCAGGCCCGCGTCACCGACAGCAGTTGCTCCAGGTTCTGCGCCGCGGTCTGTTCCTGGTACAGCTGGTAAGCCTTGATGACGACGTCGATCTCGTCCATCTCGGCGACCTTGTTCAGGTACTCGTGGATGTTGAGGAACAGGCTGGCGTGGATGTTGGGTTGCCAGGTCATGAACCAGTCGGTCGAGAACGGCAGTTGGCCCTTGCTCGGGCTCTTGCCCGAGACTTCCTTGTACAGGCGCAGCAAACGCTCGTAGCTCAGGTCCGTTTCCGACTCCAGCACCTGCAGGCGGGCGCCCAGCTTGATCAGCGTCACGGCGCGGTCGATCTGCTTGGCTTCGGTCAGGATGGACTTGGTACGCATGGTGGCTCCGTCGCTTGTTGGACGATGTTCTGGGGCGGCAATCGAGTCGCCTGATCGGCCTCCTCCGGCCGGGTCAGGTGAATGGCGGGTCGGCGCGGCCGACGGCGGTCAGGCAGCTTCCTGGTGGCGACCGGCCATCAGGATGGACGCATGCAGGCGAGACACGCTGTCGTTGGCCGCCGGCTTGCCGTGCGAGGTCAGCAGGCCCCACACCAGGTCGTCGTCCATGCGGAAGCGGCACAGCAGCGTGTTGCCCGAGGCCATCTTCATCATCTGCGCCGGGCTCAGCGTGTTCAGCAACGTGGCGGTCTCTTCCGAGATCCCGAGGCGATACAGCGCCTGTTCGCGGTCCGTGCGGATCAGGCTCTGGGCCAGCATCAGGTAGGACAGGTTGGCTTCGCGAATCTCGGCGAGGATCTGGTCGGTGTTCATCTCTGGAATCTCCTGCGGCGTTCGTTGCTGCGATGGAACGAATTCTGCGCAGGCGCCGCATTCAGCAACATCAGGTTGCTACCAGATACAAGCTAGGGAGCACGCCGACGGCCTTGTCAGACGGATTCCTACACGCTGACAGGCCCACCCGGTCGGCACCTCGAGGCGAGGCCGACAGGCAGGGGCCTGGCGTGGATTTCGGGGGAAGGTTTCCTGTAGGGCCCGCCGAGGGCGACGCCCACGCGTGGCCGCGGCGGCGGGGGTATCCCCTACAAGAATGAGCTATTGCCAACCGATGGTCCCAGCGGAATCAGATGGATTCGGTGGGTTCGGCGGCGCCGGGAGACGCTTCCGACCCGCGCACGGAGGGGCCCGGGCGGGGTCTCCGAGAACAGGCGCCCGGATCAGGCCGCCTGCAGGCGCAGCAGCTCGGTCTCGACGATGGTCATCAGCTCCGGGGAGTCCTTCTTGAGGCTGTCCAGCGCTTCGCCCTGGTTCAGGCGCGTCAGCACTTCGATGGCGGCCTTGACCTCGCCCAGCCCCGACAGCGCGAAGCCCAGCGTGTACAGCGACGGCGCATGCTGCGGCGACAACTCGACGGCGCGGTGCGCGTACAGCGCGGCGTCGCGCAACTGGCCGGCGGCCAGCAGCAACGCGCCGACGTCCGACAACAGATCGATGCTGTCCGGCGCCATCTCCAGTGCGTCGCTCAGCAGCGAGACGCCGTCGCCGATGCGCCCCTGCGCGGCTTGCGCATAGGCGGCATTGCGCGCCTGCGCCAGCAGCAGGCGAGCTTCGCTCGACCCTTGGCGGACACGGCGCGGTCCGTGAAATTGTTCCTCGATCGACGCGTCGATCATCGACACGGTGGACCGTGCCTCGGTTTGCGTTTGCAGTGGCATAGACCTCTCCATGGTCGTTGGGGCTCGTCGAATCGAGACCGGTGGGGTCACCCTCCGGATCCCGGCGGATGCGACGCCTGCCCCCATCGGCAGCGTCAGGAAACACTTTAGGGCGGCACCCCCGTGACCGAGCACACGAAAAGCACGGCCATTGCCCCTCAATCTCTCCGCCTCCGGGCCGTAGACACAAGGGTGTCCGTCGCATGGCGCGGGCCGACACCAGTCCGGCCCAAAGTCAAACGACAAACAACACGTTGCAAGGCCTGCTTATCCACGGATCACATGTCTTGACAAATCGCCCTCAAGTTCTAAGGAGCCGGTGCCGACAACCAAAACAACGGGTCTGCTGAAACGTAGCGACAAGCAAGCAAGACAAGGTCGAGCAAGCAGTCAACGCGGCAGCAGCACGTGGTCCGGTTAGAAGGCCTGACGTTCTTGGGATCCCCGAAAGGGGAGGCGGGGCGGCAACGGTTGACTAGCGTCGGACTGGGACCGAACCGGGAAATGGCCCGGCAGGTTCAGCAGGAGCCTCCGAGATCCTCGGCGGGCCGATCTCCCGATCGGCCCAGGGATCGAAGGACCTCAGGCGCTCATGTGTGGTTCGGCGCTTTTGCCGGTATTTATGTATAGCTGTTAGGAGCAATCATGGCCCAAGTCATCAACACCAACCTGCTGTCGCTCAACGCCCAGCGCAACACCGCCACCAGCTCCAGCTCGCTGGCGGTCTCCATGCAACGCCTGTCTTCGGGCCTGCGTGTCAACTCGGCCAAGGACGACGCCGCCGGCCTGGCGATCGCCGACCGCATGAACGCGCAAGTCCGCGGCATGAACGTCGCTCAGCGCAACGCCAACGACGGCATCTCCCTGTCGCAAACGGCTGAAGGCGCGCTGTCCAAGGTGGGCGACTCGCTGCAACGCATGCGTGAACTGGCGGTGCAGGCGCGCAATGCCACGAACACGACGTCCGACCTGGACTCGATCGGCCAGGAATACAGCCAGCTGGGCTCTGAAATCCAGCGCGTCCTGGGCGGCACGACCTTCAACGGCCGCGCCATCCTGGCCGGCGACTCCGGCACGCAAACCTTCCAGATCGGCGCCAACACCACGGCCAACGACTCGGTGGACGTGACGACGACCAACATGACGACCGACGCCACCGTGACCGCGGTGACCGGTGGCGCGATCACCAACGCCTCGTCCACCAGCGACCTGGCCACCGTGATCGACAACATCGACGCGGCCATCAAGACGGTGTCGAGCCAGCGCTCGGGACTGGGCGCCTCGCAGAACCGTTTCGACGCGATCGTCTCGAACCTGCAGATCTCGGTCGAGAACCAGACCGCCGCTCGCAGCCGCATCATGGACGCCGACTTCGCCGCGGAAACCGCCAACCTGAGCCGCGCGCAGATCCTGCAGCAGGCCGGCAACGCGATGATCGCGCAGGCCAACCAGCAACCCCAGCAAGTGCTGGCCCTGCTGCGCTGATAGCCGCCGGAGGCGTCACCGCCTCCCCCGCCCCTCCCCGGCCGCCTGCGGCGGTCGGCGGAGGGCGTCGAGGAAATTCTTCACGGCCGTCAGTGGCCGTTACACGCTTTCTTTTCGAGAAGGGCTCAAGTCCATTCCCACGCGTCCCGATAACTGCTTCAACGGGTCCGCAATCAACTGCAAGGGCCACGTGGTCCGGCTCAGTCGGACGGTTATTTGAACGTCTGACGGACCGAGAAGGTCTTTGAAATTTAAAGGAATGGATCATGGCTCAGATCATCAACACCAACCTGCAATCCCTGAACGCCCAGCGCAATCTGGCGTCGTCGCAATCGTCGCTGTCGGTGTCGATGCAACGCCTGTCGTCGGGCCTGCGGGTCAACTCCGCCAAGGACGACGCGGCCGGCCTGGCGATCGCCGACCGCATGAACGCCCAAGTGCGTGGCATGAATGTGGCCCAGCGCAACGCCAACGACGGCATCTCACTGTCGCAAACGGCGGAAGGCGCGATGTCCAAGGTGGGTGACTCGCTGCAGCGCATGCGGGAACTCGCCGTGCAGGCCCGCAACGCCACGAACACGACCTCCGACCTGGACTCGATCGGTCAGGAATACTCGCAGCTGGGCGCTGAAATCCAGCGCGTGCTGGCCGGCACCACGTTCAACGGCAAGGCCATCCTGGCCGGCGACGCGGGCACGCAGACCTTCCAGATCGGCGCCAACACCACGGCCAACGACTCGGTCGACGTGACCACCTCCAACATGACGCAGGACGGCACGGTCACCGCCGTGACGGCCGGCACCATCGACAACACCTCGACGCCGGCCACGCTGGCGACCGTGATCGACAACATCGACGCGGCCATCAAGACGGTGTCGGGCCAGCGCGCCGTGCTGGGTGCCTCGCAGAACCGCTTCGACGCGATCATCTCCAACCTGCAGACGTCGGTCGAAAACCAGACCGCCGCCCGCAGCCGGATCATGGACGCCGACTTCGCCGCGGAAACCGCCAACATGAGCCGCGCGCAGATCCTGCAGCAGGCCGGCAACACGATGGTGGCGCAAGCCAACCAACTGCCCCAGCAAGTCCTGTCGCTGCTGCGCGGCGGCTGATCCCGAAGGGGCCGGGGACGACGGCGCTCGGGCGCCCTCCTCATCCGCCCCGCACTCCTGACGAGCGCTTCTCCTGCAAGAAGATAAGGACGCGCCCCTGGCGTCCCCCGGTTGACTCCTCAAGCATCGGTCCTCGTGGCCGAGCCTCCAAGGCTCCGCTCTGTTCCCCACGGGAACGGCGCGGAGCCTTCTTTTCTTTTGGGCCGTGTTTGACCCGCTAATCGGCCGTTTGCGGGTCATCGCCCTTTCGCACAATGGAGCCATCGAGCATGAAGTGACGCTCGATCACCGGTCCAACCGGCAGGTCCATCAATGACTGCGAAGGCGCAGCGAGGACCGGCAGGGGCGGTCGGGAACGACCACCTTCACCGGGTTCGCAGCCAGGACAGGATCTCCGCAGGAGTGCATCAATGCCACAGACCATCAATACCAACATTGCTTCGCTGAACGCGCAACGCAATTTGAACTCTTCGCAGTCGTCGCTGGCCACGTCCATGCAGCGACTGTCGTCCGGCTTGCGGGTCAACTCCGCCAAGGACGACGCCGCCGGCCTGGCCATCGCCGAGCGCATGAATGCGCAGGCTCGAGGCATGACCGTGGCGATGCGCAACGCCAATGACGGCATCTCGCTATCGCAGACGGCGGAAGGCGCGCTCGGCAAGGTGGCCGACTCGCTGCAGCGCATGCGTGAACTGGCGATCCAGGCCCGCAACGCGACCAACGCGGACAGCGACAAGGACTCCCTGGACAAGGAGTTCGGCGAGCTGGCCAAGGAAATCCAGCGCGTCACGGGTGGCACGTCGTTCAACGGCAAGTTCATCCTGGGCGCGGACGCGGCCACGCCGCAGACCTTCCAGGTCGGCCCGAACACCACGTCCAACGACGAGATCGTGGTGACGACCCCCAACATGACCAGCGATCCGACGATGACGGCCGTGGCCGGCAGCGACGCGGCCGGCACCGGGCGCTCGGTCATCGACCGCACGGCCGACCCGGCGGCGATCGCCACGGTCGTGGCCAACATCGATGCGGCGCTGGACACCGTCAACAGCCAGCGCGCAACGCTGGGCGCGACGCAGAACCGCTTCGACGCCGTGATCTCCAACCTGCAAGTGGCGTACGAGAACCAGACCGCCGCCCGCAGCCGGATCATGGACGCGGACTTCGCGGTGGAAACCTCCAACCTCAGCCGCGCGCAGATCCTGCAGCAGGCCGGCAACGCGATGGTCGCGCAGGCCAACCAGCTGCCGCAGCAAGTGCTCTCGCTGCTCAAGGGCTGATAGAAAAACGCAATAGCAAAACGCGGCGACCGTCCTCAAGTGCGGCCGCTGCGTGCCGATACTCTGGACAGGGCCCCTCGCGAGGCCCTGTCGTGCATGGTGGTTCCGACAGGAACCGGGGTTGGCTCACAGGAGTTTGAACGATGGCCAGCATCACCTCCACCGGTCTGGGCAGCGGCCTGGATGTCGAGAGCATCGTCACCAAACTGGTGGCGATCGAGAAGCAGCCAATCACGGACCTGCAGTCCCGCACCAGTACGATCCAGACGCAGATCTCCGCCTACGGCAAGATCCAGAGCGCCTTCAGCACGCTGCGCGACGCGGCCGCCAAGCTGAGCAACCCCACCACCTGGGCGGCCCTCACGGCCACCTCCTCCGATCCGACGATGGCCACCGTCACCGCCGGCAACGGCAGCGGCGCGGGCTCGTACGCGCTCAACGTGACCAACCTGGCCTCGCCGCAGAGCCTGTCCAGCAAGGCCTTCGCCACCAACGCCACGGTCGGCTCGGGATCGATGACGATCGAGCTCGGCCAGTGGAGCGCTGACAACTCCACCTTCACCAGCAAGGACGGCGCCACGCCGGTCAGCATCACCATCTCCGCGACCGACACGCTGGCCAATGTCCGCGACAAGATCAATTCGTCCGGTGCCGGCGTGCTGGCCTCGGTCGTGACCGATGCCAACGGCTCGCGCCTGGTGATCCGCTCCAAGGACACCGGCGAGGCGAATGGCTTCCGCATCTCCACCGCCGACGACGACGGCAGCAACGGCGATGCCAACGGCCTGTCCGCCCTGGCCTACGACCCGACGGCCTCGATCGGGTCGATGACCCAGAACACCAAGGCCGCGAACGCCCAGCTGACCATCAACGGCCTGGCCATCAGTTCCGCGACCAACAACATCGAGAGCGCCGTCGACGGCCTCACGATCAACCTGCTCAAGCCCGGCACCTCGACCGTCTCGGTCGGTCAGGACAAGGACAGCGTGAAGAAGGCGATCAACGACTTCGTCACGTCGTACAACAGCCTGATGACGTTGATGCGGGACAACACGAAGTACGACGATTCGAACAAGACCGCCGGCACGCTGCAGGGTGACAGCACCGCCGTCGGCCTGCAGAGCCAGTTGCGCAACATCACCGCGTCGGGCAGCTCGTTGGGGGGCGCGTTTTCCCGGCTGTCCGACCTGGGGCTGGATATCGGCGCCGCGGGCACCATCACCGTCAACGACGCCAAGCTGACCAGCGCGCTCGGCAGCATGAGCGACCTGAAGAACCTGTTCATGGGCGTCGACCCCACCGACCCCAACAACAACGGCCTGGCCTCGCGCTGGCGCTCGTTCGCCGACCAGGTGACCGGCTTCGACGGCCAGATCACGACGCGCACCGCCGGCCTGCAATCCAACGTGACGTCCAACAACAAGCGCGTCGACGAGCTCAACGATCGCGCCGACGCCTACGAGAAACGCGTGCGCGCGCAGTACACCGCGCTGGACACGCAGATGGCCAAGCTCAACGACATGTCGAGCTACGTCAGCAAGCTCACCAGCATGCTGGGCAGCGGCTGACCGATGCGGCGGTCCGTGGTCGCGCCGGTCCCGATCCGGCGGTGAACAGACCCGGGGTCGCCGCCCTTCTCCGGCGCTTCGAAAAGCGCGCCGCCAAGCCTCCTCACGGAGGCTTTTGCCTTTCTGGAACAGCGCAGAATTTGGAGACATATTCAACACAGTCATGGCTCAAGTTGAGCCGACGGGGGCCGAAAACTCATTCAAGCACTACAGCAATCAGGCAGCAGCAAGCAGATCATGTACGGCAACACTTCCCCCTTCGCCTCCCACGGCCAGCGCGCCAGCACCATGTACAACCGCGTTGGCGTGGAGACGGATGTCCTGCAAGCCTCGCCGCACCGCCTCGTCACCCTGCTGCTGGACGGCGCGTTCGACGCGATGACGCAAGGCATCGGCGCGATCCGCGCCGGCAACACAGAGATCAAGAATCGCAGCCTGAGCCGCGCGGTCCGCATCCTGGATGAGGGCCTGAAGGCGGCCCTGGATCTGGAAGCCGGCGCGCTGGCCAACGACCTGAACGATCTGTATGCCTACATGTGCATGCGGCTGACCTACGCCAACCTGCATGCCGACGCTGCCGCGGTCGAGGAATGCACACGTCTGTTGCAGCCGATCCGCGAGGCTTGGGCTGGCATTGCCCCGGCCATCACCGAACAACGCGCCGCCGCCTGATCCGGCACCTGGATTGCCACCCGCACTTCGACTTGAGTAGTTCCATGTCCAAGCACACCGCCAAGCCCCTGACCGCCGCCGCCCACGCAGCCCCGACGACCACGGACCGCATCATGAACACCCAACTGTTGAGCTATTACGAGGCCATCGAGCAAGCCAGCGCCGACATGCTGAGCGCTGCCCGCTCGGGCAATTGGGATGAAGTGGTGAAGCTGGAAGGCGCCTGCGTCCTGTTGATCTCGCAACTGAAGCATGCCGCCGCCAGCCAGCAGTTGGGCCCGGACGAGTCGCAGCTGAAGACGCGCATCATGCAGCGCATCCTGCTGAACGACGCCGAGATCCGCCATCTGGCCGAGCCCTGGCTGGACGACCTGGACCAGCTCATGAAGGGCAAGTCCAAGACGGTCCACTGACCGCGTCCGCCACCGGCCGTCGCCGCGCGATGGCCCCTGGCTCCGGCAATACGCCGCGACCGACCCCCGGCTTCGATGGGTTGGCGCGGCGTTTGCCTTTGGGATGCGAGAGAATTTTCCCGACCGACGCCTGCAGAAAGCCGCGCCTTTGAGCGATCTGAAGACTCCCTCCCTTGCCTCCGACATCGCCGATGCCGATTTCCGGCTCGACGCGCCGGGCGAAATCATGAACTGGCTGCGCGAGCTGCTGCAATCGCAGGCGCGTATTCAGTTGTCGACGCCGGACGGCGCGGCGATCCACACGGTGCTGCGGGCGCTGGACACGCCGCACGGCATGCTGACGATGGAAGCGCCGCAGGCGCGGGACGCGCTGCCGCCGGTGCTGGCCAGCGACGAGTTGGTCGCGACGGCCTACCTCGACAAGATCAAGCTGCAGTTCGACGTCACCGGCCTGGTGGCCATCCGCGGCGACGGCGCCGAGGTGCTGCGCGCACCAGCGCCGCTGCGGCTGTATCGCTTCCAGCGGCGCCAGGCTTACCGGGTGATGTCGCCCGGTCAGCTTTACCCCGCGCTGAAGCTCGGCGGCGATGATCTGCCGCGGATCCGGGTGGTGAACGTGAGTTCCGGTGGCGTGGCGCTGCAATGGCCGGCCAACGTGGAGCCGGCGCCCCAACAGGGCGAGGAGCTCAGCGGCACCCTGGAGCTCGAGCGGGAGGTCAGCTTCACCACGCTGCTGCGGGTGCAGCACGTCGCCCCGGGCGACGATGGCGCGCCACACCACGTCGGCTGCGCGTTCGCCTCGCTGGCCCCGACCGCCGCGCGGGCGCTTCAGATCTTCATCGACCAGGCGCAGAAGCGAGAGCGGTTGATGCGGCGGACGGTCTGATTTCGCGCTGCAGAACAATGCCACCTTCGGGTGGCTTTGTTCTTTATACGCCCAGTTTCTTGCACATCTTCCAGCACACTTACTAATTCAACGCGCGCTTTATACACAAGCAAGCCACACCCTCACACAAATCACCGAAGTAGATATCCCAACCCCTATCCAATCGATATCACGCAGAATTTATTCGCCAAGCTGGTTTGGCTCATTTGCAAGAGGTGAAAAATGCGTGAATTGACACAGGAAGAAATCGCTCAGGTATCTGGCGGTGAAGTGGGCGCGCCTGGGATAGGTGACAACTACAGCTACACGGGCCAACGATCCTGGTTCGATTGCTACATGGATGGTGTCACTGAACAGGATCGCTCCATGTCGGATATGGAGTTGATATTCGGTTGCTCCTCAAAGTACAACTGAGCCTCTCGAATCGGAGGTGAAAGATAGGCAGACAAGTCCTCGACTTGTCTGCCCTTCGGAGCACGAAATGCGCATCCTATATACCCTGTTTATATTTCTACTGGCAAAAGTCATCTTTGCCTTGGCACTAGGTCCGACCAATTACGTGCTCTCGCATGCGGTCCCTCCGGTGTCGCTATTCGAACGAGCACTTGTCGTCACAGGAATGATGCCGATGGCACTTTTCGCAACTTGGTGGGTCATCCAGCGGCTCCACCAGTTGATGAATTGGTCAATGCCGGGCGCATTCATTTCACCGAGGTCGCATGCTGGCGATTGGCTGCTCACGATCGTGATCGGGCTGCTCGTGCCCTCGTTGGTGCTGGCTTCTGCTCTATCTTCCCCATACGCCGATCGCTCCGCTGATCTTCGATGGCCGCTTGTCCCCGCATCGCTATGGTGCGTCGGATGGATTGCGTTTGCCGAAGAATTCCTGTATCGAAAGATACTGCTGGGCGAATTTCTAAAGATTGCCGATCAAAGAATCGGGTGGTGCATCGCGGCGCTGCTGGCGCAAGCAGCCATTTTCGCGGCGTTCCATTGCATTTTCGCGTTCGTGACCCCGGGCCACTTTCTGTTCTATTTTCTCGGCGGATGCCTGCTGGGTTGGATTTATTGGATCCACCAGAACATCTGGTTGAATGCTCTGCTGCATCTTGTGATGAACGTGAGCGTTGCCCAGATTGGTCCCATCCGATATTGGTTCGCTGGACGCGTCGCCCAATTCGCGAGCGATCAATGGCACGATTGGTTCACTGCCAGCGCCGTGCTATTGCTGACGATATATTTCGCCACCTTGCCGTTCAGAAAAACAGAAGGCCGCGAGAAACCGCGGCCCTGGTATGAAGACGCACGTGGCTGACGCCACCCGCGCTTACACCTGCATGTTCATGATCTCCGAATACGCCGACACCAGCCGATTACGCACCTGCAGCGTCGCCTGGAACCCGATCTGCGCCTTCTGCATGGCGACCATGGTTTCTTCCAGGCTGACCGTCGGGTTGTCCAGCTGAACTTCCCGCTGCAGGCGCGAGGCCTCGTTCTGCTGGTTGCTGACGGACTTCAACGCCGAACTCATCGCATCCGCGAAGTTCGTGCCGCCGGTCGCGGCGGGCTTGACCGGCTGACCCTGGGGGGTCAGACCGGCACGGGCCACCGCGCTGGCGAAGTCGAAGGGTTTGAGTTTCAGGTCCACGGAACGCATCCTACTGACCGGGCCGCGGCACGGTGATCGGAACTGGGGGGGCTTCTTCGGCCTGTTCTGGGCATTCTTGAGGGCGCCGATCCGAATAATTTGGTCTGTGCCGAAGCGTCCGCCTTGGCGCTTCGTCCGATCCCCGCCGTAACCCGACCACCGCCCCATGGACAACGCCCTGAGCAGCCCCGCCGCCGGACTCCCCGAGGTGAAGCAGGCCACGCCGACGAGCCTGCCCGCCCGTCTGGCCGCCATGCCCGCCAAGAGCAAGCTGATGCTGGGCGCCGGCGTGGCCGCGTTGCTGGCGGTGATCGTGGCGATGGCCCTGATGACCAGCCGGCCGGACTTCCGCCCGTTGTTCTCCGGCCTGTCCGACAAGGACGGCGGCGCCGTCATCGCGCAACTCGCGCAGATGAACGTCCCCTATCGCAACGACCCGGGCGGCACCATCATGGTCCCCGCCAGCCAGGTCTACGACCTGCGCATGAAGCTGGCCTCGGCCGGCCTGCCCAAGGGCGGCATCGTCGGCTTCGAGCTGATGGACAAGCAGTCCATCGGCCAGACCCAGTTCAACGAACGCCTGAACTTCCAGCGCGCGCTGGAAGGCGAACTCACCCGCACCATCACCGCCATGGCCGACGTCGCCGACGCCCGCGTCCACCTGGCGATGCCCCAGCAGAACGGCTTCTTCCGCGAGCAGCAAAAGCCCAGCGCCTCCGTCATGCTGACGCTGCGCGGCGGCCGCACCCTGGACCGCGCCCAGATCGCCGGCATCGTGCACCTGGTGTCGTCCTCGGTGCCGGAACTGAACCCCAAGGCCGTCAGCGTGCTCGACAGCACCGGCGCCCTGCTCTCCCAGAACGGCGACAACAACGGCTCCGGCCTGGACAGCCAGCAGCTGCAGTACAAGCAGCAGGTCGAAGCCAACCTGAACAAGCGCATCGCCGAGCTGCTCGAACCCGTCGTCGGACGCGACAACCTGCGCTCGACCGTCACCGCCGACGTCGACTTCAGCCAGGTGGAATCGACCGCCGAGGAGTACAAGCCCAACCAGGGCCCGAACACGCAGAGCTCGGTGCGCCGCCTGACTTCGGAAGAACAATCCGGCGGTTCCGCCGGCGTCCCCACCGGCGTGCCGGGCGCCACGACGAACCAGGTCCCGCCGCAGGCAAACGCCCCGATCAATGGCCAGGCCCAGCCTCTGCAGCCGGCCGGCCAGACCGGCGGCACGCAGAACATGCGCCGCAACAACGACACGCAGTTCGAACTGGATCGCACCGTCCGCGTCACCCGCAATGCGATCGGCCAGGTTCGTCGCCTGAACGCCGCTGTCGTCGTCAACCAGAAGACGGTCACCGACGCCAAGGGCAAGACCACCAGCCAGCCGCTGTCCCCGGACGAGATCCAGAAGCTGGACTCGCTGGTCAAGGAAGCGCTGGGCTTCTCGCAGGAACGTGGCGACTCGATCAAGGTCATCAGCGCCCCGTTCGTCACCGAGAAGGTCGCGCCGAACGACGTGCCGCTGTGGCAGCAGCCCTGGCTGCGCGATCTGGCCCGCGACGCCACGGTGCCCGCCGCGCTGGTGCTGGTCGCCCTGATCGCCGTGTTCGGCATGGTTCGCCCTGCTCTCAAGGCGGCCTTCCCGCCGCCGGCCGAGCAGAAGGAAGACACTGCCTCCCAGAATCAGCTCAACGTGGTCGAGAACGAGGCGCTCGCCCTGAGCGGCCCAGGCCCCGGCGGCCTGCCGGCCCTGGAGGCGCCGGTCTCCAACGACAAGCTCTTGCGTGCCCGCCAGTTGGCCAAGGAGAACCCGATCGCGGTGGCCAACATCATGCGCGCCTGGGTCAATGGCGAAGAACTCGAGACCGCCCCGGCCGGCGGCCGACGCTGACCGGTCCCGGACCGGACGGCCCCCAGCATTCAGGAAAGCCAGCGAGACACCAACATGGACGACAAAGGCGTAGAGGACGCGGCCATCCTGCTCATGTCCCTGGGCGAGGAAGAGGCCTCCGAGGTCTTCAAGCATCTCGCGCCCAAGGAGGTGCAGAAGCTCGGTGAAACCATCGCGAAGATGAAGGTCGTGCCGCGCGAGCGCGTCGAGCGCGTGCTCGACAAGTTCGACCTGGTCGCCGAGACCCAAAGCACGCTGGTCTCCGACACCGACGAGTACGTGCGCGCCGTGCTGCGCAAGGCGCTCGGCGAGGACAAGGCCAACCTGCTGCTGGACCGCATCCTGCAGGGCTCCGACGTGTCGTCGATCGAGAGCCTGAAGTGGATGGATCCGGGCTCCGTGGCCGAGCTGCTGCGCAATGAACACCCGCAGATCGTCGCGGCCATCCTGTCGCACCTGGACTTCGACCAGAGCAGCTCGGTGCTGCGCGTCTTCTCGGAGCGCCAGCGCAACGAGGTGCTGATCCGCATCGCCACGCTGGACGGCATCCAGCCGCTGGCGCTGAAGGACCTGAACGAGGTCATGGGCCAGATCCTGGCCGGCGGCGAGCGCATGAAGAAGTCCAACCTCGGCGGCGTCAAGACCGCGGCCGAGATCATCAACATGATGGGCTCCAGCGTCGAGTCCTCGGTGCTCGACTACATCCGCGAGGCCGATTCCGACCTGGCGCAGAAGATCATGGACAACATGTTCACCTTCGACGATCTGGACAAGATCGACGACCGCGGCATCCAGGCCGTGCTCAAGGAGGTGCAGTCCGAATCGCTCATCGTCGCGCTCAAGGGCGCCGGCCCGGAGCTGCGCGAGAAGATCTTCCGCAACATGTCCAGCCGCGCCGCCGAGACGCTGCGCGAGGACCTGGAATCGCGCGGTCCCGTGCGGTTGTCCGAGGTCGAGGCCGAGCAGAAGGAAATCCTCAAGGTGGTCCGCCGCCTGGTGGACGAAGGCCAGATCGTGCTCGCCGGTGGCGGCGACGACCAGTTCCTGTAATCCCCCGCCGCAGCGTCCCCCGAGAGCCCGCCCCGCACGATGGCCACCCGCCCGCCCCGCCAAGTCCCCCCGCCGCCCCGCGCTGACGGCGATCAGCCGCGCGGCAACACCTACAGCCGCATCATTCCGCGCGAGGAGCTGTCCGGCTTCGCCGCCTGGAATCCCGGCGCGCTGGACGGCGGCGCCGCGCCGCGCCGCGCGCCGGTGAGCGCCCCGGCGCCGGTCGAGCCGCCGCCCCCGCCCCCGCCGCCCGGCCCCACCGTCGACGAGCTGATGCAGGCCGCGCGCCAGTCCGGCTACCAGGACGGCTACCGCGACGGCATGGCCGCGCTCGACGCCTTCAAGCAAAGCTTCGCCAAGCAGATCAGCGCGCAGGTGGGCCAGTTGGTCGCGAGCTTCGATGCCGACCTGCAGGCGGTCGAGCAGGACATGGCCGCCGCGCTGGCCCGCACCGCCGTGGAGCTGGCCCGACAGATCGTCCGCAACGAACTGGCCACGCAGCCCGAGCTGATCGCGCAAGTGGCGCACGACGCCGTCGAAGCGCTGCTGATCAACGCCCGCCACGTCCGCGTCCGCGTGCATCCCGACGATCTGCCGCTGGTGCTGGATGGCGCCGGCGAGGAACTGCGCGCCCGCGAGGCGCAAATCATTCCCGACCCCGCCATCGTCCGCGGCGGCGTCAAGGTCGACGCCGACATCTGCAGCGTCGACGCCTCCCTGCCGGCGCGCTGGCAGGCGGCCGTCGGCGCGCTGGGCCAGCACTCGGTCTGGGAGGACCGCCGCGGCGGCCAGGACCGCGAGGCGGCCCGGCTCGACATCCGCGCCGAGCCCATCGCCAGCCGCTACGGCGAGGAGCCGCAACCATGAGCGCGCGCACCGACCGCTGGCACCAGTACTTCGACGACCTGCAGAACTTCGCCGGCAACGCGCCGCCGCTGGAGCCGCAGGGCAAGCTGGTGCGCGTGGCCGGCCTGGTGCTGGAGGCCACCGGCGTGAAGGTGCCGGTCGGATCGGTGTGCGAGATCCACATGCCCTCCTCCGCCGCCAGCCCGCGCCGCGGTCAGCGGCCGGTGCAGGCGGAGGTGGTCGGCTTTTCCGGCGACCGCGCCTACCTGATGCCGACCGACGAGATCCAGGGCCTGGCCAGCGGCGCCATGGTGCTACCCCGCCCGGCCGCGCTGCACGGACCGGTGCTCGGCGAGGAGCGCCACCCGTGGCGCCGCGACGAGGACCGCGGCCTGCACCTGCCCATGGGCGACGGCCTGCTGGGGCGCGTCGTCGACCCGCAGGGCCACCCGATCGACCGCCGCGGCCCGCTGGCCGACATCCGCGACGAGCCGATGGTGCGCCGCCCCATCAACGCGATGGATCGCGACCCCGTCCGGCGCCCGCTGGACACCGGCGTGCGCGCGATCAACTCGCTGCTGACCGTCGGCCGTGGCCAGCGCCTGGGACTGTTCGCCGGCACCGGCGTCGGCAAGTCGGTGCTGCTGGGCATGATGGCCCGGTACACGCAAGCGGATGTCATCGTCGTCGGCCTGATCGGCGAACGTGGCCGCGAAGTGAAGGAATTCATCGAGGACATCCTCGGCGAGGAAGGCCTGCGCCGCAGCGTCGTCGTCGCCGCGCCGGCCGATGCACCGCCGCTGCTGCGCATGCAGGGCGCGACCTACGCCACGGCCATCGCCGAGCACTTCCGCGACCGCGGCCAGCATGTGCTGTTGCTGATGGATTCGCTGACCCGCTACGCGATGGCCCAGCGCGAGATCGCCCTCGCCATCGGCGAACCGCCAGCGACGAAGGGTTATCCGCCTTCCTGCTTCGCGAAGCTTCCGCAGCTCGTCGAACGCAGCGGCAACGGCCTGGCCGGCGAAGGCTCGATCACCGCGTTCTACACGGTGCTGTCCGAAGGCGACGACCAGCAGGACCCGATCGCCGACGCCGCGCGCGGCATCCTGGACGGCCACATCGTGCTCAGCCGGGAGTTGGCGGAGAGTGGGCACTACCCAGCGATCGACGTGGAGCGCTCCATCTCCCGCGTCATGACCAGCGTGGCCGACAAGCGCCATGTGGAGCTGGCGCGCCGCTTCCGGCAGTTGCTCGCGAAATACAACAAGGCGCGCGACCTGATCCAGCTCGGCGCCTACCAGCCCGGCCACGACCCGGAACTGGACACCGCCGTGCGCCTGCATGCCGAGATGGACCGATTGCTCCAACAAGACATGCATTCCCCCGCTTCTTTGACGGATTGCCTCAATCAGTTGGCCGCCACACTCAACTTTGCGTGATAGCTGCCGACATCCGTGAAGAGAGGTCATCGACATGAGTAGTTCCAACCTGCAGGCCCTGACTGTTCTCCTCGAACGCGCGGAGGCCGAGCGCGATGAAGCCTTGCAATTCCTGCAGGAAGCGCAGGCCCGCGCCAGCGCGGCGCGCAACCAGCATGACCAGCTGTCGCAGTACCGCACGGACTACACGACGCGCTGGACGCAGGAATTCACCCAGCGCACAACGGTCCACATCCTGGGCTGCTATCAGAACTTCGGCCAGCGTCTGGACCAGGCCATCGGCCAGCAGTCCGGCATCGCCGATTACGCCGACCAACGCCTGACAGCCGCCCGCGATGTGCTGCGCGAGCGCGAGTTGCGCGTCGCCTCGGTGCGCAAGCTGATCGAGCGCCGCCGCGCCGAATCGCTGCGCAGCCAGATGCGCCAGGAGCAACGCGTCACGGACGAACAGGCGGCCCGTGCCGCCTCCCGCGGCGCGAACCCGATGTCCCGCCTGGTCGCCTGACGGCGCACCGGTCCCTTGGCACGACCTCTCCGGCCATGAACCAGATCCAGAACCAGAATCCCCTGTTCGGCGGCCTGAACGGCGCCGGCGCGTCCGCGAGCGCGAGCGCCGCCGCCAATGCCGCCAATGCGGCGCGCAAGGACGGCACGTCCGACTTCTCCCAGTGGCTGAACCAGAGCAGCCAGAAGCTGCAGACCCAGTCCACCGACGCGCAGATGCAGGCCCAGGCGCAGGCGCACATGAAGGACTCGGCGCCTGCTCCCGCGCCCGCCCCGCAGGCTCAGAAGCCGGCGCAGGCGAACGCGAGCAGCGCGGCCAAGGACGAATCCAAGCTGGCCGCGCGCAACGTCGCGGCCCGCAACAGCGCCAACAAGTCCGAAGGCACGAAGGCGCCGGGCCATCCGGCCAACGTCGACGCCTCCAAGCGGGCCGGCGCCGCCGACTCCGGCGATGCCGTGGACACGACCGACGCCACGCAGGCGCGGGGCGCCGCGGACGGCTCGGACACGGTCCAGGCCCGCGATGTCGACGGCAAGGACGCGAAGACCACGAAGGATCCGAAGGACGCCAAGGAGGCCGGCGCGACCACCGCCGACCAGATCCTGGCGATGCTTCGCGGCGAAACGCCCGCGGAGGCGAAACCCTTGCCGCGTGGCGAGGGCTCGCCCGAGGGCGACCAGCCCGCCGGCGACACGCTGGCCGGACAGGGGCAGGCCCACGGCAAACGCCGCGATGCCGGCGACGTCCTGCGCGAGCGCCAGGAGCTGCAACGCGACCTGACCAAGGCGGCCGGTGTCGATGACGGTGGCAAGTCCGACAAGCCGGACGCGCTGCAGGCCCTGCAGGGCGGCGCGCACGAGATCGCCCTGGGCGACGGTGCCAGCGCCGCGCACGGCCCGCAGGCCAGCTTCGAATCGCTGCTCGCCGCGGCGCAGCAGGCCGGATCGACCGCCGGCACGAACGGCGCCGACGCGACCGCCGCCGCCGAAGCGCCGGCCGTGCCGCTCAGCCAGCCGCTGGACAGCCCCGACTTCGCGCCGGAGCTGTCCGCCAGCGTCAGCCTGCTGATCAAGGACGGCATCCACGAGGCGCAACTGCAGCTCAACCCGGCCGACATGGGCCCGGTGGCGATCAACATCCAGTTGGACGGTCAGCAGGCGCAGGTCAACTTCCATGCCCAGCAAGCCGCCACCCGGGAAGTGCTGGAGCGCAGCCTGCCCGATCTCGCGGCGGCCCTGCAAGCCCAGGGCCTGACCCTGAGCGGCGGCGGGGTGTTCGCCCAACAACAGTCCTCCGGCGGCCAGAATCGGGGCGACGGATCGTCGGATGGCTCGTCGAACGGCAACCGCCGCGGCGGTCGCGGCCAGGGCGACGACGGCGCCATCGCGGCCTCCGGCCGGGCCGAACGGCGCACCGCGCCGCGCGGGCTGGTCGACCTGTACGCCTGACGCCGTCATCGGGCATTTCTGCCCGCGGCATCGCGACCTCTTGCGTGTCGGGCGCGTGGCCTCCCGATTCCGGAGGCCGTCGCCATTGGGCGATCGAGCCTCGCCGCTGGGGATCGGGCATCGCAGTTCGGGATCGCGCGTCGCCTTTTGGCGATGGGAGGTCGGTGCCGGTTGCCCGGCGCCGAGTCTGACCGGATTCCGCCGCCTTTTCGCGGGTTGATCACGCGGGGGGCGCTTCACAATGGGAGCCAACGTCGGACCTGCGGGTCCGCCTCGTCTCAAGCAACGACAGCATTGATTTAGGAGCGCCCATGGCCACAGCTGCCGCTGGCAACGACGCCGCCGTCAAGGGCGGCGGCAAGAAGAAGCTGATCATCATCATCGTCATCGTCCTGGTGGTGGTGCTGGCCGGCGTGGGCGCCTTGCTGATGATGAAGAAGAAGTCGCACGCGGACGACGAGGACGGCGCGGCGGCCGACGAGAAGCCCGCCGCGGCCGCCCACGCCAAGCCCGGCACGCCGCCGACCTTCGTCCCGCTGGACCCGTTCACCGTGAACCTGGCCGACAAGGAAGTCGACCGCTTCGCCCAGATCGGCATCACGCTGGAGGTGGCCGACGCGCACTTCGCCGACCAGCTCAAGGCCTACATGCCGGCGATCCGCAACAACGTGCTGATCGTGCTGTCGCACAAGACCTCGGCGGAACTGCTGACGGTCGAGGGCAAGGAAAAGCTCGCCAAGGAAATCCGCCGCGAGTCGGTGCGCCCGATGGGCATCGAGCTCGACGACGAGGATGAGGACGAGGACGCCGCGCCCAAGAAAAAGAAGAAGAAAAAGCGCGCGGTCGAGAGCCCGGTGACGCAGGTGCTGTTCTCCACCTTCATCGTGCAGTGAGCGGGCATCCCGAAGGGACCAGGCGATGAATCAGCAAATCCTGTCGCAAGACGAAGTCGATGCCCTGCTCCAGGGCATCACCGGCGAAAGCCAGAAGCTCGAGGCCGAAGAGGTTCAGAGCGGCGGCATCCGCGAGTACAACCTGGCCAGCCAGGAGCGGATCGTGCGTGGGCGCATGCCCACGATGGAGATCATCAACGAGCGCTTCGCGCGCAACATCCGCATCGGGCTGTTCAACTTCATCCGCAAGAGCCCGGAAGTCGCCATCGGCGGCATCAAGGTGCAGAAGTACAGCGCCTTCCTGCGCGAGATCGTGGTGCCGACCAACTTCAACATCGTGTCGGTGAAGCCGCTGCGCGGCAACGGGTTGATCGTCTGCGACCCGACGCTGGTGTTCGCGGTGATCGACTCGCTGTTCGGCGGCATCGGCAAGTTCCACACGCGCATCGAGGGCCGGGATTTCTCGGCCACCGAGCAGCGCGTGATCCTGCGCCTGGTCGAGGTCATCACGCAGGAGTACCACAAGGCGTGGAAGGGCATCTATCCGCTCGAGCTGGAGTACCAGCGGTCGGAGATGCAGCCGCAGTTCGCCAACATCGCCACGCCCAGCGAGATCGTGGTCTCGACCTCGTTCACGTTGGAGATCGGCGAGACCAGCGGCACGGTGTACTTCTGCATCCCCTACTCGACGCTGGAGCCGATCCGCGACGTGCTGTACAGCACCACGCAGGGCGACTCGAACGAACCCGACCGCCGCTGGGTCAACCTGCTCAAGCACCAGATCCAGTCGGCCGAGGTCGAGCTGGTGGCGGAGCTGGCCAAGGCGCCCGCGACGGTGGAACAACTGCTGGCCTTCAAGCCGGGCGACTTCATCGAGCTGGACCTGGAGCAGATCGTCCAGGCCAAGGTGGACGGCGTGCCGGTGTTCGACTGCCATTACGGCACGTCGAACGGCAAGTACTCGATCAAGATTGAAAAGATGCTGACCGGCCCGGATGCCGGCTGGCTGGGAGCCCGCAATGGCTGACACCTCGAACCCGATGGACGAACAGGACGCAATGGCCGCCGAATGGGCGGCGGCGCTGGCCGAGGCCGCGCCCTCCTCTGGCGGTGGCGATGTCGCCACCGAGGTGCAGGACGTGGCGGAGCAGGTCGCGCCGGCGTCGTTCACGAATTTCTCGCCGACGCCGGGCAACCTGCCGGGCAGCGACATCAACATGATCCTGGACATCCCGGTCCAGTTGACGGTTGAACTCGGCCGCACCCGCATCCCGATCAAGAACATCCTGCAACTGGCGCAGGGCTCGGTGGTGGAGCTCGACGCCCTGGCCGGCGAGCCGATGGACGTGCTGGTCAACGGCTACCTGATCGCGCAAGGCGAGGTCGTGGTCGTGAACGACAAGTTCGGTATCCGTCTGACCGACATCGTGACCCCCTCCGAACGGATGCGCCGCCTCAGCAAAGCCTGACCCCCGAAAGACTTCAGGCCGACTTCGCGCACGGCGCGCTGGCGTCGTTGCGGTACTCGCCGGACAGGCAGTCCGGCTCCGTGCCGCGCCTAGCCAGCCCACCGTCCGCTCGCGTCCTGAAGCCTTTCGCCGGACTCTACGGGGCCATGCGGCCTCGGGGCGTCCATAATCGCGCGCCATGACCTCAAGCCTCGTTCCCCTGCTCTGGTTCCTGGCCATCCTGGCCTTGATTCCGGTCGTGTTGTGGCTGCTCAAGCGCACGCCGCTGGGTGGCGCGGCCCTAGGCGGTCAACTGCGCACCGTCGCGCAACTGGTGATCGCGCCCAGTCAGCGGATCGTGATCGTCGAGGTCGGTCAGGGCGAGGACCGGCAATGGCTGGTGCTGGGCATCACCGGACAGCAGATCCGCACGCTCCACACGATGCCGCCGCAGACGGACGCCGCCGCGGCATTGCAGGCGGCGCAGCCGTCGTTCGCCGCAGTACTTCGGCGCAGCCTTGGTGGCAGGCATGCCAATGGCCCTGACAACGGACCCACGGTCTGACCCGGAACGACCATGAACGAGTCGATCCAATCCCAAACCTCCCCGACCTCCTCGTCGTCTTCGCATCTGCAAGAGACGACAACCGCTCCGTCTGATCGTCGATGGCCTCAGCCTCTCGGATCAGGACGACCGGGGCCCCTTTCCCGTAAGTCAAGGAAGGTGAATTCAACTGCCGGGCAGGCAGTTGAAGAGGAGGGACTGAGCTCGGACACAAACAGTCCTGAGGACTGTTTGTGCCTAGCGAAGGCCGGGGCCTCCCGGCCCCGGCATGAAGGGAAAGGGGCCCCGGTTGGCCTGATCACGCGCCGGAGGTCGCACACGCGCAGCGTGGCTCTCATATTGGCAGGGCTGGCCCTCGCCGGACTCGGCGCCGCAGCCTACGCCCAACAAGGCGGCGGCAACCCCGCCAGCGTCCCATTGATCATCGGCCAAGGCGCCGGCGGCAACAGCTACTCGGTCCCGATCCAGACGCTGCTGTTCTTCACCGCGCTGGGTTTCCTGCCCGCCGTGCTGCTGATGATGACGGGCTTCACCCGCATCGTGATCGTGCTGTCGCTGCTGCGCCAAGCGCTGGGCACGCAGGCGGCCCCGCCGAACCAGGTGATCGTGGGCCTGTCGCTGTTCCTGACCTTCTTTGTGATGAGCCCCACGCTGGACCGTGTCTACACCGAGGCCTGGCAGCCGTACCAGAGCGGCCAGATCGGTTTCGAGGCGGCGTTGCAGCGGGCCGAGGTGCCGATGCGCGCGTTCATGCTGAAGCAGACCCGCCAGTCGGATGTCGCGCTGTTCGCCCGGCTTGCGAAGCTGGAGCCGAACGTCACCCCGGACAAGGTGCCCTTCCGCGTGCTGGTCCCGGCGTTCGTGACAAGCGAGCTCAAGTCGGCGTTCCAGATCGCCTTCCTGATCTTCATCCCCTTCCTGGTCATCGACATGATCGTGTCCAGCGTGCTGATGAGCCTGGGCATGATGATGCTGTCGCCGGTGCTGGTATCGCTGCCGTTCAAGCTGATGCTGTTCGTCCTGGCGGACGGGTGGAATCTGCTGCTGGGGTCGCTGGCGGCCTCGTTCGCGCAGTAGCGCGGAAAGGACATTCGCATGGACGCGCAACAGGTCTTCACCATCGGGCAGCAGGGGCTGTACGTCCTGCTGCTGGTGGCCGCCCCGCTGCTGCTGACGGTGCTGGCCGTCGGCGTGCTGGTGTCGGTCTTCCAGGCCGCGACGCAGATCAACGAATCGACGCTGTCGTTCGTGCCCAAGATCGTGGCCGCGGTGCTCGTACTGGCGATCGCCGGCCCGTGGATGATCACGACGCTGGTCGAATACATCCAGCGGACGCTGCAGAGCATTCCGCAAGCGCTGGGCTGACGGGACTGGCCGCTCGCCCGACCGATGCTCACCTTCAGCGAAGCCCAGCTGCTGGCCTGGATCAATCCGATCCTGTGGCCATTCGTGCGGACGCTGGCGCTGTTCGCCGGCATGCCGGTCTTCAGCCAGCGCAACGTGCCGGCGCGCGTGAGGATCGGACTGGCGCTGTTCATCGCCGTCGCGGCGCAGCCTTCGCTGCCGGCCATGCCGGTGATCCCGCTGGATTCCTTGCCCCAGATCCTGACCGTGATCGCGCAGCAGGTGCTGATCGGCCTGGCCATGGGCTTCGCGGTGCGGCTGGTCTTCGCGTCGCTGGAGTTCGCCGGCGAGTTGATCGGCCTGCAGATGGGCTTGAATTTCGCCGGCTTCTTCGACCCGTCGTCGGGCGCGCAAGGGACGTCGACATCGCGTTTCCTGGGCACGATGGTGGCGTTCCTGTTCGTCGCGATCAACGGGCATCTGATGCTCATCAACTCGCTGGTCGAGAGCTTCCAGGCCTTCCCCGTCGGCGAGGAGCCGTTCCGCTTCCTGCGCGTCGCGCAGCCGCAGGTCTGGGGCGCGGAAGTCTTCCGCATGGGCCTGTGGATCGCGCTGCCCCTGATCACGATGCTGCTGTTCGTGAACCTCGTGCTGGGCATCATCTCGCGCGTGGCGCCGCAGTTGAATGTGTTCTCGGTCGGCTTCCCGCTGACCGTCAGCATCGGGCTGGTCGGCCTGGTGGCGACGCTGCCATTGATGCATCAGCCGTTCATGGTGGCGCTGGAGCGGTTGTTGGCGGCGTTCAACTGATAACGCCCGTCTGGGTACCCACCTCCGGGTGCCACATTTCTTGCATTGCTTCCCCCCGTTTTTCACCTGTCCAAGTCATGACAGCAGGAGAGCGCGTTTCGAGAATGGACGCCTTGTCAGACGACGGATGCGGAGTGCATCCAATCAAGCAAGGAAGACACATGTTCCACATATCCATGCCCGAGCCGCGCACCATGATGAACAGCAAGGTACCGCCCGGTTGCTGGGTGGACCAGCACGACTGGTCCGACTGGCCACTTGGCGACCATGCATGCAGCCCCGGCGAGTGGCCCTTCAATCTTGAAGCTCCGCGGCACAGCCGCGAGTTCGCGGGGATCCTTCGGTGGTTCCTGAAGAAGCACCCCAGCCTGCACGAGCCAGACTTGGGCGACTACCTCGCGCTCGCTGAAAAGTGCGCGGAGGGCCGAACGATTACTGCCCAAGTGGATTTCAATCCGGAGACTGCGGTCTACCAGCTCTGCCTCACCATCTATGAATGCCGCGTGGATGGCCAACTGGGGTCGAAAGAGATGGATCGCTTCTGGGACCTTGAACGCGACAAGCCCGAGTTTGAAGCCCTGCGGCATCACGTGTGGGTGACCCACCAACAACGTCCATTTCCTGGACTGGCGCGCACTTGAGGAGGACTCGCGATGTCCAAGTTCAACCCCGAAACCTTCCTGGTCCTGGCAGGATATCTAAGCCTTCAGGAAGGCGAAGCACACTGGCGGACTGCCGTCTCGCGGTCCTACTACGGCCTCTTCCTCACGGCCCGAGCGATCGCTGGCATCACATCGAAGAAGAGCGACGTACATCGCCACACACAGGCCTACTTTCAAGAGCGTGGCAACACCAGGATTGCCGACTTGCTACGTCGACTCCGCCGAATGCGCAATGCCGCGGACTACCGACTCGAGTTGACGTTCGAAAGAGACATGGCCATCAACACGGTTGCCATCGCAACCCTGGGACAGCAATTGATCAAGACACCGCAGGGGCCACGGCTCTGCGTGGTGACTTGAGCCAGCAGCCGTCTTCCACGCCAGCCGATGCTTCCCAGCACCGGCCAGCGATTCATCACAGCTCGCGCAATGCCGTCGTCACCGGCACGCTCGCCGCCCTCACCGCCGGGAAGAGTCCGCCGATGAATCCGATGGCCAGGGCCCATTTGAGCCCTTCCCACAGCAACTGACCCGACACACGCAGCTCGAAGCTGAGCTTGCCCACCGAGCCCGCCGCCATCGTCGACGCCGCGTGGCCGTTGAACAGCAGGTAGGCGATCGCGCCGCCGATGATGCCGCCCAGCGCCGCCATCAGCATCGTCTCCAGCATCACCGCCACCACCACCGGCAGCCCCGGGAAGCCGATCGCGCGCAGCGTGGCGATCTCGCGGGCCCGGGTGGCGACGGCGGCGAACATGGTGTTCAGCGCGCCGAAGATCGCGCCGATCGCCATGATCGTGCCAACCACGATGCCGATGATGCGCAGGATCTTCGTCATCTGCTCGGACTGCTTGGCGAAGAACGCCAGCGTCGTCGTCGCATCGACCTTCAGCTGCGGATTGGCCTCCAGCCCGGCCTTGAATGCCTTGAACGCGTTGGCGTCGGTCAGCTTCACCGTCACCGAGTTGCGGCTCGCGCCGCGCCGGTAGGTTTCGGCCACGACCGGTGCATCGGCCCACAACTCCGATTCCATCGAGTCTCCCGACGCGAAGATGCCGGCCACCGTCCACATCTGGCTGCCCAGCCGGATCTGCTTGCCAGGTTCCAGGCCCTCGAACTGCCGCGCCGCGCCCTGGCCGACGATCAGCTCCTTGAGCCCCGGCTGGAACTTGCGACCCGCGATGATCTTGACCCGAGGCCGCACCGCGAAGGCCTCGTCGCCGACACCGCGCACCTGCACGCTGCCTTCCTCGTCGGTCTTCGTGTCCTTGACCGGCAGGTTGGCGGCGACGACGGTCTCCGCCGACAGGAGCGGCTCGCCCTTCGCCGATTTGGCCACGCCGGGCGCCTGCCCGATCTGCGTGATGTCGTCGCGGCTCATCACTGACGCCACCTCGGCCGCGGACGCGCCGCGCAGCACGATCGCCGTGTCCTCGCTGCCGGACTTGCGCAGCGTCTCGGAGTAACCCTCCGCCATCGCCAGCAAGGCCACCAGCACGCCGACCACGCCGGCGATGCCCACGACGATCACCGCCGACGAGCCCAGCCGCTGCGGCAGCGTGCTCACGCCCACGCTGGTCACCGAGCGCGCCTGCCCGCCGCGCCGCGTCAGCAGCATCCACAGCGCCAGCAGCGCGCCCACGCCGACCGCGCCGTACCAGGGCAGGAACACCCAGGCGATCAGCACCGCCACCAGGAAGACGCACAGTCCGAGTCGTTTCAGGAATTTCATGGTCAGGCCCTCCCCGCCAGCGCATCGGTGATGTTCAACCGCATCGCGTTCAAGGCCGGCAACGCGCCGACGACAACGCCGAACAGCACCATCAAGCCCACGCCCATCGCCCAGCTGTTCAGCCCGGCCGCCGGCAGGTTCAAGGTACCGCCGCTGGCCGCGCCGACGGCGGGCCCGATCACGCTGGCCAGCGCCAGCCCGATCACGCCGCCGATCACCAGCAGGAGCACGGACTCCGCCAGCACCATCGCCAGTACGCTGCGACCCGAGAAGCCGATCGTCTTCAGCACCGCGATCTCGCTGGTGCGTTCCCGCACCGCCTGCATCATGGTGTTGCCCGACAGCAGCAGCAGCGTGAAGAACACGGCGCCCATGATGGAGCTGACGATCAGCCCGATGTTGGCGACCTGCTTCATCCACGAGGCCATCGCGGCCTGCTCGGTCTGCGTGCGCGTCTCATGGTCCGAGTTGGCCGACAACCCGTCGATGGCCTTGGCCACCCGGTCCGTCTGATTGGCGTCCGCGACCCGCGTCACGTACCAGCCGACGGCGCCCTGGTTGTAGGGCGTGGTGTCGTCGAAGTACTTCCAGTTGAGCAGGAACATCTGGTCGTACCAGCCGCCGGACTTCTTGTCCGCCGCGTGGATCAGGCCGACGATCTCGAACTGCCAGTTCTTGCTGCCGCTGCGGTCCGGAAAGATCGTCGACTGCAGCGGGATCTTGTCCCCGACCTTCCAGTTGAAGCGCTTGGCCAGGCCCTCGCCGACCAGCGCGCCGATGCGCGTGGTCGAGAACGCCTTGCGGGCCTCGGCGCTGACCTGCATCTCGGGATACAGGTCCAGGTAGTTGGGCGCGACCGCGAAGCTGAAGACCTGGTTGTGCGGGTCCTGGTAGGCCCCGCCGAACCAGTTGGCGTAGGTCACGGCCTTGACGCCGTCGACCGCTTCCAGCCGCTGCGTGAGCGCCATCGGCAGCGTCTGGATGAACGACAGGCGCGAGCCCGTCTGCAGCCGCGTCGCGCCGTTGGCGCTCTGGCCGGCCTGGTCGAAGGAGGTCCGGACCGCGTCCAGCAGCCCGAACAGCAGGAACGCGGTGATGATGGACACCAGCGTCAGCACGGTCCGCAGCTTGCGCCGGAACAGCGCCGCCCAGATGAGGTGAAGGTATTTCATGGCATGCGCCTCGTGACGTCGCTGGCCTCAGGCCGGGACTTGCTCGACCAGCGAGCCCTTGTCCAGATGCAGGATCTGGCCGGCGCGCTCGGCCGCCTTCGGGTCGTGGGTCACCATCACGATGGTCTTGCCGTGATCGCGGTTCAGCGCCTGCAGCAGCGCCAGCACGTCCTCGGCGGACTGCCGGTCCAGGTCGCCGGTGGGCTCGTCGCAGACCAGCAGCGTCGGGTCGGACACGATCGCCCGCGCGATCGACACCCGCTGCTGCTGCCCGCCGGACAGCTCGGTCGGCTTGTGGGTGGCGCGGTCGGACAGCCCCACCAGTTGCAGCGCGATCGCCGCGCGCTTGCGGCGCTCCGCGGCGGACAGCTTGGTCAACAGCAGCGGCAGCTCCACGTTGCGCTGCGCCGAGAGCATCGGCATCAGGTTGTAGAACTGGAACACGAAGCCGACCTTGGCCGCGCGCCACTTCGCCAGCGCGCCGGCGCCGAGCTGGTCGATGCGCTCGCCGCCGATGGCGATGCTGCCGCCGGTGGGCTGGTCCAGCCCGCCGATCAGGTTCAGCAGCGTCGTCTTGCCGGAGCCCGACGGCCCCATCAGCGCCAGGAACTCGCCCTGCGGCACGTCCAGGTCGATGTGGTGCAGCACCTCCACCTTCTGCTTGCCGCGCGTGTAGACCTTGGACAGGTCACGGATCTCGATCAACTTGCTCACGGTGACTCCTCGCATCAACGGTTCATGGAGGCGCCGACCCACCTCGTCGCCCTCCATGCGGGAACGACGAATGAGCGACGCTCATATCGACAGACATCTCATCTTCAACATCGCGCCGGCGCCATCACGGGCCGGATCTTCGAAACCTGCGCTTCGAAACCTGATCTTGGAAACCTTCGCACCGAAGCCCTCGCCTCGGCGGCCCGGAGGCCTCAGCGCCCCGACGGGGCGAGCCGGATCTCACCGCCATCGCGCAGCGCCTCGGGCGGATTCACGACGATCGGGTCGCCGGCCTTGAGGCCGTCCAGCACCACGGCCTGCTCGCCCAGCGGCGTGCCCAGCTTGACCTTGCGCGCCGCGGCGTTCTGGCCGACGACGACGAACACCACCTCGGCGCCGTCCCGCGTCGCCACGGCCGACTTGGGCACCAGCACGCCCGGCGGCGGCGCCGCCTGCGCATCCTGCTTCGCGGCCAGGAAGGACACGCGCACGCCCATGTCGGGCACCACGCGCTGGTCCTTCTGCTCCAGCGCCACGCGCACCTTGACGGTGGCCTTGCCGCGGTCGGCCGAGGGCACCACCGCGATCACGTGCGCCGGGATGCGCCAGTCGGGATACGCGTCCAGCACCGCCTGCGCCGGCATGTCGGCCTTGACCTGGCCGATGTACGCCTCATTGACGTCGACGTCGACCTCCAGCGAATCCATGTCGACGATGGTGCCGACGCCGGTCCGCGTGAAACCACCCCCGGCGGACAGCGGCGAGACGATCTCGCCCACCTGCGCCGCCTTGGCCGTGATGACGCCCGCGAACGGCGCCTTCACCACGCTGTAGTCGAAGTTGACCTGCGCCTGCGCCGCCTGGGCCGCGGCCGCATCGGCGTCGCGCCGGCGGGCCTCCAGTTGCGCGGTGTAGCTGTTGACGGCGGTACGCGCTTGCTCGGCCGCCTGCCGGGTGGACATGCCGCTGGCGGCCAGTTCGTCCTGGCGCTTCAGGTCGGACTGGCTCTGGGCCAGTTGGGCGCGCGTCGCCTCGATGTTGGCCTGCGCGCTCTTGAGATTGGCGCGGGCCATGTCCAGGCCGGCGCGCAGCGCGTTGTCCTCGAGCCGGGCCAGCACCTGCCCCTTCGCGACGCTGTCCCCCTCCTCGAAGAGCACGGCGGTCAGCGTGCCGGTGATCTGCGTCGAGACCGTGGCGGCACGGCGCGCCGTCACGTAGCCGGTGGCCTGCAGCACCGCGGCGCCGGCCGGGCCGCTGCGGGGCTGCGCCACGGCCGTCTCGACGTCGGGCACCTGCGATTGCCGCCACCACCACCAACCGCCGCCGGCCAGCAGCGCCAGCACGACCAGCACCACCAGCAGGATCCACAGCCACTTCGGCGGTCCACCGCCATGGTCGTCGCGCTCCGTGCCCTGGATGCGCAGTTCTTTCAACAGTGCGGTATCGATGACGGCCCCCTCGAAACGTGTGTCGTGACCCCTCGCGGGGCCGTGGTCGGTTCGGGGCGCATTCTGCTCGGCGCGCCGGCCTCGTCAAGCCCGGCGTGCGACGAATGGTGCCGGGCGGTCGTGAATGCCCGGCGGCGCCGACGGACGGCGGCCCGGGGTCAGCTCGCCACCAGGCCGTTGCGGATCGCGTAAACGGTCAGTTCCGAGTTGTTGGACAGCGCCAGCTTCTCCAGCACCCGCGCGCGGTACACGCTGACGGTCTTGGGGCTGAGCATCAGTTCCTCGGCGATGTCGGACAGCCGCTTGCCGGAGGCGATCATCACCAGCGTCTGCAGCTCGCGGTCGGACAGCTTCTGGTGCGCCTGCTCGGGGGCCGGCGCGGTCAGGCTCTCGACCAGCATCTGGGCGATCTCGGGCGTCACGTACTTGCGGCCCTGCGCCACCGTGCGCACCGCCTGCACCAGCAACTGCGGGTCGCCGCCCTTGTTGACGTAGCCGAAGGCGCCGGCGCGCAGCGCGCGGATCGCGTACTGGTCCTCGGGGTACATCGAGACGATCAGCACCCGTGTGGTCGTGCCTTCGTCCTTGAGCACGTGCAGCACATCCAGGCCGCTGCGGCCCGGCATGTTGATGTCCAGCACCAGCACGTCGCACTGCTTGTCGGCGGCCAGGCTGCGCATCAGGCTGCGCAGCTCGCCGTAATCGCCCGCCTCGCCGACGACCTCGATGTCGGGCGCATCGGACAGCGTGTCGCGGATCCCGCGGCGGATCAGCGCGTGGTCATCGCACAGAATGACTTTGATCATAGGTCGCCCCAGGAAGACGGATCGTGGGCGGCGCCGGCAGGCATGCCGCCCTTTTCGACGGCGCGCGCGGCGCCGCCGTCATCCTCGTCCTCGTCGAAATCGAAGGTCCCGAACATGCCGCGCAGTGGCACCGACAGGATCAGCGCCGTGCCCTGCGCCCCGGAGCTCAGGTCCACCCAGCCGCCCACGGTCGCCGCGCGTTCGCGCAGGCCGCGGATGCCGAAGCTGCGCGCCTTGCTCAGGTCGCCCGGCGCCACGCCGTGACCGTTGTCCTTGATCTCCAGCGTCAGGACGCCGCCTTCCATGCTCAACTCCACCTCGACCTTGGTCGCATCGGCATGCTTGGACACATTGGTCAACGCTTCCTGCGCGCAGCGGTAGGCCACCAGCGGGACGCCGGCCGGCAGCTGGAACTGCTCGCCGATATGCCGCACCACCGTGGTGATGCCGGTGCGGCGCTCGAAGCGCGCGGCCAGCCATTGCACCGCTGCCAGCAATCCTTGTTCCAGGATCGCCGGACGCAGGTTGTGCATGATCCGCTGGCTGGACTCGATGGCGCTGGTGACGGTCTCCAGCGCCGACTGCACGCGCTGCTGCACGTCCGCGTCGCCGCTGTGGCGGGCGATCCAGGCCAGGTCGAACTTCAGCGCCGTCAGCGATCCGCCGACGTCGTCGTGGATTTCGCGCGCGATCGCGGCGCGTTCCATCTCGACGCTGGTCTGCAGATGACCGGCCAGCTCATGCAGTTGCTGCTTGGACTTGAGCAGCTCGCGATCCGCCTCCTGGCGGGCGCGCTGCGCCTCGCAGGACTCGATCGCGTGCAGCAGCGCCGGCGCCAGCCGCGCCAGGTTGTTCTTGAGCAGGTAATCCGAGGCGCCGGTCCGCATCGCGGCGACGGCGGTGTCCTCGCCGATCTCGCCCGATACCAGGACGAAAGGCAGCACCCGTTGCCGCTGCTTGATCATGTCCAGCACGACCAGGCCGGAAAAACCGGGCAGGTTGTAATCCGAAATGACCGCGTCCCAGGGCCTCTCCAGCGCCGCCTCGATATCGGGCAAGGTGTCCATGCGGGTCACCTCGAAGCGCAATCCCGCGCGCTGCAACTGGGCCAGGATCAACTGGTGATCCAGGTCGGAATCTTCGATATGAAGCAAACGCAGGCAGCGCTCGGCAAGGGGGGAAGTCGGCATGGCCGCGAGTATGCCAAGTTTGTCGCGCATCCCTCATCTATGCTGGTCTCTACCCTCTCTTATCTACGGCGGAAACCGTAGAGTGTTGGGTTTACCCTTATCGAGAATTGTGCTCATAGGTCGATCTACGTTATTGGGCCCACTTTGACCAGTTTGTCCCGTCGACAGATGCGATCCAAAAGCCGAAGATTCTTGTCAGCCGTGAAGTCCGGGCGCATGTCTGTGTTGGGCAGACATGAAAACGCACCAGGACAGCCAATGTGGAGCCAAGATGCAAATCGATGAGACATCGGTCGAGCCAGAGGGTGGGCTGATGCCGCTGCTGGCCGCGGCCGAGATGCAGGACCATCTCATGACGGTCAACAACGATCTCGAGCGGTTGCAGCGCCTGCTCGACGATGCGTGCGAGGCGCTGTCGACGCATTTCTTCGGCGCGTCGGGCCTGGTGGAGCAGATGCGCGCGCGGCTGCCCGAGGCCAGGGACCAGGATGCGCTGCAGCAGTTGATGCTGCACCTGGCGGGGGCGATCACCGCGCTGCAGTTCCAGGACATGTCCACGCAGTTGATCGCGCACACCAGCCAGCGCCTGCGCAACTGCTCCGATCAACTGGCGCGCGACACTTTCGGCGACGATGAGGACGGCATGGCTGTCGTCGAGACCGCCCCGCTGCGCCCGAACCCCGTCACGCAGGACGAGATGGACGCCGGTTCGATCGAGTTGTTCTGATGAACTGACGCTTACATCACGAAAACACCGGGCGTCGTCATTAGGACGTCCACAAGGTCCTCAAGAATCCTCAGGTCCACCCGAAAATCGCTTGTCATCCGGAGAACCAAAAATGCCCTCGATCCTCGCCGTAGACGATTCGGCCTCCATGCGCCAGATGGTCTCGTTCACCCTCAAGAATGCGGGTTTCAACGTCGTGGAGGCGGTGGACGGGCAGGACGCCTGGGAGAAGTCGTCCCAGCGCGATTTCGACCTGGTGCTGACCGACCAGAACATGCCCCGCATGGATGGCATCAGCCTGACCAAAAAGCTGCGTGACAACCCCAAATTCAAGACCACGCCGATCCTGATCCTGACCACCGAGTCCAGCGATCAGATGAAGCAGGCGGGTCGGGCCGCCGGTGCGACCGGATGGCTGGTGAAGCCGTTCGACCCCGCCAAGCTGATCGAAGTGATCGGCAAGGTGATTCGCTGAGTCCGCGCGGGAGAGATCGATGGGTGATATGACTTCCGAGGGCGCGAATCTGGGCGCCGGCATTGACCTGAGCCAGTTCTACCAGGTCTTCTTCGAGGAAGCCGGGGAAAACCTCGACAACATGGAACAGCTGCTGCTGAACCTGGACATCGAGAACCCGGACGACGAGCAGATGAATGCCATCTTCCGCTGTGCCCACTCCATCAAGGGGGGCGCGGCGACGTTCGGCTTCAACGACGTGGCCGAGCTGACCCACCAGATGGAGACGCTGCTGGACAAGCTGCGCCGCCACGAACTGGCGCCGACGTCGCCGATGGTGGACGTGCTGCTGCAGTCGGGCGACGCGCTGCGCGCGCAGCTCGCGCGACACCAGGGCTCCGGCGCCGACGCGGTCGACACGGGCGACCTGCTGAGCAGCATCCGCACGCTGGTGGAGGGCCGCCCGCTGGACGGCGTCCGCGCCGCGGCGCCCGCGCCGAGCCCCGCTCCGGCCCCCGCCGCCGCGCCGGCGGCCGCGCCGCTGAAGTCGACGGTGCGCCAGCTGGAGCTGCTGGTCGGCCCGCTGGACAACCCGTCGCAGGCCGACAACCTGGTCGACCTGTTCAAGGAGATCACCGACCTCGGCACGATCGAGCCGCTGGACGGCGGCATCCCGGCCGACGGCATGCGCCGTTTCAAGGTCCTGACCAGCAGCACCGACAACGACCTGCTGGACCTGTTCACCTTCCACGTCTCGCGCGAGCAGGTCAAGATCCTGCCGCTGGGCGAGGGCTACGGCTTCCATGAAGGCGCGCCCGGCGCGCCGGTGGAAACCAAGAAGGACGAGGACCCTGGCTACGGCTTCTTCGACGACGCGCCGGGCGTGCCCGCCGCGACCGCCGCCGAGGCCAAGGCCGCCGAAGCCGCCAAGGCCAGCGTGCCGGTGCCGGCCAAGCCCGCCGCGGTGCCCGTCAAGGCCGAGGCCGCCCCGCGCGCCGGCGGCGCCAACATGGACCAGTCCACGCTGCGCGTCTCCGTCGAGAAGGTCGACCAACTGATCAACCTGGTCGGCGAGCTCGTCATCACGCAGGCGATGCTGGCGCAGAACAGCCGCAACGTGGACCCCGGCCTGTATCAGCAGCTGGCGTCCGGCCTGGCCGACCTGGAGCGCAACACGCGCGACCTGCAGGAATCGGTCATGTCGATCCGCATGATTCCGATGTCGGTCGTGTTCAACCGCTTCCCGCGCATGCTGCGCGACCTGGCCGCCAAGCTGGGCAAGAAGGTCGAGCTGGTCACGCAGGGCGAAGCCACCGAGCTGGACAAGGGCCTGGTCGAGAAGATCACCGACCCGCTGACCCACCTGGTGCGCAACAGCTGCGACCACGGCATCGAGTCGCCCGCCGACCGCGCCGCCAAGGGCAAGCCCGAGCAGGGCACGATCACGCTGGTGGCGTCGCATCAGGGCGGCTCCATCGTCATCGAGGTCCGCGACGACGGCCGCGGCCTGAATCGCGAGAAGCTGATCAAAAAGGCGCGCGAGAAAGGCATCGACGCGCCGGACACGATGAGCGACCAGGAAGTCTGGGGCCTGATCTTCGCGCCGGGCTTCTCGACCGCCGACCAGGTGACGGACGTGTCCGGCCGCGGTGTCGGCATGGACGTGGTCAAGAAGAACATCACCTCGCTGGGCGGCACGGTGGAGATCGACTCCGCCGAAGGCTACGGCATGAAGGTCTCGGTGCGGCTGCCGCTGACGCTGGCCATCATGGACGGCATGAGCGTCGGTGTCGGCGAGGAGGTCTACATCCTGCCGCTGTCGTCGGTGGTCGAGTCGTTCCAGGTGCAGTCCGACACCATCAAGACCGTCGGCGGCTCGGGCCGCGTGGTCGAGGTGCGCGACGAATACATGCCGGTCGTGGAATTGGAGCAGGTCTTCAATGTTCCGCGTTTCGATTTCGAGCACGTCAGCTCCATCATGGTGGTCGTGGAAGCCGAGGGCGGACGCGTCGCGATGCTGGTCGACGAATTGCTGGGCCAGCAGCAGGTGGTGGTGAAGAACCTGGAGGCGAACTACCGCAAGGTGCAGGACGTCTCGGGCGCCACCATCATGGGCGATGGCCGCGTCGCATTGATCCTGGACGTGGGCAGCCTGGTGCGGCGCTCGCGCCATTGACGGGCCGGTGCCCGGCGGCCGCCAGAACTCAGAAGATCAGAAGAGGTAGGACATGAATTTCAGTGCACTGCTGCGTCAATTCAGCATCCGCACCCGCATGATGGGCGCGATCGCCATCGTGCTGCTGCTGTTGCTGGTGGTGGGCAGCGTCGGCCTTTTCGGCATGCAATCGATGCGGGGGCAGACGCAGGAATTCCTCGAGAAGTCCACGGCGCGCGCCAACCTGCTGGCCGATCTCACGGGCACGATGGGCAAGCTCCGTCTCCATGAGAAGGACATGATCATCAATTACGAGAAGTCCGAGGTCGTCAAGCAGCGTCATGCCCTGTGGGACCAGGCGCGCAAGCAGGCGACCACGGAGCTGGCCGAGCTGGCCAAGCTCAGCGCGGAAGAGGATCAGGACGCGATCAAGAAGCTGCAGGGCGCGTTGGAGACGTATGCCGCGAAGGCCTCCAACGTGGTGACGCAGCTGGAGTCCGGCGCCTATGACCATGCCGCCGTGGCCGACCGGCTGCTGCAGCCGGCCAAGGATCAGGTGGCGGAGGCCGAGAAGCAGCTCGACGAGTTGACCAAGCGCCTGGAAGCCCAGTCCGAGGCGATGCGCAAGGGCATGGAGAGCACGCAGGGCGGCGTCCTGTGGGCCTTCGGCCTGGTGCTGGTGTTCGCCGCGGTCGTCGTGGTGCCGCTGACGCTGCTGAACATGCAGACCATCTGCGCGCCGCTGGCCGAGGCCGAGGCGCTGGCCGAGGCCATCGCCGAGGGCGACCTGTCCCGCGTGATGAAGCCGGTCGTGGGCGTGGACGAGGCGTCCAAGCTGATGCGCTCGCTGCATCGCATGCAGGAAGCGCTGCAGACCATGGTCGGCCAGTTGCGCACGGCGGCCGACTCGATCCGCACCGCGTCGGTCGAGATCGCCACCGGCAACCAGGACCTGTCCAGCCGCACCGAACAGACCGCGTCCAACCTGCAGGAGGCCGCCTCCTCGCTGGTGCAGTTGACGGGCACCGTCAAGCAGACCGCCGACTCCGCGCGCACCGCCAACCAGCTGGCCAGCTCCGCCTCCGGCGCCGCGGCCAAGGGCGGCGACGTGGTGAGCCAGGTGGTCTCGACGATGGACGAGATCAACACCAGCTCCAAGCGCATCAGCGACATCATCGGCACGATCGACGGCATCGCGTTCCAGACCAACATCCTGGCGCTGAACGCCGCCGTGGAAGCGGCACGGGCCGGCGAGCAGGGCCGCGGCTTCGCGGTCGTGGCCGGCGAGGTGCGCTCGCTGGCGCAGCGCAGCGCCGAGGCCGCCCGCGAGATCAAGACCCTGATCGGCGCCAGCGTCGAGCGCGTCGAGACCGGCTCCCGCCTCGTGCAGGAAGCCGGCAGCACGATGAGCGAGATCGTCTCCAGCGTGCAGCGCGTGACCGACATCATCGGCGAGATCACCGCCGCCTCCAGCGAGCAGAGCGACGGC
Source organism: Roseateles aquatilis (assembly GCF_002205645.1). Classification (GTDB taxonomy): domain Bacteria; phylum Pseudomonadota; class Gammaproteobacteria; order Burkholderiales; family Burkholderiaceae_C; genus Roseateles; species Roseateles aquatilis. The sequence continues at coordinate 111,175 of NZ_NIOF01000003.1, read as the reverse complement.
ATCAGCCAGGTCAACCAGGGCGTCAGCAACCTGGACCAGATGACGCAGCAGAACGCCGCGCTGGTGGAGCAATCCGCCGCTGCCGCCGAAAGCCTGAAGGACCAGGCCGAGCGCCTGGGCGCCGTGGTGGACCGCTTCCGCGTCAACGCGAACGCGCCGATCACGGCCGCCGCATCGCCCGCGTCGTTCAAGCCAGCGGCCGCCAAGGCCCCCGCCGCAGCCAGCTTCAAGCCGTCGACGCCGGCCAAGCCCACCGTAGCGGCCCCGGCCGCGAAGGCACCGGTAGCCAAGGCATCCTTGCCGACTTCACAAGCCACGGCGAAGGCGCCGGGCGCGTCCGCCGCGAAGCCCGCGGTCAAGAAGGCGGCGCCCCCGCCCGTCAGGAAACCCGCGGCCGCCAAGGCCGCCCCCGCTTCGTTCACCCCCGCGCCGGCAGTCCCGGCCACCACCGCCGACGACGGCGACTGGGAAACCTTCTAATCAGCCGCACGAGGTCAAACATGGAAATCGTCCAACAAACCGGCACGCAAGTCGTGCAAGCAGGCGCCGGCGCGCTGGTCGCCAAGGGTGGCGCGAGCGCGGCGCCCGCCGGTGGTGAATACCTCACCTTCCGCCTGGGCCAGGAGGAATACGGCATCGACATCCTGAAGGTCCAGGAGATCCGTTCCTACGAGCAGCCCACCCGCATCGCCAACGCGCCCGACTTCATCAAGGGCGTCGTCAACCTGCGCGGCGTGATCGTCCCGATCGTCGACCTGCGCCTGAAGCTGGGCTGCGCCACGGCGGAGTACAACAGCTTCACCGTCGTCATCGTGCTGAACGTGAAGAACCGCGTCGTCGGCGCGGTGGTGGACTCGGTGTCCGACGTGCTGGAGCTCAACCGCGACGTGATCCGTCCGGCGCCGGAGCTGAGCGCCAGCACCGTCAACACCAGCTTCATCATGGGCATCGGCGCCGTCAGCGACCGCATGCTGATCCTGATCGACATCGAAGGGCTCATGTCCAGCGCGGACATGGGGCTGATGGACAGCCTGACGATCTCCTGATCGAACGAACGCCCGGCACCGTCCGGGCGTTTTTCATTGGGAGCCGGCGGCGGGTCGGCGAAGTGGGATGCAGTCATCGGGGACACGGCGCGCGCGGGCGGAATGCCCGGCGCCGGCAGCCAAGGAGCGATCCATGTTCGACTCGATCAAGACGCGGTTGATCTCGCTGGGCGTCGGCATCGTCGCCCTCACCTTGCTGGCGATCACCGTCGCCAACTACCTGACGGTGCGGGGCCACACCGAGCAGCAGGTCTCCCAGGCCCTGGACGAACTGGCCGCGGCGCGCTCCGACGCGATCCGGCAATGGGTCCGGACCCAGCGCGACATCGTCACCGCGCTGCAGCCGGCGGTGACGGCGGCGGATCCGGTGCCGCTGCTGCAGCAGGCGCAGAAGTCCGGGCGGCTGGAGGCCGCCTACATCGGCTTCGCCGACAAGAAGATCGTCTTCAACGTCCCGCAGAACCTGCCGGCGGGCTACGACCCGACCGGACGCCCCTGGTACACGGGCGCGGCCGCGGGGTCCGGCGTCGTGCTCACGGCGCCCTACATGGACGCCTCCAAGGGCCGGTTGGTCGTGACCTTCGCGATGGCGGACAAGAGCGGCGGCGGCACGAAGGCGGTCATCGCCACCGACGTGTTCCTCGACGACGTCGTCGCCACGGTCAAGGCGATCAAGCCCACGCCGGGCGGCTTCGCCTTCCTGATGTCCAAGGACGGCAAGATCGTGGCGCATCCGGATCCCGCCCTGGCCCTGAAGGGCGCGAGCGCGATCTCGGAGCAACTGACCCCGCAGGCCTTGAACGAGGCGCTCGATCCGAAGGCGGGCTGGGTCCAGGCCCGCGTCGGCGACGAGGATTTCCTGATCAGCGGCACGCCCATCCCGGACACCGACTGGCAGCTCTTCGTCGCCGCCAAGCGCGGCGAGGCGCTGGCGTCGCTGAGCGCGCTGCTGCGCACGGCGGTCATCACGGCGCTGGTCATGATGGTCATCGCCGCGATCGCGATGACCGGCACGATCGCCGCGATGCTGCGCGGCGTCGACCGGGTGCGCGCGGCGCTGGACGACATCAGCGCCGGGGACGGCGACCTGACCCTGCGCCTGCCCGCGGGCGGACGCGACGAGGTGGGGCGGATTGCCGCCTCGTTCAACCTGTTCGCCGAGAAAATCCAGCGCATCCTGCTGGACGTGCGCTCGGCCAGCAACTCGATCTCCACGGCGTCGAGCGAGATCGCCATCGGCGCGCAGGACCTGTCGCAGCGCACCGAGCAGACGGCGTCCAACCTGCAGCAGGCGGCCTCGTCGACGGAACAATTGACCGCGACGGTGCGCCAGACCGCGGACGCCGCGCAGACCGCCAATCAGCTCGCGTCGAGCGCCTCCAGCGCGGCGGCCAAGGGCGGCGAGGTGGTGAGCCAGGTGGTCTCGACGATGGAGGAGATCAACACCAGCTCCAAGAAGATCAACGACATCATCGGCACCATCGACGGCATCGCGTTCCAGACCAACATCCTCGCGCTGAACGCCGCGGTGGAGGCCGCGCGTGCCGGCGAGCAGGGCCGCGGCTTCGCGGTCGTGGCGAGCGAGGTCCGGTCGCTGGCGCAGCGCAGCGCCGAGGCGGCCAAGGAGATCAAGGCGCTGATCGGCACGAGCGTGGACCGCGTCGAGGCCGGGTCGCGGCTGGTGGAAGCCGCGGGCGCGTCGATGAACGACATCGTGAACAGCGTGCAGCGCGTGACGGACATCATCGGCGAGATCACCGCGGCGTCCACCGAGCAGAGCGGCGGCATCGCGCAGGTCAACGACGCCGTCACGCAGCTGGATCGCATGACGCAGCAGAACGCGGCGTTGGTCGAGGAATCCGCGGCGGCGGCCGAGAGCCTCAAGGATCAGGCGCACCGGTTGACGGAGATCGTCTCGGTGTTCCGGCTCGGCGACGACCGCAAGCACGTCGTCGCGGCGCCGAAGGCCGCGCCCGCTCCCAAGCCGATCGAATCGGTGAAAGCCGCCTCGCCCACCTCCGGCTCCGCGGCCACGCCGGCGCCAGCCCACAAGCCCGCAGCCACAACGACGAAGACGCACGCGCCTCGCCCCCTCGCAAAGGCTGCCTCCTCGACCGCGCCGAAGCCAAGGCCGGTCACGGCCGCGGCCCCCGTGCAGGCCACACCTACCCCCACGCCGACGGCCGCTTCGAAGGCCGACGACGGCGACTGGGAAACGTTCTGAGCGTCAACACCGGCATCAGCGCCACGCGCAGAAGTGTCGTTTCTCACGTTGACCTCGGCGGATCGGGGACAGGCTGACCGGGTCCCTTTTCCGTAAGTCAAGGAAGGTGAATTCGACTGCCGACAGGCAGTTGAAGAGGAGGGACATGGAGGAAAAGGGACCCGGTCAGCCTGTCCCTTGCTCCACGGGCGCACATGGGCGATGCCCCGCGAAGTCAGTTCGTATCCGCCTCCCGCAGCGTCTGAACGACCGGCCGTTGCAGCACCCCGCGCAGCGCCCACCACCCGGCGAGTTGTGCCAGCACCGCGCCGCCGAGGGTGGTCCCGATCAGCACGCCCGGCTTGAATTGCCATTCGAAGTCGAACGCGTAATGCGTGATCGCCCAGCCGAGCGCCTGCGCGGCCAGCCCGGCGAGCAGCCCGGCCAGGGCGCCCAGCCCCAGCAACTCGGCCCGCTGCACCGCCGCCATCAGCTTGCTGGAAGCACCGAAGGCGCGCATCAGCGCGAACTCCCGCGTCCGCGCGTCCCGTGAGCCCACCGCCGCCACCAGCAGCACGACCACGCCCAGCGCGAGCGCGACGGTGAACAGCAACTGCACGGCCATGATGACCTGCTCCAGCACCTGCTGGATCTGCCGCAACTCGGCGGACACGTCGATCAGCGTCAGGTTGGGAAACTCGTTGACCAGCTTGCGGTCGAGCGCGGCCGGCGCGCCCTCCCCCGTCGGCGACCGGTAGGCGGAGATGTAGCTGACCGGCAATTCCGGCATCGCCGCGCGCGGATACAGCACGAAGAAGTTGACCCGCATCGACCCCCAGTCGACCTTGCGCAGCGTGGTGATCTTCGAGTCCACGATCACACCGGCGATGTCGAAGCGCACCCGGTCGCCCAGCTTCAGGCCGAGTTGATCGGCCAGGCCCTGCTCGACGCTGACGCCGTCCTTGTCCTCCGGCGCCCAGGTGCCGGCGGTGAGCTGGTTGTGGGTCGGCAGCGCGGCGCTGTGGCTCAGGTTGAACTCGCGCTCGACCAGGCGCTGGGCGCGCTCCTCGCTGAACTGGTTGGCCCGCACCGCCTCGCCGTTGATCGCCACCAGCCGGCCGCGGATCATCGGGTACCAGTCGAAGTCCTTGACGCCGGCGCGCTCCAGATCACCGCGGAAGCCGGCGCCCTGCTCGGGCTGGATGTTGATGACGAAACGGTCCGGCGCGTTCGCGGGCGTGGCGGCGCGCCAGCTTTCGATCAGGTCGGTGCGCATCAGCACCAGCAGCGCCAGCGCCAGCAGCCCCAGCGACAACGACCCCACCTGCAGCACCGCGAACGCCGGACGCGCGGCCACCTGGCGCGTCGCCAGCAACAGCCAGCGCGGCGCGCCGGCCTGCGGCACGACGCGTCGCAGGCCCAGCACCGCCAACCAGGCCAGCAGCGCGAAGAACCCCAGCGCCACCGCGAACCCGCCGGTGGCCACCAGCCCCAGCCGCCAGTCCGCCGACAGCGCGGTCAGCACCGCCGCGAAGCCGACCACGCCAGCCAGCAGCACCACGATCGAGCCCATCTTGGGCCGCCCCAGCTCGCGCCGGATCACGCGCAGCGGCGGCACCGCCGCCAGTTGCAGCACCGGCGGCAGGCCGAAGCCCAGCAGCAGGCTCATGCCCATGCCCAGGCCCAGCAGCACCGGCCAGATCCCTGGCGCCGGCAGGTCCACCGAGATCAGCCCCGCCAGCAGCGAGATGAAGCCGTAATGCAGCAGGAAGCCGAGCAGCACGCCGGCCGCGCTGGCGATCAGGCCGATGGTCGCGAATTCCAGCGTGAACACCCAGGTCAGCCGCCGCTGCGGCTGGCCCAGTACGCGCAGCATGGCGCAGTCGTCCAGGTGCCGATTGGCGAATTCACGCGCCGCCAGCGCCACCGCGATCGCCGCCAGCAACGCCGCCAGCAGCGCCACCAGGTTGAGGAACTTGGTCGCGCGGTCCAGCGTCTGGCGCATCTCCGGGCGGCCGGTGTCGAGCGATTCGAGCCGCACGCCGCGCCAGTTGCTGGCCTTCATCTGCTTCTGTGATTCGGCGTTGAACTGCTTCACCGCCGTGTCCTGCCCGATCACGGCGAAGCGGTAGGTGACGCGGCTGGCCGGCTGGATCAGCGCCGTCGCCGCCAGGTCGGCCTGCGCCAGCATCACGCGCGGCGCGAAGTTCAGGAAGCCCGCGCCCCGGTCCGGCTCGTTGGCGATCTCTCCGGTGATCTTCAGCGTGCTGTCGCCGAGCAGCAGCGCGTCGCCGACCTTCAGCCCCAGCGCGCTCAGCACGCCGGCATCGGCCCACACCGTGCCGGGCGCTGGTGCGCCGGCCTGGCGGCCGTCCTTCAGCGCCAGCTTGCCGCGCAGCGGATAGGTCTCGCCGACGGCCTTCACCGCCACCAGCCGGCTGCCGCCGCCCTGGGCCTCGGTGGCGCGGGCCATGCTCGGGAAGTTCAGCGTGTCCACGGTCCGCAGGCCGAGCCGGGCGGCCAGCTCGCGCACCGGCGCCGGGGTCGGTTGATCGCTCGCCACCACCGCGTCGCCGCCCAGCAGTTGCGCGGCATCGCGCCGCAACCCCTGGTCCAGCCGGTCCGACAGGAAGGCCACCGCGCATACCGCGGCCACCGCCAGCATCAGGGCCAGGATCAGCAGGTGGAGCTCCCCGGCGCGCGCGTCGCGCCAGGTCTGGAGCGCCGACTGGCGCCACAGCGACGGGGGCCGGCGCCTGGGCCGCGGCTCGGCGGCGGACGGGACCGCGGACGACACCGCGGACGTGGGAGAAGGATGCGCGCTCATGGGCGGACTGTAGCGAACCACGTGCCCGCCCGCTGGCGGTCATGCAAGCGGCTTGAACAGTCCGTGCAAGGGGTTTCGACGGTCCACCGCGCCCCGGGGCGTCCAATGATGGACATGACTGCCACCCTCCCTCCCCTGTTCGTCTCGCACGGCTCCCCGATGATCGCGCTGGAACCCGGCGACGCCGGCCGTTTCATGCAGCGCCTGGGCCGCACGCTGGACGCCGGCTGGGGCCGCCCGAAAGCGGTGCTGGCCGTGTCCGCCCACACGACCGCGCACGACGCGGTGCTGCTCGGCGGCGCCCGCCATCAGGCGATTTACGACTTCGGCGGCTTCCCGCCCGCGCTCTACCAGCTGCGTTATGACGCGCCCGGCGATCCGGCGCTGGCGGCCAGCATCGGTGAGTCGCTCGGCCTGCAGGCCATCGACCACGGCGGCCTGGACCACGGCATCTGGACCGCGCTTCGCTTCCTCTATCCCGAGGCGGACGTGCCCGTCGTGCCGCTGGCGTTGACGCCAGAGGCCTCCCCGACGCAATTGATGGCGCTGGGCGGGCGGCTGGGCGCGCTGTCCAGACAGGGCGTGCTGATCCTGGCGACGGGCAGCATCACCCACAACCTGCGACTGCTGATGCGACCCGCTCCCGGCGGCCAACGCCCTGGCGAGGACGCGCCGGAGATGCCGGAATCGGCCGCCTTCCGCGCCTGGTTCGCCCAGCGCTCCGCGGCGCGGGACTGGGCGGCGCTGGCCGACTATCGCCAGCAGGCGCCCGGGGCGGTGCTGATGCACCCCACCGACGAGCACCTGCTGCCGTGGTATGTCGCCGCTGGCGCCGGGGGTCGCGACGATGCGCCGCTGCGGCTGCACGCGGGCGTCACCTTCGGTTGCCTCGGCATGGACGCCTACGGCTTCGGCCCGGAGGCGGCGCGTCTGGCGGCGCTGCTCGACGCGCAGCCGGCCGCCTTGCCGGCCTGATTCAGCGGGCGGTCCTCCAAGGCCCCTGCCGCCCTCGCCTCTTGGAAGTCCCGGCGGTTCCCGAAGTTCCGCCGGCACCAATGAAATCGGCCCGCGAAGGGGCCGTTCAGCGTGGGCTGGGGGCGGTCGGGGCGCGCAAGCGCGCCGCCCGACGCTCAGATGAAGATCGCCGCCAGAATGCCCAGGATCAACACCCACTTGACGATGTAGTAGCCGGTGCGGCTCCTCGCCTTGAACGCCTTGAAGAACAGGCGGACCTTGTACGCGTGATAGAAGAACTTGTTGAGACCGCCGATCGGCTCGCTCTCCAGGTTCTGCGTCGCCGCGGCGGTCATGACCAGCTTGCCGAACCAGCGGTTCAGCCAACGCGTCGGCGCGAAGAACAGCGGCCGCTCGACGTCGCAGAAGAGGATCACGCGCTGCTGGTCGGTGGTGTTCTCGGCGTAATGGATGAAGGTCTCGTCGAAGATGACGTCCTCGCCATCGCGCCAGTGGTACTGCTGGCCGTCGACGTCGATGTAGCAGCCCGGATCGTTGGGCGTCGTCAGGCCCAGGTGATAACGCAGCGAGCCCGCGTAGGGGTCGCGGTGGCGCACCAGCCGCGCGCCGGGCGGCAGCGACGCGAACATCGCCGCCTTCACCGTCGGGATGCGCTTGAGCAGCTCGACCGTCTTGGGGCACAGCGTCTGCGCCGAGTCCATGTCCCGGTCGTACCACTTCAGGTAGAAACGCTTCCAGCCGGTGCGGAAGAACGAGTTGAAGCCGATGTCGTTGTAGCCGGACGCGGCCTTGATGTAGCCCTCGTCGTTGAGCTTGAGGGCCTCGTCGCGGATCACCTGCCAGTTGTCGCGCAGGAGCTGGAGCTCCTGGAACTGGTCGGTCTTGATGTACGGCGTCGCGGGGGCGCGCGAGAACAGGTACATGATCGCGTTGACGGGCGAGATCAGGACCGTGAAGTCGGTCAGCGCGCGGGACAGCTTGAATCGGACGCGCCCCCGGAAGTGGGCATACAGCGCCGAGGCGATGAAGATCGCCAGCACCCAGTAACGCGTCGGCGGCAGCCATTCGGCCATGTGCAGGTCTCCAGAGGGCGCGACGGACGGCGCCGGAACGTGCGGACGATGGTCGGCCGCGTAAAGCGGCGGATTATCGCCGGGCACGGGAAAGCCCGCAGCCACCGCAGGACGCGTCCGGTGCGGCAGTTGATGCTTGCCGTGTCGCCGTCACGCCAGCCGCACGCGCCACGTCGCGAGCCGATCAACCCCGCTTGTCCAGCGCCAGCGACACCGCCCAGAACGCCATCCCGCCCAGCGCGAGCACCACGCCGACCCAGCCGGTGGACGTCCAGCCGTGGCCGGCGGCGATCGCCAGGCCGCCCAGCCAGGGGCCGAGCGCATTGGCGGCGTTGAACGCCGAATGGTTGAGCGCCGCGGCCAGCGTCTGCGCCTCGCCGGCGACATCCATCAGCCGCGTCTGCAGCACCGCGCCGAGCCCGCCGCCGCAGCCGATCATGAAGACCACCGGCAGCAGCGTCCACAGGCTGCCGGCCGCGAACGGGTACAGGCCCAGCGACACGGCGCTCCACAGCAGCAGCGCGCCGACGGTGGGCATCAGCGCCCGGTCCGCCGCCCAGGCGGCGACCAGCGTCCCGCCCGTCATGCCCATGCCGAAGACGCTCAGCACCACCGGCAACATGCCCGGACCGGTGCCGGTGACTTCGAGCAGCGTCGAGCCCAGGTAGGTGTAGACGGCGAACATGCCGCCGAAGCCGATCGTCGCGATCCCCAGCGTCAGCCAGACCTGGCGACGGCCGAGGGCGCCGAGCTCGCGCATCGCGCTGGCGCCCGGCTGGACGCGGTCGCGCGGCGCGTGCATCGCGATCAGCGCAGCCGTGAGCAGCGCCAGCACGGTGACGACGCCGAATCCCCAGCGCCACCCGGCCCACTGGCCGAGCGCATTGGCCAGCGGCACGCCGACGATCGTCGCCACGGTGAGCCCCAGCATCATCAGGCTGACCGCCTGCGCGCGGCGCTCGGGCGCGACCAGCGAGGCTGCCACCAGCGCGCCGACACCGAAGTAGGCGCCGTGTGGCAGCCCGCTCAGGAAGCGGAACAGCAGCATCGCGTGATACCCCGGCGCCAACGCGCTGAGCCCGTTGCCGAGCGCGAACGCCAGCATCAACCCGATCAGCAACGTGCGCCGCGGCACCTTCGCGCCGAGCACCGCCAGCAGCGGCGCCCCGACCACCACGCCCAGCGCGTAGGCGCTGATCACGTGGCCGGCGGTGGGCACGTCGATACCCAGGTCCGGCGCGAAGAACGGCACCAGGCTCATCGCCGCGAACTCGGTGGTGCCGATCGCGAAGCCGCCGATGGCCAAGGCCAGCAAGGCCCAGCCGACGTGGGCGCCGCGCTGCGCGGCTGGGGAATCGGAGGCGGTGGGGCTGGCGGCGGACATGGGACTGCAATGCGCCGGCAAGGCGGCGTTCAGGAAACGTTCAGCATTGCAACACGGATCGGACGGCCCGCAGGCGGGCAGGGTCGCTGAGCGCCCTCGCCGTGATTGCTGCGTCCGTGATGCCGGGCATGGGTGAGCGGCGCGCGGCGCTGGCCGCGGCGGCTCGTCCCCCCAGAAGCAAAACGGCGACGGATCCGTCATCGGGACACCGTCGCCAGCGCGAGGAAGGAGAAGCAAAGAAGAAGCCTGGAGCGGGTGATGGGAACAGCACCCGTTCGCTAACTCGTTTATTACGAACGTCTTTTCCGATCCAAGCGTCACGGAATGGACTCGATTGTGGACTCAAGTCTTCGGCCTGGTCAACGCAGGCCGTTGCGGGTGATCCAAAGCGAGCCAAGCACATCCACCAACAGCCAGAGCATCGGATTTCATTCCGAAGTCTATCTGTCTACTGGCACACCACGCCACAGGTCGCAACGGACAGGCGAGCTGCGTCCTCAAAGGACCGGCTCATCATCGATCGGCGCGGCCTCGTCTTTCACCCGCTCGATGAACCGCTTCATGGGCTCCGAGGGTTCGCCCTGGCGGCGCAGCAGGTAGGTAGAGAGCATCGGTGGGGTGCCGGCCAGGGGACGAATGGAGATGTCCGGGCGCTGTAGGGTCTGCACTTGCGAGGCGATGGCGAAGCCGATGCCGTAGCCGGCGCCGACCAGGGTCAGCATCACGCCGAGGCTGGTCACTTCATCGACCAGCTTGAGCGGCGTGCCCGCGTCCTGCAGCATCGCTTGAATCTGATGGCGGCAGCCCGATCCCGATTCGGGATGGCACAGAACCAGCGGGAACTTCAAGGCTTCGGCCAGCGGCACCTGCATGTGTGCCAGCAAGGGGTGGCGTGCGGGCACGATCACCGACAGTGGATCGGTCCACACCGGCTCAGCGACGAGGCCAGCATGCACCGCGTTTGACAACGCAAAGCCGATGTCCAGCAGATCGTTGTGCAGCATCTTGAGCTGCTGCGCGAACGGCAGCTCGAAGACGCGAATCTCCAGCTCGGGCTCATCCTCGCGGCTGCGTGCCAGCAAGGTGGCGATGTGGGGCTGCGCCAGGCTGTCGCAGATGGCGATGCGCAGATGGCCCTGGTAGCCCTGTGCCGCCGCCTTGGCGCTCTTGACTGCCTGCTCCACGGTGGCCATCACGCGCCGGCATTCGCCGAGGAACACCTGGCCGGCCCAGGTCAGCCGCGTCAGGCGTGTGCTGCGGTCGAACAACTGCACGCCAAGCTGGCTTTCCAGGTCGCGCATCGCACGCGACACAGGCGACTGCTCGATGCCCAGACGCTCGGCTGCACGGGCCAGATGCAGTTCTTCCGCAACTGCGACGAAGTAACGCAGCAATCTGAAATCCAAGGCCACCTCCCGTTTGTCTTCTTCTGGTTCGGCCTATCGGGCGCCAGCATCTCCATCCGCATCCCGTCAGCACCTCCTTCGATGGCATCGCGTCAAAGCCTCATGCCCGCTTGGTGCGCCGGGCACGGCGCGCAGGCGCTCACGTGTGCTGGAGTCCGCGATCGGTGCAGCCGACGACGTCACGCCGGCGTCAGGGCGAGCGTGCCGATGCAGTTTCATGAGGGTGTCTTTCGGCTCACCCCGGTTGCTGCCCTGGTCGGTCACGAAGCTCAGTTTCAACCCCCGGACTTCTGCGCAGCCGCCAACACCTGGGCGACGCGCTGGTAGGCCCACCAGGCGGTCGCCGCGGATGAAGTCCTCGGGCTGCGGGTGACGCGGCGCGGAGGCCTGCAGCCGCTGCGCGAGCTGCTCGTCGCCCATGCGATCGTCGTTCCAGAACACGCTGCCGTGGGTGGTGACGGACAGGTTCGCCACGTCGGGCTTGATCGGCTTTACTCCATTCAGACACGGATGCTAATGAGAATTATTATTGATTGTCCGTGGTTTTGTGTGATATGGCAACACCGATGGAATAACCCGGCCTTGCCTGGACACTCGCCGCCTCGCCGCCTCGCCGGCGACTGAAGGTCGGATGGCGGCAACTGGAAGCCTCTGTGACCGGCATCGCCACCGGGAAGCACTCATGCGGTTCCCTGCGGCCAGAGGAATGGACTCCACTTTCTGGGGGGAAGTACATGAACTTACGCCATCTTCGCTGTTTCATAGCCGTGGCCGAAGAGTTGCACTTTGGCCGGGCGGCGCGGCGGCTGCATGTGGAGCAGTCGCCCCTGTCGCGCACGATCCGCCAACTGGAGGCCGACCTGGGCGTGGCGCTGCTGGAGCGCACGCAGCGCGGCGTGCGCCTGACCCCGGCCGGGCAGGTGTTTCTGGAGGAGGCCCGGCGCGTGCTGCTGACCCTTGAGCAAGCCCAGACCAAGACGCGGGCGGTGGCGGTGGGACACCGGGGCACCCTGCGCATCGCCCTGGCCGGCGGCGTCGGGCGGACCCGGCTGTCGGCGCTGCTCGCGCTGTGCCGGGAGGAGGCGCCGGAAGTGGGCATCCGGCTGTTCGAGGCGCCGCTGTCGCAGGTGGTGGGCGGCCTGGGCAACGACCTGTACGACGCGGCCTTTGCGATGGCCGGCGAGATGGAGGCCGGGGTGGTCGCCAGGCCGGTGTGGCAAGATCCACTGGTGGTGGCCATACCGGCGCGGCACCCCTTGCTGGCGCACAAGCGGGTACCGCTGGACGAGGTGGTGGGCTACCCGCTGGTGCTGTGTCACCCGCAGGTTTGTCAGGAGTGCAGCCGGCAATGCGAGCGCCTGCTGCGCCTGGTGGAGACACCGCCGGTCGTGGCCGAGTACGTGACGACCCACTCGTTGATGCTAGCCCTGGTGGCGGCCGGCTATGGCGTGGGATTTTCCACCGCGGCGCACGCGGTGGCATGCCGGCAGGCGGACGTGATCGTCCGGCCGCTGGACGAGGACTCGGCGGCGTTGACGACCTACCTGCTACATCCCGAGGGCGCGATGTCGGAGCCACTGCGCCACTTCATCGACCGTGCGCAGCGTGTCGGCCATATGCCGTTGGATACGCAACGGCTCGCATGAGGCTGCTTCAGGCGGGTTGGGGCGATGCCATTTTGGTCAAGGTGCCAGACCTGTTTTGTCATAGCGGGGTTCCATTGACGCGGTGCACGGGCGTGCTGCACTCAGGCTGCTCGCGCTTGCGGTTGGCATCCTGCGATGAGACTTGCATGCCCATCGCATCGCGTCACAGCGAAGACGCGCGGCGCAACAGCGCTTGCCGTATGCGCATCGGCTCTGGCGTGTTGAGCTGATCGCGCTTTACTGGGTCTTTTCCCCTGCAAAGACTTTGGCCTGGTTATCCGGGTCAGGCATGGTGCCCGCGAATGACGCTGGTGACAGCATGTTTCGCGGCTTGCGAATTGTGAGTGATGGCGCCCTGCGCGGCAAGACGCACATCTCGCAACGAAACCGGCGGCATCGTCGATGCCACGGTCTTCGCCGCTTCGCCACTTGCTCGTTTCGCCCGGAGATTCCTGGACAGCCACGCACGTCGCCTGTACGGCGGGTGCGTGTGCGTGGACTCGGTGCGATGACGAATGGAGGCGCGCGATATGCCGAAGTCGAGCAGCCTGGCCGATGGCGCCAAGACCTACTACCGCCCGATCGAGGCGGCAATCCGCTGGAGCGGATTGCTGCGCTTCGAGCGGCGCATTCTGGCGACCTTGGGACAGCGGCCTCTACCGGAGGCAACGGAGTTTCCGCGCTGGCCGATGCTGCGGTTGAACACCGAAAGAATCTTCGATGCGCTGGCTCACGGCGAGATGCCGTATGGCAAGGAGGGTTTGGTGCGGGACACGCAGGGCCTGACGATGGACGACCTGTCGCTGACGGTGCGGCACGTCGACCTGAAATCCTGGATGGCGCACTACTACCCCGGCGAGAAACCGGCGTTTCTGTTCGATGAGATCGAGCGTGCACTTCACCCGGCGATCAGCCTGGACACAGTGGGCGCATTGCTGGCCGAGCGGGAAGCGATCAAGGCGCGGCTGGCGGAACACTTGGGCGTGCACGAGACGCTGCGCGCCGAGCACGAGGCGCTGCTGAAGACGCACGCCGACTACACAGCCGACGCGGAGCGTGCGAACACACCTGGGCCGCGCAGCGAATCGACCTACCTGAACATCGTTGGCGGGTTACTGACGCTACTGCTGGGCAAGTCTCCCAGCGGCATGCCGTATTCCAGCTTCCTGACGCAGGAAGCCATCATCAGCGCGATGGTGGCGCACCACGGCAACGCGATGGGCATCACCGAGCGCACCCTGCAGGCCAAGTTCGCACTGGCTCGGCGCAATCTGCAGAGCACGACTTCCTGAGCGATGCCAGACCGTATCTGCGGTCGCGGACGCCGCATTTGCGGTGTCTTTCCTCAGCGCGGCGTTCTTAATGCGAGTCACGCCAATCAGCGCCACTGAGCGTTAAGGAGTGACCCTCATGTCTTCGCAGACCACCGCCACGGCGGCACCGACCGAGCACCGCATCCTGCGCCGCGCCGAGGTCGAAGCCAAGACCGGCTTCAAGCGCGCGCACATCTACAGCCTGATGAAGGAAGGCAAGTTCCCCAAGGCGCTACGTCTGGGCGTGCGCGCGGTGGGCTGGGACTCGGTGGAGATCGAACAGTGGATCGCCGATCGCCTCAAAGAACGCGCCTGACGCTTCTTCTCGGTTCATGCCATTCGACGAGGAGAAGCTCATGCAGGTGGTGTCCATCATTTCGACCAAGGGCGGCGTGGGCAAGACCACGACGGCGGCCAACCTGGGCGGCTTCATCGCCGATGCCGGGCTGCGAGTGCTGCTGCTGGACCTGGACGTGCAGCCCACGCTGTCGAGCTACTTCATGCTGGACGTGCGCGCGCCCGGCGGCATCTACGAGATGCTGGCCTTCAACGAGCGGAGCATCGAGCAACTGGTGTCGCGCACCGCGATCGCGGGCCTGGACCTGGTGCTCTCCAACGACGACCGCGGCGAACTGAACACGCTGCTGCTGCACGCACCGGATGGGCGCCTGCGACTGCGCCATTTGCTTCCCGTCTTCCGCACGCACTATGACTTGCTGTTGATCGACACGCAGGGCGCGCGCAGCGTGCTGCTGGAGATGGCGGTGCTGGCGTCCGACCTGGCGCTGTCGCCGGTGACGCCGGAAATCCTCGCGGCGCGCGAGCTGCGGCGCGGCACGCTGCAACTGATCGAGGACATCGCGCCGTATCGGCACCTGGGCATCGAGCCGCCGCCGCTGCGCCTGCTCATCAACCGTGTGCATCCGGTGTCGTCGAACGCGCGGCTGGTCCAGCAGGCGCTGCGACAGGTGTTCCAGGAACAGGCCGGCGTGCAGGTGCTGGACACCGACGTGCCGGCCATCGAAGCCTATCCGCGCGCTGCGACACGAGGATTGCCGGTGCATCGGGTGGAGTACCGGCGGCCGGCTGGGCGCACGGCGCCCGCGGCGCTGGACACCATGCGCACGCTGGCTGGCGAGCTGTTCCCCGCGTGGCGGGAGCGCTTCGCGCTGGTCACCGGCCGGGCCGATGCGGGAGGGGCCGGCCATGGCGAGCGCGCATGAACTGGCGCGCGGCCGTGAACGGCTGCGCGCGCTGATCGAGTTCGCGCTGGGCGAAGGCTGGCGCGTGGTGCGCACGTCCGGCGGGCACCTGAAGTTCACGAAACAAGGCTACGCGTCGATCTACACCAGCTCGACTGCGAGCGACCACCGTGCCGACCGCAATGCCCGCGCGCAACTTCGCCGCGCCGACCGGCAGGCGCAGGAGAACGGCCGTGGCTGAGCTGACGCCGCAGGACATGGCTGCCAAGCTGCTGGCCACCGGTTTCGAGCGCAGCGGCCCTTCGGCCGCGACCTTGAGCGACCCCATCGCCGACACGCCGATGGCGGTGACGCTGGACCAGTTGCGGCCCTACGACCACGACCCGCGCGTGACGCGCAACCCGGCCTATGCGGAGATCAAGGCGTCCATCCGCGAACGCGGGCTCGACGCGCCCCCCGCGATCACGCGCAGGCCGGGCGAGGCGCACTACATCATTCGCAACGGCGGCAATACGCGGCTGGCGATCCTGCGCGAGTTGTGGAGCGAGACCAAGGAGGAACGCTTCTTCCGCATTGCGTGCCTGTTCCGCCCGTGGCCGGCCCGCGGCGAAATCGTGGCGCTGACCGGACATCTGGCCGAGAACGAGCTGCGCGGCGGGCTGACCTTCATCGAGCGGGCCTTGGGCATCGAGAAGGCGCGCGAGTTCTACGAGCAGGAAAGCGGCCAGGCGCTGTCGCAGAGCGAACTCGCGCGGCGGCTGACTGCCGACGGCTATCCGGTGCCGCAGTCACACATCAGCCGCATGAACGATGCGGTGCGCTATCTGCTGCCGGCGATCCCGACGCTGTTGTACGGCGGATTGGGCCGGCATCAGGTGGACCGGCTCGCGGTGCTGCGCAAGGCGTGCGAGCGCACCTGGGAGCGGCGTGCGCTGGGCCGCACCGTGGCCGTGGACTTCGCCACCTTGTTTCAGGACGTGCTGACGCAGTTCGACACACAGCCGGACGACTTCTCGCCGCAGCGAGTGCAGGACGAGCTGGTGGGCCAGATGGCCGAGTTGCTGGAGGCGGACTACGACACGCTGGCGCTGGAGATCAACGACAGCGAAAGCCGCCAGCGTGCGCTGACCAGCGAACCGGCGGCGCCGACGCCACCTGCAGCGCCTGTCGTGCCTGCTGCTCCTCCCCCGCAGGTCTCCGCGTCTCAGCAGCCACCCGTCTCGTCTGTGCCGCGCGACACCACGCCGGTCGCGCCTGCGGCGCCAGCAGCGACACCGCCTGCATCGCCCGAAGCGCCGGAGGACCAACACGGGCAACGCGACGAGCGCCTGCAAGGGCACATCGTGACACCGGCACCGACCACCGACCGCCTGCAGTCCATCCAGCGGATGGTCGCGGACCAGCTCGGCGACAAGCTGCCCGACTTCGAGGCCGATGCGCTGCGCGCGATCCCCGTGCAGGTCGGCGGGCTCTATCCCATCTCGGACGTTTGGTACGTCGAGCCGGGGCTGGACGTACCGGATCGCCTGCGCGTGCACATCGCGCAGTTCGCGCGCGAGATCGCCGGGGAAGCGGCGGTAGCCGATCACATCGAGGCCAGCGACGGCGGCATCGGCTTCGTCTGCGTGGCGCCAGTTGTGGGCCAGGCGAAGGCGCTGCCGGCGTTCGCGCGGGCGGTGCTGACCCTGCTGCATGCGCTGAGTGCGGCTCCGCCCTCCGCGAACGGATTGGACCGCGCGCGGCTGGCCGACGAGCTGGCGGCGCTGCTGCATGGCCACGGCGGCTCGGCCACACGCCTGAGCGATGCTGCACTGGTGAAGCTGTTCCGTCTGCTGCGTCTGGCGCGCCGGCTGCTGGACCAGGAAGCCGGCGTAGCGGGCCAGGAATCCTGAGCGCAGGAGGCTCCCGTATGTCGGCACCGCACCCGCTCAACCAGGCCGTGATCGCCCAGGCCCTGCATGACCTGCGCAACGGCCAGTTGCGCCGCTGCAAGGCCATGGGCTTCGGCGAGGAGGAGCTGGATGCGCTGAAGCACCCCGAACTCGTGAGCATGCTGGTGAATGCCACGGTGTCGTGGTGCTCGGTGTCGGTGAACCGGGAAGTGTTGAAGCGGCTGCTGAGCCAGGTGCACGACGTGGAGCGGGAGATCGCCACGGTGGACCGCATGCTGCGCCTGGGGGCGAGCACGGAGATGGTCAGCAAGTTCTACGGCCTCACGCATCAGGAAGTGGCGCTGCGCCGCGACATCCTCGGGCTGCCCAAGCGCAAGGGCCGGCATCCGGTGCTCGACGAGGCGCAGGACGTGGCCTTGTGGGAGCGCTGGAAGGCCGGCGTCGCCGAGCGCCATATCGCCCTGACCGACGACATGGCGATGCTGGCGCTGACCATGGACCTGGCCGAGGCCATGACCCTGCCCATGTCGGTGATCTGGTCGGCGATACGGAACTGGATCGACCAGGGGCTGGTGTAGCCATGACCACGGGCAGCGCACCACGGCGCGATGGCCCGGTTGCGCTGTCGATGTTGTTCGACGAGGCGCTGCGGCACCTTGAGCCGAAGGAACCGGCGCAGGGCACGGCGCCGAGCCAGGACGGCTTTCTCTACAGCGGCAACCGGCACGAGAGCGTCCCGCGCGCGCTGTTCCTCGACCGGCGCCTGACGCCGCTGGAGCGAAACGCCTGGCAGGTGTTCCGCTTGCAGCTCAACGACGACGGCGTGACTGCCTTTCCCACCTACGACCAGCTCCGCCCCTATCTGGCGTCCATGCCCTGCGCGGCGCAAGCCTCGCACGAGACCGTGGCGCGCGCCTTGACGCTGCTGCGGCTGACGCGCTGGCTCAGCCTGGTGCGGCGGCGGCGCGATCCCAAGACCGGCCGTATCCAAGGCAACCTCTACGTGCTGCACGACGAACCGCTGTCGCCCTTCGAGGCGATGCAACTCGACCCCGACTACCTGGGCCTGGTGAGCCAGGCGCTCACGCACGCGGCGAAGGCGGTGCAGGTCGTGGGCATGAACACCCTGCGGGAGATCGCCGAAGACCCGCTGCTCAGCGGGCGCACGCTGCCGACGCGCTTGCAGGTGCTGGCACAGCGCATGGCGCGGCATGGCTGGACGACGGGGAGTTATCCACAGGAGGGTGCGGACCACGAATCCGAAGAAGGCCAGGAAGCCCTGCTTCGGAATGGCGCGCGCCCGTCTTCGGAATCCGAAGCAGGGCCGAAACCCGCGCTGGACGGCTCTCTTCGGATTCCGAAGGAGGACCGTACAGTACGTAATGATCGTATAAATGAAGTACGTACAGTACCGCGCGCGAGGGTCTTGCAGAACCTGCGGCTGCCCGAGCGTTTCCTGCGCTTGAAGGACGAACAGCAGGCCGGCGCGCTGGTGGCGCTGCAGCAGGTGGACGAGGCGCAGCGGCAGGCCGTTCTCGACGAGTGGGCGGCACGCTGCCGCAACAGCGCGGTACGCAACCCGGCCGGCTACCTGTTTGGCATCATCCAGAAGGCGATCCGCGGGGAGTTCAAGGCCTGGGCCGGAGAAAGTGCATCGGCGCCGCCAGCGCCCCCGCCACCTGCGCCATCGTCACCGCCGGCATCCCGTGTGGCTGACCCCGAGGTGGCACGTGCCTACCTGGCACAGCTCCGAGAAGCCTTGCGTGAACGCTGATGTTGACTATCCCCAGGGGATAGCTGGAACAGACACCCTTCCGCCGTGCTCGATTGCCGCCCGCCGAACGACAGGCGAAACTGTCGCCTGTGAATCAGACGAGGACAGCCACGCACGAGCCCGGCCGACGATGGACATGACGACTTCCCCCGTCACAAACGCACTGCAACCACTACAGCGAGACGTTCAGCGCTTGCTGGGCAGGTGCCTGTTGCGCCTTCAACAATACGAGCGCCTCATGAAAGCCATCGTGGCGCACCACGAGATTTCAGGCCCGGCGCATTCGCAGGAGGCCATTCGCGCAGCGCGGATCGAAGATGCCGCGACCAAGACCCTGGGCACGTTGGTCGGACAACTGTTTGGTTCGTATGTCGTCACCGATGGAAATGGTGGCAAGGAACGCGACGACGATCTTCCCGGCGACGTGATTTCCTTTCGCACGCGCGTGCAACTGAGCCTGTCTGCGCAGGACTACGCCAAGACCCAGGCCGACCTCAAAGACCTGGTCTCGCTGCGCAACACCTTGGTGCACCACTTCATCGACCAGCACGATCTATGGACCGTGGACGGGTGCCGCGCTGCACAGGACGAACTCGGTTCCGCCTACACGCGCATCGATCAACACTTCGAGCAGCTGCGCGGCTGGGCCGAGCACATGGATCAGGCGCGGCGCCTGGCAGCGGAGTTCGTCCAGTCGGATGTGTTCCACGACCTGGTGGTCAATGGCATCGCGCCGGACGGCACGGTGGACTGGCCGGCCGCCGGCATCGTTCGCGCGCTGCGCGAGGCCGCCGCGCAGTTGGCCGTCGAGGGCTGGACACCCATCGTCGCCGCTGGCCGCTGGATCGCGGACCGGCATCCCGAGCAGCTTCCAGCCAAGTACGGCTGCAGCAGTTGGCGGCAGGTGGTGCACGAGTGCCGCCTGTTCGAGCTTCGCTACCGTGAGGTGGAGGGGCAACGGGCCGCCTGGTACAGACCTCGCGAGGCATAGCCCCGCAACGCGGTCTCACCTCCGCGCGAGCCGCGAACAACTTCGCCTAGCTATCCCCAGGGGATAGCCGGCACTCACAGCCTTCCGTGCGGAACAAAACCGGGCGCGCATGGGCTGCGGTTTGTTGACTGACAGCCTTCCGGCCGATGCCGATGCTGGCGACTCGCCCCTTCACCGCGAGTCGCTCCCATGGCCAACGAACGCACAGAACCCCTGCAACTGAATCTCGGATCGCTGCGCAGCGCGATGTCGCTGACGCTGCACACGCACCACGCTTCGCGCATCTGGCACGGCCGTGCGCCGACCGAGGGGCGCCCCGGCATCATCGGACTCAACGGCTTCATCGGCGCCATGAACAAGATGAAGCGCGGCGCCGAGCAGGACGACCCGTACTCGGACTGGTGGATGTTGCGGATCGAAGACAAGCTCGCCGACACCAAGACCCGCCTGCAGACCCTGCGCGAACAGGTGGATCAGGCCCTGGCCGACGTGCCGCCAGCGCTGTCGCTGGGCGAGAACATGAACGTGCAGCCGGTGAAGCTGCCGCTGTTCGTGAATGCACAGCTCGGCTTCATGGCGGTCTACCTGCTGGCCGACTACGACGACCTGGCCCGCAAGCTGATCCTGGCCCACCACACGGCGCTGATCGACCGCAGCACCTTGGAGCGCTGGCTCAACGATGGCGCGCACGCCTTGCGCAGCCTGTTCTCGCTGGCCCAGCAGTACCGCTATTCCGGCACCCAGCGCGATGACTTCGCTGCGAACAACGCCGCGGCGCGTGTCGCACTGGAGAAATACGGGCCGCTGCCGCAGGAGGTGCTCGAAGGCACACACCGCTCGCGCTTCGCGCCGCCCTTGGTGCGCCGCACTCCACTGACCGCCATGCAGCGCGAACCTGCCGAGGCCAGGGCCAGCACACCGGCGGCAACCGCGGACGAGGCCGAAGCCGTTGCGACGGACGAGGACACCGCCAAGCCCGACAAACCCAAGAGGTCGAGGAAGTCCGCCAAGGCGACCGAATCCACCGATGGGGATGCACCAGCATGACGGCGCAATCCTCCGCGGCGCCTCGACACTTCATGCCGCTGGAACAGCCCGACTTCCAGCGACTGGAACACGCCGCCTACCTAAAAGGCCTTTTGAAGCCTTTTAAAGGTAAGGGAAGTCTGGAGGCCTGGGCCAGCCAATGCATGGCGCTGCGCGACGACTTGATCGCGCTGGCGATGAGACGAGTGCTGCCGCAGGCACGCACCTACCCCTTCAACCTGCTCGGCTCGCAACTGGCTCAGCAGACCACTGGCGCAGGCACGACCTTCCTGCGCTGGCGCAACCTCGACCGGTCCAGCATGGGTGTGACGCTGTGGCAGCACCTCATCGCCAGCCCGTCCACGCCCGATCGCCTGGTCGACGATCTCTACGCGATGGAGCTGCAGCGCATCGCGCTGAACATGCAGATCAGCCTGACTCACAGCATTGCCCGCCAGGCCCTGGAATGCGCCGACAAGATGTCCCAGGCCGAGGCGGTCTACCTGCGCCGTGTCCACCACGGGCACGGCGTTTCGATCCAACCCACCACGCGACAGGAGGCACCATGAGCACGCATTTCAGCGGCGAAGGCAACATCGGTTCTGCGCCCGAGTACCGCGAGTTCACCAACGGCAACGACGAACCGCGGCGTCTGCTGCGCCTGAACGTCTACTTCGACAACCCGGTGCCGAAGAAGGACGGTGAATACGAGGACCGCGGCGGCTTTTGGGCGCCGGTGGAACTGTGGCATCGCGATGCCGAGCACTGGGCCAGTCTCTACCAGAAAGGCATGCGCGTACTGGTCGATGGCCGCACGGTGCGCGACGAGTGGGAGGATGCCGACGAGAACGAACGGGTCACGTTCAAGATCGAGGCCAGGCGTGTGGGCATCCTGCCGTATCGCGTCGAGGCGGTGGTGCTCGGCACCAAGCCGGCCGCCGGCCAATAGATGTCCTTCGAGGGCGGCTGTAGCAACCGTCAACCGCCCGCCATGCACCAGTTATCCCCTGGGGATAGCGTCATCGACGTCCATCGGCTTCCAGTCGCCCTCCCGACACGACGCTTCCGTAACGCCTTCCGCAGCGACCTGCCCACACCGCTGCGGGCGGCGTTTTCCTGTCGTCCACACAAATCGGTGTCCATCCCGTTCCGCTTCCTTGCTGTCGAGTTCTCCCTGCGCGGACATGCTGTCGTCCATCCGATCAACAGCACGTATCCGAGGAGGCTCCATGCGCGTGTTCCTGTGCGAGAAGCCTTCGCAAGGCAAGGACATCGCCCGCGTGCTGGGCGCCGGCCAGCGAGGTTCCGGCTGCTACAGCGGTTCGGGTACCGTCGTGACCTGGTGCATCGGCCATCTGATCGAAGCGGTTCCGCCCGAAGGCTACGGCGAGCAGTACAAGCGCTGGTCCATCGAGCAACTACCTATCATTCCCGAGCGCTGGCGCGTCGAGGTCAAGGCTTCGGTCGCAGCGCAATTCAAGGTGGTCAAGCACCTCGTCGCCCAAGCGAGCGAGTTGGTGATCGCCACCGACGCCGATCGCGAAGGCGAAATGATCGCCCGCGAAATCCTCGACCTGTGCAGCTACCGCGGCCCAATCCAGCGGCTGTGGCTGTCGGCGCTCAACGATGCATCGATCCGCAAAGCGCTGGGCGCGTTGAAGCCTTCGGCCGAGACGCTGTCGTTGTACTACTCGGCCCTGGCCCGCTCGCGTGCCGACTGGCTGATCGGCATGAACCTGAGTCGGCTGTTCACCGTGCTCGGACGCCAAGCCGGCTACTCGGGCGTGCTGTCGGTCGGTCGGGTACAGACCCCCACGCTGCGCCTGGTGGTCGACCGCGACCGCGAGATCGCTAGGTTCGTATCCGTGCCGTACTGGACGGTCGAGGTCTTGCTGGCTCAGTCGGGCCACTCCTTCGGCGCCCATTGGCTGCCGCCCGACAGCACCTCCGATGCGGCGGGACGCTGCCTCCAGCAGCCGGTGGCGCAGCACGCAGCCGATCGTATCCGCGCCGACCGCGAGGCGCGGGTGGTGTCGGTCGAGACCGAGCGCGTGCGGGAAGCCGCACCGCTGCCGTTCGACCTGGGTACCTTGCAGGAAGTGTGTTCGCGCCAGCTCGGCCTCGATGTGCAGGAGACGCTGGACATTGCCCAGGCGCTGTACGAAACGCACAAGGCGACGACCTATCCACGCTCCGACTCGGGCTACCTGCCCGAAAGCATGCTGGCCGAAGTGCCGGCCGTCCTCGGTGCCTTGCTCGCCACCGATCCCGGCCTGCGACCGCTAATCGATAAGCTGGACCGCAGCCAACGTTCACGCGCGTGGAATGACGACAAGGTGACGGCTCACCACGGCATCATCCCGACGCTGGAACCCACCCGGCTTTCAGCCATGTCGGAGAAGGAACAGGCGGTGTACGGCCTGATCCGGTCCCACTACCTGGCGCAGTTCCTGCCGCACCATGAGTTCGATCGGACCACAGCGGTGTTGACCAGCGGTGGCCAGCCACTGCAGGCGACCGGCAAGCAGGTGGTCGTGCCTGGCTGGCGCCTGGCGTTGGTCAATGCTGGTCCGGAGAAGTCGGATGATGAGCCGGCGCAGCGCGGTCAGATCCTGCCGCCGCTGACCAGCGGCATGCCGTGCGGCGTCGAGCAAGTTGAGATGAAGGCGCTGAAGACCTTGCCACCCAAGCCCTACACCCAGGGCGAACTGATCAAGGCCATGAAGGGTGTTGCCAAGTTGGTGACCGACCCGCGACTGAAGCAGAAGCTCAAGGAAACGACGGGTATCGGCACCGAAGCCACGCGCGCCAGCATCATCAACGGCCTGCTGGGCCGTAGCTATCTGCTGAAGAAAGGCCGCGCCATCCGCGCGTCGGATGCGGCCTTCACGCTGATCGATGCGGTGCCGGTGGCGATTGCCGATCCGGGCACCACGGCGATCTGGGAGCAGGCGCTGGACATGATCGAGGCCGGCCAGATGACGCTGGACACCTTTATCGAGAAGCAGTCGGCCTGGATCACGCAGTTGGTCCAGCAGCACCGCGGCACCAGGTTGTCCCTCAAGCTGCCGCCGACGCCGGCCTGCCCGTTGTGCACGTCGCCGATGCGCCAGCGCACCGGCAAGAGCGGCATCTTTTGGTCGTGCAGCCGCTACCCAGACTGCAAGGGCACACTGCCTGTCGAATCTTCGACGGGCAAACGCCCGGCGCCGCGCAAGCGGCGCGCGTCACCCAAGGCGTCCTGAAGCCTGAAAACACGTCTGCCGCGCCTGCCGCTCCCCCGGCGGCGAGGCATGCGCCCCGCGCGTTGCGGGGCCTCCCCAGCACGCGATCCCTTCTGCGACGGTGTGCGCGTCCTGCCTGGCACGTGTGGCCACAGGGCGAGAAGGCAGTTGGTCCGCGAATGGCGCCCCACGCGATTCCCTTGATCCGCGGTTCTTCCGTTCACTCAGAAGAGTCTCCTGGCGCCTCGTCTCGCGAGCCGCCAGGAGACTCTTCGGGGTCGACGGTATTCGGTGCCGGTGCCCGCCGGTGAAAAAACGGGCGCCCTTTGTGCGCGGATGCGTGCCAGAGGATATCGACCCCAGCCACGATACCGGTCGAGTGCGATTGCTGGTGCAGCGGCGGCTTTGACGACGGCCCCACGCCTGTAGCAGCCCACGGGTGGCACTCCTTTGTCATCCAGCCGAAGGCCTCCAGCCTTCGGCACCTTGGTCTTTCCTTGTCCTGAAACACGCCGGCCGCACGGCCGACAACCTCTGCTCCCTGTTTCACAACCGGCTCCGCACTGCGGGGCCTTTTCGTGTGCGCTGCTAAATGGCGACAGCGCTATCCAGCGCTTGGAAATCAGGAACCGCGCAGCTTCGATTTGTTGCACGACAAGCTCGCACTGCTCTCCGAAGCTAAGCCCATGCGTTGCTGACTCCGTCAGCGCCATGCCCAGGCAGCTCCGGTCTTCAAGGCTGCGCCGCGGAACCTTCCGCGTAGACCGAACCAGTCCGCTTCGCATCGCCCGCGCGGACGCCGCCGATACCTGGCGTCGATGCTTCGATCCACCTCACGGGAAGTTCCTTCATCCCGTCGGGATTGAGCTTTCCATTTTCCCCATGGAGAGCCCCATGTCCCTTGCTTCCACTTCGCCACCCATCACGGCACAGGCGGCCCGAGCCGATTCCATCGGCTACCTGGCCCTGACCTTTGTCGGCAAGCGCCTGCCTCTGCAGGTTCTTCGCAGTGCCGCTGGTTACTACATCGGCGCGTTCGATGACCACGACGGACCTTGCTCCCGCGAGTCCTTCGAGTACTTCCCCAGCCGCGACGCCGCAGCCAAAGCCCTGGCGACAGGCGCGTGGACACAGCGCTCGCACCCGTGATTGCCCCTGCCATCCAAGGAGATTCCTCATGAGCTTGTCATTGCCTCAAGAAGTGTTCGATCAGATCGCGCGGGAAGATGCGCATTTCACCCAGGCCCCGTCCGCGTTCTTCCAGGCCTGGAAGCGCGGTGCCGAGATCGCCGGCGCCGAGTGGTTCGGCGACGGCACCCGCGAAGGCTTGCAGCGTGCCACGACCAAGTGGGAGCTGCGGCCCAACATGCTGATGCTCAACGACGCCCTGGGTGTCCTGAGCAGTGGCCAGCGGATGTTCCTGTCCGCGATGGTGAGCTTCTACAACGCCCGCGAAGGCGGCGCGATGCTCAAGCGTTGCGGCTTCGAGGGGCTGTCCGACTTCGGCGGCCTCGATCTGGAGCGGCGCAAGGTCATCGCCGACTTGGTCCTCAACTACAACGGTTGGTGAGCCTGCCTCGCCGTCGCACTCGCACCTTTTCTCCAACCCTACGAGGGACACGTGTCCCTGCCGGGGCCGTGTTCCTCCTCTTCATCTCAGGAGTGGCACATGTCCCTGACGCTCAGACAAATCGTCCGGCGGCTCAACGCGCATCACGCGCGCACCAGCGCCGGGTTCTACGGCGACGGCCAACTGCCCGGCCGCTGGTTCAGAGCCCGAATCGTTCGCGGCACGACGCTGGAGGTCCATGACTGGATCACCTGGGTTGCCGTACCGGACGGCACGTGCTTCCGCGATCACAACGGCAGGCAGTTCCTGACCGTGATCTATCCCCCATCGGACACACCGGTAGCAGGCATGCCCGCCCGCTGAGCAGCTGCGTCCGCTACCCGAGGACCGATGCCTGTCTGGCGTCGATACCTCGCTTCGCAACTCTGCGGACTCCCCACGTCCGCCAGGGCGCGGCTCCGCAGTTTCTTCAACCAAGGAGCCACCATGTCCAACAACTACTACGACGCCACCGGCGTTCTTGTGCTCGACCGGATCACGCCGGTCATCACCGCGCTATTCGGCGGGTTCAATCTGGACGAGACCTATCCCGGCGACGGAGAGACGTACATCGCCCGGACATCCGAAGGCAGCGATCCGCAATGGGACGACATCCGCGACAACCTGGTCGAACTGGCCTACCAGCTCGGCCGGCCGTTCCCCGAGGATGAAGAGCCCAGCATTCAGTCCTACCTACGCCTGCTGGCGAAGCACTTTTCCGCGGAGAGCGATCCGCAACTGGATCACCTTCTCAGGGCTCATCGCTTCGAGGACGGCGCGGAACTGGACACGCTGTTTGTCGTCGCCAGATGCTTCGACGACGGACACGGCCTCCGAGCCATCCGGTTCGAGGGATGTTGGCACAGCGACAGGCCGCGTCTCTTCGAGTTTGGCGGCAACGGCATGTTCATCAGCCGCGACGTCACCGTCTACAGCAGCTCGACCCGCGCCCTGGAACTCGGGCAGGACCTGCACAAGGCGATTCAGGCCGGCGATCTTGACGAGGCGGCCGCCCGGATCGCGCTCGAAACCGTCAGCCTGCTCGCCGGTATCGGCGATGACGCCACCCGCAGATCCCTGCGCCTGAGGCTCGCCGAACGCCTGCTGGAAAGCAGCACTTCCCACCGCTCCGCCTGAGCGTCCACCACTTCATCCACCCGCTGGGGCTTAATCCCCAGCAGGGGATAGCTCCGCCTATTCTCTGCTGGAGAAATCCCATGTCCATCCAATCGAATCCGTTCGTTCGCGGTTATCAGAACCTGCGCATCGTCCGCACGCTTTGCATCACCTACGAGGACGACAGCCCACCGGTCTGGCGGCTACTTCACTCCAGCCAGGCTCATCTGCCTGACGATCAGGTCGCACAGTTCCCCTGCATCTTCTGCAACGACTTTGCCCTGATCACCGAGGGCCAGGAGATCAGCGAGGAACTCGAGGATCAATGCCAGACCGAGGGCATCGTGCGAACCGTGACCTATGCGGTTGCCGGCGATGACTTCGGCCAGCCTGTCCATGTCGGCGACACCTATTCCGACGAGGCCGCACGCGAAGTCATCCGGCGCCTGACATTCGATACCGGCTTCTACAGCCGCTGCTGGGAGATCAGTTCCGCCCACATCACCGAAGATGCCGGGCGCTACCTGGCCGAGCTGGCCGACATCGCCACGCCGACCCGGTTTCTGTTCGTCGCGTTCCGCATTCCGTACAGCCCGGCGATCGGGGTCAAGCTGATCGCCACGCCCTGGACGGACGAGAACCTCGGCCATGTCGAGGGCATCACGGCCGAAGACCTGCGTCGGGAGCATCTCAAGAAGGCCATGCCCGAGAGCCTGGTCAACGTCCTGCACCTGGCAGCGCAGGCCGACGTGCGCATCCTGATCCTCGATGCGGACGCGCAGATCCTGGAAGGTCTGCCGATCTTCGAGGAGTGACGCCACACCTCAAGCCACAGCCCCTGTTCGCAGGGGTTTTTTTCGCGTGCAGGAAACCGACCCGGCCGGGGTGCCGATTCTTTGTCGGCAGGTCAATGGAGCCGGTGCACTCTGAACCCATGTTCCGCTGACTTGAGGTCAGCAACATGCCCAGGTAGCCATCGACCTCCAAGGCTACGGTGCGGTTCGCCGCACAGGTCGTTGTTCATCCCCGGCGCATCCCGCGCCATTTACCTCAACCCACCAGGGGCTCCCAACCCCGGTGGCGGGCGGGCGTCCTTTGGTCTTCTTCTAGGAGATTTCCATGGACCACGCTCTCATCCGCTCTCAAATGCCCACCCTGGTCGCAGGCCATGTGCCTCGCAATGCTAGGTCGTTCAAGTTCAACGTCTACGACGGTACGCCGCAGAAAACTATGCTGGGCTTCGCGGCCGATCCCAGTCCGTTCCAAGGCAAGGTGATCGCGGTCACCGACGACGCGATCGTTGTGAAGGTCAAGCCGACCCAGTTCGCAGTGGTCGATCGCCATCTGGTCACTGCTGTTCCAGCCGAAGGCAGCAAAGTGGAAGTCATTCCGTATGCGCGTCGCCACTTCGATGGCCAGCGCGTCGGCACACCCCGGGAGAAGACGGAGTACCTGGCCGATGGCAGGCCCTACACCGTCAAGTCGGTGATTCTGGGCGACGCCACCACGGAGCTGCCTGTGCCACAGGCACGCTGCCCGGAACTGGCCGAACTGATCCAGCAGTTGCAGAAGCTGCCCGCACCAGATGGTCATCGGTACATCAGCCACCTGCTGGTTGACGCCAATGCCCGGGACTTCTCGCTGGTCGACCCCAAGCCGCACGACATCATCGCCACTCCGCCGTCCATCCGTTTCACGGTCGAGACCGGTAAGTTCAGCGGCCAGGTCACGGTGAGCTACGACCGCGGCGGCGACGTCTATGTGGTCGAACTGCACCGCGACGGTGAATCCGTCGAGCGCGTCGATGACGTCTATTTCGACGATCTCGGTGACACGCTGGAGCGCTTAATCGATGACGGCAGTTGGCGCCTTATCCGGGTGGAAACGCTCTCCGGCAAGGCGCGCAGCGTGCGGCACTGAAACCAACCCTTGTGTTCCTTCACAGCCCCTCGATCGAGGGGCTTTTCTTTGGTTCATGCCCCCGGTGGTCGAGCAATCGGGAACATCGCTGATGCCGATTCCTTCTGGCAGCCCGCGTCTGTAGGAGCCACGCTGCTGCCATGTTCCGCTGACACCCGTCAGCAGCATGCCCAGGTAGCCAAGGTCTTCAAGGCTACGACGCGGTTCCGGCCGCGTTGATCACCCCAGTTCGCTCTCGGCATCCATAGCGCGAACGTCCGTCGAGTCATCGATGGAGATGCCACGGTAGTTGTTTCCGGGTCTCACGATCCACAACCCGCGCGGGGGTTTCCACACCTCCCCGCCAGGGTCGGTGTGTCTCCGCTTTTCTTGTTCTCAAGTCTGGAGATTCACCATGACCACTTCATCCGAAAAATCGTTCTTCGACCTGCACATCACTGGCCTCGGGTATCTCAATCGCATCCGCGAAGTGAAGCCCAAGAAAGGTGAGCCGTTCCTGGCCTGCGACATCGCAGCGCTCAATGGTCCGAGCAACGCTCCCGAGTACCGCCGTTTCGACGTGCGGGTGTCCGGCAGCGAAGCTCAGCATCTGGTCCGCCGTTGCGAAGAGGCCGTCAAGGCCGAACGCAAGGTGCTGATCGGCTTCCGCCTCGGCGACCTGTGGACCGACATCTTCACCTACTCCAAGGGGAAGAATGCCGGCCAGCAGGGCGTCAGCCTGAAGGCCCGCCTGCTCTTTGTGAACTGGATCAAGATTGATGGCGAGATGGTCTACAAGGCCGAGCCCAAGACGACCGATGACGCGGCGAGCGAGGATGCACCAGCACCCTCCAGCGCGTCGGCAGCCCAGGACGCGCCCGCATCCGAAGCCGCCGCCAATGACGACGCCGATGCACCCGCTGACGCGCCGGCCCTGGCCGAGTCGTTCTGATCTGCAAGGCCCCATGCGCATGCACCGGGGCCTTGTTTTCTTCCCCTTCGATCGAGCACCGCTTGCGCTTCGGCGCCGGCGGCACGCGATCGCTCATTCGTCGAAAGGAGCTATCCATGATCAATGTTCCAGGCCAACTGGCCATCAAGACCATCCACGGTCGCAACGGCGACTTCAACGTCGGCCGTCTGGCGACTTCCATCGGCGAGTTCGTCATCAAGAATGCCGAACTCGACCAGTACGCCGAAGGCAAGTACGACGGCGACTTCATCATCACCGAGATCCGGCCCTCCACCTACAACACCAGTGGGCGGATGGTGATCGAGATTCGCGCCCACCTGGGCGGTATGACCTTGTCCAGCATCGATCCCCTGAGCCGTGACGAAGCCCGCCGGCTGAGTCCGCAGGAAGTCGATCCGATCGACGAAGAGGCGCAGGCACCTGTGCCTGTCGCAGCCCCGGCACCTGCCAAGGCGAAGGGTCGCAAGACCCGCGATCCGCTGGTCGATACCACGCCGTTCGGCACGGAGAAAGCAGCCAAGCCGTCTCTCGAAGCCTCGGCCGAGGAAGACGACACCGCACTGTTCGGCGCGCTTTGGCCGCTGGGCGACAGCGTCAAGCTCGATCCGACCGTGGATCGTCGTGTCCTGCGTCAGCAGCGCGACCGCCTCGGGGTGCTGGGTTATTCGTTCGCCCCGTTGTCTCAGGACTGGCACCTCGCCACCGCCTGATCCATCGGCCGCGCAAGCGGTCAGTCACCACCCGCCGGGGTTCTTCCCCGATGGGGAGGACTCCGGCTTTTTCTTCAAGGAGAACTCTCATGGGCTGGTATTTCTCAAGGCAATCCCGCCATCAGCTGATCCAGGAGCTGATCGAACCCCGCGACAACGAGCAGCTTCGCGCGGAGACCGTCGCACACACCTTGCGCGGCAACGTGCTGTGGTCCGTCGTGCGCATCACCGCCAAGCAGGAAGGCATCAAGCCGGGCCTCGGGGTTGGCGACTCCTATCACTACATCCGCTGCGACCTGCTGGAAGGCTCCGGCAATGAATGGGGCTACAAGCCGATGGATGAGTCGATGCACCCGTACTACTACTCGTGCCCGCTCAGCTATCTGGCGATGGCGCCCGAGCAGTCCCCCCAGTGGCGCGAAGGCGTGCGCGCCTACCACGCGCGTCGTCGCACGCCGACCCTACCGGCTACGCCGGTGTCGGCCTGATCCCAGGAGGCTCACGATGGACTCCATCCTCGCGTCTCTTCCGGCATCGCTGCTGTCTTTCGTCGAAGACCAGTTGTCCAACAACGACGTCTCGCCCGACGAGGAACTGCTCGACCACTTCATCGCCAACGGCCTCACCGATGAGCAGGCACGGCAGGCGTTGACCTACCGCGACAACTACTCGGCCAACATCTACCTGGAAGGCTTCACGCCGATCCGCAAGGCAGACGAGGCGCTTCGTTTCAATCCGGCCACCCGGCAGTTCAAGCCGGACTGAGCCATTCCTTTTCCACCCCACGGGGCAGTACTTGCCCCAGCGGGCAGTGCTGTCCCTTTCCTTTATCCAAGAGGACATCACCATGCCTGCACACTCCGATCCCAAGCCGCTCTACCGCATCGACGAATGCCCCGACCTGATGGCCGATGGCTGCGTCGGCGACGAACAGGGCAATCTCGTGTTCCTTTCCATCTGGGCGCGCGACACAGCCATCCAGGAGTTCCTGGCACGTCTGACCCTCGGGCGCGACGAACAGGGGCTGGACCAGTTCCACGTCATCACCGAACAGGGCGGATCGATCCCGGTCTTCGTCGGCAACGTCGAGAACCTGGAGAAACGCTCCACGCGCGTCTTCCGGCGCACGCTGTTCGGTTCCATGGTCAACCTGTGGTTGTTCGACCGCCGCTGCGTGAAGCCCGACAAGGCCAACGCCGGCGCGCTGGCCCTGCTGCCCAGGGATTCATCGCATCGCACCGATCGGCTGTGGACGCTGGTGCAGGACACCTGCCCACTGCCGTTGCTCGATCACTGGCGCGACACCGTGCTGGAACTGCTGCAAGCCCGCGCGATGCTGAGCCGCCTGCCATCCGCCATCGGCGCGTTGGAAGGTCATCGGCTGGCGATCGACGTCCCGGCGCTGACCACCGCGCTGGGTGACCTGATTCGCAACGGCACCCTCGGGGCGTCGCGGTACGAGCTGGCTTCCGGCGCACCGCTTCGGCGCGTGGCCTGAGTCATCTCCATGTACGGGCATGCGCGGCGCGCGTGCCCGTCTTCCTTCATCCCACTTCCTTTCAGGAGGTTCTTATGGCTCTCATGTTCCCGCGCCTTGCGCGCAACTTCATCAAAAACGGCTATTTCCCGACCGATGAGCCCACATTGGAACGGGCGTTGTCCGCACTGGCGCCAGCCTCTGGCCCGCTCTCCATCCTCGATCCCTGCGCCGGCGAAGGCGTGGCGATTGCCGAAGCTGCGCACGCCCTCGGGCGCGAGCAGGTTTCGGCTTATGCCGTCGAGTACGACGCCGAGCGTGCCCGCCACGCCCGGCAACTGGTCGATCGTTGCCTCCACGGCGACCTGATGGACTCGCTGATCAGCCGGCAGAGCTTCGGCCTGTTGTGGCTGAACCCGCCGTATGGCGACCTCTCCAAGGACGTCAACGGCAACATCGGCTATCAGGGCCAAGGTCGTGCCAGGCTGGAGAAGTTGTTCTATCAGCGCAGCCTGCCGCTGCTGCAATACGGCGGTGTGCTGATCTTCATCGTGCCGTCCTACGTGCTCGATCCGGAGCTGGTCGGATGGCTGACGCGCCATTTCGCAGACCTGCGGATCTACCGTGCGGTAGAGGCGCAGTTCAAGCAGGTGGTGATCTTCGGTCGGCGGGCTCGCCAGCGCGACCAGGCGTCGGACTCGGCCAAAGCCGTGCGCGGGCTGCTGTTGCAGATCGGGCAAGGCGATGCTGAGGCCGAGGAACTGCCAGTGGAATGGCCGTTCCTGCAGTACACCGTCCCAGTGTCTCCCGCGGAGCCGGAGCACTTCTATCGCGTGACGATGGAGCCTGAGCAGTTCGCCGATGAAGTCGGCCGACTGCAGGGGCTATGGCCGTCGCTCGACACCCACCTGGGGGCCGCGCAGCAGTCGCTGCGTCCACCGGCGCGGGCCTTGTCCCACTGGCATCTCGCTCTGGCCTTGGCCGCGGGCGCGATCTCGGGCGTCGTGACCTCGAAGAGCGGCAGAACGCTCGTCGTGAAAGGTGATACCCATAAGGAGAAGACTCTCCAGACGGAATACACCGAACGCGACGACGGCTCCGTGGCCGAGACACGCATCCTCACCGACAAGTTCGTGCCGGTCATCCGTGCCTGGGACATGACACCGGGCTCCGCCACGCGGGGCGAGGTGCTAATCATCCGCTGATCGTTGTTCCCTGACGGCAAGCTGCCAGCGCTTCGCCGCCTTCTTTGTCCACCCACCGGGGTCATGTCGCCCCGATGGGGTGCCGTGGCCTCTTTTTCTTTCTGAAGGAGAAATCACCATGGCACTCGCTGTTCTCAATCTCGTCTCGCAACCACGGTTCCCATCCGGACAAGTGGTCATGACCGCCGGCATCAACGATCTGGTCCAGCAGGGTCAGTTCAATCCGGTGCCTTATCTGCGCCGCCACCTGCGTTGCGACTGGGGCGATCTCGATGACTGCGACCGGCGTTCCAACGACGCTGCATTGAAGTCCGGAGACCGCTTGTTCTCGTCCTACCAGGTCACGCCGACCTTGAAGCTCTGGATCATCACCGAGTGGGACCGCAGCGTCACCACGCTGCTGCTGCCATCCGAGTACTGATCGTCCTCTGACGGCTCGGCCGTCTTTCTCTTCCCACCCCTGGGGCATGCCATCGCCCCGCAGGGGGCGGTGCATGCCCCATTTTCATTGGAGCATCACCATGTCACTTGATCTCGAAACTGTTCCCGCGGCTGTTTCCGATGCCTCGCCCGTGCAGGGCGACCTGCTCGAAGCCGCATCTTCTCCGCTCGCCATCAGCCTGACCGACTTCGTGTCGGAGTTCGGCGACGAGCTGCTCGACTCGCTCAACCGTGCCAATCCCCCGGTCTACACCGGCCAGGTGCGGGTACATCGGCAACTCATCCTCGCAGCCCTCAAGCGCAAGCTGTTCCAGGCGCAAGCCGATGTGGTCCATGCCGTCACCGAGCTGCTGGTCGATAGCGGTGAACGCGCCGCGATCGTCAATGGCGAGATGGGATGCGGCAAGACGACGGTGGGTATTGCCACCGCCGCCGTGCTCAACGCCGAAGGCTACCGCCGAACCTTGGTTCTTTCTCCGCCGCATCTGGTCTACAAGTGGCGGCGGGAAATCCAGGAGACGGTGGCCGGCGCCAAGGTCTGGGTGCTCAACGGCCCGGACACGCTGGTCAAGCTGCTGAAGCTGCGCGAGCAGTTGGGTGTACCGGCGCAGGGTCAGGAGTTCTTCGTCCTGGGCCGCGTGCGGATGCGGATGGGGTTCCACTGGAAGCCCGTCTTCACCCGGCGGCGCACGCCCCACGGCGACGTGGCGGCGTGCCCGGACTGCGGCCACATCATCACCGACCTCGACGGCGAGCCCATCAACCCGGTCGAACTCGAAGCCGAAGAGAGCCGCCGCAAGTGCAGCCATTGCGCCGCACCGCTGTGGACGCTGATCCGTCCCAGGGGCTTGTCCGCCAGTGACCAGTCCTCGACCGTGCTCAAGGCGCTGAAGCGTATTCCCACGATTGGCGAAGTCACCGCGCAGAAGCTGATGCAGAAGTTCGGTGACGCCTTTCTCGCGTCGATGCTCGGGGACAACATCCATGAGTTCATCAACCTGATGGATGGCAACGGCGAGCTGGTCTTCTCGGACCGGCAAGCCCATCGCATGGAACGTGCGATGGCCAACATGGAGTTCGGCTTCGGCGAGGGCGGCTACCAGCCGTCCGAGTTCATCAAGAGGCAGCTTCCCCAAGGCGCGTTCGACCTGCTCATCGCCGACGAGGCGCACGAGTACAAGAACGGCGGCTCCGCACAGGGCCAGGCCATGGGGGTGTTGGCGGCCAAGGCGCGCAAGACGCTGCTGCTCACCGGCACGCTGATGGGCGGCTACGGCGACGACCTGTTCCACCTGCTGTTCCGCGCCCTGCCTGGGCGGATGATCGAAGACGGCTACCGGCCGACCAAGCAAGGTTCCATGACGTCGGCCGCGATGGCGTTCATGCGCGATCACGGCGTGCTCAAGGACATCTACTCCGAGAGCACGGGCACGGCGCACAAGACCGCCAAGGGCACCAAAGTATCGGTGCGCACGGTCAAGGCGCCGGGCTTCGGTCCGAAGGGCGTG
Source organism: Roseateles aquatilis (assembly GCF_002205645.1). Classification (GTDB taxonomy): domain Bacteria; phylum Pseudomonadota; class Gammaproteobacteria; order Burkholderiales; family Burkholderiaceae_C; genus Roseateles; species Roseateles aquatilis. The sequence continues at coordinate 76,255 of NZ_NIOF01000003.1, read as the reverse complement.
CTGCGTTGCGTTCTGCCGTTCACCGTCTTCCTCAAGTTGAAGGACATCGGCGGCAACGTGCTGCCGCCCTACGACGAGGAGTTCCGTGAGGTCACGATGGACACGGCGCAATCCGCGGCCTATCGCGATCTGGCGGGACGGCTGACCGCGGAGCTGAAGCAGGCCCTGGCGAAGCGCGACACGACGCTGCTGGGTGTGGTCCTCAACGTGCTGCTGGCCTGGCCGGATTGCTGCTTCCGGTCGGAGACGGTGGTGCATCCACGCACGCGCAACACCCTGGCCTTCGTCCCGGCTCAGTTCAACGAGCTGGAGGTGATGCCCAAGGAGCGCGAGCTGATTGATATCTGCAAGCAGGAGAAAGCAGAAGGTCGCAAGACCCTGGTCTATACGGTCTACACCGGCACGCGCGACACCACGTCGCGCCTGAAGGTGCTGCTGGAGCAGGAAGGCTTCAAGGTGGCGGTACTGCGCGCGAGCGTGGATGCCTCCCGCCGGGAAGACTGGATCGCCGAGCAGCTGGACCGCGGTATCGACGTGCTCGTCACCAATCCAGAGCTGGTGAAAACCGGCCTGGACCTGTTGGAGTTCCCGACGATCGTGTTCATGCAGTCGGGCTACAACGTGTATTCGCTGCAGCAGGCCGCACGCCGTTCATGGCGTATCGGTCAGAAGCAGTCGGTCAAGGTGATCTACCTCGGCTACGCCAACTCCTCGCAGATGACCTGCCTGGGGCTGATGGCCAAGAAGATCATGGTGTCGCAATCCACCTCCGGCGACGTGCCCGAATCAGGGCTCGATGTCCTGAACCAGGATGGCGACTCGGTGGAGGTGGCGTTGGCGCGGCAGTTGGTGCATTGAGATTGTTTCCCTCTTGATCGGCCCCTTCGGGGGCCGAATTCTTGTCTTCGGTCGTTGCCGCAGTCGCTATTTCAGGGGAGCGTTTCAGAAAACAAAAAAGCGCGGCCGTAGTAGTGCCGGTCAATGCCAGCATCGGCCATCACCAGCTTCTCCCAGCGTTCCTTGATAAGGCTGGTCGGCGCATCGGCGGGCACCATGCGATTTGGGATCAGATCCGACGGACTCGCTACGCAACTTCGTAGATTTCGTTTGATCTATAACATGCAGTAAGATATATAACTCATTACCCACCCCTTGGCGATAAAGGAGTCCGTGCTTGAGCTTTCTCGCGCTGTTCATCAGCCTGCCCACCAAGGCATCGACCGGCCGCATGCGCGTCTGGCGCTCCGTCAAGGCGCTGGGCTGCGCGACGCTGCGCGATGGGGTCTATCTGCTGCCCGACTCGGCCGATAGCGCTACGGCGCTGGACGAAGTGGCGGCGCAGTCGGTCGAGGCCGGGGGCAGCGGCGAGGTCTATCGACTGTCGGGGTGTGACGAAGCTCAGGAAGCCGCGCTGCGCGCCCTGTTCGACCGGGGCGAGGAGTACGCGGGCATCGTCGAGGAGATCAAAGGGCTCGGACGGAGCCTGGCATCCCTGGACGGCGCAGCCGCCGCGCGTAAGCTCCAGCCGCTCGTGCGCCGCTTCGAGCAGGTGGCGCGCATCGACTTCTTCCCCGGCGAGGCGCAGCGGCAGACCTTGAGCCTGCTCGACGACCTGCGCGACGCGCTCACCCGCCGGCTTTCTCCCGACGAGCCGACCCCTCGGCAGGCTGACATTCCGCGACTGGAGCGGGCCGACTATCGGGGCCGTGTCTGGGCCACGCGGGCCCGTCCGTGGGTCGACCGGCTCGCCTCGGCCTGGCTGATCCGCCGGTTTATCGACCCGAAGGCCCGCATCGTCTGGCTGACGAGTCCCGCCGACTGCAAAGCCGATTGGCTCGGCTTCGATTTCGACGGTGCGACGTTCAGCCACGTCGGTACCAAGGTCACCTTCGAGACGCTGCTGGCGAGTTTTGGCCTGGAGGACGACCGGGCGCTGACGCGCCTGGGCGAAGTGGTGCATTGCCTGGACGTGGGCGGACTGCCGGTACCGGAAGCGCCGGGCATCGAACAGCTGCTCGCGGGCCTGAGGGCATCCGAATCCGACGACGACGCGCTGCTTGTTCGCGCGTGCGAAGTTTTTGATTGGCTGTTGAAGAGTTACGAGGAAAAAATAACGTGAACACCCTGACCCGTCCTCAGACGGATGCCACGACTGAAGCCGTCCCTCCAGCGATGAGCTACCTGCAGCTCTTCGTTCGCTTCCTCAAGTTCGGCTTGCTCGCATGGGGCGGGCCTGTGGCTCAGATCGGCATGTTGCGCCGCGAGCTCGTGGACGAGGAACGCTGGATCTCCGTCAAACGCTTCAACAAGCTGCTTGCGGTGATGCAGGTGCTGCCCGGACCCGAAGCCCACGAATTATGCGTTCATTTGGGCATCCGAGCGAAAGGGCGGCTGGGTGGCATGCTGGCGGGACTCGGGTTCATGCTTCCCGGATTCTTGCTGATGTTCGCGCTGTCCTGGTTGTACTTCCAGATTGACATCGTGGGTACCGCGCTGGGCGCTGCGTTCCTTGGCGTACAGGCGGCCGTGATCGCCCTGATCGTGCGCGCCGTGCACCGCATCGGCGAGCACATCCTGCTCGATCGCTGGTTGTGGGCCATTGCCATCGTTTGCGCGCTGGCAGCCATAGTTCGTGTCGACTTTTGGATCACCCTGCCCGTGGGTGGGCTTGTGTACGCCCTGCTCGTGCTCAAGCATCGGGCCTCAGCACTGCTAGTGACGCTGGCAGCGGTGGCGCTGGCCACGGCCATGGCATTTTGGGCTGAGCCAACAGCAAAGCTGGTGGAAACGGTCGTTCGGGGCCAAGCCTCGGTGTTGCTCATCTTCGCCTCAGGCCTCAAGGCCGGCTTGCTCACCTTCGGCGGCGCCTACACAGCGATTCCGTTCGTTCGCAACGACGCCGTCGGGCGCGGGTGGATGACGGATGGGCAGTTCCTGGACGGCCTGGCGCTGTCCGGTGTGCTGCCGGCACCGCTCATCATCTTCGCCACGTTCGTCGGCTATGTGGCGGGGGGGCCGATCGGGGCGGTGGCCATGACGGTGGGTGTGTTTCTTCCGGCCTTTGCGTTCTCGCTGATTTTCTACGACCGGCTGGAGGCGGTCGTGGAGAACAAACGGCTACACGCCTTTCTGGACGGCGTCGCGGCTGGGGTAGTCGGCCTGATCGGCGCAACCACAATCGACTTGGCGCGGGTCACTGCCGAACGCGTGCCATCGCTGACGGCGGGCATGTCGATCTTCGCCGCGGCCCTGGCATTCCTTTATGTCTGGAAGAACAAGCTCAACGTCGTCGTCGTGATCCTCGCGGCGGGACTGGCGGGGTGGCTGGTGTTTCCGGGCCAAGGCTGAACCTGATCGAGTCAGCCTTCGTCGCGCCGTTTCCGATCCACCTTGCTGAGGAAGCCAAGATGCCTTACGAACTGAAGTCCCTTTCATGCGATCCGGCCAAACTCACCGGCCTGTCTGAGAAACTCATCGTCAGCCATTGGGAGAACAACTACGGCGGCGCTGTCAAGCGTCTCAACGCCATCGAGCAAGAGCTGGCGCAATTGAACTGGGGAGCGGCGCCGGTGTTCGAGATCAACGGCCTCAAGCGCGAGGAGATGATCGCCAGCGGTTCCATGATCCTGCACGAGGTGTACTTCGATTCCCTCGGTGGCGCGGGAGGCGACCCTGGCGGGACGCTGAAGGCGGCCATCGTGCGCGATTTCGGCTCCATGGACGCCTGGCGCGCCCAATTCACGGCCATGGGCAAGGCCCAGGGCGGCGGCTCCGGCTGGACCCTGTTGGTGTGGAGTCCGCGCCGGGGGCGTCTCGTGAACGCCTGGGCCGCCGACCACGCCCACAACCTGCCCGGCGCCACGCCGCTGATCGCCCTCGACATGTACGAGCACAGCTACCACATGGACTTCGGCGCCAAGGCCGGGGCTTACGTGGACGCCTTCATGCAAAACCTGTCCTGGACCACCGCCGAAGCGGCTTTCACCCGATTGGGAGCCTGAACATGGACCGCACCATCAAACCCGAAACCCCGAAATCCGAACTCGCCAGTACGTTCAATCCTGCTGCGGGAGGGAGGCGCCCGGAACGATGTGTTGATCGTTTATCCCCACCAGGAGGTAATATGACCCGTAAAACCCGAATCCTTTTCGCCGCAGCAACAGCAGTCTGCATGCAAATGGCCGTTGCGGCCGGACCGACGGTCGACACGGCAACGATCGAGTCCGTGACGGGACTCAAGGGCAACTACAACAAGACCGAGAACGTCTTCAAGGTCAGCAAGCCGCGCGATGACGTGAAGATCAGCGTGGATCGCTGGACGATGCCCCCCTTCATGGGCCTGACATCGTGGGCTGCATTCACGCCGATGGGCGGCAGCACGATGATGATGGGCGACACGGTGCTGTTCGAGGACGAGGTCAATCCGGCCATGAGCGCCGCTCTTGAAGCCGGCCTGGAAGTGACGGCGCTGCACAACCACTTCTTCTTCGACCAGCCCAAGGTTTACTTCATGCACATCGGCGGGATGGGCGATGCGCGGCAACTGGCCACAGGGGTCAAGGCTGTGTATGACCGGGTCGCGCAGGTGCGAGCAAGCCAACCCAAACCCGCAAAGGCCTTTGGCGGCAGCATTCCCACGCCCAGCAGCATCACCGCGGCGCGCATCGAGGAAATCCTCGGCGCCAAGCCGCAAGTGAAGGACGGCATGGTCAAGGTGAGCTTCGGGCGCGAGGCGAAGATGTACGGCACACCCGTCGGCAATGAGATGGGCGTCAACACCTGGGCTGCGTTTGCAGGGACCGACGAGCGGGCCGTGGTGGACGGTGACTTCGCGATGCGTGAGGAGGAACTCCAGACCGTACTCAAGGTGTTGCGGCGAGAAGGAATCAACATCGTGGCGATCCACAACCACATGACGCACGAGGAGCCGCGCTACGTCTTTCTGCACTACTGGGGCAAAGGCAAAGCGGCGGAGCTGGCGCAGTCGTTGAAAAGGACTTTGGACGCACAGAAGGCCGTGAAATGACGCGGGCCGGCCCCTGGCGCTCTTTGCCCTGCCTCGTGGCTTGCCTGATTGCGGCGAGGGCTGGCAGTTCGAACGCTCAGAAACAAGAGTAGGAGACCGTCATGCAATGGATTACCCGTGAACGCCCGAAAATCGACCGCATCGCCTGTCCCTGGCTGATTGCCCGCTTCATCGACGAAAGCCCGGAGTTTCTCTACGTGCCGTCGGGCGACGTCATGAGGATCGCCGCCGAGACTGGGGCTACCCCCTATGACGTCTCCGGGGTGGAACTGGGTCACCACGGCGATCAATGCAGCTTCGATGCTTTCATCGCCAAATACCAGCTGACGGACCCGTCCTTGCAGAAGCTGGCCATCATCGTGCGCGCCGCCGACTGCGCCCAGCCGCAACTGGCGAAGGAAGCGGCCGGCCTGCTGGCCATCTCGAAAGGGCTGTCGCTCAACTTCGCCGACGACCACGAGATGCTGAAGGCAGGCATAGTGATGTACGACGCGCTCTACGCCTGGTGTGCGGATACGCCGCTGAAGAAGGTCGCGCGGCTGCTCGGCTCGAAGTGATGCTGCTACCCGCCGGGGCCGCGCCCGAGGCGCGCCTGCTGCTCGTCGGCCGGGCGCTGCGGGCCTTCACCGACGGTTATGTCGCCATCCTGCTGCCGGTCTATCTGCTGGCCTTGGGGCTGGGCACATGGGAAGTCGGGCTGATCAGTACCGCCACACTGCTCGGCTCGGCGCTGGCGACCCTGGCGGTAGGCCAGTGGGGACATCACTTCCCGCAGCGCCGGCTGCTGCTCGCCGCCGCCGGACTGATGTGCCTGACCGGTCTGCTGCTGGCCGGCCTGGGTGGCGTTGGCGACTTCTGGCCGCTGCTGCTCGTCGCCTTCGTCGGCACGATGAATCCCAGCTCCGGCGACGTCAGCGTCTTCCTGCCGCTGGAGCACGCCCGCTTGGCCGAGTCGGCGCAGGGCGAGGCGCGTACCTTCCTCTTCGCGCGCTACACCTTCGTCGGCGCCTTGTGCGCCGCGGCCGGTTCCCTGGCGACGGCCATTCCGCAAACCCTGACGAATGCGGGCCTGGTGCAGCTCGACGCGCTGCGCCTCATGTTCGTCGCCTACGGGCTGACCGGCGTCGCGATCTTCCTTCTTTACCGCACGCTGCCGAACCATCCGGTCCACGCACAGGCGGCGCCGCCCGCACCACTGGGGCCTTCGCGCGGCATCGTGATCAAACTGGCCGCGCTGTTCTCGGTCGACGCCTTCGCCGGAGGACTGATCGTCAACACCTTGCTCGCGCTCTGGCTGTTCGAGCGCTTCGACCTCTCGCTCGCCGCCGCCGGCCAGTTCTTCTTCTGGGCGGGGCTGCTCTCGGCAGGCTCCCAGCTCGCAGCGCCCTGGGTGGCGCGCCGCATCGGCCTCGTCAACACGATGGTGTTCACCCACATCCCGTCGAGCGTCTGCCTGATCCTCGCCGCCCTCGCCGAGAGTCTGCCGGTGGCGCTCGCGTTGCTGTTCCTGCGCAGCGCCCTGTCGCAGATGGACGTGCCGACGCGCTCGGCCTTCGTCATGGCGGTAGTCACGCCGGCTGAGCGCGCCGCGGCGGCAAGCTTCACCGCCGTGCCCAGGAGCCTCGCGGCCGCGGTGAGCCCGGCCATCGGTGGCGCGCTGTTCGCCGCCGGCTGGCTGGCCGCACCGCTGGTGGCCTGTGGCGCGCTGAAGATTGCCTATGACCTCGCGCTCTGGCGCGCCTTCCGACGGCACGGGGAGGCGACGCCGTGAGGCCGGTCCCCGCGCCCGATCCTGATGGGAAAGTCAGAAACACTTCAGTAGACCGGTCGCGAAGCGGGCCATAGATTGACGGCATCCGTCTGGAACGGTGCCGTCATGCGCATCCTGATCATCGAAGACCAGCTGCCGTGTCGGAGCACCGAGTCACCGGAGCAACTTCGCCGGTTCATCGAGCGGATCGAACCGGTGCGGCCGCACTTGCCGGACCGGGCGGCGTCTTCAACGGCGAACCCGAGCGCCATCGCCACCGGCGAAATGACGGGCCCGAACCCGTCCTGACTTCCCTCGGAAACGGGGCGCCGCGCGTTTCGGATTTCCGGCATCCCGCGCAGCACGGTTCTGCAATGGTGAAGGCATCTCATCGCCATGGGGTGCCACATGCTGCCGTCTCTGCCTCGTTTTCTCTGCATCTTCGCCGTGCTCAGCGGCCTGCTGTCCGGCTGCACGACGACACCGGCCACCCCTGACCACATAGAAGCACCGCCCGACGAGCCAGCTTCGGAGCAGCGACTGGTGCCCGTGGCCCGCTACGGCCGCTACACCCTGGTCGAGCTGGTGCCGGAGCCCGCGCAGCGTGATCTCTTGCAGCAGGCGGTGGTGGTCTCGATTCCGCCCATGCTCGATGCCAGCGTGGGCGATGCCATGCGCCATGTGCTCCTGCGCTCGGGCTACCGGCTCTGCGATGCGGCCGAGGCCGCCACGCTTTACGCGCTGCCGCTGCCTGCCGCACATCTGCACGTGGGTCCGCTGATGCTGCGCGATGCCTTGCTGACCCTTGCCGGCCCCACCTGGGAGCTGTCGGTCGATGACTTGACCCGCCAGGTCTGCTTCAGCCGGCACGGTGCTCCCACCTTCCTTTCCGCCAACCCGCCCGGCACCGCCACGCCCGTGCCGGACGCCCACCGGCCCGAGGAACTGCAGCCATGACCTTTCCCCAAGCGCCATCCGAGCGCAGTTCCCGCACGCGTTGGCTCAAGATCGCCGCGACCGTCTGGCTGCTGCTCACAAGCACCCTGGCCGTCGTCAACAGTGTCGGCCTGTCGCGTCTCACCGAACAGGCCGAGGCCAGTGCGCAGGACGCCCATGTCCAGGCGCTGGGCCTGCGGCTGGCCGAACTCGAACAGCAGGCCGAGGTGGACAGGCGCCGGCCTACGCCGCTCAGCCAGGCCGAATTCGCCACCGCGCAACAGGCGCTGGACGAGCGCATCGCGCGTGTCGAGGCGGCACAGTCTGCGGACAGCCTCGCCATCGACCTGCAGACCTTGCAGGCTCGTGTGCACGGGATCGAAACCCGTCTGGAAGAAGCCCGCAAAACTACCGCCGTCGCCGCCCGTCGAGCACCCGAGGTGACAAAGCCGGCGCTGCCGGCTCCACCGTTCCAGGTGGTCGGCGTGGAACTGCGCGGCGGCGAGCGCTTCCTGTCGGTCGCACCCATGGCCGCCACCTCGCTCGGCAGTGTCCGGCTGCTGCGCGAGGGTGACGCGGAGAGCGGCTGGCACCTGCAATCCATCGAGGCTCGCGCCGCCGTGTTCCGCGTGGACGGCCAGGTGCAGCGCCTTGCCGTGCCGTAGGAGGGCGGGCCATGACCCTGCGGCCGATGCTTGCTGCCGTTCTTCTGTCCGTCTCCCTGGGGGCCTCCGCGCAATCTCCGGTGACGAATGCGCGCGTGGTGCCCAGCCAGGTACAGCCCAACACCGATGCGGCGCTCGACGAGCGTCAAGCGCGGGACTGGGGCCTGCAACCCGAGGAGTGGGCACGCTTCCGACAATTGATGCAGGGGCCGCTCGGCGTGCATTCCCCCCAGCTCGACCCGCTCACGGCCCTGGGCATCGAGGCCCGCAGCGATGGGGAACGCAGGCGCTACGCGGAGCTGCAGGTGCGGATGGAGGCCCGGCGCGTCGAGAAGCTGCTCGCCTACCAGCGCGCCTATGACGCGGCCTGGCAGCGCCTCGCGCCCGGCCAGCCGCGCGTGAACCTGCCCGGCGCAAAGACGCCGGCCGCCGGCAACACCGGTTCCGGCCGGCTCGCCGTCTTCATCAAGGCCGACTGCGCTTCCTGCGCGCAGCGCGTGCAGCAGTTGCAGGCCGCGGGCACCGCCTTCGATCTCTACATGGTCGGCAGCCGCCAGGACGACGCGCGCATCCGCCAGTGGGCCACCCAGGCAGGCATCGACCCGGCCCGGGTGCGCGCCCGCACCGTCACGCTCAACCACGACGCCGGGCGCTGGCTGTCGCTCGGCCTGCCCGGTGAACTGCCGGCCGTGGTGCGCGAGGTGAACGGGCAATGGCAGCGCCAGTAGCCACCCAACGCCGCCGCGCCCTGTGGGGCGCCTGCGCCGCGCTGCTCGCCACCGGCGCCTCGGCCTTTGCCACGCCGCCGCGCGAAGTCCCGCCGCCGGCCTATCAACTGGCGGCCCAGCGTGCGGACGTGCCGGCGGCGGTGCTGTACGCCGTGGCCCTGCAGGAGAGCGGCACCCGGCTGCGCGGGCGCCTGATGCCCTGGCCGTGGACGCTCAACGTCGCCGGTAAGCCGTACCGCTATGCCACCCGCGCCGAGGCCTGCGCGGGACTGCGCCAGGCACTCAAGCGCACGTCCGCCACCCGCATCGACGCTGGGCTCGGCCAGGTCAATCTCGGCTACCACGCGCAGCGCTATGCGCAGCCCTGCGAGCTGCTGGACCCGTACCGCAACCTCGCCATCGCCGCCGAGATCCTGCGCGAGCAGCACACGCCGGGCGAGGACTGGCTGCTCGCCATCGGCCGCTACCACCGCCCGGCCGGGGGCGCCCCCGCAGCGCGCTACCGGCGCAGCGTGCACCGGCACCTGACCCGCGTGCTCGGCCCTGGCGCTCCCGTTACAACCCTCCAGGCCACCACGCCATGAACCACATCGTCCTCATCGCCGCCATCGGGCTGCTGTCCACGACCACCGTCTTCGCCCAGACCGCCTCCGTGCCACTGATCGTGGTCGAGGACCGCGGCGGCGCGTCCGCACTGCCGTACTACCAGCCCTTGAATCCGCAGCCGGACGACACCGCGCGGCCAACTCCGCTGCCACGCCCGCGCGTGGGCAACTCGGCCGAGGCCGAAGCCGCGATGCTGCCAGTGCGCTCGGCGAACCTGTCACCGGGTGACGTGCCGCGCCGCGTGATCCGCGCGCCGGGCCTGACGCCGCTGTTCCTGGTCGGCGACGACGCACGCTCGCGCGCCTGGCTGCGGCAGCGCCACGCCACGCTGCGAGAGCTGGGCGCCGTGGGCCTGGTGGTCAACGTGGAGTCGACGGCGGCGCTGGTCGAGCTGCGCCGCCTGGTGCCCGGCCTGACTCTCGCGCCGGCCTCGGGCGACGACCTGGCCCAGCGCCTGGGCCTGCGCCACTACCCGGTGCTCATCACCGCCACCGGCATCGAGCAGTGAGACGATGGCGCAGCCGCATGCGGTGGAAGTTCTGCTCCGTCCCGCGGTGGAGCTTTACACCGTGGCGGTCTGCGCCGGCGCCGCGCTTCTGTGCCTGGTGGCACCGTGGTCGCTCGCGCTGAATCCGCTGCTGGGCCTGGGAACGGCGCTGGCCTTCCTGACCTTCGGCGCCATCCGCCTGCATGACGCCTGGGCGATTCTGCGCTACCGGCGCAACATCCGCCGCCTGCCGCGCTACGTGATGATCAGCCGTAACGTGCCGGTGAGCCAGCAACGGCTGTTCATCGGCCGGGGTTTCAAGTGGGAGCAGCGGCACACGCACCGGCTGATGCAGACCTACCGGCCGGAGTTCCGCCGCTTCGTGGAGCCGACCGCGATCTATCGCGCGGCGCGGCGGATGGAGGAGTGGCTGGAGTTCGCGCCGTTTCCACTATCGAAGCTCGCGCGGGTCCTGGCCTGGGACAGCCCCTTCAACCCGGCCCGGCCTCTGCCGCCGGTGGGCGGACAGCCACGGCTGCACGGCATCGAACCCCACGAGACCGACGTGACGCTACCGCTGGGCGAGCGCGTGGGGCACACGCTGGTGCTCGGCACCACGCGCGTGGGCAAGACGCGGCTGGCCGAGCTGTTCATCACTCAGGACATCCGCCGCCGCAATGCGGCCGGCGAGTACGAGGTGGTGATCGTTTTCGACCCCAAGGGCGATGCCGACCTCTTGAAACGCATGTACGTGGAGGCCAAGCGCGCGGGGCGCGAAGGCGAGTTCTACGTCTTCCACCTGGGCTGGCCGGACATCAGCGCGCGCTACAACGCGGTGGGCCGGTTCGGGCGGATCTCCGAGGTGGCCACGCGCATCGCCGGACAGCTCTCGGGCGAAGGCAACAGCGCCGCGTTCCGCGAATTCGCCTGGCGCTTCGTCAACATCATCGCCCGCGCCCTGGTCGAGCTGGGGCAGCGGCCGGACTACCTGCTGATCCAGCGCCACGTCATCAACATCGACGCGCTGTTCATCGAGTATGCCCAGCACTACTTCGCCAAAAACGAGCCGAAGGCCTGGGAGGTCATCGTCCAGCTCGAAGCGAAGCTGAACGACAAGAACATCCCGCGCAACATGATCGGGCGCGAGAAGCGCGTGGTGGCCCTCGAACAGTACCTGTCCCAAGTGCGCATCTATGACCCGGTGCTCGATGGCCTGCGCAGCGCGGTGCGCTACGACCGGACGTACTTCGACAAGATCGTCGCTTCGCTGCTGCCGCTGCTGGAGAAGCTCACCACCGGCAAGATCGCGCAACTGCTCGCACCGAACTATTCCGACCTGTCCGACCCGCGGCCGATCTTCGACTGGATGCAGGTCATCCGCAAACGTGCGGTGGTCTACGTGGGGCTGGATGCGCTGTCCGACGCCGAAGTCGCGGCGGCGGTGGGCAACTCGATGTTCAGCGATCTGGTCTCGGTCGCCGGCCACATCTACAAATTCGGCATCGACGACGGGCTACCCGGCGCAGCGATGAGCGCCAAGATTCCGATCAACGTCCACGCCGACGAATTCAATGAACTCATGGGCGACGAGTTCATTCCGATGGTCAACAAGGGCGGCGGTGCCGGCGTGCAGGTGACGGCCTACACGCAGACCTTGAGCGACATCGAGGCCCGCATCGGCAACAGGGCCAAGGCCGGCCAGGTGGTCGGCAACTTCAACAATCTGTTCATGCTGCGCGTGCGCGAGACCGCCACCGCCGAGCTGTTGACGCGACAACTGCCCAAGGTCGAGGTGTATGCCACGGCGTTGATGAGCGGCGCCACCGACAGTTCCGACCCGCGCGGCAATACCGCTTTCACGTCCAACACCCAGGACCGCATCAGCAGCAACAGCGTGCCGCTGATCGAGCCGGCGCATGTGGTTGCGCTGCCCAAGGGGCAGTGCTTCGCGCTGATCGAGGGCGGCAACCTATGGAAAGTCCGCATGCCGCTGCCGGCGCCCGACCCCGACGAGGCCATGCCGAAGGATCTGCAGGAGCTGGCCGGCTACATGCGCCAGCACTACGTCGAGGCCGGCGACTGGTGGGACAATCAGGGCCTGCCCGGCCTGCCCGGCCTGCAGGACAGCGGGTTGCCCGCCGACCTGCTGGACGACTTCAAGCAGATGGCGGCCGTCGGTGAAGAGGCCGAAGCATGAGCGATCCGGCCGTCGCGGCCCAGCGCCAGCAGCAGCGACAGCAAGGCCTGATCGCCGGCCTGGTCACGCTGCCGTTCCGCTTCTTCGGCGTGCTGTGCGGCGCGCTGCTGCTGTGCATCCTGATCGAATGCGTCGGCATGCACTTCTTCTGGCCCGAGCAGGGCTGGCGCCACGCCCAGGGCATGCTGCACTACGAGCTGGGTCAGCTCTCCACGCACTTCACGCGCAGCGCGCTGGTGCAGGAGCCGGGGCGCACCGCACACCGGCTGGTCGAGCAAGGCTACGACTGGCTGTTCGTGAAAAGCGGTCTGCTGGACTGGATACGCGATGCCTCGGCGCAGGCCAGCGCCGGCAGCCACCGCCCGACCAAGGATTTTCGCTACTACATCGGCTTGGTCTACGTGAACGTGGAGAGCTACCTGATCGCGGCGGCCTACACGACGCTGGTCTTCCTCGTGCGGCTGCTGGTGCTGTGCCTGACCCTGCCGCTGTTCCTGATGGTCGCCTTCGTCGGGCTGGTGGACGGCTTGGTACGCCGGGACATCCGCCGCTTCGGCGCGGGACGCGAATCGGGGTTCATCTATCACCGCGCCAGGGCCAGCCTGATCCCGCTGGCCGTGCTGCCGTGGGTGACTTACCTGGCACTGCCGGTCAGCGTGAACCCGCTGCTGATCCTGCTGCCCAGCGCCGCATTGCTCGGCGTGGCGGTGTGCATTGCGGCGGCGACGTTCAAGAAGTATCTGTAGCTGCAGCCCTGCGCCAGGTCAGATGAACGATGCCGTAGTTTCGGTTCTCTGTTTCGTCAAGCACGTCAGCATCGGCGTGAACGAATACGTTTCAAGCAATCTTCTTCTGCCTGTCTCGCAGAGACGCGGCCCAGTCCTTCAAAGCCTGGATGTCCTGAAAGAGATCAGTAGGTGGTGGCGGCGCGGCATTCCTACCGCTGGATGGATCGTGTGCGTCAACAATGTCGCAGCACTTCTTGAATCCAGCGGCGAAAGCATCGCAGTCAGCCTCGGTGAGCGCACTGACCTTCTTCAGGTCCTTGGCGTTGATGTAGTCCCTGTGGCGCTGAATAACGCGGACGAAAGCGATGTCTTCCAGGCCGCGCTCCCATGTGGCGCGCAGCGAGTTGTAGAGCTTTGCCACCTCGACCGCGTACTCGTCTTCCTGGTTGTTGTCATGCAGCAGCTTTACCGCACGTGCCGCCTTCTCCAGCTTGTCGATGCGATCTTCGACGCTCTGGGCCTTCCAGGGCAGGCCGTCGGCCACCATACCGGCTCCCGCGGCGCCACGACTGAGCGTCGTGAGCCGCACTGCCCGCCCGGTCTTCGTCGCGTGGTCATTCAGATCGTTCACGAACACCAGATCATGCGTGAAGACAATGACCTGACGGTTCTCCGCTTCTTCCACGAGACGCTTGGCCACCTGCCCACGCCAGCGATGGTCCAACGAGGACACCGGGTCATCGAAGACCAGAGCAGAGCGGTGCATCGCGGTGGCAAGCTCGGTCATGAAGGCGGCCAGCGCCACGCAGGTCTTTTCCCCTTCGCTCAGGATTTCGTGGACCTTGGCATCCGGCTTGGCGAAGAGGCGCACCTGATACTGCGGTGAGCCGTACTTGCCGCCGGAGCGCACGATTTCGACGCGAACCTTCGAGGCCGCAAGCCTGACAATCTCCTCCTGAAATCTGTCGCGCAGCCGGGGAGTAATCACGGTGTCGGCAATGTCGTTGCCCATCTTGGTGATGGTGTTCGTCGCCGTTTCGCCCGCACACTCGGTCAGAAACCGGATGCTCTTCAGCCGCTGGATCTCGTCAGTGACGACCTGCAGCATGCCAGCGAGCAGCGCCCGGTCGCTCAGCTCGGCGAAATCGGCTTCCAGCTTCTTGCGTTCATCCGCGTCAGCGGACTTGCGCAGCTCGGCGGCGTAGCTGCGGATCATGGTCTGAAGCTGGCCGAGATCAGGCAGCGGCGACAGCGGAACGGGCGGAAGCTGTACCTCGCCGTTTCCGCCCAAGGCTTTGAGCAGAACGTGGCGCCGCAGCCGGGCTGCGGCGATGAAGCGGCGCGTCTGCTGCTGCAGCTCCTGATTCTGGAGGCCCAGCTCGTCGAGACTGGCCTTCACCGCCCGCGTGCCGATTGCCCCGGTAGCTATGGTCTGACGTGCGATCTGAGCCGCCTTCTCTGCCTCGCGTGCCAGCTGTTCCGTGTCCTTCTGGATGAAATCCTCGAAGCGTGCCATCCGTGCACGTGCTTCAGCTTCCAATGGCTGCTGGCAAAGCATGCAATGCGCGTCTTCGGCCGACGGCGGGAACGGTTCTCCGGGGTATGCGATCTCCGTCGAGTAGCGTCGGGCGGAATCCCATAGCGCCCGCCACGTCTCGCCGCCGACGCCGGCAAGGGGTTCGCCCGTGAAGGCCTTCTCCGCGGCAAGACGTGCAGCGTCCCGTTTCGACCGTGCGTCCTTGGCGAGGGCAGCGGCTGCCAGCAGCTCCTCATCGGTGGTTCTGGCTGCAACGCTGTTCATCACGGTAATCAGCCGCATGACGTTGTCGGCTTTAACGGTCTGCTCCGCTGCCGCCTTGGCCGGATTCTTCGACAGGTCTTCCCGCAGACGCTCAAGACGGGCGCTTTCGTCTGCCGAGAGCACCGCCAGGGCTTCAATCTTCTTTGCGTCAGTATTGGCGTTCAGCGCCGCAAGCGCCTTCCCCACGGCCGTGGTGGCCTTCCAGGTTGGCGCCGCAAAGATCGGATTGCGGGCCTTCTCAAGCTGCTTCTGCTCAGCTGCGAGGGCATCCTTCACCGACTGGCAAGCTGCAGCAAGCTCATCCGGTACGTCCAGTCCAAAGGGTCGGAATGCAACTTCGTTCTTCTCGCGGATATGCACTGAGGCGCAGTCGCTATCGAACACGCTCACCGCTGACAGCGTTGCATGCGGATTTGTGCCGTTCTGCCACTGCTCGACCGGCTGCGGCGTACCGCCGACCCCGTACGCGATGTTCGCGCCGACGCGCTTCGGGGGCTGATCGGCATACACATTGGGTTCGATCTTTCCGGCATGCCTTGCACGACATGCGCGCTTCAGGATGCGTGCGTAGCCGGACTTGCCCGCACCGTTGTCGCCGTAGATGATCGTGATTCCATTCGGCTCGAAGCCGAGTGCCTGGCCGGCGGCAAGGTTGTTCACGCCGGTCACGTCGGCAATCGACAGAAGCGATACCGCGGCGGTCTGACCGGGGTTGGCCGGAAGGTGGGCCTTCTCCAGCGGTACCGCTTTCAGCGCGCCTACGGGTGCACCTTTGCCCTGTTTGCAAAGGTCCACGAGTTCGCCGATATCGGCGTCCGTCAGACGGCCGTTTGCGATGATGCGGCGCAGGGCGTCACGCTGCCAGAGTGGACGATCCTTTGACCAGTCCAGAATCGTTTCCAGGACGGTCTTTTGCGGTGCGGCGGGTTTCTGCATTTCTTGTTCCTCTTCCCTGCCGATTCATCATGCCCGTGAAGCGGCGATTTTCCGCCGCCTAGGTGCCTCGCTGGAATCGCTTTTGCTCACTGAAGTCGATCAAGGGCAGCTCAACTACGTCTTGACCTCAAAGCGCAGGTAATCCGCGAGCCGTTTCGACTCGCTGACTTCGTCATGAGGCACCAGCAGGTACTTCCAGGGCTTGCTGCCGACGCTCGAAGCGTGATCGGAGGCGTTCACGCACCACCGCGCAGCGGCAGCGGCCTTAGCCTGCACCTCTTGAGTGTTGATGTCGGCGCGCGCCTTGGTCTCCACCATGAAGATGGTCGGGTCTGTCTCGGCCACGAAGTCGGGGATGTATTCCGGCTGCTCGGTGCCGAGCTTGTAGTAGATCTGGAACTGCCCCTTCGCGGGCTTGAGCCACTTCGTCGCGTCGCGCTCCAGGATGATGGCGAAGCGCCGCTCGGTGTCCGAATCGAACTTCTGCAGCGGATACAGACAACGCGCGAAGCCACCGAACAGCATCTGCTTGATGCGACTGGTCTCGGTCACTGTTGGCGCGCAACGAAAACTGACCATCTGGTCAGTTTTCAGCGAGCGGCAACACTCGGTGAAGATGATGGCCTTTCTGGCCGCGCCCAACCGATCCAGTTCGGCGAAGGCGCGAACCAGCGCGGTGAGCAGCGCCTTACCCTTGGCGTTGTCACGGATGTTGGTTGCCAGCGTTTTGAAGTGGCGAAGTTCCTCGATCTCCTGTGCGATGGCATCACGCTCGGAGCGGTTCGTTGCCTCTGTGCCCGGCTCTTGGTCCTCCCATTCGTCGGCGGTCTCGTCGAGCGACTCGTAGTCCTCGTCCAGTTCTTCGGCGAGATCGGGAACCACGGGAGCTTGATTCAGCACGCCCTGGAGACGCTTGGCCATTGTCTCCAACGCACCCGCAATTGCGTGCGTGCTGGAGGCAAGCAGCTTCCACAGCACGAGTGAAATCAGTTGGCGCTGCCCGTCGGGCAGGGCCTTGAGGTTTGGGCGGCGCAGATAGTCGGCGACGAGCCTGGAAAGTTCCTGCTCTTCGCCCGATGGCGTGAACTCCTCGACGATGGCCCTGCGTGCTGTGTACGAAACGTAGGGCTGAACCTGTTTGCGCAGGGTGCGCTTGCAGATGGGGGCCAGCCGGTCACGCAGGCTGCTGAAGGATTGCTCCCTGCCAGTGAACTGCGAGCGGAAGCTATCAAGGTCTCCGAACACGCGGTCATCGATGAAGCTGACCAGCCCATAGAGTTCGAGCAATGAGTTCTGCAACGGCGTCGCGGTCAGGAGCACCTTGGAGTGAACGCGCGACAGCGCCTCCTTGAGGGTCTTGGCGATGACGTTGCTGGTTTTGTAGACGTTGCGCAGGCGATGCGCTTCGTCGAGCACGACCAAGTCCCAGTCAATGCCCTTGACGTCGTCGGCCTTGGCCTTTGCGAACTGGTAGGAACAGATGATCGGGCCGGACGCGAACAGGAACGGATTCTGCCGCTCCTGCTTGCGGATCGCGTTGTAGTTTTTGGCTTCGAGGATCAGCCCTTGCAGGCCGAATTTGTCCTGCAGCTCCTGGTGCCACTGCTTACGCAGGTTCGCCGGAACAATGATGAGCATCTTCCGTCGCCGTTCGGCCCAGCGTTGGGAGATGACCAAACCGGCTTCGATGGTCTTGCCCAAACCAACCTCGTCGGCGAGGATCACGCCGCGTGAGAGCGGGTTGCGGCAAGCGAAGAGCGCGGCCTCGACTTGATGAGGATTCAGATCGACTTGCGAATCGACCAAGGTTGAGGCCAGCGACTCCACAGAGTCGCCCGCCGCGCGTCGGGTCAGCAGCCAGGCGAAGTACTGGCTCTGGTGCGGCGTCAGAAGCTGCTGTGTTGTCAACGGCGATCCCCCCCTTGTTCTTTTCCGAATGCGATTCGGTCGTTGACTTGGCGCACGCTCACTCGGCCTCCGGCTTCTTCTTGCTGATGCTTTCGGCGATCCAGCGATCCAGTTCTGAGCGGCGAAAGCGCCAGGTACCTCCAAGCTTGAACGCCGGAATCTCTCCTTTCTGGGCAAGGCGATAGACCGTCCGCTTCCCGGCTTTGAGGTAGGCCGCGACCTCCTCCAGCGTGAGGATTTCGCTCTCGACTTCAGTCATCCGGAAACCATCCGATTTGGCCTTTCGTAGCCTTGGATTGCCAAGTTTAGCCAATTCTACCAGGCCGCGGTAGGCGCTGGCCAACTCCGCGATCCGCGAAGCCTTGCGCAGTTGATGGCCAGTTCGACCTGGGAATCCGGTCATGCCGTAGTTCCCATTCCCTGCGGCGCAAAGCGAGAGCGCGGCACAGCATCTGGCCATCCGCATCAACGGGGAATGGCACGATGGGACAGACTAACCGCCGCGCATCCGCATGGCCTTCGCTGGCCGTGCTGCTGACCGTGTCGCTCTCGGCCCCGCAGCCCGCCATTGCCGACGACACCCCGGAGCGTGAGCAGCTCGCTGCGCTCGCGCGCCAGCTCGACCTGCTCGACCGACTGGCCGAGCACGCCACCACCACAGCGCCGCAGGCGCGCGCCCGCTACCACTTCGACTACGCCCGGCTGCGCGCCGACCTGAAGCGCGTGCGCACCGGTTTGCAGGACTTCCTCGTGCCCCAGCGCGCCCAGCCGCGCGATCCCGTTCCGCTGGCCGGCGACTACCTGCGCCGCGACGAACAGGAGGAGCCCTCGCCATGACCGCCGACCAGATCGCCGCCTTCCAGGCCAACGGTGGCTTTGCGCCCTCGGCGGTGTCCGTCGTGGTGCTCGGCTTCGTGTTCGCCGTGCTGCTGCTGTGGGGCGTGTGGGCCATGCGCACGGCCTACGTGGGCTGGGCCGAGAACCGCATCAACCAACGTCAGTTCCTGGGCGTCTGCATCCGCTTCGTCGCGATGTACCTGGTGCTGACCTTCTTCATCCTCTCCTGACCACCACGAAGGGCCATCGATCATGCACACGCCTCCGACTACTTTTCGCGTTCCCTCGCGCATCGCCGCGCTGCTGGCACCGCTGGTGCTCCTGGGGCTGCCGCCATCCGCGTTCGCGCAGGGCCTGCCGACCATGGAAGACCCTTCCCGTGGCCAGGGCAGCGGCCTCATGCAGACGCTGCAGAACTACGGCTACGACATCGTGATGCTGATCGCGCTGCTCGTGGTCGCCTCGATGTTCGTCGGCGTCTGCTACCACGCCTACACCCGCTACTCCGAGATTCACACGGGCCGTGCCACCTGGGGCCAGTTCGGGCTGACCGTCGCTGTGGGTGCGATCCTGTTGGTCGTCGGCATCTGGCTGCTGACCAAAGCCACCGGCGTGCTGTAAGGGCTGCACGCGATGGCCACCCCCGCGGAGACAGCGCGCGACGCGCTGGTGACGTTCCTGCCGCACCGGCTGAATCGCCAGCCGGTGGTCGTGCGCGGACTGACCGCCGATGAGCTGTGGATCTGCGCCGGCCTGTCGGCGGCCGCCGGGCTGGTGCTCGGCGTGCCCCTGGCCTGGCTGACGCGAAGCATTGCCATGGTGCCTACGCTGATCGTCGCGGGCATCGCGCTCGGCGTCTTCGTCGGCGGAGGCTTCCTGCGCAGCCAGAAGCGCGGCCGCCCTGACACTTGGCTGTACCGGCAGCTTCAGTGGCGGTTGACCTTGCGCTATCCGGTGCTCGCCGCTCACCTGGACGGGCGCCGTCTGGTCACCCGCACCGGCTGGTGGAGCACGCGGCGCACGGCCGATCGAGGTGCGGCATGAGCCGTTTCAGGAATGAGGTCGCGCACCTGCAGGCACACGTGAAGACGCTGCGCCTGGGCGGCGTGGCGCTGTTCGTGGTGGCGCTGCTGCTCGGCTTCGGCTGGTGGAGCGCGCCGCGCGATCTGACGATCCACGTGCCCCCCGACCTGCGCTCGGGCAGCGTGCGCAAGTGGTGGGACGTGCCGCCCGAGAGCGTGTATGCGTTCAGCTTCTACATCTGGCAGCAGGTGCAGCGCTGGCCCACCAACGGCGAGATCGACTACCCGCGCAACCTGCACGCGCTGTCGGCTTACCTCACGCCGAGCTGCCGGGCCTTTCTGGCACAGGACTACGAGTACCGTCGCTCGAGCGGCGAGCTGCGGCAGCGCGTGCGCGGCATCTACGAGATTCCCGGCCGCGGCTATGGCGACAGCCCCAGCACGCGCGTCAAGGCTGTCTCCGACCGCGATTGGATCGTCACGCTGGACGTGAGCGCCGACGAGTACCACGGCTCCGAGCAGGTCAAACGTGCTCTGGTGCGCTACGCCCTCAAGGTTGTGCGCATGGACGTCGATCCCGAGCGCAACCCCTTCGGCCTGGCGCTGGACTGCCATGCCCGCGCACCTCAGCGCATCGAGACGTCGCCGACGCCCGGCACCGCAGCCGGTCACTCGCAGGGAGACTCCCCATGAAACGCCATGCCTTGTCGGCCTTGGCCGGCGTCTTGCTGTGGCTTGCGCTCGCGCCGGCCCAGGCTGTGGAAATCCTGCGCTGGGAACGTCTGCCGCTGGCGGTGCCGCTGGTGGTCGGTCAGGAGCGGGTGATCTTCATCGACCGCAACGTGCGTGTCGGCGTACCGGACAGTGCGTCCGCACACCTGCGGGTGCAGAGCGCGGGCGGCGCGATCTACCTGCGGGCGGGCGAACCGTTGCCGCCGACGCGGCTGCAGTTGCAGGACGTGGAGTCCGGCGAGCTGATCCTACTCGACATCGCCGCCGAACCAGCGCAGGACGGACAGCCCCCGCTGGAGCCGGTGCGGATCGTGGACGCGGAGCGGTCGCCCGCCACGCGCTACGGCGGCGAGACGGCCAGCGCCACGGAAGCCGCCGCACCGGATCGGCCAGTGCGCAAGCGCGAAACACCCATCCCGGTCGTGCTGACGCGTTACGCCGCGCAGAACCTGTACGCGCCGTTGCGTACCGTCGAGCCGGTCGCCGGGATCGGCCGCGTGAACCTGCGCCGCGACCTCCCGCTGGACACCCTGCTGCCGACGCTGCCGGTGCAGGCGCGGGCCTTGGCCGCCTGGCGGCTCGAAGACCAGTGGGTGACGGCGGTGCGGCTCACCAACACGGCGGTGCACTGGCTGGACCTCGATCCGCGTGCGCTGCAGGGCGATTTCGTGGCGGCCACCTTCCAGCACCCGAACCTGGGCCCGGCCGGCCAGGCGGCCGACACCACCGTGGTCTACCTGGTCACGCGCGGCCGCGGTCTGGCCGAGGCGCTGCTTCCCAGGCTGAGCCCCATCGACGCCAGCGTGAACCTGCCGCCGTCCGGTGCCGCCGGCACGGCAGGAGGAGCGTCCGATGAAGAGTAACCCGCTGCTCAAGTGGCTGCTGATCCCCGTGATCCTGCTGCTGGTGTTCGTCGGCATCAAGCTGTTCTCCGGCCCCGCCGGCCAGCGGCCCGCGCTGTCGGGCACGGCCAACCCGCTCACGCCCGAGGAGATGAAGGCCCTGGGCATCGAGGGCGACACGCCGCGCGACACGGTGGCCACGCTGGTCGCGCAGGTGAAACAGTTGCGCACCGAGCTGCAGACCGCGCTGGGCGACAACCGGCAGCAGAAGGCCGAGAACGAGCGCCTGCGCACCCGCGAGAGCGCGATCGACCAGCGCATCCAGACCGCGCTCGAAAGCGAACGCAGCCGCTTGCAGCAGGAACGCGAGCAGGTGGCGAGCGAGAAGCAGCAGACGCAGGGGTTGCTGCAGGATCTGCAGCAGCGGCTCGATGGCCTCTCCGGCAAAGGCGGCCAGGTCGACCTGCCCGTCGGGCTGGGCCTGGAAGAAGGCGACGGCAAGCGCTTCGGCAGCAATGACGGCAGCGGCGCAGGCAACGGCACACATTGGGTCGAACCGGGCGATGCCAAGACCGATGCCCGCAACAGCAGCAAGGAACCGAGCTTTCCGCTGAGCTTCGGCCCGGCGCAGAAAACCCTGTCGGCCGCCGTGGAGTCCGTCGCCGATGCCGGCGGGCGTGCGGTGGTCGGCGCCGTGGGCGCGACCACGACGCCGTTCTACACGGTGCCGCGCAATGCAACGCTGATGGGTTCGGTGGCGATGACGGCGCTGATCGGCCGCGTGCCCATCGACGGCACGGTCAATGACCCGTACCCCTTCAAGGTGCTGATCGGCCCGGACAACCTGACGGCAAACGGCATCGACATCCCCGACGTGGCCGGCGCCGTGGTCAGCGGCACGGCCTCGGGCGACTGGACGCTTTCGTGCGTGCGCGGGCAAATCCGTTCGGTCACTTTCGTGTTCCACGACGGCACCATCCGCACCGTGCCCGAGGACGGCAACCGGGACCAGCGCGGCGGGCAAGCCAGCGCCAACAGCACGACGAGTGCCACGCAAGGCGGCCTCGGCTGGATCAGCGATCCCTACGGCATTCCCTGCGTCAGCGGCGAGCGGCGCAGCAACGCGCAGCAGTACCTCGGCAGCCAGGCGCTGATCACCGCGGCCGGCGCGGGCGCGGCCTCGCTCATCAAATCCGACAGCGGCAGCGTGGCCGTGGTCGCCAACGGCAACGGCTCGCTCGGTACGGTCGGCATCGGCGGCAACGAAGCGATGGGCCGCATCCTGGCCGGTGGCGTGCGCGATATGGCCGATTGGGTCAACAAGTTGTATGGCCAGGCCTTCGCGGCCGTCTACGTGCAGCCCGGCGCCAGGGTCGCCGTGCATCTGGAGCAGCCGCTCCACATCGACCACGACGCCCAGGGGCGTCGGGTGAACCACCGCATCGGAGAAGCCCATGCTTCGGACCTGGATTGACGCGACTGCCGTGCTGCTGGCGGCCGTCTTGCTCGGCGGCTGTGCGACCAGCAAGGAGAAGCTGCTGCCCCACGGCCACAACACCATGCTCGACATCTGGCAGCAGGAGACCGGCGGCGGCGAAGGCGGCGGCCCCATCGCACGGCAACTGCTCGACGCACGCCAGGGCCTGCGTCGGCCGTTGACCGAAGCCGACGTGCAGGCCGCGCCCGCCGTGCAGGAGCGCTACACGCGCACCGCGGGCAACGAAATCTACCGGCAGTTTCATCGCCTGCCGAATCCCGACCTGGTGATGTACGTGTACCCGCATCTGGCCGGCACCGACCCGGTGCCGGTGCCTGGCTACAGCACGGCGTTCCCGTTGTACCAGCGCGTGCAGTACGCAATGCCCGGCGAGCGGGTGGAGGACTATTGATGGCCTGGTCGCTGCCATGGCCGCGGAAGGCGGCCCCGTCGCCCGCCGCAGGGTCTCGTGCAGCCGACGCCTGGGAACGGCATTTGTCGACGCTGGCCGCACAGGGCATACCCGAGCCCGGCGGCGCGCTCGCCGGCCAGCGCCGGCCCGCGACCCAGGCCGACCACGACGCGCTCTACACCGTCGCGCCGTCGTTCGCGGACATGCTGCCGTGGGTCGAGTACCTGCCGGGCTCGAAGGCCATGCTGCTCGAAGACGGGCAGTCGGTGGCCGCGTTCTTCGAGCTGCTGCCGGTGGGCACTGAAGGCCGTGAGCTGGCTTGGCTGTGGCAGGCCCGCGATGCGCTGGAGAACGCCCTGCAGGACTCCTTCGACGAACTCGATGAGAACCCCTGGGTGGTGCAGCTCTATGCCCAGGACGAAGCCGATTGGAACCACTACCTGAGTAACTTGGCGGGCTACGTGCAGCCGCGTGCGCAGGGCAGCGCGTTCAGCGACTTCTACCTGCGCTTCTTCACCCATCACCTGCGGGCCATCGCCAAGCCGGGTGGCCTGTTCGAGGACACTACGGTGACGCGTCTGCCGTGGCGCGGCCAAGTCCGGCGCGTGCGCATGGTGGTCTATCGCCGCACGTCCGCGGCCGCGGCCACGCGGCGCGGCCAGTCGCCCGAGCAGGCGCTGACCACGATCTGCGACCGCCTCGCTGGCGGGCTGGCGAATGCCGGCGTGAAAGCCCGGCGTCTCGGCGCGGCGGACATCCACGCCTGGCTGCTGCGCTGGTTCAACCCGCATCCGACCCTGCTCGGCCCGAGCGCCGAAGACCGCGAGCGCTTCTATGCGCTGACCCGCTACCCCGACGAGCCCGAGGAGGGCGAAGTCGAACTCGCCAGCGGCACCGACTTCGCGCAGCGGCTGTTCTTCGGCCCGCCGCGCTCGGATGTCGAGCAGGGCCTGTGGTTCTTCGATGGGCTCCCGCATCGCGTCATCGTGATGGATCGCCTTCGCATGTCGCCGGCGACCGGACACCTGACGGGCGAGACGCGCAAGGGCGGCGACTCCATGAACGCGCTGTTCGACCAGATGCCGGAAGACACGGTGATGTGCCTGACCGTGGTGGCGACACCGCAGGACGTGCTGGAAAGCCATCTCAATCACCTGGCCAAGAAGGCCGTCGGCGAAACCCTGGCCTCCGAACAGACGCGTGCGGACGTGCAGCAGGCGCGCGGCCTGATCGGCAGCTCCCACAAGCTTTACCGTGGCGCACTGGCGTTCTACCTGCGTGGTCGAGATCAGGCCCAGCTCGACGCGCGCGGACTGCAGCTCGTCAACGTGATGCTCAACGCGGGCCTGCAGCCGGTGCGCGAGGAAGACGAGGTGGCGCCGCTGAACAGCTACTTGCGCTGGCTGCCCTGCGTCTACGACCCGGCCGCCGATAAGCGCGGGTGGTACACGCAGCTCATGTTCGCGCAGCACGCTGCGAACCTGGCGCCGGTCTGGGGCCGCAGCCAGGGCACAGGCCACCCCGGCATCACCTTCTTCAATCGCGGCGGCGGCACGATCAGCTTCGACCCACTGAACCGGCTCGACCGGCAGATGAATGCGCATCTGTTCTTGTTCGGTCCCACGGGTTCCGGCAAATCCGCGACCCTCAACAACCTGCTCAACCAGGTCACCGCCATCTACCGGCCGCGGCTGTTCATCGTCGAAGCGGGCAACTCGTTCGGGCTGTTTGGCGACTTCGCCGCGCGCCTTGGGCTCAGCGTCAACCGCGTGAAGCTCGCACCAGGCTCGGGCGTCAGCCTGGCCCCGTTTGCCGATGCCTGGCGCCTGGTCGACACGCCGGGCCAGGTGCAGACCCTCGACGCCGACGCGCTCGACGAGGACCGCGCCGAAACTGCTGCGGCGATGGACGGCGACGAGCAGCGCGACGTGCTCGGCGAGTTGGAGATCACGGCGCGGCTGATGATCACGGGCGGTGAAGAGCGCGAGGAAGCGCGCATGACGCGCGCCGACCGCAGCCTGATCCGCCAGTGCATCCTCGACGCGGCGCGGCGCTGCGTGGCCGAGCAACGCACGGTGCTCACGCGCGACGTGCGCGACGCGCTGCGCGAGCGCAGCCGCGATGCCACGCTGCCGGAGACCCGGCGGGCGCGGCTGCAGGAGATGGCGGACGCGATGGATATGTTCTGCCAGGGCGTGGACGGTGAGATGTTCGACCGTCCGGGAACACCGTGGCCCGAGGCGGACATCACGATCGTGGATCTCGCCACCTTCGCCCGCGAGGGCTACAACGCGCAGCTCTCCATTGCCTACATCTCGCTGATCAACACGGTGAACAACATCGCCGAGCGGGACCAGTACCTGGGCCGACCCATCGTCAATGTGACGGACGAAGGCCACATCATCACCAAGAACCCGCTGCTCTCGCCGTACATCGTCAAGATCACCAAGATGTGGCGCAAGCTCGGTGCCTGGTTCTGGCTGGCCACGCAAAACCTCGACGACTTGCCCAAGGCGGCCGAGCCCATGCTCAACATGATCGAGTGGTGGATCTGCCTGTCGATGCCGCCGGACGAGGTGGAGAAGGTCGCGCGTTTCCGCGAACTCAACGCTTCGCAGAAGGCGCTGATGCTGTCGGCGCGCAAGCAGGCCGGCGCCTTCTCGGAGGGCGTCATCCTCTCCAAGAGCATGGAAGTGCTGTTCCGCGCCGTGCCGCCCAGCCTCTACTTGGCGATGGCGATGACCGAGCCCGAGGAGAAGGCCGAACGCTTCCAGTTGATGCAGCAGCACGGCATCGGCGAGCTGGATGCCGCCTTCCGCGTGGCCGAGAAGATCGATCGTGCGCGGGGCATCGAGCCGCTGGCGCTGGATGCATTGGCCTGAATGAGGAACACCATGCGCCTGCCTTTGTTCACTCGACGCCATACCCTGATCGCGCTGCTGGTCGCGGCGGTGGGTGCCGCCGGGTGGTTGCTCCTGCGCACGCCCGATGAGGCCCCGGAGTTCATGCATCCGATCACGACCGTGCCCGAGCCACCGAAGCCGGCCGGGCCGCCGTGGCTGTACGGCCGCAGCGATGCCCGCTTCACGGTGGTCGGTTACGCCGACCTGGAGTGCCCGTACTGCCGGGCGTACTTCCCGACGCTGCAGCGCTGGATCGACGCCCACCGCGAGGTGAACTGGCAGTGGCATCACCTGCCGCTGTCCATGCACGAGCCTGCCGCGACCGCCGGGGCACGCCTGGCCGAGTGCGCGGGCGAGGTGGGCGGGCATGCCGCGTTCTGGCAGGCGGTGGCCTGGCTCTACGCGCACACCCGCGGCGACGGCCAGGGCCTGCCGGAGGGCCTGCGCTATCCCGACCTCACGCCAACGCTGCAGCAGTGCCTCGACAGCGAGCGGCCCGACGCCGTGATCCGCGCCCAGGCCGCGGAGGCGGCACGACAGAGCATTGCCGCCACGCCGGCCCTGCTACTGCGCGATCGCGACACTGGCAAGACCCTCCTGCTGCACGGCCCCTTGGACGGCGACGCCTTGCTCTCGGCGCTTGACCTGCTGGCTGCCGGCGACACGGCGAGCGCCGAGTCC
Source organism: Roseateles aquatilis (assembly GCF_002205645.1). GTDB lineage: Bacteria > Pseudomonadota > Gammaproteobacteria > Burkholderiales > Burkholderiaceae_C > Roseateles > Roseateles aquatilis. The sequence continues at coordinate 49,581 of NZ_NIOF01000003.1, read as the reverse complement.
TCACATCTCCCAGACATGCCCGCCAGCGTTGCTGGCGACATGCCCAGGTAGCCATCGATCTTCAAGGCTACGGCGCGGCTTGTCCGCGTTGATCGAAACCCGTTCGCATCGCATCCCTTGACGCGAACGGCCACTGCATCCGCGGTGGTGGATGCCCGCTCGTCACCTGTTTCATCCCCATCGTCCCCAGGAGGGTTTGCCCTCCAGGGGCAGGCGCCCTCCGATCTCATCCATTGGAGGTTCGCCATGTCTCTTGTCATCGCCGACTCCCGCCCGGAGTCGCTCGCCCTGATCGCCGCCCAGCACGAAGACTGGATCATCCGGCAGGCCATCACCCTGCTGGAGAACCGCGTGTTCAAGGCCGGTCCGGCGCTGGGCAGTCCCGCCGCCGTGCGCGACTACCTGCGCCTGAAACTGGTCGCGGAGCCGAACGAAATCTTCGCCGTCGTGTTTCTCGACAGCCAGCACCAGGTGCTCGCGTTTGAGCCGCTGTTCAAGGGCACGGTCGACCAGACTTCGGTGTATCCAAGGGTGGTTGTCCAGCGTGCGCTGACGCTCAACGCTTCGGCGCTGATCCTGGCGCATCAGCACCCCTCGGGGAACACCGAGCCCTCGGCCGCTGATCGTGCGATCACCGAGCGGCTGAAGAGCGCCCTGGCCACCGTCGATGTCCGGGTGCTGGATCACTTCATCGTCGGCAAGGGCAGTCCGTACTCGTTCGCCGAAGCCGGCTTGTTGTAGTCCGCAGGCGCCCCTTCCGGGGGCGCCTGTGCCTCTTGCCCATCTCCACAAGAACTGCTCTGGAAGGCTCCGGTTGCCACGTTCGCGATGCGCTCTGATGGTCACAATTTTCGGATGCTTGGAAAGCTTGTGGGATAGGCGGCTGAACCGGCCTATCCCTGTTGAGAAGCACGCCCATACGTGGAAGAAAATAGCAAATTTTCTAACGAGACTCCGCCTAAGACCGACGGGTGATAGGAGTGTGCTCGCTGGGCCAGACCGCCAGATCGTTAGTGCGACGCGGTTGAAGCGGGTATGCGGCCGCACGGCGTTGCCGGCGGGACTGCGCGACCGGCCAGCGACCAGCAAGCTGTTCGCATGGCTGGCCCAGACCCTCAACGGCGATATGTTTCCGCCTTCTTTGGTGAAAACGACACCGGCCGCTCACCACTTGACGCGGGTTGCGGAGTTCCTGGCGGCTGTCGATCCTGAAAGCGGGCAGCTCAGCTTCTTCCCCTACCAGTTCGAGGTGATTCCGATCGAGCTCATCAGCTCGATCTACGAGCAGTTCGCGCACGCTGAGCCGTGGACAGATGGAAAGCGCACAGAAGCGTTGCAAAACGGCGTGCACTACACGCGACTGTCCGTCGTCGTCTCGCTGATCCTCGATGAGGTCATGGATGGCCTATCTGGACGGGAGCGGTGCTGGATTTGACGTGCTGCTCCGGTGTCTTCCAGGCCGAAGCGTTGTGGCGCTTCGTTCATCTTCGCTCGCAAGGTCAGCCGTCCACGAGGGAGGTGATTCGCTCGACGCTCTACGGGCGAGTCTATGGCGTGGACATCAGCGAAGCCGCGATTTGCGTCGCTGCGTTCAGGCGTCCGCGCGCCCCTGCTTTAGTTGCGTGCCCTCGTGAACTGCTCGCTCCCGCACGCATTGAGGCGGCGTTCCGCCAAGCTGCGCTGCCACCGTCCGCTAAAGAGATCGGGTCGCACGGCGCAAGCGGTCGTGTATGGCCGCCCATGCCGGTTCGTCCGGCGGCAGCGCAATCAGCAAGACCTCGCAACTGGTGGCATCGGCCTCGTGCAAAGCCGCGTAAAGCGCGCGCGCATAGTCTTCGGACTGCGAGGGCATCGGCCAGAACTTCGCCACCGGCCAATTTGCGGGGCGCTGCGCAAGCAGCCCGGTACGCCGGCCTGGAAACGGCGCCTCGGCCAGCCCGGCCGGGATCCGGTAGCACGGCGTGCGCGGCGCGTAATGCGAGGCCAGGGCGCCTGGCACGCGAGGCGCTGCCGCAGCAACGGTGCCCGCAAGAAACAGGTGGCGCGCGAGCATATCGGTGGTGATGGCGCCGGGACGCAGAATGCGCGGATGTTCACGACTGAGATCGACGATGGTCGACTCGATGCCGACCAGGCAGGGGCCGCCATCGACCACCGCCGCGATCTTTCCGGCCAGGTGTCGCCGCACATGCGCCGCCGTGGTCGGACTGATTTGACCAAAAGGATTCGCGGATGGCGCGGCCAGGCCCCGACCGAACTGTCGCAAGACGGCCTGCGGTACCGGATGTGCCGGCACGCGTAGCGCGACGGTCGTTTGGCCGCCGGTCACCAGCGGCGAAACCGTTCGCGCGGCAGGCAGCACCAGGGTGAGCGGACCTGGCCAAAAGGCCGAAGCCAGCCGCCAGACCACCTCCGGTACCTCGGTGACCCAGTCCGACAGTTGCTCGGTGGCGGCGAGATGCACGATCAGCGGGTGATCGGCCGGGCGGCCTTTGGCGCGAAAGATCGCGCGCAAGGCATCGGGGTTGGTCGCATCGGCGGCCAACCCATAAACGGTCTCGAAAGGCAGCGCCACGAGTTCCCCCGCCCGCAGCAGGTTCACGGCGGTGGACAGATCGTCCGGGTGGGAAGTAAGTTGCAACATGATCAGGACTCCCGCATTTACCGCGCCATTTGGCCGTCGCCCTGCGGAACGAAGACCGCGCCGCGGGCGGCTTCCAGGACGGCGCGAACCTCCGGATGCTGGATGCGCCGTTCCGTGCTGATCAGCCAGAATGCCTCGCGCACCTCCTCCAGCCGCCCCACCTCGCTGACGCCGTAGCGCGCGCAGATCTCGTCCGAGAGGATCGCGGGCGCGGGGAAATAGCCTTCACCCGCCTGTGCAAAGACCTTCATCAGGGCGCTGTCATCGAACTCCCCGATGACCCGTGGGTACAGGCGTGACTCGCCCAGCCAGAGGTCGATCTCGCCCCGTACCGCCGCGTTCTGACCGGGCAGCAGCAGTGGCGCCCCGTTCAGACAGGCTGGAAAAGCCGCGCCGCGCCGCGCCAGCTCGGGCGCGGCAAAAAAGGCGACGGCACTTTCACCCAGCTTGCGGCTGTGGCCGCGGACCGCCAACCCTGCCGGCATCGGGCGATCGGCCAGCACCATCTCCAGCCGGTGCAGTGCCAATTCCCCGAGCAACCAGTCGATCGTGCCCTCGTGGCACACCAGCCGTATCGGCTTCTCCACCCTCTTCAGCGAAGCCAGCAACCGGTGTGTCAGCGACTTGGGGATCGCATCGGAAATACCGACGCGAAACGTAGCCATCGTCTGCTCCGGGATTGCGTTCGCCCGCAGCGAGGAGACCATCTCGTGACCCAGCGCGAAGATCTCGTCGGCGTAGGACAGCGCAACGCGCCCCGCCTCGGTGAGTTCGAGTCCGCGTCCGGCAGGCTTGAACAAGGCCGTTCCGAGGTCGTCCTCGAGCAGCTTGATTTGGGCGCTGACGGTTTGCGGCGTCAGATGCAACTTATTGGACGCCGCCGCCACACTCCCGGCGTGGGCCACCGCCCAGAAGTAGCGCAGGTGTTTGAGATTCATTATCTGCTATTCGCAACTTTTTACGAAGTGTCTGTGAATTATATTCGACTTTATATGATTCATCCAGACCGTCAAAATTCACCAGGTTACCTTCCGGGTAACAACAGGACGGGTCCTGCACGGCCTTTCGCGCCTCAGGCGCTCGTGGTGAGAAGCGTCCAGTGCCCGCCACCTACGCAGGGGATGAAGACATGCCGACCGAGTCCAGAAGCGCCTTCTTGCTCGTGCGCAGCGATGGGGATCTGGAGCGCGCCAGCGAAGATCTGGCCGCTTACCTGTCGATTCTGCGCCGCCGGTTGCCCGCCAGCGACGTTGAAACCGTGCAAGGCATCTGGATCGACGAAGAAGGCGTGGCGAACTTGCCGTGCGCGCTGGTTCTGCCGGATGCGGCCGGCGCGCGGCGAACCGTCCGTATCCTGGAGACAACAGGGATCAACGGGATCTGGATGCTGTGCTGGCTCGAGACGGCGGCAAGCGCCGTCTCCCGCGTCGACCTGGTGGCGGCGCTGTTGGACTGCTTCGGCCATGAAGACGCGACCACGCTCGCCGCACGCTTCATCCCGGTCTTCGCAGGCAATGCGCCCGACTCCAGCGTGAGCGCGGAGCTGCAGGTGCTCGAAGCACGCTACCCGGAACTCGTGCTGCCGCCGATCTACCAGGACGCCGGCGGCAGCCTGGTCCTGCCATCGGCGCAGCCGCACGATGAAGGAACGCCATCTTGAGCACCCTCGACCCCGTCCTGCTGTTCTTCCTGCTCGGCTTGGCCGCTGGCCTGCTGCGCTCGGAGCTGCGACTGCCCGCGGCCGTCTATGAACTGGTGAGCATGCTGCTGCTGCTCGCCATCGGCCTCAAGGGCGGCATCGAACTCGCCAGGCAACCCTTCGGTGACCTCGCGCTGCAAGCCCTCGCGGTCATGGCGATGGGCGTACTGTTGCCGCTGGTCGCCTTTCCGGTGCTGCGGTTCATGGGGCGTTTCCCCCGTGCGGACGCGGCATCCGTTGCCGCCCACTATGGCTCGGTGAGCGTCGGCACCTATGCCGTCGCCACCACCTATTTCGCCAGCCGGCAGATCGAGTTCGAGTCGCACATGCCGTTCCTGCTCGCCGTGCTGGAGATCCCGGCCATCCTGGTGGGGATCCTGCTGGCCCGCGGGTTCTCCCGTGACATGCGGATCGGCACGGTCGCGCATGAGGTGTTTCTGGGCAAGGGCATCGTGCTGCTCGTCGGCGGGCTGCTGATCGGCTGGGCCGCCGGCCCGGAGGGACTGACTTCCGTCAAGCCGCTGTTCTTCGATCTGTTCAAGGGCATCCTCGCGTTGTTCCTGCTGGAGATGGGGCTCATCGCGGCCGCCCAGTTCGGCAGTCTGCGGCAGCACGGTCCATTCCTCGTGCTGTTCGGTATCGGCATGCCGCTCGTCTCCTCCGTGGTGGGTATTGCGCTGGGATTGGGGCTCGGGCTGTCGCTGGGCGGCACGGCGATGCTGGGCATCCTGGCCGCGAGCGCCTCTTACATCGCCGTACCGGCGGCCATGCGCATCTCGGTGCCGGAAGCGAACCCGACGCTGTCGCTGGCCGCCTCATTGGGCGTCACTTTCCCGTTCAACGTCCTGGTCGGCATTCCGCTCTATCACGCCATGGCGACGCAAGCATTCGCCCTGACCGGAGGTCTCGGCTCATGAACAGCTCAACACGCAAACTGCTCACCATCATTACCGAATCGGCCCTGGAAAGGATATTGGTTGAGGAGATCGAGCGCTTGGGGGCGCACGGCTTCACCATCACCGACGCCCGCGGCAAGGGAAGTCGCGGGCCGCGCAACGCCGCCTGGGACGAAAGCAGCAACATCCGCATCGAAATCCTGTGCGACGCCGAGATCGCCGACGCCATCGCAAGGCATCTGCGGGCGCGCTACTACGACGATTACGGCATGGTGCTGTTCGTCAACGACGTGTCGGTACTGAGGCCGGAGAAGTTCTGATGCAGATAACGACAGGCGCCGCGATGTCCGCTGCACGCCCCTCGAAGGAGTGGTGGCTCCGGGCCGTAACGTGCGGCAAACGTCCGTCAACGGGGGAGAAATGGGTAGGCTGAACACTTCTGGATTGCTGACGCAAGCCGTTTCGAGCCTGCGAACCATTCGTACGCGCACCTGGCTGATATTGGGGGCCATCGTCGTGGTCATCACAGGCCTGATCGTCTGGGCCGGTATCGCGTTGCTGTCCTGGATGTGGGCGCAGGCGCCGGCCGCGACGGAAATGGGCAAACGCGCGGTCACCCAGGGTGCAACCAGGATCGAGCAGGTGGCGCCGGATCTGAAGGCGCAGGCCGAGCGTTGGCTGCCGGGCGTCAAGGAACAGGTCGACCGCTGGGTGCCAGGGCTCGGTGCCGAGCCGCCGGCGCGCGACGTCAGCGGCGCCGACCCCGGACCGGTCCCACGTTATCCCGGCCTGGTGCGCAGCCATTACGCGAGCGATGGCGGAACGATCGACGTGCACTACGCGGGACGCGCCGATTTCGACGCGGTGCTCGCGCACTATGTGCGGGGTTTTGCCGGCGCCGGCTACGTGCAGGAGGTGATCTCCGCCACACCCGATGCGGAACGGCACCGGTTCCAGCGCGGCGGCGAGTCCTTCGACCTGGCGTTGACGCGCCGTCCCGGCGGCGCGATCGAAGTCCGTCTGCAACAGCCGCGGCAATGATCCCAGGGACCCGGGCATGAAACGTGTCGTCCTGTTTCTCGCCACCAACCTGGCGGGCCGCGACAACATGATCGCGGCGCTGGAGCGTTTGAACAGCCTGCATCCGCAGCCGCTGCCCGCCAAGCTGGCGGCCTTCGGCATCGTCGGCGGACTCAAGTGCCTGTTCATGACCCATCCGCCGCTGGAGCAGCGCATCGCCGCGCTGAAGGCGGGCGCGGGACGCTGATGGAGACCGTCGCGCATTCCGCATCCGCCTCTACGCATGAACGACTGCGCACGTTCATCGAGCATCGCCGCGTGCAGGGCGCCATCATCGCCCTGATCCTGATCAACGCGGTGCTGCTCGGCCTGGAGACCTGGCCGGCCGCGATGGCGGTAGCCGGCGGCTTGATCGTTCACCTCGACCGCGCCATCCTGGCGGTGTTCGTGGTGGAGATCGGCCTGCGACTTTTCCTCTACCGCCGGGCCTTCTGGCGCGATCCCTGGAGCGTATTCGACTTCGTCGTCGTCGCCATCGCGCTGATGCCGGCCACCGGCCAGTTCGCCGTGCTGCGCGCCTTGCGCGTGCTGCGCGTGCTGCGGCTGCTGACCATGGTGCCCTCCATGCGGCGGGTGGTGGGCGCATTGCTGGGCGCGGTGCCGGGGTTGCTGTCCATCGGCCTGGTGTTGCTGATCGTCTATTACGTGTTCGCGGTGATCGCCACCAACCTGTTCGCCGCCGACTACCCGCAATGGTTCGGCCACCTCGGCCGCTCGTTCTACACCCTGTTCCAGATCATGACCCTGGAAAGCTGGTCGATGGGCATCGCCCGTCCGGTGATGGAAAACTTCCCTTATGCCTGGGCGTTCTTCGTGCCCTTCATTCTGGTGGCGACCTTCACCATGCTCAACCTGTTCATTGCCATCATCGTCAATGCCATGCAGAGCTTCACCGAGAAGGAGCAGCAGGAGACGGTCGCGGCGGTCGAACAGGCCCGCGAGCACATCGAAGCGGATCTGCATGCCGAAGTGCGTGCCATGCGCGAAGATATCCGCGAACTGAGGACGCTGTTGTCGCAACAGCCCGCCGCAAACGAAAAGTGAGCCCCGCCATGACCGACACCGCCGCCGCCTCTAAACCCGCCGCCAATCCGCTGATCGAACTGCTGATCACCCTGATCATCCCCTCGATCATCCTGATAAAGCTCTCCAGCCCGGAGGAGGATCTGGGCGTCCTCAACGCGCTGCTGCTGGCGCTGGCTTTCCCGCTCGCCTGGGGCGCGCGGGATTTGCTTACCCGGCGCAAGCTCAACCTGTTCGCCGCGCTGGGCCTGGTCAGCATCCTGCTCACCGGCGGCATCGGCCTGCTGCAACTGGACACGCAGTGGCTGGCGATCAAGGAAGCGGCGGTTCCCGGCCTGATCGGCCTGGCCGTGGTCGTCTCCGCCTATACCCGCAAGCCGCTGGTGCGGGTGCTGCTGTTCAGCCCGGCGTTGATGAACGTCGAGCGGATACAGCAGAACCTGGGCCAGCGCGGCACCGGCGACGTCTTCGAGGCCCGCCTGAAAGCGGCCACCTGGATGCTGGGCGCTTCCTTCTTCTTCTCCGCGGCGATGAACTACCTGCTCGCCACCTGGATCGTCGTCAGCCCGGCCGGCACCCCCGCCTTCAACGAAGAGCTGGGGCGGCTCACCCTGTTTAGCTATCCCATGATCGCGCTGCCCTCCATGTTGATCATGATGGCCGCGCTCTATTTCCTGGCGCGCTCCCTCCGCGAGTTGGCCGGACTGAAACTCACCGAAGCACTGAAAGGACACGCATGAACAGCAAACCTGAACGCGATGTGGAAAAAACCTACCCCCTGCCGGAGTTCATTGCGAAATTGCGGCGCCTGGCCGATGCGCTCGAACAGGGCGAACGCTTTGAAATCCAGATCGCGGGCGAAAGAATCTCGGTGCCGGTGCGGGCGGTCTGCAACATCGAACACGAACGGGAAGGCGAGTCGGAAGAAATCGAATTCCAGATCAGATGGAAGAACCCGCAATGAACCCCGAACAGCAGAAAGCCATCCTCGCCATCGCCCTCCACGCCGCCTTCGCCGACGGCGCCAAGCACGACCGCGAGCGCGAGGAAATCCGCCGCATCGCCGAGTCGCTGGGCGGCGAAGCGGGCGCGCCTGATCTCGCCCGCCTCTATCAGGACGTGCTGCTCAAGCGCATCAGCCTGGATGCCGCCGTTACCGCGTTGCAAGACCCCGGCGAGCACCCTGAAGGGCATGAACGCCAGCTGGCCTATGAAATGGCGGTGTGCGTGTGCGACGCCGACGGTCGCCAGAGCGAGGCCGAGCAGCGCTTCCTGAACGAGCTGAAAGCCCTGTTGAAGCTCGATGCGGGGCAGACCGCCGCCTTCGAGCGCGAGGCCGACGCCATTGTCGAGCTCAGCGAGGCCGCGGCCCCCGTAGCCGCGGCAGGCGCCGCCGCTGTAGCCGCCGCGCCCGGGCCGGTGGTGGCGGCGCAGCCGAACGTGTCCGAGGCGGAACTCGACAAGTCCATCCTCAACTACGCCTTGATGAACGGTGCGCTGGAACTACTGCCGCAGTCCTGGGCATCGATGGCCATCATCCCGCTGCAGATCAAGATGGTCTACGGCATCGGCAGCGCCCACGGCGTCCAGCTCGACCAGGGCCACATCAAGGAATTCATCGCCGCCGCCGGGGTCGGCCTCACCTCGCAATATCTGGAGCAGTTCGGCCGCAAGCTGCTGGGCGGCCTGCTCGGCAAGGCAGCGGGCAGGACCTTCGGCAAGGTGGGAAGCGCGGCCACCGGCATGGCGTTCTCCTTCGCCACCACCTACGCCCTGGGGCAGCTCGCCAAACGCTATTACGCCGGCGGCCGGGTGATGAATACGGTGATGCTTAAGGATACGTTCCAGAACCTGCTCGGCCCCGCCAAGCAGATGCAAACGCAATACCTGCCCCAGATCCAGCAACAGGCTGCAACGCTCGATATGGGGCGGGTCATGGCCATGGTGCGCGGGCGGTGATCGGCGATGCGGGTTTTCCCCACAGTGCGCGCATCTTTTGGTCAGACTTCTTGAGGCTTTGATTTCATGACGCTTACGGTTGTTGTTTTTCTGGTGCTGGGCCTGGTGCTGCTGGTGGCTGGCGCCGAGTTGCTGGTGCGCGGCGCCGCGCGCCTCGCGGCCCGTTTCGGGATTTCGCCGCTGGTGATCGGACTCACCGTGGTCGCCTTCGGCACCAGTTCGCCGGAGCTGGCGGTCAGCGTTCAGTCCGGTCTTTCGGGACAGGCAGACATCGCCGTCGGCAACATCGTTGGCAGCAACATCTTCAACGTGCTGGTGGTGCTCGGGCTTTCTGCGCTCATCGCGCCGCTGGTGGTTCAGCAGCAGCTCGTCCGCTTCGACGTGCCGCTGGTGATCGGTGTGTCGGTGCTGTTTTGGGTCATGGCGCTCGATGGCCGCATCGGCCTGTTCGATGGTCTGCTGCTCACGGCCGGCATCGTGGCTTATACGGTCTTCGCTATCCGCCAGAGTCGCCAGGAAAGCCCGGAAATACAGGCCGAATATGCGCGGGAGTTCGACGGCGGCGCGAGCGCATGGATCGACCGGTTGCCGGTCCAGATCGTCTTCATCGCCGCGGGCCTGGCGCTGCTCGTGCTCGGCGCCACCTGGCTGGTCGACAGCGCGGTGGCGATCGCGCACGCCTTCGGGGTGAGCGAGATCGTCATCGGCCTGACCATCGTCGCCGTCGGCACCAGCCTGCCCGAGCTGGCCACTTCCCTGGTGGCCGCGCTGCGCGGCGAGCGCGACATCGCCGTGGGCAACGTGATCGGCAGCAGCCTGTTCAATCTCCTGGCAATCGCCGGCATCGCCGCCTTGGTCACGCCCGGCGGGCTCGACGTGGCCGCCGCGCTGGTCCGCTTCGATCTGCCGGTGATGATCGCGGTGGCGCTCGCGTGCCTGCCCATCTTCGCCACCGGCCACCGGATCGCGCGCTGGGAGGGGGCGCTGTTCCTCGGCTATTACGCCGTCTATGTGTCGTACCTGATTCTTGCGGCCACGCAGCACATGGCACTGCCGGCGTACAGCGCCACCATGCTGGGCTTCGTGCTGCCGCTCACAGTCATCACGCTGATTGTGCTGCTGGCGCGCCATCGGACGCTGCCGACCGCTGCGGCGCCATGACCCGCGTTGTCTACGCCGGAACACGCATCGCCCTGCTCACCCAGCACGGCAAGGAGCGCGTGATTGCCTCGGTGCTCGACACAGCGCTCGGCTGCCAGGTGGAACGGGTCGGCGGCTACGACACCGATCTCCTCGGCACCTTCACCCGCGAGATCCCGCGCGCCGGCAAGCAGCTCGAGGCGGCGCGCAAGAAGGCGCGCCTCGGCATGGAGATGTCCGGACTTTCGCTCGGGCTCGCCAGCGAGGGCTCGTTCGGGCCGGACCCGATGGTGGGGATGTTCCCCTGGAACGTGGAGTTCCTCATCTTCATCGACGACGAGCAGGGGCTCGAGATCGTCGGTGTCGCGCAGGGCAAGGCGATCCACGCGCATCTTCTGACCGGCGACTGGACGGCGGCCGAGGCCTTCGCCCGGCAGGCGGCGTTTCCCGCGCACCATCTGGTCGTGCGCCCCGAGGGCGAGAACGACCCGCGCCTGCGCAAGGGGATCGCCGCCTGGGAGGAGCTTAAAGCCGCGTTCGCCTGGGCGCAGGCGCAATCGGCGAGCGGCCAGGTGTTCCTGGAGACCGACCTGCGGGCCCACGCCAACCCCACGCGCATGGAGATGATCCGGCTTGCGGCCGAGGACCTGGTCGCCAAGCTCGGCTCGCCCTGTCCGGCCTGCGGCGCGCCGGGGTTCTGGCTCGTCGAGCGCATTGCGGGCCTGCTCTGTGGCGACTGCGGCGCCCCGACCCGCGAGACCCGCGCCGAGGTGTACGGCTGCCTGAAGTGCGCGCATCGCGAAACGCGCGAGCGCCCCGAGCCGCAGTACGCCGATCCGGGGCGCTGCGATTACTGCAATCCATGAGATCCCATCAATGGCCACAGCACGCCTGACCCTCACCCGTCCCGACGACTGGCACCTGCACCTGCGCGACGGTGATGCACTGGCCGCGGTCCTGCCCGACACCGCGCGGCGGTTTGCGCGCGCCATGGTCATGCCCAATCTCGATCCACCCGTGCGCACGGTGGACGAGGCCCGCGCCTACCGCGCGCGCATCCTGGCAGCGCTGCCGGCGGGCATGGCCTTCGAGCCGTTGATGACGCTCTATCTCACCGACCACACCACGCCCGAAGAGATCCTGCGGGCCAGGGCGAGCGGTTTCGTGCACGCGGTGGGTGAAGCCTTTCTCGTTGGCGCAACAACCAACTCTTCATTTGGCGTCACCGATTTCGCGCGCTGCGACGCGGTGTTCGCGGCCATGGAGGAGACCGGTCTGCCGCTGCTGCTGCATGGCGAGGTGACCGATCCCGAGATCGACGTGTTCGACCGCGAGGCGGTGTTCATCGAGCGACATCTGCAGCGCATCATCGAGCGTTTTCCGCGCCTCAAGGTGGTACTGGAACACATCACCACGCGCGAGGTGGTCACGTTCGTCGAGCGGGCCGGCCCCAACGTGGCCGCCACCATCACTGCGCACCATTTATTGCTGAATCGCAACGCGATGTTCGCCGGCGGCATCCGCCCGCATGCCTACTGCCTGCCGGTATTGAAGCGCGAGCCGCACCGCCAGGTGCTGATTGCCGCCGCCACCAGCGGCAACCCGAAATTCTTCCTCGGCACCGACAGCGCCCCGCACCTGCGCCGCGCCAAGGAGTCGGCCTGCGGTTGCGCCGGCATCTACACCGCGCACGCCGCCATCGAACTGTATGCAGAGGCCTTCGAGCAGGCCGGCGCGCTCGACCGGCTGGAGGCGTTCGCCAGTTTCCACGGCCCCGATTTCTATGGGCTGCCGCGCAATACGGGGCGCATCACACTGGAGCGCCAGGACTGGACCGTGCCCGAGGAGCTGCGTTTCGGAAAGGAAACAGGCGTGCCGCTGCGCGCCGGGGAAACGATTGCGTGGCGGTTGGCAGAGTGAACTCGTAAGGCATTCGTTTGCAAGATTCCACACCCAATGTCCCCGGTCACGGCGCTTTGGGCACGGCTCATATCAGGAGATAAATCATGCCCGACAACCGCAGAAGCAAAACCGTCACCCAAGGCGTGCAGCGCTCGCCCAACCGCGCCCTGTTGCGCGCCACGGGGTTCGACGATGGGGATTTCGACAAACCCATCGTCGGCGTGGCGAACGCGCACAGCACCGTCACGCCGTGCAACATGGGCATCGGCGCGCTCGCCGCGCGCGCCGATGCCGCGTTGAAAAAAGCCGGTGCCATGCCGCAGATGTTCGGCACCATCACCATCTCGGATGGCATTTCGATGGGCACCGAGGGCATGAAATATTCACTGGTGTCGCGCGAGGTGATCGCGGATTCCATCGAAACCGTGTGCAACGGCCAGAGCATGGACGGGGTGCTCGCCCTCGGCGGCTGCGACAAGAATATGCCGGGGGCGATGATCGCCATCGCGCGCCTCAACATCCCGGCGATCTTTGTTTATGGCGGCACCATCAAGCCGGGCCACTATAAGGGCTGCAATCTCACCATTGTGAGCGCCTTCGAAGCGGTCGGTGAGTACACCGCGCATAAAATTGACCAGAACGAGTTACTGGAGATCGAGCGCCGCGCCTGCCCGGGCGCGGGCTCCTGCGGCGGCATGTATACCGCCAACACCATGGCCTCGCTCTTCGAGGCCATGGGCATGAGCCTGCCGTATTCCTCGACCATGGCCGCGGAGGACGCGGAAAAGGCCGACAGCGCGGCGAAATCGGCCGAGGTGCTGGTGCAGGCGATCCGTAAACAAATCCTGCCGCGCGACCTCCTCACCCGCCGGGCGTTCGAGAACGCCATCGCCGTGTTGATGGCGCTGGGCGGCTCCACCAACGCCGTGCTGCACCTGCCCGCCATCGCGCACGCCGCGGGAGTGAAGCTGACACTCGATGATTTCGATGCATTCAGCAGGCGCGTGCCGGTGCTGTGCGATCTGAAACCGTCCGGACGCTACGTCGCCACCGATCTACACCAAGCGGGCGGCATCCCGCAAGTGATGAAGATGCTGCTCGCCCACGGCCTGTTGCACGGAGACGCGCTGACCGTGACCGGCCAGACTCTGGCCGAGGCGCTCGAGAGCGTGCCCGAAGAGCCGCGCCATGATCAGGATGTCATCCGGCCCTGGGGCCGGCCCATGTATCCGCACGGCCATCTCGCCATCCTCAAAGGCAATCTTGCCATCGAGGGGGCGGTGGCCAAGACCAGCGGGGTGAAGGTTCCGAGGATCACAGGCCCCGCACGCGTGTTCGACTCGGAAGAGGCGTGCATGGAAGCGATCCTGGCGCAGAAAATCAAGGCGGGCGACGTGGTGGTGATCCGTTACGAAGGCCCGAGGGGCGGCCCCGGCATGCGCGAGATGCTCTCGCCCACCTCCGCCCTGGTCGGCGCGGGCCTGGGTGACAGCGTGGGTTTGATCACCGACGGCCGTTTCTCCGGCGGCACCTACGGCATGGTGGTCGGTCACGTTGCACCCGAGGCCTTTGTGGGCGGCACGATCGCGCTGGTCGAGGAGGGCGACTCGATTACCCTGGACGCGGAACAACGCTTGCTGCAACTCAACGTGCCCGAGGACGAAATCGCGCGCCGAAGCAAAGCTTGGCAACCGCCTGCGCCCCGCTACACGCGGGGCGTATTGGCGAAGTACGCCAAGCAGGTATCGTCGGCGAGCAAGGGGGCGGTGACCGATTGAAGCCATGACAGATCTGACTCGAGCGATGGGAGCCGCCCTGGCACAGGCTGCCGATGGGAATTGACGGCGAAGTCAAGGTTGGGCCGGACTGGGCGGACGCGCTGGCCTTCGACCGCGCCCATCTCTGGCATCCCTATGGCTCGATGACCGATCCGCTGCCGGCGTGGCCGGTGATCGGTGCCGAGGGGGTGCGCTTGAAGCTCGCCGACGGGCGCGAACTGGTCGACGGCATGGCCTCGTGGTGGGCGGCGATCCACGGCTATAACCACCCCCGGCTCAACCGCGCGGTGGAGGATCAACTACGGGGCATGGCGCACGTGATGTTCGGCGGTTTGACCCACGCGCCGGCGATCGAACTGGCGCGGCGGCTGGTGGCGATCACTCCAGCCACATTGGAGAAGGTCTTTCTGTGCGATTCCGGGTCCGTATCGGTGGAGGTGGCCGTCAAGATGGCGATCCAGTACTGGCAGGCCCGGGGCCGCCCGGACAAGCGCCGGTTGCTCGCTCTGCGTGGTGGCTATCACGGTGACACCTTCGCCGCCATGTCGGTGTGCGACCCGGTAACCGGCATGCACCACCTCTTCAGAGGGACACTGCCCGAGCAGCTCTTCGCGCCGCGCCCCGGCTGCCGGTTCGACGACGCCTGGAATCCGTCCGACATCGCCGGGTTCGCGCGCCTGATCGAGACGCACCGCGACGAACTCGCGGCGGTGATTCTGGAGCCCGTCGTGCAGGGCGCGGGCGGCATGTGGTTCTACCACCCCGAGTACCTGCGCCAGGTGCGCGCCCTGTGCGACGCGCACGGCGTGCTGCTGATCGCCGACGAGATCGCCACCGGCTTCGGGCGCAGCGGGAGGCTGTTCGCCTGCGAGCACGCCGGCATCGCCCCGGACATCCTGTGCCTGGGCAAGGCGCTCACCGGCGGCTACCTGACGCTCGCCGCCACGCTCACCACCGCCGAGGTCGCGGAGACCATCTCCCGCGGCGGCGCCGGCTGTTTCATGCACGGGCCGACCTTCATGGCCAATCCGCTCGCCTGCGCCGTGGCCGTGGCGAGTGTCGACCTGCTGCTGGATCAGGACTGGCAGGCGCGGGTGCGGGACATCGAGCGCCAGTTGCGCGCGGAACTGGCCCCCTGTGCCGCGCTGGCGACGGTGCGGGAGGTGCGGGTGCTGGGCGCGATCGGCGTCATCGAGATGCATGCGCCGGTGGACCTGCGCGCGCTGACGCCGCGATTCGTGGAGGCCGGGATCTGGCTGCGTCCTTTCGGCCGCCTGGTCTACATGATGCCGGCCTACGTGATCGAGCCGCAGGACCTTTCGCTATTGACGGGCGCGGTTCGGCGCGTCCTGTCGGAGATCGATGGACGTGGGGCAATGCGATGAGCGGAAGCGGCGACTCGATGGAGCGGCAATTCCTGCGGTTGTTGCGTCACGTCCTCGCGCATGGGGCGCTAAAAAAAGCGACCGCACCGGCACCGGGACGTTGAGCCTGTTCGGCCATCAGATGCGCTTCGACCTGTCGGCACGGCTCCCGCTGCTGACCACCAAGAATATCCACCTCCGTACGGGGAGAACCACGCAATCGGCTTCATGGTGGGCTATGTTCTCTCCGGCTCGCCTCCGGACTCCGCGGATGGCGTCAACGCTTACTTGAGACGAGTTTCGCGCTCGGTAGATCGCCTCGCCCCGAGCGACATCAGTGAAGGGACTTGGCAGAGCCTACATGCGCGCTCCAAGCCGTCGATGCCGATTCGCTTGCATCATGCGTTTCTTGGGTTCGCGGGCACCTCAGCGTCGCGCGCCTGACCTCCGCCTCCTACAGGAGGCAAACGCAATGCTCACAACGGCATAGGCATGAAACCGGCAGGGCCCGACTGCGGTTTCTTTGTCGCGCCACATCGGCACTTGAAGTCGACTGCGACCTTGATCGATTTCAAGGACACCCGATATGCCGGCCCCCTTCTTCAGGGCTTCGCCCCAGCTGCTGATCATCAGCATTGCCCCCGGACTGTGGGCAGTTCTGTTCATGTTCAGCCAGGCTGCGGTGGCGGCGGACGTGCTCGTCGTCACCGACAGCCGTCATCCGGTGCAGGCCCTGGCCGGCGTGCGTGTCATCGAGCTGGACCAGCCGGCGCACATCGAGGCCGAACTCACGGCGCACCTGCCCGCTGACCCAGCCCAGGCGGAGGCCCTGGTACGGCAGCGGCTGCTCGATGGCGGCGCCGACCTGCAGCGCCGAATCGGCCAGGCCTACCAGGGCGTCGCCGATGCCTGGGGACTGGGCATCGTCAAGATCCCTGCTGTGGTGGTCGATCGGCGCTACGTGGTCTACGGCGAGCCCGACGTGGCCCGCGCCGTCGCGCGCATCGACGCCTACCGGAGCGCACGCCCATGAGCCGCCTGATGACTTCCCGGCGCCTGCGCGCCATCGTCGCCTCGCTGATGCTGGGCGCGGCCACCTCGGCGTTCGCCCTGAACACCGCCACCATCGTCTCTTCGGCGTTGTCGCCCGACTGCCTGGAGTACCGTGTCGTCGGCATCTGCTACTGGCTGTACTGCACGCCGTTCGGCTGCTCGGTGCGCACCTCGGTGAAGGTACGCCACTACGTGCCCGATGCCGTCGTGTCGAGCTACAGCAACACGGGTGAGAACCCCTGGCTGGAAGTGCGGGCGATGAGCATGCCGAATCCGACCGCCAAGGCCGGCGGCGACGGCACCACCAACCACGACAACGAGAACAACCTGGCGAAGTTCAAGAACGCTGACGTGATCGGCCACCCCGCCGGCCTGGTGTTCAGCCAGTTCGCCGCCACCTCCGGCTACTCCTGCGAGGGTGCGGGCACGGCCTTCATGCCCTACCTGCTGAGCACGCTCGATACCATCGCCTGGCGCTACAACATCCCCGAAGCGTTCTACCCCGAAGCTCTGATTCCCGGACGGCGCGAGATCGGCACGCGCGCCGGCCTGAACCTGTGGGGCAACGTCTATCCGCGTGGCGGTTTCCTGCACCAGACCGACGACTACAAGAGCGGTGCCGTGGTCGCGCAGCGTGCGGGTGACATCGTGACGCGCCGCGGCCAGATCCACGTGTACCAGCCGCTGCTGGCCAACGCCCGCGACGGCTACTGGCCGGCCGGCGCGCTGATGGAGACCGACGCCTCGACGGGCAAGTGGCAGGAGCTGACGCCCACGCTCTCGAACAGTTGCGTGGTCTTCCCGCACAGCCGCACCCGCGTGCAGGCCCAGCAAGGCGACTACGCCTGGGCCTTGTGGCGGCCGTACTCCTGCTGCCGGCGCCGTGGCCAGGTCTTCCTCGGCAGCGTCGATTTCATGTGAGGAACCCACGATGAACGCCTCCCTCCCTGACTTCCTGCGCCGCGCGAAGTCGCACCTGCGGGCCACGCTGCTCGTGGCGGCCATCACGCTGGCCGTCGGCGCCGCCTGGGCGCAGACCCGCATCGACCCCAATGGCGTGAATGTCAGCGGCAGCGTGATCGGCGACGACGTGCTCTACAGCATCGGCGGTGGCCGCGCCGTGTCCATGGGCGGTGCGGGGAACATGCAGAGCATCGGTGTCGGCATCGGCTGGAACAGCAACCTCATCTGCGGCGACATGAGCATCACCACGACGCTGCAGAACCAGTTGAACGGCCTCACCAATGGCTTCCAGACGATCATGTCGAACGTGATCCAGAACGCTACTGCCGCGGTGGCGTCGCTGCCGGCGCTGATCATCCAGCGCGCAGATCCCGGGCTCTACAACCTGCTCACCAACGGCATCTTGCAGGCGCGGCTGGACTTCGACCGCTCCAAGATGACCTGCCGTGCGATCGCCGAGCGGATGGCCGACATGGCTGGCGGTCAAGCCGGCTGGAACCAGCTCGCCGAGGGCCTGGCGCTGCGCGATGCGGTCGCCAGCACCGATGCCGTGTCCGCCATCGAGCAGGCCGAGACCAACCGGGGCAACAACGGCGTGCCCTGGGTTGGCGGCAGCAATGCCGGCGGCAACGGCCAAAGCTCGATCAAGGTGGTGGGCGACGTGACGCGTGCGGGCTACAACCTGCTCAACGGCCGCAGCGTCGGCGATGCGTCGCCGATTGCGTCCAGCGCCTGCGGCAACCGCCTGACCTGCCAGACTTGGCCATCGCCGCAGGCGGCCTCGGCCTGGGCGATCCGCGTGCTGGGCGAGCGTGAGCAGCGCACCTGCGAGAGCTGCACCAAGACGCAGACCACCCCAGGCGTCGGGCTCACGCCGATGATCCAGGAAGAGTACGAAACCAAGCTGCAGTCGCTGCAAGAGCTGGTGACAGGGGCGCGGCCGACGACGCCGGCCCATCTCGAAGCCGCCGGCAGCAGCTCGCTGCCGATCACCCGTGGCGTGATCGAAGCGCTACGCGACGAGCCCGATCAGGACGTGCTGGGCCGGCGTCTCGCATCCGAGGCCGCACTGTCGAGCGTGCTGGAAAAAGCCTTGCTGCTGCAGCGCACGCTGCTGACGGGCAAGAAGGAGCCCAACGTCGCAGCCAACGAGCTGGCCGTGCAGGCGGTCGATCAGGAGAACGCCGCGCTGGAGCAAGAGATCAACAACCTCAAGACCGAGCTGGAGCTGCGGCGCACGTTGGCCGGCAACTCGGCGATGGCGATCATCCAGCGCCACAGCACCCGCGCCGCCGGCTCGCGCGGTGTCTTCGAGGGCGACACCACACGCGACCGGCTGCGGGAGATCGAGAAGCCGCGGAGCGGTACGCCATGAGCCGGCTGGCCTGGCTGCGGCTGCCGTGGCTGTTCAACCGCCGCGTTGGCGTGGCGCTGCTGTGGACCTTGCTGGTGGTCGCCGCCGCGGTGGCGGTGAACATCGCGGGCATCCACGTGGTCGGCGGCGTCGATGGCTGGGAGAACTGGTTGAGGGCGCATGCGGGCCACTTCTTCCTGTGGCGGCTTCTGCTCTACGCAGCAACAGCCTACGGCTGGTGGTGGATGCGCGGGCGCCTGCGGCAACGTGAACCGTCGGCCGAGGCGCATCAGCGCCTGCGGCGCACGGAGATCGCGGCCGTGACAGCCCTCGTGCTGCTGGAAGGCAGTCAGTTGCTGCGGCACGGCTGAGACCGGGAGACGGGCATGACGCTCTACACGACGGACTATCTGGAGTACTACCTCACGCTGGTGGGCTGGATCGTCAACAACGGCATCTGGAACCTGCTGGTGGCCAGCGGCGTGTTCGCGCTGCCGTTCGTTGTCATCGTCATCCACGAATGGCTCCGGGCGCGCAGCGAGGGCGCGGACGAAGGCAACAAGGGCGTGCTGTCCTCGCTGCGCATCGAGAACCGTGTGTGGGTGGCCATCGTGGTGATCCTGTTCGCCGGCATCCCGTTCGTTCCGGTCGACCTCAGTATCATCCGCTTCGACACGACCCGCTCCGCACAATGCCAGGTCAATGTCCCGCAGCCCCAGGACACGGGCTGGTCCAACGCCTACACCACGCTCAACAACCAGAGCGCGCTCGTGCCGGTGTGGTGGTTCGCCATGCACGCGCTGTCGAAAGCCGTGACGGGCGCGGCGGTTGCAGCGATTCCCTGCGGCACGGACCTGCGGCAAATACGGATGGATGTGGATGCCACGCGCACCGACGACCCGGTGCTGGCCCAGGAGGTCGCAGACTTCACACACGACTGCTACGGGCCTTCGCGCGCCAAGCTGTTCATGAATCGGCCGACGCTCACCGAGGAGCAGATGAACGACGTGACATGGATCGGGTCGAGCTACTTCCTCAGCACGCCGGGCTTCTACGACACCTACCGCTCCAAGACGCCGCGCATCGTCTGGCCCTATGACGCCACGCGCGATGCGGGGCTGGCTCAGGTGGACAGTGGCGGCGGCTATCCGTCCTGCCGGCAGTGGTGGGCCGATGGCAGCCAGGGACTGCGCAGCCGGCTGCTGGCACAGGTCGACCCGGACCTGCTGACCCGCATCGGCCGCTGGGCGGGCTTCCTGTCGCAGAGCGAGGTCAATGATTCGGTGATCCGCGCCGTGGTCTCACCGCGACAGCAGAAGATGAACCAGGGCGCCGTCTACACCGACTACGGCGGGCAGATCGACAAGACCTTGCCGAACATCGTCACGCGCGGCGCGAGCGACCTGGGGCTGACCGTGGGCTCGCTGGGCTTCTTCCCGGCGATGGACGTGGTGCGTCAGGCGCTGCCGATGGTGCTGACGATGCTCAAGATGGCGCTCGTCATCTGCATCCCGTTGGTGCTCTTGGTGGGCACCTACGACCTCAAGACGACGGTGACGGTGAGCTGCGTGAAGTTCGCGCTGTTCTTCGTGGACTTCTGGTTCCAGCTCGCGCGCTGGATCGACAGCACGATCCTCGACGCGCTCTACGGCTGGGGCTTCGGCGCGAACCGGCCGCACAGCAACTTCGATCCTTTGATCGGTCTGAACAATGCGTTCGGGGACATGCTGCTGAACTTCGTCATGGCGATGATGTTCATCGTGCTGCCGACGTTCTGGGTGATGGCACTGGCCTGGGCTGGTGTACGGGCAGGCAATATCCTTGGTGCGCTTACCGTCGCTACCGGCGACGCAAAGGCGGCTGGAGGTAGTGGTTCTCGCCTTGCGATGACAGCTGCATCGAAAGGCGGCGCGAAGTAAAACGCATCCTTTCGTACCGATGGGGCAGCTACGACTCGTCAGAGTCGCCCATGTCGTGGCGCCACTCGTTCTTGTCGTACAGACCATGGCCGGAGTGTCCTTCACGCCACTCTGGCTGGTTCTCATCATCCGCATCGGCGTTCCGCGCAAGCCATGCGGCGGCCACCGCAAAGACCAGCAGCAAGGCCAGCCAGGATGCAGCGTAGAGCAGGACACCGAACACGGCGAGCTTGACGATCCAGAGCACCGCCTTGGCCGCATCTGCAGGCACTCCACGCGCCACCAGCCAGCCGGCGGCACGTTGCTCACGACGCAGGTAGCCACGCCAGGCGCGGCCAGCCCCCCGGCCCAGCCGGTGGCTCCAGCGCCCGTTGTGCGTGTTGGTGGTCATGCTCATGTGCCTCGGTTTCAGTGGTGCCTCACCTCATGGGGGGAGGCGTTGTCGTTCGCCCTCCAGCATAGACCGCGATCCAGAAGGCGAGGTTGCGATCGGCGAGTCGGATTGGCCTGGGCTGCCGATCATGATTAGATTATGCTCCAAAAGTAAAACATGATGCTACTTTCTGTGCAAATGTCTGTGGCAGCGCTAGGGCGTGATTGGATTTCGTGTTATTTTTATAACATGGATGGAAATTCCAAGCACCAAGTAATCAAGCGTCTGCAGGCGGAGCTTCCCCGCGGAGCACCGTTCGATCTGGCCACCCTGAGCCAGTTCGGGGTGTCGCCCCAGCTCGCTGCCCACTACGCCGACGGGGGCTGGCTCGTGCGCCTGGCCCAGGGTGTCTATGCATTCCCGAACGATGACTTTGGGGTCTACGGTGCGCTGAAGTTCCTGCGGCAGCGCGTGCCCGGCCTGCATGTCGGCGGCAAGAGCGCCCTGGCCCTGCAGGGCGTGCGGCACAACCTGAGCAGCCGCGACACGCTGGTGCTGTGGGGCGACAACCGCTACGCGCTGCCGGTCTGGTTCACCTCGCGCTTCCCGGCCCGCTACGTCCATGCCCGCCTGTTCGACTGGCCGGACACGGCGCTGGCCAGCAAGACCCTGTCCACGCCGCCTGGCCTGCCCGAGGATCTGCGGGTGGCAGCCCCCGAGCGTGCCGTTCTGGAGCTGCTGTACGAAGCCGGTGTCAAGCAGAGCCTCGAAGAAGCGCGCAACGTCTTCGACGGACTGCGCTCGCCCCGCAAGGACATGCTCGGACAACTGCTGTCCTGCTGTACCAGCGTCAAGGCCGTGCGCCTGTTCCTCACCTGGGCGCGGGAAACAAGCCTCGTGGACGTCGATGCCTTGCTGGAACAGTACCCGGTTCGCACCGGCAGCGCCACGCGCTGGATGAGCCGACTCGACGACGGCAGCCTGTTGAGTCTGAAGTCCCATGGATAAGACCTACGCGGACACCGTTCGCCTGCTGCTGGCTGTCGCGCCCGATGTTTTCGCGAATGGCATCTTCGCTATGAAGGGCGGCACGGCCATCAATCTCTTCGTGCAGGACATGCCACGCCTGTCGGTGGACATCGACGTGGTGTACCTCCCGTGGCAGACGCCGCGCGACGAAGCGCTGCAAGCCATCAACCAGGAACTGGCCGCCATCGCCGCGCGCGTTGCACCACTGGGTGTGCAGACACGCCTGGTTCGCGCCAAGGACCTGGGGGACACCAAGCTGATCGTCGAGAACGACGTCGGCCAGGTGAAGATCGAGGTCAATGTCGTGTTCCGTGGCAGTGTGCTGCCCGTCGAGCGGCGACCACTGAGCGCCAAGACCCGCGATCTGTTCGGCGTCGAGTTCGAGCTGCCGATCCTGGCGCCGGACGAGCTGTACGCCAGCAAGCTGGTGGCTGCGCTGGATCGACAGCATCCGCGCGATCTGTTCGACGTGTGGCAGCTCTACGAATCGGGCGGCATCAGCGATGGCATGGTCGAGTGCTTCGTGGTCTACCTGGCCGGGCACAACCGGCCGCCCCACGAAGTGCTGTTCGGCAACGACAAGGACATCGCCGGCGAGTACGAACGGGCCTTTGTCGGTATGGCCGAAGTGGACTGCCCCTTGGACACGCTGCTGGACGCTCGCGCGCAGTTGCGAAGCGAGTTGCAGCAACGGCTGACGAAGGCGCACAGGCGGTTCCTGAGCGGCCTGGTACGCGCAGAACCGGACTGGTCGCTGGTGCAATGCCAGCACGCCGCGCAACTGCCGGCACTGCGCTGGAAGCTCAACAACCTGGAGACCTTTCGCAAAAAGCGCCCCAAGGACTTCGCCGCGCAAGCCGCTGCGCTCGATGCCGGCCTGGGCCAGATCTGACGCGGCGGCAGAAGTATTCCCGGCTTGCCGGGGTTGCCCCATGCCGCATTGATTGCGGCACGCGACACGCGCTGCCCCTATACCCAAAGGCTTCCAAAAAGGCCGCAAGGGCTGGGAAGGGGCAAGGGAATGGGGCCAAGGGGAAAGGCCCTACCCGAAAAGGCCAAAAGGCACCCCTGAGCAGCCTCTCATCCGAGGTTCGCCATGCTCTCGCTGTTTCGCAAACGGATGCTGCCGGCCTCCGGCGCACCATCCACTCCCTCCACCGAGACACCCAAAGGGCTGACGCGGCCCGAGTCGGCCGCATCGCTGCTGGCAACACCGCGCCGGCAGAAGCTGCTGGAACACATCTGGCAGCGCACCTCGCTGTCGCGCGGGCAATTCGCCACGCTGTACCTGGCGCCGCTGGAACGCTACGCCGAACTGGTCCAGCAGTTCCCTGCGTCCGAAAGCCACCACCACGCCTATCCGGGCGGCATGCTGGACCACGGCCTGGAGATCGTCGCCTACGCGCTGAAATTGCGGCAGTCTTACCTGCTGCCTGCGGGCGTCACGCCAGAGGCACAGGCGGCGCAGGCCGAAGCCTGGACCGCAGGCACGGCCTACGCGGCCCTGCTGCACGACATCGGCAAGATAGCGGTCGATCTGCACGTCGAGCATGCCGACGGCAGCGCCTGGCATCCCTGGCACGGCCCGGTGCGAAAGCCCTACCGCTTTCGTTACCGAAAGGAGCGTGAGTACCGCCTGCACAGCGCCGCCACCGGGCTGCTCTACGCGCGCCTTCTCGATCGGGACATCTTCGACTGGCTCAGCGGCTATCCCGACCTCTGGGCCGCGCTGCTGTACGTGCTGGCCGGCCAGTACGAGCACGCCGGCACGCTCGGCGAGCTGGTCGTGCAGGCCGACCAGGCATCGGTCGCCCAGGAACTCGGCGGCGATCCCAGCAAGGCGCTGGCGGCACCCAAGCATGCGCTGCAACGCAAATTGCTCGACGGCTTGCGCTACCTGCTCAAGGAAGAGTTCAAGTTGAACCAGGGCGGCCCGGCGGACGGTTGGCTGACCCAAGAGGCTTTGTGGCTGGTGAGCAAGACCGTCTCCGACAAGCTGCGCGCACATCTGCTGTCGCAGGGCATCGACGGCATCCCGGCGAGCAATACGGCCGTGTTCAACGTGCTGCAGGATCACGGCATCGTGCAACCGACGCCGGATGGCAAGGCGATCTGGAAGGCTACCGTCACCAGCGACGCCGGCTGGTCGCACGCCTTCACCTTCCTGAAACTCTCGCCGGCGATGATCTGGGATGCCGCCGATCGGCCGGCGCCGTTCGCAGGCCGTGTGCAGGTCGAAGAGGAACAAGCGGAGCCGCAGGCGCCGGCGGTGGCCGATGTGCCGCGCGCGGAAGGCATCGATGCTGCACCCGCGAGCACGGCGCCGATCGCATCCGCAGCCACAGACCCGGGCGTGGCCGCGCTGCTCGACCTGCTGGGCGACACCACTGCACCTACAGCACCGGAGATCCCGAGTTGCCCTGTTGCCGAGCCCGAGCCGGCCCCTTTGACCGTGCCACCGCCGCAGATGAACCTCGTGCCTTCCCAGGATCGCGCGGAGCCCTCTGGGGCGCACTTCATGGCCTGGCTGCGTCAGAGCATCCAGACGCGCAAGCTGATCATCAACGACGCCAAGGCTCTGGTGCATACCGTCGCCGGCACGGCCTACCTCGTCAGCCCCGGCGTGTTTCAGCGCTATGCACAGGAGTACCTTCAAGTCGCCGCGCTGGCCAAGCAGGAGAAGCTGGAGGGGTGGCAGTGGGTGCAGAAGCGGTTCGAGAAGCTGGGGCAGCACCGCAAGCAGCCCAGCGGGCTGAACATCTGGACCTGCGAAGTCACGGGGCCGCGCAAGTCGCGCCGGCTGCACGGCTATCTGCTCGCCAGCCCGGATGCGCTGTTCCAGGAGACGCCGCCAGACAACCCATACCTGCGGCTCCTCAACGAGGCCGCAAAGCGCGAAGATTCAGCCTTTGGCGGCAAGGACAACGACGATCAGGGGTAAGGCCGGCTTCAATCTGCGGATGGGGCCGACTCCGCCAGCTTGGCTTCGGTCAGAGTCATCAAGTGAGCAGAACTGCATTTCAGCGCGCGGGCGATCTTGAGGATGAGGGGAAGCGTGGGGACGTGCTCTCCGCGTTCGATCTTGCCCATGTGCGACCGTTCGATGCCAGCCAAGTGGGCCAGCGTTTCCTGAGCGATACCCTGGTTGGTTCTTTCTTCCCGCACGGCAGCCCCAAACGCGATGGCTGGTTCCGCTTCGTAGGTAGTAGTGCCGACGGGGCGGCCTCTTTGGATCGAACGCTTTTGCATTGCCAAAAGCGTCGAACAAGGTCACGATTTAAACCACGTTAAACTTAACTCATTCAATGGCTCCGAGATCAGTTGCCACGACATTCACCGCCTGGGGGGAGCTGGACGTGGAATCGAGCGACATCACCGCCGAAATTCGCATGGCCGTCCTCGGCGAATGGGTGCCTCCCCAGCTCGCCGACGTGCTAGCCCTGCAGCGCGCCGAAGAGCCGGAGACCCATGCCGTCCTGGCTGGATGGACAGATCCCGGTCGGGGCGCGGAGCTGCCGGGCGACGGCTTCGACTTCGCCTTGTCTGCGGTTGCCCGGCAGTGGCCTGGCTGGGTATGCGAACCGCTGTGGCATGACACGCTGGCGGTCGCCGTGGCCAAGCGCTCCCACTTGCTGGCCTACCGTGAAGTGCCGTGCCAGGAAGTGCTCAAGCAGCCGTTGATCCGTGCGCAGTCAACGGCCGGCGAGCCGTGGCGCGCTGTGGCGCAGCGTGTCCTCGGGGATGCGCTGCAGGATCGGGAGCAGCTGGTCAGCTCCTTCGACATCGCGATGACGCTCGTGTCAGCCGGGTACGGCCTCGTCGTCGCGCCGTCTGCGAGGCTTGCTGGCTACCTGAACCGCGGCATCGCCGCGCGGCCGCTGGCTGGCGCACCGACCGTCGTGATGGCTTACCTCCTGCATCCCCTGGCGCGCCTGACCGAACCCATGGCGAGGTTCATCCAACGTGCTCGCAGCGTGTCCGGGGACCTCGAAGTACCTACTGAGCAACGTCGTGCTCTGCGGATACCACTGTTACTGAACAGGCCATCCGGCCACGTGAGCACGTGGCCCGACGATCATAGTCATCGCCTGTAGCCGGCGGCACGCGGCCAGAAGCCGACGTTCGAAACTGCCCTCTGGCCCGAGTTTTGGGGCTTTGGAACCGCTGTCGGGTATAGAGCGGGCGAAACTACCCGCGAAAGCGGTGTTGCAAGCCGCATGCATACCATGCGTTCCGGGCGCGAAGAGCACTGGGCGTAAGTGCGCAGCGCGCAAACTACAAAACGGCGCTCACCTGCGCGGCTCCGCCGTGCGAGTTGATCGGTTGACGCCATTTAATCTGCGCACCGACGCCATGCCAGCTGAGCACCGGCATCAAGACCTTGCGCGGCGACGCCACCAGGCTGCGCACCGGCGCCAAGTCGCTGCGCAATGGCACCAGCTTCCTGCGCAGTGGTGCCACGCTGTTGCGCATCCCCGCCAAGCTACTGCCCACCCTCCGACTTGAGCTTGCGCATCGACTCGCCCTTGAGGGCGATCTTCAGGCTCGAATGCACGAGCCGATCGAGCAGCGCATCGGCCAGCGCGGGATCATTGATGAAGGCGTGCCACTCCTTGACCGGCATCTGCCCGAGCACGATCGTCGAGTGCGTGCCGACCCGATCATCGAGCAGCTCCAGCAGGTCGGCGCGACCGCGATTGGTCAGTGCGGTCAGGCCAAAGTCGTCCAGGATCAGGAGCTGGACCTTGGCCACCTGGTTGCGCAGCTTCGTGATGGAGCCGTCTTCGTGCGCGATGGCCATCTCTTCGAGCAAGCGCCCGAGCCTGCGGTAAGCCACGGTGATGCCCTTGCGCGCCGCCTGCACTGCCAGCGCGCAGGCCAGCCAAGTCTTGCCCGTGCCGGTCGGGCCGGTCATCAGCAGGTTCATCTGCTTGTAGATCCACGCACATGTGAGCAGATCGGCGAAGGTCGCCTTGTCGATGCCGCGGCCGGTTCGGTAGTCAATGTCCTCGGGCACGGCCTGCACCTTGAGTCGCGCGTTGCGCAGGATGCTCTTGTAGCGCCGCGTGTCGCGGTAACTGATCTCGGCATCCACGAGCATCTGCAGGCGTTGCTCGAAGGACGCGCCGAGAAAGGCGGACTGAGACATCTGCTGATCCAGCGCCTCGGCCATGCCGACGAGACGCAGTTCGCGGAGCTGTTGGGCGGTGTTCATGATGGTCATTCGGGGTTCCTCAGGATTCGTAGGTCTTGGCGCCACGCACGTTGTCGTGGCCCGGCAATGGCTCATCGTCACTGGCGCCGCGCAATGGCGTGCTCTCGATCCGGCGCTGGAGCATCGAGCGCACGGACGACACCGACGTGGTGGAGATGCGTAGCGCGCGATGGCAGGCAGCATTCAGGCGCTCTGGGCCGTATTCCTTGGCCATGCCGCGCAGGCCGCGCATCGCCTGCATCGACAACGCCGGCCGCCGATGCGTGTCGATGTGCTTCTTCACGAAGGCACTGATCCAGGGGCCTGAGCGGTCCGCCCATGCGATCAGCTCGGCACCTTGATCCTGCGCGTACGCCCGATGGGACGCAGGCTGGTGCTCCGGCAAGGTGGTGCAACCACCCTTGTGCGCATTCCGCAGGTGGGTCGCAATCGGGAAGTGATCGTCCTTTGCGTACACCTCGACCTGTCGGGCGGTCGCGCGGATGCGTACCTTGGCCCCGATGTAGGTGTACGGCACCGAGTAGTAATGCTCGTCCCACAGGACGTGGTAGTCCTGTGCCACCGTGACGTTGAGCTTCCAGTCTGCGTACTCGAAGGGCAGTTCCGGCAATGCCTTCAGTGCCGGACGATCCAGCTCCTCGAAGAGCTGGTTGCGGCTTTTGCCGCCGTGCCCGCGCATGGGCTTGTCGTTCATGCGCACCAGCAGCTCCGCGATGGCGGCGTTCAGTTCTTCAATCGACGTGAAGACCCGGTTACGCAGCCGCGCCAGTATCCATCGCTGGGCGAAACGCACGCCGACCTCGACGGCGGCCTTGTCCTTGGGCTTGCGCGCTCGCGTCGGCATCACGATGCAGTCGTAGTGCTGCGCGAGTTTGCTGTAGGTGTAGTTGATGATGTGGCCCTCGGCCACCGTCACCCGTTCCACCGCCGACTTCAAGTTGTCGGGGACCAGCAGCCTGGGCACGCCACGGTAAAACTCCAGGGCGCGCACGTTGGCCTCGCACCAGTCCGGCAGCCGCTGCGTCGCGCTTGCATACGCGAAAGTCTTGCGGCTCGCACCCATAACGGCCACAAACAGCTCGACCGGTTGCTTCTCCCCGGTCTTCGGATTCAGAACGCTCGGGCGTTTGCCCGAGTAGTCCAGAAACAGTCGGTAGCCCGGCGCATGCGGCTGGCGCATGACGATGCCCAGGGAGCACTCGTAGCGGTCGTAGCGCCGCCGGAATTCGGTTTCCGACATCGCGTCACTGCCGGCCGCGTCCGCATATTCCTCGTGCATCAGCAGCAAGGTCACGCCCGGCCGACGCAGTTCGGCATGGACATGGGCGAAGTCGGGCTCGGCAAAGGCCTTGCGCGCGAGCTGACGGCCGTTGTTCAGCCGCTCCTCCAAGGCCCGGTCCGTCAGAACCGCGACCCCATTCCAGTCCAGACCCTCCTCAGCCAGGCGCATCCGGTAGCGGCCCGCCGTGTTGGGCGAGACTCCCGCTGCTCGACCGACTTCCCGGTTGGAGAAGTCGGTGGTGAGCAGATAGCGACACACATCCTTCAGATTCATCCCGCGTTCTCATCGATTGACACCTCCAGAAAGAGGCGTGAGGGAGGACCTCACTCCGGCGGCGGGGAAAGGCCCATCGCACGGCCCGGAACGGGCCGCTGTCCTTGACACCGCCGGAAGCAGAAACGAGAATGCAGGCTCAAGGTTCAGTTGAAGCTGCTCGAGACCCACGCCCGGCAAGGCGTGGGTTTTCTCGTTGTGCTGCCCGAAACGTACCGCTACCGCCATCAGCAGAAGACCGGGCTGAGCGAGCCACCTCCCATGCAGTCCAGATTCCGTGACACGGGGGATCGGTCATCACCACCTGCGCCATCTGGATATCGATCAGGCCACAGGCTGCTGGGCACGACGCCGAGCTTGTCGGCAATGGCCGATTCGATCCGCCGGGATCGCCGGTAACCCTGACTCACGCTCGTGACCGACGTGCCGGCGACCCCCAGCTCGCGAGCGACCTCGGCCAGCGAGCTGCCGGCGACGCGGAGCCGCATCTTGATCCGCTCGTGTTGTTCCAGGGCTGGGCGCATGCGTGATATCGTCAGGGGAAGTCCTGAGACTCACAGTAGGCAGTTATGAGTAAGTTGTCAAACGAAGACGACAACCTCGCCATGGGTCGCCGGTTGATGGCCATCCGGGTCGCCAGCGGACTCACGCAAGCTGATTTTGCGGACAAGCTGGGGCTATCCCTGCGCGCCTATGCCAATTACGAGCGCGGCGAGCGGGAAATGCCCACGGCGCTGTTCAAATCGCTGTGCGAGACGTTCCGGATCGATCCGCTGTGGCAGCTCACGGGTCCCGGTGAAGATCCGGTCCTGGTGGGTCGTCGCGTGCTCGACATGGATCTGATGGAGAGCGTGATTCGGCTCATCGAGGAATGGCTCACCAAGCACCGTCGCACGCTCAAGCCCGACAAGAAGGCGCGGTTGATCCGGCTGAGCTACGAGCATTGCATCACCAAAGGCGAGGTTGACGCTACGCATCTGCGTGAAATGCTGTCCGTCGCGGCCTGACCCGATGAGTGATCGTCATGGTCCGGGGCGCAACGCTCTGCAGGAAGATCCGCCCGAAGGCAACGCCGGAACTCGCAGCAAGGTTGTCTCGCTGCGCCCTGACCAGCAGTCGCCGCCACCGGAGCGACTCGACCCGCGGCTGGAAGAGATGCGCCGCATCCTCGCGGAATCCCAACCGCTGGACAGCCTCTATTCTGACGACGAAGTGATCGCCGACGAGGGCAAGTTCCGCAAACGCTTCGGTCCGGGATTCCGCTGGAATCGCCGGGATCGGATCGGCCTGATCGCGCTGAAGAATCGATACGACCTGACCGACCCGGAAATCCAGTTGTTCCAGCACACCGGCAATCTGCATCGGTCGGTATTCGGAGTGCGCCTTACGGCGAGCCCTTGGATCGCCCTGTGGGGCGGCGCGCAGATCGCGGTGTTCGGGTTCCTGTTCCTGGCCCTACTGCTCGCCGCTTGGCCAATTCTCGTCAGGGCACCGGCCAAGGCGATCAAGCCGGTGCTGGCGCTGCTTGGCCTATTCACGTTCTGCTGCGGGCTGTACTGGATGTACGTGAAGCCTTGGTTTCTCAGGCTTCGCAAGGAACGGGAGCGCAGTGACGATGATCGATGACGTCAGCACATCGACATTCTGTCGCTGTGTTTGAAAGCGGCACGCCGATCAGGTTCGATTGAGCGGAGTTCCGACTGCCGGTACTGATTCCCCAAGTCCGGTTCGTCGTGCCTAGGGCGCCCCCAACCCAACAAGGCGACGAACCTGATGCGACTTCTGTCGCCTCTGCTCCAGAACCGCTGCGGGACGTGGAGTCAGTCAGTGGCGGTGTCGAGGATTTTGGGCCCGACTTCGCCGTCCCCAGTGCCAGCCGCCTGCGGCCAGTAGGCGCTGTCGGGAACGCCCCGATCGCCGAACAGCACCCGACCAAGGCGCAGGATGGTGGCGCCCGCCTCAATGGCGGTCTCGAAATCGCCGCTCATGCCCATCGAGAGTTCCTGCAGTGAGGCTGCCTCCGGTAGCGCCTCGCGCGCCTCATCGCGCAAGACGCGGAGCCGGTCAAAACACGGGCGCACCCGTGCAGGGTCGGCGCTGAAGATGGCGAGCGTCATTAGCCCGCGCACCTTCAGACATTGGCAGGCCCGCAGTTCCCTCAGGAACGGCAGCAGCGATTCCGGTGGCAAGCCATACTGCTGTGGCTGGCCTGCGGTGTTGACTTGCACCAGCACGTCGAGAGACCGGCCTTCGGCGAACAAAGCGCGGTCCAGCGCGGTGGCCACGCGCAGACTGTCGAGGGCGTGGAAGCTCGCGATGCGCGTGGCGATCCGACGCACCTTGTTGGTCTGAAGATGGCCGATCAGATGCCAACGGGCTGCGTCGCTCCCCATCTCATCGCGTTTGCCGAGCAGTTCTTGCACACGGTTCTCGCCAAAATCGCGCAGACCCAACGCGAGTGCATGGCGCAGGCGTGTTGTCGGCACGGTTTTGCTCACGGGCAGAAGCTTCACCGAGGTCGGATCCCTGTGGGCGCGGGCGCAGGTCGCGGCAATGCGCGCCTGCACCGCCGCCAGGCGCTCTGCCAGAGGCTGCGGAGCTAAGGCCGTCGAGGTCACGTCAGACGGCGCGGCAACTCTCGTCGGTGCACGAGTCCACGCCGGGCCCTGACTCCGTCGCAAGGCGCATCACCTCGCGACCCACCGTGAGGTCGTCCAGCCGGCCAAAGTGTTTCAGTCGCAGGCGCCCCGCGCGGTCGATCAGGATCAGCGACGGCGTGCCTTCCAGCGCGTAGGTGAGCATGGTGGCCGGGATTGGGGCGCCCGCAACGGCCACATCCACGCCCACCGGATGGCTGACGCGGTATTCGTGCAGAAAGGCCTTCAACGCGACTGGCGTCATAGCCTCGTGATGCTCGAACACCGTATGCAGACCGACCACCGCGACGCCATCCTGGGCAAACAGGCGATGGATGCGCTCCGCCTGCGGCACACCATGAGAGACACAACCGGGACACAGCATCTGGAAGGCATGTAGCACCACGACCTGGCCGCGCAGGGCGGCCAGGTCCAGGGGGCGGTCGGCGTTGAACCACTGGCTGACTTGCCAGGCGGGCGCTGTCGGAAAGTCACTCACCGTCACGCTCAGTCGCGCAGGCTACTGAACACGTAGCCGTGATCCTTCTGCGCGGTATGGCAGGCATGGCAGGCGGTGGCGGCGTTGGCGCCGACGACGCGCTTGGTCTTGTCGCCGCCTCCGAAACCCTCGTAGCCCCAGCCGCCGGTTGCCGCGTATTTCTTCGCGTCCTTGTGCATCACGCCAGCAACCTTACGCGCGCCTTCGGTGATGGCGTTATCCGCCTGCGGGGCGTCGAGCAGATCGAAGACGATGACCGCTCCATCCGGGAACTTGCCGGACTTGTAACCCTCCAGCGCCTTCGGGTTGGCGTAGAGGTGATGGATGCCGCCAAACGACTCGAACAGGGGATGGCCCTTCTCGATCACCATGCTCTTGACGTGGTGCCAGCTGCGGTAACCATCGGGGTACGGGACTGCAGGATCGGCTGCGAGCACGGGTGTAGCACAGGCGGCCAACAGTGCGGCGATCAATGTGCATTTCATCGTTGGGATCCTCCGAATGAGAAAGCGGCGGGGCGCGCCCCGCCGCGAAAAGTCGGCTTACTTCAGATCGGCAAGCGCCGCGCCGAAGTTGATATGGAAGGGCTGCCCGCCGATCACCAGCGCGGGCACGGACTTGACGCCCGCCGCTTCTGCCTCAGCGAGACGGGCTTTCTGTTCGCCCAGATGCACGATCTCCACATTGAACTGGGCAGGATCGAGTGACTTGGCGAACTGCTGCTCGGCGGACACGCATACCGGGCAACCGGCATGAAAGAAGACGGCTTTCTGGGACATGGACTTCTCCTGGGATGTTGGCGGTGGAACATCGTTAATGTATCGAGGCGATACATTATGGACTCTACTGCCGCCAAACCGTCATTGTCAATAATGCATCGAAGCGATACATTGCGGGCATGGATGACACACCGGTTCTGCTCGAGCGCCTCGGCGCCCTGATCCAGCAATCACTGCGCGATGACGCCGCGCGACACGGCCTGCTGCCCATCCATCTGCAGATCCTGGCCTACCTGGATCGCGCCAATCGCTACAGCAATCTGCCGATCGCGGTGGCGCAATACTTCGGCATCACGCGCGGCACCGTGTCGCAGTCCCTGCAGTTATTGGAGCGGCAGGGCCTGATCGTGAAGACGCCCGATCCCCAGCACGGGCGGCGTATTCACCTGGAGCCGACTGCGGCGGGCGCCAAAGTTCTGCGTGACGGTTGGGCGCAACGCCTGGAGCAGGCCCTGAGCGCGATGCCTTCGGAAGCGCCGCCGTTGGCCGACGCCTTGCGCGGCCTGTTGACCGCGCTGCAACGGCAGAACGGCCAGCGCGCATTCGGTGTGTGCCAACGCTGCGCGCACTTCCTGACGGAAAAGCGAGGCGCTCGCTGCGGACTGACCCGTGAGCCGCTGGCGCGGGAACAGACCACGCGCATCTGCCGGGAGTGGACCCGTCCGGCCGATGTAGCGGGCGTTGCGGTGTCCACATGAGCGCCCCGCCGCTGACGCAACTCGAAGTCCCTCCCGAAGAAGCACTCGCCATCCGGGCGAAGGTGCGACGCGCCGATCCTCTGACGCTTGGGGCCAACTACCGCCTGGCGAGATCTGAGCATGCGGCAGGGCTCACCGAGCTTCTGGTCGATCCTCGGGTATCGGATCCCATCTACGATCTGCCGCGCCCGACCACGCTTCGCAACATATCTGACTGGATTGCGGCAGCGCAGCGCAAGCACGCGGATGGCGAAGGCTTGCTCGTCGTGATGCTCGACGCCGCCGGTGGCGTGTGCGGTTACTCCTGCTTCACCGTCTGGCCGGAGCACTCCGCAGCAGAGATTGCCGGAGGCTACCGCGCGGACCGCCAAAGCCAAGGTGAAGGCAAGCTCGGCGCAGCACGCAGCTTTGACTGGATATTTGACGCCTTCGGCGTCAGGCTGATCGTGGTGACTGCCGCACTGGACAATCTGCGTTCTGCTCGTGTCATCGAGACCGCAGGATTCCAGTACATGGGAACCAGGCTCTGCACGCGGGCCGATGGTACCTCGCGTGAATCCCGGTATTGGGAGATGCATCGGCCTGGAGAGTGACGCGGCAATCCGGCTTCAGTGCGCCCACGGGTCTGTGCTGCTCAACGAGCGCGCCATCTTCCCCTAGATGTGATTTGTATCTGCAGAGCCCGAGCGCAGACTGCCGCGGCCTGCTCGATCGCGCACACGGAATGATCGAGGTCGACGACCGGTTTGAACGAGCAAAAGCCGGCGCATGCTCACACTTGGGAGTGGCGATCCAACGCGGGCCATCGGCTCCACGCCGAGGGCGCAGGCTTTCCAGTCGATTCGCTACCCGATCCTGCCCATTGTGGATCGACGCCAGTCTGACGCGCCCGATTGCCCGGCTGTGTTGGCGAGGCGCGCGCGTCGGTGCCGATTCATTGCGGATCAATGGTCTGCTGCAGGGAAGCAATCAGCGGACAGCGTACCCGGCCCTTGACCGATGCGCAGCGATCGACCAGTGCGGCCAGCGCAGATTCGATGCGTTGCAGGTCCGTCAGCTTGTTGCGGACGTCGGCGAGCCGGCGCTCCCCCAGCGTTCGCGCCTCCCGGCAATGCGCACCGTCCTCGAGTTTCAGCAGATCGCCGACTTCATCGAGGGAAAAGCCGAGATCCTGCGCATGGCGGATGAAGCGCAGCCGCCGGGCGTGGTGCGCCGTGTAGCGCCGGATGCCGCCCAGCGGGCGCTCCGGCTCGTCCACCAGCCCCCGGCGCTGGTAGTAGCGGATCGTTTCCAGATGCACGCCGGTGTGCTGCGCCAGGCTGCCGATGGTGTAGGTCTCGGGCATCTTGACTCCGTAGTCAGCTACGGTCGTAGCGTAACAGCATCCGTTCACAGGAGGCTGTATGCAGGACCGTTCCAACCTCTCGCTCGCCGCCAGCGTCGCCGCTGGTCTCGGCGCTTCGGTGTGCTGCGTGTTGCCGCTGGTGCTGGTCATGGCCGGCCTCGGCGGTTCGTGGCTGGCGACGCTGAAGGTTCTCGAACCCTTCCGCCCGATCTTCGTGGCGGTGGCGGTCCTCGCCCTGTTCTTCGCCTACCGCGGCATTTTCCGAACCGCCGAGGTCTGCGAACCTGACCGGGCCTGCGCCGATCCGCGCGTACAGCGGCGACGCAAGTGGATCTTCTTGGGTGTGGCGACGCTGGTCGCCGGCCTGCTCACATTCCCCTACTACGCAGTTCTGTTCTTCTGAAGGAGACTGATCATGGTCAAGAGTCTATTCATTGCTCTGGGGCTGGCCGCCGTACTGGCTTGCTGCCAATGCAGCGCGGTTCATGCGGCGACTCGCACCGTCACGCTGGACGTCTCGGGCATGACCTGCGTCACCTGTCCGATCACGGTCAAGAAATCCTTGTCGCGCGTGGTCGGCGTCGAGTCGGTGGATGTCAGCTTCAAGGACAAGCAAGCCACAGTCGTCTTCGACGATGCCAAGACCACGGTCGAGGACATGACCCGGGCGACGGCGAACGCCGGCTTTCCGTCCACGGTGCGGCAGTAGGAGCGCGACATGGAGCAGTTGATTCAGTGGATTACTCGCATCGGCGACAAAACGGGTTCAGTGGGTGCGCTCATCTCGGCGATGGGATGCGCCATGTGTTTCCCCGCCATTGCCAGCCTCGGTGCGGCCGTGGGCCTTGGGTTCCTGAGTCAATGGGAGGGGGTGTTCATCAACACCCTGCTGCCGGTGTTTGCCTCGCTGGCGCTGGTCATCAACGCCCTGGGCTGGTTCAACCACCGTCAGTGGCACCGCAGCCTGCTGGGGATGCTGGGGCCGACCGTCCTGCTGCTGTCGCTGTACCCCTGGTTCAAGTACGGCTGGAGCAGCTACGCCACCTATACCGGACTCGGCCTGATGATCGCCGTGTCCGTCTGGGACCTCGTATCGCCGGCCAGCCGGCGCTGCGACCCGGAGCACTGCGAACTCCCGGCCAAACAATCCTGACCCCGCTCATCGGAACTCAACCATGACTCAACTCAAGATCTCCGGCATGACCTGCGACTCCTGTGCGACACATGTCAGGCAGGCGCTGGAAAAAGTGCCGGGCGTTCAGTCCGCGCGCGTGTCCTACACCCTGGGCTCGGCCGAGGTGGCATTGGCAGACGGCACGACCGCGAACGCACTGATCGCGGCTGTGGACGCGCTCGGCTATCAGGCCCGCGTGGACGAGGGCCGTACGCCACCGCCCTCCGGCGGCTTGCTGGGCAACATGCAGTCCTGGCTCGGCGGCGACGGTAAGCGCCCAGGCAGTGATGAATCCCTGCATCTCGCCGTGATCGGCAGCGGCGGCGCCGCGATGGCGGGCGCGCTGAAGGCCACCGAGCGCGGGGCGCGTGTCACGCTGATCGAGCGCGGAACCATTGGCGGCACTTGCGTCAACATCGGCTGCGTGCCGTCCAAGATCATGATCCGCGCGGCGCATGTCGCGCACCTGCGCCGCGAAAGCCCGTTCGACGGGGGTATCGCCGCGGCGGCGCCTGCCATCCTGCGCGACAAGCTGCTGGCGCAGCAGCAGGGGCGTGTCGAGGAGCTGCGCCACGCCAAGTACGAGAGCATTCTCGACGGCCATTCCGCCATCACCGTGCTGCGCGGTGAGGCGCGCTTCAAGGATGACCGCGCGCTTATCGTGAAGCTGAGGAACGGCGACGAGCAAGTCGTGCACTTCGACCGCTGCCTGATCGCTACAGGCGCCAACCCTGCGATCCCGCCGATCCCGGGCCTGAAAGACACGCCGTACTGGACCTCCACCGAGGCGCTGGCCAGCGACGCCATTCCCGAGCGGCTGGCCGTGATCGGATCGAGCGTGGTCGCCGTGGAGCTGGCGCAGGCGTTCGCGCGGCTGGGCAGCCGGGTCACGATCCTGGCGCGCAGCTCACTGTTCTTCCGCGAGGACCCCGAGGTCGGCAAGACGGTGACGGCCGCGTTTCGCGCCGAAGGCATCGAAGTGCTGGAACAGACTCAGGCAAGCCGGATCGCGCATGTCGACGGCGAGTTCGTGCTCACCACGAATCACGGCGAGCGGCGCGCGGATCGCCTGCTCATGGCCACCGGCCGCACCCCCAACACCCGCAGCCTGAATCTCGGCACCGCCGGCGTGACAACCAACCAGCAAGGCGCCATCGTCGTGGACGCGACCATGCGCACGAACGCGTCCGACATCTACGCCGCCGGTGACTGCACCGACCTACCGCAGTTCGTATACGTGGCGGCGGCGGCCGGCACGCGTGCCGGCATCAATATGACCGGCGGCGAGGCCGCGCTGGATCTGTCGGCGATGCCGGCGGTGGTGTTCACCGATCCGCAGGTCGGGACCGTCGGCCACAGCGAAGCGGAAGCGCACCGCGCCGGCATCGAGACGGATAGCCGCGTGCTGACACTCGACAACGTGCCGCGCGCGCTCGCCAACTTCGACACGCGCGGCTTCATCAAGCTGGTGGCGGAAGCCGGATCGGGTCGGCTGATCGGCGTGCAGGCGATCGCACCGGAAGCGGGTGAGCTGATCCAGACGGCGGCACTGGCCATTCGACATCGCATGACTGTGCAGGACCTGGCCGATCAGCTGTTCCCGTACCTGACGATGGTCGAGGGGCTGAAGCTTGCAGCACAGACCTTCACCAAGGATGTGAAGCAGCTGTCCTGCTGCGCGGGCTGACGGAGAATCGGAATGCACCCATCACTTCTCGGTGCCTCGCGTGACATCCGCGGCACGTTCTGCCGTCACGTGCACTTCTTCGCCTCGGCATCCACCGCGGAAGTCTGGACGGGTACGCACAAGCACGTGACCATCGTCAGCGTCGAAGAAGCGTTCCGCCTGGGCCAAGAACTCTCACGGAGGAGCCTGTCGCGATGAGCAGCCAGTCCGCTCTCGTACTGGCACACGCTCCTGGCCGCATGCTGACTCTCTGCCCACCGCCGACCGCGCAACGGCCCGGCACTCGCTGATCAGCTTCTGCGGCGAGGTTGCGCAGCTTCTCTGGCGATCACTGCGCAACTACCCGGCGGTACGCACAAACTAGCCCTGTTCTTCGAGCAGGCTTTTCAGATTCCGCAATATGGTGGCGGACATATCAATGGGCGGGATTCCATGCAGACGCGCCAAACCTTCCGCAGCGATCCAGACATCGCTCGGTGTGGTCGGACGAGCATCGGTCTTTGTAAACGGCCCATCTGTCTCCGTCAGAACGCGATCCAACGGCAGCGTCTTGGTTATCGCGGCGCGCTTTTCATTGGCGAGCATTTCCGCGTTCACCGAAAAGTAGCAGCCGAGATCAACCGCCCTCCTGGCCTCCGCTGCGGTGCCGGTGAACCAATGAAGCACCACGCGACCGCGCGAAGGCGGCATGTATTTCTCGATCATATCGAGCACGGCCTTGGTCGCTCGGACGCTATGCATCGTGACGATCTTGTTCCCCGCCGCTGCGCAGAGCGACAACACGCGAGCGAAAATCTCCTTCTGCGTCTCGAAAGACTTATAGAACCGCGGGCCGGCGTCCAACCCGACCTCTCCCACATAGCGGGTTCTAGGCAAGAACTCCTCCCAAAGTTCGATCTCGTGGGCGCGGTCAGCGACCAGTTGAGGATGCAGTCCGAGGGCCGCCCGGACATGACGGGTGGCGGACGCCAGTTCGTGGTTCCGCGGCCAAGCCTTGGGCGTGGTGGTCACGGTAAGGGTGAAGACGCCATCGCGCTCGCAACGCTCCACCGCGGCCGCGTGGTCGGGGTAGAGATCGAGGTGGCAATGAAAATCGACGAGACCCGATCGCATGAGGCCTCTCACGACGGTGCGGCGCGAACGCCAGTCAGCAAGCGCCCGACCTCTTCTAATCCACGGCGATAGACATCGGCCAAGTCATCGTGGCGGGAGGGGTCGTCATAGAGTGGCCCCGGCTTGTGGATGAGGGCCTTGGCGAGTTCCGGGCGCTTCGATAGCCGCGCGATTGCGATCTGGAAGGATCGGACCTGCTGACCTTCGGCCTGCCTGGTGTCCAACGTGGCAGCATTCAGGTCGGGTACGCCGTAAACCGTCGAATCCTTGCCTCGCAGAGAGGCTCGCCGGATGAGACATGGCAGGCAGTATCCGCAGTGACCCTGCGGCTTCTTGGTCCAGCGCCCCTTCGTCGGCGACGAACATGATAGCGACAGCGGGGCGAGTTGCTTCAATAGGGCCGGATTGGCGCATTGGGCCACCATCTCCCCTTTGGTCTTGTCCCAATAGGGATTCTCGACCTTCCCTCCGACGCCGAGCGCCTGGAGCAAATCGTTCCACCGGGTCATGTAGAAAGGATGCGTCGTCCGGGTGCTTAACGCGCCGAGCCGAAGCCGATCGAGCGGCACATTTAGCGCGATCAGCCCGTTCTCTGGAACCTTGAGCACGAAGTCGCGGCCGAGCGCGGTGCCGGCGGCGACGCCCAGGGAGAAGAACAGGAACGAGCGGCCGCGCGTGGTGTCCTCCGATCCGACATCCTCGACGAGCCCGCTATCGAAGCTCATCCACACCCGCAGCCGATCGAAGGCGGATGATTTGTAAGCGGCTTTCAAACCTTCGAAGCACTGCTCCTGCGACTTGCTCACCAACCCTTCGCCCGCGTGGCTGACCAGGAGCGGCATCTCGCCATCATTCAAGCTGTCGATCGCGCCGATCAGACTGTCCAAGCCACCGGAGAACAGACTCACGCCATCGAACGGGGCGGGAATAAGTGTGGGTGCCGCGGCGGGAACCAGCTTCGCATAGCCCTTGGCCCGTTTGCGGAAGCCCACATCCCATCTGTCGCCGGTCAGGAAGTTCAGGGCGCGGACCAGGATGGGCGCGGCGGCCGTCCATCGCACCGGATCGCTCACAGGGATGACCAGACGAATCTCGCGCGTCCAGGCGTCCTGCGATTCCGTGGAGCGGGAGATGCGGGTGTCTGCCGCGTGGACATGGGCCGCGACGACGAGCATGTCCGCGCCGATCTCGCTCGGGGTAAGGTGCAGCGCCTTGAGGTCGGCCAAGGCGCGGCCGATTCCATGATCGAGACGCTTGCTCGTCACCAACTGCAAGGTCGATGCAACCTCGTCGCGCGCCTTCGGGACGCGGGTCTTATCGTCCGGCCCGAAACGGCCGATGATGACATGGCGCCTCATTTTGCGGCCTCCCCGTCGCCCATCGTCTGCAACACGTCGAATGCAGATTGGTAGACGTCGGTCACGAAGCCCATCACCGCATCAGGGGTCAGCGACTGGATGTTGACACCCGCGGCGTTGATCGCATCGCTGACGCCGCGCTGGATGAAATCACGCAGTTGCGCCTGAACCCTCTCGGCCGCGCGCGGATCGGTGGGCAAGATAACGACCTTGGTGCCGATGTCGTTGCAGATGCGCGCCTCGATCGCGTGCGTCGCATATAGTTCGAAGACGGTCTGGATCTGGCCGGGTGTGAGCGCGTCGATGTCGGTAATGCCCGCACCGGCGAGATCGGCGATCGTCTCGACGAAGGCGTCTCGCGCGATTCCCTCGTCGATCGACCCGCCTTCGGGGCAGATGTAGTCGGCGAGCCCCGCGAACACTTCCTCGATCGGCCGCCCCGCGAGGCTTTCGAGGTTGAGCGTTCGCAGCGCTTCGCGAACGCCATTGGCGCTGGCGTCGTTGAGGAATCGGACGAGCCCGGCACCCACGCCGCGCGATGAGCCCATGCGCTGCGAGGCTTGGCGTGAGCCACCCGCCGACTTGGACACATATTGCGAGACAGCACGGCCGAGACTTCTGCGGTCGCTGCCGCCCGAACTCACGAAGCGAGTGAAATTGTTTCGGGCGGACGTGAACCGATCCGATGCCCCTACCGGCGCGATTGGCCGAGGCGCTGGCGCGGGAGGAACGGCTGAGGGCGATCCATCGGGTGACGGGGATTGTGTCCCGTTGCCATCGCCCCCGGCCGCGCCGGCCCCGCCGTCGCCGTCACCCTGCAACCAACTCGGAATGAGCGGGGTGGCTCCACCCGCACCCCCATAGGCGTTCGATGTGCCCATCAGCGCCCACCCTTCCGCGTGCGAAGCGCGGCGCTCGCCGTAGGCTTCAAGAAGGACGAACCGGAGGTGGACCATTTTTGGAGTAGCTTCTCGAAGCGCGCCACGGCGTCGGAATCCTTGATAACGCCCTCCCAACCCGACGCGGGCCACGGCCCGCACCGATCCACCGGCAAGGCTTCCAGCAGATCGAGAAGATTAGCTTGAAGCGTTGGATGCGCGCGAACCAGCACCGCGAGCCCATCGACCCCCGGCGGCACGGTATCGAAGGTGTCTCCGCCCATGACGCGCCCGCGCAGCTCCTCGAAGATCTGCGCGGCCTCGGCCGGAACGAGCTGTTTGAGTTCACCTTCGAACGCCTGGACGGCAAGTTTCGGGCCGAGCAACTTTTCGACCACCGCGGCGAGACGCCCGAGGACGGAGGCCGCGCCAAAATAGTCTTTCCGATCCTTGGTCACGAACAGATAGGGGCGCAGATCGACTTCGGCCAAGGCCGGTGACAGCCGCGCCCAAGACCGTATCGCGTCGGCCGCCTTCCATTCGGTGAGGATGGCGCTGTCCTGGGAGTCCGGCACGGCGGTCGCCTTGGCGTCATCGGTGGAACTGATCTTCGGCCCGGCCCGCTTCGCTTTGGGGGCTGGCTTCTCCTCCGATGCGGCGGCTTCAAGCGCCGCCAAATCTACGCAGCGGCCTTCCGGATCGCGGGCGGCGGCGCTGGCGATCTGGTCGAACAATC
This sequence comes from Roseateles aquatilis, assembly GCF_002205645.1. Classification (GTDB taxonomy): domain Bacteria; phylum Pseudomonadota; class Gammaproteobacteria; order Burkholderiales; family Burkholderiaceae_C; genus Roseateles; species Roseateles aquatilis. The sequence goes on along the minus strand of NZ_NIOF01000003.1, from coordinate 7,732 downwards.
TGGAGAGGAACCGTTCGGCCAGCATAAGCTTCGCCAAGACGGGCAGCTTCACCTCGTCCCCAAAGCCGCGCGCGAGTGCGGTCTGATGGCGCAGGAGCAGGGTGTTCAGGAAGCGCTTGATCTGCCGGGGATTGCCCTGAGTGCCGCTGGCTAGGATCGGACCGATCTGATCGCTCAAGGTTAGCGCGTTCTGGACCTTGCCGGCTTTGTCGCCCAAGGCGGTTTTGACCGTCTGCGCGTCGAGCCCCGCCGTTTGCCAAGGGCGTTTGAGCAATTCACGCGCGACGATGATGAGCGCCGAGTAATCGACATCGTCCTCGCCCAGCTCGGCACCGATGAGCAACAGGGTGACATAGATACGAGTTTCGGTCTCGCCCAAAGCCGGAATCCGGAACGGAATTTGGATCAGCTTTTCGAGATAGTTGCGTGCATAGTCGCGGGGGCCGGTCGTGTCCGGCAGTTCGGGGAAATGCTTGCGCACCGAATATTCGATCATCGCCTCGTCGGCCGCGACGATGAACGCGGTGCGGGCGGTGAATACGAACAGGCGGACGGCTTCGAGGGTTTCAATCGCCGTGTCGGGCAGGCAGCGGTCGAGATCGTCGATGAGAACGATCAGTTGCTTGACGCCCGCCTGCTTGAGCAGGTCGTCAAAGGCTTTTCGGAACGCCTCGATCTCTTCCGGCACATTCTTCGACTCACCTGGTTTCAGCAGACCCTGCACACCGTCGATGGCCTTGTCGTAATTCTCCTGCGTGGCGAGTTTCGCGGGATCGGAGAAGATGCCCTTCAAGGTGCCGACCACCGCGCCGACCTGATCGGCTGTGGGGATGCCGGTGAACGCAGTGAAAGCCAGACCGCCCCCGTGTCGCGCGATCTTGAGCCAGTCGATCCGCCGGAAGATGTCTTTCACGGCCATGCCGGCCTGGGTGAGCAACGGGCGTTTTTCGATAAGCCCGGTGACGATGCCCTCAATCAGCGCGATCTTGGCGTCTTCGAATCCTTGAAAACGCCATCCGTTGAATTTGACGCAGAGCACGTCCTCATCCGAACCGAGGCCGTTCTCGATCATCTCCAAGATGCTGGATTTTCCGGCGCCCCAGTCGCCGTGAACGCCGATCGTCACGGCGCGCTCGGGCTTTTCGCACAGCAGCTCGATGATGGTCTTGGCGATCGCCTCGTTGTTGAGGAGGTCGACCTTTGTCTCATTGTCCGTGAGAATCATCCCGCCCTCTCTTCCTCACAGTGACTCGCAGCAAGTAATGACGCTAAAGTCCCATACGCAACGCTATTAGGACAGTTCATTCATTGTGACTAGATTGTTGCCCCATAGGGCGAACCAGCGGTTGGGCTTGCGTATTCCTTCCGGCCGCTTCGGGTCGAGTCCCGCCGTTGGCTCGATCACGCTGTCTGAATTACTAACCAAGATCAATCAGACTGGGTGGTCATGAGCGATCAGAGTCTGCATTCTCGACGCGCAGTTCGATAGGCATCTTACCGGGATGCATGCCAAGCCCGAGAGGCCGGCGTTCGCCGCGCGCCGCTCAGGCCAACCTCGCCTGCTGCGGGGACCACTCGTTTTCCTTTACGGTCGTGCTCACCGCCATCACGAGCTTGTCGAGATTGCCGGCCGTCACGCCCTCCAGTGCCGAACACCCCCGCAGCATCGAGCGCGGTTGCAGCAGTGCATGGTAGATCTGCCAAGGGTCCGCACCCCTGGTCAGCTTCAGGACGGACTGGATCAGCTCGTGCTTGAGTGGGTCGAGGTGCCAGTCCGGCACGCGCTGGCCGCGGTTGCCTACGTTCAACGCCAGCAAGTTGCCCGCCTTGATCTCGTAGCTGATCCACCTGCGGGATTTGCCCGCCATCTTGGCAAACGCAGCGACGGGAAGGTTGTGCGGCGCTTCGAAGACATCGAACAGCTCCATCCTCTCGCGCTGAATGTCCGAAGGCACCAGCGGCGCGGCTGATCGAGGGGGCGGAACCGCCGGCAGCCGATGTGTGGCGGCAGAAACCAACGGCATGGCGTCACCCGGCTTCGTCACGAGCAGGATTGGCGAAGCGGCAACCGGCGTGGAGGGTGCGCTTGCGGTTTGCTCATTCGGGAACGCGGGCACGCCTTCCAGATGCACGGTGAGCGGCATGCTGGCCGCCTCGACCTGGTTCTGCTCGAAGAGGTCGAGCCGATCGGCCCAGTCCTGCATCATGCGGCGACGCTGCTCCACGTACTCGGCATGGTTGTAGGTCGCGCTGACCTTGTTGGGATCGACGTGCGAGAGCTGTGCATCCACCCAGACCTTCGGGTAGCCGATCTCGTTGAGCGCAGTGGACATCGTGCCACGGATACCGTGTCCGGTCAGGCGTTCCTGATAGCCCATGCGTTTGAGCGCACCATTGAGCGTGTTCTCGCTGATGCGCTTCTTCAAGTCGCTGTCGTGCCGGAACAGGTAGCGCTGGGCCGGCTTGAACTCATCCAGCAGGTGCCGGACGATCTCCATGGCCTGAATCGACAGTGGCACGATGTATGGCGGGATGTCCTTCGGCTGCTGCCGCTTTTTGCGCATGTCCACCTGGAGTTGCTTCACGACCTCGGGCGGGATGATCCACAGCCCACGGTCCAGATCGAATTGATCCGGCGTCGCCTGCCGCAGCTCACCGGTTCGCACGCCCGTCAGCAGCAATAGCCGCAGCCCGAGCTGGGTCTGCCGCCGGCCGCGATAGCTCCGCAGCCGCTGCAACAGCTTGGGCAGCTCGGCCATGCGCAGGAACGGGTTGTGGTTGACGGGTGGCAGTGGCAGCGCCACCACATCGAGATCGGAGGCAGGGTTCTGCTCCAGGCCCGGCACGATCACCAGCGCGTAGCGGAACAGTTGGTTGAACCACGTCCTGACTTTCTCGGCGACGGAGAGCGCCCTGCGCTTCTCGATTTTGGCGATCACCTCCAAGAGGTCGGGACGCTTAATCTCATAGATCGACCGCTTGCCCAAGGTCGGCAGCACATCCTTGTCGAAGATGCGCGGAAGGATCGAGAGAGTCGTCTGCCGGCCTTCCTTGAGGCTGAGCCCGCGATGCTTGAGCCACTTGCGATACACCGCCTCGAAAGTGTTTTCGTCGGCGAGCCGGACAGCGGTGCGCTTCTGCTTGCGGTGAACGCGAGGATTGATGCCTTTGGCCAGCAGGGCGCGGCCGTCATCGCGTAGGCTGCGGGCCTCTCGAAGCGTCACCTCCGGGTAGGTGCCGAGCGACATCCGCTTCTGCTTGCCCGCCCAGTAGTAGCGGAAGTGCCAAGTCCTGCCCCCTGCCGCCGTGACGGCCAGGGAGAGGCCATCCAAGTCAGGGAGGGTGTATGCCTTGCCAGTTGCCTTGGCCTGTCGAACGGCCAGGTCTGAGAGTGCCATGCTCTTGCTCCTGAACATGAGTCAGGAACCAGATGCTGGTCACGTCGACCTCGCCCCTCCATCAACAATCCGGAATCAGCCGCGCCCGCAAAAATGGACTTGTTTGTGGACTTAAAAGTCCCGGCTGTAGGCGGATCGCAGTGGACCACAGCAGAACATCAAAGAGAGGAAAAGTCTTTGCGTGGCAACGACTTACAGACTCTCTTGGACTTCTGCGGAAGTCCGCAGATTGATGCGGTGGAGCGGGATGCGGGAATCGAACCCGCCGCACGGGCTTGGGAAGCCAGGGTATTGCCACTATACGAATCCCGCGATGGGGCAGAGTTTACGCGATGGAACGGTCTGCCAGGACTGTCTCATGCTCCAGGTCTCCGCGAACCTGAAGCGTGTCGCGGCTGCGATCCGTGAACCTACTCAACAGCAGCAACGGCTTCGGCTTCTTCCTCGCTTAACATGACTGTCCCCGGGGACGAGAGAACATGTCGCATGAAGGAAATATCTGCGAAGCAGGCGTTGAACAAGGCTTTCTTGAAGGCAAAACCACCGCGATCATATGTGGAGGCCTTCAAGGTTCAACTCACATGGCTGCTTGACAACGTCAATGCTCATGAGTCCGAAGAGCATCACAAGAACCTCATATCCGATTTCCTCCGAAAAATCGGGTATGACGGCAAGCACTTCATAAACACCAAGGCCAGAACGGATTTGGTCGTCCATAACGGACGACAAGCTTCGTCTACTGCCGGGGTCATCGTCGAAACCAAAAAGCCGACAAACAAATCGGAGATGCCACAACGCGGGCAACTTAATAGCAAGGCTTTGCAAGAGCTTCTTCTGTACTACCTTCGTGAACGCATCACGCTGAAAAATCTGGAAGTTAGGAATCTTGCAATTACGAATGCCTGGGAATGGTATTTCTTCGATGCCCAGGTATTCGAACGCCTCTTCGCACAGGATAGTGAGCTGACGCGACAGTTCAATGACTTTGAGCAAGGACGTCTATCCGGCACTACGACGGATTTTTTCTATAAACAGGTAGCCTCGCCGGCACTCCAAAAGATCGCTGGCGATATTGCGTTTACGTACGTCGATCTCCGCAGCTATGAGGCTTATGCCCGGGACTCAGATAAGAAGAATGATCGCAAGCTCATTGAGCTTCTCAAGGTCTTTTCTCCCGAACACTTGCTGAAACTTCCATTTCAAAATGATAGCAATAGCCTTGATCAAGGCTTTTATAGCGAGCTCCTCCATCTGATCGGCTTGGAGGAAGTAAAAGAGAAGGGCAAACGGATCATCCGTAGGAAACTGCCAGGTGCGCGGAATGCTGGAGCTCTTCTCGAAAATGCCATAACTCAAGTCGATACGCTCGATAAGCTGAATAGAATAAAAAATCTTTCGTCTTACGGGGGCGATAAAGAAGAGCAGCTATTGAATGTTGGTCTTGAACTTTGTATCACTTGGATCAATCGCGTTCTCTTTCTGAAGCTGCTTGAAGCACAACTCGTAGCCTTCAATGCCGGGGACAAAAGCCATAATTTTTTCAATTCTCAGCGAGTAAAGTCGTACGACGATCTGAATGCTCTATTCTTCCGCGTACTCGCGAGGCGCTGGGATACGCGCGACGAAGAGGCAAAGCTTCAGTTCGGTCGGATACCGTATCTGAACAGCTCGCTTTTTGAGCCGACCCCCTTAGAACACGATACTCTTCTTGTTAGCAATCTCTCGGAAGGGCGCGAACTTCCAGTCTTATCGACAACCGTACTCAGGAATCCGTCGGGGAAACGCAACGCGGGAAAGCTGGATGCACTTACCTACTTGCTGCGATTCTTGGATGCGTACGACTTCGCTAGCACGGGCGCGGAGGCCATTCAGGAAGATGAAAAATCGTTGATTAGCGCGTCCGTTTTGGGATTGATTTTTGAAAAAATCAATAACTATCAAGATGGTGCCTTCTTTACTCCGGGCTTCGTGACCATGTACATGGCCCGCGAGGCGGTTCGAACGGCTGTGCTAAATCGATTTAACAAGGTAAAAGACTGGACATGCGTAAGCTTCGCGGAGCTTTACGACAAGATCGAAGACCGTCAAGAAGCCAACCAAATCATCAATGAACTTCGCATCTGTGATCCGGCGGTGGGCTCCGGGCATTTCTTAGTATCTGTCCTTAACGAACTCATCGCAGTCAAATCCGAGCTACGGATCCTGACTGACCGTTCCGGCGCTCGCCTAAAGGAGTACAGAGTCGAAGTGACAAATGACGAGCTGGTGGTTACGGATGAAGACGGCGAGTTATTTGAATACAAACGCCATAGCGCGGAAAGTCAGCGCGTACAAGAGGCGATCTTCCACGAGAAAGAGCAGCTTATCGAAAACTGTCTCTTCGGCGTTGATATCAACCCGAACTCCGCCAAGATATGTCGATTGCGCTTATGGATCGAGTTGCTGAAGTCGGCGTACTACAAGTCCGACGACGAGTTGGAAACACTGCCGAACATCGACATCAACATCAAAGCGGGAAATTCGTTAATAGCTCAGTACCAGTTAGACGCTGATCTGAGGAACGCCCTGAAGAAAAGCAAGCGAAGTCTGACGGACTATCGAACTGCTGTTGTCAATTACAGAACAGCTCAAAGCAAAGAAGAGAAGTTCGAGATGGAGAAACTCATCTCGGAAATAAAATCCAGTTACCAACAGGAGATTTACAGCAACGATCCGAAGGTTCTTCGGCATCGCAGTGCCTCAGAAGAGCTTGAAACGCTGACACGGCAAAAAACGCTCTTTGGGCTGACTCCTGCGGCGAAAAGGAAGCATGACCAGACGGTGAACAGGCTTACCAACGAGGTTGGTAGGTTAGCGGCTGAAATCGAGACGATTCGAAACAACCGCATGTACCGAAATGCATTTGAATGGCGGTTTGAATTCCCCGAAGCCTTGAATGTTCATGGCGCTTTCGAAGGTTTCGACGTCATCATTGGCAATCCACCTTATGGCGTTCCAATCCAAGGGGAGGATCGGAAACACTTGGTGGCTCGTTTGGGCAAAGTTCCTGATTTTGAGATCTATTACTGGTTTATCAACCGGGCGCAACAACTGCTCGCCAGTGGTGGAATCTTGTCTTTCATCGTCCCCAATACGATTTTGTTCAATTTGGGTGCGGCTGCATATCGCTTGGAATTATTCAAAAACTGGTCGTTTGACGAGGTTCTGGATTGCACAAATTTTAGTATTTTTGCAGAGGCCACAGTCCGCAATGTAGTCCTTACTGGTCGGAGGCAGGCTGGGGAAGCGTTAAGTTATCGCCCCACCTCTGGAGCAATGTCATTTCAGGAGCTCGTGCGTCGAGAACGGCAACATGTTTCGAGTGAACAAGCTGCTGCAAACAATCTGAATTGGGGGCTATTGTTTCGGCTGCCGAGGGAAGTCCTCGATCTGGTCGGAAAAGTGCGCTCGAACTCTTCGCACCTTAGCACCCACTTTCCTGAGGTAAGTCAGGGCCTCATTGCGTATGACCGTTATCAGGGTCAGGATCAAAACACGATCAAGAATCGCGTTTATCACTCAACGATCTGCCACGGACCAGAATGGAAGCAATGGCTCTGGGGAAGTGACGTCACCAGATTCCGGGTGTCCTGGAATCAACATGAATACATCAAGTATGGTGCCGGCATCGCGAATCCACGGAACCCTAAGTTCTTCGTGGGCAAACGGCTGCTTGTTCGCGAGATAACTAATCCTCGAATTTTCGCGGCAGTCACAAGTGCGGAGCTTTATAACGATCCAGCCGTCATCATTGTGAAAGACAGTCCTTCGAGCACTATCTCCTTGACAAGCGCTGCTGCAATCTTGAACTCGAAGTTGGCAACCTTTTTCCACTTCAACTCGTCACCGAAGGCGTCTAAGGGAGCATTCCCGAAGATCCTTGTTCACGATATCGAAACTTTTCCAATGCCTCGCACCATTAACCCAGAGGTGTTGGCGGAGCTTGATGCGATTGCGCATACGCTGGAATCTAATGCAGCAGTAGGACTGTTGGCAATCGAACCGGAAGGCAGGCTTGACGCGCTGGTCTATGGGCTCTATGGGTTGAGTCAACGAGAAATTGACATAGTGGAGCGGTGGTTTACGAAATCTGAAGAAGAAGCGGAAGCCGTTGCTGCTGTTGAGTAGGTTCACGGATCGCAGCCGCGACACGCTTCAGGTTCGCGGAGACCTGGAGCATGAGACAGTCCGGACCTGTCCTGAATTTTGTGTGCGAGGCATAACATGACCCGACCCCGGAGCATTTATGCCAATCGACAAACCGCTGAGCAAGACCAAGCTGAGGAACGCCGCGA
>NZ_NIOF01000041.1 GCF_002205645.1 Roseateles aquatilis | reverse complement strand
GGACCTGTCCTGAATTTTGTGTGCGAGGCATAACATGACCCGACCCCGGAGCATTTATGCCAATCGACAAACCGCTGAGCAAGACCAAGCTGAGGAACGCCGCGATAACGGCCAAGTCTGCCGCGTTACCCAAGATCCCCGATGAGCTGATCGACCAGATCGTGAAGGGCCAGCCGATGACCGGCGAGGAAGTGAATGCCGCCTCGATGGCGTTCAAGAAGGCTCTGATCGAGAGGGCGCTGGGCGCCGAGCTGGGATTTCACCTGGGCTACCCGAGCGGCGCCGACAAGCCCCAGACGACGAAGAATCTGCGCAACGGCAAGACCGGCAAGACGGTGCTGACCGAGGACGGCCCGCTGCGCATCGACGTTCCCCGCGACCGGGATTCGAGCTTCGAGCCCCTGCTCATTCCCAAGCACGAACGTCGCTTCACCGGCTTCGACGACAAGATCATTGCCATGTACGCGCGCGGGATGACCGTGCGGGAGATGCAAGCCTTCTTGGCCGAGCAGTACGGCGTGGACGTCAGCCCCGAGTTGATCAGCAGCGTGACCGACGCCGTGATGGCGGAGGTGGGCGCCTGGCAGGCGCGGCCGCTGGAGCCGATGTACCCGGTGGTGTTCTTCGACGCGCTGCGCGTGAAGATCCGCGAGGACGCGGTGGTGCGCAACAAGGCCGTCTATCTGGCGCTGGGCGTGCTGCCCGACGGCACGCGCGACATCCTGGGACTGTGGATCGAAGGCACCGAAGGCGCCAAGTTCTGGATGAAGGTCTTCAACGACCTGAAGACGCGCGGGGTCAACGACATCCTCATCGCGGTCACGGACGGGCTCAAGGGCATGCCGGAGGCGCTGGGCGCGGTGTACCCGGCCACGACGCTGCAGACCTGCATCGTGCACCTGATACGCAGCAGCCTGGACTACGCCAACTGGAAGGACCGCAAGCCGCTGGCCGCGGCCATCAAGCTGGTCTACACGGCGCCCAGCGCCGAGGCTGCCGCGGCCGAGCTGGATGCCTTCGAGGCAAGCGCCTGGGGACAGAAATTCCCCACCGTGGTCGCCGCTTGGCGCAGGGCCTGGGACCGCGTGATCCCGTTCTTCACCTTCCCGCCGGAGGT
>NZ_NIOF01000040.1 GCF_002205645.1 Roseateles aquatilis | reverse complement strand
CGGGCACCGGGCGCGAGTGGAACGTCAAGGAGATCCAGTACACCGGCAACGGCGCGCAGGCGCCGCGCAACAAGGTGGTGTTCCGCTACAGCGACCGCACGCTGGACGCGGCGGAGTCGTACCAGCAAGGGTCGAAGAACGTCAGCGTGCGCCAGCTCGACGCGATCGACACGTACATCAACAGCCCCAGCACGGCGCTGATGGACGCGAGCAACAGCATGGGGGCGCTGTTCGTCAAGCGCGTGAAGATCGGCTACGACAACGGCCCGTGGTCGCGCCGCGCGCGCGTGGTGACCATCGCCGACTGCGTGGACCCGGCGGGCACGCGCTGCATGCCGCCGGCGCGCTTCAACTACGCCGCGGGCGACATGGCGCGCGTGGCCTCCACGAGCTTCAACCTGGCCTCGACCAAGCTGTCCAGCATGGACGGCAAGTACGGCGTGATGGCGGGGGACTTCAACGGCGACGGCCGCACGGATTTGCTGCGCTGGGCGGAGAACGGCTGGGAGACGCAGCTGCTGCAAAGCAACGGCGACGGCAGCTTCACGTCGGTGGCGACGTCGCTGACCTCGGCCGGGGCGCTGAACCGGGCCGACGGCTGCATCTCGTCGACGGTGGCGGACACCAACGGCGACGGGCTGGTGGACATCATCCGGGTCTACAACGACAAGAACGCCAGCGGCGGCTCGTGCGGGCAGACGGCGCGGGCGGAGTTCCTCGTCAACCAGGGCGGGGGCAACTTCACGACGCGCCAGCTGCTGGACACGGCCAATGGGCAGATCGCGTTCAAGCGGCAGGTCTCGGCGGCCACGTCGCGCCAGTTCTGCGGGCAGGTGGCGGCCGCGGGCATGGACACGCGCGACCTGATGCTGGCGGTCATCAACGACTGCATGCGCGAGGGCGGCTTCGAGATGTGGGTGGGCTACGGCTGGACCGAGGGCGCGACGTACTACTTCATGGACGTCAACGGCGACGGGCGGATGGACATCATCACCACGACGCTGCCGGCGCGCGCGCCCGCGGACCCGCGCGACGACCCGTACGCGGACGAGGAGATCCCCTCGTGCAGCGGCTGCACCAAGGTGTACCTGGCGCAGCCCGACGGGCGCTTCGCGCTGACGGCCACCAACGTGGACAACACGCCGCTGTACTCGGACCCGGGGCG
>NZ_NIOF01000039.1 GCF_002205645.1 Roseateles aquatilis | reverse complement strand
TGAATCGCCCCGGATTTCCTAGACACCCGTGAGCCGTTGGGAATGGCGTCGTTCGAACTCGACCGGCGAAGTGTCGCCTGCGGTGCCGTGGCGCCGCTTGGGGTTGTAGAACATCTCGATGTAGTTGAAGACGTCGGCGCGGGCGTCGTTGCGCGTGGCGTAGACCTGACGACGGATGCGCTCGCGTTTGAGCAACTGGAAGAAGCTCTCGGCCACGGCATTGTCGTGGCAGTTGCCGCGCCGGCTCATGCTGCTGACCAGGTTGTGGTCCCGCAGGAACTTCTGCCATTCGTGCCCGGTGAACTGGCAGCCCTGATCGGAGTGCACCGTGACGGCTTGTTTAGGCTGGCGCCGCCATAACGCCATCAGCAGTGCATCCAGCACCAGGTCGGTGTCGATACGACTGCCCATCGACCAGCCCACCACCTGGCGCGAGAACAGGTCCACCACGACCGCCAGGTACAGCCAGCCCTCGTGCGTGCGGATGTAGGTGATGTCGGTCACCCACGACTGGTTGGGTTCGACCACCGTGAACTGGCGCTGCAGATGGTTCGGCGCAACCACGGCCGGCTTGCCACCGCGCACTCCGGGCCGGCGCTTGTAGCCGGTCTGCGAGCGCAGCCCTTCTAGCTTGAGCAACCGGGCCACACGGTGCTTGCCGCAGTGCTCGCCGAGGTCGCGCATGTCCAGCGTGAGCTTGCGATAGCCGTACACGCCGCCGCTCTCCAGCCAAGCTTGCTTGAGCAGGCCGCTCAGGCGCTGGTCATCCTTGGCCCGTTGGCTCTGCGGCTCGGCCTTCCACGCGTAGTAGCCACTGGGGTGCAACTGCATGACCTTGCACATGCGCCGCACGCTGTGCTGGGCTTCGTGCGCCTTGATGAACGCGTACCTCACCCGGACTGCTTGGCAAAGTACGCGGCGGCCTTTTTTAGGATGTCGCGCTCCTCGGTCACGCGCCGCAGTTCAGCCTTCAAACGGCGCAGTTCCTCGGCCTGCGAGACCTGTGCCTGCCGCTCGGCGGCCGGCGCCGAGTACACCTTGATCCACTTGTACAGGCTGTGCTGGCTGACGCCGATCCGGGCGGACACGTCGGCCACCCGGTGGCCTCGCTCCGTGATCTGCTTGACCGCCTCGATCTTGAATTCTTCTGGGTAGGGTTGCTTGCTTTGCATGGCACCTCCGATTGGGCCTCAGTTTGAGGCTCGAAGGTGTCTACTGGACCCGGGTCGATTCA
>NZ_NIOF01000038.1 GCF_002205645.1 Roseateles aquatilis | reverse complement strand
GCAACTCGCCCACGGCCACGGCCACCGCCGGCAACCAGCAGACCAACGCGCCGGTGAACCCGGCGGTGCTGCAGGCGATTTTGCAGTTGCTGCTGGATGACTGAGCGGCGCTCGGCCATGCGACGAAGCAAACGGGGAATGAGGGAGTCAGGATGACGAAGCAGACATCGTGGACGGCCGGGCGCCGCGCGTTGACGGCCCTGCTGACGGCGGGCGCCGTCCTGGCGCCGATGCAGGCGCGCGCGGGCCAGTACTGGTGCGACGGGACGGTGTCCCAGACCTGGTTGGATTCCGACGGGCTGCTGTACGTGTACTCGTCCTGGCGCAACCAGAACACACGCTTGTGCAGTCTCAACCAGACGCTCACCGGTAACGCCGTGACGATTTCGCCGGCGACCTGCGCGGGCTGGCTATCGCTGATCAAGCAGTCGATGGCCAACGCCAAGCCGGTGACGATCTATTACGTGGATTCACCGGTCGCCTGCGATCAACTGGCCACGTACGAGCAGGCGCCGTTGCCGCGGTACGTGATGCTGAAGACGTCCTGACGGTCCGACGAGGACCCCAAGCAAGCCAATACGACGAGTCCGGGCCACCCGGACCAGGGAGAGGAAAACATGCGTGCATTCCGGCTCGCGACGTCCATGGGACGAGGCGCGTGGCGCTCGGCAAGCCTCGTGCTGCTGGCGCTGGCGTGGACGGGCGCCGCCCAGGCGGACCCGTCCTACAGCTACAGCCGCACCAGCGCGTTCACCTACAAGGCCAACGGCCTGCTGGAGAGCGAGACGGTCGAGCCGGACCAACCGAGCCTGTGCGTGACCACGTCCTACACGTACGGGGACGCCTTCGGCAACAAGACCGCCACCACGACGGCCAACTGCGGCGGGGCCTCGGCGCTGGCGCAGTTCACGCCGCGCGGCGCCACGGCCAGTTACGCGCAGCAGACGGTGACGGTGGCCGGCGTGAGCGTCACGGTGCCCGCGGGCACCTTCGCCACCAGCGCCGCCAACGCGCTGAGCCAGAGCGAGACGCGCGAGTACGACCCGCGCTTTGGCGCCGCCACCCGGCTCGTGGGACCCAACAGCCTGCCCACGACCTGGGCGCTGGACGACTTCGGCCGCAAGGTGCTGGAGACGCGCGCCGACGGCACCAGCACCGCCGTCTACTACTGCTGGCTCAGGGTCTACGACGCGGCCTCGGGCACCCTGGTCGAGGCGACCTCGTCCAACGCGCCCTCGGGCAGCGCGGGCTGCCACAACGGCACCGCGCCGGCCATCGCATCGCCCGCCAGCAATGAAGCACCCAGCGACGCGGTGCGCTTCGAACACACCGTCACGCTCAAGGGCGGGTCGGCGATCTCGGGTTTCGCGCGGGTGTATTACGACCGCGCGGGCCGCAAGATCCGCAGCGTCGCCGAGGGCTTCGACGGCGCCGGGCAGCCCGGCAACGCGCGGCTCATCGCGCAGGACGT
>NZ_NIOF01000037.1 GCF_002205645.1 Roseateles aquatilis | reverse complement strand
CACGTCTACGCCGACCACCTGAACGCACCGCGCTTGCTGGTCGACAAGAACAACGCCCTGCGCTGGCGCTGGATCAGCGAGCCGTTCGGCTCGACCGCGCCCGAGACGGCCCCCGCTGGCCTCGCGCCCATCACCTTCAACCTTCGCTTCCCAGGGCAATTCTTCGACAGCGAGTCGGGATTGAATTACAACTACTTCCGGGATTACGACGCGACGACGGGGAGGTATGTTCAGAGTGATCCGATTGGGCTGGGTGGAGGGGTCAACACCTACGGCTATGTCCTTGGAAATCCGCTTGGTTATACAGATGCTGAGGGCCTTCAGGTAATCATTGTTGTCCCGGGAAGGAACGGTGGTCGGTTTGACCCAGACTTTCCTCCCGGGGTTGGTCCGAATAGTGAGTCAAATTTAGGTTCGACCACAACGACGCGGGCCGTCGAAGAAGAGCGCAAGAAGACTTATCAAACCTATACGCGCTACAATCCAAAGACTGGCAAGTGCTACAGCGGTCGAACGTCGGGCTACGATGATCCGTCAACAAATATCAATAATAGAGCTATGAGTCAGCCACTGCTGAATGCCGAGGGATTCCAGCCGCCTGTGCTTGACCGCTCCTCAGAGAACTACTCGGCTATTCGCGGTAGAGAGCAGCGCTTGATTGAGACTAACGGCGGCGCCCAAAGTACTGGCGGAACCTCGAGAAATATGATTAACGGCATCAGCACCTGGAATCCTCGCCGCCCGTTTTATTTGAATGATGCCCTGATTGAGTTCGGAGAAGCGATTCCATCGGGTAATTGTGTCTGCCAATAAAATGCCAACCATTTCAGAAGACGAATCAGAGGGGCTTAAGAAGTTCATGGGCTTCTTCTATGAATGGTTCGAAGCCAAACCACATCACCCTCCAGAAATTCATCCCCTCGCGGTGATGAAAGTGCTGGAAAAAAAGTCGATTTCTCAGGCGAGACGTGGTCTTCAAATGGCAATTAATGACTGTGTGGAGGTGTCTAGTAATTGGAGTCCAGAACTGATTGCTGCAGCGGATAAAAGGTTTTTGTCGAATGGTGCACCATCGCTGTCGCAGGTTAGGGTGAAATATTCAAAAATTTATCTCAAAGTGCTTAAGCGTGGCGGTATAAAGTCCCTGAAGGAGTATTATTTGGTGAAGGGTGTGCTCGATGGGGGCGGCCTTGAACCTGGCGCAGGGGAAGCCAAACAATTGGCAACTATGCTGGCGGACTATGAGAGTCGTTCCGCCTGAAGCTGAACAGTTGCCAGCTTGGAAGTGAGTAGTCGAGCCTGAACAACTCGTTTTCAAGGGCGCTCTCACTCTGGTGGAATGAAATCAGCGCTACCCGCTGGGCGGCCAGGTCCGCGACCTGACCTATGACGCGGCGGATCGGATCGTCAGCTACACGCACCTGGACGCGGAGACCGGGCAGGCCACGGCCGGCGCGCAGGCGATGAACCAGAGCTT
>NZ_NIOF01000036.1 GCF_002205645.1 Roseateles aquatilis | reverse complement strand
ACCGGGAGGCATACGAGTGCGGATCCGACGGTGCCGGATCCAAAGGATCAGCAGGCGTTCAATCGGTTTAGCTATGTGCTAAACAACGCGCTGGCTTATACCGATCCGACGGGGTTGGGGCCGCTGGCGATTTTTACGACGCTCAGTAATCCATTTTGGGCATTCGCCTCCCAGTCGAATGAAGCCAGCGACAAAAAGGAAGCCAGGAAATGCCCCGCCATGTGGGTTTGCATATATCCGGGCGAAGGCGGCGAGGACGGCGGAAAGCAGACAGCCGAGAAGGTGCCAAGGGCTAACGAAGCTTCACGCAATAAGATGATTGCTGACTTCTGGCTGGCAGGCAAGAAGCTTCAGGATAGATATTCGAACTGCTCCGGTGTTGAATGCCAACAAATAGAAGAGGCAGCGAAGGAACTAGACAGGAAGATGCGTGAATCTGGCCTTACTCTCAATGAGAGGTGGGCGAGTGGCGGTCCGCTATTAATTGGCGCGAGCGCATCTGCGCGAGGGGAGTGGGGTGTTGTAGTAGAGGTGGCGTCTGCAGGTGGTATCCTAAATTTACAAGAGCGTGCGGGAAATGTTCGTAGGTTGCGGAATAGCCATCTTGCAGGACAAGTCCACCCAAAAACTGGCATCCCCTTTGACAAGGACGGCTATCCTGACTTTTCAAGCCTTGCCAAGGCAGTAGTTCAGATTAAACAAACTGGGTCTTATCGGAGTGATTTTCGCGCAGCGAACGCGGCCGCTGGTCTCAAGGAAACGCCGAAGGGCTATACCTGGCACCACCACCAAGATGGCACGACAATGATGCTAGTCCCCCGCGACACCCATGCGATGACGGGGCACACAGGAGGCTTCCAATCAGGGCAATGAAACATGTTGATTAAAGACTTTGGTCCCAAGCTTTCAGAGCAGGATATAGATGCAATCGAGGGGGAATTTGGCTTCCCCTTTCCCCAATCCTATCGAAAATTTCTGCTGCAATATAATGGTGGATCACCTGAGCCGGACACAATAGACATCCCCGGGCATCCGCAATCGCCAACAGATGTGCAGGTATTTTTTGGTGTTGAAAGGGAAGTAAAGACCGATTGTTTAGAATGGAATATCGAGTTGATTGGTCTGCGTTGTTCGATTCAACGCCTCTTGCCAATCGCATGCGATTCGGGTGGTAATATATTTTGCCTTAATATTAGTCCTCTTGGTGAAGGCAAGGTAATTTATTGCGACCTAAATGAGCCAATTTGCAAGATCTATGAGGTGGCAGCGAGTTTTGATGACTTCACTTCCCAGCTTCGTATGTTTGAGCACTAGTTGATTCTGTTGTGCCTATTTTTCTGCATTCTCCTGTTTTCAATCGGCGCGGCGTAGGTCTCGAAGTTGATGTATTGATGAATGAATCGGGGATTCTATTGCAAGGCCCTGCCAGAGGGGCGCCGTAATTTCGGTGAGGTAAGTCAAATTAAAGGAATGGAACTGGCAATCAAGGAGGCTTTGCTATCAGATTATTTGTCGACGATTGCTCGGCATGTTCTTGATGAAATATGGAAAGCATCGGCGAAATCGATTAAATGGATGGTTGGGGAGTCTCAGTCATCCTTTGAATTTGCCAAAATATACAGGCTGCGTCAAGGGATAGGGTACTTCGATGCCAGGTGTGTAGAAGGGCTTGCTGAATCAATATTGGCACTCTCTTCGAGGGACAGGATGGTTGCTCTGGCTTACGCTTCTGTCGGGGCGAAAACAATCCTCGCGTTCATCGAAATCGAGCGCCAAGAAGTAGTCGGCCTAATGATATTCTCGGCCGCGGATTGCTCTTGAATGAGTGTGGGTAAACTCAATGAGGCTGGATTAACTAGTTGCGCTGTTCGAAGCCCCGCCATAGAGCGAAGCAGGGAGTTCAGTCGTATGAAAAGAGCCGTGAGAGTTCTACGAGGAGCGAGACGGCTGCTATCAGCGCTGGCGCTCGCGGGACTGGGCATCGGCGGTGCGCAGGCGCAGACCACGACGACGGTCACGCGCACGGTGAACTACGAGTACGACGCGTACGGGCAGCTCAAGAAGGAGACGGTGCAGCCGGACGACGCGGCGCTGCGGGTGAGCACGGAGTACACGCGGGCCGCGGTGGGCGGGGTGGACTTCGGTCTGGTGAGCGCCAAGACGGTGACGTGGCTGGACCCGGTCAGCGGGACCACGCAGAGCCGCGTGGTGCAGAGCACCGGGTATGACGCGCGAGGACGCTTCGCGCTCACGCAGACCAATGCGAAGTCGCAGACGGTGACCTCGACGTACGAGGATTCCACCGGCGCGGTGCTGACGATGGTCGATCCGAATCAGCTCACCACGAGCTGGGACTACGACTCGTGGGGCCGCAAGCTGCGGGAGAACCGCCCCGACGACACGGTCACCAGCTGGATGTACCACGGCTGCACCGACAGCTGCGGCTGGGCGGTGTCGGTCACGGTGACGCAGCAGTGGGGTGGCGCGGGGCTG
>NZ_NIOF01000035.1 GCF_002205645.1 Roseateles aquatilis | reverse complement strand
TCGCGGCGTTCCTCAGCTTGGTCTTGCTCAGCGGTTTGTCGATTGGCATAAATGCTCCGGGGTCGGGTCATGTTATGCCTCGCACACAAAATTCAGGACAGGTCCGGCGGTCGCCGTGTCCTACTGGTTGAACGGCAAGCAGTTGGCCAAAGCGGAGTTCGCCGATCCCGTCGACCTGCATGCATCGTTCTTGTACCTCTCCCGAGGAACAAGGCCGACGGACAACAACGCGCTGTTCCGGCGTGACGGCTCCGTACTCGGCTCCTACGTCCACGCGATGGGCGTCCCAGGCGCGCCGATCAGCGAATCGCTCTTTGACGACCTGATGCGGTCGAGCTTGTGGTTTCACCCCTCGCTGGGCGACTTCTCGCTACTGGCGCTGACGTCCGGGACCGAGGTCCGCGTGATCGCGACGCGGGGCGATTCAAGCACGCTGGATGAAGATCGAATCCTCCCGCGCGCGAGCATCGACGCCGTGTTGATCGAGGCAGGCTCGTTTCTTGGCGCTATTGCCGACAGGGTCGTCGGTAACTCAGGCCCTCAAACATCCTCACACACATACTTGAACTGCAAGTAATCCTCCAGCCCCTGCCGCGATCCCTCGCGGCCGTAGCCGGAGTCCTTGATGCCGCCGAACGGCGCGCTCTCCGACGCGATGGCCCCGGCGTTGACGCCGACGATGCCGCTCTCCAGCGCGTCGGAGACACGTCGGATGCGCGCCGGATCGCGCGAGTAGAAGTAGGCCGCCAGGCCGAACGGCGTGTCGTTGGCCAGCGCGACGACGGCCGTCTCGTCGCGGAAGCGGGTCACCGGCACCACGGGACCGAAGGTCTCCTCGACGGTGCAGGCCATCGTGCCGTCGACGTCCACCAGCACCGTCGGCGCGAAGTAGTTGGGACCGGGTCGATCCTCGTCCCGCACGCGGTCCCCGCCCACCATCACGCGGGCGCCGCGGGCCTGGGCGTCCTGGACATGCCGTTCGATCTTGTCGACCGCGCGGCCGTTGATCATCGGACCGATCTGCGACGCCGGGTCGCTCGCGGGCCCCACCCGCAGCGCGGCCACACGCGCGCAGAGGCGACCGACGAAGGCATCGTGCACGCGGTCGTGCACGTAGACCCGATTCGGGCACACGCAGGTCTGGCCGCCATTGCGGAACTTCGCCGCCATCAGCCCTTCCACCGCGGCGTCGAGGTCGGCGTCCTCGAAGACGATGAACGGCGCGTTGCCGCCCAGCTCCAGCGACAGGCGCTTGAGCGTGCCGGCGGACTCGCGCGCCAGGTGCTTGCCCACTGGCGTCGAGCCGGTGAAGGTGATCTTGCGCACGCGCGGATCGGCCAGCCATTCGTCGACGACCTCGGCGGCACGTCCGCGCGAGGCGGTCACGAGGTTCACCACACCGTGCGGCAGGCCGGCTTCCTCCAGCAGCTTGATCAGCGCCAGCGAGGTCAACGGCGTGTCCTCCGCCGGCTTGGCCACCACGGTGCAACCGGCCGCCAGCGCCGGCGCGATCTTGCGCGCGATCATCGCGGCGGGGAAGTTCCACGGCGTGATCGCGGCGACCACGCCCACCGGCTCCTTCACCGCCAGCATCCGCCGACGCGGCGACGGCGAAGGGATCTGGTCCCCATGCATCCGCACCGCCTCCTCGGCGAACCACTCGACATAACTGGCCGCGTAGGCGACCTCGCCGCGCCCCTCGGCCAAGGGCTTGCCCTGCTCGCGCGAGATCAGGCGGGCCAGGTCCTCCTGGTTGGCCATGATCAGGTCATGCCAGTGGCGCAGCAGCCGCGACCGCTCGCGCGGCGCCAGCGCCCGCCAGGCGGGCCCCGCGGCAAACGCGGCGTCGACCGCCGCCCGCGCATCCGCCGCGCCGCTGTCGGGCACGCGCGCGAAGTCGAGGTCCAGCGCCGGGTCGCTCACGGCCAGCACGCGGCCGTCGAGGCCGTCGCGCCAGCGGGCGTCGATGAAGTTCTGGGCACGCAGCAGGTCGGGACGGTTGAGCGTCAGGGACATGGGCAACTCCAAGGCGTCGGTCGACGGGACGGGGGGACGGATCCGGGTCACGCGCGGGCGATCAGGGCCGCGATGGCCTCGCCCATCTCGGTCGTGGAAGCACGGCCGCCGAGGTCGGCCGTGCGCGGCCCTTCGCGCAACACCTGCTCGATGGCGGCCACGATCGCGTCGTGCGCGGCCGTCTCGCCCAGGAACTGCAACATCAGCGCCGCCGACCAGATCATCGCGACCGGGTTGGCGATGTTGTGGCCGTAAATGTCCGGCGCGGAGCCATGGACCGGCTCGAACAGCGACGGGAAGCTGCGCTCCGGATTCAGGTTGGCCGACGGCGCCAGACCGATCGTGCCGGTCGTCGCGGGACCCAGGTCCGACAGGATGTCGCCGAACAGGTTGGACGCCACCACCACGTCGAAACGCCCCGGCTGCAGCACGAAACGCGCGCTGAGGATGTCGATGTGCTGCTTGTCCACCTTGACCGACGGATAGCCGGCACCGACCGCGTCGGCGCGACCGTCCCACCACGGCATCGAGATCGCGATGCCGTTGCTCTTGGTCGCCACCGTCAGGTGCTTGCGATCGCGGGCCTGCGCCAGCTCGAAGGCGTACTTGAGCACGCG
>NZ_NIOF01000034.1 GCF_002205645.1 Roseateles aquatilis | reverse complement strand
CTCCTTCTTGAGCTGCCCGTACGCGTCGTACTCGTAGTTCACCGTGCGCGTGACCGTCGTCGTGGTCTGCCCCTGCGCCGCGCCGATGCCCAGTCCCGCGAGCGCCAACGCTGACAGCAGCCGTCTCGCTCCTCGTAGAACTCTCACGGCTCTTTCCATCCGACCGAACTCCCTGCTTCGCTATATGGCGGGCTTCGAACAACGCAACTAGTTAACCCAGCCTCATTGAGTTTGATGGCTGCTTCTTGCAGGTGAAGGGATGAAGCGCCCCCATCGCGGGGTAGGCATTTCTACCCCTTCACAGGAATGTCGCTGCTCTTCCCATGCCTACAAACTACCGACCACCCTTTATAAAGCGGTTCAGATAGTATTTTCACTGGCGCGACGCTCTCTCGACCCACAGGAACCTCAGAAATACATTCTCTAGACAGATCCAGTTTCGTAGTTCAACAGGCCTTCGTTCTCACGAACCTGCAGATGGTCAGCAAGGCGCTGAGCATCAGTCGCCGCCACGCTCAGAGCCAATAGATTCTCTGAATACCATTCCATTGAAATATTCAAATCCCCAATTTCGCGCACTTGCGTTTGACGGCCCACATCATCCTGACCACCGAACCATACTCGAAATGTCACTTGACCGGACGGTCGCACGACACGCTGAAGAATGGAATTTGCGTCAATTTCAACCTCATCGCCCAGCGCCAGATTGGTCACAAAGAATGGAATGCAGCACAAAATGAATCGATTTACAGCTATCCTCTCCCCCCACAATTGCTCCCATTCATTTATCCCATCCTTCGATCCGAGGTGCGCGGCGAATATAAAGCTCGCCCGATCACGCCAGACCGGCGAAGCATGGCTTGCTTCAAAATCATCTACTTGATATTTCATATACTTTCACTTCTCCCAATTTGGCGACGGCCATTCACCTCGATATCCAGCGGGTGGATTCACGGAAAGTCTCGCGCGCCTTGCATTGCAATGCGGACACGCGAGTTGCGCGCTGGCCAAGGTCGCATTACCCTATCTCGCCTTTGGAATTACGTGATCGACCCAAGTAGCCCCCCTCTCGACGACAATATACGCATATCCGCCCTGGATCTTCGGCCTTCGCTGCCTCGCGGATCGCTCAAGCGAATGGATTTCCCGCGGTTGACCCACCCATTGCACCTACTTTAATTGACGAGATTACACGGAAGTGGTCATTTGGACGAAGAGAACGAGCTCTAAGCCAATCCACCCTGCCTGTACTCCAATTTTCCAACTACATGTTGGAGCCAATCTCGGGCACTCTGTCCATCAGAGCTTGGTAAGTAATAGCACCCAAACTCTCTGAGGAGGTCTTGCTCAATGGCAACATCGTCTCCGGCAGAGACCAAGTATTGGCGGATCTGAGCAACGATGTGATAGATATCGTTGGAATCCGGCCCGCCACTCAGAAACTGGACGATCACCTCATCGGGCTCGGATGCATCCAGCTCCCAGTCTTCATGGAAATACCCTGCCAGGAAGGATTTCAGTTCTTGATTGCTATTTGTCGTCATGGTATCGGATAGCCAGTAATGATTCGCCAGTTTCCACCGCCAGTGCCTTCTAGAACTGCTCTGACTCCTGTGCCTGGCACTGCGGCAGCGGCCCCGCGCTGAAGCACAGCCCCCCCGCTGAAAGCTCCATCAATCACGAGCCGCCCTCTTGCACCTGCAGTAACCCACGCATTCACGCGCGCAGCATTCGTGCTCAACGCCGATGAAATTGCTGCCTCGGCTTCCGCTCGGCTAGCAAAAGTTGATGCAGCACCTAACCGCGATTGCGACGCAAGCCTTGCAGCAAGGTCCGCCTCCGTTTGGCCAAGATGTCGCGCAAGCAAATGACCACCGGCCGCTTCATGCGCCACAAGTCCACCGCCAGGCACAAGATGACTGAACGCTCCAGCTTCCTTTGCGGCAGCGGTAGTCGATCGGCCTATTATATTTGCCGTACCAAAGCTAGCGAGATTTGCTCCTGCCCAAAGGACTGAAGATGCGCCATAGGTTACCGCCCAACCATAGTCACCATTCTTATATGCATTAATGGACAATCTTACATAACCACCATCCGCGAGATCAAGCGTAGATTGCTTGAGAATGGCCGCAGCATTCACACCGGGAAGAGCCACGGGATTGGCGACTTCAGCATACGAAACTCCTGCCCCGCTGACAGTGACCGTTGGTAATGAATATTGAGCAGGCGCAGAAGGCGTCTGCTGATAGGTTATGAGAGGCCCATTAACGGTAGTCCCCCCCACACACTCCCTGCAGCTTCCGTATCGGCGCATCTGATCTGCACCAAACCAATCATCGAATATCAAATTAGGCATCAAGCCTGTAGGATCGGTATAAGCCAGCGCGTTGTTTAGCACATAGCTAAACCGATTGAACGCCTGCTGATCCTTTGGATCCGGCACCGTCGGATCCGCACTCGTATGCCTCCCGGTCATCGGGTCATACAACCGCGCATTCATATGCACCAGCCCGAGCTGATCCAGCTGCTCGTGCCCGGTATACCCCGAGTTATCCTGATCGTTCTTGATCGTCCCCAGCGTCGCCCAGCTGTCGTCGCTGCCGTCGATATTGCGCCGGCGCCCCCACGCGTCATAGCTCATTCGCTGCTGCAACTGCCCCACCTCATCGACGATCCCGATCACCGACCCCAGGTGGTCCTTCAGGAACAGCCGCCCATTCCTGACCCCGGCCGTGTTGGC
>NZ_NIOF01000033.1 GCF_002205645.1 Roseateles aquatilis | reverse complement strand
GAAGGCGTGAGCAACTGTCTTAAAAGTCAAGACAGCGCATCGTGAAAATATCGAATTTCGTTATCGTTATTCGATATGAAAGAAAAACCAACACCCCGCGCCATGGAGCACCACGACCTGCTGTCGGGGCTGATCCGCCTGCACGTGCTGCACCACGCGGCCGAGCAGGAGATCTATGGGCAGTGGATGATCGACGAACTGGCCCACCACGGCTATCGCCTCTCCCCAGGAACGCTGTACCCGATGCTGCACAAGATGGAGCGCGACGGCTACCTCGTCTCCCGCCAGGAGCGTGAAGGGCGCACCGTGCGCAAGCTCTACACGATCACGCCCAAGGGCATGGAAGGCTTGGCGCTGGCCAAGGAACGCATCTGGGAGTTCACCGGGGAGGCAATGCACAAATGACAGATTCCACCAACACCTTGCAGCATGAGGCCGCAGCCGCGCGCGGCTCACCCGTCGAAGTCTTTGGCGCCTTCCTCAAGCTGGGGCTGACCTCCTTCGGCGGGCCGATCGCGCACCTGGGCTATTTCCGCTCGGAGTTTGTCGAGCGCCGCCACTGGCTGGATGACCGCAGCTACTCCGATCTGGTCGCCCTGTGCCAATTCCTGCCGGGCCCAGCCAGCAGCCAGGTAGGCATGGCGCTGGGGCTGGGCCGCGCGGGCTGGCTGGGCCTGCTGGCGGCCTGGGCGGGATTCACCTTGCCGTCGGCGATTGCGCTGATCCTGTTCGCCTTCGGCATCGCGGAGTACCAGGGGCTGGCCCAGTCGGGCTGGGTGCATGGGCTCAAGGTGGTAGCCGTGGCCATCGTGGCGCAAGCTGTCTGGGGAATGGCCAAGTCACTGTGCCCGGATCGGCCGCGTGCTGCCCTAGCCATTCTGGCGGCGCTGCTGACCATGATCCTGCCCTCGGCTGCAGGCCAGCTTGCCGCCATTGCAATGACAGGACTGTTGGGCTGGTGGACATTGAAGATCGCGCAACCCGGCGGCGGCCGAGCCCACAGTTACCCCGTCTCGCGCAAGCTGGGCATCGTGGCACTGCTGCTGTTCGCCGCACCGCTCGTCGGGCTACCCCTATGGGCGGCAGCCACGGGCTCATCCACGATCGCGCTGCTAGAAGGCGTGTACCGCTCCGGCGCACTGGTCTTTGGTGGCGGGCACGTCGTGCTGCCGCTGCTGCAAGCCGCCGTGGTGCCCAGCGGCATCGTGAGCAACGCCGACTTCCTAGCCGGCTACGGTGCGGCGCAGGCCGTGCCGGGGCCGCTGTTCACGTTCTCGGCCTATCTCGGCGCCGTCGCACAGGGGCCGCTGCATGGCTGGATCGGTGGTCTGGCACTGCTGGGCACCATCTTCCTGCCGGCCTTCTTCGTGCTGGTCGGTGCGCTGCCGTTCTGGGAAGGACTGCGCCACCGCGCGGGCATCCAGACGGCCATGGCGGGCATCAATGCCGGCGTGGTCGGCATCCTGGTGTCCGCGCTGTACGACCCGGTGTGGACGAGCGCTATCCACGGCAAGGCGGATTTCGGGCTGGCACTGCTCTCGTTCGGGCTGCTGACGGTGGGACGTGTGCCGCCAGCGCTCGTGGTGCTGCTGGCCGGGCTCGCGGGCTGGGTCATGGCGATGGGTATCTGAAGCCCAGGCGCCAGGACATAGGGACACCGCCACCATCTAGAAAGTCATGCCGGTGCAAGCGGCTCATTCCATGGCTGCCCGGTTTTGACCATGGCGTTCATGATGACCAACAGCTTGCGCATGCATGCCACGATAGCCACTTTCTTCGGCTTGCCAGCCGCCAGCAGGCGCTCATAGTACTGCCGTATCACGGCGTTGTAGCGCATGGCGACGATGGCGGCCATGTACAACGCACTCCTGACCGTGGCCCGTCCGCCGCAAATGATGCGTTTGCCGCGCGCCTGGCCCGAGTCCCGGTTCATCGGTGCGACCCCCACCAGCGCGCAGATCTGCTTGGCCTTGAGTTGGCCTAGCTCCGGCAGCTCGGAAATCAGCGTCGCAGCCGTCGCCGGGCCAACGCCCTTGACGCTCTTGAGCAAGGCGGCCAGATTGGATTGGTGCTGGGCCAGGTGTTCCGCAATCTTCCGATCCAGCGTCTCAAGCTGAGTCGAGAGCATATCCATCAGTTCCGCAATATCCTGCACCACCTCCGCGTGCGCCATGTGTTTGCGTTGGCGCTCGCTGACCAGCAAGCGCACCAACTGTCGACGCCGAAGTACCAACGCATGCAGATACTGCTGCGCTTGGTCTGGCATTGGCTTGATGAAGCGATCTCGATCAGGCCGCAGATTCAGCACCTGGGCCAATTCCGCCAGCATCCTGGCATCCACGCTGTCGGTCTTGACCAATCGCCCCATGGCCTTGGCGAAGTCCCGGGCTTGCCGAGGGTTGATGACGACGACGGCAAACCCCGCAGCCTGGAGCGCGCAGGCACAGGCCAGTTGGTACTGCCCGGTCGCTTCCATCACGATCAGCGAGACCTGATGGCTCTTCAGCACCTCGATCAACGCTTGATGCCCGGCGCCATCGTTGCTGAATATTGCCGTGGACTGCTCGTGCCCAATGGCTACATCCATGGTCTTCTTGGAGATGTCGATTCCGACTGCGACTTGATTGGCCATGATCCCTGCGTCCCTTCCTTGCAAATGCGAACGGCGTTCACGCAACTGTTCGGGCTTTCAGAGATCGGGCGCAAGCATGCGCCCAGGACTCACGCACGGGCTCGAGAGGCACCGAGGGATGACGGGCTACATGCTGCGGCCAACCCCGAACCCTGACAGGTCCGGGCGTGACGGCACTGCCGAACACGCACTTCAAAGATACAAGGGA
>NZ_NIOF01000032.1 GCF_002205645.1 Roseateles aquatilis | reverse complement strand
GGAAATTAGCCTGACGATGACCTACTTTCACACGGGAGTCCGCACTATCATCGGCGCTGAGTCGTTTCACGGTCCTGTTCGGGATGGGAAGGGGTGGGACCGACTCGCTATGGTCATCAGGCTTGACTGGGTGGCGTGCTGACGGGGGGTCAGCAAGCCCAATTCGTAGAGTCAGAATCAGCTGGATTTGATTGCGTCTTCAGGCTTGAAGAACGGTTGTTGATCGCTGTCCGCTGGGGACAAGGATCTGCGTGACCACTGTGATCTTTGACGTGAGTGTCAAAGTTATAGGGTCAAGCCGCACGGGCAATTAGTACTGGTTAGCTTAACGCATTACTGCGCTTCCACACCCAGCCTATCAACGTCCTGGTCTTGAACGACCCTTCAGGGGGCTCTAGGCCCCGGCAAGACTCATCTTGAGACGAGTTTCCCGCTTAGATGCTTTCAGCGGTTATCTCTTCCGCACTTAGCTACTCGGCGATGCCACTGGCGTGACAACCGATACACCAGAGGTGCGTCCACTCCGGTCCTCTCGTACTAGGAGCAGGCTCTCTCAATCTTGCAGCGCCCACGGAAGATAGGGACCAAACTGTCTCACGACGTTTTAAACCCAGCTCACGTACCTCTTTAAATGGCGAACAGCCATACCCTTGGGACCGGCTACAGCCCCAGGATGAGATGAGCCGACATCGAGGTGCCAAACACCGCCGTCGATATGAACTCTTGGGCGGTATCAGCCTGTTATCCCCAGAGTACCTTTTATCCGTTGAGCGATGGCCCTTCCATACAGAACCACCGGATCACTTTGTCCTACTTTCGTACCTGCTCGACTTGTCAGTCTCGCAGTCAAGCACGCTTATGCCAATGCACTATCAACACGATTTCCGACCGTATTTAGCGTACCTTCGAACTCCTCCGTTACACTTTGGGAGGAGACCGCCCCAGTCAAACTGCCCACCATACACTGTCCCCAACCCGGATAACGGGCCAAGGTTAGAACCTCAAACACACCAGGGTGGTATTTCAACGTTGGCTCCACCTGATCTAGCGACCAGGTTTCAAAGCCTCCCACCTATCCTACACAGATCTGTTCAAAGTCCAATGTAAAGCTACAGTAAAGGTTCATGGGGTCTTTCCGTCTTTCCGCGGGGAGATTGCATCATCACAAACATTTCAACTTCGCTGAGTCTCTGGAGGAGACAGTGTGGCCATCATTACTCCATTCGTGCAGGTCGGAACTTACCCGACAAGGAATTTCGCTACCTTAGGACCGTTATAGTTACGGCCGCCGTTTACTGGGACTTCAGTCAAGAGCTTGCACCCCATCATTTAATCTTCCAGCACCGGGCAGGAGTCACACCCTATACGTCGACTTTCGTCTTTGCAGAGTGCTGTGTTTTTAATAAACAGTTGCAGCCACCGATTCTCTGCGGCCTCATTGGGCTAACCAAGTAAATGGATCACCTACTAAAGGCACACCTTCTTCCGAAGTTACGGTGTCAATTTGCCGAGTTCCTTCTCCAGAGTTCTCTCAAGCGCCTTAGAATACTCATCTCGCGCACCAGTGTCGGTTTGCGGTACGGTCGCTCTGTAGCTGAAGCTTAGTGGCTTTTCTTGGAAGCAGGGTATCACTCACTTCGTCTGCAAGCAGACTCGTTATCACACCTCAGCTAAGCCCTCCGGATTTGCCTAGAGGGCACGCCTACATGCTTGAACCGGGACATCCAACACCCGGCTGAGCTAACCTTCTCCGTCCCCACATCGCACTACAGATCGGTACAGGAATATTGACCTGTTTCCCATCAGCTACGCATCTCTGCCTCGCCTTAGGGGCCGACTCACCCTACGCCGATTAACGTTGCGTAGGAAACCTTGCGCTTTCGGCGAGGGGGCTTTTCACCCCCTTTAACGCTACTCATGTCAGCATTCGCACTTCTGATACCTCCAGCAGGCCTCACGACCCACCTTCACAGGCGTACAGAACGCTCTCCTACCACGCACAGTAAACTGTGCATCCGCAGCTTCGGTAACTGGCTTAGCCCCGTTACATCTTCCGCGCAGGACGACTCGATCAGTGAGCTATTACGCTTTCTTTAAATGATGGCTGCTTCTAAGCCAACATCCTGACTGTTTTAGCCTTCCCACTTCGTTTCCCACTTAGCCAATTTTAGGGACCTTAGCTGGCGGTCTGGGTTGTTTCCCTCTTGAGTCCGGACGTTAGCACCCGGTGCTCTGTCTCCCAAGCTGTACTCTTCGGTATTCGGAGTTTGCATAGGTTTGGTAAGTCGCCATGACCCCCTAGCCTAAACAGTGCTCTACCCCCGAAGGTAATACTTGAGGCACTACCTAAATAGTTTTCGGAGAGAACCAGCTATCTCCAGGTTTGTTTAGCCTTTCACCCCTATCCACAGCTCATCCGCTAGTTTTGCAACACTAGTCGGTTCGGACCTCCAGCACCTGTTACGGTACCTTCATCCTGGCCATGGATAGATCACCTGGTTTCGGGTCTACACCCAGCGACTAATTCGCCCTATTCGGACTCGATTTCTCTACGGCTACCCTATTCGGTTAACCTCGCCACTGAATGTAAGTCGCTGACCCATTATACAAAAGGTACGCAGTCACCCCTGAGGGCTCCTACTTTTTGTATGCATGCGGTTTCAGGATCTATTTCACTCCCCTCCCGGGGTTCTTTTCGCCTTTCCCTCACGGTACTTGTTCACTATCGGTCGATTACGAGTATTTAGCCTTGGAGGATGGTCCCCCCATATTCAGACAGGATTTCACGTGTCCCGCCCTACTCTATTCGTGCCTAGTTCCACAATCAACATTTCTCATACGGGGCTATCACCCGCTATGGCCGGACTTTCCATTCCGTTCTGATATGCCAACTGCTAAAACACGAGGGCTACTCCGATTTCGCTCGCCGCTACTTTCGGAATCTCGGTTGATGTCTTTTCCTCGAGCTACTGAGATGTTTCAGTTCACCCGGTTCGCCTCGCATGCCTATGTATTCAGCATGCGATACCTCTCGCGAGGTGGGTTTCCCCATTCGGAAATCTCCGGATCAAAGCTTATTTGCCAGCTCCCCGAAGCTTATCGCAGGCTATCACGTCCTTCGTCGCCTGTAATCGCCAAGGCATCCACCACATGCACTTATTCACTTGACCCTATAACTTTGACATCCGCAGATGCCGTCAAGGAACGATGCTCGACAACTCGAGCATTTATTTGAGTATCACGCGTTTCGCCGTTCTTCAATTTCTTCTCTAAATCTTGATTCAGAGTTGAAGTCTGTTGACGCAATCAAAATGTCGCTGGCGGCACGGTGCCGAGCGCCCCTTTACGAGCGCCAGCTTTCCGCCAGCAACGCTGATTCGACTCTACAAATTGTTAAAGAACAACAGCCGACTTCTTTCAAAGTCCAGACTGGCAAACCACAGCATCCGTTTCCTGATGCTGTGGTTTTCCACCCTTTGAGTAAGAAACCTTGGTGGAGGATGACGGGATCGAACCGACGACCCCCTGCTTGCAAAGCAGGTGCTCTCCCAGCTGAGCTAATCCCCCTTGGATCTCGTGGTGGGTCTGGCTGGATTCGAACCAGCGACCCCCGCCTTATCAAGACGGTGCTCTAACCGACTGAGCTACAGACCCACGCATCTCTTGGACGCTTGAGCCCGTCTCCAACGCCGACCTGCAAGGCCAGCTCGCCAGGCTCACGCGTTATTTCTCACTCACTGTTGTGACTACAGCCGATAAGTGTGGGCGCTTGAACAGAGCTATGTGGACTCGACTCAATCAACCAGCCTAAGCCAGTCAACGGTCTCGTCATTCTCTAGAAAGGAGGTGATCCAGCCGCACCTTCCGATACGGCTACCTTGTTACGACTTCACCCCAGTCACGAACCCTGCCGTGGTAATCGCCCTCCTTGCGGTTAGGCTAACTACTTCTGGCAGAACCCGCTCCCATGGTGTGACGGGCGGTGTGTACAAGACCCGGGAACGTATTCACCGCGGCAAGCTGATCCGCGATTACTAGCGATTCCGACTTCACGCAGTCGAGTTGCAGACTGCGATCCGGACTACGACCGGGTTTCTGGGATTAGCTCCCCCTCGCGGGTTGGCAGCCCTCTGTCCCGGCCATTGTATGACGTGTGTAGCCCTACCCATAAGGGCCATGATGACCTGACGTCATCCCCACCTTCCTCCGGTTTGTCACCGGCAGTCTCATTAGAGTGCCCTTTCGTAGCAACTAATGACAAGGGTTGCGCTCGTTGCGGGACTTAACCCAACATCTCACGACACGAGCTGACGACGGCCATGCAGCACCTGTGTTCAGGTTCTCTTTCGAGCACTTCCGCATCTCTGCAGAATTCCTGACATGTCAAGGGTAGGTAAGGTTTTTCGCGTTGCATCGAATTAAACCACATCATCCACCGCTTGTGCGGGTCCCCGTCAATTCCTTTGAGTTTCAACCTTGCGGCCGTACTCCCCAGGCGGTCAACTTCACGCGTTAGCTACGTTACTGAGAAGAAACCCTCCCAACAACCAGTTGACATCGTTTAGGGCGTGGACTACCAGGGTATCTAATCCTGTTTGCTCCCCACGCTTTCGTGCATGAGCGTCAGTACAGGTCCAGGGGATTGCCTTCGCCATCGGTGTTCCTCCGCATATCTACGCATTTCACTGCTACACGCGGAATTCCATCCCCCTCTACCGTACTCTAGCCATGCAGTCACAAATGCAGTTCCCAGGTTGAGCCCGGGGATTTCACATCTGTCTTGCATAACCGCCTGCGCACGCTTTACGCCCAGTAATTCCGATTAACGCTTGCACCCTACGTATTACCGCGGCTGCTGGCACGTAGTTAGCCGGTGCTTATTCTTCAGGTACCGTCATCCCTCCGAGTTATTAGCCCAAAGGATTTCTTCCCTGACAAAAGCGGTTTACAACCCGAAGGCCTTCTTCCCGCACGCGGCATGGCTGGATCAGGGTTGCCCCCATTGTCCAAAATTCCCCACTGCTGCCTCCCGTAGGAGTCTGGGCCGTGTCTCAGTCCCAGTGTGGCTGGTCGTCCTCTCAGACCAGCTACAGATCGTCGGCTTGGTAGGCCTTTACCCCACCAACTACCTAATCTGATATCGGCCGCTCCAATCGCGCGAGGTCCGAAGATCCCCCGCTTTCACCCTCAGGTCGTATGCGGTATTAGCTGCTCTTTCGAGCAGTTATCCCCCACGACTGGGCACGTTCCGATATATTACTCACCCGTTCGCCACTCGTCGCCAGGTTGCCCCGCGTTACCGTTCGACTTGCATGTGTAAGGCATGCCGCCAGCGTTCAATCTGAGCCAGGATCAAACTCTACAGTTCGATCTTGATTTACTCAACGGAATCGAACAAAGACTACT
>NZ_NIOF01000002.1 GCF_002205645.1 Roseateles aquatilis | reverse complement strand
GCGGCGTTCCTCAGCTTGGTCTTGCTCAGCGGTTTGTCGATTGGCATAAATGCTCCGGGGTCGGGTCATGTTATGCCTCGCACACAAAATTCAGGACAGGTCCCGCCCTGCACATTGTCGTGCTCACATGAGTGTCGCCCATGGACCTCCCACCTTGAGAACTCCGATAGAAAACACCGTCCACCTCCATGAGCTGCCGGCCATGCTCGCTGGATCGAAGCCGCCGCATCATCGCGGCGACTTCATCGGCTCTCGCTCCACAGAACCTGGACGCGTGGCGCGTACTTCTTGCATCTCACGAGAATGACTTCTCGATTTCTTCAAGCGACCGTCCGCGGGTCTCAGGGAGAAATGCCCTGACGACCACAAAGAACATCGTCGTACACACCGCCCAAAAGGCAAACATCGCATGGAAACCGTGCTGTCCAGCGATAGGCAGAAATGTCAGCGCAATCAAAGTCGAGATTCCCTGATTGATCAGCAACGCGATTCCCATCCCGACGGACCGGATGCGGTTTGGCATCAGCTCCGAAAGCGCCAGCCAGACACACACACCCGGTCCAATGGAGAACGATGCAATGAAGAGTCCGATGCAAAGCGCGCTCAACAGACCAACAAGCGGGCTTGGGATCGGCCCCACCTCCGCGCGAAGAATCTCAAGTTCGTAGGGTGTCGTTTGCGAAGAGTCAACAAGTCTTGGAACTCGAAGAACATGCCGGGCAGCTGTTTCATCCGGCACTGCGCCGGCGGCCATAAACGCCTCTTTCAGGATCTGCTTGTCCCCCTGCCTGATCAGCACGCTGACCTGCACGCCGGAAGCTAGGTTCAGTCCGCCGCCGGGAACCTTGAGGTTCTCCAAGTTGAGATCCAAGCTGCCCTCTCGGACCATCGCTGCAACTTCAGCCTTGATATCGATTCGTTGTGACTCAAACGTATGAAAAGTTATTGAAAGGACGGCAAGAGAAATCGCGATTCCCGCTGTACCGATCGACAGAAGAAATACCCGCCCTTTCCGCTCTACCAGATAAATTGCTGCAATGGTGACAACGGCATTCAAAACCTTGATGCCAGTCCCGTAGAGCGATGACGTCACCGGATCAAGCCCCGCCTTCTGCAGGATCGTTGTCATGTACTGCAGCATCGAGTTGATGCCGGTCGCTTGGCAGAATCCAAGGACTGCGCAACTCAAAATGAACGGCAGAACATATCGCTTGGTACTGAATATCTCGCCGAGAGTCGACATCACCGAAGTTTTCTGCAAACTCTGCTGAGTGATGGACCTTCTTATTTCGTCGAGCTCTACTAGAAAGCTTTCGTCCGATCGCAGCAGGCGCAAAGCGGCTTTGGCACGAGCCACCTCTCCTTTCAAGACCAGCCATCGCGGCGATTCTGGGAGAAGAAATGTGCCTACCAAGAAGAGAATGCCCGGATAGACCACGGCCAGGAACATCCCCCGCCACGCGTCATCGGACGCAGCGGCGGCCCTGGCCGCGTTGCCCGCTGCGAGCGCGATTTCTCTCTCCGCCGCAGTCGTGTAGTAGCTGCCGACGAAAGCCGCGAGGACGATGCCCACCGTCAGCATGAATTGAAAGATTGCAGCACCGCGACCGCGAACATTGGCGGAAAGGCATTCCGCCAAATAGAGCGGAACCACGACGGCAATCAGACCGCCGCTGGCACCCTGGAGGAGTCGCCCAACCATCAGGGAAGCGAATGACTGGGAAGCAAAGATGACGCCCACACTGGCGACAAAAATCAGCCCGCTTCCGATCATCATTCGCTTGCGTCCGAGCCAGTCTGCCAAGACTCCGGCGACGATTGATCCGAGTACGGACCCCGCCAGCACCGCGGCGACGATTGCGGAGAGTTCACTCTCGGATAGCTGAATGGATCGATTGAGATATCGCAGCGCGGGGTCGATGACGCCGATGTCGACCCCATAGAGGAGCCCCCCCATGCCGCTGATGGCCAACACAAGGCTGGCTCGAGAATCTTTAAACAGCGGTTTCATGGGTTGCCCCATTTGCCAACGTTCTTGCGTGGCACGAAGAGCAATGCATCTCCGATGGCACGCTCTCCGGTCAGGTCACTCGGTAGATTCACCAGCTTGTCGGACAACACCATGGCGGTGGAGCCCCCGCCGTCGAGGTTTATCGCATCACGAGCCCCTAGCGATTTCATGACTTGACGAAGCTCCTCGATGGTCATGCCGACACTGGTGCCATGCCGATGCCCATCCACGGTGAGCAGCAGCAGCGTGCCGTCATCCTTGATCCCGAAGGCCGTCCGAGGATTTCTGCGATTTACCCATTCGTGCATGTGCAAGTCATGTATCGAGTCGCGCACCAACCCGATAGACCAGCCTTCTTCCACTTCCTCTCGGATCTCCTGACCGACGCGGATTAACACTGGCCCGCCATTCACCGCGTACGAGCCGGCGGAGAAGAGGTCTTTTTCAGCACTCTTTGCGACGAGCCTGACTTGCGTTCCTGCAGATGCCATCCGCTCCATCTCTTGAAGGCGGGCACTGGCGGGCGTCACCACCATCATGGCATCGCCGGGAGCGGCGGCATCTCCAGGTTTGAGGCTGCTGAGGACACCCTCTCGGTCAATGGCGAAGCGCCGAGCCGAGCCGTCAAGATTTGACGTCAAAGGAATGAATCCGCTCCCCCTCGGAAAGTACACGGCATCGTCTTCGTATTTGCACGTGTAGTCGTGAAGAGGGAAATCATTACCATCCCGGCCGCAGTTGCGCGCAAGGCCGGGTTTCCGATTGACTCCGTCGACCTTGATTCGGGTGCCGTCGCTGCCCACCAACTGGAGGGACAACGCGAGGTCCTTGACCAACTTCGCTGCAGGCTCTTTTCCTGCATGAATTACCAGCGCCGAGCGCGCGGCAACTGGTCCGCTCTCGAGTTGCCCGTCCACCACGGATATGCCAGCAGCCTGTCCCGGATACCCATCAACGCCCTCCTCTACAAAGAATCCAGCGTTGACCGCCACGATCGCACCTGCAGCCTTGGACAAGACACTTGTCCGCTGACGCATCTTGGAGCCCTGCGGACCGGCAACAACCTTCAGCTCCACCGGCGCATCAGATGCAATCTCCACAACATCGACCACCCATGGTCCGAAAACGTTGCTCTCATCCTCAGACGTGTGCCTGGCGACCAAGGTACAGCCCGCCCGCTTCGCACGCAGTTCCTCGCGCTGGGCGCTGATCCGCGTTTCAAATCGACCGCCGCTCGCCACTTGATAATCTTGACTGACACCCAAACGATGGGCTGCGATGACTGGATCAGCAACGCCCAGTTCTCGGAAACACGCAAGCGCTGCGGTCACGCCTTCAGCGCTGGCAAGAGGTTCACTCATCAGCATCCAATGGCCGGAGCTACTTGCCGAGCCGCGCTTGAAGCGATAGTGAGTCACTCCGTTTGCCAGAATTTCCTTGGTGACTTTCTGAGGGAGCGACGTGTTGCCCAGCGGAAGCGGGGAATAGGCCGATCCAGACTGGGGAGCGGGAACGGCAGCGAATGTCGGGCCGAAAGTCAAGGCCAGTAAAACTACAGCAGTTATTCTCAGCATCTCAGTGGTTTTCTTTCATGACAAGAAATGTGGGCAGCCCAATGGCCGCCCACATACGTCCCTGCTTAGAGCGCGTAGCGCGCGCCGAGGATGATGCGGCGGTCAAGGTCATACACGCCGTACGGATAGCGCGATGAGCTCGACGTATCCACGAACTGCGAGCGAGTTGCGTTCAGGACATCCAACTGAAAGCTCAAACGTTTGTTCAGCTTGAAATTCGCGGACAGATCCAGTTGCCCATAAGCATTCCGGAAGCGCGGGACTCCGAAGTCGTCACTGAACTGCGCGAGATATCTGCTTCTCCAAGCGTATGACGCGCGGGCCTCGAAGTTGGCGTCATCAAAGTAGACTGTCGCGTTGTAGCTATTCTTTGAGAGCCCTGGCAGACCTGCGCTGCGAATATCTCCTTGTTGAGCGAAGTCCGCCGAACTCTTGGTGTACGAATAATTGAAGCTACCCCCCAGGTTTTGCATCCAGCCTTTTGGAAGAAACGTGAAGCGGGACTGGATTGCAAGCTCTGCCCCCCTGATGCTCGCCGACGCGCCGTTTGTGGGGTAGGTGAAAGTGATGGGCCCCGTGACGATCACGCCATCGGCCTGACGAGGAAAACTTCGGTTCTCCGTGAAGGTGCCTGTATCGATGTAACCGTTGATGGCTTTATGGAATACCGTCACACCGAGTAGCGCGGCCTTGTTGATATACCACTCCGCCCCCAGATCAATGTTTTTCGATTTGTACGGCTTGAGCAATGGATTGCCTCGCGTCCCGCGACCGCCCGATTGATCGATGCCCGCAACGGACTCGGAAGGAGCAACCTGAGAAAGGTCGGGCCGCGTCAGGGTGTGGCTGTAGGCGGCGCGAATAACTGCGCCGGGAGCGAGTTCATAGCGCATATTCGCGCTAGGCAACACCATGTCGTAATTGCTTTCGACGGTCAAGGGAGTGATTCGTTGCGTCGGCAGGTTGGCGTTCTCGACGGTGAAGCCGCTCGATTTTTGACGTGTCTTCACATAGCGCAGACCCGCGTCGACAACTACGCCTTGGAGTTCGAACGTGCCGGAAACATATGCGTTGCTGACGTCTTCGCCGACCGAGTAGCTGGCCTGCGCGCCATAGGCGGTGAGATCGGCTCTGGCGGTGCCGGAAACGGGACTGCCGTTAGGGAAGAAGACGCCATTGATCCTCGAGGGATCGACGATCAACAGGTTGGAAGGAATCCCACTGCCGCCGGCCACATTGAAGTCGGCGTGACCATACACGGCACCAAGCGTCGGTGGCACGCCGATGCCCACGCCGGCCGCACGGTTCAATCGCCATTGCGACTGCACGGTATCCTTGTCCCGGCTGCTCTGGCGCAGGCCGAATTTGACAGACGTCAGCACGGAGTCGTCGAACTCACGTTCGAAGTCGAGCTTGGCGGTGCGCACCTTGTCAGTGTCGGTCGAAGGACGCGACACAAAGACATTAAAGAGGAAGTCGTTCGGGTTGGACGAGAAATCGGTGTCAGTCGTCTTGAAGTCAAGGTGATCGCCCCGGATTTGATAGGAGACCACGCCGGGATCAAAGGCACCGTTCTTGGCCAACCGGAATGAATAGAGATCCCACGTCCGATCGGCTTCCCGCCTTGCCTTTCCGATGAAGGGGCGAATGGTCCATGCGGAAGTGGGATGCCAATCGGCCTGCAAGGAGACCTGGGCCATCTGCTCTTCAGTCGTCAGGTAGTTCGTGCCCACCCGTTGCTGCACTCCAGTGAACTGGCCAGCAGTGATTAATCCATTTTCGACCGTCGTGCTGAGAGGGATATTCACGCCACTCTCCGTGGCCGCGTCATCCCGGGTGATATTGCGCTTGCTCGAGAGCTTCCCGTAAAGCACGTCGGCGGTGAATGTCAGCCCTTGTGTCGGTTGCCACTGTGCGGTCGTCGTCGCGCCAACTGTCTTGCGCTTGTCGTCGTAGGCGATGTAACGCGGACCGTTCGCCACGATATAGCTGCGCACGTCATCGCTGGCTCGCGTGCCTGTATTCACGGCGCCAAAGTTCCGATAACTCCCGCCCTGCGCGGTGTCCATGCGATAGCCCGTGTCCGCCGCCGTGATGGCCGCGGAGATGCCGAACACGCGATCCCAGTTATTGCTGAACGCCACCGTTGCACGAGGATCCCAGTTGCCGGCCTTGTCGCTCCGATTCCCCTTCACGCTGGCAATCAGGCGGGTGCCTTTCTGTTGCAGCGGGCGCGCAGTCTCAAGTTCGACCACGCCAGCCATGCCGCCCTCGACCAATTCCGCTCTTGAGGACTTGTTGACTGTGGCATTCGTGAATAGCTCCGAGGGCAGGATCTCGAAGTTGAAACCCCGGCTGCCGTTGGAAAGGCCGAAGTTGTTGTCGGTGCCTGCCGAGACCCCTTCCATGCCATTCACCGTCACCACGGTGAACTGCGGCCCCAGCCCGCGAAGGTTGATCGCGGACCCATCGCCCACGTTGTTGCGTTCCAGTGTGATCCCTGGAACGCGCTGGAGAGACTCGGACAAGTTCAGGTCGGGGAACTTGCCCATGTCTTCCGCCGTGATGACCTCCACCAGATTGGAGGCGCGCCGCTTCTGGTTCAGAGACGATTCAATGCTGCCGGCGATACCGGTGATCACCACCTGCTCAAGAGCCGTCCCCTTCTCTGGCGCCTTTGCCACCGCGGGAGCGGCGGCCACCGATTGTTCCTGCGCCATCGCGTTGGCGGCAGACGCCACGGCGAGAGAAATAAGAGAGAGTTTCCATCTTTCCTGCATTTCCGTTGCTCCTTAATTGCTTCAAGGCTTTCACATGAGTTCCTGAGTTCTGCTTTTAATCATTTCTCCCGAGAAATCGGCACTATTCGAGATTGATAATTTTGGGCAAGACTTACCCCGAGCCGCTATTACGGGCTCCGTATCAAATCAATGGATTGGGAATCCAGGCTGCTGGCTACATGTCCATCCGCGCTGGACGCGGTCTGGTCGCCACGGCCTGCTTCAGGACGCCGGCGTCATCGTCGGCGCCCTGCCTCGACGACTTGCGCCCACTTGTGCAGCAGTCGGTCGCGCTCCTCCAGACTGCCGTACTTGAAGAAGTCGTAGTTGATGAGGCGCGTCGGCGGCGGATCAACGATTCGTCCATCCGTGCGACCCGTGATACCCGAATGAAAACTCAATGGCTGGGACTGCCCCATCAGTTTCTGCGCCTCAGCCGTCAAGGCCCAGTCAAAGAAGCGCTTCGCGCCATTCGGGTTTGGGCCGCCTTTGATGATCGACAGGCCAACGATCTCGTAGCCCGTGCCTTCGCAAGGGATGACCGCCTTCACACGACGGCCATCGAGCACGGCCGCGTTCAAACCGTATGCAAACGCGATCGCGATTGCCGCATTTCCTCGATCGACGTTGGCCAGGGCGATCTGCCCGTTGTCCACATAGTTGATATTGGGATCAAGTGCTCGGAGATAGCGAAAGCCCTCTTCCTCCCCCATCAACTGAACGACAGTCGTAATCACGGAATAAAGTCCGCCAGGCTTTCCCAGTTGTATCAGCGCGCGATACTCCGGCCGCGCCAGATCCGACCAGCAACGAGGCTCGGGCAATCTGTGCCCTGCCAATACTTCGGTGTTGACGATGAAGCTGAGCGCGCCTGAATGAAGACCATTGGATCGATACCCTGACTGCTCAGCGAAATGCTCACCCCAAGGGTCCAGAAGGCTGATATTGGGAGAGCGATAGGCCAGGGTCAGCCGGCGTTTGGCTGCTTCAAAATGGTAGTCACCGGTTCCACCAAACCACACGTCGTGCCTGGGCCGATTCTTCTCCGCCACGATCAGTTCAAAGGCCTCGGTCGTTCCGAGCTCCGTGATCTCGACGGGCAGATTCTTCGAGCCGGCCAGTTTGCTACGCAACAGCCCGCACCACTCCCGCGACGAGCACACCAGCTTGATCGTTTCAGCGCTCAGGGGGGCGACCAGGCACATCGCCAGCGTCGCCGCCACCGCAACGCGTCTGAATGATCTAGAGTGCCGCACGACAGTCCTTGGGATGTGCTGAAGGTGCGCTGACTCTAGCGACGCGCGACCGTTCCACAAAGCGGGTTCCGAGCCGAAACAACGCTTATCTGGAGTGCTGCTATCAATTGCCTGTCAAAGTGCTTTCAAACTAGCATTTACCCTTGCTGGCGTGGGTCGCTGCAGGTAGATTGAGCGTGCGGCTCCGACGCTGGAACGAAGATGCAAATCCTACTGATCGAAGACGATGCGGAAATGTCCAGGGTGCTCGCCCGGACGCTGGAGAAGCAGGGCTATTCAGTCACGGCCTGCCTGGATGGCGTTTCCGCGCTCCGCCACATCGGAGATGAGGCCAACGACATCGTCTTGCTCGACCTGAATCTGCCGCAACTGGACGGGTTGCACATTCTCCAACGCATGCGCATGCGCGGAATAACAACCCCGGTCATTATCCTGACCGCCCGTGGCGCGGTCGGAGACAAGATTGCTGGCTTGAACTCCGGAGCGGATGACTATTTGGCCAAGCCGTTCGACCTGGAAGAACTCGATGCCAGAATTCGCGCCTTGCTGCGTCGACATGGCAAAGGCGGCATATCGGTCGACCCCACCTGCGGGCAGCTTCGGTATCACCGCGATTCAGATGCTTTTCTGCATGGGCAGGATCACCTTGAGCTGTCTCCACGCGAGCACGCTCTGCTGCGAGTCCTTGCCGTCAAGCCTGGACAAGCAGTGAAGAAGGAGAAGATCCTGAAAGCTGTTTTTCCGAATGACGATGATGTTCACAAGGAAGCAGTTGAAGTCCTCGTCTATCGACTGCGCAAGCGCCTCGTGGCCACCGGCGCGGAAATCATCACGCTGCGCGGATTGGGCTACATGCTCAGGGCGGTTCGTGGCCCGGCCCCGCCATGAGAAACACGCAGCCGCGATCGTTCAAAGGTCGCCTGCTTGCCTGGATCATCGGACCACTGGCGCTCTACCTGGTCATAGACACGATCGCGCTATATACCGGCGCCCTGGAAGCAGCAAACGCCGCCTACGACCGAATGCTTGTCACCACCGCGTACTCCGTCGGCGACGGCGTGCGGATTGAACAGGGTGAACTTGCGCAGCCGGTGCCCTACGCGTCCGTCGAGGTCCATGAGGCTGGATATTCGTCTCGGTTGATCTATGCCATCCGCACGGTCGACGGGAAACCACTTGCGGGCGATTTCGATCTTCAGGCTTACCGCCTTCCGTCCAAGGTGAACGTGGACATCGTGCCCTCCCTGCTTCGCATCTACGAGGCCGACTATGGCCGGAGCCGAGTGCGCGTGGCCGCGGTCTACCAGCCGCTTGCGCCGAACCCCAGCTATCCCGGCGTCATCATTCAGATTGCCGAACCGATCGAGGGTCGTAGGGAAGTGGCCCTGGGCCTGTTGCGAGGCACGCTCCTTCGGCAGTTTCTCTTGTTCCTGGCTGTCGCACTCACCGCGCTTTTCGCGGTCAATGGCGCCCTGAAGCCGCTGCGAGAGCTGAAGTCACAGCTTGACGATCGTCACGACACCGATCTCTCCCCCGTCACGGACCAGTCGAGAGCACTTGAACTCAGCCAGGTCGTGGCGTCGCTGAACTCGCTCATGTCTCGGGTCGGCAAGCTGCTCAGTCTCCAACAGAGGTTCGTCTCCGACGCTTCCCATCAACTTCGCACACCGCTTGCCGTCTTGAAGGCTCAGGTGCAGTCAGGCCTTCGCAGGGACGCGCCGGCGATCACGGTTCTGCAGGAGATATCCCACACCGTCGATCGGGCAGTCAATCTGGCTGACAAGATGCTCTCGTTGGCAAAGGTCGAGCAGATCCGGGGGCGCGGGGCATCCGAACCGTGCAACGTGGCATCGATCGCGCAGGATGTGGCGATCGAGCTGTCGCCATTGATATCCGAGAAAAACATCGAATTCTCAATGGATGCTGAAGATATCGAGGTGCTCGGCCATCCGTGGATGATTGCCGAACTACTTTCGAATCTCATGCATAACGCGATTCGCCACACGCCGCAGGACGGACAGATGGGCATTCGCATCTCCCAGACCTCGAATTTCATCGCCATGACGGTCTGGGACACCGGCATCGGAATCTCGGAGGAAGTCCGCGAGCACTTGTTCGAACCCTTTTCTGCGACGCATGAATCAAAAGGGTGCGGCCTGGGCCTCGCCATCTGCGCGGAGATCGCGAAGTGCTTGGGAGGAGAAATCAGGCTGACCAATCGAGTCAATGGTCGTGTGACCACAGGCCTGGACGCGAGTGTTCTGCTTCCAATCGAAGCGGCCGACCGAACCGGGGCGGCCACACCGCTGAAGAAAGCGAGTACGCCACATGGCTGATGGCTCGGCGTCCGCGCTGGCCGCCAAGCCGTCCGGCCCGGGCGCATCGCTGCGCGGAGCGCCGCGTCCTACTCGATCACCACATTCGCCGCCTTCACCAGCTTCCCGAACTTGACTGTCTCGTCGCGGATCTGCCGCGCCAGTTGCTCGCTCGATCCCCCAGTCGGCTCCGCGCCGATGTCCTCCATCCGCTTGCGGAAGTCGGGTGACTCGATCACCTTGCGCATCTCCACGCCCAGCTTCGCGACGATGTCCTTCGGCGTGCCCGCCGGCGCCAGCACGCCGAACCAGGTGCCGATGTCGAAGCCCTTGAGACCCGATTCCTCCAGCGTCGGCACGTCCGGCAGCACCGACGAGCGCCTGGCCGTCGTCACCGCCAGCGCGCGCAGCTTGCCGGCGCGGATGTGCTGCAGCACCGGCGTGACGGTATCGAAGGACATCTGGATCTGCCCGCCCAGCAGATCCGTCGCCATCGGCCCGCTGCCCTTGTACGGGACGTGCAGCAGCTCCGTGCCGGTGAGGTTCTGGAACTGCGTGCCGATCAGGTGCTGCGCCGTGCCGTTGCCGTTGGAGCCGTAGGTCATCTTGCCGGGCTGCGCCTTGATCGCCGCCACCAGTTCGGCAACGGATTTGGCGGGCGTCGAGGCGGCATTGACCACCAGCACGTTGGGCACCAGCGCGATGCCGGTGATGGGCACGAAGTCCTTCTGGAAGTCGTACGGCAGCTTCTTGTAGACGCTGCTCGCGATCGTGTGATGCACCGCGCCGATCAGCAGCGTATGGCCGTCCGGCTTGGACTTCGCGACGTAGTCCGCGCCCAGCGTGGAGCCGGCGCCGGGCTTGCTCTCGACGATCACCGGCTGCCCCAGGCTCTGCGTGAGGCGCTCCGCCAACGCGCGCGCCAGCACATCCGTCGTGCCGCCGGCGGGGAACGGCACCACCAGCGTCACCGGCTTGGACGGCCACGATTGAGCGAACGCGGGCAGGACGCCCGTCGCCGCGGCGGCGGCACAGAGCGCCAGCAGGGCGCGACGCGGGAAGGTGGGGAGGGCTGCGGTCATCGTTGTCTCCGGATGTGGTTGTTCTCGGTGTCTCGTCGTCCCGCCCCGCCCTGCTCTATCGGCGGGTGCGGGGCAGGCGGGCGGCGGCCTCGGGGTCGCCGCTGTGGCGCGGTGAACGCGCGTCGGCCGCGCGCTCATCGCCGGGTCATGCGGCGCGGCGATCGCCGTGCTGTCGCAGTTGCGCGCAGACCGCCGCGGTCACGTCGACCGTGCGCGCCTGGCCGCCGAGGTCGCCGGTGTGCAGCGCGGGGTTGGCGGTGACCGCCTCGACGGCGGCCATCAGACGCCGGGCGGCCTCGGCCTCGCCGAGGTGTTCCAGCAGCATCACCGCCGACCAGAAGGTGCCGACCGGGTTGGCCAGGCCCTGGCCCATGATGTCGAAGGCCGAGCCGTGGATGGGCTCGAACATCGAGGGATAGCGGCGCTCCGGATCGATGTTGCCGGTGGGCGCGATGCCCAGGCTGCCCGCGAGCGCCGCGGCCAGGTCGCTGAGGATGTCCGCGTGCAGGTTGGTCGCGACGATCGTGTCCAGCGACGCCGGCCGGTTGACCATGCGCGCGGTGGCCGCGTCGACCAGTTCCTTGCCCCAGGTGACGTCCGGGAAGTCCTTGGACACCTGCAGCGCCACCTCGTCCCACATCACCATCGCATGCCGCTGCGCGTTGCTCTTGGTGACCACCGTCAGCAGCTTGCGCGGCCGGGACTGCGCCAGCTTGAACGCGAAACGCATGATCCGCTCCACGCCGACGCGGGTCATCAGCGACACGTCGGTGGCGGCCTCGATCGGATGGCCCTGAT
The DNA here is from genome assembly GCF_002205645.1 of Roseateles aquatilis. Lineage (GTDB taxonomy): Bacteria > Pseudomonadota > Gammaproteobacteria > Burkholderiales > Burkholderiaceae_C > Roseateles > Roseateles aquatilis. The sequence goes on along the minus strand of NZ_NIOF01000002.1, from coordinate 609,840 downwards.
GCACGCGGCCGCCGACACCGGCGTACTCGCCCTCGGAGTTCTCGCGCACGATCACCCAGTCCAGATCGCCGGGACCGCAGCGCTTGAGCGGCGCGTCGATGCCGGGCAGCACGCGCGTCGGACGCACGTTGGCGTACTGGTCGAAGCCTTGGCAGATCTTCAGGCGCAGGCCCCAGAGCGTGATGTGGTCGGGGATGTGCGGATCGCCGGCCGAGCCGAACAGGATCGCGTCCTTGCCGCGCAGCGCGTCCAGCCCGTCGGCCGGCATCATCTCGCCGTGCTCGCGGTACCAGTCGCCGCCCCAGCCGAAGGTCTCGAACTCGAAGCGGAACCGGTCCGTCGTCGAGGCCAGCACCTCCAGCACTTCCTGTCCGGCCGGGATGACTTCCTTGCCGATGCCGTCGCCCGGGATGGCGGCGATGCGGTACGTCTTCATGGGGATCTCCTGAATCAGATGCGAGGGCCCAGCGGGGAACGAGGGAGGCTGCGACGCGAACGTCGCGGACGATGGGCCGATCGGTCCAATGTAGGCAGGCCCGGAGCGGACGGCCGCCGTTAAAGTCAAGGCGTCCTTAACCTGAATTCAACAATCGACAGGACCCGCATGACCTCGGCCCCCGTGATCTCGCCCGCCGACCTCGGCTTCTTCTCGACGCTGTGCAGCGCCGGCAGCCTCAGTGCCGCGGCGCGCGAGTTGGGCGTCACCACCGCCGCGGTGAGCAAGCATCTGTCGCAGATGGAGGCGCGGCTGGGCACCGCCCTGCTCGCCCGCACCACGCGGCGCATGAGCCTGACGCACGAGGGCGAGCTCTATCTGGAGCACGCGCGGCGCATCCTCGGCGCCATCGACGACCTGCAGGAACTGCTGGGCGCCAGCCGCGTCACGGCCGGGGGTCTGCTGCGCGTCAACGCGACGCTGGGCTTCGGCCGGACCCACGTCGCGCCGTTGATCTCGACCTTCGTGCGCGAGCATCCGAAGGTGGCGGTGCAGTTGCAGCTGTCGGTCAACCCGCCGCCGCTGACCGACGATGCCTTCGACGTCTGCATCCGTTTCGGTCCGCCGCCCGACGCGCGTGTCATCGCCCGGCGCATCGCGGCCAACCGTCGCGTGTTGTGCGCCTCGCCGGCCTACCTGGCGGCACACGGCACGCCCAAGACCCCCGCGGACCTGACCCGTCACGCCTGCATCGGCATCCGCCAGGGCGAGGAGGCCTACGGGTTGTGGCGCCTGTCGTCGAGGCGCGGCAGAAAGACGCAGGAGGTCGCGGTCAAGACGCGCGGCAAGCTCACCACCAACGATGGCGAGATCGCGGTGAACTGGGCACTCGACGGCCACGGCATCCTGATGCGCGCCGAATGGGATATCGCGCGCTACTTGGCCAGCGGTCGGCTGGTGCAGGTGCTGCCCGAGTACGACACGCCCGACGCCGACATCTACGCGGTCTACCCGCAGCGGTACCAGGGCACGGCCCGGGTGCGGGCCTTCGTGGACTTCCTGGCCAGGGATTTCGAGAGGCGCGCGTCCGCGCCGGCCGTCAAGCCGCCCGGGCCAGGCGCTTCGCGGCGGCCTGCCGGGCCAGCTTCCGCCGGCCGAGGTAAAGCCACCAGCCGGTGACCGTGAACGCCGGCAGCATCAGCGCCGCGAGGAACATCACGATCCGTCCGGGCAGGCCGAACAGGCTGCCCATGTGCAGCGGGTAGACCGCGGCGAGGGCCCGCGCCCCCAGCGGCTTGGCGGCATGGCGCTCATCCTTCGCGATCTCGCCGGTCTCGGCCCTCACCGTCATGCGATTGCGCGCGCGCTCATGCGCCGGTGCCGTGTCCATCCACGTGAACAGGATCGATGCCTTGGCGCTCGTGGGCACGCGCACGATGGCCTCGCTCCAGCCGCCGGGCTGCGCCGCGCGCTCGAAGGCGCGCCACGCGACATCGACGCTCGCGAGGGCCGGCGCGCGCTTCGGGGTGGAGGTGTCCGACGTGTCGGAAGACGTCACCGCCGTCGGCCTCGGCGCCGTCGCGCGCGGCGTGCGAGGCTCGCCGAGCCACGCGCTCACCGGATCCCGGACGGCATCGAAGGACCAGAAGAGGCCCGTGGCCGTGAGCGCCACGTACATCACCAGGCAGGCCGTGCCGGCCACCAGATGGAGGCGACGCCACAGCGCCCGCCCGTCGAGCCGGCGATCGACATGCCACCATGCCGCCACCTGCCTCCAGTCGCGCGGCCAACGCAGGTACAGCCCGGAGAGCGACAGCAGCAGCAAGCCGATGGCCAGCACGCCGGCGGCGATGCGGCCCGGCTCGCGCGGCAGCAGCAGCCAGCGGTGCAACGACTCGGCGAACTCGAAGAACGCCGCGCCCTGGAGCGCCGGCAGCAGCTCGCCGTCATAGGGGTTCAGGTAAACGGTGTCACCGCGCCGCTCGCCCCGACGGGGTTCGAGGATGGCCCGCGCCGCGCGGCCGGGCTCGGCGTACAGCGCGAGCGTGCCCACGCGCTCGTGGGGCAGTTGCACCGACAGCGCCCGCAAGAACGCGTCCGGCGTTGCCGTCGGCGCCGCGCGCGCGGCCACGTGGCGGCCGCCGGGGTTGAGCAGGTCCAGCACTTCCTCCCGGAAGGCCAGCACCGCGCCGCTCAGGCCGATCAGCAGCAGCAACGAGCCTGCCGTGATGCCCAGCAGCCAGTGGCACTGCGTCCAGAACTTGCGCGCGGTCATCGCCCCGCCCTCGTCGCCACGCTCGTCGCTATTGCCATCGTCCTCGTCGCTGCCGTCATGGTCGCCCTCGTCGCCCTCTCCACCACCTGTGCCATCGGCACCGTCCTCCTGCCGGCCGTCACCGCCGGCCGGAGGCCCAGTCGACTGCCGCGTCGAAGAGCGTCCGACCGCTGTCGGACAGGTTGACGAAGGTGTCGTTGTCCAGGAACACCATCACGCGGCGCGCCGGCGCGAGGGACTCGTAGTCCATCGTCGCTCCCTTCTCATAACCAAAGATCGCCGCCTTACCGGGCTCGCCGTAGATCGTCGCGATCGTCGTCGCGCCCAGCCCGGGCTTGCCCCAGCCCATGCCGGCCTGCTTCACATACACGTTGGCCACGCCGGCCGCGAGACCGCCCGCCATCGGATGCGGCGCGTTGACGATCCACAGGAAGCGCTCCTTGACCTGCGCGCCGAAGTCGACGTCGTGGCGCTTGCCGGTCATGGCCAGGTCGTCCAGGATGTCGTTCTCCCAGGTCAGCAGGGGCACGGCGACGTGGCGCCATCCGGGATCGACATCCTTGCCGGAGACCGTCGACGAGATCACCACCAGCGCCGCGCCCGCGGCCACGTCCGGCGTCGCCTGCTGGTCCTCGACCTGCACCGCGTAGCCGCGCTCGCTCAGGTGACGAGCCACGGCGTCGTCGACCGCACGGTGGGGACCGGCCTTCTGGATCACGAGGATCACGCGCTCGCCGCCCGCCGGCGGCGCCGCGCTCACGGACGCCGCGAGGCCGAGGCCCAGCCACGACGCGGCCAGCAGCGCCCGCCACGCGGTGCCCATTCGTTGCCAGGTGCCGTGCATGTCAGAACTCCATCGTCGCCATCAGCGACACCTGGCGGGCATCGCCCATCGAGACGAAGTACATGTTGACGCTGGAGGTGTAGTAGGTCTTGTCGAAGAGGTTCTTGACGTTGAGCTGCAGCTTGAGCGGGCGTCCCGCGGCCTTCGTCTCGTAGGTCGCGAACGCGTCGGCGACGGTGTAGGCCGGCAGCTCGAAGCTGTTGGCCGAATCGCCGGGGCGCTTGCCGATGTAGCGCGCGCCGCCGCCCAGCCGCAGGCGGCCCGGACCGGTCTGCCCGAAGTCGTGCACGACGGACATCGACGCCGTCTGGCGCGCCACGTTCCACAGCCGCAGGCCGGCGTAGAGCGGGTCCTCGGTCGTCTTGCCGTCGACGTAGGCGACGCTGGCGATGCCGTCCCAGTCCTTGGCGAATCGGCCCGCCACGTCCAGCTCCACGCCGCGCGAGCGCGCCGCGCCCGCGGTGCGCCAGTCCGTCAGTTTGGTCGCGTCGTTGAATTGCGAGACCAGCACGTTGCGCTTCTTGATGTCGAAGAACGCGAGCGTGCCGGTGACGCGGCCCGGCAGGTCCAGCTTCGCGCCGACCTCCCACGACTTGCCCTGCTCCGGCGCCACCGCCGAGTCGATCACCGTGCCCGACGACAGCGGCGCGATCGTCGACTGCGGTTTGAGCGACTGCGAGTAGCTCCCGTACAGCGACACCGCATCGGTGACGTTGTAGACCACGCCCAGGCGCGGCAGCCACTTGTCGCCGGTGGTGTCGGTGTTGGCCTTGAAGGGCCGGCCGCGCCCCGCGTTCTGCGACCAGTGCTGGTACCGCAGCCCGCCGACCAGCGTCCAGCGCTCGTTCAGGCGCAGCGCGTCCTGCAGGAAGACGGACTGGTTGTGCAGCTTGTCGGTCTGATCGCTGTCGCTGGCGGAGATGGTCCTGGACGGCTGCTCGGTGCCGTAGACCGGGTTCAGGTAGCTGAAGGTCGTCGTCGTGGCCTGGCGCAGCAGGTCGCGGCGATAGATCAGGCGGTACTCGCTGTCCACGCCGGCCTGCACGTCGTGGGTCAGGCCGGCGGTGGTGAACTTGCCGTCGACGTAGGCGGTGCCGTAGCTGTCGGTGCTCAGCGCGCCCCAGGTCGCATCGTTGTTGCGCGTCAGCGTGCCGGTCTTCGTGTTGACGCCGTTCACGCGCAACTGATTCGCGTCGTAGGTCTCGCGGTTGTAGCTGAGGTTGACGTGCGCGGCCCAGCCGTCGCCCAGCTTGTGGTCGACCGAGAACTGGCCCAGGTGCGTCTGGCCCTTCATCTGGTTGAAGGGCTCGTCCAGGCGGCGGGTCTTGGGGATGGCCAGCGGCTGCTTGGTGGCCGGGTCCAGCGCCGTGCCGCGGTCAAAAGGCGTGAGGTAGTTGCGGTACTCGTACCAGAGCACCGCCTGCGTGTCGCGGCCGTACCAGGCGATGGACGGCGCGATCAGCGTCTCGCGGTGCGTGCCGAAGTTGCGCCAGTAGTCCTCGTTGATCTGGTCCACGATGAGGCGGTAGGCCAGGCCTGTCTCGCCGCCCTGCCCGTCCTGGTCGCCCGCCACGCCCGGGACCGGGCCGGTGGTGTCCAGTGTCTCGCCGATGCCGGTCCGGCCGCCGGCATAGGCGGAGCCGATCACCGACACGCTGGTGTGCTGCTTCAGCCGCGGCTTCTTGCTGACGACGTTGATCACGCCGCCCGGATCCATGATGCCGTAGAGCATCGACGACGGGCCCTTGAGCACCTCGACGCTTTCGGCCGCCGCGTTCATGCCCCGGCCCTGCACCAGCGGCATGCCGTTGTGCATCACCGAGCCATCGCGATTGCCGCCGAAGCCGCGCTTCATGATCGTGTCCTGCGTGCCCGCGAGCGTGTTGCCCTGCGTGATGCCGCTGACGTTGTAGAGCGCGTCGTCCAGATACCGCGGGCGCTGGTCACGGATCACCTGCGCCGACACGACGTTCACCACTTGCGGGATGTCCAGCATCGAGTCGGTGGTGCGCAGCGTGGAGGCGTCCGGCGTGGGTTGGTAGCGCCCATCGGCCTCCTCCGGCGCCGGCGCGGCGCGGGCCACGACGCGCACCTGCGGCAAGGTGATGTCGACCTCCCGGCGCGCGGTCCCGGTGGCCGATGCGTCCACCGCCGGGGCCGCGGTGCCCGCGGCGTCGCGCCGCAGCGTGACCACGCCTTGCGCATTCCCGGTCGCGCTCAGGCCGGTGCCCGCCAACAAGGTCGAGAAGCCGCCCGACACGGTGTATCGCCCCTGAAGCCCGCTCGAGCGCAGCTCCCGCGTCAACGCGGGATCGAAGGACAGCGCCACGCCGGAGGCGGCGGCGAAACGCGCCAGCACCGCGGACAGCGGGCCGGGCTCGATGCGGTACTCGCGCTCGGCGGCGGACGAGAGGCCGGCACTGTCCGCGGGGCTCGTCGGCACGGCGGTCGCGGCAGAGGCGCCCAGCGGCCACGCGGCGCCGGCGCACAGCAGCAGGGTCACCGCCAGCCCGACGGGCGAGCGGCGGGCGATCCCGGCAGGCGAGGTCGACGGGATCGACAAGGGCGACCAGGGAAGCGGGTGCGACGGACGCGGCGTCATCGGAGGAATCCTTCAGGGTGTTTCGACGTTCTCTTCCTGTCTGCCGGACGACGCGCCAAAACATGAAGGCGGCTGCGAAACTTTTTTCGCGGCGATGTCCGGACCTATGCCCCGCGCGGCCGCACCGTGGTCCAGAAGCGGTTGACCCTGTCGATCTGCACGGGCAACGCGGCGACCAGCGCCGATAGCGCCCGGTCCACGTCGGTCACCGGGAAGGCGCCGGACACGCGCAACTCGGACACCCGCGGATCGCAGCCCAGGTGGCCGCGCCGATACCGCGACAGCTCGGCGACCACATCGATGAGCCGCGCGTTGTCCACGACGAGGCTGCCGTAGGTCCAGGCGTCGACCTCGGAGGCCAGCGCCTCGACGCGACCGGCCCCCTGGGCACCGACGACGAGTTGCTGCCCGGCTTCGACGCGCAGCGTCCGGCCGGACGGGTCGCGGGTCTCGACGGCGCTTTGCAGCACGGCCACGGTGAGCCGGTGCTCGTCCAGGCGCAGGATGAATCGCGTGCCCAGCGCCCTGACGCGGCCCAGGCGCGTGTCGACGATCAACGGCCGTGCATCGACCGCGCCCGGCGCGCCGCGCGCGGCCGCGGTCTCGACCAGCACCTCGCCCTCGTGGAGCCGCAGCGCCCGCCAGGCCGCATCGAATCGGACATCCACGGCGGTGGCCGTGTTCAGCGTCATCACGCTGCCGTCCTCGAGCGCCACCTGGCGCTGCTCGCCGGGCGCGGTGCGTTCATCGGCCAGCCAGGCCGCGCCGCCGAGCTCCCGGACGCCGCGCCAGCCGCCGTAACCCAGCGCGCCGGCGATCGCGCCGATGCCCAGCGACCGCAGCACCTGTCGGCGCCGTGTCGAGCCGGATCGCCGCAAGGCCGGCGAGGCCAGCTCGGCCGGCACACCGGCCATCATTTGCTGGACACGATCGACGCGGGCCCACTCGGCCTCGTGCGCGGGGTCCGCCTCGCGCCAGGCCACCCAGGCGCGCTGGTCGTCGACCGTGGCGTTGCCCGAGGCCAGCAGCACGAACCACTCGACGGCCCGCGCGCGGGCGTCCAGGCCGGCGGCGTCACCCGCCTCGTTCACGCCGCCAGGGCCAGGCAACGCGTCATGGCCTTGGCCATGTAGCTGGCGACGGTGCGCTCGGTGACCTGCAACGCGCCGGCGATCTCGCGATAGGTGAGGCCGTCCAGTTGCGACATCAGGAACGCGTCGCGCGCGGCGCGCGGCAAGCCGTCCAGCATCTGGTCCACCGCCTGCAGCGTCTCCAGCAGGATGGCGCGATCCTCGGCGCTGAGCGCCAGCGGCTCGGGGCTGGCCAGCAGCGCATCGTGGAAGGCGCGCTCCAGGTCGCGACGCCGGTAGAGGTCGATCACCAGCCCGCGCGCGATCGTCGTCAGGTAGGCCCGCGGCTCGCGCCACGAGACCTGCTCGCGGCGATTCAGCAATCGCTCGAAGGTGTCCTGCGCCAGGTCCGCCGCATCGACGGCGCAGCCGAGCTGCCTGCGCAGCAAGGACTGGAGCCAGCCGTGATGCTCGACATAAAGCGAGCCCACCAGCTGATGCGTCATGGGTTGGGCGGACATGGACCGGAGCGGTAGTCTGGGGAGATTGGGGCTGCCGTCGCGGCCGGCATCGCTGGGACGCCGGGGCGCGAACGGTTCGCATGGTAATGCGAACTATTATCAACTGAACGAATAACCTCCCTCCGTCCCGGCGGACTGCGCGCGATTCGCACACCACGCGCGGGCGCCACCGCCCTGCCCCTGCCCCTGCCCCTGCCCGCCCTGCCCCTGCCCGCCCTGCCCCTGCCCTGCCCGCCGGCGGGTGACGCCTGCATGACTGACGTCCGGAGGCTTCCCGCTAGCATCCCCGCCCATCACCGACACGATCACGGAGACCCGCATGGATTGCTTCACCCTGGCCGAAGACGCCGGCGTCGCGCACCTGGTGCTGAACCGCCCGGAGGAGATGAACACGATGTCTCCGCAGCTGTGGCGCGAGCTGGAGACCGTGCTGGACGCGCTCCACCGCAGCCCGACGCTGCGGGCGCTGGTGATCTCGTCGACCGGCAGGCACTTCAGCGCGGGCATGTCGCTGGAGGTCTTCAAGAGCGGCGCGATCCAGCTCGACGACCGCAGCGCGGAAGGCCGTGCCGCCATCGTCGATCTGCTGGCGGACATGCAGCAGGCCTTCAACCGGCTCGACGACCTGCGCGTGCCGACGATCGCCGCGATCCACGGCGGCTGCATCGGCGGTGCCGTCGATCTGGTGGCCGCCTGCGACATCCGCCATGCCACCGCCGACGCGTTTTTCTGCATCCAGGAGATCAACATCGGCATGGCGGCCGACCTGGGCACGCTGCAGCGGTTGCCCAAGCTGATGCCGCTGGGGCTGGTCAAGGAACTGGCCTATACCGGCCGGCGCCTGGGCGCGTCGCGCGCGCAGGCGGTCGGCCTGGTCAACGAGGTCTTCGACACGCAGGCCGCCTGCGTCGAGGCCGCGCTGCAGTGCGCGCGCGAGATCGCGCAGAAGCCGCCCGTCGCCGTCTGGGGCAGCAAGCAGGCGATCCACTACGCGCGCGACCACGGCGTCAAGGACAGCCTGCAGCAGATGGGGTGGCTGCAGGCGGCGATCTGGCAGAACGGGAACTTGATGGAAGCCTTCGCGGCCGCGCAGGCCAAGCGGCCTACGGCCTTCCCCGACCTGGCGGCGCTGAAGTTCTTCCGCGAGGGCTGAGCCGCGCGGGCCGGCGCACCGCCCGGCCCGCAAGTCCCGACCCCGCGGATCTGATGCCGGAAACGACAACGCCCGCGCGAAGCGGGCGTTGGCTGGGCAAGGTCCGCAGACCTGCCGTTGGCAAACCGCGAGCGGCTTACTTGTTCACCGCATCCTTCAGGGCCTTGCCGGCCGTGAACTTCGCGACCTTGGAAGCCGGGATGTCCAGCGCTTCGCCGGTGGCGGGGTTCTTGCCGGTGCGGGCGGCGCGCTCGCTCACCTTGAAGGTGCCGAAACCGACCAGCGCGATCTGGTCGCCAGAGGCCAGCGCCTCGGTGATGGTCTCCAGGGTGGCGTCCAGGGCGGCTGCTGCCACGGCACGGGTCGTGCCGCTTTTGGTGGCGATGCCTTCGATCAGTTCACTCTTGTTCATCAGTCTTCCAGTAAAAAACCACGATCCGGGTAACCGGGGGCCGCGATTATCAGCCACTCCGAGCCCCTCTCCTGTTTGAAGACGCAACCGACTTCACGTCCGTCCGAATGGCGGACGCCAGCGGCTGGCCCCGTCCAAGCATCGGCGACGGAAATGACAAGAGCCCGATGCTCGCGCACCGGGCTCTCGGGAGGTCCCCTGGATCGGCCCTCAGCGGGCCGATCGCGAGGTCGAGGCGATTACCAGCCCAGGTCCTTCAGCAGCGGCTTCGTCAGGTCCTTCGGCGGCACCAGCACCAGGCCCAGATCCGGGCTGATGTTCGGTTCCATCAGCAGGTTGGGGGTGGCCGACACATCCCAGTGCGACACGGACGAGCCCGACACCAGCGGGTTCGGCGTGTACAGCAGCGGGCGGCCGAGGGCGTCCGCGCCGGCGCGGCGGCTCGGGTCGGTCGACAGCGCGGCGCTGGCCAGGCCGGGCCGGCCGCGGGCGCCGTAGGCCGTCGACGCGGTGATCGCCGAGCGCAGCTTGACGCCGTCCGCCTGCGACACGCTGATCGTCGGGATCACCACGCTGGCGTCCGTGCCGCCCAGGCCCGGGGCCGCGCCGGCTGCGTTGTTGGCGATGATCACGCCGACCGCGCCTGCGTTCTGCGCGTTCTTCGCCTTGACGGCGAAGCCGCAGGTGCCGCGATCGATGACCGCCACCTTGCCGGTCACGGCCGCGGTGTCCGCCGCGTCGAACGCCACGCAACCCTGGCCGTTGACGGTGTCGGCCTTGATCGTCGCCAACGCGCCCAGCGACGAGCCGCTGGTAACGGCCGGGCCGAACGACGCGGTGCCGTAGGCATACGAGCCCGACTGGCCCGGCGCCGGCGAGGCGATCGACAGGATGGGCGTGGCGGCCAGCATGCCGGCGCCGGCGACCACGTTGGGTCCGATCCAGGCCAGGCCCAGCGGGTTGATGGCGGAAGCCTTGCGCTCGGCGCTGGTCATGTTCAGCCAGGTCTTGCCGGCCGTGTTGTCGAACATGAACTGCTCCCAGATGCTGGGCAGCCCGCCATTGGACACGTAGGCGGTGCCCGCGGCGTTGATGCGGAAGCCGCTCGACGTCTGCACCGACAGCACGCTGAAGCCCAGGCCGTGGCCCAGTTCATGCAGCAGGGTCTCGACGAAGTTGACGCCGTTGCCGAAGTTGCCGTCGGTGCCCAGGTAGAACGGCGAGCCGGTCAGGCAGCCGCTGTTGCCCAGGTTGACGTTGAACTGCGTGCGGATATCGACGTTGCCGTAGCCGGTGCCGTCATCCGGTTGACCGGCGCTGAGGTTGGTGCCGGCCAGCTTGTTGGCCAGGGCCTGCGGATACCAGGTGCCGGGCTGGCTGCCGGGGAAGTCGTGCCACAGGTTCCAGGCGCTGGCGCTGCCCAGCGTGGCCGAGGTGGCGGTGCAGGTCAGCGCTTCCCAGCCGGCGTTCACGGTGATCGTGACGTTGCTGTCCAGGGCCTTTTCCCACACGTCGGCGACGTAGCGGTAGACGTACATGCGCTGCTCGCCGAGCGTGGTGCCCGGGTTGCCGCCGACCGGCGCGACGGGCGTCGGGTCGTTGAAGCCGACGCCGGCCGGATCGCGGCTCTGGATCACGATGGTCGCGGCCTGCGCGACGCCGACGCCGCACAGGGCGGCCAAGAGGGCGCCGCGGAGCACGGTCTTCTTGAAGGTCTTCTGCATGGCTTACTCCGTGGGCAGGGCGGACTTGGCGACGGGCTTGCCAGCGGACTTGCCGGCGCTCTTGAGGAAGGCTTCCGCCTCTTCCTTGTTGGTGAGGCAGGCCTCGTCGAGCGTGCCGTCGGCGCGGCGCACGACCACGGACTGGCTCATCATGTCCTCGGTCATGCGCACGCCGATGGCGCCGCTGGCATGGACCTTCATCTGCGGCGTCAGGGCCATGGCGCGCAGGGCGACGCGGGAGCGGACGTTCGGGCTCAGCGCCTTCAGCGCCTCATGCTCTTCGGCGCTGGCGGGGCGCAGCTTGCCGGTCTCGGCGTCGCGCACGATGACGAGGGCGTCGGAAGTGGGGGCCAGCGAGGCGGCCGGCGTCGTCGCCGGCGCGGCGGCTTCGTGAGCCTGCGCCGCCAGCGGCAGGGCCGCGGCGATCGCCAGGCCCAGGGAGATGCGGGTGATCATGGTCGTTGTCCTTGGAAGGGAATGACTCGGATGATTCGAGGATGCGAGTGGCGGCGGGACGGGCCGAAAGGAGGCCGCGGTCCGCGCCGATCCGGCCCGGTTCAGCGCTGCGCGCGGCGGCGACGGGCGGCCAGCAGGCCCAGCAGGCTGACGCCGGCCAGCGCCCAGCTCGACGGCTCCGGCACGGTGACGGTCACGCTGTCCAGGCCGACGTAGTTGGCCTGGTCCGCGCTGCCCACGTAGCCGATCGCGAAGCGGCCGTTGGTGCCGGCCTGTCCCGACAGCAGGAAGGTGTACTGTGTCCACGCGCCGACGGCGACCACGGTGGCCTGCGGCACGAAGCTGGTCAGGTTGCCGGTGGCGTCGACCATGCCGTAGGTGAGCTTGTCCAGGAAACCGTCGGCGATGTCGCCGCGGGCCCAGAACGACACCTCCAGGTTCTGCGCGGTGGAGAACACCGGGCTGATCAGCCAGCTCGCCAGCGTGCCGCCGGCGGGCGCGTTGTTGTAGTTGGAGGCGATGTAGGAGTTGGCCGCGCCGGACAGCGCCTGGAAGATCGTCTGGTCGCCCTGGAACCACGGGGTCGCGGTGCCGCCCGGGGTGCTGTTGTTGGTGCGGAGCCAGCCGGACAGCGTCGACACGTTGTCGAAGCCCTCGTTGATGAGCGTCGGGCCCGCATGGGCCGAGGCGACAGCGCCGATCAGCGCCAGTGCCACGTAAGCTTTCTTGAACATTGCAACGTCCTTCTTCGATAGAGAGGTGGGATGACCACCGGACCTAGAACAGCTGCCCCGGGTGGCGGATTGCCAGGCGGGCCGCGACTGCGTTCCTTCGACCAGCGGGGGGACGCCGGCCATCGGACGTGACGATTCTGTGACCGAGTTCACACGTGTTCACAGAGCGTTCCGGAGCATTTCCCCCTGTGTGGAGGGGGGGTTGTTTCCCTATGGGCCGGTGGAGCTATCGCGTGACGCTGCTCGCGCGACGGGGGCGCAAATCGCGCGCAAACGGCTCGTCAGAGGGGATGCCGGAAGACACGGCTTTTTGCGCCGCGGCCGGCTTCACGGAGTCTTCACGCGACCCCTTTCGGTGGGACGCTCCGTCCCCTGTTGCGGGACACGGGAAAGCACCGATGGGCGAGCGACGCGGCCCGGCGGATATGCGCGCGCGGCCCGGATGCGCCGAGCGGATCAGCGGATCAATTGGATCGACTGGCTTCGACCAGGCGGCGGCTGGCGTCGATGACGATGTCCGGCTGGTCCTTGTGCGGCGAGTGCCCGCAGGCCTCGATCTCCAGGACCTGCGCGTGCGGCACGACGCGCGCGATGCCCCGGATCTGGTCGAGCGTGCCGTACTCGTCGTCGACGCCCTGCATCGCCAGCACCGGGCAGTCGATGGCCGCGATGTCGTCGACGATGCGCCATCGGCGGAAGGCGGGATCGAGCCACGCGTCGCTCCAGCCGAGGAACGGCGAGTCGGGGTCGTCGTGGAAGCGCGCGAGGCGATCGCGCAGACCGCCGTCGCGGTAGGCCTGGACCGTCTTCCTGATGCCGTCGACGGAAATGTCCTCGACGACGATGTGCGGCGCCGCGACGATCGCGCCCGCGGTCGGGAACATCGACGCGTACAGCAACGCGATGGAGCCGCCGTCGCTGTGTCCGAAGAGCCATGGCGGCCGCGCCCGGGCATCGACGCCGAGCGCCGCCAGCAGGGCCGGCAGGACCTCGCGCGCCTGGCGGTGCAGGTAGTCCGGCGCCCACGATTCGCCGGGCGCGCGCTGGGTCGACCGGCCATAGCCGGGCCGAGAAAACACCAGACCCCGCAGGCCCGTCGCGGCGCACAGTCGCGCCGGAAAGTCGCGCCACATCGCGATCGAGCCGAGCCCCTCGTGCAGGAAGACCAGCACCGGGCCGGAAGCGGTCTCGTTGAGCCAGAGGTACTCGATGTCGACCGGGCGACCGCGCCAGTCGATGCGCTGTCGATTCGTTGGAGTCGTGCTGTGCATGGCGGGAATCATAGGGAGGTGGCGGAGTCGCCGCCTCGGCCTGTCTCGATCCCTCGCGCCCGGCCCCGCGCCAGCCGGGCCATCGAAAGAAAAGGCCCTGGTCTCACGACCAGGGCCCAAAGTTCGTCCGCCCGCAGAGGGGATAGGCGGACCATGCGAGAGAGAGAAGCATGAACAGCGGAGCTCGAATTCCGCTGTCAGGATCTACTGTAGGCAAGGTCGCGCGACCGGGCACGACGGCGATGCCGGATCGGCGCCGAGGCCTTCGCCCGATCCGCGTGTCGGGCGATGACCTACGCGCCTCCGTGCCAATGTGCCAGCGCGAGAAGGCATCGAGGCGTCGGAGGGCGCTGCGTCACGGCGCCCCGGTACCGCCCAGCGCCCGCCGCGCGCTGAAGGCCATGATCAAAGCGAACACCACCACGCAGGCCAGGCCGACCGTCAGCGACGCGTGCTCCGCCACCATGCCGATCAGCGGCGGTCCCGACATCATCCCGAGGTAACCCAGCGACGACACCGCCGCGATGCCGTGCGCGGCGCTCACGCCGGGCACCTTGGACGCCGCGCTGAACAGCACCGGCACGACGTTGGACAAGCCCAACCCCACCAGCGCGAAGCCGAGCAGCCCCGCGCCCTCGACCGGCACCACCAGCGCCAGCGCCATGCCGGTGGCGGCCAGCGCGCCGCTCGCCGCCATCAGCGGGACCGGCGCGACGCGCGCCCGCACCCAGTCGCCGGCGAAGCGGCCCAGCGCCATCGCCAGGCTGAAACTCGCATAGCCGAGCGCGGCCACGCTGGCGGAGCTGTCGCGCTCCTGCTTCAAGAACAGCACGCTCCAGTCGTACATCGCGCCCTCGGCGATCAGGCCCAGCGCCGCCAGCGTGCCGATCAGCGCCAGCACGCCGCGCGGCAGGCTCAACGGCTGCTTGTCGCCGGGCGCGGCGGTCATCTTCAGCATCGCCGGGCAGGCCAGGAGGATCAGCGCCATGCCCGTGCCGCAGGCGGCCAGCAGGTGGGTCTGCGTCGACCAGCCCAGCAGCGGCAGCAGGCTGCCCACGCCCGCGCCGACCATGCCGCCGAGGCTGAACATCGCATGGAAGCCGCTCATCAGCGGCCGGTCGGCGAGGTGCTCGATCTCCGTCGCCTCCGCGTTGATGGCGACGTCGAAGAGGCTGGCCGTTGCGCCGAAGAGCATCAGAATCAGCACCAGCCCGATGTAGGCGTCCGGCACGATCAGCAGCGAGACGCCCGCGGCGCACAGCACGCCGGTGAGGCCCGCCACGCCGCGCGGACCGAAGCGCCCCACCACGCGCCCGGCCTGCGTCAGCGCCAGCAACGCGCCGACGCCGGAGGCCAGCATCGCGATGGCCAGCGCCTGCTCGCCCAGGCCGTAATGCGCCTTGACCGTCGGCACGTGCACGCCCCAGGTCGCGAACAGCGCCCCCGAGACGAAGAACTGGATCCGCAAGGCCCAGGCCGCGGCACGCAGCCGGGCTTCGTCGGGGAGCGACACCGACAGGCGGGACGGCGACTGCGTGGAGGGGGAAGAAGCAGACATCAGGCGGACATCGGTCGGGCGGCGTGAGGAAGCCGTGACTGTACGAGGCGCCCCTCGCGCGGGCGCGGCCGGCGCGCATCCCCGGGCGCATAGCCACCCTGTCGACACCGCCCGCTCGGTCGACCGCCACCGCGCACGTGACGCCCCATGCTGTCCTAGCGCCCCGCCCGCTCGCCGTCTTGCGTAGTTCCCGCTACCCGGCCCGCCATCCTTGAACGCGAATGTCAGAAACATTAACAACATGTTTCGGCACGGGACAGGCGGCATGTTCGACATACATACTTCGCGTCCGCAAGACCTGACCCCTGTTCCGGGGACAGGCGGCTTGCGAGATCACCCGATTGACCGCCGACACGCCGGTCCGTGGGCGCCACCAGGCCCGATGGACGGCCCCACGACAGGGAGGTGGGGCGGCGCCAGGCGACATACCGACAAGGCCAGCACCATGAAGCCAACCGCTCCGGCGCGCGACGTACGCGCCACCGTCGACGCCGCCCGCGTGGCCGTTCTCTGCCATCCGGCGCCGCCACGCACGCCGCGCGTGGCGCTCGCGATCGCGCTAGCCACCACCATTGCCGGCCTGGTCGCCTGCGGCGGTGGCGGTGGGGGCGGCGCGCCGCAGGACTCCGCCCCGCAGACGCCGCCGCCGGCCGCGTCCACGCCGGTGGGAACCACACCGCCCGTGGGCATCGATCCCAACGATCCGCCCAAGACGATCCCGCCCATTCCCGCGCCCGACACCACGCAGCCCGGCAACACGGCACCGACCGCCGAAGGCTACGTGCCGCTCTTCGCCGCCGGCACGCCGATGAACGAGCAGATCCAGTGGACCGAGGCCGACGGCACGCTGGTGACGATCATGGGCTCCCGCACCACCGAGCGCCACGCCCGCGAGCGCGGCGAGCCCTGGGACGCGCCGGATGTCGGCCCCGGCCGCTACTTCACCTTCCCGAGGTTCTACTTCCAGAACCGCACCTTCGGTCTGGAGATCCGCGACGAGGTCCCGGCCGGCCGCCAGAAGATCACCGTCTACCTGCACGTCAACGACGGCGTCTTCGACGGCACCACCTTCAGCCTGTTCCGCAACATCCAGAACCCGGAGGTCAAGGACTACGGCTGGTCGCTCAACTACGGCTTCAACAACCCGGACTACAACAACAAACCCATCTGCATCGCCGGCAAGCGGACCTGCAAGATGGACTTCGACTCCAACTGGCGCACCGACCCGCACAGCAAGCTCAAGATCGGCGACAAGATCGAGCTCGCGCCCGCCCCGCGCCTGACGCGCGACGAGACCACCGGCAAGGCGCTGATCGACAACGGCGGCAGTCGGTATTACTCGTTCGAGCAACTGTACGTCGTCGGCGTCGGCATGCGTCCGTGGTACGGCATCGCGCCCAACCTGGACTCCGAGCCGCTGCCCGACGACACGCTGCTGGGCGGCCAGGCCAGCGTCTCCTACAACTACTCCGAGGAGCCGATGCGGGTGTTCCAGCAGATGGTCAACAACATCGGCATCGTCAACACCAAGCGCTTCGTCACCGGGCGACGTCTGTTCCACACGTCCTTCGCCGACGGCACGCACTCGGAGCACGACAAGGACAACCCGGTCTTCACCGCCCACGCCAACCAGATCGGGCCGCGCTTCCAGCAGGAGCGCTGCATCGAGTGCCACATCGCCAACGGCCGCAGCCCGGTGCCGGCGCTGGGCGCGCGGCTGGACGCGATGAGCGTGCTCGTCGGCGGCACCACGGTGACCGACGGCCGCCGCGCCGCCGATCCGACCTACGGCCTCAACGTGCAGCAGCGCGCCAAGGCCGCGGGGGCGCCGGACTACAGCGTGTCCATCCAGAAGTACGAGACCCAGACCCGCACCCTGCCCGACGGCACGAAGGTCGAGCTGGTCAAGCCGGTGCTCGCGTTCAAGGGCCCCACGCCGGCCACGGTCTCGCTGCGCCAGGCGCCGCAGATCATCGGCATGGGGCTGCTGGAGGCCGTGCCCGAGGCCAGCATCGTCGCGTCCGCCGATCCGGACGACCGCGACGGCGACGGCATCCGCGGCATCGTCAACTACGTGCGGGATCCAGAGAGCGGTGTGCTGCGCGTCGGCCGCTTCGGCTGGAAGGCGGCCAAGGCCAGCTTGCGCCATCAGTCCGGCGAGGCGCTGGTGAACGACCTGAGCGTCACATCGCCGGTCTATCCGAACCGTGCCTGCCAGGCCGGCGGCGCCGATTGCCGCAAGAGCACCGGCACGACCGACCTGACCGAATCGGAGCTGCAGAGCGTCACGCATTACCTGTCGCTGATCGGCGTGCCGGCGCAGCGCAGCCTGCGCAGCGGCTACCCGGCCGGTATCCGCGTCTCCCCGGAACACGACGTCGACCCGGCCCGCATCGCCAAGGGCAGCGCGCTGTTCGCGCAGGTCAAGTGCGCGGTGTGCCACACGCCGTCGATGAAGACCGGCAACACGCACCCGTTCGCAGAACTGCGCGGTCAGACGATCAAGCCCTACTCCGACCTGCTGCTGCATGACATGGGCCCGGAGCTCGCCGACAACCTGACCGAGGGCAAGGCCACCGGCGCGTTGTGGCGCACGCAGCCGCTGTGGGGCATCGGCTCGCTGCGATGGGTGCAGGACGGCGCCG
The DNA here is from genome assembly GCF_002205645.1 of Roseateles aquatilis. Lineage (GTDB taxonomy): Bacteria > Pseudomonadota > Gammaproteobacteria > Burkholderiales > Burkholderiaceae_C > Roseateles > Roseateles aquatilis. The sequence goes on along the minus strand of NZ_NIOF01000002.1, from coordinate 592,139 downwards.
ACAAGACGCGCTATCTGCACGACGGCCGGGCCCGCACGCTGATCGAGGCCATCCTGTGGCACGGTGGCGAAGCGACCCGCAGCCGCTCCCTGTTCGAAGCCCTGGCCAAGGACGACCGCGAGGCGATCGTCACCTTCCTGCAATCGCTGTGAGGACCGCCGACATGACCCGTGACCATGACGCGCCCGAGCACGCCCTGATCGCCCCGCCGCCGCCGGACGCGGCGCGTCGTCGCTTGCTGACGATCGCCGGCGCGGGTGCGCTGGCCGCGACCTTGTCCGCCTGCGGCGGTGGCGGTGGCGGCAGCGAGGCCCCGGCGGTGCCCGCCGCGCCGGCACCCGGTCCGGGACCGGCTCCCTCTCCGCCGTCTGCGACGGTCAAGCGCGGCGTTGCCTACGACCTGAAGGACGGACGCGACTTCGGCGCGCTCGCCGGCCCGGTCGGCTGGTGGTGCAACTGGGCGCTGCAGCCCAATGCGGCGGTGCTCGCCGATGCCTCCATCACCGCCACGATGACGCACGTGCCGATGCTGTGGAATTTCGACTTCGATACCGCGCAGGTCGTCGCGGCCTTGAAGGCGCGTCCCGCGGTGAAGCACCTGCTGGTGCTCAACGAGCCCAATCTCACCGATCAGGCCAACGTGGCCCCGACCGCGGCCGCGGCCCAGTGGCCGCGTTATGAAGACGTCGCGCGGCAAACCGGCGTGCAGTTGGTCGGCCCGGCGATCACCTGGGGAACGATGGCGGGTTTCGCCGATCCGGTTGTCTGGATGGATGCCTTCATCGCCGCCTACCGCGCCGCCAACGGCGGGCGCGACCCGCGGATCGACGCCCTCGCCTTCCACTGGTACGACTATGGCCTCGGCGGCCAACTCGACCGACTCGCCAAGTATGGCAAGCCGTTCTGGGTCACGGAGATGGCGAACTGGCACTCGCAGAACGACGGCGCGCAGATCGACTCCGCCGCGAAGCAGAAGGCGCAGATGGCCGACATGGTGAAGCTTTGCGAGTCGCGCGCGGACGTGGTCCGCTATGCGTGGTTCACCGGTCGCTGGTCGCCGGATCCGCACTTCACCAGTCTGCTCGCGAGCCCGGGAGCGCTCACCGAGCTCGGCCAGCAGTACCGGGCGCTGCCCGTGGCGTCATGAACGCCCGATCCCCCATGAGGGCGTCGTGAACGTCGCGTGAGACGCGCAGGTTTGTCGGGGACCATCGGCCCTGGCGAAGGCATTTGGTCGCATCGGGAACCTCGATTGCTGTAACGCAGGGTCACCACCACTCCTGGAGTGCCCCCATGAACTTCATCCATACCCTGCGCGCCAAGCGCCTGCCCGCCTTCGCGGCGATCACCCTGGCCGTCGGCGGCTGCCTGGCGGCCGGCGCCGCGTCCGCCCAGACCACCATGCCCGCCGCGTCGGCCTCCAGCGCCAAGACCACCCATGCCGACAGCAGCTTCCTGAAGAACGCCGCCGAGGGGGGCCACGCCGAGATCAACGCCAGCAAGCTGGCGCTGCAGAAGTCGTCCAACGCCGATGTGAAGGCCTTCGCGCAGAAGATGGTCGACGAGCACGGCAAGGCCGACGCGGACCTGCAGACGCTGGCCGCGTCCAAGGACGTCAAGCTGCCGGCCGACGCGACCATGGTCGCCAAGGGCAAGGCCAAGATCCTGGAGCAGCGCGACGGGACCGGCTTCGATCACGCTTATGCCGAGAACCAGGTCAGCGCCCACAAGGATGCAGTCAAGCTGTTCGAGAAGGCGTCCAAGAATGCCAAGGACGCCGATGTGAAGGCCTGGGCCGCGAAGACGCTGCCGACCTTGCAGCAGCATTTGCAGGAGGCCCAGGCGCTCGAGGTCTCGACCAAGGCGGCCGACAAGAAGAAGTGATGCATCGCTGATGTCGACAGCGTCGTGGGGCCGGTGCATCCGGCCTCGCGACGCCGCGTTCAGCGCCGTTCGGCAGTGTTCATCGCAAGGCGGCCAGCAGGGCCGCCTGGACCGCCCGGACGCGCCGGTCATGTTCGGTGCCGCCGGCGGCGTCCGCTCGCGGGCCTGGGGCGGGCGAGGCTTCGGCCAACCCGTCGAAGACCGGCACGGCCGTCGCCTGCGCCAGGCGCCGCACCCAGCAGGCGGGCAAGCCCTGGCACTCGATCGCGCCGTACAGACGCCCCAATAGGCGCGCGACGTCCTGGAGCGACGCCGCGTCGTCGGCGACCTTCGCCGGATCCAGCACCGTCACCTGGGCGCCCAGCCCGTGCGCGGCCTCGCGGAACAACATGGCCGCCTCGGCGTCGGGGTCGGCGCAGACCAATCCCATCGACATGCCTCGAAACGGCGCTGGCGGATCGCCCTCGCCGGCGCGCCGCTTCGCCGCGTTCGCCGTCGTCGAGCTCGGCACCGACGACGCGGCCCTGCGTCGGGCGCTCGCTCCGATCGAGAGCGCCGTCGACCCACCCGAATCGTTGGCGATCCAGGACGGGGGCGCGGAGTGGGATTCGGCGGGCAGGTGTCCGGAGAAATGCATGACGCGAAAGATCTGGCGCGCACCCGGCAGGAGCGGCGGGCGATGCCTGCGGGCAGCAGATCAAAAGGGATGGAGGGCCGCAGCGTAGTCAGGCTTGCGAGGACCAGCGTTGATGCATGTCAACGCCGTCGCCGGGAGGCGCACGCCCGTGCGACGCGTTTGCTCGACCACACCACGCTGTTACCGAACCGTCACCGAGGGTTCACCGACTGTTGCCGATCGATGTCAAGGATTGGCTTCGCTGTTGCGGGCATTTCCTAGCATCACTGACATCCCTTCAACGACGAGATCCATCATGCAAAGCGCCACCGTCTCCGCCCCGAATGACATCTCCCGCGATCGTCGGAGCCTCGCGCCGGTGACCGCCAAGCCCCGCTTCAAGACGCCCGCCCAGCCCGGTCGTTCCATCCAGACCCCCGAGGACGTGCCCGGCCTGATCGCCCCGGACCTGCGTCCCCTCACCCGCCTCCCGATCCCCGAAACCCACGAGCCGGGCGTCGTCCGCCGCATCACCACGCGCGACCCGCAACAGCGCATGCTGGAAGTGATGCGTGTGATCCGCGAGGTCGTCCAGCCCGCCGCCAAGGTGGTGCGCGCCGGTGACGTGATCTTCCGCGCCGCCGCGCCGTTCACCACGGTGTACCTGATCAACGCCGGCGCATTCAAGCTGGTCAGCCGCAGCCTCGACGGCCGCGAGCAGATCGTCAGCCTGAAGTTCCGCGGCGACTGGCTCGGCTTCAGCGGCATCGCGAGCGGTCGCCATCCGTGCGACGCCATCGCGATGGACACCGGCAACATCTCGATCATTCCCTACGACAAGCTCACCGAGGCCTGCGCCCGCCATCCCGAGATGATGGCCGTGATCCACGAGGCGATGAGCGCCGAGATCACCCATGAGCGCCAGTCGCTGATGTCGGTCTGCACGCTGGCGTCGCTGGCGCGGGTGGCGGAGTTCCTCTGCTCCTGGGCCCGCAGCATGAACCAGCGCGGCCTGCGCGCCGACGAGCTGACGCTGCGCATGACCCGTGCCGACCTGGGCAACTACCTGGGCATGACGCTGGAAACCGTCAGCCGCTGCCTGTCCAAGCTCAATCGCGAGGGCCTCATCCGCTTCGGCGAGCGCGGTCGCCGCCAGATCTCCATCCCCGACCTGTCCCGCCTGGAGCAGTTCGTGATCGGCGGATCGATGATGCACGGCCAGGCCGCCGTGCAATGACCCGCCCGGACCACGAAGCGCCGCCCTCCCCGGGCTCGCGTCAGCGGGCCAGCACCTTCGAGATCGCCCGCGCCAGATCGGCCCGGGCATAGGGCTTGGGCAGCAGCTCCCAGCCCAGCGCGGCCTCCGGTCCGGAGGCCAGCAGTTCCGCCGAAAAGCCCGACATCAGCAGCACCGCCACCGCCGGCCACCGCTGCTGGACGCGCGTCGCGAGTTCCGTTCCCCGCATCCCGGCGCCGAGCGCGATATCGGTGAGCAGCAGTTGCGGCATCGCGCCGCCCGCCTCGGATACGGCCGGCCCCGGGTTCGCGGTGATCTCCTCCAGATGCCGCAGCGCTTCCTCGCCGCTGGCGCAGGCCACGACACGACAGCGCAGATCGGTCAGGAAGCGCCGCACGACGGCCCGCACCTCGGTGTCGTCCTCGACCAGCAGCACCCGCAGCCCCTCCGGCACGGCATGCGGCTCCGTCTCCACGGTCGTCGCGTCGACCGGGGTCAACGGTGTCTGCGGCAGGATCAAGGTCAGCGTCGTTCCCAGCCCCACGAGGCTGTCGATGCCGACGGCGCCGCGCGATTGGCGCGCGAAGCCATAGACCGTGCTCAGTCCGAGCCCGGTGCCTCGACCGGCCTGCTTGGTCGTGAAGAACGGCTCGAAGGCCCTTTCCTTCACGCCATCGGGCATGCCGCCGCCGGTGTCGCTGATGGCGACGCGGACATACCGCGTCGCGCCGGCCGCCGACGTGTCCTCTTCTTCCAGCTCCCGACGTAGCTCGGCGGGGATCGCCGCGAGCGGGGTCGCCTCGAAGGTCAACTCGCCGCCATCGGGCATCGCGTCGCGCGCGTTGATGGCGATGTTGAGCAGCGCCGATTCCAGCTGCGCGGGATCCGCCATCACGTCCGGACAGTCCGGCGCGACGTCGATGCGGATCCGGATGCGCTGGTCCAGCGTGCGCCTCAACATGTCGGCCAGCGAGCGGATCATGGCGGCGATGTCCACGCTGGCCGGCTGCAGCATCTGCCGGCGGGAGAACGCTAGCAGCTTGCCCGTCAGCTCTGCCCCGCGACGCGACGCGCGCGTGGCCGCCGCCACCATCTGCGGCGCGAAGCCGTCCTCCGCCACCGCCGGCAGATCGGCGAGCACCTGCAGGTTGCCCTGGATGACGGTCAGCAGGTTGTTGAAATCGTGCGCGATGCCGCCGGTCAGTTGCCCCACCGTCTCCAGCCGCTGCGAGTGGTGCAGCGCCTCCTCGGTCTGAGCCCGCTGCAGGCAGGTGCCGAGCAGGTTGGCCACCGATTCCAGGAATCGCACCTCGGCCTCGCCGAATCGTCGCGCCTGGCGCGAGCGCACCGCCAGCGTCCCCACCGGACTGCCGCGGTCCGACAGCGGCACCACCAGCGCCGACACCAGGCCCGCGCGCCGATAGGCGGCGGGCACGGTGAAGCGGGTCTCGATGGCGTAGTCCTCGACGACGACCGGCACGCCCTGCGCCAGCACATGGCCTTGGGGCGTGTCGGGACGGTTGGGCACCGTCGCGCCGACCGGCTCTTCCTCCAGCAGGCCGACGCCGCCGGCCACGCGCAGCATCGCCTTGCCCGGATCGAGCAGGAACACCACGGCCAGATCGGCCTCCAACGCGCGCGCCGCGATCGACGGCACCTGCCGCAGCACTTCCTGTGGATCGAGCGAATCGACGGCGATCCGCCCCAACTGCGCGAGGTGCTCGCTGTATCGCGCCCGCTGCAGCGCCTGCCGGACCCGCGGATAGTCGGCCACGCCACGGATGGAGGCCATCACGTAGGGCAGGCCGAACGGCTGCAAGGGGCTCAGCGCGATCTCGACCTTCACCTCCGACCCGTCACGCCGCCGCGCCACCAGGTCCATCTGCGTGCCGCCCATCGGCCGCGCGCGGGGCGCCCGTCGGTAGGACTCGCGGTACTCGGCGTGGCGGGGACGGATGCCGTCGGGCACCAGCATCTCGACCGGGGCCCCGACCAGCTCCTCCACCGCATAACCCAGCAACTGCCCGGCGGTGGGATTGGCCAGCAGGATGCGTCCGCGATCGTCCACCAGCAGCAGGCCGTCGGGCGAGGCGGCGAACAGGGTACGGAAGATCGCCTGCTCGTCCAGGTCGACCGGCCGGTCGGAGGCTCCGCCGACGGACGGCGCGGAGGAAGCCGGGCCGCTCATCGCGCGCGCCTCAGGCGGAGAGCGTCGAGGTTACCCTCGGCGCGAACAGGTAGCCGGCGCCGCGCACGGATTTGATCCATTGGCCCTCGCCCGACTCCGCGCCGAGCTTGCGGCGCAAGCGGCCGACCTGCACGTCGATCGTGCGGTCGAAGGGGCCCGACTCGCGGCCCCGCGTGTGCTCCAGCAGAAAGTCCCGCGACAGCACCCGACCGGGGTGCAGCAGGAAGACGTGGAGCAGCTCGAATTCGCCAGTGGTCAGGAGGACCTCCGCGCCGTCGGGCCCGGTGACGCGGCGAGCCGCCACGTCGACGGTCCAGCCCTCGAAATGCAGGCGCTCGCGCCCGGCGGCGAGGTCCTGGACGATGCCTCCGGGCGACTCCGAGGACGTCGCCGTCGACATCGACGCGGCGCCGGTGGGCGATGCACCGATCGCGGCGCCCGGCTCGGGCGCCATGCGTCGCAGCACCGCCTTGACGCGAGCGACCAGCTCGCGCAGGTCGAAGGGTTTGGTCACGTAGTCGTCGGCGCCGACCTCCAGGCCGACGATCTTGTCCACCGCATCGCCGCGGCCGGTCACGATCACCAGGCCGCAGCGCCAGTGCTCGCGCAACTGGCGCGCGATGACGAAGCCGTCCTCGCCGGGCAGACCCAGGTCGAGCAGCACCAGATCGGGCGTGTCCGCCGCCATCAGCTCCATCAGCGCGCGGCCGTGATGCAGCTGCGTGGTGCGGAAGCCGTGCGAGGCGAGGTACCCGGCGAGCAACTGGGTGATGTCCGGTTCGTCGTCGAGGATGGCCACGTGCGAAGGCACCGGCGAAGGCAACGCCGCGACGGGGGCGGCCGGCGGGAGGGATCCAGGCAAGGTCATTGGGGCGGCATTCTAGGAGCCGGCGTCAGGGCAGGTCGGCGCGGATCAGGCGCTCCAGCGTCCGCGTCAGGCGGTCCAGGTCGATGGGCTTGACCATGTGTTCGTCGAAGCCGCAGGCCAGCGCCTTGTCCCGATCGGACGACTGCCCGTAGCCGGTCAGCGCGACCAGTCGCGGGGCGGCGCCGCCCAACTCGCGGCGGATCAGCGCCGCGAGCTCATAGCCGTCGATGACCGGCATGCCGATGTCCAGCACCGCCGCGTCGAAGCGCGTCGCGCGGACGCGGTCCAGCGCTTCCTGCGGAAGCGTGGTCGTGACGACGTCGTAGCCGGAATAGCGCAGCGCCATGCCCAGCGTCTCGGCCGCGTCGCGGTTGTCGTCGACGACCAGCACCCGGCCCTGCACCGGCGGCAGCGTGTCCAGGGTCTGCGCGGCGGGATCGGGCACGGGAGCGGCGGCCTGGCGTTCGGCCGGCAGCGTGACGCGGAACAGCGCGCCCTGCCCCGGTCCGGCGCTTTCCACCGCCACCTGGCCGTGATGCATCTCGACCAGTTGCTTGACGATGGCCAGGCCGATGCCCAGGCCGCCCTTGGCGCGGTCCAGCGTGGTCGAGCCCTGCTCGAAGAGCTCGAACACACGCGGCAGCATGGCCACGTCGATGCCGGCGCCGTTGTCCTCGACCTCGATGACCAGCGCGTCGCCTTCGGCCCGCGCGGCGACGCGAATCTCGCCGTTCATCGGCGTGTACTTGGCGGCGTTGCTGAGCAGGTTCACCACCACCTGGCGCAGCCGCGCGCGGTCGCCGACGACGCGCAGTTCCGGGCCGACCTCGCAGGACACGCGCAGCAGGTGATTGCGTTCCTCCAGCAGCGGGCTCACGCCCTCGATCGCGTCGGTGAGCAGGAAGGCCACGTCCAGCGGCTCGCGCGACAGCTCGATCTTGCCGCGGGTGATGCGGGTGATGTCCAGCAGGTCGTCGACCAGCTTGGAGAGATGGCCGACCTGGCGCTCGATGATCTCGTGCTCGCGCGACAGCGATCCGGTCTGCAGCCGGATCAGGTGCAACGCGGTGGAGATCGGCGCCAGCGGATTGCGCAGCTCATGGCCGAGCATCGCGAGGAACTCGTCCTTCGCGCTGGCGGCGCGTTCGCGCTCCTGGTCCAGCCGCGCCGCGTGCAGGCCGGTGGAGGCCAGCGTCGCCGCGGCGCGCATGAAGGCGCCTTGGTGGATGGAGGGGAAGTCCGGCCGCGACGAGCCGAACCACAGGCTGCCCGCACGCCCCGCCGGTCCCAGGAACAAGCGCACGACGCGCAGCGTGCCCAGCGGCGATTCGAGCGGCGTCGCGTCCTCGGCGGTATCCGGCATGCGGCGGCAGCCGTCGATGAAGTCGGTCCAGGCGGGCTCGTGTGCAATGCGTTCGCCGCCCAGCTGGAGCATGGTGGTCGGGATCGCGTCCGGCACCAGCGGCGCATGCACCAGGCACACGGCGGTGCCGACGATCCGGTTGACCGCCTCGGTCGTCAGCTGCAGGACGGTCGCGGCATCCCGTCCCACCCACAACGCGGGCAGCGCCAGCAAGCCCATCAGGTCGCGCAGCGCCTGGTCGGCGGCGGACGGATCTCGTTCTCGGTACATCGTCGGCATTCGGCAGGCGGGTCAGGATCCGGCGCGGGAGAGCATCGCCAGCGCCGGCGGGCCGCGCCGACGGCCACTGACACGGCGCGCGGACAGCTCGCGCAGCATCTCGGCCGGCGGCGTGAAAAACGGATTCTCGCGCAGCACTCCGCCGATCAGCGTCAGCGGATGGGTGCGCAGCAAATCCATCATCGTCGCGCCATCGAGGCTGGCCAGGTCGTAGACGCAGATGGCGGCCTGCCGGTTGCGGTCCAGCACCTCGTTGGCGCGCGCCTCGTATTCGAGCAGATCGAGGCGGTCCAGGTCGCCACGGATCGCCCAGCCCATCCGGCCCATGACGCGCAGGCCACCGTCGCCCGACGCCTCGACGGCTTCATCGACGCCCGCCGCCGTGGCGCTCTCGAGGACTTGCAGCAACGCATCCACGTCGAGCCGTCGGCGCCCACCCGCCGACGCCTCGACGGGCGCGGGCCACGCTTGCAACGACAACTGCCCGCAATGCTCGCAGGCCGCGCCGTCGATGCCGATGGCGCGCAGGAGGTCGCGGTGCTCGTCCGCGGCCCCGGAGGCGATATCGCCCGGCTCGAGGAAATGCAGATGAGGCCCACCCCGCCTCAGCGCGTCGCGGTAGAACGGGCCGAGCACCTGGTACTCCTCCTCCCGCGTGTTGAAGAAGGCGCAGACGTGGAAATGCCGCAGCCTGGTGCCGGCGGCCTCCAGCCGCGGCCCCGTCGACGGCCGACCGGATCCGGCATCGCCCATCATTTCCAACGCCTGCGTCATGAGCGCCCCTGGCGCTCCGCTGCCCAACGCGTCCTCCATCGCGACCCCACTGCTTCAATCTGTCGATGATTCGACCCGATGACAAGCGACCGGCTCTGCCCTGGCCCCGATCTTGCCCAACCGGAACGCCCGGACAACGGCAACGAGGGGACCGGTGACGATCCGATTCCATTTGTATGACTTGTTGATGTTAGCCTTGTCCGCAGAGGGGCCGAGCCGTCCCGTCGGTCCCGGACTTTTTGACCGTTCGAGATTGCCGCACAGGAGCGACACCATGGAGAACACTGTTCATCCTTTCGCCGAGCTTTTCGACCAGCTCGGCCTACCGTCCGAAGAGGCCGAAATTCGCGCCTTCATTCAGCGGCACCGCCCACTCCCCGGCGAGGTGTCCGTGGCCGAAGCGCCGTTCTGGACCGAAGCCCAGTCGCGCGCGCTGCACGACATGCTGCGGCAGGATGCGGACTGGGCGCAGGTCGTGGACCAGCTCAACCTCGCCTTGCATTGACCGAAGGCCGCGATGCGCGGAGGACCCGCAGAGGTGCCCGCGCAACGACGACGGAGGCACGCCTCTGGGAGGACCATGAAGCAGAACTTCGACACCGATACCGACATCGCCGGTGAAGGCGGTACGTCAGAAACACCCGCACAAGCGAGGGTCGCGAGCGCCGTCATCACGCACCCTCGACGGCATGCCCGGCCGCTCAGCCACTCCGCCCTGCTCGCACTGCTCGTCACCCTCATGCTGCTGTCCGTATTGTGGGCGGCGGCGGGTCACGCCGGCCTGGCGACATCGATCCCGGAGGTCCGCAACTATCAGATGCGCGAGGTGGCACCCGACGACGTCGAGGCGCGCCGGATGAGCGGCGTGTTGATCGACGCTCATGAGCGGTTGCCGCTGCCGACCCTCGTCCGCGCCGATCATCACGAGGCGCTGCACAATGTGCACTTCGAGATCGACATCGACCCCTATCTTGAGCCTGCGGACATCTTCGACCCCGCGCGCGAAGGCGATCCGTTGCTGCCGAGCAGTCGCCCGGCCAAGAGCCTGCTGATTACCCAGGCCATCAACGGGGCCGACCTTTACCTGAACGGCGTCTGGCTGGACGGGTATGCACGCTCGACGACGTCGGCACGCTTCATGTGGTTTCGTCCCCTCGTCGCGGCGCTTCCACGCAAGCTATTGCGCCGTGACCGACGGAACATCGTGACCGTCGAGATGACGAGTTGGGAGCCCTTCTTCACGCTCGCCCCGATCTACATCGGTCAGGCTGCCCAGATCGCCTACATCGCCGAAACCATCGATTTCATCGGCGGTTCGCTGACAGACGCCTCGAAGGCCTTCTGCCTGCTGGCCGGGCTGTTCATGGTGGGCGTCTGGCTCGCCAACCGCGCCGACCCGGCGTTCGGCCTGATCGGCATGGCCTCGTTGACCTGGGCAATGGTCTATACGCTGTCACTGTGGGTCTACATGCCAGCGAGTTGGCGAACGTTCTGGCTCTGGAGTTTCTACCTCTGCGCGGGAGCACTGAACGTGATGCTGGTCCAGTTCATCCTGCGCTATGTCGACCGCCCGCCGAGCCGACGCGCCACGATCGCGCTGGTGGGCGTATCGGCCGGGGCCGCAATGATCTGGCCGTTCGCCGGCAAGCTGGTGGAATGGAACCTGGACATGCTGTGGATCTGGGTGCTGGTGCCATTCCAGGCCTGGGCGGTGATCGGGCTGGCCTTGCATGTCAAGCGGACCCGCGACGCCGCCGGGTTGCTTCTGCTGATAGCCGTGCTGGCGGCCGGCCTGTTGATCCTGCATGACTACAACGTGCTCATGCGGATCGTGGAATGGCCGGTGCACACGGGAAGCTGGAGCCTGCTCCAGCTGTTCACGGCCCCCGTCTACCTGACCCACTTGGCCCTGCCGCCGCTGCTCATCGTGATGGCGCGGGTGCACCTCTCGAAGTACCGCGTCAGCGTCGAGCACGTGCGTCAGGCCAACATCATCCTGGCCGAGTCATTGCGTCGTCGGGAGATGGAGCTCGCGGTCAGCTACGACCGGCAACGCGACCTGGAACGCCGCGAGGCGGCCCAAGAGGAGCGCGAGCGAATTTACACCGAGCTGCATGACGGTATCGGATCGAGGTTGGTCGCGACGATCTTCAGCGTGCGCGAGGGAGTCACCGAGCGCCAGCAATTGGAGCGCAACCTGCTCGACGTGCTGCAAGGGGTCCGCAACGTCATCAACGAGACCGACTCCACCGAGCATCGGGAGATCCAGAGCATCCTCTTCGACTACTGTCTCAACCTCGATTCGCTGCTGAGCGCGCCCGACTTTCAAGTCGAGTACGACATCGAGGACGGTCGCGAATGCGTGTTGCTGGGGGAGCTGTCCAAGGAGGTGCTGCGCATCGTCGAGGAGAGCGTCGCCAACACGCTCAAGTACGCACGGGCATCGCAGGTGCGGATCACGTTGCACCAGTCCGACACCGAGCTGGTGCTGATCGTCAAGGACAACGGCGACTCGATCGCCAACGCGACCTCGGCCGTGCGACCCTTCTTCGGCGCTTCGACGGGCCACGGCTTGGCGAACATGCGGCAACGCACCCTTCGAATGGGCGGCACGTACCACTTCGAGCGCGGGGCCCGTGGCGCCACGACGACCCTGACCTTGCCGCTGGCCCGGCGCCCCAGCGGTGTCAACTCGAATGGCGCAAGGTCTTGACGTAGTGCCGCGGACTGCAAAGACGCCGCTGGAACTGCCAGGCCGCGCTCTCGAGCTCCTCGCCGGGCGACGCGGTGCCTCGGCCAAGGCTCTGGCGATAACGCGCCAGTTGCGCCCGCACCGAGCGCACCCACGCCGCGCCCTGGTCGTGACAGGCCGCCTGCAGTAGCGCGCGCACCCAGCCCGACAGCAGCGAGACCGGCAACGCAGCAAGCAGCGCGGCAAGGCTTGCCGGCTCCTGGCTCGTGGGCGCCGCGTAAAGCCGGTGCAGGACCAGCAGCCGCATCACCAGCGCCGGGTCGGCCGACACGGCGATCGCCACCGCGTTCACCGAGGCCCGGTCGGCCAGCAGCCGCTGAGCCTTGAGGACGACGGCGCTGTCGCAACCGGGCAGCGCCGGCACGGACACATCGATCGGCGGCGCGATGAAATGCCCCTGAAACCGCGTCACGCCCAGCTCGCTCAGACGTTGATGACTGGACACGGACTCGACGCGCTTGCCGATCACTTCCAATCCACAGCGCATGGCTTGATTGACCAACGGCGCCCAATGCTCGGGCCGCGCCATGACGAGATCCAGCTTGAGGTAGTCCGCATAGGGCGCCAGCAGCCAGCGCGGATCGGCGACATCACGCACGCCGTCGATGCAGAAACGACGCCCGCTCGCGCGGAGCTGGGCGACGCGCATCAGCACCGGTGTGTCGATCGCCACCGCGTCGGTCAGGTCGACGACGCCGAATTGTTCGGCCACCAGCTCAGCCAACGGGCTCATCAACGTCGGCTCGTCCAGGGCGATGAACAGGAGCCCCTCGGGCGTTCGCCCGGCGACGGCGGCGTCCAGCAGCCCGTTGCACAGCATCGCGCTGGCCAGGAACTCGCCCGGCGCCAGCGAATCGGGTTGGGTGGCCGTGTTCCAGCGGAACAGCAAGTCGTGTGCAACGACCCTGCCCTCCGCATCGGTGATGTCCTGGCTGCCGAATCGGACGGCACCGGCATCGCCGGGCCGCACCGGCGGTAGACCGGGAACGGCGCGCAAGGGGGTGAACCGCGACCGGGAAGCCGATCGGCTCCCCGTCTTCGTCGGCACCGTCAACGGCGCCAGTGGAATCGTGTCGACATGGGTCATGGGAGGTTCTCGATTCGAAATGGGGCGGAGCTCAGCCCATGCCGAACGGGCTGGACGGCGGCATCCAGAACGTTCCCTCGGTCAGGGCGGGGTCGGGACTGCGCAGCCACGCGGCCAGGGTGCTGTCCGAGCCGTCGGCGGGAACGCGGGGAATCCAGGCATCCCTGGGCGCTGCGGCGAGGCCAAGCGCCGCCACCGTCACGGGCAGCGCCGCGGTCATCGCCGCGTTGCCGGCCTGGTCGACGACGACCGCACGAAAGAGGTAGTCCCCAGGCGGCACGTCGGTGGTGCGGGCGGTCGACGCTTGCCAATGCTGGCCGCCGTCGACCGAAACTTCGTGGTGCACCGAGGCTCCGACTTCGGCGCCCTGGAGCAGCAGTTCAATGGTGCGATGACCGTCCTGTGTGGTCGTTTCCTCGGCCCGGAGCGCTCCCGCCGCGGGCGGCGCGGTGTCGACGCGCACCGCCAATGTGCCGGTCGTCGCCTCATTCCCCGCGGTGTCCAGGGCGACGGCCCGATAGAGATAGCCGCCGTCGGCCAGACCGGACTGCGCCGCCTCGGTGACCTGCCAGGTCACGCCGCCGTCGACCGAGCGCTCGAAGCGCAAGGCCGCACTGGCCTCCTGGTCCGCCACCGTCAACATGAAGCTGTTGTCCTGGCTGACCAGATCGGCCGCGGCGCCGGTGTCGTCGAACTCTGACAGCACCAAGCGGCCAGCCGACGGCGCCTGCGTGTCGACGACGACCTTCACCCAATTGGAGCGGCCGCCGTTGCCGGTCGTGTCGTAGGCGGTCACGCGAAACAGGTAGTTGCCATCCGGCAGACCGCTGAGGTGATCGCCGCACGGACGCCAGCTCCATCCTTCGTTGACGGAGAACTCGAAGTCGAAGCGGCTATGGCCGCTGCCGCCGCTGTAGAGCAACTGGAAGTCGCCATCGCGGGTGATGCCATCGGCAGCGCTGATACCGGTGTCCTCGAATCCCTGGAGGGTCAACTGACCGGCGACCGGTGGGTCGGAGTCCGTCGTCAATGCGATCGCCCGGGTGTAATGGATGCCGCCATCCGCATCGATCACCTGCGCGCGGAACAGTCGTGTCCCGTCGCTGCGCAGATCCTGGTCGGCGACGGTGTCCTTCCAGGTTCTCCCGCCGTTCCGGGAGACCTGGAACGTCGTCGAAAGCGCCGCCGCGGAGGAGCCGACCAGGGTCAGCTGGAACAGCTCGTCGGGGCTGATGCGATCGACGGCATCGTCGCCGGTGTCGTCCAGACCGGTCAGGATCAGGCTGCCGGCGATCGGCTCGCGTGTGTCAACGCCGACCGTCACGACATTGCTGATCGCGCCGTTGCCAGCGGGATCGACGACCCGTGCCCGGAACTGGTAGTCGCCATCCATCAGGCCATCCATCACCGTGCCGCATGGCGCCCAGTGCGCACCGCCGTCGGTCGACACTTGATAGGACAAGGCGCCCCCGGCGTGGCGATCCACGCCGAGCGTGAAGGTGTGATCGGCGCCCCGGTAGCCGACCTGAGCGTTCCCCTGACCGGTGTACTGCCCCAGGTCCAGGTGGCCGATCTCCGGCGCGGTCGCATCGATGGTCACGAGAACCGTCGGCGTGACGCTGACGTTCCCGGCGCCGTCGGTGACAACTGCGCGGAAATGGTGCATCAGCTCCGGCAGTCCGCGTACCGCGGGATCCACGACCGCCCAGGTCGCGCCGCCGTCGACCGAATGCTCGTAGACGACCCGCGCGCCGGGCTCGACATCGACGCGCAGCTCGAAATGATCGTCGCGACTGAGGAAGTCCAGCGCGCTATCGCCGGTATCGTCGAAACCGTCCAGGCGCAGCGTGCCGGCCACCGGACGCACGGTATCGACCAGGACGGACTTGGAGGACGTGCGGCTCACGTTGCCGGCGGCGTCCGTCACCACGGCGCGAAAGCGATAGTCGCCGTCCTGCAACGACGGCAGGTCCGCGCCGGTGGGGAGCCACGTCATGCCGTCGTCGCGCGAGACCTCGAACCGGATCGATGCGCCCGCCTCCTGGCCGGACACGGCCAGCGTCACCCGCTGCTGTCCGGTCGACGGATCCGCGCCGCGATCGGCGTGCAACACACCGGGCTCGGGACCTTGCGTGTCGAGCACGAGCCCGACTTCGTCGGTCGTGGCGACGTTCCCCGCCGCGTCGGTGACCGCGGCGCGGAAGCGATAGCGTCCGTCAGGCAGCCCGACCGGCGCGGCGGGCGTATCGGTCCAGGTCACGCCACCATCGGCGGACAACTGGTAGACGACGGCCGCGCTCGTGTCATGGCCATCGATCACCAGGTTGAAGTCGCGCGCGTTGCCGAGCCGGTCGATCGCGCTGGCACCCGTGTCCTCATACCCGTCAAGGCGGAGCGTGCCTGGCCGAGGTGGCGTGACGTCGTCGTAGCGACAGTGCGCCGCCGCGCTCGTCAGCCCGTCACGATGAGCCACCGCGATGACGACGCCGCTCTTCTGCGGACCGGCGGCATCGCTCGACCAGTGGCCGTCCGCGTCGGCGATCGCGACGCTCTGGGTGCCATCGGGCCAGGTCACGCGGACTTCGGCACCGGCAAGCGCCAGGCCCATCGCGCGCGGGTGATCGTCGCGCCGCGGATCGTGCACCACGATGTCCGAGGGGGGCAGGATCGGCTGGGGTGAAAGCGACTGCGGCGGCTTGGCCGTTCCGGCGTTGGGGCTGGAGGCGCGGTCCGGGACGGTCAGCGCGGCGATCGCGCCTCCTGTCGACAGCAGCGCCAACGCGGCCCCTTCGGCGGACCACCAGGCGACGGCGGCACGATGGTGGTCCGGGTCCTGATCAGCGCTGTCGGAGGCCGTGCCGCCGACAACCGCCAACGACTCGGTGCCATCGTCCCCGGACTCGGCGTCGGGGGAGACGGCATCGGGCGAGGCGACGACCTCCGGGCCGATGGCGTCGTCGCCTGACTCGGCGCGCCGCGCGCGCCGGACACCGTCCAGGCGGTCCGGCGCCCGCGGCGTGGCGGCACTGAACGCGCCGTGCGCGGCAGTCCAGGGAATGTTGGCGATGTTGAGCGTCCGTGCCATCGACTGGGCTGCGGCTGTTTCCGAAAACTCTCTCACTGGGCGTCCTCTCGCTGGTCGGCGCGACCGGGCCGGCCGAGCGTCAAGCCGGTCCGTTCGCGGGATACATGGGCCTCACCATTTCGCCGCCGCGCTCCTCGTGACATGACGAGGGTGAACTTTCCGTGATCCATTGTAGATTCAAGCTCCGACGCGGCTCGAGCGACGATATTGGCAAGGCAATCGTCGATACTTCACTTCATTAATGAAGCACTACGTCAGATTCTAGGAATGGAAATATTGCCGAGAACCGGCAATGATTAGCCTCACACCAACTTGAAATAGCAATAGTTGATTAGCGGATAGTTGATTTGAGCCATCTATCGCAGGTGAGCGGGGCCCATCGACGCGGGTCCATCCGGGACGCCCGGGGGCCTGGTGGGAGCGAGCCTCCCGGCCCGCCCCGACGATCAAACAACGCGCGATCAGGCGTGCGTGTCGAGCGCGTGCCGTTCGCCGGCATGGACATCGCAGGCCGCCGCGCAAGCCTTACACGCTTCGGCGCAACGCTTGCAATGCGCGTGCTGATGCTGGCCGCACTCCTGAGCGCAGGCGCGGCACACATGGGCGCACAGGGCGCAGAAATCGCCGTGGTGAGATGACTCTCGAGAGAGCGCGCTGATCGTCGCCTCACAGATGGCGACGCAGTCCAGGTCGATCAGCGCGCACGCTTCCAGGCTACGGTCACCGGAGCGGATGCAGGCGTTGGCGCATTGGCGAGCCGCCAGCATCGCTTCAGCACAAGCCTTCATGCAAGGTTCGAGGTCTTCGGAAGGGGTCGTCATGGCGTCTCCTGACAGGGGTTCGGGTTGGGACTCCTTGTTCGGCAACTGCCATGCCGCGCAGGGTCCGCTCGCCAGCGCCTGCCCTTGCCACCCCCCTTTCGGAAAGCAAGTGTTAGCAATAATTTGCTAGTCGAATGACACAAGTCAGTCATTAGATTTAACCGACGTTGAATAACTAGCAAGAACATGTCATTGTGAGCCAATGACCCGGGAAACGAAACTGAGCGCCAAGGTGCAACAACCGAAGCGAGTTTCTCGTGTCTCACTCCCAAGTACTCAATTCGCATGCCCGCCGGGATATCGGCGTGGCAGCAATATGTCGATTTCCGGCGGCTGCGCTGATGTTGGTTTGTCTGCCCATATGGGCGCAGGTCGGCGGGGGAACTGAAACCGATCCTGCCGTGGCTTCCGCCCCGGCCACGCCGGTCGCGCCGCCCCAGCCCGCTCCAGCACTCGGCGCACCAACCGAACATGAAGTGGCGAGGGCCTGGGGCGCCGCGATGGACGAGTTCCTGTCCACGGCATTGGCCGAGGATCCATCCATCGAGCGCGCCCGCGCCGCGATCGCCGCGGCCGAGAGCGGTGTTACCGCCGCGAAATGGCAATTCGGCCCCACCCCGAGCTTCTCGCGCGAGCTGGCCGCCGGCACCAGCCGCTACGTCAATGTCCTCCGCATCCAGCAGCCACTGTTCACCGGCGGCATGTTGACCGCGAATCTGCGCTCGGCTCGCACGTCGTTGAGGAGCAGCCAGCAGGATCTGCTGTCCGCGCAACTGCAGTTCAAGCTCAAGGTCGTGTCGACCTGGGCCGACTGGACCAAGGCTCGCGGTCGCATCGGTCGCCTCGAGGAACTGCGCGACGGCCATCAGCAGCTCCTGGAAATGATCCGCCGTCGCAATCAGGCGGGTGTCGCGACCAACGCGGATGCCGCGCTCGCTGCCTCGCGCCTGAGCGCGGTACAGGCCGAACTGGCACAGGCGCGACTCGAGGAGATGCTCCATCGTGATCAACTTCAACGGCTCGCTCGCCGTCCTGTCGACGAGACGCTGCGCGCCGCGCTCGATGGTGCCCTGCCGCCGCCACCAGCGCTGAATCAGGTGCTGGACCGCATTCAGACCTCGCCGGAGATGACCATGGCTCGCGCCAACATCGACCTGGCCCGGGAGGAGCTCGCCAGGGCCAAGGCTTCGCTTCTGCCCACGGTCAGCCTGCGGCTGGACCACCAGAGCGGCGCCTACAGCGACCAGCGCATCGGCTTGGTGATCCAGGCCGGTCTGAACGGCGGCCTGGGCGCGCTCGCTGGCGTGAACGCGGCGCGATCACGCATCGTGGCCGCCGAGGCGGCCGTCGCCGCCACCGAACAGGATCTGCTCACCAACTACCAGCTCGAGTACACGCGCTATGCCGCCGCGGTGTCTGCGCTGCGTAACGCCGAAGTGACCGCCATGACCAGCGACGAGGTACTGGCTTCGTATCGGCGCCAGTTCGACGCCGGCAAACGCGCGTGGCTGGACCTGCTGAACATGGTCCGTGAAACCCATGCCACGCGCCAGGCCCTGAGCGACGCCGCCATCGACGAGCGGGCGGGCCTGTACCGCGTGAATCTGCTGCTCGGCGACACCGCCGAGCAGCAGCCCCGCCCCGACGTTTCAACGGCCCCGACCACCGACTCCCAGCCTCTCGACTCGAGGAACACCCCATGAAATGGCACCCCTTCCAGCGACGTTCCTCGGACGTCAAGCCCGCGAGCTCCGACGCGTTGGCCGTCGCCATGACCCATTGGATGCGCCTGAAGGGCCATCCCGTGCCGATCGAACTGATCCGTCAACGCCTCGCCGCCCAACCGCCTGGTGGCGACGAGCTGGCCGACGCCCGCCGACTGGCTCACGCCGTCGACGAACACACGCGATTCGCGCCACTCGACGGTCCTCAGGTCGCCGCATTGCCGCTGCTCTGCCGTCACCCCGAGCATGGTTGGCAGGTGGTCACCGCGCTGACCGCGCAAGGCCTGTGGTCATGCACCGGGCCTGATCTGGTCCGCCGCGATCTGGTCCTCGACAACGTGCCTTGCCTGCACGCCATCGCGAACAGCGAGTCCGACCGGGCAGCGGTCCGCAGCGCGCACGGCATGATGCTCGGCCAGATCCGCCGCCAATGGCCCATCTTCATCGAGGCTGCCGGCCTGTCGCTGGTGTTGTCCTGTGTCGGCATCGCGATCTCGTTCTTCTCGATGCAGGTCTACGACCGTGTCATTCCAAGCCAGGGCTACCAGACGCTGTGGGTCCTCACGATCGGCGTCGCGATCGCGGTACTGGTCGAGTTCATGCTGAAGCTGGCTCGGGCGTCGTTGCTGGAGCCTCGCCTCAAGCTGCTCGACACCAACATCTCCAAGGCGCTCATGGCGCGGCTGAACGCCGTGCGGCTGGATCAGCGTCCAGGCTCGGTGGGCACCTTGGCATCGCAAGTGCAAAGCTTCGAATCGATTCGCGGCATCCTGTCCGCCAGCACGCTGTTCCTGCTGTTCGACATGCCGATGGCGCTCATCTTCGCGCTGGTGATCGGGATGGTGGGCGGCTTCTGGATGGCGCTCCCGGCGCTGATCCTGTTCGGCGTCACGCTGCTGACCGGCTTGCTGCGCGCTCGGCGCATTGCGCGTCTCACCGCCAGCAATCAGTCCGGCGCGAACGCCAAGACGGGGCTGCTGGTCGAGAGCATCGAAGGGACCGAAGCCATCAAGGGCATGGGGGCCGGCTGGCGCTTCCAGGCGCGCTGGGCCTCGCTGTCCGAGGTCAACGCGACCCAGAGCCTGGCCCTGAAGCACGAGACCGACACCACCGCCTACCTGGCCGCGGCCCTCCAGCAGGCCAGCTACATCTCGCTGATCTGCGTCGGCGCGGCACTGGCGATCCAGGGCCAGCTGACCCAGGGCGCCATCGTGGCCTGCTCGATCCTCTCCGGCCGCGTCCTGTCGCCGCTGGCCTCGATCCCGTCGCTGCTGGTGCAACTGGGGAGCGCCCGGGCGTCCATGAAAGCGCTGGACGCGATCTTCAAGCTGGAGGTCGACAACGAGGCCATCACCCGCCCCGTCGTGCCCGAGGCCATCCGTGGCGACATCCGCTTCGAGGATGTCGAGTTCGCCTATCCCGGCCAAAAGGAGCCCCTGCGCATCGGCCGCCTGCATTTCCGAGCGGGTGAGAAGGTGGCGATCCTCGGCACCATCGGCGCGGGCAAGACCACGCTGCTGTCGCTCGCCTGTGGTCTGGCCAAGCCAACGCGGGGCACGGTGTTCCTGGACAACGTCGACCAGCAGCAGATTCATGCCGGTTGGCGGGCGATGCAGATGGCGTACTGCCCACAGCATCCGTGGCTCTTCTCCGGCACGCTGCGCGAGAACCTGCTCTTCGGACTGCCGGACCTCAGCGACGAGCAACTCGTCGCGGCCTGCCAGAAGACGGGCCTGTGGCACATGGTCAGCCAGCACCCGCTGGGTCTCGATCGCAAGCTGTCCGAGGGCGGCCGCGGCCTCTCCGGCGGGCAGCGGCAACTGGTCGCCCTGACGCGGCTGGTGTTGGCCGATCGGCCCGTCTGGCTGCTCGACGAGCCGACGTCCGGTATGGACGATGGTCTTGAGCAGGCCACGGTCCGGCTGATGAAGCACCTGCTCAAGCCGGAGGCCTCCCTGCTGCTGGTCACGCATCGCCTGTCGCTGCTGGCGCTCGTGGAACGAGTGATCGTTCTGTCGCCGCAGGGCGTTCTCGCCGACGGTCCGCGCGACGAAGTTCTCGCCCGGCTGCAGCAAAGACCCGCCGCCCACCCGCCCGCGGTCAGCCACATGACGCCGGTGACCCCGCCGTCACCTTCATCGGTCAACGCGGCATAGGGCAGGCGCGGTCGCAATGACTTTCGACATCAGGTGAATCACATGAAAACGACACACACTCCGCACGAGAGCCAACGGCGCGTCCGCTGGACCGTCATCGCCATGGTCGCGGCGCTCGGCGCCGGCCTGCTGTGGGCGTCCGAGGCCGAAATCGAACAGGTCACTCGCGCCAGCGGCAAGGTCATGGCATCCTCACGCACGCAAGTGATCCAGGCGCCCGATGGAGGTGTGGTGGAAAAAATCTTCGTGCACGAAGGAGAAGCCGTTCGAAAAGGGGACCTGCTGGTCCAACTGGACGACACGAAGGCCCGTTCGGCACTGGCTGATTCATCCGAGAAATCGGCGGCGCTGAATGCATCGCTGGCCCGGTTGCGGGCCGAGACGCTGGGCACGCCCTACCGCCCAGGCTCGGGCCCCTTCGACACGATCCAGCACAAGCTCTACGAGCGTCGACAGACGGCGCTCCAGGAAGACCTGGCCGTGCTGGCCAAGTCCGCCGAGCTGGCGCGGCGCGAGGTCGAACTCAACGAGCCGCTCCAGAAGGCCGGCGACATCAGCGCCGCGGAGTTCCTGCGCCTGCAGCGCGCCGCCAACGAGGCGGCGGGCCAGGTCACCACGCGACGCAACAAGTTCCTCCAGGACTCGCAGGCCGAACTGGCCAAGACCGAAGAGGACCTGGCCAGCATCCACCAGATGCTGAACGACCGTCGCGGCAATCTCGAACACACGCAGCTGCGGGCGCCGGTGGACGGTGTCGTCAACCTGATCACGCTGACGACGATCGGCGCGGTGCTGCGGCCTGGCGACGAGATCATGCAGTTGCTCCCCACCGGCGAGGACCTGATCATCGAGGCGCGCCTGCGCGCCGCTGACATCGGCTTCGTGCGTCCGGGCATGCCGGCGATGGTCAAGCTGGATGCATTCGACTACAGCATCTACGGCGCGCTCGACGGTTCCGTCCTGTACGTGAGCCCGGACGCGTTGACGGAGCGCACGCCGCAAGGTGCGGAGCAGCCGTACTACCGCACCCACATCCGCATCGACGGCAAGCGATTCAAGGGCGAGAAGGCCGACCGCATCGTGATCCAGCCCGGCATGACCGCCACCGCCGAGATCATCACGGGCCGCCACACCGTGCTGGACTACCTGCTCAAGCCGGTCAGAAAAACGATGTCCGAATCGCTCGGCGAGCGGTAGGCCCGCCCCGGCCGCACGCTCCTTGCGCGATCCCCACTCACTTCACGTTATCCACGATCCATCAAATCACCTCTTGGCGATGACTTCTCCGCTTCACGCCATCGAACCGATCCATCGACACCCGCCGATGCCAGTTACCGCTCATCACTTGCCTTCTCTGCTCTTCAACGACAACAACTTGCACAACCAGGGGAACCCATGATCACTGTCACCATCATCGAAGACGACGCGACCGTGCTGCAACGCTTGATTGACGTCGTGTCGGCCAGCAGCGCTTGTCAGATCGTCGGCATCGGCCGCAACCGGGGAGAGTCCGTCTCGGCCATCCTGGCCAATCGCGCGGACATCTACCTGGTCGACCTGGGTCTGCCCGACGTGGACGGTATCGACCTGCTCAAGCTGATCAGCGAAAAGTGCCCCGACGCGCACAGCATCGTGATCAGCACCTTCGGCGACGCCAAGCACGTGATGCGCAGCCTGCGTTCCGGCGCCTCCGGCTACCTGCTGAAGGAAGAGATCCAACCCAGCCTGATCGACAAGATCATCGCCACGCACAATGGCCACGCGCCGCTGAGCCCGGCTGTTTCTCGACTGGTGCTGGACAAGCTCGACAGCCTGGAAACGGGTGTCAAGCCCAAGGTCGACAAGGGCCAGAAACTCAAGGAGCTGGGTCTCGGCCAGCGCGAATGGAGCGTGCTGAATCTGTTGATCGAGGGCCTGCCCATCGTCGATATCGGCAACCGTCTCTCGATCTCGCGCTTCACCGTCAATCAGCACCTGCGGTCGATCTATCGCAAGCTGAATGTCAATTCGCGCGCGATGGCCACCAGCGTGGCGCGCATGCATGGCTTGATCGACGAGTAGCCTGATCCTCGCGTGGCGTCGCTATCGACGCCGGAGCCAACGCCGTGACGGCCGTAAGGGTCGTCACGGCGTTTTTCGTCCGCGCCTGCCACGGATGCGGGCGTGGATAGCACTTGGCCAGTGCATTCACTGGGCGATTCGGCGAGCCTGCATGCATCGGATCTGCGCTGGCGCCGGATCACCATGAGAAAAGCCGCCTCGCGGCGGCTTCGGAGTCGGGGGCCAGACGTCGCGCGACGCGCCGGTGGCCGGTTGAATCAGGCGCTTCCTTTTCCGTGTCGGGATTTCCTCCCCTGCGCTCCGGCGCGCTGTGCAAGGACTTGAAGGGGCTCTCGGGGCGAGGCTGGAGTCGCATCCGCAGCAGATGTTTGCAGATCACAAAGGACGCCTTCTCCAGGTCGAGGGCATTGCGCACCACCCCTTCCCGGCGCAAACGCAGGCGGCTGTCTGCCAGTTCGCCGCGCAACAGCATCGCCAATGCCCGGTCGCGGCCATGCACCGCGGCGATGTTCAGAATTGCCAGCCAGGCCACCATCACCGCACGCGGCAGCGAGGTCAGCACGTCGGCCAGTGACTCTGTCGTCGCCGCGCATTGCGGCGCATGGATCGCCTGCAGGCGAAGCAGGCGAGCCACCAGCGCGGGGTGGCGTCCCGCCAGCAGCGCCAGGGAATCAGAGGCGACTCCGGCGCGCGCCAGCAAGTAGAGCTGTCCCACCGCGCGACTGTCGCAACCCGGCAAGGCCGGCACCGCGAGCGTCACCGGACGCGCAATGCCGTAGCCCTGGAAGTAGTCGGCGCCCATCTGCTTGATCGTCTGATGCATCGCGGCGTCATCGATCTTCTCGGCGATGACCGCCAGGCCCAGTCGATGCGCCTTGTCGATCAGCGCTTGGATCATCTCGGCACCGAGACCGAGCACGTCGATCTTCGCAAACTGCACCCACGGCGCCAACGACCACCGGGGGTCCTCCAGGCAGACCAGGTCGTCCAGCGCGAATCGGTAGCCGCGCGCATGCAGGTCCCGGACGCGGCGCTCGAGCGCCGCGTCGACCGCGATGGTCTCCAACAGTTCAATGACACCGACATCGGGCGTCAGCGCCTCGGCGATCGGACTCATCAGACAACGGCTGTCCATGTTGACGAGCAGGTCGCCCACAGGATGCTCCGCCGGGATCGCGGCTGTCAGCAGTTCGCCGTCCAGCAGCGCGTTGGCGAGCACCATCGCCGTCGCGTACGACCCCAGTTCCGGGCCGATGCCCCCGTCCTGGCTGTTCCAGCGGAACAGCAACTCGGTCGCGACGACACGCCCCGTCCGATCGATGATCGGCTGGCTGGCATATCGGACGTGGGGGGTGAGATGTTCCACCGACATCGGCGGAGAGAAGGTGCCGGGCCGCCGTTCGAAACCGGGCGGCTCGTCATGGGGGCATGTGGGGAACTTGACGCCGCTGAGAGCGGGGTGATCGGGGTCCGAGGGGCGGCTCATGGGAGCTCCGCGAATGAGGGTGAATGAATGGACCCATGCTATGAATCAAGCCCTTCGTACCGAATAACAAGTTCTTGTCATCACCACAACTTCGCTAGCAAAGAATGATTGACGAGACTGACTCAGCCGCCGCTTTCGTGGTCCTTCTTGATCGATGCCAATGGGCCGCGTCGGGCGCGGGACTTGCCATCCATGGCCAGGACCAACGGCCCGGGCGATCACCTCCGCGACGTCGGTGCGACGCACGCGCGACGCACCGACCGTTTCCGCGCGAAACCCCGTCGCGGGGAGATACTCCGGCTCAACAGGCGGCGGCACAGTCGCTCGCGTCGTTGGGCTGTCTCATCAGGATCACAAGGAGAAGCAACATGCACATGCGTCACACCCGTCTGGCCCTGGCCACTCTCGCGATCGCCGCGCTCGCGGGCTGCGCCAACATGGACGATCGTCAGCGCGGCACCGCGGGCGGCGCGGCCATCGGCGCCGTCACCGGCGCGGTGATCAGCTCCGCCACGGGCGGTCGAGCCGGCACCGGCGCGCTGATCGGCGGTGCCGTCGGCGCGGTGGCCGGCAATGTCTGGTCGCGCCACATGGAGGAGAAGCGCCAGGCAATGGAGCAAGCCACCCAAGGCACCGGCGTCGAAGTGACCCGGACCGCCGACAACCAGCTCAAGCTGGACGTGCCGAGCGACATTTCCTTCGCCACCAACAGCGCGACTCTCGAACCGCGCTTGCGGCCGGTCCTCGACGCCTTCGCGAACGGACTGAACAGCAACCCGTCGCCGACCGTGGTCCGCGTGATCGGCCACACGGACAACACCGGCACCGACGCCATCAACGATCCCTTGTCGCTGCGCCGCGCGGAGAGTGTGCGCAACTACCTGGCCGATCGCGGTGTCCGCGCCGATCGTGTCGAGGTCGGTGGTCGCGGCTCGCGCGAGCCGCTGGTGTCCAACGACACCGCGGAGAACCGCTCCAAGAATCGCCGCGTCGAGATCTTCCTGCGCGAGCCCCAGCAAGGCTCCGGCGGCTGACGCGCCCACCGACTGCCCGCCAAGCGGCGGGCCACGCGCGACTCGGCGCCACGCGTCCAGACAAGCAGACGAACGAACGACGGCCTGCCGACCCGATACCGGGCGGCAGGCCGTTGGTCCTTGATGGTGGGCGGCTTGAGGGGAATCAAGCGGCCGGCTTGGCCGGCTCCGGACCCATGTGCGGTCCGGTCCGATGCAGCGCCCCACCCTCGCCCTCCCAGGTGGTGACCTCTTCGGGATTGGCGTGGACGGACTTGAGGCGGTGTTCGGTGCGGCGCGCCTGCCATTGCCACAGGGCGTAGCCCGCGAGGCTGGACAGGGCCAGCGGAAGGATTCGTTTCATCAACATGACGGGCTCCTCGGCATTCGCGATGCGGGACGTTGAACGGGGACCGGTGCTCGGCCGCGCGTTCAGCGCGACGTGTTCGTCTTGGGCTGGCGCGGCGGCGGGACGTCGGGACGCGGCGGAGCGCTGGCCGGCGCGCCCGCGGCGGTGGGGTTCTCCTCGACCATCCGATCGATCCGGGTCAGGATGCCGCCGCTCTGCACGCTGCCGTCGCGGGTGCCTTGGCCCATGACCATCATGCGGCAGTCCTCGCGATCTTCTTCACGCACCCGCTGGCAGCGCAGCATCGCGTTGTTGGCCAGTTCCTGCGCGCTGGCGGTCTGCAGACGACCCCGGCGGGCTTCCTCGCGGGCCGCCGCGGCTTCCTTCAGGCAGGTTTGACGGGCCTGGCCGGTGCGTCCCGCCATGCAGTCGGCACGCTCCTTGTCATAGGCGGCCTGCGCGTCGGAGGTGGACGCCGAGTTCGCCGCGAAGGCCGGCGCGGCAATCATCATCACGGCGGACAGCACCGCGCCGGCGGTCACCAGCGCTGCGGTGGAGGGACTCGTGAGGGTCTGGTTGAGCTTGATCATCTCGATTCCTTTCCGGCGCGTGAAGCGCCGCAGAAAGACGGGGGATGGCGGATGACCCAAGCGTAGGCGCGCGGCAGTCCGAAGTCTGTCGTACCGCGCCGTCGCCGCGTGTAGGACCAGTCCGTCAACCGCGTCGGCCGCCCCCCGCGCCGTCGTGCCGGCCACCCATGCGTCTCTCCCAGCGGCGTCCCGTCCTACACCCGGACGTGGGTCTTGCTGATCCCTGCGGCCAGGGGGCGCTTCTACAGTGGCAACAAGCGCCGCGGTCGCGGCCAACAGCAGGAAAGGAACCGTCATGTTGAAGTGGGCTCTCGTATTCGCCGTCGTCTCCTTGGTGGCGGGTCTGCTCGGTTTCACGGGCATCGCCGCCGGCGCGGCCGGTATCGCCAAGATCCTGTTCGGGATCTTCCTCGTCATCTTCCTGGTGCTGCTGGTGCTCGGTATCACGGGCGTGAACGCGCTCCGCAAATGATCCGGCGCCAGCGCGCATCCCCCGTCCCAGTCCTCAAGAGGAGCCAGCCATGAACGCACCAGACAAACGCCATCTGCAACTTGACGAGAAGGCCCTGGACCGCGCCCGCCAGCATCTGGACGACGGCGCCGTCACGCCCAGCTACGGGCCGTGGCGCGACGAGATCGTCAAGCTGCTCAACGGCGCGCTCGCCACGGAGCTCGTCTGCGTGCTGCGCTACAAGCGCCATTACTTCACCGCGCACGGCCTGTCGGCGCCGCGCATTGCCGAGGAGTTCCTCGAGCACGCCAACGCGGAGAGCGGCCATGCCGACCGCCTGGCCGAGCGCATCGTCCAGTTGGGCGGATCGCCGGACTTCAATCCCGACTCGCTGACCCAGCGCAGCCACGCGGGTTACGACGAATCGGACAACATCAAGGCGATGGTGCGCTCCAACCTCGTGGCCGAACGCGTCGCGGTGGAGTCCTATCGCCAGATGATCAACCTGATCGGCGACAAGGATCCGACCACGCGACGCATCCTCGAAGAGGTGCTGGCCGACGAGGAGGAGCACGCCGATGAACTCGCCGACATGCTGAAGGAATGACGGGCGCGGCGATGTCGTCGGGAGCACGCGAAGCCAGCCGGAATCAGGCCATGCCCACGCTGCTCCGTTTCGACCGCTCGCCGTGGCGTGAGCGCGGGCGCCACCTGGCGGCCGTGCTGGGCTTGAGCGCGGCGCTCGTGGCCTGCGGCACGCCTCAGCCGCCGATCAACGGTCGGCTGCCCGACCCACCGGCGTCGGCGCCCGCCCTGACGCGGGTCGCCGCGCAGGTGGACGTGGTCGGGCCCCGCGGGCCCATGAACCAGGCCCGTCGCGAGCAGGCCTTGCAAGGCGCCGCGGCGCAGGGCAAGGCGGACCTGCTCAAGCGTCAGCTCGCCGCGATGTCCTCGTTCGGCGATGTCGACCTGTACGCGGGCAACGACGCCAAGCTGTTGATCGACGGCCCCGCCACCTTCGCCGCGATGTTCGAGGCGATCGGCAAGGCGCGCCGCCAGATCCTGCTGGAGAGCTACATCATCGAAGACGCCGACGTCTCCCGCCAGCTCGCCGATCTGCTGCTGCAGCGGCGGGCGCAGGGCCTGGAAGTCGCGATGATCTACGACGCCGTCGGTTCGCTCGGCACCGAGGAAGCCTACTTCGACCGCCTGCGCCAGGGCGGCGTCGCCGTTTGCGCGTTCAATCCGGTCAATCCGCTCAAGCGCACCCGGTACAACAAGATCACCCACCGCGATCACCGCAAGATCATGGTGGTCGACGGTGAGACCGGCTTCACCGGCGGCATCAACATCAGCGCGGTCTACTCGTCCGGGTCGGGCGGCATCGGCGGCAGCCGGGGCGCCCGCAAGCCGGCGCCGCCCGCCGGCGCGGCCAGCGACGCCACGCAGGAAAACGGCTGGCGCGACACGATGATCCAGGTCCGCGGTCCTGCGGTGCAGGCACTGCACCGCCTGGTGCGCGAGACCTGGGCCCAGCAGCAATGCGAAGGCACGCTCGCCGCCGTCGAGCCCGTCGCCGGCCCCGCGCCCGGCCAGCAGTTGATGCGCGTGATCCCCGCCGCACCGCAGGACACCGAGAACCGCATCTACACCCTGCTGATGGGCAGCATCCGCGCCGCCCAGCGCAGCGTGTACCTCACCATGGCCTACTTCGCGCCGGGCAAGGACATGGTCGACGCGCTGTGCGACGCCGCCAGGCGAGGCGTCGACGTGCAGTTGATCCTGCCCTCGCGCAGCGACTTCTCGCCGGTGATGTATGCCGGCCGCAGCCATTACGACCGCCTGCTGGAGGCAGGCGTGCGCATCCATGAGCTGCAGAATGCCGTCCTGCACGCCAAGACCGCCGTCATCGACGGCGTGGTCTCCACCATCGGCTCCAGCAACATGGACTGGCGCAGCTTCGTCTACAACAACGAGGTCAACGCCGTCGTGCTCGGCGAGGACTTCGGCGGCGCGATGAACCGCATGTTCGAGCGCGATCGCGAGGCCTCCCAGACCATCGACCTGCAACGCTGGCGCGATCGCGGCCTGATCCAGCGCAGCAAGGAATTCTTCTCCCGCATGTTCGAGCATTGGTGGTGAGCGCGGTCACCGCTCCCACCCCGCGCCGACGATCAGAACGACAAGGTGAACCCCATGACCGCAGTCCCGCCAACGCCCCCGGCGCAAGATCCCTCCCCGTCTGACGTGGCGGTCGCCCCGCCCGCGCGTCATCGCGCCCGCCACGGCTGGGCGCTGGGCGTGGGCACGCTGCTGGTGCTGTTGTGCGTCGCGGTGGGCGTCTGCGAATGGCTGGGCTGGCCCTTCCTGCGCCGTCCCGCCGAGCAATGGCTGAGCCAGAAGCTGGACCGCGCGGTCAGCTTCGACGGCAGCGGCGGCCAGGCCTGGCAATTGCGCCTGATCGGCAACCTGCGCCTCAAGACCCACAGCCTGACCATCGCCGGTCCGAGCTGGAGCACCACCGGCGGACCGATGGTGCAGGCGCAGGACGCCACGCTGGTACTGCGCTACGGCGACCTGCTGGCGCTTCGCAACGGCGACGCGCTACGCGTCAAGGCGCTGCGCGCGGGCGAGCTGACGCTGCGACTGGAACGCGATGTCGAGGGCCGCGCCAGTTGGCAGTTCGGCAAGCAGCCCGACAGCAGCACGCAGATCCGCAAGCGGCCCGCGGTCGACGGCGTCAGCTTCGACTTGCTGGAGGTGCGTCAGGGCACCGCCTTCGTGGACGACAAGATCCAGAAGATCTCGGTGCTGGCTCGATTCGCGCTGCGCGAGACCTGGACCACGGCGCAAGACGCGGCCTCGGCGGTGCGGTCGGAGGCGTCGACGCCGACGAGGTCCGCCACCACCACCGTCCCCGCCACCGCTCCCACGGCCGCGACCCGTGCCGCGAGCGCCGCCGCTTCTGGCGCCCGCCTTGCGGTGGATCTCGGTGAACGCATCGCCGGCAAGCCGCGCGGCGCGTCGGACGCCGAAGGCCCCGGCCCGGGCGAAGGCGACCGCTACGGCGTCACCGCGCGCGCCGAGGGTCACTACCGTGGCCTGCCGCTGCAGGCCACGTTGCAGACCGGCTCCGCCCTGCCCTGGCTGTCTTCCGACCCGAACGCGCCGGCCGTGGCGGTGGAACTGCGCGGCAACATCGGTCACGCCAGGCTGAGTTTCGACGGTCAGGTGCGCGACCTGCTGGTCAGCCAGGGGTTGTCCGGCAAGTACACCCTGAGCGGCCCCTCGCTGGCCGCGGTCGGCGAACCGCTGGGCATCACGCTGCCCACCACGCCGGCGTTCGCCATGCAGGGTCGGCTGACGCGCGAGGGATCGCGGTGGACCACGGCGGTCGCCAAGGCGACGATCGGCAAGAGCCGCCTGAGCGGCGACTTCGCCTACGACAAACCAGGCGAGGCCGTGCCCAAGCTGACCGGTGAACTGCGCGGCAGCGAGCTGTGGCTCGCCGACCTGGGGCCGGCGGTCGGCGTGCCGGCCGACAAGACAGCGCCCAAGTCCAGCCGACCGGCGCGTGTGTTGCCGGACAAGCAATTCGACCTGCCCTCGCTGCGCGCGATGAACGCCGACGTCGGCGTGAAGCTGGCGCGTTTCGAGTCCGGCACCACGCTGCTGCAGGCGGCCGAGCCGTTCAACGCGCGCATCGTGCTGCAGGACGGCGTGCTGGAGATCCGCGACATCGATGCCCGCGTCGCACGCGGCCAGGTCGCCGGCCGCATGCAGCTGGACGGCCGCGAGCAACAGGCGAAGTGGGAGGCGCGGTTGCGTGTCAACGGCGTGCGCCTGGAGCAATGGCTGCACCTGGAGCGCAAGAACAACCAGCCGCCCTACGTCACCGGCGTCGTCGGCGGGCGCATCGCGCTGGACGGCCGCGGCCGGTCCACCGCCGAGCTGCTGGCCAGCGCCGACGGCCGCATGGTGCTGTACTGGACCGACGGCACGCTGTCGCACCTGCTTGTCGAGGCCGCCGGCCTGGACATCGCGCAGGGTCTGGGCATGCTGATCAAGGGGGACGATGCCTTGCAGGTCTATTGCGGCGTCGCCGACCTGCGGGTCAAGGACGGCCTCGTGACGCCCAAGCCGCTGATCGTGGACACGAAGGACTCGGTCGTGCTGGTCGATGGCGGCATGTCGCTGGCGACGGAGCGGCTGGCGCTGACGGCACGCGTCGAGCCCAAGGACAAGAGTCCGCTCACGCTGCGCACGCCGCTGAACGTGCAAGGCACGATGGGGGACCCGAAGATCAGCCTGGAAAAGGGGCCGCTGCTCAAGCGCCTGGTGCCGGCAGCGGTGCTGGGGCTGGCGGTGGCGCCGCTGGCGGCGATCGTGCCGCTGATCGACCTGGGCGAAGACCCGGATGACGAAAGTCGTGCCGCGCTGTCGGAATGCAACGCCCGGTTGGCGCCATTGAGCAAGGGTCGCCAGGGATCGTGATAATCAGCGCCTCGCCCACTCCGAACCCGACGACGGAGCCCGGCGCTCCCGTGCCGCCGCGATTGCTCGACGCGGCGTCGCACGGGCTGCGGTCGCCGGCGCCGTCGCGGACGGTCATCCCGACATCGCCCGCCACGCCCGTGCCCATGTCTTCCGCCCGCGCCACCGACCCGCCCCCCGGCACGCTGAACTGCTTCCTGGTCGAAGACAGCCCGCTGATCCGCGAGAACCTGATCGCGACGCTGCAGGAGATGCTCGACCTGGAAGTGGTCGGCCAGGCCGAGGACGAGGCCGGGGCGCTGCGCTGGCTGCACGACGAGGCGGTGCCCTGCGACATCGTCATCATCGACATCTTCCTCAAGCGCGGCACCGGCCTGTCGCTGCTGCCCAAGGCGCGGCTGCTGCAGCCGGAGGCCAAGCTGGTCGTGCTGAGCAACTACGCCACCGCCGACATGCGGCGCCGCTGCGCCGAGCTCGGTGCCGACCGCGTCTTCGACAAGTCCAGCGAGCTCGACGAGCTGATCGCGTACTGCCTGGATCTGGCGTCGTCGCGGGCTTGAGGGCAGTCCGCCGCGCGACTCGTCCCCTTTCCCGGCCCGGGGTCAGGTCTCGCGCCGCCCCTTCCATCTGTTAGCCTCGCTCCACCCAAGCGGCCGACCGATCGCCCTCGACGGTGACCCGGAACGGCCGCAGGTCGACTGACTCGCAGGCGATTCGCCGCTCGGTCCGGAGTCTCCGGCGGTGGCGGACAGGGAGGGCCTCACATGGAAGCAATCGTTCGCATGGCCCGGTACTTCCGGGACGCGGTGCCGTTCAAGATCCTGCCGGCGTTCATCACGACGCTGGTGCTGATCGCGCTGGTGGCCACCCCGGTCCCCGCCGGGCTCACGCCCAAGGCCTGGGGACTGACCGCGATCTTCCTCACCACCATCGTCGCGATCATCCTCAAGGTCATGCCCATCGGCGTCATGGCCATGATGGCGATCATGGCGGTGTCGCTGTCGCAGGTGACGTCGACGTCCTCCAAGGGCGCGATCGCCGATGCGCTGAGCAGCTTCGCCAGCCCGCTGATCTGGTTGATCGTCGTGTCCGTGCTGATCTCGCGCGGGCTGAAGAAGACGGGGCTGGGCGCGCGGCTCGGCTTCTTCTTCATCTCGCTGTTCGGCAAGAGCTCCATCGGCATCGGCTACGGCCTGGCCGCCTGCGAGCTGATCCTGGCGCCGTTCACCCCCAGCAACACCGCGCGCGGCGGCGGCATCGTGCACCCGATCATGAAGTCGATCGCCACGGCGTTCGGCTCCGATCCGGAGCAGAAAACCGAGGGCAAGGTCGGCACCTACCTGGCGCTGGTCAACTACCACGCCAATCCGATCAGCTCGGCGATGTTCATCACCGCGACCGCGCCGAACCCGCTCGTCGTCGACTACATCGGCCGCGTCACCAACCAGGCGCTGCACCTGAGCTGGGGCACCTGGGCGCTGTGCATGCTGCTGCCCGGCCTGGTGTGCATGGCGCTGATGCCGCTGGTCGTGTACCTGCTGGCCAAACCCGCCCTGACGCGCACGCCCGACGCGATTCCGTTCGCGCGCCAGCAGCTCGCCGAGATGGGGCCGCTCAAGCCCAAGGAGCGCGTCATGCTCGGCACCTTCGCGATGCTGCTGGTGCTGTGGGCCGACGTGCCGGCGATCCTGCTCGGGCCGGCGTTCAGCCTGGACGCGACGGTGGTGGCGCTGCTCGGGCTGTTCGTGCTGCTGATCACCGGCACCATCGACTGGGACGACGTGCTGTCCGAGAAAAGCGCCTGGGACACGCTGATCTGGTTCGGCGCGCTGGTGATGCTGGCGGGGGAGCTCAACAAGCTCGGCGTCGTGGCCTGGTTCTCGGACGGGTTGCGCGGCGGCATCGAGGCCAGCGGCATGAGCTGGCCCGCCGCGGCCGCGGTGCTGGTGGCCGTCTTCCTGTTCTCGCACTACCTGTTCGCGAGCACCACGGCCCACATCAGCGCCATGATGCTGGCCTTCCTGACGGTCGGGGCGCATCTGATCCCGCCGGCGTACCTGCCCCCCTTCCTGCTGATGATGGCCGCGGCGTCCGCCATCATGATGACGCTGACGCATTACGCCACCGGCACCTCGCCGATCGTCTTCGGCAGCGGCTACGTGTCGCTGGGGCTGTGGTGGCGCGTCGGGTTCGTCATGGCCGTGGTCGAGCTGGCGATCTTCGCCACCGTCGGCCTGGCATGGTGGAAGGTGCTCGGTTTCTGGTGAGGCTCCAGCAGCGCTCTCGCCGCCGAGGGCGATCGCCACGCGAGCCGGAGCGATCGGAAGCGGTCCGGCAATGAAGAAGGGGCTCGATCACCATCGAGCCCCTTCGTTTCATCCGTCGACAGGTCGCGTCGCCATCGCTCAGTGCGCCCCGCCCGCGTCCACCGGCCCGGCCATCTTCGGCGGCCGCTTGGTCAGCCAGACGAAGGCGATCAGCACGATGAACAGCACCGCCGACGCCAGGAAGATGTCGTCGGCCGCCCGCGTGAACGCCTGCTGGTCGACCAACCGGTTCAGGTAGGCCAGCGCCTGGTCATGGCTGAAGCCGGCGTTCTGCAGCGTCTGCAGGGTCTGGTTCTCGACCGGGTCGCCCAGCGCCAGACGCTCGGCCAGGTGATGGTGGTGCAGCGTCGCGCGGTTCTCCCACAAGGTCGTCGAGATCGACGTGCCCATCGCCCCCGCCGTGATCCGCACGAAGTTGGACAGGCCTGCCGCGGCGGCGATGCGCTCCGGCGGAATGCCCGACAGCGTCAGCGTCGTCAGCGGGATGAAGAAGAACGCCAGCGCCCCGCCCTGCAGCACGGTCGGCACCATGATGGTGGCCAGGTCCGTGTCGGTCGTGAAGAACGATCGCATCAGCAGCACGATGAAGAACATCACGAACGCGAAGCTCGCCATTAGCCGCGGGTCCCAGACCGCGACCTTCTTGCCCGCCAGCGGCGACAGCAGGATCGCCAGCACCCCCACCGGCGCCAGCGCGAAGCCCGCGGCCGTGGCGGTGTAGCCCATGTGCTGCTGCAGCCACAGCGGCAGCAGCACCACGTTGCCGAAGAACAGGCCGTAGGCGATCGACAGCACCGCCGCCCCGAACAGGAAGTTGCGCCGCGCGAAGAGCCGCAGGTCCACCACCGGATGATCGTCGGTCAGCTCCCAGACGATGAAGGTCACCACGCCCACCACCGCCACGACGGCCAGGACGATGATCTGGCCGGACGCGAACCAGTCCAGCTCCTTGCCCTTGTCCAGCATGATCTGCAGCGCGCCCACCCACACCACCAGCAGGCCCAGGCCGATGCTGTCGATCGGCAGCTTCTTGGTCGGGGTCTCGCGGGTGCGGTAGATGCTCCACGTCAGGCCGGCCGCGAACAGCCCCACCGGCACGTTGATGTAGAAGATCCACGGCCAGGTCACGTTGTCGGTGATCCAGCCGCCCAGCAGCGGCCCGACCACCGGCGCCACCAGCGTCGTCATGCCCCATAACGCGAGCGCCGTGCCCGCCTTGTGCTTGGGATAGCTCGACAGCAGCAGCGTCTGCGACAGCGGAATCATCGGTCCCGCCACCAGGCCCTGGAACACGCGCGCCACGACCAGCATCTCCAGCGAATGGGCGAAGCCGCACAGCCACGAGGCCAGCACGAACAGCAGCACGCTGGTCGTGAACAGCCGCACCGCGCCGAAGCGCTGCGTCAGCCAGCCGGTCAGCGGCACCGAGATCGCGTTGGCGACCCCGAAGCTGGTGATGACCCAGGTGCCCTGCACCGGGCTGACGCCGAGGTCGCCGGCGATGGCCGGCAGCGACACGTTCGCGATGGACGAGTCCAGCACGTTCATGAAGGTCGCGAGCGACAGGGAGATCGTCCCCAGCACCAGCGCCGTGCCGGTCAACGGCTGCGGTGCCTGGGGAGCGCTCTGAGCAGGTGGTCTCATGCTCGTCTCGATTGAAGTCTTGGGGTCCGGGACGCGAGCCGGCGGCGGTCAGGCCGCGCGGCTCGGTCGTCCGGCATCGGGCGTGGCATCGCGCCTCGCTTCACGCGTGACGGGCTGCGGCGCGGGTCTTGGCGCTCGGCGCGGTCTTGACCGGCGCCACGGCGTCGGGCTCGGGCTTGAGCGTCGAGCGCACCGGCGCCTTCGCGGCGGCCTTGCCCAGGTTGGCCGCGATGATGCGGCTGACCTGGTCGTCGGCGGCCTTCTCCTGCGCGTCGAAGATCGTCGTCTGCAGACGCGGGGCACTGCTGCCGGTCGCCGCGGCGAGCATCTGGCCGCCCTGATCGCGGATGTCGACCTGCACGTCCATCGACAGGCCGACGCGCAGCGGGTGCTCCTGCACTTCCTTCGGGTCCAGCGCGATGCGCACCGGCACGCGCTGCACGACCTTGATCCAGTTGCCGGTGGCGTTCTGCGCCGGCAGCAGCGCGAAGGCCGCGCCGGTGCCCGCGCCCAGGCCCTGGATGGTGCCGTGGTACTCGATCTTCTTGCCGTAGACGTCGGCTTCCAGCGTCGCCTTCTGGCCGATGCGCAGCTTGGCCAGCTGGCTTTCCTTGAAGTTGGCGTCGACCCAGACCTGCTGCAGCCCCACCACCGCCATCAGCGGCGAGCCGGCCGCCACGCGCTGGCCCAGTTGCACCGAGCGGCGCGCGACCCAGCCGTCCACCGGCGCGATCAGCTCGGCGCGTTGCAGCGCGAGGTAGGACTCGCGCAACTTGGCGGCGGCGCGCAGCACGTTGGGGTGGTCCTCGACGTTGACGCCGTCGGTCAGCACCTGGTTCGACTGCAGTTGATCCTTGGCGGCCTGCAGCGCGGACTGCGCGGCGGCGGCCTGAGCGCGGGCGGCGGTCAGTTGCGCCTGCGCGTGCTCCAGCTCTTCCTTGCCGACGGCGCCGGTGGCGACCAGCGGCTGGCGGCGGGCCACGTCGGCCTGCAGGCGGTTCAGCTCGGACACCGCGCGCTGCAGGTCGGCCTCGCGCACCTTCACCTGCGACGTGAAGCCGCTGTTGTTGGCATACAGGGTGCGCACTTCACGCACCGTCTGCGCCAGCTGGGCCTGCGCCTGCTCCAGCGCCACGCGCGCGTCGACCGGATCCAGGCTAATCAGCTTCTGGCCGGCCTTCACGAAGTCGGTGTCGTCGGCATACACAGCGCGCACGGTGCCGCCGACCAGCGGAGTGATCTGCACGACGTTGGCCTGCACGTAGGCGTTGTCGGTCGATTCGTACCGACTGCCGATCACCCACGCATAGGCGCCGTAGGCGAGGCCGGCGATGACGACCGCGGCGGCGATCAGCGTCAGGCCCTTCTTGCGGGTGCCGTTGGTGCCGTTCTTGGCCGGGGTGGCGGGCGTGTTGTTCTCGGGGGTAGCGCTCATGATGGGCTCTGAGAAGTGTTCTGCGTGATTCGGGGAGGCGCCGGGCGCGGGGTCGTGTCCGGCGGTCAGGGACGGGGTCGTGATCGGAGGACGGGAGGCGGTCAGCCGCGGTCGTCGGGCGTCGCGGGCTTCGCGTCCGCTCGCCCCGGCTCGGCGTAACCACCGCCCAGCGCGCGCATCAGGTTGATCTGCGCGTCGACGGTCATCGCCTGCAGGTCGATCTGGCCGCGCTGCTGCTGCAGCTGGTTCTGGTGGGCGTTCAGCACGACGATGCGGCTGGTCAGGCCGGCCTTGAAGCGCTGGTCCGCGAGGGCGAACTGGCTGTCGGCGTTGCTCACCAGCGCGTCCTGCTGCTGCTGTTGCTGGCGCAGCGATTGCAGCGAGGTGAACTGGTCGCTGGCATCGCGCACCGCGTCCAGCACCGCCGCGTTGTAGGTCGCCACGGCGGCGTCCTGCTCGGCGGCGCTGCCGCGCAGCTGGGCGCGCAGGCGACCGCTGTCGAACAGCGGCAGGTGCAGCGCCGGGCCGATGCCGTACTGGCGGCTGCCGCTCTTGAACAGGTCGTCCAGGCCGATCGAGTTCAGCCCGACGAAGGCGCTCAGGCTGACGCTCGGATAAAACGCCGTGCGGGCGGCGCGCACGTCCTGGGCCGTGGCCTCGACGCGGGCGCGGGCGGCGGCCAGGTCGGGGCGGCGGCCGAGCAGGTCCAGGCGCGGCTCCTGCTGCCATTCAACGGCGCGCGGCAGCGCGGCCTGCAGCGCCGCGGTGGCGTTCGGGCCCTGCGCGGTCAGCGCGGCGAGCTGGTGGCGCAGCAGCGCCTGCTGCTCGCGCAGCACGACCTGCTGGCGCTGGATGTCGGGCAGCGGCGCCTCGGCCACGCGCAGGTCCTGGCCGTTGTCCAGGCCGGCGGCGCTGCGCTGGCGGACCAGGTCCAGGCTCTGGTCGCGCAAGCCCTTCTGCTGCTCCAGCAAGCGGCTCTGCGCCTGGCTGCGGGCCAGCGCGACGTAAGCCTTGGCGACGGCGTTGGACACGCTCAGCCGCGCGGCGGCCGCGTCGGCCTCGGCGGCGCGGCGCTGGCCCAGGGCCGATTGCAGCGCGGCTTCATGGCGGCCGAAGAAGTCGAACTCGTAGCTCAGGCCGGCCTGGATGTTGGCCAGCGTCTGCACGCTGCCGGCCAGCGGCGGCGGGTAGATGCCGTGCTCGGTGATGCGCTGGCGCGTCACGTCCGCTTCCAGTTCCGCGTTGGGGCGCTTGGCCGCCTCGGCGTTCTCGGTCAGCGCGGCGGCGCGGGCGATGCGGGCGCGGGCCAGCGCCAGGTTGGGCGAACCGGCGATCGCCTGCGCCACCAGCCCGTCCAGTTGCGCGTCGCCGAAGGCCTTCCACCACTGCTGGTCGATGGCCTGGCCGTCGCCGGGGGCCAGGCCCAGGCGTTCGGCGGCTTCGGGACCGTCGATGGGTCGGGCCGGATCGGCCAGCTTGGGGATGGGCGCGCAGGCGGCGAGCACCATCAGCAACGCCGCGCCCATGGCCAGGGCCAGCGTGGTTCGATGAAGGGATCGGGAGGTCATCGGAGGTTCCTGCGGAAGGATGTTGTTCTTGTCGATGGAGCGAGCGGTCATGGCTAAACGGTGAGATTCACAGGGGTGGACGGGAGCGCGGCGTGGACGCCGCTCATCCGTCCTTGTCGACCAGCGTGGCGCTTTCGGAGGTCAGCTCCGCGTCGCGGATCGCATGGCCGTTGGCCACCAGCCGCTGCAGCAGGGCGATCAGGGTGCGGAACTCCTCGTCGGTGAAGCCGGACAGGTGGTCGTTGAACACCTGCGACAGCACGCCCGGCGCCGCCGACATCGCGTTCACGCCGTTGTCGGTCAGCGAGACCATCACCACGCGGCGGTCCTCCACCGAGCGGTCGCGGCGCACCAGGTTCTTGGCTTCCAGGCGGTCCAGCAGCCGGGTCATCGCGCCGCCGTCCATCGCCAGTTCACGCGCCAGCGCCGCGCTCGACATCGGGCCGTTGAAGCGCAGGCGCAGCATCGGCGCCCATTGCGCATGGGTCAGGTCGTGCTTGCCCAGCAGCTTGTCCGCCTGGCAGACCATCGACTGCTTGATCTGACGCAGCAGCCAGCCGAGGCTGGGTTCGCAGGTGAAGTTGTCGGCGTTGTAGAAATCAGCGGGCGGTGGCGGCTTGGGGCTCATGGCGGCTTTCCGGGAAGGTACGTCTGGAAAAAGCTGTGGCAATTATTGCTTAGGCAATGATTGCCTTGCCAACTACTGCGAGCGATGGCCTTCCAGGCGTGGGGGTATTCCCGATGGGCGCGCTCCGAGGGCGTCAAGGCCGCATCAGCCCAGGGAGCGTCCAGCGCCCCAGGGCGGCGCGCCGTCACCGGCAGGTCCGGGAGGCGGCCCCTACACTGGCCCGATGTCCGCCACCTCCCCGCCCTCCTCCGCCGGCTCGCGCCCGGCCTCCCTG
Source organism: Roseateles aquatilis (assembly GCF_002205645.1). Lineage (GTDB taxonomy): Bacteria > Pseudomonadota > Gammaproteobacteria > Burkholderiales > Burkholderiaceae_C > Roseateles > Roseateles aquatilis. The sequence goes on along the minus strand of NZ_NIOF01000002.1, from coordinate 552,985 downwards.
CCCGCCGGGGCAAGCGCCGTGCGCAATCCGCCCCCGCTGCGGGCGATGGGGCCGGCGCTGTGGCCGTTCCTGCGGCCCTATCGGGGCCGGATCGCGGCGGCGATGGTGTTCCTGATGCTCGCCGCGGCGGCCACGCTGATCTTCCCGATCGCGCTGCGCCAGTTGATCGACCAGGGCCTGGTCTCCACGGATCCGGGCGAGCGCCTGATGGCGCTGCGGGAGCACTTCTTCTGGCTGTTCGCGACCGGCGCGGCGCTGGGGGTCTTCTCCGCCTTGCGCTTCTACGCGGTGACCTGGCTGGGCGAGCGTGTCAGCGCCGACCTGCGCACCGCCGTCTATTCGCATGTGCTGCGGCAGAGCCCCGAGTTCTTCGAGACCACGCAGACCGGCGAGGTCATCAGCCGCATCACCACCGACACGACGGTGATCCAAAGCATCGTCGGCTCCAGCCTGTCGATGGGGCTGCGCAACCTGATCCTGGGGCTGGGCGCGGTGGCGCTGCTGATCGCGACCAACCCGTGGGTGATGACGCAGGTGATGGGCATCCTGGTGCTGGTGGTGGCGCCGGCGCTGTTCTTCGGGCGCCGCGTGCGGCGCCTGTCGCGGGCAAGCCAGGACCGTGTCGCCGACACCAGCGCGATCGCCGCCGAGATGCTCAACGCGATCCACGTCGTGCAGTCGCATGCGCAGGAATCGCGCGAGGCCGCGCGCTTCGACGTCGCCAGCGAGGCCGCCTTCGACACCGCCCGCAAGCGCACGCGGGTGCGCTCCTTCCTGGTGGCGTTCATCATCACGGCCACCTTCGGCGCGCTGCTGTGGGGCCTGTATCAAGGCACGCAGGCGGTGATGGCCGGGCGCATCTCCGCCGGCCACCTGGGCCAGACGGTGGTCTACGTGGTGCTGCTGGTGTCGTCGGTGGCGGTGCTGGCGGAGGTCTGGGGCGACCTGCTGCGCGCCGCCGGCGCGACCGAACGCCTGATGGAGTTGCTGGCGGCGCAATCGCCGGTGGCCGATCCGGCCGCGCCGCTCGCGCTGCCGGTCTCGACCGGCCCGGCGCGCGTCTCGTTCCAGCAGGTCCGTTTCCACTACCCGTCGCGCCCCGACCGCGCGGCGCTGGACGACTTCTCGCTCGACCTCCAGCCCGGCGAGACCGTCGCGCTGGTCGGCCCCAGCGGCGCCGGCAAGAGCACGGTGCTGCAACTGCTGCAGCGCTTCTATGACGCGCAAGGCGGCGCCATCCTGGTGGACGGCGCGCCGGTGGACCGCCTGCGCCTGGCCGACCTGCGCGGCCGCATGGCGCTGGTGCCGCAGCAGAGCGTGATCTTCTCGGCCAGCGCGCTGGACAACATCCGCTACGGCCGCCCCGACGCGAGCCGCGACGAGGTCCTCGCCGCCGCGCGGGCGGCGCATGCCGACGAGTTCATCCGCCAGTTGCCGGACGGCTACGACAGCTTCCTCGGCGAGCGCGGCGTGCGCCTGTCCGGTGGCCAGCGCCAGCGCATCGCGATCGCCCGCGCGATGCTGCAGGACGCGCCGCTGCTGCTGCTCGACGAAGCCACCAGCGCGCTGGACGCCGAGAGCGAACGGCTCGTGCAGCAGGCCCTGGACGAAGCGATGCGCGACCGCACGACGCTGGTCATCGCGCACCGCCTGGCGACGGTGCAACGCGCCGACCGCATCGTGGTGATGGACCACGGCCGCATCGTCGAGCAGGGCCGGCACGCGGAGCTCGTCGCGCGCGGCGGCCTCTATGCCCGGCTGGCCGCGTTGCAGTTCAGCGCCTGATCGCCCCACGGCGCGCCCGCGAAACCGCCCCCTCTAGAATCCCGCCCCATGACCGCCCCGACCGCTCCCGAGACCGCCCTCACGCGCCCCGCGCGCAGCCAGTACGAAGACTTCATGCGCCACGTGCATGAGCACGGTGTCGCCAAGGGCGATCGCACCGGCACGGGCACGCGCAGCGTCTTCGGCCATCAGATGCGCTTCGACCTGAGCGAAGGGTTCCCGCTCGTCACGACGAAGAAGGTGCACCTCAAGTCCATCATCCTGGAGCTGCTGTGGTTCCTGCGCGGCGACTCCAACGTCAAGTGGCTGCAGGAGCGCGGCTGCACGATCTGGAACGAATGGGCGCGCGAGGACGGCGACCTCGGCCCGGTCTACGGCGTGCAATGGCGCAACTGGCCCAAGCCCGATGGCGGCCACGTCGACCAGATCGCGGAGGTGGTGAAGCAGCTCAGGCAGAACCCGGATTCACGCCGCATCATCGTGTCGGCGTGGAACGTGGCGGAGCTGGACCAGATGGCGCTGATGCCGTGCCATGCGTTCTTCCAGTTCTACGTGGCGGACGGCAAGCTGTCCTGCCAGCTGTATCAGCGCAGCGCGGACATCTTCCTGGGCGTCCCGTTCAACATCGCGAGCTACGCGCTGCTGACGCAGATGCTGGCGCAGCAATGCGGGCTGGGGCTGGGCGACTTCATCTGGACCGGCGGCGATTGCCACATCTACGCGAATCACTTCGAGCAGGTGCAGACGCAGCTGTCGCGGCAACCGTTCCCGTATCCGACGATGCACATCAAGCGCAAGCCGGACTCGATCTTCGACTACGAGTTCGAGGATTTCGAGCTGCGTGACTATCAGCATCACGCGGCGATCAAGGCGCCGGTGGCGGTTTAAGCAACCAGGCCCCCGAGGACGCGGCCCCGGTCAGGGCCTTGACCGTTTCAACGCACCTCGTCAGCAGACGGCCTCGGCGGACTCCTCCATCGCCGCATCCAGCTGAGCCTTGGTCAGCCTTGCCCAGCGCGGCCCACCGCGCAGCGCATCCAGCGCATCGGAGCTCGCCTTCGCGAAGAACAACGATTCCTGGAGACCGTGGCTGTCCAGCGCCTGCTTGAGCCTGGCGGCCCGATGCCTGAGCTCCAGGTCCTTCGGTGCGGTGCCCTGTGGCCCCCCTCCCGCCAACTGGCCGGCACATCGACGCAGCGTTTGAAGCGTCGAGGCATTCAACGCGGGAACGGCGCGGGCGGCTGCCAGCCGGGCGTGCTGGATGAAGGGGTTCTTGCCGACGACCAGACCCCAGGGCCGCATGCCCTCGGCCACGTCGACGGTCATGGCTTCGAGCTTGGTCAGCCCGAAGTCCCTGGCGACGCGAAGACGGGCCGCCAGCGCCGCGTTGCTTCTGGCGATCTCGGCGATGCCTTGCGCCGCCGTGTCCTCATCGCCGGCGACCGGCAGCAAGAAGGAACGAAGCAGGCCGCAGGCATGCGGGTCCTGTGCCTGAGCGGCCAGGAACAGCCAGTTCATGCCTTGTTCGGCCTCCCGCTGCGACCCCGCCGATCGCATCACGATCGCCCCCAGTCGGCGCTGCGCGGACACGTCGCCGCTGGCCGCGGCCTTCTCCAGGAAAAAGCGCGCCATCGGCGGGTTGGCGACGGAACTCTGGTTGTTGGCGTGCAGCTCGAAGAGCCGCGTCCAGGCCTCGCCATAACCGGCGTCCGCGGCCCGCAAGAGCAGGGCCGAGGCCTTGCGTCGATTCTGCGCGGGGACCAGGCGGTCCCAGGCCAATGACCCGACGTCGCTGCCGCTGAGCGCGAGCCCCAGCATCAGGGCCGCGGCCGGGTTGCCGCGATGCACGCAGTCATCGAGCAGTTGCTCGATCGCCTTGGTGTCGACGGCGATTCGTACGTCGGCCAGCGACTGGGCATAGCTCAGCGCGGCGTAGACCTTGTCCGCCAGCGCGGTATCGGGCGCGACGCCGAGCGCCAGGCTCACCGCCAATGCGCGCAGCAGCAGGCGCGGTTCCTTGTGCACCAACGCGCGATCCATCGCCAGGACGAGCAGATCGGGCCAACCCATGCCTTCAGCGCCGAGCAAGGCCTTGAGCCGACGCACGGCCACCCCGTCGGCCTCCGGCTCCGCGCCCTGATGCATGAGCGCCGCGCGGGCCGGCCGGCTCCCGCCGTCGGCGGCCATGCTCAACCAACCGCTCGACGCCGTGAGGTCCTCGCACGTCAACGCGGACCAGATCGCCATCCTCAACTGAGCGGACGTGCCGCCCGCGCACGCCGCGCGTTCCAGCGTGGCGATCCGTCCGTGAACCGCGATCTCATGCAGATCGAGCGCGTCGACGATGAGCCGCTGGGCGGCCTCCTCGCGCTGGGACTCGGCCTGGCTCAAGTACTCCAGCCCCAGGGTGACGTGGCGCGGAAATCCGCCCGCGCCCTCCAGGTACATTCTTCCGGCCTCGAAGCACGCGGCCATGTCGCCCTTGCGGGCTCTCGATATCAGCTGCACGTCTTGTCTTCGCATGTCGCGCCCCTCTCCGCGCCGGCGCATTCGCCAAGCATCCAACGATCTGCCCGGGTCTGTACTCGACGCCGATGTGCCCGAGAGCGTAGGGATCGGCCATTGACCAACCGCTGACGGGTGGATTACGGCTTCGTCAGCTTTTTCCCGATCGCACCGCGACGACCTCGGGACGCGATCGAGACGACATGGCGACGACATCGGGGCGATCCCCGGCATGTCGAAATGATGAATTTCGCCCGTGTCGTTCGCGGCAAAGGCCGCTGTGTTCCCAGACACACGGGTCGCGACGATTTGGGCCACCGCGCGCCAGCGCATCCCGGTCCATTCCGTAGAACTCGTGGCATTCCCCTGGCCTTCTCCTTAGCCTTGATTTCGCTTGAGGCGATTCACGTCCTGGCATTGACCATCGAATAGGAGAAGTTCATGAAAAAGCCAGTCCTCTTGGCATTGGCATGTGGCGCGGTCGCAGGCTCCGCCTTCGCGCAAACCTCAACCGTCACGCTGTTCGGCGTGGCCGACGTCGCCGTCCGCCAAGTGAAGAACGGCAACGCGGGCACGGTCAAGGGTGTCACCTCCGGTGGCAACACGACCTCGCGTCTGGGCGTTCGCGGCGTGGAAGACCTGGGCGGCGGCATGTCGGCCGGTTTCCATCTGGAGTCGGGCATCGAGCTGGACGCCGGCACCGCCAACGCGAGCAAGTTCTGGAATCGCCGATCCACCGTCAGCCTGATCGGCAGCTTCGGTGAAGTGCGCCTGGGCCGCGACAGCACCCCGACCTACAACAACGCGGTGAACGACGAGTTCGGGATCGTCGGCGTGGGCTCGCGCGGCATCTTCGTCTACGGCAGCGGCTCGAACCTGGGCAGCGGCGCCAACACGCTCCAGCGCACCGACAACGGCGTGAGCTACTTCCTGCCCAAGAACCTGGGCGGCGCCTTCGGCCAGTTGCATGTGGCCGCGGGCGAAGGCAACACCGTGGGCAACAAGTACTACGGCGGTCGCGTCGGTTACGAGGACAAGCAATTCCTGGTGGGCGGCGCCTATGGCACCACCGACGTCGGCGGCACCCAGGGCAAGTTCAAGAACTACAACCTGCTGTTCAACTACAAGTCGCCGTGGGGCACCTTGCACACGCTGTTCGACGTGAAGAAGTGGGGCGCGCGCAAGTCCACCGAGATCTCGGTGGGCGCGACCATCCCGGTCACGGTCGGCCAGATCCGCGTCGGCTACACGAACGCCGACCGCTCCGGCGGCGCCGTGGGTTCGGGTTACGCCAACGGCGACGACAGCACCCGCCTGGCGCTGGGCTATGTCTACGACTTCTCCAAGCGCACGGCCGTGTACGGGACCGTGGCTCGCATCGGCAACAAGGGCGCCGCGCGCAGCTCGGTGCTGTACACGACGCCGGCGGGCATGCTCGGTGGCCAGAACTCCACCGGTGCGGAAGTGGGCCTGCGTCACAACTTCTAAGACCCCCAGCGCGCGGTGCCAGCGCGCTGACGGTGCAATGAAGCCGGGAAGGGAGATGCGTATCGCGCATCTCCCTTTTTCCTTGCCCCTCGCGCGCCAGCGCCGAAGGGCACCATGGCCGGAGGCCCGCGCGCAACGCCGCAACGCCGCAACGCCGGGACGCGGCGACCGCGGTGATGCCCTTCAACGGCCGTTGGCCGTCGCGCCGGAAGAGATCGTGAACCCGATGCGCGTCACGCCCCCCGCGGAGGTCGCTGACGCGGAACCCCCATGCATGCGCGCGATCGCCGCGACGATGGACAGCCCCAGGCCGTGGTTCTGGCTGGCGCCCGCGCGGGAGGGATCCACGCGATAGAAGCGCTCGAAGAGTCGCGGCAGGTGCTCCTCGGGAATCGCCACGCCCTCGTTGCTGACGCCGATGTACACCTCATTGCCGCGGCGTTCGACCTCGGTGACCACGTCCGTGCCGGGCGTGGCATAACAACGCGCGTTCCCGACGAGGTTGGAGATCGCGCGCTGCAGCAAGCCCGCATCGACGCTCGCCCGGGCGCCTCCCCGGACCACGCCGCGAAGACGCGCTTCTCGCAGCGAGCCTTCGTGATAGTCCAGCACCTCCGCGCAGAGATCCGCCAGGTCGGCCAGTTCATCCCGGCTGGCCTGCGCGCCACGCTGCGCATTCGCGAGGAACAGCATGTCGCCCACGATCCTGGCGATGCGCCGCAGTTCCTCGAGATTCGACTGGAGCGTCTCCCTGAGTTCCCCCGGTGATCGAGGACGCCTGAGCGCGAACTCGCAGCTGTTGATGAGGATGGAGAGCGGGTTGTTCAGTTCGTGCGCGACGTCGGCGTTGAACGATTCCATCTGTCGATACGCCATCGCGAGCCGATCGAGCAGATCGTTGGTCTGCGCGATCAGCGGTTGCAGCTCCTCGACCTGATCGCGGCCGTCGAGACGCAACTCCAGGCGATCGGCCCGCACCGCCGCCGTCTGCCGGACCAGCGCGCGCAGGGGCGCGAGCTCGCGCCGCACGCCGAAGGCCGCTGCCGCGGAAAGCGCCAGGGATCCGCCCACCGCGGCGATGCTCAGCGTCCAGGCCAGCCGCGCGAGCAGCTCCTCGTCCCTGCCCTGGTCGAACGCCAGCGAGGCCGTCCCCTTGCCGCCCAGATCGAGCGGCAGCGGCACGGCGAAGTGCTCCAGCTTCACGAAGGGCCCCAGCCGACGCTGCGGCGGCAGGAAGAGACGGCCCCGGCTGTCCGCCACGGTCAGGGTGAGCTCGTCGTGCCCGGCGAGAAAGTCGTTGAGCAGGTGCCGAACGCCCTCCACGTCGCGTGCCCCGCGGCTCTCCAGAAGCAGGTGCTCCACCCCTTCGCGTTTCATGCCGAGCGTCAGATCCTGGCGCTGGTCGAGCGTCCAGGAAATCACCACGTAGACGCCCACGCACACCAGCCCCAACCCGGCCATCGACTGCAGCGCCAGACGACGGAGCAGGCGCAGCCTCAGACTGCCGGCGTGGCTGCCGGCGTGGCAACCAATGCTCATGCCGGCCGACCTTCGAGGACATAGCCCATGCCGCGCACCGTGTGGATCAGGGCGCGATCGAAGGGCTGATCGATCTTCACGCGCAGGCGGCGAATGGCGACCTCGACCACGTTGGTGTCGCTGTCGAAGTTCAGGTCCCACACCTGCTCGGCGATCTCGGTCCGGGAGAGCACCTCGCCCTTGCGGCGCATCAGCAGCGCCAGGAGGCCGAACTCCTTCGTGGTCAGCTCGATCCGCTGGCCGGCTCGGCTGACCCGGCGGCGGATCGGATCGACCTCCAGGTCCGCCTCCCGGTACAGCGCCTCCTCCGCCCCCCGTCGCCCGCCCATGCGCCGCCGCAGCAGCACCTGGACCCTGGCCACGAGCTCGGAGAAGGCGTAGGGCTTGGTCAGGTAGTCGTCGGCGCCGGCTTGCAGGCCCTGCACGCGATCCTCGACCCGCGATCGCGCCGTGACCATCAGGATGGGGATATCGCTGCTCTGGCGAATGGCGCCGAGCATCGCCAGCCCGTCGATGCCGGGCAACTGTCCGTCCAGGATGAGCAGGTCGTAGCGGTTCACGGCCGCCATGTGCAGACCGTCGACACCGTTGTGCGCGACCTCCACGGCATACCCCTCTTCGTTCAGCCCCTTGCGCAGGTATTCAGCCGCCTTGACTTCGTCCTCGACGATCAGCAGTTTCATGGACAGATCCGGTTCTTCGTCGGCCTCATGCGCCCGAGGCCTTCCGGCCGTTGCACGCGAACAAGCGCGACGCATGGCCGCCCCCCTCCACGGCATGCGCCTGCGCGGGCGGCGCCCCGGCTTCACCCGGCCGCCGCCCGCCCGATCATCGCGGCTCAACCATGACGGGGGTGTGAGCGTCCCGCGCCGGCACCTCGTCCTCCTCCCGCCGATAGGCCAGCCGATACAGCACCGGCAACACCAGCAGGGTCAGCGCCGTCGACGACAGGATGCCGCCGATGACCACCGTCGCGAGGGGGCGCTGCACTTCCGCGCCGGTGCCGGTCGCGATCGCCATCGGCACGAAGCCGAGCGAGGCCACCAGCGCCGTCATCAGCACCGGCCGCAGGCGCGTCAACGCGCCCTCGCGGATCGCCGCGTCCAGCGGCAGGCCCTGCTCGCGCAACTGACGGATGAACGAGATCATCACCAGCCCGTTCAGCACCGCCACGCCGCTGAGCGCGATGAAGCCGATCGCCGCGGAGATCGACAGCGGAATCCCCCGCGTCCACAGCGCCAGCACGCCGCCGGTGAGCGCGAACGGGATGCCGGTGAACACCAGCAGGCCGTCGCGGAAGTTGCCGAACATCGCGAACAGCAGGCCGAAAACCAGCAGCAACGCCACCGGCACGACGACCTTCAAGCGCTCGCTCGCCGACTGCAGGTTCTCGAACTGTCCGCCCCACCCCAGCCAGTAGCCGGCCGGCAGCGCGACCTGCGTCGCCACCGCCTGCTGCGCCTCGGCGACGAACGAGCCCAGGTCGCGACCGCGCACGTTGGCGCTGACGACGACGCGGCGCTTGCCGTCCTCGCGGCTGACCTGGTTCGGTCCCGGCGCCAGCGACAGCGTCGCGATCTCCGACAGCGGCAGGTAACGCGTCGCGCCGTCCGCGCCCTTGGGCAACGGCACCGGCAGGCGCTCCAGCGCCGTCAGGTCGCCGCGCAGCGCCTCGGGCAGGCGCACCACGATGCCGAAGCGCCGATCGCCCTCGAACAGCGTGCCCGCATGCGCGCCGCCGGTCGCGGTGGAGACCAGGTCCTGCACCTCCTGCAGATTGAGGCCGTGCCGCGCCGCCTTCTCGCGGTCGATCTGCACCGTCAGCACCGGCAAGCCGGTCGTCTGCTCGACGTTCACCTCCGCCGCGCCGGCCAGCCCGCCCAGCACCGTCGCGATGCGCGCCGCCGCGGCGTTCAGCTGGTCCATGTCGTCGCCGAAGACCTTCACCGCCACGTCCGACCGCACGCCCGAAATGAGCTCGTTGAAACGCAACTGAATCGGTTGCGAGAACTCGTAGTTCTGCCCTGGCAGCGTGGCCAGCTCGGCCTGCGCGGCGGCCAGCAGCTCAGCGCGCGTGCGGCGCGGCTCGGGCCACTGGTCCATCGGCTTGAGCATCACGTAGGCATCGGAGATGTTGGGCGGCATCGGGTCCGCCGCGATCTCGGCGGTGCCGGTGCGGGAGAAGACGCGCTCGATCTCGGGGAACTTCTCCTTCAGCCGCAGCTCCAGTTGCTGCTGCATCGCCACCGATTGCGACAGGCTGGTGCCCGGCAGCCGCAGCGCCTGCACCGCGAAGTCGCCCTCGTTCAGGCTGGGCACGAACTCGCTGCCCAGCCGCGTCGCCAGCAGGCCCGACAGCACCACCGCCACCACCGCGAAGGTCAGCACCACCGGCCGCGCGGCCATCGCGCGCGCCAGCAGCGGCTCGTAGCCGCGATGGGCCCAGGCCATCAAGCGGTTCTCCTTCTCCGCGACCTTGTCGCCGATGAACAGCGCCACCGCCGCCGGGACGAAGGTGATGGACAGGATCATCGCGCCCAGCAGGGCCATCACCACGGTGATCGCCATCGGGTGGAACATGCGGCCCTCCACGCCGGTCAGCGCGAAGATCGGCAGGTACACGATCATGATGATCAACTGCCCGAACAGCAGCGGCCGGCGCGCCTCCTGCGCCGCGGCGAAGACCTCGTGGAAGCGCTCGGCGCGCGTCAGCGGCCGGCCGCGATGCTGCTGCGCATGCGCCAGCCGGCGCACGCAGTTCTCCACGATCACCACCGCGCCGTCGACGATGATGCCGAAGTCCAGCGCCCCCAGGCTCATCAGGTTGGCGCTGACCTTCTGGCTCACCATGCCGGTGAAGGTGAACAGCATCGACAGCGGGATCACCATCGCCGTGAGCAGCGCCGCCCGCAGGTTTCCCAGGAACAGGAACAACACCGCGATCACCAGCACCGCGCCCTCGATCAGGTTGCGCTTCACGGTCGCGACCGCCTTGTCGACCAGCGTGGTGCGGTCGTAGACGGTGACGACGCGAACGCCCTTGGGCAGCGTCGTGTCGATCACCTTCATCTGGCGGTCGACCGCCTGCGCCACGCTGCGGCTGTTCTCGCCCAGCAGCATGAAGACGGTGCCCAGCACCACCTCGCGGCCGTTGTCGGTGGCCGCGCCGCTGCGCAGCTCGCGCCCGATGCCGACCTGCGCGACGTCCCTGACCCGCACCGGCACGCCGGCATCGGTGCGCAGCACGACGTTGCCGATGTCGACGGCATCACGCAGCTGGCCCGGCGCACGGATCAGGTACTGCTCGCCGCGCCGCTCGATGTAGCCGGCGCCGACGTTGGCGTTGTTGCGCTCCAGCGCCATGACGACATCCGCCAGCGTCAGCCCGTAGGACGACAGCCGGCCCGGATCAGGCGCCACCTCGTACTCCTTCGCGTGGCCGCCGATGGTGTTGACCTCGGTCACGCCGGGCACGTTGCGCAGTTGCGGCTTGACGACCCAGTCCTGGATCTCGCGCAGGTCGGTGGGCGTGTACGGCTTGCCGTCGGGCTTGAGCGCACCCTCCTCGGCCTCGATCGTCCATTGGTAGATCTCGCCCAGGCCGGTCGACACCGGCCCCATCGCCGGTGTCACGCCCGCGGGCAATTGCTCGCGCGCCGCCTGCAGCCGCTCGTTGACCAGTTGCCGCGCGAAGTGGATGTCGGTGCCGTCGCGGAAGATCACCGTGATCTGCGACAGCCCGTAGCGCGACAGGGACCGCGTCTGCTGCAGGCCCGGTAGCCCGGCCATGACGGTCTCCACCGGATAGGTGACGCGCTGCTCGGTCTCCAGCGGCGAATAGCCCGGCGCCGGCGTGTTGATCTGGACCTGGACGTTGGTGATGTCGGGCACCGCGTCGATGGGCAGCCGCTGGTAGCTGTGGATGCCGAGCGCCGCCATGGCCAGCGTGGCGATCAGCACGAGCCATCGATGCTCGATGGCGAAACGAATGATGCGTTCGAACATGCCTGTGCTCCGTCAATGCGAGTGCGTCGCCGAGCCCTTGCCGGCCTCGGACTTGATGACGAAGGCATTGCGAGCCGCATAGCGCGCGCCCGGCTTCAGCCCTTGCAGCACCTCGGTGCGGCGGCCGTCGCTGCGGCCCGTGCGCACCGGCTGGGCGACGAAGCCCTCGGCGGTGCGCACGAACACGACCGGACGGTCCTCGAAGGTCTGCACCGCGTCGGCGGCGACCGTTACCGGCGCCTGCGCCTCGCCGGTCACCAGGTCGACGTTGACGAAGAGCCCCGGCCGCCAGGCGCGCTCGGGATTGGGCAGCGCGACGCGGGCCTGCGCCGTGCGGCTCTGGCCGCCGATCAGCGGACCGACGTAGGCGATGGTGCCGGCGATGGACTGTTCGAAGGCGGTCGCCTTCACCACCGCGCGCTCGCCGACGCGCACCTTGGGCAGATCGCCGGCGGGCACGTCCACGCGCGCCCACACGGTGCGCAGGTCCGACAGCACGAAGACGCTGGCGTCCTCCTTCACCTGCTCGCCCAGCGCGATGTGCTTCTCCACCACGGTGCCGTCGAACGGCGCACGCAGCTCGTAGCGGTTCAGCGCACCGCCGCCCGGCAGCGCGCCGACCGCCTGCAGCTTCTGCCGCACGTTGGCGACGGCGATCTCCGCCTCCCGCAGGGCCTGCTCGGCGACGTCGACGTCCTGGCGCGGGGAGATCTTCTCCTCCCACAGGCGCTGCTCGCGCTCGTGCGTGGTGCGGGCCAGCTGCAGCCGCTTCTGCGCGGCGAGCAGCTCGCTGCGCTGGTCCGACACCTGCGCGCTGGCGATCACCGCCAGCAGGTCGCCCTTGCGCACCGCCTGGCCGAGCACCGCCGGCACCGCCTCCACGACGCCGGTCACGCGCGGCACCACGTGGGCCGTGCGGTCCTCGTCGAAGCCGATCTCGCCGGGCAACTGGGTGGTGGTGCGGATCAGGGCCGGACCGGCGCTGTCCAGCACGATGGCGGCAGCCTTGATCTGGGCCTCGGTCATCGCGATGGCCTCGGCGGCGCCGGCTTCCTTCTTGCCCGCGCCTTCGCCATGGCCGTGCCCGTCGTCCTTGCCTTCGCCGTGAGCGTCGCCCTTCCCTTCGGTCTGTCCTTCGCTCTTGGCCTGGCCAGATTCCTTCGCGTGGTCGTCGTGGTCGTCATGCGCGTGACCGGCGCCTTCCTTCTCGGCGTGGGTGTCCTTCCCCCCATGCGCTTCCTTGTCGGCATGCGCGTCCTTGCCCTTGTCGGCGTGAGCGTCCTCCTTGCCGTGGCCGTGCCCATCGTCCTTGCCGCCATGCTCGCCGTGCTCCCCGCCCTTGGCCGGCGATGCCGGACCGGACAGCAGGATCGCGGCACCGCCGCCGATACCGATCGCGATCAACACGGCGATCGCGATCGCCTGCTTGCGGCCCAGGCCGCCGCGTCGTTGCGGAGCGTCCTGCCGATCCTGCCGTTGTTGCGCTTGTTCTTGCTCGTTGAAATTGGTCATCGTCGTTCTCAAGGTTGCGGGCTGGCCACGGGGCGGGCGTCGTCGGCGCCGAGGCGGCGCTCCAGGTCGGCATTGGCGCGGTGGGCACGGGCCAGCGCATCCAGCAGTTGCGTGCGGGCCTGCAGCCAGGTGCGCTGCGCGTCGAGCACATCGAGGAAGCCGAACTTCCCGAGCTCGAAGCCCCGCGTCGCGGCCTGGTGCGCCTCGCGCGCGCCGGGCAACACCTCGCGCCGCAGCGCGTCGACTTCGTCGATGCGCGCTTGCAGCTCGTCGGCGGCGCGCAGCACCTCGCTGCGCAGTCGCTGCGATTCGGCCTCGGCCAATTGCTCGGCGGCCTGACGGCGCTTGAGCGCCTCGAATTGCGCGCCCTGGTTGCGATCGAACAGCGGCAGCGGCAGGGACACCCCGATCACCGCCTGATTGCGACCGATCTCCTGCGCGCGCTTGGCGCCCAGCGTGACGGTGACGTCGGGAATGCGGCGCGCGCGCTCCAGGTCGTAGGCGGCCTGGGCGCGATCGACCTCCAGCCGCGCGCGGCGCAGCGCGGGCGCGTCGGCCAGGCGGCGGGCGATGTCGGCCTCGCCCGGCAACGCCGGCAGGGACTCGGCACGGCCGTCCAGGGGCCCGATCAGCGCCTCGTCGATGCCGACCGCCGCGGCCAGCGCATGCCGGGACGCGCGGCTGTCGGCGCGCGCCTGGCGCAACTCGATGCGCGCGGCGGCCTCGGCGACGCGGGCGCGGGTCTCGTCGTTCGGCGCCAGCTTGCCGGCGGCCACGCGGCGCGCGGTCACGTCGGCGCCACCGCCGGCGATGCGGGACGACTCCTCGGCCGCCTGCACGCGCTCCTGCGCCAGCAGCGCCTCGAAGAAGGCCTGCACGGCGTCCGCGCGGATCTCGGCGCGCAGCGCGTCGAGATCGGCTTGCGCCAGATCACGCCCCCGCTGGGCCAACGCGGTGCGGGCGGCGCGCTTGCCGCCCAGCTCCAGCGGCTGGCTCAGCAGCACCGTGAGCGTGCGCGTCTCGCGGCGCGTGTCCTCCTGCTCAAGCCCGAGCGAAGGATTCGGCGGCAGCGCGGCCTGGCGCACCGCGCCGTCGTTGGCCTCGACCTCGTGGCCGGCGGCGCGCAGACGGGGATGCCCGTCGAGCGCGCGCCGGATCGCGTCGTCGAGCGTGAAGGCCGCGCGCACGGGCGCCGCGGTGGTGATGGTGGAGGGGCTGGCGGCGGTGACGGCCGGCACCGCGCCGGTCACGACACCGCTGGGCGTCGACCAGCCGGTCAGCGGAAAGACGAGAGAGAGCACCGCGCTACACAGCGGCGCCAATGGCTTGCACATCGAGCAACTCCGACGTTGAGCCCCTTCGCCTGGACGAACGGGGCGGGACAGGACAACGGGAAGGTCTCGGCGAGCGCGAGGGTGCGTCCGGACAGGACGGATGAGGGTGGGCGGAGATTCAGCTCGACAAGGAGCTTCCGCCGCTGGCTAGCCCAGGAAGGGGCTGCCGCGCTCGCCGGTCAGGCGAGGCGCCAATTGGGACGTTCGCGGCGATCGGGGCCGCGCGAGGACCAGTCCCCGGACGGAGCCGTCCGCGCGACGGGGCCGACCAGCGCCGGCAGGCGCGGCGGTGCGCTGAACACCGGCTGGGCATGTCCCAGGTGGCAGGAGCCGCAGTCGTTGTCGACGCCGGCCGGTGCCGGCTGCGCGCCGTTCTTGGCCTTGGCCACCTTGCCGGTCGCGTCGGTCGCCGACGTGTCGTCGGAGGCCTTCAGCCCGTGATGCTCGTGCTGGTGATGCCCGATGTGGCTGGCCGCCGGATCCGCTTCGTGCTGGCAATAGGTCGCCGCCACCGCCCAGCTCAGCTGGAGCGGCAGCAGGATCAGCAGGAAGACGGTGAGCCAGCGGCGCATGGGGCGCGAGTATAGGCAGACCACGATGCACTTTCGTGACGACGGGTTCGATAGTGGCGAGGGATCGCCGACGGTTTTCACGAACGCACGGCGCCGGCCCTGCGCCCATCGCGATCGCTCCACGAAAACGGGGCCCCGCCAGGGGCCCCTTGCTCGAAGCGGGATGACCGTTCGATCTCGGTCAGGTCATCCGGGTCGATCCTCCGGTCCGACCGACGGACCGGCACGGCCTCGCGCCCGTCCTCTTGGACTGACGCGGCCGATGCCGGGCGTCGGCCTCGCTCAAGGACGCGACGAACGCGCCGCCTCGAACTCCGGCGCATATCCCGATTCGCTCCACATCCGATCCAGCGTGCCGTCGGCCCGCGCCTGCTGCAGCTCGTCGATCACCTGGGCACGGGACTTGCCGCCCGCCGCTGTCGGCGCGTATTGAATCGCCGCGCTCGTGTCCGCCGCCATGGTCACCGAAACGTCGGCGTCGGCCTGATGGTTGGAGTACTGCACGTCGGCGCCCATCGCCTCGTCGAAGTCAGGGGCATAGCCCTGCTCGCTCTGGATCTTCTGCAACGAGCCGTCGGCTCGTGCCTGCGCCAGCTCGGCCACGACCTGATCGCGGGACTTCGGTCCCGAGACGACTTCTTCCTCGACCTGGGCAAAGGCCGGCAGGCTCATGGCCGCCGCCAGCGCGGTGATACCGATCGGCATCGAAAGGGTACGGAGGTAACGCATGGTGAAACTCCTTGAATTGAAAGTAGGTCCTGCACGCGAGGTCGGGAGCAAGCCGGACCGCCGCTGCGTCGGCGCACGTTTCAAACGCCTTGGGATCGACTCTAGGCGCGCGACGTCGACATGAGCCGGACATGCGGATTACGGATTTGTCATCGCTGAGGCCGACCCTCCGCGACCGGATCGGCGCGTTGCGGCGGCGGCTGGCCCGGACATCCGACGGCCTGGGTCAACGCCTGCCGTTGTGGCTCGCGACGCAGACCTTCACCGGCCTGGCGCTGATCTCGCTGGCGGTCTATCTGCTGACGGCCGCCGATCTGGAGGAGCGTCAGCGCGAAGTGCTCGACGGCAATCGCGCCCTGATCGCGCATGTGTTGAACGAGGCGGCTCGGTCGACCGCCAGCGGCGTGCCCGCCAGCGCCGATCGGTCCGAGGTGATCGAAACAACGAACGAACCCGCGCTGCGACGTCGCCTCGACGAATTCTTCGACCTGCATCGCGATGTGCGCCTGCGTCTGACGCGCCTGGACGGCGGCGTCCTCTACGACAACCTCGGTCGTGCCGACCTGAGCGCCAAGGGACTGCGGATCGAGCGATTCGAGGCCGGCGCGGGCCTCGCCCCGGCGACGCTGGTGCTCGATGCCCGTGCCGACGCGGCCTTCGTGCGGCGGCTGGGCATGACGCTGATGATCGCGTCGCTGGCCGGGGCGCTGCTGGTGTCGCTGGGTGGCTTCCTGCTGGTGCGGCTGGCGCTGCGTCCGGTGCGGCGGCTCGTCGACCAGACGCGGCGACTGGCCGCGCCGAACCTGCATCACCGCCTCGACGCCGACGGCCTGCCCGACGAACTGCTCCCCTTGGTCGACCAGTTCAACGCGCTGCTCGAACGGCTGCGGCGCTCGTATGCGCAACTGGAGGGCTTCAACGCGGACGTCGCGCACGAGCTGCGCACGCCCCTGGCGACGCTGATCACCGGCACCGAGCTGTCGATGCGTGAACCCGGCATTCCCGATGCGACGATGGACCGGCTCGGCTCCAACCTCGAAGAACTGCGGCGCATGGCGGGCATCGTCAGCGACATGCTGTTCCTGTCGCACGCCCACAGCGGCGCGCGGGCGCGGCGGCAGCCGGTGGAGAGCCTGGCGGCGCTGGCCCGCGACGTGGCCGACTATCACGAGGCGTCGATCGCCGAGGCCGGCCTCGCGCTGGGCGTCGACGGCGAGGCGGCGGGGGAGTTCGACGCCGCGCTGCTCAAGCGCGCGTTGTCCAACCTGATCGGCAATGCCACGCGTTATGGGACGCCCGGCAGCACGATCCGGGTCTGCATCGATGCCGACGGACCGGGCGTGGTCCGGCTCACGGTGGCCAACCAGGGACCGACGATCCCGCCGGACCACCTGCCGCGGCTGTTCGACCGCTTCTACCGGGGCGATCCGGCGCGCAGCCGGGTCACGGACAACCACGGCCTGGGCCTGTCGATCGTCGCCGCGATCGCGCGGATGCATGACGGCACGCCGTTCGCGCGATCGGACGCGGACCGGACACGCATCGGATTGACGCTGACCGGCGCGCGCCTGCCGGCGCCGATGCCGATGAGCCGCCCGTCGCGGGTGCGTCGACGGCAGCTTCATTTCAGGGCGCGGCACTGAGCCCTCCGTTCCACTCGTCGCTCGCGTCGTCGGCGGGCGCCGCGCCTACACTCCCCGCGCCCGCCTGCTCACCGCCCTCGCCCCCTCTTTCCCTTGGTCCTTGCCCTCGCGGCCCGGCCGTCCCAGGAACCCATCGCCATGACCGACAGCCTGCTCGCCTTCGTCCAACATCCGCTCGGCCGCCGCATCGCACGCGCGCTGGGCCTGCCGCAGCCGATGCCGCTGCGGCGTCGTCACGACGCGTGGAGCGCGCAGGAACTCGCCGGGCGGCATGTGCAGGTCATCGCGCCGGGCAGCATCGAGCCGATGCCTTCGCTGCTCGCCGCCATCGCCGCCCAAGGCGGCGCGGTCGGCGCGGACGGCGCGGTGAACTCGCTGATCGTGGACGCCACCGGTTGCCGGAACATCGCGGCGCTGCGGACGCTTTACGAGCAGACCCAGCGCGCCACCGCCCGGCTGTCCGCCAGCGGCCGCGTGCTGGTGCTGAGCGCCGCCACAACCGCCGCCACCGCCCCCGCCGAGGCCGCCTGCCTGCGGGCGGTCGAAGGATTCACGCGCGCGATGACCAAGGAACTTGGCCGGCGCGGAGCCACCGCCAATCTGCTGGTGCTGCGGGAAGGCGCGGCATCGGCCGCGTCACTGGAAGGCGCGTTGCGCTTCTTCGCGAGCGACCGATCGGCCTATGTGTCGGGCCAGGTGCTGAGCTGGCATCGGGGCAGCGATGACGCCGGGTCCGCGGCAACCCCGACCCGGACCGCATTGGTCACGGGTGCCGCCGGCGGCATCGGTGCCGCGACGGCGCGACGGCTCGCGCGCGACGGGATGCGCGTGCTGTGCGTCGACATGCCCGCCGCGCGGCCATCGCTGGACGCGTTGGCGCGGGAGATCAACGGCTCATTGCTGGCGATGGACCTGAGCGGCCCGGGCGCCGCGGACGAGTTGGTCGACGCGGTGCGCCGGCTCGGCGGCGTGGACGTGCTGGTGCACAACGCCGGCATCACACGCGACCGCACGCTGGCCCGCATGACCGCCGCGGAGTGGGACGGCGTGATGGCGGTGAACCTCGCGGCCATCCTCGCCATCGACGCCCGCCTGGACGACGCGGGCCTGCTGAACGCGGGCGCCCGCGAGATCTGCCTGTCGTCGATCAGCGGCATCGCGGGCAACGCGGGCCAGACCAACTACAGCGCATCCAAGGCGGCCTTGATCGGTTACGTGGCGGCACGCGCCGTCGCGCTTGACGCGACGGGCATCACGGTCAACGCCATCGCTCCCGGTTTCATCGAGACCGCCATGACCCGCCGCATGCCGCTGATGGTGCGCGAGGCCGGCCGGCGCCTCAACTCGCTCAAGCAAGGCGGCACGCCGGCCGACGTCGCCGAGGCGATCGCCTACTTGGCGTCGCCGCCGGCACAGCCGCTGACCGGGCAGGTGCTACGGGTCTGCGGTCAATCGCTGCTGGGCGCTTGACGTTGCACGAACGCCAACGACGGTCGCAGGGCGTGACCTGACGAGGTCGCCGTCTTGCCGTCGCTGGCACGTTCGCCAGTCCGCGCCGTTCGCGCGCTCTTTCCAGCGCCTGTTCAAGCGCGCGGCGTCAGATGTATCCCATCAGCAGCAGGATGATCAGGATCAAGACGACGAGCCCCAGGCCGCCGCTCGGGTAGTAGCCCCACGCGCGGCTGTGCGGCCACGTCGGCAACGCGCCGACGAGGAGCAGCAGCAGGATGATGAGAAGAATGGTGCCGATGGCCATGCGATATCTCCTGATGATGTGACGCGACGCGCATGCCGGATCGGCATCGCGCGAGCTGCATGGCGTCTCTTGGCAACCCCTGTGCCCGGTGCGCCCATCGGTCAGCACTCGAGTGCCCACCCGCTTCGGGGCGCCCCCATTTCCGACCCACCTCGCCCTCCTCGGCGGGAAGCGCGGCGCGCCTCGTCCAGCCAAGATGAAGGCGTTGCGATCAAGGTCCGAGCCGCGAGTCGATCGGCAGCCCACGATGTCGATGACGAGATGCTCGAACCTTGACGCAACACCCGCCGGCTGGCTTGCTTCATGGCCGCATCGGCACCAGCATTTCAGCCCTCTCGAGTTCTTGAAATGGATGTCGCCATGGATACGGTCAGCCAAACTTCCGATTCCCCCACCCCTGCCCAGTACGCATCCCTGGAGCCAGATCCCGGGTTCCGATGCTCCGATGACTTTCTTCAGCATCTGCGGGAGAACAACAAACGCTTCCGTCGCGAGCGATTCGCGGAGGGAGACATGTTCACCGTGGAGCAGGCCGCTTCGATGATCGGACAGACCGCCGAGCAAGTTCTGGAGCTGGTTCATTCCGGCCGAGCGCTTGGACTGGTGAACGAGCAAGGCGAACTTCGCTTGCCGTTCTGGCAGTTCTACGATTCGCTATGGCCGCACTTGCCCACGATCAAGGCCGATTGCGTCAGCGCAAGTGAGCCCTGGGGTCTGCTGAACTACCTGGAGTCCCCGTCCCGGGGCCTGCGGGAGAAAACACCCAGGATCGCCCTGGAACAAGGTCATCTGGACGACGTGCTGCGTGATGCGAGGTGGGGCCCTACGTTTTGAGGGTCCATGCAGTTCTGCAATTTCAACTATCTGCCAACGTTGGAGCTCCGGGCCGGAGAAGTCCTGTTTCGAGTGCAGCGCATCGCGCCGACTCCCCAGACGCCCCGGCTCGGCCCCGTCAAGTTGCAGCAGCCCGGCGGCATGACGGGTCGCCTCGACCTGTCGGACCGCCCCACGGTGTACTTCGCCAGACACCCACAGACCGCGCTCTACGAGACCCATTTCCGTCGCAACGTCCACACGGTCGACCCAGTGGCATTAAAAGGCTGCGAGCTCATTGCCGTGAAGACCACGCTACGCATGAAGCTGGTGGACCTGCGGCCGCACGTGTCGGATCGCCCAGGGCTGCATTCCGTCCGCATTCGTGCGACGCAGTGTCTGGCCACGGATCTGTGCGAGCGTGGGTTCGATGGCCTTGTCTATCGCTCCGCGCAGCATGCCGACCATGACTGCGTGCTCTTGTTCGACCCTTCCGCCGAGTCGTTCAGCGCATTGTGGAAGTCACCATTGATCGCAGCCGACGGCCGCGTCAATTCCTGGATTCAGGTGGCCCTTCACGGCGCGATGCTGGATGTCGCATGGACATCAAGTGACGGAGCGGAGAGCGGCCAAGGATGTTCTCCCGCGTGATCGCCACGGCTCCGCGATCGGAGCCGTTCGGCGCAATGCACCGATGCCCATGCCGGTGTTCGTGCTGGGACGCCTGGCCGTTCATGAGGCGTGGACAGGAATGGGCATCGGCGCTGGCCTGCTGCGAGACGCCATCCTGCGCACGCGGCATGCGGCCCGGATCGCGGGAGGCCGCGCGCTGCTGTGCCATGCCATTGACGAGCGCGCCAGAAGGTTCTATCTGCACCACGGATTCAAGCCGTCCCCCTCCGAACCCTGGACGCTGATGCTGCCGCTCTAGGCTGGGCGTAGAGCGTCGGCCGTCACTCGCCCCACCCCGACCAAGACGGTTAGGATGCCCGCTTCGCCCGCGCGCGCCCATGCAACGACTGTCCGTTCCCCCTCATCGCTCGTTGACCCGCCTCGCCATCTGGCTGGTGGCGGGCAACCTCATCGTGGCCGCGGCGATCGTCGCCGCGACCTTGCTGGCGCTGCACAACAGCCGCGAGGCCGACAAGAGCCTCGCCCGCGAAACCACCGAGAACCTGGCCAGCAGCCTCAGCATCGAGATCGGCGCCGAGCTCAGGCAGGTGGACAACGCGCTGGCCACGCTGGCGCTGCAGCACCGCCGCGCCGGCACCGACCTGCCCGTCCCGGCCGAGTTCAGCCGCGCCATGGAACGCGCCATCGCCGACCAGCGCAGCCTGCTGCCGCAGGTCGACGCGATCCGGATCACCGACAGCCGCGGTCAGGTGCTGTTCGGGCTCGCGTCCGAGGACGGCGCGCTCAACGTGGCCGACCGGGATTACTTCCAGCACGCCCGCGACGGTGACGGGCTGGTGATCTCGGAGCCGCTGTTCGGACGTGTCTTCCGCAAATGGGGCATCGTCATCGCCCGGCGGCTGGAGACCGACAGCGGCGCCTTCGCCGGCATCGTCTACACCAACCTGTCCACCGACCATTTCATCGAGACCTTCAAGGGCCTGACCATCGGCGCCGAGGGCGCCATCTCGCTGCGTACCCAGAGCCGGCGCCTGGTGGCGCGCTACTCGGCGGCGGAGCCGCATTCGATCCGCGGCGTCGGCGACGTGGTCGTGTCCGAGGACCTGATCCGCCAGATGGCGATCGATCCGCGCCAGGGCTGGTACATGACCAGGACCCGGCTGGACAACATCGAGCGCATCACCTGCTATCGGCAGGTGCGCGGCTATCCGCTGACGATCTTCACCGGCGCGAGCACCGCCGACTTCCTGGCCGGCTGGCGCGAGGAGGCGATCCAGCAGAGCCTGCTGGCCGCGATGGTGATCCTGACGGTGATCGGCTGCTCGATGCTGGTGTTCCAGCGCCAGCGCCGCGAGCGGCGCGCCGACGAGGGCCTGACGCAACTGGCGCTGGAGCAGAACCTGATGCTGGACAACGACATGGTCGGCATGATGCGGCTGCGCGACCGGCACGTGGTCTGGAAGAACCGCGCGCTGGAATCGGTCTTCGGCTACGCGCCCGGCGAGCTGATGGGCCAGCCCACCCGGCGGCTGTACATGGACGATGCGTCCCACGCCCTCGTCGGCGACCAGGCCTATGCCGCCATTGCCGCCGGCCGCCGCTACCGCACCCAGTTGCGGATGCAACGCAAGGACGGCACGCCGGTGTGGATCGACCTCAGCGGCGCGTCGGTGTCGGAGCGCGAGTCGCTCTGGATGACGATCGACATCACCGCGATCAAGGAGAGCGAGGCCACCGCACGGCATCTCGCGGTGCACGACGCCTTGACCGGATTGCCCAACCGGGTGCGCTTCACCGAACGGCTGGCCGGCGCGCTGGCGCTGCTGGACGATCGCTTCGGGCTGGTGGCCGTCTGTCATGTCGACCTGGACGGCTTCAAGGACATCAACGACCGCTTCGGCCACGAAGCAGGCGACGTGGTGCTGCGCGTGATCGCGCAGCGGCTGCTGGCCGGCGTGCGCAGCCACGACCTGGTGGCACGGCTGGGCGGCGACGAGTTCGCCGTGTTGCTGACATCGCTGCGCACCGAAGCCGAGGCGGAGCCCGCCTTGCAGCGCATGCTGGCGGCGCTGCGCGAGCCGATCCTGCTGCCCGACGGCGACGAGACCTCGATCGGCGCCAGCATCGGCATCGCGTTTGCCCCGCATCACGGCCGCCAGGCCGAATCGCTGATGCGATTGGCCGACACGGCGATGTACCACGCCAAACGCGCCGGCAAACACCGGTTCGTGTCCGCCAGCCACCTGTCGAGCGCCGCCATGTCCGCCTCCGTGCCCGATCCCGACGAAGCTCCGGTGTCCGCCCCGCCGGGTGTTCCCGACAGCCCGTCGCCGGCGGTGCCGGTGCCGGGCCCCTCGGCGCCCGCGCCCGCCGCGCCGCGCCCGCCAGACCCGGGCACGCCCCACGTGCCCGACCACTCGTTCGATGAGTCCGTGGCCGGCGAGGAAGACCCCGGCGCCACGCTGGACGGCGAGGACAGCAGCCGCCTGCCCCCATCGCGCAAACCGGCCTGAAGCGATGGGCACGGGGATTGCCGGGCTGGCGGGTTGCCGTCCCCCGCCAGCCAGGAGTGCCCCCGCATGGATCTCGACACGGACCTCCCCGACGCGGCCTTCGCCGCGTCCCGCCCTGACCTCCTCCCCCACCCTCCGGGCATGCCCGCGGCGCGTGACGAGACCGACCACCAGTCGTCCGGGTGCGCCCTCTCGCGACGCGGCCTGCTGATGGCCGGCGCGGGCGCCACCGCGGTCACGGCGGCGGGCACCGCGCCGGGCGTCGCCGCGCAAGTGCCGTCGCCGCCCGCGCCGCCCCCTCAGGAGAACCTCGTGGCCACCACCCGCGTCACGCTCAGCGTCAACGGCCAGCCGCATTCGCTGGTGCTGGACAACCGCACCTCGCTGCTCGACCTGCTGCGCGAGCACCTGCAGCTGACCGGCACCAAGAAGGGCTGCGATCACGGCCAGTGCGGCGCCTGCACCGTCCACCTGGACGGCCGCCGCGTCAACGCCTGCCTGACCCTGGCAGTCATGCACGAGGGCGCGAGGATCACCACGATCGAGGGCCTGGGCACGCCCGAGAAGATGCATCCGATGCAGTCCGCGTTCGTGCGCCACGACGGCTATCAATGCGGCTACTGCACGCCGGGGCAGATCTGCTCGGCGGTGGCGGTGCTCGACGAGATCAAGGCCGGCGTGCCCAGCCATGTCACCGGCGACCTGACGGCGCGCCCGCTGCTGTCGATCGACGAGTTGCGCGAGCGCATGAGCGGCAACCTCTGCCGCTGCGGCGCCTACTCCAACATCATCGACGCGATGGCCGACGTGGCCGGCCTCGCCGTGCCGGGCAACGGCGATCGGAGGCCCGCATGAAGCCCTTCACCTTCGAGCGCGCCGCGACACCGGCCGCCGCCGCCGCGGCCGCCTCGCGCCAGCCCGGCGCCCGCTTCATCGCCGGCGGCACCAACCTGCTCGATCTGATGAAGCTGCAGATCGAGACCCCGACCCACCTCATCGACGTCAACGGCCTGGGGCTGGACCGCGTCGAGCCGACGACCGATGGCGGCCTGCGCATCGGCGCGCTGGTGCGCAACACCGACCTGGCCGCCGACACGCGCGTGCGCCGCGACTACGGCGTGCTGTCGCGCGCGCTGCTCGCCGGGGCGTCCGGCCAGTTGCGCAACCGCGCCACCACCGCCGGCAATCTGCTGCAGCGCACGCGCTGCCCCTACTTCTACGACACCGAGCAACCCTGCAACAAGCGCAAGCCCGGCAGCGGCTGCGGCGCGCTGGGCGGCGGCATGAGCCGGCCGCTGGGCATCGTCGGCGTCAGCGAGGACTGCATCGCCACCCACCCCAGCGACATGGCCGTGGCGATGCGCGTGCTGGACGCCACCGTCGAGACGGTGCGCGCCGACGGCCGGGCGCGCCGCATCCCGATCGCCGACTTCCATCGCCTGCCGGGCAACACCCCTCACCTGGAGACCGCGCTGGAGACGGGGGAACTGATCACCGCCGTCACGCTGCCGCGCCCGGCCGGCGGGGTGCACCTCTATCAGAAGGTGCGGGACCGGGCGTCCTACGCCTTCGCGCTGGTGTCGGTGGCCGCCGTGATCCAGCGCGACGGCAGCGGCCGTTTCGCCGTCGGCGGCATCGCACCCAGGCCGTGGCGCGTCGAGGCCGCCGAGCAGCGCCTTCGGGAGGGCGCCCGACCCGCGGCGTCGACGCTGCTGGCCGGCGCGCGCCCGACCGCGGACAACGCCTTCAAGCTGCCGCTGGTGGAACGCACCCTCGGCGCCGTGCTGGCCCAAGCAAGGACGCAAGCATGAAGTTCGACACCCCCGCCACCACCAATCCGATCGACCAACTGCGCATCGTCGGCAAGCCGACCGACCGCATCGACGGCCCGCGCAAGACGACCGGCACCGCGCCCTACGCCTACGAGCGCCACGACGTGGCCAGGAACCCGGCCTATGGCTACGTCGTCGGCGCCGGCATCGCCAAGGGGCGCATCACTGCCCTGGACACGGCCGCCGCCGAAGCGGCGCCGGGCGTGCTGGCCGTCGTCACGGCGGCCAATGCCGGCAAGCTCGGCCACGGCAAGTTCAACACCGCCAGGCTGCTCGGCGGCCCGGAGATCCAGCATTACCACCAGGCCGTCGCCCTGGTCGTGGCGGAGGGCTTCGAGCAGGCCCGCGCCGCCGCGGCGCTGATCCGCGTCGACTACGCCGCGGCCCCCGGCGCCTTCAGCCTGGCCAAGGCCAGGGAAGGTGCCAGGCCGCCCAAGGCGGATGGCGGCGGCTCGCCGTCGGCGACCCACGTGGGCGACTTCGACGGGGCCTTCGCGCAAGCCGCCGTCAAGATCGACGCCACCTACACCACGCCCGACCAGGCGCACGCGATGATGGAGCCGCACGCCACGCTCGCCGTCTGGGAAGGCGACCGGCTCACGGTCTGGACCGCCAACCAGATGATCGACTGGGGCCGCGGCGACCTGGCCAGGACGCTGGGCCTGCCCCGGGACAAGGTCCGGCTGATCTCGCCCTTCATTGGCGGCGGCTTCGGCGGCAAGCTGTTCCTGCGGGCGGACGTGCTGATGGCCGCGCTCGGCGCGAAGGCGGTGGGACGTCCGGTCAAGGTCGCCCTGCAGCGCCCGCTGATGTTCAACAACACGACGCACCGCCCGGCCACCATCCAGCGCCTGCGCATCGCGGCCGGCCAGGACGGCCGGATCACCGCCATCGGCCACGAGAGCTGGTCGGGTGACCTGGAAGGCGGTGGCCCGGAAACCGCCGTCGCGCAGACCCGGCTGCTGTACGCCGGCGCGAACCGGATGACGGCGATGAAGCTCGCGGTGCTGGACCTGCCGGAGGGCAACGCCATGCGCGCGCCCGGCGAGGCGCCCGGCCTGATGGCGCTGGAGATCGCCATCGACGAGATCGCCGAGAAGGTCGGCATGGACCCGGTGCAGTTCCGCATCGTCAACGACACGCAGGTCGACCCGGAAAAGCCGGAGCGGCCGTTCTCGCAACGCCGCCTGTCCGAGTGCCTGCGCACCGGCGCGGAGCGCTTCGGCTGGAGCCGCCGCGCCGCGCCCGGCCAGCGTCGCGAGGGTCGCTGGCTGATCGGCCTGGGCGTGGCGGCGGCCTTTCGCAACAACCTGGTGATGAAGTCCGGCGCGCGCGTGCGCCTGGATGGCCGCGGCATCGTGACCGTCGAGACCGACATGACCGACATCGGCACCGGCAGCTACACCATCCTGGCGCAGACCGCGGCCGAGATGATGGGCGTGGGCCTCGACAAGGTGGTGGTGCGGCTGGGCGATTCGTCGCTGCCGGTGTCCGCCGGGTCCGGCGGCCAGTGGGGCGCCAACAGCTCGACGGCGGGCGTCTATGCCGCGTGCATGCAGTTGCGCGCGCTGGTCGCGAAGCAGGCGGGGCTGGATCCCGAGAACGCCGTCTTCGCCGACGGACAGGTGCGCGGCGGGGGCTCCGGCGGGATCTCTCTGGCCGAGGCCGCCGGCAAGGAAGGCCTGGTGGCCGAGGACCACATGACGTACGGCGACCTCGACAAGAAGTACCAGCAGTCCACCTTCGGCGGTCACTTCTGCGAGGTGGCGGTGGACGCCTATACGGGCGAGGTCCGCGTGCGGCGCATGCTGGCCGTCTGCGCGGCCGGGCGCATCCTCAACCCGAAGGCCGCGCGCAGCCAGGTGATCGGGGCGATGACGATGGGCGTGGGCGCGGCGCTGATGGAGGCGCTGCACGTCGACGAGCGCCGCGGCTTCTTCGTCAACCACGACCTGGCCGGCTACGAGGTCCCGGTGCACGCGGACATCCCGCACCAGGAAGTGATCTTCCTGGACGAGACCGATCCGATCTCGTCGCCGATGAAGGCCAAGGGCGTCGGGGAACTGGGCATCTGCGGCGTCGGCGCGGCGGTGGCCAACGCCATCCACAACGCCACCGGCATCCGTGTCCGCGACTACCCGATCACGCTGGACAAGCTGCTCAAGGACCTGCCCCGGATGGCGTGAGCGTCACGACGCGCCGCGCGTCGGATTCATCGCCTCCGCCAGCACGGCCGCCAGCGCGTCCACGTCGTAGGGCTTGGCCACCAGCGGCACGTCCGGCGCCTCCTCGATGCGCACCGGGTGGCCGCTGGCCAGCACCACCGGCAGCGTCGGCTTGAGCACCTTCAGCGTCCGCGCGAGATCCACGCCGCTGCGCGCGCCGGGCATCACGATGTCCGACAGCACCACGTCCGCCGCCAGCCCGCCGCGCAGCAGGTCCAGCGCGTGGTCGGCCGTCGGCGCGGTCTGGACGCGGAAGCCGTGATCCTCCAGCGCCTGCGCGGTGAGCTCGCGCACCGACGGCTCGTCCTCCACGAGCAGCACGCTGCCCGAGTAACGCGCCGCCGCGGCGCCCAGGCCCGGGCCCGAGAGCGCCGTCGCGGCGCCGGTCGCGTCCTCCACGCGCCCGTGGGAGCGCGGCAGCCACAGCGTCACTTCGGATCCCAGCCCGATCTTGCTGACGATCACCGCGGTGCCGCCCGCGGACTTCGCCAGCGCATAGACCTGGGACAGCCCGAGGCCGGTGCCCTGCCCCACCGGCTTGGTGGTGAAGAACGGCTCGAAGGCGCGCTCCACCTGCTCCTGCGTCATGCCGTCGCCGCTGTCCAGCACCGCGACCGCCACGTAGTCGCCGGGCATCAGGTCCGGCACCGGCGTCGACGGGTCGCCGGCCGTCACCGCCCGGTTGCGCGCCGAGACCGTGAGCGTGCCGCGCCCGTGCATCGCATCGCGCGCGTTCAGCGCCAGGTTGAGCACGGCGAGCTCCAGTTGGACCGGATCGGTGCGCACGCACCAGAGCCCCTCGTCCATGTCCAGCCGCACCGTCACCGCGCCGCCGACCGCGCCGCCCACCAGGTCCATCAGTTCCGGCAGCTCGCGGCGCAGGTCGATGACCGATTCATGCCCGACCTGCTGGCGGCCGAAGGCCAGCAACTGGCGCGTCAACTGCGACGCCTTGGTCGTGGCGCGCTGGCAGGCATCCAGCGCCGCGTTGCCGCGCGGGTCCTGGCTCAGCCGGCGGGCCAACTGCAGGCCGGTCGTCATCGTCTGCAGCAGGTTGTTGAAGTCGTGGGCGATGCCGCCGGTCAGGCGCCCCAGCGCTTCCAGCTTCTGGCTGTGCAGGGCCGCCTGCTGCGCGCTGCGCGTCTGCGCCACGGCGGCGTCGATCTGCTCGCGCAGGCGCTGCTCGCTGCCGGCGCGCTCGCGGCTGGCGGTGGACAGCGCGCGCTGCACGGTATCGATCTCCTCGATGCCGGTGCGCAGCTCCTCGACCGTGCCGCCGCCGCCCATGCGGATCGCATCCTTGCGCAGGCGCCGCAGCGGGTCGGCGATCGAGTGGCTCATCCGCCGCGCCAGCAGCAGCGCCAGCACGATGAAGACCAGCGACAGGCACAGCGTCATCGCGAAGGCCGCCCACGCGCTCTTGGCCAACTCGGCCTGGCTCAGCCCGATCAGCACCACCCAGCCCGAATCCGGCGCGCGGCTGAAGACGGTGAACACCGGCACGCCGTCCAGCGTGCGCGCCTCCACGACGCCGTTGTCGCCCTTCTGGAGCGCCGTCAGCAGGTTGCCGCTGGCACGCTGGCCGACGCGGCGCTCCGGCTCCAGCGTGCGCGCCACGACGTAGCCTTCCCGGTCCAGCACCACGCCCAGCCAGCCGTCGGGCAGCGGCTGCTGGCGGAAGATCTGCTGCATGTCGGCGACGGGGCTGCCATAGCCCAGGAACATCGGCTCGCCCATCACCGTCACCGGCACGCGCACCGCGAAGCTGGGCGCGCGGTCGACCGGCCCGAAGTACAGGTTGGACACGATCAGGCGCCGCGAGGTGTCGACGCCGTTCTTGAAGGCGGTCGCGGACGGCAGTGGCCGGCCCCACGGGATGCGCGTGTTGATCAGGTGACGCCCGTCGGCGGCGCTCAGCACGATCGTGTTGGGCCCGGTGCCGACCAGGCGCGAGGCCTCGCGGTGGAACTGCTCCAGCCGCCCCTCGGCCAGGCTGGGGGACACGCTCAGCGCCTGCAGCAGCGCGGTGCGCACGGCCATCTCGCGATCGGCGACCAGGCTCAGCGCCTCGGCCGTCTCGGTGGCCGCGGCGATGGCGGCGCGGCGCTCGGTGTGGAAGACGGCGATGCCGGCGATCATCGACAGCAGCAGCGTCGGTAGCACCATCAGCCAGACCATGGCGCGCAGCTTGCCGCTGACGGACCCCGCGCGCGGCGTGGCGGGGGTCAGGGTCGGGTCGGACATGGTGCGGCGATTCTAGGCGCGCGACTTGCCGCCCTCGTGACGTCCCGATCGCTCACTCCCGGGGGAAGGAACGGATGAAACTGCTGGTCATCGAGGACGAAGGCAAGCTCGCCGGGTATCTGCGCAACGGCCTGACGCAGGAGGGCTTCGTCGTCGACGTCGCGAGCGACGGCGTCGACGGCCTGCATCGCGCGTCCGAGGGTCTGTACGACCTGGTGCTGCTGGACGGCATGCTGCCCGGCATCGACGGCATGGCCGTGCTGGCCGCGCTGCGCCAGCAGGAGCACACCCGCCAGTTGCCCGTCCTGATGCTGACCGCGCGCGGCGAGGTCGAGGACCGCGTGCGCGGCCTGCAGGGCGGCGCCGACGACTATCTGGTCAAGCCGTTCGCGTTCTCTGAACTGGTCGCCCGCGTCCATGGCCTGCTGCGCCGGGCCACCGGCACGCCGGTCGCGGAGGCGACGCTGCTCAAGCTCGGCGACCTCGAGGTCGACCTGCTGCGCCGCAAGGCCCAGCGCGCCGGCCAGCGGCTGGAGCTCACGGCCAAGGAATTCGGCCTGCTCGTGCTGCTGCTGCGCCGTCAGGGTCAGGTCTTGTCCCGCACCGAGCTGGCCGAGCAGGTCTGGGACATGAACTTCGACAGCGAGACCAACGTCGTCGAGGTCGCCGTGCGGCGGCTGCGCACCAAGCTCGACGTGCCCTTCGACACGCCGCTGCTGCACACGGTACGGGGGATGGGCTATGTGCTGGAGGTGCGGCCCGATGGCGGATCCGGCACGTCGCTGCTGGCGACCGTGACGAGATGACCGCGCGAGTTGACCTGGACAACGCGAAACCGGCTCGATTCGAAATGACACGCGCCGACGCTGGCGCCAAAGTCGAGGCGCACCGATTGCGCCGCTCCGGGCGGCGCGCCTGCCGGCAAACGCATGACCAGACACTCCACCCGGCTGCCTGGCCCGATCGACAAGCCCAGTTCATCGCTATCCAGGGTGCCATGAATCGTCGCGGAGGTGAGCCTCAGGTCCAGGCCTCTCGCGAGCACGTTCCCTGAGATCCGGGAGCCCTCCAGGTCGAGGCGTCCTCGGTCGCATTGCACGCTTCCCGCGACGACACAGTGCACCAGTCGGGCGTGGGTCGACTCGGTCCGAATCGCGCTGGGCTGGGCCCCGCCGCTGAAGGTGCAGCCGAACAGTTCGAGATCAGCGTTCTTCACGGCGAGGCATCGAGTGAACGAACTGTCGACGAAACAGTGGGGTCCCCGACCCGTCACGAACACGTTTCCCGGGAACGTCTCGCGGTTGGCATGGTAGGGGGCGCGGATGAGGCGGTCGTCGAGACCGAGCGCATCGAGCATCGCGTTCGACACGCCGGAGAAACGTTCCGGCGTCCATGCCGGGGCGCCGGATGATGAGTTCGGAAGCATGGCCTTGCTCCTGTCGGGGAAAGGCCCTCAGTCGCCGACCGCGCGCCAGCGAGCACATCGGCGCGCGCAGGATGCTCGCTCCGTTGTCCCGTTGGATCGTCGGCGGACGCTGGATCACGCGAGGCGGCCCGGCGTCCGGTGACGATCAACCGAGTGACGCGCTCGTCGTGACGTCCCGATGCCGCCAGTACGCCAGCAAGCCGATCCCGGCCGCGAGCATCGCCCAGGTCGAGGGCTCCGGGCCAGTGAATGACGCACCCGCTTATGGGGAGCGTCTGCCGCCGTGGCACGCGCCCCCTAGAACGGTGTGCGCCACCTGCAGCGATCCCGGTGCGCCAACGCACCGAGGCCGGGACGACAGTCCCACGCGGCACCGCGGCGGTGCCAGCGGACAGGCGTCGCGCGACGACGCGATGCCTTGGAAGTCCGATGGCATCGACGATCCCGGCGATCGACCGCCACCGACCGAAGGGCGACGGCGGCGACACGTCGCTGGTATCCGCGACGTCCCGCCGCCCCGGAAACGACTTGGCACCGATGAAACCTGAGGAAACGCCTCATGGGCATGGGGATTGCCGAATGACGGGGTTGGAACTGCTGTCCGGTTTCTGGAGTACCTCGATGTCGCTGTCCCTTGCCGCAACAACTACCGCCGCGCTGCCGCGCGCCAATCTGCTGCTCGCTCAAATGCCGGCGTCGGATCGGGCGCGTTGGACGGAGCAGCTCGAAACGGTGGAGCTGCTCAAGGGACGCGTGCTGTTCGAGGCCGGCAGTCCGGCCACCCACGTCTACTTTCCGATCGGCGCGATCGTGTCGCTGATTCACACGACGCACTCGGGCGCCTCGGCGCAGGTGGCGATGATCGGATCGGAAGGCGCGGTCGGCCTGGCCGCCGCGATGGGCGGTGAATCGCCGGCCTGCCGCGCGGTCGTGCAACGCGCCGGCCTGGCCCACCGCCTGCGCGTGGCGACGGTGCGCGACGAGTTCGTCCGCCCCGGCGGCGCCGCGCCGATGCTGCTGCGTTACGTGCAATCGCTGCTGACGCAGATCGCGCACACGGCGGTCTGCAACCGCCATCACTCGCTGGAACGCCAGTTGTGCCGATGGCTGCTGCTGTCGCTGGATCGTCAGCACGGCCACAGCGAGCTGTCGGTCACGCAGGAGTTGA
Organism: Roseateles aquatilis; assembly: GCF_002205645.1. GTDB lineage: Bacteria > Pseudomonadota > Gammaproteobacteria > Burkholderiales > Burkholderiaceae_C > Roseateles > Roseateles aquatilis. Next base: position 521,263 of record NZ_NIOF01000002.1, on the reverse strand, counting down.
TTTCCAATCTGCTCGGCGTGCGCCGCGAGGGCGTCACCGAAAGCGCCCAGCGCCTCCAGGCCGCCGGCCTGATCCGTTATTCCCGCGGACATATCGCGGTACTGGATCGGCCGGGGCTGGAGGCTCGGGCTTGCGAGTGTTATGCCCTGCTGAAGCAGGACTTCCAGCGCCTGTTGCCTCAGGACCTGGACGGCGTAAACGCGGCCACCTCTGCCACCACCTTCGCGCCCGTCGCCGTGCAGGCCTGAGCTTCCCTCGACGCTGTCGAGGACGTTCCGCGCGCGCGAACCATCGATCCTGCGACCGCGCCCCGCAGCGCGGCCATCGAATCGTCGTTCTCGCGCCTGCGACGACCGGCCAGCACTCGCGTGCCGTCAGGTCCCGCGGCGGTCGGCCGGACGCGAGCGCCCGACCGATCCCGGCGTTACTTCTCCGAGCGGCTGCGGCGACGTGCCACGAAACCGATCGCGGCCAGGCCGCTGATCAGCAGCGCGTAGCTCGACGGCTCCGGCACCGCCGACGCGGCGAAGTTGATCGAACCCCCACCCTGACGGATGCGGAAGCCCCCCGCGAACGGCTCGACTTGCGATCCCGTGTTGGAGAACGACGTCAACGCGATGTCGTACACCGGCAGCGAGGTCTGGAACGCCGAGTTGAGCCAGTTCAGCGTCAGCTTGGCGTTGGCCGCCGGGCTGAAGCTGCCGTCGCCCAGGGGCGTCGTCGACACCGTGCCGAGCTTGAGCTCGCCCGTGGCCAGCGCCACTTCGCCCGACGCGGTTTCCGTCGGCGTGTTGCCGGAGAAGCCGAACGAGGCTGTGCCGTTGTAGCCGTACAGCGTGTAGGTCAACGAGGTCAAGGTGCCCACGGTGACATCGGTGGCGACGTTGCCGGGCGTCGTCAGCGTGCCGGCGCCGCTGAACTGGATGTACAGGCCGTAGTTCTGATTCAGTCCGTTGGAGGGCAACGTGATGCCGCCGAGCTGGGCGGCGCTCACCGACAGATAGCCGGACTCCGTGAAGGAGTTGCCCGCACCGAAGGTGATGGTCGAGAAGTTGGACACCAGCAGGTTGTCTGCAGTGAACGAGCTACCGTTCAAGCCGGCGGCGGCCGGGTCCCAGGTGAACTGCGGCAGCGCGGATGCGCTGGCGCTTGCGGCGGCCAGGGCAAGAGCCAGCAGGGTGCGCTGGAATGCCACGGGCTTGCGGGAGAGCAAAGGCAGGGTCATGGTGGTTGCTCCGATAAAGGCTGACCGCAATTCGCGGACGGTGCAGTTCAACACCCAGGCCCAAGCACGTCTGTTCGCCCTCCCACATACGAACCAACCCTTACTCGGGATGTACCGGGAAGACAGGACGACGGCCCTCGGGAAAGCCCCCTTGGCCCCCTTGTTCACGGGGTCCGGGCGCGGCGAAAAACCACGCGGCGTCCGTGCGAATTACTGCGCTGCCCGGCCGCTTTTCGAGCCGATGGACACGGGCATCGCGCCGGACAATGCCGGATCGCCGCGCGGGCCCTCGCCCGCCGGCGACTCCCCGCCGTGGACCACGGCGATCGCCCTCCCGCAGTTCCGCCGATCCGCCATGACCAAGCCCGCCCGCGCCGCCGTTTCCACCACCCTGTCCTCCACCGCCACCAGCGGCCTGGCGGGCCTCATGCTCGGCCAGGGCGTGCTGGCCCTGGCGGTGCACCACGGCCGGTCGGTCGAAGGACTGGGTTTCGCGCTGGTGTTCCTGCTGGCCGGCGCGGCATCGGTGGCCTGCTTCCTGCTGCATCGCCATCGGCAGCACCGTCCCCGCGACGAGCCCGCGCCGATGCGCGCCTGGCTGGTCGCGCTGGCCTTGGGCGTGCTGGGCTCGATCTATTGGGCCGGGACGCTCTGAGCGCCATCCAAGGCCTTGCAGGGGGTGAATCGACGGGTCAGTCGCCGCTTCGGTCGCCGCCGCGCTTCTGATAGATCCGCTCCGCCGCGGCGACCTCGATGAAGTCGCCGGCATGCGCCGAGAAGCGGATCGTTTCCCGCGCGCCCAGCCCCAGGAAGCCGTTCCGGCACAACGCCTCGCTGAACAGGCCGATGGCCCGGTCCTGCAGCCCGCGGTTGAAGTAGATCAGCACGTTGCGGCAGGACACGAGCTGCACCTCGGCGAACACGCTGTCGGTCGACAGGCTGTGGTCGCTGAAGACGATGCGGTCCTTGAGCGACTTGTCCAGCAGCACGTGGTCGTAGGCCGCGGTGAAGTGCTCGGACAACGCGCCGTGTCCGCCGGCACGGCGGTGGTTCTCGGCGAAGCCCGGCACCAGGTCCATGCGGTAGACGCCGGCCTGCGCCTGCGCCAGCGCCTCCTGGCTGATGTCGGTGGCGTAGATCAGCGTGCGATCGAGCAGCCCTTCCTCCTTCATGAGGATCGCCAGCGAGTACGCCTCCTCGCCGCCGCTGCAGCCCGCCACCCAGATGCGCAACGACGGATAGGTGCGCAGCACCGGCACGACCTGCTCGCGCAGCGCGAGGTAGTACTCCGGGTCGCGGAACATCTCGCTGACCTGCACCGTGAGGTCGCCCAGCACCGAGCGGAAGACGTCCGGCTCGCGCAGCAGCCGCCCCTGCAGCTGCGACAGGTTGGCGCACTCGAAGCGCTGCATCGCCGCCTTCAGGCGCCGTCGCAGCGAGGTGCCCGCGTAGTCGCGGAAGTCGTAGTGGTAGCGCTCGTAGATCGCTTCCAGGATCAGTCTGACCTCGATGTCCAGTTCTTGCGCCGCCATCCGTCGCCGTGCCTCCGTCTCTTGTGCCGCGTGGTTTCCTTGGCCGCGCCGCGCCTCAGCGCGGCATCCAGACGCGGACCAGCGACAGCAGCTTCTCGATGTCCAGCGGCTTGGCGATGTAGTCGTTGGCGCCGGCGGCCATGCACTTCTCCTGGTCGTCCTTCATCGCCTTGGCGGTCAACGCGATGATGGGCAGGCGCTTCAGGTCGGGCCGCGAGCGGATCTCGCGCATCGCGGTGTAGCCGTCCATCTCCGGCATCATGATGTCCATCAGGATCAGGTCCACCGCCGGCTTCGCGCCAGGCCCCTGCTGCGGGGCCTCCAGCCGCTCCAGCGCCTCGCGGCCGTTGCGCGCGATGTCGACCTTCACGCCCTTGGGCTCCAGCACCGCCGACAGCGCGAAGATGTTGCGCACGTCGTCCTCGACGATCAGCACGCGCCGCCCTTCCAGCATGTTGTCGCGGGCCCGCACTTCCTTGAGCATGCGCTGGCGCTCCGGCGGCAACTGCGATTCGACCTGGTGCAGGAACAGCGTCACCTCGTCCAGCAGCCGCTCCGGCGAGCGCGCCCCCTTGATGATGATGGAGCGCGAGTAGCGCCGCAGCTGCTGCTCCTGCTGCGTGGACAGCGTGTGGCCGGTGTAGACGATCACCGGCGGGAAGGCCACCGCCTCCTGCACCGCCATCGCGTCGAGCAGCTCGTAGCCGCTCATGTCGGGCAGGTTCAGGTCCATCACCATGCAGTCGAAGGTCGACTGGCGCAGCGCCTCCAGCGCCTCGGCCGCGGTGGCCACGCCCTGGATGCGGACCTCGTCGGCGGCGAGCAGGTGCCGGATGCTGTCGAGCTGGCGCGCGTCGTCCTCGACCACCAGCACGGTGCGCAGGCGTTGCGAGAACTTGGCCTCCAGCCGCTCCAGCGCCTCCACCAGTTCGTCGCGCTTGACCGGCTTGAGCGCGTATCCGACCGCGCCGCGCTCCATCGCCTCGTGGCTGTAGTCGGCCACCGAGATCACGTGCACGGGGATGTGGCGCGTCAGCGGATCGCGCTTGAGGCGGTCCAGCACGCCCAGCCCGGAATGGTCCGGCAGGTTCATGTCCAGCAGGACCGCGCTGGGCGCGTAGCGCTGCGCGACCGACAGGCCGTTCTCCGCCGTATGCGCCATCAGGCAGACGAAGCCCATCTCGCGAATCAGGTCGCGCAGGATCAGGGCGAAGCGTTCGTCGTCCTCGATGACGAGGATGGACCGGTCCCCGGGCACCCAGGAGAGCCGGTCGTCGTCGAGCTGCGGCAGCCGCGGATCGGGCGCGCTGGGCGCCGGCTCGTGCAGTAGCGCGGCCGCGCTGAACGCCTGCGTCACCGTCTGCGCATGGCCGCCCGGCACGGCGCCGGCGTCGAAGCTCGACGCCGCTTGCGGCGACGGGGCTGGCGCCGGGGTCAGCGGACGCGGGCGATCCGCCTCGGTCGGCGCCACATGCTGTTGCGGCAGGACCAGGCTGAAGGTCGAGCCCTGGCCGGCCGCGCTGTGCAGATGGATGTCGCCGCCGAGCAACCGCGCCAGGTCGCGCGAGATCGACAGTCCCAGCCCCGTGCCGCCGTACTTGCGGTGCGTGCTGCCGTCGGCCTGCCGGAAGGCCTCGAAGATCAGCGCCTGCTGATGCGGCGCGATGCCGATGCCGGTGTCCTTGACGGAGAACACCAGGCGGCCGTCCTGCGTGCCGCCGACCTCCATGCGTACCGAGCCCTTCTCGGTGAACTTGAGCGCGTTGGACAGCAGGTTCTTGAGGATCTGGCCGATGCGGGTCTCGTCGGTCTCGATCCAGTCGGGCGCGTCGGGCGCCATCTGCAGGCCGAAGGCCAGGTTGCGCTGCGCGGCGATGGGCGCGAAGGTCTGCGTCAGGTGCTGCAGCAGGCGCGGCACCGACACGCGCTCGATCTCCATGTCGACCTTGCCGGCCTCGATCTTGGACAGGTCCAGGATGTCGTTGATCAGCGCCAGCAGGTCGTTGCCGGCCGAGGTGATGGTCTGCGCGAAGCGCACCTGCTCGTCGCTCAGGTTGCCGTCCTTGTTGTCCGACAGCAGCTTGGCCAGGATCAGCGTCGAGTTCAGCGGCGTGCGCAGCTCGTGGCTCATGTTGGCCAGGAACTCGCTCTTGTACTGGTTGGATCGCTCCAGCGCGTCGGCGCGCTCGGTCAGCAGCTCCTGCGCCTGCGTCAGGTCGGCGCGCTGCAGCTCCAGCTGGCGCGCCTGCTCCTCCAGTTGCGCGTTGGTCTGCTCCAGCTCGGTCTGCTGGTTCTCGAGCCGCAGTTGCGAGTCGCGCAGCGCGTTGCCCTGCTCTTCCAGCTCTTCATTGCTGGCGCGCAGCTCTTCCTGCTGCATCTGCAGTTCCTCGGCCTGGCGGCGGCTTTCCTCCAGCAGCGCCTCCAGCCGGCTGCGGTCCTTGGCCGCGCGCAGCGCCATCGCCAGCGGCTCGGCGACGCGCGCCAGCATCTCGCGCTCGGCGGCGCCGACGTGGCGCAGGAAACCCAGCTCCAGCACGCACTGCACGCCGCCGTCGAGGCCCGCGGGCGCGATCAGCAGCTCGGTCGACCGGGCGCGACCCAGCGTCGACGCCACCGGCAGGTAGTCCGGCGGCAGATGCCGGACGTGCAGCGCGCGGCGATCACGCGCGGCCTGTCCCAGCAAGGTGTCGCCGCCGCGCACCGAGGGCGGACCGTCGGGCTGCTGCGGCAGCGCGTAACCGCCCACGCGCAGGAAAGTGCCGTCATCCTGCGCGACGTAGAAGGCGCCGACCTGCGCGTCCATGTAGCGCGCCAGGAAACCGACCGCGATTTCGGCCAGCCGCTCCACATGCGGATCGCCCTGCAGCTCGGTGCCCAGGCCGGCCTGGCCGGCCTTCAGCCAGGCCTCGGTCCTGGCGGCGCGATGGCCGCGAGACGTCAGCACCGCCGCGACCATCGTCAGCACGAGCAGCAGCGCCGACCCGCCCCAGATCACGCCGACGGTCTGCTGCACCGCCGCGTCCCAGCCCTGGCGGCGCGCGGCCGCGCGGTCGCGCTCCTCGCGCTCCATCTCGCCGAGCAGCGTGCGGATGCGCTCCATCAGGATGCGGCCCCGGTCGCCCCGCACCAGCGTCACCGCGCCGACGCCGTCACCGGTGCGGCGCATCTGGATGGTCTCTTCCATCTCGGCCAGCTTGGCCTTGAAGAGCTGCTCCACCGTCTCCAGCCGCGCCAGTTGCGGGCGGCTGTCCTGCCATGCCGCGCGCAGGCGCTCGGCCGCGGCGGGCAGCGTGACCTGCGCGGTGTTGAACGGCACCAGGTAAGTGTCGAGCCCGGTGATCAGGTAGCCGCGCTGGCCCGTCTCCGCATCCTTCATCGCGGAACCCAGCGTCTGGATCTGCTCCTGCACGACCAGCGTGCGGGCCATCGCGTCGGCGGTCTCGGACTGCGACTGCTGCGAGCGCCACGAGAACCAGGCGGTGATCACGATCGTGATCACCGCCAGGATGAAGCCCAGGAGCGTCGGCAGCGGCAGCCATTCATGGCGCCGCATGCCGTGCTCGAACGTGAGGTTGGGTCCCGAGGAGGCCGGAGATGTCGTTGTGGTCATGGAGGCAGGAAACGGATCGAAGGTCGGCCGGGAGAGGCCGCGGATCCTAGCGCGTCCTTGTCCCGGCCTCCTGGGGCGTTCCTCGGTGATGCGGTCGATGGATGCCCTACTGGCGCGGCTCGCCGCGCGAGTTGACGGTGATGGTGGCGCCCGGGGCCTGCGTCGTCTGGACGTAGTGTTCCTGGCCCTTGAAGCGATAGGTGACGTCCCAGAATTGCGGGGCGCCGTTGTTGGGCACGGCGCCGCAGCGCTGCACGTTGCGCACGTCGTTGCCGCGGTTGACGTTGCTGCCGACCACCGCGCCGCCGACGGCGCCCGCCGCCGTCGTCACGGCCTGCCCGGTGCCGCCGCCGAACTGGTGGCCCAGGATGCCGCCGAGCACGCCGCCGATGACCGCGCCGCCGACGTTGGGCCGGTCGCGCACTTCCTTCTGCTCGATCCAGCAGCGCTGCTGCTGGTCGCCCATCACGGCGCGCACGGACACGACCTGCGCCTGATAGAGCGCCTCGTCGCCGCGGCGGTAGTAGCTGGGCTGCGGCTCGGGGCCGTAGCGATCGTTGGAGACGTTCTGGTCACCGACCCGGCGCGCCGAGCTGATGCGGTTGTCCAAGCCCATCGAGCGCAGCGACGGATAGCTGCCGGGACGCAGCACGCGGCATCGGCCGGCGTAGCCCGGGTCCTCGCAGACCTCCCACGCCTCGCCGCGCACCTCGATCGAGGACGCGCGATCGTCGAAACCGATCTCCTTCAGGAAGTTGACCTGCGAGTCGATGCCCGAGGAACGTCCGCGGAAGTTCTCGTTTTCATAGAACGTGATGTCGGCCATCGCGTGACCGGCCAGCAAGCAGGCGGCCACCGCGACGGCGGCCTTGATCGCGCGCTTGCCGGGCACGGAACGCGCAGCGGCGTTCGACGCGGAATTCGGAGCGGTGTGGGCGGAGCGGTTCATGGCAGTCCCCATCATGGTTGTGATGCCACGATGTTGGACGGCGCCTCGCCACGGGTCTGTCGGGCCCGGCTGGCCGTCGATGTAGGACGGCGCCCCGCGCCGCTGCCGGCCACGGGCGCGCACGCCCGCGGGGGCTTGAGGATGCCGGGTCGCGTCATCTCAGCGCTCCGATTGCAGGCGCGGCAACAGCAGCTCGAACATCGTGCCCTGGCGCGCCCGCGACACGCCGATCAGCGAGCCGCCATGCGCCCGGGCGACGCGCTCGGGTTCGTGCAGCCCCGGGCCGACCTGCGCCGATGCCATGCCGGACACCGGCTCCTGGCCGCCGAAGAGATGGATGGCCGCCTCGGCGTCCAGCACCGTGTCGAAGCTGATGCGCAGCATCAGCGAGCGCTGCGCGCCGCCGTCCACCTGGATGCGGATCGCGCAGTCCCCGGCGTGGGTCGCCGCCTGCATCAGCAACTGGTCGATCGCCTGCGCCATCAGTTCGAGGTCGAAGTCGCCGCTGGTGTCGCCGATGCGGTCGAAGGCCGGCGGCGCCCACAGCACCGCCTGATTGGCCTCGACGTCCAGCCGCTGCGCGGCCAGCGTCGCGAGATCACCCCGCCGCGCCTGCACCTGCAGCAACTCGCACGGCCGCCGCGCGAGGCTGCCCAGGTGGTCGACCTGCCGGCCCAGCAGCGTCGCGGCGGTCTTCATCCGCAAGCCGGCCTTCTGCAGCGAAGGGGCCTCGGTCTGGCGAATCAGCAGCTCGGCGTTGAGCATCAGCACCGACAAGGGGCTGCGGATGTCGTGGCTCAGCGCGCCCAGCATCAGCGCGTTGACGCGGGCCAGACGCTCCTGCTCGACGATGCGCTCGGCCAGCAACTGCCGCTGGCGGTGCAGGTCGGCGAAGACGGCGACCTTGCTGCGCAGCACATGCGCGTCCACCGGCTTGTAGATGAAGTCCACCGCGCCGGCCTCGTAGCCCGCGAAGCTGCGCTGCGCCTCCTGCGAGCCGGCGGTGAGGAAGATGATCGGCACATGCCGCGTGCGTTCCGCGCCCCGCATCAACTCCGCCAGCGTGAAGCCGTCCATGCCCGGCATCTGCACGTCCAGCAGCGCCAGCATCACGTCGTGCACCAGCAGCAGCTCCAGCGCCGCCGGCCCCGATTCCGCGGTCAGCACCTGCAGGCCGGAATCCGCCAGCAAGGCCCGCATCGCGAGCAGGTTCTGGGGTTTGTCGTCCACCACCAGCACGCTGATCTGATGCGCCACGTCGTTCTCCCAATCGAACAAGTTGGTTTGTGTCATGTCGTCCGAGTATTTTTTTCCAACGCCCGCCAGCGCGCGCGTCAGTCCTGCAGCCAGAAGGCCGGGACCGTGCCGCGAGCGCGCCCCGACGGGCGTCGCACCCATTGGGCAACCGGCGTGCCCGCTCTTGCATGGGACATACCCTGCCCGGTTCCGCGCGTCGTGTTCCGTTTTCGTCTGCATACGCAGAGGTAACATCCGGCCGCCTTTTCCCCGCTTCATTCCGCTTCCCCGCGCAACCTGCGCAACCGAAGGCGCCGCCAGCGCCGAACGAGGCGCCGGCGAGCGCCCCAGAGGACGACACCATGAAACAGAACAGCGCCGCGGTCGAAGACCTCCTGACCACCCAGCGCGAGCAGGTCCTGGCCGAATGGCGCAACGAGCTGGCCTCGACCGCGGGCGGCCGATCGCTCTCCAGCGACAGCCGCGAGACCGACGAACTGATCAACGCGATCCTGGTCGGCGTGCGCGCCAGCGGCAACACCGAGAACTTCGACGACACGCCGTGGAATCACGTGCGCGACGTGCTGGCCGGCCTGTCGCGCTCGCGCGCCGCCCAGGGCGCGACCGCGGCGGAGACCAGCCGCTTCGTGCTGGCGCTGAAGCGGCCGCTCTTCGCCGGCCTGCAGCGCCGCTTCGGCGGGCAGCCGGAGGTGCTGATCGAGGCGACCTGGGAGATCTCCTCCCTGCTGGACAACATGGCCCAGTACACCGTCTCCACCTACCAGCGCAGCCGCGAGGAAGTCATCGCGCGCCAGCAGCAGGAGCTGCTGGAGCTCTCCACCCCGGTGGTGAAGCTGTGGGACGGCGTGCTGGCGGTGCCGATGATCGGCACGCTGGACAGCGGCCGCACGCAGCTGGTGATGGAGACGCTGCTGCAGCGCATCGTCGAGACCGGCTCGGCGCTGGCCATCATCGACATCACCGGCGTGCCCACGGTGGACACGCTGGTCGCGCAGCACTTGCTGAAGACGGTCACCGCGATCCGGCTGATGGGCGCGGACTGCATCATCAGCGGCATCCGCCCGCAGATCGCGCAAACCATCGTGCACCTGGGCATCGACCTGGAAGGCATCACCACCAAGGCCTCGCTGGCCGACGCGCTGTCGCTGGCGATGAAGCGCGCCGGCTTCGTGGTGACGCGAGGCAAGGCGGCCGCGGCGCTGCCGCTGTCGGCCACCCTGGGCGCGGCGGACTGACGGCATGACGACACGCATTCCCATCCTGCAGATGGGGCGGACGCTGCTGGTCACCATCCAGGTGGACCTGCAGGACCAGACCGCCCTCGCCCTCCAGGACGACCTGGCCAACAAGATCCAGCACACCGGCGCGACCGGCGTGCTGATCGACATCTCCGCGCTGGAGATCGTCGACTCCTTCATCGGCCGCATGCTGGCCGGCATCTCGAGCATCGCGCGCGTGCTGGGCGCCACCTCGGTGGTGGTGGGCATGCAGCCGGCGGTGGCGATCACGCTGGTGGAGCTGGGCCTGTCGCTGCATGGCGTGCGCACCGCGCTGAACGTCGAGCGGGGCTTGCGCCTGCTGCTCGACAGCGACGAGGAGCAGGCCCATGACGCCGACGAGTCCTGACCTCTCCGGCAGCATCCCCGTGCGCAACGAGCCGGACATCGTGCTGGCGCGGCAACTGGTGCGCAAGCTGACGCAGGAGCTGAAGTTCTCCCTCGTCGATCAGACCAAGATGATCACGGCCGCCAGCGAGCTCTCGCGCAACACGCTGGTGTACGGCGGCGGCGGCACGATGGAGTGGCAGTTGCTGCAGCAGGGCGTGCGCGCGGGCCTGCGCCTTGCCTTCGTCGACCAGGGACCGGGCATTCCCGATCTGGAGCTGGCGATGAAGGACGGTTGGACCTCGGGCAGCGGCCTCGGCATGGGGCTTTCCGGCAGCAAGCGGCTGGTGAATGAATTCGAACTGGACTCCGGTCCGGGTCGCGGCACGCGCGTGACGATCACGCGCTGGAAGTAACGTGCGCGCGCATCGACGGCTGCCCATCGACGACATCAGCCAGGTGGGAGAAGCGCGCCGCGCGGCGCAGGCGCTGGCGCTGGAGCAGTCCTTCGACGAAGAGGCCGCCGGCCGCGTCGCGCTGGCGGTGACCGAGCTCGGCACGAACCTGGTCCGTCACGTCGGCCCCGGGCGTCAGGCGGCGCTGCTGCTGGCGCCGGACGGCGACGGCGTGCAAGTGCTGTCGCTGGACCAGGGCGGCGGCATGGACCTGGCGCGCTGCCTGCAGGACGGCTACAGCACCGCGGGATCCTCGGGCACCGGCCTGGGCGCGATCCGGCGCATGGCGGAGCGCTTCAACGGGTTTTCCGCGCCCGGACGCGGCACGGTGCTGGCGACGCGTTTCTCGCCTGGCATGGCGCACGCGTGGTCGTCGTCCCAGGCGCCGGCCTTCGACATCGCCGGCCTGAACCTGGCCGCGCCCGGCGAGGAGGTCTGCGGCGACGCCTGGGCCTGCCGCCGTGACAGCGAACGCTGGACCCTGGTCGTCGCCGACGGCCTGGGACACGGCCCCGACGCCGCGCGCGCCGCGGACCGCCTGACCGCCTTGCTGGCGCAGGCGACGCCGGCGGCGGTGAACACGCCGGCCACGTTCCTGGAGCGCTCGCACGACGAGCTGCGCAGCACGCGCGGCGCCGCCGCGACCGCCGTCACGCTGACCGAGGGCGGCGACCGCCTGCTGCTCTCCGGCGCCGGCAACGTCACCGGCCGGCTGATCTCGGGCGTGTCGGACCGCACGCTGCTGTCGCAGCACGGCACGCTGGGCCTGCAGATCCGGCGCCTGCAGGATGTGGTCTACGATTGGCCGGCCCATGCGGTGCTGGTGCTGCATTCCGACGGCATCGTCAGCCGCTGGTCGCTTCAGGACACGCCCGGCCTGCTGCAATCGGAGCCGGCGGTGATCGCCGGCTGGATCCTGCGGGACCACCTGCGCGGGCGCGACGACGCCACCGTCGTCGTCGTGCGCCGCAACGAGGCCGCGGCGATCCCGGGCGCTCAGGAGCATCAGGACAATCAGCGGACGCAGGGAACGCCATGACGGACACCACCGCCTTCGACGACGATCCGGCCGCGCTGCGCGCCGCGCTCGACGAGGCGCGCGCGCAGGTCGGCGCGATGCAGCAGGAGCTGGACGAGACCAATCGCGGCGTGCTGGCGCTGTACGCGGAGCTGGACACGCAGGCGCAGCAACTGCGCCAGGCCACCGAGCTCAAGAGCCGCTTCCTGGCCTACATGAGCCACGAGTTCCGCACGCCGATCTCGTCGATCCGCAGCCTGACCCGGCTGCTGCTGGACCGCGTCGACGGCCCGCTGACCGCGGAGCAGGACAAGCAGATCACCTTCATCCGCACCACGTCGGAAGAATTTGCCGACATGGTGAACGACCTGCTCGACCTGGCCAAGGTCGAGGCCGGCCGCATCGACATCTCGCCGGCGTGGTTCGAGCTGGTCGACCTCTTCGCGGCGCTGCGCGGCATGTTCAAGCCGGTGCTGGTCAACCCGGACGTGCAGTTGATCTTCGAGGAGCCGCAGGGCATCCCGCAGCTGTTCACCGACGATGCCAAGCTGTCGCAGATCCTGCGCAACTTCATCTCCAACGCGCTCAAGTTCACCGCCAAGGGCGAGGTGCGCGTCAGCGCCGTGCGCACGCAGGCCGAGGGCGACGTCGAGGAAGTCACCTTCTCCGTCAGCGACACCGGCATCGGCATCGCGCCGGAGTTCCACGACGCGATCTTCCAGGACTTCACCCAGATCGGCTCGCCGATCCAGAAGCGCCTGCGCGGCACCGGCCTGGGCCTGTCGCTCAGCAAGCGCCTGGCCGAGCTGCTGGGCGGCCGGGTGGCGCTGCGCAGCGAGCCCGCCGTGGGATCGGTGTTCTCGGTGACGCTGCCGCTGCGCCTGCCGCCCCGCGCGCCGGTGCCCGCGGACACCGCCGGAACGGGCCCCGCCGCATGAACGAGCCGCGCACCATCGATCGGTCGCAGCACCGGCTGCTGATCGTCAACGACGACCCCATCGGCCGCTACACGACGGTGCGCCTGCTCGGCGCGGCGGGCTTCCCGACGCTGGAGGCGGGCACCGGCGCCGACGCGCTGGCGCTGGCCGACGAGACCGTGTCGGCGGTGGTGCTGGACATCCACCTGCCCGACATCGACGGCTTCGAGCTGTGCCGCCGCCTGCGCGCGCAGGCCAGCACCTTCCGCCTGCCGGTGATCCACCTCACCGCCGCCTACCTGACCGACGAGGACAAGGTGCGCGGCCTGGACGCCGGCGCCGACGCCTACCTCACCCATCCGGTCGAGCCGGCGGTGCTGGTGTCGACGATCCAGGCGCTGGTCCGCACGCGGGCCGCCGAGGAGGCGATGCGCCGCAGCGAGGCCAAGTTCCGTGCCGTCTACGCGCAGGCGCCCAGCGGCATCTGCCTGCTCAAGGCCGGCGACGGCCTGGTGCTGGACGCCAACCCCGCCATGCTGGCGCTGCTGGGGCGCCAGGGGGAATCGGTCGTGGGCCGGCCGCTGACGGACTTCGTCGCCAGGCCGGACCTGCCGGTGGCGCGCGACTTCGTCGCCGCGCTGGGCGGCGACGGCCTGCATGCGGAGTTCCCGCTGCTGCCGCCCGGCGGCGCGCCGGTGCAGGTGGAGTGGACCGCGTCGCCGCCGATCGAGCCCGGTGTCTGCGTGGCCATGGCGGCGGACATCTCGCAGCGCCAGTTGATCGCGCGACAGCGCCAGGAACTGCTCGACCGCGAGCGCAGCGCGCGCGGCGAGGCCGAGCGCCTGTCCCGCATGAAGGACGACCTGATCGCGGTGCTCTCGCACGAGTTGCGCACGCCGCTCAACGCGATCATGGGCTGGACCCACGTGCTGCAGCGGCACAGCCCGCCGGAGCTGCTGGCCAAGGGGCTGGCGGCGATCGATCGCAACGTCTCGATCCAGGCGCGCATGATCGCGGACATCCTGGACATGTCCCGCCTCAACATCGGCAAGCTGCCGCTGGCGCGCGAGCAGGTCGCGGCGGGCGCGGTGGTGCGGTCGGCGGTGGCGGCGCTGCAGCACACGCTGGACGAGAGCGGCCATCGGCTCGACCTCGACCTGCACGACGAGGACGTCGCGCTGCTGGCCGACAGCGGGCGGCTGCAGCAGGTGATCTGGAACCTGGTGGGCAACGCGGCCAAGTTCTCCCCCCGCGGCAGCGCGATCGCGCTGGGCCTGCGCGCGCGCGACGGCGGTATGGCGATCGAGGTCCGCGATCAAGGCCAAGGCATCGCGCCCGAGTTCCTGCCCCACGTCTTCGACCGCTTCACGCAGAGCGACGCCGCGAGCAACCGCCAGCACGGCGGCCTGGGCCTGGGCCTGGCGATCGTCAAGAGCCTCGTGGAGGCGCATGGCGGCTGGGTCGAGGTGCGCAGCGACGGACCGGGCCGCGGCACCGTCATCGAGTTCTGGCTGCCCGGCGCGGAAGCGGCGCCGGTGAACGTCGACACCGACACCGGCCCGGGTGGCTTCAGCGCCTTCGGCGGACTGGACGGCGCGGACGGGACGTCGGTCACGCTGGCGGGTCTGCGCGTGCTCGTCGTGGACGACGATGCCGATGCCGGCGCGATGCTGCGATTGATCCTCGGCGAGCAAGGCATCCGGGTCGCCGTCGTGCAAAGCGCCGACGAGGCGCTGCTGGCCTTGTCCACCAACGGCTTCGACCTGCTGATCAGCGACATCGGCATGCCGGGCCGCGACGGTTATGAGCTGATGCGCGAGATCCGCGCGCTGGAAGCACCCGGCGAGCGGCTGCGCGCCATCGCGCTGACGGCGTTCTCGCGCGACCTGGACCGCCAGCAGGCGCTGCAGGCGGGTTTCGACGCCCATCTGGCCAAGCCGCTGAAACCGCAGTTGCTGATCCGCTTGGTGGAGCAGATCACGGCGTCCTCCGAGCCCTGACCCCCAGGCGCCGGAACAAGGCGCCAAGGCCAGGGGACGCGGTCGGATGGACGTTGAGCGAACCTATGAGGTTCGCGTTTGACATACCTACATGTCCAACGCCTGGCGTGATGCCGTCGACCGACCGGTCGCGGCCACGCGACCGATATGCCCTTCGCACGCCACCCCTCTCGCATTTCCCCGCCTGACGAAGCCGACTGGGAAATCGTGGATCCGCCCTTCGACGCCGTCGAGACGCCCACCCAGGACCAGAGCCATTTCCTTGGAAGCCTGAACCACAAGTACACGGCCCCCGCGACCCACGCCTTCAACGAATGCCTGGAAGGCATCAACAACGACAAGCTGCTGACGTTGGCCGGTGAAAGCCCTTTCGATCCGACCTTCCACGCGCTCTGCCTGGCCGCGCTCGACCTGCGCCAATCGCCGCGCGACCATGTGCGCAGACCCGCCAAGGAGGTGATCCGCATCGCCGGGAAGTTGCTGTCCAAGGTCGATCCGCGGCCCTCTTCTTCCCGATTGGACCTGGGCCGTCACCTGCTCGCCGCGGCGCGCGTCACGCTCCAGGACCTCTTCGACGAGACCTATCCCGAGCGCAATCAGCAGGCCTTCCGCCCACGGACCCGTGCCATGCAGGCCCACGCCCGAGCCTACCGCGACAGCTTCGGTCAGGTGCGTTGCGCCGCGTTGCCGAACGTCGACTTCATCCTCGACGCGAAAGGCAAGGTCGCCTACGCGTTCACCGCCATCGACCCATCGCGCGCAGGCAGCGCTGGAACGCCGGGCGCCGCCGCGGCGCGAGCGGTGCCGGTGTCGGTCTTCCAGCGCTGGATGAGCGATACGTCCGGCCTAGATTTCTCCGCGGCCGACGCGGCCTTGGTCCAGTGGCCGGCAAACCCCGCGGCCCGCGACGCCGATGAGTTGGGCGTGGAGTTCGGCGTGTTGGCGCGCCCCCCCAGCGGCTTCGAGCTGACCTTGTCGCCACCCCCATCGGCGGGGCATTCGAATGTCGACGGCTCGCCGGAGCAGCGGCTCGAAGCCGCTTTGCAACGGCCGTTGTCGAAGGAGAAGTCCGATCGACTGCTGATCGCACGCATCTGCTCCGCTCAATTCGGCGCTGGCACTGGCGACGTGCTCGTCGACACGAACGACCGCTACTGGCAGCTGAATGCCTCTCACGCATTTCCAGACGATTGTTCGATGGCGTCATTGGCGCGGGGCGGATCGCCCGCGTTGTTGGCCCAGGTCGACGCGATGAGCAGCAGTGCGCCCTTCAGCCCGAGAACACGACAGGCGATAGGCGCGCTGAAGCCGGCGATGGCTCAAGAATTCCTGGAGAGCGCCTGCGAGAACCTGTTGCAGGAGTATCGACAGCTGATGGAGGAAGCGCTCGGTAAGGCTGGAGCGATCCAGGCACAGTTCACGCAGGAAGCGATGGAGCGCGGCGTTCTCGGTCTGAAGATCATTCACGACTGCCTGGAGCGCGTCGGTGACCTGTCCCCCCATCGTCTCCGCGAGATCATGTCGGCGCCGACCAACCTCGCGCAGTTCTGTCCCGAGGACGCCCTGACCGCTCACGCCGCCGTGACGCGCGAGCACCCCGATCTGTTGCAACGGTCTCCCATCGATTTCCGCAAACGCTTCGACGCGATGCGGGCCGAGATGCATCAGAAGGGCAGCCACAGCCCCCTCGATTGACCTGCCTTGCGTTGATCGCCGAACTGCCGCCTCGACCTGTCCGACACATCTGACATGTCATCAGCAAACCTTCCGCGGTCAGCGGCCGCCCGTCGCTTCGCTGGTTCTCCCGTTTCGCATCCTTCCGGGCAGGCCGCACGCGAAGGACACATCGACTCGGTGCGCAGGCTGTGGCCTCAGGCAAGGCGCCGGATCGAGGCCGGCCTGCGCGATCTGCGCGAGACCGTCCACCGGCGCTGCGCAAGCCAACCCGACCGAGCCGACATCGAGCGGCTGCTCGACCTGGCGATTGCCGACATGCGTGCCGCCATGGACGAGTTCGAACGGCCATTGACGGCGCTGCTCGACCGCCTGGACGGCGCCGTCCCTCAGGCGCGGACCGGGGACATTCAGCAACGTCACCAGGTCCTGGTCCGGCTCAAGCTGCTATTGGCCGACGCCCCCCGCGTCCTTCCGGATCAAAAGCTTGTCGCCCTGCTCGACGCCAACGGCTTTGTCTCCCTGGATAGCGGCTCGACCTTGCGTCGGGTCCTGCACGAGCTGTCCCACCAACTTCCGTATCTGGAGGTCTGACCATGCACCCTCTCACCCGCACATCGTCCACGCCGTCAGGTGCAACGTCCGACACGCCAGAGGCAGCGCCCGGCAGCCCTCTGACCGATGAGCAATGGGTCTTCGTCGACAGCCTGAAGGAGCAACAGGCGGCGCAGCACGACAACGCCGCCGAGTCTGTCGTTCCCACGTTCGCAACTCGTTTTCCGCGCGACCTCATCGCCAAGCTGGCCAGTTCCGCCAAGGCCCCCACCGGGATCTTCCGCAAGACCGAGCGCGACGCGGGCTTCGCCCGCTTGTGCGAGGCGTCGGACGCGCTTGCCGCCGCGCCGAAAGACGACGTGCGCGCGGCGGCGCGCGAGGTCATCCGGCGCGCTCGTGCCTACCTCGATACGACGTCCGCCGATGTACAAGGACTTCTGACCGGCGCGATGAACACGCGCGTATTGCCGTCGGGCCGACGCAGGCCGGTGGCCATCGACAACGCGTTTCACGCCAAGGCCATGTGGTCCGCGGCGTCGAAGGCGCTGGGAGCGTCGATCGATCAGGCCTGCGGCTATCCGGAGGCCATGCGGATCGATGCCCCTTATCGGGCACAAGCGGTCGGCAGCCATGCCCTCGCGATGAGCAGGGAGTTCGCGTCCATTCGACTCCCGATCGGCAGCACGGTCACGCTGATCTGTGATGCGAGCGGACAGCCGATCTACGCGAGGCGTGCCGCCAGCGACGCATCGATCGATCGCGACCTGCTGGGCGACGCGCTGTTGCACCAGTTGGAGCAGCAGACCAGGCTTGCATTCGGCCGGACCGACCTGACCCTGCACGGCCACCCCACCGAAGGCCTGGCCCTGCTATCGCCGGTCCCGGCGCTGGCGCCGGCATTCCGCGTGGCGATCACGCGCCTGGGCAAGGGCGACACCAACGCCCAGTCACTGCTCCGGGAAGCTTCGCTGGCCGCCCTATCAACCGCCCCGGCGTCGACACTGCAACGCGCCGCGTTGTGCCGGCTTTTCTCGCTGGACTTCACGAGCCGCTGGCAGGACCAGATACAACAGGCGGACGGCCATTTCTGGCCGCTGAATGCCGATCGAGGTTTCCCGGAAGCCCGATCGTTGGAGCCGTCCCTCGACGCCTTGCAGCGCGGCGACTTGCCAGCGCTCTTCTATCTCCCCTGTAGCGAAAAATGGGATGAACCCATCGACGCTGCGACGGCCTCCGCCCTCGCCAGGGTCGACGTCGAAACCCTGCGTGAAACGCTGCTGAGCTTTCATCCGTGGTGGATCGCGGATCTGCGCAACCCCGAAATCGATGAAAGCGCACCCGCACCGTGCCACGCCATCAGCAAGGACGCGGTGCTCCAGGTCGTCGCGTCCGTGGGACTCGTGCGGCAACTGCTGAGAGAGGCCCCGACGCAATCGATGCGCCAACTGCTGCGCGCGTATACCGCGCGCATCGCCGACCACCTCGATGCTCAAGCATTGAACTGGGCGGACTCGGTCGACCCGCTGAATGCCCTGCTCCCCGAGGACGCGCTTCGGGTCATCGACGCCGATGGTCATGCCAGCCCCGCCGACTCGATCGATTAGTTCGACGACATCGTGGCCCAGGGCCCACTCGCTCCGACACCCGACGGAAGTGACAGGCATCGCCCGGATTCCGACTCGAATCGAGACGCCAGGACGACTTGATCCCCGTCGACCCTGTTGACTGCATTGCCAGGAGTGCGCCATGAGCGAAACCTCCATCTCGCTGTTCACCTCTGAAAACTGGGATCCACTCCTCGATGCCCATGAAAGCGGCTGGCGACTGGCCTTGGATGCCCCTGGCCGCCGCCATCTGGGGGAGCAGGAAGCCGTCTTCGTCAACGCCCTCCTGCGACGGGCCGGCAATCCGATGCGCATGCGCTGTCCGGCCGCGGAAAGCAGCGAGGTGCCATCACACGGGGATCACCCGTTCCGGGACACCTTCTCTGTCGGCCGATTGCAGGCCCTCGCGCGTGGGGCCGATCCAAGCGCCGCGCGAAGCCGCGACGCGGCGTTCGCGCACCTTTGCGAACTCGCCATGCAGGTGTGCAGGCGTCCACTGCATCTTTCGGAGGAAATCACGACGGCACTGATGGCGTCGGCGCGTCAGTACCTCCACAACGAGACATCGCGCGAGCGACGCCGATGGTTTGCCAGCCGCGATCCGGTCCAGTCCGAACGTCGAGAGGCGGCCCGGCGCATGCTGGACGCCGCGCAATCGCAGCAGTTGCGGATCCACGACTTCCGCGCTCGCGACGCTCTGACACACGGCGACCGGACCACGCGAGGCGACGCGATGCGAGCCCATGCCCTGGCGCTGCGAGAGCGCTTCGGCAGCGCCGCCGCGGCGGCCTCGTCGAGCGAGGTATCGCTGATCCGCGACGCGACGGGCGCGGTCATCTACGTGGTCAAGCCCTGCGGCGGCGAATCCGCTCAAAGCTGGATGCCAAAGGGCGCCGGCGCGCTGCGCGAGGCGCTGGCCGGCGCCGCCCTTGCGGAGATTCATCGCCAGGGCGGCATCGCATTTTCCTCGGCCCACGCCGAGGTGGTGGACATCGACGGCGCTTCCGCCCTGATCCAGACCGGCCTGCCGGGACGCATGCTGGGCCCGGAGGCGCACTTCGAAGCGATGGACGAGTCGGCCGATGCGTCGAGCTTTCGGTCGATGCTGGCGGCGGATCAGGTGTCGGCTTTTCGCATTCATCCGGCCGAACTGCAGCGCGCGGTGCTGGCCAAGCTGCTGATCGGCGATACGGATCTGAAATGGGCGAACCTGCTGGTGCAGGACGACGGCCGCTGCCACGCCATCGATCTGGCACTCGGGTTCCCCGAACCGCACGCTCAGGCGCTGGCGATGCAGCGCGAATTGAGCCTGGACATGCTGTGTCGCGCGCCTGACGGGCGAACCCCGCTGCCCGCCGCCGATCAGGCGCTGGATCCGGCCCTGGCCCGGGCCATCCTCGCGATCGACCCCTCCCGCTACGAAACCACGCTGCTGCGCGAGCGCCAGGCGCTGGTCAGCAACACCGCGGCGGGCCTCGCCAAGGTATCCCCAGCCGCCCACCCGGACCAGCGACTCAGCGAGGATGCGGTACGGATCGGCGTGCGCGGCCTGAGGCTGGTCCAGGAATTGATCCGCGAGACGCCCGACCAGTCGCTGCGTGCGTTGATGGCGCGATATCAGGCCCGCAGGGGTGAGCTGCTGCCCGCGGGCGCCCCGCACGCCGCGCGGGAGATGGACAAGGAGATGCTCACCTGGTCCGCCGCGGAGCGATCCGATCCGCTCCGGATGGCACGCAGCTTCGAACGCCACCTCGGCGGCCGGACGGGCCTGACGATCGCATCGAAGCCGGCCGACGAGACGCCGTCACCGCGCCTGGCGTCCGTCAAGCATGAGACGGTGGTGCGCCCCACTTTCCTGCCCGCCCCTGCCGAGAAGGACTGGGTCGTTGTCGAGCGCGGGCCCGACGTCCACGAACCGCTGTCGAACGCGGCGGTGGATGCACTGCTGTCCCGCGCGATGCCGCGCAACCCCTTCAAGAGGAAGGACCGCCGCCTGGGGGCGCTGCTGGTGGAGTTCAAGGCGCTGCGCGCGCTTCGCGGTCCGGCGGAGTCCCAGGCGGCCCGCTTGGCCCTGCTGGGCAGCATCGCCGATCTGAAGGTCCGCACGATGGATGCGGTCGACAAGCTGGGGGCCCGCGATCACGCCGCCATCCGCGCGGCCAGGGATCGTCTGCAGGCGCTGGCGTTGATCGAGGTCGAGGTTCGCGCGCGCCTGGCCTGAAGCAGGGCCTGAAGGCGCGCGCGGCGCTCAATCGGCGCCGGACGCCGTGGCGCGCAGCGACAGCCCGATCCAGAACGATCGCCCCGGTGCCGGCTCGTAGAAGCGGCCGTTGCCATCGTTGACGATGACGCTCCCCGCGTAGCGCCGATCGGCGATGTTGTCCACGCGGGCAATCAACGCCCACCGCATCGCGCCCATCGTCCCGCCGTGGCGCGCGCGCAGGTTGAGGACACCGTAGCCGGCGGCCCATTCACTGTTGGTGTCGTTGACGGCGGTTCGCTTCACGCCGCGCCACTCGACGCCGAGCTCGGAGACCGGCGCTCCCTCGTCACCCGGTCCGCCGCGTGGGCGCCAGGCCAGTTCCGCGTAGGCGCTGCCGCCGTTGGTCCCCGCGATGCGATTCCCCGACGCGACCGACGCGTTCGCCGACGCGCAAGGCGTGCCGACGCAGGTGAGGAACGCATCCCGGTAACTCGCCTTCAACGTGCCCAGCGCGACCTGAGCGTGCCATCGCGACGCGGGCCGCCAGGCGCCCGACAGCTCGATGCCGTCGCGCCGGGTGCGCCCCACGTTCTGATAACTGGATCGGCCGCCGCTGTTGGTCAGCACGCCGATCTCGTCACGCGTCGTGACATGGAAGACGGTGGCATCCAGCGCCACCCGTTCCCCGCGCCACTTCGCGCCCACCTCCTGCTGCAGACTCTTCTGCGGGCGCAGCGCCGCGTTGAAACCGCCAAGCCCGTCGGCCCGATACGCCAGCTCGTTGAGCGTCGGGGATTCGAAGCCGCGACCGAGGGCGGCATGCAGCAGCAGGTCCGACGCGACCTTCCAGCCCAGGCCGACGGCGGGGTTCGCATAGTCATACCGCAGCGACCCCGAATCGTCGCCGTTGGACAGGAATCGATCCCGCGCCGACATCGTGACCCGCCCCGCGCGCACGCCGGCGCTCGCGCTCAGGGTCGTGCCCAGCGGCACTTCGAGCTGGGCGTAGGCTTCGCGGGTCACGGCCTCGTTGCGCTCGTCGCGACGCAGCGCGCCGGTGACGCCAAGCCGCTGCGCCGCGCCGGCGCCCGCGAAATTCTCGTAGCCCTGGCGATCATCCGTCTGGCGCTCGACGTTGACGCCGGTGGCCAGCGTCGCCTCGCCCAGCCGCCACAGCAGGCGGCCATCGACGCCGTCGTAGCGCCGATCGAAATCGACGACCCCGCCGCCACTGCCGACCGGCGTCTGCGCGGCCACCGTGATCGCCTGCCACTGCGCCACCGAGCGGCGCCCGGCATAGGCCATCCACTGACCCTCGGCCAGCGGCCCCATGGCGTCGAAACGATGCTGCCATCGCGCGCCGAGCTGCGTCTGGCTGGCATTCTTGCGAGTGTTGAACTGCAGCGCCTGCGGCGTGGTCTGGTCGGAATCGGCGGCGAACTGCGCGGCGGTCAGCCCGAGCGGGTCTTGCGCGCGCTGGTCGATGTCGCTGAGCAGCACCAGCACCCGATCGCGCTCGCCGGTCCAGGTCAGACGACCGTTGGCGAGCGTGCGCCGGGCCGCGCTCTGCGGTCGAAAGCCGTCGATCTCCAGGTGGGACGCGCCGACCTGCGCTTCCCAGCCCTGGCCGAACGGCGTGCCGGCGGTGATCCGGACCTGACGCAGCCCCGCGCCGCCGGCGTCGAGGTCCAACGCCGCCGACCGTTCCCGAACCGGCGCGCTCACCAGCGCGATGACGCCACCCGAGCTGTTGCCGTAGAGGGCCGAGAACGGGCCGCGCAGCACCTCGACGCGGCGCGCGGACGCGAGGTCGAAATGGGTCACTTGCCCTTGTCCATCGGGCATCGTGGCCGGAATACCGTCGGTGTAGAGCCGCAGCCCGCGTACCCCGAACGGCGCCCGCGCGCCGAAGCCGCGCGACGACAGCTGCAGGTCCTGCGCGTAGTTCTGGCGGCTATTGGCGGTGATGCCGGGCACGCGATTCAGTGCCTCGGACAGATTGATCATCGGGCCGGCCCCGCGCAAGGTGTCGGCGTCGATCACCGAGGCCGCGTAGGGCGCGTTCTCCAGGGCCCGTTCGGAGACGCTGCCCGTGATCACGACAGCGGGCAGCTGCTTCAGCGGCTCATCCGGCACGCCGCTCGAAGGCGCCTCCCGCGCCGCCGCGACGCCGCACCACAGCAGCGCCGCCGTTCCTATCCAATCCCTGCTTCGCGTCATGCGTCTCCTTGACTCTTTCCGTCCGCGCCAAGGCGCGACCAGCAGCGGGCAGAGCAAGCGGGGTGCCAGGGCCTGCGTCGAAGGAATGGCCGCTCGGTCGCGCCGCTCACGCGCAGAGTTTCGACGCCACCAGCCGGTTCAAGCTCACGCCCTGCGCTCGCGCCTGCAACGTCAGGCGACGGTACGGATCGGGAGGAATGCGGACGGCGAATTTTCCGCTGAACAGCCGATCCGCGATGGCCTCCGGGATGTCCTCGCCCTGCGCCCGCATATCGGCCACCACGTCTTCGACGACGCGATAGACGCCTTTCAGCGCTTCCTGGGGCGTGCGGGCGAGCCATGACAGCGAAGGAAACTCGGTGCACAGCCCGACATGCTCGCCCTCCTCGGCGGATCGGGTGGATTGCGCTTGGGAACCCCGCTTGCTGGGGCTGCGACCGTCAGGGGGCGACGCCGGCAGGTCCGGCGATGCCCACACCGTCATTCCTTCCCTCCGTCGGAGAACCCATGAAGAAGAGCACTGCCCCGTTGATCCATGGCATCGTTGCCGCGAGCCTCGGCTTGGGCGCCTGGGCGGCAGGCCTGCCGGCCCACGCCCTCGAAGCCCAACCCGCCACGCCCCCCGGCTACGGCCCCAATCCCACGCTGCCCGAGCCGCAAAAGGGCCTGCTGCCCACCATCAATGTCGCCAAGGCCGTCGGCTGGCCGACCGGCGTGCAGCCGCAGCCCGCCGCCGGCCTGGCCGTGACGCGCTTCGCCGACAAGCTGGACCATCCCCGCTGGGTCTACGTGCTGCCCAACGGCGACGTGCTGGTGGCCGAGACCAACGCGCCACAGCGCCCGGACGACGGCAAGGGCCCCAAGGCATGGATCACCAAGCAGTTCCAGAAGAAGGCCGGCGCCACGGTCAAGAGCGCCAACCGCATCACCCTGCTGCGCGACACCAACGGCGACGGCATCGCCGACCAGCGCTTCGTCTTCGCCGAGGGCTTGAACTCGCCCTTCGGCATGGCGCTGATCGGCAATACGTTCTATGTCGCCAACACCGACGCCGTGATGCGCTTCCCCTACACCGCCGGCCAGACCCGCCTGGCCGGCAAGCCGACCAAGCTGGCCAACCTGCCCGGCGGCAGCATCAACCACCACTGGACCAAGAGCCTGATCGCCAACGCGGCGGGCACCAAGCTCTACGCCGGCATCGGCTCCAACAGCAACGTGGCCGAGAACGGCATCGAGAACGAGCAGAACCGCGCCGGCATCCTGGAGATCGACGTCCAGACCGGTGCCACGCGCGTCTTCGCCGCCGGCCTGCGCAACCCGGTGGGCCTGGCCTGGGAGCCGACGAGCAAGGCGCTGTGGACCTCGGTCAACGAGCGTGACGAGCTGGGCGACGACCTGGTGCCCGACTACATCACCTCGGTCCAGGACGGCGGCTTCTACGGCTGGCCGTACAGCTGGTACGGCCGCCACGTCGACGACCGCGTCAAGCCGCAGCGGCCCGAACTGGTGGAGAAGGCGCTGGTGCCGGACTACGCCGTCGGGGCGCACACCGCGTCGCTGGGCCTGGCCTCCGCGGAGGGCAATAAGCTGACGCAGACCTACGCCAGCGGCATGTTCATCGGCCAGCACGGCTCGTGGAATCGCAAGCAGCCGGCCGGCTACAAGGTCGTGTTCGTGCCCTTCGTCGGCGCCAAGCCCAGCGGCATGCCGCTGGACGTGCTGACCGGCTTCCTCAACGAGAAGGGTGAAGCGATGGGCCGCCCCGTCGGCGTGGCGGTGGATCGCCAGGGTGCCCTGCTCGTCGCCGACGACGTCGGCAACGTGATCTGGCGTGTCACCGCCAGCGGCGCGGCCGGTCCGACGGCTGCGTTCCCCGCGGCGACAGGCGCGGCCAGCACACCGGCCGCGCAGTGAGCGGGCCCTCCGGCGACCCAGTCATCCGGCGAGCGGACCTCGCACCAGGCGCGCCATGCCGAAGACGGGCCCCGCGCCCCTGGCCGCGATGGCCCGCGGGGGCCCGCGGGGGCCCGCGCTCAGTGATGCGCCGATGAACGTTTGGCCGGCACCTTCGCACCGGCCTTGCGTGCCTTGGACAGGCCGATCGCGACGGCCTGCTTCCGGCTCGTCACCGTCTTGCCGTCGCCGCCGCTCTTGAGTTCGCCACGCTTTTCCTCGTGGAGCGCCTGGGCCACTTCCTCCTGGGCCTTCTTGCCGTACCAGGTGCTCATGGGATGTCCTTTCGATGGGATGTGGAAGTCCGCCCCTCCGACAAACCCGCCGCGCGATCCGCCGCCGCCCGGACTGCGGATCGACTGTCGGTGGGGCGCGGGATCGGGCGGAGGATCAGGCGTCCTGTTGCCGCTCGGACTCCGCGCTCTCAACGCGAAGCTCGTCCTGCCATTGCCGCTCCAGCTCGGCACGACGGCGTCGCATCGCGGAGGACAGCGCGCGCCAGTCCACCGACGCCGCGTGCGTCAGGCGCGGCAGAATGCCTTGTTCCACGTCCTGCGCGTGATGCCCGACATAGCGCCCCAACACCCCGACCAGCGGCTCGAACTGCGCATCGTCGGCATGCATGCGCCGCAACTGCGACATCAGGATGCGCACGACCAGGTGTTCGATTTCCGCCTCGTTGATCAGGCGGCGCTCGCTGGCGCCGATCTCCGGGCACTTGCGCACGGCGGGATAGAAGAGTTCTTCCTCCAGCGTCGCGTGCAGCGTCAGCAGCGCGCAGGTGCGGCGCACCAGGACTTCGCACGACTCCATGTCGCCGCCCTCCCAGAGCCGGGCGAACTGGTGGAAGGCGTGCTGGGCGCGCTGGTGGTCGTCGACCAGCAAGGCGACGACCTCGTCGCGCGCCATCAGGTCGGCGCGCACGTCGCTGGGCATGAAGACGTGGCTCATGCGGTCGCTCCTTCTTCCGCCGTCGCCTTCCCCCCGGTCCGCGCGCAGCTTGCCGCCGTGCCTTCGCCGGCACGTTGCCGCGCGGGCGTGGCGTGATCGTCGTGATAACGCCGCGGGCCATCCGGATGCACGCCCGGATCGTCGGGATGTTCGTGCGGGGCCTGATCTGGCCCGGGAGCCGGCGGCTGGGCGGGGGCCTCGCGGCCGGTCTTGTCCGACGGCGCCGGGGCGGGCCTGGGCGCGGACAACATCGCGTCGCGCCGGGGCGTCTCGATAGCCTGGTCGTTCATGAGGAGCCTCCTTGAAAGCGATGCGGCAAACGAGGTGCCTTCCCGATCGAAGAACTGAACACGCATCGTGCCACCGCGTGCCACCACGTCGCGAGCGAGCGCGACCGCCGCGGACACCCCGGCATCGGCCGGCGCATCGCTTCAGCCCCGGGCGCGCCGCTTGCAGGCGCCCGGTTCCCGCGCCGTCGTCGGTACTGGCGCGCTCCCCCACTCTTCGAGGATGCCCATGCGCCACGCCGTCACGCCCCTGCGCGTTCACTCCATCCCACCAAGCCCGCCTCATCCCGATGAAGTCCCCAGCGTGCCGCCGCCGCCGCATGGCCCCGCCCCCGAGCCCGAGCGACATCCCCCGGACATCATCGACCCGCCGCCCCCCGGCGAGAACCCCATTCCGGTGCGCGAGCCGCCCTACATGCCGCCGCCCACCGCGGTGCATTGAACGAGCACCGGCGGACGTTCGCATCACGGGGCGCCGGGCCGTCGCCCGGCACGACGTTTGCCTATGACGGAGGCTTGTTTCTCTCTGTCACAGGAGTCGCCTTTGAATGCTTTGCTGCTCCCGGCGCTGCGCCGGGCATGCGCCGACGGCGTGCTGGCCAGCCTGTTCTCGGGACTGGCGCTGTTGCGCGGCAGCCGGTCCGACCTGGCCCATCTGGTCGGGCGCTCGGAGTACCGCGTCGGTCGGCCGCCGCTGAGATCCGCCGCCACCGACATCGCCCTGCACACGGCCACCGCCGTCGTCTGGGGCGCCCTCTACGACCGGATGCGCGCGCTGCGCCGCCGGCCCACGCACGGCAACGCCGTCCTCGATGCGTTGCTGCTGACCGGCGTCGCGGCCGGGCTGGACCGGGTGGTGGCTCCGCCGCTGCTCACCCCCGGCGCCGACCGGCACGCCACCGCCGCGGGCACGCGTCCGCCTTCGATGCTGAGCCTGATGATGGTCTACGGCGGCTTCGCGGCCGGACTGGCGATCGGCGGCATGGTGGCGCTGCGCCGCCGCGAGGTCGATGGCGACGACATCGATGACGATGTCGATGACGATGTCGATATCGACGACGGCTGGAAGGCCCATGGCGCGGACGACGGCGCCGACGACGGATTCCGTCGGCGTCTGCGCACCGCCTTCGGGCGGGTGGGCGGACGGGCATGAAATCACTGCATCTACAGATCCGCTTCCTGGTCCCGCTGCTGGTTACCTTGACCGTCGCGGCGCTGCTGGCGCTGCCGCTGCTGGACCGCATGACGCTGCGCTGGTTCTCTCGCGACCTGAGCACGCGCGGCGCGATGGTCGCGAAGACGCTGTCCGTCGCGATCTCCGACATCGAGCCCGGCGCGAAGCGCGAGCGCCTGCGCAACCTCCTTGAACGCGGCGTCCTCGACGAACGCCTGGTCGGCATCGCGATGTGCGCGGCCGACGGCACGCAGGTGCTCAGCACCAAGGGGTTCCCGGACACGCTCGGCTGCAAGGAGGCCGAGGCCACCGCCGCGCAAAAGGACCCGCGTCTGGAACTGGCCAGCGGCGCGGTGCACGTGGGCGTCTTCCCGGTCAATCCGGCGCAGGCCGACTCGGACCGGCTGGTGCTGCTGCACGACCTGAGCCTGCCCGACCGCCGCAGCCTGGACACGCGGCGCTACATGATCATCTTCATCACCGTGCTGGGCCTGGCCATCGCGGGCATCACGATGATCGTGGCGCAGCTCAGCTGGCGCGGCTGGGTCTCCGGCATGCGCGCGATCCTGCGCGGCGAGGGGCTGGTGCGTCCGTTGCTGCAAAAGGGCCAGGGCGGCGCGGCCGATTCGGCGCCGCCGGAACTGCAGCCGCTGGAAGTGGAAATCCGCCAGCACATCCGCGAGCTGGAGGACAACCTGTACCGCGAGCACGGACCGCTCACGCCCTGGGACCCCGAGCGGCTGCGCGGACTGCTGCGCACGCAGTTGCGGGGCGACCAGGTGATCGTCGTCTCCAACCGCGAGCCCTACATCCATCAGCGCGGCCCGAACGGCGTCACCGTGAGCCGGCCGGCCAGCGGCCTGGTCACCGCCGTCGAGCCGGTGATGCGCGCCTGCTCCGGCACCTGGATCGCGCACGGCAGCGGCAGCGCGGACCAGGAGGTCGTGGACGAGAACGACCGTGTCGCCGTGCCGCCGGACACGAAGGAATACGTGCTGCGGCGCATCTGGCTCACCGAGGAAGAGGAACTGGGCTACTACCAGGGCTTCGCCAACGAGGGCCTGTGGCCGCTGTGCCACGTCGCGCACGTGCGGCCGGTGTTCCGGGAATCGGACTGGGCGCAGTACCGCGCGGTCAACCAACGCTTCGCCGACGCCGTCGTGGCGGAGGCGCGCGGCGACGACCCGGTGGTGCTGGTGCAGGACTACCACTTCGCGCTGCTGCCGGCGATGGTGCGCGAGAAGCTGCCCAAGGCCACCATCATCACCTTCTGGCACATCCCCTGGCCCAACCCCGAGTCCTTCGGCATCTGCCCGTGGCGACGCGAGTTGCTGCAAGGCATGCTGGGCAGCACCATCCTGGGCTTTCATACGCGCTTCCATTGCAAGAACTTCACCGAGACGGTGGACCGCTACCTGGAGGCCCGCATCGAGCACGAACACGCCACCATCAGCTATCAGGGCGAGCCGACGCTGGTGCAGAGTTATCCGATCTCGATCGCCTGGCCGACCGACGAGGAGCGCGCCGGCTGGCCGTCCCCGGCCGATGCGCGCCGGGCGGTCTTCGAGCGACTGCACCTGGCGCCGGACACGATGCTGGCCGTCGGCGTGGACCGCTTCGACTACACCAAGGGCATCCTGGAGCGGGTGCACGCGGTGGAGCGGCTGCTGGAGAAACATCCGGAGTGGCAGGGACGATTCGTGCTCGTGCAGGTCGCGGCGCCCACGCGCAGCGCGCTGGAGGAGTACCGCGAGTTCCAGGACCGCAT
This sequence comes from Roseateles aquatilis, assembly GCF_002205645.1. Taxonomy (GTDB): domain Bacteria; phylum Pseudomonadota; class Gammaproteobacteria; order Burkholderiales; family Burkholderiaceae_C; genus Roseateles; species Roseateles aquatilis. The sequence goes on along the minus strand of NZ_NIOF01000002.1, from coordinate 492,307 downwards.
CCACCGCGTGACGGACCGCATCAACCAGCGCTTCGGCGACGCGGGCTACAAGCCGGTGCTGCTGCTGGCCGAGCACCACGACCATCCGGCGCTGATGGAGCTCTATCGCGCGGCCGACATGTGCGTGGTGACCAGCCTGCATGACGGCATGAACCTGGTCTGCAAGGAGTTCATCGCCGCGCGCGACGACGACCAGGGCGTGCTGATCCTGAGCCGCTTCGCCGGTGCCGCGCGGGAGTTGCCGGAGGCGCTCGTGATCAATCCGTACCACGTCGAGGAGACCACCGACGCGCTGCACCGCGCGGCCACGATGCCGCCGCAGGAGCAACGCGAGCGCATGGCCAGCCTGCGCATGACGGTGCGCGAGTTCAACGTCTACCGCTGGGCCGGCCGCATGCTGACCGATGCCGGCCAATGGCGGCTGCGCGAGCGCATCACGCGGCGCGTGCAGCGTCGCTCGCGCGAGTCGGGCGAGGCGGTGGCGCCATGATGCCGGTGCGCCCCCTGCTGGGCCCGGAGGGCCGGGCCGCGATCGAGCGGCTGATGCGCAACCGCCCGCTGCTGGGTTTCGACTTCGACGGCACGCTCGCGCCCATCGTCATGCATCCCGACGAGGCACGCATCTCGCCGGTGATCGCCCGGCTGCTCCAGCAATTGACGGAGCGCCTGCCGGTGGCGGTCATCACCGGCCGCCAGGTGCTGGACGTGCGCCATCGGCTGGGCTTCAAGCCGACCCACATCATCGGCAACCACGGCGCGGAGGATGAATTCCTCGGGCCGGACCCGCGCGTGGTGGAGACGCTCAAGACCTTCCGGCGGCATGCGCGGCGGCTGGAGCCGATGCTCAACGAGGCCGGCGCCACGGTCGAGGACAAGGGCGCGTCGATCGCGATCCACTACCGGCTCGCGCCCAACCCGGTGCTGGCGCGCGAGGCCATCGCCGAGCTGATGAACGAAATGCCGCCCGGCATCGAGGCCGAGACCGGCAAGCGCGTGGTCAACATCCTGGTGAAGGGCGCGCCGGACAAGGGCGACGCGATGGCGCGCCTCACCACGCACTACGGCACCGACGCCGCGTTCTACGTCGGCGACGACACCAACGACGAGCCGGTCTTCCAGCGCGCCGGGTCCGACTGGGTCACGGCGCGCGTCGGGCCGCGGCTGGACCACAGCCACGCCTCCTACTACCTGCAGGAACAGGCGGAGATGGAGACCGTGCTTCAGTTGATGCTGGAAGCACTCCCCTGACTCCGGCCGGCGCCGAGCACCCGCCGTCCGGATCAGGCCGCCCCGGGGCCTGTTTGCGCAAGTATTCGGAGGAATTCGGCAGCCAGCAGGCTGACGAAGGGGGACATGGAGCAAACAGGCCCCGGGTCGGCCTGATCCCGCTCGGTCGATGAAGCGTTCTGGGCTGGCCTCGACCGCCTCAAGGCGCCGGCGACGGCGGCAGCGTCGGCTTCTCCATGGGCGCCATCGGTGCCGGCTCGCTCTCCATCAGCGCCCGCACGCGCGGCAGCGACTGCGGGAACTCCTTCTGGATGTAGGCGATCAAGCCTTCCCGCAGCTCGCAGCGCAGGTCGAAGGCCTTGCCGGAATCCTTCGCGCTGACCAGCACGCGGATCTGCATCGTGCGCTCCGTCGTGTCGACGACCTGCACGCCGCAGACGCGCCCGTCCCAGTGCGCAGAGGCCTTGCACATCGCCGTGGCCTTGTCCCGCAGCGCCGGTACCGGCAGCGTGTAGTCGACCCACAGCATCACGGTGCCGAGGATGCTGGAGCTGGTCCGCGTCCAGTTCTGGAAAGGGTTCTCGATGAACCACTGCAACGGGATGACCAGCCGACGCTCGTCCCAGATCTTCAGCACGACGTAGGTCGAGGTGATCTCCTCCACCCTGCCCCATTCGCCCTGGATGATCAGCACGTCGTCGAGCCGCATCGGCTGCGCCATCGCGATCTGCAGGCCCGCCAGCAGGTTGCCGAAGACCGAGCGCGCCGCCAGGCCGAAAACCAGGCCCGCGATGCCCGCCGAGGCCAGCATGCTCGCGCCCAACTGCCGTGCCCGCGGGAAGGTCATCAGCACGAAGGCCAGCGCCGTCAGCAGCACGGTGGCCTTGGCGATGCGCGACAGCACCTTGGTCTGCGTCTGGATGCGCCGGGCGTTGAGGTTGTCCTCCACATCGGCCGGATGCAGCAAGGCCACGCCCGCGGCGACGCCGGACACGGCGCCGATCGCCACCGCCGCGATCGCCGCGATCGTCAGCACGCCCAGCAGATGCTGGACGCCGTCGATGCCGAGCACGGTATCGGGCACGCCCTGGGCCGCGATCAGCAGAGCCACGATCGGCAGCGCCCATCGCGTGGGACTGTCGCAGCGCCGGACCACCGAGGTCAGCAGCGGCGAGAAGCGCGTCAGCCGCAACGCGACGGGACGCAGGATCGCGTGCAGCAGCAGCGCGCCGGCGATGACGACCAGGGCGCCTATCAAGAACTGCCCCCACAGCAACAGATGGGCGTCGAGGGTCGAGAGTCGGGCGTGCCATGCGTTCATGGCACGCCGTGCGGCAAGCGTCGTTCCGGCGTCGGATCGCGCACGCACGCATCAATGGAAACCGCGCTCCCAAAGCTCGCCGCTGTCCGTGGGCGACACGGGACCATCCTCCCCCTCCTCCGGGTCGTCGAACGACGGCGGGTCCAGGTCGATCATGCCGCCGGTCGCCGGGACCGGCGGCGCCACGGCCCGCGCCGCTGACGCCGCGAACAACTCCGAGCGGATCTGCGCCAGGGTGCCCCCCCTGGCCAACAGTTGCGGCCGCAAGGCGTCGAATCGAGCCACCATCGCCTCGCGCTGCTCCGCTTGCTCGGCGATGATGGCCGACGGTCCAAGGCTGTTCCGGATTGCTGCCTCGTAGTCGAGGAGGGTCGTCCCAAGGGCGTCCGCATGGGTGCTGCTCGCCTTGACGATCTCGTTCAGGGAGAGACCGCCCTTGAGGGCAGAGTCGGTCTGGGCAAGAACCCTTGCGGTGCGGCCACAAAAGTCCTGGATCGCTCCGGCGATCCCCTTGTCTGCCGCTGGCGCATAGAGCCCGGCGTCGCCCAACTCGATGTCGATCTGCTTCAGTCTGGCCTCGAAACGCTCCAGGCGCTCCGCGAAAGGCAGGCGAATCCGGTTGCGAAACTCGCTCAGGTTCAAATGCATCGTGAAGAGCGCCTCCCTCGCGTCCATGCAGATCGACAGCTCCCGCCCGGCCTTCAACAGCATGGCGGGCAAGGCCGGATCCGGACGTTGGCGCAGACCGAGGTCGCTGCGCAGGTGCTCGATCAGCCGGGGGAGCGCGACGTGCATACCCGAGCGGTCCTTGGCGAGTTGACTGAAGTAGCGCGACACGGTCGAGAGATCCGCGTTCGAGTCATGCGGGGGGCGCCCAGCCCCTGCGCCACGCTCGCGCGAGAGACGCGGCAGCCGGCCCGGCGGCAGATCGCCACTCAGGCAGGCATCCAGCGGATCGGTGCCGGGCCGCCCCGCCGAGGGAAGCGCCTCCGCGCCCTCCAGCGCGTCCCGAAATGCCGACGCCAATGGGTCGTACGACGTCAATGGAAAGTTGTTCATTGCTTGCTCCTGATGTTGCCCACCGATCGCAACCACGCGGTCGGCTCCGGACGCGTGTCAGTGCCTGCACGCGAGCGGCGGTCACCGGCGTTGCGCTCGTCGCGACCCATGCACCGCGACATGAGCGATGCCGAGCGCGATGGCAATGGCGGCGAATGCGTGTGAACGATCGGGCTGGATGACGCCCATCTCGATGGGTTGCCCGCTTGCCTGGAGGCTGTATCGCAACGAACGAGGTAATCGCCATGGGCAGCACCACCGACCGCAAAACCGACGGAAAGGCCGACCGTCCCACGCCCGCGCCGCGCCGCATGCTCGACAAGGCGCCGGTGTCGCCAGGGTCCAAGCGCTCGAAGGACTCTGCATCCGGCAGTGACAATGACGCGCAGTTGCCGCACGAGCGCGATCAGAGCACCGGCGCCGACTCGACCGGTGGCATGGGCACCGGCGCCGCCGGCCAGCAGCAGCGCGAGGTGATCGGCCAGGCGCACGACGACCTGAAGCAGGGCCAGGTCGATACCGACCTGCGCGCCACGCCCGGGCTGGATGCCGAGCGTCGCGATCGACTCGTCAAGAACGCGGGGAACCGCGATCGGAAGTAGCACCGGCCGGATCGGCGCCGGGGCGGCGGGTGCTCGTCTCGTCCTGGGCCGAGAAGTACCGGCTCTGCATCGATGCCATCGAGCTGTGCGCCGTGGACATCGACCTCGACGGCGCCGTGGGCGTCAGGGGATAGAGCATCGACGCCGGGGGTGCCGAGGGCTCAACCGGCGCATGAGCGGCGTTCCATGCCGATGACCTGAAGCGGTCCAAGTTCGGGGGATAGGCAATGCCGATCGAGTCGATGCGGGCAACCGCCGGATGGAGGACGCGTTCAGCAGGCGCCGCCGTCGCGTTGACGGCCATGACGCTTGGCCGCGCGACGACTTTGGACGGACCGGCAAGCCGGGTCCGCTCGGCTCCGAGCCTCTCGTCACGCCCGCCCCGACCGAGGCGAACACGGCAATGACTCTCCAAGGTCTTGTACAGCCGGTAGTCCTCGCCCAGTGCGTGCGCGATGCTGCCAGAGAGCTTCGGCGGTGCGTCGCTCATGCCGCGCCGCCGCTCCTCCTTGCTGAGCGGCTTCGGCATCGAGGCCCCCTCCAGCCACGTCTCCCATTCCCCCCAGACCTTCCGCGCGGCCTCCATGTCTTGGTAAAGGGCGTCGCCTTTCCCCATCACATCGAGTTCCTCGCGCCACCACGCCGCATCCATGGACAGCCCGGCCACCTCTTCGAGCGCCGCCCGCGGATCCACCATGTCGTGACCGGTCACGTCCAGACAGCGGCCTGTCACGTGAGCGCGCTCACGATTCTGCGTTCGCCTCTCGTCGAATCCATGGTCCGCGTCGGCGTTGGGGCCGAAGAGATAGGCTCCTGTCGTTAATTTCGTCGATGGCATCCGGACTCCTTGCTCAGCCGCGCCCGGGGATCGGGCGACATGAAGAGGGCATGAGTTCGGCGGTGCCGGTCGCGGTTCCTTGGCCAAATGAAGACGGAGCCTTCGTGGGCTCCGTCCTTGTCTCCATCGCGCCTCGGAAAGTTGTCCCGGAAATTCGTTCGTGGCCAGCGCCTCAGCTGTGTTGACGGCGCCGCTCGACCGCGTCGATGCGCAGCATCTGCCGGTACTTGGTCACCGTGCGCCGCGCCACTACCAGCCCTTGGCGGGCGAGTTGGCGCGTGATCTCCGCGTCGGAGAACGGGTTCTCGGCGCGTTCGGCCTCGATGATGTCCTTGATCAGGCCGCGGATCGCGGTGCCCGAGCACGCGCTGCCGTTGCTGCTGACGATCGCGCGCGAGAAGAAGTACTTGAGCTCGTACACGCCCGAGGGCGTCGCCAGGTACTTGTTGTTGGTCACGCGGGACACGGTGGACTCGTGGATGCCGACCTCGTCGGCGATCTCCTTGAGGCCCAGCGGCTTCATCGCCATCGCGCCGAATTCGAGGAAGTGGCGCTGACGCTTCACGATCGCGTTGGCCACGTCCAGGATGGTGGAGAAGCGCTGCTCGATGTTGCGCATCGTCCAGCGCGCTTCCTGCAGGTGGTTGGCCATCTCGGCATGACCCTGCTTGCGATGCCGCTGGAACAGCTCCGCATAGACCTGGTTCATGCGGACCTTGGGGATCACCGCCGGATTGAGCTGCACGCGCCACTGGCCGCGCACCTTCGTCGTCAGCACGTCGGGCACGATGTACGCGGCCTGCGTCGTCTCATAGCGCCAACCCGGTCGGGGATCGAAGCGGCGCAGCTTGAGGCACACCATCTCGGCCTCGGCGACGCTCACGTCCAGCAACTGCGCCAGCGACGGAATGTCGCGCGAGGCCAGCAGGTTCAAATGCTGCGTGATGATCCGCTCGGCCAGCATGCGACTGCGGGTGTCCTCGATCTTGGGCAGTTGCAGCAGCAGGCATTCGGCCACGCTGCGCGCGCCCACGCCCAGCGGATCCAGCGCCTGCACGCGCTTGAGCGCGATCTGCATCTCGCCGAGCTCCACCGCCGGCTGCAGTTGCGCGACCGCGGCCAGCTCTTCCAGCGAGCTGCGCAGATAGCCGTCGTCGTCGACCGACTCGGCCACGATCGACGCCAGCAGCAGATCGCGCGACGACAGGCGCAACACGTTCAACTGGCTGCGCAGATGCTCGCGCAGGCAGGTCTGCGCGGCGGTCATCTCCAGCGCGCTGAGCTCGCCGTCCTCGGCGCGCCGCAGCGACCCCGAGCTCTCGGCACGCCAGATCTCGCGGTCGTCGGGCAGCGGCTCGGGCATGTCGGCCATCACCGGCGCCGGCGCCACCTGCGCGTCGCCGTCCATGGCCGCGGCTTCATCGCCGCCTTCGGTCACTTCCAGGAAGGGGTTGCGCCCCAGCATGTCGGTGACCATGGTCGAAAAGTCCAACGAGGACATCTGCAGCAGCCGCACGGCGTGCTGCAGTCGGGGTGACAGGGTCTGCGACTGCCTGTGCTCGTGCCGTAGTTCCATTGCTCCCACTGGGAAACTCCTGATCGGGCTAGAGGTTGAAACCGCCTGCAACGGGCGGTCGCCGCGTTGTAGGCAGTGCCGGCGAACCGGCGCGATATCCCCTCAACGCAAGACCCATGCCGCCCTGGTCGCGCGGTTTCACATCGCGGACTGACGGCCATTCGGCGTGCCCGGCCCGAACCCGCAAACCCTTTGGGCATGGGGCCTGCCGGGCATCGACCCGCCCACGCGCGATCGCATGGACGCCGTCCCCTCCGTCGTCATCGCGTCGCGCGTAGCCGTTCCGAACCCCGCCGCCCGGAACGCTTTGCGGTAGCTTTTACCGTCGCACGCCGTACCCAGCCTGTACCCGGCCCGTGTCACGCGTGTATCCGGCCCACGTCCGGCCCGTATCCGGCCCACCTCCGGCATGCACGCGGCCCGCGCGTACCGTGTACGCGGACATCCCCAGGCCCGCCCCAGCGCGCGCCACGATGCGGTGGCGACTGGCCGATCGCGCGGAAGGCGACGCTTTCGCACCCGCGTCCTCGCGCGCTGGCCCGGCGATTGCTTCATTGCGCTCAACAACATCTGACCGCGCATTCCTTACCGCACGCGGCCGCCGAGGAGACCACCATGCCCCGCCCCTTCCGCCGCGCCGTGCCCACGCCCTTTCGGGGGCCGGCCCGGACGCCCCGTCATGGCCGCGGGGCGACTGCCCCGCGGCCTTCCTGAACGCCGCCGGGACCCGACGCCTTGCGTGCCGCCGCCCTGCCCCCGACCTCGATGCGCCGCTGGGCGTCGCGCGGCCTGTTGTTGATCGCGCTGATCTTCCTGCTCAAGGAGGCCAGCGCGATCGTGCTGCCGGTGCTGGTGGCGCTGATCCTGACCTTCGTGCTGGCGCCGGCCGTGCGCACGATGCGTCACCACGGCGTGCCCGAGGCCATCAGCGCCGGCATGCTGGTCACCACGGTGGTGGGCTGCTCGGTGCTCGCGGTGGCGCTGCTGGCCGAGCCCGCGGCGCAGTGGTGGGAGCGCGCGCCGGCGGCCGTGACGCAGGCGCTGAACCGCGTCGACCGCTGGCGGGCCGCCATCCCGGGCTTCGGCCCGCCCACGGAGCGTCGCGTCGCCGGGCGCGCCGCCGCGCCGCCACCGGCTGATCCGCTGCGCGAGCGCCTCGCCAGCGAGAGCGTCGCCCTGACCGCACAGGTGCTGGGCCAGGGCGTGCGGTTGCTGGTGTCCGCCGCGGCCACGACGATCCTGCTGTACTTCCTGCTGGCCTCGGAGCACTGGGTGCTGTCGCGCTGCATCGAGCTGCTGCCCCATCGACCGCGCCTGCGCGCGGTGGTGCTGGGCGGGCTGCGCGCGGCGCAGCGCGACATCTCGCGCTACATGGTCTCGGTGTCCGCCATCAACCTGGGCGTCGGGCTGGTAGTGGCCGGCGCGATGTGGCTGGTGGGCCTGCCCAACCCCGGCCTGTGGGGCGCGCTGGCGGCGCTGCTGAACTTCATCCCCTACCTCGGCCCGCTGATCATGGCGGGGCTGCTGCTGGCGGCGTCGCTCGCCTCGTCGCCGGGCGACGGCGGGCTGACCGCGCTGGCGGCCCCCGCCGCCGCCTACCTGTGCGTGCATGCGGTCGAGGCCAACTTCGTGACGCCCTTCGTCGTCGGCCGGCGGCTGTCGATGAACCCGCTGTCGGTGCTGCTGTCGGTGATGTTCTGGGGCTGGCTGTGGGGCGTGGCCGGCGCGGTGCTGGCCGTGCCGTTGCTGATCTGCCTGCGCAGCATCAGCCAGCGCAACCGCCGCATGCGACCGGTGGCCCTGTACCTGCGCGAGAGCGACCGCCCCTGCCCACCGCTGTCGACCCTGCTGCGCCCGCCCCGGGTCCTGCCGGCGGGCGCGGCCACGCAGGTCGTCACGACCACCACCGTCACCACGGCCACGACCACCGCGACGATCCCGTCGCCCGCCGGCGCGCCGATCGGCGCCGTCCCCTTCATCGACCGGTCCGGCCCGTCCCACGAGCCTGAAATTCCTTGAACAGCACCGCTCATAATCTGCCGCCGCAGCGCGGCACCCGCACCGGCACCGGCGCCTGGCCTCATTGGCGACTCCGTCCCTCCGCACCCCCCATGTCCCTGCCCATCCGCTCCCGCCTGCTGCTGCTCGTCTTCTCCGTCATGCTGCCGGGCGTGATCGCCGCGCTCTGGGTCAGCTGGCAGACCTGGGCCGACGAGACCGACGCGACGATCCGCCACATGCGGGACAACACGCGCGCGCTGTCGATGGTCGTGGACCGGGAGCTGGAGCGCCGCGCCGGCATCGCGCGGGTGCTGTCGCTGTCGCAGATCCTGGACAACGCGCCGCAGATTCCTGCGGACGATCTGGCGATGCTGGCGTTGCAGTCGCGCCGCGCGGTCCAGGGCATGGCCGGCTGGGTCGAGCTGACCACGCCAGAGCGCACCTTGTTCAGCACCCGCCTCCCCGCCGGCGCCGCCCCGGCGACGCCAATCGGCGCCGGCGCGTCCGGCACGGCCGCGGGCGGTGCCGTCACCGGATCGGCGGCGGCACCGGCCATGGCGCCACCGGGCCTGCCACCCGCCACGACGGGCGCCTTGCCGGTCCGCGAAACCGCCCCGCTGCTGGAGCAGCCGCTCATCGGCGACCTGTCGCCGGACCCCGCGACCGGGCAATGGCGGGCCTCGGTCGTCCAGCCGATCGGACGCAACGGCCGCGTCCTGCTCAACATGACGGTCACGGTGTTGCCGCAGGAACTGCAGCAGATCATCGACACGCAGGGCCTGCCGTCGGACTGGACCGCGACCATCATGGACAGCCGCGGCACCGTCATCGCGCGCCATCCGGGCGGCGCCGGGTATGCCGGACGGCCGGCCACCGAAGACATGAAGCGGCTGCTGGCCGGTCGCGAGGAGGCGGTCTTCGAGACCTTGAGCCTGGACGGCGAGCCGATCCGCGGCTACTTCAGCAAGTCGCCGCAAGGCTGGACCGTGGTGACCGCGGTGCCGCGGCCGACCGGACTGGGCGGCCGTGCCGGCACGCTGCAGCCGATCGCCGTCGGCTCGCTGGTGCTGGTGCTCATCGGCCTGCTTGGCGCCTTGTGGATCAGCCGGCGCATCTCCGATCCGATCCACGAGCTCAACGCCATCGCCAACAAGCTGCGCGCCGGCGAACCGGTGCAGGCCCAGCGCACCGGCATGGCCGAATGCGACGAGGTGGCGCAGGCGCTGGAAGACGCCAGCGCGGCGATCCGGCAGGGGCGCTCGGAGCTGGAACTCCGCGTCAACGACGCCGTCGAGCGCACGCGCGAGGCCGAGCAGCTCAGCTCCCGCTCGCAACGCACCGCCGCGCTCGGCCGCCTGACCGGCGGCGTGGCGCACGACTTCAACAACCTGCTGGGCGTGATCAGCAACAGCGCCCACCTGATCCAGCGCAGCCCGCACGCCGAGGCGCTGGCGATGCCGCTGGGCGCGATCATCCGGTCCGTCGACGTGGGCAGCCGCCTGACGCAGCACCTGCTGCGCGTCGCGGGCCGTCAACCGGTGCATCCGCAGATCGTCGACCTGCGCTCGACGCTGGGCGAGATGAAGGAACTGCTGGCCACCGTGCTGGGCAAGCGCATGCAGGTCACGATGAACGTCGCGCCGGACGCGCCCAGCGTGCGCGTCGACCCGTCGGAGCTGGAGCTGTCCCTGATCAACATCGCGCTGAACGCACGCGACGCCACCAACGGCATGGGCGAGGTCACGGTGGAGGCGCGCCGCGCCCAGTCCTTCGACGTGCAGGACCTCGCGCCCGGCGAGTACGTCGCCATCACCTTCACCGACCATGGCCCGGGCATCGCGGAGGACGTGCTGGCGCGCGTCTTCGAGCCGTTCTTCACCACCAAGGCCGTCGGCAAGGGCACGGGCCTGGGCCTGAGCCAGGTGCTGGGCTTCTGCGTGCAGGCCGGCGGCACCGCGCGCATCGCCAGCCAGCCCGGCGCCGGCACCACGGTGACGCTGCTGCTGCCGTCCCAGACGAGCGCGCCGATGACGCGGCCCGAGCAGCCCAGCCAGACCAGCCTGGCCGGCAGCCTGTCGGGCGTGCGGGTCCTGCTGGTGGAGGACAACGAAGAGCTCAACCGCATCACCGCCAGCCTGCTGCGCAGCTTCTCGTGCCAGGTCTTGCCGGCGCGCGACGCGGACGAGGCCTTGCAGCTCTTCGGAAGCGGCGCCGCCGTGGACGTGGTGCTGTCGGACGTCATGATGCCGGGCTCGATGGACGGCCAGGCGCTGGCCCGCGAGCTGCGTGTGCGCCGCCCGGGGCTGCCGGTGGTGCTGATCAGCGGCTACAGCGCGGCGTTGACGGCGGAGTCCTCCTTCATCGTGCTGCGCAAGCCGGCCTCGCCGTCGCAGATCCTGGAAGGCCTGCGACGCGCGATGGGCCTGCCGACCTCGGCCTGAGCCCGCGGCGCCGCCGGCCCGGCGTGAAGACGCGGTGACGGGTACATGCCTTGCTGAATACCGGACATCCCAACCCCCACGGAAGGAATGTCATGGACAACAAGGACGTCATCGACGAGCTGAACACGCTCATCGAGACCTGCAAGGACGGTGAATACGGCTTCCTGAGCTGCGCGGAACACGTGAAGAGCGCCAGCCTGCGCGAGGTCTTCGCGCAACGCGCGGCGGACTGCCGCCAGGCGTGCTCGGAACTGCAGCAGATCGTGCGGCAGCACGGCGGCACGCCCGAGGATGAAGGCAGCACCTCCGGCGCGATGCATCGCGGCTGGGTCGCCGTCAAGGGCACGCTGACCGGCTACAGCGACAAGGCGATGCTGGAGGAATGCGAGCGCGGCGAGGACACCGCCGTCGCCCGCTACCGCAAGGCGGCGCAGAAGCCGCTGCCGGCCGGCGTGGTGGACGTGGTGCAGCGCCAGTTGGCCGGCGCCCTGCGCAATCACGACCAGATCCGCCTGCTGCGCGACCAGGCGCGCAACGCCGAGTAAGCCCAGGGACCGGGTCGCTTGCCGCGGCCCGGTCCCTGGCTGCGAGGCCCGGACCTGGGCTTCGCCATGCGGCGCCTAGGCCTCGGCCGCGTCCCGGTCCTTGCGCTGCTGCTTGCGCCCCTGGATGAAGCCCGCGATCACGCCCAGCAACATCTGCGTCATGTCCGGCCCCAGTTGCCCACGCAACCGCGTCGGCATGAAGCTCCACAACATCGTCAGCAGTTGCAGCGTGCCGAGTTCCGGCCGCGCGGCATCGCCGCCAGCGCCACCAGCATCGCCCTCGCGATGCGCCTGTGCATCCTGCGCGGCATGCAGCGAATGGTCGCGACGGCCCTGCCCCGAGCCGCGACCATGCCGGCGCGGCCGGCGCCGGATCAGGCGCCAGAACAGCCAGCTCGCCCCGGTGCCCAGCGCCGGCAGCAACCAGTGGCTGGGAGCGAGCGCGGCCTTGCCGCGCAGTTGCAACGAGTCCCAATGGGTATGGAATTCAAGGTCGCGGCGCACCACGCGCAACTCGGCCATCTCGATGCGCAGCGTCAGGTCCTCCAGCGTCTCGGGCAGGTCCGGGAGGTCGGGCGCCACGGGAGTCCTGCGCGGATCAGGTCGGTGTTGCGGTGCGGCCATCGGCGGTCGGTTCCTCAGGATCCATCGGATCGTTGAACAGCCAGTGGAACTGGCGGCGAGACGCGGGCAGCGCCAGCATCGGCGTCAGGGCCTTCATCGCGGCGACGACCCACAGCAACAGCAGCAGGTTGGCGCCCAGCACCGCGGCGCAGGCCCAGGGCCAGCTCAGGCCGAACTGCACCGCCAGCGCGGCCAGGCCCGCCCACAACGCGATCCAGGCCGTGGCGCCGGCGATCGCGGCCACCACCGTCAGGATCAGCAGGCTGACCAGGCCGTGGCGGGCGCGGCGCAGTTCCAGCGCCAGCAGCAGCAACCGGCCCGACAGCATGCCGCGCGCGGCGCGCGCCATGCCGCCGAGGTCGCCCAGCCAGCCCGCGTCCGTCGGAGACGCGGGCCCGCCGCCGCCCGGGATCGACGGGCCGCTTCCCGGTGGCGGCGGCGGTGGCGGGAAGCCCCCGTCCGCCCCGGCGGCGGCGGCGGACGAAGCGGTGGTGCCTTCGCTCATGGGACGCGCCGTGCTCAGCGCGTCAGGCGGGCGATCAGCAGGCCCACCGCCAGCGCCGTGCCGATGGCGGCCAGCGGATGCTCGCGCACGCTGGTGCGCAGACCGTCGCACCACTCGTTGCCGGTCGTGCGCAGGCGATCGGCGCGCTCGTGCAGCAGCTCGTTGGTGTCCTCCAGGCTTTTCTGCAAATGCTGCACCGCGGGGGTCGCCTGCGTGGCGAGGCGGTCGATCGTGGCGTGCGCCTTCTCGGCGACGCGGTTCACGAGGTCCACGCCCGCGGTGCTCGATGCGGCCGAGGTCGTCGCCGACGTGCCGTTCGCGGGCACATGGCCGGCCTTGACCGCGTCTTCGGTGGTGGTGAACGGAACAGCCTTGTCGCTCTTCTCGTTGTTGGGCGTGGTGCTCATGTTCGTGTCCTTTCGTGATGCCGGATGGCGGAGGGGGTGGGTCGGTGAACGGCAAGCGGCGTGCCCCACGGGAGGCGGCGCCAGCATGCGTCCGCATCGGGGCGGTGTCCAGCCGGCCCGGGTCTTGCCGACCCCGGGACGGACGCGAGGGGGGGCGGTGCCCCTCAACGCGGTAGCGGGGGTTTGGGATGGGTATCGAGCCCGCGATGCGGGGACTCCGCCACCTGCGGCCGGCCACCTTCGGGCTCGAGCATCGCCTCGATGATGAAGTGGCCGTAGTACTGGGCGCGCTCGGCGTGGTTGCGGCGCGCGATCTCCGCGATCTCGCGGGCGTGGTCGTCGTTCTTCGCCTTGACGACCAGGAAGTGGTAGCCGCGTTCGGCCAGCTCGCCATGGCTGCGCAGCAGGTTGACCTCCTGCCCGATCGAGGCCAGCGGGCTGGCCCGCTTGAGGTCCTCGGCCACGCGATCGACCATCTCGCGATCGGTGAAGGCATGCAGGTCGGCCTCGGCGATGCCGAGGGCGCTGAACGCGGCGCGGGCCTGTCCTGCCTCGGCGGCGGTCGGGAAGCTGATGACCAGATGGTCCACCGGCTTGTGGACGCCGAAGCTGGTCGGATGATCGTCGTCGGATCGTGGGGTGGAGAGGGCCATGTCGGGCTCCTTGCGAGGGGGCGGTGGATCGGCAGACAACCTGTCGAAGGCAAGCCTCGTACCCATCGACCGCCCGGCCTTTCCGGCCCGCGAAGCCGCCGCGCCATCCGCTGCGGAGAACCCCTGACGCCACCTCGGGCGAGATGTCGGGAACGTTGACGTCCGGGCCATCCGGCGGTAACACGGCGGTACCTCAATGTCCCCAGGATGTGGGGGAAGGTCGGGCATGTCTCTTGCCCTGCCTCCCGACCAATTCACAAGGACAGGGAAGGAGTGCATCGATGAACGACGGTCTCACCACGGTGCTGTACATCGAGGACAGCCCCCTCAACGTCATCGTGATGGAGGCGATGTTCGAGCAGCGCCGCGACCTGCGCCTGCACGTCGCCGAAGCCGGCATGCCCGCGTGGCGGATGAGCGCCCGGATGCTGCCGGCGCTGCTGCTGGTCGACCTGAACCTGCCGGACTGCCACGGCTCCGACCTGCTGAAGCTGCTGCGCATGCGGCGTGGCTGGGCGCAGGTGCCGGCGATCGCCGTGACGGCCGATTCCGACTTCGACGCGGTCGGCGTCGGTTTCCTCGAGTTGTGGGCCAAGCCGCTGGACGTGCGGCGCACGCTGGACCGGCTGGCCGAACTGCTGCCGCCGCCGCGTGGCGTGCACCTGACCCCGGGCGACCGCGAGGGGGGGCCGATGATGGACCCCTCGCAAGGCGGTGGACGCCGCGACGACCCGGGCGGCCTGGCGGCGCGCTCGCGACGCGCCGCCTACGTCGCCGCGATGCCGCGTGCCGGCATGGGCCTGCCGCGATGAGCGCGGCCCCGGCGGAAGGCGACACGAAGGGTCGCGTGAAAGGTCACGCGAAGGGCGGCGCATGAGCGCGTGGCTCGACGCCCCGCTGGGCACGATCTCGATCCACGACCTGGGCTTGGCCCAGGAACGTCGCGATGCCGCGTCGCCGGCGTCGCTGCGGGCCTGCGTCTTCCTCGACAAGGACGGCACGCTGCTGGCGCCCGAGCCGTCCGACACGATCGCCCCGCTCGCCGATGCCGCGCGGTTGCGGCTGGTGCCCGGCGCGGGCGAGGCGCTGGCGCGACTGCAGAGCGCCGGCCTGGCGCTGGTGATCGTCACCAACGAAAGCGGCATCGCCCGCGGCGCCTTCACGCGCGCCCAGTTCGCGCATCTGCAGGGCGCGCTGCTACGCCGGCTGAAGGACGACTTCGGCGTCGCCATCGACGACGTGGCCGTCTGCCCGCATGCCCCCGACGCGCAAGGCCGTCCGGCCTGCCTGTGCCGCAAGCCGGCGCCGGGCATGCTGGTCCGCGCCGCGCGCGCGCACGGCCTGGACCTGGCCCGGTCATGGATGGTCGGCGACATGCTGGACGACGTCGAGGCCGGCCATCGCGCCGGCACCGGCGGCCTGCTGCTGGACACCGGCGCGGAAACGGCCTGGCGCCGCTCGCCGCTGCGCGAGCCCGACGCGGTCTTCAGCGACTGGACGTCGCTGGCCGATCACCTGTTGAATCTTCACGCGACGGCGTCGCGGCTCGCGGCGCACGACGCGGCGAGCGCGCCGAGCGAGAACGCGGCGACCGGCCCGCGGGCGACGACGCCGAGGGGCGCCGTGCCGGCCGTGCCGCATCCGCCGCTGCCCGCGACACCGGCGCCGGCGCAGGCGTAGCCACCGATACCTGGGGCTGCGTCCGCATCAGCCCCATCAGGCGACGCTCCGCCATGCTCAGGCCCGCGCCCGCGGGCGGCGCCTTCATCCATGGCTGATCCGGCAGCGCGCCGAGCCGGTCCGATTGCGCCCACTCCAGCACGGCGGGATGAATGTAGGACTTGCGGCACACCGCCACCGTGTTGCCGAGGCGGCTCGCCACCTCCTGGATCGTGCCCTTCGCCGCGTCGACCGGCGCGGTGCCCGCCCGCGCGTGCGCCCGCAGCAGATCGAGCGCGAGCACGCTCGCATGCCAGGTGCGGAAGACCTTCGCGCTGCAGGTCGGACCGCCGACCTCGCCCAACCAGTCGTTGACATCGGAGGCGTCGATGCGACGGGCCTCGCCCTGCCCGTCCTCGTAGCCGAACAGCTCCTTGCCTGGCAGATCGCGGCAGCGGCGCACCAGCGCGGCGATGCGCTCGTCGCGCAGTGCGAGTTGATGGCGCACGCCGCTCTTGCCCGTGAAGGTCAGCACCAGTGCATCGCCCTTCACCTTCACATGGCGGCACAGCAACGTGCTCAGGCCATAGGAACCATTGCTGCGCGCGTACTCGCGATGGCCGATGCGCATCCAGGTCCGGTCGAGCAAGCGCACCAGCGCGGCGATGACGCGCTCCCGGTCGAGGCCGCCGTCGCTCAGCCGGCGTTGCACCTGACGGCGCAGGCGCGGCAGGCGCTGGCCGAAGTCGAGCAGCAGCCCGAACTTGTTCTCGCCCCGCAGCGCCATCCAGTCGGCGTGATACCGGTATTGCTTGCGACCGCGCGCATCTCGGGCGGTGGCCTGGATGTGTCCGTCCTGGCGCGCGCAGATCCAGACATCGACGTAGGCCGGCGGGATCGCCAGCGCGCGGATGCGGCGCAGCGTGTCGCCGTCGCGCACCGGGCTCCCCGACGCATCGACATAACGGAAGCCCTTGGCGGCGCGCAGCCGGCGCAGGCCCGGCTCGCGATCGGATACCCAACGCAGCGACATGAGGCGCCCTCCTTGCCTTCGCAAGGCAGGCCGCATGCCGAGGCAGACAAGGCAGCAAGCCCAGGCCCACGGTCAGCGAGCGGCGATCGGGCCGGAATGGCGCATGGGGATCCTGGCGGGCATGCCCATGCCCCATGGAGAGCCCGTGCTCAGCCTCCAGGAACCGAGCGCCTTGGGACGCGGCGGCAAGGCGCCCTCGAAGGGACTACTGCTCGGCCTTGTCGGCCGCCGCCGCATCCTCGGCCGCGTATTCCTTGAGCCGGTTGTAGAGCGTCTTCAGGCTGATGCCGAGCACGGCCGCCGTCTGCTCCTTGTGATGCTTGTAATGCTGCAGCGTGGCCAGGATGAAGGCCTTCTCCACCTGCGCCATCGAGCTCCCGAGCGGCATCGTCACCGACGGTCCGGAGACCTCCGCGGGGGACGATGCGGGCGCCGGCGCCAAGGCCGGCACCGACGGCGAGAACCCGGCGGCCGGCGCCGCGGCCACGGCGGCCTGTGCGTCGACGTTCTCTCCACGCGGCAGCCATTGCTCGTCGACCACGTCAGCGGCGGCCATCACGTAGGCGCGCTGGACCGCGTTGCGCAGCTCGCGCACGTTGCCGGGCCAGTGGTAGGTCTGCAGCTGGGCCAGCGCCCGCGCGGTGAAGCGCTTGCTCTTGCCTTCCTTCACGGCGATGCCGCGCAGGAAGTGGTCGGCCAGCAGCGGCACGTCGTCGAGGCGCTCGCGCAGCGGCGGCATCTCGATCGGGAACACGTTGAGGCGGTACAGCAAGTCCTCGCGCAGCTTGCCGGCCTGCACCGCCTGCAGCAGCGGCCGGTTGGACGCGGCGATCACGCGTACGTCGGCGTCCAGCGTCGTCGTCGAGCCGACGCGCATGAAGCGCCCGGTCTCCAGCACGCGCAGCAGCTTGACCTGCAGCTCCAGCGGCATCTCGGTGAGCTCGTCCAGGAACAGCGTGCCGCCGCTGGCGCGCTCGAAGAAGCCTTCGTGCTGCTTGTCCGCGCCGGTGAAGGCGCCCTTCTCGTGGCCGAAGATCTCGCTCTCGATCAGATTGGGCGAGATCGCGCCGCAGTTCACCGCCAGGAACGGCTTCTTGCGCCGGCGGCTGAGGTCGTGCACGGTCTGCGCGACGAGCTCCTTGCCGGTGCCGCTCTCGCCGTTGATGAACACCGACACGCTGGTGCCGGCCACGCGCGAGATCTGGTCGTAGATGCGCTGCATCGGCTGCGTGCGCCCCCACAGCAGGCCGAAGTGGCCGCTGTGCGCCAGGTTGGCGTTCAGGTCGGCGACCTCCGCCTGCAGCGCCGCGGGTTTCATCACACGCGACAACACACCTTGCAGCTGCGTGATGTTGATCGGCTTGACCAGGTAGTCCGCCGCCCCCAGGCGCAGCGCCTGGATCGAGGTGTCGAGGCTGGCGTGGCCGGTGATCAGCACGACCTCCGAGTTGGCCACCAGTTGAGGGTCGGAGAACAGCTCCATCCCGTTGCCGTCGGGCAGTTGCAAGTCCAGCAGGACCACGTCCGGTTGCTGCAGCGCGATGTGGCGGCGCGCGTCGCGCAGGGTATGGGCCACCGAAACGGTGAACTTCTCGCTGGAAATCAGTTCTTGCAGGGTCGCGACGGAATCGACATCGTCATCCACGATCAACGCATGGGTCACCGGTACATCCTTGGTTGTGGGGCGCGGCCGCCGGGCGCCGTCCGGATCGCGGATCGGCAGCCCTGGAACGACGGCTTGCAAGCACGCGCCCGATTGTTTGCATCATCTTGTGACGGTGTCCGTCCGGTCCCTGCGCGGCCGGCCTCCCGGGTCACCTTCACCATCGGCTCAGTCTTCGTGAAAAATGTTCGCTGAACCTCCATAACTCATTCTTGCAGCAAGACGACTTCTTGCCAGCCCCCATCGTCGATTCGATTTGAAAAATATTCCAATCGACGATTTCATCGCCCCGCCGATCGCGTTCAACCAATCGCATGTCGAACAACTCGCTCGCTCTCATGCGCCTGGGCAGGTGCGCTCGAAGCGGTGCGGGGGTGTTGGCGACGCCAGGGGCGACGCGGAAATGAATCGGCACCGGGAAGCGGTTGTCGAACCGCGCCGGTGCCTGTGAGCGGTCGGGGACCGCCGGCCGGAACTGCCTGCGTCAGGCATCCGGACGCCGGCGCTGGATCCAGCCCACCAGCGCCAGGGCGGCCACCAGGGTGAGCACGTTGCGGATCTCGGGCCGTTTGCCGGCGCTGTCGGCCACATCCAGGGACAGGGCCGACACCGTCGTCGGCGACGGGGCGAACGCCTTGCTGGACGCAGCGGTTCTGGCGTCGACCGGATCATGG
Source organism: Roseateles aquatilis (assembly GCF_002205645.1). GTDB lineage: Bacteria > Pseudomonadota > Gammaproteobacteria > Burkholderiales > Burkholderiaceae_C > Roseateles > Roseateles aquatilis. The sequence continues at coordinate 473,479 of NZ_NIOF01000002.1, read as the reverse complement.
GGAGGGCTGTTCGACGGGGCCGCGGCCTCCGGACGGACCAGCGCGGCGAGCTTGGCACCCTCCAGGAAACTGCCGGAGCCCTCCGCCTGGGCCGCGGTCGCGGCCAACAGCAGCGGCACAGCCCAGGCGAGCTTGCGCAGGTGCATGAAGAACCTCCTGTGGTGAAGACAAGTCATCGAAAAACTCGGTCCCGCTCACGCATGGATCGGCTCGGGATGAGACGAGATCCGGCACGCGGGAGGAGGCTCTCCGGAACCTTCCCAACGCGTGTCGCGTGGCCCGGAAGCCTCGGCAAGACATGTGCCCGGCGCTACGTCCCGTGACGATTTCGCACCGGTTTCCGGGACACCGCCGACTGGAGAAATGGCCCACGGACGCGGTGCGGATCAGGGTCTTCCGCAGGGACCCTCGACTCGATGCGTCGGCGAGGGGTCGACAGCCTTCACCGCCAGATCTGCGGGCTGTAGCAGCCGAGGCCGTATGGCGGCATGCCGCACGGGCTGGCCCATGAGTTCCAGCCAGCCATCGCGCCCTGCGCGAAGGCACCGAGCCCCGACATCACGCCGCCAGCGATGCCCGCCAACGCCCCGCCTGCCAGGCCGCCCAGAAAGCTGCCCGTCGTGAGGCCGGCGACGCCCGACAGATCGTTCGTCCAACTCCCACAGGGCATCGCCCAGGGTTGGCACGGTGGAAACGCCGGCCAGGCCGTTTGCCCAGCGAAGGATGCGGCGCCATAGCCCAGCCCGTTGAAGCAGTTCATCGACACGAAGCCCGGCGACGCCATGCCCGGCATCGGTGCCTGTGGCGACCACGGTCCGAAGACCTGCGATGGAGCGTAGCCCCCGTGAGGCGACAGCATCGGGTACATCGGGTACATGGGGTACTGCTGCTGCAGCGGATAGGGCTGCTGCAGCGGATGTTGCATCAGCTGCGGCGCCGGACGCGAAGGACGCGAAGGACGCGATGAATACGCCGCATGCGCCGCATTGGAAGGCTGCGGCGGATACGCGCGCAGGGCCGCATCGGCCCGATCGTGCGGGGCGGACGGCACGACGCGATGCTGGCCGCGGCCCTGCTCCGCGTGATGCCTGAGCGCCGCGCCGCGCGACCACGCCGACTGCTGGGCGGCATGTCGGGCCCAGGCACCGGGTCGCTCGTCCCGCTGCGATCCGGATCTCGATGCGAGCGGACCGACCTCGCTCAGCGGGATCGCGCCCAACCGTTGGTCAAGAAGGTCGTTCTCACTCTCGATACAGTCGTCGCTGTCGGTCTCTGCCCCTCGACCGTAGCCATGCGGGACGTGATGTGCGGGAATCTCTCGCATTGTTGGCATGACCTGTCCTTCCTCAAGGATCTACGGCGCCACCCACCGCGGGCTGCGCCACGGCGGTAGGTCCGGATGCGAGAAGGCGTGGTTCATCGCTCGGGATGCGACCACGGGACGGCCATCGGCGGGCGCGGCCAGTCAGGAATGAACGCGCTCGCGCCGCAGCGCCTGGCCTGGCAATACCGCCGGCACGCCAGCGGCCGCGGCCAGGGTCAGCGGCAGGTCGTCCACCGCGATCAGCACGCGGGCGCCCGCCGCGAGCGTCGCGAGTTCACCGCAGGACAGCCCTTGCGGCAGCACGAGGGCGCGCGCGCGCATCGCGGCCAGCGCAGCCGGCAACATCGCTTCGTCGCCAGGCCTGGCGCAGAAGACGGCGACTGTGTCGTCGCCCCAGGTGTCGAGCAGAACGTCGGCGGCGGCGCTGAACGCCTCCGGAGCGCAGCACCGCGCGCCGCCACCGCCCAGGCACGCCATCAGATAGCGCTGGCCATCGCCCAGGCCGGCCTGCCGCAGGGCCTCGCGCACCTGCTGGCCGTCCTTGGGAAGCAGGCGGAAGCGCGGCCCTTCATCCGCCGTGCGCAGCCCCACGTGGGCGACAAGCGCCAGTTGCCGGCGCGGATCGTCGTGCACCACCCCTTCGTCCGGCGCCGCATCGGTGAGCAGGCCATGGGCGGGTTCCCGCACATGGGCCAGCGTCAGCGGGATGCCCGCCATGCGGCACAGCAGCGCGCCCGGCAGCGCGCTCTGCGCCGAGGACGCGAACAGGATGGCGGCGTCGAAATGACTGCGCCGCAGCTTGCGCACGAGGTGCATCTCGGCGTCGCCCCGCATCGTCGCCGGCTCGGCGTCCAGCGCGGCGGCGCCGTCGGCGGTCCATGGCGCGTTGAAACTCATCAGCTCGTCGACGACGTCCAGGTGCGGCCGCAAGGCCAGCGCGTCCGGCGCCGCGAGCAAGGTCAACTGCGCCCAGGGCATGGTCTCGCGCACCGCGGCGAAGGCGGCGGTGGACGCCAGCACCCCGGCCGCGCCGTCCAGGCGCACCAACAGCACGCGCCGCACGTTGCACCAGCGCCGATGCCGCTCCAGCGCCAGCGTCAGTGCATCCGGGGCCAGGTCTTGCCCCTGGACCACGGCAAGCCCGGCGTCGTCGGCCGCAGGGGCCGGCGAGCGCGCGCGCTGGTCGGTGGAGAGGTGGATCATCCCCCTCCCTGGCAATCGGCATGCCGCTCGCGCAGCAAGTAACGGCGCGGGCTGCGGGGTGATCGGCCGCTCGCATCAAAAGGGGGCGCGGCCCGTCGCCCGACAGTCGGTCAGCGCATCGGCCGGGTGCCCGTCGCCGAGGCGGCCTGGAGCGCCGTCGGGGTCTCGGCCAGTTGCTCGCGCAGGCTGTGCCGCCTGGCAAAGGCATAACTCAGCTCGGCGCCCATCAGGAAGACCTGCGTCGAGTAGTAGACCCACAGCATCATGACGACCAGCGAGGCCGCGGCGCCGTACGCCGAGCTGACGCCGCTGTGCCCGATGTAGAGCCCGATCAGCGTCTTGCCCAGGCTGAACAGCGCCGCGGTGATCAGCGCGCCGACCCACACGTCGCGCCAGCGGACCGGCACGTCCGGGACCCACTTGTAGATGACGGCGAAAAGCACCGTGATCAGCGCATACGCGAGCGTCCCGTTCAACAGTTGGGCCGCCAGCAGGAAGTCGCCCAGCCACGGTGTCCACCAGCGCGCCAGCGCGGTCAGCGCGGCGCTGGCGACCATCGACACCATCGACAGGAAGCCCAGGCCCAGGATCAATCCCAGCGACAGCAGGCGGCGCCGCACCAGCGTCAGCAGGCCGTCCCACACCGGTCCGGTCTTGGGCGGCGCCTTCCAGATCCGGTTGAGCGAGTTCTGCAGCTCCGCGAACACCGAGGTCGCGCCCACCAGCAGCACCACCGTGCCGATCACCGCGGCCCAGCCGCCCTCCTCCGGCCGGTTGACGCGCTTGAGCAGCTCCTCCACCGCCGTGGCGCCCTCCAGGCCGATGAGACCGGACAACTGGTCCATCACCTCGCCGCGCGCGGCCTGCTCACCGAACACGATGCCGGCCACGGCGATCACGATCAGCAGCAAGGGCGCGATCGAGAACAGCGTGTAGTACGACAGCGCCGCGCCCATGCTGGGCGCGTTGTCGTCGCTCCAGCTCTGCGCGGCCTCGCGGACGATCTCGATGGCTTCCTGGACGTGGGTGGGCAGTTTGGGCATGCGCGAGGCCGCGACGCGGCGAGTGAAGGGAGGTCAGTGACGATCCGGTCTTATGCCGAGGCAAGGGAAATTCCCGGCGCGGAGGCACACGCCTTGCCTCGTCAGGTCATCCCCAACCCCACCAGGAGATTCTCATGGCGAGCACCACCATTTCTTCCGACCGCGTCGAAGGCACCAAGGTCTACAACGGCAACGGCGACAAGCTGGGCAGTATTGACAACCTGGTGATCGACAAACGCTCCGGCCTCGTCCGTTATGCGGCGCTGGAGTTCGGCGGCTTCATGGGCATCGGCACCGACCGGTATCCGATCCCCTGGAACATGCTGAAGTACGACACCAGCCTGGATGGCTACGTCGTGCCGCTGCGCGAGGACCAGCTCGAGAAGGCGCCGCGTTACGCGCAGTCCGACCGCCCCGAGTACAGCGACGAATACGGCCGCAAGGTCTACGACTACTACGGCGTCGCATGGATGTGATCGATGCGTGATCGGTGGGCGCTTCATCGACGCGCCCATGAAGAAGCCGCCCTTTGGGGCGGCTTCCTTTCGTGCATCGGCGGCACGAAGACGCGTCGCCGGAGCCCGCGCCTCGACCGTCAGTTCGGCGACGCCTTGTCGCCGTCAGGCGCTGCATCGTCGGCGCGATGCGGCACCACGGGCTTGATCGCGCCCTCCCCGATGAAACGCGCGTATTCGCTGCGCGGCATCACCGCGCTCAGGCGCGCCTGGCCGTCGTCCCAGCCGAGGGTCACGTCGTTCGCGTTGATCTCCACGCGGACGGGTCCCGGTCGGATGACGATCAGCGGTCCGTCACCGGAGCGGTAGGTCACCTCGCCGCAGATGAGGGCGGACTGGCTCAGCGGGTTCTCCGACACCGGCTGCATCTCGGTGGCGGCGTCGACGATGGACGCATCGGCCGGATGCTCGGGGGGAAGGGGTGGACGGGCGCTCATGACAGTTCCTCCTGGTTGTCTTCCCGCACCAGCTCATCCAGCCAGGTCCACATGCGTACCGCGACCGCGGTGGCGGTGCAGGTGGCCAGCGTCATCAGCAAGAACATGTCATCCATGGTGACCTCGCTCGGTGAGGCCCGCACGCATCGCCATCGCGAGCCTGGTGACTCCGTGGCGCGCTGGGGCGCTGGGTTGGCTGAAATGATCCGGGGCGGGATCGGGTTGCAATGAGCGCATGTTGTCCGCCGCCGTCGCCGAGGCGAAGCGGCGGGCACCGCGAGCCGATGTAGGAGGTCTCCCACAGGGGGCTCGCCATGGCGCGCGGAATGGGCGCGCGGTGCCCTGGTGTGGATGCTGGCAGGTTGCATGCCGGACACCGCACTGCGGCGCGCCGAGGCCCACGCGCCGCCGTCGACCGGCCCGCGCGACGCGCTGCAAAGCAGTGTGAAGCGGCCCACCCTGCCGCCGACCGGGTCAACGCCGCCGATCGCGCTTCCGTTGAACCCACAAGCTGTAGGACGAAGCCGGACATCCGACGGTTCCGCCCACCGACATCGGGCACCGAGGTGCGCCTATGGGAAGTCCCCGGGCCGGCGCCGATAGTTGCTGCAAAGGACCTCACCAGGAGAAACATCATGAGCCTCCTCACCGTGACCGAAGCCGCCGCGCCTCAATTCGAAGTCCGATTCGAGTCTCTCTTCGACGCCGGCCGTGCCATGTGCTTCCCCTGCGACCAGCAAGGCCACGTGGACCTGGACAGCCTGCCCATGCGGGCTCGCAACAACTACCTGTTCGCTCGGGCGATGGTCGGAAAGGATTACCTGCCGCCGGCCGTGCGAGGCCGCAACAGCCATTGAGCGCATCGAGGGGCGCCCCGGGATTTCCCGAGCGCCAGGCCTGTGCCCCTATCGTCGCGAGTCGTCTCCGTCCCGTTCTTCAGTCGCTTGTTTCCTCCCTGCCCTTGCGAGCTTTCAAGCCGCGCGCCGCCTCCGCAGCCGCGGCTTTTTCCTTGCGCCGTCGAGGATCGCGGCGACCGCCTGATGTCCTACAGGGATTTCGACAGTCGTCCGACTCCGGCCTCGCGAGACGCTCCGTAGACTGAAGCCATTGAATCACCGCGGTGTCGCTCTTCCACTCCGCTTCCTTTTCCGTGAACTCGAGGTTGATTTCGTGACTGTGACTCTCTGACTGTTTGACTGCATCCTCCCTTTGCCACGCTTCACCTTCGGGTAGGCGCGGCTTTTTTCGGGTCGGATCGCGGTGCCGTGTCGAAACGGCGGCCGTTGGATCGTCGAGCCCATGTGCGACGTCGGGTGACGTCGCCGAACGATGCAAACCAATCAGGAGACCGAGATGAGCTATGTCGATGGATTCGTGCTGGCCGTGCCGAACGACAACAAGGAGGCCTATCGCAAGATGGCCACGGAGGCCGCCGCCCTGTTCAAGCGCCATGGCGCGCTGTCGGTGGTCGAGTGCTGGGGCGACGACGTGCCCGAGGGCAAGGTGACCTCGTTCACCATGGCGGTGAAGCGCGCGGAGAATGAATCGGTGGTGTTCTCGTGGGTCGAATGGCCGTCCAAGGCCGTGCGCGACACCGGCATGCAGGCCTTCATGGAAGACCCGATCATCAAGGACATGAAGGACATGCCCTTCGACGGGCAGCGGATGATCTTCGGTGGATTCACCGTGCTGACCCGCGCCTGATCCCGGGCTCGACCCTGGCCGGCTCGACGCCGCCGCCGAGATCGTGGCGCCGTCGGCGCGGGATCGCCGCGATCAGCGCGTGATGGCCGGGGTCGCTTCCTCGAAACGATCCACTGTGCGCAGCGGCTTGAAGAGCGCCGCCCACGCGCCGACCACGCCCAGCGTGCAGACCGCGCCGGTCACCGCCGCGGGCACCACGCCCAGCGCCGCCGCGGCGCTGCCGGCCCGGAACTCGCCCAGCTCGTTCGACGATCCGATGAACAGCATGTTCACCGCGTTGACGCGCCCGCGCATGTCGTCGGGCGTCGAGAACTGCACCAGCGCGCCGCGGATGTAGACGCTGACCATGTCCGCCGCGCCGGCCACGGCCAGCGCCGCGAAGGACAGCCAGAAGGTCGTCGACAGCGAGAAGGTCAGGTTGGCCAGCCCGAACACCGCGACCGCGATGAACATCGTGCGGCCGACATGCCGGTTGAACGGCCGCATGCTCAGATAAAAACCCGCCGTCACCTCGCCCAGCGCCATCGCGCTGCGCAGCGCGCCCAGGCCCTCGGGCCCGGCATGCAGCACTTCGTGCGCGTAGATCGGCAGCAGCGCGACCACGCCGCCCAGCAGCACCGCGAACAGGTCCAGCGAGATCGTGCCCAGGATGATGGGCCGCGAGCGAATGAAGTGGATGCCGGCGCCGAAACGCTGCCAGATGTTGCCCTGCACGGGCCCCTGCGGCGCCGCGAAACGCACCGGCACGCGCGCCACGAGCAGCGCCGTGCCCAGCGTGAAGCAGGCCAGGCACACCAGGAAGGTCAGCGACGCACCGCCGAAGCCGTACAGCAGGCCGCCCAGGAACGGGCCGCCAATGCTGGCGATGCGCAGCAGCATGCTGTTCGCGGCGATCGCCTGCGCGAGCTGTTCGCGCGGCACGATCTGCGGCAGCAAGCTCTGCAGCGCCGGTCCCGAGAACGCCCGCGCGCAGCCGAACAGCACCAACACCGCATAGATGCCGGTCACCCCGGCGCTGCCGTGGCCGGACAGCCACCACAGGGCCAGACCGCAGAACGCGCTCACCGCCCAGCTGATCGCCAGGATGGGCTTGCGGCTGAAGCGATCGATCAGGTCCCCGGCCGGCAACAGCAGCAACAGCATGGGGATGAACTGCGCCAACCCGACATACGCCAGCGCCAGCGGCTGGCGCGTCAGGTCATAGACCTGCCAGGCCACGACCACTGCCTGGACCTGCCCGGCCAGCACCGCGGCCAGCCGCGCCACCAGGAAGGCTGTGAAGCCGGGATGGCGGAAGACGCTGGATCGGGGCGTGGCGCCGTCGGCGCCGAGGGAGGAAGGAGTGGTCACGAGGGGGCGGCTCTTCGAGGCCTTCTTGGGCGGGCGGCGGCCAGTGTAGCGAGGCGCGCCGGCGCGCCTCGACCCAGTTCTCGCCCTTGGGCGGATGGCGATGCCACGAACACCGAGGCTGCAGCGTCTGGTCAGCATGGACGCTGAGAAAAGCCAGACGACGTCGCCGCCGGCCCGTCAACGACACGTCAAGACAGGCGACGCGGTCCGCCCGCCGTGGGTGTCGGCCCACCGTCGATCTCCATCAATCCCGGTCGACTTCCGTCGGTCCGGCACTTGGAGCCCCTCATGCGCCAACGTCTCGACACCATGCAGCAGTCCCCCACCCTCTTCAACAAGCTCACTGAATCAACCCAAATCCACAAGCCAATGGTCGATGGTGGCTGGTCACGGAGCATTCGATGGCCGTTTCGGTAGTGTTCATCGTTCCAACGGCTTCCGAAGATGCTGCCTCCGTTCAACCCGCATCGAAAGAAGCCGACATGACGTCGCATCGTCCCTTTCTTGGCGCGCTGGCCATTCTGGTCACGCTGACCCTCTCCGCCTGCGGCGGTGGCACCGAAGACAACAGCGCCTCCGCCACTCCCCGGCCCGAGCAGCAAGCCGCGCGCACCGCGCCCGAGATCCCGGTCATTCCCTCGTCCGCCTATGCGGCGAGCGGCCCGAACTCCTACGGCGAGGCCGTGGACCACTACAACGCTGCCGGGGAGGCGATTCATGGTTCGCGCTAAGCCCCTGCTGCGCCGCGTCGCGCTGGCCGCCGCCGTCGCCCTCGGCGCCACCACCCTGGCGCCGCTTCCGGCCCTGGCCGCCGATACGTCCGTCGCCGCCGCGAAGGTCTGGAGCGCCGACACCACCTACGCGTCCGCTGGTCAACGAGTGACCTATCGCGCGACCGTCGATGGCGTCGTCAAGCAGGCCGTCTTCGTCAACGCCTGGTGGACCCGCGGGGACGCCCCCAGCTTCACGAGCAACGAGGGCCCCTGGAAGAGGGTCGGCGCCGCACAGATCGTCGACGGCGCGGGCACCGTGTCGATCGAGCTCACCCCGCCGTGGTACGCCTCCACCGCCTACACCGGCGGCATGATCGTGGCGGTCGGCGCGCCGGCGAGCATTTCCTGCTTCAAGGCGAAGTACTGGACGCAAGGCTTCAACCCCGCCACCGCCGTCGCCCACGAGTGGGAGACCCCGTGGGAACGGCTGGCGGCCTGCCCCGACGGCACCACGGCGCCGATCACGCCGTCGTCCGATGCGGCTGGCCGCATCGATCACCTGCCGCCGCAGGATCCGGTCAAGCCGGTCGTTCCTGGCGGCACGCCGGTGGTGCCGCCGGTGATGCCCACGGTCCCGCCTCCGAGCCCGGTGGTCGCGCCTACGGTCGATTCCGGCTCGACCTTGCCCGCCGAGGGCTACGCCTTCCTGCGTCAAGTCAGCGCCGGAGACTGGGATTGGCTCTTCCCGCTGCGTTCCGGCAAGTACGACACGCAAGGCGGCACGCGTAACATGGAGCCGATCGCCCGACCCGACGGTTCGACGGACACCTTCACCCTGCCCGCCTTCCGCCGCGCGGTGCTGGAGTACAACGGCTGGGCCAAGGCCAACAACTGCAAGCAGTTCCTCAACGAGGGCACGCTGAAGCAGCAGTCGCAAGAGTTCCTGGTGTTCTGGGCCAAGTCCTCCCGCGAGACCTCCGGCTCCTGGCAGGGTGCGCCGGCGCCGTGGATCCGCGACTACATCGACCGCGACGGACGGGTGACGCAAGTCTGGAAGGGCGCGCTGTACTGGGTCGAGGAAGTGGGCTACACGAGCAACACCGACGGCACCAGTCCCAACATCGGATACGTCGATACCGGCTCGGTCGACTTCCCGCCGGTGCCGGGACGCTCGTACCACGGACGTGGCGTGATCCAGCTGTCCTGGAACTACAACTACGGCGCCTTCTCGCGCTGGCTCTACGACAGCGGCTTGATGCGCGACGTGATCACCGCACCCGACACGCTGCTCAAGCGCCCGGACCTGGTGGCCACCAACGGCGCGCTGTCCATCCTGTCGGGCATCTGGTTCTGGATGACGCCGCAGGGGCAGAAGCCGTCGTCGCATGACGTGCTGTACGGCGATGCCATCAACATCTCCCGGAACAGCACCGATCGCGGCCTGCCGCAACTGCGCACCGGCTTCACCGTGAACGGTCAACCCACCGGCCCGGTCGCGACCGGGGACACGACCGACGAAGGCGTGATGGCGTTCCGCATCGGCACCATCATCAACATCGTCAACGGCGGCCTGGAGTGCAACGGCGCGGCCTCCTGGCATCAGGGCCCGCCGCAGCGCATCAGCTACTACAACGCGTACACGACCTACTTCAACGAGAGGTCGATCAATCCGGGCGCCACCCGGGTGAGCGTCGCGACCAACATCTGGAACGACAAGATATCCACGTCGTCTCCGGAGGCGGTGCAGAGCGCCACCTGCTTCAACCAGAAGTCTTATTACGGCTGGTGACCCTCGGCCGACGGTGTCTCCGGACACCACGCCAACCGGGCCTGGCCCGGCTCTCCCGACCGCCCGTCCGGCCCCCCGCCGACGGGCGGTTTTTCCTTTTCGTGACGAATGGTAGGAGACCTCCTACACGCGATCGTTTCCGGCGCCGACGACGGGTCGCGGTGCGGGACTGCCCTTCGCGAACGGCGCCATCCCTAAAGTCCATTCATCGCGGCACGGTGCCGCGCAGGAGACCGAGATGCTGCACTACGCCGTCGTGTTTTTCGTCATCGCCCTGATCGCCGCGTTGTTCGGCTTCGGTGGCATCGCCGCTGGCGCAGCCAGCATCGCCAAGATCCTCTTCTTCGTCTTCGTGATCATGGCCGTCGCGACCTTCGTGATGAGCCTGTTGCGCAAGTGACGACCCCCTGACCCCTCCGGATCCACCGATTCAAAGCAAAAAAAGGACTGCCATGAACAAGCCCACCACCGTCGCCCTCATCGCCGCCGCCTTCAGCCTGTGCGCGGGCATGGCACAGGCCGCCAACTTCTCCAAGTCCGTCTATGACGGCGCCAAGGACGACATCAAGAAGACCTACAAGGTCGACAAGGATTCGTGCGACAAGCTGTCCGGCAATGCCAAGGACATCTGCGTCGAAGAGGCGAAGGGCCGCGAGAAGGTCGCGCTGGCGCAGCTGGAATACAACTACAGCGGCAACGCCAAGGACGAGGCCAAGCTGATCGAAACGCGCTATGAAGCCCGCTACGACGTCGCCAAGGAACGTTGCGACGACCGCTCCGGCGAGGCCAAGGACATCTGCCAGCGCGAGGCCAAGACCACCTACGAGAAGGCCAAGGCCGAGCTGAAGATGAACAAGAAGGTCGCCGCGGCCGTGGATGACGCCGAGGAAACGCGCGTCAAGGCGGACTACAAGCTGGCCTCGGAGAAGTGCAACACCCTGGCCGGCGATGCCAAGGATGTTTGCGTGAACTCCGCCAAGGCGCGCTACAACCAGCGCTGAATCGGCGGCAGCAATCGGTTCGACCCCAGTGGGGGGTGACCGCCGACCTGGTCGGCAGCAACGGTCGCCCACGTTGAACCGGCGGACCCGGGTGCCAACTCGAACAACTGCCCGGGTCCCCCTGTCGACATTCTTCCGCCCGAACGGCGCCGAGCAATCGGCGCCGTTCGGGCTTCTGGTCAGGCCTCGTCGGCGCCAAGAAAAACGCCGGCATCGCAGCCGGCGTTCTGCATTCGGGCGGGCCAGGGATCAGCGCAGCGCGCCGGCCTCCCTGGCCAGTTGCGTGATGCGCGCCCAGTCGCCCGCCTTCACGGCATCCGCGGGGGTGAGCCACGAGCCGCCGCAGACCTTGACGTTGGACAACGCCAGGAAGTCCGGCGCCGTCTGCGGCGTGATGCCGCCGGTGGGGCAGAAGACGACGTCGGGGAACGGACCGGCCAGTGCCTTCAGCAAGCTGGTGCCGCCGACCGCCGTGGCCGGGAACAGCTTGAGGAAACGGTAGCCGGCGTCCGAGGCCATCATGACCTCGCTGGCCGTCGAGACGCCCGGCAGCAGCGGCAGGCCTTGCGCTTCGCAGGCGCGAGCCAGTTCGGGCGTGAAGCCGGGGCTGACCGCGAAGCGGCTGCCGGCGTGTTTCGCAGCGGCGGCATCGGCCGCGGTGCGCAGCGTGCCGGCACCGACGATGGCATCGGGCACTTCACGTGCGATGGCGGCGATCGCCTCCAGGGCGACCGGCGTGCGCAGCGTCACTTCCAGCACCTTCACGCCGCCGGCGACCAGCGCGCGGGCCAGGGGCACGGCGTGCTCGAGGCGATCGATGACGATGACGGGGATCACCGGGCCGTGCTCGGCCAGGCTCAGGGTGTCCAGATTGGAACTCATGCGGGGTCCTTGTAGTCGAATCTGTCGGGGCGGTCGGGCCTGCGCGTCACCGGCTCACAGCCAGGTGATCGCCCCCTCCTCCGCCGAGGCCACGTTGCGGCGCATGCCGGCGAAGAGCTCGCGGCCCAGGCCGGCGCCGTTCTCCTCGATCGCGTCGTCGGTGATGCGCGCCAGCGGGCGGGCATCCCATTCGGCGGCCGGCACCAGCGCGGTCAGTTCGCCGCTGTTGGCGCAGACGCGCACCAGGTCGCCGTCGCGCAGCCGGGCCAGCGGGCCGCCGGCCAACGCCTCGGGGCTGACGTGGATTGCCGCGGGCACCTTGCCGGACGCGCCGCTCATGCGGCCGTCCGTCACCAGCGCCACCTTGAAGCCCTTGCCCTGCAGGACCGCCAGCGGCGGCGTGAGCTTGTGCAGCTCCGGCATGCCGTTGGCCTGCGGGCCCTGGAAGCGGACCACGACGACCACGTCGCGCTCCAGCTCGCCGGCCTTGAACGCCGCCTGCATCGCTTCCTGGCTCTCGAAGATGCGGGCCGGGGCTTCGATGGAGTGACGGTCTTCCGGCACCGCGGAGACCTTGATCACCGCGCGGCCCAGGTTGCCCGCCAGCAGCTTGAGCCCGCCGGTCGGCGAGAACGGCGCGGCGGCGGTGCGCACGACGGCCTCGTCGTTGCTCTTGGCGGCGATGTCGGTCCAGGTCACCGAGCCGTCTTCGGCGCGATGCGGCAGCCGCGCGAACGCGCTCAGGCCCTGGTCCGCGACGGAGGTCAGCACGTCGCCGTGCATCAGGCCGGCGCCCAGCAGCTCGCGGATCACGAAGCCCGGGCCGCCCGCGGCCTGGAATTGGTTCACATCCGCACTGCCGTTCGGGTAGACGCGGGACAGCAGCGGCACCACCGCGGACAGGTCGGAGAAATCGCTCCAGTCGATCAGGATGCCCGCCGACCGCGCCACCGCGACCCAGTGGATCAGGTGATTCGTCGACCCGCCGGTGGCCAGCAGCGCGGCCATGGCGTTGACGATGCAGCGCTCGTCGACCATGCGGCCAATCGGGGTGTAGCGGCGCTGCGGAATGATCTCCAGCACTTGCCGGACGGCGTGGCGGGTCAGTGCCTCGCGCAGGCCGTCGTGGGGGTGGACGAAGGCGGCGCCCGGCACGTGCAGGCCCATCGCCTCCAGCAGCATCTGATTGCTGTTGGCGGTGCCGTAGAAGGTGCAGGTGCCGGCGCCGTGATAAGCCTGCGATTCCGCCTGCAGCAGCTCGTCGCGGCCGACCTTGCCTTGCGCGTAGAGCTCGCGCACCTTGGCCTTGTCGTTGTTGGACAGACCGGAGCTCATCGGACCCGCCGGCACGAACACGCAGGGCAGATGCCCGAAGTGCAACGCGCCGATCAGCAGGCCGGGCACGATCTTGTCGCAGATGCCCAGCAGCAGCGCCGCGTCGAACACGTCGTGCGACAACGCGACTGCCGTGCCCATCGCGATCGTGTCGCGCGAGAACAGGCTCAGTTCCATGCCCGGCGTGCCTTGGGTGACGCCGTCGCACATCGCCGGCACGCCGCCCGCGACCTGCGCGGTGGCGCCCAGGCGATGGACCTCGTCGCGGATGATGGCGGGATAGTCCTCGTAGGGCTGGTGGGCCGACAGCATGTCGTTGTAGGCCGTGACGATGCCCAGGTGGGGCGCCTTCTCCGCGACGATGCGGAGCTTGTCGTTGGCGGGCATCGCCGCCACCGCGTGGGCCACATTGGCGCAGCCCAGGCGCTGCACGCCGCGCTGGCGACCCGCCAGTCGCTCGATCAGGTCCAGATAGCGCTCGCGCGGAGCGGCGCTACGCGCACGGATGCGCGCCGTGACGTCGAGAAGCGTCTTGTTCATGCCGACTGCTGATGTAACTCAGCCAGGGTTTGATTGGTAACCATATTACACGCCACCACCCGGCCCGTCTCTCTTCGAACGGCAAACCCAGGTACAAGCGGGTTACAAGAGCGCCCCGCGAGGCGCCAAAAACAACGCGGCATGAAACGCTCCCACCCCCGCCAACGCACCGATGGTTGCAGGCAGGGGCGGCCGTCATGTGGCAGCATTTCCCCCATGTTGAACCCGACGATCCCACAAGCCAACCCGGACCCACTGGCCGATGCCCGCCTGGAGGACCTCCCCGCCCACAGCCGCCAGATGCTCGACATCGTGGAGCGCGAATGGGACCGCGAGCACGGCTTGATGCTGTTCGCCTACGGCTCCCTGATGTGGAACCCCGGCTTCACCCCGACACAGACGGTGGTCGCGAAGGTCCAGGGCTATCACCGCGCGCTGCGGCTGCGCTCGCTGGTGAACCGGGGAAGCGTGGAGCAGCCGGGGCTGGTGATGACGCTGCTGTCCGGCGGCAGTTGCCGCGGCCTCCTGTATCGCGTCGACCCCGAGCACAGCGCCGCTCAGTTGCAGCGGCTGTGGTTGAGGGAGATGGTGGTCGGCACCTACGTGCCGCGCTGGCTGGACTGCCACTGCGCGGACAGCGGCATCACCCGCAAGGCCCTGGCGTTCACGATCTCGCGGCGCAGCCCGGGCTGGGTCGGCGACCTGAACGACGACCGTCTGCTGCACATCCTGCGCCACGCGCGCGGGCGCTACGGCACCACGCTGGATTACCTGCAACGCGCCGTGACCTGCCTGCGCGAGCACGGCATTCACGACCAGGCACTGGAACGTCAGCTCGAGCTGGCCCGTCTCAACGGCCTCTGACGAGGTCCACGCCACCCTTGCGCCGCCGGCGAGCAGTCCCCGCGAGGGCTCGCGCTGCTCCGTCATTCGCCCTTCCCTGGCGGGCGTCGGGGGCGTCAGTTCGTCCGGATCCCGAGATCGCTGGGCCGCGGCTGCGACGGATCGGCGCGCAGCCGCTGCAGATCCTCGACGGTATCCACGTCGATCAACACGCCGGGGTCATCCACCTCCACCGCCTGCGCCGGATAACGCGCCAGCAGTCGCCGCGCGCCCTCGTCGCCCTGCAGCGCGGCGAGCTCCGAGAACAGCTCCGCGCTGAAGGCCACCGGATGGCCGCGTCGTCCGCGGTACTGGGCATACGCGATGGGATCGTTCTCCAGCGCCTGCGCCACCGCCTGCAAGGTGCTGGAGCGCAGCATCGGCATGTCGGCGGGAAGGATCAGCCACCCCGGCGCATCGCCGGTCGCCGCGACCCCCGCCGCGATCGAGTGACCCATGCCCAGCGGCGCGGGGCGCCCGAGGCGGTCCTGGTCGGGCAGCACCAGCATGTCGCGCGAGGCCACATGGCGTCGGACCATCGGTGCCAACGCGGACGAGGTCACCACCAGCATCGACAGGCCCGAGCCCAACGCCTGACGCAGCGTGTGCGCCAACACGGTGTCCTCACCCAAGACCTGTTCCAGCTTGTGGCCCTCGCCGCGAAAGCGCTGTCCGCGCCCTGCCGCGAGCACGACGACAACGGGTCGTCGCTGATTCATGCGAACTTCCTTCTGGTTTGGTCCCGATCCCCCTGCGCCGGCTCTAACGGCACGGCTGTGAGAGGAAGCATGCCTGCCGTGCCGGCGCGCTCCCACCCGAGGTTTCACGAGTGGGAGCTTTACTTAAGGGAAGGTCTGCATAAATCGCCCGATACTCCGGCGATGGACAAACTCGCTGACCTGCGCAAGAGCTACGAGCGCGACGAGCTCGACGAACACCTGGCCGCCGCCGAGCCGCTGCGCCAGTTCCGCCAATGGCTGCAGGAGGCCCTGGACGCCAAGGTCCCCGAGCCCAACGCCATGACCCTGGCCACCGTGGGGGCGGACGGCCGGCCCTCGACCCGCATCGTCCTGATCAAGGACATCGAGGAGCAAGGGCTGGTCTGGTACACCAACTACGACAGCCGCAAGGGACGGGAACTCGCGGTGCACCCGTTCGCGGCGCTGCAATTCCACTGGGTCGAGATGGAGCGCGTCGTGCGCATCGAAGGCCGTGTCGAGCAGGTCGACGCGGCCCGATCGGATGCGTACTACGCGTCCCGCCCGCTGGACTCGCGCCTGGGCGCCTGGGCCTCGCCGCAGAGCCAGGTGATCACCTCGCGCGCGGTGCTGGTCGCGAATGCGGCCAAGGCCGCCGCCCAGCACGGGCTCAATCCGGGCCGGCCGCCGCACTGGGGCGGCTACCGGCTGGTGCCCGAGCGCTGGGAGTTCTGGCAGGGGCGCAAGTCCCGGCTCCATGATCGCCTGGTCTATCGCCTCGACCAGGGGACCTGGGTGCGCGAGCGCCTCGCGCCCTGAGCCTCAGAACTTGACCTGCAGCCCGGCGAACAGGCTGCGGCCCGGCATCGGCGTCAACTCGCGGATGGTCTGCACGCTGCTCGCGCTGTAGGCCAGCTTGTTGGCCAGGTTGTCGAGCTTGACGTACCACATCGCGTCCATCCCGCCCAGGTCGAAGTGGCGCGCGATGTTCACGCGCAGGATGCCGTAGCCGGCGGTGGGCGTGTCGAGCGCCGGCACCTTGTCCTGCCGCGCCGCGCCGCGCAGCGATGCCTGGATCAGCCACGGTCCGCGCTGCGCCTGCAGCGACACGCTGGCGCGCGCCGGCGCCAGGCGCGGCAGCGGCTCGTGGGTGTCGAGGTTGGTGCCGCGCACGAGGTCCAGCGTGGTGCCCAGCGTCAGGTCCCAGCCCGCCAGCGCCGGCAGCGGCTGATGGCCTTCCAGCTCCACGCCGTGCATGCGGGCGCGCACGCCGCGATAGACGTATTCGGGGACGCTCTCCACGCCGCCGTCCTCCGTGGGCTGCGCGATCTGGCGCCCGCTCGCGTCCAGCGCCAGGTAGTTGGAGAAGCGCGTCTGGTAGACCTGCACGCTCCACCTGGACTCGCCCTGCTTCCACTGCAAGCCCAGGTCGACGGCCTTGGCGCGCTCCATGCGCAGGTTGACGTCGCCCACCTCGTAGGCGCCCGAGGCCACATGCACGCCGTTGGCGAACAGCTCATAGAAGGTCGGCGCCCGTTCGCTGCTGCTGAGGCTGCTCGACAGGCTGAAGCCGCGACCCAGCTCCACACCGCCGGTCAGCGACAGGCTGCGCGGGCTGAAGCGACGTGTGGTCGGCAGGCCGAAACGCTCCTCGTCGCCACCGGTCGATCCGACCTTGACCTTCTCACCGCGCGCGCCGGCCTGCAGGCTCCACGGTCCGGACTTGAACTGCTCGATCAGGAAGACCGCGTTGGACCGTGTCGTCGTGCTGGGCACCAGCGCTTCCTCGCCCAGCGCGGAGAAGTCGCTCTGCTCCCACTGCCAGCCCAGCACGCCCTGCAGCGGTCCCCACGGCGTCTGGATCGCCACATGCTGGGCTTCGACGCGGCCGTCCTTGCCGTCGGACTGGAATACGGTACCGACGGCGCCGCTGCCCTCCACTTCCTGGTGCTTGTAGCGGCTGCTGGCGAACTGCCATTGCACACGCGCCAGGCCCGGCAGCGGATCGCGCCACTCGCCCGCGGTGGCCAATCGCTGACGCTGCATCTGGATGCGGACGTCGGGCTCGACGGTCACGCCGTACTCGTTGTGGTAGTCCTCGACCGACACGCCGGCATACCCCTGCGAGAACAGCAGCGACCCACCCACCGCGCCGCTGCGGCCATGGCTGTCGGAGTTGCGGACGTGGGTCGAGACGCCGTCCTCGCTGGTGAAGCGCGGGACGCGCTGATCGTCCGCGCGGCGGTCCGCCGCGTCGACGTGCCATGCGAACGCCGATGTGCCGCCATCGAGCACCACCGCGCCGCCGCGCTCGTTGGCCGCGCCGCCCAGGCGCGCTTCCGCCGTGCCGCCCAGGCCCGGCTGGGCCAGGCGGGGAATGCGGTTGTCCATCGCATTGACGACCCCACCGATCGCATTGCCGCCGTACTGCAGCGCCGCGGCGCCGCGCAGCACCTCGATGCGGGTCAGCACCAGCGGATCGACCGGCAGCGCGTGGTCGAAGCTCAGGCTGGACGCATCGACCGACGCGCCGGAGTTGCTCAGCATGCGCACCCGGTCGCCGTCCAGGCCGCGCAGCGTCGGCCGGTTGCTGTTCGGGCCGAAGTAGGTCGAGCCCACGCCCGACAGCCCTTCCAGCGTGTCGCCCAGGCTGGCGCCGCGCTTGAGCGTCAGCGCGTCGCCGGAGAGCGTTTGCACCGGCGCGACCACGTCGCGCAGGTTCAGCGGATTGCCGGTGATGACGACGGCTTCCAGCTGCTGCTTGCGGGTCCTGGCTGTGCCGCCGGAAGTGCTCCCGGCCTCCGCGGCGGCGTCCGCGGCATCGGCGGCTCCTGGCGCCGCAGTAGCTTGCTGGGCCGAAGCGGCCGTCGCGCCGAATGCCATCGCCAGGCCGAACGCCTGCGCCAGCAGCGTCAGGCGGGTGGGCGCCGACGCAGCGCCAGCACGAGCGGAAGCCGCCACGATGAAGGAATGGGAAGAGATGGTGACCATGA
This sequence comes from Roseateles aquatilis, assembly GCF_002205645.1. Lineage (GTDB taxonomy): Bacteria > Pseudomonadota > Gammaproteobacteria > Burkholderiales > Burkholderiaceae_C > Roseateles > Roseateles aquatilis. The sequence continues at coordinate 455,070 of NZ_NIOF01000002.1, read as the reverse complement.
ACACGCTTTCGAGCGGCGTGGCGCCTCCGATCTCCCGACGTGAGGGCCAGGGAGGCCGGCGATGCGCCACGGCGCCATCAAATTCTTGGAAGTCCCGGCGCGTGGCATCGTTCGAACGGAATCGTTCAGACGACGGCATGAACGGCATCGACGACTTGGGCAACGCCGACGACAGCGACGTCATGTCGAAGTCATGTCAATGCCGATGGCGCCGACGCGCGCGGGTCGGCCGCGCCGAGGCGGGCCGATGGGAGAGGAATCGATGGAAGGGTTCAGGCCAGCGGAGGGCCGCGGGCGCTCTTGCGCCACACCTGCGCGAGCGGCGCGCTGTGGGGCTGCGGCGTGCTGACCGGGAAGTCCGGCAGCAGCGCGGTCCAGGCGAGCGCCTGGACGGTCGGGCCCAGCGCGTGGCTGAGCTGGTCGAGCAATTGGCAGTCGAGGCCGCCCGCGGCGTGGCCGAAACGCTGGGGAATGACCTCAGCCGGGCTCTCGATCGAGGCCTCCCGCCCAGCAGCCCTTGCCGTTGTCTGGGCGGCGGTCTGCGCGGTCAGCAGCGCCAAGCGGGCCGGCTCCACGATCCGGCCACCGTGCATCGCCCGGTGTACCAGCCCCATGGACTGGAAACCCAGCAGGCCGACCAGGCACAGCCAGATCCACCAGCGATGCTGGCGGCGGTGCGAGGGGGCGGCCGGGACGCGCATGGCTGCGGATCAGCGCGTCGTCACCGTGGCCGGGACGGCCTGCGTGACGCGATAGAACATGCCGTAGGGATCGTCGTTCAGCACCGCCAACTGGCCCTCGACGGTCACCACGTCCAACGTGTAGCGCACCGGCGACTTGCTGCGCACCTCCACCAGGCCCTCGGGGCCGGCGGGCACGCAGAACGAGCAACTGGTGGGCACCGACGACAGCAGGAAGTGGCTCTGCTTGTCGCCCGGCTCCAGCGGCATCATGAATCCCTGGACCTTCACCGTGCGCTTGTCCAACGCGAGCACCCCCGACGGAAACGTCGGGATGACCTTGCTCTTGTCCGCCTTCACCGTCACCGACGACAGCAGCTTCCAGCTGACGACACCCTCGATGTCCTGCAACGGCTTGAACGGGCTGCGCGGGTCGTGATAACCGGGGCCGGAGCCCATCGGCACCGCGGCGCCCGCCTGCGCCTGCACGGCGCCGCAACCCAGCGCCAGCAGGAGCGCCAGCGCCGCGGCGCGCAGCCCGGCCGGCTGGCCGGGGCGCGAAGAAGCCGTGGAAGCGGTGAAAGGAAGGCTACGCATGGGTGAAGAAGGCGTGAAGGGCGACATTGTGCCTCCCAAATATTGCAAACGCGCTCGTCATGGGTCGTGAGGCGCCCAGGCGGGCCACCCCGGCCCGCTCATTCGAGCGGGCGTGCCGCCGGGCAGGTTCAGCGTGGCGTCTGCAGCAGCTCGGTGACGTCGAGTCGATAGCCGCGCCAGGCCGGCCACGCGGCGGCGATCAACGCCAGGCCCAGCGCCAACGCGGGCACCAGCGCCTCCCATGCCGACCACCACAGGCCCGACACCTGCACCGACTGCTGCGCCGCGAGCATCGCGCCCAACCCCGCCGTCAACGCATGCGCCAGGCCCAGCGCCAGCAACGTCGCCAGGGCCGCGAGCATCAGCGCCTCGAGCGCGATCAGCCCGGCCACGCGCGCGGGCGTCGCGCCGAGCATTCGCAGCATGGCCAGATCGCCCTGGCGCTCGCGCACCGCGTGCAGCAACGCGACCAGCACCGACAGCGCCGCCGCCAACAGCAGCACCAGGCCGAAGCCGCGCAGCACCTCGACGCCCACGCCGAGCATGCTCAGCAGCCGCGCGGTTTCCAGCGCCGGCACCGACGCCTGCAGACCGGGCTGCGCGTTGACCCAGCGCGGCAGCATCACGGCGCCGAGCGGGCTCCGGTAACGGACCAGGACCATGCTGACCTCGAGCGCGGCTTCGGCCTGGGCCTGGGCCTGGGCCTGGGCTGGGTCGCCGTCGCGAGGTCGGGCCGGGCGCTGAGCGCCGATGGCGCCGCGGGCATCATGCGCTTCATGGGAGCCGTGGCCGTCATGGCCGTCACGGGTGCCATCGGCGTCATGGGCGTCATGGGCGTCGGTCGCCCCCCGCGCCGCGGGGTCGCCGCCCGCGGCAGCTTGCCCCGGATCCTGGCCCGTCGTCCGGGCCGCGTGACCATGCGCCGCATGCGCCTCCCAGACCGAGGCCAGATCGGTCAGCACCAGCCGGTCGGCCACGCCGCCTGTGGGCGCGAGCACGCCGGTGACTTCGTAGGCCCCCTCGTGCTCGTCCCCGCCCGAGGCCAGGCCGTGGGTGCCGTGGAAGCGGTCGCCGGGCTTCAGGCCAGACCGTCGCGCCACCTCGGCACCGATCACGGCCTGCATCGGCACGGTCCAGCCCTGCCCCTGCGCGAGCTTGAGCTCGTACAGCGACAGATAACCGGCAGTCGTGCCGACGATGCGAAACCCCCGGAAGCTGTCGCCGAGCGAGATCGGCACCGCCTCGGCGACCAGCGGCTGCTGGCGCAGTTGCCGCACCGTGGCGAGCGGGATGTTGCCGGTCGACTGGTCCAGATGGAACACCCCGGCCAGCAGGATCTGCATCGGGCTGCCCTTCGCACCGACGACCAGGTCGATGCCGGCCAGATCGCGCTTGACGCCGTGCTCCAGTTGCTCACTGACCAGCACGACGAAGCCGATCGCCGCCAGGCCCAGGCTCAGCAGCATCAGGTTGAGCGCGGTCAGCATCGGCCGCGCCCACAGGTATCGCCACGCCAGGCGCGGCAGGTTCAACGGGGAGCGGCTCATGCGGACGGGGGGATCGGCGGCTGGCTGGGTGCCTGGATCGGCGGCTGGATCGATTGCGGCGTGGCGTTCTGGCCCGACCGCGCCATCGGTGCGGCGCCGGGCGACGCGGCCGACGACGCCAGGCGCAGCCGATGCAGCGCCGGCCAGCCGGTCCAGGCGCTCTCGATGCGCGCGTCATGCGATGCGATGACCAGACACAGACCGTGCCGATCGGCGGCCTGACGCAGCAGCGCGAGCGTCGCCGCGCAGGCGTCGTCGTCAAGGTTGGCGGTCGGCTCGTCGGCCAGCACGAAACGCGGCGATCGCAGCAGCGCCCGCGCCAGCGCGACCCGTTGCGCCTGCCCCTGGCTCAGTTGATGCGGCCGGCGATCCAGCAACGCGGCCACGCCCAGCTCGCCCAGCACCGCCTCGATGCGGCCCAGGTCCGGTGCCAGCCCCGCCGCCACGTAGGGCAGGGACAGGTTGTCCCGCACGGACAGCGACGGGCTCAGATGCAGCCGCTGCGGCACGAAGCCGAGATAGGCGCCACGCCAGGCGTCCCGCGCGGCGGGCGCGAGCGCGGCGACCTCCTGGCCGCCCATCGTCAGGCGCCCACCGGACGGCGTCAGCAAGCCGGCCATCAGCGCCAGCAGCGTGCTCTTGCCGCTGCCCGACGCGCCGCGCAGCAGCAAATGCCCCCCCTGGGGCAGCACGAAGTCGGGAAACGCGAGCTCGGTGGCGCCGTAGCGCATCCGCAGGTCCGACAGCGCGATCAGTCCGATCGAGGACGGCGCCGCCATCAGGTCGACGCCTCGTCCTTCACCAGCTCCTTGAACTTCATCAGGAACTTGTCCACCTTGGGCGCGACGACGAAGGCGCAGTACCCCTGCTCCGGATGATGGGCGAAGTAGTCCTGGTGATACGCCTCGGCGGGCCAGTAGTTCTGCTCCGGCTGGAGCTCGGTGACGACCTTGCCGCCGTGGGCGCGCTGAGCGTCGTCCATCACCTGCCGGATCTCGGCGAGTTGCTCGGGGCGCCGGTAGTAGATGCCCGAGCGGTACTGCGTGCCGACGTCGGCGCCCTGGCGGTTCAGCGTCGTCGGATCGTGGATGGTGAAGAACACCTGCAGCAAGTCCGTCAGGCTCACCACCTGGGGATCGAAGCGCACGCGCACGACCTCGGCATGGCCGGTATTGCCCGAGCACACCTGCTCGTAGGTTGGATTCGATACCTGGCCGTTGGTGTAGCCGGACTCGACGGACAGCACGCCCTTGACGCGCAGGAACACGGCCTCGGTACACCAGAAGCAACCGCCGCCGAGGGTGATCAGGTCGTCGTTCGGGCCGAGCGCGGGGGGATGGAGTGGGGTCGTCATGGCGATGTCCTGGTGAGGTCCTGCGGAGGGGGCCGATGGCCCCGACACATCGGGGCGCTCGGCCGCCGATCAAGGTCGGCCAGCATAGGGCCGGCGCCGTCGTTCACTGTGCGCTCAGCGCCAAGTCCACGCGCGGCTGCCAGGGCTTGTCCTTCGCGTCGGCACGGTCGTCGCCCTTGGCGTGCAGCTTCGGCGAGGAGAGGAACAGCCGCGCGTTCGGCACGCCACGCTCGATCAGCGCATCCCGTACCGCGACCGCGCGTTGCAGCGCGAGTTCCCGCAGTTGCTCGTCGGTCACGGCGTAGCTGCTCATCAGCAGCTCGCGCATCTGCGCCGCCGGCAGGTCCTTCGCCAACCCGATGAAGTTGCGGGGCTTGTTGGGCAGCTTGGCGTTGTCGTAGACGACCTTCAGCAGCCGCGCCCGCGTCGCCTCGTCGAGCACGACCGGCGCCGGCGGCGCGTCGGCGGCGCCCGACGCCGCGGTGGCCGGCGTGCTCACGGACTGCGCCAGTTGCGACCGGCGCAGCTCGCGCCGCCGCTCGGTGACCAGCGCCTCTTCGAGCCGCGCCGCCTGGGCGGCCTGGCGCTCGGCCTCGGGATCGACCCAGCCGGTGATGGTCAGTTGCAGCGCCGGACGCTCCGCCAGCACCTTGGTCAGCGGCGCCAGCTTCTGGGCCGCCTCCGGCTGCAGCGCGGCCGTGCCGGGCTGGAACTCGAGCTGGCTCATCTCCGCCCCGCCGCCGCCGGACAGCAGCGAGAACGGCGCGGTCAAGGCCTTGGTCAGCAGGTTGATGATCAGCTTCACCACCAGCCCGCCGATGCTGAACTCCGGATCGTTGATGGAGCCGCTGACCGGCAGGTTCACGTCGATGACGCCGTTGCTGTCCTTCAGCAGCGCCACCGCCAGCCGCACCGGGAGCTTGGTCGCCGTCGGGCTGTCGATGCGCTCGCCGAAGCTCAGCTGGTTCAGCACGATCTTGTTGTCCGCCTGCAGCCGGCCGCCCGGCTCGATCTGGTAATGCACGCGCGTCGACAGCTTGCCGCGCTCGATCGCGTAGCCGGCGTACTTGCCGGCATACGGCGACAGCGGCGCCAGCTCGATGTCGGTCGCGCTGGCGGTGATGTCCAGCGCCAGCGGCGCGCCGCTGGGATTGAGCTTGCCGCTGACGTCCAGCAACCCGGTGCCCTCGACGCGGCCCTTCAGCTGCAGCGCGGCCATCTCCGCCGACCCGGCCGAGAACGCGCCCAGCGTGCCCGTCAGCTCGCTCAGGTTGGCGCTGTAGTTGGGCTTGATGAAACGATCGTTGAAGTCGACGCGGCCGCCGTTGACGCGGGTCTCGCCGATGCTCAGGCGCAGCGGCGGCTCGGCGCCGGGCGCTGCCGCGGCGACGGCGGAGGCCGCGGTCGGCGGCGGCGCGGCGGTCGCCTGCGCGATCGTCGCGGCCACCGGGGCCGACGCGGCCGGCGTGCCCGCCACCGCGGCCACCGCCTGGCCCTCGTCCGTCTGGCGCAGGTCTCGCAGATTCAGCCGGCCTTGCTCGTTGACGATCAGGCGGGCATAGAACTCGTCCAGCACCGCCTGCTGAATGCTCACGTCCGGCGTGCCGCCCGGGTCCAGCTTCATCTGCACGCCGGCCAGCTTCAGCCCCTGCCAGCTCAGCAGGTCCTCGGCGGAGCGGCGCTGGCCGTTCTGCAGCCGCGCCTGGCGCAGCCGCAGGTCGGAGATCAGCAGCTCGCCGGTGGCGCGCACCGCGGGGCCTTTGGGCGTCTCGGTGAAGGCGAGGCCCGCGCGCACCGTGCCGTCGGCGCGCTGCAGGTGGATGCCGATGGAAGGATCCAGATAGGGGTCGATCCACTGCAGCGGCAGGTGCTCCGCGTTGAGGCGCCCCGTCACCTTCAGCGGCGCCAGCGCGAGCTGGCCATCCCAGCGCAGCTTCGGGATGTCGCGCGCGCCACGCCGCGTGGCATCGGGTCGGCGCATGGTCGCGCTCACCTGGACCGGCAGCGGCTTGCGAAGCTGGCGGCCGTCCCAGTCGATGCCGGACACCTTGACGGCCAGTTCCTGCACGCCGATCGGCCGCGCGGGTTCGTCCGCCAGCACGTGCGTGGCCAGGTCCAGCAGCGTCGCCTGCCCGCCTTCGACGGCGACCTCGCCGATCTGCGCGGTCCATGGCGCGCCGGCAGCGTCCTTCGTCGTCGACATGGCTGGGGCGGCCTCGCGCTCGGGCGGCGACAACGTCAACCGGTCACCCGTTCTGGCGTGCGCGCGGGGACGTGACGCGACCGCGCTGGCCGGCCCCTTGGCGGACACCGTGGACGCCGGCAGCCAGGCATCCCAGCTCCAACGGCCGGCCTTGTCCCGCCCCAGTTGTGCCTGCGGCGCCACCAGCGCCAGTCGGCCGACCGTCAGCTTGCGACTGTCCAACGCGACTTCCGCCTGATCCAGGCTCAGTTGCTTCATGGCCAGCACCTGCTTGCGCCCCTCCACCGCCAACAGCCCGTCCAGGCTGAAGGCGCGCAGCGACAGCTTCGGATCCTCGCCGTTCGGCCCGGCGCTCACGGCACCCTGCGTCGACACGATGCCCTGCACGGCCAGCGGCGTGACGGCCTTCAGGTAGGGCGCGAAACCCTGCAGCGCCAGGTCCTTCAGCGCCCAGTCCAGCGACACCCCGGCCGCCCCCACCTGCCCCTTGCCGGACAGCGTGGCAGCCTCCTTGGCGCCCTCCGGCGCCAGCCGCGCGGCGATGTCGATGGGCGCGGCCTTCGCGGCGAGCGGCCAGCTCAGGCCGGTGCCAGTGATGGTCAGGCCATCGACGCGCCATTGGGCGGTCGGGCGCAGGGTCTCGTCGGTCCAGCCGACGCGACCATCGCTCAACGCGAGCCGCTGGACGCCGACATGCCACGGCGCGGGCGCGCCAGCCTTGGATTTGCCAGCGGCGACCGCGGACGCCGGCGCCCTCGCTGGCACGGCCGCCGGACGCGCCGCGGGCACCGCGGGCGCAGGAGCGGCGGCGACCGGCAGCCACAACTGCCCTCGCGCGTCCCGCCCCATCAGCAGCTCCGGCTGCTGCAAGGTCACGGCGCCCAGCAGCAATTGCCGCTTCAGCGGCTGCACATCCGCCAGATCCACCGTCAGCGCCTGCCAGCGCAACCAGTCCTCCCAGCCATCGCCGTCATGCCGTTGCAGCGACAACTGGCGGACGGCGGCCCGCCCGCTGACCTTCACTTCCGGCGCCTGCTTGGGCGGCTGCCGGAAGTCGACGGTCAGTTGCGTGTCGACCAGTCCCTTGGCCAACCGCATCGGCAGCTCGCGCGGCCAGTAGGCGCGATAGGCCGACAGGTCCAGCGCCTCCAGCTTCACCGTCAGGCTGGCGCTGCGCGTTTCGGCGAACGGCTGGGCCTGGCCCTCGCTCTGGAACCCGACCCCGTTGAGCTGCCCCGCCAGGCGCGGCTGCACATGCACCTCCACGTCAGCGTCCAACGTCGACAGGAACGGGATGCCCAGGTGCAGCGCCTTCAATTGGTGGACCATGCCGGCCGACCGGTCGTCCAGGCGGAACTCACCTTCGGTCAGCTCGATGTTGTAGAGCGCGGCCTCGGCGGGCCCCTCGTCGGCCTGGGGTTGAGGGGTCGGCTTGGCGGCCAGGCGCGCGACGATGTCGTCCAGGTCAGTCTTGCCGTCGGCCAGCAACGCGACGCGCACCTGCGGCGCGTCGACCTTGAGCTCCGACAGCACCGGCGCCAGGTGCCACAACGAGCGCGGCGACAGCGCCGTCTCGATGCGCCGCACCGCCAGCAGCGGCGGCGCGTCCGCGGCCGGGCCCGCGATCCTGAGGTCTTCGAGCGTCAACGCCAGCCGCCAGGGCTGGAAGCGCGCGGCGCCCAGCGTCACGGTGCGTCCCAGTTGCTCCGTGGCGATCCGCACCCCGGCGCGCTCGATCCACATCGGCAGCGCCACCCACGCGACCAGCAGGATCGCGAGCAGGAACAGGACCAACGCCAGCACTCCGCGCGCGATGCGGCGAGGCCAGACGGGAAGAGCGGAGAACAGCACGTGTGAAGCCAGCCTAGTCGTCAACGAAGGTGATTATGCTGGCGGGCCTCAACACCTGGCACTCGATGAACGATCTGACACACGCCGTCGCGGCTTTTCTACTGCCGCCGACCGGCGCCTTCCCGCTGCTGTTGCTGGGCTGGTGGCTGCGCCATCGCCGCCAGTGGCTGTCCCGCGCGCTGTTCCTGGCCGGGCTGCTCGCCGTGTGGGTGGGCAGCACCGAGCTCGGTGCGCTGTGGCTGCAGGACCGGTTGCTGGGCCCGCAGCAGGCAGTGCGGATCGCGCAGCTGAAGGACCTGCCGCCCTCGCAGAGCGTCATCGTCGTGCTGGGCGGCGGCGCCCGGTTGCTGCCCGAGTACGGCACCCCGCAGCTGAAGCCGATCTCCATCGAGCGGCTGCGCTACGGGATCTGGCTGTCGCGCCAGACGGCGATCCCGATGCTTTTCACCGGCGGCCAGCCGCGCGTCGCCCGGCCCGGCCTGATGACCGAGGCCGCGCTGGCGGACCGCACCGCGGCGCAGGAGTTCGGCTTCACGCTGACCTGGCGCGAGGACCGCGCCACCGACACCCGCGAAAACGCCGAATACACCGCCGAGCTGCTGCGCGGCAAGCCGATCAAGCGCGTCGTGCTGGTGACCCACGACGTCCACATGCGCCGCGCGATGCGCGCCTTCCGCGACGCATTGCCCGCCGATGTGGAACTGGTGGCCGCGCCGATGGGCCTGCCGCTGCCGGGCTTCGAGTGGCGCGACCTGCTGCCGTCGCAGGAGGGCATCGCCCGGGCGCGCTACCTCGGCTACGAGTGGCTGGGACTGGTGGCCAATCATTGAGGAAAGGGGCGACATGACACCCCCGTCCTCCAAATAGAAACCCCTCCCGCGCCGGGTGCGCCGGACATGGGAGGGGGGGGCGGACCAGCCGCCTTTGGGGCTCCGCGGCGATGTGCCACGGGGCTCCTGGCGCGCAGAGACTGCGCCAGAGGATATGCCTGAAAAGGCCAGACAACCTTAGGCAGACGACCCCATGCTTTCAAGCACCGATGCTCGGGAAGCAGGGAAATCAGCCCCCGAACAAACGCCTATATAAATCCGCCGCCCGGGCTTTCTGCTCGGCCGGCATCTCGATGACGCGGCCCCATTCGCGCGAGGTCTCCCCCGGCCACTTGTTGGTCGCGTCCAGCCCCATCTTCCCGCCCAGGCCGCTGACCGGGGACGCGAAATCCAGGTAGTCGATGGGCGTGCCCTCGACCAGCGTCGTGTCCCGCACCGGATCCATCCGCGTCGTGATCGCCCAGATGACGTCCTGCCAGCTGCGGATGTCGACGTCTTCGTCCACGACCACGATGAACTTCGTGTACATGAACTGGCGCAGGAAGCTCCAGAGCCCGAACATCAGCCGCTTGGCATGGCCCGGGTAGGCTTTCTTGATCGAGATGACCGCCATCCGATAGCTGCAGCCCTCGGGCGGCAGATAGAAGTCGACGATCTCGGGAAACTGCTTCTGCAGGATGGGAACGAAGACCTCGTTCAGCGCGACGCCCAGCACCGCCGGCTCGTCCGGCGGCTTGCCGGTGTAGGTCGAGTGATAGATCGCGTCGTCGCGCTGCGTGATGCGGTTGACCTCGAAGACGGGGAACCAGTCCTGCTCGTTGTAGTAACCGGTGTGGTCGCCGTACGGGCCCTCCAGCGCGTGCAGGTAGCCGCCCTTCTCCTTCAGCGGGATGCCGTCCTCGCTGCGGCCGGTGAAGCCGGCCGGCGCGGGCGGGATGTGGCCTTCCAGAACGATCTCGGACGTGGCCGGCACCTGCAGCATGCGCCCGGCCTCGCCGACGGCGGTGTCCGCCACCTCGGTCCGCGAGCCGCGCAGCAGGCCGGCGAACTGGTACTCCGACAATGAATCCGGCACCGGCGTCACCGCCCCCAGCGTGGTCGCCGGGTCGGCGCCCAGCGCCACGGCGATCGGGAACGGCTGTCCTGGATTCGCGATGGCGAAGTCGCGGAAATCGAGGGCGCCGCCGCGATGCGCCAGCCAGCGCATGATCAGCTGGTTGCGGCCGATCAACTGCTGTCTATAGATCCCGAGGTTCTGCCGTTGCCGCGGATTCGGAATGCCCTGCGGCCCTCGCGTCACCACCAGCCCCCAGGTCAGCAGCGGGCCGATGTCGCCCGGCCAGCAGGTCTGGATGGGCAGCCGCTTCAGGTCGACGTCCGGCCCCTCGACCACCTGCTGCTGGCAGAGCGGCCGCTTCACCAGCGACGGCTTCATGTCCCACAGCGCCTTGGCCATCTGCGCCAGCTTTCCGACATCGCGCAGGCCGCGCGGCGGTTCCGGCTCTTTCAGGCTGGCCAGCAGCTGACCGACCTCCCTCAATTGGGTGGTCGACTCGGCCCCCATGCCGAGCGCGACGCGGCGCGGCGTTCCGAACAGGTTGGCCAGCACCGGCACGCGATGGCCGGTCGGCCGTTCGAACAACAGCGCCGGGCCTTCCGCCCTCAGAACCAGGTCGCTCAGAGCGGTCATTTCGAGCACCGGCGACACCGGGTCGACCACCCGGCGCAGCTCCCCCATTTGCTCTAGAGCGCCCACAAAATCACGCAAATCTCGGTACTTCATAACTTAAAGTAGTTAGGAACAAGCCCTATCAGGTTGACGGGTTATTTTTGATCCATAGAATCGCGCCCTGCCCTGACCCCAGGGTTATCCCGGTCTTCGCCCGTGGGACGGCGAAACCGGTCCGCTGCCAAATGGCCGCTGGATCGCCCGTCTGGTCGCGACGCCCGCCCGGAGCCCTCAGAGAGCCCTCCGAGCCGTCGGCACCGATGCCCGATCCGGCCCATTATCGCCATGCCCCGCACCGCCGCCGCCGAGGAGACTCGAGCGATCGACGGGTCGGGATGTCGGAGAAAGGAGTCGCATGACAGCGCGTTCTCATTGGTTATCCCTTCCTCGCCAGGCGCAATCGGCCCTGGTGCTCTTCATCAAGGACATCGGCCAGGGCCTCCTGGTCGTCAGCCACAACACGCTCGCCCTGCTGGGCTTCGCCGTCGTCGCCGTCGGACTGGTCTTCGCCAGCCAGGCCGATCTGCGCCAGCAACTGGAAAACCAGGTGCTGGGCTGGCTCAACGCCCGCCACGAGGCCCGCGTCGAAGCCTCCGGCGACGTACTCGCGCTGATGGCGGAACCCGAGGCCATCAACCGCGCCACCGCGGTCGACCCGAAGGAACTGACGCGCCAGCAGGCGGCCGTCGCCAACTACCTGGCGCGCCGCTACAAGGTCGCGCCCGAGCCGGTCAGCCGCCTGGTCAAGGAAGCCTGGGACGTGGGCCAGCGTGCCCGCGTCGACCCGACGCTGATCCTGTCCATCATGGCGATCGAGTCCGGGTTCAACCCGTTCGCCCAGAGCGCCGTCGGTGCCCAGGGCCTGATGCAGGTCATGACGCGCGTCCACGACGACAAGTACGAGGCCTTCGGCGGCAACCTCGCCGCCTTCGACCCGATCACCAATCTGCGCGTCGGCGTCCAGGTGCTCAAGGAATGCATCCAGCGCGCCGGCACCCTGGAGGAAGGCCTGCGCCGTTACGTCGGCGCCGCCAACCTGCCGGACGACACCGGCTACGCGGGCCGCGTGCTGGCGGAGCAGGAGCTGCTGAAGGCGGTCGCGCAAGGCCGCACGATCAGTCCGTCGGCCCCGCGCCCGATCCGCGAGCCGGCGTCCGCGCCGGTGCCCACCGGCGAGCAGGTCGCGATGACGGTGATGCACTGAGCGGCAGATTCCCCGTGGCGCACTCCGGCGCCGCGATCGACGGGCTCCGATGTGAACGGAGCCCGTTTTTCATTGGTGAAGGCGTCGGTCCAGGATTCCCCCGGCGAGCGTTCGTGCCCCTCGGCGGTGCGGCTACACTGCACGCTTCGCGCAACTGGCGATCAGGGCGCCCTTCCTCGTGATCCGCACGGGGCTGGCGTCGCCCGAGGTGGGTCACCACCGGGAAGCGCGAGCGGCCGGAGACGTTCTCCGGTTGTCCGTGCCGTTCGCCTGGGCCGCCGTCGTTCCGTCTTCAGCACCGGACTGCGCCCGCGCCCGTCCGCTGACCCGAAGCCGGGCGGGTGGCGCCAACCCTTGAGCCGACATCATCATGTTTGACCGCACCCAACAAACCCTCGCCAACGTCGACGCCGAGATCTTCGCCGCCATCCAGCAGGAGAACCGGCGCCAGGAAGACCACATCGAGCTGATCGCCTCGGAGAACTACACCTCCCCCGCTGTCATGGAGGCGCAAGGCAGCCAGCTCACCAACAAGTACGCCGAGGGCTATCCTGGCAAGCGCTACTACGGCGGCTGCGAGTACGTGGACATCGTCGAGCAGTTGGCGATCGACCGCCTCAAGCAGCTCTACGGCGCCGAGTTCGCCAACGTGCAGGCCAACAGCGGCTCGCAAGCCAATCAGGGCGTGTTCTTCGCGCTGCTGCAGCCCGGCGACACCATCATGGGCATGAGCCTGGCCGAAGGCGGCCACCTGACCCACGGCATGGCGTTGAACATGAGCGGCAAGTGGTTCAACGTGATCTCCTACGGCCTGAACGACAAGGAAGAGATCGACTACGACGCGATGGAAGCGCTGGCGCGCGAGAAGAAGCCCAAGCTGATCATCGCGGGCGCCTCGGCCTACGCGCTGCGCATCGACTTCGAGCGCTTTGGCAAGATCGCCAAGGAGATCGGCGCCTACTTCATGGTCGACATGGCCCACTACGCCGGCCTGATCGCCGCGGGCGCCTACCCGAACCCGCTGCCGCACGCCGACGTGGTGACCTCCACGACGCACAAGAGCCTGCGCGGCCCGCGTGGCGGCATCATCCTGACCAACGACGAGGCGATCGCCAAGAAGATCAACTCGGCCATCTTCCCCGGCATCCAGGGCGGCCCGCTGATGCACGTCATCGCCGGCAAGGCCGTGGCCTTCAAGGAAGCACTGTCGCCGGAGTTCAAGGCGTACCAGCAGCAGGTCGTGGCCAACGCCAAGGTCCTGGCCGAGACGCTGATCGAGCGCGGCCTGCGCATCGTGTCCGGCCGCACCGAAAGCCACGTGATGCTGGTGGACCTGCGCCCGAAGAACCTGACCGGCAAGGAAGCCGAGGCCATCCTGGGCGCCGCCCACATGACCTGCAACAAGAACGGCATCCCGAACGACCCGCAGAAGCCGATGGTCACCAGCGGCATCCGCCTGGGCACGCCCGCGATGACCACGCGCGGCTTCAAGGAGGAGCAGGTGCGCGCCACCGCCCACCTGATCGCCGACGTGCTGGACAACCCGCATGACGAGGCCAACCTGGCCCGCGTGCGCGACAAGGTGGCCGAGCTGACGCGTCAGTTCCCGGTCTACCGCTGAGCGAAGGGCGCGGCGCATGCGTTGCCCGTTCTGCGGTCATGGCGACACGCAGGTGTCGGAGACCCGCGAGTCGGACGAGGGTGACGTCGTCCGCCGCCGCCGCCGCTGCCAGTCCTGCGACAAGCGCTTCACCACCTACGAGCGGGCCGAGATCGCCCTGCCCATGGTGGTGAAGAAGGACGGCACCCGCGCTGACCTGGACGTGGGCAAGCTGCGCGCCTCGATGTCGCTGGCGCTGCGCAAGCGTCCCGTCAGCATCGAGCAGATCGACGCCGCACTGGAGCGCATCCAGGAGAAGCTGCTCACCAGCGGCGTGCGCGAGATCCCGTCGACCAAGCTGGGCGAGCACGTGATGCGCGAGCTCAAGCGCATCGACAAGGTCGCCTACGTCCGTTTCGCCTCGGTCTATCGCAGCTTCGAGGACGTGGACGAGTTCCGCCAGTTGATCCGCGACATCTGATCCGGACCGCGCCTCGGCGCGCGCCCCTTGTGCGCCCATGCGCACAGTTTCCCCAAGGCCCGCCCCCATCGGCGGGCCTTCGTTTTCCCCCTTGAAGGCGACGCGTGTCAGCGTCCGTCTCCCTAGAGTCCTGCTCATGACCTGCCGCGCCCCGCATGACCGTTCATGCGTCCGTGCGGCGGATGGTGCAGTCCTCCCGGGAGATGTTCCGTGCCCTGCTTCCCATACCTTGCCGCTCGCCGCCGGCCCGCCCGCGGCTTCAGCCTGATCGAGGCATTCGTCGGCATCGCGCTCGTCGCGCTGGTCGCCATGCTCGCCGGCCCTGACCTGCGCGACTGGCTGTGGCGCGTGCGGCTGTCCAACGCCGCCCAGGCGGTGCTCGGCGATCTCCAGTTGGCCCGCAGCGAGGCGCTGCAAGGCGCGCGCAACGTGATCATCCGGTTCGGCGAGGACGCCGCCGGCAGCTGCTACGTGCTCCACACCGGCCCCGTCGGCGCCTGCGCCTGCCGCATGGACACCCCCCCGGTCTGCGAGGACAGCGCCCGGCCGATCCGGCAGATGCGATGGCATCTGCGTCCCGGTCACGCGACGGTGAGGTCCAACGTGCCCTCGATGCTGTTCAGCGGACGCCAAGGAACGGTGTCGGTCGCGGGGACGATCGATGTCCAGGTCGAGGGCATCGGCGTGGTGCGCCATGTGATCGGCATCACCGGACGCGTACGCAGTTGCACGCCTGACGGCGCGATGAGCCGGCTGCCGAGGTGCGCATGAACATGCCCGCTCAGCCGCGCCGGGGCTTCTCGCTGATCGAACTGGTCGTCGTGCTCGCGATCATTGCGGTCCTCGCGACGCTCGCACTGCCGGGCTTTCGAGACCAGGTGCTGAGGTCGCGTCGCGCCGAAGCCCGCGAGGCGCTCCAGATGCTGCAACTGGCCCAGGAGCGCTTCCGCTCGCAAGCGCCTCGCTACGCGCAACGCCTGGAGGAACTGGGGCATGCCGCGACGAGTCGCAACGGCCTCTACCAACTGCGCATCGTGCAGGCCGACAGGACGCGCTATGCGATGGAAGCCCACGCGACAGGCGCCCAGACGGGCGACCGGACTTGCCGGGTCCTGATGCTGAGCCTGGAGAACGGCAGCGTGCGCGCGACCGGATTCGACGATCACGGCGCGGAGCGGGTGGACGCCTGCTGGCCGCAATGAGCGCGGAGATCCCGATGTCAGCCTGCCTTCGCATCCGCCGCGGCCTCGGCCTTCGCCGCCCTCTTCGATCGATGGCGGCAAGCCGCCGGCCCCATGACTCCAGGCGAAGAACATCGTCCGGCTTCACGCTGGTGGAGGTGCTGGTGGGCGTGGCGATCAGCCTCGCGATCATCGCCGGAGCGCTCGCGACGGCCGGCCTCCAGCTCGGGGAGCACCATCGGCTGATGCTGGAACTGCAGGTGCAGCAGGATCTCCGCGCGACCGCCGAGCTGATGCTGCACGACTTGCGCCGCGCAGGTTTCCGGGACCGACCACAAGACGCGGTGTGGCGGGAAGACAGGCCTGCGCGGGACTCGAATCCTCCGGCCGATATCACTGTCGACGACGCCGGCCGCCGCATCACCTACAGCTTCGCGCGAGGCGACGTCGCAGTGAACGGCGGCAGCAACAAGGGGAGCGGCAGCGGCGCTTCGATCGATCCCGCGACTGACGTCCGGGAGACCTCCGGCTTCCGATTCGCGCAAGGGCGCCTGGACCAGCTCATCGCCGGCCGCCATCAGCCGCTCACCGACCCCGCCGTGCTGCGCATCGTCGGGTTCCAAGCCTGGCTCGGTTCGATCGACCACGCGCTCGGCGACCTGTGCCCCACGCCCTGTCTCGCGAGCGAGTGCGGACCCTTCCTGCGATCACTGCAGGTCCGTTTCGTCATCGAGGCGGAGGCCGTCCACGACGCGCGCGTCAAACATCGCATCGAGGCGCAGACCCGCATCCGCAACGATTCACTCTCGGGGAGCTGCTCATGAGCCGACGACATGAACGGGGCCTCGGCACCCTGGCGATGTGCGCGATCCTGCTCGCGATCCTGGCTTTAGGCGCGGCCTGGGCCGCGAGACAGCTGTCGACCGCGCAACGCGTGGCCGCCAACGATCTGCGCGCCGCGATGGCCGCCGAAGCGGCCGAGTCAGGCCTCGCCTGGGCCCTGGCCATGCTGAACACAGGGCGCATAGACGACCAGTGCCGTCCGGCATTCGGTCCAGCGGGGAGCGTTCCCGAGGCCGGTTCATCGACCACGTCGAACGATGCCGCCGACGCGAACGTCGACGCCCGCACGAACACCAGCACCGCGGGTCGCGCGGACCGCCCAGGCTCCGCGGCCATGGATTTCCGGAACCGCTTTCTCCAGGTCGCGCAGGACGGCCACTACCGCGTCCTGACGACTGGCGGGACGAGCGCCGCGACGAGCGCGCCGGAAGGCTCGCCCGGCACCGGGGGTGGCACGGCCGAGGCATCCTCCACATGGCAAGCGGCCTGCGCCAACACCGGCGCCCTGCGATGGGCCTGTCGTTGCCAGCCGGGCGCCCTGCCCGGCCCCGCGGTGGACCCGTCAGCCGCACCAGCGCAGGCTCAACCCCTCTTCACCGTTCGACTTACCGACACCGCCACTCCGGGTCAGTTGCGACTGCTCGTGCGCGGCTGCAGCGATCGCGCGCCCGATTGCGACCGCGGCGACGACGGCCCCATCGGCGTCGCGGAGGTGTCGCAGCACCTGGCGCTGCTGAGCGCCTTGCGACTACCGCCTCCGACGGCGCTCGTCGAGGGCCCCGGTGCATTCATGCGGACCTTCGGTTATCCCCCCGCGCGCTATCGCAGCCAGCCGGCCATCACTCGGCTCCGCTGCACTTCCGATTGCCGGCAGGCGCTGGCCACCGCGCTGGCCCGGGGACGCAGGCTGCTGTGGATCGACGGGGATGCTCGTCTGTCCGACCTGCCGGTCGAAGCGGTCGACGGCTCGCCGCTGGTGCTGATCGTCGACGGACGACTGGACCTGGCGGTGTCCACCCCACTCCTGGGCGTGCTCTACGCCCGCGATGGCGTCAGTTGGCACCCCCCGGCGGGCGCGCCCGCATCGATTCGCGGGGCCATCGTCACGGACGGCATCCTGGACCGGGGCCGATCCGTCGAGTTGATCCATGACCCAGCGCTCCTGCGCGGAATCAGCCGTCGGATGGGCAGCTTTCTGCCAGTGCCCGGCGGCTGGACACCCACCCGTTGAGGTCGGAGGACCGAATGCGCCCCAGGATTCACACCAGCGCCGCGCGGTCCCCGCTCGCGGGCATCGTCCTGATCGAGGCCCTGCTGGCCTTGGCGATCGTCGCCATCGGCACGGCCGGTTTGTTGACCCTGCAGTTCCGCATGCGGCTCGCGGCGGACTCGGCGCGTCAGCAGGACCATGCGCTGCGGCTCGCTCGCAACGAGATGGAACGCTGGCGATGGAAGGCGGCAGCATCCCCGCTGTCGCTTCGATGGGAGGGGCCTGGCGCCGCGTACGAGTTGGAGGGCGACGCGGCCGAACCGGATGCCGCGCTGGGATTCGATCGGGGTGACCGTGGGTCGCGGTCGCCCACGGGGTCCACGGCGCAAGCGCCGACAAGCCCCCCGATGACCAGCGCCGTCGACCCCGATCCGGTCCCGTTCCGGCCGGTCCACCTGCAGGTGGCCTGGATCGACCGCGGGGGCCAACGGCGGGCGATGTCGCTGGACAGTCTCATCCCGACGTTCGATCCGTCGCTGCCGGCCCTGCTCCTTCTGGGGCCGGAGGGGCCGGCTAGACTGCGCCCCATGCAAGCGTCCCCTCCCGGCCAGAGGCCGTCCTCCGACCTGTCTTCCGAGTTGTCGTCTCACCCTTCTTCCGGGTCTTCTCCGGGGTCGTCCGCCACGCCGGCGCACGCCACGATCACACTGGCGGACGAAGGCTGGATGGCCCGGGCGCTGGCGCTCGCGGAGCAGGCCATCGGCCTGAGCGATCCCAACCCGCGCGTGGGCTGCGTCATCGTCGACGGCCGGGGCCAGGTGCTCGGCCAGGGGCACACGCAGGCCGCGGGACAGGCTCACGCCGAAGTCATGGCGCTGCGCGACGCGCAGGCGCGCGGCCATGACGTGCGCGGCGCCACCGTCTACGTCACGCTGGAGCCCTGCGCGCACCACGGCCGCACGCCGCCCTGCTGCGATGCGCTGACGGCCGCGGGAGCCGGGCGCGTCGTCGTCGCGCTCGGCGATCCCAATCCGCTGGTGGCCGGCCAGGGACTGGCGCGCCTGCGTGCCGCCGGCATCGCCGCCGACGTGCTGCCGGTCGAGCATCCGCTCGCCGTCGACGCACGGGAACTCAACATCGGCTTCCTCTCCCGCATGCAGCGGGGGCGACCGTTCGTGCGCATGAAGATCGCCGCGTCACTGGATGGCCGCACGGCGCTGTCCAACGGCGTCAGCCAGTGGATCACCGGCCCCGACGCGCGACGCGACGGCCATGCCTGGCGCCGCCGCGCCGGCGCCGTGCTGACCGGCATCGGCACCGCCCGCGAGGACGACCCGCGCATGGATGTGCGTGAGGTCGAGACCCTCCTGCAGCCGCGGCGGGTGCTGATCGATTCGCGCCTGGAGATCTCGCCCGAGGCCAAGTTGCTTGTTCCGCCCGGGCGCCTGCTGGTCTATCACGCGCTGCCGGAGCCGGGCGAACGCGGACGGGTGCTCGCCGACCGCGGCGCGGAGCTGGTCTCGGTCGCCGAGCCGCGCGGCAAGGTGGACCTCGCCGCCGCGATCCGCGATCTGGGCCAGCGCGGGGTCAACGAGTTGCACATCGAGGCCGGCTACAAGCTCAACGGTTCCCTGCTGCGCAGCGGAGTGGTCGATGAACTGTTGATCTACCTCGCGCCGATGCTGATCGGCGAGGGGCGCGGCATGGTGGATCTCGGGGCGCTGACCGCCCTGACGCAGGCGCCGCGCTACCGGATCGTCGACAGCCGGCCCCTGGGCGGCGACCTCCGGCTGCGCCTGCGGCCCGAGGTCCCCGCGTAATCCCCGGCGCCCCCGGATCGCCGGCCTGCCCGCCTACAATCCCGCCCATGCCAATATCTCCGATTCCCGAGCTGGTCGCCGAGCTGGCGGCCGGCCGCATGGTCATCCTCGTCGACGAGGAAGACCGCGAAAACGAAGGTGATCTCGTCCTGGCCGCTGACCACGTCACGCCGGAAGCGATCAACTTCATGGCCAAGCACGGCCGCGGCCTGATCTGCCTGACGCTGACGCGCGAGCGCTGCGAGCAACTGCAACTGCCGCCGATGGCCACCCGCAACGGCACCAAGCACGGCACGGCCTTCACGGTCTCGATCGAGGCCGCCACTGGCGTCACCACCGGCATCTCTGCCGCCGACCGGGCCCGCACCGTGCAGGCCGCGGTCGCCAAGGGCGCCGTCGCCACGGACCTGGTGCAGCCCGGCCACATCTTCCCGCTCCAGGCACAGGACGGCGGCGTGCTGATGCGCGCGGGCCATACCGAGGCCGGTTGCGACCTGTCGCGCATGGCCGGCCTGACGCCCGCGGGCGTGATCTGCGAGATCATGAACGACGACGGCACGATGGCCCGCCTGCCCGATCTGGAGATCTTCGCCAGGGAACACGGCCTGAAGATCGGCACCATCGCCGACCTGATCGAGTACCGCAGCCGCAACGAGTCGATCATCCAGCGCGTCGCCCAGCGTCCGCTGGAGACGCGAGAGGGCCGCTTCGAATGCCACGTCTTCCGCGACCGCTCCGACAACGTGCACATGGCGCTGGTGCTCGGCCAGTGGCAGAAGGACCAGGAAGTGCTGGTGCGCGTGCATGAGCCGTTCTCCGCGCTGGACCTGCTGGACGCCGGCCGCTGCGGCCACAGCTGGCCGCTCCCCGAGGCGCTGGCCGCGATCCAGCGCGAGGGCGCCGGCGTGGCGGTGCTGCTGAACTGCGCCGAGGACGCCGCCGCGCTGCTCGGACGGCTGCAGTCCGCCACCGGCGAGGAGCCGCACCAGACGATGGATCTGCGCACCTACGGCGTGGGCGCGCAGATCCTGCGCGAGCTCGGCGTGCAGAAGATGAAGCTGCTCGGCAGCCCGCGCCGCATGCCCAGCATGACCGGCTATGGCCTCGAAGTCACCGGCTTCCAGGCTGCCCAGGGCGGCGCCACCGCGAAGAACTGCTGAACGCCGAGGACCGCATGCAAGGATCTGACAAGGGTCAAGCGACCCAACTGGACGGAAGCGGCCTGCGCGTCGGCATCGTCCAGGCGCGTTTCAACGATGAGCTGACGTCCACGTTGGCCAGGGCCTGCCTGGCGGAGCTGGATCGCCTGGGCGTGCAAGCCGCCGACATCCGCCACGTGACCGTGCCCGGCGCGCTGGAAGTGCCGGTGGCGCTGCAGGCGATGGCCGCGAGCGGTCGTTACGACGCGCTGGTGGCGCTGGGCTGCATCATCCGCGGCGAGACCTACCACTTCGAACTGGTCGCCAATGAAAGCGGGGCCGGCGTGACACGCCTGACGCTCGATCATCGCCTCCCGATCGCCAACGCCATCCTGACGGTCGAGAACGAGGCGCAAGCCCGGGCCCGCGCCGAAGAAAAGGGCCGTGATGCCGGAACCGTCGCCGTCGAAATGGCGCTGCTGTTGAAAGAACTCAAGTGAGCTCCATGGATAACTCCTCCCCCGCCGCCGGCAAGCCCGCGGCCAAGCCGGCCGCCAAGCGTCCGCCCGCCAAGTCGGCCCGCCGACGCTCGCGCGAGCATGCACTGCAAGGCCTCTATCAATGGCTGGTGACCGGCGACGACCTCGGCGTCATCGACGCCCACACGCGTGAGCAGGAAGGCTTCGACAAGGCCGACCGCAATCACTACGACAAGCTGCTCAACGGCGCGATCGAGGATGCGGCGGAACTGGACACCGTGCTGGCCCGCCACGTGGACCGCAAGACCACCGAGCTGTCGCCGATCGAGCACGCGATCCTGTTGATCGGCGCGTTCGAGCTCAAGCACTGCATCGACATCCCGTACAAGGTCGCGATCAACGAGGCCGTCGAACTGGCAAAGTCCTTCGGCGGCACGGACGGCCACAAGTACGTCAACGGCGTGCTGGACCGCGCGGCGGCCGACCTGCGGCCGGTCGAGGTCAAGGCGGCGCGGGGCGGTTGATCGCCGCCTCGCGGCGGCCTTTCAGGCGGGGTTTTCTCTGACGACATGTCCATCGACATCAAGCTAGCCGACCGCGTCGGACGGATCCAGCCGTTCTACGTCATGGAATGCGCCAAGCGGGCGGACGAGATCGCCCGCTCGGCGGTGTGCGATCCGGCCCGCGGCGGCCGGCACATGATCTACCTGAACATCGGCGAGCCCGACTTCGGCGCCAGCACCGAGGTGCGCGACGCCGCCGCGCGCTTCACCGCCGCGGGCCGCATTCCCTACACGCAGGCCAACGGCCTGATATCGCTGCGGCAGCGTCTGTCCGACTGGTACCGGAACACGCAAAGCCTGGCGATCGACCCCGATCGCATCGTCATCACGGCCGGCGCCTCGGCGGCGCTGCAGCTGGCCTGCCTGGCGCTGTTCCAGGCCGGGGACGAGGTGCTGATGCCGGATCCGAGCTATCCGTGCAACCGCCACTTCGTCGAGGCGGTCGATGCCACGCCGGTGCTGATCCCGTCCACCGCCGACGAGCGCTTCCAGCTCAGCCTGGGCCCGCTGCAGGCACATTGGAACGACCGCAGCCGCGGCGTGCTGCTCGCCTCGCCGAGCAACCCGACCGGCACCTCGATCGCGCCCGACGAGCTTGCCCGCATCCACGCGTTCGTCCGTGAACGTGGCGGGGTCATGGTCGTCGACGAGATCTACCAGTCGCTGAGCTACGACAGCCGCTACGCGCGCAGCGCGCTGGCGCTCGGCGGCGACGTGGTCTCGATCAACAGCTTCTCGAAGTACTTCGGCATGACCGGCTGGCGGCTCGGCTGGCTGGTGCTGCCCGAGGCGATGATCACGCCGGTGGAGAAGCTCGCGCAGAACCTCTACATCTGCCCATCCACCATCGCTCAGCACGCCGCGCTGGCCTGCTTCGAGCGCGAGTCGCTGGACGAGTACGAGCGCCGCCGCCAGGAACTGCAGCGCCGACGCGACCTCGTCGTGCCCGCGCTGCAGGCGATGGGACTGCCCGTGCCCGTGCCACCCGACGGCGCGTTCTACGCCTGGGCCGACGCGTCCGGCACGGGCCTGTCCAGTTGGGACCTGTGCATGGACCTGATGCAACACGCCCAGGTCGCGCTGACGCCGGGGCGTGACTTCGGCCCCGCCTTCGGCGAGCGCTTCCTGCGCCTGTCCTTCGCCAGCGGCATGGATGACCTGCGCGAGGCGCTGTCGCGCATCCGCGCCCGCCTGGATCAACTGAAAGCCCGTGCCGCATGAACGCGCCCTCCTCCGTCCCGGCCCTGCTCGGCGGCCCGCTCGCGCTCACCGGCTCGGTCGGCGCAGCGCTACCGATGTTCCAGCATGAGCTGCGCATCTACTGGGAGGACACGGACGCCGGCGGTGTCGTGTTCTATGCCAACTACCTGAAGTTCATGGAACGTGCCCGCACCGAGTGGTTGCGCGGCCTCGGCTTCGAGCAGGAAACGATGCGCCGCGACGAGGGCCTGATGTTCGTCGTCAGCGATACCGCACTGCGCTATCTGGCGCCGGCCCGGCTGGACGATTGGCTGCGTGTCAGCGTGCAGCCGACCGAGATCGGCCGCGCCAGCATGGTCATCGACCAGCACGTCTGGCGCGGCGAGCAGCTGTTGACCCAAGGGCGGATCCGCATCGGCTGCGTCGACGCGCTGAGCCTCAAGCCGGCGCGCATACCGGCACGCATCCTGCAATCGTTGCAACCGGCGACGCCCGGCGCCTCGACCTGACGTGACGGCGCGCCCCGGCTCGTTTCGCAGATCGCTGACACGCTTGTTTGCAGACGCTGGCCCGCCGTTTGCCGATGAGGCGCCCAGCCTTGTCACAATTCCGCCTTTGACCGTCGACTTCAACCCGGCGCCCGCTCCGGACGCCCCCAGCGATCACCCCTCGCCGACCTCATGAACCAAGACCTCTCCATCGTTTCCCTGATCGCCCACGCGAGCCTCACGGTGCAGCTGGTGATCGCCGCGTTGCTGCTGGTGTCGCTGGCCAGCTGGAGCGTGATCTTCAGCAAGCTGATCTCGCTGTCGCGCATCAAGGCGCGCAACGAGGGCTTCGAGCAGGAGTTCTGGTCCGGCAAGAACCTCAACGACCTCTACACCAGCGTGTCCAACCGCCAGGACGGCGCGCCGCTGGAGCGCATCTTCGCGTCCGGCATGCGCGAATTCCTGAAGCTGCGCGAGAAGCGCGTGGTGGACCCCACCGCGCTGCTGGACGGCGCCCGCCGCGCCATGCGCGCCAGCTTCCAGCGCGAGCTCGACGCGATGGAATCGCACCTGTCGTTCCTGGCCTCGGTGGGCTCGGTATCGCCCTACGTGGGGCTGTTCGGCACCATCTGGGGGATCATGCACGCCTTCGTCGGCCTGTCCAACCTGACGCAGGTGACGCTGGCCACCGTCGCGCCGGGCATCGCCGAGGCGCTGGTGGCGACTGCGATCGGCCTGTTCGCCGCGATTCCGGCGGTGCTGGCCTTCAACCGCTTCGCGCGCCAGATCGACCGCAACGCGATCACGCTGGAGACCTTCATCGAGGAGTTCTCCAACATCCTGCAGCGCAACGCCGGCCAACCCGCGCCGGCCGCGGCGCGCTGATCGCGACCGACGGAGACCGACATGCCCTCGATGTCTTCCCGCGGCGGCTCCCGCCGTCGCACGATGAACGAGATCAACATGGTCCCCTTCATCGACGTGATGCTGGTGCTGCTGATCATCTTCATGGTCAGCGCCCCGCTGATCACCACCGGCGTGGTCGACCTGCCCAGCGTCGGCCAGAGCCGCACGCAGCCGGCCCACGTCATCCAGGTGATCGTCGGCACCGACGAGCAACTGAAGATCAAGCTCGACGGCGACCAGGACCCGTCCCCGGTGCCGCTCAAGGCGCTGGCGACGCGCGTCAAGGAAGCGCAAAACGGCGACGCGAACACGCCGGTCGTGATCTCCGCCGACCGCAACGTCAAGTACGAGGCCGTCGTGAAGACGATGGACGTGCTGCAGCGCGCCGGCATCCAGCGCGTGGGCCTGTCGGTGAAAAACGGCGCGGCCGCCGACAACTGATGTCGAGGACAGACCGCACGCGATGAGCATGGCCTCCCGACTTCCTCTCGACCGCGACGCGTTGCGGCCGCCGCCCGCGCCCGGCCTGGGCCGCGGGTTCAGCCTGGCGATCGTCGCCCACGTCCTGCTGGTGATGGCGTTGAGCTTCGGCGTCAGCTGGCGCTCCAAGCCGGTGCCCGCCCTGGAGGCGGAGTTGTGGTCGGCCGTCCCGAAGGCGGCCGCGCCCAAGGAGCAACTGCCGACGGACAACCAGCCGGAACCTCCGAAGCCTGAACCGAAACCGGAACCTCCCAAACCTCAGGAGCCGACGCCTCAGGAGGTCCAGGCGCAGCGCGACGCGGACATCGCGATCGCCAAGGCCAAGGAGCGCAAGCAGAAGGAAGAACAAGCGCAGCGCGAGGCCGACGAGAAGCGCAAGCTCGAGCAGCAGAAGAAGGACGAGGCCGACAAGAAAGAGCGCGATCGCAAGCTCAAGGAAGAGCAGGCGAAGAAGGACGACGCGGCCAAGGACAAGGCCGAGAAGGCCAAGGCGGAGAAGGCCCGCAAGGACGCCGAGGCCCGGGCCGAGGCGCAGCGCCAGGAGAACATCCGACGCATCCAGGGGATGGCGGGCGCCAGCGGCGGTCCCACCTCGACCGGCAACGCGCTGAAGAGCTCCGGTCCGTCGGCCAACTACGCGGGGCGCATCAAGGCCCGCGTGCGGCCCAACATCATCTACAACGACCCGGGCGGCCCATCCAACCCCGAGGCCGAGGTCGAGGTGCGCGCCGGTCCCGACGGCACCATCGTCGCCCGCAAGATCGTCAAGTCCAGCGGTCTGCCGGACTTCGACAATGCCGTGCTGCGGGCGTTGGACAAGACGGAGATCCTGCCGCGGGACACCGACGGCACGGTGCCCCGCGTGATGATCATCACCTTCCGTCCGCGCGAATGAGCCAGGCGCGGATCGCGGCGTCGATGGCGCCGCGTCCCGGACCGAACACCGCCAGCACGATCAGCAACGCGCCCCAGAGTTGATGCTGGATCAGCGCGGCCGGCGCGATGTCGGTCAGGCTGAAGACCGCGATCACGTTCACGACGCTCAGGCCGAGCGCCGCGAATCGCCCGCCCAGACCGAGCATCAGCAGGACCGGCAGCAGGAGCTCGCCGCCGGTGCCCAGCCATGCGGCGGCCTCCGGCGGCAGCAAGGGCACGTGGTACTCGTCCTGGAACAGCGCCAGGGTCGTGTCCCAGTCCCGGATCTTGGTCAGGCCCGACATCAGGAATGCCATGCCGACATACCAGCGGGCAGTGAGCGCGACCACGTCCTGCAGCCCTTCGACCAGGGTGCCAAGGCTACCGCGAAGTCGGCTCGAGCCGCGCGCGCCGGGATCGGTCAGCGCGCGACCGATCGCGCCGAGTGCCCGGCGCCAGGGAGATCGGAACAGGCGCGTCGTCGGCACCGTCGAAAAGGCCACGTTCGCGCGGCCCAGGTGGTTGATCATGAACATACGTCCCCTCATCGCACGGATGACGGCGCCATCACTGCCGCGACACCCGCGGTCTCGATGCACGCCAGCCAACCTCGCGTAACCGCCGCTGGCAGCCACGCGATGAAATCGAAACCTGGCCCGGCCGCAAGCAGCGAGCGCTCCAGGTCCAGGCCTTCGTCGAGCGCCTCGTACCAGCGCAGGGCGGCGGCATCGAGCGCCATGGCACTGCCCTTCCAGCCGTCTCGCCACACGATCAGCGCTTCCCGCGGTCCTTGACCGAAGGCTTCCTCCGGAATCGACAACACCTCGCGCGACTCGATGTCGTCGCAGCGCAGCAGTTCGACTTGACGCGACAGCACCACCCGAACCGCCCCAGCGGGCAGACGCCCGAGAAGCGCCAACGATCCGAGGTCGGGCGACACGTCGGCGAGGCGTTCGACGCGATGCATCGCCCACTCCAGTCGTGCCAGCGCGGGCCAGGTTGCCGGCAGGCCTTGTTCGGCTCGAGCCCGCGCGAGCATCCCGATCAGCGCCTCGCCCCAATCACCCAGATCGGCCTGCGCCGGCGCATGCAGTCGCCAGCAGGCCCAGGCCAACGCGGCGAAGCTGCCGGCAGCTTGTGCCTCCATCTGATCGCGCAAACGCGGATAGATGGCCGTCAGGGCGCGATCCGCCAATGCCACCGCGTGGCTGCGATAGACCTGCAACGCACGCGGCAAGCCGCCCCGGATGCCCGGCAGCGCCTGCAGGCCGGATGGCACCAGCGACGACGGCTCGGAGCCGGGGGCGGCGAGCACCGCCTCCACCAGACGTGACTGCCGTGACAGCAGCTCATATCGCTCGCTCATGTCCTTGAAATCATTCAGCGGCATCGTCGGCCTCCTGCATGGTGGCCACCGCATGGCCGACACGTCCGGAGCGGCCCGCGGACTCATTGCGCGCCGACAGCCGAAGGGGCGGTGGGGCGATGAGCGCTCGATCCAGCGTGCCCTGCTCCGCGCGGGCGCGCGCGACTTCGCTGGAAAGCTTCTGCAGCGACGGGATGTTGTTGTCCCACTCGACCAGGGTCGGCCGTGCACCAATCCGACCGAGCGCATGGCGGTAGATCGCCCAGGCCTCCTCGCCGACCTGGCTGCCGTGGTCGTCGATGACCAGATCGCCCAGCCGCGCATGACCGGCCAAGTGGTACTGTCCGACGGCCCCCGCGTCGATGCGGTCGAGCCAGGCGTGGCAATCGAGCACCGCGGCCTCGGCGTCGCGGCCGCGATTCAGGGCGTTGACCAGCAGGTTGTTGAGATCGAGCAGCAGACCACAGCCCGTCTTCGCGGCGAGCGCGTTGAAGAAATCGGGTTCGCTGATCGCGTCCTCGTCCCAGGCGACATAGGCGCTCAGGTTCTCGATCAGGATCTGGCGCCCAAGTGCCTGCTGGACCGTATCGACCTGTGAAGCCAGCAACGCCAGGCTGTCGGCGCTGAACGGGATCGGCAGCAGTTCATGCGCGTGCATCGCCTCGTGATGGCGCTGCACGCGGCTGAAGCAGGCGTGTTCCGACACCAGCGCCGGGCGCACCGCGTCGACCAGCTCGCGCACGCGTTTCAGATGAGACCAATCGATGCCGACCGCGGAACCCAGCCCGAGCCCCACGCCGTGCAAGCTCACCGGATGCCGGCGAGCCGCGTCCAGCAGCATCTGCCGGGAGGCGCCACCCGGCGCGACGAAGTTTTCGGTATGGACCTCCAGGAAATCGACGCCGGGAGCGCCTCGCTCCATCACCTCCCGGTAATGGGGCTGGCGCCACCCGATGCCGACCGCGACCGGCCAGAGCGTGGCGCCGGCTTTCACTTGCCGGCCCTGGTGACGGCTTCGGCCTTCACCTCATCGGCGGTCTTGCCGCCGGCCACCTTGCAGGTGCCCTTGGCGACGTACTTCCATTCGTCCGGCGCGTTGTCGACCTTGGACTGGCCAGCGCAGGAATGGACGCCAGTCGTGTTGGCGCAGTCGTTCTGACCGGCCTTGGCGACGCCGTAGCACTTCTCCTTGCCGTTGGCGGCGTGAGCGGCGCCAGCGGCGCCGACAGACAGGGCGGCCGTCAGGGCGGCCAGGACAACGTGACGGGTATTCATGGGTGACTCCAAAATGCAGGGCACGCCCCCGCGATATGACTGAACTTGCGCAGGGCGTCCGGCACGATTGCCATGCCCGCCGAGCACAGGCGCCTCAGTTGGGTCACCCAACGGTCTCGTGTCGCAGGAGCGGCGCTGTCCTTGACATGCATCAAGCAAAGTGAGCTGCCACCCAGAACCACCCAAGAATTCGCGCTCGCCGCGAGTTCACATCACACGCGAACCGAGATCGCCAAGCGGCGCCGTCGCAGGGGCAGCGATCAACGGTTGGGGAGCATCGCGATGACGCCATGCCGCCGCGTTGTCAGGCCGATGGCCTGACATGGCATGCCGACGGCAACCTGCTGGCGACCGGTCAATCGAGCTGACCGCCGCCCTGCCGCAGTTCCTCGGCGCTCGTGGCCAAGGCAAGGGCCACCCGCGTGGCGGCCACCAGCGTCGGCAGCGGCAGACTGGGCGCGCCGGGGTGATGCGCCGCCTGCTCCGGCAGATACGGGATGTGCATGAAGCCGCTGCGCACGCCGCTGGCGGCCAGTCGATGCTGCAGGCCGTAGAACAGGTGATTGCAGACGAAGGTGCCCGCCGTCTGCGAGACCGACGCCGGGAATCCCTGCGCCCGCAGGCCCGCCACGATCGCCTTGATCGGCAGCGTCGAGAAGTACGCCGCCGGACCGGCCGGGACGACCGGCTCGTCGATCGGCTGGGCGCCGGCGTTGTCCGGGATGCGCGCGTCGTCCACATTGATCGCGATCCGTTCCAGGGACAGATCGCAGCGCCCGCCCGCCTGGCCGATCGCCAGCACCGTCACGGGTCGGATGCGGTCCAGCGCCTCGTCCAGTTGCCGCAAGGCCTCGCCGAACACACAAGGCAGTTGCACCGAGACCACCCGGCACCCGCCGATCAGCTCGCCGTTCAGGGCGCGGGCCAGTTCCCACGACGGGTTGACGCGCTCGCCTCCGAACGGTTCGAAGCCGGTCAGCAGAATGTTCTTCATGCCGGCCAGTCTAGCGGGGTCGGTCCTTGCCCCTCCTTGAACCCAAGTTTTCAGAGGCGCTGATGGCTTCTCCGGGTGGGTAATTCACATAAACGGGTTACTCTTCTACCTATGAGCGCCTGGGGAGGCCGACAGTCGGCGAATGTTGTCGCTGGCTCGGTGTTCCCGGACGAGAAATTCGCGGAGACCGCTACATGTCCGACCCGTCCGTGCCGCTGCAATGGTCCCCTGCCCAGCCGAGTGTTTCGCCGGCCGCCGAGCAGGCCCCGTTGTTCGAGTGGCCGACCCCGCCATTCGCCGCCTATCCCCGTCCCAAGCCGCAGCGTGAGCCGCAGGCGTGCGAGATCCTCGGCCTGAACGGCAGCCGCACCGTCGGCAAGGTGATCCTGATGGTGCCGTCGGAGCGGCTGGCGCAGGTGGTGGTGCCGCCAGCGCGCAACGCGATGCCGCTGAAGTTCTCGCAGTTCAAGGCGTTGAAGCTGCTGCACGCGATCGAGGTCCCGCCGCGAGACGCGGAGGACGCCGGCGATCCGATGGCGCTCGATCAGCGGCCGCGCAGCGACTTCCGCCTGGTCTACCAGGGCGGCGAGGAGCAGCGCGGCGTCACCATCGGTCATCACGAGACCGAGTTGGGCCTGTTCCTCTTTCCGCCGGTCAGCGACACCAGCGATTGGGTCCGATGCATGTTCGTGCCGCGCGAGGGCCTGACCAGTTTCGAGGTCGGCGAGCGCATCGGCGACATGCTGGTGCGCGAGCTGGTGGCGACGCAGGCGCAGGTCGAGGAAGCGGTCGACGAACAGCGTCAGCTGCGCGACCGGCGCGTCGGCGACATCCTGGTGGCGCAGCAGATCGTCAGCGCCGAGCAGTTGATGCAAGCCATCGAGCAGCAGGCCAAGATGCCGATGGTGCGCATCGGCGAGGCGCTGCTGGCGCTGGAGCTGGTCACGCAGGCGCAACTGGACGAGGCGCTTGAACAGCAGAAGCACGACCGCTCGGTGCCGCTGGGCGAGCTGCTGGTCCGCAAGGGCATCGTCACCCGCGCGCAGCTGCAGTCCGCGCTGGCGCGCAAGATGGGCTATCCGCTGGTCGACGCGGACAACTTCGCGATCGAGCCGGACGCGGTGCGCAAGCTGCCGTTCTCGGTGGCGCGCCGGCTGGAGGTGCTGCCGCTGGTGCTGCGCGAAGGCCGCTTGATCGTCGCCATGGAAGACCCGACCCGGCGCGACTGCATCGACGAGGTCGAGTTCATCACGCAGCTCAAGGTCGTGCCGGCGCTGGCGCGGCTGGGCTCGCTGCAGTTCGCGATCCCGTCCGCCTACGAGCGTTTCGGCAACCAGCCGCTGCCCAACCGCGACGGCGGCCTGCCGGCGCTGACGATGGATTTCGAGCTGGACAGCTCCGACAAGCTGATCGAAACGCTGGAGCGCGAGGGCCAGGAGCAGACGGCCCGCGAGACCGCGCGCGAGGAAGAGCATCCGATCGAGCAGAGCGACAACTCGCTGGTGCGTCTGATCAACAGCATGATCATCGAGGCACACAACCAGAACGTCTCGGACATCCACATCGAGACGCACCCGGGCAAGGAGAAGGTCAAGATCCGCTTCCGCAAGGACGGGGTGCTGCAGCCCCACGTGGAACTGCCTCACACCTACCGCAGCGCCCTGATCGCCCGCATCAAGATCATGTGCGACCTGGACATCTCCGAGCGGCGCAAGCCGCAGGACGGCAAGATCAATTTCGCGCGGTTCTCGTCGCCGCACAAGATCGAGCTGCGTGTCGCCACGATCCCGACCAACAACGGTCTCGAAGACGTCGTGATGCGGATCCTGGCCTCGGCCCGGCCGATTCCGATGGAGAAGCTGGGCCTGTCCGCGCGCAACCTCAAGGAACTGAAGGCGGCGGCCGAGCGGCCCTACGGCATGGTGCTGTGCGTGGGTCCGACGGGCTCGGGCAAGACCACCACGCTGCACTCGGTGCTGTCGCAGATCAACACGCCGGAGCGCAAGATCTGGACGGCCGAGGACCCGGTCGAAATCACCCAGCACGGACTGCGGCAGGTGCAGGTCAACCCGAAGATCGACTGGACCTTCGCCAAGGCGCTGCGCGCCTTCCTGCGCGCGGACCCGGACGTGATCATGGTCGGCGAAATCCGTGACGAGGAAACCGCCGAGATCGCCGTCGAGGCCTCGCTGACCGGTCACCTGGTGCTCTCGACCCTGCACACCAACAGCGCCCCGGAAACCGTCACGCGTCTGCTCGACATGGGCATGGATCCGTTCAACTTCGCCGATTCGCTGCTCGCGGTGCTGGCACAGCGGCTGGTGCGGCGCATCTGCCCGGCCTGCCGCAAGTCCGAGCCGATGCCGGACGCCACGCTGCAGGAACTGCTCGACGATTACCTGCACGTCTTCTCGCCGGAGAACCGGCCCGCGCGCGAGGCGGTGCTGGCCGAATGGCAAGGCGCCTACGGGCAACCGAACCTGCTGCGATATCACAGCCCCGGCTGCGACAAGTGCGATCACACCGGCTTCAAGGGCCGCGCCGGCCTGCACGAGTTGCTGATCGTCAGCCGCCCGCTGCGTCGCCTGATCCAGACCGGCTCACGCGCCGAGGAGCTGATGCACCAGTCGATGGCCGAGGGCATGCGCACGCTGCGTCAGGACGGCATCGCCAAGGTGCTGCAGGGCGTCACCACCCTGGGTGAAGTGCGAGCCACGAGCAATCAGTAGCCGCGTCAGATTCTTGCCAGTTCCAGGATCTGCGCGGCCATCCGGGCCGCTGCTCCACGATGCGCCGAGGCGAACGTCGTCGCGGCTTCGGCCATCGCATCGCGCTCCTCGGGACGGGTGAGCAGCGACAGCGCCTCGCTCAACGCCGTGGGAATCGTTGCGGCACGGCGCGATGCGCCCGCGGCCAATGACAGCTCGGCCGCTTCGGCGAAGTTGAAGGTGTGCGGTCCCATGAAGAGCGGGACGCCGCACGCCGCCGCCTCGATCAGGTTCTGCCCGCCGAGCTTCTCGAAGCTCCCCCCCAGCAAGGCAACGTCCGCCAGGCCGTAGTAGAGCGCCATCTCGCGCATCGAATCCCCCAGCCACGCGTCCGCCACGCCGGCGCTCGGCGGCGGCACCGCGTGCTCGTGGCTGCCGAAGGCGCTGCGCCGCGCCAGTGTCAGCCCGGCATCGGTCACCAGCGCGGCGATCTCGTCGAAACGCTGCGGATGACGCGGCACGATCAGCAGCAACGGCGACCCCGCCTCGGCGCGCGCCGCCGCGGCCGCCTGCCAGGCGGCCAGCATCGCGGCCTCTTCCCCTTCGCGGGAGACGGCCAGCATCACCACCGGACGGGTCAGCCCGGCGCGCCAGGCGCGGCCTCGCGCCAGCAACGCCTCGTCGGGCTGCAAGTCGAACTTGAGGTTGCCGCAGACCCGCACGTCAGGCACGCCAGCCTGGCGCAATCGGTCGGCATCCTCGGCGGTCTGGGCCAGCGCGAGCCGCAGCGCGCGGGCCGCCGGCGCCAGCAGCGCCTGGAATTTCTCGCCGCGGCGCAGGCTGCGCGCGGACAGGCGCGCGTTGGCCAGCACCATGGGCACGCCGGCCTTCAAGGCCTGGCGCTGGACGTTGGGCCAGATCTCCGTTTCCATCAACACGCCGACCGACGGCCGCGTGCGCCGCAGGAATCGACGCACCGCGCCGGGCGTGTCGAACGGCAGCCAGCGCTGCGCGTCGCCGTCGCGCAGCAGCGGCAGGCCGGCCTCGCGGCCCGTGGCGGTGGTGTGGGTGAGCAGCAGCCGCAGGCCCGGACGGTCCCGCCGCAGGCGATCGATCAGCGCGGCGGCGGCGCGGGTCTCGCCCAGCGACACCGCATGCACCCACACCGAGCCTGGCGCGATCGCCGGCCCGAAGCCGAAACGCTCGGCCAGGTGGGATTGGTAGAGCGGCTCGGCGCGCCCACGCAGCAGCAGGCGCAGCACGTAGGCCGGACTGGCGAGCCTCAGCACCGTGCTGAAGACGCCGCGCGCGAATCGTTCCTTCACGCTGTCCGGCCGCGGAGGCCAGGCGGCCGCCACGCCGGGGCGACCGCCCGCCCCGGCCATCAGTGACCCGACGTGAAGGTGATGTCGGACTTGACGCGCTTGAGCTGCGCCAGCACTTCCTTCTGGATGCGCTCCAGCGCCTCCTGCGTGTGGCCCTCGAAGCGCAGCACCAGCACCGGCGTCGTGTTGGACGCGCGCACCAGGCCGAAGCCGTCGTCGTATTCGACGCGGATGCCGTCGATCGTGATGATGTCCTTCGCGTTCGGGAACTCGGCGATCTCCTTGAGCTTCTTCACGACCTCATGGTGCTCGCCCTCGGCGCAGGGCACGTTCAGCTCGGGCGTGTTGACGCTGTTGGGCAGGTCGTTCAGCACCCGGCTCGGGTCGTCGCTGCGCGACAGGATCTCCAGCAGCCGGGCGGCGGTGTACATCGCGTCGTCGAAGCCGTACCAGCGCTCGGCGAAGAAGATGTGGCCCGACAGCTCGCCGGCCAGCGGCGCGCCGGTTTCCTTGAGCTTGGCCTTGGCCAGCGAGTGGCCGGTCATCCACATCAGCGGCTTGCCGCCGTGCTCGACGATCCACGGCGCCAGGCGTTGCGAGCACTTGACGTCGAAGATGATCTCCGAGCCCGGCAGGCGCTTCAGGATGTCCGCGGCCATCAGCATGATCTGGCGGTCCGGCATGATCATCGTGCCGTCCTTGGTGACCACGCCCAGGCGGTCGCCGTCGCCGTCGAAGGCCAGGCCCAGTTCCGCGTCGGTGGCATGCACGATGCGCCGCAGGTCCTCGAGGTTCTCGGGACGCGACGGATCCGGGTGGTGGTTCGGGAAGTCGCCGTCCACCTTGGAGAAGATGTCCACGACCTCGCAACCCAGCGCGCGCAGGATCGCCGGAGCGGTCGCGCCCGGGATGCCGTTGCCGCTGTCCACGACGATCTTCATCGGCCGCGCCAGCCTGGCGTCGCGCACGATGCGGGCCGCGTACTCGTCGGTCACGTCCATCTTGCCGACGCGGCCGTCGCCGGTCGCGTAGTCCTCGGCCTCGATGCGGCGCTTCAGGTCCTGGATCTGCTCGCCATAGACGGCGGCGCCCTTCAGGACCATCTTGAAGCCGTTGTAGTCCTTCGGGTTGTGGCTGCCGGTCACCTGGATGCCGGAGTTGCAGCCATGCTTGCCGCGTGTCGCGGCCACGTAATACAGCATCGGCGTCGTGACCGCGCCGATGTCCACCACATCCAGCCCGGTCGACTTCAGGCCACGGATCAGCGCCTCCACCAGCGACGGGCCCGACACACGGCCGTCGCGGCCCACCGCCACGGCCTTCTCGCCGGCCTTCACGGCCTCGGTGCCGAAGGCCTTGCCCAGGTGCTCGGCCAGCGCCTCGTCCAGCGTCGTGCCAACCACACCGCGAATGTCATAAGCCTTGAAGATGGATGCGTGAACTTGCATGTGCTTCCCTGTAGGAATGGTGAAAGTCTTGAAGACCGGATCGAAACTGGGGCGGATTGTAGGCAGCGCCCGCGGACCCACCATGTAACCCGGTGCACCGAAGGCGAATCGCGCGCCGGGGGTCTCAGGAACGTGTCCGAAAACGGCCAGCCCCAGGCGGGATCGACTCCTATCATTCACGCCATGGACTTCCTGCTCGACCCCGACCACTGCTATCCCGCCCTGCTGGCGCGGGACGCGCGCTTCGACGGGCAATGGTTCGTCGGCGTGACCTCCACCGGCGTCTATTGCCGGCCGATCTGCCGGGTGCGCACGCCCAAGCGCGAAAACTGCCAGTTCTTCCCCAGCGCCACGCTGGCCGAGGCGGCCCGCTTCCGCCCCTGCTTGAAGTGCCGCCCCGAACTGGCTCCCGCCGCGCGCCCCTGGAGCGCGATGGACGCCGCCGACGTGCTGGCCCGCGAGGCCGCCCGCTGGCTCGACGAATGCGCGCCGGAGGACGCCTCGTTGCCCGCCCTCGCCGCCCACCTGGGCGTCAGCGAGCGCCATGTGCGCCGCGTCTTCACCGCCGTGCACGGCGTCGCGCCGCTGCAGTACCTGCAGACGCGTCGGCTCCTGCTGGCCAAGCAGTTGCTGACGGATACACGCCTGCCGATTTCCGAGGTGGCGCTGGCCGCCGGCTTCTCCAGCCTGCGACGCTTCAACGCCGCGTTCCAGGAGCACTATCGATTGAGCCCGACTGCACTGCGCAAGGGCGGCTCGGAGACCGGCCCCCCCTCGGCCCATGCCGCCGAAACCGCCGAGTTGCGGCTCGACCTGCGCCCTCCGCTGCTGGGCACCGCGCTGCTGACCTTCCTCGCCGCCCGCGCCGTGCCCGGCGTGGAGACGGTCGATGTCGAGCGGCTGTCGCTGGCGCGCAGCGTGCGCCTGGTCCGCCCGGGCCAGCCCGACCTGCTGGGTTGGGTCTCGGCGCGCCTGAGCCCCGACGGCGCCGAACGCGCCCAGGTGCGCCTGTCGCTGAGCGCGTCGTTGTGGCCGGCCATCGCGACGCTGATGCCGCGCCTGCGCCGCTGGCTGGACCTGGACGCCGATCCTCAGGCGATCGCCGCCGCGTTGGGCGAAGTCCTCGGCCCCCCCGCCGAGGGGCTGCGGCTGCCGGGGTCGCTGGACCGGTTCGAGCTCGCGATCCGGGCCGTGCTCGGCCAGCAGGTGACGGTCGCCGCCGCCCGCACGCTGGCGACGCGCCTGATCTCGCGTTTCGGCGCGCCGCTGCCGGAGGCGCTGGGCGCGCCCGACGGCGTCTCCCACGTGTTCCCCACCCCGGCGACGCTGGCGGCCGCGACTGTCGACGACATCGCCTCGCTGGGCATGCCGGCGCGCCGCGCGCAGGCGCTCATCCACCTGGCCGGCCAATGGCCGCTGCTGGCGTTCGCGCATGGCCGCGGCACGGTCGAGGACGCCATCGCCGAACTCGCCGCCCTGCCCGGCCTGGGGCCCTGGACCGCGCACTACATGCTGATGCGCGGCTGGAGCTGGCCCGATGCCTACCTGCCGGGCGACGTCGTGCTGAAGCAGTGCCTGGAGCAACGCGCCGGCCGCCCGCTGCGCCCCCGCGAGCTGGTCGAGGCCGCCGAGCATTTCGCGCCCTACCGCAGCTACGCCGTGTTGCAGCTGTGGCGGGAGGCCTCGCAGATGGCCTCGCGGACGGCCTCGGGGACGGCCGCGCGAAAGACCGCAACGAACGCCACGGCCCCCCGGCCGAAGAAGGGACTCAAGCCATGACCTCGACCTCCTCCTCTCACCTGGCCTGGACCGAAACCGACACGCCGCTGGGGCGGCTGCTGGTGGCCCGCGACGCCGACGGGCTGTCCGGCCTCTGGTTCGAAGGCCAGAAGTACCACCCCGGCGAGCTCGCCGCCCCACGCGACGACGACGACCCGCTGCTGCGCGAGACCGTCGCCATCCTGCGCGAGTACTTCTCCGGACCCGCGGGATCCGCCGGGACCACCCCGACCCTGCCGCCGATGTCCCCGAAAGGCACGACGTTCCAGCAGGCCGTGTGGCAGGCGCTGCTCGCCATTCCGGCGGGCGAGACGGTCACCTACGGCCAGCTCGCGGCGCGGCTGGGCCGGCCCGATGCCGTCCGCGCCGTGGCGGCGGCGGTGGGCCGCAATCCGGTGTCGGTGCTGATCCCCTGCCATCGCGTCATCGGCGCGGACGGCAGCCTGACCGGGTACGCCGGCGGCCTGCATCGCAAGGAAGCCCTGCTGACACTGGAGGGCCGGGCGCCGGCTACGCTCCGCGCTTCCGTCAAGCAAGGGGTTCCCGCGTGAAGAAAAACGACCTGATCGAACTCGCGCTGCTGGCCGCCATCTGGGGGGCGTCCTTTCTGTTCATGCGCATCGCCGCACCCGAGTTCGGCGCCGTCGCGACCGCCGCGATGCGGGTCGCCGGGGCCTCGCTGTTCCTGATCCCGCTGCTGGGCCTGCGCGAAGGCCTCGGCGACCTGCGCACCCACTGGAAGGGCCTGCTGCTGGTCGGGTTCCTGAACAGCGCCTTCCCGTTTGCGCTGTTCAGCTTCGCCGCGCTGTCGATCAACGCGGGTCTGTCGAGCATCCTCAACGCCACCACGCCGATGTGGGGCGCGCTGGTGGCCTGGGCCTGGTTCGGGCAACGCCTGGACGGCTCGCGGCTGCTGGGGCTGGCGCTGGGTTTCGGCGGCGTGGTGCTGCTGGCCTGGGACAAGGCCTCCTTCAAGCCCGGCGGCAGCGGCTTCGCCATCGTGGCCGTGCTGATCGCGACGCTGAGCTACGGCATCGCGGCCAACGCCACCAAGCGCTTTCTCGGCGGCGCGAGCCCCCTCGCCGTCGCGACCGGCAGCCAGTTCGCCGCCGCGCTGCTGCTGGCGATCCCCGCCTGGACGCTGCGCCCGGTCGAGATGCCGGGCGCGCGCGCGTGGTGGGCGGTGGTCCTGCTGGCGCTGCTGTGCACCAGCGTCGCCTACATCCTGTTCTTCCGGCTGATGAAGCGTGTCGGGCCGACCAACACGATCTCGGTGACCTTCCTGATCCCGGTCTTCGCGCTGCTGTGGGGCTGGCTGTTCCTCGGCGAGACGCTCAACGGCTCGATGGCCGCGGGCTGCCTGGTCGTGCTGCTGGGTACCGCGCTGGCGGTCGGCGTGCTGAAGCTGCCGAGCCGGGTGGCCACGACACCGCCAGGTCCCGGCGCGACGCCCGGCACCCCGCCGGTCACCCCGCCGCCGACGCCCCGCTGAGCGACGCCAGGGTCGTTGCCAGCGAGGTCCGCAGGATCCGGTCCGACATGGCCGGTGCCGCCTCGGCGCAGGCCCGCGCCAGGATCACGCCGCCGATCATCGTCGTCAGCGTGCGGATCGCGCGGGCCTCGTCGTCCGCCGTCGGCTGCTCCAGCACGGTGCCGTCCGGCCGGTGCGACGCCATCGCCCGCAGATAGCCGGCGATGCCGTCGCTCATGGCCTGCCCCAGCAGCCCGCCCTCGCGGGCCGCGTCCACCCCCAGCGTCGCCATCGGGCAGCCCGCGCCGGGCGCGTCGCGATGCGCGGCGCTGAAGTAGCGCTTGAGCAGCGCCGTCAGGTCGCCGTCATGGCGCGTCAGTTGCGCCTCCAACCGCGCCATCGACACGCCGAAGGCCTCGCCGCAGGCCTCGGCCGCGAGTTCCTCCTTGGACGCGAAGCGTCCATAGAAGCCGCCGTGCGTGAAGCCGGCCTCGCGCGAAATCTCCGCCAGCCCGACACCGGCGATGCCGCGCTCGCGGTACAGCCGGGCCGCCGCGTCGACCAGCGCCTTGCGGTTGGCGGCGGATTGTTCCTTCGTGACTTTCATGGCGGCGATCATGGCAGGAATCCCCCGCCGCGCCGCCCGCGATCGGCGCAAGACTCTCTTTTGAATATGGTCATCATCAAATCAGCGCGCCACGCAACGCTTCCGGATACGATGCCGACCGTCATCAAAACGGGTGCCTCATGCTTGCTGCCGCCATGTCCCGCCGCCTGACCCACCGGGGTCTTCATTTCAGTTGGGTGATCGCCGGACTGACCTTCCTGACGATGCTGTTCATGTCGGCCGCGCTGGGCCTGCCCGGCGCGATGCTGCAGCCGCTGGCCAAGGAATTCGGTTGGTCGACCAGCCAGATCTCGTCGGCGCTGGCGCTGCGCTTCGCGCTGTTCGGGCTGATGGGGCCGTTCGCCGCCGTGCTGATGGAGCGCTTCGGCGTGCGCGCGGTGGTGAGCACGGCGCTGGCGCTGGTCGGCGGCGGCATGCTGCTGGCCGGGCTGGTCACGCAGCTGTGGCAACTGGTGGTGTTGTGGGGCGTGGTGCTGGGCCTGGGCAGCGGCATGACCGCGCTGGTGCTGGGCGCGGTCGTGTCCAACCGCTGGTTCGCCACGCGCCGCGGCCTGATCATGGGCATCCTCACCGCCAGCGCCGCGACCGGTCAGTTGATCTGCCTGCCCATCGCCGCCTGGATGATCGAAGGCTGGGGCTGGCGCGCGCCGCTGCTGCCGCTGGCGGTGCTCTGCCTGGGCGTGATGGCGCTGGTGCTGCTGTTCATGCGGGACCGTCCGTCCGACGTCGGCATCGCGCCCTACGGCGCCGATCCGGCGACGGCCTCCGCCGCGCCGCCCGCGCCCGCCGCCGCGGTGACCTGGCGCACGCCGTTCACCGCCCTGCGCGAGGCCGTCGGCCAGCCGACCTTCTGGCTGCTGTTCGGCACCTTCTTCATCTGCGGGCTGTCGACCAACGGACTGGTGCAGACCCACTTCATCTCGCTGTGCGGCGACTACGGGCTGGCCGCGGTGCCGGCGGCCTCGGTGCTGGCGATGATGGGCATGTTCGACTTCATCGGCACCATCGCCTCGGGCTGGCTGAGCGACCGCTACGACGCCCGCAAGCTGCTGTGCTGGTACTACGCGCTGCGCGGCCTGTCGCTGCTGTGGCTGCCGAGCGCGGAGTTCACGCTCTACGGCCTGTCGCTGTTCGCCGTCTTCTACGGCCTGGACTGGATCGCCACCGTGCCGCCGACGGTGCGCCTGACGGCCGAGCGTTTCGGCGCCGCCAAGGTCGGCATGGTCTTCGGCTGGATCTTCGCCGGCCACCAGATCGGCGCCGCCGTCGCGGCCTACGGCGCGGGGTTGAGCCGCAGCCTGCTGCTCAGCTACGCCCCCGCGCTGTACGTCGCCGGCGCGGCCTGCCTGGTGGCCGCCGGGCTGGCGATGGCGATCCGCCGCAAGACGGCCGCGGCCTGACGCTCACTCCGCCGCGTCGACCGCCTCGGGCGGCGCGGCCAGCAGCGTCTGCAACCCCGCCTCGTCGACCACCGTCACGCCCAGCTCGCGGGCCTTGTCCAGCTTGGATCCGGCTTCCTCGCCCGCCACCACGAAGCTGGTCTTCTTCGACACCGAGCCGCTGACCTTGCCGCCCGCGGCCTCGATCAGCGCCTTGGCCTCGTCGCGCGACAGCGTCGGCAAGGTGCCGGTCAGCACCAGCGTCTTGCCCGCCAGCGGCTGCGGCCCCAGCGGCGCCGACGCGGCGCCATCGCCCTGCGGGAAGGTG
Source organism: Roseateles aquatilis (assembly GCF_002205645.1). Taxonomy (GTDB): domain Bacteria; phylum Pseudomonadota; class Gammaproteobacteria; order Burkholderiales; family Burkholderiaceae_C; genus Roseateles; species Roseateles aquatilis. The sequence continues at coordinate 415,069 of NZ_NIOF01000002.1, read as the reverse complement.
ATGCCGGCGGCGATCAACTGCTCGACGACCTTGCGGTTGTGCGCCTCGGCGAAGAACGCCGCGATGCTGCGGGCCACGATGGGGCCGACGTCCTTGACCTCCAGCAATTGCTCCTCGGTCGCCGCCATCAGCGCGTCCATGTTGCCGAAGTGCCTGGCCAGGTCCTTGGCCGTCGTCTCGCCGACCTGACGGATGCCGAGCGCGAAGAGGAACCGCGCCATCGTCGTGCGCTTGCTCTTCTCCAGCGCGTCGACCAGGTTCTGCGCGCTTTTCTCGCCCATGCGCTCCAGCGCGGTCAGCTTCGCGACGCCGAGCTTGTACAGCGCCGGCAGGCTGGCGACGATGCCGCCGTCCACGAGCTGGTCGACCAGCTTGTCGCCCAGCCCCTCGATGTCCATCGCGCGCCGGCCGGCGAAGTGCAGCAGCGCCTGCTTGCGCTGCGCCGGGCAGAAGATGCCGCCGCTGCAGCGGTGGTCGATGCCGCCGCGCTCCCGCACCACGTCGCTGCCGCAGACCGGGCAATGCCGGGGCATGTGGAAGTTGGGCACGTAGGCCGGCCGTGTCGCGTCGACCTTGCCGACGATCTCCGGGATCACGTCGCCGGCGCGGCGGACGATGACCTGGTCGCCGACGCGCACGCCCTTGCGGCGCAGCTCGAAGACGTTGTGCAGCGTCGCGTTGCTGACCGTCGTGCCGCCGACGAAGACCGGCTCCAGCTTGGCCACCGGCGTCAACTTGCCGGTGCGGCCGACCTGGATGTCGATGCGGTCCAGCCGGGTGACCTGCTCCTGCGCCGGGTACTTGTGCGCGACCGCCCAGCGCGGCTCGCGCGAGACGAAGCCAAGCCGGCGCTGCAGCTCCCGGCTGTTGACCTTGTAGACGACGCCGTCGATGTCGAACGGCAGCCGGTCACGTTGCTCGCCCATCTCGCGGTGGAAGGCCACCAGCCCTTCGGCGCCGACCGCGACCGCGCAGTCCGCGCAGACCGACACGCCGAAGGACTTGAGCGCGTCCAGCAGCTCGCTGTGGCGCGGCGGGATGTCCCAGCCCTGCACGTCGCCCAGCCCGTAGGCGAAGAAGCTCAGCGGCCGCTGCCGCGTCAGCGCCGGATCGAGCTGCCGGATCGCGCCCGCGGCCGTGTTGCGCGGATTGACGAAGGTCTTCTCGTTGGCGGCGCGCTGGCGCTCGTTGAGCGCCTCGAAATCGTCGCGGCGCATGTAGACCTCGCCGCGGATCTCCAGCACCGCCGCGTGCGCGCCGTCGCCCCGCAGCTTCAGCGGGATCTGGCCGATCGTGCGCACGTTCTGCGTCACGTCCTCGCCGGTCTCGCCGTTGCCGCGCGTGGCGGCCTGCACCAGCACGCCGTGCTCGTAGCGCAGGTTGATCGCGAGACCGTCGAACTTCAACTCGGCGGCGTACTCCACCGGCCCGGCGGTGGGCGGCAGGTCGAGCTCACGACGCACACGCGCGTCGAAGTTTTCCGCGCCGCTGGCCTCGGTGTCGGTCTCGGTCCGGATGGAGAGCATCGGCACCGCGTGACGCACCGGCACGAAGCCGTCGAGCACCTGGCCGAGCACGCGTTGCGTCGGCGAGTCCGGCGTCAGCACCTCGGGAAACGCGGCCTCCAGGGCCTGCAGTTCCTGGAAGCGCTTGTCGTATTCGGCGTCGGGCAACTCGGGCGCGTCGAGCACGTAATACAGGTGGGCGTGATGGTGCAGCTGGTCGCGAAGTTCGGCGGCGCGCGCCGCGGCCTGTTCGGCGGTCATGGAGGCGGGACTCGGGGGTGTCATGCCTGGATTGTGGCGCAGCGCCACTGAGCCGCCGCCGGTCATGCGGCACCCATGTACGACCCTTGAAGGAGTTCTCCCGATGAATGTCACCCCGTCCGCTTCCGTCTCCGCGCCCCGCATCGGCAGGAGCTTCCAGCGGCGCCCTCGCCAGCGCGGCGCCACGCTGCTGGAGCTCATGATCGGCCTGGCCGTGATCATCTTCATCATGGTGGTGGTGCTGATCGGCATGCGCAGTCTGAACGACCAGCTCGACCGCTCGGCGCTGCTGCGCTACGCACCGCAGATCAAGATGAACATCGCCGGCATGCGCGAGGGCCTGGACCTCAAGCAGCTGACGACTCCCAACGCCGTCGCGCTGGGCGCGTTCCCGGCCGAGATCGTCGTCGGCACCGGCGTCGACGCGATCGTCAAGAACCCCTTCGGCGGCAAGATCTTCGCCAACGGCACCACCGCCACCATCGGCCGCGTGGACGTCGGCCAGGGCTTCGCGCTGAGCTTCACGGAGATCCCGACCTCGCAGTGCGCGGGCGTGGTGCGCGGCCTGGCGCCGATGGCGCAGGGCATCTGGGTCGACGACGTGGCGACCCCTGCCTCCCTGGCCGCCGCCCCCGCCAACGACGCCGTCGTCATGGATCCCGCCAGCACGATCGGCATCGAGCTGGTCAAGCTGGCCAAGGTCTGCTCGCCCAATGACGCCAAAACTGTTTCCGTCCACGCGCTGATGAAGATCTGAGGTCCCCCGCCATGTCCCGACCTCGTCCTTCCGGACGCAGCCCCACGGCCTCGGCCGTGGTGATCGCGGCGCTGTCGTCGCTCGCGGTGCCCCTGCTCGCGCGCCCCGCGCCGCCGATGGGCACGCCGCCGGCAGCGGCGTCCACCGCTGCGCCCACGCCCACGCCCACGACTGCGCCTGCACCTGCATCGGCATCGGCATCGGCATCGGCATCGGCATCGGCGACGATCGCCGACATCGACTGGATCGCCACGCCTCGGCCCGCCGTGTCGCTGCGCGCGCCATCGCGGTCGGTCTCGGCGGCGATGGACACGTTGCGGTCCGAAGCCTCGATGGACTGGACCATCGAGCTCACCGACGGCACCTTCCATCAGACCCTGCGCCGCTGGACCCGCGCGGCGGGCTGGCAACTGGTCTGGGAGGCGGAGCGGGACTTCCCCATCGACGCCCAGGTCACGCTGCGCGGCAATTTTCTCGACGCACTCGGCCAGGCGATGACCGCCTTGAGCGCGACCGACTTCCCGCTGCAGGCCCGCATCCAGCCGGAGACGCGCGTGGTCCGCGTCGGCCGATACCTGCTCGATGGAGAGCGACGATGAGACGGGCGACACGTCCAGCCGCGATACCAACGGCCGCGTTGCTCGCGGCGGCGCTCGCCGGTTGCGCGCTGCCCGCCGCCCGGCGCTCGATGGTCGAGCATCGCGAGCACCTCGACCGCAGCGGCGCCTTCCAGGCGCGCGTCCGAGAACCGCAGGCCTTGCCGCCACTGGTCGTCGCCGATCCGGCGATCCGCTTCGCGCAGCGATCCGTGCCCTTGCGGCTCGCGACCAGCCTGCCGCCGCATCTGGGCGACGTGCGGCTGCACTACCCGGGGCGACTGCCGCTGGTGACGGTCGCCGAGGCGATCTCGCGCCTGATCGAGCTGCCGGTGGTCATGACGCCCGACGCGCTGCAAAGCGCCGCCGACTACGCGCCCGGCGACCTGTCCGCCCCCGCCGCCGAGCCCGACCTCGCGCCGGACGAGGCGGCGGCGCTCCGCCTGGCCGGACGCTCCGGCGCGCGGCGGCTGGATCTGTCCCCGGCCGAGCATCAGAACACCGTCGAGCTGAACTACGCGGGCCCGCTCGCCGGCCTGCTCGATCGGGTCGCCAGCCAGGCCGGTCTGCAATGGACCTACGGTGGCGGGCGTATCGTGTTCTCGCGCGTCGTGACCCGCGCGATCGCCGTCAAGGCCCTGCCCAACGGTCTCGCCACGACGGCCAGCTTCGACGTGCTGGGCGGTGGCAGCGACAGCGGCGGCTCAGGCGCCGCGAAGGTCGACTTCAGCGCGCAGAGCGACTACTGGGCCGGATTGACGGATTCGCTCAAGGGCCTGCTGTCGACGCGGGCCAAGCTGCTGGTCGATCCCCGCTCCGGACTGGTCACCGTCACCGACGCGGTGGCCAACGTCGAGGCCGCGCAGGCCTACCTGGACGCGATCAACACCAACTTGATGCGACAGGTGGTGCTGGAGGTGGAGGTGCTGCAGGTCAGCTTCTCGGACCAGTTCAGCGCCGGCATCGACTGGCACGCGATGCTGGGCCGGCTGGGCCGCGGCAACGCGCTGGAGTTCACCGGCCCCGCCGCGCTCGGCCCGATCGGCGGCGGCGCGACGGCCGCGCTGAGCTTCGTGCTGGGGGCATCCGCCTCGCGCGAGTCGCCCAGCAAGTGGGTCGCCAAGGCCTTGCAGGAGTACGGCCGCGTCTCCACCGCCTACTCCAGCGTGGTGACCACGACCAACCGGATGCCGGTGCCGATGGGCGCGCTGCAGACCATCTCCTACGTGCAGCGCGCGACCGCCGCGGTGGTCAACCCCACGACCGGCGCCGTCTCGCCCGGCGCGCTGGAGCCGGGGAAGCTGTCCACCGGATTGGGCCTGACGGTGCTGCCGGTGATCCTGGATTCCAACCGCGTGCTGCTGCAAACCGCGCTGCAGGTCAGCGAACTGCGCCAGTTGCGCTCCTTCGCGAGCGGCACCGGGACCTCGGCGCAGTCGGTGCAATTGCCGGAGACGATGAGCTTCAGCGCGATGCAGCGCGTCAGCGTGCCTGCCGGTCAGACACTGGTGCTGGCCGGTTTCGAGCGCGAGCAGACGCAACTCGACGATGCCGACATCCTGCGCGGGCTGCTGCCCCTGGCGCGTCGCGGCTCGCGCGGCAAGCAGGGCACGGTCGTGTTGATCACGCCCCGGTTGACGGAGCTGTGATGAGCGAGGGCATTCAATGTGTCGACGTCGCCGGCCTGCGCCTGGTCTTCGGGCTGGAATGGCATCCGGTGGCCCAGCCGGACGACCCGCGTCCGGAACTGCGGCAGGCCAGGCAAGCCGGCTACGGCCACGCGGTGACGCTGCCCGACGGCAGCCTGATCGGCCTGGCGCGTCGCTTGACGGGGCACGGCCAGCCGTACTCCGGCGTCGCGCTGCTGATCGCCGGCTTCGCCGAGCGCGGCGCGGAGGCCTGCCTGATCGCCGCGGGCCCGGGCGTGGCCTTCGTCGGCCTGATGGAGCGACGCCCGGTTCCCGGCTTCGACCGCCTGCTGCCCGACCTGGACGCGGCGCTGGCGCTGCTCCAGGAGTTCCGGGACATGCACCCGGACCAGGCCGTGCGCGTCGCCAGCCATCTGCCGGGCCGGGAACAGATCGGTGACGTCCTGGCCCTGGAGCCGCCATTCGGTCAGCCGGACCGGGAGGCGCGGCTGCGGTCGTTGCGGCGGCTGCCCGACAGGGGCGTGCTGATCGCCGGCACGGCGGCGCTGCTGTTGGCGGCGATCGCCGCCGCCTGGTGGCTGCACCGTGCGCAGGCGCTCACGCGGGCAGCCGACGAAGCCGCGGCGGCGCGGGCACGCGCGGCGGCGACGAAGCACCGGACCCAAGCCCGGCACGAGACGCAGACGCGGCTGCTCGCCGCGGCCGGACGTCCCGGCAGCGCCACCCTGACTCGCTGGCGCGACGCCATCGCCGATCTGCCGCTCAGCCGTGCCGGCTGGTCGCTGCAACGGGTGGACTGCGACCGGTATGGAGGCTGCGTCGCGCACTGGGCACGTCATCACGGCAGCTTCGAGGACCTGGACCGACAAGCGCGCGGCCAGCTCGGCGCACCGGCTTTCGCGGCGAGCCACCCGCCGGGCGCGGACTGGCTCGGCACGACGATGACGACCGCGATCGTCGCCACGGGAGAGTCCGTCCCGGCGGGATCGGCCGAGATGCTGGTCCAGGAGCGCCTGCCCCGGCTGCGCGACGCGGTCAACGCGTGGGGAAGCCGGTTGCAGGATCTGGCGCTGGTCGGTGGACGGACCTCCCTTGCGTCCGGCGCGCCGTTCGGCGCCGAGGCGACCGGCACTGGCGCCGCGCAGATCGGCACTGGCATCGTCCGCCTGGAATGGCGCGTGGTCGACGGCCTGTGGTCGCTGCCGATGCTGGAGCTCCCTGCCTACACGGTACCCGAGACGCTGACGCTGACCCTCGCCGGCACGCAAATCACCTACGAACTTACCGGCTCTCTCTTCGCGAATGGTCAGAGTTACTGAATCCCGACGGCCCATGGCACGCCTGATCAGGTCCTTCCTCCTGACGGCGACGGCGACGGCCGCGAGTGGCGCATCGACGCTGCCCGAGGCCGCCGCCGCCACGACACGGGACCCGACGCTGCGCGAGCTGATCGACGTGGCACGGCGCAACAAGTCCGCCGAACTGCATGCCGCCGCGACGCGCCTGGCCGAAGCGCAGCGCACGGCGGACACGCCGGTGCCGGCTCCTTCCGGCGCCGCCTCATCGATGCTTGCGCCGGCCACGCATACCACCGGTCCAACCGCCCTCGACGGTCCGCCAAAGCTCTGGTCGCTGACCGCCGTCGGCGTGCGCTGGCATGCGGAGATTCTGTACGGGGGCCGCATCCGCTCGATCAGCGTCGCCGACGTCGACCGTCGACAGGTCGGTCCCTGGCAGGTGGTAGGTCTGACGGACCAAGGGCTGATGCTGCAACGCCCCGCCCCGGCATCGTCCGCCGCCGGCGCGCCGCCACCGCCGAGACAGTTGCTGCTGAAACCGCCCTCGCGAGGAACGGCCTTGGGCAGCTTCAAGTTCGAAGCGCCCGCCTCGCCGCCGTCGCAGTGGTCCGCGCCCACGCCGTCGGCCCTGGCATCACCATCGCATCGCCTGGCCGATGCCGCCGATGCGGCGGCCCGCGCCGCCTCGTTGCCCCTGCCGGGCGCATCGACCGTCGACGATGGCAACGGGCCCGCGGACGATGACTGACCCCGTCGCGCCGGCGCCCGTGCCCGATCAGGCATCTGGCGCCGGACCCGCGGCAAGGCATGGGTCGGGCACGGGCACGGGCACGACCGCTGCCGCGACCGCCGACCGCCACCTCTCGGATCCCTCCCAACTGCCGCCTTTCGAGCGCGTGATCTCCACGGCGTCTGATCAGCTCGTCGGCGCCGGGCCGACGGGGATGCTGCGCGTGCCACGGCACAAGCGGGACCGGCTGGCGGCGCTCGGGCTGGCGGGCGGGCGCTTCCTGCTGCTGTCCGCCATCGACGAGGTCCACGGCACGCCCTGGTATCACCTGATCCAGGCGGGCAAGGCGCTGGGGCTGGACTACGCCGGCCATCGGACCGCCGATCCGGTGGTCTTCGCCGCGCTGGCGACGACGGACGAGCTCCCGGGCGCCTTGCCCGCCACCAGCCGGGCCGACACCGCGTCCGACGGTGGTGAGGGCGCTGGCGGCGGCGGCGCCACCGCCCTCCACGCCCGCACCGACAGGATCCGCACCACCGATGCCACGGATGGCGTCGGGTCCTCCGAGCCCACCGCCGACGAGCGTCAGGCCGCCGAGACCGCCCGCGACATCGAGGCGATGGTCGCCAGGTCCTCGCCGCTCGAGTGGTTCCGCGCGGTCATCCAGCGTTGCATGAACGCCGGCGCGAGCGATCTGCATCTGGAAGTGCGCGACGCCATCGCCCATGCGCGCGTGCGGCTCGACGGACGCATGCGGCCGCTCGGCCGCTATCCGGCGCGGATCGCCGTCGACGGCATCTCGGCCGCCTACACCATGCTGGCCGAGGAGCGCTCCCGCAGCGAGGTCGCCTTCAACGGCGCCGTGCCGCAGGCCGCGATGATCCCGCTCGACTTCGGGCGCACGCGGCTGACGCTGCGCTACCAGAGCCACCCGGCCGTCGGCGGCCTGGACGTGGTGATCCGGCTGCTGCGCGCGGCCGGCGGCGGACGCCCGCGCCTGGGCACGCTGGAGACGCTCGGCTACACGCCGTGGCAGGCACGCCGGCTGAACGAGGCCCTGGCCTCGGCCTGGGGCGGCGTGTTCGTCGCCGGCGTGACCGGCTCGGGCAAGACGACCACGCTCAACACCATGATGGCGCTGCTCGCACGCGAGGGCTCGCGCAAGCTGTTCACCATCGAGGATCCGGTCGAGTACGAGACGGCCGGCGTCAGCCACCTGTCCATCCAGCGCGGCGCGGTCGCCGGCGCCGACCCTTTCCACGCGGCGATGCTGGCCTTCCTGCGCATGGATCCCGACGTCGGCCTGTTCGGCGAGATCCGCGACGCGCTGTCCGCCGGCATGGCGCAAGCGGCGATCCAGACCGGCCACAAGATCCTGTCCACGGTGCATGCGACCTCGGCGCTGGGCATCCTCGGCCGGCTGTCATCGCGACTGCTGGGCCTGGCCCGCGAGGACCTGTGCGACCCCGAATTCATCTCCGCCCTGGTCTACCAGGTGCTGATGCCGCTGAACTGCGAACACTGCAAGCGCCCGGCCGTCCGCGTCATGAGCCCGGACGCTTTACAGGTCTGGCGTGACGGATTTGGCATCGATCCCTTGACGATTCACTGCGCCAGCGCGAACGGTTGCACGCACTGCCGGCGCCCCGGCATCGACTATCCCCCCGGCGCCGACGATGACACGGACGCCCGCAACGGCACCGCCGGCGTCAAGGTCGGCGCCGAGGTGATCGTGCCGGACCTGCGGCTGCTGGACCTGCTTCGCCAGGGCCGCGACGCCGAGGCCCGGCGCCATTGGCGCCGCCGCCGCACCGCCTCGTTCACCGATCCCGACATGGACGGCAAGGACGCCTGGGGCCACGTGCTGCACGACGTCGCCGCCGGTCGGGTCGATCCGTTCCATTTCGAGCGGACCTTCGGCAGCGCGCTGCTGCTGGCCCAGACCCTGGCCGCGGACGAGGCCGACCGATGAACCCGATCCCGTTGCAAGCATGACCCTGTCGACAATCCGTTCGAACCTCGCCGCCGCGCCGGCGGTCTCGCGCGCGCCGCGCGCATTGACGCCGTGCTGATCCCCGCCCTGGACTGGCTGCTGGTGCGCGCCGCGGCACGGCGGCTGCGCCAGCGACGCGGCGATTTCTACTACGACCTGGCCGCCGCGCTGGAAGACCGCGTCCCGCTGTTCACCATCCTGCGCAAATGCGAGGTGCGCGCCCGGCGCCGCTCGCGCGGCGACCAACTGCTCTACCGCCGGATGCTGCGCGCGGCGATGGGCGGTTCGCTGGCGCGGGCGCTGGCCGGCGTCGTGCCGCCCAGCGAGTTGCTGATGATCGACGCGCTGCAGGGCGGCGGCGATGAGCGGCTCTCCCAGGGGCTGCACTTCCTGTCCGACACCGTCGAGAAGGTCGACGGCATGTTCCGCGCGGTCCGCAAGGCCGTGGCCTATCCGCTGATGCTGCTGGGCGCGATGACGGCGATCCTGGTGGTGTTCTCGCTGCACGCGGTGCCGGTGCTGGCCGACCTGATCGCGCCGGAGCGCTGGCCGCCACTCGGGCAGGCGCTGTACGCGGTGGCCTGGCTGGTGCGCCATCACGGGCTCATGATCGGCGCGATGGCACTCGCGGGCGGCGCGCTGTTCGTGTGGGCGCTGCCGCGCTGGCAAGGCCCGGGGCGACGCTGGCTCGACCGGTATCCGCCGTTCAGCCTCTATCGGGACTTCTCGGGCGCGATGCTGGTGATCTCGCTGTCCTCGCTGATGCGGGCCGGCGTTTCGCTGCGTGCCTCGCTGGAGCGCGCCGGCCGCTTCAGCGGGCCGTGGATGCGCTGGCACCTGCGGCAGATCCTCGCCCGGCTGTCCGACCGGCAGGCCGCGCAGTTCGGCCGCGCCTTCGCCACCGGGGTGCTCAATCCAGCCATGGAAGAACGCGTCCAGGACGCCGCCGAGCGCCGCGATCCCGTCGCCGCCTTCGTCAAGATCGGGGTCGGCTCGATCGACCGGCTGCAACGCGGCATCGCCGATTCGGCCGCGCGACTCAACGGTCTGCTGCTCGTGGCCGCGGCGGCGCTGCTGCTGTTCCTGGTCGGCGGATTTCTCTCCACCGTGATGGAGGTGCAGAACAGCATGCAAATGGAGATGGGGACGTCATGACACGACGCGCGCGCTCCGTCTTCCGTGCCGGCGCCCTGGGCGCGATGCTGCTGCTGGCGACCGTGACGTCCCGAGCCATGTGCTTCGAAGCGGCCGGCCAGCGCTACGGCGTGTCACCGCTGCTGCTGCGCGCGGTGGCCCGCCAGGAGTCCAACCTGAATCCGCGCGCGTCCCACCGCAACGCCGACGGCTCGACGGACATCGGGTTGATGCAGATCAACTCGTCCTGGGTGCCCACGCTGGCCAGATACGGCGTCCACGCGCACGACCTGTGGGACCCCTGCGCGAACGCGATGGTCGGCGCCTGGATCCTGGCCAGCAACTTCCGGAGGATGGGCGATACCGCGATGGCGCTCGGCGCCTACAACGCCCAGGATCCGCAGAAACGCCTGGCCTATGCGCGGCAGGTGCTGCGCCACTACGCGCGGTTGAAGGCCGAGGAGGAAATCGCCCTGGGCGCCGCGGCGCCGTCGCTCAATCCGACGCCGACGCCGGCGCGGCGCCGCTGACCACGCGGGCGATCATGACCTGGTCGACGCGATGGCTGTCGACGTCGACCACCTCGAAGCGCCAGCCGTGCCATTCGACGACGTCGGTCCGCTTCGGGATCCGGCGCAGCATCACCATCAGGAATCCGGCCAGCGTGTCGTACTGGCCGTGGTGCGGGAAGTCGTCGACCCCCAGCGCACGCTGCACGTCCGGGATCGGGGTGATGCCGTCGGCCAGGAAGCTGCCGTCGTCCCGGCGGATGATCTGCTGCTCTTCCTCGTCGGTGGACACCATCGAGCCCATCACCGTGCTCATCACGTCGTTGAGGGTGATCACGCCGACGACCAGGCTGTACTCGTTGACGATGACCGCGAAGTCCTCATGCGCCTGGCGGAACTGGGTCAGCACCTCGGCCAGCGTCAGCCGGTCGGGCACGATCAGCACCTTCTTGATCAGCCCCGGCTCGGCGCGCAGGCTGATGACCTCGCCGCGCAGCACGCGCTGGAACAGGTCGGTCGCGTCGACATAACCGACGACCTGGTCGATGTCCTTGTCACAGACGAGGTAGGTCGAATGCGGCGAGTCCGCGATGCGCGTGCGCACGAGCGCCTCGTCATCGTCGAGCGAGAAATACACCACCCGTTCCCGCGAGGTCATCGACGACTCGACCGTGCGGGTCTCCAGCTCGAAGACGTTCTCGATCACCTGCTGCTCGGCCGCCGCGACCACACCCGCCTGATGGCCGGCCGCCGCAAGCGCCAGGATGTCGGCGTGCGTGATCGTGTTGTCCGGGGTCATCGGACGGCCCAGCAGCCGCAACAGGCTGTCGGCCACCAGATTCAAGGCCCAGGCCACCGGACGCAGCAACAGCGTCAGCAACAGCATCGGGCGGATCAGCACCATCGCCACGCGTTCGGGCTCGTTCAGCGAGAGCCGCTTGGGCAGCAGGTCCGCCAGCACGACGAAGAGGATGGTCACGCAGGCGAAGGACAGCCCGAAGGCGACGCGCTGCGCGGTATCGATGTCGATCAGCGGCCGCAGCAGCGTTTCGAAATGGGGGGTCAGCGCGCCTTCGCCGACCACGCCGGCCAGGATCGCGAGCGTGTTGACACCGATCTGGACGACGGTGAAATAGTGGCCCGGCTGTTCCTGCACCTTCAGCACCTGCGCCGCGCGGGCGTCGCCCTCGTCGGCCAGTTGACGCAGCCGCAGGCGCCTGGAGGCCGCCAGCGACAGCTCCGCCATCGAGAAAAATGCGCTGGCGACGATCAGCACCAGGATCAGGAACAGGCTGGAACTCAAAAGGCGGCTTTCTCAATCGGGAAGCCGCCAGTGTAGCGGCCGCCCAACGCCGCACGCAGCCCCTGGTCGAGGAGAACCCGCCGCCCGGCCGGCCGATGCGGGCAGCGCGCCTACTTGATGAAGTAGCCCGAGACCCGCCAGGCCCCGTCCGGATCGCGGGCGGCGACCACCGTCTCGACGGCGCCCAGCCTCTTCTCGAAGGCGGTGTCGAACTGGAGGATCACGTACTCTCCCGGCGGCGCGTTGGGCAGGTCGCGCTTGAAGTCGGCGGACTTCAGGACGCGCGCGGTCGGCGCGCCCAGCGGCGTCCGCACCGAGGTCAAGGCCGCCGCCCAATCGCTGCTGGAGATCGCGCCGCGGAAGTCCTTGGACGCCTGGTTCCAGCTCTCCGGGTACTTGCCGGCGTCGGTCAGTTGCAGCCAGGCCGTGGCGGCCTTGGTGGCGGCGTCGCTGGCCTCGACGGTCTGCATGGTGGGAACGGACTTGTTGCCTCCGGCCTGGGCCAGGGCCGGCGGCGCCAGCGACACCGTCGCGGCGATCGCGCCGGCCAGGGCGGCCGCGCGCAGGGATGCGTTGATCGTCATGACTCTCCCTCGGGTGGGTGAGGAGGACGACGTCGCGCCGCCCCCCGACAAGGCCGGCCCGGACGGACCGACGCCCCGCTTATACGGTAGACCGGCCGCCCCGCCAGCGGTCATGGGCACTTCCGCGCGCGGACCGCGCGCCGTGCCCGCGCCCCCGCCCACTCGGGCGCACCGCTTGCTCGGTGCCTTGTAGACTCGCCCCGCCTCCTTCACCCACCGTTCCGCCCTGGAGGGCCCCGCCCCATGTCCCCTGCCGCCGCTGGAGATGCATCCCCCGGGCGGGCCGCGCCGCAATGGCGCCACTTCCTGGACGGCGGCGGCGAGGTCGGCGAGCGGCTGCGCGGCCTGGACTGGCAGGCCACGCCGCTGGGGCCGCCGGACGGCTGGCCGCAGGCGCTCAAGACGGTGGTGCGAATGATGCTGGACTCCCGCTACGCGATGTGGATGGCGTGGGGCGAGTCGATGACCTTCCTGTGCAACGACGCCTACCTGCCAACGCTGGGCATGAAGCGCGAATGGGCCCTGGGGGCGCGCTCGGAGCGCGTCTGGTCCGAGATCTGGGACGCCGCCTACAGCCGCATCCGCCACGTGCTCACGCACGGCGAGGCCACCTGGGACGAGGGCCTGCTGCTGTTCCTGGAGCGCAGCGGCTTCCGCGAGGAGACCTATCACACCTTCTCCTACAGCCCGGTCTACGACGACACGCTGCGGGTGAACGGCATGTTGTGCGTGGTCACCGAAGTCACGGACCGCGTCATCGGCGAACGCCGCCTGCGCGTGCTGCGCGACCTGGCCGCGCGCACCGTCGGCGCCGACCAGGCCGACGAATGCGCGCGGCGGACCTGCGAGGTGCTCGGGGAGTTCCCGCTCGACCTGCCCGTCGCGGCGCTCTACCTGACCGAGCCGGGCGGTCGCTCGGTGCGCCGCGCCGGCTGCGCGGGCGAGCGCAGCGCCGCGCAACTGCCGCAGCGCTTGAACCTGGACGACGCGCCGAGCGGCTGGCCGCTGCGCGCGCTGTATGACGCCGAGACGACGCAGGAGCTGCCCTCGCTGACGGCGCTCGGGCTCGACCTGGACCTGCCGCCGTGGCCGGAGCCCGTCGAGCGCGCGGTGCTGCTGCCCCTGAAGAGCCCGGGCGCGGAGCTGGCCGGCTTCCTGGTCGCGGGCCTGAGCCCGCGCCGGCCCGACGACGAGGCCTACCGCGGCTTCCTGCAACTGGTGGCCGGCCAGATCGCCGCCGCGCTGGCCGATGCCGCGGCCTACGAGGCCGAGCGCCGCCGCGCCGAATCGCTGGCCGCGCTGGACCGCGCCAAGACCGCCTTCTTCTCCAACGTCAGCCACGAGTTCCGCACCCCGCTGACCTTGATGCTGGGCCCGCTGGAAGAGCTGATCACCACGCCCGACCTGAGCGCGGCGCAGCGCGAGCGGCTGTCGCTGGTGCTGCGCAACGCCGGGCGCCTGCGGCGGCTGGTCAACACGCTACTGGACTTCTCCCGCATCGAGGCCGGCCGCGCGCAGGCCCGCTACCAGGCGACCGAGCTGGCGGTGCTGACGCGCGACCTGGCCAGCACCTTCCGCTCGGCGATGGAGCGGGCCGGGCTGGTCTTCGAGGTCGACTGCCAGTCGCTGGGCCAGCCGGCCTACGTCGACCGGGAGATGTGGGAGAAGGTGGTGCTGAACCTGCTCTCCAACGCCTTCAAGTTCACCATCGACGGCCAGGTGACGGTGCGCCTGCGGCCCCAGGGCCACGATCCGCGCCAGGCGGTGCTGGAGGTGGCGGACACCGGCGTCGGCATTCCGGCCGACGAGCTGCCGCGCCTGTTCGAGCGCTTCCACCGCGTGGCCGGCGTCGAGGGCCGCACGCACGAGGGCTCCGGCATCGGCCTGGCGCTGGTGCAGGAGCTGGTCAAGCTGCATGGCGGACGCATCGACGTCGCCAGCGTGCAGGGCGAAGGCACGCTCTTCCGCGTCACGGTGCCGCTGGGCCGCGACCATCTGCCGGCGGATCGGGTGGAGCCCGAGCGCGAGACCGCGCGTCGCGGTGCCGAGACAGCGCCGAGCACGACCGGCGCGCGCGCCTTCGTCGAGGAGGCGCTGCGCTGGCTGCCCGCCCACGACGCGGGGCGCGAGGCCGTCGATACGCGACGGATCGAGGCCGGCGCCATCGACGCGGCCGACCTGCGCTTCGCGCCGACCTTCGGCGCGCGGGTGCTGCTGGCCGACGACAACGCCGACATGCGCGACTACGTGCGCGACCTGCTGGCGCCGTATTACGCCGTGGAGACCGTGTCCGACGGCCTGCAGGCGCTGCAGGCGGCGCGGCGCGAGCCGCCGGACCTGATCCTGAGCGACGTCATGATGCCCAGGCTGGACGGCCTGGCGCTGCTGGGCGCGATCCGCGCCGACACGCGGCTGGTCGGCGTGCCGGTGGTGCTGCTGTCCGCGCGCGCCGGCGAGGACGCCCGCATCGAAGGCCTGGACGCCGGGGCCGACGACTACATGACCAAGCCCTTCTCGGCGCGCGAGCTGCTGGCGCGCCTGGGCGCGCTGCTGGAGCTGCGTCGCATGCGGCAGGCGGCGGAAGAGGCCTTCCGGCTGCGCACGGCGCAGTTCGAGACCCTGCTGAACGAAGCGCCGATGGGCGTCTTCCTGGTCGGCCACGAGGCCGGCGTGCTGCGCGTGCGGGAAGCCAATCCGACCGCGCGCGCGACCTTCGGCGCCTCGCACGAGCTGATCGGCGCGCGCTTCGACGACCTGGTGGAGCGGCAATGGGGCCATCCGCTGTCGGACCAGATCGTGTCGCTGTTCCAGCGCACGCTGGAAACGGGCGACCCGTACTACACGCCGGAGTTCATCCAGGCGCGCACCGACCGAGGCGCCACCGAGGCCTACGAGTGGCAGATCAACCGCATCCCGCTGCCCGACGGCACGCCGGGCGTGGTGTGCTACTTCCGCGAGATCTCCGCGCACCTGCGCGCGCGGCGCCGCCTGGAGGACGCGGACCGGCAGAAGGACCAGTTCCTGGCGATGCTGGCGCACGAGCTGCGCAACCCCATCGCCCCGATCCGCAGCGCCGGCGACGTGCTGTCGCGGCTGGGCCTGCCCGACGATCGGTCCAGGAAGATGGTCGACATCATCCGGCGCCAGGTCGACACGCTGACGCGGCTGGTGGACGACCTGCTGGACGTGTCCCGGATCACGCAGGGCCGGGTGGAGCTGCAGTGCGGCCCCGTGGCGCTGTCCGAGGTGGTGGCCCAGGCGGTCGAGACGGCGGAGCCCTTGATGCGGGACCGGCGCCATCGCTTCTCGGTGACCACCGGCCGGCCGCTGCGGGTACGCGGCGACCTGGCCCGGCTGGTGCAGTGCGTCGCCAATCTGCTGACGAACGCCGCCAAGTACACCGACCCGCATGGCCGGATCCATCTGACGGTCAGCGAGACGCGTGGCGAGGACGGCGGCCCGGGCATGGCCACCATCGCGGTCATGGACGACGGCATGGGCATTCCGCCGGAGCTGCAGGTGACGATGTTCGACCTGTTCGTGCAGGGGGATCGGACGCTGGACCGGTCGCAGGGCGGGCTGGGCATCGGGCTGTCGCTGGTGAAGCGGCTGATCGAGATGCACGGCGGCAGCGTGTCCGCGTTCAGCGAGGGCCTCGGTCGCGGCGCGCGTTTCGAGCTGCGGCTGCCCTTGCTGGTTGCGGAGCCGTCGGACGAGCGGGTCGAGGCGGTGCCGCGTCTGTTGCCACGGCGGATCCTGGTCGTGGACGACAACGCGGACGCCGCGGCGTCGCTGGCGATGATCCTCGCGATGGAGGGGCACGAGGTGACGCAGGTGCACAGCGGTCCGGAAGCGCTGCGCTTCCTGGAGCGCGGCCGCGTGGACGTCGCGCTGCTGGACATCGGTCTGCCGGGGATGAGCGGTTATGAACTCGCCCAGCGCATCCGGGCGCATCCGGCCTGGCGCGCGCTGCGGCTGGTGGCGTTGACCGGGTACGGGCAGGCGGAGGACCGGCAGCGGACGGCGGAGGCCGGCTTCGATGCCCATCTGGTGAAGCCGGCGGACCCGGGGGATCTGGCGCGGGCGTTGGCGCCGGATTGGCGGTAAGCGGCCCGACGCCGGACCGCACCCGGCGAATGAGGCGCTGGACGTTTGCTTTTTTACCGTTTCGCTCCCGCCCCTTCCCCGCCCTCCAGGCGGGCGGGGTCGTCGGTGCCCCGCCCCGGCCCGCCCCCCACGGGGCGGGTCACTTCGGCCGGCGCCGCGCGGTCGCTCGCGCCTGACGCCCGGCGTTCACAGGCCCAGCAGCTTCATGCCGCGGGTCAACGTCTGGCGGCAGGTCCAGTAGTCGTTCCATGGGTCCTGCTTCTGGAAGCTCATGCGATCGCGGGCGTTGGCGAGCGTCCATTGATCGCCGCGCTTGACCTCCGGCAGTTCATCCCACGCGATGGGCATCGAGACGCCCATGCCGGGACGCGCGCGTGCCGAGAAGGCCGACGCGGTGGTCTGCCCTTCGCCATTGCGCAGGTAGTCCGGGAATATCTTTCCCACGCGATGCTTCGGACCGCTCTTGGCGGAGAAGCGCTTCGGGAAGGTCTCCGTCAGGTGCCGCACCACCGCCTGGCTGAAACGCTTCGCGGTCGCGTGATCGTGCCGACGATCCAGCGGCGCGACCAGGTGCAGCCCCTTGCCGCCGCTGGTCTTCAACCAGGCCTGCAAGCCCAGCTCGCGCAGCAGCGCGCGCACGATGCCGGCCGCCTCCGCCACCTGTTTCCAGGCCACGCCCTCTCCCGGGTCCAGATCGAAGATCACCCGGTCCGATCGATCCAGGCGGTCGTCCTGCGCATTCCAGGTGTGGAACTCGACCGCGTTCATCTGCGTGAACTGCATCAGCGCGGCGGCATCGGGCACCACGATCAGGTCGTCGCCTTCGACATGCTTCTGAAAGAACAGCTGCCCGTCGATCCCGTCGGGCGCCCGCACGATCGCCACCGGGCGACGGCCCAGGTGTGGCATCAGCCACTCGGCCATGCTCTCGTAATACCGGACCAGATCGATCTTGGTGATGCCCGTGGACGGGTCGATGACGCGCTCCGGATGCGTGATGCGGAGCTGACCCGAGGACGCCTGGGCCACCGACGCCGCGGTCGACGCGCGTGATCCGGCCGTCTTGGCTGCGGCCTGTCGCTTCGTGTTGCCCGTTGACTTGCCAGCCGTCTTGCCGGTCGTCTTCTCGGCGCCCTGCGCGGCCTCGACGGCCTCGCCCTTCGACACGCCCTTCGCGCCCTTCGCGACGGCCTTGGCCGCGACCTTGACCGTGGGTGGCTGGTCGACGCCCGACACCGGCTTCGCCCCATCGGCGCGTCTCACCGCATCGGCCGGTTTCGCCGTCTCGCGTTCGACGTCCTTCGCCGCCTTGTCCTCGCGTTCGCCCTGGAACGACGCGTGGCGGATGTGCCCTTCCGGGGTCCATTCCGCGAAGGCGACTTCGACCACCATCGTCGGCCTGACCCAGCGCTCGTCGCCGCCCGCGCGGCCGGCGCGTCGGGCCCAGTGGCTGCGCTCGATGGTCTCGTCGTCGAAGTGCGGCGTCTTGCGCTCCAGGGCCACCAGGCGCCGGTGCAGTTCACCGGCCAGCTTCAGCGACCAGCCGGTGCCGACACGTCCGGCGTACCGCAGCTCGCCGTGCTCGTGATAGCCGAGCAGCAGGCTGCCCAGCGCCTTCGCGCCGTCGGAGCGGTCGGTGAAGCCGACGACCACGAACTCCTGCCGCTGCTGGCACTTCAGCTTGACCCACGCCTCGCTGCGCCCGGACACGTAGGTGCTGTCGGGCCGTTTCAGGATCAGGCCCTCCAGCCGCATCTGGCAGGCGGCGGCCAGCATCTCGTCGGGCGGGACCGCGAAGTCCTCGCTGAAGCGCAGGCGGTCGCCTTCATGGCCCGCCATCAGCGCGCGCAGCACCGCGCGGCGGTGCCTCAGGGGCACCTCGCGCAGGTCGTGGCCATTCAGGAAAGGCACGTCGAACAGGAAATACACGATGTCCTCGTGCCGGGTCCGCGTCGGGTGCCCGATCGCCTGCTGCAGCAGGCTGAAGTCGGGCGCGCCATCCTCCCGGAGCACGACGATCTCTCCATCCAGCCAGCCATCGCTCAGGCCCAGCGCCACGATCGCATCGGCCAGCGACGGCAACCGCGCCGTCCAGTCGTTGCCGCCACGGGTGACGAGCCGCGCCCGGCCCTTGTCGATGCGCGCCGCCAGCCGATAGCCGTCGAACTTGGCCTCGGCCACCCACTCGCCAGGCGGCGTCGCGCTGACCAGCGTCGCCAGCTGCGGCGAGAGCTCGATTGGCAGGCGCGCCTGCTTCGCCCGGCTCAGATCGGGCTCGCCGATGGCGGGATCGAGTCCGGCCTCCACGGGCGCCGCCGCGGCCCCCTTCCCGGACGTCGCGGACGTCCCGCCCATCGCCCCCCTCGCGGCGGCCGTCTTGCCGCCCTTCCTGGCTTGCCGGGCCGACGCGCCGTCCCCGCCGGCCTCATCGGCACCGCCGTGCCGGGCGGCCCTGTCGGCGCCCTTGCCGGCCCCCGTTCCGTCGCGCTCATCGGCCCATCCCAGCGGCTTGCCGACGACGCTGTCCGGCAGCGCGACGGTGACGTCGTAGTCGGCATGCGCGCGCTCCATGCCGTCGTGTTTCTTGATGAGCAGCCACTGCTCGCGCCTGGACGCGTCGCGCGAGGTGCGGATCAACTGCCACATGCCGGCGAGCTTCTGTCCGCGCAGCCGGAACACCAGCTTGCCGTCCTTCAAGGCCTGCCTCGGGTCGCCCTCGGGCTCCCAGATGCCGTTGTCCCAGACGATGACCTCGCCGGCACCGTACTGCTTCGGCGGGATGGTGCCCTCGAAGCCGCCGTAGGCCAGCGGGTGGTCCTCGACATGGATCGCCATGCGGCGCTCCTTGGGATCGAAGGACGGCCCCTTGGGCACGGCCCAGCTGAGCAGCACGCCGTCGAGCTCGAGCCGGAAGTCGTAGTGCAGGTGGCTGGCCCAGTGCTTCTGGACGACGAAGGACAAGGCCCCCACCGCGGGTCGCGTCGCGCGGCGCGGGGCCTTCGCGCGCGCCCGCGTCGACCGCGGCTTGTCGTCGTCCTCGACGTGATCCGGCTCGGGCGTGATGCGGAAGTCGCGCTTCTGTCGATAGCGCGCCAACGGGTCGTTGCGGGGAGCGGTCGGCATGGCGGTGCTCACGCCGCCTTGGGCTTCTTCTTGCCGCCCAGGCTGCGGCGCAGCAACTCGGTCAGGTCGACGACGTTGCCGCCGCCGTCGCCGGACTCGTCCGGCACGGATTCGAGCGGCGTGACGGTCTCGGTCTCGCCCTGCTCGACCTTGCGGGCGATCAGCTGACGGATCGCGGCGGTGAACTCGTCGTGGTAATCCTCGGGATGCCAGTCGCCGCTCATCTCGTCGATCAACTGGCGGGCCATCTTGAGCTCGCCTTCCTTGAAGCCGTGCGTGGACTTGCCTTCGGCCGGCAGGTCCAGCCCGTCGCAGGGGCGGATCTCGTTGGCCCAGCGCAGCATGCCGACCATCAGCGCCGGTCCCGCGGGCAGCAGCGCGGCGAGGTGCTCCTTGCTGTGGATGACCAGCCGCGCGATCGCGATCAGCCCGGCATCGGCCATCGCCTCGCGCAGCAGCGCGTAGACCTTGGCGGACTTGCCGATCGGCTCCAGGTAGTACGGCTTCTCCAGATAGACGAAGGACACCTGCGTCGCGGGCACGAAGGTCTCGATCTCGATGGTCTGCGTGGTGGTGGGATAGGCCTTGCGGATCTCGTCGTCGGAGACCAGCACGTAGTCGCCGTTGTCCTGCTTGACGCCCTTGACGATCTGCGTCTTGTCGATGTCCTTGCCGGTGCGCTTGTTGATGCGCTTGTAGCCCACCGGGTCCATCGAACGCTTGTCCAGCCAGTCGAAGTCCACGCCCTGGTCGCGCGACGCCGGATAGAGCGCCACCGGCACGTGCAGCAGCCCGAAACTGATGGCGCCCTTCCAGATCGCGCGTCGGGCGCTGGGCGCGTCGTCGCTGTCACCAGCAGCGGACTTGCCGTGGCCCGCGCCGCCGCGGCCCGCCTTGCCGGCGCGGTCGGCGTTGGAGGCGCGCCGGGGCGACGCGGCGCGCGCCGGGGCCTTGCGGGCGGAAGGGGCGGAGCGGCTGGAGGAGGATGCGGTGCGGGTGGGCATGCGGCGCCTCGAGGTCGTTGCGGAGGGCCGGCGGCTCCTCCCAGGGCCCGGAATCGGCAATCGACGCGCCCGCGGCATCGGCCGCCCGCGCGGCTCGGGCATCCCGCTTGCTGCTTCGTCGGCGTCAGCGCCCGCCGTGGCCGCACCCGAAACGCCTCATGACGCCCGAAACTCACGCCCTGCTCCCGCTCCGCGCCTCTGCGGACACCCGGCTCGCCGAGGGGCGCCCGCAGCCGCGGGCGCCCCAGCATCCGTTCTATGCCGACCGTCGGGATGCGGGACGCCATCTGGCGGCGCGACTCACCGTCTACGCGCATCAGGACGACATGACCGTGCTCGCCTTGCCGCGCGGCGGGGTGCCCGTGGCCGCGGAGATCGCGCGGGCGCTGGGCGCGCCGCTGGACGTGCTCGTCGTGCGCAAGCTGGGCCTGCCCGGCCAGCCGGAATATGCGATGGGCGCCATCGCTTCCGGCGACGTGCGCGTGCTCAACGCGCAGGTGCTGCAGCAACTGGCGATCAGCGCCTCGGCCATCGACATCGTCACGCGCGCCGAGGTGCGCGAGCTGCATCGCCGCGAGAAGCTCTATCGCGGCGATCGCCCGATGCCGCCGCTGCGCGGGCGCCGCGTGATCGTCGTCGATGACGGCATGGCCACCGGCGCGACGATGCGCGCGGCCGTGCAGGCGCTCCGGGTCATGGCGCCCGCCCGCATCGTGGTCGCGGTGCCGGTCGCCGCGGCCGAGACCTGCCACCTGCTGGGCCAGGATGCCGACGAGGTCGTCTGCGGCCAGACGCCCGAGCGCTTCCGCTCGGTGGGCCAGTGGTACGAGCGTTTCGAGCAGACCTCGGACGACGAGGTGCGGCGCTGGCTGGATGCCGCGGACGAGCGCCGCGCCGCGGTCGCCCACCTCCCTTAGCGAAGGTCCAAACAACGCCCCCACGACTGCCGCAACGCTTCGGGCGCTCTGCGGCGCTGCGAATCCTCGCCATGGCCACAGCCATAGCCATGGCTGCGGTTCGCGCCTTGCAGCGCAGCCCGAATCGGAGCGGCGTCAGCCGCGGCGAGCTGTGCAGACCTCCGCTAGCGATCCTTCAACCGCTGGCGCCAGGCGAAAACGGCGGCCTGGGTGCGGTCGTCGACCTGCAGCTTGGCCAGGATGCTGGTGACGTGGTTCTTGACCGTCTTCTCGCTGAGCCCCAGCCGCGCCGCGATGGCGGCGTTGGGCAGGCCCTCGGCGATCAGGCCCAGCACCTCGGCCTCGCGCGGCGTCAGCAGGTCGGGCGCGACTTCGGCGGCGGGGCCGGACAGCGCCCGCATCATGGCCGTGGCGATGCGCGGATGCAGCGCGGGCTCGCCGCGCGCGGTGCGCTCGATGGCCTGCACCAGCTCGCCCGGCGGCGTGTCCTTGAGCAGATAGCTGATGGCGCCGGCCTGCATCGCCTCCACCAGATGCTCGTCGCCCTCGTGGCTGGTCAGCAGCATGACGTGGGACCCGGGGCTCACGCGCTTGATCTCGCGCGTGGTGTCGACACCGTTGCGGCCCGGCATCAGCAGGTCCATCAGCACCACCTGCGGCTGCTCGCGCGCCGCGACGGCGATCGCGGCATCGCCGTCGCCCACGGCGCCGACGAGTCGGAACTCGCCTTGCGCCTCCAGCACGGCCATGATCCCGTAGCGCACCACCGCGTGGTCGTCGCAGATGAGGATGGAGATCATGCCGGCGCCTCCGCCCGCGCCGCATGCCGGCTGCGCACGATCAGCCGCGTGCCCTGCCCCGAGCTGTCCAGGTCGAGGCGCCCCTGCGGCAGCAGGGTCACGCGCTGGCGCATCGATGCCAGGCCCATGCCCTCGCGGACACGCGCCGGGTCGAAGCCGCGGCCGTCGTCGGCCACTTCGACCACCAGCTCGTCCTCGCTCAGCGCGACGCGCACGTCGATGCGCCGGGCATCGGCGTGGCGCACCGAATTGGCGGCGGCCTCCGCCACGATGCGCGACAGCTCGTGCGCGGCGTCGGCCGAGACCACCAGGTCGGGGGGCGCCGCGACCTGGATCTCGATCTGACCGGCCCAGGGCAGCAGCGCGCGCCGCAGCACGTCGCCCAGCGGCTGGTCGGCGGTGTCGGGCTTGAGCCGCGACAGCATCTCCACCAGGTCGCCCGAGACCGACTGGTTGATGGCCTGTGCCCGCCGCAAGGCTTCCGCCGCGCGCTCGGGGTCGCGCGTCAGCCACTGCGCGGCGGCGTGCAGTTGCAGGCCGGTCGCGAACACCTGCTGCTTGACGCCGTCATGCAGTTCGCGCGCCAGCCGCTGGCGCTCCTGCAGCGTGGCCAGGGCCTGCTCGGTGCGCAGATGGTTGTCCAGCCGCGCGGCCATCGTGTCCAGCGCCAACGCGTGCCGGCCCAGCTCGTCGGCGCGGCGGTCGTCGATGCGGGGGCGGAAGTCCCCCTTGGCCCACGCATCCGACGCCGCGGCCATGCGCCGCAGCCGTCGCGCCAGCCATTGCGTCAGGCCCACGCCCAGCACCGAGCCGGGGATCGACACCATCACCACCAGGAACCACAGGGACGCGCCGGTGTCGTCGAGCGTGCTCTTGAGGTTCTGCACGACGCTGAACTCGGCGAAGTGGCGCACCACCAGCATGCCCGCCGGTTGCAGCGGCAGCACCAGCAGCCGCTCGGCGTCGGAGACGGCCTCCAGCCGGCGCGGGCCGCGCAGCCAGGTGGCCGGCAGGGCCAGGCCGGGCGCGTCGATGCGGGCCACCGCGCGTCCGTCCTCGGCATACACCGCCAGGCTCACCCGCGG
Source organism: Roseateles aquatilis (assembly GCF_002205645.1). GTDB lineage: Bacteria > Pseudomonadota > Gammaproteobacteria > Burkholderiales > Burkholderiaceae_C > Roseateles > Roseateles aquatilis. The sequence continues at coordinate 391,714 of NZ_NIOF01000002.1, read as the reverse complement.
CTGCGACGAGTACGCGATGCCGTACATCCCATGCGGCCCCTGCACGTCCTCCAGCTGGTCGCTGATCGCGCGCAGCAGGCCCGCCGCGAGCGCGGGATCGTCCAGCCGGCCTTCCAGCAACACGCGCTCGCGTTCCAGCAGCGTCGCCAGGTGCTCCGGCCGCACGCTCTCGCGGAAGGCGGGCGCATCCAGCGCCGGCCCCAGCGTCATCACGGCCAGCAGCGAGCCCAGCAGCGTGACGACCACGTTGGCGACGGTGAGCTTCCACCAAAGGGATCTGACGAGGGTCTTCATGGGCGGCCACGGGAGGGGTCGCCAGCATATCGCCGCCGCCCGGTCCGCGCCTGGGACCAGAGTCCCGGTCCGGTCGGGACCTGACGGGCCTCGACCCGGGACCACGGGCCCGGGCCGGGCGTCCTCGGTCTCAGGCGCGGCGCGAGGTCGATTCCTACAGTGACGGCATCGTCGGCACCGTCGACTCCAACCGCTGCAGGAAGCGACATGCCCTTGCCCGCCTTCTCCTACTTCGCGCCCGTCGTCACGCCGCCACGCGGCCCCGCATCGCCCTTCCCGCGTCCGCCGCGTCCATCGACTCCGGCGCCTTCCGCGCCGCCGTCACGACCGTCGGGGCCGTCGCGCCCGTCCCGTCCCTGGATCCCACCGCCCCTGCTGCTGATCGCCGCCGCCGTGAGCGCGGCGGCGCTGCTCACCGCCTGCGATGGCCGACCCGGCGCCATGCCGCAGGGCCCCGGCGCGATGAAGGTGCAGGTGTTTCGCGTCGAGCCCGGCACGCGGGACCGCACGGTCGAGCTCGTGGGCCGCGTCGTCGCCCGCGAGCCCGTGCTGATCCATGCCCGGCACGAGGGCCTGCGCGTCGAGCACGTGTTCGTCGAGGCCGGCCAGGCCGTGACCGTCGGCCAGCCGCTGGTGCGGCTGGATGCGCGCGCGCTGCGCGGCGAGCGGCAACAGGCGGAGCAGCAGCGCCTGCGCGCCGTGGCGCAGGTGGCCGTCGCCCGCGCGCAGCAGATGCAGGCCGAATCACGCTGGCGCGGCGCCGAGGACGAGGCCCGTCGCTTCGCCGCGGTGGCCGGCGGTGGTGCCGTCAGCGAGATCGAGCACCGCCAGCGGCGCACGCAGCTGGAGCAGGCGATGGCCGAGCGCGACGCGACCGCGCAGGCGCTGGCCGCGGCGCAGGCCGATCTGGCCGCGGCCCGGGCGGCGCTGCAACTGGCCGACGAACGCGAACGCGACGGCGTGCTGCGCGCCACCGTGGCCGGCATCGTGAGCGAGCGCCGGGTCGAGGTCGGCACCGTGACCGACGCCGCGGCCGGCCCGTTGTTCAAGCTGGCACGTCGCGGCGATCGCGAGTTCGAGGCCTGGGTCGACGGCAGCCGCCTCGCCGGCCTGCGCGTGGGCGACGCGGTCGACGTGACGCTGACGCCCACCGGCTCGGTGGTGCCGCTGACGGTGCGCGGGAAGGTCCGCGCCATCGACGAGGCGCTGGCCGACGACAGCCGCCGGGGCCGCGTGCGCGTCGCCCTGCCCGACGCCTGGCCGCCCGATGCGCCGCCGCCCGCGCTGGGCACGACCGCCACCGCGACCGTCCGCGGCGCGCCCGTCGCCGGATGGCCGGTGCCGGCCACCGCGCTGCAGTTCGACCCGGAGCCCTGGGTGTACGTCGTCGAGGCCGGCCACCGCGTCGCCAAGCGGCGCGTCGCGCTGTCGGAGGACGGCGCCGTCGTGCTGGGCGGCCTCGCGGCCGGAGACACCGTGGTGCGGGCCGCCGCCGCGCTGCTCAGCCCCGGCCAGGTCATCGAGCCGGTGCGCCCCCCGGCCGTCAGCCGCATCCGCCTGGAGGCACCGAGGACATGAAACTCAAGATCTCCACCTGGGCGATCGAGCACCCGACGCCCGTCCTGCTGCTGTTCCTGCTGCTGTCGCTGGCCGGGCTGCTGGCCTACGGGCAGTTGCCCATCGCCGGCAACCCCCGCGTGGAGCTGCCCATCGTCAGCGTCGGCGTCGCTCAGCCGGGCGCCTCGCCGCGGGAACTCGAAGTCCACGTCGCGCGTCGCCTGGAGGAAGCGGTGGCCGGCATCTCCGGCGTCAAGCACCTGACGACGACGATCACCGGCGGCGACGTGCAACTGGTCGCCGAGTTCCAGCTCGACGCCGACATCGACCGCGCCGTCAGCGACGTGCGCGACGCCGTCGCGCAGGTGCGGCCCGAGCTGCCGGGCAACATCGGCGAGCCGGTGGTCAACCGGGTGGACGTCAGCGGCGGCGCGCTGCAGCGCTACATGGTGCGATCGGACACGCTGGACGAGGCGCAGCTCGGCCGACTCGTCGACGAGGAGGTCGGGCCGTCGCTGCTGGGCGTTCCCGGCGTGCAGCAGTTCAAGCGCGTCGGCGGCACGGTGCGCGAGCTGCGGCTGGAGCTGGATCCGGCGCGCATGGCCGCCGCGGGCCTGTCGGTCGCCGACGTGCTGCGGCAATTGCGCCTGGCCGAGGCCGACATCCCCGGCGGCACCGCCGCCAACGCCGCCGGCCAGCAGTTGCCGGTGCGCGTGATGGGCGCCAGCGCCGACGCCGCCCAACTGGCGCGGCGACCGCTGACGCTGGCCACCGGCCGCACCCTCACGCTGGGCGAGCTGGGGCGCGTCATCGACGTCGCCTCCGAGCCGCGCGGCTACGCGCTGCTGAACGGCGAGCCGGGCGTGGCGCTGGAGCTCTACAAGAAGCGCGGCGCATCCGAGATCGCCCTGGCCGACGGCGTGGCGGCGGCGCTCGCGCGCGCCGAGGCAAGGCATCCCGGCGTGCGCTTCGAGCTCTTCGACGACGGCGTGCAGGACACGCGCCTGAGCTTCGCCGGCGCGCGCGACATGCTGCTGGAGGGCGCGCTGCTGACGGTGCTGGTGATCTGGGGCTTCCTGCGCAACACGCGCGCCACCTGGATCGCCGCGGCGGCCATCCCGCTGTCGCTGCTGCCCACCTTCCTGGTCATGCAGCTGAAGGGCTTCCAGCTCGACGCGGTGACGCTGCTGGCGTTGATCCTCGTCATCGGCATCCTGGTCGACGACGCCATCGTCGAGATCGAGAACATCGAGCGCCGCATCCAGGCGGGCGACGCGCCGCGGGTGGCCGCCTCGGTCGGCGCGGACTCGCTGGGCCTGGCGGTGATCGCCATCACGGCCACCATCGTCGCGGTGTTCCTGCCGGTGAGCTTCATCGGCGGCGTCGTCGGCAAGTACTTCACCGAGTTCGGCCTGACCACCACCTTCGCCGTGATCTCGTCGCTGGTGGTGGCGCGATTGATGACGCCGCTGATGTGCGCCCGGTGGTTGAAGCCGGCGTCGGCCGGGCACCACGGCGGGAGCGGGCGCGCCGAGGCGCTGTACCTGCGGCTGCTGGGTCGCGTGCTGGCCCATCCGGCGCGGACGCTGGCGGCGGGCGCCGCCGTGCTGGTGACCACCGCAGTGCTGCTGGACCAGGTGCCTACGGGCTTCATGCCCAAGACCCGGCCGCTGTCGCTGCAGGCGCAATACGAGCTGCCGCCGGGCGCCACGTTGGCCGACGGCGTGCGGGCGGCCGAAGCGTTGCGGCGCGAGCTGCAGGACGTGCCTGATGTGCAGGGCGTGTTCGCGCAGGACCGCGGCAGCGCCGAGCTGGGCGGCCTGCTGATCCTGCTGCCACCGCTCGGCGACCGCGTGCTGTCGCAGGCCGAGCTCGAACAGCGGGTGCGCGCGCGACTGACGCGCGTGCCCGATCTGCGGGCGACGCTGCTGCTGGGCGACGGCGGCAAGGAGGTCAACCTGAGCTTCGTCTCGCGCGACGTCGACGCGCTGGAGGCCGCGATGGCGCGGTTGCTGGTGCAGGCGCGCGAGCTGCCGATGCTCACCGACGTGGCGCTCTCGCAGGGGCCGCGCGTGACGACCGTCGACGTGCGCCTGCTCGCGGACGAGGCGGCCCGCCTGGGCGTGACCACCAGCGCGGTGGCCGATGTGCTGAGGCTGGCCACGCTGTCCGACCTCGACACGGCGCTGACGCGCGTGCCCGTCGACGGTCGCCCGCTGATGCTGCGCGCCCGCCTGGCTGGCGGCAAGGCGCTGAGCCTGGACCAGTTGCGCCAGCTGCCGGTGGCCACCGCGAGCGGCGGCACCGTGGCGCTGGGCGCGGTGGCGACCTTCGCGCACGGCAGCGTGCCGTCCTCGCTGAGCCGCCTGAACCGCGAGCGCCAGATCCAGCTGCAGGCCAACCTGGTGGGCCCCGCCACGCTCGGGCAGGCGATGGAGGCGGTGCAGGCGCTGCCCGCCTTCCAGGCGCTGCCGCCCGAGGTGCGCCAGGCCGCCTACGGCGAGTCCGAGTACATGGACGAGATGTTCACGCAGTTCGCCATCGCCGCGCTGGCCGGGCTCGTCGCGGTGTATGCGGTGCTGGTGCTGCTGTTTGACGACTGGTTGCAGCCGCTGACCATCATGGTCGCGTTGCCGCTGTCGCTCAGCGGCGCGGCGGCGGGGCTGCTGATGACGGGCCATTCGCTCAACCTGTCCACGGTGATCGGGCTGCTGATGCTGCTGGGCATCGTGAGCAAGAACTCGATCCTGCTGGTGGACTTCATCGTGGCGGCGCGCCGCGCCGGCACCGCGCGCGGGCAGGCGATCCTGGACGCCGGCCGCGACCGCATGCGCCCGATCGTGATGACGACGCTGGCGATGGCCGGCGGCATGCTGCCGGCGGCGCTGGGCTGGGGCAACGACGACGGCTTCCGCGCGCCGATGGCCATCGCCGTGATCGGCGGACTGCTCACCAGCACGCTGCTCAGCCTGATCTTCGTGCCGCTGATCTATCAGCTGATCGACGCCCTCGAACACCGCGTCCGCGCCTGGACGGGCCGCCGCGCCGGCCAAGGACAACGCACATGAACAAGATCCCGCCCCTCCTGACCTGCCTCCTGGCGCTGCTGCTGGGCGCCTGCGGCACGGCGCCGCTGCCCACGGCGACGATGCCCGCATCGCTGGCGCCGCGCGCGCTCCCCGGCGCATCGGCCGCATCGGCTGCTGCCGCAGCGGCTGCGGCTGCGGCTGCGGCGACGGCATCGGCGAAATCGGAGACATCGACCACATCGGCCGCGGTGCCGGCATCGACGGCAACGGCAACGGCAACGGCAACGGCAACGTCAGCGTCAGCGTCGGCGTCAGCAGCATCGGCAGCTGCTGCATTCACCGCATCGCCCCTCCCCGGCGATTCGGCCCGAGCCGACGCCGACCCACCGCCCGCCGCGTTGCGCCTGGACCCCACCGCCGAGGCCGTGGTGCGGCGCGCGCTGGCCGGCAGTCCCGATCTGGCGCGCGTCGCCGCCCGCTTGCGCGAGCTGCGCGCGGCCGGCGACGCGGCGGCCGCCGGCCGCTGGCCGGTGCTCTCGACCAAGGGCGGACCGGCTGTCGTCAACGACGCCACGGAGCCCGTGGCCGACGGGCGCGGCCGGTCGCGCCTGCGGCGTCTGGAAGCGGCGGTCGAGTTCCGCTGGGAGCTGGACCTCTTCGGCCGACTGGCGGCCGACCGCCGCGCCGCCGCCGCGCAGCACGAGGCCGCCGCCGCCGACCTGGCCGCGGCGCGGGTGCTGCTGGCCCACGCCGTGCGCGCGGAAATCGTGCGGCTGCGCTCGGCGGTCGAGGAGACACGCCTGGCCCAGTCCAGCCTCGACACGCTGCGCGAGATCGCCTCGCTGGAAACGCAGTTGCGCGACGTCGGGCTGCGCAGCGACGTCGACCTGGGCCAGCTCGGAAGCAGCATCGCCGCGCAGGAATCGGCGCTCGTGCCGCTGCGGCTGGAGGCCGCGCTGGCGCCGCTGCGCTTGCGCACGCTGGGCGACCTGCCGTTGGCCGATCTGGCCGCACTCGTGAGCCCAGACGCGGCACCGCGCACGCCACCGGATGCGGCGCCAGGTGCAACGTGGGGCGCGATCCATGACGCAGCCCCTGGCGCGACATCAGGCGCGACATCAGACGTGACATCGGGCGCTACATCGGGCGCGACGCGGAACGCGGCGTCGAGCAGTGACGACGTCTGCCGTCTCGATGCGCTGGAGGACCTTCCGGCCGAGGTGCCGCTGGCCTGGCTGCGCCGACGTCTGGACGTGGCCGCGGCCGAGTCGCGCCTGCGCGCCGGCGTCGCCGACACCGAGAGCGCGCGCGCCGCGATCTATCCGGCCGTCGCGCTCACCGCCGGCGGGAGCACGCGGCGCGATCGCTCGCGCGACCTGGGCGACCTGCTGGCCCACACCACGCAGCGCTTCATCGGCGTCGAGCTGGTCGCGACGCTGTTCGACGCCGGACGACGCGCCGACGAGGCCCGCGCCGCTCAAGCCCGCGCCGAGGCGGCGGCGGCCGAGTTCACGCGCATCGTGCTGCTCGCGGCCGAAGAGACCGAGGGCGCGCTCGCGCGTCGGTCCGTGGTCGACGCCGCGGCCAACGCGAGCCTGCGCGCCCGACGGCAGGCCGAAGCAGCGGCGATGTTGGGGAACGAGCGCCTGCGCGTTGGCATCGACAGCCGGCTCGCCGCGCTGCAACTGCGACGCGAGGCGCTGGAGCGCGGCCTGCAGCACACCGCGCTGACGCGTGATCGCTGCCTGGCCGCGCTGGACCTGAACCGCGCGCTGGCGCTGATCGAGCCCAGCGGCGGCCCGTCCGAGCCGTGACGCGCCGCCGTCGACGGTCCGCGGACATGTGCACGGCAACGCTTCCGCCGATCCTCGGCAGATCCTCGGCCTCGACCTGCCACGCCCTCGTGAATACGGGCCTCATCCCGCTGCCATGGCCCTTACAGCGGATAACCCGCGTAGGAATTTGCCTGACAAGCCGCCGGGCCAAACCCTGACAGGATCGATGGAAGAAGCCTGATTGGTACGCCCATTTACGATTCTTACTCTCCCGAAACGCTGACGAGTAGATCTCGATAAAGAGCACCGGCAGCCGTTCTCAAGGGAGTTAGCAATGTCATCTCGATCGTTCTCGGTCGGCGGGCGTCTGCTCGTCTTGATTCTGACGCTGTCCCTCTTCGCCGCCCTGACGCTGGCCATGTCGCCCGCCGTCGCCGCGGATCCCCCACCCCAGGCGGAAGTGCGCCTGCAAGCGTGGCTGGTACAGACCGTCGTTGAACAGGCCCGGGTGCAGGAGCGCCTGCAGCCCCTCAAGGACGTCCGCCCCGGCGACGTCGTCGAGTACGAGGCCCGCTACATCAACACCACCGCCAGGCCCGTCAGCAACGTGCAGCTGACCTTGCCCGTGCCGGCCGGCGGCCTGGAGCTCACGAGCCTGGACACGCTGCCGTCCCGGGCCCGCTGGGCCAGCCTCGACGGGCGACGCTTCGATCCCATCCCCTTGAAACGCGAAGTGCGACGGGCCGACGGCCACGTCGCCGTCGAGCCGGTACCCCTGTCGGAGTACCGCTATCTGCGATGGCAACTGGGTGACCTGCCCGCCGGCGCGGAGCGCACGGTGCGTGCCCGCATGCAGCTGCCGCCGCTGGTCGGCGTCGGCCGCCCGTAATCCACCGATCGCCACCTCAGCATCGTCATGAAAAACATCCTCCGCCTTCTGGCGGGCGTGGTCGCGCTCGCCCTCATGCTGGTGTCCATGACCGCGTTCGCCGCCGCGCCGGCCGGCACTGTCATCGGCAACCAGGCCGCCGCCACCTATGCCGACGGCACTTCCGTCGTGCGCACCGTCACCTCCAACACCGTCTCCACCACGGTGCAGCAGGTGGCCAGCGTGAGCCTCACCGCGCCGGGCAACAAAACCGTCTCAGTGGGCGGCCAGGTCTACTTTCCGCAGACACTGACCAACACCGGCAACGGCACCGACACCTTCGCGCTCTCAGCCACCAACTCCGGTGGCTTTGTTTTTTCCAGCACGCTCTTCTATGCCGATGCCAACGGCGACGGCGTGCCGGACAACACCACGCCCATCACCAGCACCGGCCAGCTGGCGGCGGGGCAGACCTTCCGCTTCGTCGTCGCCGGCGTCGTGCCCGGCACCGCCGTGGCCGGCACGACCAACGCGTTGATCGCCACCGCCACCAGCGGCTTCAACGCCTCCACCAGCGCCAGCGTCACGGACAACACCACCGTCACCGCGCAGGCCGTGATCAACGTGACCCAGGCGCTGGACGTCACCAGCGGGCCGTCGCCGTCCACCTCGGCGCGCACCGTCACGCTGACGTACACCAACACCGGCAACACCACCGCGGTCAACGTGATCCTGGCCGAGGCGGTGCCCAGCGGCATGACCTACGTCGCCGGCAGCGGGCGCTGGAGCGTCACCGGGTCCACCGTGCTCTCGGACGCCGACAACACCGACAACCAGGGCGGCATCGTCTATGACTGGAACGTCACCACCGCCAACCGCGTCAACGCGGTGATCGCATCGGTGCCGCCGGGCGCCAGCGGCACGCTGAGCTACCAGGTCAACATCAACGCCAACCTGCCGGCCGGCGCCAACGCGGCCACCGCCACCACCGGCGTCTTCAGCTACAACGACGGCTCCGTCAACATCGCGGCCAGCAACACCAACACCGCGCAGTACACGGTGGTGGCCAGCGCCCAGGTCAGCCTGACGGGCGGCACCGCGCCGAGCGCGCCGCAGGGCGGCGTCGTCAACTTCACCGACACCGTCACCAACGGCGGCAATGCCACCGACACCATCGACCTGAGCGTGCTCAGCTCGACCTTCCCGCCCGGCACGACCTTCCAGTTCTTCCTGGCCGACGGCGTCACGCCGATGGTGGACCACAACGGCAACGGCACGCCCGACACCGGGCCGCTGGCGGCCGGCGCGTCGGTCAACGTCGTGGTGCGCGCGATCCTGCCGACGTCCGCCACCGGCGGTCCGTTCAACGTCGTGGTCAAGGGCACCTCGGGCCTGGACCCGACCAAGAGCGGCACGGCCACCAACACGCTGACGGCGATCAGCACCAGCACCGTGGACCTGACCAACAACGCCGCGGGTCCGGGCGCGCCCGGCTACGGCGCGGGGCCGGAGGCCTCGCCCGCCGCCACCGTCACCGTGGCCCCGGGCGGCACCACCCGCGTCACGCTGGTGGCGGCCAACGGCGCGACGGTGGCCGACACCTTCGCCCTGAGCGCCAGCACCGACCCCACCTTCGCCACCACCGTGCTGCCGACCGGCTGGACCGTGGTCTTCCACGACAGCACCGGCGCGGTGATCAGCAACACCGGCGTCGTCGCCGCGGGGACCAACAAGACGGTTTATGCCGACGTCACCGTGCCGGCCAACGCGGCGGCCGCGACCACGCAGCTGTACTTCAACGCCAAGTCGCCCACCACCGGCGCCACCGACACGCTGCACGACGCCGTCGCCGTCGGCACCGTGCGCGGCCTGGTGATCACGCCCAACAACACCGCCCAGCTCACCCCCGGCGGCGGCGCCATCTACACCCACACGCTGACCAATGTCGGCAACGTGCTGGAGGGCGACGCGGTGGCCAGCACCGGCACGCTGTCCACCAGCGACTCGACCACCGGCTTCACCTCGGTCGTCTACTGGGACAAGAACAACGACGGCGTGCTGGACCCCAACGACCCGGTCATCACCGACCTGTCGCAACTGGTCGGCGGCACCAACGGCGCCAGCACCGCGGCCGGCCTGTCGCCGGGCGAGAGCGTGCGGCTCTTCGTGAAGGTGACCTCGCCGGCCGCCGCCGTCACCGGCGCGTCCGACATCACCACGCTGACCGTCACGTTGACCGGCACCAACGGCGGCGCCGCGCCGCCGGCGGCCGCGGTCGCCACCGACACCAGCGCGGTGATCAGTTCGCAGGTCACGCTGGTGAAGACGCAGGCGCTGGACGCCGGCTGCGACGGCATCGCCGATACGGCGTTCTCGCCGGTGGCGATCCTGACCGGCGCGGCCCCCGGCGGCTGCCTGCGCTACGAGATCACCGCCACCAACGTCGGGCCGGTGGCCGTGACCAACGTCGTCGTCAGCGATTCGACGCCGATCTACACGACCTACAGCGCGACCGTGCCGGCCTCGGCCACCGCCGGCACGGTGACCGCGCCGGCCAACGGGGCCCGCGGCACGGTGCAGACCACGGTCGCGTCGCTCGCCGCGGGGGCCTCGGTCGTGCTGCGCTTCGGCGTGCGCATCGACCCCTGACGCCCACGCCTCCCCGCCGATCCCGCTCCACCGCGCGGCTTTCGAGCCGCGGCGGGCGGAGCCCTGCCCTCGCCCTTCGACCTGATTGACGACCTTCATCCACGCCGACGCCCACCGCCGACATCGCCCCGCCCATCGACGACCTCCGCCACCACGCTGTCTCGATCATGTCGCCCACCCCTCATCGCCTGCCGACGCGCCTGTGCGCGCTCCTGGTCCTGCTGCTGGGGCTGCTGGGCCTGTCGCCGGCGCGGGCGGACGAGGTCATGCTGGAGATCCTGGCGCAGGCCCGCTTGAGCTACACCGACCCGGTCACCGGCATCACGGTCACGACGATGTCCAACCGCGTCGAGGCCATGACCCCGGAGGCCGTGCCCACGCTGGGCTTCTTCTCCAGCGACACCGCCAACACGCGGATGTGGATGTCCAGCCCCGGCAAGCTGATGTTCCCGCGGCTGCGCGCCAGCGCCTGCAACGTCGATCCGCTGGTCCGCGAGACGCTGTCCGTGACGATGCACTCGGTGCAGGCGCAGCAGACCAAGCAGTTCACCGCCATCGAGACGGCGCCCAACACGGGCATGTTCGAGTTGAAGGACGACGTCATCGCGCGCCTGTGGACCCCCAACAATCCGCCCAACGCCGACGCGCTGGACGTGCTGCCCGGCGACATGGTCGAAGCGAGCGCGCCCGACTGCACCGGCCAGACGATGCGCGCCTCGCTGCGCATCGAGGCGCGCGCCTTCGTGTTCGACGCCGGCAGCGGCCGGCCGCTGGCCGGCGAGCTGGTGCAGCTGATCGACGTCAGCGGCAACAGCAACGGCGGCAACCCCGGCGGCCCGGCGGTGGTGTTCCAGGCCGACGGCGTGACGCCGATGTCCGGCAGCCTCGTCACCGACGCGGACGGGGGCTACGTCTTTCCGTTCCTGGTCGCGGGCGACTACCGGCTGGTGGTGCGCCCCGTCGACGGCTACGGCTTCCCCGCCGCGCAGGTCGCCAACGGCGCGGCGCGCAACTTCACCTATGCCACGGTGCCGGCCTCGTTCGGCGCGGTCTTCACGGTCGGCGCGCAGACCAACGCCGTGATCGTGAACGTGCCGCTCGATCCCCTGCCGCGCGGCCTGTCGGTGCAGAAGACGGCCTCGCGCACCGTCGCCGAGGTGGCGGAGACGCTCGAATACGTCGTGACGGTGAAGAACGTCGGGCAGCAGGCCCTGACCGCCGTCCGGTTGCAGGACCGGCTGCCGCTGGGCTTCCGCTACGTGCCCGGCACCTCGCGGCTGGACGGCAAGGCGGTGGCGGATCCGACGGGCAGCGCCGGCCCGCGCCTGGAGTGGCCGCTCATCGACAGCCTGCCCGCCGCCGTGGCCCACACGCTGCGTTACCGCGTGCGCATCGGCACGGGCGCGATGCAGGGGGACGGCATCAACCGCGCGCAGGCGTTCGCGCAGGCGCCGGAGACCATCACCAGCAACCTGGCCACCGCCAAGGTGAAGGTCGAGGCGGGCGTGTTCTCGGACCGCGCCATCGTCATGGGCACCGTCTACGCGGACTGCGACGCCAACGGCGTCAAGGACGCGGACGAGCCCGGCATCCCCGGCGTGCGGCTGTGGATGGAGGACGGCACCTCGGTCGTCACCGACGGCGCCGGCCGCTACAGCCTGTACGGGCTGAGCCCGCGCACGCATGTGCTCAAGCTGGATCCGGTCACGCTGCCCGCCGGCGCCACGCCGCTGGCGATCTCGCATCGCCATGCGGGCGACGGCCGCAGCCGCTTCGTCGACCTGACGCCGGGCGAGCTGCAACGCGCCGATTTCGCCCTCGGCGGCTGCTCGCCCGCGCTGCGGGACGAGGTGCGATTGCGCGTGGCGACGGCCGGTCAGCAAGGGGATGAGATCACCGGCACGCTGCGCACCGCGCTGTCGCCGACCGCCACCGCCATCGCGTCCGACGTCCGCGCCCTGCCCGCCAGCGGCCGGCTCGGCGATGCGCCGACGTCCGGCGGCCTCGGCGGCTTCGGCGGAGCCGCCGGGATCACCGGCTCGATCGGCTCGCCCGGCCTGGCGGGGTCGCTCGGATCGGCCGCGTCGTTCGGGTCGATGGCGATGGGGTCGATGGGATCGATGGGGCCGTTCGGGTCCATGGGGTCCACGAGTGCCATGGGATCGAGGCAGTCGATCGGCGCCATGAGCGCGGCGGACATGCCGATCACCGCCCCCTCGGCCTCGGCCAATCTCGCCGCCCCGCCCGTCGACGCGGCGGTGGCCGCGCTGGCCGCCGCGGCCACCAGCCGGGCCGCCGTCATCACGCCGACCCCGATCGCGGTCACGCCTGGCACCGAGGCTCCTGCTCCCGTGCCTGCAGCGGCTGTTGCGCCTGCGCCTGCGCCTGCACCCACAGCCGCCTCTGCCTCTGCCTCTGCCTCTGCCTCTGCACCGGCACCGGCACCGGCATCGTCGATTTCCTCCAAGTCGTCTTCGGCTGCTGTCCTGGTCGCGACGTCTCCCGTGGCGCCGGCTGCGGAAGCGGCGACCTCGAACGCGATGAGCGACAACGGCCCCTTGCCGCATTTCATCGGCCTGCGCGACGGCCAGGTGCTGCCTTCGCCGGCCCCGCCGGTGAAGCTGGCGGGGCACCTGGGCACGACGCTGACGCTCAGCGTCAACGGCGAACCGGTGGGCGACGCCAAGATCGGCGAGCGCACCCGGTCCATCGACGACCAGACCGAGACCCGGACCTACCTCGGCCTGCCGCTGCGCCCCGGCGAAAACCGGCTGACCCTGACCGAGCACGACGCCTTCGGCCAGTTGCGTGCCACGCGGGAGGCGACGGTACTGCTGGCCGGCGCGCTGGCGCGCATCGTCATCGTCGCGCCGGAATCGGTGGAGGCCGGCGCCACCGCGGCGGTGCGGCTGCGCTTCGAGGATGAGCGCGGCCTGCCCGTCACCTCACGCCTGCCGGTGACCTTGGCCGGGCCGGGCCGATGGGGCGTGGACGATCTGGACCCGCGCCTGCCGGACGTGCAAGGCTTCGTCGAGGGCGGCACGGTGGAACTGGCCTGGAAGGCGCCCGACGTGCCCGGCGACGCCCTGCTGCGTGTCGCCGTGGACGGCGTCCGCGCCGAGACCCGTGTCGCGGTGGCCGCCGCGCTGCGTCCGCTGATCGCCGTCGGCGTGATCGATGCCGTGGTCAACCTGCGCCGCGTCCGGGGCAACGGCACGTCCTCCGGGGACGACGGCTTCGACGATCAATTGCGCGCCTTCGCCGGCGACAAGAAGGGCGCGGACGGCCGCGGCGCCGTGTTCGTCAAGGGCGAGGTGTACCAGGACACGCTGCTGACGCTCGTCTACGACTCCGACAAGGACGGCAACCAGCGGCTGTTCCGCGACATCCAGCCCGACGCCTTCTACCCCGTCTACGGCGATTCGTCGGCGCGCAGCTTCGATGCCCAGTCCACCGGCCGCCTGTACGCGCGCATCGACCGCAAGCAGTCCTGGCTGCTGTACGGCGACTACACGACGCAGAGCGACGACCCGATCCGCCAGCTCGGCACCTACCAGCGCAGCCTCAACGGCCTGAAGCACCACCTGCAGATCGGCGGCCTGAGCGCCAACGCCTTCGCCGCCCGCGACAGCACGCGTCAGAACATCGTCGAGCTGCGCGGCGACGGCACCTCCGGCCCCTATGCCCTCGGCGTCGGCCTGGTGCCCAACAGCGAGAAGGTGGAGCTGCTGGTGCGGGACCGCAACCAGCCGGCGCTGATCATCAGCACCACGCCCAAGGACCGCTTCACCGACTACGACCTGGAGCCGCTGACCGGCCGCCTGCTGTTCCGCGCGCCGGTGCCCAGCGTCGACGCCGACCTCAACCCGATCTCCATCCGCGTGACCTACGAGGTCGAGCAAGGCGGCCCGTCCTTCTGGGTGGCCGGCGTCGACGCGCAATGGCAGGCCACCGAGTCCGTGCAGGTGGGCGGCTCCCTGGTGAAGGACTGGAATCCGCTGGCGCCGATGCGCATGGGCAGCGCCAACGCCAAGGTCGCGCTGGGCGAGCGCACCGCGCTGGTCGCCGAGGTCGCCCGCATCGACCGCGACGCGTCCGCCGTCGACGGCACCGCCGCGCACGCCGGCAATGCCGAGCGCTTCGCGCTGACGCACGACGGCCAGGACCTGAAGGCGCGGGTGCATGCGGCGCGCAGCGACGTGGGTTTCGACAATCGCTCCGCCCTCATCAACAGCGGCCGCGCGGAAGGCGGCGCGCAGGCCAGCTACCGCGTCGATGAGCGCACCCGGCTGACCGGCGAGGCGCTGTACACGGCCGATGTCGCCAGCGGCGCGCGCCGACTGGGCGTGCTGGTCGGCGTGGAGCGCAGCCTGGAGAGCGGCGCCAAGGTCGAGCTCGGGGTGCGCCACGTCAAGGACCTCAACGACCATCCCGGCGCCACCACCGACGATCAGGGCAACAGCCTGGGCATCCAGGGCGGCACCACCACCAGCGTGCGCGGCAAGTTCAGCACGCCGGTGCCGGGGCTGCCGCAGGCGTCGGTGTTCATCGAGGGCGAGCAGGACGTGCGCGATTCCGACAAGCACCTGCTCGCCGTCGGCGGCGACTACCAGGTGGCGGGCCGCGGCCGCGTCTACCTGCGGCACGAGCTGGTGTCGTCCCTCACCGGCCCCTATTCGCTGGACCCGACGGTGCGCCACAACACCACCGTACTGGGCGTGGACGCGGGCACCACCGTGGTCGGCGGCGAGGGCCGCGTGTTCAGCGAGTACCGCGGCCGCGAGGCCTTCTCCGGCCGCGAGACGGAGGCCGCCATCGGCCTGCGCAACCAGTGGCTGGTGCGGCCCGGCCTGCGCCTGAACGCGAGCCTGGAGCGCGTCCAGGCGCTGCGCGGCGGCACCGGCGAGAACCAGAGCAGCGCCGCCACCGCGGGCGTCGAATACACCGCCGACCCGCGCTGGAAGGGCACCGCCCGCCTGGAAGTGCGGGAAGGCGCTGGCAGCACCGGTCTGCTGTCCACCCTGGGGCTGGCCTACAAGCTCGACGACCAATGGACCCTGCTGGGCAAGAACGTGCTGGCCGGCACGCTGGCGCACGGGAACCGGCAGCCCGACCGCTGGCAGGAACGCCTGCAGCTGGGCGCCGCCTACCGCGGCGCGGACAACCGCCTCAACGCGCTGGGCCGTTATGAATACAAGGACGAGCGCGGCACGCTGGGGGACGTGGACTCGCGCCGGGCCCACATCGTCAGCGTGCATGCGGAGCGTCAGGTCGGCCAGGGCGTCGCGGTCACCGGGCGCTACGCCGCCAAGCTGGTCGAGGAAGCCTTCGGCGGCATGCGCCAGCGCACCACGGCGCAGCTCGCCAGCATGCGCGTCACCCGGGACCTGGGCGAGCGCTGGGACGTCGGCGCCTCCGCCAGCGTGATGGGCGACGCGCGGCTGCGCAGCCGCCAGACCTCGCTGGGCGCGGAGGTCGGTTATCGCGCCAAGGACAACCTGTGGATCTCCGTCGGCTACAACGTCCGCGGCTTCAAGGACCGCGACCTGAGCGCCGACAACGCGACGGCCCGCGGCGTCTATCTGCGGCTGCGCTTCAAATTCGACGAGACGTTGTTCTCGCGCCTGAACTCATGAACGCCTCCTTCACCCCGCCGGATCCAGCCTGGACCGTCCCCGCGACGGCCGCGCCGATGATCGCCCTGCTCCGTCCGGTCCGGCGCCCGCCGCGACGCGCCTGGATGCGCGCGGTCTCCATCGGCCTGACCCTGATGTTGATGCTCGTGCTGGCGCTGAGCGCCGGCCCCGCGCGGGCCGCCTGCGGCAGCCTGGGCTGCGTCTCGGCCGGCCCGCGCCTGGCGAGCGTCAATTCCACGCAGGGCGTGTTGCTCAACGCGCTGCTGGGCGGCCTGACCAACTCGACGCTGACGCTCACGGTGCTGGACTGGAACACGCTGGCCACCGGCGACCTCAGTCTGCTGCGCACCGTCAGCGCGCTGCAGGCGTCGGTCAACGCGTCGACGCCGGCATCGACGCTGACCGCCAACGCCACGGTGGCGCAGATCCTGACCGCCGCCTCCACCGGCGCGACGGCGGAGGGCCGGACACAGCTCGCCGCCTCGCTCAACGCGCTGGCGATCGCGCTGAACGGCCTGAGCACGCCGATCCAGCTGGGCCAACTGCTGCAGAGCAACGGCGTGCTGGGCACGACGCGCATCAACGCGCTGGAGCTGGTGACCGGCGTGATCCAGCTCTACAACGGCAGCAACGTGGCCACCACACCCAACCCGATCACGCTGTCCGGCAGCAGCCTGGGCCTGGGCTCGCTGATCGGCAACGTGGCGCTGCAGGCGCAGGTGGTCGAGCCGCCGGTGATCAACTGCGGCGCGGTCGGGACCAGCTTCCACTCGGCGGCGATCCGCGTGAAGCTGTCCATCGACCTGGTCTCGGTCGCCCTGAATGTGTCGGTGCTGGACGTCCTGCTCGGCGGCACGGTGTCGGCCAGCATCGCGCATCTGGACGTCTACGTGGAGGTCGCGCGCACCGACGGCGTGCTCACGGCCATCAACGCGCTGTCCAGCGCGGTCACCGTGCAAGCGACGCCGGGCGTGGCGGCGCTGTACCTCGGCACGATCAGCGACTCGCTCTTTTTCAATCGCAACCACGCGATCAACGTCGCCTCCGACCTGACCTGGGGCACGATCGGCCAGTTGTCGGTGGGCGCGCTGACGGTGGACATCCTGGCGCAGGCCGCCGCCGTCGGCAGCGCGGTCGGCGCGTCCACCGTGACGCTGACGCCAGGCAGCCCCACCGCCACGGTCTACTCGAACGCCGGCTTCGCCACCACGCTGGTGAGCACGCTAATCGGGAATCTGCAGGTCAACCTGGGGCCAGGTCTTGCGGGTGGCCTGGTCACCAGCGTGATCAACCTGCTCAAGCCCATCCTGCAGACGGCGCTGACCACGACGGTGAACAGCCTGGTGACGGGCCTGATCGATCCGCTGCTGAACCTGCTGGGCATCCGCCTGGGCGAGACCGACATCAGCACCGAGGGCGTGGTGATGGCCTGCGCGGTGTCGGGCAACGTCTACAGCGACGTCAACCACAACGGCGCGCTCGACGGCGGCGAAGCCGGCACCGGGCTGACGCTCTACGCCAAGTTGATCCCGGCCACGCAACCGGCCGGCCCCGCGGTGGCGGTGGCGGCGATCAGCCCGTCGGCGGGGACCTTCAGCTTCACCAGCGTCGCCGCGGCGGGTTACTCGGTGGTGATCAACGCAACGGCCTCGGCCACCGACCTGGTCCCGGCCACGCCCGCCGGCTGGCTGGGCACGGAGGCGCCCACGCTGACGCGCAGCTTCACGCTGTCGACGGCCGACGTCCCGAACCAGCGCTTCGGCCTGTTCAACGGCAGCAAGCTCAGCGGCACGATCTTCAAGGACAACGGCCTGGGCGGCGGCATCGCCAACAACGGCATCCGGGACGGCACGGAACCGCCCTTGTCCGGCGGCGTGATCACCGCGACGGACGCTGGCGCGACGCTGCTGGATCGCGCCGTCAGCGCCGATCTCGGCACCTACACGCTCTGGATCCCGGCCTCCGCCAGCGGCGCCGTCCAGGTGGCCCACGCCGGACTGGACGCGAGCTGGCTGGTGGTTTCCGGTGCGCCGGGCACGACCGGCGGCAGCTTCTCGCAGGCCAACGGGACCGTCAGCTTCACGCCGACCGCCGGCACCGTCTACACCGGCCTGAACTTCGGCGACGTGCCGGTCAACGTGCTCCAGCCCGACGGTCAGCAGAGCGTCCTGGCGGGCAGCGCGGTGGTCTACGCGCACAGTTTCACGTCGGGCACCGGCGGCACGGTGACGCTGAGCGCGTCGGCGCCGGCGACGCCGGGCTGGACGCAGTTGGTCTATCTGGACGCCAACTGCAACGGCCTGATCGATCCCGGCGAGGTGGTGGTGAGCGGCGCGATCACGATGGTGGCGGATCAGAAGCTGTGCCTGCTGGTGAAGGTCACCTCGCCGGCCGGCGCGACCGACGGCGCGCAATTGCCGCTCACCTTGAGCGCGCACTACGTCTACGCCAACAGCGCGCTGACCCGCGACCTGCAACGCAGCGACCTCACCACCGTCGGCGAGCCGGCGGCCACCGGCCTGAAGCTGGTGAAGACGGTGGACAAGACCTCGGCCGTCAGCGGCGATGTCATCACGTACACGATCACATACACCAACCAGAGCACCGCGGCGTTGGCCACGCTCAAGATCCAGGACGCGACGCCGGCCTACACCGTCCTGCAGACCGTGGCCTGCGGTCCGGTGCCGAACGCGCAGATCAGTTGCGCGGTGTCGACGCAACCCGCGGTCGGCGCCAGCGGCCGCATCGAGTGGACGTTCACCGGCACGCTGGGCAGCGGCTTGTCGGGCAATGTGACGTTTGCGGTGAAGCTGCAGTGACGCCGGGTCGGTGGCGTCCGCGCGCGCGAAGCCGCCCGCCGACACGCCCGTGCCGTCGAGCCCCATCACACCCGTCCCGGCATCGTCGCCGGACGGGTAAGAATTCCTGAAGCCCCGATTCAGCACTCCACCGATGGCCCGGGGCCGCGAACGGGGCTACAACGCGAGGATCTCGCCATGTCCTCTCGGGCATCCCACGGCGCCCGAGGACCCTCTGATGCAACGAGCAGCGAAAGCGCCCAGGCCCCAAGCAGCCGCGCCTCGGGAAGCCGCGGCGGCGAAACCTTCGGCCGTGGGTGCGGAGAGCGAGGCGGCGGCTTCGTTGCGCGACACCTCGCCCGAGGGCGGCCCCGCGCAACGCCAGGCATGGGTCGCTCGCTCGCCGCGCATGGTCGCGCAGCGTCGCCAGCTCGACGCCATGCGGGCATCGGATGTCTCCGCGCCCCATGCCATGCCTGCCGAGGCCGGCGCCATGAGCGGCGTCGTCCAGCGGGCGACGATCCAGGTGAACGGGCACAACGTCGACACGTCCACGCGGACGTTGCGACAACTGCTCGACCTCTTGAGCGACCGTGAAGCCGTGAACGAGCACGCCCAGGAAGTGACCGACCTCATCTCGGCCATCGGACGCTTCGACTTCGCGAGAACCGCCGATACGCCGACGGCCTCGGGGTTCGCCACCGATCTCGCGTTGCTGCACACGAGTTGGGGCGAGGCCCAGTTCAACAAGCTCGCTGAATCGATCGCCGCGCCGCCCCTCCCGGTGCAGGACAGCTACAGCCGGTACCAGGCACCGCGCCCCGGCGATGCACGACTGGGCTGGATGCCGACGGCGGGGCAATACGCTCACTCGCAGGACGACGTCAATCGGACGGTCAGGGACTTCGGCAATGTGAACGGACTGAACTCGGCGCTCTGGCTGGATGGAGCGGACGCGCTTCAATACTCCGGAACGATCTCGGACCCCCATCGCCTGATGGCCTCGCAGCTCGGCCTGAATGCCGACGCCGTGTCCACCACCTTCATCCAGAAGCCTGGACTGGCGCATCCCGCGTTGAATGCCCTCGGACCCGACCCCGACACGGTGCGCGAAGTGACCCCGCCCAACGGCACCTGGGAGGCACCCATCGTCGGACTGCAGGGCCACGTGAACGCGGACCAGTACCGCTTCGGTTCCGCGAAGGAGATGAAGAATGCGGCGCAATCGAAGCGTCCGTTCGTCGTTCATGACGATCAAGGCACGCCTTCGCTCATCAGCCATCACAAGTCGGCGGGATGGCGACCCACCGACGCATTCCTGGCCGACATTCGCGCCCAGCTCACCACCTTGGGCCGGAACCACAATCTGGACGATGAGCTCCAGGCGGCTCAGGGGTCGATCGACGGCTTGGCGACGCTGAACAAGCGGCAGCTCGCCGCGTTGCTCGCGGATCTTCAACATGTCGCCGCGCCGGATTGCCTGCGCTTCGCGCTCCAGACTGGACGCACCGACCTCAAGACGTTCTCAAGCATCGCTGGCCGCTTGAAAACAAAGAACCAAGCCGAAAGAACACGCATCCTTGAGACCGCGAAGAAGCGAACGGCGGAAACGCCGCTAGCGACGATCGACGCCAGCTCGACCGCGACCACCGCCGCCGACTCCGGGCAGTCCGCGACCAAGAAAATCAAGGTCGACAACGGGCAGTGATGACGCGCGCCTCACGCGCTTGTCCGTAAACTCACGCCCCTGCTCCCGCTGAAGACCGCCATGCCGCACCTGACCCTGATCGCCGCCCTCGACCGCGCCCGCGGCATCGGCCGCGACAACGAACTGCTCGTCCGACTGCCCGAGGACATGGCCCGCTTCAAGGCGTTGACGCTCGGCCACACGGTCGTCATGGGCCGCAAGACCTGGGACTCGATTCCGGCGAAGTTCCGGCCGCTGGTGCAGCGGCGCAACCTGGTGCTGTCGCGCCAGCCGGGGCTGACGCTGGACGGGGCCGAGGTCTTCGCGACCTTGGCCGACGCGCTGGCGGCCTGCGGCGTCGACGAGCGCGTCTTCGTCATGGGCGGCGCGCAGATCTACGCGCTGACGCTGCCGGCCGCCGACGCGCTGGAGTTGACCGAGATCGACCACGCCTTCGACGCCGACGCCTTCTTCCCGACCGTCGATCCGCACGTCTTCGCCGAGGTCGCGCGCCAGGCCCATCACAGCCCGGCCGAGCGCGGTCATGGCTGGCGTTACGACTTCGTCCGCTACGAGCGGCGCTGAGCTCACCGCACGCCTCGGAACGCAACCTCGCGCACGGCGCCTCCCCCTTGCGCCCCGCCCTTCTTCATCGCCCTCCGCCTTCTTCGACCACCCCCGGGCCGCTCCACCCGGCTCTCCTGCACTGGAATCCTCCATGTCCGGCTCCGACTTCCACGTCCACGGTCCTCACGACCACGAACTCGAACACGCCGCCCAGCACGAGCCCAAAGGCCTGGCGGGCCAACTGGCGGTCATCACCGCGATCCTGGCGACGCTGGGCGCGTTTTTCTCCTACATGGGCGGCGCGACCCAAGCCAATGCGGGCCTCTACAAGAACAACGCCGCGATCACCAAGACCGAGGCCGCCAACCGCTGGAACTACTACCAGGCCAAGAGCGGCAAGCAGAACCTGGCCGAGCTCGCGGTGGACCTGGCGCCGACCGAGGAGCAGCGCGCCAGGTACCGCGACAAGATCGCGCGCTACGAGACCGAGAAGAACGAGATCAAGCTGCACGCCGAGAAGCTGGAGGCCGAGTCCGCCGACTGGGACCGCAAGAGCGACGAGCAGATGCACCTCCACCACCGCTGGGCGCAGGCCACCACCACGCTGCAGGTGGGCATCGCGCTGGCCGCGATCGCGCTGCTGACGCGGCGCCGCTGGATGGAGTACGCCACCGTCGGCGTCGGTTTCGTCGGCACCGCCCTGGGCGTCGCGGCCTGGCTGCACCTGTGAGCCGTGGGCGGGCAACGCCCGCCCGCGCCCTCCCCTTGTCGAACGCCTTCAGTTCTCCGCTGAGCGGCCGATAGAACGGCAAGGCCCGCATCAGCCGTCAGAGCAGCGCGGGCAGTCATCGCCAGGGAGGCGCTCGCATGACCTTCATCTCCTCGACGGGCACCGGCCTGCTCGATCGCGTCGCCGCCAGCCGCGCGGCGCTCCAGTCGTCCACGGCGGCGGCCTCGTCCCGCGCGCAGGCGACGTCGCCGGCTGCCTCCACGCGGGTCTCGCTGGGCGCCGCCAACGACGTCGTGTACGTCCGTCCCGCCACCGGTGGATCGACCCGCGCCTGGACCACGCCCCCGAACGACAAGGACACGATCAGCACCCTGATGGCCCGCAACAGCGGCCGCGACGCCCACGGCCTGGCCGATCGCTGGCGCGGCCTGGGCGGCGCGCTGCTGTCGCAGTTGGCGAAGGACGGCACGAGCTACAAGCAGACGCTCGCCGATTTCGTGCCGACCGTGTCCGGCGCGGACGGCACCGACCCGACCGCCGCCGTCAGCCCCGAGGAAGCCCAGGCGCAGGCGCTCGGCGGCGTGTCCATCAACGCGACCCAGGTCGAGCTCAAGATCCAGACCCGCTCCGGCCAGACCGTCCAGCTCAAGATCGCCGTCAACGACGGCAGCCAGAACCGCGCGTCGGGCCTGGAGGTCGAGGTCACCAGCTCGGGCACGCTGAGCGCCGCCGAGCGCTCGGCGCTGTCGGACCTGGCCGGTGGCCTGGACCGCGCGCTGGAGGGCCTGGGGCAAGGCGCGCCGCGCCTGGATCTCTCTGGCCTGATGAACTACGACAGCACCGTGCTGAGCAGCCTGGACCTGAAGGTCGACACGCCCAACGTCGCCACGTCCGACGGCACGGTGTCGAGCACGGCCTCGCTGGGCTCCTTCGCGCTGCACCTGGGGTCGGACCGCAAGACCGTCGCGCTCAAGGGCGCCTCGGGGGAGCTGTCGATGAACGTCGATGCGACCGCGCCCATCGGCACCGTTGATCCCGCCAAGCGCCAGGCAGCCATCCTCAAGTCGCTGGAGCGGATCGATGCCGCGGCCGAGCGCGGCCATGCAGACGAGTTGCTCGTCGGGCTCTTCAAGGACGCGTTCAAGCAGTTGCAGGCGCCGCCGGCGGACGCCGACAAGGCCGCCGCGGACGCGGCCCGCGCCCGCAAGGACCAGGACCCGGCCTCGATCGCGGTGACGCCGGCCGTCTCCGCGCTCTCGCCGGCGCTGGAGCAGCAGGTGCAGCCGCTGCGCAGCGGGCTGGCGGATTTCGACGCGCACTTCAGCGGCGACTTCGAGAAGACCAACCGCTTCGGCGGCGTCAAGGAGAAGGGCCACGCCGAGTACCGCATCGGCCAGAAGACCACCACCCGCGCCGATCCGGCCGCCGCCGCGCCCGACGCGATGTCCATCACGCAGACGCAGACCGAGACGCTGGACGCCAACTGGCAGAAGACGCGCACGCTCATGCTGGACACCGGCCGCGGCAACTACGACGCCTACAAGGTCCAGGACAGCAAGACCGTCACCACCTTGATCGACACCGCCAAGGGCCAGATCGCGCGCGCCCTGCGCAAGACGGACGAGCACAGCCTCAAGACCATCGACGAGATCGAGAACTTCCGCTCCCGGGCGCATTCCGGCGCGCCGCAGGATCGGCAGTTCGTCGAGCGGCTGGTTTGAGGACCCGGACGGACCGATGACCAGCGGCGCACGGGCCGGGGAGCGGCGACAATCCGCCTCCGACTCCATTCCTGCGCGCCGCGCCACACGCCCATGTCGTCCACGCCGTCCACGCCGTCCAGGCGATTCGCCACCTGGAACGTCAACTCCCTGGCCGTGCGCCTGCCGCAGTTGCTCGACTGGCTCGCCGCCAACCCGGTCGACGCGATCGTGCTGCAGGAGACCAAGCTCACCGACGACAAGTTCCCCGCGCAGGCCATCAACGAGGCCGGCTACCAGGTCCAGTGGTTCGGCCAGAAGACCTACAACGGCGTGGCGCTGCTGAGCCGCGAGCCGGCCACCGACATCGTCCGCAACATCCTGGGCTACGCCGACGAGCAGGCCCGTGTGATCGCCGGCACCGTCGGCGGCGTGCGCGTCATCGGCGCCTACTTCCCGAACGGACAGGCGCCGGACAGCGACAAGTTCACCTACAAGATGGCCTGGCTGGACGGCCTGCGGGCCTGGGTCGCGGAGGAGCTCAAGCAGCACCCCGACCTCGTGCTGATGGGGGACTTCAACATCGCGCCGGAGGACCGGGACGTCTACGACCCGGTCGCCTGGGCCGGCCAGATCCATTGCACGCCGCAGGAGCGCGACCACTTCAAGGCCCTGGTCGATCTGGGCATGACCGACGCCTTCCGGCTCTTCGAGCAGCCGCTGAAGAGCTGGAGCTGGTGGGACTACCGCAACCTGGCGTTCCGCAAGAACCAGGGCCTGCGCATCGACCATATCCTCGTCAGCGAGGCGCTGCGCCCGCGCGTCACCGCCTGCGTCATCGACAAGCTGCCGCGCAAGAACGAGCGCCCCAGCGACCATGCGCCGGTGATCGTGACGATCGATTGACCGCTTGCCGCCCACATGACGGGCGCCCCTCGCGCGCCCACCCCGACCGGCTGCGGCATTCGTCACGATCGCCTAGCGGATATCGGGTTGTCCCTCAATGACTTGATTTGACTCAAGTTTGCGTCCTCTGACCTCGACGATGCTTCGTCTTGATCCATGTCAAGACTAGCCGTACAGGGGACGCATCGATGAGAACGAATCTGCCGGTCACGCAGCGGGAATTCCCGTTTCCCGAGGGCCGCGCGCTGGTCTCCACCACCGACCTGAAGGGGCGGATCCTTCATTGCAACGACGCCTTCGTCGCGGTCAGCGGGTTCACCCGGGACGAGCTGCTGGGCAAGGCGCACAACCTGATCCGCCACCCGGACATGCCGGAGGAAGCCTTCCGCGATCTGTGGGCGACGATCCAGGGCGGCCGCCCCTGGTCGGGGGTGGTGAAGAACCGCCGCAAGGACGGCGACCATTACTGGGTGATGGCCAACGTGACGCCGCTGCTGCAGGGCGACGCGCCGGTGGCCTACCTGTCGGTGCGCAGCCAGCCGACGCGGGCGCAGGTCCGGGACGCGGAGGCGCTCTACGCGCGCATGAAGACGGCCGAGCTTGCTGGCACGCGCGTGCCGGCGCTGCGCCAGGGGCGTCTGTTGGCGCCGCTGTGGCGGCGCGCGATCGCCGTCGTGGGCGGTGCGTTGCGGCCGGGCATGAAGCGGGCCGAATTGCGGGCCGGCCATCGCACCGCCTACCGGCTCGCCGCCGGCGACCTGAGCGCGCCGCGGATCGCGACGGCCGGGGTTGCCCGCGATGGCTTGCTGGGTCGCGCGCTGGGCCAGTTGCGCGTCAATCTGCGCGCGCTGGTGTCGGACACGCAGCATGAGCTGGCGCAGATGCGCGGCGTCTCCGACGCGATCGCGCAAGGTAATCACGACCTCGCCCGCCGCACCGAGGCGCAGGCCGCGAGCCTGGAGCAGACCACCAGCAGCATGCGCCAGATCACCGACGAGGTCCGCGGCAACCGCGATGCCGCCCACCGCGCCCGCGAGGTCGCCTCGGAGCTGGGCGCCGCGGCGCGGCGCAGCGACGACAACGTGCGCTCGGTCAACGACACGATGCAGGCGATCGCGTTGGCCTCCACGCGGATCGGCGAGATCACGCAGCTGATCGAGGGCATCGCGTTCCAGACCAACATGCTGGCGCTCAACGCGGCGGTGGAGGCGGCGCGCGCGGGCGAGCACGGCCGGGGCTTCGCCGTCGTCGCCGGCGAGGTGCGCGCGCTGGCGCAGCGCAGCACCGACGCGGCGCGCGAGATCAAGCAGCTGATCGCCGCATCCGGCGAGAAGGTCGAGGCCGGCGCCCGCCAGACCGACGAGGCCCGCCGCAGCATGGCCGACACGCTGGCGACGGTCGAGCGTTTCGGCGGCGTCATCGAGGACATCGAGCGCAGCGCGCAGGCTCAGCTGGACGACATCTCGCAAGTGTCGGACGCGGTCCGGCAACTGGAGAGCATCACGCAGCAGAACGTCGAGATGGTCGAGGACCTGGCGCGGTCCTCCGACCGCTTGCGCGCGCAGGCGCAGGAGGTGACGTCGGCGCTGAACGTGTTCCGGCTGGAGGCCTGACGCGCCGCGCGCCAGGCCCGGGGAAGGTCGACCGACCTCCCCTGGCGCTCAGCGCGTTTCCTCGCCGCGGTGTTCGCGGCGCTCTTCTTCCTTGGGATCGCGCTTCTTGTCCTGGTGCGGCGGCTCGTGGCCGCGCGGGGCCGAGGCATCCCTGGCGGCCGGCTTCGGATGCGGCTCGGCGCGCTTCTCGGGCGCGGGACGGGCGGCTTCAGGCGCCGGTCGGGGCGCGGCTTCACGTGGTGGCGCTTCCCGCCCGTGCTCTTGCCGACGCTGCTCCTGCATGCGCTGCTCTTGCGCACGCTGCTCTTGCGCGCGCTGGTCTTGCATGCGCTGCTCCCGCTGATGCTCCTCTTGCGCACGCTGTTCCTGCATGCGCTGATCCTGCTGGCGCTGCTCTGGCTGGCGCTGTTCCATCGAGGCGCGGCCGTCATCCCGGGCGTGCGGCATCGAGGCAGGCGGCATCGCCGCCGAAGGTATCGCAGCGGCGCCGCGCTCGGCCGGATGCGACGCGCCCGGCGAGGGGGCGAAGGAAGGCGCGGCCTGCGCGGCCCCGCCTGGTCCCGCCCGATCGGCATGCGCCGGCATCTCCTCGCGCGTCGGGGGCATCGCGCCATGGGCCGACGGCGCGGCCCCGGTGGGCACCGGGGCCGGCGCGTGGACCATGGCCGGCAGGGCCGCCGCAAGATGCGCCTGCGCCGGCACGTTGCGCTGGAAGGCTTGCCCGTTGGCGGTGGCCCCGGGCGGTGCCACCACCGTCACCTGCGTCACGTTGGTCACGTTCGTCACATTGGTCACGCGATTGACGTTGGTCGTGTTGTTCACGACGTTGTTGGTCACGTTGTCGATGCGCGTGTTCTGGATCCGCATGCCGACGTTGACCACCGGCGGCGCGCTGACCACCACGGCCGGCGGCGTGCCGATGGGCGCGGGAATCAGCAGTCCGGGACGGGATCCCGGCGGCGGCGGCACGAACACGCCGGCCGGTCCGATCGGGTGGACGCCGCCGTTGATCGACACCTCCAGCGACAGATGCAGTCCCGGCGGCGGCGGCACGAAGGCCACGCCGCGCGCGGCCCAGAAGCCCGAAACGAAGATCACCGCGCCGTCGCGATGCTCGTAGTACGGCTGGGTCCAGACGTAACCGGGCTGCGGCGGCGCGATCCAGCGGCCGGCGATCCAGACCCACCGGCCCCGCCACCCCCAGTAGCCGCCGGCCCAGACCGCCTCGGCGTACGGCGACGGCGGCGGCACTTCCACCAGCATCGGCGGCGGGGCGACGTCGACGAAAACAGGCGCCGGCTGAGACAGCGGCGGCTCCACATAGACGCTGACGACCGGCGCCGGTGGTGGCGGCACCCAGGCGGGGGCGGCCGGGGCGACCCTCACATCCGCATGGACGACGGTGCGGCGCGGTTCGGCGCAACCGGCCAGCAGGCCGACCAGCGCGGCCGCGGCGAGCGGCGAATAGATGAGCCTGAGACGCATGGGGGATGGTTGAAGTGATGGATGTCACGCCCAACGGGCTCGAAAACCTCGTCGTTGACGCGCGGACCATCGCTTCACACAAGCGACAGGTGCTCGCAAGCAAGTAACCAATCGCAGCCGCGGCAGCCTGTCGCCGGCCTTCACGCGTTCATGATGATTCGCGGCGAGATCCTCACGGGATCCTCACTTTGCAAGCGCGATGTCGTGTGGCGTGCCTCGGGCGCATCCGGCACGTCGGCGGCGCGGCTCGTGGACTGCGGATCACGGCAAACGCAGCGGCACCATGGCTGGCTCCATGGTTCCATGGCGTTTCGGCGCTCAGCCCGAGTCGGCCGCGTCGACCTCCTCCACGCGCAGATCACCCCGCATCAGCGCCGCGCACTCGTCCAGCAGCGCATGCAGGCGCTGGACGCGCTCGTCCCCGAGGCGCTCGTTGAGCGACAGCTGCGCGCGCTTCCACGTCGCCTTCATCTGGCGACGACGGGTCTGCCCCTCTTCGGTGGCCTGCAACTGGCGGCTGCGGGCATCGGCGCCGGGCAGCATCTCCACCAGGCCCATCGCCAGCAGCGGCTGCACGTTGCGCGACAAGGTCGACAGGTCCAGGTCCATGCGACGCGCCAGCTCGCTGGGCTGGATCGGGCCGAGCACGACGATGTGCGACAGCAGCGCGTACTGCGTGGTCTTCAGGCCGGTCTCGGCGAAGTGGCCCTCGCAATGGTTGGAGACCAGCCGCGTCAATTGCCTCAGCTTGAAATTGGTGCAGCCCTTGGGCGAGATCGGCTCGCCTTGCGAGGCCGGCGCCAAGGCGCCGGCGCTCGACCTGGTGCTGGTCGCGTTCATCGATGTCACCTTCCTGCTTGACAGCGGATGATTGTAGCTGCAACCATTGCAGCCACAAGCTTTCGACACGAGATGGAGTTGCTCATGAGCGCCGCGCTTTCACCGACCTCGCCCAACGATCCCTCATCCCACCCCGCGTCCCGCCCGGCCGCCGATCCGGCAGCCAACGCCGGCGATGGCGCGCTGGCCGAATGGCTGGCCGAGGACGCCGCCGTCCGCGCCCGTTTCCGGCCCGAGCACGGCGTCGCCACAATGGCGGAGATCGCTGGCATGAACGGCCTGGAGCAGATGCGGGCCATGCTCGACGGCAAGCTTCCGCCGCCGCCGATCGCCCAGACGCTGGACTTCACGCTGCTGCGCGCCGACAAGGGCGAGGTGATCTTCCAGGGCACGCCCAAGTTCAGGCACTACAACCCGATGGGCACGGTGCACGGCGGCTGGTACGCGACGCTGCTGGATTCGGCGCTGGGATGCGCGGTGCACACGACGCTCGACGCGGGACGCGGATACACGACGCTGGAGTTGAAGATCAACCTCGTGCGCGCGCTCAACGAGCGGGTGCCGGTCGTGCGCGCGATCGGCCGTGTCCGGCATGTGGGGCGGCAGATGGCCACGGCGGAAGCCGACCTGATCGGACACGACGGCAAGCTCTACGCCCACGGCAGCACGACCTGCCTGATCTTCGATCCGCCCAAGCGCTGATCGCCCCGGGAATCCGCGCCCGGGCTTGGGCTGAACTGGACCGGCCGGGTCGCGCTGGGCTCGGCTGGGGGGGCCGGCGTCCGAGTCGCGATGACAAGGCGGCGCATCCCGCGCCGCCACGCGTCACCAGATCTTCTGGAACGTCACGCCCACGCGACCGCCCCGCGGTCGCAGCGTCAGCGACGACTGCCCGCTGAGCTCCATCTTGAAGCCCTTGCGCAGGTCCGCGTAAGGCTTGCTGGAGTTGAACACCATGCCCACGCGCACCTGGCGCGCATCCCGGCCCGCCAGGCCGGCGGTGTTCAGGTCGTCGAACTGCGGATGCGGGGCGTCGATCAGCGGCGTCTGCACGAACGCATGGGACCGCGGACCGGTGGGCATCGCCAGGCCGACCAGCACGCCGGCATCGGTGCTCGCGCCCGGGCGCAGGTTCTGATACGGCGTCGCGTAGAGCCCGCCGCCGATCATGGCCGCGCGTTGCTCGACACCCAAACCCACCCGCAACGCGCTGGCGCGCAGCGGCTTGGCCCACATCATCGTCTGCGTGGCCTGCGGCGCGCGGCCATACCAGCCCGCGGCGCCGGACGGCTGATTGGCGGTGGCCAGCGGCTCGGCCGCGCTCTGGGTGACGGTGAAGCGGGAGGACGCCTGCGCACGCGGCAACTGCGCGCGATCCGCCAGCGAGCGCCCGGTCAGCTCCACGTGGTCATCGAGCGATGTCGGCGTCGACGAGTCCCCGTTCGACGCGGCCTGCGCGCAGCTCAGTCCGGCCGGCAACAGCGCCGCCAGCACGGCGCGCCGGCACAGGGCCCGGATCGCCGCTCGTTCGGCGCATCCCCCGGCGGCTTCGACCGAGCCGCGGCTCAAGGGGAAGAGCAAGGGGAAGAGCAAGGGGAAGGGGAAGAAGGCGTTCATGACTCACTCCCGATCTCGTTACAGCTTAGGACGCGGGTTGCGACAGGAAAATCTCCACCCGACGATTGGCGGCCCGTCCGGCTTCAGTGGCGTTGCTGGCCAGCGGCTGGCGGGCGCCGCGGCCCTCCACCAGCAGTCGGCCGCGCTGCACGCCGTGGCTCACCAGGTACTCGCGGACCGCCTCCGCGCGCTCCAGCGACAGCGGGTCGTTGACCGCGTTGCTGCCGGAACTGTCGGTATGGCCCACGATCGTCACGCGGACATCGGCATCCAGATTGCGGCCGACTTCGTCGAGCACCGGTCGCATCGATGGTTTGATTTCAGAACGGCCGACATCGAAAGAGAAGTCGGCCGGCACATTCACCTTGAGCTGGTTGTCCTGGGTACGGGCAACTTCGATGCCTGTCCCGGCGCTGGCGCGGGCGATCGCCTCGCGCTTGTCTTCCATGTGGCGGGACCACAGGTTGCCGGCCACCCCGCCCACCACGCCGCCGATGACGGCGCCGGACTTGCCGCCGACGACCCCTCCGACCACCGCCCCGGCGGCGGCACCGCCGGCGGTATCACGTTGGCGCTCGGTCATCGAAGCGCAGCCCGTCAGGGCCAGGATCACGCCGATCGCCAGCGCCGGCAGGCTCACTGCCTGGGCAAGGACCCCGCGGTCGCGGATCGGGTGAACGGCGGCGAAAGCTTGAGGGCGGCGCATGAGGGTCTCCGTGTCGGCTGGGGGGTCTGCGGTCTGCGTGACCGTCTCAGTGCCATGCTAGGGAGATCAGGGGCCGGCGGATGTAGTCGGCTGTCGGAAGCGCAAGTCAGACGGGACTGACACGCGGCGCCGGGATGCCGGCGCTCCGGCGTCCGCCTCAGGCGCTGAGCGGCGCGCCATCGGTGATGGCGGGTTCGTCGTCCAGCGGCGGCAGGTCTTCCTCGGAGAGCTCGGAGGCGTCGATCATGTCGTCGTAGCTCGACTGGTCGGCGGCGCCGCGGCGCGCGATCAGGGGCTTGTCCAACGGACGGTAGACGCGGCTGCGCAGGCGGGCCAGGCGTTCGGAGCACGCCACCTCGTGGGCGACGCCGGCCGGATCCAGCAGCATCGCGAACGGGTTGGCGACGAAGTCTTGAGCGGTGGTCTGCATGTCGATCTCCAGAGGTCCACAAGGTGTCGACACGGTGTGTCGGCTTGGAGTGAACTGTAGGGACCGGACCGGGGCGCCGACAGTCGGCCCCCCGCCAAACGGCGTGTCAGACGGATTCCTAGGGATTTGCCAGCAGGCGCCTCACGGCGCCGTGCGGGAAGGCGTGGGTTTCACCACCTTGGCGAGCTTGTCCAGCCGTTCGGCGTACTCGTCCTGCCCCGCGCGGCGGGCGAAATCGGCCGCCGTCAGTTGCTGGTCGTTGCGCAGCGCGGCGTCCGCGCCGGCGTCGATCAGCACGTCCGCGCCGCTCAGCCCGCCATAACCGACCGCCATCATCAGCGGCGTCGTGCCGTTGGGCGAACGGGCATCGATCTCCGCGCCCTGCTCCACCAGCCAGCGCACGACCGCCTCGTTCGGACCGGCGGCGGCGTAATGCAGCGCCGACCACCCGGCGTCGTTGATCAGCGCCCCGCGCTTGACCAGCGTCTTCACCCAGTCGAGCCGCCCCTTGATGGCCGCCAGCATCAGCGGCGTCTCGCCGGCC
Source organism: Roseateles aquatilis (assembly GCF_002205645.1). GTDB lineage: Bacteria > Pseudomonadota > Gammaproteobacteria > Burkholderiales > Burkholderiaceae_C > Roseateles > Roseateles aquatilis. The sequence goes on along the minus strand of NZ_NIOF01000002.1, from coordinate 360,283 downwards.
TGGTTGATCGCATTGACATCGGTCGCCGGGCTCTTGAGCAGTTCGTCGAAGGCATGGCCGGACTCCTCCCGGATCGCCACGTGCAGCGCCGTGTTGCGCTGCGCATCACGAACGTTCGGGTCGACGCCCGCCAGCAGCAAACTGATCACCGTGCGGCCATGGTCGTTGCGGGCGGCGACGTGCAGCTCCGGCGGCGGGGTGGTGTCGGTCACCGCCGGCACCGGCGCGGATCGTCCGCCGAAACCCGTCTGCGCGCTCGCCTCGCCGCCCGGCAAGCCTGCCGCGACAACCAGCGCCAGACCGGCCACGGCCGCCGACAGTCGCGGCGCCCGTGCCGTTCGAATCTCTCGCCGAGTCATCCCTCAAGCCTCCGGCAGGCGGAACAGGCGCCGCGTGTTGCGCGTGCACAGCGCGGCGATGGTCTCGACCGGCACGCCGCGCACGTCGGCGATCAACCTGGCCACATGCGGCACGTAGGCCGGCTGGTTCAGCTTGCCCCGGTACGGCACGGGGGCCAGGTAGGGGCTGTCGGTCTCGATCAGGAGGCGGTCGTCCGGGACCATTTTCGCCACCTCGCGCAGGTCGGCGGCGTTCTTGAAGGTCACGATGCCGGAGAACGAAATGTGGAACCCCAGGTCCAGCGACGCCTTCGCCACGTCCATCGTCTCGGTGAAGCAGTGGACGACGCCGCCGGGCTCGCCGGCCTGTTCCTCGCGCATCAGCCGGAGCGTGTCCTCCGCCGCCGATCGGGTGTGGATCACCAGCGGCTTGCCGGTGCGGCGGGCGGCGCGGATGTGGTTGCGGAAGCGCTCGCGCTGCCAGGCCATGTCCTCGATGGTGCGGCCGTTGAGGCGGTAGTAGTCCAGGCCGGTCTCGCCGATGGCGACGACCTTGGCATGCGCGGCGCCGGCCACCAGCTCGTCGACGGTGGGCTCGTGCACCTCGTCGCTGTCGGGATGCACGCCGACGGTGGCGAACAACGGCTCGTGGGCTTCAGCCAGGCCGCGGACGTCGGGGAACTCCTCCATCGTCGTGCAGATGCAGATGGCCTGCCGGACATCGGCCGCCGCCATCGCGGCCAGCAGGTCGGGCAGTTGGGACTTGAGCTCGGGGAAGCTCAGGTGGCAGTGGGAATCGATGTACATCGGGACCAGGGGTTCGCGTCGACGGACGCTGCGGAAAACACAACGCGCGGACCGGCCGCGCGCTTCAGGAAAACAACCGGCGGCGCCGCGCTCAGATCGTCTGCGTCGGCTTCGCGGAAGAGATCGCCGTGCCCAGCACTTCCTCGATCTTGAGCTTGATCAGGCGGGTCTTCTCGTCGCCGGGGAAACGCACACCCACGCCCTGGGTGCGGCCGCCCGACGCGTTGGGCGGCGTCAGCCAGGCGACCTTGCCGGCGACCGGATAACGGTTCGGATCCTCGGGCAGGGTCATCAGCAGGTAGATGTCCTCGCCCAGCTTGTATTCGCGGGTGGTCGGCACGAACACGCCGCCCTCGGAAAAGATCGGGATGTAGGCCGCGTACAGGGCGCCCTTTTCCTTGAACACCAGCTGGATCACGCTGGGCCGGGCGCCGCCGGCGGGGGCCGGCGCGGGAACGGGAGCGGAAGCAGGCGTGGGGCTCATCGGCTTGAGGGTGAGTTCGCTCATGAGGGGCGAGTCTACTCGCGGCGCCCGCTCAGCGGGCCGGCCGCATCGCCTGCTGCCCCTGGGCGACCAGGGATTCCATCAGCAGGCCGGCGTTGAGCGGATGATCGGCGTGACGCGCCGCCTGCTGCAAGGTGCGGGCCCACTGGTCCAGCGCCGCGCGCACCGCCGGCAGCTTGGGCAGCGCGTCGCGCGGGAAGTACGCCGGCGCCGCGCCATGGGCGATGCGCATCAGGTCGTGCACCAGCCGCTGCAGCGAGGCGATCGCGCGCGGCACCGGCCAGTCGGTCAGCGCCACCGCCTCGCCGCGGGCGACGCGGCGCGGCAGCTCCAGCCAGGTCTTGGCGGCGATGCCTTCCTCGCTCCACAGCAGCGCTTCCTGCGGCCGGCCGCCGGTGGCGTCCAGCAGCACGCCCGCCTGGTCGACGCCCTGCGCGGTCAGCCACGCCAGCGCCGCCTCCCGCGCCGGCAGCGCCATCTGCAGCGGCTGGCAGCGGCTGCGGATGGTCGGCAGCAATTGCTGTGGCGCGGCACTGGCCAGCACGAAACGCAGCAGCCCGGCCGGCTCCTCGAGCGTCTTCAGCAGCGCATTGGCCGCCACGGTGTTCAGCGCCTCGGCCGGATAGACCAGCACCACCTTGGCCTTGCCGCGCGCCGCGCTGACCTGCGCGAAGGACAGCATCTGGCGGACGGCGTCGATCTTGATCTCGCGGCTGGGCTTGGCCTTGCCGGCCTTGGTCGACGCGCCCTCGCCCTCCGCCTCCATCGCGCCGAAGCCGAGCGGCTCGCGCAGCGCCTCCGGCAGCAGCACCTGGAAGTCGGGATGCGAGCGGGCGCGCAGCAGATGGCAACTCGCGCAGCGGCCGCAGCCCGGCTGGTCGCTCGATGCGCGGCCCTCGCAGAGCCAGGCCTGCGCCAGCAGCAGCGCCAGGTCGAACTGGCCGACACCGGCCGGCCCCTGCAGCAGCAGCGCGTGGCTGCGGCCCTGCGTCAGCGCCTGATGCAGCGGGCCGGCGAGCCACGGCAGCGGCAGCCGGCCACCTTCGGCCAGCGCGGCGGCGCCCTCGGCGCCGAGGGTGGTCTCGGTCACCATCCGCGCTGCTCCAGCACGGCCACGACCTGCCGGCCGACGCCCTCGATCGAATCACCCGCGTCGATGCGGGCAAAACGATCCGGCGCCTCGTCCGCGCGGCGCTGGTAGGCGGCGCGGACCCGCTCGAAGAAGTCCAGGTCCAGCTTCTCCAGCCGATCGGCCTCGCGCGCCTGCGCGCGGCGCTCCGCGGCGATCGCGGGATCCACGTCGAACCAGAAGGTCAGGTCGGGCCGCCGGCCCTGCTGCACCCACTGCTCCAGCGTCGACAGCACCTGCCAGTCCATGCCCCGGCCCCCGCCCTGGTAGGCGAAGCTGGCATCGGTGAAGCGGTCGCACAGCACCGTCTGGCCCAGCGCCAATGCCGGCGCGATGACGCGCTGCAGGTGGTCGCGGCGGGCGGCGAAGACCAGCAGCGCCTCGGTCAGGCCGTCCATGTCCTGGTGCAGGAACAGCCCGCGCAGCGATTCGGCCAGCGCCGTGCCGCCCGGCTCGCGCGTCTGGACCAGGTCGGCGCCCTGGGCGCGCAGGTGCTGGGCGACGCGTTCGATGTGGGTGGACTTGCCGGCCCCGTCGATGCCCTCGAAGGTGATGAATCTGGCGCTCACGCGTGTTTGCTCTCTGGAAACAGGAAAGCGCGGGCGCCTCAGCGGCCGCGCTGGTACTTGTTGACGGCGCGATTATGCGCGGCGAGGTCCTCGCTGAACTGGCTGGTGCCGTCCCCGCGCGACACGAAATACAGCGCCTTGGACGGCGTCGGATGCAGCGTCGCCTGCAGCGCGGCCAGCCCCGGCAAGGCGATCGGCGTCGGCGGCAGGCCGCCGCGGGTGTAGGTGTTGAACGGCGTGTCGGTTTGCAAGTGGATCTTGCGCAGGTTGCCGTCGAAGGATTCGCCCAGCCCGTAGATCACGGTCGGATCGGTCTGCAGCGGCATGCCGACCTTGAGCCGGTTGACGAACACCGATGCCACCAGCCCGCGGTCGGCGGCGGCGCCGGTTTCCTTCTCGACGATAGAGGCCAGCACCAGCGCCTCGTCGGCGCTCTTGAGCGGCAGCCCGTCGGCGCGCCCGGCCCAGGCGCTGTCCAGCCGCTTGCGCATCAGCGCGTGGGCCCGCTTGAGCACCGTCAGGTCGCTGACGCCGCGGCTGTAGGCATAGGTGTCGGGGAAGAAACGCCCCTCGGCCGCCTGCCCCGGCGCGCCCAGCGCGGTCATGATCTGGTCGTCGGTCATGCCGGCGGTGGTCTGCTTGAGCGCCGGCGCGGCCGCGATGGCGGCGCGCACCTGGCGGAAGTTCCAGCCCTCGATGAGGCGCAGTTGCTCCAGCACCTGGTCGCCCTTGACCATCTTGTCGAGCAGCTCGCGCGGCGTGACGCCGGCATGGACTTCATAGCTGCCGGCGCGGATCTTCCGGGCCTGGCCGGACCAGCGGAACCAGGCGTACAGCAAGCGCGGATCGGTCTGCACGCCGGCCCCGACCCAGGCCTGCGCGACCTGCTGCGGGGCGGTGCCGGGCTCGATGGAGAGCTCCACGCTCGTCCCCGCCAGCACCAGCGGCTGGCCCAGCCACCACCACGCGGCGCCCGCCGCGCCGCCGGCCAGCACCGCCGCGGCGACCAGCACCGACAGCAGCCAGCGGCCGATCCGGCCGCCTTGCGCGCCGCGTCGGCCGCGGTGGTCGCCCGTGCCGCGCCCGGCGGCCTGTGTTCTCGATCTGTTTTTCGCGCGTGCCAAGACCCAACACCCTCTATGAAATGCGGGGCTGATGATAATCGGCCCCATGATCGAAGACCTCCACCACGCCACCCCCGCCGTCCCGGGTTCGGCCCTGGGCGCCGTCCGCCTCGCCGACTGGGGCGTGATCCGCGCCCAGGGCGAGGAATCCGCGAAGTTCCTGCACAGCCAGTTGACGCAAGACCTGGCCCTCCAGGCGCCCGCCCAGGCGCGACTGGCGGGCTTCTGCTCGGCCAAGGGCCGGCTGCTGGCGACGATGCTGGCGGTCAAGCCGGACGAGCAATCGGTGCTCCTGGCGCTGCCCGCCGACGTGCTGCCCGCCACGCTCAAGCGCCTGTCGATGTTCGTGCTGCGTGCCAAGACCAAGCTGACCGACGACGGCGCCGCCTGGGCCGTGTGGGGCCTGTCCGGCGCCCAGGCACGCGACTGGCTCGGCGCCGCGGCGCCGGTCGAGGTCTGGTCGGTGGGCCGCCCGGCGCTGCCCGACGGCCGCCAGGCGTTCGCCACGCGGCTGCCCGACGACGGCCTCACCCCGCGCTTCCTGCTGCTGCAGCCCGCGGACGCCCCGGCGCCGGCGCTGCCGACCATCGACCCCGAGGAATGGCAGGGCCTGGACGTCACGGCCGGACTGGTCTGGGTGCGCGAAGGCACGGTGGAACAGTTCGTGCCCCAGATGATCAACCTGGAACTGATCGGCGGCGTGAACTTCCAAAAGGGCTGTTACCCCGGCCAGGAGATCGTCGCCCGCAGCCAGTACCGCGGCACGATCAAGCGCCGTACCCATCTGTTCGCGCTGGACGGTGTCGACGCCGACGCGCGGCCGGGCCAAGAGATCTTCCACAGCGGCGATCCCGAGCAGCCGGCCGGCATGGTGGCCGGTTTCGGCCGCCAGGAAGGCCGCCCGCTGCTGTTGGCCGAAGTGAAGCTCGCCGCGCTCGAGTCCGGCACCCTGCACCTGGGCAGCGCCCAGGGTGCGCTGCTGACGCCCCGTTCCCTGCCCTATCCCCTCGGAGAAACCTCGCCATGACCTCATCGCCGCCGACGCGCGCCACCGTCCATCCTGCCGCGGGCTCGATCGCCGCGCCGATCGAGCTCTACGTCTATTACAAGGTCCACGCGGACCAGTTGGCGGTCGCGCAGGCGGCCTTCGAACAGGCGCGAGGGAGCCGGCCGGTGCGGCTGCTCCAGCGCCATGACAACGATCCGGTCTTCCGGACCTGGATGGAGATCTACGGCCCCGAGCTGCCCGACGCGGCGGACGCGGAGCGCCGGATCGCCGCCGCCCTGGGCGCGTATGCGCAGGGCCCCCGCCATCGCGAGGCCTTCGCCGCCGTCGCCCCGGTGGGAGCGGCACGCTGATGGAACACAACGTCTCCCTCATTTCCACGCTGGCGGCGGGCTTCGGCCTGGCGCTGATCCTGGGTTTCATCGCCGAGCGGCTGAAGCTGCCGGCGCTGGTCGGTTACCTGCTGGCGGGCATCGCGATCGGACCGGCCACGCCGGGCTTCGTCGCCGACGTCGGCATCGCGGCCCAGTTGTCCGAGATCGGCGTGATGCTGCTGATGTTCGGCGTCGGCCTGCATTTCTCGCTCGGCGACCTGATGGCGGTCAAGCGCATCGCGCTGCCCGGCGCCATCGTGCAGATGGGCGCGGCCACACTGCTGGGCCTGGGCCTGGCGATGTGGTGGGGCTGGTCGACCGGCGCGGCGCTGGTCTTCGGCCTGTCGCTGTCCTGCGCCAGCACGGTGGTGCTGCTCAAGGCGCTGGAGTCGCGCGGCACGCTGGAGTCGGTCAACGGCCGGATCGCCGTCGGGTGGCTGGTCGTGGAGGACCTGGCCACCGTGCTGATCCTGGTGCTGCTGCCGCCGCTGGCACCGGTGCTGAGCGGCGCCGCGGTCGACCCGGCCGGCACGCCGCTGTGGCAGACGCTGGCCGAGACGCTGGCGCAGATGGCCGCGTTCGTGGTGCTGATGCTGGTGGTGGGGCGGCGCGTGCTGCCCTGGATGCTGTGGCAGGTGGCGCGCACCGGCTCGCGCGAGCTGTTCACGCTGATGGTGATCGCGGTGGCGATCGGCATCGCCTACGGCGCGTCGGAGCTCTTCCACGTGTCCTTCGCGCTGGGCGCCTTCTTCGCCGGCACGGTGATGCGGGAGTCCGAGTACAGCCACCGCGCCGCGCAGGAATCGCTGCCGCTGCGGGACTCGTTCTCGGTGCTGTTCTTCGTCTCGGTGGGCATGCTGTTCGACCCGATGACGCTGGTGGACCAGCCGCTGCACCTGCTGGCGGTGGTGGCCATCGTGATGATCGGCAAGGCGATCGCCGCGATGGCGATCGTGATCGTCTTCCGGTATCCGTTGAACACGGCGATGACGGTGTCCGCCAGCCTGGCGCAGATCGGGGAGTTCAGCTTCATCCTGGCCGGCCTGGGCCTGCAACTGGGTCTGCTGCCCAAGGCGGGCATGAACCTGGTGCTGGCGGCGGCGCTGATCTCGATCGCGCTGAACCCGGTGATGTTCGCGATGATCAAGCCGCTGCAGCGCTGGGTGCTGAGCCGGTCGGCCTTCGCGCGCAAGCTGGAGGCGCGCGACGATCCCTACGCGGAGCTGCCTCAGACGACCGAGCGCCAGTTCCTGGAAGGCCAGGTGGTGATCGTCGGCTTCGGCCGCGTCGGGCGGCGCATCGCCGACGCGCTGACGGAGCGTCAGATCCCGTTCGTCGTCGCCGAGCAGAGCCGGGAGACGGTCGAGGCGCTGCGCAAGCGCGGCATCGCGGCGGTCAGCGGCGACGCCAGCGATCCGATGGTGCTGGTGCAGGCGCACATCGCCAACGCGGCCATGCTGGTGGTGGCGACGCCCGACTCGATGAAGTCGCGGCAGATGGCCGACACGGCTCGCCAGCTCAATCCGGACATCGAGATCGTGCTGCGCACCCATGGCGAGGAGGAGTCCGAGCTGCTGCGCAGCGAGAACCTCGGCACCGTGTTCTACGGCGAGGAAGAGCTCGCCAAGGGCATGAGCCGGCACGTGCTGCAGCGCTTCAACGCGTCCGTGCCCGACGACATGGCGCCGGCGATGACGCCGGCGCATTGAGGCACCGGCCCCCGCCACCGGGTCATGCGGCCACGGTCATGTGGCCGGGGCATGCGGCCGGAGTTCAGCGGCCGGAGTTCAGCGGCCGGGGTTGAGCGGCCGGGGTTGAGCGGCGGGGGGTGAGCGGCGGGGGCGTGCGCGCCCTGCCCTGCACGCTCAGCAATCGCGGCTTTACATCGCGCGCATAGCGTCGCGGCCCATGATCGATCGCCTCATTGATACGTCCGCCGCCAGTCCCGCCGCCGCCAGTCTCGCCGCCTCCGGGGCCGGCGGCCGTCCGCGGGCGGCGGCCCGCGCCCTGGCCGGTGGCGTGGCCGGCGGCCTGCTGCTGGCCACCGCGCTGCTGCTGAGCGCCTGCGGCGGCCCGCCCAAGGCCCGCGCGGAGGAACAAGAGCAGCAGCGCGACTTCGCGTCGCGCGGTTATGCGCCGCAGGGGGATGCGGTCGCCGTGCAGAGCTTGACCTGGCGGTTGCGGGGCGACGAGGTGCGCCTGAGCGTCGCGATGGCCGGATCCGGGGCCACGCCGCGACCGGTCGTGCTGTACCTGCCCGGGCTGGGCGAATCGGAGACCGCCGGCCTGCGTTGGCGCCGCGCCTGGGCCGGCGCCGGTTACGCGGTGTTGTCGCTGCAGCCGCTGGACGAAGATGCGACGGCCTGGTCCTCCGACCTCGCCCGCGCCGCGGAGTTCACCGAGCTGGGCCGCCGCCATTACGCCGAGGCCGAGATGCGCAAGCGCCTGGCGCGCCTGGACGAGCTGCTCGCCGAGGCGCAGCGGCTCGGCCGTCAGGGCGAGGCGCCCTGGCGCTCGCTGGACTGGTCGAGGACGGTGGTGGCGGGCTTCGAGCTCGGCGCGCAATCGGCGATGGCGCTGGCCGGCGAGCGACAGGCCGACGGCACGCTGCTGGCCCTCAAGACGGTCCGTCCGCTGGCGGCGATCGTCATCAGCCCACAGGTGATCGCGGACCTGAAGACGGACCGCGCGGAGCGCTATCGCGACATCGCCATGCCCGTGCTGAGCATCACCGGACCCGGCGATGCCGACCTGCTGGGGCAGGTCCGCGACACGCGCTGGCGGGAAGCGCCGTTCCAGGCGATGCCGCCGGACCGCCGCTGGCTGCTGAGCGTGGCCGAGGTCAGCCATACCGCCCTGGCCGGCAACGAGCCGCGGCCGGAGGAAGAGCACAAGGCCAATCAACGGGGCCGCGCGGCCGATTCGGACCAGGGGCAGGGCCGCCGCGGCGGCGGTCGGGGTGGCCGGGCCCAGGAAGGCGCGACGCGGATGGCCCCGGTGCCGGCCGTGCCCGACTACCGGCGCCTGCACGAGCAACAGCTCGGCGTGATCGCTGCGCAGCAGGTCAGCGTGGCGTTTCTCGACGTGCAGCTCAAGCAATCGCCCCAGGCCCGCGCCTGGTTGGCGGGGCCGGCGCAGGCGTGGATGGGGCGGGTCGGGACGGTGATGGGCGGCACCGGGCGGTGAGGCTCGCGCCGAAGCGTCACACCACAGGAAGTCCCGCGTCGGCGGGCAAGGGCGACAAGGATGGCGGCAGCGTGGGCGGTGATGCCCAGGTTTGTGGCTGGCTCAGCGGTTCTTCGTCAAGGCGCTCCGGCAACTCCGGCCACGCATCCCACTCAAATGGTTTACTCGGATTGCCAGCTGGATCGACCGCGCGAATCAAGAACTTCGTCACCGAAGAGAGCGGCGGAGTATCGAGCCTCGCGTTGTCCATCTGAATCCAGTCATTGTCCTTGAACCACTCCAACCGCTCCGAGGCCACCGGATTTTCGACAATAAAGCTGTACCTGGCCCCCTCTGACCGCACAGTCACTTCGGGTTGCCGCGGCGCCGTGGTGTCCAGCCACAGGTTGATCAACTGAATGACATTGTCTGGATTGCCGGCACGATCACTGACGTGGACGCCAATCACTTGCGCCCCTTCATCGATCGTTTCCTTCGGAATGAACTCTCCGTTGCCGACGAGCGGCGAGCCGCGTTGCTTTGTATCCTGGATGTTGTAGAACGCATACGTCCACGTCGCATCCGGTTCCAGATCGACCAACTGCACGAGCGCCTGATTGGAGAGGGTGTATTCGCCCTTCGCATCGAGTTGACCAAGCTCAGAGACAAGCCCCTTATTGTGAACGACACGCAAGGTCGTCGTGTTCATCGGTGTCGTGTCCAGTTCAAAGCTCAAGCTCACCGGATCGAAGACGCCCCCACTCTTGTCGTGGACCCGCGCCTCCACACGCGGCTTCCCATCGCCCGCGAAGGACGTGGCGCCGATCTCCTTGCCGTCGCCCAGACGCTTCCAGTCGCCGCCGTCGATGCGGTACTCCACGTGGCCCATCCACGGCTCGATGCCAGCCACCACCACCGTCGCGTCCGACGTGTAGAGGTCGGACTTCTGCGGCTCGGTCACGCCCGTGTCGTTCTTCAGCCGCAACTTGATCGGACTGGCCCGTTCGATGTGAATCGGCGCTCGTTCGTCACTGGCATGGCCCGCCAGGTCCACCTGCCGGAAAAGCAGCGCGTCGACTCGCGGCTCATCCACAATGCCAGCGGGCTCGTAGGGACGCCACTCGCCCTCCGGCCTTCGGTACTCCAGACGGCCATGCGCCTCCAGCGACTCGTCCGTGGCCATCCATGCCTCCGCGGTCCGGGTCAGGACGACCTGGGGTGCTTGAGGGCGGAGGGTGTCCAGCCACGTCCCAAAGAACATGGGGTCCGACGCATTGGCGGCGCGGTCGACCGCCGACAGGCCCCACAGTTGCCGCCCCTCTTCAAACGCGTCGGCGGGAATCGACGCGTCCGGTCTCCAGCGCGACATGGACAGCTGTTGCGACTGCTCCTGCGCGGCGTACGTCGTGTACAGCAGCGACGTCCCTTCCTCCAGATCGAGCACGCTGAGTCCCGGTGTCGAAATGAGCAGGTTGCGACCGGTCGACGCGGTGGTCCACGGCTCGCCTGTGTCCGACACAAAGATCCCCTCAGGGGCGACACGCCTGACCGGGCCGGGATGCGTGCGATCCACCTCGAAATCCAACGTCGCCTCGCCGATGGGCACGCCATCCCCGACGAAGCCCTTGACGATCACCTGTTTCTTGCCGTCACCCGAGAAATGGTCAGAGGGAATGCTCGATCCGACGACAGGTTGCCAGGAGTTCCCACCATCGATGCTGAAGAAGGCGCTGTGGAAGCCGCCATTCGCTTGCTCGACGAGGACCGTGGCATCGAACGTGTATAGATCCGTTTTCTGCGCCTCGGTCCGGCCCGTATCGTTCTTCAGGCGCAGCTTGAAGCTGTCGACAACCTCCACCTGCCAGCGGGCCAGATCACTTTCGTTGCCATGCGAATCCGTGTGAATCGTGCGCACCACGTGTTTCCCCGGCACCCGCAGCAAGGCATCCGAGAGCACGTCCCCGACCTCGTCCTTCCATGAAGCGTCGTCGATGGCGTAGGACCACCGCCCGCCCGGCTCCAGCCCCTGGATCAGCAAGTCGCCCCCCCGCATGCGCGGGCGCTCCGGCGTCGACCCGTCGACGAAGCCACCGCGCGGCATCATGGACAGGACCGTTGGCGCAGCCCCATCCAGGTATTGAGTTTCCTTGGGACTGGCGTTGCCGGCGGCGTCCTCATGCCAGTAAACAACATCGCCGGGACGCCGCAGGACGATGTCGGGCAGACGCAGGGAACGCGACGTTCCGGAGCCTTCCTGGTCGCCCGCCTGCCACCGCAACGTGCCGGACTCGTCCGGCCCCTTCGCGAACAGGAAGAACGCTGGGGCGCGATCCCCTGTGTCGCGATCGATGGTGGTGGGGCGCGCATCGAAAGGCGGCACCGTCGGCGACGTCCTGTCCAACGTGAAGGAGAGTCCGCTGGGGAGACTGGTCATCCCCGTCGTGCCCGACTGCTGCCGCACGAGCAGGTCCTGGACCCCGTCCCCGTCGAAGGCCGTCTCCGGGATGCGATCACCCTCCCCTTGCCGCCAGGTGCGCCCTCCATCGACGCTGTAGGACCAGGTCGCGCCGTCGAGCAGCCCCGACACCATCACCGTGGGATCGTTGGTCAGGCGATCCGTGGGATCGATGCCGCTGTCATTGACCAATCCAAGCTCGGGCGCGGAAGGTGGGTCTTCAGTCTTCGGAACGGGATTCGGTGCCGGCAGCTCGGGCTCGGGCTCGGGCTTCGGTAGAGGCCTCGGCTCAGGGGCTGGTTCTGGCCTCGGCTCAGGGGTTGGTTCCGGCTTCGGCTTAGGGGCTGGTTCCGGCTTCGGCTCAGGGGCCGGTTCTGGCCTCGGCTCAGGGGTTGGTTCTGGCCTCGGCTCAGGGGCTGGTTCTGGCTTCGGCTCAGGGGCCGGTTCCGGCTTCGGCTCAGGGGTTGGTTCTGGCTTCGGCTCAGGGGCCGGTTCTGGCTTCGGCTCAGGGGTTGGTTCCGGCTTCGGCTCGGGTGGGGGCTTCGGCGTCGGCGCGACCGGCGGCACGCTGGCACCCATGCCCGCCGTGGTCAGGCCTGCGAACGCCAGCACCGGCAGGGTTCCCCATGCCAGGCCGACGGGCCCGCGGTCCTCGTCCGCATCGTCGCCAGCGCCCTTCTCGGCCACGGCCGTTCCCTCGTTCGAGGCGACCACGATGGCCGAGTCGACGGCGCCGGCCGCCGCCGATGTGGGCCCGTCATCGACGGCGGTCCCACCCTGCGCGTCCGCGACGCGCTCATCGTCGTCCGTCAGTTCGACACGCTTGCCTCGGAGAACGGCCTCACGCCTCGCAACGTTTCGATTCTTCTTCATCTCTCGTGCACCTCGCCCGACGGGCAAAGCCGAAAGTATGGAAAGCGGATCGTCCCGGCGCAGTCGTCAATGACTGCTTCACGACCCTCAAGCGCAACCCATGCGGGCACGCCTCCCGGGATCGAGGTCACCCTCGTTCGGATCGAAGCCGACGCCGTGCGGCCGGCACACGGTCACAAGATGCGCACCATCTCCACGTGTGCGATGCCGGCCTCCTCGAACACCGGTCCGCGGCGCTGGAACCCGGCGCGCGTGTAGAAGCCCTCGGCGCTGAGCTGCGCATGCAGCAGGACCTCGCGGTAGCCCTGCTCGCGGCCGGCCTGCATCAACGCGTCCAGCACCTGGCGGCCGACGCGGCTGCCGCGCATCGGCGACAGCACCGCCATGCGGCCGATCTTGGCGACGCCCGGCACGTGCTCCAGCAGACGCCCCGTCGCCAGCGCCCGGCCCAGCCGGTTGTAGGCGACGGCGTGCGTGCAGCTTTCATCGGCGGCGTCCCATTCCATCTCGGCGGGAATCTTCTGTTCCTCGACGAACACGGACTGGCGGATGCCGTGGGCGTCCTGGCCCAGGGTGGCCCAGCCACCGACGCGCGCCTCGGTCATGGCCTCGCCGCGCTCGAAGCCCAGTAGCAGGTCGCGCAGCGCCTGCGGCACCGCCTTGGGCACGCGCACCGCCGGGTCGGCGAAGACATACACCAGCTCGCCGTGCACCAGGCACTCGTCGCCCCGGAACACCGCGCAAGCCACCGTCAGCGACGAGGTGCCGACCCGCTCGGTGCGCACGCCGATGTCCAGCAGCTCGTCGTAATGGGCGGAGCCCAGGTACTCGATCGTGGACTTGCGGACGAACAGGTCGCCCTCCAGCGCCGCCATCGTCGGCGCGTACGGCAGCGCCAGCGCGCGCCAGTAGCCGCCCACCGCCGTGTCGAAGTAGGTGAGGTAGTGGCCGTTGAAGACGATCTGCTGCGCGTCGATCTCGGACCAGCGCACGCGCAGGCGATCGAGGAAACGGAAGCGGTCGCGGGTGGGCACGGGGCTGCTGGTCATGCGGGGCGGTCGGTGAGGCGATCGATGAACGGATCGGAAGCGGTCGGAGATCGGGTCGTGGTGAAGCGAGGCAGAGGCGGGCGCGACGGCGTGGCGCCAGGTCACGCGCCGTCCAGGCCGAACGCTCGCCTGAGCGCGCCGGCGCAGGCATCGAGCGCCTGCTCCGCCTCCGGGATGCTACGGCCCATCTTGATGAAATCGTGTGTCACGCCACGGTACAGCTCCAGTTGCACCTCGACGCCGTGGGCGCGCAACACGTCGGCGTAGGCCACGCCCTCGTCGATCAGCGGATCGGCTTCCGCCAGGATGAAGCAGGCCGGCGCCACGCCTTCGTGATCGTCCGCCTGCAGCGGGGCGAAGCGCCAGTCCTCGCGCCGCTCCGGCGGGATGTACTGCCCGAAGAACCAGGCGATCGTGTCCGCGTCCAGCAGGTGGCCCTGCGCGAAGCGGCGGTGCGAGTCGGTGTCCGCGTGCGCCGTCGCGCCCGGCGTCACCAGCAACTGCAGGACCAGGTCGACGCCCAGCGCCTGCCGGACGTCCCGCGCATGCAGCGCGGTCACCGCCGACAGCGTGCCGCCGGCGCTGTCGCCGCCGACCGCGATGCGCCGGGGATCCAGCCCCAGGTCCGGCGCGGTCCTGGCCAGCCAGGCCAGCGCGGCCCAGCAATCGTCGACCGCGGCCGGAAACGGATGCTCGGGCGCCAGCCGGTAGTCGACGGCCAGGACCGCGGCACCGCTGCGCAGCGCCAGTTGCCGGCACAGGCTGTCGTGGGTCTCCAGCGAGCCGATGACGAAACCGCCGCCATGGAAGTACAGCAGCACCGGCAGGCCGAGGTCGTCGCGCGCGGCGGCGTCCTCGCGCGTGAGCGGCGCGTAAAGGCGCGCCGCGATGTCGCCCGCGGGTCCGGGAATTGCCAGGTTCTCGATGCGCGCCAGCGGCGCCCGCGGCAGGTCCAGGATCTCCGCGCCCATCAGATAGGCGATGCGCGCCTGCTTGGGCGACAGGTGGTGGAACGAAGGCCGGTTGGCGCGGTGGATGCGCTCCAGCACCGCGGCCATCCGCGGTGTCAACAAGGTGCTACTCAACGGGAACTCCAGGACGTAGGCTCGGCCGTCCGCCAAGCCGCAAAGGCGGGATTTTCCCAGACATCGCTCCTCACGGCGTCGAAGGACACGACATGGCCCTGATCCAGTACCTGACCCACATCCATCTCGAAGCCGGCGCGCGCCGCGCCATCGGCGCGGAATGCGCGCGCATCGGCCTGCGCAAGCCGCTGATCGTCACCGACGCCGGCGTGCGCGCGGCCGGCGTGCTCGACCTGGTCCTCGACGACTGGACCGCCTCCCCCGTCGACCCCGCCACCCTGCCCGTCTACGACGGGACGCCGCCCAACCCGACCGAGACCGCCGTGCGCGAGGCGGTGGCGTTGTACCGCGAGCACGGCTGCGACGGCCTGATCGCCGTCGGCGGCGGCTCCAGCATCGACCTGGCCAAGGGCGTGGCGATCGCCGCCACCCACGACGGCCCGCTGACGGACTACGCCACCATCCTCGGCGGCGCCGGCAACATCACCGCCCGGGCCGCGCCGCTGATCGCCGTGCCGACCACGGCCGGCACCGGCTCGGAAGTGGCGCGCGGCGCGATCCTGATCGTCGACGACGGGCGCAAGCTCGGCTTCCACAGCTGGGAGCTGATGCCCAAGTCCGCCATCTGCGATCCCGAGCTGACGCGCAAGCTCCCGGCCGGCCTGACCGCGGCGACCGGCATGGACGCGATCGCGCATTGCCTGGAGACCTTCATGTCGGCGGCCTTCAATCCGCCGGCCGACGGCATCGCGCTCGAAGGCCTGCGCCGCGGCTGGGGCCGGATCGAGCGGGCCACCACGCACCCCGACGACATCGACGCGCGGCTGGACATGATGGCCGCCAGCATGATGGGCGCGATGGCCTTCCAGAAGGGGCTGGGCTGCGTGCACTCGCTCAGCCACGCCCTCGGCGGGTTGATGCCGCGGCTGCACCACGGCACGCTCAACGCGGTGTTCCTGCCGGCGGTGATCCGCTTCAACGGGCAGCACGAGAGCATGCGCCGCGACGACAAGATCGCCCGCATGGCCCATGCGATGAATCTGCAGGAAGGCACGCCGCCCGACGAGCTGGCCAACGCGGTCAAGGCGCTGAGCGCCCGGCTGGGGCTGCCGGTAGGCCTGGCGGAAATGGGCGTGCAGACGGCCCTGTTCGAGCAGATCATCGACCGCGCGTTGCACGACCATTGCCACAAGACCAATCCGCGCGAGGCCTCCCCGAGCGACTACCGCCGCATGCTCGACGAGTCGATGTGACACGCCGATGACGCTCGCGCCCATCGGCGCCATAGCCTCAATGCCTGGGGGAACGATCGCCGTGCGGTGATCGCGCGGGCCGGATCGCCGGGGCGGCATTTCCGGCGACGAAGTTGCCGGGCCGGGCCGCGAGCAGCACCGCCAGCAGGTCGGTCACCTTCAGCGGCTTGTACAGCAGCCGGTTGAAACCCGCCGCGCCGGCGTTCTCCTCGGTGATCTCGGGCCCGCCGCCGGTGAGGCAGACATACATCGCGCGGCGGCCGCCCTCCGCGTCGATGAGCTTGGCTTCCGCCACCACCGCCAGCCCGTTCATGTCGGGCATGTCGAAATCGACAAACACCAGCTCCGGCTTGAACAGCTTGGACAGCCTCAGCCCCACGCGCCCGCTGTACGCGACGGCCGTCGCGCACCCGTAGCAGCGAAAGAGCTCGCTGAGGCTTCGCGCCCCTTCCGGGTCGTCATCGATCACGAGCACCCGCAGGGCGTGGGGCGATTGTTCAGGCATCGAGGCGTCTCAATTTTCAAGTGCGACATCACGCGGGCGGCGAGGCGTCCGGCGATCCCTTGCATCGGCAACCGGCGTGCCCACCCGCCCCCTCCAAAACCCAGGCACCGCTCAGGTCGGGCACGACTAAAGTTCTCAGGTTATGCCGCTTTCAAACGGCCGGAGAAGCCCATGAGTGTGCTGGAGGAAGGTGTCGCCGTCGTGCCGGCCGAACACCTGAACGCGATGCTGCTGGCCTTGCATGCGCTGCGGCGCGGCGACCCGGACGTGCGATTGCCGTTTCACTGGACGGGGGTGGCGGGCAAGCTCGCCGACGCCTTCAACGAGGTCGTCGAGCAGAACGCCAGCATGGCCGCCGAGCTCTCCCGATTGCGACAGGTCGTGGGCAAGGAGGGCCGGCTCAAGCAGCGCGCCGCCCTGCCCGAGATGCGGGGCTTCTGGGGCCAGCAGATCGACTGCATCAACGCGCTGATCGACGATCTGGTCCACCCCACCAGCGAGGCCGCGCGCGTGATCGGCGCCGTGGCCGAGGGCGACCTGACCAAGAGCATGGCGCTGGAGGTGGACAACCGGCCGCTGCAGGGCGAATTCCTGCACACCGCCAAGACCATCAACCGGATGGTGGAGCAGCTTGGCGATTTCTCCGCCGAGGTGACGCGCGTGGCGCGCGAGGTCGGCACCGAGGGCAAGCTCGGCGGCCAGGCCGAGGTCAAGGGCGTGGCCGGGACGTGGAAGGACCTGACCGACTCGGTCAACTCCATGGCCGGCAACCTCACAGACCAGGTCCGCAACATCGCCGACGTGACCACCGCCGTGGCGCAGGGCGACCTGTCCAAGAAGATCGACGTGGACGTCAAGGGCGAGTTCCTGACGCTCAAGAACACCATCAACACGATGGTCGACCAGCTCCGCTCGTTCGCGTCCGAAGTGACGCGGGTGGCGCGCGAGGTCGGCACCGAGGGCATCCTCGGCGGCCAGGCCCGCGTCGAGGGCGTGTCGGGAACGTGGAAGGACCTGACGGACTCGGTCAACTCGATGGCCGGCAACCTGACCTCGCAGGTGCGCAACATCGCCGACGTGACCAAGGCGGTGGCGCTGGGCGACCTGTCCAAGAAGATCACCGTCGACGTCAAGGGCGAGATCCTGGAGCTCAAGAACACCGTCAACACGATGGTGGACCAGCTGCGGTCCTTCGCCGCCGAGGTGACGCGTGTCGCGCGCGAGGTCGGCACCGAGGGCAAGCTCGGCGGCCAGGCCGACGTGCAGGGCGTGGCCGGCACGTGGAAGGACCTGACCGAGTCGGTCAACTTCATGGCCGGCAACCTGACCTCGCAGGTCCGCAACATCGCCGAGGTGACCACCGCGGTGGCCGCCGGCGACCTCTCCAAGAAGATCACCGTCGACGTCAAGGGCGAGATCTCCGAGCTCAAGAACACCATCAACACGATGGTCGACCAGTTGCGGTCCTTCGCCGCCGAGGTGACGCGCGTGGCGCGCGAGGTCGGCACCGAGGGCAAGCTCGGCGGCCAGGCCGACGTGCAGGGCGTGGCCGGCACGTGGAAGGACCTGACCGACTCGGTCAACTCGATGGCGTCCAACCTCACGTCCCAGGTGCGCAACATCGCCGACGTGACCAAGGCGGTGGCCGCCGGGGACCTGTCCAAGAAGATCACCGTCGACGTGCTGGGCGAGATCCTGGAGCTCAAGACCACCATCAACACGATGGTGGACCAGTTGTCCTCCTTCGCCGCGGAAGTGACCCGCGTCGCGCGCGAGGTCGGCACCGAGGGCCGCCTGGGCGGGCAGGCCACGGTGCGCGGCGTCTCCGGCACCTGGAAGGACCTGACGGACAACGTCAACTTCATGGCCGGCAACCTGACCGGCCAGGTGCGCGGCATCGCCAAGGTGGTGACGGCGGTGGCCAACGGCGACCTGGCGCAGAAGCTGACGGTGGAGGCCAAGGGCGAGATCGCCGCGCTGGCCGACACCATCAACTCGATGACGGACACGCTGGCCATCTTCGCCGACCAGGTCACGACGGTGGCGCGCGAGGTCGGCGTGGAGGGCAAGCTCGGCGGCCAGGCCAAGGTGCCGGGCGCGTCCGGCACGTGGAAGGGCCTGACCGAGAACGTCAACGAGCTCGCCGCCAACCTGACCACGCAGGTGCGCGCGATCGCCGAGGTGGCCACCGCCGTGACGCAGGGCGACCTGACGCGCTCGATCACGGTGGACACGCAGGGCGAGGTGGCGTCGCTGAAGGACACCATCAACGAGATGATCCGCAACCTGAAGGACACCACGCAGAAGAACACCGAGCAGGACTGGCTCAAGACCAACCTGGCCAAGTTCAGCCGCATGCTGCAGGGCCAGAAGGACCTGGACACCGTCGGCCGGCTGATCCTCAGCGAGCTGGCGCCGGTGGTGGATGTGCAGCAGGCCGAGTTCTACGTGCTCAACATGCGGGGCGACACGCCGCGCCTGAAGATGTTCGCGAGCTACGCCTCCGGCGGCGAGGCCACGCACGGCAAGGAGCTCGACCTGGGCCAGGGGCTGGTCGGCCAGTGCGCGCTGGACCGCGAGAAGATCCTGCTGACCAACGTGCCGTCGACGGCCTTCCGCGTCGCCACCGGCCTGAGCGAGTCGGCCGCGATGGAGGTGCTGGTGCTGCCGGTGATCTTCGAGGGCCGCGTGCGCGGCGTGCTGGAGCTGGCCTCGCTGGAGCGCTTCAGCTCCACCCACCTGGCCTTCCTCGACCAGTTGACCGAATCCATCGGCATCGTGATCAACACCATCGAGGCCAGCACCCGGACCGAGGACCTGCTGATCCAGTCCCAGTCGCTGGCCGAGGAGCTGCAGCGCCGCCAGCAGGAGCTGCAGCAGACCAACCAGGAGCTGCAGGAGAAGGCCCGCCTGCTGGCCCACCAGAACCAGGAAGTGGAGCGCAAGAACACCGAGGTCGAGCAGGCCCGGCAGGCGCTGGAGGAAAAGGCCGAGCAGCTGGCGCTGACCTCCAAGTACAAGTCGGAGTTCCTGGCCAACATGTCGCACGAGCTGCGCACGCCGCTGAACTCGCTGCTGATCCTGTCGGACCAGCTCTGCAAGAACAACGACGGCAACCTGACGTCCAAGCAGGTCGAGTTCTCCAAGACCATCCACTCGTCCGGCAACGACCTGCTGATGCTGATCAACGACATCCTGGACCTGTCCAAGATCGAGTCCGGCACGGTGGCGGTGGACGTCAGCGAACTGCGGCTGGATGAGCTGCAGCGCTCGGTGGAGCGCAGCTTCCGGCATTTCGCGGAGTCCAAGCACGTGGGCTTCGCGGTCGAGGTCGAGCAACCGCTGCCCAAGTCGCTGGTCACCGACGTCAAGCGGCTGCAGCAGATCATCAAGAACCTGCTGTCCAACGCCTTCAAGTTCACGCACCAGGGCCAGGTGACCTTCACCGTGGCGGCGGCGAGCGAGGGCTGGTCAGCCGACCACGAGGTGCTGAACCACGCCGGGCAGGTGATCGCGTTCGCGGTGGCGGACACCGGCATCGGCATCTCCGCGGACAAGCAGCAGATCATCTTCGAGGCCTTCCAGCAGGCCGACGGCTCGACCTCGCGCAAATACGGCGGCACGGGCCTGGGCCTGGCGATCAGCCGCGAGCTGGCGCGGCTGCTGGGCGGCGAGATCCGGCTGGTCAGCGCGCCGGGCCGCGGCTCGACCTTCACGCTGTACCTGCCGCAGCATTACTCGCCGGCCCGCAACGCGCGCCCGCGGCCGAGCAGCGCGCCGCCAGCCCGCGGCGACGGCGACGGCGACGACGGGCATGACGCCACGGATGTCGCCGCGAGCAGTGCCGCGGTCGGCGGCCCTGCGCCGGGGGCGATGCCGCCGATCAGCGCCGCGGAGCTCGCCGAGGCCGCCGTGCAGCGCGCCGCCGCGCGCCGGCCCCGTCCCGGGACGACCAGCGCCGACGGGCCGGGCACGACCGGCGCCGCGCCGCCGCCGCTGGCGACCGGCGAGGTCCAGCTGGACTCGCCGCCCGACAGCATCGTCTTCGCCAACGTCGCCAAGGACGACCGCGACGACATCGCCAACGGCGACCGCGTGCTGCTGATCGTCGAGAACGACCTGGCCTTCGCACGCGTGCTGCTGGACTCGGCACGCCAGGCCGGCATGAAGGGCCTGGTCAGCACCACCGGCGCCGGCGCGCTGACGATGGCGCAGGAGTTCCACCCCAGCCTGATCACGCTGGACATCTTCCTGCCCGACATGCAGGGCTGGCGCGTGCTGGACCGGCTCAAGTCCGATCCCGACACCCGTCACCTGCCGGTGTGCGTCGTCTCCACCGACGAGTCGCGCGACCGCGCGCTGCAGGCGGGCGCGCTGGGGTTCCTGTCCAAGCCGCTGCAGTCGCGCGACGACGTCGACGCGGCCTTGCGCGACCTGCAGCGCTATGTCGACCGCCCGGTGCGGCGCCTGGCCGTGGCGATGCCGGCCGGGCCGACCCGCATGGCGATGCTGGCCCCGCTGGCGCCGCTGTCGCACGAGGTCGAGACGGTCTTCGTCGACTCGGTCGAGGACGCGCGGGCCGTGCTGCCCGGCGTCGACGCGTTGCTGCTGGATGCCGCCGCCTGCGGCTTCGGGCCGCAGGACGTGCTGGACGCGCTGGAGCGGCGCTCCGGCACGCTGCCGCTGCCGGTCGTGGCGCTGAACTCCGGCGCCGGCGACGCGCTGGGCCGGTCGGACGAACTCGGCGCGCACCGCTGGGCCCGGCCGCACGGCCTGCCGGTGCACCATGCCGCCGACACCGATGCCGCGCTGGCCCACCTGGCGCTGGCGCTGCACCGCGCGCCGGCCGACCTGGGCGACCGGGAGCGCGAGGCGCTTCATCAAGTGCAGCAGGCCCGATGTCCGCTGGCGGGCAAGAAGGCGCTGATCGTCGACGACGACATGCGCAACATCTTCGCGCTGGCGACGGTGCTGGACGGGCACGGCATGGTGATCGTCTCCGCCGACAACGGCCGCGAGGCGATCCGCATCGCGCAGGAGGACCCGACCATCGACATCGTGCTGATGGACATCATGATGCCGGAGATGGACGGGCTGGAGACCATGCAGCAGATCCGCCGCCTGCCGCGCGGCCGCGAGCTGCCGATGGTGGCGGTGACCGCCAAGGCGATGAAGGGCGACCGCCAGAAGTGCATCGAGGCGGGCGCGTGGGACTACCTCTCCAAGCCTGTCGATCCGGCCTACATGCTGACGGTGCTGCGGGGCTGGTTATGCCATTGAGCGCGCTCTTCGACGGCTACGCGGCGCCCGACGCCGCCGAGCGCGCCAGCATCCTGATCGTCGACGATCTGCCCGAGAAGCTGCTCGTCTTCGAGACCATCCTGGCCGACCTGGACCAGCACCTGGTCATCGCCCGCTCCGGCAGCGAGGCGCTGCGCGAGGTGCTGCGGCAGCAATTCGCGGTGATCCTGATGGACGTCAACATGCCGGGCATCGACGGCCTGGAGACGGCCCGGCTGATCCGCGGCTACCGGCGCTCGGCACACACGCCCATCATCTTCGTCACCGCCTATGCGGACGAGTTGCAGACGGCGCAGGGTTATTCGCTGGGCGCGGTCGACTACATCCTGTCGCCGGTGATCCCCGACGTGCTGCGCAGCAAGGTGCGGGTCTTCGTCGACCTGTTCCTGATGCAGCAGCGGCTGCGGCAGCAGGCGCTGGAGCGCATCGCCATCGCCCGCGCCGAGGCCGCGCAGCGCGCCGCGGAGGAAGGCACGCGGCGCTCCATCTTCCTGGCGCAGGCGGGGCGCGAGCTGGCCGACTCGCTGGACGCGGACGTCGCGATGCGCAAGCTGCTGGCGCTGCTGGTGCCGCGTTTCGCGCCGCGCGCGCTGCTGTGGCTGCGCGACGCCGGCCATGGCCACGAACGCGTGCTGCGCTGCGACGCGCCGTCGGCACAGGAGGTGCCCCTCTTCGCCGAGGGTCGCGAGCAGATGCTGTCCGAGGTGCTCTACAACGCCACGCGCAACGCGCTGGAGCCGGTCGTGCCCACGAGCGGCCCGGCAAGCGCGGACGAGGCCTCGCCGCGCGCCCTGCTCCACCGCGAGACTGCCAGCGGCGCCGTGCTGCCGCTGGTGGCCGGCGAACGCCTGCTCGGCGGCCTGCTGCTCGCCGAGCCGCATCAGCCGCCCGACTGGCCCACGCTGGAGGAACTGGCCGGCCGCGCGGCGATCGCGTTCGAGAACGCACGCCTGTACGGTGCACTGCAAGCGGAGATCGTCGAGCGACGCCAGGCCGAGGCCGAGCTGCTGGAAGCGAGCCGGCGCAAGGACGAGTTCCTCGCGATGTTGTCGCATGAACTGCGCAACCCGCTGGCCCCGATCCGCAACGCGGTCGAGGTGATGCGCTCGCTGGCCGACGGCCGCGACCCTCGGCTGGATCAGGCGGTCGCGCTGACCGATCGCCAGGTCAAGCACCTGACGCGGCTGGTCGATGAGTTGCTCGACGTCGCCCGCATCAGCCAGGGCAAGATCGTCCTGAAGACCGAGACGCTGGACCTGCGCGACATCGTGCGCCAGGGCGTGGAGCCGGTGCAGTCGCTGCTGGACGCGCAGCACCAGCACCTGCGCATCGATCTGCCGCCTCAGCCGGCGCGCGTGCGCGGCGATGCGGCGCGGCTGATCCAGGTCGTGACCAACCTGGCGCACAACGCCAGCAAGTACACCGACGCGGGCGGCCGCATCGAGCTGGCGCTGACCGGCGGCCCGGACGGCTTCGAGCTCGTCGTCCGCGACAACGGCCGGGGCATCTCGTCCAGCCTGCTGCCGCATGTCTTCGACCTGTTCGAGCAAGGTCCGCGCGGCCTGGACCGCAATCAGGGCGGGCTGGGCGTGGGGCTGACGCTGGTCCAGCGGCTGGTGCAGCTGCATCACGGCAGCGTGGAGGCACGCAGCGACGGGCCGGGGCGCGGCTCGGAGTTCCTGGTGCGTCTGCCCGCCGCGAAGGCGGTCGAGGTCGCCGAGCCGCAGGAGCCGCGCGAGCCGCACCTCCAGGCGTCAGTGCCGGCGCACGCCGCCGCGCCCGCGCGGGCGAACGATCGTTGCCGGGTCCTGGTCGTCGACGACAACCGCGATGCGGCCGACTCGATGGCGGTGTTCCTGGAGCTCGCCGGATTCGAGACGGTCGTGGCGCTCGACGGGCCGCGCGCGCTCGAGCAAGCGGCGGCGCAACCACCGCAGGTCGTGCTGCTGGACATCGGCCTGCCGGGCCTGGACGGCTACGAGGTCGCCCGGCGGCTGCGCACCGTGCCGGGCGCCGCGCAATGCCTGCTGATCGCGCTGACCGGTTATGGCCAGCAGGACGATCGCCGACGGGCGCACGAAGCGGGCTTCGATGTGCACCTGGTGAAACCGGCCGACCCCGATGCGGTGGTCGAGCTGATTCAGGAATGGCGCCATCGCGAAATCTCCGCGCGGCATCCGGAAACAGCGGCCCGCTGAGCGGCCACTACCTCGCGCCGCTGTCGAGCACCCCGGGCCCGGCATCCTGTCGCCGCGTCTCCCGGACTTGCCGGGTGGACGATCAGGGCGCGGCATGGCGACGGGTGCCGATCCGGTCCGGGCGCATGAAGGAGAGAACCATGGTTGCACCGATCGCCGCCGCGTTGGCGCCAATGTTGATGGGAGGTGTCGGTCAGGCCGGCGGATCCAATCCAATGAGCGGGATCGCTCAGATGATCCAGGGCATGGCCGGCCCGCTGATGAGCATGTCCATGGGCGGCATGGGTCGCATGTTCTGAGGTTGATCGAACCCACCTCTCGCGCCATCGATGACGCGAGCCATCGCGCGCGCGACCTCGCGATGAACGCGCGATGAACAAGGGGCTGGCAGTACGCCAGCCCCTTCCCTTTGCGGCTATCCCCGCCGCCGTCCGAAGGATCTCGGAGGCCGGCCGGGACGATCGCGGTGCGCGACGATCAGCCGTGCTTCGCGTCGAAGAACTGTTCGTCCTCCGTGGAGCCCTTCAGCGCCGCGGTCGACGCCTGCGCTTCGATCGTGGTGGTGACCGCGTCGAAGTAACCGGTGCCCACTTCGCGCTGATGCTTCACGGCAGTGAAGCCCTTCTCGGCGGCGGCGAATTCAGCTTCCTGCAACTCGACGAACGCGCTCATGTTGTTGCGCGCGTAGCCGTAAGCCAGGTTGAACATCGAGTAGTTCAGGCTGTGGAAACCGGCCAGCGTGATGAACTGGAACTTGTAGCCCATCGCGCCCAGCTCGCGCTGGAACTTGGCGATGGTGGCGTCGTCCAGGTTCTTCTTCCAGTTGAAGCTCGGCGAGCAGTTGTAGGCCAGCAGCTTGCCCGGGAACTTCGCATGGATCGCCTCGGCGAAGGCCTTGGCGAAGGCCAGGTCGGGCTTGCCGGTCTCGCACCAGATCATGTCGGCGTAGGGCGCGTAGGCCAGGCCGCGGCTGATGGCCTGATCCAGCCCGTTGCGGGTGCGGAAGAAACCCTCGACCGTGCGCTCGCCGGTGCAGAAGGCCTTGTCGTTGTCGTCGATGTCGCTGGTGACCAGGTCGCCGGCCTCGGCGTCGGTGCGGGCCAGCAGCACGGTGGGCACGCCCATGGTGTCGGCCGCCAGGCGCGCCGCGACCAGCTTGGCCACCGCCTCGCGCGTCGGGACCAGCACCTTGCCGCCCATGTGGCCGCACTTCTTGGCGGCGGCGAGCTGGTCTTCGAAGTGGACGCCGGACGCGCCCGCCTCGATCATGGCCTTCATCAGCTCGAAGGCGTTCAGCACGCCGCCGAAGCCGGCCTCGGCATCCGCCACGATGGGGGCGAAGTAGTCGATGTCGCCCTTGCCTTCGCTCCACTGGATTTCATCGGCGCGCTTGAAGGTCGCGTTGATCTTGCGGACCACCTTCGGCACCGAGTCCACCGAGTACAGCGACTGGTCGGGGTACATCTCGCCGTTGCTGTTGGCATCGCCGGCAACCTGCCAGCCGGACAGGTAGATCGCCTTCAGGCCGGCCTTGACCTGCTGCATCGCCTGGTTGCCAGTCAACGCGCCGAGGGAGTTGACGAAGGGCTCGGTGTTCACCAGGTTCCACAGCTTCTCGGCACCGCGCTTGGCCAGTGTGTGCTCGATCGGCAACGAGCCGCGCAGGCGGACCACGTCGGCGGCGGAATATCCGCGCTGGATGCCTTTCCAGCGCGGGTTCTCGGCCCAGTCCTTTTCGAGGGCGGCGATTTGCTGTTCGCGGGTCGGGTTGGTCATGAGGAAACTCCTTGGAATGAATGAACTTGTCGGTGCACGGGCTGCGGTCTGTTGACCGGGTCCGCCAAGCCGGGTGGGCTGGACGGGCCGCCTGAATCGCTGGTGTCGTCAGACGGTGGTCGAAATCAAGAACCGATGACCCTAAATCTAGGCTTCTCCCATTCAGCCGTGTGGCCTCATGTCTTATATAAGACTGAATTTTTAACCCATGCAAATCAACGACTTGCACCATTCATACCGGATTGCGGAACCTGTTCTTCCATCATGAGAAATTTTGCGGCGGTGCAGCACGCGGTTTTTTTGCATCCCGCCAATCTCATTTCATAACTTGAAATCTTTATCCCGCCACGTCCAACCTCGGCCGGGCTGGTGAGATTTGCGCAAGACATCGCTCAAATGCGGCAGCGCACGGGATTTCGTCCGCAAACCTTCCCAGCAATCGGTTGTCGACGGCATGCCCACTAGAGCCGGGTGCCGCGACCTGATTTCAGGCCGCCGGCTCCGGATCACCAGCCGTCCGCCAGCGCGACGAACCTTCGCGGCGCAGGCGCACCTTCAGCGGCATGACGGCCCTGGTTCCGGGACATCCGGCGGCTCTACCTGGAGAAGAAAATGTTTGCACTACTTGGCATCGGTTCCAAACTGCTGGGCGGCATCGGCGGCGGCGAAAGCGCCGGCGGCGCGGGCGGCGCCGGCGCGGCGGGCGGCCCGTTGGGCGGCCTGCTCAACAGCATGACCGGGGGCCTGGCTCAGGGCCTGCTGGGCAACCTGATGGGCGGCATGGGCAAGATGTTCTGACCCTCACGGACCGGGAAGACCTCCCGGCCCTGAAAGCACAAGGGGCGTCCTCGGACGCCCCTTGTCATTGGCGCGCCCCTCCCGGGGCGGGCTTCCGGCGAATCAGTCGAGCTTGAGCTTCTGCACCTCGACGACGCGCTTGTACACGGCGAACTCGGCCTTGATCTGCTCGGTGAACTGCTCCGGGGTGTTGGCCACGATGATCGAGCCGGTTTCCTCGATGCGCTTCTTCACCTCGGGCATCTCGACCGTCTTGCGGGCGGCGTCGTGGATCTTGGCGACCACTTCCTTGGGCAGGTTCTTCGGACCCAGGATCCCGTAATACGCCATGCGGTTCACCGGCTCCAGACCCAGTTCCTTGAAGGTCGGCACGTTGGGCAGCACGGCCAGGCGCTGCGGCGCGGCCACGGCGATGGCGATCAGGCGGCCGTCCTTGATGAAGGGCAGCGCGGACGGCAGGTTGTCGAAGATCATCGGCACCTGGCCGGCGACCGTGTCGTTCAGCGCCGGACCCGCGCCGCGGTACGGGATGTGGGTCACGAACACGCCGGTCAGGCTCTTGTAGAGCTCCATCTGCAGATGGCCGATGCCGCCGGTGCCGGAGGTCGAATAGCTGTACTTGCCCGGGTTCTTCTTGAGCTCGGCAAGGAAACCCTTGTAGTCCTTGGCGGGGAAGGACGGATGCACGGCGATCACGTTGGGCGTGGCGGCCAGGTTGATGATCGGCGTGAAGTCGGTCAGCGGGTTGTACGGCGTCTTGGGATTGATGGCCGGATTGGTCGCCGTGGTGGACACGGTGGCCACGCCCAGCGAGTAGCCGTCCGGCGCCGACTTGGCGGTGTCGTTGGCGCCGATGATGCCGCCGCCGCCGGCCTTGTTCTCGACGATCATCGTCTGGCCCAGCGGGCCGTTGATGTACTGCGCCACGACGCGGGCGATGATGTCCGTCGTGCCGCCCGGCGCGAACGGAACGACCAGCTTCACCGGCTTGCTCGGATAGGTCTGGGCCAGCGCCACGGCGCTACCCAGGCTCAGCGCGCCCAGTGCCAGGCCGCGTTGAATGATCTTGCGACGGTTCATGATCTCCTCGTCTTCTGAAAAAGGTCGAAAGGACTTTCGATCGGGGGAGCTTAAGTATGTCGCCTGTCGAGGTGGCCTAGCGGAACTACGTAGAGACCGCACGAGCGGGGCGGTCAAGCGCAGGCATGCCCGAACGCCGTCTTCGGATTCCCCGATGTCGCGGCCCTCGCCCGAGGTCCCGCCGGCGGAGTCCGAGCGTTACTCGACACCCTGACTCAGCGCCCAGTCGATGTGCTCGGCCACCATCGCCGTCGCGCCGGCCAGTTCGGCCGTGAGCGCCGCCCGCATCCTGGCCCGCAGTGACGGGGCCAGGTCTTGCCTGAGCGCATTGCCCATCGCCACGGCGATGTTCCTGCGCCATCGCTGATGGCCGATGCGGCGGATCGCCGACCCTTCAGTGCGCCGCAGGAAGGTCGCCTCGTCCCACGCCCAGAGCTCGAGCAGCGACGCCTGCCCCAGCGGCTCGCGCCAGTCGAAGTCCGGCAGCGCGTTCGTTCGCGCGAACTTGTTCCAGGGACAGGCCAATTGGCAGTCGTCGCAACCGTAGATGCGATTGCCGATTGCCTCGCGGAACTCCAGCGGAATGGGCCCGTCCTGCTCGATGGTCAGATAGCTGATGCAACGCCGCGCGTCCAGCCGGTACGGCCCGACGATCGCCCCGGTCGGGCAGGCGTCGATGCAGGCGCGGCATTGGCCGCAATGCGCGGTCACCGGCTCGCTGGGCGGGAGTTCGAGGTCCAGGTAGATCTCGCCGAGGAAGAACATCGAGCCGCTGTCGCGATGCAGCGTCAGCGTGTGCTTGCCGCGCCAGCCGATGCCGGAGCGGCTGGCCAGCTCGACCTCCAGCACCGGGGCCGAGTCGGTGAACACGCGATGGCCCATCGGACCGACGGCCGCCTGGATCCGGTCCGCCAGTTGCTGCAGCCGCTGCCGCAGCACCTTGTGATAGTCCCGGCCGCGCGCATACAGCGAGACCTGCGCGCGTGCCGGGTCGCGCATCGCGGCCCACTCGCGGTCCTGCCAGTCGGGGCCCACCGATCCGGGCAGGTAGTCCATGCGCGCGGTCAGGATGCTGATGGTGCCGGGCACGAGTTCCGCGGGCCGGGCGCGCTTCAGGCCGTGGGCGGCCATGTACTGCATGTCGCCGTGGAAGCCCGCGTCGAGCCAGGCCTGCAAGCCCGCTTCCGCGTCGCTCAGGTCGACGTGGGCCACGCCAATCTGTGAGAATCCCAGCCCATGCGCCCAGGCGCGGACCTCGACCATCAGCGCTGCCAGCGCGGCGGGGTCTCGGGAGGGGCTCGATGGCGCATCGGGCCCGGGCGTATCGATCAAGGAATTCATAGGTTTTGAGCATTCTAGAAACCCGCCCGTTCCGTTGGCCCGACGAGGCCGCCTGCGAACGCTTCGCGCAGGCGTTGGCGAGCTGTCCGCAAGTCGCGGACCTGAGCATCGAGCTCGATGGCGGCCTGGGCGCCGGCAAGACCAGCCTGGTGCGGCACCTGCTGCGGGCGCTGGGCGTCACCGGCCGCATCAAGAGCCCGAGCTACGCGGTCGTCGAGGACTACCAGCCGCCCGCGCTGAACGGTCTGCCCGCGCATCACTTCGACTTCTACCGCTTCAGCGATCCGCGCGAATGGGAGGACGCGGGCTTTCGCGACCTCTTCGCCGCGCCCGGGCTCAAGCTCAGCGAATGGCCGGAGAAGGCCGCCGGCATGCTGCCGCCGCCGGATCTGAAACTCTTCCTCACGGTCAACGCCGACGACAGCCGTGACGTTCGAGCCGAAGCCCACACCCCGCGCGGCCAGGCGCTGCTGGTCGAGCTGTCGCGGCGACTGGCGGGCTGATGGCCGCTCCAGCCGGCCGCCCCTTGCAGAATCGATAGACCCGATAGACCCGATACACCCGATGACTGGAGACACGCCCGCACCCATGACTGGCAAGCCATCGACCCCGTCGCCCCGACGCCGCCAGGCCCTGCGCCGCATGGGCGCCGTGGTGCTGAGCTTCCCCGCCGTGCCCGCGGCGTCGGCGCTCGCCGCCGGTGCCGCGAGCGCCGCCACCATCGTCGCGGTACGCGTCTGGCCGGCCTCGGACTACACGCGGGTCACGCTCGAATCGGACCGGCCGCTGGCCGCCAAGAGCTTCCTCGCCGCGAATCCCGATCGCCTCGTCATCGACATCGACGGCCTGGAGCTCAACCCCAGCCTGCGCGAGCTGCTGGGCAAGGTGAAGCCGGACGACCCCTTCATCGCCTCGGTGCGCGTGGGCCAGAACCAGCCGCGCGTGGTGCGCATTGTGCTGGACCTGAAGCAGGCGGTGGCGCCGCAGGTCTTCACGATCGAGCCGGTGGCGGCCTACCGGAACCGGCTGGTGCTGGACCTGTATCCGACCGAGGAGCGCGACCCGCTGCTGGACCTGGTCCGCGGCAAGGAGGCCGCCGAGCGCACCGCCGCGCAGTCGGTGAACGATGCGCTGGGCGAGCTGATCGGCCGCATCGACCGTCCCCAGTCGGCGGCCTCGTCGGCGGAGAGCGCCGCGGCCGCGCCGACCCGCAAGGCCAGCGCGGTCGCCTCGACCGAACCCGCCGCGCCGCCCGCGCCGCCGTTCAAGGAGATCGCGCCGGAAATGAGCCAGACCAAGCTCGACCGGTTGATCGTCATCGCGATCGATCCCGGCCACGGCGGCGAGGATCCGGGCGCGATCGGCCCGAGCGGGCTGAAGGAAAAGGACATCGTGCTGGCGATCGGCAAGAAGCTGCGCGACCGGCTCAACACCAATCCGCGCATCCGCGTGATGATGACCCGGGACGCCGATTTCTTCGTCCCGCTCAACGAGCGCGTGCGCAAGGCGCGGCGCGTGCAGGCCGACCTGTTCGTGTCCATCCACGCGGACGCCTTCATCACGCCCAAGGCCAAGGGCGCGTCGGTCTTCGCGTTGTCCACCGGCGGCGCGAGCTCCACCGCCGCGCGCTGGATGGCGGACAAGGAGAACGCCGCGGACGTGATCGGCGGCGTCAACAGCAAGGCCGTGAAGGACGCCGGCGTGCTGCGCGCGATGCTGGACATGAGCACATCGGCGCAGATCAAGGACAGCCTGAAGCTGGGCGGCGAGGTGTTGGGCCAGATCGGCAAGGTCGGCAAGCTGCACAAGGGCAGCGTCGAGCAAGCCGGCTTCGCGGTGCTGAAGGCGCCGGACGTGCCGTCCATCCTGGTGGAAACGGCCTTCATCTCCAACCCCGAAGAAGAAGCCAAGCTGCGCGATCCCGATTACCAGGACGACCTGGTCAAGGCGCTCGCGACCGGCATCGCGCGGTACTTCGCGAAGAATCCGCCGCTGGCGGCAAGGCATCGGGCGCTGTGAGGCCAAGCACCGATGCGCGAAATCGCATCGATCACGGCCCATCACCCAGGCCTACGCGCGCAGCTTGTCCTTCTTCACCGGCTTGACTTGGAGAGCCTCGGCCATTCCCGCCGCCAGCGCCTTGGCGCCCTGCCTTTTCAAAGCAAAGAGCAGTTCCGCCACGGTGTAGGGCGGATTCTTCAGATCACCGGCCGCCCGCAGTACCGCGCGGGTCGTTGGCTTTGAGAAAGCCATATAGAGCTCGTCGAGAAAAGCTCCTGGACGCAGTACTTGGATGCCCAGTCGCGCCATTGCCGTCGGCGCCATGTCTCGCAAGTTTTCCGTCACGAGGAGAACTTTCGCATTCCGATCGCTATCCGGTAGGTTCCGCACCGCGATGGCCGCCGCGGCCACATGGCGATCCCCACTGTCAACGCTTGAGGGAACTTGGGTGAAGTCAGCGTTGGAGAGCTCGATCTCCCACTCCGGGCAACGCTTCTTCATCGCCATCAATCGGGACGCGGCCTGTGCCTGCGTCGCGTTGAACAGTCTCGGCATGTGCCGCATGAACTCGCTGTCGATGGTCGCCGTCCAATGGGCGAAGAACAGCTTTTCAGCACGGAGATCCATGAGCACATCGGCCACTCGCGGCGAGAGCAGCACGCAGGTGTCGAGCACGACCGAGAGGCCTTCAGAGGTCAACCCTGCCGCCCCGTCTTCTTGACCGCGGGCCGAGCGGGCTGTGCTCGGCTCGCCGACGACCGCTTCTTGGCAGTCGAGGCCACAGTCTTCGCGGCCTTGCGCTCGTCGCGCAAGACGTTCAGATACTCGTGGTCGGGCCGGTCGTACAACCCCATCGCCATGCCCGCCTCCCTGGGCGATGGCACGCCTTCCACCGCCTTCGCCCGTGCCGCCAGATAGGCGTCGAGGGCCGACGTTCGAATACGACGATGACCGCCCTCGGTCCGAACGATCTCGCCAAGCTTGCCCGTGTCGCAGAGCATCGCGATGTATGGACGACTGACGTCGAGCCGCTGGGCCGCGTCCGCAGTACTGATCAGCGCGTCCGCGTCGGCCTGGTTGGAGGATGGCGCCGACATGGCTGCGTTCCCCCCCTCCGTCGCCGCCAGCATGGCGATCAATTGCATTCGAAGCGCCTTGCCCGCAGCGGTGTTCGCGCTCAGCGAGGCTTCCATCGCCAGGAGGATGTGGTGCTTGAGCCCCTCTATCGCCGCACGCACGTCGCGGTAGTCGGTCGTCTTGGGATCCCTTGCGCGACGAGCACTCCCGGCATCCTGCAATCGAACGACCACAACCTCCTGAATACTGTCCGCCAAGGGCTCCAGCGCGCTGGTCAACATGGGCAGATAGCGCTGCGCCGCTACGGCTCGAACTGCGGGGTGGGTCGCGCGTGACATGGCATCTCTCCTGTGATGCCACCTAGCATAGGCAATAAACGAAAAAAACGCAAAATTCGAAAATTATCCGATCTCCCTTCGTTGCCCGATCGGTTTCCTATTCGAGCTCCCAATGAAGAACCGGGGCTTTCGCCCCGGTTCGTTCGGATCAGATCAACCCAGCGATCACTTGCCCACCTGCGTCGGCATCGCTGGCGCCGTCGTGCGCTGAATCGGCTTCCAGGTCTTCAGCCGTTCCTGGACATTGGCCACCGCGGCCTCGAGCTGCACGTCGCGGCCCTGGTTGACCGCCACCGGATCCAGGTCCACATCGATGTCCGGCGCCACGCCTTCGTTCTCGATGCGCCATTCGCCCTCCGGCGTGAAGAAGCGGAAGAACGGCACGACCAGGTAACCGCCGTCGATCAGCCCCGGGTTCGCCGAGATGCCGATCAGACCACCCCAGGTCCGCTTGCCGATCAACGGGCCCAGGCCCGTGCGCTTGAACGCGTAGGGCATGAAGTCGCCGCCGGAGCCCGCGTCCTGGTCGATCAGCATCGCCTTGGGTCCGTAGATGGCGCCGGCGGGTGTGTCGTAGATCAGGCCGTCGCGGTCCTTCCAACTGCCCAGGTAGGCGCGGTTCAGCAGCTCGGTCACGTAGTTCGCGGCCTGGCCGCCACCGTTGCGGCGGTCATCGACGATCAGGCCGGTCTTGTCGACCTGCGCGAAGAACATCCGGTTGAAATGCTGGAAGCCCGAGCCCGCCGTGTCCGGCATGTAGACGTAGGCGATCTTGCCGCCGCTCAGGCGATCCACTTCCTGGCGGTTGTGGTCGATCCACGCCCACTGGCGCAGGCGCCCTTCGTTGCCGGTCGGCTCGACCGTCACCTGACGCGCGCCCTGCCCGTTCGCGTTCGCCGACACCGTCAACTGCACCTGCTTGCCGACCGTGTTCTCAAGCTGCTGGTACAGGTTGCGCGTGCCGTCGACCGGCTGGCCGTTGACGGCCAGCAGATACTCGCCTTCCTTGACGCCGACGCCCGGTGCGTTCAGCGGGGCCTTCAGGTAGGGATCCCAGCGGTCGCCCTTGAAGATCCGCTTGATGCGGTACTTGCCATTCTCGAAGCTGAAGTCCGCGCCCAGCAAGCCGACCGGCACGCGCGGCTCCTGATGCACGTCGCCGCCGCCGATGCGGTTGTGGCCGACCTGCAGCTCGCCGATCATCTCGACCAGCAGGTCATTCAGATCCTCGCGGCGTTGCACGCCCGCCACCAGCGGCGCATAACGCTGGTAGATGCCGTTCCAGTCGAGGCCGTGCAGCTTGGGGTCGTAGAAGTATTCCTTCTCCATCCACCAGGTCTCGTCGAAGATCTGCTTCCACTCGGCACGGGGATCGATGCGGGTCTTCAGGCCCGACAGGTCGATGCTCTTGGTGTCGATCTTCTCGCGCGCGTCGGAGATCTCCAGCCGGCCGCCGCCCAGATTCAGCAGGATCTTCTTGCCGTCGGCGCTGAGGCTGTAGTTCTGCACCTGCGGCTTGACCAGCTTGGCCTTCTTCTCCTCGAAGTCGAAGCGGTACAGCTCGCCCTTGTTGCCCTCGCCCCCGTTGGGCTCGATGGACACGCCCGGCTGGCGGTACTCCAGGTAGAACAGCGCGCCGTCGTCCGCCACGCCCAGCGCGCCATAGCGCGCGGTCGCGACCGGCAGGCCGACGATGCGATCCTGGATGCCGGCGAAGTCGATGCGCACCGGCTTGACCTTGGGCTTGGCGTCCTTGGCGTCGTCCTTCTTGTCGGCCTTCGCGTCCTTGCCGTCCTTCTCGTCCTTGCCATCCTTGGCGGCGCCGTCGGCCTTGCCCGCCTTGTCGGCGTCCTTCTTCTCGTCGTCCTTCTTGTCCTTGGCATCCTTGCCGTCCTCGTCGCCGGCCTTGGGCGCGAGCGGCGACTTGCCGTCCGCGCGCAGCACCGCGGCGTAGAGGCCCATGCGCACCGCGCGCTCCTGGGTCGACATGTCCAGCCCCACCTGCGCCGGGCCGGAGTTGATGGACGCGGCGAAGAACAGCACGTCGCCCTTGGTCGAGAACACCGGCTGGCCGGCGTGGCTCTGGCCGTCGGTCAGCGTGTGCTGCTGGCCGGTCTGGAAGTCGATGACGCGGATCTGGCTGAAGAAATTCTTGCCGGCCACCGTATAGGCCAGGAAACGACCGTCCGGCGAGAAGCTGGTGTCGAAGCCGGCACGGCGCTCGCTGGTG
Organism: Roseateles aquatilis; assembly: GCF_002205645.1. Taxonomy (GTDB): domain Bacteria; phylum Pseudomonadota; class Gammaproteobacteria; order Burkholderiales; family Burkholderiaceae_C; genus Roseateles; species Roseateles aquatilis. The sequence goes on along the minus strand of NZ_NIOF01000002.1, from coordinate 325,906 downwards.
TCGATCCTGGTCAGCTTGCCCGACTGCGGCCCGGTCAGCGGCAGTTGGAACAGGTTCAGGTGGTTGTCCTGCAGCACCAGGCGCGCGCCGTCCGGCGACCAGTCGAGCAGCGAGAAATAACCCACCTCGGGCAACAGGATCTTGCGGGTCGGCTTACCGGCGGCCTCGTCGCCGAGCTGGTCGCGGATCACGACCTGATGGCGCATGCCGGGTTCGTCGGAGAGGTAGGCGACCTGCTGGCCATCGGGGCTCCAGACGCCGTCCTTCTCACGCACGCCGGACGTGCGCGTCAGGTTGCGCACCACGCCGTCCTTCACCGGCACGGTGAAGATCTCGCCGCGCGCGCTGATCACCACGCGCTTGCCGGTCGCGGACAGCGAGGCGTTCTCGATCGTCTTGGACGCGTCCTTCCACTGCTCGCGGGCCTGGTTGCTCGGCTCGTTCAGGGCGATGCTCAGGACGCGGGCCGGGCTGCCGTCCAGGCCGACTTCCTTCAGTTGACCGCCAGCCTCGTAGACGATGCGGCCGTCGCGGCCGTCGGCGCCGCGGATGTCCCAGACGGTTTCCTTCGTCAGTTGACGCAGGGCCTTGGTCTTGGTGTTGAAGGCGAAGAGGTTGGCCGCGCCGTCGTTGCGGTCGGAGATGAAGACGACCTCGTCGCCCATCCAGATCGGGTTGCTGTCGGTGGCGTTGACGTGCGGGATCTGCTCCCAGGTCTTGCCCTTGGGATCGATGATCCAGATCGGCGGTGTGGTGCCGCCGCGGCTCTGGCGCCAGCCGCTCGATCCGTTGTAGGCCTGGCGATACGGGCGGTAGGCCAGGCGCGTGCCATCGGGCGACCAGACGCCCTCGTAGGCGACGGCCTCCATGACCTTCTGCTCGTAGCCGCCGTCGGCGGGCACCTCGAACAGCTGGTTGCTGCGGTTGTTCAGGACTTCGCGCGACGAGGCGAACAGCACGCGCTTGCCGTCCGGGCTCCAGCCGGTGACCTGGTCCGCGGCCGGGTGCCAGGTCAGGCGCCGGGGTTGACCACCGCCGGCCGGGATCACGTAGACATCGGTGTTGCCGTCGTAGCTGGCGGAGTACGCGATCCACTGCCCATCGGGCGAGAAGCGGGGGGAAAACTCGGCGGCCGCGTGGCTGGTCAGGCGGCGCGGCTGGCTGCCGTCGCGATTGGCGATCCACAGGTCGCCGCCGTACACGAAGGCCAGGTTGCGCGCCGACACGGCCGGATCGCGCAGCAGCATCGCGGCGGCCTGCGCGGGCGCCTTGGCGCCGGTCGCGGCGGTGGTGGTGGTCACGGCCTGCTGGGCCAGCGTGGGACCGGCGGCGATACCGGCGGTCAGGCTCAGGGCCAGGGTGACGGCCTTGCTGAGGGTGCTGAGTTGCATGGAGCTTGGGTCCGGTAGGAAAGCAGCGGCCGAGAATAGCCGTCGCATTTCCCCCTGACGAAGCTCACCCCGTTGCTTTGCGCACCGACGGCGTCGGTGTTTTCCCGAGGACCGGCGGCCGCGCGTCAGCCCGGCCGGGGTCCGGACGGTTCAGGCCGCGGCCTTCGACTGGCGGGAGGCGCGCCAGCCGCCGTAGATCGCGATCAGGCCGGGGATGATGATCATGGCCCAGATGATCTTGCTGAGGTGGGTCTGCACGAACGGGATGTTGCCGAACAGATATCCCGCCACCGTCAGGCTCACGACCCACAACACGCCGCCGCCGACGTTGTAGGCCGTGAAGCGGCTGCGCGTCATCTCCGCGACGCCGGCCACGAACGGCGCGAAGGTGCGGATGAAGGGCATGAAGCGCGCGATGACGATGGTGATGCCGCCGTGCTTCTCGTAGAACTCGTGCGCCGCGTCGAAGGCGCGCTTGTTGAAGAAGCGCGACTGCTCCCACTGGAACACCTTGGGCCCGAAGTAGCGGCCGATGGTGTAGTTGCACTGGTCCCCCAGGATGGCCGCCACCAGCAGCACCCCGATCGCCAGCGGCAGGCTCATCATGCCCGCGCCGCACAGCGCGCCGACCACGAACAGCAGCGAATCCCCCGGCAGGAAGGGCATCACCACCAGTCCGGTCTCGACGAACACGATCAGGAACAGCAGGGCATAGACCCAGACGCCGTAGGTGGTCACGAACTCGGCCAGGTGGGCGTCGACGTGCAGGATGAAATCGATCAGGAAGTGCAGGAGATCCATGGGCGCGGATTATGGCGGGGGGTTGAAGACCGACTGATGTCGAAAGGTGGGACGCACCCACTTGGAAATGCTGTGCGGCCGACTGATCGGTGTTGGTCGGCGCAGCGATGTCGGCCTGTCGATGTGATGGAAGAACTGCCTATCGACGGGCAGTCCGGGCGCTCGAAGAATGGCTTCGCCTCCGGAGGTTTCTCAACGGGCGCCGACGGGCGTCCATTCTGTTGATGGACCTGAAAGGAAACTGAAGTGCGCAAGAGCAATCTGTCTGTCGCGTCGGCGGGCGTGCTGCTGGAACCGATCTTCCTTCTCATCGCCTCGTATGCCCTGATCGGCTGGCTGTTCTCCCTCCACTGGCGCCTGTGGGTGGATGACGCCGCCGCCTCGATCGCGCTCCCGTTCCTGGCGGTGCTGCTTGTCCTCCTGTGCGCCATTGCCTTGTCCAGACATCGCTATGCGTTGGCCGGGCCGGTGGGCATCGAGGAGCAACGCAGCCGCGTGGCAGGAAGACGGCTCGCGACGGTTCTGCTCGTTTCCCTTCCGATCGCGTTCTTGGCTGGCACGTCCCGGTTCTCGGACCGCCACGCCTTCGAGCTGATGGTGCCGCTGTCACTGGCTGCGTCGATCCTGCCCATCCTCGCCGCGGCCACGCTCGAAGAGTTCATCGGCCGGCGCGTGCTCATCTCGCGCTTGACTCGGCTTGGCGTCCCCATGCTGCTGGCGGTCGTGCTGCAGGCGCTGGTGTTCGTCCTGCTCCACGGGAAGAGTGCCGCATCGACCCCGGGGCCCTTTGCCTGGTACTTCACCGCGGGGCTCACGCTGGGCACGCTCTACGTCGCCACGCGCTCACTGTGGCCCAGCGTCGCCTTGCACTTCATGATGAACCTTTGCCTCGCCCAGACTCGGCCGACCTGGAACTGGTACACGCAGCGCGCAGTCGAGGAAATCTCGGCGGACTGGGTCGAGCCGTTGCCCGCCGTCTGGCTCACCGCCATCGTCGTCTACTGGGCCTGGCGCTCCCAAAGGCACGCACGCCCCACTCGTGACTCGCCCGGCGGATGAGGGTGTCGGGCGGTGATCGGCACCTCCTACAATCTCCCCCTTATGGATGACACCCTCGCCCCGGCCGAGATTCCTGCGGCCGACGCGCCCGCCGCGCGCCGCGCGATCCGCGAACTCCCCGATGAACTGATCAGCCAGATCGCCGCCGGCGAGGTCGTCGAACGCCCGTCCTCGGTCGTGCGCGAGCTGGTCGACAACGCGCTCGACGCCGGCGCGGGCCAGATCCAGCTGAAGTTGCTGGCGGGCGGCATCCGCAGCCTGGTCGTCGAGGACGACGGCCTGGGCATCCCCGACAGTGAACTGCCGCTCGCCATCAAGCGCCACGCCACCAGCAAGATCGGCAGCCTGTCCGACCTGGAGGCCGTCGCCACGATGGGCTTCCGCGGCGAGGCGCTGGCCGCCGTGTCCTCGGTGGCGGAACTGTCGATCGTGTCGCGCTTCTCCGGCGCCTCCCATGCCTGGCGGCTCGACGCGCGCAGCGGCGAGCTCAGCCCCGCCGCCCGGTCGCGCGGCACCAGCGTCGAGGTGCGCGAGCTGTTCTTCAACACGCCCGCCCGCCGCAAGTTCCTCAAGACCGAAAGCACCGAACTGGCCCATTGCCTGGAGGCGCTGCGCCGCCACGCGCTGGCCCGGCCCGACGTCGGCTTCGCGGTCTGGCACGAAGGCAAGCTGGTCGACCAGTGGCGCGCGGCGCCGCTGCCGCAGCGCATCGCGGAAGTCCTCAACGACGACTTCATCGCCCAGAGCCGCGACGTCATGGCGCAGGCCGGCCCGATGCGCATCCACGGCCGCGTCGGCCTGCCGGAAGCGGCGCGCAGCCGCGCCGACATGCAGTACGTCTACGTCAACGGCCGTTATGTCCGCGACAAGCTGATCGCCCACGCGATCCGCTCGGCCTTCGACGACGTGCTGCACGGCCAGCGTCAGCCCAGCTACGTGCTGTTCATCGACATCCAGCCGGAGCTGGTCGACGTCAACGTCCATCCGACCAAGATCGAGGTCCGCTTCCGCGACGGCCGCGAGATCCACCAGCAGGTGCGCCGCGCCGTCGTGGCCGCGCTGGCGCTGTCCCGCAGCGACGAGGCAGGCGCCGCCGCGACGGCCGAGCCGGGCGCCGCGCCGACGCCCGTCGTGCCGACCAGCTGGAGTGGCACGCCCGCCTGGGATCGGCCGATGGTGAGCGATGCCGGCGGGTCGTATCCCGCCGCCCCGTCCAATGGCGTCGGCCACCATGCGGCCGGCAACACCGGCGGGAACGCGGCCGGCGGCTGGCGCTCCCCGATCCCCACCCGCGCGCAGACCGCGCTGGCGCTGGAGCAGGCCGAGGCGCTGTATGCGCCCGCGCCACCCGCCGGCCTGCCCACCGCGCCGGCACCCGCGTCCGCGCTGGCCGGCTTCGGCACGGCGCCGGCCGCCCCGCTGCCCGCCAGCCAGGCCGGCGAGTGGCCGCTGGGCCGGGCGATCGCGCAAATCCAGGGCATCTACGTGCTGGCCGAGAACGCCCAGGGCCTGGTCATCGTGGACATGCACGCGGCCCACGAGCGCGTCGTCTACGAACGCCTGAAGGCCTCGCTCGGCGAGACCCGCATCGACTCGCAGCCCCTGCTGATCCCGGTGACCTTCGCCGCCACGCCGTCCGAGATCGCCACCGCCGAGGCCCAATCCGAGACGCTGCGCCGGCTCGGCCTGGACATCTCGCCGCTGTCGGCCAAGGTGCTGGCGGTGCGCGAGCGCCCCGCCCTGCTGTCCGGCGGCGACGTCGTCGAACTGGCGCGTGGCGTGCTCGCCGAGCTGGCGCAATTCGATGCCAGCCACGCGATCGAACGCGCACAGCACGAGATCCTGGCGACGATGGCCTGCCACGGCGCGGTCCGGGCCAATCGCCAACTCACGCTCGACGAGATGAACGCGTTGCTGCGCGACATGGAACGCACCGAGCGCGCCGACCAGTGCAATCACGGCCGTCCCACCTGGCGCCAACTGACCGTGCGAGACCTGGACGCGTTGTTCCTGCGCGGTCGGTGACGGTCTCCGTCCCCGCCCTCGCCCCGCTCGTTTCACCGCACGCCGCCCTTCCGCCCCGCCCCCTTTTTTGAAGCAGTACCGACATGGCCACCCTCAAGCTCAACAAGAACAAACCGGCCAGTCCGGACGGCACCTCCGACAAGGCCGGCCCTCGGCGCGCGCCGCTGCGCGGCCAGGGCGTCAACAAGCCACGCCCGACGCTCGCGCAGGCACAGGCCGAACGCGCCGAACGCGAAGCGGCCTATCAACAGCGCCGCGCCGAGGAAGGCCGCCAGGAACGCCGGCCTGACGCGCGCGGTCCGCAAGGTCGCGACGATCGACGCAGCGGCCCCCCTGGCCGCGACGACCGGCAGGGTCGCCCGCCGCGTGAAGGCGGTGGCTACGGCGGACCTCAAGGCGGCCAGGGCGCTCGAGGCCACATGGGCGGCACGGGCGGCTACGGCGATCGCCAGGACCGGGGTCCGCGCGACGATCGCGGCGGCTTCGCCGGCCGGCCCGATCGCGAGGGCGGCGAACGTCGTCCGTATGGAGATCGCCCCCCGGGCGATCGACCACGGCCGCAAGGGGATCGACCGCAGGGCGACCGTCCCTACGGCGATCGTCCGCGTTTCGACGCCGATCGCCCGCGCCGTCCCGACGATCGCTTCGGCGGCGATCGCCCGCGCCAGGGTGGCGATGACCGCTATCAGGGCGGTGGCCAGGGTGGCGACCGTCCGCGTTTCGAGGACCGTCCCCGCTTCGACGGCGACCGCGCACGCCGCCCCGATGACCGCTACGGCAACGGCCCCGGCCGTGCCCCGGGCGCTCGCCCTTACGGGGATCGTCCTTACGGAGACCGCCCACAAGGCGACCGACCGTATGGCGATCGTCCGCAAGGCAACCGCGGCTACGGCGACCGTCCGCAAGGCGATCGGCCGCGCTTCGACAATGACCGCCCGCGCCGTCCTGACGACCGCTTCGGCACGCGCAACGAAGGCTCGCGCCACGGCGACGATCGCTCACGCTACGGCGACGGCCGCTCGCGCGGCGGGCACGCTGGCGATCGCGATCGTCCCGGCACCGCCGACGTGCATGCCCGCGCCGAGCGCCAGGAATACGCCGAACGCACCGACCGTCCCCGCAAGCCCGACGCGCCGCGCCAGCCCGCGCCCACGCGCCTGGCGGAGGCCGATGCCGGCGAGCGCCTGTCCAAGCGCATGAGCGAACTCGGCCTGGCGTCGCGCCGCGAGGCCGACGAGTGGATCGAATCCGGCTGGGTGACCGTCGACGGCAAGCTCGCCGAGCTCGGTCAACGCGTCGGACCGGACGTGAAGATCGAGGTCGACCCGGCCGCCCGCGAGCAGCAGGCGCAGCGCGTGACCATCATCCTGAACAAGCCGATCGGCTATGTCTCCGGCCAGGCCGAGGACGGCTACGAACCCGCGTCGGTGCTGGTCAAGGCCGACACGCACTGGGGCGAGGACCCGTCCAAGATCCACTGGGCCCCGGGCCATGGCCGCGGCCTGGCGCCGGCCGGCCGGCTGGACATCGACTCCACCGGCCTGCTGGTGCTGACGCAGGACGGCCGCATCGCGCGCCACCTGATCGGCGAGGACTCGGACGTCGAGAAAGAGTACCTGGTCCGCGTCGCCGTCGCGAACGGCGATCCGGAGAAGCACCCGCAACATCAGCTCGACCCGCGCGCGATCGCGATGCTGAACCACGGTCTGGAGCTGGACGGCGTCCAGCTCAAGGAAGCCAAGGTCAGTTGGGCCAACGAGGACCAGTTGCGCTTCGTCCTGCGCGAGGGCCGCAAGCGCCAGATCCGCCGCATGTGCGAGCTGGTCGGCCTGAACGTGCTGGCGCTCAAGCGCGTGCGCATCGGCCGCATCCCGCTGGGCCAGTTGCCTCCGGGCCAGTGGCGGTACCTCGCGCCGTGGGAGCGCTTTTGAGCGCTGACGCGGGCGACCTGAGCCCCCTGTGCATCGCCGGCCCCACCGGCTGCGGCAAGACCGCGGCCGCGCTGGCGATCGCGCGCCTCCAGCCGGTGGAGATCATCAGCGTCGACTCCGCGCTGGTGTACCGCGGCATGGACATCGGCACCGCCAAGCCCACGCCCGATGAGCTGGCGGCGGTGCCGCATCACCTGATCGACATCCTGGAGCCCACGGCGAGCTACTCGGCCGCGCAGTTCGTCCGCGACGCGACGGCGCTGGTGCCGACGATCCAGGCGCGCGGCGCCAGGCCGCTGCTGGTCGGCGGGACGATGCTGTACTTCAAGGCGCTGTTCGACGGGCTGTCCGAGCTGCCGCAAGCCGACCCGGCGCTGCGCGCCCGGCTCGATGCCGACGCCGCCCGCGACGGCTGGCCGGCGATGCATGCGCGGCTGGCGGCGCTCGATCCGGAGACCGCCGCGCGTCTGGCGCCGCTGGATTCGCAACGCATCCAGCGCGCGCTGGAGGTTTGCCTGCTGAGCGGCGAACCGATGTCGGCGCTCTACGCGCGGCAGCGCAGCCAGGGCGTGGACTGGCCGCTGATCTCGCTGGAGCCCTCGGACGAAGCGCGCGCCTGGTTGCACGAGCGCCTGGCGCAGCGCTTCGCGCTGATGATCGAACAAGGTTTCGTCGACGAAGTCCGCCGGCTGCGCGCGCGCGGCGACCTGCACCCGGGTCTGCCGTCCATGCGTTGCGTCGGTTATCGGCAGGCGTGGGAACTGCTCGATGACAACGAGGCCGCGCCCGACCTCGACGTGCTGCGCGAACGCGGCACCGCCGCCACGCGCCAGCTCGCCAAGCGCCAGATCACCTGGCTGCGTGGCATGCCGGCACGACGCATCGTGCCGGCCGAGGCTCCGGATGCGCTGCGGCAGTTGATGCGCCTGGTCGCTCCCGAAGTGGCTTGAGCCAACGCCCGCTCAACGCGCCGGGGCCGGATGGGCGACGGAGGCACCCGTGTAGCGTCCCAACACATCGGACAAGGCGTCGATGGCGAACATGAGCGTCTCGCGTTCGTCGGCCATCTCGTCGTGGCGCCGCTGTGACGGCCTGTTGGCCCCGAGCAGCGCCGTCCTGGCCAACTGGAGATGCGCCCGCATGTGCATCGCGACGCCCTCGGTCGGCGCGACCGTGCCCAAGCCAACGGCGAGGTGCTCGCGCAGAACCCGTTCCACCAGACTCGATTCACGCGCCCGGTAGAGGTCGCCAGCTTGCTCGTGGCGTTGACGGTAGTCCTCGCGCAGCACCGATGACAGCGGCGCGAAGTGCGTCCGCAGTGTCGCCAGCATCGCCTTGCCCTGAGCACCCGGGCGCCACCGGGTCGGCGCCTTGGCGCACATGACGCTCATGTCCTTGAGCAGGCAAGCGACAGACTGACGAAAGGTCCGATCCCCAGATCCCTTCGCACCGGGAGCCCACACGCCGTGTGTCTCCTCTGCGTGGCGCAAGGCGTCGATGTTGGGAAGGAGAACGCGGTCGGCGGCGGGACGATCCGCAACGACGCCGGCCGATTCGACATTCGCGGCACTCGACCCACTCGACGCATCGATCGAGGGCTGCCGCCGCGAGTTGTCCTCGACCACCACGCCGTGCCGGCGAGTAGCGACGGCGACCTCCTGGCGATGCGCGGGACGGCGCATGACTTCCTCCGGAGCGTCAACCTCGACCTCGTCCTCGAAATCCGGCGCCTGCGCCCGGGCGTAGGTGACGCCGCCGTCCCCGCGAGCGCGGAGTCCGTCCAGAAAGTCCGACATCGCCTGCTCGGACAAGCTGTCCCGTCGTGTGACGCCTGCGGCGCCGAGATCCTCCCAGGACGACGTGAGGTCCTCTCGGCTCGATCCGGCGATGGGGCGATTCATGGGCATGGCGATTCCTTCGGAAGTTGACGATGTCCGTCAGTTGGCAACCCACCGTCGCTCAATACGCCCCGTTGACGGGCGATCCGCCATGACAACCAGCCGATTCAGGCCAGTGCCTGACACGCCCGCGACTGGGCGCTGCGTGATCGCCATCCGATCCGCACGACCGATCCCGGCCTGGCCGCACGCCACAATCGCCGATTCGCAGCTTCCGACGCCCCGCTCGTCCCCGACGATGGAAGTCCCCCTTCTCACCGCCTCCGGCCTGACCAAACGCTACGGCACACAGACGCTGTTCGAGCAGCTGTCGCTGACGCTGCATCGCGGCGAGATGCTCGCGCTGCTGGGCGAGTCCGGCAGCGGCAAGTCGACGCTGCTGAACGGGCTGGCCGCGCTGGAGCCGCTGGACCGGGGTCAGGTCGTGCTGCAAGGCCGCGACATCCTGGCGCTGGACGAGGCCGGTCAGGCCGCGCTGCGCCGCGAGCAGCTCGGCTTCGTGTTCCAGGCCTTCCATGTGCTGCCGCATCTGACGGTGCAGGACAACGTCGCGCTGCCGCTGCTGCTGCAGGGCAAGCCGGATCCGGCGCGCGTCGCCACGATGCTGGAGGCCGTCGGCCTGTCCTCCCATGCCCGGCACCTGCCGCGGCAACTGTCGGGCGGCCAATTGCAGCGTGTCGCGATCGCCCGCGCGCTGGTGCATCGCCCGGTCCTGGTGCTGGCCGACGAACCCACCGGCAACCTCGATCCGGCCCATGCCGATCAGGTGCTGCAGCTGCTGCGCCAGCAGTTGCGCGAGCAGAACGCCGCCTGCCTGCTGGTGACCCATTCCGCCCACGCCGCCGCGCTGGCCGACCGCCGCCTGCGCCTGGACGGCGGCCGGCTGGTCGAGGCCTGAGCCGTCGCCCGCGCGCCTCGCCCCACGATGAGCACCGCCGCCGCCTTCGCCCCGCTGTCCGGCCTGCGCCGCGCCTGGGGCTGGTGGTGGCAGTTGTCCTGGCCGGCGCTGCGGCTGCAATGGGGACGGCAGCTCGCGGCGCTGCTGACGATCGCGCTGGGGTTGGCGCTGGCCGGCGCGGTGCACTGGATCAACGCGTCGGCGCTGGCACAGTTCGAGTCCGCCGCGCGCCAGAGCAGCGCCCAGGCCGACACCGAAATCAGCGCCGCGCCCGGCGCGCCGCCGCTGTCGGACCGGCTCTATGCGCAGCTCGCGGCGCGCGACGACATCGCCGCGCTGGCGCCGCGGCTCGAGGCCAGCGTACGTGTCCAGGCCCGCGACGGGCAATGGCAGCGCGTGCGACTGCTGGGGCTGGACCTGCTGCAGCTCGGCGCCTTCCATCCGCAATGGCTGCCGCGCACGGCCGGCGCCGATCTGGCCGGCGCGCTGCGTCGACCGGCCGTGCTGGTCAGCGACGCGGCGCTCGCCCGGCTCGGACTCGACGGTGGCAGCGGCGGCAACAGCGTGGGCGCCGGGACGACGGCCCCGGCCGGCGCGCTGCGCCTGGACCTCGCCGACGCGGACTCGGGCACGAACGCCCCGCTGCCGATCGCCGGCCGCATCCCCGATCGCGAACAGGCGATCCTGATCATGGACATCGCCTGGGCCCAGCCACTGCTGCGTCGCCCGGGCCAGCTCGACGCGATCCTGCTGCGCATGGCGCCGGGCCACGTGGTCCCGACGGACTGGCCGCCCGGCCTGATCGCCCGCGCACCGCAGGATCAGGCCCGCCAGCAGGCCGACGAGGCCCGCCGCCTGACACGCGCCTACCGCCTCAACCTGGGGGTGCTGTCGCTGATGGCGCTGTTCGTCGGCGCGTTCATGGTCTTCGCGGTGCACAGCCTGTCGGTGGCGCAGCGCCTGCCGCAGCTGGCGCTGCTGGGCGTGCTCGGCATGAGCGCCCGCCAGCGCCTGGGCATGCTGGTGACCGAGGCGGTGGTACTCGGACTGGCCGGCGCCGTGCTGGGTTTGGGCCTGGCGATCGGCCTGGCCGAGCTGGGCCTGCACGCGCTCGGCGGCGATCTGGGCAGCGGTTTGATGGGCCTGCACGGCGGTCGGCCGGCGCTGCGGACCACGCCGGCGTCGATCATCGGCCTGCTGGCGCTGGGACCGCTGGTGAGCCTGGGCGCGGCGGCCCTGTCGCTGGCGCGGCTGCGCCGGCTGCCGGTCGCGCAGGTGCTCAAGGGCCTGGGCAGCGGCGAGTCCGACGGCCGCTGGTGGCTGCTCGGCCCCGCGCTGCTGGTCGCGGCGCCGGCGCTGGCGGCGATGCGCCCCCTCTTCGGCGTGCCGATCGGCGCCTATGCGGCGATGCTGGCATTGCTGCTGGGCGCGCTGGGCACGGTGCCCTTCGTGCTGCGCGTGATCACCGGCCTGCTGCGCGGCTGGGCCGCGCGGCGTGCGCTGCCGCTGCTGGCCGTCGAGCGCGCCCGCGACCAGGCCGGCGAGGCGGGCCGCCTGATCGCCGGCGTGCTGGTGGCCCTGGCGCTCGCCGTGGCGATGCTGGTGATGGTGGCCAGCTTCCGCCTGTCCCTCGATCAATGGCTGACCGACATGCTGCCCGCGGATCTCTACCTGCGCCAGACCGCGCACGACAGCGCGCAGCAAGGGCAGCCGCTGCCGGCGGCGCTGGCCGCGTCCGCCGCCGCGCTGCCCGGCATCGAACGCGTCGCGGCGCAGCGCACCCGCGCGATCGGCATCACCGTGCGCGGCATGACCGGCGGCGCGACGCTGCTGGCGCGCCCGCTCGACCACCGCCTGCCGCTGCAGGGCGAGGCCGTCGCGCTGCCGGCCGGCGTGCAGCCGGTCTACATCAACGAGGCGATGCGCGACGCGCTGCGCCTGTCGCCGGGCGACGCCTTCATGCTGCGGCTGGACGGCCGCCAGTTGCCGGTCGCGGTCAAGGCGGTCTGGCGCGACTACAGCCGGCAGACCAGCGCGGTGCTGATGGAACGCGCCGACTGGCGCCGCCTCAGCGGGGACACCGCGGTCACCGAACTTGCCCTGTGGTTGAAGCCCGGCGCCGACCCGGTCGCGACACAGGCGGCGCTGCGCAGCCTGACCGGCGCGCCGGCTTCGCTGGAGATCGCCTCGGCCGGAGACCTGCGACGCTTCTCGCTGGACATCTTCGACCGCAGCTTCGCGATCACCTACTGGCTGCAGGCGGTCGGTCTGGGGCTGGGGCTGTTCGGCGTCGCCGCCAGCCTGTCGGCGCAGTTGCTGGCGCGCCGGCGTGAATTCGGCCTGCTGCTGCACCTGGGCCTGACGCGCGCGATGCTGCGCCGGCTGGTGCTGGCGGAAAGCCTGCTGCAGGCGGTCGCGGGCGCGGTGATGGGACTGATCGTCGGGCTGGCGATCAGCGCGGTGCTGGTGTTTCGGCTCAATCCGCAGAGCTTCCACTGGAGCATGGACTGGCAGGTGCCCGTCTGGCGCGTCGCGGCGCTGCTGGCGGCCAGCCTCGTGGCCACGGGCCTGACCGCGGCCTGGGCCAGCGCGCGCGCGCTGCGCGCCGGTCAGGGCGAGGCGCTGCGCGCGGTGCGGGAGGACTGGTGATGATCGCAAGACGACCGCTGCTGCTGGCGCTCGGCGCCGCGGGGTTGGCGCCCGGCAGCGCGAGGGCACGGACGCCCGCCGCGGACTCGGCGCTCTCCAACGCGCCGCTGCGCTTCCCGCGCGATCACGGCTCGCACCCGGAGACTCGGGTCGAATGGTGGTACGTGACCGGCGTTCTGCGCGCCGCGACGGCGGCCAGCGACGCACCGCCCGACAACGGCTTTCAGTTGACCTTCTTCCGCGTGCGCAACGACCTGGAGCGTCCACTCGACTCCGCGTTCGCGCCGGACCAGTTGATGCTTGGCCACGCGGCGGTGTCGGACCTCGGCCGGCGACGTCTGCTGCACGACCAGCGTGTGCTGCGCCACGGTTTCGCCAATGCGCGCACGGAGATCGGCGACACCGCCGTGCGTCTTGGCGACTGGCAATTGCGGCGTCTGGACGGCGCGAACGGCCACAGCCGCTACACGCTGGTGATGCACGGCGAGACCGCCGGCTTCGCGTTGTCGCTGTCCCTGCAGGCGCCGCAGGCCCCGCTGCTGCAGGGGCAGGAGGGCTGGTCGCGCAAGGGCCCTGGCGAGCAGCAGGCGAGCCGCTACGTCAGCGAGCCGCAGTTGTCCGGCACCGGCAAGCTCGCCCTGCGTGACGGCGGCACGCGCGAGGTCCAGGCCCGCTGCTGGCTGGACCACGAGTGGAGCAACCTGTACCTGGGCCGCGGCGCCGAGGCCAGCGCCGACAGCGCGGTCGGCTGGGACTGGCTGGGCCTGAACCTGGACGACGGCTCGGCGATGACCTTGTTCCAGATGCGCGGCGGGGACGGCGCGCCGATCTGGACCGGCGGCAGCTGGCGCGGCGCGGACGGCCGTCAGGTGGACTTCCAGCAGCAGCTGCGTTTCGAGCCGCTCGCCTTCTGGCGCAGCCCGGTGAGCCTGGCGACCTACCCGGTCAAGTGGCGCGTGCGCACGCCGCGCGGGGTGTTCCTGGTCGAGGCGGCCTACGACGCCCAGGAGATCGATGGCCGGCGCAGCACCGGCTTCCTGTACTGGGAAGGCGTCTCGCGGCTGGCCGACGAGTCCGGCCGCACGCTCGGCTGGGGCTACCTGGAGATGACCGGCTACGCGGGCCGGGTGCCGCTGTAGCGGTTGCGTCCCGACGGGATCGCCGCATAGGCGCGCACGCAGTTGCAACCGGCGCCGCGCGCCATGGCCAGCGCCTGGCGCGCCTGCTGCAGCAATTGGTCGGCGCCTTGCTGCGGCTCGCGCTTCCAGTCCTGCCAATGGGCCAGGCCCAGGCTGGCGCTGAGCGGCAGGGCCTGGCCCTGCCAGCGGTAGTCCAGCGTCGCGACGCGGGAGCGCAGCCGGTCGGCGGCGTCCAGCGCGCCCAGCGGATCGGTACACGGCAGGTAGACGGCCCAGACGCCACGCGGCAGCGGCAGCAGCCAGTCGCCGCCACGCAGTTGCTGGCGGGCCAGCTGGCCCAGACGCTCGTCCAGGGCCCGCAGGCAGTCGTCCCCGTGCTGCTGCTGCAGCCGCACCCAGGGGTCGAGCTCCAGCAGGATCAACACGCCGTCATGCCCGTGGCGCTGCGCCCGGGCGGCCTCGCGCTTGAGGCCGTCCATCAGTTGCGCCTCGTCGGTCGCGGCGACGCGCACCGGTTTGTCGCGGCGCATCTGCCAACGCCGCCGCAACGACATCCACCAGGCCCCGGGGCCCTTGTCCGAGTCTTGAGACATGCTGCTGCCCGCCTTCGCCGGATATGAGGATTGATTGCAGCACAGGAGCAAGCCACGCGCCGCCCCCTTGAGCGGGGGAGGATAGGACTTCCCCGCCCCGTCCGTCACGTCCGGCACGCCTCAGATGTAACGAGCCCCGCCCATGCACGGCCGCCCGTGCGCGCGCGCCGGGGCTGCTCTACAGTTGGCGGCTGTGTTCAGCGCCCGCGGCCACGAGCCGCCCCGCCTGTGACCCACGCCTCCACCGCCCCCCGCCCCGCCATCGTCGTGGGCCCGCCCGACCGTCGCGACGGCCCGTCGATGGGCGCCGTGGTCGGCGCGCTGCTGGTCCTGCTGATCGGCCTGGCCCTGACGCTCAGCGGCATGCTCTGGAACCGCAACCGCGTGGTGGCCGAGGCCCGCCTGCAGCTCGACGCCCAGATGGACCGCCTGCAGCGGGACATCGTGCAGCGTTTCGTGCAGCCGGTGTACGGGCTCAAGGGCGCGCGCGGCGCGATCGCGGCGATGCAGGGTCACATCACCCGGCAGTCCTTCCGCGCCTACGTCGAGTCGCGCGACCTGCCGCGGGAATTCCCCGGCGTGCGCGGCTTCGGCTTCGCCGCCCATGTCCCGCGCGATCAACTGTCGACCTTCGTCGCCGAGCAACAGGCCGACGGCGCGCCGCAGTTCGCGGTGCACACCCGCGGTGATGCGCCGGACCTGTTCGTCATCGCCCACGTGGAGCCGATGGCGGCCAACTACGCGGCATGGGGCTACGACCTCGGCTCCGAGGCAATCCGTCGCGACAACATCGAGCGGGCGATCCGCACCGGCGAGACCTCGTTGTCTGCGCCCGTGCCGCTGCTGCAGGACCGCGCCCACGGCCCGGGCATGCAGTTGGTGGTGCCGGTGTTCCGCGAGGGGGCCGATCCGATCGATCCCGTCCAGCGGCGACGCGCGCTGATCGGCCTGCTGTACGCGCCGCTGGTGGCGCAGGAAATCCTGGCCGGACTCAAGGAAGGCATGGCCGCCGCGCCGGTGGACTTCCGCCTGATGGTCGACGACCACACCCACACGGAAGACCTGCTGCTGGACTCCGCCACCGGCATCCAGGCGCTGGACGCGGATCCGTCGTCGCGGGCCGGCTTCGACAACCGGATCGTGTCGGCGGAGCGCCGATTGGAAATTGGCGGTCGCGGCTTCCGCATCGAGGCGGCGATGTCGCGCGCGTACGAGCGCCGCGTCATCGACGCCGCCGGCTGGGGGCCCGGACTGATCGGCTGCCTGCTGACCGGACTGCTGGCGGCGACCACCTACCTGCTGGCGGCCGGCCGGGCCCGTGCCCAGGCGCTGGCGGACACGATGACCGAGGACCTGCGGCGCCTGACCCTGGACCAGCAGGCGATGCTGGACGCCGACATCATCGGCATCGCCAAGCTGCGCGAGCGCAACATCGTCTGGAAGAACCGCGCGCTGGAGCGGTTGTTCGGCTACGCCGAGGACGAACTCCTGGGCGTGCCGGTGCGGCAGCTTTACCTGGACGAGGCCACCTACCTCGCGCTCGGCCAGAACGCCTATCCGGTGCTGCAGCGTGGCGGCCACTACCGCAGCCAGATCCAGATGCGGCGCAAGGACGGCTCGCCGATCTGGATCGACCTGAACGGCGTCGCGTTGCCCGGCGAGCGCGACGAAGACACCACGTTGTGGATGATGGCCGACATCACGCAGAGCAAGGCCTACGAGGCGCGCGTCGAGCAGGCCGCCTTCCACGATGCATTGACCGGCCTGCCCAACCGGGTACTGCTGGCCGACCGGCTGCAGCAGGCGATCCACGCGGCGCAGCGGCAGGACCAGATGGTGGCCGTGGCCTTCCTCGACCTGGACGGTTTCAAGGCGGTCAACGACACGCACGGCCACGATGCGGGCGACGAGGTGCTGCAAGCGATCGCCCGCCGCTTGCGGGACGGCCTGCGCGCCTCGGACACGGCGGCACGGGTGGGCGGGGACGAGTTCGTCGTGGTGCTCACGCCGCTGCCGTCGCACCAGGACGGCCGCGGCGTCTGCGAACGGCTGCTGCGCGCCATCCTGGAGCCGGTGCGCCTGTCCAGCGGCGCGGTGGTGCAGGTGGGGAGCTCGTTCGGCGTGGCGCATTTCCCCATGGACGGGCTCGCACCCGAGGTGCTGCTGAGCCGCGCGGACCAGACGATGTTCGAGTCCAAGCGCGCCGGGCGTTGCCGGATCCGGTTGCTCAACGGCGGCGCGGAGCCGATCGAGGTGGACCTGTCCGCGCTGCGGCAAGGCCCGTCGCGCACGACAGCAGCCACTTCGGCAGAGGCGCCCGGAACCTCGCCGACATCGCCTCGGGGTGACCGCAGTCATGCCGATTGAGCGCGGCTACAGTCAGCCGATGACCACCCTCCTCACGCCCCGTCTGCGTCTCGTGCCGATGGCCGATACGCACCTGCAAGGACTGTTCGAGATGAACCGCGAGCCCGAGGTGATGCGCTACATCACCGGCAAGCCGGACACGATCGAGGACACGCAGGCGATGATCGACCGCGTCAAGGCGCGCTGGGCCGAGTGGGGTTACAGCTGGTGGACCTTCTTCGAGCGGGACACCGGCCAGATCGTCGGCGCCGGCTGCGTCCAGCATCTGGGCCGTGATCAGGCCCTGCCGCACGAGCTCGGCTGGCGCCTGCGCCCGGACCGCTGGAGCCGCGGCTACGCGTCGGAAGCGGCGCGCCGCATGGCGGCCTTCGCGTTCGACGACCTGCGGGCGCCGCAACTGGTCGCCTTCTGCGACCAGGAGAACGCCGGCTCGTCCCACGTCATGGAGAAGCTGGGCATGCGCTTTCGCGGCATCGAACACTGGTACGACTTCGACGGCGCGGTCTACGGCATGACGGTGGACGAGTGGCGCGCCTGCCCGGCGTCGAGCAAGGCCGCGCAGGAGATCGCGGCCGTCGCCGGGGAAGGACGCTCAGCTTCCGCCGCTCAGAGCCCGCCGACGAAGTAACGCTTCAGGCCGGCCAGGATCATCTCCACCGCGATGGCGGTCAGCACCAGGCCCATCAGTTTCTCGATCGCGGAGACGACCGAGTCGCCCAGCACCTTGCGGATGCGGTCGGCCAGGATCAGCGCCAGGAACGAGATCACCATCGCGGTGAACAGCGCACCGACCCATTCGCCGATGCGGTCCGGCTGGCGCGAGGCCAGCAGCAGCACCGTCGCCATCGCCGACGGACCGGCCAGCAGCGGCACCGCGAGCGGGAAGATCAGCGGCTCGCGCCCCGTCTCGACGCCGTAGGCGGACTCGCCCGCGTGGCTGAAGATCATCCGGATGGCGATGATGATCAGGATCACGCCGCCGGCCACCTCCAGCGAGCGCTCGGACAGGTGCATCAGGCGCAGGAAACCCTCGCCCAGGAACATGAACGCGAGCAGCACGCCGAAGGCGATGCCGACCTCGCGCAGCGCGACGCGCAGGCGGCGCTCGCGCGGCACCGATCGCATGATCGGGATGAAGATCGGCAGACTGCCCAGCGGGTCGAGCACCAGCAGCAGCAGGATGAGGGCGGAGAGAAAGCTGTGATCCATGGCCGCGATTGTCCCCGAAGGCGCGCCTGGCGCCCACAGGCGTTGGCGTCAGGCCACGAAAGCTTCGTTCATTGTTCTGCATAGAATCGCAACAATTTCTCATCACGATGCCGGGGATGAACGACTTGGACAAAGACACGCTCACGAACGCGCCGACGACCCCGGACAGGGCCGATCGTCCGTCACGGACCGCGGCGACTGGCGCCGGTGGCGCGCTCGATGCAATCGATCGGCGCATCCTCGCCGCGCTGCAGCGCGACGGGCGCATGTCCAACGTGGACCTGGCGACGCAAGTCCACCTCTCGGCGCCGCAATGCTTTCGTCGGGTACGGGCGCTGGAGGAGCGCGGGGTGCTGCGCGGCTACCGCGCCGACGTGGCGCCGCTGGCGCTGGGGCTGAGCGTGACGGCCTATGTCAGCCTGAACATCACCGCCCAGGCCTTCGTGCGCGTGCGGGAGATCGAGTCGCTGATCCGCGACTTCCCCGAGATCCTGGAGTGCCACACCGTATCGGGGGACTGCGACTACCTGCTCAAGGTGGTGGCGCGTGATCTGCAGGCGCTGTCCAAGTTCCTGACCGACAAGCTGATGCAGCTGGACGGCGTCGCGGACGTGCGGTCGATGATCTGTCTGGAGGAGATCAAGCCACCGGCGGGATTGCCGGTGGCTTGATCCGGTGGCTGGAGTGAACCGCCGGGATGGTGGTTCAGGCGTCGCTTTCGCTCGATCGCGCGGCGCGTTCCATGGCCACCAACACGTAGTTCAAGGTCTCCTGGCGACGGGTCACGTCCTTCAACCGGCGCGACACGGCGGACGCATCCAGACGATCGCTGCCAGCCAGTTGCGACAGCTCCTCCAACATCGTTCCGTGCGCGCGCCGTGCGAGGTCGAAGCTGCCGCCCGATTGGGTCACCAGCGTCGCCAGCCGCGCCTGCTCCTGCGGCGGCAGCGAGGCGGCCGCACTACCGGCGGACCGGACCAGGGCGCGCAGCACGTACTCGGCCTCGGTGGTTTTCGCCCGCTCCTCTGGCGGCAGGTTGCGGTGGTGCTGACGGATGCGGTCGACCAGCGGCTGCATGTGGACTTCGATCCGCTTCTCGAGACCGACGGGATCCTTCTTCACATAGAGCGCCTGGAAGAGCGACCTCATTTCGCGTGCGACCGGACCTGGAGCGCTTGCCGAGCGATCTCCGGACGCAGTGAGATCGCCGGTGGTCGCGGCGCGCCGGATCGAGGTGCTCGTCGCACTGGACGAGGCACCGATGTTCAGCGCCGACTCGCTGGAAGCGCGCGCAACCGTCGCCGACTTCGCGACATCGCCTCGCGCCTTCTCCAGCGAGCGGGTCAGCGCCGCTTGTTGGGCCTGAGCCCGGGCCGCGGCCTCACGCCGGGCATCCGCGGCGCCGGGATCCAGTGTCGGCGGCTTGGCCGCGTGAGACAGCTTCGCGGCAATCGTCCGAGCCTCCTCTGCCTCCGGATCATGGGTGGGCGGGCTCGGCATGGACAGACTGCGCTGAAGCCCTGGCGCTGAAATCGATGACCTGGGGAGGGGCGCGGACCCCGCACCGATGGCGGCCCGCCGCTCATCCCTTCGAGGGCGGGGAGGCGCTACCGGATCGGTTGCGGTGGGCGCCGACGCTGGTGCAGGTTGGGGTGCGGGCGCAGGTTTCGATGTCGATGCGGGTGCGGGTGCGGGTGCGGGTGCGGGTGCGGGTGCGGGTGCGGGTGCGGGTGCGGGTGTCGACGAGGCTACCGCCGGCATCGTGGTTGGCGTCGATTCGGTCTGCGTTCCGCCGTCATTGACTGTCGTCGCGCGCCGAGAGGCGGGGCGTCCCGGCGGTGGAGTGGTCGGACGAGGCGGCGGCTCGTCGATGGACTCTGTCTGCGTGTCGCCGTCCCTGACCGGGGCGGGACCGGGCGAAGGCGCCGGCATGGCCCGAGGCGGGCGTTGCAACAGCGCCGGCAACTGCGCAGCGTCCTGGGGCGGAATGGTCTGGTCCAACACCTGTTGATCGGCCGACACCGCACTCGACGCGGGCCTGAAACCGGCTGGCATTGGCTGCTCCGGCATTGGCCGGGGCGGCTCCGCCATCTGCCTGAACGCGGCATGGAGCAACCCCTGCTGGCCTTGCCCGAACGCTTCACCGCGTTGTTCGCGGCACTCGAGGTCGAAGCGTTGATGCATCGCCTCTCGGGACTGGAGCGTCATCATCGCGCCCTGCCCCAGAGTCGTCCTCATGTGCTGCAGCTGCATCTGATGCATCAGGGAGATGGCCGCGCCGGAACGCCGCGCGCCGTCGTCGCAGAGGACCGCCATGCGGCGATCCTCGCCGCGGGCCAGTCCCTGGTGCCAGGAACCGAAGCCTCGCGACACGCCGTCAAGGAGGGCGGCGGGACGATCCGGGCGCGCGTCGGCCTCATGCACGCGAAGCAGTTGCGACGACATCATGCGCGCCCCATGCGACAGATCGACTGCATCAGCCAGCTGCCATCCTCGCAAGGCACATCGGTGCGATAGACCGTGGCCGTCACCGGCTGGCCGTCCGCCCCGGGCACCGAGCAGGTCACCGACTGCCCCGGGCGGCCGAGTTGCTGCAGCAGCGGCGATCCGAACGTCCCCTGGCCCCCACGCACCATCATCACGTCGGTGATGCTCTGCTGATGCAGCCCAGCCAGGAAGCCGATGAACCCTTGCGGATGCAAGGGGGTGCCCACGGGCGGCAAGGCGGCCTGCATGACCGGCGGCAGATAGCTGCCAGTGAAAGGCAGCATCGTCGCGTTGAGATATGTGGGAATGCTGGGGGGAAGACCCAGGACGTCGTGCTCCAGATGCAGCAGATGCGCGGGGTTGATGCCCGGATCCAGCGGCGGCCAGGGCGTGTTCGGGGGTGGTTGCCGCGTGGACCAGGAAGGCTGGGACCAGCCGTCGAGACGGGGATGGGCGGCAAAGGTGGGAATGAAGGTCATGCGGAGGGCGGAAGGCCGCATGCCGGGCAAGCGGGCCGGTCCGGAAAGGAGGGGATGCGGGGTTGGTGTCGGGCCGTCGCGGAAGGGTTCGCGAGCCCGGCCGACCACCCTCGCGCCTTCAGCCCCGCGGGTGATGTGCGGCGTGCAGCGCCTTGAGGCGCTCCCGCGCCACATGGGTGTAGATCTGCGTCGTCGACAGGTCCGCATGGCCCAACAACAGCTGCACCGCACGCAAATCCGCGCCATGGTTCAGCAGATGCGTGGCAAAGGCATGCCGCAAGGTGTGCGGCGAGATCGGGCTGGTGATGCCGCCGATCAGCGCGTACTTCTTGACCAGCCGCCAGAAGGTCTCCCGCGTCATCGCCTTGCCGAGTTTCGTCAGGAACAGGTCATCGGTGTTCTGCGCCGTCAGCAGCAGCGACCGCGCCTCGCGCAGGTAACGCATCAGCCAGGCATGCGCCTCCTCGCCGAACGGCACCAGCCGCTCCTTGCCGCCCTTGCCGGTGATGCGCAGCACCGCCTCGCGCAGGCCGACATGGACACTCTTGAGCGTCACCAGTTCGGTGACGCGCAGACCGCTGGCGTACATGAGCTCCAGCATCGCGCGGTCGCGCAGGCCCTGCGCGGTACCGACATCGGGCGCGTCGAGCAACGCCTCGATCTGCGCCTGCGTCAGCGTCCCTGGCAACCGCACCGTCCGTTTCGCGGCGAGCATCTTGAGCGTCGGATCACGCACGACGCGGCGCTCGCGCAGCGCCCAGCGGTAGTAGCGCTTGAAGACCGACAGGCGGCGATTCGTCGAGGTCGCCTTGCTGCCCTCGTGGCGGCTGCCGGCATACCCCATCAGGTCCACCTCCGACGCCTGGTCGAGCGACTGCCCGGGCTGCGCCGCCAGCCAGTCGGCCAGCAGCTGCAGGTCGCGCCGATAGGCGAGCTGCGTGTTGCGCGACAGGCCTTCCTCGATCCACAGCGCCTCGATGAACGCGTCGATGGCGCGCTGGCTCTGCTCGCGGACGGCGGACCGCGGCGTCGCGGTGGGCGGTTGGGGGGTCGAGGGCGAGGACGACATGGCGCGCATGATGCCAGCCCTGATTCGGCGTGCCATCGGGGTCAATGCGGGACACGCGCCGCCACCGGAGGCCGACACGCAGGATCACCCTGGCGTCGACGAAGGCCGCGAAAAAAAAGGGCCCGCGCCACCACGCGCGGGCCCACGGAGCAACCGCCACAGGCAGCGGTTGGTTGGGAGACCGGAAAATCTGGGCCGGGCCGACCCCGGCCGATGTCAGCCGATGCGCACCGGCACGAAGATCTTGTCGCCGCCGCGCTGCACCAGCAGCGCCACCGACTTGTCGGCGCCCTGCACCGCACTGCGGACCTGCTCGATCGATTGCACCGGCGTGCCGTTGACGGCCAGCAGCACGTCGCCCGGCCGCACACCGGCGCGCGCCGCGGCGCTGCCGTCGTTGACCTCCTGGATCAGCAAGCCGTCGCGGGTACCGAGCTGGCGACGCTCCTCGGGCTGCAGCGGACGCAGCGCCAGGCCGAGCTTGCCGTGCGCGCCAGCATTGGCGTCGTCCGCCTTGGCCACCTTGGCGGCCTTGTCGTTGGCATTGCCCATGGTCGCCGACAGCGTCTCGCGCTTGCCGCCGCGCCAGACCTCGATCGCGACCTTGTCGCCGGGGCTGGTCTGGTCCACCAGCGCGGGCAGGTCCCCGCTGGCCACGATGGGCTGGCCCTTGAAACTCAGGATCACGTCACCGGAGCGCAGGCCGGCCTTCGCCGCGGGACCGCCCTCCTCCACATTCGCCACCAGCGCGCCCTCCGGGCGTTCCAGCTTGAAGGAGTCGGCGAAGCCCTGGTTCACCTCCTGCACCATCACGCCGAGCCTGGCGTGCTGCACCTTGCCACCCTTCTCGATCTGGGCACGCACCTTGTTGGCCACCTCGACCGGGATCGCGAAGGACAGGCCCTGGTAACCGCCCGACGCGCTGTAGATCTGCGAGTTGATGCCGACCACCTCGCCGCGCGCATTGAACAGCGGGCCGCCGGAGTTGCCGGGGTTGATCGCGACGTCGGTCTGCAGGAAGGGCACGCGGCTCTCGTCCGGGCCCAGCGAGCGGCCCTTGGCGCTGATCACGCCGGCGGTGACGCTGTTCTCGAAACCGAAGGGCGAGCCGATCGCCAGCACCCATTCGCCGACGCGCAGGTCCTTGGTCGCGCCCAGCCGCACCGTGGGCAGGTTCTTGGCCTCGATCTTGAGCACCGCCACGTCGGTGGACTTGTCGCTGCCCAGCACCTTGGCGCGGAACTCGCGGCGGTCGGTCAGCTTGACGACGACTTCCTGCGCGTCCTGCACCACGTGGGCATTGGTCAGGACGATGCCGTCGCCGCTGACGATGAAGCCGGAGCCCTGGCCACGAACCTCGCGGCTGCCGCCCTCGCCGCCGCCCGGGCCGCCGGGCATGCCGGGAACGCCGAAGCGGCGGAAGAATTCGTAGAAGGGATCGTCCGGATCCAGTTGCGGCGCCCGCGAGGCGCGCATCTTCACCGTGCCCGACACGCTGATGTTCACCACCGCCGGACCCTGCGTCGCGGCGATCTGCGCGAAGTCGGGCATGCCGGCGGGCGGCGGCGTGTAGTTGACGGGGGCCGCGGCGTTGGCCAGCGGCGTGGTGACGGCGGCGACCTGCGTGTCGGTCGACAGCGCCGACGGCGCCGTCGACGTGGCGGTCCCGTCGGACGTGGCCGCGGCCGGCGTCAGCTTCGCGTCGCGCATCGCCAGCGCGCCGCCGGTCACGCCCAGCACGCCGGCCGCGGCCAGCGCCCACACCAGTTTCTTCAGCGAGATCATCTTTTCCACTTGAGCCATCTGAGCCTCCTGAGAACAGGGAGCCTGCCGTGCGACGACGTCCGCGGAGGGTCTGGATCCCGCGGATCCCGGTCCGACGGACCGGCGTGCAGACTCGATGGCTGAAGTGTGGGGACCTTCGCTTAGGTCGCTCTTAAGCTGGCGGCAGGCTCGGCGGCTGGGGCGCGGACGCGGGCGGCAAGGCCGGCGCGGCCGTCTGCCCGCGCCGCGACAACGGCAGGGCCAGCTCGACGCGCAGTCCGCCCAGCGCGGTGCTGTGCCCCAGTCGCAGCGCGCCGCCGTGGTCCTGCGCGATGCTGCGCACCAGCGCCAGCCCGAGGCCGCTGCCGGGCGCCTGCTGCGCTTGCGATTCGGAGCGGTAGAAGCGGTCGAAGACCCGTCCACGCTCCGCGTCGGGAATACCGGGGCCGTCGTCCTCCACGACCAGCAGCGCCTGGCCGCCGCTGCGCTCCAGGCTGAGGTCGACGCGGCTGCGGCCGTACTTGATGCCGTTGTCCACGAGGTTGCGCAGCAGCATGGTCAGCGCTTCGGGATGGCCGTCGACCTGCGCCGCGTCGCAGCGCCCCAGGCCCAGGTCGACACCGCGCGCCTGCGCCAGCGTCGCGCCGTCGATGACGACCGCGCGGCACAGCGCGTCCAGCGGCAGCGGCTGCGCCGGCGCCTGCGCCTTGGCGCTGTCCTGGCGGGCGAGCGCCAGCAGTTGTTCGATCAGGTGCGAGGCCCGGTCGATGCCCAGCCCCAGCCGCTCCAGCGCCTGCGCCCGCGCCGCCTCGTCCGGCGCGCGCTTGACCGACTGCAACTGCAACTTCAGCGCCGCCAGCGGCGAGCGCAACTCGTGCGCCGCGTCGGCGACGAACTGCTGCTGCTTGTCGAAGGCCTGCCGCACGCGATCCAGCAGGCCGTTGAGTTCGCCGACCAGCGGCTGCACCTCGCTCGGTACATCCGACTCGTCGACCGGGGCCAGGTCTTGCGCGACGCGGCGCGACAGCTGCTGCCGGACCCGCTCCAGCGGCGCCAGCGAGTGGCTGACCACCCACCAGACGACCAGCGCCAGCATCGGCAGCATCAGCGCCGTCGGCAGCACGGTGCGCCACGCCAGTTGACCGGCCATGCGCTGACGCACGGCGATGTCCTGCGCGACCTGCACGACCTGGAAGCGCCCCTGGATCGCCAGCACGCGATAGCGCTTGCCGCGCAGCTCGACGTTGGAGAACCCCAGCACCGCGCGTTGCGGCAACCAGTCCGGTCCGGCGGAGCGGTACAGCGGCGTGCCGTCCAGCCCCCAGACCTGCACGATCAGGTCGATGCTCTGCTCTTCGCCCAGCGGCAACGGCAGCCCGGTGCCCATGCCCGCGCGCAGCGACAGCGCCACCTGCTGCATCTGGTAGTCGAAGATCTCGTCGGTCTCCATCAGCGCATTGCGGTAGGCGCTCATGCCCTGGATCAGCGCGCTCATCAGCATCGCGCCGAGCAGGAACAGCAGCAGCCGGTAACGCAGCGAACGGGGCAGCAGCGTCAGGCGGCGCCCGGTCATTCCTTGGGCACCCGATAACCGACGCCGCGCACGTTCTGGATCAGCTCCGCGCCGAGCTTCTTGCGCAGCCCGTGGATGTAGACCTCGACCGCGTTGCTGCTGATCTCGTCCTTCCAGCCGTAGAGCTTTTCCTCCAGTTGCTGACGCGACAGCACCATGCCCGGACGCGCCAGCAGCGGCTCCAGCACCGCCCACTCGCGCGCCGACAGCGTGACCGGATGGCCGTTGGCGGTGACCTCGCGCGTGGCCGGGTTGATGCTGACGCCCATGTGCTCGTAGACCGGCTCGGCGCGGCCGGCGGCGCGGCGCAGCAGCGCGCGGATGCGGGCCAGCAGTTCATCCAGCTCGAAGGGCTTGAGCACGTAGTCGTCCGCGCCCGCGTCGAGGCCGGCGACGCGCTGCGCCGTGGCGTCGCGCGCGGTGGCGATCAGCACCGGCACCGCCTGCTTGCGACCGCGCAGCGCCTGCAGCACGCTCATGCCGTCGCGCTTGGGCAGGCCCAGGTCGAGCAGCACCAGGTCGTAGGTCTGGGACTGCAGCGCGGTGTCGGCGATCTCGCCGTCACGCACCCAGTCCACCGCATAGCCCTCGGCGCGCAACAGCTCGAGCAGTTGCTCGCCGATCATCAGGTCGTCTTCAACCAGGAGGAGTCGCATGGGCGCGATTGTGCACGCCCCACTCGCCGCCGGTGGCCCCGCACGGATGGCGGCCGCCCCCTAGCGCAGGCGGTCCGGCTTGATGGGCGCGATCAACACCGGCCCGATCGGCACCACCACCGGAGCACGCCAATCGCGCCGCGGATCGCGCGGCGGCGGCGGCAATCGCGGTCGATTCGCCTTCTCGACCGCCGCGGCCGCCGCCCCGACCGCGCGACGGGACGATCGACCCGCCCGCAGCCGGTCCACCGCCGCGATGCACGGCCCCAGCGACTCGGCGCCCAGGTCGTGGATCAGGGCCACGCCCGGCACGGCGACACCGGCCACCGGCTCGGCGGACCCGGCGCAGTGAGGGGGCTTGCCCAGACCGGACCGGACCGGCTCGGAGCGATAACGCGCGCCCAGCACCAGGGCCGAGCGCAAGCGCTCGGCGAATTGCCGCGGCCCGTTCAGCGGCAGCGCGTGAACCGAGAGGGTCCTCACGTACCGAAGCCCGCCCTCGCCTTCGACGATGACGTCGATCACGCCGGAGACGTTCCGCGACTGCTCCGGTCGCGGTCGGGTCTTGATCGACAACTCACCGTGGCAAGGGGACGCCCCCGTGACCGACAGCTCCCCGCCGAGCAGGCGCTCGACCAGCGAGCGGTGCGGGGCGGCGGTGCGGGCATCGGGCTCGGCCGTGACGGGCACCGCCACGCTGGCCACGCCCCGGTTCAACGCCAGATCGGCCAGATGCACGAGCAGGTCGCTGTCTCGCCGGGCGCCCCGTTCGATGGCGATGCTCGGCAGGACACCCCCGGACGCCAGTGGCGCCGACGTGGACGACAGCCCCGACCGCAACGCGTCCTTCCATGCCGTGACGCCCTCGGCGAGGCGCCAGTTCGGCAGCGTTTTCGGCTTTCGAGCGGCCGACAGCAACTCGAACGGCGAGGCCTTCGTGTCGGCGGACGTCGGCTTTCGTCCGAAGTCCGGCTCAAACCCAAGACAACGCGTGAAGAACGCGGAGATCGATGCAATGTTCGGCATGTCGCTGGTTTCGCTCTCGGCCCGCCCGCGCGAGCCACGACGCTGTGTGCATCCGAACCTTGACGGCACATGACAACCCAATCACGTGGCGAGGGCCCAGCATCGGCGGGCCTCATGCGGTGGCGGGGGACCGGGGTGGGCCGTTCAGCCGCGCTTCGCCGTGGCGACCTCCTTCATGCGCCGCAGCACCATCAGCGTGGCGATCTCCGCTTCGATCTTCGAGGTGTGTTGACAATCCAGGTCCAGATCGCCGCAGAGCTTTTCCTGATACCGCAGAGCCGCTGCGAAGCTGCCCTTGACGGAGCCGTTGACCCGCTCCGTCCAGCGCCCGCGTCCCACCTCGTCCAACGCATCGAAACTGTGGCGGACAAGCCGCTCGCTCAGCGCGTCGAAGGTCTGCCTCGGGTCGCCGAGCGCCGGTGTGTTTCGCAGTTCGTGGAGCAACGGCCGCGCCAGATTCGAAGCCAGTTCGTGGACCGATGGTTGCCTCGGTCCGGTCACGCGCCGCCACCAGCCCTTCAGACCCGTCGGTGCGGTCATGCGGTCAGACAACGCCTGGACCTGATCGCTGCGGTGGTCGCAGATGGCCACCGTCTGGAAGAACTGCGTGGACGTACTGGCCGTCCATCGAGGCCCTCCGACGGCGGCCGCGGCGCCAGCGCCGCTGGCCGACGGCGCGATGGACGTGCTTTCCGCCTTCGCCAGCGGCGCATGCCCTGGCGGCGGTCGCACCTGCTGCGATCGACCGAGCCTGGCGACATGAAAGTGCATGGGCCGCCTCAGCACGGCGGACGTCGAGGGCGGCGGCTCGCCTTGCCCGCGCGGCGGCCGATCGCAAGGATCGTTGCCTTCGCCGGGGACGCTCCGCGCATCCCAGTCCGCGATCCGCGCGCGAATCGCATCGTGGTCGTTGCGTCCGACGTTCCGGCCGAAGAACAGCCCCTCGTTGAAAGCGGTGATCCTGGACATGGTCGTTCCTTTCGAGATCGGCAGAGGAAGGTCTTGGGTCTGCACCCGACATCGGTAAGTTCACGTGTGACGCCTAGTCGCCCGCCGGGGCCGAATCCGTGACTACAATGCGCCCCAGTCAGGAGAGAGCCCCCTCGCGGGGGCCGCCGAAGGCGCAGTGGCACCGGTGATCCCATGCTGCGAACGCTCAGGCAAAAGGACTGACGAGACGTCCGAGATTTCGGGCGTTCCTCACTGGAGAGAGGCGGGGCGGACCATCGGTCGAGCCCGTCCACCGAAGGGGCAAGCCGCCGGTCAACCACCGACGGCCAATCTCTCAGGTAAAGCGGACAGCGAGGGCATATCCCCACCCCGGACGTGATCGGTTCACAGTCGGGGGTGGCTACGACGAATGCCCTCGGAGCGAGACATGTCCGCTGACCAGACCCTGCTGCAGACCCCGCTGCACGCACTGCACATCGAACTCGGCGCCAAGATGGTGCCCTTCGCCGGCTACGACATGCCGGTCCAGTACCCCGCCGGCGTGATGGCCGAGCACAAGCACGCCCGCGCCGCCGCCGGCCTGTTCGACGTCTCGCACATGGGCCAGGTGCTGCTGGTGGGCGACGACGCCGCCGCCGCGCTGGAGACGCTGGTCCCCGTCGACATCGTCGACCTGGGCCTGTTCAAGCAACGCTACGCGCTGTTCACCAACGACGAGGGCGGCATCCTCGACGACCTGATGGTGGCTCGCCGCACCGACGGCCTGTTCGTCGTCGTCAACGCCGGCTGCCGCGACCAGGACATCGCCCACATGCAAAAGCACCTGGGCGGCCGCTGCGAGGTCCGCCCGATGCCCGAGCAGGCGCTGCTCGCGCTGCAGGGGCCGCAGGCGGTGACCGCGCTGTCGCGCCTGAACGCCGACGTCGCCAAGCTGGTCTTCATGACCGGCAACTTCTTCGACCTGGACGGCATCCCCACCTTCGTCACCCGCTCCGGCTACACCGGCGAGGACGGCTACGAAATCTCGGTCCCCGCCGACCGCGCGGTCGAGCTGGCCCGCAAGCTGCTGGCCCAGCCGGAGGTGATGCCCATCGGCCTGGGCGCGCGCGACTCGCTGCGCCTGGAAGCCGGCCTGTGCCTGTACGGCCACGACATCGACACGACCTCCACGCCGGTCGAGGCCTCGCTGACCTGGGCGATCCAGAAGGTGCGCCGCGCCGGTGGCGCGCGTGCCGGCGGCTACCCCGGCGCGGCCGTGATCGACCGCCAGTTCGCCGAGGGTGTCGCGAAGAAGCGCGTCGGCCTGGTGAGCTCGGAACGCATGCCGGTGCGCGAAGGCGCCAGGCTGGTCAACGCCGACGGCGCCGAGATCGGCGTGGTCACCAGCGGCACGCTCGGCCCGACGGTGGGCAAGCCGGTGGCGCTGGCCTACGTGCAGACGGCCCATGCCGCGCTGGGCACCGAGCTGTTCGCGGAGGTGCGCGGCAAGCGCACCCCGATGACGGTCTCTTCCACGCCGTTCACGCCCAACGGATACTTCCGCGGCTGATGCGCATCCGGCGGTCGCGGCCGCCGGGCCGGCCTCGCGCGTCAGCCCCGTTTCAACCCTTTCCTTCCGACTCGACGGAGCCTTTCCATGACCATCAAGTACACCCCTGACCACGAGTGGGTCGACATCGCCGGCGACGGCACCGTTACCGTGGGCATCACGGTCCACGCGCAGGACGCGCTGGGCGACGTGGTGTTCGTGGACCTGCCGGAAGTCGGCAAGTCCTTCGACGCCAAGGCCGTGGCCGGCGTGGTCGAGTCGGTCAAGGCCGCCGCCGATGTCTACGCCCCGGTGTCGGGCGAGATCGTCGAGGTCAACGAGGCCCTGCGCGACGACCCGTCGCTGGCCAACAGCGACCCGCTCAAGAGCGGCTGGTTCTTCAAGGTCAAGCTGTCCAACCCGTCGGAGCTGGACGGCCTGATGGACTCCACCGCCTACGACACCCTCGTCAAAAACTCCTGATCGGGCCGCGGATTCGGGCAGTCCATGTCGTTGCAAATCCTCGCCATGGCGCTGCCATGGCTGCGGTTTGCGCCTGGCGGCCCCTCCCGACTCCGCACCCCGACGACCTTCGGGTCATCGCCGCGCGCATGAATGCGCTCGGCAACGAATACCTCTCTCCAGGATCGCCCCGCCATGTCCGCCCTGCCCTCCTTCGCCGAACTCGAGAACGATCGCGAATTCCACGCCCGCCACATCGGCCCCGATGCTCATGACGAGCAGCTGATGCTGTCGGCGATCGGAGCCGCCTCGCGCGCCGCGCTGATCGACGCGATCGTGCCGGCCGCCATCAAGCGCGCCGCGAAGATGGACCTGCCCGCCGCCGTCACCGAGGCGCAGGCGCTGGCCGAGCTCAAGGCCATCGCGGGCCGCAACCAGATCCTGAAGAGCTTCATCGGCCAGGGTTACCACGGCACGCTGACGCCCGGCGTGATCCTGCGCAACATCCTCGAGAACCCCGCCTGGTACACCGCCTACACGCCCTACCAGGCCGAGATCTCGCAAGGCCGCATGGAGGCCCTGGTCAACTTCCAGACCATGGTCTGCGACCTGACCGGCATGGCCATCGCCAACGCCTCGATGCTGGACGAGGCCACCGCCGCGGCCGAAGGCATGACGCTGGCCGCCCGCATGGGCAAGAGCAAGAGCCAGGTCTTCTTCGTCGCCGACGACGTGCTGCCGCAAACGCTGGAAGTGGTGCGCACGCGCGCCGAGCCGCTGGGCATCACGGTCCAGGTCGGCAAGGCCGAGGACGCCGGCCAGGCGGAATGCTTCGGCGCGCTGGTGCAGTACCCCGGCGTGACCGGCGTGGTGCGCCCGCTGCAGGCGATCGCCGATGCGGTCCACGCGCGGGGCGGCCTGCTGGTCGCCGCCGCCGACCTGCTGGCGCTGACGCTGATCCAGGCGCCGGGCGAGCAAGGCGCCGACATCGTCGTCGGCACGACGCAGCGCCTGGGCATGCCCATGGGCGCCGGCGGCCCGCACGCCGCCTACATGGCCTGCCGCGACGAGTTCAAGCGCAGCCTGCCGGGCCGCCTGGTGGGCGTGTCGGTGGACTCGCACGGCAAGCCCGCCTACCGCCTGTCGCTGCAGACCCGCGAGCAGCACATCCGCCGCGAGAAGGCCACCTCCAACATCTGTACCGCGCAGGTGCTGCCGGCCGTCGTGGCCAGCATGTACGCGGTCTATCACGGTCCGCAGGGCCTCAAGCGCATCGCGCAGCGCGTGGCCGCCTACACCGCCGTGCTGGCCCAGGGCCTGAAGGCGCTGGGCCTGACGCTGGTCCACGAGACCTCGTTCGACACGGTGCACGTGCTGACCGGCGCGCACACTGGTCCGGTGCTGGCCGCCGCCGTCGCCGCCGGCATGAACCTGCGCCGCGCCAGCGACGACAGCATCGGCGTCACGCTGGACGAGACCACCTCGCGCGCCGACATCCAGGCGTTGCTGACGGTCTTCGCCGAAGGCAAGGCCGTGCCGGACGCCTTCGCGGGCGCCGACTCGGCCGCCGCGCTGATCCCGGCCGCGCTGGTCCGCACCAGCGCCTACCTGACGCACCCGATCTTCAACATCCACCATTCCGAGACGGAACTGCTGCGCTACCTGCGCCAGCTCGCCGACAAGGACCTGGCGCTAGACCGCAGCATGATCCCGCTGGGCTCCTGCACGATGAAGCTGAACGCGACCAGCGAGATGATCCCCATCACCTGGCCCGAGTTCGCGCACGTCCACCCGTTCGCGCCGCAGAGCCAGCTGCAGGGCTACGCCCAGTTGGACCAGCAACTGACCGCCTGGTTGTGCCAGGCGACCGGCTACGCGGGCGTGTCGCTGCAGCCGAACGCCGGCTCGCAGGGCGAGTACGCCGGCCTGCTGATCATCAAGGCCTGGCACGAGTCGCGCGGCGACGCGCATCGCAAGATCTGCCTGATCCCGGAGTCCGCGCACGGCACCAACCCGGCGTCGGCGCAGATGGTGGGCATGCAGGTCGTCGTGACCAAGTGCGACAAGGAAGGCAACATCGACCTGGTCGACCTGAAGGCCAAGTGCGAACAGCACAGCGCCAACCTGGCCGCGATCATGATCACCTACCCGTCGACCTACGGCGTGTTCGACCTGCACGTCAAGGAGATCTGCGCGCTGGTGCATGAACACGGCGGCCGCGTCTACGTCGACGGCGCCAACATGAACGCGCTGGTCGGCATCGCCGCGCCGGGCCAGTTCGGCGGCGACGTGTCCCACCTGAACCTGCACAAGACCTTCTGCATCCCGCACGGCGGCGGCGGCCCGGGTGTCGGCCCGGTCTGCGTGGTCGAGGACCTGGTGCCCTTCCTGCCGGCGCATCGCTCGGCCGGCCTGGGCGAGAAGTCCGCCATCGGCGCCGTGTCCGCGGCACCGCTGGGCAACGCGGCGGTGCTGCCGATCTCTTGGATGTACATCCGCATGATGGGCGAGGACGGCCTGAAGGCCGCCACCGAGACCGCCATCCTCTCGGCCAACTACGTGGCCGCGCGCCTGTCCGACCATTACGACATCCACTTCAGCGGTAACGTCGACGGCGTCAAGGGCGGCGGCGTGGCGCACGAGTGCATCCTGGACCTGCGCCCGCTCAAGGACAGCTCCGGCATCTCGGCCGAGGACGTCGCCAAGCGCCTGATCGACTACGGCTTCCACGCGCCCACACTGTCCTTCCCGGTGGCCGGCACGCTGATGGTCGAGCCGACCGAGAGCGAATCGCGCTACGAGCTGGACCGCTTCATCGCCGCCATGATCCAGATCCGCGAGGAGATCGCCAAGGTCGAGTCCGGCGCCTGGCCTCGCGAGGACAACCCGCTGGTCAACGCCCCGCACACCGCCGAGAGCCTGCTCAAGGCCGAGTGGACGCACGGCTACAGCCGCGACGACGCCGCCTATCCGGTGCCCGCGCTCAGGCAAGTGAAGTACTGGTCGCCGGTCGGACGCGTGGACAACGTCTACGGCGACCGCAACCTGGTTTGCAGCTGCCCACCGCTGTCGGCTTACGCCGACGAGTGATCCCGTTCCCCGAAGGTCCCCAGAAGGTTCCTCATGGCTGTTTCCGTATTCGACCTGTTCAAGATCGGCATCGGGCCGTCCAGTTCCCACACCGTGGGGCCGATGCGTGCCGCCCGCATGTTCGTGCAGCGTCTGCGTCACGAGGGCGTGCTGGACCGGACGGTGCGGGTCGCGACGGCGCTGTATGGCTCGCTCGGCGCCACCGGCAAGGGCCACGGCAGCGACACGGCGGTGCTGCTGGGCCTGGCCGGCCATGAGCCGGACACGGTCGACGTGGAACGCATCCCGGAGATCCTGGCCGCCATCCGCGGCGACAAACGCGTGGCGCTGGGCGGGGACCACCCCGTGGCGTTCGACGAGGCGCGCGACCTGACGATGTACCGCCGCCAGAGCCTGCCGCTGCACGCCAACGGCATGCGCATGATCGCCTTCGACGCCGACGGCAACGAGCTGCAGAACCGGGTGTATTACTCGGTGGGCGGCGGCTTCGTCGTCAGCGAGGAAGTGCTGGCCGACGGCAGCAAGCAGAAGCAGATCGCGCCCGACACCACCGTGCTGCCCTACCCGTTCAAGAGCGGCGCGGAGCTGCTGGAGATGACGACGCGGGAGAACTGCTCGATCGCCGAGATCATGCGCCGCAACGAGCGCCACTGGCGCACCGACGAGGACACCCGCGCCGGTCTGCTGAACATCTGGCGCGTGATGCAGGAATGCGTGACCCGAGGCTGCCGCACGGAGGGCGTCCTGCCGGGCGGCTTCAAGGTGCGGCGGCGCTCGGCGCATCTGTACCGCGAGCTGACCGGCAACCCGGAAGCGGCGCTGCGTGATCCGCTGCAGGTGATGGACTGGGTCAACCTGTACGCGCTGGCGGTGAACGAGGAAAACGCCGCCGGCGGTCGCGTCGTCACGGCGCCGACCAACGGCGCGGCCGGCATCGTGCCGGCGGTGCTGCACTACTACGCGCGCTTCTTCCATGGCGCCAACGAGGACGGCATCATCGACTTCCTGCTGACCGCGGCCGCGATCGGCATCCTCTACAAGGAAAACGCGTCGATCTCCGGCGCCGAGGTCGGCTGCCAGGGCGAGGTCGGCGTGGCCTGCTCGATGGCGGCCGGGGCCTTGTGCGCGGTGATGGGCGGCACGCCCGAGCAGGCCGAGAACGCGGCCGAGATCGGCATGGAGCACCACCTGGGGCTGACCTGCGATCCGGTCGGCGGACTGGTGCAGATCCCCTGCATCGAGCGCAACGCGATCGCGTCGGTCAAGGCCATCAACGCGGCCCGCATGGCGCTGCGCGGCGACGGCACGCACCACGTGAGCCTGGACAAGGTCATCAAGACGATGCGCGAGACCGGCGCCGACATGATGACCAAGTACAAGGAAACCGCCCGCGGCGGTCTCGCGGTGAATATTGTCGAGTGCTGACTCGCCGCCCTGACAGAGGGGGAGGCCGTCCGCGTGCGTCCGTGGCGAGGGGGGATCGCCTGGGTCGTCAATCGCGGCGGGCGACGCTGAGCGTCAGCACTCGAGCAAACGGGGCCCGGACAGGGAGGTCCGGACGCTGAATCAGTAGGTGACCGTGACGGTCACCGTATCGGTATAGCTGCCCGGCACCACGTTCGCAAGCGACGGGATCCGGCCGTACACCGAGATCGACTGCGCCGACCCGGTGCCGGTGCCGCTCTTGCTGCTGGACGACGAGGTGCCGTCGCCCCACACGGTGGAGCGGCCCGAATCCAGGTACAGCTGATAGGCCAGCGTGCTGGCGCCGCTCAACATCGTGCGGCTGGAGAAGTTGGTCGCGCCGCCGGCGTTGGCGCCGGCGTTCAGCGCGACCGCATACGGCGTGCTGTTGGAGCAGGTGACCGTCAGCGTCGAGGTCGCGTCCAGCGGCGTCGCGGCAGCCAGCGGATCGATCGCGGAGCCGAAGTTCAGGTTGGAGCCCGACACGGTGCAGGAGCTGTTGATCGTCGCCGTCACCTGGAAGGTGTTGGTGACGGGGGTCGCGCCCCGCGCGTCCTGCGCCACGCTGAACATCAGGCCGGCGCCGATCGCCAGGCCGGAAAGCAGGACGGCGGTCTTGAAACTGCTGTGCCGCTGGGCGCGGATCGCCTGGGCTTGCTTGGTGATGCTCATGTCGGTGGCTCCCTGTTGATGGAACGAATCATCTGGCCGACGGCGTTCGCACGACAGACAGGCAAGCCGCATGGCGCAGTGCAGCGATGACGGCAGCGTTTGTAGGCATTCCACCGACAGCTGACAGACGATGGCAGCACCCGGTCTCGAAAGGGACCCTCGGCACTGGCGCGGCCCGGGGCGCGCTGCTACAAACGCGTCCTTCACGGCGGGAGTCCGCCGCCCCGCCGCGATGAAAAGGCGACCGTCACGACCGACGTGTCGAATTGCGGCATGGCCGAACGTCGTGCCGAAGAGACTCCTCCGATCCCCAACGAACCGCTGTCATCCATGACCTCTCACCTTGATTCGAAGCGTCGCCGCTGGCTGGCCCTGGGCGTGCTGTGCCTGGGCGTGCTGATGATCGTGCTGGACACGACCATCGTGAACGTCGCCCTGCCCTCGATCCGCGCCGACCTGGGGTTCACCGAGACCTCGCTGGTCTGGGTGGTCAACGCCTACATGCTGACCTTCGGTGGCTTCATGCTGCTGGGTGGCCGGCTGGGCGACCTGTACGGGCACCGGCGGATGTTCCTGGCGGGGCTGGGCCTGTTCACCGCCGCGTCCGCGGCCTGCGGGCTGGCGCACACGCAGGAGCTGCTGGTGGCGGCGCGCGCGGTGCAGGGCCTGGGCGGCGCGGTGGTGTCGGCGATTTCGCTGTCGCTGATCATGAACATGTTCACCGAGCCGGCGGAGCGCGCCAAGGCGATGGGCGTCTACGGCTTCGTCTGCGCCGGCGGCGGCAGCATCGGCGTGCTGCTGGGCGGACTGCTGACGAGCACGCTGAGCTGGCACTGGATCTTCCTGGTCAACCTCCCCATCGGCGCCGTGGTGATCGCGCTGTGCCTGTGGCTGATCGAGCGCGGCGGCCCGACGGCCCCCGACGAGACGCTGGACTGGGCCGGCGCGGTGACGGTGACCCTGTCGCTGATGCTGGCGGTCTATGCGGTGGTGAACGGCAACGAGGCCGGCTGGACCTCGCCGCGCACGCTCGGCCTGCTGGGCGTGGCGGTGCTGCTGCTGGCGGCCTTTCTGGTGCTGGAGATGAAGGTCGCGCATCCGCTGATGCCGCTGTCGCTCTTCAAGCTGCGCTCGGTGGCGGTGTCCAACGTCATCGGCGTGTTGTGGGCCGCGGCGATGTTCGCGTGGTTCTTCCTGTCGGCGCTCTACATGCAACTGGTGCTGGGCTACGACGCGATGCACGTCGGCCTGGGGTTCCTGCCGTCCAACCTCATCATGGCGGCGTTCTCGGTCGGACTGTCGGCCAAGCTGGTGATGCGCTTCGGCCTGCGGATCCCGCTGTGCGGCGGCCTGCTGCTGGCGGCGCTGGGCCTGGCGCTGTTCGCGCGGGCACCGGCCGACGGCGGCTTCTGGCTGGATGTGCTGCCGGGCATGCTGCTGCTCGGGCTGGGCGCGGGCGTGGCCTTCAATCCGGTGCTGCTGGCGGCGATGAGCGAGGTCGCGCCCAGCGAATCGGGCCTGGCCTCCGGCGTGGTGAACACGTCCTTCATGATGGGCGGATCGCTGGGCCTGGCCGTGCTGGCCAGCCTGGCGGCGTCGCGGACGGCGGAGCTCGGCGCGCTGGGCGCCTCGCTGCCGGCGGCGCTGGCGGGGGGCTATCGCGTGGCGTTCGCGGTCGGCGCGGTGTTCGCGGCGGCGGGCGGCCTGCTGGCGCTGCTGCTGAGGGAGCCCGCGCCGCAGGCGGGCGCGGCGGCGCCGGTGGGGCACGCGGGCTGACGGCGCCCTACGCGCGCCGCCGACGGCTCACTTCCCCAGCAACGGCACCACGTACCTCACCGGTACCGCGTAGCTGATGCCGCTGGGCGCGCTGAGCGCCGACTCCCGGGTGCCCTTGAGCACCACCATGTTGACGACGCCGACCACCTTCCCGGTGGCGATCTCCAGCAGCGGCCCGCCGCTGTTGCCGGGGTAGGCGGTGATGTCCAGCTGCAGGAACTCCATCGGCCCGTCTCGCAGTTGCCGCACCGCGCGGTCGGACAGGCTGCCGGAGGTCGGCGCCGGCAGCGCCGCGCGCGTGACCGCGGCGACGACGCCGCGGTGCGTCGCCATCGTCACGCCCAGCGCCGTGCCGATGGGATATCCCATCAGCGCCACCGCGCTGCCCTCGCGCACCACCGGCTGGTCCCCGTTGACCGGCGCCAGCTGCAGCACGTTGACCAGCGCCGGCTTGTCGTCCGCCAGCTCCAGCACCGCCAGGTCGTGCGTCGTGTCGCGGCGCAGCAGCTTCACGGGGCGCAGTTGCGGCGCGCCGGATGCGTTGCCGGTCGGCGCCACGGTGATCGCCAGATCCTTCTCGATCGGGTTCGGGATCACGTGCGCGCAGGTCACGATCAAGCGTCCGTCCCCGACCACGAACCCCGTCCCCCGGAATCCGAATCGCGGGTTGTCCGTCGCGGCGAACGTGCCCACCGCCACCACCGCCTGGCGGCTGCGGTCGATCAGGTCGGGCAAGGTGTTGGACATCTCCTGCGCCCGCGCCGACGACGGCATCAGGCCCATGGCGCCGATCGCGCCCAGGGCGCCGAGCGCGAGCAGCTCGCGGCGTCGCGGACCGGCCGACGGACCGGACAACGGATCGAAGGTGGGAGCGGTACTGCGTGTCATGCGGCCAGGTCTTTCGTGGTCGTTGCCATCTCCAGCGTGGAGACGAAGCTGCGCCAGGCGCGATCGGGTTCGTCGATGCGGAAGCCGTAGTAGCTGCCCCGCTCCGTGTCCTTGCGGCGCACGGCGCGGGCCATCACGTGGGCCGTGTTCTTGACGCCGTCTTGCTGGGCCCCCAGCTCGATCTTGACGCTGCCGTCGACCTGCAGCGGCAGGTCCAGGTCGCACTCGGCCTGGAAGCCGTGCGCCGACACCTCGATCACTTCCAGGTCGAACGAGCCCAGCTGGCTGTCGTTGGCGGCGCGGATGTCCAGATGGCCGGGACAGCGGATCGAGTAACGCGGGTACTGCCGCAGCGCCCGGCCCAGGTCCTCGCCGCCGCCGCTGAGCATGGGCAGCACCGAGCGGAACTGCGCGTCATCGCGGTACACCGACCACAGCAGCGCCTTCTTGACGTCGTTCAAGGTCGGGAAGACCTGCACCACCTTGTTGAAGAAGTGATCCAGCAGCTCCGGGGTCATGACCGGATCGTTGGTCGTGTGGTATCGCCGCTGCGGCAGCTTGATGTTGGCCAGGTCCTGGCCGAAGAAGTAGTGATGCAGGTTCTTGCGGTCGCGGCGGCCGCGGTAGGCGCGCTCGAAGGTCTCGTCCGCCTCCTCCAGATCCAGCGTCGCCCCCACCGCCGGCGCCCCGTTGGCGAAGTCGTAGTTGTCGACGGTCTGCTCCTTCAATCGCTTGAAGAACAGCAGCGCCTCGTACAGCTCGATCTTGTCCGGGTTGACCGCGATCACCAGGTGCCGCGTGTCGAAGTACTGGGTGCAGTACTGATGCATGAACTTCATCAGCGGGAACAGGATCGCGCCGCCGGTCTTGCGGAACGCCGGCGCGACGGCCAGCGCCGAGATCTCGGCGATCTTGCCGCCCTTGGCGCGCACGTCCTCCAGGTCGAACACCGACTGCAGCGGGAAGCCGAACACGCCCTCCCGCACCATCGAGATCGTCCCCACCACGGCGCCGTCGTATTTGGCGCAGAGCGTGGTCGTGGTCGGCAGCGCGTGATAGATCGTCACGCGCAGGCCGCTGGGGTCCGGCTTCATGAAGCCGCTGCCGACGTAAGCGTCGTGCAGGATGCGGAAACAGGCGTCGAGTTCCTCCTGCGTGTCCGCCACCTTCAGCTCCAGCCGGCTGGACGGCGCCGGATCGCAGTCCACCATGCGTCGGTAGACGGCGAAGCGCAACCCCTTGGGCAGCCTGGAGAACATGCGCCGCAGTCCCTGGTGGAACCGCTTGCGCAGACTGGATCGTCGAATCTGGCTCATGACCGTCTCCCTGTGGGCGCGGTGGTCCGCACGCCAACGGTCCGCCAAGGCGGATCGGATCGCTCAGGCGCAGGCCTCAGCGGATCGCGGCTTGCAGCTTCTGCACCTCGGCTTGTTGCTCGAAACTCGGTCCCAGGTCCGCCAGGCGCTTCAGTTCCGCCTGCGCGTCGCTCTTGTTGCCGCCGGCCACGTACAGCTGCGCCAGGCGCAACCGATACGCGGGCACCGTCGGCGCCTGCTTCACCGCCGCCTGCTGCACTTCGATCGCCTTGGCGGTCTGGCCCTTGGCGGCCAGCGCCTCGGCCAGCGTGTCCATGTAGGGCGGCACGCCCGGGCGCAGCTGGTTGGCCTTCTCGGCAAACTTGAGGCCGTCGTCCGCCTTGCCGGCGCGCAGGCGCAACCAGGCGATGTTGTTGGCGGCGGCCGCGTTCTCGGGGTTCATCGCCAGCACGGCCTGGTACTGCTGCTCGGCCGCCTCGTTGCGGCCCTGGTT
The DNA here is from genome assembly GCF_002205645.1 of Roseateles aquatilis. Classification (GTDB taxonomy): domain Bacteria; phylum Pseudomonadota; class Gammaproteobacteria; order Burkholderiales; family Burkholderiaceae_C; genus Roseateles; species Roseateles aquatilis. The sequence continues at coordinate 286,252 of NZ_NIOF01000002.1, read as the reverse complement.
CAGCGCCACATCGCCCAGGTGGTAGCGGAACAGCGCGTCCTGCTTGTACTTGGAGGTCCAGCTGGAGGCGAAGGCGGCGGCCTCGTCCGTCTTGCCCGACTGGATCAGCACGCCGTGCAGCGCGATGGCCAGCTCGGTATTGGGCACGGTGCCGCCGGCCTCGACCGCCAGTTGGTCGGCCTTGCGATAGGCGGCGACGGCGGCCGGCCAGTCCTTGCGCGAGCGGGCGACGTCGCCCTCCAGCTTCCAGCCCAGGCCGAACTTGGGCTGCGCCGTCTGCAGGCCCTTGGTCGCCAGCAGCGCGATGTCGGGACGCTGGATCGCCAGCGACTTTTCGACCACCTTGCGGACCAGTTCGGCGTCGGTCGGGGCGATCGCCTGGGCGCGCTTGAGCGCGTTGGCGGCCGCCTCCTTGTCGCCGGCCTGCGCGTACAGGTCGGCCAGGCGCAGCGGGCCCAGCGGCGAGCGCGGCGTCAGCGTCGCGACCTTGTTGAAGCTGCTCACCGCCTGCTGGCGGTCGCCGCTGGCGGCCTGCACCTGGCCCAGCAGGTCGATCAGCTCCGGCTTGTCCGGGCTGGCGGTCACGCCTTCCTGGGCCATCGACAGCGCCTGCTTCAGGTCCTTCTTCTCCATCAGCAGGCCGACGGCCGCCTGGCGCGGCACCGGGTCGTCCGGATGCGCCTTGGCCAGCTCGGTCAGGCGCTTGATGGCGTCGTCCTTCTCGATCAGCTTGTTGGCCAGCTTCAGACCCAGTTGCGCCATCTCGGCGCGCTGGTTCCTGGGGTCGGCCTTCAGCACGGCGTCGTAATGCTTGACGGCCTCGGCGGGCTTGCCGTCCTGCAGGTCCATCGCGGCCAGGCTGTTGGCGGCGGTCATGGAGGTCGGCTCGCGCTTGACGGCCTCCGCCAGTTGCTGGCGGGCGCCGGCGCGGTCGCCGCGCAGCAGCGCCAGGCGGCCCCGCAGCTCGGGCGCGGTGGCGGACTTCGGATCCTTGCGCTCCATCGCCGAGATCGCCTCGCGGGCGCCGGCATCGTCCTTCTTGCGGATCAGCACGCTGATCAGCGCGATGTCGGCCACGGTGCCCTTGTCGTCGGCGGCCAGCTTGCGCAGCGCCGCCACGCCCTGCGCGTCACGGCCCTTCTGGATGTCGTTCAGGGCCAGTCCGACGCGGCTGCGCACGTCGTTCGGATTGGTCTCGGCGGCGCGCGCCAGGTAGCGCTCGGCCTCGGCACCCTGCCCCTGCTTGAGGCGGATCTCCGCGGCCAGCGCCAGCGCCTCGGACGACGGCGTCTTGGCGTCCAGAGCCGGCTGCAGCGTGGTCATCGCCAGGTCGTTGTCGCCGCCGCGCAGTTGCAGCTGCGCCAGCGCCACGCGCGCCGCGGACGAGTCCGGCGTGCCCTGGATCAGCTTGGCGAAGTGGGACTCGGCCTGGCGCAGGTCGCCGTTGGCCTGCGCCACGCGGCCGGCCAGGAACAGCGCGCGCTCGTTGTTCGGCGCGATCTTCAGCAGCGACTGCGACAGCTCGGTCGCTTCCTTGAGCTGACCGGCATCGAGCGCGAAGATCGCGGCGTAGTAGAAGGTCTGCGCGTGCTGCGGCGCGGCCGTCTTCATCGCGGCGACGGCCTCCTTCGCGCCGGCCTTGTCGCCGGTGCGCATCAGCAGGTTGATCAGGCCGGCATGCGCGCCGACCAGCTTCTTGTCCAGCGACAGCGCCTTGCGGAAGCTCGCGATCGACTCGGCGGGCGGGGCCTCGGCCAGCACCTGCAGCTCGCCCTTGAGCAGCCAGGCCTCGCCGGCGTCCGGGGACTTGGCCAGCACGCGCTCCACTTCCTCCTGCGCGTCCTTCAACTTGCCTTCGCTGGTGAGCAGGCGGACGTTGATCAGGCGCACCGGCACGCTGTCCGGCGCGGCGCGCACCGCGGCGTTGGCGGCGGCGCGGGCATCGGACAGGCGCTGCTTGGCGACATAGGCGCCGACCAGCGTGGACTGCAGGTCGGCCTCGTCGACGGCGGTGGCCAGATGGCGGTTGCCGAACTGGCCGATCAACTCGTCCACCTTGCCCTGCATCAGCAGCAGCCGGGCCTGCAGCGCGGCCAGCGCGTCGCCCGAATAGCCCTGCGCCCTGGCCTTGTCGGCCTCGATGGTGGCGCCGGCCACGTCGCCGCTGTCCAGCAGCGCGCGGGCCAGCAGGAAACGCGCCTCGGCCAGCGTGTCGTCCTTTTGCAGCGCGTTCTTGAGCTGGATGATCGCCGCCTTGTGGTCCTTCTTGTCGAGGTGCTCCTTGGCCGACTTCAGCAGGTCCTGCGCGGAGTCGCCGAGGCAGCCCGCGAGCAGCAGCGCGGAGCCGAGCGCCAGCGCCGTGGCGCCGCGCGCCAGGCGGCCGCGACCGGCGGCGTGTTGGGTGAACCCGAGCTCGGGACCGTTCTGGATCTTGCGGGACATGCGTGTCTCTTTCGCTGTCAGGGTCTGGGACGGAAGTCTGGGACGAAAACCGGGAAGGAACTTCGGTGGCGCGGCGTCGGCCCGCTCAGGCCTTGACGCCGAGCCGGGACATCAGATCGTACAGAGTCGGACGGCTGACGCCCAGCAGATCGGCGGCCTTGGCGATGTTGCCGTCGGTGCGGCCCAGGGCGGACACGACGGCCTGGCGCTCGGCGCGCTCGCGCACCGTGCGCAGGTCCAGGTCCTGCTCGCCGGCCGGCGCATCGCCGCCCACGACCGGCAGGCCCAGGTCGTCGGCGGTGATGCGCTCGCCGTCGGCCATGATGGAGGCGCGCTTCATGAGGTTCTGCAGCTCGCGCACGTTGCCGGGCCAGCGGTGCGCCTCGACGCTGCGGATCGCCTCGTCGCTCAGGCGCAGGATCGGGCGGCGCTGCTCGGACGAGAAACGGCGCAGGAACGCATGCGACAGCAGCACCGCGTCGCCGACGCGGTCGCGCAGCGGCGGGATGTCGACGACGATCTCGGCCAGGCGATAGAACAGGTCCTCGCGGAACAGGCCCTGCTCGATCTTCGCCTTCAGGTCCTGGTGGGTCGCGCCGACGATGCGCACGTCGACCGGGATCTCCTGGCGCCCCCCCAGGCGCTCGATGTTGCGCTCCTGCAGGAAGCGCAGCAGCTTGGCCTGCAGCGACATCGGCAGATCGCCGATCTCGTCCAGCATCAGCGTGCCGCCGTTGGCGGTCTCGATCTTGCCGACCGTGGTCTTGGTCGCGCCGGTGAAGGCGCCGCGCTCGTAACCGAAGAGCTCGCTCTCCAGCAGCGCTTCCGGAATGGCCGCGCAATTGATCGCGACGAAGCGGCCCTTGCGCTTGGACGCGTCGTGCAGCGCCTGCGCCAGCACTTCCTTGCCGGTGCCGCTCTCGCCCAGCAGCAGCACCGTGGCGTCACTGCCGGAGACGCGCTCGACGGTGCGGCAGATGCGCTGCATCTGCGGGTCGCGCGTGAGCAGCTTGCCGGTGGGCTCACCGTCCTGCTGCGTCATGAGGCGCTGGTTCTCCTGCTGCAGCTCGTGCAGGCGCATCGCGCGCTCCACGGTCAGCACCAGCACGTCGGGATCCACCGGCTTGGCCAGGAAGTCGTAGGCGCCCATGCGGATGGCCCGCAGCGCGTTGTTCTGGTCGTTCTGGCCGGTCAGGACGATGACCTTGGTGCCGGGCTCCAGCTCGATCAGCTTCTCGAGCAGGCGGAAGCCCTCGGACACCGAGTCCTGGTCGGGCGGCAGCCCCAGGTCCATCGTCACCACCGGCGGCTTGTGGCGGCGGAACTGCATCACCGCGGTGGCGACGTCGTCGGCCGTGACCGACTCGAAGCGGTCCATGGACCACTTCAGCTGCTTCTGCAGCGCGAGATCGTCCTCGACGATCAGCAGCGAGGGAGGTTGGGCGCTCATGTGGGCACCCTCCACGTCGTGGGTCCCTCCGAGAGGGACGCAGCGCCGCCTTCGGGCGGCCGTGCGGCAGCGCTCATGTGGGCTCCCTCCACTTCGTGGGTCCCTCCGAGAGGGACGCAGCGCCGCCTTCGGGCGGCCGTGCGGCAGCGCTCATGTGGGCTCCCTCCACTTCGTGGGTCCCTCCGAGAGGGACGCAGCGCCGCCTTCGGACGGCCGTGCGGCAGCGCTCATCTCACCTCCACCAATCCGGCATCGCTGCCCGACTGCGCAAAAAACAGCGGCAGCAAGATGGTGACCTTGGTGCCTCTTCCGGGCGCGCTTTCCACGTTGATCCTCCCTCCTAGTTCCTGCAGGTACTGGTAGCTCTCGTAGGCTCCGATGCCCATGCCCGCCGCCTTCGTGGTCTGGAAGGGCTTGAACAGGCGCTGGTCCATGAACTCCTGCGTCATGCCGCAACCAGTATCCTCGACTTCCACCTGCGCGTTGCTGCCGATGCGCTGCAATCGCATCGCCACGCGACCGTCCATGGGCGTCGCGTCCAGCGCGTTCTGCACCACGTGGCCGAGCACGCGCTCGATGCGTTCCTCATGACCGCGGGCGCTGACGTCCGCCAGCAGCTCCAGCTCCAGCGCGCGGCCCTTGCTGACCGCCGCCGCCGCCAGCCGCCGCGCGATCACCGGCAACGGCACGCCGCCGGCGCCGCCGTGATGCGGCTTGTCGCCCTCGCGCAATTGCAGCATCAGCTGGCGCATCTTCTCCAGGGAGTTCTCCACGGTGTCCAGCATGTCCTGCTGGAACTCCGGGTTGTCCCGCAGCCGCTTGGCGTTCTTCATCATCAACGACAGCTGCGTGACGATGTTCTTCAGGTCATGCACGACGAAGGCCGACATGCGGTTGAAGGCCTCGAACTTGCGCGCCTCCAGCAGCGCCTCGGCGGCCTGCATCTGCGCCAGGTAGCTGGCGGCCTGCTGCGCGGCGGTGCGCAGCAGGTCGCGCACTTCCCAGTTCAATTCGAGCCGCGTGCGCGGCTGGCCCAGGATCACCCAGCCGATCAGCACGCCGGTGTTGAGCAGCGGCACCAGCAGCCAGTGGCGGCCGTCGCCCGCGAGCGCGTCGGGCAGCGCCACGTGCTCATAGGCGCCGGGGCGGCGGCGCCACTCGTCCAGGTCCACGATCCAGGCGCGATCCTGCAGCAGGTGCAGCAGCGCGGCGTCGGGCACCAGCACCTGGCGGTCGTCGTTGAGGTTCCAGCGCGCGGACTGCTGGAAGTCGTCGGCGGTCGGGCCGCGGCGCAGCCAGAGCGCGCCCGAGGGGCTCTCCACCAGGTTGGCCAGGCCGCGGATCACGGACTCGCCCAGCGCCGCCGGCGAGGCGCTCGCTGACAGCATGGCGGTGAAGCGCAGCCACTCCTGCCGATAGTCGTAGCGGTAGCTGAAGAAATGCTTGCTGATGTAGACCCGCAGCTTGGCGCGCAGCGAGCCCGACAGGCCCATCAGCAGCAGCGCCAGCACGCCGATCGCCAGCAGCACCTGCTGCAGCGCGCGGCCCCACTCGCCGCCGGTGTAGCGCACGTAGTAGCCGATGCCGGACACGCCCAGCAGGTACACGCCCACGATCAGCAGCGTGGCCGAGTGGAAAGCGGCCGTGCGCGACACATGCAGCTTGTCCAGCCACTTCTTGTGACGGCGGCTGGCCAGCCACAGCAGCGGCACGGCCAGGCTGTGCACGGCGGCGCGCACGCTCAGCGCGTCGCCGTCGAACTGCTGGAACAGCGAGGCCTGCGAGAACACGAACACATCGAACGCGAAGACCGCGCCCAGCCCCAGGCACACGGGCTTGGCGTTCCAGCGCGCGTCGCTGTGGATGTTGCGCAGCATCTGCTCCAGCAGCACCAGGCCGAAGACGCTCAGGCCCAGCCAGGCCATCGTCATCGGCCGCTGCATCGCGGACATCGAGGTGTCGCCCCAGTAGCGCCACATCGGCAACGCGATCGCGGCCACCACGCCGGCCCAGGCCAGCCATTGCAGCGGACGGGCGACGCCGGCGCTGCGCGCCTGGCCGTCATCGCCGCGCGATTCGATCAGCGCCAGGATGAAGGCGAACCAGGCGCCGTAACGCAGCGCGTCGCACAGCGGCAGCAGCAGTTGCGCCGGCCATTGGCGGCCGCCCAGCCAGCCCTGCTCCACCGCCGCGTCCAGGCCGGCCCACAGCGCGGTGAGCAGCAACGCGGCCTCCAGGCGCAGCGCGCGGCGACGCTGCTGACTGAACTGCGGCAGCACGGCCACGGCCAGCGCCAGATGCGCCAATACCGCGACGATGCCCGACGCAGTGCCCAGGCTCAGAGTGTGGTCCCACATGGGTCAATGTCCCGCGTTGCGGTCGCGGTGCGGGCGGCAGGCGCGCGAGCGCGGGCTCGGCGCGATCGATGCGTCGGGAGCGACGTGCTCCGTTGCCGCGTTCAGCGGGCCCCCCGGCCCGTCAGGACCACGGCCACCGTCTCGAGCATGATCAGCAGGTCGAGGAACAGCGTGTGGTTCTTGACGTAGTACAGGTCGTACTGGAGCTTCTCGAGCGAGTCCTCGATGGTCGAGCCGTATTCGTAGCGGACCTGCGCCCAGCCGGTCACGCCCGGCTTGACGCTGTGGCGCACGGCGTAATACGGGATCTGCGCGACCAGCTCGTCGACGAAGAACGGACGCTCCGGACGCGGGCCGACCATGCTCATCTCGCCGCGCAGCACGTTGATCAGCTGCGGCAGCTCGTCGATGCGGACCTTGCGGATGAAGTTGCCGACGCGCGTCACGCGGGCGTCGTTCTTGGTCGCCCACTGGGGGCGGCCGTCCTTCTCGGCGTCGTTGCGCATGCTGCGGAACTTGATCACCTTGAAGGTCGCGCCGTTCAGGCCGACGCGTTCCTGCGTGTAGAAGATCGAGCCGGGCGACTCCAGCTTGATCAGGATCGCCGTCACCACCATGATCGGCGCCGTCGCGACCAGCAGCACCAGCGACGAGGCCAGGTCGAAGACGCGCTTGACCGCGCTGCGGATCACGCCCTGGTTGAAGCCGTCGCCGAAGATCAGCCAGCCCGCGTGCACGTGGCTGATCTTGATCTGCGCCAGGGTCTTCTCGAAGTAGGTGGCCAGGTCCACGACGCGGATGCCGTAGAGCTTGCAGTCCAGCAGTTGGCGCAGCGGCATGCTGCCGCCGCGGCGCTCGGACAGCGCCACGACGATCTCGTCCACGCCCAGGCGCATCGCCGCATCGGTCAGGCTCTCGCCGGCGGCGATCAGCTGGTGCGCGGGGACCTGCGGGTCGATCTCGTTCGGGCCCGGCAGGAAACCGACGATCTGCGCGTGCGGGTCCGCGGCGCGCAGGCTTTCGCTCACGGCCAGCGCGGCATGGCCGCTGCCGAAGATCAGGATCTTGGTGCGGCCGGCACCCTGGGCGCCGGAATGCGCGGCGTAGACGCGGTGCACCATGACCAGGGCCACGGCCAGCATCGCGGTGGAGGTGAGCAGCTCGCGGTGGGAGACGGTGGCCGGGATCAGGCCGAACAGGCCGTAGGCCAGCGGCAGGCCGATCAGCAGCGCGAACAGCGCTCGGGCGCAGGACTGCGTCAGCGAGCGCTTGTGGGATTGGGAGTAGAGGCCGGACGCGGAGTTGATGACGAACATTCCGCCGGCGAGCGACAGGCCGTAGGACGCGGCGAAGCTCATCATGTGCTCGCTGCGACCCTGGCTCAGGGCCACCGCGAAAACCGCCGCGACGATCAGGCCCAGGTCGAAGAGCACCTGGATCAGCGTACGACGATGGAGGTAATGGTTAAAGATTCGAATCATGCCCGTCCCCAAAGCTGGTCACGGCGCCCACGGAGGACGCTGTCGCCGACCCGGGTTGAACCTCGGACTGCTCGCGTCGAGCTTCTTGCGCCGCCCATGACGTACAGGTGGCCGTGCTCGTCGCGGGGGGCATCATGCCTGCCACCCCCTGGCTTGAAAGCCCCCTGTTTGGAGGGGCCCTCGCCTTGCAATCCCGATACTTTGAAACCCGGTTCGCCAACCGCCGCAAGGTCCCCGAATCGACCCGGCAGCACGATGACGGAGGCCATTGTCTGTAGCCCTCGGTAGGTGCAAACCCCCTGACTGAATGCTTTGGGGTCGCCGCGTGCCGGAATGCACGCGAGTGAGGGGGGTGATCCCCGGATCAGGGGACAGTCCGGAGACCCCTCCTCAGAGGAGAACGTGAAGGAGTGCGCAGGCGCTGTTTCACTCCCGTGACGGCGATGTGACGTGCGATGTGAAACCCGGTCGCGCAGGGCGACGCGCGACGGCGTCCCGCCCCCATGAAAAACGCCCACCGAAGTGGGCGTCTCGTGTCGCGACGGGCGCCTCGCGGCGACCGCCCGGAGATCGTGATCAGCGCACGACGGCGATCTGCTCGCGGGCACCGGCCTTGTAGGTGTACAGGGTCAGCGCGCCGTTCTTGATGTCGCCCTTGGCGTCGAACGCGATGGTGCCGGTCACGCCCTTGTAGTCGGACGTCTTGGCCAGCACGGGCAGGTACTTCGCCGGCTCGGCCGAGTTGGCCTTGACCATCGCCGCGACCATCACGTTGACCGCGTCGTAGACGTACGGGGCATAGATCTGGACGTCGACCTTGTACTTGTCCTTGAACTTGACCTTGAAGGCGTCGAGCGACTTCTTCGACTCGCCTTCCACGCCGCCGGCTTCCGCGCAGACGACCTGGCTGTCGGCCAGCGTGCCGGCGGACAGCTTGGGCAGCTCGGCCGTGCAGATGCCGTCGCCGCCCATGAACTTGGCTTCGATGCCCAGCTGCTTCATCTGGCGCAGCATCGGACCGGCCACGGCGTCCATGCCGCCGAAGAAGACGACGTCGGGCTTCTTGCCCTTCAGGGAGGTCAGGATGGCGGTGAAGTCCGTGGCCTTGTCGTTCGTGAACTCGCGGCCGACGACCTTGCCGCCCGCGGCCTTGACGCCCTTCTCGAACTCGTCGGCGACACCCTGGCCGTAGGCGGTGCGGTCGTCGATGACGGCGATGGACTTGCCCTTGAGTTGCGTCACGGCGTACTTGCCGAGCGTGCCGCCCAGGTGCACGTCGTCAGCCACGACGCGGAACGCGGTCTTGTAGCCGTTGCGGGTGTACTTGGGGTTGGTGGCCGACGGCGAGATCTGCGGGATGCCGGCGTCGCTGTAGATCTTGGACGCGGGGATCGTCGTGCCGGAGTTCAGGTGGCCGATGACGCCGTTGACCTTGGAGTCCACCAGCTTCTGCGCCGCGGCGGTGCCTTGCTTGGGATCGCCGGCGTCGTCTTCGGCCAGCAGCTCGAACTTCACCTTCTTGCCGCCGATGGTCACGCCCTTGGCGTTGAGCTCGTCGATGGCCATGCGGGCGCCCAGTTCGTTGTCCTTGCCCAGGTGCGCGATGGCGCCGCTGGTCGGACCCACGTGGCCGATCTTGACCACCGCATCCTGCGCCATGGCGGCGCCGCCCAGGGTGATGGCGATAGCGCCCACGATCACATTCAGCTTGGATTGCATCTAGGAACCTCCGACTCGGAATATGTGGAATGACGTTGAGTTCTCAACGCGGCTGACCATACCCCCAAAAGGCGGGGGGCTCCATAGTGAAAATGCTGTGAACGCCGTCACGAGCCGGGCGTTGTCGCGCGTCTGTCACCGGGGCAAACCCGGATAGTTTTCGGCAGAGTGCGACGACGCGCACACAGGCCGCACGCGGAGTGCGGATTTCCGCCCAATCGACGCCGACAACGCCCGAAAGGAGAGCCGGCGCGGCACCATGGCGGCGCCTCGCGGCACCGCGATGGCTCATCGATCCGACGGCGGAAATCCGCCTGTTCAGGTCGACATCACGTGGTGATTCAGCTTCAGTCCGAGGGCCTTGTAGGCCTTGAAGCGCTGGCGCCCGGCGGCGACCTGGTCGGGGTCGGCGGAGACCAGCTCCAGCACGCGCTCGAAACGCTCCAGGCCCGGCGGCAGATCGGGCTCGAAGTTGAGCAGCGCCTGACAGCCGACCAGCTCGTCCAGCCGGTCGGACATCAGGATCGGCGTGCGCTCCCGCAGCAGCGCCGAGGTCTCTCCACGCAGCAGCAGGTGCGGGAGGAATTCGCCGGGCTCGAAGGTCCACAGCGTCTGGTCGAGTCGCTCGAGCAGACGCATCGGCCCCCAGATCCCGACGCGCAATCCGGCCGCCTGCGTCTTGCGCAGCAGGCGGCAGGCGTAGACCTGACGGTCGGGCACGCCGGTATAGAAGTTGACTTCCGTCACCGGACCCGCCCTTCCTTCAGAGAGTCGAACGACGCGTCGCTCAGCGGACCTGCGACAGCACGAAGTGCGTCAGCAGGCCGACCGGACGGCCGGTGGCGCCCTTGGCGCCGCCGCCCTTCCAGGCGGTGCCGGCGATGTCCAGGTGCCCCCAGCGGTACTTCGAGGCGAAGCGCTGCAGGAACTTGGCGGCGGTGATGGAACCGCCCTCGCGGCCGGCGACGTTGGCCACGTCGGCGAAGTTGGTCTTCAGGCCTTCCGCGTAGTCGTCGTCCAGCGGCATGCGCCAGCACGGATCCAACGCGGCATCGCCGGCGGCGCTCAGGGCGCCGGCCAGTTCGTCGTCGCTGGCGTACATGCCGGAGCGCACGCCGCCCAGCGCGATCACGCACGCGCCGGTCAGCGTCGCGACGTCGACGACGGCCGCGGGCTTGAAGCGCTCGGCGTAGGTCAGCGCGTCGCACAGGATCAGGCGACCCTCGGCGTCGGTGTTCAGGATCTCGATGGTCTGGCCCGACATCGACGTCACCACGTCACCCGGCTTGACGGCGCGGGCGCTGGGCATGTTCTCGCACGCGGCGATCAGCACGACCAGGTTGATCTTGGGCTTGAGCTCGACCACGGCGCGCAGGGTACCCAGCACCGAGGCGGCGCCGCCCATGTCGAACTTCATCTCGTCCATGCCGGCGCCCGGCTTCAGCGAGATGCCGCCCGAGTCGAAGGTGATGCCCTTGCCCACCAGCACCACTGGCGCCTGCGTGCGGGCGGCGCCTTCGTACTTGGCGACGATGAAGCGCGGCGGCACGTCGGAGCCCTTGGCCACCGACAGGAACGAGCCCATGCCCAGCTTCTCGATGCCCTTCTGATCCAGCACCTCGACCTTGATGCCGTGGCTCTTGACCAGCGCCTTGGTCTGCTCGGCCAGGTAGGCCGGCGTCGCGACGTTGGGCGGCAGGTTGGCGCATTCGCGCGCCAGGCCGATGCCGGCGCCGATGGCTTCGCCGCGCACCAGGCCGGCCTTGACCGCCTTGGCGTCGTCCTTGCCGACCAGCAGCGTCAGCTTGGCCAGCTTGGGCGCCGCGGGGGCGCTGGGCTTGGTCTCGCGGTAGACGTAGACCGCTTCCAGCGCGGCCAGCACGGACTGCTCGGCCAGCGATTCGGTCAGCTCGGCGGCGAAGCCGACGTAGGCCACCGAGGCGCTCACCGCGCCGCGACCCTTGAGCTGGCCCAGCGCCGCGCCGAGCGCCACGCGGGCGGCCTTCAGCGAGGCGGCGCCGCTGGCGGCGATCACCAGGCGCGAGGCCTTCAGGCCGGCCGGACGCACCAGGGTCAAGACCTGACCCGTCTTCAGGTCGAAGTCGCCCAGCTTGATGGCGTCCTTGACCAGCGCGGTCACGGTCTTGTCGAGGGAGGCCGGCAGGCTGTCGCCGGCGACGATCAGGACCAGGGCGTCGGCGTTGTGCGACGCCAGTGCGTCGAGGGACGCGGACTGAGAGCGGAAGTCCATAATGCCGAGAAGTAGATAAAGTGCCCGGATGTTATTCGATTCATCAGTACGCAAAGAACTCGCCCGCAGTTTCGGACTGGCCTTCGTGGTCATCCTGACCATCGTCGTGACGATGCTGCTGGTGCGGTCCCTGGGCATGGCGGCCAAGGGCTCGGTGGCACCGCAGCACGTGCTGCTCTCGCTGGGTTATCTGGCGCTGGCGCAGTTGCCGGTGATGCTGAGCCTGTCGCTGTTCGTGGCGGTCGTCATGTCGCTGGGGCGCATGTACAAGGAATCGGAGATGACCATCTGGTTCGCCAGCGGCCTGGGTCTCTCGCGCTTCGTGCGGCCGGTGCTGACGATGGCCTGGCCGGTGCTGCTGGTGGTGGCCGTGCTGATGACCATCGTCTGGCCCTGGAGCAACGACAACAGCGCCCAGTTGCGTGAGCAATTCGAGCAGCGCAGCGACCTGTCGCGCGTCGCGCCGGGGCAGTTCCAGACCTCCAACGACGGCTCGCGCGTGTTCTTCATCGAGCGCGATCCGTCCGACGACAGCGCCGCCCGCAACGTCTTCATCATGAGCAACACCGAGCACCTGGAGTCGGTCACGACCTCGGCGCGCGGCACGCTCGTCTACCAGGACAACCAGCGCGTGCTGGTGCTGGACCACGGGCAGCGCAACGACGTCGACACGCGCAACGGCGAGAAGGCGGTGGCGCGCTTCCAGCAGTACCGCGTCATCGTCGACGACGAGGTGATGCGCGCCGGCGGCGCGCGCCAGCCCAAGACACGCCCCACGCTGGACCTGATGCGCGAGCGCGGCAACGCGAGCGATGGCGAGCTGGCCTGGCGCTTCGGCATGATCCTGGGCTGCGTCAACCTGGTGCTGCTGGGCATCGGCATCTCGGCGACCAACCCGCGCCGCGCCAGCAACTGGAACCTGCTGTTCGCGCTGCTGGCCTTCATCATCTATTTCAACCTGATCAACCTGAGCCAGAGCTGGGTCGCGTCCGGCAAGATGAAGCTGGGGCCGGGCCTGCTGGCGCTGCACGGCGCGGCCTTCGCCATCACGATGCTGTTGCTGGCCTGGCGCGACCTGGGCAACCGGCTGGGCGCGCCGCGCAGCGGCGTGATTCCGCCGCCCTCGCCGCCGCCCGCCCCGCCCGCCGCCGGCGCGGCGACGCCCGGCAGCGTGATCGCGCCGGCCTCGATGTCCTCCTCCACGCCTGGAATGCCCACATGAGAACCGTCAGGCGGCTGCTGTACCGCGACATCCTCGGCTCCTTCACCCTGGTCATGGCCGGGTTCCTGGCGCTGTTCTTCTTCGTCGACTTCATCGACGACCTCGACCGCTTCCAGCGACTGGGGCTGGGCGTCGGCCTGGCGCTGTGGTCCTGCGTGCTGAAGCTGCCGGGCCGCTTCTACGAGCTGATGCCCATCGCGGTGCTGATCGGCACGATCTTCAGCCTGGCGCGGCTGGCGCAGTCCAGCGAGTTCACCATCCTGCGCACCGGCGGCCTCGGCCCGCAGCGCGCGCTGGCGCTGCTGAGCCTGCTGGCGCTGGGCTTCGCGGCCCTGGCCTTCGTCGTGGGCGACTTCGTCAACCCGTGGGCGGATCGCCAGGCGCAGCTGCTGAAGTCCTCGGCGAGCGGCGGCGTGACCAACGCGCAAGGCGCCTGGATGAAGGACCGCGACGGCGACTACAGCTACGCGGTGCACGTCGGCCGGGCCCGGTCCAACGGGACCATGGAAGACGTGCTGATTTTCGAGTTCGACCCCAAGGGCGCGATGGCCACGCGGCTGACCGCCAAACGCGCCACCGTCGACACCGGCGGCCGCTGGCAGATGGCGGACGTGCGCCTGATGCAGTGGTCCCGTGACGCGACCCCGCTGAGCCGCACCGCCGCGCAGGCGCCGCAGCCCAAGGACCCGACGTCGTCCCAGGACAAGCTGGCCGAGAACCCCACGGTGCGCGAGATCCTGCTGCCGACCTACGGCTGGCAGAGCCAGCTGCCGGCGGGCGTGGTGGCCGCCGCGGTGCAGCCGACCTGGAACATGTCGACGCTGGAGCTCTACCGCTACACGCGCCACCTGTCGTCGCAGGAGCAGTCGTCGGCGCAGCCGGAGATCCAGTTCTGGCGCAAGGCCTTCTATCCGTTCGCGTGCATGGTGATGGTGGCGCTGGCACTGCCCTTCGCCTACCTGCACTTCCGCTCCGGCGGCATCAGCGTCAAGGTCTTCGGCGGCATCATGCTGGGCATCAGCTTCGTGGTGCTGAACGCCGTCACCGGCCACCTCGGGCTGCTGCGCGACTGGACGCCGTGGCTGGTGGCGGCCGCGCCGAGCATGGTGTACCTGGGCCTGTCGATGGGCGCGTTCTACTGGCTCGTGCGTTATCGATGATGACGGTTGCGACGTCGGCCTCGCCGATACGAGGAGTCTCCATGGACGGACTGCTGCTCTTCGCCCACGGGGCCCGCGACCCGGCCTGGGCCGGCCCCTTCCAGGCCATCGCCGCGGAGCTGCAGGACCAGCGCCCGGACCTGCCGATCGCGCTGGCCTACCTGGAGCTGATGACCCCGGACATCGCCACCGCGGCCGGCGCGCTGGCCGCGCGCGGTTGCACGCGGATCCAGATCGTGCCGATGTTCCTGGGCGCCAGCGGCCACGTGCGGCGCGACGTGCCGCCGCTGGTCGAGGCGCTGCGCTCACGGCACCCCGGCATCCTCTTCCTGCTGCACGACGCCATCGGCGAGCAGCCGTCGGTGATCAAGGCCATGGCCGGCGCCACGCTGGACTTGGTCGCCGGCCCCCACGACACCGTTTCCGCCCCCTTCCTGCCGTGACCCCGCCATGAACCTGCACCAGTTCCGCTTCGTGCAAGAGGCCGCGCGCCGCAACCTCAACCTGACCGAGACCGCCAAGGCGCTCTACACGTCGCAACCGGGCGTGTCCAAGGCCATCCTGGAGCTGGAGGAAGAGCTCGGCGTCGACATCTTCTCGCGCCACGGCAAGCGCTTGCGCAGCATCACCGAGCCCGGCCGGCAGGTGCTCAAGTCCATCGAGATCATCATGCGGGAGGTCGGCAACCTCAAGCGCATCGGCGAGGAATACTCCAAGCAGGACGTCGGCACGCTGTCGATCGCGACGACCCACACGCAGGCGCGGTATGTGCTGCCGGGGCCGGTCACGCAACTGCGCAAGCAGTTTCCGCAGGTCAACATCAGCCTGCACCAGGGCAGCCCGGACCAGGTCGCCAAGATGCTGATCGACGAGACGGCGGACGTGGGCCTGGCGACCGAATCGCTGTCGCAGTTCGAGGAGCTCGTGACGCTGCCCGCCTACGAGTGGCAACACGTGCTGGTGATGCGCGCCGAGCACCCGCTGGCCCAGCAGGAACGCATCCACCTGGAGCAGCTCGCGGCCGAGCCGCTGGTGTCCTATCACCCGAGCTTCACCGGCCGCACCCGCATCGACCGCGCCTTCGCGCAGCGTCAGCTCAAGCCCAACATCGTGCTGGAGGCGATCGACTCGGACGTCATCAAGACCTACGTGCGGCTGGGCCTGGGCATCGGCATCGTGGCCGAGATGGCCGTGCGCGAGGACCCGCCGAGCGGCGAGCTGGTCTGGCGCCCGCTGGGCCACCTGCTGGGACAGAACGTCGCGCGGATCGCGTTCAAGCGCGGCGCCTACTTGCGCAACTATGTCTACAGCTTTGCCGAGCTGCTGTCCGACCGCCTGAACCGCACGCTGCTGCAGCGCGCGATGAACGGCGAGGCCAGCGATTACGACCTCTGATCGGCGACCTTTGACCGGCGACCTCCCCGCGGCAACTTCGCCACCACGGGTCACGAATTCCGAAAAGCGTCCGCGCCTCCCCCGCACCCCGCTTCTTCATCGAGTCACACCATGCGCGTTCATACTCCCGTTCCCGCCAGCCGACTGCCCCAACTGGGGGTGACCGTGTTCAGCGTCATGTCGGCGCTGGCGCAGCAGCACCAGGCGGTCAACCTGGGCCAGGGCTTCCCCGATTTCGAAGGCGATCCCGCGCTGCTGGACGCCGTGAACGACGCGATGCGCGCCGGTCACAACCAGTACCCGCCGATGCCGGGCGTGCCGGCGCTGCGCCAGGCCATCGCGGCGAAAGTCGAGGCGCTCTACGGCCACGCCTACCACCCCGACACCGAGATCACCGTCACCGCCGGCGCCACGCAGGCGATCCTGACGGCGCTGCTGGCCGTCGTGCATCCGGGCGACGAGGTCGTGGTGCTGGAACCCGCCTACGACAGCTACGCGCCCAACATCGCGCTGGCCGGCGGCACGATGGTGCCGGTGCCGCTGGACCCGACGACCTTCCGCCCCGACTTCGACCGCATCCGCGCCGCGCTGACGCCGCGCACCCGCGCGCTGATGATCAACAGCCCGCACAACCCGAGCGGCGCGGTCTGGAGCGCCGACGAGCTGCGTCAGCTCGCCGCGCTGCTGGACGGCACCGACGTGCTGGTGATCAGCGACGAGGTCTACGAGCACATGGTCTACGACGGCGGGCAGCACCAGAGCGTGTCCCGCCTGCCGGAACTGGCGGCGCGCAGCTTCGTCGTGTCCAGCTTCGGCAAGACCTATCACGTGACCGGCTGGAAGGTCGGCTACGTGACCGCGCCGGCGCCGCTGATGGCGGAGTTCCGCAAGGTGCACCAGTACAACGTGTTCACCGTGAACTCGGCGATGCAGCACGGGATCGCGGCCTACATGCGGGACCCGGCGCCCTACCTGGGCCTGAGCGATTTCTACCAGCGCAAGCGCGACCGTTTCCGCGCCGGACTGGCTGGGAGCGCCTTCGCGCTGCGGCCCTGCCCCGGCAGCTACTTCCAGTCCGTCGACTACGGCGGATTGCCGGGCCACCTGGCCGCGATGAACGACATGGACCTGTGCCAGTGGCTGACGCGCGAGATCGGCGTGGCGGCCATTCCGCTGTCGGCGTTCTACACCGGCGGCAGCGCGGCCCAGGTGATCCGCTTCTGCTTCGCGAAGAAGGACGAGACGCTGGACCTGGCGCTGGAGCGGCTGAAGACGATCGGCTGACTCGCCGACGGGCTCGCGGGTCTCAGCGACCCTTCGGGCTCCTGGGCTCGTCTTCCTCGACGAGGGACAGGTCCAGGTCGACCGTCTGCGTGATGGCCGCGCGCGCGGGCGCCGGAGACGCGCCGGGCGCGGGCGGCGGCGTCTGCCAGACCATCGTCGCCATCATGTCCGGCGGCGCGGTCGCGTCCAGCGGCAGCACGACGTCGATGCGGTCGCCGCCGACCTCGTGCTCCGACCGGTCGCGCGCCACCGCGTACAGCAGCAGCAGGTCGCGGTAGGCCGGCAGGCCGAGGTCGCCGCTGTACTCCTGGTGCTTGGACAGCAGGTCCTGCAGCAGGCTCATGCTGCCGTCGGCATCGGGCCAGGCGGCCTCCAGCCGATCGACCAGCTCGGCGTGCGCCTCCAGGCCCTCGCCCTGGTTGAGGTCATCGCTCCACGACGGCGCGCGGGCGCGGAATTGCTCGGCGAAGCGAGACCCGACGCGGTCGAAGGCCTCGCGGTCGCCGCGGCGCTGGTAGAGCTCCATCAGCTTCAGGAACGGCAGGCCGCTGGCGGCGTCGCGCTGGTTCAGGCGCGAGGACAGCAGCTCGATCGCCGCGTCGTCCTGGCCCAGCACCATGAAGAAATCGACCTGCTGCTCGAGGTCGATCAGTTCCTCGACGGTCACGACGCCGCCCGACCCGCCCAGGTCGGACGAGAACGGCGCGGGGCGCGTGTCCTGCGTGGCGTCGAGCTGGAAGCTCAGCGGCTCCATCGCCTCCAGCGCGGCCAGCGCCTGCAGCGCGTCGTCGGCGGCGGTCGTGGGCGGACGGACCGGCGGCGTGGCGCGGGGCGCCAGCACCGCGGGCCGGGTCGGCTCCGCGACGCTCAGCGGCATCGGAATCGTCGTCGGCGCCGCAGCCACCAGGGGCAGGTCCGGCGTCAGGTGCGACATCAGCGGCGTGGGGGAACTCTGCGGATCCGTCGGCGTGAACGGCGACGGGCCGGTCGCCGGCGGCTGCGCCGAGTCGGCGGCGGCGGGCGCGGCCTCGCGCGGGTCGAGGTGGGAGTCCCTCAGCCAGTGCTGCTCCGCATCGCGGCGGCGCGACCGGTTGCCGCGCCACAGCAGCAGGCTGCTCGTGGCCAGCGCCAGGCTCAACAGGCTGAGCCCCAGCACCCAGGCCGAGGACGACGATCCGCCTCGCGCGGCCTGGTCGCGCGCGGCCTGCAGGTCCTGGCGCAGCGCGGACAGCGCGGCCAACGAGCGTTTCTGCTCCGCCTGCATGTCGGCGATCTGCTTCTGCATGGCCAGCACCTGCTGCTGCGCCTGCTCGGCGGCACTGGCCGCGCTGGCGGCGGCCTCGGCGGCGAGCAGCGCGGCCGACGGCGCGGCCAGGACCTCGGCCGCCTCCATCGACAGGCGCGGCGTGGCGGCGCGGCGGTCAGCGCGGGTGTCACGCTTCGCGGGCATCGCGGCCGCGGTGGTGGTCACGGGGCCAGGTGTTGCGTCGGACCGACGACGATTCGGACGCGCCGCACGCGTGGACGCGCTCGCGGCCGGCGTGGCAGCCGCGGCCGTGAGGCCGGCCGGCATCGTCGCGGCCGCGACGGCCAGGTCGGGCGTCGCGCGCGATGCGGCGGGGGCCACGCGATTGGCGGCCACCGGCTGACCTTCCTGCATCGCCTGCAGCGCAGGCGACACCGGCGGCGCCACCGCGACGCCGGATTCGACCGTCGGCTCGGCGTTCAGGCCCGGAGGGTCGATGAAGGCGGTGTACTGGCGCGTCAATCGCGCCGGGCAGCCCAGGCTGAGCTGCACCGACACGATGGGTTCGTCGATGCGCTGCAGGCTGCGCAGCCGCACGCCGGTGACGCGCTGGCCGTCGCCCTCCAGCTGCCAATGCAGCCCGGCCGTCGACAACGGGTTGTCGCCGGCGATGACCTCGGCGCGGACGCAGTCGGTGGAGACGGTCTCCCCGGCGGAGAGCTGGACGGGAAACAGCAAGTTGAGCGGCTGCCCCAGCGAGGACGCCGCCTGCGGCCGGCCGACGCCCAGGCTCCAGGCTGGCGCCGACATCACCGCGAGACAGGCGAGCACGAGAACGCTGTGCGACGGCAAGGTGCCGCGCGGGTCGTGAAGATCTCGATTCATTCCCGCTGTTGTTGCTGTTGGTGTGCGTTTCACTCTAGCACGGCACTCCCCGGGACAAACCCGGAAAAGCGCCCCTCCGCCGCCCATGATGCGCTTCGCCCGCGCATGATTCCAGCCCGGGCAAGCCCTCGCGTGCTCCCGCACAATAGCCGCGAGCGACGACGCGGCTCGACCCGTCCACGGGTCGGACCACCACACGACCATCAGGAGACAGCTGGCTTGTCACGCCAGCGACAAAGCATGAACAGCTCGGTTCTTACAATTTCCGAACGCAACAACATCGAGACGGGGCCGTGGTTTTCCAAACTGTCACTGCCGCTGCGCAGCGACATTCTGGCGCGCGCCACGGTGAGACGCCTGACGGACGGCGCGCTGATGTCGGTGCGAGGCGAGCCGGCCGAGGAATGGATAGGCGTGGCCAAGGGCGCGGTGCGCGTGAGCTCGGTCTCGCTGTCCGGCAAGCAGGTGACGCTGACCTATGTCGAGCCCGGCATCTGGTTCGGCGACATCGCCCTGTTCGACGGCCTGCCGCGCACGCACGACGCCAGCGCCCATGGCGAGACCACGCTGCTGATCATCCGCAAGCCCGACTTCAAGGACCTGCTGCAACGCCACACCGAACTCTACGAAGCACTGCTGCGGCTGAACTGCCGACGGCTGCGGCTGATGTTCGACGCGATCGAGGACCTCAACACCCGGCCCCTGGCCTCGCGGCTGGCCAAGCAGATCCTGTTGCTGGCGCGCAGCTACGGCGTGACGCAGGGCACCGAGGAGATCCGCATCAGCCTTCAGCTCGCGCAGGAAGACCTGGCGCAGTTGCTGGGCGCGTCGCGGCAGCGCGTCAACCAGGAGCTCAAGGGCTTCGAGCGCGAAGGCGCGGTGCGCGTCGAGCCGACCCGGCTGGTGGTGCTGAGCAAGGAAAAGCTGCTGGCCATCTCCAATCGCTAGCGCCCCCGGAGCGGTCTCCGGGTGGCGTGGATCAATCATCACGACAACTCCAGGAGACTCCGTGGACGATGCATTCACCGGCACCCGTGCCCCCACGCACGTCATCGACGCCGAGGCGCTCGCCGCCTGGCTGTCGACCGCGATCCCGGGCTTCCAGGGCCCGCTGACGATCGAGCAGTTCAAAGGTGGGCAGTCCAATCCGACCTACAAGCTGATCACGCCTGGCGCCATCTACGTGATGCGCGCCAAGCCGGCGCCGGTGGCCAAGCTGTTGCCCTCCGCGCACGCGATCGAGCGCGAGTTCACCGTCATGCGCGCGCTCGCCGGCACCGACGTGCCGGTGCCGCGCATGCTGGCGCTGTGCGAGGACGAAGCCGTCGTCGGCCGCGCCTTCTACGTCATGTCGTTCATCGAGGGCCGCGTGCTCTGGGACCAGACGCTGCCGGACGCGTCCAACGCCGAGCGCACCGCGATCTACGAGGAGATGAATCGCGTCATCGCCGCGCTGCACAAGGTCGACGTGCGCGCCGTCGGCCTGGAGGGCTACGGCAAACCGGGCAATTACTTCGAGCGGCAGATCGGTCGCTGGAGCAAACAGTACCAGGCTTCGATCACCGGCCCGAACGAGGCGATGGACCGCCTGATCGAGTGGCTGCCGTCGCACATCCCCGAGTCCGCTCGTGACGAGCGCGAGGTGGCCATCGTCCATGGCGACTACCGGCTGGACAACCTGGTGTTCCACCCGACCGAACCGCGCGTGCTGGCGGTGCTGGACTGGGAGCTGTCGACGCTGGGGCATCCGCTGGCGGACTTCAGCTACCACTGCATGTCGTGGCACATCCGCAAGACGGGCTCGGCGCGCGGCCTGGGCGGTGTGGACCTGGCGCCGCTGGGCATCCCCGGCGAGCTGGACTACGTGCGCCGCTACTGCGAACGCACCGGTCGCGGCGACGCGCAAGCGGTGATGAAGGACTGGAACTTCTACCTCGCCTACAACCTGTTCCGGATCTGCGCGATCCTGCAAGGCATCGCCAAGCGCGTGGAGGACGGCACCGCGTCCAGCGCGCAGGCCCGCGAGGCCGGCGCCGGCGCGAAGCCGATGGCGGAACTGGGCTGGGCCTTCGCGCAAAAGGCGGGCTTCTGAGCGCGGCCATCACGCCCCCGGAACCGCGATCGAAAGACTTCTCCGGCGCGACCTGATTTTCGGTCTACAATCTAAGGCTTCGTCGGGGCGTAGCGCAGCCTGGTAGCGCATCTGCTTTGGGAGCAGAGGGTCGCGAGTTCGAATCCCGCCGCCCCGACCATTGATCTCGAGAGCCGCAAGGAATCACTTCCTTGCGGCTTTTCTCGTTCTGGCGCCAGGTCTTGCGCGAGTCGTCCAGCCACGTCCCGCCGGCCGGATCATGCCCCGCGACCGGGCGCCCCCATCACGAGCCCGAGGCCGCCCTCGCCTGCGCGAGCCACCCGTCGAAGTCCTGCCGGTGCGCGCGGATCCAGCCGTCGACGTGGCGCTCGATGTCGCGCTGCGATCCGGCGCCTTCGTTCATCCGCAGGTTCTGCGCGTTGATGTCGGCGATGGGCAGGCGCATCACCTCGAACAGCCGCGCCGCCGCCGGGTTCTTCTCGACGAAGGCGCGGTTGGCGACGATCTGCTGCTCGTCCGCCGGGAAGCCGTAGTTCTTGCCGTTGGCCTGGCGCGTGTCCGTCTCGCCGTCGGTCGAGGCGGAGAACGGCACCTGCAGCCACACCACGTCCCGGCCCGGGCGCAGCTCGGCGCTGACCCAGTACGGGGTCCAGGTGTAGTACAGGATCGGGCGCCCCTGCTTGAAGCGGGCGATGGTGTCGGCCATCAGCGCGGCATAGCTGCCCTGGCGATGGGTGACGCTGCCCCTCAGTTGATAGGCGTCGAGCTGATGCTCGATCACCCCCTCGCAGCCCCAGCCGGGATTGCAGCCGGTGAGGTCCGCCTTGCCGTCGCCATCGGTATCGAACAGCCGGGCGATCGCCGGGTCCTTCAACTGGTCCAGGCGCGTGATGCCGTGACGTTCAGCGGTCTTGCGGTCGATCAGGTAACCCTGCACGGCGCCCGACGCATAGCTGCCGCCGCGTGCGAGCTTGGCGTCACCGCCGCTGTTGCGGTAGAAGTCCGCGTGCAGCCGCCGCCAATGATTGGCCATGAAGGTGGCGTCGCCGTTGGCGATGGCCAGGTGTTCCGTGGCCGGCTCCAGGTCCTTCATCGGCAACACCGTGTAGCCGAGATGCTCCAGCGCCCGCGACACGAGCAGCGTCTGGAACGCCTCCTCGGCCAGCGAGCTCTTGAGCGGCTGCACCGTGACGCCACGGCCGGGCAAGGGCTCGGCGCGCGCGAAGACGGCGAGCGAGAACAGGATCAGGCCCAGGGCCAGCCATCGGCCGGCGCGGGATGGGGTTGCATGCATGCGCGGTTCTCCTTGCGAGGTCATGGACGGGCGGGTCGAATGCAGGCGCGCGGTCATGGGCGAGCTCCACCGGGCGCCGGCTCGGCCCCGTTCACGTCCACCTCCTGCGCGACGCGCGGCGCGCGCACCAGGCGGTGCAGGCCGCGCAGCGCCAGGCCCGCGGGGCCGGTGTGCCACCAGCGCCGGCCGGCCACGCGCGCCGAGCGGCCCAGCGCCTGCGTCAGGCGGTCCAGCGTGATGGCCAGGATGACGATACCCAGGCCGCCGACGGTCGCCAGGCCCATGTCCAGGCGGCCGATGCCGCGCAGCACCATCTGCCCGAGGCCGCCGACGGCGATCATGGAGGCGATCACCACCATCGACAGCGACAGCATCAACGCCTGGTTGATGCCGGCCATGATGGACGGCATCGCCAGCGGCAGCTTCACCTTCATGAGCATCTGCCACGGCGAGGCGCCGTAGGCGCGGGCCGCCTCGATCAGGTCGGGCCGCACCTGGCGCAGCCCCAGGTTGGTCAGCCGTGCCAGCGGCGCGAGCGCGAAGACGATGGTCACGATCACGCCGGGCACGTTGCCGATGCCGAACAGCATCACCACCGGCACCAGGTAGACGAACGCGGGCGTGGTCTGCATCGCGTCGAGCACCGGCCGCATGACGCGCTCCGCGCGGTCGCTGCCGGCCAGCAGCACGCCCAGCGGCAGGCCGATCAACAGGCAGAACAGCAGCGAGGTCAGCACCAGCGACAGCGTCACCATCGCCTCCGCCCAGATGCCCAGCGTCGCCACCAGCAGCAGTGACACCGCGGTGCCGATCGCCAGTCGACGGCCGGCGAACTGCCAGGCCAGCAAGCCGATCAGCGCGATCATTGCGGGCGCCGGCAGCGCGGTCAGCAGGCCCTGCACCGAGTTCAAGGTGCCGTCGATGGGCAGCCGCACCGCCTGGAAGAAGGGCCGGCAATGCTCGACCACCCAGCCCAGGCCGCTGTTGATCCAGGACTCGACGGGCAAGGTGCCGTCCCACAGCCGGTGCAGCGCGTCGCCGAGGACGCCGCCCGGTCCGTTCGCGACCGGGTCCGCGCCCGCGGCGGCGGCATGGGCCGGGGCATCCAGCCAGGCGCTGGTGGCGGCCGGGTCCGGCGCCTGGGACAGCGCCTCCCACGGATCCAGCGCCGGCGGCGCGACCACCCCGTCGACGGCGGCGGTCGGCATCGCGGGCATCGCTACAGGGGAGGCGGCGGCATTCAGGCCGGCATCGAGGGCGGCATCGGACGCGGCCGGCGCGATCAGGGCGGTGTCATTCATGGCGATTCCTTCTTCAATGCGCGGCAGCTTGGGCGGGGTGATGACCGGACGCAGGCTCGATGGGCGGCGTGTCGCGATCCAGGAACTTCAACAGCGTGGTCTTGCTGATGGCGCCGCAGAAGCGGCCGTCGCCGGCCACGACCGGCACGCCGCACGGCGCCTGCGCGACCTGGCCGAACAGCCCCGCCACCGGCGCGTCCGCGGCAATCGGCGGCAGCCCGTCCAGGAACGCATGCTGAAGCCCCAGCGGACCCACATGCCCGTCCAGCGCGGCGCGCAGCGAGTCCGCCGAGACCGTGCCCAGGTAACGACGTGTCGGGCTGACGACGTGCGCCAACTCGCGGTCCTGGTCCTCCAGCGTCTTGAGCCCGGCGCGTGCGCCGCGGTCGCGGTGCTCGGCCACCAGCGTCAGCGGCTGGCGCGCGATGTCGGCCGCCTTGAAGACCGCCGCCGTGTCCACGCCGCGGATGAAGCTGCGGACGAAGTCGTCGGCCGGGTTGCGCAGGATCTCGTCCGGCGTGCCGACCTGCACGACGTGACCGTCCTTCATGATCGCGATGCGGTCGCCGATGCGCATCGCCTCGTCCAGGTCGTGCGAGATGAAAACGATGGTGCGGCGCTGCACCTGCTGCAGCCGCAGCAGCTCCGACTGCATCTCCGTGCGGATGATGGGGTCCAGCGCGGAGAAGGCCTCGTCCATCAGCAGGATGGACGGATCCGCGGCCAGCGCCCGCGCCAGCCCGACGCGCTGTTGCATGCCGCCCGAGAGCTCGTCCGGGTACTTGTCTCCCCACCCCGCCAGGCCCACCTGAGCCAGCGCGTGATCGGCCTGCGCCAGACGATGCTCGCGGTCGGCGCCGGACAACTCCAAGCCGAAGGCGGTGTTGTCACGCACGCTCATGTGCGGCATCAGCGCGAAGGACTGGAACACCATGCTGATGTCCTTGCGGCGCAGCGCGCGCAGCCGTGACGGCGAGTGGGTGTTGATGTCCTCACCGTCGATCACGATGCGACCGGCGCTCGGCTCGATCAGGCGATTGAGCAGACGCACCAGCGTCGACTTGCCCGAGCCCGACAGACCCATGATCACGAAGATCTCGCCGGCCTGAATTTCGAAGGTGGCGTCGAACACGCCGATGGACTGGCCGGTGCTCGCCAGGATGTCCTTCTTGGAACGGCCCTGGCGGGCCAATGCCAAGGCCTGCTCCGGCGCGTCGCCGAAGACCTTGAAGACGTGGTCGATGAGAATGCCTTTGGCCATGGCCGCGAGTCCTTTCCTGCAGTGATGGGCGATCGCCGGCCCGGAGGCACGGCGGCGATCACGCGTCAGCCGAAGGGCGACCGGACGATGCACACGGCGGCGCCGGCGGGCCTCAGGGGCTGCCGACGGGCACTGGCGAGACGACACGAACCACCAACACCCGCCGGAGGCTTCAATGGCAGGCAGCGGGCCGGGTCTACGGGCGCCGCCTGGATGAGCCTGGCGTGGGAGTGGGCCGGACAAGGCCGGCAGGAGCGACCGGGCGTGGCCCGGGAGCGAGAAGCCCGCACCGCGACCGGATGCGACGATCCGAGAGTCGGGCGAGGCCGATCAACATAACCGGTTGATCTGCTACAGAGGCGTAACTATAACTTTCATGCATGAAGCAGTCAACCCCGACAAGGCTGCAAGGGGCGGATCCCGCCCGATGCATCCCTGGCTTCCGGGTGCGCCGCCCCGCTGCGCACGCCCGAGTTCGGTGCCGGGTCTTGGCCCGTCTTGACGTGGCTCAAGCGCTCGACCTGCTCATCTCTGGCATCGACGCCCTCGCAGTGACTTCCATCCGGCCGAACCGAACGACTTCAAGCAATTCACGGCGCGGAACCGATTTCCTACGATTCGATCCAACGAATCACCGGAGGGCCGAGATGTCCAGCCCCTACGACCTTGCCGTTCAGATGTTCGCGACGAAATCCGACCTCAATGCTGTCCGCGACGAGCTGAAAACAGAGTTTCGTGGCGACATCGACAAGCTGCGCGGTGAGATGACGTCGACGATCGAGCGCACGGGGAACAAGCTGCAGGCCGAGATCAAGGAGATCCGCGAAGCGACGACCAAGCTGGAGTCCTCGATGCGGAACTGGTTCGGCGCCTTGACGGCGAGCCTGCTGCTCGCGATGGCCGGCCTGTGCGTCACCATCGCGACCCGGGACAGGCCCATCGCGGTGGCCGCGGCCACCCCACCCCCGCCGCCCCACGCCGACACCCTCCCCACGCCGCCTTCACCTCCGACGACCGCGCCTTCGCACAAAACGCCCCCGTGACCCGATGGAATCGCACATCCGCGCCTGAAACCGGGTGGAAACCCTAGGCATTTGGTCATGTCAGCACGATGTCAGGCGGAGAGAATGCGCGCTGTTTTTTGTTTCAGAACAGCGTCCTTCCGGGTCACGAGCCCGGAGCCGGGGCGCCGCAGCGGGCAAGCCCCGAAGGATCGAGCACAAGCATGGCGCTACAGCATTTGACCGACGAGCAGGTCCAGACCTGGTCGCGGGCCCAGAAGGACGAGTGGTGGTTCAAGAACATCTATCGCGGTGACATGGCGCAGCTGTCGCTGCGTTCCGCCTTCACGGGATTCATGCTGGGCGGCGTGCTCGCGGCGACCTCGTTGTACATCGGCGGCAAGACCGGCATCAGCGTCGGGGTCGGCCTGACGTCGGTGATCCTGGCCTTCGCGATGTTCCGCATCTTCGCGTCGCTGGGCTGGGCCAAGGACTACACGATCCTGGAGAACAACTGCACCCAGTCGATCGCCACGGCGGCCGGCTACGTGGTGTCGCCGCTGTTCTCCAGCCTGGCGGCCTACATGCTGGTCGTGGACCACATCGTGCCGTGGTGGCAGATGATGGTCTGGATGATCGTGATCGCGGTGCTGGGCGTGCTGGTGGCCTTCCCGATGAAGCGCCGCTTCATCAACGAGGACCAGCTCCCCTTCCCCGAGGGCCGCGCCTGCGGCGTGGTGCTGGACTCGCTCTACACCGGCGAGGGTGGCGAGGGCATGTACAAGGCCAAGCTGCTGGCCAAGGTGGCCGGCGGCGCCGCGATCTACCAGGCGATCATCAGCGACGGCTGGATGAAGCTGCTGCAGTTCAAGATCCTGCGCATGGACAAGTGGGCCGGCATGACCGAGCCCTGGACCTTCCACGAGCGCCTGGACCAGTACTACTACGGCCTGGCCGCCAAGGCGGACATCTGGATCCCGAAGATCCTGGGCACCGACATCCGCGTGCTGGGCCTGCGCCTGACGCTGGACGCGGCCATGCTGGGCGTCGGCGGCCTGATGGGCATCGCGGTGGCGACGAGCTGCCTGCTGGGCGCCTTCATCAACTTCGCGGTGCTGGCGCCGATCATGATCCAGGCCGGCGACATCGTGCAGCGCGTGTCCCCGACCGGCGCGGTCATCCCGATCTCGCGCGTGGAGATCGTCAACCAGTGGTCGATGTGGTGGGGCGTGGCGATGATGGTCGCGGGCTCGCTGACGACGCTGCTGGCCAAGCCGGACCTGTTCCTGGCGGTCTTCAAGTCCTTCCGCCGCAAGGCCGGCAAGGACACGATCGGCAGCGACCTGCTCAACGGCATCGAGGTGCCGCTGTGGATCTCGTACGTCGGCGTGCCGGTGTTCGGCGTGCTGGCGGCGTGGATCGCGCACGAGTTCTTCGGCGTGCCGATGCTGATGGCGCTGATCTCGTTGCCGCTGATCTTCGTGCTGACGGTGATCTGCACGAACTCGATGGCGCTGACCTCGTGGACGCCGACCGGCGCGCTGTCCAAGATCACGCAGTTCACGATGGGCGCGATCGACCGCAGCAACCCGGCCAGCAACCTGGTGCCGGCGGGCATGACCTCGGAGATCGCCTCCAACGCGGCCAACCTGCTGAGCGACATCAAGCCGGGCTACATGCTGGGCGGCAAGCCACGCCATCAGGCGATCGGCCACGTGATCGGCGTGGTCGCGGGCGTGCTGTTCTGCGTGCCGCTGTTCTTCCTGCTGTTCGTGCCGAAGAACGCCGAAGGCGTGCGCAGCACGGCCACCATCATCTCGGACCAGTTCTCGATGCCGGCCGCGGTGCAATGGCGCGGCGTGGCGGAGATCATCGCCAACGGCCTGCACAGCCTGCCGGCGTCGGCGCTGATCACGATGGCGATCGCCGCGGCCTGCGCGGTGGTCATCGAGGTGATCAAGATGATGACGAAGGGCAAGTTCCCGCTGTCGTCCGTGGCGATCGGCCTGGGCGTGGTGCTGCCGCCGGAGTCCACCTTCGCGATGTGGGTCGGCGCGATGATCTTCTTCGTGATGGCCAAGGTCTACAAGACGCCGGGCTCCCAGGGCTGGAAGCGCTGGGTCGACGGCTGCGAGCCGATCTGCGCGGGCCTGATCTCGGGCGCGGCGCTGATGGGCATCGGCAACGCGATCGTCAACGTGCTGATCTGAGCCTGACCGCGCCCCGCTTCTCGTGAAGAGCGGCGGGATCGCGTGGCACAATTCGGGCCCCTTGGGTGGCGTGGGAACGCCGACCAAGGGGCCTTGTCAATTCACGGCTTGGCATCCGTCTGCCCGTAGCTCAACTGGATAGAGCAGCTGCCTTCTAAGCAGCAGGTCGGGGGTTCGAGTCCCTCCGGGCAGGCCAATCAAATCAAGCACTTGCGCAATTTCGCGATCGTGCCGAAGTGCCGAAAGTTAGACAGTGTCTAACTCAGCGCCCGCCCAGCGCCGCCGCGCGGCACGCGTCGTACTGCTCGGCCAGCTCGTAGGCCTTCATCTCCCAGCCGCCGATCGAGTCGTCAGTGGCCGGCGTCCGAGGCGGGCAGCTCGCGACGATCAGCGCCTGGTTGCGCGGAGCCGGGGATGGCGGAGTTGAAGCGGCGCAGGCTGTCAGAGCCAGTGCGGCAGTCAGGGTCGCGATAGACCGGCTTCTCGACGATGTCACGTTGCAGCTCCTGGCGGATGGTCCGGTGGGTGACGGTGATCTTGCTGATGGCCTCGGCCGCGGCGCTGGCGGCGGCCTCCGAGGCGATGGCGGCGACGACCGTGTCGCGGGCGGCTTCGGCCAGTTGGGAGTCGCGGCCGTCCTGGCGGCCCTGCCAGTAGGCGCCGCCGGCCAGCGCCGCCGCGCCGATGATCAACCAGGGGCTGATCACGGGTAACTCACCCGGTTCAGCTCCCAGTGCGGGCCGTCGGGGAAGTTGACCCAGGAGCCGCCCCAGACGATGGGGATTCCCAGCTCCTTGGCTGCCGGCTGCATCGCCTCGTCGTTCAGGCGCCGGTACAGCAGCCAGTCCCAGCTCACGCGCCCCTCGAGGAACGCCGCCAGGTCGACCGCGTGCCCGGTCAGGTGCCGGCTGTTCATGGTCCTGCTGGCGCCCGCCTTCACAAGCTGGGCCTGCCGCTCTTTCGTGCGCAGGCCTTCGGTGACGCTGAAGTCCAGCGGCGAAATGGACAACGCCAGCCGCACGACGTTGACCAGGTGGGGGTGCACACCGACCAGGCGCTGCTCGCTGGCGGTGGAGAACTTGAAGGTCATGGCTTCCTCCCGCCGCTCACGTGCGGCAAGTCCGATTCGTCGAGATCGACCCAGTCGCTGATGCGCGTAAGCGGCGTGCCGGCTCGGCGCCGGCGGATCCAGTAGCCCAGCACCAGCAGCAGCAGCCCGATGGACTGCAGCACCAGAGCGCGCGCCAGGTAGATCGCCGCGCCCCACTCGATGCCGTTGATCAGCATGCAGCCGGCGGCCGCGAAGGCCAGCGCCAGGCAGATCAGTCCGGCCTTGACGACGATGCCGTCCTTGACCTTCTTGCTGAGCACCGCGGCCACCAGCACCAGGCCCAGCACCAGGTGCACCACTCCGTTGAAGACTTCGATCATCGTGATCACCTCCGCGCCAGCCATCCGCTCAGGATCTCGGCCAGCTTCAGGTCTCGAATGCCCTGCAGCAGGGCGGCGATCAACGACATCCCCAGGAGTCCGATCACGAACGCCGACGCGTTGGCGAGGCCTGGTGTTTTGAGCTGGAGCCAGTCGACCAGCGCCGGCGCGAGGTAGCCCGCCGCCAGCGCGCCGCTGGCCACGTTGGTCACGCGCTCCCACCAGCTCGTGCCCGGCGCGAACTTGAGCGCCACCACGGCGCCGAAGCCGCCCACGGTGAACGGGCTGGAGAGAACGCGGTCAGGATCGAGGTCCATGTATGCGCCTCAGATCGCGGCCAGGATGAACATCGCGAGCTCGTCGTAGCGGATGCCGTATCGGTTGCCGGCCGGCTTGCCCTCTTGCACGACCTCGCGACGCGCGGGCTGGTGCTCGATCACCACCTTGCCGTCATCGTCACGGACCTCCGGCACCTCCGGGTGCTCGACGACCATCTCTGGCAATTCCGGCCACTCGTCGAAGCAGAAGAGCGCATATGCATGCGGGTCCAGGCCCTCGGCGGCGAAGGCGGCGGCCACGGTCTGGGCGCCCACACCGAAGTGGTACCGCGCGCCTTCTCCCTTCTGCTCGATCGCATCCTTGAAGCGGAACACGCCGATCTTCCCCTTGAGGAACAGCGCGATGCGGCGGTGCGCCTCGGTCAGCGGCTCAATGGACGTCTTCTCGCGCTCGTCGGACGTATTGATCGTGCCGGAGGCGGCGTAGACCACGCTCCAGCGAGCGCCAGAAGTTCCGAGAGACGCGGAGTTGTCGGTGTTGGGGCGCCAGCTGTCGCAGGTCAGCCGGCCCTCGTTGTAGCCGCTGTTGCTGTGGATGATGTTGCTGGCAGCCGGCAGGTAGATCTGCGTCGATGTGTTGCCCGAGACCTGGTTGCCGACGCACGTGATATTCGTGCAGTTGCTTGGCTCGTCGACGATGCCGTTGACCTGCGGGTAGTTGCCACCGAACCACGACGGCTGATTGATCGCCGTGTTGCCGATGATCGTGATGTTGCTGCTATCGCCCAGGCGAATGCCCGACACTTTGTTGTCGTCGAAGTGGCAGCCCAACACCTTGATCTGCTTCGAGAAGCCCAAGTGCAGACCATGGTTGCCGCAGAAGCGCGACGTGACGCCCTTCAGGCTACCTTCCACGCAGTCGTTCAGCCGAACCCCCGACTTCAGATTCGTGCGCCCGCCGCTCACGAAGGTATCGGACACCCGAGGCGCCACACCGATCAGGTAGATGCCTTCGTCGTCGCCGCTGTCGACGATGCAGTTGGCGATCTGCACCGGCGGGTAGAAGGAGCTGTTCTGCTCGCCGCGCTGGATCAGGATCTGCGACGCCGGGCCCAGCAGGTGCGTCAGGCTGATGTGGACATCGGCAGTGTCCTTGATGTCGATCCCGAAGTTGCTGCCGTTGCAGCGCGAGATCTTCAGCGCCTCGCTGATCTCGTTGACCGTCGGGTGGTCGCCGACGATCTTGCCGCCAAACATGTCGCAGTTCTCGATGTTGATGTACGAGAAGGCGGAGAGCTGGATGCTGGTGTTGTAGATGACGCAGTCGGAGACGAGGACGCGCGTCGCGTAGCTCAGCTGAAGCGCATAGGTCGGCCCACCGCCCTGGTTGGTGATGCCCAGGCCGCGGATCGACAGGTGACCGGAGGCCCCGGCGCCCAGGTTCGTCCCCGTGATCCGCAGCGCGCCGGACGGGCCGAACTGAAGCTCGCTGGTGGACTTGCCGTTGCCCCATAGCGAGACCTTGTCGGGAAGCGTGACGATGCCGTTGATGAGGTACTTCCCGTCCGGCACGAACACCGCGGCGCCGACGGTTGCGGCATAGGTGGCAGCCGCCTGAAACGCGGCCGCGTCGTTGGCCACGCCGTTGCCGACGGCGCCGTAATCCTTCACGCTCACGCGCTCGCGCAGCACGTCCTGCACGGTGCGCAGGACCGCGCCGACCCCGCCGCGGATGAAGCCGATGAACGACGAGCCGGCGGACTGAGCCAAGTCTTTCAGCCAGCGCCCGAGCGTTCCGGCACCGTAAGCCAACGCGTACGCGAATCCGATCTGTCCGGCGCCTTTCGCCGCGGAGTTCGAACTGGCCAGGTCGATGGCCAGAGACGTCGCGTCCCCGCCGGTCGGCAAGACTGCGATCGGGTTGCCGTTGCTGTCGAAACCGATCACGCGATTGGCTCGATCCGTGGCCTTTGGCAGCGGCGGAACGGTCTCGCCAGGCGGCACTCGAATCGCCGTGGGTGCGCCCTTCCCTCCGCTGTAGATTTCCTGCAGTGCCAGCCAAAGCCGGTCGACGTCGAAGTCCAGCGTATTGGCGAAGAGGTCGCCCGTGGTCTGGTAGTCGATGCTGCGATCGAGCGAGGTGTCTCGGAAGTGCGTGACGCTCGTCGCGACGCCCGGCGCGACAGCGAAGGCAATCTGGCCGCCCTGCTGATTCCCGATGCCGGAGACCGTGTAGTCGACGTTGAGCACCTTGGGTACGCCATCGATCTGCACTACCAGGTCCGCCGCCTGGGAAACGTAGTAATCGAAGGGGAAGACGGTGGCGACGCCGTTGCCGACGGCGCTGCCAATGGGGGTCTGTTCGGTGACTGGCATGCGCGCCTCGCTGGTGGGGCGCGCAACACGTCATTCAACGATTCCGGCTTCGATCTCGATCTGGTGCGCGCCGCTTGATGGGCGCCAACTGTCGTGGTTGGATCCTGGCGGAATCCCGCCATCGCCAGCCACCGCTCGCATCACCCGCTCGGGTGTCTCAGTCACGGCGCCGGCGGCGGCGTCGACGTAATCGTCCTCCTGGTCCGTGAGCGCGGCATTCCAATCTCGCATCTGGATCGGCAGCAGGCCTTTGCCCTCCTCTCCTTCCTCGCTGTCCAGCACGGATACGTGCGCCCAGAGCTGGTCATCGGTCATGAGCAGCGGCTCCAGGGCCTCGAGGATGCGCTTGTTCTTGTTGACGCGGTTGTCCAGCTCGGCGACGCCGCACTGGAGCTTGCGCTGCATCAGCGCGCCCTTGAGCACGGACGGGGCGAAGCCGCCGATGCCGTTGGTCTCGATCGTCACGCGCGGCAGGCGGAACTTCTCGACCAGGTCGCACAACTGATGCACCTGGCCGCCCTTGATGGTGGCGCCGTCCTCGCGGAACTCGACCAGCTTGCCGATGAGCTGGACGATGCGATGCAGATAGCGGCGCCCGCTCTCGTCCTGGAACAGCACCGCGACGGCCGACACGTCGGACTTGAGCTTGCCGCTAGACGGGTCCCAGCGGCACGAGGCACCGACGATCTGCACGTCGCCCAGCCACATGGTAAGCATGCCCTTGATGCGCCGCCAGGTCGGCTCCGCGTCGTAAGGCACCATCGCATCCGGGTTCAGGCGGACATCGTGGATCGGCTTGGAGTGCAACTGGTACTGGCTGTCCCACTCGTTGATCGTTCGGGTCTTGCGCCGCCGCTTGAGCAGCTCCTTGCCGTCGAAGCGCTCCGGCCAGGCCACGCCGGCGTAGAAGTCGATCAGCACCGCGGGCTGTTTGAGCACGACCTGGCGATTGCGGATCGTGTAGTCCTTGCCCAGCTCGAGCAGCTTGGCGTGCTTGCCGATGCCGCTGAAGACGAACTCCGGCGGGAACGGGACAGCATGCGGGCCGGCCGCGGCGTCGCGCAGCCGGAATTCCTGCTCGAACATGCGGATCGTCAGGCAGTCGGCCCCCATCTCCTCCTGCTCGTCGTACAGGCTGTCGTGGGTGTGGGGCGTGCCCACGTAGAGCTGGCGGCCGCCTGGCACCAGGATGTGGGTCTGCTCGCCCAGGCGATAGCGCAACTTTTCCCGAGCCTCGGGCGTCTGGATGTTGCGCGGCACCTCAACGTCGTCGTTCTGGCACTCGTCGGCGCGCGCGCTCGTGACGTTGGACAGGATGCCCTTGGCGTACATCGAGGCGTTGCGAGGGTCGCTCGCACCCTGCACCCACCACTGCTCCACGCCGCCCTCGCGGAACATGCCGCGCGTGAGGGGGTGATTCCGCAGCACGTGCTGGGTGTCTCGGCTGGTCTTGTATGCAGTTCCGTCCGCCTCTCCCTGGTGGAGGATGCGATAGGTCGGGTCGCGGTAGTAGCGCCATGCGTTGTAGCCGGCCAGCAGCGTCGACTTCGAGAAGCCGCGATGCGCGCGGAAGACGGCGACTTCGCCGCGGTGCTCGAGCCATTGGCAAGCGCGGACGTGAGCCTGCGGCATCACCCAGCGGCGGTGCTTCGCCCACATCAGGTAGAAGGCGAGGAACGAGATCTTGCGCCGTGGCCTTGGCGCCGGTGGCGGCGCTTCCGCCGCGGGCGGATCGGCGGGCTTTTTACGCCTTGTCGCCATGCAGCTTCTTGGCAAGCTTCGCGCGCATGCCGGCGCGGCTGCCGTCCTTCAAGCCCTTGAGCAGGCGCTCGGCCTCGCGCTCGGCCTCGGCCGCGGCGACGTCGAGCTCGTCCGCCTCTGCGGTCACTGCGGCGGGGTTGTCGTCTCCGTCGGCCGTCTTGCGGCGCACGAGGTCGATCAGGCCTGAGATGCGCTGCGCCACGGCCAGCGTGGCCACGGCGTTCTTCTTGCACCAGTACCGGTCACCCCGGGTCGACTTGTCCATGGTGGCCACCGGCACGCCGTGGCCCGGCCAGGTCGCCGGATCCGACTCGTCCAGGAAGACGTCGATGAGTTGCTCGGCCCGCTGCTGAAGTCGCTCGAATTGTTCTTGCCGCATCACCGCCCCGCGAGTTGTTCGAACGATGGCGCGCGGTCCGGGAGGTCGGAGCCGGGTTGCCACCAATAATCCTGCTGCCAGTCCTTGCGCGCCTTCTGGCGCATGCGCGACAGGTATCCAGGGCTCAGATTGTCCTGCAGCGCTTGCAGGCCTGCATGGTCGAGCGCGGCCTTCGCGTACCAGAGGTTCACGAGCGGCAGGTGCCCGCGGGCGAAGCGCAGCGCCTCGGCTCCGGCGTGCGTGTCCTTGCCTGCGATCGCCTCGTCGATGTTGCCCTTGGTCAGCTCCCACGCGTCGGCGGCGCTGCCGAAGGTGGGGCCCAGCAGGGCGCGTCCGAGCGTGTCGAGTTGTCCACGGTCCTCGGTCGTGTCGCTCAGCAGCATGTCGCCGAAGAAGCCCAGTCCGCCACCCTGCGCCATCGCGCGCGTCCAGAACTTCCCCGTAGTCATGTCGACCGGATCCTTGCCGGTGACGAGCTGCTTGATCTGGAACGCGACGGCGCCCAGGATCGAGAGGCTGGCCATCATGGCGCCGGCGTAGGCCAGGCGGTTGGCCACCACCGGTGCGCCCTCCAAACCCTGCGGGGTCTCGAGCATGCGGCGCCAGTGGCGCGACATCATCGCGATCGGGAAGCTCTTGAACTGCATCACCGCGCGCGCCAGCTCGCCGTTGAGCGTGCCGGCCTGCTTCGCGCCCCAGGTGCCGATCGCGCGAGTGGCCAGGTCGGGATTGAGCACTGCGGTCTCCGACTCATCGGACAGCATGCCCAGGTACTTCGCGACGACCTCACCAGCATTGGGTGCGCCAGTGGCGTAGATCGCGTCGGGCGTGATCATGTCCTGCCCTTTGAACTGCACCGGCTGCGCGCTGCGGATCACATCCCATTCGGCCTGTGTGAGTCCCTTGCTTTCCATCCGCCAGCGGTCGTAGGCGCTGAGGCTTGGCCAGTCGGTCTTGGCCAGGCGGCCGACGCCAGCCATATGCGTGAGCTGGAACGCCCGACGCAGCGTGTCGGTCCAGGCATTCATCAGCGACAGCCGCATCGTCGCGTTGCCGATCCGACCGGACCAGGACTGCGCGACGTTCTCACCGGTCCAGCGATTGAGGTCGCTGATCATCGACTCGGCAATCATGCCGTGGGCGTTCATGAAGTCCTTGGCCTCGCGCCCGCCAGCGCGCCCGAGGTTCGTCACCGCGTCCCAGTAGCTGAGCTTGTTGAAGCCGGTCGTGACGAAGTACGTGCCCAGGTCCGTGACGCTGGCCAGCACCGCGCCCTGCAGCTTGCCGAAGGTCTCAATGTTGCGGATGTGCGAGGCGATGTTGGCCACCGACGCGTTGGCCGGAGTCCCGGCGGTGCCGCTGAGCAGCGCCCAGTAGGCGTCGGGCTGGTTTCCGAAGACTCGCTCGAGCTTGCCGTCGGCGCGCTGCGCCAGGTCGAACTGCAAACGCATCTGGGCGTTGGGGTTCGGGCCGTAGCGCTCGACCAGGCCGATGTCCCGCGCCATCCCGCCGAGGTGGCCGATCATCGCGTCGAACATGCTGCCCCGGCCGAACTCGCCGAGGTAGGCCAGGTAGGACTCGCCGTCGCGGAAGTGGATCTGCCGGGACTCGCTGCCGCGGTTGGCGCGGGCGCCGCTTCCTGGCGCAGGACCTTGGCCAGGCTGGCGCTGGTTCGCACCGTCGGAGCTGATCGTCTCCCAGGCGCCGCGCAACACGTCGAGCACCTCGGCGTCCGTCATGCGGCGCCCATCCTCGTGCAGGTAGCGCGAACGGTCCAGCAGCGGCAGCGTCTGGTTGGCCCAGACATCCCGGCCGACAGACAGGACGCGCACCTGGTCATGCGCCTGCGGCAGATAGCCGTAGTCCAGGCGGCCGACGTCGCCGCCGGCGCCGTTGAAGCGCTGGCGTAGAGCCTCCGTCACCTGCAGCCAAGCCTGCGCGCCGGCGCGCGCCGCGGCGTTGCCCGTGCCGCCGTTGCCCTGCGCGAAGACCTCCAGCGCGATGTCGCGCGTCATTACCGGGTTCTGGACGTCGAACAGCACCATGCCGAGCTGCCGAATTCCCGAGGCGCCCTGCCGATCGCCGGCGGCGTTGATCAGGTCCATGAGGTTGCGCGTCGCGTCGCGCTTGATGCCGTCGATGTAGGCGTGCGTCAGGTTCATGTCCTCGACCAGGCGCTCGGTGCGCGAGCCGCTGGGCTGGCCTTGAATCCGGTTCTCGGTCTCCGCCGTGCGGATAGCCTGGCGCTGGGCGTTGGCCACCTTGCGCGCAGCCTCCGCCTGGATGTCCTGCATCGCGCGAGTGCCGGCGGCGAGCAGGCGCTGGTCGCGCGTGAGGCTCTGCCAGGCTGGATCGGTGCGCGCGAGCTGGCGCAGCGTGGCCGCCATCCGGTCATCGATCGCCCTCACCTGGGCGTCTGTGAGAGGATTGCGGCCTTGCGCAGTCCGCGCGGTGTTCAGTTGCTGTCGGCAATTCGGGTGCATCGATGTCTCTCCAAGCCGTTTTCGGCGTATTGATCCTGCTGGTAGCTCTGGCGATCATTCCCCTGTCGGTGCTGATGGCAACGGGGTCGCGCAGTCGCGCGTGGGGAGCCCTGAAGGAATACGGTCTGGTCATCGCCGCATTTGCGCTGGTGGGTGTACTAGGGCTTGTCTCCGCGGCCGTCGAGCACGGACCAACTGCTCTGATCAGGCTATTCACCAACGGTTGAGCAACGCGCACTGCGCCGCCGTCTGGTACAGCTCCGCCTCGGACAGCAACTCGTCCGCTTCGGCCTTCACGGCCGTCATCACCTCCGACAACGGGCGCGGCGCGTCCATCCCGTCCAACTGCACCAGCAGGCCAGGCTGCTCGAGCTCGATCTGCGCGACGCGCGCGGCCGCGGCGTCGTCTACCAGTCCGGCCTTGGGCGCGGCACTTCGAGGTCCCTCGCCGGGGACGTCTGGCGGGAGTGGCGGCTCCGCTCCAGCGCCGCCAGCATCCGCTGCTTTCGGCTGGGCTGGCTCTGTTGGTCGCGACGGTGGTGCTGCTGGTGCTGATGCATCCGGTGGGGTCTCCTTTCGAACCGGCACGCGGGCGGCCGGCTGTTGCTCGAGCTGGCGCACGCCCGCCTCGAGATCACGCTGGAACTGGGCAAGCCGCGATTCCGGGCCGAGTTGCTGCTCGAGCGCCGAGACGCGCTGGTCGATCTCGCCGATGCGCTGGGTCGCCTGCTGCGCTTTGGCGTTGCGGTCGATCGCGGCCTCGATGCGCTGCACGCGGGCATCGAAGTCAGCCTGCTGGCCTTGCAGCTGCTTGCGCGCCTCCGTCAGCGCTGCCTTGTAGCTGACGCCCTGCTGCTCCTGGATCTGCTTGGCCAAGGCCTTCGCGCCGGCGTCGCTGGTGTCGGGTGGGCGAGCGCGCAGCTGGCCAAGCTCGGCGCGGGCGTCGCGAATGGCGCCCGGTTCTGCCAGGTCTGCCGCCATCGGCAGCAGATCCGCGCGTTCCGTCTGAAGCGCGTCGATTTGCTCGAGCAACTGGCGGGCCGGTCCCAGCTCGGGCGGCACGATCACGTCGTTGACGCGCACCGGCTGGCCGCTGGCTATCTGGTCAATCGCGCGCGCGAAGGCCTGCTCGTGAGCCGCGTAGGCGCGCCAGTCGTCAGGACGGAACGGGTTGGCGCTGTCGCGCTGGTCGCGCTGCAGCAGCACGCGCGCGGCGTCGGCGACTTCGTCGGACGGGCGCCCCGCCGCTTCCCGCGCGGCGGCCGCCGTGGGTGTCTCATCGCTCGGGACCGGACCGGTGCGGAAGTCCTCGGCCGCGCGCGCCGCGGCGGCGCGGCGATTCACGCGCAGGCCGTGGGCGCCGAATGCGCCCGGGATGAACGTCGACACCGCCAAGCCGACCGGGTCGAAAGGGTCGTACTGTTCGGCCAGGTGCGAGTAGTCGGCTGCCTGGAGGATGGCGCGCACCCCGGCCTGCTGAGCGACGAAGGCGCCGGGTCCGCCGGCGGCCACGAGACCGATCGTCTGTCTCGCTGTCTGGCCAGCCATGGGGAGCGCCACCCCAAGACCCGTCACCGCGCCCACGACGGCGCCGACGGCCGTGCGGGTGCCGAGGTCGACGCCCTGCTGCTTGAGCTCGTCGGAGACCGTCAGGCCCTCGTCCCCGGCCGTGAGCACGCCGCCGACGATCGGACCGCCGGCGGCGATGTATCCCGCCGCCTTGGTGCCGACGCGGGCGAAGTCGAAGACCAGCCGCTCCGACGCGTGGGCGGTCGTGGCGTCCGGCGCGTAGCCCTGCGCCACGCCGCGGAACAGGTCGCCAGCTTCGCTGCTGAAGTCGAGGCCCTGGCGCATGCGCTCGGCGGCGGCCTGGCTGTTCTTGCGCTCCTCCTCGCTCTGGGTGGCGAACATGCCGCGCGCGCTCACCGTCCCGGTGGCGTCAAGGACCTGGCCGAAGGCGCCGACGACGTCGGACAGGAAGGCGCTGCTCTGCGCCGCGCCGGCGGCGACGCCTCGAGGTGCGGCGGTAGACGTGCGCCAGGCGCTGAAGCTGGCCGCCTGGCGCGGCACCGGAGGCGGCCGCAGCGCTTCGTCGCGCAGGTTGGTCAGGGTCTGGGCCTCGAACAGGTCATCGAGCATTCGGGACCTCCACCACGATCGGCTTGCCCTGCGCGTTGGTGGCGATGGATCCGCCGCCCACCACCGCATAGCGACCGCTGCCGACGGTGCGCAGCTGCGCGCTGGGCAGGCCGTTGAGGAAGACCTGCAGGTCCATCGGTTGGCCTCGCACGTACACCTTGCCGTCGGGCAGCTGCTTGGCCAAGTCATCCGGCGGGTATTGGCGCATGCGCGCGTCGAAGTCCTTGCGCTGCACGCCGGCGGGGATGACGACCTGCGTGCCATTCACGTCGGAGAGCTTGCCGCCGACGGCCAGGTCGATGGCGGTGCGCACGTCGCCGTCGCTGCCAGCAGCACCCTCCGCCACCTTGCCCGCCAGGATGTAGCGCGCCGCGTCGGACACCATGGAGGTCTGCTCCGTGTTGCCGTACACGCCCGCGATCGTGGCGTTGATACGCCCCATCCAGCCGTCAACCGGCGTCTTGTCTTCCTTGATGGTCTTGTTCTCCAGCGCAGTGGCGCCCTTAAGCACCAGCTCGGCCACCGGGCGGTCGAAGGTTGTGCGCGATGCGCCGAGACCGAACGCGATCGCAAGCGGCCGGTCCTCCTTGTCCATCAGCGCGGCCAGCGCCTGCGCTTGGCGCGGTGGCATCACCTGCGCCAGCGCCTGGATGGATCGGGCGCGCTGTTCCGGCGGCTGCGTGCGGATGAACCTGGCGACGTTCTGCGCTTCGTCGCTCGTGAACGGCGCGACCGGCCGGCCCGCCCAGGTGCCGACACGGTCGGCCTGCTGCACGCGGGTAGTGAGCTGGGGAATGATTCCCTCCAGCCCGCCCTGCAACTGCAGCGGCGGGAGCTGGGTGATGACGCCGCGCTCCAGGCCAGCGCGCAGCGGGTCACGCTGCAGGTCCTGCTCCGACCCTTGGAGCACCTTCTCGAGCTGCTGGCGGCGCTTGTCCAGCGCGGGGTTGCGGCCGTTCCTCGCGATCTCTCCGTCGAGCTCAGTCAGCATCTGACGTTGCACCGGCACCGGCTGCGCGGCAAGGCCGCCGCTCTCCTGCGCCTGCTTGGCCATGGCCACGATGCCGTTCTGGTACGGCGTGCCGGCGG
This sequence comes from Roseateles aquatilis, assembly GCF_002205645.1. Lineage (GTDB taxonomy): Bacteria > Pseudomonadota > Gammaproteobacteria > Burkholderiales > Burkholderiaceae_C > Roseateles > Roseateles aquatilis. Next base: position 246,265 of record NZ_NIOF01000002.1, on the reverse strand, counting down.
TCACCTGGATGGCGGAGTCGATGTAGGCCGGGTCCAGCATCGTGCCTTTGTCGGCCTGGCTCACGAAGACGTTGTAGGCGGCCTCGGCGTTCTTGAGCCGCGTCTCCGCCTCGCGCTGCCTGCGCGCCGCCGCCATCTCGTCCTTCTGGTCCAGGCTCAGGCGGTAGGCCTGGATCCGGTCGTTGAGCGTGGCCTTCTTCTGCGGATCGATGTTGGGCAACCCGCCGTTGACCAGTTTCTCCGCCTGATCGAGCCCGGGCCGGCTGTTGCGGGCTCCGCTTACCGCCTCGAAGCCCTGCGTGTACTCGGTGGACTCGCGCCACACCTGCCCCTTGCGTTGGAGTTGCTCGGGCGACAGGCCGCTGAACGGACCCAGCTCGCGCAGCGTCGCCTCGACCATCGCCGAGGCCTTGGCCGGATCGGTGCCGTACTGCCGCGCCTGGTACTCGAGCGTCTGATCGATGCCGGCCTGGATGTCGGACTGGTCGCGCTTGAGGACCGTCTTGCGCACGCCGTTGCCAAGCCGCGCCTGCAGCCCGTCAAGTTCACGCGTGGCCAGGTCCTGGGCCTGCGGCCGCACCTTAGGTGTCGTGTCGGCCAGGATCTGCTTGGCGCGGTCTTGCCAGGCCTGCTCGGCCTGCTCCTTCGGAACGGTGCCGTTGCCGATACCCTCCGCGATCTCATCGTGGGCGTCGCGGAGCTGGTCTTGCCCCTGCTGCACTGCCAGAAGATCGCGTTGGCGCGCCGAAGCCTCGGCCTGCGCGGCGGCCTGGCGCCGCTCCTCCTCGCGGACGCGCGCCTGCTCTCTGAGCTCGTCCATTCCAATGCCGGCGACCGTGCCGCCGAGCTGCTCCATCGCCTGGCCAACCTGGGAGCCGTAGGACGCCGGCGAAGCGTTCGGGCCACGGTAGCCGCCGGGGGTGACGCGGCGCCCGGCGCCGACTGGAATCTGTGCCATGTGTCAGTCTCCGCTGGTGCCGTTGCGCAGGAACCAGTCCATGTTGTTGCCGACGCTCACCGCGCTGCGATCGTTGGTGCCGTTGGGGCCGCGCGCATCCCAGCCCGACAGGCTTCCGCCGGCGAGCTTCATCCCCTGAGACCCCGAGGACAGCAGCGTGTTGAAGGCGGCGATGTTGGACGCCGCACGCGCATTGCGGCCGGCGCGGCGGGTCAGTTCAGCCTGGCCGCGTAGCCCTGCGGCCGAGCGGTTGCCGGTGAGGATCGCCATGGACGCGTCGGTCTCGTAGTCCTGCATGACCTGGCGCTCGGCGTCGAGCGTGCTGCCCGCGCCGATCTTGACGCCAGACGATGCGACGGCCGCCAGCATCTGCCCGCGGGCGGACTCGCCCTGCCGGCGGATCTGCTGCGCCTGCGCTAGGGCGTTGTCCTGCTCGACGAGCGCGGTGTACTCGTCCTGCGCCGCGCTCTCGTTGGCAGCGCGCTGCGCGGCACGGCCCTGCTGCAGCTGACCGCCGATGGCCACGGTCGTGCCCGCGACCAGCATGGAAACTGGATCACACATTGCGCCTCCACTCGAACGCGTAGAACTCCTGGCCGGGCCCGCACGGCACGTCGCCGACGGTGAACCCCAGCCACTGGACGAATCGAATCGCCCGCCGGTTGCGCCGGTGGACGATGTTGGTCAGGTAGGTGAAGCGGCCGCACCAGTCGGCGACCACGCGGGCCGAGACTGCAGCCATGGCGCGCCGCGGCACGCGCTCGAGCGTGCGGGTGCAGAGCATCCATGGGATCGCGGCGCCGGCGGCGGCAGGGTGCGGCACCGCGCCGAACAGGCACACGAGCTCGCCGGCCAGGCGCAGCGCCAGCGGCTGCACGTTGGCGGTCGCACCCTCCACGGTGATGCCGGCGGCCTTGAGTTCGAGCGCGTCGAACTCCGTGATCCGAGCGGCCAGGTCGGCGACGTCGCAAGGGAGTGCGGAAGAGATCGTCAGCATGATCACCCCGTGAAGCTCTCGTCTCGGACGATGGCCAGCACGTGCAGTGGCATCGGGTCGTCCTGGATGATTGAGATCTCCGACACGCCCTTCTTCCAGCCCAGCTTCGTCACGTCCTTGGGGCCGGTGAACGGCATAGGCGGCTTGTCGAGGATGCCGGCGCCGAACACACGCGCGGCCAGCTCGTCCTCATCGCCCTGGTTGTTGCGGATCTTCCCGCCGATGGACTCGAGCAGCAGCATCGAAACGTTGCCCGTGCGCATGGCCTTGCCCTGAGCGCTGCCCTGCATCCCCTGCATCTCTGGCGTGAGCATCTTCCCGTGCGTGCGGAACGGCAGGCCGATCAGCGTTCGCTTGCTGGCCCGCGCCAGCTTGATGGCGCCGTTGGCCGCGACGACTTGGCGCGGCTGCTTGGCGCCGTCGGCGACGATGTCGACTTCCCGGCCCGCAAGGTGGGGCACGCTGAAGTCGGTCTGTCCGGCCGCGTTGTCGATCACGACGCCGCAGTCGACCGTGCAACCGTAGGTCGGACGCGGCACATCCTCGTCGTCGACGGGCGCCGGATCCGGCACGCTGGGGTGCCAGGGCTGGAAGGTGTCGTCCAGGCTTTCGAGGTAGCGCTTCGTCACGCCGTTGACCTGGCGCTGCACGATCAGCCACACCTGGTCGCGATCACCGGTCGGGATGCACGTCACCCACTCGACGAAACCGTCGGTCGTGTGCGGAGCCCAGGCCACGACGCTGGGCTGCTGGTCCCGGTCGATCGTGCACGAGATCAGGCGACCGTTGGCCAGGCAAGCCCAGAGCGTCTGCTCGGCCTCCTGCGCGTAGGCCATGGCCACCACGCCGGACAGCGTGATGCGATCGGACAGAGCCGTGAGGTCCGGCGCGTTGAAGCCGTCGATGTCGTACCGGTAGCCGAGCGCCCGGATCTTGCGGCCAGCGCGCTGCACGAAGAGGTTCTCGCGATTGATCTGCACCGGGCGGACCTGAGCGCAGCCGTGGTTGCTCTCCGGGTCGACGGTGACGTTCGTGGGCGTGATGCTCGGCTTGTTGGCGCCACCGTACATCGTGTACTCGGCGCTTTCGGTCAAGACGATGAGGCGCTTGCCCGCGGAGACGTAGCGGATGGGCGTGGACTCGTCGCTGTCGATCGTGAAGGCGAAGGCGTCGTTGTCGTTGGTCCAGCGTTCGAAGTCGAGCGGCTCGCCGATGCGGCTGCCCCAGACGTTGCGGGGGAACTTCTTCGTTCCCGCAGCGATCAGGCGCTGCTGGTGGATCGCGCCGGTGCGTGGGTAGCCCAGCGTCGCGGACCAGACCGGAGGCTCCAGGCTCCAGCTCAGCGCCGGCGCGGCGACCGTGGCGGCCAGCTCCCGCAGGATGCGCCCGCTGACGACGGTGGCGCTGGTCCAGGCCGTGATCTTCACCAGGCCGCCGTTGATGCGGACCATGCTGCCGACGTCGGCCGCGCGCCAACCGTCCGCGCTCAGCGTCAGCGTGATGATCGAGCCGACTGGATCTGCCTTGCCATCGCTGCCGAGGTCTTGCGGCGTGCACGTGGCTTGCGGGCTGCTGTCGACCGTCCAGTTGCTTGCCGCCAGCACGGTGCCTTGGAACGCTCGTGTGATCTCCACCGTGACGACGGTCGTGCTGGTGAAGGTGGTGATGACGGCAATGCCCGCGTCGCTGAGAACCGCACGGCCGACGTCGGAGGCCAGGAAGGTAGGAGCGCCGGCGGTCAGGGTGCGGCCGGTACCGACGGTGGCCAGGGAGAGCGTACCCGTCGTCGCGGGGATGAAGCCGACCTCGTCGAATGGGATGGTGGAGAACGGCGCGGCCGACAACGCCCAGACGGCGAGCGCTGGGTGCTCCACGCGCTGCGTCGGCACGTTTGGGTGGAACACCCACATCGTGCTGTCCGACTGGCACCAGTCGAGCTCGTAGAGCTGGGCCGAGGTGTAGGGCGATGCGATCTCGATACCGGCGTAGGTGCGGTCAGCGTTGTAGACCCGCATCTTGAGGTGGCCGAACTCGAGGATCCACGCCTGGTCATCGCCCTGCACGAACGGAACGGCGATCGACGAGCGGGCGACGTCCGTGAGCGCGTCCGCGTTGCGGAGGCTGCCCTCACGGCGCTTCCAGCCGCCCTGGATGACAGGGCGTCCGTTTAGGGACAGCTTGAGGCCGAAGCCGTAGCGGTCGATGTCGGTGCGGCCGCGCACCCGCGGCGACAGCTGGCCACTGGTGAAGGCCGTCTGGTTGAGGCTGACCATCGGCATGGCTTACCACCCCCGGCGGTAGCGGTCGTAGCCGCCGCCACCCATGAAGCGCGCCTGCAGCAGCGGGCAGTCGTCCAGCGCGTCCGGAGGATCTTCCTGCCCGTCGACGGAGCGGGCTTGGCGCAGGATCGGCTGGAGCGTGCTCTCCACGAGCTGCTCGACGCCGCCGCTCTGCGTGATCGGGTACGAGAAGATCGCCCGCATGACCAGGGTCATCGTGTGGACCAGCAGCGTGTCCCAGGTGGCGGGCACCTCGTTGCGCCACAGGTAGAGCAGCTTGAGCTCCTTCTGGTCGAAGAGGATCTTGCGGCCCTCGATCTTGTATCCGGGACGCTCGCCCTCCTCGCCCACCGAGATCGTGCGCAGCCAGTCTGCCGGGAGCTGGAACTGGTAGTTCCATCCGAACGCCGGCGCCTGCGCATCCGGAGCGAGGATCACGCGCTTGGTGGCGCAGTTCCAAGGGTGGCTGCGCAGCACGTAGTCGCGGGCAGATTCCCACGTGTTGGCCGCCAGGCGCGACCGATCGGTACCGTCATCGAAGGAGCTGATGGTGGTGTCACCCAGCATCAGCAGCGCGTTCGAGCAGATGGAGACGGGAGTGGCGCTCATTGCCGTGGGCTCCAATGAAAAGCGGGGGCTCGATGGCCCCCGCTTGGGTGAGCTGGCCGGGGAAGGCCAGCAGTCGTTCGATCAACCCGCCTTCGGGCCCAGGTAGTGCAGCTCGAACTCGGCCTGGATGTTGGCCGTCGGCGCGGCGCCGGCGAGCGTGGCATAGACCTCCACGTCGTCCGGCACCACATAGCCGTTGGCCTGGTTCAGCAGCGCGCCCGTGTCCAGGTTCTTGACCAGGCCGGCCGTGGCCACCGATGTCGCGGCCAAGATTCCGGCGGCGTCGATCACCACCTTGGTCTTGGCGTTGCGCACGCCGATCGCCAGCGTGACGCCAGCGCCGAACGCGCCGTTCCAGGCCTTGCCGCTGCGCAGGATGCGCGAGCCCTTCTGGATTGTGGCCAGCAGGAGCGTGTCGTTCTGCGCGTAGGCGGCGACCGCCGGCGTGGTGGCGATCAGGATGCTGACCTTGCCGTGGTCATACGGCGGGTTCTTGATCAGCGGCGAGGCAGCGAGGTTCGCCACCTGCCGCGAGTTGAATTCAGCCATGTCTTTCTCCTTGGAGTTGCGTCAGCTCGTGGGCGATCAGACGTTGTTGGCGAAGTCGATCTGCACGACCTTCTGGTCGTCCTGACGGACCGCGCCCAGCGACATCCAGCCGTAGACCTCGGTGGGGTTGCCACGCTTGGTCTTGTTCTCGCTGATGTCGGTCTTGACGTCGATACCGGTGCCGTACTGCAGCCCGCTCTTGGCCCACGCCACGGTGCGGGAGGTGTTGGCGGCGGGGACGTCCAGCGCGTTGTAGGGGATCCAGTTGTAGCCCAGCCACTTGTCCGCGAGCTTGCCCTCCTGGAGCATCTTCACGGCCATGAAGTCCGCGCTGGTCAGCGTGGTGTCGCTCAGCAGCTGGCGCAGCATCACGCTGTCGTAAGCGATGCTCAGCTCTTCGTCGTTGAACTCGTCGGCCTCGTTGCCGCGGAACAGCGCCTTGGACTGGATCAGCTTTGCCTTGGTGAAGCCCGTGCCGCCGGCGGCGATCTGCTGGCCGGCCGGAATGATGGCCAGCGTCGGCGTGGCGCCTTCGGCATTGCGAGACAGTGCACCGTCGAGCAGGGCTCGGTAGATCGTGCGGTCCTTGCGGCGATTGGTCGCCGCGATCAGCAGGTCCATGTACTTGTAGGTCGGGTCCGCCACCAGCTTGGGCAGGTCGAAGGCGTCGACCACCAGCGGACCGACGTCGAAGTCCGACAGGTAGCACAGGCGCGTCTCGTGGTCGATGTCCTGCGCTTGCTTGTCCTGGTAGCGGCCGTTGACCTGCTGGGCTTCGACCTGGCCGATGTTGTTCGTGGTGAACAACGAGCCGGAGATCATGCCGCGGTCAGTCACGCGGCCTTGGAAGCGGCTGACCTTTTGCTGCAGCTTGAGGAAGAACGAATCGTGGAACTGGATCCGATTCGCGGTGGTGATGGTCGGAGAGGTGGACATGGTGATTCCTCGTTGGAGTCGTCACGCCGTGGTGTCGCGGGTGTCCATGTCGGGCCGCTGTGTCGGCCGCTGCGCTTTGGCGCTGTTTTGCGGGCAGCCGGGCTATCCATCCCGGTATCCGGCTGCCACGCCGGGCGGGTTGGGCGCCAATGTCGCGCCCACCCCGTGGCGGAATCCCGCCAGGCTCACTGTCCGGCGTACTGGCGCTCGTAGCTGGCCTTGACCTTGGCCACGGTCGCCGCGTGCTCCGGATGGTTCGGGCTGTTGTAGGCCTCGCTGCGCATGAGCGCCTCGCGGTTCTCAACGTCCACCTGCGTGACACCCTGCACCGGCTTGTCCTCGCCGAGCTCGCTGCCGACCTTTGCCATCAGCCGGATGAAGTCCGGGTCATTGCCGAACTTCTTGTCCAGCCGCGCGGCGTGGTCCTGGTCCTCTGCGAAGGCCTGCGTGCCCTTGAAGCTGCGCGACAGTCCGGTGCTCATCTGCTGGTCCGTCTGCCAGATCTTGCGCAGCTCGGCGGCGCCAACGTCGGGGCTGTTGCGCTGCTCCTCGAGGAGCTGGATGCGCTGCTGGAACTCGCCGACCAGGTAGGACACCTGGGCGTTGTTGAGACCCCTGGTATGCGCACCCTTCAGGAAGCCGGCGAAGAGCGGATCGTCCTTGAGCGTGTCCATGCTCAGGCCCTGCGGCAGATCGAGCTGGTAGCTGTCGGCGTCCTTGGGCGGCGCCTCGCCCGCGCCCATCCTCTTCTCCAGCGCCGCGTGAGCCTGCGCGACCTTCAGCGATGTCGCTTCGTGGTTCGTCGTCCCGTCCTCGTTTTTGACGAGGTACTTCTCCGGGATGACCTGGGCGGGTTCGTTGCCAGCTGGCGCGGGCGCTCCTGTAGGTGCAGGTCCAGGAGCGGCAGCTGCGCCGCCGGAAGCCATGAGGCTGCCAGGTGCCGGAGCTGCTGCAGCTGGTGCACCGACCGCAGGCGCGGGACCTGGGGCAGCAGCGCCGCCAGCAGGAGCGGGTGCGGGGCCGGGAGCGGCCGGGGCGGCAGCCGCAGCAGGCGGCGCACCGCCGCCGTCAGCAGCGCCATCAGCGCCGGCCTGGTTGAAGTACTTGCGTCGGACATACATCGCGTTGCTCCATGAGAAAGGCCGGCTCACAGGCCGGCCGGTTGGGAATTCGAGGTCGAGGTGGTCAGAGCTGCACTTCCTGCTGCTCGGCGCGGATGGCGAAGGTCGGCGCCGTGCCCGTGCCGGTGCTTGCCGTCTCGATGCGTGCCCAGGTCCCGGCGGCCACCACGCCGTAGAGATTGACCGAGCCGCGGATCTGCTGGCCGACCGAGACCGTCAGCGTGGTGGGCTGGCCGCTGGACCCGCTGATCACGCCGACCTGGCCGGCGCTGCACGCGCTGTTCGTGTAAGTGCGCAAGAACGCGGCGCCTTCGGGCGCCCCGCCGAGCGTGACCGTGGTCGTCACGTCCACGGCATAGGACACGAGCGCGTCGCGCGTGGCGCTGATCTGGAAGCACGAGCTCAGCGCGCGGGACGGACTGGCGAAACTGCGCGTGGTGCCAGCGGTGACGCGGCCCTGCGGGTCGGTAGTGACGCTGCTGTACGTGCCCGCCGTGCCGGCATTGGGCAGGTTGACCGTCATGGTGCCGCTCGTGGTGACCGGCGACCCGATGACGCTCAGCGTGCTGGAGGTCAGGCCCACGCTGGTCACCGTGCCGGATCCGCTGGCGGGCAGCGTGGCAAGGGAGCCGTCGCCGCGGATGTACTGGGCGGTCGTGCCGGCGGGCGCGTTGAACTTGGCGGCCAGGCCAGACGTGAGCGCCGAGGTGGTCGCGTAGCTGGCCAGCGTCGACGCCAGAGCGGCGCTGGTGGTGTAGGCGCTCAGGTCGAGCGTCAGCGTCGTGCCGGACAGAACCAGCTTCGAGTCCAGCGTCGCCAGGAACTGCAGCTTGGCCGTGCCGTCGTACATCAGCAGTCCGTTGGCACCGCCGGTGGGCTTGGGGATCGAGTACTGCTGGACGGAGTTCCCAGTCGGGTCGTACTGCGAGACCACCGGGTCATAGCCCTGGGCGGTTGCCGTCAGGCTGGCCGCCAGCATCAGGGCGGCGGAGATCAGTTTCTTCATGGTCAGGCTCCTTTGGCCGCTGCGATCTGTGCCCAGATGTGCTCGATGACGGCCTTGGTGCCGCAGTTGAATGCGGTCTGGTCGGGCTGTCCGGCGACAAAGGGCGCCTTTGCGAATCGCTCCATCAAGTCCTCGAGGACGCGCTGGCCCTCGGGGAACATGAAGATCGATTCGTAATCGGTGGGGGTGGCGGACATGGCGCGGGGCGCTTACACCGGCTGGGAAGCGCGGTCGAGCGTGGCCTGCACGGACATGGTCTGCAGCTGCTGCTGCTGGGCGGCCTGCTGCTCTTGCTGCTGCGTCTGCTCGCGCTGCTGGCGGTAAGCGATGAGGCCCTTCTCGGTGCGCAACATCTTGGCCGGCGCGCCCAGCGCGTCAGCGGCCAGGCGGATGGACTGCTCGCCGTCGATCAGGTCCAGCGTCTCGGGCTTGCCGAGCTCAGCCATCGTCCCGGCAATCGCGGTGACGCGCTCGATGGCGGTCACGTCCTCGAGCTTCTGGGCACGCGCCAGCGGCGACAGGTACCGGTTGGAGAACTTCACACCGGCGAGCGTCTCGGGCGCGTCGTCGATGAGCACCGGGCCGGGCTCGCCGCCCAGCTCGGGGCGGCCCTGGCGGTACATCATCCCGAACACGCGGTCGATCGTTGGCGCCAGGTCCTCGGACTGGAAGCGGCCGTAGAGCGGGCCCAGCAGCTGGCGGATCAGCGCGACGCGCACGTGCACCTCGGTGGCCGTCATGGCCGGTCCGTCCTGCGGCGCGAGCTGGTCGGCCAGCAGCATGCGGCGAATCTCAGCGCGCAGCTGGTCGGCCTTGGAGAAGGTCACGTTGAAGTCCGCGCCGGTGGGCAGCTCCTTGATGCTGTTGACGCTGTTGGCCACGATGACCGTGCCGCCCTTCACGCGCACGTTGCGCGGGTTGAGAACGCCGTCGTCCTCGGCGATGTAGACGCCGGCGGCCGCGCGGCCCAGCGCGACCTTCTCCAGCGCCAGCAGCGCCTGCAGCTCGCGGATGTTGCCCAGGGCGTTGGACACCGGGCCCAGCGCATACGGCGAGTCCGGCAGCACCATCCAGCGCGGGCAGACGAAGGGCTGCTCGTTGAAGCCGCTCTCGCGCACGACGTTCTTGCCCGCGACCTCGACGTGCACCGACGCGAAGGCCATGTTGCGCGGCAGCTTGGAGCCGGGCGTGTACTTCGTGCGCGGGTAGGTGGCGTGCACGAACTCGTGCTTGGTGCTGCACTTGGCCGTGTCGGCGGCCTGGTCCTTGATCGTCTGGCTGACCTTGTCGCCGTACTCGTTGACGGCCTGCTCGGCGGTCATCTGGAACGAGCGGTAGAGGATGTCGGCCGGGCCGCCCAGCATGCTGCAGGCGATGAAGCACTGGCCCAGCGGGTACTGCAGGAAGAACGGGCGGCCGTTGCGGTCCTCGATGAAGAGCACGAACCAGCCCGCGCACAGCGAGTCGACGATCGCCTCGTACTTCTGGCTGTCGTAGTTGCTCTGGTGGATGGCCAGCCAGACCTCCTCGGCCGCGTGGTCGAGCCAGCGCCGCTCCTCCTCCGTCTCGTCCGGCACGTCGAAGCCCAGCCAGACCGCGTTGGCCGGCGTCATGCCGCCCATCACGTTGGAGGCGAGCATCCGCACGCCGTCGGTGCCGACGTTGTCGAGGATCTCGGTCTTCTTCTGCTGCGCGAAGCTGGCGTCGACGCCGCTGCCGCCCAGGCCTTCCATCCGCTCGGGGTAGGTGAACTCGAAGCAGCTGCGCCAGGCCGGCTCGCTCTTGGCGCGCTCGCCCTTCATCTGCGCCAGGCGCAGGCAGATCTTTTCGGCCAGGGAGGTCATCAGAACGCCTGGATGGGGCGAGAGCCCGAGCGCGAGCCGCCACCACCGACACCGCCCAGCGGGCTGGGCGCGGCCGCGGTGGGCGTTGCGCCGGCGGCCATCAGCGTGCCGCGCAGCATCGTGCCCAAGCCGCGGTTGGTGGGGATGCCGCTGAGCGGGCTCTGGCCGGAGTTGCTGGCGCTCGTCGTGTCGCCGAGCGTGGGCGTCGGCGCGCCCTTGGCGAGCAGGCTGCCCTGCCCGCGCCGGCGGCGCTGATCCTCGGCGAGCTTGCGGTTGGCGGACTGGGCGGCCTCGGCCTCAGCTGCGGATCGCTCGACGGCCGGGTCGGTCGTCGGGACCACCGAGGCCGTCGATGTCTTCGGCGCCAGCGCCTTGGACGCGACCATGCCGCCCACCAGACCGATACCAACGCTCACCGGATCGCACATGGCTCAGTCCTGCGCGTCGAGCATCGCCTGGAACTCGGCGGCATGCTTCTTCTGCCAGTCCTCGTCCGGGCAGATCCAGCCCTGGTTCGTCAGCACCGGAGCGCGCAGCGCGCGCGGGTTGACGTCGACCGCGTTGGGCAGCTCGGTGCCGCCTTCGCCGGCGGCGGTGGTCGGCGTGCGCTCGAGCGGCTGGGTGTTGGGCTTGGGAGCGGCGGCCTGACTGGCGCCGGGCGTGCGGACGTTGCGGGGCGTGGTGGCCATTCGGGGGCTCCTGCGGGTGGTGCCGCCTTCGCCGGCGGCGGTGGAAAGTGCCCGCAATGTCCTCTTGGCCCGATGGCGGAATCCCGCCACCTGCGGCTACGCGTGCTCGCGCAGCACCTGGGAGACGCTAGGCTGCACCAGGCGCGTGGGCAGGTCGGCCAGCGTGGTGCCGCAGCGCTCGCACCACAGCACGATGAGGCAGTGCCCGACCCAGTGCGCCGGCTCGGCCGGCAGGTCGTCGCGGGCGTAGTCCGTGATGGTCTTGCGCCCTACCCCTACCCAGTCGGCGATCGTGCTTGGCGACATGCCGGTGCGCTGTAGGTTGGCGATGACGCGCGGCCAGTCGACGCGGCGCTCGCGGCTGAGGTCGAGAGTGGTCATCGTCCTTCTCCCATCAGCTCGAACGCCGCCTTGCGCAACCGCTGCGCGGCCTGGTCGCCGCGGCTGGCGCGCACGGTGTCGATGTAGCGCTTGCGGGCTTCGTTGCTGGGCATGTCGGCGACGCGGCGTGCTTCCTCGTGGCGCTTGGCGCACTCGGCGCGCCACTCCTCGCTGGCGCTGTCGACCTGGCGTCCATCGATGAGAGTGACGCTCGTCATTCGTCCATATCCTCGTTGACGACGGCCTGAGCGATCTCGTCTATGAGGTCGAACAAGCGTCGCAGCAGATCCAGCAGCATCGACATCACTGGTCTCCGATCGAAGAGACGAAGGCGTGCGCGCGGCGCTCGTCCAGCCACACCTGCAGCGCGGGCCAGAAGGGGGATCGCCGTCCTGGCTGGCGCTTCAGCTGCTCGCCATCGGCGCGCAGCACGGTCACGCCGCAGTACTCGTGGTATTTGAAGGTCCACTCGCGGCCCTTGGCATCCGTGACGAATCCGAGGTCGCACATGCTGACGTGCACCACACGGGCGTTGATCGTGCTCATACCGTCTCCCCCAGCAGGTCCAGCTGCGGCGCCGTGGCGCTGGCCAGCGGCGTGATGCGGATGACGACGCGCGCGCCCTGCGCGTCGGGCTCCATGCGACGGGAGCGCAGCTCGCGCACCCACTTGTCGTCGTCGAAGGCGAAGCCCTTGAGCGAGTCGAGCAGGACCTTGTTGGCGTTGTCGAGGTCGATGCACATCACGCCGTCGTCCCAGGCGTCGCCCAGCTTGCGCTGGCGGCGCTCCCAGTCCTGCGGGCGCTGCGGGTAGAGGTCGATCGCGACGGCCACGCGCCCGGCGATGGGCTGGCGCACGCCGGCCTGGCGGATCTTCCAGCCCACGTCCTGCTTGTAGGCCTTGGCCTCGTCGCTGAGCGTGACGATCGCGCGCTGGTGGCCGCGCGGCACGAACGAGCGCCAGTACCGGTTGGCCGAGATCGGATAGGGCAGCACGAGCTCGATCACAGGCCGCCTCCGACGATGAGGAACCACGCCGAGGCCGCGGCCGCGCCGATCGTGCCGCCGGTCAGCAGGCAGTGCGCCACGCTGGCGAACTCCGGCGGCGAAATGCGCGCGCGGGCGGGATAGGTCCGACCTTGGTTGCAGTTGCCGCTGCAGGGCGGGCAGATGGGGTTTTGTTGTGCGTCGCTCATGCGGGTTCTCCCTGGGGTTGGAGCGAGATCCAGCCGGCCTCGGGCATGTGGCCGCGGCGGCGGAAGCAGCGCGGGATGCCGCGAGCCAGGCCCTGGGCCTCGAGGTGCACGAGCTCGGCGTAGAGCTTCTCGTGGGTGAGGCGGCAGCAGCGGCGCAGCGCGGTGGGCGCGATGGCGCGGTTGGCGCGCGTGAGGAGGTCGAGGACGGTCACCAAGGCTCCTCCTGCGGCTGCTGCTGGGGCAGCTCGCCGGGCGCGCGGCGCTTGGCGACGAACTGCTGCAGCTTGGCGAGGGCCTCGCGGCGGCTCGCTGCGGGGAGCAGGTCCTGCTGGGCGTGACCGAGCAGCTGCGCGTCGGTGCGCTCCTGCAGGTGCTGGGTGATGCGCGGCCAGTCCTTGGGGTCGGCCCAGGCGTGGGCGGAACACAGGTGCACGCGGCCTTCGCCGTTGACGCTCCAGCGCAGGGGGCATCCGACGGCGCGGCACATGAGCGACCTGTCGATGGTCGCGTCGCGATTGACGGCGTCGACGATGGCGTCGTCGCGCTGCTGGGTTCTGCTGCGGTAGCTCATCGGCGATCCTTCGCGGCTTTGTCGAGCCAGTTCGACCAGGTCTGACGCCAGCCCTTGACGCTGCGGCGCGTACCCATGCCCTTGCCGGCGACCCAGTACTGGCGGAATTTCTCGGCCTCGCGGAGCACCTCGCCGGGCTTCCAGCCGAGGGCTTCGGCGTCCACGCCCCACTGCTCGGGGAGGTCCCAGTTGCCGGCGATCGGCACCACGGCCTTGCCGTTGAGGGCTTCGGCATTGCTGCCGTCGAAGGCGGGAGGCGCAGGCGGCGGGGCTGCGCAAGGCGCGGCGCCGCTACCCCCGTCAGGGGGTTTAAGGAATAACTCTCCGTTCCGTTCCCTCTCCGTTCCCTCTCCGTTCCCTCTAAGAGCGTTTTCCGGTGGAATTCCGGGATTTGCTGGCGGAACGTTTTGCGGAATTCCGGCGGAAGCCTCGGCCTTTTCCATCGGAATTGAGGCGTCGAGTCGGGCGGAATTCCAGGCCTCGAAGGTCACTTCCGGTAGTGCCTGCTTACCTTCTGCGAGGCGTGCCTTATTGGTCTTGCGCAGTCGATCCTTGGCGCGCTCGAAGAAGTGCAGCAGCTTGGAGTTCCAGGCCTGGTTCGCCTTCTCGCTGACGACCTCGTGATAGAGGCGTCCGTCGCTGCATTTCACGAATCCGAGCAGCGCCTCGTCGCGGACCTTGCGCCACTCCTTCACGAAGCGTCCGTAGCCGGCGAGATTGGCCAGTTCGATGTCGTCGTCGGGCAGGGATCCGCACGGGACCTGATGCCAAGCGGCGCACCAGAGCAGCACGCCGGCGCGGAATGCATCGCCCGACACCTGGGCGGCGAAGCGGGAGTCGCGCAGCACGCGCACGTCCAGCTCCATGTACTGGAAGTCGCGCAGGTCGACCTCGGCGGCGACGAGCGGAGGCGGGAGTGTGGTGTCGGTCAAGGGCTTGCCTCGGGGTCAGAAGAGCGTGAGCTGGCCGCGCTGGCCCATCTCGCGCCAGTACAGCGGATCAAGGTCCCACGGGTCCTCGTCGCGAGCGCGCCAGACGCCTGGGGCGACCAGCACCGGCTCGGTGATCTGATGCCTGTCCTCGACGTGCTTGGCGACGGGCTCGTCGTTCTCGCGATCCAGGTCGAACCGCGAGCAGACCCACACCCGCTCCTCCGGTCCCCACCAGCACATGTGCGGCTCGAGCACGCGGTCCAGCCGGTAGCAGTAGCAGAAGCCGATGTGACCCACGGGCCGCAGGAAGGTGCCGATGGCGGGCGCCGTCATGCCGGCACCTCGGGAGTCGCGATGCGGTCGAGGTAATGCAGCAGCGCGCGCGTCTCGTCGGCGGTGAGCTGCGCCAGCACGGCGTTGCCGCGGGTGAGCTGCAGGCGGCCGTCGGACCAGAGCGCGCAGGCGAAGGTGGGCTCGGCCTGGCGAGCGGCGCGCGGCTTGGGTGCTGCCGGCGGGACCGCGATGGGCGCGGGCGCTTCAGCGGGCGGCGGCTCCGGTGCTGGTGCCGGCGGCTGGGCCGGCCACGCCTGCAGGGCTGCCTCGTTGGCGCTGGGCGCGGTCGCGCGCGGCGCGTTGGGGGTGAAGTCCGCCGGGTCCTCGGCATCAGCGTCAGCGGCCGGCGCAGGTGCTGCTGCCGGCGCGCCGGTGCCCAGCGACCACTGCCGCCAGCGCTGTCCGGGCGCCTTCGTGCGCGAGATCAGGCCGGCCGTGACAGCGGTCATGAGGCACGGGCCCATGGACAGCGGATCAACATCGATGGCCTCGGCCAGCTCGCCGGTCGAGTATTTCTTGCCCAGCGGCTGGGTGCGCAGGTACGCCAGCGCGCGGAAGGGGATCGTGCCGGGCTGTGGTGTGTAGGCGGCGGTCACGATGTCTTCCCCTCGATGTGCGCGATCAGGCCGCGCAGCGCCGTCTCGGCCCTGTCGCACTTCTCCTCGTCGAAGTACGGGATCAGGACGTGGCCGGTCGAGGTGTCGCCGGGCGTGCAGCTCTCGAGAGCAGCAAGAGCTGTCCTCATGGCCTCCAGCATCTCCAGGAAGAAGTTGGCGCTGAAGGCGTTGCGGAACGCGTTGCGCTGCTCGTAGGGAACGTCGTGCTCGGTCTCCCAGGGCATGCGCTCGGCGTCCTGGGCGAGCTTGAGCAAGGTCGGTGCCGTCATGACGCCCTCGCCTTCAGCATCGCGTCCGCGATTGCGTAGGCGGCCTTCGCCATGGGCTTCGGATCGCCTGTACCGCGCGCGATCAGCGGGGACAGAGCCTGGGCGGCGAAGAAGTCGCGCAGCGACATGCCGTAGCTGGCCGCGTAGACCTGACCGTTGTTGCCCGTCTCGGCGATCGGGAACGCCGGGCCGCCGTCGTTGATGGGCGCGCTCATGCCAGTGCCCTTTCCGCCTGCAGCTCCTCGAGGAGCGTGAAGCGATGGCGGCCCGCGAGCCACTGCGTGATGGCGGTGTTGCCGCAGACGTCCTCGAAGAGGTGGATCTGCTCGGCGGGCAGGCTGCGCCTGGTCGGCAGGTCGTCGTCGTTGAGGTAGTCGCTGACGTGCTGGCGGGTGAAGCCGTGGTCACGGCCCAGGTCCGACACGCGCAGCCCCTTGGCGCGGCGCAGCGCCCAGCACAGGCGCACCGCGGCGCGGTAGCAGCGGATGTGCTTGAGCAGGGACGGGGGAACAACGCTCGGCGCGTCAATGCGTCCGAGCAGCGGAAGAGTGTGTTGCAAGGTGGCCTCCTTGAACGGGTTGAGGAAATGCGATGGCTGCACCGGTTGATGCACCGGTTGGGCCGCGCAGACGATGAAGGCTCGATAGGTCAGTCCTTCCAGCTGGGCCCAACCCGCCGCACCACCGCGAACGGAGGCCACCGCCATGACGGCGGAGCGACGGGAGGACACAGCTGGAAAGAGACGAATGAAGCGAGAGATCAACCAGGCCGACATGGACTGGGCGCATGCCAAGGTGCTCGAGCTCTTCGAGCTGGTCGCGCGCCGCCTGGCCGGCGCAGGCGAGCCGGAGCTGGCGCAGCAGCTGAGGGCGTGGAGGTGAGCGCGCATGGGTCAGACCTCGGCGAACAGCGGCGCATCGGCGGCGAGGCGCTGCGCCGCTCGCTGGGCGTGTCCGGGAACCAGCTCGCACGCCACCGCGTCCAGACCCTCAGCCCTGGCCACCACGAGGTCCGAGCCGCTGCCGCCGAACGGCACGACGAAGGAACCGCCGGGCGGCACGCTGTAGCGGATCAGCGGAGCCAGCAGTTCCAGCGGTTTCTGCGTCGGATGGATCGCGCGGCCATGCTCGTTGCGCACCTCCAGCACACTGGTCATCAGGCGCGGGCCACCGTCTTCGCTGACGTAATGACCGGCCTCGATGTGCCCGGTATGGGTCGGACGAGACTTGCGGCGCACCGTGCGCGCGATTGCGTCGCGGGTGTATTGGGGCTGGTGGTAGACGTCGCCCCAGGCGCCTCGGTAGAACAGCACCGCGTGCTCGTGCACACGGCGGAAGCGGTCGGCGTGGAATCCGGTCCCGTTCTGCTTCTTCCAGACGATGTCCTGGCTGTAGCGGAAGCCGTGCTCCTCCATTTCGGCGAAGGTCTTCGCCAGGAAGCGGATCGAGCCGAACACCCAGATGCTGGCGACTGGCTTCAGCACGCGTGCCACCGCCGGGATCCAACCCTTGACGGGGTTGTCCCAGTCGAGCGAGGTGTCACCGTAGGGCGGATCTGCCATACACGCGTCGAACGAGCCCTCAGGCATGCCGGCCAGCAGCTCGCGGCAGTCGCCCTCAAGGATGCGGGTCACCACGCCTCACTCCTGCGCGGCGTCGGCGGTCGCCAGCTCGGCCAGCGCGATCGGGTTCTCGCGCACGACCGCCCAGTCGACGTCCGGGCGCAGGTCCTCGCACAGCACCGCCTCGCCTCCAGCTGCGGCGACCGCCGCGCGCGTTGCGCGCTCGATGGATGGGCACAGCTCCGCCGGCACATTGCGCTCGCCCTTCAGCAGTTGGCTCACGAATTGCGGGCTGCGCTCGATTGCAGCGGCCAGCTTGGCCCCACCCCCGACGATGTCGATGGCGCGCTTGACGTGCTCGTTCATTGCGGCTCCAAGTAAAGCATTGCTGTACATGATGCATCAAGCATTGCCGTATTGCAAGGCGGCTCCGGACAATCAAGCGATGCTTGACGAGAAGACCAGCACGGCGGACGCCCTTCGGGAGCGTTTCGTCGCCCTGTTTGAGACCTGGAAGACTGCGGAGCGTGGCCGCAGCCAGGCGGAGTTCGCGCGCCTGTGTGCGCGGCTCTCGGGGCGCCCGTGCTCGCCGCAGGCGGTCTCCGAGTGGCGGCGCACTGGCCGCATGGACAAGGCGTGGATTCCCGTGGTCGAGCAACTGCTCGGTGCGAGCCTCGGATTCAGCGCGACCACCCTATCCACGGGGGTAGCTCAATACGCGAGCCTCAAGGCAGAAACAGTCGACGGCATAAGACCGTTTGATTGGGAGCTGCTCGTGAATACAAAAGACTTACCAACTCTTTTCTCTGTCGCGATGAATGACGATTCCATGGCGCCTCGGGTGCGCGCCGGGGACAAACTCGTCTTCAACACCTCGATCGCGAATAACCCGCGTCCTGGCGATGGTGTGCTCGTGAAGGACATGGCCGATGAGGTCTACTTCCGGCTATTCCGTTCCGGGCGCCAAGGTCATTGGGAGGCGCACGCGATGAATCCCGCCTACGCGGCGCTGGACAGCGAGAGGGATGGCCTGCGCATACTCGCAGTACTAACGGCCGTGGAGGCCCGATGGGGGTGAAAGCATGGAAGGCAATGGCAACATTCGGCGCGTGCTTCGAGGAGCAGTTTGGGTTCTCTGGGCACTTATTAGTTTCTCGATCGCGCGTGCATTCGCTCCGGCGATTGGCGTGCCGTTCGCGATCGGACTTTGGTTATGCCTGATGGCTGCGCCTAAATATCTTCCGTTGGCGCTGCGCCAAGCGCGCCACACGATTCGCGAAAACTGGTAGACAAGCGCGCCCGGAGCATCCGGGTGATGAGGGAGAGAGAAATGGCAACGATCGTTCTCGGAAACAACCGGTACATCAACTGCGGATCCGCCGTGACTATGTATGGGACGGAACTATTCAACCTGCGCGAGGTCGGAGAAAATGGTCAGATAGTTGTCGACTTTGATGTACTCGATAAGGACGGAAGACGCCTGATTCGGGTGAAGAAAAATCAAGTTGTCGATAGCGCGGATGGGGTTTCGATTGAGGTCAAGCCTGGCTCCGTCAAGGCCATATCGGCAGATGGAAACAAAATCGCGAGCGCGCGAATTCTGGATGAGAACACCGTAGCCGTGACTGGGTTGTTCTGGGTGAATGGTGTGTGCTGTGAAATCACAGAAAAGCAGATGAGTGTCGCGGGCCTATCAATAAGCGGTAGCACCTTCCGGGACACCCCATCTGCTCTAGTCCTTCGATGAAGGCGCCAACTACACCCCCGTCACAGTGCAGTGAGAGACGATCGCCTGCCTTTCAAATCTGCCCGTTGGGGCGGCGAATAGGTTGATGGCGCGCGGCATGCGAAAGTTGGCCCGCAGGATGTGGGATCCGCTGCGCAGCTTCAGGGGGCTGTAGATGAAGTAATCCCCCCCGACGATGGGCAGTCCAGCATCGAGCATTGCTTGAAGCCGTGGCGCGTCATCCAAAGGGGACGGGACGCCGCGGGCGCTCGCAACCGCCGAGGCAGCCAACGATGCGGCCGCACCGAGTAGAAGTCTGCGTCTATCCATCTCTGATCTCCTGGCCTGACGGCCTCTGACGAAGCCCGCACCGCGCGGGCTTCCTCCTGCACATCGTATCAAGCAATACTTGATTCGACGAGTCGGGTATACAGCGTCGCTTGATTTTGTACAGCATTGCTTTATTCTTGCTCTATCGACGCGCCACCCCGGCGCCTTGGAGGGCAGATGGAACAGCAAGCGAATGTCGGCGCGACCGGCAACCTGACAGCGGAGCAGCTCGAGGCGCTCGAGCTCGACAGCGGCAGCCACCCTGGTCCCGACGCCGGCCATTGCCTCCTCGAGGTGGTGAGCCTGTTCGCGGGCGAGGACTTCGGTGACTCGCCGGCGTGCGTCGATCCGATCCTGGCGGAGTTCGGCCGCTCGTGGAACGACGGCATGCGCAGCAACGAGGAGCGCGCGCAGCTCAAGCGCTACATCCCGCTGCTGCCGGGTACGAACCAGGGCGCGGAGCTGAGCCAGCTGCGCGGCTGGATGGCGGCGGACTGGCTGATCCGCGTGTGCACCCCGGCGTGGCTGGATCTCTCGCCGTCGATGGCCGAGCACGCTGCGGCGCTGCGTGCGCTGGCACCGATTCATGGGGAGCAGGCGCTTGCGGCTGCGGTACCCACACTCGATAAGGCGCGCAGCGCTGCGGCCGCCGCCAGGGCCGCCGCCAGGGACGCCGCCAGGGCCGCCGCCAGGGACGCCGCCAGGGCCGCCGCCAGGGACGCCGCCAGGGCCGCCGCCAGGGACGCCGCCAGGGACGCCGCCTGGGACGCCGCCAGGGACGCCGCCTGGGACGCCGCCAGGGACGCCGCCTGGGACGCCGCCTGGGCCGCCGCCTGGGACGCCGCCTGGGCCGCCGCCTGGGCCGCCGCCCTATCGGCGCCGACCTACGGTGAGGCGCGCGCCGCGGCAGATAAGGCTCTGGCTCCGACGTGCGAGCAGTTGCAGCTGAGCGCGCACGAGCTGTTCCTGGCCATGATCAATGCGGAGCTGCGTGCCGAGTCGGCGCAGGTCCCGAGCAACGGCGAGGCTCAGTGATGTCGGCCGGAACCACCACCGTGATCCTGCCCGTGGCGATCGTGGAGACGATGCGCGACCTGGTCGGGTTCAAGCGCCAGCAGCGCGAGTACGACGAGAAGGCGCGCGTTGCTCGAGCGCTGCGCGCCGAGGCTGAGACGACGCTGGAGCGCGAGAGCTTCACGCGCGGCGAGTTGCAGGCGCGCGAGCAGGAGATCGCGGCGCAGCGCCTGGCGCTGAATATGCGCGCGAAGCTGGAGGACCTGATCGAGCGCCACGCGGAGGACATCCTGTCGGACGCGCGCTTCGCGCCGGTCGGCGACTGGGGCCCGACGCATCAGCGGCGCGAGGTGGCGGCATGAGCGCCCTCTTCCACCAGGGCCTGCCCGCGCCGGGCGCGTGCACGGAGTGCGACCTCGACCTGCGCATCGCGCAGATCACGGAACCGCTGCCGCCGATGCCGGCGGAGGCCTGCACCGAGGTCGGTGCCGAGCCCGTCATCGATCCCACCGACTGGGCCTTCAGCGACTTCACGCTGGTCGTGGCGAGCCTGGCTATGGGCATCGTTGGCTTGGCCAACTTCCTGGTGGCGATGGCCAAGGGGATCCAGCCATGACGCTCGACCGCCCTGTCGCGCAGCCCGATCACGAGGCCATGGACGAGACCGGCGAATGGGCGTGCCCGCAGCCGGACATGTCGATGTGCTCGCCCGATCACCTCACGCCGCCCGATGCGCCGTCGCAGCGCAGCGACCGCTTCTCAACCATCGCCGCGCTCGTGCTGATCCTGCTGCTGTGGGCGCTGGGCTCGTTCATCGACAACGTGAGCAACCAATGATCGACCACCCTGTCCACATCGTGCCGCGAGCGGCCTCGCAGAACGTGCTGAAGGTGCGGGCGTCGAGCTGGGGCAACCTCTTCGACTGCGCGTACGCGTGGGAAGGCGTCCACATCCTCGGCTACCGCAAGCCCGCGGGCCTGCGCGCACAGCTGGGCACCGCCGTGCACGCCAGCACGGCCGCATTCGATCGCGGCCGCCTCGTCGGCGCGGAGCCGGTCAGCGCGATGGACGCGGCCGACGTGCTCGTGAAAGAGCTGCGTGAGCCCGAGCGCGATGTCGACATGAACCAGGACGACCTGACCGTGCGCGACGCCGAGCGCATCGGCCTGGCGCTGCACGCCATCTACTGCAGCGAGATCTCGCCGCGCTTCAACTTCACGAGCGTCGAGCAGACGCTCAACCCGCTGCAGATCGACTGCGGCGGCGGCCAGATCGTCGAGCTGACCGGATCGATGGACCGCTCGCGCGTGGCCAATCAGTTGGAGGGCGTCGTCATCCCCGACGTGAAGACCGGCACGCGCGTGATCGTCGACGGCGTCGCCCAGACCAAGGGCCGCAGCGCGCAGCTGGGCACCTACCAGCTGATGTACGAGCACACCGAACGCGTGCCCACGGTCGGCGCCCAGATCCTGGCGCTGGCCACGAAGGGCAAGCCCGCCGGCGCGATCTCCGGGATCTTCGACGCCAAGCGCGTGATGGTCGGAACGGCGGACCAGCCCGGCCTCATCGAGATCGCCGCCGGGATGTTCCGCAGCGGCCTCTTCCCCCCGAACCCGCAGAGCGTGCTGTGCAGCGAGCGCTACTGCGCGCGCTGGAGCCGCTGCCACTTCCACGAGTAACCCGAGGACCTCGACCCATGAACGCACCCGTCCCCCTTCAGACCGTCCAACAGCAGGGCGGAGCCATCGCCACGGTGCCGCAAGGCGGCCAGATGGTCCGAGCTGGCTTCTTCGACCTGGCAGGATTCGAGCTGCTCCAGCGTGTGGCCAAGGCCTTCGCGACCTCCACGCTCGTGCCCGTCGCGTACCAGGGCAACGTCGCCAACTGCATGATCGCGCTCAACCTGGCCAGGCGCCTGGGCGCCGACGAGCTGATGGTGATGCAGAACCTGTACATCGTCCACGGCAACCCCGGCTGGTCGAGCAAGTTCCTGATCGCCTCGGTGAACACCTGCGGCCGCTTCAGCAACATGCGCTACGAGTGGAAGGGTAAGCCGGGCGATGACGACTACGGCTGCCGCGCCTGGGCCACAGAGCGGCTGAGCGGCGATCGCCTCGAAGGCATCTGGGTCGACTGGAAGATGGTGAAGGCCGAAGGCTGGAACTCCAAGAACGGCAGCAAGTGGAAGACCATGCCGGACGTGATGTTCCAGTACCGCGCCGCGGCCTTCTGGACCCGCGCGTACGCGCCTGAGATCAGCATGGGCCTGCAGACGCAGGAGGAGCTTCAGGACGTCATCGACGTGCACGCCGACGGCACCTACACCGTCACCACCGAAGCGCTGCGCAAGGAGATCGGCGTCATCGACAACGACGGCGTGATCGTCGACGGCCAACCTTCGGCAGACGCCCAGCCCGATGGGCAGCCGGCGGAACAGAAACTGGATCCGGCGCCTGCACCGAGCCCCGCGCCCGCGCCTGAGCCCGCTGCGTCGCCCTCCCCCGCCGCATCCTCCGCGCCCGGCCCGCGCGGCCGCCGCTCCACCGCCGCCACGGCTCCCGCCGGCCTCGAGTAACCGATCAATGGGGCCGGCCGGCGTTCCGGTCCGTCTCCCTCCTCCTGCTCCGATCCCGGAGCGCTGAGCTGGCCCCACCCACATCCACAGGGACACCGACATGAAGATCACCAACATCGACGTCAACAGCGTGCTGGGCATCCGCTCGGCTGCGATCACCATCACCAAGCCGGTGGCGCTCTTCGCCGCGCACAACGGCAACGGCAAGACCTCGCTGGCCGAGGCCGTGCGCATGGCGCTGAGCGGTGACCTGGCCGCGCGCGGCGTGAAGCTGAAGAAGGACCTGCAGGCGCTGGTGCACGAGGGCATGGCCGACGGCCTGACCGAGGTGCAGATCGACGGCGGCGCGCTCGCGTGGGCCCAGCTGCCCAGCGGCAAGACCGTGCCGGCCACGAAGTATGCGCCGCACGCGATGCTGCCCTACGTGATGGAGCCCGAGCGCTTCGCCGCGCTGGACGAGAAGGCGCGCGGCACGATGCTGTTCGAGCTGCTGGGCATCAAGATGAGCCCGAAGGCGGTGATCGAGCGCCTGGTCAAGCGCGGCATCGACGCGACCAAGGCCGAGCGCGTGGGACCTCTGCTGAAGGCTGGCTTCCCCGCCGCGTGCGCCGAGGCCAAGGAGAAGGCGACGCTGGCCAAGGGCGCGTGGCGCCAGGTCACCGGCGAGAACTACGGCAGCGAGAAGGGCAAGACCTGGACGGCCGAGGTGCCGGAGCATGACGCGGTCGCGGCCGCCGCGATCGGCGAGAAGCTGAGCAAGCTCGACGCCGAACTCGAGGAGAAGCAGCTGGCCGTCGGCGAGCTGCGCGCGCAGGGATCGCGCCGCGCCGACCTGAACACCAAGCTGCCCGAGCTCAAGACCAAGGTCGACATGACCGACCGGGTCGAGAAGAAGCTGGAGACGGACAAGGCCAGCCTGGCGGACTTCCAGCAGAAGCTGCAGGCCGCGCGCGCCGAGGCCGGTACCGGAAAGCGTGAGGGGCTGGTGCACGACCTGGCCGCGTCGCTCGAGACGATGTTCTCGCACCACTACCCGGAGGGCGACTTCCAACTCGACGACAAGGACCGCGCGATCGTCGAAGAAGCCGCGCGCGTGCTGGACCAGTACGAGGCCGAGCACGGCCAGATCGGCGCGGAGGGCAACCCCGATGCCCTGGCCAAGATCCCGGCGCTGGAGAAGTCCGTCGACCTGATGACCAAGGCCGTGTCCAACGGCGAGCGCGACCTGACCGCGCTGCGCCAGCTCGCCGGCGAGATCAAGGCCATCAAGGAGGAGCTGGCCCAGCCCTTCGACTCGAAGGCGCTGCAGGCGGCCGAGACCAAGATCGCCAACATCAAGACCGAGCGCTCGGAGCTGACACGGCAGTCCGCCGCGATCCACGCGCTCAAGGTCGCCGCCGACGCCGCCGGCAAGAAGACGGCCGAAGCCGCGGAGCACCACGCCGACGTCGAAGCCTGGACCGCCTGCGCCGACGCGCTCGCGCCCACCGGCATCCCCAACGAGATGCTGGCCGAGGGCCTGGAGCCCTTCAACGAGCGCCTGGCGCAGAGCGCCGTGGATGCCGACTGGTTCCGCGTCAGCGTCAACGCCGACATGACGATCGACGCCGGCTTCGAGACCAACGGCGAGCTGGAGGTCCGTCCCTACAAGCTGCTGAGCGAGTCCGAGAAGTGGCGCGCCGACGCGATGCTCGCCGAGGCCGTCAGCCACTTCTCCGGCCTGAAGTTCCTGATGCTCGATCGCTTCGACGTGCTGGACCTGGATGGCCGCTCCAACGCGCTGCTGTGGCTCAAGACGTTGAGCGATCTGAACGAGCTCGACACCGCGCTGGTGTTCGGGACGCTCAAGGCCGCGCCGATCGCCGACACCTTCCTCGATCCCTTCTGGCTGGAGCACGGCGAGATCGCCGAGGAGTTCGAGGCCGCCTGATCAACGGGGCGGCGCGACGTAGCCGGCGAAGGCCCTGGACGCACCGGGCAGCACTGCCGGGCAAAGGGCGCCCCCCACCCTTCCCACCCTGACCGAGACCACACCATGAGCCTGATCATCTTTTTCGACACCGAGACCACGGGCCTGCCCGACTTCAAGGCCCCCAGCGAGGCTCCTCACCAGCCGCACCTCACGCAGATCGGCGCCATCCTCGTCGACGAGGACACCCGCGAGGAACTGGAGACGCTCGACGTGCTGGTGAAGCCCGACGGCTGGGAGATCGGCGAGGAAGCCGCGGCGCTGACCGGCATCACCACCGAGCGCGCGCTGGCCGAAGGTATCCCCGAAGCCGAGGCCGT
Organism: Roseateles aquatilis; assembly: GCF_002205645.1. Taxonomy (GTDB): domain Bacteria; phylum Pseudomonadota; class Gammaproteobacteria; order Burkholderiales; family Burkholderiaceae_C; genus Roseateles; species Roseateles aquatilis. The sequence continues at coordinate 221,484 of NZ_NIOF01000002.1, read as the reverse complement.
CGATCGCTTCATGGCCATGCACGCCAAGGCCGCCGGCCGCATCGCCTTCAACGAGGCCTTCGACTGCCGCATCCTGCGCATCGCGCTGATGCGCTACCGCGATCCGGAGCAAGCCGACGCGTGGAAGACCGCGCCCGCGCTGTGTGCCGCGACCGCCTCCACGTCCATCTGCAAGTTGCCGCCCACGGCCAAGATGATCGCCGTGCGCCGCCACCACCCGAAGACGCCCAAACTGTCCGAGGCCTACGAGTTCTTCACCGGCCGCCAGCTCGTCGGAGCCCACAGCGCGATCGTCGACGTGCGCGCGCTGATGGCCGTCTGGTGGGCGATCCAGGACGGCATCCGCGAGCGCGTCGTCCTCGACGACCGGGCCGCGGCCTGACCAGTTTCCGGGCGACTCGGCATCAGGACTGACGGCTTTCCTCCCTGGCCAATCCCAACTCCCTGATGCCCCGCGCGAGCGGCGCCCGCTTTCTTCCCAACCACTCCGATAGGAGACCCCGTGAACGACCAGCAGATCGAGAACGAAATCCAGGCCAAGGGCCTGACCGCGCCGCGCGTGACGCGCAGCCAGATCGAGGACGCCATCGCGTCCATCGACTTCGTGACCCACACCTCCGCATCGGGCCAGATCCTGCGCTGGGCGGTGCTGAACATGGTGAACGGCTATGCCGTCGTCGGCCGCCCGTCGGTCGCGGTCTCGCCCGAGAACGACGACGCCGAGCTGGGCAAGGAGATCGCCACGGACAACTCGATCAACGAGGCGTGGCCGCTGCTGGGATATGAGCTGAAGTCGAAGCTGGCTCACCAGGCCGAGCTGCGCGCCGAGGTCGAAACGAAGACCTACAGCGACGGCACGACCGCCACTGGCGTCTCGCCTCTGCCCAGCGATTCGCCGGCCGACCGTACGGCCTGACCCTCCAACCGCAGCCCATTGCACATGGGTCCCGCCAGCCATCCCCTTTGCCCTCAGGAAGACATGGACGCTGGAACCACGGGGCACTTTACGAGGCCAGCCCAGGGTCCCTCGGCGAATGTGCAGAACCCTGACCTGATCGCAACCACCGAAAGGACGCCATGACCTTCGCCATCGAGAAACCCACCAAGGCAAAGCTGGAGGACGTCCGCGTCCTGTCGCAGAAGAACCGCCAGGCCGACGAGAACCCGGGCATTCAATTGCCTCTGAGCGTGAAGCTCAGCAACCACGCCCTGGCGTCGCTCAACGGCGCGCTCAAGGAATTCCTGTTCACGAAGAACGGCGTCGAGAAGCCCGTCGCCACGCGCAAGAAGGACAACGCGACGGCCGGGCTGGAAGGCGTCGATCCGATATCGGACCTGCCCGACCTGTCGCCGATCGGCTCCAAGATCAAGGCCTTCAACTGGAACGAGGAGGTCACGGGCGTCACGCTGACGATCGGCTTCGCGACGCAGAAGCTGGAGATCACCGACGGCGTGGCGCGCGCCTTCCGCATCCAGCCGCAGGAGGGCGGCACGATCCAGCTCAAGTTCATCGTCGAGGCGCCCGACGCGTCGGAGAAGGTCTTCGCCAAGCTGGCCAAGTTCAAGTCGCGTGAGGTGGAGATTCAGCTCGTGCAGCCCGCGTCCGCGCAGGTGGACGTCGAGGACGACGACGCTACCAAGACGAAGAAGCTGACGCCGCAAGAGGCCTGGCCCTTCCCCAAGGACCAGGACAAGAAGACCCCGGCGCAGAGCGCTGCCGACGCCTTCGCTGCCAACGAGGGGGCCGGCAAGAACAAGCCCGCCAGCCAGGTGCCGCAGCCGCGCCAGCGCCGCGCCAGCGCGAATCGCCCGTCGCTGAAGTCGCCCGTCGAATGACCGGCCCCATCGTCCCCCGCGTCGAGATCGAGCGCGAGATCTTCCGCCACCTCGAGGAGGGCGCTACCTCCGACCAGGCGGTGGAGTGCGTCGCCTCGAGCTACTGCCTGCCGGTCGAGGCCGTCGAGTCGGTGATCGAAGACCTCGAGGAGGCGTGATGCGCATCCTCTACCTGCCGCTCGTGCGCCAGTACTTCGAGGACATCCGCGACGGCCGGAAGCCCGAGGAGTACCGCCGCGCCACGCCGTACTGGCGCAAGCGGCTGGAGGGCCAGACCTTCGACATGATCGTCTTCACGCTGGGATACCCGGCGCGCGACGACCACGAGCGGCGCCTCGTGCGCCCGTGGCGCGGCTACCGCGTCACCACCATCACCCACCCGCACTTCGGCCCGGAGCAGGTCAAGGTCTTTGCGATACGAGCGAACTGAAGCGATGACCAGCCTCCTCCTCTCCGCCGAAGAGATCGTGGCCCTCACCGGCTACAAGCAGCCCGGCGCGCAGCTCGCCGAGCTCAAGGCTCAAGGCTTCCACCGCGCTCGTCGCAACGCTGCCGGTCACGTGGTGCTCGAGCGCGCGCACTACGATGCCGTCTGCGCTGGCCAGCGACCCACCCAGGCTACGCCCGCGCTCCGACCCGTCAAACCGCGCCTGCGCGCCGTCGCATGATCCGCAAAGCCTCCGGCCTTCCGCCCCGTGTCTATCCCAAGCACGGGGCGTATTACTTCGTCACGATCGAGCGCAAGTGGATCCGCCTGTGCCGCATCGCCGACGGCGCGCAGGCGCTGTACGCGGCGCTGGCCAAGCACCTGAAGGCCGACAACGAGCGCGACGGCATGCCGGCCGTCATCGGGCGTTGGGTGGAGTCCAAGGACACCGAGTGGTCCACCAAGACGAAGAAGGACCAGGAGCGCCTGGCCGCGCTGATGGCCGAGGCCTTCGCCGACTTCGCGCCGGCCCAGGTGACGACGCCGGTCTGCGCCTCCTACCTGAAGGCCTTCGCAGCGACGCCGCGCACCTACAACATGCACAGGACCATGCTGCGCCAGGTGCTGGCGTTCGCCGCGCTGGAGGGCCTGCGCGAGGGCTTCAACCCGGTGGACAACGTCCCGACCAAGACGCTGGCCGGCCGGAAGCGCCTGGTCACGGACGACGAGATCCGCGCACTCAAGGCCGCGGCGCTGCTGCAGTCCCGCAACGGCGAGGCGCTGGTGCAGATGATCGACCTTGCGCTGCTGACTGGCCAGCGGATCGGCGACCTGATCAAGCTGCGGTGGCAGGACGTCACGGACGCGGGCGTGCTGGTCGAGCAGGACAAGACCGGCGAGCGGCTGCTGATCCAGTGGAGCCCTGCCCTGCGGGCCGCCATCGATGCCTGCGCCCGCGGTGACCGCATCGGCCACGTCCTCAAGACGCAGAGCGGCAAGGGCTACCGCTACGCCGGAATTCGCAGCGCCTGGGTGCGCGCGTGCGTGCGCGCCGGCATCGAAGACCTGCACATCCACGACCTGCGCGGCCGCGCCGGCATGGACGCCCGGGAGGGCGACGGCCTCGAGGCGGCGCGCGATCTGCTGGGCCACAAGTCGATCCGCATGACCGAGCACTACGTCGACGGCAAGGCGCCGCGCAAGGCGCGCCCGGCGCGCTAGTCAGGGTGTGATCGGCGTCTAACTGGCGCCCGACAGGCCCCATAGAATGGGCCCAGCTCCAGCCGATCAGAGTTAGACGAATCTGGAGCCAGCCCGCGCAGATCCTGGATTTCTACCCTGCCTTCTAAGCAGCAGGTCGGGGGTTCGAGTCCCTCCGGGCAGGCCAAGAACATCGACGCTCGGACGGCCGCGTCAGACGGCCGCCGACACTCGTCTCACGGTTTGAATCAACGGTTTGACAACAGGCCGCGAAGTCGGCTCAGGGAGAAGGACATGACCAGGAACATCCTCCGTGCGCCGCGGGCGACGCTGGCGGCCCTCGCGCTGCTGTGCGCCGCGACCGGCGTGGACGCCACCGGCATCACCGGCAAGCTGCTGATCGTGGCGATCGACAAGGACATCGCCGGCAACCTCGTCTTCATCAAGCTCGACAAGCCCAAGGCGTCCTTCCCGCCCTGCCAGATCAACACGGCCTGGGACTTCGTGCTGCCGCTGAACGACGCGGCCGACAAGAACATGTACGCCATGCTGCTGACGGCCAATGCGACGCAGCAGACCATTCACGCGCGAGGCCGCGACGTCTGTCCGCCCGAGTTCGGCAGCATCGAACGCCTGGAAGGCTTCCGGTTCACGCCGGCGCCTTGAGGCACGGGGCAAGGTGCCGGGTCAGGCCCGCAACGACGCGAGGCCGTGCGGGCCTGGCCGTCAACTCCTGAAATCGATCGCCCGCTGCGCCGCTTCCAGTGCCGCGTCGGCCGCGTAGTTCCAGGAGTCGAAGACGCGTTCCAGCTCGTGCCAGTAGCCGTCGAGCACCGGCTCGCCACCGGCGACCGGGTGAGCGGCGATCACCTTGAACCGCGCTCGATAAGGCCCCTCCCCCACGACTTCGCGGACGAACCAGCGTCCGTTGTGGCCCTCGACTGCGCCGACCGTGTCGGTGTTGTCGGTGTTGTTCGTCATTGAGGCGCTCCTTCTGGTTGTGCCGGACATGCGGCGTTCGATCCGACCCGACGTCGGTCGCCGCTGCCTTGGCGACGGCAAGTTTCGCTCCAACTGTCATCCCGTGCCACGGAAGGGGACGATCTTTTACCGCCGCCTCACAATGCCCCGCCCGGGCGATAGGCGAAGCAACTTCCAGGCCTCGGGTGTCGGTTTTCATTACACCCGCTGACCCGGTTTCAAGGGGCGACGCGCGCAAGTGCTTGACCCGCCGCCCCTGCGGGGGAATGGCGCGGATGTTGCTTCCGACTTCGTCTTCCTCCCCGCCACAACGAGAAGAACGATGACACGTCCGACCTCCCCCATCAGCTGGATCCGCGCCACGCTCGCCGCCGCGCTGTGCGCCGTCGGCGTCGCCGCCCAGGCCTCGGTGCTGATCCTCGGCGCGCCGCAAAGCGCCGCCGGCTTGTCCGACATTCAACAGAAGATCGAGGCCACCGGCCTGATCGGCGGCACCGTCGACGTCTTCAACGTCGGCTCCGGCACGCCGACGCTGGCGATGCTGCGCGCGTACGACTCGGTGATGGTGTTCTCCGATGCACCGTACGCCAACGCCGTGACGCTGGGCGACGTGCTGGCCAACTATGTCGACGCCGGCGGCGGCGTGGTCGAGGCCGCGTTCTCTCACTTCTCCGCGCCGCTGCGTGGCTTGAGCGGCCGCTTCGTCTCGCAGAACTACGACGTCTTCAACATCTCCACCAACCAGCCCAGTTGCGGCAGCCTGGGCGTCGTGTCGATGCCCGGCAGCGCGCTGATGGTCGGCGTGCACAGCTTCGACGGCGGCCCGGCCGGCACCTGCAACAAGGTGACGCTGAAGGCCAACACCCAGCTCGTGGCGAGCTGGACCAACAACCAGCCGCTGCTGGCCTACCGCCTCGATCACAACGCACCGGTCATCGGCCTGAACATGTACCCGGTGTCCGGCGATGCCGTGAACGGCCTGTGGGACGTCACCACCGACGGCGCCGTGCTGATGGCCAACGCGCTGTCCTTCGTGGCCCGCGTCAACGGCGTGCCGGAGCCGGGTTCGCTGGCGCTGATCGCCATCGCCGCCCTCGCGGCCGGCGCGGCGACACGTCGCCGTCGGGCCTGAGGCTGGGACACGACGTCGGATCCGGGGAATCGGCTGGTGCCTGGCGCACATCGTGGGACCGTTCGTCGGCCTCGCGCCCCTGGCACCGAGGGATACTGCCGCCCCGCCCGCACGCTGGAGGCGGGTTCACCCGACGACGAACGCCCGCACCCGCATGTCCACGACACCGTCCTTCCTACAGTTCCCCGTGCCGCCCGCCGACCTGGTCATCACGCCGGAAGAGCGCGCCGCGCTGTACTTCCTCCCGCAGGCGGTCGGCGGCATGCCGGTCAGCGAGGACATGCAGCAGCGCCTGCAGGACAAGGGTCTGGCCACGGCGATCCGCGAGGACGGCCGTCGCTGGCTCACCGAACTGGGCGACCGCGCGCGGCTGGGCAAGATTTGACCCCGTGCGGCCTCGGCCGCGGGCGTCGCGGCGAGAGCCGCGGGCCGGCTTCAGCGGCGCTGGTACTGCGTCGCGCCGAACAGCGTCTCGCGCGCCTTGTCGTCGACCAGCGGCTTGCGCCGGTCGGCCAGCACCTCCACCCCGCGCCTGACCGCCGGCCGCGCGGCGATCTCATCGAACCAACCCTTCAGGTGCGTGTATTCGGAGAGCTCCACGCCCTGGTTCTTCCAACTGCGCAGCCACGGGAAGATCGCCATGTCCGCGATGCCGTACGCCGGGCCGGCGATGTACTTGCTCTGTGCCAGACGCTTGTCGATGACGCCGTACAGTCGCTGCGCCTCGTTGGTGTAGCGGTCGATGGCGTAGGCGATCTTCTCGGGCGCGTAGATGCGGAAGTGATGCGCCTGCCCCAGCATCGGCCCCACGCCGCCCATCTGGAACATCAGCCACTGCAGCGCCTCGTAACGGCCGCGTGTGTCGTCCGGCAGGAAGCGGCCGGTCTTGCCGGCGAGGTAGAGCAGGATCGCGCCGGACTCGAACAGCGCGATCGGTTGGCCGTCGGGCCCGTCGGGATCAACGATCGCGGGGATCTTGTTGTTGGGACTGATGGCCAGGAACTTCGCGTCGAACTGGTCGCCGGCGCCGATGTCCACGGGAATCACCCGGTAAGGCAGGCCGCATTCCTCCAGCATGATGTGCACCTTGTGGCCGTTGGGCGTAGGCCATGAATACACTTCGATCATCAAGCGTTCTCCGTTGGGGCGCGACGCCCCGGTTGTCGGCACGGCAATGCACGGACACCACGGCGCGCGCGCATCGTCCCACCTCATGGTAATCAAACAAATCAAACAGTGGTTCACGGCCCGCGCCAACGCGGCCCGGTGGCGCCCCCTGAGCGACTGGGCCTCGGATCGGGGCGGCCAGTTGCGCCACGCGCGCGACGGCCGCGGCTTCGTCATCGATCTGCCGCGCAGCCTGCCCGGCCTGACCCGCATCGAATGGGGCGCCTCGCAGCGCAGCTACATCGAGGGCTTCGAGCTGCGCATGCGCTGCGAGCTCAAGCTCAACGCGGACATGCAGATGATGGTCATCGAGCGCAAGCTGATGGAGCATCTGGAGAGCAGCGTCTTCGAGGCCTACACCGACACGCTGCGCACCCGCGTCGACACCGACACGCCGGAGGAGATGCGCTGGCTGGTGATGTTCCCGAAGCAGACGCAGATCGAATCGAAGCTGGTGCGGCAACGCTTCGGCGCGGTCGGCATCAACCGCGAGCTGATCATGGCGTGGCTCGACAAGAGCCTGTCGGACCGGCTGGCGCAGGCCACGCAGGACGTGGTCATCGAGGGCCGGCCCTTCGTGCTGCTGAGCCTGCGCGGCAATGTCTACCTGCGCACGTCGATGGCCGATCCGACGCTGGCCGAGGTCCAGGCGCTGGTCAGCGTGCTGGAGTCGGCCGCGCTGAGCGCGCAGGCCGTGCATCAGCGCATCGGTGACGGCGGCCCCTGGCCGACCACCACCTCGGTGGCCTGGCACAGCCGGCCGTCGGAAGGCGACTACAACGCGTCGGCCTGATCCCGGCAAGGGGTCAAAGGGATCAAAGGAACAGGTCCGCCGCGCCGGCCACCCGTTCGGTGCAGTCGATCAGCTTGCCCTGGCCGGTGATGAAGGCGCAGCGCACCGGCTCGCCGGGCTGCAGCGCCATCACGGCCTCGCGATAGCGCCAGAGCTGCGTGATGTAGTCCGGGTTGTGCTGCGGCGCCGGATGCAGCTTGTAGTCGAGCACCCACCAGGTCGGCGCGCCGCTGGCGTCGTGCCGGCAGACCAGGCGGTCGAGCCGCATGTCCCTGTCGCGCCAGCTCAGCGGCACCTCGTTGCCCTGCCACGCCAGTTGCCCGGCATCGAAGAACGGGCCGCAGTCGCGGCTGCCCAGGATCGCCCGCACGCTGCGCTGCAAGCGCTCTTCCCGCCGGGAGTCGAGGCCGTACATCTGCGCCGCCGCGTCCATCAGCCGCTCCAGCGCGTGCGCGCCGCCCTGCGGGCCGCTGTGCCATTCGAGGACGCGATGCAGCGCCTCGCCCAGCGCGGCGCTGTCCTCGACCGCCTCGGGGCTCTGTCCGATCGAGGCGGCCGTGCCTTCGGCATCCGCGCCGGGCTCGTCCGGCATCGGAAGCGGTGCCACCACCGGCAACACTTTGAGCGGCGCGACCTCATCGCCGGCCACGATGCCGGTCGATGCCGCCTCCGGCACTGGCAGCGGCTCCGCCTGCGGCTGAACACGCGCCCACCAGCTCGCGGACGCGCTGGCCCGTTTCGCCGGCGTGCGACTCAGCAGCAACCGGCTGCGAGCGCGGGTCATCGCGACATAGAGCGCATTGAGTTCCTCGCGCTGGCGCTGGTCCTTCTCGTCGTCGAGCAGCGCCTGCAGCGACGGCGGCGGCCGGCTCTCCGACACGATGAACGCCACCGTGCGCGGCACCGGCTCATGCACCGGCCAGGAGATCGCCAGCGCCATGCTCTCCGAGCGTGCCGGACCCGCCTCGGCGTCCATCAGGATCACCACCTTGGCCTCCAGCCCCTTCGCGCCGTGGACGGTGAGCAGTTGGACGGCATCCGGCTCGGCGGGCGCGCCCAGCTTCAACGCGCGACTCTTGAGCGCACGCACGAACCCGTACAGGCCGGAGTAACGGCCGCCGTCAAGCTCCAGCGCGAGCGCCAGCAGCGCCTCGACCGCATGCAGCCGCGCGCGACGCTCGCTGGCCGGCACGGCCGCCGCCAGGCGCGCCATCAGGTCGCCCTCGTGCACGATCGCGTCGAGCAGGTCGTGCGGGCTGCGCAGCGCGGCGATCGAGGTCCAGCGCGTCAGCAGCGTCCGGGCGCGTCGCAGCGGATCGCTCAGTTGATCAGGGTCCGCCTGGAGCAGGATCTCCCACCAGGAGCGGAGGACCGGGCCGGGATCGGGCGGAACTTCCGCGTCCGCGTCCGCGTCGGCGTCCGCGTCGGCGTCCGCGTCGGCTTCGGCTTCGGCTTCGGCTTCGGCTTCGGCTTCGGCTTCGGCTTCGGCTTCGGCTTCGGCTTCGGCTTCGGCTTCGAGAGGGCTATTTCCTTCCGCGCGCCCTTCCGTGGGAGCGGGCTGCTTGGCTGCACCGTCCGCATGCTCCGGCTCCGCATGGCCTCCACGGGGCATGAGGGATCCGTCCTGCCCCCCCATTCCCCATTCCGGCCCGGCAGCACTCGCTGTGTGCGTGGGGTCGTGGGGTGAGAGGGCCTGGTGCGTCGGGCCGGCTTCCTCCTGGCCCAGCCATCGCACCGAGCGCGATTCGGCGGCGAGCCACAACAGATCGGCCTCGCTCGCGCCGAACAGCGGACTGCGCAGCGCGTGCGCCAGCGACAGCTGATGGCCGCTCGATGCCAGGGCGTCGAGCAACGCCAGCAGGTCCCGGACATCGGGCGCGTCCAGCAGCGCCATGTCTTCCGGCGCCGCATGCGCGATGCCGCGTGCTTTCAGCACCTGCGCCAGGACCCGCAGGCCATCCCGCTTGCGGGCCAGCACGAAGATCTCGCCCGGCAGGGCCTCGCCGCGCGACAGCAGATCCGCGATGCAGGCGGCGATGCGGCAAGCCTCGGCCTCGCGGCGATGCAGCTCCGGCTCGCGGCGCGGCTCGGTCAGGCTGGGTCGCCAGACGCCCTCCTCACGCGACGAGCCGGACGATCCCGACGCGTCGTCCTCATCCCCCGCGATGAACAGGACGCCGTCCAGCGGATCTCCCTCGCCCGACTCCGTCGTGTGCGGCCGGAAGCCGCTGTACTGCTGCGCGAGGCTGGCCGACTCGAACACCGCGTTGACCGCGCGCAGCACCGGCGGCGAATTGCGCCGCGTGTGGTCGCAGGCCAGCAGCACGCCGTCCAGACCTTCTCGGACGAAGTCCCGTGCCGCGGCGAAGACGCGCGGCTCGGCGCGGCGGAAGCGATAGATGCTCTGCTTGGGATCGCCGACGATGAACACCGACGGCGGCCGCTGTCCGCTCGCGCCGCCACCAGCGCCGACGTAGCTCGACAGCCATGCGTACAGCGCGTGCCATTGCAGCGGGCTGGTGTCCTGGAACTCGTCGATCAGCAGATGACGGACCTGGCTGTCCAGCCGCTCCTGCACCCAGCCGGACAGCGCCGGATCACCCAGCAGCGCCAGCGCGCCGCGCTCCAGGTCGTTCATGTCGACGAGGCCGCGCTCGCGCTTGAGCCGCTCGAATTCATCGAGCAGCACCAGCGCCAGCGCGCACATCTGCCGGTGCCAGTGGCGCGCCTGATGCTGGTCGATCGCCAGCGCCAGTCGTTGCAGGCGGTCCAGCAGCGCCGACAGCGCGGGCGAATCCCCCAGGTTCTTGCGCGGCGTGCCCTCGGCCGTGAACAGGGCCTGTCGCACGCCCGCGAACGCATCGGCGTCGACCCCATGCAGCGCCTGCTCGATCGAGGTGGCGCATTTCTTCGGCGTGACCTTGGTCGATTGGCCGAGTTCCACGGCCAGGGCCTGAAGGTCGCCCCGCATCGTGGCGAAGGCCTCCAGCGGGGTCGCCCAGGCGGCCAGCTCGGGCACGACCTCGGCCGCCTCGGGCATGCTGTCCAGCAGCCGGCCGTGCTGATGCGCCAGCCGCAGCTCGACGCGTTTCTCGAAGGCCGAGGTCAGCCATCCCTGCAGCTTGTTGCGGCCATGGATCAGGCTCAACTCGCGGTAGGCCTCGAGCAAGGTCTCGTCCGCCAGCACCGCGGTGTGGAAACGCTGCCAGAGCTCGGGCATCAGGTCGCTCTCGTCCTCCAGCAACTGCAGCTCGGGCGACAGGCCCTGCGCGCGCAGCAGCTCCAGCGGCGCGGCGCGCAGCAACTGCGAGAACCAGGCGTGGAAGGTGCGGATCTCCACCGAGCGCGCCGCTTGCAGCAGCCGCTCCTGCAGGGTCGCGAGCTGCGGCGCCAACGCCGCCGCCCGGTCCGGCGGCAGGCCGCGCTGGAGCAACGCGAGCACCCGCCCCGCGTCGTCGCAATGGGCGAATTCGTGCAGCCACTCGTTCAGGCGGGCGCGCATTTCACCGGCCGCCTTGCGCGTGAAGGTGATGGCGACGATGTCCTGCGGGCGCGCCCCGTCCAGCAGCGCGCGCAGGATGCGCGACACCAGCATCCAGGTCTTGCCCGCGCCCGCGCAAGCCTCGACGACGACGCTGCGCGCCGGGTCGCAGGCCAGTTGATAGAAGCGCTCGCGCGCGACCGGCGCGCTGTCGAGCGTGTAGGCCGCGACGCCGGAGACCGCGGGGGCGGCACTGGCACCGGCACCGGTCGCGGCACTGGGGGTCGCGGCCGTGGTCGCCAGCGATGGCGATGGCGATGGCGATGGCGACGCGCTGGGCGTGGTCGCGTCCGTCGGCGGATTCATCGGCGCGGTCAAGGCGCGGCTCCTTCCCAGTCGTCGCGGCGGCACAGCCCCCGCATCTCGCAGTACTCGCAGGCGACGCCTTCACCCAGCGCCGGCAACGCATCGCCGCCGTGGATCGCCATCAGATCGGCACGCAGGCCGTCGAGCATCGTCGCGGCGGTGTCCTCGACATGGTCGTGCTCGATCTCGGTCGGCCCCTTCGCGTCGTCCAGCGCGAGGTACTGCGCGCGCAGCCGGCGCGCCTCGCCGCCCCCCGCGCCGCCAGCGGCCGAACCGCCCCCCTGCCCCTCGCCCGCCCCCATCAGCACGGCATACACCGTGAGCTGCGTATCCTCCAGCGGCTCGGCGACCTTGTCCTTCAAGCCTTTCACGCTGCCGGTCTTGTAGTCGATCAGCAGATGCCCATCCATCCCTTCGTCGACGCGGTCGATGCGCCCCAGCAGCGCCAGATCCTCCAGCGCCGGCTCGATGCCGGCCCACGGTTGGACACGGCGCTCCAGCTCGCCCCGGTCGTAGCGCTGGCCTTCGGCTTCGCGCCCGGCCAGCCAGTCCAGGTAGGCCGGCGCGAAACGCGCGAAGCTGGCCGAGTACGGCAGGAACTCCGCGGGCGACAGACCGAGCTCTCGCATCTGGTCCTGCGCCGCGCGCTGCAACCGCGCTTCATCGTCCAGCGATGAGCCGGCCGCCCCCGCGCGCTCCTGGTGAAACTGGTGCAGCACCGCGTGCAGCCAGGTGCCGTAGTCGCGCTTGTCAGCCTGGACTTCGAGCTCGTTGGACTCCCGCAGGCCCAGCACCACGCGGGCGAAGAATTGATAGGGGCACTGCCGCAGCGACTCGACCGCGCTGGCGCTCAAGGTCGCGGGCAAGCGGCCTGGGGCATGCGCGCTGGCCCGGCGGGTGTGCGCGGCGGGCACGGCCTGCGTCAGGCGCGGGTCCGTCCAGTGCGGCAACGCGCCCTGGCCCGCCGCCTGCATCGCCAGATCGAGCCGGTCCAGCAACGGACTCGCGGCCAGCGGCTCGCTGCCGAGGTGGCCGCGGCGCAGCAAGGTCACCGCGGGCGCGCGCAGCAGTTGCGCGAACTGCCAGGACAGCGCCAGACGCTTGTCCTCGACCGTGGGCAGGCCCAGTTGACGCGCCAGGCTGTCGCCGATCAGCACCGGCCCCGGGGGCACGGGGCCCAGCGTCGCCGCGTCCGCGCCCGGCAGCACGATCGCGCCGAAGGGCCGCAGCATCGTCCGCGCGAGCGGCGTGATCATGATCTGCAGGCCGCCTTGCAGCGGCGGCACGTACTGCGCCGCCTCCAGCGTGTCGGACACCCAGGCGACGAACTCGGAGGCGGTCAGTTGCGCCTCCTTCAGCACCGCCTCATGCGCCGAGCCGGGCCACGGCGAGCGCCGCAGCCACAGCGCGTCCAGCACCTGCGGGCCGCCGGCGGGCTGGCGGTCGAGCTGGTCGTCCGCGCCGAGCTGCTTCAGCATGTCGCGCAGCAAGGTCAGCCAGGCTTCGAGCGCTTGCGCGCCGCGCGCGTCCCGCAGCGGCGCCAACGCCTCCTGGGCGGCTTCCCACAGCCGCGCGCTACCGGGGAGCAGCTTGTCGACACGGACCGCCTGCGGCGCCGACCAGCCGCGCTGGCGGCAGCGGGCCTCCAGCGCGGACAACGCGGCACTGCCGCCGCGATCGCGCAGCGACGCGGCCAGCGGCGTCTTCATCCAGGCCAGGCAGTCGTCGACCGTCGCGTCGCGTCGCGTGGCCCGCAGCAAGGCCATCAGTTGCGCCGCGGGGGCGGTGGTGGCGAGCGTCCAGCCGGTCTCGTCCTGGATACCCAGGCCCTGCCGCTCCAGCAGCGCGCGCACGCGCCGCAGCAGCACCCGGTCCTGGGCGATCAACGCGACCGGTGCGCGGCCCGCCAGCAAGTGATCCAGCACCGATGCCGCGCTGCATTGAGCGAGGTCCTCGAAGTCGTCGCAGACGGCCTGCTCGACCCGGCCCGTCAGCCCGCCACCGCCGTCGAAGACGTGGTCGAGCGGCAGGTCCGCGCTCAGGCGCAGGCAGGGAATGCCGGCGGCCTCGGCGCTGTCGAGCAAGGCGTCGGCCAATGGATCGGGACCTCCGCAGCGCAGGTGGATCCAGGCGCTGGGACGCAGGGAGAAGAGTCCGTCGGTGGCCGGCGCGCGCGGATCGGCCGCGGCCCATTCCAGCGCCACGGCCAGCAGCGCCCGTTCCAGGTGGCCGACGCCGCTCTGGCCGGCGAGGATCTGGCGGCCTTGGTCCCAGAACTCGGACCGCCGCGCCGGATCACGCAGCGCCGCGGCGCGGGCCAGCGCATGGGCCGCCTCGACCAGCCGTTGCACGGCGGCGTCATGGGTGCGGGGGTCGTCGTCGAGCAACTGCCGCGCCCAGCTCTGCCCGCGCAGCAGCGCGCGGGCGGCGAGCGCGTCGATCGCGGCGTCGCCAGTCAGTTGCTGCGCCTGCGCGAGCGCGCTCGGCCCGAGCGCGGAAGCCAGGCTGTGGGTCGTCTCGATGCGCGGCTGCCAGCGCGAGAGCGCCATCCACGCCCGCCGCGCCGGGGCCAGATGCTGCGCGAACGGCAGCAGCAGGACGGCGTCGCGGGCGGGCAGGTGGCGGGACTCCAGCCAGTCGGCGGCGCGGCCGGCGACGCGGTCCCAGAGGGCGCCGCCGCCATGGGCGGCGTCCAGCGGAAAGTCGATGGGAGCGATCGGAGCGGCCGGAGCAGGCGGCACGGTCGGGGACGTCGTGGCGGACGGGGGCGGCGGCGTCATCCAGGTCATCGAGGTCGGGGGGCTCTGCAAGGCGTTGGCGGGCATCGAGAGGCATCGAAGGCGCCGCGGGGATCGACAGGCCTTGAGATCCGCGGTCCGTACCCGCATCTGCGGCGAGTGCCTACTCGGACCGGGGGCTCTGGGCTTGTGTAAGAATTCATTGTGCCTGGATCCCTGAGGCCTCCGGGCGACAGGATTGTCGCCGGGCAGACGACCCCACCCGAGGCACCCGCCCGGCAGGGACTTCAAGCAAGGACTCCACCCATGAGCAGCGAACAGATCAAACACATTTCCGATGCGTCCTTCGACAGCGACGTGATCCAGTCCGACAAACCGGTGCTGGTCGACTACTGGGCCGAGTGGTGCGGCCCCTGCAAGATGATCGCCCCCATCCTCGACGAGGTGGCCAAGGACTACGGCGACCGCCTGCAGATCGCCAAGCTCAATGTCGATGACAACCGCGAAGTGCCGGCCAAGTTCGGCATCCGCGGCATCCCGACACTGATGCTGTTCAAGGGCGGCCAGCTCGCCGCCACCAAGGTCGGCGCCCTGTCCAAGGCCCAGTTGACGTCCTTCCTGGACGCTCACCTATAATCATCGAATTCGTCGGGGCCCGCGCGGCCTCGACGGACAACTTGCCAACACGCCCTCCCGGGGCAAACGGCGTCTCAGGACGCCGTCGATGTTTCCGGGTGAGCGCGTGGACTCGGCGCCCAAGCTCCCGCATCTTTCTTGTCCGCTGTCATGCGGCACGCGCGTCCCTTGGGCTCGCCGTTGTTTATGTCCCTGGTCTTGGCAGGCCCTGGACGACCGACCGGGTCATCCCCCCATGCATCTTTCTGAACTGAAGGCGCTTCACGTCTCCGCCCTGATCACCATGGGCGAAGAACTGGAGATCGACAACGTCGCTCGCTTGCGCAAGCAGGAGCTGATGTTCTCGATCATGAAAAAGCGCGCGAAAGCCGGTGAGCAGGTCTTCGGCGACGGCGTGCTGGAAGTGCTGCCGGACGGCTTCGGCTTCCTGCGCTCGCCAGAAGCCAGCTACATGGCCTCGACCGACGACATCTACCTGTCGCCGAGCCAGATCCGCCGCTTCAACCTGCACACCGGCGACATGGTCGAAGGCGAAGTGCGGGTGCCCAAGGACGGCGAGCGCTACTTCGCGCTGGTCAAGGTGGACCGCGTCAACGGCCTGACGCCCGAAGAGTCCAAGCACAAGATCATGTTCGAGAACCTGACCCCGCTGTTCCCCAAGGAACAGTTCAGGCTCGAGCGCGACATCCGCGGCGAGGACAACATCACCAGCCGCATCATCGACCTGATCGCTCCGCTGGGCAAAGGCCAGCGCGCGCTGCTGGTGGCCCCGCCCAAGAGCGGCAAGACGGTCATGATGCAGCACCTGGCGCACTCGATCGCGGCCAACTATCCCGACGCCCACCTGATGGTGCTGCTGGTGGACGAGCGCCCCGAGGAAGTGACCGAGATGCAGCGCACCGTGCGCGGCGAGGTCATCAGCTCCACCTTCGACGAGCCGGCGGCTCGCCACGTGCAGGTCGCCGAGATGGTGATCGAGCGCGCCAAGCGCCTGGTCGAACTGCGCAAGGACGTGATCATCCTGCTGGACTCGATCACGCGCCTGGCCCGGGCCTACAACAACGTGCTGCCCAGCTCCGGCAAGGTGCTGACCGGCGGCGTGGACGCCAACGCGCTGCAGCGCCCGAAGCGCTTCTTCGGCGCCGCGCGCAACATCGAGGAAGGCGGCTCGCTGACCATCATCGGCACCGCGCTGGTGGACACCGGCTCCAAGATGGACGAGGTGATCTACGAAGAGTTCAAGGGCACCGGCAACTGCGAGATCCACCTGGATCGCCGCATGGCCGAGAAGCGCGTCTATCCGTCCATCCTGCTGAACAAGTCGGGCACGCGCCGCGAGGAACTGCTGCTCAAGGCCGAGATCCTGCAGAAGACCTGGATCCTGCGCAAACTGCTCTACCCGATGGACGAAATCGAGGCGATGGAGTTCATCCTCGACAAGATGAAGGCCTCCAAGAACAACATCGATTTCTTCGACATGATGCGTCGAGGCGGTTGAGTTCTCTCGACACGAGGTCTTCACGGAAGCCGCCCCTGGGCGGCTTCTTGCATTTCAGCTATACTCGACGTTTTTCCGCTGTCGACAAGTGCACTGCGCGGTGCGGTGTGGCTGGCGGCACAACAGCGAGGCGCTCAAGATGGCTAAAGAAGGCATTCACCCTAACTACCGCGACGTGGTCTTCCTGGACCAGTCCAACGGTTCCCAGTTCGTCATCCGCTCGACCGTGACGACCAAGGAATCGATCAAGCTGGACGACGGCCGCGAGCTGCCGCTGGTCAAGCTGGAAACTTCCAGCGAATCGCACCCGTTCTACACGGGCACGCAGAAGAGCATCGACAGCCTGGGTGGCCGCGTCGAGAAGTTCCGCAACAAGTTCGCCGGCATCGTCCCGAAGAAGGCCTGATCCAGGCCTCGGTGGTCGACCCCACGGTCAGCCACCCGACGATCGAAAGGCAGCCCTCATCGGCTGCCTTTTTTCATGGTCGAAACGATCGACGCCCGGCCCGCCATCCTCCCCGCCGATGAGGGCGACGGCGGCGACACGGGTGATCGTGTTCACAGGCATGCCGTGGCGTCGACGCGACCCAGGTCTTTACCGCACGGCGTCCGGCGACTTCCCTCGCCCCTCACCCAAGCTGCGGCATGATGCGCACCGGCATCCAAAACGAGAACGAGACAGACGCGCATGAATCTGCCTACCCCGGCCGTCGTGGCCGAGCGCAGCACCCACCCGATCCCGCGCTGGGCGCTCCTGCTGTTGTGCGGCGCCTATGTGCTGCCCGGACTGTTCGGCCGCGACCCCTGGCGCAATGCCGACCTCACCGCCTTCGGCTACATCGCCAGCATCGCGCAAGGCCACGCCTCCTGGTTGCAGCCCGCGATCGCCGGCCTGCCTGCGGATGGCGGCCTGCTGCCCTATTGGGTGGGCACGCTCGGCATCAAGCTGCTGCCGTTCCTTGAACCATCCCTGGCGGCGCGTATCCCGTTCGGCCTGATGCTGGCCGCCGTGCTGGCGCTGGCCTGGTACAGCTGCCTGCATCTGGCCCGCACCGAGGCGGCCCAGCCGGTCGCGTTCGCGTTCGGCGGCGAGGCCCACGCGGTCGACTACGCCCGCGCCATGGCCGACGGCTGCCTGCTGGCGCTGATCGCCTGCATCGGCCTGTTGCGGCTGGGCCATGAGACGACACCGGAGATCCTCCAGCTGCTCGGCATCACGCTGTTCGTCTACAGCCTCGCGGCGGTGCCGTTCCGACGATGGAAATCACGCGCGGCGATGCTGGTCGCGCTGCCGGTGCTGGCCACCAGCGGCGCGCCCGCGGTGGCCTTGGCGCTGGCGGTCGGCGCGGCCTGGCTGAGCTATCGCTCGACCTATGAGGACGCTCGCAAATTCCTGCCCTGGATCCTGGCCGCGATGGCCTTGGCGGCACTGGTCGCCTGGCCAATGCATGGCTGGGCCTGGCGTGTCCGCGCCAGCGGGCGCAGCCTGCTCGACTGGGCGCGGCTGGTGGGCTGGTTCTGCTGGCCGGCCTGGCCATTGGCGCTCTGGTCGGCATGGCGCTGGCGCTCGCACCTGATGCGGCGACACATCGCGGTGCCGTTGCTGGCCTCCGTCGTGCCGCTGCTGTGCAGCCTGCTGATGGGCGCGGACGACCGCGCGCTGCTGCTCGCGCTGCCGCCGCTGGCGGTGCTGGCGAGCTTCGCGCTACCGACCTTCCAGCGCAGCGCGAGCGCCCTGCTCGACTGGTTCTCGGTGTTCTTCTTCAGCGCGGGGGCGATCTTCCTGTGGCTGTACTACAGCGCGCTGCAGCTCGGTTGGCCGCCGAAGTTCCTGGCCAACGTCCGCCGGCTGGCGCAAGGGTACGAGCCCGAATTCGGCCTGCTCACCTTCATCCTGGCGATCCTGGGCACGCTGGCCTGGATCTGGCTGGTGCGGTGGCGCACGGCGCGCCACCGTCATGCGATCTGGAAGAGCCTGGCCCTGCCCGCAGGCGGCGTCGCGCTGGCCTGGATGCTGTCGATGACGCTGGGCCTGCATCCGCTGAACTACGCCCGCAGCAACAAGCCGCTGGTGGATCGCGTCGCGGCGCAACTGCCGCCCGGGATCGATTGCATCGCGGCACCGGGCTTGCCGCTGCACGTGCTGGCGGCGTTGGAGTTCCAGGGCAACTGGAGTGTCGACGCCACCCGGGAGCTGTCGCAGGCGCGCTGCTCGTACGGCATGGCGGTGCAGGCGGAAAACACCCCGGCGCCGCCGACGGGGTGGCGCGTGCTGGGCGTCGTGAGGCGCCCCACCGACCGCTTCGGCACCTATCTGGTCATGCAGCGCGACCGTTGATCCACGCCGATCGTCGTTGATGGGCGGGCCGCGCCGCGGTCCGTCCTCAGCGACCCCTTTTCAGCGGTCGTCGCCGCCGGCCAGCGCGGCGGGCGCCGATTCGTCGCCCATCGCCGTCGCGTCGGCCAGGCGAAGCCGCGCGGCCGGGAACTGCAGCTTGAACTTGGAGCCCTTGCCGGGCTCGCTCTCGATGCGCAGTTCACCGCCATGGCGCTGGACGACGTGCTTGACGATCGACAGCCCCAGGCCCGTGCCGCCGGTGTCCCGCGAGCGGCTGCCGTCGACACGGTAGAAGCGCTCGGTCAGGCGCGGTAGATGTTCGCGCGCGATGCCCGGACCGTTGTCGATGACGGCGATCTCTCCGCCATGGTCCGGCAGCCAGCGCCATTGCAGCTCGATGCGACCGCCTTCCGGCGTGTAGCGCACCGCGTTGCTGACGAGGTTGGCCACGGCGCTCAGCACCTCGGTCTCCACGCCCGCCAGTTCGAAGCCGGTCTGATGCTCGCAGACCAGCTCATGACGGCCGGCCGACAGTGCCCGCGCATCGGCGGCGACGCGCCCCAGCAGCGAGTCCAGCGCAAGCCAGTTGTCCGCTCCGGGCCTCGGGCTGCCTTCCAACTGCGCCAGGGTCAGCAGGTCGCCCACCAGCGTCTGCATCCGCGTGGTCTGCTGCTGCATCAGGTGCAGCACGCGCTTGCGCTCGGTCTCGGTCAGTTGCAGGCTGGCCATCGTCTCGATGAAGCCGGCCAGCACCGTCAGCGGCGTACGGATCTCATGCGACACGTTGGCGACGAAGTCGCGGCGCATCGCCTCCGAGCGCTCGCGGTCGGTCACGTCCAACGACAGCACCAACCGGCGGGACTCGCCGGCCACGCCGTAATCGCGCACCAGGACCTGCAGCGTCGCCTTGCCGCGCGCGTTGTTCAGCGTCAGCGGTTGCTGATACTGGCCCGACTGCAGGTAGGACACGAAGGCGGGATAACGGACCAGGTTGGTGATCCGCTGCAGCTTGTCGCGCTGTGGGTCGAGCGAGAAGTGGTCCGCCGCGACCGTGTTGCACCACTGGATGTGATCCAGCCCGTCGAGCAGGATCACGCCGTTGGGCGAGGCCTCGATCGCGAGCAGGAACTGCTCCAGCTGCTGCCGCTCGCGCTCGTAGCGGCGCTCGCGATCGCGCATGCCGCGCTCGACGCGGTAGGCCAGTTCGCCCCACAGGCCGCTCAGCCGGGGCGCGTCGTCGTGCTGATCACCGCGCAACCAGACGATCAACCGGTGCGCGCGCGCCGCGTCCCACAAGGCCATCATCACGACGGCCACGCCGGCGGCCAGCGCCGCCGCCAGATGCGGCATCCGTATCCATTCGCCCAACCACCATCCCAGCCCGCCCGCGACGCCGGTGCACAGCACCAGCATCAGCACCCGCGACAACATCCAGGCCATCGCGTATTCAGGCCGACAGGGCGCTGCTTTGCTGGGTCAGTCGATAGCCGGCGCCGCGCACCGTTTCGATCATGCGCTGGCAGTTCACCTTCTCCAGCGCCTCGCGCAAGCGCTTGACGTGGACGTCGACGGTGCGCTCCTCGATGAACACGTGGTCGCCCCAGACGCGGTCCAGCAGCTGCGAACGGCTGTGCACGCGTTCCGGGTGCGTCATGAAGAAATGCAGCAGGCGGAATTCGGTCGGGCCGAGCTTGACCTCGACGCCTTCGCGGCTGACGCGGCGGGTGCCCGGATCGAGCACCAGACCGCCCACGTCGACCGCCGAGTCCAGCGCCTCGGGCGCCTTGCGGCGCAGCACCGCGCGGATGCGGGCCAGCAGCTCGTTGGTCGAGAACGGCTTGGTCAGGTAGTCGTCCGCGCCGGCATCGAGGCCGGACACCTTGTCGACCTCTTCCGCGCGCGCCGTCAGCATGATGATCGGCAGCTCGCGGGTGCGGGTCGCGCCGCGCCACTGGCGGGCCAGCGCCAGGCCGGTCTGACCGGGCAGCATCCAGTCCAGCACGACGAGGTCGGGCAGCACCCGGTCCACCTCGAGTTGGGCCTGCTCGGCATTGCCGGCCAGCGTGACCTCGAAGCCGGCGTGACGCAGATTGATGGAGATCAGTTCGGCAATCGCGGATTCGTCTTCGACGACCAGGATTCGACTCATTCGGGGAACTCCTTTGTACGGCTAGTCGATCATGGGCCGTTCAACGGACCATGTTCTCGACCGCATCCGGCGGGTTGTGGCGCACGTCGGTGCCCTTGACGACATAGATGATGACCTCGGCCAGGTTCTTGGCGTGGTCACCGACGCGCTCGATCGCCTTGGCGACGAAGACCAGGTCGATGCTCGACGAGATCGTGCGCGGGTCTTCCATCATGTAGGTGATCAGCTTGCGCATCAGGCCGTCGAATTCCTTGTCGATCTGGTCGTCCGCCTTCAGGACTTCCAGCGCGCGGTCGACGTCCAGCCGGGCGAAGGCATCCAGCGCCTTGCGCAGTTGCGCGGTCGCCAGCTCAGCCTCGTACGACAGGTCCGACATCGGCAGGCGCAGACGGCTCGACACGCCGGTGTTGATCAGGCGCTGCACCGTGCGGGCGATGCGCGCGGCCTCGTCGCCGACACGCTCCAGGTTGGCGATCGTCTTGGAGACGGCGATCAGCAGGCGCAGGTCGCGGGCCGTCGGCTGGCGGCGGGCGATGATCGTCGACAGGTCGCGATCGATCTCGATCTCCATCGTGTTGACGATCTCTTCCTGCTTGAGCACGTGGCTGGCGATCTCGCCGCTGAAGGTGCCCAGCGCCTCGACGGCCTGCGCCACCTGCGATTCGACCAGGCCGCCCATTTCCAGGACGCGCGTGGAGATGCCGCTCAGCTCGGCATCGAATTGGGTAGAGAGGTGTTTATCGGTCATGGTTTTTGCTCCCCGTTGATCAGCCGAACCGTCCGGTGATGTAGTCCTCGGTGTCCTTGCGCTTGGGCTTCATGAAGAGCTCGGCGGTCGGCCCGAATTCGATCAAGTCCCCCAGGTACATGTAGGCGGTGTAGTCCGAGCAGCGCGCGGCCTGCTGCATGTTGTGGGTCACGATCGCGACGGTGTACTCGTGCTTCAGTTCGTGGATCAGCTCCTCGATCTTGCCGGTCGAGATCGGGTCCAGTGCGGAGCACGGCTCGTCCAGCAGCAGCACCTCGGGCTTGATCGCGATGCCGCGGGCGATGCACAGGCGCTGCTGCTGACCGCCGGACAGGCCGGAACCGCTCTGGTTCAGCTTGTCCTTGACCTCGTTCCACAGCGCCGCCTTCTTCAGGGCCCATTCGACCCGCTCGTCCATCTCGACGCGCGACAGCGTCTCGAACAGGCGCACGCCGAAGGCGATGTTGTCGTAGATCGACATCGGGAACGGCGTCGGCTTCTGGAAGACCATGCCGACCTTGGCACGGACCAGCGAGACGTCTTCCTTGCTGGTGAGGATGTCCTCGCCGTCCAGCAGGATCTGCCCTTCGGCGCGCTGTTCGGGGTAGAGCTCGAACATGCGGTTCAGCGTGCGCAGCAGCGTGGACTTGCCGCAACCCGACGGACCGATGAACGCGGTCACCTTGTTCTCGGGAATGTCCAGGTTGATGTTCTTCAGCGCGTGGAAGCTGCCGTAATAGAAATTCAGGTTCTTCACCGAAAGCTTCGCGCGCTCGGTCACCGGCATATCGACTTTGACGTCCATGGTGGGTTCTCTTGGATTCGTTGAATTCGTTGAACGCAGGGCTGCGACATCGGCCCGGCCGTGGCCGGGCCGGAGCCGGTCAATGCTTTTCCTTGAACAGCACGCGGGCCGCGATGTTCAGCAGCAACACGCCGATCGTGATGATGAAGACGCCGGCCCAGGCAAGCTTCTGCCAGTTCTCGTAGGGGCTCATGGCGAACTTGAAGATCGTCACCGGCAGGCTGGCCATCGGGCTGCCGAGCGAGCTCGTCCAGAACTGGTTGGACAGCGCGGTGAACAGCAGCGGCGCGGTCTCGCCGGAGATGCGCGCCAGCGCCAGCAGCACGCCGGTGATCACGCCGGCGCGGGCCGCCTTCAGCGTGACGGTCATGATGACCTTCCACTTCGGCGTGCCCAGTGCGTAGGCGGCTTCGCGCAGCGCGTTGGGGATCAGGCTCAGCATGTTCTCGGTCGTGCGGATCACCACCGGAATCACGATCAGTGCCAGCGCCAGAATGCCGGCCATCGCCGAGAACGACTTCATCCGCGTCACGACCACCGTGTAGATGAACAGGCCGACTACGATGGACGGCGCCGACAGCAGGATGTCGTTGATGAAGCGCACCACCGAGCCCAGCCAGGTCTTCTGGCCGTACTCGGCCAGGTAGACACCGGCCAGCACGCCGATCGGGGTGCCCAGGCAGGTCGCCAGGCCGACCATCACCAGCGAGCCGTAGATCGCGTTGGCCAGGCCGCCGTCTTCCGCCTGCGGCGGCGGCGTCATCTGGGTGAAGGTGGCCAGCGTGAGGCCGCCGATGCCCTGCACCAGCGTCTCGAACAGGATCCAGACCAGCCAGATCAGGCCGAAGGACATGGCCGCCAGCGACAGCGTCAGGGCCAGCGTGTTGATGCGCCGACGCTTGTTGTACATCGCCAGGCGCTTTGCGTTGGTCGCGCTCATGTGCGGGCTCCCTCGTTCTTCTTGAGCTTGTTGAGCAGGACCTTGGAGCAAGCCAGCACCACGAAGGTGATGAAGAACAGGACCAGGCCCAGGTAGATCAGCGAGGCCTGATGCAGGCCGGCGCCGGCTTCGGCGAACTCGTTCGCCAGGGCCGACGTGATGCTGTTGGCGGCCTCGAACACCGACAGGGAATTCAGCTGGTTCATGTTGCCGATCACGAAGGTGACGGCCATGGTCTCGCCCAGCGCGCGGCCCAGGCCCAGCATGATGCCGCCGACCACGCCGGTCTTGGTGTACGGCAGCACGACCTTCCAGACCACTTCCCAGGTCGTGGAGCCCAGACCGTAGGCGGATTCCTTGAGCATCGCCGGCGTGACCTCGAACACGTCGCGCATCACCGAGGCGATGAAGGGGATGATCATGATCGCCAGGATGATGCCGGCCGACAGGATGCCGATGCCCACCGGCGGCCCGGACACCAGCGCGCCGAGATACGGCACGCCGTTCAGCAGCGATTGCAGCGGCTGCTGGACGTAGGTGGCGAGGATGGGGCCGAACACCAGCAGGCCCCACATGCCGTAGACGATGGAGGGCACGGCCGCCAGCAGTTCGATCGCGATGCCCAGCGGACGGCGCAGCCAGCCCGGGGCGAGTTCAGTCAGGAACAGCGCGATGCCGAAGCTCACCGGGACGGCGATCAGCAAGGCGATCAGCGACGTCATCAGCGTGCCGTAGATCATCACCAGGCCGCCGAACTTCTCCTGCACCGGATCCCAATCCGTGCTGACCAGGAAGCCCAGGCCGAAGTGCTTGATCGCCGGCGCGGCGCCGACCAGCAGCGAGCCGATGATGCCGGCCAGCAGGGCCAGCGTCAGCCAGGCCGCGCCGTGGGTGAGCAAGGAGAACACCGTGTCCGCCCAGGGGGCCACGCGGCGGCGCGCCGGAGGGCGTCCCTGGGGCTGGCTGCGCTCCTGGCCGCGCTGTCGGTCGATCGAATTGGCTGGAAGTATTGCGGCCACGTGGCCTCCGCTTGGTGTTTTGGTATTCAGGCAGGCTGGACGACGTCGGACGTGTCTTGTGCGAAAGCCCGGTGTCCCTGGATCAGGAGCACCGGGCTGTTCTCAGCGGTCGAGGATCACTTGAAGCTGACGGCCTTGCCAGCGGTGTCCTTCACATGGTCGGCCCACTGCTTGCGGACCAGGTCCTTGACGGACGCGGGCAGCGGCACGTAGTCCAGCTCGTCGGCCATCTTGTCGCCCTGGGTGTAGGCCCAGTCGAAGAACTTCATCGTGGCGCTGGCCTGGGCCGGCTTGTCT
This sequence comes from Roseateles aquatilis, assembly GCF_002205645.1. Taxonomy (GTDB): domain Bacteria; phylum Pseudomonadota; class Gammaproteobacteria; order Burkholderiales; family Burkholderiaceae_C; genus Roseateles; species Roseateles aquatilis. The sequence goes on along the minus strand of NZ_NIOF01000002.1, from coordinate 196,933 downwards.
TGCTGCATGTGCAGCAGGATGAAGGTGGCGCCGGTGATGGGCCAGCTGTCCTTGCCAGGCTGCTCGGTCAGGATCTGATAGAACGTTTCGTTCCACTTGGCGCCGGCGGCGGCGGCCTTGAAGGCGTCGTCGCTGGGGCTGACGAAGGCGCCGTTGGCGTTCTTCATCAGGACGTAGCTCATCTTGTTCTGCTTGGCGTAGGCGTACTCGACATAGCCGATCGAATTCGGCAGACGGGTCACGTACGAGGAGACGCCCTCGTTGCCCTTGCCGCCCGCGCCGGTAGGCCAGTTCACGGCGGTGCCTTCACCGACCTTGGACTTCCACTCGGCGTTCACCTTCGACAGGTAGTTGGTGAACAGGAAGCTGGTGCCCGAACCGTCGGCACGGCGAACCACGGCGATGGCGGCGTCCGGCAGCGACACGCCCGGGTTCAGGGCGGCGATGGCGGCGTCGTTCCACTTCGCGATCTTGCCCAGGTAGATGTCACCCAGGACCTGACCGTTCAGCTTCAGCTGGCCGGGGTTCACACCCTTGATGTTGACAACGGGGACCACGCCGCCGATGACGGTCGGGAACTGGACCAGGCCGTCCTTGGCCAGTTGGTCGTCCTTCAGGGGGGCGTCGGAAGCGCCGAAGTCGACGGTCTTGGCCTGGATCTGCTTGATGCCGGCGCCGGAACCGACCGACTGGTAGTTGATGCGAACGCCAGTGGCCTTGTTGTAGGCATCGGCCCACTTGGTGTAGACGGGCGCCGGGAACGAGGCACCCGCACCGGTCACCTCTTGTGCATGCGCCACCGAGAACAGCGAGGCGCAAGCGGCGAACAGCAGGCCAGCACGGAGTTGATTCATGGTCATTCAGTCCTATCGCGAGGGGGTTGATTGGCGAACGGAACGGATGCTATGACCTCAATGTGACACATCCGTGACGCGCCCAGACACCCGGACAAATCTCGTTACGCATTGCGCCCCAGAGAGGAAAACAGGGGTGCGAGACGAGTTGTCATATTCGATTCACCCCATTGTCATTTTCCCTGCCTAGCCTCGCAACCGTGCGGGAAAACCCCGCCTGACGCGTGCCACGACGAAAAACCGGGGCGCGCGATCAGGGACGTGGGACCTCCTCGCTCAGCTCCGAAGAGTCGCGCCCGAGCGGCCACAACCAATGCCATTCAGCCGCCGTCGCTCCCGCGCCGGCGGCTTTTTTTCGAGAGTCTTGAGATCGAGGCGGCGGCGACCGGTGCTGGACCGATCAGCCGCCGATCAGCCCTGGCTCAGCCCCGGATCGCGGCCGCCAGACGTTCGGCGCAGTGCTGGGCGAGCGTCGCGTCGCTGGCTTCGACCATCACCCGCAGCAGCGGCTCCGTGCCGGACTTACGGATCAAAACGCGACCCCGGTCGCCCAACTCGGCCATGACCTCGGCCTCGACGCGGGCCAGTGCCGCATTGCTTTTCCAGTCCTGCTGATCGGCCTGCAGACGGACGTTGATCAGCGTCTGCGGGAACAGCACCACGCCGTCCAGCAGATCGGACAACCGGCGGCCGCTCCGGCATACCGCCTCCAGCACCAGCAGGCTGCTGACGATTCCGTCACCGGTCGTGTGGCGATCCAGCGCCAACAAGTGGCCGGAGCCCTCCCCGCCCAACTGCCAGCCGCGCGCCGCGAGCTCCTCCAGCACGTAACGGTCGCCGACCTTGGCTCGGACGAACTCGACATCGCGCTGACGCAGCGCCAGTTCGACCGCCATGTTCGTCATCAACGTGCCAACCGCGCCCGGGACGCGTTCACCGCGCGCGAGGCGGTCCGCGACCATCACGTACAACAGCTCATCGCCGTTGTAGAGCCGACCCTCGCCGTCGACCATCTGCAGCCGGTCGGCATCGCCGTCCAGCGCGATGCCGTAGTCGGCGTTGTGCTCCTTGACGGCCGCCACCACGGCGGCCGGCGCAGTGGCGCCGACCTTGTCGTTGATGTTGTAGCCGTCGGGCTTGGTGCCGATCGGGATGACCTCGGCGCCGAGCTCGTGGAACACCGACGGCGCCACCTGATATGCCGCGCCATGCGCCGCGTCGACGACAAGCTTCATGCCGCGCAGGCTGAGGTCGCTACTGAAGCTGGCCTTGCAGAACTCGATGTAGCGGCCTTGGGCATCGTCCAGGCGGCGGGCGCGGCCGAGGCTGGCCGAGTCCACCCACACGGGCGGCTCGTCCAGCACCGCCTCGACGTCCAGCTCCCAGGCGTCCGGCAGCTTCTCGCCCTTGGACGAGAAGAACTTGATGCCGTTGTCCGCGAACGGGTTGTGGGAGGCGGAGATCACCACGCCGAGGTGCTGACGCAGCGCCCGGGTCAGGTAGGCAACGCCAGGCGTGGGCAACGGGCCGGTCAGCAGCACGTTGACACCTGCTGAGGCGAAACCGGCCTCCAACGCCGATTCGAGCATGTAGCCGGAGATACGGGTGTCCTTGCCGATCAGGACGCTGGGCTTGCTGTAGCTGCGCTTGAGCACGCGACCGACCGCATGGCCGAGACGCAGCATGAAATCTGGCGTGATGGGCGTCTGCCCGACGGTCCCGCGGATTCCATCGGTACCGAAAAACTTCCGGGTCATTGAGGCGTTCTCCTGCGACTGCGCGATGCTTGAACTCGCGGATTGTCGCCGAAGCCAGAGGCCTCCCATTCACCCCGATCCGGCCGCCCCGCGATCGAAGGGATCGCGACGCGGGCCGCGTCAGGCCTGCTGCGGAGCGCCGAACGCCTGCCAGACTTTCAGCGCGTCCACGGTCGGCGCGACATCGTGGACACGCACGACGCGCGCGCCCAGCGTCACCGCCGCGAGCGCCGCGCCGACGCTCGCCGGCATGCGCTCGTCGACCGCCTTGCCGGTGATGACACCCAGCGTCGACTTGCGCGACCAGCCGATCAACAACGGCCGACCCAGCGCAAGCAGCTCTCGCTGCCGTCGCTGCAACTCAAGGTTCTGCTCGACAGTCTTCGCGAAGCCATAGCCGGGATCCAGCACGACACGGTCGTCCGCGATACCGAGCGCCATCAGATGCTGGAGGCGATCGCGAAGGAAATCGGCGACTTCGGTGACCACATCCTCGTAGTCCGTCAACTGCTGCATGCCGGCCGGTTGGCCACGCATGTGCATCAGGCAGATCCCGGCGCCCGGATGCGAGGCCAGCAGCCTGTCCGCGCCCTCGTCGCGCAGCGCCTGCACATCGTTGATGATGTCCACGCCGAGGTCGAGCGAGCGGCGCATCACCTCGGTCTTGCAGGTATCCACCGAGACCGGCACGCCGAAGTTGAGCGCAGCCCGCAGCACGGGCTCGATCCGGCGCCACTCCTCGTCCGCATCGAGTCGAGGCGCGCCCGGCCGCGTGGATTCGCCACCCAGATCCAGGATGTCGACACCTTCTCCGAGCAGGCGCTCGCAGAAGTTGATCGCCTTGGAGGCTTCATTGTGCAGACCCCCATCCGAGAAGGAGTCGGGCGTCACATTGACGGCGCCCATGACAAGCGGCCGCTCCGCAAGATCAAGATCGAAGCGGGTGGTTTTCCAGATCTGTGGGGAAGTCATGGGCGGATGAGTGTCGAGCTCGTGGCGATGCGCTCGACCGCCGCGACAAAGACGGCAGTATGACGTATCGCGGCCCGGCCTCGCGAAGGCCTGCTCGGCAACCCCCATGAACGCTCAAAAAACAAAGGCCGGTCCTGGGACCGGCCTTCGCCTGGGGTGTCGATGCAGTGTTCGCTGACACGAGCGCCGAAGGCGCTCCCGTTCAGAATCAGGCCGCCGCCGGGGCGCCTCCCGTGCTGACAGCCGGCGTGCCGCCACTGTCGGCCTTGTTCGCAGGAGGCGTCCAATCCTTGGGCGGACGCGGCGGACGGCCGTCCATGATGTCGTCGATCTGCTCGGCGTCGATGGTTTCCCACTCGAGCAAGGCCGTCGCCATCGCGTGCATCTTGTCCTTGTTGTCCTCGATCAGCGTGCGCGCGGTCGTGTACTGCTCGTCGATGATCTTGCGGATCTCCTGATCCACCTTGCGCATCGTGTCCTCGGACATGTTGGTCGTCTTCGTGACCGAACGTCCCAGGAACACTTCGCCTTCGTTGTCGGCATAGACCATCGGGCCGAGCTCGTCGGTCATGCCGTAGCGGGTGACCATGTCACGAGCGATCGCGGTGGCGCGCTCGAAGTCGTTGCTGGCGCCGGTGGTCATCTGATTCATGAACACTTCCTCGGCGATGCGACCGCCGAAGAGCACCGAGATCGTCGACAGCATGCGCTCCTTGTCCATGCTGTAGCGGTCACCTTCCGGCAACTGCATCGTGACACCCAGCGCGCGACCGCGCGGGATCACCGTCACCTTGTGCACCGGATCGGTCTTGGGCAGCAGGCGCGCCACCAGCGCGTGACCGGCCTCGTGATAGGCGGTGTTCTTGCGCTCTTCCTCGGGCATGACCATGGACTTCCGCTCGGGGCCCATCATGATCTTGTCCTTGGCCTTCTCGAAGTCCTGCATGTCGACGACCCGGCCGTTTCGGCGGGCGGCGAACAGCGCGGCCTCGTTGACCAGGTTGGCCAGATCGGCGCCGGAGAAGCCCGGCGTGCCTCGCGCCAGGATGTCAGCGCGGACGTCCTGACCGACCGGCACCTTGCGCATGTGCACGTTCAGGATCTGCTCGCGGCCACGGACATCCGGCAGCGTGACGTAAACCTGGCGGTCGAAACGACCCGGTCGCAGCAGGGCGGGATCGAGGATGTCGGGACGGTTGGTCGCGGCCATCACGATGACGCCGAGATTCGTGTCGAAGCCGTCCATCTCGACCAGCATCTGGTTGAGGGTCTGCTCGCGCTCGTCGTTGCCACCGCCCAGGCCGGCACCGCGATGGCGGCCGACCGCGTCGATTTCGTCAACGAAGATGATGCACGGGGCGCTCTTCTTGGCCTGCTCGAACATGTCGCGCACACGGGCCGCGCCGACGCCGACGAACATCTCGACGAAGTCGGAGCCCGAGATGGTGAAGAACGGCACCTTCGCCTCGCCGGCGATGGCCTTGGCCAGCAGCGTCTTGCCGGTGCCCGGAGGGCCGACCAGCAGCACGCCGCGGGGGATGCGTCCACCGAGCTTCTGGAACTTCTGCGGGTCCTTCAGGAAGTCGACCAGCTCCTTGACCTCTTCCTTGGCCTCGTCGCAGCCGGCGACGTCGGCGAAGGTCGTGGAGTTGTTGGCCTCGTCCAGCATGCGCGCCTTGGACTTGCCGAAGCTGAAGGCGCCGCCCTTGCCGCCGCCCTGCATCTGCCGCATGAAGTACACCCACACGGCGATCAGCAGCAGCATCGGGCCCCAGCTGAGCAGGATGCTCATCAGGACCGACGGCTCCTCGCGGGGCTTGGCGTCGAACTTGACGCCGTAGTTGATCAGATCGCCGACGAGGCCGCGATCCATGTACGGCGCGGTCGTGCGGAGCTTGTTGCCGTCGCTCGTCTGGGCGACGATCTCGGTGCCCGCGGGGGTTTCCTGCAGGGTCACCTGCTTGATGCGCTTGGCTCGGACTTCCTCGAGGAAGTCGGAATAGACGATCGGATTCCCCTGGGTTGCGCTGCGATCAAACTGCTTGAAGACAGTGAACAGCACCAAGGCGATCACCATCCACACAGCCACTTTCGAGAACCACTGATTGTTCACCGCGACTCCTTTGTCATTCCGTCACCGCCACCGTCAGTACAAACACGCTGGCGGCATTTCACGGCATATGGGCCCGATTCTAGGACAGTCAAGTACGACGCCCTGATTGGCATTTCCACACACCTCGATAGATATTGCCACGCCGCGCCCATCCTGACCGGAAGAAGCGACCCCGGCGACGGCGTCTGATCCGGGCTTCAGCCCCCGACCCTGGCCGGCTTCAGGCCTTCTTCAGCCCGATCCCCACCAGGAAATTCTCCGCCGACCTTTCGCGCGATGCCTTGGGCTTGGCAGTCTTCACCTTCTTGAACTGCGCGCGGAAGGCATGCACCAGTTGGTCGTAACCGCTGCCATGAAAGACCTTGGCAACCAGCGCGCCTTCCGGCTTCAGATGCTGCTGAGAGAAGTCCAGCGCCAGCTCGATCAGGTTCTCCATGCGGGCGGCGTCGGTGCTCTCGATGCCGGACAGGTTGGGTGCCATGTCCGAAACCACAAGGTCCACCTTCGCGCCGCCCAGCGTGGCCTCGAGCATCGCCAGCACTTCATCCTCGCGGAAATCACCGCGGATGAACTCGACCCCCTCGATGGGCTCGCACTCCAGGAGGTCCAGTGCGATGATCCGACCGTTCAGTTGCCCGACGGCCGCGCCGCCGACACCCGCCTCCTTGGGCGCGAAACGGCGCCGCAGGTACTGGCTCCAGGCGCCGGGGGACGCGCCCAAGTCGACGACCACCTGACCCGGACGGATCAACTGGAACTCCTCGTCGATCTCCTTGAGCTTGTAGGCCGCACGCGAGCGATAGCCCTCTTTCTGAGCCAATTTCACGTACGGATCATTGACGTGGTTGTTGAGCCACGCCTTGTTCAGCTTCTTGCTTTTGGTGTCGACTTTCATTGCACGGATAATAAGCAGATGCCTGCTATTCAATTGACCCCTGCCCAGCGCAAGGAAAAACGCGCCGATGCCCACCATCTCGATCCGGTGGTGATGATCGGCGCCGATGGCCTGACCGCCGCGGTGACCAAGGAAGTCGACTCGGCGCTCAACGCCCACGGCCTGATCAAGGTCCGGGTGATGTCCGACGACCGCAAGGGTCGCGAAGACATCCTCGTTCAACTGTCCGACCAACTCGACGCCGCCCCGATCCAGCACATCGGCAAGCTGCTGGTGCTCTGGCGCCCGATGCCCGAGAAGGAGAAGGCCGTCAAGGAGGAGTCCCGCTCGGCCGCCCCCAAGATGGTCAAGATCGTCAAGTTCTCCAAGAGCGGCAACAACCGCCCGCAGATCAAGAAGGTCACCGTCCTGGGCAACCAGCGTGTCACGCAGGGCGGCGAAGTCAAGCGCGCCAAGAAACCCCGCCAGACCAGCGTCAAGAAATCCGGCGCGAACTGATCACCAGGCGCCGGTGCCCCACCGCCCGGCATCAACGACAAGACGGCCCGCGGGCCGTCTTTTCAGTTCCGCATCCGACGGTCGCAGGGCGACGGCTGCCCCTCGCGTCGTCGACGAGCTCAGCGCCCCGCCATCGGCCCGCGCGGCATCACCCGCCACGCCAGGGCCAGCACCGCGATCGTCCGCAAACCGAAGAACACCAGCGACACCGCGTGCAACTGCAGGAAGGTCCAACGCCCCTGCCCTTGCTTCGCGGCCTCCATCATCGGCTGCAGCGCGTAATAACCGGCGACGGTGCATCCGATCGCGATCAGCGGCAGCAGGAAACCCCAGTTCATCGCCGATCCGCCCACCTCGCCGTCGCGATGCAAGCGACGCTCCATCAGCACCAGCAGAACGCCAGCGGCCAGGGCGAAGCGCGCATCCATCTCGAACAACCGGCCGACATACTGGCTGGCCATCGCGCGCTCCAGCGTCGCGAACGCGTTCGGCGCCGCGAGCAGCGCCACGGCCAGCAACTCGCCGGCCCACAGGGCCGCCAGCAGCGCGCGGATCTTCGTCAACATCGGAGGCCTTGCCGTCCTCAGACGTAGCGGACGTCGACGATCTCGTAACGCTTGATGCCGCCCGGGGCTTGCACCTCGGCGACGTCGCCGGCTTCCTTGCCGATCAGCGCGCGCGCGATCGGCGAGCTGATCGAGATCAGGCCCTGCTTCAGGTCAGCCTCATCGTCGCCGACGATCTGGTAAGTCACCTCGTTGCCGGACGCTTCTTCCTCGAGGTCCACGGTGGTGCCGAACACCACCTTGCCGCCGGCATCGACCGATGCCGGATCGATGACCTGCGCCGCGGCCAGCTTGCCCTCGATTTCCAGGATGCGGCCCTCGATGAAGCCCTGCTTGTCCTTGGCGGCCTCGTACTCGGCGTTCTCGGAGAGATCGCCCTGTGCGCGGGCTTCCGAAATGGCGTTGATCACGGCATGACGCTCGACCGTCTTGAGTCGATGCAGTTCTTCCTTGAGCTTCTCAGCACCGCGCTTGGTCAATGGGATCGTGGCCATGTCTCTAGAACCTTGAAAAACAAAACAAACCGCCGCTGCCGCTCAGGGTCGCTGAGCAGCGGCGGCGGAATGGAGATGGGCCAGTTTAATGCAGTTCGGCGTGCAGTTCCTGCAGCGATTGCACCAGTAGACCGTCCTTGTGCTTCATGCCCTCCACGGCGGCTTCGCAGCCGGCCATGGTGGTGTAGTAGGTCACGCGGTTGGCCAACGCGGCCTGGCGGATGTGGCGGCTGTCGGCGATCGCGGAACGGCTCTCGTCCACGGTGGTGAACACCAACTGGATGTCCCCGCCCTTGATCATGTCGACGATGTGCGGGCGGCCGTCCTTGACCTTGTTGACGACGCGCACCGGAATGCCGGCCTCGCCGATCGCCGCGGCCGTGCCCTTGGTCGCCACGACGCCGAAGCCCAGCTCGACCAGGTCGCGCGCCAGCGCCACGGCACGGTCCTTGTCGCCGTTCTTGACGGTGATCAGCACATTGCCCTGGCGCGGCAGGCGCGAGCCAGCGCCGAGCTGGCTCTTGAGCATCGCCTCGCCGAAGGTCCGGCCCGCGCCCATGACCTCACCCGTCGACCGCATTTCCGGGCTCAGGATCGGGTCCACGCCCGGGAACTTGTTGAACGGGAAGACCGCTTCCTTGACGCTGAAGTACGGCGGCTGAATCTCGACCGGCATCTTGCCGCCCGCGCCCTTCTGGTCCTTCAACTTGACGCCGGCCATGCAGCGCGCGGCGATCTTGGCCAGCGGCTGGCTGGTCGCCTTCGACACGAACGGGACGGTGCGCGAGGCGCGCGGGTTCACTTCAAGCACGTAGACGGTGTTCTCCGCCAGGCCCTTGGTGACGTCGCCCTGGATCGCGAACTGCACGTTCATCAGGCCGACGACCTTCAGCGCCTTGGCCATCGCCGCGGTCTGGCGGCGCAGCTCGTCCTGCAACTCCTTGGACAACGTGTACGGCGGCAGCGAGCAGGCCGAGTCGCCCGAGTGAATGCCGGCCGCCTCGACGTGCTCCATGATGCCGCCGATCATCGTGTCGGTGCCGTCGCAGATGCAGTCGACGTCGACCTCGACGGCGTCCTCCAGGAAACGATCCAGCAGCACCGGCGACTTCTCGGAGACGCGCACCGCTTCGCGCATGTAGCGCTCCAGGTCCTTGTCGCCGTGCACGATCTCCATCGCGCGGCCGCCCAGGACGTAGCTCGGGCGCACGACCAACGGATAGCCGATCTCGTTGGCCAGCGCGACCGCCTGGTCCTCGTTGCGCGCGGTGCGGTTGGGCGGCTGCTTCAGGCCCAGCTCGTGCAGCAGCTTCTGGAAGCGCTCGCGGTCCTCGGCGACGTCGATGGAATCGGGTGTCGTGCCGATGATGGGCACGCCATTGGCCTCCAGGTCCAGCGCCAGCTTCAGCGGCGTCTGACCGCCGTACTGAACGATCACGCCGACCGGCTTCTCCTTGGCGACGATCTCCAGCACGTCCTCCAGCGTCACCGGCTCGAAATAGAGGCGATCGGACGTGTCGTAGTCGGTGGAGACGGTCTCCGGATTGCAGTTGACCATGATGGTCTCGTAGCCGTCCTCGCGCATGGCGAGGGCGGCGTGGACGCAGCAATAGTCGAACTCGATGCCCTGGCCGATGCGGTTGGGTCCGCCTCCCAGCACCATGATCTTTTTCTTGTCGGTCGGATTGGCTTCGCACTCCTCGTCGTACGTGGAGTACATGTAGGCCGTCTGCGTCGCGAATTCAGCGGCGCAGGTGTCGACGCGCTTGTAGACCGGGCGCACGTTCAGCGCGTGGCGCGTGTTGCGCACCTCGTGCTGGTTGGTGCCCAGCAGCCTGGCCAGGCGCTTGTCGGAGAAGCCCTTCTTCTTCAGCAGGCGCAGTTCGTCGGCGCTCAGCGATGCCAGCGCACGACCCTTCAGGCTCTGCTCGATCTTGATCAGTTGCTCGATCTGGGCCAGGAACCACGGGTCGACCTTGGTCTCCTCGAAGATCTCTTCCAACGTCATGCCGATGCGGAACGCGTCGCCGAGGTACAGGATGCGGTCAGGGCCGGGCTCGCCGATCTCCTGGACGATCTCCTCGCGGTCGACGCTGACCTCGGACAGGCCGTCGATGCCGGTCTCCAGGCCGCGCAGCGCCTTCTGGAACGACTCCTGGAAGCAGCGGCCCATGGCCATCACTTCGCCGACCGACTTCATCTGCGTCGTCAGGCGCGAGTCCGCCATCGGGAACTTCTCGAAGGCGAAGCGCGGGATCTTCGTCACGACGTAGTCGATGCTGGGCTCGAACGAGGCCGGCGTGATGCCGCCGGTGATGTCGTTGCGCAGCTCGTCCAGCGTGTAGCCGACGGCCAGCTTGGCGGCGATCTTGGCAATCGGGAAGCCGGTCGCCTTCGAGGCCAGGGCGGACGACCGCGACACGCGCGGATTCATCTCGATGACGATCATCCGGCCGTTGTCCGGGTTGATCGAGAACTGCACGTTGGAGCCGCCGGTGTCGACGCCGATCTCGCGCAGGATCGCGATCGAGGCATTGCGCAGCAGCTGGTATTCCTTGTCGGTTAGCGTCTGCGCCGGAGCCACCGTGATCGAGTCGCCGGTGTGGATGCCCATCGGATCCAGGTTCTCGATCGAGCACACGATGATGCAGTTGTCCGCCTTGTCGCGAACCACTTCCATCTCGTATTCCTTCCAGCCGATCAGCGATTCCTCGATCAGCAGCTCGCTGGTCGGGGACAGGTCGAGGCCGCGCTTGCAGATTTCCTCGAACTCCTCGGGGTTGTAGGCGATGCCGCCGCCGCTGCCGCCCAGCGTGAAGCTGGGGCGGATCACCATCGGGAAGCCGTCGCCACCGATCTCGGCATGAATGCGCTTCTGCACGGCCCACGCTTCTTCCAGCGAATGGGCGATGCCCGACTTCGCGGAATCGAGACCGATCTTGGTCATCGCGTCCTTGAACTTGAGGCGGTCCTCCGCCTTCTCGATCGCCTTCTCGTTAGCGCCGATCATCTCGACGTCGTACTTCTCCAGCACACCGTGCTTGTGCAGGTCGAGCGCGCAGTTCAGCGCGGTCTGACCGCCCATGGTCGGCAGGATCGCGTCGGGGCGCTCCTTGGCGATGATCTTCTCGACCACCTGCCAGGTGATGGGCTCGATGTAGGTGACGTCCGCGGTGTCCGGGTCCGTCATGATCGTGGCCGGATTGCTGTTGACGAGGATGACCTTGTAGCCCTCCTCGCGCAGCGCCTTGCAGGCTTGCGCGCCGGAGTAGTCGAACTCGCAAGCCTGGCCGATGATGATCGGGCCGGCGCCGATGATGAGGATGCTTTGAATGTCAGAACGCTTGGGCATAACTTGTCTCCGTCTTCATCAGGCCTTGGACATCAGACCGATGAAGCGGTCGAACAGGTACGAAATGTCGTGCGGGCCGGGGCTCGCTTCCGGGTGACCCTGGAAGCAGAAGGCCGGCTTGTCGGTGCGGGCCAGGCCCTGCAGCGTGCCGTCGAACAGGCTCACGTGCGTGGGGCGCAGGTTGGCGGGCAGCGTCTCGGGGTCGACCGCGAAACCGTGGTTCTGGCTGGTGATGCTGACGCGGCCGTTGTCGAGGTCCTTGACCGGATGATTCGCGCCGTGGTGGCCGAACTTCATCTTGAAGGTCTTCGCGCCGGAGGCCAGTGCCAGGATCTGGTGGCCCAGGCAGATGCCGAAGGTCGGGATGCCGGCCTCGATCAGTTGGGCGGTCGCCTTGATCGCGTAGTCGCAGGGCTCCGGATCGCCGGGGCCGTTGGACAGGAAGACGCCGTCGGGCTCCAGGTCGAAGACCTCGGAGGCCGGGGTCTGCGCCGGCACTACCGTGATGCGGCAACCGCGCGAGGCGAGCATACGCAGAATGTTGCTCTTGACGCCGAAGTCGTAGGCCACGACGTGGAAGCGCGGCGCGGTCTGCTGACCGTAACCCTCGCCCAGGGTCCATTCGGTCTCGGTCCAGACTTCGCGCCCTGCGCGGCTGACGACCTTGGCCAGGTCCAGGCCCGCCATGCTGGGCGCGCCCTGCGCCAACGCGATCGCCTCGTCGACATGGGCCTGCGTGATCTGCTCGCCGGCGCCCAGCGCCAGGATGCAGCCGTTCTGGGCGCCCTTCTCGCGCAGCACGCGGGTCAGGCGGCGGGTATCGATGTCGGCGATGGCGACGGTGCCCTCGTCCCGCAGGTATTGGCGCAGCGAGCGGTTCTTGCGGAAGTTGGAGTCCAGAACCGGCGCCTCCTTGATGATCAGGCCAGCGGCATGGATCTTCGAAGCCTCGACGTCCTCGTCGTTGACGCCATAGTTGCCGATGTGCGGATACGTCAGCGTGACGATCTGGCGGCAGTAGCTGGGGTCGGTGAGGATTTCTTGGTAGCCGGTGAGCGAGGTGTTGAACACCACTTCACCGACGGTCCGGCCGGCGGCGCCGAGCGCGGAACCCTTGAAGACCGTGCCGTCTGCCAAGGCGAGGATCGCGGGGGGAGCGGAAAGCAGATCGGGCAGCACGGGTAACTCCGTTGTTGTGCGCGCGCCCAGCTCTGCTCCAGGGTCCCCGGCGCGCCGTCCGGCACTGCCGTGGACAACGGGCGTGCGGGTGCGCTCGGGTCTCCTGTGAAGGAGTCGATCCGTGTATGGATCCGATGCGATCGGGGGTGGAGTTGGCGGGACGCGGTAGGTTGCGGGTAAACCTGCAAAGTATAACCCGCCAGGGTATCTACCGAGCGGATTTGCGCAAACGGGTCATCAGAAAGACATGGGTTCCGGCCCAGGACCCAGGCCGATGCGTTGGACTCAGCCCAATGCAGCGATGCCGGCCTTCGCGATCTGCGCGTCCTCGTTGGACTTCACGCCGCTGACGCCGACCGCGCCGACGCAAAAGCCGTCCACCATCACGGGCACGCCACCTTCGAGCATGCCCTCCAGCGGCACGCTCAGGAAGGCGGTGCGGCCGTTGTTGACGATGTCCTCGTAGACCTTGGAGTCGCGACGACCCAGCGCGGCGGTCTTCGCCTTCGCGGGCGCGATCACGGCGGACGTGGCGGCCGCGTTGTCGCCGCGCTGCAGCCACAGCAGGTGACCGCCGTCGTCGACGATCGCGATCGTCACCGGCCAGTTGTTCTTGAGCGCCTCGGCTTCGGCGGCGGCGGCGATGCGCTTGACGTCGTCCAGGCTCAGGTAGGGCTTCTGCTTCATGGGGGCCTCGTCGGATGGGTTGTGCGTGGATGAACCGCCAACTTTAACGAAGCCTTAAGGTGGAGGCCTACAATGAGCGCAACACTTTTTCCATGGGGCGCACGCACATGAACGACCAAAGTCTTCGTCCGCAATCCGGCGATTTCGGCTACGGCTCCTCGCTGGCCGCCGACCGTCAGCGCGTCCTGCGCAACACCTACGCGCTGCTGGCGCTGTCCCTGATTCCGACGGTGCTGGGCGCCTGGGTCGGCGTCTCGACCGGCCTGCTGGCCACGATGGGAGCCGGCGCCAGCGCCATCCTGTTCTTCGTCGGCGCCTTCGGCCTGATGTTCGTGGTCGAAAAGACCAAGAACTCGTCCACCGGCGTCTACGCGCTGCTGGGCTTCACGTTCTTCATGGGCCTGATGCTGTCGCGCCTGCTGGCCTCGATCCTGGGCTTCAAGAACGGCGGCACGCTGATCATGACGGCCTTCGGCGGCACCGCCGGCATCTTCTTCGCGATGGCCACGCTGGCCACCGTCGTCAAGCGCGACCTGTCCGGCCTGACCAAGTTCCTGTTCGTCGGCGCCGTGATCGCGATGATCGCTGGCGTGGCCAACATCTTCCTGCAGTCGACCGGTGTGCACCTGGCGCTGCTGGTGGCGGTGCTGGGCATCTTCTCGGCCTTCATGCTGGTGGACGTCAAGCGCGTGGTCGACGGCGGCGAGACCAACTACATCAGCGCCACGCTGGCCATCTACCTGGACCTGTACAACGTGTTCACCGCGCTGCTGCAGCTGCTGGGCATCTTCGGCGGCGACAGAGACTGATACGCTTCGCCGACCACCGTCCGCGCACATTGGCGCGGACGAGCAAAAGGGCCCGACGACAGACGACGGGCCCTTTTTTCATTTTTGATGCACAGGAGGCCTGACGCCTCTTCGATGGTGCCGCCTCAGCGCTCGAACACCGCGATCGACTCCACGTGCGCCGTGTGCGGGAACATGTTGACCGCGCCCGCATTCGTGCAGCGATAGCCCGCCACGTTGACCAGCAACCCGGCGTCACGCGCCAGCGTCGCGGGATTGCACGACACATAGACGATCCGCTTCGGCGGCGTCCAGCCCGGCGCCAGCGACGGGTCCTGCTCGATGTCGGCCAACGCCTTGACCAGCGCGAAGGCGCCTTCGCGCGGCGGATCGACCAGCCAGCGGTCGGACTCCCCATCGGCGACCAGCAACTGCGGCGTCATCTCGAACAGGTTGCGCGCCACGAACGACGCCTTGTGGTCGAGCCCGTTGCGCACCGCGTTCTCGCGCGACCGCTGCACCAGCGCCTCGCTGCCTTCGATGCCGAGCACCTCGCGCGCGCGCGTCGCCAGCGGTAGCGTGAAGTTGCCCAGGCCGCAGAACCAGTCGATCACGCGATCGCCCTCCTCGACCGCGAGCAAACGCAGCGCGCGCCCCACCAGCACCGTGTTGATGTGGTGGTTGACCTGCGTGAAGTCGGTCGGCTTGAAAGGCATGACAATGCCGAACTCGGGCAGCGTGTAGGCGAGCTCGGCCCCCCCGTGATCCAGCAGATGGACAGTCTCAGGACCCTTGGGCTGCAGCCACCATTGCACGCCGTGTTCGGCACCGAATGCGCGTAGCTTGTCGGCATCGCCGGCGCTGAGCGGCTCCAGATGGCGAAGCACCAGCGCGATCACCTCGGTGCCGTCGACATTGCCGATGGCCAGCTCGATCTGCGGCAGACGGTCCCGAGCTTCCATCGCACCGATCAGTTCCCGTAGCGGCATCAGCATGGCGCTGACCTTCTCCGGCAGCACCTTGCAGACCTGCATGTCGGCGATGTAGCGGCTCTTGCGCTCATGGAAGCCGACCAGCACATGGCCCTTCTTCGGCACATACCGCACCGACAACCGGGCGCGATAGCGATAGCCCGTGGCAGGACCTTCGATGGGGCGCAGCAGTTGCTCGGCCTTCACCTTGCCGAGGTGCCAGAGGTTGTCCTCCAGCACCCGCTGCTTGACGGCCACCTGGGCGGCCGGGTGCAGATGCTGCATCTTGCAGCCGCCGCACGCGCCGGCATGCAGGCCGAAGTGCGGGCAGACAGGCCGCACCCGCTGAGAACTCTCGCGGCGCATGGCCACCAGCGCGGCCTGCTCCCAGTTGTTCTTCTTCCGTCCGACGCTGACCTGCACTTCCTCGCCGGGCAGCGCGCCCTCGATGAACACGACCTTGCCTTCGCTGTTGTGGGCCACGCCCTGCGCTTCAAGGTCCAGCGATTCGACCTTCAGCCATTCCGATACATCAGTCATGGGCGGGCATTATCCCAGCGCCCCCAAGGACAGTGCGAGGTCGGCCAGCCGAATCAGAAGATCGAATCGCGATTGATGCCCTGGCGCATCATGTTGCGCTTGAGCTTGGCCAGCGCCTCGATCTGGATTTGCCGGATGCGCTCCCGCGTCAGGCCCAGCCTCACGGCAAGGATGTCGAGCGTTTCCGGCTCGCGATCCGCCAGGCCGTACCGCCCCGCGAGGACCTCCCGCTCCCGATCGCTGAGCGAGGCCAGGCCGTTCTTCAACAGGTCCTCGAGCTCATGATTCAGCCGATGCCCCACGGGGTCGACCGCCTGATCGTCGGCGACCAGATCGAGCATCGACTCCCCGCCCTCGCCATTGCGATCGACGGGCGAGTCGAGCGAGCTGGGCAACTCCGCGTAGGCCAGCAGCTCCGCCACCTCGTCGACCGGACGCCCGAGCGCCTGGGCCACGTCCTCGGCACGCACCGAGCCCTCGCCGCCGCGCTCGGCCGCCACCGCTTCCAGCGCGCGTCGCGCCTTCAGCACCTGATTCAATTCCCGCACGATGTGCACGGGCAGGCGGACCAGTCGCGCCTGATGCATCAACGCGCGCTCGACCGCCTGACGGATCCACCAGCTGGCGTAGGTCGAGAACCGGAAGCCGCGCTCCGGCTCGAACTTGCCGATCGCATGCATCAGGCCGAGGTTGCCTTCCTCGATGAGATCGCTCATCGGCAGGCCGCGACCCAGGTAGTTCTTGGCGATGCTGACGACCAGCCGCAGGTTGTGCTCGATCATCGCCTGACGCGCCTTGAAGTCGCCGGCACGCGCCTTCACGGCGGTGTCGAACTCTTCCTGGGGGGTCAGCAGCGGCGTGCGCCGAATGTCGCGCAGATAGGCCTGCAGCGCGTTGGTCGCGTCGCCGTCGGCGGGACCGAGGTCGCCCTTGCCGGCTTTCGCCGCGGGCCCGCGCGTCTCGGCGGGCTCCTCGCCGCGCAGCGCCTTCGCCTCGTCATCGTCGACATCGGCGGCCGGCGCCTCGCGCCCGTCCATCACCGCGTCGATGCCCTGTGGCAGGGCAAGGGCGGCGGGCAGCGGAAAACGGCCGGGATGTTCCCGGCCGTCGGGCAGCAGTTGCCCATCCATCGAGGCGTCGCGTTGAAAGCTCATGTCGCGGCGCCTCCTTCAGCGCCTCCTAGCGCGCGGGCAGCAGCTTGGCAGGGTCGATCGGCTTGCCCTGCTTGCGCACCTCGAAGTGCAGCTTGACCTGATCCGCGTCGCTGGAACCCATCTCGGCGATCTTCTGGCCCTTGCGCACCACCTGGTCTTCCTTCACCAGCAGCGTCTGGTTATGCGCGTAGGCCGTCAGATAGTTCGTGCTGTGCTTGATGATGATCATGTTGCCGTATCCGCGCAAGCCCGCGCCCGCATACATCACACGGCCATCGGCGGCGGCGAAGACAGGGTCGCCGGCCTTGCCGGAGAACGCCATCCCCTTGTTGCGGACTTCGTCGAAGCCGGCCGTCACCTGGCCCGACGACGGCCAGCCCCAGGTGATGTCGTCGTCGTCCTTGGCGGCCAGCGTCGGCGTCGGCGCCGCGGTGGCGGGCGCCGAGGCGGCCGTCGTCGCCGACGGGGCCGGGGTCTTGCCGTCCAGCGGCCGGGTCTCGACCTTGGACGACGCCAGCGGACGCGTCGTCACCGCGCCGGCGTCGACGCCGGGCGGCACCACGCGCAAGACCTGACCCACTTCGATCAGGTTGGGGTTGTCCATGCCGTTCCAGCGGGCGACGTCGCGCCAACCCTGGCCGTTGTCCATCGCGATGCGGATCAGCGTGTCACCCGGCTTGACGGTGTAGTAGCCGGGCTTGCCGGCGTTCTCGGCGCCGGGCAGCGGCTTGGATTCGGGCGCCGGCGTGATCGCCGTGCCGGCGGCGGAAGGCTGCGCGCTCGACGACTTGCCGACGCTGCGGTCCTCGACCGGCGCGCGATGCGGTGTCGAGGTGCAACCCGCGAGCGTCAGCAACACCACGGAGACCCAAAGCAGCGGAAGACGAAGAAGTTGTTGCATGCGCACGTGTTTGTCGTTTCGGGGAGCCAAGCGCCGGACCATCCCGGTCCTCGCGCTACATGACGCCGGATTTTAGGGGCACGAAGAGCACAGCCTCATGCAGGCTGCGAACAAAGCGCGAACCCGCGGCGTCGCGGACATGGTCGATCAGCACCAGCACCTGGCCGCGACCGCTGGGCGCGGTCATCGGCGCGACGAGCCGGCCGCCCGGTGCGAGCTGGTCCAGCCACGCTTGTGGGATGTCGTCGCCACCGGCGGCGGCAATGATGCTGTCGTAGGGCGCGGCAGGCGGATGCCCGAGCATGCCGTCGCCGTAGATCAGGCGGATGTGGGGCTGGCCGACGAGGTTGGCGCGGGCCTTGTCATGCAGCGGCCGCAGACGCTCGATCGACACGACCTGTTTCGACAGTTGCATCAGCAGCGCGGCCTGGTAGCCGCAGCCGGTGCCGATCTCCAGCACCTTGCCCAGATGCCCGCGCTGCTGCGCGCCGGGCGCGGCCAGCATCAACGCCATCATGCGGCCGACGACGGAGGGCTTGGAGATGGTCTGCCCATGGCCGATCGGCAGGCTGGTGTCCTCGTAAGCCTGCGTGGCCAGCGCGGAGTCGACGAACTCATGCCGCCGCACCGAGGTCAGCGCCTGCAGCACACGCTCGTCGCCCAGGCCCTCGCGCCGCAGGCGCTGCACCATGCCGTGGCGCACGCCGGCCGAATCGAGCCCGAGCCCGCTCGGCGGCGTCTGCCGCGCCTTGATCGCGGCGGCTTGCTGCCAATGGCCTTGCGGCTTCAATGGCTCGCGCGCCTCTGCCGCCGCGGCGGCGGCGGAGGCGCCGGCACGCGGTGTGCCAAGCTGGTTCAGCGACAGCGGGAACCGCTTGGGCCGCGGAGGCAGCGAGGTCATGGACGTCCGTCGCTGCGCAGCCGCTGGCTCCAGGCGCCGAGCGTCGCGTGTTCGGTGAGGTCGACCTGCAGCGGCGTGACCGACACGGCGCCGTTGGCGGTCGCGTGGAAGTCGGTGCCCTCGCCCGCCTCGCGCGCATCGCCCGCCGGGCCGATCCAGTAGATCATCTCGCCGCGCGGGCTGCGTTGCTGGATGGTCGCCTCGCTGGCATGGCGGCGGCCCAGGCGCGTCACGCGACGCGGCAAGGCCGCGGCATCGGCGCGATTGGGGATGTTCACGCTCAGCAGGAAGGGCTGCGCCAAACCGCCGGCAATCACGTCCTGCACCAGTTGCCGCACCACCGCGGCGGCGGCGTCCAGGTGCCCCCAGCCCTTCTCGACCTGTGAGAACGCGATCGACGGGATGCCGAACAGATACCCTTCGGTGGCCGCGGCGACGGTGCCGGAATAGAGCGTGTCATCGCCCATGTTGGCGCCATTGTTGATGCCGGACAGGACCAGATCCGGGCGATAGTCCAGCAGGCCGGTCAGCGCCAGGTGGACGCAGTCGGACGGCGTGCCATTGACGTAGCGGAAGCCGTTGGCGGCGGTATAGACCGACAGCGGGCGGCTGAGGGTCAGGGAGTTGGACGTGCCGCTGGCGTTCTGCTCGGGCGCGATCACTTCGATCTGCCCGAGCCCTTCGCACGCGCGGACCAGGGCGTGCAGGCCGGGGGCCAGATAGCCGTCGTCGTTGGCGATGAGGATGCGCATGGGCGGCATTGTAGGCAGGCCGTCACCTCAGCGACGCCGGGGCACACCCTCGCTGCCTATCATCCGCCCGGCCCCCGCGGGCCCCTGCGACACCACCCGCGCGGACCCGCGGCGAACGCGTTCCCGAACCCAGATCGACCCCGCCGCCCCGCGCGGCCGGGCCGGCGAACCAGGAGACCCCCATGAAGGCATGGCTGTGCGAGAACCCCGTCGGCGTCGAGGCGCTGCAATGGAAGGACCTGCCGTCGCCGCAACCCGGCCCGGGACAGCTCAAGGTGGCGATCAAGGCCGCCAGCCTGAACTTCCCCGATCTGCTGATCATCCAGAACAAGTACCAGATGAAGCCGCCGCTGCCCTTCGTCCCGGGCACCGAATTCGCGGGCGTCGTCGAGGCGGTCGGTGACGGCGTGACCGGCTTCAAGCCCGGCGACGCGGTGGCCGCGTTCACCGGCACCGGCGGCTTCGGCACCGAGGCGCTCGTGCCCGCCGCGCTGGCGCTGCCGCTGCCCAAGGGCTTCCCGTTCGAGGACGCCGCCGCCTTCATCTGCACCTATGCCACCAGCCATCACGCGCTGATCGACCGCGGCGCGCTGAAGGCGGGCGAGACGGTGCTGATCCTGGGCGCGGCCGGCGGCGTCGGTACGGCGGCGATCCAGATCGCCAAGGCGGCCGGCGCGCGCGTGATCGCGGCAGCCTCGTCCGACGAGAAATGCGCCCGCTGCCGTGAGATCGGCGCCGACGCCACCATCAACTACGTCTCCGGCTCGCTGCGCGACGAGATCAAGGCGCTGACCGACGGCAAGGGCCCGGACATCGTCTACGACCCGGTCGGCGGCGATCTGGCCGAAGCGGCCTTCCGCTCGATCGCCTGGCGCGGGCGCCACCTGGTGGTCGGCTTCGCGCAAGGCACCATCCCGGCGCTGCCGCTGAACCTCGCGCTGCTCAAGGGCGCCTCGCTGGTGGGCGTGTTCTGGGGCGAGTTCGCCAAGCGGGAGCCACAGCACAACGCGGCGATGATGATGACGCTGGCCCAGTGGTATGCGGCAGGCAAGATCCGTCCGGTCATCGATCAGGTGCTGCCGATGGCACAACTGCCGCAGGCCTTCGCACGCATGAGCACGCGGCAGGTCGTCGGCAAGCTGGTGGTCGTCAACGGCTGAAGGTCACCCACCGGCGCTCGCCACCCCCCTGAACCGGGCGGCCATCGGGCCGCCCCACCCTTCTTCACGGGGCATGCAAGCGGGGGGGCCCCTGCTAGGATGCCAGGTAGCTTCTGCTATCCACACCATGGCCGTCAAAGTACTCATCGTCGAAGACAACCCCGTTGCCCGCAGCTTCCTGTGCCGGGTTGTCCGCGAGAGCTTCAGCGACGGCATGGAGATCACCGAAGCCGGCGACCTGGAAGGCGCCCGCCGCCAGCTCGCGAAGGTCGAGGCCGATGCGGGCGCGACCAACGGCAACGGCTTCAAGCTGATCCTGATCGACCTGGAACTGCCCGATGGCAACGGCATGGAGTTCCTCGGCGAGCTGGCCGGCAAGCCGGCCGTCAAGATCGTCACCACGCTTTATTCCGACGACGACCATCTCTTCCCCGCCCTGCAACGCGGTGCCGACGGCTACCTGCTGAAGGAAGACCGCTTCGAGGTGCTGGTCGAGGAACTGCAGCGCATCGTGCGCGGCCAGCCCCCGCTGTCGCCGGCGATCGCGCGCCGGCTGCTGTCGCACTTCCGTCCGGGCTCGAGCGGCGATTCGGGACCGATGGGATTGAACTCCGGCTTCGGCACGCTGACCTCCAGCGCAGTTCCCAGCGGCCGTGGCGTGACGCTCGATCCCGCGCCGGAATGGGAACGCCTAACCCCGCGTGAGAACGAGGTGCTGACCTACCTCAGCAAGGGCTTCACGATCAAAGAGATCGCGAACCTGATGGGCATCAAGTGGTTCACGGTGAACGACCACATCAAGTCGATCTACAAGAAGCTCAACGTCTCCAGCCGCGCGGAAGCGGCCGTGCTGGCGAGCAAGCAGGGCCTGGTCTGACGCCTGGCGCGCGTGACGCGCCGCCGCGCAACCCGGGCTGCTACCAGCTGCTGAATCGCAGCCATTGACCGCACCCCATCCCAAGGCAATCAACGCCACTCGACGAACTGCGAGAGGCGCGCCTTGCCGCGCCGCGTGACATCTCCCGACGCTCCCGTTCTGTCGCGCAAATCGACGCACAAAACAAAACGCCGACAGGACCTGAATCCTGTCGGCGTTTCTTATTCGGTGGGGTGGCTAATGGGACTCGAACCCACGACAACCAGAATCACAATCTGGGACTCTACCAACTGAGCTATAGCCACCGGAGAAGCCTTAGATTATGGCTGAAATTCTCCTCTGTGGGAAGCACTTTCTGGGGATCTTTTGAATATTCTTCAGAGACCCGTCCAGCGCTTCCCTCGCGCCGGTCAGTTGACCGGTGCGGAGGCCGCGGTCGCCTTCAACGCCGCCGGCTTGATCGTGGCCTTGTATTCGGCCTTCAGCACGTTGTAGTAGCTCTGCATTTCGGCAGCGCCCCACGCCTGCGCGTACTGGCTGGCGGCGCGCGTGGCGTCGATCAGCGCCGGGTCGCGCGGCAGCACCTTGGCGATGCGCACGACCAGGAAGTTGCCCTCGCCGGCATCAACGCCCACGTACGCCGGCAGCTTGCCAGCGTCGGCACGCATCACCTGGTCCAGCGCCTTCTGCGGCAGCGGACCCGGCTTGGCACGAGACACCGTCAGCGGCTCGCTCAGGCCCTTGGCATCGCCGCCGCCCTTCTGCAGCTCGGCCAGGCGCGCCTGGCCGGCCTTCACGGCGGCCTGCGCGGCATGGTCACCGACCCACGCGGCGGCCACCGCCGCCTTCACGTCGGCCAGCGCCGGCAGGCGGGCCGCGTTGTGCTTGACGACGCGCGCCGACACCAACTGGTTGCCGCCGGCCTCGATCGCTTCGGTGTTGCGCTTGTTGTTCAGCGAGTCACCGGTGAACACCGCGTCCAGCAGCTTCTGCGAGGCCAGCGGACCGGTCGCACCCGGCGCCGGCTTGCGTTGCACGGTCGCCTTCTGGATCGTCAGCTTGAACTTGTCGGCCGCCGGCTTGAGGCTGTCGCTCTGCTCGTAGACCGTGTTGCCGAAGTCCTCGGCCAGCTCGGTGTAACGCTTTTGCGCCAGCTGCTTGCGCAGGTCGGCTTCGATCTCGGCCTTGACCGAGTCGAACGGGCGCAGCTCGCCGCCACGCACGTCGGTCAACATGATGATGTGATAACCGAAATCAGACTGCACCACGTTGCTGATCTCGCCCTTCTTCAGCGCGTAGACGGCGTCCTCAAACGGCTTGACCATCGCGCCCTTGCCGAAGTAATCCAGATCGCCACCACGCTCGGCGGAGCCCGGGTCGTCGGAGTTCTTGCGCGCCAGGTCGGCGAAGCCGGCCGGGTTCTTGCGGGCGTCGGCCAGCAGTTGCTCGGCCTTGGCCTTCGCCTTGGCCTTGTCCGCGGCGGACATGTCGGCGCCGGCCTTCACCAGGATGTGGCTCGCGCGACGCTCCTCGGCGAGCGTGAAGCGGGCAGAGTTTTCCTTGTAGAACTTCTGCACGTCGTCCGGATTGACCGTGACACCGGCCTGCAGCGCGGACTGGTCCAGCGCGACGTATTCGATGTCGGCGCTCTCCGGCAACTGGAACTTCACCGACACCTTCGGATCCTTGTAATAGGTCTCCAGGTCGGCATCCGTCGGCTTCAGCGTCGCGGCGAAGTCCTTGGCGGCGAAGCCCTGGAACTGCAACTCGCGCTGCTGCAGCAGCGCGTCGAAGGCGAGACCGGCGCTGGCCTGCGTCGGCAGCGAGCTCTGCGCCACCGGGGCCAGCACCGAGTTCATCTCCAGCTCCTGGCGCAGACGCACCAGGAAGCTGTCGACGGTCATGCCCTGGGCGGCCAGGATGGCCTTGGCCTCGGGGCCGCGCAGCGCGGCCAGTTGCGGGTCGGTGCGGATGATGTCTTCGAGCTGCTTGTCGCTGATGCTGCGATGCTCATTGCGCACGACGGCCGCCAGCACGCGTTCGCGCACCAGGTTCTCCAGCACGTTCTTGCGCAGCTCGGGCGAGTCGAGCAGCTTGGGGTCAGCGGTGGGCATCTGCGCGCGCATGCGCTCGACCTGCTGGCGCTGCGCGGCATCCCATTCGGCCTGCGTGATCTTGGCGCCGTCGACGGTCGCGATGGCGGCGTTGCTGCCATCCAGGAAGCGGCTGTAGCCCTCCACACCCAGCAGCACGAAGGACGGCAGGATCAGGATGAGCAGCACGAACTGAAACAGCCGGGTGTGCTTGCGTACGAAATCAAACATCAACAACCTCAGGTCATCGCGAGAGAGACAACACGTCCGGACATCGGCGACATCCGGCCACGCGCTGCCGCCGCCCGGACGGGCGGCGTCACATACGACAAAGGCGAACCTGGGTTCGCCTTTGCGCCGCGGCATTCTAGCCTCGGGAATGGTGGGCGCTGACGGTCTCGAACCGCCGACCTACTCCGTGTAAAGGAGCCGCTCTACCAACTGAGCTAAGCGCCCGAGGATTCTTGCTGTCGCCACCGGCCCGCGCCGCCGCTCGCGCGACGGCAGGTCCGGCATCGACCGTTCAGTTCACCGCGTCCTTCAGGGCCTTGCCCGGACGGAACTTGGGGACCTTCGCCGACTTGATCTTGATCGCTTCGTTGGTACGCGGGTTGCGGCCGGTGCGCGCGGCGCGCTTGGTGACGCTGAAGGTACCGAACCCCACCAGCGACACGGTCCCGTTCTTCTTGAGCGTCGTCTTCACACCACCGATCACCGCTTCCAGCGCACGCCCCGCGGCGGCCTTGGAGATGTCCGCCTGCTTGGCGATGTGCTCGATCAATTCGGACTTGTTCACGAAGGTACCCCCTCTTTGGTTTCACCGCGGCGACGCGTCCGGCCCGCAGGCCCTCTGGACAAACATCGCCGGACGCCGATCCGGTCGCGGACTCCAGGACGGATGCACGCGTTGAACTGCATCTCGATGACCGCCCGGAGCAGCGCGGGAAGCGGATTCTAGACGCATTGCGGCGCGCGACCGATCAGGGAGAAGTCCCGATACAAAGGGCGCGCCCGCTTGTCGCCCAGGGGATGGCGCGATGCCGCCGGATGCGCTCCATGCCGGCCGCGGACCGTCACGTGGCCGGCCCTCAGCGCGCCTTGGCGCGGATCTCGGGCAGCGCCTTCTGCAGGTAATAGACCATCGACCAGATGGTCAGCACCGCCGCCAGATAGATCAGCCAGGTGCCCCACAGCCGCGTGTTGATCATGCCGAACAGCAGGCCGTCGTACAGCAGGAACGGGATGGCAACCATCTGCACCGTCGTCTTGACCTTGCCCAGCACGTGCACCGCGACCGAGCGCGACGCGCCGATCTGCGCCATCCACTCGCGCAGCGCGGAGATCGCGATCTCCCGCCCCACGATCACCAGCGCCACCAGCGCGTCGACGCGCTGTTGCTCCAGCAGCACGAGCAGCGCCGCGCAGACGAGGAACTTGTCCGCCACCGGATCCAGGAACGCGCCGAAGGACGAGGTCTGGTTCAGCTTGCGCGCGAGGTAGCCGTCCGCCCAGTCGGTCAACGCCACCGTGATGAAAAGAACGGTGGCCAGCAGGTTCTGATGGGCAGGGGCCATCTGCAGATGGAACACCCCGACGATCAGCGGGATGGCCACGATGCGGGCCCAGGTCAGCAGGGTAGGCAGCGTCAGGAACATGGTGCGGCATTGTGCCCACGTTTCACGCGCCGGCGCCTCTTAATCGTCGAGGGTGCGCGGCTTGAAGCGGCGGTCGTCGTCGAAGAGGAACACCTCGTTGAACTTCCACGGATGCGGCAGGCGGCTCACGTCGCCATACGGCGCGGCCTTGCGGACGGCGGCGATCGCCAGCTCGATGGTGTCCTCGGCCTGGCTCGGACGACGCAGCACGCGGATGGCCTTCACGCTGCCGTCGCGGTTGAGCTCGACCTCCAGCACCGGGATCGCCAGCAGCACCGCCGGCACCTCGCCCATGTAGGTGCCGTCGGGATTGGCGGCGACCATGCGCTCGGCGGCCTGCCGGCGCAAGTCCTCATGGCTGGACACCGCATGCGGCGCGGCCAGCGGCAGGCCGCGCTGCGGCCCGGCCGCGGCGGGCGTCGCCACGGGCGCCACCGGCACGGATCGCGCCGGTTCGGGCGCAGGCGCCGAGGGCGCTCGCGGCGTCGGACTACCACAGCCCGCCAGCACCAACGCGACGGCGAGCTTCGCCGCCCAATGCGAGCCTCGACGCCAACTGCGATGCGGCCCTGCCCCACGTGTCACCGCTTTGCCGGACAGGCCGGTGCTTCCATTCATCTCGTTCATGCTCGATCCCAACAACATCATCACGCCCGCCACCGTTCCACGGACCGGGGACGCCCGCCTCGCGGCGCCGTCAATGCAGCGCGCGATAGATCTCTTCAGCCAACTCGCGCGAGATGCCCTTCACGTTCGCCAGCTCCTCGACGCTCGCACCGGCCACGCCGCGCACGCCGCCGAAGCGCTGCAGCAACTGCGCGCGCTTCTTGGGCCCGACGCCGGGCACGTCCTCCAGCCGCGAGCCGCCGGTGCGGATCGACGCGCGCTTGGCCCGCATGCCGGTGATGGCGAAGCGGTGCGCCTCGTCCCGGATCTGCGCGACCAGCATCAGCGCCGCCGAGTCGCGACCGAGGTAGACCTTCTCGCGCCCATCCGCGAAGACCAGCTCCTCCAGACCGACCTTGCGGCCCTCGCCCTTCTCGACACCGACGATCAGCCCCAGGTCCAGCCCGAGCTCCTCGAAGACCTCGCGCGCCATCGACACCTGGCCCTTGCCGCCGTCCACCAGCACCAGGTCGGGCAGACGGCCGGTGCCATTCTGAGCGGCCTCGGCCATCTTGCTGTAACGGCGTGTCAGCACTTGCCGCATCGCGGCGTAATCGTCGCCGCCGGTGATGCCCTCGATGTTGAAGCGGCGGTACTGGCTGCTCTGCATCTGATGGCCCTCGAAGACCACGCAGGACGCCTGCGTCGCCTCGCCGGCGGTGTGGCTGATGTCGAAGCACTCGATCCGGAACTTGTCCAGCTCGACGACGCTGAGGTCCAGCGCATCGACCAGCGCGCGCGTGCGGGCCTGCTGCGAGCCTTCCTCCGACAGCAGCCGGGCCAGGGCCAGCTCCGCGCCCTTCGCGCACATCTCCTGCCAGATGCGGCGCTGGCCGCGCGGCTGCGCCTGCGTCGTGACGCGATAGCCGGCCTGCAGGCTGAGCGCCTCGGCCAGCGCGCCGTCGACCGGGTGCGACAGCACCAGCAGCGACGGCACCGACATCTCCAGGTAGTGCTGCGCGATGAAGGCCTCCAGCACCAGACGCTCCGGGCTGGGCGGCTCGACGCTCGTGTCGCCTTCGGCCGGCGTCAGGTCCTCGTCGTCGAGCAGGCGCACCGCGGTCGCGTCGTCGACGTGCTTCGGGAAGTAGGCGCGATCGCCCAGATGCCGGCCGCCGCGCACCATCGCCAGGTTCACACAGGCCCGGCCGCCCTGCAGCTTCACCGCCAGGATGTCGACATCGCGGTCGCGGCCGGTCGCGCTGTTCTCGTCGACGGCCTGCTGCTGCAGCACCTTGGACAGCGCGGTGATCTGGTTGCGCAGCTCGGCCGCGAGCTCGTACTCGAAGCGCTCGGCGTGCTGCATCATCTGCGCCTGCAGGCCGTCCATCACCTCCTGTGTCTCGCCGAGCAGGAAACGCTCCGCGTTGCTGACGTTGCGGCGGTACTCCTCGGTCTGCCCCTCGGGCACGCAGGGCCCGGTGCAACGATGGATCTGGTACAGCAGGCAGGGGCGGCTGCGGTTATTGAAGACAGTGTCCTCGCAGGTGCGCAGCCGGAAGACCTTCTGGATCAGCTGGATCGACTCCTTCACCGCCCAGGCGCTCGGGAACGGGCCGAAGTAGCGATGGCGTCGATCGACCGCGCCGCGGTAGTAGCTGATGCGCGGCCACGCGTGGCCGGACAGGCGCAGGTAGGGGTAGCTCTTGTCGTCGCGGAACAGGATGTTGAACCGCGGGTTGAGCGCCTTGATCAGGTTGTTCTCAAGCAGCAGCGCCTCGGCTTCGGTGCGCACCACCGTCGTCTCCAGCCGCGCGATGCGCGCGATCATCATGCCGATGCGCGTGCCGCCGTGGTCCTTCTGGAAGTAGCTCGAAACACGCCGCTTCAGGTTCTTCGCCTTGCCGACGTAGAGCACCTGATCCTGCGCGTCGAAGTAGCGATAGACCCCAGGCAGCGCCGGCAGCGCCAGCACCTCGGCCAGCACGCGCTCGCGGGCGTCGCGGGCCGCCTGCTCCATGTCGGCGACGCGGCGGGTCTCGGCGGCCTCGATGGCTGCGCTCTGCGTGTTCCACGCCTCGGCGTGCGACGGGGTCGGCGCGGGATCGGCCGCCGCAGGATCAGCGGGGGCGGCAGGAGTAGTCGGCATGGACGGAACGTCGCCGGAAGGATTCGTCTCCGGCACTTCGCTGGTGCCGGGTTGGGTCGTGCTCATGGGGCGGGATTGTGCCGCCGGATAATTCCTCGATGGCCGACGCGACCCCGACTCCCCTGCCCGACACCCGCCCTGCGCTCCGGACTGCTGCCAAAACCGGCGCGACCTGGGACCTCTTCTGCCGCGTCATCGACAACTATGGCGACATCGGCGTCTGCCTGCGCCTGGCGCGCGACCTGGTTGGCCGTGGCGAGCAGGTGCGGCTGTGGTGCGACGACCTCGGCCCGCTGGCCTGGATGCAGCCGACGCCGGTCGAGCGCCTCGCCTGCCTGCCCTGGCCAGGCAGCGAGCACGCCGAGCCCGGCGACGTCGTGATCGAGACCTTCGGCTGCGAGCTGCCGGCGCCCTTCGTGGCCGCGATGGCGGCGCGCGCGGTCAAGCCGGCGTGGATCAACCTCGAATACCTCAGCGCGGAGAGCTACGTCGAGCGCAGCCATGGCCTGAAGTCACCGCAGTTCTCCGGTCCCGGCGCGGGGCTGGACAAATGGTTCTTCTACCCCGGCTTCACCGCGCGGACCGGTGGCTTGCTGCGCGAGCCACTCCTGGTCGATGCCTCGGACCGCCACGACGCCCCGCGCTGGTTGGCCGAGCGCGGCTGGGCGCCGGCTGGCGGCGAGCGGGTCCTGAGCCTCTTCGCCTACCCGCATGCGCCGCTGGCCGGGTTCCTGGACGCGCTGGGCGCCGGCTGGCTGTTGCTGCTGTGCCCCGGCGCGCCGCAAACCGAGTTGCCGCCGCTGCTGCGCGCCGGCCAACGCGCGATCGCCTTGCCCCCTCTGACGCAGGCGGACTACGACCGGCTGCTCTGGTCCTGCGACCTGAACCTCGTGCGCGGCGAGGACTCCTTCGTCCGCGCGCAATGGGCCGGCCGGCCGATGCTGTGGCAGATCTACTTCCAGCACGACGGGGCGCACGGCCCCAAGCTGGAGGCCTTCCTCGACCGCCAACTGGCGGGCGCGCCACCGGCGCAAGCGGCCGGATGGCGCGCGCTGTCGCGCGCCTGGAACGGCCTCGCGCCCTGGGACGAGGCCAGCGCCGGCGCCCTGCGCGCGCTGCCCGAGGCCACCGCGCTCGCCCGCGCCTGGCGGGACGAATTGAGCGCGCAACCGGATCTCGCCACCCAGCTTCAAGCGTTCGCGTCCCGCGCCATAGGCCTTTCAAGCTAGAATATGCGGCTTTTCGCGTCCACAACGCGTGACAACCCAAGGCGCTTCGCGGCGACCTGGCGCTGCTCACGGGACGCGCCACACCGCCGGAACAGTTCGGATCGATGCAAGCATCCATGTGACTGTGACCGGACCCTTTTCCCGGAATCATCATGAAGATCGCTCAAGAAATTCGCGCCGGCAACGTGATCATGCACGGCAAGGACCCCATGGTCGTGCTGAAGACGGAATACAGCCGCGGCGGCCGCAATGCCGCGACCGTGCGCATGAAGCTGAAGAGCCTGCTGAACAACTCCGGCACCGAAGTCGTGTTCAAGGCCGACGACAAGATGGACCAGATCATCCTGGAGAAGAAGGAGTGCACCTA
Organism: Roseateles aquatilis; assembly: GCF_002205645.1. GTDB lineage: Bacteria > Pseudomonadota > Gammaproteobacteria > Burkholderiales > Burkholderiaceae_C > Roseateles > Roseateles aquatilis. Next base: position 167,423 of record NZ_NIOF01000002.1, on the reverse strand, counting down.
CACCTACTTCGCCGACCCGATGTATGTGTTCATGGACACCGAGTACAACCAGTTCGAGGTGGAAGCCGAGAACATGGGCGACGCGATCAACTACCTGCAGGACAGCATGGAAGTTGAAGTGGTGTTCTACGACGGCAAGGCCATCTCCGTCGAACTGCCGACCAGCGTCGTGCGCGAAGTCACCTGGACCGAGCCGGCCGTCAAGGGCGACACCTCGGGCAAGGTCCTGAAGCCCGCCAAGATCGCTACCGGTTTCGAAATCCCCGTGCCTATCTTCGTGGCGCAAGGCGACAACATCGAAATCGACACGCGTACCCACGAGTACCGCAAGCGCGTCTGAGCCCCACCGGCTCCGCCAACGAAAAAGCAGCCCTCGGGCTGCTTTTTTCATGGGGCGTCGCGACGGTGGCGCGCAATGCCCTCGACGCCTCGACGCGGGAAAGCGCGGCATCGCGCCGCCCTTCCCCGTCGGCGATCACGCCGCGGCGTGACGCGCCTTGTTGCGCTTGTTCTTGCTGGCGTTCGCGACCTTCTTCGAGCCGGACTTGTCCGACGACGCGTGCTGCGGATGCTTCTTCGCGTGCGACTTCTTGGCGGCGTGCTTGCTGCCCTTCTTCGTCGGCTTGGCCTTCGCGGCCTTGTGCTTGCCCGCCTTGTCGGCCGGCTTGACCGCCGGGGCGGCCATGTCGGCGTGAGCGGCCGGGATCGGTGCCGTGGCGGGCGGCAGCGGGGCGCCTTGGGCTTGGGCCAGGGTGGCCAGCAACGCGGTGCTCAGGGCGGCGATCAACGACTTCATGACGATTCCTTCTGTGAGACAACAAACGCGCCCGCCCATGAACGGAGAGCGGGCCGGCGCGGTGTGCGCGAGTCTAGCGCCCCACCGCCGCCTTCGGCTTCAAACGAACTCGCCCTGGCGTAACCATTTCGTGGCGACCCACTTCTCGCCCTCGACGACCGGCGCGCCGCCGTGCAGGGTCAGCGTACTGGGATCGGGGCGGTCGTAGCTGAAGAACACCGCGTTGCCCTTCTGCGCCATCACGTCGAGCTTGATGTCGGGGAAGACCGTCGCGCCGCCGCGCTCCGGCGTGTTCAGGTACATCACCAGCGTCGCGACACGCTGGCCGCCGCGTTGCAGGATCGCGTGGCTGCTGGCGTGGCGCGGGTCGAAGTAGTCGTAGTGCGGCTGGTACTCGGCGCCGGCGCGATATCGCAGCACCTGCAGGCCCTCGCCGTTGCGCACCGGCCAGTTCAGCAGCGTGGCGATGCGGCGCTCGATGCGCGCGACCACCTCGTTCTCGCCGCGCTCGAAGAACATGCCTTCGCTGGTGCGCGCCGAGTTGACCTCGCTGCCCTCGCGCTGCGCGGCCACCGTCTCCGACCGCGCCAGGCGCGCCCGTCCGGCGGTGACGATGGCGTCGCACTCCGCCTCGCTCAGCAGGCCGCCGAACACGATCACCCGCGGACGCTGCAGCGCCATCACGATCTGCACGCGATGGCCGTCGGGCAGCAACACGCCGCGCTGGTCGCCGAAGTCGGGCTCGGGCAGCGAGCCCGGCGCGATGGTCGGCTCCGGCAGGTCGGGCAAGGACAGCGGCGGCTCGAACGGACGATGCTCCGCCAGCGCCTGCTGCGCCATGTCGGCCTGCCAGCCGCTGGACAACATCGCCTGGTACAGCGCTTCGCGCGAAATGCCGTTGCGCAACTGCGCGGCCACCCATTCACGCAGCTCGGGAGTCAGGAATTGCGAGGTGCTCATGGTCACGACGGTATCAAAGGTCGGTCAAGCATCGGACAACCAAAGTCAGGCCGCCAGCCGGGGTTTCGACCCGGGCCGGCGTCCATCCGGCCTCACTCCGCGACGCGGCGGCGGAAGACCAGCCGGTCGGGATCGCTGGCCTGCGGCGCATGCGCATAACCGTCGACCGCGAAGTCCAGCAGGCCAGCCGGCGTGCCGATGCGGTGGTCGATGGCGTATCGCGCCATCAGGCCGCGCGCCCGCTTGGCGAAGAAACTGATGATCTTGTAGCGGCCGTTCTTCCAGTCTTCGAACTGGCATTCGATGACGCGCGGCTTCAGCACCTTGCGCGCGGCGGCCTTGAAGTACTCCTGCGACGCCAGGTTCACGATCACCGGTGCCTGCAACTGCGCGCACTGGGCGTTCAGGTGCTCGGCGATGGTGTCGCCCCAGTACGCGTAGAGATTGCCGCCACGCTCGTTCTTCAGCGCGGTGCCCATCTCCAGGCGGTAGGGCTGCAGCCGGTCCAGCGGACGCAGCACGCCATACAGGCCCGACAGGATCGCCAGATGGCACTGCGCCCACTGCAGATCATCGAGCGACAGCGTCGACGCGCGCAGGCCGTCATAGACGTCGCCGTTGAAGGCCAGCACGGCCGGCTTGCTGTTGCGGTCCGTGAAGCGCGTCGACCAGGCCCGGTAGCGCGCCTGGTTCAACGACGCCAGCGCATCGGAAATGTCCATCAGCGCGCCGATGTCGGCCTGGCTCTTGGTCTTGAGGATCTCGATCAGCTCGGCCGCCCGCGGCACGAACTGCGGCCGCCCCGCCAGCGCGGCGACGGCATCCGGCACGGGGGTGTCGTAGTCGAGGGACTTGGCGGGAGAAATCACATACAGCATGGGGCGCGATTGTCGCGCGAACCAGCAGCAAGACCTGCCCCCAGATGCGCGAAGGCCGCCCGGAGGCGGCCTTCGATCGACGCTTGGCGGCGGATTACTTCGCCAGCAGCGTGTTGACGGCCGTCACGTCCTCGGGACGCAACTGGCCCGAGGCCTGGCGCAGCTTGAGGCTGTTCACCACCACGTCGTAGCGCGCCTTGGCCAGGTCGCGCTGGGTCGTGTAGAGCTGCGTCTGCGCGTTCAGCACGTCCAGGTTGACGCGCACGCCGACCTTGTAGCCCAGTTGCGTCGCTTCCAGCGCCAGTTTGGAGGAGGCCTCCGCCGCCTCGTACGCCTTCACCTGCGCCTGCAGCGACTGCACGCCGAAGAACGCGCGCTTGGTGCCTTCCTCGACGCTGCGACGCGCGAAGTCCAGGTCGTTGCGGGACTTCTCTTCCAGCGCGACGGTTTCCTTGATGCGGTTGGTGATCGCGCCGCCGCTGTAGATCGGCATGTTGATCGCCACGCCCAGCGACCCCTGCGTCGTGTTGCCGGTGTAGCTGACGCCCTGCCCCGTCTGGCGTTGCAGGCCCAGCGTGGCGTTCAGGTCGACGGTCGGCAGGCGCGAGCCCTTCGCGCGCTCGATCTCCTGCTTGGCGATGTCCAGGCCCAGTTGCGCCTTGCGGATGGCCGGGTGGCCGCCCTCGGCCTGGGTGACCCAGGGGTCGACGCTGGACGGCGTCACCGGCGGCAGCGCCACCGGCACGGCCAGCGGCCGGGGCTGCACGCCGACGCGGCCGACCAGTTGGTCCAGCGTCACGCCCTTGACCCGCAGGTCGTTGTCAGCGGCCAGTTCCTGCGCGGTCGCGAGGTCATAACGGGCCTGCGCTTCGCGGGTGTCGGTGATGGTCGCGGTGCCGACCTCGAAATTGCGCTTGGCCGAGGCCAGTTGCTCCGCGATCGCCGCCTTGTTGGCGCGCGAGGTGCCCAGCGCGTCCTGCGCCGCCAGCACGTCGAAGTAGGCCTGGGCGATGCGCACGATCAGGTCCTGCTCGGCCGTCTCCAGGTCGGACTGGGCCACGTCCACGCCCAGGCGGGCCTGCTCGATGCTGCCCTGGTTGGGGCGGTTGAAGACAGCGTACTTGGCGCTCAGGCCGGCGTTGCTGGTGGTGTTGCCGATGCGGCCGGGGGCGACGTTGTTCGGCGGATCCAGCTCGGTGCGGGTGGCGCTGACGCCCAGGCCGACCGAGGGACGCGCCAGCGCGAGCGCCTGGCCGTAGCGGTACTGGGCCGAGTCCGCCGTCGCGCGGGCGGCCAGGTAGGTGGCGTCGTAGGCGCGGGCCGCGTCGTACAGCTCTTGCAGGCTTTGCGCCCGGGCCGCGCCGGCCGTCAGGGCGAGCGCCGCGACCAGGAGCGTGACCCGCGGCAGGCGGGAAGTCGGAGACGTACGGCGATCAGCGGCCATGAGGCATCCTCGTATCTATGTAATGTTCTCGGATCGATTCAACGTCGCACCGTCGGCGGTCCGCGCCGCGGCGATGCGATCAGTACCTTGGCACCGACGGGTCGATCTCCTCCGACCAGGCGTCAATGCCGCCGGCGAGGTTATAGACCACATCGAACCCCTGTCTCGAAAGAAATGCGACGACTTGCAGACTTCGCACCCCGTGATGGCAATAAACCGCGATGGGCTGCTCGAGGCCGAAATCGCGCTCGAGTTCCTCCACCCGCTGCGGCACCTGCCCCATCGGCACATGCCGCCAGTCAAGACCCGGCACGTCGATGCGGGCGAGCGCGACCTCCCACGGTTCGCGCACGTCCAGCAGCAGCGCGCGCGGCGAACCGCCGGCCAGCGCCGCCACCTGATGGACGTCCAGTTCCCGCATCACGCGCCGCCGGTCTGGATCAGAACGTGAAGTGCGAGAGCGTGTCGAAGCCGTCCAGGCGCTGCACGACGGTCTCGAAGAGGATCTCGGTCTTGAACTCGCGCTCGCCGACGCGGGTGATGATGCGGGCCGTCATCGCGGGCTCGTCGCCGACGATCACGCCCATGCGGCCGCCGATCTTGAGCTGGTCCAGCAACACCTGCGGCGCCTGCGGCACCGAGCCCGACAGCAGGATCACGTCGAACGGCGCCTCGGCCGGCAGGCCCTTCGTGCCGTCGCCCTCGACGACGGTCACGTTCAGCACGCCGTTGCGGCGCAGCGCGTCGCGGGCGGCGCCGGCCAGTTGCGCGTCGCGCTCGACGCTGAACACCTGCTGCGCCTTGTGGCCCAGCAGCGCCGCCTGATACCCGCTGCCGGTGCCGATCTCCAGCACCTTCTCGTGGCGCTCGATCTGCAGCTCCTGCATCCAGCGGGCCTCGACGCGCGGGGGCAGCATCTTCTGGCCGTTGGCCAGCGGCAACTCGACATCGGTGAAGGCCATGTCGCGGTACGCGGCCGGCACGAAGTCCTCGCGCTTGACGACGGCCAGCAGCGCCAGCACCGTGGGATCCAGCACGTCCCAGGGGCGGATCTGCTGTTCGATCATGTTGAAGCGGGCTTGTTCGTAGTTCATGTTCAATCCTCCGGCGGCCCCATGGCGTGCCGATGCGGCCGGTATTCTAGGCGGGTGACCGGGGAGCGGACGGCTCCCGCGGGCGGTTGAGAAGTCCCTCGAACATCAATTCGAGCTGCAGCGCCAGGACCTGCTCGGCCGGCGGCTTGTGGGAGTGCGCCACCTCCGCCGCGCCCATCGAGTGCTGGTGCAGCACCAAGTGCAGCACCGGGCCGATCAGCACCAGCACCGTCGTCTCGGGGTCGACGTCGCGGAACTCGCCCGACGCGATGCCGCGGCGCACCACCTCGGCCAGCAGCCCGCAACTGGGCTCGATGACCTCGTCCTGGTAGAACGCGGCCAGTTCCGGGAAGTTGCGGGCCTCGCTCATCATGATCTTGTGGATGCCGCCGGCGGGCGTCAGTCCCATGCGCTCCCACCAGCTCCAGAGCATCCAGCCCAGCAGTTCCGCCATCGAGCCCTGGTGCTTGCCCAGTTCTTCGACGCCCTCGGCGATCTTGGCGCCGATGGCTTCGCGCACCACGGCCTTGAACAGCTCTTCCTTGGACGGGTAATAGAGGTAAAGCGTCCCCTTGGACACCCCCGCGCGCTTGGCCACTTCCTCCGAACGGGTGGCCGCGAAACCCTTCTCGACGAACAGCGCCAGCGCCGCCTCCAGCAGTTCCTGCGGACGGGCCTCCTTGCGGCGCTGCCTAGAGGAGGCCGGGGCCGCCACCGACTCGGCGGTCGAATCAGAGACCGGATCGCCGACCGCATCGGACGCCGACGCGAAGGCGCCGGCCGGTGCCGGGGCGGACGTGGAAACGGACGCCGGAGCGGGCGCCGTGGGGGGCGATGAACGGGATGCGCGAGGCATGGGCGATGGGCGGATGCGCGATGCAACTAACTGACTAACCGGTCAGTACTGTAGCCCCGGGCTTTCGGGCCGGTCAAGCCGGGTCATGTCCGAAGTCATGCCGGCCTGCGTTCGACGCCCATGCCGGGGCTCTGCCGGCATCGTTCCGGGGTGATTGCCGCGTCGGCGCGAGGCGGCATCGGCTGCGGCCGGACTCGCCATCCCAGACCCGGGACGAGGCGCCCTGAAGCGACGCTGAAGACCTTCACGGGATCCTCACAAACGGGCCCCCTCGCCCGGGTGCTGCACCGCACCAGAGGAGGCCCGCGGCGCGGCTATCATCGCGGCCGGCTGCCTCCGGACCCGAGCGAGGCGCCGCTCATGGAGCCGAAGTTTTGGACACTGTGCTGCTGATCAAGGCCGCGATCATGGGGATCGTGGAAGGCCTGACCGAATTCCTGCCGATCTCGTCGACGGGCCACCTCATCCTGGCGGGCTCGCTGCTCGGCGGCTTCGAGGACGCCCGCGGCAAGGTCTTCGACATCGCCATCCAGACCGGCGCCATCCTGGCCGTCGTCATCGTCTACTGGCAACGCCTGCGCGAGACCGCCGCCGGTCTGGGCAACGACGCCCGCGCGCGCCGCTTCGTGCTGAACGTGCTGATCGGCTTCCTGCCGGCCGTCGTGCTGGGCCTGCTGTTCGGCAAGGTCATCAAGGAGCACCTGTTCACGCCCATCGTCGTGGCCAGCACCTTCATCATCGGCGGCGTGATCATCCTGTGGGCCGAGCGCCGCCCGCAGAGCGCCGTGCGCATCCAGGACGTCGACCAGATGTCGCCGATGGACGCGCTGAAGGTCGGCTTCGTGCAATGCCTGGCGATGGTGCCGGGCACCAGCCGCTCCGGCGCGACCATCATCGGCGGCATGCTGCTGGGCCTGTCGCGCAAGGCGGCCACGGACTTCAGCTTCTTCCTGGCGATCCCGACGCTGATCGGCGCCGGCCTGTACAGCCTCTACAAGGAGCGCTCGGTGCTGTCGACGGGGGACATTCCGCTGTTCGCGGTGGGTCTGCTGTTCTCCTTCATCAGCGCGTGGATCTGCGTGCGCTGGCTGCTGCGCTACATCGCCAGCCACAGCTTCGTGCCCTTCGCCTGGTACCGCATCGCCTTCGGCATCGTGGTCCTGGTGACCGCCTTCACCGGCGTCGTGACCTGGGCGGATTGAGCGCGCCGGCCCGGGGCCGGCGCGGGAATGACCGAACGCCTAAAATGCCGGCCCTATGACCATCACGATCAAGACCGGCGCCGATATCGACGCCATGCGCATCGCCGGCCGCCTCGCCTCCGAGGTGCTGGACATGCTGACCCCGCACGTCAAGCCGGGCGTCACCACCGACCACCTGGACAAGCTGGCGCACGACTACATCGTCAACGTCCAGCAGGCCATCCCGGCCCCGCTGAACTACCAGCCGCCGGGCTACACGCCGTATCCGAAGTCGGTCTGCACCTCGATCAACCATCAGGTCTGCCACGGCATTCCCAACGACCGCCCGCTGAAGAACGGGGACATCGTCAACATCGACGTCACCGTCATCAAGGACGGCTGGCACGGCGACACGAGCCGGATGTTCGTCGTCGGCGAGGGCTCGATCGCGGCCAAGCGGCTGTGCGCGTTCACCTACGACGCGATGTGGAAGGGCATCCAGAAGGTCAAGCCCGGCGCGCGCCTGGGCGACATCGGCCACGCCATCCAGACCTTCGCGGAGAACGCCGGCTTCAGCGTCGTGCGCGAGTTCTGCGGCCACGGCATCGGCCAGAAGTTCCACGAGGACCCGCAAGTGCTGCACTACGGCCGCCCCGGCACGCTGGAGGAACTGGTCCCCGGCATGGTCTTCACCATCGAGCCGATGATCAACGCCGGCCGGCGCGAGATCCGCGAGATGGGCGACGGCTGGACCATCGTCACCAAGGACCGCTCGCTGTCGGCGCAGTGGGAACACACGGTGCTGGTGACCGACACCGGCTTCGAGATCCTGACCCAGTCGGCCGGCACGCCCGCGGTGCCCGCGTTCGTGCAGCCGGTGGCCGCGCAGGCCTGAGGCCCGTCCGGCCATGAATGCCGTCGTGCCGTCCGGCGAGGCCGCCGCGCTGTCGATCGCCGATCTGCGCCAGCGCTTCAAGGCCGGCAAGCAGCAGCTGCTGCAGGACTTCGCCCAGTCCAAGGCCAACGTGTCGGCCGCCTCGCGGCTGATGCGCCAGTTGGCACGGCACGTCGACGGCACGCTGCAGGCGCTCTGGACCCAATCCGGCCTGGCCGCCGTGACGCCCGAGGCGGCGCTGGTGGCGGTGGGCGGCTACGGCCGCGGCGAGCTCTTCCCCCACTCGGACGTCGACGTCCTGGTGCTGCTGCCCGACGGCCTGACGCCGGACCGGCCCGGCCCGCTCAAGGGCGCGATCGAGGCCTTCATCACCGCGTGCTGGGACATCGGACTGGAGATCGGCTCCTCGGTCCGCACATTGACGGAATGTCTGGACGAGGCCGCTGGCGACGTGACCATCCAGACGGCGCTGCTGGAGTCGCGCCGGCTGGCCGGCGCCGGGCCGCTGGTCAAGCGCTTCGACAAGGCGTTCTGCCAGGCGCTGGACGCGCGCGCCTTCATGCGCGCCAAGACGCTGGAGATGCGCCAGCGCCACACGAAGTACGAAGAAACGCCCTACGCGCTGGAGCCCAACTGCAAGGAGAGCCCGGGCGGCCTGCGCGACCTGCAGGTGCTGATCTGGATCGCGCGCGGCGCGGGGCTGGGCAAGACCTGGCCCCAGCTGGCGGCCAAGGGCCTGATCACGCCCTTCGAGGCCCGCCAGTTGCAGCGCAACGAAGGCGTGCTGAAGCTGATCCGCTGCGAGCTGCACCTGGTGGCCAGGCGGCGCGAGGACCGTCTCGTCTTCGACCTGCAGACGGCGGTGGCCGAGAGCTTCGGCTACGAATCGACCCGGTCGCTGCGCGCGTCGGAAAAGCTGATGCGCCGCTACTACTGGGCGGCCAAGGCGGTGACGCAGCTCAACCAGATCACGCTGTTGAACCTGGAGGAGCAGATCAACGGCACCCGCGGCAACGAGCTGCGGCGGGTCGACGATCGTTTCCTGGAGCGCTCCGGCATGCTGGAGATCGCGACCGACGACCTGTATGAGCGCGAGCCGCATGCAATCCTGGAGACCTTCCTCGTCTACCAGCAGACGCCGGGCATCAAGGGCCTGTCGGCCAAGACGCTGCGCGCGCTGTACAACGCGCGCGGCCTGATGAACAGCGCGTTCCGGCGCGATCCCGCGAACCGGGCGATGTTCATGCGCATCCTGGAGGAGCCGCAGGGCCAGACCCACGCCTTCAGGCTGATGAACCAGACCTCGGTGCTGGGGCGCTACCTGTGGGTGTTCCGGCGCATCGTCGGGCAGATGCAGCACGACCTGTTCCACGTCTACACGGTGGACCAGCACATCCTGATGGTGCTGCGCAACATCCGGCGCTTCTTCATTCCGGAGCACACGCACGAGTACCCGTTCTGCTCGCAGCTCGCGGCGCAGCTCGACCGGCCGGCGCTGCTGTACATCGCGGCCCTCTTCCACGACATCGCCAAGGGCCGCGGCGGCGACCACTCGGACCTGGGCGCCGTCGAGGCACGGCGCTTCTGCCGCGCGCACGGGCTGTCGAAGGCGGACGCGGACATGGTGGTGTTCCTCGTCGAGCATCACCTGACGCTGTCCCGCGTGGCGCAGAAGGAGGACCTGTCCGACCCGGAGGTCATCCAGCACTTCGCGCAACTGGTCAAGGACGAGCGCCACCTGACGGCGCTCTACCTGCTGACCGTGGCGGACATCCGCGGCACCGGACCCAAGGTCTGGAACGCGTGGAAGGGCAAGCTGCTGGAGGACCTGTACCGGCTGACGCTGCGGGCCCTGGGCGGCGCGCGGCTGAACATGGCGGCCGAGATCGAGGCCCGCAAGCAGGAGGCGCGGCAGGCGCTGGCGCTGAAGGCGCAACTGCCGGGCACCGAGGACGCCTTGTGGAAAACGCTGGAGCTGAGCTACTTCGCGCGGCACGATGCGCAGGACCTGGCCTGGCACGCGCGCGCGCTGTGGCGGCACGTGGACAGCGCCGAGCCCGTGGTGCGGGCGCGCCCGTCGCCGGTCGGCGAAGGCCTGCAGGTGCTCGTCTACGCGCGCGACCAGCAGGACCTGTTCGCCCGCACTTGCGGTTACTTCGACGGCGCGGGCTTCAACATCCTGGACGCCAAGGTGCACACGACACGCACCGGTTATGCGCTGGACACCTTCCAGGTGATCGCGCCGGAGCTGGACCTGCACCACCGCGACCTGACCGCGCTGGTCGAGTCCAAGCTCGGTCAGGCACTGGTCGCGCAGGGTCCCTTGCCGGAGCCGCGCAAGGGCCGGCTGTCGCGTCGGGTGAAGAGCTTCCCGTTCACGCCGCGCATCGCGCTGCGACCGGACGAACGGGCGCAGCGCTGGCTGCTGTCGGTCAGCGCCACCGACCGGGCCGGCCTGCTGTACGCCATCGCGCGCGTGCTGGCGCGGCACGGCATCAACCTGCAGCTGGCCAAGGTCTCGACGCTGGGCGAGCGCGTGGAAGACACCTTCCTGCTCGACGGCGCGGCCCTGCAGCAAAGCCGGCTGCAGTTGCAGATCGAAGGCGAGCTGCTCGACGCGCTGGCGGTCCAGTGAGCGCGCGCGGCGGCTCATGAGCCAATACCACGTCATCCCCTCCGCCGAGGCCTTCGCGCGGCTGGGCGAGTTCGGCGCCGTCATCGACGTGCGCTCGCCGGGCGAGTTCGCCGAAGACCATCTGCCTGGCGCCATCAACTGGCCGGTGCTGGACGACGAGGAGCGCCGCATCGTCGGCACGCTCTACCGCGAGGATCCGCTGGAGGCGCGCAAGCTGGGCGCCGCGCTCGTCGCCCGCAACATCGCCGATCACCTGGACGCCAACCGCGCGCTGATGCGCAAGCACTGGCGCCCGCTGGTGTACTGCTGGCGCGGCGGCCAGCGTTCAGGCGCGATGAACTGGTTCCTCAACCAGATCGGATTCAAGTCGCTGCAACTGGTCGGCGGCTACAAGGCGTTCCGGGGCGAGGTGCTGAAGACGCTGGCGTCCCTGCCGACCCGCTTCGAGGTCGTGGTGCTGTGCGGCAAGACCGGGTCTGGCAAGACGCGCTTGCTGCACGCCCTGTCGGCGGCGGGCGCGCAGGTGCTGGACCTGGAGGCGCTGGCGCGCCATCGCGGCTCGGTGCTGGGCGCCCTGCCCGATCAGCCGCAGCCGGGCCAGAAGGCGTTCGACACGGCGCTGTGGCAGACGCTGGTGGCGCTGGATCCGGCGCGACCCGTTTTCGTCGAAAGCGAGAGCCGCAAGATCGGCGCGGTGCAGTTGCCGGATTCGCTGCACTTTCATCTGCGCGAGACCGGCCGCTGCATGTGGATCGAGATGGCCGAGGCTGGCCGCGTGCAGTTGCTGCTGGAGGACTACGCGCACTTCATGGCGACGCCGGAGGCGTTCAACCGCCTGCTCGACGGCCTGATCGCGCTGCGCGGGCGGGAGCGCGTGCAGCGGTGGCAAGCCCTGGCGCGCGAGGGCCAGTGGGCGCAGGTCTTCGGCGAGCTGATGCGGGAGCATTACGACCCGGGGTACGAGCGGTCGCTGACGAATCACTTTCCGCGGCTGGTCACGGCGCCGAGGGTGGAGCTGCGGGATGGCGGGGACGTGGAGACGGCGCGGGTGGCGCGGGCGTTGATCGCGCTGGCGAGCTAGACGAGCCTGACCGGGCGCGAATGACTGTCGGCCTCCCATGCGGTGACCTCTCGAAGGGTCCTGCCTGACGGCATGCATCCAAGCGTGAAGGAGGCGACTACAGTAGCCGTCCTCCGCTTCTACCACGGCCGGGCGAGACTGCCCAGAAGGACACCGATGAGACGCCTTTTCGCCCTCAGCGCATTTGCCGCTGTCACCTTGACCGCATGCGGTGGCCTGCTGAGCCGCTCGCCCGAGGAACTCCGCGCAGGACAGGCCGAATCGATCCGCGTCTGCATGGCGATCGAACCCCAGGAAGCGGCCGAACGGGTGCGCGCCGGCTGGCGCGGCTGCCAGTTCATCGGTCCCATGGCCTCGACGAATCAAGCCACTACGGTGCCTGGTGGTGGCGTCGTCATGATTCCCTCGGGGCCCTATGCTGGCGACTGGATAGAAGTCACGCCGTCGGGAAAAGGGTTCATCGTCGCAAAAGGGGGCAATGGGAAGCTTGGGAGGACCGTCCAGTTCCTGGCGGATGTTCAACCGACGGAGCAGTGCAAAGCCGAGGTTGTCGCGCGCGGTGCGGGGCCCATCTTCAGCGTGCGGGCCAAAGAGGTTGCGTACTACCTCGATCATCCGGACCGTGGCTGTCCGCGCTGATGGCAGACCTTCCCTCATCGTAGACGCCGGACCTTGAAGGTCCGGCTTCCGCCGTCGACACCGCCACCACCCGCACCGGCCTGCCAAAGGCCGGGGTGTTCGCGCGCAGCGCGGCCAGCAGCGCCGCGACCACAGCGGGGTCCGTTTCACGCACCATCAACAGCGTGGGCCGCCGCGGCCGGAACGCTTCGGCGGCGTCCAACGGCCCCTCTCTCCACCACCCGCAATCCCACGGATCTCCTCGTTGCGTGCCGCTCTGCGTCACACACTCGCGCCACAGGATCCGCACGCGCCAGAGCAGCCCTCGCGAGCGGCCCATGCGCGCCAGTTCGTGACTGCCGTCCAGCCCGCAAGCCGCGCCATCCAGACCGGCGTGCGGCGCGATGCTGGCCACGCGCAGCGGCTCCGTCAGCACCGGGAAGGCCCCTTCTTCGCACCAGGTCCGAAGCGAGGCCAGCAACGCCTCGTCGACCGCCCCGAGGGCGTCAGGCGGTTCCATCAGCGCATCGTCGAAGCGACGGGGCTTGCGCATCGCAAAGCGAGTCAACGGCCGGTCGACTGCCCGGCGTTGCCCGAACTCGGCGGAGCGGCCACGCCGATGGGGATGACGCGCACGCCGGAGGGCGTGGCCGTGACCTCGGCCTGACGGGTGGTCTGGGCGCTCTTCCCCGACGAGCCCAGACGGACGACCGAGAGCATGTCCACCGCGGCCTGACGCACGTGGGACGCAAAGAACAAGCCAGCCACGGCCAGGATGACGGCCGCGATGCCGGCGATGACTTTGACGGGGGAGATGTGCATCATGAACAAGCCTTGGAGGGGAATGGAGGCGTCAGGCCGACGCTCGATGAGCCTGGCTCACCGCCGCGCGCAACGCCTCGATCGCCTCATTGTCGGTCCAGCCCTCGGCCGCATCGCCGATGACAACTTCCACCATCGCGCCATCGGCCAGCAGCACCGAAGGCACGGCCCGCGCACCCAGCCAGAAACCTCGCTCGGCGGCGATCGCGCGCAGCGCATCGGGCAGGCGCGCCGGGTCGACCGGCAGGTGCAGCTGGAACGAGTTGGTATGCGGCAAGTCCGGCGCGACGCGCCAGCCGCGCTCCGCGCAGAGTCGCTGGGCGAGCGCCCTCGCCCGCTCCCGGTAGCCGCCCATCAGCGGCAGTTGCCGACGCAGACCGGCGATGGCGCTCAGCACGAACGGGTACAGCGAGAAGACATTGCCGGCGAGCCGCGACTTCCACGGCGCGAGCGCGGCGATGAAGTCCTCCGGCCCCGCGAGCACGCTGCCGGCGAGCCCGCCCAGGCCCTTGTAGAACGACACGTAGACCGAGTCCGCCAGCGCCGCGATCTCGGCCAGCGAGCGGCCGTAATGCGGCGCCGATTCCCACAGCCGGGCGCCATCGAAGTGCAGCTTCACGCCGTTCGCGCGGCACCACGCGCTGATCGCGACCAGCGCGTCCCAATCGGGCAACCGGAAACCGCCGCGCCGCAGCGGCAGCTCGACGACCACGACCGCGGGCTTCTCGGCCAGCGCTTGCAGATCGACCACCGTGAACGGCGTGTCCGGCTCGCCGACGCGCAAGCCGCGCAGTCCCATCAGGCGCTCGAAGGCCTCTTCCTCGTCGATCGCGATGTGGCTCTGCGGATGCAGCGCCACCGGGCCCTGGCCTTCGCCGCACCACACGCGCAGCGCCGCCAGTTGGCAGGCCACGCCCTTGTGGAAGAAGCGCCCGGACGGCTTGCCGAGCAGCGTCGCCACGTCCGCCTCCAGCGTCTGCAACACGGCGCCGTCGCCGTAGACATCCAGCGGCTGGTCGGCCTCGGGCAACGCCAGCAGGGCCTGGAGCGATTCGCGCATCGAGCGCATCGGCCGGTGGCCGTTCAACCAGCGGGTGCAGCGGTTGCGGAGTTCGATATCGGCTTGAGAGGGGCTCAATGCGGGCATGTGGAGCGTCCGGAAATGGAGACGCCCGCCGAGGCGAGATCCCGGCGGGCGTTGAAGGGGCGAGCGAGCGTCGGTCCGGTCAGACCGCGACCAGCTCCACCTCGAACAGCAGCGTGGCGTGCGGGGGGATCACGCCGCCGGCGCCGTAGGGGCCGTAGCCGAGCTCGGACGGGATCACCAGGAAGCGGGTGCCGCCGACCTTCATGCCTTGCACGCCCTCGTCCCAGCCCTTGATCACCTCGCCGCCGCCCAGGTGGAAGCGGAACGGATCGCGACGGTCCTTGGACGAGTCGAACTTGCGGCCGCGCTGGCCGTTCTGGAACAGCCAGCCGGTGTAATGCACGGTGACGCGCTTGCCGGCTTCCGCGACGGCGCCTTCGCCAGTCGTCGTGTCCTCGTACTGCAGGCCGCTGGCGGTCTTGACCAGGTTGTTCAGCGCGATCGGCTCCGCGCCGCCGGACACGCCCAGCAATTCCACCTCGAACAGCAGCGTCGCGTTCGGGGGGATCACGCCACCGGCGCCGCGGGCGCCGTAGCCCAGTTCCGGCGGAATCACCAGCACGCGGGTGCCGCCGATCTGCATGCCCTGCACGCCTTCGTCCCAGCCCTTGATGACCATGCCGCCGTCGAGCTCGAACTCGAACGGCTCGCCGCGGTCCTTGCTGGAGTCGAACTTGGCGCCCTTCTGGCCGTCCTTGTAGAGCCAGCCGGTGTAATGCACCTGGACGTCCTGCCCGGCGCGCGCGGTGGCGCCGGAGCCGGGCGTGGTGTCGTCGTATTGCAGGCCGCTGTCGGTCGTTTTCATCGCAGGTTCCTCGAAGCGGAAGTCCGGTTCGGACTCCCATGTGCAAAACCGCGATCATGCCAGCCGCCGACGCCCCTTCGGTGTTTGCCGAGGTCCCCGTCCAGGGGATCAGCGGCGGTCGTGCGAACCGCGATCGACCTCGCGCGCGCGCCACAGCGCGGTGGCCTGCGCCAGCCAGTCCGCCGTGCTGGACGCCTCCCGCGCCGCGAACGCCGGCAGCCCGAGCGCCGTTCCCGCCCGCCGCAACGCCGCCAGCGGGTCGCGCAAGTCGAGCGCCCGGGCGCCGTTCTGCTTGGAGAGCTTCTCGCCGTTCTCGCCCAGCACCAGCGGGGTGTGCAGGTAGCGCGGGCGCGGCAGGCCCAGCAGTTGCTGGAGCCGGATCTGGCGCGGCGTGTTGTCCGCCAGGTCTTCACCGCGGACGATGTCGGTGACCTGCTGCAGCCCGTCGTCGACGACCACCGCCAACTGGTAGGCCCACAGGCCGTCGGCGCGCTTGAGCACGAAGTCGCCGACCTCGGCCGTCAGGTCCTGCGATTGCGCGCCGAGCCGGCGGTCATGCCAGTCGATGCGAAAGTCCGCATCGGCATCGATTTCGGCCCTGCGGCCGGGGCCGGGATCGATGTCGACACCCGCATCGACAGCGACATCGCCGTCGATGCCGTCGACGGCGCCCCGCCCCGCCGTGCTGCGCAGGCGCCACGCGCGCGCCGGCTTGCCGCGCAGGCCGTGCCGGCAGGTGCCGGGGTACACCAGCTCGCCGTGCCGCTCGCGCTGATCGCCGCGGGCCGCCACGGCCTCCAGGATGTCCTTGCGCGAGCAGCCGCAGGGGTAGGCCCAGCCGGCGGCGCGCAAGCGCTCCAACGCCTGGCCGTAGGCCGCGCCGCGCCTCGATTGCCAGACCGGCGGCTCGTCCGGCAGCAGCCGCGCCTGCGCCAGCTGCGACAGGATGGTCGCGTCCGCGCCGGGCGGGCAGCGCGGTCCGTCGACGTCCTCGATCCGCACCAGCCAGCGCCCGCCGTGCGCGCGCGCATCGAGCCAGCTGGCCAGCGCCGCGACCAGCGAGCCCTCGTGCAGCGGCCCGGTCGGCGACGGCGCGAAGCGGCCGACATACCGCCCCGCGGGTCGATCCGGCGGCAGGCTCACAGCACCAGGCCCTCGTGCTGCTCCAGCAGCGCGCGGCGGGTGGTCTCGCTCTGCAGTTGACGCAGCCACCAGGACAACGCCTTCGCGGGCGGGTGGCCGGTGTTGCGCCACGCGTAATGCATCGGCGAGACCCGCTTGCCCTGGAAGGTCTGCTTCATGACCAGCCGGCCGGCGTCGACGTGGCGCCGCACCATCGGCGTAGGCAACGATCCGACGCCCAGTCCGCGCAGCAGCGCCTCCAGCTTGATGGCCATCGACGGCACCGTCAGCACCTCCTGGCCGGGCACCACGCCCACCGTCACCGGCGCCAGGCTGCGCGCCGTGTCGGCCACCGCGACGATGCGGTGCCGCGCGATCTGCGCCGAGGTCAAGGTGCCCTCGAAATCCGCCAGCGCGTGATGCGGCGCGACGCAGAACACCATCTCCATCGGCCCCAGCACCTCGCACACCACCGAGCTGCCCGGCGGCTGCGCGCTGGTGCCGATGGCCAGGTCGGCCTGGCCCGAGATCAGCGCCTCCCAGGTACCGGACAGCACCTCGGTACGCAGCTTCAGGCGCGTCGGCGGCGGCTTGCCGTCCTCGGCCTGCTGATAGAAGGCCTCCATCAGATCGAACAGCGCGCGCCGCGCGATGGCGTCGTCGAAGGCGATGGTGAGCTCGCTCTCCCAGCCGGTGGCCACGCGCTTGACGCGGTTGGCGACGGCGTCCATCTCCTGCAGCAACCGGCGCCCCTCGGTCAGCAGTTCCTGGCCGGCGGCCGTCAGCACGGCCTGGCGCGAACTGCGATCGAACAGCAGCACGTCCAGCGCGTCCTCCAGTTGCCGCACCGAGTAGGTCAGCGCCGACGGCACCTTGCCCATCTCGCGCGCCGCCGCGGCGAAGCTGCCGCTGCGGGCGATGCTGTCCATCATCGCCAGCGCCTCGGGCGTCAGCACCCGTCGTTTGTCTTGTTGTGACATCCCTTCATCTTATTTGAACGCTGGCTTCAAGCCCCCGCCCCCTCGGGAGAGGCGCCGTTCCCTACAGTGAAGCCATCGCAAGCAGACAAGGAGCAACGACATGAATGAACTCATCAAGTCCTCGGACCGCGGCTATGCCGATCACGGCTGGCTCAAGAGCTTCCACAGCTTCTCGTTCGCCGACTACTACAACCCACGCCGCATGGGCTTCGGACCGCTGCGGGTGATCAACGAGGACCGGATCGCCGGTGGCACCGGGTTCGGCACCCACGGCCACCGCGACATGGAAATCATCAGCTACGTGCTGAGCGGCGAGCTGGCGCACCAGGACAGCATGGGCAACGGCAAGCCGGGCGGCGCCAACGCGGGTGTGATCCGTCCCGGGGACGTGCAGCGCATGAGCGCCGGCACCGGCGTGATGCACAGCGAGTTCAACCACTCGAAGGACGATCAGACCCACTTCCTGCAGATCTGGGTCATGCCGGATCGCCAGGGCGTGCAGCCGGGTTATGAACAGAAGCATTTCCCGGACGCGGACAAGCGCGGCCAGCTGCGCCTGGTGGCCTCGCCGGACGGCGCGCAGGATTCGGTGAGCCTGCATCAGGACGCCCGGCTGTATGCCGGACTGTTCAACGGCGATGAACGGGCCGAGCTGCCGCTGGCCGCCGGACGACTCGGCTACGTGCATCTGGTGCGCGGCAAGCTGACCGTCAACGGCCAGGCGCTGGAGACCGGGGACGCGCTGCAGATCGCGAAGGAAGATCACCTCGTGATCGAAGGTGGGGAGGATGCCGAAGTGCTGGTGTTCGACCTGCCGACCTGAGGCACCCGAGCCGCCCGCCCCGGCGGCTCGCCATGAACCCGCGCCGACGGGTCCGCCACTGGCAATGCGTCCCGGGACGGACCCGCCGCATGTCGCGGCGGCCGCCGGTTCGCAGGAGTTGGCCCATGGTGTCCCGCAGCGTGTTCTGGCAGTCTCCTTTCGCCGCGGCCGACACGGCCCCCCAGCGTTCCGACGCTATCCAGGGTTCATCGGTGCCACACGGCAACGAGACCCCCGGAACTTCCGGCACGGCATCGACGTGGCGCGCGCCCCCGACCGTCACCCAGGGGATCCCCTCGCGAAGCATCGGCGCGCGGACGACCTCGGCCGATCCGCCGAATCTCCCGATCGACGCGCTCTCGGAGGCGCTGGCCCCGACTCTGGCGCAAGCGACCTCCGACCGCCTGCCGGGCCTCTTTCACAGCCCGACGATGACGCGCTCCGCGGACCAGCGCAAGCCGGCGACGCGCCCTCATCAGCGGTCCCCATCGACCCTCGCGCCCGCCTCGACCGACCTGGCAAGACCTGGCCCTGCGTCGCCGGCTGCCATGGATGAATCGCCGCCGGACGCATCCGTCGACGCGCGGCGGCACGATCTGCCGGACCCATTGCCGGCTGCGGTGGCGAGCATCGCCGACGCCTTGCTCGGGCTGCTGGGCTGGCCCGAGGACGTGGCGATCCAGGTCTCGGTGCCCTGTCAGGCGCCGTTGCACTACGCCCGCGTTCGCACGCCCCGGCACCTGATCGAGATCATCTTCAATCCCACCACCGGACGCTTCGACTGCACGAGCTGTCAGGCGGTCCCTCTGGAGTTGCCCCCAGGCAGCGCGAGCGACGGCGGATTTCTGCGCGCCGTGTTGCAGGGTCTCGCGGGAGCGACCGCCACGGCGCTGCTGCAGGCATCGCCGTTCCTGATCGAGCCCTGGGAAAACTGGGCGCTCGCGCAAGAGGCCGTCGAGGCGGCGCCGGACCCGGAAGAGCGGATGGGCATTCCCGGCGCCACGCGCGTCCGCCGCAAGGAGCGCGCGTGAACATCCGAACGCCGTCGTCATGGCGTCCCCCTAAACTCGCGCGATGCAATCGCTCCGTCAACTGCTGTCCGCGCTGCCGCCGCTCGACTGGCTGGCCCTGCTGCTGTACTTCGCCGCCTGGGTCGGCTACGCGCAGTTCGCCAAGCGCCATGCCGAGGCCCGCGGCTCCTTGCTGGCCCTGACCAACCGGGTGCGGCGCCAGTGGATGCTGCAGCTGACCTACCGCGAGATGCGGGTGCTCGACGGCGCGGTGAGTCAGGCGTTGCTGTCCAGCCCGTCCTTCTTCGCCTCCACGACCATCCTGATCATCGGCGGCCTGCTGGCCGCGATCGGGGCCAGCGAGAAGACCAGCGCGCTGGTGCTCGAACTGCCGTTCACGGTGCAGACCAGCGCGCTGGTCTTCGACCTGAAGCTGGGGCTGCTGACGGGGATCTTCGTCTACGCCTTCTTCCGCTTCACCTGGAGCATGCGCCAGTACACCTTCGGCGCGCTGCTGGTGGCCTCCGCGCCGGAGGCCGGCCAGTTCCGGGAGCTGCCCCCGAGCGCTCGCGAGACCTTCGCCGACCGCGCCGGGGCCGTCGTCGGCATGGCGGCCGAGGCCTTCAACGACGGCCTGCGCGGCTACTACCTCGCCTTCCCGGTGGTGGCCTGGTTCTTCTCGCCGTGGGTCTTCCTGGTGGCGACCGGGGGCGTGATCTACGTGCTCTACCAGCGCGAGTTCCGCTCCGAGGTGCTGGACGCGTTGCGACCCTGAGGGCGGCGCGACGCTGCCTTCAGGCCAGGACGAAGCGACGGGCGCGTCGAGCGCGCGACTGACCGGGCTTTCTCAACCCAGAAGCGCCGATGCTGTCCGTCCAACGTTTGATTCACGCCTCGTGGCGCCGGGAGGCTCTCGCGGCCGCGCCCGATCCCTCTTCGCGTCAGCCGCTCGTCGATGACGACCGCGCCACCCTCCGCCGTGTCGTCGAGGCGTTGAAGACCAGGAGAGCGCTCTCGGCGGAACTTGAGGACATCCAGCTCAGCGTGTTGACGCAGTTGAAGGGGTGGCCCACGGGCCTGAGCCTCCTGCGCGCCTACCCGGGCAATCCGGGCACGGCCTGCGCGATCAGGCGATTTGGCGCGCAGACCTCGCCCTTCGCCCGCGGCGAACCGCTGCTGCTGGTGCGGTTCGACAACGGATCCTGGCAGTTTTCACCCGGCATCTCGCCTCCCCTGACGCTCCGCAACACGCCGGCCTGCTCCCGGCAGCTGCTATGCGCCTGCGCCGCCGCCCTGATCCATCGGTTCGGAAACTACGGGCGGCGCTGCGTCGCGGAGATGGCCGGCGACAGCCGATGCACGACGGAGCAGGCCCCGATGTCCCTGCTGCTGGACAAGCTGAATCTGAGCATCGCGGAATGGCTGGAACGCACCACCGCCTCACAGGACGCGGCGGCGACGCTGGCGGCCGCCCACAGCCGCCCGGTGGACGACGGCGAAACGGCGGCGATGATGCCGCCGCACAAGCGGACGCGCCAGGACGTCAACCAGTGGTCGCGGGCGGGCGAGGCTTCAGCGTCCTCCTCGACCGCCCCTGCGACTACAGCCTCCAGCACCACCCCACATTCACCGACGGCCGCCGATGTTTGGGCGGCCTGCCAGCACGCCCTGTCGGATGATTTCATCCGGCGGATTCTGAGCGATCCGGATCCGGCACCGCCATCGGCGGACCACGCCGAGTCGTGATCGCCGCAGGTCTGCTCGACTCGACCTGACCCGCGCTCCCGCGCTCCCGTGCTCCCGGAGCAGGAGCGGGCGAAACCGAAGAACCCCGCCTGGGGCGGGGTTCTTCTGGCTTGGAGCCGTGGGGTTCAATGCACCACGCGCCCGAAGCTGAAGGTCCCCGGCTCGCCGTTGCCACCGGCCTCCACGCCGACCGGGATCACGTCCTTCGGCCCGAAGCGTCCTTGCAGGATCAGCTTGGACAGCGGGTTCTCGATGCGCTGCTGGATCGCGCGCTTCAGCGGACGCGCCCCGAAGACTGGATCAAAGCCTACCTTGGCCAGCTCGTCGAAGGCCTCGTCGCTGACGTCGAGCTTCATCTCCAGCTTCTCCAGCCGCTGTTCCAACTGGCGCAGCTGGATCTTCGCGATCGAGCGGATCTGCGACGCGCCCAGCGCATGGAAGATCACCGTCTCGTCGATGCGGTTGAGGAATTCGGGCCGGAAATGCGCCTTGACCTCGCCCCACACGGCCTCGCGGATGACCTCGTCGGGCTCGCCCTGCAGCGCCATGATGTGCTGCGAGCCGAGGTTGGACGTCATCACGATCACGCAGTTCTTGAAGTCGACCGTGCGGCCCTGCCCGTCGGTCAGACGACCGTCGTCGAGCACCTGCAGCAGCACGTTGAACACGTCCGGATGCGCCTTCTCGACCTCGTCCAGCAGCAGCACGCTGTAGGGCTTGCGGCGCACGGCCTCGGTCAGGTAACCGCCCTCGTCATAGCCGACATACCCGGGCGGCGCGCCGATCAGGCGGCTGACCGAGTGCTTCTCCATGAACTCGCTCATGTCGATGCGGACCATGTGGTCCTCGCTGTCGAACAGGAAACCCGCCAGCGCCTTGCACAGCTCGGTCTTGCCGACGCCGGTGGGGCCCAGGAACAGGAAGCTGCCCAGCGGCTTGTCCGGGTCGGACAGCCCGGCACGCGAGCGGCGAATCGCGTCGGCGACCGCGGTGATCGCCTCGTCCTGGCCGACGACGCGCTCGTGCAGCTTGTCTTCCATCTGCAGCAGCTTGTCGCGCTCGCCCTGCATCAGCTTGCTGACCGGAATGCCGGTCGCGCGCGCCACGACTTCGGCGATCTCTTCCGCGCCGACCATCGTGCGCAGCAGCTGCGGCACGGTCTTGTCCCTGGCCTTGCCGGTCTCCTTGGCCTGCGCCTCGCCCAGGCGCTTCTCCAGCTCCGGCAGCTGGCCGTACTGCAGCTCGGCCACCTTGTTGAAGTCGCCCTTGCGCTTGAGCTCCTCGATCTGGAACTTGATCCGGTCGATCTCTTCCTTCACATGCGCCGAGCCCTGCGCCTGCGCCTTCTCGGCGGTCCAGATCTCTTCCAGGTCGTTGTACTCGCGCTGGAGCTTGAGGAGCTCGTCCTCGATCAGCGCGAAGCGGCGCTGCGAGCCCTCGTCGGTTTCCTTGCGCACTGCCTCGCGCTCGATCTTGAGCTGGATCATGCGGCGGTCGAGCTTGTCCATCGCCTCGGGCTTGGAGTCGATCTCGATCTTGATCTTGGCGGCGGCCTCGTCGATCAGGTCGATGGCCTTGTCCGGCAGGAAGCGGTCGGTGATGTAGCGATGGCTGAGCTCGGCCGCGGCGATGATCGCCGGGTCGGTGATCTCGACGCCGTGGTGCACTTCGTATTTCTCCTGCAGGCCGCGCAGGATGGCGATGGTGGCCTCGACGCTGGGCTCCTCGACCAGCACCTTCTGGAAACGACGCTCGAGCGCGGCGTCCTTCTCGACGTACTTGCGGTACTCGTTCAGCGTGGTGGCGCCGATGCAATGCAGCTCGCCCCGCGCCAGGGCGGGCTTGAGCATGTTGCCGGCGTCGATGGCGCCCTCGGCCTTGCCGGCGCCGACCATGGTGTGGATCTCGTCGATGAACAGGATGATCCGGCCCTCGTCGGCCGCGACTTCCTTGAGCACCGACTTCAGCCGTTCCTCGAATTCGCCGCGGAACTTGGCGCCGGCCAGCAGGCCCGCCATGTCCAGCACCAGGACGCGCTTGTCCTTGAGCGACTCGGGCACCTCGCCGTTGACGATGCGCTGCGCCAGGCCTTCGACGATGGCGGTCTTGCCGACGCCGGGCTCGCCGATCAGCACCGGATTGTTCTTGCTGCGCCGCTGCAGCACCTGGATCGCGCGGCGGATCTCGTCGTCGCGGCCGATGACCGGGTCGAGCTTGCCGGCGCGAGCGCGCTCGGTCAGGTCGAGGGTGTACTTCTTGAGCGCCTCGCGATTGCCTTCGGACTCCTGGCTGTCGACCTTCTGACCGCCGCGGACCGCCTCGACGGCGGCCTCCAGTGCCTTGCGCGTCAGGCCGTGACCGCGCACGACGCCGGCCAGGTCGGACTTGGCGTCGGCCAGGGACAGCAGGAACATCTCGCTGGCGATGAAGTGGTCGCCCCGCTTGGACGCCTCCTTCTCGGCGCTCTGCAGCAGGCCGATCAGGTCGCGGCTGGGCTGGACCTGCTGGCCCTCGCCCTGCACCTGCGGCAGGCCGCCCAGGATGCCGTCCAGCGCGCCCTTGAGCGCCGGCACCTTCACGCCGGCGCGCTCCAGCAAGGCACGCGGACCGTCGTCCTGCGCCAGCATCGAGATCAGCACATGGACGGGTTCGATGTAGGGGTTGTCGCGCGTCACAGCGAGGCTTTGGGCCTCGGCCAGCGCTTCCTGAAATCGGGTGGTGAGCTTGTCGACTCGCATGGGTAGATAACCTCCGTTGCCGACTGAAATGGGAGCTTGGGGCGGGAAATCAAGTCGTCTTTCGCGGCAAAGGCCGTGCCCAACGTGGCGACGGCGAGGGACGCCCGCTTGTCGTCCGTGCGCTCCCACCCCATCCCCGCCCTCCAAGCGGACAGGGCAGATGCCACCACTCCGGCCCGCCCGCAAGGGACGGGAGCAAGACACCCGAGGTCGCCCCGACGGTGTCCCTCGCGTGGTCTTGCCGCGCCCACCGAGGGGCGGAGGAAACCACCGCGGGTCGCGGTGATGGGGTCCCTCTCGGGGTCTTGCTCCCCGGGGCGGGCGAAGACCCTTCAGGCGGCGGAGATCAGCGCCTGCATGACCTTGAGGCCGGCCACCGCCGCGGCCAGCGAGCCCAGCACGTGGGCCGCGGAATGGGACAGCGCCATCAGGTACTCGCCGCGCTGCAGCAGCGACAGCGACTCGCCGGAGAACGACGAGAAGGTCGTCAGGCCGCCGAGGAAGCCGGTGACCAGCAGCAGCTTGAGGAGGTCATCCGGATGACGCCCGAACCATTCGAGCGCCATGCCGATCAGGAAACCGCCCACCAGGTTCACGAGCAGCGTCCCGAGTGGAAAACCCTGCCACTTCGCGTTCAACCACACCCCCGCACCCCAGCGCGCGAGCGCGCCGCCCGAAGCCCCGACGGACACCGCCGCCACTTGCGCCCAGCTCATCGTCCATTCCCCCTCACGTCGATCCCCCAGCGCGCCAGCGCCTCGTCATCGGCCACCCGCGCGTCCACCCAGCGGGCGCCGTCCGGTCCGTGCTCCTTCTTCCAGAACGGCGCCTGCGTCTTCAGGTAGTCCATCAGGAACTCGCAGGCCTGGAAGGCCTGCCCGCGGTGCCGCGCGCTGACCAGCACCAGCACGATCTGATCGCGCGGCCTGAGCGGCCCAACGCGATGGATCACGCGCGCGCCGCGGATCTCGAAGCGCCGCGACGCCTCGTCGATCATGGCCTCGATCGAGGCCTCGGTCATGCCGGGGTAATGCTCCAGCTCCATCAATGAGACCGGCGTGCCGTCGGCGCCGTCTCTTACCGTGCCAACGAAGCTGACCACCGCGCCCACGCCGCCGTCATCGGCGCGCAGCGCGAGCGTCTCGACGCCGAGGTCGAAATCATCGGTCTGAATGCGGACGCGCGGCGCGTCCCGCAGGCTCTGCGAATTCATCGCGGCGATTGTGGCATCGCCATGGTGACGGGGCGATCGGGCTCGCCCGCGGCGGCCGGCGTCCGATCAATATCCCGCCGCCAGCCCCGTGTTGCGACGCGGATCATTCGCCCCATAGAACCGGTTCTTCCCCACCGGCTTGCCGTTCAGCGATGGCGCCCCGACGATGATCGCCGCCAGGTGGTTGGCGTCCTGCGGCACGCCCAGCTTGTGGCCCATGCCCTCCAGCAGCTTCACCGTGTCGGGCGACAGCGCATACCGCTCGACGTTGGTCACGTCCGGCCGCCACTGCTGATGGAAACGCGGCGCGTCCACCGCTTCCTGGACGTTCATGTCGTAGTCGATCGCGTTGATCATCGTCAGCAGCACCGCCGTGATGATGCGGCTGCCGCCGGGCGTGCCCACCACCATCACCGGCTTGCCGTCCCTGGTCACGATGGTCGGGCTCATCGACGACAGCGGCCGCTTCCCGGGCGCGATGGCGTTGGCCTCGCCCTGCACCAGGCCGTACATGTTGGGCACGCCGACCTTGGAGGTGAAGTCGTCCATCTCGTTGTTCAGCAGCACGCCGGTCCCGGCCGCCGTGACCTTCGCGCCGAACCAGTCGTTCAGCGTGTAAGTCACCGACACTGCGTTGCCCCACTGGTCCGCGATCGAATAGTGCGTCGTGTTGCTGCCCTCATGCGGCGCCATGCCGGGCTTGAGGTCCGAGGACACCGCCGCCCTGGCGGGGTCGATCGCGGCGCGGATCTTCTCGGCGTAGGCCTTGTCCAGCAGCCGGCCCAGCGGGTTCTTGACGAAGTCCGGATCGCCCAGCGTGCTGTTGCGGTCCACGTAGGCATGGCGCATCGCCTCGATCTGGTAATGCACCGCTTGCGCCGACCCCCAGCCCAGTTGCCTGATTGGATACCCCTCCAGGATGTTGAGCATCTCGCAGATGATCACACCGCCCGAACTCGGCGGCGGCGCCGACACCACGCGGTAGCCGCGGTAGTCGCATTCGATCGGCGCCAGCTCGCGCGTCTTGTACTGGTCCAGGTCGGCCTGCGTCAGGATGCCCTTGCCGGCCTGGCTGGAGGCCACCAGCGCCCGCGCCACCCAGCCCTTGTAGAAGCCGTCGGTGCCCTTGCGGCTGATCTCGCGCAGGGTCCTGGCCAGATCCTTCTGCACCAACCGGTCGCCGGCCTGGAAGGGCTTGCCCTTGTCGAGGAAGATCGCGCCCGACGCGGGATCGGCCTCGAAGGCCTGGGTCGCCGTGCGGAACATGTCGACGTCACCCTGGTCCAGCACGAAGCCGCGCTCCGCCAGCACGATCGCCGGCGCGATCAACGCGGCGCGTTGCATCGTGCCGTACTTCTCCCGCGCGTACTCCATGCCGGAGACGCTGCCCGGCACGCCCACCGCCAGGTGCCCGAACGTGCTCAGGCCCTTGACGACGTTGCCGTCCTTGTCGAGGTACATGCCCGCCGTCGCGGCCAGCGGCGCCTTCTCGCGGAAGTCCAGAAAGGTCTTGCGGCCGTCCGCCAGCTGGATGGTCATGAAGCCGCCGCCGCCCAGGTTGCCCGCCGCCGGGTACACCACCGCCAGCGCGTAACCCACCGCCACCGCCGCGTCGACCGCGTTGCCGCCGCGCTTGAGCACGTCCACGCCGACCCGCGTCGCCAGATGCTGCGCGGCCACCACCATGCCGTGCTCCGCGGCCACCGGCGCGGCCGAGGCGGCGAACGAAGGATCGACGGGCGCGAACGCCAGCGACGCGCCAGCCGCCGCGGCACAGACCAACAAACGGAATGTCTTCATGAGCCTGATTCCTCGCGAGCCAAGGATCGGCCGATTCGACACCCAACGGCCCCGCGAACGCAACCCGAACGCGCGTCAGGTCGTTACTGCAGCGGGTCTTTCAGCGCGTCGGGGATGGGCAGTGCGACGATGGCGATGCCTTCGTCCGCCAGCTCGCGGGCCTCGTCCGGCGTGGCCTGGCCGCGGATGCCGCGTTGCTCGGTCTCGCCGTAATGGATGCGGCGCGCCTCGGTGGCGAAGCGGTCGCCGACGTCCTCGGTGTTGGCCATCATCGTGCGGACCGCCTGCATCACCTGCCGCTGCAGCTCGATCGCCAGCGCCGGCACGCCCTCTCCCGAAGGCGGGCCCGAACCCTTGGATGCGCGCGGCGCCGACGACGGCCTCGCGCCCGAGGCGGGTGCAGCAGCAACGGCAGGAGCGACCGGTTCTGCAGCGGCGGACAGGTTCAAGCGCGGCGCACTGGGCATCCGACGCACCTGCACGCTGTTGCACAGCGGGCAACTCAGCAGACCGCGCTGCTGCTGCGACTCGAAATCGGTGGACGACGCGAACCAGCCCTCGAAGCCGTGTCCGGCCTCGCAGGCCAGGTTGAGTACCAACATAGGTGGCCGATGCTACCGGGTCGCCGCCTCGCGCGCCGGCATCCAGGTCAATGGCCATGCGCCGGCGCGCCAGCGCTGCAGCCACAACAGGCCGGTCAGCGTCTTGGCGTCGGTGACACGGCCGTCGCAGGCCATGCGGTCGAGCTCGTCTTCCGCCACCGGCACCAGGTCGAGGAACTCGCCCTCGTCCAGTTGCCGTTCACCCTCGATCAGGCCGCGGGCGAAGAAGATCTCGATGCGCTCGTCGGCATACGCGATCGCGTTGTGCATGACGCCGGCATAGGCCCACTCGCGGGCGGTGTAGCCGGTTTCCTCGACCAGCTCGCGCATGGCGCAGCGCAGCGGGGATTCGTTCGGGTCCAGCTTGCCGGCGGGAAACTCCAGCACCACGCGCCCCAGCGGATAGCGGTACTGGCGCTCCAGCAGCACGCGGCCATCGTCGAACAAGGGGATCACGACCGCGGCGCCGGGATGGCGGATGTACTCGCGGGTGGCCTCCCGGCCATCGGGCAGCGCGACACGGTCGCGCTTCACCTGAAGAAAATTGCCCCGCAGGATCCAGTCGGAGGCCAGCGGGGTCTCGCGCAGATGCGGGTCCGAACCGGCGGCCGGCGGGATGCCGATCACGCCGTCGTCCGCTGGCGGGTTGGCCTCAGGCAGCGTCTTCGTCATCGAACTCGCGCACCTTGGAACGGGAGCGGCGCAGGTAACGCCACACGAAACCGGGGAAACCCAAGGTGACGAACAGCGCCAGCGCCGCCGCGTAGAACTCCCAGCCCTGCACCGAGCGCTGACCCAGCCGCGCCTCCAGGCCGAAACCCACGCCCAGCGTGATCAGCGCCAGCAACACCAGCTCCAGCAGGCGCCAGCCGGCGGCCTTGGGCTCACGCCGCGGACCGACCAGCAGGATGCGGGAGCTCAGGTACGGCGCGTTGGCCGCGACCAGCGCGACCAACAGCACCACCCAGACCGAAGCGCCCTGCTCCATCCGCGGCTGTCGATCAGTGCGCCAGCGCGCGGGTCACGGCGTGCGCGCACAGGGCCAGCAGGCCTCCGGGCAACAGACCGAACACCAGCACCAGGATGCCGTTCAGCGACATCACCACGCGCGCGTCGGCCGGGGCCGTCAGCGGGCTGTGGTCGGCAGGCTCGTCGAAGAACATGACCTTGACGACGCGCAGGTAGTAGAACGCGCCCACCAGCGACAGCAGCACCGCGATCACGGCCAGCCACAGGTACAGCGGCACGCCGGTCGTGACCATCGCCTGCAGCACCGCCAGCTTGCCGTAGAAGCCCACCATCGGCGGGATGCCGGTCAGCGAGAACATGTAGATCGCCATCACCAGCGCATACCAGGGGCTGCGCTTGAACAGGCCGGCCAGGTCGCTGATCTGCTCGGACTCGAAGCCCTGGCGCGCCAGCAGCATCAGCAGGCCGAAGCTGCCCAGCGTCGTCAGCACGTAGGTGATCGCGTAGAACATCGCCGAGCTGTAGGCGTTCAGCGCATGGTTGTCCGCCTGGCCGTTCACCACGCCCGAGGCCAGGCCCAGCACGACGAAGCCCATCTGCGAGATCGTCGAGTACGCCAGCATCCGCTTCAGGTTGGTCTGCGCGATGGCGGCCAGGTTGCCCACCACCAGCGACGCCACCGCCATCACCAGCAGCATCTGCTGCCAGTCGTTGGCCAGGCCCAGCATGCCTTCCACCAGCAGGCGCAGCGTGATGCCCAGCGCGGCCAGCTTGGGCGCGCCACCGATCAGCAGCGTCACCGCGGTCGGCGCCCCCTGGTAGACATCAGGCACCCACATGTGGAACGGCGCGGCGCCCAGCTTGAAGCCCAGGCCGGCGACGATGAACACCAGGCCCAGGACCATGACGCCCTTGTTCACCTCGCCCTTGGAGATCACCTCGAAGACGCGCGGGATCGACAGCGAGCCGGTGGCGCCGTACATCATCGACAGGCCGTACAGCAGGAAGCCGGAGGCCAGCGCGCCCAGCACGAAGTACTTCATCGCGGCCTCGGTCGAGACCGTGTGGTCGCGGCGCAGCGCGGTCAGCGCGTACAGCGACAGGCTCATCAACTCCAGACCCAGATAGATCATCAGGAAGTTGTTGGCCGCCACCATCACCGTCACGCCCAGCAGCGAGAACAGGCTCAGCGTGAAGAGCTCGCCCTTGAGCAGCTCGCGCGTCTCGGCATAGGGACGCGCATAGACCAGCGTGACCATCACCGCGATGCAGGAGACGCCGCTGAGCAGGTGGCTCATCGGATCGACCACCAGCATGCCCTGCATGGCGTCGATCGACACATTGCCCATCGCGGTGAAGTGCATGCCGGCCACGACGACCAGCGTCCATTGCGTCAGCCAGTAGGTCGGCGTGCGGCGCGGATCGGTGACGAACAGATCCACCATCGCGACGACGCAAGCCATCACGAGCAGGAGGATTTCGGGATAGACCGCGACCCAGTTCATGTCATTCATTGTGTTGGGCCCTTATTGAAGCTTGGACACCGCGACGTGCTTGAGCAGCTCGGCCACGGATTGATGCATCACGTCGGTGAAGGGCTTGGGATAGACGCCCATCCACAGCACCGCGGCCGCCAGCACGGCCAGCATCACGAACTCGCGACCGTTGATGTCGGTCAGCTTGCGGACGTTGTCGTTGGCGATCGGGCCGAAGTAGACGCGCTTGATCATCCACAGCGTGTAGGCCGCGCCGAAGATCAGCGCCGTGGCCGCCAGCAGGCCGATCCAGAAGTTGTGCGCCACGGCGCCCAGGATCACCATCCACTCGCCGACGAAACCGGCCGTCGCCGGCAGGCCGCAGTTGGCCATGCCGAAGAACACCGCGAAGGCCGCGAACTTGGGCATCGTGTTGACGACGCCGCCGTAGTCGGCGATCTCACGCGAGTGCACGCGGTCGTACAGCACGCCGATGCACAGGAACATCGCGCCCGACACGAAGCCGTGGGCGATCATCTGCACGATGCCGCCGGCCACGCCCAGCTCGTTGAAGATGAAGAAACCCAGCGTCACGAAGCCCATGTGGGCGACCGACGAGTAGGCCACCAGCTTCTTCATGTCGCGCTGGACCATCGCCACCAGGCCGATGTAGATCACCGCGATCAGCGACAGGCCGATGATGAACCAGTCGTAATGACGGGCCGCGTCCGGCGCGATCGGCAACGAGAAGCGCAGGAAGCCGTAGGCGCCCAGCTTCAGCATGATCGCCGCCAGCACGACGGAACCGCCGGTGGGCGCCTCCACGTGAGCGTCGGGCAACCACGTGTGCACCGGCCACATCGGCACCTTCACCGCGAAGGCCGCGAAGAAGGCGAAGAACAGCAGCGTCTGCGCCGGCATGCCCAGCGGCAGCTTGTGCCAGTTCAGGATCTCGAAGCTGCCGGACTGGCTGTACAGGTACAGCAGCGCGATCAGCATCAGCAGCGAGCCGGCCAACGTGTACAGGAAGAACTTGAAGGCCGCGTACACCCGGCGCGGTCCGCCCCAGACGCCGATGATGATGTACATCGGGATCAGCGTGGCCTCGAAGAACACGTAGAACAGCATGCCGTCGAGCGCGCAGAACACGCCGATCATCAGGCCCGACAGGATCAGGAACGCGCCCATGTACTGGTGCACGCGCGTCTCGATCACTTCCCACGCCGCGATCACCACGATGATCGAGATGAAGGCCGTCAGCGGCACGAACCACATCGAGATGCCATCCACGCCCAGGTGGTAGTGGATGTTGAAACGCTCGATCCAGGCGAAGTTCTCGACGAACTGCATCGCCGCGGTGGAAGTATCGAAACCGGTGATCACCGGCAGCGTCACCAGGAAGGACGCGATCGCCGCGATCAGCGCCAGCCAGCGCACCGCGCCGGCATTCTTGTCGCGTCCGAGCGCGAGCAGCAGGCCACCGCAGACGATGGGCAGCCAAATGGACAGACTTAGCAACATTCTTATTCTCCGCCCGTGTCAGAGGCCGAACAGGGCCTTGAATTGGGGCCCCATGTAAGGCCACAGCTGCCAGGTCATCAGACCCACCACGCCCAGGATCATCACCAGCGCATACCAGTACAGGTGGCCGGTCTGGATCAGGCGCACCAGGCCGGCGACGCCGCCCACCGTGCGCGCCGAGCCGTTGATCAGCACGCCGTCGATCAGACCCTGGTCGCCGGCCTTCCACAGGCCGGCGCCGAGCAGGCGGGCACCGCGCGCCAGCACGTTCTCGTTGAACCAGTCCATGTAGTACTTGTTCTCGAGGAGCGTGATGACCGGACGCAGCACGCGCGCGAAGGTCGCGGGGATCGACGGGGCCACCATGTAGAACACGTAGGCCGTGACCACGCCGCCGACCGCCAGCCACAGCGGCAGCGTCTGCAGGCTGTGGACCGCCATCGCGAAGGCGCCGTGGAACTCCTCGCCCAGCTCGTGCATCGCGTGGTGGACTTCCGGGTTCACGAAGATCGCGTCCTTGAAGAAGTCGCCATGCAGCATCGGCGCGATGGTGAAGTAGCCGATCAGCACCGACGGGATCGCCAGCAGGATCAGCGGCACGGTCACCACCCACGGCGACTCGTGCGGCGTGTGGTCGTGACCATGGCCGTGGTCGTCGTGATGGTCGTGCTCGCCCGGGAACGGCTTGTGATGGAAGTTCTCCTTGCCGTGGAAGACCAGGAAGTACATCCGGAAGCTGTAGAACGCCGTCACGAAGACGCCGGCCACCACCGCGAAGTACGCGAAGCCCGCGCCCGGCAGGTGCGACGCATGGACCGCCTCGATGATCGAGTCCTTCGAGTAGAAGCCCGAGAAGAACGGCGTGCCGATCAGCGCCAGCGAGCCCAGCAGCGAGGTCAGCCACGTGATGGGCATGTACTTGCGCAGGCCGCCCATGTTGCGGATGTCCTGGTCGTGGTGCATGCCGATGATGACCGAGCCCGCGCCCAGGAACAGCAGCGCCTTGAAGAACGCGTGCGTCATCAGGTGGAACACCGCCACCGAGTAGGCCGACGCGCCCAGCGCCACCGTCATGTAACCCAGCTGCGACAGCGTGGAGTACGCGACGACGCGCTTGATGTCGTTCTGGATGATGCCCAGGAAGCCCATGAACAGCGCGGTGATCGCGCCGATCACCAGCACGAAGTTGAGCGCCGTGTCGGACAGCTCGAACAGCGGGCTGAAACGCGACACCATGAAGATGCCGGCCGTCACCATCGTCGCCGCGTGGATCAGCGCCGAGATCGGGGTCGGGCCTTCCATCGAGTCCGGCAGCCAGACGTGCAGCGGGAACTGCGCCGACTTGCCCATCGCGCCGATGAACAGGCAGATGCAGGCGACGCTGAGCATCATCCACTCGCCGCCGCCGAACGGGTTGACGAAGCCGATCTTGGCCAGCTCGGCCGACTTGGCGAAGGTCTCGGTGTAGTTCAGCGAGCCGCCGTAGGCCACCAGCAGGCCGATGCCCAGGATGAAGCCGAAGTCGCCGACCCGGTTCACCAGGAAGGCCTTCATGTTGGCGAAGATCGCCGTCGGCTTGGTGTACCAGAAGCCGATCAGCAGGTAGGACACCAGGCCCACCGCTTCCCAGCCGAAGAACAGCTGCAGCATGTTGTTGGCCATCACCAGCATCAGCATGCTGAAGGTGAACAACGAGATGTAGCTGAAGAAGCGCTGGTAGCCGGGGTCCTCTTCCATGTAGCCGATGGTGTAGATGTGGACCATCAGCGACACGAAGGTCACCACGCACATCATCATCGCGGACAGGCCGTCGATCATGAAGCCGACTTCCATCTTCAGGCCGCCCAGCACCATCCATTCGTAGACGGTCTGGTTGAAGCGGGCGCCGTCCAGCACGGCGCTGAGCGTCATCGCGGACAGGACGAACGCGATCAGCACGCCCAGGATCGTCACGGTGTGGGCACCGCGGCGTCCGACCTGCTTGCCGAACAGGCCTGCCACGACGGCGCCGACCAGCGGCGCCAGCGGCACCGCCAGCAGCATGTTCTGAGAGAGTGTTGCAGACATTGTTTTTCTCGCTTCCTGACGCTCGTCAGCCCTTCAGGGCGTCCAGCTCTTCCACGTTGATGCTGCTGCGATTGCGGAACAGCACGACGAGGATGGCCAGGCCGATGGCGGACTCGGCGGCCGCCACGGTGAGGATGAAGAACACGAACACCTGGCCGGCCATGTCGCCCAGATAGTGGGAGAAGGCCACGAAGTTCAGGTTGACCGCCAGCAGCATCAGCTCGATGGCCATCAGCAGCACGATCAGGTTCTTGCGGTTCAGGAAGATGCCGATCACCGACAACGCGAACAGGATCGCGCCCAGCGTCAGGAAATGGCTCAGAGTCAGAGCACCCATCATGCGGCCCCTTCGTTCTTCTCGACCGGCGCGGCCGGTTGTTCCACGGTCGGTGCGACCTTGACGATCTTCAGGCGATCGGCCTTCTTGACCTTGACCTGTTGCGACGGATCCTGGTGACGCGAGTCCTTGCGGCCCCGCAGCGTCAGCGCGATCGCCGCGATGATCGCCACCAGCAGCAGCACCGCCGCGATCTGCAGCGGGAACAGGTAGTTGGTGTACAGCGCGATGCCCAGCAGCTTGGCGTTGCCCAGCTTGAGCGCGGCGGCGTCGGGCACCGGCGCGTCGGTCAGGCGGAAGCCGCCCATCAGCACCGCGGCCATCTCCAGCGCGATCAGCGCGCCGACCAGGCCGGCCAGCGGCATGTGCTTCCAGATGTTGTCACGGACCTGCGTGGACTCGAAGTCCAGCATCATGACCACGAACAGGAACAGCACCATGACGGCGCCGATGTAGACCAGCACCAGGGTGATGGCCAGGAACTCGGCCTTCAGCAGCATCCACAGGCAGGACGCGTTGAAGAAGGCCAGGATCAGGAACAAGGCCGAGTGGACCGTGGAGCGTGCCGTGATGACTCGCAGCGCGGAGCCCAGCAGCACGAAAGAGAAAACGTAAAACAGCGCGGTGGTGATATCCATGCGGGTTCCTGCAAGCAGGCCGCCGGCGCGCGACATCCGGTCAGCGGGGGACGCTGACCGCGACGCCGCCGACCGGTCAGCGGTACTTGGCGTCGGCCTCCTTGGTGGCTGCGATGTGGGGTTCGTAGCGATCGCCCACCGCCAGGAGCATGTCCTTGGTGAAGTACAGGTCGCCACGCTTTTCGCCGTGGTATTCGAAGATGTCGGTCTCGACGATCGAGTCCACCGGGCAGCTCTCCTCGCAGAAACCGCAGAAGATGCACTTGGTCAGGTCGATGTCGTAGCGCGTCGTGCGGCGCGAGCCGTCGGCGCGGACATCGGACTCGATGGTGATGGCCATCGCCGGGCACACGGCCTCGCAGAGCTTGCAGGCGATGCAGCGCTCCTCGCCGTTCTCATAACGGCGCAGCGCATGCAGGCCGCGGAAGCGAGGCGACAACGGCGTCTTCTCTTCCGGGAACTGCACCGTGATGTTTTTCGACAGGAAATGCCGGCCGGTCAGGGCCATGCCCTTGAACAGCTCGGTGAGCATGAAGCTCTTGATTAGGTCCTTGATGGAGCTCACAGCGGACACCTCGGATTACTTCCAGATATTGAACGGGGACTGGATCCACAGACCCACGATCACCAGCCAGATCAGCGTGATCGGGATGAAGATCTTCCAGCCCAGACGCATGATCTGGTCATAGCGGAAGCGCGGGAACGTGGCGCGCACCCACAGGAAGCAGGTCACGACGCAGAAGGTCTTGAAGAACAGCCAGAACCAGTTCCAGAAGGCCATCGATTGCTGGATGAACGACGGGGTCTCCATGCCGAACAGGCTCCAGGACACCGGCGCGGACCAGCCGCCCAGGAACATCACCACGGCCAGGGCCGAGACGAGGATCATGTTGGCGTACTCGGCCAGGAAGAACATCGCGAACGACATGCCCGAGTACTCGATCATGTGGCCGGCCACGATTTCCGACTCGCCTTCGACGACGTCGAACGGGTGGCGGTTGGTCTCGGCCAGGCCGGAGATGAAGTACACGATGAACACCGGCAGCAGCGGCAGCCAGTTCCAGGACAGGAAGTTCACGCCGTGCGACGCGAAGGTGCCGGTCTCCTGGCTCACCACGATGTCGGTCATGTTCATCGAGCCGGTGACCATCAGCACGATGACCAGCGCGAAGCCCATCGCGATTTCGTAGGACACCATCTGGGCCGAGGCGCGCAGCGCGCCCAGGAAGGCGTACTTCGAGTTCGACGCCCAGCCGGCGATGATCACGCCGTAGACCTCCAGCGAGGTGATGGCCATCAGGAACAGCAGGCCGGCGTTGACGTCGGCGACCGCGGCGCCCGGGCCGAAGGGCACGACCGCCCAGGCGGCCAGCGCCGGCATGATGGTCATGACCGGGCCGAGGAAGAACAGGCTCTTGTTGGCGGCCGACGGGACGATGATCTCCTTGAAGATCAGCTTCACCGCGTCCGCGATCGGGGTCAGCAGGCCGAAGGGACCGACGCGGTTCGGGCCCGGACGGATCTGCGACCAGCCGATGGCCTTGCGCTCCCACAGGGTCAGGTAGGCGACGCAACCCAGCAGCGGCAGGATCACGGCGACGATCTTGAGCAGGCTCCAGATCACCGGCCAGACGGCGCCCAGGTGCGTGGCGCCGAGGTTGTATAGGTTTTCCATCGTCGTCTCGTCCTCAGGCCTTGGTCACAGCGATCGCGCCGGTCAGGGCGCCCAGCGCCGCGGTCTCGGGCACGCCGGCGGGGATGCGCACCACGGTCGCGGGCAGCGTGGCGTCCAGCTGCGCGGACAGCACGGCGTCGCCGCCGGCCTGCGACACGCGCACCTGCGCGCCCTTCTCGGCCAGGCCGAGCTCGTTCCACAGCGCCTGCGGCAGGTAGGCCACGGCCGCGTCGCGGCCGTCGCGCGTCAGCTGCAGCGAGGTGGCGCGGCGCACCAGCGCGTCGGTCGCGTAGACCGGCACCGAGGTGAGACGCTCCAGGCCTTGCGCGGGAGCCGCGGCCGCCGACATGGCGCCGACGGCGTTGCCCAGGCGCTCGCTCAGGTCCAGCGTCGAGCCCAGGGCGGCGGTGCGCACCTGCTCGGAGCTGTCGAACTCGAAGCCTTGCAAGCCCAGCAGGTTGCCCAGCACGCGCAGGATCTTCCAGCCCGGACGGGTCTCGCCGCGGGCCTTGGCCACGCCGACGAAGCTCTGCAGACGGCCTTCCGCGTTGACGAAGCTGCCGGAGGTCTCGGTGAACGGGGCCGTCGGCAGCAGCACGTCGGCGTAGTCCAGACCGCTCTTGAACGGGCTCAGGACGACGACCATCTCGGCCGCGTTGATCGCCTTGCGGGCCGCGGCGGCGTTCGCGCCGTCCAGCACCGGGTCGGTGTTCAGCAGCAGCAGCGCCTTGGCGGGCTGGTCGTTCAGCAGTTGGGCCGCGCCGCGGCCGCCCTGGCCCGGCTGGGCCTTGACCAGTTGCGCGCCGACGGTGTTCGCCGCGGCGGACAGCACGCCGACGCTGGCGCCGGTCTGCTCGCCGATCCAGTTCGCCAGCGACAGCAGCGTCGCGGCCTGCGGATGCTGGATCGCGGCATTGCCGACCAGCACCGCCTTGCGCTCGCCGGACAGCAGCGTCTCGGCGACGGCCTTGGCGGCATCCGTCGCCTCGCCCTGCGCCGGCGCGGCTACGCCCTTGGAAGCGGCGATCGCGGCGGCCACGTTGGCCAGTTCGGCGACCCAGGCGGACGGGGCGGCGGTGATGCGCGTGGCGACGCGCATCAGCCAATCGTCCTGCGTGCCGCCCAGCGCCACGATCCGGGCGCCTTGACGGGCGGCCTGACGCAGGCGTTGCGCGAACAGCGGGTGGTCCTTGCGCAGGAAGGAGCCGACGACGAAGGCGCGGTCCAGTTGCGACAGGGACGCGATCGAGGTGCCCAGCCAGAAGGCCTTGCCGTCGGCGGCGCGCAGCGCCGGATCGACGACGCGCAGCTGCGTGTCGACGTTCTCGCTGCCCAGGCCGCGCACCAGCTGCGCCAGCAGGTGCAGTTCCTCGACGGTGCTGTGCTCGGAGCCCAGCGCGGCGATGGACGCGGCACCCTTCTCGGTCTTGATCTGCTTCAGGCCATTGGCGACGTACTCCAGCGCGGTGGTCCAATCCACCGGCTTCCACGTGCCGCCCTGCTTGAGCATCGGCGTGGTCAGGCGCTCGTCGCTGTTCAGCGCCTCATACGAGAAGCGGTCGCGGTCGGCGATCCAGCACTCGTTGACGGCTTCGTTCTCCAGCGGGACGACGCGCAGCACTTCGTTGTTCTTGACCTGGACCACCAGGTTGGCGCCGGTCGAATCGTGCGGGCTGACGCTCTTGCGGCGCGACAGCTCCCAGGTACGGGCGCTGTAGCGGAAGGGCTTGCTGGTCAACGCGCCGACCGGGCAGATGTCGATCATGTTGCCCGACAGCTCCGAGTCCACGGTGCGGCCGACGAAGGTCTGGATCTCGCTGTGCTCGCCGCGGTGGGCCATGCCCAGCTCCATCTGGCCGGCGATCTCCTGGCCGAAGCGGACGCAGCGCGTGCAGTGGATGCAGCGGCTCATCTCTTCCATCGAGATCAGCGGGCCGACGTTCTTGTGGAACACCACGCGCTTCTCTTCCGAGTAGCGCGATTGGCCGGCGCCGTAGCCGACGGCCAGATCCTGCAGCTGGCATTCGCCGCCCTGGTCGCAGATGGGGCAGTCCAGCGGGTGATTGATCAGCAGGAACTCCATCACGCCCTGCTGGGCCTTGATGGCTTTCTCGCTCTTGGTGCGGACGATCATGCCCTGCGTCACCGGTGTGGCGCAGGCGGGCAGCGGCTTGGGCGCCTTCTCCACGTCCAC
This sequence comes from Roseateles aquatilis, assembly GCF_002205645.1. Classification (GTDB taxonomy): domain Bacteria; phylum Pseudomonadota; class Gammaproteobacteria; order Burkholderiales; family Burkholderiaceae_C; genus Roseateles; species Roseateles aquatilis. The sequence continues at coordinate 129,301 of NZ_NIOF01000002.1, read as the reverse complement.
CAGGCACATGCGGCAGTTGGCCGCGATGCTCAGCTTCTTGTGATAGCAGAAGTGCGGGATGTAGGTGCCGGCCTTCTCGGCGGCATGCATCACCATGCTGCCTTCGGGCACTTCGACCTTCTGGCCGTCGAGTTCGATTTCAACCATAGCTTGTTCTCAGCGGCTCCGGATCAGACCAGCGCCGGCGACTTGGGCGCCTGCGAAGCCTGCGATTTGTTCTGCTGCGCCTGTTCGATCATGGCGATGAACTCGTGCTTGAAGTGCTTGAGCATCGCGCGCACCGGCATCGCCGCGGCGTCGCCCAGGGCGCAGATGGTGCGGCCCTGGATGTTGTCGGCCACGGAGTTCAGCAGGTCGATGTCCTCGACACGGCCCTTGCCGTGGGCGATGCGCTCGATCACGCGGTGCATCCAGCCGGTGCCTTCGCGGCACGGCGTGCACTGGCCGCAGGACTCGTGCGCGTAGAAGTAGGACAGGCGCAGCAGGCTGGTCACCATGCAGCGGGTCTCGTCCATCACGATGACCGCGCCCGAGCCCAGCATCGAGCCGTTCTTGGCGATGGAGTCATAGTCCATCGTGCACTGCATCATCACGTCGGCCGGCAGCACCGGGGCGGACGAGCCGCCGGGGATGACCGCCTTGAGCTTGCGGCCGCCGCGTACGCCGCCGGCGAGCTCCAGCAGCTTCTCGAACGACGTACCCAGCGGGATCTCGTAGTTGCCCGGGCGCTCGACGTCGCCGGAGATCGAGAAGATCTTGGTGCCGCCGTTGTTGGGCTTGCCGATCTCCAGGTAGGCCTGGCCGCCGTTGCGGATGATCCAGGGCACCGCCGCGAAGGTCTCGGTGTTGTTGATCGTCGTGGGCTTGCCGTACAGGCCGAACGAGGCCGGGAACGGCGGCTTGAAGCGCGGCTGGCCCTTCTTGCCCTCGAGCGATTCCAGCAGCGCGGTTTCCTCGCCGCAGATGTAGGCGCCGAAGCCGTGATGGCCGTGCAGCTGGAAGCTGAAGTTGCTGCCCAGGATGTTGTCGCCCAGCAGGCCGGCGGCGCGCGCTTCCTCCAGCGCGGCCTCGAAGCGTTCGTACACCTCGAAGATCTCGCCGTGGATGTAGTTGTAGCCAGTGCGGATGCCCATGGCGTACGCCGCGATCGCCATGCCTTCGATGACGATGTGCGGGTTGAACATCAGGATGTCGCGGTCCTTGCAGGTGCCCGGCTCGCCTTCGTCCGAGTTGCAGACCAGGTACTTCGGCCCCGGGAATTGGCGGGGCATGAAGCTCCACTTCAGGCCGGTCGGGAACCCGGCGCCGCCGCGGCCGCGCAGCGCGGACGCCTTCACCTCGGCGATGACCTGGTCGGGGGTCAGGCCTTCACCGCCGTCGCTGGCCAGGATCTTGCGCAGCGCCTGATAGCCGCCGCGCGCCTCGTAGTCCTTCAGCGACCAGTTCTTGCCATCGAGTCCCGCGTAGATCTGCGGGGTGATGTTGCGGTCGTGGAAGCAGGTCTCGACGCCGGTCGCCTGCCACTTGGAGAGATCGATGTTCATCGTCGCGTTCCCTCAGTTCTTGCCGGCGGCGTTGGTCGTGGCGTGGTGCGCCCTCAGCGCGTCCACCAGTTCGTCCATCCGCTGGTTGCTCATGAAGCTCACCATCTGGCGGTCGTTGACCAGCATCACCGGCGAGTCGGCGCAGGCGCCCAGGCACTCGCTCTTCTGCACGGTGAACAGGCCGTCGGCGGTCGTGCCGCCCTCTTCCACGCCCAGCTTCGAGCACAGGTGGTCCAGCGCCTTCTGGCCGTCGCGCAGCTGGCACGGCAGGTTGGTGCAGACGTTCAGCTTGAACAGGCCCAGCTTGCGCTGGTTGTACATGTTGTAGAAGGTCGTGACCTCGTAGACGGCGATCGCCGGCATGCCGAGGTAGACGGCAATCGCATCCTCCGCGTCGCGGGACACGAAGCCCTGCTCCTGCTGGACGATGGACAGGCAGGCCATCACGGCCGACTGCGCCTGCTCGGCCGGGTACTTGGCGACCTCGCGGGCGAAGCGGGCCCGGGTGGCCTCGCTCAAGACAAATTCAGTGCTGCTCATCGCTTCACCACTCAACGGTCAATTTCACCGAACACGATGTCCATCGTGCCGATCACGGCCACGGCGTCGGCAATCATGTGTCCGCGGGCCATCTCGTCCAGCGCGGCCAGATGCGAGTAGCCCGGCGCGCGGATCTTCAGGCGGTACGGCTTGTTGGCGCCGTCGCTGACCAGGTAGATGCCGAACTCGCCCTTCGGGTGCTCCACCGCGGCATAGGCCTCGCCCTCGGGGACGCGGAAACCTTCGGTGAACAGCTTGAAGTGGTGGATCAGCTCTTCCATGCTGGTCTTCATCGCGACGCGCGACGGCGGAGCCACCTTGTGGTTGTCCGTGATGACCGCGCCGGCGGGATTCGCGCGCAGCCAGGCCACGCACTGCTCGACGATGCGGCAGGCCTGGCGCATTTCCTCGACGCGCACGACGTAGCGGTCGTAGGTGTCGCCGTTGGTGCCGACGGGGATGTCGAAGTCCATCTTCGAGTACACGTCGTAGGGCTGCGTCTTGCGCAGGTCCCACGCGATGCCGGAGCCGCGCAGCATCGGGCCGGTCAGGCCCAGGTTCAGCGCGCGCTCGGGCGACACCACGCCGATGCCCACGGTGCGCTGCTTCCAGATCCGGTTGTCGGTCAGCAGCGTCTCGTAGTCGTCGACGTTCTTGGGGAAGCGCTTGCAGAAGTCGTCGATGAAATCGAGCAGCGAGCCCTGGCGGTTCTCGTTGAGCTTGTCGATCGCCTTCTGGTTCTTGATCTTGCTGACCTTGTACTGCGGCATCGCGTCCGGCAGGTCGCGGTAGACGCCGCCCGGACGGAAGTAGGCCGCGTGCATGCGCGCGCCGGAGACCGCTTCGTACATGTCGAAGATGTCTTCCCGCTCGCGGAAGCAGTAGATCAGGATGTTCATCGCGCCGCAGTCCAGCCCGTGCGCGCCCAGCCACAGCAGGTGGTTCAGGATGCGGGTCAGCTCGGAGAACATCACGCGGATGTACTGCGCGCGCTCGGGCACCTCGATGCCCAGCATCTTCTCGATGGCCAGGCAGTACGCATGCTCGTTGGCCATCATGGACACGTAGTCCAGGCGGTCCATGTAGGGCAGCGACTGGATGAAGGTCTTGGACTCGGCCAGCTTCTCGGTGCCGCGGTGCAGCAGGCCGATGTGGGGGTCGGCGCGCTGGATGACTTCGCCGTCCAGCTCCAGCACCAGGCGCAGCACGCCGTGCGCGGCCGGATGCTGCGGCCCGAAGTTCAGGGTGTAGTTCTTGATTTCGGCCATGGTTTACAGCCCGCCGTAGTTGTCTTCGCGGATCACACGCGGGGTGATCTCGCGCGGTTCGATCGTCACCGGCTGGTAGATGACGCGCTTCTGCTCGGGGTCGTAGCGCATCTCGACATGGCCCGACACCGGGAAGTCCTTGCGCATCGGATGGCCGATGAAGCCGTAATCGGTCAGGATGCGGCGCAGGTCCTCATGGCCCTCGAAGATGATGCCGTACAGGTCGAACGCCTCGCGCTCGAACCAGTTGGCCGCGTTCCACAGCGGCGTCACGGCGGCCACCGACGGGAAGTCGTCGTCGGTCGCGAACACCTTCAGGCGCAGGCGCCAGTTCTTGTTGATCGACAGCAGGTGCGACACGACGGCGAAACGCGCGCCGTCATGGGCGCCGTCCTTGTAGGCCGAGTAGTCGAGACCGCACAGATCGATCAGTTGCTCGAAGCGCAGCTCCGAGTGATCGCGCAGGATCTTGGCGACGTTGAAGTAGTCCTTCGCCGCGACGGTGATCGTGATTTCGCCCAGCTCGCGCTTGAGCGCGACGATCTGGCCGCCCAGGACGGACTCCAGCGCCGCCTGCAGGGTGTCGAGTTTGATGCTCATGGGGTGCTTGCCTGGACTCTGCTTAGCGCGCGATGGTGTTTTCGCGGCGGATCTTGGCCTGCAGTTGCAGGATGCCGTAGAGCAGCGCCTCGGCGGTCGGCGGACAGCCCGGGACATAGACGTCGACCGGGACGATGCGGTCGCAGCCCCGCACGACCGAATAGCTGTAGTGGTAGTAGCCGCCACCGTTCGCGCAGGAGCCCATCGAGAGCACCCAGCGCGGCTCGGCCATCTGGTCGTAGACCTTGCGCAGCGCCGGCGCCATCTTGTTGCACAGCGTGCCGGCCACGATCATGAGGTCGGACTGACGCGGGCTGGGGCGGAACAGCATGCCGAAGCGGTCGATGTCGTAGCGGGCCGCGCCCGCATGCATCATCTCGACCGCACAGCAGGCGAGACCGAAGGTCATCGGCCACAACGAACCGGTCTTGGACCAGTTCACCAGCTTGTCCAGCTGGGTGGTCATGAAGCCTTCCTTCAATACGCCTTCGTTACCCATATCGAATTCCCATCTTTCGAGATCAGCGGGCAAGGGCCACGCGCCTGCGCCAGCGCCCTTCCCTAACGGACACGCGCCCGAAACGGGCGCCGTGTCCTGATGCGTTCACAGACCGCCGGGGCCTGTCATTCCCAGTCCAGGGCGCCCTTCTTCCACTCGTAGGCGAAGCCCACGACCAGGATGCCCAGGAAAATCATCATCGCCCAGAAGCCGGCCGGCCCGATCTCGCGCAGCGAGACGGCCCACGGGAACAGGAAGGCGATTTCCAGGTCGAACAGGATGAAGAGGATCGCGACGAGGTAGTAGCGCACGTCGAACTTCATGCGCGCGTCCTCGAAGGCCTCGAAGCCGCATTCGTAGGGGGAGTTCTTTGCCGCGTCAGGGCGACGCGGGCCGGCCAGGAAGCCGAGCACTTGCGGGGCGATACCCACACCGCAACCGACCAGGATGAAAAGGATGACGGGGAGGTACTGTTCCAGGCTCACGACTTGCTCTCGTTTGATGCCGGGCTTGGAGATTGCCGTTTTCGCCCGACAAATCCAATTCCCAACGTGTCGCCGATGATTGGCCGCGGCCGACCAACGATTCGGCAAAAGCAACGGGCGCGCCGCCAGCGATTATCCAATCGCTCACGGACCGCGCCCGCCTTGGCCCCCGGATATTCGCACACGCCTATGACGTGGACTATTTTTCCCGAGGCCTTCGTCCTGCTCGATCATCATCGATCCGGCTTTCCGGCTAGATCGCGAAGACCATGGCAGGCCGATTTATTTTGGTGCCGACGGCGAGACTCGAACTCGCACAGCTTTCGCCACTACCCCCTCAAGATAGCGTGTCTACCAATTTCACCACGTCGGCTTTGTCACCTGCTCAGTGACCTTGTCTTGACGGCTCGCGTTTAAGACAGCCTCGAATTCTATACAGCTTTCAGAAGCTCAATAGAGAACTGATGCGTTTTTGTCGAGGAGCTTACGCAAGCCGCCCAGCTATGTTAGTTCGACGCGGCCGAGGCAGGCGCGGCGGGAGCGATCGACGCGCCCGGCAGTGCCGCCGCGGAGGCCGCCGAAGCACCCGGCGAGGCCGCGCGTTCGAGCAGTTGCTCGCCCGCCGACGGACCCGATCCGATGCCGCCCTCGCGATGGCTGCCCATGTAGGCCAGCGCCAGCGTGGCGATGAAGAAGATCGTCGCCGCGACCGCGGTGCTGCGCGACAGGAAGTTGGCGCTGCCGGTCGCGCCGAACAGGCTACCCGACGCGCCGCTGCCGAAGGACGCGCCCATGTCGGCACCCTTGCCGTGCTGCACCAGCACCAGCCCGATCATCGTCAGCGCCGCGACCAGTTGCAGCACCAACACCAGATTCATCATCACTTGCATTGCTATTTTCTCCAGGAACCTTGATCGCCGGACATCAACCGGCGGCGCGGCAGATCGCCGCGAAATCGGCCGCCTTCAGCGCGGCGCCTCCAATGAGGCCGCCGTCGATGTCAGGCTGCGCAAACAGTTGGGCGGCATTGTCAGGCTTGACGCTGCCACCGTAGAGGATCTGCATCTGGTCCGCCTTCTGCGTGGCGGCGCGCAGTTGCTGGCGCAGCAGCGCATGCACGTGCTGCGCCTGCTCCGGCGTCGCCGTCAGGCCAGTGCCGATCGCCCAGACCGGCTCGTAGGCCAGCACGATCTCGCCGATGCAGTGCGTCAGCGTGTGCACGACCGCGGCCAGTTGGCGCTTGACGACTTCCTCGGTGCGACCCGCCTCGCGCTCGGCGAGCGTCTCGCCGACACACACGATCGGCGTGACGCCGTGCGCCAGCGCGGCCTTGGCCTTGTCGGCGACCAACTGGTCGCTTTCGGCGTGATAGGCGCGGCGCTCCGAGTGGCCGACGATCACGTAGCGGCAGCCCAGGTCCGACAGCATCGCCGACGACACCTCGCCGGTGTATGCGCCCTGCTCGTGCGACGAGCAATCCTGCGCGCCATAGGCCACCAGCTGTCCGGTCAGCGCGAGCGCCGTTTCCGCGATGTACGGGAACGGCACGCACACGGCCACCTGGGCGTTCCAGGGGCCCGCGTCTTTCAGACCGGCCAGCAGCACGGCATTGGATGCACGGGTGCCATGCATCTTCCAATTGCCGACCACCAGGTTCTTGCGCATCAGATCAACTCCCTTGATTCCGAAAACTCTCGTGTCCGCGCTGGCGGATCACCAGCTCAGCACGATCTTGCCGACGTGCTCGCCCGATTCCATCAGCGCATGCGCCGCCGCGGCATCGGCCGCCGGCAACTGCTTGTAGATCACCGGCTCGATTGCGCGCGACTCGAGCAGCGGCCAGACCCGCTCGCGCAGCGCGCGGGCAATGCCGGCCTTGAACTCGACCGACCGCGGCCGCAGCGTGGAGCCGGAGATCGTCAGACGACGGCGCAGCAACTGCCCCGCGTCGAACTCCGCCTTCACGCCGCCCTGCACCGCGATGATCACGGCGCGACCGTCGTCGGCCAGGCATTGAATATTGCGGGCGACATAGTCGCCGGCCACCATGTCGAGGATGACGTCGACGCCGCGACCATTCGTCGCGGCCTTGACCTCGGCGACGAAGTCCTGCTCGCGATAGTTGATCGCGACGCTGGCGCCCAGCGCCACGCAAGCCTTCGCCTTGTCCGCGTTGCCAACGGTGACCAGCACCGTCGAGCCCAGCGCCTTCGCCAGCTGGATCGCCGTCACGCCGATGCCGCTGCTGCCGCCGTGCACCAGCAGGCTTTCGCCGGGCTGCAGGCGGGCGCGCTCGAAGACGTTGCTCCAGACGGTGAAGAAGGTCTCGGGCAGGCTCGCCGCCTCGGCCATGCGCCAGCCGCGCGGCACCGGCAGGCACTGGGCCACCGGCGCGACGCAAAGCTCGGCATAACCGCCGCCGGGCACCAGCGCGCAGACCGCGTCGCCGACCTTCAGGCCGACGGCCGCGAGGGCCTGCGCGTCGCCGCCCACGACCTCGCCCGCGACTTCCAGACCTGGAAGATCGCTGGCCCCGGCCGGCGGCGGATAGGCGCCCTTGCGCTGCAGCACATCCGGACGATTGATGCCGTAGGCCCGCACGCGGATCAGGCACTCACCGACCCCGGCGACGGGGTCGGGACGCTCGATCAGCCGCAGGACCTCCGGTCCGCCAGGCTGCGTGATGGCGATGGCCTTCATGGCGACTGCCTTCCAGAGACCCGTGGACCGCCGATTACTCGGCCGAGCCTTCGCTCTCGCCACGCGGGGCCGGAGCCGGCGCGTCACGATCCAGCAGCGCCTTCATCGACAGCTTGATGCGGCCCTTCTCATCGGTCTCGAGCACCTTGACCTTGACGATCTGGCCTTCGCTCAGGAAGTCGGTGACCTTCTCGACGCGCTGGTGCGCGATCTGGCTGATGTGCAGCAGGCCGTCCTTGCCGGGCAGGATGTTGACCAGGGCACCGAAGTCCAGGATCTTGGTGACCGGGCCTTCGTAGACCTTGCCGATTTCCGCCTCGGCGGTGATTTCCGCGATGCGCTTCTTGGCGATCTCGGCCTTCGCGCCGTCGGTGGACGCGATGGTGATCGTGCCGTCTTCACCGATGTCGATCTGCGTGCCGGTCTCTTCGGTCAGCGCGCGGATGGTCGCGCCGCCCTTGCCGATCACGTCGCGGATCTTTTCCGGATTGATCTTCATCGTGTACAGACGCGGCGCGAACTGCGAGATCTCGGCGTTGGCCGTGCCCTGCGCGCCGACCATCACTTCCAGGATGTGCAGGCGGGCTTCCTTGGCTTGCGCCAGGGCGACCTGCATGATTTCCTTGGTGATGCCCTGGATCTTGATGTCCATCTGCAGGGCGGTGATGCCGGTGGTCGTGCCCGCGACCTTGAAGTCCATGTCGCCGAGGTGGTCCTCGTCGCCCAGGATGTCGGTCAGCACGGCGAAGCGGTTGGCGTCCTTGATCAGGCCCATGGCGATGCCGGCGACGTGCGCCTTCAGCGGCACGCCGGCGTCCAGCAGCGACAGGCAGCCGCCGCAGACCGAGGCCATCGAGGACGAGCCGTTGGATTCGGTGATCTCGGAGACCACGCGCACCGAGTACGGGAAGTCTTCCTTGCTCGGCATCACGGCGACCAGCGCGCGCTTGGCCAGGCGGCCGTGGCCGATCTCGCGGCGCTTGGGGCTACCCACGCGGCCGGTTTCGCCGGTGGCGAACGGGGGCATGTTGTAGTGCAGCATGAAGCGCTCGGAGTACTCGCCGGCCAGCGCGTCGATGGTCTGCGCGTCACGGTCGGTGCCCAGCGTCGCGGCGACCAGCGCCTGCGTCTCGCCACGCGTGAACAGCGACGAGCCGTGGGCGCGCGGCAGCACGCTGTTGCGGATCTCGATCGGGCGCACGGTGCGGGTGTCGCGACCGTCGATGCGCGGCTCGCCGGCCAGGATCTGGCTGCGGACGATGCGGGCTTCGATCTCGAACAGCAGACCGTCGACTTCGACGCCGTCGAACTCGACGCCGTCCGCCGTCAGCGCGGCCTTCACCTGGCCGTAGGCGTCACGGCAGGCTTGCGTGCGGGCTTGCTTGGAACGGATCTGGTAGGCGGCGCGCAGCGCTTCCTCGGCCAGGCCGGTGACCTTGGCGATGAAGGGCTCGTCCTTGGCCGGGGCGACCCAGTCCCAGGCCGGCTTGCCGGCTTCGCGGACCAGCTCGTTGATCGCGGCGATGGCGATCTTGCCCTGGTCGTGGCCGTAGACCACGCCGCCCAGCATGATGTCTTCGCTGAGTTGGTCGGCTTCGGACTCGACCATCAGCACGGCGGCTTCGGTGCCGGCGACGATCAGGTCCAGCTTGGAGTCGAGCAGTTGCGTCTTGCCCGGGTTGAGCACGTACTCGCCGTTGACGTAACCGACGCGGGCGGCGCCGATCGGGCCGCTGAACGGGATGCCCGAGATGGCCAGCGCGGCGCTGGTGGCGATCATCGCGGCGATGTCGGCCTGGACTTCAGGGTTCAGCGACAGCGTGTGGATGACGACCTGGACTTCGTTGAAGAAGCCTTCCGGGAACAGCGGGCGGATCGGGCGGTCGATCAGGCGCGAGGTCAGGGTCTCGAGCTCGCTCGGACGGCCTTCACGCTTGAAGAAGCTGCCGGGGATCTTGCCGGCGGCGTAGGTCTTCTCGATGTAGTCGACGGTCAGCGGGAAGAAGTCCTGGCCGGCCTTGGGCGCGGACTTGGCGACCACGGTGGCCAGCACCACGGTGTCCTCGATGTTGACCAGCACGGCACCGCTGGCTTGACGGGCGATCTCGCCGGTCTCCATCGTGACCTGATGCTGACCCCATTGGAAGCTCTTGACGACCTTGTTGAACATGCTCATGGCATCCCCTCAGTTGTTCGGCCGCTTGCGGTGCGGCCCGGAACCGGGAGTGAAGCTGGGTTTGGCGGGATGCCATTCCAGCGCGCCTGCCTCGCCGGCAAGCGCCCTGGAATGACACAGCAGCGCCACGTCAGCCCGACTCCGTTGTACTTGTCCCACCAGCGATTCCGCCGGTGACATCGACCCGGCATCGCATGACACCGGGCCGTGCAGAAACGACAAAGAGCCTGTTGGAATCAGACCAGACAGGCTCTTTGCTTTCATGCGCCGATTACTTGCGCAGACCCAGCTTCTGGATCAGGGCGGTGTAACGCTCGGCATCCTTCTTCTTCAGGTAGGCCAGCAGGCTCTTGCGCGCGTTGACCATCTTCAGCAGACCGCGACGGCCGTGGTGGTCCTTGGCGTGCAGCTTGAAGTGGGGGGTCAGTTCGTTGATGCGCGCGGTCAGCAGGGCGACCTGGACTTCGGGGGATCCCGTGTCGTTGGCGCTGCGGGCGTTGGCCTTGACGATCTCCGCCTTGTTTTGGTCGAAGTTGGACATGATGCGTTCCTTGTTCCGGAATGATTCGGAAGGTCCGCCGGCATGGCCAATGAAGGCAGCGATTGCGCAGACGGTTTCCGAGGTGGACTTGCGGACACAGGTGAAACCGACCCGTGCCGTGCTTGAAGTTCCCCGCCCACATGGAAGTGCGAGCGGAAGAACTGGTGGAGTATACAGGAATCGAACGCCACGATCGAGGGACGCCCTGCCCCGCCGTCAGGCAGAGCCTGCGTCGCGCCCTTGGGAGGCGGGTCAGCCCGGCCGCGCCATCCGGCAGGTCGACGGCTGCTCCGCCCGGGCCGGGTCCAGGTAGCGCAAGGTGCGGAAGCCGTAGCCCGACCCCTCGTTGTCATGCGCGACGCCCGCCTCGCCGGCGCGGCGCATGACGCTGACATACAGCGGCTGCTGCAGCTGATGATCGGCCGGGCGCATCCAGCCCTCGTGCGCGACGCCGAGCGGACGAGCGTCCAGCCTCAATCCCTCCAGCGCCAGGGCGACCGCCTTCGGGTCGTCGCCGCCGGCCTTCTCCATCGCGGCGACGAGCATCTCGACCATCAACTGCATGCGCGCATGCAGGTAGTCGTGCTCCGGCCTGGGGAAGCGCTGGCGGAAGGCGGCGTAGAAGCGCTCCGAATCGGCCGTGCCGACGTTGGGATGCCATTCCGCCACCGCCAGCACGCGGTCGACGCCGGCCTCGCCGAGCACGCCCGGCACACCCAGCGCGTTGCCGTAGAAGGTGTAGAAGCGCGTGTCCAGCCCCAGGTCCCGGGCCGACTTGATCAGCAGCGTCAGGTCGTTGCCCCAGTTGCCGGTCAGCACCGCCTGGGCGCCGCTGGCGCGGATCTTCGACGCGTACGGCATGAAGTCCTTCACCCGGCCGAGCGGATGCAGCTCGTCGCCGACGACCTGCAGGTCCGGCCGCCGCCGCGCGAGCATCGCGCGCGCCTGCTCGCGCAGGTGCTGGCCGAAGCTGTAGTCCTGGCCGATCAGGTAAAGGCGCTTGAGCTGGCGGTCCTGCGCGATCACCTCGACCAGCGCGGCCAGCCGCATGTCGGTGTGGGCGTCGAAACGGAAGTGCCAGAAGCTGCACTGCGCTCCGGTCAGCACCGGATCGACGGCGGCGTAGTTGAGGAACAGCGCGCGACGCCCCGGCTCCCGCGCGTTGTGCTTGTCGAGCGCCGCGATCAGCGCGCCGGCCACCGCCGAGCTGTTGCCTTGCAGGACGACGCGGATGCCCTGGTCGGTGGCGCCACGCAGCAGCGACAGGGATTCCTCGACGGAGCCCTTGCTGTCGAAGCGCACGATCTCCAGCGGCCGCGCGCCGCCGGGCAGCTTCACGCCACCGCGCGCGTTGACGCGCTCGGTGGCCCAGACGAGGTTGCGGAACACCGCCTCGCCACCGTTGCCCAGCGGACCGGAGAGTCCCTCGATCAGCGCGAGCCGGATCGGCGCGCCCGCCGTCGGGGCGGGCTTCGCCAACGACACCGGCGTTGCCACGGCCTTGGCCGTGGCCTGGACTGGGTCCGTGGCGGCAGTTGCCGCTGCTGTTGCCCTTCCCGCGAATGAGGAAGCGGCCTGCGCCGCCCAGGCCATCGACGCCCCCATGACGGCGGCAACGCCGATCGCGGCAGCCATCGCGGCCACCGCCCCGCCCGACCGGACCTTCACAGCCGCGACGGTTCGGACAACTGCGCCAGATCCCAGCGCGGCTTGACCTCGAAGCCGCCGCCGCGCTCCAGCTTCGCCATGTCGCGCTGCAGTCGCAGCGCCGCGGCGAGCGCGATCATCGCGCCGTTGTCGGTGCACAGGTGCAGCTCGGGATAGTGGACGCGGACCCGGCGCTTCTCGCAGGCCGCGTTCAACTGCTCGCGCAGCCGCGTGTTGGCGCCGACGCCGCCCGCGACGACCAGCCGCTTGAGGCCGGTGTCCTTCAGCGCCATCAGCGACTTCTTGATCAGCACGTCGACGATGGCCGCCTGCGTGGATGCGGCCAGGTCGGCGCGTTGCGGCTCGGTGATGCCGCCGGGCTGCTGCTCCAGCTTGCGGACCTGCGTCAGCACCGCCGTCTTGAGGCCGGCGAAGCTGAAGTCCGGCTTGCCGCTGTGCAGCAGCGGGCGCGGCAGCGCGAAGGCCTCGGGGTTGCCCTGCTCCGCCAGCCGGGACAGGTGCGGGCCGCCGGGATACGGCAGGCCGAGCAGCTTGGCCGACTTGTCGAAGGCCTCGCCGGCGGCGTCGTCGATGGTCTCGCCGAGCAGCTCGTACGCACCGACGTCGTCGACGCGCATCAGCTGCGTGTGACCGCCGGACACCAGCAGCGCCACGAACGGGAACTCCGGCGGATCCGCCGACAGGAAGGGCGACAGCAGATGGCCTTCCAGGTGATGCACGCCCATCACCGGCCGGTCCAGCGCCGCGCCCAGCGACGCGGCCACGCCGGCGCCGACGAGCAGCGCCCCCGCCAGGCCCGGTCCCTGCGTGTAGGCCACGACGTCGATGTCCGACAGCGCCAGCCCGGCCGTGGCCAGCACCTCGCGCGTCAGCGGCAGCACGCGGCGGATGTGGTCGCGCGAGGCCAGTTCGGGCACCACGCCGCCGTAGGCCTGATGCATGGCGATCTGGCTGTGCAACGCGTGCGCCAGCAGCGTCGGCACGCCGTCGCCGGAGGCGTCGACCAGCGCCACGCCGGTCTCGTCGCAGGAGGATTCGATGCCGAGGACGCGCATGACTTCAGGAACTCCGGAGCGGGCCGATCAACAGGCCGTTGACTCGATGACTGGACGATGCGATCCGAATCGGCCCGACTCGAATCGATGCGGGGCGGCGCGCCGGGCGCCGCGCCTCAATGGTTCTCTTTGGCGTGGTTGATCGAGTACTTCGGGATCTCGACCGTCACGTCGGTGTTGGCCAGGATGGCCTGGCAGGACAGGCGCGAGTTGGGCTCCAGGCCCCAGGCGCGGTCCAGCATGTCCTCTTCGTTCTCTTCCATCTCCGACAGCGAGGCGAAGCCCTCGCGCACGATCACGTGGCAGGTCGTGCAGGCGCAGACCTGATCGCAGGCGTGCTCGATGTCGATGTGGTTGTCCAGCAGCGCCTCGCAGATCGTGGTGCCGGACGGCGCCTGGATCGTCTTGCCCTCGGGCGCGTACTCGGGATGGGGAAGGATCTTGATGACAGGCATGGGGATGTCCTTGGAGCTTGCGGCGGCGGCTGGCTGGGGAGCGTCGCGGGTGGCGTCTTGTGGAGTCTTGGGGCGTCGTCGGGCGTGCGTGGCGGCGGGCGGTCAGATCTGGTCGATGCTGCGACCGGTCAACGCCTGCTGGATGCCGCGGTTCATGCGCGCGGCGGCGAAGGCTTCGGTGCCCTTGGCCAGCGCCTCGACGGCGGCGGTGATCGCGTCCGGGTCGGCCAGTCCATCCTCGGCCTGCGCCCGGGCCAGCAACTCGGTCTGCAACGCGGCGATGTCGGCGCGTTCCGCGTCGCTCAGCAGGTCGCCGTCGGCGCGCAGCGCGGACTGGGTCGCCAGGATCATGCGCTCGGCATCGACGCGCGCCTCGCGCAGCTTGCGGGTCACCATGTCGGTCTCGGCGCTGGCGAAGCCCTCGCGCAGCATGGTCGCGATCTGGTCGTCGGACAGGCCGTAGCTGGGCTTGACCTGCACCGTCGCTTCGACGCCCGAGCCCAGCTCGCGCGCCGACACGCTCAGCAGGCCGTCCGCGTCGACCTGGAAGGCCACGCGGATGCGCGCGGCGCCAGCGACCATCGGCGGAATGCCGCGCAGCTCGAAGCGCGCCAGCGAGCGGCACTCGCTCACCAACTCGCGCTCGCCCTGCAGCACGTGGACCGCCAGCGCGGTCTGGCCGTCCTTGAAGGTGGTGAAGTCCTGCGCCTTGGCCACGGGGATGGTGGCGTTGCGCTCGATGATGCGCTCGACCAGCCCCCCCATGGTCTCCAGCCCCAGGGACAGCGGGATCACGTCCAGCAGCAGGATCTCGCCGTCCGAGCTGTTGCCGGCCAGTTGATTGGCCTGCACGGCGGCGCCGAGCGCCACCACCTCGTCGGGATTCAGGTTGGTCAGCACCTCGCGACCGAACAGCTCGCCGACGACGCGACGCACGATCGGCATGCGGGTCGAGCCGCCCACCATCACGGTGCCTTGCACCTCGTCGGCGCCGACCTTGGCGTCGCGCAGCACGCGTCGCACCGCCAGCAGCGTCTTGGCCACCAGCGGCTGGGCCAGCGCGTCGAATTGCTCGCGTGTGACCACGACGCTCAACGTGCCGCCGTCCAGCGCGGCGCTCAGCGTGACGCTGGCGTTGTCCGTCAAGGCTTCCTTGGCCTGGCGCGCGGCGACCAGCACGCGGCGCTTGTCCGCCGCGCTGTCGATGTTCAGGCCGGCCTGCTGCAACGCCCAGTCGGCCAGCAGGCCGTCGAAGTCGTCACCACCGAGCTGCGCGTCACCGCCGGTCGCCACGACCTCGAAGACGCCCTTCGTCAGGCGCAGCAGCGAGATGTCGAAGGTGCCGCCGCCCAGGTCGTAGACGGCGTAGAGCCCCTCGCTGCCGTTGTCCAGGCCGTAGGCGATGGCGGCGGCGGTCGGCTCGTTGATCAGGCGCAGCACGTTCAGGCCGGCCAGTTGCGCGGCATCCTTGGTCGCCTGGCGCTGGGCGTCGTCGAAGTAGGCCGGCACCGTGATGACGGCGCCGAACAGGTCGTCGTTGAAGGTGTCCTCGGCGCGCTGGCGCAGCGTCGCCAGGATCTCGGCGGAGATCTCCACCGGCGACTTCGGCCCCTCGCGCGTGGCCAGGCTGAGCATGCCGGGCGTGTCCTCGAAGCGGTAGGGCAGCTTCTCGCGGCCCGCGATGTCGGCGACGCGGCGACCCATGAAGCGCTTCACCGAAACGATGGTGTTCTCCGGATCCTCGGCCTGCGCGGCCAGCGCGTCGTAGCCGAACTGGCGGCGGCCCTCGGGCATCACCCGCACCGCCGACGGCAGGATCACGCGGCCCTGCTCGTCCGGCAGGCATTCGGCGATGCCGTGGCGGACCGCGGCGACCAGCGAATGCGTGGTGCCCAGGTCGATGCCCACGGCAATGCGGCGCTGATGGGGATCAGGCGAGGCGCCGGGTTCGGAGATCTGCAGCAGGGCCATGGTGTCGGGGGGTGTCGGTGCACCAACGATCGTTGTGGTTGTTCTGTCGGACGGTGACGCGGTCGGCGCGATGCCGGGGCCGCGTCAGCTCACGTTTCTGTTTCGAGCCGGCGGTCGAGGTCTTCGCGGAAGCGATGGATGAACATCAGCGCCCGCACCGTCTCGGCCGCCGCGGCCGGATCCTGGTCGTCGTCGAGCTGCCGGCCGGCCTGGGCCAGCAGCGCGCGCTCGCGGGCGGCGACCTCGTCGTCGATCTTCATCACCGCCGCGGCGCCCTGGGCCTCGTCCAGCCCTTCGCGCCATTCCATCTGCTCCATCAGGAAGGCGGTCGGCATGCGCGTGTTCTCGTGTGCCTGGATCGGCGCGCCGCGCAGCTCGCACAGGTAGGCGGCGCGCTTGAGCGGATCGCGCAGGCGCTGGTGCGCCTCGTTGACGCGCAGCGCCCATTGCATCGCCAGCCGCTGCGACGCCGCGCCGTCGGCGGCGAAGCGGTCCGGATGCACCTTGGCCGCCAGCGCCTTCCAGCGCGCGGCGATCTCGGCGCCATCCTGCGCGAAGCGCGCCGGCAGGCCGAAGAGGCTGAAGTCGTCGTCGTCGAGTTTCACGGTGTCAATGAAAAAAGCGCGGCTCGCGGGCCGCGCCCCTTCGCGGGTGGCGCCGTCGGCGGGCGCCGGGTCAGATGCGGAAGGACTCGCCGCAGCCGCAGCGATCCTTCTCGCGCGGATTGCGGAACTTGAAGCCCTCGTTGAGGCCCTCGCGCACGAAATCCAGCTCGGTGCCGTCCAGGTAGGGCAGGCTCTTGGGATCGATCAGGATCTTGACGCCATGCCCCTCGAAGACGACGTCCTCCGGGGCGACCTCGTCCGCGTACTCCAGCTTGTAGGCCAGGCCGGAGCAGCCGGTGGTCTTGACGCCCAGGCGCACGCCCACGCCGCGCCCGCGCTTCGAGATGTAGCGCGTGACGTGGCGGGCCGCGGCTTCGGTCAGGGTGACGGACATGCTCCGGACCTCAGGCCGTCGCGGAGGCGGTCTCGGCCTGGGCCGCGCCAGCGGTCGCGCCGTGCTTGGCGCGGTAGTCGTCGACGGCGGCCTTGATGGCGTCCTCGGCCAGGATCGAGCAGTGGATCTTGACCGGCGGCAGCGCCAGTTCCTCGGCGATCTGGTTGTTCTTGATCGTCAGCGCCTCGTCCAGGCTCTTGCCCTTGACCCACTCGGTCACCAGCGAGCTCGATGCGATCGCGGAGCCGCAGCCGTAGGTCTTGAACTTGGCGTCCTCGATCAGCCCGGTGGCCGGGTTGACCTTGATCTGCAGCTTCATCACGTCGCCGCAGGCCGGCGCGCCGACCATGCCGGTGCCCACGGACTCGTCGCCCTTGTCAAAGCCGCCCACGTTGCGCGGGTTTTCGTAGTGGTCGATGACCTTGTCGCTGTATGCCATGGCTCGTTCTCCAACGTCTTTGTTCGTAATGATCAGATGGCGGTCAATCAGTCGCGATCAATGGGGGCGCTCAATGCGCGGCCCACTGAATGGTGCTGATATCGACGCCTTCCTTGTACATGTCCCACAGCGGGGACAGATCGCGCAGCTTGGCGACCCGGTCCTTGAGCAGCGAGACGGCGTAATCGATCTCTTCCTCGGTCGTGAAGCGGCCGATCGTCATGCGCAGGGAGGAATGCGCCAGCTCGTCGCTGCGACCCAGCGCGCGCAACACATAGCTGGGCTCCAGGCTGGCGGAGGTGCAGGCGGACCCCGAGGACACGGCGATGCCCTTGATGCCCATGATCAGCGACTCGCCCTCGACGTAGTTGAACGAGGCGTTGACGTTGTGGGGCACGCGGCGGGTCAGGTCGCCGTTGATGAAGACCTGCTCGATGTCCTTCAGGCCGTCCAGCAGGCGCTGCTGCAGCGCCTTGATGCGCGGCAGCTCGTCGGCCATCTCCTCGCGGGCGATGCGGAAGGCCTCGCCCATGCCGACGATCTGGTGCGTGGGCAGCGTGCCCGAGCGCAGGCCGCGCTCGTGACCGCCGCCGTGCATCTGCGCTTCCAGGCGCACGCGCGGCTTGCGGCGCACGTACAGCGCGCCGATGCCCTTGGGGCCGTAGGACTTGTGCGAGGCCAGGCTCATCAGGTCGACCGGCAGCGTCGCCAGGTCGATCGCCACCTTGCCGGTCGCCTGCGCGGCGTCGACGTGGAAGACGATGCCCTTCTCGCGGCACAGCGCGCCGATGGCGGGGATGTCCTGGATGACGCCGATCTCGTTGTTCACGAACATGACCGAGATCAGGATCGTGTCGGGACGGATCGCCGCCTTCAGCACGTCCAGGTCCAGCAGGCCGTCTTCCTTGACGTCGAGGTAGGTCACCTCGAAGCCCTGGCGCTCCAGCTCGCGGGTCGTGTCCAGCACGGCCTTGTGCTCGGTCTTGACGGTGATCAGGTGCTTGCCGCGGCTCTGGTAGAAGTTGGCGGCGCCCTTGATGGCGAGGTTGTTGGACTCGGTCGCTCCGGAGGTCCAGACGATCTCGCGCGGGTCGGCGCCGATCAGCTTGGCGACTTCGACGCGGGCCTTCTCCACGGCTTCTTCCGCCTCCCATCCCCAGGCGTGGCTGCGCGACGCCGGGTTGCCGAAGTGCTCGCGCAACCACGGGATCATCGCGTCGACGACGCGCGGGTCCACCGGCGTCGTCGCGCCGTAGTCCATGTAGATGGGGAAGTGCGGGGTCATGTCCATGGGAAGTTTCTTCTTCTGATCGACTGCTGATTCAACGGAATGCGGGACCGGTCCCGAGGGTCACTTGCTCAAGGCGCTGCCGAGCGCGAAGACGGAGTTCGGCGCGGTGATGCGGATGGGCTTGACGACCGGGGTGCTGGAGATCGCGCGCTTGATGGGCGCTTCCTCGACGGTGACGCCCTTGGCGAGCTGGTCGTCGACCAGCTTGCGCAGCGTGACCGAGTCGAGGTACTCGATCATCTTGTTATTGAGCGCCGTCCACAGGTCGTGCGTGATGCAGCGGCCGGTGTCGTCGCCCATGCAGTTTTCCTTGCCACCGCAGCCGGTGGCGTCGATGGGCTCGTCCACGGCGACGATGATGTCGGCCACGGTGATCTCGTCGGAGCGACGGCCCAGCGAGTAACCGCCGCCGGGGCCGCGGGTGCTTTCGACCAGCTGATGGCGGCGCAGCTTGCCGAACAGCTGTTCCAGGTAGGACAGCGAGATCTGCTGGCGCTGGCTGATCGCCGCCAGCGCGACGGGCCCGCTGTTTTCGCGCAGGGCCAGATCAATCATCGCGGTGACGGCAAAACGACCTTTGGTGGTGAGACGCATCGAACTTCTCCTTGGCCCTTCGGGCAGCAGGACATTGAGGCGGCGGCACGACGGGTCATCGGCCGGCTCACGGAGCGGCGAGGGTTAACCCACCGCAATGTCCGACCATTTTACTCAATTAAGAGAAGGCTTGCTCGGGTTACCCCCGACGAGCGTCGGGAGGGCGCGGCCGGGGCCGGCGCCGGGCAGCGAATCGCGCCCGCCGGAGCCGGCGGGCATGGCTTCCGATGCTGCGACGCAGCAGGAAGCGGCCTCATGGAGGCCTCCAGGCCCTATATAGAGGCCTGAGACGCCCGACCGATGGCAGCCGGGCGCGCTCGCGCATCATGAGGGCGCAATGCGACCACGCGTGAATCGCGGCGACGTTAGCCCCCTTTCGGGGCGGGGTCTTGGGGCCAGGACAGCGGCTCGCAGGCGCTGCGTTCGAACTGGCCGATCAGGTCCGAGGCCAGCACCTTGCGCAGGACGGAGCCCGAGAACACGGACACCTGCTGGTCCTGCGCCAGCCCGGCCAACGCCTTGGCCTCGGCATACCGATCGGGGAATCGGCGCCTCACGACGCAGAGCAGGTAGAGCTTGCCTTCGGGATTGGCGGTCGGCAGCGCGCGAAAAACTTCATTGCGCGACCAGTCTCGGAATACTTTCCGAGCCGCATTCTCCTCTTCAGAAATCGCACCCGGAGTGCCCACCATTCCCCAAGAGTAGAACCGCGCATCAACGAGCGCTTTCGGCAGCACTGCGCTGGAGCTTTCCATCGCATCTGAGAATATTGGCAAAAGCAGGCCAAACACGAACAGCACTGCGATCAGCCCATGCTTGCATTCAGCCCGCATCGTTCGACTCCCGTCAGTTCCTAAAGCGCGGATTATCACAGGAGGCAGCGTGCCCGCTGCCCGGATTGATGTAGTTCTCCATCGGTGTGCAGCCGCGCACATCCTCGACGTTCTCGCTCATACGGTAGCCTTCCCAGTCCAACCCTCCACAAACTTCGCCTAGCAGATTCATATCGACTTCCATCAATTCAATATCTTTCGACTGCATGATTCATATCTCCAGATTGGTTTCAAAAAGCGAGTCGGGCCCAACCGCTGAAACAAACTCTACGGAGACCGAATGAATACATGTTCACGGACATGTACCTAGCATCGAATAACTACCCCACGCCTTCGACGGATGTGCATTTGCGAGAAATATACAAATATCCATCAAATCTGAACTGACCAGCCCAACACCACCCCGCATCTATCGATCCTCGATTTGCTTCGTTCGGCACCGGGTGACCGCCCCCTACGCTGCACCGATCACCGGCTCCCCCTGAGATCGCGCCATGTCCTTCCCGCCCTCCTCGCTTGATTCGTCGCGCCGCCGCTGGCTGGCCCAGGCCGCCGCGACCGCCGGCATCGCCGCGCTGCCGGCCGCCCTGTCCTTGGCGCGAGCCGCCGACCCCAAGACGCTGCGCATCGGCTACCAGAAGTCCAGCACGCTGACGCTGTTCCTGAAGTCGCGCGGCGTGCTGGAGAAGGCGCTGGCGCCGCAGCGGGTCGCCGTGCAGTGGCACGAGTTCACCTCCGGCCTGCCGCTGCTCGAAGCGCTGAACGTCGGCGCGCTCGACCTGAGCGCCGACGTCGCCGACGCGGTGCCGCCGTTCGCGCTGGCCGCGGGCGCCAAGGTCACCTACTACGCGATCGAGACGCCCTCGCCCACGGCGCAAGCCATCGTCGTGCGCAAGGACTCGCCGATCACCGCGGTCGCGCAGCTCAAGGGCAAGAAGGTCGCCTTCGCCAAGGGCGCCGGCGCGCATTACCTGTTGCTGGAGGCGCTGGCCCAGACCGGCCTGTCCATCCGCGACATCGAGCCCGCCTACCTGAACCCCGCCGACGGCCGCTCCGCCTTCGAGAACGGCGCCGTCGCCGCCTGGGTCGTGTGGGACCCGTTCCTGGCCGCCGTGCAGCGGCAATCGGGCGCCCGCATCCTCGTCGACGGCACGCGCATCGCCGCCTACCGCCGCTTCTACCTGGCGGCCACGCCCTTCGCGCAGCAACACCCGGACGTGCTGCAACGCGTCTACGACGAGCTGCAGCGCGCCGGCGACTGGGTCAAGAAGAATCCCGCCGCCGCGGCCGACTGGCACGCGCCGGTGCTGGGCCTCGACGCCGCCACCGTCGCCGCCGCCAACGAGCGCCGCAGCTACGCGGTCCGCCCGGTGGACGCCGAATCGCTGTCCGAGCAGCAACGCATCGCCGACGCCTTCACCGGCGCGCAGATCCTGCCGCGCCGCGTGACGGTCCAGGACTCGCCCGTGTGGCGCCCCGCATGAGCGACACGACGATGACCGCACGCCCGCTCCTGCCCACGCTGACGTCGATCGCGACGCCAACGCCAACGTCGACATCGGCATCGGCATCGATACCGTTGACGCCGCCAAGCCCGTCGACGCCGCTGCCGACACGTTCGCCCGACGCGGTGCGCGCCGCGCTGCTCGCCCGCACCGAGATCGCCTTCCTCGACGTCCGCGAAGAAGACCCCTACGCCCAGGGCCATCCGCTCTGGGCGGCCAACCTGCCGCTGTCCCGGCTGGAGCTTGACGCCTGGGGGCGCCTGCCTCGCCGCGACGTGCCGGTGGTCGTCTACGACGACGGCGGCGGCCTGGCGGAACTCGCCGCGCGGCGGCTGCAAGGGCTCGGCTACACCGACGTCGCGCTGCTGGCCGGCGGTCTCGCCGCCTGGCGCGCCGCGGGGCTGGAGCTCTTCCGCGACGTCAACGTGCCCAGCAAGGCCTTCGGCGAGCTGGTCGAGGCGCGCCGCCACACGCCGTCGTTGCCGGCGACCGAAGTGCAGGCGCTGCTGGCCGGTCGCGCCGACGTCGTCGTGCTGGATGCCCGCCGCTTCGACGAATACCGCACCATGAGCCTGCCCGGCGGCATCAGCGTGCCCGGTGGCGAGCTGGTCCGCCGCGCGCGCGACCTGGCGCCCGATCCGGCCACGACGATCATCGTCAACTGCGCCGGCCGCACGCGCAGCATCATCGGCGCGCAATCGCTGATCGACGCCGGGATCCCGAATCCAGTCGTCGCGCTGCGCAACGGCACCATCGGCTGGACGCTCGCCGGCCAGACGCTGGCGCACGGCCAGGGACGCTCGCACGAGGACGTGCCCGTGGGTGACCTCGACGCGGCGCGCGACGCCGCGGCCGACCTGGCGCGACGCGCCCGGGTCGCGCGACTCGATGCACGGCAACTGGCCGACTGGCTTGCCGACACGGACCGCACCACCTACCGCTTCGACGTGCGCGGCCCCGAGGAGTACCTGCGCGGCCACCGCCCCGGCTTCCGCAACGCGCCGGGCGGCCAGTTGGTGCAGGAGACCGACCATCACGCGCCGGTGCGCGGCGCCCGCATCGTCGTGACCGACGACGACGGCGTGCGCGCCCCCATGGCCGCCGCCTGGCTGGCGCAGATGGGCTGGGAGGTGGCGGTGCTGCCGCATGACGACGAGGCGTTCACGGAAACCGGCCCCGACCGCGCGCCGCACCCGTCGCCGCCGGTCGTGAAGACGGTGTCGCCGCGCGAGCTCGCCCGCTGGCGCGAGGCGCAGCCCGACGACGTCGTCGTGGTCGACGTGGCGCCCAGCGGGACCTACGTGGCCCGGCACATCCCCGGCGCCTGGTGGAGCCCGCGCGCCCGCCTGTCCGAGGCGCTGCGCACGGTGATCCCCCAGGCGCGCCGTGTCGTGCTGACCGGCAACCTCGGCCTGCTGCCGCGCTTCGCCGCGTCGGACGTCGCGGCGGACCTCGCCGCGCAAGGCCGCGAGCTGCTGATCCTGGAGGACGGCACCACCGGCTGGTTCGACGCCGGGCTGCGGCTGGAGACCGCCGACCCGCGCTTCGCGTTCCCGCGCGATGACCGCTACCGCCGTCCCTATGAGGGCACGGACAACCCGCATGCCGCGATGCAGGCCTACCTGGACTGGGAGTTCGGGCTCGTCAACCAGCTGGATCGGGACGGCACGCATTTCTTCAGGGTGCTGGATCCGGCCGCGTGACGGCCCGCGTCTGACGCGGCGCGACACGTCAGGACACGGCGCGGCGCGCCGTGTCGAGGCAAGGCGGGCGCGGCCCGGATGCGGCGCGGGCCACGCCCGAGGCGGTCCTCAGGCCATGACCCAGACCTTGCGCACCGTTTCCAGCGTGCGCCAGGTCCCCTTGTAGCCCGGCTTCATGATGAAGCAGTCACCGGCCTTGTAGGTGATCGGGGCATGGCCGTCCTCGGTGATCTCGGCGATGCCGGACAGGATCAGGCAGAACTCCCAGGTCTCGCCCTTGATGGAGATATTCAAGCCCGGCGTCGACTCGAAGACACCCGCACGGACCTTGCCGTCCTTGGCGCTGTCGATGTCCCAGTTGCGGCAGATGATGTCGCCTTCGAGCACGCGCTCGGCCGGAGGCCGGTATTCGCGCGGTTCGCCGAGTTGGTCGAGCTTGAAGGTAACGAGCAGTTCAGACATGGCAGGCGGCCTTTCGGGAGGGAATCTCCGGGTCTGCCGATGCTACGAACGGGGCTTCGGATCGGATGCTGAAGATGGGGCTTCAGACGGCGCGATCTGCGAGATTGAGGGGCTGCGGATGTGGGTTGTGCTGTGGCGATGCAGGGAAAGAAGAGCGCCAATGAGCCCATCGACCAGATCACATGCCGCCAGCCGGTCTCAGGCCTCGTCTCGGCACCGCTGAGCTGCTGCCACGAGTGGCGGCATCCAGTCGCGTCCATCCTGAATGGCGTGGGCAAGCAGGGGCCAAAGCTGCCATAGATGGGCTCGATGCTCGTGCCCGGATGGCAGCGGTGCCAAGCTTTCATATCGGGCGTAGAAGGCGTCAGGGAACGCCAGGTGCGGCGCCAAGTGGAGCGCCATTCGGCCGAACGCGAGATCCATCTCGCGATCCCCAAAACTGACGGCCGGGTCGATGAGAAGCGGGCCGCGCTCATCGAAGATCACGTTGCCTGGCCAGAGGTCGCCATGAAGAAGACTGGGAGGAGCGGCCTCGATGGCGATGTCGTCAAGCCCTTCGATCACACGCCAAAGCAGGTCGATCTCCTGGGCTTCCGCGATGTTGGTCGTCTCCAGGCGACGCAGCATCGGCGTCAGACGAGAGCCAGCGTAGAACTGGGGCCAGCTATCGCTCCTGCTGTTGTCCTGATCGAAGTCACCAATGAAGTTGTCATGATCGAGGCCGAAACTGGTGTCGGTGGAGCGATGCAACGCGACCACCATCTCTGCGGCCGCCTCCCAGCTGGCTGACGTCGGATATATCGCGCGGACGGCCTCCAGCACCAGCGCAGCCTGACCATCCGGCATCTCGATCGCTCCAATGACGGCGGGGGTCCGCACGCCAGGAATCTCCGCCATGCGCTCAAGTGCCATGGCCTCGCATTGAGCCTTGCGCAACGCATGTGGTGGATTGGTGAACTTGACGAACACCGCCACTCCAAGCCCATTCAATATCTCCGCCCGCCGCCTGCCTGAGACGTCTCGCCGCGAGTGAACACGCCACTCGGCATTCAGATGTGACGATACGAGAGCTTCAATGGGTTGCAGTCCTGTCATGCGTAACCTCCTAAAGGTGCAGTCAACGGGGCGTTCAACAGATGAAGGGAATCTCGCTGCCCTGGATTGGCCGCGATGGCGCAGTCGGCAGTCGAATGTTCAAGAGGGGTGTCGCGTTTCCCAACGCAAGGCATCGACGCATGGTTGACGGCGTCTTCGATCATTTCGGACCGGCACTCGTATTCGTCCCCCACGCTTGCTTCAAACGCGCGAGCAACGACAGCCAAGAACCGCGGTTGCTACTCGTCCAACCGGGTCGGATTTCCCGCCCGAATGACTCGCCCGTTGAACCGCACGTGCCAATCTGGATCGAACACCTTGTAGGGGTGCACATGCATACCGATGGGGACCAGCAAGACGGTGATGGGCAACAAGTTGGGATCGGGTGCGGCCAGCAACTCCACCTCCTGACCAGGCAGCAGATGGACCTCCTCGCCCAACATCTCCAGATACAACGCCATCACTGCATCGGTGTCACTTTTGAAGTGGCCGACCACCACGTAGTTGCTGATGTCTTTCACGGCATTGCCTTGGGAATGCAATCGGAGTGCCCAGGTCGAATCCATAGGGTATTTCCGTCGTGTGCCGCAGGCGTCTACGCGCTCTTTCTACGTGCGGGCTAATGTCCAAACGGCCGCAGTTTCACAATGAGCTCCTCGAAGGTTGGCGCCACGGCATACATATCGCAATTTGGAGAATGCAGATCGATAAATACCACCTCGGAAGCCAACCCACGATCCACCTTCAAACTGGCTTCGACGTCTTGCTCGTCGAGCCTAGGACCTAAATCTTTACTCATAGGTTGCATTTCAGGCCACCGCCCGTAAGTTAGACCGGCTCAAAGTTGAAGTTCGACACCTCGCATTTTGTGGAGTGTCGCAGTTCACAGCTCTTTTACCACATCGGCCACCCGGTGACCTCGTTCCGCGATCTGCTTGACCGTTGCGATCTTGAATTCTTCGGCTACGGATTCTTCTCCGTCATAGCACCTCCTAATGGACCTTAGCTTGAGGCTCAAAGGTGTGTAGGGATCTCGCGTCGATTCATCCCGGACTGAGTTTGGCGGGCATCGGGCTAGGAGTCAGGTCGCGCTGCTCCGGTCGCGAATTGATTCTTCCGCCCTCGACCACAACAACGCGCTGCGCAACGGCAATGGTTTCCAACCGATGCGCCACAATTAGGCGCGTAAGCGGCAAGGCACTCAAGGCGGCGGACAATTCATGCTCGCGCTGAGCGTCAAGATGACTCGTGGCCTCATCAAGCACGAGCACTCGCGGCAACTTGTACAGCGCGCGGGCAAACAATATGCGTTGTTTTTGCCCCCCAGAAAGCCCGGCCCCCATATCCCCGACGAGCGTCTGATATCCCATGGGCATATGCACGATATCCTCGTGAATTTGCACAACTTTGGCGCAATCTTCGATTCTTTCTTGATTGAACTCACCATCGAAGAAGGAGATGTTCTCGCCGACGGACCCGCTCAGCAGCGTATCCTCCTGCATGACTGCACCGATTTGAGCACGATAGTTATTCAAGCCCAAATGCTCAATAGGAATTCCACCATATAGAACCTCTCCTTCCGTTGGCTTCAGTATACCCAAGATAATCTTCAGCAAGGTTGTCTTTCCCGCGCCAGATCTCCCGACGATTGCGACAACCTCTCCTGCCTCAATTCGCAGAGACGCATCACGCAGCAACCACGGATCATTGGGCGAGTAGCGAAAGCAAATATTTCGCAACTCAATTTCCGGCTTTAGATCTCCGAGATCTCGAATACTCTCCAACACCGACTCCGGCGCCTCCAACACAATATCCGTCAGCCGTTCCGAATGCAGACTCAGCATCTTGACCTCGGAAATATAACCGACAAGCGCCGTAACTCTGCCGGTGAACTGCCCCTTGTAGCTCACATAGGCGAGCAGCATCCCTACCGTCAAGCTAGCAGGCGCACTCGGCTCACCCATAATTAGCCTAGCGCCAAACCAAAGGACCAGAAGATTTTCGACACCAAATATGAACGTATTCGCGGTCGAATACAAGATCCCCAGCTTGGCAGTTCTGACATCCCTATTTTGCACATCCACTATCAGATTCTGCCAAATGGAAGTCCTTTGAGACTCACGGCCAAATAGCCTCAATGGCGCGACAGCCCGAAGCGTTTCAAGAAAATGAGAACTCTCTTTCGCTGACATTACTAGTCGCTCCGCTGCGGCCTCTCGAAAGGCAGAGAAAGTCGCAACGCGCACAAGAGTATATGCAGATACCGCCAAGACCGTTATCACGGCCAGAGACGGCGCATATATAACCATCATCGCAAAAGCGCCAATTACCATGATGCCATCAATCAAAGCCTCGATGGCCGCGACGGTTACCACCTTCTGAATAGCTCCTACCGCTGCAAAGCGCGAGGAAATATCCCCCAAGTGCCGCTTCTCGAAAAAATCGACCGGCAGTCTAATCAAATGGGAGAAGACATTACCAGCCCATTGAAGCGACAGTGTTTGCCCAAGAATCATCACCATCCACGACCGGGTAATTCCGACTACTGTCTGGATGATAAGCAATAGCCCAAACCCCAGCAAAAGCACCGTCAACAGATCCCGATTTCCAGAGGTCAGAACATCGTCAACTACGGTTTGATTGATCAACGGGGAGACAATGGCAAACAACTCCAACACCAATGCCACGCATAGTATTTGAGCCAACGACCGCTTGACACCAACAACCTTTCCAGTAAGCGATTTTATAGAAACCCTGCGAGGGGCATCTGCGGGCTTGAATTCGGCAGTCGCCACACATTCAAGGGCCACTCCCGTAAAATCTCTGGACATGTCGGAAAGACTGACCTTTCGTCTTCCCACCGCTGGATCCAGTACCACCGCCGATCGGCCACCTCTATAAACCCGTTCAAGCACTACAAAGTGCTTCATTCCCCAATGCAAGATACAAGGAAGCTTCAGGTCTTTCACTTCCTCCACTTCCAATCGTACAGCACGAGCCGAAATTCCCATGGACGTGGCGTACTGAATCAGCTGTTGTAGCGTCGCACCTTTGACACTGGTCGGAAAACGTCGACGCAAATCAGACAGTGTCAGGTCCTGCCCAAAATGACTGGAAATCATGGCCAGACATGCCAGTCCGCACTCGCTTGCCTGACCTTGAAGTTTAATTTTCACGATTTTTAAGACATGTCAGAAAGCGTCTTCTTTCCATTGAATCATCAGACTTTCGAACGAAACAAGACACGAGCCAGGCAGATAAATCCCAACGCGACCAAGCCAGCTCCAAATCCGATTTCCTCACTTCCGGCGTTCACAATTCCATAACCGAAAATTCCAAGCCCAACTACTGTAACAACAGTCGCCGCGACATAAGTCGTTTGAGGCGCGGGGCCAGATCCCATCAGCCTCCGCAGTACAAGAACAATGCTCAGCATGATCAACATGCCGATGATTCCAAATACAGCACTGGAGAGAATGAACATCATGCTCTGGGTCATTTTCAATCTTTCCTCGAAGCCGGGCACTCCTGCCCGGAATTCAGAATTATTTAAGGGAAATATTCAGCCGCATCTTGTTGAATATTTTGCCTTCCACTACTCCAGAGCTTGCTATATCCGTACTTTGCAGCAAACCCGACCGCTGTCGCCGCCCATACAGGCCCACCTAGACCTATCACGGTTGCACCAACGGCACCACCCACAATAAAGCTACCAAGTTGCTGCGCAGAGTTCGACGAGTACCCGAATGTATTCCCATTGTAATTGACATGAACACTAAAGTCCGTACTACCATTCGTGAGATTATTATAACCAATCGTGATTGAATATCCAGCAGACGAATCCCACACAGACGAGTATCCACTCGAGCCGGAGCCGCCCGAGGAACTCTCCATTTCCCCGCCGCTCACACAGGCGATCTCATCAAACGTTAGATCTCTCATATCATTTCACCAGTATTTAGGATGTTGGATTTCAGATCGGACAATCATTCAATCTATCTCATCAATGCACCTCACTTGCCTTTCATGGATTGGAAAATTGGTGAATGCGCCAGGAGTGGCTCGAGAATCCATTCCCAAATTCTTCGCTCATCCTGCGCCACATCGGCATTCAGCGTCATACCGGGCTTCAACGGCTTGCGCTGGCCGTACGCATCAACATGCTGCTTCTCAAGACTAACCGTGACCCTGTAGAGAGGCTCGTTCACCTGTGCGGCAGAAAGAAGCGCCGAGGCTTGACCAACGGGGAGATCTGCAGCGGCAATTGGGGTTTCACTGACTTTTGCAACCGTGCCTTTTGCCAATCCGAACTTTTGATGTGGATAAGCGCCGTACCTCATCCATACCGTCTGGCCAGTTGATATGAACCCCACAGCCCGGCTGGGTCCGTAGAGTTGAGCCTCGAGAACTTTCTCATCCCGAGAAGTCCCAAGAGTCATTT
Source organism: Roseateles aquatilis (assembly GCF_002205645.1). Lineage (GTDB taxonomy): Bacteria > Pseudomonadota > Gammaproteobacteria > Burkholderiales > Burkholderiaceae_C > Roseateles > Roseateles aquatilis. The sequence goes on along the minus strand of NZ_NIOF01000002.1, from coordinate 100,437 downwards.
GCAATATAGCCTGACCAGCTTGGACAGTCGAACCTTGTCCAAAATTCAACGGTCCGACTTTCCCGTCCTTTGGCGCAGCTATTACAATAATAGAGCGAACAGAATTCTCAGCCAGCTCCTGGTCCAGGACAAAAATAGCTCGATTCAATTGAGACAGCGTGGTTCGGGTGTTTGTCTCATTGGCCAGCAAGTCCGCTTCTACCGCCTCGGCATCCCGCTTCAGGGCAACGACACTGCGCTCCGCAGCTCGCTGTCGCAATTGGACATCCAGTAAGTCCTCCTGCTTTTGCTGTAATTGTGCGTCTGAGATAAAGCGCTCGCGCTCCAATTGCGCGGAGCGCTCGTAACTTTTGGCTGAAAGCATCGCCCGTAAGCGAAGAGTATCCAGTTCGGCTTCAGCCTGTCTCTCCTCGGCGGCGAGACTCCTCAGCCGTTCTTTCAGAGCATCCACACGTTGACGGCGTTGCTGCAAGGCGAGGGTGCGTTCGGTTTCGAGTCCGATTCGTCGCTGCTGGATCGCGCGTGCGTTTAGTTCGGCAACATCACCAGCGGAGGTCGTTCGCTCAATGCGAAGCCGCAGGAGCGCCTGTCCTTTTGACACGAGCTCGCCCTCGGAAACATAAACTTTGTCAATGGTCGCCGCCTGCGGCGCGCCAATCACGACAAGGCCACTAGCCGGGATTAATATACCGGGCAGTTTCGCCGTCCTAGTAACTTTTCCAAAATATGCATAGCAACTCAATCCCAGGCCGATCGCCAGGATCCCGCCGGTCAGAACTGAGAAACTGAGAGGGCGATGAATGCGTATTGTGCCTAGCCATTGCGTGCCTGCACTATTTAACGCCTCTGGGCGAAAGAGATTTTTCTGAGTCAATTTATCGATTGAGCCAAGTTGTGAGATTCAGTCTCGCATGGCTCACACAATCGATGAAACCCCTCTTTGGAGGGATAAAATTGCCTCTATATCTTCAGAAAGTTCGCTTGCGTGACAGTAATGTGGCGAACCATGGATTTTATTCCGGCCGTGGCCAGCAAAATTGAGGGGCCACAGATATGCGTTGTGCCGACGGCAATTGAATTGTCGACCGTCTGCCTAGCAACGTATTTCACCTCGCGCGACGACCTGTTCTGTCGAGGCAGATACCACGCCATCCTGAGCAATGAGCGGTTGGCGACCGCTTCGGAGCAGCAGTTCGACCCAGGGGCCCGCCTAAGTTAGGACAGTACGCTCGCCGACTCGCGCCCCGCACCCACACCCAACGGCAGCACGCATAAGCTAACCCCATCCAACGTCAGCACCAGGCCCAGTTGCCCACCCACCTGCATGACGCCGCAGGCGGTTGCGGACTGCGCCGGCGCAACTCCAACCGCCACGGAAGCCCATCCCCCCATCGCACTGATCGGCGGCTGCCGGAGCATCGCCCACAGCGTCTGCGAATCGCGCAATTGCAATGCCTCCAGGTACAGGCGATAGACCTTCTCCTCACTCGAATCCAGATCAGGCCCGGATCCACGCCTTGATTCACCCGCCGCCTGCCGCAGCCGCGCCAGCGCCCGCCGCAACTGCTGCCGACTACCCGCTTCGGACTTCCCGCTGACTCGCGCGATCTCGGCATGCTCGACCTCGAACACCTCGTGCAGCAACACCGCGGCGCCGTCCATCGGCGTCAACCGTGAAGCCAGCAGTCGCAGCGCGTGGGCGACCTCTTCCGCCAAGGCGGCTTCCATTTCCGACGAAGGGGATGCCCGCGTCGCATCGTCGGCACTCGCCTCCGCCAGCCATTCCTGCATCCACTGCCGCCGCCGCAACCGATCGATCGCCAGATTGCGCACCACCGTGAGCAGCCATGCCTGCGCGACATCAAGCTCCCTGGCGTCGGCCTCCAGCGCCCGGACGTAGGCGTCCTGCACGGCGTCCTCGGCCTCCGCCGGGCCCAGCAAACGGGTGGCGGCGCGCACCAGGCGGCGGTGGTCGATGTCGATCAGGAACCGGCTGTGTTCGTCGTGCATCGGCGCAGCTTGCCACAGCCCGATCGCGGGTCTGGTGTCACGCGGACCGCGCCTCGTTCGTCAAGGCAGCAGTTCAACCACGAGGACTCCACCATGGACGCCCCCACCACCGCCACGCCCTCCAGCCCGACGGAACCGCGCACCTCCTACCTGGAGGAGAAAGCCTTCAAGGCGCGCACCTTGCTGATCTTCGGCACCGTCACCGACGTCACGGCCGCCGACGTGGCGCGCCGCCTCATCGCGCTGGACGCCGACAGCGACGCGCCCATCGACGTGCTGGTGAGCTCGCCGGGCGGCCATCTGGAGTCGGGCGACGCCATCCACGACGTCGTGCGTTTCATCACCGCGCCGGTGACCATGATCGGCACCGGCTGGGTCGGCAGCGCCGCCACCCACCTGTTCCTGGCGGCACCCCGCGAGCGACGCTGCTGCCTACCCAACACGCGCTTCCTGATCCACCAGCCCAGTGGTGGCGCCGGCGGACCGGCCAGCGACATCGCCATCCAGGCTCGCGAAATCGTCAAGGCCCGCGAACGCATCGCGCGCACCATCGCGCGGGAAACCGGCAAGCCGCTGGACGCGGTGCTGATCGACATCGAACGGGACCGGTGGCTGTCGGCCGAGGAAGCAGTCGAGTACGGGCTGGTGTCGCGGATCATCGAGCGCAAGGCCGAGCTCCGGGGGACTTGAGCCGATCGACGGAGCGGGGCCAGCTTCGGGCCATCGCTCCGATCGCATGACTTTCCACCAATGGGACCGTGGTGTCGGCATCTCGTCCCGCACCTCGTCAGCCGGGATCGCAGTTCATCCCCGCGCTCGCGCACCGCATCACCTGACCCTCGCCGCGTCCTGAACCGACGTCGACACTGCGGCCGCCGACAACCGATCGATCGACGCGCCGCCGTCGACAACCGGCACCGACACCTCTTCGCGCGCGGCGAGGAGGTCCGAGTCCAACCACCTGAAGACCTTCGAGGGAAGAAATTGAAATCACTTGTCGTGCTCTCGCTTTGCGGAGCCCTCGCGTCACTGCCCCTTTCGGCGACCGCCCAAACCGCGAAGCGCTGCCTGATCGGCGCCTATCAACTGGAGAACGGCCAGACGCTCGACATCGCGCCGTCGCGAGGCGATACCCTGCACTGGACCGCCTTCACGGGCGAGACAGGACGGCTGCGCCCGCAGGCGGACGGCTCGTGGACCAGCACGGTGGGGTGGACCGACAGACCCGCCACCGACACCTTGTCCTCCGCCGACTGCAAGGACGGCGAAAAGAGCGAGATCACCTTCGGCGGGAAGCGCGGTCACCGCCTCGCGTTCGACGTGAGCGAGACCCGCTTCGAGTCGAACGGCATCAAGCTGGTCGGCCGCCTGGTGCTGCCCAAGGGCAAGGGGCCGGTCCCCGTGGTGGTGCTCCTCCACGGCTCGGAGGACGATTCCGCGCGCGACACCAACTCCCTTCAACGCGCACTGCCCGCCGAGGGCATCGGCGTGTTCGTCTACGACAAGCGCGGCACCGGCGCGTCCGGCGGCGCCTACACGCAGGACTTCGACGTGCTGGCCGACGACGCGGTGCTGGCGATGCGGGAGGCCCGCCGCCTGGCGGGGGCACGCGCGGGCCGCGTCGGATATCAGGGCGGCAGCCAGGGAGGCTGGATCGCACCGCTGGCGGCGCAGCGCTCGCCGGTGGACTTCGTCATCGTGGGCTTCGGCCTGACGGTGTCCATGATCGACCAGGACCAGCAGAGCGTCGCACTCGAGATGCGGACCAACGGGCATTCGGCGCAGGACACCGAGAAGGCGTTGGCACTCACGCGCGCCGGTGAACGGGTGATCGAATCGCGCGGCAGGGACGGGTATGAGGCGTTCGATGCGCTGAGGCAGAAGTACAAGTCGGAGCCTTGGTACAAGGACGTGCGCGGCAATTTCCTGCACCTGGTGCTGCCCCTGGACAAGGCGCAGATCGTCGAGGGGCTGAACACGAAGTACAAGTTCGAGACGTCTTTCCGATACGACCCGATGCCGACCCTGCGCGCCTCCACCACGCCGCAGTTGTGGATCCTGGCGGCGGACGATCGGGTCGCGCCAAGCGCCGAATCCGCGGCGAGCATCCGCTCGCTGATTGCCGCGGGCAAACGCTACACGCTGGCCGTCTATCCAGGCGCCGATCACGGCATGACCGAATTTGAGGTCAACCCGGACGGCAGGCGCGTGTCGACGCGATTCCCCAAGGGCTACTTCCAAATGATGCGCGACTTCATCCGGGACGGCCGCGTCGGCGATGCTTACGGGAATGCCGTCATGACCTTGCCCGCTGGCGGCCAGTGATCGTCGAGCGCAGGCGCGAGTTCGGGGGTTTGAGGGCCTCCACCGGTCCTGCCCTTTTGGCTACACTCCGCCGGTCATGCGCCACCGCCTCCTCCATCGCCTGAGCACCACCTTGCTGGTGGTGCTGTCGCTGCTGTTCTCGCAGTTGGCGCTGGCGAATTACGTCTGTCCCCAGGACGACGGCGAGGCGATGACGGCCGCGATGGACGCCGGCATGCCGTGCGACGGCATGGACCAGGACCAGCCGGCGCTTTGCCATCAGCACGCCGCCGATCCCGGCAAGACCTTCGAGGCGGCCAAGCTGCCGGTCGTCTCGCTCCCGATGGTCGTGCACGAACTCGAACTGCCCCAGGCGCTCGACGCCCAGGTGGCCCCGGTCACGCCGGACACCGCCACCGCCCAGGGGCAGCCGCCCCCTGCGCCTCTCTTCCTTTCCACGCTCAGACTCCGAGTCTGATCCGCTCCGTCGACTGACCGGCGCTCGCGCGGCCTTGCCGCCCGCGAGCCGTTCCCTCGTTCGTCCACGGAGTCTTCATGTCCACCCTCGTTCTGCGCGCGGCTGCGATCGCCGCCGCGCTGCTGCCGGCCATCGCGCCGGCCAGCCCCCTGTCCTTCGACCAGGCCCTGCGCCTGGCCGCGCAGCGGTCCGAAGCCGCTCGCGCCGCACTCGCCGCCGCCGCGAGCGCCCATGAGTCCGCCCGCGCCGCCGGCCAACTGCCGGATCCGACGCTGCGCGCGGGCGTCGACAACCTGCCAGCCACCGGCCCGGATCGATTCGCCACGACCCGCGACTCGATGACGATGAAGCGCATCGGCTTCAGCCAGGAATGGCTCTCCGCCGAGAAACGCGCGGCACGCGCGCACGCGGCCCTCGCGGTCGCGGACCGCGACTCGCTGCAGGCCGCCTCCGCCATGGCGGAGGCCCGGCTGCAGGCCGCGCTGGCCTACGTCGATGCCTGGCACGCCGGCCGCGTGCTCGCCTTGGCGACGCAAGCCGAGCATCACCTGCGCGAGGAGCAGGACATCGCCACCGCGCGCCTGGCGACGGCCGGCGCGTCCGGCGCCCCCGCCGGCGCGGAGGCACTGGCGCTGGCTTCCGCGCGGGGCCAGGCCGAGGACGACAGCGCGCAGGCCCGTCAGGACCAGGCCGCCGCCCTGTTGACCCTGCGGCGATGGGTCGGCGTGCCGCCGGACACGCTGCTGGACGCGCCCGCGTTCCCCGCCCCGGCGGCAAGCGAGTACCTGGCGCGCCATCCGATGCTGGCCTTGCTGCGACGGGAGGTCGACATCGCCCGCCGCGGCGTGACGGTCGCCACCAGCGAGCGCACGTCCAACTGGACCTGGGAGGTTTCCTACGGCCAGCGGACGGGGTATGCCGACATGGTCTCGGTCGGCGTCAGCATCCCGCTCCAGATCGCGCCGGGCCGTCGGCAGGATCGGGAGGTCGCGGCCAAGGCCGCGCTCGTGGACAAGTCCGAGGCGGAGCTCGCGGAAGCCACGCGCACCGCGATGGCGGACTTCGACACCCTCGCCAGCGACGCCGATCTCCTGCGCCAACGCATCGATCGATACGCGGCCTCGGTCGTCCAGCCAGCCCGGCAACGGACCGGCGTCGCCCTGGCCGCCTACCGCGCCAACCAGGCCGCGCTGTCCGGCGTCTTCGAGGCACGGCATGCCGAGCTCGAAGCCGAGAGAAAACTGATCGCGCTGCATCGAGCGCTGGATCGCGTCAGCGCTCAGCTGGCGTTCAAGCCCCTGGCTCAAGGAGACGCCCCATGAAGCGCGCCACCACCGTGTCCGTCCTGATCGCCGCCGGAGCGCTGCTCGCGGTCGGCGGCTTCGTCATCGGTCGCTCGTCCGCGCGCGGCGATGGGGAACGCGCGCCGACGCCGTCGGCGCGCGCGTCGTCCGCCGGAGACCGCCAGGTCCTCTATTGGCACGATCCGATGGTGCCGGGACCGCGCTTCGACAAGCCCGGCAAGTCACCGTTCATGGACATGCAACTCGTCCCGGTCTACGCGGGCGATGCCGCCGGTGGCGGCGACGGCGGCGTGCGTATCAGTCCGACGGTGCTGCAGAACCTGGGCGTCCGCGCCGCCAGAGTCCAACGCGCAGAGGTCGGCTCGACCTTCGATGCCGTGGGCACGGTGCAGTTCAACGAACGCCTGAACGTGGATGTCCAGACGCGCGTCGCCGGTTATGTCGAACACCTCGCCGTGCGGGCCGCCATGGAGCGGGTGCGGCAGGGACAGCCTCTGGCCACCGTCTTCGCCCCGGAGTGGCTGGGACCGCAGAACGAGTGGCTGGCGCTCCGGCGCGCGGGCGCGGCGGCGGACCTCGTCACCGCGGCACGCGAGCGCATGCGCGCGCTGTCGATTCCCGATGAGCTCGTTGGTCAAAGTGAGCGAACAGGCACGGCGATGGCCCGCTTTACCTTGCGCGCCCCGATCGACGGCGTCGTGGCCGAGCTGGGCGTGCGCGAAGGCGTCCAGGTCACGCCCGGCGCGACGCTCTTCCGCCTCGCCGGGCTGAACAAGGTGTGGGTGACCGTCGACGTGCCGGAGGCTCAGGCCCCGCGGCTCGAACGCGGCCAGCAGGTGACGGCGGTCCTGAGCGCCGACGCCACGCGGTCGTTCGCGGGCAAGCTGACGGAGATCCTTCCCCAGGTCGACGCGGGCACACGCAGCGTGCGAGCCCGCTTCGAGGTCGACAACAAGGGCGGTGGCCTCATCCCCGGGATGCTGCTGCGCCTGCAGGTGGCCGGTGCGCCGCGCGTGCGCCTGACCCTGCCCACCGAAGCGGTCATCCGCACGGGGGCGCGCACCGTGGTCGTCGTCCGCGGTGGCGAGGGCGGTTTCGCGCAGCGCGAGATCACGCTCGGCATTGAGCTCGGGGATCGGGTCGAGGTGCTCGACGGCTTGCGCGAGGGCGACGAGGTCGTCGTCAGCGGCCAGTTTCTGATCGACTCCGAGGCGCGGCTCAAGTCCGCGCTGGGCGGCGGCGCCACCACGCCTTCCGCCGCGCCGATGACGCCGACCGCGCCGACCACTCCGGCCGGACCGACCGCGGCGTCCGTGCCAGCCTCTCCGGCCATGACGCCGATGTCCACGTCCACCGGATCGACGGGATCGATGGGATCGGGCGGATCGGCTGGATCCATCAGTTCGACAGGATCGGCGGGATCGGCAACGTCGGCCACCCAGGGCCTCTTTCATGCCGAGGGCACGATCGAGCAGATCGACGCGGACAGCGTGACCATCTCCCACGGCCCGGTCCCCGCGCTCCGATGGCCTGCCATGACGATGAGCTTCGGCGCCGGCGACGCGGCCGCGCGCCGCGGCTTGAAGGTCGGTGACCGCATCCGCTTCGAGTTCAGGCAAAGCGGCGAGTCGGACTGGGCGCTGGTCTCCACGCGCAAGACGGGAGACGCTCGATGATCGCCGCCCTCATTCGCTGGTCCATCACCCACCGCTTCCTGGTGCTGATCGCCACGGCCTGCCTCGTGGCCGCCGGCCTGTGGTCGGCCGCCCGCACGCCGGTGGATGCCCTGCCCGATCTGAGCGACGTGCAGGTGATCGTGCGCACGACCTGGCCGGGCAAGCCGCCCCAGGTCGTCGAGGACCTCGTCACCTACCCGTTGACGACCACCCTGCTCAGCGTGCCGGGTGCGAAGACGGTCCGGGGCTACTCCTTCTTCGGCGACTCGTTCGTGTACGTCCTCTTCGACGACAGGACCGATCCCTACTGGGCGCGCTCGCGGGTGGTCGAATCGCTGAACCAGGTGCAGGGGCGATTGCCCGCGGGCGCCACGGCCGCGCTGGGGCCTGACGCCACCGGGGTCGGCTGGGTCTACGAGTACGCGCTGGTGGACCGGACCGGCACCGCCGACATCGGCCAGCTGCGCGCCCTCAACGACTGGTTCCTGAAGTTCGAGCTCAAGACCGTGCCCGACGTTGCCGAGGTGGCCAGCATCGGCGGCATGGTCCGCCAGTACCAGGTGGTGCTGGACGCCGACCGCCTGCGCGCGCTCGGCATCCCGCAGGCCGTGGTCGTCGACGCGCTGCGGCAGGCCAACCAGTCCGCGGGCGGCTCGGTGGTGGAGATGGCGGAGGCGGAATACATGGTGCGCTCGCGTGGCTTCCTGCAATCGCTGGACGACTTCCGCAACACCCCGTTGGCGTTGAGCGGCACGACGCCGGTGCTCTTGCGCGACGTGGCGACGGTCCAGATCGGCCCGGAGATGCGACGCGGCATCGCGGAGCTGGACGGACAGGGCGAGGTCGTCGGCGGCGTGGTCGTGATGCGCTCGGGCAAGAACGCGCGCCAGGTGATCGACGCCGTCAAGGCCAGGCTCGCGTTGCTCAAGCCGGGCCTGCCCCAGGGCGTCGAGGTGGTCGAGACCTACGACCGCTCGCGGCTGATCGACCGCGCCGTCGATCACCTGCGCGAGAAGCTGATCGAGGAGTTCATCGTCGTCGCGGTTGTCTGCGCCGTCTTCCTGTTTCATCTGCGCTCGGCCCTGGTGGCGGTGGTAACGCTGCCGGTGGGCGTGCTGACGGCCTTCATCGTGATGCACTGGCAAGGCGTCAGCGCCAACATCCTGTCCCTGGGCGGCGTGGCGATCGCGCTGGGCGCCATGGTCGACGCCTCGGTCGTGCTGGTCGAGGCGGCGCACAAGCACCTGGAGCATTTCGAGGCGCGGCAGGGCCGGGAGCCGACGCTCGCCGAGCGATGGACGCTGATCGCCGCGGCGGCGACCGAGGTCGGACCCGCGCTGTTCTTCTCCCTGCTGGTGATCACCTTGTCCTTCCTGCCCGTGTTCGCGCTCGAGGCCCAGGAAGGCCGGCTGTTCTCGCCGCTGGCCTTCACGAAGACCTACTCGATGGCGGCGGCGGCGGGCCTGTCGGTGACGCTGGTCCCCGTGCTGATGGGGCTGTTCATCCGGGGACGGATTCCGAAGGAGACGGCCAACCCGATCAACCGCGCGCTGATTGCGGTCTATCGGCCGGCGCTCGACGCGGTGCTGCGCTTTCCCAAGACGACCCTGCTGCTGGCGCTGCTGGTCCTGGGTTTGAGCCTCGTCCCGCTGCATCGTCTGGGCGGCGAGTTCATGCCGCCGCTGGACGAAGGCGACCTGCTCTACATGCCCTCCGCCCTGCCCGGCCTCTCCGCGTCCAAGGCCGCCGAGCTGCTGCAGCAGACGGACCGCCTGATCAAGACCGTGCCCGAGGTCGAGCGCGTGTTCGGCAAGGCCGGGCGCGCGGACACCGCCACCGATCCGGCGCCGCTGGAGATGTTCGAGACCATCATCCAGTTCAAGCCCCGCGAGCAGTGGCGGGCCGGCATGACGCCGGACAGGCTCGTCGAGGAGCTGGACCGCGTCGTGAAGGTGCCGGGCTTGTCCAACGTGTGGGTGCCGCCGATCCGCAACCGCATCGACATGCTGGCCACCGGCATCAAGAGTCCCGTCGGCATCAAGGTGTCCGGCGGCGACCTGGCGACGATCGACCGGCTCGCCGCCCGCATCGAGTCCACGGTGCGCGGCGTGCCGGGCGTCGCCTCGGCGCTCGCCGAGCGCCTGACGGGCGGCCGCTACCTCGACGTGGACGTGGACCGCGTCGCCGCGGCGCGCTTCGGCCTGTCGGTCGCCGACGTCCAGGCGGTCGTCTCGACGGCCGTGGGCGGAGAGAACGTCGGCGAGGTGATCCAGGGCCGGGAGCGCTTTCCGCTGAATGTGCGTTACCCGCGCGAGGTCCGCGACTCGCTGGAGCGCCTGCGCGCCCTGCCCTTCGTGACGGCCAGGGGCGCGACGGTGCTGCTGGGGGACGTCGCGCGCATCACCGTGCAGGACGGGCCGCCGATGATCCGCAGCGAAAACGCCCGGCTGTCCGGATGGATCTATGTCGATGTGCGCGACAGGGACCTGCGCTCCGTGGTGCTCGACATGCAGGCGGCCGTCGACCGGGAGGTCGCGTTGCCCGCGGGGTATGCCGTGGCCTGGTCCGGCCAGTACGAGTACCTGGAGCGGGCCACGCAGCGCCTGAAGCTGGTCGTGCCGGTGACGCTGGCGATCATCTTCGTGCTGCTCTATCTGCTGTTCCGGGACACGCGGGACGCCGCGATCGTGATGGCGGCGGTGCCGTTCTCGCTGGTGGGCGGCTTCTGGCTGATCTGGTGGCTGGGCCACGCCATCTCCGTCGCGACGGTGGTGGGTTTCATCGCGCTGGCCGGCGTGGCGGCGGAGTTCGGCGTGGTCATGCTGGTGTACCTGCAGAACGCCTGGCGGCAGCGCCTCGCGGCCGGCGAGCCGGACACCGAGGCCACGTTGCTGGCGGCGATCCGCGAAGGCGCGGTGATGCGCGTCAGGCCCAAGGCGATGACCGTGGCCGTCGTGATGGCGGGGCTGCTGCCCATCCTGCTGGGGCGCGGCACCGGGTCGGAGGTCATGACGCGCATCGCCGCGCCGATGGTCGGCGGCATGGTCACCGCGCCGCTGCTGAGCATGCTGGTGATCCCCGCGGCCTGGTACCTGATCCATCGTCGGCGCCTGCAGCCCACGGGCAGCGCCCGCGCGATGGCCGCGCACTCACCGCCGCTCGATGCCGCGCCATGACAGCCGCCTCGCGCCCGCCCGCATCTGGCGGCGCCGCGACGCCCGGTGACCTTCGACCCCGGGCCGAGGCGCTGGCTACCATCGACGCCATGAACGAAACACGCCCTGTCCCCGGTGACGCGCAGCGCCGGTTCGCCGCCTCCGCCATCGCGCGCCTGTCCGCCGATCCGCGCATCGTGGGCATCGCCGCGACGGGGTCGTGGGCGGACGGCACGCTCGACGAGTTCAGCGACCTGGACCTGTTGATCGCGGTGGAGCCGGCCGCCTTCGAAGAGATCCTCGAAGCGCGGATGGCGATCGCGTCCACGCTCGGCCCGATGCTGAGCGCCTTCACCGGCGAGCATGTGGGCGAGCCGCGCTTGCTGATCTGCCTGTTCGACGCGCCCTTGCTGCACGTGGACCTGAAGTTCGTCGCCGTCGACGGCATCGGCGCGGTGGTCGGCGCCGCCGAGCCGCTGTGGGCGCGCGACGGCCGTTTCGCGCCCGCCCTGCGGGCCGTCGCCGGCGCCCGCGTGAGCGCGCCGAACCCGCAATGGATCGAGGACCGGTTCTGGGTGTGGGTTCATTACGGGGCGACGAAGATCGCCCGCGGTGAGCTGTTCGAGGCCCTCGATTTCCTGTCGTTCCTTCGCACCACCGTCCTCGCGCCGATGGCCAGGGCCCGCGAGGGCCGTCACGCGATCGGCTTGCGGCGGCTGGAACAGCGATCTCCCGACATCGCCGCCGCGATGCGGCCCACCGTCGCCATGCATGAGCTCGCCAGCTGCCATGCCGCCACGATGGCCTGCGTGCAGCTGTATCGCGTGCTGCGCGAGGACTCGGTCCTCCGCCGCCGGGCCGCGGAGGACGCGGCGGTGACGTACTTGCAAGGGCTGGCGCCGTAACCACCGTAACGCACATGCCACCCCGCGCCGCGGCGGCCCGGACAGACACTCGCCGGATCCCTTGAACTCCACTCCGCGACCATGCCCCAGCGCCGGCAGTTTCTCGCGGCGGCACTGGCGCCGCTGCTGACCCCCACGTCCTCCATGGCGGCGCCCGCGCTGCCCGATGCGGCCGGGCCTTACGCCCTCCCCAACACCTTCGTCCACCCGCTGCCCGACCCGGTGAGCGGTCGAAAGTACGAGGTCTGGGTCGACCTGCCCGTCAGCGCGACCACCGCCTCCCCCGCCGATGGCCCGCGGCCCGCCGTCTTCGTCACCGACGCGCCCTACGCCTTTCCGATGGTGCGCGCGCTGCGCAACCGCGTGGGACAGCAGGGCCGCAACCTCGCGGACTTCATCCTCGTCGGACTGGCCGGTCCAGCGGATGAATCCGCGACGGACATGCGATCGCGCGACTACACGCCGACGAACCCGCTGACGCGTCCCCATCGGCCAGCCAACCGCTATGGGGCGCCGCGCTACGGGGACGGCGCGCTCTACCTGAAGTACCTGGCGGACATCGTGGTCCCGGCGGTCTCGGCGCGGTATCGCATCGATCCGGCCCGTCGCGTGCTGCTCGGGCATTCCTTCGGCGCGCTGCTCGGGACTCAGGCGCTGTTCACCCGTCCCGACCTCTTCAGCCATTACATCCTGGGCAGTCCATCGCTCTGGTTCGACGGCCGCGTGATGTTCGATCGGGAGGCCGCGTACGCGCAGCGCCACACGGACCTGGCCGCCAACGTCTTCCAGTACATCGGTGCCTACGAGGCCGTCGCCAAGGGACCTCGCTACAACACCGAGACCGACATGGTCGCCGATGTGCGACGCTTCGAGGCCACGCTGCGCAAGCGCCGCTATCGGTCGCTGCGCATCGAGAGCCACGTGCTCGCTGGCGAGGACCACCTGACCGTCGCGCCAGCCGGCGCGACGCTGGGCCTGCTGTGGGCGCTACCGGGGCGTGGTCCCTATCAGGCGTGAGACGTCGCTGATGCCACTGATGCCGCGCGCCATGCGCGGCATCGCCGCCAGCGCCAGCACGCCCAGGCCGCCGGCCGCCGCGTAGGCCGCCACGCTGCCGGCGGTCGCGGCGCCGCTCACGCCCAGCATGTCGAGCGCCGCGATCCCGGTGCGCTGCAGCCCCAGATAGAGGCTGAACAGGTACAGCGCCAGGAACGTCCGTGCCCCCCGCGTCAATCGGCCCAGCAACGCGGCGCCGGCGCTGAAGAACAGCAGCCCCGCCAGGCAGGCCGCCGCGCGCAGCGGGGCCTCCACCGACAAGCGCAGCAACGCCGGCGCGCCGACGATCACGCCGAGCCCGAACGCGGCGACGGCCTGTCGCCAGCCGCGCTCCGGCGCGCCGCCCGCCGTGGCGCTGGCCATGCCCAGCGTGCCGCTCTGCCAGTCGCGCGAGCTCACGTCCGCCACGGCGATGCCCCAGGCGCCCAGCGCGAGCGCCATCACCCGCGGCAACGCGCTCGTGGGCACGGCGACCGACGCTGCCACGCAGGCCGTCATCACCAGCGCCAGCACCGGCTGGCTGAGCAGCACCAGGCTCACGTCCGCCAGCAGCCGGCCGGCAAGACCCGGCACCCGGGCGCTCAGTCCCAGCAACTGCCCGAACAGCCACCGCATCGGCGCCAGGACGGGCCGCGACAGCCATTGCAAGACGGCGACCGCGCGGCCGCGGCCGGCGCCGGCCCCCTTGACCCGATCGGGCGCGTAGCGATGGAAGAGCAACACCGCGGGCAGCAGCGGCAGCAACGCCACGCCCATCGCGCCGACGCGCAGCGCGACGAGTTCCCGGCTCCAGAGCCCCTCGGGCATGTGCAGCACCGGCAGCCCGGCCCGGAACGGCGCGCCGCCGATGCTGACGCTGCCGACGTCCATCAGCCGGCTCAAGGCCACCACCCACACGGACAGCCCCTGCACGTCCAGCACCTGCCAGCCGCTCAACCCCGACGCGCCGCCGCTCAGCATCGCCGGCATGAAACCGAGCTGCGCGATCCAGAACACCCAGTACAGCGCATCCCCGCGCTTGCGCATCAGCGGCGCCCACGCGTCGGCAAGCACGGCAAGGCTCGCGCACATCATCATGCCCGGCGCCAGGCCCAGCAGCAGCATCTGGAGGTAAGGCACGGGCCGCAACGGCCCCTCGCCGCGCACCAGTTGCAGCACCCACAGCGTCAGCATCAGCGCGGTCCCCAGCGACATCAGGAACCCGAACGCGCCCAGCCACCGCGCGCCCAGCAGTTGGACGTTGGTCACCGGCGTGGCGGCCAGCACGGCCGCGGTGCCGCAGCGGAGGTCCTCCTGGCTGCGGCCTCGCGCGAGATAGAAACCCGCCAGCCCGAAGAGCATGCAGGCCATCACGCCGGTGGCGAAGGCCAGCGCCTGACTGTCGTAGGCGATGCGTTGCCCGCCGGTGACCATCGTGGCGCGACCCGTCCTCGGATCCAGCACCATCAGCCAGCTCACCGCGACGACGGTCAGCAGGATCACGAGCGTGCTGACCCGGCGGCTGCGCAGCCGCCATTCGTTCAGCACGGCGGCCTTCCACAAGGCTGCGTTCATGCGGCCACCTGTGCATCGGCGTAGCGCTGCGCCATCAGGGCTTCCTCCAGCGTCGGCTGCGCGGGTTGCGCGTCCGCGCAAGGGCGCGAGGCATGCGCGATGCGCACCTGCATCTGCCCGCCCTGCGGCTGGGCCTGGAGCACCCGCACCTGCCCGCGCAGCGCCTCGTACGCCTCGGGCGACAGCAGCGAGGTCCACACCTGACCCGCGGCACGCGCCAGCATGGCCTCGGGGGTCTCGAACGCCACCAGCCGGCCCTGGCGCAGGATGGCCAGGCGCGAGGCCATGTTCTCCACGTCCGACACGATGTGCGTCGACACGATCACCAGCCGCTTCGCCCCGAGGTCGCCCAGCAGGCGGCGAAAGCGCAGGCGCTCTTCCGGGTCGAGCCCGGCGGTGGGCTCGTCGACGATCAGCACGTCGGGGTCGTTCAACAACGCCTGCGCGATGCCCAGCCGCTGCCGCATGCCGCCCGAGAAGCCGGCGGCCGCGCGGTCCGCGTGCTCGTGCAGGTTGACCAGCTCCAGCAGTTGGCGCACGCGGCGCTTGTCCCCGACGCCCTTCAAGGCGGCGAAGTACTGCAGGAACTCACGCGCCGTCAGGTGCGGATAGACGCCGAAGTCCTGCGGCAGGTAACCGAGCCGCCGACGCATCGCCTCGGGCTTCGCGACGATGTCCTGCCCGTCCAGCAGGATGCGCCCGCGCGTGGGCACCGTCAGCGTGGCGAGCATCTGCAGCAAGGTGCTCTTGCCCGCGCCGTTGTGGCCGATCAATCCGACCACGCCGGGTTCGAGGTCCAGCGAGACGCCGTCCACCGCGGTCTGGCGTCCAAAGGTTTTGACGACGTCCTGAATCTGCAGCAAGGCCACCTCCCGGTTGTGAATGCCGCGCAGCGTAGGCAGGCACCGGGATGGCACGAAGCGGGGATCGACAGGCCGCCGCGGGCGTGGGTCAGGCTGCGTTTCAGGGGGACAGGTGTTGCGCGGCCCCCCTGCCTGCCCTACTGACGCCCGCACGGCGCCTTGGCGGTCGGAGCGACATCGCCAAGTTTTCCACTATGCACGTCATTAGGAATTGCAAATGGATACGCGAACCTCGATAGCAAATACTGACCCCCAACCACGGAAGACAGAAAGGCAACCACGATGACGCGAATTCAAACGGCCGGGCAGGTCCTCAAGGGCCACGTTCACCTCGCGAGGCAGGTCATCGGCGTGTCGATCTTTGTCGCCGGTACCGCGGTCGGGGTCGTGGACCTCGTTCGACACGTGGTTTAAGCACCCGCGCGGCGGGCACGCGCATCGTCCCGTCGCCGCGGATTTCTACAGCATCAAGGAGATGTGATGAGTGATGAAGGCAAATGCCCCGTGACTGGCCGGGGCGGCGCGCCGGTGGCGCGGACGAATCGTGACTGGTGGCCCAACCAGCTCAACCTCGGCGTGTTGCGGCAGCTCGCCGTCAAGTCGGACCCCATGGGCGAAGGCTTCGACTACGCCAGGGAGTTCAACAGCCTGGACCTGCCCGCCCTGAAGCAGGACCTGCACGCGCTGATGACGGACTCGCAGCCCTGGTGGCCGGCGGACTTCGGGCACTACGGCCCGCTGTTCATCCGCATGGCCTGGCACAGCGCCGGCACCTACCGCACCGCCGACGGCCGCGGCGGCGCCGGCGGCGGACAGCAGCGCTTCGCGCCGCTGAACAGCTGGCCCGACAACGGCAACCTGGACAAGGCCCGCCGCCTGTTGTGGCCCATCAAGCAGAAGTACGGCAAGAAGATCTCGTGGGCCGACCTGATGATCCTCACGGGCAACGTCGCGCTGGAGTCGATGGGCTTCAAGACCTTCGGCTTCGCCGGCGGCCGCGCCGACGTCTGGGAGCCCGAGGACCACATCAACTGGGGCGCCGAGAGCACCTGGCTGGACGACCGCCGCTACAGCGGCGACCGCGACCTGGCCAAACCGCTCGCGGCCGTCCAGATGGGCTTGATCTACGTGAACCCCGAGGGCCCGAACGGCAATCCCGACCCCCTCGCCGCGGCCCGCGACATCCGCGAGACCTTCGCCCGCATGGCGATGGACGACGAGGAGACCGTCGCGCTGATCGCCGGCGGCCACACCTTCGGCAAAACGCACGGCGCGGGTGACGCCGCCCATGTCGGCGTGGAGCCGGAAGGCGCGGACATCACCGCGCAGGGCCTGGGCTGGTCGAGCGGCTTCGGCAAGGGTCACGGCGGCGACGCGATCACCAGCGGCCTGGAAGTCACCTGGACCACGACGCCGACGAAGTGGAGCCTCAACTTCCTCGAGAACCTCTTCGGCTACGAGTGGGAGCTGACCAAGAGCCCCGCCGGCGCCCATCAATGGATCGCCAAGGACGGCGCCGGCGCCGGCACGATCCCCGACGCGCACGACCCGTCCCGGCGCCGCGCGCCGACGATGCTCACGACCGACCTGTCGCTGCGCGTCGACCCGGCCTACGAGAAGATCTCGCGCCGCTTCCTGGCCCATCCCGATCAGTTCGCGGACGCCTTCGCCCGCGCCTGGTTCAAGCTCACCCACCGCGACATGGGTCCCCGCGCGCGCTACCTCGGCCCCGAGGTGCCCGCGCAGGACCTGATCTGGCAGGACCCCATCCCGGCCGTGGATCACCCGTTGATCGACGCGACCGACATCGCGACGCTCAAGGCGAAGGTCCTCGCCTCGGGTCTCACCGTGTCGGAACTGGTCTCGACCGCGTGGGCCTCGGCCTCGACGTTCCGCGGCTCCGACAAGCGCGGCGGCGCCAACGGCGCGCGGGTCCGGCTGTCTCCGCAGAAGGACTGGGCCGTCAATCAGCCGAGCCGACTGGCGCGTGTGCTGGACGTGCTGGAAGGCATTCAGCGCGACTTCAACGCGGCGCAGGCCGGCGGCAAGCAGGTCTCGCTGGCCGACCTGATCGTGCTGGCGGGCGGCGTGGGCGTCGAGCAGGCCGCGAAGGCCGGCGGCCATGACGTGAAGGTGCCCTTCACGCCGGGGCGGACGGATGCGTCGCAGGCGCAGACGGACGTCGAATCGTTCGAGGTGCTGGAGCCGGTCGCCGACGGCTTCCGCAACTACCAGAAGGCCAGGTTCACCGTCTCCGCGGAGGAACTGCTGGTCGACAAGGCCCAGTTGCTGAACCTGACCGCGCCCGAGATGACGGTGCTGCTCGGCGGCCTCCGCGTCCTCGGCGCCAACGCGGGCCAGTCGCCGCACGGTGTCTTCACGCATCGACCCGGAGTCCTGAGCAACGACTTCTTCGTCAACCTGCTGGACATGGGCACGCAGTGGAAGGCGAGCGCGCAGGACGCCGACCTCTTCGAGGGTCGCGATCGGCAGAGCGGCGCCCTGCGCTGGACCGCCACGCGGGTGGACCTGGTGTTCGGATCGAACTCGGTCCTGCGCGCGCTGGCCGAAGTCCATGGCAGCAGCGACGCCGGCGGCAAGTTCGTCGACGACTTCGTCGCCGCATGGACCCACGTGATGGACCTCGATCGCTTCGACCTCGCCTGAGGTCGAGGTCGGCAACGGAGCTTCCTGGCCCACGGGCCGGGAAGCGACGCTGCCGGGCGTGGCTCCGCGAAGGGCCACGCCTGCAAAAAATAAGAGCTGCAGGAGACAACCATGCTCGATTGGATCGAACGACACGCGACGACGTGGCTGGTCATCGCGTTGAGCGAAAGCCCCTGGCCCCGAGAAGCGGCACTGGCTCACGGCCTCCACGCCGTCGTCACGCGCGGGGCATGACCGCCCCGCTCAGCCAGGCGGCCGGGCGTTGGCATGCGGCCCCGGATTCGCCGGCGCAGTCGGAAGCGGCATGCGAGGTGGTGCGGGAGCTCTGGACCTTGCTGCTCGCGCAGCTCAGGCATGTCGCCGACGAATGCGCCGATCCCAAGGCGCTCCGGCGCTTGCGGAGCATCGGCGTGCGACGCACGGACGTGTTGCTGGCCGGCCTGGCCAGCGAGTTCGTGAAGTCCAGCCAGTTGGCGGCCAAGAGCTGTTGCGCGCCACTGGCGCTCGACGTCCTGGTCCGCGCCCAGCAGCTATTGCCGGGAGACGACCTGCACAGCGACTTCGAGCGGCTCAGCGCCTTGTATCAACGGCTGCTTGAGGTCCTGGAGCCGCCGGAAGGCAGCCATCGCCATACCTGGCTGGAAAGCCGAGCGAGGGTGCATTCGGCGAGGGCGCAGGCGTTGAGATGAGCCGGGGCCGGGCGGCCCCTTCGGGCCGGATCCGGTCGATCGCTTGACTTTCGATATCTCATGCAACAACATAAGTTCCATGATTGATCGAGCCCGTCATTCGAGCCCTCCAGAACCGCGCGACGCGTCCCGCCGATGAACGACGCCTTCTCCGACCCGCTCGCCGTCGCCTCCTATGCCGAACGCACCGCGAAGATCGTTCCCGGGCTTCTCGACCTCCACGCCATGGCGGGCCTCCTGCTCGCGGAGCGCGCCCCGGCAGATGCGCGGATCCTCGTGCTCGGCGCCGGCGGCGGACTGGAGCTGAAGGCATTCGCCGAGGCGCATCAGGCCTGGACCTTCGACGGCGTCGATCCCTCCGCAGACATGCTCCAACTGGCCCGAGCGACGCTCGGCGATCTCGCGTCGCGCGTCCGGCTCCATCGGGGCTACATCGACAGCGCGCCCGAGGGCCCGTTCGACGGCGCCGCCTGCCTGTTGACGCTGCACTTCCTGGCGGCGGAGGAACGACTCGCCACCTTGAAGGCGCTGGCTCGGCGCCTCAAGCCGGGTGCGCCGTTCGTCGTCGCGCATCACAGCATGCCCGTGGACGATGCCAGCAAGGAGCAATGGCTCCGTCGCAATGCGATGTACGCGATCCACGCCGGCGTTCCCGCCGAGCAGGCGCTCGGCAGTGTCCCGGCGATCAAGGAGCGCCTGCCGGTGCTCTCGCCCGAGCAGGACAGGGCCCTGCTGGAAGCGGCGGGGTTCTCCGGCGTCGAGCTCTTCTACGCCGCGTTCACGTTCAAGGGATGGGTGGCGCGGCGGGCGTGAGCGCGGCGGCAAATCGACCGGCTCCCGCCCGCGCGCATCTCACAACATCACCGGCTTCGCGCGCGGCTCGCCTTCATGGCGCTTCGCCAGAGCGACCGCATCCTCTCCGGCCGGGAACCGCAACTGATCCGACGCGTCATTCGCGGCCCGCCAGATCGCCTCCGCGACATCCACTTCCTTCGTCACGGCCTTGTTCTGCGCGAACGTGGCAAAGACGCGATGCGCGAACGCCGCATACGTTTCGGGAATCGACCCTTGCATGCGCTCCTGGCCGTTGGTTGTGAAACTGGTCGTCGGTCCATACCCAGGCTGCACCAGCTTCACTCGCACGCCGAATTCCCCGAGCTCGCCTTCGAGTGAAGCCGTGTAGCCTTCGATCGCTGTCTTGCTGGCGGTGTAGGCGGCCACCAGCGGCATCGCCGCCAGCGTGGCACTGGACGTCACATTGATGATCGTGCCGCCTTGCCGCTCGCGAAACCGCGGAATGACGGCCTGGCACATCGCGATCACGCCGAAGGTGTTGGTTTCGAAGACCTCCCGCACCGTCGCCATCGGGGTGGCTTCCGCCGCGCCGAAGAGGCCGATGCCCGCGTTGTTCACGAGCACGTCGATCGGGCCGCAGCTTTCAAGCAATCGGGCAATGCTCTCCGGCTTCGTCACGTCCAGCGTCGCCACGTGCATCGTGTCGGACAGCGGGAGCAATTCGGGACGCGGTGAACGCATGGTCGCGATCACTCGCCAACCGCGTGCGTGGAAATGCCTGGCGGCCTCCAGGCCGAAACCCGAGGAACATCCGGTGATCAAGACTGTTTTCATCTGCATACATCCAAGGTGGGTGGTTGACTCGGATGCAACGATAGAGGGCAGCAGCAGGATGATCTATATTGATTCGTCCGGCGTTCTTTAGCGAAAGTCCAGATCACTCATGAACGATCCCCTCACCGAGGTTGTCAGACTGCTGCAGCCCAGTGCCGTCTTCGCCAATCCGATCACGGGACGCGGGCACTGGGCCGTGCGGTACTCCGAGTACGGCCAGCCCAGCTTCTGCATCATGTTGGAGGGCAGTTGCCTGCTGGCCGTCGATGGCCACGAGCCGATCACCATCAGCGCGGGAGACTTCGTCCTGCTTCCGGCGACGCCCGCCTTCACGATCTCAAGTTTCGTCCCCGCCCCACCGGTCCATTTCGACCCCAACGCCATGCCCGGCGGAAACATCGAACGGCGTTACGGAGACCAGAAGGGGGCGCCCGAAATGCGCTCATTGGGCGGCGCATTCCTGTTCGATTGCGCGGATCCGCGGCTGCTCGTGTCCTTGCTGCCTGGCGTCGTGCATGTGCAAGGGTCGGCGCGCCTGGCGCAACTCGTGAACATGGTGGGAGAGGAGTACGCCGGACAGCAACCGGGCAGCGACTACATGCTGTCTCGACTGGTCGGCATGTTGCTGATCGAGGCGATGCGATCGACGACGACCGGCAGCGCGCCGTCCGGTCTCCTGCGCGGACTGGGGGATGAACGACTGGCGCCCGCGCTCAAGAAGATTCATGCCCGTGTCGACCACGCATGGACCGTCGAGGAACTGGCCGAGGCGGCGGCGCTCTCCCGATCCGCCTTCTTCGAGCGCTTCACGCGCAAGGTCGGCGTCGCGCCGATGGAATACCTCCTGACCTGGCGCATGGAACTCGCGAAGGATCTGCTGCGTCGGGCAGGCTTGTCCGTCACCGAGGTGGCTGAGCGTGTTGGTTATGGATCCTCCAGCTCGTTCAGCGTCGCGTTCAGCCGGCATGTGGGCGAGTCGCCGAGTCGCTACGCGCGGCCTGCCTGAGGACGGCTGGAGGCCGCGGCGGCCCGCGGTGCCGGACTCCTGAACAAGAAGGTCGGACTCCAGGCCATGGATCGTCCAGTCGTCGATGACTATCGTTCAAGCCATCGCAACTCGACGAGACCACGACCATGACGACCGCATTCCTCACAGGCTGCTCCACGCGAGTGGCCGGGCCTGACGTCCCGTTCACTTCCGTTTGAGAGGGCCCGCCATGAAGCCCTTGAAGCCTCTGCATCTGGCGAGCGCCGCGCTCATTCTGTTCGCGGTCACATGGATCTCCGGTTGCGCGACGCGCGCCGCGCCCCGCCCCATCGAGATCACCCCGCGTTTCCTCCCCGATGTCGAGCGCTCGGCCCGACCGCACAAGCCCGGACAGGATGCACCGACCATTGCGCTCGTCCTCGGCGGCGGCGGGCTGCGAGGTTTCGCGCACCTGGGGGTGATTCGAGCCTTGGAGGAGTCCGGCATTCAGCCCGACATCGTGGTCGGCACCTCTGCCGGAGCGGTCGTCGGCGCGGCCTATGCGAGCGGCCTGTCTCCCAATGAAATCGAAACCATCGCGCGCAACGTGAAGCTGTCGTCGCTCATCGACCTGACGGTCAGCGCCAGTGGCCTCATGCGCGGGGACAACATTGCGCGGTGGATAGACACGGTCACGTCGGGCAAACGCATCGAGGCCTTTCCACGTCGATTCGGCGCGGTCGCCACCGATCTTCGAAGTGGACAAGCGGTTCTGCTCGACAACGGATCGCCCGGCGTGGCGGTGCAGGCATCGGCCGCGGTGCCAGGTGTGAACGTGCCCGTCGCCTACCCGGGCGGCCACTTCGTCGATGGCGGCATCACCAGCCTGGTCCCGGTGCGTTTCGCGCGAGCCATGGGCGCCGATGTCGTGATCGCCGTGGACGTCTATTGCGCCGATTCCGGCGGCGACGGGATGGGGGCGGCCTCCGTGCTGCTGCGAGTGATGCGGACCCAGAGCTGCCTCATCGCCGCGCCGGAAATGGCCGAGGCGGATGTCCTGATCGCGCCAAAAATCCACGTCTCTAGCCTGTCCGCGCAGGACGAACAGGAGAAGGCGATCTGGACGGGATATCGCGCCGCGCTGGCCGCGCTGTCGGGCATCAAGTCGCGGATGAAGGCGCCGTCTCCCGCTGCGCGCGAGGAGTCCGCTAGTTCCTTGGTTTCGCGCAGCAACTCTGAAAGAACGCCTCGGCGCTCTCCTCCACCGCCTGCCACTTTTCAGGGGACATCTCGCGCCGATATCTGTCCATCAGACGCTGATAGCCCACCAAACCGTTGCCGCCCTTCTGCCTCAGCAACTTGAAGATCACCACGTCATACATGACGCTCTTGGTCATGTCCCGTTCGGTCACATAGTCACTCGAATAGACACCCGACAACGCCCCGATCGCTTCGACATCGCCCCGTCGAGCAGCGGCATCCAGCAGTCGAATCGCCTTCTCGCTCCAAGCCCTGACCAGAGGGTCGTCATTGCGCATTTCAAGGTCGTCGATCTGGCCGTTGGGTCCCGCCGTCAGCCACTCCAACGCCGCGCCTGGCACCTGCTGCTCAACCGCCCGTTCCAACCATTGCAGGTGGTCGCGGCGCTGCTCGGCGGTCAGCGCAGAGCAGTCAACGAATCGTCCTTCGCCGAGTCGAACTTCGGTGTCGGATATGTCGAGCGCAGGATTTCGGCGCCGCATGTCCTCCCGGCTTTTGCACAATTGAACGGCTTTGTGCGCCGCCAGAAGATCCCTGCAGTCGGCGCTGTCTGAGGCTTCCTTTATCCAGTCATTTGTCTTTCGGACTGTCAACGCTGGTCGAATGCGCCGATCTGAAGTGCTGGCTCCATTCGATTTGAGCGCAGGCTGGACCGTCGGGGCAGAGGGAGGGGAAAACGCCGGCGAGGTCGGCGACTCATCCCGCGGCGAGCGGATATCGAAGCCCATGAAGTAGAGAACGCTTCCAGCGCCGAGCACGATCGCCAGTCCAATTCCCAGACCTTGTTTCATGGGAGGGATGAAATCAGGAAGGTGCGCATGCCAACGATCTCGCTCGGTCATGCGAGCGCTTCCGCGAAGGACGTTGCACTCTATCCGAGCACCGGCATCGCCAATTGACCTTCCCTCCCACCCGGCTTCGCGCTCTCCCCGTGGCACCCTCCCCGCGCAGCGGGAACAATGCGCCGCATGCCCGCCCTCTTCCATCCCCACCCATGACCGTCGCTCCTCCCCGCAACGGCGGCGACTGGCCGCTCGACGAGATCGTCGCCGGCCTGCGCGCCGCGCGCCAGGATTGGCGCGAAGCCCATCGCCAGCATGAGCCCCGCGGCCGCGAGCTGCCGTCCGTCGAGCTGCTGGACGAGATCGTCCAGGGCCTGCGCGGCGTGCTGTTCCCGCTGCGGCTGGGACCGCCGTCGCTGCGGCCCGAGGCCGAGGACTACTACATCGGCCACTCCCTGGACACGCACCTGCAGGCGCTGCGTCAGCAGGTGCTGCTGGAGCTGGGCTCGGTGGCCGGCGGCGCGCCCGACGCGCCGGAGGTGGCGGAGCGCGCTACCGCGATCACCACCGACTTCGGCCGCTCGCTGCCCCAGATCCGCCGCCTGCTGGACGCCGACGTGCTCGCGTCCTTCGAGGGCGACCCGGCCGCGCGCAGCGTCGACGAGGTGCTGCTCTGCTACCCCGGCATCGAGGCCATGATCCACCACCGGCTCGCGCACCAGCTGTACGCGCTGGGCGTGCCGCTGCTGGCGCGCATCGTCGCGGAGCTGGCCCACGGCCGCACCGGCATCGACATCCACCCCGGCGCGCGGATCGGCGCCGGCCTGTTCATCGACCACGGCACCGGCGTCGTCATCGGCGAGACCGCCGTGATCGGCGAGCGCGTGCGCATCTACCAGGCGGTCACGCTCGGCGCGCGCAGCTTCCCCAAGGACGAGCAAGGGCAGATCCGCAAGGGCGCGCCCCGCCATCCGGTCGTCGAGGACGATGTCGTCATCTACGCCGGCGCCACCATCCTGGGCCGCATCACGCTGGGCCGCGGCTCGGTCGTCGGCGGCAACGTCTGGCTGACGCGCAGCATCCCGCCGGGCAGCAACATCAGCCAGGCCAGCTCGCAGAGCCAGGCACCCGGCGAGATCTAGGCGAAACATGACTGGCAGGGCCTATCCGGCGGGCGAGATGCGACGGACCGGATCTGGCGGGCGTGAACTGATGGACGCGCACTGACGGTCCACGCCGACGCGGCACCGCCGTCAGCGCGCCGGAGATCGCCCGCCCGACTGCTCGGAACCACGCAGCACTGCTGGATTCCGCGCAGTGCCCATGCGGCGACGACGCCGGCCGCGCCCCTCCGCGGCCCGCATCCGGGCCTGGCGCGGTCACTTCCGGCATGGCCTGGAAGTTGCGACAAGGGCTCGATGCCCGGCTTCATCGGGCAGCACAGACTGCCCGATGCCCGCCTCCCCATCGCCGCTCTGGCGAAGCCTCCTGCTCTATCGAGAGATCCCCCGCCACTTCACCCTCACCGCGCTGCTGTTCCTGCTGGGCAACATCGCCTTCGCCGCCCAGCAATGGCTGGTCGGGCGGACGGTCCACGCACTGGAGGTCGGCGCCGCGGACGGTGCCCGGGCCGCGCTGGACGGCGTGCTGCACTGGTCCGCCTGGCTGCTCGGCGCGGCACTGCTGCGCGGCGTGCTGCAGTACGGCGCCGGCCTGTCGTCGCTGATCAGCGGCCAGCAGTTGCTGACGCTGCTGCGCGAGCGCATCCTGGTCCAGGTCCAGCGGCTGGACCTGGGCTATCACTGGCGTCACGGCGTCGGTGAGCTCGTCACCCGCACCACCCGCGACGCCGACAAGCTGCGCGACGCGCTGATCAACTTCTGGCGCCAGGTCTTCGAGCTGACGCTGGTCGTCACCGCCACGCTCGCGGTGCTGGCCTGGTACCACCCCGGCCTGGCCATCGTGCCGCTGCTGCTGATCGGCATCGCCGTCACGCTGTTCCTGCGCCAGACCGATCACCTCGTGACGCTGGACCGCGCCGTCGGCGCCGCCTACGACGAGGTCAACCAGGAGCTCTCCGAAGGCGTCAACGGCGTGCGCGTCATCAAGTCCTTCGTGCTGGAGGGCCAACGCGCCGACCGCTTCGAGGCGCAGATCGCCGTCTTCATGCGCCAGGCCACCGCCGCCCTCGCCTATGCCTGCGCCCGCGTGCCGGTGCCGCAGGCGGTGGTCGCGCTGGGCCAGGTGTGGATCCTGGTCTTCGGCCTGCATCTGGTGGAGACCGGCCGACTGCACCGCGGCGAGCTGGTCGCGGCGCTGCTGATGGCCAACGTGCTGATCTTCCGCGCCGAGGGCGTGGGCCGGGTGATGCAGATCTTCGCGGACGCGCGCTCGTCGGCGGCCCGCATCTGGGAGCTGCTGGACGCCGAGCCCGCCATCCACGGCGGCACCGCCACGCTGCCGGACCGGCCGCTGGGGTTGGCGCTGGACGGCGTCGGCGTGCGCGCGCCGGGCGGCTCGACGGCGATCCTCGACGGCTGCGCCCTGTGCATCGCGCCGGGCGAGGTCGTCGCGCTGGTCGGCGCCACCGGTGCCGGCAAGAGCACGCTCGTGAGCCTGCTGCCGCGGTTGCTGGACGCCGACACCGGCCACTTGCGCCTGGGCGACGACACCACCGGCTGGACCGATTTGCGCGACCTGCGCCTGGACGCGCTGCGCCGCGCGGTGCAGGTCGTGCCGCAGGAAGCCTTCCTGTTCTCGGACACGTTGGCCGCCAACCTGAAGCTGGCGGCGCCACACGCCGACGACGCCGAGCTCCAACGCGCGCTGCACATCGCCTGCGCCGACGAGGTCGTCGAGCGCCTGCACGACGGCCTGCGGACACGCGTCGGCGATCGCGGCATCACGCTGTCCGGCGGCCAGCGGCAACGCCTGGCCCTGGCGCGCGCCCTGCTGGCCCGACCGCGCCTGCTGGCGCTGGACGACGCCACCAGCGCACTGGACGCGCTCACCGAGCAGCGCGTGCTGGGCCGCCTGCGCGCGCTGCGCCGCGAGCCCGGCGGCGGCACCACCGTCCTGATGGTGGCGAGCAAGCTCTCCACCGTGCTGCAGGCCGACCGCGTGCTGCTGCTGATCGACGGACGGATCGCGGCCGAGGGCCGCCATGACGACCTCACCGCCCATCGGGCCTATCGCGAACTGCTGGGGCTGGACTGATGGCACGCGCCGACATGCGAGGACAACGACCGCTGTCCGACATCGAACTCGAACAGGCGCTGGCGCGCAAGGCGCTGGACCGCGGCATGTTCTGGCGGCTGCTGCCGCTGCTGCGACCGGTGCGCCGGGCGCTGGCGGCGGCGGTGGCGCTGGAGGCGCTGCTGGTGGGCGCCGTCTTCCTGCGGCCCTGGTTCGTCGGCCAGGCGCTGGACCACGCGCTGGTGGCGGACGGCTCCGGCTGGCGCGTCGACGCGCGGCTCGCGGCGCTGCTGGGCGCGGGCATGGCGCTGACCTGGATCGCGCGTTTCGCGATCTCGGGCGCGTCGCAGTACCTGGCGGGCAGGTCGGCGCTGCGGGTGCTCAATGCGCTGCGCATGCGGGTCTACCGGCATGTGCAGACGCTCAGCGTGCGGTTCTTCGACAAGACCAAGGCGGGCCGGATCATCTCGCGCGTGGACCGCGACGTGGACGCGCTGGAGCCGCTGCTGATCCAGGGGCCGCCGGAACTGCTGTCGGCGCTGCTGCGCTGCGTGGTGGCCGGCGTGTTGATCCAGGCGATCTCGCCGACGCTGTTCCTGGCGCTGGCCGCGGTGGTGCCACTGCTGGTGCTGGGCATCTGGGGCTTCAAGCGGATCTCGCAGAAGAACTGGGGCCTGGTGGCCGAGGCGCGGGCGCGTTTCACCGCCCACCTGGTCGAGACCGTCGCCGGGGTGCGCATCCTCCAGCAGACGGTGCAGGAAGAGAGCAACCGCCACCGCTACCGCGCGCTGCTGCAGGACTTCAACCGCACGCTGATCCGCGGCAACCGCAAGTCGGGCTGGTTCCTGCCCTACACCGCGCTGCTGACCAGCGCCGGCATGGTCCTGCTGCTGGCCGGCGGCGCGCGCGAGATGGGCGGCGGCGCGCTCACCTTCGGCCAGATCGTGCAGTGCCTGTTCTACGTGCAGCTCTTCCTGGGGCCGCTGCAGGAGCTGTCGGACCTGCTGGAGCGCTACACCAGCGGCGCGGCGTCGGCGCAGCGCATCTTCCTGCTGCTGGACACCGACGCCGAGGTCGCCGATCCACCGCGCCCCCGGGCGCTGGGCGCCGTGCGCGGGGACATCCACTTCGACGCCGTCGACTTCGCCTACGAGCCCGCGCGCCCGGTGATCCGCGGCCTGGACCTGCGCATCGCGCCCGGCGAGGTGCTGGCCATCGTCGGGCCTACCGGCCACGGCAAGAGCACGCTGGTGCAGCTGCTGACGCGCTTCTACGACGTCGACGGCGGCACGGTGCGGCTGGACGGCATCGACATCCGCGCGCTGCCGCAGCAACAGCTGCGGCGCCACGTCGGGGTCGTGTTGCAGGAGAACATGCTGTTCTCCGGAACCATCCTGGACAACCTGCGCCTGGCGGCGCCCGCGGCCGACGACGCCGCGTTGATCGCCGCCGCGCGCGACCTCGGCGCCGACGCCGTCCTGGAGCGCCTGCCGCTGGGTTACGCCACGCAGGTCGGGCCGATGGGCGGGCAACTGAGCCAGGGCCAGCGCCAACTCGTCTGCCTGGTGCGCGCCTACCTGGCGGACCCGGCGGTGCTGGTGATGGACGAGGCCACTTCGGCCGTCGACGTGCAGACGGAGCGCCGCATCCAGGCGGCGCTGCGGCGGCTCTGCGAGGGCCGCACCGCGATCATCATCGCCCACCGCCTGGCGACGATCCGCGACGCCGACCGCATCGCCGTCATCGAGCAGGGCCGCATCGTCGAGCTCGGCCCGCATGCCGCGCTGATCGCGGCGCAGGGGCCTTATGCGCGCCTGTACCGTGCTTATGAGCAGGCATCCTTCGGCGACGCCGCCATCGCCGCCGCCTCCACCACGGTCGACACCGACACCGACGGCGGCACGGGCGTCGCCACGGATGCCGTGACCCACGGCGGCACGGCCGTTGCCATCGCCGTCACCACGCTCGCAGCCACGCCCGCACTCGACGATCCGTCGCACGGCGCCGAAAGCAGCCCCGCGCTGGCCTGAAGCCAGCAGCGGCTGCTGATTTCCACGCGACCGGAACGCGCCCGCCGGGCGCGGATGCCCGGAATGCCCCATCAACACGGGCTTGCCGGGCCCGCGGACCCTGGCACGGTTCTGGCAATACGGGTCTTGTCACCGCCATCACAAGGACACCGCCATGAGCACCCCGACCTCCACCGTCGACACCGTCTGGTTCACCCGCTGCCCGGTCCCCACCGCCACCGGCCTGGCGTATCGCCTGGGCTGGCTGGAGCAGGACTTCGCCCGCGACGGCATCCAGCTCAAGACCCTGCAGGAGACCGGTGGCGAACTGGCCCGCCACCACTACGACCACGAGCTGACCACGCTGGTCCGCGAAGGCGGCAACCTGCTCGCCATCCCGGCCCGTGCCCAGGGCGCGCCGACGCGGCTGGTCGGCCTGACCTGGATCGACGAGTTCCAGGCCATCCTCGTGCGGCCCGACTCCGACATCAGCCGCCCCGAGCACCTGCGCGGCAAGCGCCTGGCGCTGCCGGCCTTCCGCCCCGCCGACCTGGCACAGAACCGCCGTGGCCGCAGCATCGCGCGCGGCATGAGCCTGCAGGGCTACAAGGGCGCGCTCAACGCGGTCGGCCTGTCGCTGGACGACGCCCACCTCGTCGAGCTGCCGCCGGCGCCGCCGCGCGAGGGCGATCTCGGCCACCTCGCGGGCGCGCCGCTGGGCGACGGCCAGCCGCGCCCCCAGGACCTGGGCACCGGCCTGTGGGAAGGCATCCATCCGCTGCTGCGCGGCGAGGTGGACGCGGTCTACGTCAAGGGCGCCGCCGCGCTGGAAGCCGCCGCGCGACTGGGCGCGAAGATCGGCATCGACCTGGACCAGTTGCCGGAGAAACGCTTCCGCGTCAACAACGGCACACCGCGCCCGATCACCGTCCACCAGTCGCTGATCGACGACCACTTCGAGCTGCTGGTGCGCTTCCTGACGCAGACGCTGCGCGCCGCCGAATGGGCCAAGACCCACCTCAAGGAAACGCTGGAGATCCTGCAAGGCGAGACACGCGCCGGCAGCGAGGGCGTGGCCGGCGCCTACCGCAACAACTTCCACCTGACGCTGGCGCCCGACCTGTCGGCGGAGCGCGTGGCGTTGTTCCGGCAGCAGAAGAACTTCCAGCTCACGCACGGCTTCCTGGACCGTGACTTCGACTTCGACGCCTGGATCGATCCGCGCCCGCTGGCCGCCGCGCACCGCCGCCTGGCCGAGCTGCTGCCGATCGCCGCCTGAATGAACCGTCCCTCTCCGATGTCCGATCCCGATCCACTCCGCCGCGCGCTGCTGCGCCACGGCTGGTCCGCCGGCGCCGCCGGCCTGCTCGCCGGCGGCGGCCTGCTGAGCGCCTGCGGCGAGCGCAGCGCCAACGCCAACGCCAACGCCAACGCCAGTGCGGCCTCCTCCTCCGGCGGCACCGCCGCCACTTCGGCGACGCCGGCCGTGGAAGGCCAACCCCGCCGCAGCAGCGGTGCGGTGCACTTCGGCGTGATCGAGACCGGCCAGGCCGGCAACCTGGACGCGCACAAGCCGGTGGGCAGCGGCGCTTTCCGCGGCTGGGCGCTCTACGCCAAGCTGTGGGAATGGGGGCTGGACGGCCTGCCCACGCTCGCGCTGGCGGAAGAAGCGCAGGTCAACCGCGACGGCACCGAGTGGACGATCCGGCTCAAGCCCGGCCTGGAGTTCCACCACGGCAAGACCATCGACGCGGACGACGTCATCTTCTCGCTGCGCCGCCTGACCGATCCCGCGCTGGCCTCGCCCTACGCGGCCTACCTCTACTCGCTGCGGCGCGACGAGGTCCGCAAGCTCGACGACCGCACCGTGCGCATCCCCTTCGCCAAGGGGCAAGGCCTGGTGGCGCTGGCCGAGTGCTGGATGAGCTGGGGCGGCATCGTCCCGGTCGACTATCACCCGGTCACCAACGTCGTCGGCGCGGGTCCCTACCGGCTCAAGAGCTTCACGCCGGGCCAGCGCTCGGTCTTCACCCGCTTCGACAACTACTTCAAGCCCGGCCAGCCGTGGTTCGACGAGGTCCACATCCACGACTTCGCCGACCAGACCGCGCGCCTGCAGGCGCTGCAGGCCGGCCAGATCGACATCGCGCCGGGCATCGCCGCCGAGCAGTTGCAGTTCCTGGAGCGGGACCCGCGCTTGCGCGTCGTCGCATCCCAGACCGACGCCTGGCAGTCGCTGGACATGAACCTGTCCAAGGCCCCCTTCGACAAGCCCGAGGTGCGCCGCGCCTTCCGCCTGATCGCCGATCGCCAGGAGCTGGTGGACCGCGTGCTGCAGGGCCGCGGCCGCGTGGCCAACGACCTCTACTCGCCCGGCGACCCGGTCTACGACCACGACATCCCGCAGCGGCGACGCGACCTGGCCGAGGCGCGCCGGCTGCTCGCGCAGGCCGGCTATCCGAACGGCCTGGACGTCGAGCTGGTGACGCCGGGGTCGAAGGCGGCGCTGGTCTTCGCGCAGCAGGCCAAGGCAGCGGGCGTCACGGTCACCGTCAAGCAGGTCGACGCCTCCACCTTCACCGGCCCCAACCGCGCCGGGTGGACCTTCAGCACCGGCGCCGGCGTGTCGCGGCCTTTCCTGCTGACCGTGCAGCAACACGACGGTCCACGCGCCGCCAACAACAAGACCCACTTCCGCGATCCGCGCTTCGGCGAGCTGATCACCGCGGCGCTCGCGCAGGCCGATCTGGAGCAGCGCAAGGCGCTGGTCCACGAGGCGCAGCGCATCCAGCACGACAGCGGCGGGCTGCTGATCTGGGGCTTCGCCGACGTGCTGGACGCGGTGTCGACACGCATCGGCGGCGTCACGCCCGATCGCACCGGCTTCGCGGCCTGGCGTACCGATCGCATCTGGCGCCTGGAGGACGCGTGATGAGCCACGCCGCCGGACATCATCCGCATCCGCACGCGAACCCGCTCACCCACGGACCGCAGGGCCCTCACGGCTCGCCAGGCTCGCACGCCGGCAAGGACGCGCGGCACGCCCCGGGCCGTCCCAGGCGCCACGGCCACGGCGGCGGCGCGCGCCGCCATTCGGCGTCATCGCCGTGGCTGCGCCTGCCGCCGTGGGCCCCGTGGTTCCTGGGCCGCCTGCTGACGGGATTGGGCGTGGTGGTCGCGATCTCGATCGTGGTCTTCGTCTCCACGCAGGCGCTGCCGTCGGACCCGGCCCGCATCATCCTCGGCCCCGAGGCCAGCGAGGCCACCATCGCGGTGCTGCGCGAGCAGCTCGGCCTGAACGGGCCCATCGTGCTGCAGTACCTGCATTGGGCCGGCCAGATGCTGTCCGGCGACCTGGGCCGGTCCATCGATTCCAACGTGCCGGTCGGCGAGCTGATGCGCGCGCGCTTCGCCAACTCGCTGCTGCTGACGGCCTGCGTGACCTTGACCGCGCTGCCGATCGCGCTGGTGCTGGGCGTCGCCCTGGCGCTGCGCCGCGACCGCGCGGGCGACCGCCTGGCCATCGCCGCGCTGGTGCTGCTCAAGGCGGTGCCCGGCTTCGCGATCGCGATCGTGCTGGTGCTGCTGTTCTCGACCTCGGTCTTCAAGGTGCTGCCCGCCGCGTCGCTGCTGGACCCCGACCGCGACCTGCCCTCGCAATGGCGTTACCTGGTGCTGCCGACGGCGACGCTGGCGCTGTCCGTCGCGCCCTACCTGCTGCGCCTGGTGCGGGCCTCGATGATCGAGGTGCTGGAGTCCGACCACGTCGCCGCCGCCCGCCTGCGCGGCATCCCGGAGCGGCGCATCGTCTGGCGCCATGCGCTGCCCAACGCGCTGATCCCGGCCATCCAGGGCGTGGCGATGACGCTGCGGGTGCTGTTCGGCGGCGCGCTGATCGCGGAGGTGGTCTTCAGCTACCCCGGCATCGGCAGCACGCTCAACGCCGCGATCGAGATGCGCGACATGCCGATGATCCAGGCCATCGTGCTGGTAATCACCGTCGCCATCGTCGCGATCAACCTGGCGGCCGACCTGGCCACCGTCCTGCTCACGCCGCGCCTGCGCACCGCCGGCCGCATCAAGGCCCGATCGCCCGGGCTGCGCCATGCGCTGCGGCTGGGTCGCGGACATCACCGCCCGAGGTACGCCCGATGAGCGCCATCCCTTCCGAGGTTCAGCCGCCCCTCGCGGCCACCGCGCCCGCCACCGTCCCCGGGGCCACGACGCCACCGGCACCGGCACCGGCACCGGCACCGGCACCGGCACCGGCACCGGCAATCGTGGCCGCACCCGCCATCGCCACGCCGCGCGCCGGGGGCGCACCGTCCGCCCCGGTGGCTTCGGTCCCGGCGCGCCGCGCCTTCTGGCGCCTCGCCCTGGCGCAGGGCCAGGTGCGCGTGGGCCTGATCGCGACGCTGCTCGTGGTCGGCCTGGCGTTGCTCGGGCCGTGGCTGGCGCCGCACGAGGCGACCGCGCTCGTCGGACCGACCTACGGCCCCGCCGCGCCGGGCGCGCCGCTGGGCCATGACTTCCTCGGCCACGACGTCTGGTCCCGGCTGCTGGCCGGCGGCCGGTCGGTGGTGTGGATGTCGCTGGCGACATCGGCGCTCGCGCTGGCCGTGGGCACGGTGCTGGGCG
Source organism: Roseateles aquatilis (assembly GCF_002205645.1). GTDB lineage: Bacteria > Pseudomonadota > Gammaproteobacteria > Burkholderiales > Burkholderiaceae_C > Roseateles > Roseateles aquatilis. The sequence continues at coordinate 67,296 of NZ_NIOF01000002.1, read as the reverse complement.
TGCTGGCCGCCTATGCGCGCGGCAGGCTCGACCAGGCCATCGTATGGACGGCCGACGTCTTCCTGGCCTTCCCCGACCTGATCCTGGTGCTGCTGATCGTGTCGATGCTGGGCCGCGGCCACGGCCTCGTCGTGCTGACGGTGGCGCTGGCCTTCGTGCCGGGCGTGATCCGGCTCGCGCGCGGCGTCGCGCTGAACGTGGTGCGGCAGGAGTTCGTCGAGGCGGCCGAGCTGCTGGGTTACTCCCGCCGCCACATCGTCCTGCGCGAGGTCCTGCCCAACATCGCCACGCCGCTGCTGGTGCACCTGGGCGTGATGCTGACCTGGGCGGTGGGCATGCTGTCCGGGCTGGCCTTCCTGGGTTACGGCGTCGCGCCGCCGGCCGCGGACTGGGGCCTCATGATCAACGAGAACCGCGCCGGCCTGCTGGTACAGCCGCTGGCCGTGGCCGCGCCGGTGCTGCTGGTGGCCGTCTTCGCGCTCGGCGCCAACCTGCTGGCCGAAGGCGCCGGCCGCGCCGCCGCACGGATCGAGGAGCGCTGAGCATGTCCGTCGCCTTCACCGTTCACGATCGGCCGGAGTCCTCGCATCGCGGGTCCGTGGAGACGCCTCCCGGGCTCGCGTTCGACGCACCGGTCGACGCGCCGCCCGAAGCCGCCGTCGATGTCGACGCCGCCGCCGGCCCGGCCCTTCGCGCGTCCGTCGACCCGGCCGGCGCCTCGGTCGGGACCGGCGACGAGCGCCCCGTGGACAGCGCCATCGACGGCGCTTCCACCGCGCCGCTGCTGGAGGTCTCCGGCCTGCGCGTCGAGCTGCCGTCCGGCGCCGACATCGTCGGCGACATCTCGCTGCGCATCGCGCCGGGCCGCGTGCTGGGCCTGGTCGGCGAGTCCGGCTCCGGCAAGAGCACCATCGCGCTCGCGCTGCTGGGCCATGCGCGCGACGGCGCCCGCATCACGGCGGGCCGGGTGCGCGTCGCCGGGCACGAGCTGCTGGACCTCGACGCCGACGCATTGCGACGCCTGCGCGGCAGCCTCGTCGCGCACGTGGCGCAGGACCCGGCCGCGGCGCTGAATCCGCTGCGCCGCATCGGCACGCAACTGCGCGAGGTGCTGGAGATCCAAGAGCCCGCGCTCGCCGCCGACGCTCGCGAGGCGCGCGTGCTGCAGGCGCTGGAGGATGTGGGCCTGCCGGCGGAGACCGGGTTCCTGCGCCGCTTCCCGCATCAGCTTTCGGGCGGTCAACAGCAGCGCGTGCTGCTGGCGCTGGCCTTCGCCACCCGGCCGCGCCTGATCGTGATGGACGAGCCGACCACGGCGCTGGACGTCACCACGCAGGCCAAGGTGCTGCTCACCGTGCGCGAGCTGTGCCGCCGCCACGGCGTCGCCGCCGTCTATGTCTCCCACGACCTGGCGGTGGTGCGCAACCTGGCGGACGAGGTGGTGGTGCTCTACGCCGGCCGCATCGTCGAGCAGGCGCCGCTGCGGCAGCTCTTCGACGCGCCTCGGCACCCCTACACGCAGGGCCTGCTGGCCGCGATCCCCGACGTCGCCGAGCGTCGCCCGCCGCGGCCCATCCCCGGCCAGGCCCCGGCGCCGGGCCATCGCCCAGGCGGCTGCGCCTTCGCCCCGCGTTGTCCGATCGCCCGCGACGACTGCCACGCGGTCGCGCCAAAGCTGGAGCCCGCGACGCCCGGGCGCGTCCTGGCCTGCCACCACGCCGACGCCGGCCCCGCCTTCCACCGCGGCGTGGTCGACCGGGTGGCGACAAGCCCGGCCGCATCGGCACCGCTGCTCGAAGTCGAACGCGTCAGCGCCTGGTACGGCGACCGCCAGGTGCTCTTCGAGGCCAACCTCTCGCTGGCGCCCGGCGAGTGCCTGGCGCTGGTGGGCGAGTCCGGCTCCGGCAAGACCACGCTGGCGCGCGCGCTGGCGGGCATCGGCGAGCAGGCGACCGGCACCTTGCGCTACGCCGGCACCGCGCTGCCACTGAAGTCGCGCCAGCGTCCCGCCGACCAGCGCCGGCAGGTGCAGTACATCTTTCAGAACCCGTACCGCTCGCTCAACCCGAGCCACACCGTCGGCGAGACGCTGACCACCGCCGCGCGGCACTTCTTCGGCGGCGACGCGGCGGACACACGGCGCCGCGTCGACCAGGTGCTGGCGCAGGTCGCGCTGCCGGCATCCACCGCCGGCGCTTACCCGCGCGAACTGTCCGGCGGCGAGCGCCAGCGCGTCGCCATCGCCCGGGCGCTGATCTGCGAGCCGCGGCTGCTGATCTGCGACGAGGTCACCTCGGCGCTGGACGTGTCGGTGCAGTCGACGATCCTCGACCTGCTGGCCCGCCTGCAACGCGGCGGCCTGGCGCTGCTGTTCGTCACCCACGACCTGGGCGTGGTGCGCGCGATCGCGCAGCGCGTGGCCGTGCTGCGACACGGCGTGCTGGTCGAGCAAGGTCCGGTCGAGCGCGTGCTGGACGACCCGGCCGAGCCCTACACGCGGCAGTTGGTCGTGGACTCGCCGTCGCTGACCGCCGAGTCCCGACGCCTGCCCCCACGGCGCCAATACCGCTTCGCCACATGAGCCACGCGATGCGTCCCCTCCCGCTTCACGCCGCGCCCGCCCCTCCGCGCGGCGACGGCCCCTGCCAGGCGCAGGGCCGCGGCGGCATCCGCTCGCACCGACACGCGGCGATGCCGGCCGTCGTCGCCGTCCCGGCCGTCGCCACGAGCGCCATGGCCGCGGGCCTGCCACCCTGAATCATCCGATCCCATCGAGCTTCGACACCATGACCGCCTCACTCTCCACCTCGTCTCCCGCCGCCACACCGCGCGCGCGCCGCCTCGCCACCGAGGCCGAGGCGCTGGCCGCCGCGCGGCAGGCCGCCGACGCCATCGCCGAGATCTCCGCCGATCCGGCCCAGAACGACCGCCTGCCGCTGCGCCAGGCCGAGATCCTGTCCCAGTCCGGCGTGACCGCCATCGCGCTGCCCAAGGAGCTGGGCGGGCTGGGCGCCTCGGTCGCGACCATCGTCGAGACGGTGCGGCTGATCTCCGCCGCCGACGGCGGCGTCGGGCAGCTGCTGCAGATCCACAACGTCATGATCCGCGGCGTCGGCGTCGGTTTCGCGCCGACGGTGCGTGACCGCCTGGTCGCCGACATCCTCGACGGCAAGCGCTTCGGCAACGCGCTGGCCGAGGTCGGCGGCAAGAACAAGTTCGATCACAAGACCTTCGCCGAGCGCCAGCCCGACGGCCGACTGATCCTGAACGGCAGCAAGTTCTATTCGACGGGCTCCTACCTGGCCGAGTGGATCTCGCTGAGCGCCGGCTCCACCGAGGGCCCGATCAACATCCTGCTGCACCGCGACACGCCCGGGCTGGAGCTGGTGGACGACTGGCGCGCCTTCGGCCAGCGGCACTCGGTCAGCGGCACGGTGCGCTTCAACGGCATCGTCGTCGACGAGCGTTTCGTGCCGCGCCGGCCGCAAGGCCCCGGCGGCATGCCGCGCACCGGCCTGACCTGGCCGCAGATCCTGCATGCCGCCATCGACACCGGCATCGCGCGCGGCGCGCTGGACGCCGCCATCCATCATCTGCGCCACAACAGCCGGCCATGGGTGGACGCCGAAGTCGAACACGCGGCGCAGGAGCCGCACATCATCAAGACCATCGGCGAGTACGCCGTCGCCGTGCGCGCCGCCGAGGCGCTGCTGCGCCATGCCGCGCAGCGCTTCGACGAGCACCGCGTCGACCCGGACAGCAAGCCGCTGCAGGACGAGCTGATCCTGGCGGTGGCCTCCGCGCGCGCGGCGTCGGACGACGCCTCGCTGCGCATCTCCAGCGACATGTTCGCGCTGCTCGGCGCCAACTCGTCGCTGGCCAAGTGGAACCTCGATCGCTTCTGGCGCGATGCGCGCGTCCACACCACACACGACCCGATCCGCTGGCGCCTGCACCACGTCGGCAACTACTACCTCAACGGCGTGGACCCGGCGGAGTACGGCGCCGCGCTGCGCGAGCGGCGGCAGAACGCCGGCACCACCGCGGCGGGCGCGCCATGACTCGCTCCCGTCGCCTGCCCGCCGTTCCTCCGATGAGCGCCATGCGATCGGCTTCACGAGCGACGCGCATGGGCGGATCCCTCGGCCGCTGTCCGCGCTGTCGTGGCTGTCGCCCCTGACACGCCCGCCCTCCTCCCAGCCTCCCCGGATCGCCCGCACGACGGCGCAGCACGCTGCGTTGCGCCGCCGCATGCCCAAAACAACAGGCTTACCGTTCATGTCCACGTCCCGTTCCACCACCGTTCCCGAGCGCCGGCCCACGCTCGGCTCCACCTCCACCGCCGAGATCGGATCCACGACCGCGCGTGACCGCTTCCCGTCGGCGCCCGCGCGTCCGCTGCTCGCGTTGCTGATCGCCGCCACCTTCTCGCCCGGCCCGGCGTCGGCCCAGACCGTCGCCGAGGCCAGCACCGCCGCGCAGGCGGGCAGCACCGCGACCGGGGGTCTCGACGCGGTCGTCGTCACCGGCACGCGCCGCATCGGCACCACCAGCCTGGACGCGCCCGCGCCGGTCGACGTGCTCACCGCCGAGACGCTGGAGCGCACCGGCGCCGCGGACCTGTCGCGCGCGCTGATCAGCCTGTCCCCGTCGTTCAGCGCGCCGTCGACGCCCAACGGCGGCTTCGCGTCGTCGATCCCCGCCGGCGCGTCGCTGCGCGGCCTGTCGGCCGACGAGGTGCTGGTGCTGATCAACGGCAAGCGCCGCCACGTCGGCGCCAACTTCACGCGGCAGACGCTGGCCGGCGGCCGCGGCGCCGCCGCCGTCGACCTGAGCCTGATCCCCGTCAGCGCCATCGACCGCGTCGAGATCCTGCGCGACGGCGCCGCCGCGCAGTACGGCTCCGACGCGATCGCGGGCGTCATCAACATCGTGCTCAAGTCGCAGGACAGCGGCGGCGGCCTGGCCTACCGCTGGGGCGGCCTGTCCCACGAGGACCGCGGCGGCGAGCAACACACCCTCAACGGCTGGAAGGGCCTGGCGCTGCCCAACGACGGTTTCCTGACGCTGTCCTTCGACGCCGGCAAGAAAGCCAAGGCCAACAACACCCGTCCGGACCCGTCGCTGCCGGTGGGCCATCCGTTTCGCGACTGGGCCTTCGGATCGCCGCAGTTGAAGGACCAGCTGAACGTGGTCGCCAACGCCGAGCTGCCGCTGGGCACCGACACCGCGCTCTACGCCTTCGGCACCTACGGCCAGCGCCAGAGCATCGGTGAGAACTTCTACGAGTCCAACACCGCCAACTCGGTGCTGGCGCGCTCGGTCTTTTTCCAGCAGCGTTTCCCGCAAGGCCGCATCCCCATCAACGTCTACGACCTGGACGACGCGGCGCTCAACGTCGGCGCGCGCCACGGCAGCGCGCGCGCCGGGCAATGGGACGCGGCGCTCAACATCGGCCGCAACACCGTCAAGTCCACCGACCGCAACGCGATCAACCCCAGCTACGGCCCCGACTCGCCGTCGACGATCTACACCGGCAGCCGCGAGAACACGCAAGCCAACGCGACGCTGGACTACAGCCGCGATGTGGACGTGTCCTGGCTGGCCGGTCCGCTGACCATCGCGGCCGGCGCCGCCTATCGCTGGGAGCGTTACGTGCTCGAAGCCGGCGACCCGCTGGCCTACACGCGGGGCCCGTTCTACAACCCCAGCCAGGTGCCGGGCGTCGGCGTGCCGGGGCTGTATTCCGGCATCACCGACCAGGACGCGCGACGCCTGTCGCGCAAGGTCGGCGGCGCCTACGTCAGCGCCGAGGGCCAGGTCACCGAGCGGCTCAACGTCGGCCTGGCGCTGCGCAGCGAGCACTACTCGGACTTCGGCGCCACCACCAACGGCAAGGTCTCGCTGCGCTACGACTTCACGCCGCGGATCGCGCTGCGTTCCACCGCCAGCAACGGCTATCGCGCGCCGTCGATCGTGCAGTTGGGCTACTCGGCCTTCAGCGTGCAGACCGCCACCGTCAACGGCCAGCCGGTCGACGTGCAGCAGCGCACGCTGCTGCCGGGCAGCCCCATCGCCAACCTGATCGGCGGCACGGCGCTGCGGCCGGAGAAGTCGAAGAACGTGTCGCTGGGCCTGGTCTGGCGCCCCAGCGCGGAAGCCAGCGCGACCATCGACCTCTACCAGATCGACATCGACCAGCGCATCGCCCTGTCCGAGAACCTGACCACCGCCGCGCTGCCGGCGCTCACGCCCATCCTGTCGCCCTTCGGCATCAACAGCGCGGCCTTCTTCACCAACGTGCTGGACACGCGCACGCGCGGCGCGGAGCTGACCGGCAAGTACCGCCTCGCGCTGGGCGCCGGCGGCCGCCTGGACCTGAACGCCGGCTACGCCTGGAACCAGACCCGCATCACCCGCGCCCGCGACGTCGCGACGGCCTCCGGCGCGGTGATCCCGTCGACGCTGATCGTCGGCCGCAACACGCGCGGCCTGATCGAGGAGATCACGCCCCGGGACAAGCTGGTGCTGGGCGCCGACTGGCACCAGGGCGCGTGGTCCGTCAACGGCGGCGCGCGCCGCTACGGCAAGTGGACCAACCGCGCCACCAACGCGCTGGACGACAAGACCTACGGGGCGCAATGGGTCGTCGACGCCGAGGTGGCCTACCGCTTCGACGGCGCGCTGCGCGGCCTGACCCTGGCCGTGGGCGCGATCAACCTCTTCGACAGCTACCCCGACGAGAACCCGACCGTCGTCGCCAGCACCGGCCAACCCGCCACCGGCAGCGGCGCCATCACCAAGTACAGCTTCAACTCGCCCGAAGGCGGCCTGGGCACGCAGCTCTACGCCCGCCTGTCCTACAGCTTCTGACGCGGCCCGCGCCGGCCGCCCCGGGCGGCCGCGCGGTCCCCGCCGACCCCCACAAGGAACACCCGCCATGCGATTCCCGTCCCTCCCGTCCCTCCCGTCCCTCCAGGCTCTCCCGTCCCTGCGCCCGCGCGCGGCGATCACGCAGCCGCGCGCGCTCGCGGCCCGGGCCGTCGTCGCCGCTCACGCACGCGCACGCGCACTCCGTCGCCTGATCGCGCAAGGCGCCCTGTTCATGGGCACGCTGGCCGTGGGCGCCGCGTTGTCCGCCAACGCGCAGACCTTCGCGCCCAAACCCGACCCCACGCAGGGCGACGGCCGCGTCTCCGACTTCTACCGCTGGACCGAGGCGATCCCGGCCACGCCCGGCCGGCTGCTGCGCACCGAGCCGCTGCCCGAGCTGGTCGGCCTGCCCGAGGCGGCACGCCAGTTGCGCATCCTGTACACCTCGACCAGCGGCTTCGACGGCAAGACGCCGGTGGTGATCTCGGGCGCGTTGTTCATTCCGCGCGGCACGCCGCCCGCCGGCGGCTGGCCGGTGCTGGCCTGGGGCCACGGCACCGTCGGGCTGGCCGACATCTGCGCGCCGTCCTGGGCCGGGCGCTCCTATCGCGACGTGCGCTACCTCAGCCGCTGGTTGAGGGAAGGCTTCGCGATCGTCGCCAGCGATTACGAGGGCCTGGGCGTCGCCGGCCCGCACCCGCTGATCAACGTGCCGATGCTGGCCTACGGCATCCTGGACAGCGCCCGCGCCGTCATCCGCGACGTGCCGGGGCTGGACAACCGCGTGCTGCTGGTCGGCCAGTCGCAAGGCGGCATCGGTGTCTTCGCCGCGGCGGCCTACCAGACCCGTTACGCGCCGGAGCTGGGCGTCAAGGGCTCAGTGGCCACCGGCGTGATCTATCGCGACCCCAAGGCCACGCCGATCCCGCTGCAGCGGGATCCCAACAAGGTCGACGACTCGCTGGCCTACGGCTTCTTCGGTTTCGTCGTCGATCAGCAGCACGACCCGTCGCTCAAGCCCGAGGAGGTCTTCACCGAGCAGGGCCTGCCGCTGGTCGCGCAGGCGCGCCAGGCCTGCCTGTCGCAGGTCGCGTCCGACGTCGTCGGCAACGGCCTGACGATCGCCAACGCGCGTCTGGCGACACCGGGCCCCGGTTATCAGAAGTACCTGGCCGACGCGCCGCGCCGCAGCGCCCGCTACAGCGAGTACCCGACCCTCGCGATCCCCCACCCGGTCTTCATCGGCACCGGCGCCGACGACGTGACGCCGTCGGCGATCAGCCAGCTCGCGTTGATGCGCGATGCCTGCGCGGCGGGCACCGTCGTCGAGGGTCACCTCTATGCCGGGCTGGGCCACAGCGCGACGGTCAACGCATCGCTGAAGGACTCGGTGCCATTCGCGAAGAAGGCCATCGCCGGCCAGCCCATCCAGCCGCGCTGCGCGCCGTCGCTGGAATGAGCGGCATCGCTCTCCCCTGTCCCTTCCACGTTCATCCAGCCCAAGGAGCTTCCCATGCCCATCGAATTCGTCGGCGGCCTCTTTCCCCGTAACCAGCTGGCGCAGCGCGCGGCCAACGCCACGCCGCGCCTGGACCTGACCTACCTGCGCGACCTGGCCCGCGCGCACGAGCACGCCGGCTTCGACCGCGTGCTGATCGCCAACGGCGGCGGCGATCCGATGTTCCTGGCGGCGCATGCCGCCGCGCACACCGAGCGGCTCGGTTTCATGATCGCGCACCGGCCCGGCCTGGTGCCGCCGACGGTGGCGGCGCGCGCCTTCGCAACGCTGGACCAGACCACCGGCGGACGCATCCGCCTCCACACCATCACCGGTCACGCGCCGGAACCTGGCCACGGCGAGCGGCTGCTGGACAAGGCCGAGCGCTACGAGCGCGCCGGGGAATACCTGGACATCGTCCGCCGCACCTGGACCGAGGACCAGCCATTCGACTACGAGGGCCGCTTCTACCGGTTGGAAGGCGCGTTCTCGCCGGTGAAGCCGCTGCAGGCGCCGCACATTCCGATCTCGCTGGGCGGATCGTCGGAGGGTGCGTACCGCGTGGCGGTCGAGCACACCGACCTGTACGCGCTGTGGGCCGAGAGCCTGGAGGACACGAAGGCGCGCATCGACAAGCTGCGCGAGATCGCGGCCGCGGCCGGCAAGAGCGCGCCGCGCGTGAGCCTGTCGGTGCGGTTGATCATCGGCGCCACCGAGGAACTCGCCTGGAAGAAGGCGCGCGAGATCGAGGCCACGCTGAAGGCCAACACCGCCGCGCGCGGACGCATCGAGCAGCAGGGCCTGAGCGGCGGCGCCGAGCGCCAGCTCGCGCTGGCCGCGCGCGGCGAGATCCACGACAAGGCGCTGTTCATCGGCACGTCGACGGCCATCGGCGGCGGCACTGATAGCACCTCGCTGGTCGGCACGCCGGACACCATCATCGAATCGCTGCTGGCGTACCACGACATCGGCGTGACGACCTTCCTGAGCCGCGGCTATGACCCGCTGCCGGACGCGATCGACTATGGGCGCTACATCATCCCCGCCGTGCGCGAGGAAGTGGCGCGCCGGGCGCACGCGACCGCTCAGGGCCGGCAGGCCGATCGCCGCGCCGCCTGAGCACGCGGGGCCGGCACCACGAGGCGCCGGCCCCTGTCACGTCATCCGTGCGTGGGCGCCTCATGCGGCGGCAGCGTGGCGGCCAGCCGCGCATGCTCCGGGTCCCCCTCGTCGAAGGCCGGGACCTCGAAGCCGTGGTCCAGGTCCAGCAGCGGCAGCAGCGTGCGCGCGATGCGCTGCGCCTCGGGCACCAGCGGCCAGCCGGACAGGATGAAGGCTTCGGTGCCGTGGGCGTGGAACTCCTTCAAGCGCTCGGCGACCTGCTCGGTGCTGCCGACGATCCAGGTGCCCGCCCACGGATGCAGGATGTCGAAGCCGAACGGGCTCGGGCCGACCCAGACGTTCGGGTAGACCTCCAGGTCACGCACCGCGGGCAGCCGTCCCGCGCGCAGCGCCTCGATGCGCTTGTGCACGAGGGGATCGTCGCTCTCGATCTCCTGGTCCAACCCCTTCGGGCCGAGCTGCCGGCCGGCCAGACGCACCGCCGTCTCGTGCGAGGTCTGGTCCAGGATCCATTGCGCATGAGCCCAGGCTTGCTCCTCGGTGTCGCGGACGATGATCTGCAGCCGCGTGCCGAAGCGCAACTGGCGGCCATGCGCCGCGGCGCGCGCGCCGACCTTGCGGAACTTCTCGCCCAGCCTGGGCGGCGTGTCGGCGAAGCTCAGATACCAGTCCAGCAGCTTGGCCGAGTGCTCGACGCCGGGCTCGGAGGTCCCCGCGCCCCACAGCGGCATCGTCGGGGTCTGCGTCGGCGGCAGGGGCGAGCGCAGCGGCACCAGCGCGCGCGGCGCGATCTGGATGTACTTGCCGGCGTAGCCGTCGTTGGAGCCCGCGTAGAGCTGCTGGAACGCGTCCCAGAACTCGTGGCTGTAGGCGTAGCGCTCGTCGTGCGGGATGGGCATGCCCATGCTCTTGAGGCCCACGTCGTTGCCGTTGACGACGTTGAACAGCAGCCGGCCGTTGCTGAACCGATCCACCGTCAACGCCATCTGCGCCAGCTTGGCCGGCGTGATCAGCCCCGGATGCTGCGCGGTCAGGAACTTCATGCGCTGGGTGTAGGCCACCAGCAGGCCGGTCAGGCTCAACGACTCGTGCTGATCGGTGGCCAGCAGCGCGCCGTAGAAGCCCAGCCGGTCGATGTTCTGCGCCTGCGCGACGAGCTGCGCCGGATCGTTCTGCCAGGACTGCGCGCGCTCCCAGGGGATCGGGCCGTCGGGGCTGCTGATGTACCAAAGAATCTTGATGCCCATGGGGCGCTCCTTCGTGTTGTCGATGATCAAACGAGCTTCCGTTTGCAAGACACATGCCGGAGCCGCGGTCGCGCGCCAGGCGCGGCCCGGGACGACGCGTCGCGCGCGATGACGCCCGGCTCGGCGGGCGGGCCAGCGATCGCGGCGCCACGACGCGAGGCCGCGCGGTGGCCGGCCTCGCGCCGGACGGTCCTGCGCAACGCTGCGCAGCACTGCCCCGAGGCCAGCAGGCCGCTGCTGCGATGCGAGCACGTTGATCGGGGACCGCCGTGATCACACCGGCCTCGGGACTCGATTTCCCCGTGTTCATCGGCATTCCGGTCCGATCGACGAGTTGGCACGAATGCTGCAAAGAGCCGGGTCTCACCGTCACCTGCTCATCGCCCGAGGACATGAAGACCGCCTTCCGCAGCCACTCGTCGTTTTCCCCTTCCTGGCCGTTCCACGCGATCGGCATGGCGTGCGGACTGTTGTGCGCCGGTGGCGCGATGGCGCAGGCCGCCGTGCCGGCCGCCACGACCGTCACGGCCGGCGCCACCGATGCGGACCTGCCCGCCGATCCGCCCGCCGCGGGCTCGCCCAAGGTCCAGCGCATCGATGCCGTCAGCATCAATGGCAAGCGGACCGGGTCCGTGCTGCCGGACCGCCCGACCGGCTCGGTCGACGGCCTGAACGCGGCCGTGGTGGACACGCCGCGCTCGGTGTTCCAGATCGGCGAGCAGCAACTGCAGCGCGAGCCCCTGCGCAACGCCGACGACCTGGTGCGCTACGCGCCGGGCATCACCCGCAACGGCGGCCAGAACGTCTCGATCGCGCCGCTGATCCGCGGCCAGTCGTCGGAGCTGTTCCAGGACGGGCAACGCACCTACAACGTCCGGCACCCGTTCAACACCAATGCGTTCGAGGGCGTCGACGTCGTCGCCGGCCCGCCGTCGCAGGTCTTCGGGCCCAGCAGCCGCAGCGGCGGCTATGCCAACTACCTGGCCAAGAAGCCGGACTTCAGCACGCAGCGCACCACCCTCGGCGGCAGCTACGGCAGCTGGAACACCGGCCGCCTGACGCTGGACACCACCGGCCCGCTGAGCGACACGCTGGCCTACCGCGTCAGCCTCACGCCGCAGCGCGCCGACGACTACTACGACGGCGTGCGCAACAACTACAACGCGATCTACGGCGCGTTGGCCTGGAAGCCCACACGCGCCGTCCGCGTCGACTGGAACGTGGCCTACGACGACTACGACGACTTCAACGTCATCCACGGCTGGAACCGCGCCACGCAGCAGCTGGCGGACAGCGGCCAGTACTGGGCCGGCCGCGCGACGCCCATCATTGCGCAGACCGTCGGCGGCGCGACGCGCTACTACTCGCCGGTCTACGCCTCCGGCGCCTACAACAGCGCGGTCACCGGCTGGGTCGAACGCACGCCCAACGCGGCCAACCAGTACATCGCCGGTCCGCTGCTCAGCGGCGCCGCCCTGCCCTCATTCCTGACCAGCGGCGCCAACCCCGGCACCGTGCGCGGCTGGGTCTATGACCCGGGCACGCCGGGCAACGGGCTGACGTCGCTGTCGCGCTCGAATTTCTCGCGCCCCGAGGACAAGAACACCGCACGCCGCGCGACTTCGCAGTTGCGCGTCGTGGCCGAGCTCTCGCCCGAGTGGAGCATCGCCAACAGCACGCTGTTCCAGGACTCGAAGGACACCGGCGATTCGGTCGGCAGCTTCTTCTCGCAATTCAGCGATCACTTGCTGGACAACCGGCTGGAGTTGCGCGGGCATCACCGCTTCTCGTTGGGCGGCGTCGGCGTCGAGGTGCAGAGCAACACCGGCGGCACCTACCGCCGCGAGAGCTACACGACGCTGGCCGCCAACAACAACTTCTTCACCTCGCCCTACGACCTGACCGCGCCGCTGTCGCTGAAGACGCCCGCGACGATCTTCGGGCTGCCCGCCCCGGCCGGATCGGGGTCGTGGATCGGCACGCCGGGCGTGCCGCAGCCGACCGCGTTCGGCTACCTCAACCTGCCCAGGATGTACCCGGTGGGCGACGGCCTGTATGCCGAGCCCGGCGGTTCGGCGAGCGTCGGCGGCGCCACCTACACGTCCACCGGCGGCTGGACCAACCGCAGCGTCTTCACCCAGATCAACACGCTGATCGACGGGCGCTTCGGCGTCAACGTCGGGCTTGGCGCCACGCACGTCCGCGCCCACATCGAGAACCCGCTGGCGGTGACCGCTGCGCAGGTGGCCTCGGCCGGCTACGGCGGCTGGTTGCCGGCGGCGCAGGTCAACGTGCTGTGGAAGCCGACCGAGCAGAGCACCGTCTACGCCACCGTCGACCGCTCCTATGCGCTCAACACCGGCGGCTTCGCCGACGTGCTCACCTGGGGCGCCAACAACCAGCTCAACCCGCTGGCATTCCGCAGCCTGTCCAACCTGCGCGAGGTCGGGGCCAAGGCCGACCTGATCCCGGGCCGGGTCTTCGCCTCGCTGGCGTACTACAAGGCCGAGCGCGATCTGTCGCCCGCGCCGGACGGCTCGATCGCGCGGCTGCGCATCCACGGCGCCGAAGCCTCGCTGCGCGCGCAGCTGTCCAGCCAGTGGTCCGCCGGCGTGAACGCCAGCGCCCTGCGCGCGCGTTACGACTACACGTCCTTCGGCTCGGGCGGCTTCTTCTCGCCCTGGGGCTTCGTGCCGGACAACGCGACCGTCTTCGGCGACGGCAACGTGCTCAACAAGCGTGCCGCGCCGGGCGCGATCAAGGCGCCGGGCATTCCGGAGACCTCGCTGTCGGGCTTCGTCGAGTACCAGCTCGGCGACGGCTGGGGCACGCAGGTCTCGGGGTGGTGGACCAGCTCGTGGTTCACCAGCATCACGCAGACGGTGAAGGTACCGTCGGAACACGCGCTCGACTGGACCGTCTATTACCGCCAGCCGCGCTGGGAGGTCGGCGTGACGGTGCGCAACCTCACCAACGAGCGCAACTACAGCGCCGGCCTCACCGGCACGACCAACGAGTTCCTGGTCCCCAGCCCCTCGCGCAGCGCGCAGGTCAACTTCGCCTATCACTTCTGATCACGCCGGAGGCACCCACGATGCAAGCAGACGACCTGTCCCGCCGCCGGCTGTTGGCGCAGGCGATCGCGCTGGGCGGCTGGTCCGGCGCCGGCGCCATCGGCCTGGCTGGCTGCGGCGACTCGCGCCCCGGCGCGGCCGCGAATGCCGCCGCCTCGACCTCGGCCTCGACCTCGACCGCTTCCGCCCTCGATGCCGCGGCCTCGGTCCCGGGCGGCGCGCCGCGTCGCGGCGGCCGATTGCGCCTGGGTGTGATCGACGGCAGCCAGGCGGGCAACCTCGACGCGCACAAGCCCACCGCGGGCGCGTCCACGCTGCGCGGCTTCGCGCTCTACAGCAAGCTGTGGGAGTGGAGCAGCGAGATGACGCCGGAGCTCGCGCTGGCCGAATCGGCCGAGGTCAGCCCCGACGCGAAGACCTGGACGCTGCGGCTGCGCAAGGGGCTGGAGTTCCACCACGGCAAGACGATCTCCGCGGACGACGTGATCTTCTCGATCCGCCGCCTGACCGATCCGCAGTTGGCGTCCCCCTATGCCGGGCTGGTGTCGGTGGTGGACCGCGACCGGATCCGGAAGCTGGACGAGCGCACCGTGCGCATCACCTTCCGCGACGGGCGCGGCTACGTGCCGCTGGCCGACACTTGGGTCAACTTCGGCGGCATCGTGCCGACCGACTACGACCCGGTGACCAACCCGGTCGGCGCCGGGCCGTTCAAGCTCAAGGAATTCAATCCCGGCCAGCGCTCGCTGTTCACGCGCTTCGAGAACTACTTCAAGCCCGGCCGGCCCTACCCGGACGAGCTGGAGATCATCGACTTCAAGGACCAGACCTCGCGGCTGCAGGCGCTGCAGAACGGGCAGATCGACGTGGTCAACGCGATCTCTCCCGAGCAGTTGCCGTTGCTGCGGCAGGCGGCCGGGCTGCGGGTGGTGGTGTCGGAGACCAACTACTGGCAGTCCTTCGACATGAACGTCGAGCTGCCGCCGTTCGACGACGTGCGCGTGCGCCAAGCCTTCCGCCTGATCGCCGACCGGCAGGCGCTGGTGGACCGCGCGCTCAACGGCCAGGGCCGCATCGCCAACGACCTGTACGCGCCGCAGGACCCGACCTTCGACCACACCATCCCGCAACGCCGCCAGGACCTGGCGCAGGCACGCGCGCTGCTGGCTGCGGCGGGCCATCCGTCGCTGCAGGTGGAGCTGGTCACCACCGCGGCCGGCGCGCGCGCCGCGCTGGTCTTCGCCGAGCAGGCACGGCAGGCCGGCGTGCGCATCGACGTCAAGCAGCTGGACCAGGCCACCTTCGCCGGCCCTCGCCGCAGCAGCTGGCCGCTGAGCACCGGGGGCTCGCTGGGCCACGCGTGGCTGGTGTCGGCGCTGCATGCGGACGGTCCGCAGGCGACGGTCAACAAGACGCGCTTCCGCGATCCGCGTTTCGTCGAACTCGTCACCGCCGCGATGCAGCAGCCCGACGCGGCCCAACGCGCGCCGCTGGTCCACGAGGCGCAGCGCATCCAGTGGGAGCGCGGCAGCCTGCTGATCTGGGGCTTCGCCAACACGCTGGACGCGGCGAGTACCCACGTCGGCGGCCTGGCGCCCGAGCACTCGCACTTCCCGACCTGGCGCTTCGACAAGTTGTGGCTCGCCTGAGCGCGCCCGGCCCGACCGCCGCGCCCTGATCCACCCGTTCCTCGATCTCCGGATCCGCGGACCCCACCGATCCTTCGATCCATCGTCCCCTGTCTCCGAAAGGCCCTGTCATGCCCCGCATCGTCGCCCTCAGCGGCAGCCTCAGCCGCCCCTCCCGCACCCGTGCCCTGGTCAGCGCCATCGCGGCACGCCTGGCCGACGGCCAGCCGGCACGCGTCGACCTGATCGACATCGCCGAGCTCGCGCCCAGCCTGGCCGGGATCACCGGCTTCGACAACATCCACCCCGCCGTGCGCGAGGCACAGGACCTGCTGGCGCAGGCCGACGTGATCGTGCTGGGCTCGCCGGTCTACAAGGGCTCCTACAGCGGGCTGTTCAAGCACTTCATCGACCTGCTGGACCCGACGCGCCTGAGCGGCAAGGTCGCAGTGCTGGCGGCCACCGGCGGCAGCGACCGCCACGCGCTGGTGCTGGAGCACCAGTGGCGTCCGCTGGCCATCTTCCTGGAGCTGCACACCGTGCCGGCCGGCGTCTACGTGCGCGACAGCGAATTCGAGAACTACCAGCTCGCCGCCGACCGCATCGCCAGCCAGGCGCGCATCGACCTGGCCGCCGCGCAGGCGCGCGCGCTGCTGGGCTGGCCCGCGCTGCCGGCCGCCGAGATCCAGGCGCCGGCGGCGCTGACCGCGCTGGCGGCCTGAGCCCGCCTGCCACTCCCGGCACGACCCCGACCCGCCGCCGGGTCGTTGCCGGTCCGCTCCTGGCCCGACCCTGGGCCGTTCCTGACCCGTTCACGTCCTTGAAAGGATTTCCATGTCCGCCATCCTCACCCCGCCCGCGCTGAGCGACTCCGCGCAAGCCTTCGTCGCCGACGTCAAGCAGCAGGCCGC
The DNA here is from genome assembly GCF_002205645.1 of Roseateles aquatilis. Lineage (GTDB taxonomy): Bacteria > Pseudomonadota > Gammaproteobacteria > Burkholderiales > Burkholderiaceae_C > Roseateles > Roseateles aquatilis. Next base: position 50,943 of record NZ_NIOF01000002.1, on the reverse strand, counting down.
CGTCATCTTCGAGGCCTACCGCGACACCGGCACCATCACCGCCAACGGCACCGTGGGCTTCATCGAGCGCATTCCCGGCGAGGACAAGCTGGTCTCGGTCAACTACCCGGGCCCGTTCGAGAAGCACAAGCCGCTCACCGCCACCGTCACCGGGCTGGACGGCACCGTGTACCTGGGCGCGGCCAAGGCCGGCCAGGGGCGCTACACCCGGCTGTTCATCGAGCATCCGGAGATCACGACGGTCTCGCACGTGCATTCGCCCTACCTGGGCGCGTGGGCGCAGACGCACCGCACGCTGCCGATCCGCTACGTGCCGGTGCAGCGCTTCAAGCTGTTCCGCGAGCTGCCGATCTACATCGACCGGCGCCAGCAGGAGGTCGACTTCATCCTCGACAAGCTGCGCGAGAACTCGCACACCTCCGCCATCCTGGAGGCCAACGGCGGCGCCACGGTGTGGGGCACGAAGGGCCTGCGCGACACGGCGGAATTCATCCTGCTGCTGGAGGAAGGCGCGCAGATCCAGACGCTGGCCGAGGCGCTGGGCGGATCGCGCGACCTGGGCCCCGGCGTGCTGGCGCAGCAATGGAAGATGGGCAAGCTCTACGAGCAGGCCCGCGCGCTGAACCTGCTGCCCGCCACCGACCTGTGAGCGCATGAGGCGACGCGATCCGGCCCTGTCGATGCCACCGATGTCCACGGACGTCGCACGGGCCCACCACGGCGCGCGCGAGCCCGGGCCGTCCCTGGTCGCCGCACGCGCGCCGGATCGCATATGCAACGTGGCAAAACTTCGTTTCCTCCGCGCGCGTCCTTTCCTAGCATGGCCTTCTGCCGCTGCCGCCGAGGCGGTGCCCGATGCCCATTCCTGGAGGACGACCGACCATGCACGAACGCGGGGGAGAGAACACCGGCCTGCTGACCCTGGACGGCGCCACGGCCGGGCCGCTGTCGATCCGCGCGCGGTCGCTGGCCTTCGTCGACCCGGCGTCGCAGGCGGTGCTGCAGTTGATCGAGCGCGTGGCGCCGAGCACGGCGCCGGTGATGATCGGCGGCGACTCCGGCACCGGCAAGGAGCTGATCGCGCGGCACATCCACACGCTGAGCGGTCGCACCGGGCCCTTCCTGGCGATCAACTGCGGCGCGATCACCGAGCATCTGGCGGAGAGCGAGCTCTTCGGCCACGAGGCCGGTGCCTTCACCGGCGCGCAAGGCCGGCGCGAGGGCTGGTTCGAGGCGGCGCACCACGGCACCTTGTTCCTCGACGAGATCGGCGATCTGCCGCTGTCGCTGCAGGTCAAGCTGCTGCGCGTGCTGCAGGAGCGCGAGGTGGTGCGGCTGGGCTCGCGCAAGGCGATCCCGGTCGATGTCCGGCTGGTCACGGCCACCAACGTGGACCTGAGCGAGGCCGTGTCGGCGGGGCATTTCCGGCTGGACCTCTTCTACCGGCTCAACATCGTGCAGGTGCGGCTGCCGCCGCTGCGCGAGCGCATCGGCGACATCGGCCCGCTGGCGCGGCACTTCCTGTCGCTCTACAGCCGACGGCTCAACCTGCCCGAGCCGCGCCTGGGCGACGCCGCGCTGCGCGCGCTGGAGGCCTACGACTGGCCGGGCAACATCCGCGAGCTGGAGAACGTCATCCACTTCGCGCTGCTGGTCGCGTCGGAGCAGGAGATCCGGCCCGAGCATCTGAAGCTGGCCGGTCAACCGGTGCGGCATCGCGCGCCGGCCGAGCCGCCGACGCCCTCGGTGGCGGTGACCGCGCCGCCGCCGACCGAGGCCACACAGGAGCCGGCGCCGGACCTGCTGCGCCGCGCGGTACGCGCGCTGCTCGACGCGCCGCCGCCGGCACTGTTCACCGATGTCGAGCGCCTGCTGGTCGAAGAGAGCTACCGCCACAGCGGTCGCAACCAGGTGCGGGCGGGCGCGCTGCTGGGGGTGTCCCGCAACGTGATGCGGACGCTGCTGAAGCGGCACGGCCTGATTGGCGATGGAACGGGCGGCGACGGGCCGGAGAGCCCGGATGCCGGCGATTCGGACGGCGGGTTGGACGGTGCATCCGACAGCAGATCGGACGCCGACGGCGCCACGGCGCGCGAGCGGGACCACGACCTGCACGGACAGGATCAGGCAGAGGAAGCCTGATCCGACGGGCGCATCACCCGCTGCGGCGGGTCGATCGCGCGCGCCCTCAACACAACCAAAACTGTCATCCACCCATGAGCTCCGTGCCCGACATCCTGTGGTACACCCGCACGCCCAATCCGACCCCACTGGGGCTTGCTTCCCAGCTCGGCTGGTTCCACGACGAGTTCCGCGCCGACGGCATCAAGATCTTCACGCTGGAGGAGACGCCGGACCCGGTGCTGCGCCAGTCTCGCAATGACCACCACTTGCCCAATTCATTCCGCCAAGGCGGGAATGTGCCGGCGATCTGGGCGCGCTCGCAGGGCGCGGCGAGTCGGGTCGTCGGGCTGAACTGGCTCGATGAATACCAGGGAATCGTGAGCCTGCCGGGGTCCGGCGTGCTGTCGCCGCGGGATCTGCGGGATCGGCGAATCGGGCTGCCGCTCTACAGCAATCGCATCGAGAGTCGGCGGTCAGAGGCGCTGCATGGTTTTCTGGTGGCGCTGGAGCAGGCGGGGTTGTCGCTGGGTCAGGTGGAGGTGGTGGACGTGGCGGTCGAGCCCGATGGCGCGGAGGTGACGGACGCTAAGTTGCGGCATTCGCAGCTGCGGAGCTCGCAAACGGAATACGAGTTGCTGGTGCAGGCGCTACGGCGGGGTGAGGTGGATGCGATCTATCTCAAGGGGGACCGCGGACTGCAATTGACCCATGAGGTGGGCGCGCAGGTGGTGTTCGATATCAGCCGGGATCCGGATCCGCTGGTACGGGCGCACAACGGGACGCCGAGGCCGATCACCGTGCATCAATCGTTGATCGATGAGCATCCGGATCTGGCGGCGCGATTCCTGGCGCGGATCCTGGCGGTGGAGCAATGGGCCGCAAGGCATCCGGATGAGACGCTGGCTTACATCAGTCGGGAGACTGGTGGGGAGGTGCCGTGGGTCAGGCGGGCGTATGGGCAGGAACTGCATCGGCGCCAAGGGATCGATCTGGCGGCGACTTCCGTGCGAGCACTAGAGACGCAGAAGGCGTTTCTGCTGAAGTGGGGGTTTATTCAGAGGGACTTCAGTATTGGGGAGTGGATTGAGCCGGATTTGCTGGAGAGAGCCAGGGCTTTGAGCAAGGGGTTGGCGGCGGTGTTGTGAGGGGAACTGGCGCGGAGCGCGGTGTGCTCCTCGGTCGTTGATGCGGGCTCACGCCATTCGGAAATGACCAATGAGGAATGCCCGCTATGAACAGTCTCCCAACGCTGCGCGCCGTACTCTGCTCCAGATGTCCGACGTGCTGCTTTGCCAGACGCCGTTGAGCAGAGCGCGGAATTGGGCGTTCTCCCTGGCGGTCTCCTCGATTCGCTCGATGAAGTGCGGACCCCAGTAGTGGATGAGGTCCTCCAATGGGCCGGCCGCCAATAGCTGAAGCACGCGCGCGGCGGGTCGACGCTCCAAGACTCCGAGAATTGCGGACCATGCGTCTTCGGCTGAATCAAGCTGATCCAAGTCCATGAATCGCTCGATCGCCCACCAGCAAGGGTGATCCGCGATCACAGGCTGGGGTGACGACTGCGCTTTGATATAGGCGCTTATCCATGCGGTGCGGTCGATTTCGGTAAGAGCCATGGGCCATTTCTGCGCGGTTGTCAGCGCCTATGTAGAGCGCGCCAAACAGGATGTAAGGGAGGCGGCGGCTGAGATGCGCGTCGGCTTTGCAACTGCACTGGGTGATAGATCTCGAACGGACGATCGCCAGTTCACGCCTATGAAGCCCTGATCGCATTCGCGACACCAACCATATTTACATTTGCTGAATTTTCAGCAAAATTGGCGGAGTTAAGTTTGAAATATCAACTTCACCAGCTTCGACGGCGGCCAAAATATCACCAGCCGATTTGTCGCAAAGTCTAATCATCGTATTGACGATGGAATCCGCCGACTGGTCAGAGGCGTAGACGAGGCTGAATTCTTGTGGCAGTAGAAAGTTGGAAAAATAACCCAAACTTCTATCATTAATCTTTCCATGATCGCCAAGCTTTGAGTCGACGATTACGCCAATCAGCCGATCTGAAGAGCGATCTTGATTCTGTTCCAAGCCAAAATTCAATACTGAATACCAGCCGCGCCCCTCAGGGTCAAGAGGCGCGCTCGCGTGCAACTCCAAAAATAGGCATTGGAGATTCAGATTGATTCCCCCTTCATTGCCGCCACCCCTCCAACCAGATTCTGTAGCCCAAGCAGCCGTTACCGAGACCCAAACGCCTTTGATAAGTCTTGTATTCGTGTCAACAGAGACCAAGGAATCAAACCGCTGCAGCGCCGCCCTGTGAGGCGACCACTGTGACGTGTATCCGGTCACTTCAGGATTATTCGCCCCAAAATTAAAACTAGACACCACTTTAGCGCCCTTGTCGACTCGTGGATAAGTTCGTTCGACCCTGACGTCCTGTGCTGGCACCCCATTGACGAGCACCTTCTGGCCACTCCAATCGACAAGAATACTTCCGTTTTCATCAGCAGTTGCCGAAAAGACAAGGCAATCACTCCGTGGTCCTGCCCGGTTCTTTTTTCTCTTTTTAGTAGATTTCATTATCCCACCTCCCAAATACTCAATCAACGTAGAGGATTGGCGCCACTTTCACAGACGCATGCAGCATGATTCACATTCTTACGCCAAGTTTATCGGCGAACTCGACCGCGTTGAATCGGAAGCGGCTGCCAGTAGATCCACTACTTACGCCCGCAGTCAGCCTAAAGCTGCCCCGGTCTACTCGCTATTGCCCCACCCGCTCAAGGGCCCCTGACTCGCAACCGCTTTGCATCGTCTTGTTGTAGAGGTCTATCGCAGCGGTCTTGCCTACGCCGCTGTTCCCACGTCAACCTATCGATTCATCAGCTCGCGCCTGCCGACTACCTGCAGCCCTACTCATCACCAAACGGCTCTCCACGGCGCCACTCCCGCCGCTCCCTCCAAGCACGCCGATCGATTCGCTCCCGCAGCTCCCCGCAAGTCATCGGACGCCCAGTGCTGTATCGCCCATCCTTGCAAGGGTCATATGCCGGACGGTAACGCGCCTCAAAGCGGCGGCGCTCTTCTTCCCTATCCATTCTCCGCAGCAGCTCGCCGCAATCCATGGCCCTGCCATAGCTGTTGCGGCCATCGCGGCAGGGATCGTAGACAGGGAGATCCCGATCGTGGACCGGGATGACCTGAGCCCCCGCCGCTGAAGCGAGCAGAAGCCCCGTCGCCAGCACGACGACCTCGAAAAGCTGGACCGGATGGAAGCTGCGCATGACGTTTGTCCTCCACGCCCGCGGGCGTCGTTGGTTGGCGATGCAGCAGATCCTCTGCCCCAACCATGGCATGAACATGGCGTCGGCGCCGGTCAGCGGACGCAATGCTGATGCAATGCAGCCTGCCTAGAGTGCGGCACGCCGGTGGTCCGGCAGTGCGGCAGTTTTTGAAAGGACATGCACGGTGCGCATCCTGCTGGTGGAAGACGAACCCGAGATGGCGTCGGTGCTGCGCATCGCGTTGCACAAGCGCGGCATCCTCATGGACCACGCTCAAACGCTGGCCGACGGCGCGCGCCATGTCGACGCCGCGCCCTACAACGCCCTGGTGCTCGACCGCCGGCTGCCCGACGGCGATGGCCTGACGCTGGTGGCCGACCTGCGCGCCGCGGGCAACCCCGTGCCGGTGCTGATGCTGACGGCCCGCGATGCGCTGGACGATCGCGTCGCCGGGCTGGACGCGGGTGCCGACGATTACCTCGGCAAGCCCTTCGCGGTCGAAGAACTGCTGGCCCGCCTTCGCGCGCTGCTGCGCAGGCCCGCCGAGACCATGGCAGACGCCCTTCAGATCGCGGCACTGTCGTTCGACTTCGCGCATTGCGAGGCCAGCGTCGCCGGCCAGCGGATGGAGCTGCCGCGCCGCGAGCTGCTGGCGCTCGAGACCCTGATGCGACGCGCGGGCCGCACTGTGCTGCGAGGGGCGCTGGAGCGCGCGGTGTTCGGCTTCGATGCCGAGATCCAGTCGAACGCACTCGACACGCATGTGTCCCGTCTGCGCAAGAAGCTCGCGGACACCGGCGCCGGGGTGGAGATCTGCAGCGTCCGCGGCGTCGGTTATCTGTTGCGGCAGCAGCCATGACGCCACCGGCACCACCCACGCTCAAGCGCCGGCTCATTCGCCAACTCGTGCTGTTGCAGGTCGCGATTCAGTTGGTGGTCATCGGCGCGCTGGTGGCATCGGGGCACTTGATCGATTTCAGTTCGCCGGAAAACACCGTCGAGATCCTGCAGGAGGCGGTCGCGCGCGATACGGCCGGCAAGCTCACCATGCGGCCGACCCCGCGCCTGATTGCGCTGCGCAGAACCGTGCCGCATCTCTGGTTCTCGATCAGGGACCACCAGGGCGGTCAAGTGATGGAGGGCCAGATACCGCCCGAGTTCGCGCGCATCGGCGACGCACTCGATGCGGTGCGGCAGGCACGGCTGGGATGGAACGTGGGCGACCCACCGCGGCAGGCAGCGCGCATGCGCTGGGTGGACTCGGCCGCGGGCGACGTGCAGATCCTCACCGGGCCGGACAGCCCCGTCACCTGGCGCAACCTGGGCCTGGCGCTGTTGCTGCTCGTGCTCGAACTCGTTTTGCCGATCATGGCGATCACCGTCACGGCAACGCTGCTGGCCACGCACTTCGTGGTGAAGCGGACCTTGAGCGGGCTGAACGCGGCGGCGGCACGCGCGGGCCAGATCGACGCCGACCAGCGCGGCGTGCGGCTGCCGCTGACCGACGTGCCGGGCGAGGTGGCCACGCTGGTGAGCGCCTTCAACGACGCGCTGCAGCGGCTGGACGACGGCCACGCGCGCCACGAGCGCTTTCTGGCCGATGCCGCGCACGAGTTGCGCACCCCGCTCGCGATCCTGAATACGCGGTTGGAGAACCTGCCCAACAGCCCCGACAAGCACCGCCTGCTGGCCGACGTCGCGCGCCTGTCGGTGCTGGCGAGCCAGTTGCTCGACCTGCAACGCATGAAGGGCCAAGGCGACCGACGGCAGCGCATCGACCTGGTGGAGATGGCGCGCGACGTGGTCGCCGACATGGCGCCGCTGGCGCTCGCGGCGGGTTACGAGATTTCATTCGATCCGCCGGCCTCGTCCGTCGAAACGGAGGGCGACCGCGATGCGCTGGCGCGCGCGCTGAGCAACCTCGTGCAGAACGCAATCGACCATGCGGGCGGACACGGCGACGTGGTGGTGCGGGTCGATGCGGCGGGTCGGGTCGAGGTGATCGATGACGGGCCCGGCATTCCCGCGGCGCAGCGCGCGCATGTCTTCAAGCCGTTCTACCGCGTGCATGCCACCGGGCCCGGTGCCGGACTCGGACTGAGCCTGGTACGGGAGATCGTGCATCTGCACGGCGGCGAGGTCTCCGTGCACGACGGCCCCGAAGGCGGCACGTTGTTCCGCATGCGCCTGCCGCTGGCCGGGGTCTCTTCCTCTCTCCAACACTGAGCACCGAATGAAAACACCTGCTGGTCACAATTGGCCGCGCTTGCGCGCCGCGCTGTCGTGGATGCTCTGGCCCAGTCTCTACGGACTGGGTCTGCTCGGCGCGGGGCTGGCCTTCGCGAGTCCCGCGCCGCTGCTGGGATTCAACCTCGCGTACATGTCCCTGGCGCTGGTGATCGCCGTGATCGAGCGCTGGATGCCGCACGAGCCTCAATGGCTCATGGACGACGGAGAGACACGCTGCAACCTGGCCCACACCCTGCTCACCAAGGGCTCGGCGCAACTCGCCGCCGCGTTGGCCGCAAGCTTTCCCGTGGCCCTGGCGGCGGTCGCCCAGCCGTCGCTGCGCGTGTCGATCGGCGTGTGGCCCACGCATTGGCCGCTCGTCGTGCAGGTGGTGATCGCGCTCGTGGTCGTCGAGCTCGGGCTCTACGTCGCGCACCGCTCGGCGCATGAATGGCCGCTGCTGTGGCGCTTTCACGCGCTCCATCACAGCGTGCGGCGGCTCTGGGTGCTGAACACCGGGCGCTTTCACGTGATCGACAGCGCCTTCAAGGCCGTGCTCGGCCAGATACCGCTGTACCTGCTCGGCGCGCCGCTCGCGGTGTTCGCCTGGGTCGGTGCGGTGACCGCGGTCACCGGCCTGCTGACCCACTGCAACATCGAGCTGCGCACCGGCTGGCTGGACCGCGTCTTCAGCACGCCCGCGCTGCATCGCTGGCACCACTCGCGCGTACTGGAGGAAGGCAACCGCAACTACGGCGAGAACATCGTGCTGTGGGATCTGCTGTTCGGCACCTATTTGCGCCCCAGGCACAGGCCGCCAGTAGACATCGGCATCGACGGCCATGTCGAGACCGGATTCCTGGCGCAACTGATGCAGCCGCTGACGGCCGAGGGCGTCAGGCAGATCATGGGTACGTCGCCGGTTCATCGTGGGCAATGAGGGCGACGTCCTCACCCGTAGCGGTATCGGGCCAGCGATTCGGAAAGTCAGTTGATCGGGAATGAGGACCGACCCTGGCCATGCGCTGATGCCTCTCACTCACCGAAGCAGATTTTTCCGAGGCGCCCGCCTCGCAGCATGAAGCCGTGCTTGCATCCATCGACCTGACGCTGCCTGTGGCGTCCGCTGGGCGGCTCGCTCTGGCGTTGGGGGCGCAGAAAGGAAAGCTCCATGAGACTCAACTCAACGAGTCGACATTGCAGTCCTCTCTTGAGATGACATCTCCGCCGTTCAAGAGGCGTCGCCACTCCCATCTCCCCGCCTGAATGACATTCTGGCTTTCGCTGTATCCGAGCCACATGCCCTGCAGGCGATCGTTGTTCTGACGAATGATGAGGTCGAAGGCGCCGCGGTAGTGGGATCTGCGTTCCGGATGCAGCCATTCCCCGCGGAAGTGCCGGTTGTTCAGGACTGAACCCCGTACTCGGATGGGCCGTTGGTCGGCCACGCGTTTCGCCGCCCCTTGATTGAGCGGATGCGGCACGATGCGCCCAACATACGAGCCCAGAAGCAGGGATACCTCGATGACCTCGACGTACTCGGTCTCCGGCACGCCGTGCCAGAACCGGGTTTCCCACAGGCCGGCAATGCCGTCCTCCTTCTTGGATCCAAATCGAAGAACGAGCGGGGCCAGTCGTTCCTTCAGGGGTTCTCGTACCACGATCGTCACGATGGCCGCGACCACAGGGCCGACGGCCCATTTGACGATCCAGACGATGACCTCCATGTTGATCCTTTGACCGCATGCGGGAGTGGCTTCGCGTCGATCATAGGGGCGAGTTGTGTCCGGGTTCGCATCGATGCGCGGTGTTGTGACCGAGCCTGATGAGCCGGCGAACAACGGCCGGAGAGGTCGCTACGATGTACTTCTCCAAGACAGGCAGCGGTTCCCACGCGTGCCACCAATCGGACCGACACATGCGCCGCCCCGCCCTCCCCTCCGACCTCCACCCCGTCTACGCCATCTACTCCCACCCCAAGGTCGTCCCCTACCTGACCTACGAGCCGATGCCGCTCGATTCATTCGTCCCCATCTTTGAAGAACTGCTCGCGAGCCAATGCTTCTGGATCTGGGATCACGACGGCTCGATCGGAGGCTTCTACAAAGCGACGCGTTATCCAGGCCGCGTCCATCACGTCATGCAACTGGGCACGCTGGCCGTCGACCCGAAGCTCCACGGCCAAGGCGTCGGCCGCGCCATGATCGACGACGCCATTCGCCACTTCCGCGCCGACGGCATTCGACGCGTCGAGCTCTACGCCGAGAGCGACAACTCGCAGGCGCTCGCGTTCTATCAGCGCCTCGGATTCGTCCACGAGGGCACGCTCAGGGACTTCTACAAACGCGCCGACGACGCCCACTACGTGGACGAATGGGTGATGGGCCTGCTACTGGCATAACGAGCCCCTCTGGCTACCAAGGCATCGTGAACGTCTTGCAATTCGTGAACGACTTCATCGCCTCCTGCACCCCTTCCTTGTAGCCCAGGCCCGAATCCTTGATGCCGCCGAACGGCGTCAATTCAATGCGGTACCCCGGCACCTCCCACAGATTGACGGTCCCCACCTTCAGCTCCTTCGCGAACCGGGTGATGTCATCCATGCGATTCGTGCACAAGCCCGAGGACAACCCAAAGGCCGTGCCGTTGGAGATCGCGATCGCCTCGTCGATGTCACGGAAGCCGATGATGGGCGAGACCGGCCCGAAGGTCTCCTCGCGCACCACCGTCATTTCCGGCCGCACCTGATCCAGCACCGTCGGCGAGTACAACGCACCTTCCCGCCGATTGCCGACCAGCAGTCGCGCGCCCTGCGCCACCGCCTCGTCGACGACCCGCTCGAAGTGGCGCGCCGCCGCCTCGTCGATGACGCAGCCCATGTCCGTGCCCGAGTCCATCGGATCACCGAACCGCCAGGCCCGCGTCTTCTCGACCACCAGCTCCGTGAACCGCGCGCGCACCGCTTCGTGCACCAGCATGCGCTTGACCGCCGTGCAGCGCTGCCCCGAGTTCTTGTAGGACCCCTGCACCGCCAGATCGCTGGCCTTGTCGAGGTCGGCATCGTCCATCACGATCAGCGGATCATTGCCGCCGAGTTCCAGCACGATGCGGCGATAGCCGGCCTTGTGCGCGATGTACTTGCCGATCGACACGCCGCCGGTGAAGGTGATCAGGTCCACATGCGGATGGGTCAGCAGCTCGTCGGCGATCTCGCGCGGGTCGCCGGTCACGACCTGCAGCATCTCCGGCGGCAGGCCCGCCTCGTAGAGCAGATCGGCGAAGTACAGGGCCGACAGCGGCACCTTCTCCGAGGGCTTGAGCACCATGCGGTTGTTGGTGGCCACCGCCGGCACCACCTTGTGGGCCACCTGGTTCATCGGATGGTTGAAGGGCGTGATCGCGGTGATGACGCCCAGCAGCGGCTCGCGCGTCGTGAGGACCTTGCGGCGCTTGCCATGCGGCGTCAGGTCGCAGGAAAAGACCTGGCCGTCGTCGCGCAGCGCCTCGGTGGCGCCGAAGCCCAGCACGTCGGCGACGCGGCCGATCTCGTAGACGCTGTCCTTCTTGGACAGGCCCGACTCACGCGTGATCAGGTCCGAGGCCTCGGCCGTGCGCTCGCGCAGCAGGGCCGCGGCGCGGTTGAGGATCGCCGAGCGCTCATAGCGCGACAGCGTCGATTGGTAAGCGTGGGCGATGTCCATCGCGCGGCGCACGTGGGCCAGGCTGGCCATCGCCACGGTGCCGACGCGCTCGCCGGTGAAAGGGTTCAGGACGTCGAGGCTGCGGTCGGTGCGGATGCGCTCGCCACCGATGCGCAGGCCCTCGGCGCGGAAATGGGCGCAGTCCTTGACGTGCGGGCTGGTGCTCATGCGGCCTCCTGGCGGGTGATGGCGCCGATGAAGTTGCGGCCGCGCGCGCCAGTCAGCGCGTGGGCGACCATCTGGGCGGCCTGGTCCTCGCCGACGCCGTAGTCGGCGAAACGGGTCTTGACGCCCAAGGCTTCGATGAAGGCCGCCAGGCGCCGCGGCGCCGTGGACAGCGGCCCGCCCAGCGCCTGGACCAGCACCGCGTCGCGGTCGGGGTGCTGCCCCATGGCGCGCTCCAGGACCATGGGCAGAGGGAAGGAACACGCGATGCCGTGCGGCAGGCCGTAGCGCAAGGTCATCTCGTAGGAGATGGAATGCGCCAGGGCCGTGCGCGTGTTGGAGAACGCCATGCCGGCCTTCAATGCCGCCAGCGCCATGCGCCCGCGCAGCTCGATGTCGGACAGCCGCTGCATCAGGCGCGGCAGCGTGTCGAGGATCTCGCGTGCCGCGGCCACGGCGAAGGTGTCGGACACCGGATTCGCGTTGACGTTCCAGATCGCCTCCAGCGCATGCGAGAGCGCATCCAGCCCGCTCTGCAAGGTGACCGAGGCCGGCAGCGACAGCATCAACTCGGGGTCGATCAGCGCCACGCTGGGCCAGGTCTGCGGCAGGTGCAGCGAGTGCTTGACCTGGCGCTCGCGGTCCCAGATCGTGGCCCAGGGCGTCACCTCGCTGCCGGTGCCCGCCGTCGTCGGCACGGCGATCAGGGTCCTGATCCGCGCCGGCTCGAAGGGCTTGCCGCTGCTCAGCAAGGCCATCAGCTCGTCGAAGGTGCCGCTGGCCGTGCCGACCATCAGCGCCTTGGCCGTGTCGATGGCACTGCCGCCGCCCAGCGCGATGATGACTTCGGTGCCACCGGCATTCTCGGTGCCATCGACGCCGCCGGCACCGTCGAGGCCTTTGGCGCCATCGGCGTCGCGCCAGAAGCTCTCATACAGCGGGCGCAGCTCGGCCACGTCCGGATTGGGCCGCACGTCCTCGATCACGCCCGTGAGCTGAGGACCCAGCAAGGCCTCGACGCGGTCGATCAGACCCAGCGCGCGCGCCTCCGGAAAGGTGACCAGCAACGCGCGCCGGCCGGCCAGCAGCCTCGGCAGGGACGACAGAGCCCCTGCCCCGTACACGCTTTGCACGGGGTTGAAGTAGTCATGCGTCATGGTGAGCCTTTAGCGGGGTGGTTCCGCGTGGTTCAGGGCAAGGTCGAACACGTCGAAGTTGCGCAGGCGGCGCGTCGGCGGCAACGCGCGCAGGGGCCGGTTGAACAGCAGCGGGATCTTCTGCTCGGACACGCCGCCGTGGGAGCGCAGCGGCACCGTCAGGCCGCTCAGATCGTGCAGCGCGGCGCGCGTGCCGATGACGGTCAGGTGATCGGACACGACCACCAGATCACCGATGCGGTCCGGCGGCAGCTCGAAGCGGTGCGCCGCGTCCTCGCGGCTCAGCACCGCCTCGATGCCCGGCAGCGCGGCGATGGCCGCCTGCGCGCTCGCCGTGGTCCGTGCGTCGGGCAGGTAGACGGTCGCGAAGGACCCGAGCGCGCCGTGATGCACGACGTAGGGATCGGTGATCGGCAGGATCACGCGGGCCCGGCCCTCTCCCAGCGCGGCGTCGAGCTGCTGCTGCAGATAGATGACCTGGGGCTGGCCGCCGGCGTCGGTCTTGGGGCTCATGCCGTGGTCGGCGGTCAGGCCGATCACCGCGCCCATCGCGTCGAGCTGCGCCAGGTAGCCGTCCATCATCGCGTAGAAGGCATTGGCCTCGGCCGTGCCGGGCGCGCACTTGTGCTGCACGTAGTCGGTCGTCGACAGGTACATCAGATCGGGCCGGTGCGCCTGCATCAGCTTCACGCCCGCGGCGAAGACGAACTCGCTGAGGTCGGCGCTGTAGACCGAGGGCACGGGCTTGCGCACCAGGGCCGGCACCTGCTCGATGCCGCCGTCCGCCAGCGTGGCCTGGTCCGCCTTCTCGGCGGAGAAGCAGATGCCCTTCAGCCCGTGGCCCAGCAGCGTGCGCAGCTTGTCCTTGGCCGTGACCACCGCCACGCGTGCCCCGGCAGTCGCGAACGCGGCCAGCAAGGTCGGCGCGCGCAGATAGGACGGGTCGTTCATCATCACTTCGCGGCCGTTCTCCACGTCGTAGAAGAAGTTGCCGCTGATGCCATGCACCGCCGGCGGCACGCCGGTGACGATGGAGATGTTGTTGGGGTTGGTGAAGCTGGGCACCACGCAGTCGCCGATCAGCGAGCTGCCTTGCGCCAGCATCCGTTCGAGGTAGGGCACGACGCCGGCCCGGATGGCTTGCGTGATGTAGTCGGGCTCGCAGCCGTCGACGCAGACGACGACGACGGGGGCCGCGGGCCGCGCGTAGCGCCGGCCATTGACCTCGATCGCTTCGGTGGAGGGGGTGCTCATCAACGGGCTCCTTTCTGGATCCAGGCGCGCAGCCGGGTCGATACGTAGTCGGCCACCATCACCATCGCGATGATCACGAGGATGCAGGTGGCGGTGTCCTGATACTGGAAGAGCTTCATGCTGCCCACCAGCTCGAAGCCGATGCCGCCGGCGCCCACCATGCCCAGCACGGTGGCCTGGCGCAGGTTGGTCTCGAAGCGGTACAGCACGACGGCGATCCAGGCCGTGATCACCTGCGGCAGCACGCCGAAGATGATGGTCTGGATGGGCCCGGCGCCGGTCGAGCGCAGCGCCTCGATCGGGCCCTGGTCGATCTCCTCGATGGACTCGGAGAAGAACTTGCCCAGCATGCCCGCGCCATGCACCGCCAGGGCCAGCACGCCGGGGAACGGCCCCAGCCCCACGGCCGCGACGAAGACCAGCGCGAGGATGATCTCGTTGACGCCGCGCGTGACGTTGAAGACCTGCCGCATCGCGTGGAACACGAAGGCGTTGGGCGCCAGGTTGCGCGCCGCCAGGAAACACACCGGCACGGCCAGCAAGGTGGCCAGCAAGGTGCCCCAGATGGCGATCTGCACCGTCTCGATGGCGGGCTGCACCAGCTTCTCCAGGAAGGCGAAGTTGGGCGGGAACATGCGGCTGAGGAAGTCCCCGATCCAGGGCAGGCCCTTGGCGAGTTCTCCGAAGCTGACCTGGGCGCCCTGCGCCGCCCACCACAGCACGGCGGCCATCGCCACGCCGGCCAGCGCGCGCGGACCCCAGCCGAATCGGCCGGACGGCCGCGCGACCAGCAAGGTGTAGGAACCGATATTCATCACGCGGCCTCCTCGAGCATCAAGCCGTTCACGCCCGGCGCGGACTCCGGGCCGCACGGGGGCAAGACCTGCCCCCGGTGGCCTTCGTCCAGGCCGGGATAGATGCGGTGCAGCACCTCGTCCGTCAGGCCCTGCGGCCCGCCCTCGAAGACGATGCGGCCGCCCGACACGCCGACGATGCGCTCGCCGAATTCACGCGCGTAGTCGATCTGGTGCAGGTTGCAGATCACGGTGATGCCCAGCTCCTGGCTGGCCTGCTTCAGATACCGCAGCACCGTGCGCGAGGTCTTCGGGTCCAGGCTGGCCACCGGCTCGTCGGCCAGGATGATCTTGGGCTGCTGGGCCAATGCACGGGCGATGCCCACGCGTTGCTTCTGGCCGCCCGACAGGGTGTCGGTGCGCAGCTCCGCCTTCTCGGCCAGCTCGACCCGGCGCAGACATTCCTGCGCGATGTCGACGTCCTTGCGCGGGAAGATCTGCAGCCACGACAGCAGCGAGGGCATGGTGCCCAGCCGGCCGGTCAGCACGTTCTTGCGCACCGACAGGCGCGGCACGACGTTGTAGTGCTGGAAGATCATCGCGACCTGCCGGCGCACGCTGCGCAGGCTGCCGGCGTCGGAGCTCACGCGCCGGCCGTCGATGTGGATCTCGCCCTGGCTCGGCTCGCAGAGCCGGTTGATGCAACGCAGCAGCGTCGACTTGCCGGCGCCCGACGGGCCCAGGACGACCAGGAACTCACCCGGTGCCACGTCGAGGTCGATGCCCTGGAGGGCGTCGAAGTCGCCGTAGCGCTTGCTCAGTCCGCGGATCCTGATCACTTCATCGCCCTCAGGTCGAGGTTGAGGGTCTTGGCCGTCTCGCGAATGATGTTGTAGGCCGCGTCGTTGGTGGGATGGAAGCCGTTGAGCACGCCCTGGTCGGACCAGGGGATGTCCTTGACCTCGAGAAAGGCCGCCTGGATGCGCTTCTTCAGGTCGGCGTCCAGGTCCTTGCGCCAGACGGTGGGGGACTCGGGGATCGGGTCCGACTTCCACACCACGACCAGGTCCTCGCGCCTGGCCAGGCCCTTGGCGATGGCGGCGTCGAGGATGCGGTCGGCGATCGCCACGGCGTCGATCTTCTTGTTCTGCACCGCGACGGCGTTCGAGTCGTGCGAGCCCGAGAAGATCACGCGGCCGAAGTCCTTGTCCGGATTGAAGCCGGCCTTGATCAGGCCCGCCTTGGGGAAGAGGTGGCCCGAGGTCGAGGTCGGATCGACGAAGGCGAAGGTGCGGCCCTTCAGGTCGGCCACCGTCTTGATGCCGCTGTCCTTGTGCGCCACGATCAGCGAGTGGTAGGACGTGCGGCCGGCCTTCTTGGTCTCGGCCACCGCGAAGGCCTCGATGTCGGCCACCGTCGTGCCCAGCACGTAGGAGAACGGACCCAGGTAGGCGACGTCCAGCCGCCTGGACCGCAGCGCCTCGATGACGCCGTTGTAGTCGGCCGCCACGAAGGGCTTGACCGGCATGCCCAGCGCCTTGGACAGCTGATCCATCATCACCTGGCTGTTGGCGATCATGGCCCGGGAATCCTCGGAGGGGATCAGCCCCACCGTCAGCACGCTGGCCGCGCGGGCCGCCGGCGTCAGCGTCAACAAGGGCGCGCCCAACAAGGCAGGGGTCGTCGCGAGGATGGAACGGCGAGTGAACTTCATCTTTGTCTCCGGTTGAAGTCTTTTCAGTACCGCATGCGCATGCCCGTTTGGCCGGATCTGTGACGCACGGAGCGACTGTCGGCGCTGACGCACCATTTAGCCAATTCAAGTTTCTACACCGATCCATTCAGCAGCTCTATAGTTGCCAAGGGATAACGAGAGGGGGTCTTCATGCGATTGACACAGCTGCGTTCCTTCCACGCCGTGGCCACGGCCGGCAACTTCACGCGCGCGGCGGAGAAGCTGCATGTCAGCCAACCCACCGTCACCACGCAGGTCGGCCTGCTGGAGGAGCGCTACAAGGTGGAGCTGTTCCATCGCAGCGGCCGGCAGGTGCGGCTGACCGAGATCGGCGAGCGCCTGCTGCAGGTGTCGCGGCAGATCTTCAGCCTGGAGGCCGAGGCCGTGGAGTTGCTCGGCGACGCGGGCGAACTGCGTTCAGGCCACCTGCGCGTCGCGGCCGTCGGGCCGCATCACGTGACGCAGATGCTGGTGCCCTTCAACCAGCGCTACCCGGGCGTGAAGATCTCGATCAGCACGGGCAACTCCCAGGACGTGCTGGACCGGCTGCTCGACTACCGCGCCGACATCGGCGTGCTGGCCCAGACCTTCAGCGACCGGCGGTTCGTCTCGATGCCGTTCAGCGAGCACCCCGTGCTGATCTTCTGCTCCAGCGAGCATCGCTTCGCGCGCCGGCGCAGCATCCGGACCACGGAACTGCAAGGCGAGAAGCTGATCCTGCGCGAGCAGGGCTCCACCACGCGCAAGGCGCTGGAGGCAGCCTTGAAGGCGGCGGATGTCGAGCCCGAGGTGGTGATGGAGATCGGCAGCCGGGAGATCATCCGCGAGGCGGTGCTGCGCGGCGTAGGCGTGGCGGCGGTGTCCGAGGTCGAGTACGTGCCGGGACCCGGCCTGCACGCGGTGCGCATCAGCGACGCGCAGGTGCGGACCTATGCCCACGTCGTGTGCCTCGCCGAGCGCAGGGAGATGCGCATGGTCCAGGCGTTCTACGAGGTGCTGGCGACGGAGGTGCTGACGTCCTGAGCCGGCGCCACGGAGCGCCGATGCGGCGACGGTGGACCGGCGCGCCATGCACGATGCGTCGAAGCGACCTGGGCTCAGGCGCTCTTTGGCGCCTGCCGGGCCGCGTCCGCCACGCTCCAGAACAGCCGATCCTCGTCGCCCAGTCCGTGTGGATCCCAGCCCGCCAGCAGCGCCCGCACGGGCTCCTTGACGCGTGACAGCACCAGGCGGACGCCGCGCGCCGCCAGCCACCGGTCCAGTTCCAGCAGGCACTCGACGGCGGTGCTGTCCAGGTCGGCGCTCTCCTCCAGGCTCAGCACCAGCACGTTCAGCGCCGCGTGGCCCTCGACGCGCCTGCGGACCTCCGCCGCCACGCGGTCGGCGCTGGCGAAGAACAGCGGCTCCTCGGGCCGCAGGATCAGCAGGCCGGGCAGACCGGTTGCGCCGGGGTGATGCTCGTCCAGCATCACGAAGTTCCGCGTGTCGCCCAGCTCGCCCAGCTCATGCACGACCGGCTGGCTGAAGCGCCGCAGCGCGCCGACGACCGACAGCGCGATCGCCACCAGCATGCCGTAGAGCACGCCCAGGACGAGCACCGCCGCCACCGCGGCGACGAGCAGCGCGCGGTCCCGGTTCATGCGCCAGAGGTCCAGCAGCGGGCGCGGATTCAGCGCATGCCACAACGCGCTGATCACGGCCACCGCCAGCACCGGCCGCGGCAGCAGATGCAGCGCCGGCAAGGCCAACACCAGCGCCAGCGTGATGACGATCAGCGCCACCACGCCGGCGAGGCGGCTGACGGCGCCCGCCGCGGCGTTGGCCGAGGTGGCCGAGAACCCCGCTCCCACCGGCATGCCCTGCAGCAGCCCGGCGGCCACGTTGCAAGCGCCCAGCGCCATCAGCTCGCGGTTGGGGTCCAGCGTGTCCCCGCGGGCCAGCGCCAGGCTGCGCATGCTGCCCCACGATTCGGCGATCACGAGCACCACCAGGCCGAAGGCCAGCTCGGCCAGCCGCAGCCATTCGGACAGCGGCAACCGGGGCAGGCTCAAGTGCAGGCCCGGACGCTGGAAGGCCCCCACCTCGGCCACGCCGAATCTCGTCGTGATGCCCAACTGCCAGGCCGCCACGATGGCGAGCACGATGACCAGCATCGCCGCCGGCACCTGCGGCCAACGCCGCAGCACGGTGACCACGGCGCCGGCCAGCAGCGCCACCGCCAGACTCGGCAGGTGCCAGGCCGTCGGATGTGAGAGGGCATACAGCAGCACATGCAGCGGGTCGCCGCCGGTGCCCGGTGGAAGCACAAGGCCCAAGGCATCGGGCAACTGCTTGATCACGATGGTGATGGCCAGCGCGAAGGCGAAGCCGCGCAGCACGGGGCGCGAGACGAAACCGGACAAGGCGCCCTGCCGCGCGTACCCCAGCGCCAGCATCATCAGGCCCGCCAGCAGCACCAGAGCCAGGAAGGCTTCGCCATAAGGCACCGGTCCGCCCACGGAGAGCACGGCCGCCGCGGCCAGGCTGGCGGTGGACGAGGTCGGCGCGACGATGGCGAAGCGGCTGCGCCCGAAGACGGCATACAGCGCCAGGCCGGCCATGGCCGCCGTCAGCGCCTGCGTGACCGGCACGCGGGCCAGGCCCGCATAGGCCACCGCCTCGGGCAACAGCAGGCCGGCGATGCACAGGCCCGCGCCGAGGTCGCGCCAGAGCGCCGCCGATGTCCCCGGGGCCGGGTCTTGCCCGTCAAACACGGAAGGCCCCGTCGTCGAAGGCTTCGTTGTAGATCGTCGCGTCCTCGTGCAGGCGCGCCACGCATTCCTGCGAGGCGTCCAGCAATTGCGCCTTCCACTTGCGCTTGCGCGCGAAGTCGATCAGTTCGTCGGCCGTGGCGGAGCCTTGCCGCCCCGCGCTGCGCAACTGCGCCCAGGCGACGATGCGGCCGGTCACCTCGACCAGGTCGGCCAGCCCCGCCCTGCCCCGGGGCGAGCCGCTCAGCGCCACGCGGTCCTCGCTCGGCTGCAGGCCGCGCAGCACATAGGGCCGGTCGTCCATCATCACCGGCTGCAGGAAGGCCATCGACACCGCCTGCTCCCGCCGCTGCAACGCCACGACGCGGCAGGCCTCGGTGCTCCATGCCGGCTGGGGCAGCCTCAAGTGCGGGATCAGGCAGGACGGCAATGCCTGCTTCAAGTCGAGCAGGTAATTGCCGTCGGGCGAGCCCTTGCCTTCGACCAGGATCGCGTACCGGTCCACGCCGAGGCTGCCGGTGCCGGCGATGCGCCGCGCCACGTCCAGCACCTTGTAGAAGCTCGCGTTGGGCTGCGAATGCGCGAACCCGTGCATGAAGGCGGTGATCAGCTCGCGCTGCACCGGGCTGACGGGCAGCGCGCGCTTGCCGTCGATCTTCAGCACCCGCTGGCGGCCCTTGCCCATCGCGCTGCGGGCATCGAGGAACGCCGCGCGCTGGCGCCCGCGCAAGCCTTCCAGCAGGTCGCGCACCAGGCCGCTGGCGGTATCGCGCTCGACCCAGTAGGCCTTGCCGGCAGCCAGCGCCCCGGCGTAGGCATCCAGGAAGCGTTGGCACAGCGCCTGTGCGTCATCGGGGCCGATGGCCAATTCCTCGGCGGCGATGCGGATGCTGCTCAGGTAACGCACCAGATCGAAGGAAGCCGGAGCCAGCGCGGCCTCGTCGAAGTCATTCAGATCGAAGTAGGTGAGCCGGTTGTCCGCCTTGTAGCTGCCGACGTTCTCCAAATGCAGATCGCCGCAGACCCAGACGGCCGGCGCCGTCTTGAAGACGTCGCCGCGCGGCAGGCGTTCATAGAACAGGTGACAGGTGCCGCGCAGGAATCTGAACGTGCTGCCGCGCAGGGCCTGGTACTTCAGCTGCAGGCGCTCGGGGTCGCGCCCGGCGTTGAAGGTCTGGATTCGTCGCACGACGTTCAAGGCGGCCCTCCCTTGAGTCATCTTGTTGGATGCTCGACTCTAACCGCCGGAGGCTCGGGATCGTTGGGGTTAACCGAGGCTTCACCTGCGGGCCAGCTTTTCGGAAGATTCCTTCGGTTGCGGATCGGCCACCCATCGGTAGCATGCGTTGCCGAGCGCCTATCTCCGCCACGAATTGCCGTTCCTCCGGAAAGGGAGTCATGGACCGCCATGTCTTCAGACCTGTCCAGCCTCTTGTGGGGCCGCCCGAAGGCCCCGCCTCGGCTCATTTCAGCCGTATCGCGCCGACCATCAATTGCTCAATCTGAAGACATAAATGAACGAAACCATATCGTTTGTTCAAAAGATTGTTGGACTGATGCTGGCGGCCTCAAAGCTGGAGAGGTTTCGCCCGAAGCGCGACCGCATCGCATCGATGATTCAAGACAGTCTCGGACTGAGGAAGTTCCCGCCAAATGAAGATCTGATGCGCGCACTGCGCATTTCATGGGCGGAAGCTTCATTGGAAATATTCGATGCAATCCGACCGACGCTGGAAGCCCCTTGGCCATCACACGCCTTGCACGGCCCGACGTACGTTGGCGAATTGATCAAGGAGTTCACTTCGGTTGCGAAGAACGTTCGTACGGAGGCACAGGAAGTTGAAGTAAAACTAAAAGACTCGCCAATTGACCGACATATCAAGAGCGTACTACAAGGATCCGCCGAGCTGTCTGGATTTACTCCCACAGAGCCAAATACCGAAGTCAGCCTTTCGTTCAGCGGAGTCTTGGCTGAATTGACAAATCGCCTTCCGCATGAAATCCCCATCTTATTTCAGGACGCCGCGAACGGGCGCATTCTGATCGCTGGAAATCAACAATCACAGAGCTTCGGAGATCTGGTTTTCTCCAAATTTGCACAGCTGATCAAGAGCACAAGTCGTCACGAAACGACCGTCTCATATCTGTTCTCTATTGGCCAGTCCACCACGACCCTGGGTACAACCGTTCTAGATGCAATTCGCACTATCGAGCAAAATCAAGAGGACCTTCTGTCAGAATTATCGGCGCTGAAGATCATCCAAGACGGGGCGACAAATCTACTCCGACAAGAAGAGCTTCGCGCAGAAATTTCCGGAATAGCCAACTCATCGACAGAAATCAAGTCGGGCGTCGACAGGCTGGAATCGAATGTTGACCATGTAAAGCTTGCCCTCGAAAATCTGGTGGCGCTCGTGAAAGCGGATCCAAGTTTTTCGACGATTCCAGTGCCAAATAGAGAACATCTCTATCAACAATTGATCAGGCTTGGCGACCCATCCTCCAAAGAAGTTGCACTGCGCGCACTGCTGAAGTTTGAGCATCTCACAGACTCTTCAATCGGCCCCATAGAGCAATGCTTGGCTGATTCAAACTCGACACGAGAATGCAGACGAATTGCATTGAAACTCCTCGTCGCCAACTTCCCAAAAAGCCCGGTCACAGCAGAGGCGGTAGTCGCCCACGTAGACGATCGTATTGCGCTCGATAATATCCACCTCGGCGGCGCGGGCGCCCTGGCCGCGTTGATTCTCAGAATTGAAATCAATGCAGATAGGGAAATGAACGCCGAGATCCTGGCGCTATCACGCCTAGCAATCGAACGACAAGCCGCGGTTCCGCATCTAGTCGCAATGCTCAAGCGCCGTACCGCGGATCGCCTTGTAGCAGCGCGAGGGTTACTGCACATTGCAGACAGAACCGACGTTCAATGCGCCATCCATGACGCGCTGAACACCAAATTGCTCGAAGTAATTCTGGAATCAGCGGGACAACCCCAAGAGCAAGCTCTGCGGACTCTCATTGCATCGCTGGGAAATCCGTGCATGGAAATGCTTTCCTCGATGCTCACGCGTTACTTGGATGGGCTTGGCATATCGTCAGATCGTTGCATGCTGATTTGGCGTGTCGCTCCTGATCGAGTACGCGAAGTTTTAGTCCGTGCGTTGAAAACGACAGATCCCGAGCGTCGCCTTCGGGCTGCCGAAGTATTGATCGGAACCGACTGTGACAAGCTGCTTGTAATGCAGACCTTGCTCAAGCTGTCGGCAAAGCACAGGCGCCTGTTTCACGAGCGACCCGAAGCGATGATTGAATATCAGATGGACAGGTTGGAGCTCGCCTACAAGAGCACCGGGAACTTGGATCTCATATCCCCGGCGACGTACGACTATTCGGACTCAGGGCTGGAGATCAATTTTCGCCTCATGATCAGAGCAGCGCAGGGAATCGACATCCGGGAGGCCGGACGGATTTCAAAGATCGTGGAGACGCATGATTCCTACGTCCAAATTGCATACAAAAATCGAGAGGCAATGGCGACACGAACCGAGATGCTCAATGGCGGTGACACGCTCATCACAAGATGGCGATTGAGCGCGATTGACATCTATTCAATCCTCGCGCCAAAAGGAGCGATCATCGATTTCCTAATTCGTGGCAAGGACGCAAACATCGTCAGGCGAGCCATCCTGGATGAAGTTCTGTCTTGGCACCAAACCGTCTGATGCAAGCTCCGTGCGAGCTCCTCGCCACCGTGACGATGTATGGCATTGATTTTCGGCAGAGCTCAACTTCATCGCAAATCGCAACTCCTCCGAAAACGGGAATCATGGCCCGCCACGCATTCAGATCGATCCTTCAGGCCGCCGTTGTCGTTGCCTTGACCGTCGGGCCCGTCGCCGTAATGGCGGAGACCTGGCGCGTCGGCTTGCACAGCGCCGGCAAGCTGCAGATCGGCACCGACCTGGAACAGTTGCCCGTCTCGCTTCAACAGCCGCTCGTGCGGACGGAGCTGGATCCCTCTGGCGTGTTGCCTGGCCCCACGAAATCGCGCGGCGTCGGCGACTTCGTCGAAGGCATGGCGCGGTCGAGCGACAAAAGCTTCGAGCAAGTGGAAGCGGAATTCTTCGAGAACATGCGCCCCACTTCGTTGATCAAGCGGTTCGCGTCGCCGCAGGAGGTGGCGTCGCTCGTGGCCTATGTGGCGAGCCCGGTGGCATCGGCGACCACGGGTGCGGCACTTCGGGTAGACGGGGGCGTCGTCAAGAGCGCCTTCTGACGCGCACACGAGGGGCGCCGCGATCGCCCTCTCGCCGATTCATGGCGAAGGCGCCCGACGGCAATCGAGTCGCAACACACACGCCCCACCATGCGCATTTGCGATGCTTGCGGGCGTGTGCCCCATGGCACGCCGACCCAACGATCTGAAGCACACATGACAAGTCGCTTGCTCACCGCATTTCTCCTTCTCGCCGCCGTCACGCTGGCACGCGCGGAGCCGATTCAGGTCGCGGTCCCCACGGCCGGGCTGTCTTCGTCACCCGCGCCACTCGTGGCCTATCTGTTCGAGCCCGCCACGCCGGGGCCGCATCCCGCGGTCGTCATGCTGCACGGCTGCGGCGGCGCCTATGCACGCAGCGGCGCCCTGAATGCACGCCACCTCATGTGGGGCGACTTGCTCGCGGCCAACGGCTACGTGGCGCTCATGCTCGACAGCTTCACCTCGCGCGGGGTCAAGGAGATCTGCACGCAGAAGTACGCCGAGCGCTCGCTGAAGGACGTCGACCGCGCGGGCGATGCCTATGCGGCCCTCGCGTTCATGCGAGCGCGAAGCGACATCGATGCGAAGCAGGTGGCGGTGCTCGGCTGGTCGCATGGCGGCAGCACGGTGCTCGCGACGATCAAGCGGCGACCGACGCAGGACGCGGGTTTCGCCCGCGCAGTGGCGTTCTATCCGGGCTGCTCGGCCGCGGCCAAGCGGCCCGCAGCGTTCGATCCGTACGCGCCGCTGCTCGTCCTCATCGGCGAATCGGACGATTGGACTCCGGCCGCGCCCTGCGAGGCGCTCACCGCCGCGGTGCGCGCGCGTGGCGGTCCGATGGAGATCGTCACCTATCCCGGCACGTACCACGACTTCGACAACCCGGGCATCACGCGCCAGCGAGTAAGGACCGAGGTGCCCAATGGCGTGCATCCGGGACAGGGTGTCACCACGGCGCCGAATCCAGAGGCGCGGGAAGATGCGAAGCGGCGGGTGTTGAGGTTTTTGCAGGAGATGAAGGCCCCTGAAGGAGCGACGCCGGGCACTTCGTGATGTGTCTTGGTGGCGCGGCCATCTGACCAGGCGCGGGGTCGACCTGACCGCGTTCCGCCACTCTTCGTCAGCGCCTGCGCTGAACGCGGCGCTTCAGGTGATTGAGCACGCCGCCCCATAGAGCAAATGCAATGCTTGGATCGAGCAGCAACGGTATCCACCAATAGGCATTCGCCCCCTCCCCCGGATGCAATGCGAGCAGGAGGCTGGCAAGAGCGCCAACGAGGAAGGGGGGCGCGAAGGAGAACGAACCCCGGCTCCTCATCGCGCGCATCAACCCCGGCCAATTCGCCAGCGCCAGCAAGGCGCATATCGCCAAGCTGATATAAGGCCGTCATCCGACGAGCCGCTCCCGTACCAGTCGCTCAATGGACCGAATGCCGGCTTCCATCTTCTCTCGGGCCGACGAATTGGCGGAATGGACCCGGATGAGGGGTGGCTGGAAGCCATGAAGTGCCACGGCCTCCTCGATCCAGAGCACCACGTCATACCCCGTCCCGCGCTCGTCGTTTCCCAGGTCGTGATCGAGACTGAGCTCCACCACCCTGCCTGTTCCGAGCAGGTCGATCACCTCATCCGGCCAATAGGCTCGGACCCAACCCGCCGGAGTGCTCCGCTCATCGTCCAGGAAAACTCGCATGAGGTGGATTCTGGCAGCGGAGCGGGGGCCTCGTGAAGGCCGGCTCCATCGCCAGGCCGTCATCCGTATCCGGCCCAATGTGGCCGCTGAAAAGCGCTCGCGTTCAGGCCGGCTAAATTGCTCTGGTCTTACGTCCAGGTACTGGCGCAAGGCAATTGAATGGCGCGATCGGATTGCCGATTGGCGCGGATTGCCACTGTGCTGGCGTCGCGAGGTCCGTACGCTGAAGGCTCTTGCAACGGAGCCCCCAGCCATGACCCGCACCGTACTTATCACCGGAACCTCCAGCGGCCTTGGCCGCGCGACCGCCAAGCACTTCCATGCGAAAGGATGGAACGTGATTGCCACCATGCGCACGCCTGAGCGCGAAACGGAGTTCGGTCAACTCGACCGCATGCTTCTCGCACGACTCGACGTGCAGGAGGCCGACTCGATCCGCGCGGCGGTCGACGCCGGCATCGCGCGCTTCGGAGGCATCGATGTGCTCGTGAACAATGCCGGCTACGGTGTCTTCGGACCGCTTGAGGCGACACCGGCGGAAAAGATCCGCCGCCAGTTCGACGTCAACGTGCTCGGCCTTCTGGCGACCACGCAGGCCGTGTTGCCGCACTTCCGCGAGCACCGCGCCGGCACCATCGTCAACGTCTCGTCGATGGGCGGCCGCATGGCCTTTCCGCTCGGTTCGCTCTATCACGGGACGAAGTTTGCGGTCGAAGGGCTGTCCGAAGCGTTGCAGTACGAGCTGGCTCCCCTGGGTGTGCACGTGAGGGTCGTCGAGCCCGGTGTCACCCTGACGGACTTCGGCGGCCGCTCGCTCGACTTCAACAACGACCTCGCGCTCGACGCCTATCAACCGCTGGTGCAATCGGTGCTGGGCGCGATGGGCCCGATGATGGCGAACGGCTCGCGGCCGGAACAGATCGCCGAGGTGATCTACGCCGCGGCGACGGACATCGGCGACCGGCTTCGCTTCGAGGCTGGCGAGGATGCCATCCGGATACTCGCGACGCGTCGCGTAGCGGACGATGCCGCGTTCTTCGGCGGCATGAAGGCACAATTCTCCATCGGCGCGTGAGCGCACCCCGGCATGCGCCGATGGCGCATGCCGCGCATGAGTAGAGCACCGCACCCATGGAATCCGCCGGATACGCACTCGACACCACCTGGCGAACGGTGCTGAAGGATCTCGGCGTCGTCCCTGCCGACGTCCTGCGCGTGGCGGGTCTTCCCGACGATCTGTTGCTTCAGCCCTCCGTCCGGCTCGCGTCCGCCGACTTCTACCGGCTCTGGAACAGCATCGAGGCCGCGGTGGGCGATCCGCTGCTGCCCCTGAGGCTCTGCCGCGCCATCTGCAGCGAGTCGTTCTCGCCGGTGTTGTTCGCAGCGCTGTGCAGCCCGAACATGCTCGTGGCCGCGCAGCGCATTGGGCGCTACAAGACGCTGATCGCGCCGATGCGCCTGGACGTCACCCAGGCGGACGGCCTGACGACCCTCGAGTTCTCGTGGCTGGACCCTGCGGTATCGCCACCCGCGTCGCTGGTGGTGATGGAGCTGCTGTTCTGCGTGACGCTTGCGCGCATGGGCACGCGCGAGACCATCCGGCCGGTCGCGGTGCAGACGCAGGAGTTGCCATCGCCCATCGCGCCCTACGAGGAGTTCCTGGGCGTCCGGCCGGTCCGCGGCGAGAGGCACTTCGTCAGCTTCGCGAACGCTGACGCCACTTGGCCTTTCCTGACATCGAACGAGCCGCTCTGGACGGCGTTCGAGCCCGAGCTGCGACAGCGCCTGTCCCACCTCGATGCACAGGCGACGACGACCCAGCGCGTCCGCGCAGCCCTGTTCGAAGGGCTGCCAAGCGGCCTCGTCACCATCGAGGACATCGCTCACAAGCTGGGGATGAGCCGACGCACGCTGCAGCGGCGCGTCGATGCCGAGGGCACAAGCTTCCAGCAGATCCTGAACGGCACACGCGAGGCGCTGGCGCGTCACTATCTGGAGAAGACGGCGCTGCCCATCGCCGAGATATCGTTCCTGCTGGGATTCGACGAGTCGAACTCATTCCATCGGGCGTTCCGGGGATGGACCGGGTCGACGCCGGATCGGGTGCGGCGCGGGCATGAATCAGGTGAAAGGATCGCGTCGATTGCCGAAGCACGCGAAGTGTCGGGGACCTAGGCTTCTGCGAGACCCCGAACGATCTTCATGAAATACCAGGGCCGTGAGCCAAGTTAGCGCCGAGCCCGATCGAATTGACGGGCGCCGTTTCATGGCTGGTATAAGCAACGCCTTCACTTGACCGCCTCCAATCGAGAGGCCGGCGAGGTTTATTCACCGCAACAGGGAGGAACCATGAAGGCATTGCTGATGGCCATTGGCATGACGGCGTTGGCGTCGACGCCGGCATTGGCCGAGACGAATTGCACCGGCATCCCGCAGGCCACGAAGGTCGGCGAATACGGCGCCCAAGAGGGTTACCTGATCGTCACCCTCAACAACATGGACTTTCGTCTGGGGCCTGCGAATGACAGTGGAGCGAAAGCGCGCCTGGCCGTGGTGACCGCGGCACTCGCGGCGAACAAACAGGTGATGCTGCGCTTCTTCGAATACGGCGACTGCGCCGGCGCAAGCGCAGCGCGCGCAGTACCGAACTCCACGCAGATCCTCCAATAGGCTCGGGATCCCGGCGAGCGCCACCCCGGCCGCCCGCCTCACCTCCCGTCCGCCCCGCCGTGATCAGCACGATGTCGTCGTGGCCTACGGCGCCGAACGAGTGCTCCTTGCACCGCGCCAGTGGGCTCCCGCCCGAGCGTCATCACCGGCGCACTTCGTTGCCATAGTCCCAAATTGGGACTATCATGGACTGCCGCGCTTCCAACGCCGCCCATGAACATCGTTGCCCGCAAGACGCTGGCGGACTTCTGGAGTCTCAGATCTCATCGGACTGCCGAACAGCCGCTCAAGGCTTGGTATGCCGAGGCATCCCGCGCGTCGTGGAACTCGCCTCAGGACATCAAGATCCAGTATCGGAACGCCAGCTTCGTTGGCAACAACCGAGTGGTCTTCAACATCAAGGGCAACGACTACCGGCTCGTGGTCGCCGTCGCCTATGACTACGCCTCGGTCTACGTGAAGTTCATTGGTACGCACGCGCAGTACGACAAGATCGACGCCGCGACCATAGAGATGGAGTGAACCATGCACATCCGCCCCATTCGCAATGAGGCCGACTACAAGGCCACGCTGAAGTTGGTCTCCCGGCTGTTCAACGATCCGCCTCGCCGCGGAACGGCCGAAGGCGATCGATTCGAAGTTCTACTGGCGCTGGTCGAGGCCTACGAGAGCAAGCATCACGCGATCGACCCGCCCGATCCGATCGAGGCGATCAAATTCCGCATGGAACAGAACGGACTGTCCATTCAGGACATGACGCTGTACATCGGCGCGACGAACCGCGTCTATGAGGTGCTGAATCACACCCGTCCGCTGACGCTGGCGATGATGCGCAAGCTGCGCAAGGGACTGTCCATCCCAGGCGACGTGCTCCTGAACGAGTCGATGCCCCCCGCACCGCCGCCGAAAGCGGGGGCAAGCAAGGCCCCTCCTCCGCGAGCGGCCACCAAGACTAGAAAACCGCGGGGGCCACACAAAGCCGCCCCGGCCCCCGCTTGAAATCCCGGCGAGCGCCACCCCGGCCGCCCGCCAATCTCACCTCCCACCCTTCCCCGCCGTGATCGGCACGATGTTGTCGTGCACCGCGGCGCCGAAGGCTTGCTCCTTGAGCTGCGCCAGCTGATCGCGCAAGCGCGCCGCCTTCTCGAATTCGAGGTTGCGCGCATGCTCCAGCATCTGCTTCTCCAGCTGCGTGATGCGCTTGCCCAGGTCCTTCTCGCTCATCGCCTCGACCTCGGCGGCGTCGTGGATCACCTTGGCGTCGTCGCGGCCCGGCTTGTCGCTGTAGACACCTTCGATCAGCTCCTTGATCCGCTTGACGACACCACGCGGCGTGATGCCGTTGGCGGTATTGAACTCGATCTGCTTGGCGCGGCGACGTTCGGTCTCGCCGATGGCCTTCTTCATCGATTCGGTGATGCGATCCGCGTACAGGATGGCCTTGCCGTTGACGTTCCGAGCCGCGCGGCCGATCGTCTGGATCAGGCTGCGCTCGGCGCGCAGGAAGCCTTCCTTGTCCGCGTCCAGGATCGCCACCAGCGAGACCTCCGGAATGTCCAGGCCCTCGCGCAGCAGGTTGATGCCCACCAGCACGTCGAAGGTCCCCAGCCGCAGGTCGCGCAGGATCTCCACCCGCTCCACCGTGTCCACGTCCGAATGCAGGTAGCGGACCTTGACGCCGTTGTCGCTCAGGTACTCCGTCAACTGCTCGGCCATGCGCTTGGTCAGCGTCGTGATCAGCACCCGCTCGTTGATCTCGACGCGATCGCGGATCTCCTGCAACACGTCGTCGACCTGATGCACCGCGGGCCGGACCTCGACCACCGGATCGACCAGGCCGGTCGGCCGCACCACTTGCTCCACCACCGCGCCGGCCTGGCGCTTCTCGTAGTCGCCCGGCGTCGCGCTGACGAAGATGGCCTGGCGCATCTTGCGCTCGTACTCCTCGAACTTCAGCGGCCGGTTGTCCATCGCGGACGGCAGGCGGAAGCCGAATTCCACCAACGTGCTCTTGCGCGCCCGGTCGCCGTTGTACATGGCGCTGAACTGGCCGATCAGCACATGGCTCTCGTCCAGGAACATCAGCGCGTCGGGCGGCAGGTAGTCCACCAGCGTGGGCGGCGGATCGCCCGGCGCGGCCTGCGACAGGTGCCGGGTGTAGTTCTCGATGCCCTTGCAGTGCCCCACCTCCTGCAGCATCTCCAGGTCGAAGCGGGTGCGCTGCTCCAGGCGCTGCGCCTCGACCAGCTTGCCTTCCTTGATGAAGAACGCGACACGCTCGCGCAGCTCTTCCTTGATGGTCTCGATCGCGGCCACCACGCGGTCGCGCGGCGTCACGTAATGGCTGGACGGGTAGACCGTGAAGCGCGGGATTTTCTGGCGGATGTGGCCGGTGAGCGGGTCGAAGAGCAGCAGGCCTTCGACCTCGTCGTCGAACAGCTCGATGCGCAGCGCCAGCTCCGAATGCTCGGCGGGGAAGACGTCGATGGTGTCGCCGCGGACGCGGAAGTGGCCACGGGTGAATTCGGTCTCGTTGCGCGTGTACTGCATCCGCGCCAGCTGCGCGATCACGTCGCGCTGGCCGACCTTGTCGCCGACGCGCAGCGTCATGACCATCTGGTGGTAGTCGCTCGGGTTGCCGATGCCGTAGATCGCCGACACCGACGCCACGATCACCACGTCGCGCCGTTCCAGCAGGCTCTTGGTGCAGGACAGGCGCAACTGCTCGATCTGCTCGTTGATCGCGCTGTCCTTCTCGATGAACAGGTCGCGCTGCGGCACGTAGGCCTCGGGCTGGTAGTAGTCGTAGTAGCTGACGAAGTACTCGACGGCGTTCTTCGGGAAGAACTCGCGGAACTCGCTGTACAGCTGCGCGGCCAGCGTCTTGTTGGGCGCGAAGACGATCGCCGGGCGGCCCAGCCGCGCGATCGTGTTGGCCATCGTGAAGGTCTTGCCCGAGCCGGTCACGCCGAGCAGGGTCTGGAAGCTCTCGCCGTCCTGGACGCCCTCGACCAGTTGCTGGATGGCGGTCGGCTGGTCGCCGGCCGGCGGATAGGGCTGGAACAGCTGGAACGGCGAGCCTTCGAAAGAGACGAATTCGCCCTTCGGCGGCTCGGCCACGACGGTGTCGGCCGTGTCTGCCAAAGCGGCTTTTCGGCCCTTGGCGACGGGGGTTTCGGGCGTGGCGGCGGTGGATCGGGTCATCAGGGTTTCCCAGGGGCAAGGCCCATTCCCTGCCTACAATCGGCAGGCTTCGCTGGGCGCCTCGGGGCGCCGCTGGCGTCAGAACACGACAGCGTAGCGCAGCCGGACCGCTTTCACCGGTCACCGCCTTCCCCTCTCTTGCCAACGCACTGTCAGGAACGTTCCCATGTCCTTGTTCGCCGCCGTCGCCATGGCCCCCCGCGACCCCATCCTGGGTCTGAACGAGCAATTCAACGCCGACACGAATCCCGACAAGGTCAACCTGGGCGTGGGCGTCTATTACGACGACAACGGCAAGCTGCCGCTGCTGGCCTGCGTGGCCGCCGCGGAGGCGCAGATGCAGGCCGCCCCCAAGCCGCGCGGCTACCTGCCGATCGACGGCATCGTGGCCTATGACCAGGCCGTGCAGGCGCTGGTCTTCGGCCAGGACGCCGAGGTGCTGCGCGCCAGGCGTGTCGCGACCGTGCAGGCCCTGGGCGGCACCGGCGGCCTGAAGATCGGCGCGGACTTCCTGAAGCGGCTGAACCCCGCGGCCAAGGTGCTGATCTCCGATCCGTCCTGGGAAAACCACCGCGCGCTGTTCACCAACGCCGGTTTCACGGTCGAGACCTACCCCTACTACGACGCCGCCCATCGCGGCATCGACTTCCCCGCCATGCTGGCCGCGCTGACCGCCGCCCCGGCCGGCACCGTCGTCGTGCTGCACGCCTGCTGCCACAACCCGACCGGCTACGACCTGACGCCCGCGCAGTGGGCGCAGGTCGTCGAGGCCGTCAGCGCGCGCGGCCTGGTCGCCTTCCTGGACATGGCCTATCAAGGCTTCGGCGAGGGCATCGCCGAGGACGGCGCGGTGATCCAGCAGTTCCTGGGCGCCGGCCTGGACTTCTTCGTCTCGACCAGCTTCTCCAAGAGCTTCTCGCTGTACGGCGAGCGCGTCGGCGCCCTGAGCGTCGTCTGCGCCACCGCCGACGAGACCGCGAAGGTGCTGAGCCAGCTCAAGATCGTCATCCGCACCAACTACTCCAACCCGCCGACGCACGGCGCGCAAGTCGTGGCCACCGTGCTGTCGACGCCCGCGCTGCGCGCCCAGTGGGAGGAGGAACTGGCCGGCATGCGCGTGCGCATCCGCCAGATGCGCGAGGCGCTCGTCACCGAGCTGCGAGCCGCCGGCATCACCGAGGACCTGAGCTTCGTGACCCGCCAGAAGGGCATGTTCAGCTACAGCGGCCTGTCCGCCGAGCAGATGCAGCGCCTGCGCAGCGAGTTCGGCGTCTACGGCGTCGATTCCGGCCGCATCTGCGTCGCCGCGCTGAACAGCAAGAACCTCAAGCCGGTCGCCGCCGCCATCGCGGCGGTCAAGAAAGGCTGAGCACGCGGACACCTCCACGCGGCGGTCGCTGATCGCCCGCGCATGTCCATCCCCAGGGCCGGCCTCGCGAAAAGCGGGCCGGCCCTGCGCATTTATGGCGATTTCAGCAGTTCGGAGTCACCCTGATGACGGCGCTCCAGTGTGCGGCGACACACACTTGAGACAGCCGGGACCTAGAATTGCTGCATTGCACAACGGGTCCCGGGCGCCTTCGAGCGTTTGCCGTTCTCAATTCCCACAGCCTCCCTCCCCCTCCCGAGGTCGCCATGCTCTATCAGCTTTACGAAACCCAACGCGCGCTCCTGAGCCCCTTCGCCGAGTTCGCCGGCGCGTCGGCCAAGCTGTACAGCCACCCGTTGTCGCCGTTCACGCACACGCCGCTGTCGCATCGCGTGTCGGCCGGCCTGGACCTGATGCACCGCCTGGCCAAGGAGTACGAGAAGCCGGAGTTCGACATCCGCGGCGTGCCGGTCGACGGCGTCGAAGTGGCGGTGCAGGAACTGGTCGCGCTGGAGAAGTCGTTCTGCCGGCTGCTGCGCTTCAAGCGCTACACCGATGACCTGGACGTGCTGGGCAAGATGAAGGCGCAGCCCACGGTGCTGGTCGTCGCGCCGCTGTCCGGCCACCACAGCACGCTGCTGCGCGAGACCGTGAAGCAGCTGCTCAAGGACCACAAGGTCTTCATCACCGACTGGACCGACGCGCGCATGGTGCCGCTGGAGGCGGGTCCGTTCCACCTCGACGACTACATCGAATACGTCCAGGAGTTCATCCGCCACATCGGCGCGGACTGCCATGTGATCTCGGTGTGCCAGCCGACGGTGCCGGTGCTGGCCGCGATCTCGCTGATGGCGAGCAACGGCGAGACCACGCCGCGCTCGATGACCATGATGGGCGGTCCCATCGACGCGCGCCGCAGCCCGACGGCGGTCAACAACCTGGCGATGAACAAGAGCTACAGCTGGTTCGAGAACAACGTCATCTACCGCGTCCCGACCACCTACCCGGGCGCCGGCCGCGAGGTCTATCCCGGCTTCCTGCAGCACACCGGCTTCGTGGCGATGAACCCGGACCGCCACCTGACCTCGCACTACGACTACTTCCTCGACCTGATCCGCGGCGACGACGACAGCGCCGAATCCCACCGCCGCTTCTACGACGAGTACAACGCCGTGCTGGACATGCCGGCCGAGTACTACCTCGACACGATCAAGACGGTCTTCCAGGACTTCGCGCTGGTCAACGGCACCTGGGACGTGCGCGGCCAGCTGGTG
This sequence comes from Roseateles aquatilis, assembly GCF_002205645.1. Lineage (GTDB taxonomy): Bacteria > Pseudomonadota > Gammaproteobacteria > Burkholderiales > Burkholderiaceae_C > Roseateles > Roseateles aquatilis. The sequence goes on along the minus strand of NZ_NIOF01000002.1, from coordinate 17,279 downwards.
CGCCCGCAGGACATCCACCAGACAGCGCTGCTGACGGTCGAGGGCGAGCTGGACGACATCTCCGGCGCCGGCCAGACCCGCGCGGCGCACGAGCTGTGCAGCGGCATCGGCGCGAAGGACCAGTTCCACTACGACGCGATCGGCGCGGGCCACTACGGCATCTTCTCGGGCCGTCGCTGGCGCGAGAAGGTCTACCCGGTGGTCCGCGACTTCATCGCCAAGTACGATGCGGCCCCGTTGCACCAGCAAGCCGCGCCGAAACGTGCCGCCAGCCCGGCCCGTCGATCGCGCAAATCGTCCGAGTGAATCCGACCGTCCTTCCGCCCGACTCCATCGACATCGACACCCTGGTCCAGCGCCTGGACCAGGTCCTGCCGCAGACGCAGTGCACGCGCTGCGGCTATCCAGACTGCCACTCCTACGCCCACGCGATCGCGCGCGGCGAGGCCGCCATCAACCAGTGCCCGCCCGGCGGCGCCGAGGGCGTGGCGCGGCTGGCCGCGCTCACGGCCCGCGCGCCGTTGCCGCTCAACCCCGAGCACGGCGCCGAGGGCCCGCGCCAGTTGGCCGTCATCGACGAGGACTGGTGCATCGGCTGCACGCTCTGCATCAAGGCCTGCCCGGTCGATGCGATCGTCGGCAGCAACAAGCTGATGCACGTCGTCATTGACGCCGACTGCACCGGTTGCGAGCTGTGCATCCCGGTGTGCCCGGTGGACTGCATCTCGCTGACCGACGTCACCCCCGGCCGCACCGGCTGGTCCGCCTGGAGCGAGGCGCAGGCCGCGCGCGCCCGTGATCGATATCGCTGGCACGAGATCCGCGTCGCCCGCGACCTGCGCGAGAACGACGAGCGCCTCCAGGCCAAGGCGCAGGACAAGCTGGACCACCTGGAAGAAGCGTCCCGCATCACCGAGCCCGCCCAGCTCGACCGCAAGCGCGCGGTCATCGAGGCCGCGCTCGCCCGCGCCCGTGCCAAACGCGGCGCCTGAGACCTTCGCTCGCCATGAACAAAACCCAGATCCGCGAGTTCTTCGAGATCCTGCGCGCCGCCAATCCGTCGCCGCAGACCGAGCTGGAGTACGCCAGCGTCTTCGAGCTGCTGGCCGCCGTGCTGCTGTCCGCGCAGGCGACCGATGTCGGCGTCAACAAGGCGACGCGACGGCTGTTCGTCGTGGCCAACACACCGGCCAAGATCCTGGCGCTCGGCGAGGAAACCCTGGCCGACTACATCAAGACGATCGGCCTGTACCGGACCAAGGCGAAGAATCTCTACGCAACCTGCCGCATCCTGATCGAACAACACGGCGGCGAAGTCCCCCGCAGCCGCGAGGCGCTCGAGGCACTGCCCGGCGTCGGGCGCAAGACGGCGAACGTGGTGCTCAACGTCGCCTTCGGTGAAGCGACGATGGCCGTCGACACCCACATCTTCCGCGTTGGCAACCGCACCGGACTGGCGCCAGGAAAGAACGTGCTGGAGGTCGAGCAGCAACTGCTCAAGCGCGTGCCGCCGGAGTTCCTCGTCGACGCGCATCACTGGTTGATCCTGCATGGCCGCTACGTGTGCCAGGCGCGCCGCCCGCTGTGCGAGCGCTGCGCCGTCGTCGCCCAATGCGACAGCGCGCCGATGACTGCCGCCTTCTGACGAAACCGCCGACGAACGCCTGACGGGCACCGTCGCCGCGTTCCTCGAATCGAGGCGTGCATCCCGCGTATCACGAGGTCGACGCGCTACTTTCAGCTACGACCCCGCCGGGCGCGCCAGGACCGGGCCCCTACAATCTCCGCGTTTCGTCCTGCCTGGGAAGCCATGTCTAGCATCAACGACCTCGTCGACCGCGTGGAGCGCCTGCTGGTGCGCCACGAAGAGTTGAAGCGCACCAACGCGCTGCTGGAACAGCAGGTGCAGGGACTCACGCTGGAGCGCGACAGCCTGCGCTCGCGTTTGTCCGCGGCGCGCTCGCGGGTGGATGCCCTGCTCGACCGACTGCCGCTGGAAGTCGTCGATCTGGTCGACGGCGCCGAGGCGGCGGAGAAGCCCCATAAGGCCGACAAGGCCGATGTCAACGGTGGCCGCACCGATACCCCCGATTCCCGAAAGACCGGCGCATGAAGCAAATGGAAGTCACGATCATGGGCCAGAGCTACCTGCTCGGCTGCCCCGAGGGCGGCGAGGCCGCGCTGGCCAAGGCCGTGTCGCGCGTCGACAAGGAAATGTGCGCGATCCGCGACGCCGGCCGCATCAAGGCCCGCGAGCGCATCGCGGTGCTGGCGGCGCTGAACCTGGCGTATTCGCTCAGCGACACGTCGAACGCGCCGATCGGCGATGCAACCGATGCAAGCGCCGGTGACACGCGTGGCGCGGGCGGCGCGGCGGGCACGCCGAATGAGGCGCTACCCGATCTTGACGCGTTGATGAAGCGGCTCGACGAAGCCCTTGTCCAAGACGGGCAACTGCTGTGATCGACGCGCGTCGGCGCGTAGAATCCAAACCGTCCACTGCGTTCGCGTGAGTTTTATATTTCCTTGAACCGATGCTTTCGCGAGCAAGGGCTTGGAACATTGCAAGGCTGGTGTGAGCGTCTCGCGTCAGATGAACCCGAAGCTTTGCTGACCTCGCCCACCTGTACCCCTAGGGTTCAGGAATGCGGCTCACGGTTCGCCGTGGACACCCCAACACCCCCGGTCGCGGCACCCGATGTCGCCGCGACACCACCGCGAGACCGCTGCGACATCACAGCGCCATCGCACCGCACAGGCCGCGTCTCGGACGCGGTCTTTTCATTGGCGATGCGCGTCGACCAGCGATCGACCAGCGACGAGGAAGGCACCGTGACTCCACGCTCCACCATCGACCCCGGCGCGCGCCAGTACTGGCTCATGAAGTCCGAGCCGGACGAGGCCTCCATCGATCACCTGCAGGCCGCGGGCGAGTTACCATGGACCGGCGTGCGCAACTATCAGGCGCGCAACTTCATGCGGGACGTGATGCGTGTCGGCGACGGCGTGCTGTTCTATCACTCCTCCTGCCCCGAGCCCGGCATCGCCGGCCTGGCCGAGGTCAGCAGCACGGCCTATCCGGACGAGACCCAGTTCGATCCGGCGAGCCATTACTTCGACGCCAAGTCCAAGCGCGAGGAGCCGCGCTGGCAACACGTGGACGTGCGCTTCGTGCGCAAGACGCGCCTGCTGAGCCTGGCGGAGATGAAGCGCGATCCGGCGTTGTCGGGGATGCGCACCTTGCAACCGGGCAATCGCCTGTCGATCACACCGGTGACGCCCGCGGAGTGGGCGCATCTGCAGCAACTGCTGGGCTGACCACCTCGCCCAGGGGCGCCGAGGGTCGGCTGGGGCGCGAAGGACCGACCTCAGCCCATGCCGAACGGAATCGACGCCAGCACGACCTGATTGCCACCACGGCGCTGCGCCTCCTTCACCGCCATCTCGGCGGCGCCCAGCAGCTCTTCCTGCCGTGACGCGGTGTGCGGGAAGCTGGCCACGCCCATCGACAGCGACAGGCCCAGGTCCTGCCCTTGCAGCACGACGATCTGGGCATGGCATTGCCGGCGCAGTTGCTCCATCCGCGCATGCGCGGTCGCGAGGCCGACGCCTGACAGCAGCACGGCGAACAGGTCGTCGCCGATGCGGCAGGCCGCGTCCATCGCGCGGGTATTGGCGCGCAGCATGCGGCCCAGGCCCTCGAGCAGGCTCTGGCGCGCCTCGGCGCCGAGCTCGGCCTCGGCCGCGGACGGATCGAGCGCAATCAGCACCAGCGTGAACTCGCGATGCTCGCGGGTGGAGAGATCGATCTCGCGCAGCAACTGGTCGTCGAACTGCGCGCGCATGTAGAGGCCGGAGGTCTCGTCACGGCCGCTGCCCTGCTGCAGTTCGCGGCGCATCTGCTCGAGCGACTTCTGCTGCTGCTCCAGCTGCTGCAACGCGCGCTGCAGGTGGGTCTCGCGGTGGCGCTCCTCGGTCTTGTCGCTCCACAGGGCCATCACGTGCTCCTGACCGAGCGGGATGCGCGTGACCATGAACTCGCGGCGGCGGCCGGCGAGTTCGAGGCGATGCTCCGAACTCACGACCCCCCGCTGCGCCAGCGTGGCCTGCTCCGAGCGCCGCATGGCCTGGACCTCGTCGCCGCGCATCAGGTCCGCGTCGGCGTTGCCGACGATGCCGGACTCCACGCGGCCGAAGAGCTCGCTCATGCCGGCGCTGGCGAAGACATAACGACCGGTGGCCATGGACTTGACCGTCAGGCAGGCGCCCGTGGGCTCCAGCAAGCCGAGCAGGCCGGCCGCGACGGGCGCATGTTGCGGTCCCAGCGATGCCAGCCAGGCATCGAAACTGGCTGGCGCAGGGATCGCGGCGGCTTGTAATTCCATGTGGCGGGCCGGGCCAGAGATTCCCTGGCGATCGAATGGTGGATGAGCGAATGTAGATGGCGGCCCCTGGCGGCGGCAAGTGCCGCGGACGGAGTTCTCGCCCCCCTCCCCCTAAGCTTGGGGCCAGGCATCCTACTTCGGCGCGGGGTGGCACATGGACTGCCTTTCTGATGAGAGCAGCCCGCTCGACCGCGCGTGGGAGCAGTGCGTGAAAATGTCACGACTGGTTGCCAACGACCCGCCGATTTCGGGTGGGTGGTCATGTGCAACTTCCCAATGTGGCGACCTGTCGAAAATAAGGCTAGAATCCTCGTTTTGCTGGCAAACCCTGCGCGTCGATTCGGAAGTGGACTCCGGATACTCCGCTTCGAAGGTCACGGCCGTCACTGGTCCGTGGACTTACTTTGCGAACACCGAGCGCTATTTGAAGGAATTCTTTTTTCATGACCACCATTCGCGTCAAAGAAAACGAGCCGTTCGACGTGGCCCTGCGCCGCTTCAAGCGCACCATTGAAAAGCTGGGCCTGCTCACCGAGCTGCGCGCCCGCGAGTTCTACGAAAAGCCGACGGCCGAGCGCAAGCGCAAGAAGGCTGCCGCCGTGAAGCGTCACTACAAGCGCGTGCGCAGCATGCAGCTGCCGAAGAAGCTGTACTGATCGCCTGATCGGACCGCTTCGGCGCCGGGGATCGTGTCGCTGACCGTCCCCACCGCCCGACAGCACAGAAAGCCCGCGCAGGACGCTGCCGCGGGCTTTTTCGTTTTCAGAATCCAGATGATTACGCGAGATCAAGCAAGGAGCCCCACATGAGCCTGAAGGACCAGATCACCGAAGACATGAAGTCCGCGATGCGCGCCAAGGACAGCGAGCGCCTGGGCACGATCCGCCTGCTGCTGGCGGCGGTGAAGCAGAAGGAAGTGGACGAGCGCGTCGTGGTCGACGACGTCATGCTGGTGGCCATCGTCGACAAGCTGATCAAGCAGCGCAAGGACTCGATCAGCCAGTTCACGGCCGCGGGCCGCCAGGACCTGGCGGACAAGGAAGCCGCCGAGCTCCAGGTGCTGGAGGCCTACCTGCCGCAGCGCCTGAGCGCGGACGAGATCCAGGCCGAGGTCGCCGCCATCGTCGCCGAGCTGGGCGCCAAGGGCCCGGCCGACATGGGCAAGGTGATGGGCGCCGTCAAGGGCAAGCTGGCGGGCAAGGCCGACATGGGCCTGGTCTCCGCGGCGGTGAAGGCGGCGCTGGCGGGCTGAGCGCCCTCCCGGCCCTTCCCGACAGATCGGACAACGGAAAGACAGGAGCTCTCATGGAACTGACCGTCAACCAACTGACGCCCGACTTCTGCGTCGCGCCGCAACTCACGCCGGACACGATGGCCGCGCTGGCCGCGGCCGGCTTCAAGACCGTCATCAACAACCGCCCGGACTTCGAGGGCGGCCCGGACCAGCCGACCAGCGAGCAGGTCCGCCAGGCGGCGGAAGCGGCGGGCCTCGTCTACCGGCACCTGCCGGTGCAGGGCAACTACCAGTCGCCCGAAGAGATCGCCGCGATGCGCGCGATCCTGGACGAAGTGCCCACGCCGGTGCTGGCATTCTGCCGCTCCGGCGGGCGCTCGACGAAGCTGTTCGCCGCCGCCACCCAGCTCTGACCCCGAGCGGGACCCCTGGCACCCGGACCGAAGCGTTCGGTCCGAGTCGCCAAGCCCCACCCGCTCGACGCCCCTCAGGGCTTTCCCCAGACGCCCCCTGAATTCAGCCCCCGGTCAGCGCCCGCTGGCTACAGTCCACGTCTACACAAAAAACGAGCCCTTCCGTCGCGGGCTCAATGGAGACTTGGACTCGTCGATGAACGCCCTGCTTGCTTTCGCCAAGGGCATCGACTGGCTGACGGACCGATTCGGCGCGCTTGCCGCCTGGGCTGTCCTGCTGTCGTGCCTGATCAGCGCCGCGAATGCGGTGATCCGTTACGGCCTGGACATCAGCTCCAACGCCTTCCTCGAAATCCAGTGGTACCTGTTCGCGGCCTGCGTGATGCTGGGCGCGGCGCAGGTGTTGCGGCTCAACGAGCATGTGCGCGTCGACATCGTCTACACCCGGCTGCGCGGCCACGGCAAGGTCTACGTCGACCTGTTCGGGCTGATCGTGTTCCTGCTGCCGGTGATGATCTACGCCGGCTGGCTGTCGTGGGACTTCTTCCTCGTGAAGCTCACCACCGGCATGCGCGCCGACGACACCATCGCGTCGCTCGGCCTGGGCGGCTACCTGTGGAAGTTGATCAGCAGCGGCGAGGTGTCCGGCAACGCAGGCGGGCTGATCCGTTGGCCGGTGGCGCTCACGTTGCCGCTGGGCTTCGCGCTGGTGAGCCTGCAGGGGCTGTCGGAGATCATCAAGCGGATCGGCTACCTGGCCCATCGCGTGGAGATGGACACGCATTACGAGAGGCCGCTGCAATGATCACGATGGAGCAGTTTCCCCCGCTGATGTTCGCGGGGCTGATCGTGGTCATGCTGATCGGCTTCCCCGTGGCGTTCTCGCTGGCCGCACTGGGCCTGGCCTGCGGTTTCTTCGCGGTGAGCCAGGGCTGGTTCCCGCCCGAGTTCATGTCGGCGCTGCCGCAGAACGTCTTCGGCATCCTGTCCAACGACCTGCTGCTGGCGATCCCGTTCTTCACGCTGATGGGCGCCTTGCTGGAGAAATGCGGGCTGGCCGAGGACATGCTCGATTCGATGGGCCAGTTGTTCGGCCCGGTGCGCGGCGGGCTGGGGTACTCGGTGATCATCGTCGGCTTCATCCTGGGCGCGATCACCGGCACGGTGGCGGGCCAGGTGATCGCGATGGCGATGATCTCGCTGCCGGTCATGATGCGCTACGGCTACAACATGCGCTACGCGACGGGGGTGCTGGCGGCGTCCGGCACCATCACGCAGCTGGTGCCGCCGTCGCTGGTGCTGGTGGTGCTGGCGGACCAGCTGGGGCGGTCGGTCGGCGACATGTACAAGGGCGCCTGGGGACCGTCGATCCTGCAGGTGCTGATCTTCGCGCTCTACACCTTCCTGCTGGCGCGCATCAAGCCGGAGTACGTGCCCGGCGTTCCCAAGGAAGCCCGCACGCTGAACGGCTGGGCGCTGTGGGCCAAGTGCCTGCGCGGCATCATCCCGTCGGCGATCCTGATCTTCGCGGTGCTCGGGTCGATGGGCGGCCTGCCCGGCATCGACACGGCGATCTGCACGCCGACCGAGGCCGGCGCGATGGGCGCGATCGGTGCCTTCATCCTGGCGGCGCTGCATCGGCGCCTGAACTGGTCGGTGACCCGCGAGGCAATGATCGGCACGATGCGCATCACCGCCATGGTGGTGTTCATCCTGATCGGCTCGCGGACCTTCTCGCTGGTGTTCCAGGGCGTCGAGGGCGGCAAGTGGATCGAGCATCTGCTGACCGGCCTGCCCGGCGGCCAGATCGGCTTCCTGATCGTCGTCAACCTGTTCATCTTCTTCCTGGCGTTCTTCCTCGACTTCTTCGAGATCGCCTTCATCATCCTGCCGCTGCTGGGCCCGGTGGCCCAGAAGATGGGCATCGATCTGGTGTGGTTCGGCGTGATGCTCTGCGTGAACATGCAAACCAGCTTCATGCATCCGCCGTTCGGCTTCGCGCTGTTCTACCTGCGCGGCATCGCGGACACGCTGCACAAGAACGGCTCCCTGCCCCGTCGCGTGCTGTCGAGCGACATCTACATGGGCTCGATCCCATGGGTGGGCATGCAGTTGATCCTGGTGGCGATCGTCATCTTCTTCCCGGTCACGGTGACCGCCTTCCTGGACAAGGAAGAGGCGGTGGACCTGAACAAGGCGACCGAGATGCTGCAAGGCATCGATGCCGGCCAGTCGGACCGGGGCCAGGAGCCCAACGCGGACACGAACCAGCTGTTCGGCCTGCCCGAAGCGGCCTCGGGTGCGGCGTCGGGCGCCTCCGCCCCCGCGTCGGAGGCGGAGGATCCGATGGAGGCGGTCCGTCGCGCGCTGGACGAGAAGAAGTGACCGCCGGGACCGTCGACCTCAGCGCGTCGACGGCGGCATGTTGGACGCTTCCTTGATGCGCTGCCAGGCATCCTTGACCGCCGGCTTGGCGCGCGCCCACTCGAGCGACGAGCCCTGGCGCTGACTGCCCCAGTCACGGTGCAGCTCCGACTCGAAGTCGTCGAAGTCCCGATCGGGGAAGCGCGCGAAGGCATCGACGCCGTAGGCATAGGCGGGACCGAAGTCGTCGTGCGTGTCGCCGGGCTCGATGTAGGGGCGCTTGGCGTAGTGCTCGCGCCAGTAGGCGGCCTCGGCGACGGGATCGAGGTTGGCGGGGCGGGTTTCGCCGCGCAGCTTGCTGAAGTCGGTCATGGGCGTCTCCTGGAAGGGTGAGACCCAGATCGGCAAGCGTCATGCCTCGCCGACCGGCTTCACTGCGGCGTCGCCAGCTTCAGGCCGATGATGCCGGCGGCGATCAGTCCGATGCAGGCCAAGCGCGCCAGCGAAGCCGACTCGCCCAGCAGCACGATGCCGGCGATCGCCGTGCCGACGGCGCCGATCCCCGTCCATATCGCGTAGGCCGTGCCCACGGGCAAGTGCTTGAGCGCCCAGCCCAGCAGCACCACGCTCACCACCATCGCGGCGACCGTGCCGACCGTCGGCCAGGGCCGCGTGAACCCTTCCGTGTACTTCAGGCCGACGGCCCAACCGATTTCGAACAGGCCGGCCAGAAACAAGACACCCCACACCATGACATGACTCCTCGTGGGCCTCGGCCCGTTGATGATCGATGGCTTGCACTGTATGTGCATCGATCTGATACTTGAAGTCAGATTCCTTCAGTATCGGTGATAGATAAAATCCGTTGGACGCTGGATCCACCGAGCCCCCTCACCCATGGCCTTCGATCTCGACAACCTCCGCGTATTCCTCGCCGCCGTCGATGGCGGTTCCTTCTCGGCCGCGGCTCGGGCCTTGGGCCGGGTGCCCTCGGCCGTCAGCATGGCGATCGCCAACCTGGAGGCGCAGCTCGACCTGCCGCTGTTCGACCGTACCGGGCGCGAGCCCGTCCCCACGGCACAGGCCCTCGCGCTGGTGCCGCAAGCGCGGCGCCTGGCCGAGCAGCTGCAGCAGCTCAACCGCCATGCGCTCTCGCTGACGCAGGGGCTGGAGCCGTCGCTGACGCTCGCGGTGGCGCCGGAACTGCTTGCCGACACGCCGTGGCATGAGGCGCTGCGCACGCTGTCGGCGGAGCACCCGCTGCTGGAGGTCGAAGTCCTGACCGCCCCGCAGGCCGACGCCCTGGCGCTGGTGCAGAGCGGCCGCGCGCAGTTGGCGCTGGTGTTCGAGCGCTTCGGCCTGGACCCGCGCGAGAGCTTTCAGGAAGTCGGCCGGGAAACGCTGGTGGCCGTCGCCGCCGCCTCCCATCCGATGCTCGCGCGAACCCATGACGAGCCGCTGCGCGACGAGCACCTGATCGCCGAGCGGCAGATCCTGGTGGCCGGGCGAGACGCCGCCGAGGTCGACAAGCGGCTCGCGATCTCACGGCTGCAATGGCGCACGGACAGCCCGCTGGCGGCGCTGCGACTGGTGGAGCAGGGTCTGGGCTGGGCGTGGCTGCCGCTGGGCTTCGTGCGCGCCGCGTTGGCGTCAGGCGCGCTCGTGAGGCTGCCGGCTGGCAACTTCACCAACGCGCTGCAGCTCTACGTCGACGTGGTGTGGACGCACGAGCGCCCCCTGGGACTGGCCGCGCGGCGTTTCGTCGATCTGCTGCAAGCGCTGAAGCGCCGGAAGGTCGAAGCCGCGGCCACCGCGGAATCCTCGGCCGACGAGGGTCGCGGCGCCGGCTGCGCCGCGCTCAACGGTAACGCTCCGGGTCCGGCGAGTCCGTCGGCTGCGCGACCACGCGCCGGAAAGCGGCGCTCATCGGCAACTTCAGGTTGATGCCCGACGGCGGCAGCGGGGACTCGAACCAGCGCCGGTAGATCGCGTTGATCTCGCCGCTGCGGTACAGGCCGATCAGCACCTCGTCCACCATGGACTTGAACAGCGGATCGTCGCGATTCAGCCCGATCGCGTAGGGCTCCACGGTCAGCGCCCGGTCCGAGATCACGTAGTCGTCCGCCGAGACCGCCGCCCCCTGCTGCGCGAGCAGGCTGCGGATGATCACGTCGTCCATCAGGAACGCGTCGGCCCGGCCGCTGCGCAGCAGCTGGAACGCGTCCGGATCGTCCAGCCCGGCGACGATGCGGATGCCCAGCCCCTGCTGCTCGTTGACCTTGGCCAGATGCTGGATGCTGGTCGTGCCGATGGTGCTGACGACGGGCCGGCCTTGCAGGTCGGTGAGGCTCTGCACGCGCTCGCCATGGCGCGTCATGAGCTTGGTCTCGGCCACGAAGATCGTCACCGAGAAGGACTGGTTGCGCGCCCGCTCGGCGGTGTTGGTCGTGATGCCGCACTCCATGTCGAGCGTGCCGTTGGTGACCATCGGCATGCGCGTGGCCGAGCCGACCGCCACGCGGCGGACTTCCAGGTCGGGCAGCTTCAGCCGGACGCGCAAGGCGTTGATGACGCGCTCGCAGAGCTCCACCGAGTAACCGGTCGGGCGCAGTTGCGCGTCGAGGTAGGAGAACGGCAGCGAGGCCGGTCGGTAGCCGATGACGACCACGCCGGTTTCACGGATGCGCGTCAGCGTCGGGCCTTCGGCCGGTTGGGCACCCCGCGCCGGGCCGGACGCCGAGGCAGGCGCCGCGATCGACGGCACCGCCGCCAGCGCCAGCACCCCGGCGACGGCCACGCCCGCCATCCGCGCCGCAAGGCGTCGCAAGCGGCCGCCCTGGCACCCCAATGATTCCGCTGCGGGCTTCGTCATCACGGCTCAGTCCTCGGTGTCGCCGGCCTGCTCGCCGCCCGCGCCGCGCGCCTCGGCATCGAGCTGCCGCAACTCGTTCAGGCGAGCGCCGATCTTCAGTTCGAGCCCGCGCGGTACCGGCTCGTAGAAGCGCTGATCCTCCAGCCCGTCGGGCAGGTACTGCTCGCCCGCCACGTAGGCACCGGGGAAGTCATGCGCGTATCGATACGCCTTGCCGTAGCCGAGCTCCTTCATCAGGCGGGTCGGCGCGTTGCGCAGGTGCACCGGCACCGGTCGTGAGTTGTCCTGCTTGATCAGCGCTCGGACCTGGTTGTAGGCGTTGTAGACGGCGTTGGACTTGGGCGCGATCGCCAGATAGACCACGGCCTGCGCCAGCGTCAGCTCGCCCTCGGGCGAGCCCAGGCGCTCGTAGGTTTCCGCCGCGTCCAGGCACAGCCGCAGCGCGCGCGGGTCGGCGTTGCCGATGTCCTCGCTGGCCATGCGGATCAGGCGGCGCGTGATGTAGCGCGCGTCGACGCCGCCGTCGAGCATGCGCACCAGCCAGTACAGCGCCGCGTCCGGGTTGGAGCCGCGCACCGACTTGTGCAGCGCGGAGATCACGTCGTAGAACTGGTCGCCGCCCTTGTCGTAGCGGCGCAGTTGCTCGCCGAGCGTGCGCTCCAGCAGCGCCTCGTCGATCTGCGCGGTGCCCGCGGGGGTCAACTGGGCCACCGTCTCCAGCGTGTTGAGCAGCCGCCTCGCGTCGCCGTCAGCGTAGCCGATCATGCGCAGCGCCGCGGTATCGGTCATCGGCGGCGCGCCGAGCGCGGCGCTGCCACGCGCCAGCAGTTCGCGCATGTCCTGCTCGTCGAGCGCCTTGAGCACATGCACGGTCGCCCGCGACAGCAGTGCCGAGTTGACCTCGAAGGACGGGTTCTCCGTCGTCGCGCCGATGAAGCTGAACAGCCCCGACTCGACATGCGGCAGGAAGGCATCCTGCTGCGCCTTGTTGAAGCGATGCACCTCGTCCACGAACACGATCGTGCGCCGCCCCTGGCCGGCTGCGGCCTGCGCGCGCTCGACCGCCTCGCGGATGTCCTTGACGCCGCCCAGCACCGCGGAGATGGCAATGAACTGCGCATCGAAGTGCTGCGTCATCAGCCGCGCCAGCGTCGTCTTGCCGACGCCCGGCGGCCCCCACAGGATCATCGAATGCGGCCGGCCGCTCTCCAGCGCGACGCGCAGCGGCATGCCCTCGCCCAGCAGATGACGCTGGCCCACGACCTCGTCGAGCTTGCGCGGCCGAAGCCGTTCGGGCAACGGCGCGTGCGCGCTCGGCGCCGCGGCGGAACCGCCGCTGGGAACGGGCTGGAACTCGTCCGGAAACAGGGAAGCGTTGCTCATGTCGGGAACCGCGGACTCGGCGCCTCGGGATCTGATGGGCTGAGGGGGATGAGGCGGGGCCCGACGCTCAGGGCTGCCGCGCCACGTCCACGCCGGCCGGCGGCGTGAAGCGGAAGCGCTCGGGCGCCACCTTGGCGTTGACCTCGACGGCGCTGAACTGCATCAGCGAGCGCTGGCCGAAGCCGTCGACGATCTCCAGCGCCGCCAGCTCGCGGCCCTTGAAACCCAGCCGCAGGCTCTGCAGGCCGCTGTCGTTGCGCTTGGGCGTGGCCTCGACCCAGTCGATGCCGCCCGAGGCCGGTTGCGCCGTCAGCGTGAAGTCCTTGGTCAAGTCCCCGCCCGCCAGCAGCGACACCGGCGTCGCACCCAGCGCCTGGTCCATGCCGCGCACGCTTGCCTGTGCCAGGTCGGGGTCGTAGACCCAGACTTCCTTGCCGTCGCCGACGATCAGTTGCTCCGCCGGCTTGGCATAGCTGAAGCGGAACTGGTTGGGGCGCTGGAACTCGAAGGTGCCGGCGGTGCTCTTCTTGCGCTTGCCATCGGGTGACGTCACCGTCTGCGTGAACGTGGCGCGCCCGCTCTTGACCTCGGTCACGAAGCTCTTCAGCGCGCTCAGCCCATCAGCCTGCGCGAGCGCGGCGGCGCCCAGCAGCGCGAGCCCGGCGGCCATGCGCGCGACGGCCCGGCCGACCGAGCGCCGCGGCGCCTCGTGCGCGGACGGCGGCGTGGCGGAGGTGGACAACGCGGTGAACGATGCGGTCGAGGAAATCATCGGCTGGCTCATGAGCGTGGGGGAGTCCTGCAGAAACGGGGAGGATCTCGCGGGAAACGTTCTGGCGGGAAGCGATCCGGCGAACATCTTCGGGTTGGAACGGTCGGCGTCACGGCGCCGGTTGACACCGATCACCGGGCCGCTCATTCCTCGCGCTTGGGCACGATGATGTCGCGGTTCCCGTTGGTGGCCATCGACGACACCAGCCCGGATTTTTCCATCTGCTCCAGCAAACGGGCTGCCCGGTTGTAGCCGATGCGCAAGTGCCGCTGCACGAGAGAGATCGACGCCCGCTTGTGCTGCAGCACGACCGACACGGCCTGGTCGTACATCGGGTCGGATTCCCCGTCGCCGCCGGCCGCCAGGCCGGGCAGGCCGTCGCCGCCGCCGTCACCGTCGAGCACGCCGCCCTCCAGGATGCCCTCGATGTAGTTGGGCTCGCCGCCCTGCTCCTTCAGGTAGCTGACGACGCGGTGCACCTCGTCGTCGCTGACGAAGGCGCCGTGCACGCGCACCGGCAGCCCGGTGCCCGAGGGCATGTAGAGCATGTCGCCCATGCCCAGCAACGCCTCCGCGCCCATCTGGTCGAGGATGGTCCGGCTGTCGATCTTGCTGCTGACCTGGAACGACAGGCGCGTCGGGATGTTGGCCTTGATCAGGCCGGTGATGACGTCGACCGACGGGCGCTGCGTGGCCAGGATCAGGTGGATGCCGGCCGCGCGGGCCTTCTGCGCCAGGCGCGCGATCAGTTCCTCGATCTTCTTGCCGACCACCATCATGAGGTCGGCCAGTTCGTCGATGACGACGACGATGTGAGGCAGGCGGTCGAGCGGCTCGGGCTCCTCCGGCGTCAGGCTGAACGGGTTGGGGATCTTCTCCTCGCGTTCGGCCGCGTCGGCGATCTTCTTGTTGTAGCCGGCCAGGTTGCGCACGCCGAGCTTGGACATCAGCTTGTAGCGCCGCTCCATCTCGTTGACGCACCAGTTGAGCGCGTTGCTCGCCTGCTTCATGTCGGTCACGACCGGCGCCAGCAGATGCGGGATGCCTTCGTAGACGCTCATTTCCAGCATCTTCGGGTCGATCAGGATCAGGCGCACGTCGCGCGCCTCGGCCTTGTAGAGCAGGCTCAGGATCATCGCGTTGATGCCCACCGACTTGCCCGAGCCGGTCGTGCCGGCCACCAGGCAATGCGGCATCTTCGCCAGGTCGGCCACGACCGGCAGGCCGACGATGTCCTTGCCCAGGCCCATGGTCAACGCCGACGAGGCGTCGGCATAGACCTGCGAGCCGAGGATCTCGGACAGTCGGATGGTCTGGCGCCGCGCGTTCGGCAGCTCCAGCGCCATGAAGTTCTTGCCCGGGATGGTCTCGACGACGCGGATCGACGTCAGGCTCAGCGAGCGCGCCAGGTCCTTGGCCAGGTTGACGATCTGCGAGCCCTTCACGCCGGTGGCGGGCTCGATCTCGTAGCGCGTGATCACCGGGCCGGGCGAGGCCGCCACCACCCGCACCTCGACGCCGAAGTCCTTCAACTTCTTCTCGATCATGCGGCTGGTCATTTCCAGCGATTCGGGCGTGACCGTCTCGATGCGCGGCGGCGGCGCGTCCAGCAGGTCCACCTGCGGCAGCTTGGCGTCGGTCGGATCGGTGAACAGCGTCTGCTGGCGCTCCTTGATGACGCGCGTCGACTTCGGCACCTCGACGACCGGCGGCTCGATGACGATGGGGATGTGGTGCTCTTCCTCGATGTGGCGCTCGACCTCGACGACCGCCTCGCGCTCGCGCTTGGCTTCCTTGCCGACGCGCTTGTCCTCGGCGATCTCGCGGCGGACCTCGCGCTTCTCGCGCAGCCCTTCGATCCAGGTGCCGACCTGCTCGGCCACGCGCAGCCACGAGAACTTCAGCGCCAGCGACACGCCGGCCACCAGGGCCGCGATCCACACCACGCCGGAACCCGCGAAGCCCAGCAACTTCATGCTGAGCGGCCCCAGCAGATAACCGACGACACCGCCGGCGTGGCCGGGCAAGCGCGACTCCCAGCCGTACAGCCGGGTCCATTCGAGCGCGCAGCTAGCGGCGATCAGCAGCGCGACGCCGCCGATCGTGGGCAGGCGGCTCTTGAGGGTCGTCACGTGGCCGCCATCGGCGCGAAGCAAGCGCGCCAGCCCGCCGAGCCAGCTGCGCAGCGAGACCAGCATCAGCCACCAGCACGAGTAGCCGAAGCCGAACAGCAGCAGGTCGGAGATCCAGGCACCGAGGCTGCCAACGCGGTTGTGCGTCAGGTCCTGGCCGCCGGCGGTGGTGAACGCGGCGTCGGCGCGGTCATGGCTGATCAACGCCAGCAAGACCAGACCCCACACGAGCCCGCTGACCAGCAGCCACAGGGGCGTGCGCAGCGGACTGGGCGGCGTTGGCGCGGCAGCCGGGGCGGCCGCCTTCTTGGACTTGCGAACGGGCGCGGGGCGCTCGGTGGCGGCATCGTCGCCGCCCAGCAAAGAACCGGGAAAACTCATCCCGCGATTGTGACGCACAAGCCCCCGGCTTCAGTCCCGGACCGGGGCGGCATGGTGAAGAAACGTTGACGCGGCGGCGACGCCGGCGCCGCGACGCACCGACGCCGGCGCGGCCGTCAGTCGTGCTGCAGTCGTTCCTTGATGACCACGGAGCCGTTCTCGAGCGTCTCGATGACGCCCTTGTCCTCCAGGTCCTTCATGACGCGGCTGACCATCTCGCGCGACGCGCCCACCACCTTGGCCATGTCCTGACGGGACACCTTGCCGCGGATGATCTTCACGCCCTTCTCTTCCTCGGCCATGTCCAGCAGCGTGCGCGCCACGCGGCCATAGACGTCCAGCAGCGCGAGCGACTCGATCTGACGGTCGGCATTGCGCAGCCGCGCGACCAGTCCGCGCAGGATGCCGTAGGCCAGGCTGGACGACTCCGGCAGGCCACGCCCGAAATCGGCGCGGCCAAGCACCAGCATGTCGGTCTGGACCTCGGCGCGCACGGTCGCCGAGTGGGGTTCGTTGTCGATGAGGCTCATCTCGCCGACGTAGTCGCCGGGTTGCAGCACGGCGAGGATCACTTCGCGGCCGCGGCTGTCCGCGGTCAGCACGCGGGCACGGCCGTTGAGCAGGATGAAGAGCGCATTGGACTTGGTGCCCTGCTCGACGATCAGTTCGCCGCGCTTGAAGCGCCGCTTGACGACACTGTCCGCGATGGACTGGGCCTGGTCGGCGGTCAGCAAGGAGAACAAGGGAACCCTGCGGATCAGATCCAGATTGGACAACATGGCCATGAAGAGGCACCTCCTGTCGGGGGTTGGGGTCAATCGTGCTTGTCAGGATGGCAGAGGGCCCGCCACCTAGAATGGATGCATTGTGCCAATTTGTTCACGGTTGTTCATAGGGTCTAGGCCGTAGTCTTCCGACCCTTGCGCCGACCGTGCGCATCCCCATCTGTCCGCCATGAGCCAAAACACCCGCCACGCCCAACTGCTGATTCTCGGTTCCGGCCCCGCCGGCTACACCGCCGCGATTTACGCGGCCCGCGCCAACCTCAAGCCGCTGCTGGTTACCGGCATGGCGCAAGGGGGTCAGTTGATGACCACCACCGAAGTCGACAACTGGCCGGCCGACGTGATGGGCGTGCAGGGCCCGGAGCTGATGCAGCGCTTCCAGGAACATGCCGAGCGCTTCCAGACCGAGATCGTCTTCGACCACATCAACTCGGTCGACTTCTCCAAGCGCCCGTTCACGCTGACCGGCGACAGCGCCGTCTACACCGCCGACGCGGTGGTCCTGGCCACCGGCGCCTCGGCCCAGTACCTGGGCCTGCCGTCGGAAGAGGCCTTCAT
>NZ_NIOF01000031.1 GCF_002205645.1 Roseateles aquatilis | reverse complement strand
GGCGAGAGGCAATGAACCAATTCGCCATCCTCTACGCAGACCGATTCACCAGGACCGGCTCGTAGCCTCGTAGAAGCGCCTCAAACACAGAATTTCTGACACACCCCGACCGCCGAGCAGGTTTCGCCGTCGGTCGTCCATGGACTGATCTCCACGGCGAAGACCGAAGGATCACCAATTGCCACGCTGTTCATCTTCATCAGTCACCTTGCCTGGCTCTGCCGCCCGCTCACCCCATCTGCTTGACCCACGCCGGACGGGAACGTTCAGTTGATCACCGTCAAATGGCCAAGCCGAAGCTTCTCGCCCGCGTCGTCGCCGACATAAGCCAATTTGGAGCGGTCGTATTTGAGGTGCTTCCGCAAATGCCTGAAGACCCGCTCCGCCCAGGCGCTGAACGGCTCGCTCTTGAGCGCACCGTTCTCGCTCAACAGGCGTCGATCTTCGTAGAAGAAGCGCCCCCGTCGCATGGCGCTGTCCTTGAAGTACGGTCGCCACAGTTCAATCACGAGGGAACGACGTAGATCGACGTCAAACTTCACGTCGCTCAGCTGAGCAACGTAGATCTGTTGCTCCAATGATCTGGGCACGAGATAGCAAATCAACGATCGGGCTCCCATTTCTCCGGCGGGGATCTCCAGCGCATCCAGTGGCGCCAGTGATCGCAGATCACTTCCGGGAACGTCCGAGAACAGAGCGATGTCGCCGTGATCCAGCAAGGCTCGCTGAAGATGCTTCAGATCAAGGTCGGTCGCCAAGATGCTCAACTGTCTACCCATGAGAGTCCACGGTGTCTGCGCTTCTGAATCGAATATCTAGCGCAGGTCCGCCTTCACCTTTGCCCGCCAGACGTTCCCCAACAGCACCGCGACGATACCTCCGACCAGCACCACCGCCGCACTCGTTCCCCCCGCGTCAAATTACCTGTCGCCCGATAGATTCATAAACGGGGGCGTAGATGAGAGAACGAGTTGGATCGATACGGACAAGAATTCAAGTACCCAGCGGTAGCCGCGAATGACTTCGCGGCAGATGGTGGACGGACTGATCCGGCGGGTACGCGGCTGACCCATGAGGTCAGCCCTCGCCAAGCTCAAGGTCGAAAACGACTCGCCACGAACGATTGAATCGCCGCCCACCGCGCCTGAAGCGTTTCGATCGACAGACTGGGGTCGTGGAATGGCCAGATTCGGTGCTCGGCCGGAACGAAGACCTTCTGGCTGGGAAGGTCCGCCAGATTGGAAACGCAGGAACGCCACAACGCGCATTCCATCCGATCCATGGCGACCAAGTCGCAGTCGCCCCGCGCCGTGCAGGCTTGGACCTTGATGGCGATGTCCATCAGTTGCTCGTCGATCAATGGCCACTCGCCCTTTGACAGCCCTGCTCGATAAGCATCGAGGATGGTGAAGTTTGAAGTCGAGGCAGCGTCCAGCAGCTCGATGGACCCTGCCTCAAGGAGAGCCGCGCTGACGATCTCCCGTCTGGGGTCGTTCTTCATGAAAGTACTTCCGGCCGAAAGCAGCAGATCGTCAGCGGCGTCGCCCATCCCTTCGCGATCCTTCAGCGCGATGCTGCTCGACGTGGGCGTTCCCGCCCGCAGGCAATCGGGTGCTCGGGAGGCGAAATGCTCCAACTGCTTTGGCGTCAACGTCACCCCTCGCTGAGGAAATACCTCGACGCCAAACTGAAAGTCAAAACAACGCCGTTCGACAACACGCAGCGCGACAAGGTCGGACAACTTGCCGGTCAGCGCCGCCCGTTGAGCAGTCAACTGCAGGCTATCTCTCCGCGTATTGCGAAGTGCGCGAGCCCATTTGATGTCGGTTCCTCGATCGGATGCGGCGACCTCGGGCTCCGTTCTCGTCGCGATAGCCTCGACGGAAGATGGCCGAGAAGCCGCAGGCGTCGCAGCCCCAGATGTTTCGGATCCGGATCCGGATGCGGGTATTGGCGCCTCGTCGCCACCCACGGAATAGAACGCGACGCAGAAGAGAACCAACGCCAATGCACTTGAGCCGAGAAGAATCTTGCTGTTCATGTTCCATGCCGCGCTGCGCGCTGACTCCTGCGAAGCAGGCCACCTCACTTGAGCCGCCTACCCGCCCTCACCTTCGCCCGCCAGACATTCCCCAACAGCACGGCGACGATACCTCCGACCAGCACCACCGCCGCACTCGTCCCATCCAACCACCCCAGCCGAAACCCCAATCCCGCGATCGCCACCACCACGAGGCTCCCGATGCACAGGCCCGCATCGGCCCAGAACATGGCGAACAGCTCCTTGACGACTTCCAGCACGATGGTCATGACGCCTCCCGCAGCGATGAGCGCGACCGAGTGATCAACCACGCCGTGCCGAGACCGACCGCCGCGAAAAGCCCGATCAACGCCAGCAGCGACCACTCCGCGCCAGGCCAGGACAGGCCGATGCCTTCCCCGGTCCAGAACACGCCGAACGCGGTCAGCAGGATGCCGACGCCGAATTTCAATCCGTTCTCCGGCACCCGCGCCAGCGGTTGCCGCAGCGCCATGCCGATCGCCAGGACCAGCACGCAGGCCGCGGCCGCACCGAGCGACGCTTCCAGGATCAGGCCGTGGCCGGCCCCCACCGCCAGCACGGTGAATGCGACCTCCATGCCTTCGAGCAGCACCGCCTTGAAGACGGTGATCACGCCAATCCAGTCGAGCGCGGCCCGCGTCGTCACGGGGCCGCCCTGCCCGTCCGCCAGCTCCCGCGTGGCGCGGCTGTAGAGCGCGGCCTCGTCACGCAGCGCCAGCACGCCACCGGCGCGCAGGATGGCCTTGCGCAGCCATCCCAGGCCGAAGAGCAGCAGCAGGATGCCGACCACCAGTTGCAGCGTGTGGATGGGCACCCGCAGCAGCGCCGGCCCCACGAGCGCCACCGTGCCGCCAAGCAGCACCAGCGCCGCCACCGTGCCGACCCATGCCGCGCGCCAGCCGCGCGTGCTGCCGACGGCGAGCACGATGGTGAAGGCCTCCACCACCTCGACGAGCGAGGCCGCGAAGGCGGCGCCCACCGCGGGCAACGCGCTGGCAAGTAAGGTCATGGGCTGTTCCTGCTGGGCAACGCCGACGCCGAGCCCGAGCCCGAGCACACGCCAGCATCGGCATCGGCATCGGCATCGACCGACGGCCTGCCGCGGTCATTCACGTCATTCACGTCGATCACGTCATTCACATCGATCACGTCGATCACGTCGCGTCTCGGGTTACCCGACGCTGGGCGACGGCGACCAACGACACGATCATCGCCAGGAACGCCGCGGAGATCCAGGCCGTGCCAATGCCCAGGCCGCCGTTGACGCGCTCCTGCGTCAGCAGATCGCCCACGGCCGCGCCGAAGGGCCGGGTGAGGATGTAGGCGATCCAGAACGTCAGCACGGCGTTGCCGCCCAGGCGCCAGATGCCGAAGGTCAACGCGATCAGCGCGCCGAAGGCCAGCGAGCCTTGCACGAATCCCAGCCCCAGCGCCTCGGTCGCGAGATCCCCGACCGCCGTGCCCAGCGCGAAGGTGCACAGGATCGCCGCCCAATAGAACAGCTCGCGGCGTCGCGTCACGATCGCGTGGATCGAGAGGGTCCGCTCGACACGCCACCACACCGCGAAGATCACCGCCAACGCCACCGAGAACGCCGCCGACGAGGCCTGCAGGCTCACGCCCGCGCGGTCCGTCAACAGATCGGTGATCTGCGTGCCGACGATGCTCACCAGCACCACGCTCAGCCAGTAGATCCACGGCACGTAGCGGGCCTGCCGCACCTGCAGGACCAGCGCCGCCAGCAGCAGGCCGGCCGTGAAGACGGTGGTGGGACCGAGGCCCCAGCCAGCGTCGACGGCGAGATAGTCCGCCGCGGTCTCGCCCACCGTCGTGGACAGGATCTTGATGATCCAGAACGACAGCGCGATCTCGGGCACCTTGTTGTCCCAATGGACCAGGGAGGTCGTGGACGGTCGTGTCATGAGCGTTCTCTCAGGTGATGTCGTGATGCGGGCGGACCGGGCCGGCTCAATCCTTCTCGTCCCGATCCTCCTTGCCGTCACGACCGTCCGGCGCCGAGGACAGGATCGCGCCCTTGTCCGCGTCGACGCGGACATCAAAGACCTTGTCGCCGGTCACGACCTCGATGTCGTAGGCGACGCCCTGCCGGGTGCGCTCATACTCGGCACGGCTGGCCTTGCCGCCGAAGTGCTGCTCGGCGATCGCCACCGCCTGCGTCAGCGAGACCTTGGCCTGGACCACGCCGAGGGCGTCGTTCTCCTCCTTGCCGCCGGCACGCGGCCCGCCGTCCTCCCGTGCCGCCCAGGCCCCGGCGCCGATGGCACCCGCGGAAACCGCCACGGCGACGACGCCGTACTTCACGTATCGATTCAATGCCTTCATGGGTCGCTCCTTGCGCGCAGACGTTGCGCTGGGCGCGAGCCTAGAAGGGCAAGACTTAGCTCCGACTGAACACCGCGCGAATCTCCCACACGCGACCGCGATCGAGACTCGGCGGCCGGCATTCAGCGCAGGCTCCGCGTCGCGGCGAAGCGCGCTTCGTCGAGGATGCGCGTCATCGATTCCAGCTTGATCGCGTGGGACCTCGCATGCCCGTCGAATCGGCCGCCCGACAGCACCTCGTACTCGTCCAGCCGCGCCTGCGCGATCGGATCGCCGGGAATGGCGCGCGTGCTGGCATGGCACATCAGCAGGTCGCCCTGCTCGGCCAGCCGGAACCAGCTCGACAGCAGCGCCTCGTAGCGTCCGGCGCCTCCGGCGAAGTCGTAGACACCGAGCAGCCGTCGGTTGTGAGGGAAGGCCAGCAAGTCGGCCTCGGTGGTGAGCATGCGACTGCCCAGGCGGCCGATGACCAGGGACTTGAAGCGCCAACCGGCCGCGCGGGTCGACCGGACCCAGGGCCGGTGATAGGGGTAGCGCTGGATCAGCACGTCCACCAGCGCATCGCGGACCTGAGGAAACTGGTGGACATGCTGATGCCCGTCGACGAAGTCGGGCCGCCGCCCCAGATGGCGCTCGAACAGGTCGAATTGCGCGTCGATTTCCGCGCGAAGCGCCGACGCCGACAGCCGGTCGAACGATCCGCGCATCCAGAGTGCCGCCCAGCTGTCCGGCGCCGATGTCAACGGGCGCTGCGTCAGGTCCAGGTGCAGGCCGACGTCGATCGGGCCGGCGGAATCCCTGCGCAGGCTCGTCGCGCCGCTTTGCCACGCAGCCCCCGTCACCAGGCAGGACAAGGCATGGACGCGTCCGTCGCGCCGCAACGCCAGCGCGGCCTCGTTGATGCCCTCATGCAGGCCGAAGTCGTCCAGGCAGAGACAGATGGATCGTTCGCGCTTCACGGCCAGCGCCTCCGATACCGCACCCTCAGGGCATCCGGCGACGGCACGCCGCCGGCGGCCTCGACGCCGATGGCACGCGCGATGGGTCGGGCCTCTGACATGCCTGGCAGTATCAGAACATTGACCTTATCGAAACCTTAAGGAAGGTCCACGTCGCCCCCGCGGTGGCCGCGAAAAGTGATGCAGACTTTCCCTAGGCACGCACCGGCTCGACCGGCGGAAACTCCACGCGCACGTCCAGGCCGGGTCCGGTCGAGCGGTCGAGCAACCGCACCGTCGCCCCATGGCGCTCCGCGATGGTTTGCACGATGGCCAGGCCCAGGCCGCTGCCGATGTTCTCCCGCGGCTCGGCCTCGGCCTGGTCGCGCCGGAAGAAGCGGTCGAAGACACGCGGTCGGTCCTCGGCGGAGATGCCCGGCCCGGTGTCCCGCACGAACAGGATCGGGCCGCCCGCGCCGATCGCCACGCCGACGTCCACCACCCCGCCCCGCGGCGTGAAGCGCAAGGCGTTCTCGATCAGGTTCTCCAGCAGCATGGCGAGCTGCTCCGTATCTCCCAGAACCTCGATCACGCCAGACGCCGGCGCGCCTCGATCCGGCGCGTGGGCCGGCAGCTCCACGCCCAGGTCGATGCCCCGCGCCTCGGCCCGCGCCACGCGGGGCTCGACGACCGCGCGCACGAGGTCGCACAGGGCCAGGCGCCGCAGCGGCTCGGGATTGCCGACAGGATCGGTGCGGGCGATGGCCAGCAGTTGCTCGATCAGCCGCTGCGCACGCGCGACGCCCTGCTTGAGCGCCGCGGTGGCGGTGTGCCGCTCGGGCTCCGAGCGACTCTGCTCCAGCAGATGGAGCTGCAACCGCAGCGCCGCGATCGGCGTGCGCAGCTCATGCGCCGCGTCCGCGACGAATTGCCGCTGCATCGAGAACGCCCGGTCCAGCTTGGCCATGAGGCTGTTGATCGCCCGCACCATCGGGCGCAGCTCGACGGGCACCGACGCGGTGTCGATGGCTTCGAGGGCGCGCACACTGCGGCCGGCGACGTCCCTGGCCGCGACATCCAGCGGTCGCAGGCCGCGTCGCAGGCCGAAGACCAGCAGGCCGCCCACGACCAGCGCCAGCGCGACGAGCACGGGCAGCATCTTCGCGGCCGACTCGCCGGCCATCTCGTGGCGCGCGGATCGCCGCTGCGCGGCCTGCACGATGCCCTGGTCGTGCACGACGGTGTACACCGTCCATGCCTCGCCGCCGATGCGCGGATGCGAGAGCCCCGCCCGCGGCGTGAAGGTGATCGGCACCCGCGGATCGGACGCGTAGGTCAGCCGGCCCGCGGTGTCCCAGGTGAAGGTCGCGATCTCGGCGTCGTCCGGCTCGTCATGCCGGTCGATGGGCACCGCCGCGCGGGATGTCAGGGTCGTCGGCCGGTCTTGCTGATATCGCGCCACGCCCGCCGCCACGTTCTTCAGATCGCGGTCGAAGACCTCGTTCATCTCGTCCAGCGTGACGACGTACATCGTCGCGGCCATCGGGACCGCACCCAGCAGCAGCGTCCCGAAGACCCAGGCCAGCAACTGGCGCTCGATCGATCTCATGACTCGCCGCCGATGCGGTATCCCAGGCCCCTGACGTTCTTGATGGCGGCGCTGCCGAGCTTGCGGCGCAGGTTGTGCAGGTGCACTTCGATGGCATTGCTGGCCACCTCCTGGCCCCATCCGTAGACGGCCTCCTCCAGCCGCTCACGCGACAGCACGGCGCCGGGCTTGTGCATCAGCGCCTCCAGCACCGCGAATTCACGCGCGGACAGCTCGACCGGCTGCCCCGCCTGAACCACCTCCTTGCGCACGGGGTCCAGCGACAGCTCGCCGTGCCGCAGCACGGGGCTGCCGCTGCCCGCGTGGCGGCGCAGCAGCGCGCGCACGCGAGCCACGAGTTCGTCCAGGTCGAAGGGCTTGAGGACGTAGTCGTCGGCGCCGGCTTCCAGCCCCGCGATGCGGTCCTTGACCGTGTCGCGGGCGGAGGCGATCAGCACCGGCATCGCGTCGCCCGACCGGCGCAGGTCCTTGAGCAGATCCATCCCGTCGCCGCGGGGCAGGCCGAGGTCCAGGATGGCGAGGTCGTAGACGCCGGTGGACAACGACAGCTGCGCGTCGCGCGCGTCGACGACCCAGTCCACCGCGAAACCGGCCCGCGCCAGCCCCTGCCGGACGGCGCTGCCGATCATGTCGTCGTCTTCGATGAGCAGGAGTCGCATGGCCGTGTCCTTCGTTCGCCGCGCCGCCGTCCGGACGCAACCCCGCCGCGCGCGGCCGTGGGATCCGGACACGCCGACGAACGCGAGGCGGCGCACATGGACCGGCGCGGCGGAGGCGGCGCATGTTGACCGCCCGGCGCTTAACTCTGCCTTAAGTCGGCACGCTTCAGCATCGGGACCGGCGCGCCCGCGCCGGCCTTTCGAGTCGCTGCTCGCCCACGGCGATGGCGGCTCCCGCGGCTCGCTCAGCGCCTCACAGCTCGATCTTCGCGTTCAAGCCCACCGTGCGGGGCGTGCCGGCGAAGATGTAGCCAGACTGCAGGAAGCCCCAATACCCGCGGTTGAACACGTTGTCGACACCGGCGCGCAGCGTCACCGGGTGATCCGCCAGGCGCGTGCGGTAGCTCAGGCCGAGATTGACCAGCGAGTACCCCGGCAGCTCGTAGCGGTTGTTGGCGTCGAGCGTGAGGCGCTTGTCGTAGTGCAGCTCCGCGTTGGCGCTCAAGCCGTCGACGCCGGGCAACGCGCCGCTGACGCCCAGCGAGGCCTGCCATTTCGGGATGCCTTCGACGCGGTTGCCGACCAGGCTGGCGTCGGTCTCCCGGTAGGTACCGGCCGTCCATGCCAGGCCGCCGTCCAGGCGCACGCCGACGGGCAGGTCCACGTGGCCGTTGGCCTCGACCCCGCGCAACCGCACCTGACCGTCGGACACGTAGTAGTTCCGCGCGTTGGCGTACTCGGCGCCGTGCTCGATCTGGAACACCGAGGCCGTCGCGCCCCAGCGCCGGCCGTCGTGCTTCACGCCCAGCTCGTACTGCCTGCTCTTGATCGGCGCCAGCACCTCGTCCGCGTTGGCGTAGGTGGTGCCGACGGTGCTGCCTTGCTCCAGCGCCTCGACGTAGCTGGCGTAGACCAGCGTGTCGGGGCGCGGGCGGTACATCAGCGCCAACGTCGGCGACACCGGCGTCTTCTTGTACGCGTTGGAGACCGCGCCGGTCGTGGTGTAAGACGTCTGTCCGTAGTCCGAGTAACGCAGGCCCGCGAGCAGCGACCAGGCCTCGCTGAACTGCAAGGTATCGCTGGCGAAGACCGCGCGCTGGGCCGAGTGGTAGTTGTGATACTGCAGCGAGTCGTCGTAGCTGCCGCTCCACGTCAGCGGCGTGACGGGGGTGTACAGGTTCTGCGTGCCGATCGGCGTGTACAGCGACTTCGGCACGGTCTGCTTGTTCAAGCCCTGCCACGCCAGCCCCACGGTCACCTGGTGCTGCAGGCCGCCGGTGGCGAAGCTGCCTTCGATCAGCGCCTGCGCCTGCTCGTAGGTCGCGGCGCCTTGCGCCTTGTTGAGGTAGACGGTGTAGTCGCCGGCCTCGTTCAGCAGGCCCATCCACTGGCCCGAATAACGGCGCCGATCCTGGCTGCGGCTGACGTCGATCTTCGCGCTCCACGCCGGATCGATCTTCCATTGCAGGCCGGTGGACACGAAGAAGACATTCGAGTTGAAGAAGGTGTTCTCATGGGCCGACAGGTGCTTGCGACCGCTCGGCGCCTGGGGAATCGCGGCGCCGACGAAGTCGTCGACGAAGAAGTCCTGCACGCCGCCCTTGACGCGGCGCGACTGGTAGATCGCGTCGGCCGTCCAGGTCAGCGACGGCGCGAGCCGCGCGTCCAGCGACAGCGACGCCGAGTTGCGCAGCACGTCGGCGCCGTTGTAGGTCTCGCCCTGCTCGTGCGTCAGGTTGAGGCGGTAGCCGTAGCGGCCGTCGTCCACGCGACCGCCGGCATCGACGTGCTCGCTGAACACGCCGTCGGAGCGGTAGCCGACGTCCAGCGCGAGCAGCGGCTTGTCGGTGGGCTTCTTGGTGACGAAGTTGATGATGCCGCCCGGCGCGCCGAAGCCGTACATGAAGCCCGACGCGCCCTTGAGCAACTGCACCGACTCGAAGGTCTCGACCGGCAGCTCGACCGTGGTCATGAAGAACGGCAGGCCGTTGATCTTGTAGCCGTTGTAGTCGTCGAGCGGAATGCCGCGCACGTTGATCGAGTACGCGTTGAAGGAGTACGTATCGCCCAGCGACATCACGGCCGGGTCGTTCGCGAAGATCTTGCCGAGCGACTTGACCTGGCGGTTCTCCAGGTCCTCGGCGTCGACCTGGCGCGTGGAGAACGGCGTCTCCAGATCGGATCGCGCGCCGAGCGCGCCGGCGCTCACCGGCAGTTGCTTGATGCGCGAGCCCTGCACCGTGACGGTCGACAGCGCGACGCTGGGCGCCCGGTCGACATCGTTCTGGGCGAGCGTCGCGCCGTTCTGGTTTTGGGCGTAGGTCGCACTCGACAGCAAGGCCGCGATCGCCGCGCCGACGGCCTTCAAGTTTGTTTGCATGGGGTTCCAACGTGATGAAAAGAAGTCACCGCGCCGATGCCCAGGGGCATGGCGCGGCTCACGTCGGACTCTAGGGACAGGCTCCGCCCAGCGCGAAAAACCTTTCGGCGTATCGATATGCGAAGACGCGCGGGGGATTCGGGTTAGGCGCCGGGATATGCGCCGGCGATCGCCGAATGCGCTCTACTCCCTCTTCCATTGCCAGCGCATGACCCCACCTTCCCCACTCGACTTGAGGAACCGACATGCAAACCATCCTGGGCGCCACCGGCCAGATCGCCGTGGAACTTGCGCGGGAGCTGCGGCGCGCCTACACGAGCGATCTGCGCCTGGTGAGCCGCCACCCGCGCAAGGTCAACATCACCGACACGCTGGTGCCAGCGGACCTGCTCGACGCCGCTCAAACGATCGAAGCGGTCCAGGGCAGCGACATCGTTTACTTCACGGCGGGGCTGCCGCCCGACACGGCGATGTGGGAGGCGCAGTTCCCGATCATGCTGAAGAACGCGCTCGACGCCACCCGGGCCGCGGGCGCCCGGTTCGTCTACTTCGACAACACCTACATGTACCCGCAGGACGGCCGCGTGCTGACCGAGGACACCCCGTTCGATCCGGTCGGCCGCAAGGGGCGCGTGCGGGCGACGATGGCCTCCATGGTGCTGGACGAAATGGCGCGGGGCGAGATCCCCGCCGTGATTGGCCGCGCGCCGGAGTTCTATGGGCCAGACAAGACGCAGAGCATCACGAACACGTTGGTCATCGACAACCTCAAGGCAGGCAAGGTGCCTCGCGTGCCGGTGCGCGACGACACGCGCCGCACGCTGATCTGGACGCCTGACGCCAGCCGCGCGCTTGCGGCCCTGGGCAACGCGCCGGATGCGTATGGACAGACCTGGCACCTGCCCTGCGACGACGAGCGCCTCACCTACCGGCAGTTCGTGGCACTGGCCGCCGAGGTCTTCGGCACGGCCCCCCGGTACAAGGTGCTGGGCAAGTGGACACTGAGGGCCGCCGGCCTCGTTTCCAAACAAGTGCGCGAGCTGCGGGAGTTGCTGCCGCGCTACGAGAGCGACAACCTCTTCGACTTCACGAAGTTCAAGCGGCGCTTCCCAGACTTCGAGGTGACGACTTATCGTCGCGGCTTGGCGTTGATCCACGGCGAGCCCACTCGTCGAGAGGGCGGGCCGTCGCGGTAGGCGGGTCGCGGACCTTCCTGGACAGCGCGGCGCTGGACGAGGCGCGCGACAGGATTCTTTTCGAGGAGGATGTCGATTCCCGATCTTCATCTTCGTCGTCATTGCATCACCCCCCGAAAGGACCTCCCGTGAAATACCTCGGCCTTGCCTACTTCACCCCGGAAAAGTTTGCTCAGATGACGCCAGCCGAAGTCAAGGCGCTGGTCAGCCAATGCCCGGCCCTGGACGAGAAGATGCAGGCCACCGGCAAGGTCCTGGTCTCCGCGTCGCTGGGCGATCTGGACCAATGGAAGACGCTGCGCCCGCGTGGCGGCAAGACGCACATCAGCGACGGGCCTTACACCGAGGCGAAGGAAGTGGTCGGCGGCCTGTTCATCATCGAGGCGGACAGCCCCGAGGAGGCGCAACAGATCGCCGCCATGCATCCCGCCGCCACGCTGGGCGAACAAGGCGGATGGGCCGTCGAGCTGATTCCGATGGACTTCTACCTGAGCCGCTGAGGAGCTCGGGCGCCTGCGTCAAGGACGCAACGGCGCCCGTCCCTCCGAGGCGCCGCGCCCCTGGTCTGCGGGTCGTCGCGTCGACGCCCCTTCAGCTTGAGCGCGAAGCCTTGGCGGAGGCGATGGCCTTGCTTTCCTTGCGCAGCTTGGTGGAGACCGGGCAGACCTGCTGGACGAAGCTGGTCAGCGTGTTGGCCAGGCTGTCCCCTTGCAAGCTGTAGAAGATGAACTGGCCGCGCTTCTCGGCCTTCACCAGGCCGGCGGCCTCCAGGATCTTGAGGTGCTTGGACAGCGACGGCTTCGTCATGTCGAAGCGGCTCGCGATGTCTCCCGCCGAGAGCTCCGTCTCGGAGAGGTAGGCCAGGATCTTGCGCCGCGGCGTCGAGGCCAGCGCTTCGAAAACTTTGTCCATCGTCGGATCTTAGCGCTCGTCGCGGCCGGGTTCGTTATTTAGTTATTTAGCCATTTAGCTAATTTTAATGTATGCTGACTCGCACTTCAGGAGTCCGCATGGCCGTTGATCCGATCTCATCTGCGCCCCCCGTCGTCGTCGAGGCGGCCCGACCTCACACCGTCTACTACAACAGCGCCTGCCCGGTTTGCGATGCCGGCGTGTGTGCCATGCGGGCACGCATCGACGCGCGCGACGTCGAATGGGTGGACGTGCACCGCAACCCGGAGCGCCTGGCCGCGCTGGGTCTCGATCTGGAAAGCGTCCGGGAGCGTCTGCACCTCGTCGACGCCGAGGGCCGTCTGCAGGTGGGCGCCACGGCGCTCATGACGACATGGTCGCTCCAGTCGCGATGGGGCTGGCTCCTCAAGCCGCTGAGCCTCCCCGGCGTGCGGACCCTGACCTCGTGGGCCTACATCGCCTTCGCCCGCCTTCTGTACCGCTGGAACCGCAGCCAGGGGCGTTGGTGATTCAATCAAGACAAGGAATGAAGATGGCCACGCACACCAACTTTGACGCCATGGAACTCGACAAGTTCCAGGCCTTGGCCTCCCGCTGGTGGGATGCCGGGTCGGAATTCTGGCCCCTGCATGCGATCAATCCGCATCGGCTCGAATGGATCGATCGACTGGTCTCCCTGCGGGACAAGCGCGTCCTGGATGTCGGCTGCGGCGGCGGCATCCTGTCCGAATCGATGGCGCACCGCGGCGCCGACGTCCTCGGCATCGACCTCGCGGACAAGGGGCTGAAGGTCGCCACGATCCATGCGGCACAGAGCAAGGCGTCCGTGGCCTATCGCCACGTCGCCGCCGAGGATCTCGCGCGCGAGGCCGCGGGCACTTTCGATGTGGTGACCTGCATGGAGATGCTGGAGCACGTCCCCGATCCCGCACAAGTCGTGGCCGCCTGCTCGGCGCTGACGAGGCCAGGCGGCTGGGTGTTCTTCTCCACCATCAACCGATCGCCCCTGAGCTGGCTGGTCGCGATCTTCGGCGCCGAACGAGTGCTGAAGGTGCTGCCGCGCGGCTCGCACGACTACGCCAAGTTCATCAAGCCGGCAGAGTTGAAGGCGATGGCGGCCGCGGCTGGGCTGGTCCTCCGCGATGAGAAGGGCTTGCGCTACAGGCCGATCACCAGGACTTTCAGGCTCCATGGCTGGACCGGGGTGAATTACTTGCTGGCGATGCAGAAGGCTTGAGGACCATCGGAGCGCGCAGGCCTCGGCGTCAGTCCTTGACGCGAGGCTTGAAGATATGGAGGGTCTCGCCACGCGCCAGCATCTCCACCAGTTGGGCGATGCGCTTGGCGCGCGTCTCGGCCTTCACGGCCGTCTGTATGCGCCACAGGACCGCGTAGCGATTGGAGGCATTGATCGTCGCGAAGAATGCCTTGGCCTTCGGCTCGGCTTCAAGCGCCGCCAGCAGGTCCTCGGGCACCGCGGACGTGCGCGCGCCGTCGTAGGCCTGCGCCCAGCGTCCGTCGGCCTTCGCGGCCTCGATCTGCGCATGTCCCGGCGCCTGCATGCGACCCGCCTCGATGAGCGCGGCGACCTTGTCGACGTTGATCTTCGACCAGATGCTGCGCGCTCGCCGCGGCGTGAAGCGCTGGAGAAAGTGTTGGTCGTCGAGCCCCTTCCTCTGGCCGTCGATCCAGCCCCAACAAAGCGCGATCTCCACCGCCTCCGGGTAGGTGACGCTGGGTTCATCGGCCCCCCGCTTCGCGATCATGAGCCAGAGGCCGTCGGAGGCGGCGTGATGTTTCTTCAACCAGGTCTCGAAGGCCTTGGCGTTCTTGAACAGGGTCGGAGCGGCGTCGACTGGGATGGTGGATTTGGCGGTGGGCATCTGACGAGTGTGCCGCAGGAGCCTTGCAGATGGGAGAGCGTTCAACCGCCATGGGAGGCCAGCACCACGTCAAGCCCAGTGGACGTGTGATCCCCGCCCGATGCCGCCCCTGAACGGAAGCCGGCGCCGCGAGGCGCCGGCGGACCTGCTCTGCGTCAGCCCTTCGGGGAGTCGGTCTCGCGCTCGAAACCCCGCCCGAACAGGGTCCGGTGCTCGATGCCGTCATCATTGCTCAGTACCGGCGCATGGCGTATCACGGCATCACCGGCCTCGGCACGGTAGCCGCGTCCGCCAATGCGCTTCAGCTGGAGACGACGCCCGGTAACTGAAGGAGTCCGGCGACGACATGGATGACGCGAATGAGCCAATGCCGGAGTTCGCCGAGTCGGCCGTCAATCGGGAGCTGCGCAGACGTGATCCGCTTGGATTCTTCGAGCCACGCGATGCGCTAGTCCCGGCCAGTCTCGGGGCCATTAGGCAGGCCCCATCTCCTTGATCCTACGGGCATATTCGGCCGGCGT
>NZ_NIOF01000030.1 GCF_002205645.1 Roseateles aquatilis | reverse complement strand
CCGTGAAGCTGATCGCTCCGATCGCCATGGAAGAAGGTCTGCGCTTCGCCATCCGTGAAGGCGGTCGCACCGTCGGCTCGGGCGTCGTGGCAACGATCATCGAGTAATCAAGTTAGAAGGCCACAGGGGCATAGCTCAATTGGCAGAGCGTCGGTCTCCAAAACCGAAGGTTGGGGGTTCGAGACCCTCTGCCCCTGCCAACGATCGACGATAATCGAACGTTGGTCCTAGTGGTCAAGCCAAGCCCGCGGGAGTTCATCTCGGCGGGCTTTGCTGCTGGTGGGTTCGTCCGGGAGGTTCCGGCGAACAAATGCTGCGGCGATGAGTTGCAGCCTGGAAGCGAGTTCAATGTCCAATCCTCAAGTCGAAACCGTGACGACGGGCGCCGACAAGGCCAAGCTGGCCGGCGCCGTGCTGTTGCTGATCGCCGCCATCGTGGCGTTCTATGCGCTGAGCAAGCAAGGTCCGTGGGCACAGTGGGGTGCCCTGGTCGTGCTGTTGGCCGCGGCGATCGGTGCGTTCTTCACGTCCGAGTCCGGCAAGTCGCTGATCGCTTATGGTCAGGACTCGATCAAGGAAGTGGGCAAGGTCGTTTGGCCGACGCATAAAGAAGCGCGCCAGATGACGTTGTATGTGTTTGCGTTCGTCGTGGTGATGGCGCTCTTCCTGTGGCTTACCGACAAGACGTTGGAGTGGGCGCTGTACGACCTGGTTCTGGGTTGGAAGCGCTGAGCGGGCGGGAACAGAGAAGGATCGAGATGAGCGAAGATCAAAACGTCGTTGCGACCGAGTCGACCGCCCCCGCAGGCCTGCCCAAGCGCTGGTATGTGGTGCACGCCTATTCCGGCATGGAAAAGGCTGTCGAACGCAATCTGCGCGAACGCATCGACCGTGCTGGCATGCAGGACAAGTTTGGCCGCATCCTGGTGCCGACCGAAGAGGTCGTCGAGTTGAAGAACGGCAAGAAGGCCGTGACCGAGCGTCGTTTCTTCCCCGGCTATGTGCTGGTTGAAATGGCGATGGACGATGACAGCTGGCACTTGGTCAAGCACACGTCCAAGGTCACCGGCTTTGTCGGTGGCGCCAAGAATCGCCCGGCTCCGATCTCGGAAGCCGAGGTGATGAAGATCGTCAACCAGATGCAAGAGGGTGTGGACAAGCCGCGCCCCAAGGTCGAGTGGATCGTTGGCGAGATTGTCCGCGTCAAGGAAGGTCCATTCACCGACTTCAACGGCAGCATCGAGGAAGTCAACTACGACAAGTCGAAGCTGCGCGTGTCGGTCACCATCTTCGGCCGTGCGACCCCGGTGGAGCTGGACTTCGCTCAGATCGAGAAGGTCTGACGTTCTCGGACGATTCGGTGGCCAGGGCCGCGGCGGGTCGTCCAGGCGAGCAATACGAGCTTGAAAGCGCTCGGTGGCGCAGGCCACGAAGCTTTCCGTGACCAGTTCGCAACGAGAGGCGGACAAGAGGAGCAAGGGTAAGGATTTCGATTCGAGCCCCTTGCGCTAGCACTCAAGCGATTCGACGAGGCCGTTGGATCGCTGTCAGGAGAAAACATGGCCAAGAAGATTGTCGGCTTCATCAAGCTGCAAATCCCGGCTGGCAAGGCGAATCCGTCGCCGCCGGTCGGTCCCGCGCTGGGTCAGCGTGGTCTGAACATCATGGAATTCTGCAAGGCGTTCAACGCCCAGACGCAGAGCTATGAGCCGGGCCTCAAACTGCCGGTCGTGATCACCGCCTTCGCGGACAAGAGCTTCACCTTCGTGATCAAGTCGCCCCCGGCGACCGTGCTGATCAAGAAGGCAGCCAAGATCGACAAGGGTTCGCAGCGTCCCCATCTGGACAAGGTCGGCAAGCTGACCCGCGCCCAGCTGGAAGAGATCGCCAAGACCAAGCAAAAAGACCTGACGGCCGCCGACATGGATGCCGCTGTCCGCACCATCGCCGGCTCTGCCCGTTCGATGGGCATCATCGTGGAGGGTGTCTGACATGGCCAAGCTGACCAAGCGTCAAAAAGCCCTGCAGGGCAAGGTCGAATCGACCAAGCTGTACGCGCTCTCCGATGCGCTGAATCTGGTCAAGGACTGCGCGACCGCCAAGTTCGATGAAGCCATCGATGTGTCCATTCAATTGGGCGTCGATGCGAAGAAGTCGGACCAAGTGGTTCGTGGTGCCGTCGTGATGCCCAATGGCATCGGCAAGACCAAGCGCGTTGCTGTGTTCGCCCAAGGCGCCAAGGCTGAGGAAGCCAAGGCTGCCGGCGCCGACGTCGTCGGCATGGAAGACCTGGCCGAGCGCGTCAAGGCGGGCGACATGCCCTTCGACGTCGTGATCGCCTCGCCGGACACGATGCGTATCGTCGGTACGCTGGGCCAGATCCTGGGCCCGCGCGGCCTGATGCCGAACCCGAAGGTCGGCACCGTGACCCCGGACGTCGCTACCGCAGTCAAGAACGCCAAGGCTGGTCAAGTCCAGTTCCGCGTCGACAAGGCCGGCATCATCCACGGCACGATCGGTCGTCGCTCGTTCGACACCGACAAGCTGGAAGGCAACCTGCGCGCGCTGGTCGAGGCCCTGAACAAGGCCAAGCCGGCGTCGAGCAAGGGCATCTACCTGCGCAAGGTCGCCGTGTCCTCGACGATGGGCGTTGGCGCCCGCGTCGACGTCGCGTCGATCAACGCGACGGCTGCAGCCTAAGGCGCAAGCAAACGAGGCGCGGCGCGAGTCTGGCGTCGCGCTGATGAATTGGTGGGCTGGATCGAATCATCGATCCAGGTCATCCAAGACCGCTGGCGTGAGCTCCCGCAGTAACGGGGAGCGCGCTTAATCGATGGCTAGACCATCGGCCAGCGCAGATGGCGGTCCCGCTGAAAGGATTCGATTCGTGATGCGTCACGATGGGTTCCTGACAGAAGGTCGCTGATTCCGGTGCCCGAGCCGCGATGTTCATCATCGCGTCGAGGGCGTAATGTGAGGAGTAGACCTTGAGTCTCAATCGCAACGAGAAGGCAGCCGTTGTGTCGGACGTGGCGGCGCAAGCTGCCAAGTCGCAGACGCTGGCGTTG
This sequence comes from Roseateles aquatilis, assembly GCF_002205645.1. Classification (GTDB taxonomy): domain Bacteria; phylum Pseudomonadota; class Gammaproteobacteria; order Burkholderiales; family Burkholderiaceae_C; genus Roseateles; species Roseateles aquatilis. The sequence continues at coordinate 13,887 of NZ_NIOF01000030.1, read as the reverse complement.
GCCGAGTATCGTGGCCTCACCGTTGAAGCCCTGAACAAGCTGCGCGTCACCGCGCGTGCCCAAGGCGTGTATCTTCACGTGCTGAAGAACACCCTGGCGCGTCGTGCTGTGGCCGGCACCTCGTTCGAGGCGGCAACGGAGGTCATGGTCGGTCCGCTGATCTACGGCTTTTCGGAAGACGCTGTCGCGGCTGCCAAAGTCCTCGCCGACTTTGCCAAGACCAACGACAAGCTCGTCATCAAGGGTGGTGCCTACGGCGGCAAGGCGCTCGACGTCAACGGCGTGAAGGCGCTGGCGGCTGTCCCGAGCAAGGAAGTCCTGCTGTCGCAGATCGCTGGCCTGCTCATGTCGCCGGTGCAACGCACCGCGGCCGTGCTGGCAGCCCTGGCTCAGCAAAAGGGTGGCGGCGCCGAAGCCGAAACCCCGGCTGCGGCCTGATCGACGCAACACCTGCGCAAGCAATCAATCTGTATTTAGGAACCTATCATGGCATTCGATAAAGACGCTTTCCTGGCTGCCCTGGACAGCATGACCGTTCTGGAACTGAACGACCTGGTCAAGGCGATTGAAGAGAAGTTCGGCGTGTCCGCCGCTTCGATGGCCGCTCCGGCCGCTGGTGGCGCTGCCGCCGGTGGCGCTGCCGCCGCCGAAGAAAAGACCGAGTTCAACGTCGTGCTGACCGAAGCCGGCGCCAACAAGGTCTCGGTCATCAAGGCCGTTCGCGAAATCACCGGCCTGGGCCTGAAGGAAGCCAAGGACCTGGTCGACGGCGCTCCGAAGCCCGTCAAGGAAGGCATCGCCAAGGCCGACGCCGAAGCTGCCAAGAAGAAGCTGGAAGAAGCCGGCGCCAAGGTCGAACTCAAGTAAGACCTTGCTGGGACCGGGTGACATGTTCATCCGGTTCCATCCGACGAGAGGGGTGGTCCTGCGGGGCCTCCCCTTTCCTCGTTTCAGGGTATGTCCCTGGAGGTTTCGGTTGACAAAGACCACCTGAAAGCATCGTGCTGTATCATGCGCGGTTCTTTCAAGTGTTCTCTGATCCGACTGCAGAGAACGGTTTGGTCGGGCCGCGGTCCGGTCGTGCGAGATGTTGGGGTGCAACGCCCGTCAGATCTCGCTCGGCTGCCGGGGTTGTCCGCCAGCGGTTGGTAGTGGCCAACCACCAAGCTTCGGGTGCAACGCCCGAACAGCCAGTCGCCGACGCAGCGCGCCTCACGGCCAGGGGCGCGCTCGACACGGAGTCTTTATGGCGCAAGCAACCCCCTACAGCTACACCGAGCGCAAGCGTATCCGCAAGAGCTTCGGCAAGCGTGTGAGCGTGCTCAACGTTCCGTACTTGCTGACGATGCAGAAGGAGTCGTACGTCGCCTTCCTTCAGAAGGAAGTCGCTCCGCTCAAGCGCAAACCGGAAGGCCTGCAAGCGGCTTTCCTTTCCACTTTCCCGATCGTGTCGCACAACGGGTTCGTGGAGATGAAGTTCCTCGAATTCAACATCGCCAAGCCGCCGTTCGACGTTCGCGAATGCCAGCAGCGCGGTCTGACCTTCGCCGCGGCCGTCCGCGCGAAGCTGCAGATGATCATCTATGACCGGGAAAGCCCCCAGCCGAAGACGGTCAAGGAGATCAAGGAGCAAGAGGTCTACATGGGCGAAGTGCCGCTCATGACGGACTACGGCTCGTTCATCATCAACGGCACCGAGCGCGTCATCGTCTCGCAGCTGCACCGTTCGCCCGGCGTGTTCTTCGAACACGACAAGGGCAAGACGCACTCGTCCGGCAAGCTACTGTTCTCGGCGCGCATCATCCCCTACCGCGGCTCCTGGCTGGACTTCGAGTTCGACCCGAAGGACGTCCTGTACTTCCGCGTCGACCGTCGCCGCAAGATGCCGGTCACGATCCTGCTCAAGGCCATCGGCCTGAATCCCGAGCAGATCCTGGCGCACTTCTTTGTCTTCGACAATTTCCGCCTGATGGATTCGGGCGCCCAGATGGAGTTCGTGGCCGAACGCCTGAAGGGTGAAGTCGCTCGCTTCGACATCACCGACAAGAGCGGCAACGTCATCGTCGAGAAGGACAAGCGCATCACCGCCCGCCACGTGCGTCAGCTGGAGCAATCCGGCACGCAGCACGTGACCGTGCCCGAGGACTTCCTGCTTGGCCGCGTGCTGGCCAAGAACATGGTCGATCCGGATACCGGTGAGATCATCGCGAAGGCCAACGACGAGCTGACCGACTCGCTGCTGAAGAAGCTGCGCGGCGCCGGCATCAAGGACATCCAGGCGCTGTTCACGAACGAGCTGGATGAAGGCGCGTACATCAGCCAGACGCTGGCGTCGGACGAGACCGCGGACCAACTGGCTGCTCGTGTCGCGATCTACCGCATGATGCGCCCTGGCGAGCCGCCGACGGAAGACGCAGTCGAAGCGCTGTTCAACCGCTTGTTCTACAGCGAAGACACGTACGACCTGTCGCGCGTCGGCCGGATGAAGTTCAACGCCCGCGTGGGCCGCGACATCTCCGAAGGCGCGATGACGCTGTCGAACGAGGACATCCTCGACGTCGTCAAGATCCTGGTCGAGCTGCGCAATGGCCGCGGCGAAGTCGATGACATCGACCATCTGGGCAACCGTCGCGTCCGTTGCGTCGGTGAGCTGGCCGAGAACCAGTACCGCTCCGGTCTCGCCCGCATCGAGAAGGCCGTGAAGGAACGTCTGGGCCAGGCCGAGACCGAGGCGCTGATGCCGCACGACCTGATCAACTCCAAGCCGATCTCCGCGGCGCTCAAGGAGTTCTTCGGTGCGTCGCAGCTGTCGCAGTTCATGGATCAGACCAACCCGCTGTCCGAGATCACGCACAAGCGTCGTGTCTCGGCACTGGGCCCGGGCGGTCTGACTCGCGAGCGCGCCGGCTTCGAAGTGCGCGACGTGCACCCGACCCACTACGGCCGCGTCTGCCCGATCGAAACGCCGGAAGGCCCGAACATCGGTCTGATCAACTCGCTGGCCCTGTATGCGCGCCTGAACGAGTACGGCTTCCTCGAGACGCCGTATCGCCGCGTGGTGGACTCGAAGGTCACGAACCAGATCGACTACCTGTCCGCGATCGAGGAAGGCAAGTACGTGATCGCCCAGGCGAACGCGTCGCTGAACGATCAAGGCCAACTGGTCGACGAACTGGTCTCCGCGCGTGAGAACGGCGAATCGGTGCTGACCTCGCCTGAACGCATCCAGTACATGGACGTGGCGCCGACGCAGATCGTGTCGGTCGCGGCCTCGCTGGTGCCGTTCCTGGAGCACGACGATGCGAACCGTGCGCTGATGGGCGCCAACATGCAGCGTCAGGCCGTTCCGACCCTCCGTCCGGAAAAGGCCTTCGTGGGCACGGGCGTCGAGCGCGTGGCCGCGAAGGACTCGGGCACGGTGGTGGCCGCTCGTCGCGGTGGCGTGGTCGATTACGTGGACACGAACCGCATCGTGATTCGCGTGAACGACGACGAGACCGTGGCCGGTGAAGTTGGTGTCGACATCTACAACCTGATCAAGTATCAGCGTAGCAACCAGAACACCAACATCCACCAGCGTCCGATCGTCAAGCGTGGTGACCGCGTCGCCGCGGAAGACATCATCGCCGACGGTGCGTCGACCGACCTGGGTGAACTGGCACTGGGCCAGAACATGCTGGTCGCGTTCATGCCGTGGAACGGCTACAACTTCGAAGACTCGATCCTGATCTCCGAACGCGTGGTCGCCGAAGACCGCTACACCTCGATCCACATCGAGGAGCTGGTGGTCATGGCGCGTGACACGAAGCTGGGCAGCGAGGAAATCACCCGCGACATCCCGAACCTGAGCGAACAGCAACTGGCTCGCCTGGATGAATCCGGCATCGTCTACGTCGGCGCCGAAGTCAACCCGGGTGACGTGCTGGTCGGCAAGGTCACGCCCAAGGGCGAGACCACGCTGACGCCGGAAGAGAAGCTGCTGCGCGCGATCTTCGGCGAGAAGGCTTCCGACGTGAAGGACACGTCGCTGCGTGTCGACCAAGGCACCAACGGCACCGTCATCGACGTGCAGGTCTTCACCCGTGAAGGCATCCAGCGCGACAAGCGCGCCCAGCAGATCATCGACGACGAGCTGAAGCGCTTCCGCCTGGACCTGAACGACCAGCTGCGCATCGTCGAGGCCGACGCCTTCGACCGCGTCGAAAAGCTGCTGGTCGGCAAGGTCGCCAACGGTGGTCCGAAGAAGATCACCAAGGGCACCGTCATCGCCAAGGACTACCTGGCCGAGGTCGAGAAGTTCCATTGGTTCGACGTTCGCCCCGCTGAGGACGACATCGCCAACCAGCTGGAATCGATCAAGAACTCGCTGGAGCAGACCCGTCACAGCTTCGACCTCGCCTATGACGAGAAGCGCAAGAAGCTGACGCAAGGCGACGAGCTGCCGGCCGGCGTGCTGAAGATGGTCAAGGTGTACCTGGCCGTCAAGCGTCGCCTGCAGCCTGGCGACAAGATGGCCGGCCGCCACGGCAACAAGGGCGTCGTGTCCAAGATCACCCCGATCGAAGACATGCCCTACATGGCCGACGGCACGCCCGCGGACATCGTGCTGAACCCGCTGGGTGTTCCGTCGCGGATGAACGTGGGTCAGGTGCTGGAAGTGCATCTGGGCTGGGCCGGCAAGGGCATCGGCCAGCGCATCGGCGACATGCTCCAGCGCGAGGCTCGCGTGGCCGAGCTGCGCGATTTCATGGACCAGCTGTTCAACCAGAACGGCGGCAAGTCCGAGGAACTCGCCGAGCTGAGCGACGATGAGATCCTGGGCATGGCCAAGAATCTGCAGCACGGCGCGACCTTCGCCACTCCCGTCTTCGACGGCGCGAAGGAAAGCGAGATCCGCGCGATGCTGCACCTGGCCTATCCGGAAGAGATCGCCGTCAAGAAGGGCCTCACGCCGACCCGCACGCAGGCCTACCTGTATGACGGCCGCACCGGCGAGCAGTTCGAGCGTCCGACGACCATCGGCTATATGCACGTGCTGAAGTTGCACCACTTGGTGGACGACAAGATGCACGCCCGCTCGACCGGTCCGTACTCGCTCGTCACGCAGCAGCCGCTGGGCGGCAAGGCGCAGTTCGGCGGACAGCGTTTCGGTGAGATGGAAGTGTGGGCGCTGGAAGCCTATGGCGCTTCGTACATCCTGCAGGAAATGCTGACGGTGAAGTCCGACGACGTGAACGGCCGCACGAAGGTGTACGAGTCCATCGTCAAGGGCGAGCATTCCATCGAAGCCGGCATGCCCGAGTCGTTCAATGTGCTGGTGAAGGAAATCCGTTCACTGGGCATCGACATCGAGCTCGAGCGCAATTAAGCATTAGGAACAGGAGAGACACATGAAGGGTTTACTGGACCTGTTCAAGCAGTTCACGCCGGACGAACACTTCGACGCGATCAAGATCGGGCTGGCCTCGCCCGAGAAGATCCGCTCGTGGTCGTTCGGCGAGGTGAAGAAGCCTGAGACCATCAACTACCGGACGTTCAAGCCGGAACGTGATGGCCTGTTCTGCGCCAAAATCTTCGGACCGATCAAGGACTACGAGTGCCTGTGCGGCAAGTACAAGCGCCTGAAGCACCGCGGCGTGATCTGCGAGAAGTGCGGCGTTGAAGTCACCCAGACCAAGGTGCGCCGCGAGCGCATGGGCCACATCGAGCTGGCCGCGCCTTGCGCCCACATCTGGTTCCTGAAGTCGCTGCCGTCGCGTCTGGGCCTGGTGCTCGACATGACGCTGCGCGACATCGAGCGCGTGCTGTACTTCGAGGCGTACGTCGTCGTCGATCCGGGCATGACCCCGCTGAAGAAGTTCAGCATCATGTCCGAGGACGACTACGACGCGAAGCGCATCGAGTTCGGTGACGAGTTCATCGCGCTGATGGGCGCCGAAGGCATCCAGAAGCTGCTGGCGGAGATGGATCTCGACATCGAGATCGACCGTCTGCGCAACGACATGACCGGCTCCGAGCTGAAGGTCAAGAAGAACTCCAAGCGCCTCAAGGTGATGGAGGCCTTCAAGCGTTCGGGCATCAAGCCGAACTGGATGGTCATGGAAGTGCTGCCGGTGCTGCCGCCGGACCTGCGTCCGTTGGTGCCGCTGGACGGCGGTCGTTTCGCCACCTCGGATCTGAACGATCTGTACCGTCGCGTCATCAACCGCAACAACCGTCTGGCCCGCCTGCTGGAGCTGAAGGCCCCCGAGATCATCGTGCGCAACGAAAAGCGCATGCTGCAGGAAGCCGTCGACTCGCTGCTGGACAACGGCCGCCGCGGCAAGGCCATGACCGGCGCGAACAAGCGCGCGCTGAAGTCCCTGGCTGACATGATCAAGGGCAAGAGCGGTCGCTTCCGTCAAAACTTGCTGGGCAAGCGCGTCGACTACTCCGGCCGTTCCGTCATCACCGTGGGCCCGACGCTCAAGCTGCACCAGTGCGGCCTGCCGAAGCTGATGGCGCTGGAGCTGTTCAAGCCGTTCATCTTCTCGCGTCTGGAGGCGATGGGTATCGCCACCACGATCAAGGCGGCGAAGAAGGAAGTCGAGAGCGGCACCCCGGTCGTCTGGGACATCCTGGAAGAGGTTATCAAGGAGCATCCGGTTCTGCTGAACCGTGCGCCGACGCTGCACCGTCTGGGTATTCAGGCCTTCGAGCCGGTGTTGATCGAAGGCAAGGCGATCCAGCTGCATCCGCTCGTCTGCGCGGCGTTCAACGCCGACTTCGACGGTGACCAGATGGCCGTCCACGTGCCGCTGTCGATCGAAGCGCAGATGGAAGCCCGCGTGTTGATGCTGGCCTCCAACAACGTGCTGTTCCCGGCCTCCGGCGAACCGTCGATCGTTCCGTCGCAAGACGTGGTGCTGGGTCTGTACTATGCGACCCGCGAGCGCACCAACGGCAAGGGCGAGGGCATGGTCTTCTCGGACATCCCCGAGATGATCCGCGCGCTGGAGAACGGCGCGGTCGAGATCACCGCCAAGATCGGCGTGCGCCTGACCGAGTACAGCAAGGACAAGGACACCGACCAGTGGGTGCCCGAGACCAAGCTGGTGGACACGACGGTCGGCCGCGCGCTGCTGTCGGAGATCCTGCCGAAGGGTCTGCCGTTCAGCAACATCAACAAGGCGCTGAAGAAGAAGGAAATCTCGCGTCTGATCAACACGTCCTTCCGCAAGTGCGGCCTGAAGGAAACCGTGGTGCTGGCGGACAAGCTGCTGCAATCCGGTTTCAAGCTGGCCACGCGCGCAGGCATCTCGATCGCCATTGACGACATGCTGGTGCCCAAGCAGAAGGCCGAGCTGATCGACCGTGCCGAGAAGGAAGTCAAGGAGATCGAGCAGCAGTACGTCTCGGGTCTCGTGACCGCCGGCGAGCGCTACAACAAGGTCGTCGACATCTGGGGCAAGACCGGTGACGAAGTCGGCAAGGTCATGATGTCGCAGCTGTCCAAGGAGAAGATCCTGGACCGCAACGGCAAGGAAGTGGAGCAGGAGTCGTTCAACTCCATCTACATGATGGCCGACTCCGGCGCGCGGGGTTCCGCGGCGCAGATCCGTCAGCTGGCCGGCATGCGGGGCCTGATGGCGAAGCCGGACGGCTCGATCATCGAGACGCCGATCACGGCGAACTTCCGCGAAGGCCTGAACGTTCTGCAGTACTTCATCTCCACCCACGGTGCTCGTAAGGGCCTGGCGGACACGGCGCTGAAGACCGCGAACTCCGGCTACCTGACGCGTCGTCTGGTCGACGTGACGCAGGATCTGGTCGTGACCGAGACCGATTGCGGCACCGACAACGGCATCTACATGCGCGCCCTGGTGGAAGGCGGTGAGGTGATCGAGTCGTTGCGCGACCGGATCCTGGGCCGCGTTGCCGCGATCGATGTCATGCATCCGGAAACGCAAGCCGTGCTGCTGCAGGCCGGCAACATGCTGGACGAGGACACGCTGGACGTGCTGGAAGCGGCCGGCGTCGACGAAGTCAAGGTCCGCACGCCGCTGACCTGCAGCACCCGCTTCGGTCTGTGCGCGAAGTGCTATGGCCGCGACCTGGGTCGTGGCGGCATGGTCAACACCGGCGAAGCGGTGGGCGTCATTGCCGCCCAGTCGATCGGTGAGCCGGGCACGCAGCTGACGATGCGTACGTTCCACATCGGTGGCGCGGCATCGCGCGCGGCGGTGGCCTCCAGCGTCGAAGCCAAGTCGGACGGCATCATCGGCTTCAACGCCACGATGCGCTACGTCACGAACGGCAAGGGCGAACTGGTGGTCATCTCCCGTTCCGGCGAGATCGTCATCAGCGACCAGCACGGCCGCGAGCGCGAGCGCCACAAGGTGCCGTACGGCGCCCTGTTGAACATCAAGATCGATCAGACGATCAAGGCCGGCACGATCCTGGCGAACTGGGATCCGCTGACGCGCCCGATCATCACGGAATTCGCCGGTCAGGCGAGGTTCGAGAACGTCGAGGAAGGCGTCACCGTGGCCAAGCAGGTCGACGAAGTGACGGGTCTGTCCACGCTGGTCGTGATCGATCCGAAGCGTCGTGGTGCCGCCAAGGTGGTGCGCCCGCAGGTCAAGCTGCTGGACGCCAACGGCCAGGAAGTGAAGATCCCCGGCACCGATCACTCGGTGACGATCGGCTTCCAGGTCGGATCGCTGGTCCAGATCCGCGATGGTCAGGAACTGGCTCCCGGCGAGGTGCTGGCCCGTATCCCGGTGGAAGGCCAGAAGACTCGCGACATTACCGGCGGTCTGCCGCGTGTTGCCGAGCTCTTCGAAGCCCGCTCTCCGAAGGATGCTGGCTTCCTGGCGGAGCAGACCGGCACGGTCTCGTTCGGCAAGGAGACCAAAGGCAAGGTTCGCCTCGAGATCACCGATCCGGAAGGCCGCAAGCACGAGCTGCTGGTGCCCAAGGAAAAGAACATCCTGGTGCACGAAGGCCAGGTGGTGAACCGCGGCGAACTGGTGGTCGACGGTCCGGCGGACCCGCAGGACATCCTGCGTCTGCTGGGTATCGAGGAGCTGGCGCGCTACATCGTCGATGAAGTGCAGGACGTGTACCGTCTGCAGGGCGTGAAGATCAACGACAAGCACATCGAGGTGATCGTTCGCCAGATGCTGCGTCGTGTTCAGATCACCAACCCGGGCGATTCGGCCTACATCACCGGCGAGCAAGTCGAGCGTTCGGAGCTGCTGGACACGAACGACCGTCTGCGCAACGAGGGCAAGATGACCGCCACGCACGCCGATGTGCTGCTGGGTATCACGAAGGCCTCGCTGTCGACGGACTCGTTCATCTCCGCGGCCTCGTTCCAGGAGACGACGCGCGTGCTGACCGAAGCGGCGATCATGGGCAAGCGCGATGAACTGCGCGGTCTGAAGGAAAACGTGATCGTCGGCCGTCTGATCCCGGCCGGTACGGGCATGGCCTTCCACCAGGCTCGTCGTGCCAAGGAAGAGATGGACGACGCAGAGCGCCGTTCCATCGCCATCCAGGAGGCCGAAGAACTGGCGGCCGTTCAGCTGTCCGCGCTGGAGCCGGACGCAGGTTCGGCCGAATAAGCCGAACGCGGTTCAGCCGCAAAGGCTGCCGACCCGAAAGGGCGGCAGCCTTTTTCTTTGGCGTGCGGTGGTCGAGGGGGCGGCCGTCGCGGTGGGGGCGCGCCGGGTGTCCCCATCAGGCAGGGGCGGCGTGCAGCTTGATCCATGTCGCCGGCGACAGGATGGGTAAACCGAGCTTTCCCGCCCGTCTCGCGACCTTCAGCACCGCGCGGTCGCGCGAGATCAGCCAGGTCGGCTGCACCGCCGCGCAGGCAAGCGCAAGATCGATGAACTTTTGATCGTCGGGATCGCTGCAGCGCGGTCGCGCCATGCCCAAGACCGGATCGCCGATGAAACGGCAATGCAGTGCGAACGCTTCCTGCACCCGCGCTGCGTCCGGCGCATAGCTGGCCGCGACGCCCCGCCCAATGACGTGCAGCAACTCGGCCTCCATGGCCTTCGTCGCGATCCAATGTAAGCGCCGGCTTTCCACGGCCTCAATGAGCGGCAACAGAGTGGCCTCGCCAAAAACCAGCCAGTCCATGACGACCTGCGTGTCCAGCACGACCAGCCTGGTCGACCCGGCGGCGTTGTCGAAATACAGCGGAGTGGCGGTGGAGGCAGTGTCGCTCATAGGGTCCGCGAGCATAGCGCCTTGTGCGGATTCAATGAACTCGCCTACAATCGCCGGCTCTCCAGCATGTCTTGATGCATCCTGACCCTCGATTCCATCCAGGGTCTGGGTTGATTCGAGCGTGGTGCCGCAAGGTGCTGCGCTTTTGTCGTTTGTGAAGCCGCTCCATTTCGGCGGTGCCACGGGGCAGGGCGTGTTGGGGTTGTGACTTCAAACGGGAACAAGTTACTTATGCCAACCATCAATCAGCTCGTGCGCCACGGTCGTGAGACCGAGGTGACGAAATCCAAGTCGCCGGCTATGCAGTCGTGCCCGCAGCGCCGTGGCGTCTGCACCCGCGTGTACACCACCACCCCGAAGAAGCCGAACTCGGCGCTGCGTAAGGTGGCCAAGGTGCGCCTGACCAACGGTTTCGAGGTGATCTCGTACATCGGCGGTGAAGGCCACAACCTGCAGGAGCACAGCGTCGTGCTCGTGCGCGGCGGTCGTGTGAAGGACTTGCCCGGTGTGCGCTACCACATCGTCCGCGGTTCGCTGGACCTGCAGGGCGTCAAGGATCGCAAGCAATCGCGCTCCAAGTACGGCGCCAAGCGTCCGAAGAAGTAATCGCCAGAGGTTTTGGGGGCCGAGAGGTCGCCGAATTGTTGCGGTTCAGGTGCGTGTGCGCCAAGAACCGAGTAAGTGGATCCCCCCTGATGTCGGTGGAGGTCCTCGGCAAGGCGAGAGCCTTGACCAACTGAAGCATTGAAGGAAGAAGCATGCCACGTCGTCGCGAAGTACCTAAGCGCGAGATCCTGCCGGACCCGAAGTTCGGTAGCGTTGATCTGTCCAAGTTCATGAACGTCATCATGGAATCGGGCAAGAAGGCCGTCGCGGAGCGCATCATTTATGGCGCTCTGGAGCAAGTCGAGCAAAAGTCCGGCAAGGACCCGCTGGAAGTGTTCATGGTCGCGATCAACAACGTGAAGCCCATGGTTGAAGTGAAGTCCCGTCGTGTTGGCGGTGCGAACTACCAAGTTCCCGTGGAAGTTCGCCCTGTCCGCCGTCTGGCCCTTGCCATGCGCTGGCTGAAGGAATCCGCGCGCAAGCGCGGCGAGAAGTCGATGGCCCAACGTCTGGCCAACGAACTGCTGGAGGCCTCTGAAGGCCGTGGTGGCGCGATGAAGAAGCGCGATGAAGTCCACCGCATGGCAGACGCCAACAAGGCGTTCTCGCACTTCCGTTTCTAAACAAGACCTCTCAGGCCGCCTCGGGTTTTCACCGACCCGATGGCGGCTCCATGCATTTGGAGTGACACCATGTCCCGCAAGACCCCCATCGAGCGCTACCGCAACATCGGTATCTCGGCGCACATCGATGCCGGCAAGACCACCACGACGGAGCGCATCCTGTATTACACCGGTGTGAACCACAAGATCGGGGAAGTGCACGACGGCGCCGCCACGATGGACTGGATGGAGCAGGAACAAGAGCGCGGCATCACGATCACGTCGGCCGCGACGACCTGCTTCTGGAAGGGCATGGACATGTCCTACCCTGAACACCGTTTCAACATCATCGACACGCCCGGACACGTGGACTTCACCATCGAAGTCGAGCGTTCGATGCGTGTCCTGGACGGCGCCTGCATGGTGTATTGCGCCGTGGGTGGCGTGCAGCCCCAGTCGGAAACCGTCTGGCGCCAGGCCAACAAGTACAAGGTGCCGCGTCTGGCCTTCGTGAACAAGATGGACCGTACCGGTGCCAACTTCTTCAAGGTCGTTGACCAGATGAAGACTCGCCTGAAGGCGAACCCGGTGCCCATCGTGATTCCTATTGGTGCCGAAGAGAACTTCACCGGCGTGGTGGACCTGATCAAGATGAAGGCCATCATCTGGGACGAGGCGTCCCAGGGCATGAAGTTCGAGTACCAAGACATCCCGGCCGACCTCGCCGACACCGCCACCGAGTGGCGCGAGAAGATGGTCGAGGCGGCCGCCGAGGCCACCGAGGAGCTGATGAACAAGTACCTCGAGACGGGCGACCTGACCGAGGAAGAGATCAAGCTCGCGATCCGCAAGCGGACCATCGCGACCGAGATCCAGCCGATGCTTTGCGGCACCGCGTTCAAGAACAAGGGCGTGCAGCGCATGCTGGACGCCGTCATCGACTTCCTGCCGTCGCCGCTGGACATTCCGCCGGTCTCGGGCACGGACGAAGATGAGCAGCCGATCTCGCGTCAGCGTACCGACGAGGAGAAGTTCTCGGCGCTGGCCTTCAAGCTGATGACCGACCCGTACGTCGGCCAACTGACCTTCGTGCGCGTCTATTCGGGCGTGCTGCAGTCGGGTGCGACCGTCTACAACCCGGTCCGTGGCAAGAAGGAGCGCATCGGCCGGATCCTGCAGATGCACGCCAACCAGCGTGAGGAAATCAAGGAAATTCTGGCGGGCGACATCGCGGCTTGCGTGGGTCTGAAGGATGTGACCACGGGCGAAACCCTGTGCGACCCCGACAGCATCATTACGCTGGAGCGGATGGTCTTCCCGGAGCCGGTGATCTCGCAGGCTGTCGAGCCGAAGACCAAGGCCGACCAGGAAAAGATGGGTATCGCACTGGGCCGCCTGGCCGCCGAAGATCCGTCCTTCCGCCTGCGCACCGACGAAGAGTCCGGCCAGACCATCATTTCCGGCATGGGTGAGCTCCATCTGGAAATCATCGTTGATCGCATGAAGCGCGAGTTCGGCGTCGAGGCCAACGTCGGCAAGCCGCAGGTGGCTTACCGCGAAACGGTTCGCAAGTCGGTCACTGACGTCGAAGGCAAGTTCGTTCGTCAGTCGGGCGGCAAGGGCCAGTACGGGCACGTCGTGTTCTCGCTGGAACCGCAAGAGGCGGGCAAGGGCTTCGAGTTCGTCGACGCCATCAAGGGCGGCGTGGTGCCTCGCGAGTTCATCCCCGCGGTCGAGAAGGGTGTCATCGACAGCCTGCCGAATGGCGTGCTGGCCGGTTACCCGGTGGTGGACGTGAAGGTGACGCTGACCTTCGGTTCTTACCACGACGTGGACTCGAACGAAAATGCGTTCAAGATGGCTGCGTCGATGGGCTTCAAGGAAGCCTGCCGCCGTGCCAGCCCGGTCATCCTCGAGCCGATGATGGCCGTGGAGGTCGAAACGCCGGAAGACTACGCTGGCACGGTGATGGGCGACCTGTCCAGCCGCCGTGGCATGGTGCAAGGCATGGACGACATTGTTGGCGGCGGGAAGGCCATCAAGGCCGAAGTTCCGCTGTCCGAAATGTTCGGCTACTCGACCACGCTGCGTTCTGCGACGCAAGGTCGTGCGACGTACACGATGGAGTTCAAGCATTACAGCGAAGCTCCGAAGAACGTCGCCGACGCGATCATCACCTCTCGCGCCAAGTAATGTGACGGAGCCAGCACCTTCGGGTGTTGGCTCTATTGTTTTCGATCATCGAATCGTCTTCGCAGCGGGTCCCTCCGGTTGTCGGTCGCCGGGGAATCAGGATGCTGCGGAAACGCTAAACCAACAGACCGGATAGATGCTCTTTTTGGAGAATTGAAATGGCAAAAGGCAAGTTTGAACGTACCAAGCCGCACGTGAACGTGGGCACGATTGGACACGTTGACCACGGCAAGACGACGCTGACGGCGGCGATCGCGACGGTTCT
>NZ_NIOF01000029.1 GCF_002205645.1 Roseateles aquatilis | reverse complement strand
AGAACCGTCGCGATCGCCGCCGTCAGCGTCGTCTTGCCGTGGTCAACGTGTCCAATCGTGCCCACGTTCACGTGCGGCTTGGTACGTTCAAACTTGCCTTTTGCCATCTTGCGCTCCTGGCGATCAGATCAAGAAACGGGATAGAGAAGATGTGGTGCCCATGACGCGGATCGAACGCGTGACCTCTCCCTTACCAAGGGAGTGCTCTACCACTGAGCCACATGGGCATCGACACAGGATTGATGACCTTATCAGCAAACCTGTGTCGATCTCTCGACAACAAACCTTCAACTTCCTATGGAGCGGGAAACGGGAATCGAACCCGTGTCATTAGCTTGGAAGGCTAAGGTTCTACCATTGAACTACTCCCGCCCGGGAGTTTTCCATTCAACCGTTGCCTCAACTGCGAAGCGGGTGGCAATCACCCGCTTCGAGTCTTTGCATCAGTTTCGCCCTGGTGGAGGAGGCTGGATTCGAACCAGCGTACGCGTTAGCGGGCAGATTTACAGTCTGCTGCCTTTAACCACTCGGCCACCCCTCCGAGGCGAGCCCACGACTATAGCACCGTTCTTTTTTGACGCAAACAAAATCTGCCAGGAGCTCTCTGGCCGTGCGATTGGCGCGCCGTCGCCGCCAGCACAGCTTTTGAGCCCGACCGCGCTCGCCCGCTCCTCGTCGCCGCACCCGCCGCCGCCAACGCGGTCCAGCACACAAGTGGACACCCTCCAGCCGTACCACTCGTAATACCAATTTGCGACCAAGTGGTCTCTTCCGGGCAGCGCCCCACGCGCCGTCGCGCGCCGCCGCCAGGATCGCCCGGACACCGCTATCCATGCGGGTCGCGGCGATGCCACAGCAGGGAAAACACGGTCTTTGAACTGGTAGCAAAGTGGCACTACCGGCCGTTATAGTGGCATGGCATTGGTTGTATTGAGGTGTATTCGGGGGCGCCAGCCGCATGCCATTCCGCCGATCGGGTGTCGTGATTCAGGTGCCAAGTCTTCATCACCGGCCAACAAATCCCTGGCCACTCGAGGAGCAGTTCATGAAGGTCAACAAGACCCCAATCGCGGCAGCGGTCACGCTGACGTTGCTGAGCGCGGCATTCGCCGCGCAGGCGCAGGAACAGAAGAAGGACGACAGCACCCAGCTGGAACAGGTGGTGGTCACCGGCATCCGCGCATCGCTGCAGACGGCCGCCAACATCAAGAAGAACGCAAACGCGGTGGTCGACGCCGTGTCGGCCGAGGACGTGGGCAAGCTGCCCGACGCCGACGTCGGCCAGGCGCTGGGCCGCATCCCCGGCATTTCCGTGGGCCGTGACTTCGGTGTCGGCGCCTCGGTGTCGATCCGCGGCACCGACCCGCAGATGACCCTGACGACGCTGAACGGCCAGAGCGTCGCCTCGACCGGCTGGTTCGACCAGAAGGCGATCGACCGCTCGTTCAACTACTCGCTGCTGCCGTCCGAGCTGATCGGCGGCATGGAGGTCTACAAGTCCTCCCAGGCCGACCTGACCGAAGGCGGCATCGGCGGCACGGTGATCGTGAAGACGCGCAAGCCGCTGGACCTGGACCCGAACGCGGTCTTCGTCAGCCTCAAGGGCGGCAAGGGCACCGTCAGCAAGGACTGGACCAAGGAAGTGTCGGGCCTGTACAGCTGGCGCGACACCGGCAAGATGTTCGGCGTGCTGGTTTCCGGCGCGCTTGAGCGCGGCGACTACATGCGCCGCGGCATCGAGGCCGACGGCCGCTGGGCCGGCGACGTGACGCCGGGCACCTTCGTGCAGGAACGCGAGCGCAAGGCGCTGAACGTCAGCCTGCAGGCCCGTCCGACCAAGGCGATCGACCTGGGCCTGACCTACACCCGCCTGGAGTTCGATGCCAACGCGGGCAACACCACGCACTACCTGTACACGCTGCAGAACCCCGGCAACAACTACGTGTCCACCGGCGCGTGCGTGCAGCCGAATCCGGATCCCGCGCTGTTGTGCCAGAAGACCAACATCACGCAGGCCAACGCCACCCCCACCTTCCTGCAAACCTGGGCGCGCGCCGCCAAGATGACGTCGGACACCGTGGTGGCGGACGGCGCGTTCAAGGGTGACGGCTTCAAGATCGAAGGCCAGGCCGGCACGACCAAGGCCGACGGCGGCACCTCGCTGACCTCCAACTACAGCTACGTGGGCTGGGGCAACGCGCCCGGCCTGCCGAAGTGGTGGGGTTCCACGGACGCGACCGGCAAGAAGATCTCGATCCAGCCGGGCCAGGACATGTCCGTGCCGCTGAGCGCCCTGCCCGCCCAGTCCACGCCCGAGACCTTCGCCACCGCCCGCGGTCCCAACAAGGACAAGGAAACCTTCGCCCAGGCCGACGTCACCGTCGACATGGATTACGGCATCCTGACCTCGTTCAAGGCCGGCGCCCGCGCGACCAAGCACACGTTCACCAAGGACGAGTACCGTCCCATCTTCGTGACCACGCCGGTCAGCGCGCCCACCGGCTCGCTGTTCAACGGCACCATGCCGATGGGAACGCCGGGCTGGAGCGTGCCCAAGCCCAACCTGGACGCGATGTTCGCCCTGGCCAACGCCAACGTGGCGAGCTGGGTCCAGTCGCGCGGCGGCTACGGCCAGATCGAAGAAAAGAACACCGCCCTGTACGGCATGTTCAACTTCGAGAAGGATGCGCTGCACGGCAACTTCGGTCTGCGCTACATCCGCACCAAGGCCAGCAATGACGCGTACATCTTCGACGGCACGCCGCTGGCCGCCGGCGACGTGCCGCAGAACGTCGGCTGGAACAAGAACAAGCAGCAGACCAATGCCACGTACAGCGACTGGCTGCCCAGCCTGAACCTGGTGTACGACATCGACCGCAACACGCTGCTGCGCTTCGCGGCTTCCAAGGCGATCACCCGTCCGAACTACGACAACATGTTCGCCGGCGCAACGCTGGGCTGGAACGACACGGTGCCCAACAACGAGACGGTGAACTACGGTACGCCGAGTCTCAAGCCGATGTCGTCCAAGCAGTTCGACCTGGGTCTGGAGTACTACTACGGCCGCGGCAATCTGGTGTCGGCGACGCTCTTCTACAAGAAGATCGACAACTTCATCTCCACGGCCACGCAGATCAACCAGAAGATCGGCCTGATCAGCCCGGACACCGGCCTGGACAACTGGACGATCAACCGCTACATCAACGCGGGCGGCGGCAAGATCACCGGCCTGGAAACGCAGATCAACCACTCGTTCAACAACGGGTTCGGCGTGATCGCGAACTACACGTACACCGATGCGACGGCGCCGGCGTCGAGCTACCAGGACGAAGTGAGCATGTTCACGCTGTCCTCGAAGCACAACGTGAACCTGGTCGGCTTCTATGAAACCGACACGTACAGCGCGCGTCTGGCCTACAACTGGCGTTCGAAGTACATGGTTCGCGAGACCGGCTACTACAGCAACCGGATGCACGACTCCTTCGGCACGTTGGACCTGAGCCTGGGCTGGAACGTCACGCCGCGAATCCGTCTGAGCTTCGACGCGATCAACCTGACCAAGTCGGACGACGTGCAGTACGGCGCCGCCGCTTCGAGCACCACGCTGCGCCAGTCGCTCAAGGGCGGCTACCCGGCCTGGTCGTTCATGGGCGAGACCACCTATCGCCTGGGCGTCAGCGCCAAGTTCTGATCCACCAACATCTCCGAGGGCTTCGGCCCTCTTCAAGCCCGGCTCTGCCGGGCTTTTTTCGTTGTGTCGGCGCGCCCGGCGGCCTGCGTGGGGCCGGGCCTCAGAAGTCGACGAAGGTATTGACGGTGAGCCGTCCGCGCCGCGGGTCGTCGCTGATGCTCACGTGCGGATTCACGCAAGCGGTGTGGAGCAAGGACCCGGCGTAGACGATCAGCCGGTTGAAACGCGCCGGCAGCATGCCGAGGAACTCGAAGTGCTCGTCACCCGCGTCGAAGTAGCGCTGCGGGGGCGGACGATGCTCGATCTCGGCGCGGATGGCGGCGGCATAGCGGTCGGTGTCCACGGCCGTCACCTGTTGCAGTCCCGTGGCCTGGTGACGATAGAAGCCGGTCCCGCCGTGCTGGCCGTCGCACAGGTACAGCAGCGCCGCCATGTAGCGCGGCGCGCTCGAGTCGAAATGGGGAATGCGCTGCAGCGGTCCGAGCCGCGCGGGCGACATCGTCGTCAGCGAGAACATGCACGGCGTCTTGCGCAGCGGCAACGTCTCGTCGATGCCGAAGTTGATCCGGATGAGCGGGTCCAGCAGCGACACCAGCTCCTGCGAGTAGGCCGCGGGCGCCGTCGCGCGGATGCCGGGATAGCCCTTGCCTTCATCGGCGCCGGGGCAAGGGTGGAAGCTACTGTCGCAGGCGGCCTGCACGAGCGCCCGCGGGTCCTCCAGGAAGTCGTCGATCAGCAGGACCTGATGCCCGCCGATGGCGAGCGACTGCACGTCAGGCGGCATGCGGATGGAAAAGCTCATCGGCCGATTCTCCTTCCGCGCGCCGGTCGGCGCGTCGGGATTCACACCTTGATGTAGATCCGGCGCCAGTCCATCACCCGCACGATCGCCCACCAGAGGGCGACGAACACCAGCGCGAAGGCCAGCGAGCGCCCGTACGGTCCGACGATCGGCTCCAGCCAGCCGAAGCTGTGCGCATAGATCGGCGCCATCCAGCCGAAGCCTTCCAGCAGCACCGTGCTGATCCAGGCGCCGGCATACGCGGCGATGGCGTTGACGCCGAAGCTGCGGAACAGCGGCGGCCAGCCGCGGCGATCGATCAGCGCATGCGCGCCCAGCAGCGCCAGCGACGCGAGGCCACCGGTCCACAGCACGAAGGCGGGCGTCCACAGGTTCTTGTTGATCGGCATCTGACCGACCGCGTCGAGCCCCCAGCCCGCCAGCGCGGCGCCGACGCCGATCACAGCCAGGCGGCCGAGCGCGCCCTGCCGGAGCGCTTCGCCGCAGCGCCAACCGAGCAGCGTCGTCGCCAGCGCGCCGAGCGTCGACACGATGCCCTCCGGGTCGTGCCCGAGCCCGGTGGCCGCATCCCATTCATAACCATGCGGACCGAGCAGCCACGCGTCGATGCGGCTGGCGATGTTGCCGGCCTTGTCCAGCGGACCGCCCCACAGCAGCAGCGCGCCGTAGCAGAACAGCAGCCCGGCGATGCAGGCCCACTGCCCGCGCGCGCGCCACTGGATCGCGATCAGCCCGACCACACCGAAGCACAGCCCGATCCGCTGCAGCACGCCGGGGACGCGAAAGGACGGCTTGTCCATCAGCCACCAGGCCAGCGCATGCAGCGCCAGGCCGAGCAACAGGATCCGCAACGCGCGATTCACCACCGTGCCGCGCAACGACGCTCCGTCGCCGGACTCGATGCGCGCGCCCATCGCGAGCGACAGCGAGACGCCGACGATGAACAGGAAGAACGGGAACACCAGGTCCGTCGGCGTCCAGCCGTTCCAGGCCGCATGCTCCAGCGGCGCGTAGACATGGCCCCAGTCGCCGGGGTTGTTGACGAGCAGCATCGCCGCGACGGCCAGGCCGCGCAGGGCGTCCACCGAGGCAATGCGCTTGGAGGTCGAAGTCATGGAGGATTCCGGTCTGGCCCGTTCGTGAGATGCAGGGCGGGAAGTCAGCGATGCGACGTCGGTCGCCGCCGGGCGATCGCCGGGCATCGGGCGCTCGACATCAGAAGTCGCAACGGCTTTCCAGCGCCGGCTGCGGCGCCGGCACCTGGTTCAGGCGCGCCACGCCCTGGGCGCGCCAGGCGGCGACCTGCGCCTCCACCTGCGCGGGGCTCAGCACGGTGTCCTTGACGTGCAGCACCCAGTCGACGTCCTGCTCGTAGACGCGCGGCGGACCGCCCTTCTCGCCCTGCGGCAACGGGCCGTTCGGCGAGAACCACAGGTTGAAGTTGATCGACATCGGCACCACCGGATAGTTGCGCCCGCCGTGCTCGTCGACCTTGCGGCCGTCCAGGAACCAGTGCGTGCGGCCGTCGGCGACCTGCATCACCAGCGTGTGCCAATCACGCCCCGGCTGGCCCAGCGCGACGAATTCCTCGTGCTGCTGGTTGAAGGCCAGCCACGGCTCCATGCGCACCGTCTGCCAGGTGATGCCGTAGAGCCGCGTCTTGTCGCTGCCCCAGCCGCCGTTGGCCAGGTACTCCCAGTCGAGCTCGCTGAACTCCGGGTCGAAGTCATGCTTCAACGGGCTCACGGCGTAGAAGGTCTGGATCACCGGATCACCGTCGGCGCCGCTCACCGGCAAGTCGCTGAAGCGGATGCGCGCGGCATAGGTGCCGGCCAGGTACTTGCGCTGGTGGCAGATCTGCACCTGCGTGGTCCCGGCACCGGTGCCGTCGGTCGTGCCGCGCAGGCGGAGCTTGCCGTCGACGACGCTCAAGCCCTCGGGAGCCCACCGCGAGCCGGGGATGCCGGGATGACCGGCGGCGCTGCGCGGCGACCATCCTTGCTTGAAGAGCGCGGCGGTGTCGGGGTAGCTGAAGTCGTCGAAGAAGAACGCCGGATCGGCGGCATGCGCGCTGGTGGCGATGGTGAGCGCGGTCGCCGCCGCCATGGCCGTCGTGGCCGCGGTCGCGATGGCTGTCCACCTGCCGCGCCCGGCGCGTTGGCCGCCAGGACATGGGACCCCGGCCTGCGCCGAAACCCCATGCCCTGCCGTCCCCCAGCACTGTCTCACTGCGTCGGTCTTGCGACCGAGGGGTGCGGTGGGTTTCGTTCCGGCTCCTGCTTCGTGCGTCATGTCGCGCTTTCCACGGGGGCCGTGGCCTGGTTGTCGCTCGTGCCGTTCTTTTCCTGCTTCTTTCCGGGCAGGCGCACGAAGGGCAGCAGGATCAGCGCGGGCACGCCGCAGGCGATCGTCCACATGAAGAAGTGCTCGTAGCCCATGGCGAGCTGGATGTCGCCGCTGATGGTCTTGGAGAAGATGAAGCCCAGCTGCATCACGCCCGAGCCCAGCGCGTAATGCGCCGTCTGATAACGGCCCGGCGCGACGGCCTGCATGATGTACAGGATCATGCCGACGAAGCCGAAGCCGTACCCCAGCATCTCGATCGCGACGGCCAGGCCCACATGCCACAGGTCCGCGGGCATCGTCACCGCCAGGTAGTAGAACGTGGCGTTGGGCACCGCCATCGCCAGGATCAGGAACGGCATCGCCCGGCGCAGCCTCAACCAGCTGGTGAAGTAACCGCCGACGATGCTGCCGACGAGGAAGGCCGCCGTGCCGACCGTGCCGTAGACGCCGCCGACCTGCTCGGTCGTCAGGCCCAGGCCGCCCTTGTCGCGCGCCTCGATCAGGAACAACGGCCCGATGGTCTGCACCTGCCCTTCGGCGAAGCGGAACATCACGATGAACAGGATCGCCAGCCAGATGCCGGGCTTCTTCAGGAAATCGGCGATCACCTCGCGCAGCGTGCGCCACACGCCGGCCGCGGTCAGGTCGCCGTGATCGGTGTTGAGCGCGCCGGGCAACGCATAGGCGTTGTAGCTGGCCAGCAGGAACAGCAGCACCGCCAGCAGGCCGAAGATCACCGACCAGGCGTTCATCACGCCCATGCTGCGCTCCAGCGTGCCCGCCAACACCAGCAGGCCGCCCAGCGTCAGGAACTTCGAGGCGTTGAAGAACGCCCCCTGCCAGCCCGCGTAGACCGCCTGCTGGCGATCGTCGAGCGAGGCCATGTAAAGACCGTCGCAGGCGATGTCGTGGGTCGCCGAGGCATAGGCGAGCAGAAACAGCACCGCGATGCTGGCCGCGAACCACATCGGCAGCTGCAGCGCCACCGTCATCAGCGCCAGGCCCGCGGCGCCGGTGAACTGCATCGCCACGACGATCAGCTTCTTGCTGCGCGCCAGCTCCAGGAACGGGCTCCACAGCGGCTTGAACGCCCAGGCCAGGCCGAGCACGCCGGTCCAGCGCGCGATCTGGTCGTTGGCCACGCCCATGTTCTTGAACATCAGGCCGGCGATCAGCATCACCACGAAGAACTGCATGCCCTGCGCGAGATACAGGCTGGGCACCCAGCGGATCGGCGAGCGGCCGGACACGTCGGTGGCGGGAGGATTCTTCGGCTGGCTCATGTCGAGGCCCTCGGATCGATGCGATGCGGCGGATGGCGCCGGGGAGAAGACGACCGGCGGTCCGGCCTCAGTTCAGCGTCACCGGCGCCTGCCCGCCGGCCGTGCCGCGGCCCTGCAGCCAGGCACCCAGCGCGGCCAGCGCGCCGTCGGCGTAGCCCCAGCTGATGACGGTCGGCGCGGCGACGTCCAGCGACTGGAACGGGTTCCACAGCACCAGGTGCAGGTCGGGCCGCCACGCGGCCGACTGCGCGCCGTAACGCGCGCGGTGCGTCGACGCCACGATGTTGAAGCGGTCGTCGGCCGGCACGATGGACCAGTCCAGCGCGGCGATGTCCGCCAGCGACACGAACTCCACGTCCGCGAAACCCTCGAACAGCGACCGCACCTGCGCACCGGTCGGGCCGGCCTCGGACACGCCGTCGGTAGGCACCTCGTCCTGCACCAGCACGCGCAGCGGGCGGTCGGCCGCGGGCGGCAACGCGCCGCGCAGCGCGCTCAGGCCCGCCGCCCACGCGCGGCGCATCAGCACGTCGTCGGCATCGCGTTGCGTGCCCTGGTAGTCGTCCAGGCGGACCGGATAGTCCCTGGCCAGCCGGTCCAGCCGCGCCTCGGCCTGGCGGCCGCGCTCCACGGTCAGCGCGCCCCGCGTCAGCGCGTCCTGCAACGCGTGGATCGCCTGCGCCTGCTCGTCGAGCGAGCCCTGCGCCAGGATCATGTCGGCGCCGGCGTTGATCGCCAGCACCGCGGCCTTCGCGTAGCCGTAGCGCTCGGCGATGGCCTTCATCATCAGCGCGTCGGTGATCACGACGCCGTCGTAGCCGTACTCGTCGCGCAGGATGCCGCCGAGGATGGTCTTCGACAGCGTGGCCGGGTACAGCGGATCGATCTTCGGATAGACGATGTGCGCCGTCATCATCGACGGCGCCACGTCGCGCAGCGCCTTGAAGGGCTTGAGCTCCAGCTCGTCCAGCTCGGCGCGCGACTTGTCCACCGTCGGCAGGTCCAGGTGGGAGTCCACATGCGTGTCGCCGTGCCCGGGGAAGTGCTTGATGCAGCAGGCCACGCCCGCCGCCAGCGAGCCGCGCATCCAGGCATCCGCCAGGCGCGTCACGGTCTGCGCGGTCTCGCCGAAGCTGCGCTCGGCGATGACCGGATTGGCGGCGTTGTTGTTGATGTCGGTGACCGGCGCGAAGTTCCAGTTGATGCCGATGCCGCGCAGCCCGCGCGCGACCGCGGCGCCGACCGCTTCCGCCAGCGCCTCGTCGCCCGCGGCGCCCAGCGCCATCGCCGACGGCGGCTGCGGCAGGAAGGTCGCGCGCACGACCGAGCCGCCCTCCTGGTCCAGCCCGATCAGCGCGTCGGGGCCCATGACCGCGCGCAGGTCGCGCGTCAGCTGGCGGACCTCGGCCTCGGTGCCCAGGTTCTTGCGGAACAGGCAGACCGCCCGGATCCGGTTGTCCCGCAGGAAATCCGCCGTCGCCGCGTCCAGCGTCTTGCCCTGGATGTCCACCATCACCAGCCGGCCCGGATGGAATGTCGTCTCGCTCATGTCGCTCTCTTCATGCCTGGCCCGCGTCGTCGCCGGCTGGGGATAGCAAAGTCCGGAAGTCCGGGGATCAATGCGTCTTGGTGACCTTGGCCAGATGGCGCGGCTGGTCGGGGTTCAGGCCCCGCGCCTGCGCCAGCGCCTCCACCATCGGATAGAAGCTCTGCACGGCGGCGATCGGATCGAGGTCCTCGTTGCCCGTGCAGGTCAATGGCAACTCGGCGCCGGGCGTGCCTTCGGGCGCGGCCAGCAGCACGCGGGCCCCCCGGCCGCGCATCTCCTCGGCCAGTGCCAGCAGCCCGGCCTGGGCCGGACCACGCGGCGCGAAGACCAGCAGCGGATAACCCTCGTCGACCAGCGCCATCGGACCGTGCTTCACCTCGGCGCCGGAGAACGCCTCGGCCTGGATGCCGCAGGTCTCCTTGAACTTGAGCGCCGCTTCCAGCGCGATCGGCAGCGAGGTGCCGCGGCCGATGACGAACAGCTTGTCGGCGCCCTTGAGCACGTCGACGGCCACGTCCCAGCGCTGCTTCGCCGCCTGCTCCATCGCTTGCGGCAGCGTCTGCAGCGCGGCGGACAGGTCCTCGTCGCCCTGCCAGGCGGCCACGACGCGCGCGCCGGCCACCAGCTGCGCGATGTAGCTCTTGGTCGCGGCGACGCTTTGCTCGACGCCCGCGTGCAGGCGGAAGACATGCTCGGCGGCGGCTTCCAGCGGCGAGCCGGCCGCGTTCACGAAGGCGACGGTGCGGGCGCCGTTGGCGCGGAAGTACTGTGTCGGCGAGACCAGGTCGGGACTCTGGCCCGACTGCGAGAACGCCAGCGACACCAGGCCCTTGCTCTCGATCTTGCTTTGGTACAGCGTGATCAGCGACATCGGCAGCGAGGTCACCAGCCGGCCCAGCCGCGCCATGATCAGGTAGGCGAGGTAGTGCGACGCATGGTCCGAGCTACCGCGCGCGATGGTCAGCAGCGAGGTCGGCGGCTGCTCGCGCAGCGCGGCGCCCAGCGCGGCATAGGCGTTCTGATCGGCGGCCAGTTGATGGGCCACCACCTGCGGCGCGCTCAGCGCCTCATCCAGCATTCGCGAGGTCAATTGCTTCTCCTTCGACGACCACGCGTTGCAACTGCAAGCCACGGTCCAACACCACAAGATCCGCCCAGGCGCCCGGAGCCAGTCGGCCCCGGTCGTCCAGACCCAAAAAGTCGGCGGCATGGGTCGAGACGCGTCGCGACGCGTCCTCGATCTCCAGGCCCAGTTTCAGCACCAGGTTGCGCAGCGCCTGGTCCATCGTCAGCGTCGATCCCGCCAGCGTGCCGTCGGGCAGGCGCACGCCGCCCAGGCATTTGGTGACGCGGTGGCGGCCGAGGCTGTACTCGCCGTCGGGCATGCCGGCGGCGGCGGTCGAGTCGGTAACGCAAAACAGGCACGGGATGCTGCGCAGCGCGACACGGATCGCGCCGGCGTGCACGTGCAGCAGGTCCGGGATGATCTCGGCGTACCGCGCATGCGCCAGCGCCGCGCCCACCATGCCGGGCTCGCGGTGGTGCAGTCCCGTCATCGCGTTGAACAGATGGGTGAAGCCGCCGGCGCCGCGGGCCAAGGCGGCCACGCCGTCCTCGTAGGTGCCCAGCGTGTGGCCGATCTGGACCTGGAAACCCGCCTCGCGCAACTGCCCGACCAGCTCCAGATTGCCGGGCAGCTCGGGGGCGAGCGTGATCAGGTGGAGCGGCGCGATGGCATGCAGGTCGCGGATCTCGTCCAGCGTCGCGGCCCGCGCGAAATCGGGCTGCGCGCCGAGCTTGCCGGGGTTGATGTACGGGCCTTCCAGGTGCACGCCCAGCACGCGGGCCGCGCCGGCGGGGCGCGTGCGGCAGGTGTCGGTCAGGCCGCGCAGCGCGTGGCGGATCTCGTCCAGCGGCGCGGTCATCGTCGTCGCGAGCAGCGACGTGGTACCGTGGCGCGCATGCAGCCGGGCGATGCGCGGGGCGGCGTCGTCGCCCTCCATCGTGTCGCGGCCGGCGCCGCCGTGCACGTGCGTGTCGATGAACCCGGGCAGGACGATGGGCAGGTCCTGGGCGCCGTGGCACACCTCGTACTCGGTGGCCGCATGCCCGTCCACGCGGGTGATGCGACCGTCCTGATGTTCCAGCACACCGCGGATGAACCCGCCAGGTGTCAATACGAATCCGTCGATGTGCTGTGCCGTCATCCGTCGCGCCTCATCTCCGCGACGAAGTCGTAGTAATCGCTGCGGCAGTAGGAATGGGTCAGCTCGACGGCTTGACCCTGGTCCAGATAACCCACCCGCGTGATGAACAGCACCGCCTGACCGACTGGCACTTCCAGCAGGCCGGCCAGGCGCGAATCCGCGTTGATGGCTCGAATGTGTTGCAGCGCGCGGATCGGCGCGCCGCCGTGTCGGGAGAGGTGCTCGTAGAGCGAGGACTCGACCTTTTGCGGGTCGGGCAGCACGGCTTCGGGCAGCACGGACAGCTCATAGGCCATGACCACGGCATCCGCCAGGCGCAGGCGTTCCAGGCGCGCGACGCGCTGGCCGGTGGTGAGTCCCAGCGACAGCTGCTCGTCCGGCGCGGCCATGGCGAAGCCGCGGGTCAGCCAGCGGCTGCTGGGCTTGAAGCCGCGCTGGTGCAGTTCCTCGGAGAAGCTGGTCAGGCGCGACAGCGGCTGCTCCAGCTTGGGCGCGATGTAATTGCCGGAGCCGCGCTTGCGCACGATCAGGCCCTGCTCGACGAGGCGGTCGATGGCCTTGCGGGCGGTGACGCGGGAGAGGTCCAGGGATTCGGACAGGACGCGTTCGGACGGGAGCGCTTCGTCGGCCTGGTACTGGCCTTCGCGGATCGCTTGCGCCAGCTTGTGGGCCAGCTGCATATACAGCGGCGACGCGGCGGCGGGATCGGGCTTGAATTGGAAGGGCAGCTTGGTGCTCATCGGGCGTCTCTTCTTCTCAACGTGTTTCGGAGAGAGCGCCACGGACCAGCCGCAGCGCACCGTCGGCCGAGTCGCCTTGAGGCGACACGCAACGGGCCCGAATGTTGCCTGAGAAAAGCGCGGCGAGCCGCTGCGCGATGCTGCCCGCCAGCGACAGCGGCAGCTGCTGCGAGGGGTCCAGCGCGAGCGCGAGTTGCTCCAGCTCCGCCACCGCCTGCGCCACCAGCGCAGCGGCGGCGGGGTCCGATTCCGAGTGCTCGAAAACGAGCGGCGCCAGCTGCGCGTAGGCGTGCTGGCCGGCCTGGGCGACCCAGGCGTTGATGGCATCGCGGTCCTGCGCGCCGGTGGCCTTCGCGGCGTCCCACACGGCGCGGGCGAGCGACCCGACGTCCGCGCGTCCATCCATCGCCTTCTGCGCGATGCGCATCGCCTGGATACCGAGCCACGCGCCGCTGCCCTCGTCGCCGCCGATCCAGCCCCAGCCACTGACGCAGACCATGGTGCCGTCGGCCCGCAGCGCCTCGCCGACGGTGCCGGTGCCCGCGGCGATCACGCCGCCGGGACGGCCCGCATGCGCGCCGAGTACCGAGGTCGTGCCGTCGTTGACCAGCGCCACATGGGCGTAGCCGGGTTGCTGTGCGATGAAGGCCTGCGCCTGCGCGGCGACGCCGGCGCCGGAGAGCCCCAGCCCGATGGCGGTCTCGCCCAGCGAGAGCCGTTCGATGCCGGCCTTCGCCGCCGCTTCCTGCACGGCCATCTGGATGTGCCGCCACGCCTGCGCGATGCCCTGCCCCAACGCGGAGGGTCCCGCCCATCCCTGGCCCAGCAGACGCCCGTGGACGTCGCTCAGCCGGACCCGTGTCCCGGTGCCGCCCCCATCCACGCCCACCAGGGTGCGGACGCCGGCAAAGCGCGGTTGCAACGGTGCGGACCAGGCGTCCGCCAGGGAGAAGGCGTTCATGATTAATACCAGTTTAGTACCAAAAAACGCGGAGCGTCAATTGGTAGCGCACTGGACTTAACCCTGATGCTGGACCCGCTCCGCGTGTGTCGCCGATGCGTCCGGTCCGTTGCCGTCAGTCATCGGGACTGCCGGCTTTCCTGGGCGATGTGAGACCTGCGGGAGGGCGCGTGGCGAGCGAATGACCACAACAGTACCAGTTGTGGAGGGGGTGGGGAATGGGAGGAGTGCGTAGGGGCAGATCCGCGCATGTAGAGCACCTCATAGACGATGCGCTGCTGGATCATCCGCCCCCTGGGCGCCTCGCGGATTTGACCGAACAACTGCTCGATGTGAAGTCACCCGTCCCAGCCCGGTCCAACATCAGATGCAGGAAACCGTATTGCCCCCCCCCTTCAGAGCCCAGAGACCCAGCTCTGACAGCTTGTTCGGTCGACGGCGGTTCCCCAGCCCTCTTCACGCGCGCTGGAGAAATCATTCAAAGCTTGGACGAAAGGTGGCAACCTCGATGATCTGCGCCACATCGTGGGCATCGTTCCTCGGTCAGTAACCAGTGCAACCATTGCCCAACGCTTCTTCGCGTCAGGGCATACATCACAAGTCGCAATCCGCACCATTTACATCGAACGGCACATATTGCCCATGCCAAACTCGCAAAGCAAAGCATCATCGCAGTCAGCTCTACAACAACACCCGGAATATATAGTGCATTTCCTATGCCTTCAGGCATTAAAAAGCCAGCACCGGCGACTGCCAACAATACTCCGGAGATCCAAAGCTTCCACAGCTGCTCTTTGACAAGCGCTAGCGATTCTCCCATATTCGTCACTTCTTGCATGTGCATGCAGCACTAGATGCCGCCCGGTTTATTGCCGTTCTGAGGATAGACCCCGCCAAGACGCCAGCATCAAACGCCCCCTTAACGAGCACGCTGTTGACTGCCCATGTGGCTGTAGACGTGACCGCAGCTTGCAAGAAGGTGCGCGAGCCGATTCCAGTCACCGTGAACCCGCTCCCCATCTCCTTGACAAGCCCCATCGCGGCGCCCCCGACGGTCAAACCACCATACTGCTTCGCAAACTGCCCTCCGAGGGCCAGTGATATCCCTGTTTTAAGTAGCGAGGTGCTTTCCTGCACGTTAACAAAGTTATCTACGACATCGTCAACGAAGCTGTTGCTGCTACACCCACCAGTCGCGTCGCTTAACGCTGCTGCGAAACTCAGCCCTTCTGGATCAATATTACTCAATGGATTCGCCCCGCCATAGACGTAGGTATTAATGCCGCCCATCAAACCGACAGGGTCCGATTGAATATATCTTCCGACCGCAGCATCGTAATACCTATGCCAATTCTGCCAAAGCCCCGATTCCGCATCGTAATACTGCCCCGGGAATCCGACATTCATCCCCCCGATCGCATCCACGGTAACGACCCGGTCGAACGGCTGGTTCCTTGCCTGCCACGCCACGGCCCCGGCGGTGTTGGCCAGCATCTCCGGACGTCCAAGATGATCCGAGTAAGCCGCGTAGAGCACCCCACCGGCCACCACCGCAGCCAGGCGGCCGTTCATCCAGAGGTAGTTCCGCTCCTGGCCATTCGAGGCCACCTCGTACAGCAGCTCACCTGAATCGCCGTAGACGAATCGGCGATCGACCCCGCCGCTGGACTTGAAGCTGCGCTGCTGCAGCCCGTTGTAGCGATAGCTCGATACCGTGCCGCCAGGCGCGCCGGGACACGCCACCGATCCGCTGAATCGGCTGAATGCCGACAGCCGCCCGAATGGGTCGTAGAAGTGGCAGTTCGTGCCGCCATCGCGGGTCTCGCGCACCAGATTGCCTGCGGCGTCGTAGCCATAGGTGCGAGCCGTCGTGCCGCTCATGGCAATGAGCCGGCTGCTTACGCCATCGATGGACAGCGTCTGAGAGATGCCCGTCGTGGTGCCGTATTGCGTGCGGTTGCCCAGCGAATCCAGCCCGATCGTGGTCGTCGCGCTGCTCTGGTCGAAGCCGTTGAGCCGATAGGCGTTGTCATAGCGGGCCGTCAGCGCGTCATTGCCCGCGATGGACGTCATCAGGTCGCGCGTGTCGTACCCATTCGTGCGCCCCTGCGCCCCGGACGTGAAGATCTGCGAGATCCGGCCGTCCATGTCATAGCTGAAGACCTGCTGGCGATTCGACGCATCGGTGAACTGCGTCATTGGTCCGAAAGGCCCGTACTGGACGCCCGCGGCCACCGACCGCTCCACGCCGTTGACCACGACACGCAGTCCAGCCACCCGGCCCTTGTCCCAGCTGTACTTGAGCACCACGCCATTGGGGTAGGTCATCGTCGACACCTGACCGATGCCGTCGAAGCCCTTGCTGGTGGTCAGCGACTGACCGGCGATCACGTCGGTGCGGCTCGCCACCACGCCACTGGCGTGGTACTGCAATGTCAGCCCGTCGCCATTGCTCTCCGAGACGCTGCAGACCTTGCCCGCACCGTACGCACAGGCGTCATGGCCATACGTCCGCACCAGCGTTCCCGCCGCGTTGCTGGCGGTGATCGTCGAAAGACGCCCGTCGCCCAGATAACCCATCGTCTGGCTCTGGCCGTTGGCAAACGTCACCGACGTCAATTGCCCCGCGCCGTCGTAGCCGTAATTTGTCGTGCCGGTATCAGGGCTCACCGTCGAGCGCAGCAACCCGAGCCCGTCGATCGTGTACGTCGTCGTGTTGCCTCGCGCATCTTTCACTGACGTCGTCCGCCCGTCGGCGTCGTAGCCGAAGGTCGTCACGCCTGCGACGCCATCGGCGCGCGTCTTCAGCCGGAAGTGCTCGTCATAGGTGTTCTGCTCGACCGTCACGTGGGTCGCGTCGACCACCTTGTCCACCAGCCCGCTGCCCAGGCGCGTGTAGGTCCAGCGCTGATTGGCGTTGCCGCGCACCGCGCGCACGCGGTTCTCTTCGTCGAAGTCGGTGAACGAGCGGACCACCGTCGTCTCGTAAGACGACCAGACGTAATCCGGGTTCGGACATTCATACGGATCGCCCCAGGGATCGAAAGGGCACACCAGCGACCAGTAGCCACCGGTCACCGAGCGCGAGGTCGACGTCACATTGCTGGCGTTGTCCCGCTGCAATGAGAGGTTCGCGAAAGTCCGCTGGGAGATCGGCAGCGCCGGATTGTCGCCCTTGTCGCTCACACGGGAGAGGCGCTGAGCGGCGTCGTATCCGTAGCTGCGCTCCACGCCATTCGATGCCGACGAGTCCAGTACGTCACCCAGCACCGTGTAGGCGGTCTGCTGCGTGAAGCCGGCGCGCGTCGCAACGATGACCCGGCCTCGCGCGTCATAGGTGAAGGAGGTCGTCACGCCGGTCTCGTCGGTGACCTGCGACGGCAGTCCCAGGCCGTTGTAGCCGGAGAAAGTCATCGTTCCCGACGCGCTGACGCGCTGCGTCAGGTTGCCCGCGCCGTCGTAGTAGAACGTCACCGCATCACCACCGCCGGGCAATGGGCCATCGACGGTCACCTGCTCCGGCAAGCCGTTGCCGTCCGCATCCACGTAGCTGAACGTTGTCGTCCGTGCCTGCCCGGTCACGCCGATACCCGAGGTGTTCGTCTCCGTCACCGAGGCCACGCGATTCCGGGCGTCGTACGCGATGCTGCGGCGGCTCATGGGGCCTTGCGTTTCGCGAATGCGCTTGGGGAAGGCGTCCCATTGATAGGTGGTCGTGACCGGCGAGCCGGTCGTGCCGCCTCGCGTCACGCGAATCGTCGAGCCCTCCAGATCCGTCTCGGTCTCGGTGGGGTAGAGATTCGAGTCGCGCTCGTAGCGAATCGTCGGCGACATGCTGACGGAGGACGTCGAATAGGTCGTGCAATAAGTCGACGCATCACCGACGGCCCAGTTGAACTCGTACTCCCGGGTCGGGTCGGTGCTGAAGTAGTACGTCGTCTGGCGCCCCAGCCCGTTGGTCACGCGCGTCCTCGTCGCGTCGAGGAACTCGAACGTGAACCTCTCGACACCGCCGGCGTGTTCCGACGAGATGGCCCGGCCCGCGCCGTCATAGGTGAAGGTCGAATACCTGACGCCGTTGAGCGACTTGCCCAGCAACTGGCCGCCGCTCATGTGATACGTGATCGTGTCGCCGTACACGTCGTAGCCGCCAACCTGATGCTGGGTCGCGGGATACGTCGTCTGTGCCAGCGTACCGCCCGAGTAGCCGTAGCTGTAGACGTTGCCGGCCGGATCCGTGATCTGGGAAATGCGCCCGCCCGACCATTGAATGCCCATCGATTGACCGCCCGTGTGACGCACGCGATAGAGCGAGTCGTTGGCGCTTGTCGGCGACACACCGCGATCGGGGTCGGTGTAGTCAAGCGTCCAAGTCACGCCGGCAGCATTGGAGGCGCTGGGTGTGTCAGAAATTCTGTGTTTGAGGCGCTTCTACGAGGCTACGAGCCGGTCCTGGTGAATCGGTCTGCGTAGAGGATGGCGAATTGGTTCATTGCCTCTCGCCA
>NZ_NIOF01000028.1 GCF_002205645.1 Roseateles aquatilis | reverse complement strand
GTGTCTTCGCGGCCGGCGACGTGCAGGACCACGTCTATCGCCAGGCCATCACCAGCGCGGGCACCGGCTGCATGGCCGCCCTGGACGCGCAGCGCTTCCTGGAGCAGCAGGCGGGCTAGAGGGGCGCCCCGGGAGGCCCTCCCTGGCGCCTCGCCCCTGGAACTCAGAAGGACCAGTCGACGCTGGCGACCCAGCGTTGGCGGCTGGAGAAGGACCGGTAGAGGCGGGCGACGGAGAAGCGCCAGTCCCCGGCCGCGACGCTCAAGCCCGCGTTGGCGAAGCGGTACGCGCTGCTGCCCGCGCCGCCCCAGGGATCGACCCGCCCCCAGCCCACGTCGGCCGAGAGCGTACCGGCGAGTCGGCGGTGCCAGGTCAGCTCCACGATGGTCGCGCCCCGATGGCCCAGGTAGCCCCACGCCGACGACGCGCCCAGGTCCGGGGAGAGCGACAGCGTGCCGCCCCACTGCCCCCAGCCGTCCGCGTCCCAGAGGCCGCCCATCGACACCTCGCTGTAGCGCAGGCGGTCGGCGCGGTCGCCACCGGCATAGCCGTAATGCGCGGCGGAGAGCGTGAACGTGCGGCGGTCGTCGATCTGCCACCAGCGCGTCGCGGAGAGGATCGCCTCGGCCGTCGCGCCCCGCCGGGCGCTGACCGTGCCCAGGCCGAGCCCCAGCGCCCAGTTGCGGTCGTCGCGGTAGAAGAAGTCGGCCGTGGCGCCGGGCCGGTCGTCCGTCAGGCTGATCCCGCGCGAGACGCGCTCCGAGACCAGCGACACCGTGCCGCCCCAGGTTTGTGCATCGGCACACGGCGCCACCGCCATCCCGGCGACGATGGCCATCGCGCCGCAGATCGAGCCCCTCGGCGGCGACTTGCCCCCCCTTGTGCAAGGGGGTTTCGCGCTGATCTTTTTGGGGGCCTCGGCAACCATCGGGCGGGATTGTGGCACCCATGAACGACACTTCTGCAGAATTCGTCGCCCATGTTTCCAACTGTTCCCAATGAGGCGGACTCGGCCCTCGAGTCGCGTCTGCGCGCCTGGTTGAAGGCCGCCGCGGCTGGCGACCGATCCGGCTTCGAGCAGCTGTATCGGCATTGCCAGCCGCGGCTGTCGCGCTTCGTGCTGCGCTGCTGCGGACGGCCGGACCTGGCCGAGGAGGTGGTCAACGACGCGCTGTGGATCGTCTGGCGCAGCGCGGGTAGTTTCCGCGGCGAGTCGCGCGTGTCCACCTGGATCCATGGCATCGCCTACCGCTGCATGCTCAAGGCGCTGCGCGACGGCGTCACCGCGGAGGAAGTCAACGCCTCCTCCGTCCACGAAGTCGAGCTGGCGATGGCCGAGCCCGCCGTCAACGAGGGCCCCGAGCGGGAGCTGCGCGACTGGGTGCTGCGCGGTCTGGCGACACTGCCGGTGGAGCAGCGCGTGACGATGGAGCTGGCCTACTACCTGGGCGAGACCTGCGAGGACATCGCCCGCATCATGAATTGCGCCACCGGCACGGTGAAGGCCCGCATGTTCCATGCGCGGGTCAGGCTGCGCAACGTGCTGCCCGAGTTGGGCGGCCTGGACCGCCCGGCCAGCGGCACCGAAGGATCGACATGACATCGAACGACACGCCACGCGACCCCGCGGCCGCCACGACCGCCGGTTCCGCGCCCGATCAACCCAACGAGCATCGCCAGGTGTGGGACGCGATCGCCTGGGTCGTCGCCGGCACCGCGACGCCGGATCAGCGCCGCCAGGTGCTGGCCCATCTGCCGCGGTGCGCGCACTGCCGCGAGGAGCTGGCGCTGCAGCAGCGCATCCACCAGGGCATGCAGGATCCCGCCGACCTCCCCGTCGACGAGTCCGCGGTCCAGTCCGGCCTGGATCGTCTGTGGGCGCGTGATCGCGAGGCCGGCCCCGCGATGCCGGTGGCGGGATCGCGCGGCCGCGCCGCCAACGACGGCGGTCGCCTGACGCGCTGGCTGGCGGCCGCGGTGGCGGTGCAGGCGGTGGCGCTGTGCGTGCTCGGTCTGCGTGTCTGGCCCGACGTTCATCCGACCGCGGACTACGTGACGCTGAGCCAGCCGGCCGCGCTGCCGGCCGGCGCGATCGTGCGGCTGGTGCCGGAGGAACGGGTCGACATGGTCCGGCTGCGCCAGTTGCTCCTCCATCACGGGCTGCGCATCGTCGGCGCCGACGAGGATGCGAGCAGCCTGCTGCTCGCTCCGTTGAATCCCGCGGCCGCGCCCTCGGGCACGGCGCTCGCGGGGCAACTGCGCGACGAGCCCGGCGTGCTGTTGGTGGAGCCGGTCGGCGCCGCCTCGGTGGAGCGCTGAGCGGTGGGGAACGTCGGCTTGGCCGGCCGCGCGCGGATGTGGGACGTCGCCGTCACGGTGGCCGCCTCGATCGTCCTTGCGCTCGGCATCGGCGGCGCGGCCCGCGCGGCCGATCCGTCGTCCGACGTGAGCGATCGCGCCGAGCGCTCCGAAGCTAGCTCCGATGGCACCTCGGAAGGCACCGCTGTCCCGACGACCGGGGCCGCGTCGAGCACCGCCCTGTCTCCGGACGCGCGATACGTCATCCTGGCGGTCGAGGACCGCGGCGAGGCACTGTCCGGCGCGGGCGGATCGCCACGCGGCGACTACCGCCGCATGGCCGGCTACGCGGGCAGCGCGCGGGCGGAGGCGATCTCGGAAGCGCTGGCCCACGAATACCGGCTGCGCCAGCGGGCAGCCTGGACGATCGCGCCGTTGAACCTGCGCTGCATGCTGTTCGCGCTCTCGCCTGGCGACGAGGTGGAGCCCCTCCTGACGCGCCTGCGCGGCGATGCCCGCGTGCGGCTCGCGCAGCCGCTGAACGAGTTCGAGGCATTGAGCGCGATGCCCGCGGCCGGCGCCGCGGTTGCGCCGGCGGTGTCGCCCCCGTCGCCGACCTCGCCGTACAACGATCCCTACTTCGGCCTGCAGAAGGGCTTCCAGCAGATGTCCGCCGCCGCGCTGCAACAGGTCAGTGTCGGTTCGCGCGTGAAGGTCGCGATCATCGACACGGGCGTCGACGCGCGGCATCCGGATCTGGCCGGCCAGGTGACCGGGCAACGGGACTACGTCGACGGGGGAGGTGCCCTGGTCGACGGCGTGCCGGAGCGGCACGGCACCGAGATCCTGGGGCTGATCGCCGCTCGCGCCAACAACCGCCAGGGCATCGTCGGCGTGGCGCCGGGAGCGGTGGTGACGAGCTATCGCGCCTGCTGGTCGGACGTCCACACCGATCGCTCCCGGCCGCCTACGGCGCGCTGCAACTCGTTCACCTTGGCGCAGGCGCTGGGGGCCGCCATCGCGGACGGCGCCGACGTGATCAACCTCAGCCTGGGCGGCCCCAGCGATCCGCTGCTGACGCTGCTGGCGCGGCGCGCTCAATCGCGCGGCGCCGTGCTGGTGGCGGCGGCACCGCCCGAGCGCGTCGGCGCGGGCTTTCCGAGCGATGTCCCCGGCGCGCTGGTCGTGGCCAGCACGGGTGCCGTCGCGGACAAGAACGGCTGGCTCGCCGCGCCCGGACAGGCGGTGCTGACCACGGTGCCCGGCGGCGGCTACGACATCGACAGCGGCAGCTCGCTCGCCGCCGCGCACGTGACGGGCGTGGTCGCCCTGCTGCGTGCCGCGACCCCGGGGGTCGACGCCTCGCGCCTGAAGCGGGTGCTGCTGGAATCGATGACGCCGTCCGGCGCGATCAACGCCTGCGAGGCCGCGCGCAAGCTGGGCGTGTCCGGCGTCCGTTGCGATGCCGACGTGACTGGCGCCCCGTCGCCGCGTTGAGAGGGCACCGCCTCGGGCGAGGCGAGCCGGCGTCAAACGATGCGTAGACCCAGATTCGGCAGCCCGTCGATGTGGCAGTCGATGACGTCGCCGCGCACCACGGGACCGACGTTCTCCGGCGTGCCGCTGTAGATGATGTCGCCCGGCATGAGCTCGAATGCGCGGGACAGTTGCGCGATCTGCTCGGCGACGCTCCAGATCATCTGGCTCAGATCCGCGTCCTGCTTCATCTGCCCGTTGACCTTGAGCCAGATCGCGCCCTTGCCCGGATGCCCGCCGAGCTTGGCGACCGGATGGAGGGGGCCGATCGGCGCGGAGCGGTCGAAGCTCTTGCCGATCTCCCACGGCTTCTTCTGGTCACCCATGCCGCGCTGCAAGTCGCGGCGCGTCATGTCCAGGCCGATCGCGTAGCCGAAGACGCAGTCGAGCGCCTGCTCCGGCGCGATGTCGCGGCCCCCCTTGTTCAGCGCGGCGACGAGCTCGCACTCGTAGTGGTAGTTCTTCGTCAGCGTCGGATAGGGATGATCGGCGACGGTGCCCGGCGCGACGTTCTGGATCGCGTCGGTCGGCTTCTGGAAGAAAAACGGCGGCTCGCGTGTCGGGTCGCTGCCCATCTCGCGCGCGTGAGCGGCGTAGTTGCGGCCGATGCAGTAGATGCGACGGACCGGGAAACGCTGATCGCTGCCGACGATGGGGATGGTGGTCTGGGGAACGTCGAACGGCGTCTTCGCCGCCGACTGCGCCTGGCCGGGCAACGCGCAGCCGGCCACGGCGCCGGCGGCCATCGCGGCCGATGTGTTGAGCAGGGAACGCCGATCCATCGCTGTCTCCTTGTGTTCGGGGCGGCCGACGGGTTGGGGAGGGATCAGGGCTGACCGCCACGGCTGTCCGCAGCGGCAGAGCGTAGGCCTCGGACGCAGCCGTGGGGTCGGCGTTTCCCCGGACAGGGTGAGGTCAAGGGGCGCTCGCGGGCGAGTCCCGCACCGCATCCCAGGATCAATCCCGAATCAGCCCGAGGAAATGATCGAGGATCACGAAGTGGTCCTCGAAGAGCTGCGACTCCATGGCGGCGAGCTCGTCGCGGTGGAACCAGCGCGCCTCCTTCACGTCGTCGCTGCCGACGACCTCGGGCAGCGACGCCATGTCGCCGAAACGGAAGTGGTGCGCCATCGTGATCAGACGTCCGCGCGCGCTGCGCAGCGGGTCCTCGAAGGTGGCCGCGCCCTGCAGCGCGGCCAGGATGGTCGCGGGCAGCAGCGGGAACTGCGTTTCCTCGACCAGCTCCCGGATCGCGCAGGCGACGAGCCGCTCGCCGCGCTCCAGGTGGCCGCCGGGCACCGCCCAGAGGTCTTCGCCGAACGGGCCCTTGCGCCGCACCAGCAGCACGTGCTGGCCGACGGTCACCACCGCGTCGCCCGTCATGTAGGCCACCGCCGTGTACTTCTGGCGGTAGGCCGCGACGGCCGCATGCTCGCGCTTGCGTCGCTCGTACTCCGGCAACCGGCTCCACGCCTGCAGCCATGCCCGCACCGGCTCGCTGACGTGCGGCGCCATCACCGCCAGGGCGGCATCCGGATCCTCGGCCTCGAAGAACACGCGGCGCATCGCCGTGGCGTCGACATCGGCCAGCCGGTCCACCAGTTGCTGCCGCCACCGCGGGAAGTTGTTGAGGTAGTAGCTGGTGTGGTCCTTCTGATGTCCGACCACCACGATGTCCGCGTTCTCGCCC
This sequence comes from Roseateles aquatilis, assembly GCF_002205645.1. GTDB lineage: Bacteria > Pseudomonadota > Gammaproteobacteria > Burkholderiales > Burkholderiaceae_C > Roseateles > Roseateles aquatilis. The sequence continues at coordinate 12,809 of NZ_NIOF01000028.1, read as the reverse complement.
GCCAGCGCGGTCACGCCGAAGGTCACCGCTGCGTTCCAGCGGCGATCGTCGAAGTAGTCGCGCACCGGCAGGAAGTGGAGGCGCTCGCGCTGCGCCGGCGTCAGGTTGGCCAGCAGCATCTGCCGGCGCTCCTCATGCACGAACGGATTGCGCGGATCGCGTGCCTTGAACGCCGAGCCCAGCACCGCGATCACTTCTTGCGCCAGGCCGAAGGCGGCCTGGAACAGCGCCTCCTGCCCCTGGTGCACCAATTGCCAGCGGCCGACCACGACGGCGACGGTCTTGCGTGTCATGCGATGTCCTCTCGATCTGCGCGGGGCAGCGTTCCATGATGTCCGATCCGGGCTCGATCCCGGCCGGCCAATCAACGCGCGGGCGCCTGAACCGCTTCAGCCGCGGTCCATCAGCAATCCGAGCGCCTGCGTCGTCGTCATCACCTTCGCGCCGAGCGCCCGGGCCCGCGCGACGAAGGCCTCGGCGCCGGACTCGAAGCCGCCCACCGGACTCATCGCATCCTCGAGCAGCACGACGCGCGCGAGCCGCTCCGCCGTCATCTCGGCGAAGAGGTCGTCGGCCGTCGCGGCCACGCAGTGGCTGCTGGCCTCCCCGGCGACGAAGGTCAGGCCGGGGAACCCGACGATGCGGTCGACCAGCGCGCGGTTCGTCTGGGTCCGCGGATCATCCTCGACCGGCACCTCGGCGCGCACGGCGCTGTACTGCTCCGTCATCGGGTTCAGGCCCTTCAGGATCTTCTCGACCGGGCGCAGCGTCGCGGCCTCCCAGCGCGCCAGCGACGCCGCCAGGTCCGCATGGATGTTGTGCCCCCAGGTGCCGACGACGCAATGCGTCGGCCAGACCATCAGCACGTACTTCCTCGGGCTCGCCTCCAGCGCGTCGAGGTAGGCCAGCACGCGCGGCCTCAGCGCCGCATCGCGTGGCGAGAATCGACCCGCGCGCACATCCTCGGCCCGGATCTGCGTGAAGGGCGCGACCGGCTCGGCCGACGCGCCCTGGCCCTGTCGCCAGAACGCCGGGCGCTCGATCGCATACACGGGGTGCGAGTCCAGCGTCACGACGATGTCGGCGAACGCCTCGCCCCCCTGCTCCAGCCACGTGGCCAGACACCGCATGTCGGCATCGGCGCCCTTGACCGGCAACGTCGCGCCGGGGATGTCGCAGAAGTCGTTCTGCGGATCGACGATCAGCAACTGGGCGTGGCGGGAAAAGGCCTCGGCCTGGAGGTTCGTGGTGCTCATGGGGCGTGCGGGGACTGGTGGTGGCGCGAGCATACCGACGACGGCCCTCGCAGGCCGCACCGAAACGGGCAGCGGGTAGCGGGCAGCGGCCCGTCCCGCGCCCGCAGCAGACCGCCCGATGCCATGCCGCCGCGCAGGGTCATGGTGGCAACCGCGCCACGGTCGTCAGCCCCCGTTCCCCTGGAACCGAGGTCGAACGCGCGCCATTCGCACGCCAAGCCCTTTTCTCAGTGTTGCGAACAATTCGCATTTGCTACCGTACCGCGTTTTCGTCGCTCCGGGCCCCTCCGGGGTGCTCACCGCTCCGCTGCCCCTTCCGCTCTTCCGTCCTCCCGGCCTTCGCGCCACCTCCACGGTCCCCGTCCATGCCCTCCTCCCGCCTGCCGCTCGGCGCCGCGCCGCGCCTGTCCCTGATCGCCTTGTCCATCCTCTCGCTGCTGGCGCCGCTCGCGGCACGGGCGCAGACCGCGCCGGCCGCCCAGGACGCGCCGACCCCGGCCGCCGACGCCCCGCAGAAGAAGCTGCTGGACGAAGTCGTCGTCACCGGCGAGCGCAAGAAGACCTTCGCGCCGACGACGGTGCGGGTGGGCGCCTTCCGCGACCAGGACCCGCTGGACGTGCCGCTGACCAACAACGTCATGCCGCGCGACCTGCTCGACGCGCAGGGCGCGCAGGGCTTGTTCGACGCGCTGAAGAACGCCGCCGGCGTGACCCGCTCGCAGGTCAGCGGCTCGACCTACGACAACATCTCCATCCGCGGCATCCTGGTCGAGAACCGTGGCAACTACCGCCTCAACGGCAGCCTGCCCGTCGTCAACCTGATCGACATCCCGCTGGAGGACAAGGAGCAGGTCGAGGTGCTCAAGGGCGCGTCCTCGATGTATTACGGCATGGTGCCGCCGTCGGGCATCGTCAACTTCGTCACCAAGCGCGCCGGCCCCAAGCCGGTCACCTCGCTGACCACGACGTTCAACGACCACGGCGGCATGAAGGCGCATGTCGACATCGGCCGCCGCTTCGGCGAGGACGACAGCATGGGCGTGCGCTTCAACGCCGCCACCAGCAAGGAGGAGACCGGCATCGACCGCTACAAGGGCGATCGCGGCATGGTCTCGCTGGCCTACGACTGGCGCGTCAGCGCGGCGGCCAACCTGAAGGTCGACCTGGAGCATTACCGCAAGAACGTCAGCGAGCAGGCCGCGATCCAGCTGCCCACCGCCGTGGGCGGCGTCATCACCCTGCCGCGCGTGCCGGACAACAAGACCAACCTGGCCGCCGACTGGGCCCGCTACGACGCCGAGGCGACCAACGCACTGGTGCGTGGCGACTTCGCGCTCAACGACAACTGGGTGGTGAGCCTGGAGACCGGCCGCGCCAAGACAGCGCGCGATCGCGTCTACACGACCTTCCGCAACTACAACAACGACACCGGCGCGGGCACGCTGAACATCTCGGTGCTCAAGGGCCAGGCCTACACCAACACCAACCACCGCGCCGAGGCCATCGGCCGTTTCGACACCGCCGGCCTGTCGCATGAGCTGACCTTCGGCGCCAGCTACAACCGCCGCGAATCCGCCGGCTGGGCCAGCGGCGCCGCGACCGCGCCGCAGAACCTGTACGCGCCGGTGGACGTCGCGCCGATCAACCCGACGCTGACGCAGGCCGGCTACCCGTCCGAGATCCGCGACCGCGGCGTCTACGTCTTCGACCGCGTCGCCATCGGCGATCAGTGGCAGGTGCTGGCCGGCCTGCGCAAGACCGACTACCGCAGCCTCGCCACCAACCCCTCCACGCCGGTGACGGTCTACAAGGCCGACAAGGTGACGCCGAATTTCTCGGTGATGTGGAAGCCGCTGAAGGACGTCAGCGTCTACGGCAGCGTGTTGCGCGGCCTGGAGGAAACCGGCACCGCCCCGCTGAACACGAGCAACGCGGGCCAGGTGCTGCCCCCGGCGGTCAACAAGCAGGCCGAGCTGGGCGTGAAGGCGCGCCTGGGCGCGGTCCTCGTGCAAACGGCGCTGTTCCAGATCGACCGCCCGCTGGCGACGACGATCAACAACGTCTACCAGGTCGGCGGCGAGACCCGTTACCGCGGCCTGGAGTTCTCCGCCAGCGGCGAGATCGGCCGGGACTTCGCGGTGGTCGCCTCCGCGCTGGTGATGGACGCCGAGATCACCCGGGTCGGCACCGCCAACGCGGCCGAGCTGGGCAAGACGCCGGAGAACACGCCCAAGAACACGCTGAGCCTGTTCGGCGAGTACCGCCTCCCGATGGTGCCTGGCCTGTCGCTGAACGCCGGCGTCTATCACGTCGGCAAGCGCGCGGTGAACAACGCCAACCAGGCCTGGATCGATGCCTACGAGGTGCTGTCACTGGGCGCTCGTTACGAGACGACGATCCTGGGCAAGGCCGTCAACCTGCAGGCCAACCTGGACAACGCGACCGACAAGAACTACTGGAGCACCACCGGCAACAGCCTGCTGGGCGTCGGCGCGCCGCGCACGCTGCGCGTGACGGCCAAGGTGGACTTCTGATCCATGGCCCTGCTCAAGGCACGCCGCCTGTGGATGTGGCTGCATCGCTGGACCGGGCTGTCGCTCGGGCTGCTGCTCGCGGCGGCGGCGCTGCTGGGCGCGCTGATGACGGTGCTGCGGCCGCTGGACGAGGCGCTGCATCCGGAGCTCTTCCGCGCCCGCGCCTCGTCCACGGTCGCGGCGACGGCGGGGCAGTCGCCGTCGCCCGTGTCGTCGACACCCACGTCCTCGTCGGCGAATGACGCGGCGCCCGGCGCTCCGCTGGAGGCGCTGCGCCAACGTGTCGCCGCCGAGTTCGGCGCCCAGGCCACGATGACGCTGCGCCCGCCGCGCGAGGACGGCGAGTCGCTGCGCGTCATGGTCCGCGGGCCGAGGTGGGAAGGCACGCTCTACATCGATCCCGACACGAACGTCGAGCTCGGCCGCCGCGGCGAGGCCGAGGGCGTCGCCAACGTCGTCTTCGAGCTGCACAGCGCGCTGCTGCTCGGCGACACCGGCAAGGCGGTGCTGGCGTTCACCGCGCTGGCCTACCTGGCGCTGCTGCTGACGGGCCTGATCCTGTGGTGGCCGACGACCGCGGCGCAGTGGCGACATGCCTTCAAGGTGAAACTGAACAAGGGCGCGACGCGCAGCCTGTTCGACCTGCACCGCTTCAGCGGCGCGGTGCTCGGCCTGGTGCTGGCGGTGACGGTGGCCAGCGGCGCCTGGATGGCGTGGCGGCCGATCGGCGGCTGGGTCAACACGCTGGTCGGCGAGCCCGCCGCCAAGCCGCCCAAGGTCGGCAAGGCGCACGGCGAGCGCATCCCGCTGGACGAGATCGTCGCCCAGGCCCAGGCGCGCTGGCCGGAAGGCCGCGTCGGCTTCGTGCAACTCGGCGCGACGGACGAGCGTCCCGTGCGGGTGCGCTTCCGCCTGCCCGGCGAGCCGCACCCCAACGGCCTGTCGTCGATCTGGGCTCACCCCGTCGACGGTCATGTGCTGACCCAGCTGCGCTGGGACCGGCTGGACCTGGCCGGCCGCTCCACCGCCTGGATCTATCCCCTGCACAGCGGCGAGCTGTTCGGTACCGCGCACCGCGTGGTCAACGGCCTGCTCGGCCTCGCGCTCTTCGGCATGGGCGTGACCGGCGTGTGGCTGTGGTGGCGGCGCAGGCGCTGAGGTGCATAGGCGCATCGGCAGCTTTTGCCGGTGATCGCCCCCGAGGGCAAGACCCGGCCCCGCGCCGCCGCGCGGGCGTCCCCCTCGACGGCGACGCCTCGCCGGGGGGCTGGGAATAGCGCCTGCCCCTCCACGGCCTCGACCCAGCCCAACCCGTCACCGACCGGTACGCCTGACCTGATGCCGCTGTATCACTTGCCGCCCGCCCCCTCCGATCCCGGCCGATTTCTGCCTTCCGGGCCCTTTCCCAACGCCGCCCGTCCGCATCCCGATGCCGCCCCGGCCCCGCTGGAGCGGGACGTCGCATGGGCGCGCCACACCCCGGTCGTGCCGCTGCTGCGGGACTGGCTCTGGTCCGGACGCCAGATCGCCCGCGCGCTCGGCGCGGCGACCTGGCGCCACTTCGCGATGCACCTGATGCAGCACGCGGGCTCGCGCGACCTGCTGGCGATGGGACTGAGCGCCAAGGCCACCACCGCCGCGTGGCGGTCCTGGGGCGAGTGGCGCGACGCCGGATTCCTCCTCGCCGACGCCCCCGGACGGCTGCACCGCGCGGTGGTGTGGTGGGAGGACGGCGCCGACGACCCGATCGACCGCAACGGCGACGCCCATCCCGATGCGGACGGCTTCCGGCCGCCCTACGGCGCCGCGCTGTGGCTGGACGGCCGGCTGCTGCCCTATCCGCAGGAGCTGACCTTCGGCTGCTCCATCGCCGGCTCCGGCGCGTGGATCGATGAGCGGCACTTCGCCGTCGACGTCGACGGCCCGATGGAACACCCCGACTACGACGACGAGAAAGCCAACGGGCGCGGGTCCGTGCTCAGCCTGCTGATCGTCGACGCGCGCCACCGCACCTGCCATCTGCTCAACCCCCGGGCCCATGAACGCTGGCTGCGGCCGACGATCACCGTGCAGCCGGACGGCCGATGGCGCATCGATCCGAGCCCGGACGGCGTCGGGGCCGATCGACCCGGCGGCCCGTCACGGCTGCTGACGCCCTCGGAGCTCCCGCCCGCCTCGATCCCGGCGGAGATCCCCGACGAGGAGGCCGAGCCACGTTCCCTCGCGCCGGCCTGGCGCCTCGTCGTCGACACGTGGAATGCCGACAGCGAGCGCTACGTCGCGCTGCTCGGCGAACAGAACTACGAACTGGCCTTGGACAGCTTCCGCGACGCGGCGCTGGGGGGGCGCTTCTGAGCGGCACCTGTCGGCGCACGCCGCGTCGCGGCTTGCGTGGCCCCTTTTGTGGCCCCTTTCGTGGCGCCCTTCATGCGGCTCTTGGTGGTGGTGCTCTTGGTGGTGCTCTTCGTCGTCGCCGCCGCCGCGGTCTTCGTCGTCGTCTTGAACTCGCCCTCGCCCACTGCTGACCGGCGTCCGGCCGCGGCGCGCGGCGCCACCTCGCGGCAGCACGCCATGAACTGCTCGCTGGCCGGTGACGGCTGCCGGTGCCGCATCGTCAGCAGCCCCACCGGCGGCAGCTCGATCGGCACCGCCAAAGGCAACGCCGTCGCCAGCCCTTCGCTCTCCAGGTACCGCGCCACGTTGTCCGCGACGAAGGCCGCCGCCGAGCGCTGGCGCAGGAAGGTCAGCGTGACCAGGAAGGACGCGCTCTCGACGATGTCCGTCGGCGGATCCAGCCGCTCCCGATAGAACATCTGGTTGAGCTTGATCCGCGACGACGCCCATGGCGGCGGCATCACCCACGGCACCCGCGCCAGATCCGCCCAGCCGGGCTTGCGGGCCGATGCCAGCGGATGGTCCGGCCGCACGACGATGCGCATGCGCTCCTCGTAGAGCGGCTCGGTCGCCAGGTCGGGCGAGGCATAACCGGGCTCCAGCCGCGCCACGATCACGTCCAGTTCCCCCACGCGCAGGCGCGGCAGCAGGCGCGTCAGGTCGCCCTCCTCGACGAAGACCGTCGTCAGCGACGAGCGCTGCTTGAGCCGCTCCACCGCCCGCGCCACCAGCCCCGGTGTCGCCACCACCATCGCGCCGACGCTGACGCGGCCCGCCGCCCCGGCGGCCACGGCGGCGATCTCGTCGCGCGTGCGGGCGTAGTCCGACAGCACCGAGCGGGCGAAACGCACCACCGCGGCGCCGAACGGCGTCGGCTCCGTGCCGCGCGTCGAGCGCGTGAACAGGTCGAGCCCGAACATGCGCTCCACCTCCGCCAGCGACTTCGACACCGCCGGCTGCGTCTGCGACAGGAACTCCGCCGCGCGGCCCAGGTGCCGGAACTGATCCAGCGCGACCAGCATCTGCAGGTGGCGCAGCTTGAGGTTGGAACGGAGGACGCGGTCGATCTGGCTCATGGCCCGGATCTTATACATGCCGCTTTTGACATGAAGGCTGTCCGTTTCTTCATTTGAGGCGAATGAAGCGACTGCCCACAATCCACCCGAAGGAAGTCCCGGATGCCGCGCTGGCGGCCCGGGGATCTCGACGCCCGCAGAGGCCCCAGCGATAGTCACAGCCAGGAGACAAGACATGAATCACCGCACGGACCGCCGCCGCGTCCTGCTCGCCGGCCTGGCCGGCCTCGGGGCCACCGCCCTGTCGCTGCCGCGCCTCGCCCGCGCCGCGACGCCCTATCCCGGCGAACGCGCCATCACCTTCATCTGCCCATGGCCGGCCGGCGGCACCGCCGACGTGACGATGCGCGCGCTGTGCATGGGCGCCAGCAAGGCGCTGGGCCAGACCATCATCATCGAGAACCGCGCCGGCGCCTCCGGCATGCTCGGCACCAAGGTGCTCTCGACGTCCAAGCCCGACGGCTACACGATCGGCCAGATCCCGATCTCGGTGACCCGCTTCGCCCAGCTGCGCACCGTGCAGCTCGACCCGCTCAAGGACCTGACCTACCTGGCGCGCGTCAACGGCCAGACCTTCGGCATCGCCGTGCGCGCCGACTCGCCGTGGAAGACGCTGGCCGAGTTCGTCGCCGCCGCCAAGGCCAAGCCCGGCCTGGTCACCTACGGCAGCGCCGGCATCGGCGGCGCCACGCACGTGGGCATGGAGGAGTTCGCGCTCCTGGCCGGCATCCAGCTCAACCACATCCCCTACAAGGGCGGCGCGCCCGCGTTGCAGGACCTGCTCGGCGGCCAGGTGGACGCGGTGGCGGACTCCAGCTCCTGGGCGCCGCACGTGAAGTCCGGCAAGCTGCGGCTGCTGGTCACCTGGGGCGAGACCCGGACCAAGGACTTCCCGGCCGTGCCGACGCTGCGCGAGTCCGGCTACAACCTCGTCGTCGACGCTCCCAACGGCATCGGCGCGCCCAAGGGCATGGACCCGGCCATCGTCGCCAAGCTGCGCGACGCCTTCCGCAAGGCCGCCGCCGATCCGGACTTCGTCGCCACCTGCGACCGCATCGACACGCCGGTGATGTACCTGGACCAGCCCGACTACGAGAAGTACATCCAGGCCACCTACCGCAAGGACACGCAGCTCATCGAGCGCCTGAAGCTGCGCGAACTGCTGGCCAAGGGCTGACCCCGCGATGACGCCCGCCATCGCCGCGTCCGGCGCCACGACCGCCAGCACCGCGGGTGCCGGCTCCGCGAGTTCCGGTGCCACGACCTCCGACGCCGTCGCCGCCGCCACGGCGGCGACCGCGACCGCGTCGCCGCTGCTCCGGCTCCATCGCGACGACAACGTGCTGATCGCACGGCAGGTGCTGGGCCTGGGCCAGACCCTGCCGGAATTCGGACTGCGCCTGAAGGCGCAGGTGCCGGCGGGCCACAAGATCGCGGCGCGCCGCATCGCGGCCGGCGAGCCGGTGCGCAAGTACAACGCCGTGATCGGCGTCGCCGCGCGGGACATCGAGCCCGGCGAGCATGTGCACGCCCACAACATCGCGCTGGTCGACTTCGACCGCGACCCCGCGTTCGGCGCCGACGTGACGCCGATCGACTACGTGCCCGAGGCCGAACGCGCCACCTTCATGGGCATCGTCCGCGCCGACGGCCGCGTGGCGACGCGCAACTTCATCGGCATCCTCGCCTCGGTCAACTGCTCGTCGACGGCGATCAACCGCATCGCCGCGCACTTCACGCCGGAGCGCCTCGCCGCCTTCCCCAACGTCGACGGCGTGGTCGCCTTCGCGCAGACCAGCGGCTGCGGCATGTCCTCGCCCAGCCCCCACTTCGACCTGCTGCAGCGCACGATCGCCGGCTACGCGCGGCACCCCAACCTGGCCGGCGTGCTGATCGTCGGCCTGGGCTGCGAGCGCAACCAGGTGGCGGGGCTGGTCGAGTCGCAGCACCTGGTCGCGGGCCGGAACCTGCGCACGCTCGTGATGCAGGACACCGGGGGCACGCGCGCCACCATCGAGGCCGGCATCCGCGCCGTGGAGGCGATGCTGCCCGAGGCCAACGAGGTCCGGCGCCAGCCGGTCAGCGCCGCGCACCTGAAGATCGGGCTGGAGTGCGGCGGCTCGGACGGCTTCTCCGGCATCGGCGCGAATCCGGCGCTCGGCGCCGCGATGGACCTCCTGGTGCGCCACGGCGGCACCGCGATCCTGTCGGAGACGCCGGAGATCCACGGCGTCGAATACATGCTCACCCGCCGCGCGGTCAGCGCCGAGGTGGGCCAGAAGCTGCTCGACCGGCTGGCCTGGTGGGAGGACTACACCCGCGGCCACAACGGTCAGTTCAACGGCGTCGTGGGACCCGGCAACCAGGCCGGCGGGCTGGCCAACATCTTCGAGAAATCGCTCGGCTCCGCGATGAAGGGCGGCACCACGCCGCTGCAGCAGGTCTACCAATACGCCGAGCCGATCGAGCAGCCGGGTTTCGTGTTCATGGACTCGCCGGGCTACGACCCGGTGGCGACCACCGGCCAGATCGCCAGCGGCGCCAACCTGATCTGCTTCACCACCGGACGCGGCTCGATGTTCGGCTCCAAGCCGGCGCCGACGATCAAGCTGGCGAGCAACACGCCGATGTTCACGCGCCTCGAAGAGGACATGGACATCAACTGCGGCCAGGTCATCGACGGCACGCTGACCATCGAGCAGATGGGGCAGCGCATCTTCGAGCACATCCTGCGCTCGGCCTCCGGCGAGCCGACCAAGAGCGAGCTGCTCGGCCTGGGCGATCACGAGTTCGTGCCCTGGCACCTCGGCATCGTCAGCTGATCGGCACGACGGGCCTCGCCGGCCCGTCCGCGCCGCGGCGCATCGTCCCGGGTCGTCGCGCGCCGCGCGCCCTCCCGTCCTTCCCTCCAGCCTTCCGCTCCCCATGCAGACCAAGAATCACATCGCCGGCCGCTGGTGCGACGCCGCCTCGGGCGACCACTTCGCCGTGCTCGATCCGGCCGACGACAGCCGCGTCGCCGAGGTGCCCGACAGCGGCGCCGAGGATGCCCGCGCCGCCGTCGACGCCGCGCACGCCGCCTTCGCCGGCTGGCGCGCGGTGCCGGCCCGGCAGCGCGCCGCGATGCTCAAGCGCTGGAACGACCTGATGCTGCGCGACCAGGACCGCCTGGGCGCGCTGATCTCGCAGGAGCAAGGCAAGCCGCTGGCGGAGGGCCGCGCCGAAATCGCGTACGCGGCCAGCTACGTCGAATGGTTCGCCGAGGAAGCGACGCGCGTCAACGGCGAGGTCATCCCCGCGCCGGTGCGGGGCCGCCGCATGCTGGCGCTGCGCGAGCCGGTGGGCGTGGTCGCGGCGATCACGCCGTGGAACTTCCCGGCCGCGATGATCGCCCGCAAGATCGCGCCGGCGCTGGCCGCCGGCTGCACCGTGGTCGCCAAGCCGGCGGAGGACACGCCGCTGACCTCGCTGGCCCTGGTGGCGCTGGCGGTGGAAGCCGGCCTGCCGCCGGGCGTGCTGAACATCGTTTGCGCGTCGCGCGAGCGCACGCCCGAGGTGGTCGACGTCTGGCTGGCCGACGCCCGCGTGCGCAAGATCACCTTCACCGGCTCCACGCCGGTGGGCAAGCACCTGGCGCGCGAATCGGCGCCGACGCTGAAGAAGCTCTCTCTGGAACTCGGCGGCAACGCGCCCTTCATCGTTTTCGACGACGCCGACGTCGACGCGGCCGTCGAGGGCCTGATGGCCGCGAAGTTCCGCAACGGCGGCCAGACCTGCGTCTGCCCCAACCGCGTCTTCGCGCAGGCGGGCATCCACGATCGCTTCGTCCAGCGGCTCGCGGCGCGTGTCGGCGCGCTGAAGGTCGGGCCGTCCAGCCGGGCCGACTCGCAGATCGGACCCATGATCAACGCCCGCGCCGTCGACAAGATCGCGCGCCACGTGGACGACGCGGTCGAGCGCGGCGCGACCGTGGTCACCGGTGGGCGGCGCGTGCGCGACGAGGTCGCCGCCGGCCCCAACTACTACGCGCCGACGGTGCTGACCGGCGCGACGACGGCGATGCTGCTGTGGCATGAAGAGACCTTCGGCCCGGTCGTGCCGGTGTTCCGCTTCGACACCGAGGACGAGGTCGTCACCGCCGCCAACGACACGCCGTTCGGCCTGGCCGCCTACTTCTACACCCAGGACATCGCGCGCGCCTGGCGCGTCGCGGACGCGCTGGAGAGCGGCATCGTCGGCCTCAACGAGGGCGCGATCGCGGCCGAGTCCGCGCCCTTCGGCGGCGTCAAGGAATCGGGCTATGGTCGGGAAGGATCGACCCACGGGCTGGAGGACTACCTCCACATCAAGTACGTCTGCCAGGGAGGCCTGTCATGAGCATCGCACCCGCTTCCGCCGTCATGCCCTCGTTCGCCAACGCGTTCAAGCAGGGCCTCGCGGCCGGTCGGCCGCAAGTCGGCCTGTGGCTGTCCATGGCGCAGGCCTACAGCGCCGAGGTCTGCGCCACCGCCGGCTTCCAATGGCTGCTGATCGACGGCGAGCACGCGCCCAACGAGCTGACCAGCACGCTGCAGCAACTGCAGGCGGTCGCGCCCTATCCGTCGCACCCGGTGGTGCGGGCGGTCAATGCGGACAAGGACGGCATCAAGAAGCTGCTGGACATCGGCGTGCAAACGCTGCTGGTGCCGATGATCGACACCGCCGAGCAGGCCGCCGCGGTGGTGGCCGCGACGCGCTACCCGCCGCAGGGCGTGCGGGGCGTCGGCGCCGCGGTGGCGCGCGCGTCGCGCTGGGGCCTGCGCCGGGACTACCTGGACGAGGCCGGCGACGAAGTCTGCGTGCTGGTGCAGGCCGAGACCGCGACGGCGCTGCGCAACCTGGAGGCGATCTGCGCGGTGGACGGCGTCGACGGCGTCTTCATCGGCCCCGCCGATCTGGCCGCGTCGCTGGGCCACCGGGGCCGTCCCACGCATCCGGACGTGCAGGCCGCCATCGACGGTGCGATCCGCACCATCGTCGCCAGCGGCAAGGCCGCCGGCACCCTGACCGGCGATGCGACACTGGCGCGCCGTTACCTGGACCTGGGCGCGACCTTCGTCGCCGTCGGCATCGACATCACGCTGCTGGCGCAGGCCACGCGGCGCCTGGCCGCCGACTTCGACCTCGCGCCGCCGCTGCCGGCGCCGACGGGCTCGCCCTACTGAACTCTCCTGAAGGATCGACCATGAGCAAGACGTACAAGATCGCCGCCATCGCGGGCGACGGCATCGGCAAGGAAGTGATGCCCGAGGGCCTGCGCGTGCTGGAAGCCGCCGCGCGCCGCTTCGGCATCACGCTCGAATACACCCACATCGACTGGGCCAGCTGCGACTACTACGCCGAGACCGGCCAGATGATGCCGGACGACTGGAAGGCGCAACTGCAGGGCCATGACGCGATCTACTTCGGCGCGGTCGGCTGGCCGGCCACGGTGCCGGACCACATCTCGCTGTGGGGCTCGCTGCTGAAGTTCCGCCGCGAGTTCGACCAGTACATCAACCTGCGTCCGG
>NZ_NIOF01000027.1 GCF_002205645.1 Roseateles aquatilis | reverse complement strand
TCCACCGAAAAACGACTCCGTCTCACGACTTCTCCTTCGCCCCTTGCCGGGGCCGAATCGCCGAAAGACTAACGCTCAGAGCGTCTCGATTTATTCAATGCAGATCAACCCTGTGTCGCTGCAGTACTCGACGTCGCTGGACTTGCGTGGATTCCTGATTCAGGGCTGCGCGTTTGTCGACGCTCAGACCTGACATCCTCAGTGGTTAGATACCCGCGCGAAGTTGCCCGTGACGACCCTCTCGCTCAGCCTAGGCAGCGAGAGCCTGCCTCGCCGAGTCAGCAGACTTCATTGCGCTGACGACCCGCTCGGCAAGCGGCAAAACGGCTTCCAGCTTGGAAGAGCTGGAGAGGATCGCGAAGACGGCTGCATAGCTGCTCTCGGTCGACCAATCCTTCTTCCTCGCCCTGACCCGCTTGCTGATTTGATCCTGGGTGCGCTCGAGCTGCTCCTTCACCAGCGCGTAGTCGGGTGCCGTCTCAGGTAACTTGCCCAGGGCCTTCTCAGCTTCAGCGACGTGGGCGGCAGCCCGGTCCACCATCGCCGCAACCATCAGGGAAGACTTCGCGGACTCTGATCCTTCAAGCCACTGTGCGGCGTAAGTCAGCTGGAACTGCACCTTACGCAGCTTCGTGCGCTGGTCGGAGCGCGAGCGAATGGTCTGCGTGACCTCACGCGTCAGCTGGCGCATTTCGTCGATCAACTTGCCGTGCGCCGGCGTGTGTTCAAAGTCATCGCGACGCGCGTTCGGAACAATGCGCGCGTGGGCGACGTGGATGTCGCCCACGCCCCATTGAGAAAATCGCGTCTCAGTGAAGCACGACGAGAGGATGTCGCCGTCGCCGACCTGAACGTTCTTGTGGCGAAGACGAATCCCTCCGAGCCTCAAAGATCGCGCGATCGCGCCGCTGTAGGCGTGGTCCAACAGCCAGCCGAAGCTGAGCAGTTCACCATCGGAATCGAGGTTCTTGATGAACTTGACGTCCGTGAACGTCGAAAGCACCTTTGGGGAAATCGGGAAGTGATCCTTGGCGCGATGGAAGATCTGCCCCTTCTTGTCGTTCAACACGACGCGAATCGGCTCCTGAACACCGTGCTCTTCCAGGAACTCGGTGATCTCCTTGCCCAACTTGAACTTCGGATCGAACGGCACCGGCGCCACTTCCGAGAGGTAGCCGCGCACGGCCTCCTCATTGAGAAGGATGTCGTTGCGAACACGTAGTACTTTGGACAGCTCGACCTCAAAGAAGTGCGAGGGGTACTCAGCGGCCGGCAGATCGGTGACCACTGCGACCTCACGCACCAAGTCCGACAACGAGCCCGTGAAGTTCGTGTCACGGAGTCGCTCTCGCAGGATCCGCCCATCCCACTTCATTTCTTTGACCTTCTTGTCGCCCTCACTGCGGCTTCGGAAGATCAGTTCCTGGCAATAGCCCAGCCCGCTAAGACGTCCAATGCCGCGAAAGCCGCGGGCCGTCGTTCCACGCTTCTTGCTCGCACCGATGGAGGTGAGGCGTTTGACGAAAAGGCTGTTCGCCAACCCAGCGCCAAAATCACGTACGCGGATGGATCTCGCGGCATGGTCGAAGACGATGCTGACGTCCGCCTCAGCGTTCGGAACCAGCTTTTGCTGACGGGCTTCATCGATCGCGTCGGCCGCGTTCTGCACGTACTCCCGGAAGACCGACAGCGGGTCGGCATACATCGCTCCCGCAAAGAGTTCCAAAACATCCTTGCCTACGACGACGTCGCCTTCAATGGCGGCCGGCTTCGATGGAACACCGACAAAAGAGAGCTTGCTGTTCACAAAAATATCCAGATAGGTCTTAAACGATTTCAGCCAGGCCGGCGTCTTCCACGAGTTCGTCCTCAGGGATCTCTTCAACAGCCATCGCCGACGCCAGATTGCGTTGCTTCATCTGGCGCCAGATCTCGGCTTCTGCTTGCTTGCTGGGGGGGGAGTAGAAAGGCAGGATGTCCTTGACCGAGCGATCGGTGGCTTCCGACGCCAGCGTGTGGAAAGAGGACGGTCCGGTGCTAGACAGCAATCTGATGAGCTCTGCCTTAGCAGACGGGCTCAGCTTGGCGAACAACTTGAGGAAGACGTCGAGTTCAGGCCGTCCGTCGTACTTGTCGTACCAGAAGCGATTGAAGAGGTAGTGCTGAGGGCGCAGCAGCAGGGCTTCGAAACTTTCCTCAGTCTCGCCAAATGCCGTCTTGAAGAAGTCCGGCGAGCCACTCACGATGCCGTGAGTCGCCTGCAGGATGATCTGCATCGAACGCAGGTAGTACTTGTTCCAGTTGTCTCCCACGTGCGTGCGATCCTTCAGATCCGTGGGCTGGTAGCGCATGGGGAACGAGAAGATTCGAATATTCAGTCGCTCGTTCAAGTCGATGTTCAGCCGCATGCGCTGATACAAGTCTTCAGGCGTGTCCTTGAAGTTGTAGAGCATGTAGTTGGACAACTCTCGAAGGTTCGCTTCGTGCGCGTACTCGATGGCTTGCTGATAAGGCTTGCGGGTGCCGATATGGTCAAAGGCGATTCGCAGTGGCTTCAGGCAAATGGTCGCCATCTCCTGCAGGTACATCTTGTCTTTGCAAAGGATGCGCGCGTCGACGCCTTGGTTGAAGTCGACCCGTCGCTGGACAGGCACCTTCCCTGGCCGAGATAGCTTTGCACCTGGCGTGAAGCCAAGGTCGCGAATCTCCGCAATGATGTTTCGGTAGTTCGCCGACGCCACCACGTTGTTGTCCATCAGCATGAGGTCGCGGCGAGGACCGTACAGGTCATCAATCGCGCGGACCAGGCCGGTGATCGACTGAGCGTCGCGCTGAGCGCCTTCGAGCTTGGGCACGCCGCAGAAATGGCACTTGCGAACGCAGCCACGTGATGCGTAGGTGAAGTACGCGTCGTGGACCGGGTAGCTGTACTGGCCGCGGATGTGCTCCAGGATTGAGTAGTCCGGAACCAGATCTTCGATGGGGGTCCCATGCTGGTCGTCCGAATAGAGCTCCTCTTCGAACTCATCCAGCTGAAGCGAGACGGCCGGCGACTCGCTCAACAAGCCCTTGATGAAACGAATGCCACGCCAGCCTGCTTCGGCGATGAACTGCTCGTGCATGAGCGATGCGGCGATGCCACCGACAAACACCTTCGTGGCGTTGCCCCTCGCGCACTCCATCGCGAAGTTGATCGACTTTGAGATCTCCTTCCATTCGAAAGAGAACAGCGTCGTCACATAGATGCGGTCCCAGTTCATCTCAAGAACTGACCGATCAACCTCGCCCTTGATGAACTTGACGTTGTCACGCTTGCCATGAGGGCCGTGATAGGCCGCCAACTTCATCAGTCCGAGCGGCGGGTACTTGTTCTTGTAGCCGGGCTCGATGAGCAGAATGTTCTTGTTAGGCATGAGAGTGGTACCGCTCGAGGCTCGAGAAACGGATCTGAAGAATCAACTGAAGGGCAGCATCGGCGCCGCCTGCACCGCCAAAGCCATGCAGTGGTCCCAAGTTTGACCAATCGATGCGGTCAACAAAGTCGGAAAGATGGGACACGAAGAAATCGAAGTCCGGCGAATCGCAGGACTTTTGCGCCTCGCAGATGAGATGACCGGCGAAGCTCATCAGTGCGTAGACACCAATTCCCTTGGTCAGCACGTGGCTGCGTGGCGCGGCCCAAGCCTCTGGAAGGATGAAGGCCACGGCTCGCCAGAAGTCGATGGTCAGCGCGGCAATTCGCTGAGCGGGTGGAGGCGAGCTCCAGTTCGCCGCACGGATGAGGCGTCGTACCGCGACCTGCATCGTTCGCAGGGAGGCAATTCGCTTCGTGCCGACGGTCTTGTCGCCGCCGAGGTCCAAACGCTTGAACCAAGGCGACTGTTCGTCTTCGTGAAGGCGCAGTGCCACATAGAGCTCAGGCTTCACCTTCGGAAGGTCAGCCCCAATGAGGCGAGCGTCCGTGAAGTCGATCAGGCTGTTGCTGAGGCCCTTAGCCTTGCCGTTGATGACCCGGAAGACGTCCATCTCCTCCTCGACGCTCAGCCCGATATACGTCATGAAGGCGAACTCGATGGGACTCGTCTGCAGGAAACCCAGCCGGTGTTGGCCGTCGACCTGAACGAGTACCTGCGCAGGCTCTTCGGGAAGGCGAAGAACTGCTGACTTCCCTGGCCCACGCTCCAGCGACCAACTTTCGGTGGGGGCGCGCAGATTGAACGTCAGCGGGATAGAGGTTGCGCCTTCAGTCTGGATGTACCGCTTGAACTCCAGGCTGTGTTCTTTCGAGAACCGCCGCTGGTACCCAACGCCCGTGGTCTCGTCCAGGACGTCAGCAAAGCTGTACGCGACCAGGTCACGCGCGCATGCGAACCCCAGGAATACCTCCCGGTCGCCGCAGCGACCGAGCATGCCGTGGATTTCCATGCTTCTCCTCAGGGCTTGTGCAGCCAAAAAATGCAAAAGCGGCAGTCCTAGCTGCCGCCTACCATTGAACCAAGCACGCAATCCCGACTGTGATCGTGCAAACCCTAAGTGTAGATGCTGCACTTTTGCACCCTGGCGGTGCAAATTCGACAGCGACGCGCGCGCGAGTGTGCCTCTCGACCCGCACCTAGCGTCTGGATGCTCGAGGGAGGCCCCAACGCTTGAAGCGCTTCTTCAGAGGCTGGCTCTTCAGCTGAGGCGGATTCCGAAAGAGCGGCGATGGTCGGTTTTGATCCATCGCCGCAGCGGTCTCTAGTTGTAGTACTTCCTCAAGACAGAACGTACGCGCCCCAGGCAAGGCTGTTCGATTTCGCTCTCGAAGACAGACAACAGCTCTTCAATCAGCTCCTGACGAATCTCATTGCGCAGCTTTTCATCCTCAGCGGGTTTGGTTGCTGCGGCCAACTTTGACACCGCTTCTGTACGAATGTCGAACAACTCTGAGGAAAGCGCCTGCAGATCAGGAAGCGCCCGAGGACTTGCACTCTTGGAGGCCTTGGCTACCTGCTTCTGAATCTTCGTAACTTTGGCCGCGAACTCAAGTGTTCGATCCGCATTCTGGAAATCGGCGCGGCGAAGGGCTGCGATGCTTTCCACCGCAGTCGCGGTGTCCTCTCGCAACTTCTCTATGGTGGTCTGGCTTTTATCCGAGATCTCGTAGGCGCGATCAATCATCGCCTTGGCCGGAACTCCCCATTCGCGCCGAACCTTCTTCCATGACTGGTTTTCCTCAAAGCCATCTCTGCGGGCATTTGGAACCAATGCTTCCGGCTTGACAAATATTTCACCGATAAACCATTCTTGAAACCGAATATGGGACTTCCCCTGTGCCCTGAAAATATCTCGAAATACATCCACGCCATCAATCTGAATGTTCTTAACGCGAACGCGTATGCCACTGACCTTGCTGTCGCCATACTGTCCAGAACGCTCTTTATCCCCCCACCAGCCCCACCAGTCCGTACCACTGATGTACTGAATGTCGGCTAGGTCAACCGTTTCAACTTCTTCGATGTCGCCGCCTTCTTTGGGTTCACGGCCAACCTCGTATTGAATTCCATAAGGTCGGACCACGTTCGTGACGTTGCTACCCTCGATGATTTGAAGCTTGACGCTCTCAACCGGTATGCCGGATCTCGTCGGCCCCTCTTTGAGAATTGCCTTCAGCTTCTCGGGCAAATTTTCGCCGTAAGGGACAGGTGCCACCTGGGAGAGAAATGCCTCAAGCTTCTTTGCAGATGTGCACTCTTCTGGAGCGTCCTCGAAGCCTACCAACTTCACTTCGAAAAAGTGGTCATCCAGCTCGGCTGAAGGAGTCTGCTTGGCCGTGACGAAAGTGGTGATCATCGCTTCAGCGGAAAGCTCGCTCGCGCTGTCGGGCTTCATGGCTTCACGCATGGCTTTGGCGTCGAAGGTCACGACGGTAGTAACGTTTTCTCCGGCTGCCTTCGTCGAGAAAATCATCTGATCGGTAAACACGATCCCGGACAGCCTTCCAATACCGCGGAACCCGGCTTCTCGCTTGTAATCTTTTCCTGACGCACCGATGCTCGTGAGAATCCCAACCGCACTCGCGCGGGGGAGCCCGGCTCCGTTGTCATGAATGGTCAGGCCAGACCCGCCAGCTCCCATTGTGATTTTGATCAACCCCTCCGAGAGACGCTTGCCTGGCTTGCGATGAGCACGCCGTACGCTGTCGAAGGCGTTCTGCACATATTCGCGAAGCGCATTCCTCGACTCGCCGTACATCCCGACGGTCAGGGTCTCCAGCACGAAGCCACCGAAATAGGGTTCAATCTTGATTTCGCTCATGCTGTTTCCTCCTGTCCATCAACAAACACCGTTTTAGGATTCTTGAATCCTATTTTTTCCGAAATGAAATAAGGTCGATCCGCATCAACGCCGCCGTTGATCGCATCTACCGGAATTCCTAGCATCCGGCCAGTCAGTTCCAAGATTTGTGCTCCGCTTAGATGCTCCTTCCCGTTGCTCAAATTTCGGAGATTCAACTTCATACCGAACTGCGGCTCTGAAAGCACCTCTTCGTTCGCCAGCGATAGAGACGCGATGCTGTCTTCATCCCTATTCGTTTCGTCAATATCAAACTTGGCGTCAATCTCTACTACTGAGCCGGTCAGACGGAAAAGCGGTTGCATCTCTTGTTTATCAATTTCAAGACTGACTGCCTCACATGCCGCCTTCGCAAATGCCTGTCGCGACACCGAGTAAAGCGCGTCAAGCAGAGGCGAAGTCGCCGGCAACCGACATTCCCCGCGAACTGGCACATACATGGCCACCAACATCCCGAGGAGGACCGCACCCCCCGTCTTTTCCGGAAACTGCTCCAGCTTGGCTAGCAAGTCGGCTGCCGCTTCCGTGTACTCCGGCGACGTTCCCGACAGCACGTGCGCATGTACGACGCGGCCAAAGGTCGCCAATTCGTTGGTCGTTCGCGATGCGAAGTTCTGCTCGGTGAGGAGCGAGGAAATCCCTTCGCCGGATGCGACAAGCTCTCTCATCTGCTGGACGAGCATGCCCATAGGCGTTGCTCCAGGCGGATTCGCCCGGCATTGGCTGATCGCCCTTTCCAAGGCGGGGGGCGTTGAAGCGACATTGTTCCCGTCGGGGAACAGCGAACTTGGCGCTTGCTGATGGCGCTGCTCAGGAGGGAGCTTCGCCATGGCAGCTTGCTTGGCTGCCTTCTGTTCGTCTATGGGCGGAGGCGGGTCCGGTACGACGGCCACATCCACGAAGGCACTGACACCCGGCACTTGCTGCTGTCGTAGCAAGGCGCCCAGATACGCCGAATCGATGAGCGAGACCCCTTCGACCTGGGCGGTGTTGAAGGCCTCGAAGGCCAGCATCGGATGCGGAACTGGGAGCGGCTTCCACTTCCTGCCCATCTCACGCAAAACGACATCGTTCGGCTGCGTGCCGCCACCGAAAAGCCAGTCGTTCTTGCCGTCCTTGGAAAGCAAGATCACATGCCTGGCTTGCACCGTTTTGGCGTGATCCAGGATTTCGCGCCAGAAGATCAGATCACCGTACTTGTTGCTGCCCGTCACAGCCTTGCCGTCTTCGGCATCGTCGACGGTCCGCTGCTTTTTGCCTCGATCCTGGAACCCCGGAGGAATCCGTCCGTCAAATCGCGCGATGCCCAGGGCGGGGAAGGAGTTCATGAGCTCGAACACCGGCGTGCTGCGCAACGAGTTCTCCGTGATGAACGACATCACGGCCTTGGTTCGATCTTGGTAGTGACTTTTCCACTGCCGGCAGTTATCGGCTGCGGTCTCCAAAGCGCTCAGCGCGTTGCGAAGTTGAACTTGCTGCGCCTCAACAGCCTTGCCTGCAACCAGGTCGCCGTCGAGGAACGGCCGCAACTTGCTATAGGCGCTCTTGGCCACTCCGGAGAGCTCGCCTGTTGCTGCATCCAGTTCATCAGCGAGCGTACGTGCCACGTAGTGGTTGGCGTACTCATGACCCGCCCAGATAGGGACGTAGAAGCGCCCCGGACAGGTGGCACTGATCCAATCTTTGAACTCACCGAACGACTTCGGGCCAATCTTCGTCAGCCACATCAAAAACGACGTGTCGATGTAGATGTGGGTCGCCGTGTCAGCAAAAGAAGCAAACGCTTCGCTGCTGAAGTCTTCCCAAGTCTTCGTATCAATTGAGAGCTTCATCCTTCCCCGGGCCTCCCTGCCTCTTCACCCTCACTCTGTTGGGTGGGTTTCCGAATTTAACCCTGCACTAGGCGCCTGGCAGGCAGGTAGATTTGCCTATGGCACGTGGGAGCGCTAGCCGCTCGTTCACTTGAGTACGCGGTTAGCTGGACACGTCAGCCCCTAGCGGACGCATTGGGCCGCAGGGACCCTGCCACTTGCCCGAATCGGTCTGCTGGCGGCTTGCGCAGCCTGTCATCGAGCCCGGGTGCCAGCAGATGCTCTGGTCTTCTGATCCTGAGGCACCTTGGAGCCTGCCGTATTCGACAGCCTGCACCTACTTTGACGGGCATCATTCCAATGGCCGCTGCGGATGCCGATACATGGTGTCGAGAAGGCTTTGCTGCGACGGCAGATTAGACGCGCCGTACATCTGGTGCGCCAGAACATGCCCCGCTATGGCTCCTTTGGAGTTGAGCGAGCCAGGCCCGGCATCCTTCACCTTGTTCATCAAATGGTGGCGAAGACTGCCTACCAAGATGTCGGCAGCGAATGTAAGCCCGGAGTCCTCACATGAAATGTCAAACTTCGCGCTACTCAACACCTGCTCCACCTGGGGCTCCGATACCGTTGTCTTCATCTCGGCGGCATGAACGATCTTCTTTTTCGAAGCCGTGTCGAAGCCGAATCGACGGATTATTTTTGGCTTGAAGACGTCAAGAAACCGCTGCGCCCCCGCATGGTACTCATCCAAGACGGCTTCGTCGGTGTTGTCGACGATCACCTTCAGCGTCACTTCCCGACCAAAGTTGTCGACCGCGTATGCCAGCGCTTTGCCGAATAGGCTGTTGAAAAGTTCTGAGATGAGTCTCGGATTCTCAGGTCGCGGCTCGGAGTAGTAGACGTTCGGCGGACGCGGTATGTCGGGTCTAGGAATTGCGTTCGTGCGTGCTGCAGACTCATGGAGACCTTGGACGTACATGGCCTCGTAGCAGCAGTACATGTCCCGGTCTAGCAAGTAGTCGAACACCAGTCGACGAGCTTGTTTTTGCTGGTCTGGCGTAAGGGCTACAACATGAGACTTCCCCACATGGCCACTAGACAGCTGGTCACGGATCGCCGCGAAGTCATCCCGGACGCGGCTCAGCACATCGTGTCGTACGAAGTAGCCAGCTGCCACTCCCAACTCTCCAAATTCTGCCTCTACGTTGTTAGAGAAGCCTTTCGCGCCAGACTCATCAACAATGAAATAGACCGTTTCCATGACCACCAAGTCCGTTGAGGCCTGCAAAACATCGGGCGCTTGCAGTGAAGAAGACGGCGGCCGAAGCGATTTTTGAACTCTGTTAATCGCAAGGTGCGCTTATGCGAACATTATTTCTGAACTCTATTAGCCTGCACCAACCCTCCCCCACCGCCTTCATGCTCGACCTCGACGGCACGCTCGTCGACACGCTGGGCGACTTCGTCGCCGTGCTGAACCGGGTGATGGCCGACCTGTCGCTGCCCGCGGTGGCGCGCGACTTCGTCGAGCACACGATCGGGCAGGGCAGCGAGCACCTGATCCGCAGCGTGCTCGCCGAGGCTGGCGCGCCGCAGGCGCTCTATGGCGAAGCCTGGGCGCTCTACCAGCGCCATTACGAGGTGCTCAACGGCGAGCACGCCGATGTCTTTCCCGGCGTGATCGAGGGCCTGCAGGCGCTGCGCGCGCTCGGCCTGCCGATGGCCTGCCTGACCAACAAGCCGGCGGCGTTCGCGCGGGAGCTGCTCAAGCGCAAGGGACTCGACGGCTTCTTCGACCGCGTCTTCGGCGGCGACGACTTCGAGCGCAAGAAGCCCGATCCGCTGCCGCTGCTCAAGACGTGCGAGGCCCTGGGCAGTGCGCCCGCGACGACCTGGATGGTGGGCGACTCCAGCAACGACGCTCGCGCCGCGCACGCGGCGGGCTGCCCGATCGCGCTGGTCACCTACGGCTACAACCACGGCCGGCCCATCCGCGAGGTGCCCGCGGAGCGCTACATCGACCGGCTCGACCAGCTGCTGGATTGAGCGCGGGCCGCCCGTGCCGCGCGGCGGAACGGGCGCGGCGCGCTCGGGCGAGGGTCAGCCCTTGCCGCCCAGCAGCGCCGTCTTGAGGCCGTTGTCCGCGGGCGACTTGCCGAGCCAGATCTTCAGCAGGATGTTGAAGAACTCCGCTTCCTTGATCGGCTCGCCAGGCACCACGGCGTTGTTGACGAAGATCACCGTACCGGTGCCCGGGATGTAGTCGACGCCGAAGCTCTCACCGCTCTTGAGCTTCTTCTTCTGCACGAAGATGTCTGCCATGCGCAGCACGCCGTTGATCGAGCGGCCGAATTCCTCGCGGGTGGAGTTCTGCTCCATGCCTTTGGTGAAGAGCTTGCCCAGCTCCTCGCCGTCGATGTCCCGCAGCATCTGGATGTGGATGCGCTTGGGGCCGGTGTTGGCCAGCACCGCCTCGGGCGTGGTCGCCTTGGCGTTCAGGTAGAGCCCCGCCGTGTAGACCTTGAAGATGGCCTTGTAGCGGATGCCGGCGCCGTTGAGCAGCAGCTTCTGGCCGGCCACCTCGGCGCTGCCGTCGTACTTCACGCCGGCCAGCTCGATGGGCGCCGGCACGGCGGCCGGCGCGGGTGGCGCCGCGGGCGCGGCCGGCGTGCTGGTGCCCTGGGCCGATGCCAGCGAGGGCATCAGCATCGTGGCGGCCAGCATCGCGCCGGCGATCAGGACATTGCGCTTGTGCATGTTGTCTCCTTCCCTCGTGGAGGATCGGCCGGCTCCTCGTCCGGCTCTGGTCACGGAGTATCCGCCAACCGCCCGAGGGGCGACCATCGGGAATCGTGCTGCTACACTGCCCCGCACCATGTTTATCACGCGCAAGCACATCAAGGGGTCGAACGACCGGGGAGCCTGGCCCTGGCGACGCCCGCACGACTTCACCTGAAGCCGCCTGCTGCTTGCCCGCCCATCGTCCTTGCGATCCACCGGACGTGGGCCACCGTCACGAATCCTCTGCACCCTTACCGTATGGGGCGGGTCCAACAGGCGACCTGAGATTCCGCTCGCGCGCGCCGCCGACCCTCGTGTCGCCGCCGGCACGCCGCGACCGACATGAGGCATGACGACGTGATCACCGAACTGGAATTCCAAAGCCTGGCCGCCGACGGCTACAACCGCATCCCGCTCATCAGCGAGGCCTTCGCGGATCTGGAGACACCGCTCTCGCTCTACCTGAAGCTGTGCGCCGGCAACGGCCCAGGCCGCCACAGCTTCCTGCTGGAATCGGTGGTCGGCGGGGAGCGCTTCGGGCGCTACTCCTTCATCGGCCTGCCCGCCCGCACCGTGCTCAAGAGCGAAGGCCCCGTCACCCGCGTGATCCGCGACGGCGAGGTCATCGAGACCCATGACGGCGACCCGCTCGCCTTCATCGAGGCCTACCAGCAGCGCTTCAAAGTCGCGCTGCGGCCCGGCATGCCGCGCTTCTGCGGCGGCCTGGCCGGCTACTTCGGCTACGACGCGGTCCGCTACATCGAGCCCCGCCTGGCCGCGTCCACCCCTGAAGGCGGCCTGCCCACGCCGGACGTGATGCTGCTGCAGTGCGAGGAACTCGCCGTCATCGACAACCTGTCCGGCAAGCTCTACCTGATCGTCTACGCCGACCCGGGCCAGTCCGAGGCCTACTTCCGCGCCAAGAAGCGGCTGACGGAGCTCAAGGACAAGCTGAGCTACTCGGTCGCCGCGCCGCGCGTCGCGCGAGGCCAGGCGCATCCGGTGGAGCGCGAGTTCGCGAAGGCCGACTTCCTGGCCTCGGTGGACCGCGCCAAGGCCTTCATCGCGGCGGGCGACTGCATGCAGATCGTCTTCGGCCAGCGGCTCAAGAAGCGCTACACCGAGTCCCCGCTGAGCCTGTACCGCGCGCTGCGCTCGCTCAACCCCAGCCCCTACATGTACTTCTACGACATGGGGGACTTCCAGATCGTCGGCGCGTCGCCGGAGATCCTGGTGCGCCAGGAGTCGACGCCCGACGGCCGCAAGGTCACGATCCGTCCGCTGGCCGGCACCCGTCCGCGCGGCGGCACGCCGGAGCAGGACCAGGCGCTGGAGGTCGAGCTCAAGGCCGACCCCAAGGAGCGCGCCGAGCATCTGATGCTGATCGACCTGGCCCGCAACGACATCGGCCGCATCGCGCGGACCGGCAGCGTGCAGGTCACCGACGCGTTCGCGGTCGAGCGCTACTCGCATGTGATGCACATCGTCAGCAACGTCGAGGGCCTGCTCAAGCCTGGCGTCGGCAACATGGACGTGTTCCGCGCCAGCTTCCCGGCCGGCACGCTGTCCGGCGCGCCCAAGATCCGCGCGATGGAGATCATCGACGCGCTCGAACCCGTCAAGCGCGGCATCTACGGCGGCGCCTGCGGCTACCTGAGCTTCGGGGGCGACATGGACCTGGCCATCGCGATCCGCACCGGCGTGGTCATGGACCAGGTGCTGTACGTGCAGGCCGCGGCCGGCATCGTGGCGGACTCGGTGCCCGAGCTCGAATGGAAGGAGACCGAAGCGAAGGCTCGCGCGCTGCTGCGCGCGGCCGAGCTGGTCGAAGAAGGCTTCTGAAGCTGAAGCGAAGTGAAAGAGCAAGGAGCGACGACATGCTGCTGATGATCGACAACTACGACAGCTTCACCTTCAACCTGGTGCAGTACTTCGCCGAGCTCGGCGCCGACGTGAAGACGGTCCGCAACGACCAGATCACGCTCGACGAGATCGCGGCGCTCAACCCCACCCACCTGGTGCTCTCGCCCGGGCCGTGCACGCCGAAGGAAGCAGGCGTCTGCGTGCCGGCGATCCAGCGCTTCATCGGCCGGTTGCCGATCCTGGGCGTGTGCCTGGGGCACCAGAGCATCGGCGCCGCGCTGGGCGGCAACATCGTGCGGGCCAAGGTGCAGATGCACGGCAAGGCCAGCACGATCGCGACCGACACGCGGGGCGTGTTCTCCGGACTGCCCGCGCGCTTCGACGTGATCCGGTACCACTCGCTGGCGATCGAGGAGGCGACGATCCCGGCCGAGCTGGAGATCAGCGCCCGCACCGACGACGGCGAGATCATGGGCGTGCGCCACCGCGCGCTGGCCGGTACCGCCACGCCGCTGGAGGGCGTGCAGTTCCACCCCGAGTCCATCCTGTCCGAGCACGGCCACGCGATGCTCAAGAACTTCCTGGAGTTGGCGCGATGAATGCAAGCACGAACGCGACGGTCGTCGACCTGCGCAGCGACACCGTCACGCAGCCCACCGCCGGCATGCGCGCCGCGATGGCCGCCGCGCCCCTGGGCGACGACGTCTTCGGCGACGATCCCAGCGTCAACGCGCTGCAGGCGGCGCTGGCGGAGCGGCTCGGCTTCGAGGCCGCGCTGTTCATGCCCAGCGGCACGCAGAGCAACCTGTGCGCGCTGATGGCGCATTGCCAGCGCGGCGACGAGTACATCGTCGGCCAGTTCGCCCACACCTATCGCTGGGAGGGCGGCGGGGCGGCGGTGCTGGGCTCGATCCAGCCGCAGCCGCTGAATCACGCGCCCGACGGCTCGCTGCCGCTGGCCGACATCGAGGCCAACATCAAGCCCGACGATGCCCACTTCGCGCGCACGCGGCTGCTGGCGCTGGAGAACACGATCGGCGGCAAGGTGCTGCCCATGGACTACCTGGCCGCGGCGTCGGCGCTGGCACGGCGTCACGGCCTGGCGCGGCACCTGGATGGCGCGCGGCTGTTCAACGCCGCGGTGGCGCTCGACCCCGCCGATCCCTACGCGGCGGCCGGGCGCATCTGCGCGCATTTCGACAGCGTCTCGGTGTGTTTCTCGAAGGGGCTGGGCGCGCCGGTGGGATCGGTGCTGTGCGGCTCGCGCGAGCTGATCGGCCGCGCGCATCGCTGGCGCAAGATGCTCGGCGGCGGCATGCGCCAGGCGGGCGTGCTGGCCTCGGCGGCGCATCACGCGCTGGAGCATCAGGTGCGCCGCCTGGCCGACGATCACGCGCTCGCCAAGCGGCTGGCCGAGGGCCTGCAAGGCCTGTCCGGCCTGACTGTCGAGGCGCCGCAGACCAACATCGTCTTCTGCGACGTGGCGACGGACATCGCCGCCGACCTGGTGGCGCATCTGAAGTCTCGCGGCGTGCTGACGACGGGGCTGTACAAGCTGCGTTTCGTCGCCCACCTCGACGTGGACGCCGACGGCATCGACCGAACGATCGCCGCGACGCGCGAGTTCTTCTCGACCCGCCAGGGCTGAGCCGCGCGGCGCCGACGCTGGCTGACGCACGTCGACCCGGGGCACGCACGACACGACGCCACACGACCAGACACGACGCGGCACGGCGCCTCGCGACGCGCATGACACCGAGAAGCGCCGCGCAACGCTGAAGCCGGTTGAACCAAGCCGAATCACGCTGAACAACGGAACAGGGGACCCGCCATGCCCATCACCGACAACGAGGCGCTGACCCGCGTCATCGACCACCGCGAGATCTTCCACGACGAGATGCTGTCGCTGATGCGCCGCATCATGAGCGGCGACATCTCGCCGGTGACCGCCGCCGCGATCCTGATCGGTCTGCGCGTGAAGAAGGAAACCATCGGCGAGATCACCGCCGCCGCGCAGGTGATGCGCGAGTTCTCGGTCAAGGTGCCGATCGAGCCGGGGCCGCACCTGGTCGACGTCGTCGGCACGGGCGGCGACGGCGCGCACACCTTCAACATCTCGACCTGCTCGATGTTCGTGGCCGCCGCGGCGGGCGCGCAGGTGGCCAAGCACGGCAACCGCAGCGTGTCCTCCAAGACCGGCAGCGCCGACGTGCTGGAGGCGCTGGGCGTCTCGCTGTCGCTGCCGCCGCAGGCGGTGGCGGACTGTGTGCGGGAGACCGGCATCGGCTTCATGTTCGCGCCCAACCACCACCCGGCGATGAAGAACATCGCGCCGGTGCGCAAGGAGCTGGGCGTCCGCACGATCTTCAACATCCTGGGCCCGCTGACCAACCCGGCTGGCGCGCCCAACATCCTGATGGGCGTGTTCCATCCGGACCTGGTCGGCATCCAGGTGCGCGTGATGCAGCGCCTGGGCGCGGAGCACGCCGTCGTGGTCTACGGCAAGGACGGCATGGACGAGATCTCGCTCGGCGCCGCGACGATGGTCGGTGAACTGCGCAACGGCGAGATCCGCGAGTACGAGGTCCATCCGGAGGACTTCGGCATGGCGATGGTCGCGAGCCGCAACCTGCGCGTCAGCGGCCCGGAGGAGAGCCGCCAGATCCTGCTGGGCGTGCTCGCCAACGAGCCGGGTCCGGCGCGCGACATCGTGCTGCTGAACGCGGGTGCGACGCTGTACGCGGCCAACCTCGCCGAGAGCATCGCGGGCGGCATCGAGCTGGCGCGCGCGGCGATCGGCTCCGGCGCGGCGCGCGCCAGGCTGGATCAATTCGTCGCCGCCACGCAGGCGCACGCGAGGGCCCAGGGCTGATGCGCTCCGACCGCGCGCTGTGGCAGACGCTGATCGCGCAGAGCGAGGGCGAGCCCAGCGTGCTGCTGCCGAAGATCGAGCCCCATCCGGCCGCGCTCGTCGTCGGCCTGGGCGGTACCGCGCTGGGCCTGTGGGCGACGCGCCAGGCCTCGCTGCCGTGGCGTGAGGAACTGGGCTGGCTCGCGCTGGCGATGGTGGTGGCCGGCATGCTGATGTGGACGCTGATGAAGCGCCGCGGCATCGGCTGGCGGCTGGACTTCGCGTCGCGCCGCATCGCGCCGGAAGGCGAGCCGGGCGTGCCGGCCTCGCTGGATGCGCCGGGCTGGCGCGTGTGCTGCGTGGCGGGCAACAAGCGGCGCTCGCTGGCGCTGGAGTTCCGGCACGAGGATGGGGGCCGACCGCTGCGCGTGCTGCAGACCCGCGCGGGCGCGGATCGCCGCGAGCATGAGCTGGTCAGCCGGCTCGCCGATGTGATCGCGCGCCGGCTGTCGATGTCGCGCGAAGGGCTCAGTCTCTGACCGGGATTCGAGTCCGTTGAGAAAGAAGGAATCGTATGTCTGACATCCTGGATCGCATCAACGCCGTCAAGCGCGATGAAGTCGCCGCGGCCAAGGCTCGCCTGCCGCTGGCCGCCCTGCGCGCCGAGGCCGAGTCCCGCACGGAGCCGACACGCGGCTTCGAGACGGCGCTGCGCGCCAAGATCGCCGCGGGGCGCAGCGGCGTCATCGCCGAGGTGAAGAAGGCCAGCCCGAGCAAGGGCGTGCTACGCGAGGACTTCCGGCCCGCCGACATCGCCGCCAGCTACGAGCGCCACGGTGCCGCTTGCCTGAGCGTGCTGACCGACGCGCCGTTCTTCCAGGGCGCGACGGAGTACCTGCGGCAAGCCCGCGCGGCGTGCGCGTTGCCGGTGTTGCGCAAGGACTTCATGGTCGATGCCTACCAGGTCTACGAAGCCCGCGCGATGGGCGCGGACTGCATCCTGCTGATCGCCGCGAGCCTGGACGACGGGCTGATGACGGAGCTGGAGGATTGCGCGCAGGGGCTGGGCCTGGACGTGCTGGTGGAGGTGCACGACGGGCAGGAGCTCGACCGCGCGCTGCGCTTGAAGACGCCGATGGTGGGCATCAACAACCGCAACCTGAAGACCTTCGAGGTGACGCTGGACACGACGCTGGGCCTGCTGAAGCACGTGCCGCCCGATCGCCTGCTGGTGACGGAGTCCGGCATCCTCGGCCCCGACGATGTCGCCACGATGCGCGACGCCCGCGTCAACGCCTTCCTCGTCGGAGAGGCCTTCATGCGCGCGCCCGATCCGGGCGCGGCGCTGGCCGAGCTGTTTCGCTGATGGGCCCGGCCATGACGGATGCAGCGAGCTTCACCGGCGTCGACTGGCAGGTTGGTGACGGCTGGCAGCCGCTGGTCGATGCCTGGCGCGCCGCGGCCGACGGCCGGCGCGTCGAGGCGCTGCTGAAGGCACGCCTGGCCGATGACGCCGTGATCTATCCGCCCGACCCGCTGCGCGCGTTGCGCCTGACGCCGCTCGCGAGCGTCAAGGTCGTGATCGTCGGCCAGGACCCGTATCACGGGCCGGGCCAGGCGGAGGGTTTGGCGTTCTCCGTGCCGGTGGGCGTGAAGCTCCCTCCGTCGCTGCGCAACATCTTCAAGGAGCTGCAGCGCGACCTGGGTCAGCAGCCGGCGATGTCCGGCCACCTCGTCGACTGGGCCCGGCGCGGCGTGCTGCTGCTCAACACCAGCCTCACCGTCGAGGACGGCGCCGCCGCCAGCCATGCGAAGAAGGGCTGGGAGTCGCTGACCGACTCGCTCATCGCGGCTACCGCGAGAGACCCGGCCCCCAAGGTCTACCTGCTGTGGGGCGCGCATGCGCAGGCCAAGGCGCCGCTGGTCGAAGCGGCGGGGCAGGGGCACCTGGTGCTGCAGGCCAATCACCCGTCGCCGTTGTCGGCCACGCGCGGGCCGGTGCCGTTCATCGGGTGCGGGCATTTCTCGGCGGCGAGGGCGTGGCTCAAGGGCAAGGGCGTCGAGATGGCGTGGGCGCTGGACTGACCTGAGCGGGCTCTGCGCGGTGCTGGGGCGCTTGTCTTGGCAGCGTCTGGTGCGATGTGACCCTCGGGCGTGGGCACCCGGGTGTTTTCCTCATTTCATTCTTGTGAAGCTGAAGGGACATTCCGTCTCCATAGAAGAAGCGGTCACCGCTGAGGGAGAGGAATGAAGAAGCATCGGAAGATGACGCGCGGCTATGCGCGTTCCATCATTTGCGCCGCCATCGCCACGATGGTTTGGAGCGAATCGCAAGCGCAGATCGTGACTGACCTGGCGGACGGGGAGGCCGCGCCCAAGGCGGATCTGACGCTGGAGACGGTCCGCGTGAGCGGGAACCGCGTGCGAGCCGGCGGGGGGCTCGTCGTCTACTGGAGCCCGGCGAGTGTCGGCCAGGCGCCGGCGCCTGGCGTCGGTGGGGGCGGGGGCAATGCCAAGGCCGAGAACAAGCCTGATCGTGCCAAGGATGCCTGCGCGGGAAATCCTGTGCGGCTCTCCAATGGCAACAAGATCGAGACGGAGCTCGACTTCGCCGCGGCCACGCCCTACGGCTTGATGATGGAGCGCACGTTCGTCGGACTGTCCACGAAGTCAGGCGTCTTCGGTCCGAAATGGCATTCGATCCTCGACATGAAGGCCGAGGCCTCCGCGGCGGGCGACTGGCCTCAGACGATCAGGCTGCATCGTCCCAGTGGCGACGCACTCGTTTTCGAGCTGGATGGCGCGCGCTGGAGGACACGCCTGATCGGCGGGACCTTCAGCAACTCGACCTGGATCGAATCGATCGGTGGCCGATGGGTCTACCGCAGCGCCGACGGCAGCACCGAGGTTTACTCGCGCGGCGGCAGCCTGCTGAGCGCCTCGGACCTGTCCTGAATTTTGTGTGCGAGGCATAACATGACCCGACCCCGGAGCATTTATGCCAATCGACAAACCGCTGAGCAAGACCAAGCTGAGGAACGCCGCGAT
>NZ_NIOF01000026.1 GCF_002205645.1 Roseateles aquatilis | reverse complement strand
TATCGCGGCGTTCCTCAGCTTGGTCTTGCTCAGCGGTTTGTCGATTGGCATAAATGCTCCGGGGTCGGGTCATGTTATGCCTCGCACACAAAATTCAGGACAGGTCCATCGGGCCCGATCCACCGCATGGCCATCGCCTCCGCGGCGATCGGCCTTCCCGTCGCCTGCGCCTTGTGGCTGACCGGTCGCCTGCTGGGCCACCGCGGCATCGACCTGACGTCGCCAACGCCATGGTTGCTCCTGATCCTCCCGGCCGTTGCGCTGTCCTGCGCGCTCCAACATGTCTATTCCACCGGCAGGAAACATTGATTCACCTCCCGCGTGCAATATTCACGCCTCGCCGCAAACCTAACTCACCCGCATTAATTTCGCATGAATAACGTCGACCCAAACGGACGTTATCCGACGCGCTCAAGCTGTAACGTTTGATTGCAAGAATTCTCGGGCTTTCCCTTGTTCCTCCGACCTCCCCAAGGTTTGCCCGATGCCTCTCAAACACCGTCTTGCCCTCGTCGCGTTGTTATGCGGCGTGATCTGCCTGCTGCCGTCCGGGCAGCTCGGCCTCAACCTTCTGAGCGAACTCCGCACCGTCAAGCTGGAACGCGCAGCTCTCCCCGCGAACCAGGCGTGGCAGCGCGTCATCGCTGGACTGGCCGAACACCGCGTCGCCTCCGCCACGGCCGCCAGCCGGCCGGAGCAGGCGGCAGCGCGCGACAAGCACGCGGTGAAGCTGTTGAAGGACTTTGAATCGTTGATGACGGAATTGACCGCCGTTCACGACAACCAGGTATTAATCGACGAAGCCGGGAAAATCCGCGATCAGTTCAACACGCTGCACGGCAAGGGCGTGAATCAAATGATTCAAACCCAGGCACCGCAGTATCGACAACTGCTTGACGGGATCTTCGACGCGATCGCGCATCTGAATGGTCACGCCGGTTTGCTGTCACAGCCGGACGGCGCCACCTACTTCAACATCGTGGCCGGCCTGCAGGTTGCGCCGCAGATGACGGACACGCTGGCGGAGCTGGGCGCGATCGCGTCGGCGGCCGCGGTCGACGACGTCGGCGCCGTGGCCAATGCGGCGGGCCGGTATCGCGCGGATCTGCGACAGCTCAACGGCGCGCTGCGTCAGGCCGCCACCGCCGACGCGGACCGCGCCGCGGAATACGCCGAGACGCTCCAACGCGTCGAGCAGCAGCGACAAGTCGTGCTGGAGGCGCTCGATGCGTCGGCCAAGGACGTGAACTACCCGCTCGACCAGCTCGTCGCGACGCTGAAGAAGGGCGCGGTGCTGCAGTCCGAGCTGTCGGCTCGCGTCATGGATACCCTGGACCGGCGCCTGGACGAGCGCGAGGCCACGATGAAGCGCCGGCTGATGCTGACCTCCATCGTGGTGATCGGTGGCTTGATCGCGCTCGGGCTGATGTTGTGGCGCACGCTGCTCGGCGTCTGGCGTCCGATCCATGAGGCTGAACTGCTGACCGATCGCATCGCCCATGGCGACCTGACCGCCGACACGCCGTTGCGCTCGAACGACGAGCTCGGCCGCATGCTCGACGCGATCCGCTCGATGCGGGATCGATTGCGCGCCCTGGTCACGCAGATGCAGGTCGCGTCCGGCGAGATCCACGGCGCCGCCGACGAGATCGCCGCCGGCAATCAGGACCTCAGCGTCCGCAGCGAGACCGCCGCCGCACGTGTCCAGGAGGCCTCCAGCAACGTGCAGCGCCTGTCCGAGACGCTCGACGGCACCGCCCAGGCCTCGGCCCGCGCGCGCCGCCTGGCCGACGAGGCCAGCGCCAGCGCCGCCGACGGCGGCCGGCTGGTGAAGGGCTTCGTCGAGACGATGACGTCGATCGGCGCGAGCTCGCAGCGCATGTCGGAGATCGTCGCTGTGATCGATGCGATCGCGTTCCAGACCAACATCCTGGCGCTCAACGCGGCCGTCGAGGCGGCCCGCGCGGGCGAGCAGGGACGCGGCTTCGCCGTCGTCGCCGCCGAGGTGCGCAACCTCGCCAAGCGCAGCGCCGAGGCGGCCGGCGAGGTCAAGGTGCTGATCGGCGAATCGGTGACGCGCGTCGAGCGCGGCCAGTCGGAAGTACGCACCGCCGGCGACGCCATCGCCGGCATCGAGCGCGGCATCGGCGCCGTCAGCGCCGAGATCGAACGCATCGCCCACGAGGTGACGGAGGAAGCCGCCAGCCTGCAGCAGCTGCGAGGCAACTTCACCGACGTCGAACGCGTGGTGCAGCAGAACGCCGCGCTCGTCGAGGAGGCCGCGGCGTCCGCCGCGTCGCTCAACGATCAGGCCGAGCGGATGAATGCGCTGGCGGCGACGTTCCGGCTGACGTGATCCCCAGCGTCGCCGTTGCCGCCATCACTGGCATCGCTCGCGGCGCCGTTATCGCGGGCGGGGCCGGCGCGCCGCGCGACCAGCAGGGCTCGCGCCTCGTCCAGCACCGCGACCAGTTCGGACGAGGCGACGAAGGCCGCGAAGGCGGCCGGCGACGCCGGGTCGTCCGTGGGCGGCGAGGTGTCCTGCAGCCACAACGCGAGGCGATAGGAGCGCTCCAGCAGCGCGGCCAGCTCGTCCAGGTCCGGTCGCGCCGGAGGCCGCGGCGGTTCGTCGCGGGCGGCGACGCCGATCACAGCGCCCGCCACAGGTTGGCGATGCCCAGCGCGATGAACACGAGGAACAGCGCGCGCTGGAAAGCCACCGCGCTGATCCTCGCCCGCACCGCGGCGCCGACACCCAGCCCGGCCACCGCGGCGACCAGCGCCACGAACGACGGCATCGACAGCAGCCCGCCGCCGTCGAAGGCGTGCAGGCGCGCCGCCAGCGACAGCGTCGCGACGGTGAAGGACAGGCCCAGCGCCTGGATCATCGTGTCCTTGTCCAGTTTCAGCGCCTGCAGGTAGGGCACCAGCGGCAGCACGAAGACCGCCGTCGACGCGGTCACGAAGCCGGTCGCCAGGCCGGCCAGCAACCCGATCCACCAGGCCCTGGGCGAGACCTGCGGCACCACCGGCTTCCACAGGCCCCACAGGCCGTAGACGACGAGGATGATGCCGAGCGCCAGCCGCGCATCGATCGGCGCCAGCGAGGCCAGGTCCGGGGACCAGACCGTCATGACGACCATGCCCAGCCACACCGGCCAGAGCATCGTCACCAGGCGGCGCCAGGCCGGCCCCTGGCACTGCGCGACGTTGGTCACCAGCGACGGCATCACCAGCAGCGCCGCGGCCTGGGCCGGCGCCATCCAGAGGCCCAGCAGGCTCATCGCCACCGTGGGCAGGCCCATCCCGGTGACGCCCTTCACGCCACCCGCCAGCACGAAGACGGCGCCGATGCCGAGCCAGGGCGCGAGCGCCGCGAATGAGGTCATGTCCATGCGGCGCATCTTCGCGGCGGCAGGGCGGCGCTGTCGATCTCGAAGTGCGGCGGATATCCTTCAGCATCGCCGAAGGATGGTGATCGTCGGGCCCGCCGTCGGTCGCGTCGGCATCGCCTCATGGACCGGAGTTCCCGATGACCGCCACCCGCTCGCCTGCCCGCTCGCCTGCCCGCTCGACCAGCCACCGGACCACCGGCCCGACCTCCAACCCCGCCGCCGGCCGGGAGGCCCGTTCGACCGCTCGCCCGGCCGCCAGCCCGGCGGCGCGGGCCTCGGCCCGTTCCACCGCGCGTTCCATCGACTATCGCGTCGATCCCTTCGATCTCCAGCTGTTCGAGGCGGTCGTGGCGTCCGGCTCCATCACGGCGGGCGCGGAGGCGATGAGCCTGTCCCTGGCCGCCGCGAGCGCGCGCATGAAGGCGCTGGAGCATCGCGTCGGCGTGCGCTTGCTGGAGCGGTCGAAGTCCGGCGCCGTCGCGACCGACGCGGGCCGCGCGCTGTCGCGGCAGGCGCATCGCGTGCTGGCGGAGCTGGACTCGCTGCATGTCGCGATGTCGGCGTTCGGGCACGGTCTGCGCGGCACGGTCCGGCTGCTGTGCAACACCGTCGCGATGGTCGAGGCCTTGCCGCCGCGGCTCGGGCGTTTTCTCGCCACGCACCCGGACATCGACGTCGAGCTCCAGGAAATGTCCAGCGATGCCTCGCTGCAGGCGCTGCGCGGCGGCGTCGCCGACGTGGCCATCGTCGCGGATCACGTCGACACCGGCGGACTCACGGCGCGGCCCTGGCTGGAGGACGAGCTCGTCGCGCTGCTGCCGGCGGGCGGTCGGCCGCGTGCATCGGTTCGGCTGGTCGAGCTGCTCGATCAGCCCTTCGTCGGCCTCGGCGCGGAAAGCGGGCTGGGGCGCTTCATCCAGATGCAGGCCGCGCGCAGCGGCCGCGTGCCGCATCACCGCGTGCGGGTGTCGGGGTTCGAGGCGGTCGCGCGTCTGGTCGAGGCCGGCGCCGGTGTCGCGGTGATGCCGCGCGGCGCGGCGTCGCGATGGCTCACGCCGGGCTTGCGCATCGCGCGGTTGCAGGAGCCGTGGGCCCGGCGCACGCTGCTCATCTGCCACTCCGCGCAGGCGCCTTCGTTGCCCGGCGTGCGGGCGTTGATCGAGGCGCTGGTCGAGCCGATGGCGCCGTCGATGCCGTCGACGTTGTCGTCGGCGGTGTCCTCGTCGGCGTCGACTTCGTCTGGCCCGGCGTCGACGTCTGCGGGCCCCAGCCGGCGAGCATCGCGTCGATGAAGGCGCCGAGCTTGGGCAGCCGCTGGCGGTCCGGCGGATAGATCAGGTGCACCGGCCGCTCCGGCGGCACGCAGTCCGGCAGCACCGCGCGCAGCCGGCCGGCGGCGAGGTCGTCGGCCAGCAGCACTTCCGGCTGCAGCACCAGGCCCAGGCCGCGCAGGGCGGCGCGCCGCAGCGCATCGCCCTGGTTGGCGGTGAAGCGCGCCGTCTGCGGCCATTGCAAGGTCTGGCGGCCGCCGGACAGTGCCCATTCGCTGCGCCGCTGCCAGACCGAATGGCTCAGGCACGCATGCCGGGCCAGATCGGCGGCGGTGCGCGGCTCGCCATGCCGCTCGAAGTAGGCCGGCGCGCCCGCGATGACCATCCGATAGGGGCGCATCGGCCGCGCCACCATGCCGTCCGCATGCAGCGGCCCGATGCGGATCGCCGCGTCGAAACCTTCGCCGAGCAGGTCCGACACGCCGTCGCTGAGGTGCAGCTCCACGCTCACTTGCGGATGCCGCATCAGGAAGTCCGCCACCAGCGGCCCGATCACGACCTGCCCCAGCGCCACCGCCACCGAGACGCGCAACTGCCCTTGCGGCTCGCTGCGGCTGCGCTCGACGGCCGTCTCGGCCCAGCGGACCTGCTCCAGCACGCGTCGGCAGTCCTGCGTGAAGGCCAGGCCGACCTCGGTGATGCGGTGTTGCCGCGTCGTGCGCTGGATCAGCCGGGCGCCGAGGTGGGTCTCCAACGCCTGCACATGCCGGCCCACCATCGCCGGGGTCAGGTCGAGCGCCCGCGCCGCCGCGGCGAAGCTGCCCGCGTCCGCCACGGCCACCAGGACTTCCATGCTGCGCAGCTTGTCGAACATGATTCGATATCCAGGATATGGAATGTAGAAACGATGCGGGACTTTATCGAATCAATGGTGATGGAAAGAATTCAAGCCTGTCGAACCCATCCTGACTTCGAGGAATCCCCATGAAAGTCCTGCTCATCGGCGCCAGCGGCGTCATCGGCCAAGCGGTGCACGCACACCTGTCCGCGCGCCACGAGGTGCTCACCGCCGGCCGCAACAGCGGCCAGTTCCGCGTCGACATCACCGATGACGACAGCGTGCGCCGCCTCTTCGAGGAAGCGTCCGCCAACGGTCCGCTCGATGCGATCGTGAGCGCGGCCGGCGAGTTGCACTTCGGTCCGATCACCGAGATGACGGCCGCGCAGTTCAACATCGGCTTGCAGAACAAGCTGCTCGGCCAGGTGCGCCTGGCGCTGCTGGGGCAGCGGGCGCTGAGCGACGGCGGCTCCATCACGCTCACCGCCGGCATCCTGTCGCGCGAGCCCATCCGCCAGGGCGCGAACGCGTCGGCGGTGAACGCGGCGCTGGAGGGCTTCGCGCGCGGCGCGGCGATCGATCTGCAACGCGGCCTGCGCATCAATGTGGTGAGCCCGACCGTGCTGACGGAATCGCTGCCCAGCTACGGCGACTTCATGCCCGGCATGGAAGGCGTGCCGGCCGCGCGCGTCGCGTTGGCCTATCAGCGCAGCGTCGAGGGCGGCCAGACGGGCCGGACGTACTTCGTCGAATGACGTGACGGCCTGACGGCCGGGGCGCGCAGGCAGGCGCCCGGATTGCCGACGCGGTATCGTCCTTTTTTCATCGCGCCCGCCGATCCGCATGCCGCCTTCCTCCGAGACTCGTGCCCCGCCGTTGTTCGTCGTGTTCAACCGAGCCTCCGGACGGGGCGATCGGGACGAGGTCGGCCCCGCCGTCGAGGCGGCCTGCGCGGCCGCCGGGCGTGGCTGCGAGCTGCTGCCCGTCGAGGAACCGGAGCGCCTGGGCGAGGTCGCGCGCGAGGCGGTCCGCCGCGCCCGCGAGGTCGACGGCGTGGTGGTCGCGGCCGGCGGCGACGGCACGATCAACGGCGTCGTGCAGGCGGTGCTGGGCAGCGGATGCCGTTTCGGCGTGCTGCCGCGCGGCACCTTCAACTACTTCGCGCGCACGCACGGCATCCCGTCCGACCTGGACGGCGCGTTGCGCGTGCTGCTGCACGAATCGGCGGCGCCGGTGCAGGTGGGCCTGCTCAACGAGCGCGTCTTCATCGTCAATGCGAGCCTGGGGCTCTATCCGCAACTGCTGGAGGACCGCGAGGCCTGGAAGCAGCAGTTCGGCCGCAGCCGGCTGGTGGCGCTGGGCGCGGGCGTGGCGACCATCCTGCGCGGCCATCGCAGCCTGCGCCTGACCATCGAGCTGCAGGGCCAGCCCCGGCGGGTGCGGACGCCGACGCTCTTCGTCGGCAACAACGCGCTGCAGCTGGAGCAGGTCGGCCTGCCGGAGGCCCGCGCGATCGACGGCGGCGCGCTCGCGGGCGTGATGCTGAAGCGGGTCGGCCGGTGGGCCTTGCTGGTGCTGCTGGCGCGCGGCGCGCTCGGTCAACTGGGCGAGGCGGACCAGGTCGAGAACTTCTCTTTCCGCCGCCTGACCGTCAAGGCTCGCTTCTTCGGCGCCCGCCGCATCAAGGTCGCCACCGACGGCGAGGTGCTGTGGATGCCGTTGCCGCTGCGCTTCGCGGTGTCACCGCATGCGCTGATGCTGATACGGCCGGACGGCCTGGCCCAGGAGCGACGCGAGGCTCAGGCAGCGATGGCGTCGGCGGCCCCGGCCGGCGCGCCTTCGACGACGGAGTCCGGCTCGTGACGGTGGTGCTGCAGGTCTCCGACACGCACTTCGGCACCGAACGACCGATGGCGATGGCGGCGCTGGAGCGGCTGGTCGCCGCGTTGACGCCCGATCTGCTGTTGGTCACCGGCGACATCACGCAGCGGGCACGGCCGGCCGAGTTCGCGCGGGCGAGGGCCTTCGTCGACAAGCTCGGCGTGCCGGCGCGACTGGTGATTCCGGGCAATCACGACATCCCGTTGTTCGCGGTGTTCAATCGTCTGCTGAATCCCTACGGTCGCTATGTCCGAGCGTTCGGCGAGGCGCTGGAAGGCGAGTTCGAGCGCGACGATCTGCTGCTGATGGCGATCAACACGACACGCTGGTATCGGCACACGCATGGCGAGGTGTCGGCGGCGCAGATCGACCGGGTCGCGCGGCGGCTGGAGGCGGCGCGGCCGGGACAGTGGCGCATGGTCGCGGTGCATCAACCGGTGGCCGTGACGAAGGCGTCCGACCTCGAGAACCTGCTGCGCGGCCACGAAGCCGCCGTGCGGCGTTGGGCCGATGCGGGGGTGGATGCCGTCATCGGCGGCCACATCCATTTGCCGTATGTGCTGCCGCTGCGGGCGCGCTGGCCGACGCTGGCACACCCGGTCTGGGCCGTGCAGGCCGGGACCGCGCTGAGCACGCGGGTGCGGGGCGGCATCCCCAACTCGGTCAACGTGATCCGCACCGGGCCGGGCCGCGGCGCGGTGGTCGAGCGCTGGGACGTGGACGAGACGGTCGGCACGTTTCAGCAGATCACGGCGACGACGCTGGGCTGAGCGGGCGATCAGCCCGATCGCGCCGCGCGCCGGCGCCGGTGGCTCCAACGCGCGAGCTCGACGCTCGCGATGGCGACGGCGAGCCATGCGGCGCCGGACGCGAAACCCGCCAGCACGTCGCTGGGGAAATGCACGCGCAGGAACACGCGGCTCGCGCCGACCGAGAACGCCAGCCCCGCCGCCGCGACCCAGGCCGGCACGTGCCAGCGCCGCGGCAGCAGCCGCACCGCCAGATAGGCCAGCATGCCCAGCACGACGACGGTGCCGGAGCTGTGACCGCTGGGGAAGCTGAAGCCTTCCTCGGTCAGCCAATGGGTCGGATGGACCGGGCGGGCGCGCTCGAAGACCTGCTTCAGCGTCGGGTTCAGCAGCGCGTTGCCGATCATCGCCAGCAGCCAGCCCAGCGCGAGCCCGCGCCGCTTGCGCCACAGCAGGCCCAGCGTCACCACGATCGCGATGGCGATCAGCGTGTCGCGATTGCCCAGGAAGGTCAGCAGGTAGAACGCGTGCACCACCACGTCAGGCACGTGATCGATCATGGCGGTGATGAAGGCTTCGTCCATCAGGCCGAGGGTGC
This sequence comes from Roseateles aquatilis, assembly GCF_002205645.1. Classification (GTDB taxonomy): domain Bacteria; phylum Pseudomonadota; class Gammaproteobacteria; order Burkholderiales; family Burkholderiaceae_C; genus Roseateles; species Roseateles aquatilis. The sequence goes on along the minus strand of NZ_NIOF01000026.1, from coordinate 11,991 downwards.
GCTCGGTGTGGAGTTCCTCGGCGATCTCCGCGAACAGCATCGCGCCGCCGACGATGAACAGGAAACCCGCCGCGAGACGGATCAGCAATGCCGCGGGCGCGAGCGGCTCCGGCGCCGCCGCCGGACCGCCGCGGTCCGGGAGCAGCCAGCGGCTGCCCAGCCAGGCGGTGCCCAGCACCAGCGCCAGCAGCGCGAAATACAGCGGAACGGCGTGCCGGCCGGTGAAGGTGGCGGCGTCCAGGAGCCAGGAAGGATCGGTCATGGGGCGCATTTTGCGGCGGACTGACGCGCCCCGGCTCGGCGTGTGCCGGCGCATGGGAGCGCCGGCGGGTTCGGGAGCCAGAAAAGGAAAAAGCCGGACCTCGCGGCCCGGCTTTCCCTGCAGGAGCGGACGTCTGGTGACGTCCCGAAGAACTCGGCTCAGTACATCCAGCCGTTGCGCGCGGCACGACGCAGCGAGAAGGCCAGGTCGGGACGTTCGGCCGAGATGTCGGCGGCGGTCTGACGCAGGCCGTCGCGGGGACGGACTTCGGCGGCGGCGTGGACGAACTCGACGATGGAGCGGCCGGCGTGCAGCGCGGCGACCACCAGGCGTTCACCCGCGGCATTCGCGGTGCGGACGCGCGCGGCGTCGGCGGCCATCACTTGGGGCGAGACATTCAGCGTTGCGGTGGTCATGGTGGTTCCTTCGGTGTCGGTCTGGGTGTCTGGTGGAGCGCGGGGTGGCCGCGTTCCATGGCCGTGATATTGCGGTTTTCACGTACGGCACGCCAATTGCGACTCCGAATCGGGCCATCACCGCCGCGAATGCCCCGTGACCGATTGCCCGAACGGGCCCCGGCGCCGACCCTCGTTGCCCTGGCGGGAGCCATTAGCATGCGGCGCATGAGCACTCCCCGCCCCGTCAACTTCCGGACGCTGGACCTGAATCTGCTCCGCGTCTTCGACGTGGTGATGGAGGAGCGCCACGTCACCCGCGCCGCGCATCGGCTGGCCATCACCCAGCCGGCGGTCAGCAACGCGCTGCGGCGCCTGCGCGAGGCAACGCACGAGGAGCTGTTCATCCCCACGCCGACCGGCGTCGAGCCCACCCCGCACGCGCAGGCGCTGTGGCCGGTCGTGCGGAACGCGCTGTCCAGCCTGCAGCAGGTGCTGGAGCCGCAGGTCTTCGATCCGCGCGCGGTCGGCAACACGGTCAGCTTCACGCTGGCGATGGCGGACGCGACCGCTGCATTGATCGTGCCGCAGCTGGCGCGTCGTTTCCTGGAGGAGGGGGTGCATGTCGGTCTGCGCGTCGTGCCGCTGACGACCCGCGACCCGCGCGAGCTGCTGGAGCAGGGCCGGGCCGACGTGGCCATCGGCTTCTTCCCCGACCTGATGGAGGAGCTGCTGGTCGAGGACGACAGCACCGCCTTCCGCCGCGAGCCGCTCTACGCCAGCCGCTACGTCTGCGTGATGCGCGCCGATCACCCGCTGGCGGCGCCCGGCGCCCTGACGCTGGAGACCTACTGCGACGCGCAGCATCTGCGCGTCAGCTTCGCCGGCCGCGCGCACGGCTTCGTGGACGACGCGTTGGCGCTGCTCGGCCGCCGCCGCACCGTCGCGATGACGGTCAACAGCTTCTTCACCGGCGCGATGGCGGTGCAGCAGTCCGACCTGCTGACGGTGCTGCCGGACAGCTTCGTGCCGGCGTCCGGCAGTGCCGGCCAACTGGCCTGCCGGCAGGTGCCCTTCGCGCTGCGAAGCATCGACATCAGCCAGGTCTGGCACGTCCGCGCCGAGCCCGACCCCGCCCAGCGCTGGCTGCGCCAGGTGATCGGCGAAGTGGCGGACATCGTCAGCGCCGGGGCGCGGGCGTTGCCTTAGCGGTCACGACGTTCGGGATTTATAGGTCGTTGCCGACTCACAGGGGAGCATCATATTGGAGACTTGCGAGTAAATGGTTTGCTTGACGTTCGGCCAATTTACTGGCGAGTTCTTGGAAAGTCATACTTTCTAGACTGCTACCCTCTTCGCTGCCTGCAAGATCTTGAATTAGTCTGTCACGGCTACTAGATTTTAGTATTTGAATGTAGAAGAAATCGTATAGCTCTAAAGGATCTCCGTCGATAGGTATCGTGTTGTTGTTATTTAAGACTCCGAAGAATGTTTTTGGATGCTGTTTCCAGGCAATTATTTCTTCCTCTGAAAGATGTGTGGAACCAATTCCGTGCGTTCCATCGGACTTCTGGACTACGCACGCGACCTGTTTTTCGTTCTCGCTCACAATTGCGTTGAGTAAGATTCCTGATACCTCTCCGTCAGCGTTCGTGACGGTGCAAGGCTCGCCAATAACGAATCGACGCGGCGCCAAACCGTGGGCGAAAATAGGGATCTGACCATCCCAGGTTGACGGAATCACGGAATGTTCCATTATTGATCTCATGAGCCCTTCGATTGGCGCATGTCTTGCGCGGGCATTTATTAGCTGCCGTAGAGTGCCTCTTTTTAACTCTAGAAAGTCTGGCATTCTGAAAGGATAGACTATTAGCCCCCCTGTGGGATACTCGATTGAGTCAAGTCTACTTTCCCATGGATTATTGGTGCAAATGACGTAGGCGGGTGGCAGCGAAGCGGAGGCTGGTTGACTGTCAAGTCGCTTGAACTGAGATTCCGTCTGAGATGCAAGATGCATAAAATCGGCATTGTCTTTGCACTCTTTATTTAAGTTGATGAAGATAAGTCGAGGATGTCGAGTTGGTTTGCGAAGTGCACTGCTCAAAAGTCTGCCAATTCTGTTAATTGAGCCTTCGCTTCGTTTTGCTTCTACAGAGTATTGAATTCCGCTCCCTATGTGGGTTGCGGTAAATTCGTGATGTTTTGTGGAGCCGTCGGTTTCATCTTCAAAGTCGAGTCGAAAGCCCGCTCTCAATAGAATGGCGGCAACTGATATTTCCTGCATTGCGCCAGGAAATTGCTCGGCGTTCTTAAGGCGTGCAATTAGCAGCTGTTGAACCTCGTTTGAGACTGAGAGGCAGTACAAGTCATAGGCGAAACGAGCGCTTGCTTCCATCGCGCCCGTGAAACGAATTAGCTGAAATCCTTTCTTGATATTTGCCAGTCTTGACTTCTGCAGCGCTTGCTGTCTATGCCATTTCACTACCGTATGAGCGTCTTCGTCAGGTTTCTCACATTCGGTGATCCACCATTCTGAACTTAAGATGTGTTCGGTATAGGTGTCAAGAAACTCGAGGAAGGTTTGATCTTTCGGTAAAGTTATTTCCTTGGAGCCGATCTTGAGAACTCTTGTTTCATTGCTTGTGTGGCTTGAGATTGCTGGGCCTAAGCCCTGTTGTTTCTGTCGTTGGTGCTCTATTGCAATTTTTCTGTTAAATAGAATGGCTTTTGCGTTCGCGAGATCTTCGGAGGTTCTGCTATCTCCTAGACGGCCGTGACATTCCTTGAACCTCAGCCCACTTTGGCATGGGCATTTGCTATTTCGAGGGATGTGGATGTATTGGGGTTGCATTTTATAAATATGATGCTGAGTTCTTTTTGTGCAATCTTCATCTTGAAGCGCGACACGTCTTCGGGGGAAAGTTACAGGAACTTCTTCTTGGATAGTATTGGCGTTCACCCAAATAATGTCGTGCTGGAATAAAATGAACGCTCGGGTGGGCTGAAAATAAGGTGATTGCTCGACCTTCTGGCTGGATCTTGAGATTGAGCAAAAAAGGCCTGCTTATAGAAGATCCGCCGAAGACCATTTCGGCACATGATTTACGAATGGGTGCCGACAACTAGCGTGAATAGGCGGCCATCGCTTTACGCGCAGGCTGAGCCGCTAGTAGCATTAACCCTATTGGCCTCGGTGTGAGTAATAAATGCGGCGCGATGCGTGACATCGCTTGAGAGCCGTGGCGCGACATCGCCTTGGGCCGACCTGCAGACGATACTGCTGAGGCGCTGGCTGCGCCAGGTGATCGGCGAAGTGGCGGACATCGTCAGCGCCGGGGCGCGGGCGTTGCCGCAATCGGCTTGATCTCCACGAGTCCCCGAGCAGTTCCCACAGGTCCGCTTCTGTGCAACTCCCATTCATCTCGACCATGCAATCGCTGATCAAGAAACTTCGCCTGCTGTCGCCGCTGCTGATCGCCGCGGCCGCCCTCAGCCCCGCCACCGGCTCCGCCGCGTTGCGCACCGCCGCCGGGCCGGTGGTGCAACCGCGCGTCGAAGGCAGCGTCGGACTGTTCCTCATCGGCTCGTTCGGCGGCACCTGCGGCAGTCGAGCCTGGATGGACGTCACCACGCCGCAAGGCAAGGCCCAATACAGCACGGCATTGCTGGCCTTCGCCATGGGCAAGACCGTCGTCGTCCGCGTCGAGGACGAGGAGCTCCGCATGTTCGGCGAGTGCCGGCTCTACGACATCGTCATCAACTGACGCGCCCGAACGGGCGGGCGCCGTCGGCGCTCCCCGTTCGACAGGCCTTCCGCCGCCGACCCGCGCCGGCCAGGTGTGCCCCGCAAAACCTGCGACTGCTCGCAGCTTCCGCCTCATTGCCGCCTGGCGCACCGTCCCCCTACATTTCGCGCCTACCGCCGTGGATGCGAAGAATTCTCATCGACGGCTTCCCGGTCCCCGGACCGCCGAAAAAGAGAGCCAGGACGATGCGCCGCACCGAGACCCCTTCCCGTACCTCCCTGTCCACCGGCGCCGCGCGCGTGGCGCTCGCCGTCGCGGCGATGGCCGGCGTGCCGGCCGTGGCGCAGGCCAACGTGCCGGCCGGCGGCGAGTTGACGCTCTACACGACCCGCGAGGTCGCGCTGGTGCAGCCGCTGCTGTCCGCCTTCACCGCGAAGACCGGCACGAAGGTCAACACGGTCTTCGTCAAGGACGGGCTGCTGGAACGGGTCAAGGCCGAGGGCGCGCGCTCGCCGGCGGACCTGCTGATGACGGTCGACGTCGGCAACCTGATCGACCTGGTCGAGGGCGGCGCGACGCAGCCGATGAAGTCGGCCGCGGTCGAAGCGGCGGTGCCCGCCAACCTGCGCGCCACCGACGGCCAGTGGACCGCGCTGTCGATGCGCGCCCGCGTGCTCTACGCCGATCAGGCGCTGAAGGCGGGCCCGATCCGGTACGAGGACCTGGCCGACCCGAAGTGGAAGGGCAAGGTCTGCACGCGCTCCGGCCAGCATCCCTACAACACGGCGCTGGTCGCGGCCATGATCGCGCACGACGGCGAGGCCAGGACCGAGCAGTGGCTGCGCGGCCTGAAGGCCAACCTCGGCCGCAAGCCGACCGGCGGCGACCGCGACGTCGCGCGGGACATCCTCGGCGGTGTCTGCGACGTCGGCCTGGCCAACTCGTATTACGTCGGCCAGATGAAGGCCTCCAAGCCCGGCAGCGACGCGCGCAAGTGGGGCGACGGCATCCAGGTGCTGAAGCCGACCTTCGCCGCGAAGGGCGCCGGCACGCACGTCAACATCAGCGGCGCGGCCGTGGCCAGGCACGCGCCGAACAAGGCCGCGGCGCAGGCGCTGCTGGAGTTCCTGGTGTCGGAGCCGGCCCAGCAGCTCTACGCGCAGACCAACTACGAGTACCCGGTGCGCGCGGGCGTGGCGCTGGATCCGCTGATCCAGTCGGCGATCGGACCGTTGAAGGCCGACCCGCTGCCGCTCACCGAGATCGCCCGTCACCGCAAGCAGGCCAGCCTGCTGATCGACAAGGTCGCCTTCGACCAGTGACGGCGTGAGGGAAGTTTTCGGGCGGCCGGGCGCGGTCGGCCCGGTCTGGGGCGCCGCCGCCGCGGCGACCGCGCTGGCGGTGCTGGCGCCGCTGCTGTCGCTCGCGCTCACCGCGCTGGGCGCCGGCGCGGCGCATTGGTCGCATCTGGGCGCGCATGTCCTGCCGCGCGCCGCCGCCAACACGGCGCTGCTGCTGGCGGGCGTGGGCCTGGTGACCGGCGTCGTCGGCACCGGCTGCGCCTGGCTGGTGACGCAGGCCGAGTTCCCCGGTCGACGCGTCCTGCAGTGGGCGCTGCTGCTGCCGCTGGCGGTGCCGACCTACATCGTGGCCTACAGCTACGTCGACCTGCTCCATCCGATCGGCCCGATCCAGACGGCGCTGCGCGCGCTGCTCGGATTCGACTCGCCGCGCCAGTTCCGCCTGCCCGACGTGCGTTCGATGGCGGGCGCGGTCTTAGTGCTGTCGGCGGTGCTCTATCCCTACGTCTACCTGAGCATGCGGGCGATGTTCTCGACGCAGCCCGCGCGGCTGATGGAGGCGGCGCGGCTGCTGGGCGAAGGCCCGTGGGGCGCGTTCCGGCGCGTCGCGCTGCCGATGGCGCGACCGGCGCTGGCGGTCGGGCTGGGGCTGGCGCTGCTGGAAGTGCTGAACGACGTCGGCGCGTCCGAGTTCATGGGCGTGACGACGCTGACCACGTCGATCTACACGACCTGGGTGACGCGCTCCGACCTCGGCGCCGCGGCGCAGATCGCCTGCGCGATGCTGTTGATGGTGGTGGCCCTGGTGTGGCTGGAGCGGCAAGGGCGGCGTCGGCAACGGCTCGGCGTCGTGCGGGCCATGAGCGCCGCGCCGCGCCGGCAGCTGCGCGGACCGCGCGCCTGGCTCGCGACCACGGCGGCGGCGCTGCCGGTGCTGCTCGGTTTCGTGCTGCCGGCCGGGCATCTCGCGGCGCAGGCCTGGAAGCGGGCGGCGGAGGGGCACGGCTTTTCCGCGGAGGTGCTCGCGGGCGCGATGAACTCCGCGGCGCTGGCGCTGGGCGTGACGGCCATCGCCGTCGTGCTCGGCCTGATCGTGGCCTGGGCCGCGCGGGCCGGCGACGGGCGCTCGCCCACCTGGCTGCTGCGCGGCGCGTCGCTCGGCTACGCCATCCCCGGGACGGTGCTGGCGCTGGGCCTGCTGCCGCCGGCGCTGGCCGTGGACGGCTGGATCGCGGCGGCGCTCGGCCTGCCGGGCCTGCCGTTGATGAGCCTGGGCGCGGTGCTGGTGGTGGCCTGCGTGATGCGTTTCCTGGCGATGCCGGTCGGTGGCGTGGAGGCCGGCCTGGCGCGATTGCCGCGGCAGCTGGAGCAGGTCTCGCGCAGCCTCGGCGAGAGCGCGCTGGGCACCTTGCGGCGCGTGCACCTGCCGCTGCTGCGGCCGGCGCTGACCGCGAGCGCGCTGCTGGTCTTCATCGACGTGATGAAGGAGCTGCCCGCGACGCTGCTGCTGCGCCCGGCCAACTTCGAGACCCTGCCGACGCTGCTGTATGCCGAGGCCTCGCGCGGCAGTTACGAGCACGGCGCGCTGGCCGCGCTGTTGATCGTGGCGGTCGGCCTGCCGGCGGTGCTGCTGCTGAGCCGGGAGCCGTCGCCATCCCCCGCGCCCGCGCCCACCGCGCCGGACCTCACCGACTACATCGCCATGAAGGAGGCGACATGACGACGCTCGTCCTCGACGACCTGCACGTCCGCTACGCCAACGCCGCGGCCCCGGTGCTGCGCGGCCTTTCGCTGACGCTGCCGTTGGGACGCGTCGCCTGCCTGCTGGGGCCGTCGGGCTGCGGCAAGAGCACGGCGCTGCGCGCGATCGCGGGCTTCGAGCCATTGGCCGCCGGCCACATCGCGCTCGGCGGCGAGGTGCTGTCGGGTCCCGGCGTCCACCTCGCGCCGGAGCGGCGCGGCGTCGGCCTGCTGTTCCAGGAGATCGCGCTGTTCCCGCACCTGGACGCGGCGGCCAACGCAGGCTTCGGCCTGCGGCGCTGGACCCGCGATGCCCGCGAGCGCCGCGTCCGCGAGCTGCTGGCGCTGGTGGGCCTGGACGCGCTCGCCGCCCGCATGCCGCATGAGCTGTCGGGCGGGCAGCAACAACGCATCGCGCTGGCGCGCGCCCTGGCGCCGTCGCCGCGGCTGCTGCTGCTCGACGAACCCTTCTCCAACCTTGACGCCGCGACGCGCGACGGCCTGGCGACGGAAGTCCGCGGCATCCTGCGCGGCGCCGGCCAGACCGCGTTGATGGTCACGCACGATCCCGACGAGGCGGAGACGATGGCCGACTGGATCGGCGTGATGGCCGGTGGCCGCCTCGTCGAATGGCGCCCCTCCCGGGCGGCGGCGTCGGGCGAAGTACATTGCCCCATCGACCCGCTGCCTCTCGCGAATCCATGATCGTCACGCTCCGCGCGGCCCTTCCGGCCGACATCGCCGCTTGCATCGCCCTGCGCGGCCGCACGCGGGAGAACGCCATCTCTGCCGCGCGACTGGCCGAGCTCGGCATCACCGAAGCCTCCTGGTCCGGCCAGGTGCGCGACGGCACCTTGCCCGGCTTCGTCGCCCTGGCGGGCGACACCCTGGCCGGCTACTGCTTCGGCGACGCGGGCTCCGGCGAGATCGTCGTGCTCGCGCTGCTGCCCGATTTCGAAGGACGGGGCCTGGGCCGCACGCTGCTGGCCCGCACCGTCGACCATCTGCGCGGGCTCGGCCACGCGCGGCTGTTCCTGGGTTGCTCCGCCAATCCGGCCCACCGCTCGCACGGTTTCTATCGTCGCCTGGGCTGGCGGCCCACCGGCGAGCGCGACGGCCACGGCGACGAGGTGCTGGAGCTGCGGCCCGGCTGAGCGGGCACCGCGCCACGACCCACTTCCATGGGGATCGCGATGGCCCATTGCTGCGATTGAACAGTGCGCCGTCTTGCGGAGCATTGCGGGCTTCCCATCGAAGGAGCCTTCATGCAACGCGGCATCACCGGACACCATGAACCATCGATCGCCGGCGGCGAGGTCTGCCGGGCCTTCGTGCCGCGGCCCTTGCCGCCGCGGCCGGCGCTGGCGCTCGACGCCGATCTGCAGGAGCGGCTCAACGAAGCGCATCTGGCGTTGGGCCGGCTCGACGGCCTGACGCTGTTGATGCCGGATACCGCCGTGCTGCTCTACAGCTACGTGCGCAAGGAGGCGGTGATGTCGTCCCGGATCGAGGGCACGCAGTCCTCGCTGTCCGACCTGCTGCTCTACGAGGCCGACGGCGCGCCGGGCGTGCCGCTGCACGACGTGCGCGAGGTCTCCTGCTACGTCGACGCGCTCTACCACGGCATCGCGCGGTTGAGGCAGGGCATGCCCCTGTGCACGCGGTTGATGAACGAGATGCACGCCCGCTTGATGAGCCACGGCCGTGGCGCCGGCAAGGCGCCCGGCGAGATCCGGCGCACGCAGAACTGGATTGGCGGCCGATCTCCCGCGACGGCGTCCTTCGTGCCGCCACCGCCGCAGCGGCTGCTGGCCTGCCTGTCCGATCTGGAGAACTTCCTCAACGACCAGCCCGAGCGCCACCCCTCGGTGGCCAAGGCCGCGCTGGCGCATCTGCAGTTCGAGACGATTCACCCCTATCTCGACGGCAACGGGCGTCTGGGCCGGCTGTTGATCCCGCTGATCCTCGTCAACGAGGGCGTGCTGCGTGAGCCGTTGCTCTATCTGTCGCTCCACCTCAAGGCGCATCGCGACGACTACTACGCGCTGCTCCAGTCGGTCAGGGAGGCGGGCGACTGGGAAGCCTGGCTGCGCTTCTTCGCGACGGCGGTCAGGGTCGCGGCGACGCAGGCGGTCGATACCGCGATGGCGGTCACCGCGCTGGGAGCGCGCGACAGCGAGCGCATCCGGCGCGAGACCAACGCCGAGGACGGCGAGGCCGCCCGGCGGGTTCACCGCGCGCTGTTCACGCGACCCGTGGCCCGTGCCGGCGACATCGCCTCGCTCGCCGGGCTGGGCTCTCACGTGATCTCGCGGGGGGCCGAGGTGCTGGCGGACCTCGGCCTGGTGCGCACGCTGCGCGGCGCCACGGGCGAGTGCATCCATGTCTACGCGGACTATCTCGATCTGCTGGGCCGTGACCACGACGACGCCGCCGGCGACGATGGCGACGACACGTCCATGCACGGCGCCCCCCTCGATCCGACAGGTCGATCCCCCCTGCCAGGAAACAGGGCCGTCGCCCCTCGGTTTCTCTTGATGCCGTCTTGATCCGGGCCGGGCTACGCTCGCGGGCAACGAGAACGATCGAGACCTGTCATGCTCATCAACTGTGTCGCCTACCGCGACGGCCGTCGGCTGGCCGATATCCAGCCAGAAGAAATCAGCGATTACCTGAAGCTGCCCGACTGCTTCGTCTGGGTGGCGCTGCGCGACGCCTCGTCGGAGGAGGTGCTGGCGATGAAGGAGGAATTCGACCTGCACGAGCTCGCGGTCGAAGACGCGCTGCACGGCCACCAGCGGCCCAAGATCGAGGAGTACGGCGACACGCTGTTCGCCGTCATGCACGCGGTGCAGTTCACCCCGACGGACGAGCTTTGCACCGGCGAGGTCGCGATCTTCGCGGGCAACAACTTCGTGCTGTCGATCCGCAATCGCGTGGCGCAGAGCCTGCTGGGCGTGCGCGCCCGCGCGGAGAAGGAGCCGCACATGCTGCGCCGCGGCCCCGGCTTCGTGATGTACGCGATCATGGACGCGGTCGTGGACCGCTACTTCCCGGTCATCGAGGCGCTGGAGGCCGAGCTGGAGGCGATCGAGGCGCAGATCTTCGAGCCCGGCGTCACGCGCGAGAACATCCGTCGCGTCTACGAGCTCAAGCAGCGCATCACCACCGTCAAGCACGCGGTGTCGCCGCTGCTGGACAGCGTCGGCAAGCTGGTGCGCGGCCGCGTGCCGCCGATCTGCGAGGACACGCGCGAGTACTTCCGCGATGTCTACGACCATCTCGAGCGGATGCAGTCCGCGCTGGACACGCTGCGCGACACCGCCACCACCGCCATCCAGGTGCACCTGTCGATGGCGACGATCGAGGAGTCCGAGGTGACCAAACGGCTCGCCGCCTGGGCCGGCATCTTCGCGGCCGCCACCGCCTTCGCCGGCATCTGGGGCATGAACTTCGAGGTCATGCCGGAGCTGAAGTGGCGCTGGGGTTACCCCGCCGCGCTGGGCGTCATCACCGCCACCTGCGGTGTCCTCTTCTGGCGCTTCCGCAAAGCCGGCTGGCTGTAGCGAGACCCCGCTTCGGGCGCTCCGCGTCGTTGCAAATCCTCGCCATAGCGCTGCTATGGCTGCGGTTTGCGCCTAGCGGAGCATCCCGAATCGGGGCCTCGCTAGGTGCGAGTGGCTGAGAGTCTGGACTTCAAATCAGCTGTAGCGAGACTCCGCTTCGGGCGCTCCGAGTGGTTGCAGATCCTCGCCATAGCGCTGCTATGGCTGCGGTTTGCGCCTAGCGGATCATCCCGAATCGGGGCCTCGCTAGGTGCGAGTGGCTGAGGGGCTGGACTTCAAATCAGCTGTAGCGAGACTCCGCTTCGGGCGCTCCGCGTGGTTGCAGATCCTCGCCATGGCACTGCCTTGGCTGTGGTTTGCGTCTGGCGGAGCATCCCGAATCGGGGCCTCGCTAGGCGCAGGTGGCTGAGGGTCTGGACTTCAGATCAATGCGGCGATGGCTCGGCCCATCTCGGTCGTGTCGGCCTCGCCGCCGAGGTCGCGCGTGCGCGGGCCGGTGGCGAGCGTTTTCTCGATCGCCGTGAGGATCGCGTCGTGCGCTTCGTGCTCGCCCAGGAACTGCAGCATCAGCGCGCCCGACCAGATCATCGCGACCGGATTGGCGATGTTCTGGCCGTAGATGTCCGGCGCGGAGCCATGGACCGGCTCGAACAGCGACGGGAAGCTGCGCTCCGGATTCAGGTTGGCCGACGGCGCCAGACCGATCGTGCCGGTCGTCGCGGGACCCAGGTCCGACAGGATGTCGCCGAACAGGTTGGACGCCACCACCACGTCGAAACGCCCCGGCTGCAGCACGAAACGCGCGCTGAGGATGTCGATGTGCTGCTTGTCCACCTTGACCGACGGATAGCCGGCGCCGACCGCGTCGGCGCGGCCGTCCCACCACGGCATCGAGATCGCGATGCCGTTGCTCTTGGTCGCCACCGTCAGGTGCTTGCGATCGCGGGCCTGCGCCAGCTCGAAGGCGTACTTGAGCACGCG
>NZ_NIOF01000025.1 GCF_002205645.1 Roseateles aquatilis | reverse complement strand
CGACTCAGCGCCGATGATAGTGCGGACTCCCGTGTGAAAGTAGGTCATCGTCAGGCTAATTTCCCGCCAAACCCCTCGGTCAGCAATGATCGAGGGGTTTCGCCTTTGGGGGGCTGAATTCTGGGGCCTCAGTATTTCTCGGCGTCTGATTGATCTGCCGCAAAAAGGGTGAATTGCGCCAGCACAAGAAGTCCACGAGCACATGCTCGGTTGGCAGCCTACTTCCACCGGTAGTTTGGCGACTTTTTGTTGGGACTGGTTTTTATCCCAGCTGAGAAATAGACTGACCTCCTCGATTCGACATTGCGGGAGGCACATGTTTCGATCAGCAGAGTTGCGCGCGAGATCTGTCTTACGGTCGTGCGGACTGGCAGCGATGGTGACGCTGGCAGCTCAGGCCTCAGCGATTGAGATCGTTCATGTGGCGCCCCAAGGAGAGGTGGCCGGCCTTCAGAACATCGTCGTGCGATTTGGGGCCAGCGTCTCCGCGCTGGGTGATCCCCGCCTGCCAGACCCTGTGCAGGTGCGGTGTGGCGCGGTGGAAGTTCACGGCAAAGGTCGCTGGAGCAACGATCGCGAATGGATCTTCGATTTCTCGCAGCCACTGCCTGCCGGCGCAAAATGCAAGGTAAGCGTCAAGGAAGACTTCCGGCCAACCGCGCCAAACGCAAGTCCGAATTGGACAGGTCGTCGCGAATACGCTTTCCAACTCGCGGCCCCGACCATTCGGCAGATCCGGCCGTGGGAAGGTAGCCGAATAGAGGAAGACCAGCGCTTCCTCCTTCAGCTCTCCGGCGCAGCCAAGGCTGCCACGATCGCGTCGAATGTTTGGTGCGAGTCCCAGGCGGTCGGCGAGCGCATTCCGTCGGTGCTGTATCCCGATGCAGAGCGTGACGCCTTGCTCCGGGCGCTGAAGATGGAGAGCGCGCTCAAGCAGAGTTGGATTCTCATGGGATGCCAACGACCGCTCCCCGCAGGCGCTGATGCTGCAGTTGTGTGGGGCCCAGGGATTGCTGCCGGAGCGGACGATTCGGTTCGCACCCGTGGCGAGCGTCGCCTGCGCTTTTCTGTTCGGCCGCCGCTAACGGCGGAATTCTCCTGTGAGCGTGAGCGCGCCAATGCGCCATGTCTGCCGATTCGGCCGCTCAACATTTCATTCTCGGAGCCCATCCCTCGCGACGTTGCGCTGAAGGTGAGGCTCAAAGGGCCGGACGGTCAAAGCATCGCCCCCATTGCGACTGCGCCCGAGGAGGATCAAGCCGGCAACTCGCCTTCGCTGACGACCGTGAAGTTCCCGGTGCCGTTGGCGGAGTTGAAGGAGTACATCGTTGAGTTGCCCTCAGGGGTGAAAGACCTCAGCGGTCGAGCGCTGTCGAATGCCGCCAGCTTCCCCATGAAGGTACGCACCGGGGGGGCGCCTCCGCTTGCGAAGTTCGCGGCTGCTCCCTTCGGTATCGTGGAATGGGAAGCCAATGGGCCCAGCCTGGTGCCGCTGAGCATGCGTCATGTGCAGGCAGATCTGCAGCCCAAGGCGGGCGGACATCTGCGCATCAAGCGCATCACCGATGACATCGACATCCTGCGCTGGTATGGCCGCATGTACGGGCAGAACGAATGGGAGGCGCGAAAGCTCGAACTTTTGAGGGGCGAGTCCGGGCTCAGCTCGATGACGGTGCCGCCACCGAATCCCGACAAGGCGATCGATGTCATCGGTGTGCCGCTTGCACAACCGGGTTATCACATCCTCGAGCTGAAGTCGCCGCAACTCGGACAGTCCCTGCTCGAGCCGATTCAACCGATGTATGTCCGTACCGGTGCGCTGGTCACCAACCTGGGACTGCACTTCAAGCTGGGTCAGGACAACAGCCTGGTCTGGGTGACCACCTTGGACAAGGGTCAGCCGGTCGCGGGCGCCTCCGTGTCCGTGTACGACTGCAAGGGGGGGCGCCTGTGGAGCGGTCGCACCGACGCTCAAGGCCTGGCTCGCATCGATCGAGCCAATCTGGAACGCGATCGCGGTGGCAAGTGCATCGCGGAGGCCGGTCTCTTCATCACCGCGCGGGCGGAGCAACCTGGCAGGCCGTCGGACATGTCGTTCATGTTCAGCGGCTGGAGCCGCGGCATCGAACCCTGGCGGTTCAATGTACCGATCTCATGGGGGGGCGAGCGGCAGGCACGAGCCCACACGGTCACGGATCGGCCGTTGCTGCGCGCTGGCGAGATGCTGTCGATGAAGCACTTCTTCCGCTTCGAGACGGTACAGGGGCTGAGCGACGCGACATCGGAGCAACTGCCGGACAAGTTGCGAATCGTCTTCGAGGGCACCGGAGAGGACATCGCGTCCGTCGATCTTCGCTGGCAGGGTTCCCGGTACGCGCTTTCTACATGGAAGGTACCCGCCAACGCCAAGCTGGGGCGCTACCGCCTGATCCTGGAACGCAGCAACGTGTCGAACGACGCGCAGAAGACCTGGGATAGCGGCAGCGTGCGCGTAGAGGAGTTCCGCGTCCCCTTGGTCGATGCTCGGCTGTTGCCGCCCGCGGGCGCGCAAGTGGGTGTCAAGGAGCAGGGCTGGGGCGCGCAGCTCAACTACATGGCGGGTGGACCCATGGCCAAGTCGCCCATTCAGGTGAGCGCCATGCTGCAGTCGCGCTGGGCCACTTTCCCGGGGTATGACGACTACGCGTTCGAGCCCCCCTCCGCGCAAGCCGCGGACGCGGGCAACGAAAGCGAAGCCGGTCCGGAAGGGGACGGCGAGACCTCGGGCGGCGCGCCGGGTGGCAATCGACTGTTGCTCGACAAGCTGTCGATTCAAACCGACGCCAAGGGGGCAGCGCAGTTCAAGGTGCCGCTCAAGGGTGGCGTCGACCGGCCCTCGGAGCTACGCGTCGAGCTGAACTACCGGGATCCGGATGGGCAGACGCATACGCGCGCCAGCTCGCAAATGGTCTGGCCGGCGGACGTCGTGATCGGCCTGCGCGCCGCGACGTGGGTGTCGAACGGCCAATCGTTGCAGGTACAGGCCATCGCGCTCGACACCAACGGCAAGCCCGTTGCAGGTCGAACGGTGTCGATCGGGGGGCGGCAGATCCAGACCTTGAGCACGCGCAAGCGGTTGGTGGGTGGCTTCTACGGCTACGAGCACCAGCGTCAGCAGAAGGACCTGGGCGAGCTTTGCAGCGGAAAGACCGATGCGCTCGGCATCATGCGCTGCGAGATCAAGCTCAGCCAAAGCGGGCAGATCGAGCTGATCGGCGCGGCATCGGACGCGGGCGGACGCACGGCGAAGGCAGCACGGTCCTTGTGGGTTACGCGGGCCGGAGAGCTCTGGTTTTCGCAGGACAACGACGATCGCATCGACGTGATCCCCGAGCGTCGTCGCTACGAGCCGGGAGAGACCGCGCGTTTCCAGGTCCGCATGCCATATCGGGATGCCACCGCGTTGATCTCGGTCGAGCGCGAGGGTGTGTTGCACAGTGAGGTCCGTCGCATCTCCGGCCGGGACCCGTGGATCGAACTGAAGATCGACAAGGACTGGACGCCCAACGCCTATGTCAGCGTGATGGTCCTGCGTGGCCGGCTGCGCGAGGTGCCGTGGTACTCGTTCTTCTCCTGGGGTTGGCGCGAACCGGGCAACTGGTGGCGCGAGTGGCGAGCCTCCGGCGACTATCGGGCGCCGACGGCGATGGTCGATCTGTCCAAACCCTCGTTCAAGCTCGGCATGGCGCCGATCGAGATCGGGCAGGCCCGGCATCGCCTTCAGGTCGAGGTCGTGCCGCAGCAAGCGCAGTACGGCATTCGCCAAAGCGCGCAAGTGAAGCTCCGCGTGCTGCAGGACGGCAAGCCGGTACCGGACGCGCAGATCGCGTTCGCTGCGGTGGACGAAGGCTTGCTGGCGTTGGCGCCCAACCCGAGCTGGAAACTGCTGGATGGCATGATCCAGGCGCGCTCCTGGGGCGTGACGACGGCGACCGCGCACAGCGAGATCATCGGGCGGCGTCATTACGGGCGGAAAGCCGTCGCGGCGGGCGGCGGCGGCGGCTTCGCGACGCGCGAGCTGTTCGACACCTTGCTTACGTGGCAACCGCTGGTGCCGGTCAACGCGCAGGGTGAGGCGCTGGTGCAAGTGCCGTTGAACGATTCGTTGACCCGCTTCCGGCTGGTCGCTATCGCCGACGCGCCGGGGCAGCGCTTCGGCACCGGCGAGAACAGCATCAAGGTCAGCCAGGATCTGCAACTGCTCTCCGGCCTGCCTCCGCTGGTCCGGGAGGGCGACCGCGTGCAGGCGATGCTGACGCTGCGAAATGCCACGACCCGCGCCATGGATCTTCGGGTCACGTTGGCGGGCAGGGCCGCGACGGGGACCGGCGAGCAAGCGCTCGCCACCGAGCCGCGCGTCGTGAAGCTGGCGGCCGGCCAGGCGCAGGAGCTGGCCTGGGATGTCGTCGTGCCGGACGGTGCGCAACGCATCGCGTGGGAGGCGCAAGCACAAGAGCAGGGTGGCGGTGGCGCGAAGGACGCGATGCGCATGACGCAGGCGGTAGAGCCCGCCGTGCCGCTGCGGGTGCTGCAGGCGACGCTGCGTCAGCTCGATGCACCGCTCTCCATCCCTGTCGCCCCACCCGTCGATGCGTTGCCCACGTCTGGCGTCAAGCGCGGTGGGCTGCAGATCGGGTTGCAGCCGCGACTTTCCAGCGCGTTGCCCGGCATCCGGCGCTACTTCGAGCAGTACCCGTACACCTGCCTTGAGCAGCAGAGCTCGAAGTACCTCGCCTTGCACGACACGGCGGCGTGGGATGGGTTGATGGGACAACTGGCGACCTATCAGGATGCTGAGGGCTTGTTTGCCTACTTCCCGCTGTCGCGGTCCATCACGCAGGGCAGCGATGCGCTGACGGCGCATCTGCTGTCGGCCGCGCAGGAGGGGGGGCGCGCGCTGCCCGCGGCCCAGTTGAACAAGGCACTGGACGGTCTGGCCGCCTTCGTCGAGGGTCGTCTGGAGCGTCGTCACTGGTCGCCGCGCCCGGACGACGAGCCGCGTCGCATCGCGGCGTTGGCCGCCTTGGCGCGTTACGGCAAAGCCACGCCGAGGCAGCTCGGCACCGTCGACGCCAACCATCTGGCCAGTTGGCCCACACACGCCGTGATCGACTGGTTGGTGTTGCATCAGCGGATGACGCAGGCTCCCGGACGCGAGGCCCAGATCGCGGCAGCGCAAAACCAACTGCGGTCACGGCTGAGCTACGCAGGGACGACGCTGCGGTTCGTCAACGAGGACGCCGACGGCTGGTGGTGGTTGATGGCCAGCGGTGACTCGAACGCGGCGCGTGCGATCCTCGCGCTCGCCGACGATGCCGGGTGGAAGGACGATCTGCCGCGCCTCGTGGTGGGGACGCTGGCACGCCAGGAGCGCGGCGCGTGGTTCAACACCACCGCCAACCTGTGGGGCGTGCTCGCGCTGGAGAAGTTCTCCGCGCGCTTCGAGTCGCAAGCGGTGAAGGGGCGGACCGAGGCGAAGCTCGCCTCCGCCAGCGCGGTGTTGGACTGGTCGGCCAAGCCCGACGGTGGGTCCTTGCAACTCGCGTGGCCGGCCGCCGCCACGAACGGCAACCTCGCCGTGACGCATGCGGGCGAGGGCAAGCCATGGGTCACGGTGCAGGCGTTGGCGGCGGTGCCGCTCAAGGCGCCGTTGAATGCAGGCTACTCGCTCAAGCGGACGGTGACCGCGATCTCTCAGAAGGCGGCGCCGAAGTGGTCGCGCGGCGACGTGATGCGCGTGCGGCTGGAGATCGAGGCTGCGGCCGACATGACGTGGGCGGTGCTGAGCGACCCGTTGCCCACCGGCGCCGCGGTCGTCGAAGGCACCATCGAAAGTCAGGGAGAACGGGCCGAGGGGCAGGCCTGGCCTGATTTCATCGAGCGCAGCTTCACGGCCTGGCGCGCTTACTTCGGCTATCTGCCGCGCGGTCGGCATGTTCTGGAGTACACGGTCCGCTTGAACAACGCCGGTCGGTTTCAGATGCCGACGACGCGGGTGGAGGCGATGTATTCGCCCGAGCGTTTCGGAGAGGTGCCGAACGCTACCCTGGAGGTCGCGCCGTGATGGCGTGCGCCACGACGCGTGTCCATCGCTCGATGCGATGGGCACGCGATCGTGTGCGCCAGGTGCAGATCGTGGGTCTCGGGCTGGTGCTGGCGGCGGGTGTCGTGCGTGCCGAAGACCTGCCGTCGTTCGCGCAGACGCGGGGCGGGCATCCGGTGTCGGACCTGCAGTTGCTGGATCGGCGTGGCGAGCCGCTGCAAATCCTGCGAATGAACCCGGACCGGCGGGTGTTGCCGTGGGTGCCGCTGGAGCAGATGTCGCCGTCGCTGCTGCGAGCGATGTTGTTGTCCGAGGATCAGCGCTTCTACCAGCACAGCGGCGTTGACTGGTCCGCGGTCGCGTCCAGCGCCTGGGGCAACCTGTGGAACACGCGCACCCGCGGCGCGTCGACGGTCACGATGCAGCTCGCGGGTTTGCTGGATGAGGATCTGGCGGCGCGCGGTGGCCGCAGCCTGAGGCAGAAGCTCGGGCAGGCCTGGGTCGCGGGGCGTCTGGAGAAGCGCTGGACCAAGGCGCAGATCCTCGAGGGTTATCTGAACCGGGTGCCGTTGCGCGGCGAGTTGATCGGTGTTCCGGCGGCCTCGCAAGTGCTCTTCGGCAAGCGACCCGGGGGGCTGGATGGCCGGGAATCCGCGATGCTTGCGGCCATGCTGCGTGCGCCCAATGCGTCACCGGACGTGATCTCGTCCCGCGCGTGCGGCGTGCTCCAGGCCATGGGCCAGGCTTGCGTGGGACTGGCCGACGAAGTGGGCGCGGTGCTGCGGCGCAAGCCGCTGACCGTGGCCGACGCACCCCAGTGGGCGCCCCACTATGCGCGGCTCGCGCTGAAGGCGGGCGGGCCCGCGACGCAGCGCAGCACGCTCGACGCCGTGTGGCAGCGTCACGCAGTGCAAACGCTGCGTCGGCACCTGTCGGAGCTGGCCGGCCGGCAGGTCGAGGACGGCGCCGTGCTCGTCCTGGACAACGCCAGCGGGGAGGTCCGGGTCTGGGTCGGCTCCAGCGGCAGCCAGTTGTCCGAGGCCGCGCAGGTCGACCATGTGCTCGCGCGGCGCCAGCCCGGGTCGACGCTCAAACCCTTCCTCTACGAGCTCGCGATCGAGCGGCGCCTCATCACCGCGGCCAGCTTGCTGGACGACTCGCCCGCCCAGGTGGCCACCGCGGCGGGGCTGTACCTGCCGCAGAACTACGACAAGCATTACCGCGGCTGGATCAGCGCCCGGGCGGCGCTCGGCAACAGCCTGAACGTGCCGGCGGTTCGGCTGTCGCTGATGCTGACGCCCGAAGCGGTGTTCGAGCGGCTCAATGCGTTGGGGCTGCAACTGCCGGAGACCGGTGGTTTCTACGGGCATTCGCTGGCGCTCGGCAGCGCCGACGTCACGCTGCTGGCGCTGACCAACGCCTATCGCGCGCTCGCCAACGGCGGTCGCCATGGCGAGGTGCGCTTGCCGGGCATCGCCGGGTCGGCGCGATCGCGCGCGGTCGCCGATGCGAAGGCGAGCTTCATCGTCGGCGACATCCTCGCCGACAACAACGCGCGGGCGCTGACCTTCGGGCTGTCCAGCGCGCTGGCCTTGCCGTTCCCGGCCTCGGTCAAGACGGGGACCAGCAAGGACATGCGGGACAACTGGTGCATCGGCTGGAGCAGCCGCTACACCGTCGGCGTGTGGGTGGGCAATTCCAGCGGCGAGGCGATGCAGCAGGTCTCTGGCGTCAGCGGCGCGGCGCCGGTGTGGCGCGAGGTGATGCTGGCGCTGCACGCCGGCCAGACACCCGCGGCGCCGGTGCCGCCGGTCGGTGTGCTCGCGCAGGACACGCGCTTCGATGGGCAGCAGGAGCCGGAGCGGCGTGAATGGTTTCTGGCGGGAACGGAGCAGGCCGTCATTCGCCGGTCGGCCGACGCGCCGACGCTCAGCAATCCGA
The DNA here is from genome assembly GCF_002205645.1 of Roseateles aquatilis. GTDB lineage: Bacteria > Pseudomonadota > Gammaproteobacteria > Burkholderiales > Burkholderiaceae_C > Roseateles > Roseateles aquatilis. The sequence continues at coordinate 15,132 of NZ_NIOF01000025.1, read as the reverse complement.
CCGATGGCGCGATCTATGCGCTGGATCCCGACATTCCACCCGCCGCCCAGCGGCTACGCTTCTCGCACGAGGGCCGGCTGGACGATGGCGCCGTGGCGAGCTGGCGTCTGAATGGCCGCGTCATCGGTCGCGGCGCGACGCTGGACTGGCTGCCGATGCCGGGCCGCCATGAACTGGCGTTGCTCGACGGCCGGGGCCGCGTCCTGCGGCAAGTGCGTTTCGAGGTTCGCGGCGCCGGGCTGCGCGGGCCCGCGGGAAAGACACCCGGCACAGCGACCGGCGCTCACGTCAAGTCGCAGGCGGTTGCCGCTCGGCCCAGTCCGGGTTGATCAGCGCGAAGGTCTCGTGATCGCGCCATGCGCCGTCGATGAACAGATAACGAGGGCTGAAACCCTCGCGCTGGAATCCGAGGCGTTCCAGCACATGCCGGCTGCGGTGGTTCTCCGGGCGGACCGACGCCTGCAGCCGATGCAGCGACACCGTCGGGCCGAACACTTCGGCGATCACGCCGGCGAGCGCTTCATGCATCAGACCACCGCCGACCTGCTCGGCGTCCAGGCTGTAGCCGAGCATCGCGCTCTGGAAGACGCCGCGGGACACCTGGGACAGCGCACATTGGCCAACCAGCCGGGCCGGGTCCTCCGGCCGCGAGAACCAGTAGCGCCACAGCGACCCCGCCTCGAAGGCGGCGGCTTCCTGAGCCAGGCGCTCTCTTGTCGGGCCCGGTTGCCAATAGTCCGGCGGTCGGGTCGGATCCCAGGGGGCGAAGTGGTCGGCGTTGCGCGTCTGGTACTCGATCACCGCCTCGGCCATCATGGGCGTGGAAGTCTGCAGCAATAGACGTTCTGTGCGCAGGGCGGGCATTGGTAGGCCGGCGCGACGATCGGAATGGCTCATCGCGGTCATTGTGCCCGGAGGGGAATCCCATCCCACCATTCCGCAAGTCAAGCGTTCCAGGGCGCAGTTCGTCGCCGCCCGGTGGCGGGCCGAGGCCTGACTTTCGATACTCCTTCATCGTCGCTAAGATCCAGATTCGCGCGGGGAGACCATGAAGAACCAACAACGACCGCCGGTGCACGCCCACCACACCACTTTGCATCTGCTCGGCATCGCCGCGCTGGGAGCCGCGCTGCTGGTGCCGATGGCGCCGGCGCAGGCCAGCGAGGTGGTCAAGCTGGCGCGATTGGTGATCACCGGCAAGCGCCAGCCCAGCCGCCCGCCCGTCGCCCCCCAGCAAGGCCCCGCCGAGCGCAATGGCGATGTCACGACCCAACCGCAAAGCCGCGCCAACGACGCCGAGCTTCACGCGATGAACCAGCGCCGCGGTGCCGAAGCCGCGCTGACGATGGCCGACTGAACCTGTCGCCTCCGGGGCTGCGCCTTCCGGCGGCCCCGCGCGACGCACCGTCGCGCGACATCTCTCCCCAACTTGCGACATCCCTGCACCAACCCCGCGCTTTGGTGTGAATTGTTGTGCGATCCCTGATGTTCACGCTCAGAAGTGAGCAGTTGTCCGCCTGACAAGGTCACATCGGGGCGCCAAACTCCCCCGCCTTGCCTCACAAGGGCGCGAAAAGTCGGGAGATCGGGGAATGACCAAGGTCTGGAGAAAGGGTCTGCCCTTCAGCGTTGAAGTGGCGCCCTTGCTGGCGTCCATGCCGCTGTTGGACGAGTATCGGGAGCCGCTGGTGCGGCTGCAGGGCGCGTGGGACAGCCTGGCGCTGCTCGGGCAGATGAGCGGCGCCGCCACGGACATGGCGGACACGCGGACCGCCTTCGAGGCGCTCACCGGCCGGTTGCTCGACAGCCTGGCGCGGCGGCAACTGCGCAACGCGGTTCAACAACTGCAGGGGCGATCGCAGGTCGCGATCGACATCCTTGTCCGCAACCTCTTCGAGCGCACGGCCGATGTCGGCTTCCTGGCTGGCGACGGACCCTTGCGCGCCTTGCTGCAGGCCGATGCCGACGGCACCGCCGATCTGGCGCAGGCCCAGGCGCTTCGGCAGCGCTTCGCGGCCTACGTCGCCAAGTATTCCGTCTATGACCAGGTGGTGCTGCTGGCCGCCGATGGGCGCCGCCTGGCGGCGCTCGACGAGACGCGCTGCGCGCCGGTGGTCGATGACGTCCGGCTGCGAGAGGCCTTCGAGCCTGGTCGCGCGTTCGTCGAAGCGCATGGACCGACCGCGCTGCTCGGTGGCGCCAGCGGCCTGATCTACGCCGCGGCGGTGACGGCCTTGGACGCCTCGTCCTCCGACAAGGCCGGTGCGCCTGGGCTGCTATGTCTGTCGTTCAAGCTCGAGGACGAGTTGCTCGGGCTGTTCCGCGCGCTGTGCGCGGGCGTGCGGCGCTCGGTGCTGGTGTTGAAGGATGCCGAGGGGCGCGTCCTGCTCACCTCCGACCCTTGGCAGATCCCCCTTGGCGCGCCGCTGAGCGATGCCGGGGAGGGGCAAGGCTGGCGACTCGATTTCGCCGGCCGCGATTACTTGTCCTGCAATGCCGCGGCGGGCGGCTACGAGGGCTACTTCGGGCCCGGCTGGACGGCGCAGATGCTGCAGCCGCTGCAGCACGCCTTCGCCGACGCGCCCCCGGAGCAGGCGGATACACGGGCTCGACACGTCGATACCCGAGAGCTTTTCGACGATGAACTGCGCAGCATCCCCGAGGAGGCGCGCCGGATTCAGCGTGAGTTGTCCCGCTCGCTGTGGAACGGCAAGCTGAAGAGTCGGACGCAGTCGCCCTCCCAGTCGCCTGCCGTCGCCACGCGGGGCACGGGTGGTGGTGGCAATGGAAGCAATGGCGACGGCGCCGGTGGCAACGGCAGCAGCAGCGGCTTCGCGGTCACGTTGCTCAACGAGGTTGAACGCACCGGCCAACAACTGCGGCAGGTGTTCGAGCGCGCCATCGCGCAACTCGAGAACGGCGCATTGGGCGCCGTGTTCGATGGGGCCGGCTTCCAGGCGGAGCTGGCGATCTCCATCGTCAACCGCAATCTCTACGAGCGAGCCAACGACTGTCGCTGGTGGGCGCTCGACGCGCGCCTGCAACGCGCGCTGGCGGACGGCGACGCGACAGCGGCGACGGACGTGCTGTCTCGCATTCACGCGCTGTACACGGTCTATTCGCTGCTGCTGGTGTTCGACAACACCGGTCGCGTGGTCGCGGTTTCCGATCCGGCGCAAGTCCATCACGTCGGGCGGCATCTGCAGGGGGAATGGGTCGGCGGCGCGCTCGGTCTGCGCGACGCGGGCGAGTACGTCGTGTCCGCGCATCAGCCTTGCGGCCTGTACGGTGAGGACGGCCACGCGCCATGCCTGGTCTACGCGGCCGGGGTACCTGATCCCGACGGCGCCGGTCTGGTGGGCGGCATCGCGATCGTGTTCGACGGCGAGCCGCAGTTCCGTTCGATGCTGCGCGCGGCCTTGCCGGCGCAGGCGGGGGCCGTGGCGCTGCTGGTGACGCGCGCCGGCGAGGTCGTGGCCAGCAGCGATGCGCGCTGGTCTCCGGGCGATCGTGCGCCGATGGGACTGGTCGATCTGCCGTCGTTGCCCGCCGATCGCCACGTCACCGGCGAGCTCGACCTGGAGGGGCGTGTGCAGGCCTTCGGGCTCGCGATGTCCGGTGGCTACCGCGAGTACCGCCGGCTCACGCCGCCCGATCCGACGGACCTCGCGGCACTGGTGCTGGTGCCGCTCGGTCCCCGGCTGGAAGTCGGTGGCGACGATGCGGCGCAGGTTGCGTTCGCGCCGCTCCCGCCCATTGGCGCGCAGGTGCTGGACGTGGCGAGCTTCCTGGTCGACCAGCAGTGGTTGGGCCTGCCCGCGGTGCAGGTGCTCGCGGCGCTGGAGCATCAGCGCATCACCGCGTGGCCGCAAGCGCCCGTGGCGGTGCGGGGCATGCTGGGTTTCGAGGGCCGCATGCTGCCGGTGCTGGACCTGGGCGAGTTGCTGTTCCATCAGCCCTGCGGGGACGACGCGGCATTGCTCGTCTGCCAGACCCGCGCCGGGCAGCGCATGGTGGTGGCGGTGCAGCAACTCGGTCAGGTGTTCGTGGCCGGTGCCGAGCAACTGCAGCCCAGTCCCACCCGGCCCGGCTGGGCCGCACAGGCGCAGGTCCACCTGCTCAAGGGGAAGGGGCCGCAGATGCTGACGTTGCTGGACGGCGACGACCTGTGGCGCCTGGTCAGCGGGGTCGCGGAGCAGACGCCCGCGTTGCCCCTGGATTGACGCCGCGACCGGGCCCGCCGCCCCTCAGCCCGCCGGCCGTTCCATCGCGGGTGGCCGCGGGTGGAAGCGGGCCATCGTCAGCACGTCCTCGTAGCGGCCCGCGCGCAGCGCATAGGCACGCAGGCGGCCTTCGGTCTCGAAACCGGAACGTTCGTACAGGCCGATCGCTCGATGGTTGTCGGCGAACACCGTCAGCTCGACGCGCAGCACGCCGAGCCAGTCGTCGGCCTGGCGCAGCAGCGCGGCCATCATCGCGCTGCCGACGCCACGCCCCTGGGCGTCCGGGTGCACGCTCATGCCGAGCGCCATCACGTGCCGGCGCCGCGCCTGCGGCGTGGCATGCAGGCTGGCGGACCCCACCAGCCGGTCGCCATCCAGGGCCAGCAACTGGAGTTCGCCGGACTGCACGTCGGGTGTCTTGGCGAAACGCTCGCGCCAGAATTCCTCGGACGTGAACGGCAGCTGCAGCAGCCACGGCTGCACCTCGGGATGGCCGAGCAGCGCGGCGAAGGCTCGCGCATCCTCGGGCCGCGGGCGGCGCAGGGTCAGCGCTGGCGAGATCGTCGTGGGCGGGTTCGTGCGCGAGGTCAGGCTGTCGGCTTCGGACCGTGCTGGGGTGGACGGCGTCGGGGTCTGCATCGGAAGCTCCTTGTGGGACGGGGGACCAAGGGCGGAAAGCAACAAGGCCCGCGGGTTGCGCGGGCCTTGTCGGGGGAGGCTGGGGAGGGGGATCGTGGGGGACCGGGGTCCTGGATCCTTGCTCGGGGCGTCTACCGCGTTCGACGCCGGCCAGCCGGGCATGCGCACTGCTGCTGATGCATCGATTGCATCGGCAGGGGCAGGCCTAGGACGACGTGAATGGGGCGAACGGCGCGGAACATGCGAACCAGTATCTCGGGCGCCCCGAGCGGGCGTCAAGCGCGGTCCGAGAGCCGGGAGTGGCAACGGCGCGACAATGCATGTTTCCGATACCGCCGCGGCGTGTGCCGCGATTCGTGCCCATGCCTCGCCTGAGTTCCGTTCCTTCGTCGTTGCCAGAACCCGTCGATCGCGGAGCGGGCCCGAGCGCCGGCCCGGCGCGGCGGGCCGAGGGGCGGGCGACGGGTTCAGTGGCAGCCTCGGCGACCAAGGGGCAGCCGCAGCCCGCGGAACGTTTTGCCTTGTCCGTGGGACCGAGCCCGATCGACGGCCTGGGCGTGTTCGCCGACGAGGCCATCCCGGCCCGACGCAAGATCGGCGAGATGCGTGGCGAGGTCGTGCCGGTGCGCGAGGCCCGTCGCCGCATCGAAGGCCGGCGCCGCATCCACGTCGTCGAGGTGAGCAACAAGACCGCGATCGACGCGACCAAGTCCGACTGCGCGCTGCGCCATGTCAACCACAGCTGCTCGCCGAACGCGGTGCTGCGCATCCGCCAGGGGCGCGCCGAGTTCTACGCGATGCGAGACATCGACACCGGCGAGGAAATCGTCGCCGACTACGGCGAGAGCCACCATGAAGGCCGATTGCGCTGCCGCTGCGGCGCGCCGAACTGCAAGGGCCGGCTCTGAGGCCGAGCCCCTGGCCCCTCGATCTCCCGATCCCCTGATCCCCTGATCCTCTGATCCTCTGATCCTCTGATCCTCTGATCCTCTGATCCTCTGATCCCCGGTCTCCAGTCCCCGATCTCCGATCTCCGGTCCCCGATCTCCGGTCCCCGATCCCCGATCCCCGATCTCAGGGTTCTGATTCCCTGAGGGCGTAGCCTCGGAGGCGGGCAGCGCATGCGCGGCCCCGAACGAACAAGGGCGACCCTTCGGGTCGCCCTTGTCGTGGAAGTCGCGCCGCCGTGACGACACGGTCGATCAATGCGTCGCGTCGGGAGCCGACAGGCCGGCGATCGCTTCCTTCAGCGCGCGCTGCTGCATCCAGAACAGGCGCAGGTCTTGCACGGTGAACAGCATGTCGTCGATCAGCGCGTTCTGGTCGATGCCTTCCGGCTCCTCGTAGGCTTCGCGGATGTACTCGTCGCGCGGCGTCGAGCCTTCGTCCAGCGTCACCGCCTCGATGGCCTCCAGCATCGCCTTCAGGTCCTCGGCGCCGTCGCCGTCAGGCAGCGTCCAGTCGTTCGAATCGTCCACGGCCTGCAGGAAACCCTGCGCCCACATGACGCCCGGCGCGGGCAGGCGCTCCAGCAACTCGGCGGTCAGCGCGCCTTGTGCCAGCAGCTCGGCCTTGGTCTCTTCGTCGAACTCGGAGATCAGCGGTGTCAGGTGCATCTGCTCCGGGGATTCCAGCAGCGGTTGCGGGTCGAGGCTGTCGCCGATCTCGTTCCAGCGCAGGTGCAGCGCTTCCAGGAAGGCATCGGTGTCGTCCTGCTCGTCGAGCGCCGACGGCCAGTCCTCGCCGAAGAGCGCGTCCATCGCCTGCGCGGGCGCGGCGTCCGACGGACCCGTGCGCAGCGCGGTCAGGTAGCCGTCCAGCGTGTCCAGCGTGATCGCGGGCGCGTCCTCGTCGGCGGCGCCGGCCAGCACGGCCAGCAGCGCGCCCAGGCGCTGCGCGTTCTCGACGTCCAGCGTCGCGCCCATGTCGTCATCGGCCATCGGGGTGTCGTTCATTCGTTACTCCAGTTCATCCAAGCAACAAGGGCCCGACCGGGGCCCTTGAAGAAAAACTCGTCCGCGGGCGAGGGGCCGGCGCCGCCCCGGCCGGCCGACGGTCGGGACCGTGGCCGGCGTGGGGCAATCGGCGGTCCCCGCCGCACATCATGCCGAGCCGACATGTCGGCTCGACGGCATCGATCAGATCCGTTCGCCGACCCACGCCTGCACGCTCGCCAGCGCGGCGGGCAGGCCCTTCGCGTCGGTGCCGCCGGCCATCGCCAGGTCCGGCTTGCCGCCGCCCTTGCCGCCGACCTGCTGCGCCACGAAGTTGACCAGCTCGCCGGCCTTGACCTTGCCGATGCTGTCCGCCGTCACGCCGGCCGCCAGCTGGACCTTGTCGCCGTCCACGGCCGCCAGCACGATGGCGGCGGTCTTGAGCTTGTCCTTGAGCTTGTCCATCGTCTCGCGCAGCGTCTTCGCGTCGGCGCCGACCAGCGTCGCGGCCAGGACCTTCAGGCCCTTGACGTCGACGGCCTGCGACAGCAGCTCGTCGCCTTGCGCCGAGGCCAGCTTGCTCTTGGCGGCGGCCAGGTCCTTCTCCAGCGCGCGGACCTGGTCCAGCACGGCCTGCACGCGCAGCTCGACTTCCGACGGCGCGGCCTTCAACGTGCCGGCCACGGCGGTCAGCGTCGATTCCAGCGACTGCAGGTAGTGCAGGGCGTTCTCGCCGGTGACGGCCTCGACGCGGCGGATGCCGGCGGCCACGCCGCTCTCCGCGACGATCTTGAACAGGCCGATGTCGCCGGTGCGCCGCACGTGGGTGCCGCCGCACAGTTCCTTGGACGAGCCGATGCTCAGCACGCGGACCGTGTCGCCGTACTTCTCGCCGAACAGCATCATCGCGCCGCTCTTCTGCGCGTCGTCCAGCGCCATGACCTGGGCCTGCGCGTCGGCGTTGGCCAGGATCTCGGCGTTGACGATGGCCTCGACCTTGCGGATCTCGTCGGCGGTCATCGGCGCGGTGTGCGCGAAGTCGAACCGGGTGCGCTCGGCGTTGACCAGCGAGCCCTTCTGCTGCACGTGGGCGCCCAGCACTTCGCGCAGGGCCTTGTGCATCAGGTGGGTCGCGCTGTGGTTGCGGACGGTGCGGGCGCGGCGCTCGGCGTCGACGCGGGCGGTGAACGCGTCGCCGACCTTGATCGTGCCCTCGGCGACCTGCGCGTGGTGGCCGAACACGTCGGCCTGGATCTTGAGCGTGTCGTCCACGACCACGCGGGTGGTCGCGTTGCGCAGCTCGCCGGCGTCGCCGACCTGGCCGCCGCTCTCGGCGTAGAACGGCGTGTGGTCCAGCACCACCACGACGTCGTCGCCCGCGTCGGCGCTCTGCACGGCGCTGCCGTCGACGTACAGCGCGACGACCTTGGCGTCCTCGCGCAGCAGCTGGTCGTAGCCGTGGAAAGCGGTCGCGGCGCCTTCGTACGCCAGGCCCTGCGCCATCTTGAACTTGCCGGCCTGACGGCCGCGGTCCTTCTGCTCGCCGAGCAGGCGGTTGAAGCCGGCCTCGTCGACGGTCACGCCGCGCTCGCGGCAGACGTCGGCGGTCAGGTCGACCGGGAAGCCGTAGGTGTCGTGCAGCTTGAAGGCGGTCTCGCCGTCGACCTGTGTCGCGCCGCCGGCCAGCGCCGATTCCAGCAGCTCCATGCCGGTGGCGATGGTCTTGAAGAAGCGCTCTTCTTCCTGCTTGAGGACCTCGGTGACGCGGGCCTCATCGCGGCGCAGCTCGGGATAGGCGTCGCCCATTTCCCTGGCCAGCGCGGCGACCAGCTTGTGGAAGAACGGCGTGCGCGCGCCCAGCTTGTAGCCGTGGCGGATGGCGCGGCGGGCGATGCGGCGCAGCACGTAGCCGCGGCCGGCGTTGCCCGGGATCACGCCGTCGACGACGGTGAAGGCGCAGGCGCGGATGTGGTCGGCGATGACCTTCAGCGACGGGCTGTCCTTGTCGCAGTCGCCGCCGGCCGGGGTGGCCGTGTCGACGGCCTGCTTGGCCGCGGCCAGCAGGTTCACGAACAGGTCGATCTCGTAGTTCGAGTGCACATGCTGCAGCACCGCGGTCAGGCGCTCCAGGCCCATGCCGGTGTCCACGCTGGGCTTGGGCAGCTTGTGCATCACACCGTCCTCGGTGCGGTTGAACTGCATGAAGACGTTGTTCCAGATCTCGATGTAACGGTCGCCGTCCTCGTTCGGGCTTCCGGGCGGGCCGCCGGCCACGTCGGGGCCGTGGTCGTAGAAGATCTCGGTGCAGGGGCCGCAGGGGCCGGTGTCGCCCATCATCCAGAAGTTGTCGGACATGTAGCGGCCGCCCTTGTTGTCGCCGATGCGCACGATGCGCTCGGCGGGCACGCCGACCTGCTTGTTCCAGATCTCGTAGGCCTCGTCGTCCTCGGAATAGACGGTGACCCACAGCTTCTCGGCCGGCAGCTTGAAGTGCTCGGTCAGCAGCTCCCAGGCGTAGCCGATCGCGTCCTTCTTGAAGTAGTCGCCGAAGCTGAAGTTGCCCAGCATCTCGAAGAAGGTGTGATGGCGGGCGGTGTAGCCGACGTTGTCCAGGTCGTTGTGCTTGCCGCCGGCGCGGATGCACTTCTGCGCGGTGGTGGCGCGGGAGTAGGCGCGCTTGTCGTAGCCGAGGAACACGTCCTTGAACTGGTTCATGCCGGCGTTGGTGAACAGCAGCGTCGGGTCGTCGCCGGGCACGACCGGGCTCGAGGCGACGATCTGGTGGCCCTTGGACTCGAAGAACTTCAGGAAGGTGTTGCGGATCTCAGCGGCTTTCATGCCTGTCCTCTTGCTTGATGCGCCTGATGCGGCCTGGCGGTGCGGGGTGCCCTTGGCGGGCGGATTCGTGCGCGAGCGCGGGTCTGCCGCTTGCCGGTCGAAGGGCGCAGATGCGCACGCCAACCGCTTGATTTCGCGAAGCTTTCGATTATAGGAGCGCGCTTCCAGGCGCCCGGTCGTGCGCGGATGCGCCGCCCTCGACGACGTGGCGTTAACGCCAACGCGGCTAGGATGCCCGCGGGCGCCCCGGCGCATGTGCATTGAATCCACCGTGGCGTGGCGATCGGAAGGCGGGCCCGCGTGCGCGGCTCGCTCGCCGCTCGACCGCCGCCCGCCCGCTTCTTCCGGAGAACCGACGATGGACCCCAAGACCTCCCCGCTCGCCCAGCTCAGGGATCCGAGCCTGCTCAAGACCGACGCGCTGATCAACGGCGAATGGGTCGGCGGCGCGAGCCGCTTCGATGTCGCCGACCCCGCCACCGGCGATGTGCTGACCCATGTGGCCAACCTGGGCGCCTCCGAGGCCGATGCCGCGATCACCGCCGCCAATGCCGCGTGGCCGGCGTGGCGCGCCAAGACGGCCAAGGAGCGGGGCGCGATCCTGATGCGCTGGTATCACCTGCTGGTGCAGCACGCCGACGACCTGGCGCGCATCCTCACGGCCGAGCAGGGCAAGCCCCTGGCGGAGGCGCGCGGGGAGATCGTCTACGGCGCCAGCTTCGTCGAGTGGTTCGCGGAGCAGGGCAAGCGCGTCTACGGCGAGACGGTGCCGACGACCGATCCGACCAAGCGCACGATGGTCATCCGCCAGCCGGTGGGCGTGTGCGCGGCCATCACGCCGTGGAATTTCCCGCTGGCGATGATCACGCGCAAGGTCGCCCCGGCGTTGGCGGCGGGCTGCCCGGTGGTCATCAAGCCGGCCGAGCAGACGCCGCTGACGGCGCTGGCCGCGGCCGAACTCGCGCAGCGCGCCGGCATGCCGGCCGGCGTGCTGAACGTGATCACCGGCGACGGCGACCACTCGGTCGCCATCGGCCAGGTGCTGTGCGAGAGCCCCGTGGTCCGGCACCTGTCCTTCACCGGATCCACCGAGGTCGGCCGCATCCTGATGGCGCAAAGCGCGCCCACGATCAAGAAGCTGTCGCTGGAGCTGGGCGGCAACGCGCCCTTCCTGGTCTTCGACGACGCGGACCTGGACAGCGCGGTCGAGGGCGCGATCGCCAGCAAGTACCGCAACGCCGGCCAGACCTGCGTGTGCGCCAACCGCCTGTACGTGCAGGCGGGCGTGTATGACGCGTTCATCGCCAAGCTGGCGGAGAAGGTCGGCGGGCTGAAGGTCGGCAACGGCTTCGAGGCGGGCGTGACGCAGGGGCCGCTGATCGACGACGCCGCCATCGCCAAGGTCGAGCAGCACGTGGCCGACGCCACCGGCAAGGGGGCGAAGGTGCTGGTCGGCGGCTCGCGCCTGCACGACCGCTTCTTCCAGCCGACGGTGCTGTCGGAGGTGACCTCCGAGATGCTGTGCGCGCGTGAGGAAACCTTCGGTCCGGTGGCGCCGGTGTTCCGCTTCCAGACCGAGGCCGAAGGCATCGCGATGGCCAACGCCACCGAGTTCGGCCTGGCCGCGTACTTCTACAGCCGCGACATCGGCCGCATCTACCGCGTCGCCGAAGGGCTGGAGTCCGGCATGGTGGGCATCAACACCGGGTTGATCTCGACGGCGGAGGTGCCGTTCGGCGGCGTCAAGCAATCGGGGCTGGGCCGCGAAGGCGGGCATCAGGGCATCGACGAGTATGTCGAGAGCAAGTACCTGTGCCTGGGTGACCTGAACCGTTGATCCGGAACCGGCCGGTCGTCGGTCGCCGTCGGGGCCGCTGGTGGTCGATGAACCGGACGTGCCGCCCGGGCCGCGCCGGAGGCGGCCCGTTCATGGATGGACGCCCACGACCGATCAACCGGTCAGCGTCGCCATTTCCACGGCCAGATAGTCCAGGAAGCAACTGATCCGCGACGCCAGCGCGGTGTTGCGGTAGTAGACCGCGTGCACCGGTTGGCGGGTGTCGACGGTATGTGGGGCCAGCACCTGCACGAGCGTGCCCTCGGCGCGGTCGGTGGCGGTCATGAAGTCGGACAGCGCGACCAGGCCCAGGCCGGCCAGCGCGAGCTGCCGCAGCGTCTCGCCACTGGACGCGCTCAGCGACGCCGTGATCGGGTATCCCTCGCCGCCGGTCCAGCGCAGGGGCCAGGTGTTGAGGCTTTCTGGCTGTGTGAAGCCGAGCAGCTGGTGCGCCGCCAACTGCTCGACCTTGGTCGGCCGGCCATGCGCGGCGAGGTAGGCCGGGCTGGCGAGCACGCGCAGCTTGAAGCTGCCCAGCGGCCGCGCGTGCATCGACGAGTCGGCCAGCGTGCCGATGCGCAGCGCGACGTCGGTGCGCTGCTCCAGCAGGTCGATGATCTGGTCGCTGCTGTTGAGCTCGAGCTCGATCTGCGGATAGCGCTGGCGGAAGCCCGCCACCAGCGGCACCAGCACATGCAGCATGAACGGCGAGGCCGCGTTGATGCGCAGCCGCCCGGCCGGCTCGTCACGCCGCAGCGCGAGCTGCTCCTCGGCCTCCTCGACGGCGGCCAGCACCTTGCGTGCCCGCGCGAGGAAGAACTGCCCCTCCTCGGTCAACTCCAGCCGCCGCGTCGATCGCCGCATCAGCGTCGTGCCCAGCTTCTGCTCCAGGCGGCCCAGGCTGCGGCTGACGGCGGAGACGGTCTGCCCCAGATGCTCCGCCGCGGCGCTGATCGATCCGGCGTCGACGATGGCGGCGAGCACGGCAAGTTCATCGAGGGAGCTTTTCATGGGGCGGGCGGTGGGTGGTGGGCCGGGGGTATCGAGCCGAGGTGCGGGGCGCGATCCGCGCCGTCGCACCGACGCGGTGACGCGGTGACGTGTGGCTCTCATGATATTTGCGTTTGATTCAAAAATAATTTGGTCAATCGAGGCTTTTTCTGCAACCGACGATCCGGAACACTCCCGTCCATCGTCTTCATCCTTGCAGGAGTCCTCATCATGCCGATCGCCTTGTGGGCGCTGACCGTCAGCGCCTTCGCCATCGGGACCACGGAGTTCGTCATCGTGGGCCTGATCCCGACCATGGCCGCCGACCTGGGCGTGAGCCTGCCGTCGGCGGGCCTGCTGGTGTCGCTGTACGCGCTGGGCGTGGCCGTCGGCGCGCCGGTGCTGACGGCGCTTTCTGGCCGCTGGCCGCGCAAGCGCCTGCTGCTGGCGCTGATGCTGGTGTTCACCGTCGGCAACCTGCTGGCCTGGCTGGCGCCCGGCTACGGCACGCTGGTCGTGGCGCGCGTGCTGACCGGCCTGGCGCACGGCGTGTTCTTCTCGATCGGCTCGACGATCGCCACCAGCCTCGTCGCCCGAGAGAAGGCGGCCAGCGCGATCGCGACGATGTTCTCCGGCCTGACCGTCGCGCTCGTCACCGGCGTGCCGCTGGGCACCTTCGTCGGCCAGCACTTCGGCTGGCGCGCCACCTTCCTGGCCGTCGCCGCGCTGGGCCTGATCGCCTTCGTCGCGAGCCTGGTCTTCGTTCCCCGCAAGCTGGCCCAGCCCGCTCCGGCGAGTCTGCTGCATCAGCTGGAGCCGCTGCGCCAGCCGCGCCTGCTGCTGGTCTATGCGATGACCGCCGTCGGCTACGGCGGGTCGTTCACCGCCTTCACCTACCTCGCACCCATCCTTCAGCAGGTCAGCGGCATCGGCGCCAACGCGGTCAGCCTGGTGCTGCTCGTGTACGGCGTGTCGGTCGCGGTCGGCAATGTCTGGGGCGGCAAGCTTGCCGACAAGCGCGGCCCGGTGGGCGCGCTGAAGCTGATCTTCCTGGGCCTGGCGGCGGTGCTGTTCGTGCTGAGCATCACCGCGCATTCGCCCATCGCCGCGGTGCTGACGGTGCTGGCCTGGGGCGCGTTCGCGTTCGGCAATGTGCCGGGGCTGCAGGTCTACGTGGTCCAGCAGGCCGAGGCTCATGCGCCCAAGGCCGTCGACGTCGCGTCGGGCCTGAACATTGCCGCGTTCAACCTCGGCATCGCGGCCGGGGCCTGGGGCGGCGGGCTGATCGTCGAACGCATGGGCCTGATCCACACGCCCTGGATCGGCGGGGTGGTGGTGCTCGGTGCGTTCGCGTTGACCGTGCTGGCCGGGCGCCTCGATCGGCGCTGCCCGCTGCCGGCGCGTCCGGCCGGCGCCGATCCCATCGCCGTCGGCCATTGAACGCCGCGCGCCAGCCACCGGATCCCGCACGGTCATCGCCGTTCTCTCTTTCCTCTCATTTCTCGCAGTCCTCTTCTTCCTCGCATCAGGAGCCACCATGAGCAACACCGCCATCAACGCCAACGCCACCTCGATTCCCATGCCGCCGCTGGGCCTGGGCACCTTCCGCCTGACGGGCCAGACCGTCATCGACGCCGTGCGTGGCGGCTTGTCGCTGGGCTATCGGCACATCGACACCGCGCAGATCTACGGCAATGAGGCCGAGGTCGGCCAGGCGATCGCCGAGAGCGGCGTGCCGCGCGCCGAGCTGTTCGTCACGACCAAGATCTGGACCGAGCACCTGGCCGGCGACCGCCTGATCCCCAGCCTGCGCGAGAGCCTGACCAAGCTGCGCCTGGACGCCGTCGACCTGACGTTGATCCACTGGCCGTCGCCCGGCGGCGCGGTACCGCTGACGGAGACGCTCGACGCGCTCCGGGAAGCGAAACGCCAGGGCCTGACCCGCGCCATCGGCCTGTCCAACTTCACCGTGGCGCAGATGCGCGAGGCGATCGCGCATGTCGGCGTCGGCGAACTGGCCACGAACCAGGTCGAGATCCATCCGTTCCTGCAGAACCGCGCCGTCGTCGACTTCGCCCGCGCGCAGGGCCTGCACCTGACGGCCTACATGCCGCTGGCCTACGGCAAGGTCATGAGCGATCCGGTGCTGCTCGACATCGCGGCCGGCCACGGCACGACACCGGCGCAGGTCTCGCTGGCCTGGTTGCTGCAGCAAGGCTTCGCGGTGATCCCGTCCTCGACGAAGCCGGCCAACCAGCAGGCCAACCTCGGTGCGTTGACGCTGCGCCTGAGCGATCAGGACATGGCCCGCATCGCCACGCTGGACCGCGGCGAGCGGCTTGCCAGTCCGGACTTCGCGCCGGCCTGGGACTGAGCGGCGGCGGGACCGGAGGCCGACGGGCGAAGCTCCGAAGCAGGCGGCCCGAAAGCATGCTTGCGCCGGGCCGCGGTCCGCTGCGTCATAATGCGGCCCGCCGCGGGCGTCGTATAACGGCTATTACCTTGGCTTCCCAAAAGGTGACACTAGGTCACTGACCCGCATGACCTATCACGGGCTCCGCGCCCTGATCTGCATTGAATAAATCGAGACGCTCTGAGCGTTAGTCTTTCGGCGATTCGGCCCCGGCAAGGGGCGAAGGAGAAGTCGTGAGACGGAGTCGTTTTTCGGTGG
>NZ_NIOF01000024.1 GCF_002205645.1 Roseateles aquatilis | reverse complement strand
CCTCGATCTTGAATTCTTCTGGGTAGGGTTGCTTGCTTTGCATGGCACCTCCGATTGGGCCTCAGTTTGAGGCTCGAAGGTGTCTACTGGACCCGGGTCGATTCACGGCCCGCCGGCATGGCTGCCTTCAAGATGCTTCACAACGTCACCCTTCTTGATGCCGGCTGCATTGGTCGAGAGCAACTTGACGACAGCGCTTTCGACCTTGCCCAGCTGCTTTCCCTTGCCGCCGCCCTTGCTGGGTGCTTCGGCCGGTGAGACAACGCAGGTAGTCGCTGCACTGCCCCACTTCGTGACGCCCATCTGAACTACGTCCAATCTGAAGCCGATGCGTTCCCCCTTCACGCCGAGGTCGCGATCCTTGGTGATTTCCGCACACCGGCCCGAAGCCTGGTCGGTCACCTCGATTTCCGTATCCACGGCGGCCCGAACGCCCGACCACCCGCGCGCACCAGCAGCAACGTTCTTGCCGCTGTGATGGATGAGCATGAAGTGCGCATTGCATTCGCTACGAATGCGGTCGAAGCGCTCGATAACCAGGCCCATGTCCTGACCGGCGTTCTCGTTCGCTCCAGCACTCAGACGGGCGAGCGTGTCACCTACGATGAGCCGCACCTTCTGCTTGCGCTGTTCTTCGATCATCCGAACGGCCTTGATGATGGCCTTCGTGTCGGCATCGTCCTTAAACAGGTTGACCGCGTTCTGAACGATGGCGAAGTTGGGGACGCGCACTCCGTGGTGGGTCTGGTAGGCCTGAAGCCGGCTGGCGACAGACGACGGAGACTCAGCGGCCAGATAAACGACAAGGCCCTGCTCGGTATGCCGTCCCATCCATTCGGAACCACGCGCCACGGCCGCAGCCATGTCGATGCAGAAGAACGTCTTGCCGCTGTTCGAATCGCCGTAGACGATGCTGCCACCGCCGGCCGCGACGACTCCCTGCACCAGCTCGTCGGGCGGCGTGAAAGTTGAAGGGAGTTGGTCGGCGAAGGTGATTTGCAGCGGTAGCTTCTCCGCCTTAGGCGCTGGCATAGCTTTGACCTTCGCCGTATCAGCAGTGCTGGCCGGAGGCAAAGAGCTCACGTTGGCGGCAGCCAGGGCCGCCAGCTGCTGGCTGGCGGCGTCATTCCGCATGGATGCCTCCGATGCAGGTCTGTGCCGTCACATAGACGTGCCCACGCAGCAGGGTCATGATGTCAGCGACACGCCAGGTCAAGTGCGCGTTGACGCGGACTGGGCGGATAGGGCCATTCTCCAAACAGGCCCATTTGCGCAGGGTCTGTGGTTTGCGATTGAGTATGGCGGCCGCGTCTCTGGTGGAAAGAACAGGCTCCATGCCGCGTGCGGCAAGATGGTCAGGGGCGATTTGGGTGATGTTCACGATCAA
This sequence comes from Roseateles aquatilis, assembly GCF_002205645.1. Lineage (GTDB taxonomy): Bacteria > Pseudomonadota > Gammaproteobacteria > Burkholderiales > Burkholderiaceae_C > Roseateles > Roseateles aquatilis. The sequence goes on along the minus strand of NZ_NIOF01000024.1, from coordinate 42,305 downwards.
CGTCCAATTGCAGGCGCCTGCCAGCGGACGCTTGCGACGTTGAGTACGTGCCGATTTCCGTCTCAACGCCTGCAAGCATTCCGCTGCGGTCGCCTATCTATCTCGGCGTTGATATGGTCGAGTGGGGTCCCAGTGGGGAGGCAAGACTAGGGAGGTGGGGATTTTTTCTCCCCACTGCCCGCCCCATACCTTTCATGACCTTCGACCCGAACATGGCCATCGTCAACAGCTTCTTGCCAAATGCCGTTGAACGTCTCCTGAACCGGGGTAAATAGATGGGCGTCTTTTGCAACGCATCGACGATGAATTTCGCCTTTACCCGAAAGCGGAATGCGCAGCGGCTTGTATTGAAGCTCCTTGACGACCTCAAGGATGATCGCGAACTGCTTCGTGCGCTTTGGGCCTCTCTTCGGTCTTGCAATATCCAGCGCAGTTATCGAACTCAGCTCTTCATCGTCGTAGGGTGATGATGTTGCGGGCCGATCTTCGGTTGCGCGCCACAAGAAGCCGGGCGCGTCGCCAGGAAAGTTCGACTGCATCCATTCGCGTAGGTCTCGCGCAAGTACCGCCTCCGCGGTCCCTGGCAAATCACCTGTCGATATGGCCTGATTCAGCCATGCAATACGTTCCTCAAATCGTGGCAAGTCGGCGAACTCGCCAGGCACTGGAAGCGCGCGAGCGCTGAGCTTCGGCTTTACGACAACTGTGGGCCGTACTGCTTCATCGGCCGGCTTGACGCGGAAGCCTTGCGGGCAGTTCAGCACCAGCCGTATGTCGTCTTCAGTTTGGACCTGCTGCCAATCCGGACACATCGGCTCCTTGTGACACTGGAAGTCGCAATAGTTCCATCGAGAGAGGTGCGCTGCGCTCTCGTCGGCATCTCGCCTAGCCGCACAAGCGACAGCTTCGGCATGATCCGATTCCAGTCGTGCCAGATCGGTAGCCTCCATTCGGCCACGAATCGCCGCCGGGTCCGCGCCCACCCACAAGGCTGCCGCTTCGACGGCGCTGTATGCGTATTTCATGGGCCGCAAGGATAGGTCGTTGGCCCTATTGATCCGCAGTTCCTCGGCACCTGAGGGCTGGCACTTTGTCACGCCGAAGCCAGACACACCGACCAGACTGCCGCGGAGGGATCGAGGGCGGCCTCTGTCGCGGCGCTACTATCCCCTCAAAAAGCGGGGGAAGTATGGCGGAAGAGAGCATCAGTCGATTCTTCATGAAGCTCGGCTTCGCACTGAGGAACACCCGGACATCCTGGGGGGCGACGAGCGGCGATGCGATATTGCTGCGTACCTGGTCCGACGAGTATCAAGCCCGCTCGCGCCGGGTACTTGTGCTCGGCAACGAGCGTCGGCCCGGAGGCACAACGTCGGCGGGACTCAATGAACGGAAGGCGCACATCAGAGCGTTGTGGGCTGGCGGACAGCCTGGGTATGCAGTGATCGTCACGCCTGTGGACGACAAGACTGACGGCGTTCGTCAGATCGGCGGCTTTCGCCCTGATGCTGTCTTCCCTATAGAGCACCTTGAGCAAGAGGGCACCGTGACATATGCCGTGCTCGGCGCGCCGGTCCCGGTAGAGCAATTGGCGCAAGACATGCGCAATCGCCGAGTGACAGGCACCGGCCAGCCACTTCCTGCAAGCCTTCTTGACTCAAATCCGCCGGAGCCCGTCGACGCACAAGAGAAGACGGCCTACAAGGCCGCAGCTGTCCGCACGTACCTGATCGACGCAGCAACCCGCCGGTCGACGGTGACATATGGCGAACTGTTCGATGCATTCGATCTGAATCGCCTGACCATTGCCCATGTCCTATCTGCGGTTGGGCATGTGTGCCTGGAAAACGAGGAGCCCATACTTACTGCGCTCGTCGTACTCAAAGAAACCGGACGCTGCTCCACGGGGATGGAACGTGAGTTCGGCGTGGACGAGGATGAGGAACGTCTTCGTGTCTTCGCCCACTGGGCCGGCGGCGCAAAGGATGGCGGCAGCCAACGCGGGCAAGACTGGACCGATGACGAGTTGCGCGCCTCAGTGGAGGCGTATCGCGAGATGCAGCAGCTTGACGCACGCGGTGCTTCGTTAGTCAAGGCTCACTACTACCGGCGGCTGGCCGAGCGGTTTGGGCGCCCCGAAGGGGCCTTTGAGCGGCGTATGCAGAATATATCGGCCATGCTGGAAGCCAGAGGGCTCCCATGGTTGCGTGGCCTGAAGCCCCAGGCCAACACTGGCGCGAATCGAGAGGCGCGCCTTGCACATTTCCTCAATGATCTAGTCACCGAACTGTCCCTACCCATCCAGATCGCCGAAGAGTTGGACGAGGCCAGCGGTGTGGTCGAGGGTGCGAAACGGCAGATCACGGTGAATGCTTATGAACGTGACCCGACTGCAAAGCCTCGGTGCGTCAAGCGCTGGGGCACCACCTGTGTCGTGTGCGGCTTCAACTTCAGCGCCATGTACGGCAGCCTTGGGGACGGGTTCATTCATGTCCATCACCTGAAGCCAATTCACACTATCGGCCAGGCGTACATCCTGGACCCGGAGAATGACCTTCGACCTGTTTGCCCCAACTGTCATGCAATGCTGCACCGGCAGAAGACCACGCTGTCCATCGAGGAGTTGCGCGGCCTGCTCAAGCTGACGTTCGCGCAGGCCTTCCCAGCAACACCCGCTGAACGCATCGAGACCCTCGAATGATTCGTCTCGTACTGCTGCCTGGGATGGATGGGACGGGACAGTTGTTCGGCCCCTTCTTGGCGGCGTTGGGCGTTACCGTTGACGCTCGCGTCGTGCGCTACCCGCCATCCATGGCCAGCTACCAGGAGTTGGTGGCGTTCGCTGCAAATGAGCTGCCCACCGACGGCCGCTACATCATCCTGGGAGAGTCGTTCTCTGGCCCGATAGCCACGGCCCTAGCGGCCGGACGGCCCGCTGGCCTGGTCGGGCTGGTGCTGTGCGCTACCTTCGTGAAGAGCCCGCGCCCAAGGTTCAACAGCCTGCGGTCGCTGGTCGGACTGCTGCCCGCAATAGCGCCCCCCATCAAACCGTTGAGCTGGCTGCTTTGCAACGAAGCTGCCGGCTCGCAATTGCCCCACCTGCGTTCCGCTATCGCCAGTGTTCCGCCCTCAACGCTTCGCGCTAGGCTGGGCGAAGTTCTCGCCGTCGATGCCTCTGAAAGCCTCCGGGACGTCTCGGTGCCAATCCTCTACTTGCGCGCGCTGCACGACCGCTTGGTGCCCAGGGACGCTTCGCAAGTCATTCAGCAGCTCAGGCAGGATGTGACGGTCGTTGACGTCGAAGCTCCTCATTTCCTGCTTCAAACGGCTCCAGAAGCCTCTGCTGCGGCGGTGCAGCGATTCGCCACGGCGATAGCGGCTACTGGCTCAGGTGCCACCAATCCAACGGCCGCAGTTCGCGAATCTCCCCCGGCTTAGGCGGCGGCCACCAGTGGCAACTCTTGGGCTGGTGAGCCGCGCTTAATGCCGGCTTGCTCCAGAATCCACTGCTCGATGCGTTCGTGGTGGACACGAAGTAGGTCCAGCGGGCGTCGCTTGTAGTGCTTCTCCGCAGTCGCGCTGGGCTTGTGCCCCTGAATCTGGGCCACCACGCCAGTGGGGATTCCGAGCCATTCGGTTAGCGTAGAGAAGCTGCGTCGCAGGCCATGCAGCGTCAACCCTTCAAGCCCGACGGCCGAACAGGCGCAGCGGTGTGCGCTGCCCGGGTCCGTCAAGTGTCCGGACGCGCTAGCCCGCACACGTTCGCCCGTCGGCGCCTGCGAACCCTTGCGGGCATGCTTAGCTTCCCGCCGCTTGATGCTGGCCGGATCAAGGCTCAGGGCACGAGTGCTAGAAAAGACCCACTCGTTGCGCCGAGGAAGCGCGTCAAGCAGCGCCGCCACGTATGGCGTGAGAGGAATGACTCGATCCCCTTCGTCCTTGTCTCTGATCGTCATCGACATCCAGCGAGTGTCCATGTCTTCCCACCGAAGGGTCAGCATCTCTCCAGGCCGAGCGCCCGTAAGAAGCATGGCCTGCAGGTACGCGCTGATGACTGGGTTGTCGATACCTCGCACAGCTGAGAACCAGGTAGCCAGTTGGCCCTTCTCCACTGCGTCGTCGTGCGCCGCTGGCCGCCCCAGCGCCTCGCGCGCCTTCTTCGTTTTCGCTGGGTTGGCACTGGTCAACAGCGCCGCGTAGATCGAGTGCTCGGCACACCAGTTCAGGAATACCTTCAAGCAGCGCCAGCACAAGCGCGCATAGGTAGGCCGGGTCTTCGCCTGTTCGGCCGCCCACTCTTCGATGACAGCCGGGGTCAAGTCCCGCAATGGGAGGGTGAGCAGATGGAACAGCGGACCCGGAACGGTCTTGGGCTTCGTCCCGTCGGCCGCGATCTTCACACCACGCTTGCTGACCTCTCCACCCGCCTTAGCCATCTTGACGTGATCCGCGTAGTGACGCTCGCCCCAGACGCTGCGACGCTCCTCCAGGTAGATCGCCCAAATTTCGCCCACCGTGACGGCGGCCACTCGTTCCGCTTCTGCATGAGCAGCGGCGGCGGCCTTCTTAGCCTCGGTCGCTGCTATCGCGTCACGCTTCAGATCGCGAGGGTCCTTGCCCTCATCAATCAGACGCTGTAGCGCGCGTGTCTTCGCTCTCGCCTCGTCGATGGACCAGGCATCGAGACCACCTATGGTGATGCGCACGTCCTTGCCTTGGTAGACGCCTTGGAACACGTATGCAGGCCGCCCAGCAGGCGTGCCGCGCAGGCCGAGTCCGGGCGCTATGGCGTCCCACAAGAACGCCTGTTTCTTTTCCGGCGGGCACTTGAACCCGTTGACCCTGCCGGCCGTGAATGCCACCTTTGTCATCTCGCTCCCTCTTGTCTTACGTGGGCAGTAATGTAAGGGAGGATGTAAGACGATTTGGTCAAAACGGATCAACTCCGATCAACACCAGGTGAGAAGAATTCACCACAAGTGCTTGATTTTTAATGAAATCATCAACGTCAATCAACACAAGGGAATGAAATTAGTCGCGGAATCATAATCCGCAGGTCAGGGGTTCGAATCCCTGAAGCGCCACCAAACAAGACACCCCGCAGAACGCAAGTTCTGCGGGGTTTCGCGTTTTGGGACCTGCCGAAGGCCACGCATGTTCAGCCTGGCCTGTCGCACGGCCCCAATCAACCGGGGGCGGCACCTCGTCGCCCGCCCCCCCGGCTGCCGGTCAGTTGCCGATCAATTGCAGCTCAAGGTCGCGAGGTTCTTGCCCGCCCCCGCCACGTTCGCCAGCTTCTGCTTCACGCAGGCCGGGTCGTGCGCCGTATAGCCATACGGGATGCCGACCGGGAAGTTGGCCGTCGTCACCCAGTCCGTCGCATCGCGCGAGGGTGACGAGCCGCTCGCGACCCACGTGATGCCGTAGGTGGCGAAGTCGGCCGGGCTTCTCACGTTGTTGTTGCGCAGATCCCAGTAGCCGATCGACGAGCTGTCCCGCGAGGTCACCGGGTTCTGCGCGTTCTCGAAGTAGTTGGCTTCGATCAGCGAGTAGCCGCCCATGCGGATGTTGGCGCCCGAGGTGATGACCTGCGAGAAGAGGTTGTTGTAGAGGTGCGTGTACCCCGCGCGCTGCAGCGGCAGACGCGAGCCGACGTTGCGGTAGTAGTTGTGGTGGAAGGTGATGTAGCGATCGCTGGCGTCGCTGTCGCTCGACCCGATCAGCCCGACCTTGTGGTGGTCGTGGATGTAGTTGTACGAGTAGGTGATGTGATGCGCGCCCGCCTTGTTGTCGATCAGGCCGTCGAACTCCAGGTCGCCCGCGCCGGCGCATTCCGCGAGCGAGCTGAACAGCGTGTTGTGGTCGATCCAGATGTTGCCGGGGTACTTGCCGCCCTGCCCCTCGATGCCGATCGCATCGATCGATCCAGGCAGCAGGCCGATCGTCATGTTGCGGATGATCACGTTCGAGGCGCCGCCCTTGACCGCGAGCCCGAAGTTGGCGGCCGAGCCGTTGACGCCCTCGATGGTCACGTCGCTCTTGTTCTTGACCTCGACGATCGCGCCGGCGGCCTTCTTCCATTGCGCGCAGGGGTCGGGAATCGTGCCGAAGTCGAAGGTGCCCGCGTAGCGGATCACCAGACCGCCGGTGCCGCTGTAGGCATTGATCGCCGCCTGCATTTCGGCGGCCGTGTTGACGGTGACCGGCGTCGCCGATCCGCCGCCCGTCACCTGCCCCGCGTAGCCGCCGCTGTGCCCGGCCGGTGCCGGTGAGGGCGCGGGGGACGGTGCGGGAGCGGGTGAAGGCGCTGGTGCGGGTGATGGCGCCGGCGCTGGCGAGCCGGCCGGTCCGACGGCGCATTTCTCGGCCAGGCCCGGATTCGGATCGGCGCCGTCGAAGGTGGCCGACGTGCACGCCACCGTGCCGGTCAAGGTCTTGACGACCCATTTGTCCTTGACGCCGAAGGACACCGGCCGCGCCGTCGTGCCGACCTTGCAGCTGCCACCCTCGTCGGCGCACTTGGAAAAGCCGGACGGCCAGTCGACCGCCGACGCGGTGCCGACCGGCGCGAGGACGCCGCACGCCACGGCGACCAGGGCCAGGCCTTGCCTCGGCGGCCTGGGCGCGCGCAGGGCCCGGGGCCGGGGCGCGATCAGGTCCGGGGACGAAAGGGGGAAGGACTGCGAATGCTCGTTGCTCATTGGATGTCTCCCAGTTCGTTGGATTGATCCGGCGCGGACAAGGCTCCGCCCGCCACCGGATGAACGGTGAATCGACCACTGCAGGAATCGGAACACGGGCTGACCGCCGCGACCGCCGACGGCACAGCCAGAGCCGCGGCTGCCACCGGGCGCGGGACGTGTTCAAGGGGAAGCCAACTGCCTGTCCATCCGTGCCGCGCGCCTGGACCAGCAGGATCCGAAGCGGGGACGGTGGCCGTGGGCAGCGGCCATGTGCCGCCAGCTCGCGCGCAGGCGCCGCCGGGTTGACATCGGAGTGCAGCCTACCGAGATTGAGGAATTTCGGAAAGGCGTTTTACATTTAACGACCCAGCGTTACGGTCTTTTGGCGTCGGGGCTCGATGGGGCGTCCGCCCTCATCTCCCCCGGCGCCTCCCATCCCCCGCCCAGGGCCTTCACCAGTGCCACCGTGGCGCGCCGCTGCCGCGTCGCCAGATCGATGGCGCTGCGCCGTGCCTGCAGGCCGGCGGTCTGCGAGGTGACGACCTCCAGGTAGGCCGCCGCGCCGGCGCGGTAGCGGTTCGTGGCCAGCGCGAGCGAGCGATCGGCCGCGTCGACCGAGCGGTTCTCGGCCACCAGCGCCTCGCCGTAGCGGTCGAGCAGCACGAGCTGGTCCTCGACCTGCTGGAACGCCGACAGCACCGTGCCTCGGTAGCGCTGCGCGACCTCGTCCAGTGCCGCTTGCGCGCGCGCCTCTTCCGCCTTGCGGCGGCCGCCGTCGAACAGGTTGAAGGCCAGCGTCGGACCGAGCGCCCAGAACAGGTTGGGTGCCTCGATGAAACGGCCCAGGTCGCTGCTCTGGAAACCGCCCTGCCCGCCCAGCACCACCGACGGAAAGAACGCCGTCTTCGCCACGCCCAGCGTGGCCGTCGCGGAGACCACGCGCTGACGCGCCGCGGCGATGTCGGGACGGCGCTCCAGCAGCGTCGACGGCAGCCCCGTCGGCACGATCGGCATCGCCAGCTCGACCGGCATCGGCGCGATGCTGAAGGTCGACGCGTTGGCGCCGACCAGCGCGGCGATCGCGTGCTCCAGCACTGCGCGCTGCGCCTGCGACTGGCGACGCTGCGAGCGCGCCGATTCCAACTGGCCCTCCGCGCGCGCCTGGTCCAGGCCCGACGCGATGCCGGCCTGATGGCGACGGCTGATCAGGTCGAAGGCGTGCTTGTAGGCCTCCTCGGCATCGGCGAGCAGCTCGGCATCGCGGTCCAGCCCGCGCAGCGCCAGCATCGAGTCGGCCAGTTGCGCCTGCAGCGCCAGCCGCGCCGCCACCAGGTCCGCCGCCGCCGCGCGCTCCGACGCCACGCCCGCCGCCACCTGACGGCCGATGCGGCCCCACAGGTCGATCTCGTAACTCAGGTCCAGGCCCGCCGTCGCGCTGGTGTACCAGTCGGGGGACGTCGGCCCCAGTACCCGCAAGGGGCGCAACTCCGACTGCCGGTCGCGCTGCACATTGACCGAGCTGTTCAGCGTCGGGGACTGCGCGGCGCGCAGGCTGTCGGTCGCGGCGCGCGCCTGCTGGTACCGGGCCAGGGCCGAGGCCAGGTCCGGGCTGTTGTCGATCAGGCGCTGCTGCAGCGTGTCCAGCGTCGGGTCGCCGTAGGCCTTCCACCAGCCGTCCTGCGCGATCGGCGTCGCCGAGGTCGCGGCCTCCACCCAGGGACCGCGCGCCTCCTTGAAGGCCGGGGCCGCGGGCACGTCGGGCAACTGCGTCTTCGGCGGCTGGGCACAACCGGCCAGCAGCGCCGCGGTGGCCGCGGCGATCAGCCCGGCGCGCAGCAAGGCCAGCGGCGCGCTCACGAGCGCCCCTTCGCCGGCGCCGCCGACGAGGCCGATGCCGACGGCTGAGCGACGCGCACCGTGTCGCCTTCGGCCAGCCCGTCGGGCGGGTTCTCGATGACGCGGTCGTTGGCGGTCAGGCCGGCGCCGAGCTCGATGCGCGTGCCCATGTCGCGCGCGATGGTGACCTTGCGCAGCCGGACGCGGCTCTGCGCGTCGACCGTGGCGACCTGCACGCCGTCCTTGCCGATGATCACCGCGCCCGGCGGCAGCGACACGCCCGCCGCCTGCGTGGACGACGAGGCGGTCGACGCGGCCGTCGCGCCCGCGCCTTCGAAGCGCACCGTCGCGAAGCCGCCGGGCAGCAGCTCGTCGTGGTCGTTGTCCACCATCAGCTGCACCAGCATCGCGCCGGTGCCGGTATTGATCGCCTGCGACAGCGACTGCACCGTCGCCGCGAAGCGCTGGCCCGGCCGCTCCGGCACGGTCAACTCCGCCTTGGCGCCCGGGCGCACCTGCGCGACCTGCCGCTGCGGCACGTTGACGTAGACGCGCAACTTGCGTGTGTCGGAGACGACGAACAGCTCGCTGCCCGGCGCGCCGCCGATGTTGATCAGCGCCCCCACGTCGGTGTTGCGCGTGGTGACGACCCCGTCGAACGGCGCCGTCAGCAGCGTGAAGCGCTTGAGCGCCTCGATGCGGTCGACGTTGGCCTGCAGCGCGTTGACCATCGACTGCTTGGCGGCCATGTCGCCGGTGCGCTCGTCGACCTCCTGCCGGGACACCGAGTCCGACTCCAGCAGCCCCTGCCAGCGCCTGGCCGTGGTGGCCGCCAGCACCGCGTTGCTGCGCGCGGTCGCGAGCTCGGCCTTGGCCTGCATCAGCTGTTGGTCGAGGTCGGGGGTCTCGATCTCGGCGAGCAATTGCCCGGCCTTGACCTTGCCGCCGATGTCGACGTTCCAGCGCTTCAGGTAGCCGCTGACACGCGCGTAGATCGGCGCGCGCGACCAGGCCTCGATGCGCGCCGGCAGTTCGAGCCCGGCGCCGGTCAGCGGACGAGGCGCGATCAGCGCCACGGTCGGCTGGCCGCGGTCGGCGGCGATGTCCTGCAGTTGCTCGGCGCGGGACCGACGGGCCAGCAGGCCCACGACGACCACCGCGAGCGCCACCACCACCGCGACGGTGGCGATCAGCTTGAAGCGCGGGGGACGGGAGACGACGGCATCAGTTCGCATGGGAAGGATCTCCTGACGCGGCCAGCGGCGGCACGGCGTCGGCATTCGATTCGAGGGAGTCGGGGGAAGCAGCGGTCTTGCGGTGGTGCCGGTGCACGAGGCTGAACACCACCGGCACGAAGACCAGCGTCGCGAAGGTCGCGAAGATCAGGCCGCCGATCACCGCGCGGCCCAGCGGCGCGTTCTGCTCGCCGCCCTCGCCCAGGCCCAGCGCCATCGGCAGCATGCCGATGATCATCGCCAGCGCCGTCATCAGCACCGGGCGGAAGCGCACGAAGCCCGCCTCCAGCGCCGCCGCGGTGGCGTCGCCCAGTTCCTCCAGCCGCTCCCGCGCGAAGCTGATCACCAGCACGCTGTTGGCCGTCGCCACGCCCATGCACATGATCGCGCCGGTCAGCGCCGGCACCGACAGCGTGGTGTTGCTCGCGAAGAGCATCCACACGATGCCCGCCAGCGCCGCCGGCAGCGCCGACACGATCACCGCCGGGTCCAGCCAGGACTGGAAGTTCACGACGATCAGCAGGTAGATCAGCACCACCGCGCCCAGCAGCCCGAAGAGCAGGCCGGAGAACGCGCGGTCCATCGTCCGCACCTGGCCCAGCAGTTGCACGTTGGACCCCTTGGGCACGTCGGCCGCGGTGTCGGCCAGCGCCCGGCGGATGTCGCGGGCGACGGCGCCGAGGTCGCGGTCCTGCGTCGTCGCATGGATCTGCACCATGGTCTGCACGTCGTACTGGCTGATCAGCGCGGGGCCGGTGGTGCGCTGGAAGCTCGCCAGCCCGCCCAGCGTGGTCGTGCCCGACGCGCTGCCGTTGCCGATCGGCAGGTTGCCCAGCGACGCCAGCGAATCCAGTTGGTACTGCGGCGTCTGCATCACGATCGAGTAGCTGACGCCGTTCACCGGGCTCAGCCAGAAGGTCGGCGCGACCTGGCTGCTGCCGGCCAGGTTCACCACCAGGCTGTTGGCGACGTCGCGCGTCGTCAGGCCCACCAGTTGCGCCTGCGTGCGGTCGACGTCGACATTGAAGACCGGCGCCTTGTTGGACTGCTGGATGCGCGCGTCCGCCACGCCCGGGATCGCCTTGATGCGCTTGAGCAGTTGCTGCGCGTAGACGAAGTTGGCGTCGATGTCGCGGCCGCGTACCTGCACGTCGATCGGCGCGGGCGCGCCGAAGTTCAGGATCTGGCTGACGATGTCGGCCGGCGGGAAGGAGAAGGTCGTGTCCGGGAACTCGCGCGGCAGCGTCAGGCGCAACTGGCGCACGTAGTCGGCCGTCGGCGGATGCCCCTCCTTCAGCGCGATCTGGAAGTCGCCGTCGGAGGTGCCCAGCACGCCGGTGTTGTTGTAGGTCAGGTTGATGGACGACGGCGGCAGGCCGATGTTGTCGACCATCGTCTCGATCTGCGACGACGGGATCACGCGACGGATCGCCTGCTCGATCCTGGCGAAGCGTGCCGCGGTCTCCTCGACCCGCGTGCCCACCGGCACCCGCGCGTGCATCAGGATCTGGCCCGAGTCCACCTGCGGGAAAAAGTTGCTGCCGATGAAGGGCACCAGCCCGAAGGACAGCAGTACCACCGCCGCGAAGCCGATCAGGAACGGCCGGCGGCGGCCCAGCGCGGCGCTCAGGACGCCGCGGTAGCCCTCGCGGAAGCGCTCGAAGCGGACCTCGAAGTTCCGCTGGAAGCGCACCAGCGGATTGCGCGACGGCGGCACGGCCAGATGACCGTGGCCATCGGTGAGCGGCGCGTGCGGCTGGAGCAGGTACTTGGCCATCGTCGGCACCAGCGTGCGCGACAGGATGAACGAGCACACCATCGCGAAGATCACCGCCTCGGCCATGGGCACGAACAGGAACCGCGACACGCCCTCCAGGAAGAACATCGGGATGAACACGATGCAGATGCACAGCAGCGAGACGAAGGCCGGCGTCACGATCTGGCGCGCGCCGTCCATGATCGCGTCCTCGACGCCCTTGCCGTGCTCCAGGTGCCAGTTGATGTTCTCGATGGTCACCGTCGCGTCGTCGACCAGGATGCCCACCGCCAGCGCCAGGCCGCCCAGCGTCATCAGGTTGAGCGTCTCGCCGATCGCCGCCAGCCCCAGGATCGAGCCCATGATGGACAGCGGGATCGACACCGCGATGATCACCGTCGAGCGCCAGCTTCCGAGGAACAGCAGGATCATCGCGCTGGTCAGCGCCGCCGCGATCGCGCCCTCGATCGCCACGCCCTTGATGGCCGCGCGGACGAAGACCGACTGGTCGTTGATCGGCTTGACCTCGAGCTCGTCCGGCAGCGACGGCTTCAGGTCCGCGAGCTTGGCGCGCACGCCGTCCACGATCGCCAGCGTCGACGCCGCGCCATTCTTCAGCACCGACATCAGCACCGAGCGCCCGCCGTCCACGTGGACGATGTTGGTCTGCGGCGCGTTGCCGTCGTGCACGTCGGCGACGTCGCGCAGGTAGATCGTCGAGCCGTTGACGACCTTCACCGGCAGCCGGCCCAGTTCCTCGATCGCGGAGGGCGCGCTGTTGAGCTGCAGCGTGTATTCCAGCTCGCCGATCTTCTGCGTGCCGATCGGGGTCAGCACGTTCTGCGTCGCCAGCGCGGCGGCCACGTCCTGCGACGACAGGCCCCGCGCCTGGAGCGCGGCGGGGTTGACGTCGATCTGCACCTGCCGCTGCTTGCCGCCGTAGGGCAGCGGAATGGCCGCGCCGGGCACCGTCACCAGCGGCGTGCGGATGGTGTTGAAACCCAGGTCGAAGAGCTGCTGCTCCGACAGGCCCTTGCCCGACAGCGCCAGCTGAAGGATGGGCACCGTGGCCGCGTTGTAGTTCAGGATCAGCGGCGGCGTCGTGCCGGCCGGCATCTGCCGCACCGCCACCTGCGCGATCGCGGTGACCTGCGCGTTGGCCACCGAGATGTTGACGCCCGGCTGGAAGAAGATCTTCACGACGCTGACGCCGGGGTAGGTGTTGGCCTCGATGTGCTCGATGTCGTTGACGGTGGTCGTCAGCGAGCGCTGGAACAGCGTCGAGATCCGTCCCGCCATCTGGTCCGGCGGCAGGCCGGTGTACTGCCATGCCACCGCGATGACGGGCACGCGGATCTCCGGGAAGATGTCCGTCGGCGTGCGCATCGCCGCCAGCGGCCCCAGGATCATCAGCAGCAGCGCCAGCACCAGGAAGGTGTAGGGGCGTCGCAGCGCGACGCGCACGACGTCCATCAGCATGGCCAGGGTCCCACGATCGTTGTTCTCATCGTCGCTTCCGTCTTGCGTGGCGCGGGGCTCGCGTGGCGTCCCGCGACCGGTCCTCGACGACCGCGCGCGGGGGCCGTCGAGAGCGAATTCTCTGTGTCGACATGCGCCGCGATGTTGCTGCGCGGTAATGCCCGTACGCGTACGGTGGCGACTCCCCACGCTCGGGCGGCGACCCGCGCGATGCCTGCACGCACCGGGCGATTGACGCGCGTCGGCACCGCGACGGGGAGCGACGCGCGCGGGCTCGCGCGGTCACCAGCCGGGCACCGCCACCGTCGGCACGGTCAGCACGCGCACCAGCCTCGTCGAGCCGGGTGTTCGTGAGCCGCGGCCGCTCAGCCGCCGCTCGACGACGCGCCTCAGCCTTCGGCGTGCTCGGCCTCGCGCTTGAGCGAGGCCAGGTCGATCACGAAGCGGTACTTCACGTCGCTCTTGAGCATCCGCTCCCAGGCGTCGTTGATCTCCTGGATGTCGATCTTCTCGATGTCGGCGGTGATGCCGTGCTGGCCGCAGAAGTCCAGCATCTCCTGCGCCTCGGCGATGCCGCCGATCACCGATCCGGCCACCGCCTTGCGGCCCAGCACCAGCGGCGCGGTGTTGAGCTGATCCTCCAGCCCGCCCAGGTAGCCCACCGTCACCAGCGTGCCGGACAGCCCCAGCGTCGCGACGTAGGGATTCAGGTCGTGGACGTAGGGCACGGTGTCGACGATCAGGTCGAAGGTATTGCGCACCGCCTTCATCTGCGCCTTGTCGGTGGAGATCACGACGCGGTCGGCGCCCAGGCGCCGGGCGTCGTCCTCCTTGCCCGGCGAGCGGCTGAACAGCGTGACCTCGGCGCCCATCGCCTTGGCCAGCTTCAGCGCCATGTGCCCCAGGCCGCCCAGCCCCACCACCGCGACCTTGCTGCCCGGGCCGACCTGCCAATGCCGCAGCGGCGACCAGGTCGTGATGCCGGCGCACAGCAGCGGCGCCGCGCCGGCCAGGTCCAGCCCGTCGGGCACCTTCACGACGAACTTCTCGGACACGACGATGGTCTCGGAATAGCCGCCGTACGTGGTCATGCCGTCGTGCGGATCGACGTCGTTGTAGGTCAGCGTGTTGCCGTTCTCGCAGTACTGCTCCAGGCCCGCGCCGCAGGGCGCGCAGTGCTGGCAGGAGTCGACCATGCAACCGACGCCGACGTGGTCCCCGACCTTGAAGCGCCCGACCGCGTCGCCGACGTGCGTGACGCGGCCGACGATCTCGTGGCCCGGCACCATCGGATGCCTGGCGTTGCCCCAATCGTTGCGGACGTTGTGGATGTCGGAATGGCAGACGCCGCCGTAGAGGATCTCGATCACGACGTCGGTGGGACGCGGATCGCGACGCAAGAAGCTGAACAGGCCCAGCGGCGAATCGACGGAATGAGCGGCATAGCCGCGGACGTTCATGACCATGATGCCTCGCAAGGAGAAGGGACGATCGGGGCGGCCCCGTCGCCGGATCGCCGCGGGGGGCGCGGCGGGACGCGTCGGGAGCGCGTGACGGCGGCGCGGGGCCGCCGTGACCGCTGGACTGTAGGCAAGGGATTCACAAGGCGCCAGCCCCATCTCCATTGAAGGATTGGCAAGCGACGGTTGACACCCGGCAGCCCGGACGCGCCGTCGGCCGTGCTGTCCCGACCGTCGCCGCCCCGCGTCCCGTCGCGGTCGGCGCGGGATGAAAGTTCCGATGGCGTACGCACTGGCCGCCAACTCTTCCCGCTAATCGCCCGGCTTACAAATTCCCGGGAAAGTCCGGGCGTTTCCGCCGTCAGATCGCCGCTTGAAACATGCGGTTGCTCCTTAATATCCGGCCCCAGCGGACAGCCCGGCCCCGGCCGGATCACCTGGAAACCCGTCCGCCAGAAAGACATCGGGCCGTATGAAGTCGATCGGGTCGTGGGGTCAGTCGGGACCTTCTCCAAGGGCATGGGCCGTCAGGGCGACGCTGCCGTTGCTCCTCGCTGGCGCGGCGATCGCGCTTGGATCGGGCATCGGCATCGCCCGCGCGGAGCCCGCGACCGCCACCGCTACGCAGTCGCCCTCCGTCACGGCACCGGCCGCGCCACCGGTCCAGGCCGTCCACGCCGCGCCGGCCCCGGCGCCTACCCTCGCCACACCCCTCCCGGCCGCCGCGATCGACTTCCGGGGCGAACCGGCCTCCCCCGAAGCCCGCGACATGGCCCGCACCGCGTTCGAGCGCGGCGACGCCAAGGGCCTGCCCTTCGCCATCGTCGACAAGAAGGACGCCAAGCTCTTCGTCTTCAGCTCCGACGGCCACCTGATCGGCGCCGCGCCGGCGCTGCTGGGCCTGGCCCGCGGCGACACGGCCGCCCCGGGAGTCGGGCAGATGGTCGCCACGGGCATCCCGGCGGCGCTGCGCACCACGCCGGCCGGCCGCTACGACAGCCAGCCCGGCCCCAACCTCAAGGGCGAGACCGTCATCTGGGTCGACTACGACGCCGCGTTCGCCATCCACCGCCTGCGTCCCAGCCCGGCCGCCGAGCGCCGCGCCGAACGGCTCGCCTCGGCCTCGCCGGACGACAACCGCATCTCGCTGGGATGCGTCGTCGTCGCGGGGGACTTCTTCGACCGCATCGTGACGCCGGTGCTGGGCCATGGCGCCGGGGTCGTCTACGTGCTGCCGGAGCCGCGCCCGGCCGCCGTGGCGCAAGGGTCGGCGGGCTCCCGGCTCTGAGCCTGGCGGGGCCCAGCCGCTACACTCGCGGCTTTTCCGCAGCCACTGGATCTACACCATGTCCCGCTGTGCCTCGCCCGCCTCGCCCCGCCGTCGGACCCTGACGGCGCTGGTCGCCAGCACCGCCCTCTCCGGCAGTCTCGTCGCCGGCAGTCTTCTCGCCAGCCTCGCGCCGACCGCCGTCGCGACCTTCCTGCTCGCCGCGGCGCCCACCGCGCAGGCGCAGATCGTCCCCGGCCACCGCTACTTCCCGCAACGCGCGCTGCGCGGCGAGCTGATCATCGGCGTCGCGCCGGACGTCAAGCTCAACGGCAAGCCGGCGCGCCTGGCACCCGGCGCCCGCATCCGCAACGCGGTGGACCTCGTCGCCACGCCGGGCTCGCTCTACGACCAGAAGCTCACCGTCCTCTACACCCGCGACATCAGCGGGCTGATCCTGGACGTTTGGGTGCTGAACGAGGTCGAACTCGCGAACAAGACCTGGCCGACCACCGCCGAGCAGGCCGCCGCGCTGCAGTTCGACCAGGCCAGCCAGATCTGGCGCAAGCCCTGAGCGATTGACCTGGCCGCGCGCCGCCGGGGGCGGCCGCGGCTGTCGCCGGTCACGCGCCGCGCGGTCGATGTCTCGCGATTGCTCCCGCCCCTTCCCGCTTTCTCCTTTTTCTCCTGTTTTCTCCCGGAGTTCCCCATGAGCAAGAAAGTCTTCATCAAGACCTTCGGCTGCCAGATGAACGAGTACGACTCGGACAAGATGGCCGACGTGCTGCGCGCCGCCGACGGCTACGAGCCGACCACCGACGTCGAACAGGCCGACCTGATCCTGTTCAACACCTGCTCGGTGCGGGAGAAGGCGCAGGAGAAGGTGTTCTCCGACCTGGGCCGCATCAAGCACCTGAAGGCCAAGGGCACGCTGATCGGCGTGGGCGGCTGCGTCGCCAGCCAGGAAGGCGCCGCCATCATCGAGCGCGCGCCCTACGTGGACGTCGTCTTCGGCCCGCAGACGCTGCACCGCCTGCCGCAAATGCTGGCGCAGCGCCAGGAGCAACTGCGCCCGCAGGTGGACATCAGCTTCCCGGAGATCGAGAAGTTCGACAACCTGCCGCCGGCCAAGGTCGAGGGTGCCTCGGCCTTCGTGTCCATCATGGAAGGCTGCTCGAAGTACTGTTCCTACTGCGTGGTGCCGTACACGCGCGGCGAGGAGGTCAGCCGGCCCTTCGAGGACGTGCTGGTCGAGGTGGCCGGGCTGGCCGACCAGGGCGTCAAGGAAGTGACGCTGCTGGGCCAGAACGTCAACGCCTATCGCGGCAAGATGGGCGCGGGCGCCGAAGGCAGCGACGAGATCGCCGACTTCGCGCTGTTGCTGGAGTACGTCGCCGAGATCCCCGGCATCGAGCGCATCCGCTACACCACCAGCCATCCGAACGAGTTCAGCCAGCGCCTGATCGACGCCTACGGCAAGATCCCGCAGCTGGTGAACCACGTCCACCTGCCGGTGCAGCATGGCAGCGACCGCATCTTGATGGCGATGAAGCGCGGCTACACCACGCTGCAGTTCAAGAGCACCGTGCGCAAGCTGCGCGCCGTGCGTCCGGACATCCGCATCGCCAGCGACTTCATCGTCGGCTTCCCGGGCGAGACCGAGGACGACCACGCCAAGACGATGCAACTGGTGCGGGACATCGGTTTCGACGCCTCCTTCAGCTTCATCTTCAGCCCGCGTCCCGGCACGCCCGCGGCCAACCTGGCCGACGACACGCCGCACGAGGTCAAGGTGCGCCGCCTGCAGGAACTGCAGGCCGAGATCGAGGCCACCGCGATGCGCTACAACCAGGAGATGGTCGGCCAGACGGTGCCGGTGCTGGTCTCCGGCCACGCCCGCAAGGACGCCACCGAGCTGATGGGCCGCACCGAGTGCAACCGCATCGTCAACTTCAAGGGTCACGAGCGGCTGATGAACCAGATCGTGCCGCTGCGCATCACCGAGGCCTTCCCGCACTCGCTGCGAGGCGAGGTGCCGGTGACCGAGGACGTGCTCAGCGCTTGAAGGTAACGCCCCACAGCGTCACCGAGATGCCGATCAGCATCAGCCCGTAGCCGGCCATCGTCCCGTCCCGCCCCAGCAGCGTCAGGGCGGCGACGATGCCCAGGCTCCCGCCCAGACCGCCCCAGGCGAACAACGTGCGCCACTTCATGCCGGCGGCGCTCTGCTTCCACAGCAGCTTCATCGCCAGCGCCATCAGCGCGGCCACACCCCAGGCGGGCAGGAACAGGTTGCCGAGATGCCAGACGGCGTCGAGTGGGTTCAAGGGGGGCTCGCGAGGGGACGGGAAAGAAGGATCGGCCAATGCGACGGGCCGGAAGTGGGCGAGGAAGCGACAAACCGGGCGTTTTCGACGCCATTTCCTTGACGCTTCTCCGGCCACCGGCCGAACCGGGTGTCCCGCCCGATGCACGGGACGGGTCGGAATTTTATAATCGGCGGATCATGACGGTGTTTGCCTTGGGCCTGAACCACACCTCCGCGCCGCTGGACCTGCGCGGCCGGTTCGCGTTCACGCTCGAGCAACTGGCGCCCACGCTGCTCCGCTTCCAGGACCAGATCGGCACCCGGCGCCGCACCGCGCCCGCCGCCGAGGCGGCCATCCTCTCCACCTGCAACCGCACCGAGCTCTACGTCGCCGGCGACAGCGACATGGTGCGCCCCGCTGTCGACTGGCTGGCCGAGATCGGCGGCGTCGGCAGCGCCACGCTGATGGACCACGCCTACGTCGCCGAGGGCGGCGCCGCCGCGCGGCATGCGTTCCGCGTCGCCAGCGGGCTCGATTCGATGGTGCTGGGCGAGCCGCAGATCCTCGGCCAGCTCAAGCAGGCCGTGCGCGAGGCCGATCAGGCCGGCACGCTCGGCACCACGCTGCACCAGCTGTTCCAGCGCAGTTTCTCGGTCGCCAAGGAAGTCCGCAGCTCGACGGAGATCGGCAGCCACTCGATCAGCATGGCCGCCGCGTCGGTCCGGCTGGCCTCGCAGCTGTTCGAGAACCTCGCCGACCTGCGGGTGCTGCTGGTCGGCGCGGGCGAGATGATCGAGCTCGTCGGCACGCACTTCGCCGCCAAGGGGCCCAAGGCCATCGCCGTCGCGAACCGCACGCTGGAGCGCGGCGAGAAGCTCGCCTCCCACCTCAACGCCGAGGCCTTCCGCCTGGCGGACCTGCCCGATCGCCTGCACGAGTTCGACGCCGTCATCTCCTGCACCGCCTCCAGCCTGCCGCTGATCGGCCTGGGCGCGGTCGAGCGCGCGCTGAAGAAGCGCCGCCACAAGCCGATGTTCATGGTCGACCTGGCGGTGCCACGCGACATCGAGCAGGAAGTCGCCCAGCTCGACGACGTCTACCTCTACACCGTGGACGACCTGTCGCAACTGGTCCAGACCGCCGGCGAGAAACGCCAGGCGGCGGTCCAGCAGGCCGAGGCCATCATCGAGAACGGCGTGCAGAGCTTCGTGCACTGGCTCGGCCAGCGCCACACGGTGCCGCTGATCCAGGCGCTGCACCAGCAGGCCGACAGTTGGCGGCAGGCGGAGATCCTGCGCGCGCGCAAGCTGCTGGCGCGCGGCGAGGACATCGACACCGTGCTGGACGCGCTCTCGCGCGGCCTGACCCAGAAGATGCTGCACGGCGCAATGGCCGAGCTCAACGGCAGCGACGGCGATCACCGCCTGGCGGT
The DNA here is from genome assembly GCF_002205645.1 of Roseateles aquatilis. GTDB lineage: Bacteria > Pseudomonadota > Gammaproteobacteria > Burkholderiales > Burkholderiaceae_C > Roseateles > Roseateles aquatilis. The sequence continues at coordinate 22,848 of NZ_NIOF01000024.1, read as the reverse complement.
GGCGCAGACGGTGTCGCGGCTGTTCCTGCGCGACAGCGCGAAGACCCCGGGCCTGCGCCCGACCGGCACCGACGACCTCGCGGACTCCTAGCGGCGCGAGGCCGCCCCGGCGTTCCGCGCCGCGCCCCGCCGGACCTGCCGCTTCCCTTCGCGGCCTCGTTCCGCCCGTTCCATCGCTTGCTTCTTCGCCTTCGCCCCCCAATGAAAGACGCCCTGCGCCAGCAGTTCGACCGCCTCGGCTACCGCCTGGCCGAACTCGACACCACGCTCGCCGACGGCAGCGTCGCCGCCGACATGAAGCGCTACCGCGCGCTGACCCGCGAGCAGTCGGAGGTGTCGTCGCTGGTCGAGCGCTACCGGCGCTACCTGCAGCGCGAGCGCGACCTGGCCGCCGCCCGCGAGCTGCTCGACGAGGGCGACGCCGACATGGCCGACATGGCGCGCGAGGAGATGGCCGCGGCGCAGGCGGACATCGATCGTCTCGACCAGGAGCTGCAACTGGCGCTGATCCCCAAGGATCCGGACGACGAGCGTCCCGCCTTCCTCGAGATCCGCGCCGGCGCGGGCGGCGACGAGTCGGCGCTGTTCGCCGGCGACCTGACCCGCATGTACACGCGTTTCGCCGAGGCGCAAGGCTGGCGCTGCGAGGTGCTGTCGGCCAATGAATCGGACCTGGGCGGCTACAAGGAAATCGTGCTGCGGTTGGACGGCGACGGCGTCTACGGCCGGCTCAAGTTCGAGTCCGGCGGGCACCGCGTGCAGCGCGTCCCCGCCACCGAATCGCAGGGCCGCATCCACACCAGCGCCTGCACCGTCGCGGTGATGGCCGAGCCCGACGAGGCCGAGGAGATCCAGCTCAACCCGGCCGAGCTGCGCATCGACACCTTCCGGGCCAGCGGCGCGGGCGGGCAGCACGTCAACAAGACCGACAGCGCGATCCGCATCACCCACCTGCCCACCGGCCTGGTCGCCGAGTGCCAGGACGATCGCAGCCAGCACCGCAACAAGGCCAAGGCAATGGCGGTGCTGGCCGCGCGCCTGCGCGAGAAAGACCGTGTCGAGCGCGCCGCCAAGGAGGCCGCCCAGCGCAAGAGCCTGATCGGCAGCGGCGACCGCAGCGACCGCATCCGCACCTACAACTTCCCGCAGGGCCGGCTGACCGACCACCGCATCAACCTGACGCTGTACAAGCTCGGCGCGATCATGGACGGCGATCTCGCCGACCTGCTGCAGGGGCTGCAGCAGGCGCAGGCGGCGGAACAGCTCGCGGCGCTGGAGGGCGGCGCCGCATGAACGAGCCGTCGACCGTCGCCGGCGCCCAGCGCGCCGCCATCGCCGCCGGCCTGCCGCGCCAGGAGGCGCAGTACTTGCTGCAGGCCCTGCTAGGGGTCTCCCGCGCCTGGCTGATCAGCCACGACACCGACGTGCTCGGCGGCGAGACGCGTCGGCGCTTCGACCACTGGCTCGCCCAGCGGCTGGATCAGGTACCGCTGGCCTACCTGACCGGCGAGAAGGAGTTCTTCGGCCTGACGCTGCGCGTCACGCCCGCCACGCTGATCCCGCGCCCCGACACCGAGGTGCTCGTGGTATGGGCGCTCGAATGCCTGGGGCCGGCGCTGGGCTCGGGTGCAGGCGCCGCTACGGCCGCAGCCGCGGGTGTGGATCCATCAGCGCCTCGCGTCGTGGACCTGGGCACCGGCTCCGGGGCGATCGCGTTGGCGATCAAGTCCCGCCGGCCGGACGCCGACGTGCGCATGGTCGACGCCAGCCCCGATGCGCTGTCCGTCGCCCGGGACAACGCGACGCGCCTGGCGCTCGGCGTCGAGGGCCACCTGGGCAGTTGGTTCGAGCCGCTGGCCGGCCAGGCGCCGTTCGACCTGATCGTCAGCAATCCGCCCTATGTCGCGGGTGACGACCACCACCTCGCCGCGCTGCGACACGAGCCCCGGATGGCCCTGACGCCCGAGGGCGACGGCCTGGACGACCTGCGTCATCTGGTCCGCCACGCGCCCGATCGGCTGCGCCCCGGGGGCTGGTTGCTGCTGGAGCATGGCTGGGACCAGGCCGACGCGGTGATGGCGCTGCTGCGGGAGCGCGGCTTCGTCGACGTCGCCAACCGCCGCGATCTGGGCGACCAGCCACGCGCCAGCGGCGGGCGCTGGCCGGGCTGACTGCCACCCGCGACAACTGAACGGGGCGACCGCCAGAACCCGGCCGCGCGCCATCGGCTGCTCGCCCACCCGTGGCTGGCCGCCCGGTGGCCGCCGATCCCCGCTTCGGCGCCTTCGGTCGGGTTGTCGTTCCGCACTGCGGGACGGCGCGGAAAAACAGCAACAACCGCGACTTTCCCCCTCATCTCGATCTGGCGAAGTAACCGGGCCGGGCGTAGCATGGTCCGACCAAGCTGCCCGGATCCGTTTCGGGCGTTGTCGTCAACGTCAACCGGGAGACCTGTCATGCGCGCCGCATCCCCGCTTTCGCGCCTTGCCATGGTCCTGGCCGGCGTCTGCCTGGCCGGCGGCGCGATGGCGCAACAGGGCCTGCAGCTCAAGCCCGATGCGCAGGCCTTCAGCCGCTGGCAGGCGCGCCTGCAGTTGAGCCAGAGCCAGGACGACGACAGCACCACTTACGACGCGCGCCGCGGCAGCCGGCTGCTCAGCGCCAATCTGCTGGCGGACTATTACCTGACCGGGTCCGGCTTCGGCAGCGGCACCCGGGGCGGCCTGCGCGCCACCGGCGGCCTGCTGGTGGGCCCGATGTCGCTGCTGCAAAGCAGCAGTGGCCAGGCGCTGGGCCGCGGGTCCGCGATCACCTCCGCCCTCTCGGCCGGCCGCCGCACGCTCAGCCTGCTGACCGGCCCCGAGCGCGAGCCCAACCTCTCGCTGTCCTACGTCGGCCTGGGCTACACCAGCTACTCGCTGCGCAACGGCTGGGGCTTCAGCGCCGATTTCGGCCTCGTCGCCAACGGCGCGCCCGGGCTGCGGCTGGGCAACAGCGCGCCGCAGAACGACCTGGCGTCCGACCTGCGCTACAAGCCGGTCGTGCAGTTCGGCGTCAGCTACAGCTTCTGATCCCCGCGCGGCAGATCCTTCCCGTCAGGCTCTCCCGCGGCGGACATCGAACCCGCCACGGCGAGGTCTTGTCCACTGGCCGATAATCTCTGGATCGCGTGGCCGGTCCCCGTGGGCGCCTGCCCCTGGAACGAAACCTGCCGCGCTCCGGCCACCCGCCAGCGGGCGTCCGGATGGCCGGATGGATGCCGTCCGCGCCGCCCCGCTTTCGACTTTCAGCTTTCACGCACCTACGAGGATTCCGCCATGAGCGACGTTCAGCAACGCATCGACGATCTGGTCAAGAGCAGCCGCGTCATGCTCTTCATGAAGGGCACGGCCCAGTTTCCGATGTGCGGCTTCTCCGGCCGCGCGATCCAGATCCTGAAGGCCAGCGGCGCGCCCGAGATCAAGACCTTCAACGTGCTGGAGGACGAAGGCGTCCGCCAGGGCATCAAGGAATACGCCAACTGGCCCACCATCCCGCAGCTGTACATCGACGGCGAGTTCGTCGGCGGCTCGGACATCATGATGGAGATGTACGAAAGCGGCGAACTGCAGCAGCTGCTGGCCAAGGCCTGATGAGCGCGCCTGCGGCACCACGGCCGCGCCTGGTCGTCGGCATCACCGGCGCGACCGGCGCGGCCTACGGGCTGCAGTTGCTGCGCCGCGCGCGCCAGTTGGGCGCCGAGACCCACCTGATCCTGAGCCCCGCCGGCGTATTGAACGCTCACCACGAGCTGGGCCTGAACCGCGACGCGCTGGAGCGCGAGGCCGACGCGGCTTATGCGCCCGGCGATGTCGGCGCCTGCGTGGCCAGCGGCAGCTTCCGCACGGCCGCGATGGTGATCGCGCCCTGCTCGATGCGCACGCTCGCGGCGGTCGCGCATGGGCTGTCGGACAACCTGATGTCTCGCGCCGCCGACGTCACGCTGAAGGAGCGCCGCCGGCTGATCCTGATGGTGCGCGAGACGCCGCTCAACCTGGCCCATCTGCGCAACATGACCGCCGTGACGGAGATGGGCGGCATCGTCTTCCCGCCGCTGCCGGCGCTGTACCTGCGCCCCCAGTCGATCGACGAGATGGTCGCCGAGACCGTCGAGCGGGTGCTGGAGCTGGCGCAGTTGCCGGGCGCCGAACCGCAGCCCTGGCTGGGGCTGAGGCCGTCGGCCTGAGCACGGCTTGCCGCGATCCCCGCTGGCTCGCCTCGCCGACGCCGCCTCCGGGCGGCGTCGTTGTTTGCAGGGAAGGTCAGGGTGACTTGCCGCGGCTGACGCGACACCGTCATGCGGACCTGCCCTAGGCCTGACCGGACACCAGCCAGCGCTTGCGCGCGCCCATGACCATGTTCGGATACTCCGGCCGCCCGCGGCTGCCGTTGTAGCGGCCCAGCGCCAGGTACAGGTCGCCCTTCTCGATGTCGAGGTAGTGGCGCAGGATCACGCAGCCGAAGCGCAGGTTGGTCTGCATGTGGAACAGCCGCGAGGCCTGCCCGTCGCCGATCAGCCGCGACCAGAACGGCATCACCTGCATGTAGCCCCGCGCGCCGGCCACGCTGATCGCGTACTTGCGGAAGCCGCTTTCCACCTGCACCAGCCCCAGCACCAGCGCGGGCTCCAGCCCGGCGCGGGTGCTCTCGTACCAGACGGTCTCCAGGAACTCGATGCGCGTTTGCGCCTCGCTCTTCTGGCGCTTGAGGCGCTCGCTCATCTCGCCCAGCCAGCGCAGGTAGGCCAGGCGCGGCTCGATCGCGTCGAAGCGCGGCTTGGGAGGCGCGTCCGAGGCGATCGCCGCGGACAGCGCCGAGCGCACCGCGTCGGCCAGCGGCTCCTCGACCTGCGCGCCCGCCAGCGCCGGACGCGGCAGGCAGGCCGCCGCCCCGGCCAGCAGCAACGCGCGGCGCGTGGTCGAGGAAGATGAGGGCTTGAGAACTGGAGCGGACACGGCGGCGGTCGACGGGATCACGAAGTAAGAGGAACGAAGGAAGCTTGGCGGCGCGAGGCGGCGACACGCAGCGCCGCGACGGGCGATGGTCAGCGGGACAACCAGCGTTCCAGCGGCAGGCGTTTCGGCCCGAGCGCGTGCGCGAGTATCACGCCCGTGCCCCAGTAGGCCAACGCCAACCCGGTCACGACGACGGTGCTGGGCTGCCAGGCCAGACCAGCGCCGCTGAAGAGCGCGAAGCTCGCGACCGAGCTCATCAGGTACAGCGTCAACGTATGCCGACCGAGCGGCGCCAGCGCGTTCAGCAGCCGCGTGTCGTGGCGCATCCGGTTGACCAGCATCGGCACGGCGGCGCTCAGCAGCAGCACCGTTGGATAGAGGTAGTAGATGGCGTAGCAACCACCGATGAAGCTGTCCCCGTCGCGCAGGCCCGGCCAGAGCAGGGATGTGAAAGCGACGTTCACCGCAACGGCGGGCCAGAACCAGCGCCGCGACCAGCGCCGCAGCGCCGGCTCCCAGCGGGGGTGCGAGAACAGCCGCAGCCGCGCCGCCATCAGTCCCGCGGTCATCAGCAGCAACGGGGTCGGCAGACCGAGCAACACGAAGGCGATCGTCGTCGAGAGGAAGTGACCGGCATTGCTCAGCGTCCAGGCCGCCCAGGTCGTGGGCGCCGACAGCGGCACGGACGGCTCGCCGGTCAGCGGCAGATGCGACAGCACCACGGTGAGCGCGACGACCGCCAGTTGAAGCAGGACCAGGACATACGCCCGCACCTTCAACTGGGCCAGCGAATGGGCGCTCCACATGGCCAGCACCGAGCCGGCGACCGCGTAGAGCGTCAGGATGTCGCCCATGTAGAGCAGCGTGCCGTGCAGGATGCCCAGCAGCAGCAGCTTGCCGAGCCGCCGCCGCCGATGCGCGAGGCCAGCCTCGCCGCGGTCCTGCGACAAGCCCTGGCTGTAGCCGAACAGGAAGGCCAGCAAGGCGATGCCCTTGCCGGCCACCAGCGCATGCAGGAACCATGAGACGGCCTGCGCGGCCATGCTGTCGGCGGGCGTGGGCGCGGTGAGCGGGCCCATGTCGGGCAGCGCCGGATAACCGACCCAGTTGACCAGCACCACCGGCAGCAGCGCCAGCGCGCGAAGCGCGTCCACCGCCGCGACGCGCTGCGGCGGACGGGCGAGGCTCACGCCAGGCGTTGCTTCAGGTGGGCGACGACGTCGGCCAGCGCCAGCTTGGTCGCTTCCGCGTCGCGGCGGCCCTGGTACTCGACCTGGCCTTCCTTCAGGCCGCGGTCGGAGATCACCACGCGATGCGGCACGCCGACCAGTTCCCAGTCCGCGAACATCGCGCCGGGGCGCTCGCCGCGGTCGTCCAGCAGCACGTCGATGTCCAGGTCCAGCAGGTCCTGGTGGAGCTGGGTCGCGGCGGCCTTGACGTCCTCGCTGCGGTCCATGCCGATCGGGCAGACCACCACGGTGAATGGCGCGATCGCGTCGGGCCAGACAATGCCGCGTTCGTCATGGTTCTGCTCGATCGCCGCGCCCAGGATGCGCGTCACGCCGATGCCGTAGCAGCCCATCTCCATCAGTTGCGGCTTGCCGGTCTCGTCCAGGTAGGTCGCGTTCATCGCGGCCGAGTACTTGGTCCCGAGGTAGAACACATGGCCGACCTCGATGCCGCGCTGAATCGCCAGCACGCCCTTGCCGTCGGGCGATGGATCGCCTTCGACGACGTTGCGGATGTCGGCCACCAGGTCGGGCTCGGGCAGGTCGCGGCCCCAGTTGGCGCCGGTGAAGTGGAAGTCCGCCTCGTTGGCGCCGCAGACGAAGTCGGCCATGTGGGCCACCGTGCGGTCGGCGACGATCTTCACCGGCAGCTTCAGGCCGATGGGGCCGAGGTAACCAGGCTTGCAACCGAAGTGCGTTTCGATCTCGCCGACGGTGGCGAAGCGGAAGCCGCCCTTCAGACCCTCGATCTTGCCGGCCTTGACTTCGTTCAGGTCGTGGTCGCCGCGCACCAGCAGCAGCCAGACCTGCGACTTGGCGACCTCGCCCTGCTCGTTCAACTCGTCGGTGGCCAGCACCAGCGACTTGACGGTCTGCGCCAGCGGTAGCTTCAGCAGTTCGGCGACGTCCGCGCAGGTCGACTTCGACGGCGTGGCGGTCTTCGTCAGCGCCTGCGTCGCCGCGCCGCGCGCGGGCAGCAGGGCCAGCGCCTCGGCCAGCTCGATGTTGGCGGCGTAGTCGCTGGTGGGGCAATAGACGATCGCGTCCTCGCCGGTCTCGGCGATGACCTGGAACTCGTGCGAGCGGTCGCCGCCGATCGCGCCGGTGTCGGCCGCCACGGCGCGGTACTGCAGGCCCAGTCGATGGAACACCTTGCAGTAGGCCGAGTACATGTTCTCGTAGCTGCGGCCGGCGCTCGCGACGTCACGGTCGAACGAGTAGGCGTCCTTCATCGTGAACTCGCGACCACGCATCACGCCGAAGCGGGGACGACGCTCGTCGCGGAACTTGGTCTGGATGTGATAGAAATTTTTCGGCAGCTGCTTGTAGCTGCGCAGCTCCTGGCGGGCGATGTCGGTGATGACCTCTTCCGACGTCGGCTGGATGATGAAGTCGCGGCCATGGCGATCCTTCACCCGCAGCAGTTCGGGGCCCATCTTGTCGAAGCGGCCGGTTTCCTGCCACAGCTCGGCCGGTTGCACGACCGGCATCAGCAGCTCGACCGCGCCGGCGCGGTTCATCTCGCTGCGGATGATGTGCTCGACCTTGCGGATCACGCGCAGCCCCATCGGCATGTAGTTGTAGATGCCGGCGCCCAGGCGCTTGATCATGCCTGCCCGCATCATCAACTTGTGGCTGACGATCTCCGCATCGGCGGGGGCTTCCTTGAGCGTGGAGATGAAGAACTGGGAGGCTTTCATGGGCGCAAAAATAAAAGTCCGCGGCCAGCGAAGCTGCCGCGGCACGTGCGTGGATCCGGGCCGGCATCATCGTGGGACCCGCCTTCGGCGCGCCTGCCCGGGAGGCATCGCCAGGGCCCGCCACGGGCCCGGATCGCCGATTGCTACCGAGGGTTAGCGATGATCGCTCCGGGCCGTGAGCCGGGTGCAATAATCGATCCAACGAATGATTCGAGGTTGATTATGCTCGACCGTGAAGGCTTCCGGCCCAACGTCGGCATCATCCTGCTCAACCACAAGAACGAGGTGTTCTGGGGCAAGCGCATACGCACGCATTCTTGGCAGTTCCCCCAAGGGGGCATCAAGCATGGCGAAACGCCCGAGCAGGCGATGTTCAGAGAGCTGCATGAGGAAGTGGGCCTCACTGCAGACCACGTGCGCATCATCGCGCGCACGCGCGATTGGCTCCGCTACGAGGTTCCGGATCACTTCATCCGGCGCGATGCCCGCGGCCACTACCGCGGCCAGAAACAGATCTGGTTCCTGCTGCAGATGACCGGTCGCGACAGCGACATGAACCTGCGCGCCACCGACCATCCCGAGTTCGACGCCTGGCGCTGGAACGAGTACTGGGTCCCGCTCGAGGCGGTCATCGAGTTCAAGCGCGGCGTCTACCAGATGGCGCTGACGGAGCTTGCGCGCTTCCTGCCCCGCCTGAATCACCACAACCGCTATCTGCGCGCCGGCATGCGTCCGCCACCTCGCGGCGACCGCCACGGCGGCCATGGCCATGGGGACGGCGACCATCATCGCCACGACCACGACGATCACCCGCATGAACACGGCCATGAGGCGCACGAAGTGACCGCCACGACGGCGACGCACGATGCGCATGCGCCGCACGACGCCGCGCCGCAAGGCGGCGGACACGGCGGGCCGACGGAGCCGTCGAAGGACTGACCCCCGCCGCGCAACGACAAAGGCGCTGGTCTTCACCAGCGCCTTTTTCTTTCTCGCGCTCCGCTGCGCGCTACGTGGCGCGCTGGGTCATGCGTTGAGTGACGCGACTCGGCGCCGCGCCGGCTCAGCGCATCACGAGGTTGTCGCGATGTATGAGTTCCGGCTCCGCCGAGTAGCCCAGCACCCGCTCGATGTCGAACGACGGCTTGCGCGCGATCAGTCGCGCTTCGGCGCTGCCGTAGTTGGTCAGCCCCCGCGCCAGCTCCTTGCCGGCCAGGTCGAGGATGGCGATCACGTCGCCGCGATGGAATTCACCGGTCACGTCCTGCACGCCGATGGGCAGCAGGCTCTTGCCCTCTTCCCGTAGCTTGATCGCCGCGCCCGCGTCGACGCGCACCGATCCGCGCAGCTGCAGATGGTCCACCATCCACTGCTTGCGCGCCGCGAGCTTCGCGGTCGACGCCAGCAGCGCGGTGCCGATGCGTTCGCCGCTCGCCAGGCGCAGCAGCACATCGGGCTCGCGTCCCCAGGCGATGACGGTGTTGGCGCCACTGCTCGCCGCGCGCTTGGCCGCCAGGATCTTGGTGATCATGCCGCCGCGGCCGATGCTGGAGCCGGCGCCGCCCGCCATCTCCTCGAGCTCCGGCCGGCCGGCGACGGCCTCGTCGATGAAGCGCGCGGTCGGGTCCCTGCGCGGATCGGCCGAGTACAAGCCCTTCTGATCGGTGAGGATCACCAGCGCGTCGGCCTCGACCAGATTGGCGACGAGCGCGCCGAGCGTGTCGTTGTCGCCGAACTTGATCTCGTCGTTGACGACGGTGTCGTTCTCGTTGATGACCGGCAGCACGCGATGCTGCAGCAACGCCAGCAGCGTCGAGCGCGCGTTGAGGTAGCGCTCGCGATCGGCCAGGTCCGCGTGGGTCAGCAGCACCTGCGCGCTGGTGAGGCCCTGCTCGCGCAGCTTGGTCTCGTACATCTGCGCCAGCCCCATCTGGCCGACGGCCGCGGCGGCCTGCAGCTCGTGCAGCTCCTTCGGCCGGCTGACCCAGCCCAGGCGCTTCATGCCTTCGGCGATCGCGCCGCTGGAGACCATCACCAGCTCGCGGCCCTCGCGCGCCAGCTCGGCGAGCTGACGGCACCAGTTGCCGATGGCCTCGGCATCGACGCCGCGGCCCTCGTTCGTCACCAGACTGGAGCCGACCTTGACGACGATGCGTCGCGCATCCTTCAGGACACTCTTCAATTCATCGTTGCTCATGGTCGGGGTGCGTCAGCGAGACGATCGAAAACTCAGGGCAGGGGATCGAAGCGGGGATCGCGCTCCGGCGGCTTCTCGGCCTTGTCCGCCTTGCCGGCCTTCTTGGCGGCGGGTTTCCCGGCGGCGGCCTTCGTCGCGGACCTGGCCGCCGGCTTCGCCACCGGCGCGTCCTGCGGGGCCGCCTCGGAGTCATCCGAGAATTCGGCCGCCTGGGCAGCCGCCTTCTCTTCCTTCGCGGCCTTGATCGCCTTCGCCTTCGTGGCGCGGGTCGCGCGCGTTTCCTGGAAGGCCTTGGGCGCTTCGACCACCGGCTCGTCGAAACGGACGTCCGGATCTTCGATCGGCGGCGCCTGGATCGCGGCGACGTGCTCGTAGATGGCGCGGATCAGGGACTCGCAGCCCTCGCGCGTCAGCGCCGAGATCTGGAACACCGGACCCTTCCATTTGTAGCGCTTGACGAAGTCCTTGACGCGCGCCTCGCGCTCTTCGGCGGGCACCATGTCGAGCTTGTTCAGCACCAGCCAGCGCGGCTTCTGATGCAGGGCCTCGTCGTACTTCTTCAGTTCCTTGACGATGGCCTTGGCCTCGGCGACCGGGTCGACCTCGGGATTGAACGGCGCCAGGTCCACCACGTGCAGCAGCACGCGCGTGCGCTGCAGGTGGCGCAGGAACTGGTGGCCCAGACCCGCGCCCTCGGCGGCGCCTTCGATCAGGCCGGGAATGTCGGCGATCACGAAGCTCTTCTCCGGAGCGACGCGCACGACGCCCAGGTTCGGATACAGCGTCGTGAACGGGTAGTCGGCGATCTTCGGGCGCGCGTTGGACACGGCCGCGATCAGCGTCGACTTGCCGGCGTTGGGCTGCCCCAGCAGGCCGACGTCGGCCAGCACCCGCAGCTCCAGCTTGACCTTCTTGACCTCGCCGGGCCAGCCGGGCGTCTTCTGACGCGGGGCGCGGTTGGTGCTGGTCTTGAAATGCAGGTTGCCGAAACCACCGTCGCCCCCCTTGGCCAGCAGCACCGGCATGTCGGGCTCGATCAGCTCGGCGATGACTTCCTCGGTCTCCAGGTCGCGGACGATGGTGCCGACGGGCATGCGCAGGATGATGTCCTCGGACGCGGCGCCGAACTGGTCCGAGCCCCGGCCGGCCTCGCCGTTGCGGGCCTCGTGGCGGCGCGCGTAGCGGTAGTCGATCAGCGTGTTCAGGTTGCGATCCGCGACTGCGTAGATGCTGCCGCCGCGCCCGCCGTCGCCGCCATCGGGACCGCCGAAGGGGATGAACTTCTCGCGGCGGAAACTCGCGCAGCCCGCTCCGCCATTGCCGGCGGCGATATCGATGGTGGCTTCGTCAACGAACTTCATGGATGGCCTTCAGTCCCGGAGCGGGGCTATCGTAATTCACGCCCCGCGCTCCCGCGCCGGGTCATGCTTTGGATCGATGCGAGTCGGGACTCGCGAAACACGGAGGCCCGCGCGACTTCAGGGCCTGAAAGAACAAAGCCCCGGACGAAGCCGGGGCTTGGGGGTCCGCGCCGCGCCGGGACGAGCCCGGCACGGCGCTTCAGGACATCAACAGACTCAAACCGCCGTGACGACGACGGTGGAGCGGCTGTTTTCGCCCTTGACGGTGAAGGACACCGTGCCGTCGACCAATGCGAACAGCGTGTGGTCCTTGCCCATGCCCACGTTGGTACCGGCGTGGAACTTGGTGCCACGCTGACGCACGATGATGGAGCCCGCCGAGATGGTCTGGCCGCCATACACCTTCACGCCCAGCATCTTGGGCTTGGAGTCGCGGCCGTTTCGTGTCGAGCCGCCGCCTTTTTTCTGTGCCATGGATTACTCCTTGATCAGATTGCTAAAGAGTGGACCGATTGCTCAGCCGTTCACCGCGCTGATTTCCAGCTCGGTGAAGGTCTGGCGATGGCCTTGGCTCTTCTTGTAGTGCTTGCGACGGCGCAGCTTGAAGATGCGCACCTTGTCGTGCTTGCCATGGGCCACGACAGTGGCCTTGACGCTGGCGCCAGCAACCAAGGGAGTGCCAACCTTCAGTTCAGCGCCGTCTCCGACTGCCAGAACCTGGTCGATCACGATCTCTTGGCCAACTTCCGCAGCAATCTGTTCTACCTTGATCTTTTCGCCAGCAGCAACCTTGTATTGCTTGCCACCGGTTTTTATGACCGCGTACATATCAGCCCTTTCACATACGGACAGCCGCCCCAAGCCGGGAATCAGCAGGTTCGACCGCCCAAGAAAAAACACCGCACAAAGATGCGGAGCCCGCGAATGTAGCACAGGTGCTAACCCTGATGCAAACGGCCAGTCCTCTCAGGACCCGTGGTCATCGGCCTCGCGGGTCACCGGCGCAGGGACGCCCCTCCTTCGGAGCGGCTCGCGGACGCATCGCCGGAACCCCTTCGACATGGCGTTGTGCGAGACCGCGGCCGACGCGGGTCGGCATGCGCGCGGGCCTTCCTATAATCCGCGCTTCCCCTCACTGTGAGTCGAGAGTGCAGCCTATTGCCTCTACCCAAGTTGCCGAGGTCCTCGCGGCGCTGAATGCGCAGATGGATGAAGTCGATGCCGTCATCGCGCAACGCCTTCGTTCCGACGTGGCCCTGATCAATCAGATCTCCGCGTACATCATTCACGCTGGCGGCAAGCGGATGCGTCCCAAGCTGGTGTTGATGTTCGCGAATGCGCTGGGTGCCGACTCCCCCGCCAGTCGCGAGCTCGCGGCGGTGGTCGAGTTCATCCACACCGCCACGCTGCTGCATGACGACGTCGTCGACGAGTCCGCGCTGCGCCGCGGCAAGCAGACCGCCAACGCGCTGTTCGGCAACGCCGCGAGCGTGCTGGTCGGTGACTTCCTCTATTCGCGCGCTTTCCAGATGATGGTCTCGGTGGACCGGATGCGCGTCCTGGAAGTGCTGGCCGACGCCACCAATGTCATCGCCGAGGGCGAGGTCCTGCAGTTGATGAACATGCACGACCCCGATGTCGCGGTGGACAGCTACCTGCGCGTCATCCGCTACAAGACCGCCAAGCTGTTCGAAGCCAGCGCGCGCCTGGGCGCCGTGCTGGCCGACGCGCCGCCGGCACTGGAAGACGCCTGCGCCGGCTACGGTCGCGCGCTGGGCACGGCCTTCCAGTTGATCGACGACGCGCTCGACTACGAAGGCACCAGCGAGTCGCTCGGCAAGAACGTCGGCGACGACCTGCGCGAAGGCAAGCCCACGCTGCCGCTGCTGATCGCGATGGAGCGCGGCACCGACGATGAACGGGCGCTGATCCGTCATGCGATCGAGCATGGCGAGGTCGAGCGCCTGAAGGACATCGTCACCATCGTCCAGCGCACCGGCGCCCTGGAGGCGACGCGCGAAGCCGCGCGCGCGGAGGTCGCACAGGCCCACCAATATCTGTCCGAGCTGCCCCTTTCCAAGTGGAAAGAAAGTCTGCTAGAATTTGCGGCTCAGTCGGTGGAGAGAAGTTCTTGAAACTCTCGATCGAATGAACACCAAAACGGGGTGTAGCTTAGCCTGGTAGAGCGCTACGTTCGGGACGTAGAGGCCGGAGGTTCGAATCCTCTCACCCCGACCAGACAAAAAGACCAAAAAGCCCAAGTGAATCAAGCACTTGGGCTTTTTTGCTTTTGATCGCCATGAATGACGATTCGGAGTAAATCTCGGCCCTCGATGGCCCAAGAATGGCCCAGCAAGTCGATGTGGTTTTGACTCGGGGGGCGTAGGGCACATGCCCTAGGTCGGCACAGACCAGGCTTACGGCTTGACGGTGCTGTGAATTTCCCCATACTGTCATGCATGGGTGGACGTAACAGCGCTCCTGCCTAGCGCCCTACAAGAACGCTGTGTAGCCCAAGGCGCAAGTGGCAGGTGAGATCAAGTGAAATGAGAGATAGCTTGATCAATAGAGCACGCAACGCTCGGCTGCTTTGAGCAGCCAGGGGCGCAGTCTGGGCCGTAAGCGCACGCGGTCCTTTCGTAACCCCAAGTGACTACGGCACCGTGAGGTGCGGTGACCAGCGCACGAGCTTCGACCACCGGTAGCTCTGCCCGCCGCAACCAACAGCATCGGCTCTCGCAAGCGCGTTTGCTTGTGAGACTCCTATGCCGAGATCATCTCCGGTCGCCCGTACTGGCGACTCATCACGCCCCGCACGGTCAAAAAGCGCACCCAAGCCGGTTGCGCAAGCTGTGGCAGAGGGCTTCGTCCCCGTCTGCCTCGCTCCTACGTTGCCACCTGTGGCCCCGCCTGCCGATCTGCCTCGGATTCTGTTCATCGAACAACTTGCCCAGCTCATTGGCAAGACCGAAACAACGATCAGAACGTGCGCGACCAACACCAAGTATGCGCACCTGATCCCTCGGCCCTTCAAGCTCCCGCACAGCCGCCGTCTTTGCTGGTACGAGTGCGATGTCCTTCAGTGGATCGAGTCCACCCGCCCCGCCGAGCCACCACCGCCGCGCCGCCCCCGTGGCCGCCCAACGAAAGCCGAGCAGCTGTCGCGGGCTCGATGGGCTCAAAACACCGCAGCACAAGCGTCGGCCAAGGGAGGTGAGCAATGAGATCCCTTGACGACTTCCCCATCGACGGCGACGCAGCCCTCCGCGCCGAGTATGCCGCCGCGTTGATCGCACGAGGCATTTCCGGAGAAGATGCCCATGCACTTGCAGCGAGAACGCAGTACTTGCCGCGCACGACCCAGGCGGCAAAGCCCTCGCTGCGAGCAGACGCCCTTCCGCTACCTGACGCTCAGCCAAAGGCGCTCAGCGCTCGTGACGCCAAGCTGCTTGAAGCAGGGGTCGCCATCGCGCAAGACCCACCAGATTGGAATGAGTTGATCTTCCATCACTCCATCCTTTGTCAGACCGGCCTGCCGCGTCGGAAAGTGAAGGAGCGGGAGTTCCAGCGTCGTGTCGGTTCGGCATGGCTGCACGTGCAGGCAGGCATCCTCAGCATTGCCGGCGTGCCGGTTCCTCAGCCCATCCCGTACGGCGCTACCCCGCGCCTTGCTTTGGCATGTATCGCCACGTTGGCCCTGCGAAGCAGTTCGCCGGCCATCGAAATTGGTCGCACGCCCGCTGACTTCATGCGCTTGATTGGCCTCGCTGACACGCAAGGGGGTCGCTACAAGACTCTGCGCTGCCAGCTCAACGCCATGGCTGCCTGTCGGCTTCAGATGGGCTTCGCCGACCATACCTTCAACAGCATGGCCGTGAAGCAGTACGAAGCTTGGCTGCCGCGTTCTGCCGGTGAACTCAACAAGTGGCCCAATGTTCTTGTTCTCACCGACGACTTCTACAAAGAGTTGCGCGCACACGGCGTTCCACTGGATCGTCGTGCGCTTCACGCTTTGACCGGGTCCGCCCTGTGCATCGACATCTACACATGGCTGGCCTACCGGCTTCACCTCATCAAGGGGCCACCCGTGACCGTCCCGTGGGCGGCGCTGCGCCTGCAATTCGGGCAAGAGTACTGTGGCGTTCGTGCCGAGGACGATTTCCGCACGAGCTTCTTGCTTGCCCTACCCAAAGTGCTGGCGGAATACCCGCAAGCGAAAGTCACCCGATACCCAGGCGGGCTGGAGCTGCACGCCTCGCCTCCGCCCGTGCAACCACGAGTCTTTGCGGTGAGTCCGCCCCGCCGTCCGCGATGCGAGAGGAGCGGTGCATGAGCAAGCTCATACAAAGTCTAAAAGCCAAGATGCTTCAAAGCACCAAGCTTCTACAGCAGCTTGCGTCCGACCGCTCGCGCAATGCCGGTCGCTCGCCCGACACGGAGCACGACTACCTGCGACTCGGGCAATCGTTGCTCAGACGAGCCAAGGTGGCGCAGGACGGCTTGATCGGCGTGGTGTCTGACACCCTACGCCCCTCCACGTTCCAGAAGCGCATGTCCGCCCTGCGGTTCACCCTGCAGCAAAGGCAGTTGGAATTGCTGGGCAGCATCATCGAACCCGTTTCGGATGAGCAGGCACAAAGACACATCGCTGCGTTCGACGAACAAATCGCGCGCGTGCAGGCCCTGCTCGAACTTCGGCGAAGAGGCCTGGGCGGTCTGCGAGCCCTACGCAACAGCAAACGGCGAGCCCTCAGTGGGCTTCCCCCTGACTGGCGCGTCCAACTCTGCAATCGCGGCCGTGCGGGACGGTACGGTGCTGCCTTGCTGGTCGCAGCGCTGACGGGATGCCGCCCCAGCGAACTGGAGAGAGGCATCAAGGTTTGGCAAACGCAGGATGCAGCGACGCAGGAGATCGAGATCCACTTTGAGGTCGCTGGTGCGAAGGTCAAACGGGAACAAGGGCAGCCGCATCGCCGCCTGACGTACGCGGCGGGAGACACGCATCCGTTGTTGTCGATGATCAAGGCGCTGTTGCCCGGCACGGCCGAGACCCCAGTCGTCGTTCAGGTCGCGAGCGCCATGAACTTCTCTGCAGAGGTACAGCGCTTAGCTGGCTGCTTGTGGCCTTCGCACCCGCACACCGTGACGGCGTATTGCCTAAGGCACCAATGGGGGGCAGATGCCAAGCGGAACGGCGACGCAGACGCGGTCAGCCGGGGGCTGGGCCACCTATCCCGAAAGACTCAGAGGGTCTACGGCACCGCATCACAAGGCAAACCGGCACATCGTCTGAAGCCACTGCGTATCGAAGCAGAGAGGCCGGTCAAGGGCACGGCGCCTGAAGTGGCGCCTACCGATCCCGACGAACCGGAGTCCGCTAGCTGATCCGACAGGGCCAATTGGGGTAAACAACGAGTTATTGGGGCAATGAAGATCAAACATACCCCAATTTGCAGTAGTATTACCCCATTCTTTCTCGTCCGGATGCTGCCGCATGCAATCACTCTCGCAAGACTACCTCGCCAAGCTGCGCTTCGACGCGCAGCAGCTGGCGACGTTGCGCGCCCTGGGTGAGTACAGGGGCAAGCAGCAGCTCTTCGTGGCGCAGTCGCCGGAGGTCTTGAGCGATCTGCGGCAAGTGGCAGTGGTCGAGTCCACCGAGTCGTCGAACCGCCTGGAAGGCGTGGTCGTCGCCGCGCACCGGCTGAAGTCCCTGGTGCTCAAGAATGCCACGCCGCAAAGCCGTTCCGAGCAAGAGGTGGCAGGCTACCGCGATGCCCTCGGTCTGATCCATGAGAGCGGTGAGCAGATGCCGTTTTCCGAAGGCACGGTCCTGCAGCTGCACGGCATGCTGTACCGCTACATGCCCCAACCAGGCGGGCAATGGAAGGCCACCAACAACGACATCGTCGAGCGCCACCCCGATGGCAGCTCACGCATCCGCTTTCGTCCGGTTGCCGCGCACCTCACACCCATCGCGATGGCGGACCTGATCGCGCGCTACCGCTTGGCCTTGGATCAGCACTTGGCAGACCCCCTGGTTCTGGTGCCGCTGGCCATCCTCGACTTCCTGTGCATCCACCCGTTCCCGGATGGCAACGGCCGCATGGCACGTCTGCTCACCCTGCAGCTGCTCTATCACTTCGACTATGCGGTGGGCCGCTTCATCAGCCTGGAGCGCATCTTCGAAGAGTCGAAGGAGAGCTACTACGAAACGCTGGAGGCCAGCTCCCAGGGCTGGCACGAGGCCGCACACGACATCGCCCCGTGGCTCGATTACTTCTGGGGCGCCCTGCTGCGGGCCTACAAGGAATTTGAAGAGCGCGTGGGCACCATCGAGCGAGGCCGTGGCGCTAAGGGCGACCGCGTTCGCTCTGAAATTCTCAAACGCCAACTGCCCTTCTCCATCTCGGAGATCGAAGAGGCCTGCCCCGGCATCAGCCGCGACATGGTGCGCGTGATCCTGCGCGCTATGAAGGCCGAGGGGGTGATTGCCCCAACAGGAAAGGGACGCGGCGCGAAATGGTCGCAAGTCAAGGCGGAGGGGAAAGTCTGATGCAACAGACGCTGACGCCATATCAAAGCCTGTACTACGCCTGGCTGTTGACCCGACGCGCGGCGGGCGACTCTGTTGAGTCGCTCGCCTCCACCTTGGTGGACTCGCAAGTTGACCTCAACCCCCATCAAGTCGAGGCAGCCCTGTTCGCCTGTGCGAATCCACTATCGCGCGGCGTCATCCTGGCCGACGAAGTAGGGCTCGGCAAAACCATCGAGGCGGGGCTGGTGATCTCCCAGCGCTGGGCTGAGCGCCGCCGTCGCATCCTGATCATCGTGCCCGCCAACCTGCGCAAGCAATGGCACCAGGAATTGCAAGACAAGTTCAACCTGCAGAGTGTTCTGCTGGAAGCCAAGAGCTACAACACCCTTCGCAAGCAAGACCGCCGCAATCCCTTCCAAGGCGCAACAGGCCCCGTCATCTGCTCGTACCAGTTCGCCAAGGCCAAGGCCGGTGACATCAAGGCTGTCGAATGGGATCTGGTGGTTCTGGACGAAGCCCACCGCCTGCGCAATGTCTACAAGGCCAGCAACGTCATCGCCAAGACGCTGAAAGAGGCACTGGCGCATGTCCACTCGAAGGTGCTGCTTACAGCTACGCCGCTGCAGAACTCGCTGCTGGAGCTGTACGGCCTTGTCAGCATGATCGACGACCGCGTGTTCGGTGACATCGACAGCTTCCGCACGCAGTTCACCGCGCAGCCCCGTGAGCAGGCTTTTGCAGCGCTGCGCTCCAGGCTTGCGACCGTGTGCAAGCGAACGCTACGCAGGCAAGTCCAGCAGTACGTGCCATACACGGCACGGCGTGCCATGGTGGAGGAGTTCACCCCCTCGACCGAAGAGCGCGAACTCTCAAACTTGGTGGCCGACTACCTTCGCCGCCCAAACCTCAAAGCCCTGCCCGAGGGCCAGAGGCAGCTGATCTCACTCGTGCTGTGGAAACTGCTGGCCTCGTCCACGCACGCTATCGCAGGCGCGCTGGAGACAATGGCCAAGCGCCTCGAAGGCGAACTCGAAGCATCCCCAGATGTCCCTGATCTGGCGGAGGTACTCGACGACGACTACGAGTCACTCGACGAAACCGCAGACGAGTGGGATGGCAGCGCTGAGACCACAGACGCATCGCCAGCGGCCCAGCGCGACGCTGTTGCACAGGAGATTGCCGAGCTGCGGCACTTCAAGACCCTGGCAACCAACATCCGCGAGAACGCCAAAGGCACCGCGCTGCTGACCGCCCTAGACAAGGCATTCGCCGAGCTTGAGCGGCTGGGAGCCGCCAAGAAGGCCATCATCTTCACAGAGTCCAAGCGCACTCAGGAGTACCTGCTCTCGCTGCTAGAGAAGACACCGTACGGTGAAGGCATCGTGCTATTCAACGGCACGAACAGCGACGCCCGCGCCCAAGCTGTCTACGCGGACTGGATCAAGCGCCACCAGGGCACCGACAAGATCACCGGCTCGCGCACGGCAGACACGCGCGCGGCCCTGGTGGAGCACTTCAAAGAGCGCGGCACCGTGATGATTGCCACCGAGGCAGGCGCTGAAGGCATCAACCTCCAGTTCTGCTCGCTGGTGATCAACTTTGACCTGCCATGGAACCCGCAACGGATCGAGCAGCGCATCGGTCGCTGCCATCGTTACGGACAGAAGTTTGACGTTGTGGTGGTGAACTTCGTTGACCGCAGCAACGAAGCCGACGCCCGCGTCTACGAGTTGCTGGACCAAAAATTCCAACTCTTCGAAGGCGTGTTTGGTGCCAGCGACGAGGTACTGGGCGCCATCGGCTCCGGCGTGGACTTCGAGCGGCGTATCGCGGACATCTATCAGAACTGCCGTGACCCAGATGCCATCAAGGCTAGCTTCGAGCAATTGCAGCGCGACCTGTCCGGCGAGATCAACGAAGCCATGGTGAAAACGCGGCAGATCCTGCTTGAGAACTTCGATGAAGAGGTTCAGGACAAGCTGCGTGTACGAGCTGAGGCCAGTAGCGCCGCACGAAGCAAGTACGAGCGCATGCTGCTGGACTTGACGCGAGCAGAGCTCGCGGGGCACGCAACATTCGATGAAGAAGGATTCGTCCTACAGCGACTCCCAAGCTCCGCACTTGCTGGCGTCGAGCTGGGGCGGTACGAATTGCCCCGGCGATCAGGCGAATCGCATCTGTATCGGATCGGGCATCCACTCGCCGAGTGGGTAACAGCCCAGGCGAAGTCCCGAAAGCTGCCGATGGCCAAACTGCTGTTTGACTACGGCGCCTACGGCACGCAGATCAGCACTTTGAAGAACTATCGCGGCAAGTCTGGTTGGCTGTCCGTGAGCCTGGTCGCCGTGGAAGCGCTGGGCAACTTGGAAGAGCGGCTTGTCGTGGCCGCCGTCACCGTTGACGGGTCACCGCTGGCCGAAGACGACCCGTCGAAACTCCTGCGCCTACCCGTGAAGCTGGAAGGGCCGTGCGATGGCAATGAGCCGGTGTCCGAACTAGCCGAGGACAGTTTGGGCCGCAGGATGGACATCCTGCGTGAGATCAACCAGCGCAATCTGGGCTACTTCGAGCAAGAGGTCCAAAAGTTGGACGACTGGGCCGACGACCTCAAGCTGGGCATCGAGCAAGAGATCAAGGAGATCGACCGGCAGATCAAAGAAGTCCGGCGTACGGCAGCCAGTGCGCCGACGCTGGACGAGAAGTTGTCGTGGCAAAAGAAACAACGTGAGCTTGAGAGTACGCGCACGAAGCTGCGTCGCGAACTCTTCAACAAACAAGATGAAATCGAGGCCCAGCGCAACGACATCATCAGTCAGTTAGAAGGCCAGCTCAAACAACAAGTCAAAGAGCAGCCCCTTTTCTGCATTCAATGGGAGCTAATCTAATGTCAAAAAGGGAGATCGCCAGAGGTTCAGTCTGGCGCCAGTGGGATCTGCACGTGCACACACCGGCGTCCTTCCACTGGACAGGCAAGAAGTTCGACGGAGACATATCCTCTCCTGAGAACCGCACGCTGATCGACGAAATGATCGAAGCGATGAATGCCGCTGAGCCGGCCGTCTTCGCGATCATGGACTACTGGACGTTTGACGGATGGTTCGCGCTCAAGCGCCGACTGGCTGAACCTGGCGCACCCGCGCTGAAGAAGATCGTATTTCCGGGTATCGAGCTGCGACTCTCCGCCCCGACGACCAAGCGCCTCAATGCACACGTCATCTTCGCAGAGACGATCCCAGACCACCATCTGCGAGAGTTCCTGTCTGACCTGAAGCTTGAACGCACGGACAGGGCTGAATCGCCCCGGGTTTCGAGGAGGCTCCAACTCTGGAGAATGGAGCCATGAAGAAGTCCCCGAAGTTTTCGCCTGAGGTGCGTGAGCGTGCCGTGCGCATGGTGCTGGAGCACCGGGCAGAGCATCCGTCGCAGTGGGCGGCCATCGAATCCATCGCCGACAAGATCGGCTGCGTGCCGCAGACCTTGCACACCTGGGTCAAGCAGCACGAGGTCGATTCCGGCCAGCGAGACGGCGTCTCGACTGTGGAGGCTCAGCGCGTCAAGGAACTGGAGCGAGAGGTGCGCGAGCTGCGCAAGGCCAACGAGATTCTGAAGCTGGCCAGCGCGTTTTTCGCCCAGGCGGAGCTCGACCGCCGCATCAAGTCCTGAAGGCGTTCATCGACCAGCACCGCCAGCAGCTTGGGGTCGAGTCGATCTGCCGCGTCTTGCAGATTGCCCCATCGGCGTACTGGCGCCACGCCGCGTGTCAGCGCAGCCCTGTCTTACGCTCTTTGCGGGCTCAGCGCGATGCGCAGTTGCTGCCGCAGGTGCATCGCGTCTGGCAGGCCAACCACCAGGTCTATGGCGCCGAGAAGGTCTGGCGCCAGCTCAACCGCGAAGGCGTGGCCGTTGCGCGCTGCACCGTCGAGCGTCTGATGCGTCAACTCGGGCTGCAGGGCGTGCGACGCGGCAAGGCTGTGCGGACCACCATTCCCGATCCCAAGGCGCCATGCCCGCTGGACCGCGTCAATCGGCAGTTCCGTGCCGAGCGGCCGAACCAGCTCTGGGTCTCGGATTTCACCTATGTTTCGACCTGGCAAGGCTGGGTCTATGTGGCGTTCGTCATCGACGTGTTCAGCCGGCGCATCGTGGGCTGGCGCCAGAGCAGCTCGATGCACACCGAGTTCGTGCTCGACGCGCTGGAGCAGGCGCTCTACGACCGCAAGCCGAGCGAAGACGATGGGCTGGTGCATCACTCAGACCGCGGCTCGCAATACCTGTCGATTCGCTACAGCGAGCGGCTGGCCGAGGCCGGCATCGAGCCCTCAGTGGGCTCGAAGGGCGACAGCTACGACAACGCCCTGGCCGAGACCATCAACGGGCTGTACAAGGCCGAGGTCATTCACCGGCGCGGGCCGTGGAAGACCAAGCAGGCGGTGGAACTGGCAACGCTGGAGGGGTCGCCTGGTTCAACCATCACCGGCTGATGGGGCCGCTGGGGCACGTCCCGCCTGCGGAGTTCGAAGCCAATTACCATCGTCAACGCGCTGGTCAGGCCGCGACCGTCTGACTTAAACCAACTGGCCTCCGCAGAACCCGGGGCGATTCATACTGCCCTGAATCTCGGACGGATCCATCAGACCCTGAACCGGAGCAATCTGTGCGTATCAATGAACCCGTAACCCAGCGCGAATATGAGATCCGTGAGGACGCGACGCTCATGTCCACCTGAATCGCCCCGGATTTCCTAGACACCCGTGAGCCGTTGGGAATGGCGTCGTTCGAACTCGACCGGCGAAGTGTCGCCTGCGGTGCCGTGGCGCCGCTTGGGGTTG
>NZ_NIOF01000023.1 GCF_002205645.1 Roseateles aquatilis | reverse complement strand
CGCGGCGTTCCTCAGCTTGGTCTTGCTCAGCGGTTTGTCGATTGGCATAAATGCTCCGGGGTCGGGTCATGTTATGCCTCGCACACAAAATTCAGGACAGGTCCCGCGGTGAGGCTCCGTTGTCAGTCGGAATCAGTCAATTGCCGACGACGTGGGCGACGAAATGGCTGGCGGCTGAATGGCGCGCGGCAGACCATATGGACCGGCCGTCGCCCCTCGATTTGAAGACCCGAAAAGCTCAACGCCACCCGAGGGTGGCGTCTTGCTCTGCTGCTGCTGGGGGCATCACCGGCTTAGGTACCTGCGCGAGGTGCGGGAGTGGGATCCACAGTGCCTACGGCGCGAGAGGTTAGCGAGTCGAGTCCGATGAGTCAAATCCAATGCCAGTCAACCCCGTTGATTTCCGACGGCGAGGCACGAGCCGTCGGTGGTGTCGATGTGAGGCAAGTGCTGTCGAGCCTGTCGACGGCTCGGCTCGCGCCCTATGGCGCCATGTTCAAGCCGGCGTCGGACGATGCCCACCTCGGGAGCTATCTGTGGGCTCAGGCACTCGGTGCGAGCGTTCACCCGTTCGTGGGGCTGGTCGAAGTCGTATTGAGGAACGCCATCCACCGTTCTCTTTCGCTCCAGTCTTCGGGCCGCGGCCAGGAGACGTTCCCCTGGTACGACCGCGCACGAACCGGCGGGTTGGCGCTGCGTGGGAAATCCCTGGAGCGCGTGGAGATGCTGCTGTCCGAGGGGCAACCACCCGTGCGCAAACAGCCGCAACCCTCGCCCGATGCCGTCGTCGCGGCTTTGTCGTTCGGGTTCTGGCCAAACTTGCTTGAAGGTCTGTCGAACAGGTGGGCGCCGCGAACATTTACGGATGTCTTCGCGCATCATCCGCACTCGAGGCCTCAACACTGGAGCCACGAGTCCAACCGACGTGAACTCGTTCTCCGTCTCAAGCGGTTGCAGCAGTTGAGAAACCGTGTCTGCCACTTCGAGCCCATCTGGAAACCTCACTGGGTGACCCCCGGTGGCGCACCCGTCAAACATTGGAGTCACACCGTCGCTGCGCTTCGCGCTTTCCACGCTGACATGTATGACCTGCTGGCGTGGTGCTCTCCCGATGCGGCGGCCAGCTATCGCGCGTCCTTCGCCTGGAATTGGTTCAATCGCCTTTGCACGACCCACGCCGTCAGGGCATTCATGACGAAACACGCCACCAGTGCCCATTTGATGCCCATGACGTCCCAAGACGTGCTGCTGCCAGCTGCGTGATGGAGGTGCGACGCCCAACGCAAAAGGCCCGCTCGCGCGGGCCTTCCTGCATCGGTGCGAGGAATCCGAGGGGATTACTGCTTGATCGCCTCGACCTGGATGACGACCTTCACCTCCTTGGGGAAGCCGTACTGGACGCCGTAGTCGACGCCGAACTGCGTGCGGTCGAACACGGTCTCGAAGTCGCCGCCGCAGACCTCGCGCTTGAGCATCGGGTTGTCGTAGCAGTTGAAGTTGACGGCCTTCAGCGTGATCGGCGCGGTCTTGCCCTTGAGCGTCAGCTCGCCGTCCACGGTCGCGACCTTGTCGCCGGAGAAGTTGAACTTCGTGCTGACGAACTTGGCGGTCGGGAACTTCGCGACGTCGAAGACGTCGGGGCTCTTCAGGTGGCTGTCGAACTTGGAGAAGCCGCTGTCGATGCTGTCCACGTCGAGGGTGATCTCGACCTTGCCGGTCTTGCCCGCCTTGTCGAACTGCACGGTGCCTTCCTTCTTGTCGAAGCGGGCACGGTTGGTCGAGGTGCCGAAGTGCTTGATCTCGAACGTGGCGTAGGTGTGCGTCGGGTCGATCGCGTAGGTCGAGCTCTGGGCCTGGGCCAGGCCGGCGACGGCGATCAGGGAGGCGAGCAGCAGGGCTTTCTTCATGGTGGTGGGTCCGTTTCGTTGACTGTGAAAAGAAGGACCGGGCAGGGACCCGGACCGGTCGGGGGATCTGGAATCAGAGCGGCGCCATGCCGGTG
Source organism: Roseateles aquatilis (assembly GCF_002205645.1). Lineage (GTDB taxonomy): Bacteria > Pseudomonadota > Gammaproteobacteria > Burkholderiales > Burkholderiaceae_C > Roseateles > Roseateles aquatilis. Next base: position 52,759 of record NZ_NIOF01000023.1, on the reverse strand, counting down.
AAGGCGAGCTTGAACTTCACCTGGACGTCGTTGGCCACCATCGAGGTGTCCTTCCACTCGCCTTCGCCGATCTTGAAGTCCAGGCGCTTGATGGCGAACGAGCCGACCGCGGTGGTCGTGCCGCCGGCCTGCGTCAGGGCCACCGGCACGACGACGTCCTGCGCCTGGCCCTTGATCGACAGCTTGCCGGCAACCTCGAATTTGCCGCCGCCCAGCGTCTTGATCGAGGAGCTCTGGAAGGTGCCGGTCGGAATCTTCTTGGTGTCGAACCACTCGGGCTTCACCAGCTCGGCATCGGTGGCGGCATCGCCGATGGTGGCGCTGCCCAGTTCGATGGTCAGCGTCACCTTGCCGGCGGCGGCGTTCTTCGGATCGAAGGCCAGTTGCGCGTCGAAGCGCTTGAAGTGGCCCTCCACCGGCACGCCCATCTGCCGGAAAGTGAAGGCGATGTCGCTTTGCGCGGGCACCAGCTTCGGCGCCGCTGCGGCGGCTGGCGCGGGGGCGGCGGCCGCGGGCTTGGCCGCCGGCTTGGTCTGCGCCATGGCGGGCGCGGCCAGCATCAGCGCGGCGGTCAGCGCCGACAGCGCGGTCAGGGAAAGATGGGTGGCCAGTCGTGGGGTCATGAGGTCCTCTGCGGTGTGCGGGGTCAGGTGTTGTCGGCGATCGGTCCGGCGGGCGATGTCGGCTGGCAGGGGCCGCTCAGGCGCGGCCCGGGAGCATGCGTCCAAGCAGGCCGTCCTTGTCGATGACGACGTGTTTGACCACGGCGCCAAGGTGGGCAAGGACCAGCAGGCCCAGGCCATAGGCGAAAACCTGGTGGACCTGCTTGAGCGTCTGGGCGAGCGCCTTGTCCGGCGAGACGAAGTCCGGCAGCGGCAGCACGCCGAACCACACGATCGGGAAGCCGGCCGCGGAGCTGTAGGCCCAGCCGCTCAGCGGCACCGCGAAGAACGCGGCGTAGAGCAGCCAGTGCACCGCGTGCGCGCCCAGCTTCTGCCAGGCCGGCATCGGCAGGTCGACCGGCGGACGATGGGCCAGGCGCCACAGCAGGCGCAGCGCCGACAGCGCCAGGATCGTCACCCCGGCCCACTTGTGCCAGTTGAAGAGCTTGAGCCGGGTCAGCGAGAACGGCAGGTCCGACATGTACCAGCCGACCGAGAAGGCGCAGATGATCGCGATCGCCAGGACCCAGTGGAAGAGCATCGCCACGCCGTCGTAACGCGTCTTGACGGCGACCGGCGCCGGCGGGGCGGGTTCGATCGCGGGCTCGATGGCGGGCGCCGCCGGGATCGCGGGCTCGGCCAGCGGCGGCTGCGGGGCGGGGTGGGGCGCGTCGTTGTTGTCGGTGATGGTGTTCATGTCGGGCTCGCGTCCTTGGGGTGGTCCTGGAGGGCGTCGGGGGCGTCCGGAGTGGGGCAAGTGTCAGCGCGCGGCGGACATCGTCGATTCATCGGAACTGAGGCCATTGTTCAGTCGATTTGAATGAGGACCCGAGGGACGCTTCACAGATCCGTCATGGGCGGGGTCGAGACTCGCGGACGCTCCGCACAGGAGCGACCCAAAGGATTCGCCATGGACCTGATCGCCAAGATCGAGGCGCTGTTTCAACGCCGCGGTCATCTGCAGTACGGCGACGAGCGCCGGGAACCCGTCACCGCGCTGGAGCATGCCCTTCAATGCGCGCAACTCGCCGAATGGGCGCACGCGGAGCATAGCCTCGTGGCCGCGGCTTTGCTGCACGATGTCGGCCAGTTGATGGACGGCGCGCCGTCCGACCCGTTGCGCGACGATCAACACGAGTTGATCGCGCTGCCGCTGCTGCGCGCCGGCGGCTGCGGGCCGGAGGTGCTGGAGCCGATCCGGCTGCACGTGCCGGCCAAGCGCTACCTTGTCAGCACCGATCCCGCCTACGGCCCGGGGCTGTCCGACGCCTCGCGCCACAGCCTGGCGCTGCAGGGCGGCCCGATGAACGCCGAGGAGCGGTTGCTCTTCATGGCGCACCCGCATGCCCCGGCGGCGCTGCAATTGCGCCGCTGGGACGACCTGGCCAAGCGGCCGGGCATGCGCACGCCGCCGTTGGGCTACTACCTCGCGCTGCTGGAAGAGCTGCTGCGCGAGGACCATGCCCCCCGCCTCCGGATCGCGTGACGCCCCGGGGGATCTCCCTCTTGAGGGGGATACCGGCGGCTAGAAGGCCTTTGCATACTGGCACCTGATCGCGCGCTGCCTGGACCTCAGCGTTGTGATCAAAGGGGAGGAGTGCTATGCCGACCTACCAAAGCCCATCAGGGTGGCGGTGGTCGGCATAGTTTTATCCGCGTCTGGCGCGGACCTCCCGACCGCGTGTCCGCCCGAAGTCGGGTCAGGGTCTGCGGGGATTGCATTTGGGATCCTCCGGGAGGGCAGGCTATATTGCCGCCCCAGTACAAGCCGGACAAGAAACATGCATTTCCCATCGAGGCAGCGGCCAGGCGCTGCCCCAGCCGGTCATGTCCGCTGAACGTGGCGTCGAGCAGGCGAGCGTCGATCTCGAACTGCTCCGCCTGATCGGCAGGCAAGGCCGGCGCGTCCCGTATCCGGTGAGCATCGCCGCGCTCGCGATGGCGCTGATGGCCGCGAGCGTGATGTCTCCCTGGCTGGCCTACGGCTGGCTGGCGGTGGTCTTCGCGGTGCTGGCCGCGCGCTGGTCGGTGCTGGGTCGGCTGCCCGGCATGAGCGACCGCCCGCTCGAGCGCCGCCTGCACTGGGCCGTGCTGCTGAGCCTGGCCAACGGCCTGGTCTTCAGCGCGTCGCTGGTGGCGGCGCCCTACCTCAGCGATTTCCAGCGCATGGTGCAGACCATCGTGCTGCTCGGCCTGTGCGCCGGCGCGGTCGCGACGACCGCCGGGCACCGCGTCGTCTTCCAGGTCTTCCTCTGGCCGGTGACGATCGCCACCGCGGTGGCCTGGGGCCTGTTCCACGACTCGGGCGAGCACCGCTGGCTCGATTGGGTGCTGGGCGCGCTGATCGTCTTCTTCGGCCTGATCCTGACCGGGCTGGCCCGCGATACCTACCGCGTCTTCGCCGAGTCCGTCCTGATCCGCCAGCAGCAGGTCAAGAGCAACCAGCAACTGCGCCAGGCGTTGTCCCAGGCCGAGTCGGCGATGGCGGCCAAGACGCGTTTCCTCGCCTCCGCCAGCCACGACCTGCGCCAGCCGATGCACACGCTGTCGCTGTTCGGCGCGGCGCTGGACAAGCGCCCGCTCGACGACGAGGGCCGCGTCATCGTCACGCAGATGAACCTGGCGCTGCAGTCGCTGTCCTCGCAGATGGACGCGCTGCTGGACATCTCCAAGCTCGACGCCAACGTCGTGCCGGTCAACAACCAGGTGTTCGCGCTCCAGCCCTGGCTGGCGCGGTTGCAGCGGGAGTTCCAGCCCGCCGCGCTGCGCAAGCACCTGCTGCTGCGGCTGGACTGTCCGCCCGATGCCTGCGTCGAGAGCGATCCGGTGCTGCTGGAGCGCGTCGTGCGCAACCTGATCGACAACGCCATCAAGTACACCGTGCGCGGCGAGATCGCGGTCGAGGTCAACCGCGGGCAGGACGAGGACGTCTGGCGCCTGTCGGTGCGCGACACCGGCATGGGCATCCCGGAGCACGAGCAGGCGCGGATCTTCGAGGAGTTCTATCAGGTCGGCAACGCCGAGCGCGACCGGACCAAGGGCCTCGGCCTGGGCCTGTCGATCGTGACGCGCCTGGTCGACCTGCTGGACCTGCACCTGGCGCTGCGCTCGGCGCCGGGCCACGGCTCGAGCTTCATGCTGAACGTGACCGCCGCCGACCTCAGCCTGGTGCGACCGGACGTGCCGCAGCGTCACGGACCGTCGCTGCCGCCGATGCGGGTGCTGGTGATCGACGACGAGGAGCCGGTCCGGGTGGCCATGCATGCGCTCCTGAGCGCCCACGGGTGCCAGGTGCTGCTGGCGGGCAGCACCCGCGAGGGGCTGCTCAAGAGCCTGGGCCAGCAGCCCGACCTGCTGCTGACGGACTTCCGGCTGCGCGGCGGCGAGGACGGCATCAGCGCCGTGCGCTCGATACGCAGCGCCTTCCCGGGACTTCCCGCGCTGCTGGTGAGCGGCGACACTGCGCCCGAACGCCTGCGCGAGGCGCATGAGGCGGGACTCACTTTGCTGCACAAGCCGGTCTCGGAGGAGCAGCTCATCAATGCGATGCAGGCCGCGCTGGCCGAATCCCGCAGGGAGGGGTCTGATGTCACGTCCGTTCGAGGAGGCGCCGCCAGCCCGGCCTGAGCGGGCGGACTCCCAGGCGGCGCCCGAGGCGCCCGACGTTTCCCGGCCGTTCGGAACGCGCTGGTTGTCCCGTCCGCTGGAGGACTGGATGGCCGCGCGCCTGTCGGTGCCCGAGCCCGGCCCGCCAGCGGTCGACGTGCTGATCGTGGGCAGCGGCTACGGCGGCGCGGCGGCGGCGCACGCGCTGGCCGGCCGGCGCGACGCGGCGGGGCGGACGCTCGACGTCGTCCTGCTGGAGCGGGGCCGCGAGTACCTGCCCGGTGCCTTCCCCAGCCGCTTCGCCGACCTGGCGGGGCATGTGCGGCTGGCCCGGTCCGGCGCCGGCACGCCGTCGGGCCGGCGCGAGGGGCTCTTCGACCTGCGACTCGGGCCCGACGTCTGCGTCGCCGTGGCGAATGGGCTGGGCGGCGGATCGCTGATCAACGCCGGCGTGATGGAGCGTCCCGAGCCGGGCGTGTTCCGGGAGCCCGGCTGGCCGAGGGAGTTCCTGAGCGAGGACCTCGGCCCCTGGTTCGACCGCGCCGAGCGGCTGCTGGGCGTGCGTGATGCCGAGGGGGGCAACACCATCGAGCGCCTGCGCGGCTTCCGGCCGCGTCGTCTGGAGGCCTTGACCGCGATGGAGCCCGCGCGCACGCGCGCCGCGCGCATCCAGGTGGCGATGGACGCCCGGCCGCGCGGCGCGGCCTCGTGGTCGCATCAGCCGTGCATCGCCTGCGGCGATTGCGCGACCGGCTGCAATCACGAGGCCAAGCAATCGCTGGATACCGGCCTGCTGCTGCAGGCCTGGCGGCAGGGCGCCGAGCTGGTCTGCGGCGCCAGCGTCGAGCGCCTGGAGGCCGTGCCCGGCGTGGGCTGGCGCGTCGTCGTGCAGCACACCGACGAGCTGCTGCGTGACCGGCAGGGAGAGCCGTTCGAGGTGATCGCGCGCCGGGTGGTCCTGGCGGCGGGCAGTCTCGGGTCGACGGAGATCCTGATGCGCTCGCGCGACCGCGGGCTGCCGGTGTCCCGGATGCTGGGGCAGGCGTTCTCGGCCAACAGCGACGTGCTCGCGGTCGCGCAGGAGTTGCCCAAGCCCGTCTATGCCGTGGCCGACGAGCGCCAGCCCGCTGCCGCGCGGCAGGTCGGGCCCACGATCACCGCCTTGCTCGACGCGGGTCCGGACTACGTCGTCCAGGATCTGGCGATTCCCGGTGCGCTCAGGCCGCTGTTCGAGGAGAGCTTCGCGCTGGCCGGCACGCTGGACGCGCTGGGGCGCGCCAACCCGGGGCCGCATGAGGAGCGGGCCGATTTCGACGATCCCTTCGCGGTGCGGCCGTCCGTCACCGACCGCTACCTGCCGATGGCGATCATCGGCCGCGACAGTGGCACCGGGCGCCTGGTGCTGGCGAAGGACGGCGAGGAGCCGGGATCCCTGCAGGTCGATTGGCCGGGCCTGCGCGACGAGCCTGCCATCGCGCGCCGTCACGAGGCCGTCGAGCGGCGTCTCGCGCCGCTGGGCGCGCGGCTGCTGCGCAATCCGATGTGGCAATTGCTGCCGCCGGAGATGGCGTTCCTGCTCGGCGGCGCGCGCGGGCCGATGCTCAGCGTTCATCCGCTGGGCGGTTGCGCGATGGGCGACCGTGGCACCGACGGCGTCGTCAACTCTTTCGGCCAGGTCTTCGCCGGCGAGGGCGAGACGCTGCACGACGGGCTGGCGGTGCTCGACGGCTCGATCGTGCCCACGTCGCTGGCGATGAATCCGGCGCTCACGATCAGCGCGCTCGCGCAGCGGGCGCTGGATCGGCTGGTCGTGGACTGGGGCCTGTCGACGACGCCGGCGGCATCGGTCGCCGCAGCGGCACCCGCGCCCGCGCCCGCGCCCGCGCCCACGCCGACACCGACACCGACACCGACACTTGCGATGGCGCCCGCGGTGGCGGTTGAACTGGCGGGCACGCCCATGCCGTCATTGGCGCCGCTGCGCCAGGAACAACCACGACCGCGGTTCCGTGACATGACCGTGCCGGAAGACGAGCGCCCGACCCTCGTCGAGGTCCGAGAGCGCCTCGGCGGTTTCGTGCGCTGGCCCGGCGCGCCCGGCGGCCCGGTGAAGTACCTGGAGCTGTGTTTCATCTATCGGCCCAAGGCGGTGACCGAGCTGCTGCGGCCGGGGCCGGAGCGACGGCTGGTGGCCGCGCCCGGCAGCATGCTGCGCGTGTTCGAGGCGCGCGAGAAGCGGCCCGGCCGTTTCGAGATCGTCGGACCGAAGGCCGGCGATGGCCGGCTGTGGGCGCACGAGGAGCGCGGCGACGCCAACGCGCTGTTCACCGTGCCCATCGAGGAGGGTGTGCTGGACCTGTTCCAGCGCGAGGACTCCGGCTCGCTGCGTCGGCACCTGCGTGGGCTGTGGGCGTGGCTGATCAACCGCGGCGTACGCGATAGCTGGCAAGGGCTGGTCGACTGGGCCGGCAACCGCGGCGGGCCCCAGGAGCCGGGCGCGCCGCGCGCCGGCGTGTGGGCACGCGTGGTCAATGCCTGGCATCTGTCGGGTCACGCGGGGGAGGCGCGCCTGATGCGCTACAGCGTCCGCGTCGATGCCGGCGCCGAGTTGCCCGACTGGGCCGCCGGCCTGCGCGGCAAGACGCTGCGGGGCCGCAAGCGCATCAGCTACACGCGCCGCGGCAATCCCTGGGCGCAGTTGAGCCGCATGACGCTGGAGCCCGTCGCCGGCATCGCGCCGCCGCCGGGCGGGCGCGAAATCCGGCTGGAGCTCGACCTGCACCACCTCGCCCGCGAGCGCCTGCCGCTGCTGCGCATCCGGCAGGCGCGGGACATTCCCTCCGGCGTGCGCGACATCGGCGCGCTGATGGCCTACGTCGCGCGGATGACGATCGGCCTGCATGCCTGGACTTTCCGCAAGCCCGACGAGGCGCCGCCGCGGCGTATCTCGCGGCTGCCGGGATCGGTGCCCGGCCTGCCGGAGCCGACGGTGATCGAGATGGCCGCCGGCCGCTGGGGCGATGCCGGCGCGCAGCGCCAGGATCTGGAGCGACGGTCGCGCGACGACGACGAGGCGCCAGTGATCGTGCGCCTGACCCGGTATGCGCGCGCCGGAGGCACGCCGGTGCTGATGCTCCACGGCTACAGCGCCAGCGGCACGACCTTCGCGCACCACTCGGTGCGGCCGGGGCCCGCGAAGCTGCTCTGGGACGCCGGCTACGACGTCTGGATCGCCGACATGCGGACCAGCGCCGGACTGCCCACGGCGAAGCTGCCCTGGACCTTCGAGGAGTCGGCCTTCAACGACATCCCGCTGGCCGTCGACCGCGTGCTGCGCGAGACCGGCCGCGACCAACTGCACGTCTTCGCGCACTGCATGGGCTCGGTGATGCTGCACATGGCGCTGCTGGAGCCGCGCGAGCAGCCGTGGGAGCGCTTCTATCCGCTGCGGCGCGGGATGATGGCGCGGATCTCGAAGCTGGTGATCTCGCAGGTCACGCCGCTGATGGTGATGTCTCCGACGAACAGCCTGCGCGGGGTGCTGATGCAGTACCTGCGGCCCTATCTGCCGATGCAGGATTTCGCCTTCCGGCCGGAGGGCGCGCCGACGCTGCTGGACCAGGTGACGGACCGGCTGCTGGCCAGCCTGCCGTATCCGGACGAGGAGTTCGACCTCGAGAACCCGCCGCCCTGGCCGCCGTGGAAGATGCGGCGCACGCCGTGGACGGCGACGCGCCACCGGATGGACCTGCTCTATGGGCGCGATTTCGCCATCGCCAATGTCGACCGGCCGGTGTTCGACTTCATCGACGATCACTTCGGGCCGTTGAACATGGACACGGTCGCGCAGGCGGTGCACTTCGCGCGATGCCACGAGATCACCGACTGGCAGGGCGCGAGCGTCTACCTGGACAGCCTCGCCAAGAGCCTCGCGCTGCTGAAGGCCTTCCCGGTGCTGTCCCTGCACGGCGAGGACAACGGGCTGTGCAGCGCCGACAGCGCCGAGCTGCTGAAGGACTACTACGACCAGGCCGCGCCGGGGCGGTACCACTACCGCGTCATCGCGGGGCATGGCCACCAGGACTGCCTGATCGGCCGGGACATCGCGACACGGGTGTTCCCGTTCGTGTTGGCGTTCCTGGAGGATGACGTGGACGCCGATGCCGATGTCAATCGCGAGGGCCGTGCCGATCATGACCTTGGGCGCGGTGGGGAGGTCCCGCCTCCAAGCGGGACCATCGCAGACAACGGTGTGGGAGCGCGGACATGAGCTCGTCCATCGCAACGAGACGCTCGTCCCCGCGCTCCAGTAGCGCGTTGCTGATTCGCGCCGAGGCCCCTTGGCATCGCGTCGAACATGGCGCTCCAACGGGTGACCGCGTGCCGCTGTTGAGCGCGCTGCGGCCGGAACTCGGTTGGCCTCACTGGCTGCTGCGATTGCCGATGCAGTGGCGTGGCGGCGCGACCTACGAGCGCTTGCCCATCGATTGGCAGGTCGCGCCGTTCGTCGCCCCCGCGATCGGGCAACCGGGCGAGCCCTGGCGGTTCTTGGTGGATGTCGCCATGTTCCCGCCGGCGGCGCCACGATCGGCGGGCGCCGATGGCCACGCGGATCGCGAGGTCCACGAACACGGCGGCAGCGAAGACGACGTCGGCGGCCTGAGCGAACTGAGCGACATGGGCGACCTGAGCGATGCCGGCGACGATGAGCCGACGATGAACGGACTGCTGTTGCTCGCGCTCTACCTGGAGCCGCGCGCCCTGGCGATGGAAGGGGAGCACCGCGGCGTGATGCACGACCTGGGCGACGCGGAGTTGCGCGAGCAGGTCGAGTGGGCCCTCGACGAGCTCTTCGACCTGCCACCCCATCGCTGGGCCCACGGGTTCGTGCCGTCGCCCGGCGAGCATGATGACGCCGCCGATCTGGCGAGCGACGGCGTGTGCTTCGCGCTGGCCGCGTGCCAGTACCCGCCCGGGATCCTGGACGTGAGCCCGGGCTGCGAGCTCGACCCGTCGCAGGCCGGACCGGCGCTCGCATCGCTGGCGCGGCTGCATCGCTTCACGCGCTCGACGGCGCTGGGGCGGTCGTGCTCGCTGGTGCTGTTCGCCGGTGACCTGATCTACGCGGACGCGAGCGGCGGGCTGGCGGACTCGCGCAGCGGCATCGAGCGTTATGCGCGCGGCTATCGCGAGTTCAAGGCAGGTCCGGCGCGGCTGCTGCCACCCACGGTGGCGCGCATCGTGCACGGCGTCGACGATCACGAGATCGTCGACAACTGGGAGCCGAGCCATGGCCGCGGCACCGAGGCGAACGGGCCGTGGTTCGACGCGGCACGGCAGGCGGCCTGGGACCATCGCTGGGAGGCGGGCGCGCGGGTCGGCGGACCCGAGACCTTCTGGTACGACTTCGCATGGCGCGGCGCGGCCTTCTTCGTCGCCGACGCGCGCTGCGAGCGCGAGGCGCGGCGCGTGGCCAACTGGTCGACGGCACGGATGTGGTCCGAGGTCCAGCGCGACGCCTTCGCGCAATGGCTGACCCGGAGCGCCGGGCAGCCCCGCTTCATGATGAGCGGATCCTTGCCGCTGCCCCGCCGCCGCACGACCGTCGAGCATCCGGCGAGCTGCCTGCGCTCGGACGCCTGGGACGGCTACCCGCACAGCCTGCACGAGCTGCTCGGCGAGGTCTGGCGCCAGCGGGCCTCGGGGCTGGTGTTCCTGTCGGGCGACGAGCACCGATCGGGATGGGTGAGCGCGGACATCACCGCGGTCGACGGGCAGGGCGAGGCACCGGTGCGGATCCATTCGGTCCACAGCTCGGCGCTCTACGCGCCGTGGCCGTTCGCGATCACCGCGGTGGAGGAACTCGCGGCGCCCGATGTGTTCGAGTTCGACGGACCACAGGGGCGGCGGTTGCGATGCGAGGTCAGCGCATGGGCGGATCACCCGGGGGATGGGTTCGCCGTGCTGAGGGCCCGGGGGGGCGAGGTCGAGCTGTGGTTCGACCGCGCGGGGAGGGCGTCGGATGCGCCGGATGCGAAGTGGGTTTCCGAACGCTAGCCACCGAATGCCGGTTCGTGGATCAGTTTGAAATCCGGGAAACCGGCGAGACGATTGACGTCGACCAGCCCCAACTTCAGCCAAGCGCCGTAGCCCTCGACGGTCGGGTTCTCGTGCAGCAACTCGCTGGCTAGCGTGTAGGCGGCTCGCCAGGAGTCGGGGGGGTCAATTGCTCGGTGAGATTGGACAGAAGGAGGACGGTGTAGGCGACGTCGTCGAGCGAGGCAGGTTCCTGCACCAGCGCAAGCCATGTCTCTGATTCGAAATGCGCAGCCTGATGTGCAAGGAACGTGAAGAGGCGATCCTCCCCTTCACGAGGATCTTCGTGTTCGGCCTGCACCAATGGATTGCTGTCCATGATCGATTCAAACCTTGCCTGGTGGATAGGCGCATGCTCTGCGCAGTCACCCCATGCGACACTTCCCCGACATGACCGAAATCGAACTCCGCTTCCAGATCCCCGAGTCCCAATGGCCCGCCGTGCGTCGCTGGGTCGCGGGCAGCGCCAAGTCCGTCGCGGCGCAGGAGCGTCTGCAAGCGTCCTATTTCGACACGCCCGAGCGCGACCTGGCGCATGCCGGCTTCGCGTTGCGGCTGCGGCTCGAGGGCGAGGTCTGGGTGCAGACGCTCAAGGGCGCCGCGCCCGATGGCATGACGCGCCTGGAGCACAACGTCCCCCTCGGTGCCGAAGTCCCGACGCTGGACGTCTCGCGGCACGCGGACCATCCCGCCGGACAGGCGCTCGCCGCGTTGCTCGCGACCTTGCCCGAGGGCGCCTTGCAGGCGCTGTTCCGCACCGACATCACGCGGCTCACGCGGTCGCTGCGCACGCCCTATGGGCTCGTCGAACTGGCGCTCGATCACGGCGCGCTGCTCGCCGGCGAGGGTGAGACGCTGCGCAGCACGCCGGTGTCGGAGCTGGAGATCGAATTGAAAAAGGGCCAGCCGCGCGCCGTCCTCGAGGTCGCGCGGCAGTGGGCGGTCGAACGCTTCGGCCTCACGCTGGAGCTGCGAACCAAGGCGCTCCGCGGCGATCTGCTGGCGCGCGGTCTGGAGACCATGCCGGTGGTGGCCTCGTCCGCGATCCACTGGTCTGGCGACATGACCCGCGACGACGCGCTCCACGTGCTGCTGCGGGAGAGCCTGGAGCCGGTGCTCGGCAACGCGTCGCAGATCGCGAGCGGTCGGCATGAGCCGGAACACCTGCATCAGCTGCGCGTCGCATTGCGCCGGCTGCGCGCCGGGCTGCGGCTGCTGGCGGAGGACGACGACATCCCGCTGCAGGCGCTCGCGGAAGGCGCCGGGCAACTGTCGCGCCGGCTCACCGCCGCGCGCGACGCCGACGCGCAGGCCCAGGCGCCCTGGCGTGTCGCGCTGCTCGCGGCATGGCGCGCCGAGCGCCCCTCGGCCGCCATCGAGCCGGCCCCGTCGCCACGCATCGACGTGGCCGCGGTGCTGCACGCGCGCGAGGTCCAGGGCTGGCTGCTCGCCATCATCGGCTGGCTGGCGCGTCCCGCGCCGGAGCAGGCGCAGGACCTGGTGATCGTCCATGAACGCATCGCCGCGTGGCGCGCCGTCGTCGACAAGCAGATCAAGCACTTCGACCGCCTCGACATCGACGGCCGCCATCATCTGCGCCGACGGTTGCGCAAGCTGCGCCTGGCGCTGGAGATGGCGCTCGCGGTGCCGGGCGGCGGCGATGGCGCCCGCCTGTCCAGGAAGGAACTCGAAACCCGCGCCCGCCTGCTGGCACGTGTACACGACGCGCAGCAGAAGCTCGGCGCGCTGAACGATCTGGAGATCGGTCTGACGCAGGCGCGTGAACAGCTGTCGCTGGCCATGGCCCATGCCGACGTGCCGGCGGCGGCGCAGGCCGGGTTCTCGCTGGGATACCTGCGGCCGCGTCAGGCACAGGCGCTGGAGAAGGCGGCCAAGGCGGTGAAGGCCGTGAAGTCCACGAAGGCTGCGAAGGCTGCGAAGGCTGCGAAGGCTGCGAAGGCCGCCAAGGCGGTCAAGCCGGCAAGGAAACGCTGACAGGCACGCGCTGACGGGAAAGGCTGACCGCGGCATCGCCGCGATTGGTTGTCAGCGGTGCAAATTCGCCGCACCGCGTTCGCCCGCCCGGCGGTGGTCCCGCGAGACTGACTTCACTCAGGTGCACCGCCAGGTCTTCGTGACGAAGCCTTGGCGCAGGCCCACTGTTTCAAGTCATCGAAGTTATCGCGAGGCCCCATGGACTCTGACTCTTCCGGCCGCATTCCGCGCGCCATCACCGACCGCGAACGGATCGCCACCTTGTTGGCCAACGCTGTCGATCCGGACCAACTGCGCGTGGCCCATGCGCTGGCCGCGCGCAAGCTGCTGCAGCCCGACGGCGCGATCTATCCCGCCGACGGCTGCGCGATCACGCTGTCGGTGCTGATGCAGGCGGCGGGCCTGGACGTGCCCGACCTGTTCTGGGCGATCGACGTCCCGGCCGTGCTGCTGGCGCGGGGCTGGGTGGAGGTGCCGGTCGGTTGCCAGCGCGGCGGCGATGTCGGCAGCACCTGCGGCGTGTCGCCGTGTCATGGCGACGATCACCTCTACCTGGTCATCCGCGCAGTGAACCAGGATGAGATGGTCGTCGTCGACAACCAGGCGGCGTATCCGCACTTCAGATGGTCGAGCGGGCGGGGCGGCCAGACGCCGACGACGATGTTCTATCGTGCGCCGGATCCGGAGGCGCCGCCGATGGCGCCGCCCGCGCCGACACCGGCCCGGCAGTAGGTCGAGCAAGCAGGGCGGGCCAGCAGGGCCGGCGCTGGCTGGCGGCCCGTCGCTGCCGCCAGCGCAGGCGTGAAAGGAAAATGGCCTCGCGTATCCGCGGCGTCCGTCGCCGAGCTGCCAGGGGTCAGACGTTGCCGCCGCCGACATGGCGCATCGCGCCCAGCATCTCGTGCACGTCGTGGGTCATCACCGCGAGGAACGCGGCCAGGCCGATGTAGTAGGCCGCGTACTCCCATTTCACCGCGGTGGGGACGGCGTAGTACGTCCGGCCTTCCTCACTGTCGGCGCGGTAGCGCCAGGCCTTCATCAGCTGGGGCGCGGCCAGCAGCGCGATCAGCAACAGCATCGGGCTGGGCCGGTACAGGAACAGCGCCACCAGCACCGGCACGCCCGCGAACCAGATGCGGGGCGACAGGACCGCCGTGATGCGGCCGCCGTCGAATGGCGACAGCGGGATGAGGTTGAACAGGTTCAGGAAGAAGCCGGCGTAGGACACCGCCAGCAGCCAGTCCAGGCCCCAGCTGCGCGCCATCAGGTAGCAGACGGTCGCGCCGACGGTGCCCACCAGCGGCCCGCCCAGGCCGACGAAGGCCTCCGTCTGCGCGTCGTGCGGCATGTCCTTCAGCTCGATCCAGGCGCCGACGAAGGGGATGAAGGTCGGCAGGCCGACGTTCAGGCCCTTGTGGCGCGCGGCGAGGTAGTGACCCATCTCATGCACGAACAGCAGCACGATGAACCCGGCGGCATAACGCCAGCCGAAGGCCCACGCGTACACCACCAGCGACAGCAGCATCGTGCCGCCGCTCAGCAGCAGCTTGCCGAATTTCGCGCCGGTGAACAGCAGCAGCAGGAGCTTGGTCATCAGGCTTCAGGCGGACGCGCGGGTGGCGCTTCGCCGGCCGGCAGGGCGGGCGTCGCTGGCACCGCGGTGGAGGGGGTGGCCGTCGCGACGTCCGGCCCGGTCCATGCGGGCACGTCCGGCGCCTTCTTCTTGCGTCCGAAGAACTTCATGATCGCACCACCGAAGCCCAGCACCGCGATGACGATGATCTTCGCGAACTTGAGCAGGAAGGCGCCGATCACCGCCAGCAGCCCGAGCTTCTTCGCGCCGACGCCCAGCACCAGCGCGGCCAGGCCGTACTCGGCGACCTTGTCGGTGCTGCTGTTGAAGTCGGCGTAGCGCTTGCCTTCGTCGAATTCCAGCGCGCCCAGCAACGTCTGGGCTTCGCTCTTGTACTGCGGCAGCTCGTTCAGGCCGGTGACCAGATTCAGGCTGAGGTAACCCTCGCGGCCCAGCGCATAGGTGTTGTAGTTGACGCCCTGCGGCTCGTCGGCCGGCGTGCCGATCTCGCGCGAGCTCATCGCCCAGACCAGCCGGTGCGTGTCGGCGGCGTAATGCGGCTTCTCCGCCCAGCCGACGATCTCCAGCCCCGCCACGCCCATCTTCTTGCGCTCCTCGTTGGCGGCGGAAGTACCTTCGCGATAGCTCTTGAGCATCTCCTCGGCGTCCCAGTTCTTGGCGTCGTCGTCCTTGATGTAGCCGGAGGACTCGTAGCGCAGCGTCGCGAACCAGTCGGCCTTGTCCTGCGGGAACACCAGCCCCTGCAGATCGTTGTGCTGGCCCGGGTTGCCCATCGCGCGCATCAGCTGCGAGGCCTGCGGCTGAGGAATGAACACGCGGCCGGCCGGCACGTGCAGCGTGGCCAGGTTGGCCAGCCTGACGTCCTGCGGCCCCTTCACGGCGACGGCGGAGGCTTCCTCGAAGGCCTTCTTGGCGTCGATGTCGGACTGGGCCATCGCCGGCGACGCGGTGACGACCAGGGCGGCGAGCAGGACGCCGAGCGCGGCGGCGTTGGCGAAGGCCCGCATCCAGCGGGTCGGCGTGGTGGTCATGGGAACTCCCTCGTTGGCGGCCTCTGGCGGGCCAAAGGGTGCGAGTCTAGCGATGTGGTCAGTCGAGAAATCCGAACTTCCCCCAATGGGGGGCGTCGCCGCGCGCACCGCGCCGCAAAAAGCGCACGGCCCGCGCGGGGCATCCCCGGGCGGGCCGTGTGGACCTCGGGGGGGCGCTGGGCGCGCCCCCACGGGATCAGGCTTCCTGCCAGCGCTTGGTCAGTTGATCCCACTTCAGGCGGGCTGCCTTGACGTGGCGCTCCTTGACGTGGCCGTAGCCGCGGATGTCTTCCGGAATGCGGGCCAGGTCGACGGCCACCGGCAGGCGCTCGGCGGTCAGTCCCTTGGCCAGGATCGCGTCGATGGTGGCGCGGTAGTCCTGGATCAGCTGGCGCTCCATCTTGCGTTCCTCGGTATGGCCGAATGGATCGAGCGCCGTGCCGCGCAGGCCCTTCATCTTCGCCAGTACGCCCATCGCCGGCCGCACCCAGCCGCCGAAGGCGCGCTTTTGCAGCTCGCCCTTGGCGTTCTTCCTGGCCAGCATCGGCGGCGCCAGGTGATGGACGACCTTGAAGTCGCCCTCGAACTGGCCCTTGATCTTGTCCAGGAACCGGGTGTCGGTGTGCAGGCGGGCGACCTCGTACTCGTCCTTGTAGGCCATCAGCTTGAACAGATAGCGCGCGACGGCCTCGGTCAGGCGGGTGCCGCCCAGCGGCGTTTCCGCGGCACGGACCTTCTCGACGAAGGCGCGGTACTGGTCGGCGTAGGCGGCGTTCTGGTAGTCCGTCAGGAACTCGACGCGCTTGGCGATCAGCTCGTCCACGCCCTGGCGCTTGACGAAGTTGATCACCTGTTGCGCGGCGAACAGCGACTGCACTGCGGCCAGGTCATGGGCGCAGCGGCGGCCCCATTCGAAGGCGGCCTTGTTGTTGTCGATCTGCACGCCGTTGAGCTCGATGGCGCGCATCAGCGCGGCGTGGCTCAGCGGCACGCGGCCCTTCTGCCACGCGTAGCCCAGCATCAGCGGGTTGGTGTAGAGCGAGTCGCCCACCAGCTTCACCGCGACTTCCTCGGCGTCGAACATGCCGACGTGGGTCGGGCCGGCCGCCTTGGCGATGGCCGCCTCGCAGGCCGCGCCGGGGAAGGACCAGTTGGCGTCGTTGACCAGCGTGGCGGTCGGCGAGCCGTGGGTGTTGAGGGCGACGTAGCTGCGGCCCTCTCGCATCACGGCCAGCGTCGTCTTGTTGGCGGCGACGATGGAATCGCAGGCGATGACCAGGTCCGCCTCGGCCGTGCCGACCTTGGTGCAGTAGATCGCGGACGGGCTGTTGGCGATCTGGATGTGGCTCCAGGTGGCGCCGCCCTTCTGGGCCAGGCCGGCGGCGTCCTGCGTCACCACGCCCTTGCCTTCCAGGTGCGCGGCCATGCCGAGCAACTGGCCGATCGTGATCACGCCGGTGCCGCCGACGCCGGCCACCACGATGCCCCAGGCTTCCACCGGATTGGGCACCGACGGTTGCGGGATCACCGGCAGCGAAGCGTCGAACGGGCTGACGCGCTTGTCCTTCTTGGGCTTGCGCAGCTCGCCGCCCTCGATGGTGACGAAGCTCGGGCAGAAGCCCTTCACGCAGGAGAAGTCCTTGTTGCAGGTGTTCTGGTTGATCTGGCGCTTGCGGCCGAATTCGGTTTCCAGCGGCTCGACCGACAGGCAGTTGGACTGCACCGAGCAGTCGCCGCAGCCTTCGCAGACCAGCTCGTTGATGACGGTGCGCTTGGACGGGTCGACCAGCTTGCCGCGCTTGCGGCGGCGACGCTTCTCGGTGGCGCAGGTCTGGTCGTAGATGATGACCGTGGTGCCGGGGATCTCGCGGAACTGGCGCTGCAGCTCGTCCAGCTCGTCGCGGTGATGCACGGTGACGCCGGCGGCCAGCGGCTTGCCGTCGTACTTCTCGGGCTCGTCGGTGACGATGATCAGCTTGGCCACGCCTTCGCTGACCAGGCTGTTCATGATCTGCGTGACGCTGTGGCCCTCGGGGCGCTCGCCGACCTGCTGGCCGCCGGTCATCGCGACGGCGTCGTTGTAGAGCACCTTGTAGGTGATGTTCACGCCGGCCGCGATGGACTGGCGGATCGCCAGGATGCCGCTATGGAAGTAGGTGCCGTCGCCGAGGTTGCTGAAGATGTGCTTCTCGTCGGTGAACGGCGCCTGGCCGACCCAGGGCACGCCCTCGCCGCCCATCTGGGTGAAGGTCGCGGTGTTGCGGCCCGGCATCCAGGTGACCATGTAATGGCAGCCGATGCCGCCGACGGCACGCGAGCCGTCCGGCACGCGCGTGCTGGTGTTGTGCGGGCAGCCGGAGCAGAACCACGGTGTGCGGTCGGCGCCGCCGGCGGTCTTCTCCTCGGACTTGAGCGACTGCTCCTTGGCGTCGATCAGCGCGATGCGCGCGTCCAGGCGCGCGGCGGTGTCGGCGTCCACGCCCAGCTTCTTCAGGCGCTTGGCGATGGCGCGGGCGATGATGGCCGGCGTCAGGTCGGCCTGCGGGCGCAGCAGCCAGTTGCTGCTGGGATTGGGGTGGCTCCACTCGCCGCCGCTCTGGTCGCCTTCGGTCTCGTCGAACTTGCCCAGCACGTTCGGGCGCACGTCCGGACGCCAGTTGTACAGCTCCTCCTTGAGCTGGTACTCGATCATCTGGCGCTTCTCCTCGACCACCAGGATCTCCTGCAGGCCCTGGGCGAAGTCGCGCGTGATGGTGGCCTCCAGCGGCCACACGACGTTGACCTTGTGCAGGCGGATGCCCAGGCGGCGGCAGGCGTCGTCGTCCAGGCCCAGGTCGTGCAGCGCCTGGCGGGTGTCGTTCCACGCCTTGCCGCTGGCGATCAGGCCGAAGCGGTCGTTCGGCGTGGCGATGACGTTGTGGTTCAGCTTGTTGGCGCGGACGTAGGCCAGCGCGGCGTACCACTTGTGGTCCATCATCCGCGCTTCCTGGTCCAGCGGCGGATCGGGCCAGCGGATGTGCAGGCCGCCGGGCGGCATCTCGAAGTCTCCCGGCATCAGGATCTCGACGCGGTCCGGGTCGATGCTGACGCTGCTGGAGGACTCGACGATTTCCTGGATCGTCTTCATGCCCGACCACAGGCCGGAGAAGCGGCTCATCGCGAAGGCGTGCAGGCCCATGTCCAGGATCTCCTGGACGCTGCTGGGGAAGAAGACCGGGAAGCCGACGGCCTTGAAGACGTGGTCGCTCTGGTGGGCGGCGGTGGAACTCTTGGCGATGTGGTCGTCGGCCGCGATGGCGATCACGCCGCCGTGCCTGGACGTGCCGGCCATGTTGGCGTGCTTGAACACGTCGATGCTGCGGTCCACGCCGGGGCCCTTGCCGTACCACATGCCGAAGACGCCGTCGAAGCGGGCCTTCTCCGGGAACAGGGCCAGCTGCTGCGTGCCCCACACGGCGGTGGCGCCGAGCTCTTCGTTGACGCCGGGCTGGAAGACGATGTTCTGCTTGGCCAGGTGCTTCTTGGCGGCCATCAGGGCCTGGTCGTAGCCGCCCAGCGGCGAGCCGCGGTAGCCGGAGATGAAACCGGCGGTGTTGAGCCCGGCGATCGCGTCGCGGGTGCGTTGCAGCATCGGCAAGCGGACCAGGGCCTGCACGCCGCTCATGAAGGCGCGGCCCTCGTCGAGGGCGTACTTGTCGTCCAGCGTGACCTTCTCTAGGGCACGCAGGATGTGTTCGGGCAAGGGGGCGTTCATGCGGGGAGGCTCCTGATGGGTGGCGGACCTGCGATCCCCGCTTGTGGCCGGGACCGTTTGCCGTTGCTGCCGACGCGCCAAGTATGGCGTCGCGCGCGAAATTTCGCGTCAGGCAGTGTAGGAAACAATGCCCGGCGAGTGCTTGCTCGTTCTGCCCTGCCGACCCTCGTTTGAGCAAGAATCTTTCCCACAACCGAGGAATGGATTCATATGGCATCGAAAAACGGGCATTCAGGGAAAACCATGAGGCGTCCGGAGGGCTCCGTGCCCGTTCCCGGGCCGGACGACGACGGCCCCGCCGGCGGCGAGCTGGACCGGTATCACGTGGCGATCCTGGCCGAGCTGCAGCGCGAGGCGCGGCTGTCCAACGCGGAGCTGGCGGCACGCATCGGCCTGTCGCCCGCGCCGACGTGGCGGCGGGTGCGCTGGCTGGAGGAGCAGGGCTTCATCACCGGCTACCGGGCCGAGATCGACCGCCGCAAGATCGGCCTGGGCGTGCTGGCCTTCGTCCGGGTGGATGCGGACCGCAACAACGGCGCGGCGACCAAGCAGCTGGAGGAGGCGATCCGCCAGTTGCCCGAGGTCATCGCCTGCCACTACATCAGCGGCGCCGGGACCTTCGAGCTGGAGGTGATGGCGACCGACCTGGACGCGTTCAGCCGGTTCTCGATCGACACGCTGCTCAACCTGCCGAACGTGAAGGACATCCACACGAGCTTCTCGCTCGGCGAGGTCAAGGCCAGCGGGGCGCTGCCGTTGGGGCATTTGAAGCCGAAGGGATAGCGGGTTCGGCGGGGCGGTCCAAGGCGTAGGGGCCGCGAGACTGGCGTCCGCGGCCCCATCGCGGTCAACAGTCCTTGTTGAATCCTTGGACCAGGTACTGCAAGGCCCGCAGGACCACCACGAGGAGAACGGCAGTCGTCGCCCATTGGAGGGCGTCGGGCCATTCCCCATACAGCGCCCTATGGATCGGCCCGAAGAGGGCTCCGCCACCGAGCGCGGTGTTGAGGCTCCAGCGCGAGGCGGGAGGAGGCGATTTGGATCTCATGGCTGCCTCAAGTCTTCATGCACATGAACTCTTTCGGGTCGTGCACCATCCCGCCGGCGATAAAGCCGCCGATGCCGCCGCCGATGAAGCCGAGCGCGAATCCAACCCCCGCGCCGGGCCCGGCGACCGCACCACCGATGCCGCCAGCAATGCCGGTGCTGATGGCCCCCGTCCAGCCGCCCACGATCGCGGCCTCCATGTTCCATCCTCCGGATACCAGGTCGATCTCGTCGGCGGTCAGTTCGCGAAACTCGCCTGGAGTGATGTCCATCGTCGTCATTCAAGCTCTCCATCAAGGTTGACATTGCGCAGCGCCGCTGGGGGCGATGCGCGCTTGGCGGCTGGCGGTGACAGGTCTTGCCAACCGTCGCCACGACCTTAGAAGGGCTCGCCCGGGCCAGGCCATAGGGAAGATTTACATCACATCGACAAGTCGGCCAGGCCCACCGCCATCGGTCAGAAATGGCACCCGATCACTGACTGGAATGTGTGGAAGATGAAGCCGGGCGCTTCCTGCGCTGTTGCGCGATCCCCGATTCATGTAGGGGGCCGAGGCGCTGTATCGGTCGCACTCCCGTGACCCTGTATGGGTCGTGACCGGGGTCCGACTGGCATAGTCGGCGGTCCCCCTCGCATCCCCGGGCCGCCATGACGCTACCGCTCCGACACTTCCTGCTCGCGCTGTGCGTCGTCGCGATCTGGGGCAGCAACTTCGTCGTGATCCGCTGGGGCCTGGACGCGTTCCCGCCGCTGCTGTTCGCGGCGCTGCGGTTCACGCTGGCGACCGTGCCGGCGATCTTCTTCCTTCCTCGGCCCAAGGTCGGTTGGCGCAACCTCGCGGCCTACGGCGCCTTCGTCGGCGTCGGGCAGTTCGGGCTGCTGTATCTGGCGATGCGCTCGCAGATTTCTCCGGGGCTCGCCTCCCTGGTGATCCAGACGCAGGTGTTCTTCACGCTGCTGCTGGCGATGCGGACCTCGGGCGAGCGCGTGCAGGGTTTCCAGTGGTTCGCGCTCGCGATGGCCGCGGCAGGCATCGGCGTCATCGCGTCCCACACCGACGGCACCACCACCGTGCTCGGGCTCGCGATGGTGCTGATCGCGGCGCTCAGCTGGTCCAGCGGCAACATCGTCGGCAAGCGTGCCGGCAGCGTGAACATGCTCGCCTACGTCGTCTGGAGCAGCGCCTTCGCCGCGCCGCCGCTGTTCCTGCTGTCCTTCGTCGTCGAAGGCCCCGCGCGGATGGGCGACGCGCTGGCCGGAGCCAACCTCGGCGCCTGGGGCGCGGTGCTGTGGCAGGCGGTCGGCAATACGCTGTTCGGCTACGGCGCGTGGAGCTGGCTGCTGTCGCGCCACCCCGCCGCGACCATCGTGCCGATGGCGCTGCTGGTGCCGGTGTTCGGCATGAGCTGCTCGGCGTTGTTGCTCGGCGAGGGCTTGCCGCCGTGGAAGCTGATGGCGGCGGCGCTCGTCATCAGCGGGCTCGCCATCAACCTGCTGTGGCCGCGCCTGCGCGGCGCGCTGAAGGCAGCGTGATGGGCTGGCTGATGCGAGTCCTCGCCCGTTGCCAATGGGTGCCGGCCATCGTCGCGATGGCGCTCGTCTTGCCGTCGCTGTCTTCCGCGCAGTTGGTGCCGCCGGCCGGCAAGCCCACGCCTGCCGCATCGACCGGTTCGTCGGCGACGACCGCGCTGCCTTCCGTGCGCGACCAGGAGATCGTCCAATGCCTGCCCGGCGAGATCCGCACCTGGGGCGACGGTCGCGACCGGCCGATCCAGACGCGCTCGTTGCGCTTCGCCTACCGCCATGACGGCGCGCCGCTCTGGTTCAGCGAGCCGCAGGTGTTGGCGCTGGTGCGCAAGTCCGCCGAGGCCTGGTCCGCCTGCGGGCTGCAGATCGCGGTGATCGCGATCCCGCGCGGCCAGGTGCCGCCGGAGGATGCCATCCAGATTCTCTGGAGCGACACCGGCAGCCGCGGCCAGTTCGCGCTGGCCAATGTGACCGCGCGCAGCCTGTCCATCGGCCCCGCCCTCTTCGCGCTGCTGCGCGAGCGCAACCCGAAGTACCCGTCCGACCAGACGCTGCAGATGGTGCTGTCCCACGAGATGGGCCACTTCTTCGGCCTGATGGCGCATTCGAAGCGCTGCGTCGACACGATGTCCTATTACGACAACGGCAAGGGCGAACGCTGCGCGCTGCGCGATCCCAGGAGCTGGGGCTCGGTCGTCGAGTACCGCTCCATCCTACCCACCGCCTGCGACATCGACCGCTGCCGCGCGCTGAACGGACCCGGCCGTTGAGCCGCGGGCGCGGGGCGGTGGGCGGTGGGCGGCGGGCGGCGGTAGCGTCCGTCCGGGCCCGCGGCGTATGCTGCCGCGCATGAACGCTCACCGACGTTTCTTCCCGCGCGCCGCCATGGCGCTGACCACCGCCGTGCTGCTGGCCGGGAGCGCCGTCGGCCCCGCGCTGGCCCAGGGCACGCGGCAGAACCTGCTCGTCGAGCTGCGCTGGGTCGAGCAGGAGCTCAGCGCCGCCGCCGTCTCCGGCGTGCGTGACGGCGGCACCGTGGTGAGCACCGGCGGCAGCGTGTCCGCGCGCGGCGGGGTCGCGCTCAGCACCGAGAACCGTGAGCAGCGCCTTCAAATGCTGCCGCGCATGATGGTGCTGAACGGCTCGCAGGCGTCGTTCACGATGACCGAATCGACCCCGGTGCAGTGGGTGGACGTGGCCGTCGACCGCCAGCAGGGCGCGCAGGACCGCGTGGTCGTCGTTCCGCGTCAGGGCGTCGCCGAACGCGTGCGCGGTTTCAGCGTCAAGCCCAACTGGCCGGGCGGCCGCAGTCCGGTGAACGTGGAGGTCCGCGCCATCGACCAGGCGCAGAACCCGCCAGGCAGCTACGGCACCTCGCTGCCCGATGCGCAGCAGCGTCCGAGCACCGATGTCCTCAGCACCGTGCAGGCGCCGCTGGGCGCCTGGGTCACCATCGCGCGCACCGGCAGCGTCGCCACCACCGCCGGCCGCGGGGTCTACAGCACCCGCGACGCGGAGGTGCAGAAACTGCGGGAACTCCAGCTCCGCGTCGAACTGGCTCCATGAAGGTTTCTTCTTGAGCGGTGATTCGGTCAAATTGGTATTTGACTGGTTCTATTTTTGAGACCAATCCGCTAAGCTGCGGCGTCCATTGGAGGCCCGCATGTCCGTTCGACCGACCCCTCGATCTTTCCCCCGTTCCCTGAACGCCGCGTTGACCGGCGCGATGCTCGCCGGCCTGGCGACGCTGGGCGCCGGTTTCGCCGCGTGCGCCATCGCGGCCACGCCGTCGCCGTCGGCCGCGGAAGACGCCGGGTATGCGCTCTTCGGCGGCAAGCCGGTCGAGTTCGAGCGCACTGGCGGCAAGATCGTCGGCGTCTACGTGCCGAACTGGGAGCCGGTCGAGCTGATCGAGCGCGTCCCGCCGCAAAGCCTGACCCACGTCCTGTACGCCTTCCTGCGTCTGTGCGGCCCCGGCCAGTTGGAAAAGGACGCGGCCAAGTGCGTCGGCAAGCGCGACTTCGAGATCGGCACCGGTCCCGTGGACGAGCGCTTCAACGCCGCCTTCCTGCGCTACAAGCAGCGCGCGCCTCACCTGAAGATCGTGGCGTCGGTGGGGGGCTGGGCCGGGTCCGATCCGATCTTCCACATGGCCGACGATCCGGCGCGGCGCGCGGTCTTCGCGGCCTCGGCGCAGCGCTTCCTGCGCGAGCATCCGGCGTTCGACGGCATCGACATCGACTGGGAGCACCCGGGCAACAACGGCGCGCCCAACGGCGTGCAGCTCGGCAGCCCGCGCGACGGGCAGGCCTACGCGGACCTGATGACCGACATGCGCCGCGCGCTGGACGCGCTGACCGCGGAGACCGGCCGGCCCTATCTGCTGACGTCGGCGGTGAATCCGATGTCGTCGATCGTGAGCCACATCAACTTCAAGCAGGCGTCCGGTCCGCTCGATCTGGTGTTCATGATGAGCTACGACTTCTACGGCGGCTGGTCGTCGGTGGCGGGCCACCACAGCACGCTGAAGAGCTCCGGCGCGGACACCGACGACAGCCTGGAGCGCGCCGTCCGCAACCTCGAATCGGCCGGCATGCCCCGCGCCAAGCTGGTGGCCGGCGTCGCGATGTACGGCCGCGGCTTCACCGGCGTCACCGTGCCCAAGGCCGGTTCGGCCAAGACCGCCGCCTACCCCGGCGGCGAGGGTGCGCAGAGTTACCGCGAGATCGCCAGCCGCCTGCTGGACACGCGTGGCAACGGCAAGCAGGGCTACCGGACCGAGTGGGATCCGGTCACGCAGTCCTGGTCGTTGTTCAATCCCAAGTTGCGGCTCTGGATGGGTTACGACGATCCGCGCGCGGTGTTGCTCAAGGGCCGCTACGCGCGTGGTCACGGCCTGGCCGGGGTCTTCGCCTGGGAGCTGAGCCAGGACAACGGCGACGTGTTGAACGCGATGAACCGCGGCGTCGGCAACCTCGTGCTGGCCCCGGCCGAACGTCCGCCCCGCGCCTCGGCGGCGACGCAGAAAGAACCGCGGCCGTAACTCGTGGCGGCCCACGCCGGCCTACCATCGCTGCCATGACCGCACCGATCTCCGCTTCCCCGGCGGCGTCTCTCGACGTCGACGCCTTCGAGCCCACCGTGCCGGCGCGCCTGCGCATCGCCCTGATCGCCCACGACGGCAAGAAGGACGAGATGGTGATGCTGGCCACCGAGTTCGCCGACTTCCTGGGCGGCTGCGAGCTGGTCGCCACCGGCACGACGGGCCTGCGGCTGCATGCCGAGGTGGGTCTGCACGTCGAGCGCATGCTGTCCGGGCCGCTGGGCGGGGACCTGCAGATTGGCGCGCGGCTGGCGGTGGGCGGCGTCGACGCGGTGGTCTTCCTGCGCGACCCGATGACGCCGCAGCCGCACGAGCCCGACATCAACGCGCTGGTCCGCGCCTGCGACGTGCACGACGTGGCCTGCGCGACCAACGTCACCAGCGGTCGGTTGATGCTGCGCTCGCTGCAAGCCCTTCACGCGGGGCCGGACGCGGCGGGGTAGAGTCACCCGGACCCGGGCCGCCAACGGGCCCGGAGACGTCCGAGGAGACTCCCATGCAACGACGTTCCCTGATCGCGGGCGCGGTGGCGTTGACGGCGCTGCCGTCGATTGCCCCGTCCCTGCACGCGCAACCGCAGGCCGTTTCGCCCACCCCGGAGCAGCCGGGTCCCGGCCAGGACTGGTTCATCTTCCTGGAGACCGGCCGTCCGGTGCCTGACGACAAGGCCGCCGTCGACGCCATGCAACGCGGCCACCTGGACAACTTCAAGCGCCTCTTCGCCGACGGCAAGCTCTTCGCCGCCGGGCCGATGCGGGACCCGGCCAAGGTCAAGCGCGGCATCGTCGTCGTCAAGGCGCCGAGCCGCGCGGTGCTGATGAGCTACTTCCAGCCCGACGAGTACGTGCGCGACGGCTACATGACCGTCAACGCGCAGCCCGCCGTCGTGCATCAGGCGCTTCACCACACCGGCATCGACCCGAACGGCATCGAGGAGAACCGCATCGTCCTGTTCAGCCGCGCCGAGCCGCGCGACCGCGACGCGGTGCCGGTCTTCCTGCAACGCGCGCTGGACGAGGGCGCCATCGGCGCCTGGTACTCCCTGGAGGACGGGCCGGTGTCCGAAGTCGTCTTCATGCGCGGCACCGACGAGACCGCGCTGCGCAAGACGATGGTCGAGTACCCCGGCCTCACCGACCAGCGCGCGACGATGAAGATCTGGCCGCAGTGGTTGGGGAAGGGCGTGCTTCGGTAGCGCGACGCCAGTCGCGACGCCTGGTTGATGGAATGACCAGCGCGCCGGATTCTGGTCAATATATTGACCAAATGAGCGCGCGGGGTGCCATCTGGGCCTCAACCGCGCGCGACGCCGGGCACGCCTTACCCGAAGGCTGAGGCGTCCCATCCTGCGTCATATCACCGCGCCAGCGGCAACGGATAACTCGCCAGGCTCGCGTGCCCCGACACCGACACCGCCTGCACGCCGAAGATCAGGTTGTCCTTGGACAGCGGCAGCGTGACCGTCGTGACGTTGCCGACGTCCTTCGCGCCCTCCCATTGCTGGGACTCGCTGCGGCGCCAGACGATGCGGTAGCCCGCCAGTTCGGGGTCGGCACTCGCGGCCCATTGCAGCGTCGTGTCGTTGGTCAGCTCGCGCGCGTCGATGCGCGCGCCCTTCACCGGTGCCGGCGCCCAGGCCAGCGTGGCCAGGCCGGCGAGGTTGATGCGCGCCACGTCCGCCACGTAGGCGAAGTCGACGAACTCCGGCAGGTCGCCGTAGACGACGCCGTTCTCGGTGCGCAGGTTCTGATGCTGGTGACGGAAGTCCTCGAAGGGCTCGGAGAAACGCACCGCCGTGTAGCCGCGCTCCAGGAAGGGCAGGTGGTCGCCACCGCGCAGGTAGCGGTCGCGGCGATGGATCAGGTCGACCTTGAAGCCGGGCAGGTATCGCTCGCCCTCGGCCTTCAGGTGGCGGCCGAACTGCTGCGTCGGCAGGTCGTCGCCGCCGCCGGCCACCGCCAGCGGCTGCAACTGCGCGCGGATCGCGGCGTTGGTCTTGACCTCGTCCTCGTTGGCCGGGCTATTGCTGTTGGCGTTGACCAGCAAGCGCAGCAGCGGGTCGAAGCCGTCGGCGAACAGCCGCAGCCGCTTCGGATCGTGCTCGCCCTTGTCGCCGCGCGAGCTGCCGACGATGTCGTTGGTGATCATGGCCTCGACGTTCAGGCCCTGCGCGCGGGCGCGGCGGGCCCAATGGCGCGCGCCGAGCAGGCCTTGCTCCTCGCCCGGCACGGCCATGAAGACCAGCGTGGCGTCGAAGCGCTGGCGGGCCATCGCGCAGGCCATCTCCATCACCGCGGCGGTGCCGGAGGCGTCGTCGTTGGCGCCGGGCGCCTCGCCCTTGGCGTCCATCACGTCGCTGTTGCGGGAGTCGTAATGACCGCTCACCACCAGCACGCGCTCGCGCGGCGTGCCAGCCGAGGCGCCCGGCAGCGTCGCCACGACGTTCACCAGCTCCGTGGGCTGCGGCAGGCGCGGGCCGGGCGGCTCGATGAACGCGTCCATCGTGACCTGCAGCCGGCCGCCGGTCTTCGCGCCGCAGTCCTTCAACTGCTGCTCGATCCAGCGACGCGCGGCGCCGATGCCGCGCGTGTCGCTGCGGGTTTCCGACGCCGTGTGGCGCGTCCCGAAGGCGGCCAGCTTGCGGATCGTCTGCTCGACGCGCTGCGCGGAGATGTCCGCCAGCATCGGCGCGATGCGCGGGTCGAGCGCGGGCGTGGCGCGCTCCGGCGGGGCCGGGGTGGCCGCGATCGAGGGCGACGTCGACTGGGCGAAGGCGGCGGTCGTCAGCAGCACCGCCAGGGCGGCGGCGGTCAAGGGCAGGCGGATCGTGGTCATTGGCGGTCGGCTGGGAAGCCCCCGGATCGGGGCGGAACCGCGCGCCGCGCCCGGTCGGCCCGGCGCGCGCGGAAGCGGGCCGGGCGGTCAGCCCAGGTGCTGCTTGAGGAAGTCCATCGTGCGTTGCCAGGCCAGCTCGGCGGCGGCCGCGTCGTAGACCTCGGGGCGGGTCGAATTGGAGAACGCGTGGTCCGCCTCGTAGCGGTGGATGACGGGATGCAGGCCGGCGGATTTCATCCGCTGCTCCAGCGCGTCGACCTTCTCCGGCGTGCACCAGTCGTCGCGCCGGGCGAAGTGGCCGAGCAAGGGCGGCCCGATGCGGGCCGGGTCGGCGAACTCGGTCGGCGGGATGCCGTAGTAGCAGACCGCGGCCTGCAGGTCGGGCACGTGGACGCCCGCGGCGATCGTCAGCGCGCCGCCCATGCAATAGCCCATCACGCCGACCTTGCCGCAGCCGAGCTCGTCGCGCAGGTAGCTCAGCGCGCCTTGCAGGTCCTGCGTCGTCGCGTCGGCGAAGTCCAGGCCGTTCATCATGTGGCTGGCCTCGTCGGCATCGGCGGCGATGCGGCCGCGATACAGGTCCGGCGCCAGCGTCGTGATGCCGGCGGTGGCCAGGCGCTCGGCGATGTCCTTGATGTGCGGCTTCAAGCCCCACCATTCCTGGATGAGGACCATGCCCGGCGCGCCCTGTCCGCCACCGGCCAGGTAGCCGCCGCTGCGTCCGCCGTCGGGGCGGTCGAATTCGATCATCTGTCCCATGGGGAACTCCTTCGCTTGCTGGTCCGTATCATCGGCGCCCACCACGACGACGACCGCCGGTAGCGGTCGCATCCTGCGGGAGGAACCTGTGAGTCTGCACGAGCAGTTGTACCAATGGACGGCCCGGCAGGGCCTGGATGCGACCCGCGCACGACGCTTGCGTGCGTTGAGCGGCGTCGATGATCCGCCGGCCGAGGTCTGGCCCGCGCTGCGGCGCGGCACGGGCGCGTTGGCGGCAGGGTTGATCGGTTTCGGCGTGATCCTGTGGGTCGCGGCGAACTGGGACGAGCTCGGGCGCGGGCTGCGCTTCGGGTTGCTGGAGGCCCTGCTGGCCGTCAGCGCCATCGGCGCCGCGGCCAGGCCCGCCTGGCGCGCGCCGCTGTCCCTGCTCGCGCTGTTGACGCTGGGCGGCTTGCTGGCCTACTTCGGACAGACCTACCAGACCGGCGCGGACCCGTGGCAGCTCTTCGCGCTGTGGGCGGCGCTGGCCCTGCCGCTCGTCTGGGCGGCCCGGTCCGACCTGGCGTGGGCGCCCTGGACGGTCGTGGCGGCGACGGGCATCAGCCTGTGGATGCACACCTTCGGCGGCCATGCCTGGCACTTCACGGCGACGACGGTGCCGGTGCACGCGATCGGCTTCGTCGCGTTCGGCCTGCTGTGCGTGGGCATGGCGCTGCGGCCGGGCGGCGACGCGCAGCCCTGGTCGTGGCGGGTGGCGGTGCTGCTGGCGGTGATCGCAATCTCGGGGACGGCGCTGGGCGGGCTGTTCTCGCGCGACGTGGCGCCGCAGTACCCGCTCGGGCTGGGCGTGATGGCGGTCGGCCTGGTGCTCGCGTGGCGGCGCGCCGAGGTCTACGCGCTGAGCGCGCTCGCGCTGGCCGTCGACACGCTGCTGGTGGCGGGTCTGGCGCGCGTGGTCATCGAGCAGTGGAAGGTCGACATCGGCGGCCTGCTGCTGCTGGGCCTGGCGGCCTGCGGGCTGCTCGCGGCGAGCGTCAGCCTGATCATGCGGCGCGTCTGCGCTTCGGGAGTCCACGCATGAACCCGCGCGACTGGATCGACCGCGCGCGCGCCGAGGGCCTGGCGCCCGCGCAAGCGTCCGAGCCGCCGCGCCCCTGGCCGGTGGTGCTGCTGACGGGGCTGGGCGCCTGGCTGGCGGTACCGCCGTTCCTGGTGATGTTCTTCATGCTGTTCGGCAGCGCCTGGGAAAAGGGCGCGATGGCCTATATCCAGGGCGGCGCGCTGGTCGCGCTGGCGGTCGTGCTGCTGCGCTCGCGCGGGATTCCGCTGTTCCTGGAGCAGGTGGCGGTGCCGCTGCTGCTGACCGGCCTGACCAGCGTCGCCTTCGGGCTGACGCGTGATCTGACGGCACCGCAGGCGGAGGTCGCGGGGCTCGTGATCGCGGTGCTGTTGATCGCGCTGCTGACGCAGAGCTGGCTGCGGCTGCTGCTCGGCGTGGCGGCGGGGTGCTTGGTGGCGCTGGTCGCGGACGAGGGGCTGCGGCAGGACGGGCGAAGCCTCTGGTATCGGGGCGACGGGGTGGCGCTGACGCTGGCCACGCTGCTGCTGATCATCGGTGTGGCGGCGCTCGTGCTTCAGCGAACGGTCGGACGCGAGGCACGCGGGGCATCGGTCGCCGCGGCGGTCGAGCCGGTGCTGGCGGGCTGGTGGCTGGTCGTGTTGGGCCTGTTCATGGCCTCGGCGGGATGGGCCTTCATGGCGCCCGGTGCGTTGCGAGCCTCGATCTTCGAGTCCGGCGCCATGCCCGGTGTCGTCGTGCCGCCGCAGGTGACGGCAGGGGGGTGGTCGGCGCTGCTGGCCGTCGGGGCCGGCGGATGGCTGGCGCGGGTCTGGCGCCCCGCCGCGCCGAGCCGGCTGGTGCTGCCCGGCCTCGTGCTGACGGGCCTGGCGGCGCTGATGCCGGCGCTGGGCGGCTGCCTGCTGCTGCTGGCGCTGATGCTGTCGACCCGGCGCTGGCGCCTCGCGGTGGTGGCGGCAGCGGCGGCGCTGTGGGTGCTCGGGGCCTTTTATTACCAATGGGAACGCCCGCTGGCGGACAAGGCGTTGGCGCTGGTGGCGGCCGGCGCGGTGCTGGCCGCGTGGGCGCATTGGCTGGCGTGGAAGCCCGCGGACGCCGGCCATGCGACGAGGCACCCCGTCACGGTGCGCGGGGCCGGCGCGGTCCTGCTGGCGGGCGCCGTGCTGAGCCTGCTCCTCGTGAACGTGCTCATCATCCAGAAGCAGTACCTCGTCGCGAACGGCAAGCCGGTGTTCGTGGCGTTGGCGCCGGTCGATCCGCGCTCGCTGATGCAGGGCGACTACATGCGGCTGAACTACGCGCTGCCGGGTGTCGGCCCGCGCTGGCGCGACGATGCGGCGCCGCTGCTCTGGGGCGAGCGCCCGCGCGTCGTCGTGACGCTGGATGCGCGCCGCATCGCGCAGGCGCCCCGGCTGCTCGCGCCCGGCGAGGCGCAACCGCCCGGCACGCAGCTGCTGGTCCTCACGGCAAAGGACGGCGGCTGGACCTTCGTGTCGGACGGCTGGTTCTTCAAGGAGGGCGATGCCCGGCGGTGGCAGGCGGCGAAGTACGGGGAGTTCCGCGTCCTCTCCGATGGGCGCGGGCTGTTGGTGCGGGTGGTGGGGGAGGATCTGAAGCCGCTGTGAGCGACAACGATGGGCGGCCAGCCAGCGGCCCCCAGCCCACCCGGTGGGCGCATCGACTCGGTTCCTGAGGCGATCGCGCGGGCTGATCGCCTCACGACGTGCGTGGGACGGGGTCAGGCGCCATCCAGCCCCCGCGGCTCCCCGCCGTCGATCATGAGATCGATCAGTTCACGCAGGAACGCCAGGGCTTCCTCCGCGGTGGCAAAGTAGTATTCGCCGCCCAGGTCGGCCACGTCCCCGTCAGGGCCGATGTGGACCACCGACCAGCCCTCCGCGCCGCCGCCGATGGCGCAGACGCCGAAGCTGCCGGGCGCGAGGTCGCGCGCGGAGCCCGAGGTGATGAAGATGTCCTTGTCGCGGTGGGCGTAATAGCGTTTGAGCAAAGCGGTCCGATCAACCGACGCGCGGTCCCGGGCAGGGGCCGACGTCCAGCAGGAGAAAGACGAATGAAGGCAATCTGGAACGGCGAAGTCATCGCCGAGAGCGACGACACCGTGGTGGTGGAGGGCAATCACTACTTCCCGGTCGACTCGCTGAAGCGCGAGTTCACGACCTTCAGCAACCACCGCACCAGTTGCCCCTGGAAGGGGCAGGCGCACTACTT
The DNA here is from genome assembly GCF_002205645.1 of Roseateles aquatilis. Classification (GTDB taxonomy): domain Bacteria; phylum Pseudomonadota; class Gammaproteobacteria; order Burkholderiales; family Burkholderiaceae_C; genus Roseateles; species Roseateles aquatilis. Next base: position 21,481 of record NZ_NIOF01000023.1, on the reverse strand, counting down.
TAGCCTGATGGTCCACGGCGACATGAACCCCGACGCCGTCTGGTACTACCCCGAGCCCAGCGAGGCCGCGGCCGAGATCAAGGATCGCGTCGCGTTCTGGAAGGGCGTGCAGGTCACCGAGTGACCGGCGCGCCGGTGCCGGGCTCCGCCGGCCGGACGGCCAACGGGCCGCCGCCGTCGCGCGGCCACAGCACCCACAGCCGCAGCGGCTGCTTCATGCGGCCGGCCTGCGCCTCGGCCTGGTCGCCCCAGCCCCAGAAGTAGTCCGCGCGTACCCCGCCGACGATCGCGGCGCCGGTGTCCTGCGCCATCACCAGCCGCCGCAGCGGTGTCGTGGACAGCGGCTCGGTCGTGTCCAGCCAGACCGGCGTGCCGAAGGGGATGCTGGCCTTGTCGACGGCGATCGAGCGTCCCGGCGTCAGCGGCACGCCCTGGCCGCCGCGCGGTCCGACGGCCAGGTCCGGCAGGGGCTCCTCGCGGAAGAAGACGTAGCGCGGGTTGGCCCACATCGCTTCCCTGAGCCGCTGCGGGTTGCGGCGCGCCCAGTCCTTGATGCCGGGCCAGGAGGCCTCGGTCGGTCGCAGCTCGCCTTGCGCGATCAGCCACTGGCCCATCGACCGGTAGGGCTGTTCGTTGTGCCCGGCGAAGGACAGGCGCACCCAGCGGCTCGCGCCGTCGCGCTCCGTGATCCGCAGCCGACCGCTGCCCTGGATCTGCATCACCAGCGCGTCCAGCGGGTCCTGCACCCAGGCCAGGCTCAGCCGGGCCAGCGGGGCGTTGCCTTCGAGCTGCCGGTCGATCTGCTGCCGGGTGTCGTAGGGCTTGCGCTGCGCCAGATCCAGCGGGGGCGAGAGCAAGGGGACGCGGAAGTCGCCCTGCGACTGCCGGCGCGCCTCCAGCTGGGGCTCGTAGTAGCCGGTGATGATGCCCTCGCGCTGGCCGTCCGGGGTCTCGACGCGGTAGGGCTGCAGCGTCTTCATCAGCCACACCATCGCGTCCCAGTCGCCGCCGGGCTGCAACTGGCGGGCCTGCGCGCAGACCGCCGTCCAGCCGGGCATCGGCCTCTCGCAGCCGCGCAGCAGCGCGGGCCACCACTCCAGCGCGCGATCCTGGCCCCAGCCCGGCAGCTCGTTCCACTCGGCGGCGATCCAGCGGGCGCGCTCGCGCGTCAGCACGCGGCGGCCGGTGGTGTCGTCCTCGCCGTTGAGCAGCTTCTCGGGGTCGACGCCCGGGCGCGGCGACGTGGCGCCAGGCGATGTCGACGAACCGGTGGGCGACGGCGACCTCCCGCCGCCGGCCGCGCCTGTCACCACCGCTTGCGAACCCGTCGGTTCCCTCACCATCGGCGGGCCCCCGCAGGCGGACAGCGCGCCTAGAATCGCCAGCGCCGCGCTCCAGCGGCGAGTTCTGCTACGGATCGGACCACGACACATCATGGGCGTGATTTTGCTGGAGGCGCTCGGAGCGCTCGGGCTGCTGATCTTCATCGTCTGGTGGACGATGTTCTCGGGCCGCAAGGGCGGCGAGCGGCCGGACGACCGCGACGCCGCCTGAGGCCCTGGCCGGCGCGGCCCGCGCCGTCGACCGTCCGGGGTCTCACGACTTGGGCGGCACCAGGAAGCTCATCGGCTGACGGCGCAGACGCGTCCAGATCGCGGCGCGGACGCGCTTCTGATCGGCCAGCTTGATGCCGCGCGAACGCAGCGCGACCTTGAACGCCAGGTAGAAGCTGACGCCGACGTTCAGCACGCCGGTGCCCAGGATGCCGATCACGCACAGCCAGAACGGCCAGTGCTTCAGCACGTCCAGGCCCAATGCCCCGGCCGCCGCGGCCAACTGGCCGGTGGACAGCGTGACGTGCCTGACCTCGATTGGCAGGCCGAAGAAACCCAGCAGCGCCGGCACCAGGCCGAGCATCAGGCCCAGGCTGATGTTGGCCGTCAGGCCCGAGATGTTGTCCCGCCACCAGCGCGACCAGCGCCGGGCCCGGTTCGCGCCGAGCCGCGCGACGATGCGCGGGTTCCAGGCGATCGCGCTGTCCAGCCGGTGGAAGACGAACCAGTTCTCGACCCATCCCGCGATCAGGCTGGACGCGAACAGCAACACCCCCGTGAACGCCGCGAAGAACAGCGACGGCCCCAGCACCGTCAGCCCGTGCAGCACATGCTCGGCCTCCTTCGCGCCCACCAGCGGCTTGCCCAGGCTCAGCCACGCGGCCAGTTGCACGACCAGCACCATCGGCGCGGCCAGCGCCAGGTTGCCGATGATGCCGGCGGTCTGCGACCGGAACAGGTGGGCGACCTCGTCGACGAAGGCTTCCAGGCCGTCGGAGCGGTCGATGTGGCGCAGCTTCTCGGCCAGCGCTGGCGCGGTCATCGCGGGTTGCTTGGTCGCGACGGTCCAGTGCATCAGCAGGATCAGCACGAAGCTGCCGGCGTAGTTCACGCCTGCCCAGAAGCCGCCCCAGAACGCGGACAGCCCCAGCGCCATGATGGCGAACTTCATGAAGGTGGTGCCCGCGATCACCAGGCCGCCGCCGCCGGCGCGGCGCAGCATGTCGCCGTACTCGTCGCGGTTGCGGGTGATGTAGTGCTCGCCGGTTTCGGCGCTGCGTTCGGCGACCTTGCGCGCCAGCAGCGAGTAATGCCGCGCGAACAGCGTGCGGATGCTGCGTCGGTCGTGCACCACCGACACCAGGCTCGCCACCAGCCGCAGCAGCTCGCGCCGCGGATGGTCCGCGAGCAGCACCGCCAGCAGGTCCTCGACGCGTCGCAGCCGCGCCTGCATCTGCTCGACGCCGAACATCAGGTCCACCGAGACGCCGTGCTCCTCCAGATGCTCGGGCACCGAGCGCACCGCCGCCCGGCACTCGTCCAGCAGGCCGCGCAGGTACTGCAGCGCGGCGGGCAGGGCGGCGCGGTCGTGCTCGACCAGCGCATGCTCGACGCGCTCCCACGCGGTGGCCAGGTTGCGGAACGGGCGGCTCGCCAGCCGCTTCGGATCCATGCGGGCGCGCAGCGCGCCCGACAGTCCGGCGGCCCGCACCGAGCTGACCAGCACCGTGATCGCGGCGCGCATCTCCTCGCGCCAGTCGCCCTCGGGCGCGCCGGCGAAGAGCAGGCTCAGGCGCTCCAGCAGCTCGTCGTCGACGGCGTTGATCCAGGCCTCGTCGTCCTCGTGCGGGAACAGCAGCTCGAAGAGCTCCGCCAGGTCCCGCGTGTCGGCCGTCTGCGGCAGCAGCCGGCGGCGCAGCCGGCCGAGGAACTCGCCCCACAGCGCCATGCGCGGCGCGAAGCCGACTTCGGCGAACAGGCTGATCGCGTCGACGTCGGCCCACACGCTCGCGATCACCGCGGCGAAGGCCTTGGCATGGTCGGGGTGACGCTCCAGCATGCGGAGTAGGTACTTGAGGCGCCGCACCGGCAGCGGGGCCGGCAAGGTGGCCGGCGCGGCGGTCGAATCGGGCGCCGCGGCGGTGGCCGCCGGCGCGCGGTCGTCCTTGAGCGGCGCGTGCCGCAGCCACTCGATCAGCCGCACCAGCCAGAGGTTGCGCTCGGCCAGCGGCGCCTGCGGATGCGCGGCGTTGAGCAGCGCGGTGAGGTCCCAGCCCTGGCGTCGAAACATCAATGCAGGCTGCCGACGTCGGCGAGCAGGAACTCGGGCACGTCGGCGTAGAAGACGTCGGCCTTGTCGGTGACGCAAAGGAAACGGCCGCTCATCGTGCCCTGCTTGGTTGCGATCTGCGCCCAGGAGCTGTACTGGAATTTCTCGCCCGGCTGCAGCAGCGGCTGATGGCCGACGACGGCCAGGCCATGGACTTCCTGCTCGGCGCCGTTCGCGTCGACGATGGTCCAGTGGCGGCCGACCAACTGGGCGGTGATGTCGCCGCGGTTCTCGATGGTGAGGGTGTAGGTGAACGCGTATTCGCCGCGCTCGGGGAAGGTCTGCTCTGCGAGCGGCTCGACCGCGACGCTGCAATGGAAATGCGGATGTGCCATTTCCCGGATTCTAGGGAAGTGGCGGGTGGGCTATGCTGGCTTCACACAAGACCAACCCGGCGCGCCCGAGGGCGCGGCTATGGCATGGAGACAAGGGACGGAGACCACGCGGCGTCGGACCGCAGGCGGGTCCTCGCGCAAGGTTGCGCGCTGGCTGGCTTGGCCATGCCCTGGCTTGCGCTGCTGGCGGCGACGCCCGGTCCCGTGTCGCCCCCGTCGCCGGCCTCGCCCGGGACCGCGGCTTCCGGGTCTTCGCCCGTGGGTGCCTCCGCGTCGCTGGCGTTGCGCACCGCCGCTCAGGCGGGGTCGCCCGCCAAGTACGGCTCCGGCGATCCGCAGCGTCCCGGCCTGTGCGCCGAGATCGCCGCCGCCGTGCTGCGCGTCGACCCGGACCTGCGCCTGGACGGGCTCGATCAGCAGGTGCCGCTGCGCCGTCTCGAGCTGATGCTGGGCAACGGCGACATCGACGTCTTTTTCTGCCTGCTCGCGTCCGAGCATCGCCGCGCGCTGATGCGCTTCCTGCCGGTGCCGCTGTACCGCGTCCGCCACGTGCTGGCGATGCGGACCAGCGACGCGCGCAATCCGCGCAACTGGGACGAGCTGCGCGCGTTCGCCCGCCGCGATCCGTTGCTGCTGGCGCAGGGCACCAAGCTGTCGACGACGCTGCAGCAGGCCGATGTCGCGTTCCAGGAGACCGCCCGCAGCGACCGCGACGCGCTGCAGATGCTGATGCGGGGGCGTGCCGGCGCGGTCTACGGCCAGGACATCAACCTGCGCCATGCGCTGCGCGCCTCGGGCCTGGAACAGCAGATCCGCATCGGCTCGCTGGCCTTCGAGGAAGACGTCCAGTACGCCGTCGTCTCCCGCCAGTTGCCCGACGCCGCGGCCGATCGCGTGACCGAGCGACTGCGTCAGCTCACCGCATCCGGCGAGATCGCACGCCTGGTGGAACGCTATCGCTGAGGAGGGCGCGCCGGTCGCGGCGGTCTTCCTACAATCGTCGTTTTTCCCCGCCCGCGGCCGTGCCGGCCCGCCTCGCCATGAACCCGCCCATTCACCGCATCGCCCCCAGCATCCTGTCCGCCGATTTCGCCAACCTCGGCGAGGAAGTCCGCAACGTGCTGGCGGCCGGCGCGGACTGGATCCACTTCGACGTGATGGACAACCACTACGTCCCCAACCTGACCTTCGGCCCGATGGTCTGCGAGGCGCTGAAGAAACACGCCATCAAGCCTGATGGCACGCCCGCGCCGATCGACGTCCACCTGATGGTGCAGCCCGTGGACAGCCTGGCCCAGGCCTTCTGCCGCGCCGGCGCGGACCTGGTCAGCTTCCACCCCGACGCCAGCCAGCATGTCGACCGCACGATCCAGCTGATCAAGGGCGAGGGCGCGAAGGCCGGCCTGGTCTTCAACCCCGCCACGCCGCTGGATGTGCTGGAGTGGGTCATCGACAAGGTCGACCTGATCCTGATCATGAGCGTCAATCCCGGCTTCGGCGGCCAGAGCTTCATCCCCAGCGCGCTGAAGAAGCTGCAGCAGGCCCGGGCGATGATCCTGGCCAGCGGCCGCGACATCCGCCTGGAGATCGACGGCGGCGTCAAGGTGGACAACATCCGCGAGATCGCCGACGCGGGCGCCGACACCTTCGTGGCGGGCTCAGCGATCTTCGGCAAGCCCGACTACAAGAGCGTCATCGACGCGATGCGCGCCGAGCTGGCGCGTTGAGCCGGACCGACGAGGGAGCGTTGATCCGGTGACCCGACTGCTGCTTGTCTGCGCGGCCAACCTGTGCCGCTCGCCGATGGCCGAGGCGGTGCTGCGGTTGCGCGCCGCGGAACTGGGCCTGGCCGAGGTGAACTCGGCCGGTGTGTTCGCGTCCTCGCGCGCGCATCCGGTCGACAAGCGCGCGCTGGCGGTACTGGAGCAGCGCGGCTACGGCATGGACCGTCGCTGGCGCTCGCGCAAGGTGCGGACCGAGGACTTCGACAAACACGACCTGATCCTGGCGATGGACCGCGACACGTTGCGCGGACTGCGGGCGATGCGCCCGGCGGTGTCGCCGGCCCGGCTGGGGCTGTTCCTGGCCGGCATGACCGGGCTGGGCGTGGACGAGGTCCCCGACCCGTACTACGGCGCGGGCAACGCCTTCGTGCACGTGCTCGATCTGATCGAGGCGCGCGTCCATACGTGGCCGGGTTCGCTTGCGGTATTCCATCGGAGCGAGGGTTAGGAAAGGCACTTCGAACGGGGCGGCGATCAAAGCACCGTGCATGTCGAGATGTCGGGGCCCAGCGCGGCGGCGATGTCTTCCCGCGTGAAGTCCAGCACCTGCATCACCTCGCGGAGCTCGTCTCGGTGATCGATCACGAGATCGGTCCTTCCCATATCGCGCAGGCCGCGGATCAGCCGGCAGGGCGTCAGGCCGTCCATGCCGATCACGCTGCCGAGCAGTTGGCGGCGCAACAAGGCGATCGCCGGTTCAGGAGGATCCGGGACGATCCTTATGCGCTCCGTTGGACACACGGCGCGCAACCCGGCTTTGATCAGATGGCGTCCCCACGGTTCTCGCAGGAAATCCAGCTGCTGCTGACCAGCGGCCACAGGGCGCCTGAGGGCCGCGGCGGCGTCGGCGACCGAGACGCGGTGGTTCACGCAAAGATCCACGGTCTTGCCGAACCAGAATGAGGTCAACGTCTTCCAGCACCTCAACTCGCGCTCGCCCGCGGGCGGTCGCGCGCGGGCGAGGCTCCACGGGCTGCTCAGCACCGATTGCAGCTCCGCTGGCAGCAGCACGCCGCGGGCCGTCGCCTCCTCCAGCGTGGAAAAGTAGCCCCGAAGGTCGCGAATGGCGCCGGAGCCGAGCGTGTTGTCCAGCAGCGCGATCGCAAGCGCTGGCTCCGACCCGAGGATCATGTCGCGGACTGTCTCGCGCGGCAGGTGGCCCTGCACGACCGCCTTCACAATGAACCGCTGCCACATCTCCAGGCGAGGCAAGCCGAAGCCGGCCAGCAGTGCGGTCAACCCATCAGGCGCAAGCTCCGGGCTCTTGAGTCGTTCGATCAACTGTGAGGACGGGAGGAGGCGATCACGTTGCAGCTCCGCCAGGCCTTCCAGGAAGACATGCACGATGTCGCCGTCGGCCAGGGTCAGGCAGTGGACGAGCGGCACAAGCGCCGGGCTGCTCGTCGTCGTCAGCACGCTCACCAGTTCTTCGGGCGTCAGCGACGGCGGGCGGGCGCGTAGACCCTCCCCCACAGCGCTCCACCAGAGCCTCAGCGGCTGGACGACGGACATCGTGCGCCCGGTCCGCATGTCGCCGACGGCGGACGCAGGGCCGGCAGGCGCCTGGCGTGCCATCAGAGCCGTGGTCAGCAAGTCACTCAATCCGGTCTGCAAGGCCGACGTCGACAGCGCTCCGGATGAGCGCTGGTCCAGAAGGTCCCGGATCTGAGCGGGCGCGATGGAGCGGCGGCCGCGCTCGTCCGTCCACAGGAGCTGTCCGTCCGGCGGGCGCATCGGGTCACGCGCCGCCTGGGCCGATACCCACCAGTCGAGCACGGCGTCATGCCATGGATCCCCGCTCTGCCGACGCGCGATCAGGGCGCCGACCCGGGCCATGCCCAGACGCGCGATCAGTCGATCGCCGATGTTGCCGCTCAGCAGCCACTCGGGCTTCGCCAGGGTGGTCACCATGGCGAGGGAACTGTTCGCGATGGCGGTCTCGACCAACGGCTCGCGCAGGGCGGAGGCATCCACCCGCGCGAGATCGGCGGCATCGACGGGACGTCGATGGCCGCTCTCCTCCATCCAGAACAGTCCGTCGAGCGACTGGAGCCGGCAGCGCATCGTCGGGCCACCGGCGATCGGGACCCATGACCAACCGGCGACCGTTTCGGGACGACAACGTGGGTCGAGGGTGCCCGCCGATCGCATCAGGTCGAGCAAGTGCACGGCGACCAAGCTAGCGTCGGTGAGGCACTCGCCGCCGCCGTCCTCGCTCCGTTCCCTGATCAGGGCATGGCGCGGTGGCGCGGGGCCGAATTCGGTCTCCAGCGGAACGAGGCAGTCCATGACCTGGTCAACGGTCAGACTCGTGATCGGCCCGTGCACACGCACCTTGTCGCGCAGCGCATCGGAGAAACGCTGCAGGTACTCCTCGGCCAGGACGCGGGCCACGGCGCCGGGCGCGATCATCGGCCGCAACGCGGCGGCGCATCGCTGGACGAGTGCGTCGGCATGATGTTTGTGAATGAACCGGTCTTCGGGCAAGGGCCAGGGCAGTTCCAGCGCCTGATAGAGCTTGTGCTTCAGCCCGGCGACGTAGTGACGCTGTGCCAGGCGAGCCTCGACGAACTCGTGCCCATATGTGATCTCGACCGTATCGACGGCGGCCTGCTCGATGATCTGTTCGACGACGCTTCGCCACTTGCCGGGCAAACAGTTCCGGGCTGGATCGAGGCGGCCGAGACAGCATTGCAGGGCCTCGATCGCGCCGGGCGCGCACACCGTCAGTTGCGGTGCCAGTTGTCGCAGCTCCGTGCGCCGGCTCTCGACGCTCAGCCCCGTCTCCCGGATCAGCGAGGCCAACCGGGACAGGCACGGCGCGCCTTGCCCGTACATCAGTCGCGCGTCTTCAGCGCCGTAGGCCAGATGGCGGCCATGGGCGTCGAGATCGAAGAACTTTTGACGCCACGATTCGAGGTGGATCACCGTGTCGACCATGTCGCCCGCGAACTCGACCAGGGCATCGATGTCACGACGGACTTCGGCCTGAAAGCGTGCATGGTCTCGGTGCCGCACGAACTCGGCGACGGTGCCATGGCGTGCCGGGCTGTATGCGACGGGATGATCCGGCACCGCACTCGAGGTGGTCGCGGGCCGGCCGGTGTGCGCGTGCTCGTCCAAGAAGGCGGGGGAGTAGCTATCGCGGATGGGGTGCATGGGCGCGTCAGTGGGAAATTCCCATGGCGTCGCCGAGGTTCTGGCGCGTCTTGGGGAGTCAGAATCGCGCGATTCACAAACGAACTGACGGAGAGACGATGGCCGAACGACTGGTGCAAGGCGCGGATGGTCGATGGCGTTGCCAGTGGTGCGAGACACCGGGCTTCGACACCTACCGCGATTACCACGATCGCGAGTGGGGCTACCCCGTCCATGAGGATCGCCGGCTGTTCGAGAAACTCTGTCTGGAGGGTTTCCAGTCGGGCCTGTCGTGGCGGACCATCCTGGCCAAGCGCGAGGCGTTCCGCAAAGGATTCGAGAACTTCGAGATCGCCAGGGTGGCGAAGTTCGGCGAGGCCGACGTCGAGCGGCTGCTCGGCGATGCCGGCATCGTCCGCCATCGCGGCAAGATCGAGGCGGCGATTCACAACGCCGCCCGCGCGCTGGAACTGCAGGCCGAGGCCGGCTCGTTGGCCGCCTTCTTCTGGCGCTTTGAGGAGCCCGGCCTCCCGCCCGATCAGGTGCGCGGCACGTCCGAAGGGTCGATCCGGCTCTCCAAGGAACTGAAGAAGCGCGGCTGGAAATTCGTCGGCCCGACGACGGTCTACGCGTTCATGCAGGCGATGGGCCTGGTCAACGACCATGCACCGGGCTGCATCGGCCGGGACGCGGTGGCGCGCGAGCGCAAGAAGTTCAAGCCGCCGCGCTGATCAATCGGCGTGGCCGGGCGCCGTGGCGGGATGCTCCGTCATCCGCGTCTGCGTCACTTCCCGCATGTCCGGCCCCTTGCCGCTGAAGCGGTCCAGCGCCAGGTAGATCACCGGCGTGATGTAGAGCGTCACCGCCTGCGACAGCAGCAGCCCGCCCACCACCGCCAGGCCCAGCGGCTGGCGCAGCTCCGCGCCGGCGCCCAGGCCCAGCGCGATCGGCAGCGCGCCCATCAACGCGGCCATCGTCGTCATCATGATCGGCCGGAAGCGCAGCACGCAGGCCTCGCGGATCGCCTCCGCCGGCGTCATGCCGCCGTTGCGCTGCGCGTCGAGCGCGAAGTCGATCATCATGATCGCGTTTTTCTTCACGATGCCCACCAGCATCAGGATGCCGATGGTCGCGATCACGGTCAGTTCCATGCCCGCGAGCTGCAGCGTCAGCAGCGCGCCCACCGCCGCCGAGGGCAGGCCGGCCAAGATGGTCAGCGGGTGGATGTAGCTCTCGTAGAGCACGCCCAACAGCACGTAGATCACCGCGACCGCCAGCACGATCAGCAGCAACTGCCCGCCCTGCGAGTCCTTGAACACCGCCGCGTCGCCGCCGTAGCTGGTGATGATGGACGGCGGCAGGCCGATCTCCCTGGCGTAGCCGTCGAGCTTGCCGGTCGCCGCGCCCAGCGGCACGTCCGGCGCCAGGTTGAAGCTCAGCGTGATCGCCTGCAACTGGCCCTGGTGATTGACCGCCGTGGGACCCAGCTCGCGCTTCACGCTGGCGAAGGCCGTCAGCGGCACCATCGTGTTGTTCTTGCCGCGCAGGTAGATCTTGTCGAAGGCGTCCTCGCTGAGGCGGTCGCTGTCGGTCGCCTCCATGATCACCTCGTAGGTGTTGCTCTCGGCGTAGATGCTGGACACCTGCCGCTCGCCGAAGGCGCTGTACAGCGCGTTGCGCAGGTCCTGCATCTGCACGCCGAGCAGCGTCGCGCGCTCGCGGTCGATCACCAGGTTGGCCTGCAGGCCGCGCAGTTGGGAGTCGCTGGTGACGTCGCGGAACAGCGGGTCGGTCCGCAGCTTGTCCTGCAGCTTGACGGCCCAGGTGTTGAGCTCGCCGGTGCTGACCGATTGCAGCGTGAACTGGTAGCGGCTCTTGGATTGCCGCCCGCCGAGCTGCAGGTTCTGCACCGGCCGCAGGTAGACGGCGATGCCGGGCACCGCGCGCAGCTTCTTGCGCAGCTGCTCCAGCACCTGCGGCATCGGCGGGCGCTCGCCGCGCGGCTTCAGGTTGATGAACAGGCGGCCGGTGTTGACGTTGCCGCCGCCCCCGCCGCCGCCCACCGCCGCCGAGACCGAGGCCACCGTCGGGTCGTTCTGGATGATCGAGGCCACGCGCTCCTGCAGCACGGTCATCGCGGCGAAGGAGATGTCCTCCGAGGCTTCGGTGCTGGCCTGGATCTGGCCGATGTCCTCTTCCGGGAAGAAGCCCTTGGGGATCGCGATCCACAACCACGCGCTGGCGACGAAGGTGGCCAGCGCCACCACGCCGACGACCCAGCGCCGCTTCAGCGCCCAGTCCAGCGAGCCGGTGTACCGGGCCAGCACCCAATTGAAGCCGGCCTCGAAGACGCGGCCCAGCGCGCTCTCCTGGACCTCGTGGTGGCTGCTCAGGAAGCGGCTGCACAGCATCGGCACCAGCGTCAGCGATACGCCGGCCGAGACCAGGATGGCCAGTGAGACGACCACCGCGAATTCATGGAACAGCAGGCCGATCACGCCCGGCATGAAGAAGATCGGGATCAGCACCGCCACCAGCGAGATCGAGATCGACAGGATGGTGAACGCCATCTCCCGCGCGCCGCGCACGGCCGCCTCGAACGGCGCCATGCCGTCCTCGACGTGGCGCACGATGTTCTCCAGCATCACGATGGCGTCATCCACCACCAGGCCCACGGCCAGCGTGATGCCCAGCAGCGAGATGTTGTCCAGGCTGTAGCCCAGCGCGTACAGCAGCGTCACCGCGCCGATCAGCGAGATCGGCAGCGACAGCGTCGGGATCAGCGTCGCCACCATGCGGCGCAGGAACAGGAAGATCACCATCACCACCAGCCCGACGGTGAGCGCGAGGGTGAAGTACACGTCGTGCAGCGACTCGCGGATCGACACCGAGCGGTCGTTGAGCGTGCTCATCTGCACCGAGGCCGGCAACTGCGCGGCGAAGCGCGGCAGCATCGCCTTGACCGAGTCCACCACCTTCACCGTGTTGGCGTCGGGCTGGCGCTGCACGGCCAGCACGATGGCGCGCTCGCCGTTGAAGTTGGAGAAGGACTTGACGGTCTCGTAGCTGTCCTCGACATCGGCCACGTCGCGCAGGAACACCGGCGCGCCATTGCGCGTGGCCACGACGATGCCGCCGAAGGCGTTGGCGTCGCGCAGTTGCTTGTTGGCCTGAATGGTCAACGTCTGCCGCGCGCCGTCCAGCGTGCCCACCGGCGTGTTGGCGTTGGCGCCCTTGACGGCGGTCTGCAGCTCGTCGAGCGTGATGTTGCGCTGCTGCAGCAGCTCGTTGCGCGCCTTGATGCGGACCGCGAAACGCTTCTGGCCGAAGATCGACACCTGCGCCACGCCGTCGATGGTCGACAGGCTGGGGGTGATCAGGTTCTCGGCATAGTCGTTCAGGTCGGACAGGTTGAGCGACGGCGAGGTCAGCGCCACCAGCAGCACCGGTGCGTCGGCCGGGTTGACCTTGCGGTACGACGGCGGCGTCGTCATCTCCACTGGCAGCGCACGCAGCGAGCGGAACAGCGCGGCCTGCACGTCGACCGCGGCGGCGTCGATGTCGCGGGACGGGTCGAACTCCAGCGTCAGGGAGCTGTTGCCCAGCGTGTTGGTCGACGAGATCGTGGTGATGCCGGCGATGGTGGAGAACTGCTTCTCCAGCGGCAGCGCGACCGACGAGGCCATCGTCTCGGGGCTGGCGCCCGGCAGCGTGGCCTGCACGTTGATGACCGGCGTGTTGAAGCTGGGCAGCGCGGCGACGGGGATGCGGCTCCAGGCCGCGATGCCCGCGACGACCAGCGCGATGTTCAGCAGCACGGTCATGACCGGCCGCCGGATGAAGAGTTCGGTGATGTTCATGTCAGCTCCGCGGCGATGGCAGGGCGGGGGCCGGATCAGCCGCCGGCGGCGGCGCCGACGCGCGCGCCGGAGGACGCGGAGGCGGCCGCGGAAGTTGACGAGGAAGTCGAGGCGGAGGCCGCCTCGGCCGCTTCCGCCAGGCGCGCGGCGGCGGCCGGATTGACCGCCGCGGGCTGGGTGCGCACCGGCGTGCCGGGACGCAGGTTCTGCTTGCCGTCGAGCACGACGATCGCGCCGGCGTCGACGCCGTCCACCACCGCCATCTCACCGAAGGTGTAGCGCAGCTTGACCGGCTTGAGCTGCGCGGTCTTGTCGGGGCCGACGACGTAGACCTGCCGGTCGGAGCCGCGCAGGATGACCGCGGCCTGCGGGATCACGACGGCGTCGGCGATGCTGCGCAACGTCATGCGCACGCGCAGGTACTGGCCCGGCCAGAGCTTTTGCTGGGCGTTGTCGAACTCGGCCTTCAGCTTGATCGTGCCGGTGGTCGAGTCGACCAGGTTGTCCACGAAGACCAGCTTGCCGCGCACGACGGGCTCGCCATTGCGACCGCCCTTGCCGCGAGCGGGCCCGCCCTCGATCGTCGGCAGCACCACCTGCACCTCGGGCGGCGTGGGCCTGGCGCCGTCCGCGCCGGGGCGCAGCGCCTGCAGCACCGGCGCGAGTTCGGTCTCGGGCAGGTTGAAGCTGATGGCGATCGGGTCGATCTGGACGATGTTGACCAGCGGCGTGCCGGTGGCGCTGGCCTGGACCAGGCTGCCCGGCCAGACGTTGACCGCGCCGGCGCGGCCGGCGAACGGCGCGCGGATCTCGTTGTAGCTGAGCGCGACGGCGGCGGACTGGACTGCGGCGTCGTCGGCGTCGACCAGGCTGCGGCCCGAGTCCAGGCTGGCCTGCGCGGTGTCGACGGCGCTCTGCGCGACGAACTTCTGCGCCAGCAGTTCCTTGGCGCGCTCGTATTGGCGCTGCAGGTCGGACAGGCTGGCCTTGTCGCGGGCCAGCTGCGCGCGGGCCTTGTCGAGATTGGCGCGATCGGCGCGGTCGTCGAAGCGGAACAACACCTGGCCCTTGGCGACGGTCTGCCCGTCCTTCACCAGCACGTCGCGGATGGTGCTGGTGGTCTGGGCGCGCAGGTCGACCTGGTTGATCGGGCTGACGGTGCCGCTGGCCTCGACGACGACGGGCACGTCGCGCCGCAGCGCGGTGACCACGCCGACCGCCTGCATGCCGGCGGGACCGGATGCGCCGCCGGCGCCGGCCGTCGCCGCCGATGCGTCGCCGCGGGTCGCCGCGCGCGACTTCCACCACCAGCCGCCGGCGACGACGAGCAGGACAACGATCAACGCGAGAACCAGGGACTTGCGGCGCATGCTGTTCACTTTTCCAACGAGGGGGAGCGCGAGGGCGGCGAAGCTTAGGTCAGCGTCCGGTGATGAATGTTTCGTTCCGGTTAACCCATTCATTGTTGCCGGCGCGCTGTGCGATTGGAGCGCGCGAGCACCGATGGCGACTGGGATTTCCCCCGGGACGCCGTGACCAACGACAGGGGCGAGCCGGCCGGCGGACGCTCACGGGAGCGCTTGTGAAGCATGCCGGCACAGTGTTTCGGTCTCGCTTCCGGCGCGCTTCCGTTGTGGTTCCGCGGCGGGGCGAGCCGGCCGGCGAACGGGCCGCAAGCCGCCGCGCAGCGAGCCTCCCGGCCCGCGTTCAGCCGTCCTTCAACGGTTCTTCAGCCCGCCTTCAGCGCGCGCGCCAACGCGGCGCCGACGCGGGCGTTGTTCTTCACCAGCGCGATGTTGGTGACCAGGCTCGCGCCGCCGCTGAGGTCCTTGATGCGCGCCAGCAGATAGGGCGTGACTGCCTTGCCGCTGATGCCCTGCGCGTGGGCCTCGGCCAGCGCCTGGTCGATGAAGCCGCCGATCACCGTGGCGGGCATCTCGTGCGCGACGGGCACGGGGTTGCTCACCACCGCGCCGCCGTTCAGTCCCAGCGCCCACTTGGTCCGCAGGAAGCGGGCCTGGTCGTCGGCCGCGTCGAGGCGGAAGTCGGCCTTGAGGCCGCTGTCGCGGGTGTAGAACGCGGCGAAGTTGTCCTGGCCGACGGACAGCACCGGCACGCCGTGCGTCTCCAGGTACTCGAGCGTCAGCGCCAGGTCGAGGATGCTCTTGGCGCCGGCGCAGACGACGGCGACCGGGGTGCGCGCCAGCTCCTGCAGGTCGGCCGAGATGTCGAAGGAGGTCTCCGCGCCGCGATGCACGCCGCCGATGCCGCCGGTGACGAAGACCTCGATGCCGGCCAGGTGCGCGCAGATCATCGTCGCGGCCACGGTGGTCGCGCCGACGCGGCCGGTGGACAACGCGAAGGGCAGGTCGCGGCGGCTGAGTTTGAGCGCGTCCGGCGAGCGGCCCAGCAGTTCCAGTTGCTCGTCGTTCAGGCCGACGCGGATCTTGCCGTCCAGCACCGCGATGGTGGCCGGCACCGCGCCGTGCTCGCGCACGATGGCCTCGACCTCGCGCGCCGTCTGCACGTTCTGCGGATAGGGCATGCCGTGGGAAATGATGGTCGATTCCAGCGCCACCAGCGGGCGGCCCTCGGCGCGGGCGGCGGCGACTTCGGGGGAGAAGTCGATCAGGGTCGGGGCGATGGCGGCGGTCTGGGTCATGACGGTCTTTCTTGAGGGCAAGTCGGGTGGATTGGGGTCGGGCGCGTCGCGTGGCGGCGAGGCGGATCGAGGCAGGGGGGGCGGTGGTCGGACGGCGGGTCGAGCAGGCGATCAGGCGATCAGCGCGGGGCTCAGCGCCGGGCTGACGGTGGCGTCGCTCTGCAGCGTCAACGCCGCCAGCCGCAGGCCGAGCGCGCAGGCGCCACGCAGGTCGTCGGGGTCGCGATGCAGGCCGGCGACGATGCCGGCGGTCATCGCGTCGCCGGCGCCGGTGACTTCACGGATCGACGCGGGATCGAGCGTCGGCGCGGCCAGCGCGACGAGCTCGTCGCCGTCGCTGTGCAGCACGCCGCGCGCGCCGTCGCTGACCACCAGGCGTCGCAGGCCGGCCTCGCGCAGCGCGTGCCACGCGGCGCGCAGCGCGGCGTCGTCATCGAGCGCGCGGCCGGTCAGGGCCCGCAGCTCGCCGCGGTTGAGCACCAGCAGCTCGACGCCACGCAAGTCGGTGCCCAGGCGCGCCATCTTGGGCTCTGACACGGCGACCAGCAGCAGCCGTTGATCGCGCAGGCGAGCCTCGGCACGCAGCTCGTCGAGCGTCTCGCGCGGCAGGTTCAGGTCGGCCACCAGCCAGCGCGCCGGGGCGCGTTGCGGGGCGGTCTGGCGCAGGAAGGCAGGGTCCAGGCGATCGGTCAGCGCCATGTGGGCCAGCGCGAGCACCAGCTCGCCCTGCGCATCGAGCACCGCGGTGTAGCTGCCCGTGGCCGCGTCGGCCGCCTGCAGGCAACCGCCGCAGTCGACGCCCAGCGCTTGCAACTGCGCCAGCAGCGCCTGCCCGGCGCCGTCACGGCCGACGGCGGTCAGCAGATGCACCGGCAGGCCCAGCCGCGCGAGGTTCTCCGCGATGTTGCGGGCCACGCCGCCAGCCGATTCATGCTGATGCGCCGGATTGGAGCTGCCCATCTGCAGCGGACCGATCGAGCGCAGCTTGCGGTCGAGGTTGGTGCCGCCCATGCAGACGATGGGCTGGCGCTGCGGCAGCACGTAGGCGCGGCCGAGGATGCGGCCCTCCTTCGTCAACTGCGCGAGATGCCCGGCGATGGCCGAGCGCGACAAGCCGAGACGGTCGGCGAGGTCCTGCTGGCTGATGAAGGGATTGGCCTCCACCAGGGCGAGCAGCTGTTCCTTGGACGATGACATGCCGCGGATTCTAGGCAGGCGGCGTTGATCTTGCAAACAAATGTCTTTTTCTTGGACATTTGTACTTTCTTGGGGGTGTTTGGCGGTGGTGGGGCCAGCCGCGCGTCGACCGAGCACGGGCCGGGAGGGCGGGCAGCCCCGTGTCGTCAGTCAAAATTCCTCCCCGGGGCTGCCCGCCCTCCCGGCCCCGATACACCGCAGCGATCGGGCCTTGGCGTGTCGTGTCGTGTCCAGTACTGCGGCGGGGTGGGCGTGGGCGGGGAGGGGAGGGGAGGGGGCTGATCAATAGAACCCGAGCGCCTTCGGGGAGTAGCTGACGAGCAGGTTCTTCGTCTGCTGGTAATGGTCCAGCATCATCTTGTGGGTCTCGCGGCCGATGCCCGATTCCTTGTAGCCGCCGAAGGTCGCGTGCGCCGGATAGGCGTGATAGCAATTGGTCCACACACGGCCGGCCTTGATGCCCTTGCCCATGCGGAAGGCGGTGTTGATGTCGCGGGACCACACGCCCGCGCCCAGGCCGTAGGGCGTGTCGTTGGCGATGCGCAGCGCTTCTTCCTCGGTCTTGAAGGTGGTGACGGCCAGGACCGGACCGAAGATCTCCTCACGGAAGATGCGCATGTCGTTGGTGCCCTTGAACAGCGTGGGCTCGACGTAATAACCGCCCGCCAGGTCGCCGCCCATTTGCGCGCGGCCGCCGCCGATCAGCAGTTGCGCGCCCTCCTGCTTGCCGATCTCCAGGTAGGACAGGATCTTGTCCAGCTGCATCGACGACGCCTGCGCGCCCATCATCGTCTCGGTGTCGAGCGGGTTGCCCTGCTTGATGGCCTTGACGCGGTCGATCGCGCGGGCGATGAACTTGTCGTAGATCGATTCATGGATCAGCGCGCGCGACGGGCAGGTGCAGACCTCGCCCTGGTTGAACGCGAAGAGGACCAGGCCCTCGATGGCCTTGTCGAAGAGCTCGTCGTCCTGCGACGCGATGTCGGCGAAGAAGACGTTGGGGCTCTTGCCGCCCAGCTCCAGCGTGGCCGGGATCAGGTTGGTCGCCGCCGCCTGCGCGATGACGCGGCCGGTGGCGGTGGAGCCGGTGAAGGCGATCTTGGCGATGCGCTTGCTCTGCGCCAGCGGCATGCCGGCCTCCTTGCCGTAGCCGTTGACGATGTTGAGCACGCCCGGCGGCAGCAGGTCGGCGATCAGCTCGGCCAGGACCAGGATGCCGACCGGGGTCGACTCCGCCGGCTTGAGCACCACGGCGTTGCCGGCGCCCAGCGCGGGCGCCAGCTTCCAGGCCGCCATCAGGATGGGGAAGTTCCACGGGATGATCTGGCCGACCACGCCCAGCGGCTCGTGGAAGTGGTACGCGATGGTGTTGCCGTCGATCTCGCTGAGCGCGCCCTCCTGCGCCCGCAGGCAGCCGGCGAAGTAGCGGAAGTGGTCGACCGCCAGCGGCAGGTCGGCATTGAGCGTCTCGCGCATCGGCTTGCCGTTGTCCACGGTCTCGGCGTAGGCGAGCAGCTCCAGGTTCTGCTCCATGCGGTCGGCGATGCGCAGCAGCACGTTGGCGCGCTCCGCGGCCGGCGTCTGCCCCCAGCGTTCGGCCGCGGCATGGGCGGCGTCGAGCGCGAGCTCGATGTCCGCGCCAGTCGACCGCGCGGCCTGCGTGAAGACCTGGCCGGTGATGGGGGTGATGACGTCGAAGTACTGGCCGTCGCGTGGCGGCGTCCACTTGCCGCCGATGAAGTTGTCGTAACGCTTCTTGAATTGCACCGGGGCACCGGCCGCATCCGGCTTGGCGTAGATCATGGTGTTGTCTCCGTTGTCGTGAATGAGCGGACTCGCGATGCATGGCGCGTGCCAGGGCCGCGCTTGCGCCGGAAGACCCCACAAGGCGGCGCGAAGCCCCTTCCCAAGCGGTGCTTCTGCGGTCAGGATCGCTCCACACATGGGTCCCGGCACCGCCGCGCCGACACAGGTGTTCCGGAATGGAACACCCCGGCGCGGATTCCGGCTCGAAGCGCGATCTGCCGTCAGGCTGGGCGCGTCGCGGGCCGCAAGGAACGGCGGGCCGGCCGCAAGGAGACAACGCGATGGTGAAAACCCCGAGCGGCGCGATGCAGGCGCCGCGACTGCTGCGCGCGGCCAGGCGCGAGCTGCTGGACACCGGCCGGCTCAGTCCTCAGGCGCTGGATGAGGACCTCAGCCGCAGCTGGCTGCGCAGCCGCGATTTCGGTCTGAGCCCGGTGGGCCGGCCGCCCGGCGCGCCGCATGCGTCGGGCGCCCAGTTGCGTCGCGCGCTGGAGCGCCAGCACGAGCTGGTCGCGCACGCGCGGCCGGTGATGGAGGACCTGTTCGCCCAGACCCAGGAAGGCGACGGCCTCGTGATCCTGGCCGACGCGCGGGGCTTGCTGCTGCAGGCGCTGGGCGACGGACGCTTCGTCGATCGTGCGCAGCGTGTCGCGTTGCGGCCCGGGGCGATCTGGGACGAGCGCTGGCGCGGCACCAACGCGATCGGCACGGCGCTGGCGGAGCAACGGCCGGTGGCCGTGCTCGGCGGCGAGCACTTCCTGGAGCGCAACGCCTTCCTGAGCTGTACCGCGGCGCCGATCCGCGACCCGCAGGGTCGGGTGCTCGGGGTGCTGGACATCTCCGGCGAGCAGCGTGGCTTCCAGCGCCACACGCTGGCGCTGGTGCGCTCGGCCGCTCGCATGGTCGAGCACCGCCTGTTCCAGACCCGGCACGCGGACGGGTTGAGGCTGCAGCTGCATGTGCAGCCGGAGGGCCTGGGCACGCCGACGGAAGGCCTGCTCGCGCTGAGCGAGGACGGCTGGGTCCTCGGGTGCAACGCGGCGGCGCAGGCGTGGCTCGGGCCGGAGGCGTCGCGACCGAGTCCGCTCGAAGCGGTGCTGCCGGTGCGGCTGTCCGACCTGATGGATTGGGCGCGGGCCGGCGGCGAGAGCGCGCGCCTGCTGCATCGCGAGGACGGGCCACCGCTGTGGGTGCGCGTGCAAGGGCCGCGCGCATGGTGGCTGCGCGGTTCTGCGGCCGCGATGCCGCAGGCGGTTGTGTCGTCGTCGACGGTCGATGCGGTGACTGATGCGGCGATCGACGATCCGATCGATGCGCGATCTGCGGCGCCGGAGGCGGCGCGTGCCGAGCAGCGCGCCGGCTTGCCGGGCGTGCGAGCGGTCGTCGATGTTCCTGTCGCCGTCGACGTGCCGATGCGCGGCGGCGCTCACGACGTGCAGGATGCCTTGCAGCCGCTGGACCTGGGCGACGCCGCGATGCATCAGGCGGTGCTGCGTGCCCGGCGCGTGCTCGACAAGCCGATCGCGCTGCTGCTGCAAGGCGAATCGGGTGTCGGCAAGGATCTGTTCGCGCGAGCCGTTCACGACAGCAGCCGGCGCCGCGACCGGGCTTACGTCGCCGTGAATTGCGCGGCCTTGCCCGAGCCGCTGATCGAGGCGGAACTCTTCGGCTACCGACCCGGCGCGTTCACCGGCGCTTCGCGCGAGGGCGCTCCGGGGCGTCTGCGCGAGGCCCACGGCGGCACCCTGTTCCTGGACGAGATCGGCGACATGCCGCTGCCGCTGCAGGCGCGGCTGCTGCGCGTGCTGCAGGACCGGCAGGTGCAGCCGCTGGGCGGCGGGCCCACGGTGGCGGTCGACTTCCAGCTGCTGTGCGCCAGTCACCGGCCGCTGCGGCAACTGGTGGCGCAAGGGCAGTTCCGGGAGGATCTCTACTACCGCCTCAACGGCCTGACCCTGAGCCTGCCGCCGCTGCGCGAGCGCCAGGACCTCCCGGTGCTCGTCGACCGCTTGCTGGCCGCGCTGGAGCCGTCACGGCACGTGGTGGTGGAGCTGTCGCTGAGGAAGGAATTGCTCGCGTATGGCTGGCCCGGCAACGTTCGCCAACTGGAGCAGGCCCTGCGCATCGCCTGTGCGCTGATGGAGCCGGGGGAGTCGGTGATCCGCCGCGGGCATCTGCCGGACGACCTGATCGAGGAGCTGGACCAGATGCCGTCGGGCGATGGTGATCTCGCGCCGTCGCAGGTCGCGACGTCGCGCGCGGGGTCGGACGACGGGACGCCGTCGATGTTGCGGGATCAGTCGCGCTCGCATGCGCGGCGCGTGCTGGAGGCCTGCGGCGGCAATCACTCGGAGGCCGCTCGTCGCCTGGGCATCGGACGCAACACGCTGTACCGGTTGCTGCGCTGAGCGAGGAGGAGCGAGGAGGGTGCCCGGCCTGCCCGGATGGGCGACGGGCCGCCGCGTAGGTCGTCGACCGACAGGCGCATCAGCCGATCACCGCTGCAGCGATGCGGCAAACCCGACTGGGCGCGGACCGGCCGCGTCCGTATTCTTCATCCCATGCGGTCCAGGTTGGTGGTGGGTACCGCAGAGGCGCAAGCCGGACGTCAATGGGTAAGGCGGGCATCCGAAAGGATGTCCGCCTTCGTCTTTCTGGGGGCACGTCTCCGGGCGTCATCCTGGTGATGCGCGTCCCGCGGAGAGTGCCTGGATGACCTTGCCGACATCGGCGGAAGCGAAGAGTTCGCCGAGCGTTTCCTCGAAACCTTCCGTGCAAGTCGGCAAATGATGGGCAGGTGATCGAACATCGTCGCTCCGAAGAGGACGCTTTCGACATCGGACGGAAAGTCGATGACGCGGGTATCCGTTTCGTTGAGATTCCAAACGATCCTGATATCCGTGCGGGAATGAGAATGGTCGGGCTTCACTGATCCGCTTGGATTCTTCGAGCCACGCGATGCGCTAGTCCCGGCCAGTCTCGGGGCCATTAGGCAGGCCCCATCTCCTTGATCCTACGGGCATATTCGGCCGGCGT
>NZ_NIOF01000022.1 GCF_002205645.1 Roseateles aquatilis | reverse complement strand
TCCATGGCGCGGGGTGTTGGTTTTTCTTTCATATCGAATAACGATAACGAAATTCGATATTTTCACGATGCGCTGTCTTGACTTTTAAGACAGTTGCTCACGCCTTCGCGCCTGCGGCGCTGCGCGCGTCGCTTGCTCCAGGGGATCGGCGCAAGGCCCATCCCCGCCGCGCTGCACTTGGCGCCCCTTGAACACCGCCGAACCGGCTTGCGCCGGATCGGCCGGGCCAGCGCCTACGGCGGGGCCGCCGCTGCGAGCTGGCTTTCAGCCTCGCTCATTAGCACTGCCGTGCTGCATTCGAGCGCGCCAGCGATCTTGAAAATGATCGCCAGCGTGGGCATGTGCTCGCCGCGCTCGATCTTCCCCATGTGGGAACGCTCGATGCCGGCCTGGTGTGCCAGCGATTCCTGCGCGATGCCGCGCTCCATCCGCAGAGCACGCACCGCCGCGCCGAAGGCGTGGGCCAGCTCGGCGTCATGGGTGGTGGAGCCGGCCGGTCGGCCGCGCTGGACGGTTCGCTTCTGCATAGACAGAAGCGTCAATTCGCAGCACAATTAAAACCACGTTATCTTTAACTCATTCATTCCGAATCAATCCTTTTTCGTGCTTCTACGTCTTTACAGAAATACGCATTTGCGGTTTTTCACGGAAGCACAAAACCGAATCCGTGCATTTCCTCAAATCCGCCGATACGGCTTTACGCTTTCACGCTTCGGTGGATTTGTTCCAAGAAAGGGCTGCCCATGAACCGACTCATCACCGAGGACGAGCGCAGGCAGTTGCTGGCCCACGGCCAGAATCGCGCCGCTGGCGGCTCCATCGACCCGTTGCCCGTGGTGCGGTTGTTCACGCCGGACGCGCATCTCACTTGGCTGCTGGCCGCGCTCGATCCGGCCGATGGCGATACGGCCTTTGGCCTGATCGACCTGGGGCTGGGAATGCCCGAGCTGGGCACCGTGAAGCTGTCCGATCTGGAATCCATCGTCGGGCCACGCAAGCAGCCCGTGATGCGGGATCGGTATTTTCAGGCGGCACGCCCGCTGTCGGAATATCTGCGGCTGGCCCAGGAGAATGGTTCCATCCTCGATTGAACCGTTCGCACTGCGGCCAAGCGGGGCGTATTGGGACTATTTCAGTCTTATTCCAGACCTGTCCGGTCTGAATCCGCACTCTTGCATTCAACCCGTGCTGGTGTGACCCAATCAGTCACGATCTTTTATGCGGGTACGGGCACGGTGTTTTGTGCCGCATGACGTTGTCGGGTCGGGCGGTCGTCGCATTCGGACGGGATTCGCAATACACCGGAGCCAATCAGTCTTGACACCGCATGTTACATGCTTGAATTGATGCAGATGATGGTTTTGATCTGGATGCGATAGCTTCGTTTTGATCGGCCCGTGGCGACGTTCCTGCTGTTCGACAGGAGCTTTCGTCATGGTCAGCCCTCACCATTTCCCGCACTGGTATCCCACCGCCGCCTACCTCTACGTTCTGCGGCTCGATGCACTCGCACTGGCCTGTGAGTACCTGCGGCGCCATCCCGACTACCGGCTCGACTGGCTGCACCGTCATCGCCGGCCGCAGGCGGCACAGCACGCGGCGCATCGCTGGGGCTTACGCCTGCTGGAAGACCCAGCCTTGGATGCGCGCGACGCGCATCCGGCCTGGCTCCCCGGCCATGCCGGCGTGGTGCAGCTCTACCCCGATGCCGACCCACCGCAGAATGCCACCGCCTTCGCGTTCTGGCGCATCCCTGGTCACAAGCAATTGATCCACGATGGCAAGCGGCTGGTGCTGATCGCGCGCAGCCCTGGCCATTGCCTGCGCTTCGCGCTGGCACCCGGCCTGGAGGACGGCATGGCTGTCGCCTATGCCCATCACGGCGGTGCTGCCGCACCTGCACGCGGCCATGCGCCCGGTGCGGCGCTGGCCAATGCTCGGCCCCGGCCATCGCATTCGGCCTTGCTGGAACTGCACACCTTGCAGGCGCTCGACGCAACCCTGGCGGGTGCGTCCTTGCGCGATGTGGCCGAAGGCTTGTTCGGCGTGGATGCCGCAGCCGGTTGGTACAGCGACGGCGGCCTGCGCTCCAAGGTGCGCCGCCTGACGCGGCGCGGCGATGCGCTGATGCGCGGCGGCTATCGCCGCCTAGCACAGCTTGCGCCGCTTGAGAAGGGTCGTTTTGAAGGCCACGCAAAACGACCCTGAGCAAGAGAGCTTCATTTTCTGAGACTGCCTCCATCCGGTTGCGCTGTGTGGCCGGAGCCCTGCAACCGATGGAGGTTCTCACCATGCGTCCTGCTCCCTTGCGGCCTGCCGCCGCTCCCGCAACCACCTCGGCCGCTGTCGCGCAACCGCAGCGTTATCTCACCAACGACGAAGCCGCCGACTACCTGCGACTGTCACCGCGCACGCTGGAAAAGCAGCGCGTGCTGGGCGGCGGCCCCAAGTTCCGCAAATTCGGCCGCCGCGTCATGTACGCCGTGGCCGATCTCGATGCCTGGGCTTCCGAGCGCAGCTTCGAGAGCACATCCGATCCCGAGTACGCCGAGCAGCATTCGGCGGACAGCCGTGCGCGCTGACCGCTGGCGCGCGGGTGGCTTTCGCCATGTCCAGCCCTGCGCTGCCGTCCCGGCAGCGGCTCGTGCCAGAGCGCGAACAGCTCGACCTGTTCCGTGCCCTGCCGGGCGACATGGCGCCGCGCGACAGCCAGGATTTGATGGCCTTTCCGTTCTTCTCGCTGGCGAAGTCGCGGCGCGTGGCGCCGATCGACTTCCGCGCCAGCGGCATCACGATCCGCGTGGAGGGAACGCAGGAGCATGGCATCGCCACGATTTGGGATGCAGATGTGCTCATTTGGGCGGCTTCGCAGATTGTGGAGGCGCGCGACGCGGGCTTGCGTCCATCGCGGCTCATGCAGGCCACGCCCTACGAGATCCAGCGATTCATTGGGCGCGGTACGTCGCTGCGCGACTACCAGCGCCTCAAGGCGGCCTTGGATCGCCTGCAATCCACGACGGTGGCCACGTCCATTCGGGAGACCACGGGAAGACGGCTGCACCGCTTCTCGTGGATCAACGAATGGAAGGAACTGGCCGATACCAAGGGCACGCCCTTAGGGCTGGAGCTGATCCTGCCGGACTGGTTTTACGCGGGCGTCATGGATGCCGCGCTGGTGCTGACCATCGACCCAGCGTATTTCCGGCTCACGGGCGGCATCGAGCGATGGCTGTACCGGCTGGTGCGCAAACACGGCGGGCGACAGCCGGGTGGTTGGCAATTCGATTTCCGACACCTGTATCGGAAATCGGGCAGTGCCACGCGCTTCTCAGACTTCGCCTACGACCTGCGCGCACTGGTCGCGCGGCAGTCGCTGCCCGGCTACGTCCTAGGCATCGAGCGGATGCCGGACAACAGCGCCGAGCTGCTGACCTTCCGGCCCGTGCCGTTCGCGGCACGGGGATAAACGGTGCGCAGCTTGTGGACGGGCTCGTGCTATCAGGAGTACGAGGTATCGTGCTATCGGGAGTACGACTCTCGTGCTATCAGGAGTACGGATCGGCCGCAAAGCCAATAACGGCGCGGGTTTCGGCCTCCCCTAACTTCCCTAACTTAAAACATCTAACTGGTAGTAGAAGCGCCGCACCTCGGTGGAAAACCGCCACGCGGCGCGAAGCACAGCGGCAACAACCGGGCTTTCCAACAGGGAGGGCCAGGCCATGATCGTCGCGCTGCTCAACCAGAAAGGCGGCGTCGGCAAAACCACGCTGGCTACCCACATCGCTGGCGAGCTGGCGATGCGCGGCCAACACGTCGTGTTGCTGGACGCCGACCCGCAAGGCTCCGCGCTGGACTGGACGCAGCGCCGCAGCCAGCAAGGTTTGCCAAGGCTGTTCAGCGCCGTGGGCCTCGCACGCGAAACGCTGCACCAGGAAGCGCCAGAACTCGCCAGGCGGGCCGATCACGTCGTCATCGACGGGCCGCCGCGCATCGCCGCCTTGGCGCGCTCCTCGCTGCTGGCGGCCGAGCGCGTGCTGATCCCGGTGCAGCCCAGCCCCTACGACCTGTGGGCCAGCGCCGAGATGGTGGCGCTGATCCGCGAGGCGCAGGTGTTTCGGCCTGCGCTGCGCGCGGCCTTCGTCATCAACCGGCGCGTGAGCACCACGGTGATCGGACGCGAAGCACGCGGCGCGCTGGCCGAGCAGCCGCTTCCTGCGCTGCGCGCGGAAGTGCATCAACGCATCGTGTTCGCCGACAGCGTGGCTGCTGGCCGGCTGGCACGCGAGACGGCGCCGGACAGCGTCGCCGCGCGCGAAATCACCGCACTGGTGGACGAACTGCTGCGGTGGCCGACATGAGCAGCCCCGCCAGCAAGCGCACGACAAAGCGCGTCGGCATCGGCGCGCGTCCGCCCGCGAATCCGCACGCCGAGGCGTGGATTCGCCAGGGCGACGCCGATGCGCTGGGCAAGGGCGACCTCTACACCGCACGCCTGACGCTCGACATCACGCCCGCAATGCGGGCGCGCATCAAGGTGTCGGCGTTCACGCAAGGCGTGACGGTGGCCGAACTGCTGCGCGGCCTGCTGGAGCGCGAGTTTCCAGAACAACGCAGGGAGAACACACCATGACCGCATCCGCTTCGTCTGCCCCCGCGCCTGTTGCCTTCGCGGCCACGGCTGCACCGTCGCCGCCACTCCTAGCACACGCGACGGGGCCAACATCAACGCCGCTAACGCGCGTTTCGCTGGCCTTCCTGGAGCACCGTTTCAAGCTCTACCTGCGCTTCGGCGAACCGGCGCGCACGCTGCGGCTCGACCGCTGGCGCAGTCTCGCCGTATTCATGCCGAATGCCATGTTCTGCCGCATTCGCTGGCAGTCCACCGACTACGGCACTGTTCGCTGGCAGCTCATGGTGATGCAGGCTTGCACGCCGCTGGACGCGGCGCAGCGCATCCCCGGTGTGCAGCCGGGCGCACGCCTGCTGCTGCACACCGAGGGCGAGAACCAGGTGCGCGCCGTGCTGGAGCGCATCGACGCCATCGAGGCGCTGGGGATCGCGCCATCCGCCGCTTCACCCGCGTACTGGCGCACGCTCGCCAACCGGCTCGCTGCGCGCCTGCCGCTGCCCGAATACACCGCCGAGCGGCACGCCGGATGGCTCATCGGGAGGGCGCTGCCATGACCGCCGTTTCGACTGTCGGCACCGCGCCGCGTCCTCGCTCACGCCTGCGCGCTCGCATCGTGCTCGCGTGCCTGTCTGCCTGCGGCCTCGCTGCGCTGGCCTGGGCGTCCTTCGTGCATCCGCTGCCGCGCATCATCTACAACCCGTCCGACAGCGTGGCGGTCGGCTGGTATCGCGTGGAACCGCTCCACCAGCGTACCGACTCGCTGCACCAGCCTTTGTCCGTTGGCAGCATCGTCTTGACCACGTTGCCGGCAGACACCGCCGCGCTGGCCGCGCAGCGCCGCTACCTGCCGGCGCGCGTGCCGCTGCTCAAGCGCGTGGGCGCCGTCGCGCCGCAAACGGTGTGCGTGTTTGATGCGCTGGTCTGGATCGACGGCGTGCCGGTGGCCGCCGTGCTGCCCGCCGACCGGCTGGGCCGTCCGCTGCCTTCCTGGCGGCAGTGCCGCCAGCTTCGGCCTGGCGAACTGTTCCTCTTGAGCGTGACCAACCCGGCGTCGTTCGACAGCCGGTATTTCGGGCCGGTCAGCGCATCCGCCGTGATCGGCGTCGCGCATCCGATCTGGCTGGAATCCCGCCCATGATGGCCGTCGATTCGCTGCACGTTGCCATGCATCTCATCGTGCCATCGGGCGTGTCGTCCTGCTGGTCGTCGCCGTGTCGTCGCGCGTGCAGTGCGGGTGCATTCGCACCGCACTTCGCGCTGTCTCCGGCGCAGCCGTCCAACGTGCAGGCGTCTTGCCTCGAACGCGCCCGGCCTGCGGCCGTATCCGCGTTCGCCGGCGCGCTGGCTGCTGGTGCAGCAGCGCCACCGGGCCGCGATTGCCGGGAGCGGATGCGGGAGGCAAATGCGGAAGGCAAGACAAAAGGACGCGGCACCGGGCCGCGTCGAAAGCCTGTCTGCACGTGGGGGTGGCGCGGCACGGAGCGGCTTTGCCGCCGTGCCGCTTGGGGCGCGAAGCCCGCGCCGATGCAGTCATGTCCACGTGCTTCGCACGCCCGGACACGCCAGAGCTTGCAGGGAGCCCAGCCATGACCAACCGCCGCGATGACGATTTCCGCATCCGCCCCAGCGCCCCGAAGAACCGGGGCCAGGGCTTCGTTTCCAAGGTGCTCAAGCAGGCAGGAAAGGCCAGCAGCGGCAAGTCGGCGGTGCGCCGTCCTGGCGGCAGTGGCAAGGGCGCCGGCATCGGCCAGCGGCCCGGCTCGCGGCTGGGACGCGGCCACACGGCGGCGCGCTTCGCGGGCGCGAAGCTCACGCCCATGTCGCGGCGCGTGACCATCAAGACGCTGCTGGTCAATCAGCAGCGGGCCAGTCCGCAGTCGCTCGCCAAGCACCTGCGCTACATCGAGCGCGACGGCGCCGGCCGCGACGGCGAGCCAGGCCAAGCCTATGGGCCGCAGACCGATGCTGCCGGCCTCGACGCCTTCAAGGAACGCTGCGCCGACGACCGGCACCATTTCCGCTTCATCCTCTTGCCGGAGGATGGCGCGGAACTGGACGACCTGCGCACCTACACGCGGCATCTCATGGGCCGCATGGAAGCCGACCTGGGCACACGGCTGGAATGGGTGGCGGTCGATCACTGGAACACCGACAACCCGCACACCCACTTGATCGTGCGCGGACGCGACGACACCGGCAAAGACCTCATCATCGCGGGCGACTACATCGCCGATGGCTTCCGGCATCGCGCGTCCGAGCTGGCGACCGAATGGCTGGGGCCACGCACCGAGCTGGAGATCCAGCAGACCTTGCAGCGTGAAGTGGATCAGGAGCGATGGACGAGCCTGGATCGCACGCTCAAACGCGAACTGGGCGACGATGGCTTGGTGCATGTCGAACGGTTCAACGAACCGCGGCTGCAACGCCAGCGCCTGCTGCTGATCGGCCGCCTGCAACGCTTGCAGCGCCTGGGCCTGGCCGACGAGATGCAGCCGGGCACCTGGGCCGTCCACGCCGATGCCGAAAAGACGCTGCGCGCCCTGGGCGAGCGTGGCGACATCATCCGCACCATGCAGCGGGCCATGCGCGGCGAGCCGCGCGAGCTGGCGGTGTTCGAGGCGGGCGACGATGGCCGAACCATCCTCGGCCGCGTGGCCGCGAAGGGGCTGGCCGACGAGCTGCGCGACCGGGGCTATCTGGTCATCGACGGCGTGGACGGCAAGGCCCACTACGTCGCGCTCAACACCCGCGACGAACTGGCGAACTATCCGGCCGGCGCGGTGGTGGAGGTGAAGGGATCGGCCGATGTGCGCGCGGCCGACAAGAACATCGCCGCGCTGGCGAGCGATGGCCTGTACCGCACCGACCACCACCTCGCCATCGCGCAGGGTCAGGCCATGCCCGGCCGCGATCCACAGGAAGTCGTCGCAGCCCATGTCCGTCGGCTGGAAGCCTTGCGCCGCGCCGGCATTGTGGAGCGCGTGGCCGAAGGTCTATGGAAGGTGCCGGACGATCTGCCCGAGCAGGGCCGCCGCTACGACGCGCAGCGCCTGGGCGGCGTGGCCGTGGAGCTGAAATCGCACCTGCCCATCGAGCGGCAGGCCCGAGTGATCGGGGCCACCTGGCTCGACCAGCAGTTGATCGGCGGCGGCTCGGGTCTGGGCGACCTGGGCTTTGGCGGCGAGGCCAAGCAGGCGATGCAGCAGCGCGCCGACTTCCTGGCCGAACAGGGACTGGCCGAGCGGCGCGGGCAGCGCGTGATCCTGGCGCGCAACCTGCTGGGCACGCTGCGCAACCGGGAACTGGCACAGGCCGCGAAGGACATTGCCGGCGAAACCGGCCTGGAGCATCGCCCGGTGGCCGATGGGCAGCGCGTGGCCGGCATCTACCGGCGCAGCGTCATGCTCGCCAGCGGGCGCTACGCGATGCTCGATGACGGCATGGGATTCAGCCTAGTGCCGTGGAAACCAGTGATCGAGCAACGGCTAGGTCAGCAACTTGCTGCCACTGTACGCGGCGGTGGCGTGTCATGGGAGATTGGACGGCAGAAAGGCATGTCCATCATCTGACGAGCAACCTGCTTCCGACGAGTCGAAACTGCGCCCATCCACGATCTGCATTCTCCCGCAATGGCGAGAGGCCAACTTAAGCGATGCGAGGCAGCGTTAGATCAAATTTAGTCGCTGTATCGCTGGACGTTGCCTGCACATGTCCACCATGAGCTTCGGCAATTGATTTGACGATGGCCAGCCCTAGCCCTGCACCTGCGTTCTTTCGTTGGCGGGCAGGATCTACTCGGAAAAAGCGATCGAATAACTTCGGCAGATCAGCCTCCGAAATTCGCTCGCCCGGATTTTCGACACTTATCGTTGTCCATCGCTCATCTTGCGCCAAAGCGACTGTAATACGCGACCCATAGGGAGTATGACGGATTGCGTTGGAAAGAAGATTGTTGAGCGCCCGCAGCAACATCTCACGATCCGCTCGTATTGGTTCGGCAGCACCCTTTGCGTAAAGTGTGATGTTGCGGTCTTCAGCTAATGCCTCGAAGTAGTCAAACAAACCTCGGATCAACTCAGCCAAGTCGATTTCGCCGAGGCGGAGATTTCGAGGGTCATTTTCCGTTTGAGCTAGAAACAACATGTCGCCGATCATGCGACTCATGCGATCAAACTCCTCCAAGTTGGAGTAGAGGATCTCCCGATATTCCTCTGCACTGCGGGGTTGCCCGAGCGCCACATGGGACTGCGTAATCAGGTTGGTAACGGGTGTACGCAACTCGTGCGCAATGTCGGCGGAAAAGTGCGACAGGCGGACAAACCCTTCCTCGATTCTGGCCAGCATGTCGTTGAAGGCGACCACAAGTTCAGCCAGTTCTATAGGTACGTCCAGAGGATCAAGTCTCACATCTAGCTTTGAAGAGCGGATCGTGCGAATCTCCTCGTTGACCTTGCGGATTGGAAGGTGGCCCCATTGCACGGCCAGCCAAGCCACCCCGAGCGCAATGCAGAGAACAAGGCAGGTCGCCCACCAGAGCATGCGCTTGAACTCTGCCAAGAAATCGAGATGAAAGCCGATGTCCATGGCAGCGACGATGCGGTAGCCAGGTGCCGCCGAATCGTCGGCAGGCAGTTGTAGCGCCACACCTCGATAAGACCTCTGATTCTCTTGCCACACCGTCAAATCGTCGGCGGTGATGCGGTTGACCAACTTTTTGCTGCTGGCAAGTTTCGACAGGTCAGGACCCGGCGTGGCATAGATGGTATTGCCCGGCCGATCATAGACACCATAGGTCATCCCATGATGTCCTGCCACTGCATTGGCTAAATGCTGCCGCAACTCATCTTTGTCCATGTCATTAGCGATCTGTCGCAACGGCTCTGCCAAGGCCGTGACCACTGCGTCCAGTTCATGGGCGTCCTGTTGGGCAAAGTGGTGCTCCAGGGATCTAACGACAACCCAGTTGAACGCTAGAAATACCAAGGTAGTGGCAATGCCAACCAGGGCCGTGACCCTCAATGCAAGCGACGCGGGACGGCTTCGCCGTGGCTTATGGCGCGAGGTCATCATCAGGCGCATCGAGCGTGTATCCCATGCCACGTACAGTGTGGATGAGCTTTGGATTGAACGCATCGTCGATCTTTGCGCGCAGACGACGGATGGCCACATCAATGACGTTGCTGTCGCTGTCGAAATTCATGTCCCATACCTGAGACGCAATCAACGAACGCGGCAGAACTTCACCCTGTCGGCGTGCCAGCAGTTCGAGCAACGCGAACTCCTTGCTGGTGAGATTGATGCGCTGACCAGCGCGCGTTGCACGTCGGCGCGGCAAGTCCAGCACCAAATCGGCAACTTGGATGCGATCAGGCTGGCTCGGAGCGCTTCCGCGTCGCAGCAGCGTCCGCACCCGCGCCAGCAATTCCGAGAACGCGAACGGCTTGACGAGATAGTCGTCTGCCCCCAGTTCCAACCCCTTGACGCGGTCATCTACGCTGCCACGTGCGGTTAGAAATAGCACAGGGACTTGTTTGCCAGCATCTCGCAGCGAACGCACGATGCGCCAGCCATCGACATCCGGCAGCATGACATCCAAGACCACCAAATCGTAGGTCTCGCTCATGGCCAAGTGGTGTCCGTCCAATCCGTTACGCGCCAGATCCACGACGAACCCTGCCTCCATGAGACCTTGGCGGACGTAATCCGCCGTCTTGTTCTCGTCTTCAACGACCAACAGCTTCATCGCATGCCCCATGAAATCGCTGCGGCGTAAGGAATTTTGCCGCCCACGATGCCCCATTCATCTGCTTCTTAGGGGCAATGTAATAGTCGCTTCCTGCCACGAAGATGACGCGACCATTACATGAATGTAATCCAAGGGTCATTCATCCGAAAGTGGTCACTCCATAGCATGACCTCCATGCGTCGAACCGTGCCGCCCAAGACCAAAGGCGGCTCTAAAGACGACTTTCAAGTTATCTATGGAGGATTTCAGGCCATGCCGCCTCGTTCGCCCTTTGTAATCGCGCCCCCACTGGGCCTGTCTCGTCGGCGTTTTGTTCAGGGGCTGGCCGCTGGCGGCGTCCTGGCCGGGCTGTCCACCCCGGCGCTCAGGGCATTTGCCCAACAAGGCTCCGCGACGCGCGGTGCCGCCCCTGTGCTGAAGGGCACCGAGTTCGACTTGGTGATCGCCGAATCGCCCGTGAACTTCACGGGCAAGCCAGGCGTGGCTACGACCATCAACGGCTCGCTGCCGGCACCGACATTGCGTTGGCGTGAGGGTGACACCGTCACAATCCGTGTGACCAACAAGCTGCGTGAAGCCACATCCATCCACTGGCACGGGATCATCCTGCCGTATCAGATGGATGGCGTGCCGGGCATCAGCTTCAATGGCATCGCTCCCGGCGAGACCTTCACGTACCGCTTCAAGGTTCAGCAAAGCGGCTCCTACTGGTACCACTCGCACTCCGGCTTCCAGGAACTCACGGGCATGTACGGGGCGATCATCATCGACCCCGCTGGTGCCGAGACCATCCGCGCCGACCGTGACCACGTGCTGCTGTTCTCGGATTGGACCGACGAAGACCCGATGCGGGTGTTCACCAAGCTCAAGTCCCAAAGCGGCTACTACAACTACAACCAACCTACCGTCTTCGACTTCTTCCGGGACGCCTCGCGCGACGGCATGGCCGCTGCGATCGACAAGCGCAAGATGTGGAACGAGATGCGGATGAATCCGACGGATCTCGCCGATCTGTCTGCCGCCACGCTGACCTATCTGGCCAACGGCGTCACCCCCGCCGGCAATTGGACGGCGCTGTTCCGACCGGGTGAGCGCGTGCGGCTGCGCATGGTCAACGGTGCGGGCAACACCTTCTACGACGTACGCATTCCCGGACTGAAACTCACGGTGGTGCACGTCGATGGTGTTGACATGGAGCCGGTGACGGTCGATGAGTTCCGATTCGGTCCGGGCGAAACCGTCGATGTGATCGTCCAGCCACGGGATGACGCTTACACGATCTTCGCCCAGGCGATGGACCGGACAGGCTACGCGCGGGCCACGCTGGCCGTGCGTGAAGGTCTTCAAGCTCCCGTGCCTGCCCTCGATCCGGTCGAATGGCTGACCATGAACGACATGATGGGCAGCATGATGGGGGGCATGGACCACGGCGGGTCCGGCCAAGCCATGGAGATGACGGGCATGACGGGCATGACGGGCATGACCGGGATGACCGGGATGGGCTCGGGTTCGATGTCCGGGATGGATCATGGGGCGATGGCTGGCATGAATCACGGCGCCATGAACCACGGTGGCATGGCGATGGATCACAGCCAACACGCCGCGGCGGCGGGGGGACTGGCCGTGCCCAGCACTACTGCTCGCCACGCTCGCACCGAGTATGGTGCCAGCACGGACATGCGCGTTGACATGGCGCGCACCAACCTCGATGACCCCGGCATCGGACTGCGCAACAACGGTCGGCGAGTGTTGACCCTCGCGGATCTGCATACCCCGTCGGGGCCGCTGGACAAGAGAGGCCCTGGCCGGGAGGTCGAACTGCACCTCACGGGCAACATGGAACGCTACGCATGGTCCCTGGACGGGCTGGAGTTCGGAAAGTCCACGCCGGTGCACTTCAAACACGGCGAGCGGCTGCGGGTCATTCTGCACAACGACACCATGATGACCCATCCCATGCACCTGCACGGCATGTGGAGCGAGCTGGAAAGCCCCGACGGTCGCTTCCTTGCGCGCCGCCACACCCTGCCGGTGCAGCCGGCACAACGCATCAGCTTCCTGGTGACAGCCGACGCGCTCGGCCGCTGGGCGTGGCACTGCCACCTGATGTTCCACATGGATGCCGGCATGTTCCGCGAAGTCGTGGTGTCTTGAACCCAGCGCACAAGGAAGACCAAGAATGTCCAAAGCACTCCCCACTCGCGCACTGGCCACGACGCTTCTGGCCCTGGTAAGCGTCGCCGCCCAGGCACAAGCACAGAACGACCATGCAGCGCACGGCCAGGCCGACGCTCAAACGGCCGCGCCATCCACTCAGACCGTGGCTCCTGCCGCCGACCCGCACGCGGGTCACGCGACGTCGGCGAGCGGCTCGACCGCGGCCCCGGCCATGGATCACGGCAACATGCAGATGCAGGGCGGGTCGGCGCCTCCTGACGCCCGCGATCCGCATGGCTACTCCAATGGCCTGACATTGGGATCGGGCGACTACGCCGTACCCGGTGTGCCGCGGCTGATGCTGGCCGACGAACACAGGTTCTTCTCGTTGCGCGGCGAAACCCTGGAACGCCGCTTCACGCGCAAAGGGGACGATTCCACGGCCTACAACCTCCAGGCTTGGTATGGGACGACCTACAACAAGGCCGTCGTGAAGGCCGAAGGCGATATCGCCAAAGGAAAGCTCGAAAAATCGCGTACCGAGCTTCTCTGGGGGCACGCCGTCGCACCGTACTGGGACACCCAGCTCGGCGTTCGGGTGGATAACGGAAAAGGCCCGAGCCGTCAATGGTTGGCTTTCGGCATCCAGGGCCTCGCCCCCTACTGGTTCGAGCTGAAGGCGACGGGCTACGTGGGAAGTGGCGGACGTACGGCGCTGCGTGTCGAAGGCAGCTACGAGCTGCTGCTGACCCAGCGACTGATTCTGGAGCCTCGTGCCGAATTGCAGTTCTATGGCAAGGACGACCCGGAACGCGGTATCGGCAAGGGCTTGGCCGAAGCGTCTGCTGGCTTGCGCCTGCGCTATGAATTCAGTCGCCAGTTCGCCCCCTACATCGGCGTGGAACGGGCGGGCAGCTTCGGACGCACCGCGGACTATGTGCGCGCCGAAGGTGGCCGCGCGCAGCAGACGCGCTGGGTGGCTGGCGTGCGATTCTGGTTCTAGAACCTTGTGGGTTTGATCATCTGATGAGAGGCAATCTATGAACATGCACTACGACAGAAGCCAGGGCAAAGTGCCGAGACGCCAAGCATTGATCGCTGGCTTGTTGGTGATGGCACTCGCAGGACCGAGCCTGGCGCAGAGCCGACCGATCGCCAAGGTGTGGAAGGACCCGAGCTGCGGTTGCTGCAAGGACTGGGTCTCACACCTGCAAGGCGCAGGCTTCGATGTGCAGGTTCTTGACACCGGGAACACGGCAGCGCGCACGCGGCTGGGCATCCCGCAGAAGTACGGTTCGTGCCACACGGCGCAGATCGGCGGCTATGCCATCGAGGGTCATGTGCCTGCCTCGGACATTCAACGCTTGCTGCGCGAAGCCCCGCAGGCCATCGGCCTCGCGGCGCCGGGCATGCCGGTCGGTTCGCCCGGCATGGATGGTCCGGCCTATGGTGGACGCAAGGACGCCTACGACGTGCTGCTGATCGGGAAAAACGGTAGTAGCACGGTCTATCAGTCGCATCGCTGACCATCCATCAACCCTTTTCCGTGGAGATATGCCATGCAGCATCAGCACACACAGACCCCCAGCGATCGTCCCCGGTTCTGGCGATCGCGCTACGGCGTGGCGTTCCTCATCATCGCCGCTGTCGCCGCGTATTTCCTGCTCAAGGAGCACACGGCACATGTTGCCGGCTATCTCCCCTTCCTGCTGCTGGCGGCTTGTCCGCTGATGCACCTGTTCATGCACCGTGGTCACGGCCACGGCGGACACGATCATGCCGCGCGTCAGGGTGAGGAAGGTGCCGCACCCGCCAAGGAGCAGAAGCAATGAGTCGCGTGCTCGCACCGTGCGAGCACGCGACGCCGCGCTTGTCTCCTTGCGCGCCTGCGGCCTGCTGCGATCACCAGACACCAACGGTTAACGGCGGAGGGCACTTGTCACTATGAATTCACCCAGCAAGTCTTCAGGACATGAGCACGCAGGCATGGCGGCGGGTGCCACAACGTCCGGCCCGCATACGCACCACCATCACGCCAGCCATGCCGGCAGTGACGACGCGGGCGGGTCCTCAAGCCACTCGCAGCCCGATGCCGCGACGCGCGATCCGGTGTGTGGCATGGCGGTCACGGCGGCGTCGGAGCACCGCTCCACGCACTTGGGGAACACGTACTTGTTTTGCAGCACCGGATGCAAGGCCAAATTCGACACCGATCCGGCGCGATATGCCAGCGGTGGCGCGGGCATAGGCACAGGCAGCGGCCATGCGCCGCATCACCATGCCAGCACCGCAGTTTCACCGGCCCCGGCGGCATCGCCAACCGCACCCGGAACGATCTACACCTGCCCGATGCACCCGGAGATCCGCCAGGATCATCCGGGAACCTGCCCCAAGTGCGGGATGACGCTGGAGCCCCTGCTGCCCGACCTCGACGACGACAACCCGGAGTTGCGTGACTTCTCGCGTCGCTTCTGGTGGACCTTGCCGTTGACGCTCGTGGTCCTGGCGCTGGCGATGCTGGGCGAGCGGCTGCACCTGATGGACATGGCTACGCAGAGCTGGGTCGAGTTGGTGCTGTCGTTGCCGATCGTGCTGTGGGCCGGCTGGCCCTTCTTCTCCCGCGGCTGGCTGTCCGTGGTCAACCGCAGCCCGAACATGTGGACACTGATCGGCCTGGGAACGGGTGCGGCATTCATCTACAGCGTCGTGGCAACCGTTGCGCCGGAAGTGTTTCCAGCCTCCTTCATGTCCATGGGACGGGTCGGCGTGTATTTCGAGGCCGCCGCCGTCATCATCTCGCTGACACTGCTCGGCCAGGTGCTGGAACTCAAGGCCCGCTCCCAGACTTCGGCGGCTATCAAGTCGCTGCTGGGGCTGGCGCCCAAGACCGCGCGGCGCATCAATGCGGACGGCAGCGAGGAAGACGTGCCGCTCAGCCATGTGCACGTCGGCGACCTGCTGCGCATCCGACCCGGCGAGAAGGTGCCGGTGGATGGCATCGTGCACGAGGGCAGCAGCTCGATTGACGAATCCATGCTGACCGGCGAACCGCTGCCCGTCAGCAAGCGCGCGGGCGACAAGGTCATCGGGGCCACACTCAACACCAACGGCGCGCTGGTCATGCGTTCGGAGCGGATCGGCTCGGACACC
Organism: Roseateles aquatilis; assembly: GCF_002205645.1. GTDB lineage: Bacteria > Pseudomonadota > Gammaproteobacteria > Burkholderiales > Burkholderiaceae_C > Roseateles > Roseateles aquatilis. The sequence goes on along the minus strand of NZ_NIOF01000022.1, from coordinate 45,754 downwards.
GTTCTATCGCAGATCGTCCAGATGGTCGCCCAGGCGCAGCGTTCCAAGGCACCGATGCAACGCATGGCCGATGTCGTTGCCGGCTACTTCGTGATGGCCGTCGTCGCCATTGCGGTCACGACGCTCTTTGTATGGGGATTCTTCGGGCCACAGCCCACCTGGGTCTATGGACTGATCAATGCGGTGGCCGTCCTGATCATCGCCTGCCCGTGCGCGCTGGGTCTGGCCACGCCGATGTCGATCATGGTCGCAACGGGCCGTGGCGCCACGCAGGGCGTGTTGTTCCGCGATGCCGCGGCGATCGAGAATCTTCGCAAGGTCGATACCCTCGTCATCGACAAGACAGGAACCCTGACCGAAGGCCGACCTGCTTTCGATCAGGTCGTCGCAGCACGCGGCTTTACGAACGATGAGGTGCTGCGTCTTGCGGCCAGCCTGGACCAGGGCAGTGAACACCCCCTGGCCGACGCCATCGTGCAGGCCGCGCGTGCCCAGGGCCTCCAACTCGTGAAGCCTCAGAGCTTTGAATCGGGAACCGGCATCGGCGTGCGCGGAAAGGTTGAGCACCGGCAACTGGCGTTGGGCAACACAGTGCTGATGGAACAGTCTGGCGTATCGGTGGAACCGCTCGTACCCCAGGCCGAAACTCTGCGCGGCGAAGGGGCCAGCGTCATGTACTTGGCTGTGGACGGGCAACTCGCGGGTTTGCTCGCCGTATCCGACCCGGTCAAGGGCAGCACCCCCGAGGCCCTGGCCGCGTTGAAGGCTGCGGGCCTGCGGGTCATCATGGCCACCGGGGACGGGCAGACCACCGCCAAAGCCGTCGGTGCACGCCTAGGCATCGACGAGGTGCATGGTGAGGTCAAGCCGGCGGACAAGCTCATGTTGATCGAGCGGCTGCAGAAAGAAGGCCGCATCGTCGCCATGGCCGGAGACGGCATCAACGACGCGCCGGCCTTGGCGAAGGCAGACGTGGGCATCGCCATGGGAACGGGAACCGACGTGGCGATGAACAGCGCTCAGGTCACGCTGGTCAAGGGCGACCTGCGTGGCATTGCTGTCGCTCGCACGCTCTCGGTGAGTACCGTGGGCAACATGAAGCAGAACCTCATGTTCGCCTTCCTCTACAACGCGCTGGGCATCCCCATCGCCGCCGGGGTTCTCTATCCCCTCACGGGCTGGTTGCTGTCGCCCCTGATCGCAGCATTGGCGATGAGCCTGAGTTCGGCATCGGTCGTGGGCAACGCCTTGCGGCTGAGAGCGAGCCGACTGTGACCGAAACATCTTTCAGAACCAACAGGAGTCTGCTATCGCCCAGCGAACCGTTTCTTTCGTTCCACGCCGTTGCGAAGGTGCAAGCCTTATCTCGGCATTTCGTTCTTAAACCACACCTCACACATCCAGGTAGAAACTTCTATGACCCGTTCACATTTCATCGCCAAGCTCGTCGCGCCGATCGCTGCTGGCCTGTTCGCCACCGCCGCATTCGCGCATCCTTCGCTGGTGTCTTCAACGCCGGCCGACAAGTCGCAGGTTTCCGCGCCAGCCACCATCGAGCTGAAGTTCTCCGAAACGCTGGTGCCGCAGTTCTCCGCCGCAAGCCTTGTCATGACGGGCATGCCGGGAATGGCGAGCCATGGCCCGATGAAGATCAACGCCAGCGTCGCGGGTGCCGGCGACGGCAAGACCATGGTCATCACGCCGGCACAGGCGCTCCAGCCGGGCGACTATCGCGTCGAATGGCGTGCCGTCTCCTCGGACACGCATCCGATCACGGGTAACGTCACCTTCAAGGTGAAGTAAGCCCATGGCCGGGGATTGGTTGACCATCGTCCTGCGCCTGGCGCTTTATCTGGACCTGGCGGCGGCGTTTGGCGTCGCCATGTTCGGACTCTATGCTTTGGGCAACGACGAGCGATCCTCGACGATCTCGCGCCGCTATCGCGTACTCATTGGCGCATCCGCCGCCATCGGCATTGTCCTGTCGATGTGGGGCATGACGGTCATGGCCAAGGCCATGTCCGGCGCCCAAAGCTACGCGGAGCTGTCAACGCACGTTTTCGACATGCTCATTACGGGCACGCACATGGGCATCGCCTGGTGCATTCGCATCCTGGCGTTAGTGACGTGTGTGCTCATCGCAGTGTTGCGCATGAATTCAACACTGCGTTTTGCAGCGATGGCCGCTTCCAGTGGTGTGGCGTTGGCGACCCTTGCATGGGCGGGACATGGCGCCATGGATGACGGCGTGCGCGGATACATTCATCTCGCTTCGGACATCACGCACCTCTGGGCGGCCGGTGCCTGGGTAGGCGCATTGATCGCGTTCTTGGTGCTTGCGGCGAACAAACCAAATACCGGGCAAGGCTCAGTAGAGATCCTGAGCCGAACATCCAATGGTTTCGCTCGGATAGGTACTGTGATCGTGGCGGCACTCGTCGTGACCGGAGCCCTGAATTACCTGTTGATCGCTGGGCCATCGCTTGATCCGCTCTTCTCAACGCTCTATGGCCGCCTGCTCGTAGGAAAACTCCTGTTGTTCGGAGGAATGCTCGCGCTGGCGGCAGCCAATCGGTTTCGACTGAGCCCAAGTCTGGAGGCGGCATTGAGAACAGGCAACCACGCACACGCGGTCGTCAAGCTACGGCAGAGTCTGTTCACGGAGGCGACATTAGCCGTTCTGGTTTTGGCGAGCGTTGCGTGGCTTGGCATCCTTTCTCCCAACGGCACCTAATCCTTGACTGGCACCAAATGACAGCACATGAATTGAATGTAATGCACGGGTAAGCGATCTGTAGATCGCGCGCTTCTACATTTAACGGCGCGGCGCAAGTTGTCGTCGTTTTCACAAAGGAGTCGATCATGAAATCGCAAATTGTCATTGCCGCCCTGTTGAGCGCCCTCTCCGTGCCTGCCTTCGCCGGTCATGCAGCAGCCCAGGCAGCCAAGGAGATGGTTCCGCTGGCTGACGGGGGAACGCTGTACGTCTTCAAGGATGGAAAGATGGCACAGGAAAGTCGCTTCGGACGCGCCGTGTATCAATCCATCGGCGCCTCAGTGGCGACGAAGGACGGGCGGAACATTGCCATTACCAGCAATGAAGTTGCTCGCCTCAGCTCGCTGCTTGAACAGGAGCACGGCGGGTAATTCGCGCGATCTGCTGATGCCTCCCAATGGCGTCAGAAAGAAGTCCCAGCGCCTGTCCGATTCGGATAGGCGCATGGCCTTCGGTGACTACCCCGGACAGAAGATTCAATGTGTAGGTTCAAATAACACTTAATAGGAGATTGATTTGTGGAGCTTCGTCATCTACGGTGTTTCCTCGCTGTAGCAGAGGAGCTTCACTTTGCCCGCGCTGCCGAGCGGTTGCACATCGACCAATCTCCGTTATCTCGCACCATCAAGGAGTTGGAGGAAGAACTCGGCGCACGCCTGTTTGTCCGCACCACTCGCAGCACACAACTGACCCGCGCTGGACGGCTGTTTCTGGAGCACGTTCAGCGAGTCTTTACAGTGCTGGAGCAGGCCCGCGATAGTGTCAAGTCCGCCGCCAACGGCTTTTGCGGCCAGTTGCGTATTGCCTTGTCCGATGGCGTCACGCCTTCGCGCCTGCCGGCATTGCTGGCGCGCAGCCGCGAAGAGGACCCCGAGGTGGAAATCCGATTGTTCGAGGTGCCTTTGGATCAGCAGATCAAGGGGCTTCATAGCGACCTGTATGACGCGGGCTTCTCGATGGCAGAGGATGCAGGTGATGGCATCATCGTCACTCCTGCATGGGAAGACGAATTGATGGTGGCGGTACCAGCCCGCCATCCGGTGCTTGCCTTCAAACAGATCCCGCTGAAGGAGGTGTTGCGCCATCCGCTGGCGCTGGGCGACCCAGCAGTGTGCGAAGGCCACGCGCGCCAGGTCGATCGGTTCCTACGCACATGCGGACAAGAGCCGCTGATCGCGCAGCGCGTGGCGACCTTCGACGTGATGATGACTTTAGTCTCCGCCGGCTTAGCATTGGGCTTGGCGGGCGAGGCGCACATTGCTTCCAGCCGCGAGCCGGGAGTCGTGGCCCGGCGCTTGGCGGGCAAGCCGACTATGCTCATGACCTATCTGCTGCGCCGCGATACGGAGCCGTCCGAAATGCTGGCTCGATTTATCGAACGAGTAGATTTTATTGATTCGGCTGATGAACTCGGCATCCCCGAAGACCTTCCACGCGACCGATAGTAGGAATAAGGCTATGAACAAAGTGATATTGCTGATATTGGTCACTGCACTGCCTGCATGCGGTCCTTCTCAACCTTCGGAAACCGTGGATGCGCTCGTAGCCAATCCCGAACGCATCAAAGAGATTCAACGTCAATGCAAGGAAGACCGCGCGAAGGTTGGCGACGAACTATGTCTGCGTGCTGCCGAAGCCGCCAAACGGCGATTTTTCGGTGATCGGCCCGAGCAAAAATCCAAGTAGGTTATCTCTCGGTCGCTTCGCTGCGACGAAGTTCTCGCTGTTACCTCACTACGCCGCAATGCGCTCGCGCTTGCGGCGTTTTTATTGCTTTCGCCACTAAAGGAAATCTGACTTTTTGGGCCTAAATTGCCGCCACATCGGCCTTTGACCGACCTGCGCGAACGCCTTGATCCTCAGTGCTGCGGCACCTCTGTGTGCCGTGATCGGAGGCGAGGTTATGCAAGGGACGAACGTGCTGTTCGGTCAGATCGCCGTGGTATTCGGCATCGTGATCGCTGGCGTATGGAGCGCCACGCAATGGACAGCAGCAGCCCTTGGCTACCAGCTACGCCTTGGCTCGCCCTGGTTCGATCTTCTCGGCACACCGATCTACCACCCGTGGAAACTGTTCGAGTGGTGGTTCTTCTTCGATGCCTACGCGCCGCGCGTGTTCGATACCGGCGGCGCCATCGCGGGCGGCAGTGGCCTGCTGGCGGTGGTGGTCGCCATCGGTATGTCGATCTGGCGCTCGCGCCAATCGCGGCTGGTTACGACCTACGGCTCGGCACGCTGGGCGAACGCGGATGACATTCGCAAGGCTGGCCTCACGCAGCCGGCCGGCGTGTTCCTCGGCCAGCACGACCGCCAGTACCTGCGGCATGAAGGCCCGGAACACGTCCTGACCTTCGCGCCCACGCGCTCGGGCAAAGGTGTGGGCCTGGTGGTGCCGACGCTGCTTTCCTGGCCAGCCTCGGCCGTCATCCACGACATCAAGGGCGAGAACTGGCAGATCACCGCCGGTTGGCGCTCGCGCTTCTCGCATTGCCTGCTGTTCAACCCGACCGATGCGAAGTCAGCGGCCTACAACCCGCTGCTGGAGGTACGGCGCGGCGCGCATGAGGTGCGCGACGTGCAGAACATCGCGGACATTCTGGTTGATCCCGAAGGTGCGCTGGAGAAGCGCAACCATTGGGAAAAGACCTCGCACGCGCTACTGGTTGGGGCCATCCTGCATGTGCTCTACGCAGGCGAAGACAAGACTCTGCGCGGCGTCGCCAACTTCCTCTCCGACCCGGCCAGTCCGTTCGAGCTGACCTTGCATCGGATGATGACTACGCCGCACCTCGTGAACGAGGAAGGTGGTGGCCCACATCCCGTGGTGGCATCCGCTGCGCGCGAAGTCCTCAACAAGAGCGATAACGAACGCTCGGGCGTGCTGTCCACGGCCATGTCGTTCCTCGGCCTGTACCGCGATCCCACGGTGGCCGAAGTCACCTCGCGTTGCGATTGGCGCATCGCTGACCTGATCGCTGCCGAGCATCCGGTATCGCTGTACCTCGTGGTGCCGCCTTCGGACATTTCGCGGACGAAGCCGCTCATTCGCCTGATCCTCAACCAGATCGGCCGGCGCCTCACCGAATCGCTCGACGGCTCCGACGGCATTCAGCGCCGCCACAAGCTGCTGCTGATGCTCGATGAGTTCCCGGCGCTGGGGCGGCTCGACTTCTTCGAGACGGCCCTGGCCTTCATGGCGGGCTACGGCATCCGCAGCTTCCTCATCGCGCAGTCGCTCAACCAGATCGACAAAGCCTATGGCCAGAACCATTCGATTCTGGACAACTGCCATGTGCGCGTGACGTTCGCCACGAACGACGAGCGCACGGCCAAGCGCATTTCCGAAACGCTCGGCACCGCTACCGAGCTGCGCGCGCAGCGCAACTACGCGGGCCATCGGCTCGCGCCGTGGCTGGGCCACCTGATGGTGTCGCGCCAGGAAACCGCGCGCCCGCTGCTGACGCCGGGCGAAGTCATGCAGCTTCCGCCTGACGAGGCCGTGGTGATGGTGTCCAGCGTGGCGCCGATCAAGGCGAAGAAGCTGCGCTACTACGCGGACGCCAATTTCAAGCGTCGCGTGCTGCCACCGCCCGCGCTGGCGGATGGGCAGTACGCCGACGCGCCGCCATTGCGGCCCGACGACTGGAGCGGGTTGGCGATTCCGTCCGTGCCCGCTGCACTGGCCGCCGCGTCCGCTGATGGCCTGGAGAACTTGGGTTCGGCCGACGACGGCGGCCCGCGCCGTCAGCCCGAACTCTCCGAAACCGTCGCCTACGACTCCGAGCTGGCCGCTCCCACGGCCGACCTCGCGCTGCTCGATGACGACGACGACCTGCCGCTTCCCCTTCCTCGCCAGCTTGATCCGGCCATGCAGCGCAGCGCCCGGCTGGCTTCCCTCGACCCCAACGACGGAATCGAGCTATGAGCCACTATCGCCTCAACCTGTTCATCCAGCCGGAGCACGCCAAGCGGCTCGATGAGCTGGCCGCCAAGAAAGGCGTGTCCAAGTCGTCCATCGTCGCGGCGGCGCTCGCATCATGGCTGTCGCCCGATGCCGCCGACCAGCGCGAGGCGGCCATTGCCAAGCGGCTGGATCGCCTCTCGCGCCAGGCCGATCGCATGGAGCGCGACCAGAACATCGCCATCGAAACGCTGGCGCTGTTCATCCGCTACTACCTGACCGTGAGCACTCCGGTTCCCGAGGCGCACCAAGACGCGGCACGCGCGCAAGGCAAGGCGCGCTTCGAGCAGTTCACCGAGCAGCTTGGCCGCCACCTGCTGCGGGGCCGCAGCCTGGTGCGCGACGTGGTGGAGGAACTGCATCCCGACCCAATGCGGATGGAAGACGCGGCGGCAGCCGCGCAAGCGCAGGAGCGTGCCTCATGAGCGCCGCGCCTTCATCCCTCACCACCTCGCTCGACCGCCGCATCCAGATGCTGCGCACGGCGATGGGGCCGCTGATCGCCGCCGCGCTCGAAGACCCGGACGTGGTGGAGGTGATGCTGAACCCCGATCGCACCCTTTGGGTGGATCGGCTTTCCAGTGGGCGCGCGCCGATGGGCGCGGAGTTGCCGGAGACGGACGGCGAGCGAATCATCCGCTTGGTCGCGGCCCACGTTGGCGCAGAAGTCCATCGCGGGCAACCGCTGCTGTCCGCCGAGTTGCCCGAAACCGGCGAACGCTTCGAGGGCATCTTGCCGCCCGCTGCGCCGGGGCCGGCCTTCGCGCTGCGCAAGCGCGCCATCGGCGTCATCCCTCTGTCGCGCTACATCGAGGACGGAATGATGACCGCCGAGCAGGCGGGCTTTCTCGTTCGCGCCGTGCGCGAGCGCCAGAACGTCCTGATCGCAGGAGCCACGAGCAGCGGCAAGACCACGCTCGCCAATGCGCTGCTGGCCGAGATCGCCGCCACGGGCGACCGCGTACTGGTGCTCGAAGACACCATCGAGTTGCAATGCGCGGCCCGCGACCATGTGCCGCTGCGCACGCGCGCCGGCGTCGTGTCCATGACCGAACTGGTGCGGTCGTCCATGCGCCTGCGGCCTGATCGCGTCGTCGTCGGCGAGGTGCGCGGCGCCGAGGCGCTGGATCTCATCAAGGTGTGGGGCACCGGCCATCCGGGCGGTATCGCCACGATCCACGCCGGCTCCGCGCTCGGCGCGCTGCTGCGCCTGGAGCAACTGATTCTCGAAGTGGCGGTGAACCCGCCGCGTGCGCTGATCGCCGAGGCGGTCAACGTGGTGATCCATATCGCCGGGCGCGGGCGCAAGCGCCGCATCGAGAGCATCGCCCGCGTCGTCGGCTTTGACGGCGTGGGCTACCGATTGGCGGATTGGGAGGCGGACGCGCTGGACACGCCGTTTCCCGAGTTGTCGCCAAACCCCGATGCCGTACCCGCTGCGGCGACTTCCTCATCCCTTGACTCACTTGGAGAACTGCCATGACGCAGATGACCATTCCTGCTTTCCGTTTTTCTGCAAATCCGGCTTTGCGTCTTGCGCGGCTGCGCTGCCTGGCCCGTCCTGCGGGGCAAGGGCTGCTGCTGGCCGCGTTGCTGTTGTTCCTGGCCGGAGCCGCGCAGGCCGCCGGTTCCTCGATGCCGTGGGAAGGCCCGCTGCAATCCATCCTCGAATCCATCCAGGGGCCGGTGGCGCGCATCGTCGCGGTCATCATCATCATCGCCACGGGCCTCGCGCTCGCGTTCGGCGACACGTCCGGCGGGTTCCGCAAGCTGATCCAGATCGTATTCGGTCTGTCCATCGCGTTCGCCGCTTCGAGCTTCTTCCTGTCGTTCTTCAGCTTCTCCGGCGGGGCGGTCGTATGAGTGCCCCTGACACCTTCGCGGACGGCTTCGAGGTGCCGCTGCATCGCTCGCTGACCGAGCCGATTCTGCTGGGCGGTGCGCCGCGCACCGTAGCGATCGCTAACGGCACGCTGGCCGCCGCTGTCGGCCTGGGCCTGCAACTGTGGATTCCGGGCGTCGTGCTCTGGATCGTCGGCCATTCGCTGGCGGTGTGGGGTGCGCGCGTCGATCCGCAGTTCATGCAGGTCTTCGCCCGGCACATCAAGCACCGCCCGCTGCTGGACGTGTGAGGGGAGGACGCCGCGATGCTGAACCTCGCCGAATACCGCCAGCGCCCGGCCTTGCTTGCCGACTGGCTGCCCTGGGCCGGGCTGGTCGCACCGGGCGTCGTCTTGAACAAGGACGGCAGTTTCCAGCGCACGGCCCGGTTTCGCGGGCCTGACCTCGACAGCGCGACGCAAGGCGAGCTGATCGCCACGTCGGCGCGGTTGAACAACGCGCTGCGCCGCATGGGATCGGGCTGGGCGCTGTTCATCGAAGCCGAGCGCCGGCCTGCGGCCGACTATCCGCACTCGGAGTTTCCCGAGCCGCTTTCGTGGGTGGTGGAGGAAGAACGCCGGGCCGCCTTCGAGGAATCGGGCCATCACTTCGAGAGCGGCTATCACCTGACGTTGCTTTACCTGCCGCCGGAAGAATCCCGCGCCCGTGCAGCCAAGATGCTCTACGAGAACACACCGACGAATGGCGTGGACTGGCGCGAGCGGCTGCAAGCCTTCGTCGCGGAAACGGATCGCGTCTTTGACCTGCTCGACGGCGTGATGCCGGAAATCGTCTGGCTGGATGACAGCCAGACGCTGACCTACCTGCACACGACCATCTCGACGCGGCGCTACCGCGTCGGTGTGCCCGAAGTGCCGTTCCACATCGACGCCCTGCTGACCGACTCGCCGCTGGTCGGTGGCCTGGCGCCCATGCTGGGCGACCAGCACCTGCGCGTGGTGTCGGTGCGCGGTTTTCCGACCTCGACCTGGCCGGGGATTCTGGACGACCTCAACCGCTTGGGCTTTGCATATCGTTGGAGTACGCGCTTTCTCTGTCTCGACAAATCCGAGGCGGAAAAGGAACTCACCCGCCTGCGCCGCCAGTGGTTTGCAAAAAGGAAGAACGTCATCGCGCTGCTGCGCGAAACGATCTTCCAGCAGGAAAGCCCGTTGGTCGATACTGACGCCAGCAACAAGGCGACCGACGCCGATGCCGCCTTACAGGAGCTGGGCAGCGATCAGGTCGCCTTCGGCTATCTCACCGCCACGGTGACGGTGCTCGATGCCGACCCGGCCGTAGCCGACGAGAAGCTGCGCATGGTGGAGCGGGTCATCCAGGGGCGCGGCTTCGTCACCATCCCGGAAACGCTCAACGCCGTGGATGCGTGGCTGTCATCCATTCCGGGCAACGCTTACGCCAACGTGCGCCAGCCCATCGTCTCGACGCTGAACCTAGCACACATGATGCCGGTGTCCGCAGTATGGGCGGGGCCGGAAAAGAACGACCACCTCGACGGCCCGCCGCTGATCGTCACGCGCACCGATGGCGCGACGCCGTTCCGGCTGGTGACGCACATCGGCGACGTGGGCCACACGCTGGTCGCAGGCCCGACCGGCATGGGCAAGTCGGTCTTGCTCGCCACGCTGGCGATGCAGTTCCGTCGCTATCGCGGTTCGCGCATCTTCGCCTTCGACATGGGCCGCTCGATGCGGGCCACGATCCTGGGCTTGGGCGGCGAACACTACGACCTGGGCACGGATGGCGAAATCGCCTTCCAGCCCTTGGCACGCATCGACCGCGAGGGCTACCGCACCTGGGCCGCAGAATGGGTCGAAGGCCGCTTGCTGCACGAAGGCGTGGCGGTCGGCCCCGACGAGAAGGCGGCTATCTGGTCGGCGCTTGGAAGCCTCGCCGGTGCGCCGGTGGAGCAGCGCACGATGACCGGCCTGTCGGTGCTGCTGCAATCGAACGCGCTGCGCCAGGCGCTCGCGCCCTACGTGCTCGGTGGTGCGCACGGCAAGCTGCTGGACGCTGACCACGACCGGCTCGGCATGGCCGACGTGCAGTGCTTCGAGATGGAGGAGCTGATGCACAGCAAGGCCGCCGTCATGGCCGTGCTGCATTACCTCTTTGCGCGCTTCGATGAACGCTTCGACGGATCGCCCACGCTGCTGATCCTCGATGAAGCGTGGTTGTTCCTCGATGACCCGGTGTTTGCCGCGCGTATCCGCCAGTGGCTCAAGACGCTACGCAAGAAAAACGTGTCGGTGATCTTCGCCACGCAGTCGCTCGCGGACATCAAGGATTCGAGCATCGCCCCCGCGATTATCGAAAGCTGCGCCAGCCGCATCTTCCTGCCGAACCCGCAGGCGACTGAGCCGCAGATTCGCACGATCTACGAAGGCTTCGGCCTCAACAGCCGGCAGATCGAGATCGTCGCCACCGCGCAGCCCAAGCGCGACTACTACTACCAATCCCGCCTCGGCAACCGCCTGTTCGACCTCGACCTGGGGCCGGCCGCGCTGGCGTTTGCGGGCGCTTCCACGCCGCAAGACCAGCGCGACATAGACCGCGTGCTGCTGGACGCCGGCGTACCCGGCTTCGCGGGCGCCTGGCTGCGCCATCGCGGCCTCGATTGGGCGGCCGACCTGCTGCCCTCGTTCCCCGGCCTTGCGCCGGGTTCCCTCGCTGATCAACCCCTGGAGAACCTGTCATGAAAAAGCGTCTTGTCGCCGCCGCAATCGCGGCCATGCTTTGCACCGCCACCGCCCATGCGCAATGGGTCGTGGTCGATCCCACCAACCTCGTGCAGAACACGCTGACCGCGATCCGCACGCTGGAGCAGATCAACAACCAGATCCAGCAGCTTCAGAACGAAGCGCAGATGCTGATGAACCAGGCGCGCAATCTCGCCAGCCTGCCATCCAGCGTGGTCGGCCAGTTGCGCGCCAATCTGGCGACCACGCAGCGGCTGATCGACCAGGCGCGCGGCCTGGCCTACGACGTGACGAATCTGGATCGGGAGTTTCAGCGCCTGTATCCCGAGCAGTACGCCGCCACGGTGAGCGGCGACCAGATGTACCGCGACACGCAGGAGCGATGGAAGAACACGCTCAACGGCTTGCAGACCACGATGCGGATGCAGGCCCAGGTTTCGCAGAACCTGGGCGAAGACGAAAGCGTGCTCGCCGACCTCGTGGGCAAGAGCCAGTCAGCCGAAGGTGCGTTGCAGGCGATGCAGGCCATGAACCAGTTGCTGGCCTTGCAGGCCAAGCAGTCGATCCAGTCGCAGCGGCTCCAGATCACGCAGGATCGCGCTGCCGCGCTGGAACTGGCGCGGCAGGCGGCGGCCACGGAGCGCGGACGTGAGATGACGCGCCGCTTCCTGGGCAGTGGCACGCCGTACACGCCGCAAGCCGTCGATTTCTACAACCACTGACGAGGTGCGGCCATGAAGTACGCGCCTGTCGTGTTCGCTCTCGCGTTCCTGCTGTCCGGCTGCGATCAGCCGCTGTCGGTGGCTTCACTGGCCGCCGATCCATCCCGGTTGCACACGCTGCGCGCGCAGTGCCGCACGGGCGCGCACGACGGCGCGTTTTGCGCGCAGGTGGCCCAGGCCGACCTGCGGCGCTTTCTCTCCGGCCAGACCGGGCCGAGCGAGTATCAGACGCTAGCCGACCTGCCGCCGATTCCGCCCAGCTTCGATGAACCCGCCGATGCCGATGCGCCTGGGCAGGAGGACTCACCATGAACGACGTAACGATCATCGACCGCTTCCTCGATACCTTCTCGCGCTACATCGACTCGGGCTTTGGACTGCTGCATGGCGAGGTGGCGTTTCTGACCGCCACGCTGATCGTCATCGACATGACGATCGCCGGGCTGTTCTGGGCGATGGGCCATGCCGTCGGCCAGGGCGAGGACGTGATCGCCAAGCTGATCCGCAAGGTGCTGTACGTCGGTGCCTTCGCCTACATCATCGGCAACTTCAACACGCTGGCCGGCATCCTGTTCCGCTCCTTCGCCGGGCTGGGCCTAACGGCCAGCGGCTCGACCTTGAGCATGGAGAACTTCCTACACCCTGGGCGGCTGGCCAAGGTCGGCATCGACGCCGGTGCGCCGATCCTTGAGCAGATCGGCAACATGGCGGGCTTCCCCGAGGTGTTCGTGAACATCACGCCCATCGTCGTGATGTTCCTCGCGTGGTTGATCGTCATCCTGTGCTTCTTCGTGCTGGCGATCCAGCTTTTCATCACGCTGATCGAGTTCAAGCTGACCACGCTCGCCGGCTTCGTGCTGGTGCCGTTCGCGCTGTGGAACAAGACCGCGTTCCTCGCCGAAAAGGTGCTGGGCAACGTGGTGTCGTCCGGCATCAAGGTGCTGGTGCTCGCCGTCATTGTGGGCATCGGCTCGGGGCTGTTCGCCGAGTTTCAGGTACATCCCGCCGAGCCATCCATCGACCACTCCGTGGTCGTGATGCTGGCCTCGCTGACCCTGCTGGCCTTGGGCATCTTCGGGCCAGGCATTGCAACCGGGCTGGTGTCTGGCGGGCCGCAGCTTGGCGCGGGTGCGATGGCCGGTGCTGCGCTGGGCGCTGCGGGCGCTGCCGTTGCCGTCGGCGCCGCAGCCACGGGCGTCGGCGGCGCGGTAGCTGCTGGAGCGCGCATGGCGCCCGCTGCCGCCAAGCTGGCCGGCAGCGGCGCGCGGGCTGCCGCTGGGGCTGCCAGCAGTGCACGGTCGGCGTTCCAGGCCGGTTCCGCTTCGGCCGGCGGCGGCCTCAAGGGTGCCGCTGCGGGCTTCGGCAATGTCGCCAAGACAGGCGCTCAGGCAGCCGGGCAGAAGGTGGCCGATGGCGCGCGTTCGATGAAGGAACGTGCCGCCGCAGCTTTCCGCCAGGAAGGCACGACTTCGGCGGGAGGCGGTACAGCCGCCGCATCGGGCGGCCCAGCGTCTGGTGGTGATACGCCCTCCACCGCGCCGCAGGAGCAACCCGCCTGGGCCAAACGCCTGCATCGCCGCCAGCAACTCACCCATGCCGCAACCACCGCCGCCCACACGCTGCGCGGGGGCGACGGCGGCAGTTCCAGCCAGGGGCCGAGTCTGCGCGATTCCGATTCCTGATCTTCAAGGAGAACACCCATGCGATTCAAACGACCGCAGGTGCGCTATGCCGACACGCCGCAGCCTGCTACTCCGTACCAATCCGCCGCACAGGTGTGGGACGAGCGCATCGGCTCGGCCCGCGTGCAGGCGAAGAACTGGCGTTTCATGGCCTTCGGCTGTCTCACGCTGGCCGTGCTGATGGCCGGGGGCCTGGTCTGGCGCTCGGCGCAATCCATCGTGACACCCTATGTCATCGAGGTGGACAACGCGGGCCAAGTGCGCGCCGTGGGCGAGGCCGCTACGCCGTACCGGCCCAGCGATGCGCAGATCGCCTACCACCTGGGCCGCTTCATCGGCCTGGTGCGCTCGCTGTCCATCGACCCGATCGTGGTGCGGCAGAACTGGCTGGACGCCTACGACTACACCACCGACAAGGGCGCCGTGGTGCTCAACGAGTACGCCCGCGTGAACGATCCGTTCGCGCGCATCGGCAAGGAGTCGGTGACGGTGCAGATCACCAGCGTGACCCGCGCCAGCGACGCCTCTTTCAACGTGCGCTGGACGGAACAACGCTTCGTCAACGGCGCTCCTGCTGGCACCGAACGCTGGAACGCGGTGATTTCCATCGTGCAGCAGACCCCGCGCACCGAACAGCGCCTGCGCAAGAACCCGTTGGGCATCTACGTCAACGGCCTGTCGTGGAGCCGCGAACTGGATTCTTCCGAAGGAGCCAAGCCATGAACCCGTCTTTCCGTACTTACGTTTCCGTGCTGGCGCTCGCGGCCCTGGCGGGCTGCGCCACCCAGGGCAAGCCGCCGCCGACCATCTCGCTCGATGAGCCGGTGCAGGCGCAGCCGCTGCCGGAGCCGCCTGCACCTGTGGAGGCGGTCGCTGTGCCCGAGGTGCTGCCGATGCCGGCACAGTTGAAGCCAGCGCCCGAGGGCGAAGAAGCCAAGCCGGCGCCGGAGCCGGTCGACGAGAAGGTGCGCGTCTCACGGGCCAATACCGAGGCGCGCGTCGCGCCCACGCGCGAGGGCTACGTCAACGCGATTCAGGTGTGGCCTTTCACGGACGGCGCGCTGTATCAGGTCTATGCGGCCGTGGGCCGCGTGACCGTGATCGCGCTCCAGCCCGGTGAGGAACTGGTGACGGTGGCCGCTGGCGACACGGTGCGCTGGATCGTGGGCGACACATCGAGCGGCAGCGGGGATGCGCTGCGCGTGAACGTGATGGTCAAGCCCATCCGCTCGGGCCTCAAGACGAATCTCGTTGTAACCACCAGCCGACGCACCTATCTGCTGGAACTGACCTCGACAGAGAAGACATGGATGGCGTCGATATCCTGGGAGTACCCCAAGGACAAGATGCTCGCCTTGCAGCGCCAGGCGCAGGCGGCCAGCGCCGCCGCGCCGGTCGAGACCGGGCTGTCGCTGGAGAAGATCCGTTTCCGCTATGCCATCAGTGGCAGCAATCCGCCGTGGAAGCCGCTGCGCGCCTTCGATGACGGCGAGAAGGTATATATCCAGTTTCCCGCCGGCATCGCCCAGGGCGAGTTGCCGCCGCTGTTCGTGATCGGTGCGCAGGGCGACGGGCAATTGGTGAACTACCGCTTCCGCTCGCCGTATTTCATCGTTGATCGCTTGTTCGGCGCTGCCGAGTTGCGCTTGGGCGGGGACAAGGGCGACGTGGTGCGGATCGAGCGCACCGACGGCACGCGGGGGAACTGACCATGAGCCAGGACGACACCCCCGACCTCACCACGCCGCAGGCGGGCAAGGTCGCGCCCGAGGCGGTGGCGCTACGCGCCCAGCCGTGTCCGGTCACGCGCCTGAACCGGCGCACGCTGGCCGTCCTCGTCGGCGGCCTGTCGGTCGCCGTGCTCGGGGCCACGATCTGGTCATTGCAGCCGCATCGGCGCGGCACTGGCGAACAGACCGAGCTTTACAACGTGGATCGCGTATCGAAGTCCGAGGGGCTGGATGGCCTGCCTTCCGACTACTCGAAGCTGCGGAAGGTGCCCGAGTTGGGGCCGCCGCTGCCGGGCGATCTTGGCCCCGCCATCGTCGCTTCGCAGCAGCCGGCCGTAGCCGCTTACGCGGCCCCCGGCCACGATCCGAATGACGCTTTGCGCAAAGAGGCGGAAGCCGCTGCGGCTTCGTCGGTGTTCTTCCGCTCCGGCGGCCAGGGCCAAGGCCAGGCCGCAACGGTGGCGCAGGCGGCGCCGGGTGCGCCGGGTGCTGCAAGCGCGCTCGCAGCCTTCGACCCGCTCGCCGCCGGGCCGGCCTCGACGGCGGCCCAGCCCGCCGACCCGACCGCCACGCAGAACCGGCAAGACCAGAAGGAGGCGTTCCTGAAAGGCGGCTCTACGGAAACCCGCAATTCCGGCAACCTGGCGCTGCCGGCGTCGCCGTATCAGGTGATGGCCGGTACGGTGATCGCCGGGGCGCTGGTCACAGGCATCAAGTCCGATCTTCCGGGCGATGTGATCGCCACCGTCACGGAGCCCGTCTATGACACGGCCACGGGCAAGTTCCTGCTGATCCCGCAGGGATCGCGCATCCTCGGGCGCTACAACAGCCAGGTCAGCTACGGGCAGAGCCGCGTACAGGTGGTATGGAACCGGGTCATCCTGCCCGACACGTCATCGCTGACGCTCGACAACCTCGTGGGCACCGACCCGGCCGGCTACGCCGGCCTGGAAGACGACGTGGACTGGCACTGGAACCGCGTCTTCGCCGGCGCCGTGTTGACGACGCTGCTGGGCGTGGGCGCCGAGCTGGCCGCGCCGGAGAACCGCCAGGACGGCAACCGCATCGTCATCGCCGGGCGCGACAGCGCACAGGACAGCATCAATCAGGTCGGCCAGGAGATCACTCGGCGCAACATGAACATCCAGCCGACGCTGACAGCACGACCGGGCTTGCCGGTTCGGGTGATCGTGGCGCGCGACCTCGTGTTGCGTCCTTACCAACCCATGTTCTATCAGCTTGGAGGTGCGCGATGAGTACCGCCCGAAAACTCCGCCTCGGCCCGTTGCCGTCCAGCGGTAGCACGAAGCTGACGTTCACCTGCCCGGCCAGCCTGAAAGCCGACCTGGACGCCTACGCCGCACTGCACGCGCAGACGTATGGCGAGGCCGTCGATGCAACGACGTTGATCCCGCACATGCTGGAGACGTTCATGGCGGGGGATCGGGGATTCAGAAAGGGAAGCAGGGGCAAGGCCGCACCGCCGAAGTCGGGTTGACGATGTGGACGCATCCACCACCCACTCACGATGAAAGCGCAGCCCTCGGGTTGCGCTTTCGCTTTCTGGGGATGGATTGCGACAGGCCGGGGCATAAGATGGCTATGCGATCTTGCCCGCTGCGGCGCCCCTGCGTTTGCCACCGCAAAGCGCCCATGTGGCACCTAGCCAGAAATGCAGCAAGCGCGCGCCGCAGCCCGAATCTAGGCTAACCTATTGCCCCATAAGACCTTTTGCGCCGCTGCATGACCTCACAAAAGACTTGACAGCGGACATTTTTCATGGCCGCGCGTGACCGATTGCCGCCGCGACGCGGCGTCTTCGCCACGTCCTGCGGGTCCGAGGGGAGGTCCGCGGGAGCGCCGCCTGCTAGGCTGGACCCATGCGGCCTTGAAGGGCCGCGTCCAGGAACCTCACCGCCGCCACCTGCAGTTCGCCATCCGCCTCGCGCCCATGACCACCCGTCGTGATTGCCTTCGCCGGCTCGTCGCCGCGCTGCCCGTCCTGCCGACGGTGGCGCGCGCGGCGGACACGCCGGTGCGGCTGGTGGCGACCGAGTTCCCGCCCTACACCGGCAGCACCCTGCCCGGCGGCGGCATCGCCTGCGAGATCACCCGCGCCGCGCTGCGGCAGGCCGGGCAGTCGATGACGCTGAGCTTCCGTCCCTGGGCGCGCGCGCTGCTGGAGTTCCAGCGCGGCGAGCACGACGGCGTCATCGGCACCTGGCGCTCGGCCGAGCGCGAGCGCACGATGCTGTTCCCACCGCCGCTGGGCATCCTGAACCAGGTCGGTTTCATGTGCCGCGCCGACCACAGGATCCGCGTCGACGACATGAGCGCGCTGCGCGGCCAGCGCATCGGCGTGGTCAACGGCTACGCCAACCCGGAGCGCTTCGAGGCTGCGAAGCTGCCGGTCGAGACCGCCGTCGACGACCTGGCCAACCTGCGCAAGCTGCTGGCCGGTCGCGTCGACCTGGCGCTGATCGACAAGGGCGTCGGCGCCCATCTGTTGGAGACGCAGTTGCGCGAGGGCGCCGGCAAGTTGGTCTGGGTCGAGCCCGCGATCTCCGAGCTGCCGCTGTACACGGTGTTCTCGCGGACCCGCCCCGAGGGTGAGCGCTTCGCCGCCGCCTTCGCGCGCGGCGTGGGCGACCTGCACAGCAACGGCCGCCTCGCGGCGCTGCTGCAGCAAGGCGCGCGCTGGCAGTAGCGGCCCCGCGCGCGGCGCCCGTCGCCGGGCTGCGTGGGACAATCCCCGGCTTCCATTTCTCGACAGTCACGGGTCCGTCCGGCCCGTCATGCGCATGTCCCGTCCGTATACGGTGAGCGATTTCGACTTCGCCCTGCCTCCCGAGCTGATCGCCCAGCATCCCGCCGCCGAGCGCAGCGCCTCGAGGCTGCTCGATGGCCGCGCCGAACCGCCGGTGGACCGCATCTTCCGCGAGCTGCCGGACCTGCTGAACCCCGGCGACCTGCTGGTCTTCAACAATACGAAGGTCATCAAGGCGCGGCTGTACGGCGCCAAGTCCAGCGGCGGCGCGGTGGAGGCGCTGGTCGAGCGCGTGCTGCCCGGCACGCGCGAGGTCTGGGCCCACATGCGCGCCAGCAAGAGCCCCAAGGCCGGCGCGGTGGTGCGTTTCGCCGAGGCTTTCGACGCCGAGGTGCTCGGCCGCTGCGGACCGGACGACGGCCTGTTCCACCTGCGCCTGTCGGGCGACCCGTTCGAGCTGCTGGAGCGGCACGGCCATGTGCCGTTGCCGCCGTACATCGAGCACGGCGACTCGGCCGACGACGTGCGCCGCTACCAGACCGTCTTCGCCCGCGAGCCGGGCGCCGTCGCCGCGCCCACGGCCGCGCTGCATTTCGACGAGGCCCTGCTGGCGCGCCTGGCGGAGCGCGGCGTCGGCACCGCGCATGTGACCTTGCACGTCGGCGCGGGCACCTTTCAGCCGGTGCGGGTGGAGTCGCTGGCCGACCACAAGATGCACAGCGAGTGGTTCCAGGTCGCGCCGGAGACCGTCGACGCGATCGCCCGCTGCCGCGCGGCGGGCGGCAAGGTCACCGCCGTCGGCACGACGACGCTGCGTGCGCTGGAATCGGCCGCGCTGGGCGGCACCCTGAAGGCCGGCGCGCGGGAGACCGACATCTTCATCACCCCGGGGTTCGACTTCCAGGTCGTCGACCGGCTGGTGACCAATTTCCACCTGCCCAAGAGCACGCTGATGATGCTGGTGTCGGCTTTCGCCGGCTACGAGCCGGTCATGGCGCTCTATCGCCACGCGATCGCGCAGCGGTACCGCTTCTTCAGCTACGGCGACGCGATGCTGCTGGAGCGCCGGCGCTGAATCGGCACGCACGCCACAGACCCCCGCGCCCATGGGGGACTGCCGGCCGCCTGGTTTAGGGACAATGGACCGCACAAGGCCCGAATCCTGCTATCCGTGTCGGCGCGCTCCGCGCGACGGCCACGATCGGAAAAAAATACCGACGGGACGTGCCTCTCACCCCGCATTCACCTTTCCATCGGGAATCGACATGACGCTGCTTGCCCGTACCTCGATCGCTGTCGCCGCCGCGCTGGTCAGCGGCCTGGCCTCGGCCGCCACCATCGGCGGCCTGGTCAACACCGGCAGCGGCCTGGGCGCCGGCAGCGCCGACGGGCATTACTCGTTCGCGGCGATCGCGGGCGATTCGACCGGCCTGTCTGGCCACGGCTACGTCACCAACGGCAACGATGCGCCGTTCCCGAACTGGATCGCGAACTCCGCCACCTCGTCCTGGCTGGTCCCGACCGCGACGCAGAGCGACGTCTTCGACACCGGCTCGACGGCCGGCGTGTTCAAGTGGACGCTGACCTTCGACCTGACCGGTTTCAACGCCAGCACCGCCTCGTTCACCGGCCGCTGGTCGGCGGACAACAACGGCACGGTGCTGCTGAACGGCAACGTCATCTCGACGATGGGCGCGGAGAAGGGCTACCTCGACTGGACCACCTTCGCGGCCAGCAGCGGCTTCGTGGCCGGCGTGAACACCCTGGAGTTCATCGTCAACAACACCGCGACCGCCGGCTACAACTTCACCGGCCTGCGCACCGAGTTCCTCAGCTCCAACGTCACCGCGCTGACCTCCGCCGTGCCGGAGCCGGAGACCTACGCGCTGATGCTGGCCGGCCTGGGCGCCCTGGGCTTCATCGCCCGCCGTCGCCGCCGCTGAGCGCGGGCCCGGCCCGCGAGGACCCGAGGACCCGAGGCGCCGGCCAACAAAAAAGCCGCTGAGTGATCAGCGGCTTTTGTCTTTTCGGGCGGCCCGCGCCGGTCGGGCGCGGGAGGGCGGTCGGCGGCGGGCGGTTTATTCGCCGCCGCCGGTCAGCAGCGGAATGCTGCCTTCGGACTGCGCGCCCAGCAGGCCGGCGCGGCTGTAGACGCCCAGCTTCTCGCGCGTGTCGGCGATGTCCAGGTTGCGCATGGTGAGCTGGCCGATGCGGTCGGCCGGCGTGAAGGCGGCGTCCTCGACCTTCTCCATCGACAGCCGTTCCGGCGCGTAGGTCAGGTTGGGGCTGACGGTGTCCAGGATCGTGTAGTCGTTGCCGCGGCGCAGCTCGACGGTCACCTCGCCGGTGATGGCGCGGGCGACCCAGCGCTGGGCGGTCTCGCGCAGCATCAGGCATTGCGGGTCGAACCAGCGGCCCTGGTACAGCAGGCGGCCGAGCTTCATGCCGTTCATGCGGTATTGCTCGATCGTGTCCTCGTTGTGGATGCCGGTGACCAGGCGCTCGTAGGCAAGGTGCAGCAGCGCCATGCCGGGGGCCTCGTAGATGCCGCGGGACTTGGCCTCGATGATGCGGTTCTCGATCTGGTCGCACATGCCCAGGCCGTGGCGGCCGCCGATGCGGTTGGCCTCCATGAACAGGGCGACCGGGTCGGCGTAGGTCTGGCCGTTGATGGCGACGGGCACGCCTTCCTCGAAGCGCACGGACACCGTCTCGGCCTTGATCGCGACGTCGTCCTTCCAGAAGGCCACGCCCATGATCGGGTTGACGATGTTCATGCCCTTGTTCAGGAACTCCAGGTCCTTGGCCTCGTGGGTGGCGCCCAGCATGTTGGAGTCGGTCGAGTAGGCCTTCTCCACGCTCATCTTGTAGTCGAAGCCGTTGGCGATGAGGTACTCGCTCATCTCCTTGCGGCCGCCGAGCTCGTCGATGAAGGTCTGGTCCAGCCAGGGCTTGTAGATCTTCAGCGCCGGGTTGGCCAGCAGGCCGTAGCGGTAGAACCGCTCGATGTCGTTGCCCTTGTAGGTCGAGCCGTCGCCCCAGATGTTGACGCCGTCGTCGCGCATCGCCACCACGAGGGCGGTGCCGGTCACGGCGCGGCCCAGCGGGGTGGTGTTGAAGTAGGTGGCGCCGCCGCTCTTGATGTGGAACGCGCCGCACTGGATGGCGGCGATGCCCTCGGCCACCAGCAGAGCGCGGCAGTCGATCAGGCGGGCGATCTCGGCGCCGTAGGCCTTGGCCTTGCGGGGGATGTCCTCGTAGTCGCTCTCGTCGGGCTGGCCGAGGTTGGCGGTGTAGGCGCAGGGGACGGCGCCCTTGGCGCGCATCCAGTGGACCGCGGCGCTGGTGTCCAGGCCGCCGGAGAAGGCGATGCCGACGCGCTCGCCGGCGGGAATCTTTTGGAGGATGGTTGCGGCCACGGAACGTCTCGCGCAGTAAGGATGGGTGGGGGAAAGCAGCCCGCGATTCTAGGCCGGGCGCGCCCGCGAGGCTTCGCCATTCATGACGGGGCCATCCTCCGTGCTCCCCGCGTCCGGGTGTCGCGCACGGCGCCGCGGCGCCTGCGGATCAGGCCTCGCCCGTCTCCTGCTCGACCGTCAACAGCAGATCGATCTGGGCCTTGAGACGCAGCTTGTCCGCCTCGAAGAGTCGGGGCGGCACCACGATCCAGGCGCGACGCCCCCCCGACAGCCGCACGGGGATGGCGTCGGCGTCCGACGTGGAGGCGATGGCGGCCGGGGCTTCCAGGGGCGGGGCGCTTGCCGCGCCATTGCCCGGGAGCGGGGTGACCATTGGCGACGACGCCGGAGCCGGCGATCCGTTCTCCCGCTGGGGGCGGAAATAGTCCACCCATTCCACGGACCTGCGAAAGACAGTCGCGCAGGCCTCGGCTGCCGATGGCAGGAAGCCGCGTTGGATCAGCTCATATCGCAGATTCGCATCCGACGGCAGGCCGCCGACGTAGAGATCGAGCAGTTCCGCGAAGAGGGGAGGCGTTCGCAGGAACCGGATCAGCAGTTCTCGTCGTTGGTGCTCGTCTGGGTTGAAGCGGAACTCTTTGAAAGCCGGGGTGACGGCGAGCATGCCGTCCTCGGGACGGTCCAGCAGCCCGAAGTACCTCAGGCTGGCGATGGCGGACAGCGCGGTGCCGCTGTTGGCGGACTTGTAGCCCAGATGCTGCGCGACGACTTCCGTCGAGGCAGCCTCCAGCTGTTGGCGCTCGAGGGCGGTGCCGACCCGTTCGATGGCTTCGTCCAACGGCATGGTCGGGCCTCGGGGACTTCTCCTGCGAATCACCTGCATGGCACCGCCGTCCTGCTTAAACTTGACGTATCGAGATTAAACCAACGGATTTTGCATTTCAACTGCAATTTATTCTAAATTTAGAATAATTAAGGCATCCATCGCACATTCGTCATTCGGGAATGGGGAACGCATGGCCTCCACGAGGCATCGAATCCCCGTATTCGTCGGGCTTGCCTCTCTAGGTCCGTGATGCGACGATCGGTCATTCTCTATTTCCGAATCCCGAACGTCGTGAGGCATGCACCGGTTCAGTTGAAGCAGACGGCCCTGAAGCCGCAAGACCTCCTGATGGCGGGTCGGGTGGCGATGGCCACGGCGGGCGATAGCCTGACCTTCGCGACGTTGGCCGCCAGCTTGAACCTGTCCGCCTCCGAGGCCCATGCGTCGGTGCAACGCGGCCAGGCCTCGGGCCTTTTGGTGCGGGAGTTCGGGGAGCTGCGCGCGAATCGCGTGGCGCTGATGGAGTTCATCGTCCATGGGCTCAAGTACGCGTTCCCGCCAGTCTTCGGCCCGGTGACGACGGGCTGCCCGACGGCAGGATCGGCGCCGCCGTTGGCCGCGGCGTTCGCCGCCGCGGACGATCTGCGCGTGGTCTGGCCCGACAAGGACGGCACGACGCGGGGCATCGCGCTGTGTCCGCTGTACCCGACCGTGCCAGAGGCCGCCAGGCGCGATCGGCGTCTTTACGAAGTGATGGCCCTGATCGATGCCATCCGCGCGGGGGCGTCGCGGGAACGCGAGCTGGCTCATCAGCACCTGCCCCGCTACTTCGCATGAGGCACGATGATCCGAACCTCCCGGGCGTCGAGTTGGTCGCCCATGCCCTGGGCGCTCTGGTCGACGAGGTGATCCTCGTCGGAGGTTGCGCGACGGGGATGCTCATCACCGATGCCGCGCGGCCGGTGGTGCGCGCGACATTGGACGTCGATCTGGTGACCGAAGTGACGCCTAGGGCGTCGTACTACGAGTTCTGCGAGCGGCTCAAGCAGCGCGGGTTCCGCGAGTCGGCGGATGCGGAGGTGATCTGTCGGTGGCACCTGGGCGGCACGATCGTGGACATCATGCCCACCGAAGAGGGGATCCTGAACTTCACCAACAGTTGGTACGCCCTGGCCGCAAGGACCGCGATGGCGCGTCAGCTGCCCGGCGGCGGAACGATCCGTGTCATCGCCGCACCGATGTTCCTGGCCACCAAGCTCGAGGCGTTCCGATCAAGAGGTGGCGGTGACTATCTGCACCATGATCTGGAGGACGTGATCAACGTGATCGACGGGCGGCCCGAGATCGTGTCCGAGGTGCTGGCGGCGCCGAGCGAAGCACGTGACTTCATCGCCGATGAATTCGAGGCGCTGATCGCTGATCCGACCTTCGACGATCAACTGCTCTGGCTGCTCGGCGGCGATGCGGGAAGGAAACCCGTCGTGCTGGAACGCATCCGGCTGATGACCGGTCTGTGATCCACGCCTGACGCGAGGCGGTTCAGGGCCTGTCGCGCAACCACCCGATCCGCCCCTGCCCGGCCTCGTTCAACCCCGCGACGAAGCCGTCCGCCGCCGTCTCCGGCAGCCGCAGCGTCGCTTCCACCAGCGCGCCGTGCGTCACGTCGACCAGCTCGGCGCCGACCCGCTGCGCCTCGCGGCGCAGCAGGCCCTCCTGCGCGTAGGGCAGCGTGCAGCGCAGTGTCCGCAAGCGCACCACCGGCACCTTCTCCGCCGTCAGCAGCGCCTGCGCGATCGCGTCGGTGTAGGCCCGCACCAGCCCGCCCGCGCCCAGCTTCACCCCGCCGAAGTAGCGCACCACGGTGGCCAGCACGCCCTCCAGATCCTGGTGGCGCAGCACCTCCAGCATCGGCCGGCCGGCGGTGCCGCCGGGCTCGCCGTCGTCGTTGGCGGCGGATTGGCCGCCCGCCATCAGCGCCCAACAGACATGGGCCGCGCCGGGGTGCAGCGCGCGCAGCTGCTCGACCCGCGCCAGCGCCGCCGCGCGATCCGGTACGGCCTCGACGCAACCGAGGAAGCGGCTCTTCTTGATCACCAGCTCGCTGTGGACGGGAGCGGAAAGACTCTGGGGCATGGGCGCGCATTGTCCGGCTAGACTCGCCGCGCATCGGGAGAGAGGCATGCGCATGGACAGCCCGGATCGGGCGCGCGGTGACGTCGGTCGAGCCGGACGCGCCGCCGGCGACGCCGTCGGATGGCTGGTCGCGGTGGTCCTGTTCCTCGCGCTGCTCTGGGCGCGTCCCGCGCTCGCGATCGAGATTCGCCAGGCCGAGCGCCTGAAGGACGGCGAGGCCGTCGCGCAGACCGTGGCGCTGCCCGACACCTGGGCCGGGCCGGCCAGCGGCGCGCTGAGGGGCGCGCGCTACCGGCTGCGCTTCCACCTCGACCAGCCGCCGGGCGACACGCTTTGGGGCTTGCGCATCGACCGACTGGCCAGCGTGCATCGCATCTACCTGAACGGTCGCCTGGTCCATGAGCAGGGCGGCCACGGCAGCGCGCGGCTTCGGTTGCTGCCGGCCTACCTCCCGCTGGCGCCCACCCTGTTTCGTCGGGGCGACAACGAACTGCGCCTGGAGCTGACCTTCAGCACCCGCGCCGGCCTGTCGCCCGTGGAGATCGGTCCGGACACCGACCTGCGGCCGCGCTACGAGTCGGACCGGGGTTGGGACACCCGCTGGCCGCAGCACCTCAACATCGCCGGCGCGGCGTTGGCGGCCTGCATGCTGCTGCTGTGGTGGCGGCGTCCGCAGGAGCGCGCGACCGGGCTGTTCGGCGCGCTCTGGCTGATCGCGTCGATGCGCAACTTCGATTACTTCATCGCCGCGTCGCCGTTCTCGTCGGGGCTCAGCGATTGGCTTTACTACTCCGCGCAGTGCGGCACCGTCGCCTTGCTCGGCCTGTTCTCCATCGAGCTGGCGGGCCGCCCGCGTCCGCGCCTGCGACGGGTGTACGCCCTGGCGCTGCCGGGTCTGCCGCTGCTGGGCGCCGTCGCGGCGGCGGTCGGCCTGTTCGCGCCGGTGCGGCAGGTGGTCTATCCGCTGCTGATCGTGATGGGCGTGGGCGCGCTGTTGCTGATGGCACGGCTGCTGCGGGGGCAGCGGGGTCTGGCACTCGCGATGCTGTGCCTGGGCGTGGGCGCGCTGGTGCTGTCCGGCGCGCACGACTACGCCTTCCTGCGCAGTTGGCTCCCGGTCACCGACTTCTTCTGGATGGCCTACACCGCGCCGTTCGCGCTGGCGGGTTACGCCGGCATGCTGCTGAACCGGCTGGTCCGCGGCCTGGAGCGGGCCGAGGAACTGAGCCTGATGCTGGAGCGCCGCGTGGCCGAGCGCACCATCGAGCTGGCCGACGCCAACGCCGCCAAGTCGCGATTCCTGGCCGCGGCCAGCCACGACCTGCGTCAGCCGGTGGCGGCGATCGGCCTGCTGGCCGGGCTGGTGCGCGAGCGCGTCGCCGCGATGGGCGGCCCGGCGCTGGCCTTGATGGACAAGCTCAGCCAGGCCGTGCTGGCGCTGGAGGATCTGCTGCGCGGGCTGATGGACCTCTCGCGCCTGGACGCGGGCAATGCCGCGCCGACACCGCGGCCGGTGGCGCTGCAGCCGCTGTTCGACGCCATCGCGTTGCACGAGCAGCCCCACGCCCAGGCCCGTGGACTGCGGTTGCGCTTGCGCCCGACCGACGCGGTCGTGGCTTCCGATCCGGTGCTGCTGGACCAGATGCTGCGCAACCTGGTGGGCAACGCGCTGCGCTACACGTCGCGCGGCGGGGTGCTGGTGGGCGTGCGCCGGCGCGGCTCGCGGTGGCTGCTGCAGGTCTGGGACAGCGGACGCGGCATCGCACCCGCCGATCAGCGCCAGGTCTTCGAGGAGTTCGTGCAGCTGGACAACCCGCAGCGGGACCGCAATCAGGGCCTCGGGCTCGGCCTGGCCATCGTGCGGCGCAGCGCCGCGTTGATGGGCCACGCGCTGGGGCTGGCGTCGCGGCCGGGGCGGGGCAGCTGCTTCTGGATCGAGCTGCCGTCCGCGCCGGCGGATGCCCGCCCGGCGGCGGCGGTCGAACCGGCCGCGGCGCCGTTGCAGGGGCGCGCGGTCTGGTTGCTGGAGGACGACGGCGCCCTGCGCGACGCGCTGGTCGAGCGGCTCGTCGCCTGGGGCGCGGAGGTCGTCCCGATGGCCAGCCTGACGGATCTGCGAGCAGCGCTCGCCGATATCGACGTCGATGCCGATCCGTCCGCGCCGCCAGCGGCGCCGGTGCTGCTGAGCGATCACCGCCTGCCCGACGGCGACAGCGTTCAGGCGCTGGCGCTCTTCGGCGCGCGTTTCGACTCGACCGCCGTGGTGATGACCGGCGATGTCGGTCCGCGCCTGGCCGGGCTGTTCGCCGACTACGCGGCGCGCGGCGTGCCGGTGCTGCACAAGCCGTTCGACGCGGACACGCTGCTGCGCCTGCTCTCGACACCACCGCCGTCGCGGCGATCCGGCCCGTTGTCCACGCCCCACGAGACGCGCGCGCCGGCCTGAACGCCGCCAACTACCGCACGCGCTTCAACCGTTTGGCCGATAGGTCGACGGTACCCCGGCTTCCTAGGATCGGCCCCTGTCTCAGAACCCCAGGGAAAGCCCATGCCCACGTCGATCCATTCCACCGCCCTGCGCCTGGCCGCGCTGCCCGCAGCCGCCGCGCTGTTCATCCTGACCGCCTGCGGCGGCGGCGGCGGCGACAGTCCCGCGCCGGTCGCTCCTCCGGTGGCCGCCAGCCTCACCCTGACAGGCAGCGCCGCCACCGGCGCCGCGCTGGGCTTGGCCGCCGTGTCGATCAAGTGCGTCGGCGCCAGCGGCACCGGCACCACCGCGGCGGACGGCACTTTCAACGTCGCCATCACCGGCGCCAGCCTGCCCTGCGTGCTCAGCGTCACAGGCGGCACGACCACGCTGCGCTCGGTCGCCGAGGCCGGCACAGGCACCAACGCGGTGGCCAACATCACGCCGCTCAGCGAGCTGATCGTGGCGCGCCTGGCCGGTGGCGATGCCGCCGCGCTGTTCACCACCTTCGACGCGGCCGCGCAGGCCAAGCTCACCGCGGCCGGCCTGGGCGACGCCCGCTCCGCCATCACCGCCGCCCTCAAGGGCGTCATCGACCTGACGGGCGTCGATCCGATCAAGGCACCGCTGGTGGCCGCCTCGGGCGGCAAGGAAGGGAATGCGCTGGACAAGCAGCTCGACGCGCTCGGCGCCGCGCTGAAGTCGGCCGGCACCACGTTGCCCGACCTGGCCGCCGCCGTGGTGGCCAACGACAAGGCGCCGGCCGGCGCGCAGACGCTGCTCAAGCCCGCCGCCGCCACCTGCGCGGGCCTGCGCAGCGGCAACTACCGCGCGCTGAATCCGCGCGCCGCCACCCTGGCACTGGCCGCCACGCGCGTGACGCTGGACGTCAAGGCGCTGACCTACACCGCCGCCGGCACGCCGGCCAAGGCGCTCAAGGACGAAGGCGCCTGCCAGTTCTCGATGGATGCGGGGGCCTCGCGCCTGTATGTCGCCAAGTCCGGCCTGGCCGTGCTGGCCGCGCCCGATGCCCGGCAGGTGCTGCGCGCGATCGTGCTGGTGCCCGAGCAGGACGTGCCGCTGGCCGCCGTCGAGGGCAACTGGAACGTCATGTTCTACGGCCACGAATCGCAGGACATCGCCACCAGCGGCGTCGGTACCAGCGTGCACACGATCAACGCCAAGGGCGAGGTCACGGCCGGCGCCGACTGCCTGGGCCTCGCGGCCTGCGTGCCGTGGATTCCCCGGCCCGCCGCCGACAACTGGGTCGCGGACGCCAATGGCGGCTATGCCAACGGCGAGGGCGCGCGCCTGTTCCCGTTCGTCGGCGCCAACGGCCAGGTGGTGTGGTTCGGTATCGAGGTCGATGCCGCGGGCACCGGCCTGATCGCGGTGGCGTCGCGCCAGCAGGCGCTCGCGCTGCCGACCGTCGGCCAGGTCGACAAGTTCTGGGACGCCAGCATGACCTTCGCCGGCCTGACCGCGCCGGTGGACACGCAGATGACGGTGAAGACGGTGGACACCACCGCGCAGAGCTACACCCGCGAGCGGGCCGTCGACGCGCGCGTCGACGGCTTCACCATCAACCAGCCGCGCAACGGCCTGCGTTACCGCGCCGCCGGCAGCAGCCAGACGCCCACCGGCGTGAAGCGCTTCGGCGCCAACCTGGTGATGCCGCTGCCCGGCATGGGCTTCACGGTGAACGGCAGCGCGGACGGGTCCGACAGCTTCGGCATCAGCATCACCCAGCCCTGAACGGGCGGACCTTCCGGGCGGCTCCGCGGTCCCGCGCCGCGGGGCGCCGGGGCCGCGCGCCGGTCAGCGGGTCATCCGCAGGCCCAGGCTGGCCGCCTTGATGACGGCCTGCGTGCGGGTGTGCACGTCCAGCTTGCGGAACAGCGCCGTGAGGTGGGTCTTGACCGTGGATTCGGACAGGTCCAGCTCGCGGCAGATGTGCTTGTTGGAGTGGCCCGCGATCAGCAACCGCAGCACTTCCAGCTGGCGCTCGGACAGGTCGGCGGCGCCCGGCTCGGGCTTGCCCAGCAGGGCTTGCGGCAGGTAGATCTGGCCGTCCAGCACGCGGCCCAGCGCCTCGCGCATCAGGCCCGGCTGGGCGCTCTTGGGGATGAAGCCGGCGGCGCCGGCATCCAGCGAGTCGAGGACCGTCCGCGCCGCGTCGTCGGCGGACAGCACCACCAGCGCCGGCCCGGGCAGGGCCTCGCGCAGGCGCCGCACGCCGGACAGCCCCTGGCTGTCGGGCAGCCCCAGATCGAACAGGATCAGGCCCAGGTCCGGATGCGCCGCGCCGACCTGCAGCGCCTGCGCCAGCGTGCCCGCCTGCAGGCAGGTGACGCCGTCGAAGGCCTGGGCCATCAGCAGGGCCAGGCCCTCGCTGAACAGGGCGTGATCGTCGACCAGCAGCGCTTTCATGGGCGGCGATTATGGCGGCCTGCGACAATCCCGCCCCATCATGCTGAAGTTCGAACTGCTCAAGACCGAAGGCCGCGCGCGGCGCGGCACCATGACGCTCAATCACGGCGTCGTGCAGACCCCCATCTTCATGCCGGTGGGCACCTACGGCACCGTCAAGGGGGTGATGCCGCGCTCGCTGGAGGAGATGGGCGCGCAGATCATCCTGGGCAACACCTTCCACCTGTGGATGCGGCCGGGCCTGGACATCATGAAGCAGTTCGGTGGGCTGCACCGGTTCGAGAGCTGGAACAAGCCCATCCTGACGGACTCGGGCGGCTTCCAGGTCTGGTCGCTCGGCGAGATGCGCAAGATCAGCGAGGAAGGCGTCAAGTTCGCGTCCCCGGTCAACGGCGACAAGCTGTTCCTGACGCCCGAGATCTCGATGCAGATCCAGACCGTGCTGAACAGCGACATCGTCATGCAATTCGACGAGTGCACGCCGTACGAGTCCAAGGGCCAGCTCACCACCGAGAAGGAAGCCCGCCTGTCGATGGAGATGAGCCTGCGCTGGGCCAGGCGCTGCCAGGATGAATTCGGCCGGCTGGAGAATCCGAACGCGCTGTTCGGCATCGTCCAGGGCGGCATGTTCGAGCACCTGCGCGACGAATCGCTCGCCGGGCTGAAGGCGCTGGACCTGCCCGGCTATGCGATCGGCGGCCTGTCGGTGGGCGAGCCCAAGGCGGACATGCTGCGCGTGCTGGACCACATCGGCCATCAGCTGCCGGCCGACAAGCCGCGCTACCTGATGGGCGTCGGCACGCCGGAGGACCTGGTCGAGGGCGTGCGGCAGGGCATCGACATGTTCGACTGCGTCATGCCGACCCGTAACGCGCGCAACGGCCACCTGTTCACCCGTTTCGGCGACCTGCGCCTGCGCAACGCGCGCTACAAGGCCGACGAGCGGCCGGTCGACGAGACCTGCACCTGCTACTGCTGCCAGAACTTCAGCCGCGCCTACCTGCATCACCTGGACCGCTGCGGCGAGATGCTGGGCCCGATGCTGACCAGCGTGCACAACCTGCATTACTACCTCAACCTGATGAAGGAAGTCCGGGAGTCGCTGGACGCCGGGGACTTCGAGGGCTTCCGCGCCCGTTTCGCGGCGGACCGGGCGCGCGGGATCTGAGATGACGCCCACGCCCGCCGCTCCCCACGTGGTCGCGCCGCGGACGCAGGTCGACCGCGACGCGCGCGGCGCGCTCAAGGGGCACCGCAGCGCGGTGGTGTGGTTGACGGGCCTGTCCGGCGCCGGCAAGTCCACGCTCGCGGACCGGCTGGAGCAGCGCCTGCATGCGCGCGGGCTGCACACCTACCTGCTGGACGGCGATCGCCTGCGCGGCGGGCTCAATCGCGATCTGGGCTTCAGCGCCGAAGCCCGGGTCGAGAACATGCGACGCGTGGGCGAGGTCGCGGCGCTGATGGCGGACGCGGGGCTGATCGTGATCGTGGCGTTGATCTCGCCGTTCCGCCACGATCGCCAGGCGGCGCGGGAACGCCTCGCGCCGGGCGAGTTCTTCGAGATCCACGTCGACGTGCCGCTGGCCGTCGCCGAGCAGCGCGATCCCAAGGGCATGTACCGCCGCGCGCGCGCCGGCCTGCTCAAGGACTTCACCGGCATCGACTCGCCGTATGAAGCGCCCGAGGCCCCCGAGCTGCATGTGCGGATGGACCGCCTGACGCCCGACGAGGCGGCGGATGCGGCGTTCGAAGTGCTGCGCGCCGCGGGCCTCTTCGCCATGCCCGTGGGCGAAGGCCAGGCCTAGCGCCGGACATGGCCGCGGTCCGCCTTGCCGCGCCTCCCGGATCGGAGCCGCGTCGGCCGCATCAGCCGCGGCGAGTGAGGCAGACCTTGCCCGGGCCTTCAGCCTGACGTGTTCGCGCTGTCGTCGGCGAACGCGCCGAGCGCCGCGCGCAGCGCGCCGAGGTGCCGTTCGTAGTGCCGCCAGCGCCCCGACGACCGCTGATACAGCGGCTGCCGCACCTGCCAGTTGCTGGGCGTCGCGACCAGCGATTTGCTGGCGTGAAAGTTCAGGCAGGCCTCGTCCCAGGGCAGCCCGCAATGGGCCAGGGCGGCCTCGATCTGCGGGCGCGGATCCGCGACCAGCGCGTCGTAGTCGACATCGTGGATGTCGTCGCCGAACAGCGCCTTCCAGTGATCCATCAGCCGCCGGTACTGGCGGTACCAGTGGGCGATGTCCTCCAGATCCAGCGCATAGGGCATCGTCGGCCCCAGGTGCAGGAAGAACACCGACAGGCAGTTGTCCAGCACCGAACGACGCGTGTGCAGGATCTTCGCGTCGGGGAACAGTTGCTTGATCAGGCCGATGAACAGGAAGTTGTCCGGCCGCTTGTCGGTGAGCAGGCCCGCGCCGGGGAAGCGCACCGCGACGCCGTCCCGATAGGTGCGGCGCAGCTCCTGCGCGAGCGGCGCGGGCAGCGGCCGGTCGGCCTGGCGCAGCAGCGGCAGCAGGTGCTGTCCGGCCAGCGCGGGCAGCAGGTCGATCTCGCCGCCGGCGGTGACGCCGGGGTGGCTGCCCAGGATCTGCTCGATCAGCGTCGAGCCGGAGCGGAACATGCCGCAGATGAAGACCGCGGGCGCCGGGTCGGCGCCGGCCGGCACCGGCGCTGGTTGCAGCGATTGGCGGATCAGGGCGTCGACCAGGCGTTCATGGCCGTCGCGGTCGTAGCGCAGCGGCTGGCGGCCGTAGCTGACGCGGCTGGCCTGGTTGGCGTGGACGTAGGCGGCGAAGGCGTCGTCATAGGCCTTGGCGTCGTCCAGCGCCTTGCCCAGCGCGTGCGCCAGATCGGCGCGATCGACCGGATGCAGCGTCGGTTGCGACAGGGCCTGGCGCAAGCGTTGGATCAACGGATCGTCGGCGTCGCGGAAGCTGCGCAGGTTGACCAGCCGGGACAGCGCCAACGCCTGACCGGGCTCGACCGCGAGCACCCGTTCGTAGCAGGCCCGCGCCTCGTCGCGCTCGCCGCGCTGCTCGTGCAGGTTGCCCAGGTTGACCAGCGCCGGCACGTAGCCCGGCGCCAGGTGCAGGCTCCGGCGCAGTTCGGCCATGGCGTCGTCCGCGCGGCGCAGGTCCTCGGCCAGGATGACGGCGCGATTGAGGTGGACCTCCTCCGGCGAGCCGACGCCCAGTTCGAGCGCGCGACCGTAGGACGCCAGCGCCGCCGCGAACTCACGCGCCTGCCGCTGCAGGAAGGCCAGGTTGTACCAGTCGTCCGGCTCGCCCGGCGCGCTGGCCAGCAGGGCTTGATAGGCGGCCAGCGCCTGCGGCGCGCGGCCGGCGGACAGGTGCCCGACCGCCGCGGCGCGCAGGGAGGAAATCGGAGCTTGCATGGGGAGGGCGGAGCCGGTCTGAAACGGTCGGAAGCGGGTCGACGGCGGGATGGGAACGCGTCGGAAGCGCGTCGGAGACGCGCCTGCAACGGGTCGAAAAAATGGGTCCCGGGTGAATCGCAAGTGGCGGGAATCCCGGCCTGGGCCGGCGATTCTGTCATGCGTCCCCCCGCGGCGGCCCTGGCATGATCCCGGCCATGCTCAAGCTGTTGTTCGCCCCGCTGCGCTGGGCCGTGCGCCTGATCCTGGCGCTGGTGATCCTCTTCGAGGAATGGGGCTGGGAGCCGCTGCAGCGCGCGATGGCGGCTATCGGCCGGTTGCCGGTGTTCAGGCAGTTGGAGGCGGCGGTGCGGCGCCTGCCGCCCTACGTGGCGCTGGTGGTGTTCCTGCTGCCGGGCTTGCTGCTGCTGCCGGTCAAGCTGCTGGCGCTGTGGGTCATCGGCAGCGGTCGGCCCGGACTGGGGGTCGCGGTGATCGTGCTGGCGAAGGTGCTGGGCACCGCGATCGTCGCGCGGTTGTTCGCGCTGACGCAGCCGGCGCTGATGAGCCTGCCCTGGTTCGCGCGCCTGTACACGCGCTGGACCGTGTGGAAGGACGGGCTGCTCGCCTGGGTTCGCGCCAGCGCCGCCTGGCGCATGGCGCGTGCCATCAAGCTGCGCATCCGCCGCATGCTGCGGCGCGGATCGCGCCGACCGCAGGCCTGAGGAGGCGCGGGCCCGGGTTCAGGCTTCGGGCCTCAAGCCTTGAGCGGGGCGCCGGGCGTCACGGGCGCGGCCATGCCGAGCAGTGCCGCGACGCGCTCGCGCAGCAGTTCCGGCGACACGTCGCGCGCCGCGATCGGCGTGCCGGCGACCAGGCCGACGCGTGAGAACAGCCCGCGCCGGAACGGCCGCACCATCGCCTGTCCCTGCTCCACGCGGGAGAAGAACGAGCCCCACAGGTTCTGCAGCGCCAGCGGCACCACCGGCAGGTCCGGACGATCTTCCAGCAGCTTCATGACGCCGCCCTTGAACGGCTGCAGCGTGCCGTCGCGGGTGATCCCGCCCTCGGGGAAGATGCACACCAGCTCGCCGTCGTCCAGCACCGCCTGCGCGGCCTTGAAGGCGGCCTCGTAGGTGGCCGGGTCCTCTTTCTGCGGCGCGATCGGGATCGCCTTGGCCAGCCGGAACATCCAGCCCAACAGGGGGATGCGGAAGATGCGGTGGTCCATCAGGAAGCGGATCGGCCGCGGGCTGGCCGCCATCAGCAGCACCGCGTCGACGAAGCTCACATGGTTGCAGACCAGCACCGCGGCGCCCCGCGTGGGGATGTGCTCGTCGCCGCTCAGGCGGAAGCGGTAGATCAGGCGCGAGACGATGAAGGCGATGAAGCGCAGCAGGTACTCGGGCACGATCAGGAAGATGTAGAGGCCGACCACCGCGTTGGCCAGGCCGACGGCCAGGAACAGCTCGGGGATGGTCAGCCCGGCGCCCAGCATCGCGCCGGCCAGGACGGAGCTGGCGATCATGAACAGCGCGTTCAGGATGTTGTTGGCCGCGATGATGCGCGCGCGGTGCGAGGGCTGCGCGCGCATCTGGATGAGCGCGTACATCGGCACGCTGTACAGGCCGGCGAACAGCGCCAGCAGGCCCAGGTCGGCCAGCACCCGCCAGTGCGCGTGCTGCGCCAGGAAACTGCCCACGCCCATCGAGGCCGACGGCGGCAGCCCGCGCGAGGCGAAGTACAGGTCGATCGCGAACACGCTCATGCCGATCGCGCCCAGCGGCACCAGGCCGATTTCGACATGGCGCCGCGACAGCACCTCGCACAGCAGCGAGCCGATGCCGATGCCGATCGAGAACACCACCAGCAGCAGCGACGCGACCTGTTCGTTGCCGTGCAGCACCTCCTTGGCGAAGGCCGGAAAGTTGGCCAGGAACACCGCGCCGAAGAACCACATCCACGAGATCCCCAGCAACGAGCGGAACACCGCCAGCTGCTCGTGCGCGAGCCTGAGGTTGCGCCAGGTCTCGGTGACCGGGTTCCAGTTGATGGCCAGCGCCGGATCGGTCGACGGACTGGCGGGCAGCGCCTGCGCGGTCAGCCGGCCCAGCACGGCCACGACGACGCAGGCGATCGCCACGTGCTGCGCGCCGACGATGGGCGTGGCCACCAGCAGGCCGCCGGCCAGGTTGCCCACCAGGATGGCCACGAAGGTGCCCATCTCCACCATGCCGTTGCCGCCGGTGATCTCGCGGTCGGTCAGGTGCTGCGGCAGGTAGGCGTACTTGACCGGCCCGAACAGCGTCGAGTGCAGTCCCATCAGGAACACGCAGCCCAGCAGCACCGGCACGTTCGTCACGTGGAAGCCGTAGGCGGCCAGCGCCATGATGCCGATCTCCAGCGTCTTGACCAGGCGCATCAGCCGCGCCTTGTCGTACTTGTCGGCCAACTGGCCGCTGGTCGCCGAGAACAGCACGAACGGCAGGATGAACAGCGCGCCGATCACCAGGCCGGCCTGGGCGGCCGGCAGCCAGCTGACGTTGAGCTGGTAGGTCACGAGGACGGTGAAGGCGAACTTGAACAGGTTGTCGTTGCCGGCACCGAGAAACTGCGTCCAGAAGAAGGGCGCGAAGCGGCGTTGGCCCAGCAGGGCGAACTGGCTGGTGTGGGAAGGCTCGCTCATGGGACGGCTCGCTGGGTGAGGGCGGTGGGGACGACACCGTGATCCGGTGGCGATGGCGGGACTGTCGTCACGGAAGAGGTCTTCCCGGTGCTGTTTGGCGCGGAGTATCACTCGGCGCCCGGGTCGGCACCGATCCTTGCCACCTCGTCAATGGGTCGGCGACGCTGGTGGCGAACGGCGAGGATGCGCAACGTTTCGTTGGTCTCGCGATAGTCGGCCGAGCATGGAAACACATTCAGGCGTGGCGCCCGACGCCGCCCTTGACGGGCGTCCCGATGCCCGGTCTCTGTCACCAGAACTCCCACCGCCCGGAATACACCACCCAGATCCCCAGCACGCCGTTCGTGACCGCATGCGCGATCACGGCGCACCACAGCTTCCCCGTCCATCGATAGAGCAGCGCATACGCCGCCCCGGCCACGATCGCGGCCAGCCACAGGGTGTGGGCGAGCATGAACACGAAGGTCGAGATCATCACCGCGCGCCCTCCCACCTGGCGCGGGTCGACGGTCTCGAACTGGGGGCTGGCGATCCAGCGCATCAGGAAGCTGCGCCAGAAGAGCTCTTCCATCACCGGCACCAGCAGCGCCGCGCCGATCCATCGGATCGCGATCAGCGGCCAGTCCACGCGGCCGTCCGGCGTCGTCGGGACGAAGGCCGCCGTCGCCTCGCCGAGCCGCATCCACGGCGCATCCAGCGAGATCCACAACCCGAAGACGACCAGGCCCGCGATGACGCTCAGCCCCACCTCGCGGAGCGTCGGCCGGTTCTGGCGCGAGAGCTCGCCGTAGCCGCGCCAGTACCAGGCCAGCGCGCCGCCGACGACAAGCAGGTTCAGGCCGTAGATCCAGCGCGGATCGACGCCCCAGGCATTTGTCTCGGGAATGGCGCCCCGCAGCGCCAACAGCAGCATGAAGAGCGCGAACGGGACGATGCGGGCCCACGCGGCAGGACTCAAGGACATCCGCCGAATGTAGCCGTGCCGTGCGACGGCTCTATGCGGGCAAGGCCTGAGCGTCGCCGCGGGGGCCCGAGAAGGCGAGCCGCAGCGCCTCGATGGCATGGCGCACCTTGGCCGGCTGCGCGTCGCGCTGCGGCGTCATCACGTGCACCGGCAGCAGCGGCAGGGACCAGCCCTGCAGCAGCGGCAACAGGCGGCCCTGCGCCTGCGCCTCGTCGACGTCCTCGGGGCTCAGCATCGCCAGGCCCATGCCGGCCTCGCACAGCTGCTGCAGGCTGAGCTGGTTGTTGCTGCTCCCGCGCGGGGTGACGCGCAGGACCTCCTCGCGCCCGTCGGGGCCGCGCAGGGTCATGCCGCGCGGCCCGCCCGCGTCGGTGCGCAGCGCCAGCCAGTCGTGCCGGGTCAGGTCCGGCATCGAGGCCGGCACGCCGCGCCGCGCCAGGTAGGACGGCGCCGCGTACAGGCCGATCGTCTTGTGCCCGATCCGCTGCGCGACCCAGCTGCTGTCGGGCAACCGGCCGAAGCGCACCGCCAGGTCGATGCGTTTCGCGACCAGGTCGGTGAAGCCGTCGTCGACCTCCAGGTGCAGGCTCAGCGCCGGATGCGCCGCCAGCAACGGCGCCAGCGCCGGCCCGATCTGCCGCGCCGAGCCGACCGGGGCGCTGATGCGCAGCTCGCCGTCGGGTGCGTCGCGCAGATGGTGCAGTTGCGCCTGCGCCTCGCGTGCCGCGGCCAGCATCGCCTGGCAGCCCTGCACGAAGCGCTCGCCCGCCGGCGTCAGGCCGATGCGGCGGGTGGAGCGGTGCAGCAGCGTCACGCCCATGTCGCGCTCCAGCGCGCGCAGTTGCTGGCTGACGGCGGATGTCGTCGTCTGCAATTGCCGCGCGGCCGCCACCAGGCTGCCCTGTTCGACGACCGTCGCCAGCACGGCCATGCGGCGCAATTGGTCCAGCATCGGAGGATTCTGTAGTTGATCTAAAGAATGAAGGCGGATTCTGAGGACTTCTGCGGCGATTGTGAAGTTCCTACAGTTCATCCCATCGCGACACGCCCCGTCATCGAGGTTGGCGGCGGTCGCTTCCCAACCCCATGAAAGGAACGCCCATGAAAGTCGCCCTGATCGGCCCTACCGGATTCGTTGGCAGCGAAGTGCTGAAGGAATTGCTGGCCCGCGGCCACGAGGTGATCGCGCTGGCGCGCGACCCGTCCAAGCTGCAGGCGCGCCCGGGCCTGACCGTCCGTCAGGCCGACGTGAAGAGCGCGGAGCAGGTGGCCACCGCCGTCGGGGGCGCCGACGCGGTGGTCAGCGCCTATAACCCGGGCTGGTCGGTCCCCAACCTCTACGATGAATTCCTGGCCGGCACCCGCGCCACCTTCGACGGCGTCAAGCGCGCCGGAGTGAAGCGATTCCTGATGGTCGGCGGCGCCGGCAGCCTGTATGCGGCGCCGGGCGTGCAGATCGTCGACACGCCGGAGTTCCCCGAGCAATGGAAGGCCGGCGCCCTGGCCGCCCGCGAGGCGCTGAACCTGATCCGCCACGAGAGCGCGCTGGACTGGACCTTCCTGTCGCCCGCCGTGCACCTGGAGCCGGGCGAGCGCCGCGGCAGCTACCGTGTCAGCCTGGACACGCCGGTGATGGACGCCAATGGTCCCGCGCATGTCTCGACCGCCGACCTGGCCGTCGCGATCGTTGACGAGCTGGAGCGCCCGCAGCACATCCGCCGCCGCTTCACCGTCGGGTATTGATCGCCGCGCCGAAGTGAAAACGTGCCCCTCGGGGCACGTCGTCGCAGGATCGGCGGCGGGCCTGGACCCGCCGATCGATCAGGCGGTCTGCTGTTCCAGCAGGTAGTTGGCGCCGTCGTACTGGCCGAGCGTGTCGACGAGCGTCGGCAGGCATTCGGCCAGCTTGTCGTGGAGCACGAACGGCGGGTTCACGACGAACATGCCGCTGCCCATCATGCCGAAGCCGCGCTCGTCGGCCTGGGCGACGGTGAGGCGCACGTGCAGCCAGCCCTTCTTGGCGACCGGTTCGGCGGAGGCCTTGAGGCGCTGGACCAACTGGGCGGACTCGACGGTCTGCAGCTGCGGGTACCAGATCGCGATGGTGCCGTCGGCAAAGCGCTGCAGCGCCTCGCGCAGCGTGGCGATCACCTTGCCGTAGTCGGCCTTGATCTCGTAGGGCGGGTCGATCAGCACCACGCCGCGGCGCGACGGCGGCGGCAACTCGCTCTTGAGCGCCGCGAAGCCGTCCTGCAGCAGCACCTGCGTGTTGGGCCGCTCGTCGAGGTAGCTGGCGAGGATGCGCTGATCGGTCGGATGCAGCTCGTAGCAGCGCAGGCGATCCACCTCGCGCATCAGCATGTAGGCGATGGCGGGGGAGCCGGGGTACTGCTTGAGCGGGCCGTCCTGGTTGAACTCGCGCACCAGCTGGACGTATTGGCGCAGCGGCTCGGGCAGGTCCTTGCGGTTGTAGAGGGCGGCGATGCCGCCGAGGTGTTCGGCGTTCTTCTGCGCGTAGCGGCCGTCGAGCGCATAACCGCCGGCGCCGGCATGGGTGTCCACCACGGTGTAGGCCTTGTCCTTCTCCCCCATGTAGCGGAGGACCTCGGACAGCACGAGGTGTTTGATCACGTCGGCGTGGTTGCCGGCGTGGAAAGCGTGTCGGTAAGCGAGCATGGGCAGGACTGTAGCGCGGCCGCCGGCGCGAGCCCCGCGCCGTTGCGGTATTCACGCGTTGACCGCGATGCCTCGATGGATGCATGGGACAACGGAATCGACATCACCCGCGGCCGCCGCATGGCGCTGGCCCGCGAGCAGGCCATCTACTGAGCCGTCACACCTGGAACGCCCCCGGCGAATACGCCGTCCCCGCTGGCACCTCCTTCAGCGCGCAGGGATGCTGGTACTGCATCGTGGGTCGCAGCGACTGGCCGTCGACCGAGCCCGCGTCCACCGCGCGGCCGAGCAGCGGCGATGCCGGGCGCAGCCGGAAGTCGTAGCGGTCCGCGTCGACGAAGCTGTCCAGCTCGACGAAGTAGTTGTGGTGCTGCTCGCGGTCGGGGCCGGCGGGCAGCTCGTGCTTGCCGTACAGCAGGTTGTTGATCAGCCGCAGCTTCTGCGCGCCCTGCGCCATGCGCAGGTAGACGCCGCCGGCCGGGCGTCGGTCCACCAGCGTGTTGTTGATCAGGTGCAGCTCGTTGCGTGGGTTCGCGAGCCCCTCGCTGCCGTAGGCGATCAGGTGGTAGTTCTCGGTCGACGGGCTCTGCTGGATGACGTTGCCCATCACCAGCGCCAGGCCGCCGTTGGGGAACTCGAGCTCGAAGCTGGCGCGGCCGGTCTCGTCGGTCAGGCGGTTGAAGAAGATGTGGTTCACCGCCGCGCGGGTCTTCAGCAGATGGCCGGTCGCGCCGTGATGGAAGCAGCTGCCGATCACCGACAGCTTGCCGATCGCGCCGACATAGCAGTTGTGCGTGCGCCCCTCGCCGGGCGCGATGGCGCCGAAGTCGCAGGACTCGATGCGCAGCTCGATCGCGGGATCGTTGGCCGCGAGCAGGCCGTTCTCGTTGTCCTGGAAGCGGCAGTCGCGCAGCGTCAGCGAGCCGCGCTCCAGCCGCACGCCGGCGCCGTTGCGGTCCGGCACGCGCGCGCCGATGAAGTCGAAGCCCTCGATGGTCATCCGCTTGCCGGTCGTCACGAAGATCCCCTTGCCCTGCGCGTGCGCGCCGTTGGCCAGCAGGCGGACCCGGCCGCCGACCGCCTTCAGGGTCAGGTCGTCCTGGGACCAGACGGCCACGTCGCCGGCATAGTCCCCGGCCTGCACCTCGATCGTGGTGCCGGCCTGCGCCTGTGACGCCGCCGCGGCCAGCGTCTTCACCGGATGGTCGCGGCCGACCTTCAGCACCTTGCCCGGCGCGGCGAAGGCCGCCGGCAGCCACGACGCGGCGCCGACCAGCGCCGCGCCCCGCAGCAGCAGGCGCCGGCTCGGCGTCCAGCACAACGGGTGGAGGAGACCGCAGGGGTCGGATGAATCGAGCGTGTCGGCGGCGGCAGGGACGCGCGCGGATGCGGCAGGCGGACGAACGGACATGGCGGGGCCGCAGACGGACTGCGCGGTTCGTGGCTGGGCAGGCGCACCGGCGTGGTGCCGCGGGCGCGCGGACCGGGCGAGTGTAGCCAAGCGCCCCGGCGCGCCCATGACACCTCGGCAAGGCCCCAGCCGGCGTCCGGGCTGTCGCCAACGCGCTGCGGCGGGACGGTCATCTGGCTAAGCTGCGCGGCATCCTGAAACTCGCGGTCCCCGTGATCGCCCGGAACTCCAACCGCCATGCCCAGCTTGTTCGACCCCCTGCAACTCGGCGCCGTCTCGATGGCGAATCGCATCGTGATGGCCCCGCTGACCCGTGACCGCTCCGTCGGCCTGGTGCCCGGCCCGCTGGCCGTCGAGTACTACCGCCAGCGCGCCAGCGCCGGCCTGCTGATCAGCGAAGGCACGCAGATCACGCCGGACGGCCAGGGCTACCTGGACACGCCCGGGATCCACTCGCCCGAGCAGATCGCCGCCTGGAAGCAGGTGACCGACGCCGTGCATGAGGCCGGCGGCAAGATCGCCGTGCAGCTGTGGCACGTGGGCCGCATCTCCCACACGGAGTTCCAGCCCAATGGCGGCCGGCCCGTCTCCTCGACCGACAGGCAGGCCAACAGCAAGACCTTCGCCAAGGGCGGCATGGTCGACGTGTCCGCGCCGCGCGCGCTGACGCTGGAGGAGATCCCCGCCATGATCCAGGCCTACGCCCATGCGGCGCGGGCGGCGCGCGAGGCCGGCTTCGACGCCGTCGAGGTGCACGGCGCCAACGGCTACCTGCTGGACCAGTTCCTGCGCGACAGCATCAACGACCGCACCGACCAGTACGGCGGTTCGATCGAGAACCGCGCCCGCCTGCTGCTGGAAGTGATGCGCGCCATCGCCGGTGCGATCGGCGCCGATCGCACCGGCCTGCGCCTGTCCCCGGTCACGCCGGTGAACGATGCCGGCCAGGACAGCGACGCGCAGGCGCTCTTCAACTACGTGGTGGAGCAACTGGCGCCGCTGCAACTGGCCTTCCTGCATGTCATCGAAGGCCACACCGGCGGCCCGCGCGATGTGGCGCCGTTCGACTACGCCGCGCTGCGCGAGCGCTTCAAGGGCCCCTACATCGCCAACAACGGCTACACCCGCGAGATGGCGATCGATGCCGTCGCCTCGGGCCGCGCCGACGCGGTGGCCTTCGGTCGCGCCTACATCTCCAACCCGGACCTGGTGCGCCGCCTGAAGCTCAACGCGCCGCTCGCGAAGGCGCATTCCGCCACCTTCTACGGCGGCGGCGCCGAGGGCTACACGGACTATCCGGCGCTGGCGGACTGAGCGGACGATCCGGGCCTCAGAAGCCCGGAATGCCGGCGCGGAACGCCGACCCGAAAAGGCACGCCCGCCCGGCGTGCCAGCGACCGACGCTCAATCCTTGCGCGTCTTCGCCCGGAACAGCTCCGCGATCGACACTTCGCGAGGCCCTGGCCGGACCGTGAAGGACTGGCCGGCCTCGATCGTGCCGGGCTGGCGCACGGCCAGGTAGAACCCGCACCAGCCGCTCTGCGTCATCAGCTTGGAGGCCTTGTTGAAGCCCATCACCGCGTTGAACTTGAAGCAGGGGTAGCGCGGCTCGCTGACGGCCAGTTCGCAGCCGGGGAAGACCAGCACGTCGCCGATCCAGGCGTCGCTCTCGAGCAGGCCGGACAGGCTCAGGTTCTCGCCCATCGCGCCCCAGGGCAGGGAGTCGTCCCAGCCGCCCACCTGCGCCTGCGCGCGCACCGTGCGCCAGAAGTCGTAATG
The DNA here is from genome assembly GCF_002205645.1 of Roseateles aquatilis. Lineage (GTDB taxonomy): Bacteria > Pseudomonadota > Gammaproteobacteria > Burkholderiales > Burkholderiaceae_C > Roseateles > Roseateles aquatilis. The sequence goes on along the minus strand of NZ_NIOF01000022.1, from coordinate 3,354 downwards.
CTCGGCGGGGTAGGCGTAGACCGCCTTGGACAGGCCGCCGTGGACGCTGGGGTCGGCCTGCTCGTCGCCGGCCAGGCCCAGGGGATGGACGGCGACCGCGGCGCCGACCGGCTTCTTGCGGATGCCGGACAGCACGGTGCGGCCGTCGATGGGCAGCGGCTCGGCGCGGGAGGTGTTAACGCTCAGGAGTTGCATCGGGCGATTCTCCCGCAGGCCGGAACGCGGCGGGCGTGGTGATCTGCGAATCGCCGGTGTAGCGCTGCAGCGCGCTCAGGGCGTCGTCCAGCGCGATGGCCTGGTCGCGCTCGCGCCGCAGATGATCGAGCGCGAAGGACAGGTCGCCGGCCAGCTCGTCCATCAGGCCCAGCACCTGCGGGTCGAAGTAGTCCGGCTCGCCGGCCAGCAGGCTGAGCGCACCCACGACCTCGCCGCGGCGGCGCAGCGGGAAGGCGGCCATCGCCTCGACCCCGGGCGGGATCACCGGCGCCCCGGGCACGACCAGGCTCGGGTCCTGCAGCGGCCGGTTGCTGAGCTGATGCGCGCCGCTGGTGATCGCGCGCGTGGCCATCGAGCTGCGCGCGAACGGCGCTTCCTTGGACCAGCGCTTCGGCGCGCCGGGCATCAGGCGATCGCCGGGGCCGTGCTCGGCCACACGCTCGAACTCGTCGCCGTCGGCCAGCACGATGGCGGCGAAACGCGCATGGCCGGTCTCCACGCAGATGCGGCAGATGCCCTCGAAGAGCCGCTGCTCGGCGGCCGGGTCGAGCAGCGCGTCGGCCTCGCGGCGCACGATCAGCTGGTTGCTCTGGGACAGCGCGATGTAGAGCTGCTGGAGCCGGTCGCGCGAGGCCAGGCCCGCGCGGCGCTCTTCGTCATAGCGCGTCCAGACGGTGCGCACGACGATGCTGCACAGGCCCGCCGTCAGCAGCACCAGCAGCAGGCCCCGCCGCGCGGCGTCGGAGGCGGCTTCCTGGGCCCGGTCGGTGTCGATGCTGGCCTGCCGGAGCTGGAATGCCATCAGCTCGTCGATCATCCGCATCACGGCCAGGCGGCGCTGGTTGATGTCGCGCAGCGCCTCGGGCGACGGCGGCGAGTAGGCGGCCATGGCGGCCCAGAGCTGCTCCAGCTGGGGCTGGGTGCGCGCGATCAGGGCACGCTCGGCCGGCACCATGCGGGTGGTGATGTAGCGGTCCCAGGACTGGCGGGTGGCCTCGACGATGCGCTGGGCGGTGGCGCTGTCCAACTTGACCGCGTCGGGCTGCGTCGCCTGCGTGATGAGCAGCGTGCCGAGCTGGTGCGCGCCCAGCGTGTGCTCCAGGTCGCGCAGCAGGTCCACGGGGACCAGCCGGTCCGTGTACAGCGACTGCGCGATGCGCGCCACCTGCCGCGATTGCCACCAGCCCAGCCAGGCCGACGCGGCCACCAGCGCCAGTGCGAGGCCGAGCACGAGGATGAGGCGGGCACGAATGGACGGACCGGTGGGGGCGGACATGGAGCGGAGATGCGCAGGAGTCGCCGAATCGGCGGAGGGGCCGAGCATAGGGGCTTTCGCCGCGCGGGCCGATCCCTGAGGCGATGGGGCGACGCCGATGTCCCCAAAAAGAAACCGCCGCGGCGTCCTGGGACGCCGCGGCGGTTCACGATCCCGTCAGGGGATCGGGTCGGCTCAGCCGCCTCGGCGCAGCATCACCGCGCGCACGCTGGTCGGCGCCACGCCGGCCTGCTGCTTGAGGGCGCTCAGCGCCAGCGCCGCGACCAGGTCGTCGCTCAGGCCGGCCGCCGCGTCGGGCGCCTGCACCCGCAGCGTGCCGTCGGCCAGCAGGACGATGTCCAGCGTCGTCGAGTGCTCGGCGCCCAGCGCCACGACCGCGCGCACCTGGCGGGTCACACCGGTCGAAGAGCGGTCCGTCGTCGGCACCGGCTGTTGCAACGGCTTCAGCGCGAGGCTGTCGCCCAGGTCGTCGACCCGGAACATGCCCAGCGGCTGGGGCGTCGCGCCGGCCACGTCGGCGTAGATCGGCAGCTGGCTCTGGCGGGCCTGCTCGTGCGGCGCGCCCTCCATCGCCAGGCTGATCTGGCCGCCGTCGCGCAGCGTCTGCTCCAGGCTCAGAGTTGCCAGCGCGACCGCGTTGCCGCCCTGGCCCGCCGCGTCGCCACCGGTGCCGGCGTTGCCGCCCGCGCCGTTGGCGCCATTGCCACCGGTCGCACCGTTCGAGCCGTTCGCGCCATTGGATCCATTGGCGCCGTTCGAACCGGCGGCTCCCCCCTCCGCGGCGCCGCCGACGGTGCCCACCGACGTGCCGCCAGCGTTGCCGTTGGCGCCGCCATTCAGGCCGGCGCCGGCCGATCCGTCCGTGCCGGCGGTGTTGCCGGCATTGCCGCCGACGCCGCCCAGCGCGCCGCCGTTGCCGGTGGTGCCGCTTTGGCCGGAGCCGGTGTTGCCGGCGCCGCCGGCACCCGCGTTGCCGCCGGTACCGCCAGTGCCGCCGCTGCTCGACGTGCCCGTGTTGCCCAGGCCGACGGTGCCGCCCGCGTTACCCGACGGGCCGGCCGCCACGGTGGACAGGGTGGGACCGGAGCCGCCACCGATGCCACCGCCGCCGCTCACCTTCGGCGAGCCGTTGCCTCCGCCTTGCGTGCCGTTGCCGCCGATCGGCTGGACGACCAGCGCGTCGACCGCCGGCAACTGGGCCTGCGCCTTGACCGTCCCGCTGATGGTCAGCGAGGCGGGATCGAGGCGGTAGTTGCCCGCGTCCGCGCCCTGCAGCGCCAGCTGCACGTTGACCGCCTTGCCGGTGCCGACGAACGGCGTGTCGTAGCGGCCGCTGCCGGTGACCCCCACCTGATCGCCGGCCACCACGCCCTGCGGCGCGCCGATCACCAGCGTGGCGCCGGTGTTGCCGTTGAAGGTGGTGTCCACGGCCACCACGGTCGGGGCCTGGATCGTGCGGGTCGTGATGTCGCCGGTCGCGTGGGTCGTGCCGGAGGCCAGCTTGTAGTTGCCGGCGTCCGCGCCCTGCAGCGCCAGTTGCACGTCGACCGCCTTGCCGGTGCCGGCGTTCTTGTTGTCGTACTGGCCGGTGGCCACCACGCTCAACGCGTCGCCGGCGATGGCGTTGGTCGGACCCTGCGTCGTCACCTGCGCGGTGCGGGTGCCGTCGTAGACCTTGGTGGTCACGCCGACCCCGGCCACGTCGATGACGCGCTGGGTGATCGCGCCGGTGCTGGTGGCCGTCTGATGCGCCAACTGGTAGTTGCCGGCGTCCGCGCCTTGCAGCGCGAACTGCACGTCGACCGCCTTGCCGGTGCCGGCATTCTTGTTGTCGTACTGGCCGGTGGCCACCACGTTCAACG
>NZ_NIOF01000001.1 GCF_002205645.1 Roseateles aquatilis | reverse complement strand
CACGTCTACGCCGACCACCTGAACGCACCGCGCTTGCTGGTCGACAAGAACAACGCCCTGCGCTGGCGCTGGATCAGCGAGCCGTTCGGCTCGACCGCGCCCGAGACCGCTCCAGCGGGACTCGCGCCCATCACCTTCAACCTTCGCTTCCCAGGGCAATTCTTCGACAGCGAGTCGGGATTGAATTACAACTACTTCCGGGATTACGACGGGACGACGGGGAGGTATGTTCAGAGTGATCCGATTGGGCTCAGCGGCGGCGTCAACACGTATGCCTATGCAGGTGCGAATCCGCTGGCCAATGTAGATCCATCAGGCCTTGATTGGAGGTGCAGAAATTACGGCGTAGCTGTCCAGTGCGTAAATTCGCCACCCATCGTTGATCCCGACATTCCCCAAGCATCAGCGCAAGCGCCATCGTTTACAAATCCGTTTGAGGGCTTGTTTAAGAACAAAAAACCCAGATGGGTTACGGGCAAACAGGAAAAATATTGGAATCAAGCAAATTGCGCCGAAGGTGATCCTTGTGAACAAATTAAGGCATACATTCGACAGGAAATACTGCAGGCTCGAAGTAAGCGTGACAACATGCTCAACGACAAGACGCTCTATAGGAACGCGTATTCGACTCCAAATCCCGCGGTAACTGGCATGAATGGGACTTGGATAGGTCATCAAAAGGACCTGTTTGGCAAGGTTGACAAGATAAATGAAATGATTGCCATGGGTCTTGCAATGGGCTGTGACATGTCAAAGGAAATAATAATGACAAACGGCCTTTACATCCCCAATCACCCTTTGTCTCCGTAGGCTCATGATTGCACATATCACCATACCCATATTTTCTTCTCCAATAAATCCGATTGGCGCATCGGAGGGGCGGGTTTCTTTGACTCGCGCGCCTAAAATTGGGGAGCCGTTGGCATGGGAGGAGCTGATAAATGATCCGGTACCAGAACTGCTCTCCAGGTTGAATACGGGGCGTGTCGACTACCTCGATACGTCTCCTCAAATTAAGTCGGTGGATATCGTTATTGGTCTTGATGGTGTGTATCTCGAATCTGAGGACGCGGCGAGGGAGCTCGTACGTGAACTGCAGAACCGACTAGGGCTGGTCTACGTAGACTACTAGGTATCGCCGATATAAGCTCGCTGCTCAATCGCAAGAAGGCGCCTCTAGAGAAAATCTCCAGCCACAGGGGGCGCCTTCCTTTTCGCTCCGCAAGTCCACGCCACGCCTCAAGGCTGAATCCAACATGCCGTCATAATTAAAATACCCGAAAAATTCACGGCAGAATTCCTGGATCAGATGCAGCAGATGCGGGGTGATATTTTCGATCTTGCACCATTGATTGAATATCGGGAAGATGGTGAGTTCATCCTCGTGCTGATTGACGGCGCGGGGCATCATGAACAAGCAGAGTTGAATCGATTTCTTGCCAAAGCTCAAGAAATTGCCGATGGTATATTTCCAGTGCGAGATGAAAGCTGCAGTTGGATGATTAATACTGGGCGGAATGGAAAGGTTTTTGGATCTGTTTTTGGAGGTGATCTGAGAAATCCAAGATCAGGATCTATTTGATAGATTGTGGTTCTTCGAAGGATAGGGGCCGCCTTGGCATCAGCGCCGCAATGCGGCAGCACCTACCCCCGCTCCAAAATCGGATTCGCCCACCTCTCAAACGCCACTTGCCACTCTCCTTGAGCGGCCTTGAGGATCTCCTCCGGGTCATCCACCGGCGCGATCTGGAAACGCTCCCTCAGCCATTCGACATAGCCATCGAGCCCCGGTGTCTTGCGATAGCGATGCTCGTCGCGGTGGAAATGAACGCGATCCAGGTCGATGCACGGCTCCACATCGCAGGTGCTGACTCGCAGCAGTTCCCGTACGTCGCGGGCGACGATCCATTCGCCGCCCTCGTCGCCGAAGACCACCACCGGCCAGCGGTCCGGCATCGGCGGCTGCGACGGATCCGGATTCCACAACGCATAGAACGAGCCCGATGCCGTCGCCCGCGCGAACGGCACCAGGCGGGCGAGAAACTCGGGATCGGCGGACCAGCCGTGCCGAAGCCCGGCGCGGCCTTCTTTCGACAGCGTCAACGCTTCGGAATAGTTGCCGTAGCCGACCTCGTTCTGAAAGCGCAGCAGCGTTTGGAGTGCCGCGGGAACGGGCAGGTCGCCGAACTGGGCGGCGTAGTCATCGGGATCGATCATGGGAGGAGGAGCACTTCGGTCATGTCGGCCGGCTGGACCCCGGCCAGCTCCACGGCAGCGGAGCCGGGCGGGAATCTAGCGCCCATCCCCGGCGCTGCCACGTGACCTTCGTCCTGCGCGCGTGCACCGCGGAGGGGCGCGCGCTCCGGACCTCTCGTCAGGACCCGCGATGCGTGTCCCTGATCCTCAAGGCATGCGCGAGGCTGGGCACGTCGTTGCGCCAGACCGGCAGCACCATCGAGATCGCCAGTCCCTCAAGATCCGCCACGATGCCGATGAACACGGCCGCGTCGACCGCCCAGCCGTCTTCACCGAACGCCAGCAACGACACGAAGCCGGCGAAGAGCGCGAGGCCCCACAGCTTCGATGACCACATGTGATAGGCCGCCTCGCGCCGGAACTTCAGCCAGTCGAAGGCGTATCGAGCCAGCTCCAGCGCGAGCAGCGCCAGCAGCGGCCAGCACCGCGAGGTGATCGCGTCGGGCCGCAGGTGCCACACCGCCACCGTCGCGCCGACGTAGAAGAGGCTGTCGGCGACGCTGTCCATGCGCCGCAGCGTCGGTGTCGCGACGCCCCAGCGCCGCGCCAGCACGCCGTCGAAGATGTCCGACAGGAAGGCCGTCGTCAGGCACAGGCCGAAGGCGAGGCCGATCCAGTCGGCGTTCGCGGCGGCCGGGATGAACGCGAGCGCCACCATCACCGGTGCCAGCGCCGCGCGCAGCGCGGTGAGCATCCAGGGCAGGTGATGGCGCATGCGGGGCTGCTCCGGGGTCAGTCTGGATCCCGCGCACTCACCACGGCGTCGCCGCGGGTGTTCCCTGGTGATAACGCATCTGCCAGCCCTCGGCGGTCTTCAGCCAGAGGGAAGACCGCAGCGTGTGATGCACCAGCGCGCCATCGGCCTGACGATGCGCCGAACGGTAGGTCAGCAGCGCCGCGTCGGGCGCGATCGGCGTGACGCGGAAGTCGTCGGGCACGACGTCGGGAGGGGAGTGATCCTCCGCGAGCCATCGGATGACGGTCTCGCGGTCGTATTGACGACCCGAGCGACCCACCTCATGGAAATCCGCGTGCAGCAGTTGCGAGAGTCGCTCGGCGCTGCAGCGCACGCCGGGGTGATGGAGCTCGACTTCGAGCGCGCGGAGCGTCGGCAGCCAAGTTTCGTCGCCCGTATTCATCGCGCCCCCATCTGGCTGATCAATGCCGTCAGTACACCACTCGCCAGCACCAAGACGCCCGCGGGCAGCAGCAGGAACCAGAACAGCGCGCGCCCGCGGTCGAGCACGAAGGCGGTGGTCGCGCCGACATAGCTCACCCAGCAGCCCCAAAGATTAAGGCCGATGAGGATCCACGTCGTCACGGTCTCGCCCTCCCATGCGTCCAGATAGCTGGGGTAGACCACCGTGTGCGTCAGCGTGACCAGCACCGCCGGCAGTGCGTCGACGGCGGACTGGTAGGTCCAGACCTGCCGTGCCCGAGCAGGATCGGGCTTGTCCGCCTCGCTCCATTCGAGCCGCTTGCGATAGAACCATCCCATCACCAGCCACAGGAACAGCGCGCTGGAGAGTCCGCCCACCAGCATCAATCCCCAATAGGCCGTCCATGATTCGAGGGCGTCCAGGACGTAGGAGATGGTCTGCTGCGGCTTGCCCGCGATGTAGGTCTTCAGCAGATGCTGGTCGACCTTGTCCATCGCGTAGGCGATGCCGATCAGGTAGGTCAGCAGCAGCAGTTCGGGCTTGCGCGCCAGACGCTCCATGTCGCTGAAGAAGGCCCGAGGCCTCACGAACAGCTGGAACAGCCCGCGCAGCGACAGCGGCGAGGACGGGTCGGAGAACCGCGGTAGCTCGGGCGGCAGCTCCGGCGCGGGGAACAGCGGTTTGTAGGCGGGCTGTGGCCGTGGCGCCTCCATGGCCTCGACATCAGCGGTCGCGGACGGCTCCGCCGCGGGTGCCTGCGACAAGGGAGACGAGGACGACGGCAACGCCGACGGATCGGATGACATGAGCTTCCTCCCGAGATGATTGGATGAGTGGCGGCCGGCGATCTGAGGCCGCCTGGCCGTGGCGCGACGCATGCATCGCCCGGGGCGGCATTGTGCCGCCGCGAGCAAGACCCACTGCGGTGCCGATGCGGCGACACCGGGGCGTCGTGACGCGGGTCCGCGCCCGCGCCGGCCCCGCTCGGGAGGCCGCGTTCAGACCTTGTCGCTCACCCCGGCCGAATCGAAGCTCGCCATCTCCGCCAGCACCCGGCAGGCCGATTCCAGCAGCGGCCAGGTCAGCGCCGCGCCGGAGCCTTCGCCCAGGCGCATGCCCATGTCCAGCAGCGGCTCGACCTGTAGCGCGTCCAGCATCAGCTTGTGGCCCATCTCGTTGGAGCGGTGCGCGAAGACGCAGCGCTCCAGCACCGCCGGCTGCAGCCGGGACGCCACCATCACCGCCGCCCCGGTGATGAAGCCGTCGACGACGATCACCCGGCGCTCCAGCGCCGCCTGCAGCACCGCACCGACCATCATCGCGATCTCCAGCCCGCCCAGCGCGGCCAACGCCGACAGCGGCTCCGTCGCGCGCGGATGACGCTCCAGGACGCGGGCCAGCACCGCCTGCTTGTGGCGCAGTTGCGCGTCGTCCAGCCCCGTGCCGCGGCCGATGCAGTCGGCCAGCGGGTAGCCGCCCAGCCGCGCCAGCAGCAGCGACGCCGACGAGGTGTTGCCGATGCCCATCTCGCCCAGCAACAGCACGTTGCCGGGGCGCTTGTGCAGCAGCGTCTTGCCGGCGGCCACCGCGGTGGCGCACTCCTCGACCGTCATCGCCGGACCTTCCAGCATGTCGCGGCTGCCCATCGCGATCTTCGCGATCAGCAGGCCCGGACGCGGATCGAAGCTGTGATTCACGCCCGCGTCGACGACGCTCAGCGTCAGGCCGTGCTGGCGCGCCAGCACCGACACCGCCGCGCCGCCGGCCAGGAAGTTCTCCACCATCTGCCAGGTCACGTCGGACGGATACGCCGACACGCCGTGCGCCGCCAGGCCGTGATCGGCCGCGAAGACCAGCAGCTGCGGATCGATCAGGCGCGGCTTCTCCGTGCCCTGGATCAACCCCAGGCGCAGCATCAGCGTCTCCAGCCGCCCGAGCGAGCCCAGCGGCTTGGTCTTGCGGTCGATGCGGTGCTGCAGCGCCGCCGCCAGCGCCGCGTCGTGCAGCGATGGAATCTCGGGGATCAGGTCTTGTGTGGTCATGGTCGGGCTTGGAGGCTTCAGGGAGGAGCGGGAATCGGCCGGGCATCGGGGAGGGCGGCGGCGCCTGGACCGCGCCGCCGGCGCGATGCGTCAGCCGACGGGAACTCGGGCGGCGTGCGTCGGCGCGGGCGCCAGCAGGCCAACCAGCACGCCGGGCGCGAAATGCCGGTCGACGTAGTCGGCCAGCTCGTCGAAGACGCGTTCGAGCGGCCGTACCGGGCGGTCGAACAGCGCGGCCAGCACGCGCTCGTCCTCGAAGAGGCCGTGCAGGTAGTGACCGAGCACCGGGCCGTGCTGCCAGCCGACCGGCTCGCCGAGGCCGTCGAACAGCACCGGCTGCGCGGTCGCCAGCGAGGGATGCTGGGCGGTGCGGCCGTGATGGATCTCGTAGCCGCGCGCCGGCATCGCGCCGAGCGCGGACCACGGCGCCGCGAGCGAGGGCGCGAAACGGCACTCGACCTCGCGCAGCAGCTTCTCGCGCTCGAACAGCGTCACCAGCGGCAGCAGGCCCAGGCCCGGCGCGTTGCCGTCCAGGCCGTGCGGATCGACCAGCGCCTCGCCCAGCATCTGCAGGCCGCCGCAGATGCCCAGCACCCGCCCGCCCGCCGCCGCGTGCGCCGCGACCGCGACGTCCAGCCGCTGCGCGCGCAGCCAGGCCAGGTCCGACGCCACCGCCTTGGAGCCCGGCAGCACGATCCAGTCGACGCCGTCCAGCTCAGCCGGCGCGCGCGCCCAGCTCAGCCGCACGCCGGGCAGGGCGCGCAGCGGCTGGAATTCATCGAGGTTGGACAGCCGCGGATAGGCGATCACCGCGATGCGCAGCGGCCTGCCGCCATCGGGACCGCCCGGACCTCCGGTGGCACGGTCGTCGAAGACGCCGTCCTCCTCCGGCAGGCCGTGGCCGCGCCACATCGGCAGGGTCGCGACCGTCGGCACGCCGGTCATCCGCGCCAGCATCTCCGGCCCGGGCGAGAGCAGCGAGGCATCGCCGCGGAAGCGGTTCAGCACGAAGCCTCGGATCAGCGCGCGTTCGTCCTCGGGCAGCAACTGGTGCGTGCCGTACAGGTGCGCGAAGGCGCCGCCGCGATCGATGTCGGTCACCAGCAGGCAGGCCGCGTCGGCCTCGCGCGCGGTGCGCATGTTCACGTAGTCGCTGGCATGCAGGTTGATCTCGGCGGGCGAGCCCGCGCCCTCGATGACGACCACATCGTTCTCGTCGAGCAGCGCGTGCAGCGCGCCGCGAGCACGCAGCCACAGCGCCTCGCTGCGCTCGCGCCACGGCGCGCGGCTGAGCGCCTCGTCCACCTCGCCCAGCACGACGACCTGCGACGCGGTGTCCTTCTCGGGCTTGAGCAGCACCGGGTTCATGCGGACTTCCGGACGGGCACGCGCGGCCAGCGCCTGGAAGTACTGCGCCGAGCCGATCTCGCCCGGCCGGCCGGCCAGGCCGGGCACGACGCGGGCGTTGTTGCTCATGTTCTGCGCCTTGTAGGGCGCGACCTTCAGTCCCTGGCGCGCATACCAGCGGCACAGCGCCGTCGTCAGGAAGCTCTTGCCGGCGCCGCTGGTCGTGCCCAGCACCATCACCGCGCGACCGCGTCCGGCGGTGACGCGCGTGCGCGCGGCCGGTCGGGGCGTGGAGCGCTCGTCGTTCGTCGTCATATCGTTTCCAGCCAGGCGTCGTCGGGGGACGTCGGCCTGGGCGAGGCATCGGGCCCGGATGGCCGATCGGAGGCCGGCCCGGATGTCCGCGGGGACGGTGTCGTCGACGCGGCGATCGGCGACGCGGGCCTGGGCATCGGTGTCCGCGCCGTGTAGGTGCGCATGGCCGCCTCCAGCGCGTCGACGGCCTCGGGCGCCTGCACCGACACGCGCACCAGCCCCGGCAGTCCGAACGAGGTCGCGTCGCGCAGCTTGATGCCCAGCGCGCGCAACCCGTCCAGCAGCGGCTCGGGCGCGTCGCGCCACGGCGCGGGCAGCGCGGCGAGCCAGAAATTGGCGACGCCGCCGCCGATCTGGTCGAAGCCCATCGCCGTCAGGCGCGACCACTGCGCGTCGCGCCACTCGCGCAGCAGCGGCAGCGAGGCCTCCAGGTCCTCGCGGATCGATGGCGTCGTCCATGCCTCCAGCAAGGCCTGACCCTCGGCGGACAGCACCCAGCTCGGCGCCAGCTCGTTGACGCGATCGATCCAGAGCCCGTCGGCCGGCGCCAGCAGGTAGGCGCCGCGCACGCCCGTCAGCCCCAGGCCCTTGTTGGGGCAGACGAGTCGCCACGCGCCGTCGGCGATCGCCTGCGGCAGCGCGCTCGCGCCCGTGAGCCGCATCGGCTCATAGGCTTGGTCGACGACCAGTTGTGATCCGCTCTGGCCCAGGGCCCGCGCGATGGCGCCCCATTCCGCCGCGCCGAAACTGGCACCGGTCGGATTGCAGGGGTCGCAGACCCAGACCAGCGCGGGCAGGTCCAGCGAGGCCGCCAGCTCGAAGGCATCGGCGTAGACCTCGACCTGCAGGCCCAGCGCATGGGCGGCGGCGGCGTAGTCGCCGAAGCCCGGACGCGGCACGCAGACGCGCGTCATGCCCGACAGCATCGCGGCGAGCGTCAGGCGACGGATCGCCTCCGCGCCGCCGGACGCGGGCACGATGCGGTCCGGCGTGGCGTCGTGCCAGGCGCCCAGCCGCGCGCGCAGCGACGCGTAGGCGGGGTCGGGATACCGCAGGCGATCCGCGCGCAGCACCGCGTCCAGCGCCGCGGGCGGCGGACCGAGCGGATGCGCGTTGGTCGAGAAGTCGTGCAGCACCGGCGGCCCGGCATCGGTGCCGCCATGTGTCAGGCCGAGGAAACGGCTCATGCAGTCACTCCTTGCAAGCTCGCGAGGCCGCCGACATGCTCGATGCCCTCGATGCCCTCGATGCCCTCGATGCCCTCGATGAGGCCGGTGCTCACGCGCGTGGTCGATCCGGGGCGCGTGTCCGTGTTCATGCCCGGGCCCAGGCCGATGCCGCCGCGCAGGCCGCCGATCAGGCCGCCGTGCATGCCCCCTCGCATGGCCGCGGCGCCGAGCACCAGCAGCACGGCCAGCGCCAGCATCGTGCGGCCGGCGATGCGCGTGGCGGTGGCCGAGTCGGCCGCCGTCACCTCGCCGCCCGTCGGATGCAGCCGGTAGTGACCGGGCTTGCTCAGCGCGCGGTCGAGCCGCAGCGCCATCGCGCCCATCGGCCAGCCGCCGTTGGGAGAGGGCGTGCGGCCGGCCTCGCGCCACAGCGGGCCCAGCAGCGCCGGACGCGGCGCGATCATTGCCAGGCCGGTGAGCCGGGCCGGGATCCACGACAGCGCGTCGTCGGCGCGCGCGGCCCACTTGCCGGCCCATTCCCAGCGGCCGCGATAGCCCCACATCGCATCGGCCGTGTTGGCGAAACGATAGACGGCCGCGCCCGGCAGTCCGGCCACTATGAACCAGAACAGCGGCGCGATGACGGAATCGTTGAGGTTCTCGGCGAGCGTCTCGATGGCGGTTTCGCGGACCTCGGTCGCGGAGAGTCGGCGCGTGTCGCGGCTCACCAGGCGCGAGAGTCGCTCGCGGCCTTCGTCGAGCGATCGCCCGAGCGCCGCTTCCACCGCCGCGACCTCGTCGCGCAGCATGCGCCACGCCAGCATCGGCTTGAGCGCGAGACCCAGCAGCAGCGCCGCGAGCGCGAGGCGCCAGCCGCCGAGCCAGGGCGCGAGCCCGTAGATCACCACGTTCTCGACGGCGATCGCGATCGCGGCGACCAGCACCACGCCGATCGTCCACACGAGCGCGCCGCCGATGAGCGCGGCGGCGGGCCGCAGCGCGCAAAGCCGGTCGCCGAAGAGCCCCAGGAACCGCCCCATGCCCACGACCGGATGCACGGCCGCGGGCGGCTCGCCGAAGAGTCGGTCGAGCAGCAGGGCGACGGGGATCGCCCATGCCAGCAGCCAGGACATCGAAAGCATGGTCTGTAAGGGTCGGCTCAGCGGTGGGATGGGCTTGGGGCTGGAGTCCAGGCTCGCATTGGAACGAGGCCACGAAAGCGGCGCAGCTTAATCCTCAATGCCTCGCTGCGCAGGCACTCCGGCCTTGAAATGATGTTTCACCATCGTCATTTCCGTGACGGTGTCGGCGAGGTCGATCAGCTCCTGCGGCGCGCCCCGGCCGGTCAGGCACACATGCACGTGGGAGGGGCGCTCGCGCAGCGTCTGCAGCACCGGCTCCAGCGGCAACCAGCCGTAACGAAGCGGATACATGATCTCGTCGAGCACGACCAGGAAGTGCTCGCCGCCCAGGATGGTCGCCTTCGCGCGCTCCCAGCCGTCGCGTGCCAGTTGTGCCGAATGATCCAGGTCCTTGCTCTTCCACGAGAAGCCGTCCCCCAGGCCCTCGATCGGCACGCCGATCTGCTCGAACAGGCGGTGCTCGCCGAAGCGCGCGCTGGGCACCTTCATGAACTGGTAGATGTGCACCGCCTTGCCGCGCCCGTGCGCGCGCAGCGCCAGGCCGAAGGCGGCCGTGCTCTTGCCCTTGCCGTTGCCGGTGTGGACGAGGATCAGGCCGCGGCGCTCGGCGGTCGGGATGATGCGTTCGCGGTCGACGGGGGGCTTTTCGATTTCCATGTCTGGTGATTCCTGAGAGTGGCGGCACGGTCCGGCCCGTGCCGGGGCCGGCGGTCATGGGGCGCCTTGCAGGCGGGGGATGGCGGGGTGGGCGTTCATGGGCCGCGTGCCGTGGTCTCCGGCCCTGGCGGCCTGCCGGGCTTGCCAGAGCGCGCCGCCGCACATCAGCAGCGCCATCGCGATCCAGGCCAGCGCCTGCTCCAGCGTCCGGGCGATCGAGCCGGCCGGCGCGCGCCGCGGCGTGTCCTTCGGGACTTGCCGCAGCGCGAGCCCGCGCACCGTCGGCACGGCGCGCGCGACGGCCTCGTCGCGCGCCCTTGCCTCGGGCCGGGTGGCCGGGACGGGCGCGGCCGGGCGCGCGGACTGCGGCAACTGGTCGGCGGCCCAGCGCCGTACCCCGGCCAGCTCGTTGTTCAGCGGCGCGGCGCGGGTCAGGTCGCGATACAGCGTGGCCAGCTCGCGGCGCGTCTGCGCGTCGGGTTGCCAGTAGCCCATGCGGTCGGCCTGCACCAGCCGCTCCAGCGCCTGCGCGTAGGCCTGCGGGTTCTGCTTCAGCCACTCGGGCAGGCCGAGCCGATGCCGGTCCTTGACCAGTACGTCGTAGAAGCTCTGCCAATGGTCCGGCCGCACGGTGCCCGGCGCGATGTGCTGCCAGCCGAAGCTGTACTGCACCGCCTTCAAGACCTGCAGCGCGCCGGCCCAGCCCTCGGCCTTCTGCGCCTGCAGCCAGCCGGGGTGCAGGTAACGGCTCTGCATTTCCATCGCGATCGCCTGCGAGGCGCTTTCGGTGTGGGTCTCCGCGGCGTCCTGCAACTGGCTCACGTACAGGCCGAGGCCCCGGGTGTTGCCGGCCACCCGGGCCGCGGCGGCCAGGCCGCCCAGGTACTGGAACGGGTCGTCGCTGCTGACCATCGCGTAGAGGTGGCTGCTGCGCGACATCAGCGCCGCGTCGGCGTGCCGCAGGTGCGCGCCCAGCGCCTCGCGTGCCTGGGCAGGCGGCACCGCCAGCGGCTCGCCGTCGACGTAGGGCTGGCTCATCGCCGTCAGGAACAACTGGCCCAGGCGTGGGTCGGCCTGGCCGTCCTTGCGCTTCAGGCCGTCGTCCTGCACCGCGTCGGCGATGCCGGTGCCGTAATCGCCGGCGGCGTTGCCGAAGACGCGGGCCTGCGCCAGTTGCAGCGCTCGCGCCGGCGGCAGGCCGGCCCGTCGCAGCTCGGCGGCGACCGCACGGTTGTTGTCCGCGATGGCGTTGTCCGGCTCGGCCGCGCCCGCGGCGGCGACCGCCTGGTCGATCAGCTTCATCAGCGCGGGGAACTGGTCTCGGTAGGAGCCCGTCACGGACAGCAGCACGTCCACGCGCGGCCGGCCCAATTCGGTCGGCGTCAGCAGGCGGATCGACGTGGGGCGCCCGGTCGCGTCCCATACCGGCATCGCGCCCAGCGCCACCAGCGCCTGCGCTTCCATCACCCCCTGGTGGCGCAGCGTCTCGCCGGCCCACAGCGACAGCGCCAGCCTGCGCGGTGCCGTGCCCGCGCGGGCCTGCGCGTCGTACCAGCGCCGGAACAGCGCCTGCGCGGCGTCGTAAGCCTGGCGCGTGGGCAGCCGGGCGGGGTCCAGCCCGGTCAGGTTGCGACCGGTCGGCACGCTCTCCGGATTGCGCAGCAGGTCACCGCCATAGGCGGCCGGGAGAAACCGGCCGTCGAGCGCGCGCAGCAGGCCGGGCATCTCGCCCTCGACCGCCAGGCGCGCTTCCATCTCCTGCGCGCGCAGCGCGAGTTCGTGCAGCGCTGCCTGGTCGATCGGCTTGCGCGCGGCGCGATTGGGGACGAATCCATCGCCGCAGGCGTCCGCGCCAACGGCCGGGGACGGGGCGGGCGAGGCCGCCGCTGATGCCGTCGCCGATGCCGATGCCGCATGCCCGACCACGCAGGCCGACGGCCGCAGGTCGAGCCGGCTGGCCGCGTCGGCGTCCCGCAGCGCCAATGCCAGCCAGCGCGCCGGACGCGCCTTGGCGACGCCCGCATGGTCGATCAGGAAGGCTTCGTCGATGTCCTCGCCCAGGGCTTCGATCAGCGGCACGCGCAGCAGCTGAAGAATGCTGCCGTGGCGCCGCGCCTCGTCGGGCACGACGCCGAAGACCGCCAGCCCCTGCGGCTGCGAGCTCTGCGCCAGCCGGTCCAGGAAGGGGTGCAGCAGCTCCAGGAAGCCGCTGAAATCGGCCGCGATGCGTTCCGACGTCCAGCCCAGGTCGCGATGCAGGTTGTGTTCGACGAACTGGGTCAGCATCTCGCGCTCCAGCCCCTGTCGGGTCGGGCCGGGATCGACGGTCTCCCACTCGTGCATCAGCTCGTGCATGCGCGCCATGCGGGCGTTGAAGCCGGCCGGCGCGAAGCTGGGCGTGCGGTGGCTCACCAGCAGCGCGCGGCCCCGGCGCTTGGCGGTCATCGCCTCGCCGAGGTTGTCCACGATGTAGGGGTAGATCACCGGCACGTCGCCCAGCGGCAACCAGACCGGGTCGAAGACATCGGGCCCGCGCAGCTTGCCCGGTGCCCATTCCTGCGTGCCGTGCGTGCCGAAGTGGATCACCGCGTCGGCTCGGCGCGCCCACAGGTAGGTGGCCAGGTAGTGATGAGACAGCGGCGTCCTGCTGCGATGCATGAACGGGTCCTGGCCGTTGCGCAAGGTCTCCTCGCGCGGGGGCTGCGGCAGCACGTCCAGCGCGCCCAGGTGCAGGCGCGGGATCACGAAGACCGGTCGACCGTCGTGGCGCACGACATAACGGCTGCTCGCGGGCGGCCCCCAGCGTGCGACGATGGGATCGCGCACCGACCGCGGCAGGGCGTCGAACCAGGCGGTGTACTCGGCCAGCGGCAGCGCCTCGGCCTGTCCGGCATCGAGCAACGCGCGCGGATCGGTGCCGGGGTAGTACGCGGACAGCATCGGCTTGAGGCCTGCGATCCAGTCGGCCTCCGCCATCGGCGTGACGGCGTAGCCCGCGTCCTTCAGGCCCTGGCTGACGCGCGCCAGACTGCGAGGCACGTTCAGGAACGAGGCGCCGAAGTTGCTGCCGCCCGGCGGATAGTTGTAGACGAAGGCGACCAGCCGTTTCCGTGGCGCCGGCTGCGTCTGCAGCGCGACCAGCCGCGCCGACTTGCCGACGACGCTGGCGGCCTGGCGGTCGATCAGCTCCGGCTCGCCCTGCCGCGGGTGCGCGACGACGACGACCGGATCGATCAACCCTGCCGCTTCCGGCTGCGCGAAGTAGAACGGGATGTCCGATTGCGCCAGGCCGGTCTCGCTGGCCTCCCACGCGGCGGCGCCGTCCTGACGATAGGGCTGAGTCTGCAGGACAGGCACGCCCCAGCGCTCGAACAGCGGTTGCAGCGTCGCGCCCTGCGGCAGCAGGCTGTGGTTGACGATGACGCGGGCTTGCACGTGGCCGTCGCGCTCCAGAAGCTCGGTGAGCGGCTTGTCGCTCAACTGACCGCTGAACGCGGCGTAGGCCAGCAGGCCACGTTCGCGGAACATCGCCAGCCAACGGTCCAGCCAGGCGGTGTTGCCTTGCACGAAGTGGTAGCGATGCAGCAGCAGTGCCACGGGCTCGCCACGCAGCCCTTGCCGGGAAGCCCAGGACTGGAATGCGCCGATGTCGGCGAAGAGGTGCGGCGCGCCGGGCGCGTAGATGCCGCGCTGAGGCACCAGTTGCGGTGGGCCGAGGTCGGGCGGCGGGCGACCGTCCAGTTGCGCGCGGGCCATCGCGAAGGCGGCCTGCGTGTTGACGGGGCCACCGGCCTGCAGGTAGCCGCGCGGGCTGCGATCGGCGGCGGCGGGCTCGCCGGCGGGGATCCAGAGGACGCGTGACGCCGGCAGCGCGGCACGCTGAAGGGCGGTGTCCAGAATCTGGTGCAGTCGCGCATCCGCGGTGGCGTGCGGGGCGTCGATCCACACGAGGTCGGCCTCGCGCAACGCACGTTCCAGCACGGGGTCGTGCTCGACGGGCGCGCCGCGCAACGGGTACTCCAGTTGGCGCACCTGGAAGCCGGCGGCCCGGGCCTCGCGATCGATCAGCGCGTGCTTGGCGGCGGGTGTGATGTCGACGCTGAGGAACAGCAGCCGCGACATGGCGGCCGCCGCGGGCGCAGCGGACGCAGCAAGGGTCGCGGCATGAGAGGCGGCCGGCGACGAGCCCGCGGCCGAGGCCCCCGCGGTCCGCGCCATCGGTGGCGATGCGATGGCGATGCCGAGCATCGGCGCGCACAGCGCCGCCCGCATGACGCGCGCCAGCCAGGAGCCGCGCGTCATGGCCGGGCCGGCCCCGGGGCGGCGGGGGCCGCAGGAGCGCCGGGCACCGCGCCCTCGCCGGCCTCGGGCACGTAGATGATGCTGCCGTCCTTCAGGCGATAGGCCACGCCGGCGCGTTCGCCCTGGCCCTCGGCGCTGCCGCCGTTGCCGCGGTACTTGATCTCCTGGCCGTCCTTGCGCACGACGATTTCCATGTCGGGCTGGCCGGCGTTGCGGATCACCGTTTCGTTGGCCTGGGACTGCTGCTGCAGCGCCACCGCGGTGAGCAGCGCGACGACCAGCACCAGGAACACGTCCACGAGGTTCACCGCGGAGAGCATCGGATCGTCGTCCTCCTCGTCGAGGATGGACAGGCGGCGGCTCATGCCCAGCCTTTCTCGGCCTTGACGACCAGCAGCTCGGCCAGCAGCCAGCGACGACGGACCGAATACACCACCAGCGCGATCGCCGCGGCCGCCAGTGCCAGCACGACGCCGGAGAACGCCGAGCTGAACACCGCGAGCGCCTGCTGGCCCTGTCCCGCGGCCACGCTCTGCAGCGCCGGGCCCAGCGGCACCATCGTGGCGATCAGGCCCAGCAGCGGGGCGACGCGGCCCAGCAGTCGCGGCGCCTCCAGGCGGCGCACGATCTGCAATTCAAGCGCGTCGAGGGTGCTGTCGTCGCGCACCGTCAACTGGCGGAAGCCGGGACGGCGGCGTTGCACAGCCTCCATCAGCGTG
Source organism: Roseateles aquatilis (assembly GCF_002205645.1). GTDB lineage: Bacteria > Pseudomonadota > Gammaproteobacteria > Burkholderiales > Burkholderiaceae_C > Roseateles > Roseateles aquatilis. The sequence continues at coordinate 1,259,138 of NZ_NIOF01000001.1, read as the reverse complement.
GCGCCCGCCGTCCACAGCGCGTAGACGAAGCCCACGGCGACAAGAATCAGCACCGGCCACAGCAAGGCCTGCGCGATATGGGCGAATCCGGATTCGAGGGTCATGGCGTGGTCGGTGAAATGGGCTGAAGGCGAGGCGCGGCGGTGCCGCCGAAGAACGACGCGACGGCGTACGGGTTCGACGGGAAGTAGTGATGGATGTAGCTGGCGCGCAGCGATCCCTGTGCGTAGAGCGCTTCGGCGGCGCGGCCGGCGTTGGGGTTGCGCGCCGCGGCGATGGGCGCGAGGGGCGTGCTCATCGTCGAGTAATGGAAGGTGTGGCCGCGGAGCTCGCCTTCAGGCCAGTCGATGGATTGCAGGCCCAGCGCGGCCAGACGCGGCTGCAATGCGGCCTGGCCCGGCATCAGGCCGGCCATCGGGTGCGCTTGACCCTCGCCGTCGGTCAGAAGGTCGAGCAGCGCCAGCATGCCGCCGCATTCGGCCAGCAGCGGCCTGTCGGCGTGCAGGTGCGCGCGCAGGTCGTTGAACAGCCGGGGATGGGCGCGCAACACTTCGGCATGAAGCTCGGGGTATCCGCCTGGCAGCCACAACGCGTCGCAGGTGGGCAGGTCCTCGCCGTGGATCGGGCTGAAGGTGAGTACCTCGGCGCCGAGCTGCTTCAGCAAGTCGATGTTGGCGGGGTAGATGAAGGAGAAACAAGCATCCTTGGCGATGGCAATGCGGCGGCCTTGGAGGGGGCGATCAAGGATTCCATCGGTCCTGGAGTCGCCGTTGCCGGTGCCGGTGCCGCGGCTGCCCACACCGTCCTCACCACCCTCACCGAGCGCGAGACACGCGCCCGGGGGCCCCTTTTCTCCATGTCCCTCCTTTGGCTGCCTCCCGGCAGCCAAATTCCTTCCTTGACTTCCGAAAAGGGGCCCCCGGCCGCCTGTCTCCGTCACACCACCGCCCTTCGATAGACCCTCCGTCTTCGATACGTCGGCATTCTTCGATGTGTCGCGTGCCTTCGGGAGGTCGCTTGTCTCCGGTGTGCCGCCGGCCTGCAGGAGGCGGCCTGTTGCCGGGGCGCTGGCCTCGGCCGCATCCCAGGCATCGGCCCATCGATCGAGCTGTTGGTCAAGCCCGGGGAGCTCCAAGGCCTGCACCAGGCCGAGGTGCCGCTCGGGCAGCGAGAGCGTGGCGTCCCGCTTCAGCGCGGCGATCAGCGGCAGTTCGTCCGGCAGTCCTTCTCCGACCATGCGCGCATGCGCGTCGCTGCCGATCCGGTTGGCGACGACGCCCGCGACGTGGATGTCGGTCCTGAATCGCGCCATGCCCGTCGCCAACGCCGCGAAGGTCTGCGCCATCGCCGAGGCGTCCAGCACCACCAGCACCGGCAGGTCGAACGCAGCCGCCAGATCGGCGCTGCTGGGCTTGCCGTCGAAGAGCCCCATCACGCCTTCGACCAGGATCAGGTCGGCATCCCTCGCCGCCTCGGCAAGCAACCCCCGGCAGTGATCAAGGCCGCCCATGAACAGGTCGAGCTGGTAGACCACGTGGCCGCTGGCACGCTCCAGCACCATCGGGTCCAGGTAGTCCGGACCCGTCTTGAAAACACGCACGCGCCAGCCACGCCGCCGCGCCGAGCGAGCGATCGCAGCGGTCACGCTGGTCTTGCCCTGGCCAGAAGCCGGAGCGCTGATCAACAAGGCGGGACAGGAAAGCATCGTCGGGTGTCCGGGGTAAGGGCGGGTCGAAGTCGAAGTCGAAGTCGAAGTCGAAATCGGAAGCGGGCGTGTCGGGGCGGGGCGGGCGGGAGCGAGGGGCGGTCTTGGAGCCGGGGTCAGGCGTTGAGCGCGATCCACCGACCCTGCACCTGCAGGATCAGCAGCCGTTCATGGAAGACGCGTTGCAGCGCGGCATGTGTCGCCGGGGCGTGCGGTGGCCCCTCGTGGACGATGCGGCCTGCATCCATCACGACCAGCGTGTCGGCCTGCAGCGCGACGTTCAACTCATGCAGCACGCTGACGACGGCGGCGCCCTGCGTCACGCGTTCGCGGACGATGTGCACCCAGTCGCTCTGGTGCGGCGGATCCAGATGGGCCAGCGGCTCGTCCATCAGCAGCACGCCGGACTGCACCGCCAGCGCCCGCGCCAGCAGCACGCGCTGGCGCTCGCCGCCGGACAGGCTGCCCAGCGGCCGATCGCGCCAGTCCCAGCTTTGCGTCTGCGACATCGCGCGGCGCACCGCCGCGTGATCGGCCGCGCTGGCCGGTGCCAGCCACGGTTGATGCGGCAAGCGGCCCAGCATCGCGACGTCGAAGGCCGTCAGATCCTCCGCCGCCGATTCGTTCTGGCCCAGCCAGGCGACGTGGCGCGCGCGTTCCTTGGCCGGCCAGGCGGTCCACGGCCGGCCGTCCAGCGTCAGCGTGCCGTCGAAGGGGAGCAGGCCGGTGATGGCGCGCAGCAGGGTGGACTTGCCGGCGCCGTTCGGGCCGACGATCGCCGTCCAGGCGCGCGGGGCCGGTGCCAGCGTCAGCGGCTGCAGCACCCGGTGCCCGGACAGAGAGAGCGAGCGCAGGTCGATGCGCAGGGACGGCGCGCGGGTCGTCGCCGTGTCGCTCGCGGCGACAGGGGTCTCGCGTGCGGTGGGGAAGCGGGCGGCGTCGTTCATCGCGAGCCTCCCAGCGTCGACCCGCGCCGGTGCATCAGCCACAGCAGGTAGGTGCCGCCCAGCAGCGCGGTGATGATGCCCACCGGCAGCTCCTGCGGCGCGATGACCCAGCGCGCGGCGATGTCGGCGGCCAGCAGCAACGCGCCGCCGGTCAGCGGCGACAGCAGCAGCAGCGCGCCGTGCGTGGTCGGACCCCAGCTGCGCACCAGGTGCGGCGCGACCAGGCCGACGAAGGCGATCAGGCCGCATTGCGCGACCGCCGCGCCGGTGGCCAGCGACAGGGCGGCGATCAGCAGCAGGCGGATCAGCGTCAGGCGCTGACCCAGCGAGCGCGCCGTGTCCTCGCCCAGCGTCAGCGCGTCCAGCGTGCGGCTGCAGCCCAGCGCCACCAGCAGGCACGCGACCATCGCGCCGGCCATGACCTGCACCGCGCTCCAGCCGACGAAGCCGGTGCTGCCCAGCATGAAGGCCTGCATGGCGCGCAGGATGTCGGGGTTCATCAGCGTCAGCAGCGCCGAGCCCGAGCCCAGCACCACGCCCACGACCACGCCGGCCAGCAGCAGCCGCAGGCTCTGCGTGACGCCGCGCGCCAGCATCAGCGTCAGGAGCACCGCGCCCACTGCGCCGGCGAAGGCCGCGCCGGTCATGCCGACACGCAGCGCCAGCGCCGCCGCGGCGGGCGAGACGCCCATCACGAACAGCAACGCCGCCACGCCCAGCGAGGCGCCGGCCGAGCAGCCCAGCAGGTAGGGGTCCGCCAGCGGATTGCGGAACAAGCCCTGCGCGATCGCCCCGGCCAGCGCCAGCAACGCGCCGGCCAGCCATGCGCCGATCGAGCGCGGCGCGCGGATGTCCCACAGGATCAGGCGCATCGTCTCGTCGCTGTCGGTCCAGGGGCTCCAGCCCAGGCTGCCGATGGCCAGGCCCAGCGCGAGCAGCACCGCGCCGAGTAGCAGCAGCGCGGTCAACTGCGCGGCCGTGCGCGCGGTCATCGAGCGTCCGACCGCCATCGCCGGCGCGGGGGCATCCGCAGGGCCAGGAACGCGCGGCATCGCCGGCAGCGGTGGCACGTCGGGTTGCCCCGGCCGTTGAGGCAGTGGGTCCGGCGCCGTCGATCGCGTCATCAGCGCATGCCTCCAGGAGGCGCGACGAAAGCCGCGGTGGGCCAGGCGATCGGGCCGGCGGCGGCGTCGCGCAGGCAGCGCGCCATCAGCGCGGCGGCCTCGGACATGCGTGGGCCGGGGCGCACCAGGACGTCGGACTCGGCCGGCACCCAGACGCACAGGCGCTGGTTCTTGACCGCGCGGATCGATTGCCAGCCCGGCCGCTGCGGCAGGCCCGGCGCGTTGCGCTGGCCGACCATGATCACCTGCGGGTCGGCGCGGACGATGAATTCAGGGTTGAGCTTGGGGAAGGGACCCAGCTCGGCGGGGATGATGTTCCGGGCGCCCAGGCGCGCCAGGATCTCGCCGATGAAGGAGACGGTGCCGGCGCCGTAAGGGCCGGCGTCGACTTCGTAATAGACGGACAGGCCGCGAGCGCCGGGCGGCAGCGTGGCGGCGCTTTGCGCGATGTGGCCGTCGATGCGGTTCCACAGGCGCCGCGCGTCGTCGTCCCTGCCCAGGATCTGGCCGACCTTGCCCAGCACGCGCTGCACGTCGGTCATGCTCTTGGGCTCCAGCGCGACGACCTTGAGGCCCAGGCCTTCGAGCCGGTCGATCACGCGCGCCGAGACGCCCAGCAGCACCACGTCGGGCTTGAGCGCGACCAGCGATTCGATGCTGGTGTCGTCCAGGCCGCCGAGCTTGGGCAGCGATTGCACGCGCGCCGGGTAGTTGGAGAAACGGTCCACGCCGACGACCTTGGCGCAGTCGCCCAGCTCGCACACGGTCTCGGTCAGCGACGGCAGCAGGCTGACGATGCGCCGGGGCGTGTCGGGCAGCGTGACCGTGTGGCCGCGGTCGTCCTTCAGCGTGATCGGCGCGGCGACGGCCAGGCCGCTCAGCAGCGCGGCAGCCCACAGGGCGAGGCCTTGTCGCAGGCCCCTGCGCAGGGACAAGCCCGGGCCTTGCCGCCGGCGCGCCCGCGGATGCTCATGCGGGCCCGGCGGCAGGGGCTGTCGCGGAGCGTGTCGCAGGGCTTCTTGCAGCGGGGCGTGCGGACCTTGCGGGTGTGGCGTCGGCGTCATGCGTCGTTCTCCGTGTCGGCGGCCGCGTGGGCCGTCGTGTTGTTCTCATGCGGGGGCGTGTCGGCGCCGGTGTCCACCAGGGGATCGAGCGGCTCGACGGGCCGCGTCCACGGTTGCCCGGCCACCATCAGCGTGAGCTCGGCGCACTGGCGCGCGACGAGCTGGTTGAGCCGGCCGAGCTCGTCGACATAGGCCCGCACCTCGCGCCCCATCGGCATCACGCCCCAGCCGACCTCGTTGGACACGAAGACCACCGGGCCCGACAGCGTCGGCAGCAGCCGCTGCAGGTCGGCGCATTCGGCGCGCCAGTCCTCCAGGCGCGGAGCGCCGCTCATCGGCATCAGCCAGTTGGTCAGCCACAGCGTCAGGCAGTCCACCACCAGCAGGCGCCGCGGCGAGGCGTGCGCGCGCAGCGCCTCGCACAGCCGCAGCGGCGCCTCCACCGTGTCGAAGCCGGCGGGCCGGTCGGCGCGGTGGCGGGCGATGCGCTCGCGCATCTCGTCGTCATGCGCCTCGGCCGTGGCGACGACTGTCGCCCGGTGGCCCGCCGTGGCCGTCCAGCGCAGGGCGAGGCGTTCCGCGTGGCGGGACTTGCCACTGCGCTGACCGCCGACGATGAGCTGATGTGCGGGCATGCGGTTCTCCGGGAGAGGCATCGAGGACGGGCGCGAGGCGCTGAAGCCGTGACCTTACAGCGACGGCGCGTAGCGCAGCATGACGAACCAGGTGCGCGGCGCCTGCGCGTAGAAGTTGGCCGTCTGGTAGCTGCGGTTGAAGGCGTTGTCCACGTTCAGCTGCAGGCGCCAGTCCTTCGCCACCGCGTACTGCGCGTCCAGGTTCAGCAGGCCGTAGCCGGCCAGGCGCGTGGTGTTGGCCGCGTTGTCCCAGCGCTGGCCGGAGCCCACGACGGTCGCGCCCAGCGTCCAGTCCTTCACCGCCGTTTCGGCGCGCACGGTGCCGAAGCGCTTGGCGCGACGCGCCAGCAGCTTGCCGGTGGAGGCGTCGGTCGGATCGAGGAAGTCGACCGTGCCGCTGAGGTTGACCGGGCCGAGCTGCGCCCCGCCCTTGACCGTCGTGCCCTTGAGCAGGGCGCGCGCAACGTTGCCGTAGCAGCCGGCCGTCGAGCGGCAGGTGCCGGCCGCGCCGTAGACGATCAGGTCGTTGATGCGGTTGTGGAAGGTCGTGACGGCGAAGTCGTACCCGCCTTGGGCCCAGGCCAGCCCGGCTTCCTTGTTGTGGGCGCGCTCGGGACGCAGCGCCTCGACCCCCGGCAGGCTCAGATTGGGGCCGTTGACGCTGCCGATCTGGAACAGCGTCGGCGCGCGGAAGGCGTTGCCCGACGACGCGGTGACGCGCCAGCCGCCGCCGATCTTGTAGCCGGCGGACAGGCTGCCGGTGTTGACGCGGCCGAACTCGCTGTCGTCGTCGTGGCGGCCGTGCGCCTGTACGCTGAAGGCGCCGAAGCTGCCCAGGTAGCTCAGGCCCAGGGCCTTTTCGTCGCGGGACGCCTTGCCGTCGGTGATCAGGCTGGAGTTGACCAGGTGGTCGTCGCGTTTTTCCAGCAGGCCGTTGATCTGGTGGTGCTCGTCGAGCTTGTAGAAGCCCTGCAGCGACAGGCTGCGGATGCGGGTCTTGGTCAGGTAGGGCGAGCTGGGCTTGGTCTCGTAGCTCTCCTCGGCCTGGCCGGCGCTGAGCTGCGTCGACAGGGCGGAGGACCAGGCCGAGTTCAGGCTCAGCTTGGCGGCCTCGGTCTCGGAGATGCCGCGGTCGTCGGCGTTCTTGCCGGCGTCATAACCGGCGTTGCTGCGGCTCTTGAGGCCGACGAACTCCAGGCGCTGGCCCTCGGCGACGCGGCCGCCCAGGCGCAGGCTGGCGCTGTAGTTGCGCCAATCGTCCTTGTCGTCGTTGTACGAGGCGCTCTTGGTGTTGGTGAAGACGTTGAAGCCGGTGCCGCGGTCCACGCCCAGCGAGGCGGCGTAGTCGAAGACGGCGGTGCCGCCGCTGATGCTGGCGTCGGCCTTGACCTGGCCGAGATTGCCGGCGCCCAGGCCGAGGTCCAGTTGCGTGCGGCCGCTGCCCTTGCGGGTGAAGATCTGTACCACGCCGCCGATCGCGTCGGAGCCGTACAGCGCGCTGGCCGGGCCCTTGAGCACTTCGATGCGGTCGATCTGCGCGATCGGCAGGTTCTGCCAGCCGGCGCCGCCGGTGGACTGGCTGTCCACGCGCACGCCGTCGATCAGCACGACGGTGTGGCGGGTTTCGGCGCCGCGCACGTAGACCGAGGTCGAGTTGCCCGGGCCGCCGTTGCTCACCAGCTGGAGGCCGGCGACGTTGCGCAGCAGGGTGGCGATGTTGCCGAAGCCCTGGCGCTCGATGGCGTCGCGGTTGATGACGGTCAGGTCGCCGACGACGTCGGACAGCCGCATCGGGCTGCGCGTGCCGGTGACGGTGACGTCGTCGAGCTTGTTGGCGGAAGCGGTGGAGGCGGGCGCCGACTGGGCAAACGCCGAGGTGCAGGCGGCCGAGGCCAGCGCCATCGGGGTGAAGACGAGCAGCGTGCGGGCGCAAAGCCGGGCGCGCGAGGCAAACGGGATCATGAGCAAGGGGACCAACGACAGGGTCAGGCGCCAGCTCTCCCGCAGGGCGCCTGAGAAACGGCACGTCCGGCTGCGTCCGCGGATCGTCGCGGGGACGTCGCACGGATCGCGCTGGGCGCGCCACCTGTTGGCCGGTATCCGGGCTGATGGCACGCTGCCCGCGTCCTTCCCAGTATGGGGAAGGTCTGCTCGACTCGCGGGAGTCACGCGGACCTTCCCCGTATCCAGTGGACATGGGGACAGGCAGTGCCGGCGGCGATCGGGAGGTCCTGAGGCTCAGGATCCGGAGCGCGCGGCCGGCGGCCACTTACCGTTGCGGGGACAGCTCAGGTTGGCAAGCGTCCCGATGAGACGCCGACTCCCTGATTCCCGTTTAACTGCACAGGCGCAATGCCTGCACGAGCACCAACGGCGCGCATTCTAGCGGCGAGGCGTGCCGTCCTCGGTGACGGGCGTCGGCGGCAGCTTCGGCGGCTTGGGCACCTTGGGCTTCTTGTCGGGCGGCTGCTTGGGGTCCTTGGGCTTGCGCTTCTTCGGATCGGTGGGCTTGGGCACCTGCGCCGAGGGGGCGGTGCCCGCCGTGCCGCGGATGCCGGCGGCGCCGGGTGGCGCGGCCGAGGCGAGCCGTTCGCGCTCGCGTCGCCTGGCGGCGGTGTCGCGCGATTCGGCGGCGACGCGCTGGCGCGCCGCGGCGGCCTCTTTGGGATCGACCCGGTCCTTCGGCAAGGGGGCCGCGCCGCCGCCGAGACCGTCCGGGCAGGGCGTGTCGCGCAAGTCCTGACCCTGGGGGCCGCAGCGGTGATAGACCGCGTCGGGCTCCGGCTTGATCTGCGATCGGACCGCGGAGGCGGCGCGCGCCGAGGGTGCGGGACCGGCCGAGGCCGCGGGCGATGCGGCCGGCGGGATCTCCCGAGGCGGCTGAGCCTGCGCCCGCGCGTTCCCCGCGCCGAGCAAGAAGACCAGAACAGCTGTCGTCAGGATCGGTGCGGTGCGCAGGGCCATGTCAGGCTCCGGTGGGGGGAGGGGGTTCGGTGCCGGGCGGCGTCGCGGCCGGGGCGGGCGATGCCGCCACGGGGGCGGTGGCCGGAGCGGTCGAGGCGGGGAGGGGCGCCACACCGGTGCCCGCCGGCTTGTCGCGCGGGCGCTCGCCTGCCGGAGGCAGGTGCGCGGGGCGCGGCGGCTTGGGACGTGGGGGCTTGGCGTGCAGTTGGGCGACCGCCTTGGGCATGTCGCCGCCGGCCATCAGCTTGAAGGACTCCAGCGACTTGCCGATGCAGTCCTCGACCGCCTGGCGCTCGGCCAGCGGCGGCTTGCGCAACACGTAACCGGCGACCTCGTCCCGGTGGCCGGGATGGCCGATGCCCAGGCGCAGGCGCCAGAAGTTGCCGCTGCCGAGCTGGGCTTGCATGTCCTTGAGCCCGTTGTGGCCGGCGTTGCCGCCGCCCTGCTTGAGCTTGAGCTCGCCGGGGGCCAGCTCCAGCTCGTCGTGGATGGCGAGGATCTCCTCGGGCGCGATCTTGAAGAAGCGCGCCAGCGCCGCCACCGACTTGCCCGAGAGATTCATGTAGGTCATCGGCTGCAGCAGCCAGATCGGACCGGCCGCGCCGGGCGCGTCGTTCACCCGCGCCACCAGGCCGTGGTACTTCACGTCCAGCTGCGGCGTGGCCTTCAGGCCGCGCGCCAGCGCGTCTATCCACCAGAACCCGGCGTTGTGGCGGGTGTCCTCGTATTCCGGGCCGGGATTGCCCAGGCCGACAAAGAGACGAATCATGGGGCGGGATTATCAGTGGCGGTGCGGAAAGCAGAAGGCCCCGCTGAGCGGGGCCTTCTTCGGGGCGATGGACAGGGACCTCGTCAGGCCCGCGTCCACGTCAGGGGAAGAATTACTTCTTCTTCTTCTTGCCCGCGTCGGCGGCCGGAGCGGCCGCGACGATGATCTCTTCGACGACCGCCGGCACCGGGGTGGCGACCACCGGGTTCGGCTTGCCGTGCGTCACGATCTTGATGTGCGGCGCGACCTTCAGGTCGTTCACGTGCACCGAGTGGCCCATCGTCAGACCGCTCAGGTCCACTTCGATGAACTCGGGCAGCTGTTGCGCCAGGCAGGTGATTTCCACTTGCGTGATCACGTGGTTGACGGTGCCCTTGTCGGTCTTGACGGCCGGCGATTCGGCTTCACCGATGAAGTGCAGCGGCACCTTCTTCGTGATCTTGGTGGTGGCGTCGACGCGCTGGAAGTCCACGTGCAGCACTTGCTGCTTGTACGGGTGCATCTGGTAATCACGCAGCAGCACTTGCGTCGTGGCACCGTTCAGCTCCATGTCCAGCAGGGAGCTGTGGAAGGCTTCCTTCTTCATGGCGTGGAACAGCGCGTTGTGATCCAGCTCGATCACGGTCGGCTCGCCCGCACCGTAAACGATGCCAGGCACCTTGCCGGCGTGGCGCAGGCGGCGGCTCGCTCCGGTCCCCTGCAGCTTGCGCTCAAAAGCGACGAATTTCATATCTGACTCCAAAGTGACGGAGCACCCCCATGGCGCTCCGGTTGAAGGTCCCGCGACCAGGATCCTTCGCGAATCGGCCGCTGTCCTCGCGAACAGCGGCCGGTACGGGTTGCGATCAGAAGTTGTTGTTCTGTTCGCTGAAGAGGGAAGTCACCGACTCGCCGTCCGAAATGCGACGGATGGTTTCGGCGAACAGGAAGGCGACGGACAGCTGGCGGATCTTGCCGCAGGCCTTGGCGGCGTCCGACAGCGGGATCGTGTTGGTGATGACGACCTCGTCCAGCTGCGACCCGGCGATGCGCTCGATGGCGGGGCCGGACAGGATCGGGTGCGTGCAATAGGCGAAGACGCTCTTGGCGCCGCGGTCCTTCAGGACCTCGGCCGCCTTCACCAGCGTGCCGGCGGTGTCGATCATGTCATCCATGATCACGCAGTTGCGGCCGTCGATCTCGCCGATGACGTGCATCACTTCGCTGACGTTCGCGGCGGGGCGGCGCTTGTCGATGATGGCCAGGTCGCAACCCAGTTGCTTGGCCAGCGCGCGGGCGCGGACCACGCCGCCGACGTCGGGGCTGACCACGACCAGGTCGGTGTAGTTGCGCGCCTTCAGGTCCGACAGCAGCACCGGCGAGGCGTAGATGTTGTCGACCGGGATGTCGAAGAAGCCCTGGATCTGGTCCGCGTGCAGGTCCATCGTCAGGACGCGCTCGACGCCGACGGTTTCCAGCAGGTTGGCCACGACCTTGGCCGAGATCGGCACGCGCGTCGAACGCGGGCGGCGGTCCTGGCGGGCATATCCGAAGTAGGGGATCACGGCGGTGATGCGGCGCGCGCTGGCGCGCTTCAACGCATCGACCATGACCAGCAGTTCCATCAGGTTCTCGTTGGTCGGCGCGCAGGTGGGCTGGACCACGAAGACGTCGCGGGCGCGGACGTTCTGCTGAATTTCAACAGCCACCTCGCCGTCGGAAAATCGACCGACCACGGCCTTGCCGAGCTCGAGGCCCAGATGCGTGGCGATTTCCTTGGAGAGGGACGGGTTCGCGTTACCCGTGAAGAGCACGGTATTGAGCAGCACAGCAGGCCATCCTTGAGATTTATGGCCCGGTGGCCAACCCAGCGGGTCCCGGATTGAAACTGAAAATTTGGCAGGGGAGGAAGGACTCGAACCCTCGCATGTCGGAATCAAAATCCGATGCCTTGACCAACTTGGCGACTCCCCTACACAGGACGTTGTGCGTGGCACAACACCCTACGACCTTCAGTCGTCAGCCCAGCCGCGAAGCGGATGAACTGCCAGACTGCGACACATCCTTCCCACCCAACCCGGCGGCAACTCATTCAGTCGCCCGTCCGGTGTCGCCTCGGGATTGCTCCCTGGGTCGGTGACCGTGTCTGTTTCCTGCGCCGTGATCAGCGAGGGCTGAACTCTAGCAAATACTGCGCTGCCTGAACCCGTCATTCGGCTGTTGCCGTAGCGAGTTTGCAACCATTCAAGCGCTGTCGATACTTCGTGACTGGCAGCTTGCGCGGGCGGTTGCAGATCATTTCTGCCCCATCCCTCATACAACTGCTGCACGAGTATTTCCGGCGTTTGGCGGTCGCGGTGCATATTGCCTTCGCGTCCACCCGAGCTGTCGATTTCTGTTTCGAGAAAACTCGCCGCCGTTGCCGGTTTGGAGTTGTCTGCGTCGCGTCCGTCGTTCGCTGCAGGAAAGCCCGCTACTATAGCCACGGATTCTGACCTTTGCAACAGGGGGCTGGAAAAAATTTCCTTGGTCCCGATGCTGACCGCCGGTTTGATCACGGCCAGCCGCAGCGCCGGCACGTCGACCGGACGCAGGATCTCCCCGATGCCTTCGACGAAGGCGTTGCGGCCGCCAACGAAGAACGGCACGTCCGCCCCCAGCTTCAGCGCGATGGGCAGCAGCCGTTCGCGCGACCAGTTCAGCCCCCACAGCCGGTTCAGCGCCAGCAGCGTGCTGGCCGCGTCCGACGACCCGCCGCCCATGCCCGCGCCCGAGGGAAGGCGCTTGTCGATGTGGATGTCGACACCGTGCGCGCAGCCGCTGGCCTGTTGCAGCGCGCGGGCGGCGCGCAGGCACAGGTCGTCGGCCGGCAGGGCGTCGCCGCGGTCGTGGCGATGCAGCGCGCCGTCGGCGCGGCGCTCGAAGTGCAGCGTGTCGGCCCAGTCGACCAGCACGAACAGCGACTGCAGCAGGTGATAGCCGTCGGGCCGCTTGCCCACCACGTGCAGGAACAGGTTGAGCTTGGCCGGCGCCGGCACGTCGTACAGCGCATTCAGCGGTGCGGCCGAAGGGGGCGGAAAGAGCGGGGAAGTCATGGGCTTGGAGATCGCGGGCGCAATATGCCGCCGGGTTTTCCGACGATGCTTGTGCGATGAATGGACGGCGTGCGAGAAATTCGGAGAAAACTCGGGCGGATACCCTGAGAAATCAGAGGGGAATTATTGACCCGAGGTCGCTGAAGAGGCCGCCGACGAGGGCGCGTCGAGTTTCAACCGCAAGGTCGCCAGGGGTTCCGCGCCGTTGGGATTGAGCCGCTGGGCGGAAATCAGCTGGGTGTCGAAACGGCGCAGGTCGACCTGCCAGCCGAGCTGCTCGAAACCCGATTCGCCGGAGGCCCGGTGCGGTGCCTGCGGCCAGGGCCGGCCGCGCAGCCAGTCGAACAGCGCCTGGACCGGCAATGCCTCGCCGAGCAGCTCCTGCGTCAGCGCGTCGATGTCGTCGTAGCTGCGCTCGCCGTCGGGGGTCTGGACCGTGGCGGTGCCCGGCTTCCAGGACACCCGCGCGACCAGGCTGCCCATCTGCGTGCTCATTTCCAGGCGGCCCAGCCGGGCGTCGCCGGCCAGCTCGAAGTTGGCGTTGACGCTCTGCCCGCGCGGCTGGCCGCCGGGGCCGGCCGGGACGATCAACCCGAAGCGGCCGGTCAGGCGCGGCGCGTCGGCCAGTGCCGCGGCATCGGCCTCGGGCACCTTGGGCACGGACGAGCAGCCGCTCAGGGCCAGCAGCGACGCGCCGCCGAGCAGCGCGCCGAGCACGTCCGTGTTGAAGCGCCGTCGTTGCATCAAGGCCGGACCTGCAGCCGCTGCATCGTCGCCTGCAGCGCTTCGTTGCGCGGATCGCGGCGGGACGCGTCGGCGAAGATGCGGCGCGCCTCGTCCTGCCGCCCGGCGGCCCACAGGACCTCGCCCAGGTGGGCGGCGATCTCCGGATCCGGCCGCGAGCCGTAGGCCTGGCGCAGCAGCCGTTCGGCCTCGCCCAGGCGGCCCAGGCGGAACTCCACCCAGCCCATGCTGTCGACGATGAAGGGCTCGCCCGGCGCGAAGCTCAGCGCCTTGGAGATCAGGTCGCGCGCCTCCACCAGCCGCTCGTTGCGATCGGCCAGCGAGTAGCCCAGCGCGTTGTACGCGTGGTAATGCTGCGGCTTGAGCTCGATCACCTTCTGCAGCAGCGCTTCCATCTCCTGCGCGCGGCCCAGCTTCTCGGCCATCATCGATTGCTCGTAGATCAGGTCGGCGTCCTCGGGGCTCTGCGCGACGGCCTTGCCCAGCAGGTCGTAGGCGGCCTGCCATTGGCGGTTCTCGCGCAGCAGCTGCGATTCGGCCAGCACGCGGGCGCGGCGGTCCTGGTCACGCTCCACGGGCAGCGCCTGCAGCAGCTTCAGGCCCTGGTCGAGCTTGCCCTGGCGGCCCAGCAGCGAGGCGCGGCGGTAGGCGATGTCGAGGTTGCCCGGCGCCGCGTCGATCTGGGCCAGCAGCGCCTCGGCGGCCTTGAAGTCGCCGCGCATCTCGGCTGCCTGGGCCAGCAGCAGTTGACCCTGCTGCCGCGCTTCCTTGTCGCCCTGGTTGAGGCCGGCGGCCTCGGCGGCGCGCTCGGCCAGCGTGGTCGGCGGCGGGCGGCTGCCCACCAGCGCCATGTAGCGTTGCAGCGCGGCCTCGGCGGCGTCGGGGTGCTGCAGGTCGAGTTCCAGCGAGCCCAGCGCCAGCCAGTGGCCGGCGATGTCGGGTGACTCCTGCGTCAGGATGCGGAACTCGCGCGCCGCATCGGCGGGGCGCTGGGCGCGGGCGAGCGCGCGGCCGTAGGCGATGCGCAGCGACTGCTTGTCCGGATGGGCCTGCAGCTCGGCGGTGATCAGGGCCTCGGCCTCCGGACGGTGCGGCAGCAGCTCCAGCGCCATGGCCAGCGGCTCGTCGCGGTCGGGGAAGTCCTTGGCGGCGGCGCGGGTCTGGATCAGCGCGGACTCGTAGTTGCCGGCCACCTGCGCCAGCCGCGCCAGCACCATCAGCGCGACGAAGCGGGTCTCGGGCCTGGCGGCGGCCTCGCGCAGCAGCGGCTCCAGCGCTTCCTGCACGCGCACCGGCTCCGGGTTGCGCTGGAACAGGCCCGGCAGCCCGGCCAGCAACCCGGCGCGCGCGTCGGGCGGCGTGATCGCCAGCAGCGAGCGCATCACCGGTGCGATCTCGGCAGGGCGGTTCAGCAGCGCGAACAGCTGGATCAACGTGCGGTGCGCCTCCAGCGAGGTGGGCACCGCGTCGCGCCAGGCGCGGGCGGCAATGACTGCCTGATCCCCGGCGCGGGCCTGCAGGGCGATCTGCACGACGCGGCGGAACAGCTCCTCGTCGCCGGTGCGGCGGGCCGCGTCCAGCATGACCTGATAGGCGACGCCGGGCTGGCCGCCCTGCAATTCGAGCTCCCCGATCAGCAGTTGATAGAACAGCGGCGCGTCGATATCCGAGTTGACGACCGGCGCGGAGGCGGCCGGCTCGGCGGCGTCCGCGGCGACGGGAGCGGAGGCCCCCGGCCCGGCGGGCGGCTGGGGCGCGGACGTCTGGGCGTGGGCGGCGCCGCTCAGGGCGAGGGCGGCGCAGAGCCACCAGTGGTGGCGCACAAGGGCGGGCATGCGGTGACTCCTGAACAGTCCTGAGGGCTCGGGCCGGCGAACGGGTGACGAACGGTTGGACAAGGGGCGAAGGGGGAGGCCAGCGGTGTGGGGCAAGAACCGGACCATTCTAGGAGGCGCCCGGCCTATGATCCCGGGATGCCCGAGTTACCGGAAGTTGAAGTTACACGACGGAGTTTTGCCCAGGCCATCGCCGGCGCCCGAGTCCTGGCCGTCAAGATGGGCAAGCCGCTGCGATGGCCGCTGGGCATCGCGGCGCAGCGCCTGGTCGGGCGCCGTGTCGGGCAGACGCTGCGACGGGGCAAGTACCTGTGGGTGCCGCTCGACGCGCCGACGGACGGCGGGGTCGCCGCCGCCGGCGCGAGGGAGCCGGACGGCGGCCTGCTGATGCACCTGGGCATGTCGGGCTCGCTGGCGTTCCGCGAGTTGCCGCCGGCGGCCGGACCGCACGACCATTTCGAGCTGGTGACCGATCGCGGCGTGCTGCGGCTGACCGATCCGCGGCGCTTCGGCGCGGTGGTGTGGTCGGAGGGCCTGGACGTCGAGCCCGCGGCCAAGCTGCTGGCGCGCATTGGGCTGGAGCCCTTCGACATCGACTTCCACGGCGCGCATCTGCATGAGCGCTTCAAGGGCCGGCGCGTCGCGATCAAGCAGGCGGTGCTGGCGGGCGATGTGGTCGTGGGCGCGGGCAACATCTATGCGTGCGAGGCGCTGTTCATGGCCGGCATCGATCCCCGCATGGCCGCCGGCAAGATCAGCAAGCCGCGCGCGGACAGGCTGGCCGGCGCGCTGCGGCAGGTGCTGGGCGAGGCGCTGGAAGCCGGCGGCAGCACGCTGCGCGACTTCAAGGACGCGCACGGCGTGGCGGGCAGCTTCCAGATGCAGGCGCGTGTCTACGGCCGCGAGGGCGAGCCTTGCCGCACCTGCGGCACGCCGATCCGGCGCATCGTGCAGGGGCAGCGGTCGACGTTCTTCTGCCCCGCCTGCCAGAAGCGCTGAGGCGCCGAGGCACCGGCCCTGCGAGCGCCCCACCATTCAAGCGATCACGAGATCAAGAGACCACACCCAGGCGGCCGCGCGCGCCCAGGACACCCCATGACCGACGACGACCTGCACGCCCGCGTGCGCGCCCTGCGCGACGACTTCTCGCCCCTGCTGTTGGCCTGGCAGCGGCGCGAGGGGCGGCACGACCTGCCGTGGCAGAACACGCGCGATCCGTACCGCGTGTGGCTGTCGGAAATCATGCTGCAGCAGACGCAGGTCACGACGGTGCTGGGCTACTACCGGCGCTTCCTGGAGCGTTTTCCCGACGTGGCCGCGCTGGCGGCGGCGCCGGCGGACGAGGTGATGGCCGCGTGGGCCGGGCTGGGTTATTACAGCCGGGCGCGCAACCTGCACAAGTGCGCGCAGGCGGTGGTCGAGCGCCACGGCGGCGCGTTCCCGCGCGGCGCGGCGGAGCTGGCCGAGCTGCCCGGCATCGGGCGCTCCACGGCGGCGGCGATCTCGTCGTTCTGCTTCGGTGAGCGGGTGGCGATCCTGGACGGCAACGTGAAGCGCGTGCTCGGGCGGCTGCTGGCCTTCGACGGCGACCTGTCCTCGTCCGCGCAGGAGAAGCGCCTGTGGCGCCAGGCCGAGGAACTGCTGCCGTCTTCCCCTGACGACATGCCGGCCTACACGCAAGGCCTGATGGACCTGGGCGCGAGCCTGTGCGCCACACGCAGCCCGCAATGCCTCCTGTGTCCGGTGTCGGCACTGTGCGCCGGGCTGGCCGAGGGCGAGCCGACGCGGTACCCGATCAAGACGAAGAAGCTCAAGCGCGGCAGCCGCGAGAGCTGGTGGCTGTGGCTGGAGCACGAGGGGCGCATCTGGCTGCAGCAGCGTCCGCCGGAAGGCGTTTGGGGCGGGCTGTGGACGCTGCCCCTGTTCGACGACGAGGCCGCGTTGACGGCGCAGAGCGCCGCGCTCGGCGTGGCGTCGCCGGAACCGCTGCCGCAAGTGAAGCACGTGCTGACGCACTTCGACTGGCTGCTGCATCCGCGCCGCGCGCTGCTGTCGCAGGCCGCTCGGCCGGCCGGCGAGGGCGTGTGGGTCACGCGGGAGCGTCTCGGCGAATACGCCTTGCCGGCGCCGCTGAAGAAGCTGCTGGACTGAGCGCTCTGTCCGGCGTTCCGTCCGGCGGGAGATGCGAGCGCTTGAACGGGGCCATGGACTTGGTGGCGATGCCTATCAGGCGATTCGACGCATGAAGCAGCGCGCCGACACGCTGCGTGTAATCGGGCAGCCGCAAGCGCTCGAGAATCAACGCCTGCCGTGCGAGCGCCTCCTGCCGCGCCGCGAGACTTTCCCATTGCGGACGTAGCTGATCGGTCGGACTTACCCGCAACCACTCGGCGCGATGCGCCATGCTTCGTGCCGCCGACGACCGCGGCGTCGGATCGGCAGGCGGCGGGAGGTGCTTGATCAGTCGACCATCCACCGGTTGGCCGAACGGGGTGAGATCGATGTCGAGCTGCTGCAGTTGCCCTGTCAGCGAGTCCAACCGGGACCACGCCAGTTGATGCTCCTCGTTCCCGATCGCGGCGAGGCAAGCCGCCAGGTCGACCTGCAAATGGGCAATGCGATCGCCCAGGGAATGCCGACGCCACCGGGCCAGACCGGGGGTATCGCCGTCTTGGGGGATCCGCTCCCGTTCCAGGATGGAGATCGCTTTCTCGATGCCCTGGCAAAAGGCCCAGAGCTCGATACATGGGAGGAGGCGTTCCGCGAGGGCGACGATGTCGTCATAGGCATTTCCTTCGACGGACCGCGGGGGCACCCGGGTTCCGGGTCGG
Organism: Roseateles aquatilis; assembly: GCF_002205645.1. Taxonomy (GTDB): domain Bacteria; phylum Pseudomonadota; class Gammaproteobacteria; order Burkholderiales; family Burkholderiaceae_C; genus Roseateles; species Roseateles aquatilis. Next base: position 1,241,446 of record NZ_NIOF01000001.1, on the reverse strand, counting down.
CTGCCCTGGACCAGGGCCTCCATGCTCCGGCCGAGGGCACAGTCCTTGGGCAGGCCGGGCAGGTCGCGCGCCACCACCTGCGCCACCGCGTCGATCAATTGGCGCCGGCCGGCGGCGAGCACCGATTCCGTGCAGGGGACTGGCGACATCGTGCCGGACAGGGGCTTCGGCGCGGAGTCGCCCGCGCAGAACGCGTCGCGCAGCCGGTGGCAGAGTCGAGCGCCTTCGGCCCCGGCGCGGCTCAGCCACCGTCTGGGCGAGTGCGAGGTCGCGGGCTCGGGTGCGGGCGGCGAGTGGCGAGCGCCCGAGGACGCGATCGCATCGAGATCCGGCGGCGCCCCAGGCGGATTCACGCGCAACGCCGGCATCTCGTGGACGAAGGGCGGCATCGCTGTCTTGAACCCCAGGCCGACGAGTTGCTCACATCCTTCGTGCAAGCGCTTGTAGGCGATGGCGAGCGCCTTGTCGGCCGCCTCGGGCGCATGCCCGGCCCACGCCCGCAGCGCGAGTCGATGCTGTTCCGACACGACCGCCACGCTATCGTCCAGCGATCGTGCCGTGTCGGGATCCGTGACCTTCTGGCGCAGCAGAATCGAGACGGTCGCTTCCATCACCGCGCCCTCGCGTTCGAGGTGATCGAGTCTGGCGACCTGCAGCGCGTGGTGATTCGCTTGTCCGGCCCATCGGGCCATTCGTTCGTGCAGGCCCTTCAACGCGCGGGCATCGCCGGCCCGCGGGGTGGCGAGCAACTGATCGGCGCGAGTCGCGATCGTGGCGAGTTCCTTGCGCAGCGGATGTCGTTCGGATAGGCCGGGCAGATGAACTGTCGTGAACTCCCGCAGTCGCTCGACGTCCTTCTTCAGCGCCGCGCCGAGAGTCGAGTGGAAGTCTGGATTGAATCGGATGCGCTCCTGCACCGCTGAAGCGTCCTCGGGCGTGGCGAGCAAGGCGGGCAGCCTCGCATGAGGAAACGCCATGTCGTTGTCTCGGGCGTGGAGGGCGCGTTGCGCGCTCAAGACGTCGTCCCGCAGCGCGCGGGCACGCGCGTTCGACGGCGTGCCGATCATGGCGTCGATGCCCGCCAGCGTGACGGCAAGCCGCCGTTGCTCGTTGGCGGAAAGGCCGAAGCGGTGTTCGGCGGCTGTCGGCGCGCGTGCGGGGGCGGCGCTGTCGTCGGGCACCATCGAGGGGCCGAGTCCGGGAAAGGACGTGGACGAGAGACTGGTGTGCAAAGTCATCGTGGGAAGGGGATTCGTCAGGACGGACTCGCCATGTCGATCGGGGATCCGGCATCGCGAGCGCCGGAGAAGACCGGCACCCTTCAGTCGCGGGTTTTCCGCGGCAGGCGCGCGTCAGGGTGTTGTCCGTCTGTGCACTCGGGCCAACCGACAGGCCTCCCAAGGATCAGTCCCGACGCGGAAATCCTCTGGTCCTGTTCGTCCGCTCCGCTATGCTCGCGCGATCGCCGCGCCGCGGCTCCTCCGACCGTCAGGGACATCATGTCGAACGCCGCCGTGCCGGGGCCCGCCGCCGCCCTCAAGAGCGCATTGGAATCCGCCTTCATCGCGCTGCTCGTCGGCGGCGTGTGCCTGTGGTTCCTGATCAGCGACACGGCCGGGGCCGAGGACGTGGATTCGGCGCGGGCGACGATGTTCAGCATCGGCCTGTTCGCCGCGTGTTGCGCGCACTGGGTGTACATGGGCCTGGCGCTGAAGCGCGCCGGACGCGGCGTGTTCTGGTGGATGGTGGCGATGGTGCTGCTGGTGCCGTTCGCGTCGGTGGTGCTGGGCATCCTGCTTTACAACCAGGCGCAAGAGATCGAGCAGCAGGCGTTGCAGGCCCAGGGACAGGACGGCGCGGGACGCGCCGCCTGACCGGGGCGCCGACGTCGCGTCGGTGCCGCCGTACCAGCGCTGTGCGTCATCGGCGAAGCCAGGGCGTCGGCAGACGGCTGGCGATGTGTCCGAGGTCGACAGCTTCGCCGCGCAGGACGGCGAGGTCCTCGTCGAAGCGCGCCAGGCGCCGATCGAGGTCGCACGGCATGAGTTTGTCCAGCCGATCGAGCCTGGCGGTCAGCGCGTGAAGTCGCTGGAAGATCTCGTCGCCCGCGTCGCAGGGCGCGTTGGCGAAGACGACGCGGCAATCCCGCTCCGTCATGGTGAGCGCCGTGCGCCGCTCAGTCAGCGCTTGTGCTTGTGGCGCCGGCGGACGGGAATCCGGCGACTGCCGTACTTCCGGCGGGCAGCCCAGCTGGATCAGGCGATTGCGTAGCGCTGTCCTGCGACGCGCGATGTCCGGGACGGACTTCTGGATCGCCGCGTAATCCTCGCGGTGGACGGCCGTCGCCAGATCGTTCAGCCGGCGCTGGATCGCTTCGTATGGACGGACGACATCAAGCATGTCCGCCGACGTGACGCCCGACGGCTGACCCGCGACGCGCCGAACGGCCTGGAGGCAGGGGGCCAGATCCAGTCGGGCCTGGATGAGCGCGTCACGATGCCCGACGAACTGGACCAGCCGCGCCATCATCGCGTCCATGCGCTGCCGCAGCGCGCGGCAGGTTTTCGCCGATGCGATGGACGCCGGCGGCGACAGGGCACGATCGATCTCGGCCCACAACTGATCGCAGGCCCGGCCGACGGTCGACTCGTCCGGGACCCCGTGGCGCCGGCGGAAGTCCGCCAGCATCGCCTGATCCTCGCGGAATTGATCGGCCGCGCGCGGATTGACGCGGAGATCGAAGCGCGCCTCGTCCAGCCATCCTTGCAGGCGGGACAGAGGCGGTAGCTTGCGCAGCGCCGCATGCGTGGCGCCGAGTGCGTCGGCGCACAGGTGGCGCTCCACGTCGTTCAGGAGCGCGCGGCCCTGGCGTGTTGTCGGTTGGCCCAAGGTCCGCTCGATCTCCCGCAGGATCGAGAACGCGCGCGGCTGATGCTGCCCATCGAACTTGTTGCGCGCGGAGAAAGGCGAAGCACGCCTCAAGGCCGCTTCGGGAACGCAATAGACACCGGAGGAGCGGAACAGCGAGAGCAGGGGGAAGCAGGACACGACGACCTCCACGGATGGAAAGCCGGTCAGTGGTCACCTGCACCGTGACGCGTCACCCATAAACGGTGCCGCCTGCAAATCCGACGTGCTGAACGCGGCCTGCTTCAGCGTGCGTCGAGTTCCCGATGTCGCTTGAGTACCTGGCCGTGGAAGGCGAACTGCTTGGCCAGCGTCTCCACGAGGTAGACGGATCGATGCTGCCCGCCGGTGCAACCGATCGCGACGGTCAGGTAGCTCCGCTGGTCCTGGCCGAAGTTCGGCAGCCATTGCGCGATGAAGGCGCCGATCTGGCTGAGCATCAGCCGCACCTCGGGCTGCACTTCCAGGTAGGCGGCCACCGGGGCATCGCGTCCGGTGAGCGGGCGCAGCTCGCGGTCGTAATACGGATTGGGCAGCACGCGAACGTCGAAGACGAAGTCCGCGTCGCTGGGCACGCCGTGCTTGAAGGCGAAGGACTCGAAGACCAGCGTCAGCGACGAACCGCTCGCGCGCACCAGGTCGCGCACCCAGGCGCGCAATTGCGCGGGGCGGAGCTGGCTGCTGTCGATGACGGTGGACTCCATGCGCAGCGGCGTCAGCAGCTCGCGCTCCAGCGCGATCGCTTCCTGCAGCGCGCGGTGCGTGTCGCTGTCCTCGGTGCCCACGCGCAGCGGGTGAGGGCGGCGGGTCTCGGAGAAGCGGCGCAGCAGCGTGTCGTTGTCGGCGTCCAGGAAGATGGAGCGCAGCGAGATGCCGGTCTGGCGCATCTCCTTGATGTGCAGCAGCAGTTGCGGCAGCGAGCCGGCGCTGCGCACGTCGACCGCGATCGCGACCCGGCGCCAGCCGCGGCGTTTCTCGAGCTCCAGGAACTGCGGCAGCAGTTCGGGCGGCAGGTTGTCGACGCAGAAGAAACCGGCGTCCTCCAGCGCATGCATCGCGATCGACTTGCCGCCGCCGGACATGCCCGTGACCAGCACCACGTCGCTGCCCTTCGCCGCGGTCGCGGCCGGGTGGTCCCCCGGGGTCGCGCTGGTGGCTTCGGGCTCGGTCGTGATCGGGGATGGCGTCGTGGGCGAGGCGCTGTCCTGGGCGGGAAGGGAGCCCGGCGTCATCGTCGGGTCGGGCGCGTTCATGGTTTCACTTTCTTGCCGCGGGGGCCCGTGTCGGCGGGCTGGGGCGCGGCGCGGGCAGACAGGTCGAGCATTTCCCGGGCATGCGCCAGGCTGGTCGACGACAGGCGCTCGCCGCCGAGCATGCGAGCGATCTCCGCGGTGCGGGCCTCGCCGGCGATGGGGCGGACGTCGGAATTGGTCTTGCCGTCCTTGAGCGCCTTGGCGACGAGGAAGTGGTGGTCCGCGCAGGCGGCGACCTGCGGCAGGTGCGTGACGGCCAGCACCTGGGCGCGTTGGCCGAGCTGCTTCATGAGCCGGCCGACGGTCTCCGCGACGGCGCCGCCGACACCGGCGTCGATCTCGTCGAAGATCAACGTGCCGGCGCCGCTGTTGCGCTGGCTGGTCGTGACGGCGATGGCCAGTGCGATGCGCGACAGCTCGCCGCCGGACGCGACCTTGGCCAGCGGCCGGGGCGTGCTACCGGCGTGACCGGCGACGAGGAACTCGGCGGATTCGAGCCCGAAGCTCTGCGGCTCGTCCTGCGGCAACAGCGCGACCTCGAAGCGCCCGCCGGACATGCCCAACTGCTGCATCGCCTGCGACACCGCGCCGGACAGCGCCGGCGCCGCCTTCGCGCGGGCCGCGCCGACCAGCTTCGCTTCCTTCTGGAACGCCTTCAACGCCGCGGCCTGTTTCGCCTGCAGGCCGTCGAGGTCGGTGGCGGCATCGAGCTGCGCGAGCTCGGCCTTCCATTCCTGATGCAGCGCCGGCAGGTCCACCGGCTGGCGGCGATAACGGCGCGCCAGCGTGACCCACGCGGACAGGCGCTCGTCGAGTTGCTGCAGGCGCTCGGGGTCGAGATCCGCCGCGTGCAGGTAGGCGCTCAGGCTGTGGGCGGCGTCCTGCAACTGCGCCTGCGCGCCCTGCAGCGCGTTGACGGTGTCCTGCAGGCCGGCGTCGTAGGCCAGCACGTCGTGCAGCGCGGACAGCGCCTCATCGATCAGCGCCTGGGCGTTGATCTCGGCATCGGCGATGCGTTCCAGCGCGCCGCGCGTGGCGTCCATCAGCGACTGCGCATGCGACAGGCGCGAGTGCTCGGCGTTGAGCTCGTCCCACTCGTCGGCGGCGGGCGCGAGGCGGTTGATCTCGGCGATCTGCCAGCTCAGGCGTTCATGCTCGCGGGCCAGGTCGGCCTGCTTCGATTGCGCGGCGGCCAAGGCCTCGCTGGCCTGGCGCCAGGCGGCATGGGCGGCGGCCAGCGGCCTGGCGTCGATCTGGGCGAAGCTGTCCAGCAGCTCGCGCACGCTGGCCGGGCGGGTCAAGCCTTGCCAGGCGTGCTGGCCGTGGATGTCGAGCAGGTGCTCGGCCAGTTCCCGCAACTGCGCGACGGTGGCGGCGCCGCCGTTGATCCACGCGCGGCTCTTGCCTTGCGCGTCGATGACGCGACGCAGCAGCAGCGTGTCGGGGTGGTCGGCGTGATGCTCGGCGGACGATTCGAAGCCGGCTTCCTCCAGCCAGTGGGCGAGGGCGGCGGGGCGGTCGAACTCGGCGGAGATCTCGGCGCGGGTGGCGCCCTCGCGCACCACGGCGGCCTCGCCGCGGGAGCCGAGCGCCAGTTGCAGCGCGTCGATCAGGATGGACTTGCCGGCGCCGGTTTCACCGGTGAGGGCGGAGAAGCCGGCGGCGAAGTCGAGTTCGAGCGTGGGGACGATGACGAAGTCCTTGAGGCTCAGTCGGCGCAGCATCAGTTCGTCCCCTCGTTCCAGCGCAGCTTGCGGCGCAGCGTGGCGTAGTAGCTCCAGCCGCGCGGGTGCAGGAACGGTGCGCGGTGCTGGGAGCGGCGCACGGTGATGCAGTCGCCGTGCAGCAGGCTGGCCAGGGACTGCATGTCGAAGTTCACGCTGGCGTCCCGGCCGGCGACGATGGTGAGGCGGACCTCGCCGTTGTCGGGCAGCACGATGGGGCGGTTGGACAGCGCGTGCGAGGCGATGGGCAGCAGCACCCAGCCGCCGATGCCGGGGTGCAGGATGGGGCCGCCGGCCGACAGCGCGTAGGCGGTGGAGCCGGTGGGCGTGCCGACGATGACGCCGTCGGCGCGCATGTTGGCGACGAATTCCTCGCCCACGTCGACGCGCAGCTCGACCATGGCGGCGGTGGCGCCGCGGGAGACGACGACGTCGTTGAGGGCGACGCCGGAGAAGATCTGCTCGCCGTCACGGATGACGGCGCCTTCGAGCAGGGAGCGGTGCTCGATCTCGTAGTCGCCGGCGAGGATGGAGGCGAGGGCCTCCTTGTACTGGTCGGCGGAGATGTCGGTGATGAACCCCAGGCGGCCCTGGTTGATGCCGACCAGGGGCAGGCCGTGGCGGGCGACCTGGCGGGCGAAGCCGAGCATGGTGCCGTCGCCGCCGATGACGATCGCCAGGTCGCACTGCAGGCCCAGTTCCGCGTGGCTCAGGGCGGGCAGGTTGGTGATGCCGGTGCTCTCGGCCGTCTCCTGTTCCAGGGAAACATCCAATCCCAGGGAGGCGACAAATTCGGCAATCTCCTCCAGGATGGGGCGGATTCCCCGCGACTGGGGTTTTCCGACGATCGCCACATGACGGAAGCGCTTGGACATAGCGCGGAATTACACCACAGCGATGTGACCGGACAGGGGTGTCGGCAGAGGGAGCCGGCGGGGGTCACTAGAATGAAAAACATGCTCGACGACCGCGCGAAATTACTGCTCAAGGCTCTGGTGGAGAGGTACATCGCCGACGGCCAGCCGGTGGGGTCGCGCACGCTCTCGCGCGCTTCGGGCCTGGAGCTGAGCCCCGCGACCATCCGCAACGTGATGGCCGACCTGGAAGAGCTGGGGCTGATCGCCAGCCCGCACACCAGCGCTGGGCGGATCCCGACGGCGCGCGGCTACCGGCTCTTCGTCGACACCTTGCTGACCGCCAAGCCGGGTCTGCCGCGGGACACGGCCAGCTCTTTCGAAAGCCAGCTGCTGCCCGACCAGCCGCAGCGCGTGATCGCCAACGCGGCGCAACTGCTGTCCAACCTGTCGAGTTTCGTGGGGGTGGTGACGTCGCCGCGCAAGAGCGCGGTGTTCCACCACATCGAGTTCCTGCGGCTCGGTGATCGCCGGGTGCTGGTGATCATGGTATCGCCGGATGGGGACGTGCAGAACCGGTTGGTGTTCACGGCGCAGGACCTGACGCAGGGTGACCTGACGGAGGCCAGCAACCGGCTGAACGCGCATTACTCGGGGATGAGCCTGGACGTGGTGCGGGACCGGCTGAGGACGGAGGTCGACGCCCTGCGCGGCGAGATCGCGGCGCTGATGAGCGCGGCGGTGGATGTCGGCCCGCAAGGCATGCGGGAGCAGGAGGCGGTGATCATCAGCGGGGAGCGGAACCTGCTGACCATTCAGGACTTCAACCACGACATGGGCAGCCTGCGCCGGATGTTCGATCTCTTCGAGCAGAAGACGCAGTTGATGCGGCTGCTGGATGTGTCGTCGCGCGCGGAAGGGGTGCGGATCTACATCGGGGGGGAGAGTCAGATGGTGCCGGTGGAGGAGCTGTCGGTGGTGTCGGCGAACTACGAAGTGGATGGGCAGGTGGTGGGGACGCTCGGAGTGATCGGGCCGACGCGGATGGCGTACGACCGGATGATCGAGATCGTGGACATCACGTCGCGGATGGTCAGCAACGCGCTGTCGCAGAAGTAGAATCCGCCGCTTCGGTGCAAGGCCGGAACGCGATCCCGCCAGGTTTCGCAAACACGTATTACCCCCAGGGGGCCGTTAGCTCAGTTGGTTAGAGCAGAGGACTCATAATCCTTTGGTCACAGGTTCAAGTCCTGTACGGCCTACCACTTGATACCAGCCTGGGAGGGTGCAGGAAACGCAACCGGGACGTGATCTGCGACCTGCTGATAAAGGTGGAGACGCTAACTGCATCCGAGCGCAGCCCATTCGGCTACTGAGTCGGAGGTGTTGCCGACGACCAAGGCAAGAGCGAACATGCGTTGCTGCTGTGGACGGCCGGTTTCATTGAAGCGATTGACGCCGGCCCAATGACTGGGCCCGCGATTTTGTCGCCGGAGTTGACATGGCAGGGCCATGACTTGCTAGACACGCTGCGCAGTCGGCCGATGTGGGAGCGCATTAAGACCACGGCTAAGGAGAAGGGCTTGCAGCTGACCTTCGATGCGGTCAAAGGCTTGGGCCAGTCGGCGTTCGACTACGTGATGAAACAGAGCAGTTGATGCTCGACATGTACCTGGCTGCCCCTCGACGCATCGAAGACGCCGATAGCTAACCTGGCATCGCTGAACTGTTCCTTGAGGCCGACAAGCGTCCCCATCAAGCCGGCCGCGTCCCCTTGCAAACCGGATACGTCGAGCACCCATAAAACGCTTGCCCCGCATTCGGGCCATGCTTGGCCACACGCCGGACCATGGGATGCGAGCAAGCCGGGCAAACGACCATCGTGGTCAGCTCGGGAGATGCCGGCGGTGTAGGGCGGGGAGTGCTTCTAGGAACGATCTTCCCCGCCGCCAGAAGCTCCTGCAACTTCGGCCCATCAACAAGCTGCACGTTCCGCCCGTCTGCAAATGCCATGGCTTCCTGGGTGAACGTCCCCGACGTCACCACGAAGCCGCCCGCCGCGCCCTTTGCCGCCATCACGCCATACAGCTCGCGCACGACGTCCACGCCGACCTGGTAGGCCTTCCACTGCTTGCACTGCACGAGGAATGTCTCGCTGCCGTTCTTCCCAGGACGACGAAGCACGAGATCAACGCCGCCATCGGGACCGCTTCCACCGAGCTCGGTGACGATGTAGCCCTGTTGCCTGAATCCTTCCCCCACGAGCAATTCAAACTGGTGCCAGGTCATGCCATCGATGGCCGCGGCATCCTGGCCTCGAGCCGTTTGCTCGACCAACTGTCGGCGAGCCCTTCGCCGCACCACGGACATCACCGCCGCGGCAAGCAACAGGATGGGCAACGCGTACTGGCCAACCGTGGCAAGCCCCTGGAGTCCAGCCCCGGTTACCAGGGAGGTCAGCTGCGACATGGGATCAACGCCGACCTGTGGCTTGAGCGCAGGCCGGGAGGCCACCGCGTGTAGACCGACGTAGCTGACCGCCGCCAGCACGACGCACAACCACCACGGCAGCAACGCGAAGACATTGAGTAGATCCTCGGCGGGCGAGGTCCTTTTTCTTCTGGCCATTCGGCTCTCCCTGAAGTTGTGCCGGGAGTATCCGGAACTCACCGCCGTTTCATGGGGTCGAGTGGACGGTGAGGAGTGCCCCCATCGTTGCTTAATTCACGGGGCGACACCCGCTGAGGTCAAGTGAAGGGAAGAGGGCGCGGCCGAACCTGAGCCCAAAGCCATCAGCCCTTCTCCGTGGAGAGGAGATGCTTGCCCATCCACTGAAAGAAGTCCCCGAGGAGCGCGTCGTACTCCTGCATTCTTTGTTTGCTCTTCTCGGCCCGACGCTGGGAACTCCGCAGCATGTGCGTGAATCGGAAGGCGCTGTCCGCCGGATCGTCGACGCCGCCTCTCGCCGACATCTGACTTCGTACAGTGGCTCGTTTCAGCAGGGCATCACGAAGGCTCCTGTCGAAGGTGACGCCCATGGTGATCGAGGGCGAGCGTCGCAGTGTTTGATTCCCCAGGTCGCAGTGCGTCAGAAGCTCGATGTCCCCCAGGCCTTCGACCCCTTCGCCCTTGGACTTGAGGATCGAGAACGCCCTTTCCGATGGCTTCAACATCAGCTTGCGAGCGGCCTTGTTCTGTTCGTTCTCATCGAACATGCGCCGCTCGATGATGTGCATGAGCAGGAACTTCACGTGCCACGCGCTGAAGTAGTTCAGATGCACCTCGGGGCATGACTCCTCCGCCACGCTGAACGGGATTCTCATGCCGGCTCCCCATGTCGGCGCGAAATCGTGTCTCCAGGACGTGCGCTTGATCTTGTCCAAGGCTCCGCGGATGCTCGATTCATCAGCGCGGATCCGTTCGAAGATCTCGGGCAACACGTCGAGGCTCTCGAAGCCCACGGCATGCATTGCAAGGCCGGTGCCGGCAATCGCATCGACGACTTCCTGATAAGTCTCGGTGATTCCGCGTGAACCTCGTCCCGCTGCTTCGTAGAACACCGCCGGGCTCACGCACGCGAAGATGTCGAATTGGTAGAAGTCCTCCGCCAGCATCAGCAACGCCAAGAGCGCATGAAACCGTGTTCGCCGAACGGGCTCGTTCTCCCGTTCGTGTTTGAGGATGTCCTGAATGACGTTGTTATCGATGAAGACGAGGAGACGCTCCGAGACCACGGCGTAACGAAGCAGCATCGAGTTCAAGTCAAGCAGGGCTTCGACGAACTCCTGCTTCGACCTCTCCGAGGCAGTCGTCAGAAACTTCTGGACTCTCGTCTCGCGACGTGCTCTCGCCGTCTGAATTCTCTTCTCGTATGGCGACTCCTCGCGGGAGGCGAAAACCGCTGTGTCGCTGGTCGAGTGGCTGTTCTGGTGTTCGATCGTCATGAAGAGCCATTTGAGCGCATTCAACGAGCAATGACAGGGCGCGAGCGCCCTGTCCCTTGGTGGCGCATCTCACGCGGGATCAGTATCACCAGGTCAATGCCTCATACATCAGCTTCGCCCCGCAGTACGCCCCCGCCCATTCGGCTCGCCCTTGCGACCATCCCACCGAATCGATCATGCATTGCGTAAACCTGCCCACGTAGGGCGCGCGGCCTTCCGGGGTACCGGCCCAGCTGTCTCCGCCGGAGACAAGCTCCAGTTCCTGCGACGTCAGTTCTCTCATCACTTCACCCATGTCGATAAGTTGAAAAACCGCCGCCGTGTTCGGCGACGTGTTTTGGACTCTAGGTATCGGTCGGCGCCGGGAGAATCGCCTCGATTGGGGCGCAAGAATCGGTGACGCGTCAGGTTCCGTCAGCCGGGAGAGACTGGACAATGGATCCTGCCCTGCGGAAGGCATCGCTCCCGACCGTGGCGACAGCGGCATGAAACTCCCCGTTGGGCGATTGGTGTGATCCCCGAAGTGACGCACCTATGCCTGTCCGGCATGCTGCTGACCGCCACTGCCGACGGCCCTGTGGTCTTCGCGGCGGCGACTCATGACAAGCAAGCAGGGAAACCGACTCCTATGGCGACCACGCCCAACAACAACGCAGCCACGCAGCAAAAACTGGACATCCTGAAGAATCTGGTGACGGCCTATTCGCCGGAGCGACACCAGGCACAGATGCTCCCCATCGGGCATGCCCGATATGGGTGGCATCAGCAGTTCCGGCACCTCGACCCGGCCGGCTGGGCGACACCGCAGAACATCCCCTACGTCGCGGCCACCAGCCTGCTCGATGCGTACTCGCAACTGCCGCGGCGACCCGACCTCGCGTTCAATGCGCTGTGGTCCGCGACAAACAACGCGTACAACGACCTCTATCTGAGCGGGCCCGCGGGAGGTAGCGATCAGCTCACCGACAGTCGCAGCATCAAGAACGTCGCCGACGCGATCGCGGGTCGCTTGAACAACGTCATCCCGCTGCCGGCTGTCGCTGGCGGGCCGGCACAGATCACCGTCTTCGAGCTGCTGAAGAACTACACGGCTTCGGCCACGGACAAGAACCTCCATTTCGTGGCCGCCTACGTTCTTCGCGGCATTGCCGTCGAGACGCACAACACGACCAACGCTGGAACTGCAGCCGTCGTGCGCACATTGCTCATCCCGTCGTCCTACAAGAGCTTCAAGAAGAACTTCCCAGTCTTGCACGCGAGGATCGCGTCCTCCACCGGCGCCAAGTACGCGCAACTCTGCAACGTGTCGGAGAAGGCAAATCGAACGGAGATCGACTACGGCATCGCGGGCGCGAACGCGGACAAGGCAAGAAAGCTCGTTCACGCGACCGGGCTGATCATTCAGCAGGAAATTCAGAGCTACGTGCTGGGTTCCGGTCAGCCTGGCGACGTGTTCGAGGCCGATGCCGAATGGGTGCGCTTTCAGATCCTGGCGCTGCTGTACGCCTCCCGCAATGCGGCGGCACATGGCAACGCCGCCACGCGCCTCAACAGCGTGTTCGCGGATGGCGAGTCCGTTTCCTCGTCGTCGTGGACGTTCCTGTTCTGCTATTGCTATCTGTCGCTGATCTTCCTCTGTCAAGGTCACGTCTCGCTCGCCGACCTCGCGCCCATTTACGAGAACTCCCGGATAGCGTTGACCTGAAATCGATTCGGAGGGCGACTGCGCTGCTCTCATCGGGCAGGAGTTGCTTCGCAGTGGATCTGGCGGCTCTCTCCGTCAGGGCTCCGGCGGAAAGCGCACCTGCACGCCTTCCGTGGCCAGTTCGTCGACGTAGGCATGCAACGCGCGTTGCGTGAACGATCCGAAGTCGGAGTCCCCCTCCCACATCTCCTCCAGCGCCCGCAGCTTGGCCTGGGCGAACGGCGCTCGCGTGATGCGGCTCTGCAGGTAGGTGCTCATCCGCTCCACCGCGTCGTCGATGCGCTGACGTCGCTGCTCCAGCAGCAGCTCGCGCCGGTTCAGCCCCAGGATGCGGATGGTCTCCGCGCCGTGCTCGCTCTTTGCCTGGATCGTGCCGTCGAAGTTGAAGGCGAAGTGCTCGTCCCACGCGAAGCCGGGGCGCAGCGGGTCCAGCAGCAGCGGCTCCTCGGCGTCGATGGGGTCGTCGGGTGACCAGGCACGGCGGCCTTCGTCCTTGAGCGGGAAGTTGTCCCCCTTGCCCGCGAGCTCCTTGTCCGCGCCATGCTTGCGGACGCGATTGCAGTCGATGCAGGACGGCAGCATGTTGGCCCACTCGTAGGCCAGCCACCAGTAGCCGGGATGCTCCTCGCCGTCGGCCTTGATGCCGGCATTGGCGATGCGGCCCTTGGGCCGGTAGTGCTCCAGCTCGGGCGGCGATTGATAGATCTTCGCCTCGCAGTAGGCGCAGCGGTTGTGCGTGAGCGTCATCAGGAACGGGATCGCCCCCTTGTAGACGTCGCCCCGGATGTCCGTCTTCACGCCCTGCGATCGGTTGGTCACCAGGTCCTTCAGCGCGGCGGCGCAGCGCCGCAGCCAGTCTTCCCAGTCGGCATCGCCGTTCGGCGCGGTTCTGCATGTGCCTGGCATGGTCACTCCCTGCTCTCGTCGGCGGCTGGCCGATCCGCGGCGCCGGAGGACGCCGGCCGCCCGCCCGACCGTCCCAGCACGCGGTTCATGACGTCGTTGATCGGATCACCGGTGGGCGCCACCAGGGGCGGCACGGTCCGCGCGGGCGGCCGGCCATAGTTGAGGCGATCGAACTTCTCCTGCCACTGCGCCAGCTCCGCCAGTTCCTCCGGCGACAGGAAGGCCTGGCGCTCGTACAGCCGGAAATAGTTGTTGATGGTGTTCTCCGCCTCCAGGTTGCGCGTCGTATCCATCGCGAAGAGCGCACTGGTCAGGATCTCGTCGACGCGCTGGCCGGTCAGGTTGATCTCCGGATTGCGGACCAGCACGCGCCTGGACTCCGGATCCCGCTCCACCATGCGGATCTCCGCCGGCGCCAATGCCCCGACCAGCAAGGCCGAGTGCGTCGTCGCCACGATCTGCGCGTTCGGGAACTCCTGCTTCGTCAGCGTCACCAGCCGGCGTTGCCACTCCGGATGCAGGTGGGCGTCCAGCTCGTCGATCAGCACCAGCGCGTGCTCCTTCTCGGGGTGGCTGGACTTGGGGTAGATGTCGTAGAGCCGACGCACCAGGATGCCGACCCAGTTGAAGATCGATCCCATGCCCTGGCTCAGCGAGTCGAACTCCACCGGCCCCGCCGGCGTCGACACCAGCACCTCGAAGCTCTGCGGGTCGTAGTCCTGCAGCGCCACGCCTTCCCCGGGCAGCATCGCCGAGACGATCTTCCTGACCGTTTCCAGCATCTTCTGATCGCGCGCCACGCCGTCCTTGGCGGCCACCATGATGTTCAGCAGCCATTGCTTGATGTCGTCCAGCCGGCTGTCCGTCACGCCGGTGAGCAGCGGCTCCACGTCGTTGACCGACGGCTCCAGCGCCGCCAGTGCGCGCGGACCCTTGGGATTGGCCAGCGTCACGCCGCGCAGCACCGGGAAGCCCAGCACCAGCATGCGCCGCAGCAGCAGCGGCGAGTTGGGCGAGCCCTTCACGATCACGCCGTCCGGCGTGCGGATCAGCTCGGTGGTGATCGAGTCCTTCTCGAAGTCCAGCGTCACGCGGCCCGCGTTGGCCGACTTGCGCAGCAGGCGCTGCGCCGGGCGGGCCGTCCGGTCGTCGGTGCCGAACATCGCCAGCGCGATGGCCTTGAGGATGGTCGACTTGCCGCCGCCGTTCATGCCGAGGAAGACGGTCCAGTCCTCGTTGATGTCGATCTCGATGTCCTCGAAGACACCGATGTTGTGCAGCCGCACTTTGCGCAGCACCGGCTGGATGAAGCCCGCGGACCGGTCGCGGGCCCGCGCGCTCACCGCGTCCGCCAGCTTGCCGATGACCTCCGGCAGGGCCGAGAAATCGCGCGTGGGCACGAAGCTGGCCAGCTTGATCCCGAACGACGCGCCGGTGCCCAGCTCCCACAGGTGCTCGTCCAGCTCCTTGGCGACGACGGCCACGTTCTGGCGCTTGGACGAGGCCTCCAGCGGCGGCAGCGCCTTGAGGAATTCCTCGATCGACCGCAGGTGCGAGCCCAGGAACAGCGCGCTGTGCGTGGAGAAGAACGAGGCGAGCAGGCGGCCGTACTCGGGATTGCGGTCGAGCTGGCGCCGCAGCTCCTGCAGCGTCAGGCAGAGGGACTCCGGCTTGCTCGCCATGCCGAACGGCTTGAAGACGCACAACTGCCGCTCCCGCAGCGCCGAGGACAGTCCCTCCGCGTCGCTGAGCGTGAAGACCCGCGCGCCGGCGCGCGCGAAGGCACGCGGCGCGGAGTCGTCCCAGGTGAGATCGATGAACACGCCCTGCGCGCCCAGCCGCAGCAGGTGGTCGTGCAGCGCGCTGTCCGCGCGGCCCACCGTCAGCTCCTGCTGCAGCAATTGGCAGATCTGGCGCCGCGGCAGGCGCGTGAGCAGGGCCTCGTTCAGCAGGTAGGGGCCGGAGCGCGCCAGCAGCTCCCGCAGCATCTCGGCATCGGCCGCGGGCAGCACGCGCTGGCGGCGCAGCGCCGTGAGCACGCGTTCGCACAGGACGTGGCTGGTGGGCAGGCCGGCCTGCGCGGACACGCCCGAGCCCAGCACCACCGCCAGCCGCCCCTCGGTCGCGGCGTCCTCGACGTCGCGCGGCAGCACCGGCAGCGTGGGCGCCAGATCGGCGATGGCATGGCGCTCGCCGCTCGCGGTGGACGGCATCGCCCGCCGCGCCGCGTCCATCTCGGCCTGGATCTCCAGCTCCTGCTCCGTGCGCTTGAGCAGGTCCTCCTCCCGCTCGCGCTTGTAGGCGTCCTCCAGCCGGTCGGCCTCGCGCACGCGGGTCCGGCTGGACCACAAGGCGATCATCGCCACCAGGATCGACGTCCCCGCGATGCCCTGCGACAGGTAGCGCAGATACCAGGGTGTTTCCGGCCCCTGGACGACGGGCCCCACGACAGGTGTCGTGAGCGCCTTCACCGCGATCACGCGACCGTCCGCCTGGCTGTACAGCGAGATCGTGACCGTGCCGCCCGAGCGGGGCGCCATGCCCTTGGGGGCTCGCACCTGCAACGTCACGACGTGGGAGTAGTCGCTCGTGGCCGGCTTGCCGAAGCTGCCCGACTGCGGCGACGTGGCGTTCGTCGAGGGCGACGACACGAAGTACGCGTCCGACGAGGTGGTCGTGGCCGACGGCAGCGTGATGGCCGAGGCGGGCTGCCCGTCGACCAGCACGCCCAACTGCGCGTGCAGGGTGCGCAGGCTGGTGGGCGCCGAGGTGAAGACCTCCGCGGAGACCGCGAAGATGTCGCCATCCGCCAGGGGAATCGGCGCGACATCGACGATCGAGGCCTTGACCACGAAGTCGGACACCGTGCCGCGGGCCGCGGTCGAACGGTTCGGGGACGGTTGCACCGCGCCGATCGGCTCGGTCGACGTGGATGAGGGGCCGACGCCGGCCTTCTGATCCGGGGTGGGCGATCCGCCCTTGCCGGACTGCGGGGCGGCGCTTTGAACGGGGTTCTGAGCCGGGTTCTGGGCCGCGTTCTGGGCCGGGCTCAGCGACGGGTTCCGCGAGGGGCTCTGGTCGGGGTTTGGAGCCGCGTGCTGCGTGGGGCTCGGGGCCTTGTTATCAGGCGGCGGCGCGGCGGCGCCCGCCTCTCCGGCGAGCAGCACCAGGCAGGCGATGCCCAGGCCGAGCCGCCTCGTCGCGATCCAGTCCATGAAGACTCCCGGGAAGACACATCGCGCCGGCGAGCCTCGTCAAGGGGATGCCCGTGCCGCGCGGGTCAGCGTGAAACCTTAGGTCGCGCGATGGCCTTCGTCATCACACAACTTGGGGACGCGACCCGCCCAGCCGCGGCGCCAACCCCGCGCACGCTGGCGCTCCCGCACTCCTGCACTCCTATCTGCCAGCGCACTCGGCGTCGCCCGTGCCACCCGTGCCGCCGCGCATATCCATATGACGCGCGGTTGTGCCGAAGGTGGCAACATCGATCCCTTCTCCGTCCCAGAGGGTTCCATGAAGCACATTCGCACCTCCCTCCTCGCGGCCGCGCTGCTGGCCGGCGTGTCCCTGGCCGCGCAGGCGGCCGATCTACTCGACGACGTCAAGGCGCGCGGCACCTTGCGCGTGGCGGTCGAGGGCACCTACCCGCCCTTCAACTTCAAGGACGAGAAGGGGCAGTTGACGGGTTTCGACGTCGACATCGCCAAGGCCATCGCCGGCAAGCTGGGCGTGAAGCCGGAGTTCACCACCACCGAGTGGAGCGGCATCCTGGCCGGCCTGCAGTCCGGCAAGTACGACGTGATCGTCAACCAGGTGGCCGCCACCGACGAGCGCCGCAAGACCTTCGACTTCAGCGCGCCGTATGTCATGTCCTATCCGCAGTTGATCGTCCGCGCCAACGAGACCCGCACGCTGCGCACGCCGGCGGACCTCAAGGGCAAGAAGATCGGCGTGGGGCAGGGCAGCAACTTCGCCGACCTGGCCAAGAGCTTCGACGGCGCCGAGGTCCGCACCTATCCCGGCGCGACCGAGTACCTGCAGGACCTGGCCACCGGCCGCATCGACGTGGCGCTCAACGACAGCCTGCTGATCCCCTACCTGAAGGAAAAGACCAAGCTGCCCATCAAGGCCGGCGCCCCCATCGGCAAGGCCGCGACCAACGCCATCCCCTTCCGCAAGGGCAGCCCCAACTTCAAGACCGCCATCGACAAGGCCCTCGCCGACCTGATGGCCGACGGGACCTACGCGAAGATCTCGACCAAGTGGTTCGAGAGGGATGTGAGCAAGCCGATCGCGACCCCCTGACGTCGGTCGCCGCGGGGCCGCGCGAGCCGGCCAGGCCCCGCGGTCGCTAGCGTTGGTCCGTCACCACCGTCAGCTTCGCCGACACGGCCTTGGCCAGCGACTCGACGCCTGACAGCAGCGCGCGCAACTGGCGTGCGCCCACGGTGCCGCTGATGGTGCCGTCGCTGGCGATGTACTTGGACTTGAGCACGTGCGGCTGGACGATGACGACCCGGCAGGCGAAGTCCATGCCCAGTGTCTCCAGCGCATCGATCATGGGCTGCGCGTCGGCGATCGCAGGCGCGTTCACGGCCCACGGGTGGTCCCACACCCGCTCCTTGCCCTTCTTCTCCAGGCGATGCTGGACGCGCCCCAGCAGGTCCTTGGCGTCGAACGCGCGCAGATTCTTCGTGGCCTGCGCCGACACCAGCTCATAGGGGCCAGGCGCCACGCAACGGCTGGCCTTGGCGCTGTTGGCGCCCTTGGCGTGGAACAGGGTCAGTGTTTTCGTCGGGCCCCTCGTGTCCAGATGCACGAAGTCGGCCACCTCGCTGGATCCGTCGTCGCAGAAGAGCCAGCACCGCCCCGGCGCAGGCGCCCCCAGCTTGAGCCGCGGCAGCCCCTCCTTGAAGATCCACTTGAAGAGGCTCTGATCCTTGACCGTCATCATCCGGTCGAGCCGCAAGGTCGTTCCTGGCGGCTTCTCCTGGGTGACCTTGTAGCCGCTGAAGTCGGCGAACTCGAACGCGTCGAACGGCCGGTCCTGGGTGCGGGCCTCGGCGAGCGCGCCGTCGGAAATCGTGTGCCCGGAGTTGTAGAACACACGCAGCAGCGATGAGTTGCCCTCGATCGCCCGGGTCCAGGCGGCGAAGGGTTCAGCGGGTGGCTGGGCGATGACGAAGCTCACGCGCTCGTCGTGGACGGTCGGTGCGATGGCAGTCACCGCGGAGGCACCGTCGGCGAGGTGCGTGACCTCCGCGGTGAATGCACAGGTCGGTTTCCCCTTCACGACGGTCGCCTTGCCCAACTCGACGCTGAATCGGGCGGCCAGGTCGCTCGCCAAGCCCTGGCCGCTCGACAGCGTCTCGGGGGAGGCCATCTCGACGTGATAACAGTCCGTGGCCAGGCTGACATCGCTGATGCGCCTGGCCAGGCCGGCATGCACCGCCATGTCCTGCGGCGGCGTCGCCTTGACGGCATCGGCGATGGCCTGGAACACCCCGTCGGTCCGTGCATCGAGCGCGTGGCGGTCGCCGTTGGGGCCGATCCAGGCAGAGGAGTTGCCGAGGCTGACGCCGGCGGCCTCCGAGCGCACGGCGCCGGCGAGGTAGGTCGAGTCGCCCATCGGATCGATGGCGTCGCGCAGGTCCGGTCCCGAGATGATCTTGGCGCTAGGCTTGACGGTGGTGCTGCGATGCGCGCCCGAGAGCCAGAGCGTCTTCATCTTGCGCGCGGCGACGAAGGCCTGGATCAGCAGCTCCTTGGGCAAGGGGCGCCAGGGCGTGAAGTAGCCGGACTTGAAGCGGGCGATGATCGCTTCGCGGTGTTCCGCGTCGGTCAGCGTGACCAGCGTCAGGCCGTCGCGATTCGTCGTCACGATGACCAGGTGATGCAACTGGTCCTTGTCCGCCGCGGCGGGCAGCCATCCGACCGGACGGTGCTCCACGTAGACGCAGCCGACGCTTCGCGCGCCGCCGGGCGTGTCCCAGAAATCGACCAGGTGGCTTGCCGCCAGCACGCCGGGCTCCTTGGCCTTGCGCGTCACGGTGCGAGGCAGCGTGATGGTGGACTCGACCACCTCCATGATGAGCAGCAGCAGCGACATCAGGTCGAGGTCCCGGTCCGCCGTGGGCGTCGGCGATTGGACGATCAGGTGGCTGCTGTAGGGCGATAGATCGGTGGACGTGAATGACATGGTTCTCCCTGCTTGCTGCGACCGTCCGGCGACGAAGGCGCCGGAGGTGCGTCGTTCTTGCACGCGGTGACGGACTCTTGCAGGGCCTCATTCATCACGTGTGATCCCGCGAAGCGCTTCGCCGCGATGGCGCGCGCCTTCTGATGCGGGCAGCAAGCGTAGCAGCGCCGCGATGACATCCTGACCATCGCGGCGCTGCATCGAGGAGAACTTCCGCTTCGCGGCCTACTTCTTCCGGTCCTTCATCTGCGCCGCCGCGAATTGCTTGACCTGCTCCAGCGTCACGGCGCCGGTCTTCTGCGTGTCGATCTCGTCGAAGTGCTTGGCCACCCGCGGCATGCCGGCTTGCGCCTCGGCCTTGGTGAGCTTGCCGTCGTGGTCCTTGTCGGCGGCGGCGAAGCGTTCCTCGAGCTTCTGCGCGGCCTTGCCCTCCTGCGCGTGCGCCGGCAACGCGGTCAGCGCGAGGGCTGCGATCACGGCGCCAGCCATGGCGCCCAGAACTGCTTTCATCTCGGGACTCCCGTGAAGTGGAGCCGCCAGCGTCGCACACGCCGGCCGGCGCTTGAAGGGCTTCGGCGGTAAAGCTGTGTCAAGTCCTGTGGCGCTTGTTGGCGCTTGTTGGCCCGCCACGGCGCGCGTCGCGCCGACCGGAGATTCGCCTACTTGCAGAACAGCTTGATGTCGCCGTGCGCGGTGGCGCGGTCGTAGTCGTCCGTCGGTTTTCGGTTGCCATGCACCACCGCGCCGCTGAGCACATCCTTCGCCAGCGCGCAGCGGTAGGCGTCCGTCTCGGGATTCAAACCCGCGGAGAGGGACTCCGGGACCTTCTTGCCGGTCGGGTGATGAAACCCCGGATCGACGGGGGCGTGCGGCCGGACCTGCGTCGTCGTCGGCGGCTTGGGCGCGGGCACGGGTTGTGGCGGCGGAGGCGGGGGCGGCTTGATCTCGGCGGGCTTGACCGCCGGATCGACCGGCTTGCGCTCCGAATAATGGACGCGGCCCTCGGCATCGACCCATTTGTAGACCTGCTGCGCGCGAACGGCCGTCAATGGCGATAGCAGCAGCGCCGTCGCGATGGCCGTCAGCGTGAGACGGCCCGTCGAGCCGCCGTGCGAGACACGGTGCAAAGCGCGGTACAAAACGCGGTGCAAAGCGATTCCGCGTGCATGGGTTGCCATGCCGCCCTCCCTGATCAATCTGGTTCTTTTCTGTTGGAGCTGGACTGTAAAGAAGGCGGGGCGGAGGAGCGACCCCTCTTACTGGGGTGAACGAGTCGCCCGGACCACAGGCGCCTTGCCTTTGTGCGACGGCCATCTTCCCGCCTTCGGCTGTCGACGACATGACGCCCCGCCGCCCGGGCCCTGGCCGCCTGTCTACACTGGCGCCCCTTCCGCGAGTCCCCCATGCAGCCGCTCCTCGACGTCATCGCCACGCTTGCCCGACCCACCGACGCCTGCCGCGTCTTCCATGGGCGGGGTGGCCTGCACCCGGGCTGCGAGCAATGGTCGCTGGACGTCTTCCCGCCGGTCTGGCTGCTGACCAGCTTCGCCCCCGTGGCCGAGGAGGAACTGGCCCGCATCGGTGACGCCCTCGCCGCACGCTGGGCGCAGATCGCCCCGGGCGAGCCGCTGAACTGGGTCTTCCAGCATCGCGACGAGAACCGCCCGACCAACCGCGTCATGGCCGGCGCCATCCCCGAGGAACACGTCGTCGAGGAGGACGGCGCGCGTTTCCTCGTCCATCTGGCCCATGGGCAGAACCACGGCTTCTTCCTCGACATGGCCGAAGGCCGCCGCTGGGTGCGGCGCTGGGCCGCGCGAAATCCGGGCGGCAAGGTGCTCAACCTGTTCGCCTACACCTGCGCGTTTTCGGTCGTCGCGCGGCAGGCCGGCGCGGGCGAGGTGGAGAACTACGACATGGCGCGCGGCCCGCTCGGCACCGGGCGGCGCAATCATCAGCTCAATGGTGTGCAGGCCCAGGTGGCCTTCCATGCCCACGACATCTTCAACTCCTGGGGAAAGATCCGCCGTGGCGGGCCCTACGACCTCGTCGTGATGGACCCGCCCAGCTATCAGAAGGGCAGCTTCGTCGCGACCAAGGACTACGCGCGGCTCGTGCGCCGGTTGCCCGAGCTGCTGGCGCCGGGCGGCCATGCGTTGGTCTGCCTCAACACGCCGAAGCTGGGCAGCGACTTCCTGCGAGAGACCGTCGCGCAGGAGGCGCCAGAGCTGGCGTTCGTCGAACGTGTCGCCAACCCCGCCGTCTTCGCCGATGCGTCGGAGGAGCGGGCGCTGAAGGTGCTGGTGTATCGGCAGCCGGGCTGAGCCGGCTCAATACGTCCTTGCCTCAATCACCTCCCGCACCTTGACCAGTCCCTCCCGCAACGCGGCCAGGTCGACCGACCCCAACGCCAGCCGGATCGCATGCGGCACGGGCCGCGTGGTGGCGAAGGGCTCGGCCGTCGACACGGATACGCGCTCGCGGCTCAGCGCCATGGCGACCTGATCGGCGCGCACGTCCTCGCCCAGCGGCAGCCAGACGAAATACGACGCCGGATGCCCCACGCGCTGGAGCGGGCCGAGCATCTCGGCCGCCAGGCGCTGCCGCAGCGTCGCGTCCCGGCGCTTCTCGACTTCGAGCCGCGCGACGGTGCCGTCTTCCAGCCAGCCGGTGGTGATGGCGGTCATGACGCCCGGCGTGTTCCAGGTGGTGGCGCGGATGGCGCGCTCCAGCTTCGGCACCCATGCCGTCGGCGCGACGACGAAGCCGACCCGCAGCCCCGCCGCGACGCTCTTCGAGAAACCCGAGACATGCACGGTCAGCTCCGGCGCGAGCATCGCCAGCGGTGGCGGCGGATCCTCGGCGAGGTAGGCATAGGCGCCGTCCTCGATGACCAGCAAGCCGTGCCGGCGCGCGATCACGACCAGCTCGCGCCGCCGCTTCAGGCCCATCACCCAGCCGAGCGGGTTGTTCAGCGTCGGCATCGTGTAGATCGCCTTCACGCGCCGCTTGCGGCACAGCGCCTCCAGCGCGTCCAGGTCGGGCCCCTGGCCCGCCGCGGGCACCGGCACCAGCTCCAGCCGATGCATCTCCGCCAGCAGCCGGAAGCCCGGGTAGGTGAGCGCATCGGCCGCCACCACGTCGCCGGGCTGCAGCAGCGCCATCGCCGTTACCGCCAGGCCGTGCTGAGCGCCGTCCACGACCAGGACCTGTTCACCGCCGACCGTCATGCCGCGACGCGGCAGATGCCGCGCGATCGCGGCGCGGTCCAGCGGCCGGCCGCCATGGGGCTGGTATCGCAGCAGCGTTTCCAGCCCGCCCGCGCCGGCGAGCTGGCGCAGCGCACCGCGCAGCAGCTCCGCCTGCCCGGGCAGCGATGGGTAGTTGAAGCTCAGGTCGACCATGTCCGTCGCCACCGCGTCCAGGTCCACGCCCTGGCCGGGCGGCAGGGCGGTCTCCTTGACGAAGGTGCCGCGGCCGGTCTCGCCGCTGATCAGGCCCATCGCCTCGAGCTCGGCGTAGACGCGCGTCGCGGTGACCAGCGCGAAGCCCTCGCGCTCGGCAAGCTGACGGTGCGTCGGCAAACGCGTGCCGGGCGGCAGGTCACCGGCGCGGATCTCCGCCGCGAGCCGGTCCACCAGCGTCTTGTATCGGGCCTTGGGCATGGCGCTCCACGAGGACACATCGGGTGCGTCCTGTATGCATGACAATTTTTTGATTGTATTGATGGCACTGGTTACGCTGCCGCTTCACCTCCACGACAGCAGGGCATCCGGATGAGCAGGGTCACCAAGTCCGCCCCCATTGGCGTCGCCGTCGGCGACACGGCGGCGACCGGCACGAGCGCTCCTGCCGGCACGATCGTCGCGGGCGATCGCGATGCCAGGGCCGGCGGGAAGGCCGCCGAAGGCGATGTCGACGGTGGCCGTGGAGGCGCCGCTGGTGTCGGCCTGGCGGGGGCCGGCAAGGATGCCGCGGCCCGCGGCTGGCTGAACGGCTTCATCGGCGTGCTGATCTTCAGCGGCTCGTTGCCGGCCACGCGGCTGGCGGTGCGGGACTTCGATCCGCTCTTCCTCACCGTCGCCCGCGCGTCGATCGCGGGTGTGGTGGCGCTGATCGCCTTGTTGCTGCTGAGGGCCCCACGACCATCGCGCGCGCACGCGGTGCCGCTGCTCATCGTGGCGGTGGGGGTCGTCATTGGCTTCCCGCTGCTGACCGCGATGGCGCTGCGCCATGTGACGTCGGCGCACTCGATCGTCTTCATCGCGATGCTGCCGCTGTCCACCGCCGCCTTCGGCGTGCTGCGCGGCGGCGAGCGACCGCGCGCGGCGTTCTGGGTCTTTTCCGTCCTGGGCAGCCTGCTGGTCATCGGCTTCGCCGCCGCGCAGGGCCTGACGGCGGCGCCGGCCGGCGACCTGCTGATGCTGGCCGCGATCCTGGTCTGCGGGCTCGGTTACGCGGAGGGCGCCAAGCTGTCGCGCTCGCTCGGCGGCTGGCAGGTGATCTGCTGGGCGCTGGTGCTGTCGTTGCCGCCGATGCTCGTCGTCGCGCTGCTGACGCTGCCGGCGACCTTCGCCGGCGTCGGCGCGCCGGCCTGGGCCGGGCTGGCCTACGTCTCGCTGTTCAGCATGCTGATCGGCTTCGTCTTCTGGTACCGCGGGCTGGCCCAGGGCGGCATCGCGGCGGTCGGGCAACTGCAGTTGCTGCAGCCGCTGTTCGGGCTCGCGCTGGCGGCCGGGCTGCTGCAGGAGCCGGTCAGCGCCGCGATGCTGGGCGTGACCGTCGCGGTCATCGGCTGCGTGGCGGGGGCTCGGCGATGCTCGCGATAGCGTTGGCGGCCACGTTCTTCAACCACGGTTGCGCGGCCCAGTGCGCGCGGGCGAAGGCGTCGATCCGGTCGCGGTAGGTCAGCGACAGGCCGATCGCATCCAGCCCGTCGAGCAGCATCCGGCGATGCCGCGCGAGCAGGTCGAAGCGGGCCTGGACGCTGCCCGAGCCGCTGCGCAGCGTCTGCGTCTGGACATCGATGCTCACGGCGTTGCCGGGCACCGCGTCGGCCTCGGCCATCAGCCGCCGGACGTCCGCCTCCGGCAGCGTCACCAGCAGCAGCCCGTTGCCCATCGCGTTGGAATAGAAGATCTCGCCGAAGCTCGGCGCCACCACGGCGCGGATGCCCGCCTGCTGCAGGCCCCAGACCGCGTGCTCGCGGCTCGACCCGCAGCCGAAGTTGGAGCCGGCGATCAGCACCGACACGTCGGCGTGGTCGGGGCGGTTCAGCACGAAGTCCGGTCGCGCCCGGCCGGCCGCGTCGAAGCGCAGGTCGTACAGCAGTCCGTCGCGCAGGCCGTTTTTGTCGATGCCGCGCAGGAATTGCTTGGGCATGATCTGGTCGGTGTCGAGGTTCTCGATGCGCAGGGCGGCGGTGCGGCCCTCGATGCGGTGGACGGGTGTCATGACAGGGTCTCCAGGCGGCGGACGTCGGTGATGCGGCCGGTGACCGCCGCCGCGGCGGCCATCGCCGGGCTCATCAGGTGGGTGATGGCGCCGCGCCCCTGGCGGCCCTCGAAGTTGCGGTTGGTCGTCGACGCGCAGCGCACGCCGTCGGCCAGCACGTCGTCGTTCATCGCCAGGCACATCGAGCATCCCGGCTGGCGCCATTCGAGCCCAGCGTCGATGAAGACACGGTCCAGCCCCTCCGCCTCGGCCGCCGCGCGCACCGCGCCGGACCCCGGCACGACCATCGCGCGCACGCCCGCCGCCACGTGCCGGCCGCGCAGCACGGCCGCCGCGGCGCGAAGATCCTCGATGCGACCGTTGGTGCAGGAGCCGATGAACACATGCTGGATGGGCGTGCCCTCCAGCGGCGCGCCGGCGTTCAGGCGCGTGTAGCGCAGGGCGCGTTCGGCGCTGCCGCGGACGGGGCCGTCCGGCATGCCGGACGGATCGGGGATGCGCGCGTCGACGGCCGCGACCTGGTCGGGACTGGTGCCCCAGGTGACCTGCGGCGCCACCTCGCTCGCGTCGAAGCGATGCTCGACGTCGAAGACCGCGCCGTCGTCGCTGCGCAGCGACCGCCAATGGGCGAGCGCGGCGTCCCGATGCGGGCCGGCGATGTCGGGGCAGCGCGCGAGCACGTAGTCGATCGCCGTCGCGTCCGGCGCGATCAGCGCGCCGCGCGCGCCGGCCTCGACCGCCATGTTGCACAGCGTGAAGCGCGCCTCGATCGACAGCGCGGCGATGGCCTCGCCGCGGAACTCGACGACGAAACCGCGCGCGCCCTGCGCGCCGATGCGGCCGATGATGGCCAGCACCAGGTCCTTGGACGTCGTGCCGATCGGCAGCCGGCCGTCGACGTGGATGCGCATGTCCTTCGCGACGCGGTAGACCAGCGTCTGCGTCGCCAGCACATGCTCGACCTCGGTCGTGCCGATGCCGAAACCCAGCGCGCCCAGCGCGCCGTAGGTGGTGGTGTGGCTGTCGCCGCAGATCACCACCATGCCGGGACGGATCATCCCGTGCTCCGGCGCGACGACATGCTCGATGCCTTGCAGCGCGTCGGTGGTGTCGAACAGCGGGATGCCGTGCCGGTCGCAGTTGCGCTTGAGGTTGGTGGCCTGCAGCGCGGAGGCCGCGTCGGCGATCACGCGCAGCCGCGACGGCACCGGATGCGTCGGGATGATGTGGCTCACCACCGCGACGTTCTGGCCCGGCATGGCGACGCCGCGGTCCTGCTCGTGCAGCCCGGCGAAGGCCTGCGGGCTGGTGTACTCGTTCATCAGGTGCAGGTCGCAGAACAGCAGCACGTTCTCGGCGTCGAGCTCGGCGACGGCGTGGCTGTCCACGAGCTTGCGGTAGAGGCTGCGCGGCGCCTGCCGACGCGCGTCCTCCGCCTGGCGCGCGGTATCGGATGCCTCATCGGACGCCGCGCCAGGCGCGGCGCCGGAACCGGCGGTTGACGGGGAGGGGTGGGAAGGACTCATCGTTCGACCTTTCAGGCGAAGAAGGGCAGCACGCGATCGAGCACCGGTTGCGGCGCTTCCTCGGGCAGGTAATGGCCGCAGGGCAGCGCCTCGCCGCGGACGTCGTCGGCGACGCGGCGCCACAGCATCAGCGGCTCGAAGCAGCGGTGCACGACGCCTTGCGCGCCCCACAGCACCAGCAGCGGCATCGTCAGCGTGCGGCCCGCGGCGCGATCGAGCCGGTCGTGCACCAGGTCGATCCCGGCGCTGGCGCGGTAGTCTTCGCAGAGGCCGTGCGCGGTGCCGGGCAGGGCCAGGCAGCGCTGGTACTCGGCCAGCGCGCGCGGGTCGAAGGGCGCGAGGCCGGCGCTGCGGCGGCCCATCACGTCGCGCACGTAGGCGGCCGGATCGGCGGCCAGCAGGCGCTCGGGCAGCGGGGCCGGCTGGATCAGGAAGAACCAGTGCCAGTAGGCGCGGGCGAAGTCGCCGCCGGTGCCCTCGTACATGTCCAGCGTCGGGGCGATGTCCAGCAACGCCAGGCGACGCACCGCCTCGGGCGCGTCCATCGCCAGCCGATGCGCGACGCGGGCACCGCGGTCGTGCGCCAGCACGTCGAAGCGCGCATGGCCCAGCGCGCGCATCACGCGCAGCATGTCCGCCGCCATCGTGCGCTTGCTGTAGGCGGCATGCCCGGCATCGCCGTCCGGTTTGGAAGAGTCGCCGTAGCCGCGCAGGTCCGCCGCGACGACGGTGAAGCGCTCCGCGAGTCGCGGCGCGACCTGGTGCCAGATGGCGCGCGTCTGCGGATGGCCGTGCAGCAAGAGCAGGGCGGGCCCGGTGCCGGCGGTGGAGACATGGATGCGTACGCCCTCGGCGGTGGCGACGCTGCCGTGCGTGAAGCCGGGCAGCAACGCGGCGAGGTCGTCGGAGACGACCTCGGGCGACGGCGCGGCACGGGCCGGCGTCGGCGCTTCGTCCGCGCGCGTGACGCTCGCGGCGTTGGCGGCGCTGCCGGCGATCTCTGGGGCGTTTGGCATGGGGGTTCCTGGCGATCGGCTGGGGACTGTCGGCATGGCCCGCCGCGGCGGCCGCTGGGCGTCATGCCGACTTTCCCTGGGGATGGTCGTGATTCTGAAAGTGAATCGAGATCGCATAATTTCCGGATCGGCAGTTCTTTCGTTCTCCGGAGTTACCAATGGACGGCTTCTCGGATCTGGCCTTCTTCGCGCTGCTGGTCAAGCACGACAGCCTGGCGGCGGCCGCGCAGCAACTGGGCGTGACGCCGCCGGCGGTGAGCAAGCGGCTGGCGGCGATCGAGCGGCGGCTGGGCGTGCGCCTGCTGCAGCGCACGACGCGGCGCATCGGCCTCACGCCGGAGGGCGAGACCTACCTCGTCGACGGCGCCCGCGTGCTGGAGGACCTGGAGGCGCTGGAGCGCAGCGTCGCCGGGCAGCACGCGGTGCCCAAGGGGCTGGTGCGGGTGGCGGCGAGCTTCGGCTTCGGGCGCAGGCACATCGCGCCGGCGCTGTCGAAGTTCGCGCGCAAGTACCCGGACGTCGAGGTCCAGCTGGCGCTCACCGACCGCCCGGTGAACCTGGTCGAGCAGGGCCTGGACCTGCAGGTGCATGTCGGCGACCTGCCGGACGCGCGGCTCACGGCGCGGCTGCTGGCGCGCAACCGGCGCGTGCTGTGCGCGTCGCCGGCCTACCTGAAGCGCGCCGGGGAGCCGGCGTCGCCGCGCGACCTGGCGCGGCACGCCTGCCTCTTCATCCGCGAGAACGACGAGACCTTCGGTACCTGGCACTTCACGCAGGGCACGCGCAAGGACACCGTGAAGGTCCGCGGCCCGCTCGCCTCCAACGACGGGGAGAGCGTGCTCGCCTGGGGCCTGGACGGCCACGGCCTGCTGATCCGGTCGATGTGGGAGGCGGCGCCGATGCTGCGCTCGGGGCGGTTGCGCGCGGTGCTGGCGGAGTGGGCGCTGCCGCCGGCGGACATCCACCTGGTCTTTCCGACCCGCGCGCTGCTGCCGGCCAAGACCCGCGCGCTGGTGGACTTCCTGGCGGAACGTTTCGAGCCGCACCGCGAGGCCGCCGCGGGGGAGGACGGCGGCTGGTGAGCCGCGCAACCCGTCCTTGTGCCACGTCGGACCGCGCGGCGCGAGCCCCCGTGTCAAGGGACGTAAAGGGCCGCACGCGTCATCCGGTCACTGCCAGAATCCGCCGGCATCGGCGCACGAGCGCCGGCCACGACAAGAACGAAGCTCACGACACCCGGCGCCGCAGCGCGTCTCAGCAAGGGAGGACTCCCATGAAAGCAGTGTTCGCCGAATTGATCGGCACGTTCTGGCTCGTGCTCGGCGGCTGCGGCAGCGCCGTGCTCGCCGCCGCGTTCCCGCAACTGGGCATCGGGCTGCTGGGCGTGTCCCTGGCCTTCGGCCTGACGGTGTTGACGATGGCCTTCGCCATCGGGCACATCAGCGGCTGCCACCTCAACCCGGCCGTGTCCATCGGCCTGTGGGCGGGTGGGCGTTTCGAGACCCGTCGCCTGCTGCCCTACATCGCGGCGCAGGTGATCGGCGGCGCGCTGGCGGGCGGCGTGCTCTACCTGATCGCGAGCGGCAAGCCCGGCTTCACGGTGGGCGGCTTCGCGTCCAACGGCTTCGGCGAGCACTCGCCCGGCGGTTACGCGATGGGCGCGGCGCTGCTGTGCGAGGTGGTGATGACGGCGATGTTCCTGTTCATCATCATGGGCGCCACGGACAAGCGCGCGCCGCAGGGCTTCGCGCCGATCGCGATCGGCCTGGCGCTGACGCTGATCCACCTGATCAGCATCCCGGTCACCAACACGTCGGTGAACCCGGCGCGCAGCACCGGCGTCGCGCTCTTCGCCGAGCCCTGGGCACTGCAGCAGCTGTGGGCCTTCTGGGTCGCGCCCATCGTGGGCGGCATCCTCGGCGGCGCCGTCTACCGCGCGCTCTCGCGGGACTGAGCGCCGCGCCGCGGCGGCCGGTCACGCGCGGGCCGCAGGGGGCCGCGCGTGGCGCGCCCGGCCCGCCAGCCCGGGACAATTTGTCCTAGGGCGATCTGTCCTAGGACGTTCCGCCCTAGGACGATCTGTCTCTTCCACGTGCGCATGAAGTCCTGAACACTGCGCATCGTTGACGCATCGCAAGGCGTTCCGGGCGCGGCCCGGGCTTGAGCGATCGTCGCGGAGAGACCCCATGAACACGGACATCGGCGCCATCGGCCGCGCCCTGTCGAGGCGGCGCTGAGATGGACGCGCTGATCCTCGCGCGGATGCAGTTCGCGCTCAACATCACCTTCCACATCCTGTTCCCGACGATCACCATCGCGCTGGGCTGGATCGTGCTTTTCATGCTCTGGCGCTGGCGGCGCGGCGGCGATGCCGCATGGCTCGCGGCCTATCGCTTCTGGACCCAGGTCTTCGCGCTGAGCTTCGCGCTGGGCGTGGTCAGCGGCGTGACGATGAGCTTCCAGTTCGGCACCAACTGGCCGGGTTTCATGGAGCGGGCCGGCAACATCGCCGGGCCGCTGCTGGGCTACGAGGTGCTGACGGCCTTCTTCCTGGAGGCCGGTTTCCTCGGGATCATGCTGTTCGGGCGGGAGCGCGTCAGCCCGCGCGTGCACTTCGTCGCGACGGCGACGGTGGCCTTCGGCACGACGCTGAGCGCGTTCTGGATCCTGAGCCTCAACTCGTGGATGCAGACGCCCGCCGGGCATGAGGTGCGGGACGGCGTGATCCACGCGGTCGACTGGTGGGCGGTGGTCTTCAATCCGTCCTTCCCGTACCGGCTCGCCCACAAGCTGCTGGCGTCGGGGCTGACCGCCGCGTTCCTGCTGTGCGGTGTCAGCGCCTGGCAGATGCTCAAGGGCGTCGCGCGGCCGGAGACGGCGCGCGTGCTGCGCGTCGGGTTGACGCTGGCCGCCGTGCTGGTCCCGCTGCAGTTCCTGGCTGGCGACATGCACGGGCTCAACACGCTGAAGCATCAGCCGGCCAAGGTCGCCGCGATGGAAGGCGTGTGGACGACGGAGCGCGGCGCGCCGCTGTTGCTGTTCGCGTGGCCCGACGAGCAGGCGCGGGAGAACCGTTTCGCCATCGGCATTCCGCGCGCGGCCAGCCTGATCCTGACGCACGACGCGGACGGCGAGATCCGCGGGCTCAATGAATTCGAAGGCGCGCATCCGCCGGTGAAACCGCTGTTCCTGGCGTTCCGCGTGATGGTGGGCATGGGCGTGCTGATGCTGGTCTTCGCCTGGGGCGGCATGTGGCTGTATCGCCGGTCGGGCTGGACACTGCTGCCCCGCGGCTGGTTGTGGGGCTTGTCGCTGATGAGCTTCTCCGGCTGGGTGGCGACGGTCGCCGGCTGGTACGTGACCGAGATCGGCCGCCAGCCCTTCATCGTCTACGGCGTGCTGCGCACGCAGGAAGTGGCGGCGAACAACCCCGGATCGATGGTGGCCGTGTCGCTGGCCGCTTACGCGACGGTCTATCTGGCGCTGTTGATCGCCTACGTGGCGGCCATCAAGCGGATGGCGGAGAAGGTCGAGCAGGCAGAGCCCGGCGGGCAGGGGGGCTCGACGCCGTCGTCCGATCGGGGCGGTCCCGCGGCCGTGATTTCAAGGAGCTTCGCATGAATGCGACCGAGGGCCTGCTGCCCGTCATCTTCATGGGCCTGATGGGGCTCTCGCTGCTGATCTATGTGGTGCTGGACGGTTACGACCTGGGCGTGGGCATGCTGTCGGCCATGGCGTCGGAGGCGGACCGCGATCCCATGGTCGCGTCCATCGGGCCGTTCTGGGACGCCAACGAGACCTGGCTGGTGCTGGCCGTCGGCCTGCTGCTGATCGCCTTCCCGAAGGCGCAGGGCGTGGTGCTGACCGCCCTGTACGTGCCGGTGCTGCTGATGCTGCTGGGCCTGATGCTGCGCGGCGCGGCCTTCGACTTCCGCGCCAAGGGCGACCCCGCGCACAAGCGGTGGTGGGATGCGGCCTTCGCCGGCGGCTCGGCGCTCGCCGCGCTGTCGCAAGGCTGGATGCTGGGGCGCTACGTGACCGGTTTCGAGGACGGCGCGGCGGCGCGGTGCTTCGCGGCGGGCATCGCGGTGGCACTGGTCGCCTGCTACGCGCTGCTGGGCGCGGGGTGGCTGCTGATGAAGACCGAGGCGGCGCTCCAGGAGCGCGCCGTCGCATGGGCCAAGCGCGCCTGGCCGGTGGTGCTGGCAGGGCTGCTGATGGTTTCGGTCGCGTCTCCCTGGCTGAGCCCGACGGTGCGGGAGCGCTGGTTCGACATGCCCGGCCTGATCGCGCTGGCCCCGCTGCCGGTGATCGCGCTGCTGGCGCTGGCGGCCGTGCGCGGGCTGCTCAACTCGCACCGCGTGCGCGGCAAGCTGTGCTGGTTGCCGTTCTTCCTGACGGTGGTGGTGTTGACGCTCAGCTTCTTCGGCTTGTCTTACAGCCTCTATCCGTTCGTCGTCATCGACCGCCTCACGCTGTGGCAGGCCGCGGCGGCGGATGAGTCGCTGAGCTTCCTGCTGGTCGGGTGCGCGCTGACGATCCCGGTGATCCTGATGTATTCGCTGTTTTCTTATCGGGTGTTCCGGGGGAAGGTGAGGGCGTTGGCGTATTGAGCGGCGCCCCTCCTGTGGAGATCGGCGCCCCTCCTGCGGAGATCGGCGCGTTGGCCGCCGGGGCATGGGGCCTTTGCCTGCGCAAAAACCCCATGCCCCACCGTCCCCCATCACCTCCGCATGCGAAGGTTTCTCCATCGCGGCATGCGAAGGTTTTGCGGCGCGGCACGCGAGGGATTCTTTGCCGGGAGTGCGGTGGTTCTTCTACCGTGACGTGTGGTGGGTGCTCTGGTGGCAACATGGCCGCTTCGCCGAAAGGCCCGAGCCGTTTTCCCCCATGGACCTTCCCTCGCTGCTTTCGCTCGCCCAGATGGCATGGCCGGTGATGCTCAAGGGCACCGGCTACACGCTGCTGTTCGCGGTGATGTCGATGCTCTTCGGGCTGCCGCTGGCGGCACTGATCACGCTGATCCGCGTGCTGCGGATCCGGGTGCTGGACACGGTGATGGCGGTCTACGTCAGCGCGATGCGCGGCACGCCGCTGCTGGTGCAGGTGTTCATCGTCTATTACGGGCTGCCCAGCATCGGCATCGAGTTCTCGCCGCTCGCGGCCGGCGTGCTGACGCTCACGCTCAACGTCGCCGCTTACATGAGCGAGACGCTGCGCGGCGCCATCGGCGCGGTGGAGCAGGGCCAGTGGCTCGCCGGCACCAGCCTCGGCCTGAGCCGCCAGCAGACACTGCGCTTCATCGTCGGCCCGCAGGCGCTGCGCGCCGCCGTGCCCAGCCTCTCCAACAGCCTGATCTCGCTGATCAAGGACACCTCGCTGGTGTCGGTGATCGCGGTGACCGAGCTGATGCTCGCCACCAAGGAGCTGATCTCCACCACCTTCCAGCCGTTCCCGCTCTACCTGGCCGCGGCCTGCATCTACTGGCTGCTGAGCTTCTGCTTCGAGCAGATCCAGAAGTGGATGGAGAAGCGGATGGCGTATCCGCATTGACGCCGGGCCGTGCGGCGCCGCGCCCACCCGATGATTTCAGGACGTGAGGACGTGAGGACGTGAGGACGTGAGGACGTGAGGACGTGAGGACGTGAGGACGTGAGGACGTGAGGACCTGGAGGCTCGATGCCCGACTTCCGCGACGACGCGCGGTGGCGTGCGATTAGTCGTCTGGCCGTGTGCCGGCCGCGGCCATAGTTCCCCCATGAGCGCCACTCCCCAGCCTGCGTCGCCCCCCGAGGCGGCGGTCTCCCACCTGTCCACGCATCTGCGCCTGATCGGCATGGCGGTGCTCTGGGGCGCGTCCTGGCCGTGGGGGCGGGTGATCGCGCAGGCGATGCCGCCGCTGGCCGCGGCCTCGTGCCGCTTCCTGCTGGCCAGCCTGATCCTGCTGGCCTGGCTGCATCGCACCGGGCGGCTGGCGGCGCTTCGCGGCTGGACGGCATCGCGCTGGGCCGGGATGACGCTGGCCGCGGCGACCGGCGTGCACGGCTACGCCACGTGTTTCATGATGGGGCTGCAACACGTGCCGGCGGGCAAGGGCGCGCTGGTGGTGACGATGAATCCGGTGATCACCATGCTGCTGGCGGCCTGGATCTTCCGCGAGCGGCTCAATCGCGTCATCGGCCTGGGCATGGCGCTGGCCGCCGTGGGCGCTGTCACGGTGATCACGCGCGGCGAGCCCTGGCATGTGCTGGACGGCCGTGTCGGCATCGGGGAACTGCTGCTGCTGGGCTGCGTGGTCTGCTGGGTGGGCTACACCCTGATCGGCCGACGCGTCATGGCCGGCGTGGATGCGTTGACCACGACCGGCGTCACCGCGGCGCTGGGCGCGGCGATGCTGCTGCTGACCAGCCTCGCGGTGGAGGGCGCCGCCGGCTGGACCACCGTGCTGCACGGCCCGGCCAACGCGTGGCTGTGCCTGGTGATGCTGGCGGTGGGTTCCACGGCCGTGGCCTATGCCTGGTACTTCGACGGCGTCAGGACGCTGGGCGCCGGCGCGGCGTCCGGTTACATCACGCTGGTGCCGGTCTTCGGCGTGGTGTTCTCCGCGCTGTGGCTGGGCGAGGTCGTCGACGCGTCTCTGC
Source organism: Roseateles aquatilis (assembly GCF_002205645.1). Taxonomy (GTDB): domain Bacteria; phylum Pseudomonadota; class Gammaproteobacteria; order Burkholderiales; family Burkholderiaceae_C; genus Roseateles; species Roseateles aquatilis. Next base: position 1,207,317 of record NZ_NIOF01000001.1, on the reverse strand, counting down.
TTATCGGCGGCACGATGGCGATCGCCGGCACGGCGGTGATGAACTTCGGCCGGCGCTGAGCCGGGCCGGGGCGGGGGCCGGCGCGGCCGGTCCGTTCCGGCGCCAGCCGGCGGCCTTTCATGCCGGCGCCGACCGGCGCGCCGTGCTCGTCCGGTCGCCGACGCGCGGAGCGCCTGCTACTTGCGCGCGGCGCCCAGCAGCACCAGCCCGCCGCCGACGATCGCGGCGATGCCGGCCCACAGCGGGACGTTGACGCGTTTGGTCTCCTCGACCTTCAGCTCGATCGGGCCGACCTTGGCCGCGGTGTTCTCCTTCGTGTACGAGAACCCGCCGTAGACGAGCCCCAGCACGCCCGCGACGATCAGGATCACGGCGATGATTCGAATGCCACCCATGGCGTCCTCCAACGGTTGTGAGTTGTGCAGCGATTGGAGCGCCTGTGTGGGGCAGCGCACGTAGGACGGCGCCGCATGCCGATGTCGGGCCGTGGCTCGTCCAGGTCCCGCGCACCGTCGCATCCCTGGCTGCCGTAGGTTCGGCACGGCACGGCACGGCACGGCACGGCACGGCATGGCACGGTATGGCTGGGCTGGGCTGGGCTGGGCTGGGTTGGGTTGGGTTGGGTTGGGTTGGGCGAGGCGAGGCGAGGCCAGGCCAGGCCAGGCCAGGCCAGGCACCGCCGGGCGGTGAGAATGCGGCGATGGGCCCCCTCCGCTATTTCCGTTATCTGCGCTATCTCGCGCTCACCCGACGCCATCCGTCCGCGATCCTGCTGCTGGTGCAGTTGGCCGGGTTGCTGCTCTACCCGCTGTTCGAATCGAGCCGCTCGGCACCGCTGGCGCTGGGCGCGTTCGGCATCGTGGTGCTGATCTTCACGACGCGCATGGTGCGCAGCACCCCGGGGCTGACCTGGCTCAGCGCGACGATCGCGCTGCCGGCCGTCGTGCTGCTGCTGTTGCAAGGGGTGTGGGGCATGCCCTGGCTGCTGCCCTGGTCCGCGGCGCTGGAGGCGCTGTTCTACTTCTACGCCGCCGGCAGCCTGATCGCCTACATGATGAGCGACTGGCACGCCACGACCGACGAGCTCTTCGCGGCCGGCGCCACCTTCACGCTGCTGGCCTGGGCCTTCGCCTACGTGTTCGTGGTGGTGCAGGCGCTGTACCCGGGCAGCTTCTCGGCGGCGGTGAACCCGCAGGACCCGCGCACCTGGACCGAGCTGGTCTTCCTGAGCTTCGCGCTGCTGTCCAGCACCGGCATCGGCGATGTGATCCCGGTGAAGCCGCTCGCCCGCGCGGTGACGACGATCGAGATGTTTGTCGGCGTGATGTACGTGGCCGTGGTCGTCTCACGGCTGATCGGGCTGACGCTGCTGCAGCACGAGACCAGGAAAGAGCTGGACTGACACGCGCGCTGACCGGCGACCAGCCTTGGGGCCGGATGATCGGCGCCCGGCGCCCGGCGCCCGGCGCCCGGCACCCGGTGCCCGGCACCCGGTGCGTGGCGCCTGGGGCCTTGAGCTTGAACCCGGGGTCAGTCCTTGCGCGGCTCGTCGTCCCGCCGCAGCAGCTTGTCGGCGCCGGTGGACTCCGCGGCGCGGGTCGACAGGTTTCTCGCCCACGCGAAGCCCTTCTTCGCCGCGCCCATCGCCTGCGTGGCGGCCTCCGCGGTGGTGGTCTTGACCTGCTCGGCGCTGGGCAGGCGCTCCTGGGTCCAGGTGGCTGCCTTCTTCGCCGCGTCGACCGCCTGCGCGGCGGTCTCGTCGGCCTGGGCGCGGACCTGGTCGAGCGACGGCAGCCGCTCCTGCGTCCAGTCGGCGGCCTTGCGCGCGGTGTCCCAGGCCTGCGTCGCGGCGACGGCCGTGGTGGCGCGGATCTGGTCGGCGCTGGGCAGCCGCTCCTGCGTCCAGTCCGCCGCGTCGGCGATGGCGCTCTTGACCTGCCCCGCGGCGCCGCCGGCATAACTCACCGTCTGGTTCCAGCGCTTGGACAGCTCGCCCGGGGGCGCGGTCGCGAGCAGCCGCACCACCGTCTCCAGCGCCTGCGTCTCCTGCGGCGTCAGCGGACCGCCGGCCTCCAGCATGCCGCGCATGAAGACGCCCAGGTCCTTGGCGATGGCGGGGTGGTTGCAGTCCGGGTTCAGGTGCAGGAACTCCGCGCCCTCGGCAGCCATCGCCTCGAGCTCGCTGCCGCCCAGGCGCGCTTCCACGATGGCGACCGACTGCTCGACGAACGGGCGGCTCAGGCCCCAGTCGGCCACCAGGTGGTCGATCAGGTAGCGGCGCTCGGCGTCCTCGATGGCGCCGTCCACCGCGGCCAGCCGCAACGACAGCGGCGCGATCAGGTCGAACAGCGCCAGCCCCAGCGTGTCCAGCGGGGTGTTCAGGTACTTGGGGATCTCGATGACGCGGTCGCCCTTGGTCGCGCTGAGCAGTCGGTACATGCCGTAGCAGGCCCCGCCCGAGGCCAGCGCCGCCAGCGCCACCCAGCCGATCGGCGTGGCCGAGGCGCCGAGCAGCGACGCCACCATGCCGGTCTTGGCCACCGCCGCGCCCGCGCCCGCGGCGCCCAGCACGTCCCAGACCTCGCGCCCGCGGTTGATCATCCGCAGCGAGGCGTAGGCGGCCTCGCCGATGGCCAGCCTGGCCTTGAAGCGCAGCGGGTCGGCGACGACCTGGTCGACGCCGTGGAGCTCGGGCGGGGGCGGCAACAGGAGAGGGGACGACGACATCGGGCAGGGCTCCATCGGGCGGCGTTGGGGGATCGGGGCCGAGTCTACTGTCCGCAAGTTTGAGGATGACCGGCCCCGGGCTTTTCGCTGGAATGCGAAGGTGGAGGGAACCCGCGTCATCTCTTGCGGGGGCGTCATGAAGGAATCTGCCATGAGAAGCAGCGGCCATGCGAGGCTGACGGCGCTGGCCGCCGCGATCGTGCTGGTCGGATGCGCGGCCCTGGCGCCGCAGTACTACGCGCCGGACATCGCGCCGCCGACGGCGGCAACGACCGCGTCCTCGGGCGGCGTGGACGAGGCGGGCACGGGCGCGCCGCGCGCGCCGGCCGCCGCCGCCAGACCGCCGGTGAAGGAAGAGAGCCTGGACGACGCCATCGCCAACGCCCGCTTCCTGCAGAAGCAATACGCGGCCGTGGTGCAGTCGCTGGCCAACTCCAACACCGGGCTGAGCGCGACGATGCTCGGCCTGGGCACCGTGGGCGGCATTAAGGCGATGAGCCACCCCAACTCGCGCGACATCGGCGGGCTCGCGGCACTGCTGGGCGGCCTGTACGTCGCCGGGACCACGCTGGTGCCGCCGGAGCGCGCGCCCGCCTTCCGCGCCGGCGTGCTGGCGCTGGAGTGCGCGATCGGATCGAGCGTCGCGCTGAACGAGCCCAGCCTGCCGGGCCTGATCGACGAGGTCCAGCTCGACGCCGACCCCCTCAACGTCGACATCCTGCTGCTGGAGCAATGGGCGAAGCCGAAGACGGTGGAGAAGGTGTCGGGTGGACCCGCCTCCGACTGCAACAAGCCGGCGATCGCCTGCGGCGCGATCCAGTCGTCCGACGCGGGCGACATCGCCCGCTACCAGCGGCGCTGCGCCGACCTGGAGGCGGCGCGCGCCAAGCGCTGCACCGCGGCGACCCGCACCGAGTCTTCGATCCCGGCCGACCCCGAGGTCGTCGCCTACCTGAGTTACGCCAAGACGCTGCGCACCAACCTCGACAGCCAGTTGACGGCCGCGGCGGGTTACGCCGGCCAGATGTCGCTGGCGGGCTCCGAGCTGCGCGGCCGCACGCGCGCGATCGAGGAGGCGGTCGCCCGGGAGGCCGCCCAGACCCAACCCAACGTCGTCGCCATCAAGGCTGCCGCCGCCAGCAGCGCCGAGATCGGCATGGGGCTGATCTCGGTCCCCAAGCTGACGAAGCCGCCGGCCGCCACGTCGGTCGGCCAGGCCACCAGCTCCAACGGCAAGATCCCGGGCGCGGCGGGTGACACGCAGCGGCTGCGGGGCAGCGATCGCGACGAGTTCCTCGACACGCGCAGCCGCATCGACACCACCGCGACACATGTGCGCCAGCTGCAGAACACGCTCGCCCGGATGCAGGTCCGGCAGGCCCGGTCGCGGTCGCTGGAGGGCTGCACCGTGCCGGGCATGGCGCGTCCGGTCGCGGTCGCCGGGGCCGGCACGGACCCGGCCAAGGTGGAGCCTTCCGTCCTGATCGACGACGCGCTGCGGCTGCGCATCGCGCCGATGCTGGGCATCGATCCCAAGGCAGGCAACGCGACGCAGCTGGTCAATCAGGCGCTGAGCGATTGCCACAACAAGGACATCCTGCCCGACGACCCGGGCCAGGGTCAGCTGTCCGGCACCTCGCTGTCGAAACTGGTGCTGGGGAGTTGCAAGCCATGACACCGCGGTCCGTCGGTCGCGCGCTGGCCTGGGTCAGCACGGTGAACCAGGCGCAGGGCTACTGCACCGGCACGCTGGCCGCGCTGCTGCGGCCGGCCGACAGGCCCGACGAACTGCTGGGACTGACCGCCGGGCATGTGGTCAGCGAGGACGCGCGGGCGCGTGTCGACGACGGCTGCGCGCTGAAGAATTCGGCCGGCACGGCGGTGGCCGGTCGGCTGTACAACTGGCTGCCTTACTTCGGGCAGGACGACCGTTCGGTGCCGATGGACGCGGGCCTGATCCAGTTGGCCGCACAGGCCGTGGAACCGCTGGCGGCCGACATGGCCTGGCCGCTGGGCTGGGCCGATCCGCAGCCGGGCGAGGACCTGCGCGTGCTGGCGCGCCAGCACCGGCTGCCCGCGCGCATGGTCCGGATGCAGGACGTCGTGCCGATGCAGGCTGGGCCGGAGAACCTGCGCTACGACCTGCTCGACGCGGCGCTCTTCGACGTCCAGAACCTGATGCCCGGCGACAGCGGCGCCGCGGTCTGGAACCTCAAGGACGAGCTGGTGGGCGTGGTGTCCGGCTTCGCGCCCGACGACGCCGGGGCGGTGGCGGTGATGACGCCGATCCGGCGCATCCTGGCCTGGGCCAAGGCGGACCTGGTGCTGCGCCACGATGCGTTGCGCCCGGAGGACCGCGGCGCGCCGGCGCCCGCGCTCCCCGTCGCAGCGCCCGCCCCGCTGGCGAGCGCGCCGAGGGCGGCCGCCGTCGATGCCGCCGCGGCGTTGACGCTGGCCCGCACGATGTGGGGCGAGGCGCGCGGCGAGCGCCCCCCGGGCATGGCCGCCGTGGGCCATGTGGTGCTGAACCGCGTGCTCGGCGCGCGCTGGTGGGGCTACGACGTGGAGAGCGTCTGCCGTCACGACCGCCAGTTCAGTTGCTGGAACGCCGATGACCCGAACCTGCCCAAGATGCTGCGCGTGACGACGGCCGATCCGCAATTCGCCGAGGCCAGCGACCTTGCCGCCGGTTTCGTGGCCATCAAGGCCGACGACCCGCAGCGCATCCGGGACGATCCCACCCACGGCGCCACGCATTACTTCGATCGCCGGATGCCGACCTGGCCCAACTGGGCGGCAGGACGGCAACCGGTCGCGGACATCGGCAACCACCTTTTCTTCAAGGACGTGGGCTGACGGCCCCGGACCCGAGGCACACAAGGCATCGACATCATGGACATGCGTTTCATCGAGGTCTGCATCGGGCTGGTGCTGGTCTTCGCGCTGACCAGCCTGCTGGTCACCACCGTCACCGAGATCTGGGCGTCGGTGCGCGGACGGCGTGGCGCCAACCTGGAGCGGGCGTTGCGCTCGATGCTGGCGGACGATCCGGGCAAGGGCGGCTGGCACGGACTGTTCCCGCAACGCCGCGCGACGCCGTTCACGCAGGCGCTGCTGGACCATCCGCTGATGGTGTCGCAATCGCAGGGCCGGGAGGGCGAGCAGGGCAAGCCGTCCTACCTGTCGGGCGATCTGGTCGTGTCGGTGCTGCTGGACCTGCTGGCCAAGGCCACGCCCGGCGGCACGCGTCCGGACTCGCCCCGGCTGCTGATGGCGAGCCTGCAGGCGGCGCCCGCGCCCGCGGGGGCCGCGGCGCCGCCGCCGGAGCTGCTGCGATCGCTGGACACGCTGGCGCAGGGCGTCGACAGCGACTGGCCGGCCTACGAGCGCCGGTTGGTGGCCTGGTTCGACAGCATCGGCGAACGCTCGATCGGTTGGTACAAGCGCTGGAATCAGATGCGCCTGGCGGCTTTCGGTTTCCTGATCGCGGCGACCTTCAACGTCAATCCGTTCGTCATCGCGCAGCGGCTCTGGAACGAGGAGCCGTTGCGCCGCGCGACCGTGGCCATGGCGGAATCGGCCAGCGAGGCCTACAAGGCCGCGCAGGCGGCCTCGAGCCCGGATCCCGAGACGCTGCAGCGTGTCTTGAAGGCGCTGCCGCCGGCCGCGTCCGCGCCGGCAACCGCGTCCACGGCCGCGCAACCGACGACGGCCTCGGCCGCGCGGGTCGACGCGGCCATGAGCCGGCTGCGCGAGGAACTGGACGGCGCGCAGGGCAAGGACCGCGACAGCCTGGACCGCCTGGCCAAGCTGGCCCGCGCCGAGACAGAGCTGCGGGAGCTGATCCGCCGCCGCCGCGCGAGCATCGCCGACGACAGCGTGCCGGAGCAGTTGCTGGAGTTCTCGCTGCTGGTCGACGAGGAACTGCAGCGGCTGCTGGACCTCTCCAGCCAGAGCCGCCTGACCGCCGTCGAGCAGGCGGCGCGCGAGGCGCGCGCCGCGCTGCTGACCGAGCGCGCGGACCTGCTGGTGCGGGCCCTGCCGGCCCCTTCCGGCCAACGCTGCCGCTCGGCCACGACGCCCGAGGCACGCGCGCTGTGCGAGCGCATCGAGGGCGTGCGCTCGCTCGGCGACGGTGGGCTGCCGGTGGGATGGCATCTTGAGAACCTGCCGGGCTGTGACGAGGGCCGCTGCGCCAGGACGTCTGGCGACGCCCGCACGCCGGATCAGGTGCGCAGCGACCTGCGCGTGAAGATCGCCCAGCAGGATCGCGCGGCGCTGCAAGGCGCGCTGGAGGCCTGCAAGGCCGACAAGCCCAAGCCCGGCTCGAAGGGCTGCGAGGCGCTGGATGCGTTGTTGCGGCAGGAGGGCGCGCGTGGCGCGCTCGATCTCAAGCTGACGGCGGAATGGCGCGTGGCCGCCGCGGCGCTGAGGACGACGCCGATCAGCGCCGGTGAGGTCTTCCTGCAATGCGTCAAGGGCGAGGTCCCATGCAATCGCGTGTTGCTGGTGCTGGGCTGGCTCGTGATCGGACTTGCGTCGGTGTTGGGGGCGCCGTTCTGGTTTGACATGCTGGGCCGGCTGATCCAGCTGCGCGGCAGCGGGTCCCGACCGGCCGACGGCGCCCAGGGCGGCAATGCCGCGCCGGCGCCGGGAGGCGGCAACGCCAACGGGCCGGGCGGCGGCATGCTGGCGCAGCCCGCGCCAGTGGCGCCGCCCGCGGGGGGCGACGGCGGCCTCAATGGCGGTTCGTCGGACACGCTCTCCGAGGCCGAGCGCACCCTGACCGCCGACGACATCGACCGCCTCCAGCGCAATGGCCTGAACATGCCGGCGGCGCTGATCACACGCCGCCTCGACACGGAGACCCGCAAGCGCATCGCGCAGTGGCAGGACGCCCAGAAGCAGACGCCGGCCGACGGCGTGCTGACCGGCCCGCAGATCGACCGCCTGCTGCGCGGCACCGCGCCGCCCCCGGCGCAACCGCCGGTGCCGACCGCGCCGCTGGCGCGCGGCGCCACGCCGGTGCGCAGCGACGGCTCGATCGCCCCGCTGACGGAACAGGAAATCCGCGATCTCTACGGCGACATCGCCACCGTGGAGAACACCGACGCGGGCGCGCAGGCGGGCACGGTGAAGGTCGTCGCGGAGGGCAAGCCCGGCGGACCGCAGCGCGTGCTGGAGGCGCTGACCGTGCCGGCCTCGCTGGCCGGCAAGTTCCCGGCCGGCCTGAGGATCCACCAGCGCGTGCGTCCGCACCTGGAAGCGGTGCTCCAGGAGATCGACGCGACGCCGGGCCTGGCCGACCAGATCCTGCGCTGCAACGGCACCGTCGTCGAACGCCACATCGGCTGGAACCCCGTCAACCGCTTGAGCAGCCACACCTGGGGCATCGCGATCGACCTCAACGCGGATCAGAACAAGCAGGGCAACACACCCGCGCCCGAGGGCGCGCCCGGCTCGGTGCTGGACCTCGTGCCGATCTTCAACAAGCACGGCTTCGCATGGGGCGGGGACTTCCGCAACGGCGGGCCGGACGGCATGCACTTCGAGCTGGCGCTGCGCCAGCCGTGAAGGCCCTCGAACGGACCCGCGCAGGTCCGAAGTGGCCCTAGGTCCGCCGAAGGCGGATTCCGGCCGGGCCCGGCCCGGCGGGCAGGGCGGACGCCTGCCCGCCCGCCGCGTTCAGGGCTTGGCGCGATATGCGTCGATGGCCTTGCGCGCCAGGAACGACTGGTCGCTGAACAGCCCGTCCATGCCGAGCTTCAGGAACGCGTGGATCTGCCCGGCCAGGTCGCCGTGCGCGGTGGGATCGGCGCTGCTGTCGAAATCGTCGGGCAGGAAGGCGTTCTCCGCGCGGAAGGTCCAGCCGTGCACGATCAGGCCGGCGGCGTGCGCGTCCCTGACCAGCGTCGTCGGCGTGCCCAGGCGGCCGGCCACCAGCGGGATCATGAGGTTGGTGTTGGCGCCGATGCCTTGCGCATAGCCGGAGATCTCCGCCAGGCCGGCGGGCTTGGCCAGGTCCGCGTAGCCGCGGGGGTCGCCGCTCAGCACGAAGTCGTAAGGCCGGCCCGAGCCGTTGAGCAACTGCACCAGCGGCACGCGCGTCATGCGCCGCAGCTTGCGCAGGTTGCCGACCTCGAACGACTGGATGAAGACCGGTGCGTCGGCGCCGCGATAACCGTAGCGGTCGAGCAGGCGCACCAGCGGTTCCTCCAGCGGCTTGCCGATGCCGGCGAAGTAGCTCGGGTGCTTGGTTTCCGGATAGACGCCGATCGGCTTGGGCTTGCCGTTGCCATGGCCGCCGTGGCCATGGCGGTCGTCGCGTCCGTCATTGCGGCGCGCGGCCTCGCGGCGGCGCTCGTTGGCCTGCTGAACCAACTGCAGCACCTCCTCGAAGGTGGGGATCTCGAACATGTCATTGAAGCGCGCGTTGGCCGGCCGGATCTGCGGGATGCGCTCGCGGGCGCGCAGCGTCTTGAGCTCCGCCAGCGTGAAGTCCTCGGTGAACCAGCCGGTGACGGCCGTGCCGTCGATGGTCTTGGTCGTCTTGCGGGACGCGAACTCGGGCCGCTCGGCGACGTCGGTGGTGGCTTCGCGCACCGAGCCGTCGGCGTTCAGGATCGCGATCGCGTTTTCATGCCGCGCCACAAGGACGCCGTCCTTGGTCAGGACCAGGTCGGGCTCGACGTAGTCGGCGCCTTGCTCGATGGCCAGCCAGTAGGCGGCCAGCGTGTGCTCGGGCACGTAGCCGCTGGCGCCGCGATGCGCGATCAGCAGCGGCTCGCGGGAGCGGGCCTGGCTGGCGTCATGGGCGAAGGCGGACATCGGCAGCACCACGGCGGCGGTGACGGTGGCCGCCATGGCGAGGGTCGTGGCGGACAAGAGGATGTTGCGAAGCAGCTTCATGCGGGACTTTCCTTCGGTCGGGCGGTTCGACCGCGCGGGTTGAGCGGTGGAGGGGTCGAACGGGCCGAGCGGTCGAATGGGTCGAACGGGACGGCATCGCCGGACTGCGGGCGATGCGGCGGGCGCCTCGATTCGTCAAGCACGCGTGAGGCGTGTGTCATGAATCCGTGAGGCGATCGCAGCGTAGGTCCTGACAGATGAAGCTTTGATGATGCCCCGCGCGCGGCGGGGTTGCTGAAACAGCTCTTACACGATCGCTACCTCGGGGGTGTGCGGCGCGGCCGTCGCGCCCCGGTCGGTCACGCAGTCGAAGGCGCCGAGCACCAGCCATTCGTTCAGCGTCGCGACACTCCAGCCGCGTCGTCCGACCAGATGCGAGGGCAGCAGCCAGTAGCGGACCCGGTCCTCCCGGAACGGTCCGAAGTTGCGGACATAGAGCGCGAGCATGCGCACGTCCTCGCGCAGCGGCTGGGATTCGCCGACGAAGGGGTCGGACCAGCGCAGGTAGTCGTTGCTGCTGTGATGGATATAGGCGGCCGAGGGCAGGCGCCCGCACAGCGCCATGTACTCGCGGGTCTGCAGGATCCAGAGGTGCCAGACCTCGTCGATCTCCTTCGTGACCGGGATGGATCCGGTGCATTCGGAGGCGATGAAGAGGAACTTGAGCGTCTCCTCGATGCGGGCGAGCCGCTCGTGCGCCTCGACGCCCGCCAGCTTGCACGCGAAGTAGTGCTGCATCGGGTCGTCGAGGAAGGCCTCGCGCAGCGCGGCGTTGGCGATCATGGCGCGACGCTCAGCGCAGCGTGGGCCCGGGCAGGCCCGGGTTGATCACGGGCCCCGGGCCGTTGGCGCCCAGGCGTTTGGCGTTGGGGCAGCAGGTGCCGCCGTCCGGCTTGCAGCAGCCGTCGCGGGCGAGCGGCGCCAGCACGCCGCGCTGCACGAGGTGGTCGATCGCGTTCGGCTGCACCACCATCACGCGCCGGGTCAACTCGGACATCAGCGCCTCCAGCCGGAGCTGGGATACCGTCTCCATCGTCAAACCGGCCGTGGCGCCGGCGTGCGCGCCGCTGTCCATGGCCGCGCCATGGGGTCTCGGGTCGTTCATGGTCATCTCCCTGTCGATGCGGGACGCGACCGCCAGCGCCGCGACATGCGGCGGACAACGCGTCCGGCCTCAGATTCGTGCAGGGGCGAGGGACCGGACATCCCAACAAGTGGGGGGCACCCCCTAGGAGTGGTCTGCCTCGCTCGCCGAAGCCGTGGCAACGGCGACGAGTCGGCGGCTTTCGGCACCGACTCACTGGCGGCGCGGACCGGTCCCTGCTGCGCGGACCTGTCCTAGATCAGCGGGATGACCTCGTCCGCTTCGCCGGGGCGGCAGTCCGCGCCCAGCGGCTCCCAGCCGCGGCGCACGACGATGCGCCGGTCGACCGCGCAGAACTCGACGCGCCGCGCGCGCGGCCACTGCCGCCGCGCGAAGGTCTCCAGCGCGGCCGGGGTCGAGACGCGCAGTCGCATCGCATACAGGTCGTCGACGGGGTGATCGTCGGTGTGGATCAGCGGCACGAACTGGGCGGCGAACATGATCGCGTGCGATGGCACGACGACCGGCGCCGGGTCGTAGCCCAGCGCCGCCAGCCAGTGCTGCGCCTGCGCGCGCGTCGGCGCCGCGATGGCGGTCCCGGCGCCGGGCGATGCTGACTCCGAAGCCGAAGCCGAAGCCGAAGCCGAAGCCGAAGCCGAAGCCGAAGCCGAAGCCGAAGATGCCGCCGCGTGCGGCGTCCAAGCGAACGCCATCATCTCCGCGACCCATTGATTGCAGTTCTGATACCGCGTGGAGAAGGTGTAGGCGTTGGCGCTGTAGCGCGGCGACAGCAGCGCCAGCGCGAGCCGGTTGTCGAGCGCCGCTTCGGCGAGCCGGTCGCCGCCGTTCTGGGGCAACGCAACCAGCGACATCCGCGTGGGCGCCGTGTTGCCGGCGCTCAGCAGGAAACCGGCGAGGCCCTGGTCGAACAGCCGCGCCTGCGACTCGCTGCAGGCGTAATAGAGCTGCCGCACCGACCACGGCCCGTTGCGGCTGTCCCGCAGCGCGATGCCGCTGTGGGAGTACTGAATCTTGAAACGGCTCAGGTCGGTGCCGGAGCGCGACACCAGCACCGCCGCGCCGCCGATGCGGTCGAGCTCGTCGCGGACGGCGGCGACGACCTGCAGCTGGCGGTCCTGCTCGGACGCGTTGATCTCGGCGGGCCGGTCGCAGAACGTGGCCGCGTGGGCCGAGGCGGGCACGGCGACGGTCACGGTGGCGGCTGTCAGCAGCGCGGCGAGCCGCGCCGCGCGGATCACAGCGTCACCGGGTGCGATTCGAGCTCGCGATGCCAGTCGTCACGCAGCGCGAGCAGGAAGGCTTCCTGGTTCTCCGCGCGGGCGAATTCGAAACCGTAGGCACGTTGGCGCGCCAGCACGTGGTCGCCGACACGCAGCGGCTTGGCCTCGATGGCGCGGTCGGGGACGAAGAGGAAGAACTCCTCGCCGCCCTCGGCGCGCACCGGTTGCAGGCGCAAACGGGTGGTGTCGGCGCGGCCGGCGGCCTGCTCGACGGCGAGCACGCGGTACTCGCCCTGCGCGACCTTGCGGTCACGGCTGGAGCTGTCGCTCGATTGGCCGATCGAGTCGGACAGCGTGCGCGAGGACACGGACCCGGCGCTGGAGGCCGAGGTGGCGATGCTGTCGGCCAGCGCGGGCAGGACGCAGGCGCCGGTCAGCGCGGCGAGGATCATGGAACGGCGGAAGGCTTGGCGCATGAGGGATCCTTGAGCATGGCGGGCGAGGCCCGGGGCGGGGTGGCGCAAGCATAGGCCAAGGGGACGGCGGACGCCTGTCCGCTGGCGTATGCGGGATCAGCGTTCGCACGCCTTCAGTACCGCCGCTGCCTGCGCCATCTGCCGCGCGAGATCGGTGGCGCTGATCTGCTTCTTCAAGCGATAGTCCGCGTCGACGCGTCGATCTCTCTGAACCGCCAGGAGTTCACCGAGGTCTTTCGAGCGCTTCGCCACGAGCGGCCCGCATGCCGGATGCGGCGCCAACAGTCGATCGATCAGTTGCTTGTGCGCGCCGCCGGATGTCTTGACCCTGCTCTTGTGGGGCAACGCCTTCTCCCACAGCAGGCAACGATGGAATGCCGCGTAGTAGGCACGCGAAATGGCCGAACGACGCCACGGCTCCGTCGGGGTCATGGCCTGTCGGACAGCCAGACGCAGCAGGTCTCGATGGGTGATTGCCATGACAGTAGTTCCTGGTCTCCCTCAGCGATGGACGCCGTCGCTGGCGGGCTCATCCTGGGCATCGTTGTCATAGAGAAACTCAAGACTGGCCAACCTCGATTCGTCGAAGGGCCAGCAGGAGTCGAACGAAATGTGGAAAACAAAGGGCAGCACGTCCAGCTCGCTCAACTGGCGATAGAACTCGGCTGTCAGATCGAAAGTCAGGTCGTGGTCTGCGTCCAGGGTCACGTGGGCACGCAGGCTCCAGGTGCAGTCGTCGTGTTCCAGGAATGCCAGGTCCACCGGCCCGTGGCAGGTGAGTACCCCGTGCCGCCGCAGAACCTCCGCAGCGACCTGGAAGGCGCGGAGGACCGAGTCGCAGGTGCAGCCGTCAACCTCGAGAATCCGCTGGATCTCGGCGGGCACCACTGCCCAGTCCACCGGATCTTCCCTGTAGCACGCAGGATGCGTGCTCATGGCGCCGAACACCAGCTCCGGATTCCTGAGCACCCGCACCAACTCGTCCAGCCCCGGCATCGTCCGCGCCGGGCTCCTCAAGCCCGGGCCCGCCGCCAGCGGCGGCTCCACATCCACGTTCATCAGAGCATCCATGTCGCCCATCCTTTCCGACGTCCGTCGTTTGAATCGATGGCGACCAGTGTCTGCCTGAGGAGGCCGATTCCGATTCCCCCCGAAGAGCGTTCCCGATGGGGGAATCAGTGCCAGTAGGTCAGTCCCCCCACTCCAACTGATGAAGGGGGTCGACGTTCGCTGGCTCGGCCAGGCCGACGAGGCATCGCCTCCGGGGTCAGGTTGTGCCTGCATGACAACCGAGTCGCGTTTCGCGAAGCGGCAAGCCAGCGGCAAGCGGTCGCCGAGCGCCCGGCACGACGCCGACGGCGAAGGACAATCGCCGCCGACCCGGGGCCCGGCGGGCGCATCGATGGCGTCGCGGGCCCGCCCTGGGAATGCGCCTTGCCGCGCGCTGCCTCCGAGGTGATGACTTGCCCAAACGACCTGCTTCCGCTCCTTCCTCCGATACCCGCCCCGGGACCCGCGCCGGCGATGGTCGCGCCGCCTTCGTCCAGGTGCGGGGCGCGCGCGAGCACAACCTCAAGAACGTCGATGTCGACGTGCCGCGTGACGCGCTGGTGGTGTTCAGCGGCGTGTCCGGCTCCGGCAAGTCCTCGCTGGCCTTCGGCACCATCTATGCGGAGGCGCAGCGGCGCTACTTCGAGTCGGTGGCGCCCTACGCCCGTCGCCTGATCGATCAGGTCGGAGTGCCCGCCGTCGACAGCATCGACGGCCTGCCGCCCGCCGTCGCGTTGCAGCAGCAGCGGGGCACGCCCAGCGCGCGCTCGTCGGTGGGCAGCGTGACGGGGCTGTCGTCGCTGCTGCGGATGCTCTATTCGCGCGCCGGCCGATATCCGGCGAGGCAGCCGATGTTGTACGCCGAGGACTTCTCGCCCAACACGCCGCAGGGCGCGTGCCCGCATTGCCACGGCCTGGGCCGCGTCTACGAGGTGACCGAGGCGTCGATGGTGCCCGACGACTCGCTGACGATCCGCGAGCGCGCCGTGGCCGCGTGGCCGCCCGCCTGGCACGGGCAGAACCTGCGGGACATCCTGGTGACGATGGGCATCGACGTCGACAAGCCCTGGCGCGCGTTGCCGCGCAAGACGCGCGACTGGATCCTCTTCACCGAGGAGCAGCCGACGGTGCCGGTCTATGCCGGCTTCACGCCGGAAGAGACGAAGGACGCGCTGCGCCGCAAGATGGAGCCGAGCTACCAGGGCACCTTCACCAGCGCGCGCCGCTATGTGCTGCATACCTTCGCGACGACGCAGAGCGCGCTGATGAAGCGGCGCGTGTCGCGCTACATGGTCGGCGGGGCCTGCCCGGTCTGCGACGGCAAGCGGCTCAAGCGCGAGGCGCTGGCCGTCACCTTCGGCGGCATGGACATCGGGGCGCTGGCGCAACTGCCGCTGGGGCACCTGGCGGATCGGCTGGCGCGGGCCACGCCGTCGGAGCTGAGCGAGGAAAAGCGGCTCGCCGCCGCGCGCCTCGTCGACGACGTGCTGATGCGCCTGCGCCCGCTGCTGTCCCTGGGGCTGGGCCATCTGTCGCTGGACCGGACCACGCCGTCGGTGTCGCCCGGCGAGCTGCAGCGGCTGCGGCTGGCCACGCAGATCTGCTCCAACCTGTTCGGCGTGATCTACGTGCTGGATGAGCCGTCCGCCGGCCTGCATCCGGCCGACGGCGAGGCGCTGCTGGCATCGCTGCGGCAGTTGAGGGCATCGGGCAACTCGGTCTACGTCGTCGAGCACGACCTGAACCTGATGCGCGCGGCCGACTGGATCGTCGATGTCGGCCCGGCCGCGGGGGAGCTCGGCGGGCAGGTGCTCTACAGCGGGCCGCCGGCGGGCCTGCGCGCGGTCGCGGCTTCCCGCACCGCCGACTACCTGTTCAGCGACGACGCCCCCGCGCGGCCGGCGCCGCGCGCGCCGACCGGATGGCTGAGGCTGGCGGGCGTGACGCAGAACAACCTGGACCGGCTGGATGCGGCCTTCCCGCTGGGCGTGTTCACCGCGGTGACCGGGGTGTCGGGTTCGGGCAAGTCGTCGCTGGTCAGCCGGGCGCTGGTGGACCTGGTCGGCGCCCATCTCGGCCATGAGCCGCCGGCGGCGGAGGACGACGAGGACGCCGAACCCGACACGATGCGGCTCACCGGGGGCCACATCGCCGCCGGCGCCGAGTCCATCCGCCGCCTGGTGCAGGTCGACCAGAAGCCGATCGGCCGCACGCCGCGCTCCAACCTGGCGACCTACACCGGGCTGTTCGACCATGTCCGCAAGCTCTTCGCCGCGACGCCGGAGGCGAAGAAGCGGCGTTACGACGCGGGGCGTTTCTCGTTCAACGTCGCCAAGGGCCGCTGCGAGACCTGCGAGGGCGAGGGCTTCGTCAGCGTGGAGTTGCTGTTCATGCCCAGCGTCTTCGCGCCTTGCCCGACCTGCCACGGCGCGCGCTACAACGAGGCGACGCTGAAGATCCGCCATCGCGGGCGCAGCATCGCGGACGTGCTGGGCATGACGGTGGACGCGGCCTCCGAGTTCTTCGCCGACGAGCCCGCGCTGGCCCGGCCGCTGGGGCTGCTGCGCGGCATCGGCCTGGGTTACCTGCGGCTCGGGCAGCCGGCGACGGAGCTCTCCGGCGGCGAGGCCCAGCGCATCAAGCTGGTCACCGAGCTGCAGCGCGCGCAGCGCGGCCACACGCTGTACGTGCTGGACGAGCCCACCACCGGGCTGCATCCGTCCGACGTCGACAAGCTGATGGCGCAGTTGCAGGACCTGGTCGACGCGGGCAACACGGTGATCGTCGTGGAGCACGAGATGCGCATCGTCGCCGGCAGCGACTGGGTGGTGGACCTGGGCCCCGGCGCCGGCGGCGCGGGAGGACGCATCGTGGCCCAGGGCACGCCGGCCCAGGTGGCGGCCAGCCCGGCCGGGAGCGGATCGAGGACGGCGCCGTACCTGGCCGCCGCGCTCCGGGCGCGCTGAGCGGCGCCGACAGCGCCGACAGCGCCGATCACGCAGGCCGTCACGGAACGTCGTCGGACGTGGCGGCGGCGATGTCGGCTCCCGCCTTGATCGACCCCGGCTCCCGTCTGTTCGCGCGGCTGTAGGTCAAGCGCCTACACCGGCTGTCGCAACCGGCGCTCAGTCGGAGGGGCAGCGCGGCGGTGGCGCCGAAGGCCACCCGCGCCGAATATTGCTTCCATGAAAGTCGCTGTCATCGAAGATAACGTTCCGGTGCGCCAACTCCTGGTTCGGCGCGCCGAGAAGCTCGACGGGATCACCGTCGTCGCCCAGGCCTCCGGCGAGGACGAGGCCGTGGACGCCGTCATGGCGACCGCGCCCGACGTCGTCGTGCTGGACCTGCAGCTGGCGCAGGGCACGGGCCTGTCGGTGCTGTCGCGGATCCGCCGCCGCGACTTCGCCGGCCGGGTCTTCGTGCTGAGCTCCGAGGACAGCGCCCTCTATGCCGGCCTGTGCCGCGGCCGCGGCGCCGACGCCTTCTACGACAAGGCGTTCGACTTCGAGCAACTGCTCGCCGACCTGAACGATCTGAGCCGCCGCGCCGCCGCCCATGGGGCGACGGGCGCGCCCGCCCAGATCCCGCTCAACGACTGACCGCCCCACCGTCTCACGGAGGACCGCCATGAAGCTCGCCTGGAACCCGCCCGGACGCATGGCCACCTGGTTGATCCTGGGCAACGCGTTGATGGTCGTGGCGCTGGTCGCCATGACGACGCTGAGCCTGTGGAGCCATCGCCGCACCGAGACCGACCGGGCCCGCGACGTCGTCGAGAACCTGGCGCAGAGCATCGCGAGCGACGTGGGCGCGGAACTCCGCAACACCGACAACGCGCTGGCCACCGTGGCGCTGCGCTATCGCAGCGCGCCGCAGTCGCTGGGCCAGGACGAGATGGTGGCGCGCCTGCTGGAGGAGCAGCACGGCCTGCTGCCGCAGATCGCGGCGCTGCGCATCGCGGACGTCAACGGCACCGTCACCCGCGGCCTGACGCGGGGCGAGCGCCCGTTCAACATCGGCGATCGCGACTACTTCATCCAGGCGCGCAAGACCGACGCGATGGTCATCTCCGAGCCCGTGAACAGCCGCACGCAGGGCCACTGGTGCATCATCCTGGCCCGCCGCCTGATCGACCATGAGGGGCGCTTCAACGGCGTCGTCTACGCGGTGGTGACCGCGCAGCACTTCGTCGACCGCTTCAGCGGCGTCTCCCTGGGCCCGTCCGGCGCCGTCTCGCTGCGCTCCGACGGGATGCGGCTGGTGGCCCGCTACTCCGCCATCGAGCCGGCCTCGACCCAGGGCTTCGGCGAGCGGCTGCTGTCGGGCGAGTCGCAACGCGCGTTGAGCCAGAACCCCGAGCGAGGCGTCTACGTGACCCCGACCGCGCTCGACCGCGTCGAGCGCATCACCGCCTACCGCAAGGTGTCGGGGTATCCGATGACGCTGTTCACCGGCATGAGCAGCGAGTATTTCCTCGCCGGCTGGCGCAACCAGGTGGTGCAGCAATCGCTGCTCGCGGCGCTGGTGGCGCTGGCGGTGGCGGCGGTCTCCTGGCTGATCCACCGCATCCATCGCGGCGAGCGGCGCTCGAAGATCGCGCTGCAGCGGCTGGCCCGCGAGCAGGACGCGATGTTGCAGAACGACCTGATCGGCATGGTGCGCGTGCGCGACAGCCGCGCGGTCTGGGGCAATCCGGCGCTGGAGCGCATGTTCGGCTACGGCCCCGGCGAGATCGTCGGCCAGCCCGCCGAGATGCTGTTCCTCAGCCCCCAGGAGCATGCGCACACCCGCGACGTCTCCCGCGCCACGATCCGGACCGACGGACGTTTCCACACCCAGCTGCGGATGCGGCGCAAGGACGGTTCCGAGTTCTGGGTCGACCTGCACGGCACCGTCGCGTCCGAGACGGAATCGATGTGGATGCTGGTCGACATCGACGCCCTCAAGCGCAGCGAGGAGCAGGCCCAGCATCTGGCGCTGCGCGACGTGCTGACCAACCTGCCCAACCGCCGTCTGTTCGAGGAGAAGGTGGGCGACGCGCTCAACACCGCGCGCCGCACCGGCCGCGGCTTCGCGGTCTGCTACCTGGATCTGGACGGCTTCAAGCTGATCAATGACCGTCACGGCCATGAAGCCGGCGACGAGGTGCTGACCCAGGTCGCGCGTCGGCTGCAGGAACTGGTGCGGTCCAACGACGTGGTCGCCCGCCTGGGCGGCGACGAGTTCGCGATCCTGCTCTCCGGCACGCACCGCGCCGAGGACGTCGAGCAACTGCTGCAGCGCTGCCTGTTCTCCATCCAGCGCCGGATCACGCTGGACAGCGGCGAGAAGGTCACCGTCGGCGCCAGCATGGGGGCGGTGCTGGGCACCTCCGGCGATACCGGCCGCGAGTTGCTGCGCGCCGCCGACGAGGCGATGTACGCCGTCAAGCGCAGCGGCAAGGGCCAGATCCACGTGGTCGAGCATCCGCATTCCGAGTGGGCCGTCGCCGCCTGAGCGGGCGGGCTTCCGGCCACTCCTGCCAGAACCGATCGATGTCGGCGTGACAGGCCCCATGGAAAGGCCGCCGCGCGTTCGCGGGGCTTGTGCGCACGTCGTCGAGGGGCCACGCTTGGGGACCGTGGGGCGATCTTTCGGGCGGTTTCCCTCAACTCCGCCGGCCGATCTGCCGATTTCCCGGGGTGCGACTGTCGCGGACACGGTCCGACCGTGCCGAAGAGAGCGCGCGAGTCACAACAGTTCGTAGGGAGAAAAAATCAATGAATATCGCTAATTGGCGCTTGGCTACCAAGCTGGCCGCGTCGTTCGTCATGCTGGTGGTGCTGTGCGCGCTGGTCGGCGGCATGGGGCTCATGCAGATGAGCGAAATCCACCGCAACACCACCGAGATCGCCGACGACTGGATGCCCAGCATCCAGAGCATGGCGGCGATCCGGGTGAAGGCCAACCAGATCCGGCGCATGGAGCCGGATCACATCATGTCCGTGGACGAGCGGGAGATGGACCAGATCGAACGCTCGATCGCCGCCGCCCGCGAGGAGCTGTTGCTCGCGGAGAAGGCCTATCAGCCCTTCATCAGCAGCGACGAGGAGCGCCGGCTCTACGCCGAGATCGTCGCCGCGCGGGAGGCCTATTTCTCGACGCAGGAGAAGCTGCTGAAGTTGTCCCGGGCCGTCGAGGGCGTGGACCCCGCGACCCGGGACTTCTTCCGCGGCGACTCGCGGGCGTCCTTCAACCACTGGGTGCAGGCGATCGAGAAGAACGCCGATTACAACGCCGCCGGCGGCCAGCGCTCGCGCGAGGCGGCGGCGCGCAACTACGAGACGGGGCGCGGCCTGAATGTGTCGCTGACCTTGATGGCGCTGCTCGTGGCCGTGGGCCTGGCGTGGCTGCTGATGCGCCATGTGCGCGGCATCCTGGGCGGGGACCCGTCCGACGCGGCGCGCCTGGTCCGGCAGGTGGCCGACGGGGACCTGAGCGGCCACATCGAGGTCCGCCCCGGCGACCAGCGCAGCCTGATCGCCGCGCTGAAGGCGATGCAGGAGGGCCTGCGGCAGGTGGTGGGCGGCGTGCGCCAGGGCAGCGAGTCCGTGGCCAGCGCCAGCGCGCAGATTGCGATGGGCAACGGCGATCTGAGCCAGCGCACCGAGGAACAGGCCGCCGCGCTGGAGGAAACCGCCTCGACGATGAGCGAGCTGGGCGTGACCTTGCGCCAGACCTCCGAGAACGCGCAGCGCGCGGATCAGTTGGCGCGCACCGCCAGCGAGGTGGCGCAGCGCGGCGGCGCCGTGGTGTCGCAGTTCGTCGAGACCATGAAGGGCATCAACGACAGCAGCCAGCGCATCGCCGACATCATCGGCGTCATCGACGGCATCGCGTTCCAGACCAACATCCTGGCGCTCAACGCGGCGGTGGAGGCGGCCCGGGCCGGGGAGCAGGGCCGCGGCTTCGCGGTGGTGGCGAGCGAGGTGCGGTCGCTGGCGCAGCGCAGCGCCGGGGCGGCCAAGGAGATCAAGACCTTGATCACCGCCAGCGTGGAGCGTGTCGAGCACGGCTCGGGGCTGGTCGAGCGGGCGGGCGAGACGATGGACGAGATCGTCGCCGCGATCGGCCGTGTCACCGAAGTCGTCGGCGAGATCAGCGGCGCGACCAGCGAGCAGTCCCAGGGCGTGAACCAGGTCGGCGAGGCGGTCAGCCAGATGGACCAGGTCACGCAGCAGAACGCCGCGCTGGTCGAGGAATCCGCCGCCGCCGCGGAGAGCCTGCGGCAGCAGGCGCAGGCGCTGGTGGCGTCGGTGGCGCGCTTCCGGCTGGAGGAGTCACCGGGCCTGCGGTGACCGATTCGGCCCCCGCCTTCGTCCTCCCGCCTCGGCCCTTCGCCCCGACCACCGACCACCGACCACCGCCGGGCAGGGACGGCACGGTGGGGCGACGGGGCGGCCGATGGGCGGGGATCGATCAGGCGGTCCGCGGGCCGTGGCGCAGCGTCAGCAGGGTGCCCAGCGTGATCGTCGCGACGGCGAAGGCCGGGCCACCCAGCGCGCCGATGCGGTCGACGAGCATGCCGCCGCCGATGGCGCC
This sequence comes from Roseateles aquatilis, assembly GCF_002205645.1. Taxonomy (GTDB): domain Bacteria; phylum Pseudomonadota; class Gammaproteobacteria; order Burkholderiales; family Burkholderiaceae_C; genus Roseateles; species Roseateles aquatilis. Next base: position 1,186,249 of record NZ_NIOF01000001.1, on the reverse strand, counting down.
GCTGGCGATCGCGATCTGGAACGCGGCGACCATCAGCCCGCCGGCGCCTTCGGCCTGATCGGGCGCGGCGCGGACGATCCAGGTCTGGAAGCCGACCGGGAAGGCGCCGAAGGCGAAGCCCCACAGCACCACCGCCACGGCGGTGACCCAGGCGGAGCTGCCCGCCAGCAGCAGCGCCGCCGCCAGCACCACGATCAGCGTGCCGCCGGCGACGATGGCGCGGCGCTCGCTGCGCTCTGCGATGAAGCCGCCGGCCAGGTTGCCGAAGAAGCCGCCGATGCCGTAGCCGAGCAGGATGGCCGAGACGGCGGTGACCGGCAGGTGGGTGATGTTCTCCATCAGCGGCCGGATGTAGGTGAAGCCGGCGAAGTGGCCGGAGATCACCAGCAGCACCGCCATCAGCGCCACGCGCACGCCGGGACGGGTGAGCAGCTCGCCGAGCACGCGCAGGTCGGGGTTGTCCTTGGGCGGCAGCCGGGGCAGGGTGAGGATCTGGGCGACCAGCGTCAGCACGCTGACCGCGCCGGCGGCCACGAAGGCGCTGCGCCAGCCCCAGAGCTCGCCCATCCAGGCGCCGATCGGCGCGGCGCAGACGGTGGCCACCGAGACCCCGGTGAGGATCAACGACATCGCCCGCGCGAACAGGTGGTCCGGCACCAGCCGCATCGCCAGCGCCGCCGCCATCGACCAGAAGCCGCCCAGCGCGACGCCCAGCAACACCCGCGCCGACAGCAGCACCGGCAGGCTGGAGGCCGTCGCCGCCATGGCGTTGGAGAGCAGCAGCAGCAGCGTCAGCGCGATCATCACCACGCGGCGGTCGAAGCGTCGCGTCAGCAGCGGGATGGAGGGCGCGGCGACCGCGCCGACCAGGGCCGTCGCGGTCACCGTCTGTCCGGCGGCGCCGGCGCTGATGCCCAGGTCGGAAGCCATCGCCGTGAGCAGGCTGGCGGGCAGGAATTCGGCGGTGACCAGGCCGAAGACGCCCAGCGTCAGCGCGGCGACGGCCCCCCATCGAGCCTGGCCGGCCGTCGGTGTCTGCGAGGACGTGGACTGGGGCGTGGAGGCGGAACCGATGGGCGGCGCCTGGGCGGCATCGCGGGGATCGAGGCAATCGGTGCAGGAAGGGGTCACGGTGGCAGTGAGGAGAAGTCGGGAATGGCTGTCAGCTTAGGGGTAGCATGCTGGCGTTTCCATGTCGGAAGAGCCGGAATGCTTGACGATTCCTCCAGGCTCGTGCCCGCCCAGGACCTGGCTGCGCCCAGGGCACGAGGGCAGTCGCGCGCGTCCTCCCAGACCGAGTCCCAGGCGTCCTTGAAGGCCGCCGCGCAGGGCCGGCCGCCGCTCCCGCCCGTTCAACCGCCCTTGCCGGCGACGGTGCTGCGCCCGGCGGACCTGCTGACACAGATCCTGCTGGGGTTGCGGCTGGAGGGTGTCGAGTACGGCCGCTGCCTGATGCGCGCGCCCTGGGCCGTGGCCTTCCCGGCGCGGGCGGAGGCGCGTTTCCATTTCGTGGCGCGCGGCGGCTGCTGGCTGCGCACGCCGGGCAGCGAGTGGGTGCGGCTCAACGCCGGGGACGCGGTGCTGCTGCCACGCGGCAGCCTGCACATCCTGGCCAGCGCGCCCGACGTGCCCACCGTCGACATCGACACGCTGGCCCGCCGGCCGGTGGCGGACAACATCTATCTGGTCGGCGCGGAGCAGCGCGGCATCGCGCCGCGCGGAGGCACGCACGGCCCGCGCGCGGGCGCGGGCGACGATGGGGCGGCGACGGACGACGAGGCCGCCGCCGATGTCGATGCCGATGTCGATGTCGATATCGACGTGCTGTTCTGCGGCGCGATGCGCTTCAACCTCGACCCGCTACACCCGCTGCTGTCGATGATGCCGGACGCAATGCGCGCCAACGACCTGGCCCAGCGCGATCCCACCGTGCCGGCGCTGCTGGAGGCGATGGAGCGCGAGGTGGCGCTGGACCGCATCGGCGCCTGCGGCATCCTGGCCCGCATGGCCGACGTGCTGGCCGCCAGCATCATCCGCGCCTGGGTCGAATGCGCCTGCAGCGACTCCAGCGGCTGGATCGCCGCGGTGCAATGCCCCAGCATCGGCAAGGTCATCGCCGCCATCCATGCCGAGCCGGAGCGGGACTGGACCGTGCCCATGCTCGCCGACCTGATGGGCGCGTCCCGCTCGCGTTTCGCGGCGGCCTTCACCCGCACCGTCGGCGAGAGCCCGGCCCGATACGTGGCCAAGGTGAAGATGTTCCAGGCCCGCCGCTGGATCGCGCAGGAGGGGATGCGCGTGGCCGTGGCGGCGGACCGCCTGGGCTACGACTCCGAGGCCTCGTTCAGCCGCGCCTTCAAGCGCATCGTCGGCCAGTCTCCGGGCACGATGCGGCGCGCGGCCACGCGCTGAGCGACGGGGCTCGCGCAGGCGCCGTTCTCGGTGCCGTCCGCGATGTCGTCCTGGGACCGTTCCCGGGACGGTCGTCGGGCCGTGGTCGACGCGGCCGCGGGCGGTCCCGGCCGAGCCGCCTCCTGGCTAACCCGGAGTCGATGCTTTTTACATCCCCGCTTCGAGGGGCTCCACCCGGATTCAGGGTGTACAGGGCACGACAGCGTCCAAGCCCGCGTGCCATCGCACTTCTTTACCGATCGGCCACGCTCGAAAAACCAGTTGGCACAAGTTGTGCATTACGTCACGCCGTGCCACATCGCGGTCGGCCAGGACAGGTTTTCGCGGTGTGCCCAAACAATTCACCGTGAGGGGTTTCCATGTTCAAGCGAGTCTCTAGCTTCAAGAAGAAGTGGCTGCCGATCGCGGCGCTGGCACTGGGCGCCGCGACGTCCGGCCATGCCGCCGCCGTGTACAACGAGGTCGGCGACGCCGGCCAGACCCTGGCCACCGCGCAGGTGCTGCTGGGCACCGGCAGCATCGACGCCATCCGCGGCACGCTGGATGCCAGTTCCGCCGACATGTTCGCGATCTACCTGACCGCGGGCACGGCCTTCTCGGCGACGCTGACCGAATCGTCGATCGCGTTCAACAACTTCGATTCGGTGCTGTACCTGTTCGACGCGTTCGGCCGCGGCCTGATCGCCAACGACGACGACGGCGATGTCGGCGGCCCGTACTCGACGCTGAGCGGCTATATCCCGACCGTGTCCGGCCTGTATTACCTGGCCGTGACCGGCGCCGGCTACACCCCGGTGAGCGGTACCTCGGCGATCTTCCCGTCGCTGCTGGGCCAGGGCGGCAACGTGGCCGCCAATCCGGGCGCGGGCCCGCTGACCAACTGGATCAGCACCAGCGCCGAGTCCGGCCGCTACGAGATCGTCCTGACCGGCGCCAGCGCCGTGGTGCCGGAGCCCGGCAGCCTGCTGCTGGTCGGCGCCGCGCTGGGCGCGGTCGGCCTGATCCGTCGCCGCAAGACCGCGGCCTCGTCCACCCCTGCCACCGTCTGAGGATCAGAACGATGAAATCCATCCATCGCCTCCGCCTGCTGAGCGCCCTGGTCGCCCTGGCCGCCTGCGGCGCCGCCAACGCGCAGCAAGTCAAGTTCGACGGCGCGCTGTCGGACCTGCTCGACGCGCAACAAGCCAAGCAAGCCGGCCAATTCAAGCGCCAGCTGCGTTCCCTGTCCGCCGACGCCGACGCGCCGCAGGCCAGCTATGACCAGCTGACCGACAGCGAGGGCCGCGTGCTCGTCGACATCTACCTCGACGGCAGCAGCTCCATCGAGGACTTCAAGGCCTCGCTGATCGCCGCCGGCGCCAACGTGACCGGCGTGAACCCGGCCTTCGCCAACGGCGCGATCTCGGCCTACGTGCCGACCTCCGCGCTGGCGGGCCTGGCCGCCACCAACGGCCTGAAGCTGGCCAAGCTGACCAAGCGCCCGCAGCGCAACGTCGGCCTGACCACCTCGGGCGGCACGCTGACGCTGCGCAGCAACGTCGCCAACGCGGCGGGCTGGCTCGGCACTGGCATCACGGTGGGTGTGCTGTCCGACTCGTACGACGGCTCGCCGACCAGCTTCACGACGGTGCGCGCGGCCAACGACATCGCCAGCGGCGACCTGCGTCCGCCGAAGTTCGTCATCGACCTGCCGGTCGCGTCGGGCAACACCGACGAAGGCCGCGCGATGATGCAGATCGTTCAGGACGTGGCGCCCGGCGCGGACCAGTGCTTCGCCACCGCCTTCGCCGGCGAGGCCGCCTTCGCGGCCAACATCCGCACGCTGCGCACCAACCCCGCCTGCAACGCCGACATCATCGTCGACGACGTCTTCTACTTCGACGAGCCGTTCTACTCCGACGGCCAGGTCGCGCAGGCCGTCAACGACGTGGTCAACAGCACGACGCTGGCGGGCAAGCAGGTGTCGTACTTCTCGTCCGCGGGCAACCAGGGCTCGGCTGGCGGTTATGGCTCGGTCGACGTGCCGAACGCCACCTTCTCGACCGCGCCGACGGGGCTGGGCAACATCAACCTGACGACGTTGACGGGCTGCACGAGCTCGCCGTCCGCGGGCAGCACCAAGGGCGACGTCGCGGGTGGCTTCCTGGACTTCGGCGGCGGCACCTACGCGTTGCCGGTGACGTACAACGGTAGCGGCTCCAAGCTGATCATGCAGTGGGACGACGCGTTCTACCAAGGCAAGGTCACGACCGATCTGAACTTCTACCTGATCAATTCGGCCGGCAACTGCGTCTTCACGTTCGCGAGCAACAACATCGCCGGCGATTACGGCATGGAGTCGGTCAGCCTGTCCGGCGGCGCGACGGGCGCCTACCGGATCATGGTGGGCCGCACCAGCAGCGGCACCAAGCAGGCATCGCGGGTTCGCCTGGTGAATCTGGGTGGTTGGGGTGGCGCGGCCTTCCAGGTGCGCAGCAGCCCGACGACCTTCGGTCACAGCGCGGCGGCGGCGGCCAACAGCGTGGCGGCATATCGCTACACCACGTCGGCCTCGGCGATCATTCCGGCCTTCGAGAGCTTCAGCAGCCCCGGCCCGGTGACGATCGCGCTGGACGCCGCGGGCAATCGCCTGCCGGTGGCCGAGACGCGCAAGAAGCCCGACTTCGCGGCGCCGGATGGCGGCAACACGACGTTCTTCTATCCGGGTTCGGATTACGAGGGCGACGGCTTCCCCAACTTCTTCGGCACCAGCGCGGCCGCGCCGCACGCGGCGGCGGTCGCCGCCCTGATGCTGCAGAAGGCGGGCGGCCCCGGCACGCTCACCCCCAAGCAGATCAAGACTCTGCTGCAGACGACGCCGTCGGCGCGCGTGATCCCGTACTCGGGCGGTGCCGCGGTCAAGGGCTGGAGCCTGTTCGACGGCTTCGGCCTGATCGACGCGGTCAACGCGTTGAACAAGCTGCCCTGAACGGGCGCGCCGTCAGGCGCCGCCGATCGATCCGGCGGCGACTGACCGCGGGACGTCTTGGGAAGGCCGCCGTCCGCGAGGACGGCGGCCTTTTTTCATGTCGGCCGGCCCGCGGCGCGGGGCAAGACGCCGGATGCGGCGCGACTTGAATCGGCCTGGATCAGCAGGGTGCCTTCCACTCGCGCAGTTCGGTGGCGAGGATGGGGTGACCGTCCTGCTCCGCGCGGCTGGCGAGCTCGTCGACATTGGCGTCGGTCACGAACTCGTGCCCGACGCCCTTGACCAGTTGGCCGTAGATGCTGTCGAGGTCGTCCGCGTCGACATCCGTGTCGGACGTTGGCACCGGCGGCGCGTCCGGTGGGAACTCGGGCTGGAGTTTCGCGCGCGGCGGCGTGGCGCGGCTTGGGGACTGGGACTGGGACTGGGACTGGGCGTGTCGAGCGGCCATCGGAATCTCCTGTCGGTGAAGGGAAGGGCAAGGGACCGAGCGGGAAGCGAGCAAGCCTCGTTCCCAGCGTCATCGACGCGCGGCAGCGGCCGGGCGCGCGGGCGACCCGCCAGGGCGTCGCCGGGCGGACTGGCGCGCGCCCTGGCGGGGTGAGCGGCGGGGTGAAAGGCGGGGCACATGGCGCGCCCGCGCCCGCGCCGGGCGCTCATTTCGGCCGGACCGGCTTGCGCTCGGGGCGGCTCAGCCGGCCCTCGCGCAGTTGCTGGACCGCGTCGCCGACGGCGTCGGCCACGGCGCGGACCTCGCGCTGGAAGGCCTCGTCGCGATCGAGGGCCTCGTGGCTGTCGAAGTAGGGCTGGTAGTAGCCGACATAGCGGTCCAGGCTGGCCTGGCTGCCGGCGTCGATCAGCCCCATCCAGTCGAGCCAGTCGCCCAGGTTGCGACGCTGTACCTCGACGCCTGCGACGTCGCCGTGCACGACCAGTCCATAGACGCGGCCGTCCAGGTGCTTGGGATAGTCCCAGCCCTTTTCCTCCAGGGCCTTGGCCTCGGCGACGGTCTTGCCGTGGGTGCTGGTCGGATCGGGATTGCCGCCGTCGGCGCAGACCAGGCGGTCGATCATGAGCTTGAGCGCGCTCGGCGACTGGTACCAGTAGGTCGGGGTCAGCAGGATCACGCCGTGGGCGGAAACCCAGCGCTCGTAGATCTCGTTCATCCAGTCGCTGCCCTGGCCGAGCGCGTGATTCGGATAACAGCTGCAGGGCCAGTGGCACAGTGGCATCGCGGTCGAGACGCAGCCCTTGCAGGGGTGGATCTCACGGCCGTATTCGGAGGTCATGAGGCTCAGGTCCAGCACGTCGACGATGACGTCGCGGCGGCCGAGTTGCTCCTTGGCGAGTTGCGTCATCCGCCAGGTCTTGGACATCTCGCCGGGGCAGGTGCCGTCGTTGCGATCGCTGCCGCACACCAGCAGGATGCGGGAACGGGTGGCGGGGTCGGCCCAGCGCTGCTGCGCGAGCTTCAGGCGCTGATGCGCGTCCAGCCATTCGACCGACACCTCGTAGGCCGGATCCTTGAAGCCGTTGCCGGCCGGGCGCGTGATGGGCGCCTTGCGGCCTTCCTTCATCGCTTGCCACGCGATGGTCTCCAGCCGCGCGATGGCCTCGTGCTCGGTCAGGAAGGCCGGGTCGTGGAAGCGCCGCATGAAGCGCTCGTGGAATTGCTCGCGGGTCAACTCCGCCGGCTGTTGGCCCTTGCGGATCTCGGTCATGGCGGCCCCTGGGGTGGCGGTGGGGACGATGTTCGGGCTCGCCGGTGGACCCGAGGGTCGGACGGGGGAGGGTTGTGGGGAAGGGGTTGTCCTACGGCAGTGTTTATGCTTAATTTGGCATAGTTTGTGTTTATGCTTGATCCAGCATATATTCTGATTATGCCAAATACGGCATGAATCAAAATTATGCTGAATAAGGCATAAATTTCCCCTATGCTAAAGGGAGCATATTGAGGTCAGCCATGAATTTCCGGTTGCAAACACCAGATCAGTTGGCCGCTCATCTGCGGGCCCTTCGTCGGCGTCAAGGCCTGAGCCAGTCTGAGGTGGGGCAACGCATGGGCGTCAGCCAAAGCCGCTTCGCACGCATCGAAAACGACCCGTCAAGCGTCAGCTTTGACCAGTTGTTGCATCTGCTCCACGTGCTTGGAACCGAGGTCGTCCTGGAGACGGATGATCGACGCTTCCGCAAGGGGACCGCAGCGCCCCCGAACGACGGCGACCCTTCGAGTGGAAGTGGTTCGGCGCTGGATGAGCCCTGGTAGCAGCGGAGCACTTTGACAGCGAGTAGGCAGCGATGTCGGAACTTCACCTGTGGATGAACGGTCAGGCCGTGGGCGTGTGGACGCAGCAACGATCCGGCCTCTCGTCGCTCGTCTACGAACGCTCGTGGATGGATTCGCCTCAAGGGCGGCCGTTGTCGCTTTCATTGAGGTTCGACTCCGATCCCCGCTCGGAAACGGTGGTCAACTACTTCGAGAACCTGCTGCCGGACAGCGCTCATATCCGCAGGCGTATCCGCCAGCGTTTCCTCACCCCAACGGATCGGGCCTTCGATCTGCTCAAGGCGATCGGCCGCGATTGCGTCGGCGCACTCCAAATCCTGCCGCCCGGCATGGGGCCCGACGGGTGGAATCACATCGAATCGGAGCCGCTGGTTGACAGCGACGTGGCTCGCATCCTGGCGGCTGTCACGTCGCCTTCGGTGCTGGGCCATCAGGACGACGAGGAATTTCGCATTTCCATCGCGGGTGCACAGGAGAAAACCGCGCTGCTCAGGATCGACGGCCGCTGGCATCGCCCGAGGGGCGCCACGCCGACGACACACATCTTGAAGCTGCCGCAGGGGCTGGTGGGCAACATGCGTGCCGACATGACGGCGTCGGTCGAGAATGAATGGCTGTGTGCGCAACTGCTTCATGTCCTGGGATTTCCCGTGGCGAAGACCGAGATCGGGACGTTTGGCGACATGAAGGCGTTGGTGGTGGAGCGCTTCGACCGGCAATGGCAAGGCGACCGCGACCCGTGGATCCTTCGACTTCCCCAGGAGGATTTCTGCCAGGCCATGGGCTTAGCGCCCGAGCGCAAGTACCAGTCGGACGGCGGGCCCACGATGCAGGACTGCCTGCAACGGCTCCTCCTCAGCGAGCGCCAGGGGGATGCGAGCGTATTTGCGAGCGCCCAATTTGTGTTCTGGCTGCTCGCGGCGACCGACGGCCATTCCAAGAACTTTTCGATCCAGCATCTGCGCGGTGGCCGGTATGCCATGACGCCGCTCTATGACGTGTTGTCGGTCTGGCCCATCATCGGCATCGGGTCCAACCAGATCGCCTACAAGCAAGCCAAGCTCGCCATGGGCATCAAGTCCCGCAACATGCATGACCGCCTGAGCGAGATCCACGCACGCCACTGGCTGGGGCTGGCGCGGCAGGCGGGCGGGGACACCTGGGCGCGGATGATCGACATGGCCCGTCGCATTCCAGAGGCCTTCGACGCGGTCGAGCGCCTGCTCCCCGCGGGCTTCCCCGAGACCACCTGGCGCCCCATCGCCAGCGGCACGCGGCGCCATGCCGCGCAGTTCCTGGACGAGGCCAGCGGCCTGACCCCGCAAGCGGCCTGAACCTGGCCGGGCGCTCGCCCGGCGCTGTCCCGGCATCCCCACTTCCCCGGTGCAGCCCGCATCGCGGACCGGCACATCCCCCCCTTCGGCACCGCCCGCATGGGGCCGCCCCGCATCGTCCCCCTCGAACGAGGGGGCAGAAGATCCCGAAGTTCGGGCTTCCCCGCAACCTGCTTGTCACGAAGCAACCCTACGCTTCGCGCGTTCCTAACGAGGGCGAAGTCAAGCCCACAAATTCACGCAACTTCTGACAAAGTTTTGCCGGAAACGTTTGCGCAAACGTTCGTTTTAACTATTGACAGCCGAGCCCCCATGAAATTCAAACCTGCATTGCTGGCCGCCGCGGCCTTCCTCGCCTCCAGCGCGTACGCCGACACCGTGGCGCTCTGGGACTTCAACAAGGGCAGCACCAAGCACACGTCGAGCATGAACGGCGCGTTCTTCGAGACGCTCAACGGCGTGACGACGACCTTCGTCAGCCAGGCCGGCTCGTCCGACCGCAACGGCACCGGCCAGGCGCTGAACACCGCCGGCTACGGCACCCAGGGCACCGGCAACATGACCCGCGGCGTGCAGTTCTCGGTTGACACCACCGCCTACGAAAACATCGTCCTGACCTTCGACCAGCGCAACAGCGCCACCGCGTCGGCCTGGACCGCCCTGCTGTACACCATCGACGGTGACAACTGGCTGCAGGCCACCACCTTCCGCATGCTGCGCGACAGCGTCTTCGTGAACGGCCTGACGTTCGACTTCTCCAACATCGCCGGCGTCGCCAACAACGAGTCGTTCGCGGTGCAACTGGTCAGCATGTTCGCCCCCGGCACCAGTGCCTACGCCGCCACGGGCAGCGGCAGCTACGGCGCCGCCGGCACGATCCGCTACGACATGGTGACCTTCTCCGGCACCGAGATCGTCGCCGCCGCCGTGCCGGAACCCGAGTCCCTGGCGCTGCTGCTGGCAGGCCTGGGCGTGATGGCCCTGGTGCGCCGCAACCGCAAGCAGGCCTGAGCGTCCACGTTCCGCTCCGTCCGGAGCTCCCCGGGGGCGCCCACGGCGTCTCCGCCCCCCGATTCCACCGGCGCGCCCCGCGCGCCAAAGCGAGCCTCTCATGAGCCCCTTCCGCTCCCTCTTCCCGCTCACCGGCGGCGCCGTGCTGCGCGTCACCACGCTGAGCGCCATGGTCGTGGTGCTGTCCGCCTGCGGCGGCGGCCTCTCCGGCGATAACAAGGCCCAGTCGCAACAGACCGCCGCCGACGAGCGCGCCGGCGCGCTGGCCGCCGACCCGTCCGCCAAGTACCCGGACCACCACGAATTCGACGCCGCCCTGGACGTGCCGTTCAACGGCGCCGAGACCACCGGCGCCCGCAACTTCACCGTCCACATGGACTACGTCGGCGCGCCCGCCGGCACGCTGCTGGCCTACCGCGTCGAGCTGCGCAGCCCGAGCGGCGCCCTGCTCAAGCGCTGGACCGGCGTCGAGAAGTACGCCGGCGACGTGAAGAGCGTGCCCCTGAGCTGGGCCGGCCGCGGCGACAGCGGCCTGGCGGACGGCGTCTACACCGCGACCCTGGTCGCCGTGACCGCCTCGGCCTCGACCGTGCTGAAGGGCTCGGGCACGGACGCCCAGTTCGACGAACTCCTGGCCGCGCAGACCGCCGACGACAGCCGCGGCCACGCCGTCGAGCAGAGCTGGAACTTCGCCATCGGCAAGCCCGCCAAGATCACCATGGGCACGCTGCGCCCGCTGGCGATGGGCGCGTCCGGCGAGGCCGACCAGCGCGTGCGCGCGCAGTCCGCCTCGGCCGGCGCGGGTGCCTGGCCCTACACCGTCTACTACGGCAGCTTCCACGGCCAGACCAACGACTCGGACGGCGGCGGCGCCATCGGCAGCTGCAACTCGTCCCAGCCGGCGCAAAGCGGTGCCTACGGCCCCGACGCGGCCTTCCCGTACGCGAAGAACGCGGGCCTGGACATCTTCGCCAACACCGACCACAACCACTACTTCGACGGCTCGTCCGGCACCAACACCAGCGGCAGCGCCACCGCGGCCAAGGCCCGCTACCAGCGCGGCCTGCAGATCGCGTCGGACTTCAGCGCGGCCAACCCCGGCTTCCTGGCCGTCTACGGCATGGAGTGGGGCGTCATCAGCAACGGCGGCCACCTGAACATCTTCAACAGCAACGAGCTGTTCTCGTGGGAATACAACGCGCAGAACGAGCTCTTCGGTGATCGCTACATCGCCAAGAGCGACTACGCGACGCTGTACTCGGTGATGCGCGCACAGGGCCTGATCGGCCAGTTCAACCATCCGGACAGCAGCGGCCAGTTCATCATCAACGGCACCGACATGGCCTACAGCGCCGACGGCGACGAGGTGATGGTGATGTCCGAGGTGATGAACACCTCCGCGTTCTCGTCCAACACGACCGAGACCGAGTCCTCGCGCAGCTCGTACGAAGGCTCCTGGAAGAAGCTGCTGGAGCGCGGCTTCCACGTCGCCCCGGCCACCAACCAGGACAACCACTGCGCCAACTGGGGTGCGTCCTACACCAACCGCACCGGCGTCCTGATCCCCACCGGCACGCCCCTGAGCAAGGCCGCGATGGTCGACGCGCTGAAGGCGCGCCGCGTCTTCGCGACGATGGACAAGAACTCGCAACTGATCTTCAGCGCCAACGGCAAGATCATGGGCGAGCGCTTCGACAACGCCGGCGCGCTGTCCATGAACGTCGGCTTCTACAACACCAACGGCCGCACCGTGGTGGCGACGGAGATCTGGGAAGGCGTGCCGGGCCGCAACGGCACGGTCACGCTGCTGGGCACCAGCCCGACGGCCACGATCACGCCGGCCAACGGCAAGCACTTCTACTACGCCAAGGTCACGCAGGACGACGGCAAGGTGCTGTGGTCCGCGCCGATCTGGGTCAACCAGGGCGTCAGCGGCGGCGACACCGTGCCGCCGACCGTCACCGCGGCCGTCTCCGGCACCAGCGGCAACATCACCTTCTCGGCCAACGCCAGCGACAACGTCGGCGTGACCAAGGTGGAGTTCTGGCTGGACGGCGTGCTGAAGGACATCGTCGCGACCGCGCCGTACACGCTGAGCGTCAACTCGGTCCAACTGGCCAACGGCAGCCACATCATGGTCGCCAAGGCCTATGACGCGGCCGGCAACACCGCGACGTCGCAGCCGGTGACCTTCACCGTCAACAACGTCGTCAACGCCGCCGACGAGGTGGAGCCCAACAACGCGATCTCGACCGCCAACGCCATCGGCGACCGGACCTCGATCACGGGCTTCATCAGCACCGACAGCGACAAGGACTTCTTCAAGGTCGACCTGGCCGCCAACCAGCGCCTGCGCGTCGACATGACCGGTCCGACCGATGCCAACATCGACTACGACCTCTACCTGGTGAAGTCCAACGGCGCCGGCCTGGCCCGCTCGGAAGCCGCCGGCAGCACCGAGTCGCTGACGTACCAGAACGGCGCCACGCCGCAGACCGTGTACATCAAGGTCCAGTCGTACAGCGGCTCCAGCGCGACCGCCAGCTACAAGCTGACGATCAGCTACCCCTGACGACGAGAGGAGCGCCGGGCGCGATCGGGCTTGATCCCGGTCCGCCCGGCGGCCGGTGATCCGTCACCGGCGGGAGAACCACCAGCAGAAGAAGCAACGGCCCCGCGAGGGGTCGTTGTCCTTGGTGCGTCGCATCGCCGGGCGTTGCCTGGCGCAGGGGCCGGCCGCGGCCTGTCACAACGCGCCGTGCCGTGCCGCGCGACCCGACGGCACATGCCAGCTCAGCGTCCCGCGTTCGCCACCGGCGGGGCGACCGGCTCCCAGCCGCCGCCGAGCGCCAGGAACAGCTGCACCTGCTCGTCGATCAATGCGGCCTCCGAGGCGGCCAGCGCGGCGTCGCTCGTCGCCAGCGCGCGTTCGGCGTCCAGCGCGTCCAGGTAGCCGACCTTGCCGCCCTGGTACAGGCGCCGCGCCTGGCCGGCCACGATGGACGCCTCGTCGCGCGAGGACTGCAGCGCCGCGCGGCGATCCAGCTCGCGGGCGTACTGGTTGAGCGCCGTCTCCGTCTCGCGCAGCGCGTTCAGCACGACGCCGTCGAAGCGCGCGGCGGCCTGGCGGGTGCCGGCTTGCGCCTGCGCGATGCGGGCATCGGCGACGCCGTTGTTGGGCAGCGTCCACGAGATCAGCGGGCCCAGGCTCCAGCTCAGCGTGTCGCTGCGCCCGAAGCCCGCCAGCGTGCCCGCGGACCCCGCCGACAGCCCCAGCGAGATCTTCGGATAGCGGTCCGCGATCGCCACGCCGATGCGCGCGGTCGCGGCGTGCAGCTCGCGCTCGGCCTGGCGGATGTCGGGGCGGCGACGCAGCAGCGCCGCGCCATCGCCCACCGGAATCGCGCCGGCCACGCGCGGCGCGACATGGCATTCGGCCAGCTCGCGCGGGAAGTCCTCGGGCAGGTCGCCGGTCAGCGTCGCGAGCCGGTACAGCGCCGATTGGCGCTGCGCCAGCAGCGGCGGCAACGCGGCCTGCAATTGCCCCAGCTGGCTGCGGGCTCGGGCGGCATCGATCTCGCCGACGCGGCCGGCGCGCTGCAGCTGCTCCGTCAGGCCGAGCGCCTGGCGCTGCAGCTCGACCGACTGCCTGGCGGCATCGAGCCGCTGACCCGTCGCGCAGGCCTCGGCATAGGCGCGCGTGGTGCCGGCGGCGACGGTGACCTTCACCAGGTCGAGCGCCGCGGCGGCGGCCTCGGTGCTGGCGTGCGAGGACTCGATCGCGCGGCGGATCTGGCCGAACAGGTCCAGTTGATAGGACAGCCCCACGCCGGCGCTGTACCGGTAGGTGTCCGGCGGCACGTAGTCCTTCTTCAGCATCGACAGGCCGGACGGGTGGCCGTAGCTGGGGCCGCCGTTGACGCTGACGGACGGCTTCTCGCCGCCCGCGACCTCGGACTCGAGGGCCTGGACCCGTTCGAGGTTCGCGGCCGCCTGGCGCAGGTCGGTGTTGTGGATCAGCGCCTTCTCGATCAACGCGTCCAGGCGCGAGTCCTGGAACAGCCGCCACCAGTGCGGCGGCAGCGGCTCGGCGTTGAAGGGCGCGGCGGGCGCGTCGGCGCCGGCATCGCTGGCGGCGCGCTGCTGCTCGGCGAAGGACTGGGCGGCGCGCGGCTTCAGCGCGACGGCGTCCTCGGGCACCTGATAGTTCGGACCCTTGGGCGCGGTCGAGCATCCGGCCAGGAACGCGGCCAGGGCCGCGGCTACGGTGACGAGCGCGAGGGACGGACCGCGTCGATCGGCGCGCATGAGGGCAGGGCGGCGCGATGTCATGGCCTCAACCCCGCTTCGCCGACGGCGTCTGCTGCGCGTGTCGCGGCGCTGATGCGACGGGCGCCTCGGCCTGCGTCTTGGCGGGCGCGGCGGTCGCCGTTGTCTGGGCCGTTGCCGTCGTCGATGCCGGGAGCACCTGCACCGTCACCGTCTGTCCGGCCACCAGCCGCTCGCCGGGCGGCAGCGGATCCAGCTTGACCCGCACCGGCACGCGCTGCGGCAGCCGGACCCAGTTGAAGCTGGGATTCACGCTCGGCAGCAGGTTGGCGCTGGTGCTGCGGTCGCGGTCGGCGATGCCGGCGGAGAAGCTCTCGACGTGGCCGCGCAAGGCGTGGCTCGCGCCCATCGGCTGGATCTCGACCGGATCGCCGACGTGGATGCGGGGCAGCTTGGTTTCCTCGAAATAGCCCTCGACGTAGAGCGACTGCGCGTCCACCAGCGCCAGCACCGGATGGCCGGCGGTGGCGTAGGCGCCCTGGCGCAGGTCGAAGTTGGTGATGGTGCCGGACGACGGCGCGCGGATCTCGGCGCGCGCCAGGTTCAGCCTGGCCGAGTCGACGGCGACCTCCGCCTGCGCGACGGCGGCGCGGGCCTGGTCGGCGCGGCTGCAGGTCTGCTCGCGGGCTTCCTGCGAGACCAGGCTGCCCAGGCCGCTGTTGCGGTCGGCCTCGCGCAGCGCCTGCGCCAGCGCGACCTTCTGGGCCGACAGCTGGGCCTGCGCCTGGCGCAGCGTGAGCTCGTAGCGGGCGCGGTCGACCTCGAACAGCAGCGCTCCGGCGGCGACCTGCTGGTTGTCCTGCACCGGCACCGCGGTGACCAGGCCGGAGACGTCCGGTGCGATCTGCACGACGTTGGCGCGCACGCGGCCGTCACGGGTCCAGGGCTGGAGCTCGTAGCGGTCCCACAGGCGCAGCGCCGCCCACAGGGCGGCGGCGACCGCGAGCAGCGTCACCAGGATCGACGCCGCGCGGCGCCAGGTGAAGGGGGAGGCGGAGGACATCATGTCGTCAGGTCCTGGAGAGAAAAATCATTGGAGACACGGCGCTCAGCGTCCACAGCAGCAGCACATACATGGCCATGTCGAACAGCGCCGGGTGCCAGATCCAGCGGTAGGCGCCGGCCCACGCCAGCAGGCGCCGCACCAGCGCCAGCGCCAGCAGCGCGGCGCCGGCCAGCGGCATCAGCCAGGGCAGGTACAGCCCGAAGAAATCCAGTGCGCCGGTCATGCCCGGGTCTCCGCGTTGAGAGAGAAAGGGGGCGCGCCGCCCTCGGAGGGAGCGGCGCGGACGTGATTGCCGTCGCCAGTGCCAGTGCCGTCGTCGCCGTCGCCATTGCCATTGCCATTGCCATCGCCATCGCCATCGCCATCGCCATCGCTGGCGTCGACGGTGCCGACGTGGCCAGGATGCATGTCGTCATCGGACGAATCGGCCGCGATGAACAATCGCGCCGAGAGCGCATCCGGGAACAGATTGCGACGCAGGCCCAGCAGCGCGCTGGCGGCGGGACGCGCCTCGGGCGGCAGCGGCGCCAGCGGCGGGTAAGCGGCGACGAGCCGGTTCAGCGCGTCGTCCAGCCGCGCCAGCAAGGCGGCCGGCGGCGCGTCCAGGCGGCCGTCGATGCGGCGGCGCAGCCAGGCGGCGAGTTCATCGAGCAGCGGCCGCAGCGGCACCGCCGGCAGCCGTGCGCGCACGCCCTGCAGGGCGACCAGGTCCGCGCCGACGCGCAGGTCGTGCAGCGCGTCGTCGGTCGGCACGCCCGGCACCGCGCCGCCGGACTGCGCCACGCGCGGCGCCAGCAGCGAGATGCGGTCCAGCATGCGCAGCAGGTAGGCCTGACCGCGGCTCGCGGACCGGGGCAGGCGCGCCAGGTCGATCAGCTCGCGCCAGGTCGCGCGCTGGATGCGCCGGGCGCTCCAGTCCGCTCCGACCGAGCGCATCAGGCGCGTCACCCGCGCCGCGACGAAGACGCCGGCGAGTTGCCCCAGCATCGAGTTCAGGAAGCTCGTCAGGTCCGCCTGCGCGGTGTCGTGCATCGCCAGCGTGCCCATCACACCGAACAGGAAGGGCAGCGCCGCGCCCACTGTCGACGGCCGGCCGACATAGGCGCCCAGGATCAGGAACACTGGCGCGCAGACGGCCATCAGCGTCCACATGTCCCGCACCAGGGGCAGCAGCACCAGCACGTAGAGCGCGCCGACCGGCATGGACCAGACCGTCCAGGTCAGGAAGCCGTTGATGGCCGGCACCGGGTCGTCCATCGCCGCGAAGAAGCAGCAGAAGATCGCGGCCATCATCGCGGCCGCCGATCCCATCGGCCAGCCCGTGACGATCCAGAACGCGCAGCACACCAGGATCGCGATCAGCGCGGCCGCGCCGGACCACAGCGCCATGCCCATGTCCCGATGCAGCTTGGGGCCGCTGAGCACGGGCGCCGGCCGGGCGGTCATCGGCGCGCCGCCCAGGCCCTGGTCGATGTCGGCGCGCAGGTGCACGCAGTGCAGCCAGCCGTCGAGCAACTCGTCCAGACGCTCGGCCAGCGCCACACGCAGCAGCCGGGCCCAAGGGTCGTCCGCGAGCTGCCGGCGGCGCGCCTCGCCGGTCAGGGATGCGACCTCGGCGCGCAGTTCCGGCAGCGCCGCCTGCGCCTGGTCCGCCGGCAGGCTCAGCCAGGGCCCGAAGCGGGCCAGCAGCGCGCGCACGTCGTCCGGAATCCCGCCGTGCGCCTCCAGCGCCCGCAGCCGATCCTCGACGCCCGCCAGCAGCGGCGTGAGCGCGGCCACGCGGTCCTGCATCGCGTGCACCGCGTCGGCGGTCCAGCGCAGGTGGCTGGTGTCGAAGGGGATGTGGATGGACAGCAGGCGCAACTGGGTGATGTCGCCAGCGACGCGGCGACGATCGGCGCCGCCGTCGCGGCGCGCGGCGATGTCGGTCAGCCAGGCGCGCGTGTCGGCCAGCGTGCGGTCCAGCAGGCCCAGCACCGACGCGGCCAGGCTGTTGGGCAGCACCAGGCTGTGCACCAGCGTGGCCGAGAGGATGCCCAGGCCGATCTCCTCGACGCGCGCCACGGCGGTGTCGAAGATGCCCAACGGCGTGTCCACGGCCGGGAAGCCGATCAACGCGGCGGTGTAGCCGGCCAGCATGAAGGCATAGGCGCGCGGCGTGCGGTCGCGCAGCGACAGGCACAGGCAACCCGCGACCCACAGCGCGAGCGCCAGGCTCAGCAGTTCCGGCGCGTTGGCGAAGCGCGGCACCATCAGCACCGCCGCGGCACTGCCGATCAGCGTGCCGACGAAACGGAACAGGCCCTTGGAGCGCACCGCCCCGGCCATCGGGTGGGCGACGATGTAGGCTGTCATCAGCGCCCAGAACGGTCGCGGTTGCCCGGCCCAGCTGGCCAGGAAGACGGCCAGCATCGCGGCGGCGAAGGCCTTGACCGAGAAGAGCCATTCGGCGCGGGTGAAGCCGGGGCGCAGGAACGCCGGCAGGGCCGGCAACGCGGGCCATGACCACCGCGCGGTGAGCGCGGGCATCGCGGCGGGCAGGCGGGGGAGGCTGGGGAACTTCATGGCAGGCGTCGTACCGAGGAAGGCGGTCCTATCGGCGCCGCGGCGGCACGATCGGCTTGGGCGCGCCGACGCGCTCGGCCAGCGTGGCGAAGACGCGCAGCGCGGCCTGGATGTCCGTGTCGGGGATGCCCTGGTAGAGCTCGTTGCGCAGATCGCGCAGGGTGTCCTCGATCTGCTCGCAGACGTCCGCGCCCAGGGCCGTCAGGTGCAGCGTCTTGGCGCGGCGATCGTCGGGATCCTCGTTGCGCTCGATGAAGCCGCCGGTGATCAACTGGTCCAGCGATCGCGTCAGCGACGGGCCCTCGATGGCCAGCAGCGCCGCCAGCTCGCCCTGGCGCAGCCCGTCGCCCTGGCGGCCGATCATCACCAGCGGCCAGGCCAGCGCCTGCGAGATGCCCAGGTGCGCCATCGCCAGGTTCGCGCGGGCGCGGTACGCCCGCTCCAGCACCGGCAGCGTCACGCCGATGGTCATCAAGGCGATCTCGCGCGCGCTGCGCGTCAGCCCACGGGCGGGCTTGTCGACGGATTCAGTCATGCCCGCGATTCTAAATAGGTAGCTTGCTATCTAATTTAGTGGGGTTATTGCCACGCTCGCCGACCGCTCCCGTCCACCGTGCGCCAAAACGAAACGGCCGATCTCCCGATCGGCCGTGCAGGTTGATGTCTTGAGCGGTCAACGCCGCTGGCGCGGTATCGGATTGCCGAAGCGAGCGGGACCGGGCTTGCACCGAGGCGCGGAGCCGTACGCCCGTGCGGCGAGCACCGCAGGCGCGAGATCGACCCGCGCAGCCGGCAATCCGGGCCGCGCCGCCCGTCAGTCTTTGTCTTTCATGGAGAGCATGCGGTTGGTGCGCAGCGCCACCAGCGTGCAGGCGCAGCCCGACAGCAGGTACACGGTCACCGCCCACAGGCCGAAGTGGGCCGAGAGCCCCAACGCCACCAGCGGCGCGAAGGCGGCGCCGATCAGCCAGGCCAGGTCCGAGGTCAGCGCCGCGCCGGTGTAGCGGAAGCGCGGCAGGAAGTTGGACGTCACCGCGCCCGACGACTGGCCGTAGGACAGGCCCAGCAGGACGAAGCCGACCAGGATGAAGATGTTCTGGCCCATGCTGCCGCTGTCCAGCAGGATGGGGGTGAACAGGCTGAAGATGCCGATCGTCGTCGCCAGCATGCCCAGCGTGCTGCGCCGGCCGATGCGGTCCGCGATCATCCCGGAGATCGGCATCGCCGCCGCCGCCAGCAGCGCGCCCGCGATCTGCACCGACAGGAACTGGCCCACGCCCTGGTCCCCGTACAGCATCACCCACGACAGCGGGAACACCGTGACGATGTGGAAGAGGGCGTAGCTGGCCAGCGCCGCGAACGCGCCGATGAACACGTTGTGACCTTGGAGCGCGAAGAGCTCGCGGGTGTCGCTGGGGTCGAGCTCATGCTCCTCCAGGTTCTTCTCGTACTCGTGGGTCACGACCAGGCGCAGCCGCGCGAACAGCGCCACCACGTTGATCGCGAACGCCGCGAAGAACGGATAACGCCAGCCCCAGCTCAGGAAGTCGACGGTGGCCAGGCTGGCCCACAGGTAGGCGAACAGCGCGCTGGCGATCAGGAAGCCGATCGGCGCGCCGAGCTGCCCCAGCATCGCGTACCAGCCGCGCCTGCCCTCGGGCGCGTTCAGCGCCAGCAGCGACGGCAGGCCGTCCCAGGACCCGCCCAGTGCCAGGCCTTGCCCGATCCGGCACAGCGCCAGCAGGGCGATGGCCGCACCGCCCCAGGTGTTGTAACCGGGCAGCACCGCGATCGTGCAGGTCGACACGCCCAGCAGGAACAGCGCCACCGTCAGCTTCACGCTGCGGCCGAAGCGCCGCTGGATCTCCATGCCCGCCAGGGTACCGATCGGTCGGACGACAAAGGCCAATGCCAGCAGCGCGAAGGCCCACAAGGTACCCTCCAGCCGGTCCAGGTGCGGGAAGAAGATCGACGGGAAGACCAGCACCGAGGCGATGCCGTAGACGAAGAAGTCGAAGTACTCGGAGGCGCGCCCGATCACCACGCCCACCGCGATGTCGCCCGGGGCGATCGCGTCCTGCTCTTCCTGCGTGGCCACGCCGCTGCCGCGCGGCAACGGCTGACCGACGGTGGAGAGGGGCTGCCCGACTGTCCCGGATGTCGAAAGGGTGCTGCTGTTCATACGTCTCCTACCTGGGACAAAATGTCCAATAGTGGTTTTGAGTCTATCGGGCAAAATCTGCGCCCGGCGTGCAACGGTCGACAAGTGTCGTTTTCCCCTTTATCGCTTTCCCTCCGGAGGAAACCCCCAAGGGGGTCGCGACACAGGAGCCGGAAGGCTTGAAGGGGGTCCCGCGTGAACTACGCCTTGCTGGTTTGCTGAAGTCCCATGTACCTCAAAGCATCTCTAAAAACAAGCCTGGCCCGGACCTTTACCCGTCTCGGTCTCGTGTCGCTGGCGTTGCCACTGACCGCCTGCAACCTGGTCGTGATGAAGCCCTCGGGCGACATCGCCAACCAGCAGGCGCAACTCATCGTCGCCTCCACGCTGCTGATGCTGTTGATCATCGTCCCGGTGATCATCCTGACGCTCGTGTTCGCGTTCCGCTATCGCGCGGCCAACACCCAGGCGACCTACTCGCCGGAGTGGGACCACTCGACCCGGCTGGAACTGGTGATCTGGGGCGCGCCGCTGCTGATCATCATCGCGCTGGGCGCGATGACCTGGATCAGCACCCACAAGCTGGACCCGTACCGGCCGCTGGAGCGCCTGGACGCGCAGCGCCCCATCCCCGTCGGCGTCCAGCCGATGACGGTCGAGGTGGTGGCGCTGGACTGGAAGTGGCTGTTCATCTATCCGGAGCAAGGCATCGCGACGGTCAACGAACTGGCCGCGCCGGTGGATCGCCCGATCCACTTCAAGATCAGCTCGTCGACGGTGATGAACGCGTTCTACGTGCCCGCGATGGCCGGCATGATCTACGCGATGCCCGGCATGCAGAGCCAGCTCAACGCGGTGATCAACAAGCCCGGCGTGTATGACGGCTTCTCCGCCAACTTCAGCGGCGACGGCTTCTCGCACATGCGCTTCAAGTTCCACGGCCTGAGCGACGACGAGTTCGCCGCCTGGGTCGAGCGCAACAAGGCCGACGGCGTGGCGCTCACCAAGGAGCTCTACCTGGACCTGGAGAAGCCCTCCGAGCGCGCGCCGGTGCGCCGCTTCGCGAGCGTGGCCCCGGGTCTGTTCGACGCGGTCGTGAACCGCTGCGTCGACGGCAGCAAGATGTGCATGGGCCAGATGATGGCCATCGACGCGGCTGGCGGCGGCGGCAAGGGTGCCATCGACGGCCTGGCCAGCAAGCCCTGGAGCAACGAGCAGAAGCGGATCTTCGTGGCCGCGCTTTGCACGCCTGACAACGCCGGGCAGTACGCCTCGCAGTGGCAGGCCTCGGCCACCCGTAACTGACTGGCATCCCCGGCGCACGCTGTGACCAGCCGCGCCGCGATCGCAAGCACCACCGAGATCCAAGATGATTGACGCTCAAAAGCTCATCTTCGGGCGCCTCACCCTCGAGGCGATTCCTTATCACGAGCCGATCCTGATCGGCACCTTCGCGGCCGTCGCCCTGGGCGGCCTCTTCGTCCTCGCGCTGATGACGAAGTTCAAGCTGTGGGGCCCCTTCTGGCGCGACTGGGTGACCAGCATCGACCACAAGAAGATCGGCATCATGTACATCGTGCTGGGCCTGGTCATGCTGCTGCGCGGCTTCGCCGACGCGGTCATGATGCGCGCCCAGCAGGCCATCGCCTTCGGCGACCAGATGGGCTTCCTGCCCCCGCATCACTACGACCAGGTCTTCACCGCCCACGGCGTGATCATGATCTTCTTCGTGGCGATGCCGCTGATCACGGGCTTCATGAACTACGTCGTGCCGCTGCAGATCGGCGCGCGCGACGTGGCCTTCCCGTTCCTGAACAACTTCAGCTTCTGGATGACCACCGGCGGCGCCGTGCTGTGCATGCTCTCGCTGTTCGTGGGCGAGTTCGCGCGCACCGGCTGGCTGGCGTATCCGCCGCTGTCGGGGTTGCTGGCGAGTCCGGGGGTGGGGGTCGACTACTACATCTGGTCGCTGCAGGTCGCGGGGGTGGGCACCACGCTCTCGGGCATCAACCTGATCGCGACCATCATCAAGATGCGCGCGCCGGGCATGACCATGATGAAGATGCCGGTCTTCACGTGGACCTCGCTGTGCTCGAACATCCTGATCGTGGCCTCGTTCCCGATCCTGACGGCGGCCCTGGCGCTGCTGTCGATGGACCGCTACGTCGGCACCAACTTCTTCACGACGGACCTGGGCGGCAACGCCATGATGTACGTCAACCTGATCTGGATCTGGGGTCACCCGGAGGTCTACATCCTGGTGCTGCCGGCCTTCGGCATCTTCTCGGAAGTGGTGTCCACGTTCAGCCAGAAGAAGCTGTTCGGCTACGCGTCGATGGTCTACGCGACGGTCGTGATCACGATCCTGTCCTACCTCGTCTGGCTGCACCACTTCTTCACGATGGGCTCGGGCGCCAGCGTCAACTCGTTCTTCGGCATCACGACGATGATCATCTCGATCCCGACCGGGGCGAAGATCTTCAACTGGCTGTTCACGATGTACCGCGGCCGCATCAAGTTCGAGGTCCCGATGTACTGGACCATCGGCTTCATGATCACCTTCGTGATCGGCGGCATGACGGGCGTGCTGCTGGCGGTGCCGCCGGCCGACTTCGTGCTGCACAACTCGCTGTTCCTGATCGCCCACTTCCACAACGTGATCATCGGCGGCGTGCTGTTCGGCCTGCTGGCGGGCATCACCTTCTGGTTCCCCAAGGCCTTCGGCTACAAGCTGGATCCGTTCTGGGGCAAGTGCTCGTTCTGGTTCTGGCAGATCGGCTTCTTCGTGGCCTTCATGCCGCTGTACGTGCTGGGCCTGATGGGCGTGACGCGCCGCATGAGCCACTTCGACGACATGTCGCTGCAGATCTGGTTCCAGATCGCCGCCTTCGGCGCGCTGCTGATCGCCGCCGGCATCGGCTGCTTCCTGATCCAGCTGGTGGTGAGCTACCTCAAGCGCGACCAGCTGCGCGACGTGACCGGCGACCCGTGGGGCGGCCGCACGCTGGAGTGGTCGACCTCGTCGCCCCCGCCGCAGTACAACTTCGCGTTCACGCCGGTGGTGCACGACCATGACGCCTGGCACGACATGAAGACCCGCGGCCATCAGCGCCCGGTGGCCAACTTCAAGGCGATCCACATGCCGAAGAACACCGGCGCCGGCGTGATCCTGGCGGGCCTGTCGACGCTGTTCGGTTTCGCGCTGATCTGGCACATGTGGTTGGTGGCCGGCGTGGCCTTCGCGGTGACGGTGATCGTCGCGATCGTCCACACCTTCAACTACAAGCGCGACTACTACATCCCCGCGGATGAAGTGAGCCGCACGGAGGACGTCCGCACCCAGGTGCTGGCGAAGGCCTGAATCCGCAGCGAGCGATATCCAACATGCAAGCAACGACCATGACGAACAACACCGGCACGCCGGTGTTCTACGACAACGGCGACCACCATCCGCAGCACGGCACGCTCCTCGGGTTCTGGATCTACCTGATGAGCGACTGCCTGATCTTCGCGACGCTGTTCGCGACGTACGCGGTCCTGGGGCGCAGCTACGCGGCCGGTCCGTCGGGCGCCGATCTCTTCGACCTGCAGCTGGTGGCGATCAACACCGGCTTCCTGCTGCTGTCCTCCATCACCTACGGCTTCGCGATGATCGCGATGCTCAAGGGCCGCAAGGCCGGCGTGCTGGGCTGGCTGGCGGTGACCGGCATCCTGGGCCTGTGCTTCCTGGGCGTTGAAATCTACGAGTTCGCGCACCTGATCCACGAGGGCGCCGGTCCGCAGCGCAGCGCGTTCCTGTCCTCGTTCTTCACGCTGGTGGGTACGCACGGGCTGCACGTCACCTTCGGCTGCATCTGGCTGGTGACGCTGATGGTGCAGGTGGCCAAGCTGGGCCTGACCAAGGAAAACAAGCGCCGCCTGATCTGCCTGTCGATGTTCTGGCACTTCCTGGACGTGATCTGGATCGGTGTCTTCACCTTCGTTTATCTGATGGGAGTGCTGCCGTGAGCGACCACAACCACAAGCACGATTCGCATGGCCACGGCCATGACGACCACGGCCATGGCCACGACGACCACGAGGACGTGGGCTACCACGCCACCGTCAAGGGTTACGTGATCGGCTTCATCCTGGCGGTCGTCCTGACCGTGATCCCGTTCTGGCTGGTGATGGCCAAGGTGATCCCGTCGTCCAGCACCACCGGCCTGGTGCTGCTGGGCTTCGCGGCGGTGCAGATGGTGGTGCACATGGTGTACTTCCTGCACATGAACTCGAAGGTCGAGGGCGGCTGGTCGATGCTGTCGATGATCTTCACGATCGCGGTCGTGGTCATCATGCTGGCGGGCTCGATCTGGGTCATGTTCCACCTGAACGCCAACATGATGCCGGTCCACGACATGCGCAACATGCCCTGATGGCCGACGCCATGCAGGACCTGCGGCCGCGCCGCGGTGGTGCCTTCTGGGCGCTGCTGCTGGGCGCGGCCCTTTCGTTTGCGGGCTTCGTCGCGCTGGGTGTCTGGCAACTGGAGCGGCTGGCGTGGAAGCGCGACCTGATCGCGCGCGTCGACCAGCGCCTGGCCGCCGCGCCGGTGCGGGCGCCCGACGCCTCGCGCTGGGCCGCGGTCAACAAGGCCGACGACGAGTACCGGCGGGTCGAGCTGATCGGTCGCTTCGACCATTCGCGCGAGACGCTGGTCGGCGCGAGCACCGAGCTCGGCACCGGCTACTGGGTGCTGACGCCGCTGCGCACGACGCAGGGCGACTGGGTGCTGGTGAACCGTGGCTTCGTGCCGCCGGAGTTCCAGACCCGCGTGTCCCGGACGGCGTCGGAGGCGCAGGGCGACGTGGACGTCGTCGGCCTGCTGCGCCTGACCGAGCCGGGCGGCCGCGTGCTGCGCGAGAACGTGCCGGCGGAGAACCGCTGGTACTCGCGCGACGTGGCCGCGATCGCGAAGGCGCGGGCCATCGTCGAGGGCCCGGTCGCGCCGTATTTCGTCGATGCCTCGGCGGCCGACGACAAGACCGCGTGGCCGCGCGGCGGGCTGACGGTGGTGCGCTTCAACGACCATCACCTGCAGTACGCGCTGACCTGGTTCGCGATGGCGGCGATGACGGCCGGCATCGCGGTGTACCTGTGGCGCGTCGAGCGGCGTCGCGGCCGGGACTGAGGTCGCGACGATGCCGCTCAGCGCCGCCGATCCGGACGACGACCACCCCGACGACAGCCGTTACCTGGACGACGCCGGCGGCACCGCGCTGACGGCGCCGGGCCCGGGTCAGGCGCTGGAGGCCGGGCGCAACAACCTGCTGCAGCTGGTGCAGATGCGCTGGCTGGCGGCGGTCGGGCAGCTCGCGACGGTGCTGTCGGTGCATTACGCGCTGCACATCGCGGTGCCGCTGCCGGAGATGCTGTCGCTGCTGGCGGTGCTGGCGCTGTTCAACGTCGCCTGCTGGCTGCGCACCCGCTGGACGCCGAGCGTGCGCAACGCCGAGCTCTTCGCCGGCCTGCTGGTGGACGTGGCGGTGCTCAGCGGCCAGCTGTACTACAGCGGCGGCGTCACCAATCCCTTCATCTTCCTGTTCCTGCTGCAGATCGCGGTGGGGGCGGTGCTGCTGCCGTCGCGCTACATCTGGTTCATGGTGGCGCTGACGGGCGGCTGCTTCACCGCGCTGACGCAGTGGCACCTGCCGCTGCAACTGCCGGACCTGGCTGGGCTGTCGCTGCCGCCGCATTACATCGGCGGCCTGCTGATCTGCTTCGCGATCAACGCCGGGCTGCTGGTGATCTTCATCCAGCGCATCGGCCGCAACCTGCGCCAGCGCGACGCACGCCTGGCCGACCTGCGCCAGCGCGCGGCGGAGGAGGAGCACATCGTCCGCATGGGCCTGCTCGCCTCCGGCGCGGCGCATGAGCTGGGCACGCCGCTGGCGACGCTGTCGGTGATCCTGGGCGACTGGTCGCGCATGGCGCCCTTCGCCGGCGACCCGGAGCTGCGCGAGGAGATCGAGGAGATGCAGGTCCAGCTGCGCCGCTGCAAGGCGATCGTCAGCGGCATCCTGATGTCGGCCGGCGAGCTGCGCGGCGAGTCGCCGGTGGTGACCACGCTGCAGGCCTTCCTGGACGATCTCGTCGAGCACTGGCGCGGCACGCGGGCGCATCACGGCCTGGACTACCGCGTCGATCCGGAGCTGCCGCGCGTGCGCATCGTCTCGGATGTCGGCCTGAAGCAGATGATCGACAACATCCTCGACAACGCGCTGGAGGCCGCGCCGGGTCAGCCGGTGTCGCTGCGTGCGTTCGCCGACGACGGCGAGCTGGTGCTGTGCGTGGAAGACCGCGGCGACGGCTTCCTGCCGGAGATGCTGGAGCGCTTCGGCAAACCCTATCAATCGAGCAAGGGGCGCGCGGGCGGCGGGCTGGGGCTGTTCCTGGCCCTGAACGTGGTGCGCTCGCTGGGCGGGCGCCTGCACGCCCGCAATCGCCTGGCGGAGGAGGGCGGCGGCGCGGCGGTGGAGATCCGCATGCCGCTGTCCGCGCTGGCCCCGCAAGGACTCCCTGACAATGCTGCCCATGATGCCGGATGACCTTGCCGTGGATACCGACCGCCTGCTGTTGATCGTCGAGGACGACGATGCGTTCGCGCGCACGCTGACGCGTTCCTTCGAGCGCCGCGGCTACGAGGTGCTGCGCGCGACCAGCCTGGAGCAGGTGCAGAAGCTGCTCGACGAGCGCGGGCCGGAGGAGTCGCCGGAGTACGCCGTGGTCGACCTGAAGCTGGCTGGCGGCGGCTCGGGGCTGTCCTGCGTGCAGACGCTGCACGAGCGCGACGCGGAGATGGTGATCGTCGTGCTGACCGGTTATGCCAGCATCGCCACGGCGGTGGAGGCGATCAAGCTGGGCGCCCGCCACTACCTGGCCAAACCCGCCAACACCGACGACATCGAGGCCGCGTTCTCACGCGCGCAGGGCGACGCGGAAGTCGAGGTCACGGACCGCGCGACGACCTCGATCAAGACGCTGGAGTGGGAGCACATCCACGAGACGCTGGCGGCGACGGGCTTCAACATCTCCGAGACCGCGCGGCGGCTGGGCATGCACCGGCGCACACTGGCGCGCAAGCTGGAGAAGCAGCGGGTGAAGTGAGCGTCGTGCGCTCGCGCGACGAGACAGGATCGCGAAAAGAGAAAGAGGCCCGAGGGCCTCTTCGTCGTCCGCGAGTCCGTGGACTCAGTTCGTCCGCGTCGCCTGCGGCGCGCGCACCACGCGGGCCTTGCCGCCGGTGGTAACGATGATCACCGGCTCGCCGGAGATCCAGTTCTCGTTGCCCTGCGCCTGGACGATCGCGCGGCGTTCGCCGTTGCGCAGTTGCAGCAGGATTTCGACGGCTTGCTCCTTGGTCACGCCGCGCTCGACCGCGTTGCCCAGCGCCGCGCCGGCCACCGCGCCCAGCACGCCGACCACCAGGCCTTCGCGATGCCCGCCGACGCTGCCGCCGGCCACGCCGCCGACCACCGCGCCGGTCAGCGCGCCCGCGCCGCTCTGGCTGCCATCCACCGTCACCGGACGGACCGACAACACGGTCGCGTCCTGCACCTGCGACATGCGCTGCGCGTCACCGCGCTGGATCACGTCGGGACTCGTCGTCGAGCAGGCGGCCAGGGCCGCCACCATCGTGACAATCAGCAGCTTCTTCATTTCAGTCTCCACATCGATAGGCAGCCCAACGAGTTCGCAATGCGTGCCGTTGACTGCGCAACAACTCTTTACCGACCGCGTCGCCCGCCGACAGACGGCGCGAAAGGCCCATGGCGGCAATGTACAGGAGTCGTCGACGTCGTCCCGCGGCCACCGGCAGCGTCACTGCCGGCGGCGCGGATTCCGCCTACGACTCGTACAGGCGCGACGACTTGGGCACGCTGGCCAGGAGGAACTCCATCTGATCCGCCAGGATGCGCCGGCCGCGCAGGATCATGTCCTCGTGCAGGCTGGGCACGTAGGGCAGGTAAAGCAGCGCCATGTTGGCCTCTTCCGGCGTGCGGTTGCCCTTGCGGCCGTTGCAGGCGCGGCAGGCGGTGATGCAGTTCATCCACGAGTCCACCCCGCGGCGCGACACCGGCTGGATGTGCTCCCGCGTCAGCAACTCCATGTGGACGCGATGCCCGCAGTAGGCGCAGACATAGCGGTCACGCGCGAACAGCTTGAAGTTGGATAGCGCCGGTGCCTGCCGCCACGCGCGTGTCGGAATGGCGCCGCGCACCGCGATGATGGGATGCAGCGAGATCAGCGATTGCAGCCCCGTCAACCGTTGATAGCCCCCGCGCAGCACATGGCACGGCTCGCCCAACGTCCATGCGACAGCGTCGCTGGCGTACAGCACCGCTGCTTCCTTCGTCGAGATCCAGGCCTGCGGTCGGCCCGAGATGTCCAATTGCAGAACGTCCACGGTCATTGACCTCCAGCGACAAAGGGTAATCCAGTCGTCAGGGGCAACTCAAGTGCCAGATCTGCGCGGGTGGTGCCGCAGACACGCTTTTTTGCCTGTTCGGCGCAGATCGGCGCCCGTTCGGCGAGGTTTTTGAACGAACAGCCTGTCGTTGCAGGCTCGATCGGATCAGTCGACGCGACACGCGAATGTCACGCGGACGCGAGCCCCAACGCACGCAGTTCGGCCAGCGCGATCAGGCCGCCCGCGGACAACGCATCGTCGGGCAGCAACGCGCGACCTCGGCGGGAGCCGGGGGCCAGCGCGTCCAGGCGCTCGCGCAGCGGCAGGGCCTCGTCGGGATCGACCAGCACCACGCACAGGCAGCCGTTCTCGGGCGAGCCGGTCCAGCCGATCAGGTCGCCCGGTTCGAGCACCACCGCCAACTGCGCCGCCAGCGCGGCCAACTCCGCGGGCGGGCCGACGACGGCATGGACGATCACCTCCGAGCCGTCCCGCAGCGCCAACCTCACCGTCTGGGCCAGCCGCTCCCGCAGCGCGAGCGGATCGAGCGGCGCGGGCGCGGGCAACTCGGCGCCGGTGAGCTGGCGCAGCATGTCGTCCAGCTCCTCGGCCTTGTCGAAGAAGCCGTTCGCGCCGGCCGCGAGGACCGCCGGCCGGTAGGCCTCGGTCTGGTGCGAGAGCACGTGCACCTGACCCGCATACCCCTGCCGGCGCAGCGTCCTGAGCACCGCGAGACCGGAGCCGCCCTGCGCCAGCGACAGATCCAGCAGCACCGCGTCGGGCCGCAGGTGCGCGACCAGCGCGATCGCGGTGGCCTCGTCGCCGGCCTCGCCGACGACGGCCAGCCCGGGGACCGCGTCCAGCCGGTGCAGCAGTTGGCGACGAATGGTCAGCGAGTCCTCGACCAGGACCACGGTCAACAGGGGGGCGTTCGCAAGGATCGGTGGCATCGGGCTCCCGGTGTCAGGCATCAATCGTCGAGGGGATCGAGATCGCCCCAGCTGGTGCGGCTGATCGCGCGCTTGACCTCGTCCATGAAGTGCCCCTGCGGACCGGACGCGGCGCGCTCGCCCGAGGGTAGCACCGGCGCCGGGCCGGCCGCGGCATCGGCGGCCTGCCGGGCCGTGGCGCGTTGCACATGCCGGTTGAGCAGCTCGCGGTCGCGCACGCTGAGCTGCGACGCGGCCACGACGATCACCGGGATCGCCGCCGTCAGCGGATCACGCTGCAGCGCCTCGACGACGCCGATGCCGTCGACCTCCGCCATCAGCAGGTCCAGCACGATCAGGTCGGGCACATGGCGCCGCGCCAGCTCGATGCCCTCCTTGCCGCCGGTCGCGCGCAGCACGGAGAACCCCGGCTGCGACAGGTGCGCGCTGAGCGACTGCAGCTCGCCCGGCGCCTCGCTGATCGCCAGCACCAGGAACTTGCGCGTCGCCGTCGGCTTGAAGCCGAGCATCTCCAGCTCCTGCGTCAGCGCCTGCCGGCTGACCGGCTTGTGCAGCACCGCCGACGCGCCCAGCGACAGCGCCACCTCCTGCCCCGCGTCCACCGACACCACCACCACCGGGATGTGCGCCCAGCCCGGCAGGTTCTTCAGGCGCGACAGCAGCTCCCAGCCGTCCAGGCCGGGGAGGTTGACCTCCAGCGTGATCAGGTCGGGCCGCAGTTGGTGGGCCAGCCGCAGCGCTTCCTCGGACGAGCCGACATGCCGGACGCGAAAGCCCGCCGACTTGAGCTGCGACTGCATCAGCGCCGCCGCCTGCGGGTTGTGCTCGATGACCAGGGCCAGCGGCCGCTCGCCCTGCTCGTCCGGCAGGACGACGTCGGGCATCACCGGCTCGCGCCAGGGCAGCCAGCAGGTGAAGCAGCTGCCCGTGTCCGGCTGGCTGCTCACCGCCACCGCGCCGCCGTGCAACTGCACCAGCCGCGCCACCGTCGCCAGGCCCAGGCCGGTGCCTTCGACCTTGTGCGTCAGCACGTTCTTGATCTGGTTGAAGGGCTGGAACAGCCGCTCCAGGCTCTCGCCCGGAATGCCGATGCCGCTGTCGGTGATGCTGA
Source organism: Roseateles aquatilis (assembly GCF_002205645.1). GTDB lineage: Bacteria > Pseudomonadota > Gammaproteobacteria > Burkholderiales > Burkholderiaceae_C > Roseateles > Roseateles aquatilis. The sequence goes on along the minus strand of NZ_NIOF01000001.1, from coordinate 1,155,669 downwards.
TCTGGACGAATTCGTCGTACTCGCTCTCGGGCAGGTCGGACCGCCGCCCGGTCGCGAAGCCGGGCAGCGCCTCGCGGGCCCGGGCCCGCGGCACGCGCCGCGCCTCCAGCCGGATGTTGCCGCCCTTGGGCGTGAACTTCGCGGCGTTGGACAGCAGGTTGTAGATGATCTGCCGCAGCCGGCGCCGGTCCACGCACAGGCGCTGGCCGCCGCCGACGCCGAAGAACGTCATCTCGATGTCGCCGAGCCGGGCGCGCTCCTGCACGATCGCCAGCGCGTCGCGCAGCAGTTCGTCCAGGTCCACCGGCTCGATGTCCAGGTCGACGCGGCCGGCCTCGATCTTGGCCATGTCCAGCAGGTCGTTGACCAGCGAGAGCAAGTGCTGCCCCGCGTTGTGGATGTGGTTGCAGAACTCGGACTGGCGCTCGCTGACCGGGCCGGCGGCGCCGTCGCGCATCAGCTGCGCGAAGCCGATCACCGCGTTCAGCGGCGTGCGCAGCTCATGCGACATCGTCGACAGGAACGCGGTCTTGGCGCTGCTGGCGCGGCTCAGCTCCGCGTTGAGCTGCTCCAGCGCGTCGTTGCGCTGCTGCAGCGCGGCCAGCAGCTCGGCGCGGCTGTCCGCCAGGTCGCGGGCGGCGCGCGCCTCGGCGGCCTCCATGGCGCTGTTGTGCAGCTCGGCGTGCATGCGCCGGGCCTCGTCCTCGAACTGCTTGCGGCGCAGTTGCGCGCGCAGCCGGGCCTTGAGCAGCTCGACCTCGCCGTTGGCCTTGACGATGTAGTCGTCGGCGCCGGTCTCCAGCCCGGCGAGCATCGCCTCGCGGCCGTCGAAGGCCGTCAGCAGCAGCACCGGGATGTCGCGCAGCGCTGGCGCCGCCTTGATGCGGCGGCAGGTTTCGAGCCCGCCGATGCCGGGCATCTGCACGTCCAGCAGGATGGCGTCGACGGCCTGCACCGCCAGCAGCTCCAGCGCCTGCTCGCCATGGCTGGCGGCGATGACGTCGTAGCCGTCGTCGCGCAGCGTGGCGCCGAGTTCGGCCAGCACGTTGGCGCTGTCGTCGACCAGCAGCAGCCGCTTCGGGCCGAGCAGGCTGGCGCCGTGCTCCGGCAGGCTGGCCTTGGCGCTGCGCAGCATCGCCGCGACCCGGGCCAGGATCAGGTCCACGTCGTCCTGCTTGCGCGCGAAGGCGTCGGCGCCGGCCTCCAGCGCGCTCAGCTCGGCTTCCGGGCCCTCGTCGGCGGTCAGCAGCAGGCAGGGCGTGTGGCGCAGCGCCGGGTCCAGGCGCAGGCGGCGGATCACGGCCGCCCCATCGAGGCCCGGCATGTGCTGGTCGACGATCACCGCGTTGGGCCGCAGCGCGGCGGCTTGCCGCAGGCCGTCCTCGCCGTGCGTGGCGGTGTGGATCAGATAGCCGCTGGGTTCGAGCGCATCGCGCAGCGCTTCGCGGAAGGTCTCGCTGTCGTCGATCAGCAGCACGCTGGCCTGCTGCGGCCAGGCGGTCGACAGGCGCGCCTGGCGCTGGCGCACCAGCTCGCGCGAACGGTCGACGACGTAGAGCCGGTCGTAGGGCTTGCCGACGTACTCGTCGGCGCCGTGCGCGAGGCCGCGCAGCCGGTCGCTGGCCTGCGACGCGCTCGACAGGATCAGCACCACGCACTCGGCGCCTCCGGGCGCGGCGCGCAACTCGGCCAGCCAGGCGGCGCCGTCGCCGTCCGGCAGCAGGTTGTCCAGCAGTACCAGCGACGGCGTGCCCTGCGCGAGCGCCGCGCGGGCCTGCGCCAGCGTCGCGCATTCGATGCAGTCGAAGCCGGCGTCGTCCAACGCTTCGCGCAGGTCCATGCGCACCGTCAGACTATCCTCGACGATGAAGGTTCTTGCATTCATGTTCGGGCCCCTCCCCAGGCCGTACCGCTCAGGCCCATGAGGGCGGGGCCGATGTCGTTCAGCGGCAGGACGCGGTCGGCGGCGCCCAACTGGGCGGCCTCGCGCGGCATGCCGTAGACCATGGAGCTGGCCTCGTCCTGGGCCAGCGTCGCGCCGCCCGCGCGCCGGATCGCCAGCAATCCCTGCGCGCCGTCGCGGCCCATGCCGGTCAACAGCGCCGCGGCGACGCCGGCGCCGAGCTCGGCGGCCAATGACTCGAACAGCACGTCCACCGACGGCCGGCAGGAGTGGCGCGGCGGCGCGTGGCTGAGCTGCAGTTGTCCGGCACGCAGCACCAGGTGCGAATCCGGCGGCGCGAGGATCACCTGGCCGGCGAGCTCGCGCAGCGCCTCGCCGCCCTGGGCGTAGCGCACGCGGTGCGGCGTCTGCGCGTCCAGCCATTCGGCGAAGCCGCGGCTGAAGACCGCATTGATGTGCATCACGATGAGCACCGGCAGCGGCGCCGGCGGCGGCAGCGACTGCAGGATCTTCATCAGCGCGCCCGGCCCGCCGGTGGACGCGCCCAACGCCAGCAGCGTGCGCCGCGCCGGCGGCACGGGCGTCGCGGCGGGCACCGACGGCCGGCCGGGCATGCGGGCGCGCACATGCGTGATCACGCGGATGCGCGCCACCAGCCGCAGCAGCGTGAGGTAGCGGCGCTCCCACTCGCCCTCGGGCTGGGTGCCGCTGGGTTTCTCCAGCACCTCGACGGCGCCGGCGGCCAGCGCCTCATAGGTGCGCAGCAGCTCGCCGCGGTTGGTCGACGAGGACACGATCAGGATCGGCGTCGGGCAGTGGGCCATGATGGCCTCGGTCGCGGCCTGGCCGTCCATGACGGGCAGCATCATGTCCATCGACACGACGTCCGGCCGCAGCCGCTGGCACAGCGCCACGGCCTGGACGCCGTCGTGGGCTTCGCCGACGATCTCGATGTCGGCCTGCGCGGACAGCACCTCGCGGATGTGCGCCATCACCGTGATCGAGTCCTCGACGACGAGCACCCGCAGTGGCTTGCCGGCCCTCGGATCGGCGGGCCCGAGTCCGTCGCCGCCCGTGTCGGACGCGCCGCCCAGGCCGCCGATGCCCGCTCCCATGCCCATGCCTGGACTCATGCCGGCGCTCCCTCCGCCCGATCCTCGGCGGCCGAGCCCGCGCCGCCGACCGAGCGGGCCACGAGCCGCGCGACCTGCGCCAGGAACTCGTTCTGCGCGAACTCGCCCTTGACGATGTAGCCGTCCGCGCCGACGCTCTTGCCGCGGGCCAGGTCCTCGGGCGCGTTGCGCGAGGTGACCAGCACGGCGGAGATGTCCCGCAGCGCGTCGTCCTGGCGGATGCGGGTCACGAATTCGAAGCCGTCCATGCCCGGCATCTCCACGTCCACCAGGATCAGCGCGTAACGCTCGCGGCGCGCCGCCTCCAGGCCGTCCTCGGCGGACGCGGCCATGTGGACGCGGTAGCCGGCGGCCTCCAGGATGCTCTGCTCCAGCATGCGGGTGGTGAGCGAGTCGTCGATGACCAGGATGGTCTCGGTGCGCGGCACCGCGGCGACCGGCCGCGGGCGCGCGCCGCGCGCGGCGGCGACCAGGCCCTCGGGCGACAGCACCGGCACCGGTTGCTGCGCCGCGTCCAGCGCCAGTCCCGCGATCAGCGGGGCGGCCGGCAGCAATGACGGCGGCGGCCGCAGCACCACGCTGGACACGCCGTCCAGCGCGTCCACGCCGAGCGCGGCGCGCTGTCCGCCGCCACGCACGATCAGCGCCGAGCGCGGCGCGCCCGGTGCCGCGGCGGCACCCGCGGGCCGCAGCACGTCGGTCAGCGTCAGGTGGGGCAGCAGCTCGTCGTCGACGGCGATGTGCTGGCCGTTCAGCACCGGACGTTGCAGCACGCATTCGACCGCTTCCAGCGGAATCCACGCCGACAGCCCGCCGGCGCGGACCTGGATCGCCCGCAGCGCCGCGAGCTGCAGCGGCACGCGCAGCTCGACGGTGGTGCCCTCGCCGCGCCGGCTGCGCAGCGTCAGGCGGCCGCCGAGGCGGTCCGCCGTGTCGCGGACCAGGTCCATGCCGACGCCGCGCCCGGCCAGCGCGTCCACGCGCGGCGCGGTGCTGAGGCCGCCCCGCAGCAGGCGCGCGACAAGGGCCTCGTCGTCCAGCCGTTCGGCATCGACGATGCCCTTGGCGACAGCGGTGCGGCGCACCCCGTCGAGGTCGAGTCCGGCGCCGTCGTCGGTGCAACTGAACAGCACCTCGCGACCCCGCCGCTCGACGCCCAGATCGATGCGGCCTTGCGCCGGCTTGCCGGCGGCGGCGCGATCGGCCGGACGCTCGATGCCATGCGCGACGGCGTTGCGCACCATCTGCACCAGCGCGCCCAGCACCGTGTTCAGCACGGCGCCCTCCAGCTTCACCTCACCGCCGACGCCGCTGAAGCGCACCTGCTTGTCCTGCGAGCGCGCGGCGTCGCGGGCCGCGCGTTGCAAGGGCGCGAACAGCAGCGACGCGGGCAGCAGCCGCAGTTGCTCGGCGCTGTCGCGCAGCGCGACCAGCTCGCGGCCGATCTGGCGAGTGGCGCGTTCGAGCTGATCCTCGATGCGCGCCAGCGGTCCGGCCAGGGCTTCCTGTCCGCCGTTCAGCGTCGATCGCAGCTCGCGCACCAGCGCCACGGCGCGCTCGACCGGCGCCAGATGGCCCTGCGTCTGCGCGATGTTGCCCAGCACCGCGTCGAGCTCCTCCGGCAGCAACTGCGGGATGTCCAGCAGCGGCATGTTGGCGCCGTCGTCGGTCGATGGGACGTCGTTGCCCGCGGGCGCGGCGGCGCGCGGCGTCTGTCCGGTCCCGACGGCGGACGTCGACGGACTCGCCGGCGCTCCCGGGTCCAATCCCGCGATCGCGCCGGTCGCCGCGTCGATCAGCGCCAGCAGCGCGTCGAGTTCGGAACGGCCGGGGGTGACGCCACCGTCCCGCAGCGGAGTCAGCAGGTCCTCGATCTCATGGGCCTTCGCGGCGATGCCGGGCTGCCGCACCACGCTGGCCGCGCCCTTGAGCGTGTGGGCCAGCCTCAGCAGCCGCGCCGGCAGGTCCGGCATCGGCGCGTGTTCCGCGGCGAGCACGGCCTCGCCCATCTGTCGCAGCAGATCGCGCGCCTCGACGCGGAAGAAGCGGTAGGGGTCCTTGGCCACGGCGTGCGTTCCTGCGTTCGGCGGCGGTGGGCGCGACGCGGGCCGTCAGGCCGGCTGGGCCTGGACCAGGCGCAGCAGGTCGCGGGACATTTCCGCCAGCTCGGTCGCGGTCTGCGAGGTCTGGCCGGAGCTGGCCTCGGTCTCGCGCGAGGCCTGCGCGGTGTTGGACAGCGCCACGTTCAACTGCTCGACGGCGGTGGCCTGCTGCTTGGTGGAGAGCTCGATCTCGCGCGCCGCCTCGGTGGTCGTCACCACCAGGCCGGCGATGCGGCCGAAGGTGCCGGCCACCTCGTCGAACTGGCGCGCGCCCGCGTCGACGGCCTTGGAGCCCGTCTCCGTCGCCATCACCGTGGTGTTGACGGCGCCGCGCATGTCGTCGATCTGGACGCGGATCTCCTTGGTCGACGCGGTCATGCGGTCGGCCAGCTTGCGGATCTCGTCGGCCACCACGCTGAAGCGCCGGCCCGCGTCGCCGGCCACGGTCGCCTCGATGGTGGCGTTGATGGCCAGGATGTTGGTCTGCTCGGCCAGCTCGCTGACCAGGTCCAGCACCACGCCGATCTGCTGCGACTTGCGGCCCAGGTCCAGCATGTGGTCGACCACGAGGTCGATCTGGCGCCGCATCGCGGCGATGGTCTCGCGCGCCGCCTGCAGCGTGCCGTCGCCGCCGCGCGCGAAGCTGGCGGTCTGCTCGGCGAAGACGACGACGCGCTGCGCGCTGTCGGCGATCTGGCGCGAGGTGGCGAGCAGCTCGGAGATGGTCGTGGCGATCTCGGTCATCGACGTGGCGGTCTCGCGCGCGCCGGCCGCCTGCTGGTTGGCGGCGGCCTGCAGCTCGGCCGACGAGCGCTGCACGTGCCGCACCGCCAGCCCGACCTGCCCGCTCAGCGCGCGGCTCAGCGTCAGCGCGGCCACCAGCACCAGCAGCGCGCCCGCCACCGTGCCCCACACGATGGCATTGCGCACGCCGGAGGCCGCCTGCTCGACCTCCTGCGCGCGCAGCTTCAGCAGGTCGCCTTCCTCGTCCTCCATCTGGGCGATGACGGTGCGCAGCTCATCCATGCGGCGCTTGCCCTCGCCCATGCGGACCTGCCGCGTCGCGGCCTCCTCGCCGCTGTTCTTGCGCAGGTCGATGCGGTCCTTGTGCATGTTCAGCAGGTTGTCGATCATGATCGCCGCCTGGTTGAGGCGGGTCTGCTGCGCGGGGTTGTCCCGGATCAGCGGACGCAGCTCCGCCAGCACGCGGGGCACGTCCGCGAGGGCGGTGCGATAGGGTTCGAGGTAGGTGTCGTCGCCGGTCAGCATGTAGCCGCGCTGGCCGGTCTCGGCATCCTTCATCGCGCTGAGCAGCGAGGTGATGTGGCCCATCGCCGCATGGGTGCGGGTGACCTGGTAGCTGTTCTGCGTCAGGATCTCGACGCCGCGGTAGGACAGGGCCCCGATCAGCACCAGCAAGGCGAAGGACAGGGCGAAGCCCACCGCCAACTTTCTGCCGAATGTCCACATGAACGCTCTCCCTATCAATGGTCGATCTTGTCGGTGATCGTGTCGCCGGTCGCCGAGGTCGCCGCGGCCGCTCCGGTGACGGCGCGGCCGGCCTCGTGGCCCGTGTCGTGATGTCCGTTCAGGTCGCCCGCCACGCCGGCGATCACGTCGTCCAGCTCGATCAACGGGCGCAGCGCGCCGCCGCAGCGCACCGCCCAGCCGGTGCCGGTGGCGTCGCTCTGCTGCAGCCGGTCGCCCTGGGCGAGCCGCCACTGGCCCTCGAAGTCCTCGACGGCCAGCGCCAGCGGCGCCGCGCGCGCCACCACCCACCAGCGCGTCGTCGGCGCCGGGCCGCGGCCCATCAGCGCCTGCAGGTCGTACAGGGGCAACACCTGGCCCTGATGGCCGATCAGACCGAGCAGCCCGGGCGCGGTGGCGGGATAGGGGGCGGCGGTCATGGCGGGCATCAGTCCGGCCAGATCGGCCAAGTTCAGGGCGAACGGGTCGCCGGCAATCCGTATGCCCAGCACGTCGACCGCGGCGTCGTCGTCGCGGTGGCGTTGCGGATCGGCGAAGGCGCGGTCGAAGTTGTCTCGCCATTCGCCCAACTGCCGGCGGATGTCCTCGGTCATGCGCGGGCCTCCCCGATCTCGTCGCGGCACAGGCGCCGCAGGTCGTCACGTTCGAAGCCGCCACCGAAGCGCCGCAGCCGGTCCTCCGATTCGCCGTCGAGCAGCTCCAGCGCGCGACGCAGTTCGCGCCGTGCCGCGACGACCTCGCCGCGCCGGCGCGCCAGCAGTCCCAGCCGCAGGTGCGGCATCGCGAAGCCGGCATCCTTGGCGGCGGCGCGCTGGTGATTCCATTCGGCGGCGGGTAGTTGGCCGCGCTCCTCCATCGCCAGCGCCTGCAGGAAGAAGACCTCGGCCTGCAAGCCGGCCGGCGTCGTCGGCGAGATCAGCCGCGAGCAGGCGCGCAGGCCGTCCTCGATCTGGCCCGCCTCGACCAGCAGCAACGCTTCGTCGAGCAGCGCCAGCTCACCGGGCTCGGTGTCCGGCGCGGCGGAGGACGCCATGGACGCCACGCGGTGGGCGACCGGCGGCGCGGGCGGCATCGCGTGCTCGCGCCCGACGTCCGCCTGCGACATCGGCGGCCACGGGAACGGCCATTCGCGCCGGGCCTCGTGGGCGGCGTCGCGTTGATAGAAAAAGCAGCCGCGCGATTGCCGCAGCGCCAGCGCGTCGGTGTGGCCGCGCAGCGTCTCGGCATGGCCCAGGAACAGCACGCCGCCCGGCGCCAGCGCGCCGGTGAGGTTGCGGATCGCCTGGCTCAGCGCGCCCGGCTCCAGGTACATCAACACATTGCGGCAAAAGATGACGTCGAAGCTGCCCGGCGCCCAGAAGAGCGGATCGGGCAGGCCGAGGTGGCGGGGCTCGAAGCGCACGCGCTCGCGGATGGACGGCAGCGGCCTCCACGCGTCGCCGTCCGGTGTCGCGCCCTGCGGGTCACCGGCCGGCCGGTCGACGCGGCGGAACCAGAGGTGGCGCAACTCCGGCGGCGTCGCGCGCAGGCTCCATTCACCGTATCGGGCATCGAGCGCGCGTGCGATCACCGCCGGGTTCAGGTCCACGGCCAGCACGTCCCAGTCGATGCCCTGCGCCGCCAGGCCGGCGCGCTGCAGCGTGATCGCCAGCGTGTAGGCCTCCTCGCCCGAGGCGCAGCCGGCCGACAGCACGCGCAGCCGACGCGGCTTCGTGGACGCGAGCGCCGCGTCCCCGGCCAGGCGTTGCGTCAGCGCGGGCAGCAGGTCGAAGCGCAGCGCGTCGAACTGCTCGGGGTGGCGGAAAAAGAAGGTCTCGCCGACGGTCAACTCGCCGGCCAGCGCGTCGAGCTGGTCGCGCGTGGGCGCCAGCTCCATCCGGTCCAGCAACGCCGTCGCGCCGATCGGGCCGGCGACGCGGCCCAGCGCCGTCGTCAGGCGACTGTCCTGGCGCTCGTCGAACTGCAGCCCCAGCCGCGCGGCGAGCAACGCGCGAAGTCGCGGCAGCTGGGCGGGGTCCAGCGGCTCGGGCCGCGTCATGAGGCAGCCCCGGCGCGGGCACCGGCGGCGGCGGCCGGCGCCGCGGACAACGCCGCGAGCCAGTCGTCGGGCAGCAGGCGGGCATGGTCCAGCACCGCGATCAATTCGTCGTCGCGCTCCGCCAGCGCTGCCACGGCGGCATGCGAGCGGTCCTGCAACAAAGGGGGGAGGGCGCGCGCCGCCTCGGCGGGGAGCGTGTGCACGCCCAGCACCTCCGCCACGGCCAGCACCACGCGATGGCCGCCCGCGCGCAGCAGCACGTACCGATGCACCGGCGCCGCGGCCAGGCCCAGCAGGCCCGCCAGATCGACGACCGGCAGCCAATCGCCGCGGATGCGCGCGAGACCCTGGACATGCACGACCGGCGCCGCGAGCGGACGCAACGGCTGCGGACGCAGCGTCTCCTCCACATCCTGCAGCGGCAGGCCGCAAAGCCGGGATTGAACCCGACACACCAGAATCCGAATCACGCCATTCGATGGCTTGTGCATTCTTCTGGCTCCCTTTTTTGCCAGTCTATGCCCGCGACTCCCGCGCGGGCGTTGCCGAAGGTCACTGGACCTCCTCTGGGCAGGTGGCTCGCCAGAGTCGCGCAGAATCAGCACAAACAGGGGGTGGGTAAACCCTAGATTCACGAGCGGGTCGCGCCACTCGTCGAGACTTTTAGGTCCCGGACACTAAAAAAGGGTGGTCAAGGATTGCGTTTCCGGGGTGGAAGTCTGCAAAATAGAACGATCGTTCGTTTTATTATTCCGGGCACCGTGTCCACCTCCTCCCCCTTCATCGCTTCCAAGCCCGCCGCGACGGCTCGCCGCGGCACGCGTTCGCTGCAGAAGGGCCAGCAGACCCGCGCCACCATCCTGGACGCCGCGCTGGGACTGGCGTCGCACATGGGGCTGGAGGGGCTGTCCATCGGCGCGCTCGCCGACGTGACGAAGATGAGCAAGTCCGGCGTGTTCGCCCATTTCGGCTCGCGCGAGGAACTGCAGATCGCGGTGGTGCGCGAGTATCACGCCAAGTTCGAGGAAGAGGTCTTCTACGCCGCGATCCGCCAGCCGCGCGGCCTGCCGCGCCTGCGCGCGCTGTTCGAGCGCTGGGTGCACCGCACCTCGCTGGAGGTGGACTCGGGCTGCATCTACATCAGCGGCGCGGTCGAGTTCGACGACCGGCCCGGGCCGGTGCGCGAGGCGCTGGTCGGCATGGTGCGCGACTGGCACGCCGCGATCCGCAAGGCCATCCTGCTGGCGCAGGACTGCGGCCACCTCGTGCCGGGCGCGGACCCGGACCAGATCCTGTTCGAGATGCACGGGCTGATCCTGTCCCTGCATCACGACGCGCGTTTCCTGCGCAGCCCGGGCGCGTTGGCGCGTGCCCGCACGGGGCTGGAACGCATCCTCGACAGTTTCGCCACGCCGGCCGGCCGCACCGCGGACGCGCAGGCCCGGCAACCCAAGTCTCCGTCGGCGCCGAGCGCCGCGGCCGCGCCGGGCGCGGGCCGCAAGCGCGCCTGAGCCGGCCGAGTTTCCGCTATCCCACCCTTAGAACCAACGTCAGGAGAGTTCCTCATGCCTCAGTACAACCCGCCCCTGCGCGACATGAAGTTCGTGCTGCACGAGCTGCTGCACGCGGTCGACGAGCTGAAGCTGCTGCCCGCGCATGCCGAGGTCGATGAGGACACCATCAACGCCGTGCTGGAAGAGGGCGGCAAGTTCGCCGCCGAGGTGATCGCGCCGATCAACCTGTCGGGCGACGCCGAGGGTTGCACGCTGGACAAGACCACGCACGAGGTCAAGGCGCCCAAGGGCTTCAAGGAAGCCTACGCGCAGTACGTCGAAGGCGGCTGGCCCGCGCTGTCCTGCGACCCCGAGTACGGTGGCCAGGGGCTGCCGATCCTGCTCAACCAGTGCATGTACGAGATGATGAACTCGGCCAACCAGGCCTGGACGATGTACCCGGGCCTGAGCCACGGCGCCTACGAGGCGCTGCACGCGCACGGCACGCCGGAGCAGAAGTCGCTGTACCTGCCCAAGCTGACCTCGGGCGTGTGGACCGGCACCATGTGCCTGACCGAGCCGCATTGCGGCACCGACCTGGGCCTGCTGCGTTCCAAGGCCGAGCCGCAGGGCGACGGCACCTACAAGATCACCGGCCAGAAGATCTTCATCTCCGCCGGCGAGCACGACCTGGCCGAGAACATCATCCACCTGGTGCTGGCCCGCCTGCCGGACGCGCCGCAAGGCTCCAAGGGCATCTCGCTCTTCATCGTGCCCAAGTTCAAGGTGGGCGCGGACGGCGCCATCGGCGAGCGCAACCCGGTCTACTGCGGCGGCCTGGAACACAAGATGGGCATCCATGGCAACGCCACCGCGCAGATCGTGCTGGACGGCGCCGTCGGCACGCTGGTCGGCCAGCCCAACAAGGGCCTGCAAGCGATGTTCGTGATGATGAACGCCGCCCGCCTGGGCGTCGGCAACCAGTCGCTGGGCCTGACCGAGGTGGCGTACCAGAACGCCGTCGCCTACGCCAAGGACCGCATCCAGATGCGTGCGCTGTCGGGCCCGAAGGCGCCGGACAAGCCGGCCGATCCGATCATCGTCCACCCCGACGTGCGCAAGATGCTGCTGACCGCGCGCGCCTACGCCGAAGGCGGCCGCGCGCTGTCGGCCTACGTGGCGCTGCAGCTGGACAAGGCGCTGTCCAGCGACGACGCCGACGAGGCCAAGGCCTGCGAGGACGAAGTCGCGCTGCTGACCCCGATCATCAAGGCCTTCATCACGGACAACGGCTGGATCGCCACCTCGCACTGCATGCAGGTCTTCGGCGGCCACGGCTACATCCACGAGTGGGGCATGGAGCAGTACGTCCGCGACGCCCGCATCAACATGATCTACGAAGGCACGAACACCGTGCAGTCGCTGGACCTGCTGGGCCGCAAGATCCTGGGCAACAACGGCGCGACGCTGAAGAAATTCGGCAAGAAGATCGCCGAGTTCGTCGAGGAAGAGGGCACCAGCGAAGCGATGCAGGAGTTCATCAACCCGCTGGCCGACATCGGCGACAAGGTCACCAAGCTGACCACCGAGATCGGCATGAAGGCCTTCCAGAACCCCGACGAAGTGGGCGCGGCCGCGGTGGACTACCTGCGCGTCGTCGGCCACCTGTGCTTCGCCTACATGTGGGCGCGCATGGCCAAGCTGGCGCTGGAGAAGAAGGACGGCGGCGATCCGTTCTACACCGCCAAGCTGGCGACCGCGCGCTTCTACTTCGCCAAGCTGCTGCCGGAGACCGCGAGCCTGATCCGCACCGCCCGGGCCGGCCTGAACCCGCTGATGGAAATGGACGAGGCGCTGTTCTGACCCGCAGCGGCGCGGGCGTCCCCCGAGCGGGGCGCCCGCGTCCCCCCGACGCCCCTGATGGCGCGCGGGGATCCGCCGGCCGCGTTTGACGCGGCGCCGTCGGTCCCCGCAACATCGCCACCTTCCGCCGTACAGAAAAATTGGAGAGAGACACGATGAAACCGTTGTTCGCCACCGCTGTCGCCCTGGGCCTCGGCCTGTCCGCCAACCTGGCGCTGGCGCAGACCGCCACGTCGCCGGTCGGCGTCTGGAAGACGATCGATGACGAGTCCAAGCAGGAGCGCTCCACCGTGCGCATCAGCGAGGTCAATGGCGTCATGACCGGCAAGATCGAGAAGATCACCGACCCCACCAAGCAGGGCGCCAAGTGCGACGAGTGCGCCGACGATCGCAAGGGCCAGCCCATCATCGGCCTGACCATCATCCGCAACGTCAAGAAGAACACCGGCGACACCGAGCTCTGGGACGGCGGCGACATCCTCGACCCGAGCAACGGCAAGGTCTACCGCGTGCGGCTGCGTCCGATCGACGGCGGCCAGAAGCTCGAGGTGCGTGGATTCATCGGCATGCCACTGCTCGGCCGTACACAGACGTGGATCCGCGTGGAGTGACGCCGCGTCGCGTCATCGCCGCAATCCCTGCATTCCCAAGATGTTCATTGGAGAAACCATGAGTCGATTCCAAGTTCGCAAGGTCGCCGTGCTCGGCGCCGGCGTGATGGGCGCGCAGATCGCCGCCCATCTGGTCAACGTGAAGGTGCCGGTCGTGCTGTTCGACCTGCCCGCGAAGGAAGGTCCCAAGAACGGCATCGTGACCAAGGCCGTCGAGGGCCTGAAGAAGCTCAAGCCGGCGCCGCTGGGCGTGGCGGAGAACGCCGCGCTGATCCAGCAGGCCAACTACGAGGAGCACCTGGAGCTGCTCAAGGACTGCGACCTGATCATCGAGGCCATCGCCGAGCGCATGGACTGGAAGCTGGACCTGTACACGAAGATCGCGCCGTTCGTCGCGCCGCACGCGATCGTGGCGTCCAACACCTCGGGCCTGTCGATCACGAAGCTGTCCGAAGTCCTGCCGGAATCGATCAAGCCGCGCTTCTGCGGCATCCACTTCTTCAACCCGCCGCGGTACATGTACCTCGTCGAGCTGATCAACACGCCGACCACCAACCCGGAAGTCATCGACCAGCTGGAAAGCTTCGTGACCTCGGCCGTCGGCAAGGGCGTCGTGCGCGCCAACGACACGCCCAACTTCGTCGCCAACCGCGTCGGCATCGCCGGCATGATGGCCACGATGATCGAGGCCGAGAAGTTCGGCCTGTCCGTCGACGTCGTCGACGACCTGACCGGCAAGAAGCTGGGTCGCGCCTCGTCGGGCACCTTCCGCACCGCGGACGTGGTGGGCCTGGACACGATGGCGCACGTCGTCAAGACGATGCAGGACAACCTGAAGGACGACCCGTTCTATTCGACCTACGCCACGCCCAAGGTGCTGGCGGGCCTGATCGAGAAGGGCGCGCTGGGCCAGAAGGCCGGCGCCGGCTTCTACAAGAAGGTCGGCAAGGACATCCAGCGGCTGGACTTCGCCACCGGTGAATACGTCGCCGGCGGCGGCAAGGCCGAGGAGATCGTCGCGCGCATGCTGAAGAAGCCGGCCGCCGACCGCATCAAGCTGCTGCGCGAATCGACCAACCCGCAGGCGCAGTTCCTGTGGTCCATCCTGCGCGACTCGTTCCAGTACGTGGCCGTGCACCTGGACACCGTCGCCGACACCGCGCGCGAGATCGACTTCGCGATGCGCTGGGGCTTCGGCTCGCAGCAAGGTCCGTTCGAGCTGTGGCAGGCGGCGGGCTGGAAGCAGGTCGCCGAGTGGGTCAAGGCCGACATCGACGCCGGCAAGACGCTGTCGTCGGCGCCGCTGCCCGCCTGGGTGTTCGAAGGCCCGGTGGCCGAGAACGGCGGCGTGCATTCGAAGGACGGTTCCTGGAGCGCCGCCGAGGGCAAGTTCAAGCCGCGCGCCAAGCTGCCGGTGTACGAGCGCCAGGCCTTCCCCGAGGCGCTGGTCGGCGAAGGCGCCGTCGAGCCGCTGAAGGCCGGCACTGAGGAGTTCAAGAACGAGGAAGTGCGCGTCTGGTCGCTGGACGGCGAGGTGCTGATCGCCTCGATCAACGCCAAGCTGCACCTGATCAGCCCGACGGTGACCGAGGGCCTGCTGACGGCCGTCGAGATCGCCGAGGCCAAGTACAAGGGCCTGGTGATCTGGTCGCCGGACGACGTGTTCTCCGCCGGCGCCAACCTGGAGGCGCTGATGCCGGTCTTCATGACCAAGGGCGCCAAGGGCATCGCGCCGGAAGAGAAGAAGCTGCAGGACATGATGCTGCGCATCCGCTATGCCAACGTGCCGGTCGTCGCCGCGATGCGCGGCCTGGCGCTGGGCGGCGGCTGCGAGCTGGCGGTGCACTGCGCCCGTCGCGTCGCGCACATGGAGTCCTACGTCGGCCTGGTGGAAGTGGGCGTCGGCCTGATCCCGGGCGGCGGCGGCCTGACCTACATCGCGCGTCGCGCGGCGGAGATGGCCTCGGCCGGCAACGCGAACGCGGACATCTTCGCCTTCCTGAAGGACGGCTTCACCAACGCCGCGATGGCCAAGGTGGCGACCTCCGCGCTGGAAGCGCAGAAGCTGGGCTACCTGCTGGACAGCGACGTGATCGTCCCCAACAAGGACGAACTGCTGTTCATCGCCACGGCGCAGGCCAAGGCGATGGCGGACTCCGGCTACCGCGCGCCGCTGAAGGCCAGGTTCCAGGTGGCGGGCCGCTCCGGCATCGCGACCGTGAAGGCGCAACTGGCCAACATGCGTGACGGCGGCTTCATCAGCGCCCACGACTTCCACCTGGCCTCGCTGATCGCCGACGTGGTCTGCGGCGGCGAAGTGGAAGCCGGCTCGCTGGTGACCGAGGAGTACCTGATGTCGCTGGAGCGCAAGCACTTCTGCTCGCTGCTCGAGCACCCCAAGACTCAAGAGCGAATCATGGGCATGCTGCAGACCGGCAAACCGGTCCGCAACTGAGAGCGGGGGCTACTGCGCGAACGCCATGCGTCGTTGGTCGACTGCCCGGAATCCTCACGTACAGGAAGTACGTTCCGGTTCCTGCGCTTCGACCGCCTGGCCTGGCCTCCGCTCGCTACGCCCCGAGACATCGCTGCCTCGAATTCAAGATTTCCGCTGATCGTTGAAAGGATCAGAAATGAGCAAGCAAGTTCAAGACGCCTACATCTGTGCCGCCACCCGTCTGCCGATCGGCAAGTCGGGCCGGGGCTACTTCAAGAACACCCGGCCGGACGAGATGCTGTCCCGCGTGATCCAGGCCGCGATGGCCCAGGTGCCGGGCCTGGACCCGTCGGTGATCGAGGACGCCATCATCGGCTGCTCCTTCCCCGAGGGCGAGCAGGGCATGAACATCGCCCGCGTGGCCGCGGTGCTGTCGGGACTGCCGAACACGGTCGGCGGCGTGACGGTGAATCGCTACTGCGCCTCCGGCATCACCGCCCTGGCGATGGCGGCGGACCGCATCCGCGTCGGCGAGTCCGAGGTCATGATCGCCGGCGGCGTCGAGTCGATGTCCATGGTGCCGATGGGCGGCAACAAGCCGTCGTTCCCGCCCGCGATCTTCGAGCGTGACGAGAACATCGGCCTGGCCTACGGCATGGGCCTGACCGCCGAGAAGGTGGCCGACCAGTGGAAGGTGAGCCGCCAGGCGCAGGACGAGTTCTCGCTCGAATCGCACCGTCGCGCGCTCGCCGCCATCGAGGCCGGCCACTTCAAGGACGAGATCACGCCCTTCGAGATCAAGGACCGCCAGCCCGACCTGAACGGCGACGGCGTGATCGTCAAGAGCCGCACCGTCGACACCGACGAAGGTCCGCGCAAGGACACGTCGATGGAAGGCCTGGCCAAGCTCAAGCCGGTGTTCGCCGCCAAGGGCAGCGTCACGGCCGGCAACAGCTCGCAGACCTCGGACGGCGCGGGTGCGCTGATCGTGGCCTCGGAAGCCGCGGTGAAGCGTTTCGGCCTGACGCCGCTGGCGCGTTTCGTCTCCTTCGCCGTGCGCGGCGTGCCGCCCGAGATCATGGGCATCGGCCCGATCGAGGCCATCCCCGCCGCGCTGCGCCTGGCCGGCATCAAGGCCGAGGACCTGGGCTGGATCGAGCTGAACGAGGCCTTCGCCGCGCAATCGCTGGCCGTGCTGAACGACCTGGACAGCAAGGGCATCGTGCTGGACCGCAGCAAGGTGAACCCCAACGGCGGCGCGATCGCCCTGGGCCACCCGCTGGGCGCCACCGGCGCGATCCGTGCCGCCTCGGTGATCCACGGCCTGCGCCGCACCGGCGCCAAGTACGGCATGGTGACGATGTGCGTCGGCGCCGGCCAAGGCGCCGCGGGCATCATCGAGCGCTTGTAACAAGCACGACGCTCCGAAGTACGGTCCTGGCAGTCCATGGGACTCGCCGGGGCCGGAAGGCGCTGGGCTGGCCGCAGTGGGTCCGGGTAGTCCACGGGACTTGCCGGGGTCAATGACCCCACGCCAACCGCAAGTGGCGATGCCGGTCACCAGGAGATCGTGATGATCAGTTTCCGAGCGGAAGACGGATTCGAGCTCCAGGGCCATCTCCACGGAGACCCCGCGACCGCGAAGGCCGGCTTGCTGATCGCGCCGGCGATGGGTGTCGAGCAGCGCTACTACGCCGCCTTCGCCGACTGGATGGCCAGTCAGGGCTGGCTGGTGTTGAGCTTCGACTACCGCGGCATGGGCGCGTCCCGGCCGGCCGCGTTGAAGCGCTCGCTGCGCGGCCTGGACGCCGACATCCACACCTGGGCCGAGCGCGACGCCGCCGCGGCGCTGGCGCATCTGGACCGCCTGCTGGGCGACCGGCGCGAGATCCATTGGCTGGGCCACAGCCTCGGCGGCCAGATCCTGGGCATGCTTCCCAACCGCGCGCGTGTGTCCCGCGCCGTGACGATCGGTTGCGGCAGCGGCTATTGGCGCGAGAACTCGGCCGGGCTGCGGCGCTATGTCTGGTGGCTCTGGTATGTCGTGGTCCCGCTGGCGCTGCCGGTGTTCGGCTACTTCCCGGGCCGCAAACTGCGCAAGGTCGGCGACCTGCCGCGCGGCGTGATGGCGCAATGGCGACGCTGGTGCCTGGACCGCGAGTACATGATGGGCGAGGGCGGTGACGCGCTGCGCGCGCAGTACGCGGGATTGACGGCGCCGATGCTGTCGCTGGCGTTCACCGACGACGAGTTCATGTCCCGTCGCAACACCGAATCGCTGCACGGCTTCTACGCCGGCGCGCGGCCGGAGATGCGCCGCATCGCGCCCAAGGACATCGGCGAGCGCCGCATCGGCCATTTCGGTTTCTTCCGCGACCGTTTCCAGCGCAGCCTGTGGCCGCAGGTGAGCAACTGGCTGGCATGATCGCGGCCATTCGCATCTGACGCCCCGGACGCCCCAGTTGCGTCAGACGCATTCGACCCAGTTTTACCGAGGAGACAACTCCATGAGCATCAAGACCGCCATCGTCAACGGCGTGCAGACCCTCGAGATCGCACGTCCGGAAAAGAAGAACGCGCTGACCCGCGCGATGTACCAGGAGATGGCCGACACGCTGGTGGCCGCCAACGCCGACAACGCGGTGCGCGCGGTGTTGATCCAGGGCCAGCCCTCGATCTTCACGTCGGGCAACGACATTGAGGACTTCATGGGCAGCCCGCCGCGGGACGAGGACGCGCCGGTGTTCCAGTTCATGCGCGCGATGATCGGCTGCGACAAGCCCATCGTGGCGGCGGTGAACGGCGCGGCGATCGGCATCGGCACGACGATGCTGCTGCACTGCGACTTCGTCTACGTGGCCGACGACGCCCGCCTGGCGATGCCGTTCGTGAGCCTGGGGCTGGTGCCGGAGTTCGGCTCCAGCCTGATCGTGCCGCGTCTGATGGGCCAGCGCCGCGCCGCCGAGAAGCTGCTGCTGGGTGATCCGTTCACCGGCGAGCAGGCGGTGGAATGCGGCCTGGCCAATGCCGTGCTGCCGGCCGCCGAGGTGGTGGCCCAGGCGCGCCGCACCGCGGAGCGCTTCAACAAGCTGGCGCCCAGCGCCGTGCGCGAGAGCAAGAAGCTGATGCGCCGCGCGACGCAGGACGAGCTGCTGGAGACGATCAAGACGGAAGCCGAGATCTTCGGCGCCCGGCTGCGCAGCCCCGAGGCCGTCGAGGCCTTCCAGGCCTTCTTCCAGAAGCGGCAGCCGGACTTCTCGAAGTTCTGATCGACCGGGCGAGTCGGAACGACTCCGAACGATGCAAAGAGGGCGCCGCGGGCGCCCTCTTTGCATTGAGACGCGCATTCGGCAGGCGCGAGGGCGGATTCAATGGACCACGACGCGAGTCGCGGAGCGCCGCCACACGTCCAGGTGGAAGCTGCATGCAGCCCTACTGGAACGGGTCATTGGGTTCGACGACGCGGGCTGGAATCATGGGGCCATCGTTGTTGATGGGGTGAGTGATTTCATGGCGAAGAAGACTTCTCAACGGCTCGCGCCGCCAGCCGACCGCCACGTTGGAGCGAGCGGTGCAGCGCCCCTGTCGACCGAGCCGAGTTGGGCGTGGAAATGCGGCACGGTGACGCCCTACCCAGATGATCTGGGCGGCCCCATCAGTCCTCAAGAGGCCTTTGAGGCTGCCGTGAAAGCAGGCATCTACACGCCCAAGGGGAACTTGAGGAAGCCGTACAGATGACCGACGGATCTTTGGTGATCGCCTATCACGGCTGTGACATCACCGTGCGCGACAAGCTTGTCAAAGGAAGTCTCCGGGCACTTCGACCTTCGAAGAATCACTATGACTGGCTGGGCAGCGGCGTGTACTTTTTTCAGAACGATTGGCGACGGGCGATGGACTTCGCGATCGCCGCACGGGACAAGCCTACTGCGCTGTACGCCGCACAACCGATCGTGAGACCTGCGGTGGTGGGCGCCGTGCTCTGTGTGTCCAGATGGTTGGACCTGACCACGAGGCGTGGCCTGCAGACCTACTTGACAGCCTTCGACAGCCTGAGGGATCTGCGAGCAACGCAAGTGCGTCCGATGCCATTCAATCGGCCCGCGCACTTGGCGGATCGCACCATGCTGCTTCGATCGCTGGACTGTGCCGTGCTCAATCTGATCCACGAGCTGAGGGAGCAGCGGGGACTACCGCCCTACCAAGCGGTTCGAGCGGCGTTCTATCAGGGCGACTTGCTCGTGGAGGGGACGGAGTTCAGACGTGACACCCACGTGCAGATCGCGTTGAGGGAGCCGAGCTGCGTGATGGGCTGGTTCCTCCCCAACGAGGCTGACGTCGCAGCGTTGTCAGACGAAGAGCTGAAAGAAGCCGAGCTGGAACTCGACGACGCCATCCGCAGAAGGCGTGCAAACAAACCGCGAATCAGGCTCCCCGCTTGACCGCTGATCACGCCCGCTCAGCGTCGCCCGCCACCCGCACCGGCAGATCCTCCGGATCCACCGTCTTCCCCGACAGCGCCAGGTCCAGCGCGTCATGGTCCAGCGCGTTTTCCCACTTCGAGACGACGATGGTCGCGACCGCGTTGCCGACGAAGTTGGTCAGCGAGCGGCACTCCGACATGAAGCGGTCGACGCCCAGGATCAGGGCCATGCCGGCCACCGGCACCTCGGGCACCACCGACAGTGTCGCCGCCAGCGTGATGAAGCCCGCGCCGGTCACGCCCGCCGCGCCCTTGGAGCTCAGCATCGCCACCAGCAGCAGCGTGATCTGGTGGGTCAGGGTGAGCTCGGTGTTGGTTGCCTGCGCGATGAACAGCGCCGCCAGCGTCATGTAGATGTTGGTCCCGTCCAGGTTGAACGAGTACCCCGTCGGCACCACGAGGCCGACGACCGTTTTCTCGCAGCCCGCCTTCTCCATCTTCTCCATCAGCGACGGCAGCGCCGATTCCGACGAGGACGTGCCCAGCACCAGCAGCAGTTCCGCCTTCAGGTAGCGGATCAGCCGGATGATCGAGAAGCCGCACAGCCGGGCGACGATGCCCAGGATCACCAGCACGAACAGCAGCGAGGTCAGGTAGAAGCTGCCCACCAGCATGCCCAGGTTGACCAGCGAGGCCAACCCGTACTTGCCGATGGTGAACGCCATCGCCCCCAGCGCGCCGATGGGCGCGGCCTTCATCAGGATGTGGACCATGCGGAACACCGGCGCGGTCAGCGACTCGAAGAAGGTCAGCACCGGCTTGCCGCGATCACCCACCAGCGCCAGCGAGATGCCGAACAGCACCGCGACGAACAGCGTCTGCAGGATGTTGCCGTCCGCCAGCGCGCCGATCAGCGACTTCGGGATCACGTCCATCAGGAAGCCGACCAGGGTCAGGTCATGCGTCTTCTCGACGTAGCGGTGCACTTCCTTCTGGTCCAGGTCCGCCACGTTGACGTTCATGCCGGCGCCCGGCTGCACGACGTTGGCCACCACCAGGCCGACAACCAGCGCCAGCGTGGAGAAGAACAGGAAGTACACCATCGCCTTGCCGAAGACGCGGCCGACCTTGCTCAACTGCGTCATGCTGGCGATGCCGGTCACGATCGTCAGGAAGATCACTGGCGCGATGATCATCTTCACCAGCTTGATGAAGGCGTCGCCCAGCGGCTGCAACTGCACGGCGAACTTCGGCTCGAAGTGGCCCAGCAGGATGCCGATGACGATGGCGACCACCACCTGGACGTAAAGATGCCGATACCACGGCAGCGGCACCACCGGCGCGGAGGAATAGGGGGGGTTCTGCATGAGATTCGACTCCGGAAGCGGGCTGCTCCGGCCATCGGCAATGACGCTGGCGCGGGAGTCCACCCAAGCGAATCAGTATCCCACCCACAAATTTGTGGTGGCTGCGGAATGTACGTACTAACCCTGGTGCAGGGGGCTTCCGCATGCCGGCCTTCGGACGCCCGCCGGGCGGGCGTCCGGGACGCTCAGGGCTGCTGCGCGAAGGCGCGCGACTTGCCTTCGCGATCGATCGCGACGTAGGTCAGGTTGGCCTCGGTGACCTTGACCACATGCGGATTGGCCGGGTTGCGCTCCGCGAAGACCTCGACGTGCACCGTGATCGACGTGCGGCCGATGCGGGTGACCTGCGCATAGAAGCTGAGCAGGTCGCCGATGGACACCGGCTGCTTGAAGATGAACTCGTTGACCGCCACCGTCGCGACGCGGCCGCGCGAGATGCGCAGCGGCAGCACCGAGCCGGCCAGGTCGACCTGCGCCATGATCCAGCCGCCGAAGATGTCGCCGTTGCCGTTCGCGTCGGCCGGCATGGGCATGACGCGCATCACCAGTTCGCGCGGACCGATCGTCTCGGGCGGCAGGGTCAAGGGCGCGGCGGACGGTGCGGCGGGCGCGGGGGCATTGGAGGCGGTGGAGTCGCTCATGATCGGCAAAAGGTGACAATGACCGATTGTCGTCCAGCACGCGCCAGAGCACACGACCGATCCCCTTCATGCGCCGTTCCACACTCGCCGGCACCGCCGCGCCGACTCCCTCCATGACCCCCACCCCGGACAAGCGCGGCGACTGGCACACCGTCGCCCGGCTGCTGCCGTACTTCTGGCGCTACCGCTGGCGCGTCGGTTTCGCGCTGGCCTTCATGATCGGCGCCAAGATGGCCAATGTCGCCGTCCCGGTGCTGCTGAAGAAGCTGGTCGACAGCCTGGACATCCCGCCCGGCGGCGCGCAGGCGCTGATGGTGGTGCCGGTGGGCCTGCTGGTCGCCTACGGGGCGCTGCGGCTGTGCACCTCGCTGTTCACCGAGGCGCGCGAGCTGATCTTCGCCAAGGCGACGGAGGGCGCGTCGCGCAGCATTTCGCTGCAGGTCTTCCGCCATCTGCACGACCTGAGCCTGCGCTTCCACCTGGAGCGCCAGACCGGCGGCATGACCCGCGACATCGAGCGCGGCACGCGCGCGGTTCATGCGCTCATCTCCTATTCGCTCTACAGCATCTTCCCCACGCTGGTCGAAGTCGTGATGGTGCTGGCCCTGCTGGCGGTGAAGTTCGACGTGCTGTTCGCGTGGATCACCGGCGCGGCGTTGGTCTTCTACATCGGCTTCACCGTGTGGATGACGGAGTGGCGCACGCAGTTCCGGCGGCAGCTCAACGAGCTCGACTCGATCGCGCACAGCAAGGCGATCGACTCGCTGCTGAACTACGAGACGGTGAAGTACTTCAACAACGAGGACTTCGAGGCTGCCCGCTACGACCAGAGCCTGGAGCAGATGCGCCGCGCGCAACTGAAGGCGCAGCGCACGCTGTCGCTGCTCAACACCGGGCAGCAGTTGATCATCGCGTTCGCGCTGGTGGCGATGCTGTGGCGCGCGACGCAGGGCGTGGTCGCCGGCCACATGAGCCTGGGCGACCTGGTCATGATCAACGCCTTCATGATCCAGCTCTACATCCCGCTGAACTTCCTGGGCGTGATCTACCGCGAGATCAAGCAGAGCCTGACCGACCTGGACAAGATGTTCGTGCTGCTCGCCCGCGAGCGCGAGGTCGCCGACGCGCCCGGCGCGTTGCCGCTACGGGTGACGGGCGCCGCGGTGCGTTTCGAGGACGTCCACTTCGCCTACGAGCCGCAGCGGCCCATCCTCAAGGGCGTGAGCCTGGAGATCCCCGCGGGCCGCAAGGTCGCCGTGGTCGGCCCGAGCGGGTCCGGCAAGAGCACGCTGGCGCGGCTGCTGTACCGCTTCTACGACGTCGGCACCGGCCGCGTCACGGTGGACGGGCAGGCGCTGTCCGACGTCACCCAGCACAGCCTGCGCCGCGCGATCGGCATCGTGCCGCAGGACACGGTGCTGTTCAACGACACGATCGCCTACAACATCGGCTACGGCCGCGCCGAGGCCTCGACCGAAGAGATCGAGGCGGCGGCCCGCGCCGCGCACATCCACGACTTCATCGTCGCCCTGCCGCAGGGGTATCAAACGATGGTGGGCGAGCGCGGACTGAAGCTCTCCGGCGGCGAGAAGCAGCGCGTGGCGATCGCGCGCACGCTGCTGAAGAACCCGCCGATCCTGATCTTCGACGAGGCGACCTCGGCGCTGGACTCGCGCAACGAGCGCGCCATCCAGGCCGAGCTGGAGGCCGCGGCGCAGGACAAGACGGTGCTGGTCATCGCGCACCGGCTGTCGACGGTGGTCGATGCGCACGAGATCCTGGTGATGGAACAGGGCCGCATCGTCGAGCGCGGACGGCATGCCGAGCTGCTGGCGCTGCGCGGGCGTTACGCGCAGATGTGGGCCTTGCAGCAGGATGGTCAGGAACACGCGGTTTCAAGCCCCGGATAAACTCCGCCGCCGTGGAAACCAAATGGCTTGAAGACTTCGTGAGTCTGGCGGAGACGCGCAGCTTCTCCCGCTCGGCGCAACTGCGCCATGTCACGCAGCCGGCGTTCTCGCGCCGCATCCAGGCGCTCGAAGCCTGGGCCGGCGTCGACCTGGTCGATCGCTCCTCGTATCCGACGCGGCTCACCGCGGCCGGCGAGACGCTGCTCGGCCAGGCCGTCGACCTGCTCGGCAACCTGCAGGCGACGCGCAACATGCTGCGCAGCCATCAGTCGGCGGGCCAGGACATGATCGAGTTCGCCGTCCCGCACTCGCTGTCGTTCAGCTTCTTCCCGCACTGGCTGATGGAACTGCGCCAGCGCTTCGGGGAAGTGAAGTGCCGCCTCAACGCGCTCAACGTGCACGACGCGACCCTGCAGCTCAGCGAGGGCAACTGCGACCTGCTGGTCGTCTATCACCACCCCAGCCAGCCGCTGCAGCTCGACCCGGAGCGGTATGAGTCGGTGTCGCTCGGCCACGAGACCCTGGCCGCCTACGCGAAGGCCGACCCGACCGGCGCGCCGATGTTCCGCATCACCGGACACCCCGGCCACAAGATCCCCTTCCTCAGCTACGCGTCGGGGGCCTACCTGGGCCGGCTGGTCGAGCTGATCGTCAAGGGCGCGGCCCAGCCGCTCAACTTCGAGTCGGTCTTCGAGACCGACATGGCCGAAAGCCTCAAGGCGATGGCGCTGGAAGGACACGGCCTGGCCTTCCTGCCGGCCAGCTCGGTGAAGAAGGAAGTGAAGGGGCGCCGGCTGGTCCGCGCCTCCGAGCCCGGCCAGTACGAGCTCACCATGGAACTGCGCATGTACCGCGAACGTCAGGGGACTTCCCGGCGCGTCAAGCCGGTGGCCCAGGCGCTGTGGAACTTCCTGACTCATGCAGAGCAGAGTCGGGCATGAAACCTGCATACCTAAGCCACGCAACACTTTGAGATGGGTAATACTCCCTACCCAGCGAGGCGGCCGGACATGGTCTGCTTCGCCGGTTGAACGACGTTGTTGAACGACCTCTCGAATCTGAATCCGGATCTGAATCCGAAACCGCAGGAGCATCTATGAAGAAGGCATTGCTAGTCCTGGCCCTTGGCGCGGCGTTGGTTGGCGTGGCGCAGGCCGACACGCTCAAGAAGATCAAGGACACGGGCAGCGTGACCATGGGCGTGCGCGAGTCCTCGGGCGCGCTGTCCTACACGCTCGGCGACGGCAAGTACGTCGGTTACCACGTCGAGATCTGCCAGCGCGTGCTGGCCGACGTGCAGAAGCAGCTGGGCCTGGCCAAGCTGGACATCAAGTACCTGCCGGTGACCTCGCAGAACCGTGTGCCGCTGGTGCAGAACGGCACCGTGGACATCGAGTGCGGGTCCACCACCAACAACCTGACGCGCCAGAAGGACGTGGCCTTCGCCGTCACGACCTACGTCGAGGAAGTGCGCATCGCGGTGAAGGCCAATTCCGGCATCACCTCGATCGCGCAACTGAACGGCAAGACCGTCGCGACGACCACCGGCACCACCTCCGTCCAGCTGCTGCGCAAGCACGAGCGCGCCAACGGCGTGGACTTCAAGGAAGTGCTGGGCAAGGACCACGCCGACAGCTTCCTGCTGCTGGAGTCGGGCCGTGCCGACGCCTTCGTGATGGACGGCCAGATCCTGGCCGGCAACATCGCCAAGTCCAAGGCCCCGGCCGACTTCAAGATCGTCGGCGAAGTGCTGTCGGTCGAGCCGATCGCGATCATGATCCGCAAGGACGATCCGGCCTTCAAGAAGTCCGTGGACGACAGCATCAAGGCGCTGATGAAGTCCGGCGAGATCGCCAAGCTGTACGACAAGTGGTTCGTCCAGCCGATCCCCCCGGCCAACACCAAGGTCGGCCTGCCGGCCACCGCGGCGACCAAGGACGCCTGGGCGAATCCGAACGACAAGCCCGTCGAGGAATACGCGAAGAAGTAAGCGCGACGGCCGATGCGCAAGGCGCCCCCTGGGGCGCCTTGTCGCAAAGGTCGCCGGATCGCGAAACTCGCGGGTGTCGCCGGATGCGTCCGGACAGCCCGCGACAAGGGGGCCGCGGCATGTGGGGCGGCCCTTGGCATTGATGGATGGAGCACGCCATGCCGAGTTGGGATTGGCAGCTGTACTGCACAGACATGGTGACCGAGGAAGCCGCGCCGAAGTGTTTCGGCGCCCCCGGTTACGAGACTTACCTGGACGCGATGGTCCACGCCTGGGGCTGGACGATGACCGTCTCGATCCTGGGCCTGCTGGTGGCGCTGATCGTGGGCTCGCTGATCGGCATCCTGCGGACAGTGCCGAACAAGAAGGTGGCCTTGTTCGGGGAGACCTGGACGGAGGTCTTCCGCAACATTCCGCTGATCGTCCAGCTGTTCCTCTGGTACCACGTGGTGCCGCAGATTTTCCCGGTGCTGCAGGGCGTGCCGTCGAGCGTGCTGGTGGTGCTGGCGATCGGCCTGTTCACGTCGGCGCGGATCGCCGAGCAGGTCAAGGCCGGTATCCTGACGCTGCCCAAGGGCCAGCGCTACGCCGGCCAGGCGCTGGGCCTGACGCTGCCGCAGACCTATCGCCACGTGCTGCTGCCGATGGCGTTCCGCATCGTCATTCCGCCGCTGACCAGCGAGAGCATGAACATCGTCAAGAACTCGGCGGTGGCCTTCGCGGTGAGCATTCCCGACCTGGCGCAATTCGCGCTGCAGGCTTCGGAGCAGTCGAGCTTCGTGCAGATCTTCCTGCCGGTGACGCTGCTGTACTTCGTGTCCGCGTTCCTGATCAATCGCATCGCGAAGCTGATCGAGGCCTACGTGCGGGTGCCCGGCATCCTGGGGGCGAAGTGACATGATCCATCTCGATTTTTCCTTCCTCACCTGGGACGTGCTGTCGGCCTTCGTGGCCAAGGGCCTGTGGTTCTCGATCCAGCTGACGCTCTCGGCCATGGTGGGTGGCATCGTGCTGGGCACGGTGCTGGCGCTGATGCGCCTGTCGGGCAAGTGGTGGCTGGAGAAGCCGGCGGCGATCTATGTCGACACGCTGCGCTCGATCCCGCTGGTGATGGTGATCCTGTGGTTCTTCCTGCTGATCCCTTACCTGCTGGGGCCGCTGGGCGCGGAGAAGACCGCGCTGATCACCTTCACGCTGTTCGAGGCGACCTACTACTCCGAGATCATGCGCGCCGGCATTCAGTCGGTGTCCAAGGGTCAGGTCTTCGCGGGCCAGGCGCTGGGCATGAGCTACCGCCAGACCATGACGCTGGTGGTGCTGCCGCAGGCGTTCCGGAACATGCTGCCGGTGCTGCTGACGCAGACCATCGTGCTGTTCCAGGACACGTCGCTGGTCTACGCCATCGGCGCCTACGACCTGCTCAAGGGCTTCGAGGTCGCCGGCAAGAACTTCAACCGTCCGGTCGAGACCTATCTGGTCGCCGCCGCCGTGTACTTCGTCATCTGCTTCAGCCTGTCCATGCTGGTCCGCCGGCTGCAGAAGAAGATCGCCATCATTCGCTGAGGTCCGCTCGCCATGATCGACATCAAGAACGTTTCCAAGTGGTACGGCCCCTTCCAGGTGCTGACCGATTGCTCCACGACCATCAAGAAGGGCGAGGTCGTGGTGGTGTGCGGCCCGTCCGGTTCGGGCAAGTCCACGCTGATCAAGACCGTCAACGCGCTGGAGCCCATCCAGGCGGGTGACATCGTGGTGGACGGCACCAGCCTGACCGACCCCAAGACCAACCTGCCCAAACTGCGTTCGCGCGTGGGCATGGTGTTCCAGCATTTCGAGCTGTTCCCCCACCTGTCGGTGACGGAGAACCTGACGCTGGCGCAGGTGAAGGTGCTGGGGCGCAACATGACCGACGCCAAGGCGCGCGGCCTGAAGATGCTGGAGCGCGTCGGCCTGACGGCCCACAAGGACAAGTTCCCGGGCCAGCTGTCGGGCGGCCAGCAGCAGCGCGTGGCGATCGCCCGGGCGCTGTCGATGGACCCGATCGTGATGCTGTTCGACGAGCCGACCTCGGCGCTCGATCCCGAGATGGTCGGCGAGGTGCTCGACGTGATGGTGGGCCTGGCCAACGAAGGCATGACCATGATGTGCGTGACGCACGAGATGGGTTTCGCCCGCAAGGTCAGCAACCGCGTGATCTTCATGGACGCCGGCAAGATCATCGAGGACTGCGCCAAGGACGAGTTCTTCGACAACGCCGATGCGCGCTCGCCGCGCGCCAAGGACTTCCTGGCGAAGATCCTGCAGCATTGAGGCGACGGCTCGGGGCACCGAGCCACCGGATCCAGAAGGCCCGCATCGCAAGCTGCGGGCCTTCTGCTTTCCGGGCCCTTGCCGGGGTGTCATCCGGCCACGGCATGAATCGCGAAAAGACGCCAGGTGCAGGTCAGTGACGAGCCCGGGCGGGGTCCCAACAATCGATGTTTTCGCTGCGATCGATGTTGCACGGTGGTGTGTGGCAAGTCGCACGAGGTGAGCTGCGCGCAGTGCGGGAATCCGCCCGCCGGTCGGGGCGCCCATCGTCATCACGTGGCATGGAGGGATGGTTCATGAGCACATGGCACAAGGTTCGTCGCTTGACCAAGGCCGGTCCGAGGCGACGGGGGCGGCGATCGGGCGACGACGTCCTGACGCGCGCCGAGCACGACGCGAAGAACGACGCACTCCTGCAGCAGATGCGGGCGGAGTGGGCGATGTTGCGATCGGACCTGGCCACGTTCCGCGGCGACATGGTGGAGCGCTTAGGAAAGGTGGAAGGCGAGATCACTGGCATCAAGGGGCAGATCGACGGGATCAAAGGGCAGATCGACGGCCTCAAGGGAGAGGTGGAGGGCCTGAGACACTCATTGACGTCAACGCAATGGCTCGTGGCGAGCGCCCTGGGACTGCTGGCGCTCTTTTCGCAAGTGCCGAGCATCATCTCCGCCTATCGCTTTCCGCCCGCGGGCTCGGCGGCGTCTGCGCGGAGCGCCGCGCCGACGGTGTCCCGGATCCTCGCCGCCGGTGCGATCGAAACCGCCGCCGGGCCTGTCCACCGCGACGGTGTTGCCCAGGCGCCGGAGGGGCGATGCGACAATCCCGCCCCATGAGCGCCACCCTCTCCCTGATCCGCCCCGACGACTGGCACGTGCACCTGCGCGACGGTGCCGCCCTGCAGAGCGTCGTCCCATACACCGCGCGGCAGTTCGCCCGCGCGATCGCGATGCCCAACCTGAAGCCGCCGATCACGACGGCGGAGCAGGCGCTGGCCTACCGCGAGCGCATCCTCGCCGCCGTGCCCGCGGGCGTGGACTTCGAGCCGCTGATGACGCTGTACCTGACGGACCGCACCCGCCCGGAGGACATCGCCGCCGCGAAGGCCGCCGGCGTCGTCGCGCTGAAGCTGTACCCGGCCGGCGCGACGACCAACAGCGATGCCGGCGTCACCGACATCCGCAAGACCTACGCGACGCTGGAGGCGATGCAAAAGGCCGGGCTGCTGCTGCTGGTGCATGGCGAGGTGACCGATGGCGACGTCGATGTCTTCGACCGCGAGGCCTTCTTCATCGATCGCGTGATGCGTCCGCTGCGCAAGGACTTCCCCGAGCTGAAGGTCGTCTTCGAGCACATCACGACGAAGGAAGCGGCGCAGTACGTCACCGACGCCGACCGCTTCACCGGCGCGACGGTGACGCCGCAGCATCTGCTCTACAACCGCAACGCCATCTTCATGGGTGGACTGCGTCCTCACTATTACTGCCTGCCGGTGCTCAAGCGCGAGGAGCACCGCCTCGCGCTGATCCGGGCGGCGACCTCGGGCAGCCCCAGGTTCTTCCTCGGCACCGACAGCGCGCCACATGCGTCGGTGATGAAGGAGAACTCGGTGTGCGGCGCCGGTTGCTTCACCGCGCTGTCCGCGATCGAGCTGTATGCCGAGGCATTCGAGGTCGCGAACGCGCTCGACAAGCTCGAGGCCTTCGCCAGCTTCAACGGCGCCGACTTCTACGGCCTGCCGCGCAACACGGCCCGAGTCACGCTGACCAAGACCGACTGGACGCTGCCCGAGGCCGTGCCCTTCGGCGAGGCCGCGCAGCTCAAGCCGCTACGTGGTGGCGAAGTGATGCACTGGAAGCTGGCCTGAGCTCGCCTGAGGTCCCCAACGGCAACCGCCGCAGGCCTCGGTAGCAAAACCGACGCAGTGCGACAGTGATGGGGGACGGCAGGGCGTGGGGTTTCGGCGCAGGCCGGGGCCCCATGACCTGGCGGCCAACGCGCCGCACGATGCAGGGCCGCACGATGCAGGCAGGCGGTCCCTCGAAGCATGCAACGCAGAGGGCCACCCAACGGCGGCCGTTCACTTGAACCGATACGACGCCGACAGGTAGAAGAACCGTCCCCGCGGATCGGTATAGCTCGGGTCATATCCCGAGATGAAGAAGTAGGCCTGGTTCGAGAACGGCGGCGCCGTGTCGAACAGGTTCTTCACCCCCGCGCGGACGGTCAGCGCCTGGGTCGCTTCCCATCCCCCCGACAGGTCCCACAGCGAATACGCCTTGACTTTGTTTTTCCCGACGATGCTGCCGGTGTTGGTGTCGATCGCCGAGTTCTGATCGTCGTAGCCGCTGTAGAAGGTGTTGGCGAGGTTCACGCTCCACGGCCCCTTCGACCAGTCGACGTTGAGCCGATGGCGCCAGCGCTGCACCACGCCGTCGGTGACGAAGCGGCCGAGGTTGCTGATGTACGGATCCCCGTCGCCGGGTTGCTTCTTGGAACTCAGCGTGAGCGTCCCCACCAGCTTCACGCCGAAGCGTCCCCAGTCCGTCCCCGCCGAGCGGTACTGCAGCGTCATGTCCAGACCCGAGGCCTTCTGCTTGCCGCGGTTCTCCTTGCGCAGTTCGATGAAGCAGATCTCGGAGTCCGACGGGTCGTACGCGCAGCCCGGCAGTCCTTCGTTCTCGTTGTAGCGATGGACCAGCGGCTCGTACTTGTCGAGGTTGGCGAGGATCACGTCGTCGCCGAGGGTGCTGATCAGGTTGCGCTTCTCGATGTACCAGTAGTCGAGTCCCATGCTCCACTCGGGTGACGGGTCGGCCAGCACGCCGATCGAGAATTGGCGCGACTTCTCGGGCTTCAGGTTGGGGTTCGCGTAGGTCCGCGTCTCCCAGTTGTTGGCGCAGAACCCGAGGTCGTTGTCGTTCTCCCGCATGCAGACCGGATCGGGCAGCGTCGCGGTCTCGCTGACCTTCACCGAGCGGTACAGGTCGTTCATCGACGGCGCGCGGAACCCGGTGCCGGCGGACGCGCGGAAGGTCAGGTTGTTCATCGGCGCATAACGCAGGCCGATCTTCGGATTGGTCGTCGATCCGACCTGCTGGTAGTGGTCATGGCGCACCGCGAACTGCAGCTCCCATTCCTTGGTCAGCGGCGCCAGCAGCTCTCCATAGGCCGCCCAGACCTTGCGCGAGTTGTTGGTGAACTGCGCATCCCCGGGCGTCGGGTCGCCGAGGATGTTGTCCGAGATCAGCAGGTCGCTCGCCGCCGAATCGGACTTCTCGCGCCGCAACTCCGCGCCCAGCGCGATCGCCAGGTCCCCGCCGCCGAGCTTCATCAGGCTGCGCGTGGCCTTGACGTCGAGGCTGTCCATCGTGCCCCGCGCGCGACGCACCTCCTGGTCGATGTTCTTGTCCCGCAGGAAGGCCAGTCCCGCCGCGCTCGACGGGCCGAACGGATTCAGGATCCCGTCCGCGTAGGCCTGCAGCGTCTCGTCGTAGGGCAGGTAGCCGCGCACGTCGCGATCGGACACGCGGTTGGTGCTGTGGTTGTAGCCCCAGTCGTAGTCCCACGCGCCGATCGTGCCGGTCATGCCGACGACGACGCGGCTGCCGGTGCTGACGAGCTCGCTGGCGCGCGGGCCGGCCTCCAGCATGCGGGTGCGCACGGTGATCAGCCGGTCGTCCGGCAGCGCGGCACCCAGCCCTGTCGCCGCCAGCGCCGGGATCAGCGAGACGTCGAGGTCGGCATCGATGCGGTTGCTGGTGCCCACGTACCAGCTCTTGCTGCGCGTGTACGAGGCCTCGATGAAGGCCTGGTGCGCGTCGTTGATCCTGAACACGCCGCGGCCCAGGAAGCTGCCCTTGTCCGTCTTCGGATAGAGCTCCAGGTCGCGCATGTAGTCGTAGGTGCAACCGTCGACGCCGCCGATGCCGGCGGGCAGGTAGAGCGTGTGCGGCGGCTGGCAGTTCGGGATGCTCAGGTTGATGTTGCGGCTCGTGATCGGCTTGCCGTTGAGCTGGAAGCCCTGCGATTGCAGGTAGTCGAGCTGGTCGCCGCCCAGCCGGATGTTGCCGGGAAAACCCGCCGACGACAGCAGGTGCGGCAGCCGCTCCGGAATGCGCAGGTCGGAGATGAAGTCGCGCTGCGAGGTCCGCAGCGCGCCGGTCTTCTGGAAGTCCAGCACCCCCATCACGTTGAAGCCGTCGCGTTCGAGGTCCCCATGCCCGGCCGCGATCGACGCGGTGCGCTTGCCCGCGCCGCCTTCGCCGCTGACGCCGCCGTAGACGTCGAGCTGCACGCCCTGGTAGTCCTTGCGGGTGATGAAGTTGATGACGCCGCCGATCGCGTCGGTACCGTAGAGCGCGGAGGCACCGTCGAGCAGCACCTCGACGCGCTCGATCGCCGCGGCGGGGATGTTGTTGAGGTCGACGCCGTTGTCGTCCCCGGGGGACGCGAAGTTGGCCATGCGCCGGCCGTTCAGCAGCACCAGCGTCGACGACGTGCCCAGCCCGCGCAGGTTGGCGGAGTTGAAGCCCATCTGGTCGCGGAAGCCGCCGGTGCCGATGCTGACGCCGTCTGTGAGGCTGTTGCTGAGCGCCGAGACGGTGGCCATCAGCTCGGCCGCGGTGGTGACGCCGGCCTTGGTGATGTCGGCGCGGGTCAGCACCTGCACCGGCAGCGCGCCCTCGTCGGCGATGCGCTTGATGGCGGACCCGGTGATCTGCACCCGCTGCAGTTTCTGCGGCGTGGCGGCGGGCGCGGACGCCGCCTGTTCAGGCGACGCGGGCGGCGGCGACTGCTGAGCCCGGACCCCGCCGCAGACCGCGATCAGGCAGGCGAGGGCGGTCGCCGATTTCAGCGGCGGACGCCGCGAGGCGGGGGCCTGCGCGACGATACGAGACGCTCGCGGAATGCGGGGACGGACGGGCATGACGTGGCTCCCTTGTGGCCGATGGCGATGGCTCTGTCGGGCCAGTCTAGGGAGCAGGCCGTCACGAGCCTAGAGGGTGTTCCTGTCCAGTCGTGCCGATACAACTGCCTGTCACCGGTGGTCACCGCATGACACCCTGCAACGGCTATCGTCGTGCGGCCCCTTGCCTTCGCGCGACGTTCACTCTCATTCCTGACGTCGACGCCTGACGTCGATACCCGACTTCAGATCCCGACGTCCATTCGTCATGCAATGCCGCTGGTCCGCGGTTCGAGGCTCCGCCGATGATCGAACGCCTGCTTCCTTTCCCGTGTCGCCGCGTGGCGGCCACGTTGTTCCTCGCGGCCATGGTGCTGCCGTCGCAGGCGGCCAATCCATCGCCCAAGGCCCAGCCGCCCGCGGTGAGGCCCGTCGCCGCGCCGGCCGTGACCGTGCCGGCCCTGGTCGCGCCGACATCCGCCGCGCCGGCCTCCGCGGCCGCCCAGGCAACACCCGGCCCCGCGGCGGATGTCCCCATCAAAGGCCACGCGATGGCCATCGGCGGTGCGCTCAAGGCCGACAACGACGAGGTCTGGAACCGGCTCATCGCGCTGGCCGGCGGCCGTGGCGCGCGCTTCGTGGTCTTCGGCACCGCGGCCGAGGATCCGGAGGCCAGCGCCAAGCAGGTCGTCGAGCAGTTGCAGCGCCGCGGCGCGATCGCCGAGGCGCTGCCCGTGGCGCCGAAGTTCTCATGGGTGGACCTCAACAAGGTCGTCCGCGATGCCGCGCTGATCGCCAAGGTCCGCGGCGCCAAGGGCATCTTCTTCACCGGCGGCTCGCAGGAGCGCATCGTCGACGTGCTGTATCCCGAAGGCCGCCCGACGCCCATGCTCGACGCCATCTGGGACGTCTACCGGCGCGGCGGCGTGGTGGCCGGCACCTCGGCCGGCGCGGCGATCATGAGCACGGTGATGTTCCGCGACGCGCCCAGCGTCATCAGCATCCTCAAGGGCAAGTGGGAGGAGGGCAAGCAGATCGACCGCGGGCTGGGTTTCGTCGGGCCCAAGCTGTTCGTCGACCAGCATTTCCTCAAGCGTGGCCGTTTCGGCCGCATGGTGCCGTTGATGCTGGCCAAGGGCTACCAGCTCGGCCTGGGCGTCGACGAGAACTCCGCCGCGGTGATCCGCGGCGACGAGGTCGAGATCGTCGGCCACAAGGGCGCGCTGCTGGTCGACCTGAGCGAGGCGTCCAGCGATCGGGCGCTCGGCGTGTTCAACCTCAAGCAGGCCAAGCTGACCTACCTCGACCACGGCGACCGCATGAACCTGGCCACCCGCGGCGTGACGCCGTCGGCGGTGAAGCTGCGCGGCCAGAAGCTGGAGCCCGGCGCACCCGACTACAAGCCGTACTACACGCTGCCGCAGTTCTACACGGACATGCTGGGGGACTCGACGATCTCGACCGCGATGTCCATCCTGATCGACAGCGTCCAGCCCGAGGTCCGCGGCCTGAGCTTCGAGGCCGCGCCCAAGGCGGGCGACTCGCTGGCCGACCTGGGGTTCCTGTTCCGGCTCTACAAGGGCCCCGGCAGCGTGGGCTGGAGCACCGACGAGCTCGGCCCCGAGGACTACACCGTGGTCAACCTTTACCTCGACGTGACGCCGGTGCGGATGCCATTGCCGCTGTTCGGTGCCTGGCCTGGCGACAAACGCCCCATCAAGGGCGCCGCGCCCGAGGAGCCGCCCGCTGGCGAGCGTCCTCAGCAGCAGTAACTGGCGGCCGACCTGCATCGATTGGCTGGGGCTTGCCTCAAAGCCGCTAGCATGCGACGTCGGGCCGGGCCCGGACGGGCCGTGTGCCCGACGCTTTCCGACTCATCTCGCCCTTCCTCGGGAGACACCAGCGTTGTCGCGAAAATTCATCACCCATGCGCGGTCCGCCGCCGGGGCGGGGCTGCTGCTGATCGCAGCGCTCGGCCTGCCGGTCGGCGCCCAGACGCGTCCCGCGTCCGGCCCCGCCGCGCCGACCCTCCAGCCGACGGCGCCCAAGCAGGCGCCGGTCCAGGCACCGACACCCGCGCCGATGCCGGCGCCCCGGCCGGGCCCGCCCGCGGTCCTGCCCGGCCTTGCTCCCGGTCTGCCGGTGCCCGGCGCGGCGGCCAGTCAGGCCCTCGCGACCGCGCCGGTCTCGGCCAGCGCCCGGCGCCTCTACGACCGCAGCCGCGCGCAGCTGCTGCAGGTCCGCACGCTCTCCAACGGCAGCCAGGCCTCGGTGGGGTCGGGCTTCGTCGTCAGCGCCGAGGGCCACGTCATCACGAACTATCACGTCGTCAGCCAGTTCGCGCTGGAGCCTGACCGCTATCGCCTGCAGTACGCGACGCCGGACGGCGAGGGCGGTGACCTGGAGTTGCTGGACTTCGATGCGCGGCGCGATCTGGCGTTGCTGCGCATCGCCGGAGGTGGCAAGGCGGCCGCGCCCCAGGGCGGGGTGTCCGCGCCGGCCGCCAATGCCGCGGCTTCCGACACCACGCGGCGCATGACCGCGGCGCCGCTGGTCTTCCGCAAGCTCGACCAGCCGCTGGCCAAGGGCGAGCGCATCTACTCGATGGGCAACCCGCACGACGTGGCCTTCGCCGTCGTCGAGGGCACCTACAACGGCCTGGTGGAGCGCAGCTTCGATCCGCTGATCTACTACTCCGGCGCCATCAACCCCGGCATGAGCGGCGGCCCGGTGCTGGACGAGGACGGCGAGATCGTCGGCATCAACGTCTCGACGATGATCTTCGCGCAGCAGATGAGCTTCCTGGTGCCGGCCGCGCACGCGGCGGCGCTGCTGGCGCGCAGCCGCGACGCCGCGCCGCTCAAGGGGGCGGCGTGGCCCAAGCTGCGCGGGCAGTTGATGGCCTACCAGGAGGAGCTGTCGCGCAACTTCCTGGCCCAGCCGTGGCGCACGCTGCCGCATCCGCGCTACCGCTTCCCGATCCCGCAGGAGCAATACATGCGCTGCTGGGGCAGCGGCACGCCGGCCGACGCGCAGGGCCTGCAGATGCAGCGTACGCAATGCCGGATGGAGCACGCGCTGTTCATCAGCGAATCGCTGCAGACCGGCTACTTCGGCGTCACGGAGGAGGTCTACGACGGCAGCAAGCTGGGCGCCGTGCGCTTCGCCAACATCTACTCGGGCAGCTTCCGCAACGAGCGCCTGGGCGGCCCCGACCGCGACCGCACCGCGCCGTACTGTCGCGAGGACTTCGTCCAGCAGAAGGACGGCCCGCCGCTGCGCGCCGTCGCCTGCCTGCGGGCCTACCGCAAGCTTGAAGGACTCTTTGACCTGACGGTGCTGGTGACCAACGTGGACTCGTCCACCGAGGGCGCGCTGGGCCGCTTCGACGCCCGCGGCGTCAGCTTCGCCAATGCCACCCGGCTGACGCGTCACTATCTGCAAGGATTCGCATGGACCACGCCGCGGTAATCGAGATCGTCGACCGGGACGGTCATTGCCGGGAAACGCACAAGGTCCGCGCCTGGCCGGTGCGCATCGGCCGCTCGCCCGAGAGCGATCTGGTGCTGTCCGACCCGCACCTGGCCGGCGCGCATGCGCTGCTGCACTGGCAGGACGACACCCCGACCCTGGAACTGCTGCCCAGCCACAACGGCGCTTGGCTGGACGGGCGCCGGCTTGCCGCCGGCTCGCGCCACGCCTGGCCGTCGGCGGCGCTGCTGCAGATCGGCGCGACGCGGCTGCGGCTGCGGACCTCGCTCGATCCGCTGCCGGCCGAGAAGCCGCTGTTGCGCCACGACGAGCCGGTGCGCCGCGACGCGCGCCCGCACTGGGCCCTGCCCGCGCTGCTGGCGGTCTGGGTGCTCATGATGCTGGCCACCAACTGGGCCGGCAGCGACGGCTCGGCCACCTGGGTCGACACCGTCAGCGCGATGCTCGCGCCCATCGGCGTGGCGCTGATCTGGGCCGCGTTGTGGGCGCTGGTCACGCAGGTGTTCCGGCACTGGTTCGCCTTCGGCGCGCACCTGTGGCGCGCGCTGGTCGCGACGGTGGCGATGCAACTGATCGGCCTGGCGCTGCCGCTGATGGCCTATGCCTTCAACCTGCCGCGACTGCTGTCGGTGGAAGCATTGACGATGCCCATCGGCGCCGCGCTGCTGCTGTGGTGGCATGCCACGGTGGTCTGGCCGCGCGCCTCGCGGCGACTGGCGGTGGGCATCGGCGCGATGGCGATCGTCGGCGTCGTGCTGACCGTTGGCCGGCGCACCGAGCAGCAGTACTGGCTAGGCCCCAACTACATGGCCACCCTGGCGCCGCCCGTGCTGCGCATCGCCACGCCCAAGCCGGTCGACAGCTTCATCGACGGCATGCAGTCGCTCGAAGCTCCGCTGCTGAAGCAGGCCGAGAAACGCAACGAGCAGTCCGGCGGCAGCGGCGACAACGACGAGTAGTTCCCGTCCCAGCCCCAAGCCCCAAGCCCCAAGCCCCAAGCCCTCGGACCTTCGACCTTCGACGGGTCCAGGTCCGATGCGTATCGGCAGGCCTCGCTGCCTGATTCGGCCAGGTTGATCGCATGCACGCAGTCCATGACTGTGGCTGGGGCCGGAATGGGGCGAGGGGGTCCAGGAGGGAGCCCCCTCGCCCCGTGGAGAGCCCGCGCCTGGCGTCGCGAGGTCCAGGGAGTTCGCGCCGGCGCCGCGAGGATGAGGGAGCCCGCGCCTGGCGCCGCGAAGTCGAAGGAGGGGGCAGGCCTGCTCAAGCCGCGGCGTTGGGCACGGCCACCGCCCGCGGCGTCCGCCGCCGACGCAACCTGGCGACCATGGGCAGCTCGATCCACCGCCCGATCAACCAGCAGCCCCCCACGGCTGCGACCACCGCGATCACGAACACCGCCACCTGTGGCAGCGCGTGATACACCCCGGCCTTGACCAGCAGCGTCAACGTGATGTTGATCAAGAGGCAGTGTCCCAGGTACAGCGAATAGGACACCGCCCCCAACTGCACCAGCGGCGCCGGCACCCGCACCGGTCGGCGTTGTTCCATCGCGACCAGGGTGCCCAGCACCGCCGCCGAAGCCAGTCCCAGCGCGACGCGTCCGCCGAACCCGTGAGCGGCCTGCGGCCCCAGCCGTTCATACGCCACGGCCGCGACCAGCGCACCGATCACCACCGGCCATTGCCAGCGCATCGCCGGCAGCGCCACGCGCCGCGCCAGCAATCCGGTCGCGACCCCCAACAGGAATTGCAGGCAATGCGGATCGCCCAGGCGCAGC
This sequence comes from Roseateles aquatilis, assembly GCF_002205645.1. GTDB lineage: Bacteria > Pseudomonadota > Gammaproteobacteria > Burkholderiales > Burkholderiaceae_C > Roseateles > Roseateles aquatilis. The sequence goes on along the minus strand of NZ_NIOF01000001.1, from coordinate 1,117,779 downwards.
GGCAGCACGCCCGGCAGCGCGCCGAAGGCCTGGGCCACCACCAGCGCCGCCCACAGGCCGTAGAGCGCCAGTCCGGCGCGCAGATGCAGCAGCAGCACGCAGAAGCTCAGGTAGAACAGCACCTCGTACTGCAGCGACCACGCGACGCCGACGTACTCCGGCGCGTTGCCGCCGATCCAGAGCAGCAGCGTGCCGGGGATGTCGTCGGCGCCCAGTTCCGACACCGGGTGCCGGCCGCTCAACAGCCGCGCCAGCATCGACGGGCCCGCGCTCATCGCCAGCACCGTCCAGTAGATCGGGAAGACGCGCACGAAGCGTTTCCACAGGTAGCCAGGGCAACGCGAGGCGCCACCGCCCAGGTCCGCGTGGTGGACGTAGGTGATGATGAAACCGCTCAGCACGAAGAAGAAATCGACGCCGACATAACCGAAGTCGAAGATCCCACCGAGCGCCACCTCGCCCGAGAACTGCGGCACCCGCATCAGGTGCGTCGTGTGCATCAGCACCACCGCCAGCGCGGCGAACGCGCGGGCGGCCTCGATCGAGGCGAGCCTGGGGGTGTGAAGGGACGAGCGGGACATCGGGCAGACTCCGGGGCGCGCCGGGCAAGCGCCCGCGCGGAAGCACGTCTCGATGGTGCGACGTCGTGACGGTAAGGCCGCTCGACCCGCATGAGACTCCCCCGGACAAGGGAACCTGAGCAGGGGACAGGCGCATCGGCGCGATGCGCGTAGGCATCGCAGGCGTGGCGCGCCGCCGACCTCCGGCCGGCTTCGGGGGAGGGCCCGATCAGTCCGCCGTCAGACGCTTTTCCATGAAAACGGACAGCGGATCCTCGGCATAGCGCCCGAACGGCGAGCGGCGGTCGTAACCCAGCGTTTCGTAAAGCTTCAGCGCCTCGGGCTGGTGCACGCCCGTCTCCAGGCGCACCAGGTCGATGCCCTGCGCCCGGAGGTGGGCCTCCAGCTCCTCCATCAGGACCTTGGACAGCCCGCGTCCCCTGAACTGTGGCTGAACGAACACCCGCTTGATCTCGCCATACGGGCCGTCGTCATCGTCGACGACCTTCACCGCGCCGCACGCCGCCAACCACTCCGCGAGCCACACGCCGATGAAGCGCACCTGCGGCTGGGCGAGCGAGTGAGGGTCTTCGAGGTGGTTGCTCTCGCTGGGATAGAGGGCCGCCATGTACGCGTCCGACTGCGCCAGCAGGGACATCGCGGCGGGGCTGTGGGGGTCTAGGGCCTGGATCTGCATGCCGTCACGGTAGCAACCGATGTGCCTGTGACGCTGCAAGCGTTTGCAAGCGAACGTTGGCCGAAGGGGTTTCGGCGCCGATGGGCGCGGGGTTTGCCGCGGCGCGGCCCGCGTACGTCGCACGGCATGAGCGGCGTTCCGAAAATAGTGTGAAGCAAGCCGATAGGCCGGATTCTGTGCGCCGGTCTTCCTTTCGGATCGCCCGCGTGACCGCCATTCCTCTGGGCCGGGCATCGCTGCCCGGCTCGGTGCCACCTACCCGCCAACTCTGCGAGCCGCATCGACGTTGGCCTACTTGGTGTTGCTGCGCGTAGAGATTGCCCGTTTCACCCGAACCAGGCTTTGCCTGGTTCGGGAGGCTGTCCGGCTCGGGGCTTTCGCCCCGTCCGAACAGAACACCCGTCCCAGACCTGGTCCGACTCGTCTCTGTTGCTCTGATCCTCGGCTTTCGCCGGGCAGCCGTTAGCTGCTACGCCGCTCTATGCAGTCCGGACCTTCCTCCAGTGCCGTGTTTCCACGATCGCACCAGCGGCGGTCTGGCTTGCTTCACGGGGGCGGAGTTTAGCCCAGCCGTCCCCGCGCGCCGGCTGTCACTCCTGGCCGGCCAGCAGCGCCTCGATGGTGAGCTGCACCGCGAGCGCCTCGCCGAAACCGGGCAGGCTGTGCGAGTGTCCCTCCAGCATCGCCGACCAGTGATGGAGCTGATCGGTCATGCCGTTCATGCGCAGCGTCTCGGCGTCGCCCAGGCTCTGCACCCGTTCGCCCTGACGCTGCTGCGTCACGCCGAACCAGTCGCGCAATTCGATCTCGCCCTCGGCGGCACGCCAGAGCATGCGGTTGTCGTCGGCCCGGTCGCCGCCGATCCCGGCGCTGATGCGCACCGGCACGCCGCCCGCGTGGAGCTCCGCGTCCAGCGAGATCTCCGAGCCGATGCCGTCGTCCGGATAAACGACGTGGCTGCGCATGACGACCGCCGGCCCCAGCACGCGCTGCAGCACGAAGACGAAGTGCGACAGCACCTCGCGGGAGAAGCCGCCCTCGGCGCGTTGCGACAGCCACGCGCCGGCGCCGGACTGCCACGGCCGCGGCCAGGCCGCGAAACGCAGTTCGATGGCGACATCCTTGAGCATGCCCAGCGGCCGGCGCGATGCCGCGCCGAACGCCAGTTGCAGCGAGGCCAGCCCCATCGACGACGCCAGCGAGTAGTTCACCGCCGCGCGGCGACGCTCCTTCTCGATGCGGGCGATGCAGGCGCGGCCGGCCTCGAAGTCGGTCGTCAGCGGCTTCTCGCAGAGCACCGCCAGGCCGGCGTCGAAGGCCTTTCCGGCCAGCGCGATGTGGGGGCCGGGCGGGGTGGCGATGTACAGGCCGTGCAGTCCGGGCTCGCGGATCAGCGCGTCGGCGCTGGCGGCGGCGCGCAGCAGCGGATAGTGGGTCAGCGCCTGGGCCAGCACTTCCGGGTTCTCGTCCCACACGCGGGTCACCCGCAGACGCGCATGGCCGGCCAGACGGGCCAGCATCCGCTGCCCCATCACGCCCAGTCCCACCACGCCAATGCTCAATACGCCAGGCACCGCCGTTGCTCCTCGCCCGCAAAAGGTTCGCAGTGTAGGGGCCCCCGCTACACTGCCGATCGCCGCTCCGGTCCGCGCTCGGCGCAGGGGCGACATGCGCACGCAATCGTCGTTCCAGGGCTGTCGCGTGCCGCTCCCGGCCCTCCCCACGCGGCATCGCCGCGGCCCTTCGTTCGCATCGAACCGCACCCATGAACCCCGAAGCCAGTCAACTGTGGCGCGCGCCGCGCTGGGCCCTTGCCATCCTGCTGGCCGCGCTGGCCACGGTGGGTCCGTTCTCGATCGACACCTACATCCCGGCCTTCGCCGGCATCGCGCAGGCGCTGGACGCCACGCCGATCGAGATGCAGCAGACGCTGTCGGGTTACCTGCTGGGCTTCGCGGTGATGAACCTGTTCCACGGCGCGTTGTCGGACAGCTTCGGCCGGCGCCCGGTGGTGCTGTGGGGCATGGCGGTGTTCTCACTGGCGTCGATGGGTTGCGCGCTGTCCGGCAGCATCGGCCAACTGGTGTTCTGGCGCACGGTGCAGGGCCTGTCGGCCGGCGCCGGCGTGGTGGTGTCGCGGGCGATCATCCGCGACATGTTCCCGCCGTCGGAGGCGCAGCGGGTGATGTCGCAGGTGACGATCTTCTTCGGCCTCGCGCCGGCGATCGCGCCGATGATCGGCGGCTTCCTGTTCGTGCATGCCGACTGGCATTCGATCTTCTGGTTCCTGGTCGTCGTCGGCGCGGCGCTGTTCGTCATGACCTGGCGCCTGCTGCCCGAGACGCTGCATCACGAGCACAAGCAACCCTTCCACGCCGGCCCGCTGATGCGCGGCTACGGCAGCCTGGTCGGCAGCCGCCGCTTCCTGCTGCTGGCGCTGGCCAGCGGCATTCCGTTCAACGGCATGTTCCTGTATGTGCTGTCGGCGCCGGTGTTCCTGGGCGAGCACCTGGGCCTGGCGCCGACGCAGTTCTTCTGGTTCTTCCTGTTCAGCATCGGCGGGATCATGGGCGGCGCCTGGCTCAGCGGCCGCCTGGCCGGCAAGATCACGCCGCGCAAGCAGATCCGGCGCGGCTTCCTGATCATGGGGTTCACCTCGATCGCCAACATCGCCTGCAACCTGACGCTGCCGCACAGCCCGGTCTGGGCCTTCCCGCTGATCAGCGCCTTCGCCTTCGGCTGGGCGTTGATGGTGCCGGTGGTGACGCTGCTGGTGCTGGACCAGGCGCCGGAGCGCCGCGGCATGGCCTCGTCCCTGCAGGCCTGCATCGGCAGCGCCGCCAACGGCCTGGTGGCCGGCGTGCTGGTGCCGCTGGTGATGCATTCGATGCTGTCGCTGGCCATCACCTCGGCGGCCATGATGTGCATCGGGCTGGTGGCCTGGACCTGGGTCAAACGCGAGATCGACGTCCCGCCCGCCGCTTGACCCGTCCGACCCGCCTGGAGAACTCGACCCGGAACGATCGCACTAGCGAACCTTCGCCGCGCCGCGCGGGCCTCAAGAAGGCCGTGCCCGCTCCGAAATAAGGGAGGCGCCCCGGCGCCTCGTCGTTGTTCGCCGTTCCCGGAGCTTTCCATGTCCCATCCCTTTGGCCGCGCCTTGCCGGCCGTCCTGTCCCTGCTCGCGCTCGGCGCGGGCCTGTCCTTGCCCGCGCGCGCCGCCGACGCTCCGGCGCCCGCCAGGACCGAAGCCTCGCCGGAGCAACTCCGCGACCGCCTGGCCGACCGCCTGAAGGACGATTCCTCCACGCTGAAGGTGACCCCGCCGCCGCGTGACGTGAAGACGGCCAACCCCGTCGACCTGCGCGCCCGCAAGGCCGCCAAGCCGGCCGCCGCCGCGTCCGCGGCCAAGACCGCCATTCCCTGGTCCTACGCCGGGGAGGGCGCGCCGGACCGCTGGGGCCAGCTCCAGCCCGAGTTCCGCCAATGCGCGATCGGTACCCGGCAGAGCCCGATCGACCTGCGCGACACGATCAAGGTCGACCAGGAAAAGATCCAGTTCGACTACCACGCCAGCAATTTCTCGGTCGTCGACAACGGCCACACGATCCAGGTCAACGTCGCGCCTGGCAACGCGATCCAGATCATGGGCCGTCGTTATGAGCTGGCGCAGTTCCACTTCCACCGGCCCAGCGAGGAACGCATCAACGGCCGCCAGTACGACATGGTCGCCCACCTGGTCCACAAGGACGCCGACGGCCGCCTGGCGGTGATCGCGGTGCTGCTGGAGCGGGGGCAGGACCAGGCGCTGATCCAGACCGTCTGGAACTACCTGCCGCTGGAACGCGGCGACACCTACGAGGCGCCGGTGCAGATCGACCTGACGCAGCTGCTGCCCAAGGACCGCGCCTACTTCTCCTACATGGGCTCGCTGACGGTCCCGCCCTGTACGGAGGGGGTGTTGTGGATGGTCTTCCGCCAGCCCGTGCCGGTGTCGACGCAGCAGATCTCCGTGTTCTCGCGGCTGTACCCGATGAACGCGCGCCCGCTGCAGGCGCAGTCGGGCCGGCTGATCAAGGAATCCAACTGACCCCGCCGCCCCGGGGGACCGGGGCGCGCAGGCCGATCAACTGAGCCGCGGGGCGGGCATGCGCCCGCCGCCGCTTGGGCCGGGCCGGTGACCTCGCGTCGCGGCCCGGCTTTTTCTTGTCGAAAGCTCCGGGCGCGAAGGCGGGGCGGGGGCGGCTCAGGACCGCGGCTCGGTGCCGTGGAAAGCCAGGAACATGTCCGCCGCCGAGTCGGCGACCTGCCGCTGCTGCGCCGCGTCCAGCGGCGGCTGGCCCATCGTGATCTGCGGCCAGAACGCGAAACCCTTGACCAGCGCCTGCAACTGCGCCGCGGCGAAGGCCGGATCGCCCGCCTTGAGCCGGCCGTCGGCGATCGCGGCGCGGATCCAGACCGTCAGGCCTTCCTCGCGCCCGCCCAGCCGGCACAGCATGTCCCGCGCGCGCTGCGGCGCATGGATGGCCTCGGCGATCAGCACCCGCGCCAGGTCCAGGAACTGCGGATCGTCCGACATCGCCAGCTTCTGCTCGATCAGCGTCAGCAACTGCTCGCGCAGCGGCCGGTCGGGGCGATAGGCCAGCTTGACCTGCGATTCGGTGGCGACCCAGAGACGCTCCAGGATCGCGTCGAACAGCGCGTCTTTGCCGTCGAAGTGGTTGTAGACGGTGCGCTTGGAAACCTGCGCGCGGGCTGCGATGCGGTCCATGTTGGCGACCTCGAAGCCGTGCTCGCGGAACTCCGCGATCGCGCCGTCGACGATCGCCTGGCGCTTGCGGTCGGTCAGCCGGGTGCGATCGACGGCGTCGCCGGGCGCGGCGGCATCGTCGTCGGGCGGGAGCGAGGCGGGCAGGGCGCTGGCGGAGACGTCGGAAGTCATGGTTGGCAATGTTACACCGGGCAGTTTACTTTTTCGATCCGGATGTCTACACTCCGTCGAAACTACACCGTGTAGTGCAAGTTTTAGCCTCCGGCCTCATCGATGAAACCGATCCGCCGTCGACCTGTCCTTCCGCTCATCCTGATCGCGCTGTCCGGCGTGGTTGCTGTTCTGATCCTGGGAGTCCTCGCCATGTCCGCTTCCCGTAGGGTGTCCTCGTCCGCTTCCTCCGCCGTCGGCGCGCAGTCGTCCGTCGAGCAATCGCCGCAATGGGCCGACGGCAAGTTCCACAACCCCGCCGCGGAGCCCGAGCAGGGCTTCTGGAAGACGGCCGGCATCATGTGGGACTTCCTGTTCCACAAGCCCGCCGGCACCGCGCCGGATCGGCCGGTGGCGGTGCAGACGCTGACGCGTGCCCAGTTGCTCGCCGCGCCGGACCGGACGCTGTTCCGCCTGGGCCACTCGACGGTGCTGCTCAAGCTGCGCGGCCGCTTCTGGTTGACGGACCCGGTGTTCTCGGAGCGCGCCTCGCCGTTCCAGTGGATGGGCCCGAAGCGTTTCCACGCGCCCCCGATTGCCCTCGACGAGTTGCCCGAGATCGAGGCGGTGATCCTGTCCCACGACCATTACGACCACCTCGATCACGCCACCGTGCTGGCGCTCGCACCCAAGGTGCGCCACTTCGTGACGCCGCTGGGCGTGGGTCAGCGCCTGATCGACTGGGGCGTGCCGGCGGCCAAGGTGCGGCAGTTCGACTGGTGGCAGGGCACGTCCATCGCCGGCCTGCAGCTGACGGCCACCCCGGCGCAGCATTTCTCGGGCCGCGGCCTGAGCGACCGCAACTCGACGCTGTGGGCGTCGTGGGTGCTGGTCGACGACGACCTGCGCGTCTTTTTCAGCGGCGACACGGGCTACTTCGATGGCTTCAAGACCATCGGCGAGCGCCTCGGCCCGTTCGACCTGACGCTGATGGAGACCGGCGCCTACGACCCGCGCTGGCCCTACGTCCACATGCAGCCGGAGCAGACCATGCAGGCCCATGTCGACCTGCGCGGCAAGCGCCTGCTGCCCATCCACAACGGCACCTTCGACCTGGCGATGCACCGCTGGCAGGACCCGTTCGAGCGCATCGCGGCGCTGGCCCGGCTGCGCAATGTCGACCTGGCCACGCCGGTGATCGGCGCGCCGTTGGCGATCGAGAACCCCGGGGCGACGCCGCAGTGGTGGCAAGGCGAGGCGACGTCCGAGCCGAAACAGCCCTCGACATCGGCGGCGCCCGCCATATCTGCCCGATAAACGATGTATCGGCTCGATTGATGGGCCGATATTGGCGTATCGGCTCCACGTTGGCACTTGATTGCATAAATCGGCTCATGATGAGAGCTGATTCATGCCCCGCAACGACCGCCTGACCCCCGATGGCCTGCTACAGGGCCTGATCGCGCTATCCATCCCCGGCGCCGAGCCCGTCTCGTCCTCCCAGCTCGCGACGGTCGTGGGCAGCAGCCTTCCGGCGGTCGAGCGGTTGCTGCCGGGATTGATCGCCGAAGGTCGCGTGGAGGTGAACCGGCAAGGCCCGCGCCACGCGGTACCGGCCGGGCTCGACGTCGGTCCCCCCGCGCCGCCTACGCGCGTTCCGTCGCGAAGCCGCGGTGGAGCGCGCGAAGCCTGGTCCTTCGCGAGCGCTTGTTCATGACCGTCACGGCGCGCAAGCCGGTGACCTATCGCCGCTCGTTCGTCGACGACTACCAGCCCCATGCGTCGAGCCTGCTGCCCCGCGAGCTCGCCGAGGAGCTGGCTGAACTTGGCCGCCTGCCTTGGCAATTGCCCGCCCGTCGAGGTGGCCCAATTCATCAAGAACCCGGACGCGCCGAAGTTCGCCGAGATGCTGGGGGCGACGCTGGGATCTTCTCGAGCTCTACAACTGCGCGCGATTTCGTGTGACTCGCAAGACCTGCAGGAGTGGATCGATGCGGGGCGGCCTCGTTAGGCATCGACAGAGCTTGCGGCGCCCGCATGGGGACGCTCGGCGCGGCCATCAACTCCGGCTTCGCAGCGTCGGCGTGATGCCCGAGGCTGATTCGGTTTCGCTGCTTCCTTGCCATCCGTGGCGCCCCTGTCCCAGTTTCTGGTGGGTTACCACGCACCATTTTGTTGATCCATCACTTGCACAGCAGTTCTTAAGTCCTTCATTTAGAAGGACTTTTATTTTGCGCAATTGCTTTCAAAGCCTGGCTAAGTAGTTGATTTGATTGGGAAAAACGCCAATTTTCCTTGACCGTGCAGCGGCTCGCCATTAAAGTGGGAGAAAGTGCAATTCGGTGGGGCAAAGTGGCGAATGTCGTGTTTCAGGGGGCGAGTGCCTTGGCGTTGGACGCCAAGGGGCGCTTGACCGTCCCTGCGCGGCATCGCGAGGTCCTGCAGGCGCTGTGCGCCGGCCAGTTGACGCTGACCAAGCACCCGGAGGGTTGCCTGATGGTGTTCCCCCGTCCCGCCTGGGAGCAGTTCCGCGATCGCGTCGCCGCGCTGCCGATGTCCGCCGCGGGCTGGAAGCGCGTCTTCCTCGGCAATGCGCAGGACGTCGAGGTCGACGCCGCCGCCCGCGTGCTGGTCGCGCCTGAACTGCGCGCCGCCGCCGCCCTGCAGAAAGACGTGATGCTGCTCGGCATGGGCAGCCACTTCGAGCTGTGGGACGCCCAGGCTTATGCCGCCCACGAGGCCGCCGTCATGCAGTCCGAGCTGCCTGACGCGCTCAAGGACTTCAGTTTCTGAGCCCGATCATGAGCGAGCAGTCCCCCCACTTCACCCACACGACCGTCCTGCTGAACGAGACCGTCGACGGCGTCTTCACGTCGCCGGATGGCATCTACGTCGACGGCACCTTCGGTCGCGGCGGGCACTCGCGGCTGCTGCTGTCCCGGCTCGGGGAGCACGGGCGGCTCATCGCCATCGATCGCGACCCCGAGGCGGTCGCGACCGCGACGTCCGGACAGACGCGGGTCGATGACCCGCGTTTCTGCATCTGCCACGCCCCGTTCGCCGACATGGCCGCGCAGCTCGACGCGCTCGGCGTCGAGCAGGTCGATGGCGTCCTGCTGGACCTCGGCGTGTCCAGCCCTCAGATCGACAACCCGGAACGCGGCTTCAGCTTCCGGTTCGACGGCCCGCTGGACATGCGCATGGACACCACCCGGGGCGAAAGCGCCGCGGACTTCCTCGCGCGGGCCGAGGTCACTCAACTTGCACAGGTGATTCGTGACTATGGAGAAGAACGGTTTGCTCTCCCGATTGCAAAGGCGCTTGTTGCTCGCCGGGAGAGCGGGCGTGCTGTACGAAGCACCGCCGAGCTTTCCCAAGTCGTGGCTGGTGCGGTCAAAACCCGCGAACCGGGCCAGGATCCTGCAACGCGCACATTTCAGGCTCTACGGATATTCGTCAACGCCGAGCTTGAGGAGCTCCAGCAGGGGCTGAACGCCGCGCTCGCGCGGCTCAAGCCGGGCGGCCGGCTGGCGGTGATCAGCTTCCACTCGCTGGAAGACCGCATCGTCAAGACCTTCATCGCCGCGCACAGCAAGACCGAGGTCGACCGCCGCGCCCCGTTCGCCGAGCCCAAGCCGCTGGCGCTGATCGCGCTGGGCCGAGTCAAGCCCGACGTGGGCGAGATCCGCGCCAACCCGCGCTCGCGCTCCGCGATCCTGCGCGTGGCCGAGCGCACCGACGCGCCGTTGCCGGACCTGTCGCCCGCGCCGGAAGGCAAGCAGCGCCGCGGCGCGCGCGGAGGGCGTCGCTGATGGGCCGCCTCAACCTGATCCTCATGATCGCGGTGCTGGCCTCGGGCATCTACATGGTCCGCAGCGCCTATGACGCGCGCCGGCTGTTCACCGAGCTCGACCGCTCGCAGACCGAGGGCCGCCGGCTCGACGCCGACTTCCAGAAGCTGATGGCCGACCGCCAGGCGCAGGCGACGAACCTGCGCGTCGAGCAGGTCGCGCGCGAGCGTCTCAAGATGCGCCCGATCACGCCGTCCATCACGTACAACCCCGACGCGCCGGCGCTGATGGCCAGCGCGCCGCGGTCGTCGCGCCCGCAGGCGCAGGGGGCGGCCCGATGATCGGCGGCAAGCGTTCCCGCAACGCCACGCGCAACGCGGCGCGCAGCGTCAGCTATTCGAGCAGCCCGTTGCTGGCCTCGAAGACGCCGCCGTGGCGCTCGCGTTTCCTGGTCGCGCTGGTGGGCCTGGCCTTCGCCGGCCTGCTCGGGCGCGCCGCCTACATCCAGCTGATCGGCGAGGACTTCTTCCAGCGCCAGGGCGAGGCCCGCTACGCCCACAAGATGGAGCTGCCGGCCAGCCGCGGCAAGATCAGCGACCGCAGCGGCCAGGTGCTGGCCGCCAGCGTCGCGGTGCCGTCGATCTGGGCCTTCCCCAAGGAGGTCGACGCCGACCCCGACAAGCGACGCCAGCTGGCCAAGCTGCTGGACATGAGCCCCGCCGAGCTCGACAAGCGACTGGACCCGTCCAGTCGTTTCGTCTTCCTGCGCCGCCAGGCCGACGACCAGACCGCCGCCAAGATCAAGGCGCTGGGCCTGAAGGGCGTGTTCCAGGACCGCGAGTACAAGCGCCAGTATCCCGAGGGCGAATCCGCCGCGCACATCGTCGGCTTCACCAACATCGAGGAGCAGGGCCAGGAAGGCATCGAGCTCGCGTTCCAGAAGGACCTGCAGGGCCGCGACGGCTCGCGCTCGGTGGTCCGCGACCGGCTGGGCCGCGTCGTCGAGGACATGGGCGAGCGTGTGCCCGCCGCCAACGGCAAGGACATCGAGCTCTCCATCGACGCCAAGGTGCAATTCTTCGCCTACCAGCGCGTGCGCGACGCGGTGGCGGAGAACAACGCCAAGGCCGGCTCCGTCGTCGTGCTGGACGCCCACACCGGCGAGGTGCTGGCGCTGGCGAACTACCCCAGCTACGACCCGGGCCACCGCCAGAACCTGTCCGGCGAGCAACTGCGCAACCGCGCGCTGACCGACGTCTTCGAGCCCGGCTCGACGATGAAGCCGTTCACCACCGCGCTGGCGCTGGAGACCGGCCGCGTGCGCCCCGACACGCTGCTGAGCACCGGCCCGCGCAGCGTCGTCATCTCCGGCTGGTCCCCGACCGACGCCCACGCGCACGGCGACCTGACCGTGCAGCAGGTGATCCAGAAGTCCAGCAACATCGGCGCCGCCCGCATGGCGCTGATGATGCAGCCGCGCGAGATGCACGAGATGTTCACCGCGATCGGCCTGGGCCAGCGGCCGCAGATCGACTTTCCCGGTGCCGTCACCGGCAAGCTGCGTCCGTGGAAGAGCTGGCGCCCGATCGAGCAGGCGACGATGAGCTACGGCTACGGCCTGTCCGCGTCGCTGCTGCAGCTGGCGCGCGCCTACACGGTCTTCGCGCGCGACGGCGACATCATCCCGATCACCATGACGCGCCGCCCGGTCGACCAGCCGGTGACCGGCATCAAGGTGTTCTCGCCCAAGGTCGCCGCGGACATCCGCGCCATGCTGCAGATGGCCGCCGGCCCCGGCGGCACCGCGCCGCAAGCGATGGTCCCGGGCTACAGCGTCGGCGGCAAGTCGGGCACCGCGCACAAGCAGGAAGGCAAGGGCTACGCGAGCCACAAATACCGTTCCTGGTTCGTGGGCATCGCGCCGATTTCCAAGCCGCGCATCATCGTGGCGGTGATGGTCGACGAGCCCAAGAACGGGCAGTACTTCGGTGGCGCCGTCGCCGGTCCGGTGTTCAGCCAGGTGGTGGCGCAGACGCTGCGCCTGCTGGGCGAGCCGGCCGACCTGGAGGTCAAGCCGCAGATCGTCGCGCAGCAGAAGCTGCAGGCCGTGGACGAGAGTTTCTGAGCGGGCACGAATCATGTTGATGCATCTCAAATCCCCCGAAGCCGCCGCCCGCTGGCTGCTGGAATGGACGCCGAGCGGCCAGCTCCGCACCGACAGCCGCGCCGTCGGCCCCGGCGACGCCTTCATCGCGTGGCCCGGCTACGCGAAGGACGCGCGCCAGTTCGTGGCCGGCGCGCTGGACGCCGGCGCGGCGACCTGCCTGGTCGAGGACGCCGGTGCGGCCGAGTACGGTTTCGTCGACGCCCGCATCGCGTCGCTGCCGGACCTGAAGGCGCGCTGCGGCCAGATCGCGTCCGCCTTCTACGGCGAGCCGAGCGCGCGCCTGAGCGTGCTGGCCGTGACCGGCACCAACGGCAAGACCTCCAGCGCCTGGTGGATCGCGCAGGCGCTGACGCTGCTGGGCGCGCGCTGCGGCGTGGTCGGCACGCTGGGCGTTGGCCAGCCGCCGGTGCCAGGCGCGTCCACCACCGCGTCGATCGAGGCCACCGGCCTGACCACGCCCGACCCGGTCCGCCTGCAGGAAGCCTTCAAGCGCATGGCCGACGACGGCTTCTCGGCCTGCGCGATCGAGGCGTCCTCGATCGGCATCGAGGAACAGCGCCTGGCCGGCACCCGCCTCCAGGTCGCGCTGCTGACCAACTTCACGCAGGACCACCTCGACTACCACGGCGGCATGGAGGCCTACTGGACCGCCAAGCGCAAGCTGTTCGGCTGGACCGGGCTGCGCGCGGCAGTGCTGAACATCGACGACCCGAAGGGGGCCGAGCTTGCGTCCGAACTCGCCGCCGGGAACGGCGGCCGGGCCGATGGCGCGCTCGATGTCTGGACCTACGGCCTGAACCGCGCCGACGCGCGCCTGACCGCCCAGGACCTGCGCCACGACGCGCAAGGCCTGGCGTTCACGCTGCGCGAGGGCGAGCACGCCGTCGCGGTGCAGACCGCGCTGATCGGCGACTACAACGTGGCCAACCTGCTGGGCGTGATCGCCGGCCTGCGCGCGCTGGGGCATCCGCTGCAGGACATCGCCCGCGTCGCCGCGCTGGTGACGCCGGTGCCGGGCCGCATGCAACGCGTCGGCAACGGCCGCGAGCTGCCGCAGCTGGTGGTCGACTACGCCCACACGCCGGACGCGCTGGAGAAGGCGCTGGGTGCCCTGCAGCCGCTGGCCGCGGCGCGGGGCGGCGCGCTGCGCGTGGTCTTCGGCTGCGGCGGTGATCGCGACCCGGGCAAGCGCCCGCTGATGGGCGCGATCGCGGCCAGGCTGGCGGCGCATGTGGTGCTGACCAGCGACAACCCGCGCACCGAGGATCCCGCGAAGATCCTCGCCGACATCGCTGCCGGCCTGCCCGTGGGCGCCGCGCGCGAGGTGATCGCCGACCGCGCCGAGGCCATCGCCCGCGCGGTGCGCGAAGCCGGCGCGCGCGACGTCGTGCTGATCGCTGGCAAGGGCCACGAGGACTACCAGGAGATCGCCGGCGAGCGCCGCGCGTTCTCCGATGTGCAGGCGGCACGCGCCGCGCTGATCGAAAGGGCGGGGCTGTGAGCGACGCCGCATCCAACACCAACGTCGCCGCGATGATGACGGCGCCCGAGACCGCCGCGCCGCTGATGACGCTGGGCCGCGCGCATGCGCTGCTGCTGCCGCTGCTGCCGGCCGCGACGCTGGTCGGCGACGCGGCCACGCCCCTGCTGCGGGTGCACACCGACACACGCACGCTGCGTGGTGGCGACTTGTTCGTCGCGCTGCGTGGCGAGCGTTTCGACGCCAACGACTTCCTCGCGCAGGCCAGGAGCGCCGGCGCCGCCGCCGCGATCGCCGAGCGCGGCCTGGCCGAGGCCGGCCTGCCCGGCCTGCTGGTGCCGGATGCCAAGGCGGCGCTGGGCCTGCTGTCACAGGCCTGGCGCGAGCAGCAGCACCTGCCCGTCATCGCCGTCACCGGCAGCAACGGCAAGACGACGGTGACGCAGATGATCGCGTCCATCCTGCGCGCCTGGCTGGGCGACGCGGCGATGCTGGCGACCGAGGGCAACTTCAACAATGAGATCGGCGTGCCGCTGACGCTGCTGCGCCTGCGCCAGAACGAGGCGCTGTGGCATCGCGCCGCGGTGGTCGAGCTCGGCATGAACCACCCGGGCGAGATCGCCCCGCTGTCCGCGATGGCGCAGCCGACGGTGGCGCTGGTGAACAACGCGCAGCGCGAGCACCAGGAGTTCATGCACACCGTCGAGGCGGTGGCGCGCGAGAACGGCGCCGTGATCGGCGCGCTGGGCACGGCCGGCGTGGCGGTGTTCCCGGCTGAAGACGCCTGCGCGCCGGTCTGGCAGGAAATGGCCGCCGGCCGCGCGACGCTGACCTTCGCGCTGCAGGGCCAGGCCGATGTGATGGGCCGCGCGCAGTGGGTGGTGCCGCTCGACGGGCCGGTCGAGGCCGGCAGCGCGGGTGGCGCGGGTCACTGGGCGATCGAGATCCTGACCCCGGCCGGCACCGTGCCGGTCACGCTGGCGATGGCCGGCCAGCACAACGTCCGCAACGCGCTGGCCGCCGCGGCCTGCACGCTGGCCGCGGGCGCGCCGCTGGCCGCGATCCGCGAGGGCCTGCAGGCGTTCAAGGCGGTGAAGGGACGCTCCGCGCTGCAGACGGTGCAGTGGCAGGGCCGCCGCGTCACGCTGATCGACGACAGCTACAACGCCAACCCGGACAGCGTCCGCGCCGCCATCGACGTGCTGGCCGAGCTGCCGGGCCAGTCCTGGCTGGTGCTGGGCGACATGGGCGAGGTCGGCGAGCAGGGCCCGGCCTTCCACCGCGAGGTCGGCGCGCATGCCGCCGACCAGCGCCTGGCCGCGCTGTGGACCGCCGGCGCCGCCGCGCGCGACGCGGCGCAGGCCTACGGCGAGGGCGCGCGCGCCTTCGACACCGTGCCCGAATTGATCGCGGCCCTCGGCGAGGCGCCGCAAGTGCGGAACATCCTCGTCAAGGGTTCCCGCTTCATGAAGATGGAACAGATCGTGGCCGCCTTGCAGTCCGGCGGCCCAGGAGACCCCCATGCTGCTTAGTCTGGCCCAGTGGTTGCAGGCCAATTTCCCTGAACTGGGTTTTCTCCGCGTCTTCAGCTACATCACCTTCCGCGCGGTGATGGCCGCGCTGACGGCGCTGCTGCTCGGCCTGGCCTTCGGCCCGTGGGTGATCCGGCGCCTGACCGAGATGAAGATCGGCCAGCCGATCCGCGAGTACGGCGTGCAGCAGCATCTGGCCAAGAGCGGCACGCCGACCATGGGCGGCGTGCTGATCCTGCTGAGCATCGGTGTGTCGACGCTGCTGTGGTTCGACTGGTCCAACCGCTTCGTCTGGGTGGTGATGCTGGTGACGATGGGCTTCGGCGCCATCGGCTGGGTCGACGATTACCGCAAGGTCGTCAACAAGGACCCCGAGGGCATGCGCAGCCGCGAGAAATTCTTCTGGCAGTCGCTGATCGGCATCATCGCGGCCATCTACCTGGCCTTCAGCGTGTCGGAGACCAGCTTCCTCGGTGTCGTGCAGCTGTTCTTCCGCTGGGTCACGAGCGGCTTCTCGACCGAGCTGCCGCCCAAGGCCGACCTGATGCTGCCGTTCTTCAAGTCCATCAGCTATCCGCTGGGCGTGTTCGGCTTCATCGGCCTGTCCTACCTGGTCATCGTCGGCACCAGCAACGCGGTCAACTTCACCGACGGCCTGGACGGCCTGGCGATCATGCCGGTGGTGATGGTGGGATCGGCGCTGGGCGTCTTCGCCTACGTGACCGGCTCGTCGGTCTACAGCCGCTACCTGCTGTTCCCGTATATCCCGGGCTCCGGCGAGCTGCTGATCTTCTGCGCCGCGCTGGCGGGGGCGGGTCTTGCCTTCCTGTGGTTCAACGCGCATCCGGCGCAGGTCTTCATGGGTGACGTCGGCGCGCTGGCGCTGGGCGGCGGCCTGGGCACGCTGGCGGTGATCACGCGCCAGGAGATCGTGCTCGGCATCATGGGCGGCGTCTTCGTCGCCGAGGTGCTGTCGGTGATGCTGCAGGTGAGCTGGTTCAAGTACACGAAGAAGAAGTACGGCGAGGGCCGGCGCATCTTCAAGATGGCGCCGCTGCACCACCACTTCGAGAAGTCGGGCTGGAAGGAGACGCAGGTCGTCATCCGGTTCTGGATCATCACGATGCTGCTGTGCCTGGTCGGCCTGGCCAGCCTCAAGTTGCGCTGAGCCCGGCAGGAACGACGATGGACTTCCCCAAGCGCCACCAGGACATCCCGGCTCTCGTGCTGGGCCTGGGCGACTCCGGCCTCGCGATGGCGGCCTGGGCCGCGCGGCTGGGCGCGCGCGTGACGGTGTGGGACAGCCGCGAGCAGCCGCCGCAACTGGGCGCGCTGCGCGAGCGCCTGCCGGACGCGCGCTTCATCCATGGCGAGCTGTCGCCGGAGTGGGTCGACGCCGCGACGCTGCTGCTGAAGAGCCCCGGCCTGTCGCCGCTGGACCCGCGCCTGGCGCCGCTGCTGGCGCGCGCCGCCAAGCTCGGCCTGCGCGTGCGCGGCGAGCTGGATCTGTTCGCCGAGGCGCTGGCGGAGCTCAAGGCGCTGTACCGCTACGAGCCGGGCGTGCTGGCCATCACCGGCACCAACGGCAAGACGACCACCACCAGCATGACCGCGCTGCTGGTCGACCGCGCCGGCCGCCGCGTCGCGATGGCCGGCAACATCGGCCCGACGCTGCTGGGCACGCTGGCCGACGCGCTGGACAAGGAGCCGCAGCCTCGGTCCAGGGACGAGGAGGCCGAGGCCCCCGCCGATGCGCCGGCTGACGCGCCGGAGTCCGCTGCCGTCGTCGACGCCGGTGTCGTCCGCATCGACGACGGCGCGCCGGTGGCTGCCACGGACGACGCCACGGCGCGTCCCGACGAGGACGCCATCGTCGATGTCGCGATCGAGTCCGTGATGCCGCTCGACATCGACGCGGCGCCTTCCGCCACGGCGCGCGTGGACGTGGCCAACGGCGACGTCCCGAACGTCGAAGTCCTGCTGGACCCGGTCGAGGACGCGTCGCAGGCCATCGCGGCGGCGCCGGTCGAACGGGCCGAGTCGGTCGAGGCCCCGGCCGCCGAGCCCGCACCCGTGGACGACCGCACCGCGCTCGAAACCGTCGCCGACCTGCTCGACGAGCAACCGCTGCCGATCAAGCCGCCGCCGCCCCGGCCGGCCGAGTTCGACGTCCTGCCGCAGGTCTGGGTGCTGGAGCTGTCCAGCTTCCAGCTCGACGGCGTGGCGGGCTTCGAGCCCAGCGCCGGCGCGGTGCTGAACATCACGCAGGACCACCTGGACTGGCACGGCGACATGCCCGCCTATGCGCGCGCCAAGGGCCGCGTCTTCGGCGAGCGCGGCGTGCTGGTGATCAACCGCGACGACCCGGAGGTCGAGGCGCTGGTGCCCGCGCCCCTCGTCGTCAAGCAGGGCCGCGGACGCCCCGCCAAGACGGTCGAGCGCGACGTGGTCCGCTTCGGCCTGGACGCGCCGCGCCGCCCGGGCGACTTCGGCCTGCTGGTCGAGAACGGCATGGCCTGGCTGGTCCGCGCCCGTGAGCAGGAAGAAGAACTCAAGGGCCTGAAGCGCCGCAAGGACGACGACGAGCCGCTGTCCATCCAGCGCCTGATGCCCGCCGACGCCCTGCGCGTGCGCGGCCGCCACAACGCCGCCAACGCGCTGGCCGCGTTGGCGCTGGCCTCGGCGATCGACTGCCCGCTGGCGCCGATGCTGCACGGCCTGCGCGAGTACCGCGGCGAGCCGCATCGCGTCGAGTTCGTCACCACGATCAAGGGCGTCGACTTCTACGACGATTCCAAGGGAACGAACGTCGGCGCCACGGTCGCGGCCGTGACCGGGCTGGGCGCCGACCGCGCGCCGGCCAGGCTGGTGATGATCCTGGGCGGCGACGGCAAGGGCCAGGACTTCTCGCCGCTCGCCACGCCGATCGCGCTGCACGCGCGCGCCGTGGCGCTGATCGGGCGCGACGCGCCGCAGATCGAAGCGGCGCTGAAGGACAGCGGCGTGCCGATGCACCGCCACGACTCGCTCGAAGCCGCCACGCACTGGGCGCTGGCCCAGGCCCATGCCGGCGACAGCGTGCTGCTGAGCCCGGCCTGCGCCAGCCTGGACATGTTCCGCAACTACGCCCATCGCGCGGAGGTGTTCATCGCCACCGTGCGCGAGCTGGCCGAGGACGAAGGACTGATCGGATGAACGCCGCCTCGATCTTCGGCAACCTCGGCGAGCGGGCGCGCGCGGCCTTCGCGCGACGCGGCGCGGCCGCGGGCGCCTCGGGCGGCGCCGGCGTGGACGTGCCGGTGCGCGACTGGGTCTCGACCTCGGCCGGCCAGCCCACGCGCCTGCTGGGCTTCGACCTGACGCTGATCTGGGTCGTGCTGTCGCTGCTGGCGCTGGGTCTGCTGATGGTCTATTCGGCGTCGATCGCGCTGCCGGACAACCCGAAATTCGCGAAGTACGCGCCGATGCATTTCTTCGTGCGTCAGGCTCTGTTCATCCTGATCGGCCTGCTGGCCGGCTGGATCACGGTGATGATCCCGGTGACGTTCTGGGAGCGCCACGCCCCCAAGCTCTTCGTGGTCGCGCTGGTGCTGCTGATGGTGGTGTTGATCCCGCACGTCGGCAAGGGCGTGAACGGCGCGCGCCGCTGGCTGCCGCTGGGGGTGATGAACTTCCAGCCGTCCGAGCTGGCCAAGCTGGCCATCGCGATGTACGCGGCCAACTACATGGTCCGCAAGATGGAGGTCAAGGAGAACTTCATCCGCGCCGTCTGGCCGATGGCCTGCGCGCTGGCCTTCGCCGGCGTGCTGCTGCTGGCCGAGCCGGACATGGGCGCCTTCATGGTCATCGCCGCGATCGCGATGGGCATCCTCTTCCTGGGCGGCGTCAACGGCCGGATGTTCTTCCTCAGCGTGGCGGTGCTGATCGGCGCCTTCGTGCTGATGATCACCTTCAGCGATTTCCGGCGCGAGCGGATCTTCGCCTACCTCAACCCGTGGGACGAGAAGTACGCGCAGGGCAAGGCCTACCAGCTGACGCACTCGCTGATCGCCTTCGGCCGCGGCGAGCTGTTCGGCCAGGGCCTGGGGTCCAGCCTGGAGAAGTTGCATTACCTGCCCGAGGCGCACACCGACTTCCTGCTCGCCGTGATCGGCGAGGAGCTGGGCTTCATCGGCGTCGCGCTGGTCATCTTCGCGTTCTTCTGGCTGTCGCGCCGGCTGTTCCACATCGGCCGCCAGGCGGTGGCGCTGGACCGCGTCTTCGCCGGCCTGTATGCGCAGGGCATCGGCATCTGGATGGGCGGCCAGGCCTTCATCAACATGGGCGTGAACCTCGGCGCGCTGCCGACCAAGGGCCTGACGCTGCCGCTGATGAGCTACGGCGGCTCGGCGACCGTCCTCAACTGCGTGGCATTGGCGATCTGCTTGCGGATAGATATTGAAAACCGCCAGCTCATGCGAGGAGGCCGAGCATGAGTTGCTGGACACAACGTGGCCAGCCGGCCGCGAGAAGCGGGGCCCTGCGGGTTCGACAAAGGCAAAACCGCCAGCTCATGCGGGGAGGCCGAGCATGAGCGCAGCGCAGGGCCGCCTCAAGCAAGCTCGCGTCCCCGCGGGGGACCGGCCGCGGCTGGCCGTGGGCGAGGGAGCCACATGAGCACGCGCCACCTCGTCGTGATGGCTGCCGGAACGGGCGGCCACGTGATTCCCGGATTGGCCGTCGCCGCCGAGATGCAGCGTCGCGGCTGGACCGTGTCCTGGCTCGGCACCGAGGCCGGCATGGAGAACAAGCTCGTGCCGCCGTCCGGCCTGCCGTTGGATCGCCTGTCCTTCGCCGGCCTGCGCGGCAAGGGCCTGAAGCATTCGCTGCTGGGCGTCGTGCGGCTGTTCCGCGCGCTGGCGCAGAGCGCCAACGTCTTTGCCGAGCGCAAGGCCGACGCGGTGCTGGGCATGGGCGGCTACGTCTGCTTTCCCGGCGGCCTGATGGCCTGGGTGATGCGCCGTCCGCTGATGCTGGTCAACGCCGACGCCGCGCTGTTGCTGTCCAACAAGGCGCTGGCGCCGGTGGCCGGCAAGATCGCCTTCGGCTTCGACGGCCTGGCCGCCGCGCAGCAGCGCAAGAGCATCGTGACCGGCAATCCGGTCCGCGCCGAGATCGAGGACCTGCCCGCGCCGGAGCTGCGCTTCGAGGGCCGGACCGGTCCGCTGAAGGTGCTGGTGGTGGGCGGCTCGCTGGGCGCGCGCGCGATCAACGACGTGCTGCCGCAGGCGCTGGCGCTGTGGCCCGAGGACCAATGCCCGCTGGTCACGCACCAGACCGGCGAGGCCAACTTCCCGCTCGTGCAGGCCGCTTATGCGAATGCCGGCGTGCAGGCCGAGGTGGTCCCCTTCATCCACGACATGGCCCGGCGCCTGTCCGATGCCGACGTGGTGATCTGCCGCGCCGGCGCGGTGACGGTGTCGGAGCTGTGCGCCGCGGGCGCCGCCAGCATCCTGGTGCCGCTGGTCGTCAGCACGACCTCGCACCAGCGCGATAACGCGCAGTACATGGCGCAGCACAACGCGGCGGTGCATCTGCCGCAAGGCGAGCTGTCGGCGCAGAAGCTGTTCGAGCTGCTCCAGCAACCGCGCGAGCACTGGCTGGCCGTGGCCTCCAAGGCCCGCTCGCTGGCGCGTCCGCGCGCCGCGGCGCGCGTGGCCGACGAGCTCGAAGCGCTGGTCGACCGCAAGGCCGCGAAGGGAGCGCGCGCATGAGGCACGCCATCCAGCGCATCCACTTCACCGGCATCGGCGGCGCCGGCATGAGCGGCATCGCCGAGCTGCTGGCCTCGCAGGGCTACCGCGTCAGCGGATCGGACCAAGGCGAGAGCGACACCACGCGCCGCCTGCGCTCGCTCGGCGTCGACGTGAAGATCGGCCACGCGGCGGAGCATGTCGGCGCGGCTCAGGTGCTGGTCAAGTCCAGCGCGATCAAGGCGGACAACCCGGAGCTGATGGCCGCGCACACCGCGGGCATCCCGGTGCTGCTGCGCGCGCAGATGCTGGCCGAGCTGATGCGCCCGCGCCTGGGCATCGCCGTCGCCGGCACGCACGGCAAGACGACGACGACCTCGCTGCTGACGACGGTGCTGCTGCGCGCCGGGCTGGACCCGAGCTACGCGATCGGCGGCCAGTTGCTGGACAGCGGCGCGAACGCGGCGCTCGGCGGCGGGCTGCACATGGTGGTCGAGGCCGACGAGTCGGACGCCTCCTTCCTGCACCTGCTGCCGCAACTGGCGATCGTCACCAACATCGACGCCGACCACATGGACACCTACGGGCACGACATGGCCCGTCTGCGTCAGGCCTTCGTCGACTTCCTGCACCTGATGCCGTTCTGGGGCGCCGCCGTGATGTGCGGCGACGACGGCGGCGTGCGCAGCATCGTGCCGATGGTCTCGCGTCCGGTGATCCTGTACGGACTGGGCGACGGCAACGCGGTGCGCGCCACCGACGTGATCGCCGATGCCGGCGGCCGGATGCGCTTCACCACGCTGCGCCGCGACCGGCACGGGCGCAAGCTGCCGGCGCTGGCGGTGCAGTTGCGACTGGCCGGACAGCACAACGTGTTGAACGCGCTGGCGGTGATCGCCATCGCGATGGAACTGGGCATCGCCGACGACGCGCTGCTGCAGGCGCTGGCCAACTTCGGCGGCGTGGGCCGCCGGTTCCAGTCCTACGGTGAATTGCCGGTGGCCGCGACCGATGGCAGCGACGCGGGCACCGCGCTGCTGATCGACGACTACGGCCACCACCCGGTCGAGATGTCCGCCGTGCTGAAGGCCGCGCGCGGCGCCTATCCCGGGCGCCGGCTGGTGCTGGCCTTCCAGCCGCATCGCTACACGCGGACGCGCGACTGCTTCGACGAATTCGCCGACGTCCTGGCGCAGGCCGACGGCGTGCCGCTGACCGAGATCTACGCCGCCAGCGAATCCCCGCTGCCCGGCATCAGCGGCGAAAGCCTGGCCCGGGCGGTGACGGCGCGCGGCACCGCGGCCGGCTTCGTCGGTGACTGGCAGGGACTGCCGCAGGCGATCGCCCACCAGGCGCGCGCCGGCGATGTGGTGATCGTGATGGGGGCCGGCTCGATCGCCGCGGTCCCCGCGCGCACCGTGGAACTCATGACGCAAGCGAAGGGAGTCCGGACATGACCACGGACCTCAACACCTCATCCGCACTTTTCCAGCACCTGGCCATCGCCGGCATCGACCCCAAGGCGCAGGGCAAGGTGGCCGTGCTCTTCGGCGGCGACTCCGCCGAGCGCGAAGTCTCGCTGATGTCCGGCAGCGGCGTGCTGGCCGCGCTGCAGGCGGAGGGCGTGGACGCCCACGCCTTCGATCCGGGCGAGCGCAACCTGCTCGAGCTGAAGGCCGAGGGCTTCCAGCGCGCCTTCATCGCGCTGCACGGCCGCCATGGCGAGGACGGCACCGTGCAGGGCGCGCTCGAACTGATGGGCATCCCGTACACCGGCTCCGGCGTGATGGCCTCGGCGATCGCGATGGACAAGATCACCACCAAACGCGTCTGGCTGGCCGACAAGCTGTCGACGCCGCGCTGGGTCAGCCTCAAGCGCGGCGAGCTGCAACGCGAGCGCGTCCGGACCGTGCCCGATGAACTGGGCCTGCCGATCTTCGTCAAGCCGCCGCACGAAGGCTCGTCCATCGGCGCGAGCAAGGTGATGGGCTATTCGGACATGCAGGCCGCCGTCGAGCTGGCCGCCAAGTACGACGCCGAGGTGCTGTGCGAGGAATTCGTCGACGGCGCCGAGTTGACCTGCCCGGTGCTGGGCGAGGGCGCCGACGCGATCGCGCTACCGGTCATCGAGATCCGGGCCGAGGGCGGCAATTACGACTACCAGAACAAGTACTTCACCGACACGACGCAGTATCTGGTCGGCCAGTTGCCGGCCGACGAGCAGGCGCGGGTGCAGGCGCTGGTGCTGGACGCCTACCGCTCACTGGGCGCGCGCGGCTGGGGCCGCGTCGACGTGATGCGCCGCAAGACCGACGGCCAGCTGTTCCTGCTGGAGATCAACACCTCGCCGGGCATGACGTCCCATTCGCTGGTGCCCAAGGCGGCCGCCGCCGTCGGCATCTCCTATCCGAAGCTGTGCCTGTACCTGCTCTCGCAGGCGCGGCTGGACAGCCAGGCCTGACCCCCGACCCCGCCTAGCCACCCGAACCACCGCCATGGGCGCCACCTTCACCCACACCGCCAGCCCGCTGCCGCCGGACATCCGAGTGATGAACGGCGTGGCCGGCTTGCTGCTGTTCGGCGTGGTGCTGGCGACGCTGGCGGTCGGCGTGATGTACCTGGCGCGGCAGCCGGCCTTCGCGATCCGCTCGATCACCGTCGAGGGCGACGTCAGCCGCAACAGCAGCGCATCGCTGCGGGCCAACGCGCTGCCGCGGTTGTCCGGCAACTTCCTGACGATGAATCTGCGCAAGGCGCGCGAGGCCTTCGAGTCGGTGCCCTGGGTGCGCCATGCGACGGTCCAGCGGGTCTGGCCGCTGCACCTGGTGGTCACGCTGGAAGAGCACAAGCCCGCCGCGTACTGGGAAACCAAGGCTGAAAACGCCGACGCCGGCAGCGAGGCTGTCGTCGACACCCGGCTGGTCAACAGCTTCGGCGAGGTTTTCGAGGCCAACCTGGGCGACGTCGAGGACGAGGACCTGCCGACGCTGGCCGGTCCGGACAAAACCTCCACGGCCATGTTGTCGATGTGGCGCCAGCTCGATCCGATGACCCACCGCAAACTCGACGAGGGGGTCGCCCGGCTGGATTTGTCCGGCCGCGGGTCCTGGAAGGCGACGCTGGAAAAGGGCGCCGTCGTGGAACTCGGCCGGGGCAGCGAGGCGGAAGTCCTGGCCCGTTATGGGCAATTCATCGCCAGCATTCCCCAGATAACGACTCGCTATCAGACCTCGCTGGTATCCGCTGACCTCCGTCATGAGGCCGGATATGCGGTGCGGCTGGCAGGTGTGACGACGGTTTCAAACGCGCCCAAGGGCGCCACCAAGAAGAATTGAGGACAGGCATGGCCAAGGAATACAAGGATTTGGTCGTCGGGTTGGACATCGGCACCGCCAAGATCATGGCGGTGGTCGCCGAGGTGATGGGCAATGGGGAATTGCGCATCGCCGGCCTGGGCGTGGCGCCCAGCCATGGACTCAAGCGCGGCGTCGTGGTGAATATCGACGCCACCGTCCAGTCCATCCAGCAGGCCCTGAAGGAAGCCGAAATGATGGCCGACTGCCGCATTTCGAGGGTTTACACCGGCATTACCGGCAGCCATATCCGCGGCCAGAACTCCACCGGCATGGTCATCGTGCGGGACAAGGAAGTGACGCCGGTGGATGTGGCTCGGGTGGTGGAAACCGCCAAGGCCATCAATATCCCCAACGACCAGCGCCTGCTGCTGGTGGAACCCCAGGAATTCGTCATCGACGGCCATGAGGTGAAGGAGCCGATCGGCATGAGCGGCGGCCGGCTGGAGGTCAAGGTCCATATCGTGACCGGCGCCCAGAGCGCGGCGGAGAACATCGTCAAGTGCGTGCGCCGCTGCGGCCTGGAGGTCGATCAGCTGGTGCTGAACCCGAGCGCGTCGAGCGCCGCGGCGCTGACCTCGGACGAGCGCGACCTGGGCGTGGCGCTGGTCGACATCGGCGCCGGCACCACCGACGTGGCAATATTTACCGGGGGCTCGATTCGCCATACCGCGGTGATTCCGATCGCCGGCGACCTGATTACCAGCGATATCGCGATGGCGCTGCGCACCCCGACCAAGGATGCCGAGGAAATCAAGGTCGAGCACGGCGTGGCCAAGCAATTGCTGGCGGATCCGGCCGATCAGGTGGAGGTGCCGGGTTTGGGCGACCGCGCGCCGCGGATGTTGTCCAAACAGGCCCTGGCCGGGGTCATCGAACCCCGCGTCGAGGAGATTTTCTCGCTGGTTCACCAGGTCATCCGGGAATCCGGCTACGAGGAACTGCTGTCCTCCGGAATCGTGCTGTCCGGCGGTTCGTCGGTCATGCCGGGCATGGTCGAGCTGGCCGAGGACATTTTCCTGAAACCGGTGCGCCGCGGGAATCCGACCTACAGCGGCGCGCTCTTCGACATGGTGGCCAATCCCCGGTCGGCCACCGTGATGGGTTTGTTGGAGGAAGCGCGATTGTCGCGCACGCGGGGATTCAAGGCGGCGCAGCAGGCGGGGTCCGTGAAGACCTTGTTCGGCCGCGCCAAGGACTGGTTCCTGGGTAATTTCTAAGAATTTCCAAGAAGACTTTTTACATTTCCAAGGGTTTTGCCCCCTAAAAAAGGGCCGTTCCCACTTCTATTTTGCTGGTGGCAGTTGCACAATATGGACAGGAGGTTTGATATGGCGATCGAGATGATCGAAGAGTTTGATCAAGGCACCCAGATCAAGGTGATCGGCGTGGGCGGCGGCGGCGGAAACGCGGTCGAGCACATGATTGCCCAGGGTGTGCAGGGCGTTGAATTCGTGGTGGCCAACACCGACGCGCAAGCCCTGAATCGCTCCAAGGCCGATCAACTCCTGCAACTGGGCCATACCGGCCTGGGCGCGGGTGCGAAACCCGAGGTCGGCCGACAGGCCGCCGAGGAGGCCGAGGCCCGCATTCGCGAGTCCATCACCGGCGCGCACATGCTGTTCATCACCGCCGGCATGGGCGGCGGCACTGGCACCGGCGCGGCGCCCGTGATCGCCCGCGTGGCCAAGGAGATGGGCATCCTGACCGTCGGCGTGGTGACCAAGCCGTTCGAGTTCGAAGGCTCGCGCCGCGGCAAGGCCGCGGACAACGGCCTGGCGGAGCTGGAAGCGAACGTCGACTCGCTGATCGTCGTGCTGAACGACAAGCTGCTGGAAGTGCTGGGCGACGACGTCACGCAGGACCAGGCCTTCGCGCACGCCAATGACGTGCTGAAGAACGCGGTCGGCGGCATCTCCGACATCATCCACATGCCGGGCCTGGTCAACGTCGACTTCGAAGACGTCAAGACTGTGATGAGCGAGCCCGGCAAGGCCATGATGGGCACCGCGGTCGCGTCCGGTCCGGACCGCGCGACCAAGGCCGCCGAGCTGGCCGTGGCCTGCCCGTTGCTGGAAGGCATCGATCTGTCCGGTGCGCGCGGCGTGCTCGTGCTGATCGCGGCCAGCCGCAACAACTTCAAGCTGGCCGAGAGCCGCAACGCGATGACCGCCATCAAGCGCTATGCCGCCGATGACGCGCACATCATCTACGGCACCGCCTACGACGAAGCGCTGGGCGACCAACTGCGCGTCACCGTGATCGCGACCGGCCTGAGCCAGCGCGCCGCGGCACGCCAGCAGCCGCAGCTCGTCGTGCAGCAGCCGCAACTGCGCACCGGTACCGACAACATGCCGGTGCTGACGCAGCCGGTGGTGATGCCGGGTTCGGCGGCGGCGCAGGGCGGGGCTCCGGCCGCGACGATGAACTCGACCGACTTCGGCGGCATGAGCGTGCCGAGCGTCTGGCGCCACGGCCGCACGGCCGCCGCCAAGGTCGAGGCGCTGTCCTCCAACGGCATGGACGAGATCGAGATCCCGGCCTTCCTGCGCAAGCAGGCGGACTGAGTTCCGGCCGCTTTCTCGACGCCACCAGCCTCAAGGCCATGCCCGCAAGGGCGTGGCCTTTTTTCCGTGCGGTCCCCGGAACCCAGGGGGCGTTGTTGCAATTGAATGCTCGTCCCGTTGGGTGAACTTCGGCACACTTGCGCCCTTGGGCGCGGGCCCCGCAGACAACGAGACAGCAGAGCGCATGCATGGTCCAGGGTGAGGTAGGGAAGACGGTGCCGTGGGCGCCGGCCGCAGGGATGCGGCGGGCGAGGGCGGTGCTGTCCCTGGCGAGCTCCGTGCTGCAGCGCGTCGCCGCGATCGTGATCGCGTGGAGAGGCGCGCTGGCCGACGCGATGGCTGTCGCGCGGGCGACCGCGCGGACCGCTGCGTTGGCTGTCGCGCCGACCGTCGTCCTTCTCGCCGCGCTGTTGGCCGGACTGCCCGGCGTGGGCCACGCCCAGTCGGCCGGCTCGTCCCATGGCACCGCGCCCGTGCCACCGGTGAAGGTGGCGCAGGCCTCGCCGCTTGGTCCGGCGCGCCCGCTGCCCGACGGCGGTCCCGCCGGCGGCGCGCAACGCGCCATCGAAGCCGAGATCGCCACCGCCGACTGGTCGCAGGATCAGCTCAAGGCCTGGTGGCGCGCGCTGCGCGTGATGGATGGCCGCGACGGCGCCTTGCCGATCGCGCTGCTGCCGCCGTCCGACCCGGCGCGCTGGCAACGCGTGGAGTTGCCCGAGGTCCGCCAGCGCGAGGCCGCGCAGGGCAGCGGCGACACGCGGTTCCAGATGCGCTGGTACCGCGTCCGATATGCCGCGCCGCAGGGCCGCTGGCCGACCAGCGTCGCGCTCTACATGCCGCGGCTGGTGGCGCTGGCGGCGGCGGTGCTGGTGAAGACCGACGACGGCTGGCGTCCCGTCTTCGACAACCAGTCCGGCGCGCGTGAGCAATGGGTGCGGCCGCTGTGGGTGGTGCTGCCCTCGGCGTTGACGGAGCTGCAGCAGTCGCGCGAGATCGAGGTCGTCATCGCGGTGCCGGTGATGCAGGGCGGCTACTACTCGGTGTCCAGCGTGTGGCTGGGCGCGCGCGAGGACCTGGAGGCGCGCCACGACCGTCGCTGGTTCCTGCAGATCGGCGTGCCGCAGGCGACCGGGCTGACGCTGGTCACGCTGGGCCTGTTCGCGCTCGTGCTGTGGCTGAAGCGGCGCGAGGATCCCGCCTACCTGCTGTTCGCGCTGGCCAGCGTCGCGTGGCTGGTGCGCAACCTGCATTACCACCTGGACCTGCCGCGCACGCGTGATGCGCTGGAGTGGTTCTGGTGGGTGACCCATGCGTCGATGTCGTGGGTGATGCTGCTGACCTTTCTCTTCGCGCTGCGCTTCGCGCGGCAGCGCTTCGCGCGTTTCGAGTGGGGCATGGCGCTGTTCGTGATGGTGTCCAGCCTGGCGTCGATGCCGCTGTGGGGACGCGGCTTCGACGCGCTGGTGCTGCTGCACATCTGCAATGCGGTGGTGGGCCTGGGCGGCACCGCCTTCGTCGCCAGCATCGCGTGGCGCCAGGGGTCGCGCGAGCTGCGCCTGATCGCGATGGCGCTGGTGGTGGGCATCGCGCTGGGCATCCATGACCTGGGGCTGCTGGCCGGCTGGTGGTGGCCGGAGCACGTCTACCTGATGCCGTTCGCGACGCTGGTGATCCTGGCCAGCTTCCTCTACGCGGTGCAGTACCGGTACATCGCGGCGCTGCGCGGTGTCGAACGCGCCAACGAAGAGCTGGCGCGGCGGCTCGACGAGCAGAGCGTCCAGCTGCGCGCGCAGCACGACAAGCTGCGCGAGGTCGAACGCCAGCAGGCGTTGCTGCTGGAGCGACAACGCCTGATGCAGGACATGCACGACGGGTTGGGCTCGTCGCTGCTGTCGGCGATGGTGGCGGTGGAGCAGGGCTCGATGCCGCAGGAGCAGGTGGTGGACGTGCTGCGCGAATGCGTCGACGACCTGCGGCTGGTGATCGATTCGCTGGAGCCGGTCGGGCATGACCTGGTGTCGTTGCTGGCGACGATGCGCTACCGGCTCGGCAAGCGGCTGCAGCTCGGCGGCCTGAAGCTGGAGTGGGACGTGCATGACCTGCCCCCGCTCGAATGGCTGGAGCCGCCGGACGCGCTGCACGTGCTGCGGCTGATGCAGGAAGCGCTGACGAACGCGCTCAAGCACGCACGCGCGACGCGCGTCCGCATGGTGACGCGGGATCTGGGCCGCAGGGTCGAGATCCGTGTCGAGGACGATGGCGAGGGCTTCGATGTCGGCGTCATTCCGCAGGGGCGCGGGCTGCGCGGCCTGCAGCGGCGGGCCCGGCAACTGGGCGGTTCACTGCGGGTGGACAGCAGCCCTGGACATGGCACGGTGGTGACGTTGCGGCTGCCCGTGACACGCGCGGATCGCGAGGCCACGGTCCAGCAGGGTTGATGCCGTTTTGGGAGAATGGCGCCCATGATCAAGCAACGCACCATCAAATCGCTGACCCGCGCGGTCGGGGTCGGCATCCACAGCGGCCAGAAGGTGGAGATCACGCTGCGTCCGGCGGCGCCGGGCACCGGTCTCGTGTTCCGCCGCGTCGACCTGGCACAGCCGGTCGACATCCCGGTGCGCACCACCAACGTCTGCGACACGCGCATGGCCACGACGATCAGCCCCGACGGCGATCCCGGCCAACCCAAGGTGCAGACGATCGAGCACCTGCTCTCGGCCTGCGCCGGCCTGGGGCTGGACAACCTGCTGATCGACATCAACGCCGACGAGGTGCCGGTGCTGGACGGCTCGGCCGCGAGCTACGTCTTCCTGCTGCAGTCGGCGGGCATCGAGCTGCAGAACGCGCCCAAGCAATTCCTGCGAGTCAAGAAGCCGGTGGAAGTGCGCCGTGGCGAAGGCAAGAGTCTGATGTGGGCGAAGCTGGTGCCGCATCACGGCTACACGCTGAGCTTCCAGATCGAGTTCGACAACCCCGCGGTGTCGGCGACGGGCCAGCAGTACGTGTTCGACATGGGCAGCGGCCAATACAAGCGCGAGATCGCGCGGGCCCGCACCTTCGGCATGACGAAGGACATCGAGCTGATGCGCTCGCGCGGGTTGACGCTGGGCGGGAGCATGGACAACGCGATCGTCGTCGACGACTACCGCGTGTTGAATGCCGAGGGACTGCGTTACGACGACGAGTTCGTGAAGCACAAGATCCTGGATGCGATCGGCGACATGCAGGTGGTGGGGCATCCATTGCTGGCGGCGTATACGTCGTTCAAGGGCGGCCATGCGCTGAACAACCTGCTGCTGCGGGAGCTGCTGGCGGACGCGGAGGCGTATGAGATCGTGACCTTCGAGGATGAGCGCGAGGCGCCCGCGGGGTTTGGGGAGTTGGCGCCGGCTTGGTGAGCGGCTCTTTGCTCGATCAGCGCCACTGACCATCTGCCGATGATTCTTCTCGTTCACTACGATCGTCGTGCTCAGTCGCTGATGCGACTTGAGCGATACGACGATGCCGACATGAGCAAGGCTCAGGACGACATGCTCGAACTGGAGTTGAGCTTGCTTGGCAGTGATGCGGACGACGAGATTGCCATCTTCAGAGCGGAAACAGAAGCGCTGTTTCGGTCGCAGGTGCGCTACTTTCATTCCAGCTCATTGATCGATGAGAAGCAGATGACGTCGTCATCAGAAAGACCATTCGCGTGCTGATCTTCCGACTCGTCTTTGCTCTCTTGCTCGTGGCAGGTCTGCTGTGCTTCGCCGTCTACATCGGCACGAAACAACCCATCTGGCGCAAGCGCGGAATCCTGCTGATCAAGTGGACGGTGATCGCGGGGATTGGGTTCTTTGCGGTGATTATTTTGGAGAGGTTGGTGTTGTTGGTTTAGAGGCGCGCCTGTTTCCCACTGCTGCTTCCGCATGAGCGGATGCTCAACGAGCCAACCTTGGATGGCCCTGTCCTGCTGACTGGGTAAGGACTGTTGAGCCGCTGGGACAGCGGCGGCGAGTTATTTCGGTGGGGAGCCCAGGGCAAAGCATGGGAGGTGTTCTGACCATCCCAACCAGAACAGGACCACGCCAACCAGCAACGTGATGGCGTGTGGCAAGGCATCGTGGGGCATGAAGCCGGTAAACCGATAGAAGCGGCTTTTGGCTCTTGCTTCGACGCCGGTCGTATCGGCAGTTCCATGGAGCAGAGCCTTGTTCGCCATAGACCAAGACCAATCGTAAGCGTCCTGGCAAGTCATGTTGATCCGCTGAGCAGTGCCTAGGATGCTCGTATCCATTAGCGACTTGATGGATACGTACGCACCATGGACCAAGCAGCGCCAGGCCGCCGGCGGCGAATTCACAGCGCCGAGTTCAAGGCACAAGCAGTGCAAGCGTTGCGGCAGCCGGGCGTCTCGATGGCCGCTGTGGCGATGGCTCAGGGCGTCAACGCCAACCTGCTGCGGCGCTGGGTCCATGAGAGGGCTCAACCGCCTGACGACGCAGTCCCTGCCAGCGACCAGCCCGTGGGCTTCATCGCGCTCCCGATGCCGGCGCCACCAGCGTCGTCCACGCTGAGCGCTGAGCCAATCTGCATCGAGGTTCGCCGTGGCGCGACCACCATCGCGCTGACGTGGCCAGCAAGCGCTGCCGACGCGTGCGCGGCCTGGATGCGCGAGCTGCTGCGTTGATCCGCATCGACGCCGTGTGGCTCGCAACGACGCCATTGGACATGCGCGCCGGAACCGAGACCGCCCTGGCCCGTGTGGTGCAGGTCTTCGGCGACGCCAAGCCGCACCATGTCTACCTCTTCGCCAACCGACGCGCCACACGCATGAAGGTGCTCGTGCATGACGGCATCGGCGTATGGCTGGCCGCGCGGCGCCTGCATCAGGGCCCCTGCACCGCTGGGCCGCGCTCACGCGCCACCTTGGCGACCCCGCCTTGCCCATCGACAACAATCTCGACGAACAGCAGATCAGGCCATGGGCCACGGGACGCAAGAACTGGCTCTTCGCCGGGACGCTGCTCTCTGGTCAGCACGCCGCGGCCATCATGAGCTTGATCCAGACGGCCAAGCTCAATGGGCATGACCCCTATATCTACCCAAGCGACGTCCTGAAGCGACTGCCGACGCAGCGTGCCTGCAGTATTGATGAGTTGTTACCACATCGTTGGCGCTGAGCGCACGGCAGCGCCACACCGGCAAACAAGGCAATCCATCAGGTAACGTCAACCGTGCCACGTCTTCTGTAGAGTCTTCTCCATCACCATGGAAATTGCCGCCCACGACACCGACTTCCACATTCGCTTCGAGGGAATGCTGACGCCACGAATTGTGTTCGAGGCTCAAGGCGCCGCGCACGGCGACATCGATCTTCGACTCGTGCAATCGATAGAGGACTTGCTCGTCCCATCCCTCGGGCGCTGGGAAGCGTCCTCGGAGTGGTTCCATCAGTTGGACTTTTATGGCGATGGCATCAGGTCGCTCACGTTTAGCCGTGGCGCCTTTCCATACGACCACGTCAGGCAGTTGCAGAACTTGCTGCGCGGCGAGCACGCAGCTTTCTGCATTCTTTGCATTGCGACGGACAAGTTGGCTGGGGCCGGGGCCGACAAGGAGGCCGACGACGACTACCTTGCCATCTTCAGAGACAGGATATTGGTGACGAAGAACATCGCTGAACGGATCGGCAAGGTCTGAGTCTTGGTGCACACACCCGCACGAAAGGCCCATGCGCTCACATTGCGCCGCCCCTGATCTCAGATTGGGCCTATAACCGCTGGCTGTCTTGACGTAAACACGACTTGGCTGGACGCTTACACAGCACCCAGCGAGGGCTGGGTTGCCCCGCATGAGCGGGGATGAAGCCGCTAGCAGCGATATCACAGGCCCACCCCCAAGGCCTGCCCAACTCCAGCGGTTCGTCCTCCCCGTACCATCCGACCCAACACCGCGACCCTCACATCGCCCCACCGCCTCTGCCTGCTCATTGATAAGGCCCCCCGTGACCATTCGATTCCCCCGCCATCTCGCGCTGATCCTGGTTCTCCTCCTGTCCCCAGTGGCGCACGCCGTGACGCCCACGGAGCAGATGGCGATCAATCAAAAGCGCTACGGCATCGCCGCCCAAGGTGTCCTTGTCATGCACGACGGCCAGGTCGTATTCAAAGGGATCATGGGCGCGAGTGAAGACAGCATCTTCCCCGTCTATTCCGTCAGCAAGCTCTTCGTCAGCACGCTCGTCATGCAATTGGCGGAGCAGGGAAAGATCGATCTCGACAAACCAGCCAGCGCGTATCTCACCGGCCTTCCCACCCGATGGCAGCCCATCACGGTACGCCAGCTGTTGAATCACACCTCCGGCCTGCCGGAGTACTTCGACAGCAAACACGATTTCCTCCCGACCGTCCAAGCCACGTTCGCGTCATTGGCGGAACGGCCTTTGGTTTTCACCCCGGGCTCGGCGTCGCGCTACACGCAGACCAACTATCTGGTGCTGACCCTGTTGCTGGAGACGCAATACGGCAAGCCCTATCCGCAGATCGCCAGCGAGCGGATCCTGCGACCTCTGGGAATGAAGCACACCTTTCTGGGCGCCCCGACACTGCCGAAGAGCGGTGTCCTGAAGGCCTACGCCGGCAAGGGCGGAAAGCTGACGGACGCGGAGACCGTCCCCTGGCCGGTCTACAGCTACGGACATTCGGACCTCTTCCTGACGCTGGACGATCTGGCGCGCTTTCTGAAAGCGATCTCCCGCGGCGAGCTCGTGGGCAAGCAGGCCCTGCAGCAGCTTTGGCAGCCACCCCGCCTGACCAATGACCGGCCGGGCATGTTCGCCACGGGCTGGGAGTACGGCGAGAGCGGCGCCTATCACCACGTGGGCCACGACGGCGGGACCCAGGTGCGGGTGCGCTTCCTCTTCAAGGACAAGGTCGATGGCGACAACTTCATCGTCATCTACCTCACGAATGGCAGCGTGAGGAATGTCTGGTCGCGTGTGCTCCTGGACAGCGCGATGGCCGCGGCGGCGCCGGACCAGTTCCCACAGGAAGTCCTGGCGGAGCAATTGATCGCCTTTGCGCTGGGTGAAACGGGTGCCCCGTCCATCGACAAGACGCCCCTCTCGGAGCGGACCGTCAACACCGCCGGCTATGCCGTGCTGGAGAACCTGGGGCCGGATGCGGCACTCCGTGTCTTCGATCTGGGCACGACGCTGTTCCCCGAGTCCGCGAGGGCCTGGGAAGGTCGGGCGGAGGTCTATCGGGTGAAGGGCGATCCCATCAAGGCAAGGGAGTCACGGGAGAAGGCGCGCGAGCTGGCCAAACCATGAATTGGCTGATGGATCGAACGTCCTTGCCGACGTCGATCGCGGCTCTGGACCGGTGGATCAGGCCGGCCCCGCGCGTACCGGGCTCACCTCCTTTTCATTGAGGATGCCTTGCCGCGCGTGCTGACCTAGTCTTGGAAACCGTCGGACCCGGCGTCCGACGATGGCCGGTGGCCGCGGCGCCGCCCGGGCGGGCGATGCGCCGCGACGCCGGCAACCTCCGGAACGGCTCAAGGAGCAAGCCATGCGACATGGCCACTTTGCGGGACGCAGTCTGACGCTCTGGTTCTCTCTGTTCGTCGCCACGGGAGCGATCGCCGCTGCCGTCTACGGCGCGATCGGGGACAAGTACAACGCCCTCGGGCGCGAGAACGGGCCGCTTGGCCCCGCCTTGACCGACGAGGCGAACGCGCCGCATGGCGGGCGCTTCAACACGTTCAGGAACGGCTACATCTACTGGCATCCGGATGTCGGCGCGTTCGCGGTCTGGGGCGCCATCGGGGCCAAATGGAATCAACTGGGCCGCGTCGAATACGGCTATCCCATCACCGACGAATTGACGACACCTGACCAGCGCGGGCGCTACAACCACTTCCGCGCCATCCAACTGCCGGGTAAGCCCGAATCGTCGATCTACTGGACGCCGCAGACGGGCGCCGTGGCGGTGTATGGCGCCATCCGCGACAAGTGGGCGTCCGAGGGCTGGGAGCGCGGCCGCGTGGGCTATCCCACCGCCGACGAAACCGCCGATGGCGCGTTCCGCCGCACTACCTTCGAGCGCGGCTTCATTCGCTGGAGCGCCGGCACCGGGGCCGAAGTCATTCCCACGGGCCTCGCGCCGCACGAGGGCGGGGGATTCGCCGGCAACGTCGTCAACGGCCTGGTCGCCTATGCCGACCTGCCCACCGGCGGCCGCGCGGAACTCTTCCGTGATCCCACGTTGTTCTCACCGTCCGAGCTCTGTGCCCGTTTCCTGAATCAGCCCGGTCTCGACGACACGCTGCGCAATGCTCTGTTGTCGAGAATTCGCCCGAAGCTCCCGCGGGGCTTCGGTATTCATTCGCAGTCCAACCACGCGCTGGGAAAGAGCTGCGCGGCGCGGGCGGAACTGTGGTCGCGCTCGGTCTCGATCCGGCTCGTGGTGCCGCACAACCGGCTGTTTGTGCGCGTGACCACGCCTGACGGGTTTCCCGGGGGGCTCGATCCGAATTTCGCGGTGACCTATGACCTGGTCGTTCGCACGTCCATCACCTTCCCCGACACGGTCGCCGGCAGCGTGGTGCAAGGGCCCATCACGGTGCAGGGGCTGAACGTCAGCGAGCCCCAGACGCACAGCATCACCGGCAACCTCGCGATCGCCGTCAACGACCTCATCGGCTTCCTGGGCGGCCCCGATCTCTTCGCGGCGATGCGACAAGGCGGCGTCGCGCAGATGTCCGGAGTGAACACAGGAACGGCACAGCTCAACCAGAAGCTGGCCCAGCTTCGCAGCAGCGTGCCGGCAGGCACGCGGATCGACTTGATGCCGGAGGCCGACCTCGTGGCGGTGGTGGCCACGACCCGGCCTGCGCCTCCAGGGCCGCGTTGAGCGACGAGGGACCCCTCACTCCTCCAACGCCTGCAACTGCACCAACCTCTGATACAGCCCGCCTTCGATGCCCATCAGCGCCTCGTGGGTCCCCCGTTCCGCGAGCTTGCCGTGGTTGAGCACCACGATCTGATCCGCTTCGCGGATCGTCGACAGTCGATGCGCGATCGCCAGGACCGTGACCTGTCCCCGCAACGCCTTCAGCGCCTCACCCACCTGCGCCTCCGTCGCGCTGTCGATGTTGGCCGTCGCCTCATCCAGCAGCAGGATGCGAGGATCCCCCGCCAGCGCGCGAGCCAGCGCGATCAGTTGCTTCTGCCCCGTCGACACCGCCAGCCCGCCATCCCCCAACCGGCTGTCATACCCCTGCGGCAGCGCCGACAGGAACTCATGCGCACGCGCCGAGCGCGCCGCCTGCTCGATCTTCTCGTCCGAGATCGCGCGGCCCATGCGGATGTTCTCCCGCACGGTGTCGGCGATCAGATACGGCTCCTGCGGCACCAGCCCCAACGCGTCGTGGAAGGTCGCTTCCGGCAGTTGATCCAGCGGCAGTCCATCCACCAGGATGCGGCCCTGCTGCGGTTGATAGAAACGCAGCAGCAGCGCCAGCAGCGTCGATTTGCCCGAGCCCGTGTGACCCGCGATGCCGACGAAGCTCCCGGCCGGGATGTCGAGGTCCAGGTCTTGCAGCACCGGGTGATCCGGCTTGTAGGCGAAGTGCAGGTGCTGGAAGTGGATCGCGCCCGCGCCCACCACCAGCTCCGGCCGATAGGCGCGCGGCTCCGACGGCTCGCGCAGCAGCGCCCGCACGCGTGACGCGGCCACCAGCGCCTGCTGCAACTGGCTGAACTGCATCGTGATCTGGATCAGCGGCTCCACCACGCGCGCGATGTAGGCCAGGAACGCGTAGAGGAGGCCGATCTCCAGGCCGGACAGCTCGCGCAGCCCGAAGCCGTAGATCACCGTGACGATCAGCAGCACGTTCAGCAGGTCCAGCGCCGGCCGCAGCAGCCAGGCGTTGGCGCGCAGCTCCTGCACGCGCGCGTCCAGCTGCGCACGGTTGGCCTTCTCGTAGCGCGCGGCGAAACGCTGCGCGGCGCCGGCCGACTGCAGCATCGCCATGCCGGCCATGCTCTCGGCCATTTGCGCGTTGAGCTCGGCGCGCAGCGCGCGGGCGCGTTGCACCGGGCCGCTGCTGGCGCGCTGGTAGAGCCAGATGATGGTGGAGCTGGCCGGCACCAGCGCCAGCACGATCAGCATCAGCCGCCAGTCCAGCCATGCCATCGCGACCAGCGCGCCCAGCACGACGATCGTCGAGTCCAGCATCACGAACAGCACTTGCCGGTACAGGTTGTTGACCGCGTCCGTGTCGTTGGTGATGCGGCTCAGCAGTTGGCCGGTGATGCTGCGATCGAAGAAGGCCATCGGCTGCGCCAGCACGTGCGCATAGACCTGCTCGCGCAGCCGCAGCACCGAGCGCTGCGCGACCGAGGCCATGCGCCGCAGTTGCGAGTAACGCAGCAGGCTCGCCGTCCAGCCGGCCAGCAGCATCGCGCCGAGCAGCAGTCCCATCGCGCCCAGGTCGAAGTCGCGCGGCAGCACGTGCGCATCGATGAAGTGCTTGCCCAGGATCGGGCCGATCGCTTCCAGCGCGGCGGCCACGACCAGCCAGCCCAGGCCCTTGATCAGGCCGCGGCGTTCCGGCGCGGCGGCCTGCGCCAGCAGCGCGAGCGCCTCGCGCGGGGAATGGTCGGTGTTGGGCTGCTCGCTCGGGGTGGGCCTGCCCTTGGCCGTCGCGCCAGCAGTCGCGCCGACGTCGTCGTCGACGGGGGCGGTATCAGGCTGCGTCAAGGCTGGCCTCCAGTTGTTGATAACGCCACTGGCTGGCGTACCAGCCGCCACGGGCGATGAGCTCGTCGTGCCGGCCGCGCTCGATGATGCGGCCCTGCTTCAGCACGACGATCTCGTCGGCCTCCATCACGGCCGAGAGCCGGTGGCTCACCACCGCCAGGCTGCGCTCCGGATGGCGCTGGCGCAGCTCGCGCCAGTGGTCGAGGATTTGCGTCTCGGTGCCGCTGTCGACGGCCGACAGCGCGTCGTCCAGCAGCAGCACCGGCGCGCCCGCCAGCAGCGCCCGCGCGATCGCGACACGCTGGCGCTGGCCGCCGGACAGCGTCACGCCGCGCTCGCCCACCATCGTGTCGTAGCCCTGCGGCAGCCGCGCGATGTCGTCGTGCACGGCGGCGAGCTCGGCCATCTCCGCGATCTGCTCGCGCGTCGCGTCCGGGCGGGCGAGGGCGATGTTGTCGGCCACCGAGGCGGAGAAGAGGAAGGGTTCCTGCGGCACCCACGACAGCGCGCGACGCAGCGCGTCGAGACGGATTTCCGGCGCCGCGACGCCGCCCAGGCGCACGCTGCCGGAGGTGGGCTCGTACTGCCGCAGCAGCAGGCGCAGCAGCGTCGACTTGCCGGAGCCCGTCGCGCCGACGATGCCCAGCGTGCAGCCCGGCGCCAGCGTCAACGCGATGTCCGCGAGCGCCGGCACCGCCATGCCGGGGTACTGGAAGCCCACGTGGTCCCAGGCGATGTCGGCGTGAGCGGGCACGTCGCGGGTGCCGGTGTCGACCAGACCGTCCGGCGCGTCCAGCACCGGGTGCAGCCGCGACCACGCGGCCCGGCCGCGCTCCAGCAGCGACAGCACCCAGCCGGCCGCGAACATCGGCCAGATCAACTGGCCCAGGTACATCGTGAAGGCGGTGAGCTGGCCGATGCTGATGGCGTTCGTGCCCACCAGCCACGCGCCGGCGCCCAGCGCGATGACGGTCGCCGCGCTCAGCGACAGGCCGACGGCGGGCTCGAACATCGCCTCCCAGCGCTGCGCCTGATAGGCGGCGCCACCGGCATCGCGGGCCAGCTCGCCGAACTGCTCGCGGCTGCGCTTCATCAAGCCCAGCGCTCGCACGGTCCGCACGCCGGCCAGGCTGTCCTGCACCTGCTGGTTCAGCGCGGAGAACCGCTTGAGCGAGTCCGCCCAGGCGACGTGCACGTGATTCGAGATGCGCCAGAACGCATAGGCCATGAACGGGAACGGGATCAGCGCCGCCAGGCCCAGCCGCCAGTCGATGCCCAGCGTCATCATGCCCAGCACCAGGATCAGCGTCAGCGTGCCGTCGAAGGCGGCGAGCAGCGCCTCGCCGGCCGCCATCTCGATGGCGTCGACGTCGTTGGTGGCCAGCGCCATCAGGTCACCGGTGCGCTGCGCGTGGAAGAAGGTCGGGCCTTGCCGCGTCAGCTGCGCGTAGAGCCGCATGCGCAGCGTGCGGCCGAGCTCATAGGCGGTCGCGAACAGCGCCAGCCGCCAGCCGACCCGCAGCAGGTAGATCGCCAGGCCGGCCAGCACCAGCAGGCCGAGCTGGCCGACCAGGTCCCAGCCGGCGAGCCGGTGGGACACCAGCGCATCGACGACGTGGCCGACCTGTCGCGGGATCCAGACCGTCAGGACGGCGATGGTGCTGAGCATCAGCGCGCTGGCGGCATAGGGCCGCCAATGGCCACGGATGTGGCCGGCGATCAGGCGTGTGAGGGACATGGCGGCGCATTGTGCCCGCCGGCTTGTGACCGTCGAAAGGTCAGGGCGATGACGCCGACGGCGACGGCGACGCTGATGACGACGTCGAGGCACGCGCGATCATGCCGATCCGCGCATGGACCAGATCGGCGAGCACGCGCAGGCGTTTTTCATCGAAGCCGCCGCTGAGCGCGTAGGCCAGCTTGCCATCGATCCAGTACAGGCTGCGCGTGGTCTGCCCGGCCTCGACGCGGCGCGTCAGGCGGAAGGCCACCGGCGCCTCGCGGGAGGCCGCGCCGGTGCTGATGTAGAGCGTGAAGCGCTCGCCGGCGTCGTTCTCGTACATGAACTGCGCGCGGGCCAGCGCGCCGTCGCTGGAGGAGTCGTCGCCGGCCGGCAGCAGGCGGCCGCCGACCAGCTTCCAGCCGTAGTCGTGCAACGTGGGGACATACAGCGGCTGACCCAGCCGCTTGCTCAGCCACTGGATCAGGTGATCGACCTGGTCGACGCCGACCTCCACCGGATGGCGCTTCTCGGGTTGATAGACGGCGTGCGCGATGGCGGCGTCGCGGACGTACTCCGGCACCGACGGGTCGCGGCCGGCGGCGCGTGCCGCGGCATCGGCCGCCGCCATGGCCGCGGCTTCCTTCCTGGCGTACCACCAGGCGTGGCCGCCCCAGCCGCCGGCCGCGCCGGCGCCGATCGCCACCACCAGCAGCAGCCCGGCCGCCCAGGCGTGCGACCAGAACGGACGTCGCGGGTCGGGCCGGCGCAGCGCGGCGGTCAGGTGCGGCGAGACGGGCTCGTCCAGCCAGTCGCGGCGCAGGTCCCGCAGCGCGTCGCGCTGCTCGCGCCAGCCGAGCACCTGCTGCGCCACGCGCGGGTGCCGCAGCAGCCAGTCCGCCACGGCCGCGGCGCGCTCGGCGCCGAGCTGTCCGTCCACGTAGGCATGCAGCGTGGCCTCGTCGATGTCGTTGTCTTGGGTCATGGCGCGGCGCTCACTTCACCACCCGCAGCGGCGCGCGTGCCGGGGCGCCGTCGGTCATCAGGGTCCGCAGCCGGTCGCGGGCGCGGGAGAGTCGGGACATCACCGTGCCCAGCGGCACGTCCAGCACGCCGGCCGCGTCCTGGTAGCTGAGCTCCTCGACGCAGATCAGCAGCAGGATCTCGCGCGAGGCGGCGGGCAGCGCGGCCAGCGCGCGTTCCAGGTCCAGCCGCAGGGCGACCTGCTGCTGGGGCTCGGGCGCGAGCGGCAGCGGCGTGTCGTCCTCGTCGAGGGAATCGTGCAGCGCCTCGCGCGCGTCGCGGCGCTGGTTGAGGTAGAGCCGATGCATCAGCGTCAGCAACCAGCCGCGCAGCGCATCCGGCCGGCCGGGGCCGTCGGCGTGGAACAGCGCGCCCTTGCGGGCGGCGCGTTCCAGCGTGTCCTGCAGCAGGTCGTCCGCCCGGGCCGCGTCGCCGCACAGCAGCCGCGCATGGCGGCGCAGGCGCGGGATCAGCGGCAGGGCTTCTTCCAGGACCAGGGTCATCGGGCAGTCGGATCGGAGGCGGGGCGGACGTCGTCGACGCGCGGGACTCGGCGCTCAGGGCTTGGCGGCGTGCCAGACCTGGTTGATGCCGTCGCCGCCGCGGTCGCCGGCCTTCGCGTCCTTGGTCCAGAAGTACAGCGGCTTGCCCTTGTAGGCCCACTGCTTGCTGCCGTCGTCGCGCGTGATGATGGTCCAGTCGCCGGAGGTCTTGTCGTCGGGGCGCGCCATCAGCGGCGGCCAGTTGGTGGCGCACGGGCCGTTGCAGACGCTTTTGCCGCTGCCGGCCATGTCCTTGTCGAAGGTGTAGAGCGTCATGTCGTTGGCGCCGACCAGCGTGCCGTCCTTGACCATGGCGGGGGCTTGCTGCGCGGTGGCCAGACCGGCCAAGGCCATCAGGGCGGCGGCGGCGATGAACTTCAGGGATGCGGTCATGCGGGTCTCCTTGGTTGGGGTAATGCAGGAACACCGGGGAGGCCCAGCTTATTCCACGTCGGCGTCATTTCCCCGCATTTGCTGTCGGCAGGCCGGGCGGCTAGCCTGCGGCCTTCGTCGCCCACCCTCGCCATCCGCCAGGAGATCCCGCATGAACGACCGCGCCCAGGCCCTCGCCGCGCTGCTGATCCGCAACTTCCACGAGGCGGAGCTGAAGCCTTTCCAGCGGCCGCCGAACTATGACGCGCGTGGCGTGCGGCTCGCGCCGGGCACCGCGGCGAGGAAGCTCGGCGCGTCCTACGACATCGTCGAGCCCGGCAAGTGCACCTGCCCCTACCACCTGCACTTCGCGCAGGAAGAGATGTTCATCGTCCTCGAAGGCCACGGCACGCTGCGCGTGGCTGGCGAGCTGCTGCCGATCAAGGCCGGCGACGTGATGTTCATCCCCGCCGGCCCCGAGTACTCGCACCAGATCCTCAACACCTCCGACGCGCCCATCAAGTACCTGTCCATCAGCACCATGGAGCAGCCGGAGGTCTGCCTCTATCCCGACTCCGGCAAGTTCATGGCCGAGACCGAGCGGCGCGCGGACGGCGGCCGCGACTTCGAGGCGATCCGCAAGGCGGGCGAGGGCGACCTCGACTACTGGCACGACGAGCCGTGACGGAACACGAGCCGGTCCTTGCCCTGCCGCTTGGCGTCGTACATCGCCACGTCCGCCTCGCGTAGCATCTCGGAGACCGGCCGTGACCCGCCGGCCGCGGCGGCGCCGATGCTGGCGGTGACGGGGCGGCCGCCGACCTCCAGCCGGCGCACCTCGTCGAGGATCCGCCGCGCCACCCGCGCCGCGCGCGCTTCGCCGCCCGAGGCCAGCAGGACGCCGAACTCCTCGCCGCCCAGCCGGCCCACGGCGCCGTCCTCCGCCATGCGCTGAATCGCGTCCGCCACCGCCTGCAGGACCTGGTCGCCCTGGGCATGTCCGAACTCGTCGTTGATGCGCTTGAAGTCGTCCACGTCGATCATCAGGAAGCACGCGTCCGTCAGACCGCCGCACGCATGCAGCCGCTGGATCTCTTCCAGCAGCCGCCGCCGGTTGTCGATGCCGGTCAACGCATCCTTGTAGGCGAGCCGCTCCAGCTCCTTGCGCAAGGTCACGCTCTCGAGGTGGATTCTTGAAAAGATGGTGTTCAAGAGCATCCCCAGCGCGATCACGGACGGCATCAATATCGCGGCCCACAACGTGTCGCCGCCATGCGGGGCCTGCAGCAGGGCGCCTCCTCCGAAGATCAGCCACACGCCGCAGGCGACAAGAATGTACTCGCGCAGCCGGGAGTAAACCGGGGCGATCACGAGTGAAATGATGATGCCCAGGCAAGTTTCCCAGAAGACGCGGTCGACGGTGGGTTGGGCCAGGATGACGAAACCGGCCGCCTCGATCCAGACCGTGAGGATGGAGAAGTTCGAGAGAAACCTCGTGAACCAGCTGCCCGCCATGGACGCGGCGGCCAGCCCGATGATCAGCAATACGTGCCAGGCTTCGTATCGGTAAGACGCGTCGGCCAGTCCCCACGCCAGAATGAAAAACATCAGGCCCAGGATCTGAAACCCCAGGGAAACGGGTTTGATCAATACCAGGAATTCCGCGACTCGAGTTTCTTCGTTACTTCTCATTGATATCCCTTGGATGACCGGGCCCGTGCCGTGCCCGGCCGCCGCCCGGACGCCGCGGGCGGCGATCGGGCGTGGCGGCGCCGCGTGATGGCGGCATGACGGCCGCGACACCGGCGCCTGGACGCCGGGCCCGCGCCGGCGCGGCGCGCGGTTGAAAGTCCGTTTCCAGGGAGTTTTTCGATTCCGATCCGTCTCGCCCATCCGACACCTGTCATGCTGTGCGCGGAAGGCCTCGCTTGCTGGGACATTTGTCCGGTGGCGATGCCTGGGCAAGCTTGTTATCGTTTCAGACAGAACGAGGCATGGCGCGTCGCCGCCGGAAATCACGCGATCAGGGATCTTCAGTCAGGAAATGGCACGGTGTGCCGATGTGGACACGATGATGGATGGAGCGAGCAAGGCGGATGTATTGATCGTCGAGGATCACGGCCTGGTCAGGGCGGGTATGCGCTCTCTGCTGGAGAAGGCCGCGCCGCAATATCGCATTCACGAGGAAAGCACCTACGAGGGGGCCATCGCCCGATTGGCGGGCATGACCTTCGAACTCGTTTTCCTCGATATCGACCTGGGTACGCCGAACTCCGGACTGGACATCCTGCAGTTCATCCGCGAGCGGGAAATGCCGTGCCGCGCGATCATGCTGTCCGGCGACGATGACCGCGCCACGGTGCTGTCCTGCATCTCTCAGGGCGCGTCGGGCTACATCACCAAGGCGGTCGGCGACGGCAGCGTCTTCCAGAAGGCGATCGAGACCGTGCTGGGCGACGGGGTCTACCTGCCCGCCTCCATGATCAAGCGCAGCGCGAAGGCGGAAGCGGACGGGCCCTACGGCTGTTCGACCGAGGCGCTGGGCCTGTCGCCGCGGCTGTGCGAGGTGCTGTACTACCTTTGCCAGGGCCTGCCCAACAAAGCGATCGCCAATCGCATGGGCATCAGCGAAGGCACGGTGCGCAAGTCGTATGTGTCGGACCTGCTGCGCTTCTTCGGCGTGGCGCGGCGCACCGAGTTGATGATCGAGGTGTCGCGCCGCCGGCTCAAGGTCTCGTCGCCCCGCGAGGGGCGCACGTG
Source organism: Roseateles aquatilis (assembly GCF_002205645.1). Taxonomy (GTDB): domain Bacteria; phylum Pseudomonadota; class Gammaproteobacteria; order Burkholderiales; family Burkholderiaceae_C; genus Roseateles; species Roseateles aquatilis. The sequence continues at coordinate 1,073,811 of NZ_NIOF01000001.1, read as the reverse complement.
AACACGGCCTCGGCCGGGACGCGTCGGCGTGACGCGATGCGCGTTGGCTCGCTCGCGCGATCGTTGCTGCCGCTGCTGCTGCTGCTGCTGCTCATCCTGCTCTGCGGGTGGTGGACGGCGCGTCCGGCGCACGCCGCGGGGCAGGCCCCCGACGGCCCCGCCGCCGCGGAGACAACCGAGCCCGGGCGCCAACGCCTGGCGGTGGCCTACCTGATCGAGCAGGGCGAGCCGCTGCGCATCACCGACGTCGCCGCGCTGCCCGACGCGGCCTGGAAACGCCGGCCCTGGTCGTCGGCCAGCTACGGCTTCGGGACGGCACCCCATTGGTTCAAGAGCGAGCCGCTGCGCGTGGGGCCCGCCGAGGGACCCGTGCTGCTGGAGGTGAGTTACCCGCTGCTGGACAACGTCGACCTGTACGTCCGGCTGAACGCCGGCAAGCCGTGGCAGGCCTGGCACTTCGGGGACAGGCAGCCCTTCGACCAGCGTCCCTACCTGACCAGGAACTTCGTCGTGCCCGTGGCCGCCAGGCCGGGCGACGTGATCGAGATCATCGCCCGGGTCGATACCGCCGGCTCGATGCGCTTTCCGCTCAGCGCCTGGCAGCCGCAGGCGTTCGAGCGCGAGGAGCGCTTCTCGATGCTGGTCAACGGCATCTACGTCGGGCTGATGGGCGCCATCTTCCTGAGCAACTTCATCATCCTGCTCGTCGTGCGGGACCGCATCTACCTGCATTACAGCGGCTGGATCCTGATGACGGCGGCGTTCATCCTCAGCTACAACGGCCTGGCCTTCCAGTACCTCTGGCCCAACGCCATCGGCTGGAACGACTGGTGCCGCATCGTCTTCCTGCTGCTGGCGGGCGGCTTCCTGACCTCGTTCACCATCCAGCTGGTGCGCAGCGGCAGCAAGCCGCCGTGGTGGACCCGGTTCCACGGGTGGCCCGTGCTGGTCGCGTCCTGCTTGGTGGCGGCGGTCAGCCGGCTCGACTTCCCGGTCGCGGTGCGGGTGGCGCTGGGCGTTCAACTGGTCGTGACGATCGGGTGTTTCGCGCTGGCCTTCCATCAGGCCCGCAAGGGCTACGTGCCCGCCAAGATCTTCCTCGTGGCCTTCTCGGGCGTGCTGGTCGGTTCGGCCCTGCATACCCTCGACATGGTCGGCGCCACGCGGATCCTGGAGAGCAGCATCAACTTCGAGGTGGCTCCGCAGATCGGGTCGGCGATCGCGGTGCTGCTGTTCTCGCTCGCGCTGGCGCACCGCCTGCTGGAGGAGCGCCGCCACCAGTCCACGGCGGCGCGCATGCGGCAGATGAATGAATCGCTGGAGGCGGCGATGCGCACCGAGCAGGAGCGCTCCAAGTCCCTGCTCGAATTCAAGGACCGCCTGCGCCTGGAGGCCGAGCGGCGCGACCAGGACAAGTCCCGCTTCCTGGCCGACGCGGTCCACGACCTGCGCCAGCCGCTGCAGGCCATCGGCAACGCGCTCGATCCGATCGGCGGCGCCATCCGCGCCGGGCACACGGCCAACGCGCTGAGCCTGGTGGAGATGGCCACCCGCGCGTCCGCCAACATGCGCTCGCAGCTGTCCGCGATTCTGGACCTCTCGCGACTGGATTCCGGCCTGGTGGAGGCCGAGCTGTCCGACTTCGACCTGGTCTCCACGATCCGCGAGACGGTCGAGCAGACGCGCTCGATCGCGCAGGCCAGCCACACGCTCATCGAGTTCGAGGGCCCCGTCGGCAAACCCGTCTTCGTGCGCAGCGACCGCCACTTCCTGCAGCGCATCCTGACCAACCTGATCAGCAACGGCATCAAGTACCGATCGATGTCCGGCGCGCGGCAGAGCCACGTCAAGGTGCAGCTGGTGGAGGACGGCGCCACGACGCGGATCGCCGTGCAGGACAACGGCATCGGCATCTCCGCCGAGGTGCTGCAGAGCGGCGTCATCTTCCGGCCCTTCTTCCAGATCAACAACCGCCATGCGGAGGCGGAGAAGGGCGTCGGCCTGGGCCTGTCCATCGTGTCGGCCATGCTGGCGCTGTTGAAGGACCACAAGCTCTCCATCGTCTCGACCGTGGGCCAGGGCAGCACCTTCAGCCTGGCGATCCCGACGTCGGTGGTCGCCCCGCTGTTCGAGGAGATCCCACATCAGGACTTCGCGCAGGGCGGCATCGACGCGGCGCGGGGCCAGTACGTGGTGGTGATCGAGGACGACGTGCTGGTGCGCGAGACCCTGGGCGCCGTCTTCTCGGCGCACGGCGTGCTCTACGAGGCCTGGGGATCGATCGCGGAGATGCGCAAGGAACTGCCCTACCTGGAACGGGCGCCGGACGTGCTGCTGAGCGACTACCGCCTGCCCGACGAGAAGAACGCGCTGGACGCGATGCGCCTGATGCGCGAGCACTGGCCCGAGGTGCCCATGATCATCCTGACCGGCGAGGTGCTGAACCCCGAGCTGGGCATGTCGTTGCGCGGCGTCTCGCTCTGCTACAAGCCGATCGCGCCGCTGGACCTGTTGCGGCGCATCGCGGCGAGCGCATCGCGCCATACGGCGCCGTCCAACTTCGGCACCCTGTAGCCGCGGCGAGCGGGGCGCGAAACGACCGCGGCCCAGCGCGTGCCATGTGCTGCGTGCCGCATGGCGAGCACCGCGAGCTGCAAGCCGTGCGCCCAGACGCGCGCGGCATTGGCGCCACGAGACCTCAGGTCGGCTTGACTGGCTGCTTGCGCGGCGGCGCGACGACGGGCTTGAGATCCTGCGGGCGGCATCGCTGCTCGACCTCGACCAGTTGAATGAACAGGTCGTTCTTGTTGACGATCACGTAGTCCACGGTGACCAGCTGTTGATTGAGCAGGAACTTGCTGCCCGGCTTGAAGACGATCATTCGAATCACACCTGCGCTGCGTTGCGCGAGCCCCCGCGATGGGCGGCTCGATCCTGATCGTCAGCTTCGCCGCTGGTCTGCGGTCGTGCCATCCGACTGATGTCCGACGGGCGCCGCGGGCGGGCGATCGGCGCACCGTCGAGGACCGATGGCGCGGTCCCAGCCATCTCCTCGATCCATTCGGGCCCGGACATATGACGGAGCCCGTGCATGACATGTGCCCCGTGCTTCGGGACAAAGGTGGGATGGTGGGATGGTGGGACGGCGTCCGTGATGGAACCATGCATTCATTGCCGAACGTGGCATCGGAGCCCCTGGCGGCGCCGATCCGGAAGGCCGATGACGGATCGCTGTTTCGATGCCTCGCATTGCCGGGCATCGAGTCCCCGCAATGCATTTCAGTACCCCATCATGAATCTCTTCAATCAACTCAAGATCTCCGGAAAGTTGGCGGTGGCATTCCTTGTCTTCGTCGTCCTGATGGTGGTGCTCGGCGCCTTCGCCATCGACCGGCTGGACCGTCTCAACGACCAGACCAACTTCATGGTCACCGCCCGGATGGCGAGCGTCCGCGACGCCGGCCAGATGAGCGAGAAGGCCAACCAGCTCCGCATGCTGGACTACCGCCTGGCCACCACGACCCAGCGCGACGAGGCGGAGATCCGCAGGCAGATCGCGGAGGTGTCCAAGGAGTACGACCAACTGGACAAGGCCTACCCCGCGTCGATCGGGGACTCGACCGAGCAATCCATCTACGACACCGTCAAGGCCCGTCATCCGGCCTGGATGGCCATGCACGACCGCTTCCAGCGGCTGATCGAGCAGGACCGCCGCGAGGAAGCGCTGGCGCTGCTCAACGGCGATGGCCGGACCGTGTTCCTGGCGCTGAGGGAGCCGCTGGCCAAGCTGGTGAAGCACAACGAGGACCGCGCCGACATCGAAGCCAAGGAAAGCAGCGAGACCTTCTCCGAAGGCCGCCTCTTCATCATCGGCGAGGTCGTCTTCGCGGCGGTGCTCGCGGTCCTGCTGGCCTGGTTCGTGTCGCGCCGGATCGTGGTGCCGCTCAACGAGGCGGTGCGGCTGACCCGGGCGATCGCCGACGGCGACCTGACGCAGAGCCTCGAGACGAACGGCCGCGATGAAGTGAGCGACCTGCTGCGGGCACTGGGCACGATGCGCGACAACCTGGTTCAGACCTTGTCCGGCATGCGCGACAGCAGCGAATCGGTGGCCACGGCCAGCGCGCAGATCGCGTCGGGCAGCGCGGACCTGTCGGGCCGCACGGAAATGGCGGCCGGCAGCCTGCAAGAGACGGCGGCGTCGATGGAAGAGCTGACCGGCACGGTGCGCAGCGCCGCGGACGCCGCCCGGCAGGCCAACCAGTTGGCGCTGGCGGCCTCGCAGGTGGCGGTGCGCGGCGGCGAGGTGGTGTCGCAGGTGGTGGGCACCATGCAGGAGATCGACGCCAGCTCGCAGAAGATCTTCGACATCATCAGCACCATCGACAGCATCGCGTTCCAGACCAACATCCTGGCGCTGAACGCGGCCGTGGAAGCCGCCCGGGCCGGCGAGCAAGGGCGCGGATTCGCCGTCGTCGCCACCGAGGTGCGCAACCTCGCGCAGCGCAGCGCCACCGCGGCCAAGGAGATCAAGAGCCTGATCGGCGCCTCCGCCGAGAAGGTCGAATCGGGCACCCGCCTGGTCGGCGACGCCGGCCAGACGATGGGCCAGATCGTCGACAGCGTGCGGCGCGTCGCCGACATCATCGGCGAGATCAGCACCGGGGCCATCGAGCAGAGCCAGGGCATCGACAAGGTCAACCAGGCCGTGACGCAGCTGGATCGCATGACGCAGGAGAACTCCGCGCTGGTGGAGGAGTCCGCGGCCGCGGCCGACAGCCTGAAGGAGCAGGCGGTGCAGTTGTCGCTGCTGGTCGACTTCTTCCAGCTCTCCGAGGCGGGGCGTCCCGCCCGGGCGACCGCGTCGGCCGCCGAGCCGGCACGGGCCGCGGCGCGCGCCTCGACGGGGGATGGCCGTATCGGAGCTCGTTCCATGGATGCCGCGCGTGTTCGTGCAGTCGGCGTCTGACGAGACGGATTGATCTGGCGGAGTTCACTGTCATGCCCCCTGCAATCCAGTCGGCCCTGGCCGTCGCCGCGGCGACCGGTCTTGTGGTCCTCGTCGTGCTGAGCTTCCTGGCGAGGCGCCGGCGTGGATCGAAACGATCGACACGATCGGCCGTGACGGCGGTGCGTCGCCGCGGCAGCGGCAGCCCGTTGATCAGCCGCAAGGCCTTCGAGAAGCGCTTGAACAAGGCGGCCCTCGATTGCGCGCAGTCGCAGGACGGGATCGCGGTCTTCTTCATCGGCATGGATGGCTTCAAGCGCATCAACCGCGAGTTCGGCCACGACGTCGGGGACCGGATCCTGCTCAGCGTGACGGCCCGCCTGCGGGCGTTGCCCGGCGCCTTCGACGCGATCACGCACATCGGGGGCGACGAGTTCGCCGCCTTCGCGGTGACTCCGCGGGATCGCTCCCTGGTCAAGAAGACGTCGGAGCGCATCCTGGCCGCGGTCGCGGAGCCGCATGGCATGACCGGCGTGGACATCTCCGTCACCTGCTCGGTGGGCATCTGCTGCTACCCGGAATATCGGCCGACGCAGAAGCTGATGCCGCACGCCCACCTGGCGATGTACGGCGCCAAGGTCAAGGGCGCCGGCTCGGTCGGTTTCTACCGCGGGGAACGCGCGCCGGCCAGCGACGAGGCCCTCGATCTGGCGCGCGATCTGCGCGGCGCCATCGCGCGTCGCGAGCTGCACCTCATGTTCCAGCCCAAGATCGACGCCGGCTCGGCGCAGATCACCGGCGCCGAGGCGCTGCTGCGCTGGACGCACCCCGAGCGCGGCATCGTGCCGCCGTCCGTCTTCATTCCGATCTCGGAGCAGTTCGGCCTCATCGACGAGATCGGCGATTGGGTGATCGAGGAGGCCTGCCGGCAGGCGCACCTGTGGCGCCGCCAGGGCGTGCGCATGCGCATCGCCGTCAACCTCTCGGCCCGCCAGTTGCTCCAGCCCAACCTGCCGCAGCGCATCCGCGGCATCCTGCGGCGCTACCGCATCCACCCGTCGCTGCTGACCTGCGAGATCACCGAGTCGCTGGCCGTGGAGAGCACCGAGGCCTACCGGCTGGCGCTGATCAATCTGCAGAAGTCGGGCATGCACATCTCCATCGACGACTTCGGCACGGGGTACTCCAACCTGAGCTACCTGCGCGAGCTGCCGGCGCGCGAGCTCAAGATCGACCGCAGCTTCGTGACCGATCTGGGCGAGAGCGAGCACGCCCATTCCATCGTGGACGCGGTGATCCGCATGTCCCACGCGCTGGGCAAGCGCGTGGTGGCCGAGGGCGTGGAGAACCAGCGCCAGATGGAGATCCTCGTGGCGCTCGGCTGCGACGAGTTGCAGGGTTATTTCTTCGCCAAGCCGATGTCGTCGGAGCTGCTGCTGCTGTGGGCGACCTCGCCGCCCGACGGCAGCCTGAGCTTCCATCCCACCCTGTACGGCGAGACACGACCGCAGGTGCTGACGAGCTGAGCTCGTCGCGCGCCGCCCCTCGCCGCCTTCATGCCCGACCGTGCGATGCCGTGTCGGTGATTTGCCATGCGTACCCTTCGTCGTCTCGACATCGTCCTTTTCTCCGGCCTGACCACGGTGTACGCATGCATGTGCGTGGGCTTCTATCTGCACCTGCAGAGCGAGTACGAGCGCGATCTGCGCGATGCGGCGCTGCGGCAGATGGACGTGGCGCAGGCGGTGCGCCAGTTCACCACGGAGCACGTCCGAGAGACGCTGCTGAAGGACGCCGCGGAGTTTCATCCCGCCTCGGTGCCGAGCTTCGCCGCCAACCAGACGATGCAATACCTGCACACGCTCCACCCGGGCCAGCTCTATCGCGAGGTGGCGCTCAATCCGATGAATCCGAAGAACCGGGCGACGGGCTGGGAGGTGCTGGCCATCGACCAGTTCCGCAAGACGCGGGCGTCGGAGTTTTCGGCCGCGACCGAAGACGGCCGCGCGATGCATTTCGCGCGTCCCATCACCGTGTCCTCCACCTCATGCCTGGCCTGCCACGGCAGTCCGGCGCTCGCGCCGACCAACCTGCTGGACCGGTACGGGCCGGTCCACGGCTTCGGGTGGCAGTCCGGCGAGGTGGTGGGCGCGCAGGTGGTCTCCATCCCCACCGGCCCGCTGCAGGGACGGCGCAACCAGCATCTGACCTACTACCTGGGGGTTTCGCTGCTGGCGTTCGCGGCCGGTTTCGCGGCACTGCGGCGAGGGCTGCGCCGGCGCGTACTGGACCCGATCCAGAAGGCCGGCAACGCCTGGCGCAAGCTGGCGTCCGAGGATGCGCTGACCGGCGCGGCCAGCCGCCGCAGCGTGCTCGACGTGCTGGACCTGCTCACCGGTCCCGGCGCCGAGGAGCGCGCGGTGTCGGTGATCTTCGTGGACCTCGACAACTTCAAGTTGATCAACGACACGCACGGCCATCTGGCCGGCGACCAGATCCTGCGCGAGGTCACGCAGCGCATCGACGCGGTGGTCCGGGAGGCCGACGTCATCGGCCGCTACGGCGGCGAGGAGCTGCTGGTGGTCCTGCCGGCCTGCAAGCGCAAGATCGCGTCGGCGCGCGCGCATGCGCTGCGGCAGGCGGTGGCGGCGACGCCGTTCCGCGTGGTGGGCCTGGACGGGGTCCGGCGCGACGTGCCCGTCACCGCCAGCTTCGGCGTCGCCGAATGGCTGCCCGGCGAGTCGACGAACGAGCTGCTCGCGCGCGCCGATGCCGCGTTGTACCGGGCGAAGTCGAGCGGGCGCAACGCGGTCAAGGTCGCACGGCAGGACGAGGAACTGCGCACCAACGCGCCGATGGCATGAACGCCGGCAGCCCCGCAGCTTGACTGCCGACTGTCGAGCGCCGGCGCTGGATCCGGGCGGCGCCCGGCCCGGCGCGCCGTCTTCGATTCAGTACGTCCGTCCGCCCTTGAACTGCGCGTGCTGGCGACGTTGCAGCGTCGTGCTGCGGCCCATCGCCTCGAAGGACACGCGCGCGTGGGCGTGCATGATCGCGATGCCCAGCGCGTCCGCGGCGTCCTTGCCGGGTTCGCCCGGCAGCGCCAGCAGCCGCTGCACCATCGCCTGGATCTGCGCCTTGGCGGCGCCGCCATGGCCGGCGATGGCCTTCTTCATCTGCACGGCGGTGTACTCCGACACGTGCAGGTCGCAGGACACCAGCGCCGTCAGCGCCGCGCCGCGCGCCTGCCCCAGCAGCAGCGTCGACTGCGGGTTGACGTTCACGAAGATGATCTCCACCGCTGCGCACTGCGGCTGGTAGCGCGACACCACCTCGCGGATCCCGTCGTAGAGGATCTTCAGCCGGCCGGGCAGGTCCCCGGTGGGCAGGGCGTTGGTCTTGATGGTGCCGCTGGCGACGTAGGCCAGCCGCGAGCCGTCCGCGTCGATGACGCCGAAGCCGGTGGTCTGCAGGCCGGGGTCGATGCCGAGGATGCGCATGTCAGGTCCTTCGCCTCAGATCCACGCGCCGAAGTACCAGCGCACCGAATGGAAGAACACCGGCGCCGCGAAGCACATCACCGCGATCCGGTCCAACAGCCCGACCGCGCCGGTGATGGCGCTGCGGTTGCCCCAGGCGTGGATGCCGGCGTCGCGCTTGAGCGCCTGCATGACGAAGCTGCCGAAGCTGCCGCAGCCCGCCGCCACGAAGGCCGCGATCGCCGCCTGCCCGGCCTTGAACGGTGTGATCCAGTACAGCAACGCGCCCACCAGCGCGGCGGTGAACGCGCCGATCCACCAGGCCCGCATCGAGAACGAGCGGCTGATGCGCCGCGCCACCGGGCGCGCGCGCAGCTTGCCGGTCGCGACCTGCTGCGCCATCTGCCCGCAGGCGACCACGGCCACCAGGAAGAACAGCAGGAAGGCGCCGCGGCCCTGGTACTTGGGGATGTCCAGCAGCAGCAGCGCCGGTGCGTGCGACAGGCCGTAGACACAGACCATGATGCCCCACTGGATCTTGGCGTTGCGCTCCAGGAACCGCGCCGGATCGTCGGCCAGCGCGCTGGCCACCGGGATCGCCAGGAAGCCGTAGACCGGGATCAGCACCGAGAACAGGTCGAAGTGGCGCGTCCCCACCAGCACGTACTGCAGCGGCAGGATGACGAAGAAGGCCAGGATCAGCCCGCGGTGGTCGGCGCGGCGGGTGTGCAGCAGGGTGATGAATTCCCGGAAGGCCAGGAACGAGAACACGCCGAACAGCAGCGTCGCGCCGACCGGCCCCGAGACCCAGGCGGCCCAGAACAGGCAGGCACCGACCCAGACCATGTTGAGCTCGTGCCGGAAATGGGACCAGCGGCGTTGCCACTCCTCCTGCTCGTCCTCGGGCCGCTCGCGCAACGACCACAGCACCGATCCGATGCTTACCACCAGCAGCGCGCCGAACAGCACGACGAACAGGAAGGCGACCTGCTCGCCGGGGTTCAGGGATTTGAGCCACCTCATGCCTTCCACCCTCCCGGGCGCAGCGCCATCACCGCGGCGCGGGCGCGCTCGAGGAAGGCGCGCTTGTCCTCGCCGGGCTCGATGCGGATGGGCGCGCCGAAGGTGACGGTGCACAGGATGGGCACCGGCACGACCTCGCCCTTGGGCATGACGCGCTGCACGTTGTCGATCCAGGTGGGGATCAATTGAACGTCCGGGAACTGCTCCGACAGGTGATACAGGCCGGCCTTGAAGGCTTGCGGCGCGCCCTTGTTGGAGCGCGTGCCCTCGGGGAAGATCACCAGCGAGTCGCCGCCCTGCAGCGTGTCGACCAGCGGCTCGAGCGGGTCTTCGTCCGGAGTGGCGCGGGTGCGGCTGACGTAGACGGCGTTGAAGACGGCGCTGGTGAGCCAGGTCTTGAGCTTGCTGGAGGTCCAGTAGTCGCGCGCGGCGATCGGACGGGTGCGGGAGCGCAGCTCGCCGGGCAGCGAGGCCCAGATCAGCACCCAGTCGAAGTGGCTCTGATGATTGGCGAAGTAGATGCGCTGTTCCGACGTGGGCGGACAGCCTTTCCAGTGCCCCTGCGCACCGGTGATCAGGCGCGCCAGCCAGGCGAGGAAGAGGCCGGTGATTTCGGCGAGGACCATGGGGCGCGATTATCCCCGCGCCACCGGCGGCGACCGCGGTCGGTCAAACGCCGCGCCGGATGAGATCCGCCGCCTTCTCCCCGATCATCACCGCCGGCGCGTTCGTGTTGCCGCTGACGACCGCCGGCATGATCGAGGCGTCGACCACGCGCAGGCCGTCGACGCCGTGCACGCGCAGCGTCGCGTCGACGACCGCGAGCTCGTCGCGCCCCATGCGGCAGGTGCCGACGGGGTGGTAGACGGTGTCGACGCGCCGCCGCAGCAGCGACTCGATCGCGGCCTCGTCATCGACGCCCGCGCTCCACAGTTCGCGTCGCCAGAAGGCCCTCAGGCTGGGCGCGCGCATCAGGTCGCGGGTCAGCTTGTAGCCTTCGATCAGCTCGCGCACGTCCTCGGGATCCTGCAGGAAGGCCGGATCGATGCGCGGCGCGGCCAGCGGATCGGCGCTGGCGAGCGTCAACGCGCCCCGGCTGCGCGGGCGCAGCAAACACACGTGGCAGGACAGTCCGTGCCCCCAGCGCAGCTTGCGCGCGTGGTCCTCGACCAGCGCCACCACCAGGTGCAATTGCACGTTGGGCGCGGGCAGGCCGGGCCGCGTGGCGAGGAAGCCGCCGCACTCGGCGAAGTTGCTGGTGATCTGGCCGCGACGCTCGCGCCGGTAGCGCGCGATGTGCTGGAGCAGGCGGGCGCCTGCGCGCAACGAGAAGCCCGCCAGGTCCAGGCTGTCCGACTCGTAGCCGAAGACGAAGTCCGGATGGTCGTGCAGGTTGCGGCCCACGCCGGGCAGGTGGTGGCGCACGGGGAGGCCCAGCGCCTGCAGCGCGGCGCCGTCGCCGATGCCGGACAGCATCAGCAACTGCGGCGACTGGAAGGCGCCGGCGCTGACGATCACCTCGCGGGCCGCACGCAGCGTGCGTCGGCGTCCGTCCTGTAGCACCTCGACGCCGACCGCGCGGCGACCGTCCATCGCGAGAGACAACGCGCGCATGCCGGTCTCGACGCGCAGGTTGGGGCGGGTGGCCAGGTGCGGGTGCAGATAGCCGCGCGCGACGCTCCAGCGCTCGCCTTCGAATTGGGTGACCTGATAGACGCCCAGCCCTTCCAGATGCTCGCCGTTGAAGTCGTCGCGCTCCGCGTGACCGCATTCGCGCGCCGCGGCCAGCCAGGCCGCGTGCAAGGGCGTGTCGGTGCGCAAGTCGCCGACGCGCAACGGACCGTCCCGCCCGTGCCAGGGCGCGCCGAGCCGCGCGTTGCGCTCCGAGCGGACGAAGTAGGGCAGTACCTCGTCGTAGGACCAGCCGGGGTTGCCGGCGGCGGCCCAGGCGTCGTAGTCGCTGCGATGTCCGCGCGTGTAGACCATCGCGTTGATCGCCGACGAGCCGCCCAGCGCCTTGCCGCGCGGTTGATAGCCGCGGCGGCCGTTCAGGCCGGGTTGGGGTTCGGTCTCGAAGCCCCAGTTGTTGAGCCGCGTGGCGACCTGCAGCACGCCCGCGAACGGCGTCGTCGTCACCCAGCCATCGCCGCGCCCGCCCGCGTCGAGCAGCAGGACGCGGCAACGCGGATCCTCGCTGAGGCGGCTCGCCAGCACCGCGCCGGAGGAGCCGGCGCCGATGATCACGTAGTCCGCATCGGCGTCGGCGGCCGGGGCGACCGGCCTGGTTCCGAGGCTCATGTCGGCGCTCATGCCGGCGCGCTCAGGCGATCCTCTTCAGCAGCCCGAGCAGGCGGTCGAAGGTCTTCCCGTACGGCGGATGGAACAGCTTGGTGCCGGCGAAGCGCGACTGCAGGAACACCGGCTTGAGCTTGCTGAACGTGTTGAAGCCCCACACGCCGTGGTACGCGCCCATGCCGCTGGCGCCGACGCCGCCGAAAGGCTGGTCCTCCTGGCCGAGGTGCCAGATGCAGTCGTTGACGGTGACGCCGCCGGCATGCGTGCGCGCGAGCACCTCGTCCCGCGCGACCTTGTCATCGCCGAACCAGTAGAGCGCCAGCGGGCGGTCCCCCGCGTTGACATGGGCGATGGCCTCGGACGGATGGCCGTAGGGGAGGATGGGCAGCAGGGGGCCGAAGATCTCCTCCCGCATCACGGTCATGTCGGGCGTCGTGTCGAGCAGCAGCGTCGGTACGAGGCGCCGGTCGGCGGGCGTGTCGTCGTGCGTCGGCAGCAGTGTGGCGCCGCGCGCGCGGGCGTCGTCCAGCAGGCCCTTCAACCGCGCGTGATGACGCGGGCTGACGATGGCGGTGTAGTCGGGGTTGTCGGCGATGCGCGGATAGTGGCGGCGCACGGCGGCGGCGAGCGCGTCTGCCAGCGGTCGCACCAGTTCCTGGGGCGCCAGCACGTAGTCCGGCGCGACACAGGTCTGTCCCGCGTTGAGCAGCTTGCCGAAGGCCAGCCGCTCGGCGGTCAGCGTCAGGTCGGCGCTGCGGTCGACGATCGCGGGCGACTTGCCGCCGAGCTCCAGCGTCACCGGGGTCAGGTGTTGCGCCGCGGCCTGCGCGACGAGCCGGCCGACGGCGGTCGATCCGGTGAAGAACAGGTGATCGAACGGCAGTTCGGTGAAGGCCTTGCCCACCTCGGCATCGCCGATGACGACGGTCATCTCGTCGGGTGAGAAGTGTTCGGCGACGATCCTGGCCATCAGCGCGGAGGTGGCGGGTGTCAATTCCGACGGCTTGATCATCACGCGGTTGCCGGCCGCCAGCGCCGCCAGCGCCGGTGCCATCGCCAGGTAATACGGATAGTTCCAGGGCGAGACGATCCCCACCACGCCCAGCGGTTGCGGCATCAGCCGGTTGCCGGCGGGCAGGAAGTGCAGGGCGGTGGGGGCGCGCTTGACCGCCATCCAGCGCTTCACGTGACGCAGCGCATGGCGCGCGCCGGACTCGACGGTGAAGAGGTCCGCCAGCAGGCTCTCGTGATGCGAGCGGTGGCCGAAGTCCCGGGCCATCGCCTCGGCCAGCGCGGTCGCATGGGTGGAGGTCATCTTGCGCAGCCGCTCCAGCCGGTCCCTGCGCTGCGCGAGCGTCGGCAAGCGCTCGCGGTCGAACGCGGCGCGCTGCTGCGCCAACACAAGGCGCAGGCGGTCGTGCAGGGCTGGGTCCATGAGGGTCTCCGTTCGCATTCTTCTGGATGCCGAAGGCTAAGCGCAATCATGGGGTGGGCCAAGGGCGGGGACCCTCGACTAGAGAGGCGCACCCAGCGCTTGGAGGAGTTCGCATTAATCGGTATAACAACTACTGTTTCGAGTATTGCGAGGATTTCGAGCATGCGTAGACTCCGAACCACGATCGCGACGGACGCCGAATTGAGCGCTCCCGAGGTCGTGACGATCATCAACGTGGAGCCGTTCATCGAGGCGGTGAAGCGTCACCTCACCGTGTCGAAAGGAAAGGCGATCATGCTCAGGCAAGAGTTTGAAGCCGTGTTGCGTGCGCAACTGCTTCAGCCGGTCATGTCACGGGAGGTGTCCCGGGACGCCGGCGACGAGATCGTGCTGACGACCCAGCAGGCGGCCGATCTGATCGGAGTCTCGCGGCCCTACCTCGCGGCGCGTGTCGATGCGGGAGAAATACCGTTGTTCAAGCGCGTGGGCAATCAACGCCGTGTTCTGCGGTCCCAGGTGCTGGCCTGGCATGTCCGCGAGCAGCAGCGGGCGGGCCAGGCGTACCAAGCGTTGTACGACGCGCTGGACGAAGAAATCTTCGGCTGAGACCGGAGTGTGGCGCCGTGGTTCCGGTGGTCGTCCCCGATGCAAACGTGCTGTTCGGCGCCGCAAGTCGAGCACTGTTGATTGCCTTGTGCCAGCTCCGGCACATCCGGCTTCACTGGAGCGAGCTCATTCTCGATGAACTTGCCCGGGCGCTGGTGGAAACCGGCCGGCAGCGCAGTCGAGAGACGGCGGAGAGAAACACCGCGCGCATGCGCGACGCGATCAGGGATGCGGACGTTTCAGTCCGACAGGTTCAAGCGCGCTTCAAGGATGTGGCGCCGGCGGTGAAGTCACCCAAGGATTTACACGTCGCGGCCTGTGCCGCGGCGGTGCTCTGGTTTCGCGGCGATGTGTCATCCGTGGTGCTGATCACCCGCAATCTGAAGGATTTCCGGGCTGGTGCGTTGGCCCGCAAGCGCATCCTGGTGACGACGCTCGATGAGTTTCTTGTCCGCCTCTTCAAGGCGCAGCCCCTGTCCGTCGCCGACGCCTTTCACCATTTGCGCGTCTCTTTCAAGAGTCGGCCCAGCGTTGATCGATTGCTCGACAGCCTTCTGGGCGATGGTTTGACGCTCACGTGCGCGCTGCTCGCCAGCGCCGCCGACGCCGGCGATATCCAGCTCTGACGGTTCCAGAAACGCCGAAGCCCGGACTGGCCGGGCTTCGACGGGGTCAGGTATTGCCGCGATCAGTGGCGGAAGTGCCGCACGCCGGTGAACACCATGGCGATGCCGCGCTCGTTGGCCGCGGCGATGACTTCCTCGTCGCGCATCGAGCCACCCGGCTGGATCACGCACGAGGCGCCGGCATCGGCCAGAACGTCCAGACCGTCGCGGAACGGGAAGAACGCGTCGCTGGCCACGGCCGAGCCCTTCAGCGTCAGGCCGGCGTTGTCCGCCTTGATCGACGCGATGCGCGCCGAGTCGATGCGGCTCATCTGCCCCGCGCCCACGCCCAGCGTCATGCCGTCGCCGCAGAACACGATCGCGTTGCTCTTGACGTACTGCGCGACAGTCCACGCGAACATCAGGTCGTCCAGCTGCTGCGCGGTCGGCTGCAGCGCGGTGACGACCTTCAGGTCGGCCTGGGTCAGGAAGTGGTTGTCGGCTGTTTGCACCAGCAGGCCGGAGCCGACGCGCTTGACGTCCTGCGCGTTGCGGCCCTGCTCGAACGGCGTCGTGCCGCCGGCGGCGGGCAGCGCGATCTGCAGCAGGCGCACGTTCACCTTGCCGGCGAAGATCGCGAGCGCCTCGGCGCTGAACGACGGCGCCATCAGCACCTCGACGAACTGCTTGGCCACCAGTTGCGCCGCCGCGCCGTCAACCTCGCGGTTGAACGCGATGATGCCGCCGAAGGCGCTGGTCGGGTCCGTCTTGAAGGCCTTGGCGTAGGCGTCCGCGGCCGTCGCGGCGACGGCCACGCCGCAGGGGTTGGCGTGCTTGACGATCACGCAGGCCGGCGCATCGAAGCTCTTCACGCACTCCCACGCGGCGTCCGCGTCGGCGATGTTGTTGTAGCTCAGCTCCTTGCCCTGCAGCTGCTTGCCGGTGACCAGCGAGCCGGGTGCCGGGTACAGATCGCGGTAGAGGGCGGCGCTCTGGTGGGAGTTCTCACCGTAGCGCAGGTCCTGCACCTTCACGAAGCTGCTGTTGAGCTGGTCGGGGAAGACCGACAGCGTGCCGTCTTCCAGGCGCCCGCTCAGGTAGTTGCTGATCGCGGCGTCGTACTGCGCGATGCGGTTGAACGCCGCCACCGACGCGGCGAAGCGTGTCTTGTCGCTGGTCTTGCCGTGCGCCTTCAACTCCTCCAGCACCAGCGCGTACTGCGACGCGTCGGTCAGCACCGTCACGTCCTTCCAGTTCTTGGCCGCGCTGCGGACCATCGCCGGGCCACCGATGTCGATGTTCTCGATCGCGTCCTCCAGCGTGCAGCCGGGCCTGGCGACGGTGGCCTCGAAGGGATAGAGGTTGACCGCCAGGATGTCGATCGTGTCGATGCCGTGCCGCTGGATCGCGCTGACGTGCTCCGGCAGGTCGCGCCGGGCCAGCAGGCCGCCGTGGATTTTCGGGTGCAGCGTCTTGACGCGGCCGTCCAGCATCTCCGGGAAGCCGGTGTGCTGGGCCACCTCGGTCACCGGCAGCCCGGCGTCGGCCAGCAGCTTGGCGGTGCCGCCGGTGGACAGCAGGCGCACGTTCAGCGCGTGCAGCGCCTGGGCGAAGTCGACGATGCCGGTCTTGTCGGAGACCGAGATCAGGGCGGTGAGTTGTGCCATGGGGAGCTCTCTGAAAGGGGATTCGGTAGGGGCGGCGACGGAGGCGGGGCAGGTCGGACGTCCGCGCGGCTGGGCGTGGGTGGGCGCGGTGGCCGGGGCCGGTCGCGCGTCAGATCAGCTTGTGCTCCACCAGCTTGCGGCGCAGCGTGTTGCGGTTGATGCCCAGCCACTCGGCGGCCTTGCTCTGGTTGTTGTCGCTGTGCTGCATGACCACCTCCAGCAGCGGCCGTTCGACGAGCCGGATCAGCATCTCGTGCATCGAATGCGGGTCTTCGCCGCCGAGGTCGCGGAAGTAGGCTTCCAGGTTCTCGCGCACGCAGGTTTCGATCGGTTTGGGCGTCATGCCGTCAGCCTTCTTTCTTGATCTTCGTCTTGGTCTTGTTCGTCGTTCGCGGCGCCGGGCTCGACCGTCAGGTAGGGCAGCCGCTCGTGCTCGGCCGCCAGGGCGTCGAGCCAGTCCGTCAGCGCCTCGACCTGCGCGTCGCAGCTCTCGAGGCCGTTCATGCGGCGGCGGAAGTCCTCGCCGCCTGGCAGCGACCGCACCGCCCAGCCGATGTGCTTGCGCGCGCTGCGCATGCCGGTGAGCTCGCCATACAGGCCGTAGTGGTCGTGCAGGTGATCGATCAGCCAGCGCTTGGCATCGGCGACGCGCGGCGCGGGCAGGTCGTCGCCGGTGGCCAGGAAGTGGCCGATCTCCGCGAAGATCCACGGCCGGCCCTGCGCCGCGCGGCCGATCATGATCGCGTCGGCGCCGGTGTGAGCCAGGACCTCGCGCGCGCGGCGCGGGGAGTCGATGTCGCCGTTGGCGACAACGGGAATGCTCACCGCGGCCTTGACCGCGGCAATGGTGTCGTACTCGGCCCGGCCGGTGTAGCCCTGCTCGCGGGTGCGGCCGTGCACGGTGACCATCGCCACGCCGGCCGACTCTGCCGCGCGCGCCAGCGCCACCGCGTTTTTCTCGGCCTGGCACCAGCCGGTGCGCATCTTCAGCGTCACCGGCACGCCGCGCGGCGCGCACGCGGCGACCACCGCCTCGACGATCGCCAGCGCCAGCGGCTCGTCCTGCATCAGCGCCGAGCCGGCCCACTTGCTGCAGACCTTCTTGGCCGGGCAGCCCATGTTGATGTCGATGATCTGCGCGCCGCGGTCGATGTTGTAGGCGGCGGCCTCCGCCATCATGGCCGCGTCGGTGCCGGCGATCTGCACCGAGATCGGCGCCGACTCGCCCTCATGGTCGGCGCGGCGCGAGGTCTTCAGGCTGTTCCACAGGTCCTTGCGCGACGTCACCATCTCGCTCACCGCATACCCCGCGCCGAGCTTCCTGCACAGCACGCGGAAGGGCCGGTCCGTGACACCCGCCATCGGGGCGACGAACAGGCGGTTCGGCAAGAGGTAGGGACCCAGCGCGAGAGGGCCGGGCAGTGGCGTCGACATGGAGCGGGTGCTGAGGTTGCACAAAAAAGAGGCAGAAGTATACCGCCCCTCCCTCGACATCCCCCCATCGGGTCCCCCCTCGATCCTCCCCAAGGGGGAGATCGAAGGGCCGCCAGCCGGACCGGGACCTCAGCGCCAGCGCGGGGTCACAGCGCCGACTGCTTGCGCCACAGCGTGAAGCCCTGCTCGACGAAGCGGGCCATGACGCGCTCCTGGCTCAGCTTGTAGATGGCGCGGGACAGGCGGCCGCGCAGTTCCGGCGTGTTGCAGCGGGAGCGGTGGGACAGCGTCAGGAACAACCCCTCGTGCGCGACCGCCGGCATCAGCGGCCGGATCGCCGGACCGCCGTTGCGGGTGGCATAGGCCTCGGCCGGGGTGTCCTCGTAGATCAGGTAGTCGGCGCGGCCGCGTTGCAGCATCTGGATGGCTTGCTCGATGCTGGCCACCTGCGTGATCTTGAGGGACTGGCGCGCGTAGTTGTCGAACTCGACGCCGAAGCTGTTGTTGATGACCGTCACGCCCTGGCGCCCGGCCAGGTCGCTCCAGCGCTTGTACGGCACCGGTGCGGTCGCGCGCGACCAGACCACGCTGCGGGTCTCGCGGAAGGCGGGGTGGAAGTAGTCCATGTATTCGGTGCGCGGCAACGTGAAGAACGCGCCGGCGATCAGGTCGATGCGGCCGGCGCGCATCTCCTCCTGCACGCGGCCCCAGGGGCCGACATAACGGGTCTCGATCGGGATGCCGAGCTCCGCGGCCAGCCACTGCATCAGGTCGGCGTTGGCGCCCACGAGCTTCTGGTCGTCCGCCGGGTCGCGCCACAGGTACGGCGGGTATTGCGGATTGCCGGACGCGACCAGCAGCGGGCAACCCGGGATGGGCGCGGGCGCGGGCCCCGCGCTTGCCGAAGCGGGCGTGGACGGCGCGGGCTGCGCCATCGCGGCGCCGACCAGGAGCGCGCGCGGGCCGGTGCCCCCTCCCCAGAGGGCGAGACCGATCAGCGCGGCCGACAATGCAGCAAGGCTGCGAAAGGACATAGCGACCTCGTTTGATCGTCTGCCCGTTCTTGTACCCCCCGCGGTCGGCACGAACGCCGCGGAACGATGCCGCTGTGCGGCGTGACGGTGCAGACGCGGATCCCCTGAATGGACTTTGGATAATCCCACGCATGGAAGCCTGGCTGCAACACATGATTCACCTGATGCTGGAGACCCTTGCTCTCCCGCAAGTCGGGCTCGGCGCGGTCTTCGTGGTGGCGTTGATTTCGGCGACGCTGCTGCCGCTGGGGTCGGAGCCGGTGGTGCTGCTGCTGGTCAACGCGCGGCCCGACCTGTTCTGGCCGGCGATCCTGGTGGCCACCGTCGGCAACACCCTCGGCGGAGCGATCACCTGGTGGATGGGCTACGGCGCGGAGCGGGCCTACGAGGCCGCCGTCCATCACACGCCGCGCGACCAGCGCATGCTGGGCTGGTTGCGCCGTTTCGGTGCCAAGACCTGTCTGCTCAGTTGGCTGCCCATCGTCGGCGATCCGCTGTGCGCGCTGGCCGGGTGGTCGAGGCTGCCGTTCTGGCCGTGCGTCGGCTACATGGCGGTGGGCAAGTTCATCCGGTACGTGTTGATGACCGCCATCGGCATGGCTGTGTTGCATTGATCGAGGCGGGCGGGCCGTCGCGGCCGTGGGCCGGCGTGGCACCGCGCGCGTCGGCGCAAGCCGGGGCCCGCCTTTCTCCACAAGTCCCAAGTGGCGTTCAGCGGCCCCAGCTGGCACCGACCGAGACATCCGTGAACGTCCCTGAGCGCCGCTGAGCGCCCAAGCGCCCAAGCGTCTCGGAGCGTCCCCGAGCATCCCTTGGCGTGGTCGTTGTGGTGGGGCCGGTTGTTGTTGCGATGCGGCGGCTTCTCGTCACTTCGGGGGTGACCAGGGGGAGGGGGCGTTCGGCGCTTGCACAATCGGGCGTCCGTCAGGAGAGATTCCAAATGAGCATCCTCGCCACCACCCCGGCCTACGAGGCCCTGTGCCAGCGTCACCAGCGTCTGCACCGTCTCAATCACCTGCAATCGATCGCGTCCTGGGATCAGTCCGCGTTCATGCCCGCGCGCGGCGCCCAGGCGCGGGCGGAAGCCCTCGCGGAGATGGGCGGGCTGATCCATCAGCTCGCCACCGATCCGGAGCTGCGGCAACTGCTGGACGGCGCGGAGCAGGAGCCGCTCGACGACTTCCAGCGCGCGTCGCTGCGGGAGATGCGCCGGGTCTGGCGCGCGGCCAACGCGTTGCCACAGAGCCTGGTCGAGGCCAAGTCGCTGGCCAATTCCCATTGCGAGCACGCCTGGCGCAGCCAGCGCGGCGCCAACGACTGGGCCGGGTATGTGGAGAACCTGCGGCCTGTCGTGCGCCACGCCCGCGAGGAGGCCCGCCTGCTGTCCGAGGACACCGGCCTGAGCCGCTACGACGCACTGCTCGACCAGTACGAGCCGGGCATGCGCGCCGCCGAGGTGGACCGTGTCTTCGGTGAGCTGCGCCAGTGGTTGCCCGGCCTGATCCAGCAGGTGATGGCGCGTCAGGCCGACGACAGTGTGATCCACCCGCAGGGGCCGTTCCCCGCGACGGCGCAACGCGCGCTGGGCCTGGACGCGATGAAGCTGCTGGGCTTCGACTTCGAGGCCGGCCGGCTTGACGAAAGCGCCCATCCGTTCTGCGGCGGCGTGCCCGAGGACGTCCGCATGACGACGCGTTACCGCGACGACAGCTTCCTGCAGAGCCTGACCGGCACCATCCACGAGACCGGCCACGGCCGCTACGAACAGAACCTGCCGCGCGAATGGCTCGGCCTGCCGATCGCCAACGCGCGCTCGATGGGCCTGCACGAGAGCCAGAGCCTGTCCTTCGAGATGCAACTGGCCGCGCACCCCGGTTTCGCCGGCCTGCTGCAGCCGCTGGTGGAGCGTCACCTGGGCCATCAGCGCGGCTTCTCGGCGGAAAACCTCAACCGGCTGATGACGCGTGTCGCGCCGGGCTACATCCGGGTCGACGCGGACGAGGTGACCTATCCCGCGCACGTGATCCTGCGCTACGAGATCGAGCGCCCGCTGATCGAGGGCCAGATCGAGGTCGAGGACATCCCCGCGCTGTGGGACGCCAAGATGCAGGAGCTGCTGGGCCTGGACACGCGTGGCAACTACAAGGATGGACCGATGCAGGACGTGCATTGGGGCGCGGGCCTGTTCGGCTACTTCCCCTGCTACACGCTGGGCGCGATGTACGCGGCGCAATGGTTCGCGGCGATGCGCCGCGAGCGGCCCACGCTGGACGCCGACATCGCTCGCGGCGAGCTGGCGCCGGTCTTCGACTGGTTGCGCGATCGGGTCTGGTCGCAAGGCAGCCGCTGGGAAACGCCTGAACTGGTGCGCCGCGCCAGCGGCGAGGCGCTGAACCCGGCGCACTTCCGCCGCCATCTGGAATCGCGCTACCTCGGTTGAGGTCCTGGCGTCCGTGCCGGCGCTTCGCGGCCGGCATGCGACGCGACGGTCGCACGGTGCGACGGGACTGCGGCTCGACGAACCCGCGTCTCGACGAGTCCGCGCAAGGAGAAAGGGCACCCCGCCAGGGGTGCCCTTCTTCCTTCAGCGTCCGCGGTCTCTACCCACGACGCTCCCAACGAGTCTTTCCGACTTCGTCTGCGAATCCGGCTTGCCGAGCTCGGCGCCGAGCTGGTGCATCGATCGTGCATCCTGGCGCCGGCCCGCTGGGTCGGCGCCGGTCCGCCCGGGGTCAGGCCTTGCGGCGGCGCAGCACGACGCCCATCGCACCCAGGCCGGCCAGCAGCAGCGCCAGGCTTTCGGGTTCCGGCACGGCGGTGACGCTGACCTTGTCCAGCGAGGTGCCGTAGGAATCGCTGATGCCGGCGGCGGCGAACTTCAGCGTCATCGGGCTGCCGGTGCCGGTGAAAGTCGTGGTGAAGGTCTGCCAGGTCGTGTTGGTGTTGTTGCCCACCAGGCCGCTCAGGCTGCCGATGCTCCAGGACAGGCCGTTGCTCGCGGCGCCGAGCTGGTCCGGGCGGTTGGCGTAGGCGAAGCTCATCGTGTAGGTCGCGCCGAACACGGTGTTCAGCGTCTGGCTGATCCAGCTGTTGGCGGTGGTGTCCAGCTCGACGAAGTTGACGCCGTCGAACGCGCTGCCGGCGACGTTGTTGCGGATCTCCAGACCGTTCGGTCCGACAGTCCAGCCGGCGGTGCTGTTCACGATCGTGTAGCTGCCGCTGCCGACGACGGTCGACTCGAAGCTGCCGTTGGTCAGCAGGTTGACGGGCGCGGCCATCGCGAACAGCGGGGCGGCGAAGAGGGCGGCGGCGATCAGGCGCTTCATGGGGAGGTCTCGGTTCGTCTGCGGGGAGTCAGAGCACGGTGGCTCTGCGCATGTGACGAATTGTTCGAGACCGTCCGACCGATGCCATCCCCCTGGCCGATGGGGAGCGCGCGGTACTTCGTGAACGACCGCACGCCGCGGCCGGGGGCGTGGGCGCTATGCGACCTGAAGGCGGGTTCGGGCGGTCTTGGTCACGGGCGTCTTGTCATGCTTCTTCGCGAGTTTTTTCGCGACGCGCTTCGAGGCTTTCCTGGCGGTTTCCTTCGCGCCGGCCTGCTTGGCCGCCTTGGGGCCCGTGCCGGACGCCTTCGCGACCTTCGCCGGCGCCTTGGCCGCCTTGACGACGGGGGCTGCCTTTCTGGCGTCCGCAGTTGCCGGGGCTTTCGCGTCGGACGCGGCGGCGGGGAGGCGGGACGCCTGGCGCAGTGCCGCGACCTCCTCGGTCAACGTCTGCACGCGCGCCGACAACTGGGCCAGGTCCTTCGCGGTCGGCATGCCCAAGCGGGCGAGCGCGCGGGCGACGCGGTCCTCGAAGATCGATTCCAGCTTGTCCCAATGCGGGCCCGCGCGGGTGCCGACCTCGCCGGCCATGTCGCTGATGCGGTGCGCGACCTCGTCCAACTGCGCTTGCGCCGGGCGTGTTTTCGCCGGCTTCGTCTTCGTCTTCGTCTTGGGATGCAGTGTCGCGGCCTGGTCCGCGAGGGTGTCGACGACCGTGCCGCCTTGGCCCTGCGCCTTCGCGAACGCGGCCAACCCAGCGGACCAGATCTGCTGCGCCGAATCCTTCACCTGCCGCGCGAACGGGCTCTCGTTCTGATCGGCGGGCGGGGCGGCTCGTGAGGCATCCCCCGCGCGGCCTTGCTTGCGGGCGGCCGTCTTCTGTTGCTTCTTGACCATGGGCGTTCCTTGTCGTCGGAGGGCGGGGACGCGGCGTCGACCGCCCCTCAAGAGTCGGACTATAGGATGCGTGTCAGCCGTCACGCTGACGTCGACCTGAACGGCCGTGACCTCCCGGCGCGCGCGGGGCGTGGCCGAGAATCGCCGGCCATGTCATCGTCCTCCAGCGTCTCCGGACCCGATCCGATGGTCGACTTCCAGGACACCGTCCCCGACCCGGCGCGCGAGCGGTCCGTGCCGGCGCGGCCGGGCGCGGCCATCGATTGCCCGCAGTGCCGCGCACCGATGCGGCATCTTGTCCTGCCGGGGCACCATGCGCCGGCGACGGTGGACGTGGACCATTGCGGCCCGTGCGGCCTGGTGTGGTTCGACGCGCGCGAATCGGTGCAGTTGTCCGGTCTGGCCTGGATCCGGCTGCTGCGCGAGCTGCATCACCACCATCGACCCGACCCGCCGCATCAGGAACGACGCGCCTGCCCGCTGTGCCGCGTGCCGCTGAAGCAGGTGAGCAACCTGTCGCGCTTCGGCCGCTTCCCGGCGCTGGAGTGCGTCGCCTGCGGCGGCCATCTGCACAGCCAGGCGGGCATGCTGGCCGAGCGCGGCCTGATCCGTCCGCTGCTGCCGGCCGAGCGCGGCGCGCTGATGGCCGAGAAGCGACAGCTGCTGTGCCTGAATTGCGGCGGCCCCAGCGACGGCAAGGGCGAGCACTGCGCCTGGTGCAAGAGCCCGCTGCTGATGATCGACCTGCCGCGGCTGGCGCACGCGCTGCGCATGCGCTCGCCGACGGAGCCGCTGCTGGCGCCCAGCGGCGGGCGGCCGCTGGCCTGGGCCTGCCGGGGCTGCGGCGCGCCGATGAACCCCGGCAAGGACACGCGCTGCGGGCAGTGCCATCACACGCTCGTGGTGCCGTCGATGGCGGACCTGGAACCGCTGCTGGACTCCCTGGAGCGCGACTGGCGCGACGCCGAGGCGCTGTACGGGGGAGAACGTCAGGCGCGGCTCGCCGCCCAGTACAAGCAGGAGTCGCAGGCGCGGCGCGGCGAGTGGCCGTCCTTCAGCCGCGACGACGAGGATGACCGGTGGCTGCCGTGGCCGCTGGACTGGCTGATCATCACGGCGCTGCGCGCGATCGGCCTCCACGTCGATGACGATGCGTTCCGGCGCGGCAGCGATGTCGAGTGGCCGACCCGCCTCGCGCTGTTCTTGCTGGTGCTCGCCGTGATGACCGTGGTCATCTTCGTCCTGGCCTGAGCGGCGCCGCTGCCGCGGTGCCGTCGCGATCAACCGATCAACCGATCAACCGATCAACCGATCAACCGATCGCGGCGACGCCGGGCGTTCGCACGTCCGGCGTCGCCGGCTTCAGAGCTCCAGCAGCCCGATCGCCTTCGCGCAGGCCGCGGGCGTGCCGCCGCCGCGCACGACGAAGGGCAGCTCGCCCCACGGGCCTGAATCCTTCGGGCAGCCGTTGCGCAAGGTGCCGCCCGGACAGGCGCAGCCCTTGGTCTTGACCAGCTTGTCCAGCGTCTGCGTCTGCTGCGCGTTGAGCTTGGGCAGCCGCGGCGCGAAGACCAGTTGCAGCGCATTGGCCGAAGTCGGTGCGTCGGCCGCGGGCAGCGGGCCGAGCAAGGTCGTCATCGACTGGATGTCTTTCAACGCCACCGCCGGCTTGGCGCCTTTGGCGCGGCGCAGGTAGTTGAGCGCCACCTCCATCGCCGCGTAGCCGCGGGCGGAGGACGTGGTGAACGGCTTGCGGAAGGCCGCGCCGTAGGTGTTGGCGATCTGGTCCCAGCGGCTCTTGTCCACGGTCAGCACCGGGCAGAGCACCGCGTCGACGCGATCGGACAGCGTCGCGTCGAAGTCCATCCAGCAGGAGGTGCGCGCGCTGATGCGCAAGCCGGTCTCGCGGCGCAGGCCGGCCGCGATGCGGTCGGCGGCGTTGAGCTCGATGCGGCCCAGTTGCAGTTGCAGGTCCTGGTCCTTCACGCGCTCGGCGTTGCTGGAGATGAAGGGGATGCCCGCCGCGCGCAGCGCGTCCGCGCCGGCGTTGATCTCGCACCAGTTGCCCAGCACGACGTCGACCTTGGCCTGGATCAGCTCGCGCGAAGCGGCCTCGGCCTTGCGGGCGTCGCAGCCGCTGTCCTTGTAGACCACGGTCGGCACCGCGCCGCCGGGCCAGGTCTTGAGCGCCAGCGTCATGCCGAGCTTGAGCTGCTCGGCCTGCTCGGCGCTGGGGTAGGTGGCCGGCAGGATGACGCCGATGGTGGCGGCGGTGGCGCTGGCGGCGGCGCCGAGCAGCGCCGCGGCGGTCAGCAGGACCGACAGGCCTCGGCCCAGTCGACGGGCGGCTCCCTGGCCGGTTCGTTGGAGGCAGACATGCTTGGCGATCATCCGGTCCCTCGCTTCTTTGCTGTTGTCGAGTCGAGGCCGGAGGTATCGCCTGCGCGGAGCTGTCGCGCACTGAGGTTTTCCCGAGCTTCCAGAAAAGAAGACGCCCCGGGCGGGCCGGGGCGGTAAGTCGTCACGAACGTGGCCGGGCGGTGCGGTCTGCGCGCAACAGGCGCCGAAGACCGCCTGGCGTCAGAAGCCCAGCAGCACCAGCTTGCCGCGTTGGCGCTGGCTTTCCTGCAGCGCATGGGCGCGTTTGAGCGTCGCCGCATCGATGGGGCCGACGACCTCGGCCAGCGTCGTGCGGACGTGGCCGGCGTCCACCGCCTGCGCGACCTGCGCCAGCAGGCGACCCTGGGCGGCGATGTCGTGCGTGGCGTGCATGCTGCGGGTGAACATCAGCTCCCAGTGCAGCGACAGCGACTTGCCCTTCAGCGCCATCACGTCCAGGTCGGCCGGGCCGAAGTCGTCGATCATCGCCAGCTTGCCTTGCGGCTCGAGCGCGTCGACGAAGTCCTTGAAGTGCTGCGGCGTGTGGGTCAGGCTGGTGACGTAACGCAGCGGCGGCACGCCATGTTGCTGCTGGAGCTTCGTGATCTGCGGCGCGATCGGCTCGCGGTGGTTGATCACGTGATGGGCGCCGAGGCCGTGCAGCCACGTGCCGCCCTCGCCGTCGGGATCCGAGCTGGTGCCGATGACGGTCAGGTGCTCATGCCGACGCGCCAGCTGGACCAGGATCGAGCCGACCCCGCCGGCCGCGCCGGTCACCAGCAGGGCGACCGGGCGCTCCGGCTGCTGCTGCACCTGCAGGCGGTCGAACAGCAGCTCCCAGGCGGTGATCGCGGTCAGCGGCAGCGCGGCGGCCTCGGCGTCGCCGATCGACGTCGGCGCCCGGGCGGCGATGCGGTGGTCGACGCATTGGAACTGCGCGTTGCTGCCTGGCCGGGTGATGTCGCCGGCATACCAGACCCGATCGCCGACGGCGAAGCCGGTGACTTCCGGCCCGATGGCGCGGACGGTGCCGACCGCATCCCAGCCCAGGATCACCGGCGTGGTGCCGTCGGCGCTGGCGCGGCGCACGCGGACCTTGGTGTCCACCGGATTGACGGCCACGGCCGAGACCTCGACCAGCAGGTCCTTCGGAGCGGGCGAGGGCATCGGCAGTTCCAGGTCGAGCAGCGACTCGGATTCGGTGAGGGGCAGGGACTTGAAGTAGCCGACGGCTTTCATGGGAACTCCTTGAGCAGGATGGATTCGAAGGATGCATCCGCGGGGCAACCGGGACGGCGTGAGGCTGAGTGCAATGGGACGGATGTTGCGCGCTCCGGCAGAATCAATGAAGCGAGTTGAATTGCTATCAGTTTCAATCGTTGCTTGAAGATCGCCCGGGCCGGGCCATAGACAGGAGAAGTCGTCGATGGAAGTCGAGAACATCGCGGAGCTGCGGCTGCTGATCGAGTGCGCGCGGGGCGGCAGCCTGACCGCCGCGTCGCGGGAGATGGGCACCACGCCCGCGGCGGCCAGCGCGATGCTGAAGAAGCTGGAGGCGCGGCTGGGCGTGCGGCTGGCCGAGCGCAGCACGCGCGCCTTGCGCCTGACGCCGGCCGGCGAGCGCTTGCGCGACTATGCGCAGCGCGCGCTGGAGCTGCTGGACGAAGGCATCGCGCTGCTGTCGGAGGGCGAGGTCGCGTCGGGCAAGGGCCGCGGCGGGACTGCGTTGAGGGGGCGGATCCGCATCAGCTCGTCGAGCGACCTGACGCGGCGCGTGGTGCTGCCGCTACTGGACGAATTCCTCGACCTGCATCCGGGTGTCGAGCTGCAGCTCAACGTCGGCGACGCCTTGCAGGACGTGGTGCGCGACGAGGTCGACCTGGCGCTGCGGTACGGCGAACTGGCGGACTCGCGGCTCGTCGCGCGCAAGTTGCATGACGGACGGCGGATGCTGGTGGCGTCGCCGGAGTACCTGAAGCGCCACGGGCGTCCCGCGCACCCGGGCGAGTTGACGCGGCACGAGTGCATCCGTTTCAAGATCGGTGATCGGCTGGAGCGCGACTGGCGCTTCTGGCAACGGGACGCTATGCAGGCCGCCCCGGTGGACGTGACGGTGCAGGGGCGACGCACGGCGGACGATGGCGGCGTCGCGCACCAGTGGGCGCTGGAGGGGCGGGGCCTGACCTACAAGAGCGAGCTGGACATCCGGGACAGCCTGGCCAGCGGCGCGTTGGTCCCGGCGATGCCGGACTGGGTGGGACGGCCGATGCCGCTGCATGCGCTGCTGCCGAGCCAGCGCTTCATGCCGCAACGATTGAAGGCGCTCGTCGATCACCTGGCGGAAGGCCTGAAGCGGAAGGGCTGACGCGGCGACCGCGGTGTCGATGTGCCCCATGGCGTCAAGACCATTCGCGAGCTCGCCCCGGACGCAGGCGTTCAAGGTGGGCGCGATTGTGGCGACGCGGACTCGGCGGACGTGATCTGGTCCACGAATCTGCGGGCCACCGCTGGCAGATCGGCGAAGCGCTGTGCATAGAGCCTCAACTCGCGCCGCGCCCACGCATCCGCGAGGGGGATCGCCCGCAACGGCGTGACATCGGCGAGGGCACGAAACGCGCCTTGAGGCATGACGCCGATGCCCAGTCCCGCCTCCACCATTCGGCACATCGCGCTGAGGCTGTCCACCTCGATCTGACGACGGAGCACGCGCCGCGTACTGATCGCCTCCTGCGCCAGCGATTGCTGGACGGTGCTGCTGTCACGCAGCCCGACCTGGGGGAACTCCAGTGTTCGGGCGTAGTCCACCCGCCGAAGCCGCGCCAGCGGGTGTCCCCGTGGCACCACCAGCACCAGATGCTCCTGTCGGTAGGGCCGGTGCTCCAGCCCCAGCACGCCGTCGCTGGGGCCGCAGACGCCGACGTCCGCCGTGCCCTCGTGGACGGCCTGCGCCACCATGCGGCTGGATGCCTGGCGCAGGTCGACGCGGATGTCCGGCTGCCGTCGCAGGAAGCTCGCGATGTCAGCCGGCAAGAACTGCTCGACGGCGGAAGCGCTCGCGCACACGCGCACTCTCCCGCGCACGCCCTGAGCCACCTCGGCCAGATCCATGTGCAGATTTCCGACGGACATCAGGATCGCATGCGCATGCTCCAGGAGCAGCGCGCCGATCTCGGTGGGCCGAACGCCACGCGCATGCCTCGTTAGCAGCGGCGCCTGCGCAAGCGCTTCAAGTTCGGCGATGCGTTTGCTGATCGCCGAGGCCGCCAGCTGGCCCGATTCCGCCGCGCGCGCCATGCTGCCGCTCTCGCAGACGAGCACGAACAGGTCGAGCGAGCCGACGTCGATCTTGCGGAGAAAGCTACGAAGAGACAGCGCGCGCGGCATGGTGGTCCGATGAAAAAATGCGAGCCATCGCGGAATGGAATGGATTGTGGCTTGCTTTGAACTTCTGCCTTCGTTCGAGCCTCCCTAGCATTCGTGTCCTACGCTTCGAGAGCAGGCCGACATGCTACTTTCACCCTCCGGTGCACCGCATATTGCCCAGGCCCTTGTCGCCGCGGACGCTGTCCGTCTGGCGGGGGACACGCCGTTCTTCTACACCTCGGGCTGGGCCAGCCCTGTCTACGTGGACGTCCATGCGTTGCTTGGCGATGCCAAGGAACGCACGGCGCTCATGGACGGGATGGCCGAGGCCGTTGCACCGCTCATAGGTCGGCGCGGCATCGGGGCTGTCGTGGGCACCGAGAGTTCGGGCATCGCGATAGCCGCCTGGTTGGCGGACCGACTCCGCTTGCCGATGCTCACGTTGCGAAAGCGGCCCATCGGCTGGGGCGTGCAGGCGCAACTGCAGGGGCGTCTTCCCCAGGGCTGCAAGGTGCTGCTGGTCGACGACGTGAACACGGATGGCCGCTCCAAGCATGCTGCCGCCGCCGCGTTGCGCCAGGTGGGAGCCGCTGTCGAGGACGCGCTGGTGCTGCTCGACTACGCCATCTATCCGAAAGTGGCGCCGGTGCAGCCGCCGCTGTGCCTGCTCGCGCTGGTCGGCTGGGAGCACTTGCATGTCGCGCTTCAGAACAGCGGCAAGCTGACCGACGCGCAGTGTCGAACGCTGAAGGATTTCAGTGAGTCCCCGACTTCCTGGTCGGTGGCCCACGGCGGCACGGGAGCACTCGCATGAGCACGCGTGCAGTGCCCTGGGCGTCGCCCGTCTCGAAGTCGGCGGGCGGCAGTGAAACATTGTTCGCGGCCATCGCCGAGGCCACGCGCGACGGCCCCGGCGTCACGCGTGAGAGCTATGGATCCGGCGAGGACGTCGCACTTGCGCTGCTTGAGCGGCACGGGTGTGACGCCGGGCTGGCATGCGAGCGCGACCGCGCCGGCAATCTCTGGCTTTCGTCGATCGGCGAAGACCGCGACGACCCCGCCATCGTGATCGGCTCGCATGTCGATTCGGTGCCTCGCGGAGGCAACTACGACGGCCTGGCAGGCGTGGTGGCGGGCCTGGCGGTGCTGGAGGGCTTGAAGGTGGATCTGCCGCGATTGCCGCCTCTGCGCGTCCTGGCCCTGCGCGGGGAAGAGAGCGCCTGGTATGGCCGCGCCTACGCCGGCTCCCTGGCCCTGTTGGGACGGCTGCCGTCCGAAGCGCTGACGTTGAGGCATCGCGACCGTCCCGAGACCCTGGGAGAGGCCATGGCGCGTTGCGGCGCCGATGTCGCGGCGATCGGCCGACGCGAGTCATTGCTCCCGCATCGGGTCGCGGCCTACCTGGAACTGCATATCGAGCAGGGGCCCGTGATGGTGGCCCGAGGGTGGCCCGTGGCGGCTGTCACCGGCATACGTGGCAATGTGCGCCACAACCGCGTGCGTTGCCTGGGGGAAGCGGGGCACTCCGGCGCGGTGCCTCGCTGGCTGCGTCACGATGCGATGCTGGCTGTTGCACAGTTGCTCGCCCGCATGGATGAACACTGGCGCGTGCTGTTGCAGATGGGCATGGACCTGGTGATGACGGCCGGCATCTGCAACACGCCCCCGCAATCCCATGCGGTCTCGGTGATTCCAGGGGAAGTGGTGTTCAGCTTCGAGGCGCGTAGCCAGGACGCGGGCACGCTGAGCCGCTTTCATGCGCTGATGCGTGACGAGTGCAGCGCCATCGCCACCGAGCGCGGCGTGAGATTCGAGTTCGACGAGGCGCTGACCTCGACGCCGGCCACGATGGACGAGGAATGGTTGCGCCGCTTTGAAACGGCGGCCGAGCGTTCGGGACATCCGATAGAACGCATGCCGAGCGGCGCGGGGCATGACGCCGCGGTGTTCGCGGCGGCCGGCATCCCGTCGGCCATGCTGTTCGTGCGCAATGACCACGGCTCGCACAACCCTCGCGAGGCCATGGACCTCCCGGATTTCGAGGCCGCGCGGCATGTGCTGCAGGCCGCGATCGCGTCGCTGTCGGAACGGCCGGTCACCGCACCATGACTTCATCCGCTGAACTCGGCAAGCGCCTGATCGAATCGATGATGGCGCGAAGGGTGCCTCCCGGCACGCATTTGAGCGAGCAACATCTTGAAAGCCTGTTGGGCTGCCGAAGTCCGCTCGTGGGCGTCGCGCTGGCACGGCTGGAGACACAGGGCTTCCTCGCGCGCGGCGAGGACAACGGCTGGCGCGTGGTCGAGCGTTCGCGCGAGGAGGCCTGGGAGACGCTGGCCGCCCGTCGGCTGATCGAATGCGGCCTGCTCCGGGGCGCGAGGACTTTGGATCGCGGGGCGCTCCAGGCGCTCCAGACGCATCTGTCGCGCGAGAGGGCGGCCGTGGCGGGCGGGGAGCTCGGCGAAAGCAGCTTCCTGTCTGGCAACTTTCACGTGCTGCTGGCGGGGTGCCTGGGCAATGGATTGCTTGCCGACACGGTGCGAGGCCTGGCGGCGCGCACCGCCCTGATTGCCATGCAGTGCCAGGCATCCACGGACGCCGTGCGCTCTTGCGATGCTCACGCGCAGATCGTCGCGGCCCTGGAAGCCGGCGATTTCGCAAGCGCGGACGGGGTGATGGATCGGTATCTGTGCTGGACGCACGACGGCTTGCTGGGTCGACAAGCCCGCCGCCGGCCTACGACCGCGGTGTAGACACGCGTCGCCACCCGGGAGGATGGCGAAGGAATGACAGGGCGGGGCCGTCCCGGTCCCGCCCGGCGACGGCTTGCGGGAGCCCGCCGTCCTTCACGGGATCAGTGCTTGTGGTCCCCATGCCCGGCGTGCGGATCCTTGGCACCGCTGGCGGGCGCCGCGGCCCTGTTCAGCGACCTTGCCTGCGCCGTCACCTGGACGGTCTGACGGTTCTTCGCGGCGTCCTCGAACACGAGGGTCAGCGGCACGACCTCGCCGTCCTGGATGGGCTTCTTGAGGTCCATCAGCATCACGTGATAGCTGCCGGGCTTGAGCTCGACCGGCTTGTTGGCCGGCACCTCCAACGCGGGCACGGGGCGCATGCGCATGACGGAGCCGTCCATCGCCATCTCGTGCACTTCGGCGACGCCCGCGGCGGGCGAGCTGACCGAGACCAGCTTGACCGCCGTCGGCGACTTCAGCTGCATGAACGCGCCGGTGGACTTCTGCTGCGCGACCGTGGCGCGGACCCACTGGCCGGTGACGACGACCTGCGCTTGCGCCAGGCCGGCGGACAGCAGCAGGGCGGGCAGCGCCGCGCGGGTGAAACGAACGAGGGGGGTGGGGAACTTCATCGTGGCGTCCATCCAAGGGTTCATGACGAGGCGCGAGTATCGCGCCATTGGCGCCATCGACGCCGGCCGCGCGGGGACGGCGCGGCCGGTGTCGCCGGCGTCATCGGTCGCGTCGTCCCCGACGGCCTTGATGGCCGCGTCACGCTCAATCGAGGTAACCCATGCTCCGCATCACGCGCTTGACGATCTCCTCGCGGCGCGGTCCGAACTCGGACTTGAGCATGTCCATGTTGAGCGCGAAGTACACCGGGCGCGGGTCCCGCTCCTGCTCCACCCAGCCGACGAACCAGCCGACCGCCGGGTTGCCGTCCCCGGCCCAGCCGGTCTTGGCGTACATCTTCCAGCCCGGCCCTTGATCGCGCAGCATGATCTTGCGGGCGATGTCATAGGTGCGGTCGGACAGCGGCAGCGCGCGCTCGTTCAGCCGGCGCAGGAAGTCGATCTGACCGACGGTGGAGATGCGCAGGCCGCCGTCGAGCCAGAAGCTGTCGCCCTTGGGGCCGGCCATGGCGTTGCCATAACGGAAGTCGTACAGGAACTGCTGCACCTTCGGCTGCCCGACCTGGCGTGCCAGGCCCTGGAACACCCACACCGCCGAGACCTTGTAGGCCGAGGCCAGCGTCTGGTCGCGGTTCCAGTCCGGCTGCGAGCGCTTCTGGCCGTCCCAGGCGAAGGCCTGCGTCTCGTCCGCGGCGGCGCCGGTCTCCAAGGCGATCAGCGACATCGGGATCTTGAAGGTCGAGGCCGGAATGAATCCTTCGAACGCGCGTTGGC
Source organism: Roseateles aquatilis (assembly GCF_002205645.1). GTDB lineage: Bacteria > Pseudomonadota > Gammaproteobacteria > Burkholderiales > Burkholderiaceae_C > Roseateles > Roseateles aquatilis. The sequence continues at coordinate 1,041,179 of NZ_NIOF01000001.1, read as the reverse complement.
TGTCCGAGGCGATCCAGCGATGCGCGCGCGTGTCCAGCAGCGTCAGCGCGCCGTGGGTGCCGAGGTCGGAGAAGTTGCGCTGCAGCTCGGGACGGGTCTCCCAGCGTTCACGCTGAGCGGCCGGCGTCGGCGACGCGGCGGCGATGGAGGGGTTGGTCGCGCCTGGGGCGGGCTGCGCGAGCGCCGCGCGGCAGGCGGTCAGGGCGAGCAGGCTGAGCATCAGGCCGCCGGCCATCATGCGGGTGGGGGTCATGGGCATCTCCGGAACGTGTGGTGGTGAACGACGGCGCCAGTGTGCGCAGCCGGGCGCCGGCCGACGGTCCGATGTGACGTTACGCGCGTTGCGGCGGCGTCAGGAGGCCTGCAGACGCGCTCCCGCCCTCCGGCGGGCGGTGGCAACCCCCTAGGGCGGCGCCCGATTCAGGCTTGACGCGACTGCGGCATCAGCGCGTCGGCCTCGGCGAGGTAACGCCGCCGGGCCTGCTCGTCGCGCAGCTTGCGGGCCTGGACGCGGGCCTGCCGGACGAGGTCGGTCGCGGTGAAGGCGTCGCCTTCGTCCAGCGCATGGCGCGCCCACAGCAGCAGGAAGGCGCAGCGCTGATCCGCGGGGATCTGCGATTGGCGCGCGCGGCAGGCCGCCCAGCGCTGTGCCGCCAGCTCGCCATAGGACGACGCCGGCAGCGGCAGCCCCTGGCCGGTGGCCAGGCGCTGCAACGCGTCGAAACGGAACCCGCCCAGCGCCGCCAGGCGCAGCAGGAAGATCGTGTTGAGCAGCGAGCTGCGCCCGAGCTGCCAGCGCGCGCACAGCGCGTCGCTCAGCAGCAGCCAGCGCAGCGCGTCCTCGACGCCCGGCCCGTCGGTGGGCAGCAGGCGGGCTTCGGCGAGCTGGCCCAGCGCGTTGGACAAGTTGGCCGCGCAGACCTGCAGCGTGTCGGGCAGGCCCGCCAGCGAGGCATGGCGCAACGCGTCGCCCAGGCTGGCCAGCGCCTGCTGCGCGAGCGCCGCGTCGCCGCGCGCCACGGCCAGCTCGCGCAGCACGATGCCGCGCAGGTTGCCGTGCTCGCAGCGCAGCGACGAGTCGGTGGCGAGCACCTCGGGCTCGACCTCGTCCAGCTTGTCCAGCGCCGCCGCCGGCTGGCCGAGGCTGCCGTACCAGTGCCACGCGGCGAGGATCGCGACGCGGGCGCGCAGCTGGCGGCGCTCGGGGCGGGGGAATCGGGCGTTGTTGAGCGCCTGGCCGAGGTCTCGCAGCTCGTCCTGCAAGGCCGCCCAGTCGCCGAGCCGCCGCGCGATGCGGGCGCGACGCAGGCCCAGCGCCGCGGCGGCCGAGGCGTCGCCGTCGGGCACGTGCGGCGCGGCTTGCTGCAGCGCCAGCCGCGCGGGGTAAAGCTCGCCACGGTCGAGCAGGTAGTCGGCGCGGGCCAGCGCCTCGGCATAGGCCAGCGGCAGCAGGGGCTCGGCGGCGGGCGCCCGCACGGGGCGCTGCTGGCCGAGCCAGCGCGCGAGTTCCGCACCGGTGGCGGGCGTGCCCTCGATGTCGAAGTGGCACGTGGTCAGCAAGGCGGCGTTCAGCCAGAAGGGGCCGCTGCTGCGCGCGGTCGCTTCGATCAGCGCGGCCAGCGGACCGTCCGCCAGCAGCGCGAGCGCCCGCCACACCTGCGTGCGGTGCAGCTCGGCCATGCCCGTGATGCGCTGGCAGAGCTCGGCGCGGGTGCAGGGGCTGTCGATGCGCGCCAGCCCCTGCTCGTGCGCCTGCAACAGCGCGGCCAGCAGGCGCGGCAGCAGGCGGCTGCGCAGCTCGGGCAGGCCGTCGATGCGAAGACCGTTCGGCAGCAGCTGGATGCGGTGAGCAATCGCGACGGGGAGGGGGGCGGGGACGGCGGTCATCGAGGCGGGATTTTGCGCGGTCCGGAGGGGGTGTGTGACGAGGGTGGCGTAACGCGCGTTACGGCGGGAGGTTACGGAGGCGTGAGGAGCGCGTCGTCGTGAAGCTCACGTCGATATGAAGCCAATGTCGTGGTGATGCGCCTGTCGTCGTGATCCCCGCTTCGCCCGGAAGCTCACGTCGCCGTTCGGTGCGTTGGCCGCGAGAGTGTGGGGCCCGCGCCTTCGCGCCAACCCCACGCCCTCCCGTCCCCCGCGACCTCCGCATGCCACGGTTTGCCACCAGGGACGTCGACCATCCATGCTGGTGCTGGTGCTGGTGCTGGTGCTGGTGCTGGTGCCCGTGCCGTCAACGGGTTGGTGGCGGTGGGCTAGCGGTGCGGGCGCGGCGCGACCGTGTCGAGCGCCTCGCGCCAGAGGCCCGCGGTCAGGATGTCCTGCAGCGGTCGGTGCGCGCGCGTGTAGTGAAGCTCGGTGCCGTCCGGCACGTCCATCGTGGGCAGCAGCGCGAGCAGCAGGCGGCGCGCGGCGTCGAGGTCCTCGGCCTCGATGTCGATGCGCAGGAAGGCCAACGGCCGCATGCGACCCGGCGGCGCGTCGCCAAGGGATTCGCCCCAGCCGAGCACGCTGCCCGCGCCCGCTTCCCGCAGGGCGAGGTCCAACCGATCCTCGAGGCCGTGGTCCTCGGGCAGCGCGTGGGTGGGCAGCTTCAGGTAGACGAAGGCGGTCGACATGACCGGCGATTGTGCGCCGCGAACCCGGGTCGTGGTCGGCGGCGTCGCATCGGGTGCGCGGCTTGCCATGGCGATGCATCAACAACTCTTTTGGGGACGACCATGGTGTCGAACGAAGTCTGGCACGGCGGCGAGCGCGCCGTCGCAGGAGCAGGCGGACCCGTCGTGCGACCGACGGGTTCGGCCGTGTCGTGGGCGGCCGTGCTGGCCGGCGCGGCGGCGGCGGCGGCGCTGTCGCTGATCCTGCTGCTGCTCGGCGCGGGCCTGGGGCTGTCCGCCGCCTCGCCGTGGGCGGGAGAAGGTGCCGGCGCGAAGACGATCGGCATCGCCGGCATCGTCTGGCTGGCGGTCACGCAGCTCGCCGCCTCGGGCGTGGGCGGCTACCTGGCCGGTCGCCTGCGGGTGCGCTGGCGTGATACCGATCCCGATGAAGTGCATTTCCGCGACACGGCGCATGGCCTGCTGGCCTGGGCGGTGGCGACGCTGTTCACGGCGGCGGTGCTGACCGCGTCGGTCGGCGCGATCGTGGGCATCGGCGCGAAGGGCGTCTCGGCCGTGGCCGGCGCGGCGACGACCGCGGCCACGGCCACGGCGGCGGGCGCGGCGGCCGGATCCCAGTTGCAAGCTGGTGGGCAAGGGGACAGGACGGCTTCCGATCCGCTGGGCCGCAACGACCTGGGCTACTACGTCGACACGCTGCTGAGGTCGTCGCCCTCGGCCACCGGCACCGCTGCGACTGGCGCGACGCCGCCGACCGGCGCCAACCCGGCGACGCTGCGGGCCTGGCCGGATGCGTCCATGGTCCATGCCGACGGCAACTCGTCCGCCGAACTGAATCGCCTGCTGCTGCGCGCGCTTCGCGATGGCGGCAGCCTGTCGCCGGACGACTCCCGTTATGCGGCGCAGCTCGTCGCGCAACGCACCGGCCTGTCGCAGGCCGACGCCGAGCGCCGCGTGACCGACACGCTGCAACGCGCACGCGCCGAAGCACAGGCCCTGGAGACCAAGGCGCGAGAGGCGGCGGACGCGGCTCGCAAGACGGCGCTGCAGACGGCGCTGTGGATGGTGGTCGCGCTGCTGATCGGCGCTTTCACGGCGAGCCTGCTCGCCACCTTCGGCGGCCGCCAGCGCGACCGCATCGAATGAGGGGGCCGGCCTCGCCGCGCCATCGATTCCGAGATCAACGAACCGGAGACTTCACATGCGATCCATCCTGCTCTTCCTGCTGGGCGTGCCCATCCCGATCATCATCCTCATCGCGCTGATCCGCTGAAACAGCGCGAGTCACGACGGGCAAGACGCAGCGGAGGCCGCGAGTGATCGCGGCCTCCGCTTGCGTTGAGGGTCGTGAGGGCGTCGGCACCGCGCGGCGCCGACGCGGATCAGTTCGCCGGCAACGGCATCTGCGGCGCGGCCCCTTGCGCGGTGTACGGACGCCAGGCCCCAGGCGAATGCGCGAGCCGGTCGGCGACGACCTTCAACACCGCCGGGTTCCAGCACAGGCCGCAATGGCTGCCGTCGACCTCGACGTTCTCGATCATCGGATGGTCGTCGGGCTGCAGGCAGGCCTGCCAGGCGACGACGCCGTCGGATCGGCTGTAGATCGAGGTGGTCGGCACGTCGGGCGCCGTCAGCAAGCGAGCCTTGAAGGCGTTCTCCAGCACCGGCAACGTGCCGTTGACCCATCGGTAGATCAGGCTGACGTTGGTCTGCGCCGCCTCGCCGGTGATCGGCGTGCCGATGGTGATGACCTGCCGCACCGGTAGGGAGATGCGCTTGGCCACCTCGCGGGCGTAGATGCCGCCCAGGCTCCATCCGATCAGCGAGACCGGTTGGCGATGCGCGGCCACGAGGGCTTCGATGTCGGCGGTCAGCGTGTCCAGCCACAGATCGATGTCACCCGTCGGGCCGGTGTTGATGCCGCGGCCCCAGTCCCGCGCTTCGTAGCCCAGGCCGTGGCAGAAGCCGACCAGCGGCGCGATCGACTGCGCATCGGCCGCGAGACCGGGAAAGACCACCACCGGATGACCGTCGCCGGGCGGATGGCCGCTGCGGTCCATGAGGCGGCAACTGGCGTATTCCATCGCGGCGCGCAGCGGCTCGATGCCGAGCAGCGCCCAGGACGGGGACGAAATGACGGGCACCACGGCGGGCAGGGCGTCGGGAAGGGCGGTGATCGTTTTCATGGTGTCGGCCAGCCGCCCGGTGAGGTCGGCAGTGAGGCAGTTGATCCGATCATTCCTCATCGTCCGTGGCCGGGGCATCCCCACAAGGGCGCATGAACACGTGGGACTTGACCTACACCGAACTGACGTTCGGAACGCCGGTGCTTTATCGCACCGTCCTTTGACGGGAATCAGAGGGAAGGACGGATTTTCAGGATCGTCGCGGCCTAGGATTTCCAGCCTCATGCAGTTGCGCAAGGACAAGCGATATGAGCGTCGTGATGATCGATCTGTTGCCGATGACGGTGTCGCAGAAGCGCACCGTCAAACTGGAACGTTTGGTGCTGGACCACTTGAAGGTGCGACCGGGAGGGAAGATCGAAGTGGATCTTTTGGCCAACGGTTGTTGCGTCCTTCGCGGCGCTCGCACTGGGGATATCCGCGAGCTCTTCGGGCTACTCGCTGGCCGACCACGTGGCCGCGAGGGCGAGGTGTCCATCGAGGAGATGAATGACGCGATCGCACGCGGGTGGGCGGGGGAGCCATGAAGGTCGCGGTGGACACGAACGTCCTGGTGAGGATCATCGTCCGGGACAACGTCGAACAGGCACAAGCGGCCATGCGCTTGTTTGCCGATGCCGAGCTCGTCGTGATTGCCGTGGCGTGTCTCTGCGAATTCGCCTGGGTGTTGGGACGCTCGTACCAGTACGGCGCACTCGACATCGCGAGGGCCATTCGATCCATCGTGGCGAAGCCGACCGTCAAGGTGAATCAAATGGCCGTTGATGCTGGATTGGCTATGCTCGATCTGGGTGGGGACTTCGCGGATGGCGCCATTGCTTGTGAGGGCCGGATCTCTGGTGGACAGGTCTTCATGACATTTGATAAGGCGGCCCTCCGGAGGTTGTTGGCGTTGGGAGAGTCGGTCGGATCACCTCACAGTGCGAGGGCGAAAACCCAATTCGCCGCCTAATGAAAATCCCGGCTCTCCGTCCTCAACCGCCCCAGCATCGGCGTCAGGTCCTCCAGATGTCCGGCGATCAGGTTGCGGACCTCCCCGCTGCGCTGCCACTTCCCCCGCACCGCCATCAACCGCGAATGCAGCATCACCAGCCGCTGTCGCTGCCACAGGTCGCGATGCACGATCACCTGGATGTCGCCGGTCTCGTCCTCGAGCGAGATGAAGATCGTCCCCTTCGCCGTCGCCGGTTGCTGCTTGACGGTGACGATGCCGCAACCGCGGACCGCGCGGCCGTTGGGCATCTCGCTCAACTCACGCGCGGTCATCAGGTGGCGCTCGTTCAGCAGCGGGCGCAGCAGGGACAGCGGATGGCGCCGCAGCGTCAGGCCCAGCGACGCGTAGTCGAAGACGATCTCCTCGCCTTCCGGCGCCTGTGGCAGCGCCAGGAAGTCCTCCTGCACCGGCGCTGACTTCAGCAGCGGCGGCGGCGCGTGCTGCGCGGCCGCGTCCCAGACCTGCTGGCGGCGGTGGCCGCTGATGCTGGCGAGCGCGTCGCCCGAGGCCAGCAGCGTCATCTGCTGCTGGTTCAGGCCGGTGCGGCGCGCCAGGTCCTCCGCGTCGTCGAAGGCGCGGCCATGGCGCTCGCGGCGGATGAGGTCCGCCGAGGCCTTCTGCAGCCCCTTGACCAGCCGCAGCCCGAGACGCACCGCGATGCCACCGTCCGCGGGGCGAGCGTCGGCATCCGTCCCGGCGGGCTCGGTCGCGTCAAGCCCACCATCGACGTTGCCGTTGCTGCTCCCAGCGCCGTCACCATCGCCCGCGATCGCCTCGGCCAGCAGCTCCGCCGCCATTTCCTCCTCGTCCAGCATCGCGTCGAACTCCGCGTTGCCGTCCTCGGCTTCCTTGCCACGTTTGGTGCCGCGGATGACGCGCCCGTCGATCCGCTCCAGCGTGCAATCCCAATCGCTGTGCATCACGTCGGGGGGCAGCACGGTGACGCCGCTGCGCTTGGCGTCCTGCACCAACTGGCTCGGCGAGTAGAACCCGAGCGGCTGCGCATTCAGCAGCCCGGCCAGGAACTCCGCCGGCCGGTGGTGCTTGAGCCAGCTGCTGGCGTAGACCAGCAGCGCGAACGACGCCGCATGCGACTCGGGGAAGCCGTACTCCGAGAAGCCCTTGATCTGCTCGAAGATCTGCTCGGCGAAGGTCTTGTCGTAGCCGCGCGAGGTCATGCCCTCGACGATCTTGGCGTAGTACTTCTCCAGCCCGCCCTTGCGTTTCCAGGCCGCCATCGAGCGCCGCAGATCGTCCGCCTCGCCGCCGGTGAACCCGGCCGCGACCATGGCGATCTGCATCACCTGCTCCTGGAAGACCGGCACGCCCAGCGTGCGCTCCAGGACCGGCTTCAGGCCCTTGGGGTAGACGACCGCCTCGCGCTGCTGGCGCCGCTGCAGGTAGGGATGCACCATGCCGCCCTGGATCGGACCGGGCCGCACGATCGCGACCTCGATGACCAGGTCGTAGAAGTTCTCCGGCTTCAGCCGGGGCAGCATGCTGCGCTGCGCGCGGCTCTCGATCTGGAACACGCCGATGGTTTCGGCGCGCTGGATCATCCGGTAGGTCGCCCGGTCCTCGGCGGGGATGTCCTGCATCTCGAACGGATACCGCTCGCGCTTGCCGACAAAGTCCAGCGTCTTGCGGATCGCCGTCAGCATGCCCAGCCCCAGCACGTCGACCTTGAGCAGCCCGACCGCGTCCAGGTCGTCCTTGTCCCACTCGATGACGGTGCGGTCCGGCATCGACGCGTTCTCCACCGGCACCATGCGCGTGAGCGGACCGTGCGTCAGCACGAAGCCGCCCGGATGCTGCGACAGGTGGCGCGGGAAGCCGAGCAACTCCTTCGTGATCGCCACCAACTGCCGCACCGCCAGATCGTCGGCGTCCAGGCCGGATTCGCGCAGCCGCTCGGCGTCGATGGTCTGGCCGTCCCACCACTGGTGATTGCCGCAGAGCGTGTCCAGCACCTCCGGCTCGAAACCCAGCGCCTTGCCCACGTCGCGCAGCGCGCTCTTGACCCGGTACGAGATCACCACCGCCGCCAGCGCCGCGCGCTCGCGGGTGTACTTGCGGTAAAGGTACTGGATCACCTCCTCGCGGCGTTCGTGCTCGAAGTCGATGTCGATGTCCGGCGGCTCGTTGCGCTCCTTGCTGATGAAACGCTCGAAGAGCACCTGCATGCGCGCCGGGTCGACCTCGGTCACGCCGTTGCAGTAGCAGACCACCGAGTTGGCCGCGCTGCCCCGGCCCTGGCAAAGGATGCCCTGCGAGCGCGCGTACTGGACGATGTCGGCGACGGTCAGGAAGTAATGCTCGTAGCGCAGGTCCTCGATCAGCGCCAGCTCGCGCTCGATCTGCTCGCCGGTGTCGGCCGGGATGCCTGCCGGCCAGCGCCGCGCCGCGCCCGCGTAGGTCAGGCGGCGCAGGTGGCTGGTCGGGGTCTCGCCGTCGGGCACGACCTCCGAGGGGTACTGGTAGCGCAATTCGTCGAGATTGAATCTGCAGCGATCGGCCACGCGCAGCGTCTCGGCCAGCAGGTCGGGGGGGAAGCTCAACGCCAGTCGGCCGCGATGGCGCAGATGCCGCTCGGCGTTGCGGTCCAGCGCCTGGCCGCAGTCGGTCAACGGCCGGCCCAGCCGGGTCGCGGTCAGCACGTCCTGCAGCGGCTTGCGGCTGCGCACATGCATCAGCACGTCGCCCACGGCCACCAGCGGAATCGCGCTCTGCGCGCCGGCCTCGCGCAGCCGCAGCAGGCGGATCTCGTCGTCGGCGCGTTGCGGCTGGTCCACGCCCAGCCAGCACCGGCCCATGAAACGCGACAGCAGCCAGCTCGACAGCGCCAGCAGTTGCTCCGCCGTGGCGTGGCGGTCGGGACAGGCGACGACGACGCAGTCGTCCAGGGCCCGTGGTCCGATGTCGCCGGGCGTGCAGCGGTAGCTGCCTTTCTCCGACGCGCGCCGCAGCCGCGAGATCAACTGGCACAGGTTGCCGTAGCCGTTCAGGTTGCAGGCCAGCACGATCAGCGTGAAGGGGTGGCCGCAGTCGATCTCGATCTGGCTGCCGACCAGCAGCTTGAGCTGGTGCGCCTTGGCCGCGACATGCGCGCGGACCATGCCGGCCATGCTGCACTCGTCGGTGATCGCGAGCGCGGCGTAGCCGAGCGCCTTGGCGCGCTCGGCCAGTTCCTCCGGCCAACTGGCGCCCTTGAGAAAACTGAAGTTGCTGACGCAGCGCAGCTCGGCGTAGTCGGGCAGGCCGTCGGACGGCGCGGCATCGGGCCCGGTGTCGCTCCCGGCATCCATGCCGGTGTCGTCACCGGGGCCTCGGTCGATGTCATGCCCGAGGTCATACTCGATGTCGCGCGCCATGTCGGGCCCGATGTCGCGCCCGGCGGGCGATTCGTCCGATGCCCGGGCGGCATCGCGCCGGGGACCGCGGGGACGGTCCTCCGAGCCGGGAGGGTGTGCGGGGTCGGTGGCCATCGTTGATGCCGCCTCAGGCGTAGACGCCGTGGAGGAACCAGGCGTCGTCGTCCTCTTCCTTGCCTCGGTGTTGCCGGAAGATGGCCAGCACGCCGGCGTGCTCGTTGACCGCCACCCAGTAATCGCGCGTCACGTTGCGGTGACCGTGCGCGAGCGCCTTGGCGTCTTCGTTCGGCGCCATCGAGAGGAAGGCTGGCGTCTGCACGGCGCCCGGTGCCGGCCTCGGCGCGGCCGCGGCTTGCTCCGCCTCGGTGGGCGCGCGACGCGGCAGGCGGTCCCACCAGCCACCCTCGACGCGGTCGGGACCGATCAGCAAGGTCAGCGGTCCCTGGTAATGCGGCCGATGATCGCGCAGGGCCAGGCGCAGCGGCGGTTCCAGCAGGAAGGTGGGCTCGGGCGCGCAGGGGGCCGGCGCCGCGGCCGGGCGACCGATGCCCCGGCCCGGGCTCGAACGCGGCCCGGACGCGGCCCCCGCTCCCGATCCCGCCCCCGACCCGGAGGCGTCCACCGCGGACCGCCAGCGCGTCATCCATTCCAGCCGGTGATCGTCGCCCGGCGCCGGCTGCAGCACCCGCGTCGGACCCAGCCGCGCGGCGATGCGTTCCAGCGTCAGGTACAGCGTCTCGCCGGTGCGCACCACGTCGGGCAGCAGCGAGCCGCTGTCCTCGGCCAGCGGCTGCACGCCGACGGCCTCCAGCCGCAACTCGCCGACCGGCGCCAGCAGCCGCGTCTTGGCGAGGTGCTCGGCCATCAGCCGGCAGAAGTGCTCCAGCTCGCGGATCGGCTCGGCGGTGCGCAGGGTCAGGCTGCCGCCGTCGCCGGCGTCCTTGGCGCGCATCGAGTCGTGCACCCAGTGCAGCGTCACGCCGGTGGCGCCGGCATGGCGCGCGGCCAGCCAGCCGCACAGCCGCATCAGCAGCGGCCGGGCGCAGGCCAGCAGCGCGGGCGCGTGGTCCTCGCGGCTGGGCAGCTCGACGCGGGCATGGAAGTCCTCGGGCAGGACTTCCCAGCGATGCGCCTCGGGCCGCAGCGCATAGGCCTGGTCCAGCATCGTCAGCAGCGCTGCGCCGAAGCGCCGGCTTACCGCGCCGCGCGGCAGCGCCCGCAACTGGCCCAGCGTGTTGATGCCGGCGCGGGTCAGCGGCTCGGCATGGGGGACGGCGGCGCTGAGCGCCATCAGCGACAGCGGATCCAGCACCGCCTGCAGCAGCCGTTGCCCCAGGTCGAGCACGCCGCAACGCGCCAGCGTCAGCGCGGCGGTGGCGGTCGGCGCCCAGCCGATGGCGGCCACGCCCAGATCGGGCGCCTCCACGCCGATCCGCGCCTTGAGCGCGCTCAAGCCGCGGAACAGCCGCAGGCTGGCCGCCACCTCCATGACGACGGCGTCCTCCATCAGCGCCACGCGCGGCGTGAACTGCAGGCACCAGACCGCCAGGCCCGATTGCGCCTCCGGACAGATGCCGGGCGGCGTCTTCGGGTCATCGGCCGGCGTCGGCGGACGAGGCGAAAGAATCAGGGCGACCCACAACATCGTGCAACTCCGGGAAGAAAGAGGCGGCGGCCGCCACGGCCATCGGGGCCGGGGCGGACACCGGGGCGGATGCCGGGCCCCCGGCCGGCGCGTGCGAGGGCGACGGGACCGCGACCGGGGCCGGCACGGGCCGCATCTCGCTGGGTCGCATCACGCGCGGCGTCAGCACCAGCGCCAGCCCGCCGGGGACGGAGGGCAGCCGCAGCGGGGGCTCGTGCGCCGGCCCCTTGCGCTTGAGGACGCGCACGTGCAGCGCCCAGTCCACGTCGATCGTGGCCTCCAGGCGCAGCGGCGCCGGCGACGGGTCGTGCCGGGCCTCCAGCGGCCGGAACAGGAACACCGGGCCCTCGAAGGACTGGGCCAGCACCTGCAGCCGCCGCAATTGCTCCGGCGCGGCCTGCGGCACCCAGGCCAGCACCGCGCCGGCGGCGTTGGACTTGATCAATTGCTCGGCGCACCAGAGCCGCTCGGACGGTGCCTGGGCCTGGATCCAGACCACCCGATGCTCGTCCAGCCCCAGGTGCATCAGCCCGGGCAGGTGAGGGCGCTTGGGCGGTCCGACCAACACCGCCGGCGCGCCGCGTTTCACGACGCCGCGCAGCGCCGGCCCCACCAGCCGCCATTCGGCCAGCGAGAACTGCGGCATCAGCACCTCGGTCAGTTGGCGGGCGGGCCAGCCGCCGCCGGGCAACTCGGCGTCCAGCGCCTCGAAGCCGCTCGGCCAGACCGTGTCGGTGCCGCGCCCCAGCGAATCGCCGCGCCACAACGCCCCCGCCACCGCGGGCGGAATGGGCGTGGGCGGCACCCGCAGCACGTGGCGGGAGGCGTCCTGGGCAAGGTTCTGTGTGGGGGAGACCGGTCCGTCGTCACCGCCGCGGGACGGAGAGGGGCGATCCTCCCCGGCGGGCAGGGATGGCATGGCGAGTCAGCGAATCTTCAATACTGTATTTGCATACAGTATAGGTTGACGGCCGACTCGTCCAGGGGTGCTTACAACTCAACCGGGCAGGGTGTCCGGGGAAGCGGGGGCGTCGGCTGCCGTGGCGGGCATGACCGCGAACTCCAGCACGAAGCGCGTCCCGCCCTGCGCGGGGGCGTCCAGGCGGACGGTCCAGCCCAGATGCTCGGCGACGCGCTTGACGATCGCCAGGCCCAGCCCGGCGCTGCCGGCGCCGGCCGGGTCGACCTGCATGAAGCGGTCGAAGATGCGGTCGCGCACGGCGGCCGGGATGCCGACGCCGGTGTCTTCGACGACGGCGCGGCCGGCCTCGAGCCGGATGTCGACGCGGCCCTGCTCGGTGAACTGGCAGGCGTTGCGGATCAGGTTGCCCAGCGCGATCGCGGCCAGCTCCGGACGGGCCGGGACTTCCAGGTGGGCGGCGTCCGGGTCGGCATGCAGCGTCATCTCGACGTCCTTGCCCTTGAGCAGCGGCCGGCAGCGGTCCATCTCCTGGCGCAGCAGCGGCAGCAGCGCGGTCGGCGGCGCGCCGATGCTCTGCGGGTCGCGCGACAGCAGCAGCATCGCGACGACGCGCTCGCTGGTGTCGGCGGCGGTGCGGCGGATGCGCTCGGCCAGTTCGACCAGGTCGTCACGGCCGGCCAGGCGCGCCTTCAGCACTTCGGCGGCGCCGAGCACCACCGCCAGCGGCGTGCGCAGCTCATGGCTGACGTCGCCGGTGAACCAGCGCTCGCGGTCCAGGTAACGCTGCTGCGCCTCCGTCTTGGCGGCGAACGCACGCGACAGCACGCCCAGTTCGTCGGTCGAGTCCAGCAGCGGGTAGTCGCTGGGCGTGGCGCCGGTCTCGACCGCCTGCGCCAGCGCGGTGACGGGCGCGACGATGTGGCTGGCCGTCAATTGCGCCAGGAACAGCGCCAGTCCCAGGCAGGCGACGAAGGCCAGGCCCAGCAGGCTGTAGACGCCGGCCTGGATCTTGGCGAAGTCGGCGTCGCTGTCGGTCAGCACGAAGAGCGGGCCGAGGTCGTCGCGGATCAGCACGTTGACCGAGATCCCGTCCTGCGGGAGCGTGTACTTGCCGGGCGGCTGGCCGCGCAGTGGCGCCGGGATGTCGCTGCCGCGGTAGAGCGTGACGCTGGGCGGCAGGTCGGGGGGCAGGCCCTGGCGCGCGCGCTCGACCAGGGAGTCTGCGGTACGGCTCAGGCGCTGGTCGATCAGGCGGTCCTCGATGCTGGAGGCGATGCGCACCGCGGCCACCGCGAAGGCGCCGCACACCAGCAGCGTCAGCAGCAGGAAGGCGGCGGCGACGCGGGTGCGCAGCGTGGTCGGCGCGGCGGTCGATCGCGCGCGGCGCGCCGCGCGCGCCTCCCCCCGCGTGTCAGGCATCGGGCAACACGAGCCGGTAGCCGATGCCCGGATGCGTCTTCAGCAGGGGGACGGGGAAGGGTTTGTCCAGCACCGCGCGCAGCGCGTGGATGTGGGTGCGCAGCGCGTCGCTGTCGGGCGGGTCGTTGCCCCAGACCTCGCGCTCCAGGTCCTCGCGGCGGACCAGCTTGGGCGCCTCGCGCAGCAGCGCGGAGAGCAGCTTGTAGCCGGTCGGCGTCAGCTGCAGCGGCTTGCCGGCGCGGGTGGCCTCGAGCGTGTCGGGATCGAAGTTCACGTCCGCATAGCTCACCGCGGTGCTGAGCTGCAGGCCGTGGGAGCGGCGCACCAGCGCCTGCAGCCGGATCTCCAGCTCGACCAGCGAGAAGGGCTTGACCAGGTAGTCGTCGGCGCCGCTCTCGAAGCCGGTGACCTTGTCGGCGATGGTGTCGCGCGCGGTCAGCATCAGGATCGGCGTCGGGCGGCGGAAGTCCTTGCGCAGGCGGCGGGCCACGTCCAGCCCGTCCAGGCCGGGCAGCGTCAGGTCCAGCACGATCGCGTCGTAGGAGCCGGCGGCGGCTTGCGCCAGTCCGCCCAGGCCGTTGCGCGCCACGTCCAGTTCGTAGCCCATCGGCTCGAGATAGGCGAACAGGTTGGCGACGATGTCCGGGTTGTCCTCGATCACCAGCACTTTCATCGCGATGCTCTCGTTTCCCGCGGCGCAGGGCGCCGCGTCGGTCCGTCGAAACGGGGCGCCGGGGCCCCGTGGCCAGCGCGGGCGAACAGGGCCCGCGCCAAGCCGGAGATGGTATGCCAGCAGAGGAAGGGGGACCTGTCGCGGGGCTGTCGTTCGCTGACTGATTCCAGTCGGACGCCCCCGGGATCCGTCATCGCATCCTCGATTTCTACCTGCAAGGCGGATTGGCGCCATGCGATCGCATCTGTCGAATGCTCGCTTCCGCAATCGACAGGAGACGCAGGCATGGACATCCAGGTGGTGTGCGTGAGTTGGGGCACGCGATACGGTCCCGAGGTGGTCAACGGCCTGTGCCGGGCGGTGCGGGCACGGTGCTCGCGACCGGTGCGGTTCGTGTGCATCAGTGACCGTCCCGCGGCGGCCTACGACCCCGGGGTGGACGGCCGCCCGTTCCCCGCGTTCGCCCGGTTGCTGCCGAGCGTGGGCTGGGGGTGTTTCCTCAAGCTGAGCATCTTCGCGCCCAACCTGCTGGATCCCGACCTGCCGACCATCTATCTGGACCTGGACACGATCGTGCGCGGCGACATCGCGCGACTCACGGACGAGTTGACGCGGCACGGCGGGTTGCTGATGCTGCGCAATCACATGACCCCCACCTGGCGGCTGCCGTTCCCGCTCTGGCCGGGGGCGTACTACTTTGGCAATTCGTCGGTGATGGCGTTTCGTCCCGGCGAGTTCACCCACATCTTCGAGCGCTTCAACGAGGCGTCGCTGGAAGATGCGCGGGGTCGCGTGCCCGGCCACCTGCGTACCGACGACCGCTTCATCAGCCGCGCCGCCCGTGGCCGCTTGCGCGTCTTCTCGACGGGCCTGGCGGTGAAGTTCGCGCAGGAATACGTCTCCGCCTGGCCCGCCTGGCAGCGCGTCAAGTCAGCGCTGCCTTGGGTTCGACGGCGTCGGCGGGATCAGGTCGCCGTCACCTTCGCCGGATCGGCCTTCAAGCCGGAACGGCTGGCGATGGTCGAGCCCGGCGAGGTGCTACACCACAAGGGGCGGCGCGTGTACTGGGCGACGCCGGAGTTCTCGGACTACTTCCGGGCGCTGCGGGAGGAGATCACCCCACCAGCGGCCGGGCGACCAGCCGCTCCAGCGTGCGCAGCGGGGATTCGGCCGGGCGGGCCATCGACTCGACCGGCAGGTGGAAGGTCTGCTCGAACACGTATTGACCCTTGAGCGCGGCGTGGGACACCTGGTCCGTGTAGACGATCCAGGTGCTGCCGGCCGGGAACTCGAACAGGCCGTCGGTCATCGACGCCTGGTAGGGCAGGTCGGCCTTCATGCCGTCGTGCAGGCCGAGCATGTAATGGTCGTAATCGCTGCGCAAGCTCTTGGTGATGTGCAGCGCCTGCATCAGGCGGTGCTTGCCGGCGAACGGGCGGCCGACGCGGGCCAGGAAGCGCTCGGCCACCGCGTCGAACGGCTGGCCGACGCGCCACAGGCGGCCGGCGCCGGACGGATTGACGTTGCTGAACACGCGCAGGATGCGCTCGCCGCCGGTCGGCGAGGACGGGAAGCTGTCGACGTGCAGCCGGGTGTCGTCCTTGCGCCAGGAGGTCTGGCGGCCCGCGATCTCGGCGGTTCGGTAGCTGGTGCGGGCCTGGCGCAGGCCGTCGCGGTAATGCGGCAGCAGGCGGTGCAGCAGTTCCAGCGAGTGCTGCGCATATCGCGCCATCACGTCCTGCAGCAGCGCGAGCGTGGCTTCGTCCGCCTCGCAGCCGCGCAGGCGCTGGTTGCGCGGGTCGTAGCTGATGTTCTTGCCGCCGCCGCCCAGGTCGGGGCGCAACAGTTCCCGCTCCTGGCCCGTCAGCATGAACGGCAATGCCGGCATGAACAGCACATGGCCGCCCTCCAGACAGGCGGTGGCCTTGTCCTGCACCGCGTCGGGCAGCGGACCGGCCCAGCTGTCGACGGGCAGCGCGACGATGTCCGACAGGACGGGAGACGACGCGGGCTCGGTGCGCGGGGGGGAAGAGGAGGAAAAAGAGGTCGCGGTCACGGGGGAAACGTTATCGGTAACGACGTTTGCTGTTCGTATGGGAGAGGTGAAGGGTACGTGAATTGAAGGGAAAGCGAGAGAGCTGCGCTCATAAAACCTGTTGGCAATCCAGGAAACGGTCATCACGGGGACTTGGCGCTCGGGTCGGGAACCGCGGCCGGCAGCGGAGCGGGCGGTGTGCCGTTCGCTGACGCGTGATGCAAGTCCGGTGTTCGGTTCGACGTGGCTGGCTGCGATGGGCCTTGAAATCGGGCGAAGGCGCATAATGTGCGGGTTAACCCTATGCCTGTTCACGCCTCCCTCCTCCCGGCGGTCGCGCGGCTCACCGAGACGCGACGGCTGACGCTCCGCCCACCCGAGGCGGCAGATGCCCGGACCTTCCGCGACCTGCTGTCGGACCCCGCGAATCGCCGATTCGGTTCGGGCGGTCCGGCCGTGTCCGAGCGGCTGGAGTTGTGGCGCGCGCAGTGGGCCCGCGACGGGCTGGGGCCCTGGGCGGTGGCGCTGCGCGATCAGCCGTCGCTGGGCGCGATCGGATTCGGCGGGCTGAGCCGCGGCCGGATCGGCGGTGCACCGGCGCTGCTGCTGGAGTTCCACTTTCTGTCCGACTTCTGGGGCCGCGGTTATGCGGCCGAGGTGTCGCTGACGGCGCTGGCGCTGGCTTTCGGCGCGCTGCGCGCGAACGCGGTGCAGGCGTTGCTGGCGCCGGGCAACACGGCGGCACGCAAGACGCTGGAGCGCGTCGGCCTGCGGCTGACCGGCTCGGTCGCCGACCATCCCGGCGAGGCCGCCAGCCTGCTCTACGAGATCAACGCGGCGCAGTACGCCGCATGCCCGCCGCAGCAGCCGGAAGCGACGCCGTTCGGGGCCTGAGCGCCGGCGCCATCGTGGCCGCGGCCTTCGCCGCGGTCGAGGTCGTGATCGCGATCGTTCCCGCGCTCATTGCGGATACACCCGCAGCCCCGCCAGGTCCAGCACCCTGAGCCCGCCGTACTCGACGGCGATCAGGCGCCGCTCCTGCAGATGGCGCAGCGCCTCGTTGACGCGCTGGCGGGACAGGCCGACCAGGTGTCCCAGCTCCTGCTGCGTGATCCGCAGCAGGCCGTTGACGCCGGGATACAGCTGCGGATGGAAGAGCGCCGCCAGGTTGCGCGCCACGCGCAGGTCGGGATCGCTCTGGCGGTCGATCTCGCGCGCGGCGATGAACTGGCCGAGCCGCTCGTTGAGCTGGTTCAGCACGTAGCGGTTGAACGCGAGGCTGCTCTCCAGCAGCTCATGGAAACTCTCCAGCGGCAGCCCCGCCACCACGCTGCGCCGCAGCGCCTGGATGTTGTAGCGGTAGACCTCGCGCTTGAGCAGCGTGCCTTCGCCGAACCAGCCGCCCGGCGGCACGCCGGTGAAGGTCACCGGCCGCTCCGCCGCGTCGTCGTTGCTCATCTTCAGCAGACCGTCGATCACGCCGAACCAGAAGTTGGCCTCGCGTCCGATCCGGCAGATGCGCTCGCCCACCTCCACGTCCACCGCCTGGATGCTGGAGGCGATGCGCTCGCGCTGCTCGGCCTCCAGCGTCTTGAGCCAGGGGATGGCCGCCATCTCCTGCGCCGTCGCGGCGCGCGCGCGCAGCCGCAGGGGCTGCGTCGGCGGGGGAGGAGCGAGGGGCGAGCGAAGGGGGGCGTCGGTGCGGGCGTCCATCCCCCATTCATCGCCCCCGCGCTTGACATCAACCTGACGAGACCCCCTGGGGAAAACGCGCCCCCGTGCTGTCCCTAGGAATGTCGGCGCAACGACAACATGACGTCAAAGGCCGTCCTAGGATGAGCCCAACCGCACCACCACGACGCCGTCAGAGCGCCGGGCGAGATGCACAAGGAGACGACGGTGGAACAGACTTTCCCCCGACTGCTGCTGGCGCATGCCGGCCAGCGGCCGCGCGCCCCGGCGCTGCGCGAGAAGGAACTCGGCATCTGGCAGACGCTGGACTGGGCCGCGCTGGCGGCGCTGGTGCGCGAGATGGCGCACGGCCTGGCCGCCGCCGGACTGACGCGCGGCCAGCACCTCGTCGTCATCGGCGAGAACCGGCCCCGGCTCTACGCCGCGATGCTCGCCGCGCAGTCGCTCGGGGGCATTCCGGTGCCGCTGTACCAGGACGCCGTCGCCGCCGAATTCGTCTTTCCGCTGCAGAACGCCGAGGTCGCCTTCGCCATCGTCGAGGACCAGGAGCAGGTCGACAAGCTGCTCGAGATCCGCCCGCGATGCCCGGCGCTCAGCCGCATCTGGTTCGACGATCCGCGCGGCCTGCGCCATTACACGGCCGAGGGGCTGGCCTCGATCGACGAGCTCCGCGACGAGGGCCGCGCGCACGCGGCGCGGCACCCCGGCCTGTTCGAGACCGAGGTCGAGGCCGGCCGCGCCGCCGACGTCGCCGCGATGTTCTTCACCTCCGGCACCACCGGCCATCCGAAGGGCGTGGTCCACACGCATGCGTCGCTGATCGACCGCGCACAGGCCGGCGCGCGATTCGACAAGCTCACGGCCGACGAGGAGGTGCTCGCCTACCTGCCGTGCGCGTGGATCGGCCAGAACATCTTCAGCTACGCGCAGTGGCTGGCCTGCGGCTATGTCGTGAACTGCCCGGAGTCCGCCAGCACCGTCAGCATCGACCTCAAGGAGATCGGGCCGACCTATTACTTCGCCCCGCCGCGTGTCTTCGAGGGCCTGCTGACGCAGGTGATGATCCGCATGGAGGACGCCGGCAGGCTCAAGCGCTGGCTGTTCGCGCGCTGCATGGCACTGGCGCATCGCGTCGGGCCGACGCTGATGGATGGTCGGCCGGTGGGCGCGGCGGACCGGCTGCTGTACCGCCTCGGCGACCTGCTGGTCTACGGCCCCTTGCGCAACACGCTGGGGCTCTCGCGGGTGCGCGTGGCCTACACGGCGGGGGAGGCGATCGGGCCGGACCTGTTCAGCTTCTATCGCTCGATCGGCATCAACCTGAAGCAGCTCTACGGCTCGACCGAGACGGCGGTCTTCGTCTGCCTGCAGCCGGACCACGAGGCCAGGGCCGACACCGTCGGCGTGCCCATCGATGGCGTCGAGATCCGCCTGGCCGACAACGGCGAGATCCTGGTGCGCTCGCCGGGACTGCTGCAGGGCTATTACAAGAATCCCGAGGCGACCGCCGAGGTGCTGGGCGAGGACGGCTGGTACCGCACCGGCGACGCCGGTTTCCTCGATGCCGGCGGGCATCTGAAGATCATCGACCGCGCCAAGGACGTCGGGCGGCTGCGCGGCGGCGCGCATGACGGCGCGATGTTCGCGCCCAAGTATGTCGAGAACAAACTGAAATTCTTCGCCTTCATCAAGGAGGCGGTGGCCTTCGGCGACGGGCGCGATCACGTCTGCGCCTTCGTCAACATCGATGTCGAGGCGGTCGGCGACTGGGCCGAGCGGCGCAACCTCGCCTACGCCGGCTATACCGACCTGGCCGGCAAGCCGGAGGTCGTCGCGCTGATCCGCGATTGCGTCGAGAAGGTCAACGCCGACCTGGCGCGGGACGAGCGCCTGGCCGGCAGCCAGATCACGCGCTTCCTGGTGCTGCACAAGGAGCTCGACGCCGACGACGGCGAGCTGACCCGCACTCGCAAGGTCCGCCGCGGCGCGATCGCCGAGAAGTACCAGGTGCTGATCGACGCGCTCTACGAGGGGCGCGCGACGCAGTTCATCGAGACGGCGGTCCGCTTCGAGGACGGCCGAGCCGGCAAGGTGTCCGCCGAGCTGCGCATCGAGGACGCCCGCACCTTCCCGCCCGCCCGGAGGGCCGCCTGATGACCGCCATCGCCAGCGGCGCCGCCCTGCCCACATTGCCCATGCCCGCCGCCCCGCCCATGCCCGATGCCACGGACGGCGCCGCCTTCCACCGCGCCACCCACGATCCCGCCCCGACCCCCGGACCGGAGACCGCGGCCGGCGACGGCGCCGCGCGGCGACGCATCGGCGACGTGCTGCTGGAGGTGGGCAACATCTCGTTGTCCTTCGGCGGCGTGAAGGCGCTGAGCGACATCAGCTTCGATGTCCGCGAGCACGAGATCCGCGCCATCATCGGCCCCAACGGCGCGGGCAAGAGCTCGATGCTGAACTGCATCAACGGCGTCTACCAGCCGCAGCAGGGCCGCATCCGGTTGCGCGGCGAGGACGTGGGGCGCCTGAGCCCGCGCATCCGGCAACGCCGCATGGCCGAGATGGGCGTGGCCCGCACCTTCCAGAACCTGGCGCTGTTCAAGGGCATGAGCGTGCTGGACAACATCATGACCGGCCGCAGCCTGCACATGCGCCGCAATCTGCTGTGGCAGGCGCTGCGCGTCGGGCCGGCGCTGCGCGAGGAACTGGCGCAGCGCGAGAAGGTCGAGCGCATCATCGACTTCCTGGAGATCCAGGCCTATCGCAAGACTCCCGTCGGCGGCCTGTCCTACGGCCTGCAGAAGCGCGTCGACCTGGGCCGCGCGCTGGCCATGGAGCCCCGGTTGCTGCTGCTCGACGAGCCGATGGCCGGCATGAACGTGGAGGAGAAGCAGGACATGTGCCGCTTCATCCTCGACGTCAACGACGAGTTCGGCACCACCATCGTCCTGATCGAGCACGACATGGGCGTGGTCATGGACATCAGCGACCGTGTCGTCGTGCTGGACTACGGCCGCAAGATCGGCGACGGCACGCCGGCGCAGGTGCGCGCCAACCCGGAAGTGATCCGTGCCTACCTGGGCGCGGACGAGTCCGGCGCGGCGCCTTCCCCCTCCCTCTGACGCATTGGCGGACCGATCATGGGATTCTTTCTGGAAACGGTGTTCGGCGGCCTGATGGCGGGCATGCTGTACGCGCTGGTCGCGCTGGGCTTCGTGCTCATCTTCAAGGCCTCGGGCGTCTTCAATTTCGCACAGGGCGCGATGGTGCTTTTCGCGGCGCTGGCGATGGCGCGTTTCTCCGAATGGTTCCCGGTCTGGTTCGGCTTCGAGAGCCTGCTGCTGGCCAACACGCTGGCGCTGATCGCCAGCGCCGCCTGCATGGTGGCGGTGGCCTGGCTGGTGGAGCGGCTGGCACTGCGCGGGCTGGTCAACCAGCCGGCCATCACGCTGCTGATGGCCACGCTGGGCTTCAGCTACTTCCTGGACGGCGCCGGCCAACTGCTCTTCGGCAGCGCCACCTACAAGATCGACGTGGGGCTGCCCAAGGATCCGATGTTCGTGCTGGAGGGCACCTTCCCGGGCGGTCTGCTGCTCAACAAGGAAGACCTGTACTCGGCCGTCATCGCCGCCGCGCTGGTGGCGGTGCTGACGCTGTTCTTCCAGAAGACCCGCACCGGCCGCGCGCTGCGCGCCGTGGCCGACGACCACCAGGCGGCGCAGTCGATCGGCATTCCGCTGGCGCGCATCTGGGTCGTGGTCTGGTCGGTGGGCGGCATCGTGGCGCTGGTGGCCGGGATCATCTGGGGCAGCAAGCTGGGCGTGCAGTTCTCGATCTCGCTGGTGGCGCTCAAGGCCTTCCCCGTCGTCATCCTGGGCGGCCTGACCTCGGTGCCGGGCGCGATCGTCGGCGGGCTGATCATCGGCGTCGGCGAGAAGCTGTCGGAGATCTACCTCGGCCCGTCGGTCGGCGGCGGCATCGAGAACTGGTTCGCCTACGTGCTCGCGCTGGGCTTCCTGCTGGCCCGGCCGCAGGGCCTGTTCGGCGACAAGATCATCGATCGGGTCTGACATGACCGACCGCCCGCTCGCGCATCCGACCGTGACCCCTCTCAAGGAGACGCTCCGTGCTCTATCGTGAAAACGGTCAGTTCAAGACCAGCTACCGCGCCGACCTGGGGCTGTTCCCGGTGGCCCAGGATCGCGTCGCGATGCTGGTGCTGGCGCTGCTGGCTTTCGTCGCCGTGCCGGCGTTGGCGGGCGACTACGCGCTGCGCGCCGTGCTGATCCCGTTCCTGGTGCTGTCGCTGGCGGCGCTGGGCCTGAACGTGCTGGTGGGCTACTGCGGCCAGATTTCGCTGGGCACCGGGGCCTTCATGGCGGTGGGCGCCTACGCGGCGTTCAACCTGCAGGTGCGTGTCGAGGGCTTGCCGCTGCCGCTGGTGCTGCTGGGCGGCGGGCTGGCCGCCACCGTCTGCGGCGTGCTGTTCGGCCTGCCCAGCCTGCGCATCCGCGGCCTGTACCTGGCGGTGGCGACGCTGGCGGCGCAGTTCTTCATCGACTGGTTCACCAACCGCGTGCGCTGGGTCACCAACGACTCGTCGTCGGGGTCGGTCAGCGTCGGGCCGCTGCAGCTCTTCGGCGTCAGCCTGGAGACCCCCGCCCAGCGTTACCTGCTGTGCCTGAGCCTGGTGGTGATCTTCGGCCTCCTGACCAAGAACCTGGTGCGCGGCGCCATCGGCCGTGAATGGATGGCGATGCGCGACATGGACGTGGCGGCCGCCGTCATCGGCATCCGGCCGGTGCATGCCAAGCTCACGGCCTTCGCTGTCAGCAGCTTCATCGTCGGCGTGGCCGGCGCGCTGTGGGGCTTCGTGCACCTGGGCGCGTGGGAGCCGGCGGCCTTCGGCATCGACAAGTCCTTCCAGCTGCTGTTCATGATCATCATCGGCGGGCTGGGCTCGATCGCCGGCAGCTTCTTCGGCGCGGCCTTCATCGTGTTGCTGCCGCTGCTGCTGAACTACGTGCCGCACTGGTTGGGGCTGCCGCTGTCGACGGCCACGGCCTCGCACCTGGAGCACATGATCTTCGGCGCGCTGATCGTGTTCTTCCTCATCGTCGAGCCGCACGGCCTGGCGCGGCTCTGGTCGACGGCCCGCCAAAAGCTGCGCCTGTGGCCGTTCCCTCATTGAGCGCGCATTGAGTCCACGAGATTTCAAACCGCACCGCAGAGTGCACCACCAGGAGACGACACCATGAGCTTGAAGACCCTCGCGCGCGGCGCGCTGGCCGCGGCCGCGCTGGCGACCGCCGCGCTGCCCCTGGCCGTGCGGGCGCAGCCCGCCACGGAGCAGTTCATCCCGCTGCTGGTCTACCGCACCGGCCAGTTCGCGCCGCTGGGCATGCCCTGGGCGGACGGCAAGCAGGACTACCTGAAGCTGGTCAACGCACGCGACGGCGGCGTGAACGGCGTCAAGCTGGCCTTCGAGGAATGCGAGACCGCCTACGACGCCGCCAAGGGCGTCGAGTGCTACGAGCGGCTGAAGGGCAAGGGCAGCGGCGCGTCGGGCTTCGACACGCAGTCCACCGGCATCACCTTCGCCGTGACCGACAAGGCCTTCGTCGACAAGGTCGTGGTCGAGACGCCGGGGTACGGCCTGTCGCAGTCCGCCGACGGCACGGTCTTCGAGTGGAATTTCCCGCTGCTGGGCACCTACTGGACCGCCGCCGACGTGATGCTGCAGGACATCGCCAAGAAGGAGAAGGGCAGCCTCAAGGGCAAGAAGATCGCGCTGGTCTATCACGACAGCCCCTATGGCAAGGAGCCCATCCCGCTGATCCAGAAACGCGCCGCGGCCGAGGGCTTCGAGGTGTTGCTGTATCCGGTCACGCCGCCGGGGGTGGAGCAGAAGTCGACCTGGCTGCAGATCCGCCAGCAGCGGCCCGACTACGTGCTGTTCTGGTCCGCCGGCGTGATGACGCCGGCCGGCATCCGCGAGGCGCAGGCCAGCGGCTATCCGCGCGAGAAGATCTACGCGATCTGGTGGGCCGGCTCGGACCACGACGTCAAGGACATCGGCATGGGCGCCAAGGGCTACAACGCGATCACGCTGCACAACAGCGCCGCCAGGGACAAGGTCCACGACGACCTGCGCAAGCTGGTCTACGACAAGGGGCAGGGCACCGGCCCGGCCACCGGCGTGGGCACGCTGGCGCACACGCGGGGCATGATGATCTCGATGCTGCAGGTCGAGGCGATCCGCACCGCGCAGGAGAAGTTCGGCAAGGGCAAGGTCATGACGCCGGAGCAGGTCCGCTGGGGCTTCGAGAACCTGAACCTGACGGCCGACCGGCTCAAGGCGCTGGGTTTCGGCGAGATCATGCGGCCGGTGCAGACCAGTTGCGCCAACCACATGGGCAACGACTGGGCGCGCATCGTCCAGTGGGACGGCGCGAAGTGGAACATTGCCTCCGACTGGTACCAGTCGGACAAGACCCACATCGATCCGATGGTCAAGGAGTACGCCGCCAAGTACGCCAAGGACAAGAACCTCAAAGTGCGCAGCTGCAGCTGAGCCCGGACGCCGCCATGTCGACAGCCCCCCACCCCACCTCCTCGCAGCCCGCGACGCCGCGGGACGCCTTGCCGGCGTTGCTCGACGTCAACGGCATCGAGGTCATCTATCACCACGTGATCCTGGTGCTCAAGGGCGTGTCGCTGCGCGTGCCCGAAGGGGCGGTGGTGGCGCTGCTGGGCGGCAACGGCGCCGGCAAGACGACCACGCTGCGCGCCGTCTCCAACCTGCTGGCGGGCGAGCGCGGCGAGGTCACCAAGGGCCGCATCGAGCTGCGCGGCGAGCGCATCGAGCGGCTCTCGCCGGCCGAGCTGGTGCACCGCGGCGTGGTGCAGGTGATGGAAGGGCGGCACTGCTTCGCGCATCTGTCGATCGAGGAGAACCTGCTCACCGGCGCCTACACCCGCACCGACGGCAAGGCCGCCATCGCCCGGACGCTGGAGAAGGTCTACGCCTACTTCCCGCGGCTCAAGACGCGGCGGACCTCGCAGGCGGCGTACACCTCGGGCGGCGAGCAGCAGATGTGCGCCATCGGCCGCGCGTTGATGGCCAACCCGAAGATGGTGCTGCTGGACGAGCCGTCGATGGGGCTGGCGCCGCAGATCGTCGAGGAGGTCTTCGAGATCGTGCGCGACCTCAACCGCAAGGAGGGCACCACCTTCCTGCTGGCCGAGCAGAACACCAACATGGCGTTGCGTTACGCCGATTACGGCTACATCCTGGAGAACGGCCGCGTCGTCATGGACGGCGAGGCCCAGGCGCTGCGGGACAACGAGGATGTGCGCGAGTTCTACCTCGGCATGGGCGGCACCGACCGCAAGAGCTTCCGCGACGTCAAGAGCTACAAGCGCCGCAAGCGCTGGCTGGCGTGATCGAGGTGGGGCCTGCCGGCCCCCCAGTCGACCTGACGGCCGACCGGATGGCGGGACCGACCGCCGGCGGGCTGGATGCCGCGATCGCCCGGCCGGCCGCGAATCGTCGGCGCCAGCCTCGCCGACGGGACTGAATCGAGCAACGAGAGAGCAGTTCATGGACAACGACTTCTTTGCGCCGCCGCCGTTCAAGGCCGAGGAGGCGCTGGTGCAACTCCGCCGCGCGCTGCGCGATCAACGCGGCCTGACCGAGCGCGGCAACACCTGGAGCTTCGAGGGCCAGGAGGTGCTGCAACTGAGCGTCGTCGAGGACCGCATCGACGCGAAGCTGGCCAGGAAACCCGCCCGCAGTCCCGATTGGGACTTGAGGCCCTGCCGCGCCGCCGTCGACGTGCGCAAGCTGCAGGACGAGCTCAAGCGCCGCCTGGCGCAATGGGCGGACGAGTGATGAGCGCCGCGCCCTACGACGCCGCGGAGACGCGCGACCCGGCGGCGCGCGAGGCCGCGCTGATGGCGGCGCTGCCGCTGCAGATCGCCCATGCGCGCGGCAACACCGACGCGTTCGGCGAGCTGCTGGCCGAGGTCGATCCCGCGCAGGTATGCACGCGCGCGGCGCTGGCGCGGCTGCCGGTGATCCGCAAGTCGGAGCTGCTGGCGCGCCAGCAGGCGATCCGCGCGGCGCGGCCGTCGGAGCCGTTCGGCGGCTTCTCGGCGATCGGCTGGCGCGGCCTGCGGCGGGAGGCGGGCGCGCGGCGCGTGTTCCAGTCGCCGGGCACGATCTACGAGCCGGAGGGCCTGGGCCGCGACTACTGGCGCATCGGCCGCGCGTTGCATGCGGCGGGGCTGCGCGCGGGGGACCTGGTCCACAACTCCTTCAGCTATCACCTGACCCCCGCCGGCGCCATGATGGAAGGCGGCGCCGAGGCGCTGGGCTGCACCGTCTTCGCGGGCGGCGTCGGCAACACCGAGCTGCAGTTGCAGGCGATGGCGGAGCTCCGGCCCCAGGCCTACGTCGGCACGCCCAGCTTCCTCAAGATCCTGCTCGACAAGGCGGCCGAGCAGGGCCAGCCGCTGTCGGTCCGCAAGGCGCTGCTCAGCGGCGAGGCCTTCCCCGCGGCGCTGCGCGACTGGTGCGGCGAGCGGGGCGTCGTCGGCTTCCAGTGCTACGCCACGGCGGACCTCGGCCTGATCGCCTACGAGACCTCGGCGCGACAGGGGCTGGTCGTGGACGAGGGCGTGATCGTCGAGATCGTCCGCCCCGGCACCGGCGATCCGGTGCCCGACGGCGAGGTGGGGGAGGTGGTCGTCACCACGCTCAACCCGGATTACCCGCTGATCCGCTTCGGCACCGGCGACCTCTCGGCGGTGCTGCCCGGCGCCTGCCCGACCGGCCGCACCAACATTCGCCTGCGCGGCTGGATGGGCCGCGCCGACCAGAGCGCCAAGGTGCGGGGGATGTTCGTCCATGCCGGCCAGGTGGCGGAGGTGCTGCGGCGCTGCCCGCAGGCGCGGCGGGGCCGGCTGGTCGTCGAGGGCGAGATGGCGCAGGACCGGATGACGCTGCGCGTGGAGCTGGACGGCCCGGTGCCCGAGGGGCTGGCCGAGCGCCTGGCCCTGGCCCTGCGCGACGTCACGAAACTGCGCGGGGAGGTGGCGTTCGTCGCGGCCGGGAGCCTGCCCAACGACGGAAAAGTCATCGAGGATTCAAGGAGGTTCGATTGAACCGACGGCGTGCTTACGTAGTTTCCGCTAGCCGCACATGCGGCGGTGGGCCTAGCATCCGCGCCATCAACCACAACCTCCTCCGAGGAAGAGACAGCCATGAAGAAGACCTTGCTTGCCTGCGTCGCGGCTTTCAGCGTCGGTGCCGCCTGGGCCGAATATCCCGACAAGCCGGTGACCATCGTCGTCCCCTTCGCGGCCGGCGGCCCGACCGACAAGGTCGCCCGTGACCTGGCCGAGGCGCTGCGCAAGCCGCTGAACGCCACCATCATCATCGAGAACGTCGGCGGCGCCGGCGGCACGCTGGGCGCGACCAAGGTCTCCAAGGCCGCGCCGGACGGCTACACGCTGCTGCTGCACCACATCGGCATGTCGACCGCGCCCGCGCTGTACCGCAACCTGCAGTACAAGACGCTGGACGACTTCGAGTACCTGGGCCTGATCAACGAAGTGCCGATGACGCTGATCTCGCGTCCCAGCCTGCCGGCCAACAACTACGCCGACATGGTGAAGTGGCTGGACGCCAACAAGGGCAAGATCAACCTGGCCAACGCCGGCCTGGGATCGGCCTCGCACCTGTGCGGCCTGCTCTACATGAGCACGCTCAAGATCGACATGACGACCGTCCCCTACAAGGGCACCGGCCCGGCCATGACCGACCTGATCGGCGGCCAGGTCGACATCATGTGCGACCAGACCACCAACACCACGACGCAGATCGACGGCGGCAAGGTCAAGGCCTTCGCGGTGACCACGCCCAAGCGCCTGGGCGGATCGCTGGCCAAGCTGCCGACGCTGGACGAGTCCGGCATGAAGGGCTTCAACGTCACGATCTGGCACGGCATGTACGCTCCCAAGGGCACGCCCAAGCCGGTGCTGGAGAAGATCAACGCCGCCCTGAAGGCCGCGCTGAAGGACGCCGAGTTCCACAAGCGCGAGGAAGCGCTGGGCGCCGTCATCGTGACCGACAACCGCGTGAACCCGGCCGAACACAAGAAGTTCGTCGAGTCCGAGATCAACAAGTGGACGCCGGTCATCAAGGCGGCCGGCCAGTACGCCGATTGAGCGTCGACTGATCGCCGACGGATCCCCGGTGCCAACCCGGGGACTTGCCGGTGACCGCCCAGACCCGCCGCCGGCGGGTCTTTGCTTTGCAGCGGCCGAAGCTCGCGCGGCCGCTCAGGCGTTGTTGGTGCCGGCGGCGTCGAACCGCGCGCGCTGCGCGGGAGAAGGCGGGCGCGAGGACGCGCAGGGCTCCCGCTCCACCCTGTCCGCCTCGTCATGCAGGCGCCTGGCGGCGGCAATCGCCGCTTGCACGGCGGGCAGCGCGTTCGCGTCGTCGGCATGTTCGGGACGGATCGCTTCCAGCTCGGCCAGGGCCTGCTGCCGCAGCGCGAATCCGGGCCCTCGATGAGGGGGTGTTCCCAGGACCAGCTGCAGGTGATCCGCCTCCCGGAAGGCTTCGATCAGGTTGGCGGGGGGCGCTTCCAGCAAGATCACCCCCAGGACGTCGGCCGCCTGGCGCTTGGTCCGGCCTTCCTCGATGGTCAGCTTGAGCAGCGAACCCATCTCGGCGCGCCATGTCTGTAGCGCGTCGAGTTGCGCGGCGTCCCGCGTGGGTGTGTACCTGGCGAGGGTGGCGGCGGCCTTCAAGGTGTCCGCGCGTCGCTCGGTCTGGCATCGGCCGTCGAAATCGCAACCGGTCAAGGCCTCCTGAAACAGCCGATGGCATTGCTCGATGTCGTCGATCAGCATGAGGCCCGTGGCGGACTCCATCGCGGCACATCGGTCGAGCATCGGTTGGGTCGCGACCAGCAGCGCGGCGTGGCGGTCGGGCGGCCTTGCGCTTTCCCAGGTGCCAATGCCGCCAGGCGACGGCGCAATGCCTATCGGCATGTGAAGGGTGGGGATCGGAAAAGACATGGCGCGCTCCTGGTGTGAATCAAGCGCGCTGAGTGGCGCGGTCGACAGGTCGGGCGCGCCCGATCCGTCACCGCGCCGGCATGGTCGTGCTCAGGCGGGCGCGCGGCACACCACCGCCAGCTTGTTGCCTTCAGGATCGCGGAAGTAGGCGGCGTAGAAGTTCGGCCCGTAGTTCTCGCGCGGGCCCGGGCGGCCTTCGTCGCGGCCGCCGTTGGCCAGCGCCGCGGCGTACACCGCGTCCACCTGCGCACGCGTGGAAGCCGCCAGCGCCAGCATCGCGCCGTTGCCCGCGCTCGCGTCCAGGCCGTTGAACGGCTGCACCACCCAGAGCTGCGTCTGGCCGCCCTCGGGGCCGTAGCCGACCATCTCGTCGTCGGCATAGCCGGGCTTCAGGCCCAGCGGCGCGAGCGTCGCGTCGTAGAACTCCTTCGCCGCGCGGCGGTCGTTGCTGCCCAGGGTCACGTAGCTGATCATCGTTGGCTCCTTTTTCTCGGGGGTGCGTGCTTGCGGTCTTGCAGGGAGGGGCGCCGGTCACATCCGCATCGGGATCGTCACCGGGCCGTCGTTGACCAGGCTGACCTGCATGTCGGCGCCGAATTCCCCAGTGTGCACGACCGGATGGTGTTCTCGTGCAAACCTGACGACGTGGTCGTAGAGGCGGCGCCCCAGTTCCGCCGGTGCGGCGCCGGTGAAGCTGGGCCGGTTGCCGCCCGCGGTGTCGGCCGCGAGGGTGAACTGCGAGACGATCAGCAGTCCGCCCCCCACGTCCTGCAGGCTGCGGTTCATCTTGCCGGCCTCGTCGCCGAAGATGCGCAGCTTGAGGATCTTGGTCAGCAACTTCTCGGCGACGGACTCGTCGTCTTGCGGCTCGGCGCAGACCAGCAGCAGCAGGCCGGGGCCGATCTCGCCGGTGCAGCGGTCGCCGACGTCGACCCGGGCGCGCCGTACGCGCTGGAGCAACGCGATCATGGGCGAGCCCCGCCGTCGGCGGGGACCGTGGGCGGCAGGCCCGCCGGGGACGCGGACACCGAGGCCGCGCCCGGCGCCGATGACGGCGGGCCACCGCTTCCGGTCCCTTCCGCCATCTCGGCGAAGCGCGTCTCGACGTTCATCGGCAGCAACTGGATGCTGGCGCGCAGGCCGGGCAGGGCGCGCATCAGCGCCTGCTCCACCTCGCCGCGCAGCGCGGCGGCGTGACCGAGCGTCCAGCGCGCGGGCACGTGCAGGTGCAGGTCGACATGGCGCTGCTGACCGGCCACGCGCGTGGCGACGTGGTCGAAGCGCAGGTCCGGCGATTCGAAGCCGGCCAGCACGGCGGCGATCGCGCGCTGGTCCTCGGGATCCAGCGCCTGGTCCATCAGGCCGCCGGTGGAGCGCCACATCAGGTGCACCGCCTCGCGCAGGATGTTCAGCGCCACCAGGATCGCCAGCAACGGGTCCAGCCAGGTCCAGCCCGTCAGCATCACGCCGATCAGGCCGACGACGACGCCCACCGACGTCCACACGTCGGTGAAGAGGTGGCGCGCGTCGGCCTCCAGCGCGATCGAGCGGTGCTCGCGCGAGGCCCTGAGCATCACCCACGCCAGCCCGCCGTTGATGGCCGTACTGACCAGCGACAGCGCCATGCCCAGGCCGAGCTGTTCGAGCGGCTGCGGCGCGCGCAGCCGCTCGACCGCGGCCCAGCCGATGCCCAGCGCGGCGATCAGGATCAGCGCGCCCTCGAAGGCGCTGGAGAAGTACTCGGCCTTGTGGTGGCCGAAGGGATGGTCCTCGTCGGGCGGCCGGCGGGCGATCGTCACCATGGCCAGCCCGAAGAGCGCGCCCACCAGGTTCACCCCCGATTCGAGCGCGTCCGAGGCCAGGCTCACCGAGCCGGTCCACCACCAGGCGGCCGTCTTCAGGGCGATGGTCAGCACGGCCACGGCGGCCGAGAGCTTGAGGTATTGCTGCACTTGCATGGTTTCGATTTTGCCGGTCCTAGAATGCCGCCTGTTCCGTCCCACCCCCTCAGCCCCTTCCGGACTGCACCATGAGCAACACCCCGCCCGTCCACGACGCCGACCTGAGCCACATCCCGCCGCGCGACAAGGCCGAGCTGCTGTCCCAGGCGCTGCCCTACATCCGCAAGTACCACGGCAAGACCATCGTCATCAAATACGGTGGCAACGCGATGACCGACCCCGCGCTGCAGCAGGACTTCGCCGAGGACGTGGTGCTGCTGAAGCTGGTCGGCCTGAACCCCGTCGTCGTGCACGGCGGCGGTCCGCAGATCGAGGACGCGCTCAACAAGCTCGGCAAGAAGGGCCACTTCATCCAGGGCATGCGCGTCACCGACGAGGAGACGATGAGCGTCGTCGAATGGGTGCTGGCCGGCGAGGTGCAGCAGGACATCGTCGGCCTGATCAACGTCGCCGGCGGCAAGGCGGTCGGGTTGACCGGCCGCGACGGCGGCATGATCCGCGCCAAGAAGCTCAAGCTGATCGACAAGGACGACCCGGCCAAGGAGCACGACGTCGGTTCGGTCGGCGACATCGTCGCCATCGACCCCAGCGTCGTGAAGGCGCTGCAGGACGACCAGTTCATCCCCGTCATCAGCCCGATCGGCTTCGGCGAGAGCAACGAGAGCTACAACATCAACGCCGACGTCGTCGCAGGCAAGCTGGCCGAGGTGCTGAAGGCCGAGAAGCTGGTGCTGCTCACCAACACCCCGGGCGTGCTGGACAAGCAGGGCAACCTGCTGACCGACCTGTCGGCGCGCGAGATCGACGAGCTCTTCGCCGATGGCACGCTGTCGGGCGGCATGCTGCCCAAGATCGCCTCGGCGCTCGACGCGGCGCGCAGCGGTGTCAAGGCGGTCCACATCATCGACGGCCGCGTGCCGCATGCCATGCTGCTGGAGATCCTGTCGGAGCAGGCTTACGGCACGATGATCCGCTCGCACTGAGCGGCCCGGTCGCGTTGGCCCGCCTGCCGCCCCACACCCGCCGCGACCGTCGTCGCGGGCGTGGCGCGCCGCTGGCGGGCGCGCGCCGCCGCGGCGACGGCGTCTGGCTCTTCGACCTGGACGACACGCTGCATCACGCCAGCGGCGGCTCCTTCGCCGCCATCGGCTCGGCGATGAACGACTACATGGTCCGCCACCTG
Source organism: Roseateles aquatilis (assembly GCF_002205645.1). Lineage (GTDB taxonomy): Bacteria > Pseudomonadota > Gammaproteobacteria > Burkholderiales > Burkholderiaceae_C > Roseateles > Roseateles aquatilis. Next base: position 1,009,383 of record NZ_NIOF01000001.1, on the reverse strand, counting down.
GGCCTGGACATCGACGCGGCCAAGGCCCTGCGCGACCGCTACTGGCGGGCCTACGGCGCGACGCTGATGGGGCTGATCCGCCATCACGACATCGACGCCGCGCACTTCCTCGCCGAGGCGCATGCGCTGCCCGGGCTGGAGGCGCTGCTGCGCGCCGCGCGGCCCGACCTGGCGTGGCTGCGGCGCCTGCCGGGCCGCAAGGTGCTGCTGACCAACGCGCCGCAGCGCTATGCCCAACGTGTCCTCGAGGCGCTGGGCATCGCGCCTTGCTTCGAGCGCGTGCTCAGCGTCGAGCACATGCGCATGTTCGGCCACTACCGACCCAAGCCCGACGCGCGGATGTACGCGCATGTCTGCGCGCAACTGCGCCTGGCGCCGTCACGCTGCACGCTGGTCGAGGACAGCGCGCCCAATCTGAAGACCGCCCATGCGCTTGGCATGCGCACGGTCTGGATGCGAGGCTGGATGCCCACCCGGACGCGGCGCCGCCCCGCGTATGTCGACCGGCGCGTCAGCCGGCTACGCGATCTTCGCCTTTGAACCACACCCCATCCCCCCTCGATGAGGGGGTGCGGGCCGTCGCGGGATCGCGATTTGCTGGTGCGGCCTTCGGCCGAACGACCTGTCCAAGGTCATACCACTGCAAGCTGGGGATTGCCGCTCAAACCCGTGACAACCCAGAATGCGCCGGAACGGCTCCAAAGCCGTGAGGGATTGCATGTCACTATTCAGCGTCTTGATCGTCGAGGACCAGCTCCGGTTCCGCGAAGCCTTTGCCCACGCCCTCGAAAAGGCGCCCGACATCCGGCTTGTCGGCATGGCCACCGACCTGCCGCAAGGCCGGAAGATGTTCGATCAGACGCGTCCCGACGTGCTGCTGGTCGACCTCGACCTGCCCGGCGGCAGCGGCATCGAGTTGATCCGCCACGCGGCCCACGTCGCGCCCGAGTGCGAGGTGATGGTCATCTCGGTCTTCGGTGACGAGCAGCACGTGCTCTCCAGCATCGAGGCCGGCGCGACCGGTTATCTGCTGAAGGACTCGCTCGCGCTGGACCTGCCGGGCCAGCTGCGCTCGCTGCGCGCGGGCGGCAGCCCGATCAGCCCGGTGATCGCGCGGCGGTTGCTGTTGCGGCTGGCGCCGCAGAACGGCCATGCGCCGCGCGGCTTCGGGGAATCGGCGCCGATGCCGCTGGTCGACGAGCAGGTCGTGGCGCTGTCCGAGCAGGAGTCCCGCGTCCTGCACCTGGCCGCCAAGGGCTTCACCTTCGACGAGATCGCGCAGTTCATGAACGTGTCGCCGCACACGATCATGACCTACGTGAAGCGCACCTACCGCAAGCTGCAGGTGCGCTCCAAGGTCGAGGCGATCTACGAGGCACGGCGCCTGGGCTGGCTGCGCGACTGACGCTTCCCGGGCCGGCGTACGCCGTCCGGCACGCTTCGAAGGAGCGATGGTCGGCTGTGCCAGAATCGCCGCACACTCCGGCCTCCCCCATGCAAACCAGCCCCCCTGACGCGGACTCCGCAGCGACCAAGTCCGCCGAGTTGCCGCGCAAACGCCTCAAGCCGGGGGAGCGCCGGGTGCAGATCCTGCAGACCCTGGCCAGCATGCTGGAGCAGCCCGGCGCCGACCGCGTCACCACGGCCGCCCTGGCGGCGCGCCTGGAGGTCAGCGAAGCGGCGCTCTATCGCCACTTCGCCAGCAAGGCGCAGATGTTCGAGGGGCTGATCGAGTTCATCGAGACCAGCATCTTTTCGCTGCTCAACCAGATCGCCGAGCGTGAGCCCTCGGGCCTGGCGCAGGCGCAGCGCATCGTCACCGTGCTGCTGCAATTCGGCGAGCGCAATCCCGGCATGACCCGCGTGATGGTCGGCGACGCGCTGGTGTACGAGAACGAACGGCTGGTGGCGCGCATGAACCAGTTCTTCGACAAGGTCGAGTCGTCGCTGCGCCAGGCCCTGCGCTCGGCGGCGGAGGCCTCCGGCTCCAGCACGCCGACGGTGGAGGCGCAGGCGCAGTCCTCGGTGCTGGTGAGCTTCATCATCGGCCGGCTGCAGCGTTATGCGCGCTCGGGCTTCAAGCGCCTGCCGACCGAGCAACTGGATGCGGCGCTGCGAATGCTCGCTTGATCGGACGTGAACGCGCGCGCCGCCTGGCGCCCGATTTCACCTGGCCCGGCCTCTAAACTCGGCGCCATGTCCGACGTCCTCACCCCCCTCGATGCCCTGCTGCGGCGTGCCGACGCCCTGCTGAATCGCCTGGAGGCCGTGCTGCCCCAGCCCCTGACGCCGCCCGACTGGGGCGCGGCCGTCGCGTTCCGCTACCGCAAGCGCGGCGCGAGCGCGCGGCTGGAGCCGGTCCGGCATCTGTCGGCGATCCGGCTGGGCGACCTCAAGGAGGTCGAGCCGCAGAAGGAACGCCTGCTGCGCAACACCCGCCAGTTCGTCCAGGGCCAGCCCGCCAACAACGTGCTGCTGACCGGTGCCCGCGGCACCGGCAAGAGCTCGCTGATCAAGGCCTGCCTGAACGAGTTCGCCGACCAGGGCCTGCGCCTGATCGAGGTCGACAAGGCCGACCTGGTCGACCTGCCGGACCTGGCCGACCTGATCGCCGATCGGCCCGAGCGTTTCGTCATCTTCTGCGACGACCTCAGCTTCGACGAGGGCGAGGCCGGCTACAAGGCGCTGAAGTCGATGCTGGACGGCTCCGTCGCCGCCGCCACCGACAACCTGCTGATCTACGCGACCAGCAACCGGCGCCACCTGCTGCCCGAGCAGATGAAGGACAACCTCGGCTACAAGCACGCGGAGCGCGACGGCAACGTCGAGGTGCATCCCGGCGAGGCGGTCGAGGAGAAGATCTCGTTGTCCGAGCGCTTCGGCCTGTGGATCAGCTTCTACGGCTTCAGCCAGCAGGAGTACCTGGCGATCGTGGCGCAGTGGCTGTCGCATTTCGGCCTGGACGCCGCGCGCATCGAGGCCGCGCGCCAGCCGGCGCTGGTCTGGGCGCTGGAGCGCGGCTCGCGATCGGGCCGCGTGGCCTATCAATTCGCCCGCGACCTGGCGGGCCGTGGCGGGGCCGACGACAGCGTGGCCCCGGCACCGCGCCCGGCGGACGACGCCGCGCCGGAAGGACTGGACCATGTCTGAACGCGTGAACCAAACCGCCAGCCCCCACAGCCCCGTCGCGGCGACCGACCGCGTGCCCGTCGAGGTGGCCGTCGGCGTGCTGGTGCGGCGCGACGCCCACGGCCGCGAGACGGAGTTCCTGATGACGTCCCGCCCCGAGGGCAAGGTCTACGCCGGCTACTGGGAGTTCCCCGGCGGCAAGCTCGAGACCGGCGAAACCGTCGAGCAGGCCCTGCGCCGCGAGCTGCACGAGGAACTGGGCATCACCATCGCCGCCGCGCACCCGTGGAAGATCGAGCTGATGGAGTACCCGCACGCCAAGGTGCGCTTGAACTTCTGCAAGGTCTACGACTGGCAGGGCGAGTTCGAGATGCGCGAGCACCAGGCCATGAGCTGGCAGAGCCTGCCGGTGCAGGTGGCGCCGGTGCTGCCGGGCACGATCCCGGTGCTGCAATGGTTCGCGGCCGAGCGCTTCCACGTCGGAGCCACCCATGTCGTCTGAAGGTTCGAGGGCCGTTCAAGGCGTGGCCGGGGACTACACTGCCGCGATGGACTGGCTGGATCAGATCAAGTGGGACCGCGACGGGCTGGTGCCCGTCATCGCCCAGGAGCAAGGCTCCGGCGACATCCTCATGTTCGCGTGGATGAATCGCGACGCGCTGGCCCGCACCGCGGCGCTGGGCGAGGCCGTGTACTGGAGCCGCTCGCGCCAGAAGCTCTGGCACAAGGGCGAGGAGTCCGGCCACGTGCAGCAGGTCCACGGCATCCGCCTGGACTGCGACAACGACGTCGTGCTGCTGACCATCACCCAGCACGGCCACGAGCCCGGCATCGCCTGCCACACCGGCCGCCACAGCTGCTTCTTCCAGAAGCTGCAGGACGGGCAGTGGACGAGCGTCGAGCCGGTCCTGAAGGACCCGGCCAGCATCTACAAGCCCTGAAGATCCGCGTCCAGACACCATGAGCGAGCGCCAGACCGTGCCATCGTCCGATTCCTCCGCCATGCCGCCGGCTTCGGCCACGGCCTCCGTCGCGCCGTCCGGTGACGACGTGCTGGCCCATCTGGGGGAGATCGTGGCACGGCGTCGCGCCGAGGGCGATCCGGACAAGAGTTACGTCGCCAAGCTGTTCGCCAAGGGCCTGGACCAGATTCTCAAGAAGGTCGGCGAGGAGGCCACCGAGGTCGTCATCGCCGCCAAGGACGGCGACCCGCAGAAGCTGGTCTACGAGGTCGCCGATCTGTGGTTCCACTCGATCGTGGCGCTGGCCGCGCTCGATGTCCGTCCCGAGCGCGTGCTGGCCGAGCTGGCCCGCCGCGAGGGGCTGTCCGGCCTCGAGGAATTCGCCCGCAGGGGCACGAAGGAGGGTGCATGACCGATTCCGCCGATCCCCGCGTCGATCCGAGCGTCGACAGCCGGCCGACCGTGCTGCTGGACCCGGAGCGCGAGGCCAGCCTGCGCACGATCGGCGTGATCAGCTACGTGCTGCACGCCATCGTCGCCATCGGCGCCTTGCTGCCCGGCGTGCAGGCCAGCATCGTGTTGCTGATCGTGGCGGTCATCGTCGACCTGGTGAAGCGCGACGACGCCGCCGGCACCTGGCAGGCCAGCCATTTCTCGTGGCGGCTGCGCAGCGTGCTGTGGTGCGGCATCCTGTACATCGTCACGATCCCGCTGTGGTTCCTGTTCGTGCTGCCGGGCTGGATCGCCTGGTGCGCGATCTCGATCTGGTTCCTGTACCGCATCGTGCGCGGCTGGCTGGCGATGAACGACCGCCGGCCGATGCCGGTATGACGAACGTCCGCGCGCGTCTTTTCCGATCCTGAACGTCCTCCGCCTCGCGTCACCATGAGCCACGACCCCAACTGCCTCTTCTGCAAGATCGTCCAGGGCCAGATTCCGTCCCGCAAGGTCTACGAGGACGACGACGTGCTGGCCTTCCATGACATCCACCCGTGGGCGCCGGTGCACATCCTGCTGATCCCCAAGCTGCACATCGCCAGCATGGTGGACCTGGGCCCGGAACATGCCGCGCTGATGGGCAAGATGACGGTGCTGGCGCCGCGGCTGATGAAGGAGCTGGGCGTCACCAACGGCTTCCGCACGCTGGTCAACACGGGGGCGGACGGCGGCCAGGAAGTCTTCCACCTTCACATGCATGCGATCGGGGGGCCGCGCCCCTGGTTGAAGGGCTGAGGATCGGCCCCACGTGGCTGGCGTCGTTCGCCCATCGGGCGGCGTCTGGCCGGTAAGCCGCTACTGCGGGCAAGGGATGGCGTAGATCGCCACGATGCCTGTCATCTGCGGACCGTAGAATTTCGGATTCCTCTCAGGAGAACGTCATGGGTAGTTTGAGCATCTGGCATTGGCTGATCGTGCTGGTCGTCGTGATCGCCGTCTTCGGCACCAAGAAGCTGCGCAACGTGGGCGGCGACCTCGGCGCCGCGGTGAAGGGCTTCAAGGACGGCATGAAGGACGGCTCGACCGACGCGCCGCCGCAGCAGGTCGCGAACACCAACAAGGCCGCCGACCCGAACACGGTTGACGTCGACGCCAAGACCCATCGCTGAGCGCGACGGGCATGGTCGATTTCGGCTTCGACAAGCTGGCCCTGATCGGCGCGGTCGCGCTGGTCGTGCTCGGCCCTGAGCGCCTGCCGCGCGTCGCGCGGACGGTGGGCCATCTGCTGGGCAAGGCGCAGCGCTACGTGTCCGACGTGAAGGCGGAGGTGAACCGGTCCATCGAGCTGGAAGAACTCCAGAAGATGAAGGGCCAGTTCGAGACCGCCGTCAGCGACGTGCATTCGAGCGTCAGGCAGGAGATGGACTCGGCGAGCCAGTCCCTGCAGTCGACCTGGTCCGACCTGTCCATCGACGGCACGGCGCCGGACGGCACGATCGGCGGCGCGTCCGGCCCGGTGCCCGTCTACGCGCACCCGAAGAAGAACTGGCGCGTCAAGCGCGGCGCGACGCCGGTCTGGTACAAGCAGCGGCAGGGCGTGCGTCGCCATGCCCAATCCGGCGCGGCCCGCGTGGCCCGCTTCCGTCCCCCAGGCCGAGCCTAATGAGCAGCCCCAAAGAAGACGAACTGGCCGGCACCGAACAGCCCTTCGTGTCCCACCTGATGGAGCTGCGCGACCGGTTGATCCGGGCGATGCTGGCCGTCGGCGTGGCGTTCGGGCTGCTGTGCTTCTGGCCCGGTCCCGGCGGCCTGTTCGACCTGCTGGCGGTGCCGCTGGTGTCGCACCTGCCGCAGGGGTCCTCGATGATCGCGACGAACGTGCTGTCGCCGTTCCTCGTCCCGCTCAAGATCACGCTGCTGGCCGCCTTCCTGCTGGCGCTGCCGGTGGTGCTGTACCAGGTCTGGGCGTTCGTGGCGCCGGGCCTGTACTCGCACGAGAAGCGGCTGGTGATGCCGCTGGTGGTCTCCAGCACCTTGCTGTTCTTCTCGGGCGTGGCGTTCTGCTACTTCTTCGTGTTCGGCAAGGTCTTCACCTTCATCCAGAGCTTCGCGCCGAAGAGCATCACCGCCGCGCCAGACATCGAGGCCTACCTGGGCTTCGTGATGAACATGTTCATCGCCTTCGGCGCCGCCTTCGAGGTGCCGGTGGTGGTGGTGGTGCTGGCGCGGATGGGCCTGGTGACGGTGACGCAGCTTAAGCAGTTTCGCGGCTACTTCATCGTGCTGGCCTTCGTCATCGCGGCGGTGATCACGCCGCCGGACATCGTCTCGCAGCTCGCGCTCGCGATTCCGATGTGCCTGCTGTACGAGGTGGGTCTCTGGGCCGCCAATGCCTTCGCCCGCTACACGCGGTCGCCGGATGCCGAGGCGCAGGCCGAGGCGGAGAAGCGTGGCGGCACCACGCCCTGACGGCGCCGCGCCGATGACGCCGCCGCCATGAAAATCGCCGCCCTCGGGCGGCGTTTTTCATGGGCGAGGGCACGCGGGCCCCGGCGTCACTCCGGGACCGCGTCCTCCGCCGGCTGCGGCTGGCGCAGGCCGACCTGCAGCGGCAGCCTGAGGGATTCCTTGCCGCGTTGCACGGCGATGACGGTCCTGCTCTCCGGCTTCAGCGCGGCGACGACGTTGACCAGTTCCCGCGGCGAGCGCACCGGGTGACCACCGACGTCGGTGACGACGTCGCCGGCCTCCAGCCCCGCCTTCGCGGCCGGGCTCGCCTTGAAGACTTCCTTCACCAGCACGCCGTGATCGACGCTGAGCTTGAGCGTGTCGACGACGTCGGAATTGACGTCCCCGGTGATCACGCCCAGCCAGCCGCGCGAGACCTTGCCGTCCTTCACCAGCGCTTCCAGCACCTGGTAGGCCGAGTCCACCGGGATCGCGAAGCCGATGCCCAGGCTGCCGCCGCCGGTGCGCGAGTAGATCGCGGTGTTGATGCCGACCAGCCGGCCCTGCACGTCCACCAGCGCGCCACCGGAGTTGCCGGGGTTGATGGCGGCGTCGGTCTGGATGAAGTTCTCGAAGGTGCTCAGGCCGAGCTGCGTGCGCCCCAGCGCGCTGACGATGCCCGAGGTCACCGTCTGGCCGACGTTGAACGGATTGCCGATCGCCAGCACCACGTCGCCGACCTGCAGCTCGCCGGCCTTGCCGGGGTGGATGACCGGCAGTGGCGCCGGCAGCGTGATGCGCAGCACCGCGAGGTCGGTCTCGGGATCGGTGCCGACCAGCTTGGCCTCGGTGTCGCGGCCGTCGGCGAGTTGCACGCGGATCTCGGTGGCGCCGGACACGACATGGTTGTTGGTCAGCACGTAACCTTCGGGCGAGACGATCACGCCCGAGCCCAGGCCGGTTTGCGGGCGTTGCTGCTGCTGAGGCAGCCGCTTGCCGAAATGGAAGCGCAGCCAGGGGTCGGCTTCGATCTCGCGCTGGGTGGGCGCCGGCTTGTTGGCCAGCACCGCGACCACCGCCGGCGAGGCCGCCTGCGCCGCGGCGGCGAAGCTGAACTGCACGGCGGCCCGCGGCGGCGCGCCGACGGCGGCGGGCAGTGTTGCCAGCACGGTGGGCGCGTGATGCAGCCATTCCGGCTTCATCGTCGCGACGACGAAATAAGCAGCCAGCGCCACGGTGGTGGCCTGGGAGAAAATCAGCCAGGTTTGACGCAAACGAGATCCTGTCATGGCACATCGCACGGAGCTGGAGCGGCTGCTCGCCGCCACGCTGGAGCCCACGCGCTTCAAGGATTATGGGCCGAACGGTCTGCAGGTCGAGGGCCGCGACACGATCCGCCACCTGGTCTGCGGGGTCACCGCCAGCCTGGCGCTGATCGACGCGGCGATCGAGGCCGGCGCCGACGCGATTCTGGTTCACCATGGCCTGTTCTGGCGCGGCCAGGATGGTCGCGTCGTCGGCTGGATGAAGCAGCGCCTGTCGCGGTTGCTAGCGCACGAGATCAACCTGTTCGCCTATCACCTGCCGCTGGACGCGCATGCGGAGCTGGGCAACAACGCGCAGTTGGCGCGGCACCTGGGCTGGGCGGCCGACGGTCGTTTCGGCGAACAGGACCTGGGGAGCATCGGCACGCTGCCCGCGGGGCTGGTGTCGCTGGACGGACTGGCGGCGCATGTGGAGACGAGGCTCGGTCGCGCGACCGTGCGGGCGGCCGGCGACGGTCGGCCGCTGAAGCGCGTCGCATGGTGCACCGGTGGCGCGCAGGGCTACTTCGAGGCCGCCATCGCCGCGGGGGCCGACGTTTTCATCACCGGCGAGATCTCCGAACCGCAGGCGCATTACGCCGCCGAGACCGGCGTCGCGTTCATCGCCGCCGGCCATCACGCGACCGAGCGCTACGGCGTGCAGGCGTTGGGCCAGACCGTGGCGGAGCAGCTCGGCCTGCGGTACGGCTTCATCGACATCCCCAATCCCGCATGAGCCCGCGCCATCCCGCCGGCTCCACGAACGCCGAGAACCCCATGCCTTCCTCCCCGATCCTGCTGACGATGGGCGACGCCTGCGGCATCGGTCCGGAGATCGCCGTGGCCGCCTGGGCGAAGGATCGTGGCACCGATCTGCGGCTGGTCGGCGATGTCGGCGTCTACCGGCGCGCGTTGCGCTTCATGGGCCTGGACCTGCCGGTGGCGCTGCTGGCGCGGTCGGACGACATCGCGCCGCCGGACTGCCTGCCCGTGTGGCAGCCGCCGGGATTGCCCGCGGGGCTGCTCGCCCAGCCGCTCGGCCGGGTCAGCGCCGGGGCCGGCGCGGCGGCGGCGCGTTGCATCGTCGCGGCGGTCCATGAGCAGCAGGCCGGGCGCTCCCGCGCGCTGGTGACCGCGCCCATCCACAAGGAGGCGCTGCATGCCGGCGGCGTCGACCATCCCGGCCATACCGAGCTGCTGCAGGCGCTGTGCGCCGACGCGCAGGGGCAACTGCCGCCGGTGCGCATGATGCTGGCCAATGACGAACTGCGCGTCGTGCTGGTGACCATCCATGTGTCGCTGCGCCAGGCGGTCGACCAGATCACCGCCGGCCGCGTGCTGCAGACCTTGCGCATCGCCGACGCCGCTTTGAAGCGCGCCGGCATCGCCGCGCCGCGCATCGCCATCGCCGGCCTGAATCCGCATGCCGGGGAGGGCGGCCTGTTCGGCGACGAGGAGATCCAGCACATCGCGCCGGCCATCGCGCAGGCCCGCACGCTGGGCATCGACGCGCACGGCCCGTTCGCGCCGGACACCGTGTTCATGCGCGCGCGCCACGCGCCGCCGGCGCATCCGGGCGAGTTCGATGTCGTCGTCGCGATGACGCATGACCAGGGTCTGATCCCGGTGAAGTACCTCGGCGTGGAGCAGGGCGTCAACGTGACGTTGGGGCTGCCGCTGGTGCGTACCAGCCCGGATCACGGCACCGCCTTCGACATCGCCGGCACCGGCCGGGCCGACCCCGCCAGCATGGCTGCGGCGATCCGCATGGCGCGGGCGATGTCGGCCTGAACGGCTGCGGAGGACGCGCGGCGTCGGCCCCGACGTGACGCTTGGCGCGCAGCGTGCCCCGGCGGGAGCATGTCCCTCGTCATGGGGGGGCGGGCCAGGGTGGCAAGCGCGGCGAGACACGCAGATAATTCTCGCCACGACACGGCGCCGGCAGGTATCGGCACCGGTCAAAAGCCAACGCCCATAGGGGGAATCATGTCTGTCTCGAAGATTGCGCGGTCCGGCCGCCTCGCGTTGCTGGCGCTGGCCGGCGCGCTCCAGTTCGGTTGGGTGCCCGTCGCCTCCGCGCAGCAGGTGCACGAGCCGATGAGCGTCTGGTTCGACGTGCTGTTCGACGAGAACGGCCAGGCCAAGGAGGTCACGCCCATCGACGAGGCCTCGCAGCCGGCCGCCTTCTGGGCGCAGATGAGCGCGCGGTTGAAGCAGGCCAAGATCCCGCCGCACCAGGAGAACGGCCAGAACGCCACCTTCCGCAGCGGCGTGCGCCTGGGGCTGAAGGTGGACAAGGAGAAGGGGACGGTCGGCATCACCTCGATGGAGGTCCTGCCCATCCAGACCAGGCAGTACTACGCGTCCTATCCCAAGGATGCCAACAGGGCGGGCTGGGAAGGGGAGCTCAAGATGATTTGCCGCGTCGGCACCGATGGCACCTGCGTGCAGATGTCCGTCGAGATGCCGGCCGGCATGCCCGAGTCCCTGCGCCGCTATGGTCGCGCGTCAATGGAAGGATGGCGCTTCCGGCCGCAGGAAGTGAACGGGAAGCCGGTCGAGGGCGAGTACGTCGTGCTGATGCGGATGAAAACCGCCGACAACATGCCGGTCGACTTCCGCGAGCCGCGCAAGCTCTGATTCCGGTCGGGAGGGGCGTGCGCCCCGGTTCGACGATGTTTCGGCCACCCTCGGGTGGCCGAAGTCCTTTCAGGCCTTCGCGCCCAGGGCGGCGAGCTGCTGGCGCGCGCGGGCGGTGGCCCGCTCCAGCAGATCGGCATGCTCGTACGCGCGCAGGCGCCCGGCCTCGCAGAGCTTGCGCAGCATGCGCGCGGTCATCGTCAGCGTCTGCTGGTGGCGCTGGCCGTGGGTGAAGATGAAGAAGCTGCGGCTGCCGCTGATGTGGGCCAATCGCACCTTGGTCCATTCGCCGTCGCGGTGCATCTGGTAGGCGGTGCCCAGTTGCACATGGTCGATCAGCAGCTCGCCGGTGGCCGGCGCGGGCGCTTCCTCGGCGGCGGGCAGGCCGTCGATGCTGATGTCCACCGCCTGCAGCGGGCGCTGCTCGTCGGCGCCGAGATCGATGTCGATCTGGCCGTCCCAGTCGACGTGCGCGTCCTCGACCAGGCCCAGGCGCTTGGCCTCGTCGGCGGACAGGCGCTCGGACAGGTCCAGGTCCAGCGTGGCGGCGTTCGGCGCGGGCAGGTCCTGCTCGCGCGGGGGCGCCATGCCGAAGACCGACTCCAGCTGCTTGGCCAGCAGGTTGTATTCGAGCGGGCTGAGCGCCTGGCCCTTCAGCGATTCGGCGTGCGCGGGCAGCAGCTCGGCGAAGAACTTCTTGCGCTCCGGCTCCGGCCACCGGACCAGGTCCAGGCCTTCGTTGAGCGTGCGCATCAGCACCGGCAGCGAGGCCAGGAAGGCCTGGCGCTGCTGCGGCGTCGTCTTGGGCTGGACCGACAGCACCAAGTCGCGGCCCATGTTGCGCAGGCGGTCGACCAGCGCCGCGTCCAGGTCCGGATGGCGCGACGCGTGGACCAGCACCTCGCTCCAGGTGCGGGTGAGGAACTCGCGCAGGAACTCGCGCATCTCCACGTTGGCCATCGCCTGCTGCAGCTGCTGCATGTAGCGCTGCTGCAGCCGCAGCTCGGTCTCCTTGCGCTCCAGCAGCGCGGCGGTGTCGCCTTGCGCCTTGAGCGTCTGCGCGGTCTGCTCGCCGATGAAGTGCTCGAGCTGGCCCAGCTTGGACTCGTACAGGTCCATGCGGTCGAAATCGCCGCTGACGACGTCCTGCACCAGTTCGCGCACCAGCGCGAGGAAGGACTTGCCGGGGTCGTCGGTGAAATCGTCGTAGGCCGCCGCCAGCGAGGCGATGCGGTTGACCAGCCGCCGCACCGGATGGCGCCGCGACGAGAAGAAGGAGCGGTCGCCCAGCGCTGCGCGCAGCACCGGCAACTGCAGCCGGGCGATCTGCTGCGCCATCAGCGGCGGCAGCTTGGCGTCGGACAGGATCTGGTCGAACAGCCCCGCGACGACGTCGATCACCATGTGATCGAGCGAGCCGCTGGCGGCCTGGCGCAGTTCGTCGCGGTGCAGGTGGATCAGGTTGGGCGGCAGCACGATCGGGCCGTCGACATAACCGACGCCGGGATCGCCGTCCCAGCCCTGCCACTGGCTGTTCGTGGCGAGCGCGCCACCACCGGTGGTCGGGCCGCCGAAGCCGCCGGACGGGCTTTGCGCCAGCCGGCGCAGCAAGTCCATCAACTGCGGATCGACGGCGCCGCCGCCATAGCCGCCCTGGCCGCTGCCCTGGAATCCGCCCGCCACGCTGTGCAGGCCGCCCGCGCGGCTGCCGCCGTAGCCGCCGGGGCCGTGCTGCGAGCCGCCCGGGCCATGCAACGCGCCGGGCAGTGTCGCGTACCGGCTGTCGTGCAGCGGCACGCCGGACGTGCTGGAGCCGCCGCGCAAGGACTGACCCCGCGAGCCATCCGCGCCCCGCACGCGCAGGTCTTGCGGGCGCAGACCGCGGCTGCGGAACAGGCCGGCGATGTCGGCATAACAGGCGCGCATCTCGAGCGCGAGCGCGCGGGTGAGTTCGTCGATCAGGATCTGACGCGTCTCGGGATCGTCGCTGACGGCGTTGACGCCTTCCAGCAAGGCCTGCGCGATGGCTTGCGGCCGCAGCGGGTGGCGGTCGTCGGCGATGCCGGGGATGTCGCCCATGTAGGCGTTGACCTCGCGCAGCTCCCATTCGCTCTGGTGGCCGAGCGCCAGGCCGATGCGGTCGGTGGCGACCAGCGCGTTCACCTGCTCGTCGTCCATCAGCGAGAGCTGGTCCCACTGCGCGGCCTTGGTCGACGGACGGGCGGACGTGGGGGAAGACGAGGGCGACGCCGTGGCCGAGGCCGGGGCGCCGGGCACCTCCAGCGCCTGCTGGCGCATGGACTGGTCGAAGCGCTGCGAGAACAGCGCCTGATGCTTGCGGAAGATGAATTGCGCGGACAGCAGCGCATCCCGCCGCTTGGCCTGTCCGGCGGACAGTGCGGCGAGACCGAGACCTTCGGCGCCGCGCTCGGCGGCTTGTTCCACCGCCGTGCGCACGCGTTGCAGCGCCACGTCGACGTGGGGGTTGAGACGGTTCATCGAGGCATCAGGCACACATGTGGCGACCACACCACATCGCAAGTATCGGCGGAACCCACCCCCCATTTGGGCGGGCCCCGCCCGTCATTCGAGCAAAAGCTGACGATTGACGGCGCCTTTACGCTTTGTCACGCCTGAGCGAGTCTCGGATCTCGCGCAGCAGCTGGATGTCCTCGGGAGTCGGGGGCGGCTCGGCCGGCGCGGCGGCCGGGGCCTCGCGCTTGAGGCGGTTCACCTGCTTGATCATCACGAAGATGATCAGCGCCAGGATGATGAAGTTCAGCAGCACCGTCAGGAAGCTGCCGTAAGCGAACAGCGGCACGCCCGCCTTGCTCAGGGCCTCGTAGGTCATCGGACCGGCGTAGTTGGCCGGCGGGTCCGAGAGCATCACGAAGTAGTTGCTGAAGTCCAGACCGCCGACCACCTTGCCCACGATCGGCATGATCAAGTCCTTGACCACCGAGTCGACGATCTTGCCGAACGCGCCGCCGATGATCACCCCGACGGCGAGGTCCATCACGTTGCCCTTGACGGCGAACTCACGGAATTCGGTCAGAAAACCCATCGCTTGCTCCTTGTGCTTCAGATGTGCGAAGGCGCCCACTACCAAGCGCTTTCCCGGGTGGCCCTCCGCCACCGGCCAAGCATCCTAACGGGGTTCGCGCCAAGAGAAATGTCAACTTGGTGCGACGCTGCACATCGGTAGAGCGCCTAGGGGCGGCACGGTTCTTTCACACCTAGAATCTTTGGTTGCCCCAGATCAGAAGTTCCCTGTAAGGACCCTCATGAGTGACCAACAAGTGGATCAAGGCAAGCGCACCTGGCTGATCGCGACCAGCTGCGCGGGAGCAGTAGGCGGCGTGGCCACCGCCGTCCCGTTCGTCAGCACCTTTGCGCCGTCCGAGCGCGCCAAGGCCGCTGGCGCAGCCGTGGAAGTCGATATCGGTGCCTTGTCTCCCGGCCAGAAGATGACTGTCGAATGGCGGGGCAAGCCCGTCTGGATCGTGCGCCGGACCAAGGAGCAGCTCGACGCGCTCAAGTCCAACGACGCGGACCTGGCGGACCCCAACTCCGACCGCAAGGCCTTCCCGATCCCCGGGTACGCCAAGAACGAGTGGCGCTCGCTGAAGCCGGAGTACCTGGTGGTCGTGGGCATCTGCTCCCACCTGGGTTGCTCGCCGAGCGACAAGTTCCAGCCGGGGCCGCAGGCCTCGCTGCCGGACAACTGGCATGGCGGCTTCCTGTGCCCCTGCCACGGCTCGACCTTCGACATGGCGGGCCGTGTCTTCAAGAACAAGCCCGCGCCGGACAACCTCGAAGTCCCCCCCTACACATACCTGTCGGACACCAAGCTGTTGATCGGTGAAGACAAGCAGCAGGCCTAACCCGGAGCGAGGCAGACGACATGGCTGAATTCAAGGAAGCACCCGCCGGCGCTCCGATGGGCGTCAAACTCCTCACCTGGGTGGACAACCGGTTCCCGGCGTCCAAGATGTACAAGGAGCACATGTCGGAGTATTACGCTCCGAAGAACTTCAACTGGTGGTACATCTTCGGCTCGTTGGCCCTGCTGGTGCTGGTGATCCAGATCGTCACCGGCATCTTCCTGGTGATGCATTACAAGCCCGACTCGGCGCTCGCGTTCGCGTCGGTCGAGTACATCATGCGGGACGTCCCCTGGGGCTGGCTGATCCGATACATGCACTCGACGGGCGCCTCGGCGTTCTTCGTCGTGGTCTACCTGCACATGTTCCGCGGGCTGCTGTACGGCTCGTACCGCAAGCCGCGCGAGCTGGTCTGGGTCTTCGGCTGCGCGATCTTCCTGTGCCTGATGGCGGAAGCCTTCATGGGCTACCTGCTGCCGTGGGGCCAGATGTCGTACTGGGGCGCGCAGGTGATCGTGAACCTGTTCGCCGCCGTGCCCTTCGTCGGACCGGACCTGGCGCTGCTGATCCGCGGCGACTACGTCGTCGGCGACGCGACGCTGAACCGCTTCTTCAGCTTCCACGTGATCGCGGTGCCGCTGGTGCTGCTGGGTCTGGTGGTGGCGCACATCATCGCGCTGCACGAGGTGGGCTCGAACAATCCGGACGGCGTCGAGATCAAGGCGAAGAAGGACGCGCAGGGCCGGCCGCTCGACGGCATCCCGTTCCATCCGTATTACACGGTGCACGACCTGTTCGGCGTCGGCCTGTTCCTGATGGCCTTCACCGCGATCATCTTCTTCGCGCCGGAGCTGGGCGGCTACTTCCTGGAGTACAACAACTTCATCCCCGCCGACCCGCTGAAGACACCGCCGCACATCGCGCCGGTCTGGTACTTCACGCCGTTCTACTCGATGCTGCGCGCCACCACCGACGTGATGGTCACGGTGTTGTGCGTGGTCGTGGCGGCCGCGGCGGTGCTGACGGTGCTGCGCGGCGCGTTCTCGGCCAAGGGCAAGATCGCGACGGTGGTGCTGGCGCTGGTGGGCATCGCGCTGCTCAAGACCTTCGACGCCAAGTTCTGGGGCGTGGTCGTGATGGGCGGGGCGGTGATCATCCTGTTCTTCCTGCCCTGGCTGGATCACAGCCCGGTCAAGTCGATTCGCTATCGCCCCAACTGGCACAAGTACCTGTACGGCATCTTCGTCGTCGTGTTCCTGGCGCTGGGTTACCTCGGCATCAAGCCGCCGTCGGACGCGGGCACGCTCGTGTCGCAGGTGGGCACGCTGTTCTACTTCGGCTTCTTCCTGCTGATGCCGTGGTGGAGCCGCATGGGCACCTTCAAGCCCGTACCCGACCGCGTCACCTTCCATCCGCATTGAACCGCCAACGTCACGGAGTCGAACGAATGAAGAAAATCATCGCCACGCTGCTGACGTCCATGTGCCTGGGCACGGGTCTGATGTCGACGGCGTCCGCGTCCGAGGGCGGCATCGAGTGGGATCGCTTCCCCGTCGAGAAGATGAACGATCTGGCCGCGCTGCAGCACGGCGCCAAGATCTTCGTCAACTACTGCCTGAACTGCCACAGCGCCAGTTTCATGCGCTACAACCGGCTGAAGGACATCGGCCTGACCGACGACCAGATCAAGGGCAATCTGCTGTTCGCCGGAGAGAAGGTGGGCGAGACGATGAAGGTCTCGCTGGACCCGAAACAGGCCAAGGACTGGTTCGGCGCGCTGCCGCCGGACCTGACCGTGATCGCGCGATCCAGGGCCGACGGCAGCAAGGGAACGGGGGCGGATTACCTCTATACCTACCTGCGAAAATACTACCGCGACGAAACGAAGGCCACGGGATGGAATAATCTCGCCTTCCCCAGCGTGGCCATGCCGCATGTGCTGTGGGAGCTCCAGGGCGTCCGCACCGCCAGGTTCGAGGAAGAAAAAGACCCGCACGACCCCGCCAAGGTCGCGCATGTCTTCAAGGGCTTCGAACAGGTCACGCCCGGAACGATGACACCGCAGCAGTATGACGAGACCGTCGCCGACCTGGTCGCCTACCTTCAATGGATGGGCGAGCCGGCGCAAGGTCTGCGATTCCGGCTCGGCATCATCGTGGTGCTGTTCCTGCTGGGGTTCACTGTGTTCGCCTGGCGCTTGAA
This sequence comes from Roseateles aquatilis, assembly GCF_002205645.1. Lineage (GTDB taxonomy): Bacteria > Pseudomonadota > Gammaproteobacteria > Burkholderiales > Burkholderiaceae_C > Roseateles > Roseateles aquatilis. Next base: position 992,376 of record NZ_NIOF01000001.1, on the reverse strand, counting down.
CGCTTCCTACTGGAAGGACGTCAAGTAAATCCGAAGGTCCGGCCCTGGCCGGACCCATGCGCAGTGGGGCGCCGAGGAGGCCCCCACTGCGTTGTCATTTGTTTGGTCCTTGACTGCGCCGGCGTTGGCTGGCTTGTCAGATAACGAGGAAGCCGCGAGGCTTCGATCAGGAGTCCACTGCCATGATGGTGCTTTATTCCGGAACCACTTGCCCCTATTCGCACCGTTGCCGATTTGTGCTGTTCGAGAAGGGCATGGACTTCGAGATCCGCGATGTCGACTTGTTCGCCAAGCCCGAAGACATCGCGCTGATGAACCCGTACAACGAGGTCCCCATCCTGGTGGAACGTGACCTCATCCTGTACGAGTCGCACATCATCAACGAGTACATCGACGAGCGCTTCCCGCATCCGCAGCTGATGCCCGGAGACCCGGTCGCCCGTGCCCGCGTGCGCCTGTTCCTGTTCAACTTCGAGAAGGAGCTGTTCGCCCACGTCAACGTGCTGGAGAACCGCGGCCAGGCCGTCAAGCCGACGGAGAAGCAACTGGAGAAGGCCCGCTCGCAGATCCGCGACCGCCTGACGCAGCTGGCGCCCATCTTCTTGAAGAACAAGTACATGCTGGGCGACGATTTCTCGATGCTCGACGTCGCGATCGCGCCGCTGCTGTGGCGCCTGGACTATTACGGCATCGACATGTCGAAGAACGCCGTGCCGCTGCTGAAGTACGCCGAGCGGATCTTCTCGCGTCCGGCCTACATCGAGGCGCTGACGCCGTCCGAGAAGGTGATGCGCAAGTAATACACTGCGTCGCTATGGATGACAGCAAGGACGGCGGCGCCATCGCCGCCAGCTCGACGCGGCCGTATCTGATCCGCGCCCTGCACGAGTGGTGCACCGACAACGGCTTCACGCCCTATGTCGCGGTGCATGTGGACCGCACGGTACAGGTGCCGATGGAGTACGTGAGCAACAACGAGATCGTGCTCAACGTCGGTTTCGACGCCACGAGTAACCTGGACCTGGGCAATGAACTGATCCAGTTCAAGGCTCGGTTCGGCGGCGTGGCGCGCGAGATCATCGTGCCGGTCGATCACGTGGTGGCGATCTATGCGCGCGAGAACGGCCAGGGCATGGCCTTCCCGCCGCCCACGCCGGACGACTCGGCCGCGGCTCAGCGCCCGGCGCCGGGCGCGTCGCGCGGTCTGCGGCTGGCGTCGTCGGACGCGGCCAGCGACGAGCAACCGCCCAAGGCCGATCCCGCGGCCGCATCCGGCGCGTCGACGTCTCCGGACGACGACGATCCGGGCACCAGCCCGTCGGGCGGCCGTCCGGCGTTGAAGCGCATCAAGTGAGGTGACGCCAGGCGCGAGCCGGCGCGCCGCCCCGTCCAGGCGAGGGGGTGCGCGACGGTTTTCGCTCCAGACGTGCCGTCGCTGCGTCTAGAATGCAGCCGCGCCGCAATCATTGCGGCGCACCAGTTTTCCGTGTGCCGGCTTAGCTCAGTTGGTAGAGCAACCGCCTTGTAAGCGGTAGGTCATCAGTTCGAATCCGATAGCCGGCACCATCCATCCAGCCCCTGGGTCCTGAGTCAAGACACTGCGGGTTTCTGAAAAGTCCTTGCGTGATAGTCACTTATCACACAAGGACTTTTGCTTTTATACCGCACTCGAGCTGGCTGGCCTGACGATGGCATTGGGAAACAGTGTGTCAGAGCGTGCCAATTGGCACCCCTTCCAGACCAAACGCTCACCAAACGCATGTTCTTGCGGGCGTCTAAACAACCGTGCCTATCCGTCTTGCAACCAACCAGGAGCAAGAAATGGATTTGATGACCGTGAAAGAGGCGTGCCAGGAGCTGAAAATCAGCCGCAGGACCCTTTACAGGATGATTGCCGAGGGCGTCGTGCCGGCGCCACGCAAGATTCACAACTTTCGCAAGGTGTACTTCATACGGAAAGACATCGCGAAGAAGGTCGGTCAGGGGCTTCGCTGAACTGCCGGCTGGGCGGTCCGGGTGACGAAGTTCTCAAAACTTCTCACGAAGTTTGAGAACGGTTGTGTGCAATCTTTCGAGCGGTTCGGGCCGACGCTTCAACGGTGATACCGGCTCACGGCGCCCAATCCGCCGCAGCACGCGCGCGGCGCGCCCATCCGACATGCTGCTTCAGCTCACTTGTCGAGCGCGTAGCCGGCGAGTAGTACGTTGAAGCGCCATCCCGTGCCAGCAACTGGTCTTCGGGGCTGAGCCGCAAGCGCTGCGCTCCCAGAGCTGCAGCAGTCTTGTTCGGGTGGTCGCTGTACGAGCCCACCTCCGATACGGACAACGCCGACATCAGGGCGATGTAGCCCGCTTGGTAGGCGGCGTTGACGGACACCGCGTCGCCGGATGTCGCCTGTAGCGCGCGGCCCAGCAGAGAGCAGCTCTGCCGCTCAAGGGCTTCACTTCGGGCGAGGATGTCTGCGTCGTCTGGAAAGCTCATCCGCTGCAATCTAAGTAGGGTTGCGTCGGAGGTCAACGCCACGATATTGCCTTTCGTGGCTGGGCCCGCGCGGCCAGAAGAAGCGGGGATGGCTGCCCATCCCCGCTCAGTCAATTCAATGCGCTCGATTTCCTGTTGGCTGCATGCCCGGGGTCAGCCCGGCCACCGCGTCGTCAGAGAGTTCGTCGACGTCGCCTGCGACCAGTGCGGTGACAACGTCCATTACGGCCGTATCGTTGAACACGGACGGCAGGTCGCCTGGCTTTGTGACCTCCGCAGCGAGCCGCAACGCTCGGCTCAAGTCGCCGGTCACTCCTTTGACGGAGTCAAGAAGGCCCGCGAGCTTCACCTGAGCCTCCCCCTCCACGGCCGTGGTCACGCCCGTAAAGAGTGGCGCGTGCTCAGTGCATACCAGCGTCGTGAGCAGACCGCAGGCCAGCGCGTGATGCAGTACGTGCTGCACCTGCGCGTCATTGAGGTGAAGCACCAGCCTCAGCTGCGCTGAGCCGGTCTGCATCACGATGACCAAGAGCGGGTTGCTCCGGTCATCGGCCTCGAGGAAGACAAGTTGCTGCTTACTCCTGTCCGTCGCGCTGTTGAGGCTCTCTACCAGCCAGTGGGGTGCCCTGACGAACAGGGCTGGGATGTCGAGCGGCTGCTCGAGCAACGAAGTCAGCTCTCCTACGTCCTTGGCCGAGAACGCACGTCCTCGGCGCAACTTCATCAGTGCGTCAAACGTCGAAAGAAATTCCATGGGTACTCCGGGTGTCCTGGTATCCCGTGTAGCCAGGAAATCTGCCGGCCTGAAATCCGGTCACCGTTGCCAGCCAGGAATAAAGCGCCCGTCGCTACACGCCGAGTACGGGCCACGCGGTGTGGTCCTAAAACAGACGCCCCCGTCTCCGTGCTTTGGTCGGCTGGAGAGACAGGGGCGGCGCGGATGAACCGATGCGACGTGTAGGCACCGGCATTTATCCGCACTGCGGAGACCCCGATGGCCGCCCTTGCCCAACGCGCGCTTTGGTTCGATGAACCCGAGCCCCTCCTCTATCACGACCCGTCCCAGCGCGGCTTCGTGAGCCTGTTCAGCCGCGAGCGCGTGGCGGGGCGAAACCAGACCGTGGTCCAACTGGCGCAGTTGGCCGACGCCTTGCCTGCCCATCTGGGTCAGGCCGACCGCTACATCTCGGTCGGCGTTTTCCACCAACCCAATCGGCGGCTGGTGAGCCTCGCGCGCATGCCAATGACCTTCTCCGACCTCGACACCTACAAGGTCGAGCGCTTGCAGGGCCTGGCACCTGAGGCTCAACTCGAAGAGCTGCTCTATGCCTGCTCGCAGCGCCAACTGCCCGAGCCATCGGTCGTCGTCTACTCAGGGCGCGGCCTGCAGGCCAAATGGCTGCTGACCGATGCCATGCCGAGAGCGGGCGTGATGCGATGGTCGGCGGTCCAGCGTGCGCTGAACGCGGCGCTCAAGGACTTTGGCGCGGACGATGCGGCGCTCGGCGCGACGCAGCTGCTGCGCCTGGAGGGCTCTCACAGTTCCCGCTCGGGCGAGCTTATTCGCGTGCTGCACCGTGCGACGACGCCCACCCAGGGTGGTAAGCGGTTGGCGTCCGGCGTGGTTGGCTATGACTTCGACATTCTGGCTGAGCACTTGTTGCCCTTTGACAGACGCGAGCTCGCGGAATTGCGAGCTGCACGCCATGCCCAGCGCGCGCAGGATGCCCGTGAACAGAAGGCCCGCGAGGCCGTTCGCAGCAAGCTCGTCGTCCTGCCCGGCGGCCTAGCGGCCGGAGGGCTGGCCAAGGCATCGGCTCGCCCTCTCATCCCGTCCCAACTGGCCTGGGACCGCCTGGAAGACCTCCGCACCCTGGCCAGCTTGCGCGGTCATGGCAATGGCCTGCCCGCCGGGCAGCGAAACACCTTTGTTTTCCTGGCTGCCTGCTTCCTGGCCCAGTCCCGGCTGGTGCGAAATCTGCGAGAGGAAGTCCATACCCTGGCCGCCAGCGTCTTCGCGCCGGACTGGCAAGCGGCAGAGGTGCGCTCCTGCGTCAGCGCCGTCATTGCGCGCGCCGAGGCGTCGGCTCGCGGAGAGATGGTCGAGTACGAGGGCAAATCCCGGGACCCGTGCTACTGGTTCAAGAACGCGACCCTGGTCGACCGGCTGGGCATCACCGACGAAGAGGCGCGGCAGCTCGCCACCATCCTGCCCGCCGACGAAACCCGGCGCCGCAACACGGAGCGGCATCGCGCAGCCCGCCGCGCGGCCGGAGCCATCGAGCGCGTGGCCTACCTTCAGCAGTCGGCGGACAAGCGCCACCAGGCGCGCGAGCTCAGGGTACAGGGCCTGAGCCAGTCCGCCATCGCGTGCGCACTCAGCGTTGGGCGCAGCACCGTCGCCGGCTACCTGAAGGGCTGAGCGGCCTATGTCGAAGTCCGTCCCGACATCTGGGTGGTGGCAATGCCGGGGTGTTCGGGGCGCGCCGCGGCGTCTGCCGGTTTCGAGGAACTCCTGGTGCGAAGCCAAAGAACAGAAATTCCATCAAGCGCGGCCAGCGAGACGGGGCTCATCGGCATCGGGGGAGCGCATGTCTCGGGATGTCGGGACCGTGGCGGGCTGGCAGGGGTGGAGAGGTGCGGAGAGGAGGGGCCGGGCGGCCAACGATGTGAACGCATTCACACCCGAATTTTCAAAAGTGTGAGCCCACGCACATGTTTCGAACGATTGTCAGGGCGAGGTGTGAACGCGACCACAAACCCAACCAAATAGCGGTCGCGCGGTCAAACGTCGATGGGCACAGTGCGGGTCAGTGATGCGCGTCACCTTCCTTCTAGTTCCAACTGTTTACTTGAGATGACATTCGACCTCCAACCCATCCCCGTCGCCGCCGAAGCTGATGCGCCCGCTATCCTTTCCGCCAGCATCGAGCCTCGCCTCTCGCCGGCTGCCAAGCTGTTGAGAGCGTACGCCGCCAAGCGCTACATGCGACTTGGCGGCCAGGTCAACGACGGGGACTTGCTCGTCGCGGTGACCGGCGTGGCCGGCTTGACAGAGGCAACGTGGCCGGACGTGCTTCGGCTGGTTCTGAATCTTCATCAGCGTGGGGCGTCCCTGCCAGAAATCCTCTGGCGGCTCGAGGTCCTTGAGGGCGCTTACGACCGCCTGCATCCTGGTCCGATGCTGGTCAATCCATTCGTCGCGGCGCGCGTCTCGGTTGCTGCACGGCAAAACTGGTGACGCCGGTCGGGCGAGGAAGCGAAAGCTGGTCCTCAGTCAGCCTGAACCGCCTTCAGCGCACGTTGTGGAAGTCGCGCGGCCGCGAACCATCAGGCCGTCGCCGCTTCAGCTGGGCGATGACAGCAGTCAGGGAAGGCCCGCGAGTCCTGCAGGCAAGCTTCGTCCATACTCCTGCAAAGCGCTAGCGTTTTGCGCACAGGAGCCGTCTCTTGCCCGTCACGAAAACCGAAGTCGTCAGCATTCGCGTCCCGCCGGACGTGAAGGCCGCCTTGGTCGCCGCGGCTGAGCAGGAGCGGCGCAGCCTGGCCACCATGGTCGAGGTCATGGTGCTGGACTACTGCAAAGCGCATGGCATCGGCGCGACGCCGGCTCCAACCAGCAAGCCAGTCAGGTCACGCAAATCGACCTAGCAGGCTTGAACAGGGAGCCGCGTCCATAGCAAAGAACAAGCAAGACGACGGAATGAATCAGGACCTCAAAAAAACGCTCTGGGCCGCCGCTGACAAGCTGCGGTCCAGCATGGACGCGGCCGAGTACAAGCACATCGTCCTCGGCCTCATCTTCCTCAAATACATCTCCGACGCCTTCGACGAACGCCGTAGCCAGCTTCTGGCGGCGTTCAAGGACAAAGCCAGCGACCTCTACCTGCCTGACGCGGCGGACCACGCCGAGGCGCTGGAAGAGCGTGACTACTACACCATGGCCAACGTCTTCTGGGTGCCGGCCTCCGCTCGCTGGGAGGCAATCCGCGCCCAGGCCAAGCAGGCCGACATCGGCGTGCGCATCGACGCTGCGCTGGAAGCCATCGAAGCTGACAATCCGCGCCTGAAGGGCATCCTCGACAAGCGCTTCGGCCGCACCCAGCTCGAACCCGGCCGCCTGGGCGAGCTTGTGGACCTGGTGTCCACCATCGGCTTTGGCGAAGGCCACCACGCGAAAGACCTGCTCGGCGAGGTCTACGAATACTTCCTCGGCCAGTTCGCCAGCGCCGAGGGCAAGAAGGGCGGCCAGTTCTACACGCCGGCCTCAGTGGTGAAGGTGCTGGTGGAAGTGCTGGCGCCGCACCAGGGCCGTGTCTACGACCCGGCATGCGGCTCCGGCGGCATGTTCGTACAGAGCGAGAAGTTCATCGAGGCGCACGGCGGCAAGGCCGATGACCTCAGCATCTACGGCCAAGAGGCCAACCCCACCACGTGGCGCTTGGTAGCAATGAACCTGGCCATTCGCGGTTTTGCGGCCGACTTAGGCAAGGAACCGGCCGACACGTTCCACCGCGACCAACACCCCGACCTGCGCGCCGACTACGTGCTGGCCAACCCGCCCTTCAACATCAGCGACTGGGGCGGCGAGCGCCTGCTGGAGGACCGGCGTTGGGCCTATGGCACGCCGCCGGCCAGCAATGCCAACTACGCCTGGCTGCAGCACATCCTTCATCACCTCAGCCCGCGCGGCCAAGCCGGCGTCGTGCTGGCCAACGGCTGCATGTCCTCCAACCAGAGCGGTGAAGGTGATATCCGCAAAGCCATGGTCGAGGCCGACGTAGTGGATGTGATGGTGGCGCTGCCTCCGCAGCTGTTCTTCAACACGCAGATTCCTGCCTGCCTGTGGTTCCTTGCCAAGGACAAGAGCGGTCGCGCAACCGCAGGGGACTCAAAATCCCCCGCCCGTGACCGGCGCGGCGAGGTGTTGTTCATCGACGCCCGCAAGCTCGGCCGCATGGACACACGCGTCAACCGTGTGTTCGACGACGAGGACGTGGCGCGCATCGCCGCCACGGTGCACCGGTGGCGCGCCGACGGCGAGGACGGCACCGATGAACCCTATGCCGATGTGCCCGGCTTCTGCCGCGCCGTGAAGCTGGCCGAGATTGCCGAACATGGCCATGTGCTGACGCCGGGGCGCTATGTCGGCGCCGAGCAAGCGGACGATGACGACGAGGCCTTCAACGAGAAGATGGAGCGGCTGACCGCGCGGCTTGCCGAGCAAATGGCGAAAGGGGCGGAGCTGGATGTAGCGATTCGGGAAAAGTTAGGGGGCCTGGGCTATGCCGTCTAACGGAGAACTCTCGGCTCTCGCGCTCGCCGGGGTCTGTTCCGATGTCGCATACGGCTACACAGAGAGCGCAACGACTGCACCCGTCGGGCCACGATTCCTGCGCATTACCGACATTCAGGGAGGTCGATTCGACTGGTCTAATGTTCCATACTGCACCGCGTCTGCGGAGTCTGCGAAGAAGTATGCGCTTCAGATTGGGGACATCGTTGTCGCTCGCACGGGAAACTCGACTGGTGAGAATGCTCAGGTCTGGGCACTCGACGGCCCTGCTGTCTTTGCGTCCTACTTGATTAGATTTCGAGTTGACCCGAAAAAGGCAAACCCATTTTTTGTCGGGTATCAGCTTCGAACGCAGCGATTTCGGGACTACGTCATGGCCGTTCGCGGCGGCTCGGCTCAGCCTGGCGCCAACGCGAAACAACTTGGCGGATTCGAGCTATTGCTGCCTGAGCGTTCGTATCAAGACGAGACCGTCGAAGTACTACGGGAACTTGACCGTCGCATCGACCTCTTGCGCCAAACCAACACCAGTCTCGAGTCCATCGCCCAAGCCCTCTTCAAGAGCTGGTTCATCGACTTCGACCCGGTGCGCACCAAGGCCGAGGGCCGCGAGCCCGAAGGCATGGACGCCGCCACGGCGGCGCTGTTCCCTGCCGAGTTCGAGGCATCGGCGCTGGGGTTGATTCCGAAGGGGTGGGCGGCGTCGAGCCTCGGTGCACTGTGCAAGGCGGCCGGCGGCTGGATACAAACAGGTCCATTCGGCAGCCAACTGCACGCGAGCGATTACCTCGATGCGGGCATCCCCGTAGTCATGCCACAGGATATGAAAGGGCGCCGCGTTTCGGAGGACCGTATCGCGCGCGTTTCCCAGTCCAATGCCGACCGCCTCTCAAAGCACAAGCTCGAAATCGGCGACATCGTGTTTAGCAGACGTGGCGATGTGGGCAGGCATGCGACGGTGTCGGAGCGGGAAGTAGGCTGGCTATGTGGCACGGGCTGCTTGTTGGTCCGTCCGGGGCCGCAATCTCAATCGCCGGCCTTCCTGTCTCAGGCATTGGCATACCCGCTGTCCATCGAGTGGCTGCAGCGTCATGCCGTCGGCGCAACCATGCCGAACCTGAACACTGGCATCTTGGAAGCATTGCCGCTCCTGAGTCCTGTTCCCGAAGTGCTGAAGCGCTTCGAGGAACTGGTGGGCCCTTTGGAAAGGCGAATCACGTTGAACGATGCGCACACAAAGACCTTGGAAGAAGTTCGCGACGCTGTGCTTCCTCGTCTCATCGCGGGAACGCTGACTGTGCCGAATGCGGAAGTCCGTGCCGAGGAGGTGCCCGCATGACGCCCGAGGTTTCGCTAGCGTTTGCCCTCCAGTCGAGCCCTGGCGTGTACGCGCTACTTTTAGGTTCCGGCGTTTCGCGAGCGGCGCGGATTCCGACAGGCTGGGAAGTGGTTCTTGACTTGGTCCGCAAGCTGGCGGGCGCTCAGGGCGCTGACTGCGAGCCCGACCCTGCTGCTTGGTACGAGGCGACATACGGAGTTCAGCCGGGGTATTCGCAACTGCTGGACGCATTGGCCAAAACGCCGAGTGAACGACAGCAGCTTCTTCGCACGTATTTCGAGCCGTCTGACGAAGAGCGGAAGGAAGGTGCCAAGGCGCCGACCAAGGCCCACCGCGCCATCGCAAATCTGATGGCGAGTGGACAAATTCGCGTTGTCTTGACCACCAATTTCGACCGCTTGATGGAGCGAGCGCTGGAGGATGTCGGTGTGGCGCCCACCGTAATCAGCACACCTGACCAGATTGAGGGGGCAGTGCCGCTTGCACACATCAAGGCCTGCGTTGTGAAACTGCATGGTGACTATCTCGACACCCGCATCCTGAATACGCCGGAAGAGCTCGCGACGTATGACGGCAGGCTGGACCGCCTCCTAGACCGTGTATTCGACGAGTTCGGATTGATTGTTTGCGGCTGGTCGGCTGACTGGGACGACGCACTGCGCGCTGCAATTGAGCGAGCGCCGAGCCGCCGCTACTCCACCTTCTTCGCGGCGCGCGGAGAACCGGGCGAACGCGCTGCCGCGTTGTTGGCTCGACGCGGAGGGCAGCACATTTCCATTGCTGACGCTGATACCTTCTTTGACGGCTTGGAGCAAAAGGTCAGAGCAATCGAGCAGTTTTCGCAACCTCATCCTATTTCTGTCAAGGCAGCTGTCGCGGCCTGCAAGCGATATCTCGCCGAGCCGGATTCGTCTCGCATCCGGCTGGCCGACCTGATTGCTGACGAGAGTCGACAGGTTGGCAAAGAGTTGACATCAGCACGCCTTGCTGAAAATTCTGTGGACGTGAACACCGCCTCGGTTACGGCGCGAGTCCGGCAATACGAAGGCATTTGTCACACGCTCTCAGCCCTCTCGTTCGAAATTGGACGATGGGGGACGCCTCAGGCCGTCGCCTTTCTGGCGGCTGCCCAGCGGCGCCTGTTCAGCATGAAGGCGTCTCAGGGCCTGACGTTGTGGCTTGCCTATCAGGGGTATCCGGTCACGCTCATGACCTACTCAGCCCTGCTGGGTGCGTCATTCGATGGACGCTGTGATGTTGTTGCCACTCTTCTGAACAACGAGCTTGAAGCGCCGAGCCGGCAGCCCGTTCTCGCCGTAGATGTTGCACCGCCCTTTTGCTTGCTGAGCGACGACCCCCAGCGATGGGGACAGTTGCTCGAAGGGAAGGAGAAGCGGCATGCGCCGTTGAACGACTGGTTGGCCGACCTTCTATGGGACCGATTCGGCGCCGAATTTGACTCGCGGAAAGACTTCGAGCTTCGATTCGATTGGGTTGAAGTTGTTCTTGCAATAGCGAACCACAAGCTCTGCCCACCGGTGTTCAACAAAGAGTTCCATCCGCCGGGTTGCTATGGCTATAGAACCTCCAACCGTGAAAGAGTGGTTCAACGAATCAAGGGCAGCCTTGAGTTGCATGGTGCTCAGTCCCCATACGTGACTTCGCGTTTATTTGGAGACACGGTTTTGGAAGTGCAGCAGGCAATCGCGGCATTCGAAGCTTGGGCTGCCAAGCTGAACGGTCGTTGGGGGTGGTAGGGGGCACGATGAGCGCGATAACGGAAGACCACGTAGAACAAGCCGCGCTCGAATGGCTAGCTGGCCTGGGTTGGTCCGCCGCCCACGGTCCCGACATCTCCCCGCCGGATGCCAAGACCCCAGGCACCGACCGCGCCAGCCACCGCGAGGTGGTGCTGGCCGGCCGGCTGCGCGAGGCCATCGCGCGGCTGAACCCGCACATCCCGCTTGGCACCCGAGACGACGCGCTGCGCCGCGTGCTCAATCCAAGCGTCCCGGGTCTGGTCAGCGCCAACCGCCAAGTCCATCGCTGGCTGGTGGATGGCGTTCCAGTAGAGTTCCAGAAGGACGGCGAGACACGCGGCGACAGGGTGCGGTTGCTGGACTTCGCCGACGTGGCGGCCAACGATTGGCTGGCCGTCAACCAGTTCAGCGTGCAGGGGCCGAAGCAGACCCGCCGGCCCGATGTGCTGCTGTTCGTCAACGGCCTGCCGCTGGTGCTGTTCGAGCTGAAGAACCCGGGCGACGAAGACGCCGACATCTGGGCTGCGTGGAACCAGCTCCAGACCTACCAGCAAGACATCCCCGACCTGTTCCACGCCAACGTGCTTCAAGTCATCAGCGACGGCATCCAGGCGCGCATGGGCTCGTTGACCAGTGACCGCGAGCGCTTCATGGCCTGGCGCACCATCGACGGCGTGGCCACCGACCCGCTCGGCGCGATGCGCGAGTTGGAGACTCTGGTGTTGGGTCTGTGTCAGCGCGAGTTGCTGCTGGAGTACCTGCGCCACTTCGTGCTGTTCGAGGATGACGGCCGGCTGGTCAAGAAGGTGGCCGGCTATCACCAGTTCCACGCGGTGCGGGCGGTGGTTCAGAGCGTGTTGGTGGCCTCGGCGCCGGGCGGCACGCGCAAGGGCGGCGTCGTCTGGCATACGCAGGGCGCCGGCAAGAGCATCGAAATGACATGCCTGGCCGGAGCGTTGATGGCGCACCCGGACATGGGCAACCCGACGCTGCTGGTGATGACCGACCGCAACGACCTGGACAACCAGCTATTCGGCGTGTTCGCCGCTGCCAGCGAGATGCTCCGCGAGACGCCGGCCCAGGCCGACACCCGGCCCGAGCTACGCCGGCTGCTCGCCAACCGCCCCTCGGGCGGCATCATCTTCACGACCATCCAGAAGTTCACGCCAGGCGAGGACGAGGACACGTTCCCTGTGCTCTCCGACCGTCGCAACATCGTCGTCATCTGTGACGAGGCGCACCGCACGCAGTACGGTTTCGAGGCGCGGCTGGTCAACGGCAAGGGCAAGTCGGCCGAGCCGGTGGCCAACGACGGCCAGGCGCTGCAGGCGGCGGAGCCGCGTGCCGACTACCAGGCCACCAGCGCCGTGCGCTATGGCTACGCCCAGCACCTGCGCGACGCGCTGCCTGGCGCCACCTTTGTTGCCTTCACCGGCACGCCGGTTTCGCTGAGCGACCGCGACACGCGCGCCGTGTTCGGCGATTACGTCCACATCTACGACATCGAGCAGGCGGTGCGCGACGGCGCCACCGTGCCTATCTACTACGAGAGCCGGTTAGCTCGCCTGGAGCTGAAGGAAGCCGATGTCACCCAGCTCGACAGCGAGGTGGATGAGCTGACCGAGGACGAAGAAGGCGACGCCGCCAAGGTGGCCAAGCTGCGTCGCTGGGCAGCGCTGGAGCAACTGGTTGGCGCGCCGCCGCGAGTCCAGAAGGTGGCCGCAGACATCGTGAGTCACTTTGAGAACCGCCTGACGGCCATGGATGGCAAGGCGATGGTCGTGGCGATGAGCCGCGACATCTGCGTGCACCTCTACAACGCCATCGTCGCGCTGCGGCCCGACTGGCACAGTGATGACCCGATGCAGGGCGCCATCAAGGTAGTGATGACCGGCTCGGCCTCGGACAAGGCGCTGCTCAAGCCGCACATCTACCCCAAGGACGTGCGCAAGCGCCTGGAGACGCGCTTCAAGAATCCGACCGACCCGTTCAAGCTGGTCATCGTCCGCGACATGTGGCTCACCGGCTTCGACGCGCCTTGCCTGCACACGATGTACGTGGACAAGCCCATGCGCGGCCACAACCTGATGCAGGCTATTGCACGGGTAAACCGTGTGTTCAAGGACAAGCCCGGCGGCTTGGTGGTGGACTACATCGGTATCGCCAACGAGCTGAAGGCTGCCCTGGCCGATTACACCCAGGCCCACGGGCGCGGCAAGCCGACCATCGACGCGCATGAGGCGCTGGCCGTGCTGCAGGAGCAGATGGACGTGCTGCACGACATGCTGCATGGCGTCGAGTACACCGACTTCCGCAGCAGGGCCTGGCAGCTGCTGCCGGCCGTGGCCAACCATGTGCTAGGGCTGGACGATGGAAAGAAGCGCTTCGCCGACACGGTGCTCGCCGCCAGCAAGGCGTTCGCGCTGTGCTGCACTCTGGACGAGGCACTGGCCTATCGCGACGAACTGGCCTTCCTGCAAGCGGTGAAGGCCGCGCTGACCAAGCACGCGGGCACCGACAAGAAGCTGACCGACGAGCAGAAGGAACACGCGCTGCGGCAAATCATCAGTCGAGCGGTTGTCAGCGACGAGGTCATCGACATTTTCTCGGCCGCCGGCTTGAAGCGGCCGGACATCGGCGTGCTGTCCAACGAGTTCCTGGAAGACGTGCGCCACATGAAGGAGCGCAACCTGGCCGTCGAGTTGCTGGAGCGCCTGCTGAAGGGCGAAATCAAGTCGCGCTTCAAGACCAACGTGGTGCAGAGCGCTAAGTTCTCAGAGCTGCTGCAGCAGAGCCTGACCCGCTACCGCAACCGTGCCATCGAGACGGCGCAGGTCATCGAAGAACTCATCGAGATGGCCAAGAAGTTCCAGGCCGCCGCGCAACGCGGTGAGAGCCTGGGGCTCAACCATGACGAGATGGCCTTCTATGACGCGCTGGCCATGAACGAGGCCGCAGTCCGCGGCTTGGGCGATGAGACGCTGAAGAAGATAGCCGTCGAGTTGACCCAGAGCCTGCGCAAGTCGGTCACCGTGGACTGGGCCAAGCGCGAGACCGTGCGGGCCAAACTGCGCGTGATGGTGAAGACGCTGCTGCGCCGCTACAAGTACCCGCCGGACCGACAGGAAGAAGCGACGGAAACCGTGTTGAGGCAGGCGGAGTCGCTTTCGGCGGATTGGGTGGTCTCTTGACGATGTAGCTTGTCGCGCCCTGATGGGCGAATTTTTTGGGAGGAGGGCAGATGGGACTGAAAAAAAACCAACCCTTGCCACTTGGATTGCCGGAACAGGTCGATGGACTTGCCACGGCGCCTGCGGACCGAGGAGACGAGACTCAGGAGCGGTTTCGCTACCAATGGGCCATAGGCGTGTGGCTACTGGCGCAGAGCCTGACCAGCGCGCGCGCCATACGTGCCCTTTGGTGCGAGCATCACGATGACTATCTGCTGGAGTTGCAGACCGGGCGCTACGTCGCTGTCCAAGTCAAGACTGACAGCCGCGAGAACGCGCGCTGGCGGTGGAGTGACGACGCATTGGTCGAATCCGTCCTTCGTTTCTGCGTGTTCGAGAAGATGTATGGAGCCGCCATTGACGGCTACGAGTTCGTCTCGAACGCTGCGCCATATGTGCCGGCGGCAACGACGAAAAGGGACGACTCGCTCGCGGCCAGTCCTGACCGCCTAGTCCAGTGCTGCTCTCGAGCCTCGAACCACTCCGCCTTGGAGGAACCGTACAAAACGGCCTTCGCCGGGCTGGTAGGTAAGACCGGTGGCGATGCGGTGGTCCTGTTTCAAGTCCTGCGAAAGCTCAAATTCGCGCAAGGGCCAGTCCTTCGCGGGTATGACGATACGTTCGCGGCTTCGATTGTCCCGAAGCTGCCCGGCTGCGGAGTTCTTACAACAGTTTCGTGCTGTCGTTTGAGGGACGAGCTCATAGGGCTTGTTCAAGCAGCCTGTAGGCTGCGTGCGGATGGGATAGACGGCGCTGTGGCGTATCTCGCCACAAACGGTAAACCTGACGTTGCGATTCGGGGGAAATGCATTACCCCAGAGTCAGCGGCTGAGGTGATAACCCGGGTTCGGCAGCCAGCCTTCCGGTTTGTCGGTAGCGGCGCGGGCATAGAAATTGGTGCCCCGGCTGGTCGAGCCGATGTGCTCAACCGGAAGATGCGGAATGCCTACCTGGGCAGTCAGTTTGAGCCTTTGCGCATGCGCATGGACTCGGCAGACCAGCGTTTGATGGAGCGCGCCTTGCTGGAGCCAGATGGCTTCGACGCTATTGCCAACCAACTTGTCAGCACCGTGTTGGTCGAGTGCAAGGACGTCGAGGCGATGGCCTTTGACCATGCCGATGAGAAAACACGCGGGCTTGCGATTTACAAGCAAATCCTGCAACGGATGGACAGCCTTGCGAAGGAGGAGCCCGAGCGTGTGTGCCGCGAGCCGAAGGACACGTTGATGGGCATTGCCGGCATGCTGTCGGGCGAATGCAAGTTCGCGTGGGGTACCCCGCTGGAAGAGGAGGCCCAAGATGGCGCTTGAACTTGCTCGCGCGCTCGCTGCAACCGAGCGAGACGACAACCTTCATATGGCTCGGCTGCTACTGCTGATGGCCGCGCATGCGGGCGACAAGAGCCGTCCGGTCGAGGGTCTAACAAAGCTGGCAAAGCTGGACTTCCTGCTGCGCTATCCCAATTGCCTTGAGCGCGCTCTAACAGCGGCGGGGAAGGACCCAGCGAAGGCGGATGTGGCCGAGTTTGAAAGAACGACTATCGAAAGCAGGATGGTTCGGTTCCGATACGGTCAGTGGGACCACCGGTATCGCCGATGGGTCGCTTTGATGGCGGCCAGGGGACTGGTCGCCGTCGATGTCAAAGGCAAGACCGTTCAACTGTGGCCTACGCCGGAGGGACAGCTCGCGGCTACGGCACTTGCCGACCAAGAGCCGCTTGAGAACCTTGCGGCGCGCGCGAAGCTCGTGGCGAAGAATTTCGGCAATCGCAGCGGGTCCGATTTAAAGAATTTTGTCTACGCCACGTTCCCAGAGCTGACCGACATGAAGTGGGGAGAGGAAATCGCCATATGAGACTTGCGCTAAAAAAATTGCATCTTTCGCTCCACAAGTCGATTGAGCGAATCGACCTACCTGGTGTCGTCTACTTTTTTGGCCCCATCGGGTCCGGCAAATCCAGCATTGGGCGACTCATCGACTTTTGCCTTGGTGGCAGTTACGCCTGGACGCCTGCACTGCAGGCAGAAATGGTGTCGGCGGCTTTGGAGATGTCTGTCAATGACGTCCCTGTGACGTTGCATCGTGACAGGGATTCGAATCAGGTGATGGCGGCTTGGCAGGAGGGGGATGAGACCTTGCAGGTGCTCATCCCCGCACGGACCGGGACTAACGAAGTGCTGCCCAACCTGGGTGTCGTGGTGTTGTCCGACCTGATTTTCTATCTTGCGAAAGAGGAGCCACCTTACGTCCGTCGGCGCAAGGGCGCGCCCGACGAGCGTCTCGAGCGCTTGAGCTTCCGGGACCTATTCCGATTTTGTTATCTCGACCAGGAGGGGATGGACAACGTCTTCTTCCGGTTGGACTCCGACAACTACCCTATCCGTGCAAAAAGCGTTGATGCTTTGCGATATGTTCTTGGATACCGCACTGAACAGGTCGCCGAGCTGGAATCGCGCCTCCAAGAGGTCCGTGAGCAACGCTTGGGCCTGCTGTCTGGAGCTCAGGCGCTTGCGAAGGCGCTAATAGATGTCGGCCTTGACGACATCAACGCCTACGACGCGAAGATTGAATCTATCAAGGCAGAAATTGACCGCGCGCGCGAGGCCGCACAGGTCGCGAGGCTGCAACGTGCGCCGGCGCCGCATGCTGCAGAGGAACTGCGGGACCATGCGCGACGTCTTGCTCAAGAACAGATTGCGCTTGAGCAGGCCTCTTCGGACATCGACATCCGCATCGGAGAGCTTGAGCGCCACGCAAATGAGTTGCAGATGTTGTCGGTTCGCTTCCAGCGAACCGCATCCGCGCGGATGGTTCTCGGTGGCGTGGACTTTTCCTCGTGTCCTCGATGCACCCAAACCCTCCCGGCTCGAGAGGCTGGACTCTGCATGGTTTGCGGGCAGCCTGAGCACATCACAGATGCAGCCGGCGCACTTGGCGAATCAGTCGTCAACGAGGACCTGCGCGCCCGTCAGGCCGAGCTGAAGGAAACCTTGGCCCGCATGCGTGCTCAGAAGCGCGCCATTCAGCGTCGCGCCGTTGAGATTGCGACGGCGCGAAATGCGGCAGACCGCTCTCTAGAGGTCAGGCTGAAAGAGTATGACTCGGCGTTCCTCTCTCAAGCATTGCAGCACGAGCGTGCCGTAGCCACGTTGGAGCAGCGGCTTGATGCGATGCTGAAGTATCGAAAGCTACCGGACGTGCTTCAAGAGCAGCAGGCGCAGGCAGAGGCATTGAAGATTGACGAGGCTGAGTTGCGGGCCAAGCTGGAGACGGCGAAGAAGTCAGCCTTCAACGACCGAAAGAATGTTGACCTTCTGGGCGAGCTTTTTCTCGACTGTCTGGTGCGAGCCAAGTTTCCAGATGTCCGAGCAAACTATCGTGTGGAGATTGACCCGGCTACCTTCTATCCGCGCATTCCTTTGGGGGTGAATGAGGCCCTTGTGGTGCTTTCATTCGACAACGCTGGTAGCGGCGGAATGAAAGCGCTGTTCAAGACCTGCTACGCGTTGGCCTTGCATCGGGTCTGCGCCCGAGCCGGCGATGCCAGGTTGCCGCCCATACTTGTCATTGACACACCGACCAAAAACGTCAGCTCGGTCGAGAACCCCGAGGTGATTGCGGCTTTCTTTCGTCTGGTCTACGAACTCGCTGTAGGCGAGTTGGTGGAGACGCAGTTCGTCATCATCGACAACGAGTTCAATGCCGTGCCTGACGACATAGACCTTCCGATAAGCAGCCGCCATCTCGTCAATGGTGACCCGAACAACCCGCCCCTCATTCCATATTTGGTGGGCGACTTTTCTGAGGGCCAGGCGTCCGATGATGCGGCGCCTACGGCACCATGAATTGTTCGTTGTAGCCTTCATCGAGCTCGAAGCCCTCATCGACGTTCTGCCACGGAAAGCTGTCGCTGTCGTGCCAGACCTTACCGGGGTCTACGCCGCCCTCGGGCAGCCGGTAGAGCCGCACTTCGAGCATGCCGGCGCCCCGTGATTCGAATGGCAGTGCGAAGCTCGCCCAATTGGCCGTCGCCTGCGCAGGGGCTGGCTCGCCGCCCGTGAAATGCAGGCCGCCGTGGCAGGGGAGCCGCTGCTGCTCAGCATACAGGCCGAGGTGCTTGGCCAGGATGCTGAGCAGCGTGCTCGAGGCGCAATGCACCACCAGCATCAGCCGGTGGTCGATGCCTTGGTGGGTAAGCGCGCATCGTTGGCGCAGCGTGTGCAGCAGCTGACGCCACTTGCCGATGCCGGAGTTATCCTGTTCGTCGGGCTTGAGCGGCCTGAGCTGGAGATTGCGCATGGACCTGCGCGACAGCTCAATCTCATGCCATACGACGGTGGGTCGGTTGCCGAGGTCTGCGAAGGTGAGTGCGTCGGGAATGTGTCCGAAGCGCTCGTTCAGGTCGGCCCGGAAGGACTGGCCGAGATAGTCGGTCTCAGCATAGCTTTCCAAGCCACGCCGTCTCGCCGCAATGGAGCAGATGTTGGTCCATTCGCGATGGTGGGCGCGGGTGAGCTTCCTCAACAGGTAGGTCGTTGGCGCCGCGGTGTCGGTGCCACCTTCGTCGCGGATAAAGCGGGCGCCGGCCGCGCTGAGTGCGTAGTAGCGGAATCGGCTGGCCGCGTCGTCGGCGCTGACCATGAAGCCGCGATGGACTGCGTTCGCGACAACGCGCTGCGCGGCTGCCAGAGCTGCCGGCTGGCTGCGGTTTGGGAAAAGCCCGAACGCGAGGCCCTGTACGCGTAGCGTGCCGTATCGCATCAGCAGCTCAAGCGCTTCCAGCAGGTAGTGCCGTCTGGCCAGTAGTGCGTCGACGATGAGAAAGCGCTCCCTGTTTGGTATGTGCTGCGTGACGGGCGGTGGGGCGGTGTGCATCAGGTTCTCCATGAGGTTGTCCTGCGTATAAACACCGCCCCGCGACACCCCCCACATGTGCCCGAACTTGCGTGCCTTCCGGTTCTCGAGCAGAACCAGCACCGTCAAAACACTGCGCTGTCGCTTGGTTTTGTCTCTCGCACTAGGGTGCGAGTGCTTCACGTCGGGCGGTCCTTCGGCGGCGGTGCCGCCTGCGGGAACCCCCCCAAACCCCCCTTCATTCCTGCTTGCTGCCGCTCGCAGGAATGAGAGGGGCTGCGCGCCATCGCCGGCCTTAAGGCCGCCGAAGTCGCTTGGTCTCGCCATCGGTCCCGCCCCCATCTTTTTGTTCAGCCCGCTGCGCGGACTTCTCAAAAAGCGGGGACCCCGTAGCGGGCCCTTCGGGCGAGACGGATTGCGGGGGTTCCCGCAGCCGTCTTCTCTCCAGGAAAACTGCGGACCGCCGGGTCTTCGACCCCCACTCGGCACTCACCCTCGGTCTAGGCGAGGCTGTGCCTCGTCCGAGCCCGCGGCCTCCTGTCCTTCGCGGCTCCCCCGCGCATCGCGTGGGCCTAGGGGCCCACCGGTCCACTTGGTCGAGGCGAAGCTCGACGCGGCGTGGACCTCGCGATGGCGGCCCGCCTGGAGGCGGGCCGCCCCCCGTTCGGGGGCGCACATCAGTCCCCTCCTGGACGTCGGGGGCAAGAACTCGCGTGAATGCACTGCGAACTCCGCGCTGCTACATGGTCGTCGCCGCGAGGCGACGACAAGCTCTCCGCGCGGCTACAGCATGTGTGTTCGCGCGGCGTCGCTCCTTGTATCTGCGCGGTGAGTATGGCGTCGCTGCGAATGGACATCACTTGTAGCTGCGAGTGGATTTCCGGCAGGTCGCCGGCTGCTGTTCGGACTAAACGCTGCTTGGCTACACCTTGTCGATGCGCTCGCGCGCAGACACGAAGCTGTATCGAACAAGGAACAAGACGATGAAGCGATTTGTTATCAAGGCTGCACCCGGCAGGAGCACCGTCACGCTGCGGGGGCAGAAGTACCTCAACAAGGCCGAGGCGGCGGCAGCCGGATGTGAGAGGGGCACGATGTCCATTTATCTAGGGAGCTTTTCCTCGCACCTTGACCCGCGCCGTCTTGAAGGTGTTGAGCGAATCGGCCCTGGCGACGATGGCCATGGGGTGACAGTCAAGCCGGTGATGCTGGGCGACCGCCCTTTCGAGCTTTGTGCCGCTGATATCCAGGACATCCGTGCGTGGCTGATGGAACACGGCAGCTGGGCTCGGACGCAGAAGACTGTGGAGCAGTACCGTGCTGACCGCGACCGCCGCGTTTCCGAAGAGCGCGCTCAGCTCGAGCTTCAACTGCGTGCTGAGCTGGCTACGCAGCTTCGCTCGCAAATACAGGCAGAGGTGGCGAAGGACATCGAGACCCGTCGGGGGCACCCGCTCGTCGAAGCCATCGCTGCATTGGAATCAGCCTGCGTTGCCGTGCGTGACGACGCAGAGCGGTTGGCGTCCGCTGGCCATCGTCTGACGGCCCGGCGAGCTGGAAGCCGCGGCTATCAGGACCCCGCTGTCGCCGAGTTGTTGGAAATGACGCTGGCGTTGCGGGTTAAGGCTTTCAATGCTTTCGAAGCCGCCTGCAAGTCAGCTGGGCTGATGACCGGCCGCCGAGGCGGTCCGACGAGCCGCAAGACGAAGGCGCGCTGACGGGGCGCCGCCCGAGTTTCACTGTTGAAATTGGATTGGGCTCAGCACAGGAAAACGCTGCTCACCAACCGCGGCCAAGCCTTGCGCAGGGCAGCTTCATTGATATGCCAGTCAGGCGAGAAGTCTCCGGCCTCATGGTCACCGACTGTTGCCTGGGGCGTCACCCACAGGTCCGGCTCCTCGAGCACCTTGGCGTACAGGACTTTCCAGTGGCCGCGTAGGGCTTCAGGCAGCGTGTCTGCCAGTTGCAGAAAGAGGTCCATCGCGTGAGGCGACCAAGGTAGGAGCTCGTCGGCGCTATCTTGGTCGGTGGCGCAGGCGGACGAGATGGCGCCGTCGAGGAACTCGCCGAAGGACTGCTTGCGACGCTGTGCTGCCAGGATGCCGGCGACGTAACCGGCGGGACTGACGTGCATGACGACGCGGATGCCAGGTCGATGCGGCGATGTGGTCTGCGACATGTTTGCTCCAGTTCTGTGGTGCGCGCATTGTTTGCAGCGGGCGCCTGGCGCGGCAAGCAAAGACGATTACCAAATCCGCTGGTCGCGCGCAGCCTCTATATCTAGTGCATTCGGATTTCAGGGCGTAGGGCCGCATTGGCTAGACCTCACGGGCAGGGCATTCGCCCAGCAATGAGGAACCCCTATGGGAAGGAGAGGCATCAGCTTGGTCGACGTCATTCGTGCGACCGTTGCGCTGAGAAAGCAGGGACGTGTAGCTGGCCCGTTCAACTTGCGGCTCGAACTTGGGCGTGGCAGCTACCGAACCATTGGCCGCCACTTGCGGCGGCTGGCGCTATTGCGGACAGACGGTCGTGGCGACGCTCGGGCGCTCGAATCGCCCGAAGCTGCGCAATCAACTGAGCGATAGGCCATAGCGACCACATTCACGGACCGCGCCTGACAAGGTGCGGTCCATTTTCTGCAGGCATCGCCTGCCGCAAACCTTGGTCGGCAGCGAACGGGACGCCTCTAGTCCCGCTGCATATCGCTGCGTTCGGAACGTCGCCAGAGTTGCGACACCGCATTCTCGGACGGGCAGGCGCCAGCCGCGCCGCTCAAGCGGCTCACGGGTGAACCCATGACGCCAGCGCTGCGCAGCTTGGCGAGCGTTTCGGCCAAGAGCTGCTGCAGCGCGGGAACGTCGACCTCTGTGCCTTGGCCGGTTTCCGTCGGAACCGACTGCGTGTTCTCGACGAGCTTGGCGATTTGCGTCCATCGGCTGGTGCCCGTGAAAACCATCGACATGTGAGCGAGTTCCGGGTGGGAGTAGTCGCCCATCATCTGGATGCTGGTATGCCCGATGGCACTTTGCACCGCACGCTCAGACGGGGAAACGCTCTTTGCGTCCAGCAGAGACGACGGTCCGACTACCTTGAGCAGGTCAACGTGGGCAACGCAGTACTTGTTGCGGTTGATAAAGGCGCGGCGGAAGTCCTTGATGAGGAGGTCGGCAATGCCGGCGGCCCTGCAGGCATCATCGAACTTCTTGCAGACCCAGTCGGTGTCGCCGAGCTCTGGGAACAGCAGGCCATCACCATGCTTGAGCTTGCGGTCATGGAGCATCTGCGCCGCAAACAGCGACAGCGGGACCTCGCGGACGCCGACCTTCTTCCGCGTCTTGTGCTTGTGAAGGGTGATGTGGCCGCCGACGACCTCGTCTCCGACGGTGTTGAACAGCGTGTTCGCGCCGGTCGCAGTCCGGACCTCGCTGAGCCGGCAGCCGGTCTCGTAGATGCTCCTCAGGAACTGGCCGAGTTCAGATTCCACGCCAAGTTGCGTCAGCACCAGTGCGAACTCAGCGTCCGACGGCTGACGCGTGCGCGGTGCTGCGTGTGCTGGAGGGGGTGCGAACTCGAACAGGTCCCCCATGTCCGGCGTCTCGAACGGCGTTTGAGCTGGCAGCTTGTCTTTTGCGAAGCCGATGATGCGCGTCAGCGCGTAAAACCGCAGACGCAGAGTCTGGTCTCTCAACGGCTTAGGCGGGGGCGAACCGTCCTTGGCCGGCTTCTTGCTGCGCGGCTGACGGTCCTGCCGCCAGTCGATGACCAACTGCTTGATAAGGCGGGCGCCGTCCCGGCCGCTGAAGTGGCGAAGTGTCTTACCCGCCAAAAGACGGCCAACGAGCAGGTATTCGGCAAGGCGAGACTTGCCATGGCTCACCTCCTCTATATAGAGAGTAGAGAGAGGCCCAGTGGGACATCGGCAGGTCCAGTGCTTCTTCCACCCGCCGTTGGGCTTTCCGTGCCGCAGCTGGCTGAAGCTCACCGCGGAGGACGGCCAGCAGACTTGCTTCCTTGAACTCTCTGGCCAACTTCTCGGTGTCGAACGTCTTCGCGCCGTAGAACACCCCTTGGAACCAGACCTGGGCTTGGTACTTCACCTTGCCCTTGGCAAGGACCTTCTTCTTCACGTAGGTGTCGGTGGACATCCTGCACTCCTTAAAGTGCAGTGACTCAACTCAGGTTTAGCCATCAGACCAAACGTGGACCAAACGCGGACTTGATGTTGGTGTGTGCTAACACTTGCGCCCAGTAAATTCGGGCTTAGTGCATCGACGCTCTAACTGTGTTTCCGCCTTGTAAGCGGTAGGTCATCAGTTCGAATCCGATAGCCGGCACCACCCCCACGTCAAAAGCCCTGATTCACGAGCGTCGTTCGCGCTCCTGAATCAGGGCTTTGTTTTTTCCGTCATCGGTCCGACCAGACCGCTCGGGTCTTGTCGGACCCGAGCCCCGGCACGGGGCCGCCTGGAGCGTCGTGGAACCTCGTCGGCCCGTCTCGGCCCTTACTCCGCCTTTGCCCCCGCGGCCTTGATCACCGGCGCCCAGCGCTTGATCTCCGCGGCGGTGTGCGCGCGAAGCGCCTCCGGCTTCAGCCGGTCGCCCTTGGGGATCGACACCCCCATCTCGCCGAAGCGCTTGACCAGGCCCGGATCCGCCAGCGCCGCCCGCACCGCCTTGTTCAGCCGCGCGATGATCGCGGGCGACGTGCCCTTGGGCGCGTAGACGCCGTGCCACACCGCGAGCTCGAAGCCGGGCATGCCGGACTCGGCGAAGGTGGGCACCTCGGGCATCGTCGGCACGCGGGTCTTCGTCGCCATGGCCACGGCCTTGAGTAGCCCGGCCTGGACGTGCGGGCCGGTCGCCACCGGCTGGTCGCAGATCAGGTCCACGTTGCCGGCGATCAGGTCCTGCAACGCCGGACCGGTGCCGCGGTACGGCACCATCGTCACCGTCGTGTCGGCGGTCTGGTTGAACAGCATCGCGCACAGGTGCGATGTCGCGCCCACGCCGGCATGCGAGAAGCGGACCTCGCCCGGCTTGGCCTTCATGTACTTGACGAGGTCGGCGACGGTGGCCGGCTCGAAATTCTTGTTGCGGACCAGGATCATCGGCACGTCGCCGGCCAGCGCGATCGGTGCCAGGTCGGTGTTCACGTCGAAGGTCAGCTTGGGGTACAGCGCCGGCGCGGTGGCGATGCCCATGTTGTGCAGCAGCAGCGTGTAGCCGTCGTTGGACGCGCGCACGACCTTGGACGTGCCGATCGTGCCGCCGGCGCCGCCGGCGTTGTCCACGATGACCTGCTGGCCCAGGTCGCGCGTCATCAGCTCGGCGATCACCCGCGCCAGCACGTCGGTCGAGCCGCCGGCCGCGTAGGGCACCACCAGCGTGATCGGCTTCTCGGGATAGGCGGCCAGGGCGGCGGCCGAGCAGGTCGCCAGCGCCGCCGCGACCAGTCGGCGGGCGAAGCGCCCGAGCCCGCTGGAGGAAGCCGTCGAGGCCGTGGCGGCCGTGGCCGGCGTGGACAAAAGGGAAGGCAGGGCGGTTCGCATGGATGTCTCCTCATGGATCGAGTTCAGGTCAAGGGAAGGGCGGGATCGCGCAACGGTCTGCGCCGGGGTCGTCGATCGCGCGGTGCAGGTCCTATCGCAGCGATCCGAAGCTCATGAGCTTCAGTTCGGTGTATTCGTCCAGGCCGTGGCGGGACCCTTCGCGCCCCAGGCCGGATTGCTTGACGCCCCCGAAGGGCACGTCCTCGCTGGAGATCAGGCCGGTGTTGATGCCCACCATGCCCGCCTCGATCGCTTCCGCGACGCGGAAGCAGCGGGCGATGTCGCGCGAGAAGAAATAACTCGCCAGCCCGAATTCGCTGGCGTTGGCCCAGGCGACGACCTGGTCCTCGGACTGGAAACGGATCAGCGGCGCGACCGGGCCGAAGGTTTCCTCGCGGTGGCACAGCATCTGCGGCGTGACGTCGGTCAGCACCGTCGGCTGCATGAAGTGGCCCGGCCCGTCGACGATCTCGCCGCCGCAGACGACACGCGCGCCATGGGCCCGCGCGTCGTGGATGTGCGCCATCGCCTTGTCCCGCGCCGCGCGGTTGATCAGCGGCCCTTGCGTCGAGCGCTCGTCGAAGCCGGACCCCGGCCGCAGCTCGCGCACCCGGGCGGTGAGCTTCGCGGCGAAGGCGTCATGGATGCCGTCCTGCACGTACAGCCGGTTGGCGCAGACGCAGGTCTGGCCGGCATTGCGGAACTTGGACGCGAGCGCGCCCTCGACCGCGTCGTCGAGGTCCGCATCGTCGAAGACGATGAAGGGCGCGTTGCCGCCGAGCTCCAGTCCCAGCTTCTTGACCGTCGGCGCGCATTGCGCCATCAGCAGTTGGCCGACGCGGGTGGAGCCGGTGAAGCTCAGCATCCGCACGACGGGGGAGGCCGTCAGCACGCCGCCGATCTCCGCCGCGTCGCCGACGACGACGTTGAGCAGCCCCGGCGGCAGCCCGGCCGCCAGCGCCAGCTCCACCAGCAACAGCGCGGTCAGCGGCGTCAGCTCCGACGGCTTGAGCACCATCGCGCAGCCGGCCGCCAACGCGGGCGCGGCCTTGCGGGTCACCATGGCGGCGGGGAAATTCCAGGGCGTGATCGCGGCGCAGACGCCCACCGGCTCGCGCACGACGAACTGGCGGCGCTGGCCCGAGCTCGACGGGATCGCCTCGCCGTGCAGGCGTTTGGCCTCCTCGGCATAGAACTTCACGTAGCTGGCGGCGTAGGCGACTTCCGCCAGCGCCTCCGCCATCGGCTTGCCCTGCTCCAGCACCATCACGTGCGCGAGGTCGCGCGCCTGCGCGGTGATGCGGTCGAACCAGCGTTCGAGCAACCGGCCGCGCTCATGGCCGCCGCGGCGCTTCCAGTCGAGCTGGGCGACACGGGCGGT
Organism: Roseateles aquatilis; assembly: GCF_002205645.1. Classification (GTDB taxonomy): domain Bacteria; phylum Pseudomonadota; class Gammaproteobacteria; order Burkholderiales; family Burkholderiaceae_C; genus Roseateles; species Roseateles aquatilis. The sequence goes on along the minus strand of NZ_NIOF01000001.1, from coordinate 966,482 downwards.
CTCGATGGCGGCCCGGGCATCCGTGGCGGTCGCGGCGCCGACCCGGGCGAAGACCCGGCCGGTGGCCGGGTTCTCGATGGCGATCGTCGCGCGGCCGGCCTCGGACAGCACGCGGTCGCCGATCAGGCCATGGCCGAGGCCGTCGGCAAGGGAGACGAGGACGGGGCTCACGCGGGGTCAGTCCTTGCCGACGAAGCGATACAGCTCGGTGTGGTCGGCGGCCGGGCCCAGCGTCGTCGACGCCTCGGCCGTCATCGCGTAGACCTGCTGGGCCAGCGCCATCGGCTGGTCCAGCGAGCGGCCGAGCGCCGCCGCGATGCCCACGTCCTTGGCCTGCAGCGCCAGCGAGAAGCCGGAGTTGAAGGCGCCGTTCAGCATGAACTGATGGGCCTTGTTCTCGGTCGTGTTGTTCTTGCCGGTGGAGGCGTTGATCACGTCCACGATGGTCTTCGCGTCGATGCCGAACGCGGCGCCGACGTGAATGGCCTCGGCGGTCGCGATCAGCGCGGCGGCCGACACGTAGTTGTTCAAGGCCTTCAACGCATGGCCGGCGCCGACCGGGCCGACATGCGTGATGGCCTGGCCCATGACCTCCAGCAGCGGACGGTGGCGCTCGAAGACCGCCGTGTCGCCGCCGACCATGATCGCCAGCGTGCCGGCCACGGCCTTCTTCACGCCGCCGGAGACGGGCGCGTCGATCAGCGCGACCTGGCGCCCGGCGAGCCGGCCGGCCAGCGCGCGGGTGCGGTTGGGGTCCGCCGAGCTCATCTCGATCACGCAGGCGCCGGCCGGCAGGCGCGGCAGCAGCGCGTCCACGACGCTGTCGACGATGTCCGAGTTGGGCAGCATCGTGAACACGACGCCGCAGTCGGCGAACGACTGGGGCCCCATGGCGGCGGCGGCGCCGGGATGGGCGGCGACGAAGGCGGCCTGGGTGGCGGGGTTGGCGTCCTGCACCACCAGCGCGTGGCCGGCGCCATGCAGCAGGTGGGCCATGGGCGTGCCCATCATGCCCAGGCCGATGAATCCGATGCGAGTCATGGCGCGGGTCCTCAGAGGTCCATGTCCTTGAACACTTCCGAGGCGACCCGGAACGAATCGATCGCCGCCGGCACGCCGCAGTAGATGGCGGCCTGCAGGAAGACCTCCTTGATCTCGTCCTTGCTCAGGCCGTTGTTGATGGCGCCGCGCACATGCAGCTTCAGCTCGTGCGGGCGGTTCAGCGCGGTGATCATGGCCAGGTTCAGGAAGGACCGGGTGCGGCGGTCCAGTCCGGGGCGGTTCCAGACATCGCCCCAGCAGTACTGGGTCACCAGCTCCTGCATGTCGATGTTGAAGTCGGTGGCGTTCTTGATCGACGCGTCGACGTACTCGGCGCCCAGCACCTCGCGGCGCGTGGCGAGCCCCTGGTCGAACAAGGCCTGGTTCTTGGGAGCGTACGGTCGGGTCATCGGGGGTCTCCTGGGGATGCGTGTCGGGTGAGGAAAGCGGACGATGCGGGCGACGCCGGGTCGCCGCATCGATGGTTTAAATTTAGTCGGATTGTCAGACAATCGGACGTGATGAATGTCTGGATTGCCAAGGGCGGCAGGCTGTTGTATGACAATCCGCCTGTCTGTCACGCGCTCGGCACGGCGCGCGGGGACGGGAAGGAAAGCAAACAGGGAGATGGGCCGGGAGATGAACCAGATTCTGAAAGTCGCCAGGGAAGAGACCTCGTTGCGCCAGCGGGCGACGCAGGCGCTGCGCACCGCCATCCTGGACGGCGTGCTGGCGCCGGGGCAGAAGCTCTCCGAGCGGGAGCTGTGCGAGAGCCTGGAGGTCAGTCGCTCCTGCGTGCGGGAGTCGCTGCAGCACCTGCAGGCCGAAGGGCTGATCACCATCATTCCGCACCGCGGGCCGGAGGTGACCAGCATCTCGCCGCAGGAGGTGCGCGACATCTACGAGGTGCGCGCCAGCCTGGAGAGCCTGGCGGCGCAGGGCTTCGCGCTCGATGCGACGGACGAGCAGCGCCGCGCGCTGCGGGCGAAGCTGGCCGAGCTGGGCCAGGTCGCGGCCGACCGCGCGGCGATGCTGGTCGTGAAGAACCAGTTCTACGACATCCTGATCGAGGGCTGCGGCAACAAGGTCGCCGGACAGATGCTGCGGCAACTGAACAATCGCGTGACGGTGCTGCGGCGCATCTCGATGGCGCAGCCGGGACGGCTGGCCAACACGCTGAAGGAGCTCGACGCGATCGTCACCGCGATCGAGCGGCGCGACGGCGAGACGGCGGCCCGATTGAGCCGCGAGCACGTGCGCAAGGCCGCGGAGAACGTGCTCCGGAGCATGGAACTGGCCGCATCCTGACGCCGGCGGGCGGGGTCGGGTCTTGCCTGGCCGCGGCGCGTCAGGACTGCCGCACGCGGATGCGCAGTTCGCCCTCCTGCAGCAGGCCTTCCTCGCGCAGCAGGCGCAGCAGCGTCGGCTGCAGGTGGCGGAGCTTGGCGGCGATGGCGGCGTTGTCGGCCACGATGGTCCAGCCTTGCTCGTCCAGCGTCCCGGCCTGGACGAAGCGCTTCATCGCCCCGGGCAGGGCCACGCTCACCGTGGCCAGGTGCCGCTGCGACAGCGCCAGTTGCTGGCCCAGGCGGGCCAGCACGCCGTGCTGCGACATCGCCCGACCGAAATCCAGCGGATCGGGCGCCTGGGGCTTCGCGCGGGGCGGCAGATAGCGGGTGACCATGGGCGGCAGTGTAGTCCTGGGGCGGGAAAACCCGTTGGGGCCGGGTGCTAGACTCTGCCGGTTTTTTTCCGCGCCGAAGCTTGCAAACCTGGGCCTCGTCCCTCACCTGCATCGGTCGCGCGGATTCGTCGGTCGTCGCCTCGACGGCAGCCGCCCACAAGGTGGTCTTGCCAGGCGTCCCAGCCTGGTTGACCGGGCCCAATAAAAGAACTCCCAAAGCTGCATGTTGCCCAAGCTTTTGACCCAGATTTTCGGCAGTCGCAATGAGCGCCTGCTCAAGACCTATCGCAAGGACGTCCAGCAGATCAACGCGCTGGAACCGCAGTTCGAGGGCCTGAGCGACGAGCAGTTGCGCGCCAAGACGGAAGAGTTCAAGCAGCGCATCGCCAACGGCGAAAGCGTCGACGACATCCTGCCGGAAGCGTTCGCCGTCTGCCGCGAGGGCAGCAAGCGCGTCCTCAAGATGCGTCACTTCGACGTGCAACTGATTGGCGGCATGGTCCTGAACGCCGGCAAGATCGCTGAAATGCGCACCGGCGAAGGCAAGACGCTGATGGCGACGCTGCCGGTCTACCTGAACGCGCTGACGGGCAAGGGCGTCCATGTCGTGACGGTCAACGACTATCTCGCGCGCCGCGACGCCGAGTGGATGGGCCGCCTGTACACCTTCCTGGGCCTGACGGTCGGCATCAACTACTCGGGCCTGCCGCGCGACGAGAAGCAGGCCGCCTACAACGCCGACGTCACCTACGGCACCAACAACGAATACGGCTTCGACCACCTGCGCGACAACATGGTCTACGAGGTCCGCGACCGCGTGCAGCGCGGGCTGGCCTACGCGATCGTCGACGAGGTGGACTCGATCCTGATCGACGAGGCCCGCACGCCGCTGATCATCTCCGGCCAGGCCGAGGACCACACCCAGCTGTACGTGGCGATCAACGCGGTCGCGCCGCGGCTCAAGCGCCAGATCGGCGAGCTGGATCCGCGCACCGGCGAGGGCGTCATCGAGCCGGGCGACTTCACCGTCGACGAGAAGTCGCACCAGATCTACCTGACCGAGGACGGCCACGAGAACGCCGAGCGCCTGCTGGGCCAGGCCGGCCTGCTGGCCGAGGGCGCGTCGCTGTACGACGCCGCCAACATCACGCTGATGCACCACCTGTACGCCTCGCTGCGGGCGCACCACGTGTATCACCGCGACACGCATTACGTCGTGCAGAACGGCGAAGTCATCATCGTGGACGAGTTCACCGGCCGCCTGATGACCGGCCGCCGCTGGAGCGACGGCCTGCACCAGGCCGTCGAGGCCAAGGAAGGCGCGCAGATCCAGGCCGAGAACCAGACGCTGGCCTCGGTCACCTTCCAGAACTACTTCCGCATGTACGGCAAGCTGTCGGGCATGACCGGCACGGCCGACACCGAGGCCTACGAGTTCCAGGAGATCTACGGCCTGGAGACCGTGGTGATCCCGCCCAACCGCCCGACGGTGCGCAAGGACGAGCTGGACCTGGTCTACAAGACCAACAAGGAAAAGTACGACGCCGTCACCCAGGACATCCGCGACTGCCACGAGCGCGGCCAGCCGGTGCTGGTGGGGACGACGTCGATCGAGAACTCCGAGATGGTCTCGGAGCTGCTGACCAAGGCGAAGCTGCCGCACCAGGTGCTGAACGCCAAGCAGCATGCCCGTGAGGCGGACATCATCACCCAGGCCGGCCGTCCGGGCGTGATCACGATCGCGACCAACATGGCCGGCCGCGGCACCGACATCGTGCTGGGCGGCAGCATCGAGAAGGACGTCGTCGCCATCGAGAACGACGAGTCGCTCTCCGACGCCGACAAGCACGCCCGCATCGCCAAGCTCAAGGCCGACTGGCAGGCGGTGCACGAGCAGGTCAAGGCCGCGGGCGGCCTGCGCGTGATCTCCACCGAGCGTCACGAGAGCCGCCGTATCGACAACCAGCTGCGCGGCCGCTCGGGTCGCCAGGGCGATCCGGGCTCGTCGCGCTTCTACCTGTCGCTGGACGATCAGCTGATGCGCATCTTCGCCGGCGACCGCGTGCGCGCGATCATGGACCGCCTGAAGATGCCCGAGGGCGAGGCGATCGAGGCCGGCATCGTGACCCGCTCGATCGAGAGCGCGCAGCGCAAGGTCGAGGCCCGCAACTTCGACATCCGCAAGCAGCTGCTCGAATACGACGACGTCTCGAACGATCAGCGCAAGGTCATCTACCAGCAGCGCAACGAGATCCTCGAGGCGCAGGAAGTGCTGGACCAGATCTCGCACCTGCGCAAGGGCACGCTGACGGACGTGGTCCGCGGCTTCGTGCCGGAAGAGTCGCTGGAGGAGCAGTGGGACCTGGCGGCGCTGGAGCGCGTGCTGCGCGACGAGTGGAAGCTCGAGGTGCCGCTGGGCGAGATGCTCAAGAAGAGCGAGACGCTGACCGACGAGGACGTGCTGGACGCCGTGCTGAAGGCCGGCGACGTCGCGTTCCAGGACAAGCTGGACCGCGTCGGCCTGGAGCAGTTCATGCCGTTCATGCGCATGGTGCTGCTGCAGAGCATCGACCAGCACTGGCGCGAGCATCTGGCCTCGCTGGACTACCTGCGCCAGGGCATCCATCTGCGCGGTTATGCCCAGAAGAACCCGAAGCAGGAGTACAAGCGCGAGGCCTTCGAGCTGTTCTCGCAACTGCTGGACGCGGTCAAGCTGGAAGTCACCCGCGTGCTGCTGAACGTGCGCATCCAGTCGCAGGAGGAGGCCACCGCCGCCGCCGAGGCGATCGAGGAACGTGCCGAGAACGTCAGCAACGTGACCTACACCCACCCGAACGAGGACGGCTCGGTCTCCCGCGAGGCGGCACCGTCGGCGGCGGGTCCGCAAGGCGTGCCGGCCGAGTGGGGCCATGTCGGCCGCAACGATCCCTGCCCGTGCGGCAGCGGCAAGAAGTTCAAGGCCTGCCACGGCAAGCTGGCCTGACCTGACCCCCAACGGTCCCCCGGGACCTGCGACGGCGCCCCCTGCGGGCGCCGTCGGCGTTTCCGAGGCTGTTTCCAGGGGCGTTGTCGAGCGCCTGGTGCGTGAGGTTTCTCACGCGAGGCGCGAAAGCGATGGTTTTTCCCCCTGTGGCGCGGGGGACGCGTCGGCGGTCCCCCTCGATAGAGTCCATTCCATCGACCTGCGACCGCAGGTGCACACGGTCTCCGGACCCGCCAAGCCATGAAGCTCACGACCCGCCTGTTCGCCGCCGCCGCCCTGGTTGCCGCCTCCATGACCGTCGCGTTGGCCGCGCCGGTGACCGCGGCCCAATCCGTCGCGCTCCAGCAGGGCGTGACCGCCGACACCAAGACGGCCGGGTTCAGCATGGTCCACTCGGTCGCGGGCGAGTTCGTGGACACCTTCACCTTCAACAGCATCGACCGCTGGGGCATGGTGAACGGCAGCCTGACCACGATCGGCATGTCGGCCAACTTCAACATCGACTTCATCAGCGCGGTCATCAACGGCGCGGTCTACAACTTCACCCGCACGACGATGGGCGGCTTCCAGAACGCGCTGGAGATCGCCGCGTTGCAGGACATCCGCCTGAGCGGCCCGCTGGTGCTGACGGTGCGCGGCTACGCCGGCCAGGGCCTGGCGGTGGGCACGCCGATCAGCGCGAGCTACTCCGGCACGCTCAACGTCACGCAGGTGCCGGAACCCGGCAGCCTGGCGCTGGCCGCGCTCGCCCTGACGGGCGTCGCCTTCACGGCGCGTCGTCGTCGTCGCGGCATCGCCGCCGCGGCACTGCTGGCCGTGGCCGCCACCGGCGCGCAGGCGTCCGACCTGAACCAGACCCAGGACATCACGCTGTCCGGCGCCGGCGGCGGCTTCACCGCCGCGCCCTACGCCGTTCACACCGAGGCGGGCAGCTTCCTGGATACCTTCCGCTTCAGCTTCACCGGCACCGGCTGGGTGGATGCGTCGCTGATCACGGTGGGCTTCGGCCAGAACCAGCAGATCACCTTCACCGACGCGTGGCTGAACGGTCAGGCGCTGGACATCGGCGAGCCCAAGACCAAGGACGGCACGACCTGGACCAGCGCCAGCCTGCCGCGCACGCTGGTGCCCGGCGACTACACGCTGGTGGTGAAGGGTTATGCCGGCGGCCAGCTGGCCGCGGGCACGACCGGCATCTCGGCCAGCTACTCGGGCACCTTCAACGTGCTGCCGGCCAGCGCCGTGCCGGAGCCGCAGAGCTATGCGATGTTCATCGCCGGCCTGGGCCTGATGGCGATCACGCTGGGCAAGCGCCGCCGCCCCCAGGCCTGAGCGGCGAGGGCCCGCGCCGTCCGAACCCGGGCCCTCGCGCCCGTCCCCGCAACGCCCCGCACGTCGGGGCGTTTCTCATGGGGCCTCGCATGGCGCGGACGGGGCGGGGCACGCGCGGCGCGGGGTCATGGGCCGCTCCTACAATCGCGCCCATTCGACCCGGACCGACACGTCCGGCGGCCGTCCACCCCACCGCATTTCCCGCCATGCCCGTCAATCTGACCGCTCCCGATCCCCAGTCCCTCCTGCCCGTGCCCGGCGTGCGCCTGGGCATCACGATGGCGGGGGTGCGCAAGGCCAATCGCCGTGACCTGACCGTGATCGCGCTGGACGAGGGCAGCAGCGTTGCCGGCGTGTTCACCGCCAACCGCTTCTGCGCGGCGCCGGTGCAGGTCTGCCGCGAGCACCTGGCCGCGGGCACCGCGATCCGCGCGATCGTGATCAACACCGGCAACGCCAACGCCGGCACCGGCGCCGACGGCCTGGCCCGCGCGCGCCAGACCTGCGACGCGCTGGCCGCGGAGCTCGGCATCGAGGCGCGGCAGGTGCTGCCGTTCTCCACCGGCGTGATCATGGAGACGCTGCCGGTGGACCGCATCGTCGCCGGCCTGCCCGCCGCGATCGCCGCGCTGAAGGCGGACAACTGGGCCGAGGCCGCCGCCGGCATCATGACCACGGACACGCTGCCCAAGGCCGCCTCGCGCCAGGTGACCGTCGGCGGCAGGACGGTGACGATCTCCGGCATCTCCAAGGGCGCCGGCATGATCCGCCCGAACATGGCGACGATGCTGGGCTACGTCGCCACCGACGCCGTCATCGCGCCCGAGCTGCTGCAGCCGCTGGTCAAGGAGGCCGCGGACCTGTCCTTCAACCGCATCACCATCGACGGCGACACGTCGACCAACGATTCCTTCGTGCTGATCGCCACGCACCAGGCGGGCCACGAGCGCATCACGTCGCTGAGCAGCGCCGAGGGCCGCGCGCTGCGCGACGCGGTGGTGGCCGTGTCGCAGCAACTGGCGCAGGCCATCGTGCGCGACGGCGAGGGCGCGACCAAGTTCATCTCCGTGGTGGTGCAGGGCGGCAAGGACGAGGACGAGTGCCGCAAGGCCGCCTACGCGATCGCGCACTCGCCGCTGGTCAAGACGGCGTTCTTCGCCAGCGATCCCAACCTGGGCCGCATCCTGGCCGCCGTCGGCTACGCCGGCATCGACGACCTGGACCAAAGCCTGATCGAGCTGCACCTGGACGACGTCCATGTCGTCACGCAGGGCGGTCGTCATCCCGCCTACAAGGAAGAAGACGGCCAGCGCGTGATGAAGCAGAGCGAGATCACCGTGCGCGTGGGCCTGAACCGCGGCCGGGCCGAGACCACGGTGTGGACCTGCGACCTGAGCCACGAGTACGTGACGATCAACGCGGACTACCGCTCCTGATCGACGAGTGAGGCGACGGCGCCGGGAGGTGCCATCGGATGGCGCCGCGCGGCGTCGTCGCGTGGTGGTCCGGGGCGTCGCGCGCCCGGCGCGATGTGCCGTCGGGAGTCGCTCAGAAGTCCACGGCGCGTGCCCGCATCCCGCGGGCCAGCAGCGTGGCGTTGATCAACTGCGCTTCCTCGCGGCTGCCGAACGGCCACACCGCCGCGCGCCAGCCTTCCTTGGTCTGGAAGACCTCGCCGTTGGCGGCGGCGCTGCCGCCTGTCGTCTGCGCGATCATCTCCCGCATGCGGACCAGTTGGGCCTGCGCATCGGCCTTGTTCTTCTGCGGCAGCGTGACCAGCGCGACCAGCTTGCCGCCCGGCGCGGCGCCGCGTTTCATGAGGTTGCTCAGGCCGGCGTCGTCGACGCTCAGGCGGCGTTCGGCCTCGGAGACCGGCGCGGAGGCGGCGGACTTCGCCGCGTCCGCGGGTTTGTCGTCCTTGGCGCCGTCCTTCTTGTCGGGCTCATGCTTGTCCGACGCCTTCTTGTCCTGCTCCTGCTTGCGTTCGATGCCGCTGTGCAGGGATGGACGCAGGTTCGGGATCACGCCCAGTCGCACGGGCGTGGAGGCCGCGCCGTCCACCGCTGATGCGGCAGTCGCGGCCGAGGCCGCGGGCTGGGCTTCGGAAGCCGCCGATGCCGGGGAGGCCGCGTCGCTGGCCTCGGAGGCTGGCACGGGCGCGGCGGCCGCCGCCCTGGCCGCGGCCGCCGCGGAGGCGGCCGATGCGGCCTCGGCCATTTCAGCCGCGGAGGCAGCGGATGCCGCCATGGCGGCGGCCCGCGCGGAATCCTCGGCGGACGGCCTGGACGACGGCCACATCGCCCAGACGGCCACGATCAGCAGCAGCGCCACGACGCCACCCGCGATGCCCAGGCGCACCGGATCGAGGCTGCGCCGACCCAGCACGCGGTCGCGGCGTCCGACCAGCACGCGGCGGCGGGCCGGGCCCGCATCGAAAGCGGCGCTCAGCAGCACCAATTCCATCGGCCATGCACCAGCCTGGTTCGCGTCGCCGGCCAGTTCGCTGTCGGCGATGTCGACGCGGCGCAGGGGCAGGTCGTCCGGCGCGGTGGTGAAGCCGTGATCGAGCGCCATCGCGGCCACGGCGGCGGCGGGCAAGCCGGGAATGAAGGCCTCGGTCCACAGTGGCCGCGGACCGGCGGCGGGCGTCTTGCGTTGCCACGGCAGGCGGCGCTTGGCGGCCGGCGGCGCGGTGGCCTCGGTTGATCCGCCCTCCAGGCTGGGCTCCTTGGGCAGCGCCTGCGCCATGAAGGGCAGGGCGACCGCGCCGACGGTGTGGACGTCCTTGATGCTCAGGCGTCGGGCCAGCGGGTGCTTGTTGTGCCAGTTGACCAGCAGCCAGGCGACCACGTCCGGCGAGGGACCTTCCCACGGCGTCGCCGGACCAGCGGCGGGCGCGGGCGCATCGACCGGCGCGTCCCCGGCAGTGGGCATGCCTTGGGGATCGGCAGGGGGCGGGATGGGCGTATCGTCCATGGCGCGGCCATTGTGCGTCAGCCTCCGGCGCGCGATCGCCGGGCGACGGGGCGGATCGCCCCGGAATTCGAGGTTTCAGGCCGGTCCGCCAGTGATTCGCCCATGACCTGGTCCCGCGCGGCCCGGTCCACCCCGCGGGGCGAGCCATGCGCGGTCTTCGAGAACCGGGCATGGGACTTGTATGGTGATGCGCATGCCGACCCTGCCGTACGCCGACATGCCGCCCAGCCCACCGCCCGACGGGTCCTCCGACGGCCAGCCTGATCGGCGCGCGGCGTCTGCCGGCGCGCCGCAGCGGCTGCTGGTCGTGCAGGCGCTGTGCGTCCAGCCGCTGGCCGCCGTGCTGGAGGAGAGCGGCTACGAACTGCTGCGCGCCGCCGACGGCATCGCCGCGTTGGACGGCCTGGGCGCGCGACCCCGGCTGGTGATCATGGACATGGAGCTGCCGGACCTGCCCGGCGACGGTCCGCTGGCGTTGCTGCGCCGGCTCACCGCGAGCGGCGTGCCGGTGCTGACGCTCAGCCGCCGCCAGCAGCCGCACCGGTTGAGCACGCTGATCGAGGCGGGCGCGGCCGAGTGCCTGGTCAAGCCGGTCCGGATGAGCGACCTGCTGGCGCGCATCGAGCGGCTGCTGCGGCCCGGGGCCGTGCCGGGCCCTGCCGAGCCGCGCCGGCCGATGGCCAGCATGACGGTGCGCGAGCGCGACGGCCATTGCGCCTGGCAGACGCCGCAGGCGCGGGCGCTGATGGCCGCCTACTTCCCGCCGCCGTGGTCCGAGCACGCACGGCTGCCGCCGGAGGTGCTGGCCTGGCTGCATCGCGAGGCGCTGCGGCGCCGGGCGGGCGCCGCGCCGTCCTCGCTGACGGTCGCGCCGCCGGCGGGCGCGCGGCGGCAGCGGCTCAGCTTCAACCTGATGGCCGCGGACGACGCGGTCATCGGCGAGGGCCACTGGCTGATGGTGCTGCACGAGGCCGACGAGGCGGCCAGCATCGCCCGCCTCGCCAGCGTGCTGCAACTGCCGACCGCCGACGCCGAGCTGCTGTTCGGCCTGCTCGGGCCGGCCCCACTCGACGAACGTGCGCGCGCGCTGGGACTGGCCGAGGCGAGCTATCGCGAACGGCTGACGGCGTTGTGCGAGCGACTGTCGGCGGCCGGGCCGGAGGAGGCCGCGACGTCCGCGCGAGCCGCCCTCCGCGGTGAGCGTTGAGGAGGCCCGGATGCCAAGTCCTTCTTCCACTCGTCCAGCCACCGCTGACCGGGCGCGCCCGCGCGGCCGACGACCAACTCGATCATCCAATGGGGCGGCGACGGCGGGGCCAGGCCCACGGCGGTCCGCAGATCGTCACAAGTCAACCAGCCGGCCCGCTGCGCCGCGAGCAGACCGTCGAGGTAGGCCTTCAAGGCGTGCGCGATGGGCCACTTGCTGACGTTCGGATGTTCCCGCTCCGCGGCCGCGGTGTCCGGCAGCAGAATCCGTCCGGCCGTCTTCGCGTCCACGAGGCCTTGCGCGTGCAGGTCTCGCAGCCAGTCGATCAGGGCCCTCGTCTGCGCCTGCCGACCGTTCTGGACCACGATGCCGATGAGCGGATACGGCACGGGAAAGTCTCCGCCCCTCACGTGAAGCAAGGCACCGATCTCGTCTCCAGAGAGGGCGAGTTTCTGGGCCAAACGGCGGATCAAGGCCAACTCCGCGAGCAGGGCGCGCGCATCGATCCAGCCACAAGCCGCGTGCAAGGCTTCGGAGAGCTTGCCGTCCTCGCGCAGCATCGGGGCCGTCAGTCGGCCCTCTGGCTCTTTTCTCAACGCAACCAGCGGAGCGAGCGCCCGGTTCAGTGAACCCTCCGTCACGCCACGCGCCTTCCCTAGCGGCTCTCGTTGACTGAACTCGCGCAGCGAAGCGCGGCAGTCGGCAACAGCAGGGCCGCTCTTCAGCACCGAGACGACGCGATCCATCAGCTCCGCCTCTGGATTGCGACTCACCTCAGACAACGAGGACCATGTCCCGACTTCATCCGCGTTGCGTAGGTCGGTGTTTTGCATCCTGCCGCGCAATGCCTCGGCCCGGAGCTGCCGGATCCAGGCGTCGCCCAAGCCTGGTCCGGACCACCGGTCCAGCAGCATCCGCAAGGCGGGCTCCGACTTGTTCTGGAGCAATTGCATGAACGCTTCCTCCATCACACCCTCTGGCGTCCGCGGCGTAGCCAGACGAGACAACCAGTCCAGCATGCCCGTCGGCTCCGATCTCGTGAGCACCACACGGACGGCAGTCCGGCTGGGGATGTCGATAGCCCACCGCTTGGCGTCGTCGAGCGAGACGCCGGCCAAGGCGATTTCGGCGAGACGCTCCCGCAGGTCGTCGCTCAGCTGTGGGCTGGACGGGCCGTCCGGGCCGTCCGATCCGGCAAGGATGCGTCGCACCTCGTCGAGGGAGGGCAGTCGCTCATGCCAGGCGCCCGGTCGACCTTCCTGGACACAGGGCAATCGCTCGTCCAGCACGATGAAGCGCCGAATCGATTCGCCTTCGACGACCTCTTCCAGCAGGGTTTCCACAGGCGGCGGGGCCAAGCGTTGATCGGCCATGTTGCGGCGGATCGCGATCGCCACCAATCCGGGATGACGACAGAGTCGGTCCGGCTCCAGCGTGTCGCTGAACTCAACGGCGTTGCCCGTCGGCACGGGGCCGAAACGCGCGCCGAGTTCCTGGACGGCATTGTCGACCAGCCACCAATGGTTGACGTCATGCCGCAGGTCCAGTGCCGCGCCTTTCAAGCGGAGCGATATCGTGTGCTTGAGCGTTTCCACGAAGTTCTCCGCGAGCAGTTCGGTCACCGTCAGCGGCGTCACGCGTTGCGACAGCTGCATCCTGCAGCGCTGCGTCAGTTCCTGGCTTGCTCGGACGTCGCGGCCGAACTCGTCGATCTTGGTGGGATCGCCGCCGAACGGCAACCCCATGGCGCGCGCATAGTTGCCGAGCAGGTGCGGCGTGCTCAGGTCTTCTGACTTCAATGCCGGCTCCAGCCTGAGCAACTCCTGCAAATGGACCTGTGTCATGTCGTTGAAGGCACGCCGCACTTCGGCGGGCAGTGACGGGTCCAGGCTGGCCAGTCGCAGTGTCTGGTTCCTCATGTCCGCGATGATGCGTTCTCGGCACAGATTCAAGCCTTCCGCGACCACCTGCATCGCCTCCCGACGTGCCTGGATCGGCGTGCCGGGAAGGGATAGCTGACGCGCGAACGTTTCCAGCGTTTGTTTGAATTCCGGGCGGTAGTACTCCACTTCCGAGCCCCGGAAGTCCGTGCTCTTGGAGGACACCGCCTTGAGCGAGGGCGCCCTCGCAAAGGTCTCGAAAAGCTGGACGTCGCTGGCGGCCAGATGGCTGCGGGCGAAGCTCAGGAGCCATGTCATGGCGTCGTTCCACTGCGCGCGTGCCTGCTCGAAGTCGGCGCCGCGGACGAAGTCGAGCATTTGGCGCTGATCGAGGTCGGGATCAAGCGTGGCGGGCGGCGCGTAGCAGCGCGCCGATGGCGCCGCCGAAAAGGTCGTGCCGTGAGCGGATGCCGTCGAGGCTGAAACTTCCGGCGTGGGTGCGTCGAACAAGTGAGGATCGAATCCGTGCGAGCGGGCGAGCGAGCTTAGAAGGTGCATGGCGGCGTCAGTGCGTCTCGGCCGGCGTTTGGCGGGACAATCGCGGCCTTCGCTCCGTCCGCCCCATGTTCAGCTCCCTCGTCTCCCCCGATTCCGCCGCGCCGTCCGACGAGCGCCAGCGCTTCATGCGGTTGCTCCGCACCGCCCTCGTCGAACGTCGCTTCCAGCGCTTGCTGCTGGGGCGCCACGAGGGCGCGGACGCCAGCATCGAGCGCCTGACCGTGCGCGACATCGAGCTCCGCGGCGAGCACGCGCTGAGTTTCCTGTGGCGGCACCAGACCAAGGACATCACGAAGAACCATTCGCTCGACGAGGGGCTGGCGTTGATCGACGGCCTGCTGGGCCGCGACTTCATGCAGGCGCACCTGGACACCGTCGGCGAGGAGGTGCAACTGCGCTTCAGCCGCAAGGGCAAGCCGCTGCTGCAGGTCGGCAAGCGCGGCGCGCCAGCGGGCGACGCGGGCGAGGCCGGCGAAGCCCGCGCCGCGCCCGCGGGCCATGACCGCAGCAAGCCGCGGGACCTGGCGATCGAGAGCCCGTTCTGGCGCGAACTGGGCGTGTCCCACGAGGTCAAGGGCCAGGCCGTGCTGGTGCCGGCGATGGCCCGCAAGTGGAAGCAGATCAACAAGTTCATCGAGATCTTCGGCGCGGCCGTGCGCAACGCCGGGCTGGCCGAGCGCGGCACGGCGGTGCGGCTGGCCGACTTCGGCTCCGGCAAGGGCTACCTGACCTTCGCGATGCACGACTACCTGCAGCGGCAGGGCCTGGCCCCACGGGTGCAGGGCGTGGAGCTGAAGCAGGACATGGTCGCGCTGGGCAACGCCGCCGTGGCGCGGCACGGGCTGCAAGGCCTGAGCTTCGAGCACGGCGACGTGCGCGAGCGCGGCGACCAGCCGCTGGACGTGATGGTCGCGCTGCATGCCTGCGACATCGCGACCGACTACGCCATGCACTTCGGCCTGCGCAGCGGCGCGCGCATCATCATGTGCGCCCCGTGCTGCCACAAGGAAATCCGCCCGCAGATGACCACGCCAGCGGCGCTGCGCCCGCTGCTGCAGCACGGTATCCACCTTGGCCAGGAGGCGGAGATGGTGACGGACTCGCTGCGCGCGCTGCTGCTGGAGCTGATGGGCTACGACACGCAGGTGATCGAGTTCATCGCGCTGGAGCACACCAGCAAGAACAAGATGGTCCTGGCGATCAAGCGCGCGCAGGAGCCGACCGCGGCCCGGCGCGCCGAGCTGCTCGGCCAACTGGACGAGATCAAGCGCTTCTACGGACTGCGCGGGCAGGCGCTGGAGACCTTGCTGCGGGTCGAGGGGAAGCTGCCTCATCTTTGAGCAACACAAGCAAGTCGCCGGTGGATCAACGACTTGCATGCTCGAACCTCAGCTTTTCCCACGACTTGTCCACAGCCGGCGTGGGCAACCGGCACGGCACTTGCCTCGCGCGCGGCAGTCATCCACAGGCCTTCGCGGGCGACCTGTCACGCGGGCGTGAGCGTGCCGTGAGATCGACGTGAGGGGAACGGAACTTGCCCTCTGGCGGGATTGCTCATCGCCGTTCCCGGAGGATCGCCGCCCATGTCCCATCTCCTCGCGCCGTCCCCGGCTCCCGTTCCCTGGCTGGCCCGTGTCATCGGCGGGGTGCTGCTGGTGTTCGGCTTCGTGTTGCTGGCCGCGGGGGGCTGGCTGGCCTCGGTCGGCGGCAGTTGGTACTACGCGCTGACGGGCCTGTGCTGGGCGGTGATCGGCGCGCTGATGTGGGGGCGCTTGCGCGAGGCGGTCTTCGGCTACGCGCTGTATTTCGCCGCGACGCTGGTCTGGAGTCTCTGGGAGGTCGGGCTGGACTGGTGGCCTCTGGGCGCGCGGCTGGGCGTGCCTTTCCTTGCGGGCCTGGCCTTGCTGGTGCTGGTGCCGACGATGCGCCGCCATCTGCCCGCCGACGATCCGCGCCGCGTCACGCTGCGCAGCCCGCCGGGGACCGCGTTGACGCTGGTGCTGGTGGCCTTCGTCGTCGTCGCGCTGTTCGCGATGTCGCAGGACCTGCACGCGGTCGAGGGCTCGATGCCGGATTCGCCGAAGGCGTCGGCCTCGTCGGCGTCCGCGGTGTCCGGCATCCCCGACGGGGAGTGGCATGCCTACGGCCGGACCGGCCAGGGTCAGCGGTACTCGCCGCTGGCGCAGATCACCGCCGCCAACGTCGGCGAGCTGAAGCTGGCCTGGGAGTTCCACACCGGCGACAAGCGCGGCCGGCCCGGCGACCCGAAGGAAACCACCTTCGAGGTCACGCCGCTGAAGGTCGGCGAGCGGCTGTTCCTGTGCACGCCGCATCAGACGGTGCTCGCGCTCGACGCCACGACGGGCCGCGAGTTGTGGCGCTTCGATCCGCAGGTGCGCGGCGAGCTGGCCTTGCAGCATCTGACCTGCCGCGGCCTGTCGTACCAGCCGCCCGCCGACCCGATGGCCGCGGCCGGCGCGCAGGCCGGCGCGTGCGCCGCCAAGCTGTTCATGCCGACGGCGGACGGCCGCCTGATCGCGCTCGACCCGGCCACCGGCAAGACCTGCCCCCGCTTCGGCCACAACGGCGCGGTCGACCTGTGGGCCGGCATGCCCAATGTGCAGGCGGGCGCGTACTACTCGACCTCGCCGGTGGCGGTGTCGAGCCGGCTGGTGATCGTCGGCGGCACCGTGCTGGACAACGCCTCGACGAAGGAGCAGTCCGGCGTGATCCGCGCCTACGACATCGAGACCGGCGCGCTGGTGTGGAACTGGGACTCGGCCAATCCGGAGGCCACCGCGCCGATCGCCGCCGGCCAGAAGTACACGCCGAACTCGCCCAACAGCTGGTCGGTGGCGAGCGTCGACGAGGCGCTGGGCATGGTCTACCTGCCGATGGGCAACCAGCCGCCGGACCAGTGGGGCGGCAAGCGCTCGCCGGCGGTGGAGAAGTACTCCTCGTCGGTGGTGGCGCTGGACCTGGCCACCGGCCAGGTGCGCTGGGCCTTCCAGACGGTGCACCACGACCTGTGGGACTACGACGTCCCGGCGCAGCCGGTGCTGATCGAGCTGCGCCTGAAGGGGCAGGACGGTCCGCCCGTGCCGGCGCTGGTACAGCCGACGAAGCAGGGCGAGCTGTTCGTGCTCGACCGGCGCGACGGCCGGCCGGTGCTGCGGGTCACCGAGACGCCGGCGCCGCAGGGTGCCGCGGCGGGCGATTTCACCGCGCCGACACAGCCGGTGTCGGCGATCTCGTTCAATCCGCCGGAACTGACCGAGCGCGACATGTGGGGCGTGACGATGTTCGACCAGCTGTGGTGCCGCATCGCCTTCCACAAGCTGCGTTACGAGGGCCGCTTCACGCCGCCGTCCACCGGCGGGTCGATCATCAATCCGGGCAACTTCGGTGTCTTCAACTGGGGCAGCATCGCGGTGGATCCGGTGCGCGGCATCGCGTTCACGACGCCGGCCGTGCTGGCCTTCACCTCCCAGCTGGTGCCGCGCCACGACGACACCACGCAGCTGGTGCAGGACGACGGCAAGCCCACCGGCGCGCTGCCGGCGCTCAACGAGAACTTCGGCGCGCCGTTCGCCGCCCGCATGAAGCCCTTCACGTCGCCGCTGGGCATCCCGTGCCAGGCGCCGCCGTGGGGCACGGTGGCGGGTGTCGATCTGACCGATGGGCGGGTCGTCTGGCGCCACCGCAACGGCACGGTGCGCGACCTGTCGCCGGTGCCGCTGCCGATCCGCCTGGGCGTGCCCAGCCTGGGCGGCCCGCTGATGACGGCCGGCGGCGTGGCCTTCCTGTCGGGCAGCATGGACGACTACGTGCGCGCCTACGACGTCAACAACGGCCGCCAGCTGTGGGAAAGCCGCCTGCCGGCCGGCGGCCAGGCGACGCCGATGAGCTACCTGGGCGCCGACGGACGGCAGTACCTGCTGGTGATCGCGGGCGGGCACGGGTCGACGGGGACGCGGCCCGGCGACTCGGTGCGGGCGTATGCGCTGGAGAAGCGCTGACGCGGGGGCCTGCTCAACGACGCAGGCTTTGAAGCAGGCGCGCCCGGATGCCGGAGGCCCCGGCGTTGTTGACTGGCGCCGCCTGCGAGCGCCCCGCATGCCGGGCTGGAAGTGAAGCCCCCGTGGCGCCACAGCGTATGTGGCGAGGTGCGCTGGCCTCGATGCAGGCGACGGCGACGAAAAAAAGCCCGACCCATGGCGGGGGTCGGGCAAGAGCGCTGAAGACGCCGCCTGAA
Source organism: Roseateles aquatilis (assembly GCF_002205645.1). Lineage (GTDB taxonomy): Bacteria > Pseudomonadota > Gammaproteobacteria > Burkholderiales > Burkholderiaceae_C > Roseateles > Roseateles aquatilis. Next base: position 948,566 of record NZ_NIOF01000001.1, on the reverse strand, counting down.
CGCCCCGGACTGCTGGGGCGTGGCGCTGCGGCGTGGCGAATGGGGAGCGCGTGAGCGCCGGCCATGGGGCGACCCGTGCGGGACGCGGCCTGGGCGCTTGACGAGGGGCGAAGCTCAGGTCCGCGGCGGCGGGTCCTGCGCCGGCACCGGCCTTCGCGAGCAGGGACGCGGGGGCGTGGGCTGCGGGGCGGCGGGGGTGCGGCGTGTCTTCATGCTTCGCATCATCGCCGCGTGGAAAAAGTCCGAGCCGGAAAGAAAACGGCGCAAATCCAGCCAAACAAGTGGCTGGAATTTGCGCCTATTTCCGATCGTTCGGTGAAGCGGCGTCAGCAGGGCCGAGGCCGGCTTGCCTCACCGGGGATCACCTCACTTCACGTCCAGCCCGAAGGTGTTGGCGATGAACGCCAGCATGTCGGCCCGCTCCTCGATGATCTTCGAGGTCGGCTTGCCGGCGCCGTGGCCGGCCTGCGTCTCGATGCGGATCAGCTTGGGCGCCGGGCCAGTGTCGGCGGCCTGCAGCGTCGCGGTGTACTTGAAGCTGTGGGCCGGGACGACCCGGTCGTCGTGGTCGCCGGTGGTGACCAGGATGGCCGGATACCGCTGGCCGTTCTTGATCGTGTGCAGCGGCGAGTAGGCGTAGAGTGCCTTGAACTCGTCGGCGTTCTCCGAGCTGCCGTAGTCCGACGTCCAGGCCCAGCCGATGGTGAACTTGTGGAAGCGCAGCATGTCCATCACGCCGACCTGCGGCACGGCCGCGCCGAACAGCTCGGGGCGCTGGTTGACCACCGCGCCGATCAGCAGGCCGCCGTTGGAGCCGCCGTTGATGGCGAGCTTGGCGGGCTGGGTGTACTTGCTGGCGACGAGGTACTCGCCGGCGGCGATGAAGTCGTCGAAGACGTTCTGCTTCTTGAGCTTGGTGCCGGCCTCGTGCCAGGCGGAGCCGTACTCGCCGCCGCCGCGCAGGACCGCCAGCACGTAGACGCCGCCCATCTTCATCCAGGTCGCGGCGGTGACGCCGTAGCCCGGCGTCATCGGCACGTTGAAGCCGCCGTAGCCGTAGAGCAGCGTCGGGTTGGTGCCGTCCAGCTTCAGGCCCTTGCGGTGGGCGATGAAGATCGGGAACTTCGTGCCGTCCTTGCTGGTGACGAAGACGCGCTTGCTCTCGTACTGGTCGGCGTCGAACGCGGTCTGCGCGCGCTTGAACAGCTCGGTCTTGCCGCTCCTGGCATCGAGGCGATAGATCTCGCCCGGCGTGGTCAGGCTGGTGTAGCTGAAGAAGGTCTCGGGGTCGTGCCACCGGCCGCCGAAGCCGGCCGCGGTGCCGACGCCGGGCAGGGCGATGTCGCGCACATGCTTGCCGCTGGGCGCGTGCACGCGCACCAGGGTCGACGCGTCCTGCAGGTAGCTCAGCAGCAGCTCGCCGCCGACGCCGTTGGCGTTGACCAGCGCGTCCTTGGACTCGGGCACCAGCGTGGCCCAGGTCTTGGGATCCTTGGCGCGCCAGTCCTTGCCCAGGTCGATGGTGATCAGGCGGCCGCGCGGCGCGTCCTTGTCGGTCTTGACGACCAGGCGATGGCCGTCGAGCACGACCGGGCTGTACTCCGCGTCGAAGCTCAGCGTGACCGGGATCGGCTTGGCGCCGGCGTAGCCGCCCTTGCCGTCCAGCGGCAGGACCATCAGGCCGTTGGTGCGCTCGGTGCCGCGGCTGATGGTGATCAGCGCGACGCGGCCGTCGTCGGTGACGTCGGTGCCGAAGCCCCATTGCTTCTCGGCCGGGTTCTCCAGCACCAGCGTGTCGGTGCTCTGCGGCGTGCCCAGGCGGTGGTAGTAGACCTTCTGGAAGTAGTTGGCGGCGGTCAGCGCCTCGCCGGCCTTGGGCGCGTCGTAGCGGGCGTAGAAGAAGCCCTTGCCGTCCGGCGTCCAGGACGCGACGGAGAACTTCACCCACTCGATGGTGTCGGGCAGGTCCTTGCCGGTGGTGAGGTCGCGCACCTTCCAGGTCTGCCAGTCGGAGCCGGCGCCGGCGATGCCGTAGGCCATCAGCTTGCCGTCGCGCGAGACGGCGGTGCCGGTCAGCGCGACGGTGCCGTCCTTGGACAGCGTGTTCGGGTCCAGCGCGATGGTGGGCGTGTCCTTCAGGCTGCGCGCGGTGTAGAGCACCGATTGCTGCTGCAGGCCGTCGTTGCGGCTCCAGAAGTAGCGGCCGCCTTCCTTGTACGGGACGCCGAATTTCTCGAAGTTGTACAGGTCGGTATAGAGCTTGCGCGTGGGCAGGCGCTGCGGCATGGCGCCCAGGTAGCTGTCGGTGACGGCGTTCTGCGCCTTCACCCAGGCCTTGGTGTCGGCGCTGTTGTCGTCCTCCAGCCAGCGGTACGGGTCGGCCACGACGGTGCCGTGGTAGTTGTCGGTCTGATCGACCTTGCGGGTGACCGGGTAGGTCAGGCCCTGTGCGGCGATCGAGGTGGGCGCGATGGGGGCGGACGACTGCGCGGTGGCGGTCAGGCCGGTGCCGAGTCCGACCACCAGCGCGGCGGTCAGCGAAAGACGGGAATTCATGCGGTGAGCTCCTGGGAGTCGTGGACCCCGTCCCGCGGCTCATGACCGGCGGGGCGGTGGGCGACGATTGTGCCCCTGGTCAGGTGGGGTGCCTTTGGTCAGGGTGGGGCGCTTCGCGCGAAGGGCGGCCGATGGATCGGAAGGCAGGTGTGGCGGGCCGCCATGCAGGGCGGATTCAACCGGACACCTGCCTCAACTGCCACGTCGCATGGCGCATGTCAGAGGCGCGAGCAGCTTGAGGAGACGAATCCTGTTGTGCCTCTGCAGGAAGATCGGATAGACATTGGCGTAGAGATTGATCAGGAATATTCCAATCCATTGACCTGCGGACAGGTCATCGCCTTTTGCCAGCGCAATGGCGGCAACCACGCCCATGAACGCGAGGTGTATTGATTCATCACGCCGTGTCTGCCACTCCAGCCGCTCGAGTTCTTTTTGCCTTCCGCCTGCGTTCAGATCGAATTGAGGCTTTCCGCGGGCACGGAACAAGATCAGGTCCGTCAAGAGCAAGTGCTTCTTGAAGAAGTCGATCCCCAGGTAGCGATAGACGCTCCTACCATTGACCGTCTCGAAGCTCTTTGGTTTGAAGTAGTCGAACAGCATCGATCCGATGATTCCCACGCGTCACGAGAAGGTCAAGTCGATGCCGAGCATGGAGCCAAGGCCGAAGGTCAGGAGCAAGAGGGCGGCGAGCAAGAACACGAAGACAACGACCACGACGCCGCCCGCGCGGAGCAGCGCGCGCTGCTTCTGCGCCCCGTTCTCCTTCCTTGCTTTGTCGTAGTGCCACTTGATGGCGTAGAACATGCCAATGGCCAGCACGCTGACCTTGAACGCAATGAAGACGGTGGGCACCCATTCCATGATTTCGATCTTCCAGACTTTTCCTCGACGCCAGCCATCGTGAGGAGCACGACCTCGGGGCGCCGATTGGCACTGTGCTCGCGAAGGTAGGGAAAGTACAGATTCAGATTCTTGGAAAAACACCGGATCAGATGGGTGTCCGAGAGGAGGCTGGCTGTGAACGGTCGTTGCCAATACAGTGCGGCGTTCCACGCCACGAGCCATATCAGCATCCCTCTTCATGAAGCGCTACGAAGTCCTGGCCGATGACTTGGCGGCATCCATCGCCGCAGGGCAACTTCGCCCCGGAGACCGTCTGCCTTCGGTCCGCGAAGCGAGCAAGGACCGCGGCGTCAGCCCTTCCACCGTCTTCGAGGCCTACTACCTGCTCGAGGCCCGCGGCTTGATCGAGGCGCGGCCGCGGTCGGGCTATTTCGTCAACCAGGCGGCGTTTCCGCACCCTGAACCCCACGCGTCGGACCCGTTGGCCGAAGAGCGCAGCGTCGAGGTGTCGGAGCTGGTGTTCCAGGTGCTGGGGCTGGCGCGCAACCGGGCCGTCGTGCCGCTGGGATCGGCGTTTCCGAGTCCGACCTTGTTTCCCCTGGACAAGCTGGCACTGTCTCTTGGCAAGGCCGCGCGCGGGCTGGACCCCTGGCGCACGGTCGAGGACCTGTCGCCGGGCAGCGCCGAACTGCGACGCCAGATCGGCCTGCGCTATCTGGGCGCCGGGTGCAAGGTCGACGCGGACGAAATCGTCGTGACCAACGGCGCGATGGAGGCCTTGAACCTGTGCCTGGAAGTGGTCACGAAGCCGGGGGACCTGGTCGCCATCGAGTCGCCGACCTTCTACGGCGCCTTGCAGGCGCTGGAGCGCCGCGGGCTCAAGGCCGTCGAGGTGGCCACCCATGCACGCACCGGCATCGACGTCGCGGCGCTGGCGGCCGTCGTCGAACGCCATCCCGTCAAGGCGTGCTGGCTGATGCCGAATTTCCAGAACCCGTTGGGCAGCCTGATGCCCGACGCGGCCAAAGCGGCGCTGGTGGCGTTGCTCGCCGAGCGCGAGATTCCGCTCATCGAGGATGACGTCTACGGCGAGTTGTACTTCGGCGCTCGCCCACGGCCCGCCAAGGGCTGGGACAAGTCCGGCCTGGTGCTGCACTGCAGCTCGTTCTCGAAGTCGCTGGCGCCCGGGTTCCGCGTCGGCTGGGCGGCCGCCGGCCGGTTCGCGCGGGACGTCAGCCGCCGCAAGCTCATGAGTTCATTGGCCACCCCCGTGCCGATACAGGAAGGCTTGAGCGAATACCTCCGGCGGGGCGGCTACGACCGGCACCTGCGGCAGCTTCGGCAAGCGCTCGTCACGAACCGCCAAGCCGTGCTGAGGACCATCGCCAAGTGCTTTCCCCAGGGCACCCGTATCACGCAACCGGAGGGCGGCTATTGCGTCTGGGTCGAGTTGCCCGCCCAGATCGACGCGCTGGAACTGCACAGGGTCGCCCTCTCTCATGACATCAGCATCGCGCCGGGGCATCTGTTCTCGACCGAACACCGATTCACGCACCACTTGAGGCTCAACTTCGGGCATCCGGACAACCCGCGCGTCGAAGGGGCGCTGAGGACCTTGGGGCAGATTGCAAAGGCGCTCGTGCGCCAGGGCGGGGCTGCCTGACTCGCCAGCGCCTTTGGCGAGCAGGTCCACAAGTCGCGTGGACGGCAAGCCATCGCGGCGCGCGAGGCATGCGGGTCAGGAGAGAATCGCTGTCCGGACTGCCCCTGGTCGGCTGGACAGCCTGTCCGTATCCACAGCTGGTGCAGTCAGACCGCTCATGACCGACGCTCAATACACGACCTTGCCGCAGTGGCCCAACGCTTATCCGGCCAGCGGCGCCAGCGCCACCCTGAAACTCCTCAACGAGGATTTCATCGTGACCGAACTGCCGCTGCAACTGCCCTCCGGCGAGGGCGAACACATCTGGCTGGACATCGAAAAGAACGGCGCCAACACCGCCTTCGTCGCCCAGCAACTGGCCGAGGCCGCCGGCGTGCAGGACAGGGACGTGGGATATGCCGGCCTCAAGGACCGCTACGCCATCACCCGTCAGTGGTTCAGCATCTATCTGCCGAAGGGCGAGACACCTGACCTGACCCTGCTTCAGCACCCGGAGTTCAAGGTCCTGAGCCAGAGCCGCCACGTGAAGAAGCTGCGTCCCGGCGATCTGCAGGGCAACCGGTTCCGCATCGTGCTGCGTGACGTGACCGGCGACCGCGACGCCATCGAGGCCAACCTCAAGGCCGTCGCGTCACGCGGCGTGCCCAACTACTTCGGCGCCCAGCGTTTCGGCCACGACGGCGGCAACGTCGAGCAGGGCCGGGCCATGTTGGCGCGCGAAATCCGCGTGCGCAACCCGAAGAAGAAAGGCATCTACCTGTCTGCGGTGCGCTCCTTCGTCTTCAATGAAGTGCTGGCGCTGCGAGTTCAGCAGGGACTCTGGGGCCAGACCCTGCCCGGTGACGTGATGGACGAGGCGGGCCGCCCCACCGGGCCGCTCTGGGGACGTGGCCGCGTGACCGCCACGGATCAGGCGCAAGCCCTGGAGAACGGCGTGGCCGAGCGTCACGCCATCCTGTGCGACGGCATGGAACACGCCGGTCTGGATCAGGAGCGCCGCGCCCTGGTGGCGAGCCCGGCGGAGATGTCATGGGAATGGCCGCAAGCCAATCAACTGGTGCTCACGTTCTCTTTGCCCGCCGGAAACTACGCCACGTCCGTTCTGAACGAGATCCTCCGCGTCACGGAGCCCGCCCGGCAAACGGAGAACGAGTCCGCGTCTGTCGAATGACGGTGTCCGCGCCGATTCAGTCTCGATCGCCCGGCTGAACGGCCGTCGCTTCCGTCGGGTAGTCGCTGCCCAATGAGCCCAGCGCACGCCGAAGACCGCTGGCGCTCGGCGACTCGATGTACACGCACTTCTTGTTGTGCCGCTTGCAATGGTCCTTCACGCGCCAGTACGCGTCGTGGCTGATGCAGCCGGTCTGGCAGATGACCAGGTCCGCCGCGGCCAGGCTGGCGTCGAGTTTCGCGACCGCGTCTTCCTCGCCGCCGTCGTGGTGGAGGAAGCGGCCGCCGGTGCGCTCGATCAGTTGCCGGTAGATCGGCACGACGGCCGGGCGGCCGCCGACGCACAGCACCGAGCGCTCGTCCAGCGACGGCATCGCGGCCTCGGGCGCGGGGGGCTGGGTGGACGCCATCTGGGTCGCCCATTGCGCCTGCTGCTGCTCCATCTGCTCCAGCGCGAGTTGCGCTTCTTCGGCGCGGCGTTGCTCGCGCTCGGCCTGCTGGCGCGCGGTGAGCAGCGCGCGTTCCAGCTGATGGATGCGCTCCTGTTGCGACTGCAGGTGCCTGGCCTGCTCATGCCGATGACGCAGGCCCGGCACGCTCTCTTCCAGTTGTTGAAGCTCGTCGCGCAGGCCGGCGGCCAGCGTGTCGCGGGCCATCAGCTCGCCGCGCAGCCGCAGGCACTCGGCTTGCGACGCTTCGAGCTCGCGGGCGCGCTCGGCCAGCAGCCGCGTGCTGCGCGACTGGGCCTGGCCCAGCTCGCGCGCCAGCACGGCGTTCTCGTCTTCCAGCGATTCCATGCGCTGAAGGTCCGCGCGGTTGGCCGAGCCGACCTGGTGCTGCAGCATGTGGATGTCCCGCAGGACCTGCTCCTGCAAGGCCGCGTCACAGCGCGCGTGCGTCAGCGCGCCCCACAGCGCGCCGGCCACGTCGTTGCCCATCTGCGCGGCGTTCCACCAGCGCGTCAGCGCCTCGGCGGTCTTGTGTTGGGAGGATTGGCGCAGCGCGATCGCGAAGCGATGGTCCAGTTCCTTCTGCAGCATCTCGGACACCGGGCCGCGTCGCGCGCATTCGTTGATGGCGCCGCAATGGAGCTCGTAGTCGTTGGCGATCGCCTGTCCGCCGAGCACCTTGCCCAGCTTGCGTCGCAGCACCGGCATCGGCAGGCACACGCCGATGACCGGGCACAGCGCCTGCGACGGCAGCTCCCACAACCGGCGACGGCGCGAGCCGCGCGGCACCGGCGTCTCGTCCGATGCGGACGGTGCGTCGCCGCGCGCCAGCGCTTGCGCCAGCGGCAGGCCGGCCACCGCGGCGGGCATCGCGTCGGCGGCGGGGAAGGGCGCGTTGGCGGCCGGGCCGATGCCCGTGGTGCCGGACGCGGCGTCGCGTGCCAGCAGGCTCAGGAGCGAGGTCTGGGAGGGCTTGTCGCACATGGCGGCGGACTCCTTACTGCAAGGTGGGGGACTGGAGCGCGAAGCGCACCGGGTACTCGACCCAACTGACCAGGCGCTGGTCGCCGCGACGGGCCGGGAGATAGGGGCAGGACTCGGCGACGCGGCGCGCGGCCTCGTCGAGCAGGCGCCAGCCGCTGCCGCCGGAGACGACGACCTCCGCCGCGTGGCCGTCGGCATCGACCTTCACGCGCAGCACCACCTGGCCCTGGATGCCGCGCTCGCGCAGCATGGCGGGGTAGTGGCGCGCGATCTGGCGCTCGCTGCACAGGCGATGGTCGGCGGGCAGCGAGGCCGGCGATTCGGTGGCCGGCAGCACCGTCGACGGCGTCGGAACGGTCGCCGCGGTCGGCGTGGCCATCGCTGTCGCGACAGGGGACGGGCGGGCCGAGGTCGTTGCCGACTCGGGCGCGGCGGCGGGCGGATCGAAGCGCAGCGGGGTCGCGGCCACCGCGGCGGTCGGCGTGGCGACGATCTGCACGGACGGTGGAGGAATCTCCGGCATCGGCGGCAGGACCAGCGCGGAGCGGGGCAGCGTGATCGGCAGTGGCGGCGCCACGCGGGTGGACGGCCGGGGTGGCGAGGACGGCAGGAGCCGCGCGCTGATGGTCGGCGGCGAGGGCAGCGGCGGGCGTGCCGGCGTGAAGGCGCTTGCCAGCGCGAACAGCATCGCGACGTGCACCACGCCGGTCACCGCCCACCCACGCCAGCGCGGCACGCCCTGCAACTTCATGCGCGAGTCCTTTCGCGCTGGCGTGCCGCGTTGGCGGTGGTGCTCCTCAGCGGCAGCACCGCCAGGCCGTGCTCGTCGCTCAGCAGCCGCAGGCGCGTGTCGTAGAGCTGCTCCAGCAGGGGCAGCGTCGACGGCAGCGCGTCGCAATCGGCCAGCAGCCGGCCGCCCTTCATGAGCCAGAGGCGGTCGAAGTGGTTGAGCGCCAGGTTCAGGTCGTGCAGCACCGCGACCAGCGCGTGACCGCGTTGCGCGGCGAAGTCCGACATCGACGCCATCAGCGACAGGCTCAGCCCCGGATCGAGCGCGGCCACCGGCTCGTCGACCAGCAGCAGGCCATCGCGCGCATCCCAGGCCTGCGCGAAGACGCGGGCCAGTTGCACGCGCGCCTGCTCGCCGCCGGACAGCGTGTCGAAGCGCCGGCCGAGCAGGTGCTCCGCCTGGGCCTGGACCAGCGCCTCTCGCACGATCGTCGCCTGATGGCCGTCGCCCTGACGCGCGACGCGGCCCAGCGCGACGACCAGCTCGACCGGCAGCCCGAAGGCCACGCCGTGCTGTTGCGGCAGCACCGCGCGGCGCCGCGCCAACTCGGCGGCGGACCAGTCCACCAGCGCGCGGCCCTCGAAGACGAGGGCACCGGAGGACGGTCGCAGCTCGCGGGCGATCAGGCGCAGCAAGGTGGACTTGCCGGCGCCGCTGGGACCGAGGATTGCGACGCGCTCACCGGCGGTCATCCTCAGCGTCAGCGGTCCGATCGTGGTGTCGCCCAGCGCCACGCGCACGTCCTGCAGGCAGAGCAGCGTCCCCATCACGCGCTCCCCATGCGGCGCACCGCGCCGCGCAGCAGGAACAGGAACCATGGCGCGCCGATCAGCGCGCTGAAGACACCGACGGGGATCTCCGCCGGCACCGCCAGCGTGCGTGCCAGCGTGTCCGCGATCACCAGCAGCAGTGCGCCGGCCAGCATCGCGCATGGCAGCACGCGGCGCTGGTCCGCGCCGACCAGCTGGCGCGCCAGATGCGGCGCCATCAGACCGATGAAGCCGATGTTGCCGCACCACGCGACCGCCAGCGCCGACAGCAGCGCCACGATCGCGATGCTCTGCCAGCGCAGGCGCTCGACGTCGATGCCGACATGCGCCGCGGCGGCCTCGCCCAGCGCCATCGCGTTCAGGCGGGGTGCCAGGCGCAGCGCGAAGGCGCCCAGCAGCAGCAGCGCGCCGCCCATCACCACGGCCATCGTCCAGTTGGCGCCGGCCAGCGAGCCCAGCGTCCAGAAGTTGATCGCGCGCAGTTGCTCGTCGTTGGCGAGGAAGCTGCACAGGCCGACGATCGCGAAGGTCATCGCCTGCAGCGCCAGGCCGCACAGCAGCAGCGCCGCGATCGAGCCCGGCGCCAGCCAGCGCGACAGCCGGTCCAGCGCGAAGCACACCGACAGCGCGCCGACGAATCCCACCGCCGGCAGCAGCCACAGCCGCGCGTCCGGCGGAATGACCGCGTGCATGCCGGCGAAGACCGTCAGCGTCAGCGCCACGGCCGCCGCGGCGCCGCTGGTGACGCCGAGCAGGCTGGGCTCCGCCATCGGATTGCGGAACAGCGCCTGGCTGAGCCCGCCGGCCAGGCCGAGCGCCGCGCCGACGGCCAGCGTCAGGCCGATGCGCGGCAGGCGCAGTTGCCACAGCACATGCGCGCCGCCGGTCTTGGCGGCATCGCTCCAGGGGCCGTTGAACCAGTCCGCCATCGCGATCGGTACGGCGCCGAACTGCACGACGACGATGACGACGATCACCAGCGTCAGCGCGAGCAGCGCCGGGCGCGGCCACGCGGGCCGCGTGCCGGAAGCGGCGGCGGCCGTGGGCAGGGTGGAGCCGAGGGCGCTCATCGTGGGGCCGTCCGGTGTCGGGGCAGGGCGCGCGGGGCTCGGACCACCGTGATCACGCGGTTTTGCCCGCCGGTGCATGCAGGTCCTGCGCGAGTGCCCTGAGCGCCTGCGGCGTGCGCGGCCCGAAGCCGAGCAACGCCATCGTCTCCATCACGACGACCCGGCGCTGCTGGCCGGCCGGCGTCTGCGCCAGGCCGGGCAGCTTCAGCAAGCCGTCGACGCCGCCGCTGGCCTCCACGCCTTGCGTGGTCGCGAGGATCACGTCCGGCGCCGCGGCGATCGCCGCCTCCGGCGAGAGCATCTTGTAGCCCTGCGCGTCGCCGAGCGCATTGACGCCGCCGGCGTAGACGATCATCGAGTCCGCCGCCGTCTGGCTGCCGGCGATGCGCGCCTGGTTGGCGGCATTCGAAAGGATGAACAGCACGCGCGGCGCGCGATGGCCGGCGGCGACGCGCGCCACCTGCTGGCGGCTCGCGGCCCAGTCGGTCTGCAGCGCCTGCGCGAGGGCCGCGGCCTGCGTCCGGCGGCCCAGCAGCTCGCCGAGCTGCCGGGTGCGGTCGACGATGCCCTCGAAGCGGTGCTCCGCGCGCAGCACGTGCAGCGGCACCTTGGCCGCTTCGAGCTGACGCAGCACCGCGGGCGGGCCCGCCTCCTCGGTGGCGACGATCATCGTCGGCGCCAGCGACAGCAGGCCCTCGGCGGCCAACGTCCGCGCGTAACCGACGTTGGGCAGCTTCAGCGCCGCGGCGGGATACAGCGAGGTGCTGTCCACGCCGACCAGCTCGCCTTGCGCGCCGAGCGCGTAGATCAGCTCGGTCAGCGCGCCGCCGACGCTGATGATGCGTTGCGGCGCGGCCCAGGCGCGACCGGTGACGGACAGCAGCGCCGCGGCCGGCGCCAGCGACAGGACATGGCGGCGGCTCAGCATGGCACCGCCTCCGGCGCGCCTTCCACCAGGCTTTCCAGCAGGTTGCGCCAGTCGCAACGCTCGGCCTGGCCGGGCTTGCGCTCGCCGAAGAGCATCGCGATCGTGCGGCCCTGCGCGTCGAACAGCTCCAGCGAGCAGACCAGCCCGTCCACCGTCGGCTTGCGGACCAGCCAGGCGCTGGCGATGTGGTCCTCGCGCAGATGCAGGTTGAAGCCCGCGTCCAGCACGTTGATCCACGGCCCCATCATCGCGACCTTGTGCACCGGGCCGCTGTGGATCTGGATCATCCCGGGATTGCCGACGAAGACCATGATGGACACGCCTTCCTGCGCGGCACGGCTGAGCAGCTCCTGCGCGCTGGACAGTGGCAGCGGCTGCGCGAAGCGCGGCTCCGCCAGGCGCAGCGCCTGCGTGCGGCTCAGGCCGTGGCGCTTGAGCAGGCCGAAGAACTCGTGCGTGTCGCGCAGCGACGCCCACTCGCCGCGGAAGGTCGCGACGTCGATGCGCTCGTCCGGCGTCTCGGCCGGGTCTTGAAAGACCTCGCCCGGCTCGAGGCCGGGTTGCTGGTCGTCGGACAGGAAGCGCGCGACCAGCGCCTCGTAGGCGGCGACATCGCTCTCGGGCCGCAGGAACACCTTGTGGATCGCCAGGCCGGCGGCGTCGAAGAACTGCAGGCTGCGCTGCAGCGCGCCGTCGGACAGGCGCTCGGCGACGGCGACGCCGTGGCGCCAGTGGCTGTAGAAGACGCGCAGGTCGATCGCGCCGCCCAGCACCAGGCCGACCAGGCGTTGAGGGCCTTGCGCGCTGACGTCCTGGTAGACGCCGACTTTCTCGTGCACGCAGGACTCGTTGCGGGTCAGCGCCATCAGCGGGCCGAGCGGCTCGAGCGCGGCGATCAGGTCCTGCCACTCGGCGCGCAGGCGGCGTGCGCGCAGCGGGGACTCGTCGTCCGCGAAGGGGCCGATGTGGGCGGCGAGCAATTCGCCCTCGGAGATGCTCAGGGCGCTGGCGATGTCGCGGTGGCGGGCCTTGCGCTCCTGGCGTGCGGTGGCGAAGGCGTGTCGCAGGGCGGTGAAGCTGGCTTGCATGGAAAGGGACTCCTGATCAGAAATCGGCGCGCAGGGACACCTGGATGGCGCGGCCGGGGGCGGTGAAGGCATCGATGGTCGGGAAGCTCGACGTGGTGCTGGTGGCGCCGATGACGTCGCTCCAGCGCCAGTACTTCTTGTCGAAGACGTTGGTCACGACGGCGGCGACGGTCCAGGTCGGCGTGAGGCGGTAGCTCGCGCCGGCGTCGACGACGTCGTACTTCTTGGGCGCGTACTGGACGACGCCCTGCGTCATGTAGATGTCCGAGGGCTTCTTGCCCGAGCTGTGCACCCAGGTGGCGTCCGCCGTCCAGGGGCCGGCGTCGTAGCGCAGGCCGAGCTTGCCGCGCAGCGGCTGCACGCTGTTCAGCGGGCGCTCCTCGCCGGCCAGGATGCTGTGGCCGCGCGACTTCGCGACCGACGCGTTCACGCTCAGGCCCGATGTCACCGCCCAGGCCGCGCGCGCCTCGACGCCCTTGATGCGGGCTTGCGCGAGGTTCACGAACTGGAAGATCGCGGGGTTCGACGGCGTGAAGGCGCCGCCGACCTGCTCCTGCGAGATGAAGTCGCGGTAGCGGTTGTCGTAGGCGCTCAACTGCCAGCGCAGCACCTCGGCCCATTGGCCGCGCACGCCCAGTTCCCAGCTGGTGGCGTGTTCCGGCTTCAGGTCGGGGTTGCCGATGCTGCGGTAGCCCTGCACCGGGTTGGCGAAGCCGTTGTTGACCTGGTCCGGCGTCGGCGCGCGGAAGCCCTGCGACCACTGCACGTACGGCTGCAGCGCCGGCAACGCGCGCCAGATCACCCCGATGCGCGGCGTCACCGCGCTGTCGCTCAGCGACACCACGGCACCGGTGTAGCCGGCGGTCTTGGGCTTGAGCTTGTAGGTCTCGTAGCGCAGCGCCGGGATGACCGTGAAGTCGCCCGCGTCGATCTCGTCCTGCAGGAAGGCGCCGGCGGTGGTGTAGTCGGTGTCGGGGAAGGCCTTGGAGGGGAAGGTTTCGCCGGCCGGCGGCACGGTGCCGTCCCGCACGCTGGAGATGCGATTGCGGCTGACGTCCAGCCCGTAGCTCAGGCGCTGGCCGGTCAACTGTGTCTGCGCCTGCGTCGTCAGGCCGATCAGGCGTTCCTTGTAGTTGCTGTCACGGATGCGGTCGGCCGAGGTGTTGCGATCCTCGAAGCTGTACTGGCGCGTCTCGCTGTTCTGGGCGTAGAGCTGCGTCGTCCACTGCTGGATCCACGGCGCGTTCAGGTCCTCGTAGCGATGCTCCAGCGAGACCCGGCGGCGCTCCATCTTGTCGTGCGCGTCCAGGGCCAGCACCGAGGTCGGTTGGGTCGCGGCCGGCGCGACGGCGCTCAGGCCGTTGGTGTCGGTCTTGCGGGTGCGGTACTCCACCGTGCCCGTCAGGCGGTGGTTGGCGTTGACGCGATAGCCGAGCTTGGCCATCACGCTGTCCGTGTCGATGTCGGTCGGGTTGGGCTTGGTGCGGTTGCTGTTGGGCGCGTCGTTGTCGCCCTGGTTCCTGGTCTCGTGGCCGCGGCGCACCGACGCTTGCACCAGGCTGCTCCAGTCACCCCAGCCGAAGGCCACGGCGGCCGTGGCGACCTTGGAGTCGTCGACGCTGTTGGCGCCGATGCGCGCGGTACCGCCGAAGGTCTTGCCGCCGCGCAGGAAGTCCTCCGGCGACAGCGTGCGCAGGCTCAGCGCGCCGGCCAGGCCGTCACTGCCGAAGGAGGTGGACGTCGGGCCGCGCAGCACCTCGGCGCTGGTCAGGCTGTAGAGATCGACGAAGTCGGCCCGGCCGCTGGCGAAGGGACCGAACGAGAAGGACTGCGGCACGCGGATGCCGTCGATCATCATGAGGACGCGGTTGCCGTCCAGGCCCCGGATGTTGAGGCCCTCGTTGCCCGCGCGGCCCAGCGACGAGCCGGCGGCGGAGAAGCGCGGCGTCATCGCGCGCACGTCGATGTCGACCTCGTCGGACAGCAGGTCCTTCAGATCGCGCGCGTCGCGGCGCTCGAGCTGCTTGCGGTTCTTCACGGTGACCGTGCTCGGCACCGCGTCGGTCGAGCGCTCGGTGCGCGTCGCGGAGACGGTCAGCTCGCCGAGCTGATGCGGCGCCTCGGCGGCGGAAGGGGGCTGGGCGGGCGCCGGCTGGGTCTGTGCCTGAGCCACCGACAGGGCGAGCGGGAAGGCGAGCGAGAGAGCGAGCGCGACGGGCGTCTGGCGCAGAAGCATGGTGACGAGGTCCTTGGAGTTCTTGGATCTCGCACGGGCTGGCTGGACGCGGGCTGGTGCGGTGGCCGGCGCGAAGGCGCGGCCCGGGATCAGGGAGTCGAAAACGGAAATCGCGGTGGTACGGCAGCGGCCGGCGAGCGGCCCGCGGGCGTTCCTGGAGGCTCGGAGAGCGGGTTTGAACGGCTGTGCCGGTCGCCGCGCGGGGCGGACCGGCGGATCAGCCGATCACTTCGTGAGGATGAGCTTGCCCAGCGACGTCACCCGCAGCCGATAGAGCTGGCCGCAGTGCTCGATCTCGACCTCGCGGTCGTTACCCAGCAGGGCCTGGCTGCTGACGCGGCGACGCTGGATCACGACGGGAGCCGCTTCGACGCGCGGCGAACCTGCGACGACGCGCGCGCTGTCCAGCGCGGCGGCTTGCAGGGCCTCGGTGTGGGTGTGGTGGTAGGCAGTCATGCGTGGCATCTTAATGAGAACCATTCGCAATTGCAACAGAGAATCGCCGCGATTGTTTTCTTTTGACGGAATCAGGGTTGCAAGGGGAACCGAATGGGGCTGCGAACGCTTCGCATGCAGAACGGGCTTGGCGGGTCTTGTCCCCACTGGCCGTGTGGATGGAGACAATGCGCCCCATCCCACACCGGAATTCCAGGAGAAGAACATGAAGGGCGATGCCAAGGTCATCGAATATCTGAACGCTCAGCTGAAGAACGAGCTGACCGCGATCAACCAGTACTTCCTGCATTACCGCATGCTCAAGAGCTGGGGCCTGGAGCGCCTGGCCAAGCACGAGTACCAGGAATCCATCGAGGAAATGAAGCACGCCGACAAGCTGATGGACCGCATCCTGATGCTGGAAGGCCTGCCGAACCTGCAGGACCTGGGCAAGCTGTACATCGGCGAGAACGCCGTCGAGGTGCTGCACTGCGACCTGAAGATCGAGACCGGCAGCCATCCGCTGCTGAAGGAAGCCATCGCGTACTGCGAGACCGTCCGCGATTACGTCTCGCGCGAGGTCCTCGAAGAGATCCTGTCCGACACCGAGGAGCACATCGACCATCTGGAAACCCAGATCGAGCTGGTCGCGCAACTCGGCGAGCAGAACTGGCTGCAAAGCCAGATGGGCGAAGCCAACTGATCGCCAGCCACGTTCATCCTCCAAGCCCCGGCCAGCCGGGGCTTTTTTGCGCCCGCCGCGGGCGATGGCGCACCGGCGTGGCACTTTCGTGTGGTTGTTCACCGACGAATGGCAGGGGCTTGTTGGGCTAATTGAGAGGAATTCGCGTTTGCGTTAGTATCACGGCCATTCCAGGTTGATCCTGACCGCCGCCGCCATGATCGTTTGCCTCTGCCACCGAGTTTCCGACCGCGACATCCGCCGCACCGTCGCCGACGGCGTGCACAACTTCGATGTCCTGCAGGACGAGACGCATGTCGCCTCCGCCTGCGGCAGCTGCCACGACTGCGCCCGCGAAGTCTTCGATGAGGCCCTGCGGGCCTGCGCCGCGGCGCACGGCGTCACGTGCGCCAGTCATGGGCACGGTCAGTCGCGTGTGATCCCTATCGCGCAACTGACCGCCTGAGCGGACCGCCTCCGCACAAGCCCGGATCCGACGATCCGCGCGCCCAAAGAGAAAACCGCAGACCGGGTGACCGGTGCTGCGGTTTTTTGCGTCCTGGGCGTCCCGAGGGGCGCCCGGGGGCAGGAGGCTTACTTGGCCGCGGCGGAGGCGGCGTCGGCGGGCTTCGCGGCCTTTTCCTTCTTGTGGCTCTTGTGCGCGGTCTTGTCGCCGGCGGCCTTGTGATGCTTGGCCTTGTGCTCGGCCTTGGCGTCCGAAGCCGGGGCCGCGGCGGCGGCCGGCGCGATGGCGGTGGTCGGCGCGGTGGTCGGCGTTGCCGGGGTCTGGGCCATCGCGACGCCGGCAATCAGCAGGGCGGGGATCAGGGCCAGGGTCTTGACGGTCTTGAAGGCTTGCATCTGGGTTACTCCAGCGGGTTGAACAAGGTGAGCTAACAACGACACCGGTTCGCATTGTGTTGACACGCCCCCACTGCTTTGCAATGCGTTACGTTCATCGCACGCCACGCGCCCGGGTCAGGTCTTGCGCGCTGTCGGCGGCGCCAGGCATCGGGCAAGATCGCTCGCCAAGAACATCGGAGACCTCCCCATGCCCGCCTCCCCGCACGCCTTCGACTGGCGCCACGCCTATCCCAGCCAGCGCAGCCCGGTCTTCGCGCGCAATGTCGTCTCAACCTCGCACCCGCTGGCGGCGCAGGCCGGCCTGCGCATCCTGGCGCAAGGCGGCAACGCGGTCGACGCCGCGATCGCCACCGCCGCCTGCATGACCCTCGTCGAGCCCTGCAGCAACGGCCTGGGCTCGGACGCCTTCGCGATCGTGTGGGACGGCCGGTCGCTGCAGGGGCTGAATGCCTCCGGCATCGCGCCGCGGGCGTGGACGCCCGAGTACTTCGACCGCAAGTACGGCCCTGGCACGGCCATGCCCCGTCGCGGCTGGGACGCCGTCACGGTGCCGGGCGCGGTGGCCGGCTGGGTCGCGTTGAGCGAGCGCTACGGCAAGCTGCCCTTCGCCGACCTGATGGCGCCCGCGATCGAGATCGCCGAGCGCGGCTACGCCGTGCCGCTGGTCGTGCAGAACAAGTGGCGCATGGCCTCCGAGGTACAGGACCTCGTCTCGCAGCCCGGCTTCGCGCAGGCCTTCCTGCCGAAGGGGCGGGCACCCGAAGTGGGCGAGGTCTTCCGCTTCCCCGAGGCGGCGCGCACGCTGCGCCTCATCGGGCAGACGAAGGGCGAGGCCTTCTATCGCGGCGAGATCGCCGACGTCGTGGGCGCCTACGCCCGCGAGACCGGCGGCGCCATCACCGCGGCCGACTTCGCGTCCTACACGCCGCAATGGGTCGACACGATCGCGATGGACTACGCCGGCCACACGCTGCACGAGATCCCGCCGAACGGGCAGGGCATCGCGGCGCTGATCGCGCTGGGGATCCTCAAGAACTTCGACGTCGCGTCGCTGCCGCTGGATGGCACCGCCTCGCAGCACCTGCAGATCGAGGCGATGAAGCTCGCCTTCGCCGATGTCTATCGTTATGTCAGCGACCCCGCCGCGATGGCCGTCACGGTCGAGCAGATGCTGGATCCCGCCTACCTCGCCCAGCGCGCGAAGCTCATCGACATGAAGCGCGCGCAGGACTTCAAGGCCGGCAACCCGGTCAAGGGCGGCACCATCTACCTGACCGCGGCGGACGAGAGCGGCATGATGGTCAGCTTCATCCAGAGCAACTACCTGGGTTTCGGCTCCGGCATCGTCGTGCCGGGGTACGGCCTGTCGCTGCAGAACCGCGGTCACGGCTTCACGCGCGAGGCCGGCAGCGCCAACGTCGTCGCGCCGGGCAAGCGGCCGTTCCACACCATCATCCCGGCCTTCCTGATGCAGGACGGCCAGCCGCGCATGAGCTACGGCGTGATGGGCGCCAACATCCAGCCGCAGTGCCACATGCAGACGCTGGTGCGGATGCTCGACTACCGCCAGCACCCGCAGGCCGCTTGCGACGCGCCGCGCTGGCGCTTCAACGAGGGCCTGTCGATCAACATCGAGCCGACGATGCGCCCGGACACCATCGAGGGCCTGCGCTCGCTCGGCCATCAGATCGGCGACATCCACGACAGCTACCAGGACTTCGGCGCCGGCCAATTCATCTGGCGCCTGGGCGACCCGGCGGTCGAGGGTTACGTCGCCGCCAGCGATCCGCGCCGCGACGGCCTGGCGGCGGGCTGGTGAGCCGCGCGCGTCCTCGCAGCACGCCCACCCCTGCCTTTCCGCACTTGCCGATGACAACCCGGCGCTGATAGCATCGGCGCCTTCTTCCTCCCCGGAAGCTCCGCACCGCCGGCCCTCGCGGGCCCGCCGACCGACCATGACCAAGCTGCTCGACCGCACCAAACCCGACGCCCTGGCGTTGGCGCGCGCTCGTGCCCACGGTCCGGCGATGCGACGACCCTAGGCGACTGCCCGCCATCCGCCGCCCGGCTCCGATTCGTCGATGCCAAGGAGCGGCTCCCCAGGTCTCTTTGCTTTTCCGCGGCTCCGGCGCTCGTCGCCCGGGGACCGCCCGGTCCCATCGCGGCGCACGACGCCGGATCCGGACCGCTGCCGGAGTTTCATCATGCTGCCCAAGAGGCCATCCGCGTTGGTCGACCGCCTGCTCGACTTGCTGCGTCTTCCCGCTGGCGACCTGCTGCGGGATCTCGTCTATCGCCGCCTGTGGTCGTCGATCCTGATCAGCTCGCTGGGCGGGCAGATCACCCTGCTCGCGCTGCCGCTGACCGCGGCGGTGCTGCTGCATGCCACGCCGACGCAGATGGGCCTGCTCACCGCGATGGAACTGCTGCCCTTCGTGCTGTTCTCGCTGCCGGCTGGCGTCTGGCTGGACCGGGTGCGCAAGCTGCCGGTCTACGTCGTGGGCGAGGTCACGCTCGCGATCGCCGTCGGCAGCGTGCCCATCGCCGCGTGGCTGGGCTGGCTGGGCATGCCGTGGCTGTACTTCGTCGGCTTCCTGCTCGGCACGGTCTACACGATCGCCGGCAGCGCCGCGCAGATCGTGCTGACGCAGGTGGTGAGCCGTGATCGCCTGGTGGAGGCGCACGCGAAGAACGCGCTGGCCTCGTCCGGCGCGGAAGTCGCCGGGCCCGGTGTCGCGGGGGCGCTGATCAAGCTGGTCGGCGCGCCGCTGGCGCTGGCGGTCGACGCGTTGCTGCTGCTGGCGTCCGCGATGATCCTGCGCGGCGTGAAGGTCACCGAGACGCTGCATCGCCGCGACGGCGCCGACTTCTGGCGCGACCTGAAGGCGGGCGTCGCGTTCGTGCGCGGCAAGCGCATGCTGGTCAGCCTGGCCTGCGCGGTCGGCGGCTGGCAGATGTTCAACCAGGCGGCGCAAGTGGTGCAGATCCTCTTCGCGACGCGGGTGCTGGGCCTGTCGGCGCAGAGCGTGGGCCTGGCCTACATCGCGCTCGGCGCGGGCACCGTGCTGGCGAGCTTCTTCGGCCACCGCGTCAGCGCGCGGCTCGGCCCCGGGCCCTGCCTGGTGAGCGGCTTCGCGATCTGCGGCGTCGGCTGGACCGCGCTGGCGGTGGCGCCGGCGACGGCGCTGGGCGTGGCGGCCTTCGCCTTCGCGCTGTTCATGTTCGGGGTCGGCGCGGTTTTCATCTTCATCAACTTCCTGTCGCTGCGGCAGGCGGTGACGCCCGGCCCGCTGCTGGGTCGGATGACGAGCACGATGCGCTGGCTGATCCTGATCCCCGCCGGCCCCGGCGCGCTGATCGGCGGCTGGTTGGGCGAGCACGTCAGCCTGCGTGCCGCGCTTGGATTCGCCGGCATCGGCGCGCTGCTGCTGGCCGCGGCGGCCTGGCGCGTGCAGGCGATCCGCGCGGTGCGGGAACTGCCCCGCATCGAGGAAGAGCCGCCCCTGGGCGCCGAGGCGCAGCCTGGTGGCATGAACTTGCAAACTGCCGGTGGCAACTGACGGAGCTTCACACCCCCATGCGAGTCATGCCTTCCGACGATCCCATCCTGATCCAGGTGCCGGAGACGCTCGAGACCGAGCGTCTTTTTTTGACCTGTGCCCGTGCCGGCGACGGCATTGCCCTGAACCTCGCGGTCGTCGGCGCCATTGAGCATCTGCGCCCGTGGATGCCCTGGGCGCGCGACATCCCCAGTGCCGAGCAATCCGAGGCCGTCGCGCGTCGCATGCAGGCGCAATTCCTGCTGCGAGAACATCTGGCCTATTTCGTGAGGCTGCGCGGCCCGGATGGACGGCCCGGACGCATGATCGGCGGCGCCGGCCTGCACACGCTGGAATGGAAGGTGCGGCGCTATGAGATCGGCTACTGGCTCGCGCCGGAGTTCACCGGCCACGGGCTCGCGGCCGAGGCCGTCGTCGCGCTGACGCGGCTGGGCTTCGAGCACCTGCACGCCCGGCGCATGGAGATCCGAACCGATGCCCGCAATGTCGCCAGCCGCGGCGTGGCGGAACGCTGCGGCTTCACGCTCGAAGGCGTGTTGCGTCAGGACGCGCTGGACGTCAAGGGCCTGCCCTCGGACACCTGCGTCTACGGCATGACGGGCGTCGACCAACTGCTCGCGCCGACCCCGCGTTGACCCACCGCGGCCGCCCGCCGCGCCGGCGCCTCAAGCCGTCGGGCTGAAGCGGTCCACCGCGTCGGTGATGATGCCGTCCACCCCATTGGCGATCAGCCACTGCGCCGATGCCGCGTCGTTGACGGTATAGACCAGCGCCTTCATCTCCGCCTCGTGCAGGCGCGTCACCAGCGCCTGGTCCATCAGCGCGTAATGCGTGATCACCGCGCGGCAGCCCAGCGATTGCGCCAGCCCCAGCCAGGCGTCCGCCGGCTCCAGCCTGTCCAGCAGCAGGCCGCGCGGCACTTGCGGCGCGGTCTCGCGCGCGCCGCGCAGCGCCTCGGGCTCGAAGCTGCTGAACAGCACCGACGACGGCGCCGTCTCGCCCCACAGTCGCAGCACCTCGCGCCCGACGACCTCGCCGGTGAGGAAGGCCTCGCCCGGCGTGGGTTTGATCTCGATGTTGAGCGCGTGCTGGTTGCGGCGCACGAACGCGGCGATCGCTTCCAGGCTGGGTGGCGGCTCGCCCGCGTAGGCGCGGCTGTGCCAGCGGCCGGCATCCAGGCGCGAGAGCTCGCTCCAGCTCAGGTCCGCCGCGCGACCGCGGGCCGGCGTGGTGCGGTCCAGCGTCGCGTCATGCAGCAGGAAGGGCACGCCGTCGGCGCTCAGCTTCACGTCGCACTCGAAGGCCCGATAGCCGTGCCGGGCGCCCTCGCGGAAGGCGGCGAGCGTGTTCTCCGGCGCGAGCTTGCCCGCGCCGCGGTGCGCCACCCAGAAGGGCAGGGACCACGGCCAGTCGGCCTCGTCCATCGCTCGGGTCGTCAGGGGCGCGGTCGTGTCGCGGTCCGTCGTCATCGCGGTTCTCCTTGTGCGCGCCCGCCCGGGGCGCTCAGTCCACGCGTCGACCCGTCGCCGGGTCGAACCAATGCAGCCGCTCGCCCGGAGCCTTCAACGGCATCTCGTCGCCGGGGCGCGGCGGCGTGTCGGTCGCATCGATGCGCAGCGTGAAGGGCGCGCCGCCGAGGCGACCGTACACCAGCCGCTCGGCGCCGAGCATCTCCACCATCTCCACCTTCAGCGGCCATTCCGCGGCATCGGCGGCGGCGCGCTGGCCGTCGTGCGGCAGCGCGTGTTCCGGGCGCAGGCCCAGGATCAGCTCGCCCTGGCGCGGCGCCGGCAGCGGCAGGTGGAACGCGGCGTCGCCGATCACGAAGCGGTTGTCCCGGACGATGCCATTGAGCAGGTTCATCGCCGGCGAGCCGATGAAGCTCGCGACGAAGGTCGTCGCCGGTCGACCGTAGACCTCCTCGGGCGTGCCGAACTGCTCCATGCGGCCGGCGTTCATCACCACGATGCGCTGGGCCAGCGTCATCGCCTCGACCTGGTCGTGGGTGACGAAGAGCGAGGTCACGCCCAGCTCCCGATGCAGCTTCTGGATTTCCAGCCGAGTCTGCACGCGCAGCTTGGCGTCGAGGTTGGACAGCGGCTCGTCGAAGAGGAAGACCTGCGGATCGCGCACGATCGCGCGGCCCATCGCGACGCGCTGGCGTTGGCCGCCGGAGAGCTCGCGCGGCTTGCGCGCCAGCAGGTGGCCGAGCTCCAGGATGCCCGCGGCCTTGTCGACGCGGGCACGAATCTCCGCCGCGGGCAGCTTGCGGATCTTGAGCCCGTAAGCCATGTTCTCGAAGACGCTCATGTGCGGGTAGAGCGCGTAGTTCTGGAACACCATCGCGATGTCCCGGTCGGCCGGCTCGACCTGGTTGACGACGCGGCCGGCGATCGCGATCTCGCCGCAGCTGATCTCCTCCAGGCCGGCGACCATGCGCAGCAGCGTGGACTTGCCGCAGCCCGACGGGCCGACGATGACGACGAACTCGCCGTCCGCGATCTCTGCGCTGACGCCGTGGATCACCGGATTCGCCTTGGCGCCATGGCCGTATTGCTTGACGACGTTGCGCAGGGAGATGCTTGCCATCGGGTCTTCTTCTATGCGTTGTGTCGGGCCGGTCCGCGCGTGGGCCGGGTCACTTCTCGGTGTCCACCAGGCCCTTGACGAACCAGCGCTGCATCAGCACCACGACCAGCGCCGGCGGGATCATCGCCAGCATCGCGGTGGCCATGACGATGTTCCAGTCGTTGGCCGCGTCGCCGCCGGCGATCATGCGCTTGATGCCGATGACGACGGGGTACATGTCCTCGTTGGTGGTGACCAGCAGCGGCCACAGGTACTGGTTCCAGCCGTAGATGAACTGGATCACGAAGAGCGCGGCGATGCTGGTCACCGACAGCGGCATCAGCACGTCGCGGAAGAAGCGCAGCGGCCCCGCGCCGTCGATGCGCGCGGCCTCGACCAGCTCGTCGGGCACCGTCAGGAAGAACTGCCGGAACAGGAAGGTCGCCGTCGCGGACGCGATCAGCGGCACCGTCAGGCCGGCATAGCTGTTGAGCATCTGCAGGTCGGCCACCACCTGGTAGGTCGGGCCGATGCGCACCTCCACCGGCAGCATCAGCGTGACGAAGATGGCCCAGAAGAAGAAGGTCCGGAAGCGGAAGCGGAAGTACACGATCGCGAAGGCCGACAGCAGCGAGATCGCGATCTTGCCCACCGCGATCACCAGCGCGCTGACCAGGCTGATCCACATCATGCGACCCACCGGCGCCTTGGAGCCCGCACCGCTGCTGCCGAACAGCGCGGCGCTGTAGTTGTCGATCAGGTGCGAGCCGGGCCGCAGCGGCATCGGCGACTGCAGGATCGCGTCGGCGGTCTGCGTCGACGCGACGAAGGCGATGTACAGCGGGAACGCCACCACCAGCACGCCCAGGATCAGGATCAGGTGCGACAGCAGCGTCAGGGCGGGGCGGCGCTCGACCATCTCAGTAATTCACTTTCTTCTCGACGAAGCGGAACTGGATCACCGTCAGCGCGATCACGATCGCCATCAGCACCACGCTCTGCGCGGCCGAGCCGCCCAGGTCCAGCGCCTTGAAGCCGTCGTAATAGACCTTGTAGACCAGGATCGCGGTGTCCTTGCCCGGGCCGCCGTGGGTGGCCGCATCGATGATGCCGAAGGTGTCGAAGAACGCGTAGACGACGTTGATCACCAGCAGGAAGAAGCTGGTGGGCGACAGCAGCGGGAAGGTGATGGTCCAGAAGCGGCGCCACGGGCCGGCGCCGTCGATCGCGGCGGCTTCGATCAGCGATTTGGGGATCGACTGCAGGCCGGCCAGGAAGAACAGGAAGTTGTACGAGACCTGCTTCCACACGGCGGCCATGACGACCAGCGTCATCGCGTCGTTGGCGTCGAGCAGGTGATTCCACGCGATGCCCGCGCGCTCCAGGCCGTAGGCGACGACGCCGATCGACGGCGCGAACATGAACATCCACAACACGCCCGCGATCGCCGGCGCCACCGCGTAGGGCCAGATCAGCAGCGTCTTGTAGAGGCCGGCGCCGCGCACGACGCGGTGCGCCATCGTCGCCAGCAGCAGCGACAGGGCCAGGCCGATGACCGCGACCAGCAGCGAGAACACGGCCGTGGTCTTGAACGAGGCGAGGTAGCCCGGGTCGTTGAACAGCTGCTGGAAGTTGGCCAGCCCCACCCATTCGGTCGACAGCCCGAAGGCGTCCTGCTGCTGCAGGCTCTGCAGCAGCGCCTGCGCCGCGGGCCAGAAGAAGAAGACGCCGATCACCAGCGCCTGCGGCGCCAGCAGCAGCCATGGCAGCCAGCCCGACCGGAACACCACGCGTTTCTGTTGGGACATGCGTCGGACGATGCGTCGAGGGGTGGGGCGGCCCGGGGGCGACCTTGCGTCGCCGGCCGGGCCGACCGGTCAGGTCAGGACTTGTTGGCCTTCTGGAAGCGCTCCAGCAGCTCGTTGCCGCGCTTGATCGCGGCGTCCAGGCCTTCCTTGGGCGCCTTCTTGCCGGCCCAGACCTGTTCGAGCTCCTCGTCGATGACGGTGCGGATCTGCGCGAAGTTGCCCAGCCGCACGCCGCGCGACTTGTCGGTGGTCTTGCGGATCATCTGCTGGACCGCGACGTCGGTGCCGGGGTTCTGCTTGTAGAAGCCGCTCTTCTCGGTCAGCTCGTAGGCGGCCTTGGTGACGGGCAGGTAACCGGTGCGCTTGTGGCTCTCGGAGGCGACCTCGGGGCGCGACAGGTACTGGAAGAACGCGGCCACGCCCTTGTATTCGGCCGGCTTCTTGCCGGACATCACCCACAGGCTGGCGCCGCCGATGATGGTGTTCTGCGGCGCGCCGGGCACGTCGGGGTAATAGGGCAGCGGCGCGATGCCGGAGGCGAACTTGGCGCTCTTCTTGATGTTGGCGTAGAGGCCGGAGGAGCCGGTCATCATCGCGCACTCGCCGGAGTAGAAGGTCGCGTCGGCGCTGTTGCCGCGGCCCTTGTAGACGAAGAGGCCGGCCTTGGCCATGTTGGCCAGGTTCTCGATGTGGCGCACGTGCAGCGGCGTGTTGAACGCGAGCCGCGTGTCGAGGCCGCCGAAGCCGTTGTTCCTGGTCGCGTACTCGACGTTGTGCCAGGCGGAGAAGCTCTCCAGCTGCGTCCAGCTGACCCAGCTGGTGGTGAACGGGCACTTGTGGCCGGCGGCCTTGAGCTTGGCGGCGGCGGCGGCCACCTCGGGCCAGGAACTGGGCGGCTTCTCGGGGTCCAGGCCGGCGGCCTTGAACGCGTCCTTGTTGTAATGGAAGACGGTGGTGGAGCTGTTGAACGGGAAGCTCAGCATCTGGCCGTTCGGCGCGGTGTAGTAGCCGGCGACGGCGGGCACGTAGGCGGCGTTGTCGAACTTGACGCCGGCCTGCTGCATCACCTGGCCCACGGGCACGATGGCGCCCTTGCTGGCCATCATCGTGGCGGTGCCGACCTCGAAGACCTGCAGGATGTGCGGCGCGTTGCCGGCGCGGAACGCGGCCACCGCGCCGGCCATGGACTCGTCGTAGCTGCCCTTGTAGGTGGGGACGATCTTGTAGTCCTTCTGGCTGGCGTTGAAGTCCTTGGCCAGGTCGTTGACCCAGTCGCCGAGGGCCCCGCTCATCGAGTGCCACCACTGGATCTCGGTCTGCGCGGACGCGCTGCCGGGGGCGAGGAGGGCGGCCAGCGACAGCGTCGCGGCCAGCAGGGAGGTCGATGCGGGCTTCATGGGTCTCCGATGCTCGTGAAGAGGGTTCTGCGGGACGCGTCGCGAGCCTCGCGCGGGTCCCTGGCGGATCCCTTCGCGGGAGGGCGGCGATGGCCCCGATGAGCTTATCGGGCCATTGTGACACCGGGGCCCCGAGAGGCCCTGGCCCGTGGTTGCCCTCTGGCGCTGGGGTAGGATTCCGTCCATTGCCCAGTCCGGGCCGGCCGCGATCGCGGCCATTCGCGAACGCCCGTTCCGATGTCGTGTCCAGCGGCCTCGGGGACCACAAGTCCGGGGGCGCTGTCCGGACCCGGGCCGCATGCTTTTCCCCCAAGCCAGGCATCGGTGTCTTCCGCGTTTCCCGCGGGGATGCCGGCCGCCGCAACCCAGGGTGCGTGAGCACCTGGCCGCCATGAATGCACCGCATCTGCCGATGCCCGCCGACCCCGCGATGGCCGGCGACCCAGCCCAGACCCACGCGCCCGCCGCCCGGCTGCGCGAGATCCCGTACAACTACACCTCCTTCTCCGATCGCGAAATCGTCCTTCGTCTGCTCGGGGCCCGGGCCTGGGAGCTGCTGGACCGCCTGCGCGGCGAGCGCCAGACCGGCCGCTCCGCGCGCATGCTCTACGAGGTGCTGGGCGACATCTGGGTGGTGCAGCGCAATCCCTACCTGCAGGACGACCTGCTGGACAACCCGAAGCGCCGCGAGGCGTTGATCGGCGCCTTGCGGCACCGGCTCACCGAAGTGCAGCGCCGCCGTCATCCCGAGGACGACGCGCAGCGCGATGCCTGGGTGGGCGAGTTGCTGACCGCGGCCGAGGCGGCCGTCGCCGCCTTCGCGCATCAATTCGAGCAGGTAGCGGAGCTGCGCAAGCGCGCCGTCAAGGTCTTCACGCGCCACACCGCCAAGGACAACGTCAAGTACGACGGCCTGTCGCGCGTCGCGCACGTCACCGACGCGACCGACTGGCGCGTCGAGTACCCCTTCGTCGTCCTCACCCCCGACACCGAGGGCGAGATGGCGGCGCTGGTGGCGGACTGCTTCGAGCTCGGCCTGACGGTGATCCCGCGCGGCGGCGGCACCGGTTACACCGGCGGCGCGGTGCCGCTGGTGTGGAACAGCGCGGTGATCAACACCGAGAAGCTGGAGGCCATGCGCGGCGTCGAGATGAAGCTGCTGCCGGGCCTGGACCGCGAGGTGCCCACGATCTGGACCGAGGCCGGCGTCGTCACGCAGCGCGTGTCGGACCTGGCGGAGCTGCACGGCTTCGTCTTCGCGGTCGACCCGACCTCGGCCGAGGCCTCCTGCGTCGGCGGCAACGTCGCGATGAACGCGGGTGGCAAGAAGGCCGTGCTCTGGGGCACCGCGCTGGACAACCTGGCGTCGTGGCGCATGGTCACGCCGGACGCGAAGTGGCTGGAGGTGCATCGCGTCGGCCACAACCTGGGCAAGATCCACGACGTCGAGGTCGCCAGCTTCGACCTGCACTACTACGACGCGACCGGCAAGACGCTGGAGCGCACCGAGCGCCTGGACATCCCCGGCCGCACCTTCCGCAAGGAGGGGCTGGGCAAGGACGTCACCGACAAGTTCCTGGCCGGGCTGCCCGGCATCCAGAAGGAAGGCTGCGACGGGCTGATCACCAGCGCGCGCTGGATCGTGCACCGCATGCCGGCGCACGTGCGCACCGTGTGCCTGGAGTTCTTCGGCAATCCGAAGGACTGCGTGCCGTCCATCGTCGACATCAAGGACTTCATGTTCGGCGAGATGAAGAAGCCGGGCGGGGCGATCCTGGCCGGCCTGGAGCATCTGGACGACCGCTACCTGAAGGCCGTCGGTTACGCGACCAAGAGCAAGCGCGGCGGCCTGCCGAAGATGGTGCTGATCGGCGACATCGTCGGCGACGACGCGGACGAGGTCGCGCGCGCCACCAGCGAGGTCGTGCGCCTGGCCAACGGCCGCTCGGGCGAGGGCTTCGTGGCCGTGAGCGCCGACGCGCGCAAGAAGTTCTGGCTGGACCGCAAGCGCACGGCGGCGATCTCCAAGCACACCAACGCGTTCAAGGTGAACGAGGACGTGGTGATCCCGCTGCCGCGCATGGGCGAGTACACGCTGGGCATCGAGCGCATCAACATCGAGCTCTCGCTGCGCAACAAGCTGGCGCTGACCGAGGCGCTGCGCGAGTTCTTCGCCAACGGCAACCTGCCGCTGGGCAAGAGCGACGACGCTGGCGAGATCCCCAGCGCCGAGCTGCTGGAGGACCGCGTGCAGCAGGCCCTGGCGCTGCTGGACACGGTCGGCGCGCAGTGGCGCGCGTGGATGCAGGAGCTGGACCTGCCGCGCGACGGCGAGCGGTCCTTCTTCGAGCAGTTGCAGGACTACACGCTGCGCGCCAGCTGGCGCAAGCAGATCCTGAAGCCGCTGCAGGACATCTTCGCGGGCGCCTCGTTCGCGCCCATCCTGGAGGAGTGCAAGCGCATCCACAAGGAGGTGCTGCGCGGCCGGGTGTGGGTGGCGCTGCACATGCATGCCGGCGACGGCAACGTGCACACCAACATCCCGGTCAACTCCGACAACTACGAGATGCTGCAGACCGCGCACGAGGCGGTGGCGCGGATCATGAAACTGGCGCGGTCGCTGGACGGCGTGATCTCGGGCGAGCACGGCATCGGCATCACCAAGCTGGAGTTCCTCAACGACGAGGAGCTGGCCGGCTTCGCCGGCTACAAGGCGCGCATCGATCCGGAGGGGCGTTTCAACAAGGGCAAGCTGCTGCGGCCCTCCAGGAGCGGGCAGACGACCTTCGCCGACCTGACCAACGCCTACACGCCCAGCTTCGGGCTGATGGGGCACGAGTCGCTGATCATGCAGCAGAGCGACATCGGCGCGATCAGCGATTCCATCAAGGACTGCCTGCGCTGCGGCAAGTGCAAGCCGGTCTGCGCCACGCACGTGCCGCGCGCCAATCTGCTCTACAGCCCGCGCAACAAGATCCTGGCGACCTCGCTGCTGGTCGAGGCCTTCCTCTACGAGGAGCAGACGCGCCGCGGCGTGTCGATCAAGCACTGGGAGGAATTCGAGGACGTCGCCGACCACTGCACGGTGTGCCACAAGTGCGTCAACCCGTGCCCGGTGAAGATCGACTTCGGCGACGTCACGATGAACATGCGCAACCTGCTGCGCAAGATGGGCAAGAAGAGCTTCCGGCCGGGCAACGCGGCCGCGATGCTGATGCTCAACGCCACGAACCCGGAGACGATCAAGATCGCGCGCGCGGCGATGGTCGGCGTCGGTTTCAAGGCGCAGCGCATCGCCAACAGCCTGCTCAAGCGCGTGGCGCGCAAGCAATCCGGCGCGCCGCCCGCGACCGTGGGCACCGCGCCGATCAAGGAGCAGGTGATCCACTTCATCAACAAGAAGTTGCCCGGCGGCCTGCCCAAGAAAACGGCGCGAGCGCTGCTCGACATCGAGGACAAGAACTACGTCCCGATCATCCGCAATCCGCAGAAGACCTCCGGGGAGGCCGAGGCCGTCTTCTACTTCCCCGGCTGCGGCTCGGAGCGACTGTTCAGCCAGGTCGGCCTGGCGACGCAGGCCATGCTCTGGCATGCCGGCGTGCAGACCGTGCTGCCGCCCGGCTACCTGTGCTGCGGCTACCCGCAGCGCGGGTCGGGGCAGTTCGACAAGGCCGAGAAGATCATCACCGACAACCGGGTGCTCTTCCATCGCGTGGCCAACACGCTCAACTACCTCGACATCAAGACGGTCGTCGTCTCCTGCGGCACCTGCTACGACCAGCTCCAGGGCTACAAGTTCGAAGACATCTTCCCTGGTTGCCGGATCATCGACATCCACGAGTACCTGCTGGAGAAGGGCATCAAGCTCGACAGCAAGCAGGCCTACCTCTATCACGACCCCTGCCACTCGCCGATGAAGCTCCAGGAGCCGATGAAGACGGTGAAGGCGCTCGTCGGCCCGGAGGTTGTCAAGAACGAGCGCTGCTGCGGCGAGAGCGGCACGCTCGGCGTGACGAGGCCGGATGTATCGACGCAGATCCGGTTCCGCAAGGAAGAGGAGCTCCGCAAGGCGGAGACCCAACTGCGGGAGGCGGGAAAGGTGGGGGCTCAGGAGAACCTCAAGATCCTCACGAGCTGCCCGTCCTGCCTGCAGGGCCTCAGCCGGTATGGCGACGACCTGCAGAACGGGTTGCTGGAGGCGGATTACATCGTCGTGGAGATGGCGCGCAAGATCCTCGGCGAGAACTGGATGCCGGAATACGTGGCCAAGGCCAACAACGGCGGGATCGAGCGCGTGCTCGTCTGATCGGCATCAGCACGGCGACGGCACCACCAGCACCACCAGCCCCCCGGCTGGGGGGACATGGGGTCTTGCTGGCGAGTCCCCGGGAGGGGCGAGCGTGCGGAGAGGGTGGATGAGCTGGTTGAGGGGTGGGCGCGTCCCGCGAATGCGGGCAAGCCTTTAGAGAGAGGCGATGCGAGTAGGCTGGTGGTGGTGGTTTGAGGGCATCGTTGGAGGAGTCTCGGAGCGGAGTGACGAGCGACGAGGGCTGGGCAGCGAGCGCATATGAGCGTCGTCAGAGCCGTTTTGGTTCCTTTGTCGGCGGACAAAGGGACTCGGCGGCCGGGCCGAGACCCGGCGGGCTCTCACGGGGTGAGGAGGCGTTGTGAATCAGACCCTGAACTGTCCGACCTGCACCACCAGCCGGTGCGCCTGTTCCCGCAGGCTTTCTGCTGCTGCGGTGCTTTCCTCGACGAGCGCGGCGTTCTGCTGGGTTCCTTGATCGAGTTGCGCGACCGCCCCGTTGATACGCGTGACGCCTTGAGACTGCTCACGAGCCGCCGTCGAGATTTCGCCGATGATGTCGGTCACCCTCCGCACGCTGGTGACGATGTCCTGCATCGCCACGCCGGTCTGGCCCACCAGTTGTGCGCCTGACTCGACGCGCTCCCCGCTGGCCGTGATCAACGCCTTGATCTGCTTGGCCGCTTCCGCGCTGCGCTGCGCCAGATGCCGCACTTCCGAAGCGACGACCGCGAACCCGCGGCCCTGCTCACCCGCCCGGGCGGCTTCCACCGCCGCGTTGAGCGCCAGGATATTGGTCTGGAACGCGATCGAATCGATGGTGCCGATGATGTCGCCGATCTGGCGGCTGGCGGCGCTGATGTCGTCCATGGTGCTGACGACTTGCCGGACCACGTCGCCGCCGCGTTGGGCTGCGCGATCTGATTCCCCGACGAGTTGATGGGCCTGCGAGGCTGACGCGGCGGTCTGGCTCATCGAACTGGCCAGTTCCTCCAGCGCGGAGGCGGTTTCCTGGAGATGGCTGGCCGACTGTTCGGTCCGCGCCGAGAGATCGCGGCTACCGGCCGCCACCTCGGCGGACGCGGTGCCGATGCTGTCGCTGGCCTGCCGCACCTCGGTGATCGTCCGCGCCAGCTGCTCCCGCATCCGCTCGACACCCGCGGCCAACACCCCCAGGTCATCCCGCTGCCTGACCTGCACCGGCCGGGTCAGGTCCCCCGCGCCGATCGCATCGACCGCTTCATTGAGGTCAGCCAACGGCCGCCCCACCCACCGTCCCAGCAGCCACGTCACCCCCACGCCCAGCAGCACCACCGCCGCCAGCATCAGACCCCACAGGGTCCACAGCGTCGCGTTGTGCGCCGCCAACGCATGAGCCCGCGACGCCTCGGCCACCACCCACCAGCCGGTGGCCTCCGACTTGCGCGCCACCGCGAACGCATCCTGGTACTTGTCGCCGTAGACCGTCTGGATGTTTTCCAGCACGCCGTCCTTGTCCTCGGCGAGGGTCTTGAGCAGCAGCTCGGCCTGATCGGGCTTGATCACTTCGGCCAGCTTCTTCCCTTGCGCCCGCGGATGCGCGCGCAGCAACGCGTCGGCCGGCGTCTTGCCCGGATCGAGGAGGTAGAGCCCGCCGGTCTCGTAGAGCTTCACCGCGTCGGACATCTTGACCAGCTCCTGCTGCAGCCCTCGCATGTCGAAGCCGATGAACAGGATGCCGACGGTCTTGCCGCCCGCGTCCTTGATCGGCGAGTACCGCGTCATGTACGGGACCTTGAACAGCGTCGCCGGCCCGACGTAGGTCTCGCCGGCCATGATCCGCGCATAGGCCGCGCCGTCGCGCGCCAGGGTCGTGCCGACGGCGCGGTTGCCGTCTTCCTTCTTCACCGATGTCGTGATGCGGACGAAGTCGTCCGTGCCCTTGCGCGCGAAGATCGTGGCCGCGCCGCCGGTGCGCTGGGTGAAGCGGTCCACCGCGTCGAAGTTGCCGTTGAGCTTGTGGCCGTCGAAGGACAGCTCGCCATCGGCGTCCAGCGTGAACGTGCCCTTGTCGAAATCCCCGGCCAGCACCTGGTACAGCTGGTTGGCCGAGTCACGCGCCGTGCGGTCCAGCGCGTCGGCGACGCGGGCGACCGAGGCGGCCTCCGCCGACATGTAGTCCACGGTGCGCTGCCGCGCCTGGTTGGTCAGGACCCAGGACAGGGCCCCGCAGATCAGCACCAGCATCGCGGCGATGGCGGCGCTGGACCACAGGGAAACACGACGGGCCACCGTCGCACGCACGGCGTTCGAGTTGTTGTTCATGACAAGCGGCTCCGCGGCGGTGCGGAGCAGGAGTGGCGGAGGGTCTCCAGCGCTTTTTCATGCTTTTGTCGTTGCGCCGGGGTCAAACTTTATTCGCGTCTGAGCGAATAGCGACCATTTCGCGCCCATCCTTGCAGGGATAACCCGCAGTGATTCGCCGTTCATGTGACGTATTGCCCACCCCGTTGGACAGCGCTATCCCTGGCAAGGCGCGACCGGCCGGACGGTCGACGGTCGACGGCCGGCGAGGGGCGAGGGGCGGCCGTGGCCCGTCCGGTCGCGCTTATTCCGCCGTGATGCCGCGGCTGCGGATCAGGGCGTGCCACTTGACCGTCTCCTGCTGGACGAAGCGCCCCAGCGAGGCACCGTCGCCGGGGGCGACCTCCAGGCCGAAGTCCTCCAGCCGCGCCTTCAGCTCCGGCTGCGCGAGCGCCTTGCCCAGCTCGTTGCCCAGGCGTGCCACGATCGCGTCTGGCGTGCCCTTGGGCACGAACAGGCCTTGCCAGGCGGTGACGTCGACGCCGCGCACGCCCAGCTCCTCGAAACTGGGCACGTCGGGCAGCGCCGCGATGCGCCGGGGCGACAGCACCGCCAGCGCCTTGAGCTTGCCGGCGCGCAGATGAGGCAGCGCGGCGGCGGTGTCCAGGATGCCCATGGGCACGATGCCCGCCACCAGGTCCTGCGTCGAGAACGCCGTGCCGCGATAGGGCACGTGCACGATGTAGCTGTGGGTGCGGTCCTTCAGCAGCTCCATGGCCAGGTGGTGCGGGCTGCCGATGCCGGGCGAGGCATAGCTGTACTTGCCGGGGCGCGCCTTGACGGCCTCCAGCCACTGCGTCGCGGAGATGAAACCGGAGGCGGGATTGACGACCAGCAGCAGCGGGAACCGCGCCATGAAGCCGACCGGCGTGAAGTCGCTCGGGGCATAGGGCAGCTTCTTGTAGAGCGCGCTGTTGAAGACCATCGCGCCGTTGTCGCCGGTGAGGAGGGTGTAGCCGTCGGGCGGCGACTTGGCGGCGTTGTCGGTGCCGATGATGCCGGCGGCGCCGGGCTTGTTGTCGATGATGAGGGTCTGGCCCAGCGCCTTGCCCAGCACCGGCGCGAGCTGCCGCGCCAGGAAGTCCGAGCCGCCGCCGGCCGGATAGGCGACCACCCAGCGCACCGGCCTGGACGGCCAGGTGTCCGCGCGCGCCGCGGCAGGCAGCAGGCTGACGGTGGCGACACCCGCCGCGGACAGCAACAGGGATCGGCGCTCGGCATCGATCGGGCAGCGGGGCATGGGGCGTGTCTCCGGAATGGGGGTTGGCCCATCCTAGCCAGCGCCCTCCGGCGACCCATTCAGGAACAACCCGATGGTGCCGCGCACCGCGCCGTGCGGGTGAGGCGGCCGCACGGCACGGCGCCTTCGCGCCTCGCTCGGTGTCCCGGTTCCGTGCTCCGTGGCCTGTGCCTGTGCCTGTGCCTGTGCCTGTGCCTGTGCCTGTGCCTGTGCCTGTGCCTGGCGGCGCACCGGTCCGGCTGTTCAGCGGCCCGCGGCGCTCGCCACGGTGCTGGCCGTGCCGGCGGCGGGCGGTGCGAACTCGACCAGTGCGACGCGGTTGCCCGGGTCGGTGCCGTCCTCGTCGTTGCGGAACCGGACCTGCATCACGAACAGCGAATCGCGCGCCGGGCCGGTGCATTGCAGCGAGGCCACCGCGCGGCGCAGGGCCTGGCGATAGACGTCGGGACCTTCGCTCTGGTGCACTTCGCCGACGGTCGCACCGTTGAGGCGGAAGCTGATGGTCGAGAGGCCTTCCTCGCGGGTGCGGTACTGCAGCGCGCTCACCCGCTGGATGATCGCGGCGTCGACGCCGGGGCAGTTGGCGCGCACGTCGGTGCGCGGCATTTCGCCGGGACGGCGGCCGCTGACTTCGACGCGGGCGAGGTCGTCCGGCGCCGCCTGCGCGGCGCCGACGGACAGGACGGCGAGCATCGCGCCGAGCGTGGCGTGGACGAGGGACTTGATCGGGGTGCGGGTGGTGGTGGTGTTCATCGCTTGCTCCTACGGGCTGAGGGGCCGTCGCGCGCCGCCTGGGTGCGGCTCATCGATCGGACTGTCGTCAGCGTAGGCAGCGCCCGCGGCCGCACCAAGCGGCGCGCGACCAAGCGTGGAAGATCGGGCGCGTATCGACAGAAATCCGCGACGAAGCGCGTCCGTCGCAGGATGAGGCGGGATCGATTTTCACCAGTATCCATCGGGTGAAAAGTCATGCTGACCGACTCATGACACGCCGCCGGCGAGGGTGTGACGGAACGGTGACAAGACCTGACCCCGCACGTGAGGCGGTCGATCCATGACTTCCGTGGCGACCAGTCAAAAGACATGGGGCCCGACGCGCCTCTCGGCTCGCGGGCCCCGTGTCATCGACCGATCGACCGATCGACCGACCGATCAAGCGATCGACCGATCAAGCGATCAAGCGATCAAGCGATCAAGCGATCAAGCGATCAAGTGGTCAAGTGGTCAAGCGATCAAGTGGTCAAGCGATCAGTTGATAAGTTGATCAGGTGATCAGCCGACCGACCGACCGGTCGGCTGCGGCCGATCACCACACCTTGATCGGATCCGCCGCGACCATCGCGTCGCCGCTCTTGCAACTGAACGCCTTGGCGAACTCCGGCATGTTGGACATCGGCGCCAGCACGCGGTACTTGCCCGGTGAATGCGGATCGGTGCGCAACTGGTTCAGCAGCGCGGCCTCGCGCGACTTGTTGCGCCACACCAGCGCGTTGGACAGGAAGAAGCGCTGCTCCTGCGTGAAGCCGTCGATCTTGTCCGTCTTGCCGGTGCGCTTGAGCGCGTTCTGAAGCGCATCGAAGGCGATCGGCATGCCGGCCATGTCCGAGAGGTTCTCGCCCAGCGTCAGCCGACCGTTGATGTGCGTGCCCTTGACCGGCTCGTAGCCGTCGTACAGCGCCGCGACGCGGTCGGCGCGCGCCTTGTAGTTGTCGGCGTCCGCGGTGGTCCACCAGTCGTTCAGGCTGCCGATGCTGTCGAACTGCCGGCCGCGGTCGTCGAAGTGGTGGACGATCTCGTGGCCGATCACCATGCCGATGCCGCCGTAGTTCATCGCGTCGTCGAGCTTGGCGTCGAAGAACGGCGGCTGCAGGATGCCGGCCGGGAAGGTGATCTCGTTCAGGCCGCCGGCCTGCGCGTTCACGATGTAGGGCGACATCGTCCACCGGGTGCGGTCGCTGGGGCGGTCCAGGTCCTTGATCTGCTCGCCGTGCTGCCAGGCCGCCGCGCGCAGCTGGTTGCCGGCGAACTCCTTCGCGTCCAGCGTCATGCCGTCGTAGGTCGGCCATTTCTCCGGCGCGCCGATCTTGGGCTGCATCGCCTCCAGCTTCTCCAGCGCCTTGAGCTTGGTCGCGGGGCTCATCCAGTCGAGGTTCTGGATGCGCGTCTTCATCGCCGCCTTGACGTCGCCGATCAGCAGCGTCGCGCGCCGCTGGGCCTCGGGCGAGAACGCCTTGGACACGAACAGCTCGCCCAGCGCCAACCCCAGCGGCGCGCCGCCGGTGCGGCCGCCGATGAGCAGGATCACTTCCTCGTTGCGTGGGGGGCGCTGTTCCAGGCCGCTGATGGCGACGCCGCGGTAGTCGAAGTCGGCGTCGGCGAAGGCCTTGGGCAGGCGCGCGGCGCTGTTCTCCAGCACGCGCAGGCGCAGGTAGGTCTGCCACGTGGCCATCGGCACGTCCTTGGCCATCGCCGCGACGCGCTTCATGAACTCGGGCTGCGCGACGATCAGCCGCTCCACGCCGCCGGGGCGCGAGTCGCTGCGCGTCAGCGCCTTCAGGTAGGCGTCCCAGGCCAGGCCGGGTGCCTTGTCGGTCAGCTCCGGCGTCGTCATCGGGTTGTAGACCGCCAGCGGGTCGCGCAATTGCGCGCGCGGCGTGGTGGCGTCGGCCAGCCGGGTCTCGAAGGCCATCAGCGCGTCGATGGCCGCCGGCGTCGCCTCGAAGCCCGCCGACGACAGCAGCCGCTGCGCATACAGCCGGTAGGCGGCGCGCAGCTTCCGGGCGATCTCGGTGTCCTTGAAGTAGTCGTCGCGGTCCGGCAGGCCCAGGCCGCTCTGGCCCAGCGTCAGCACGTTGACGCGCGTGTTCTTGACGTCGGCGCGGACATAGGCGCCCACCGGGGCCGAGATCCCCACGCGGCCCAGTTGCGCCAGCGCGAAGGGCAGGTCCTGCGCCGTCTTGATCGACGCCACCCGGTCCAGCAGCGGCTGCACGGGCTTGAGGCCCTGCGCTTCGATGGCGGCCAGGTCCAGACCGCTGGCGTAGTAGGCGGCGACCTGCTTCAGCCCGGGCGTCTTGCGCAGTTCCGGCTTGGCGACCAATTCCGCCAGCGCCTCGCTCAGCAGACGGTCGTTGGCCACGCGCAGCGCGTCGAAGCTGCCGATCCGGGTGCGGTCCGCCGGCAACTCGGTGCGGGCGACCCAGGGACCGTTCACGTAGTCATAGAAGTCGGCGCAAGGCGAGACGTCCGGCGAGAAGCTGGCGACGTCCAGCGCGCGCGACGGCGTGGCGGCGATGGACAGGGCAGCCACCGCGGCGGCGGCGATCAGGCGGGTTCGGAACATGGGCATGGCCACGAGTGTGGCGAAAAAGACAAGACGGGCAGGCTAAACGAGCCCCTCCCGTGTCGCCATCGGCGCTCTCCCGTGCATGCCTTCTGACACCCCGGGCACGCCGTTCGCGCAGCTGCGCAAAACGTGCGCAAACCTTACGAATCAGGGCGTTAGCAGACCTGAATGGGCGATAGGTGGACGGAAATCTACGTTTTCATACAAGAAAGTTATAGGTGTATTCCTTCCTGTCAGGTCTTTCAGGTGGGCGATCCGTCGCTGTGACGGCTTCCTAAACTGGACCGCAAGCCATCGGAAGGGTCCGGTGGCCGAAGCCCCGCCAGAGGTGCCAACGCGCCAGGGCGTTGGGCAGTTGGGACACCGGTACCCGGTGCCGTTCGATAACTCTGGAGATCACAGCATGTTGCGTTTGAACAAGCTCAGCCGTGCGCTGGTTCTGAGTCTCGCCACGATGGGCGTTGCCCACGCGGGCGTCTCGTCGGTGGATGTCGACAAGGCTCAGCGGCCCCTGAGCGAGCAGACCGATCGTCTGATCGTGAAGTACAAGGACGGCAGCACCGTCGTGCAGCAGCGCATGGGCGCCGCCGTGCAGGCCCAGTCCGTCGCCAGCGACGCCCTCGGCGCCCGCACCGAGCGGCTGCAGCAACTGGCCGCCCCGCTGGGCGCCCGCATGACGCTGGTGCGCCAGATGGGCACCGGCGCCCACGTCTTCCGGCTGGACCGCCAGCTGTCGGTGCAGCAACTGCGCCAGCTCGGCGACCAGATCAAGGCTGCCGACGCCAACGTCGAGTACGTCGAGCCCGACCGCAAGATGTACGCCTTGATGACGCCCAATGACACGAACTACAGCTCCCAATGGGACCTGTACGAAGCCACCGCCGGCATCCGCGCCCCGGCCGCCTGGGACCAGGCGACGGGCACCGGCGTGGTGGTGGCGGTGATCGACACCGGCTACCGGCCGCATGCCGACCTGTCCGGCCAGATCGTCGCCGGCTACGACATGATCGCGGACACGGCGGTCTCGGTGGACGGCAACGGCCGTGACAACGATCCGTCCGACCCCGGCGACTGGGCCGCCGCGGGCCAGTGCGGCGCCGGCGAGCCGGCGGAGAACTCCAGCTGGCACGGCACGCACGTGGCCGGCACCATCGCCGCCAAGACCAACAACTCGCTGGGCGTGGCGGGCATCGCCTTCAACGCCAAGGTGCAGCCGGTGCGCGTGCTGGGCCGCTGCGGCGGCTACACGTCCGACATCGCCGACGGCATCACCTGGGCCTCGGGCGGCACCGTCTCCGGCGTGCCGGCCAACGCCACGCCGGCCAAGGTGCTGAACCTGTCCCTGGGCGGCGGCGGCGCCTGCGACACGACCACGCAGACGGCGGTCAACGGGGCCCGCTCCCGCGGCGCCAGCGTGATCGTGGCGGCCGGCAACTCCAACGCCAACGCCTCCGGCTTCAGCCCGGCCAGCTGCTCGGGCGTCGTCGCCATCGCGGCGACGGACCGCTTCGGCGCGCGGGCGTATTACTCCAACTACGGCGCCCTCGTGGCCCTGGCCGCGCCGGGCGGCGACGTGCGCTCCAGCGCCAGCAACGGCATCCTGTCGACGCTGAACGCCGGCACGACCACGCCGGGCGCGGACAACTACGCCTACTACCAGGGCACGTCGATGGCCGCGCCGCACGTGGCCGGTGTCGCGGCGCTGATGTACAGCGTCAAGCCCACCGCCACGCCGGACCAGATCACGGCCGCGCTCAAGAGCAGCGCCCGGGCCTTCCCGGGGGTGTGCAACCAGTGCGGCACCGGTCTGCTGGACGCGAACGCGGCGGTCACCGCGATCCTGGGCGGCGGCGGCGGCACCACCATCACCGAGGTGGAGCCCAACAACAGCATCTCCGCGCCCCAGACGATCAGCGCGGTCGGCACCGTCAACGGCAGCATCTCCAGCACCACCGACACCGACTACTACAAGGTCACCCTGCCGGCCGGCAAGACGCTCGTGGCGACGCTGACGCCGCCCAGCGGCAAGGACTACGACCTGTATCTGTACAACAGCGGCGGCAGCCA
Source organism: Roseateles aquatilis (assembly GCF_002205645.1). GTDB lineage: Bacteria > Pseudomonadota > Gammaproteobacteria > Burkholderiales > Burkholderiaceae_C > Roseateles > Roseateles aquatilis. The sequence continues at coordinate 909,400 of NZ_NIOF01000001.1, read as the reverse complement.
GGTGGCCTCCAGCACCAACGCCGCCGGCGCGGTCGACAGCTTCTCGTACGTCAACAGCGGCTCGTCCTCGATCACCCTGTACGTGCGCGTCACCTATTACTCCGGCGGCACCGGCAACTACACGCTGGCGCTGAGCTGGTGAGGAGCCCCTTAGTTCTTGCCACTCTCCTCGTTTGGTAAGCCGGGAGTCCTGGGCCCGAACGGGGCTCCCGTTGAATCCCGCCGGTGAAAGCTGGCGGGATTTTTTTTGCTTTCGTGATGAGCCCGCGCCAGGTCCGTGCGGCGGGGCGGGGCGGCCGGGTCCCGCTACACTGCGGCCCTTCCCGCGTGTTCCGGCGCCCGCCCTCCGGCGCGCCCTCGTTCCATGGCCGGCATCGACCCCAGCACCCCGCTCCCCACCGACATCGTCGTGCACCAGCAGTCCAAGGTGCTGGAGCTCGCCTTCAACGACGGCGCCCGCTTCCGCATCCCGTTCGAGCTGATGCGCGTGTGCAGCCCGTCGGCCGAGGTGCAAGGGCACGGCCCCGGCCAGGAGACGCTGCAGACCGGCAAGCGCGACGTGGCCATCGTGGCGGTCCAGCAGGTCGGCCATTACGCCCTGCAGCCGCTGTTCTCCGACGGTCATGAGAGCGGCCTGTTCACGTGGGCCTATCTCTACCAGTTGGGCCGCGACCAGGAGGCGCTGATGCAGGACTACCTGGCGAAGCTCGCCGCCGCCGGTCTCGACCGGGACGCGCCGATGCCGGGCAAGAACGCCGGCAAGCACGACCACGGCGGCGGCAGCTGCGGCAGCCACTGACCACGCCGCGCGCGCCGCTCCCCCAATTAGCAGGACCCCACCATGAGCTCCACCCATTTCGGTTTCGAGACCGTCGAAGAGAACGCCAAGGCCAAGCGCGTGCGCGGCGTGTTCGACTCGGTCGCGTCGCGCTACGACGTGATGAACGACCTCATGTCCATGGGCATGCATCGCGCATGGAAGCTCTACACGTTGGCGGTGGCCAACCTGAAGCCGGGCGACCGCGTGCTCGACATCGCCGGCGGCACCGGCGACATGGCCCGCGCCTTCGCGAAGAAGGTCGGCGAGCGCGGCATGGTCGTGCACACCGACATCAACGAGGCGATGCTGCGCACCGGCCGCGAGCGCCTGATCGACGAGGGGCTGGTGCTGCCCACCAACCTTTGCGACGCGGAGCAACTGCCCTACAAGGACAACAGCTTCGACCTCGTCTGCGTCGCCTTCGGCCTGCGCAACATGACGCACAAGGACCGCGCGCTGGCGGAGATGTGCCGCGTGCTGCGCCCGGGCGGGCGATTGCTGGTGCTGGAGTTCTCGCAGGTGGCGGCGCCGCTGCGCAAGCCGTATGACTGGTACTCCTTCAAGATCCTGCCGCGCCTGGGATCGATGATCGCCGGGGACGCCGACAGCTACCGCTACCTGGCCGAGTCCATCCGCATGCATCCGCCGCAGGCCGAGCTCAAGCAGATGATGAAGACGGCCGGCTTCGGGCACGTGGACGTGCACAACCTGACGGGCGGCGTCGTGGCGCTGCACGCGGGGATCAAGTGTTGAGGTGACACGGGTCGCCGTGAGAGAAACCAGGGCCCCGGATCGGGGCCCTTGTCGTTGGGGCGGTCATTCACGCCGAGGAGGCGGCCTCATCCGGTTTGCCCCCCGAGGCCGCCGCGCTCGCCGCCTGGCGACGACGATCCTTTTCTTCCTCGGCACGCACGGCAATGATGCCGAAGCCGATGGCAAGGCCGAAACCCACCACGAGTATGAAGATCACATCCATCAGTCTTCTCCTTTGCTCACCAGAGCTCCACTGAAAAAACAGTACGGCCGCGAGAACGACCAGCGTCAGCAGACGCGCAATGTCCCAGAACAGCAGAACGGACGAGGTCGACCATGCCGTGGCGGCGCCGACCAACGAGGCCACGGAAAGCGCGTGCATGAACCGGCCATAGGCATCGCGCTGTTTCGCTGTCGGCGAAAGGATTGCTTGCTGGCAATCCGCGCATAGCGACGGCACAGGTCCGCAACCCGTCGGCGCCGTCCCCGCATCCTGTCCGCCGCATCGAAGATCCGTTCCCACCGCATGCCCGAAATTGAACCAAGGTTCATCTGACGCGGCATCCGATTTCATGGGGTGTCGATTGACCCTTTGACGCTTTCGGACTGGCGTCTGACAACCCAAGCGAACCGTCTCGCTGACGTTCTGACGCGGTCTTTACAGATCGGGTCCCCCTCGTTCGTGGGGGCCGGCGTGCGGGGTGCGGCGGGCCCGGGACCCATTCTTGCTATGGACCCCTTCGAACTCGGGATGGAGGGGTCGGGAACCCCTTGGAATGAGGGTTCGCCGACATGGTGCAGGGCTACACTCGCCGCTCGCAAGAGCGCGGCGGGCCCCTCCAGAGGGGCCCTGGATCGTCAGAACAACGAAGGTCGAAACCATGAATTTGAAGAGGACGCAGGTCCGCTGCACCACAGTTCGTCTGGCCGGCCTGAGCGCCGCCGTCGTGACCGCCGTCGCCCTCGTCGCCTGTGGCGGCGGCAGCGGCGCCAAGGCGTCGCAAACCGCGGCCAAGGTGAACAAGGAAGAGATCACCGTTCATCAGATCAACTTCGTGCTGCAACGCCAGCCCAACATCAAGCCCGAGCAGGTCGACGCGGCGTCGCGCCAGATCCTGGAGCGCCTGATCGACCAGGAACTGGCCGTGCAGAAGGCCCAGGACCTCAAGCTCGACCGCGATCCGCGGGTGGTGCAACAGATCGAAACCGCCAAGCGCGAGATCATCGCCAGGGCCTATGCTGAGCACCTCGGCGAGACGGCCACCAAGCCCACCGAGCAGGAAATCAAGCAGTACTACGCCGACAAGCCGGCACTTTTTGCCGAGCGTCGCATCTACAACTTGCAGGAAATCAACATCGAGGCCAAGCCGGAGCAATACGACAGCATCCGGACGCAGCTGCAGGACGCCAAGACCCTGCCGCAATTCCTCGAAGGGCTCAAGGCCGGCGGCTTCCGCTTCGTCGGCACTCAACTGGTCCGCTCGGCGGAACAGATCCCGCTCAACAACCTGGACGCGATCTCGCGCCTGAAGGACGGCCAGTTCATCCTGAACGGCAATCCGACCGGCCTGACCGTGCTCTACCTGGCCGGCTCGCAGAGCCAGCCCGCCACCGAGGCGCAGGCGCGCCCGTCCATCGAGCTGTTCCTGTTGAACCAGCGCCGCTCGGAACTGGTCGCCAAGGACATCAAGGCGATGCGCGAGAACGCCCGGATCGAGTACGTCGGCAAGTTCGCCGAGGGCGCCGCGTCCGCGCCGGCCTCGACCACGCCGGCATTGCCGGCCGCCTCCGACACCCCCCTCGGCGCCGCCAGCGGCCCGATGGACAACTCCGCACTTTCGAAGGGCCTAGGAATCAAATGATGAATCAGCGTCGCTTCCCGATCCTCGCCGCCGCCTTGCTGGCGCTGGCCGTCTCCACCGGCGCGCTGGCGCAGACCGCGCCGCGCGCGGCCGCCCCCGGCGCGCAGCCCGCGCCGGTCGGCAACGTCACCGGCGCCGCCGCCGAGTACCGCCTGGGATCGGGCGACGCGATCAAGATCACCGTCTTCCAGAACCCGGACATGACGCTGGAGACCCGCGTCACCGAGGCCGGCACCATCAGCTTCCCGCTGCTGGGCGCGGTGCGCGTGGGCGGGCTGTCCATCAGCGAGGCCGAGAACCGCATCGCCGACGGGCTGCGCAAGGGCAACTTCGTCAAGCAGCCGCAGGTGACGATCCTGGTGCTGAAGGTCACCGGCAACCAGGCCAGCGTGCTGGGCCAGGTGAACCAGCCCGGCCGTTATCCGCTGGAAGTGGCCGACACGCACCTGACCGACCTGCTGGCCAACGCCCGTGGCGTGGCCACCACCGGCGGCGACCTGCTGGTGCTGACCGGCACCCGCGCGGGCAAGGCCTTCCGCCTGGAGATCGACCTGCCGACGCTGTTCGGTCCGAACGGTCGCGAGCAGGACCTGATCGTCCAGAACGGCGACGTGCTCTGGGTCGACCGCTTCCCGATGATCTACATCTACGGCGAGGTCCAGCGCCCCGGCCAGATCCGCCTGGAGCGCGGCATGACGCTGCTGCAGGGCCTGGCGGCCGGCGGTGGCCTGACGCTGCGCGGCACCGAGCGCGGCATCCGCGTGCATCGCAAGGGCTCCGACGGCAAGGTGCAGGAGCTCAAGCCCGCGATGGACGAGTCCCTGCAAGGCGGCGACGTGATCTTCGTGCGCGAGAGCCTGTTCTGATGTTTGAAGCCGGGCTCCCGGCCCGGCAAAGGAGTGCATGGTGACGCCCAGCAAATTGATGTCCATCGTCCGCGCCCGCTGGTCGCTGGTGCTGCTCGTGGTCCTGCTGACCACGCTGACCGCCCTGGGCGTGAGCCTGGTGCTGCCCAAGCGCTACATCGCGACCGCGTCGGTGGTGATCGACGCCAAGCCCGATCCGGTCTCCGCGCTGATCTATCCGGGCCTGGCCTCGCCGGCCTACATGAACACGCAGGTCGACGTGATCGCCAGCGATCGCGTCGCGTTGCGCGTCGTGCGCGACCTGCGCCTGACCGAGGTGCCCGAGCTGCGCCAGCAGTGGCAGGACCAGGGCCTGGAAGGCACGATGGAGCAATGGCTGGCCGAGGGCCTGCGCGGCAACATGGAAGTGAAGCCGTCCAAGGAAAGCAACGTGCTGATGGTGACCTACAAGTCGCCCGCGCCGCAGGTGGCCGCTACGATGGCCAATGCCTTCGTGAAGGCCTACATCGCCACCACGCTGGACCTGCGCGTGGAGCCCGCGCGCCAGTACGCCGGCTACTTCGACCAGCAGGCCAAGACCGCGCTGGAGAAGCTGGACGCCGCCCGCGCCAAGCTGTCCGCCTATGAACGGGAGCACGGCATCCTGGCCAGCGACGAGCGCATGGACATCGAGACCGCGCGGCTGTCCGAGCTGTCCTCGCAACTGGTCAACCTGCAGGGCCTGTCGTCCGAGTCCGGCAGCCGCCAGGGCGCCGCCGCCCGCGGCGCGGAGCAACTGCCCGACGTGCTGGCCAATCCGGTGGTGTCGCAGCTCAAGGCCGACCTCAGCCGCGCCGAGGCGCAACTGCAGCAGCTCAGCACCCGCTACGGGGACAACCACCCGCAAGTGATCGAGGCCAAGGCCTCGGTCGCCGACACCCGCTCCAAGCTCAACGCCGAGATGAGGCGCGTGACCGGCGCGGTCGGCGTGACCAACAGCATCAACCGCCAGCGCGAGGCCGAGACCCGCGCCCAGCTCGACGCCCAGCGCGAGAAGGTCGCCAAGCTCAAGCAGGCCCGCGACGACGCCGGCGGCCTGATGCGCGAGGCCGAAAGCGCCCAGCGCGCCTACGAGAACATCACCACGCGCCTGAACCAGACCAGCCTGGAAAGCCAGGCCACGCAGAGCAACGTCAACCTGCTGACCGAGGCGACGCCGCCGCGCGCGCCGGCCTCGCCGCGCGTCGGCCTGAACACGGGCCTGGCCTTCGTCGCCGGCCTGATTCTTGCGATCGGCATCGCCTTGCTGCTGGAACTGCGCGACCGCAAGGTGCGTGATGCCGACGACGTGATGGCGGTGCTGCCGCTGCCGATGCTGGGCGTGCTGCCCGCGCCCGGCAAGCGCCAGTACAACGCGCTGCCGTCGGCCGAGCGCCGGCTGCTGGGCCACGCCACGAGTCGAGGAGCCGCCTGATGTCGGATCTGAAGGAACCCATTTCCCCTGCGCACAGCAAACCCGTGGACAGCTCGACCAAACCCGCGGGCGGCCTGCACGACCGCTCGATCGGCGCGATCATCGCCGAGACCCGCAACCTCAGCGCCGACCAGGTCGAGCGCGTGCTGCAGTACCAGCGCGAGCGCGGCATCCGCTTCGGCGAGGCTGCCGTGGCGCTGGGTTACGCCAATGCCGAGGACGTGCTGGAGGCGCTCTCCAAGCAGTTCCACTACCCCTACGCGCCCAACGAGCGCAAGACGCGCAGCCCCGAGCTGGTGGCGCTGAACCAGCCGTTCTCGTCGCAGGCGGAAGTGTTCCGGGCGATCCGCAGCCAGATCATGATGCGGCTCTACCGCGAGGGCGAAGCGCGCCGCGCGCTGGCCGTGATCAGCCCCGATTCGCTGGACGGGAAGAGCTACTTCACGGCCAACCTGGCGGTGACGCTGGCGCAGCTCGGCGGACGCACGCTGCTGGTCGATGCCGACCTGCGCCGCCCGCGTCAGCACGACATCTTCGACATCAACAACCAGGCCGGCCTGTCCTCCATCCTGTCGGGACGCAGTGAGCCGCGCGTGATCCAGCAGGTCGAGGGCCTGAACAGCCTGTTCGTGCTGCCGGTCGGGGCGGTGCCGCCCAATCCGGTGGAGCTGCTGGAGCGGCCCGCCTTCGGCATGTTGATGCGCGAGCTGGCCGGCAAGTTCGATCACGTGATCGTCGACACCTCGGCCGGCCAGTACGGCGCGGACGCGGCGATCGTCGCGGCGCGCTGCGGCGCGGCGCTGGTGCTGGCGCGCCAGAACCAGTCGCGCGTGGTCGCGCTGCAGGAATTGACCGACAGCCTCGACGGCGTCAACACGACGTTGATCGGCACCGTCATGAACCAATATTGAATCGAACGTCGCCTGCCGCGCGAGACGGCGCGTGCGGCGTCGTTGCGAGTGCTCGCAATGCCCCCGGCATCGCTCCGCTTCGCGCCTGGCCTCACGCGCCGTCTCGCACGGCCTTCGACGTTCGATTGCGCCCTGATCGTGGCGATCGGGGCGCCGGGGCGGGCCTGTCGGCACAGGGCGGCAGGACACCGGTAGTCTTCACGCTTGAGCAGGGATCGCAGTGAAAGTGATGTCGCGCAATCTCTTCGCCAGGGCTCCGAATCGGCTGGGGCCGGGTTTCTGGGCCGCCAACCGCAAGGCGCTGCTGCTGCTGGCGGTCGGGCTGCTGGCGCTGTACGTGCCCACGATCATCGACTTCATCCACGGACCCTGGCGCGGCGACCGCAACTCCCACGGCCCGATCGTGCTGGCGCTGTCGGCCTGGTACTTCTACTTCCAGACCCGCCGCCTGGTCGGGCAGGGCGAGCCCTTCCAGCCGCATCCCGCGCCGGTCGCCGGCTGGTCGGTGCTGGTGCTCGGCCTGGCCGTCTATGTGCTGGGACGCTCGCAGTCGCTAGCCCTGCTGGAGATGGGCTCGCTGCTGCCGGTGCTGCTGGGCCTGGCGCTGATCCTGGTCGGGCCGGCGATTGCGCGGCGCTACTGGTTCGCGTTTTTCCTGCTGCTGTTCGCGGTGCCGCTGCCGGCGTCGGTCGTCGACGTGATCACGCAGCCGATGAAGCTGGCGGCGTCCTGGGGCGCGGAGCAACTGATGTTCGCGCTCGGCTATCCGGTCGCGCGGGCCGGCGTGATCCTGCAGGTCGGCCCGTATCAGCTGATGGTGGCCGATGCCTGCGCGGGCCTGAACTCGCTGTTCACGCTCGAGGCGCTGGGCCTGCTGTACATGAACGTGGTGCGCCATGAATCGGTGTTCCGCAACATCACCCTGGCCATCCTGATCGTGCCCATCTCCTATTGCTCCAACGTCATCCGCATCCTGATCCTGGCGCTGCTCACGTACCACCTGGGCGACGACGTCGGGCAGGGCTTCATGCACGAGTTCTCCGGCATGGCGTTGTTCCTCACCGCGTTGATGCTGATCGTCGTCGTCGACGGCCTGCTGCGCGGCCTGTCGCTGCGCTGGGCCCGCTGGCGCGGCAAGGAGATCGCATGAGTCCCCGTCCCGTTCCCCCCGCCGGCGCGCCGGTGCCGCCGTCGTCGTCTCCCATGCCGCCCTCGTCGCTATCGACGAACAGGCTGCCGCGCCTGCCGCTGGGCGTCTGTGTCGGCGGCGTCGCGCTGATGCTGGTGGCCGTGGGCGCGGCCTGGCTGGCCACGCCGCGCCTGCAGGCGATGCAGGGCGCGCCCAGCAGCCTGGAGGCGACGGTGCCGGCGAGCTTCGGGGACTGGCGCATGATCCAGGACGCGCGGACGCAGGTCGACGTGTCGCAGGGCGTGGAGACCGTGCAGGAGCAGCCCTACGACCAGACCGTGATGCGGACCTACGTCAACGGCAAGGGCGAGCAGATCATGCTGGCGCTGGCCTGGGGCGAGCGCCAGCGGCAGGACGTCAAGGTGCATCGGCCCGAGGTCTGTTATCCGGCGCAGGGGTACTCGATCCGCAAGGCGGCGGACGGCCCGGCCATCCCGACCTCCGCGCGCGCGCAGCCGGTCCCCTCGGTCGAGCTGCTGACCGAGGCCCGCGGCGGCGGCTACGAGGCCGTGCGCTACTGGATCCGCATCGGCGACATGTACGGCGGCGACGGCATGGCCGCGCGCTGGTACATCCTGAACGAGGGCTTCCGCGGCCGCATCCCCGACGGCATGCTGGTGCGCGCCTCGCAGCGGCTGGCGCAACCCGGCGCCGAGGCGCAGTCGCAGGCGCTGATGGCGTCCTTCCTGAGCGAGCTGGTCGCCGCGGTGCCGGCCGGCACGCGGACCCTGCTGGTGCGGTGAGGAGTCGGGCGGTGCGCGTGTTCCGATGGGCGATGCAAGGCTGGCGGCACTGGAGCGCCGGCATGGAGGGCGCGTCCTGGACGGCCCTGGCCGGCCTGAGCGCCGGCGCGGTGGCGATCGGCTACCTGACGGTGATGGTGGGCAGCATGGCGCCCGACAAGCCGGTGCTGCTGGCCGTGCTGCCGCTGCTGCTGCTGACGGGCTTCCTGTTCGTCTACAGCCGCGAGGCCTTCCTGATGGTGGTGCTGCTGCTGCGCGCCGGCACCAATCCGGTCTTCGAGGAGACCCGCCTGCCCGGCATCGGGGGCCTGGGCGGCCTGCTCAACGCGCTGGTGATCCTGCTGGCCGCGCTGATCATCGCGCGCGACCCGAAGCGCGTGCCGCGCAGCGCCTGGATGATCTGGATCCCGTTCACCGTGATGGCGGGCGTGGGCCTGCTGTACTCGCCCGACAAGGTGCAGGCGCTGCGCCTGTACCTCGGCCAGTTGTCGGTGGTGGCGCTGTTCCTGGTCAGCTTCTACCTGGTGATGTCGGAAGCGGATCTGAACAGGTTGCTCAAGCTGGTCACATGGTCCTCGGTGCCTGTGGCATTGGTTACCCTGATTTACATCGGGCTGGGGCGCACGGCCGGTATCGTGGACGGCCTTGAGGAAGGTGCCTCGCGTTACGGCGGGCCTTTCCCCCACGCCAACATCCTGGCGTTCTACCTGGTGTTGTGTTTGGGTGTGATCCTCTATCGCTGGAAGAGCGGCCAGATCGGCCGCCAGCCCGTCACCCTGATCGGGGTGGTGGGCTACATGCTGCTGCTGACCGGGCTGCTGTTCGCGACCAAGACGCGCAGTGCCTGGATGTCGGTGCTGCTGGTCTTCGCCGTCTTCGGCGTGATGCAGGAGCGGCGCTACCTCGTCTACCTCGTCATCGGCGGCATGCTGGCCATGCTGGTGCCCGAGGTGCGCGACCGCGTCATGGGCCTGGCCGAGGGCAACGAGGTGGTGCAGTACGCCAAGCTCAACTCCTTCGCGTGGCGCAAGCTGCTGTGGACGGAGGCGATCGAGTGGATGTCGCCGTCGCGTTACCTGATCGGCTACGGCGCCGAGTCCTTCTCCGAGCTGTCCACCACCTTCTTCTCGATGGCGGGCCGCACGCATTGGGGCGCGCACAGCGCGTCGGTGCAGGTGTTCTTCGAGCTCGGCGCCATCGGCCTGGCCTCGTTCCTGTGGGTGTACTACCGCACCGCGCGCATGATCCTGGCGCTGTACGGGCAGCGCCGGCTGCTGACGGTGATCGGCCTGTCGCTGCTGGGGGCCAACTTCCTGGTCTCCATGTCCGACAACATGCTGGCCTACCTGATCTACAACTGGTACTTCTGGCTGACGATGGGCGCGATCTGCGCGCTGGCCTGCCGCCTGGCCGGCGCCGGCGAGCCCCGCAAGGCGCGGCCCTGGGGCATCCGTCCGAGCAAGTACCGGCCGCCCGAGGCGCTGGCCGAGGCGCCGCCGCCGTCCGAGCCGCTGCCCGCGCCGGCGCGTGCGCGCCTGACCGGGGGGCAGGTGCGATGACGCGCGCGGCGGAGCCCGCCATCGCCGGCCCCGCCGCGGGACCCGAGGCCGCGGGCCGCCAGCCGGTCCTGGACGGCGTGCGCGCCGTCAGCATCCTGGCGGTGCTGTGGACGCATCTGTTCCCGCTGCGCGTCGTGGGCCATTCGCTGAACGATTCGCTGGGCATGTTCGGCATGGCCCTGTTCTTCATCCTGTCGGGTTTCCTGATCACGCAGCAGCTGCTCAAGCGGCCGCCGGTGGGCAACTTCGTCGCGCGGCGCCTGCTGCGCGTCATCCCCGCGGCATGGATCTGCCTGGCGGTGGTGTGGTGGTTCATGCCGGTGTCGGTGGACACGGCGCTGAGCTACCTGTTCTTCTACGCCAACCTGCCGCCGCAGCGGCTGGTGTGGCCGATCGACCATTTCTGGAGCCTGTGCGTCGAGGTCCAGTTCTATCTGCTGGCCGCGATCCTGCTGTGGCTGCGGGTGCGCGCGATCTGGTGGCTGTTCCCGGCGCTGCTGCTGGGGATCACCGCGCTGCGCGTCATCAACCTGTCGACGACCGGCAGCATCACCTGGTTCCGCGCCGACGACCTGCTGGCCGGCGCCTGCCTGGCCCTGCTGCTGCAATCGCGCCATGTCGGGACATTGCGCACCGCGCTGGGGCGCCCGGGCGCCGTGCCGCTGACGCTGGCGGTGCTGCTGGCGTGCAGCCTGGTGTCGTCCCACAGCGTCTATCCGCTGAGCTTCCTGCGGCCCTACGCCGCCGCCGCATTCGTGGGCGCGCTGCTGATGCAGCCGCGGCACTGGCTGTCGGTGCGCCTGGGGGGCCCCGCGTTTGCCTACATCGCCTCCGTGTCCTATGCCCTGTACGTGTGGCATCTGCCCCTGGCGGCCACCTGGCTGGGAAGCGGCGACCTCTGGACGAAATACCTCAAGCGGCCGCTGCTGTTGCTGGTGGTCTTCGGCATCGCGCACGTCTCGACCTTCCAGATCGAGCGGCGCTTCAATGAGCTGGCCAAGCGCATCGGGGCAGGGCGCGGCCGGCGGCTGAAGGAGGTATGAGATGAAGCTGTCATCACTCGTCCGCTCCCGGCATCGTGTCGAGAGCGTCCTGCTCGCCCCCCCGTTCATGGCGTCGATCCCCGGCGCGTCCCGCGCGGCGGCCCGACGACGACCGCGCCCCGTCGTTCCAGCGTCGGCCAGGCCCGCGAGTGCGCTCGCGGGCGCCGCCACGAGAACCCTCGCAGGGTCCGCCACCCGGACCGCGGCCGTCACGCTGGTCGTGGCCGGCGCGCTGCTGACGATGCCCACCGGCGAGACCGCGGCGCAGACCGCGCCGCCCACCGTGCCGGCGCCCGCCTACGGCACCTTCGGCGCGCCGTTCGCGGCGTACTCGCCATGGAACCTGCTGCCCGTCGATCCGGTGCTGGGCAGCTTCGTGATCCCGACCTCGCAGTACTACCCGACGCTGGCCGAGGGCACCTGGTCCACCGGCGCCTTCAAGGCCGCCGTGACCGACACGGCGGTGACGGTCTATCCGCTCGCCGGGCAGCAGGGCGTCTGGGACCCCGACATGGAGGCCTACCGGCCCACCGTCACCATCCCGCGCTGGCCGGCCGGCGTGATGCCGGCCTCGGGCTCCGACGGCCATGCCGACATCGTCGACGAGGCCATGGGCATCGTGCACTCGTTCTTCCAGCTGCGGCAGGACACCGGCGGCCAATGGCGCGCCGCGCAGTACGCCTGGGCGCCGCTGGCGGGCCGGGGTTTCGGCGAGCCGGCCCACTACTACATGGGCGCGCGCGCCGTCGGCGTGCCGGCGATAGGCGGCATCATCCGCAAGAGCGAGATCGACGACGGCTTGCCGTACTACCGCCACGCGCTGGCGATGTCGCTGACCTTCAACGGCCTGAGCGCGGCCACGCCCTACATCTTCCCCGCCACCTCGGCCGACGCCAACGCCGCCAGCACCAACACCGGCGGCATCCCGCAGGGCGCGCTGGTGATGCTGCCGCCGGACTTCGACACCTCGTCCATCCAGAGCCTCAAGCTGCGCAAGGTCGCCGAGACGCTCAAGCGCTACGGCGCCTATGTCGTCGACCGCAACACCGGCACGCCGTACGTGATCTACGTCGAGAACGGCAGCAATTTCAACCTGATGCCCGGCGGCTGGGACAACGAGACCGCCACCCAGCTCGACCGCATCCGCCAGGCGCTGCGCCAGGTCACGAACGTGTCCGGCTGGCAGGACGGCAACGGCCAGCCGGTGATCCCGGAGCAGCGCCTGAACCTGCTGTCGATGCGCGGCCAGTGGTCGCCGCAGCGCGGCTCGCCGATCGGCGTCTTCGACACCTGGAAGCAGGCGGTGGTGTTCCCGGCGGCCTCGGCCGACGTGGTGCAGGTCAACTACAGCAGCCGGGTGATCAGCTCGGTGGCGTGGGCCAAGCCGGTGGCCGGGGTGTCCTACCGGCTGACCGCGCGTGCCACCGGCGGCGGGCGGCTGAAGTTGCAGCTGTACAGCAGCGCCGGGGCGCGCCTCTTCGACAGCGGCGAACTGGCCGACGGCGCCAGCGTGGACTTCGCCTGGCCCGATGGCGCAGCGCTGCGCACCGCGCTCTACGCCTACAGCGGCGCGGCCGGCACGCAGTCGACGGTGGGCGGGACCTTGATCTCCAACCAGCCGCTGACGCAGACCTCCGGAAAGGTGCTGATGAAATGACGGACGGCCACGCCCGCAGCCCCGTGGACGGCCTGGCCGTCGCCGGTGACGCGCCTGATGCGCGTCGGGAGGATCCGCACGCGGACTGGGCCGCCGACCTCGCCCGCAACGGTGGGCGTCGGGCGTTGCGCCGGTCGCAGGCGCTGTGGGCGATCCGCGTCTACCGCTTCGGGCGGGCGGTGGACGCGCGGCCGGCCGGTTTCGGGCGGCGCTGGCGGACCTCGCTCTACTGGCTGCTGTTCCGGTGGGTGGAGACGCTCACCGGCATCAGCCTGCCCAAGGAGTGTCGCGTGGGCGCGGGACTGCGGATCTGGCATTTCGGTGGCATCTTCATCAATCCCGCCACCGTCATCGGCGCGAACTGCACCCTGCGCCAGGGCGTGACGCTGGGCAACCGGGTCGACGACGGCCCGTGCCCGGTGCTGGAGGACGGCGTCGAACTGGGCGCCTACGCGCAGGTGCTGGGCGGCGTGCGGCTGGGCGCCGGCTGCAAGGTCGGCGCGATGGCGGTGGTGCTGCGCGACGTGCCGCCGGGCGCGACCGCCGTGGGCAACCCGGCACGCATCTTGCCCCTTGGGGCGCCCCGGTCCGAGGAAACGTCTTCGGGCGGACCGGCGGACGACAAGACCCTGGAAGGAACGCCGACGTGACGAGCTTTTGGAATCGACGCCGCTGGTGCGGCGCGGGGCTGGGCCTGGCGGCCGGCAGCGCGACGCCGTGGCTGATGCCCGTCGCCGCGGCGCTGGACGAGGCCGGCGAGCGCGCCGCGTCGGGCGCCGACGCGCAGCAGCGCCGGCTGCGCTTCGGCACGCCGGAGCGGCCGTTCTCGGCGCGGTCGCCGTGGAACTCGCGCCCGGTCGATCCCGTGCTGGGCGAGGCCAAGGTCCCCAAGGACGACTACTACCCGACCATCGAGAACGGCACCTGGTCCACCGGCGTCTTCGTCTGCGGCCCCGACGACAAGCCGCAGCGCGTGCGCGGCCTGCCCGGCCAGCCGGGCGTCTGGGACCCCGACGCCGAGGCGCACCAGAGCGAGATCGTCATCCCGCGCTGGCCCCAGGCGGCGATGCCGTCCAAGGGCTCCGACGGCCACCTCGACGTGGTGGACACGCAGACCGGCATCATCCATTCGTTCTTCATGCTCAAGCGCATCGGCGACGACGACTGGCGCGCGCAGCAGTACGCCTGGTCGCGCCTGGACGGCCGCGGCTGGGGCGACCCCGCGCACTACTTCCAGGGCGCGCGCGCGGCCGGCGTGCCGACCATGGGCGGCGTGATCCGCCGCCACGAATACGACGACGGCGACACGATGTTCCGGCACGCGCTGGCGATGTCGCTGACGTTCTCGGCGCTGCAGGCGCGGCCCAACTACGTCTTCCCGGCGACCTCGGCGGACAACTCGCCCGAGCGCAACAAGGGCACCATTCCCGAAGGCGCGCTGCTGATGCTGCCGCCGCAATTCGACGTCCGCCAGCTCAGCGACCTGAAGCTGCGCAAGGTGGCCGAGACGCTGAAGACCTACGGCGCCTATGTCGTGGACCGCAACACCGGCACGCCGTTCGTGATCTACGCCGAGATCGGCACGCCGGTGCGCCTGCATCCGATGGGCGGCTGGAACAACCAGGTCGCCAGCGACCTGGACCGCATCCGCGCCGGCCTGCGGCAGGTGACGTCGGTGGCCTCGTGGGTGGACGGCCACGGCCGGCCCGTCGACCTGGCGGCGCCGATGAACGTGCTCTCGATGCGCGGCCAGTGGAAGAGCGAGCGCGGCGACGCGCGCGCCCGCTACGACACCTGGAAGCAGGCCGTGGTGCTGAGCGACGCGCGCGCCGGCGATGCCGTCAGCGGCAGCGCGGACCGCGCCATCACCGGCGTCTACTGGGCCAAGCCCAAGCCGGGCCAGAACTGCCGCCTGACCGCCCGTGCCGGCAACGCCACGCTGCGGCTGCAGCTCCGGTCCGGTGGAGGATCCGCCGCCGTCGACACCGGCGAGCTGGTCGATGGCAAGAGCGTCACCTTCCGCTGGCCGGAGCGCTACGCCGGCGCGCGGCTGGTGGTGCGCGCCACCGCCGACGGCGAGGCCTGGGCCGGCGGCGAACTGCTGGCGCTCGCCGAATGAGCCACGCCGTCCCGACCCCGCCGCGGGCCGCCGCCCCGTCCGCCTCGCCGGCCGTGCCGCAGGCGGGCCGCCTGCGCATCGGTTATCTGGTCAATCACTACCCCAAGGTCAGCCACACCTTCATCCGCCGCGAGATCCTGGCGGTGGAGCAGCATGGCATCGAGGTGTTCCGCATGGCCATCCGCGGCTGGGACGACGACGCGCCCGATCCGGTCGACCAGGCCGAGAAGGCCCGCACGCACTACCTGCTGCGCGACGGCGTCGGCGCGCTGCTGAAGGCGACGCTGACGCAGGCGCTGCGCGCGCCGGGCCGGTTCTGGTCGGCACTGAAGCTGGCGCTGCGCATGAGTCGGCGGGCCGACAAGCCCTGGCCCTTCCACCTGGTCTACCTGATGGAGGCCTGCGCCGCGGTGCCGGTGCTGCGCGCCGCGGGCGTCCGGCATCTGCACGTCCATTTCGGGACCAACCCGGCCGAGGTCGGCCTGCTGATCGAGGCGCTGGGCGGTCCCGGCTACAGCATGACGGTCCACGGCCCCGAGGAGTTCGACCGGCCCGACTTCCTGCACCTGGGCGAGAAGATCCGGCGCGCGCGCTTCGTCGCGGCGATCACCTCGTTCTGCCGCAGCCAGCTGTCGCGCTGGGTCGCGTACACCGAGTGGCCCAAGATCCGCATCGTCCATTGCGGCGTGGATCCGGACTTCCACCGCGTCGACGCGCCGCCGCCGCGCGGCCGGCGGCTGATCTGCATCGGCCGCATGTCCGAGCAGAAGGGGCACCTGCTGCTGATCGAGGCCGCCGCCCAGGTCGCCCGGCAGATGCCGGACTTCGAGCTGGTGCTGGCCGGCGATGGCGAGCTGCGCGCGACGATCGAGCAGCGCATCGCCCACCACGGCCTGCAGCGCAACGTGCGCATCACCGGCTGGATCTCCAGCGACACGGTGCGGCAGGAGCTGCTGGCGTCGCGGGCGCTGGTGCTGGCCAGCTTCGCCGAGGGGCTGCCGGTCGTGATCATGGAAGCGATGGCGCTGGGCCGGCCTTGCGTCAGCACCTGCATCGCCGGTATTCCGGAGCTCATCCGCGACGGCGAGAACGGCTGGCTGCTGCCCGCAGGCGATCCCGACGCGCTGGCCGAGGCGATGCTCGCTTGCCTGCGGCTGGACGACGAGACGCTGGCGGGCGTCGGCCGGCAGGCCCGCGCCGCGGCGCTGCTGCGGCACGACGTCGACCGCGAGGCGGCCAAGCTGGCGGCGCTGTTCCGCGAGTACGCGGCGACGTCCGAGCCCGAGGCGGCGCCCCATGCCGCCGGCAAGGCGGCGGGCAAGAAGGCCGGGGAGGGCGCGCATGCCTGAACTGATGCTCGGACTGGCGTGGACGCTGCTGCTGCTGGTCAGCCTGGCGCTGATGGTGCCGGCGCTGCTGTTGCTGGCGCAGGTGCTGCTGTCGCTGCTGCCCGACCGCACGCTGCCGGAGATGCAGCGCCCGGGCCGGATCGCCGTGATCATGCCGGCGCACAACGAGGGCCGCGGGCTGCGGCCGACGCTGATGCAGGCGCTGGCGCAGCTCGGCCCGCAGGATCGGGTGCTGGTGGTGGCGGACAACTGCACCGATGACACGGCGGCGCAGGCGCGCGAGTTCGACGTCACCGTCGTCGAGCGCGTCCACGCGACCGAGCGCGGCAAGGGCTACGCGTTGGATCACGGCGTGCGCGCGCTCGAGCAACTGGCGCTGAAGGAGGGCCGCGCGCCCGATGTCGTCGTGGTGCTGGACGCGGACTGCATGCTCGGCCCCAAGCTGCTGCCGCGCATCGCCGCGGTGGCGCACGGCACCGGCCGGCCGGTGCAGGCGACCTACCTGATGGAGGCGGCCAACGGCAGCCTGAAGGCGCGGATCGCGGAATTCGCGATGCGCGTCAAGAACCTGGTGCGGCCGCGCGGCATGCACCAACTGGGCCTGCCCTGCGGCCTCTACGGCACCGGCATGGCCTTCCCATGGGACGTCGCGGTGCAGGCGCCGCTGGCCAGCGGGCATCTGGCGGAGGACATGCAGCTGGGCGTGCGCCTCGCGCAATTGGGCGCGCCGCCGCTGCTGTGCGAGGACGCGCGGGTGACCAGCGTCTTCGCCAACAGCAAGGAAGGCGAGGCCAGCCAGCGCACGCGCTGGGAGCACGGCCACCTGGCGATGCTCTTCGGTGAAGGCCCGCGGCTGCTGTGGCGATCGCTGCGCCCCGGTCGCGGCGCGCAGTTGCTGCAGGTGCTGGACATGCTGGTGCCGCCGCTGGCGCTGCTGGCGATGGGGCTGGTCGGCTGGACGCTGGTGACGGCGGTGCTGGCGATCGCGCTGGGCTGGGCCGCGCCCTTCGTGGTGGCGCTGCTGGCGGTGCTGATGATCGCCGCGGCCATCCTGGTCGCCCGCTGGCGCTGGGCCGGCGACCTGATCGGCCTGGGCGAGCTGTGCGGCGCGCCCTTCCTGCTGCTGACGAAGATCCCGCTGTACCTGCGCTTCGTGTTCAAGCGGCAGGTGGACTGGGTCCGCACGAAACGAGACATCTGAGAAGGATTCGAACGCGATGACCGACATGCCCTCCCTCGATGCCGCGCGCGGCGCCGCGACCCCGCCGCCCTCGGCGCCGGCCGCGCTGCCGACGGTCCGCGTCGACGGGCTGCCCTTCGTCGCCGCCACGGTGCCGCAGCTGACCGATCACATCGTGACCGAGGCCCGTGCCGGCCGCGGCGGCTGGGTGGTGACGCCCAACATCGACATCCTGCGCCGCTGGCGCGTGGACGCCGCGTTCCGCGCGCTGGTGGACACGGCCACCGTCTTCACCGCCGACGGCCGCCCCATCGTCTGGGCCAGCCAGTTGCAGGGCACGCCGCTGCCGGCGCGGCTGACCGGGGCCGACCTGTTCGTGCAACTGACGCGTCAGGCGCATGCGGCGGACCTGCGCATCGTGTTGATCGGCGGCAACGAGGGCGCGGCCGAAGCCGCCGCCGCCAAGCTGACGCCCGGCGAGGACGGCCAGCACGGCGGCGGCGCGGTACGTTGCCTGTGCCCGCCGCTGGGCTTCGAGCAGCAGCCGGCGGAGATGGCGCGCATCGAGCGCCTGCTCGTGGACTGGCGGCCGCACATCGTGTTCATCGGCCTGGGCTCGCCCAAGCAGGAGAAGCTCATCGCCCGGCTGCGGCCGCTGGCGCCGCGCGCCTGGTACCTGGGCGTGGGCGTGAGCTTCAGCTTCGTCGCCGGCGACGTGAAGCGGGCGCCGGGCTGGATGCAGCGCTCGGGACTGGAGTGGGTGCACCGCCTGGTGCAGGAGCCGGGCCGGCTGGCGCGGCGGTACCTGGTGGACGGGATCCCGTTCGCGGTCGGCCTGCTGTGGCGGGCGCGGCTGGCGCGTCACCGCCCGGCGGCGGCGCCGTGATGGCAAGGGCGCTCATGGCCGCGCAGACGGCCCGCGCAGGCAGCGAGCACAGCAGGACAGGACGACCGGCAGACACGTCCTCCGACCGGAACCGCAGGGAAGTGGAGGGCCTGACGTGGGCAGCTTGATCAGCGTGGTGATTCCGCTCTACGACAAGGAGCGGCACATCGCCCGCGCCATCGATTCGGTGCTGGCGCAAGGCCATCGGGACTTCGAGCTGATCGTCGTGGACGACGGCTCCAGGGACGGTGGCGCGGCGGTGGTGCAGGCGTATGCCGATCCGCGGGTACGGCTGGAGCGCCAGCCCAACGGCGGCGTGTCGGTGGCGCGCAATCGCGGCGTGGCGCTGTCGCGCGCGCCGCTGATCGCCTTCCTCGACGCGGACGACGCGTGGGAGCCCGACTTCCTGCAGAACGTCGCGGCGCTGGCCGAGCGCCATCCGGGCGCGGTCGCGGTGGCGATGAATTACGAGATCGTGGCGCCCAGCGGCGCGCGCTCGCTGGGCGTGGATCCGGCGCGCGCGCCGTCGCAGCTGCTGGATCCGCTGGCGTATTTCCGCATCGGCAAGCACGGCTCGCCGGTGTTCTCGTCGTCCGTCGCGGTGCGGCGCGACGCGCTGCTGGCGGCGGGCGGCTTCCCCGAGGGCGTGCGGCTGGGCGAGGACATCGACACCTGGCTGCGGCTGCTGTTCCAGGGCCCCATCGTCTTCGATGCGCGGCCCGGCGGGATGTACTTCAACGACGCGACCAACCGCGCGCTCAACACCCATGCGCCGCCGGCGCGGTACGTGTTCTTCGACACGATCGACCGCTGGCTGGCGCAGCATCCGGGGCGTGCCGACGAGCGCCGCGAGGCCGAGGAGTTCAAGAACTTCTTCCGCCTGCTGCACGCGCATCACCAGATCCGCTGGGGTGACGCGGCGGTGGGGCGGCAGTTGCTGCGCGAGACGCGGACGGAGACCTTCCGGCGCGAGAAGCTGCGGCTGAGCGTGCTCAGCCTGGTGCCGCGCGCGTGTTACGTCGCGCTGTCGCGGCTCAAGCACGCGGTGCGGTCCTGAGCGCCGCGCGAATGAACGAGAGAACGATCGTGAACGAATCCAGCCCAGCGATGACCCCGAGCCCTGTACCGAACGGCCTCGACATGACGCCGACCGACCTCGACGTCAGCGTCGTCATCTGCACCCGCAACCGTGCGCGGCAACTGGCCTCGGTGCTCGAGTCGGCGGCCGCGATGGATGTGCCCGCCGGCCTGGCGTGGGAGCTGCTGGTCGTCGACAACGGCAGCACCGACGACACGGCGGACGTCATCCGGTCCTTCGCGGGACGGCTGCCGGTGCGCTATTGCCGCGAGGACACGCCGGGCCTGTCCAACGCGCGCAACCGCGGCGTGCGCGCGGCGCGCGGCCGTTACCTGTGCTGGACCGACGATGACGTGGTGATCGACCCGCGCTGGCTGGCGTCCTACGCGGAGGCGTTCCGGCGCCATCCGGAGGCGGCGGTCTTCGGCGGCCGGGTGTTGCCGCGGCTGGAGGGCGGCGGCGCGCCGGCGTGGTTCGTCGAGCATCACCTGGCCGTGCCGATCGCCAGCCCGATGGCCTACCGCGACCTGGGCGACGGGGAAGTGCCGCTCGGCTTCAAGGGCAACCGCGTGCCGTATGGCGCCAACTACGCGGTCCGCGCCGCCGAGCAGCGCCAGGCGATGTACGACCCGGCGCTGGGCGTCTCCCCGACGCACAAGCGGCTGGGCGAGGAGGTCGACGCCATCTACCGGATGATGAAGGCCGGCGCGACCGGCTGGTGGGTGCCCGGCTCCGCGGTGCACCACATCATCCCGCCGGCGCGCCAGAGCGCGGCCTACATCTACGAGTACTACTTCCTGGCCGGCGCCACGACGGCCCATCTGAAGGCCCATTCGCCGGCGGACAACTACCTGATCGTCGACGGCTCGGTGCCGCCCGACTTCAGCCTGTCGCGCTGGCGCTGCTACCGGCGCGGCCTGGGGCGATTCCTGCGCTACCGCGCGATGCGCCGACGCGGCGACATCGGTTGGGTGACGCAACTGGCGGACCTCGGCTATTACCTGGGCATGGGCTCCTACCGCAGCCAGGCGGAGCGCTATCTGATCGGGCTGAAGAGCCGCTTCGAATGACCGGGCCGCATGTCATGACGGGCACGCCACGCATCCTCTTCGTCACGCCGGTCGCGCCGTTCCCGGCCGACTCCGGCGGCGCGCAGCGCAGCTTCCTGCTGTACCAGGCGCTGCGCCGGCTGGGCGAGGTCGACACGGTGCTGGTCAGCGCGCGGCGGCCGACCGACGAGGCGCTGGCGGTGCTGCGCCGCGACTTCGGGCTGAAGGAGATCGTCGAGCCGCATCCGGGCACCTTCACGCTGCGCCGGCTGGACTTCGGCTACGGGCCGATCGCCGTCAACGTGCTGCGCCTGACGCGCTGGCTGCTGGGCAGCCGCACGACGCTGTTCCGCAGCCGGCGCATGGCGGCGCGGCTCGGCGCGGTGATCGACCAGGGACGTTATGACTTCGCCGTCGGCCGCTACCTGTGGCCGCTGGTGCAGGCCGACGTGCCCGCGCGGCTGCCGACCTGGCTGGACGTGGACGACCTCGAATCCGAGGTCTGGCAGAGCCGCGCCGACGAGGCCGGCCCCGGCTGGCTCCAGGCCTACTACCGCCGGATCGCCGCCAGCTACGAGCAGGCGCAGCGCGCGCTGCTGCGCCGCATGGCCGGCGGCTGGGTCGCGAAGGCGCGCGACGCGCGGCGGCTGGCGCGGCCCGACCTGCGCGAGTTGCCCAACATCCCCTTCGCCAACTATCCGGCGCCGGCCGAGCCGCTGCGCCATGTGGCCGGAGACGACGGCAAGCTGCACGTGATCGGCGTGGCGGCCTTCGACTACCGGCCCAACCTGCTCGGCTTCGACTGGTTCGTGACGCGCGTCTGGCCGCGGCTGCGCGAGCGTTTCCCGCGTGCGCAACTGGACCTGGTCGGCAAGCTGGTGGACGCGGACGTGGCGGCGCGTTGGGCCGCGGTGCCCGGCGTGGTGCTGCACGGCCGCGTGCCGGAACTGCCGCCGTACTACGAGCGCGCGCTCTTCGCGGTCGCGCCGATCTTCCAGGGCGGCGGCACCAACATCAAGGTGATCGAGGCGCTGGTCTACGGCCGCTGCTGCGTCGTCACGCCGCATGCGGCCAAGGGTTTCGAGGGCCTGGAAGGGCTCTTCGAGGCGGCCGACGAGGACAGCTTCGCGCGGCAGTGCGCCGACCTGCTGGCCGCGCCGCAGGCGGGCCTGGACCTGGGCCGGCATGGCGCCCGGTCGGCCGGGGAGCGGTTCTCCTTCCAGGGCTTCGCGCGCGCGGTCGAGGCGGTCCTGACGACCGCGGCGACGTCGACGCAGGGCGGCATGTCGGCGTCGGCGCCGCAAGCCGCGTCGGCCGGTGCGTCGACCCCACCGGCCGGAACGGCCGCGGCGACCACAGCGACCCCATCGGCGACGACCTCCGCGGCGTCCGCCTCGCTGGGAGACCCCGCCTGAACACCATCGACACCGCCACGCGCGCCGACCCGGTCCAGGACCGGGCCGGCGCGGCGCGCGCGCGACCAAGCATCGAGCAAAGGGAAAGACTCTTGAGACGTGTCCTCGTGATCCGCGACGAATTGCTGCCCCTGTCCGAGACCTTCGTGAAGCAGCAGGCGCTGCAACTGAAGGACTGGCAGGCCACGCTGGTGGGGCAGCGGCTGAGCCCGAAGGGCCTGCCGCTGGACGGGCTGCGGCATCGGCTGCTGGACCTGACGCCGACCGGCACCGCCGACCGCTGGCGCTGGCGGCTGTACCGCCGGCTGGGCTGGCCGCTGCCGGCGGCGCTGCGCGCGCTGATGGCGCCGGAGGAGGGCGGAACACGGCCGGAGTTGGCTCACGTCCATTTCGGGACTGATGCAGTGGCGGCGTGGCAATGGCTTGCGCCGCTCCGTCTGCCGGTGGTGGTCACTTTGCACGGGTACGACATCCAGACTCATCCGCAGTGGTGGGAAGACGGGCTGGGCGGCGAGGCGATGCGGGACTATCCGACGCGCCTGCGTGCCATGGCGACCGATTCGCAGGTGTCGTTCATCGCCGTGTCCGAGGCCGTGCGGCGTCGTGCGATCGACGTCTATCGACTGCCCGAGGACAAGATAACGACGCTTCACATTGGCGTCGATACGGACGCGTTCCAGGTGGCCGCCACCCCAGCCGGCGAACGCCCGCAGCATGTGCTCTTCGTGGGGAGGCTGGTCGAGAAGAAGGGGTTGGACGTGCTGATCGATGCCATGGCCGAAGTTCATGCGCGGTTTCCGCAGGCGCGGGTGAAGGTTGTCGGTGACGGGCCGCTGCGCGCGCAGCATGAGGCCCGGGCCCATGAGCTCGCCGTGCCGGTCGACTTTCTCGGCGCGCAGCCCAGCGCAGTCGTGCGCGACCTGATGGGGCAGGCCTACGCCTTCTGTCTGCCGAGTGTTGTTGCTCGTAGCGGCGATGCCGAAGGGTTTGGTCTCGTCTTGCTGGAGGCGCAGGCCTGCGGCGTGCCCGTGCTGACGTCCGCCGTCGGCGGCAGGGACGAGGGGCTGGTGCACGGCGAGACCGGCTTTGCCTTTGACGAG
Source organism: Roseateles aquatilis (assembly GCF_002205645.1). Lineage (GTDB taxonomy): Bacteria > Pseudomonadota > Gammaproteobacteria > Burkholderiales > Burkholderiaceae_C > Roseateles > Roseateles aquatilis. Next base: position 886,368 of record NZ_NIOF01000001.1, on the reverse strand, counting down.
GGCGACCGCGCAACCTTGGCCTCGCAGCTCTGCGAGCTGCTGGGCGACCCAACGCGCACCTCGCGCATGGGACGCGCCGCGCGCGCCTTCGTTGAGGAGCGCTTTCCACTGGCGTCATGCAACAGCAGGCTAGAGCACTTCTACACCATGCGAGCCGAAGGAGGTGCCGTTTGAGCGGCATGATGCACAGCGTCCGCTGGCTGAGCGTCGCTCAGGCCAGCAAGGTGCTGGGCCAGTTGGTCAGCGTGGTGGTGCTGTCGCGGCTGCTGCCGCCGAGCGCCTACGGCGTGATCGCGCTGGCCGGGGTGGTGGTGACCTTCGCTGGCCTGCTGCGCGATCTGGGCACCGGCGCCGCGATCATCCAGCGCAAGGAGCTGACGCAGTCGCTGTCCGACACGGTGTTCTGGCTCAACTTCGGCCTGGGGCTGACGCTCGGGGTGATCCTGGCGGTCAGCGCGTATCCGCTGTCGGTGTTCTTCCGCGAGCCGGAGCTGGCGCCGGTGCTGCTGTTGCTGTCGGTCGGCTTCCCGGTGAGCAGCCTGACGGCGGTGCATCAGGCGACGATGGAGCGCGCCTCGCGCTTTCGCGAGCTGGCGATCCTGGACGTCACGACGCAGGTCGGCGGCCTGCTGCTGTCGGTGGGCTCGGCGATGGCCGGGCTGGGCGTGTACAGCTTCGTCGTGCCGACGCTCTTCGCGATCAGCGTGGGATCGACCTGGCTGTGGTTCAAGTCGGGATTCAAGCCGGGCCGGCAATGGAACCGCGGGGAGTTCCGCTCCTTGTGGGGCTTCAGCGGCAACCTCACCGCGTTCAACTTCATCAACTACTTCGCCCGCAACGCCGACAGCATGATCATCGGCCGCATGCTGGGCGCCGGGCCGCTGGGCCAGTACGGCATGGCCTACAAGCTGATGCTGTTCCCGGTGCAGCACATGAGCTGGGTCATCGGCCGGGCGCTGCTGCCGCGCCTGAGCGGCATCCAGGACGACCTGGCGGCGGTGCGGCAGGTCTACTTCCGCGTGCTGGGCGGCATCGCGCTGCTGAGCATGCCCATCATGGTCGGCCTGTGGGCGCTGCGGGTGCCGTTCACCGAGGTCGTGCTGGGGCCGAAGTGGCACATCGTGGCCGCGCTGCTGGCGTGGCTGGCGCCGGTGGGCATCATGCAGTCGCTGATGAGCACGATCGGCAGCACGCTGACCTCCCAGGGCCGCACGCGCGAGCTGTTCCTGCTGGGCATCTTCAACACCGCGACGGTGCTGCTGGGCTTCTTCGCCGGGGCGCAGTTCAGCGTCGTCGGCGTGGCGATCGGGTACTTCGTCGCCAACCTGGTGAACTTCGTCGTCACGGTGGTCTGCATGGGCAAGTGGCTGCGGGCCGGCCTCGCGCCGCTGTGGCGGGAGATGCGGGCGCCGGTGTGCTCGTCGCTGGCGATGGGCGCGATGATCCTGGCCGTCGACTGGGGCCTGCGCGCGCAGGGCATTCCGCCCAAGCTCGGCTTCGGGCTGCTGGTGGCGGCCGGCGCGGCGACCTACCTGACGGTGCTGGCGCTGGCGTTCCAGCAGTCGCCTCGGGTCCTGCTCAACACGGTGAAGGGGAAGGCATGAGCGCGGACACGCCATCGAACGGACGTCTGCCCGGCATCGACGCGTTGCGCATCCTGGGCGCGGTGCTGGTGGTGGGGCTGCACGTCGGGCTGTTCCCGGAATGGCCGGTCGCGCTGATGGAGATCAGCCGGGCCTGCGGCCGCTGGGTCGTGCCGTTCTTCTTCCTGGTCATGGGATTCTTCATCGGGCAGCGGCCGGGGATCGTCGCGCCCGCGTTGGCGACGGCGGGCCGGGTGGTGCAAATCCTGCTGGTCTGCACGCTGATCTACGGCGTGCTGGTGGTGGCGCAACAAGGTCCGCGACAGGGGCTGCTGCGCCTCGTGTCGCCGGAGACCGTCGTGCGGGGCGTCTGGGGCCACCTGTGGTTTCTGCATGCCGCGCTGGCCGGGCTGCTGCTGGCGGCGGCCCGGCCGCAGTGGCTGGCGTCGCGTCGCGCCTGGCCGGTGTTGATCGTGGCGTTGCTGCTGTGCAGCGCGCTGGATACGCTGTTCGCGATGAAGCGGATCGACTGGGGCACCATGTTCGCGTCACGCTTCGCCGCGGGCTTGTGCCTGGTGTGGCTGGGCGTCAAGCTCGCCGGCGTGCCGGCCGAGGTGCTGCGCGGGCGCTGGCTCGTCTTGCTGGTGATCGGGGTGGTGCTCACGGTGGTGCAAGGCGCGCTGGTTGCCTGGCGCGGCGGCGAGCCGGCGGAGCTGCAGTTGCAGATCGGCGCGATCGTGTGCGGCGTCGCCGCGCTGGCGGCGGGACTGGCGATGCCGGCCATCCCCGCCATGGAGCGGCTGGCCGACTGGGGCCGGCGCTTCGCGCTGGGCCTGTACCTGCTGCATCCGCTGGTGATCGAGGCGCTGCGTCGCGCGGGCGTGACCCGCGCGGATGTGCTGTGGCTGATCGCGGCGCTGGCGACGCTGGCCCTGCTGCTGGCGCTGGAGCGCTGGCTGCCCGCCGCGAAGGCGCTGCTGGACGGCCGCGCGCCGACTTCCCCACGAGCCGGCCATGACGTCCGGACTTCGAGTTGAGAGATTCAAGATGAGCGATCCGACCTTCGATACCTCCTCGCCCGCCACGGGCGACGCCGGCCTGCCCAAGGTCTCGATCTACATGCCGACGCGCAACCGGCTCGGATCGATGCAGGCGGCGGTCCGCTCGGTGCTGGGCCAGACCTACCGCGAGATCGAATTGATCGTCGTCGACGACGGCTCCACCGACGGCACGCCCGCGTGGCTGGCCGAGCAGGCGCGCCTGGACCCGCGCCTGGTCGTGCACCGGCACGAGGAGGGGCGCGGCGCCTGCGCGGCGCGCAATGTCGGCATCCGCGCCGCCACGGGTTTCTTCCTCACCGGCCTGGACGACGACGACGAGTTCAAGCCGCATCACCTCGCGTCGCTGGTGAGCTATTGGCAACTGCTCACCGGCGCGGGCGACGACCCCTCCGCGCTGTATGTCCAGGACGAGCTGCGCAGCGGCGGACCGGTCGCCTACACCCACAAGATCGGCCGCGCGACCGCGGAGATGATGCTGAACGCCAACCAGGTCGGCAATCAGCTCTTCGCGCCGCGTGATCGTTTCCTGTCGGCGGGGCTGTTCGACGAGGCCATGCCGGCGTGGCAGGACCTGGAGTTCTTCTATCGCTTCCTGAAGATGCATGGGCCGGCGCGCCTGCTGGACCTGCCGAGCTACGTGTTCGACGTGACGCCGCGCCCGGACCGCATCTCCAGCAAGTCCAAGCGCAAGGTGATGCAGGCCTGCGAGCTGATGTACGCCAAGCACGGCGGCGACCAGCGCCACACGCTGCAGCGGCTGCTGCTGGAGCAGGTGTTCTCGGACTACTACGGCTTCCGGCCCGACCTGGCCGACCTGCGCCGCTTCATCGGCCTGGGCTGGTGGCCGCGCGGCTGGTGGCGCATGGCGCGCCGCTGGCGCGCGGGTGGCGCCTGAGCGACGCGGTGAGTTCCGGCGTCGACGTCGGCCGCAAGGCCGCCTTGCTGCGCGGCGTGGGCCTGTACGCCGTCGGCATGCTGTTCAGCCGCTTCGCCGGCTTCCTGATGCTGCCGTTCTACACGGCGGTGCTGAGCAAGCAGGCCTACGGGTATGTCGACCTGGTGCTGACCGGGTCGACGCTGTTCGGGACCCTCGTCACGCTGCGGCTGTTCGATGCCGTCTATCGCGCGCTGTTCGACGAGACCGATCCGGAGCGGCGCGCCGCGATGATCACCTCGGTGCTGGGGCTGGTCACGATCAATGCGCTGGCCGGCGCGGCGCTGGTGTGGGGGCTGCTGGCGCTGTTCGGCATCCCGTTGCCGCACCCGTGGCTGCTGCTCGCGTGGACGCTGCTGCGCATCCCGGCCGAGTTCTTCCAGCAGACCACGCGCGTGGTCGGCGACCGCTCGGCCTATGCCGGCTCGGCGATGGTGAACGCGGCCACGATGGCCGTGTCCAGCCTGTTGCTGCTGGGCGTCTGGAAGCTGGAGGCGGCCGGCTACGTCGGCGCGATGGCGCTGGGCGCGGCGGCGATGCTGGCCTACCTGATGTGCAAGGACACCGGCGCGCGTTTCGTGAAGCCGCGGCTGTTCTCGCTCGCGATCCTGCGGCCGATGCTGGCCTACGCGCTGCCGCTGGTGCCGGCCGCGATCAGCTGGTGGGTGATCCGCATGATCGGGCGCTACACCCTGGGCCATTCGCATGGCTTGCAGGAGGTGGCCGACTTCGCGGTATCGGACAAGCTGCCCGCCGTCGTCTACATGCTCAACATCACCTTCTACATGGCCTGGCAGGACGCGGTGCTGCGTCATGCCCGGGACAGCGACCGCGTCGCCTTCTACCGCCAGGCGCTGGGCGCCTATGTCCGGCTCGGGTTGGTGGCGCTGGGGCTGATCGCGGTGTTCCTGCGGCCGTTCTTCGCGCTGATGATCGACGCCGGTTATGCCCACGCCCGCGTGTACGTGCCGCCGCTGCTGCTGTCGGCCTTCCTGCTTTGCGTCGCGGGGCTGTACGACGTGCTCTACCAGCTGCAGCGGCGCACCTCGGCGATCTTCGGCACCAGCCTGCTGGCGGCGTTGCTGGCGGCGGTCATGAGCTGGCTGCTGGTGCCCGTCCATGGCGTCTGGGGGACCGTCGCGGCGACGATCTCGGCCGCCGCGGTGCTGGCGGCGATCCGCGGCATCGACCAGTACCGCGCCCAGGGCGTGATGCTGCCGGCGCGCGACGTGGCCGTCGGCGTGCTGTTCTTCGTCCTGGGCTGGATGGTGAACACGGTGCCGGATCCACGCGCCTACTGGGCCGCCGCCGCGGCGGTGACCGTCGCGGCCGTGGGGTCGCAGCACCGGCTGCTGCGCGCCGCCTGGCGACACTGGCGCGCCGGAAGGCAGGCAGGCCCCTGAACGAGCGGGGCCATGGGTGAGGCGCCCGGCTCCGGCTGGGCGAGAATCGACGTCGTTGCTCGACCTGAACGCGGGAGTTGGCTTGAAAGTACTCGTTACCGGCGCCGCCGGCTTCATCGGCATGCATGTCAGCCAGATCCTGCTGGCGCGCGGGGACCAGGTGGTCGGCCTGGACAACCTCAATGACTATTACGACCCGAAGCTCAAGCACGACCGCCTGGCGCGGTTGAGCGGCCGGCCCGGCTTCGAGTTCGTGAAGATGGACGTGGCGGACCGCCAGGGCATCGCCGACCTGTTCGCGCGGCACAAGTTCGACCGGGTCGTGCACCTGGCCGCGCAGGCGGGGGTGCGGTACTCGCTGGTGAACCCGCACGCGTACATCGACGCCAACATCGTCGGCTTCACCAACATCCTGGAAGGCTGCCGCCACAACGGCGTGCAGCACCTGGCCTACGCGTCGAGCTCCAGCGTCTACGGCGGCAACACGCAGATGCCGTTCAGCGAGCATCACGGCGTGGACCATCCGGTCAGCCTGTACGCGGCGACCAAGAAGGCCAACGAGCTGATGGCGCACACCTACAGCCATCTGTTCAATCTGCCCACGACGGGGCTGCGCTTCTTCACCGTCTACGGCCCCTGGGGCCGCCCGGACATGGCGCTGTTCCTGTTCACCAGGGCGATCCTGGCGGGCGAGCCGATCAAGGTGTTCAACCACGGCCGGATGATCCGCGACTTCACCTACATCGACGACATCGCCGAGGGCGTGGTGCGGGTGCTGGACCGCACCGCCACGGCCGACCCGTCGTACGACCCGGTGGCGGCGGACCCGGCGCGCTCGAACGTGCCGTACCGCGTCTTCAACATCGGCAACCACGATCCGATCCCGCTGATGGACTTCGTCGGCGCGATCGAGCAGGCGGTGGGCCGCGAGGCGATCAAGGAGTTCCTGCCGCTGCAGGACGGCGACGTGCCGGCCACGCACGCGGACGTCGAGGAGCTGGCCGCCTGGACCGGCTTCCGGCCGGCGATGCCGGTGCCCGAGGGCATCCGGCGCTTCGTGGCCTGGTACCGCGAGTACTACAAGACCTGAGGTCCCGCGCCGCTCGCGCCCGGTCGGGGCGAGCGAGGTCGCGTCGACCGCATCCCTGCGAATCCTGGAATCTGTTTGAGGAGTGTTCCGATGAAAGTGACGACGATTGGCACCGGCTACGTGGGTCTGGTCACCGGCGCGTGCCTGGCCGAGATGGGCAACCACGTGGTCTGCCTGGACGTGAACCCCGAGAAGATCCGCGTGCTCAACGAGGGCGGCATCCCCATCCACGAGCCGGGCCTGGACTCGGTCGTCGCGCGCAACGTGGCCGCGGGCCGGTTGCAGTTCACGACCGACGTGGACGCGGCGGTCAACCACGGCACCATCCTGTTCATCGCCGTGGGCACGCCCCCGGGCGAGGACGGCTCGGCCGACCTGCAGTACGTGCTGGCCGCGGCGCGCTCGATCGGGCAGCGCATGACCGACTACAAGGTCATCGTCGACAAGAGCACCGTGCCGGTGGGCACCGCCGAGAAGGTCAACGCGGCGATCCGCGAGGAGCTGGACAAGCGCGGCGCGACGGCCACCTACTCGGTCGTCTCCAACCCCGAGTTCCTGAAGGAAGGCGCGGCGGTCGACGACTTCATGAAGCCCGATCGCATCGTCGTGGGCTCCGACGACGAGCAGGCGACGCTGATGATGCGCGCGCTGTACGCCCCGTTCACGCGCAGCCACGACCGGCTGATGGTGATGGACGTCAAGAGCGCCGAGTTCACCAAGTACGCCGCCAACGCGATGCTGGCCACGCGCATCAGCTTCATGAACGAACTGGCGCTGCTGGCCGAGAAGGTCGGCGCCGACATCGAGCTGGTGCGTCGCGGCATCGGCTCCGATCCGCGCATCGGCTACCAGTTCCTGTACGCGGGCGCCGGGTACGGCGGCTCGTGTTTCCCCAAGGACGTGAAGGCGCTGGTGCGCACCGGGCGCGAGTACGGCCAGGACCTGAAGGTGCTCAACGCCGTCGAGGACGCCAACGACCGCCAGAAGCTGGTGCTGGTGGACAAGGTGGTGGCGCGCTTCGGCGAGGATCTGGCGGGCAAGCGCTTCGCCGTGTGGGGGCTGGCGTTCAAGCCCAACACCGACGACATGCGCGAGGCGCCGTCGCTGACCATCATCGAGGAGCTCACCCGCCGCGGCGCGGCGATCGCCGCCTATGACCCGGTGGCGATGAGCGAGGCCTCGAAGGTGCTGTCGGCCAACCCGGGCGTGAGCTTCTGCGAGCGTGCCGAGCACGCGCTGCCCGACGCCGACGCGCTGGTGATCGTGACCGAGTGGAAGGAGTTCCGCACGCCGGACTTCGACCGCATCAAGGCCGAGCTCAAGCAGCCGGTGGTCTTCGACGGCCGCAACCTGTACGAGCCGACGCTGATGAAGGCGCTGGGCATCGAGCATCACGCGATCGGCCGCGGCACCACCACGCGCATGGGCTGAGCAAGGGGGCCTCGGCCCCCGGGGCGAAGACCGGCGATGGGATACTCGCGGCTTCGCCCGGAGAGAAGCAAATGATCAAGATCAACGCCATCGAAGTCGACAACGCCAAGCCGTTCGTGTTGTTCGGCGGTGTCAACGTGCTGGAGTCGGAGCAGTTCGCGGTGGACGTCTGCGGCGAGTACGTCCGCGTCACGAAGGAACTGGGCATCCCCTACGTCTTCAAGGCGTCCTTCGACAAGGCCAACCGCTCGTCGATCAAGAGCTATCGCGGTCCCGGCCTGGAGGCCGGCCTGAAGATTTTCGAGGCGGTCAAGAAGGCCCACGGCGTGCCGGTGCTGACCGACGTGCACGAACCCGCCCAGGCGGCCGAGGTCGCCGCCGTCTGCGACGTGCTGCAACTGCCCGCCTTCCTGGCCCGGCAGACCGACCTGGTGATCGCGCTGGCCAAGACGGGGCGCGTCATCAACATCAAGAAGCCGCAATTCGTCAGCCCGCCGCAGATCAAGAACATCGTCGAGAAGTTCGAGGAAGGCGGCAATCCGAACGTGATGCTCTGCGATCGCGGCGCGCAGTTCGGCTATGACAACCTGGTCGTGGACATGCTGGGCTTCGGCGTGATGAAGCAGGTCAGCGGCGGCAAGCCGGTGATCTTCGACGTCACGCATGCGTTGCAGCAGCGCGAGTCCGGCGCGGCGGCGTCCGGCGGCCGGCGCGGGCAGGTCACCGAGCTGGCGCGGGCCGGCATGGCGATCGGTCTGGCGGGGCTGTTCCTGGAGTCGCACCCGGATCCGGCCAAGGCGCTGTGCGACGGCCCCAGCGCGCTGCGGCTGTCGCAGCTCAAGCCGTTCCTGGAGCAGGTGAAGGCGGTGGATGACCTGGTGAAGGGCTTCGCGGCGCTGGACACGGCCTGAAGGGACGCCCGTCCCGAGGCGGTCAGAGCAGGTCGCGGCTCAGGATCCGCGTGATCCGCTCCGCGGCGTGGCCGTCCCACAGCGCGGGGCGGCGTGCCGGCGCAGGGGTGGCGATCGCCCCGTCAAGCACATCCAGTCGGCGTTGCGCGTGTTGCAGCACGGTGGCGGGATCGGTGCCGGCCAGCTCGTTGGTGCCGGCATCGACGGTCACCGGGCGCTCCGTGTTGTCCCGCACGGTCAGGCAGGGCACGCCCAGCGCGGTCGTTTCCTCCTGCAGGCCGCCGCTGTCCGTCAGCACCAGGGCCGCTCGGCTCCACAGCGCCAGGAACGGCTGGTAGGGCAGCGGGGGCAGCAGGTGCACGCCCGGCGCCACCGGCAGCGACAAGGCCTGCATCCGAGCGCGCGTGCGTGGATGAACCGGGAACAGCAAGGGCAGCCGCTCGGACAACCTGCCCAGTGCCGCCATCAGCGCCGACAGCTGGAGCGGATCGTCGACATTCGACGGGCGGTGCAGCGTCACGACGCCATAGCGGCGGTCGGCAAGCGCGCCCAGGCCTGCCTCGTCCAGCACCGACCGCGCCAGGCCGGCGGCACCCGCGGGCGCTTCGTTCAGGCGGCGATGCTGATACAGCAGGTTGTCGACCATGACGTGGCCGACGTCGTGGATGCGCGTGTCGGGATGGCCCTCGCGACGCAGGTGCGCGGCGGCGCTGGGTTCGGTGGTGAACAGCCAGTCGGCGATCGCGTCGGTGGCGCGGCGGTTGATTTCCTCCGGCATCGTCATGTCGCCGCTGCGCAAGCCGGCTTCGACGTGAGCGACCCGCACGCCGAGCTTGCGCGCCGTCAGCGCGCAGGCCAGCGTCGAGTCCACGTCGCCGACGACGACGCAGGCCGCGGGCCGGTCGGCGATGACGCAGGGTTCATAGGCCTGCATGATCCGCGCCGTGAGCTGCGCATGGCTGCCGCCATGGCAGTCCAGCGACACGTCCGGGGGCGGCAGGCCGAGCTCGTCGAAGAAGACGCCGCTCATCGCCTGGTCATGGTGCTGGCCGGTGTGGATCAACTTCCACGCCAGGCGGCCATCGGCGCGCAGCGCGCGCACCAACGGCGCGAGCTTCATGAAGTTGGGCCGGGCGCCCGCGATCAGGTGCAGCAGCGGCGCCGGCATGACCTCAGTCGAAGGACTTCGCGGCCGCGAGCAGCGGCGCGTTGGCGTCCTTGTCCGCCAGCTTGAAGTCGATCGGCAGCGTGGGCCAAACGATGCCGATGGCGGGATCGTTCCAGCGCACCGAGCCCTCGGCCTGCGGCGCGTAGGTGTCGGTGGTCTTGTAGAGGAAGTCGGCGGTCTCCGTCAGCACCAGGAAGCCGTGAGCGAACCCCGGCGGTATCCACAGCTGGCGGTGGTTCTCGCCGCTGAGCTCGACACCGGCCCACTTGCCGAAGTTGGGGCTGGCCTTGCGCATGTCGACGGTGACGTCGAACACCGCGCCGCTGGTGCAGCGCACCAGCTTGCCCTGCGCATGCGGCGGCAACTGGAAATGCAGGCCGCGCAGCACGCCCTGGCCGGAGCGCGAATGGTTGTCCTGCACGAAGCGCACGTCGTGACCGACAGCGGCGTTGAACTTGGGCTCCGTCCAACTCTCCATGAAGAAGCCGCGGGCGTCGCCGAACACCTTGGGCTCGATGATCAGCACCTCGGGGAGGGCGGTGGGGATCACGTTCATCAGAAGGCCTTGTCGTTGAGCAACTGCTTCAGGTACTGCCCGTAGCCGTTCTTGAGCATCGGCTGCGCCAGGCGCTCCAACTGCTCGGCGTCGATCCAGCCCTTGCGGAAGGCGATTTCCTCGGGGCAGGCGACCTTCAGGCCCTGGCGCTTTTCCAGTGTCGCGATGAACTGGCCGGCTTCGAGCAGGCTGTCGTGCGTGCCGGTATCCAGCCAGGCGTAGCCGCGGCCCATGATCTCGACGCTCAACTGCTGCTGTTGCAGGTAACGGGCGTTGACGTCGGTGATCTCGAGCTCGCCGCGCGGGCTGGGCTTGATGTCGGCGGCGATGTCGCAGACCTGGCGATCGTAGAAGTACAGGCCGGTGACGGCGTAGTTGCTCTTCGGCGCCTTGGGCTTTTCTTCGATGCTGATGGCGCGTTGCCGGCTGTCGAATTCGACGACGCCGTAACGCTCCGGATCGGTCACGTGATAGGCGAAGACGGTCGCGCCGTCGGCCTGCGCGTCGGCGCTGTCGAGCAGACCGGCCAGGTCATGGCCGTAATAGATGTTGTCGCCCAGCACCAGCGCGCTCGGCGCGCCGCCGATGAAGTCCCGGCCCAGGATGAAGGCCTGGGCCAGGCCGTCCGGGCTGGGCTGCACGCAGTAGCTGAGGTTGATGCCCCAGCGCGAGCCGTCACCCAGCAGCGCCTCGAACCGCGGCAGGTCCTGCGGCGTGCTGATCAGCAGGATGTCGCGCATGCCCGCCAGCATCAGCGTGCTGAGCGGGTAATAGACCATCGGCTTGTCATAGACAGGCAGCAACTGCTTGCTGATCGCCAGCGTGGCGGGATGCAGGCGGGTGCCGGAGCCTCCTGCCAGGATGATGCCCTTGCGGTCGATGGAGTTGGCCATGCGGAGGTCCTTAGAGGATTTCGTCGAGCAGGCGGTCCACGCCGGTCTGCCAGTGCGGCAGCACCAGGCCGAATCGGTCCTGCAGCTTGTGGTTGTCGAGGCGGGAGTTCAGCGGCCGCGGCGCGGGCGTCGGGTAGGCGCTGCTGGGCAGGGCCTGGACGTTCTCCGGCGCGACCTTCAGCGCGGCGCCCTTGGCCCGTGCGCGCGTCAGCACGTGCTGGGCGTAACGGTGCCAACTGGTCTCGCCGCTGGCGACCGCGTGGTAGGTGCCGCACAACGCGCGGTCGGCACGCGTGGACCGGATCAGGTGCGCGGTGACGTCGGCCAGCAGGTCGGCCCCGGTGGGCGCGCCGATCTGGTCGGCGACCACCTTCAACTCGTCACGCTCGGCGGCCAGGCGCAGCATCGTCTTGGCGAAGTTGCCGCCGCGCGCGGCGTAGACCCAGCTGGTGCGCAGGACCAGCGTGTCGCAACCGGCGGCGGCGATCAGTTGCTCGCCTTCGAGCTTGGTCGCGCCGTAGACGCTCAGGGGCGCCGTCGGCGCGTCCTCGAAGCGCCACTGCTCGCCGCTGCCGTCGAAGACGTAGTCGGTGCTGTAGTGGACCAGCAGCGCGCCCAGCGACTTGGCTTCCTCGGCCAGCAGGCCGGGGGCGAGGGCGTTGATCTGGCGCGCGAGCTCGGGCTCGCCCTGCGCCTTGTCGACGGCGGTGTAGGCCGCGGCATTGACGATGACGTCGGGCGCGACGCGGCGCACCGTGGCGCGCAGCAGGTCGCTGTCGCCGAGGTCGCCGCCCTCCTGGCGGTCCAGCGCGACCAGCTCGCCCAGCGGCGCCAGCGCGCGCTGCAGTTCCCACCCGAGTTGGCCGTTCTTGCCCAGCAGCAGGACTTTCATGCGGACCTCAGTCGCCGTATTGCTGGGAGACCCAGTCGCGGTAGGCGCCGGACTGCACGCGCGCGACCCACGCCTCGTTCTCCAGGTACCACGCCACCGTCTTGCGGATGCCGGTCTCGAAGGTTTCGGCCGGACGCCAGCCCAGTTCGCGCTCGATCTTGCGCGCGTCGATCGCGTAGCGGCGGTCGTGGCCGGGGCGGTCCGTCACGTAGGTGATCAGGCGGCTGTAGGGGCCGGCCGGGTCGGGGCGCAGTTCGTCGAGCAGCGCGCACACCGTCTTCACGATGTCGATGTTGGCCTTTTCGTTCCAGCCGCCGATGTTGTAGGTCTCGCCCAGCGCGCCGCCGGCCAGCACCGCGCGGATGCCGGAGCAGTGGTCGGTGACGTACAGCCAGTCGCGGATCTGCTGGCCGTCGCCGTACACGGGCAGCGGCTTGCCGGCCAGCGCGTTGACGATCATCAGCGGGATCAGCTTCTCGGGGAAATGCAGCGGGCCGTAGTTGTTGCTGCAGTTGGTCGTCACCACCGGCAGGCCGTAGGTGTGGTGCCAGGCGCGCACCAGATGGTCGCTGGCGGCCTTGGAGGCGGAGTAGGGGCTGTTGGGCTCGTAGGGATTCGTCTCGGCGAAGGGCGGATCCTCGGGCTTGAGCGAGCCGTAGACCTCGTCGGTCGACACGTGGTGGAAGCGGAAGCCGGCCTTGGCGTCGCCCTGGAGCGCGGACCAGTAGGCGCGCGCGGCTTCGAGCAGCGAGAACGTGCCCTCGACGTTGGTGCGCATGAACGCGCCGGGGCCGTGGATGGAGCGGTCGACGTGGCTCTCGGCGGCGAAATGGACGATCGCGCGCGGGCGATGCGTCGCCAGCAACTGGTCGATCAGCGCGCGGTCGCAGATGTCGCCCTTGACGAAGATATGACGGGAGTCGTCCTTCAACGGGGCGAGGTTCTCGAGGTTGCCCGCGTAGGTCAGCGCATCGAGGTTGACCACCGGCTCGTCCGAGGACTTGAACCAGTCGAGCACGAAATTGCTGCCGATGAAACCGGCGCCGCCGGTGACGAGAATCGTCATGAAACTTCCCTGGAATCGATGAATGTCCGCAGCGGCCCGGCGTGTCCCGGCAGAGGGCGGGACCGGGCGCCGTCGTCTTACAGCCGCCAGACCCGCAGGCCGGCGGCGCGCAGATTGTCGCCGTTAAATGCGGCTTTCACGTCGATGAAGGCCCCGCCGTCCACCAGCCTGGCCGCCAGGTCCGCGGCGCCCAGCGCCTTGTATTCGCGGTGCGCCACCGCCGCGACGATGGCGTCGGCGCGCGGCAGGTCCTCGAAGGGGCACAGGCGCACGCCGTACTCGTGCATCGCTTCCTCGGCCTCGGCGGCCGGGTCGGTGACGAAGACCTCGACGCCGTAGCTCTGCAGCTCGTGGATGATGTCGATCACCTTGGAGTTGCGCAGGTCGCCGCAGTCCTCCTTGAAGGTCAGGCCCAGCACGTTGACCTTGGCGCCCTTGACGTGGCTGCCGGCGGCGATCATCTGCTTGATGGTCTGCTCGGCGATGAACTTGCCCATGCCGTCGTTGATGCGGCGCCCGGCCAGGATGACCTGCGGGTGGTAACCCAGCATGTCGGCCTTGTGGGTCAGGTAGTACGGGTCCACGCCGATGCAGTGGCCGCCCACCAGGCCCGGCTTGAACTTCAGGAAGTTCCACTTCGTGCCGGCCGCCTCCAGCACCTCGGAGGTGTCCAGGCCGATGCGCTCGAAGATGATCGCCAGCTCGTTCATCAGCGCGATGTTGAGGTCGCGCTGGGTGTTCTCGATCACCTTGGCCGCCTCGGCCGTCTTGATGCTGGACGCGCGGTGTACGCCCGGCACGATGATCTTCTCGTAGGTCCGGGCGACGATGTCCAGCGTCTCGGGCGTGTCGCCGGAGACGATCTTGAGGATCTTCGTCAGCGTGTGTTCCTTGTCGCCAGGGTTGATGCGTTCGGGGCTGTAGCCGACGAAGAAGTCCTGCTTCCACTTCAGGCCGGATTCGCGCTCCAGCACCGGGATGCAGACCTCCTCGGTCGCGCCGGGGTAGACAGTCGATTCGTAGACGACCACGGCGCCGCGCTTCATGTGCCGGCCCACGCTGGTGGATGAGCCGATCAGCGGCTTGAAATCGGGGATGTGGGCCTGGTCGACCGGCGTGGGCACGGCCACGATGATGACGTCGGCCTCGGCCAGGCAGGCCGGGTCGCTGTGGTACTCGGCGTGCACCGCGGCCTGGACTTCCTCGTCGGTCAGCTCGCGGGACGGGTCGGTGCCGGCGCGGCACTTGGCCACCTTGTCCTGGGCGATATCGAAGCCGATGGTGCGGCCCTGCTTGCCGAACTCCACCACCAGCGGCAATCCCACATATCCCAACCCGACGACGGCAATCACGGACACGGCCTTCTCCTGTAAGCGGCGATTCTGGGCGCGCTGCCGCGCCGAAATGGTCCGAACGCCCGGACGTCGCCGGCCGGGCGTTCTTCGCGGTCTCTCTGCAAGGACGGCTTTGTATCCGTTTTTTCGGTCGCCGCCGACCCCTCAGTCGCGGTCGGGACGGGCGCTCCGTGAATCAGTTGCGGCCGTAGGTGTCCTGGTAACGGACGATGTCGTCCTCGCCCAGGTAGGAGCCGGACTGGACCTCGATGATTTCCAGCGGCACCTTGCCCGGGTTGGAGAGGCGGTGCACCTGGCCCAGCGGGATGTAGGTCGACTGGTTCTCGGTCAGCAGCAGGGTCTTGTCGCCGTTGACGATCTCGGCCGTGCCCTGCACGACGATCCAGTGCTCGGCGCGGTGGTGGTGCATCTGCAGGCTCAGCGACGCGCCGGGCTTGACCATGATGCGCTTGACCTGGAAGCGCTCGCCCATGTCGATGCTGTCGTACCAGCCCCAGGGGCGGTGGACCTTGCGGTGCAGGTTCTGCTCGTCGCGCTGGCTGGCGGTCAGCTGGTTGACGATCTTCTTGACGTCCTGGCTCTTGCTGCGGTCGGCGACCAGCACCGCGTCCGGCGTCTCCACCACGACGATGTTGTCCAGACCGACCGCCGACACCAGGCGGCTCGTGGCGTGGACCAGCGTGTTGCGGCTGTCCGCGATGATGGCGTCGCCGCGGCTGGCGTTGCCGGACGCGTCCTTGTCGGCCACCTGCCAGACCGCCTCCCAGGCGCCCAGGTCGTTCCAGCCGGCGGCCAGCGGCACCATGCGCAGCGCGATCGCGCTGCCGGGGCAACGCTCCATCACCGCGTAGTCGATCGATTCCGACGGCACTGCCGCGAAGGCGTCCTTGGCGGGGCGGACGAACGGACCGTCGACGGCCTTGCCGGAGAACGAGACGCGCGTGGCCTGCTCGATATCCGGGCGGAACTGCTGCAGCGCCTTCAGCCAGACGCTGGCACGCAACACGAACATGCCGCTGTTCCAGTAATAGCCGCCCTGGTCGAGGTAGCGCTGGGCGGTGGCCGCGTCGGGCTTCTCGACGAAGGCTTCGACGCGCAGGCCCGCGCCTTCGACGCCGCTGCGGATGTAGCCGTAGCCGATCTCGGCGCGGTCCGGCGTGATGCCGAGGATGACGATCGCGCCATCGGCGGCCTGACGCACCGCGTCCTGCAGCGCGGCGGTGAAGGCCGGGCCGTCGGTGACCGTCTGGTCGGCGGGCGTCACGACCAGCACCGGATCCTGGCCCGACTCGATCGCCTGCAGGGCCGCCAGCGTGATCGCCGGGGCGGTGTTGCGGCCGACCGGCTCCAGCAGCACGGCTTCCGGCGCGATCTTCTGCTCGCGCAGCTGATCCAGCACCATGAAGCGGTGTTCCTCGTTGCCGACCACGATCGGCGGACGCACCGCGATGTCCTCGGCGCCCAGCGTCGCCAGGCGGTCCGCCGCCTGCTGGAACAGGCTGGTGTTGCCGTTGAGCACCAGGAACTGCTTCGGATAACCGGCGCGCGACAGCGGCCACAGCCGCGTCCCGCTGCCGCCCGCCATGATCACCGGTTGCGTGTCGATCTTGCTCAAGGTACTGCTCCCTCTGCTTGGAACCGCAGCCTGACCGGATGCGGCGTAGTCTTTGAAAAAATGGGTCTGAAGTGTCGCAGATGGCCGGCGATCAACCCTCGAAGCCGTTCGGATTGGACGACTGCCAGCGCCAGCTGTCCTCGCACATGCGCCGCAGGTCGTGCTTCGCGGTCCAGCCAAGCTTGTCGCGCGCCAGCGCCGGATCCGCGTAGCAGGCGGCCACGTCGCCGGCGCGTCGGGCGACGATCTCATGTGGAATCTCACGGCCACTGGCCTTGGCGAAGGCATCCACCAGTTCCAGCACGCTGTAGCCGCGGCCCGTGCCCAGGTTGACCCAGATCGACTCGTTGCCGCGCAGCAGGAAGTTCAGCGCCGCGACGTGGCCGTCGGCCAGGTCGACGACGTGGATGTAGTCCCGCACGCCGGTGCCGTCCGGCGTGTCGTAGTCGTCGCCGAAGATCGACAGCTTGGCGCGCCGGCCGACCGCCACCTGCGTCACGTAGGGCATCAGGTTGTTGGGGATGCCGCGCGGGTCTTCGCCGATGCGGCCGCTCTCGTGCGCGCCGACCGGATTGAAGTAGCGCAGGCAGGCGGTCTGCCATCGCGGGTCGGCGGCGCCGAGGTCGCGCAGGATGCCTTCGCCGATGAGCTTGGTGGCGCCGTAGGGGTTGACCGCCATCAGGTCGGCGTCCTCGCGCAGCGGCAGCGTCTTGGGCTGGCCGTAGACCGTCGCGCTGGACGAGAAGACGATCCGGTGGCAATCGTGGCGCCGCATCGTCTCGCAGACGGTGAGCAGGCCGTCGAGGTTGTTGCGGTAGTAGCTCAGCGGCTTGGTCGTCGACTCGCCGACCGCCTTGTAGGCCGCGAAGTGGACCACCGCGGCGGGTTTGTACTCGGCGAAGACCGCGTCCAGCGCGGCGCCGTCGCAGACATCGAGCCTCTCGAACAGCGGGGTCTGGCCGCTCAGCTCGGCCAGGCGCTCCAGCACCTTGGGCGAGCTGTTGCTGAAGTTGTCCACGCCGATGACGCGGTAGCCCGCCGCCTGCAGCGCGAGCCAGGTGTGGGAGGCGATGTAGCCGGTCGCGCCGGTCAGCAGGATGGTCTGGGTCATGTCGTCACGCGCTCGAGGAAGGACCGGAGGTCGGCCGGGATGCCGTCATTGCAGCATGCCCTGGACGTAGCAGCCGACGCTGTCCGCATCGTAGGTATAGAGGAGGTTGCCGGTGCGGCGCTCGACGCGGTTGTATCCGCAGCCCACGGACACCGCGCGCAGCGCCTGCCAGGCCACGCCCAGGTTGTACTGGCGCGTGCTGTCGCTGTAATCGAGTTGTCGCGTCAGATCGTCGCGGCTGGTGCGGGAGTAGCTGCCGCCGGCCGTCAACGAGACCTTGGCGGTCAGGCGATAGGTGAGCTGCGTCTGCAGCGCGGTCTGCACGCGGTTGAAGTCGGACGTCGAGCTGTTGTTGATGCCGAGGTAATAGGTTTCCACGCCGGTATCGCGGGACAGCTGCGTGTTCAGCGACCAGCGGCCGCCGGGGCGCCAATCCCAGGTCAGCGCGCCGGTGACGCCGTGGAAGCTGGCCGACGTGCTGCGGCTGATGCGAGCGTCCAGGCTGCTGGCGCCGGTGGCGCGCCAGCGCGCGGTCAGGTCGATGTCGCGGCGGCTGTACTGGAAGCCGCTCACCGGCACCGTGCCCTTGGTGTAGCGCCCGGCGACCCCGAAGCGCCACGCGCTGCTGGCGTTGTAGAGCAGGCCCAGCGAGGACGCGTTCTGGCGGTACTCCTGCGTGTCGTACAGCGCCAGCGAGTAGTCGCGCTCACGGCGGGTGAACGTGCCCTCCAGCGAATACGACGACAGCGTCGGCAGGCCCAGCCGGATGCTGGCGCCGGCGCTCTGGTCGGTCTGCAGGTTGCGGTCCGTGCTGGGCGCGACCGTGGTGTTGCTGTTGAAGTCGGCCAGCGTGCGGGCCCGGGTGTAGTTCAGCGAGCCCGACAGGTTGCCCACGGTTTCCCAGTCGACGCCGGTCGCGAGGTTGTAGCCGTTGTTGTTCAGACGGCTGTTTTCCTGGTAGCTGACTTTCTGCCAGCGCGCGTTGGCGTAGACGTGTTGGCGGCCCAGCCGCGTGTCGATGCCGGCGAGCAGGCTCAGCGTGGTGAGCCGGTCGTTGTTCTCGCCGGCGTTTACGCGGAACACGTTGCTGGCGTAGTAATGCGACAGCGACGCGCCCAGGTAGTACGGACTGCTGCCGTCGCTCTGGCCCCAGCTCGGGAACGACGCCAGCAGCGCCAGCGGCAAGGTCAAATGGCGGAGGTGCTTCATCGGAGGTGGACCCCTTCGGTTCTGTCTGTCGTCTCGTGTCGGATCGGTCGGGAGGACGGCGCCGGGCGCCGCGTCAATACGCGTGGCGGTCGAACAGCATCAATCGCACGGTGCGCACGATGATCTGCAAGTCCAGCCCGAGGGACCAATTGCGCAGGTACTCCAGATCGTATTCGACCCGTGCCTTCATCTTGTCCACGGTGTCGGTCTCGCCGCGCAGGCCGTTGACCTGCGCCCAGCCGGTGATGCCGGGCTTGACCTTGTGGCGGACCATGTAGGCCTTGATGAGCTGGCGGTACTCCTCGTTGTGGGCGACCGCGTGAGGGCGAGGGCCGACGATGCTCATGCGGCCCTGCAGCACGTTGACGAACTGCGGCAACTCGTCGAGCGAGGTGCGGCGGATGAAGGCGCCGAACGGGGTGATGCGCGGGTCGCCCTTGGTCGCCTGCTTGACCACGGTGCCGTTGTCCATCGCCCGCATGGATCGGAACTTGTAGACGATGATTTCCTCGCCGTCCAGGCCGTTGCGGCGCTGCCGGAAGATCACCGGTCCCGGCGAACTCATCTTCACGCCGATGGCCAACGCCAGCAGGATGGGCGAGATCAGCACCAGGATCAGGCTGGCCAGCATGATGTCGCTGACGCGCTTGACGACCTCGTTCACGCCGGTGAACGGCGTCTCCAGGATGCCGACGACCGGCACGCCGTTCATGTCCTGCAGCCGGCCCTGGATGATGCTGATGCCGAAGACGTCCGGCACGAAGAACAGCGACGCGGTCGTGCCCTGGAGCTGCTCCAGCAACTGAAGGATGCGCGGCTGCGAGCCGAGCGGCAGGGTGATGTAGACCTCGCGCACGCCGTGGGCGCGGACGTAGTCGCTCAGTTGCGGCAAGGTGCCGAGCAGCCGGCCGGCGCAGTCGCCATGGAGCCGGTCGTCGGTGCGGTCGTCGAAGAAGCCCATGCATTCGACGCCCTTGACGGGGCCGAGTTCCAACGCCCGCGCCACCTTGGCGCCGAGCGGGCCGGCGCCGACGATCACCGCGGTGCGGCGCACCCACGGCTGGCGGGCGCGCCAGCGCAGCACCTGGCGTCCGATCTCGACCGCGACGATCTGCGCCAGCGGTGTCAGGATCGCCCACCACAGCAGCACCTCGCGCTCGAAGTAGTGGAAGCTGCTGGTCGCGTAGGCGAACATGCCAAGGATCAGCAGCAGCATCAACCAGGAGCCGACGATGTCCGTCACCGCGCTGGCGGGGTGGTCGGCGAAGCGGTTGCGCCCCGGGAAAGTCAGCGCGAACACCAGCATGCACAGCGTGTAGGTCGAGCGCATCACCGGCTCGTCGAACCAGGCCAGCAGGGCGAGATAGATCAGGACGATCAGGCTGGGCTCGAGAAAAGCCGCGATGAACGACTGGACCGATTGCGGCGCGCTGTAGAAGGTCCTCTTGTAATTTCGATCCTCAAACATCACCCGGTGGTCCTTCTATGCGTCCCTCGTTGCCGCGGTCGGACGGCGCCCATTGGCCGACCTGCCGCACCTGTTCCCGGCAGGCCGCGACGGGGCGAGGCTGGCCGGGTATCCCCCATCCCGGCAAGAGCCGGAAATTCTCTCTCAATTCATTCCGTCGACTCGTAACCGGACCCCCTACCTTGAAGCCGATCCGGCGGCCCGCTTCGGCTGCCTACAATCCGCCCCATGCTTCAAGAATGGTCCAAGCTCCTTGCCCCCGCGGTTCAGGATCGCATCACGCTGCTGCTCAACCACGTCATGTCACGCGAGCCCGTCGCCACCGAGCGGCTGGCCCCGCACACGGGCAAGACGCTGCGCGTGCACCTGGCCGGCTGGCCGGCGGTCCTGCCAGCGGCGCCGGATCTGCGCCTGCGCATCACCCCGGCCGGATTGCTCGAACGCCTCGCCGACGAAGATGCCCCTAGGCAAGAAGCGGACCTGACCATCGATCTGGACGCGTCGAATCCGGCCGCGGCGGCCTTCGCCGCGCTGTCCGGTGGACGCCCCGACGTGCGCGTGCAAGGTGACGCGCAACTGGCCGGGGACTTCAACTGGCTGATCGACCACGTGCGCTGGGACATCGAGGACGACCTCGCGGCCGTCACCGGCCCCGCCGTGGCGCACCAGCTGGGGCGCCTGGGGCGTGCCGTCGCCGGCGCGATGGCGACGCTGGCCCGTCAGGCGGGTCGCTTCATGCCGGACGGCCAGGGCCGGGCATGAGGTCCTGACGCATGAGG
The DNA here is from genome assembly GCF_002205645.1 of Roseateles aquatilis. Lineage (GTDB taxonomy): Bacteria > Pseudomonadota > Gammaproteobacteria > Burkholderiales > Burkholderiaceae_C > Roseateles > Roseateles aquatilis. The sequence goes on along the minus strand of NZ_NIOF01000001.1, from coordinate 865,843 downwards.
TATCTCTCCCGCCTGCTGGTCATCGTCTGGACGCTCTACCGATTCGGGCTCGATGAACTGGCGCTGTCCACGCTCAAGCGTCGCCGCTTCCGATTCCTGCGCCGGCTGATCTCGGTCGGCCGCGCCTGGGAGCAACCGCGTGGCGTGCGTCTGCGGCTGGCGCTGGAACGGCTGGGGCCGATCTTCGTCAAGTTCGGCCAGTTGCTCTCGACGCGCCGCGACCTGGTGCCGGCGGACATGATCGAGGAGTTGTCCCAGCTCCAGGACAACGTGCCGCCGTTTCCGGCGGCGCTGTCGCGCGAGCTGATCGAGCGCGCCTTCGGCCGTCGCATCGAGGACATCTTCGCGACCTTCGAGGCCGAGCCCGTGGCCAGCGCCTCGATCGCGCAAGTGCATTTCGGGACCTTGAAGGATGGTCGGGAGGTCGCGGTCAAGGTGCTGCGGCCCGGCATGCTGGACATCATCGAGGACGACCTCGCGTTGATGCGCACGGTGGCGGGCTGGGTGGAGCGCTTCTCGGCGGACGGGCGGCGGCTCAAGCCGCGCGAGGTGGTCGGCGAGTTCAACACCTACCTGCATGACGAACTGGACCTGGTCCGCGAGGCCGCGAATGCCGCGCAACTGCGCCGCAACATGCAGGACCTGCAGCTGGTGCTGGTGCCCGAGATGATCTGGGAGTTCTGCACCAGCGAGGTCATCGTGATGGAGCGCATGCGCGGCGTGCCGATCTCGCAGCTGGAGCGGCTGCGGCAGGCGGGCGTCGACATCAAGAAGCTGGCGCGCGACGGCGTGACGATCTTCTTCACGCAGGTGTTCCGCGACGGGTTCTTCCACGCCGACATGCACCCGGGCAACATCCAGGTCAGCCTGGATCCACAGACCTTCGGGCGCTATGTGGCGCTCGACTTCGGGATCATCGGGACGCTCACCGAGGTCGACAAGGATTACCTGGCGCAGAACTTCATCGCGTTCTTCCGTCGCGACTACAAGCGCGTGGCGGAGCTGCACATCGAGTCCGGCTGGGTTCCGCCCGAGACGCGGGTGGATGAACTCGAAGGGGCGGTGCGCACGGTCTGCGAGCCGCACTTCGACAAGCCGCTCAAGGACATTTCACTGGGCCAGGTGCTGATGCGGCTGTTTCAGATCTCGCGCCGGTTCAACGTCGAGATTCAACCTCAGCTGGTTTTGCTGCAAAAAACGCTGCTCAACATTGAAGGATTGGGCAGGCAGCTCGATCCGGATCTGGATCTCTGGGCGACGGCCAAGCCCTTCCTGGAGCGCTGGATGGACGAGCAGGTCGGGTGGCGTGCCTTCGTGCACCGGCTGAAGAAGGAAGCGCCGCGCTTTGCGCACATGGTCCCGGAGTTCCCGCGGTTGATGCACGAGGTGCTGCGGCAGCGGGCCGACAGCGGACATGCGGACCTGACGCGTCAGTTGATCCACGAGCAGCGCCGCACCAACAACCTGCTGCAGGCACTGCTGTGGGGCGTGGCGGGATTCATGCTGGCGCTGGTACTGACCCAGGTCGCGATACGCTGGGTCGGCTGAAGACAAGTCTTACGCTTTGATGCGCGACCGCAGGGTTTCGGGTGTCTGCGGCCGCCTTTTCGTGTCGCCAGGTTCACGAGCGCTTCAAAATCAATTCACAAGAGTGTCACGACATCAGGTGGCGTAGTCCGCGAAGCCGTGCTTCAGACGCGAGCGCAGCAGTGTCCGCACCCGGTTGACGCGTGATCGCACCGTGCCGATCGGGATCGCCTGGATTTCGGCGACGTCGCGATAGGACTCCTCTTGCAGACAGGCCAGGTCGAAAGTGCCACGCAGGTCGGGCGACAAGCCGGCCAATGTGTGGTCCACGATGCCGGCCAGTTGGCGGTAGGCCACTTGGCGGCTGACATCCATTGACGAATCGCGTGGGCGGTGCGCCGATTCACCGTCCATCATGTGGGGCGACTCGTCCAGGCTCTCCATCTGACTGCTGCGCTTGGAGCAGCGCGCCACGTGGTTGCGCGCCACGTTGGCCGCGATGCCGAAGAACCAGGTTTCCACCGACGATCGGGCCTGATAGCGGTCGGCGCAGCGCGTGGCTTCGAGCATCGCATCCTGGATGATGTCGTCGAGCTCCCCTGGCGAGCGCTCGTAGCGGCGCAAGAAGCGTTTGAGCTTGCTGGAATCGCTGCGCGAATCGCGAGCGATCTTGACAATGTGGGCCAGCACCAATTGCTGACGGTAGGCGACGAGCGCTGGGTCGACTGGCTCGAGTGGTTCGCCGGCCTCTGGCTGCTGCGCATGAGGGACATCCGCAGATGCGGTGTCGACCTTGCCGATGTCTTCGACTGTCTCGCCCAGGTCGTCGGCGACGGACTCCCCGCCGCCCGCGACGAGCGCGATCGCAGTGGGCGGCATTGGGTTCGGATCGAGCCCTGGGCGCTCCGGATGTTCCGGACCCTGAGTCGTTGTGGAGGCATGCGGACGGGGTTGTCCCGTGCCGGCCGATTCTTCGCGATGTTGGTTCATGGTCAGACTCGAAGAAGGTCCGGCGTCCCCTGTCGGCTCGAACGCGGGCTCGTGCCCGCCGGGGATCGTCCGGAGCCAGGGCTCCCTAAGAGAACGGAGGGCGGAGCGGTCGGCGTCATGGCCGGCCGCCGAAACTGGTCAAGGCGGCGAGCGCTTGGTCGCCGAGCGCCAGCAGCTGCAACGCCATCCAGCGGCCGGTCATCGCCAGCACGAGGCCGACGGCCAGCAGCTTGACCGCGAAGGGAATGCTCTGGTCCTGCATGGACAACACCGTTTGCACCAGGGAAACGATGACGCCCGCCAACACCGCCACCAGCAATGGCGGCAGCGACAACCAGATCACCAACAGCAAACCCTTCTGAAAGAACGCGATGGTCTCGATCACGGCGGGGTCCTCACGCGTAGGAACGGACCAAGCCGTCGAAGAGTCGGGTCCAGCCGTCGAGCAACACGAACAGCAGGATCTTCAGCGGCAGCGACACCACCATCGGCGACACCATTTGCATGCCCAACGCCAACAGCAAGTTGGAAAGCAGCAGGTCGATCACCACGAAAGGAACGTAGAGGACGAAGCCGGCCTTGAGCGCGAGCTCGAGTTCGCTGACGACGAAGCATGGGATGAGCACGACGTAGTCGGTTTCCTTGGGAGGCTCCATCGCCGTCTGGCGCCACTGCTGGCGGGCGAGATCCAGGAACTTCTGACGACGTTCCGGCAGCGTGTTGGCGAGCATGAAACCGCGTAAAGGCTCTGCCGCATACGCGAGTTCTGGTAGACCGACCTTGCTTGGCTTGGCGCGCGCGCCGGAGTCCCTGGAAGGACCGTGCGCCGCGGCGCCGGACAGATCGATCGGCAATCGGCTCACGACCTCGTTGAGAACGGGCGCCATCACGAAAAGCGTGGCAGCGAGTGCCATGCCATTGAGCGCGATGCCGGGCGGGACCTGTTGCACACCCAATGCGTTGCGAACGATCATCAACACCATCGATATCTTCAGAAAGCTGGTCGTGCAGACCAACAACAGCGGCAGCAGGGCAAGTCCGCCCAGTAGCAGGGCCAGTGCGATCGGATCGAATCCCGAAGACGTCACCGCGGTGCTCCCCATTCGACGATCTCGACGGCCAAGCGACCTTCGATCTCCACCAGCTGTCCACTGCCAAGTTCCGTGCCGTGGGCGACGATGCGCACATGGGCGGGGAGAAGGGCGTCGAGCTGCACAACCTGTCCAGCGGACAGAGCGCTCAATTCGCCGACTGTCATCGCGAGTCGGCCGACGATGAAGTCAAGGTCTACGGTCAAGGCGTCCACTTGGCGGGGCTCCGTTGGGGGTGAGAAGGCTTGGTAGAGATTTGATATCGCCGCCCCCTCGGAGCCCCATCCCAGAAACTGGCTGGAGGCGAGCTGAACATGACCTAAATGAACAGGTCTGCTGCCAGCGACGAGTGAGATCGGCGCGGTGTCGCTTCGCTCGTTGGGGGGGAGCCACAACGCATCTCCGACCCGGAGGGAAGACAGTTGCGGCAAAGCGAGACGCACACGACCGATTCCCAGGCCACCAGGTGGTCGAATGGCCGCGATCGCCGCGGGCAAAGGCCCGCGTCGCGGCTGCCGATGCCAGCCGGCGCGTTCGACGAAGTGCAACAGTGTCTCGGCCGAGGCTCGTAGAAAGAATGTGTGACGCGTTCCATCGCGTGCGCCAAGAGTCAACAGCGCGGTGTGCATCGACGAATCGACCTCTTGACTCATGCCGCATGCCGTGAGCGTGAGTTCGAGCACGCCGCCGAACGGCTCCAGCAGGTCCGATGGCCAGTGGGCACAAGCGAGGCGCAGTAGGGCCTCGCGCGTCTCCACATCGCCTTCTGTTGGCAGATGAATGCCGGTCGCGAGCGTGATCAGCGCATCGTCGGTCAGTAGCATGTCCCCGCAGAGGCTGCGCAGGCGTGGGGCCAGTGAATCGTCGGTACCAAATCGCCCTTGGGCCTCATTGCCATGAGAGAGGATGAGTTCCACGAACTCCCATGGAGAGCGTTCGTTGACAACTTGCCAGCGACAAGTCGATCGCAGGAAATTGCGTAGTCGAACGACCATGACGTCTCGGACAGGAAGACGCAGTGGCGAAGGCTTGCCAATGGTCCCGCCGGTAGTGGCGAGTTGCGTCCACGGCATGGGACAGGCGGGAGCAGTGGAGATGCCGACGAACATTGTGGGAATGAGGTCCGAGCGAGGGCTGGTGGGCAGAGACGAGGTCCGTCAGTGCCGTGTCTCAGGAAAACCGTTCTCGTCTGTCCAACGCAAGCGATGAACCATAGCGAGGGCGCGTTTCACTAGCCGTGCATGAATCGCGTTTGGATTGCTCATCGCCACTCGTTGTCTGGGATCGCTCATCGGATCGACGATGATCAGAATTCCGGGACGAACATCGTGTTGAGGCGAGAGTCTCTGGATGTCGTGCGTTCGACTTCTGATTTGGTCAAGCGCGTGCGTTGGGCGTGCGCGCAACGTCTGAGAAAGTCGCGTGCGCGAGAGTGGCAATGGCGATGGAAGTCACGTGAGGCCGCTGTGCAACGCGCGGCCGCGAGCGAAGCGGAGATCCATCGCAGTGCATTGGCGGAGACTGCTCGCATCGCCACGGCACTTGCAGACGAGCGTCGTCAATTGACGCAAGCCATGGAAACGCTGATCGTGGAGATTTCACGGCAGGCCGCGCGTCGCCTGTTGCTCGCTGTGCCTCCCGATCTGGCGATTCAGTCGAGTGCACATCTGTTGCTCGATGAATGGCGCGCCATGCGTGGCGAGGGAGATCCTCAACTGCGAGTGCATCCCGACGATCTGGATGCGTTGAGAGAGCTCGCGAAAGGCGCCGGATGGGCACTGATCTCTGACGTCACGTTGGCACGTGGGCACTGCGAGTTGACCCACGCCGCGGGAAGCTTGCGCGCTACATATGGCGACAACGTGCGCGCGTTGATCGATGCGCTCGGGCCGCCAGGCGTCGTTCTGATGGACGCGCCATCCCAATCAATCAATTCCCCCCTTGTTAAGGAGAATCTCGCATGAATGTCAATAGTTTCACAGCGCGCCAAGCACTTGCCGCATCGACTGGACAGGATCGCCTGATGGTCGAGCTGCAAGGTCTCCCGCCGGACCAAAGCGCTCGTTTCGCAGACATCCGTCGGCACATGCAGGTCAACAACATGATTCTGAAGGCTTCGGTCGATCAGCATCAGGGGTTGCTACGCAAGATCGTGAACGAGATTCGCTGACATGAGCGCTCATCGGTTGAGCTCGCTGGCCGCGTGCCGCGCAGTACTTTGCGCTGCCGCACTGGCGGGCCCCTTTGGCCCGGCGACGCACGACGCGGTGGCCGTGGCACCTGCCGGCTGGCGGGACACGCTCTATAGCTATCGATCTGAACAAGATCTGCCGCTCTCGCAAGTCCTCGCGCGCTTTGCGTCGACGCTCGGACTTGAACTGAAGCTGGCCGATCCCGCGTTGGGTCGGCGAGCCGTCAGCCTGGGCGGAAAAGGCGCCTCACCGGCGGAATTTCTCGACCGCTTGGCCGATGCGCAAGGTCTGGACTGGTTTGTCTATCAGGGTGTACTGCATGTGTCGGCCCGATCGACCGCAGTCAGTGAGCGCCTGCAGCTCGGGACGCAAAGCCCTTCCGACGCGCGTGAGGCGCTGATTGGCATTGGCTTGCTCGAAAGTCGATTCGGCTGGGGCGAGTTTGATGGCGACCCGCCGACTGCCCTGGTATCGGGGCCGCAGGCCTACGTCGCGCTTGTGCGGCGGGCACTGGTCATTCCAGCAAGTGCTGGCGTGCGCCGCGAGCGGCCCCAACTGATGATCTTCAGGCTGCACTACGCCTCCGCGTCAGATCGAGAAATGCGCACGCGTGAGCGCAGCGTAACCATGCCCGGCTTGGTTTCGACCCTCAATCAGGTTCTGCAGAGTAGTCAACAGGCGAACTCCGCGTGGCGAGAGGCCGCCGCATTTTCCAAGCCGGACATGGGCAATTCGGGTCGCAATCGGGACGATTCCTGGGCGACATTGGCGACGCAACTGATGGGTGGCCCTGACGCGTCTTCCAACGGCGTGCCGTCTGGGTTTGCCGCGGCAAATCTACCGATCCCGACAGGCGAGGCGGCGTCCGCCATGGCCAGGGCTGGAAATCCCTCGGGCGCGCTCTTTCCAGCTCCCGCGACGGTTGATGCCGCGCAAGTTGGTCGATTGATGTCTGGAGCCAATCGCTACGGCCCGGATGCCAAGGCCAACACGGAGTTCGTTCCTTCCATCGCGGCCTACGCACCATTGAATGCTGTGCTCGTCTGGGACCTTCCGTCCCGTCGAGAGGAGTACCGCGCCATCATCGGCGAGCTGGACATACCGAGCCGTTTGATTGAGATCAATGTCACCATCCTCGACGTCAGCGTCAATGCGCTGCGCGATTGGTCGCTAGAGGTCGAGGGAGGTTCCGGCGCGGCTCGATTCGCCGTGAGTGGCGGCGGAAACATCGGCGCTGGCGCATCGCCAGGTACCGGCGTTAGTGGATCCACCATGGCGCTGTGGGCGTCCGATCGATTGCAGATGAGGTTGCGAGCGCTTGAGTCGAGCGGCCAGGCGCAGGTGCTGTCCCGCCCATCGGTGTTGACGATGGACAACGTTGGTGCACTGCTCGACATGAATCAGTCTGCCTACGTGAAGCTCGTGGGCGAGCGCAACTCTGATTTACGCACCATCACGGCCGGCACCCTGCTGAAAGTGACACCGAGCATCGTGGGCGACACCAGCGACTCCAGCGACGAAAGGGCCGGAAAGGATCACGGCATTCGCGTCACCTTGGACATCGAGGACGGACAACTGTCGGCCAATGGAGCCGACGGCGCCCCTCCTCGTGTGGGCAATAGCGCGGTCAGCACCGAGGCGGTCGTGCGACCCGGCGAGTCGCTGGTGATCGGCGGGTACCGCCGGCAGAATCAGCAGACCTCGAACAGCCGCGTGCCCGGGCTGTCTTCGGTGCCACTGATCGGCGCCCTGTTCCGCAGCGACAGCACGCTCAGCGATGAACGCGAGCGGCTGTTCATTCTTACCGCTCGCGCACTACCCTGAGCGGCGCGCAAACCTTATCCCCCATCGCTTCGTTCCATGAGCACGATCAATCGTTCGGCAGACCTGAGTGCATTCCATCAGACGCAGACAACGGCACAAAGCCCCGCCGATGTCCGTCCACGAGAGGTAGGTGATCGGCGCTACATCGAGTCCCAGGCGCAGAAATCGCCGTCTCCGAACGTCGCGACATCCCCGACGTTTGCACGCGCGGATCTCACGGCCCTTGCCATGGTGGATACGGGGCTGGGTGATGGCGCCGAAGAGATTACCTTCGGAATGAGTGAACGCGAGGAGATTGAGACTCACGACGAGGATCGGGACGCGCGCGAGCTCAAGGCGGAGAGAGTCGAGGGATTGATGCGTATCGAGCACGTGCGCGAGTTGATGCGTCAGATTGCCGGTCAGGACGGATACGCGCAGATTCGCCAGCGAGCGGAGCGCTTCGCGACGCTTTGGGTCCAGGGACGGGCGGAGGATGCGTTGGATGAGGTGAGCCCAGAAAACATGCCTTCTGCCGAACGCTTCGCCCTGATGCGACTGGCGTTGGAGCAGATGAAGACCGGGCCGGAAGCAGAGCGGCTGGAGGCGCATTTACGCAGGTTTGAGACTGACGCCATCGGAACCGTGCGCCGACTGGTGGCAGCCACTGATGTGGCTACTGGCGGTTCCCGGGGCGGCGCCCAACGGGCGGACACTCATTCGCCGTTGCACTCGTTGCTGCTTTCCCCACTGTCGCCGAAACTTGTACTCGACACCGCAAGCGCGCTTGGCCCGGATGGACTCTCCAAACTCGAGGCACAAGCGATTCGCCGTTCACGTGGGGAGCGAGGTGTGTCGCCGATGGCTGAAGTCGGCCTCTCGGTAGCGCTGTTGCGCACGATGGGACTGCTGCGTGAAGTCGGACGCAGTGGATCACGGTTGATGAAGGCGGGAGGCTGTGTCGGCGCGGACGATGCGGAGGAGGTTCGCAAAGTCTCGCGATGGATACTGGATACAACGTCGGCACCGTCACCATTGGCCTCGCTGGGTCGCATGAGCACCGTGATGAAGATCAACGGTGATGCGCGGACGCGAACGCAACGCCAAATGCTGATCGAGGTTCAAGATCAACTTCCGATGACTGTCTGGATCAGCGTGGATGCCAAATCCATGGTCGAGACCGAGCTACGCAATGCCAATACCGAAGATTTGGTGCGACGCGGTGTACTGAACCGGGCGGGCCCCATCAGAAGTCGGCTCTGAGGACTGCGAAGCCAGCAAATTCCGGTGACGAACTGCAGCGGGACGTCGGCGACTGAACGCCATCATGGCCTTGCTACCCTCCCGCCGCTCGGTGAAACCCGATGCGCGCTCCACTCTCACATCCGCAGGATCCTCTGCTGCGGCACTTGCCAAACATATCGCGCCGCGTGGCGAGCGCGCAGAGGTGGTTGTCACCGCATTGGTTGTCGCGGTCGTTTTCGCGATGCTGCTGCCGGTGCCGACGTGGCTGTTGGACCTGCTGATCGCGATCAATCTGTGCGTGTCCGCCTTCCTCATCGTCTTGGTGATGCAGATTCGGCAAACCACGGGGCTGTCCGCGTTCCCCTCCTTGTTCCTCGTCACGACTCTGTTTCGAGTCGCTCTGAGCGTGGCGAGCACGCGGCAGATCCTGCTCAATGCGGAGGCGGGGCACATCATCGCGGCGTTCGGCGAAATCGTCGTCGGAGGCAATCTGGTGGTCGGCTTGGTGGTGTTCCTCGTGCTGACCGTTGTTCAGTTCATTGTCATCACCAAGGGCTCGGAACGCGTCGCCGAAGTCGCCGCGCGCTTCTCTCTGGATGCCATGCCGGGCCGGCAGATGGCCATCGACATGGAGCGCAAGGCGGGCGGCATCACCCAGGAAGAGGCGAAAGCTCAGCGCGACGGGCTGACCGAGGAGAGCCAGTTCTTTGGCGCAATGGACGGCACGATGAAGTTCGCGAAGGGCGACGCGATCGTGGGGATCGTCATCGTTCTGGTAAACCTGCTCGGTGGCTTGTCAGTTGGCGTGCTGCAGCGTGGCATGGGCGCGTCTGAAGCGCTGCATGTCTATTCGATTCTTACCATCGGCGACGGTTTGGTAGCTCAGATTCCAGCGCTGCTGATGTCGATGACGGCGGGCCTGTTGGTCACGCGAGTGTCCAAACCCACCGGGGGGCACGCGATCGGCGCCGAGTTGACAGCGCAATTGCTGCATCAACCCAAAGCCTGGGTCACCGCGAGCGGTGCGATGTTGGCCTTCGGATTGTTGCCAGGCATGCCCGTTCTGGCGTTCATCGGCCTGGCGGGTGGCTCCGCGGCAGTTGGCCTGACAGCAATGCATCGAAAGCTGAAGGCCGAGCAGGAGGAAACGCTCCGGCGCGCCAGCGACATCGAGGCGATGCGAGACTTCAACATCGTTCGGCCGTTCACGATTCGGGTCAGCAGCCGCATCGATCCGGAACGGGCGCAGCGCGCGATCAACGTCTGCCGCATGACACGCAATGATCTCGTGCGTCGACTGGCCTTGGTGACCCCCGAAATCGATGCCGACCTTGACGTCGATCTGGAAGATGCGGACATCGAGTTCTGTCATGGAGAGGTCCGCGTCTTCTCCCTGTTCTTGCGTGAGGATCTTCTTACTTGCACCTGGGTTCGGGGCGACGTCGCGGATCTCGGCCTGTCGGCGGAGCAGGTCGAGCCGCGCGGCGGACAGGCTTGCGCACCTCGCGTATGGCTGCCGGAAGCCACAGCGCTGGCACTGACACCGAAGCCGTTCGACCTGGGCGATTGCTGGCAGCGTCTGGCGGACTTGGCTGGCGAAACTCTGCTTCGCGTCGGTTCGAGCTACTTCGGCGTGGAAGAGTCCCAGCGCATCGTTGCATGGGCGGCGCGCAAGACGCCCGAAGTCGCCAAGGAACTGGAACGCGCCGTGCCCGTCAGCCGAATGGCCGAGGTGCTGCGTCGCTTGCTCGCCGAGCAGGTGAGCATCAGGAATCTACCGATGATCCTCAACGCGCTGATCGATTGGGGCCCGCGGGAGCGAGACCCGGCGGTTCTGGCCGAGTGCATCCGGGCCGCCTTGCAGCGGGAGATCTGCGACGCCTATGCGATACGCAAGGAGTTGCGTGCGTTGATGCTCGATAGCGAGCTGGAGTCTCAGATCCGAGCCGCCATCCGCCAGACCGCCTATGGGGACTTCCTCGCGCTGGATGCCGACATGACCGATGCGATCCTCGACGAGACTGCCGTCGCCTATCTCGCCGCCGTTGACGGCGGCCGAGTGGTGCTGGTCTGCGCTCAGGATGTGCGAGCTCATGTGCGCAAGCTGATGGCAGACCGGATGCCGGACTTGGGCGTTATCGGCATGTCGGAACTCCCGCCGGACTATCGCGTCAACGTACGCTCGGTGATCAGCGTGCCGCTGGATGGCGCCTCGCTGTCCGATCTGCATTGACATGGCGGCGCTGGATATGACGGAGACGCAGGCTCGCGACCTCGGTGGCGATGACGGCGATCAGGCCTGGGCCGATGACGAAGCTTTTGCTGACCAGGAGTTCTTTCTGGATGATCTCGGCGAGAACGGAAATGAAGTCCCCGCGCCTGACCTGGCTGGAGATCTGGAAGCCGAGGAAACCGATGGCGTGAGCGTGGATGCGCGTGGCGACATGCCGGAACTGCGCGTGCTGACCGGTCTGCAGGCTGGGGCGGCAATGCCGATCCTGGATGCTTTGATCGTTGGCTCCGATGACGCCGCGGATGTGCTTCTACTGGATGAAGGCATAGCTTCGACGCAGTTGCGCCTTGCGATGACCGAGGCAGGAGAGGTGACGTTGGAGGCGCTTGCCGATGGCGTGCGTGTCGCATCGGGAGCAATGGTCGAGATTGGCCAATGCGTGCGACTACAGGCCGGCGAGGTGTTTCGAGCGGCAGACACGTGGTTGGCGGTTCGCGCGTCGCGGGCGCCGTGGGAGGCATGGTCTCCGCCTGCTTCGTCGCCGGCCTTGACAGCCGCTGAGGCTTCCAATGGCGTCGACGGTGCGTCGATGAATGACAGCCGGATCGAGTTGAACGAAGCGCTGCTCGATGCTTCGGATATGGTGGCTGACGCACGCAGTCATGGCACCGCACGGCAACTGCACTCCTCGCAGGGACTGGCGCGGGCGATCGTCGCCGCCGGCTTGTTGTCGACGATCCTGGGGATCGGTGCATTGATCTGGCAGGCGAGCTTCGCTACCGCGCGGACTGGCGTGGGGCGCAGTCGAGCGGCAGTCGATCCAGTGGCAGCGATAGCCGATGCCACGCGGCGAATGCTCGGTGTGACGGGGGAAGCGTCAGCCGCCGACAATGCGGTGACAGCTTCTGCCGTCTCCAGCAAGGTCACTCAAACCGAGATCGCACCTGAACCTGCAGTCGACAAGGGGCCCCAGGCAACGCCGACAGAACAGTTGGCCGGTGATGCCGAGACGTTGACCGGAGCGGCACACGAAGGCGTCGCTATCGCCGGCGGTGCAGCGCCCGGTCATCGACTTGTGGTGAGATCCCCCGGCCAGGATCCGATCACGCTGCCGTTCGATATCCAGGAGGTGTTGCTCGGCCCACGCAGTCTTGTCATCCTGACCGACGGTCGTCGACTTGAGCCCGGCGATCGCACGGGGGCCTGGCGATTGGCGGAGATTCGCCCGGGAGCACTCGTGTTCGATGGCCCCCGTAAGGTGCAGGTGCCATGGTGACGCCGCTAGCGATTGCCGAGCGTCATGCGGCGGGGGTTGCCGCGGCGATGGCCTCCGTGCCGCTGACGCGGCAGTTGGGTCAAGTGGACCGGGTGCTGGGCATGCTCATAGAGGGCACGGTGCCCGGCGCCAGCATCGGGGAGCTCTGTGAGGTGTACCACCCGGACGATCCGGCGAAGGTCTGGCGGTGCGAGGTGGTTGGTTTCACCGGACCCAAAGTGCTGCTCTCTTCATTGATGGCGCTGGAAGGGATTTCCGGCGGCTGCGTGATCCGGCCGTTGCGTACCGTGCATCAGGTGGCCGTCGGTCGACAATTATTGGGGCGCATTCTCGACGGCTTCGGTGATCCGCTCGACGGGGGCCCGAAGCTGAGTCCCGGCGCCGACGGTGTCACGCTACGTCGAGTCATTGCCGACGCCCCTCCACCAGTCGAACGTTGGCGGATCAAGGACCGTTTTCCGACCGGGATTCGCAGCCTCGACATGCTGTTGACGGTGGGACAGGGGCAGCGTGTTGGTCTCTTCGCCGGCCCGGGATGCGGCAAGACAACGCTCATGGCGGCCGCCGGGCGAGGTAGCCCGGCAGATGCGATCGTCGTTGGCCTGATCGGGGAGCGAGGTCGCGAGGTGCGCGAATTCACGGAGCACGAGTTCGATCCGGCATTGATGTCCCGCACGGTGATCGTGTGCGCGACCTCCGACCGCACATCGATCGAGCGCGTGCGTGCGGCCTTCACCGCGACTGCGATTGCCGAAGGTTTGCGCGATCAAGGCCTGAATGTGCTGCTGATGGTGGACTCTCTGACTCGACTGGCGCGAGCTCAGCGCGAAATCGGTCTGGCCGCCGGTGAAGCCCCCGCCCGCGCCGGCTTTCCCCCGTCGGTTTATGCGCTATTGCCTCGTTTGATCGAGCGCGCGGGCAATGCCGCGGGGGGATCAATCACGGCGCTCTACACCGTGCTCCTGGAAGGTGAACTGCGCTCCGACCCAATCAGCGAGGAAGCGGTGTCATTGTTGGATGGACATATCGTGCTGTCCCGCAAGCTGGCCGAACAAGGCCAGTATCCCGCCGTCGATGTGCTTGCAAGCCTGAGCCGAGTGATGTCCAACATCGTGCCGCGCGAGCACAGTCGCGCCGCCAACCGCATCCGACAGGTGCTGTCCGGCTATCGGGACATGGAACTGATGGTTCGACTTGGTGAATATCGGCCGGGCCTGGACGCCGAAACAGACCGCATCGTTGCCGATCACCCGCGAGTGATTGACTTCCTGCGGCAGGACACACGCGAGCCCGCCCCGTGGGATGACAGCATGGCGCGCCTGAAGACGTTGACTGCCGGCGCCACATGAGCGCGACTCGGGCCCACGAGGAGCGGCCGCAAGCTCGCCGCGGACCTCACGAGTTCGAAACGCCGGCCCCTCCTGACCCTCGCCTTTCCGGCGTTCGTCTGATCGGAGCGTTGGCCAGTCGTCGCGCGGCGATGGCGGACGCCGAGCTTCTCCGCGCCCAGCGGGCCAGTGAAAACGCTCAGCGCGCCTTGATCGACGCGGATCACGCGCTTCGAGCGTGCATCGCCGACGTGGCGCTCCAGCGGGACCAGCTGCGCGCGGCGTGTCAGGCCGAAGCCGGCGAAGCGCGCTCATTGCAACGTTGGCGCGAGGACGACCAGGCACAGATCGATCGCATCGAGGTCTCACGTCGACATGTCGCCGATCGAGCGCGCGATCGAGACGCCGCGGAACTCGCGCTCGGCGAGGCACTCGATCGGCAAAGGGCGCTGGCGCGGCGGAGAGAAAAGTACTCGTTGCTCGAGGAGCAACTGCGTGAGGCTTGATCGATCGACGTGAAGCGTCGGCGATGGGCCGCGAGGTTCGACGGTGCGTTTCTCAGCCCAATGAGAGCATCGAATCTCCGAGTGCATCATCCACCTCGGCCAGATCCACATGGTGTTCATGCTCTCCGGGTCTGAGGACAGGGCGGAGAATCTCCGGCGCGCGCCGCTCGTACTCTTCGATGACGCGCAGCAGGAGCGCCACGGCACGGAAGGTGTACTCGGGCACCGGCTGTCCAACTTGGCCGGAGGCCATCAAGTGACGCGCCAGACCGACATAGCGAACAACCGGGATGCCGTCCTCCCGCGCCTTGCGACGAAGGGCCAGCGCCTCTTGATCGCCAAGCTTCTCCAGCACCAGCGGCACCTCGGTGATCTCGGGGTCGTAAAAGAGCGCCACGGCGATATGTTCCGGATTGACGACCACCGCGCTCGGTCGCGTCTGAGGTGGCGGACCGTCGCTCATGACGATCTCTTTGGCGATGTGTTTGCGCATCCCCTTCAGCATCGGATCGCCTTCGTTCTGCTTGTGGTCGCGCTTGACCTCGCTGATGTCCATTCGTAGCTGGCGGTAGGTCAGATAGCGTTGAAGCAGGATGTCGGTCACGATCAACAGCACCAGCACCACAATGCATTGACGTTCAAGACCGTGCAGCAATTCCAGCGCCATCGACCAGCCTTGTTCCGCGTTGGCTCGGAAGGCCTGCGCTACATCGGGCAGTTCCGAGCGAATCTTCAGCCAAGCCACCACCAGCAACATGCTGCTGCGAATGGGACCCAGGGCCGCCATCACGAGCTTCTGACCTGAAAATAGGTTCTTCAGGTTGTTGCCGGGATTGAGCTTGTCAAAACCCTTGCCCAAGGTCTTCGGCGCGACATTGAACTTCGTCTGCGCCAACGTGCCGATGACTGCGGTCAGTGCCGGCAACAGGGCCAGGATCAGTAGAACGACCAGTACCTGCAGGAATGAGGACCACGCCATGGAGAAATCCAGATCCAGCGGCCGCTCGACCTGGCGCAGTCCCGCGTCCAGCATCTCGGCGATCAGGCCTCGCCAGAGTGGCTCGGTGGCGAAGGCGACTTCGGACATCAGCAGCAAGCGCAGGATCTTCAACGAGTCCTGGCTGACGCCGAGGTGTCCGTCTTCTCGAGCTTGCCGCTTGCGAGACTCGGTCGGGGGAAGGTTCTTTTCAGCCATGGACGAACTGCCTGATACGCCGGCGCGCTGCTCAGCGCAATGGCCGCAAGCCGAGCGTGTCCATCACACCCTCCTGCCACCATTGCAACGTGTCGCCGGCGACCTTGTCGAACAACGGCACTGCGATCAGGGCGAAGATGAGCAGCGCGGACAGTGTCTTCACTGCCATTGCCGACGCGTAGACGTCGAAGCCCTGCACCGCCGTACTGGAGATGGCCAGGGCCAGCTCGATCAGCAGAAGCAGGAGCAATGCGGGTCCCGCGAGCAATACCGCCTGGGCAATGCAACTTCCTAACGCCTGAAAGACGGCATGCTGTCGCGCCGTGTCGAAGACGGGAAACATCTCGAGCACCGGCCACTGCGCATGACTGGCGGCAAGTGCGGTGAACGCGGTCTGCAGCAACCCCAGATCGATAAGAAACGCGACAAGCGCGCGTTCGGACAATTCGCCGAGCAGGGTCGCGTCGGCTTGAAGCGCCGGGTTGGCCTGCTGGGCTGCATTCGCGCCGCGTTGGTTGTCAATCAATGTTCCCATGCCGCGCACAGTCCAGAAGGGAAGCGCGACCAGCATGCCCAGCAGCGCGCCGAGCAAAGCCTCCTTGATCGCGATCAGCACGAGCGCGGCCATGCCCGGTGGGGCACTGATGAAGCCAGGCCACAGCGTCGCGGCGGTCGGCAGCGACAGCCCCAGGCAGATCGCCGTGCGGACCATGCCGGAGGTCTGCTGCCGCGACAGGAATGGCAGAAACAACGTCATGCCAATGGCGCGCGCCATGGCCAGCGCCGTCACCTGAAGGATCAGGAACAGATCGAAGGGGTTGTCGAGGCGCATGGCGGACACCTTCAGACGGAGCGGCGCGCGTCCAGGCGCGCGTGACGGCGCTCCAATCGATCCATGTGAGCGAGCCAGACGGGATCGTCAAGTTTGCAGCCCCAGATCTCGAGATCGAAGCGCAAGCCGCCATAGTCGACGACCGCAGGCAAGTTGCCCCATCGCGTCAGTCGACATGCCCTCACCAGCGAGAGGCTGCGGCGGTTGCTGCCGAGGATCCAGCAGGTGATGGCATCGAAGCCATGGCGTCGGCACTCTCTGAACACGCGGCGGATCATGCGCATCGCGATACCGCTGCCTTGCCAGTCGCGTGAGACGTAGAGCCACAGATCACCAGTACTGCTGCAAGCCTCCGGCGCCCAGGCGATCGGGCGCAGGAAAGCCCAGGCGACTGGAGGCCGGGCGGTTGTAGCGTTCCCCTGCGCGTCGCCGGCGTCGGTGGGCGCATTCATCACCCACATCGGCCAGCCCATGCGGCGGCTTTGTTCGACGATGACGCGCATGTCCTGCGTGTTGCCCACCACAAGCGCCGGCGAGTGCCCGCCTCCAGAAACAGACTCGTTATAGATGCGGATCAGTTCCTCGGCGTCCTCGGGGACGGCTCGGCGCCAGAGGAGGGTGCTCGGGTCGGGGAGGACATCACGTCCATCCCGCTGAAGTTGTCTTGTGTTCATAAGAGGGAATGGGGGGCGGCCGCATCGGAGCGCCAGACGCGCCAGGCCTGGCGGCGCAGACCGGGAGAGGGCGAGGATTGCAATGTCGACGCGCGGACGATCGCGGGATCGCAGCGCAGACGCAATCGAGCCCAGGCGCCAGGCAGCGCGTCGTCGATCAATCGCGCCATGAGCGGAATAGCCCAACGCTGCAAAGCGATAGCGGAGCCGTCGCTCGGCGGAGGGGCCCCGGCCGCGCTCATCGGTCGCGCCTTGGCCTGTCTGAGCGCGTCGCGCCAGAAGACAGTGTCACCGTGTTCCGCTGAGAACAGATGAGCCAGCGCCCTACGCGAGTTCGCCATGCAATGACTGACATAGGCGATGCGACCCAGCGACAGCGCGACACGTTCGAGCGCTTGACCATCCAGCGGCAGATGCGGTGGCAGGGCCGCCAGGTGTTCGAAGGGGAATGCCGCGTCTGCATGGATGTCAAACTGTTTGCAGAACCAGCGATAGGCGAGACGCAACGAGGGGCCGGCCTCGCGGTATCGCGCCGGCAGATCGGAGGGGCCGGGTTCGCCGCCAGATTGGTTGCCGAGTTCGGTCCACCAAGCAGGTTGCATCTGTAGCCAAGGCTCGAACCAGAGCTCAACCCAACTCGCGTCCGCATCGATTGCTGCGTCGACAGTCATGGCAAGTTGGGCTTGGGCTGCGGTTCATCGCCCGTCGCTTTCGCCAGGCCCGTGCGGCGACGCTGCCATAGCAGCCAACTGGAGGGGCCGCCGATGCCGATGACGATCGCCAGCACGCCAATGAGCCAGCCAGCCGGCGCCCCGGTCTTATCAGTGCTGAAGTCCTGAGGATTGGCGGCCCGGCCGGCGGCTGAGGTCGATTCGGCGGGAACGAACACCACCGCGACTTTCTCGGGTGCGTCGGACAAGCCCGGAATCCCTGCCAGAACCAGCTTGCGGATGCGTGGTTCGTAGGCGGCCGTGTTCCAGCCGGGCACATGCTTGATCAGGATCGAACAGGAGGACGGAAGCACGGGCTCGCCCGGCACGATGCGCTCTGGCAGGACGGGATGGACTCGTGCCAGTACGACGCCGTCGATCTGTGACAGCGTGCTTTCGAGTTCCTGGGACAGCGCCGACAGGAAGCGGGCTCGTTCCTCGGTCGGCGTGGAGATCATGCCGTCCTTCTTGAAGATATCACCCATGCGGCTGAACGAACTGCGAGGCAATCCTGCCGCCTGCAGAATCGCAACCGCCGAAGCGAAGCGGTCCTGAGGCACTCGAACCGCGAACAGCAGCTTTCCGCCGGGAATCTTCGACGCGCTCAGGCCATGGCGATCGAGCTCCGCCGTGACTTCATTGGCGTCCTTCTCGCTCAGGCCGGTATACAGATCGATCGAACCAGAACAGGCCGCGAGCGTCGACGCCAACAATACCGCGCACGCCAGCGCGCGCGCGGCGCAAGGCCGGCCCGATCGTGTCGATCGTGACCTCACGTCAAGGTGCTCAGCTGTTGGATGCCGGATATGCCCTTGCCGATGGCCTTGGCCACCAGATCGCCGCGGACGGTCTGGTCGACCATGACCAGCGCAAGCTCCGGCGCGTTGTCTGCATTGCCGGTGAGGCGCGTGCGCGTCATCAGCCGGTCGATTCGCCGTTGCCCTTCGGAGT
Source organism: Roseateles aquatilis (assembly GCF_002205645.1). Taxonomy (GTDB): domain Bacteria; phylum Pseudomonadota; class Gammaproteobacteria; order Burkholderiales; family Burkholderiaceae_C; genus Roseateles; species Roseateles aquatilis. Next base: position 847,290 of record NZ_NIOF01000001.1, on the reverse strand, counting down.
ACGCAGCCATCAAGCCCTTTGCCGGGCCATTGGACATTGCGCCATCCAAAGCTGGCGATAAGGGACGCTGGATGGCGTCCACCTGCGCCAGGGCGCGCTTGAAAGAAGAGCCGCCTCTGGCAGTGGACTCAGCCATGGTGGTCGCGGCGTCGACGACACGTGTGGGAAGTGGAGGCAATTGCATGGGGCGGTCTCTCTCTCAGTCTTGCTGCATCGCGTGACGCAGGTCGATCAGGACGATGCGCTTGGCCGTGTCCACCAACGCGCGCATGAAGGGGGTCTCCGCCGGCAGTTCGCCAAAGGCGCCTTCGAGCGTTTCGTTCAACTCTCCACCATTGGCAGCGCCAGTCTTGATGGCTTCCTTGTAAAGCGTCATCGCGCGGGCCATCGTCGTCGGCCGTGGCGTCAGGCGAGGCGATTTCCAGCACGCGCGGGTCGGCCTCGAAGTCGCCGATCCCTTGGTCGCGAACGGTGTTCAGCATTTCCTTCATGTCGAACTGCGGTGGCGTGCGATCCTGGGCCGCCCGCATGACCTGATGAATGCGGCCGGTGGCCTGATCGATGATCCGTTGCTCGTGGTCGTCGGGGGTCTTGTTCTGCTGCGCGAATTCCACCCAGGTGCTGTGCTGGTTGGGACGGGCGAAGATTTCCGGGTGTTCGTCCATCAAGGTTGCGACGCAGGCTCGCTTCTCCAGAAGCGTCTCGGAGCTGTTGAGAATTTCAGGCATGGGTTGAATATCTGCGGGGGGGAGGAAAGGGCTCCCGCCGGGCGCGCCGATTGCGTTGGACCAGACGGGAGCCCGTGGGGCGTCAGTAGCCGAAGCCGAAGCCGCGGTTATGGGCGCATTGGCCCATAGCGTTGCCGAGGAAGCTGCCGGCAAAGGCGCTGGCGAACGCGCCCATACCGCTCATGCCGCCGAAGCCCATTCCGCCAAGGCCAGCGGCGCCGTTCATGCCTGCAAGGAAACCTTGCGCGTAGGACGGCGGCGGCGGCGGGGCATAAAACGTGTTGTTGGTGGTAGGTCCAGACATGGAAAGTCAATCTTGATTGAATGTGATGGGGAGTCGCCGCCCCAGCTTGTGGGGCGGCGTAGGGGCATCAGAGCTTCACGCCCTGAGCGATTTCGACGTTCTTGTTGCGCTGCTCGTTGGCCGTCTGACGTTTCAGGTTCTGCAGCTGCTGAACCGAACGCTGATCCTCGACGTCCTGCACGCCGTTCTGCACAGACTGTTGCAGGTACTGGCTGGCGGTGAGCCATTGATTGGATTGGGGAAACATGAAGTACTCCTTGGAAGACAACGCATGCGCGCTGCGGCTTCTTCAGTCGAAGACTTGAAAACAGGGTTCATGAGGCCCGGGGTCTCCCGGAGTAGCGAGAGTTGACGTTCCGGGGATAATCCGCGCGCATTTTTGTAAGCCGGACTCCCCTGTTCTTGTTTTCCCAAGGCCCGCTGCCATGCTCCTGACCCTGGTCATCCTCTACTTGCTTGTCACCATCGCGATCGGTCTGTGGGCCGCCAAACGGGTGAAGAACACGACGGATTTCGCCATCGCCGGGCGGCATCTGCCGCTGGTGATGATCGTCACCACCACTTTCGCGACGTGGTTCGGCTCCGAGACGGTGCTGGGCATCCCGGCCAAGTTCGTGCAGACCGGCTTGAACGGGGTGGTGGAGGATCCGTTCGGCGCCGGGTCGTGCCTGATCCTGGTGGGCTTGTTCTTCGCGGCCAAGCTGTACCGCATGACGCTGCTGACGATCAGCGACTATTACCGCGAGCGCTACGGCCGCGTCGTCGAGGTCGTCTGCAGCTTCATCATCATCCTGTCCTACCTGGGCTGGGTGTCCGCGCAGGTCACCGCGCTGGGCCTGGTGTTCAACCTGCTGTCGGGGGGCGCGATCAGCGTGCCGGTGGGCATGGTGATCGGCACCGCGTCGATCCTGGCTTACACGCTGTTCGGAGGCATGTGGTCGGTGGCGGTGACGGACTTCATCCAGATGATCATCCTGGTGGTCGGTCTGTCGATCATCGCGTGGTTCGCCGCGGACAAGGCGGGCGGCGCCGACAAGGTCATCGCGCTGGCGACCAGCCAGGACATGTTCAAGTTCCTGCCCGAGCCGAGCTTCCACGACATCGTCTTCTTCATCGGCGCGGCGATCACGATGATGTTGGGCTCGATCCCGCAGCAGGATGTGTTCCAGCGTGTCATGTCCGCCAAGAACGAGTACGCCGCCACGCGCGGCCCGGTGATCGGCGGCATCTGCTACATCCTGTTCGCCTTCGTGCCGATGTTCATCGTCGTCAGCGCGCTGATCATCATGCCGGAGGAGGCCAAGCAGTTGATCGCCGAGGATCCGCAGAAGGTCATCCCCACGCTGGTGATCGACCGCATGCCGTTCGTGATGCAGGTGATCTTCTTCGGCGCGTTGCTGTCGGCGCTGAAGTCGACCGCGTCTGCCACGCTGCTGGCACCGTCGGTGACCTTCGTCGAAAACATCTGGCGCCAATTCTTCCCGCGTGTGTCGGACAAGCAGGAGCTGCGCACCATGCGGATCGCGGTGCTGCTGTTCTCTGCCTGCGTCTGCGCCTACGCGATCGCGCTGCAGGGCACCTCGATCTATGAAATGGTCTCCGGGGCCTACCAGGTGACCCTGGTCGGCGCTTTCGTGCCGCTGGTTTTCGGGCTGTACTGGAAGCGCGCGACGACGCAAGGCGCGATCTTCGCGATCGTGCTGGGCGTGATCGCCTGGTTGCTGTTCCTGATGACGCCCGCGGGCGAGCAGTTCCCGGCGCAACTGGCCGGCTTCCTGGCAGGCATCGTCGGCATGCTGCTCGGGTCCCTGGGTCCCCAGGCGATCCGCGACGTGCAGGGCTCGCATCACCGCCTGGCCGGCGGTGGCGGATCGGCCGCGAGTCAGGCGGCCTGACCCTGAGGCGATTCCGCGACGCATCGCCGCATGACACCGGGCCGTGACGACCCACCCCCTCGAAGGAGCGCCCCAGTCTCCCCGCGACGGGGGACCGGGCGGCTCTCTATATAATTTCGGGTTTTGACCTCACCCCCCGAAAAATGCCGATCTACGCTTACCGCTGCGGCGTCTGCGGACACGCCAAGGACGTGCTGCAGAAGCTGTCCGACGCCCCGCTGAGCATTTGCCCGGCCTGCGGCGCGGAGAGCTTCTCCAAGCAAGTCACCGCCGCCGGCTTCCAGCTCAAGGGGTCGGGTTGGTATGCAACGGACTTCCGCGGCGGCTCGTCGGCCCCGGCCCCCACCGCGGGCGGCGGTTCCGGCGGCGACGCGGGCGCGTCGTCCGGCGCGGAGGCCGCGGCCTCTTCTGGCGCTTCGGCCACAGCTTCCAGCGCCTCGTCGAGCACGCCCTGCGGCGGCTCCTGCGCCTGTCATTGACGCCGAGGACCCGGACCCAGGCATGAGAAAGTACATTATCACCGGCCTGCTGGTCTGGCTCCCGCTCGCGATCACCATCTGGGTGCTGTTGTGGGTGCTCGGCATGATCGACGGCGTCTTCATGTGGCTGCTGTCGGCCGTGCAGGCGGTGCTGCCGCTGTCCGCCCAGGATTCGCTCAAGCAACTGCACGACATCCCCGGCCTGGGGGTGGTCGTCATGGTGGCGTTGCTGATGCTGACCGGCATGTTCGTCGCGAACATCTTCGGCCAGTGGTGGCTGCGCCAATGGGACCGGCTGCTTTACAAGATCCCCATCGTCAAGAGCATCTACAGCTCGGTCAAGCAGGTCTCGGACACGCTGTTCTCGTCCAGCGGCAACGCCTTCCGCGAGGCGGTGCTGGTGCCGTATCCGCACGCCAATTCCTGGACCATCGCCTTCGTCACCGGCAAGCCGGCCGGCGAGGTGGCGCAGCAGCTGGGCTCGCTCAGCGGCGCGTTGGCCGAGGAACACGTCTCGCTGTACGTGCCCACGACGCCCAATCCCACGTCCGGCTTCTTCCTGATGATGCCCCGGGCGCAATTGCGGCCGCTGGCGATGAGCGTCGACGAGGCGCTCAAGTACATCATTTCGATGGGGGTGGTCGCTCCTCAGGGGGAGCCCGCCGTCGTCCTGCCGACCGAGACCGTCCGAAATTGACCGGGCTGAGCGCCTCGGCAAGCGCTCAGTCCTGAGGGTCCGACAAGACCCCGCCAGCGCCTTTCATCGGGCTGGCCGCGCGCGCCGCGTCAGCCCGCACCGAACATTCAAAGATTCCCGGAGAGATTCCCATGCGTACCTGCTATGCCGGCCAAGTCAGCGAAAAGCTGCTCGACCAGACCGTGACCCTGATGGGCTGGGCCCATCGCCGCCGCGACCATGGCGGCGTGATCTTCATCGACCTGCGCGACCGCGAAGGCCTGGTGCAGATCGTCTGCGACCCCGACCGCGCCGAGATGTTCAAGGTGGCGGAAGAGGTCCGCAGCGAATACTGCGTGAAGGTCGTCGGCAAGGTGCGCGCGCGCCCGGCCGGCACCGAGAACGGCAACCTGGTCAGCGGCAAGGTCGAAGTCCTGTGCCATGAGCTGGAAGTGCTGAACGCCTCGGTGACGCCCCCGTTCCCGCTGGACGAGGAGAACATCTCCGAGACCACGCGCCTGACGCACCGCGTGCTGGACCTGCGCCGCCCGTACATGCAGAACAACCTGATGCTGCGTTACCGCGTGGCGATGGAGGCGCGCAAGTTCCTGGACGAGCACGGCTTCGTCGACATCGAGACGCCGATGCTGACCAAGAGCACGCCCGAAGGCGCGCGCGACTACCTGGTCCCGTCGCGTGTCCATGACGGCATGTTCTTCGCGCTGCCGCAGTCGCCGCAGCTGTTCAAGCAGCTGCTGATGGTGGCCGGTTTCGACCGCTACTACCAGATCACCAAGTGCTTCCGCGACGAAGACCTGCGCGCCGACCGCCAGCCCGAGTTCACGCAGATCGATATCGAGACCAGCTTCCTCAACGAGGAAGAGATCCGCGCGATGTTCGAGGGCATGATCCGCCACGTCTTCCGCAAGGCGCTGAACGTCGAGCTGGGCGATTACCCGGTGATGAAGTACGACGAGGCGATGTTCCGCTTCGGCTCCGACAAGCCCGACCTGCGCGTCAAGCTCGAGTTCACCGAGCTGACCGACGTGATGGGCGATGTCGACTTCAAGGTGTTCTCCGGTCCGGCGACGACCCCGGGCGGCCGCGTGGTCGCGCTGCGCGTGCCCGGCGGCGCCCAGATGAGCCGCGGCGAGATCGACAGCTACACCGAGTTCGTGAAGATCTACGGCGCCAAGGGCCTGGCCTGGATCAAGGTCAACGAAATCGCCAAGGGCCGCGAGGGCCTGCAGTCGCCGATCGTCAAGAACCTGCACGACAAGGCCGTGGCGGACATCCTGTCGCGCACCGGCGCGCAGGACGGCGACCTGATCTTCTTCGGCGCCGACAAGGCCAAGATCGTCAACGACGCCATCGGCGGGCTGCGCCTGAAGATCGGGCACAGCGAGTTCGGCAAGTCCACCGGCCTGTTCGAGGACAAGTGGGCGCCGCTGTGGGTGGTCGACTTCCCGATGTTCGAGGAAGACGAGGAGAACAAGCGCTGGGCCGCGGTGCATCACCCGTTCACCGCGCCCAAGGACGGCCACGAGGACCTGATGGTCACCGACCCCGGCAAGTGCGTGGCCAAGGCCTACGATATGGTGCTCAACGGCTGGGAGCTGGGCGGCGGTTCGGTGCGTATCCACCGTGCCGACGTGCAGGCCAAGGTCTTCGAGGCGCTCAACATCAGCCCCGAGGAGCAGCGCGTCAAGTTCGGCTTCCTGCTGGATGCACTGCAGTACGGCGCGCCCCCGCACGGCGGCCTGGCCTTCGGCCTGGACCGTCTGGTGACGCTGATGACCAAGGCCGAGTCGATCCGCGACGTGATCGCCTTCCCGAAGACCCAGCGCGCGCAGTGCCTGCTGACCGGCGCTCCCTCGAACGTGGACGAGAAGCAGCTGCGCGAGTTGCACATCCGTCTGCGCAACCCGGGTGCGGCGGCGGCCTGACCGTCGCGACGGCGCGGTGCCCGCCCCGGTGGCGGCGCCGCAGCCGTTGATGCGCTGGGAGCGCCTCGTGATGAGGCGTCCCGGTCTGGCCTACCCACGCCTGCAAGGCTTGATCGCCCGGGAGGCCGAGCCGCCCTTCCAGGCGCTGCTCGGCGCCTTCTTCATCCTGGAGCGCTGGGGCCGCGGCCCCGAGCTGCAGATCGAGCTGGAACGCGCGCTCGCGCGGGCGCTGCAGCAGCGGCTGCTGGAGGACGCGGCGGAGCTCAGCGAGGCGCTCGGCCGGCTGCACTACCAGCGCGGCGACTACGTCCAGGCCTGCAATGCCTGGAGCCAGTCGCTCGAACTCACCGACGACCAGACGCGCTGGGCCTGCCTGGCCCGGATCGGACTGGCGCAGCTGTGCTTCGCGCTGGGCGACTGGGCGCGCGGCGGCCGGGTGCTGGACGAGGCGGAGCGCCACTATCCGCGCCTTGGCGACGACGCCTACCTGCGCGCCAAGATCGGGCTGAATCGAGCCGTGTCGCTGCGCGCAACGCAGGGGCCGCAGGCGGCGATGGCGCGGCTGGACCTGGCGCGCGCCGCCGCGCGCGAGGCCGGCCACCGCGATTACGAGGCCGAAGCGCTGTGGCACTACGCCCGCTGCGCGCGCGACAGCGCGGCGGCGGCCGAGGCGTTGTCGCTGGCCACGCAGGCCGTGGACCTGGCGCGGCGCTGTCATTACCGCTGGCTGCAGGCACAGGTGCTGCTGCTGATCTCCGAGCTGCATGCCGGCATCGACGCGGTGGCGCCCGCGGAGCAGGCGCTGGCACTCGGCGAAGCATTGCAGTCGCGCTCGATCCAGGCGGCGGCCCATGGACGGCTCAGCCAGTTGATGGCGGAGCAGGGCCAGCTCGGACCGAGCTGGCATCACCAGCAGCAGCGTCAAAGGCTGGAGGCCGCGCTGGCGACGCTCGGCCAGACCGAGCTGCCGGCACGCCTGGAGCAACTGGCGCGATTCGACGCCGATGCGCAGGCCGCGCCCGCCGCCGTCGCATTGGCCGAGGCCGCCGGCGAGGCGAAGGCCTTGCTGCGGACGCTCGAGCGCCTCGGTGCCGACGCGGGCGTGCAGGGCGCGGACTTCGCCGTGCACCTGCGCGATGCGATCGAACGCGCGCGCCGGCTGGTCGACCGCCTGGGCTGAGCACTCGCCTGGGCTGAGCACTCGCCTGAGCTGAGCACTCGCCTGAGCTGAGCGGGGCGAGGCCGGGCTGGGAGGTGACGATGGTCGCCGCGACTCAGAGCACCGACGTGCCCGCCGCCGTCACGAGGGTGATGGCATCGGCGGCGTTGACATGGACCAGGGTGATGGTCAGGTCCGGCTGGTCGAAGTGACCGTTGCCATCCCAGTCGATCGCGAGCACGACGTCCCCATGGCTGTCGACCGCCTTGTGGATGTAGCGGGTCTCGCTGCCCGCGGTGAAGCCGCGCAGCAGTGCGGTGAGGTCCAACTGGTCGCCCTGCGCCGCGGTGTAGTCGAGCACGGTATCGTGCCCCCCCTGGTTCTGCAGCCAGGTGAAGGTGTCCAGGCCGGCGCCGCCGATCATGACGTCGTTGCGGGCCGTGCCCATCAGCCTGTCGTTCCCGGCGCTGCCCAGGATCAGGGTCTGTTGGTCGGCCGAATGCGCCATCCGCGTGCCGTCCAGGATCACCGCGTCGCCGGCATCCATCGTGATCGTCAGCGTGGAGGCGCCATTGACGGCGAGGGTGGTCGCGCTCAGCGTCAGCGTGTTGACGGCGCCGTTGTCCATCCATACTTGCTCAATGCCTCGGACACCGCCCGACATCGCCGCGAAGTCCAGATCGACCGAGCCCGAGAGGTAGAGCGTGTCCTCGCCCGCCAGACCGTTGATGCTGGTCAGGCCCATTTCGCCCGAGTACGTCAGCACGTCCGATCCGGCGGTACCTATCAGCGACTGCATGGAAGGCGTGGCTTTGCCGTCCTTGTCCAGGAAGACGAGAAACTCGTTGTACATGGCCTGCTGGTAATAATTGCTGTCGCTTGAACCGTAAGCGCCGTGCCAGGCCAGCTTCCATTCTTTCGACGTGGGGAACTGCGAGGGCAGGCTGTCGTCGGATGCCACGCGCACGCCATCATCGAAGATCAATTGCTTGGCGTCCGTGTAGTTCATCGCGGGAGTGCCGGCTCCGGTGTTGCCGCTGTGGGCCTCGAAGACCACGTCAGTTGCCTTCCCGAGCAGTGTGGTACCGGCCGGCACTGGCTGCTTCAGGCGTTCGGTGGCCCCCTGGTTTCTGACGTCGAAGCAGTAACTGCCATAGTCGGGGTAACAGGCGCTGAGCCGACCCGCGCCAGCCTCGCCGAGATTGAACAGGGACCCGTTCGCCATGCCCTCCACCTGCACCTTCGCGTAGGCGGCAAAGCTCTTCCAATCGGTGGCCGCCACGCCGTTCGCGACCATGCAGTCGTCGTTGCGGCCGTTGCGGCCGTTGTTGAAGCTGATGGAGATCAAGCCATCGGAGCGGGTGACCGCCTTGCCGGCGTCAACGATCACGCCCTGCTTGGCCATGTCGGGCTGCAGCATGTCGACGCCGTGGCCCGACTGGTCGTACCACGTGGTGACGAAGCCCTTGCTGGTCGAAGTCCTGCCCACGAAGTCCAGCAGCGCTTGCTGATCCAGATTGCCGTTGACATCGAAGCCGATGTCCTGTTCCGCATTGTCGGAGGAGCGGCGCACACGGATGGCGAAGTCATTGGATTGGGGGTTCAGATCTCGTAGACCGTAAGCGGCCTGCAGACGCGAGATGTCGATCTCGTTGATGTTGCCGATGCCTGTCTCGTCGCCAATGGCGCCTTGCGTCGCGTCGTGCAGCTTGACGACCAGCTTGTCGTTCACTTCGCGGAAGTAGTCGCCATTCACCGCGAAACGGACCAGCTTGGACGACTCTCCCGGCGCGAAGTCGAGCCGTCCGGCCGCGGCGCCGGAGTAGTCGTTGTCCGCCGCCGCGCCCGAGGCGTTGGCGCGAGCGGAACTGTTGGCCGCGTCAACGGCGTAGTGCACCGACCCCGCCTCGGTGAGATCGCCCTCGCGGGTCACCATGAAGACCATCTCGCGCGTGCCGCTGGTGCCCTCGATCACATGCGAGTCCGAGATCGAATAGATCGACGACTGGGCCACGCTGGAGGCGGTGCGCACCGTTTCGTTGCCGGCCAGATCGTCGGCGATGACGCGGGCCTGCACGATGGCGCCCGATGCGTAGGTCACCGCCTGTCCCGCGATCGGGGAAGCGGTCGCCGTGTCGAGCACCCAGCGACCGGTCTCATCGGCGATGACGCCGTAGGCCACCTCGTAGCCGTTGGAGAGGTTGTTGTCGGCGTCCAGCTCGACCCGCACGGTGGCGCCCGGATCGGTCGTGCCGGCCAGCACCGGCACGACGTGGACGGACTGCCCCATCGAGAAGGTGCTCGCCGGCGGACGGGTGTCCACGGTGAGGTCCACCGCATCGGAAACGCGGCCATTGCAGGTCGCCGCGATGCGGTAGCTGCCATCGGCCAGCGGTGCGCCGGCGTAGGACAGGGACCAGCGCCCATTCGCATCCGCGACGGTCGTGCCCAGGCGCTCGGCAGCATCGAGTTGGCCATTGTTGTTGTCATCCCGGAAGACCGTGACAGTCTGGCCGGCCGCGGCCAGGCCGGAAAACAGCAGCGGCGCGTCGACGCCGCCGTTGAGTCGGGTGACGCTGTCGCGATCATGAAGCCCGGTGTCGGCGCTGGGGTCGAGCCGCATCACCGGGACATCGTTGCGCACGTCCAGCCTGGCGGTCGCCGGCAGCGTCGTGGTGTTGCCGGCGCGGTCGACGGCGCTGAACTCGACGGTGCGAATGCCCGGGACGGTGGCGTCGGCGCTCTGGAAACTCAAGGCGCGCAGCACTTGGGAGGCTTCGTCCGGCGTCAATGGCGAGTCGGTCGCGATGGACAGGGAGACCCCGTCCGCCGCGAGGCTGAGCGTCAACGTCTTGCGCGGCAGGAAGGTCAGGACCGTCAACTCGCCGGTCGTGCCCAGCCGAAGCATCCGCGAGTGATCCGCGGCGTCGGTGTCGTTGAAGAAGCCGACCCACTCGGCGCGCGTCGCATCGTTGCCGTCGAAGGCGCCGACGACATTGGAAGCGAAACGCAGGGTCATCCGCGTGATGGCGTCCGTATCGAGGACAACGCCGGCGGCCGGTCGCGCGAGGCCAAAGTCCCACGCCAGTCCCGGCGTCACGGTCACGCCGCGATCGGTCCCGGGCAGTGCACCGTTGAGGTCGATCGTCGGTCCTTCCGTGTCGTAGACGATCGTGCCGCGGGCGCGGTCGCTGCGCCCGAGGTGATCGAACACGGTGACCGTGTAGGTGCGGCTTCCCTGCAGAGGCGCGGCGGCTTCGTTGGACAGGCGCAGGCTGTCGAGCAGCGCGCGCGCCTCGGAGGGACTGGACTGGGCACCGTCCGCGCGCGTGAAGGTGTAGGTGTTGGAGAGCCGCGTCATGGCCCAGTCGACACCGGCGACCGTCATCACGGCGGCATTGCCTGCCCAGGCCGCCATGGAGCCGTCGGTGGCGACGCTCGCGAGTTGATCGATCCGGCTGGCACCGGAGCCGCTGAGCGTGACCTCGACGCGGCGCAAGGTCGCATCGGGATTGCCGTGGGTGAGGGTCAGGTCGGCTGCGAAGGGGGCCACGCCGGCCGTCAGTGACGCGGTCGCCCAGTTCGCGTCGGTGCCCGGCTGCGAGCCATTCAGGTCAAGCGAAGGCACGCGCGTGTCGACGGTCACCGTGATCGTGGCGCTGGCGCTGACATTCCCGGCGATGTCGGTGCCGGAGAGCGTGATCGTCCGAGCCCCCTCGCGCAGCCCCGAGGCGCCGTTGCGCCAGAGGATCTCGTTGGTCAGCCCGGTCGCTTCCGCGCCGGTCAGGGGCGTTCCGTCGGTCTTGCCGATCGACAGCGAGCGCGTGGCGCTGTCGTAGCGATAGCGCAGATCGTCGACGCTGCCAAGTCGCACGCCGTCGCCCACCGCGTCGCTGTCGAGCGCGATCTCGCGGTCGAGCACGAGCCGGTCGTTGGTGGCATCGAATGCGTCGCCGCCGAGCACCAGACGGAGTTCGTGCAGATCGTCGTCCGCCAACTCGCCGGTCAGCGCGGTCAACGGCACGCCGGCTCGGCACTCCGCGGCGTCCAGCACGACCTGGCGGCTGCTCTGGATACCGACGGTGTCCGTCAGGTCGATCGTCGGCGGGGTACGGTCCAGTGTGAAATCGAACGCGGTGATTTCGCTGACATGTCCTGCGATGTCGATCTGGCGCACCTGCACAGTTTGACGACCGTCTGTCGCGAATGCTTCACTCGGCAACATCGTGCCACTGCCGTCCAACCAGGCGGCGTCCGGTGCCAACCGGTACTGCCATGTGGCGCCGTCGACCAGTCCGCCGACGATTAGCGTGCCGTCGCGGGTGATGGCATCGGTGCCGTCGTGGCCGGTGTCCGCGCGCAGCGAAAGAGACGGGGCGGCGAGGTCGGACACCCGCGTGAAGCTCAGCTCGGCGGGATCGCTGACATTGCCGGCTGCGTCGATCTGCACCAGCTGAATGTGGGCCGGCCCCACCGTGAACGGCAACCCCTGGATGATTGCCTCCGTGCCCTCCGTCCAGGTCACGCCGCCATCGACGCTGCAGCGCCAATGGGCGCCGGGCTCGAGCCCGTCGACTTGAATGGTTGAATCCCGGGTGATGCCGTCGGTGGCGGAAACGCCTGTGTCATTGAGCAGCGACAGGCGCGGCGTGATCACCACGGTGTCGAGCTCGAACATCAGCGCGGTGACGTCGCTCCGATTGCCCGCGGCGTCGATCTGGCGGGCTTCCACGCGGTGGGGACCGTCGTTTGGGAAGGCCTCGTGCGGGATTTCGGTGCCTACGCCGTCGATCCAGTCGCCATCGTCGATGCTGAACTGCCAGCGGGCACCCGGCTCCAGGCCGCCGACGAGGACGTTGCCGTTGCGGGTCAGGCCATCGTCGCTGTCATCGCCCGTGTCCTCCGCCAGCGTCAGCGTCGGCGTGAAGGTCTGGGAGTCGAGCGTGAAGTTCAGGGCGGCATCGGCACTGCGGTTGCCGGCGACGTCCACCTGATGGACGAGCAAATTCACCGGGCCATCGCCGAAGACGTTGCCGGCGATCGTGTCGCCGTCGCCCTGAATCCACGAGGCACCCGCGTCGATGCTGTAGAACCATTCAGCCTGCGCTTCGAGGCCGGCGAGATGCACGCTGGCGTCGTTGGTGATGCGGTCATCGGCGGCATGGCCGGTGTCGTTCACCAATGAAGCCTGCGGCGCCAGCGCCTGCGTGTCGCGAACCACGTGAACCCGAGTGGCCGGGCTGGCGGTGCCGGCCAGACTGACCTGCCGCACCAGCACCGTGTGCGCGCCGTCGCCGATGAACGCGTCGTCGGGGATCTCCTGCCCCGTGCCATGGACCCAGTCGCCGCGGCCATCGAGTTGGTACTCCCAATGGGCCTGCGCCTCCAGACCGTCGACCACCAGTGTGATGTCCTGCGAGATCAGGTCTCCCAGCCGCCCCGTGTCGTGCTTGAGCGTGACGGACAGCGGTGCGGTGTCGCCGCCGGAGGTGTCGCGAGTGAACGTCAGCGAGGCGACGCCGCTGGTGTTGCCGGCCAGATCTGTCTGACGAGCCAGCACGGTCACGTCCCCGTCGGCGGTTGCCAGGCTGTCGGGCAACTGCGCGCCCGAGCCCTGGACCCAGCCGGAGTCGCCGGAGGCGGAGATCCAGAGGTACTCCCACGTCCCCCCCGCCTCCAGGCCACCGACGTCCACCGCCGCGTTGTTGGTGACGAGATCGCCAGGGCGTCCGGAGTCCACGTGCAACTGCAGCGTGGGTGTGGCGACGTGGGTGTCCAGGGTGAAGTTCAGCGAAGTCGGGATGCTGACATTGCCGGCCAGATCGATCTGGCGCACCTCGACGGCGTGGGCGCCGTCCTCCCGGAAGACGTTCTGAGGGATCTTGTCGCCGTGACCTTCATGCCAGTCGTCGTGACCGGCCAGGCGGTACTCCCACCGCGCGCCGTCCTCGATGCCGTCGACGCGCACCGCGGCGTGGCGGGTGACGCGGTCGTCGGCGTGCAGGCCGGTGTCCTGGGCCAGGGTCGGCGCGAGCGCGTCGATGTGCCTGTCCAGGTCGAAGTGCAAGACCGACGTGGTGCTGCTGTGGCCGCTAGGCCCGGTCTGCCGCACCAGGACGTGTTGCAGGCCGTCGGCCGCGAAGGCGGCCGCGGGAATGGTGTCGCCGGTGCCTTGCCGCCATGTGGCGCCGTTGTCGAGGCTGTAGAACCAGGTGGCGTGCTCGATCAGCCCGTCCACGCGAACCGTCGGATCCGCCGTGATCCCGTCGTTTCGCGACACACCGGAATCGTTGGCGAGCGACAGTGTTGGGCGTCCCGGCACCTGGATTTCGGGCAGGGGGGGCTCTTCGATCGGATCTGACTCGTCCGGGTGGGGCTGTTGCTCGCCCTCGGGCCCTTCGGGCTGCCGGGGCTGCTCCGGTTCCTGCGGAGGGGGGAGAACTTCAGGCTGTCCGGGCGTCGGGGTCCCGGGACCATTGCTTGTCGGGGGGGATGGCGCGACCGATGCGTCGTGGCCGCCGACGCTCGCGCCACCGATCGCCAGCAGCCCGCCCATCCATGCGAACACGTGATCGTCGGATTTCTCCTCGGCGTGCGCGAGGCAGGGCAGAGCGACCGCCGGGGGCGCATCGACGCTGGAATTGAGGTCGGAGGGATGCGACACGCAGTCGGCTAGGGCATCGGCCCTGTCCAGGGTGTCGGAAGGCGTGGGGGCGGGCGAGTCGAGGTCGGGCGTCGAAGCCGGCGCCAGACTTTGCGCACCCTCGCTCGGGCCACCAGTCGAGGCAGGGGATGGTTCGTTCTCGACATCGTCGTCGGACCGGTCGTCCCGGGGCGCGATCCGAGTTTTGACCGGAACATCTGCCTCTTGCCTGGGCATCGGCGCGCGGGCACGACCGGCCTGTGCGGTTTCCGAGGGCAGTGCCTCCGCGCCGTGGGAGGCAGGCGTTTGGTCGGATTGAGCGCGACCAATGCTTTGAACAGGCTGATGAACTCGTGCGGGCGCGCTCATGATGGGACTCTCTTGTTGACAAAGATCTGTAGTTTCCTGACCGCGTCCTGAGCTGGCACTGGCATCAAATTGCCTGTTTGATGGTGTGTCAGGCAAAAAGTTGCTAGTTGTTTTATGTCTCTACCCCGCCCGACGTGAGGGCTGCACCGCTTACGGCCAACCGCGCCGCGCCCGACGTGCCGCGCTTGCGCCTGGGCGATCTGGCGGGCTGCGACGCCAGTGGGGGGAGTGCGCAGCTGTGGCTCCGATGAAGGACATTTCCGGCGCACGGCACGGCGGATGCCCTGCAGCGCCGCGCCCCTGCGCGCCTGTACAAATTTTCTATATTTCCTGCTGCACATTCGCTGACGCCGACGTGCAGCGTGTGTGAACAAGCGTTGCCATCGGGGTCAATTCGCATGTCAGCCATTGCTCTACGCCCTTGCGTGTCGGTCGCGTGTCCCCGGCGTTTCACCAGGCGAGGAATCGTGTCCGCGTCCGGGGAGGGGTCGGCGTGGTCGCCGTGGCCGTCATTGCGACACGGGGCGTCGGCGTGCCCCGGGGACCGCTGCGATATGCTTGCCCGCATGAGCGAAGCCCCCGTCGCCCCTCCGTTGTCCGACACCACCGCGACGCCTGTCGCGCCCGGGCGTGCCTACAAGATTCCCGAGTCCGTCCTGGTGGTGATCCACACCGCCGAGCTGGACGTGCTGATGCTGGAGCGCGCCGACAAGCCCGGCTTCTGGCAGTGCGTGACCGGCTCCAAGGACAGCGCCGACGAGCCGCTGGCCGACACCGCGCTGCGCGAGGTGCTGGAGGAAACCGGCATCCGCGCGCAAGACCTGGCCCCGGACGCGCTGGACGACTGGCAACTGATCAACGTCTACGAGATCTACCCCGTCTGGCGCCATCGCTACGCGCCAGGCGTGACGCGCAACACCGAGCACGTCTTCGGCCTGACCGTGCCGGTGGGCATCCCGGTGCGGCTGGCCCCGCGCGAGCACTTGAACCATCGCTGGCTGCCGTGGCGCGAGGCGGCGGACCTGTGCTTCTCTCCGTCCAACGCCGAGGCGATCCTGCAGTTGCCGGCGCGGCGCGAGCGGAGGGCCGCGCCATGACGCGCCCGACCCCGCGCCACGCCGCCGTCGCCAATTCGGCGACCACCGACACCTCCGCCGCCGACAGCGCCGGCCGACTGCGCGTGGCCACCTACAACATCCACAAGGGCGTGCGCGGCATGGGCCCGGGCAAGCGGCTGGAGATCCACAACCTGGGCATGGGCGTGCAGGCGCTGGATGCCGACCTGGTCTTCCTGCAGGAGGTCCGACTGTTCCATCACCGCGAGGCGCGCCAGTTCGAGCGCACCTACTTCGGCTGGCCGGCGCAGGGCCAGGCCGAGTTCCTCGCGCCCGACGGCTACGAGGTGGCCTACCGCACCAACGCCACGACGCGCCACGGCGAGCACGGCAACGCGCTGCTGTCGCGCTACCCGATCGGGGACATCGGCCATCACGACGTGTCGGACCACCGCTTCGAGCAGCGCGGCCTGCTGCACGTGCCGGTGCGCTGGCAGGGCGTGGAGGTGCACGCGGTCGTCGCGCACTTGGGGCTGATGCACGGCAGCCGGGTGCGGCAGGTGCAGCGGCTGGCGGACTTCATCACGTCGCATGTGCCCCAGGACGCGCCGCTGGTCGTGGCCGGGGACTTCAACGACTGGGGCGAGCGGCTGGACGAGCCCATGACCGCCGGCGGCCTGCGGCGCGCGTTGCTGCCGGGGGCGCGGCGCTCGCTGCCGACGTTTCCATCGCGGGTGCCGGTGTTCTCGCTGGACCGGATCTATACGCGCGGGCTGCGCTGCGTCGATCTGAAGGTGCCCCGCGGGCCGTCCTGGGCGCGCATGTCGGATCACCTGCCGCTGCTGGCGGAGCTGGTGCTGGACCGGTGAAGCGGGCGCCGGAGCCGCTGTTCCCCTGGACCCTCGGGTCGCAGCCCAGCTTCAGCGGCGGCAACGCCGTGCAGTTGCTGTGCGGCGGGGACGCGCTGTTCCCGGCCCAGATCGAGGCGATCGATCGGGCCGAGCACGAGGTCTGGCTCGCCACCTACATCTTTCATGACGACGAGGCCGGCATCGCGACGGTCGAGGCCCTGCGCCGCGCGGCGCAACGCGGCGTGCGGGTGCGGGTGGTGGTGGACGGCTTCGGCGCCAAGGCCAGCCTGGCGTGGCTGCATCAGCGGCTCGACGACGCGGGGGTGGCGCTGGCGGTGTTCCGGCCGATCGACCGGTGGTGGAACTGGCTGCATCCCGGCCAGTTGCGGCGCCTGCATCAGAAGCTCTGCGTCGTCGACGGCCGCATCGGTTTCGTCGGCGGCATCAACATCATCGATGACCGGGTGGACCTGCATCACGGCCGCACCGAGACGCCGCGGCTGGACTTCGCCGTCAGCGTCGGCGGGCCGATCGTGCGGCATGTCGAGCAGGCCGCCCGCGCGGTGTGGACACGTGCCTGGCTGGGCCACGACTTCGGTGACGAGATGCGCGCGATGATCCGCAGCGCTTCGCCGGGGCGGCGCGCGCGGCGGCTGATGCGGCGCATCCGCATGCCGCGCGGCGAGCACCGCCGGCGCGATCCCGATCAACTGGCGCCGGTGCGCGCCGCCTTCGTGCTGCGGGACAACCTGCGCCAGCGCCGCACCATCGAGCGCGCCTACGTCGAGGCGATCCGCGGCGCGACGGCGCGTGTCGATCTGATCACGCCGTATTTCTATCCGGGGCAACGCTTCCGCCGCGCGCTCAAGGACGCCGCCCGGCGCGGCGTCCAGGTGCGCCTGCTGCTGCAAGGCAAGGTGGACTACCGCATCGCCGCCGTCGCCGCGCATGCGCTGTACGAGGAGCTGCTGGGCCACGGCGTGCAGATCTACGAGTACACGCCGGCCTTCCTGCACGCCAAGATCTGCGTCGTCGACAACGACTGGGCGACGATCGGCAGCTCCAACATCGATCCGCTGTCGCTGCTGCTGAACCTGGAGGCCAACGTGGTGGTGCGCGACGCGGCGTTCTCCGGCGACGTGGCGCGGGAGTTCGACGCGGCCGTCGCGCTGTCGCGGCGCGTCGAGCAGCCCGAGCGCCGCGGGCTGCGCGGCATGCTCGGGCGGGCGCTGGTGGCGTGGGTCGCCTACGTGTATTTGAGGGTGGCGGGGGCGACCGGGCGGTACTGAAGGTGCCCGTCTCGCCGAGATCGCGTGCTCGCGCGTGGCATCGGGCGAGACTGCTCGGTCCCCCGGGGGGCCGAGCCCGCCGCCAGACGCCGGCGAGCCCATCGCTCCGCAAGTCCCACGCTGCGTTCAGGGCACGCCGGCTCCTGGCGGCCCGCACGCACGCGCTGACATGCGTCGATGTCGATGTCGATGTCGATGTGGCGTGACGTGGCGTGAGGCCGTGCGACTACTTGTTGTAGGTGCCGGGGCCGGGAGGCATCGACGGGCGGACCGACGAGGGATAGGGCTCCTGCTGCGTGCCTTCCCGCGCGCCGGGCCGGGCGTTGAATTGCTTGTCGACGAAGCGCAGCATCGGCTCCACCCGCGCGGCCCAACTGGCCTCATCGTGCGTGGCGCCCTCGGCCTCCAGGTAGGCGAGGTCGGCATTGGCCCAGCCGCGGGCGAACAGCACCGACCGCAACTGCCGCAGTTGCCGGATCGCGTCCGGACCTTCGCCGGTGCCCATGTCGAGCCAGAGCTTGGGGCGCGGCAGCGTCGCCGGCAGCGGCGTCTTCGAGGTGTCGCGGATCGGGAAGCTGTCGTCCCACCACAGCGAAGGCGAGACCACCAGCGCGGTGCCGAAGACGTCCCCGTGATGGACCGCCAGCCACAGGCTCATGATCCCGCCCAGCGACGAGCCGCCCACCGCCGTGTGCGCGGCGTCGGGCAGGGTGCGGTAGCGGGCGTCGATGTCGGGCTTGAGCTGCTCGATCAGGTAGCGCGCGTAGGCCGGGCCCTTGCCGCCCTGCGTGTGGCCGTCGCGGCTCATGGCGGTGGCGGTGTAGTCGTCGATGCGCTGCGGCGTGTTGTTGACCGCGACGATGATCAGCGGCCGGATCTGGCCGGAGACGACCAGTTGCTGCGCGGTCTCGTCGACCTGCCATTCGGCGCCGGCAGCGGCGGCGTCGAAGACGTTCTGGCCGTCGTGCAGGTAGAGCACCGGATAGCGGCGCCGCGGGTCCTGCTCGTAGCCTGGCGGCAGCCAGACCTGCACCGCGCGCGGCGCGACGAAACGCTCCGGCAGCGGGTCGAGCCGGTCGATGCGGCCGGCGCGGCTGAGCGAGATCGGCGCGCCCGGCGCGTTGAAGGCGCGCGCGACGCGCACCTCCTCGGCGACCAGTTCCAGCGAGCGGTTGCCGCCGGTTTCCCAGCCGTCCTCGCCTTCGCCCTGGCCGGGGCGCTCGACGCGGAACTTGTAGGGCACGTTGCCGCCGGCGGGGATGCGCTCGAAGACGGCCGTGGCGGTGTAGCGGCCCTCGCGGCCCAGCCCCGCCGCCGGGGCGATCAGCGACCGCGTCCAGCTCAGCGGCGCCGCGCCGCCGCGCACGCCCACCGTGTCCCGGGCGGGATCGAAGCGGCCGGCGCGGATCTCCTCGCTCATGTCGACGTCGAAGATCACGCGTACCGCCGCGAAGGCGCGCGAGGCGGGCAGCAGCAAGGCCAGCAGCGCCAGCAGCCCCATCAGGAGCCTGGCGCGGGCCGCGGAAGTCAGCAGGGAGGACGGCGTGGCGACGCCCGTGGAGGGCGCGCCGATGGCGCGCCCGGCGTGCGGGAAGGCAGTGGGCAGTGAGGTCATGGTCGGGCGAGGCTGAACGGTGCCGGTCCGGATGTGGCGCCGGTCCTGGCGCCCTGTCCGGGTCCGGGCCGTCGCCGGCCCGGGATTCAATCGAGCACGACCATATCAGTTCGGCGGCGCAGCAGTGTTGCCAGACTGCGGTCGCCGTCCTCGTTGACCAGCGCGAAGGCGCGCTCGATGTCGGGCGCCAGGTAGTGGTCGCTGGGCATGGGCGGGCAGCGCTCGCGCAGCAGCGCATGCACGTCCTCCAGCGGCGCCGAGCTGCGCAGCGGGCGCAGGAACTCGATGCCCTGGGCGGCGGCCAGCAACTCGATGGCGATGATGTGGGCGGTGTTGTCCAGCATCGGGCCCAGGCGGCGCGCGCCGAAGGTGGCCATCGAGACGTGGTCCTCCTGGTTGGCGGAGGTCGGCAGGCTGTCGACGCTGGCCGGGTGGGCGAGCGACTTGTTCTCGCTGGCCAGCGCCGCGGCGGTGACGTGCGCGATCATGAAGCCGGAGTTCAGGCCGGCGTTATCGGTCAGGAAGGCCGGCAGGCGCGACACGCCGGTGTCGATCAGCATGGCGATGCGGCGCTCGGCGATCGCGCCGACCTCGGCCACCGCGCAGGCCAGCGCGTCGGCGGCCAGCGCCACCGGCTCGGCGTGGAAGTTGCCGCCGCTGACCATCGTCGAGGTCCCCAGCGTCTGCGACGCCGCTCCCCCTGGGGCCGCGATGCCGCCCTGGGACGGACTGGCGCCGGCATCGGCCGCCGGGCCGTCCTCGGGCGCGAAGACCAGCGGGTTGTCGGTGACCGCGTTGGCCTCGCGCAGCAGCACGTCGCGCACGTAACGGGACTGGTCCAGGCAGGCGCCCATCACCTGCGGCTGGCAGCGCAGGCAGTAGGGGTCCTGCACGCGGTCGTCGCCGTCGCGATGCGATTGGCGGATGGGGCTGCCGGCCAGCAGCGCGCGGTAGGCGGCGGCGGCCTCGATCTGGCCGGGCTGGCCGCGCACCTCGTGGATGCGGGGATCGAAGGGGCCGTCGCTGCCGCGCGCGGCGTCCAGGCTGAGCGCGCCGCTGACGATGGCTCCGGCGTAGACGGTCTCGAAACGCAGCAGCGCGTCCAGCGCCAGCGCGGTCGAGGTCTGCGTGCCGTTGATCAGCGCCAGGCCTTCCTTGGCTTCCAGGACCAGCGGGCGCAGGCCGGCCTTCTCCAGCTCGGCCAGCGCGGGGCGGCGCTGGCCGTCGACCAGCATCTCGCCTTCGCCCATCAGGGCCAGCGTCATGTGCGACAGCGGCGCCAGGTCGCCCGAGGCGCCCACCGAGCCCTGCGCCGGCACGTACGGCACCAGGCCGGCGTTGAAGGCGTCGAGGATGCATTGCACGACGGACTCGCGCACGCCGGAGAAACCGCGCGCCAGCGAGGCCGCCTTGGTCGCCAGCATCAGCCGCGTGACGGCCGGCGACAGCGGCGCGCCGACGCCGACGCAGTGCGAGCGGATCAGGTTGCGCTGCAGCGCCGCCAGCTCGTCCTTGCCGATGCGCTTGGACGCGAGCTTGCCGAAGCCGGTGTTGACGCCGTAGACCGGCGCGTCGCCGGCCGCGGCCGCCTGCACGACGGCGGCGCCGCGGCGGATCGCGGCGAAGGCGTCGGCGCGGAGCGCGAGGGACACGCCGCCGGCGCGGATGCGGCGCAACTGCTCGAGCGAGAGCTGGCCGGGGATGATTTCAAGGGAAGTCGTCATGGGATCTTGCGTCGGTGATCTGGAGGGCAACGAGACGGTGAGGCGAGGGCGGTCGCGGCGGCGCTCAACGGTCCAGCATCGGCAGGTTCAGGCCGCGCTCGCGGGCGGTTTGCTGCGCGAGCTCGTAGCCGGCGTCGGCATGGCGCATCACGCCGGTGCCGGGGTCGTTCCACAGCACGCGCTCGATGCGTCGGGCAGCGGCGTCGGTGCCGTCGCACACGATCACCACGCCGCTGTGCTGCGAGTAGCCCATGCCCACGCCGCCGCCATGGTGCAGCGAGACCCAGGTCGCGCCGCCGGCGGTGTTGAGCAACGCGTTCAGCAGCGGCCAGTCGGACACGGCGTCGGAGCCGTCCTTCATGCTTTCCGTCTCGCGGTTGGGGCTGGCGACCGAGCCGGAGTCCAGATGGTCGCGGCCGATCACGATCGGCGCCTTCAGCTCGCCGTTGCGGACCATCTCGTTGAAGGCCAGGCCGGCGATGTGGCGCTCGCCCAGGCCCAGCCAGCAGATGCGCGCGGGCAGGCCCTGGAAGGCGATGCGCTCGCGCGCCATGTCCAGCCAGCGATGCACGCCGGCGTGGTGCGGGAACAGCTCCTTGATCTTGGCGTCGGTCTTGTAGATGTCTTCCGGGTCGCCGGACAGGGCGACCCAGCGGAACGGGCCGCGCCCTTCGCAGAACTGCGGGCGCACGTAGGCGGGCACGAAGCCGGGGAAATCGAAGGCGTTCTTGACGCCCTCGTCGAAGGCGACCTGGCGGATGTTGTTGCCGTAGTCGACGGTCGGGATGCCCATCTGCTGGAAGTCCAGCATCGCCTGCACGTGGGCCGCGCAGCCGCGCGCCGCGGCGGCCTTCAGGTCGGCGTGCTTCGCGGGATCGGCCGCGGCGGCCTTCCACTGCTCGACGCTCCAGCCCACCGGCAGGTAGCCGTTGATCAGGTCATGGGCGGAGGTCTGGTCGGTGACCAGGTCCGGCTTGATCGCGCTGCCGGCCTTCACGCGCGCGGCCAGCCGCGGCAGCACCTCGGCGGCGTTGCCCAGCAGCGCGATGGAGACGGCTTTCTTCTCGGCGGTGTACCTGGCGATGCGGGCCAGCGCGTCGTCCAGGTCGGCCGCCTGCTCGTCGACGTAACGCGTCTTGAGGCGGAAGTCGATGCGCGACTGCTGGCACTCGATGGTCAGCGAGCAGGCGCCGGCGAAGGTCGCGGCCAGCGGCTGCGCGCCGCCCATGCCGCCCAGGCCGGCGGTGAGCACCCAGCGGCCGACCATGTCGCCGCCGAAGTGTTGCCGGCCCGCCTCCGCGAAGGTCTCGTAGGTGCCCTGCACGATGCCTTGCGAGCCGATGTAGATCCACGAGCCGGCCGTCATCTGGCCGTACATCATGAGACCCAGCCGGTCCAGCTCGTTGAAGTGCTCCCAGTTGGCCCAGGCCGGCACCAGGTTGGAGTTGGCCAGCAGCACGCGCGGCGCGTCCACATGGCTGCGAAAGACGCCCACCGGCTTGCCGGACTGGATCAGCAGCGTCTCGTCCTCGTTCAGGGTCTTCAGCGAGGCCAGGATCTGCTCGAAGCAGTCCCAGTTGCGCGCCGCCTTGCCGATGCCGCCATAAACCACGAGCGCATCGGGGTTCTCCGCCACGACCGGATCCAGGTTGTTCTGGATCATCCGGTAGGCGGCCTCGATCAGCCAGTTCTTGCAGCTCAGCTGCGTGCCGGTGGGCGCGCGCACCGGGCGCGGCTGGGCGGGGGCCCGGGTCGCCCCGGCGTGGGTCGAAGCAGTCGTCGACGTGTCGGTCGAGAAGGTGGCGCTCATCGGTGTCTCCAGGGCTTTTGCAGTCGGCTGCGGGTCTCGATGGGGCGCGATCATAGGAGCGGTTTCGCCGGTTGTCTATACAAGTACAGTCAAGTAGGATGCCGCCCCATGGCGACCAGTTCATCGAGCAACCCGGCTGGCGGTCCTTCGCCGCAATACCTGAAGGTCAAGACCCATCTGCGCGAAGGCATCGCCAGCGGCCGCTGGCGGCCCGGCGAGCGTCTGCCGTCGGAGGCCGAGCTGACCGAGACCTTCGGCGTCAGCCGCATGACGGTCAACCGCGCGCTGCGCGAGCTGCACCAGGAGGGCATGGTCGAGCGCGTGCAGGGCGTGGGCAGCTTCGTCGCGGAGCTGCACCGGATCGCGTCGACGCTGACGGTGCGCGACGTCCACGAGGAGATCGCCGCGCGCGGCCATCGCCACGAGGCCAAGGTGCACGTGCTGGAGTCGCTGCGCGCGAGCGCCGAGCAGGCCGCGCAATTCGGCCTGCGCGCCGGGGCGACGCTGTTCCACAGCATCATCGTGCACCGCGAGAACGGCGTCGCGATCCAATGCGAGGACCGGCTGGTCAACGCGGCCTGCGCGCCGGCGTACATGGCGCAGGACTTCGAGCAGGTCACGCCGACGCATTACCTGCTGGAGGTCGCGCCGCTGTCGGAGGCGCGCTACACGATCGAGGCGGAGATGCCCAACGCGCTGGAAGCCCGGCTGCTGGGCATGCCGCGCGGCGAGCCCTGCCTGGTGGTCAAGCGCGCGACGTCCAGCCACGGCCGCATCGTCACCGCGGTGCGGCTGGTGCATCCGGGCAGCCGCTGGATCCTGGAAGGCAGCTTCCAGGCCTGAGGGAAGGCGCCTGACGAGGTCGATGAGGCCGACGATCCGGGCCGGCGTGGACGGAACGAGCGACGAGAGCGAGGCGGGCGACGTGAGCGATGCCGAGGATGTGAACGATGTGGATGGGGGCGAGGCCATGAGCTGGATGAGGATCACCGCGGACGGCGTCGCGCCGACACCGTGGCGCAACGGCGGCGGACGCACGCGCGAGCTGCTCGCGTGGCCGCATGTCGGGGACTGGAAGGTGCGGATCAGCGTCGCCGACATCGATCGCGACGGACCGTTCTCCGCCTTCCCCGGCGTGGACCGCTGGTTCGGCGTGCTGTCGGGCGGCGGCGTGCGGCTGCTGGGCCGGACGCTGACACCCGGTGACGGGCTGCTGGCGTTCCGCGGCGAGGACGCGCCCGATTGCGCGCTCGTCGACGGACCGACGCAGGATTTCAACGCGATGCACCGGCGCGGCGCGGGCGTGCTGCGCGTGCAGCCGGCCGACCGGCCGCTGCTGCCCGCCGGCGCGACCTGGCTCGGCCTGTTCACCGAGCGCGGCGGCCTGCTGGTCCACGGACACCGCTCGGTGCCGCTGGCGCCGCGCACGCTGGCCTGGTGCGAGACACCGGCCGCGCAGAGCTACGTCTTCGACGACGGCGATCAACACGGCCCCGCGTGGTGGCTGGTCTGGAGCGAAAGATGACGGCATCGATGCAAGGCGGCGCGCGCCGGTTGTGGACCGGCGCGACGCTGGTGACGCTGGCGGGCGACCGCGACTGGGGCCTGGTGCCCGACGGCGCGCTGGTCGTGGAGGGCGAGACGCTGCGCTGGGTCGGTCCGGCGGCGGCGTTGCCCGAGGCGTTCAGGCAAGGCGTGGTCGAGGAACGCGACCTCGGCGGCGCGCTGGTCACGCCGGGCCTGATCGATTGCCACACCCATCTGGTCTACGGCGGCGAGCGCTCGGCCGAATTCGAGCTGCGCCTGCAGGGCGCGACCTACGAGGAGATCGCCCGCGCCGGCGGCGGCATCCGGTCGACGGTGGCCGCGACCCGGCTGGCCGGCGAGCATGCGCTGCACGTGCTTGCGGTGCAGCGCGCGCGGGCGCTGATGGCGGAAGGGTTGACGACGCTGGAGGTGAAGTCCGGCTACGGCCTGTCGCTGGCCGCCGAGGCCAAGTGCCTGCGCGTGGCGCGCAAGCTGGGCGAGCTCGGCCTGACGGTGCGCACGACCTACCTGGGCGCGCATGCGTTGCCGCCGGAGTTCGACGGTCGCGAGGGCGGACAGGACGACTACGTCGACGCCGTCTGCGCCTGGCTGCCGGAGCTGAAGCGGCAGGGGCTGGTCGACGCGGTCGATGCCTTCTGCGAGCGCATCGCCTTCACGCCCGCGCAGACGCGCCGCGTCTTCGAGGCGGCGCGGGCGCTGGGCCTGCCGGTCAAGCTGCACGCGGAACAACTGAGCGATCAAGGCGGGGCGGCGCTGGCGGCCGAGTTCGGCGCGCTGTCCTGCGACCATCTCGAATACCTGAGCGACGCCGGCGTCGCCGCGATGGCGCGCGCCGGCACGGTCGCGGTGCTGCTGCCCGGCGCGTTCTATTTCCTGCGCGAAACGAAGCTGCCCCCGATCGCCGCGCTGCGCGAGGCGGGCGTGCCGATCGCGCTGGCGACGGACCACAACCCGGGCAGCTCGCCGGGGCTGTCGCTGCTGCTGATGCTCAACATGGCCTGCACCTTCTTCCGCATGACGCCGGAAGAGGCGCTGCGCGGCCTGACGGTGAACGCGGCGCGGGCGCTCGGCTTGCCCGACCGCGGCCGGCTGGCCGCCGGCCAACGCGCCGACTTTTGCATCTGGGACGCCGCGCATCCGCGCGAGCTGGCCTACTGGTTCGGACGCAATCCGCTGCGCCAGACGGTGGCGGGCGGGCGTCCGCGCGCCTGACAGCGGGCGCGGCGCCGGGCAGGCGTCGCGCTCCGCCACGGCGTGATCGAGGAGACAACAAGGACATCGACGATGAAGCACGACGCCTTCGAACTGCGGCGCGGCCGCACCCCGCTGCTGATCAGCATGCCGCACGTGGGCCGCGAGATCCCGGCGGACCAGCACCACCGTTACGTCGAGCGCGCGCTCGGCAGCGAGGACACGGACTGGCACCTGGAGCCGCTCTATGCGCCGATCGCCGAGCAACTGGGCGCGGGGCTGCTGGTGCCGCGCTACTCGCGGTATCTGATCGACCTCAACCGCCCGCCGGAGGACACGCCGATGTATCCGGGCGCGTCCAACACCGAGCTCTGCCCGACGCGTTTCTTCACCGGCGAGCCGCTCTACAAGGACGGGCTCGCGCCCGACGCCGACGAGAAGCAGCGCCGCATCGAGACCTACTGGGCGCCATACCACCAGGCGCTGCAGGGCGAGCTGCAACGGCTGCGCCAGGCGCACGGTCAGGCGCTGCTGTTCGAGGCCCACAGCATCCGCTCCGAGCTGCCCTGGCTCTTCGAAGGCCGCCTGCCCGACCTGAACGTCGGCACCGTCGAGGGCAAGTCCTGCAAGCGCCTCACGCGCCAGGCAATGGAGGTGGCGCTGTCGGCGCAGGACGATTTCACGTGGGTGGTGGACGGGCGCTTCAAGGGCGGCTACATCACGCGGCAGTACGGGCGACCCGACCTCGGCCAGCAGGCGGTGCAACTGGAGATGTGCTATCGCTGCTACATGATCGAGGGCGAGATGGGCTTCACCGGCTACGAGCTGGACGATGCCTGCCTGGCGCGCATCCGGCCGGTGCTGACGATGCTGCTGCAGGCCTACCTGCTGGCCAACCCCGGCCCGGCCGTGGCGCGGGGCGCGGCATGAGCGCGGGCGTCTTTCACGCGCCGCTGGCCTGGCTGGACGGGCGCTGGCAGGCCGACGTGCTGATGCGCGTCGACGCCGATGGGCATTGGATCGAGCTGAGCGCGGGCCGGCCCGCGCCGGCCGACGCGGCGCGGCTCGGTGGCCCGGTGCTGCCCAGCCTGGTCGATGCCCACAGCCACGCCTTCCAGCGCGCGTTCGCCGGCCTGGCCGAGCAGCGGGACCAGGACAGCGACGACTTCTGGTCCTGGCGCGACCGCATGTATGGCGTTGCGCTGCGCGTCACGCCGGCGCAGTTGAAGGCGATCGCGGCGCAGCTCTACACCGAGCTGCTGGCCGGCGGCTACACGCAGGTCTGCGAGTTCCATTACCTGCAGCACCGCGAGGACGGCTCGCCCTACGACGACGTGCTGACAATGTGCCTGGCGCTGGCCGAGGCGGCCCAGGAGGCCGGCATCGGGCTGACGTTGCTGCCGGTGCTGTACGCGCATGCGGGTTTCGGCCAGACGGGGTTGCGGGATACGCAGCGGCGTTTCCGCACCGATGCGGACTGGGTCTGGAACGCCTGCCGGCGCATCAACGCTGCCGGCCTGCCGCTGGTGCGTGCCGGCGTGGCGCTGCACTCGCTGCGGGCGGCCCATCCGGCCGACGTGCGGGCGTTGCAGGCGCTGGTCGGCGACGCCGACGTGCCGGTCCACATCCACGTCGCCGAGCAGCGCCAGGAGGTCGAGGACTGCCTTGCCGCGACGGGCAAGCGCCCGCTGGATTTCCTGGCCGACCACGGCCTGGATCCGCGCTGGCAGTTGGTGCACGCCACGCACTCGACCCGGGACGAGATCGCCCGCATCGCCGCCAGCGGCGCCGGCGTGGTGATCTGCCCGGGCACCGAGGCCAACCTGGGCGACGGCCTGGCCGACCTGGACGGCTGGCTGGCGGCGGGCGTGCCGATGACGGTGGGGTCCGACAGCCAGGTCACGCGCGGCTGGGTGGAGGAGCTGCGCTGGCTGGAGTACGGCCAGCGCCTGGGGCAGCAGCGGCGCAACGTCGCCGCCGCGCCGGGCCGGCAGCCGTCGACGGCCGCGCGGCTGTTCGACGCCTGCGTGGCGGGCAGCGCGCGGGCCGCGGGCTTGCCGTCGTGGGGACTGACGGTTGGCGCGCGGGCGGACTTCCTCGTCCTGGACGACGCGGCCAGCGGCCTGGCCGGGCTGCCGCCCGCGGCGCTGCTGGACGGGTTGATCTTCGCCAGCCAGGGGCCGACCTGGCGCGAGGTCTACGTCGCCGGGCAGCGACGCGCGATGGACGATGCCGAGCGCCGCCGGCGGTATGTCACGACGATGTCGGCGCTGTGGCGGTGACGTGATGAGGCGATGAGGCGATGGCGCCGCGCGATCAGCCGCGGACATCCCCCATTCCAAAGGCTTACGGGCTGGCACGCCGGCTGCTAGTCTTCCCCGGCGTTCACAAACATCGTTGGGGAAACCATGTGGTCACTGCGTAACTACACGATCCGGACGCGACTGCTCGCGCTCGGCCTGCTGTCGGTGCTGGCGCTGCTGCTGATCGGCGCCGACGGCCTGTGGGCCATGGCCCGCACCAAGCAGGACTTCCAGCATTACGTCACCCAGGACGTCGAGTCGCTGGTGCAGCTCTCGGAAGTCCGCGCCGGCGTCGGCAACCTGCGTCGGTACGAGAAGGACATGCTGATCAACATCGGCGACGACGAGGCGATCAAGCGCTACCGCCAGGAGTGGCAGAAGACCTTCGAGGGCGTGAACCAGAACCTCGACGCGATCGGCGCGCTGGACATCCTGCCGGAGATCAAGGTGATGCCGCCGGCGATGAAGAC
Source organism: Roseateles aquatilis (assembly GCF_002205645.1). Classification (GTDB taxonomy): domain Bacteria; phylum Pseudomonadota; class Gammaproteobacteria; order Burkholderiales; family Burkholderiaceae_C; genus Roseateles; species Roseateles aquatilis. The sequence goes on along the minus strand of NZ_NIOF01000001.1, from coordinate 819,235 downwards.
CTCGCTGGCCGCCTACAAGACCGGCATGGACGGCATCGCGGACCGGATCCTGAAGCAGGAGTTCGTGGACTCCGCCGAGGCCAACCGGCAGACCGAGCCGATCAAGGGGCCGGTGCGGGCGATGGACCAGCAACTGGGGCAGATGACGCAGGCCATCATGCGCCGCGGGCAGGAAGAGGTGCAGCGCATCGACGCGCAGGAGTCGCGCATCCGCCTGGCCCTGGGCGGGGTGATGCTGGTGGGCGTGCTGGTGATCGGCACGTTCACCGTCTTCAACATCGCGTCCATCCTGACGCCGCTGGCGCAGGCGGTGTCGACGACGCAGCGGATCGCGCGCCAGGACCTGAGCGAGTCCGTCGACGTGCACGGCACCGACGAGACCGCGGTCATGATGCGTGGCGTGCAGGGCATGCAGACGTCGATCCGGGATGTGGTCAGCGGCGTGCGCAACGCCACCGACAGCATCGCCACCGCGTCGCGCGAGGTGGCGGCCGGGGCGCACGACCTGAGCCATCGGACCGAGCAGGCGGCGTCCAATCTGCAGGAGACGGCGTCGGCGATGGAGGAGCTCACCGCCAGCGTGCAGCACAACGCCGATTCGGCGCGGCAGGCCAACGCGCTGGCCGAGGAGGCCGCCGACGTGGCCGGCCGCGGCGTCAGCGTGGTCGGCGAGGTGGTGCAGACGATGGGCCGGATCAGCGCGTCGTCGGCCCGCATCGGCGACATCATCGGCACCATCGACGGGATCGCCTTCCAGACCAACATCCTGGCGTTGAACGCGGCGGTCGAGGCCGCGCGTGCCGGCGAGCAGGGCCGCGGCTTCGCGGTGGTGGCCAGCGAGGTGCGCTCGCTGGCGCAGCGCAGCGCCGAGGCCGCCAAGGAGATCAAGCAGCTCATCACCGAGAGCGGGGAAAGCGTCGCCAACGGCGCGGCGCTGGTCGAGCGCGCGGGGCAGACGATGCACGAGATCTCGGACTCGATCTCGCGCGTGTCGCGCATCGTGGCGGAGATCAGCCATGCGACGGTGGAGCAGAGCGGGGGCATCAACCAGATCGGCACGGCGATCTCGCAGCTCGATCAGATGACGCAGCAAAATGCCGCGCTGGTCGAGGAGTCGGCCGCGGCGGCGCAAAGCCTGCAGCATCAGGCGGATGAGCTGTCGCAGTCGGTGGCGGTGTTCAAGCTGGCGTGACGGGAGGACCGGGCGCGGCGCGTCGTTCTTGCGGCGGGAGTCTGTCCTGTGTTGTGAGGCGACGCTGTCGTGGGCGTGGGAGGCTGGCTGCGAATGTGCTGCTGCCGTTGCTGCTGCTGCCGTTGCTGCCGCTGCCGCTGCCGCTGACGCGGCCAAGGCCGCCCTGCGACCACCGGCGCGCCGGCCGGGAGGACCGGCAGCCCCGTCTCGTCAGACAAAATTCCTCGACGGGGCTGCCGGCCCTCCCAACCGCATGTCACCGAGTCCTTCATCCAGGCAGCGTCTCGCGATCTGGCCTGGAATCTGACCCGCGATGTGATTCGTGGTGGGACCTGGGATATGCGAGGTGCGATGCGAGTTGCGGTGTGATGGGCGTGCCGCGATCCGCGTTGTTGCGGCGTGGGGCTAACAGGGCATGAACTGCACCCGGTCGCGGCCGGCGTGCTTGGCGCCGTAGAGCGCCTGGTCGGCCATCTCGACGAGTTGATGCGGCTTGCCAGGCGGCTCGCCCGCAGACAGGCCGATGCTGACGGTGACCTGCAGCGCCGGGGCGAGCTCACCCCAGGCATGCGCCGCGATGGCGGTGCGTAGCCGTTCGCAGATGTCCTGCGCCTTGGCCGCGGTGACGCCGACGAAGACGAGCATGAACTCCTCTCCGCCGACGCGCGCCAGCAGGTCGGCGCTGCGCAGCTGCCGGCGCAGCACCTGCGCGACCTTCTGCAGTACCTGATCACCGATGCCGTGACCGAAGGCGTCGTTCACCTGCTTGAAGTGGTCGATGTCCAGCAGGCCCAACGCGATCGGCCGGCTCTCCTGGCGGGCGCGCTCCAGCAGCAGCGGCAGCGCGAATTCGGCGTGGCGGCGGTTGTTCAGACCCGTCAGCGCGTCCTCGTGGGCCATGCGGCCCAGCTCGGCGGCCTGGCGCCGCAGGCGGTGCTGCTCCTGCTCGGCCTGGTCGGCGCGCTCGCGCTCGCGGCGGGCGTCCTGCAGCGCGTGCTCGGCGCGCGCCTGCGCCTGCTCGAATTCCTGGCGGATCAACATCGCCTCCGTCTGCAGCGCCATCGCGTTGCGCGCCGATTGGCGCTCCAGCGCGGAGAGCTGCTCGTGCGCCGCCAGCGCGCGCGCCGGGTCGCCGCGCAGCTTGTAGGCACGGTACATCGCCAGCGTCAGGTAGCGCCGCAGGCGTGCCGGCAGCTGCTGCGGCGCGGGCTGGAGCAGCAGCTCCTGCATCGCCTCCAGCGCCTCGTAGGCGTCCTGCGCGCCGGCCGTGTCGTCGCGCCGCAGTTGCAGCAGCGCGCGCTGGGCCCGTGCCTGCTGGACCATGCCGGCATAACCGTGGCGCTGCGCCAGCGCCTCGTACTCGTCGGCGATCGTCAGCGCCGCGTCGATCGCGCCGGTGCCGAGCTGGTACTCGACCAGGTTGGACAGCGACACCACCACCAGGAACGGATTGCCTTCCTCCCGCACCAGCGCCGCCGCACGCACCGCGTAAGGCTCGGCATGGGCGAGCGCTTCGGCGGCGGCCTGGCGGTCCTCGTTGCGGATGGCCTCGGCGCTGGCCTGCAGCCAGAAGTGGGCGAGGTTGTTCAGGCAGGAGAGCATCAGCTCCCGCTCGGCGCCCACGTGGCCCTGCGCGATCTCCAGCGCCTGCAGCGTGTCCTGGCAGGCCTGGTCGACTTGCTCGCTGACGGCGTACGCGACGGCCAGCCGGTTCAGCGCCCAGGCCTCGCGCACCGGATCGGCGGCGCGCCGGGCGGCGGCCAGCGCCTGCCATCCCGCCTGCAGCGCGTCGCGGCCCATCTGGAACTGGGCGTAGACGTAGCAGAGCTCGGTCTGCGCCTCCGCGACCCAGACGTCGTGGTCGGGGCCGTCGACCAGCCGCACCGCCGCGACGGCCTCGCTGGCGCGGCGCAACGCGGCCTGCAGGTCGCCCTGGCGCGGCAGGTTGTGGGCGATCAGGATCAGCGCGCGCGCCCGGTCGCGCGCCGAGTCGGCCGCGGCCAGCGCCAGCTCCAGCGCATCGGTGGCGTCGCGGTACGCGCCGCGCCGGCTCAGATGAAGGGCGCGCGCCAATTCGCGTTGGAACAAGTGGAATCTCCTCTCTTGTCCGCAAGCATTGGGCGGGCGCGGGGTGACGTCAATGGCGGTCGGCCCCAGGGCGTCGCCGATATATTCGCGGCCATGTCAAAAGTCTCGAAGGCCCCGGCCACCGCCCGGGCACCCCGGTCCGCGCCGCAGGCGGTGTCCGGCCCCATGCCTGGAGGCCGGTCCAGCGGCACGTCCGGTGCCCGGTCCGCCGGCGAATCCGGCGTGTCCGGCGCGCCTGGTGCATCCGCCGCCTCCGCCGTTTCGATCGAGCGCCTGCTCGTCGGCGTCGATTTCACCAGCGCCCCCTCGCGCCGCAAGCCGATCCGCGTGGCCGTCGGTCAGCGGCGCGGCGCCGTGGTGAAGCTGGAGCGGCAATTGGCGATCGAGTCGCTGGACGGTTTCGAGGACTGGCTGCGCGCGGCCGGTCCCTGGCTGGGGGGCTTCGACCTGCCGTTCGGGCTGCCGCGCGAGCTGGTGGAGACGCTCGGCTGGCCGCTGGCGTGGGCGCCGCTGATGGCGCATTACGAGAGCCTGTCGCGGGCCGAAATCCGCGACACCTTCGCCGCGTTCTGCGACGCGCGCCCGGTGGGCGGCAAATTCGCGCATCGCGCGTGCGATGGTCCGGCGGGGTCGTCGCCCAGCATGAAGTGGGTCAATCCGCCGGTCGCCTACATGCTGCATGCCGGTGTGCCGCGCCTGATCCGCGCGGGCGTGCACCTGCCGGGCCTGCACCCGGGCGACCCGTCGCGCGTGGCGCTGGAGGCATATCCCGGGTTGCTGGCCCGGGAGGTGCTCGGCACCCGCAGTTACAAGAGCGACGACCGCGCCCGCCAGACCCCGGAGCGCCTGATCGCCCGCAAGGATCTGATCGAGGCGCTGGAGCAGGGCCGCACGCGGCTGGGCCTGCGGCTCAAGCTGAGCCATGCGCAACGCGACGAACTGGCCGACGACGCCAGCGGCGACAAGCTGGACGCGGTGCTGTGCCTGATCCAGGCGGCCTGGGCCGACCAGCGGCCGGACTTCGGCCAGCCGGCCGGCATGGATGCGCTGGAAGGCTGGATCCTGTGCGCCTGAGCGACGCAGGGCCATCCGGATCCGCCTAGGATCGCCGACGTTTCCCGGCTGCCGCGCGGCGCTGCCGACGCGGGCCGCCGGATGTGTTCCAGACCTTGAGGACAAGCGATGACGACACCTGATTCCTCCCCGCTGCGTGTGGCCGTGATGGGCGCCGGCGCGGTGGGCTGCTTCTTCGGCGGCATGCTGGCGCGGGCCGGCCACGACGTGGTGCTGATCGGCCGGCCGATGCACGTCGAGGCCGTCCGCGAGTACGGCCTGCGCATGGAGACCCGCACGTTCGACGAGCAGGTCCGCCTGCGCGCCGACACCGAGCCTTCCGCGGCGCGTGGGGCCGACGTGGTGCTGTTCTGCGTGAAGTCCACCGATACGGCGTCCGCCGCCCGCGCGCTGGCGCCGTTCCTCGCGCCGGATACGCTGCTGGTGTCGATGCAGAACGGCGTCGACAACGCGGACCGGGTGCGGGAAGCGCTGTCGCAGCCCGTCTCCGCGGCCGTCGTCTACGTGGCCACCGAGATGGCCGGCCCCGGTCACGTGAAGCATCACGGCCGCGGCGAGCTGGTGATCGAGCCCGCGCCGGGCGCCGAGCGCGTCGCGCGGGCGCTGGTCGCGGCGGGCGTTCCGACGGAGATCTCGGACAACGTGCGCGGCGCGTTGTGGTCCAAGCTGCTGATCAATTGCGCCTACAACGCGCTGTCGGCCCTGACGCAGTTGCCGTACGGCAAGCTGGTCGAGGGAGAGGGCGTGTGGGCGGTGATGGACCAACTGCTGGACGAAGGTCTCGCGGTGGCCGCGGCGGACGGCGTCGTGCTGGCGGGGGACGTCCGTCAGGCCGTGCGCAAGATCGCGGAGACGATGCCGGGGCAGTACTCGTCGACGGCGCAGGACCTGAGCCGCGGCAAGCGGACCGAGATCGATCATCTGAATGGGTTCCTGGTCCGGCGCGGCGAGGCGCTCGGCGTGCCGGTGCCGGCGAACCGGGTGCTGCACACGCTGGTCCGGCTGGCGCAGCCGGGCTCAAGCGAAGAAGCCGCCTGACGGCGGCTTCGCGAGGGCGTCGGTGCGGCGCGATCAGTAGGTGATCGTGACCGTGACCGTGTCCGAGTAGTTGCCCGGCACGATGCCGTTCAGCGACGGCAGGCGGCCGTAGACGGTCAGCGCCTGCTGGCTGCCGGTGCCCGTGCCGGCGTAGACGCCGCTGCTGTTGCCGTCACCCCAGACCTGGGTGCGGCCGGCATCGAGATACAGCTGGTAGGGCAGGCTGTTGTTGCCGTTCTTCATGACCCGCGACCCGAAGGCCGAGGGGTTGCCCGCGTTCGTCCCGGCGCTCAGCGCGACGGAGTAGGGCGTGGTCTTGGTGCAGGTGACGTTCAGCGACGTCGATGCATCGGCCGGGCCGGGGTTCTGCAACGGATCGATGGCGCCGAAGGTGAGCGTGCTGCCGGTGACGTTGCAGGCCACCAGGATGGTGGCGCCGACCTGGAAGGTGCCGGAGGCGGAGGTCGGATTCGCCGCCTGGGCGGACATCGCGGAAGCGCCAAGGACGATCGCGATGAGCAAGGTACGTTTCAGAACTGCGGTGAAGAAGCGAGAAGACATGGGAAATTTCGAGCATTCCGCATCGCAGGATTTGGCGGGCTCTGGTGACATGCCGGCGCGATGCGCTCCGGTGGTCGGCCTCTATTGCCTGTCCCTGGTATCAATTTGACACGATTTTGCTGTTTTCACTGCGTGCGCTAGTTCACGAACAGAGTCCCCACTTTTTGGGGAAGCTCCCTAACCGCGCAATCTGCCACCGCTTCGGTCGTGGTATCGCAACCAACGTGTCGGGAACCCGTCGCGTGTCACGACCGCGACGGATTTTGCACCCGACCCGTTTACTTGCGCATCAGGGTTGATTTCCCGAAAAGCGATTCGATGAGGTCGACCGCGACCAGCGCGGTCTTGTTGCGGACGTCCAGCGCGGGGTTCAGCTCCATCACGTCGAGCGAGGCCATGCGGCCGGTGTCCGCGATCATTTCCATGCACAGCTGGGCCTCGCGGTAGGTCGGACCGCCGGGGATGGTGGTGCCGACGCCGGGCGCGATGTCGGGATCCAGGAAGTCGACGTCGAAGCTGACGTGCAGGTGGGTGTTGGCGTCCATCGTCGCCAGCGCCAGCTCCATGGTGTGGCGCATGCCCATCTCGTCGATGTAGCGCATGTCGAAGACCTCCAGGCCGACCTCGTGGACGAAGCGCTTCTCGCCCTCGTCGACGCTGCGGATACCGATCTGGCGGATCCACTTGGGGTCGATGGCGGGGATGTGGCCGCCGATCTCGATCAATTGCTGGGGCCCGTGGCCGCACAGGCAGGCCACCGGCATGCCGTGGATGTTGCCGCTGGGGGTGAGCTTGCTGGTGTTGAAGTCGGCATGCGCGTCCAGCCACAGCACGCGCAGCTTCTTGCCGGTCTCGCGGCAATGGCGCGCCACCGCCGAGATCGACCCCAGGCCGAGGCAATGGTCGCCGCCCAGCAGGATGGGCATCCGGCCGTCGCCGAGGGCCGCGTGCACCGCGTCATGCACCGACCGGTTCCAGGCGGTGACCTCGTCGAGGTGGCGGTAACCGTCGGTCGGCGGCAGCCAGGGGTTGGACGGCCCGGCGAGGTTGCCGCGATCCAGCACGTCCACGCCGTGTGCCCGCAGGGCCTCGGCCAGGCCGGCCACCCGCAGGGCCTCCGGGCCCATGCTGGCGCCGCGGGCGCCCGCGCCGATGTCGGTGGGGGCGCCGATCAGGGTGACGTGTCGTGCTGTGGTCATGTCCGAACCTCTTTGCGGTTGCTGGTGTTGCTCAGGGGGAGCCGTGATTCCCCGGCGAGCCGATGTCGTATTCCTTCATCAGCAGCGCCCAGGCCTCGTCGGCCGTTTCAACGTAATGGAAAAGCTGCTCGTCGCCGGGACTGATCATCCCGGTGTCCAGCAGCAGGTCGAAGTCGATCAGGCGCGACCAGAAGTCGCGTCCGAACAGCAGGATGGGCCGCTTGCGGCACTTGCCGGTCTGGATCAGCGTGAGCGTCTCGAAGAGCTCGTCCAGCGTGCCGTAACCGCCCGGGAAGGCCGCCAGCGCCACCGACCGCATCAGGAAGTGCATCTTGCGTAACCCGAAGTAGTGGAAGCGGAAGCACAGCTCCGGGGTGATGTACTGGTTGGGCCGCTGCTCGTGCGGCAGCACGATGTTCAGGCCGATGCTGCGGCCGCCGGCCTCGTGCGCGCCGCGGTTGCCCGCCTCCATGATGCCGGGGCCGCCGCCGGTGACGACGTACAGCGGATGGGCATGGTCCCGGGTGTGCTCGGTGATCAGGCGCGCGAAGCGGCGTGCTTCCTCGTAATACCCGCTCATCACCAGGCGGCGCTCGGCGCGCTGCAGCGCCTGATCGTCGTTCGCGGCACGGGCCGTGTCCACCGCCGCCTGCGCGGCCTCGCGATCGGCGATGCGCGCGCTGCCGAAGATGACGACGGTCGACTGGATGTCCAGCTCCTGCTGGATCAGCTCGGGCTTGAGCAGCTCCAGTTGCATGCGCACCGGGCGCAGTTCCGGGCGGACCAGGAAGTCGGTGTCGGTGAACGCGAGCCGGTAGGCGCTGGGCGGGTTCGCGTCGAACTCGCTGTCGAAGGAGGCTTGCTGGGCGACCTCCTCCTGGGCGCTGGGGAAGTTGCGGGCGGTGAGCTTGTCGGTTCTGATCATGATGCGATGGGCCGTGAGCTTACGGAGATCGGCGCTTAATTTCTGTTCGTTGATGGGGGCGGGGCGGGGCCTCGCCGTCGGTTTCTTGCGCGTCGGCGGTGGGTCAGGCCACGGCGGGATGTTGGGCCGCCGCGTCGCCGCAGCAGGGGCAGCGCGGATCGTGCGCGACCTGCAGGTCGGTCCATTCCAGGCGGCGCGCGTCGAGCATCAGCAGGCGGCCGGGCAGGTGGCTGCCCATGCCGGACAGCAGCTTCAGCGCCTCCGCCGCCTGCATGCTGCCGATGATGCCCACCAGCGGCGCGAAGACGCCCATCACCGCGCAGCGCTGTTCCTCCGGCGCCTGGTCGGGCGGAAAGAGGCAGGCATAACAAGGGAAGCGTCGCGGGCGCACGGCGCGTTCGTCGTGCTCGTCGCCCAGGTCGAAAGCGCTGCCCACGACTCGGCTGTCGTAGACGGCGAGCTGCGCGTCGAAACCCAGCGCCGCGCCGGACACCAGCGGCTTGCCGTGCCGCACGCAGGCGGCGTTGACGAGGTGGCGGGTCGCGAAGTTGTCGGTGCAATCGAGCACGACATCGGCCTGCGGCACCAGCTCGTCGAGCAGCGTCGCGTCGGCCCGGGCGAGCACCGGACGCACCTTCGGCTCCGGGTTGATCGCGGCGATGCCGGCGGCGGCGGACAGCGCCTTGGGCTGGCCCACCCGGTCCAGGCTGTGGGCGATCTGGCGCTGCAGGTTGGTGAGGTCGACGTGGTCGTGATCGACCAGTGTGATGCGGCCGACGCCGGCCGTGCCCAGGTAGAGCGCCACCGGCGATCCCAGCCCGCCGGCGCCGATCACCAGCGCGTGCGAATCCAGCAGTCGCTGCTGGCCCTCGACACCGATATCGTCCAGCAGGATGTGGCGCGAGTAGCGCAGCAGTTGCTCGTCATCCATAAGCTGGCAAGCATAGCGGCCCGCAATGAAAAAGGCCCCTGTCGGGGCCTTGGTCGCGAGGGCGCGTGATCGCGGGTGCGAGCGCCGGAGCGTCCGGCCACGGATCACCGGACGATCGCTCGCCCCTCAGGCGCCCCTCATTCGGTCTTGGCCTCGGCCTTGCGCTCCTGCGCGACCTTGGACACCGCCACCGGCTTGCCCTTGAGCTGGTTCAGCGCCTGCTGCAGCGGGAAGTCCTCGGTGCTGCCGAACTCGGGCAGCGGCTTGGGCGGCTCGGCGCGCTTGGCATAGTCGGCCTCCAGCTTCTGGCGGCGTTCCTCGCGCAGCTTCTCCAGCTCCTTCGAGCGCGCTTCCTCCGACTTCTCGTCGGCGCTGGTCAGGTGCTTTTCCAGGTCGGCCTCGCGCATGCGCAGCTCGGCGAAGACGTTGCCTTCGGCGGTCTCGTCCAGCGGGATGTCCGGCACGATACCCTTGGCCTGGATGGAGCGGCCGCTCGGGGTGTAGTAGCGGGCCGTGGTCAGCTTGACCGCGGTGTCCGGGCCCAGCTGGCGCACCGTCTGCACCGAGCCCTTGCCAAAGGTCTGCAGGCCCATCACCGTGGCGCGCTTGTGATCCTGCAGCGCGCCGGCGACGATCTCGCTGGCGGAGGCGGAACCTTCGTTCACCAGCACCACCAGTGGCACGTTCTTCAGCGCCTCGGGCAGCTTGCGCAGCGGATCGCCGGCGCCGCGACGGGCGTAGAAGTCAGGATTGGCGCGGTAGCTGGCCTTGGACTCGCTCAACTGGCCGTTGGTCGAGACGACCTCGACGTCCTTGGGCAGGAAGGCCGCGGAGATCGCCACGGCGCCTTCCAGCAGGCCGCCCGGGTCGTTGCGCAGGTCGAGCACGACGCCCTTGATCTTGGGGTCCTGCTTGTAGAGGTCGACCAGCTTCTGCGAGAAGTCGGTGACGGTCTGGTCCTGGAACTGGCTGACGCGGATCCAGGCGTAGCCGGGCTCGACCATCTTGGCGCGCACGCTCTGGACGCGGATCTCTTCGCGGCTGATCGTGATCGGGAAGGTGCGGCTCTCGGACTTGCGGTAGATCGCCAGCGTGACCTTGGTGTTGGGCTCGCCGCGCATCTTCTTGACCGCCTGGTCCAGCGTCAGGCCGCGCACCGCCGTGTCGTCGATCTTGCTGATCAGGTCGCCGCTCTTGAGGCCGGCGCGGAAGGCCGGGCTGCCCTCGATCGGGGAGACGATCTTGACCAGGCCGTCCTCCATGCCGATCTCGATGCCGACACCGACGAAGCGGCCGGAGGTGCTCTCGCGGAATTCCTTGAAGCTCTTCTTGTCGAAGAACTGCGAATGGGGATCGAGGCCGCTGACCATGCCGGAGATGGCATCGTTGATCAGCTTCTTCTCGTCGACGGGCTCGACATAGTCGGACTTGACGATGCCGAAGACCGCGGCCAGCTGCTGCAGTTCCTCGAGGGGGAGCGGGGACGCGGTGCTGCGGGCGTTCGCTTGCAGCTGCATCGTGGTCAACACGCCGGTCATCGCTCCCAAAGCGACCCAGCCCGCGACTTTCAGTTTGGCGCCCATGATGCAAAAAATCCTAAAACAGTACAGCCTGGCTGCTTGGCGCCGGAGGCCCGTCCCTGTTGCGTGGGACGGAACAAAGGCGTTCCCAGTATATGCGTCGGGCAAAAAACCGGCCTGCCATGAAATGGCTGTTTACCCCTCATTTACGCGTATCCCGTGCATTGATGGCGGCCCGCGCAAGCCCTATCTGACCGATCTTTGCGCTTGTCCGGCGCGCATGGGTGACTTCCGTCAGGGGCAAGTCGCCGGCCCGGGGAGCGTTCGCCGATCCGTGTGCTGGATGCCGCGCGGGGAGCGATGTGGGCACAGGTGCGGCGCGGGCCGGTCGGTGCCATGATCGGCGAATCCGTCCGAGTCGCTCGTCCACGAGGAGCAGTTCCATGGCCCTGCCACATGCCGCCCCCGCTCAACCGATCGATGTCGCGCCGCTGGGCGCCGCGCTGGCCACGACGCCGACCTCCGCGCTGTTCAAGGCCGGTGGGCTGGAGGTGATGCGGCTGGTGCTGCCGGCCGGGAAGTCGCTACCGCCGCACAAGGTCGACGGCGAGATCACCTTGCATTGCATCGAGGGCGAACTGGAACTGACCGTGCAGCGTGACGGCGCCGAGCAGCGTCAGCGCCTGCAAGCCGGGCAGCTCTGCTATCTGGAGGGCGGGGTGGTGCACGCGGTCAGCGGCGTGATCGATGCGTCGGCGCTGGTGACGATCGTGCTGAGGCGCTAGGCAGGCACGGGGTGCGCAGGCAGGCTGGGCACTGATCCCGCACGATTCACGCACAGCACGCCGGTTCTCCTCTGAAACGTGGTCCCTCCGACAGGAATCGAACCTGTATTTGCCGCTTAGGAGGCGGCCGTTCTATCCATTGAACTACGGAGAGGCGGCAGGCGGGGCAGCCGCTCGCGAGCCCCGGAGGGCGCGCGGAAGCGGCGGATTCTCGCATGGAAGACCGGGTGCCGGCGCCGCGCGTCACGCTACGCGCATCACTCCCACTTCCACTGCCAGATCACATCCAGCCCCTGCTGGAATTCCCCGGCCTGCGCCCGCAAGGTGAAGCGCTGCGCCACCTTGTAGATCAGCTGCCAGTTGCCGGTCGTGGCGTTCAGCCCGCGCTCATACGCGACGAAGACGTTGCGGCTGACCTGCTTGCCCAGCCGCACCACCGTGCCGCGCGCGTCGTCGCCTTCGCCGCTGAAGGACAGCTCGTCCAGGCCGATGTTGTGGATCAGCTTGTCGCTGGCGCTCTCGCCGTCGCCGCTGATCAGCGCCATCGCCGCGCGCTGCATCAGCGCCGTGTCGGTCCGGCCCAGGTTGTCGGGCGAGCGTCCCAGCACCAGCCAGGACAGCTTGTTGGTCTCGCTCATGTCCGGCTCGGAGTAGAGCTTGATGCGCGGGTTGCTGGCGGTGCCGGTGACGGTCACGCCGACGCGCACGTCCTCGCTCTCCATGCCGGGCCGGATGGCCAGCACGTCCAGCCGCGGGTTGTCCAGCGGGCCGATGAAGGTGAAGCGGCCGCGCTCCACCACCAGCTTCTGGCCGTAGGCGTTGAAGGTGCCGCCCTCGCTGTAGACCTCGCCTTCGAGCGTCGGCCGCGGCTGGCCGTCCTGGGCCAGGTGCAGCACGCCGCGGATCCTGGTGTCGATGCCGTAGCCCTTGAGCTGCAGGCGCCGGCCGAGCTCCACGTCCAGCCCGAGCTTGATGCGCATCGGCTTGCCGCTGCCGTCGGCGGCCTTGGGCGGGGCGCTCTGGCGCACCACCTGCACGTCGCTGTCGAGCTGCGGCGCGTCGCCGCGAGAGAAATCGAACAGGCCCTCGTCGATGACGAAGCGGCCCTGCAGGTCCATCAGCTGGGCGCTCGCCTTGAGCTGCGCGGTGCCGCTGGCGACGATGCGCCGGTCCACCCGCTGCAGCAGCGCGAAGGTGTCCGCCTTCAACGACAGCTCGGCGCGCGGATCGGCGCCGAAGTGCAGGCCGCCCTCGGCGTTGATGGTGCCGTTGCCGGACTTGGCGCTGAACTTCTCGAGCTTGGCTTCGCGGCCGCTCATGGTCAGCGCCAGTTCGCCCTGCTGCATGTCGACGCCCATCAGCGCGTTGCGCAGCGACAGCTTCTGGCCGCCGGCCTTGCCGCGGATCTCGGGCGCGCCCAGCGTGCCGCTCAGGTTGAGCGTCGCGTACAGGCTGCCGCCCAGCCGCCAGCCGGCCGGCACCCACGGACCCCAGTTGCCCAGGTTGTCCACCTTGGCCTCGATGGCGCCTTCCAGCTTCGCGTCGCGTGTCGGCAGCGCATGCGCGTCGCCGCTGCGGAAGGTCACCGCCCCGCCGATGGCGCCCATGTTCTCGCCGGCCACGCCTTGCACCAGGTGCCAGACGCCCTGGTCGGCCAGCGCGCCCAGCCGCAGGTCGGTCAGTGCCAGCCGCTGCGTGCTGACTTCGTCGGTCACCGTCAGGTCGCCGCCGGTGCGGGCGATCATGAAGTCCAGCGACAGGCCGCGCGCGTCGCTGCGCGTCTTGAGCCGGCCCTCGACCTGCAGGTCGCCGCCCCAGCCGAAGTCGGGCTGCAGCTTGTTCAGCACCGGCGCGGCCGCCAGCGGCTCCAGCACCGCCTGCACGTCCCAGTCGCGCGGGGACTGCCACGCCATCCGGTCCCAGCGCACGCCGGCGCCCAGGACTTCCATCCGTCCCGGCGCCAGCGTCGCCTGTCGCGGGTCCAGTCCCGGGTCCAGGCGCAGCGCCACGGCCAGCGGCCCGGCCTTGAGCAGCGGCAGCGACTGCTGGCTGCCTTCCAGCAGCAGCGTCAGCTCGCGCGCCTGCCACTGGGCGCCTTGCCGCCACGCCTGCAAGGGATCCGATTCCAGCGCGCCTTCCAGCGCGATGCGCGCGTGGGCGCCTTGCGGGTCGAGCGGCACGGTCTGCGCGCCGGCACCGCTGGCCGACTGCGCGCGCGCCACCACCTTGGTCGACGACGGCTGCGTCAGCACCGGCGGCAGCGGCACCTGACCCCGCGTGCTCAGGACCAGCTTGTGCTGCGCCCAACTGCCGCTCAGGTCGAGCAGGACCTCGTCCAGCCGCGTGCTCTGCTGCGGCAGGCGCAGGTTGCGCAGTCGCGTGGTCCAGGCGAGCTTCGCATCGCGCAGGCTGGACAGCGACCACTGGCCCGAGGCATTGTCCAGCTGCAGCGCCGGCCGGCTGCCGGAGTTGGCCGGCAGGCCCGGCATGCCGGACAGCGCCAGGCCCTGCACCTGCCACTTGCCGTCGCTGCCGTACTGCGCCTGGCGCGCGCCGGGCTGGATCAGCACAACGGTGGCCTGCGCCTGCGCGCTGCCCAGCAGCGTCGCCTGCGGGAACCGGGCTCGCAGCATCGGCTGCAGGCTGGCGAGCCGGGGCGCGTTCAGCTCGATCGACAGGTCGACCTGCTCGCGCCGCGCGGCGGCATTGATGCGGCTGCGGGCGCTCAGCGTCGCGTCGGCCAGTCGCAGGTCCGCCGACACGTCGGGCGCCGCTGCGCCGCTGCGGCTGTAGCGGACCTCGCCCTGCAGCGGCAGTCCCTGCCATTGGCTGGGCAGCAGCTCGACATCGGCCTTGCCCTGCGGCCACAGGCTGCCGCGCACCGATTGCAGCGTGGCGTGCGCGCGGCCGTTGATGGCTTGCGGCAAGGCGCCCTCGGGCAGCGTCTCCGCGCTCAGCCGGCGCGGGTCGAGACCCTGTACCGACGCCTCCAGCCGTGCCTTCCAGCCCTGGGCGAGGCTGAGCGCCTCGTTCAGGCCCAGCTCCCCCTCGGCCTGCAGCGTCGCGGGGCCGGAGCGGGCGCGCAGGCGTTGCAGCGCGATGGACTGCGTGCGCAGTTCCGCGGCCAGGGAGACCTCCAGCGGCGCCTGCAGCTTGCCCTGGCCAAGCTGGCCCGCGAGCTCGCCCTCGACCTGCAGCGCCTGATCGGCGGAGGCGTGGGCGATGCTGGCCCTGGTGCTGAGCTTCACTTCGCCGCGGGCCTGGACCAGCGGCCAGCGCGCATCGATCTGGCGGCTGTCCAGGCCGTCCAGCCGCAGCGTCAGCAGGCTGCCGTCGGCCTGGCTGGTCTGGCCCACCGCGCGCAGGCGGCCGCCGCCGGCCAGTTGCGCATCCAGGCGGGGCAGGCGCAGCCGGGTCCAGTTGGCCGGATCGAGCAGCAGGTCGAGCTGCAACGCGCGCAGCGGCAGTCGGTCCTGGTCGAGCCGGCCCGCGGCGGTGTTGGCCAAGTCGGCCTTCACGCTCAGCGACTTGTCCGCGTTCGGCGTCAGTTGCACCTTGCCGGTCAGGCCGGTGCGCGGCACGCCGTCGGTGCCGGGCAGCAGCGCGGCCAGGTCCAGGTCCTGCGCCTGCGTCTCCAGCTGCGCCACCGGGAAGGGCTCGAACGGCAGCAGGCGGGCCTTGATCTGCAGCCGCTGCCTGGCGGCTTCGAGCTGCCCTTGCAGCGCGAGCGACTGGATCGGGCCGTCGAGCTGGAACGGCGCGGTCCACGGCAGCTCGCCCTGGGTCTGGCTGAGCGTCCAGCGGCTGGCGAGCTTCAGGTCGCCCTGCGTGGCCATCTGCGCGGTGCCGGACAGGGTCAGTTGTTGCCAGTTCAGCGACTTGACCTCGACGCGGTGATGCTCGCCGCCGTCGGCCCCCAGCGACGCGCTGCCGCGCAGGCCACGCAGCGGCGTCGTCAGGCCGGGCGCGAAGAGCTCGCCGATCTCCAGGTCCTTGATCGTCACCGCGACGGGCGAGAGCAGGCTGGTCGGCGGCTTGGCGGGTTCGGTCGACGGCGTCGGCGCGACCTGCACGCGCAGCCGCGCGACGGCCAGCCGGTCCGCGGTCACCTCGCCCCACAGCAGCGGGGACCGGTTCCAGCCCAGCCGCACGCCGCGCCATTGCAACTGCTCCAGGACGATGCGGTCCTCGCTGCCCGGCAGCACGAACTCGGCGCGGTCGACGTCGAAGTCGCCCAGCAGGCTGCCGCGCGCGTTCTGCAGGTTCAGCCCGGGCACCTTGGCCAGGACGTAGGTGGTGCCGGTCTCGGTCTTCAGCGCCCAGGTCAGCACCAGCACGCCCAGGCCCATCAGCAGCGGCACCGCCAGTAGCGCCCACAGCAGGCCGCGCGCGCGGCGGCGCCTGCGCGGCGCGGGGGAGGGCGCCGGCGCCGCCTCGGGCGGCGTCGGCGGGGCGGGGTGGTCGTCGCGCGGGTCGCTCATGCCGGGCTCACAGGGAAATCGCGACGCTGAAATGCAGGCGCCACTTGTCCGCCAGGTTGCCCTTGGCGAAGTCGAATCGAAGCACCCCGACCGGGCTGCGGTAGCGCAGCCCCAGGCCGTAGGCCCAGGCGGGCTTGAGGTCGCCCCAGTTCTGCGCCGCCTGGCCGGCGTCGACGAACACGGCGCCCATCAGCTGCGGGATGCGCGGCGTCAGCGGATGCGAGACCTCGACGCTGCCGTCCAGCAGCACGCGGCCGCCGGTGGCGGCGCCGGTGGCATTGACCGGGCCCAGCTCGTTGTAGCCGTAGCCGCGCACGCTGTCGTCGCCGCCGGTGCGGAAACGCAGCGCCTCGGGCAGGCCGATGTTGTCCTTGGCCAGGATCTGGCCGGCCTCCAGCCGCGTCGACAGCAGCCAGCGCGAGGGCAGCGGCCGGTACCAGTACACCTTGGCCTGCGCGCGGCCGAAGGCGCCGTTGGCCTCGGTCGTGCTGTTGGCCCAGCCGCTGCCCACCAGCAGGCTGGCGCTCCAGCCCTTGGTCGGCAGCAGCTTGGAGTCCAGCCGGCGCCAGATCACCTGCTCGTTCAGCGACACCGCGCCGGCCACCGTGGTCTGCACGTTGGGCTGGCGCTCCCAGGCGCGCAGCAGCTCGACGTAATACAGCCGGTCCTCGGGCTCGGTCTCGCGCGCGAAACCCAGCCGGGTCCGCAGGTTGACGTCGATCTGCTCGTTCAGCTTGACCCGCTCCAGGTACAGCGCGGCCAGGCTGCGCTGCATGTTGGGCTGCGGGTGCGAGCTGAGCTCCATGTCGACCGAGCTCTTGTCGCGGCCGATGTTGAGCTTGGTGCGCTCGCGGATGTTGAGCCCGAACGGCTTGCGGTTGGTGTGCTCGATACCGACGTTGGGTCCGTCGATGCTGTGATAACCGACGCTGGTGGTGACTTGCTGGCGCGCCGACTCGCGGATCTTGACGGTGACCGGCACCTCGACGGTCTCGGCGCCCGCGGCGGGGGTGACGCTCTCGGGCTGGATCTCGACGCTGACGCTGTCGAACAGCTGCGTGCCCAGCAGCCGCTCCTGGAAGTCCAGCAGCAGCTTCTCGTTGTAGGGCTGGTGCAGGCTGTAGCCGGCCAGGCGGCGCACGCTCTCCTCGGGCTGGTGCTTCAGGCCGTCGACCGTCAGCTCGCCGAGCGTGAACAGCGGGCCGCTCTCCAGCGTCACCGCGATGTCGACCTGGTTGTCGTCGGCTTGAACGACGGCTTCGCTGTGGACCATGCGCGCCAGCGGATAGCCCTGCGCGCGGGCGCGCGTCAGCAGCGCGTTCTTGGCCGCCGCCCAATCCCCCTGGCTGAAGCCGGACTGCGGCTGCAGCTGCCAGCTCTGCGTCAGCGTGCGTTCCAGCGCCACGGCGAGTTTGTCGCCGCGCTCGGCGGCCGTCTTCATCGGGCCCTCGATGCGCAGGTCCGATTGACGGATCAGCGCGCGCGGTCCGGTGTCGACGACCAGGCGCAGATTGCGCACGCCGTCGGACAGGTCGCCGACTTCCTCGATCTTGACCTTGGCGTTGAAGTAGCCGGCCGTCTCCAGCAGCCGCGTGGCCTGCTCGGGGGCGACGGCGGCCAGGCGGCGCAGCTCGGCGGCGGTCAGGCGCAGGTCCTCCGGCGTGTCGCGGAAGCGCGCCAGGTCCAGGTGCTCCATCAGCAGCGCGCGCAGCTCCGGCGGCGCGTCGACGGTCAGCTCGTAGGCCGAGATCCGGCGGCGCGAGACGTTGGGGTTGGCGTCGTCCGGCTCCTCGGTCGCGGCGACCTTGAGCTGCGTCCGGCGGTCGGTGGGCAGCAGCGAGCAGGCGCCCATCGCCGCGGCCAGCGTCAACAGCAGCAGCAGGCGCAGCGCACGTGACAGGCGCGCGGTCGTCGACATCGGCATCGTCGGCGGCAGCGTGGGCGTGAAGCTCATCGGTTCAGCACGCGCATCGCCTCTTCGAGGCCGCCCATCGTCAGCGGCATCATGCGTTGCTGCATCAATTGCTGGACCAGCGAGATGCTCTGGCGGTACTGCCAGACGCCGGCCGGCTCGGGGTTGATCCAGACATGCTTGGGGAAGGCGTGGGTCAGCCGCTGCAGCCATTCGGCGCCGGCTTCCTCGTTGTTGTATTCGACGCTGCCGCCGGCTTGCAGGATCTCGTAGGGGCTCATGGTCGCGTCGCCGACGAAGATCAGCTTGTAGTCGCGGTTGTACTTGTGGATCAGGTCCCAGGTCGAGGTCTTCTCCGAGAACCGGCGCCGGTTGTTCTTCCAGACGAAGTCGTAGACGCAGTTGTGGAAGTAGAAGAACTCGAGGTGCTTGAACTCGCTCTTGACCGCGGAGAAGAGCTCCTCGACGCGGTGCACGTGCTCGTCCATCGTGCCGCCGACGTCCATCAGCAGCAGCAGCTTCACCTTGTTGTGGCGCTCCGGGACCATCCGGATGTCCAGCATGCCGGCGTTGGCGGCGGTCTTGTGGATGGTGTCGTCCAGGTCGAGCTCGAGCTCCGAGCCCTCGCGCGCGAAGCGCCGCAGCCGGCGCAGTGCCAGCTTGATGTTGCGGGTGCCCAGCTCGATGTTGTCGTCGTAGTCCTTGTAGGCGCGCTGGTCCCAGACCTTGACCGCGCTGCGCTGGCCGCCGGGGCCCCCGATGCGCACGCCGCGCGGATTGACGCCGCCGTTGCCGAAGGGGCTGGTGCCGCCGGTGCCGATCCAGCGGTTGCCGCCCTCGTGGCGCCCCTGCTGCTCTTCGAGCCGCTGGCGCAGCGTGTCCATCAGCTCGTCCCACTCCAGCGCCTTGAGCTGCGCGAGCTGCTCGGGCGTGAGCTCGCGTTCGAGCTGTTTGGTGAGCCAGTCCTGCGGCAGCGCCTTGAACAGGTCGCCCATCAGCTCGACGCCCTTGAAATAGGCGCCGAAGGCTCGGTCGAACTTGTCGAACAGCGCCTCGTCCTTGACCAGCGCCGCGCGGGACAGCGTGTAGAACTTGTCCACCGTGGGGCCGCCGTCGTCGTCGAGGACGCCGGCCTGCAGCGCTTCCAGCAGGGTCAGGTACTCCTTGACGGAGACCGGCAGCTTGGCGGCGCGCAGCGTGTAGAAGAACTGGATGAGCATGGGCCTCCCCCCTGAACTGCAGGGCATCGGGGCATTATCCATGCCGGGGCATGGGCGTAGCATCGGCCCACGCGTGTGCCCGCGGGCGCGGGACACCGCGAAACATGACAGGTTGGGATCGGGCGCATGGACGGCATCAACGGCGACGGGCACGACGGTTCCAACGTCGAGGTCGAGGCAATGCTCCAGGCGCTGTACGGCGCGATCTCCGAGGAGCGCGGCCGCTGGGTGGCCCGCCACGGCGTCTACCGGCTGAGCAGCGCGTTCCAGCCGATCTACAGCTTCCCGCACCGACGTCCGGTCGGTTACGAGGCGTTGATCCGCGTCGAGGACGACCGCGGCCGCCCGATCGCGCCGGTGGCGGCGTTCGAGGGCGTCGGCGACTTCGACGAGCAGGTCTGGCTGGACCGCCTGTGCCGGCTGCTGCACGTGCACAACTTCGTGTCGCAGCGGCAGCCGGACTGCTGGTTGTTCCTCAACATCCACCCGGCGGTGTTCGTGCACGCGGCCTTGCAGGTCCGCATGCTGGCGCGCGCGGTGGAGGCGGTGCACCAGCTCGGCCTGCCGACGCACCGGCTGGTGTTCGAGGTCACCGAGGACGTGATGGCCCGCGACGAGGCCTTCGAGGGCGCCGTCGAGGCGGCCCGCGCCACCGGTTGCCTGCTGGCGCTGGACGACTTCGGCGTCGGCCATTCCAACTTCGACCGCATCTGGCGCATCCGGCCGGAGATCGTCAAGCTGGACCGCTCGCTGCTGCTGCGCTCGCGCGGATCGCGGCGCATGGCGCGGGTGCTGGCCCAGATGGTGGCGCTGCTGCACGAGTGCGGCTCGATGGTGCTGTTGGAGGGCATCGAGAGCGTCGAGGACGCGCGGCTGGCGATGGACGCGGACGTGGACCTGGTGCAGGGTTTCGCCTTCGGCCACCCGGCCCCGTCGCTGCGCGACGAGCGCGGCGTGTCGCCGGAGCTGGAGGGCGTCTGGAGCCTGTTCAACGAGCGCCAGGCGCAACTGCGCCGCGATTACCAGGACCGGCTGCTGCCGTTCCGCACCGCGCTGGCGCTGGCGCTGCAACCGCTGACGCAAGGTCGGCCGCTGGTCGAGGCCTGCTCGGCCTTCTTGCGGCTGGACGGCGCGCAGATGTGCTTCCTGCTGGACGAGGACGGGCGTGAGGTCGGCCCGCGCGCGGTGCCGGCGGAAGGTCCCGCGGACACCGATCCGCGCTTCCTGCCCATGGAGCGCGCCGGTGACGCGCGCTGGGCGCGCCGGCCGTACTTCCGCCGCGCCATCGAGACCGTCGGCGAGCTGCAGGTCACGCGCCCCTACCTCAGCCTGCACGGGGCGCGGATGTGCGTGACGGTATCGGTCGCGTACTGGCAGGACGGGCGGCTGCGCGTCCTCTGCGGCGACCTGGACTGGGACGAGGCCTAGGGAAGGTCCGCGGGCCTTCCCTGGCGGTCCGAGGACCTCCAGGGCCGTGCTCAGCGACCCTTGGCCCGGGTCTTGGACGGCGCGTCGTGGCGCTTGAGCCAATCGAAGAACTCGCCGTACCAGAGTCGGCTGTTGCGCGGCTTCATGACCCAGTGGTTTTCGTCCGGGAACCAGACCAGGCGCGCGGCCACGCCCTGCGCCTTGAGCGTGTTGTAGTAGGCCAGGCCCTGCGCGTCGGGCACGCGGTAGTCCAGCTGGCCGTGGATGACCAGCGTTGGCGTGTTCAGATGGCCGGCGGCGCTGACCGGGTTCTGCGATGCGACCTTGGCGGGATCGTCCCAGTACCAGGCGCCGAGCTCCTTGGCATGCCAGTGGTACGCGTCGTTGGCGAACATGGCTTGCCAGTCGAAGCAGCCGGCATGGCAGACGTAGGCCTGATAGCGGCCCGCCGGCAGGTGGCCGTTCATCCACGCGACCATGTAGCCGCCGTAGCTGCCGCCGGTGGCGAAGACGCGTTTCGGATCGGCCCAGGGCTGCTTGAGCAGCAGGTCGGTGGCGGTCTCGATGTCCTGCAGCTCCAGCTCCGCCCAGCGGTGCGTGATCGAGTCGGCGAAGCGGTGGCCGAAGCTCGACGAGCCGTGGTAGTTCACGCAGGCGACGACGTATCCCTGGGCCGCCATCGCCTGATGGTTCCAGCGCCAGTGCCAGCTGTCGCCCATCGCCGTGTGCGGGCCGCCGTGGATCAGCTGCATCAGCGGCAGCTTGCCGCCGCCCTTTTTCCGGGGATCGAAGCCCGGCGGGTAGATCAGCCACATCTGCACCAGCTCGTCCTGCGCGCCGGCGTACCACAGCTCCTCGTGCAGGCCGAAGCGATGCGCGGCCAGCGCCTCGTCGTTGAAGGACTCGATGCGGCGCAGCACCTGCTCGTCGGCCTCGCCCTCGTGGTCGACGACGCAGACGCGCGGCGGGAACTGGACGCTGTCGTGCAGCACGACCAACGTGCCGGCCTCCAGCGCGAAGGCGCCGGCATGGCCGCCCTCGAAGAGCAGGAACGCGTGCAGCGTCTTGACGTCGAAGCGGTAGAGGTGGCGGCGGCCGCGGTCCTCGGCGCAGAAGATCACGCCCAGGTCGTCCTCGTCCCAGCGCAGGGGCGCGGCGACTTCCTGGTCCCAGTCCTCCGACAGCACCGCCCAGTGGCCGTGCGTGTCCAGCACCGCGAGCTGCTGCGGCATCGTGTGCTTCAGGCCCTGGTGGCTGGCGATGAACGCGATGTGGTGGCCGGCGTGGCTGTAGACCGGCGCGGTGAAGTCCCAGTCCCCGTCGCGCAGCAGCACCTGCGTGCGGCCCGAGCGCAGGTCGACCTCGGCCAGCGCGTTGCGGTGCTCCAGCACCTTCTTCTCGGCCGGATCGAAGCTGAAGACGATGCGGCGGCCATCCGGCGAGATGTCGAAGGTGTCGGCGTCGGGCTCCGCGCGGCTCAGCTCATAGGGCGTGCCTTCGAAGAGGTCGCGCACCGCGCCGGTCTCCAGGTCCAGCTCGTGCAGATGCGGCACGCGGCCCATCGGCAACGAGTGGTCCCAGAAGCGGTAGAAGCCTTCCTCGGTCACGTAGGCCGATTCCTTGCGGTCCTTCTCGGCCTGGCGCGCCCGGTCCTGCGCGGGCTGGCCCTTCAGCGTCGGCACCACCCAGGACACGAAGGCCAGGCGCTTGCCGTCGGGGAACCACTTGAAGGACTCGACGCCGAACGGCAGGCGCGTCACGCGGCGGGCCTCGCCGCCGTCGGGCGGGATGACGTAGAGCTGCGGCTGCTCGTCCTTGGCGCCTTCCTGGTCGCGGCGGGCGATGAAGGCGATGCGGTCGCCCTGCGGGCTCCAGCGTGGCTGGCCGTCCTTCTCGCCGGCATGCGTCAGCGCGCGGGGCTGGCCGCCCAGCGTCGACAGCAGCCACAGCGAGGTGCTGCCGTGGTTCTTCTCCATGTCGAAACGCGTCACCGGCACCACCGCCTGCGCCCCGTCCGGCGACAGGCTGGGCGCGCCGACGCGGTCCAGCGCCCACAGCGCGTCGACGTCGAAGGGCCGCGAGGCCGCGGCGGCCTTCGGTCGAGCGGCCTTGCCGGTGGTCTTGCGCGAGGTCTTGGCGAGCGCTCCGGCGACGGTCTTGGCGACCGGCGGCGTGGCGGTCTTCGCCGACGCCTTCGTCGTGGTCTTCGCGGTGGCGGTCGAGTGCTTCTTCTTGACGGCGGGCATCAGGCGCTCCGGGGTTTGTCCAGTTGCCACTGGAGGTGGGTCTCGATGGTCGGCCATTCGGCCGCGGTGATGCTGTAGACGCAGGTGTCGCGCAGCGTGCCGTCGGGCATGCGCAGGTGCGAGCGCAGGATGCCGTCGAGCTGCGCGCCCAGGCGCTCGATCGCGCGGCGGCTCTGCGTGTTGAGGCGGTGGGTGCGGAACTCCACCGCGATGCAGTCCAGCTGTTCGAACGCGTGGCGCAGCAACAGCAGCTTGCACTGCGTGTTCAACCCGCTGCGCTGGCACGAGGCGCGCGTCCAGGTGGAGCCGATCTCGACGCGGCGATTGATCGCGTCGATGTGCATGTAGGTCGTCATGCCGGCGACGCGGCCGTCGGCGTCGAAGACGGTGAACGGATGCATGGAGCCCGCGTCGCGCAACGCGAGGCGGCGATCGATCTCGGCCTCGATGCGGTCGGGCGGCGGGACGCTGGTGTACCAGAGCTTCCACAGCTCGCCGTCGCTGGCGGCGTCGCGCAGCGCGTCGCGGTGGTCGCGGGAGAGCGGCTCGAGCCGCGCGTGCGGACCGGTCAGCGTGACCGGCGCGGTGAAGGGATTCGGGGCGGTCATGGTGCGGTGAGGTCGGAGGGCAAGGGGGTCGGCGTGGCGACCGGCAGGGGGATCTGGCGGGCGATCGGCGGGGCGGCCAGGGCGGCGGTCGGGTTCGGAGCCGGCCGACGGATCAGGCGCGCGGGCCCAGCAGCCAGCGGCGCAGCAGCCAGCGGCAGCCGCCCATGCCGGCGAGGATCAGCAGCAGGCCCAGGATCTGCGGCGTGCCCCAGCCCGGGGCGCCGACGAAGTCCCAACCCAGCGCGCGACCGGCCAGCAGGCCGAGCACACCGCCGAGCACGAAACCGAGCGCGTCGGCCACGGCGGCGCGCCAGGCGCCGGCATTCAAGGATTCCTTGCTCATCTGGCGGGCCTCAGCGGTTGCGGCTCTGCATGTAGACGAGCTTCTCGAACAGGGTCAGGTCTTGCTCGTTCTTCAGCAGCGCGCCGACCAGCGGCGGGATCGCGACCTTGTCGTCCTGCGTCTGCAGCGCCTCGGCCGGGATGTCCTCGGCCAGCAGCAGCTTGAGCCAGTCGATCAGCTCGGAGGTGCTGGGTTTCTTCTTCAGGCCCGGCAGCTTGCGCACGTCGTAGAAAGTCTTCAGCGCGGCGGCCAGCAGTTCCTTCTTGAGGCCCGGGAAGTGCACGTCGACGATGGCCTGCATCGTGTCGGCCTCGGGGAACTTGATGTAGTGGAAGAAGCAGCGGCGCAGGAAGGCGTCGGGCAGCTCCTTCTCGTTGTTGGAGGTGATGAAGACCAGCGGGCGATGCTTGGCGCGGACCCACTCGCGGGTCTCGTAGACGTAGAACTCCATGCGGTCGAGCTCGCGCAGCAGGTCGTTGGGGAACTCGATGTCGGCCTTGTCGATCTCGTCGATCAGCAGCGCGACCGGCTCGTCGGCGGTGAAGGCCTGCCAGAGCGTGCCCTGGACGATGTAGTTGGAGATGTCGCGGACCTTGTCGTCGCCCAGCTGGCTGTCGCGCAGGCGGCTGACGGCGTCGTATTCGTAGAGGCCCTGCTGGGCCTTGGTCGTGCTCTTCACGTGCCACTGCAGCAGCGGCAGGCCCAGCGACTTGGCGACTTCCTCGGCCAGCAGCGTCTTGCCGGTGCCGGGTTCACCCTTGACCAGCAGCGGCCGCTTCAACGTGATCGCCGCGTTGACCGCCAGCATCAGGTCGGGCGTGGCGACGTAGTCCTGGGAGCCTTGGAATTTCATGAGGGGTTTCTCTAGCGCAGCGGTGAAAACCAGTATATAGGGGCCCCCCTATAATCGCGCCGCCCAAGTTCCTCGATGATTGGAACCATGAGAAAACAACTGCAGATGTCCCTCGCGCTGGTGCTGGCCGGAAGTGCTTTTGTTGCAGCCGCTCAGTCCAACGCGCCCTCGCAGCCGACGCCGGGACAAGCGTCGGCCGCGACCAACGCCGCGGTGGCAACACCTGGCCCCCAACCCCCGGTGCAGGCCAAGGTGGCCATGTGCATCGGCTGCCATGGCATTCCCGGCTACCAGGCCACCTTCCCGGAGGTGCACAAGGTGCCGATGATCGCCGGGCAGAACGCCAAGTACATCGCCGCCGCGCTGACGGCGTACGCCAAGGGCGACCGCAAGCATCCGACGATGCGCGGCATCGCGCTGCCGCTGGGCGAGCAGGACATCGCGCAGATCTCCGAGTACTACGCCACGCTGGCGAAGGTCGAGCCGGTCGCCGCCGCGGTGGAGCCGCCGGCCGATGTGCGCAAGCTGCTGGACAAGGGTGCCTGCGCGAGCTGTCACGGCGCCAACTTCAGCAAGCCGATCGACGGTGCCTATCCGAAGATCGCGGGCCAGCATGCCGACTACCTGTATGTCGCGCTGAAGTCCTATCAGATCGAGGGTAAATCCTACGTGGGCCGCAGCAACGCCGTCATGGCCGGCCAGGTCAAGCAGTTCACGCACGCCGAATTGAAGACTTTGTCCCAGTATCTGGCGAGCCTACCGTCCGAACTCCGTACAGTCCCCCAGTCAAGGTTTCGATGACTTCTGGCAGGCTATGCCTGTCCCTGCATCGCCGCGAAGCCGCCCGATCGGGCGGCTTTTTTCATGGGTCTCGGCCTGTGCGCGCGCGATGGAGGGCGCCATACTGTGTTGTCCTGGATGAAAACGCCGGTCATGCTGAAGAAAATCCCCACGGCCCAGGTGCGCTTGGGCATGTATCTGCATGGGATGGAAGGGTCGTGGCTGTCGCATCCGTTCTGGAAGACGAAGTTCGTCCTGACGGATCCGGAAGACCTCAAGTCGTTGAAGGCGAGCGGCGTGCCGTTCTGCTGGATCGACGCGTCGCTGGGACTGGACGTGGAGGTCGCCGAGCCGGTGGCGCCGGCGCCGACGCCTGTTCCCGCCGCCGTGTCGGAGCCCGCGCCCGAGGCGCCGGCCGTGATCGCGGCCCGCGTCCGTCCCGAGCTCGGCACCGCGCCCACGTCGATGGGCGAGGAGCTGGAGCGCGCCACGCAGGTGATGAACCGGTCCAAGCGGGCGGTGATGTCGCTGTTCGGCGAGGCGCGGCTGGGCAAGGCGATCGACACCGAGCAATGCCTGCCCCTGGTCGAGGAGGTGGCGAGCTCCGTGGTCCGCAACCCGTCGGCGCTGATCAGCCTGGCGCGGCTGAAGACCAAGGATGACTACACCTACATGCATTCGGTGGCCGTGTGCGCGCTGATGGTGTCGCTGGCGCGGCAGATGGGCCTGGACGAGCCGCACACGCGCGAGGCCGGCCTGGCCGGCCTGCTGCACGACATCGGCAAGATGGCGATGCCGCTCAATGTGCTGAACAAGCCCGGCGCGCTGACCGATGACGAGTTCGCCATCATGCGCGACCACCCGACGCGCGGCTACGAGATGTTGAAGGAAGGCGCGGCGGTGCCCGACGCGGCGCTGGACGTGGCGTTGCGGCATCACGAGAAGATGGACGGCAGCGGGTATCCCGGCAAGCTGGTGGGCGAGCAGATCAGCCTGCTGTCGCGCATGGGCGCGGTGTGCGACGTCTACGACGCGATCACCTCCAACCGGCCGTACAAGGCGGCGTGGGATCCGGCGGCATCGCTGGCGCGGATGGCGCAGTGGACGGGCCATTTCGACCCACGCGTCTTCCAGGCCTTCGTGAAATGCGTCGGCATCTATCCGGTGGGAACGCTGGTGAAGTTGCAGTCCGGCAAGCTGGCGGTGGTGCTGGAGCAGAACGCCACGGCGCTGACGGCGCCGCGCGTGCGGGCCTTCTACTCGACCAAGT
This sequence comes from Roseateles aquatilis, assembly GCF_002205645.1. Taxonomy (GTDB): domain Bacteria; phylum Pseudomonadota; class Gammaproteobacteria; order Burkholderiales; family Burkholderiaceae_C; genus Roseateles; species Roseateles aquatilis. The sequence goes on along the minus strand of NZ_NIOF01000001.1, from coordinate 792,781 downwards.
CGCAGATGCCGATCCCGACGCAGGTGCTGGACCTGTCGGCGCAAGGCGCCTCGGATCGCATCGTCGGCCGCGAGGATCCGGCGACCTGGGGCTTCCAGCGGCTCGACGAGCTGTGGCAGGCGCCAGCGAAGTGATGGCTGAGCGGGCGCGGGGACCGTGCCGCCCCCGTCGGGAAACACCCATGCCCCCGCGCGATCCCGCTGCCTAAACTCCTCCCACCACACGGACGTCGGGAGAACGGGATGAGGCGCATGCTTCCAGGGCTGGCGCTGTGCGCCGGCCTTCTCGCGGGAATGAGCGGCGGCCTGGTGCCCGCCCAGGCGCAGACCCTGCGCTGGGCCAGCCAGGGCGATCCGCAGACGATGGATCCGCACTCGCAGAACGAGAGCCTGACCAACGGCATGAACTCGCAGGTCTACGAGCGGCTGACGTCTCGCGACAGGCAGCTCCAGATCGTGCCGGGTCTTGCCTCCGAATGGACGCAGGTCAGCCCGCTGGTCTGGCGCTTCAAGCTGCGGCCCAACGTCCGCTTCCACGACGGCAGCCCGTTCACCGCGGACGACGTGATCTTCTCGCTGCAGCGTGCCAAGGCACCCACCTCGCAGATCGCGGTCTATGCCAACGCGGTGGGCACCGCGCGCAAGATCGACGACCTCACCGTCGAGATCACGCAGCCGCGCTTCGATCCCATCTTCCTGCAGCATCTGGACCTGCTCTTCATCATGAGCAAGTCCTGGAGCGAGCAGCACAAGGTCACGCGCCCGCTCAGCTTCAAGGACAACGAGGAGAGCTTCGCCAGCTTCAATGCCAACGGCACGGGGCCGTTCCTGCTGGCGCGGCGCCAACCCGGCATCCGCACCGTCTACAAGCGCAATCCCAACTGGTGGGGCCGCTTCGAGGGCAACGTGCAGGAGGTGCAGTTCACGCCCATCGCCAACGACGCCACGCGGCTCGCGGCGCTGGTGTCCGGCGAGATCGACCTGGTGATCGACCCCGCGCCGCGCGACGTGCCGCGCCTGCGGCAGACGGCCGGCGTGCAGGTCGTTGAGGGCGTCGAGAACCGGCTGATCTTCATCGGCATGGACCAGGCGCGGGACACGCTGGTGTACGGCCGTGCGCCGAATGGCAAGAACCCGTTCCAGGACCTGCGCGTGCGGCAGGCCCTGTATCAGGCGATCGACATCGAGGCGATCCGCACCCGCCTGATGAGCGGCCTGTCGCAGCCGACTGGCAGCCTGACGCCGTCCCCGCTCGGCGACTACAACGACCCGGTGCTGGAAAGCCGCCTGCCGTTCGACGTCGCCGCCGCGCGCAAGCTGATGAGCGAGGCGGGATACGCGGACGGTTTCGAGGTCACGCTGGACTGCCCCAACAACCGCTACATCAACGACGAGGCGATCTGCCTGGCGCTGGCCTCCATGTGGTCGCAACTCAAGGTGAAGGTGCGTGTCAACGCGATGCCGCGCGTCACCTTCTTCCCGAAGCTGGAGCGCTACGAGACCAGTCTCTACCTGATGGGCTGGGGTGGCGCGATCACCGATGCCGAGACCATCCTCACGCCGGTCTATCGCGGCGAGGACCGCATCTCAGGTGCCGGTTACTACAACTACGGCCGCACCAAGAACCCCAAGTTCGATCAGCTCGCCGCCGCGTCGTCGTCGGAGCCCGATCCCGCGAAGCGCGAGCAACTGATCAAGGCCGCGCTCACCGAATACCGCCAGCAATTGAACGTGCTGCCGCTGCATCGGCAGGTCACGCCCTGGGCGATGCGTCAGGGGGTGAAGGTCGTGCACCGCGCCGACAACTGGCTGGAGTACACCTGGATCACGCTGCCCAAATGACTGCGTGCTCCCACCCCACCGGAGCGACGGCCGCGGGCCAGACGCGTCGCAGGACACTGACGCATCACCGGACGCTAACGGATCGCAGGACGCTGACGAATCGCAGGACGCAGACGCATCGAAGCAGGCCGACCGGGGGCCCTTTTCCGGAAGTCAAGGAAGTGAATTCGACACCCGGCCAGGGTGGCGAAGAGAGGGACATGGAGGAAAAGGGCCCCCGGTCGGCCTGCGCGCGCGGTCCTTGCCGGCATGGTGGATCTGCGCCCGGGCGAGCTCAAGGTCGGCCAGCGCGCGCGGTCCTGGCAGGACGCCCTAACATCCTTGCCCATGACCCCTCCCGAAGAGAAGAAGTGGCTCGCCCGCCTGCGCGCCGATTACAGGCATGAAGCTGGTCGCTGCGTCGTCCGCCACGGGCATGAAGGGCCGCTGCGGCTGTTGAAGAGTTTGTACCCGGAGGGCGACGCGATCTGCCACAGCGTGCTGGTGCATCCGCCGAGCGGGCTGGTCGGTGGCGACACGCTGGACATGGGGCTGTCGGTGGGCGAGGGTGCCCATGCGTTGATCACGACGCCGGGCGCGACGCGCTTCTATCGGAGCCCATCGGGCGCGCTCGCGACGCAACGCGTGCATGCGGTGCTGCGCGAGCGGTCGAGGCTGGAGTGGTTGCCGCTGGAGGCGATCGCCTACCCCGGTTGCGAGGCGCTGAACGAAGCGCGTTTCGAGTTGGCGCCGACGGCCGAATTGATGGCGTGGGACATCACTGCATTGGGATTGCCTGGCGCCGATCAGCCGTTTGGCACGGGGCGTTTCCAACAGCATCTGGAGATCCCTGGCGTGTGGTTGGAGCGCGGGTTGCTGGACGCGTCGGACTCGGTGCTGATGGACGGTGGGCTGGGGCTGGCGGGGCACCGCTGCCTCGGCACGTTGGTCTTCGCCGCGGGTGCCGCGATCGAACGCGAGCGGCGCGAGCGTGCGCTGGACGCCGTACGGGAGTTGATCGAGGCGGATCCGCTGCGTCTCACCGCTGGCGCGACCGCCGCGCAGGAGGGCGTGCTCGTCGTGCGTGCGCTGGGGCCGTTGGTCGAGCCGGTGTCGTTGTTGCTGCGTCGCTGCTGGGCCGCATGGCGGCGCGAGCTCTGGGACCTGGACGGCGCCGCGCCGCGCCTCTGGGCCGTGTGATCGGCCGCGGTGGCGAGGGCCACCGCGACGGGGACGCTGGCGGTGACGGTGACGGTGACGGTGACCGTGCGCGTATGCGCGCCGGACCGGCCGCGGCATAGCAAGCCGCGCTCCCGACACCTCTCACGTCCCACCCCTTGAGGAGATCGCCCCCTTCTTTTCGACAACGATGTCACGCCCTTGTAGCCAGCGTCATCCCCAGCGCATAGCATCGGTGTTCCACGACCGATCTCCAGGGAGGTGATCGATGTCTTCGCGAACAGCGTCTTGCAGTTGCGGTCAGTTGAGGATCGTGGTTCAAGGAGAGCCGCTCGGCACGGGGCTCTGCCACTGTCTGGCATGTCAGCGCCGGACCGGCAGCGTCTTCGCGGCGCTCGCCGCGTTCAAGGAACCGTATGACGTCGTCGGCATCGCCACCGACTACGTGCGCACCGGCGACCAGGGCGCGCAATTCCGGTTCCGCTTCTGTCCCGTCTGCGGTAGCAACGTCTTCCACACCGAGGAAGGCGTGGAGGGCTCGGTCGCCGTCGCGGTCGGGGCCTTCGGCGATCCGGACTTTCCGCCGCCCGAGGACTCGGTCTACACCTGTCGCAAGCACCGATGGGTGGTGCTGCCCGAGGGCATCGCCGTCCACGACCGCGATCCGATCTGAGCGGGGCCCCGCACGACCCGCGCCTGGGGCCCGCCGCGCTTGAAACGACGACGCGCGCCCGAAGGCGCGCGTTCGTCGCGTCGTGCCCGTCCCGGCCGGAGCCCGGACGCCGCGAGACCGCCATGACATCGGTCCCGCGGCGCCCGGTCCGGCGCGGCGGACGCGGCGTGGGTCAGGCCGCGAGCGGCAGCGCCTGCGACGCCGTCGGACGCAGCGGCTGCGCCAGTTGCAGCAGGTGACCCGGCTCGCTCAGGAAGCGCATGCGCTCCGCGTTCGAGAGCTTCTCCAGCGCACCCGGACGCGCCGCGATCAGGCGCAGGTGACGGGCGCGGACTTGCGCGCGCACGCCGTTGCCGATGTCGCGACGGCCCATCGCCTCGGCCGCGAGCGCGGTCAGGCGGCGGCTGGACAGCAACTCGGTCCAGCCTGGAAGGCGGCGCTCCTGGCGGCTGTAGGCCCAGGCGTTGCTGAGCACCGTCGGCGTCTGGCTCTCCTCGGGAATCACCAGCAGGCCCGCGCGGCGCATCTTCTCGCCCAGTCGGCCGCGGCTGGACAGCACCGTGATCGGCGCGGCCAGCACCAGCGGCAGCGCGATCGGCGCGATCCACATCAGCGTCGACGGGCTCAGCAGGCCGATGACGACCGACAGCGCCAGCGTCACCGCGCCGACGCGGCCGAACGCGGCGAAGGCTTCCTTCCAGGACACGTCTTCGGCGGCCCGCGGCGGCGACTTCCATTCCAGCGAGAGGCCCGTCAGCGCCACCACGCAGAAGATCGAGTGCGCGACCATCCGCAGTGGCGCCTGCAGCAGCGACATGCCGGCCTCGGCCACGCTGCTGGCCAGCAGCTTCAGCGAGCCGCCGTACTGGCCCTGCTCGCCGCGCAGGATCACGGCCATCACCGACAGCAGGCGCGGCAGCGCCAGCATGCCGATCGTGCCCAGCCACAGCGCGGCCACGCCCGGCGTCAGGCTGCCGTCGTCCAGGAACGGACGGAAGGACTCGCTGCCGCCGACATTCCACAGCAGCACGCCCAGGCCGACATACAGCAGCCACAGCGGCGCGGCCAGGTAGGACAGCGCGCCGGTGATCAGCATCGCGCGGTGCACGCCGTGCAGGCCGGGCTCGGCGATCAGGCCGGCGTTCTGGATGTTGCCCTGGCACCAGCGGCGATCGCGCTGCAGCTCGGCCAGCAGGTGAGGGGGCTGCTGCTCGTAGCTGCCGGGCAGGTCCGCCACCAGCCAGACCTGGTAGCCGGCGCGGCGCATCAGCGCGGCTTCCACGAAGTCGTGGGACATGATGTCCTTGCCCTTCAGCGGCGCCAGCGCGCAATGCTTCATGAAGGGCTCGACCCGGATGATCGCGTTGTGGCCCCAGTAGTGCGCCTCGCCGAGCTGCCAGAACTGCATGCCGGCGGCGAACAGCCGGCCGGTCACGCGGCTCGCGAACTGCTGGGCGCGGGCATGCGGCGTGTCGTGGCCGCAGACCTGGTTGGCGGCCTGCAGGATGCCGGCGCGCGGGTTCTTCTCCATCAGGCGCACGAGGCCCAGCAGGCAGTCGCCGCTCATCACGCTGTCGGCGTCCAGCACCACCATGTAGCGGTAGTTGCGGCCCCAGCGGCGGCAGAAGTCGGCCACGTTGCCGGCCTTCTTCTTCACGCGGCGCTGTCGCCAGCGGTAATGGATGCGGCCGCGGCCCGCGAACTGCGCGCGCAGCTCGGCCCAGGCGGCCAGTTCCTGCGTGCGGCATTCCGGGTCGCTGCTGTCGGACAGGATGTAGATGTCGAACAGCCGCAGCGCGCCGGCCGCCGCGAGCGACTCGCAACTGGCGCGCAGGCCGGCGAAGACGGTGGTCACGTCCTCGTTGCAGATCGGCATGACCAGCGCGGTGCGCGCGTCGGCGCCCAGCGGCGCGTGGCCGGCGTCGCGGATCGAGATCGCGTGCCGGTCGCCGCGCAGCATGACCCAGAAGCCCATCACCGCGGTCACGCAACCGGCGCTGACCCAGGCGAACAGCAGCGCGAACAGCGCCAGATGCACGCATTGCAGGGCGAAGGCCAGCGGGTTGTCCGCCCAGCCGTTGTGGGTCTGCCAGAGCACGCCGGTGGCCAGCGCGGTGGCGCCGGCCACGCCGAGCTTGAGCGCGTTGCGGCGGTTGCGGGCCGCGGTCTCCCAGGCCTGCGGCGGCTCGGCCGCGGGCAGCGGTTCGACCGGCGGGGTGCGTTGGCCCCAGGGGCGTGGCACCATCGCGCCGCGCTTGATGGCCGGGGCGCTCGGTCCGACCGGACCAGGGGCCGCGGCGGCGGGATGAAGGACGGATGGCGTCATGGGGTGCTCCTTCACTGGGGAGGAAGAATCAGGCTCCAGGTCTCGGTGAGCACCTGCTGCCGGGTCTGGAGGAACGCGCGCAGTTCGGTCGACTGCCCGGGGCGGAGTTGCTTGATGCGGACGGCCATGCGCCAGCCGCCGGTGACGGGGTTGGGATAGGCGTTGACCTCGGCGATCTCGCCGTTGCCGTCGGTGCTGGCGATCGCCTTGACCTCGGCGCCGGCGGGCAGCGCGGCCAGCGAGGGACCTTCGAAGTCGACGATGAACTGCTGCTCGTTGGCGGCCAGCTTGGCGTAGCTGTAGCCGGTGCGGCTCTGCACCGCCCAGGCGCCCGGCGGACGCTGCTGCGCCTCGCCCTGCTGGTGCAGGCGGTAGGCGAAGTCCAGCGGCTGGCCCGGGGCCGGCTGTTTGGCGGGGACCCAGTAGGCGACCACGTTGTCGTGGGTCTCGTCGGGCGTGTGCAGCAGCATCAGCTCGACGCGGCCCGGGCCCCAGTCGCCGATCGGCTCGATCCACGCGGACGGCCGCTGCTCATAGCGGGCCTCGGTGTCCTCGTAGTTGGCGAAGCGGCGGTCGCGCTGCATCAGGCCGAAGCCGCGCAGGCCGGGCAGCGTGAACGAGGTCGTCAGCGTGCCCTTGGGGTTGATCAGCGGGCGCCAGATCCACTCGCCCGTCGAGCTGGCGACCATCAGGCCGTCGCTGTCGTGCACCTCGGGCCGGAAGTCGCCCTTCTGCGGCTGGTTCTCGCCGAACAGGTACATGCTGGTCAGCGGCGCCAGCGCCAGCGTGGCCACCGGCGCGCGCAGGAACAACCGCGCGCGCGTCTCGACGATGGTGTCCGCGCCCGGCTTGACGACGAAGGTATAGGCGCCGCTGGCGCGGGCCGAGTCCATCAGCGCGTGGATGGTGAGCGTCTTGGCGTCGGTGGCGGGGCGTTCGATCCAGAACTCGGTGAAGCGCGGGAACTCCTCGCCCTTGCCGCCGACGGTGTCGATCGCCAGGCCACGTGCCGACAGGCCGTAATGCTGGCCGGCGCCGAGCGCGCGGAAGTAGCTCGCGCCGAGGAAGACGATCAGCTCGTCCTTGTACTTGTCGCCGTTGAGGTGGAAATGCGCGCGGAAGCCGGCGAATCCGACGTCGCCCCACTTCTGCGGCGAGAGCTGGCGGTTCTTGCCGTAGTCGAAGTCCTCGCGCCTGAACGGCACCGGCCTGGCCTGGCCGCCGACGATCTCGTTGATGCGCACGGCCTGGGTCTGGTAGTGGCCCAGGTGGAAGAACATCAGCTCGAACGGCAGCTTCTGGTCGCGCCACAACGCGCGGTCCGGCTTGAAGCGGACGTCGCGCATCTGGTCGTAGTCCAGGTTCTTGAGCTCGGCCGGCAGCGTGTCCGGCGGCGCGATGTAGGGCTTGGCCGCCAGCGCCTTGGCGCGCTCGGCCACCTCGTCGAAACCGAAGGCATGCGCCGTCAGGCTGCCCGCGAGCAGCGCCAGGCCGACGGACAGGCCGAACAAGGTTCCGACCCACCGACGGTGGTCGGGCTGGAGGGGGAGGGCGTGAATAGTTCGCATGTGACAGGCCTAGTGCAAGGCCTGTGCCACCAGCGATACGCCTTATGAATCAACGGCTTACGACGTTTGTGCGCTGCCGCACACGGGAAATTCGTCGCCGTGCGGCGACGCGTCTGCCGCCGATTCTTCCAAGTTGTTGATTTTTAATGGATTTTCTTGTCGCTATTCGGCGACAGGCCCTTCGGCGCGAAACAGCGAGGGGTTCAATCCGTTGCGCTGCAGCAAGCGGTAGAACTCGGTGCGGTTGCGGTCGGCGAGCCGCGCGGCATCGGCCACGTTGCCGTCGGTGAGCTTGAGCAGGCCGACCAGATACTCCCGCTCGAAGCGCTGTCGCGCCTCGGCGTAAGGGAGTACTTCAATGCTGGGCGAGCGCAGCGCGCGCTGTACCAGCGCCAGCGGGATCAACGGGGAGGTGGCCAGCGCGCTGACCTGCTCCACCACGTTGTGGAGCTGCCGCACGTTGCCCGGCCAGGAGGCCATCGTCAGCGCCTTGAGCGCGTCGGGCGCGAAGCCGTTCAGGCGCTTGTCGTACTTGAGCGCCAGCCGCTGCAGGAAGTGCTGGGCCAGCAGCGGGATGTCCTCCCGGCGCTCGTCCAGGCCGGGCAGGGTCAGGCTGACGACGTTGAGGCGGTAGTAGAGGTCCTCGCGGAACTGGCCCTCGGCCAGCGCGGCCTCCAGGTCGCGGTGCGTCGCCGACAGGATGCGCACGTCGATGGGCACGGATTCGCTCGCGCCGACCGGCCGCACCTGGTGTTCCTGCAGCACGCGCAGCAGCTTGACCTGCAGCGGCAGCGGCATGTCGCCGATCTCGTCGAGCAGCAGCGTGCCGCCGTCGGCGGCCTGGAACAGCCCGCGGTGGTTGGACAACGCGCCGGTGAAGGCGCCCTTGACGTGGCCGAAGAGCTCCGACTCCAGCAGCGGCTCCGGGATCGCGCCGCAATTGACGGCGACGAAGGGCCGACCGGCGCGCGGGCTGGCGGCGTGGATGGCGCGCGCGAGCAGCTCCTTGCCCGAGCCGCTCTCGCCCCGGATCAGCACCGACGCCTGCGAGGCGGCGACCAGCCGGGCCTCGGCCAGCACCTCCGCCATCACGTTGGAGCGGCTGACGATGGCCTCGCGCCAGGCGCCGTGGCTGTCGTCGTCCTGGCGCGCGGCGGTGAGGGTCAGGGCTTGCGCGATCGTGTCCAGCAGCGCGCGGCCGTCGAAGGGCTTGGTGAGGTAGGTGTAGACGCCCTGCGCGGTGGCGGCGACGGCGTCGGGGATGGTGCCGTGCGCGGTCAGCAGGATGACGGGCAGCGCGGGATGGCGTTCACGGATGGCGTTGAACAGCGCCAGGCCGTCCATGCCCGGCAGTTGCACGTCGCTCAGGACCAGCGCGGGCCGCTGCACCTCCATCTGCGCCAGCGCGGCCTCGGCGCTGCCGACGGCGGTGACGTCGTAGCCGGCGGCGTCCAGGCGCATCGACAGCAGCTTGAGCAGGTCGGCGTCGTCGTCGACCAGCAGCAGGTTCGCGCCCCTGGCGGCCTTGGCGCCCTTCGCGCTGTCGGCGCTCATGGCTTGTCCACTGCCGATCGCGGCCCGCCGAGGCTGCGCTCGATCGCCTTGAGCGCCTCGAGCTTCTGATTCGCCTGATCCAGCCGGCGCTGCAGGTCGCGGCCGGCGGCGTTGGACTTCTCCAGCTGGTCCTCCAGCCGGCGCTGCTCGGCGACGCGGTCGACCAGGAACTGCGCGAGCGCGCGCCAGTCGTTGGCCTCCGGGCTGTTGGTGCGCAGCACCTGGTCCAGCAGCGTCTGGGCGCGGAAGGTCTCGCCGTTGTTGTGGCTGATCATGAGCGCCAGCGCGAGTTGCGTCGCCGCGCCCGGCGTCAGCGCGCCGTCGTCGCGCGGCGCGACCTCCTGCGCCAGCTCCAGCGGGCTCAGTTGGCGCAGCCGGTCGTTGGCCTGCAGCAGCGCGCGCGCCGCGTTGTCGGAAGGGCTGACGACGGGCACCTGCACCGGCACCTCCACGCGCACCTCGCGCACGACGGTCTTGGGCGGCTGCTGTGCGCAGCCGGCCGTCGCCAGGGCGATCAGCAGCACGACGCCGGGATGGGGCGTCAGGCGGCGAGGGATTTCGGGGACCGGGGCGTGTGGGCGCATGGCAGCGTGATTCTGAAATGGGCGCCTTGCTCGGCGGGCAGCAGTTCGATCTGCCCGCCGTGGGCGGCGAGGGTTTCCTTGACGATGGACAGGCCGATGCCGGTGCCCTTGAGCGCGTCCTCGGGCTGGCGTTCGCCGCGATAGAAGGGCTCGAAGATGCGGGCCTGATCCGCCGGCGCGACGCCGGGGCCGTCGTCGCGCAAATCGATGATGATGTGGCCGCCCTGGCGCGCGAGCCGGATGTCGATCCGGCCGCCGGGCGGGGCGAAGCGTATCGCATTGGACAGCAGGTTGCCGAGGGCGACGCCGATCTTGGTCGGATCGACCTCCGCCTCCAGCGGGCCGCCGGCGATGGCGATGTGCAATCGGCGTGCCTGCCACTGCAGCCGCTGGTGGTCGATGGCGCCCTGGATCAGGGACGCGAGCTCGGTGCGCCGCGGCTTGAGGTCGCGGGCCTCGAAGGCGGCGGCGTTGAAGCGCAGCAGATCCTCGATCTGGCGCTGCAGCACGGCGGTGTTGTCGCGCAGGATGCGGGTGACCTCGTGCTGCTTGTCGTTGAGCGGGCCGGCGACCTCGTCCTCCAGCAGCGCGGTGCCTTCGCGCAGTGCCGCCAGGGGCGTCTTCAGCTCGTGCGAGACATGCCGCAGGAAACGCGCCTTGTCGGCATCGAGCTCCACCAGCCGCAGCCGCAGCCAGTCCAGCCGCTGGCCGAGCGAGCGCAGGTCGGCGGGCCCCGGGATCTCGATGCGCTCGTCGAGGCGGTTCTCGCCCAGGCGGGCGATGGCCTTCTCCAGGCGGCGGATCGGGCGCGTCAGCCAGATGCCGAAGACCAGCGACAGCACCGCGGCCAGCACGATGGCGCCCAGCACCTGCTGGCCGAGCAGCACGCGGCCGTTCTCCAGCTTGTCCTGCAGGACGCGGTTGTTGAGCTCGGAATGGCGGCGCACGTCCTCGGCCAGGCCGCCGGTGAGGGCGCCCAGGTCGCGGAACTTCGCGGTCAGGTCCTGCTCGCGCTTGCGCGGGTTGGCGGCGCGCGGCGCGTCGAGCAGGGCGCGGATCTCGTCCAGCCGCGCGGCCCACGCATTCAGCGGCGCGGGCGCGAGGCCCTGCGCGCGCAGCAGGCCCAGCAGGCGGGCGGCGTCCGCGGCGTCGTCGTCGAAGCGTTGGCGCAGCGCGCGGTCCTCCAGCACCATGTACTGCCGCGCCGCGCGCTCCATGCTGACGCTGCGGTCGCCCAGTTGCTGCACCTGGCTGGTCATGCGGGCGGCGCGCACGACGCCCTCGCGGCTTTGCACGGTCAGGCGCTCCAGCGTCAGCAGTCCGCCCAGCGAGGCGGCGGCGAGCAGGCCGGCGATCGACAGGAAGCCGATCAGCAGCATCTGGCGGAAGGAGATTCGGTGGAGGCTGAACATCGGCCGCGATATTAGCGGCGCGGGGATGGGCGGGCCGGTCCCGCGTGTCGCCTGGACGCGGATGGGCACGGGTGGATACGGATGGATACTTCGGCGGCCATGAACCTGCACCGCGTCGATCTCGTCTCCCTGTCCCTGTTCAGCCTGGTGGCCAGGACGGGCAGCATCAGCAAGGGCGCCGCGCTGGCCGCGCTGGCGGTGGGCGCCGCGAGCAAGCGGTTGAGCGACCTGGAGCGGTCCCTGGGCACGACGCTGCTGGAGCGGCACTCGCGCGGCGTCACGTTGACCGAGGCCGGCCTGGCGCTGCAGCGGCACGCCCAGCGCATCCTGAGCGACGTCGACCAGATGGCGGCCGACCTGTCCGACTACGCCTCGGGCCTGACCGGCGTGGTGCGGCTGTGGGCCAACACGTCGGCGGTGACGCAGTTCCTGCCGGCGCAGATCTCGGGCTTCGGCCGCGCCAATCCGCGCATCCGGATCGAGCTGGAGGAGGCGGACAGCAACGACATCGTCGTCGCCGTGCTCGATGGCCGCGCGGACCTGGGCATCTTCGCGGACCGCACGCCGGCGCTGGGCCTGCACGTGCTGACCTATCGCCACGACCGGCTCGCGCTGGTCGCGCCGGCCGGCCATCCGCTGGCGCGGCGCAAGGCGGTGCGATGGGAGCAGGCGGTGGAGTACGACTTCGTCACCTTGGCCAAGGCCACCTCGCTGGCCAAGCGGCTGGAGATGGAGACCGAGAAGCTCGGCCGTCGTCTCAAGAACCGCATCCAGGTGCGCAGCTTCGACGCGATGTGCCGCATGGTGGCGGCCGGCATGGGCATCGCGGTGCTGCCGGACGAGGCGGTGGAACCGCTGCTCAAGCCGCTCGACCTGCGGCGGATCGCGATCGACGAGACCTGGTCCGACCGCACGCTGCTGATCGGCGTGCGCGACCTGGATGCGCTGTCCCGGCATGTGCGCGTGTTCATCGACCATCTCTGCCAGACGGGCTGAGCGCCCGCGACGCCCGCGGCCGCTGCTCGATCCGGCGCGGGGCTGAGTCCACACGCACCGGGCGAGGGCCGACGAGGCGGGCGCGGCGGCCTGATCTGGACGCAGATCTGTATACACTTCGCGCCTTGACGTCGCCGCGGCGCCCGGTTTTTCAGCGCGACGCTCCCGGTTCACAGCGCCCGCAGTGGTGGTCCGGATCTTGCTGAACTTCGTCGATGGACAGCTATCTGCTCGACTGGGCCAATCTGCTGCTGCGCTGGCTGCACGTGATCGTGGCCATCGCCTGGATCGGGGCCTCCTTCTATTTCGTCTGGCTGGACAACCACCTGCTCAAGCCGCGGGCCGAGGACCTCAAGTCCAAGGGCGTGGACGGCGAGTTGTGGGCGGTGCACGGCGGCGGCTTCTACAACCCGCAGAAGTACATGGTGGCGCCGGCCGACCTGCCGCAGCACCTGCACTGGTTCTACTGGGAGAGCTACTGGACGTGGATGAGCGGCTTCGCGCTCTTCGCGCTGCTGTATCTCTTCAATGCCGATACCTATCTGATCGACAAGCGCGTGCATGACTGGTCCGCGCCGGCGGCGGTCGCGGGGGCGCTCGGGTTCCTGGCCGGCGGCTGGTTGATCTACGACCAGATCTGCCGGCGCTTCGGCCGCAAGGCCGACGGCTCGATCGGCAACGACGGCGTGGTGCTGGGCCTGGTCGCCGTCGTCATCGCGGCGGCGGCGTGGGGCGCGGGGCAGCTCTTCGCGGGTCGCGCGGCCTTCCTGATCGTCGGCGCGACGATCGCCACGATGATGAGCGCCAACGTCTTCTTCTGGATCATTCCCGGCCAGAAGCAGGTCATCGCCGACATGCGCGCGGGCCGGCCGGTGGATCCGGTCCACGGCCAGCGCGGCAAGCAGCGCAGCGTGCACAACACCTACTTCACGCTGCCGGTGCTGATCGCGATGCTGTCCAACCATTACGGCATGCTCTACGGCCACGCGCACGGCTGGCTGGTGCTGGTCGGGCTGATGCTGGCCGGTGCGCTGGTGCGGACGTGGTTCGTGAAGCGCCACAAGGGCGTGAACGCGTGGCCGTTGCTGGTGATCGTGGCGGCGCTGCTGGCGGCGCTGATCACGTGGCTCGCGCCGCGTCCCGAGGCGACGCCGCCGGGCGCGTCGACGTCCGCCGTGCCTGCGAAGCCGGCGCCGGTGAGCTTCGCGCAGGTGAAGAAGATCGTCGACGATCGCTGCCTCGCGTGCCACAACGCGGCGCTGGCGCCCAAGCGGATCCAGTTCCACGAGCCGCAATTGATCGAGCAGCACGCCGCCGAGATCTACCAGCAGGCCGTCGTCCAGAAGACCATGCCGCTCAACAACGCCACCGGCATCACCGACGAGGAACGGGCGACGTTGGGGCGGTGGTTCAAGGAGCGGTGACGGCGCAGCGAGCAGGCGCCCTCCACCGGTCATCGAGCCGCTACGGGTCACCCCCGTGGCGGCTTTTTCTTGTCGAAATCAAAATCCGAAACATCGTTTCAGATGTGAGGCCAGGACGAGATGCCGACGAATCAGCCGATGACCCAACGCGTGGCCGTGATCGGCGAATGCATGCTGGAGTTGAAGGGCGAAGCCTTCGGCGCGATGACGCAGGGGTATGGCGGTGACACGTTCAACACCGCCGTCTATCTCCGGCGCTGCGGCGCCGCCGCCGGCATCGAGGTGGCCTACGCGACGGCCCTCGGCGAGGATGGCCTCAGCACCGGATTGATCGGACGCTGGCAGGCGCAGGGCCTGGACACGAGCCTGGTGAGCCGCATCGCGGGCCGCATGCCGGGGCTCTACATGATCGAAGTCGACGGGCGCGGCGAGCGCAGCTTCCATTACTGGCGCGACAGCGCCGCGGCGAAGTCCTACTTCGAGGCGGAGGTCTCCCCGCTGGAGGCGCAGGCGGATCGTTTCGACGCGCTCTATCTGAGCGGCATCACGCTGGCGATCCTGCCGGCGGCGGGCCGCGAGCGGCTGTATGCCTTGATGGCCACCCTGCGCGAGCGTGGCGCGCAGGTGATCTTCGACAACAACTATCGGTCGCGCCTCTGGCCGGATCGCGCGTCCGCGCGGGCCGCGTTCGAGCGCGCGTTCTCGCTCGCCACGATCGCGCTGGTCACGGCGGACGACCATCAGGCGCTGATGGGACTGCACGACATCGATGCCGCCATCGCGCATGCGAAGACGCTGCCGGTGCCGGAGGTGCTGATCAAACGCGGCGCGGCGCCGACGCTGGTGCGCGCGGCCGGTGGCGCGGGCGATTGGTTGGAGGCGATGACGCAGCGCATCGAGCGCGTCGTCGACACGACCGCGGCGGGGGATTCCTTCGCCGGCGGGTATCTCGCGAGGCGCCTGGCCGGCGACGATGCCGTCGCCGCCGCGGAGCACGGCAATCGTGTGGCCGCGCGCGTGATCCAGCATCCGGGCGCCGTGATCTCTACGGAGGCGATGGCGGATCTGATCTGAGCCGGGCCTCGGGGATACTGGCGCGAGCGACGCACAGACGTCGCTGTTTTCATTGGAGGGAGTTCTCGTGGACCGACAAATCTATCTCGCCTCGCTGCGGCGCAACACCGCCTACCCGACGTTTCGCGGCTTCATCGCGCTGGTCAAGTGGCTGACCTACATCCTGGGCGGTGTTTGCGTCGCAGTGGGCATCATGGCGGGTCCCTTCGGCATGGTCGGCGGCATCGTCGCGGGGCTGGTGCTGCTGGTGATGGGGCGCATCGGCGCGGAGGTCAGCCTGATGATGGCCGACATGGCCGATGCCTCGATCGACACGGCGGCGGCGCGGCACGGGCAACGCTGACGGCGGCCGGCGCGATCGGTCCACCGATCAGCGCATCCAGCCCTTCAACGCGGGCAGCGTGCTGACCAGTTGCTCGGCCACCATGCCCGAGAAGAACTCGGCGCCCTTCGCGCCGAGGTGCGTTCGATCGAACGCGGGATTGGCCGCGCCGGCCCGTTCCGACGAGGACGTGGCCTGCGCGGGCGCGCTCGCGGGCTTTGGGGCCATGGCCAAGGTGTCGGCGTCGGTTTCGCCCATGGCCTGGACGGCATCGCGGCTGATGGCGTTGAGGTCGATGGCGGGCACGTGATGCCGGGCCGCGACGCGGATCGTGGTCTCGGCCCACGGGCGCAGGTCGTTGGTGAGATGGCCCTGGGCATCGAAGCTGCGACGGGTCAGCGGCGTGAGCATCACCAGACGTGCGCCGGTGGGCCCGACGTCTTCGATGTAGCCGGCGAGGTTGGCGGGAAACTCCGTCGCCAGATCCGTGGAGCGGCCCGGCTTGCCGGGCTGGTCGTTGTGCCCGAATTGCATGAGCACCACATCGGTCTGCCCGACGGGCCGATCGCGCAGCAGCGTCATGACCTGACCCCAGAGACCTTCGGCGCGATAGCTCTTGCTACTGCGCCCACCGCGCGCCAGGTTCAGGCAAGCGACCTCGGGCTTAAAGCGCGCGCAGAGCGCGTCGCCGTAGCCGCTCTTCGTGGCCATCGTGGAATCGCCGACGAGGATCACGCGAAGGCGCGCACCCTCCTCGGCATGAGCAATGCCGCCCACACCGATCAATGCGGCGATCAACACGTTTTTCATGAGGCGAGTCCTCCATTGGCGGTGCGACTGGAGCAGGGCATGGGGCTCCCTCCAGGACCTTCATGCCCTATGCGGACCTCGGGTCCACCGTGCCCTTCGGTGCAGGACCGAGGTGGGGGTGGCATGGGTTCGGTCAGCCTGAGGTGGATCGGGCGGTTTGGATTGGGCTGGATTGGATGAACAGGAGAGGGCCGAGGCCCCCTCCGTGGGCTCAGAACTTGTATGCCGCGCCCAACAGGAACTCGCGACCGGTGACGTGATAGACGACCGGGCTGTTGCGGGCCCGCGAGATGAATTGATCGTTCGCCTCGTTCGTCAGGTTCACGCCTTCCAGGGTGATCGAGAGCCGGTCGTTGACCTTGTAGGAGATCGACGCGTCCACGTTCAGCGTGCCGTTCTTGCCCTCGACGTCGTTGTTGTTCTGCCCCGGCACGCGCGTCAGGAACGACGAGCGCTTCGATGCGGACACGCGCGCGCTGAAGGTGTTGTCGTCGTAGTAGAGCGTCGCGTTCCACGACTTCGGCGACATGTTGAGCAGGTCGTCGGTGATCACCGCGTTGCTGGTCGGCGAGACCAGATAGGTGATCTTCGATTTCACGTAGGTGTAGTTCAACACCGTGCCGAAGTTCTTGCCCCAGCTCGGCAGGAAGGTGAACGGCTGCTGGTAGTTCAGCTCGATGCCGCGCAGCTTGCCCCCCGGGGTGTTGATCGGCGTGGTCAGCTGGAAGACTTCCTCGCCGGTGAAGTTGGACGGCAGCAGCGACATCGGCAGCCCCGTCTGGTTGTACGGCGCGTTGGTCCGCAGGCTCTGGATGTAGGTGTTGATGTTCTTCTGGAACAGACCCACGCCCAGGAAGGCGTTGCGGTTGAAGTACCACTCCAGGCTGGCGTCGAAGGTCTTGGCGCGGAACGGCTTCAGGTAGGGATTGCCCGTCGTGATCGACAGCGTGCCCGTGGTGCTGATGGTGCCGCCCGGGTTGAGGTTGCCCAGCTGCGGACGCGCCATCACCTTCGCCGCGGCGAAGCGCGCGATCAGGTCCTTGGTCAGGTTGGCCGAGACGTTCAGCGCCGGCAGCCAGTCCTTGTACTTCTGCCCGATCACGACCTCGGTGCCGCCGCCGGTGGCCAGGTAGCCGGTGGCCTCCTGCTCGGTCACGACGTACCGCACGCCCAGGTTGCCCTGCACCTTCAGGCCCAGCACGCGGCCCTCGAAGTCGGCCTGCACGAAGCCGCCGCGGTCCGTCTCCACCACCGCGCGGTTGTTACCGCGCGCGTTGCCGTTGGTGGTCGAGGACAACGTGAAGTCGCCGGGTCCGCCCGCCGGGCCGCTCTTGATGCAGTTGCAGTAGATGTCGTAGGCCGCCGCGATCGCGTTCAGGTCGGGGATCACCCACGACGTGGGCGTGCCCGCCGGCAGATTCATCCCGCGGCCGAAGTCGGTCAGCATCTTCGTCAGCACGCCCGCGCCCGCGGCGGGCGCGAAGATCGTGTCGTTCTGGTTGACCCGGCGGAACTCGTAGGTGTCGAACTTGTATTGCTTGTAGTCCCCGCCCGCCTTCAGCGTCAGCTGATCGGGCAGCACCTCCCACGCCAGGTCCAGGTGGACGATGTCGTTGCGGTTGTTGGCGCCTTGCGGACGGATGCGGATCTCGCTGGTCGTGGTGTTGGTGACCGTCGTCGGCTGATTGGTCGCGACCTGCGGCACGCCCACGATCTGCAGCGCGCCGTTGGCCTGCGTCGGATCGAACGGGTACTTGATCACCGGCAGCCGGTCGTTGCCGCGGAAGTCCAGCGTGTAGCCGTTGACGTTGAGCGCGTCCAGCGTCGTCGTGGTCTGCACGGGGTTGCGGAACTTCGAGTCCGCGCGACCGATCTTGGCGTTCAGCTTCAGGTGGTCGGTGATGTCCTGCTCCAGCGTCAGGCTGGGCTGGCGGAAGGTGGTGGACAGCTCGTCGTAGCGCGACTCGGCGCGGATGTCGACGCCGTTGTAGACGCCGTAGAGCAGGGCGCCGTTGGGCGCGTACTGCGCCTCCACCACGCTGGTCTGCGGCTTGCCGCCCTGGCTCGCGGTGCGGCTGAAGGAGATCGCCTCCAGGAAGTCCTCCTGCCGCGTCGCCTTGAGCTTGGAGTACAGCATGTCGAAGGTCAGCAGCGTGCGGTCCGACGGGCGGAACTGCACCGAGCCCGTCATGCCCAGCCGATCCTGGTCATGCGTCAGCCGGCCGTAGCGCGGCAGCCGCGGATGGAAGTTGTCCGCGCTGCTGGCCAGGTTGTAGGCGTCGGTCGCCGACTGCGACGCCGGCAGGCGCGGCACGCCCTGCGCGGCGGGGCCGCAGGTCGTTCCTGTGGTGGTGGGGTTGGCCGGCGTCACGCCGCCCGGGGAGCACCAGCCGCCCGACGACGCGCCGTTGTCCCAGCGCACGGTCGAGAAACCTTCCTCGTTCAGGCGGCGCTTGGAGTACGCGCCCGAGATCAGCACGCCCAGCTTCCTGTCGGCGAAGACGTCGCTGACCAGGAAGGCCATGCGCGGGTCCGTCTCGCGCGAGAGGTCGTTGTAGCGGCCCTTCACCGACGCGGTGATCACGCGCTTGTTGAAGTCGAACGGCCGCGCCGCCTGCAGGTCGACGGTGGCGCCGAGCGACCCCTCGTCCACCTCGGCCGAGCTGCTCTTGCGCACGGTGATGGTGTTGAACAGCTCCGAGGCGAAGACGTTGAAGTCGAAGCCGCGCGAGCGGTTCGCGCCGCCCGAGCTGTCGGTGCCGCCGGTCGTGGCCAGCGCCTCGATGCCGTTGATGCGCACGCGGGTGAAGTCCGCGCCCAGGCCGCGCACGGTGATGTTGCGGCCCTCGCCGGCGTCGCGGTCGATGACCACGCCGGGGATGCGCTGCAGCGATTCGGCCAGGTTGGTGTCGGGGAACTTGGCGATGTCCTCCGCCTTGATCACGTCGACGATGCCGCGGTCCTGGCGCTTGGCGTTCAGCGCGCTCTCCAGCGACGCGCGCAGGCCGGTCACGACGACCGTGTCCAGCGCCTTGTCAGCGGCCGGGGCGGACGGCGCGGCGCTCGCCGCCTGGGCGGGCGCGGCGGCCCGGTCCTGGCTCCAGGCGGGCAGCGACAGCGTCGCCGTGCCCAGCAGGCAGGCGGCGAGCTGCGTCAACCGGGCCGGCGGCAGGGCGGTGGGGCGGGCGGCCGGGCGGCGCGGCGATCGGTCGGCGGGGCGGGCGGACGTGGACGTCCCGAGGCGGGTCCCATGGCGTTGGGGCATGACTTGTCTCCACAAGGTGCTTGTGCGGCCGCCGGCGCGGGATCGTGGCCCGTCGCTCTGGCGGCATCGTTGTCGGTCACGGGCGCGCGCAGGGCGCCGTCAGGTCGGGAGCGGCCATCGCTGCAGTGCGATCGCCGCCTCGGTACTGCGGATCCTTGGGGGACGCGGCGGCGCGGGCGCGGCGCGGCGTCCGGGTGAGGGTCAGAGGTAGTCGTCCCGGCGCGGGGAGAACTGGTCCAGCAACGTGCTGTCCGCCTCCAGCGCGACCACGCCGTGCGACGTCAGCCGCGGCGCCACGAACGCGTCGCCCGGGCGCAGCACCTTGCCGACGCCGCCGACCTCGCACTCGAACGCGCCGCTGATCACGAACGCGATCTGGTCATGCCCGTCGTGCGCATGCGGCGTGCCGACGGCGCCTCGGTCGAACTGCACCAGCACCGACATCAGCTCCGGCGTGTGGCCGACGATCTTGCGGCGGATGCCGTCGCCGAGGTCGGTCCACGGTGTCGCGTCGTTGTCGAAGTACGGATTCATGAAGCGCTGTCTCCTGGCGCGGCACGGGCGGCCGCTGTCGTGTCGTCCGCCCACCGCCGACCGATCGCCGGGCGATCCTCGCGGTGGGGCACGGGGCCTGTCCCGGCCCGTCGTTGCGAGCAACTATAGCGATGCCATGAAAAATTGAAACAGCGGTTCACTACATAGAAACCATAGTTCCGGGAAAGTCCTCGGGCCCGTACGCTTCCGTTCCATGACATCCAGGAAGCGCCTGAACGACGGCGCTTCCCCACTCGGGACAACGCATCCCGGACCCCCACCCGCACCGAGGACGACATGGAAATCCGCCAACCCATCCACAGCGAGCACGCCCGCACGCTGGACACCGAAGGCCTGCGCCGCCAGTTCCTGGTCGAGGGCCTGTTCAAGCCCGACGAGGCCACGCTGACCTACAGCCAGATCGACCGGATCATCGTCGGCGGCATCATGCCGGTGACGCGGCCGGTGAGCTTCGCGCCGGAACTGGGCCGGCACACCGGCACCGACTTCTTCCTGCAGCGCCGCGAGCTGGGCCTGATCAACATCGGCGGCGCGGCGCGCGTGCTGGTCGACGACCGGCAGTACGACATCGAATCGCGCGAGGCGCTGTACATCGGCCAGGGCGCCAGGCTCGTCGAGTTCAAGAGCGTCGATCCCGCCAACCCCGCCAAGCTGTACTTCAACTGCGCCCCGGCGCACACCGCGTACCCGACGCGCAAGGTCACGCTGGCCGAGGCCTCGCCGGAGACGCTGGGCTCGGCCGACACGAGCAACCGCCGCACCATCCACAAGTTCCTCGTACCTGACGTGCTGCCCACCTGCCAGTTGCTGATGGGCATGACGCAGCTGGAGCCGGGCAGCCTCTGGAACACCATGCCGTGCCACCAGCATGACCGCCGCATGGAGGTCTATTTCTACTTCGACATGAAGTCGGACGCGGTGGTCTTCCACATGCTGGGCGAGCCGACGCAGACGCGGCACCTCGTCGTCCGCAACGAGCAGGCGGTCATCAGCCCGAGCTGGTCCATCCACTCCGGCGTGGGCACGCAGGCCTACACCTTCATCTGGGGCATGGTGGGCGAGAACCAGGTCTTCAAGGACATGGATCACGTGCCGATGACGGCGCTGCGCTGAGCGCGTCGACGCGAGCCGACACCGCCCGCCCCCACCCGACCCGACAAGGCCCCACACCACCCCGCATCGCGGCGACGCGACGCGATGGGGCGCGGGTCGACCCGTTCGCCGCCATCCGGCACCGAGGGACAGAACGAATGAACACCATGATCCTGGATCAATTCCAGCTCGACGGCCGCGTGGCCATCGTCACCGGCTGCAACACCGGCCTGGGGCAGGGGATGGCCGTGGCGCTGGCGCAGGCCGGCGCGGACATCGTCGGCGTGAACGTCTCCGACCCGGTCGAGACCCGCGCGGCAGTGGAGCGCCTGGGCCGCCGCTTCCTCGACCTGCGCGCCAATCTCGGCGACGTGAGCTGCATCGAGGGCCTGGTCACCGAGGCCAAGTCGCTGACCGGCCGCGTCGACATCCTGGTCAACAACGCCGGCATCATCCGGCGCGAGGACGCGATCCGCTTCAGCGAGAAGGACTGGGACGACGTCGTCGACCTCAACCTGAAGACGGTCTTCTTCTTCTCGCAGGCCGTCGCCCGTCAATACCTGGCGCAGGGCGGCGGCGGCAAGATCATCAACGTCGCGTCGATGCTGTCCTTCCAGGGCGGCGTGCGGGTGCCGTCGTACACGGCCAGCAAGAGCGGCGTGATGGGCATCACCCGGTTGATGGCCAACGAGTGGGCCTCGCACGGCATCAACGTCAACGCGATCGCGCCGGGCTACATGGCCACCAACAACACCGTCGCGCTGCGCCAGGACGAGAGCCGCAACGCGGCGATCCTGGACCGCATCCCGGCGGGCCGCTGGGGTGTGCCGGACGACCTGGCCGGGCCGGTGGTCTTCCTCGCCTCCCGGGCGTCGGACTACGTCAACGGCTACACCGTCGCCGTCGACGGCGGGTGGCTCGCGCGCTAGGTCGGCCGAGACAGCGGGGCACCGATGTACGAGAACAAACGCCTGGGCTTCCTGTTCGTCCTGCCGTTCGTGCTGGGCGTGCTGCTCTTCAAGCTCTTCCCCTTCGTGATGAGCTTCGCGCTCAGCTTCACGCGGTACGACCTGATCGACCCGCCGCGGTTCGTCGGGATGCAGAACTACGAGGAGCTCGCGACGGCCGACCCGCTGTTCCGCAAGTCCCTCGGCGTGACGCTGCTCTTCGCCCTGCTGGCGGTGCCGCTGCGCGTGGGCTTCGCGCTGTTCATCGCACATGTGCTGAATTTCAAGCTGCGCGGCATCAACTTCTTCCGCGCGGCGTTCTACATCCCGTCGATCCTGGGCGGCTCGATCGCGGTGGCGGTGCTGTGGCGCTTCGTCTTCGCGAAGAACGGGCTGGTGAACCTGGTGCTGGCCAAGGCGGGCGTGGCGCCGATCGCGTGGCTGGCCGACGAGCATTACTCGATGTGGACCATCGTGCTGCTGTTCACGTGGCAATTCGGCTCGGCGATGGTGATCTTCCTGGCGGCGCTGCAGAACGTGTCGATCTCGCTGTACGAGGCGGCGGAGTGCGACGGCGCCAGCAAGACGCAGCAGTTCTGGAAGATCACGGTGCCGCTGATCACGCCGGTGATCTTCTTCAACGTGATCATGCAGATGGTGCACGCCTTCCAGGAGTTCAACGGCCCCTACATGATCACCGAGGGCGGCCCCCTGCATTCGACCTACGTGCTGGCGCTCTACATCTACGACCAGAGCTTCCGCTTCTTCAACCTGGGGTATGGCGCGGCGCTGTCGTGGGTGCTGTTCGCGCTCGTGGGCGGGTTGGCGGCGCTGTCGTTCTGGAGCTCGAAGTACTGGGTGTTCTATTCCGGCGAGAAGGAGCAGAAGCGATGAGCCGCCTGCCGCTTCCCGCCGACGCGAAGGGCGATCCCTTGAGCGGCCGGCCGCGTGGACGCCAGCGCGGCGACGCCGGGTCGACGGCGCCGGACGCGCTGGCCCTCGGCCGCGACCGGGGCCGCGCGTGGCCGCGGTACGTGGCGCTGATCGCGGTGGCGATCGTGATGCTGTATCCGCTGCTGTGGCTGGTGGGCGCGTCGTTCAAGAGCAATGCGGAGATCTTCAGCTCCGCGGGATTCCTGCCGGACCGGCTCGACTTCGGCGCGTACGCGAAGGGCTGGAAGACCAGCACCGAATACACCTTCGCGACCTACTTCCTCAACAGCTTCCTGATCACGATCCCGCGCATCGTGGTCACGGTGATCTCGTGCGTGCTGGTGGCGTATGCCTTCGCGCGCTTCGACTTCTGGGGGCGCAAGTTCCTCTTCAGCATCATGATCGCCACGATGATGCTGCCGCTGATCGTGCTGCGGCTGCCGCAGTACCTGGTCTTCCGGGAGATCGGCTGGCTGGACTCCTACCTGCCGCTGATCGTGCCGTCGGCCTTCGCCACGGACACCTTCTTCGTCTTCATGCTGGTGCAGTTCCTGCGGGGCATTCCGCGGGACATGGAGGAGGCGGCGCAGATCGACGGCTGCAACGCGTTGCAGCTGCTGTGGCACATCATCGTGCCGCTGCTCAAGCCGGCCATCATCTCGGTGATCGTCTTCCAGTTCATCTGGACGATGAACGACTTCATGGGCCCGCTGATCTACCTGGCCTCGGTCGAGAAGTACCCCGTCTCCCTGGCGCTCAAGATGAGCATCGGCGCCACCGAGGAGGTCGAGTGGGCCAACGTGATCGCGATCTCGGTCGTGGCATTGATCCCATCGGTGGCCGTGTTCTTCGCGGCGCAGAGGCATTTCATCGAGGGCGCGACGTCCTCCGGAGTCAAAGGCTGACGGCATGGCGAGACTGACCCTCAACAAGGTCGAAAAGACCTATCCCAACGGTTTCAAGGCCGTGCACGGTGTCGACCTGGAAGTGAAGGACGGCGAGTTCATGGTCTTCGTCGGCCCGTCCGGCTGCGCGAAGTCGACGCTGCTGCGCATGATCGCGGGCCTGGAGAGCATCACCGGCGGGGAGCTGCGCATCGGCGATCGCACCGTCAACGCCTTGCCGCCCAAGGAGCGCGGCATCGCGATGGTGTTCCAGAACTATGCGTTGTATCCGCACATGAAGGTCTACGAGAACCTGGCCTTCGGGCTGAAGCTGGCGGGCACGCCGAAGGCGGAACTGGATCAGCGCGTGCGGCATGCCGCCAGGCTGCTGGAGATGGAGCATCTGCTGGAGCGTTATCCGAAGCAGCTGTCCGGCGGGCAGGCGCAGCGCGTGGCGGTCGGCCGCGCGATCGTGAAGAAGCCGGATGTGTTCCTCTTCGACGAGCCGCTGTCCAACCTCGACGCCAAGCTGCGCGCCGCGATGCGCGTGCGCCTGACCGAGCTGCACCGCACGCTGCGGGACGGCCGGCAGCCGGCCACCACCGTCTATGTCACGCACGACCAGGTCGAGGCGATGACGATGGGCGAGCGCATCTGCGTGCTCAAGGAGGGCGTGATCCAGCAGGTCGACACGCCGACGGCGCTGTACGACCGGCCGGCCAACAGCTTCGTCGCGGGCTTCATCGGTTCGCCGGAGATGAACCTGCTGGAGGCGCGTCTGCAGGCGACCGATGCCGGTCTGACGGTCGAGGTCGGCGGCGCGCGGCTGCCGCTACCGGCGGAGAAGGCGTCGCGCATCGCCGCGCTGCCGGCGCTGGCGGACGGCGGGGTGATCTTCGGGCTGCGGCCCGAGCACATCGGCCTGCAGCCGCGCCCGCAGGGGGACAGCGTGCCGGTCGCGGCGCGCTTGCGCTTCACCGAGCACATGGGCTCCGAGGTCTATCTCCATGCCGAGCTGGGCCCGTTGCCGATGACGGCGCGCATTCCGGCCGAGCAGGCGGCGGCGCTGGAGGGCCTGGCGCGCGGCGACGCGCTGACGCTGCATCTGCAGCTGTCCGCCTGCCACCTGTTCGACCGGGCGGGGGGCGCCAACCTGATGACGGGGCCGCGCGCATGAGCCTGCCGCGACGCCATCTGCTCGGCGCCGCCGCGGGTGCCGGCGCCCTCGCCGGGATCGCGGCCGTGGCCGGGACGCTCGCCGCGCCCGCCGTGCTGCGGGCCCAGGACCGCAACGCCGTGCTGCGCTTCGCGTGGTGGGGCGGCGCGGGCCGGCACGCGGCCACGCTGAAGGCGCTGGCGCTCTTCGAGCGTCGCCACCCCGGCGTCAAGGTCAAGGCCGAGTACATGGGCTTCAACGGCTACCTGGAGCGGCTGACGACGCAGATCGCCGGGGGCTCCGAGCCGGAGGTCATGCAGATCAACTGGGCCTGGCTGGCGATGTTCAGCAAGCGCGGCAACGGCTTCGCCGACCTGCGCCGGCAGGCGGGGCTGATCGACCTGACGCAGCTGTCCGCCGAGGACCTGGCCTATGGCGACGTCGCCGGCAAGCTCAACGCGCTGCCGGTGTCCTTCAGCGCGCGGGTGATGCTGTGGAACCAGGCCGCGTTCGAGCGCGCCGGCGTGGCGCTGCCCCGGACCTGGGACGAGCTCTTCGCCGCCGGTCCCGCCTTCCGTCGCGCGCTGGGCGAGGACGCCTACCCGCTCGACGGCGAGCTGTACGACATGATGCTGCTCGCCCAGGCCTGGGTGCAGCAGCGCCACGGCACGCCCTACGTCGATCCCGCCTCGCCGCGCGTGGCGATGAGCGAGGCGGCGGCGCTCGACTGGGTGCGGGTCTATCGGCGGCTGGTCGGCGAGCACGTCGCGACGCCGCTGCCGCTGCGCGCCAGCCTCGGCGGCGCGGAGAAACCGACCGAGCAGCAACCCGACTGGGTGGTTGGCCGCTGGGCGGGCAACTACACCTGGGACTCGGTGATCGCGTTGCGCTCCTCGACGCTGGACAAGCGGCAGAAGCTCGTGCTCGGGGACTTCCCCACGTTGCCCGGCGCGCAGGACAGCGGCATGTTCGGCCGCCCGACGGTGATGGTCGCGGTCAGCCGTCATGCCGAGAAGAACGGTCGCGCGGAGATGGCGGCGCGGCTGGTGAATTTCCTGCTCACCGACCGCGAGGCCGCCACGATCCTCGGCCGCACGCGCGGCTTGCCGTCGGCGCGCGGCCCCTTCGAGCAACTGAAGGCGTCCGGCACGCTGCCGCCGCTGGAGATCGCGGCGCACGAGCAGATCCGGGCGCAGCGCGAGTCCGGCCGGCTGAAGCGCCCGGCGCCGCTCTTCGAGCATGCGCGCCTGCACAAGTTCATGCGCGAGGTCTTCGAGACCGTCGCCTACGACAAGACGACCGACGAGGCCGCCGCCAGGCGCCTTGTCTCCGAGGGCCAGGCCCTGCTGCAACGGATCAAGTGAAAGCGATCATGAAAGCCACCGAACGTCAGCTCCGCTTCGTCACCCGGGAGGACCCGGACACCGGCGCCCGCGTCACGCGATTGACCCCGACGGACGTGACCTGCCACCGCAACTACTTCTATCAGAAGTGCTTCACCAACGACGGCTCGAAGCTGATCTTCGGCGGCGAGTTCGGGCCCGGATCGAGCTGGAACTACCACCTGCTGGACCTGAAGCGCCAAGTCGCGTTGCAGCTCACCGACCAGCCCGGCGAGAACACCTTCGGCGGCTTCCTGAGTCCCGACGATCGGCACCTGTTCTTCGTCCGCGCGGAGCGGCGCCTGATCCGCCTGGCGCTGGCCGATCTGCGCGAGGAGGTCGTGTACACGGTGCCCGAGGGCTGGGTCGGCTACGGCACCTGGGTCGCCAACAGCGCCTGCACCGCGATGGTCGGCATCGAGATCGCGGCCAGCGACTGGTTCCCGCTGAGCGACTGGCAGAAGTTCCACCAGATGTTCCATGCCAGGCCGCGCTGCCGGCTGATCCGCATCGATCTGGCGACCGGCGCGCGGGAGGTGATCCTGGAGCAGCAGGGCTGGCTCGGCCATCCGCAGTACCGGCCCGGCGATGACCGCACCGTCGCGTACTGCCACGAAGGGCCGCACGACCTCGTCGATGCGCGCATGTGGTTCGTCAACGAGGACGGCACCGACATCCGCTGTGGCCGTCGCCATGATCCGGGCGAGAGCTGCACCCACGAGTTCTGGGTGCCGGACGGCTCCGCGATGATCTATGTGTCCTACCTGAAGGGGCAACGCGACCGCTGGATCTGCTCGCTCGATCCGGTGACGCTGGCCTCCCGGCGCCTGACGCGCATGCCGCCGTGCTCGCACCTGATGAGCAATCACGACGGCACGCTGCTGATCGGCGACGGTTGCGACTCGCCGGCCGACGTGGCCGATGCCGGCAGCCATCAGATCAAGACCGACCCCTACCTGCACCTGTTCGATCTGAAGGCGGGCACCGAGCGCCGCGTCGCGCGGCATGACAGCAGCTGGCGCGTCTACAAGGGCAACCGGCAGGTCACGCACCCGCATCCGTCGTTCACGCCGGACCAGCGGCAGGTGCTGTTCAGCGCCGACGCCGAGGGCGAGCCGGCGCTGTACCTGGCGGATCTGTGATGCGGGGCTGGTGGCGGGCCGTGTCCCTGGGCATCGGCACGGCGGTTCTGGCCGGGGCGGCGGGGGCGCAGGAACGGCCTCAGCTCGACGACGCGCAGGCGGCCCGGGCGACGGTGGCCGACTACCTCGGCGACTGGCGGCCGGCGCCGCTGGGTGATCCGGCGCGCTGGACGCCGACCTTCGTCGTCGCGGCCGACGGCAGCGGCACCCATCGCACGGTGCAGGCGGCGATCGACGCGCTGCCGGCGAAAGGGCAGGGCACGGCGCGTGGCTACGTGCTGGTCAAGCCGGGCACCTACCGCGAGCCGCTGTGCGTGCGGGACAAGGCCCCGTTCACGCTCTACGGGCGTGGCGATCCGTCGGAGGTGGTCATCGTCGAGGGCCGCTACAACGCGATGCCCAAGGCGCCCGGCGCTTCGGCGCACCGCTGCATGCCGCTGCGCGACGCGACGACCCACGGCACCCCCGGCAGCGCCAGCGTGATGCTGTTCAGCGACGACGTGCAGCTCCTGCGTCTGACCATCGCCAACGATGCGATGGATCGCGTGCGCGACGGCCAGGGGTATCCGGCCGGCGTCGGTGAAAGCGGCGGCGCGCAGGCCGTGGCGCTGATGACGCGCGGCGATCGGCTGCAGCTGGAGCGGGTCCGGCTGATCGGGCATCAGGACACGTTCTACGCCGAGCGCGTCGACGGTGGCACCGAAGGCCCGGCCCGCGCGGGCACCGGTGACGGCGCTGGCAGCAACGGCGACGGCCAGGAACGGGCCGCGCCAGGCGCCGCCGATCGCCCTTCGCGCGTGCTGGTGCGCGACAGCGAGATCCGCGGTGATGTCGACTTCATCTTCGGCGGCGCGACGCTGGTGATCGACCGCAGCCTGATCGTCAGCCGCGCCGGACGGCGCCAGCCCGGCCACGGCGGCCACGTGCTCGCGCCCAGCACGCCGAACGGCGAGCCGCATGGTTTCCTGATCCAGGATTCCCGCTGGCTGGCCGAACCCGGCGTCGCCCCGGGCAGCGTCAGCCTGGGTCGAGCCTGGGATCGCGGCATCGGCCGTGGCGAGTGGCGCGCCTCGCCGACGGTGCCCAACGGCCAGGCGGTGGTGCGCGGCAACCTGCTCGGCCCGCACCTCGCGCCCTGGTCGGCGTCGACCTCCCGGCGCCCGTTCGCCGCGACCGGCGAGGCGGCCAATCGCATGGCCGAATACCGCAACGTCGCGCTACCCGCCGCGGCCTTCGAGCGGCTCGCGGACGGCGACGGCTGGGCGTCGATGGACGGCGGTACCGAGGGCGGCGCCCGGGCCGCGCCGTCGCACGTCCGCTTCGTGCGCACGCGGGCGGAACTCGACGCGGCGCTGGCGCTGGGCGACACGCCGAAGTTGATCGCGATCGCCGCGCGCATCGACCTCGCCGCCGATGCGGCGGGCCGCAAGCTCGGCTTCGACGACTTCCGCGACCCGGCCTTCGACGTCGACGCCTTCGTCCGGCAGTACGACCCGGCGACCTGGGGCCGTCGCAACCCGGAAGGGCCGCTGGAGGAGGCGCGTCGCCGCTCGGCGAAGCGGCAGGCCGCGCACGTCGTCGTGAAGCCGCCGTCGTTCACGACCCTGGTCGGCGTGACGCCCGACGCCGGCTTCGAAGGCGGCTCGCTGATGCTGGACGGCGTCGAGCAGGTCATCCTGCGCAACCTGCATTTCGCCGATGCCTACGACTTCTTCCCGGCCTGGGACCCCAACGACAACGGGCATGGCGAGTGGAACTCCGAATACGACACCGTCTCCCTGCGCGCCGCGCGGCATGTCTGGGTCGACCACTGCAGCTTCGACGACGGCGAGCGTCCGGACGCCCGCGAGCCGGTGGCGCTGGGCCAGCGCATGCAGCGCCACGACGGGCTGCTGGACATCACGCGGCGGTCTGACTTCGTCACCGTGTCGTGGAACGTCTTCCGCCGCCACGACAAGACCATGCTGATCGGCGGCGGCGACGGGCATCGCGACGATCGCGGGCATCTGCGCGTGACGCTGCACCACAACTTCTGGGAGGCAGTGAAGGAGCGCACGCCGCGGGTCCGCTACGGCCGCGTGCACGTGGCCAACAACCTTTACGTCGCCGAGTCGGGCGGGGACTACCCCTATGGCTACTCGCTGGGCATCGGCATCGAATCGCAGCTGCTGAGCGAGGCCAATGCCTGGGTGGCCGCGCCCGGCATCGGGCCCGAGCGCGTGGCGCGGCTGCTCAAGGGCGATCGCGTCGAGGATCGCGGCTCGCTCTTCAACGGCGCGACGCTGGACCTGGCCGGCGCGCTGCGTGCCGCCCGGCCGGATCAGGCGGTCGGCGCCGAGGCGGGCTGGTCGCCGCCGTACCGCCTGCCCATCGACACCGCGGCCGATGCCGCCACCCGCGTCCGGGCGGGCGCGGGGGCGGGCCGGCTGTGGTGAAATCCTTCCTTCTCCAAGAACACCTCGCGCATGGATGACGATCTGAACGATGGCAAGCAGCCGCCCGAATCGGTGGCCGCCGTGCTGAAGGTGTTTGCCATCCTGCAGGCCCTGTCGGAGCGCAGCGACACCGGCATCTCGGAACTGTCCGTCCGTCTGGCAATGCCCAAGGCGACGGTCTACCGCTTCCTGCAGACGATGAAGACGCTGGGCTACGTCCGGCAGGAAACCGACAGCGAGCGCTACGGCCTGGCGATGAAGACCTTCGAGCTGGGCGCGAAGGCGATGCAGTACCCGGACCTGATCGACCTGTCCAAGCACCACATGCAGATGCTGGCCGACGCCACCGGCGAGACGGTCCACCTGGGCACGCTGATCGACAGCGAGATCATCTACGTGCACAAGGTCGACTCGCGGCACATGCTGGGCATGTACTCGCGCGTGGGCCG
Organism: Roseateles aquatilis; assembly: GCF_002205645.1. GTDB lineage: Bacteria > Pseudomonadota > Gammaproteobacteria > Burkholderiales > Burkholderiaceae_C > Roseateles > Roseateles aquatilis. The sequence goes on along the minus strand of NZ_NIOF01000001.1, from coordinate 762,799 downwards.
TCGCGCGCCGCTGCACTGCACGGCGATCGGCAAGGTGCTGATGGCCTGGGAACATCCGGAGCGCCGCGCGCGCGTCCTGGCCGGCGCCGAGTTCCAGCGCTTCCGCGACAAGACCATCACCGAGCCGGCCGCCTTCCAGGCCGAGCTGGATCGCGTCCGCGCGCAGGGGTTCGGCGAGGACCGCGAGGAATTCGACGATCACATCCGCTGCCTGGGCGTGCCGATCTTCGACCGGCTGGGCCAGCCGATCGCCGGCATGAGCGTCAGCTTCCCGACCTTCCGCTACGACGAGGCCAAGGCGCCCGAGGTCGTCGCCATGCTGCAGACGGCCAGCCGCGACATCTCCGCGCGCCTGGGCTGCACACGGTTTCCGCTCGACGAGCGGCACTGAGGCGCCGCCCGAGCCCGAGCCCCGGGGCCGTCCCGGGTCCCCGACATGCGCGACACCGCCCCTGGCGAGCGTCGCCGTGTGAGAATGTCGTCGTACAACTGACCTGTCCATGAGCCCCTTCCAGACCCGTTCCCGTCCGAAAACCCTCGCCCTGGGATTGGTCCAGGCGCTGGGGGCGCGGATCCGCGCGGGTGGGCTGGCGGTGGGAGACAAGCTGCCGACCGAGGCCGCGATCATGGCGGAGTTCGAGGTCAGCCGGACGGTGGTCCGCGAGGCGATCTCCAAGCTGCAGGCGGAGGGGCTGGTCGAGACCCGGCACGGCATCGGCACCTTCGTGCTGGGCATCGGCGACGGCGGACCGTTCCGCATCAGCGCGGACCAGATGGCCACGCTCAACGACGTGATTGCGGTGCTGGAGCTGCGCATCGGCATTGAGACCGAGGCGGCGGCGCTGGCCTCGCAGCGCCGCAGCGACGCGCAACTGGCGGCGATGCGCGAGGCCGTCGCCGCGTTCGCCGCCGCGGCCGAGGCGGGGCGCGACGCGGTTGCCGCCGACTTCCAGTTCCACCTCGAAATCGCCCGCGCCACGGGCAACCCGCACTTCGAGCAGCTCATGGGCACGCTCGGCGCGCCGAGCATCCCCCGCGCCCGCCTGGCCAGCCTGCAGGCCGCCGGCGACGAAGACCCCCGCGCCCAGCGCGACTACCTGCTGCGCGTGAACGCGGAGCACGAAAGCATCCTCGACGCCATCGCCGCGCGCGACGCCGAGGCCGCCCGGGCGGCGATGCGGACCCACCTGGGCAACAGCCGCGAACGGCGGCGGCGCGCCGCGATGGCGCTGCAGGGGCGGGAAGGGCGCTGACGCGCGCCGGCTGAGCTTCCGATCCGAGGGTCGGGCCTCGGCGGCCTTGCTCGCTATTCCCGCGACGGGCCTGTTCCGTCCTTTGGCGAGCATCGCCCCGCGCTTCGTCTTCACGCGATGCCTACGCGTTTGTCCCGACGTTCAACCGCGTGGAAGCGTCTTGTCATCCGCTCGATCCAACTTGTATGATGACTGACAACAAGGCCGCCGTCCGCCTCCCGGAGCGTTTCCGGGTGGGCACCAAGAGCGTCCCATCGCTTCCATTCCCGGAGACACACATGACCGTCCTGACCCGCCGCCTGGCCGTCAAACTCGGTGCCGCGCTCGGCACTGCCTGCCTGGCCGCGACGCTCGCCAGCGCCGCCACCTTCCCCGACAAGCCCGTGACCCTCGTCGTGCCGTTCCCGGCCGGCGGATCGACCGACATGCTGGCCCGCGCCATGGGCGCCAAGCTGCAGGAGAAATGGGGCCAGACGGTCATCGTCGACAACCGCCCCGGCGCCACCGGCACCCTCGGCACCTCGCAGGTGAAGCGCGCCGCGCCGGACGGCTACACGCTGCTGGTGTCCTCGCTCGGTCCGTTCGTGATCGCGCCGCATCTGCTGAAGGCCGTCCAGTACGACGCGCTCAAGGACATCGACCTGCTCACCGTCGCCATCCAGGCGCCCAACGTGCTGGTGGTGCCGGCCAGCTCGCCGTACCGGAGCGTCAAGGATGTCGTCGAGGCGCTGAAGAAGGACCCGGGCAAGATGACCTTCGCGTCGTCGGGCAACGGCTCGTCGGACCACCTCACGGCGGAACTCTTCTGGCTGCAGACCGGCACCTCCGGTCTGCACGTACCGTACAAGGGCGGCGCGCCCGCGATCAGCGACCTGCTGGGTGCGCAGGTGGACGCGTCCTTCCAGAACATCAACGCGGTGCTGCCGCACATCATCGGCGGCAAGCTGCGCGCGCTGGCGGTGACCGGCGACAAGCGCTCGGCCGTGGTGCCCAACGTGCCGACGCTGACCGAGTCCGGCATCAAGGGCGCGGACGTCTATTCCTGGCAGGGCGTCGCGGCGCCCCGCGGCCTGCCGCCGGCGCTGCGCTCGCAGATCCATCAGGCGGTGGTCGCGGCGCTGCAGGACCCGGCGGTGAAGCAGAAGTTCTCCGACATCGGCATCGAGACCGTCGCCAACACGCCCGACCAGGCGCAGGCCTTCCAGAAGACCGAGTTCGCGCGCTGGAAGCAGGTCATCGAGACCCGCAAGATCACCGCCGATTGATCAGGAGCACGTCGTGAGCGGAAGCAGTCCCGTTGTGAAGTCCGCCCGCGCGATCCCGGTCGCCGGGCGCGATGGCATGCTGATGAACCTGAGCGGCGCGCATGCGCCGTTCTTCACCCGCAACTTGCTGATCCTGGAGGACGACGCCGGCCATGTCGGCGTCGCCGAGATCCCCGGCGGCGAGCCGATCCGCGCGACGCTGGAGGCGGCCGGCGAGATGCTCGTCGGCCAGCCGGTGGCGACGTGGAACGCGCTGCTCGCGCGGGTCCGCGAGCAGTTCAAGTCGCTGGACAGCGGCGGACGCGGCCTGCAGACCTTCGATCTGCGGACCACGATCCACGTGCTCACCGCCGTCGAATGCGCGCTGCTGGACCTGCTCGGCCAGCATCTGGGCGTGCCGGTCTGCGAGCTGCTGGGCGAGGGCCGGCAGCGCGACTCGGTCGCGATGCTCGGCTACCTGTTCTTCGTCGGCGACCGCGCCAAGACCGGCATGGCCTACCGGACGCCCGACGACGAGGCCGGCAGCGACGATCCCGCCGACGTCTGGCTGAAGGTGCGCCACCAGGTGGCGATGACGCCGGAGTCCATCGTCGAGCAGGCCGCCGCCGCGCAGGCGCGTTACGGCTTCAAGGACTTCAAGCTCAAGGGCGGCGTGCTGGCCGGCGAGGAAGAGGTCGAGGCGATCCGGGCGCTCAAGGCGCGGTTCCCCGACGCGCGCGTCACGCTCGATCCCAACGGCGGCTGGCTGCTGAAGGACGCGATCCGTCTGCTGCGCGACCTGGGCGGCGTGCTCGCGTATGCCGAGGACCCCTGCGGCGCCGAGGGCGGCTTCTCGGGCCGCGAGGTCATGGCCGAGTTCCGCCGCGCCACCGGCCTGCCCACGGCGACCAACATGGTGGCCACCGACTGGCGCCAGTTCGTGCATGCGCTGAGCCTGCAGTCGGTCGACATCCCGTTGGCCGATCCGCATTTCTGGACGATGTCCGGCGCCGTGCGTGTCGCGCAGACCTGCCGCGACTTCGGCCTCACCTGGGGCTCGCACTCCAACAACCATTTCGACGTGTCGCTGGCGATGTTCACCCACGCCGCCGCGGCCGCGCCGGGGCGGCTGACCGCGATCGACACGCACTGGATCTGGCAGGACGGCCAGGGCCTGACCCAGGACCCGCTGCGCATCGTCGGCGGCGAGGTCGAGGTGCCGACCGCGCCGGGCCTGGGCGTGACGCTGGACATGGCGGCCGTGGAAGCCGCGCACCAGCTGTACCTGCGCCACGGCCTGGGCGCCCGCGACGACGCGATCGCGATGCAGCACCTCATCCCCGGCTGGCGCTTCGACCCCAAGAAGCCCTGCATGGTCCGCTGATCGCTATCGCCGACCCCCGGTCCAGAAGATCCCCAAGGAGACAAGACATGCCCCCGAAGACCTCCCCGTCGATGCGCCGGTCCCGTCCGCCGGTCACGCGCCGCCTCGCACTCGCCGCGGCGGCCGTCGCCGTCGTGGCCGCCGCGCCGCTGCACGCGCTGGCCGCGCAGGAGTGGCCCAACAAGCCGCTGCGCATCATCGTCCCGTACACCCCGGGCGGGTCCTCGGACATCATCGCCCGCGCGATCTCGCCGATGCTGTCGGAGGCGCTGAAGCAGCCCGTCATCGTCGAGAACAAGCCCGGCGCCAGCGGCAACATGGGCGCCGACCAGACCGCCAAGGCCACCGACGGCTACACCGTCATGCTGTGCGACGTCAGCGCGCTGGCCATCAGCCCGTCGCTGTACACCAAGCTCGCCTTCGACCCGTCCAAGGACCTGAAGGGCGTGGCGATGCTGGCGTACTCGCCGCACATGCTGGTGGTGCATCCGTCGGTGCCGGCCAACACCCTGAAGGAACTGGTCGAGCTGTCGAAGAAGTCCAAGATCGACTTCGCCGTCACCGCCATGGGCAGCGCGCCGCACCTGGCCGGCTTCCAGGTCGCCAGCCTGACCGGCGCGAAGTGGGAGTACATCCCGTACAAGGGCGGCTCGCAGGCCGTCACCGACACCATCGCCGGCCAGACGCAGGTGCTCATGAACGGCATGCTCGCGACGCTGCCCTTCGTGCAGAGCGGCAAGCTCAAGGTGATCGGCGTCAGCAAGGCCACGCGCGTGCCGCTGCTGCCCAACGTGCCGACGCTGGCCGAGCAGGGCGCCACCGGCTTCGAGTCCGGCACCTGGCAGGGCATCCTGGCCCCGGCCTCGATGCCGCCGGCCGTGATCAACAAGCTGTCGGCCGAGCTGATCCGCATCATCCGCTCGCCCGAGATCCGCGCCCGCCTGGCCTCGCAGGGCGCCGAGGTCTACACGATGAATCCGGCCGAGATGGACGCGTTCTTCAACAAGGAGCGCAAGAACTGGGCCGCCGTCGTCGCCAAGAGCGGCATCAAGCTCGATTGAGAACCCCACCATGCCGACACCCACCACGCCCTATTCGAGCTTTCCCAACACCTTGCGCCAGCGCCTGAAGGCGGGCGAGCGCCTGATCGGCTGCTGGTGCTCGCTGGCCAATCCGATCAGCACCGAGGTGCTGGGCGTGGCCGGCTTCGACTGGCTGCTGCTGGACGGCGAGCATTCGCCCAACGAGGTCAGCAGCTTCGTGCCGCAATTGATGGCGCTGAAGGACAGCGTCAGCGCGCCGGTGGTGCGCCCGAGCAGCAACAGCGGCGTCGAGATCAAGCGGCTGCTCGATGCCGGCTTCTCCAACCTGCTGATCCCGTTCGTCGAGTCGGCCGACCAGGCGCGCTACGCCGTCGAGGCCACGCGGTATCCGCCGCAGGGCTTCCGCGGCGTGTCGGTCGCGCAGCGCAACAACCGCTACGGCACGGTGCCGGGGTACTTCCAGGGCATCAACGAGCAGATCGCCGTGATCGTGCAGATCGAGAGCCCGACCGGCGTGGCGGCGGTCGCGGACATCGCCGCGGTCGACGGCGTGGACGCCGTCTTCATCGGTCCGTCGGACCTGGCGGCCGGGTACGGCCACCTCGGCCATCCGGGCCATCCGGACGTGCAGGCGGCGATGGCGACGATCTTCGCGGCCTGCCAGGCGGCCGGCAAGCCGGTCGGCATCCTGGCCCCGGTCGAGGCCGACGCGCGCCGCTACATCGCGCAGGGCGCGACCTTCGTCGCGGTGGGCAGCGACCTCGGCGTGTTCCGCGCCGCGACGCAGGGCCTGCGCGACAAGTTCCAGGACTGATTCCTTCTCCATCCCGGCAGTGAAAGAGAGCAAGCAATGAGCATCAAGATCGGTTTCATCGGCCTGGGCATCATGGGTGCGCCCATGGCGGTGCGCCTGGCGCAGGGTGGCCATCAACTCTTCGTCCACACCCGTGGCGCGGTGCGCGACGAGGTCCGCGCCGTCGGCGCCACCGTCTGCGGCAACGCCACCGAAGTCGCCCGGCAGGCCGACGTCATCATCACCATGGTCCCCGACACGCCGGACGTCGAGCGCGTGCTGTTCGGCGAGGGCGGCGTCGCGGCCGGCCTGTCCGCGGGCAAGACGGTGGTGGACATGAGCTCCATCTCGCCGATGGCCACGAAGGACTTCGCGCGGCGCGTCGAGGCGCTCGGCGCCGACTGGCTGGACGCGCCGGTGTCCGGTGGCGAGGTCGGCGCCAAGGGCGGCACGCTGTCCATCATGGTCGGCGGCGAGGAGGCGGTCTTCGAGCGCGTCAAGCCGCTGCTCCAGCTGATGGGCAAGAACATCACGCGCGTCGGCGGTGCCGGCGCGGGCCAGACGACCAAGGTCGCCAACCAGATCATCGTGGCGCTCAACATCGCCGCGGTGAGCGAGGCGCTGGTCTTCGCCTCCAAGGCCGGCGCCGATCCGGCCAAGGTGCGCGAGGCGCTGATGGGCGGCTTCGCCTCCAGCCGCATCCTCGAGGTGCATGGCGAGCGCATGATCAAGCGCACCTTCAATCCGGGCTTCCGCATCGCGCTGCACCAGAAGGACCTGAACCTGGCGCTGCAGAGCGCCAAGGCGATGGACCTGGCCCTGCCCAACACCGCGGGCACGGCGCAGCTGATGCAGACCGCCGCCGCGCAGGGCTGGGACCAACTGGATCATTCGGCGCTGGTGCGGGCGATCGAGCTGATGGGTCACCACGAACTGGGTGGCGAGCCGGGCGGCGCCTCCGCATAATCGCCGCCCATGGACCACGCCAACGCCTCCCTGCTCGACGATCCCCGCGCGCTGCTGCGCCACCTCTACCAGGTGGCGGTGGAGCGCGCGCTGCCCGGCAAGATCCTGCCCGGCCACCTGCCGCCGCCGCCCAAGGGCCGCACGCTGGTGATCGGCGCGGGCAAGGGCGGGGGATCGATGGCGCAGGCGCTGGAGGCCGTCTGGCCGAAGGACGCGCCGCTGTCGGGCCTGGTGATCACCCGCTACGGGCACATTCCGCCGGACTACCGGCCGCGGCGCCTGGAGATCGTCGAGGCGGCGCACCCCGTGCCCGACGCGGCCGGCGAGCAGGCCGCGGCGCGGATGATGGCGCTGGTCCGGGACTTCCACCTCACCGCCGACGACCAGGTGATCTGCCTGATCTCCGGCGGCGGCTCGGCGCTGATGCCGCTGCCGGCGCCGGGGCTGACGCTGGCCGACAAGCAGGCGGTGAACCGCGCGCTGCTGGCCAGCGGCGCCGGCATCGGCGAGATGAACTGCGTGCGCAAGCACCTGTCCGCGATCAAGGGCGGCCGCCTGGCCGCGGCCTGCGCGCCGGCGCGGGTGCTGACGCTGATGATTTCCGACGTGCCGGGCGACGACCCGCAGGTGATCGCCTCCGGCCCGACGGTGCCCGACGCGACGACCTGCGCCGACGCGCTGGCGATCTGCCGGCGCTACCGCATCGAGCTGCCGCGCGTGGCCGTCCAGGCGCTGGAGCGCGGCGACTGGGAGACGCCCAAGCCGGGCGACGCCTGCTTCGACGGGCATGAGCAGCGCATCATCGCCGCGCCGCGGCAGAGCCTGCTGGCGGCGGCCGAGGCGGCCCGCGCGCTGGGCCTGGCCACGCATGTGCTGTCCGACGAGATCGAGGGCGAATCGCGCGAGGTCGGCCGCGTGCATGCGGCGCTGGCGCGGTCCGTCGCGCGGCATGGCGAGCCCTTCGCCCGGCCCTGCCTGATCCTGTCCGGCGGCGAGACCACCGTCACGCTGATCCCGACACCGGGGCGCGGCGGGCGCGCCGGCGAGTTCGTGCTCGGCTGCGCCATCGCGCTGGACGGGCAGGAGGGCGTGTGGGGCCTGGCGGCCGACACCGACGGCATCGACGGCGTCGAGGACAACGCCGGCGCTTTCCTCAGCCCCTCCAGCCTGCAGCGCGCGCGGGCGCTGGGCCTGAAGCCGGCGGACTTCCTGTCGGCCAACAACGGCTATGCGCTGTTCGAGGCGCTCGGCGACCTCTTGATCACCGGGCCGACGCAGACCAACGTCAACGACTTCCGGGCGTTGTTGATCCGCTGATCCGCTGATCCGCTGATCCGTTGATCCGTTGATCGATCGGTCGGTCGGTCGGTCGATGGCGGGCATCGTCGTCCGGGTCCGAGCTTTCACGAAACTTCCGGCCTCCCACGATCGGGCGATCGGTTTGGAAGATTGACCGGATGTTGACGAGCCTCAAGGCTTTTTCCGGCCGGTGCCGCGACAGTGCGGCATCCCGGTTTCCGAGAAAGCCCGTGACCTCCGACCCGACCGCCCCCGCCGCTGATGGCGCTCCTGCCGCGCCCACCGCGCCCACCGCCCCGCGCGGTGAATCCGATGCCGTCCACCCGGCCAACCCGGTCCCCCTGGCCGACGCGATCGACGCGATCGACGCGATCGCCCCGGCGACGCCCAGCCTGCCCACCTCCGCGGGCCTCATCCCCGGCCCCAGCCAGCCCATCCCGTGGCGCGCGCTGCTGGGCGATGTGCTGCTGGACGTCGACAGCTGGGCCGACCTGAGCAGCATGACGCGCTTGCACCGCTACCGTCACGGCGAGATGCCGGTGCGTCGCGGCGAGCCGGCCGCCGCGATGCTGGCGCTCTGCGAGGGGCGCGTGAGCCTGCTCAAGGGCTCGGTGGCCGCGCCGTGCTGGTTGGACCTGCACAGCGCCTGGTTCGACGGTCGCCATGAGGAGGGCGCCAGCGTCGCCTCGCCCACGGCGCTCGTGATGGCATGGCCGATGGCGGTGGCGGTGCCGTGGCTGCGCGGCCACCCGCTGGTGCTGGAAGCGTTGATCCGCGCCGTCGCCGTGCAACTGCGCGGTGCCCACGGCGAGATCCACGCGCTGACGACCCAGGACGCCACCGGCCGGATCGCCGCCTGGCTGCTGTCCCAGGCCGGCGCCGCGCACGAGATCCGGCTGTCCGAACGCAAGCGCGACGTGGCGGCGCGGCTGTCGATCTCCCCCGAGACGCTGTCGCGCACGCTGCGGCAACTGGCCGACCGTGGCGTATTGGCGGTTCAGGGCTACCGCATCGGGCTGCTGGACCGGGTGGAACTGCTGGCGCTGGCGCGTTGCCGACAGCCCGTCTAGACTGGCCGCCACTTTCCGCGCGTCATAAGGAGGCCGCCGTGACCATCGCCAGCATGCCTGTGTCCAGCTCCCCCGCGGAGCGCTTCTTCGGCGGCCACGCCGCGCTCCCGGTGATGCCGGAAGTCGGCCGCAAGCTGCTGCGCAGCCTGGACGACGACGGCGTCAGCCTGGGCCAGATCGCCGAGCTGATCGGCAAGGACTCGACGCTCGCGGCCAAGGTGCTGCGGCTGGCCAACTCGGCGCGCTACAGCCCGTCCCACACCGTCGCCACGCTGCAGGACGCCGCCATGGCGCTGGGCCTGGAGACGCTGCGCAACCTGGCGATGGCGGCCAGTATCTCGGGCAGCTTCCCGGTGGTGCAGGGCCTGGACCGGCAGCGCTTCTGGCGCCACAGCGTCCGCACGGCGGGATACGCGCGGCTGCTCGCCAAGCTGCTGCAGGGCGATGTCGACACGGCCTACCTCGCCGGCCTGATGCTGCGCACCGGCCAGCTCATGATGGCGATGAGCGAGCCGCAGCAGGTCGCCGATGTCGAGTCCCACGCCACCGAACCCGGCAGCCGCTTCTCGCTGGAGACGCACCGCTTCGGCTGCACGCACGCCGACGTGACGGCGGCGCTGGCGGCGCACTGGCATTTCCCGGCCGACATGGTCGAGGCCTTCAAGGACACGAACGTCCCGCTGGAGGTGCGGCCGTTCTCGATGCTCGCGGCGATCCTGCACCTGGCCGAGGTCATCGCCGACGCCGCCGACGCGCAGCTCGACCCGATCGACGCGCTCCAGGTCGCGGTGCCCGAGCTGGTGGAACACCTGCACCTGGACCTCGACTTCCTGCGTCTGCGCCTGGACGGCGCCGGCGACCCGGGCCAGGACGTCGAACTGATGCTCAAGTGAGGCACGCATGACGCTCTACAAGGGAAGTTGCCACTGCGGGCGCGTGGCCTACGAGGTCGAGGGCACCCTCGACGGCGCGATGGCCTGCAACTGCTCGATCTGCCAGCGCAAGGGATCGTTGCTGTGGTTCGTGCCTCGCGCCTCGATGCGACTGCTGACCGACGAGGCGGCCGTCACGAGCTACGAGTTCAACAAGCACGCCATCCATCACCGCTTCTGCGCGGTCTGCGGCATCCACCCGTATGCCGAGGGCACCGATCCCAAGGGCAACGCGATGGCGGCGATCAACGTCCGCTGCCTGGAGGGCCTGGACCTCGACAGCGTGCCGGTGACGCACTACAACGGCCGCGACGCCTGACGCCTGACGCCTGACGCCTGACGCCTGACGCCTGACGCCTGACGCGTCGTGCGTGACGCTCGCGCTCGCGCTGCGCTTGGCCGCGCCGCGTCGACGCTCGGGCCGCCCCCACGCGAGGGGCGGTTGGCGATCTCTGACCCCTTTCCTCCCGGCTATCCCTGAAGGGCGACGCGAGCGCGCTCACGCACAATCGCGCCCATTCAAGGGAGGAGTCGAGATGAGCGTGCGTGTGCAACGAGCCCCGGGTCGAGCCGGTCCGGTCTGGCTGGCGGTGTGCCTGAGCCTGGCGCCGTTGGCGGTGTCGTCCGCCTGGGCGGCGGGCGCCACCGGCGTGTCCGCTGCGAAGGGCGTGTCCAAGGCCGACGGCAAGGTGCCCGCCAGGCAGGACGCGAAGGCCGTCGGCGCCAAGCCTGGCGCGAAGGCCGCGGCCGCGGTGGCTCCCGCCTATCGCATCGCGCCCATCCCCGCCTGGGTGGTGGAGCCGTCCGCCGAGGCGACGTCCCCGGCGCTGGTCGCACCTTCACCCGCGCCCAAGCCCTTGCCCCCGGGCCTGCCGGGGGGCTTCGGCGGACTGCCGGGCGCCGCGGGCGCCAGCATCGCGCCGACCGCAGGCGCCGCCCCGGCCGTGCCGGGTGCCGTTGCGTCCTCGCCGGTCAAGGCCCTGCGCGCGCAACTGCTGGACACGCAGATCCAGCTGGGCGGCGCCGTGCCCGTGGCCTTCATCCGCACGCGGATGCAGGCGCTGGACGCGAGCATGCTGCGCGAGCTCTCCGAGCCGCGCATCGCCTTCAACCCCGAATACCAGAAGCTGGTCATCCACGGCGTCGCGGTCACCCGCGACGGCCTGCGCCAGGACCGCACGCAGGGCCTGCGCGTGGAGATGATGCGCCGCGAGCAACGCCTGGAAAGCCAGATGCTCGACGGCCTCAGCACCGCGCTGGTGATCCTCAACGACGTGCGCGTCGGCGACGTGGTCGAGGTGGCGTACTCGATCGAGGGCGCGAATCCGATCTTCGAGGGCCGCTTCTCCGAGCTGCTCCAGTTGGCCGCCGACATTCCCGTCGACCGCGCCTTCGTCCGCATCCTCACGCCGGCCGGCCGCGCGCTGCAGACCCGGCCGATCGGTGTCGGCGCCACGGACATCGCGGTGCGGCGCGAGCCGCAGCCCGGTGGCGGCGAGATCCTCACGGTGGTGCGCGACCAGGTGCCGCCCGTGCTGGCCGAGGCCGCGACGCCGCCCTGGTTCAAGGTCTATCCGGCGCTGCACGTGTCGGAGTACCGCGACTGGGAGCAGGTGGACCGCTGGGCGCAGGGCCTGTTCACGATGGCGCCGCCGTCCGGCGAGATCGCCGAGCGCATCGCCGCGTGGAAGGCCCGCGACCTGCCGCCCGAGGCCCTGGTGGCCGAGGTGCTGCGCTTCGTGCAGGACGAGGTGCGGTACTTCAGCCTGAGCCTGGGGGAGAGCTCGCACCGCCCCAAGCCCGCCGCGCGCACGCTGGCCGAGCGCCAGGGCGATTGCAAGGACAAGGTGCTGCTGCTCAACACCTTGTTGACGGGGCTGGGCTTCGAGCCGCGGCCGGCGCTGGTGTCGATGGCGCGCAACCGCGGCGTCGGCGCCTACCTGCCGTCGCACGACCAGTTCGATCACGTCATCACGCATGTCGTCGTCAACGGGCAAGCCTATTACCTGGACGCGACGATGAACGGCCAGGGCTTCGGCCTGCGCGAGCGTGGTTACTTCCCCTACGGCCAGGCGCTGATCGTCGGCGCCGGGCAGGGGCCGCAGGCGGTGGCGCTGCCGGACTTCGCGTCCGACCGCATCGTCTATCGGCAGGATTGGGACCTGTCCGACCTGACGCGCGTGCCGGCCCTGACGACGGCGATGACGCTGCGCGGCCTGTCCGCCGAGCGCTGGCGCGCCTACATCGCGAGCAGCGGGCTGGACCGTGTCGCCGAATCGATGGGCGGCGTCTACGTGCGCCAGTTCCCAGGCCTGAAGCCGTCGGCCCCGCCGGAGCTGGCCGACAGCCGGGAGACCAACGAGCTGACGGTCCGCATGCATTTCGAATCGCCGATGCCCGGCACCATGCGGGGCGCGGTGATGCAGATCGGGCTGCCGCAGCTGGAGTTCCTGGAGCTCATGACGGTGCCGCCCGAAGCGACGCGTCGCATGCCCTTCATGCTTGACACCCCGCGCAGCGCGGAGTCGCGCGTCAGCGTGCAGGGGCCGGTGCCGATGGAGTTCCAGCCGCCGCCGCAGCGCCAGGCTGGCGACAACCACTTCAGCGTGACGGTGCGCACCGAGGTCGAGGGCCGGACGGTCTCCGCGGTGGCGCGCTACGAGCGTCGCGGCGACGAGGTGCTGCCCGCGGAGATGGATGCCTTCCGGCAGGCGGTGGTACGCGGCCGTCAGGCGGCGGGCACGTCGCTGGTGTTGCCGCTGGTGGCCAAGGCCGACCTGGAGGAGGCGGTCAAGGGCCTGGACAAGCGTCTGGCCAGGTACGGCAAGGGCGACGCGCTGCTGCGCGTGGTGGTGATGCAGGAGGCCATGCGCGTGCGCAATGATCTGCTGCTGCGCAGCGTGCCCGCCGGCAGCGTGATGGCCAGGCAGGCGCTGGGCGAGCGGGCGCAGGCGCAGAACCTGCTGGAGGACCCGGCCGCCGCCCTGAAGGACGCCGACGCGGCGCTGGCGATCGATCCCAAGGACGATCTGGCGATCGAGGCGCGCGGCGTCGCGCTGCTGAGCCTGGGGCGGCTGGACGAGGCCATCCCCGTCTTCGAGCAGATGGATCGCTCGACGACGCGCGGCTCGCCCGACCCGTGGCTGGGCATCGCCCTGTACGAAAACGGGCGTCACGAGGAGGCCGAGCCGGTGCTGCGCCAGGTGGTGGACCGCAGCGCGGGGGATGGCCGCGCCTACGCCCTGCTGTGGCTGGCGTTGGCGCAGGAACGGCGCGAGCCGGGGAAGGGGCGGGCGCTGCTGGCCGGCGAGGTGCGTGACGCCGACACCTCCTGGCCCGGCGCGCTGACGCGTTTCCTGGCCGGCCGCATCGACCGGGACGCGCTGCTGAAGACGGCGCGCGCCGAGGCCGACGTGACGCGGCTGCGACTGGCCGAGGCCTACTTCTTCATCGGCCAGTCCCTGGTGGTCCAGGGCAAGCGCGACGAGGCGACGCCGTGGTTCGATCGCGCCGTCGACACGCGGGCGGCCCCGTACCGCGAGTACATCCTCGCCAAGCTGGAGTTGCGCCGCGCGGCGCCGGCGCGGTGAGGAGGGCGGGCGCCTCGGCGCCGGGCTCGCGCCGAGGCCGCGGCAGATGCCTGGACGATGACCTCGGCTGACGCGGGCCCGGCGCCTCGACGGCGTCCTCGCGCTGAAGCGCTCCGGCACCTCGACGGTGCCCGCGCGCGGAGGCGATGCCGACTGCGCTGACTATGTGGCGCGCGTCGCTTGCACCGCCTCGACGGCATCCAGCACCGCTTCCGGCGTGGCCGGCGCGCGCAGCGGCGGATCGCAGCGCGAGGGGCCGCAGGCCGCGACGGCGTCCTTGATCGCGAGCAGCACCGAGAACGGCAGCAGCAGCGGCGGCTCGCCCACCGCCTTCGACCGATGAATGCTGTCGGCGCGGTTGGGCGCGTCGTACAGCGCGACGCGGAAGTCGCGCGGCATGTCGTTGGCGGTCGGGATCTTGTAGGTGCTCGGCGCGTGCGTCATCAGCAAGCCGGACTGCGGATGCCACACCAGCTCCTCGCTGGTCATCCAGCCCTGGCCCTGCACGAAGGCGCCTTCCACCTGGCCGATGTCCAGCGCCGGGTTCAGCGACTGGCCGACGTCGTGCAGCACGTCGGCGCGCAGCACGCGGCTCTCGCCGGTCAGCGTGTCCACCAGCACCTCGGCCACCGACGCGCCGTAGGCGAAGTAGAAGAACGGCTTGCCCTGCAGCTTCGCGCGGTCCCAGTGCAGGCCGGGCGTGGCGTAGAAACCGTCGCTCCAGAGCTGGATGCGCGCCAGGTAGGCCTGGGCGACCAGCGCCTTGAAGCCGATCGTCCGGCCGGCCGTTCCCGTTCCCGCGCCGGCATCGCGGACCTCGCCGCCCTCGAAGACCACGTCGTCCTGCGCGCAATCCAGCAGCCGGGCCGCCAGCGGGGTCAGGCGTTGCCGGATCTTGCGCGCGGCGTCCTGCGCGGCCTTGCCGTTCAGGTCGGAGCCGGTCGACGCCGCCGTGGCCGAGGTGTTGGCCACCTTGCTGGTGTCCGTCGCGGTGGCGCGCACCATCGCGGCGGGCACGCCCAGCTCGTGCGCCACGACCTGCGCGACCTTGGTGTTGAGGCCCTGGCCCATCTCGGTGCCGCCGTGGTTCACCAGCACCGAGCCGTCGGTGTAGACATGCACCAGCGCGCCTGCCTGGTTCAGGTGGACCACGTTGAACGAGATGCCGAACTTGACCGGCGTCAGCGCCAGGCCTCGCTTGAGCACCGGGCTCGCGGCGTTGAAGGCCGCGATCTCGGCGCGGCGCGCGTGATAGTCGGAGGTCCGGACGAGCTGGTCGGTCAGGCGGCCGATCTGGTTGTCCTCGACCTGCTGGCCGTATGGCGTGATGTCCTGGCCGTCGCGATAGAAATTGCGTTGCCGCACCGTCAGCGGATCCAGCCCCAGCCGGCGCGCGATGCCGTCCAGGATCAGCTCGATCGCCAGCGCGCCCTGCGGGCCGCCGAAGCCGCGGAAGGCGGTGTTGCTCTGCGTGTTGGTCCGGGCGCAGTAGCCGTGCATCGAGACATGCGGCAGCCAGTAGGCATTGTCGAAATGGCACAGCGCCCGCGTCATCACCGGCGCCGACAGGTCGGCGCTGTGGCCGCAGTTGGAGATCAGGTCGATGTCGGCGGCCAGGATGCGGCCGTCGTCGTCGAAGCCGACCGACCAGCGGTAGTCGAAGCCGTGGCGGCGCCCGGTGATGAGGAAATCGTCGTCGCGGTCGACGCGCAGCTTGACCGGCCGGCGCAGCCGCGTGGCGGCGAGCGCGGCGACGCACGCGAACAGCGCCGACTGCGACTCCTTGCCGCCGAAGCCGCCGCCCATGCGCCGGCACTGCACCGTCACCTGATGCGAGGCCCAGCCCATCGCGTGGGACACGAGCTGCTGCATCTCCGACGGATGCTGTGTCGAGCAATGCACCAGCACCGCCTGGTTCTCCTGCGGCAGCGCGACGCTGATCTGGCCCTCCAGGTAGAACTGCTCCTGGCCGCCGACGGCCCATTCGCCGTCCAGCCGGTGCGGCGCGGCGGCCAGCGCGGCCTGCGGCTCGCCGCGGGTCAGGTGCATGGGCGGGACCACGTACTGGCCGATCGCGTGGGCGTCGCGCGCGGTCAGCACCGCCGGCAGCGGCGTGCTGACGATCGCCTGCCGGGCCAGGGCGGCGGCGCGACGCGCCAGCTCGCGATCGGTGGCGATGATGGCGTAGACCGGCTGGCCGACGTAGCGCAGCTCGCCGTCCGCCAGGATGGGATCGTCGTGCAGCAACGGGCCGCAGTTGTTCTCGCCCGGGATGTCGGCGGCGGTCAGCACCGCCACGACGCCCGGCTGGCGGCGCAGCAGGTCCAGGTCGATCGAGACCAGCGTGCCGTGCGCGATCGGCGACAGGCCCAGCGCCGCGTGCAACGTGCCGTGCGCCTCGGGGATGTCGTCGGTGTAGATGGCCTCGCCGCTGACATGCAGGTGGGCGGCCTCGTGGACGCGGCTGATGCCGACCTGTGGCTGCGGCGTGGGGATGGCCGTCGTGAGCTCCGGCGGCAGTTCGCTGGGCTTGTTCATGCGACGCTCCGTCGCAGGTTGACGGCCTGCCAGACGCTGCCGGCTTCCGCGGCGATCGGCGCGTTGGCGCGGGTCTCCAGCCAGAAGCGCCGGACCAGGTTGGCGGCGACGCGTTGCCGGTAGCCGGCGCTGGCGCGCAGGTCGGTCAACGGACGGAAGTCCTCGTCCAGCGCCCGGGCGGCGGCGGCTTGCGCGGCCTCGTCCCAGGCGCGGCCGGTGACGGCGGATTCGGCCTTCGCCGCGCGCTTGACGATCGCAGCCATGCCGCCGAACGCGAAGCGGGCGTCGCGCACGACGCCGTCCTCCAGCCGCAGGCTCAGCACCGCGCAGACGGCGGAGATGTCGCTGTCGTAGCGCTTGGCGATCTTGTAGCCGCGCAGGCGCGTGCCGGGCGGCGGGGAGGGGACCTCCAGCGCCTCGACGAACTCGCCGGGCTGGAGCGCGTTCTTCATGTAGTCCAGGTAAAAATCTTCCAGCGGCAGCGTGCGCTGCGTGGCGCCGCGGCGCAGCACGATGCGCGCGCCCAGCGCGATCAGCGCCGGCGGCCCGTCGCCGATCGGCGAGCCGTTGGCGATGTTGCCGCCCAGCGTGCCGGCATGGCGCACCGGCGGGGAGGCGAAGCGCAGCCAGAGCTCGCGCAGCGCCGGCACGTGGGCGGTGAGCGCGGCCCAGGCCTCCTCCAGCGGCACCGCGGCGCCGATGCGCAGCGTCACGCGCTCGCTGGCGCGGTCGGATCCGGTGACGGTGGTGGTGTCGATGCGGCGCAGTTCCTCGACGCGGCCGGTCAGGATCACGTCGCCCAGCTCGCGCTGCTGCTTGTTGACCCACAGGCCCACGTCGGTGGCGCCGGCGACCACGCGCGCCTGCGGCATCGCCTCGCGCAGCGCGGCGAAGTCGTCGAGCGACCGGGGCGCGAAGACGCGTTGCGGCGTGCCGGCACGCGACGGCGCCTCGTAATGCAGCGGCGCGTCGTGCTGGAGTTCCCGCAGCGCGTCGACGATCGGTCCGCGGTCCAGCAGGCGGATCGGGGCGTCGAACATGCGTTCGCCGGCGTCGAGGATGGGGCGGTAGCCGGTGCAGCGACACAGGTTGCCGGCCAGGTCGTCGGCCAGGTCCTGGCGCGTGGGGCGCGTCCCGTCGGCCTGATGGCGCTCGTAAATGGCCTGCATCGTCATCGCGAAGCCCGGCGTGCAGAAGCCGCATTGCGAGCCGTGGCAGTCGACCAGCGCCTGCTGCACCGGGTTCAGGTCGGTGCTGTCGCCCAGGTCCTCGACCGTCAGCAAGGCCTTGCCGTCCAGCATCGGCAGCAACTGGATGCAGGCGTTGACGTTGCGCAGCGCCAGGGCGTCGCCGTCGGCGTCCAGCTCGCCCACCAGCACCGTGCAGGCGCCGCAGTCTCCTTCGGCGCAGCCCTCCTTGGTGCCGGCGCAGCGGGCGTGCTCGCGCAGGTACTGCAACACCGTGGTGGTGGGCGGCAGACCGGTGACAGACTGCACTCGACCCTGGTGGACGAAGCGGAGGGGACGCGGAGAACTCATGGAGGCTGGCGGCAGGCGGGCAGATGCAATTACCTCGAACGGTACTCCTGTGAAGTGCATATGGTTATACGATGTGGCGTATGGCCTGTATATGTGATTGCTGATGTCGCAAGAGCTCAATTTCGACAAGATCGACCTCCTTCTGGTGCGGGTCCTGCATACCTTGATCGTCGAGCGCAGTGTGTCCAGGGCCGCGATGCGGCTCGGCAGTACGCAGCCCGCCTTGAGCGCGCAGTTGCGGCGCTTGCGTGCGCTCACGGGCGACCCGCTGCTGGTGCGCAGCGGCGCGGGCATGACGCCGACGGCGACCGCGCTGGAGCTGGTCGCCCCCGCCGAGCGGCTGCTGCGCGAGGCCGACGAGCTGTTCGGCGTCCGCCTGCGCAAGGCCGGCTTCGACCCGGCCACCGCCACGCTGCGTTATCGCGTCGCGGCCAGTGACTACATCGACCCGCTGTTCCTGCCGCAACTGGTCGCGCGGCTGCAACGCATGGCGCCGGGCGTGCAGCTCGATCTGCAGCCGCTGACGGCGGACTTCGATTACCGCGCCTCGCTCGCGCGCGGCGAGGTGGACCTGGTGATCGGCAACTGGCTGGAGCCGCCCGAGGAGCTGCACCTGGGCCGCCTGCTGGTCGACGAGGTGGTGTGCCTGGTCGGCAACGATCATCCCGCCGCCCGCATGGCGCCGCGCGCCTGGACGCAGCAGCGTTACCTGGACTGCCAGCATCTGGCGCCGATGCCGCTGAGCCGCAACCAGCCGGGCGTGATCGAGCAGCACCTGGCCTCGCTGGGGCTGGAGCGCCGCATCGCGGTGCGCTGCGCCCATTTCGGGCAGTTGCCGCAGATGGTGGCGCGCAGCCTGCTGGTGCTGACCACCGGCCGGCTGTTCTGCAACCGCTATCTGGACCAGTTGCCGGTGACGGTGCTGCGCTGCCCGGTGGCGTTTCCGCCGATGACGTATTACCAGCTGTGGCACGACGTCAGCCACAACAGCGCGCCGCTGCGCTGGCTGCGCGAGCAGGTGCGCGAAGTGGCGCGCGAGCTGGTGAAGTAAGGTTCCCGAGTTCTTTCCCGTTCAACGCATGACGAATCAACGATCCGCCGCTCCGGCGCGCCTGGCCCTGAAGGGCGACCTGCTGGACTTCACCGCCGCGCCGCAGTGGGCGCGCGTGGACGACCCCGCCGTGCGCCTGCGCCCGGACCACTGGCTGCTGATCGAGCACGGCCGCATCGTCGGCGCGCAGGCCGACGATCCGGGGGACGGCTGGGCGCGCGAGGACCACGCCGGGCGGCTGATCCTGCCCGGCTTCGTCGACACCCACGTGCACAGCCCGCAACTGGACGTGATCGCGTCCTACGGGGCGGAGCTGCTGGACTGGCTGGAGACCTACACCTTCCCCGCCGAGGGCCGCTACGCCGATCCCGAGGTGGCGCGGGTCGGCGCCGGCCGTTTCCTCGACGCGCTGCTGGCCCACGGCACGACGTCGGCGGTCGTCTATCCGACGGTGCACAAGGTCTCGGCCGATGCGCTCTTCGACGCCGCCGCCGAGCGCGGCATGCGGCTGATCACCGGCAAGGTGCTGATGGACCGGCACGCCCCCGACGGCCTGCGCGACGACGTGGTGCAGGCCGAGCGCGACTGCCTCGACCTGATCGCCCGCCACCATGGCCGCGAGCGCCTGGCCTACGCGGTCACCGTGCGTTTCGCGCCGACCAGCACGCCGGAGCAACTGGCGATGGCCGGGGCGCTGTGCCGCGCCGATGCCAGCCTGTACATGCAGACCCACGTGGCCGAGAACCGTGGCGAGGTCGAGTGGGTCGCGAAGCTTTTCCCCGACGCGCGCAGCTACCTCGACGTCTATGACCGCGTCGGCCTGCTGCATCCGCGCGCGGTGCTGGCGCATGGCATCTGGCTCGACGACACCGATCGGCGGGTGCTGGCCCGCACCGGCGCGCACCTCGCGCATTGCCCGTCGTCCAACCTGTTCCTGGGCAGCGGGCTGTTCGACTGGCCCGGCGCGCTGGCGGCCGGCGTGCGCGTCA
This sequence comes from Roseateles aquatilis, assembly GCF_002205645.1. Lineage (GTDB taxonomy): Bacteria > Pseudomonadota > Gammaproteobacteria > Burkholderiales > Burkholderiaceae_C > Roseateles > Roseateles aquatilis. The sequence continues at coordinate 743,109 of NZ_NIOF01000001.1, read as the reverse complement.
GCGCGGCCAGCGACGTGGGCGGCGGCACCTCGCTGTCGACGCAGCGGACGCTGGCGGACGGCTACAAGGTGCAGTCGCTCAACGGCCAGCGCATGACCGCGTGGTCGGGCCTGCACGCGGCCACGCTCGGCGCGGCGCAGGCGCTGGGGCTGGAGCGGGAGCTGGGCCACTTCGGCGCGGCGACGCTGGCCGACGTCTGCGTCTGGGACTGGGCCGTCGGGCCGGTGGCCGAGGGCCGCATGGCGCTGACCCGCGACGCGCACGAGCGGGCCTTCGCCTGGATGACGCTGTCGGACGAGCGCAACCTCGTGGCCAGCTACGTGGCGGGGGCGCTGCGTTATCGGCGGCCCTGAACGGCACCTCGCGGCCGAGGCCCCGAGCGCCGCCCCCGACAGGGCCCCGAGCAGGCCCCGCAAAGATCCCGAGGTCCTGCGGCGCGCTGCGGCACGACCCACCATTCGGCCGGGCGAAGCGACGCTTCATCGCATGTCCCCGCATCGTGTCCGGCTGGGGCTGGGCAAGACCTGTCACCGCTCCTATATTGAAGGGATGCCCGGATGGTCCGGGTACCCCCATGGGAGAGGAGACACGATGCACAAGACCCTGAAACGTCACCGGCCCGGCGCGCTCGCCGCCGCGGCCCTGACCGTCGCGCTGACGCTGCCCGCGCTGGCGACCGCCGCCGCGCCGCGCCCGGACGAGCCGGCCGGCAGGACCACCGCCAGGGCCGAGCAGCCCCGGCCGGCCAAGCGCTACACCATCGAGCAGTTCATGGCGACGACCTCGATCGCCGGCGCGTCGTTCTCGGCAGACGAGAAGCGCATCCTGTTCAGCAGCAACGTGACCGGGATCTTCAACGTCTACAGCATCTCCGTCGACGGCGGGGAGCCGGTGGCGCTGACCTCGTCCAAGACCGACACGCACTTCTCGGTCGGCTACTTCCGCAACGACGATCGGGTGCTCTACACCCGCGACCAGGGCGGCAACGAGAACAACCACCTCTACGTCCGCGAGCTCGACGGTCGCGAGCGCGACCTGACGCCCGGCGACAAGGTCAAGGCCGGCTTCTCCGGCTGGAGCGAGGACGGCACGGCGTTCTACGTCACGACCAACGAGCGCGACCCGCGCTTCATCGACCTCTACCGCTACGACGCGAAGACCTACGAGCGCACGCTGGTCTACAAGAACGACGACGGCATGGCCGTGTTCGGCGTCAGCGGCGACGGCCGCTGGGTGGCGCTGGGCAAGACCAACACGACGTCGGACTCGGACGTCTACCTGTACGACACGCAGTCGAAGCAGAGCAAGCACCTGACCCCGCACGAGGGCACGGCGGCGTTCAGCGCGGCCAGCTTCGACCCGGCCTCGAAGACGCTGCTGGTGCTGTCCAACGCGGGCACCGAGTTCACGCGGCTGATGGCCTACGACCTGGCGGGCGGGCAGATGCGGGAGCTGGAGAAGGCCGACTGGGACATCGCCTACAGCGTGTTCTCGCGCGACGGGCGTTATCGCGTGACCGGCATCAACGCGGACTCGAGCATGACGCTGCGCATCGTGCAGACCGCCGACGGCAAGGCGGTGACGCTGCCCAAGCTGCCCGGCGGCGAGCTGCGCGGGGTGAGCTTCTCCCGCAACAGCCAGCGCATGGCGTTCTACCTGAACGGCGACCGCGCCCCCAGCAACCTGTATGTCTACGACTTCGGCACGAAGCAGGTCAGGCAGCTGACCAACAGCATGTCCAAGGAGATCGATCCGAACGAGCTGGTCGAGGGCCGCATCGTGCGCTTCCGGTCCTTCGACGGCATGGTGATCCCGTCGGTCTACTACGAGCCCAAGGACGCGTCGCCGACCAACAAGGTGCCGGCGGTGCTGCTCGTCCATGGCGGCCCCGGCGGGCAGACCATGCGGGGCTACAACGCGTTGATCCAGTACCTGGTCAACCACGGCTACGCGGTGCTGGGCATCAACAACCGCGGCAGCTCCGGCTACGGCAAGACCTTCTTCACCGCCGACGACGGCAAGCACGGCCGCGAGCCGCTGTGGGACTGCATCGAGGCCAAGACCTACCTGGCCGGCACCGGCGTCATCGATCCGGAGCGCATCGGCATCATGGGCGGCAGCTACGGCGGCTATATGACGCTGGCGGCGATGGCCTTCCGGCCCGAGGCGTTCAAGGTCGGCATCGACATCTTCGGCGTGTCCAACTGGCTGCGCACGCTGGAATCGATCCCGCCGTACTGGGAGACCTTCCGCAAGGCGCTGTACCTGGAGATCGGCGATCCGGTGAAGGACCGGGAGCACCTGATCGCCACCTCGCCGCTGTTCCACGCCAAGGAGATCCGCAAGCCGCTGATGGTCATCCAGGGCAAGAACGACCCGCGCGTGATCAAGCCCGAGAGCGACGAGATCGTCGAGGCGGTCAAGAAGAACGGCGTGCCGGTGGAGTACGTGGTCTTCGACGACGAGGGGCACGGCTTCACGAAGACGAAAAACCAGATCGAGGCCAACCGGAAAATGCTGGAGTTCCTCGACAAGTACCTGAAGCCCGGCCTGAAGTGAGTTTCCGTGCGAAGTTGCACGGCTTACAGGCTGTTTCCCCAGGTTCTAGAACCTTAGGCAGCATCTGACCCCTGACGCCCGGCCCCTGTGCCGGGCGTCGTCGATCAGACAGCAAGACGCCGGTCCACGAGGCCCCGCAGGCCACGAGCTCGTGGCGCGAGGGCAGGGCGTTCAGAAGATGGGGGAATCAGAGGTGCGATTCGAAGGAACGTTGGACAGCTGGTATGCCGAACGCGGCCACGGCATGGTGCGCCCGGAACAGGGCGGCGAAGCGTTGTTCGTGCATGTGTCCGCCTTTCCGATGGACGGCCAGGTGCCGCAGGAAGGCGAGCGGATCAGTTTCGAGGTTGTGTCCAAGAGTGACGGCAGCAAACAGGCGGTGAGGTTGCAGCGCCTGTCGGCGTACAAGCTGCCATCGCAGTTGCGCCCGCCGCGCACCGGGTCGCGCGCGCCGCGGCCGATCGGCCGCCGCCGTCGAGCATCGCCGCTGATGTGGATGGTGCTGGGACTGCTGGTGCTGGGTTTCGGCGCGACCGTCTGGGCGCCGTCCCACGCGCTGGTCGCGGCCAACGGCAGCACACAGGCGCGACATTGAGGTTTCGCGTCGGCGCGTCCGTCAGGACGGCGTCGGCGCTCCGGGTTGACTCCTTGGGGCCGGCACCTGCGGCCCCGTCGCCCTCGCGGAGGCAAGCGATGCTCCGCTCTTTCAGGCTGTCCTCGTGGCAGCCTTTTTTGCGCCTGGAACTCTTGGTCGACCGTCAGGGCGAGCGCTCGTCATCGAAAGCCGGGGTGGGGGTTCTTCATACGCTGACGCAAATCATCACCCCCACCCCGGCTTCCGATGACTCGGACCGGGCGTTGCGGGGAGGGGCCTTCATGCCTTCGTTCGTCATCGAAAGCCGGGGTGGGGGCTCTTCATACGCTGACGCAAATCATCGCCCCCACCCCGGCTTCCGATGACTCGGACCGGGCGTTGCGGAGAGGGGGGCCTTCATGCCTTCGTTCGTCATCGAAAGCCGGGGTGGGGGCTCTTCATACGCTGACGCAAATCATCACCCCCACCCCGGCTTCCGATGACTCGGACCGGGCGTTGCGGGGAGGGGGGCCTTCATGCCTTCGTTCGTCATCGAAAGCCGGGGTGGTGGCTCTTCATACGCTGACGCAAATCATCGCCCCCACCCCGGCTTCCGATGACTCGGACCGAGTACGGCCACGAGCGCGGTGGCGAGGGGGCGCGCGGCGCGCTGCGGTGTGGGTCTTAGACCTTCAGTTCGAGGCGGACCTGCCACACGGTGAAGCTGCGGCCGGTGCTTTCGCTGGTGACGACGCGGCCCGGCGTGATCGCCAGGCTGCCGTTGCCGTAGGTCAGCGGGACGAGGTTGCTGGCGGAGACCCGCACCGCGACAGCCGGGGAGAAGGTCCACATCGCGGAGGCATCGATGACGCGCTTCTTGTCGATCTCGGCCAGCACCTGCGGGCTTTGCTGCAGCAGGTTGGACGGCGTGTAGTTCAGCGACGCGCCCAGCGTCAGCGGGATGCCGCGCAGGCGGTAGTCGGCGCCCAGGTTGGCGGTGTAGTGGGGCTGCTGGTCGAGCCGGTTGTTGGGGCCGGGAATACCGTCGACGGCGGAGTGGAACAGCGACAGGTTGCTGCGCACGTTCACCGGGAGCGCATCGGTCAGGTACTCGTCGAGACGGAACTTGGCCTCCAGCTCCACGCCGTAGGTGGTCGCGTCGCCGATGTTGCGCGGCCGCACGACGTAGCGCTGCACCGGCGCGTAGGGCACGGTCTCCAGCAGCGCCTGGCTGCGAATCAGATCGGTGATGCGCCGATAGAAGAAATTGGCGCTGAGCAGGCCGCCCTTCTCAAGATACTTCTCGTAGCCGATCTCGACCCCCGTCGCCATCTCCGGCTTCAGATTCGGATTGCCGAGGCGGTCCGGCGAGTCGATGGTGTTGGTGGTGCAGGCGGGCTGCGTCGGGTCGCCGCAGGGATAGCGGTTGCTGATGCTGAGGCGGCCGACGATGTCGTTCAGGTTGGGCGATCGGTAGCTGCGCGTCAGGCTGGCACGGATCTGCTCCTTGCTCTTCTCGTCGAGCTTGTAGACCGCGTGCAGCAACGGCGTCACGACGCTGGAGCTGTTGCTGATCGGCCCCATGTTGCTGCTGCTCTCGGTCTTGATGCCTTCCCAGCGCAGCCCGGCGTAGAAGCCCCACTGCTTGCCGACGTTCCACTCGTCCTGCGCGTACGCGGCGAAGCGGCGCGTCGACGCGTTGACGTTGTCGCCGAAGTCGGCGAGGTAGGCGCAAGGCAGCCCCGCCTGGCCCTGGGTGTAACTCTGCAGGCAGGTGCGCGTCTGGTTGCGATCGGTGCCTTCGCCCTCGACGCCGGCGACCAGGCTGTGCTCGTTCTCCATCTGGTGCGTCAGCTTGCTGCTGAAGCTCCAGGAGGTGTCGCGGCTCTTGGTGTCGTCGTCCTGCGAGCGATAGAACTTCGAGCCGTTGGACTCCAGCCGATCGCTCTCGCTGGACATGGTCATGCGGCCGGCGCCCAGGCGCGTTTCCAGCCGCGAGGTCTCGTTGAGCCGCTTGTTCCACTGCAGGTTGAGCCGCGCCATCGTGGAGCGACCCTCGCCGGTGGTGGCGGCATCGGTGTAGCGGATGTGGTCGAGGTCGGTGTCGGGCAGCGCGGGCGTCTGCGTCTGGTTGAAGCGGCTGCTGCTGTTGCCGCGGCCGACCATGACGAAGGGCTGGATCGCGATCGTGTCGCCGCCGTCCAGCCGCAGTTGCAGCCGCCCGGTCATGTTGATCGACTTGCGCTCGTCGTTGCTGTTGCCCAGGTTCTTCAGCAACGTCTCGCGCGTGACGCGGCCTTGGTTGTCGACGAGCTGCGTCAACGACTGCGAGTTGATGTCGTCGACACGCTTGTGCTGCATCGCGTTGATGGTGACGTTGTAGGCGCCGCCGTTGTCGTCCAGCTTGTCGTTGCGGGTCCAGCTCAGGTTCGGCGTGACGTGGTCGCGCTCGAAGGTGGTGGCCAGGCGGACTTCGTTCAGGCGGCGCTGGAGGGCCTCGCGCAGGACGACGTTGATGGTGCCGGCGATGGCGCGCGCGCCGAACTCGGCGGTGGGGGCGCGCATCACCTCGATGCGCTCGATCTGCTCGGGCGGCAGTTCGTCGAGCGAGAAGCCCGGCGGCATGCGTTCGCCGTTGACGAGGATCTGCGTGTAGCCGCCGCCCATGCCGCGCATGCGGACCTCGCCGCCGCGGCCGGGGCGGCCGCCGGTGGTGACGCCGGGCAGGCGCTTGAGAACCTCGCCGATGGTGCTGTCGCCGTAGCGCTCGATCTCTTCGCGGCCGATGATGATCTTGGACGCGGTCGAGGCGCGGCGCTGGTCGTCATCGCGCGACGTGCCCTGGATCTCGACGCGGTCGAGCTGCCGCGGGTTGGGGGCGGAAGCGTCCGGCTTCGCCGGTGCGGCGTCGGGGCGCGCGCGCTGCGGCGCGGGGGACTTCTGCGGCGCTTCGGTGGGCGGATTCTGTGGCGTGGCCTGGGACCAGGCGGTGGAGCTCAAGCCAAGCATCAGGGCGACGGAAATCGGATGCAGGGCGGGGCGGCGGGTGCGTGTCATCGAGAGGCAATGGCAGGGCAAGCGCGGCCAGTCTGGCGACGGCTGTGACGGAAGCGCGGGGAGTGGAGAGATGCGGGTCGTATCGGGGCCGATACGTCGCAGGACGGTCCGAAGGATCGCACGCTGTACGTTTTGTGACGAAAGGCAGCGCGGGACTTTCATCCTTCTTTACGTTGACTGATGGGCGGGCGCGACGGAGGGTGGGGAAAGCCCGGAGGGCATCGTCCGCACGGGGCGATCCTCCAATGAAAAAAGCCACCGCATCGGGTGGCTTTCGTCTGAATGGGGTATCCGTGACGCTGGTGACGGGTTCCAGCTCTCTGCCCAATGTTGCAGCCGGTTGTTGCCTCGGATGCATTGCATTCTGCCGAGGTCGTGTGACGGGCAGTTGACGAAAAGCAGGGCGTGGGCAGGCCAGTTCGAGCGATGTGCGATTGGTGGAATGTCGGCCGGCCTGCTCGCATCCGTCGCCAGATGCGCGCAGGCGGCGGTCTGCTCGGCGTGGATGACGCACGAGGGGCTGCCCAGGCCCTACGCGCGACACGTCGGATGACGTCCACGCGGGGCATCCGTATCATGGTCCGCACCGTCATCGCAACTCGGGAGGACTCGTGAAACGTCGCTTCTCTACGTTCCCATCCGTCGCGGCTTCGGCCGCCATCGTGTTGTGCGCGATGACCCTGGGGCCGCCCGCGCAGGCGGCCGGCTGGATCGCCGCGTTGAAGAACACGCCGGCCGAGTCCTTCGACGACGAGGATCTTCAGATGTTCCTCGCCGCCGGCGTCAAGGCGCTCAATGCCGAGGGCACACCCGAGGTCGTCAACTGGAGCAACCCCGCGACCGGCGCCGCCGGCCGCTTCAAGGAGCTGCGTCGCACCGAGACCAAGGACGGTCGCACCTGCAAGCGGCTGCAGATCTGGGTGTCGATGAAGAAGTGGGGGGAGAAATCGTCGGTCTGGATGGCCTGCAAGTCCGAGCAGGGCCGATGGGGACTGGCCGCCGCCAAGTGATGAGCGTGCCACCACGTGAGGACCGACGGCGGTGAGGCGCCTGCTGCATCTCACCAGCCGGCATCGTGCACCGTCGACGAATCGGGCGCTCGGCTTGTTGCTCGCGTTCAACGCCGGTGCGGTGAACGCGGGCGGCTTCCTGATCCTGCAGCGCTACACCTCCCACATGACCGGCTTCGCATCGCAACTTGCCGATGGCGCGGTGATGGGGCAGGGGACCCTGGTGCTGAACGCCGCCGGCGCGATCCTCGCGTTCCTGACCGGCGCGGCGGTCTGCGCGATGCTGGTGAACTGGGCACGGCAGCACCGGCTGCGCAGCGTCTATGCGTTGCCGCTGATGCTGGAGGCGGCGCTGTTGTTCCCGTTCGGCCTGATGGGCGCGATCACGCTGACCTGGCACACCCCGTTCGCAGTGCCGCTGACGGTGCTGCTGCTGTCTTTCATCATGGGGCTGCAGAACGCGGTCGGATCGAAGACGTCGGGCGGAAGCGTCCGCACGACCCACATGACCGGCAACATCACCGACCTGGGCATGGAGCTCGGGAAGATGCTCTATTGGAATCGCCAGCGGGACCACGCCCGGCCGAGCGTGCGCCACGACCGCGAGCGCGCGGTCCGGGCCGGCGGATTGCTGCTGGCGTTCGTGCTGGGCGGCGTGGCGGGGGCGCTCGGCTTCAAGCACGTGGGTTTCGTGTGCGTGGTGCCGCTGGCGGCGGTGCTGTTCCTCCTGGCATTGCCGCCAATGACCAGGGATTGGGAAAAGCTGACTCGTCGGGAGCCGACATGAGCGAAGTCTTCGACGCCATCGTCATTGGAGCCGGCCAGGCCGGATCGCCGCTGGCCGACCGCATGTCTCGCGAGGGCTGGCGAGTCGCCGTCATCGAGCGCTCGCGCGTGGGCGGCACCTGCGTCAACACGGGCTGCATTCCGACCAAGGCGCTGGTGGCGAGCGCCCATGCCGCCTGGGTCGTGCGGGAGGCCGCCCGATGGGGCGTGGTCCCGCCCGCGCAACCGGTGGTCGATCTGCCGGCCGTGATCGCGCGCAAGGACAGGATCTCGGGCAACTCGCGCGGCAACGTCGAGAAGTGGCTGCGCGGCATGGCCAATGTCGAGCTGATCATGGGACATGCGCGCTTCGTCGACCCTCACACGGTGACCGTCGACGGCCGGCGCCTCACGGCGGAGCGCTTCTTCATCAACGTCGGTGGACGGCCCGCCCAACCCGGCGTCGAAGGACTGGACGACGTGCCGTGGCTGACCAACGCGTCGATCATGAGAATCGATCGATTGCCCCGGCATCTGGTGGTGGTCGGCGGGAGCTACATCGGGCTCGAATTCGCGCAGATGTTCAAGCGATACGGCGCCGAGGTGACGGTCGTGCAGCGCGGACCGCAACTCGTGCCGCGCGAGGACACCGATGTCGCGCAGGCGCTGCGGAAGATCCTGATCGACGAGGGCCTGAACATCCGCACCGGCGCGGAGTGTGTCCGCCTGGCGCCTTCGGGCAATGAGATCGCGGTCCAGGTGAACTGCAAGGACGGACCGCCCGAGGTCATCGGCAGCCACGTGCTGATCGCGACCGGGCGGCGCCCCAACACGGATGACCTCGGATTGGAGGAAGCCGGCGTGAAGCTGGACGAGCGCGGCAACATCGTCGTGAGCGACCAATTGCAAAGCAGCGTGCCGCATATCTGGGCGCTTGGCGATTGCAATGGTCGCGGCGCGTTCACGCATACGTCCTGGAACGATTACGAGGTGGTGGCGGCGAATCTGTTCGATGGCGCGCGACGCGGTGTCGGCGGGCGGGTGGTGACCTATGCGCTCTACACCGATCCGCCGCTCGCGAGGATCGGGCTGAGCGAGCGTGAGGTGCGCGCGACCGGCCGACCGGCGCTCATCGGGACCCGGCCGATGTCACGCGTCGGGCGCGCGGTGGAGAAGGGCGAGGAGGCGGGCTTCATCAAGATCCTCGTCGATGCGGAATCGAAGGCGATCCTCGGCGCGAGCATCCTGGGCGTGGATGGGGACGAGGCGATTCAATCGCTGCTGGACGTCATCGTGGCCCGGCGCCCCTTCGACGAAGTGATGAATGGCGTGCGGATTCATCCGACGGTGAGCGAATTGCTGCCGACGGTATTGCAGTCGTTGGAGGCGCTGAAGCCATTGGCCGATGAATGACGGCGAGGTGCGAGGGTTCGTCTGAACTGCTGGCGCCGATCGGGCATGAGACAGTCCGCGGCGACGGAGATTCGGCCGTGACGGGGGAGAGGGATTGATTCGTTTGATGGACACGCAGCGCCGCGGCGTCGTGATGGGCGGCGTGGTGCTGGTGCACCTGGCGGTGATTCAGCTGTGGATCGTGTCGCTGGCCCGGGAGAAATCGGGAGAGCCCCTGGCACTGCCGATCCGCGTGGTGCTGAGGCCGCTGGAGGCGGATCGAGCCGCGGCAGCAGAGCGTCGGTACGAGGAGCCCGCGCGATATCTCCCAGCGAAGGTGATCATCGCCGCACCGGAGGTCACGGTCGAAGGCGGTGCCACCGGATCGACCGGCACGCCGGACGCTGGGGCTCAGGGATCCGCGCCAGGGTCAGGACTTGCCGATGGCGATCCCTTGTCCACTGGGCCGCTCCGGTTGCGACCTTCGAGGGAAGCGATCCGGGGTGCGTTCGCGAATCCGGCAGTCGTCGATCCGCGGGCCAATTCCCCGCGACCCACGGCGGAGGAAAAGATGGCGATGGCCATCGATCCGGAGCTGTGTCTGCTCGTCGATCGGAATGCTGATGGGACGGACAGGCGGCGTTGGGGCAAGTACACGATGGTCGCGCCGGCCATTCAAGAACAGACCGGATGGAAGGGTAAACCGGTGAGGGTGTGCGCGGGTTGATGGCTCGCGAGGAGGTGCTCAGCCCGCGCTCGTTGCATTGAAGGCGTCGTGATAGCTCACGTTGCCTGAAGCCATTTCGCCGCCGAAGGACAGGGCCTGGAAGTATTCCGGCGGAACGCCTGGCAGCACGAGACTCGGCTCGGGCTTGAAGCCGAAGCGACCGTAGTAGGCGGGGTCGCCGAGCAGTACGCATCCCTGCGCGCCTTGGCGCTGAATCTCGCTCAGCGCTGCCCGCATCAACAAGGTCCCGATGCCCTGGGCCTGGCATTCCGGCAAGACCGAGATCGGACCGAGACCGAACCATTCCGTGGCGCCAGAAGAGATCTCGACCGGAGAGAGGGCGACGTGGCCGACGATGGCGTCGTCCTTTTCCGCGATCAGCGAAACGGTGAGCTGGCCATGACGCCGCAGTGCATCGACGATGAAGTGTTCGGTGTGACTGGAGTGCGGCGCGTGGAGGAAGGCTGCTGCGGTGAGACGCGCGATGGCATCGATGTCGGCGGGCGTTTCGCTTCTGAGGGTGAGGGTCATGGTTGCGCCGATGGCGTGAGATTCGACCAAAGAAAAAGCCCCGACATCTTGCGATGACGGGGCTTCAATTTTGGCTCCTCGACCTGGGCTCGAACCAGGGACCTACGGATTAACAGTCCGGCGCTCTACCGACTGAGCTATCGAGGAAAAGTCTTTTCAGATCCTGTCGATCTGAATTCTGTGGCCGTTGCCTTCGGTAGGGCATTGGCTGAAAAAGAACGAAGGTCCGTAGACCTTCGTTATCTGATCTTGGCTCCCCGACCTGGGCTCGAACCAGGGACCTACGGATTAACAGTCCGGCGCTCTACCGACTGAGCTATCGGGGATCAGAGCCTAAGAGTATACACAGAAAAACCAGCCCCTTACAAGAGCCACTCCACCGACGCACGCCATGTGCGATTCGCGAGCGGGTACAGGTAGACATGCTCGTACTGGTAGGGCGACTCGCGCCAGGCTCGGCGGTTGGTCACGTTGTCCACGCCGACGCGCCAGATCAGCATCTGGCGGCCGATGTTCTGTTCATAGCGCGCGCCCAGGTCGATGCGGGACCAGCCAGGGATCGCCAGCGAGTTGTCCGGCAGCACCATGCGCTTGCCTTCATAGATGAGGCCCGCCTGCACCTCCATCCCCGGCAGGCCGACGTTCTGGCGCGCTTGCAGCTTCAGCACCGTCTCGGGCACGTTGGTGGGCTTCAGGCCGTCGAGGCTGGGATCGCTGCTGCCGTTGATGCGCGCATGCAGCTTCATCGCGCTGGCCTGCAGGCCGCCGCCGGTCCACTTCAGATCGGCCTGGGCCTCGAGACCGCGATGGTCCTGCGTGCCGTCCAGTCGGCGCTCCACCTTCGCGTTGCCGACGTCCACATCCCGCGACGCCGGCTTGCTGATGTCGAAATAGCTGACCGACCAGTCCACCGTGCGGCTGCCCGACTTCAGACCGATTTCCCATTGCTTGCTGCGGATCGCCGGAAGCGCGCGGCCGGCGTTGATGTACTTGGCCCGATTCGGCGCGACATCCGACTCGATGCCCTGGCCCCAGCTCGCATACGCGAGCAGTTGCGGATCGATCGCGTAGCTCAGGCCCAGCCACGGCGTCGTCAGCGACTGGCCATAGCTGGTGGCCTGCTCCTGGCCGGGCGCGGCGTTGACCTGCCAGCTGTCGCGATGCAGGCGCGTGTGCCGCACGCCCAGCCAGCCCTGCCAACGATCGCTGAGCTCGACCGCATCGCGCAGATAGAACTCGGTGCTGCGTTCGGTGCGGTCGGTGTTGGTGCCGGTCAGTGTCGGGTCGGCGACGGTGGGCAGCGTGCCCCAGATGTTGCCGGTGCCGGCCCAGTTGTACGCCTGGCCCTGCAACCGGCTCTTGAAGCGCGAGAACAGCACGCCCGTCGTTAGCTGGTGCGTCATGCCGCCGAGCGTCAGCTTGCCTTGCGCGGAGAGGTCCAGCGCATCGCTGTCGCGATGCTCGTTCTCGCTGCGGAAGTCGTACTGGTCGAAGGTGCCGTCGGGACAGTAGCTGCTGGCGTAATACGTGCCGTCGCCCGCCGTGCAACCGAAGGGATACGCGAGGCGGTCGTCGTTGACCAGTCGCTGGATGGCCGCGTGGGCCTGCAGCTTCCAGTCGGCGGTCAGCTGATGCTGTACCCGCAATGACGCGGTGCGGCCCTCGAAGACCACTGGCTGGCTCCAGGACTGGTTGTTCAGATTGATGCGCGGATCGATGGTCTTCGCATCGGGCAGCTTGTCGCCGAGCAGGCTGAAGCCGGGCTGGCTGGGCTGGCTCTGACGGCTGAGCTCGACCTCGGCCTCGACCAGCGTGTCACGCGTGACGCGCCAGTCGCCGGCGACCGCCATCAACCAGCGATTGCCGTCGGCGTCACGCAACTCGGGTCGCAGCTTCGCGGCCTCCACATTGACGCGCAGGCCGAAAGCCTTGTCGTTGCCGCGGCCGTCGCCGAAGCGATGGCTCCAGTCCATCGCCGTCTCGATGGTGCCGCGCTCGCTCACGCCGAGCGTGACGCTGGTCAACTCGACCGTCGGCCGCTTCACCACCATGTTCACGAGCCCGCCCGGCGCGCTGGTGCCGGCCTGGATGCCGCTGGTGCCTTTGAGCACTTCGATGCTGCTCTTGTTGGCCAGCGGCAGGGCGGTTTCCGCGTTGATCGGCAGACCGTCGCGGCGGTAGTTGAAGCGGTTGTCGATGTCGTAGCCGCGGATCTTCAGGTACGAGACGTAGCCCGCCGAGTTGTACGAATCACCCACGCCCGCGTCCAGCAGGGTCAGGCCGGCGAGGCTGCTGAGCCCGCGATCGAGCAACTGCTCGGCGCTGACGATGCTGGCCTGCAGCGGCAGCTTCGCGACCGGCGTGTCGCCGAAGCCGCCCACGGTGATCGGCGCCTCGGACGCGCCCTTGACGACGACGCTGGGCAGGGCGGTGCTGTCCGGGGCCTTGGCCGGCGCGGTCGATTGCGCCGCGGCGTGCAGGCAGCCGCCACCGGCGATCAACGCGAGCGCCAGGCGGTTCAGGGACAGGGAATTCAATGAAGACGAAGTTGCCATCGATGTGCCGAAGCCATGAATGCGATGGCAGGTCGGCAAACCGGACACGCCGATGAGAAGGCGGCGTGCGGGGACACGTGGGTGTCGGGTGGCATGCTTCCCTGCGCGAGGATTACCTCAATCAGGTTCAAAGGGACTTTCTCAGCCGGCCGTGAAGCCAGCACCCCTAGCGAAGGCAACGATTCTACGCCCGGCCCAGTTTCATTCCGCTCAAGCCCTACGCGGCGAGCGGGAGTTGCCTCGACGCCGGCCACTTGCGCAGGGCCTCCCAGCCCAGGCACGCGAGCGCCACCGTCCGCGGCACGGGCTTCGCGCCGCTGCGGTAGTAGGCCAGCATCCGCCGCGACATGCCGAGCGCCTCCGCCGCGGTGTCGAGGTTCAGGTCGTTCTCATGCATCCAGCGATAGATGAACTCATGGGAGATGCCGCCGGTCTGTTCGACCGCCATCGCACGCAGGTTATCGGCAGCAAGTTCCAGGTTGTCGTCATCGGCCCAGATGACGGTGTCGGCGAACTCGCCCAATCGAGCTGTGTTGAACACGGACTGGCTCTTGAGCGGTGCGAAAACGCGAAACGTCTTGATGACGTCGACCAGGTCGACGTCGAAATGTTCCCCATCCGCGAACGCCAGCAGCAGCGAGGCTCGCGGCGTCGGCGTAACGCTGGTCAGGGTGAATTGCGGCGATCTCATGAATTGCGCTCCTTCCAGATTCTCATGAGCAAGGGCCGGTGAGCCTCGGCCCAACACCGCACTTCAGTCAGTGCGGGCGGAGAGATTTCACCAGCCAGAACCCGCAGATCTTCTATCGCGATCGCGGCCTTGCTGCCGTCGTTGGCGCGCACGTGAAAGTGCGGCGGCGGATGATCACGGCCATAGATGTCAATGCGGGACCTTTGGAGACGAACGATTGTTGGCATGGATTCTGGTGCAATGGTTGCACTGCTGCAAGTGCCTCGCGGCGGACCGATCACTGTCCGTGGGCGCGCCATCCACGGCTTTGATCCAGCGCAAACCCATGGCTGCGGCCCCGATCAGGGTGTGTCGCCGATCTCTCCCACCTATGGGGGAGGGCGATTGACGCCGCTCCGCCCGAGGGGTCCACTGCGCCTCCTCGCCCTTCGGGAAATCCTTCGCCACCGCCAGAAAACCCGAATGGCATGGATCGTTGACGTCTGAATTCACATGAATACACTGGCCCGATTCCAACGGTTTCAAGGGCATGCCTCATGACTACCAGTTCCGCCTCCTCGATGGAGCCCTTGTCGGCCCGCCTGCCCAGCGACCTGTACCTGTGGCTGGCCCAGTTGCAGGTGGAGGGCGCCACGACCAATAGCGACAAGCTGCGGGTTCTGCTGGGGCAGTTGAGGCGGCAGCATGAAGGCGCGTTCGACTACGTCGCCGCGCATGGCTGGATCCGAGATCTGACGGCTCGGCTGCGCGAATCGCTGGTGCGGACCGAGGCGGGCACCGGCCAGCATTCCGAGGTCGTCAGCCTGCTGCTCGACCACTTGACCGCCGCGTTCGCGTTGGCCGTCAGCCAGGCGCCGGCCGACGAGGCCGAGGCCCGGAAATTCGAGGAGGCGCTGGTCCGTCGCGCCTTCGCCTTGTGTGAGACCCTGCTGCGGCAGGGCGCCGCACCGACCGCCGCCGCCTTCGACCCCCAGGTCGTCCGGCGGCAGATGGGCCCGGCGCTGGAGCTGGCCCACCACCTGACCCTGCAGACCCCGAAAGGATCCTGAGATGTCCGAGTCCCTCAAGTCCCGCGTCGGCCGCGTGATTGCCGGCAGCGTGCATGCGCTCCTCGACCGCATCGAGGACCAGGCGCCCGAAGCGATGATGGAGCAGTCCATCCGCGAGGCCGACGCCGTCGTCGACGAGGTGCGCCATGAACTGGGCACCGTCTCCGCCAACCGCCATCTGGCCCAGCAGCAGCACGCCAGCCTCAACCGGCTGCACGCCACGCTGGCGGCGCAGATCGACGAGGCGCTCGCCGCCGGGCGCGACGAGCTGGCGCGCGCCGCGGTCGCCCGGCAGCTCGACATCGAGGCGCAACTGCCGGTGCTGGAGACGACGCTGGCCGAGCACGCCCGGCAGGAGACGGAACTGACCGGCTTCGTCGCGGCGCTGCTGGCCAAGAAGCGCGAGATGCAGGATGCGCTGGCCGAGTTCCGCAAGAGCCGCGCCGCGGCCGCCTCCAGCGTGGCCAAGGCGCCGGGCGTGAGCGTCGACGCGGCGCATCGCATCGGCAAGGTCGCCGATGCCTTCGACCGCGTCTACGAGCGCCAGACGGGCCTGTCCGGCACCGCGCGCGGCAGCAGCCTGCAGCAGGCGGCCCAGCTCAAGGAGCTGGACGACCTGGTGCGCGACAACAAGATCGCCGAACGCATGGCGCAACTGAAGGCCGTCAAGCCATGAGCCTGTTCACCGCGCCGCAGAACCTGCCCTTCGGCATCGGCTTCGCGTTGATCGTCGGCATCGCGCTGCTGGAGGGCGTGGGCATGCTGATCTCGCTCAGCCCCAGCAACATGCTCGACGACCTGCTGCCGCATGTCGACGGCGATTCGGGCCTGGATCGGGTGCTGGGCTGGCTGCATGTCGGCAAGGTGCCCGCGCTGGTGCTGCTGCTGTTGTTCCTGACCGGCTACACGGTGTTCGGCTACAGCCTGCAGGTGGTAATGAAGGGACTGTTCGACAACTACCTGCCGGTCGCCGTGGCGGGACTGGCGGCCGTGCCCGCGGGGCTGGCGACGGTGCGCGGCCTGGGCGCGTTGATCGCGCACATCATTCCGCAGGACGAGAGCAGTGCCGTCAGTGAGCAAAGCCTGGTCGGCCGCGTCGGCGTCGTCATCACCGGCGCGGCCAGGCGTGGCCTCGCCGCGCAGGCGCGGGTCAAGGACGTGCATGGCCGGTCCCACTACCTGATGGTCGAGCCCGACCTGGACGACGAGGTCTTCGAGGAAGGCGCGCAGGTCCTGATCGTCAGCAAGGTGGGCGCCTTCCATCGCTGCATCGCCAACCCGCATCCGACGCTGATGTGAGACCGGCTGAATGTCTCATGCCTGACTTCGAAGACGGCCCTTCATCGGCCGCGTCACACGACCCACAACCTGGATCCATCGAGGGAGTTCCCTGTCCATGAACAACATGATCGAGTTGCTGACCATCTCCGGCGTCCTTTTCCTGGCACTGGTGACCATCGGCGCCATCTTCGCGCGGCTGTACAAGCGCTCGACGAAGGAAACGGCCTTCGTCCGCACCGGCCTCGGCGGCCAGAAAGTCATCATGGACGGCGGCGCGATCGTGCTGCCGGTCTTCCATGAGCGCGTGCTGGTCAACATGAACACGCTGAAGCTGGAGGTGCTGCGCCGCGAGCGCGAGAGCCTCATCACCAAGGACCGCATGCGCGTCGACGTGACGGCCGCGTTCTTCGTGCGTGTGAAGCAGACCGAGGAATCGGTGAGCATCGCCGCGCAGACGCTGGGCGCGCGCACGATGAGCCCGGACGAGCTGAAGGCGCTGGTGGAGGACAAGTTCGTCGACTCGCTGCGCGCCACCGCCGCCACCATGACCATCCAGGAGTTGCAGGACAAGCGCCGCGACTTCGTGCAGGCGGTGCAGAACGCCGTGGCCGAGGACCTGGAGAAGAACGGGCTCGAGCTGGAATCGGTGTCGCTGACCAGCCTGGATCAGACCGACAAGCAATTCTTCAACCCCAACAACGCGTTCGACGCGGAAGGCCTGACCCGCCTGACCGAGCAGACCGAGGCGCGCCGCAAGCAGCGCAACGACGTCGAGCAGGACACCGAGGTGCAGGTCCGAACGAAGAACCTGGACGCCACGCGCCAGAAGCTCAACATCGAGAAGGACCAGGAGTTCGCCACGCTGGGCCAGCAGCGCGAGATCGAGGTCACGCGCGCCGAGCAGGCGGCGCTGATCGCGTCGCAGCAGGCGGAGCGCGGCAGGCAGGCCGAGGCGGCCAAGATCGAGGCCGAGCGTCAGGTGAGCCAGAAGCGCATCGAGGCCGACCGCGAGATCAAGGCCGCCGAGCTGGAGAAGAACCTCGTCATCCAGACGCGCGAGATCGAGCTGGAGCGCAAGACCGAGATGCAGCGCGCGGAGCAGCGCAAGCAGGTTGAGATGGCGCGCCAGGACACCCAGATCGCGATCGCGACCAAGTCGCGCGAGCAGTCCGACGCTGATGCCGCGGCCAACCTGGCGCGTGCCGAGTCGGTCAAGGCCGAGGAAGCGGTGAACACCGCGCGTCAGGTGGCCGTGGCCGAGCGTGAGAAGAACATCCAGTTGATCGAGGCCTCCAAGGAAGCCGAGCAGAACGCGATCGCGGTGAAGGTCTCGGCGTCCGCGGAAAAGGCCGCGGCGATGGATCGCGCGGAAGCGCTGACCATCGAGGCGCAAGCCAAGCAGGCCGCGGCGCTGGCGGAGGCCGAGGGCCGTCGCGCGATCAACGAGGCGCTGAACACGCTGTCCGCCGCGCAGATCGACTTGCAGGTCCGCACGCTGCTGCTGCAGCAACTGCCCAACATCCTGGAGCAGGCCGTGCGTCCGATGGAGAAGATCGACTCGATCCGCATCTTCCAGGTCAACGGCATGCCGGGCGCGGGAGGCGGCGCTGGTGCCGGTGGTGCCGACGGCTCGACCGGCGCCGGTGGCGCGACCTTCCCGGAGCAGGTGATGAACTCCGCGCTGCAGTACCAGCTCGCCAAGCCCATCGTCGATGCGGTGATGAAGGACGCGGGGCTGTCGAACGACGGCATCACCGGCGTCGCGCAGTCGCTGTCGGGCATGCTGGCGAAGGCCCAGCCCGCGGCGGCGGCATCGGCCTGAGCAAGGAAAAAGCCCGCCGGCTTTCGCCAGGCGGGCTTTGATCCCGGAGCGTTCAGGCTCAGTCGAAGACCGGCGTTTCCACGCCCAGCACCTTGTGCAGCTTCGGGCTGGTGGTCGTGTACTGCAGATGGACGCGCTTGTCCGGGTTGATGATCGGCATCGCGCCGAACGCGGCCAGCGCGGCCTCGTGGAAGCCCGACAGGATCAGCTTCTTCTTGCCCGGGTAGGTGTTGATGTCCCCCACCGCGAAGATGCCCGGCACATTGGTCTGGAACTTCTCGGTGTCGACCTGGATCTGCTTCTTCTCCAGCGCCAGGCCCCACTCGGCGATCGGGCCGAGCTTGGGCGACAGACCGAAGAACACCAGCACATGATCGGCCGGGACGACGCGTGTCACGCCGTCGCCGCCGGTGACCTTCACGCCCTTGAGCTGGTCCTCGCCTTCGTCCAGATCACCGACCTGGCCGACGATGAACTGCATCTCGTAGGCGTCGCACAGCTCGCGCATCTTGGCCACCGAAGCCGGCGCGGCACGGAAGCCGTCGCGGCGGTGCACCAGGATCACGCTCTCGGCCTTGTGCGGGTTGCCGTCATCATTGGCGCCGCAGAAGTTCAGCGCCCAGTCCAGCGCCGAATCGCCGCCGCCGATGATGACCAGGTTCTTGCCCGCGAACTGCGCCGGGTTGCGCACGCGGTAATGGACCTGCGAGCCCTCGTACTTGTCGATGCCTTCGACCTTCAGCGTGCGCGGCTGGAAGGAGCCCACGCCGCCCGCGATGAAGATGGTCTTGGTCAGGAACTGCGTGCCCTTGCTGGTCGCGACGAAGAAACGGCCGTCCGCCTGCTTCTCTACCGTCGTGACCTCCTGGCCCAGATGGAAGGTCGCGCCGAACGGCTCGATCTGCTTCATCAGGTTGTCGGTCAGTTCCTTGCCGGTCACCACCGGCAGCGCCGGGATGTCGTAGATCGGCTTGTCGGGATAGAGCTCGATGCACTGGCCGCCCGGGTAGGCGAGCGAATCGATGATGTGGGCCTTGATTTCCAGCAGGCCCAGTTCGAACACCTGGAACAGGCCCACCGGGCCGGCGCCGACGATGACGGCATCGGTTTCGATCACGCCCGCGTGCGGGGCGGAGGTCGCTTCAGTCACTTGCGTTTCCATTCTTGTAGAGAGCCGGCCGGCAGGGTCCGGCGGCCGCGATTGGAGAGGGGCGGGGAATGTTCAGCGGATCAGCTGATCGAGCTTGCCCGTCTTGTCCTTCCACTCCTCGGCGTCCGGCAGCGGGGCCTTGCGTTTGGTGATGCTGGGCCATTTCTTCGCCAGATCGGCATTCAGCTTGATCATGATCTGCTGGTCGCCGGGCACGTCTTCCTCCGGCATGATCGCGTTCACCGGGCACTCGGGGATGCACACCGCGCAGTCGATGCATTCATCGGGATCGATGGTCAGGAAGTTGGGGCCTTCGCGGAAGCAATCGACGGGACAGACATCGACGCAATCGGTGTACTTGCAGCGAATGCAGGCTTCGGTGACGACGTGGGTCATGGAGCGGCTCTTGTGGTGACGGGGCGCTCTGGCCCCTCGGAAATCAGCGTTGCCCTGGCAGTCGGCTCGGTGGGCGCTGACGAAAACGGCGGATTTTAATCGTTCAGGGTTTGCGTCAGGCGCTCCGGCCCGCCCGGGCTAAGGGTATGGGCGGTGTCGGCAGGCGATTCCGTCGCGAATTCGCCCACGCGGGGTGCCTCCGTCCGGAGCGGCGCCGCGCCGGCTCCGACGATCACGACCGTCGGCCGACCCTTGTGCAGCATGGACGCGGCGCCCAGCGTGCCGACGTCGTGCTCGCTGGACAGCGCGTCCGCGCAACCGGCCCGGGACACGACGCTGACCGGCGCGTCCGCGGCCCAGCCCGCGGCGATCAGCCGGCGGGACAAAGCGGCCAGCTGTTGGCCGGCCATGTAGAACACCTCGGTGTCGGCGGTCTTGCCGGCATTCAACTCGCCTTCGCGCGTCATCGCCGTCGTCAACGCGACACTGCGGCCGGCGCCGCGCCGCGTCAGCGGGCGGCCGGTCTGGGCCGCGGCCGCGATGGCGGCGGTCACGCCGGGCACGATCTCCCAGGCGATGCCGGCCTCGGCCAGCGCTTGCAATTCCTCTTCCAGACGGCCGAAGACGCTGGCATCGCCGCCTTTCAAGCGCACGATCACTGCATGGGCTCGCGCCTCGCGCACCAGCGCCGCGTTGATCGCGGTCTGCTTGGTGGAGTGGCAGAAGCCCCGCTTGCCGACGTCGACCCAGCGCGCCTGCGGCGCCAGGTCGCGCAGCGCGGGGTCGGTCAGCGCGTCGAACAGCACCACCTCCGCCCGGCCCAGCGCGCGGGCGCCGCGCAGCGTGATCAGGTCGGCGGCGCCGGGGCCGGCGCTGACGAAGAGGACGCGTCCCATGGCGGCTCCCTGTCCTTCAGCGGACCAGCAGCGCACCGCTGGTGCGGTTGCTGGTGGGGTCGACGACGATCAGCGCGCCGCCGACGCGGTTGTCCGCGTAGGGCTGCAGCGGCAGCTCGGCTTGCAGCTCGACGGTGACGTGACCGATCTCGTTGACCGAGAGCTCGTGGGCCTCGGTCTCGGCCAGCGTCTGGATGTCCAGGCGGTGATCGATCGCGGCGATGCGGGCCTGCACCCAGCGGTTGCCGTGACGGACCCAGTACTTGCGGCCGATGACGGCCGGCTCGGTGTCCAGCCAGGCCAGCGTGGCCTGGAAGTCGCGGCGCGGCGCGGCGGCGCCGGGCGCGACGATCCAGTCGCCGCGCGACACGTCGATCTGGCGGTCCAGCAGCAGGCCGGCCGATTCCCCGGCGACCGAGGCGGCCACCGGCTCGCCGGCGCGGCGCAGCTCGGCCACCAGGGCGGTCTGGCCGCCCGGCAGGATCTGGACTTCATCGCCCACCTGCACCTGGCCTTGCGCGATCCGGCCCCACAGCACGCGGGGGTTGTTGCCGGTGCCGTCGCCGTCCTTGGCGACGTACTGGATCGGCAGCGCCAGCGGGGCCTCGACCGTTTCCTGCACCGTCGGCAGCGACTCCAGCACCTGCAGCAGCGACGGGCCGTCGTACCAGTCGGCGGCCAGCGGCTGGGTCACGTTGTCGCCGCGCAGCGCGGAGACCGGCACCACGGCGGTCACGGCGATGCCGGCGGCGCCGGCGAATTTCTCCAGCGCGGCGCCGACCTTGCGGAAGGCCTCGCCGGGGTTGGCCGCGGCGTCGATCTTGTTGATCGCGAAGACGATGCTCGGCACGCGCAGCAGGTGCGCCAGCAGGCTGTGGCGGCGGGTCTGCGGCAGCAGCGGCACCTCGTCGGCGTCCAGGTCCAGCTTGGTCACGTCCACCAGCACCACGGCCGCGTCGCTGCCGGCGGCGGCGGTGACCATGTTGCGGGTGTACTGCTCATGGCCGGGGGCGTCGGCGATGATGAACTTGCGCTGCTTGGTCGCGAAGTAGCGGTAGGCGACGTCGATGGTGATGCCTTGCTCGCGTTCAGCCTCCAGGCCGTCGGTGAGCAGGCTCAGGTCGATCGGCTGGCCGGCGGCGCGCTTGGCCAGCGTGTCGAGCTGGTCGGCCAGGATCGCGCGGCTGTCGAAGAGCAGGCGCCCGATCAGCGTGCTCTTGCCGTCGTCGACGCTGCCGGCGGTCAGGAAGCGCAGCGCGCGGTGCGTCGTGTCGACGTCGGACTGATGGATCTTGTTCACGGGGCTCGAAGGGCTCACGGTGGTCACTGCGCTGAAGGCACTCGCGGGGGTCAGGACGGCGGACATCAGAAGTAGCCCTCCTTCTTGCGGCGTTCCATCGACGCGTCGGACGTGCGGTCGTCCATGCGGGTGGCGCCGCGCTCGCTGACGGTCACGGTCAGCGTCTCGGCGACGATGTCGGCGGCGTTCGCGGCCGGGCTCTCGACCGGGCAGGTGCAGGTCATGTCGCCGACGGTGCGGAAGCGCACTTGCGCGGTCTCCACCGTCTCGCCGGCTTCCGGCGGGGTCACGTCGGTCAGCGGCACCAGCAGACCCTTGCGGCGGATCACCTGGCGGTCGTGCGCGAAGTACAGCGACGGCAGCGGGATGTTCTCGCGGGCGATGTAGAGCCAGACGTCCAGCTCGGTCCAGTTGCTGATCGGGAAGGCGCGGAAGTGCTCGCCCGGGCGGATGCGGGTGTTGAACAGGTTCCACAGCTCGGGCCGCTGCTCCTTGGGCTGCCATTGGCCGAAGCTGTCGCGGTGGCTGAAGATGCGCTCCTTGGCGCGCGCTTTTTCCTCGTCGCGCCGGGCGCCGCCGATCAGCACGTCGAAGCGGTGCTCCTCGATGGTCTCCAGCAGCGTCACCGTCTGGTGGCCGTTGCGCGACTCCAGCGGATGGGCCAGGCGGATCGTGCCCTTCCTGATCGAGTCCTCCAGGTGGCCGACGACCAGGCGCTCGCCCATTTCCTCGACGCGGCGGTCGCGGAACTCGATCACCTCGGGGAAGTTGTGGCCGGTGTCGACGTGTACCAGCGGGAAGGGCAGCTTGCCGCTGAACTCGTTGCCCGCGATGCGGCGCTTGAAGGCCTTCTCGGCCAGGCGCAGCACGACGCACGAATCCTTGCCGCCGGAGAACAGCAGGGCGGGGCGCTCGAAGGCGGCGGCGACCTCGCGCAGGATGAAGATGGCTTCTTCTTCCAGATGGTCCAGGTGGTGATGGTCCGCCAGCGGCAACAGTTGTTCGAGATTCACGGGGGCGTTCATGCCGGGGCTCCGGATTGCGCGTTGAACGTCGGGGGCGACGCTTGGGATTCAGATTCTGCGCCGGGCTCGACGCGCGGCTCGGCATGGGTGGCGTGCAAGCCGCATTCCTTGGCGCTCTGCTCCCACCACCAGCGCCCGGCGCGGAAGTCCTCGCCGACGGCGATGGCGCGGGTGCAGGGCGCGCAGCCGATGCTGGGCATGAACTGGTCATGCAGCGGGTTGTAGGGCACGACGTGCTGCTGGACGTAGTGCCAGACGTCGGCCCAGCTCCACTCGGCCAGCGGGTTGATCTTGGTGCGGCCCTGGCCGTCGTCCTCGCGCAAGGGGACGTCGGCGCGGTTGGCGCTCTGCTCGCGGCGCAGGCCGGTGATCCAGGCGCCGCGGCCGGCCAGCATGCGCGCCAGCGGCTCCAGCTTGCGCACGGCGCAGCAGGCTTTGCGCAGCTCGACGCTGCGGTACATCGGCTCCTCGCCGTTCGCGCGGACGAAGTGCACGACCTGCTCCGCGACCGGCGCGAAGACCTCGACGTCCAGCCCATACCGCGCCTTGATGCGCGGCACCAGCGCCAGCGTCTCGGCGTGCAGCTTGCCGGTGTCCAGCGTGGCCAGCGCGATCGGCAGGCCGTGGCGGGCGATGAGGTCGGTGATGACCATGTCCTCGACGCCGAGCGACGTGGACTGCAGCGCGCCGGGGCCGAAGTCCGCGGCGGCCTGCTTCAGCACCTCGACCGTGCGGGCGAGGCGCTCGTCGAAGCCGGGCGTGGCCCGCGCATACAGCCCGATGGCCGAGCCGTGTCCGCCCGCGTCAGCGCCAGGCAGCGCGGACACGCCGCCGAGCGGCGAGACCTCCGGCGAGGCGTCCGTCGAGCGGTCCCGCGATGCAAGGTCGAGCGAGGAAACGTCGCCGCTCATGCTCAGCCTTGACCGCGCGCCGCTTCCGGACGGGCGAAGATCGGACGCGTCTCGTTGACGTCGGCCTGGTAATGACCGGGGAAGAAACCCAGCGCGCGCTCGGCCGCCTCGCGGCTCTGGTCGCCGCGCAGTTGCACGGCGTCGACGCCGCAGCGCTGCAGCAGCGGCAGCATGTCCACCAGCACCTCGCCGACGGCGCGGACCTCGCCGGCGAACTTGAGGCGTGAGCGCAGCACGTGCGCCTGGCTGTAGGCGCGGCCGTCCACCCACTTGGGGAACTGCAGCGCGATCAGCGCCAGGCGCGGCAGGTCCGCGGCCAGGTCGGCGACCTCGGCGTCGTTGGGCAGGATCACGCCGGTGGCCAGGCCTTCCGGCCAGGTGTCGCGCACGGCGTGCCATTGCTCCAGCGTCAGCAGCTTGTGGTCGGCGGCGACGGGATGCGGCTGCGGGCCGTCCTCGCCGGCGCAGGTGTGCCAGGGGTCTTGGGCTTTGGAGACGAACTTCATGGCGGCGGCGATCGGTCAGTGTTGCGCGGTGGTGCGGCGGATGGCGTTGGTCGCCTGCTTGAAGGCGTCCAGGCCGATGCGGCGCACGGTGGCGATGAAGCGCTCTCCGGCCTGGCGCTCGCGGCGGTAGGTGGCGATGACGGCCTCGACCGCGTCGGCGGCCTCGTCGGCCGCGAAGGACGGGCCGATGACCTTGCCGGGCACCGCCGCGCCGGACAGCGTCGAGCCGTCGGAGCCGCCCAGCGTGATCTGGTACCACTCGCTGCCGTCCTTGTCGACGCCGAGCACGCCGATGTGGCCGCTGTGATGGTGGCCGCAGCTGTTGATGCAGCCGCTGATGTGCAGGTCGATGTCGCCGATGTCCCAGAGCTCGTCCAGGTCCTGGAAGCGCTCGGTGATCTCGGCCGCGACCGGGATCGAGCGGGCATTGGCCAGCGCGCAGAAGTCGCCGCCGGGGCAGACGATCATGTCGGTCAGCAGGCCGATGTTGGGCGTCGCGAAGCCGTGTTCCTTCGCGGCCTCGAACAGCGCCGGCAGGTCGCTTTCGCGGACCCAGGGCAGCAGCAGGTTCTGGTCGTGCGAGACGCGCAGCTCGCCGTGGCTGTGGCGGTCGGAGAGCTCGGCGGCGGCGTCCATCTGGGCGTCGGTGATGTCGCCGGGCGGCAGGCCGACGCGCTTGAGCGACAGCGTCACCGAGCGGTAGCCGTCGACGCGGTGCGCGTGCACGTTGCGCTCCAGCCAGCGGCGGTAGGCGGGCGACGCGCCTTCGAAGATGTCGATCGGCGCCGTCGGCGTCACGCCAGCCGGCTCGACGAAGCTGGCGGCGACGCGCGCCAGTTCGGCCTCGGGAATGATCTGCTCGTGGCTGCCGGTGTCGTCGGCCAGGATGGCCTGGTACTCGGCGTTGGCGGCGTCGAAGAACGCCTGCCCCTCGGCTTTCACCAGGATCTTGATGCGCGCCTTGTACATGTTGTCGCGGCGGCCGAAGCGGTTGTAGGTCCGCACGATCGCTTCCAGGTACAGCAGGATGTGCTGCCACGGCACGAACGGGCTGATCTGCTGGCCCACGATCGGGGTGCGGCCCATGCCGCCGCCGACCAGGACCTGGAAGCCGATCTCGCCGGCCTCGCTCTTCTTCAGCTGCAGGCCGATGTCATGCCAGCCGATGGCGGCGCGGTCTTCCGACGCGCCGGAGATCGCGATCTTGAACTTGCGCGGCAGGAAGGCGAATTCGGGGTGCAGGGTGCTCCACTGGCGCAGCACCTCGGCGTAGGGCCGCGGGTCGATCAGCTCGTCGGCGGCGACGCCGGCGGTGACGTCGCTGGTGATGTTGCGGATGCAGTTGCCGCTGGTCTGGATGCCGTGCATGTCGACATCGGCCAGCAGGTCCATCACGTCGGCCGATTGCGGCAGCGGGATCCAGTTGAACTGCAGGTTCTGGCGGGTGGTGAAGTGGCCGTATCCGCGGTCGTGCTCGCGGGCGATGCGGGCCAGTTGGCGCAGTTGCTTCGAGGAGAGCACGCCGTACGGAACGGCGACGCGCAACATCGGCGCATGACGCTGGATGTACCAGCCGTTCTGCAGGCGCAGCGCGCGGAAATCGTCGTCCGGCAATTGGCCGGCCATGTGGCGCTCGAGCTGGTCGCGGAATTGCGCGGCGCGGGCGTGGACGAACTGGCGGTCGAAATCGGTATAGGCGTACATGGTGTCAGCTGAGCGCTGGCCGGAAATGAGGAGCCCGCCGCGTCATCTGACACCGCAGCTGGCCCAGGGCTGGCCGGGAGTCTGCACTCTATGAATGCTTTATATATATGGGAACTACAAAAACGTAGATTGCTTATTCTTGAATAAGCATATGAATAACGCTGGAAAGCGCGGGCCCGAGCCGTCCTGTCCGGAGCGAGCGTACCTGCGGGATCCGGGGGCCTCCTTCCCTCCAAGTCCCAAGTCGCTCAGGAGACCCCCGGAGCCCTTCGGTCCCATCACCGCTTCATCCGATGGACAGGGTCCGAAGTGCCCTCAGCTGGTCCTGGATCCGAGGGGGGAGGGATTCGGCGCCGCTCAGCAGCGCGCGGATGTGCACGGCGTTCTCGACGGGGTCGCAGGCGGCGCTCAGGGGCCAGTCCAGGTCCTCGTTGATTGCCGGATTGAGATCGGTGGCTTGCCCGTCGGCGAAGCCTTGCAGGTGCGCCTTGCGCCGCAGGTGCAGGTAGGCCTCGCCCTCGCTGGCGCGCATCAGCAGTGCGCGACCGCCGTCGGCGCTGAGCACCGGCAGCGCCTGGCCCATGCTGTCGACGTACTCGGGGTGCGTGACCGCGACGACGCGCACGCTGCGCCCGGGCAGCGGGTCCAGCAGCTTGGCGATGCTGTGGCTGCTGTTGCGCAGGCCCAGGCGGGGGCGCAAGGCCATCATCGCGTCCAGGCCCGGGTGCAGGGCCGCGGTGGGCAGGATGGCCAGGCGATCCGCGGCCAGCCGGCGCGCCGCGTCGGCGGTGTCCGTGGCCACGGGCAGGCCGAGCGCGTCGAAGAGCTCGAACGGGCTGACCCGGCTGTCGAAGTCATGCCGCCCGTGGATCAGCACGGGAATGCCCTCGCGCGCCAGCAGCAGCGCCACCAGCGGCATCAGGTTGGCTTGCTTGCGGGCACCGTTGAAGGTGGGCAGCACGACGGTGCGCGGTGCGTCGGGCGGCGGGGCGACGCGTGCGGCCCCGGCCTGCATGGCCTCGACGAAGCCGAGCAACTCGTCCTGGCTCTCGCCCTTGATGCGCATCGCGATCAGGATCGCGCCGCGCTCCAGGTCCGGCACGCTGCCGTCCAGCAGGGCGCCGAACAGCGCGCGGGCCTGCTCGCGCGTGAGGTCGCGCGCGCCACGCGCGCCACGGCCGATTTCCTTGATGAGCGGGGCGTAGTCCATGAGGGGTCCGGTGGGAAGCGGGCATCTTAAGAGCAAGCCCCCGGACGGAAAAAAGCCGGCCCCGCGGGGCCGGCTCGAGCCGCCCGGAGCGAAGCTCCGGGCAGGAGACATTCAGAATCAGGCCACGAGTGGGGCCGTCGCACGCGCGGAGCCGGCGTCCCTCGGGCTGCCGGGCAGGGCGGCGGCCACCGTGGCGGCGGGCGGCGCCGCGCGGGTCGCGGCCGTCTCGGCCACGTCGTCCTTGATGCGCAGCTCGCCGAACAGGTCCTTCGGATCCGCCATGTCCGGCACCAGCGCCAGATCACGACCCAGGTTCAACGCCAGCGCGCGGTCGCGCAGCCAGCGCAGGGTCGCGAAGTCTTCGAGCGCGAAGCCGACGGAGTCGAACACCGTCACCTCCTCGGGCGATCCGCGGCCTGCGGCCTCGCCGCGCAGCACGCGCCAGAACTCGGTGACCGGGAAGTCCGCGGGCATCTGCTGCAGGTCGCCCTCGATGCGCGATTGCGGCTCGTACTCGACGAAGACGCTGGCACGCGTCAGCACGTCGCGGTGCAACTCGGTCTTGCCGGGGCAGTCGCCGCCGACGCCGTTGATGTGCATGCCGGGCTCGACCATTTCCGGCGTCAGGATGGTGGCGTTGCGCTTGTCGGCGGTGACGGTGGTGACGATGTCGGCGCCGCGCACCGCGTCGGCCGTGCTGGCGCTGCGGATGAGCGTCAGGCCGGGCACGCGCGACAGGTGCCGCACCAGCTTGTCGGTGGCGGCGGGGTCGACGTCGAACAGGCGGATCTCGTCGATGCCGAGCAGGTGATGGAAGGCCATCGCCTGGAACTCGGCCTGCGCGCCGTTGCCGATCAGCGCCATCGAGCGCGAGTCCGGCCGCGCCAGGTGGCGGGCGACCAGGGCCGAGGTCGCCGCGGTGCGCAGCGCCGTGCTGAGCGTCAGCTCGGACAGCACCGCCGGCGTGCCGGTGGCGACGTCGGCGAGCACGCCGAAAGCCATGACGGTGGGCAGGCCCACGCGGTGGTTTTTGGGGTGACCGTTAACGTACTTGAAGCTGTACAGCGAGGCGTCGGAGATCGGCATCAGCTCGATCACGCCGTCGTCGGAATGGTTGGCGACGCGGGCGCTCTTGTCGAACTCGCTCCACCGGCGGTAGTCGTCGGCGATGTAGCGGGCCAACGCGGAAAAGCTCTCGGCCAGGCCATGGTGGCGAACGATGCGGGCCACGTCCGCGGTCATCAGCAATCGGGTCATCGGCAATCTCACGGGTATTGGGATGCCTCCATTCTTCGGACCCTGCGCGCTAGCGGGAAGCCAGTGAACTGAACAATAATTCGAGCTCCTTGTTCATTTCGTCAGGCTCCACTGACGTTTTGCCGTGAGATTCGGGTTAACCCGGGCGCTGCTCGCCCGTGGGAAGGATCGATGGACACGCTCGACCAACAGTTGATCGCGCTGCTGCGCCAGGACGCGCGCGCCAGCATCGCGACGCTGGCGCACAAGCTGAAGGTGTCGCGGGGGACGGTGACCAACCGGCTGACGCGGCTGGAGGACAGCGGCCAGATCGTCGGCTACACGGTGCGGCTGCGGGCCGACATCGCGCCGCGCCACATCACCGCCTGGATGAGCATCGCGGTGGAGGGCAACCGCACGCGCGAGGTCGTCGGCATCCTGCTCGGCGAGCCCGGCGTGGCGGGCATCTTCGACACCAACGGCCGCTGGGACCTGCTCGCCGAGCTGCGCGCGGAGAGCCTTCAGGAACTGGCCGAGATCCTCGAGCGCGTGCGCCTGATCAAGGGCATCGGCGCGACCGAGACCAGCATTCACTTGCAGACGTACAAGCTGGCCTGACCAGCCCGAGTTGCATCAGTCCTTGGGCACGACGCGCTGCTTGGCCATGACCACTTCGTCGAGGGACGTCATGTTGGGCGCGACTTCTCCCTCGGAGTTGTAGACCCACATTTCGAAGCTGAAGGCCGCGGCTGTCGGCGCCGATGCCGACCAGGACATCGGCAGACTCCCCACGATGGCGTGCGGGTCGAGCGCCTTTGTCGTCACAGGCAGGGTGGTCAGCGGCGTCGTGCGGCCCGCTCGTCGTACGAAGCTGGCCTTGCCGTCAGGCGTCACTTGAAACGCCGCTGTCGCCCAGCCGGCGCCGGAGAACGGCATGTCCTCCAGCGATCGAGGATCGTTCCCGAAGTGGACTTGCGCGGCACCATTCTGGCCGGGCAGTTGGAGGGCTAGCCACTCGTCGCCGCGCGTGAGGCCCAGGAACGCCAGATCATGGTGCATTACCGTGTGGATACGCGCGGCCCAGAGCGGTTGCTGGGTGGCTGTCCACCCGGGCAGGGCGATCTTGTAGATGCGACCGTGTTCGTACTCGTAGGGCTTGCCATATTCGGTCTTTTGCCAGGACAGGGCCATCGGCTCATACGGCGGGTGGATCCACTGCGCCACGATCTCGGGCGTGTTGCACCAGTGGTCGGCCTGGTCGTACCCCGAGATGCCGTGCCGACGCCGAAGAGCGTTGCCGCACACGACGGGCCGGATCTCGCGCGAGCCGGTCGCAGGCGCATGGACATCAGGAAGCATCAGCGCCTTGACCCGGGCGTCGTCGGCTCTCAGCGACCCACCGCGCACCCAGGTGTATCCCCGGTCGTGACTCACGAAAGGTCTCAAAGCCTCGACTGCGGCGATCGCGGCGCTGTCGGGACTCTCCTTGGTCGGGTCATGGCGGTCGCAGGTCACCCCATCGAACGAACGGCACATCGCGTCGCCTCGGGCGTTCTTGGAGAGCATCCCCGGATGTCCGAGCAAGGTGTAGTCGTGCCACACGGCGAACAGATTGGCGTGGGCCACATTGCACCAGTGATCCGGCGTGTCATAGCCGGTGGAGTGCCAGACCGCGCGATGAGCGCTGCCGCAAACCAGAGGCCGCACCCGGTCCGGATCGGTGGCGGGCGTTCCGGCCTGGCAGTCGCGACCGTTTTCGCTGTAGCAACTGAAATTGCCGTCGGCCTCCAGCCGGTAGTGAATGCCGTGCCATTTCTTCCAGGCCGATGGATGAGGGGACGGCTCGGCGGCGGCCGACAAACCGTACGCCGTGAAGAGGGCGGCCAGGAGTCGGCCCAGGATGGGTGCGTGCACGTGAGACCTCTTTGCTGATTGAAGGACACACGCTCTGTGTCCCTCGCAGGCTGGTGACGCATGACACCCACGCCTTTGATGCCCGAGGCACGCGCGGCGGGCCGGCCTTGGACCGTGCCCTCAGCGCCCAGGAGCGGACGCTGCCCCGGGCTCGTCGTCCGCGTCCGGGTCCGGCGCGAGCTGGAAGCGCCCGTCGCGCAATTCCATCCGGGTCCGCTGCACCACCGGCCGCGGCGACGGACACGTGCCTTCGTTGAAGCGCAGGACCACCTCCACGCGCGGCCCCAGACCGGGGCTCAGCACGCTGACGCCGGAGGTCTGCGGCGCCGCGCCCGCGCCGCAGGCGCGCGGGCCGGGCTTGTCCTCGAAGCCCAGGTCGGCGGCCAGTTGCACCTCGCCATCGCGCTCCAGGATCAGGCGCTCGCGGCGGCTCTCACGGCCGCGGTCGTCGTCGTGGCGGCGGCTGCGCAGGATCCAGCGGTCGTCGGCGATCTGCAGCAACTGCAGATCCTCGTCGCCGGAGCCCGGCATGCCTTGCGTCAGCAGCAGGCCGCGGGCGCGCAGCTTCCAGCGGCCGGCCTCGTCGGCCGCCAGCACCGCCGCGCCCAGCGCGGGCACGCAGGCGGCGCAGCGGAACTGGTCGCGTGGGCCGGGCGTCAGTTGATAGACCAGCATCAGCTTGTCGACGTCGCGCTCGACATAACGGGCGCGGAAGACCTCGCGGATCTCCGCCCTCAGCGCCGGCGACCGGCCGCCGAAGAAGGCGGCGATGCGTTCGTCGCGCCAGGTCGTGCCGCCGTAGACCATGCGCATCGCCGCGTCGGCCTTGGGCGGCGACTCGATGGCCACGGGCAACTGCGCATGCGCCGGCGGCGCGATCGCGGCGGCCAGCACCCAGGTCATGGCGAGGATCGACGGAGAACGGGCGGGCAGGCTCATGAGAACGGAGAACGCGCGGAAGAAGGCTCGACGGAAGGGCTCGGGGCAGGGCACAGGCGCGATCATCGCCGAGTCCGGCTCGGGCGTTGGCAGCGCGGCGCGCGCGGGCGCGCGAGGCGCCCCTTTGGCGATGATGGCAAACCCTGTCGGGCTCGGTGGCGCGCGCGGCGCTCGCGGAGAGGAGTGAGGAGTGGACGATCTACAAGGTGGCGCGCGCGGCCGCGCGGGGCGCCCTCCGATGCCGCAAGGCCATCCTCCCGCGTGTACAGTGCCCCCCGCATGAGCCGTCCCCAGACCCATGCCCCGGTGATCCGCAGCCTGCTGGAGACCGATCTCTACAAATTCACGATGTGGCAGGCGATGCTGCATCGCCATCCGCAGGCGCAGGCCGAGTACCGCTTCGCCTGCCGCAACACGCCGCAGTACCCGCTGGCGGAGCTGCTGCCGGACCTGGAGCGCGAGCTCGACCACCTGTGCTCGCTGACCTTCCGCAAGGAGGAGCTGGACTACCTGCGCGGCCTGCGCTTCATGCGGACGGACTTCATCGACCTGCTGCGCATCTTCCGTTTCCAGCGCGACTTCATCTCGGTGACCACCGACGGCGACCGGCTGGACATCGTGGTGCGCGGCCCGCAGGTCCACGTGATGGGCTTCGAGATCTTCGTGCTGGCGATGGTCAACGAGCTCTACTTCCGCCGCTTCGACCAAGGGCCCGCGATCGCCGAAGGGCGCCGTCGGCTGGCGGAGAAGATCGCATCGATCCGCGCCTTCGCGCGCGACGAGGCTCCGCGCCGCCACCCGTTCCAGTTCTTCGACTTCGGCCTGCGCCGGCGCTTCTCCGGCGCCTGGCACGAGGAAGTGCTGCGCACGCTGCGCGACGAGCTGCCCGAGACCTTCCGCGGCACGTCCAACGTGCTGCTGGCGCGCGAGCTCGGTCTGGTGCCCATCGGCACGATGGCGCACGAATACCTGCAGGCGTACCAGGCCACCGGCGTGCGGCTGCGCGACCACCAGAAGGCCGCGCTGGAGGACTGGGTGCAGGAGTACCGCGGCGACCTGGGCATCGCGCTGACCGACGTGATCGGCATGGACGCGTTCCTGGCCGATTTCGATCTCTACTTCGCCAAGCTCTTCGACGGCCTGCGCCACGACTCCGGTGATCCGGTCGAGTGGGGCGAGAAGGCGCTGGCGCATTACGACAAGCTGCGCATCGACCCGCACACGAAGCGGCTGGTGTTCTCCGACGCGCTGGACATGCCCAAGGCGCTGGCGCTGTACCGCCACTTCGCGGACCGCGTCCAGCTCGGCTTCGGCATCGGCACCAAGCTCAGCAACGACATGGGCCTGGCGACGCTGAACATCGTCATCAAGCTGACCCACGTCAACGGCCAGCCGGTGGCCAAGCTCTCCGACAGCCCCGGCAAGACGATGTGCGAGGACCAGACCTTCCTGGCGTACCTGCGGCAGGTCTTCAACGTGCCACGACCGGACTGATCCCGGCCGCGTCCGCGGTCGCGGCCGTCATCCGGCGCGCCATCAGTCCCGATGCGCCGTGATGCGGTGAATCACCGGCCCCGCCAGCAGCGGCGTGGGTTTGCCCTCGACCCAGTCCTGATGTCCCGCGCCATAGAACGGCGACATGGGGTGCCCGCTCTGCCCGCCGGGCACCGACAGCCAGCCGTGGTCCTCGCGACCCGGCGAGACCACCAGCCGTTCCGATTGCCCGAACGCCGGTGCCGCCACGTGCGGCAGATTGTCGTCACCGCCTTGCGGCACCGACGGCATGTCCAGCCAGCGCGACAACGCCGGGATCGCCTTGGCCAGCGGATGCTGGATGCGGCTCGTGTTCTGCGCGCCCCAGGTGGCGGCGCCGAGGTTGCCGTCCGGCGCCATGTCGCGCGCCGCGGCGTCGAGCTGCGCCAGCAGCAACGCATCCCAGTCGCCGAACGCGGCCGGCAGCAGATGGGCGGGGCGCTCGTCGAGCGCGCGCGCGGCGCTGTACTCGAACTGATTGCGCCAGCGGATGTTGCGCTGGGGATCGACCTGCCGTTCGCCCCGCGACGGCGTGATCCACGCATCCCACAACGTGTCCAGCACGCGCAGCCGGGCCTGACGCACCAATCGGTAGGCGGCTTGATCGGCGTCGGCGCGGCCGTTCCAGTTCTCCAGCAACTGGACGAAGGCGCGGTGCGTGGGGTTCGTGCCGGCATCGGTCCTGGCGGCGGCCAGCAGGCGCGTCGCCCAGGACTTCATGAAACGCGCCTCGTCGTCCAGGTGGATCGCGCCGAGGCTGGCTTCATCGTGTCGGGTCTTCTCGGCCAATCGGTCGCGGATCTGCTGCGCCCGCGCGCCGAGGTCGAAGTCGCCGTCGCCCAACAGCTCGCCGGCGTCGCCGCCGAGCTGCCGGTGATTGGCCGTCCACAACTGGCCTTGCGCGGGCGACAGCACCTGCGGTGAGCGTTCCGGCGTCATCCAGTCGTGCCGCGTCGCGGACGGCGCGACGAAACGCCCGTATGACACGTCCAGGCCCGGCTGCGACCAGAGCCGGCCGGCGATGGTCCAACCGATCTGGCCGTCGCGGTCGGCGGCGAGCAGGTTCTGATGCGGCATGCCGGCGCGCTGCGCGAGGGCGAGCGCCTCGCTCACATGCCGGACCTGCAGCAGGCGATCCAGCTCCAGGTTGTAGGCCGCGCCCTCGTGCGCGATCCAGTGCAGCGCGAAACGACGCTTGCCCGCGGTCACGACGATGGGCGAGCCGTTGATCTCCTGAACCTCCAACGTCCGCGACGGGCCGCCCATCACCTCCAGCGTTTCCGTGTGCGTCGTGACCGCGGCGTCGGCGGGCACGTCGACCCAGTCGAACCATTGGCCGTAGGCATTGGTGAAACCCCAGGCGACGACGCCGTTGGAGCCCACCACCATCGCCGGCACGCCCGGCAGCGTCACGCCGGCGGCGCGGATCGCGCCTTGGCCGGTGCCGATGCGGAACTGCGCGCGATACCAGATGCTGGGCACGCCCAGGCCCAGGTGCATGTCGTTGGCCAGGATGGCGCCGCCATGCGCGGAGCGCGTGCCCGACACCGCCCAGTTGTTGCTGCCGATCACGGGCCGCTCGCGCGGCGTGGGCGCGATCGCGGCCGGCGCGCCGGGCGAGGTGCTGGATGGCGCGCTGGCGGGAGCGCCGCCCGGCACGGCGCCGACGCGCAGGTCGAGCTGCGCCGGCGTGGGCATGACGGGTGGCGGAATCTGGCTGCCGTCGAGCGCCGCATCCCAACGCCCGCCGCGCGGGCTCAGCCACGCGAAGACCGAATCGCCGACCTGCTCGCGCAGCATCGCGCGCTCCAGGCCCGCCTCGAGGCTGTCGGACTGCAGCATGAAGTACATCTCGCCGACCACCAGCATCGAATCGACCGGTGTCCAGTCCTGCGGCCTGGCGCGCAGCAGCAGGTACTGCCAGGGCCGCACCGGCAGCTCGTGCAGCCCGGCGTTGACGCCTTCGGTGTAGGCGAGCAACAGCAGGCGGTCCTCGCCGGACAACTGCTCGAAGCGATCGGTCAGGCGCGCCCGCAGCCGATGCAAGCGGCGCTGCCGGTCGCGATCGAGCGCCTGCTCGCCGAATAGCGCGGCCAGCTCGCCGGCGGCCGACCGGCGTGTCAGGTCCATCTCGAAGAAGCGCTCCTGCGCATGCGCGAAGCCCAGGCCGCGCGCGACGTCGAGCCGGGTCCGACCCTCGACGACCAGCGTGCCGCGCTCGTCGCGTCCCAGACTGAGCGGCGCGGTCAGGCCGGGCAGGGCGACTTCGCCATCCAGTTGCGGCCGGCTCGCCCGCACCGCGGCCCAGCCGGCGACGACGGCCGCGATCAGCAGGATCACCAGCGCCAGCAGACCCCGCATCGCCCAGCGCCGCAGCGCGCTTGTTCCATTCATCGTTCGTCCTCCCTGATTCCCGATCACCTGACCGCCGCCGCCGCGCCCTCATCGATCGTCGCGGTCGGCGGCGGGCGCATTGTCGGGCGGCGTGCGACTGCCGCGCCATATCGTTTCCCTAGAATCCACGCCCATGTCCCGATCCCCGTTCCGATCCCCGTTCCGATCCCCGCTCCGATCCCCGCTCCGATCCGTGTCCCAAGCGTTGTCCGGAGCGCCGTCCCCGAGCGACGCGTCCCCGTCGTTCGCCCCCGAGCGCCGCCGCTGGCTGATCGCCGCCGCGGCGCTGAGCCTGGGCGCGCTGAGCGCGTGCTCGGTCATGACGCCCGCGCCCGCGCCGGCCACCGCCCCGACGGCCGAGCCGGACCTGCCGACGCCGGTGACGCCCAAGCCCATCCCGAAGCCGCCGCGCATCGGGCTGGCGCTGGGCGGCGGCGCCGCGCGCGGCTTCGCGCACATCGGCGTGATCCAGGTGCTGGAGGAGAACGGCATCAAGGTCGACCTGGTCTGCGGCACCTCGGCCGGCAGCCTGGTCGGTGCGCTCTACGCGGCCGGTCGCAACGGCAAGGAGCTGCAGACGGTCGCGGAGTCCATGGACGAGGGGGCCATCACCGACTGGACCTTCCCGATGCGCGGCCTGATCCGCGGCGAGGCGCTGGCGCGCTACGTCCGGCAGATGACGGGCAATCGCGGCCTGGAGCAATTGCCGCTGCCGCTGGGCATCGTCGCGACGGACCTGGGCGACGGCTCGCCCATCCTCTTCCGTCAGGGCGACGTGGGCACGGCGGTGCGCGCGTCCAGCGCGGTGCCGGCGGTGTTCCAGCCGGTCAAGATCGGCAACCGGGAGTACGTGGACGGCGGTCTGGTCGCGCCGGTGCCGGTGCGTTTCGCCCGGCAGATGGGCGCCGAGCTGGTCATCGCCGTCGACATCGGCGAGCCGCCCGATCCCAAGATCCCCGGCGACGCGATGCGCATGCTGATGCAGACCTTCTCCATCATGGGCAAGTCGATCAACCAGTACGAGCTGCAGGGGGCCGACGTGGTGCTGCGCCCCAAGCTCGACGGCTTCAGCGGCGCCGACTTCACGACGCGCCGCCGCGCCATCGCGCTGGGGCGCGAGGTGGCGACGGCGATGCTGCCCGAGATCAGGAAGAAGATCGCGGCGAAGACGCGTTGATGCCTTCCCGAGACCTGGGCCCGGCGTGGATCGGCCGGTCGATCAATACGGGGGAGGCGTTGGGCGTTGCCGGGTCACCAGCACGTCCTTGATGACCGGGAGCGGGGGGTCTCGCAGATCGGATTCGTCGAATCGTCGCTGGCCACCGCTTCGGTGGAGCGAGGCGATGACCGTGACCCAGGTTCTCGGACTTTCTGTCCAACGGAAGAACTGGAGCTGCCGCCACGTGTTCCACGGATCGAGTTCGTACGCCTCCAATGCCTGGAAGCCGCGCCAACCCGGAGCCTGGAAGAAGCGCACGCGGCCGGTCTTGTCGACGCGAATCGCCAGCACGCCTCGCCCTTTCGAGTCCAGCAGTTGCCGCCGGAATAAATGGTGGGACTTGAAGTCGTGGGCCGTGACGCCGGACGTCGCCGCTGCACCGAGGCTAGCTGTTCGATGCCAGCCCAAGGACGGTCTGCTGTAAGTCGGGTAGGGTTCAACGTACTCGGTGTCCCATCCACCGATCATTAGCTCCACCCCGGCGTGCCACGGTTCAGGGACCCGAAATCGGACGATCCAGGTGGGGACTTCCTGAGCGCTCCAGCGCTTCAGCTCGATCTCGTGATCACGGCTGAGTTGACGGCGGTCGGTGTGGATGGATCGCCTGGTCTTGAGCAGGGGCTTGTCGCGTAGCAGCAGCTCCGGCGATGAGCACCAATGGTTCGGGTCGTCATAGCCGCTGAAGTTGGCGCGTTCTCTCATTTGCCGACCGCAGACCACGGGATTGAGCGACCGCGAGCGGTCGGACCGGTGCTCTCCCGGCGCCAGGCAACTGGTGCCGTCAAGCGATTTGCACATCACGTCGCCGCGCGGGTTGGTGGCCAGCACGACTGGGTAGCCGAGCGGTTCGTAGCTGACCCACTTGGCAAACAGGTTGGCGTAGGCGATGTTGCACCAGTGATCGAGCCGCTGGTAACCGGGCAACGTTCGCCATAGCTCCTTCTGCGGCATGGCGCAATTGATCGTGCGTGCTTCCTTGCCGGAATCCGGCGTGCGGGTGCTGCAGTGTTCGCCGTCCTCGCTGTAGCAGCTGATGTCGCCGCCTGCGGTCAGTCGAAAGTGCCGCCCCTCCCAGGCGCGCCAGGCGTTGACGGCGGGCTCCGACCTCGGCGAGTCAGCTTCGGCGGCCTTGAAGTCGCCTGCGTCGTGGTCGATCGACGTGCTCGCCGCGGCGTCGCTTGCGGACCGGGCTTCGGAAATCGGAAACAGGCCGACGGTGTTGTCGCTTTGCGCGGCAACGGCGATGGGTATCCATCCGACAGCCGCGGACAGGACTAGCGCGGCGGACAGGACGTGCCGGCGAGTGAGGTGGGAACGGGACGGGACGAGGGGCATCGGATCGGCTCCAACTGACAAGGGAGTCGGTCAGTCGCCGTCACGGTTTTGCCTGCATGACAACAACCAAGGCCGGTCAGCGTGGGGCCGGGTTCAGAGCCGCTCGCCCCTTGCGCTGGCCTCGATCAGCCGGTCCAGCCGGGCCAACTGCGTCTCTGGTTTCTTCGCGCTCAGGATGTGCCAGATCGATGTGCGGCGGTATCCGTCGGGCTGCTTCTGGAAGAAGGCCCAGGCGTCGGCATGGCGCATGAAGATGACCTCGTGCGAAGGCGTCAGCTCCACGAGCTCCTTGGGCTGCTCGAACGAGTAGACCCGCGACTTGTGTTCCAGGCGGGCCTCGAAGGCGGCCAGGCCGGCGGGTTTCATGCGGCCCTGCGCGAGCAGGGCCTCGACGCGACCGATGTTGACGGCGCTCCAGATCGAGCCCGCGCGGCGCGGCGTGAAGCGGATCTTGTAGGTCTTGTCGTCGATGCGGGTGCGCACGCAGTCGATCCAGCCGTGGCACAGCGCCTCGTCGACCGACTCGGGCCAGTCGATGCTGGGCGCGCCGGTGGCGCGCTTGTGGAAGCCCACCACCAGCTCGGAAGCCGTGGCGGCGTGCTGGTCGAGCCAGTCGCGGAAGTCCGCGGGGGTCGCGAAGAAGATCGGGGTGCGGGCAGCCATGGGCGGCGAGTATGCCCTCGGGCGACGGCCGGCGCTGTCGGCGGCGGCCGGTCGGTGCCCCGCCCCGGGGGCGGCCCGACGCCGGTCGGTCCGCTCAGGACACCTTGAAGACCGAGACCACCTCGGCCAGCCGCTGGGCCTGCTCGCGCAGCGAGCTGGAGGCGGCGGTGGATTCCTCGACCAGCGCGGCGTTCTGCTGCGTCATCTGGTCCAGGTTGGCGACGGCCTGGTTGACCTGCGAGATGCCGTCGCGCTGCTCGGTGGCGGCGGCGGCGATCTCGCCCATCAGGTCGGTGACGCGGCGCACGCCGCTGACGATCTCTTCCATCGCCTGGCCTGCCTCGGCCACGTCCGAGGAGCCCGCCTCGACCGTTTCCACCGAGCGGTTGATCAGCGTCTTGATCTCCTTGGCCGCCTCGGCGCTGCGCTGCGCCAGCGAGCGCACCTCGCTGGCCACGACCGCGAAGCCGCGGCCCTGCTCGCCGGCGCGCGCCGCCTCGACCGCCGCGTTCAGCGCCAGGATGTTGGTCTGGAAGGCGATGCCGTCGATGGTGCCGATGATGTCGGCGATGCGGGTCGAGGAGTCGCTGATCTCGCGCATCCGCGACACCACCTGGCCGACCACCTTGCCGCCGCGCTGGGCCGCGTCGGCGGCGCTGCCGGCCAGCTGGTTGGCCTGGCGCGCGGTGTCGGCGGACTGGCCGACGGCACCGGTCAACTGCTCCATGCTGGAGGCGGTCTCTTCCAGGTTCGACGCCGTCTGCTCGGTGCGGGCCGACAGGTCCTGGTTGCCGACGGCGATCTGCGACGCGGCGCTGGACACCGACTCCACGCCGTCGCGCACCTGCGTCACCACCGATTGCAGTTGCGTGACCATGCGCATCAGCGCGGTCTGCAGTTGGGCTACCTCGTCGCGGCCCTGGACCCGCAGCGTGCGGGTGAGGTCGCCGGCGGCCACCGCCTCGGCGATGGCCACGGACTCGACCAGCGGCCCGGTGATCTTGCGGCTGATGATGAAGGCCAGCGCCGCGCCCAGGGTCACCGCCAGCAGCGTCATGCCGATCACCAGCCAGCGGCTGCTCGCGTAGATCGCGTCGCCCAGATCGTTGGCGGCGTTGGCGCCGGCGGTGTTGAGCTCGACCAGATCGTCCACCGCCTTGCCCAGCGCCTCGTACTTGGGCAGGCCGTCGATCGCCAGCAGGCGCTTGGCGGTGGCGTCGTCGTCCTTGCGCGCAGCGTCGACCATGCGGGCGCTGTGCGCCAGGTAGTCGGCCCACAGGGAGCGCACATGCTTGAGCTTTTCCGCTTCACCGGGGGAACTGACCAGCTTCTCGTAGGCGTTCAGGCGTTGCTCCACGCCTTGGCGCGATTGGTCGATCTTGCCGGCGTCGGTCGCGCGCTCGCTGCCTTCGGACAGCAGCATGCGGTACTCGCGGGTGCGGAAGCGGGTGATGTCCTGGTTGATCGCCTGCGCCGCGCGGGCGGACGGCAACCAGTTGTCCGCCATGTCGGAGGCGGTGTCGTTGACGCGGCCCAACTGGTAGATGGCCATGACGCCCAGCAGCGCGGTGATCAGCAACACGGAACAAAAGGCCAAGGCAAGCTTGGCGCCGACGGACAGACGGTCGAACATGACGGACTCTCGGAGTTGAAAGACCCCGGGCGGGGTCGGAGTCGACATGCGTCCAGACGTCGAAAGGTCGTGTGGAGACGCGGGTGGGGAGGCGCAGGCATGCCGTTTGCTGAAATTGTCGTACGCGTACATGGCGTTCGATAGGCAACCGCGCTGAGGGTTCGTGAGGATTTAACGTGATCTCCAGTATGAGATAACGTACACAAACGATAACTTCTTACATCCATGAATCAAGTGCGAGACACCGATCCTGACGGCGGGCGCGGGGCGCCGAGGCTGCGACGCGGCCCCGCGGAGATGGCCGCCTTGAAGCGCGAGATGCTGGAGCGCGCCCGCAAGATCTATCGCGAGGAAGGCGTGGAAGCGCTCAGCATGCGCCGGCTGGCGCAGGAGCTGGGCATCTCGACGATGGCCATCTACAGCTACTTCGAGAGCAAGAAAGCGCTGCTGGACGGGCTGTGGATCGAGATCTTCGAGGCCCTGACGGACGAACTGCTGGACGCGTCCAAGGGCCAGCGCGGCGCGCGCAAGGTGCTGGAGGCGCATGTGCGCTGCTTCCTGGATTTCTGGGAGCGCCATCCGGAGCAGTTCCGGATGATCTACATGTCGCTGACGCAGAGCGGCTCGCTGGACGAGATCGGTCAGGCGCAGCAGCCCGTCTACTACCGCTTGATCGGCTTGGTCCGCGAACGGCTGGCCGCCTGCGCGCCGGAGGGCGTCGAGCCCGACGAGCAGCGCATCCGGCTGCTGTGCGACCTGCTATCGGTGCGGCAGATGGGGTATCTGATGATGGTGATCGGCCTGCCGCGCTATCCGCTGCTGGATCGGGAGCTGCTGCGCGAGCTCACGGTGCAGGGCGCGCTGCGCGACGTGACGGATCAATACGCGGCCGGCGCGACGCTCTCCGTGGCGCCATCCGGGCGCGCCACCGGCTGACGCGAAAGCGCTTTCGCACGAGGGCCG
Source organism: Roseateles aquatilis (assembly GCF_002205645.1). GTDB lineage: Bacteria > Pseudomonadota > Gammaproteobacteria > Burkholderiales > Burkholderiaceae_C > Roseateles > Roseateles aquatilis. The sequence continues at coordinate 702,169 of NZ_NIOF01000001.1, read as the reverse complement.
GGCACCCGGGCGATTGCTGGAGCACCGGGGTGGTGCCGGCGCCACCAGGCGGGGCATCGACCCTTATCCAACGAGGCCGTGATCATCGTCGCCGCCGCTCAGACGAGACGCGCCCAGCTCGAGGCGTCAAGCGACCGGCCCTCGACATCCAGGGCTCACTCGTCCGCGCAGGCAAAAAAAAGCCCAGCATGAAGCTGGGCTTGAAGGGCACTTGGGAAGCCTAACTTCCTTGGGTACCGAGGAGACAACCGGTCAATGGCAACCGACAACCTCAGGCGGCGCGCTTGGCGGCGCGGGAGGCGGTCTGGGTCGCCTTCACCGCCGTGCTGGTCACGGCGTTGAAGTTGGATTCCGCGATCTCGGAGGCTTGCTTGGCGGCCTTGTGCATGCTTTCGTAGGCGTTGTTGGCCGCGGCAACCGCCGACTTGACCAAAGCAACAGCATTTTCCGTGCCAGCAGGCGCGTTCTTGGTCACGTTGTCGACCACCGAGCCCAGCTTCACTTGCGCGTCGGCGACTTGCGCCTCGGCCAGCTTGGCGAATTCGGAAGAGGTGGACGACGCGATGTCGTAGAGGTGGCGGCTGTAGGCCACGGCCTTCTCGGCGGACGGTTGCAGCAGCGAGGCCTGCAGGGCCAGCAGCTCTTGCGCGTCCTTGACCGACAGGGCGGATTGGGCGGTCTCGGCGGCTTCGCCCAGGGCGGTGCGAGCCACTTGCAGGTTCAGTTCCACCAGCTTCTCGACGCCTTCGAAGGCCTTGCTGGTCAGCCCGAACAGGGCGTCCAGTTGGCTCTTTTGGGCGGCGATCAGTTGTTCAGCAGTCAGCATGCGAAATCTCCTTGAAATTGAGGTCAGCCAGGGAAACGGCAGGCTGAGGACCGGGGCCGCAAGCTATGTTGCAGTGCAGCATGGAGCCAAGTATAGGACCGCCCAAAGGGATTGCAAGCCCTTTTTGCTGCATTGCAGCAAAATGACGGCATCCCCCTGCCGATGGGGCCCCGGGCGTCTTCCCGGGCCGTTGCGGGCGACATTTCCGGCGCTTGCCCCGGCGGCGGGGCGCGCACGGTAAGGTCGCGGGCATGCTCGCGTTCCATTACGACCATCTGACCCTGGCGCTGCCGCCCGGGCATCGATTCCCGCAATCCAAGTACCAGATGCTGCGCGAGCGCGTGGAGCGCGATCCCGGCCGGATGCGCCTGCGCGTGGCCGATGCGGCGACGGCGGCGGAGCTGGCGCTGGTCCACACGCCCGACTACATCGACGCCGTCCTGCACGGCACGCTGAGCGCCGCCGCGCAGCGGGAGATCGGCTTCCCCTGGGCGCCCGGGCTGCCGCGACGCTCGTTGTGCTCGGTCGGCGCGACGATCGCCGCCGCGGGCGCGGCCCTGGAAGAGGGCGTCGCCGCCAGCCTCGCGGGCGGGACGCACCATGCCTACGCGGACAAGGGCAGCGGCTTCTGCGTCTTCAACGACGTGGCGGTCGCGGCCCGGCTGATGCAGGCGCGGTGGCACCGCGAGCATCCCGACCGGCCCGGGCTGCGAGTGCTGGTCGTCGACCTGGATGTGCATCAGGGCAACGGCACGGCCCGTATTTTTCAGGACGACGACAGCGTCTTCACGCTGTCGATCCACGGCGAGAAGAACTTCCCGTTTCGCAAGGAGGCCAGCGACCTCGACGTCGGATTGCCCGACGGCTGTGGCGACGAGGTCTATATCGAGGCCCTGGAGACCGCGCTGGCCGAGGTCTGGCGGCGCGTCGCGGATCGGCCGCCGGGGCTCGCGTTCTACCTGGCAGGCGCCGATCCGCACGAGGGCGACCGGCTCGGCCGGCTCAAGCTCAGCGCGAACGGACTGCTGCGCCGCGACCGGATCGTGCTGGATGCTCTGTTCGAGCGTCGCATCCCGGTGGCGCTCAGCATGGCGGGCGGTTACGGCGAGGACCTGGGCGTGACCGTCGAGGTGCAGCGCCGGACGCTCGACGCGGCGGCGGACACCTGGGCGCGATGGCAGGCTGCTCGAACAGTCTGAGCCGCCACTGACGACGTTTCCATTCTGGAGCCGTCATGTTCGATATCCAGCCCCCTGCCCAGCACCCGGCGGCGCCGGCGCACGTGGTCTGCTGCCCCGTCGCCAGCCGCGCGGAGGCCGCGCCGGCGCATCCCACCCCAATGAACGTCGAGCGCTTCGACCAGACCTGGACGCGGCAGCCGCTGACCTTCCCCAATCCCGGCCAGGTGATCAGCTTCCAGCTCACGCTGCAGCCCGGACAGGTGTTGCCGGTCCACAAGCATCCCCATCCGCGCATCGGCAAGGTGCTGCAGGGCGAGATCCGCGTGGTGCAGACCAGCACCGGCATCCACCGCGACTTCAAGGCCGGCGAGACCATCGTCGAATCGATCAACGACTTCCATCACGGCGAGGTGCGAGGGCGCGAGCCGGTGATCCTGGAGGTCCGTGATCACGTGCCGCCCGGCGTCCAGTCGAACACCGAGTACCGCGACCCCCCGTAGCCCACGCGACAGCGGCGGCTCCGCGGCGATGGAAGAATCGCCGCCATGACCGCCGACCACGCCCACCACGCCGCCCCCGCCGACCGTCCGCCGCCGCGCCCGACCCCAGAGCCGCGCGAGGCCTTCGCCCGCTTCATCCCGGTGTCCACGCGCTGGATGGACAACGACCTCTACGGCCACCTCAACAACGTCGTCTACTACAGCCTGTTCGACACGGCGGTGAACCGCCACCTGATCGAGCAGGGCGCGCTGGACCTGCACCGCGGCGAGGTCATCGGCCTGGTGGTCGAGACCCAGTGCAACTTCTTCGCGTCGCTGGCCTTCCCGCAACATGTCGAGGCTGGCCTGCGTATCGCGCGGCGCGGTCGGTCCAGCGTCCGCTACGAGATCGGCCTGTTCGCCGAGGGCGAGCCGCTGTGCGCCGCGCGCGGCCACTTCGTGCATGTCTACGTGGACCGCGCCTCGCGCCGGCCGGTGGCGCAGCTTCCCGATCCCTACCTCAAGGCGCTGGCCGCGCTGGAGATGCCATGAACCTGCCTGATCCCTTCCTGCCGCCGACGCCCGAGCAATCCGCCGCCGTCGACGCCGCGATCACGACGCGCCATTCGATGCGCGCCTTCCTGCCGACGCCGGTGCCGCGCGAGGTCGTCGAGGGCCTGCTGCAGGTCGCCGCCCGCGCGCCGTCCGGCACCAACACGCAGCCGTGGCAGGTCCACGTGCTGACCGGCGCGGCCAAGGAACGCCTGGTGACGCGGCTGCAGGCGGTCTACGACGACCCGGAAGAACTCGCCACCCACGGCGAGGAGTACGCCTACTACCCGCGCGAATGGGTCTCGCCCTACATCGACCGGCGCCGCAAGGTGGGCTGGGACCTGTACGGCCTGCTGGGCATCACCAAGGGCGACAAGCTGCGCATGCATGAGCAGCACGGCCGCAACTACCGCTTCTTCGACGCGCCGGTGGGACTGATGTTCACCATCGACCGCGTCATGCAGCAGGGCAGCTGGCTGGACTACGGCATGTTCCTGCAGAACATCATGGTCGCGGCCCGCGCGCGCGGTCTGCACACCTGCCCGCAGGCCGCATTCACGCAGTTCCATCGCGTGATCGCGGAGGAGCTGGGCCTGGCGCCGACGCAGCAGGTCGTGTGCGGCATGTCGCTGGGCTACGCCGATCCGGCGGCGGTCGAGAACACGCTGGTGACGGAGCGCGAGGCGGTCTCGACCTTCACCCGTTTCCTGGAGTGACGGCGCGCCGTCGCGGTGCCGTCCTGAAACCGGGGACAGCCGCGGCGCACGCGCCACAGGCTGGGCGATCCGCGGCCCCGGCGGCGCGCCGCGACGGGCCGCCGGCCTCGTGGCTGCCTACAGTTGGCGCTTCCCTGCAAGGAGACTGAGCCATGAGCAAACCGCGCGTCCTGGTGGCCCGCAAGACCTTCGACGACATCGTCGACCGGCTGCGGCCGCACTTCGAGGTCGAGGTCAATGACAGCGACCTGGGCTGGTCCCAGGACGAGCTGATCCGCCGTCTGCAGGGCAAGGCCGGCGCCTATATCGCCGGCGGCGACAGGATCGACGCGGCGCTGCTCGACGCCTGTCCCGAGCTCAAGGCCGTCTGCACCATGGCCGTGGGCTACAACAACATCGACGTGCCGGCCTGCACGGCGCGCGGCGTCGTGGTGACGAACGCGCCGGACGTGCTGACCGAGACCACCGCGGATTTCGGCTTCGCGCTGATGATGGCCACCGCGCGCCGCATCACCGAGAGCGAACACTTCCTGCGCCGCGGCGAGTGGAAGCAGTGGTCGGTGACGATGTTCGCCGGTGCCGATATCCACGGCGCGACGCTGGGCGTGCTGGGCATGGGGCGCATCGGCGCGGCGATCGCGCGGCGCGGTCACCTGGGCTTCGGCATGCCGGTGCTGTATCACAACCGCTCGCGACTGCCCGCCGATCAGGAAGCGCCGCTGGGCGCGCGATGGGTCGAGAAGGACGAGCTGCTGCGCCGCGTGGATCACCTGATCATCGTCGTGCCGTACAGCGCGTCGTCGCACCATCTGATCGGCCAGCGCGAGCTGCGGTTGATGAAGAAGACGGCCACGCTCGTCAACATCGCGCGCGGCGGCGTCGTGGACGACGCGGCGCTGGCCGCCGAGCTCAAGGCCGGCACCCTCGCGGCGGCGGGCCTGGACGTGTTCGAGGGGGAGCCGACGGTGCATCCGGATCTGCTGGCTTGCGAGAACGTCGTCCTCACGCCCCATATCGCCAGCGCCACGATCGCGACGCGTCGGGCGATGAGCGATCTGGCCGTCGACAACCTGATCGCGGCGTTGACCGGGGGCGTTCCCCCGACGGCGTTGAACCCCGAGGTGTTGAAGGGCTGAGGTTGAGGCCAGGCGCTGGGCGCTGGCCGCGGGGCACCGCCCATCTGCCTCGGACCTGGCGTTGGCCGCGAGCGCATGGGGCCTTGCCTTCGCAAAACCCCCAGCGCTCCCGTCCCCCACCACTGTCGCACTTCACCAGTTTTGCTACCGATCACTTCACCGGTTCTGCCACGAGTACCTCACCGGCTTCGCCACCGAGGTCTGCGAGAGATGGATGGGGAGCGCCGCGAACGTCGCGAGCATCGCAGGCCTCGCGCGGACGGTGGGGAAGGGATGTTGGGGAGAGGCGTGGCGGGCGAAGGATGGCGGGCGAGGGGACTCGGCGCTGCGAGAATCGACGGATGACCTTGCCCGACCTGCTGAACCTGGCCCTTTCGGGGCTGATCCTGATTCTTCTCGTCGTCGTGTTCCTCACGCTGCGGCGATCGACGGGAGGAGACGCGGGGGCGGCCCTGGCCCCGCTGATGCAGCAGATGCAGCAGTCGGGCGAACGCATCGAGCGCCTGGAGCGCGCGTTGCGCGATGAGCTCAGCCGCGGCAACGCCGGGCTGCGCCAGGAGACGTTGACGACGCTGACGCAGTTCCAGCAGGCGCTGCTGACGCAGGGCGGCGACACGGCGCGCTCGCAGAACGAGCAGATCGACGCCTTCCGCGTGCAGCTGGCGCAACTGCAGCAGTCGCTGGCGCAGCAGGCCGTGACCGCGCGTGAAGCGCAGGATGCCGCCGCGTCGCGCACGACGACGGTCATGACCGAACAACTGCAGGTGCTCGCCCAGCGCAACGAGGCCGGCCTGGCCGAGACCCGCCGCACCGTCGAGGCCCGCCTGCAGTCCATCCAGCAGGACAACGAGAAGAAGCTCGAGCAGATGCGGGCGACCGTCGACGAGAAGCTGCACGCGACGCTGGAGACGCGCCTGGGCGAGAGCTTCAAGCAGGTCGCCGAGCGGCTGGAGCAGGTCTACCGCGGCCTGGGCGAGATGCAGACGCTGGCGCGCGACGTCGGGTCGCTGAACCGCGTGCTGACCAACGTCAAGACGCGCGGCATCTTCGGCGAGGTGCAACTGGCCGGCCTGCTGGAGCAGGTCTTCACGCCGGAGCAGTACGCCGCCAACGTCGAGACGCTGCCCGGCAGCGGCGCGCGGGTGGAGTTCGCGCTCAAGCTGCCCGGCCAGCGCGACGACGGCCTGCCGCTCTGGCTGCCGATCGACGCCAAGTTCCCGCGCGAGGACTACGAGCGGCTGCTCGACGCGCAGGAACGCGCCGACGCGCCGGCCGCCGAGGCCGCCGGACGCGCCATCGAGACGCGCCTGCGGCTGGAGGCCAGGACCATCCGCGAGAAGTACCTGGGCCCGCCGCACACCACCGATTTCGCGTTGCTGTTCCTGCCCACCGAGGGGCTGTACGCCGAGGCGCTGCGCCGCCCCGGCCTGACCGAGTCGCTGCAGCGCGAGCACAAGGTGATGCTGGTCGGTCCGACCACGCTGCTGGCGACGCTGTCCAGCCTGCAGATGGGCTTCCGCACGCTGGCGCTGGAGAAGCGCTCGGCCGAGGTGTGGGAAGTGCTGTCGGCGGTGAAGACCGAGTTCGGCAAGTTCGGCGACGTGCTGGCCAAGACGAAGAAGAAGCTGGAGGAAGCCAGCAACACCATCGACGCCGCCGAGGTGCGCACCCGCGCGATGACGCGCCGCCTCAAGACCGTCGAAGCGCTGCCCGAGGACCAGATGGCCCGCGTGCTGCAGGTCGGCCAGGCGATCGATGACGAGGGCGCCGCCGGATGAGCGACGCCGCCGGTCCCGCTTCGCCCGGACTGCGCCGGTCCTTTCCCGCCGTCATCGCCACGCTGGTGGCCGTGCACGCCAGCATGGCCGTGACCCGCGTCGCGGCCACGCTGTGGGTGCTCGACCAGGGCTACGGCGAGTGGACCGTCGGCCTGCTGCTGAGCCTGTTCGCCGTGGCCCCGATCGGGCTGTCGTTGTGGGCCGGCCGGCTGGCTGACCGCCACGGCTTCCATCGGCCGGTCGGGGTCGGCGTGCTGATGGCCCTGGGCGGCGCGTTGTGCGTGCTGGTCTTCCAGTCGCTGTGGGCCATCGCCGTCGGCTGCCTGCTGTGCGGCGGCGCCATCGCGGTGGCGGCGGTCGCGATCCAGCGCGAGGCCGGCCTGATGGCGACCGACGCGTCCGAACTCAAGCGCGTCTTCAGCTGGGTCGCGCTGGGGCCGGCGCTGTCGAACGCGCTCGCGCCGGTGGTCGCCGGCGTGCTGATCGACCATGCCGGGTTCCCGTGGGCCTTCGCGCTGGCGGTGTTGCTGCCGGCGGTGGCCTGGGGCCTGGCCACGCGCGTGCCGCGCCACGCGCCGCAGCCCAAGGGGGACGGCGCCAAGCCGCGCCCCGCGTGGGATCTGCTGCGCGACCCGGCGCTGCGCAACCTGCTCATGATCAACATCGTGCTGTCCTCGTGCTGGGACGCGCACAGCTTCGTCGTGCCGGTGGTGGGACATGCGAAGGGTCTGTCGGCGTCGAGCATCGGCCTGGTGCTGGGCAGCTTCGCCACGGCGGCGACGGTGGTGCGGCTGGCCATCGTGCGCTGGGCCGATCACCTCGACGAGCTCAAGGCGCTGCGCGCCGCGATGACGGTGGCGACGGTGATGCTGCTGGTCTACGCGTGGTTGCCGGGGACGGCGGGGCTGATGGTCGGCTCCGCGATCCTGGGCGTGGCGCTGGGCTCGGTGCAGCCGATGGTGCTGGCGACGCTGCACCAGGTCACGCCGCCGGAGCGCCATGGGCAGGCGCTGGGCCTGCGCATGCTGGCGACCAACGGCGCGACGATCGCGATGCCGCTGGGCTTCGGCGCGCTCGCCACCGCCAGCGCGGCGGCCGCGCCGATGTGGCTGATGGCGTCGCTGCTGATCGCGGCGCAGTGGCCCGCGCGGCAACTTCGGTCGACGCGGGACTGAGCACGCGCCGCATGGCTTGCCGCGACCGACGCGGCTCCGATTCGCGATACACCGCCGGACGCCCGACTCGGTGGCCGCGGCGGCCGTGAGAGGGCCCAGCCCTTCCTCAACGGACCGGCGTGGCCTGCGCCACCTGGCGTCGAGCCTCCTTGAGCTTCATCGTCACGTACTCGTCCAGCGTCTGCTCGTGCAATTGACGCGCATATCGCTCGGTCGCGGCGTACCAGTCGCGCAGGCGCTTGTCCAGGCGCCGGTCGGCGGGCGTGGGCAGCGTGTCGAGGTAGGACTCGATCGCCAGGAAGTAGCGCATCGTGTTGCGCTCCGCGATGCCCTGGATGCCGCCCACGTAGCGCGGCCCGCCGTCGCCGTCGCGGCCCACCACGGTGAAGCCGACTTTCTCGCGGCCCGAGGTCGCCAGGTAGGCGCTGGTCGCCAGCCGCGCCGCCATGTTGTTGGCATAGGCGTAACGCAGGCGGATGAAGCTGCGCCGTGCATCCAGCGGGATCGCCTCCAGCGTCAGGTGGTAGTCGCTGGTGCCCATCGGACCCTTGGCGGCGCTCATCTCGACCAGCAGGTACTGCGGCTGCGCGGCGATCACCTGGAAGCGGAAGTCCAGCGCATAGGCGTCCTCGATCGGTTGGTCGAACTTGCGGCCCACGGCCATGTGCAGCGTCAGCGGCTTCGCATCGTCGTCGACGACACAGCGCTTCACGTTCGCCGGCAGCGTCAGCAGCTCGCACCATGCGTCCGCGCGCTGCAGCGCGGCGGACAGCGCCGGGAAGCCGTGGGCGACGATGGCGTGCATCTCGCCGGTCGGGCGCTCGGTGTCGTCCACGGAGCTCAGCAGGATGGGCCGCTGGAACGGGCTGCGCGCCAGCTGCGGCGCCATCTGCTCGTACTGCGCCTTCAGGCCGGCGCCTTGCTGCGCAGACACCTCGGTCGCGATCAGCAGCAGCGTCAGCAGCACGGCCGCGTGGGCCAGCCAGAACAACGCGCCATGGTGCGGCGTCTGGCGCCTGGTGACGTGGAAGACGTGCGGGAACGAACGCATGGCGGACTCCATCGGGTCTCGGACCTTTTGAAGAAGCGTAGGCGCCGCGTGCCGCGCGGGACGTCGGCGCGTGTCGCGGCGGTGTGTCGGACAAGGCCGCATGCATCGCAGCCGCATTTACCCAGCCGCGATGTGTCCGGCAATTGCCTCGATGAGTCGATTTATTGCTGTGTTGTCTCGCGGCTTCATCGGCGCGACGGAAGACCGCGGCCAGCGCCGCGCACGCCCACAATCGTCGGCACGCCGCGAACCGAGCGGCCAGGAAAGACCCCGATGAAGTTGAAGTCCCTTTCGTGCGGTGCGATGCGGGCGCTGGTGCTGGCGGTGCTGGTGTCCGGACCGCATGTCGGCGCGTTGGCCGCGCCACGCGACACCGAGGCGCCGACGCGTCCGACGCCCGCCAAGTCCAAGAGTCCTCCAACCGTCGCCGCGGCCGCGCCCGGTGCCTCGACCGCGACGGCGCAGTGGGTGCGCGAGATCGGCGGCATCACCGAATACCGGCTGCCCAACGGCCTGCAGATCCTGCTGTTCCCGGACGAGGCGCAGAGCACCACCACCGTCAACATCACCTACCGCGTCGGCAGCCGGCACGAGTCGCCCGGCGAGTACGGCATGGCGCATTTGCTCGAACACCTGATGTTCAAGGGCACGCCGACGCAGCGTGACATCCCCGAGGCGTTCGCGCGGCGCGGCGTGCGCTTCAACGGCACGACCACGTCGGACCGCACCAACTACTTCGCCAACTTCAACGCCGACCCGGACACGCTGGACTTCGCGCTCGCGCTGGAGGCGGACCGCATGGTCGCCAGCTTCATCGCCAAGGCCGATCTGGACAAGGAAATGACCGTCGTCCGCAATGAATACGAGCGCGGCGAGAACGAGCCCTTCCAGGTGCTGAACAAGCGCGTCATCGGCGTGGCCTACGACTGGCACAACTACGGCCACGACACGATCGGCCCGAAGAGCGACATCGAGAACGTCCCCATCGAGCGGCTGCAAGCCTTCTACAAGCGCTTCTATCGACCCGACAACGCGACGCTGATGGTCGCCGGACGTTTCGACCCGAAGGCGGTGCTGGCACGCGTGTCGCAACTGTTCGGGCCGCTGCGGGCGCCGGCCGAGCCGATCCCGAGGCCGTACACCGTCGAGCCGCCACAGGACGGCGAACGGACCGTGATGGTGCGGCGCGTCGGCGGCCAGCCACTGCTGATGGCCTACTACCACGTGCCCGCGATCACGCATCCCGACACCGCGCCGCTGCTGGTGCTGGGCATGTTGCTGTCGCTGCAGCCCAGCGGCCAGCTGTACAAGGCGCTGGTGGAACCCAAGCTGGCGCTGGCCGCCGGTCTGACCGGCCTGGGCGGCGCCGACCCCGGCGGCATCCGCGCCATCGCGGTGCTGCCGCCCGACGGGGACGCCGCGGCGATCGAGCGCAAGTTGCTGGACATCGTCGAGGGCCGCACCGGCCAGGCCTTCGACGAGTCGGAGCTGAAGCGCGTGCGAGAGCTCGCGCTGGTGTCCTACCGCGACCAGATGAAGCAGCCCGAGGCGCTGATCCAGCAGATCTCCAGCCTGGGCGCGACCGATTGGCGGCTGCTGTTCCAGTTGATGGAAGACATCCCGAAGGTGACGCTGGCGGATGTCGAGCGCGTCCGGCAGGCCTACCTGCGTCCGGCGAATCGCACGCTCGGCCGCTACCTGCCGACAGACAAGGTCGAGCGTGTCGAGATCCCGGCCGCGCCCGCGCTCGAAGCGCGCCTGGCGCAACTGAAGGGCCCACCCAAGGTCGAGGAGGGGGAACGCTTCGACCCGACGCCGGCGCGCCTGGCGCAGCGCACCGCGACCAAGAGACTGCCGTCCGGCATCGCGCTGACGACGTTGGCCAAGCAGACGCGCGGCAACACGGTGCAGTTGCGGATGCAACTGCGCTGGGGCGAGCGCGACGAGACCTACGCGCACCACGGCACCGACCTCGTGGCGCGGCTGATGGGCGAGGGCAGCGCGTCGATCTCCAGGCAGGCCCTGCAGGATCGCCTGATCCAGCTGCGAGCCGACCTGAACCTGACCAGCGAGGACCAGGGCGCGGAGCTGACGATCAGCGCCGAGCAGGGCACGCTGCTGGACGTCCTGAAGATCGCGGCCGATGTGATGCAGCGCCCGCTGCTGCCGGCCGACGCCTTCGAGCGCCAGCAGCGCGCGTCGCTGGCGGAACTGGCGGGGTCGCGCCAGGACCTGGAGGTGCTGCGGCAGGCGGTGGTGCGCGATCACTACAACCGCGCCCGCGGCGTGACGATCAAGGATCCCGACTACCTGATGAGCATCGACGAACGCATCGCGACCGTCGAAGCGACGACGCTCGACGACGTGAAGCGGTTCCACGCCCGCTACTGGTCCGCCAACGACGCCAGCGTGGCGGTTGTCGGCGCGATCCCGGACGGACTGGACGCGGCCATCGAGCAGCTGTTCGGGAAGTGGAAGAAGCCGGGTGCGCCGAAGTTCGTGCGCCACATCGACAAGGCCGACACGATCCCTCCGGCGCGGTTCGATGCGGTCGCGCGTGACAAGACCAGCGCCGAGATGCGGATGCGGCTGGACTTCGCCTTGAACGACCGCGATCCGGACTACCTCCCGCTCCTGATCGCCACGCACATCCTGGGTGGTGGCGGGCTGGAGAACCGGCTCGCGGTGCGGATTCGCCAGCAGGCCGGCCTGAGCTATGGCGTGGGCGCGTCGCTGTCGGTCGAGCACTTCGGCGACGACGCCAACCTGACCATCGGCGGCACCTTCGCGCCGCAGAACCGCGAGGAAGTGCTGGCGCTGGTCAAGGAGGAATTGACCCGCATGACCCGCGCCGGCATCACGGAATCGGAGCTGGCTCGCGCCAAGAAGGATCTGCTGGAAGGCCGGCTCCAGGCACGCGCCGACGACGCGCAATTGACGGAGGCGCTGTTGACGCTGGCCGACCAAGGCGAGGGTTGGGCGGATGCGGCGCGACGTGACGCGGCGATCCAGTCAGCGACCGTCGACCAGGTCACTCGGGCCTGGCGCAAACGGGTGAACCTCGACGGTTTCGTGGTGTCGACGGTGGGGGACTTCAAGGACATGCCCTGACCTGGGGACGGGCTCCGATGCGCCCCAGCCGGCGCGTCCGGGCTTGTCCGACCCGCCGCCCGCACCGTGTTTCCGGTGTCGGGCGGCGTCCGTCCTTGTCATACGATGGCCGCCGCTGACGATGCGTCGGCGCGGGATCCGAACCTGGCGTGGTCTGCATCACTTGCCCACGGTCGCCGTGGCCGGGGCGAGCCGTCCAGGCCGAACCGGGTCCGCAAGCGGATTCCAGAAGCCGGCAACGAGGGCACGATGACAAAGGGGGCGATGTGAGCAGGCTGTTGAACGAGGACCGCGCGAGGGTCGGTCGATTGGTGGGCGCGTGATGGCGGGCGACCGTCGCCGCGGGTTCCGCTGGCCGTCGCGCTGGGCCTGGGCCCAGTTGGTCGTCGCGCTGCTGGTGACGGCCGCCGTCACGACGCTGTGGCTGGCGAGATTCCAGGCCGGACCGCTGGCGCGGCTCGACGGGCTGGTGCAGGACGCACAGGCGCAATGGCGCGGGCCGCTCAAGCCCGGCACCAGCTACCCGATCGCGCTGGTGCGTTTCGACGACGCCAGCGCTTCGCGCTTCGGTGGGGTCGCGCCGAGCCGCCAGCAACTGGCCGCGTTGATCGACCGCATCCAGGCGGCCCGGCCGCGCCTCGTCGCGGTGGACATGCTGCTGCTCGATCCGCAGCCGGATGCGGACGGGGCCCTCGCCGCGGCGATGGGCGGCGGTGCGCCGGTGCTGTTGCCGTTCGCCTTGTCGTCGACCGCGGAGATCGGACCGGGATCGCCGGCCCAATCGTCGTCCCAATCGCCGCCTCAATCGCCGCCTCAATCGCCGCCCTCCGCATTGCTCCCGCACGCCTTCACGCGCGCGGAAGGCCCCCCGCGCAGCGCGTTGGTGCCCGACCGCGTCCAGGCGCCGCAGGAGCCGCTGCTGTCGGCTGCCCGCTCGCTGGGACATGTCACCACGCGGCTCGATGCCGACGGCGCCTTGCGCCAGGACCTGCCGGCCTTGCCGTTCAGCGGTCAGGTCTACCCGTCGCTGGCGCTGCGCATCGCCGGTGACGCGATGCGGCAGCCCTGGTCCGAGGCCACGTTGCGCTGGGGCCGCGACGTTCGCTGGGGCTCGCTGCGCGTGCCGCTGGATCTGCTGTCGCAGCAAGGGGTCAACTACTACGGGCCGACGGGGACCTTCGCGGCGGTGAGCGCGGTCGACCTGCTCGACGGCCGCGTGCCGCCCGAGGCGCTGCACAACCGGATCGTGATCCTGGGCGTGTCGGCGCCCGGCGCCGGCGACCCTGTCAAGAGCCCCTTCGATGCCGGCCTGCCGGGCATGGAGCGTCTCGCGACCGTCGTCGACAACATCCTCACCGGCCGCACGCTCACGCGGCCCAACTGGGCGACGCTGGCGGAGCTGATCGCGCTGCTGACGCTGCCGCTGCTGTGCTGCGTGCTCCTGGCGCGCGGCCGCGTGTGGCTGGGGCTGGTCCTGGTCGCGCTGCTGACGGCCGGTGGCCTGGCGGCGGCGCAGTGGGCCTTCGAGGAGGAATACCTGGTGCTGCCGCTGGCAACGCCGCTGCTGGCGATCGCCGCGGGCAGCCTGTGCGCGCTGGCGCTGCGGGCGCTGGCGGCGCTGGCCCGGCGCCGCGCGGCGCTGCGGCAACTGCGGATCAGCGAGGCGCGTTACGCGCTGGCGGCGCAGGGCGCCAACGACGGGCTGTGGGACTGGGACATCACGCGCGATCGCCTCGACGTGTCGCTGCGCTGGTGGGCGCTGATGGGTCGCGAGGCCGACCGCAACGAGGCGGCGGAGGGCATCGCCCGATTCACCGCGCCGTTGGATGAAGGCGCGGCCGGGTTGTTCCGCGGCGACCTCGACGCGCATCTGCAAGGTCGCAGCCACCAGTTCCATCACGTGCTGCGCTTCGACCAGGGCGGCCAGCCGCGCGTGTTGCTGGCGCGTGGCGTAGCGATGCGGCGCGACGGCAAGCCGGTGCGCATGGCCGGGACGCTCACCGACATCGGCGCGCTGGAACACCTGCAGGCGCGGGGCGCGCGCGACGCGCTGCACGATCGGCTGACCGGGTTGCCGAACCGCGCGTTGTTCGTCGAGCTGCTGGCGCAGCGGCTGGCGACGCCGACGCCGGGACTGCCGGTCGGCGTGGTGCTGGTGGGCCTGGACGATTTCCACGGGTTCACCGAGCGCCATGGCCTGATCGCCGGCGACGCGGTGCAGGTCGAATGCGCGCAGCGCCTGGGCCGGCGCACCGGGCGCACGGTCGCGCGCGTGGGCGCCGATCAGTTCGCCATCCTGTTCGATGCCCGCCTGGAGCCCGGCGGCACGCTCGTCGACCGCGTGCCCGAGTGGGCGCTGGCGCGGATCGAGGAGCCCTTCCTGTTCGACGCCATCGTGTCGTCCGACCCCGCCGCGTCAGGTGCCGCGCGCACCGGCGCGCATCGCCTGACCGCGTGCGCCGGCTGGGCCCATGCGGGGCAGGGCGCCTTCAGCGCCGACGACCTGCTGGTCGCCGCCGAACGTGCGCTGGCCCGCGCGAAGGCGGCCGGGCCTGGCCACGCGCATGCGTTCAATCCGGCCGAGCAGCGGGTCGAGCCGTCGAGCCGCTGGGTCCGCGACCACGTCGCATCGGCGCTGGCGGCCGGTGAATTCGAGCTGCACTACCAGCCGTTCGTGAAGCTGTCCGATCGCAGCCTGCTCGGCTTCGAGGCGCTGATCCGTTGGCGGCATCCGACGCGCGGCATGGTGATGCCTGCTGACTTCATCGCGGCGGCGGAAGAGAGCGGCCAGATCGCCGAGATCGGCCGCTGGGCCCTGATCGAGGCGGCGCTGCAACTGCGCCGCTGGCGCGACATCGGCTTCAAGGGCGTGATCGCGGTGAACGTGTCTGGCGTCCAGCTGGAGCGCGACGCCGAGTTGCTGGCCGATGCCCGCGAAACGCTGAAGGCACTGGGCGACGTGCCGGCCTCGCAGTTGACGCTGGAGGTGGCCGAGCGCACGGCGATGGCCGATCCGCAGCGCGCCGCGCAGACGCTGCAGGCGCTGGCCCGGCTGGGGTTCAAGCTGTCCATCGACGATTTCGGCACCGGCTACTCGTCGCTGGCCCACCTGCACCGCTTCCGGTTCGACACGCTCAAGGTGGATCGCAGCTTCGTCATGCGGCTGGGAGAAGGGCGGGACGCCCGCGAGACCGTGCGCACCATCGTCGGTCTGGCCGCAGCCCTGGGCCAACAGACGCTGGCCGAGGGCGTCGAGGACGAGCAGCAGGCGGCGCTGCTGGAGGACCTGGGCGTGCCGGTCGCCCAGGGCTGGCTGTTCGCGAAGGCGCTGCCCGCGGACGAGGCCAGGCGGCTGATTCAGACGGTGCCGTGGAGGAAGCCGTCGAGCGGCGTCGAGGAGCTGCGCGTCACTTGAGCATCATGATGGCCTTGATCGCCTCGCCCGCGGACGACGAGGCGACCAGGTCCATCAGTTCCTGGCGCAGCGATTCGGCGCTATCGCACTCGACATGGCGGTCTTCCCAAATGATGGTGCACGGATAGCCGTCGGTGGCCTGTCTCCATTTGGCGATTCGACGGGCGGCGGCGGGGGTTGTGCCATTGCCGGTCACGGAGATGGCGGTGAGGTCCGAGACCGACGGCGCGGTGGCGCCGGGCGACCCGGCCCCCTCCCCGGGATCCCGGCGGCCTGCGTTATCGGTCCGGGCAATCTCGACCCGGTCCTGCGTGACGGAAAGCAGCGCGAGATTCAGCTCGTTGAAGATGGCGTTGATTTCCGCGCGAGCTACCTTGGCCTCGTCGGCCGCCTGAAGCCCTCGATGGAGCGCTTGTCGAAAGTCATTCATCGCTGATGCTACTGATCAGTCGTCCCACGATCGGCAGATGATCAAAGACGTTCTTCCTGGTCAACACAAGGTTGCCCATCTCGGGGTCATCGAAGACCCTCGTCGCCGTTTCGTCCAGTTGCCACCCAGCCTTGCCGCTCACGAGCGAGGCGCTGAACATCATCTGATCGAAAGTTCTCCACTTGGTCACGGGACCATTGGCATGAAAGTAGGTCCCCCTGTCGCAGAACTGGTGCTCCCTCGCGCCATGCCGATAGGTGGTCATGTGGCGCCAGAACGGGTTGTAGAGCAGGTAGTCCTTCTTTTTCACCAGCTGCTTGTCTCTGCTGGACAGCAGTCGTTGCTCCATGACGGGGTCGAAGGGTTCGTCATTGAAGTCGCCGAGGAGCACGACCGAGCACGCCGGCCGCTCCTTCATCTCGTCTTCGATGCTGCCTCGGAGGATGTCGCCGAGGATGGTTCTCGAGGGCGTCTCCAGCGTCGCCCGGCTCGGCCAATGAGAGACGTAGAGCACGATCTCGGAGCCGTCCGGCAGCGATAGCAGAAACTTCTGCGCGGCCTTGAGTAGCCGAGCCCCTTGATGTCTGGCCACTGACTGGCCCTTGCCCAGAGACAGGCACTTTCGATGCAGGACCGCGGTATCGAAGTGGCTCGATCCCACCTTGTCCTGCGTGCGCCTGATCACGAAGTCATCCAGCGTGGCGGTCAGATGCCGCTCGATCCCGGCGAGGTCCTGATCAGTCACCTCGCATAGCGCGACGAGATCGGCGCCGGCCTGGATCAGGCGGCCGATCACGGCCGCGGCGGCCCCGATTTCTTCGGGCGTTCCCCGGTTCTTTCGTTTCGTGGGGGACAGCGCCGTGTTCCACCACGCGAGGGTCAGTTGCATCGATGTCCTCGGCCTTCACATCCCATCGGGAGATGCTACCCAACGGGACACACGGGCGAGGGCTCGGAGCCTCGATCAGGACTGGCTCAAATCGATGCGATGTGGCCGAGGACTGCCGGCTTCACGCCATGCCCTGATGCCTGAGCAGCGCGTCGATCGTCGGCTCGCGGCCGCGGAAGGCCTTGAAGTTGTCCATGGCGTCGCGCACGCTGCCCATGGACAGGATCTCGTCGAGGTAACGGCGGCCGGTGGCCGGATTGAAGACGCCTTCTTCCTCGAAGGCGCTCCAGCAGTCGGCCGACAGCACCTCCGCCCACTTGTAGCTGTAGTACCCGGCCGCGTAGCCGCCCGCGAAGATGTGCGAGAAGCTGTGCTGGAAGCGGTTGAAGGCCGGCGGCGGATTGACCGAGACCTCGGCGCGGACCTCGTCGATCAGCTCCTGGATGCGCGTTTCCGCGCCGGGCTCGGCGTGCAGCCGCATGTCGACGAGCGCGAACTCGATCTGGCGCAGCGTCTGCAGGCCGGCCTGGAAATTCTTCGCCGCCAGCATCTTGTCGAACAGCTCGCGCGGCAGCGGCGCGCCGGTGTCGACGTGGCTGGACAGTTGCTGGATGACTTCCCACTCCCAGCAGAAGTTCTCCATGAACTGGCTCGGCAGCTCGACCGCGTCCCACTCCACGCCCGAGATGCCGGACACGCCCAGTTCCGCGACCCGCGTCAGCAGGTGATGCAGGCCGTGGCCGCATTCATGGAACAACGTGGTGACGTCGTCGTGCGTCAGCAGCGCCGGCTTGCCGTCGGCGCCCTGCGGGAAGTTGCACACCAGGTGCGCGACGGGGATCTGCTCGGCGGCGGCGCCCGACAGGTCCGGACGGGTCCAGCGGCCGCGGACCTCGTCCATCCAGGCGCCCGGGCGCTTGCCGTTGCGGGCGTAGAGGTCCAGGTAGACCTGACCGATCAACTGGCCGTCGCGGCGCAGCTCGCAGAACTGCACCGAGTCGTGCCACACCGACGCCCGTGCCGGCACCAGCTGCACGCCGAAGAGGCGCTCGACGATGCGGAACAACCCGTCCAGCACGCGCGGCAACGTCAGGTATTGCCGCACCTCCTGGTCGGAGAACGCGTAGCGCGCTTCCTTCAGCTTCTCCGACACGTAGGCCATGTCCCAGGCCTGCAGGTCGTCCATCTGGAGCGCGGCCCGGGCGAAGTCGCGCAGCTCGTCGAGGTCGCGCCGCGCGAAGGGGCGGGCGCGCCCGGCCATGTCGCGCAGGAAGTCCATCACCTGGGCCGGGGACGTCGCCATCTTCGGCACCAGCGACGCCTCGGCGAAGTTCTGGAAGCCGAGCAGGCGGGCCTCCTCCTGACGCAGCATCAGCAGCTCGCCCATCAGCTGGCTGTTGTCCCACTCGGGCTTGTCGCCGAGCTCGCTGGCGCGCGTGGCGTAGGCGCGGTAAAGGCGCTCGCGCAGCGCGCGGTCGTCGGCGTACTGCATCACCGGCATGTAGACGGGGAAGTGTAGGCTCAGCTTGTGGGCGCCGGGGATCAGCGCCTGTTCCTTGCCTTCCTCGCGGTCCTTGTCGGCGGCGGCGCGCGCGTTGGCGACGACGTCCGCCGGCACGCCGGCGAGCTCGTCCGCGGTGGCGTAATAGGCCCAGCCGTCGGTGGCGTCCATCACGTGCTCGGAGAAGGCCTGGCCGAGTTCCGCGCTGCGCTCCTGGATCCGGGCGAAGCGCTCCTTGGCTTCGCCATGCAACTCGGCGCCGGACAGCACAAAGTCGCGCATCGCGTGCTTGAGCAACTGCGTGCGCTCCGGCGTCAGGCCGGGCTGCGTCGCGATCACCTTGTACTTGGCGTACAAGGCCTCGTTGGCGCCCAGCGCGGTGGAGAACTCGGTCACCGCCGGCAGCGCCGCGTTGTAGGCCTCGCGCAGCGCCGGCGTGTTGGCGACCGCGTTCAGATGGCCGACGGCACCCCAGGCCGTGCCCAGCCGCTCGGTCGCCACGTTGAGCACCCGCGACAGATGGTCGTAATCGGCCGGCGCGCCATCGGCCGTGACTTCCTCGAGCGCGTGTTGCGCCTGCGCGAGCAGCTCCGCGATCGCGGGCTGGATGTGCAACGGGTCGATGGCGGAGAAGTCCGGCAGCGATGCGGTGGAGAGCAGCGGATTGGGCGCGGCGGAAAGGTCGGTCATGCAGGCCTCGTGAGTCTGATGGGAGCCGGAACAGTGTGTCAGCGTTTATGGCCGCCCAGCTTTTGGGGTTTCTATCGCGGCCTTCAAGGCTGGCTATCGACGCGGCGGCCGGCGCGGGGCCGGTCCGACGCAACAGGGATGCGGCGGCGTCCGGTCGGCCGCCGACGGGCAATCAGCGTGCCGAGGCGGCTCGCTCGGCGCGTTCAGCCGATTCGATGGTGTTGACCAGCAGCATCGTGATGGTCATCGGGCCGACGCCGCCCGGCACCGGCGTGATCCAGCCGGCCACTTCCTTCACGCCGTCGAAGTCGACGTCGCCGCAGAGCTTGCCTGCGTCGTCGCGGTTCATGCCCACGTCGATGACCACGGCGCCGGGCTTGACCATGTCCCGGGTCAGCACGTCGCGCTTGCCGACGGCGGCCACCACGATGTCGGCCTGCCGCGTGAAGTGCGCCAGGTCCGGCGTCGCGCTGTGGCACACGGTGACCGTCGCGTTGGCCTGCAGCAGCAGCATCGCCATCGGCTTGCCGACGATGTTGCTGCGGCCGATCACCACCGCGTGCTTGCCCTTGGGGTCATAGCCGATGAACTCCAGCATCTTCATGCAGCCGTAGGGCGTGCAGGGCTTGAAGCCGTCCTGGCCCACCATCAGCGCGCCCGCGCTGGCGACGTGGAAACCGTCCACGTCCTTCTCCGGCGCGATCGCCTCGATGACCTTGTGCGCGTCGATGTGGCGCGGCAGTGGCAGTTGCACGAGGATGCCGTGGATGGCGGGGTCCTGGTTCAGCGCGTCGACACGGGCCAGCAGCTCGGCCTCGGTCAGCGCGGCGTCGTACTTCTCCAGCACGGAATGCATGCCGGCGTCCTCGCAGGCCTTGACCTTGTTGCGCACGTAGACCTGGCTGGCGGGGCTGTCGCCCACCAGCACCACCGCCAGCCCCGGCCTGACGCCGCGGGCGGTCAGGGCGGCGGCGCGCGTGGCGACGTCGGCGCGCAGTTGCTTGGACAGGGCGTTGCCGTCGATCAGTTGGGCGGTCATGGTGCGGTACTCCAGGGCTCGGAAATGAAAGAGGCCGCACAGGGCGGCCTCGGGGGATGCGGGGGAAACTCAGCCTGCCTTGGCGCCGGCGGTGTTCGCGCCGAGCGCGATCTTGAGCAGATCGGCCACGGTGTTGGCGTTGAGCTTCTCCATGATGTTGGCGCGATGCGCTTCCACCGTCTTGATGCTGATGCCCAGGTCGTCGGCGATCTGCTTGTTCAGGCGGCCGGCGACGATGCGCTCCAGCACCTGCGCCTCGCGTGTCGTCAGGCGCGACAGCAGGGCGTCGCGGCTGGCCGCTTCCTGCTGCGTGGCGAAGGCGCCGCGGGCCTGGTCCAGCATGCGCTCGACGAGGTTCAGCAGCTCTTCTTCCTTGAACGGCTTCTCGATGAAGTCGACCGCGCCCTTTTTCATCGTCTGCACCGCCATCGGCACGTCGCCGTGGCCGGTGATGAAGACGATGGGCAGCGGGCTCTTGCGTTCGATCAGCTTGTCCTGCAGGTCCAGGCCGCTCATGCCGTCCATGCGGATGTCGGCGATCAGGCAGGCCACTTCGCGCGGGTCGTAGCGGCTGAGGAAGCTCTCGGCGGAGTCGTAGCACTTGACCCGGTAGTCCTTGCCCTCCAGCAGCCACTGCAAGGAGTCTCGTACGGCCTCGTCGTCATCCACGACGTAGACGTTACCCTTCTTCGGAATCAGGCTCATGGTGTTGCTGCGGTGTTGTGAGCAGTGCCCGTGCCGGCGTCCTTGTCAGGACTCGGGACGTGGGGCTCAGGTCGGGGAATGTCCACAGGGATCGTGAACGCGAACCGACACCCGACGAT
Source organism: Roseateles aquatilis (assembly GCF_002205645.1). GTDB lineage: Bacteria > Pseudomonadota > Gammaproteobacteria > Burkholderiales > Burkholderiaceae_C > Roseateles > Roseateles aquatilis. The sequence continues at coordinate 681,376 of NZ_NIOF01000001.1, read as the reverse complement.
GGACGCGCCATTGTAGAGGTTCTCGGCGCGAATCCTGCCCTGGTGGGACTCGATGATGGACCGGCATAACCCTAGGCCGATGCCCAGTCCATCGGCTTTGGTGGAGAAGAAGGCCTCGTACATGCGCTCGATGACCTCGACCGGCAGGCCGGGGCCCATGTCGGTCACGGAGAACTCGATGTTGGCGCCCAGCTCGGCGGTGTGCTTGGGCACGACGCGCAATTCGATGTGGCGGCGCGACGGCGGCAGCGCCGCGTTGTCGATGGCTTCGGCCGCGTTCTTGAGCAGGTTCAGCAGCACCTGCTCGATCAGGATGGGGTCGACCCGCATCACCGGCAGCCGCTGCGCGACGTAGGTGTGGATCTGCACGTTGCGCCGGCGCAGCTCGATGCCGGCCAGCTCGACCGAGTCCTCGACGATGGACGCCGCGAAGGCCGGCTGCCGCTGCGGCTCGCTGCGTTTCACGAAGGCGCGGATGCGGTGGATGATCTGCCCGGCGCGCTGAGCCTGCTTGGCGGTCTTCTCCAGCGCCGCGAGCAAATCGTCCTTGGCGATGTTGTCACCGCGCACGCGCGAGACCATCCCGTTGCAGTAGTTGCTGATCGCGGTCAGCGGCTGGTTCAGCTCGTGGGCGACGCTGGAGGCCATCTCGCCCATGGTGATCAGGCGACTGGTGACCTGCGCCTTCTCGGCCTGCTGCTGCTGCTGCGCCTCGGCATGGCGACGCGCGGTGATGTCGGTGGCGATCAGCATCTGCGCCAGCCGGCCGTCGGTCCATTGCAGATAGCGGGCGCGGACGTCGAACCACATGTCCAACTGCGTGATGAAGACCTCGCGCGAGTCGCCGCCGATCTCGGTCAGGTGCTGCGCGGGCAGGCCGCCGTAGTCGTCGACCTCCTCGTCCGGCTCTTCCTTGCTGGTGGTGCCGGTCAACTGCGAGCCGGCCAGCATCGCGTGCCCCTTCGGGTCGGCGCCGAACCACAACCGGTAGCTGCGGTTGGCGAAGAGCAACTCGCCCTGCTGCACCGACAGCACCGACACCGCCGCGTCCAGCCCCTCCAGCACCGTGGTGAAGCGCTCGTGCGAGGCCGACAGCTGGTCGCGCACGCGCTTGGCCTCGGTGATGTTGGTCATCGAGGTCATCCAGCCGTTCTGCTTGCCCTTGGGGTCGATCAGCGGCGAGACGTACATGCGCGCGTCGAAAATGCTGCCGTCCTTGCGCATCACCTTGACCTCGGAGCCGCCGGCCGGGCTGCGGCCCTGCATTTCCTGCTGCAGCAGGCGCAGGTTCTCCTCGTAGCGGTCGGGCGGCCAGTAAGGGAAGGGCGGCTTGCGGCCGATCAGCTCGGACTCGGCGAAGCCGGTCATCGCGCAGAAGGCCGGGTTGACGTAGCTGATGCGCGTCTCCAGGTCCATCGCGCGCATGCCCGTCAGCATGGAGTTCTCCATCGCGCGCCGGAAGTTGGTTTCCGCCGCCAGCGCGTTCTGGACCTGCGCCCGGCGCCGCATGTGCTTCCAGGTGCCCAGCAGCATCCACACGGTCAGCACCGACAGCGCCATCACCATCCAGAACAGCGTGTTGGAGATCAGTCCGATCGACGTGCGGTAGCCCTGGCCGCGCAGCACCAGGCCGGGCGCGGGCGCCATCGGCACTTCGTAGAAGATCGGCGCGCGCGTGATGCGACGCCCCGGCATCGGCGTGACGGTACTGGCCACGACCTGCTCGCGCGGGTCCAGCACCGCCACGGCGTGGCGCGAGGTCAGCTCGTTGGCGACGGAGTAGCGCAGCAGGCCCTCGACCGCATACTCGGCGATCAGCACGCCGGCGAAGCCGTTGCGGTCGCTCAGCGGCAGCTGGAGCTGGAAGACGGTGGTGTTGTTGGCGTCGGCAAAGGACGCCGAATAGACCCGCGTGCGCCGGTCCCGCGCCGACTGGAAGGCGCGCTCGGGCTCGCTGTTGGCGTGGCCGTTGGGCATGGACGGGTCATTGCCGTCCAGCGTCATCAGCGAGTCGGCCTGCTCGCCGATCGCGGCGACGCTGACGCGCCGCTCGCGCCGCGCGTTCAGCCAGGTGATGTGGGTGATCTCGGGACGGTTGCGCGCGATCGCCATCGCGCGCTGCGTGAATTCGAGGTTGTCGATGGCGCGATTGGCCAGGTCGCGCTGCAGCGGGATCAACTGGTCCTCGTTGTCGATCAGGCGCGAGCGGATCTGCTGCTGCGCCATCTCGGTGTCGCGCTTGACGGCCTCGGCCTCGCGCTCGATTTCCTCGTTGCGCAGGTACCAGAAGGCCGAAACGATCGCCGCCAGGAACAGCACCACCGACAGCAAGGGTCCCAGCGTCGCGAACCGGTCCTGCCGCGATGGCGATTGCCGACGCCACCACGCCGAAACCAGACGCTTGACGGGATTCAGGACGCGGCGCAGAAAGCCTTGGACATCGAGGCGGGACAACATGGGCGCGATTATCCAAGCCGATTCGCCGCCGCTCGGGCGCGCCGGATCCGGGCATTCCCTGATCGCATCGTGAAAGGAAAACGACCCGGCGCGGCTCTCCGCTCAACTGGAAAATCTCATAATATGAAAACGCGTCGCGCTATTTGGAAAATGCAAGCCTTATGCGACACTCCGCCGCCATAGCCCTTCCGGCGGGTGTCGCTTCGCGCGCAATTACGTAAGCTCAGGCTTGCGCGCGGCGACGGCCCCGCGTCGGATCCAGGCCGGATCCGCGCAGGCCCGCCGAAGGCCGGTGATTGAGAAACAGGAGACAAGACATGTCCGCGCAGCCCCAGTCGTTCCTCGGCGCAGCCGCCAATGACACCGACGCTCTCGAGACCAAGGAATGGCTGGACGCCCTGTCCGCCGTCATCGGTGAGGAGGGCGGCGACCGCGCCCACTTCCTGCTCGAGACGCTGATCGACCACGCCCGCCAGGCGGGCATCGACGTGCCGTTCTCGGCCACCACCGCTTACGTCAACACCATCCCGGCCGACAAGGAAGAGCGCTTCCCCGGCAACATCGAGATCGAGGAGCGCCTGCGCGCCTTCATGCGCTGGAACGCGATGGCGATGGTGGTGCGCGCCAACCGCCTGCATCCTGAGGACGGCGGCGACCTGGGCGGCCACATCTCCAGCTTCGCCTCGCTGGCGACGATGCTGGGCTGCGGGTTCAACCATTTCTGGCACGGCGACGACGGCGTGCACGGCGGCGACCTGCTCTACATCCAGGGCCACAGCGCGCCCGGCATCTACGCCCGCGCCTTCCTGGAAGGCCGCATCACCGAGGACCAGTTGAACAGCTTCCGCCAGGAAGTCGACGGCAAGGGCCTGTCGAGCTATCCGCACCCGAAGCTGATGCCCGAGTTCTGGCAATTCCCGACGGTGTCCATGGGCCTGGGCCCGCTGATGGCGATCTACCAGGCGCGTTTCCTGAAGTACCTGCACGCCCGCGGCATCGCCGACACCTCCAAGCGCAAGGTCTGGGTCTTCCTGGGCGACGGCGAGATGGACGAGCCGGAAAGCCTGGGCGCCATCGGCCTGGCCGCGCGCGAGAAGCTGGACAACCTGATCTTCGTCGTCAATTGCAACCTGCAGCGCCTGGACGGCCCGGTGCGCGGCAACGGCAAGATCATCCAGGAGCTGGAGGGCGAGTTCCGCGGCTCCGGCTGGAACGTGATCAAGCTGATCTGGGGCTCCTACTGGGACCCGCTGCTGGCGCGCGACAAGCAGGAGCTGCTGCGCAAGGTCATGATGGAGACGCTGGACGGCGACTACCAGGCCTACAAGGCCAATGACGGCGCGTTCGTGCGCAAGCATTTCTTCGGCAAGCACCCCGAGCTGCTGAAGATGGTCGAGAACATGTCCGACGAGGACATCTGGCGCCTGAACCGCGGCGGCCACGACCCGCAGAAGGTCTACGCGGCGTATCACAAGGCCGTCAACACCGTCGGCCAGCCGACCGTCATGCTGATCAAGACCGTCAAGGGTTACGGCATGGGCAAGATCGGTGAAGGCAAGAACACCGCCCACCAGACCAAGAAGCTGCAGGACGAGGACATCAAGGCCTTCCGCGACCGCTTCAACATCCCCATCCCGGACGGCGAGCTGGCCAAGATCCCGTTCTACAAGCCGGCCGACGACACGCCCGAGATGCAGTACCTGCTGGAGCGCCGCAAGACGCTGGGCGGCTACCTGCCCAAGCGCCGCCCGCAGGCCGACGAGGCGCTGAAGGTGCCGGACCTGGCCACCTTCCAGGCCGTGCTGGACCCGACCGCCGAAGGCCGCGAGATCTCCACCACGCAGGCCTACGTCCGCTTCCTGACGACGCTGCTGCGCGACAAGGAACTGGGCCCGCGCACGGTGCCCATCCTGGTCGACGAGGCGCGTACCTTCGGCATGGAAGGCCTGTTCCGCCAGATCGGCATCTACAACCCCGCGGGTCAGAACTACACGCCGGTCGACAAGGACCAGGTCATGTACTACCGCGAGGACAAGGCCGGCCAGATCCTGCAGGAAGGCATCAACGAGGCCGGCGGCATGGCCAGCTGGATCGCCGCGGCGACCTCGTACTCGACGAACAACCGGGTGATGGTGCCGTTCTACGTCTACTACTCGATGTTCGGCTTCCAGCGCATCGGCGACCTGGCCTGGGCGGCGGGCGACATGCAGGCGCGCGGCTTCCTGCTGGGCGGCACGTCCGGCCGGACCACGCTGAACGGCGAGGGCCTGCAGCACGAGGACGGCCACAGCCACATCCTGGCCGGCACGATCCCGAACTGCATCAGCTACGACCCGACCTTCGCGCATGAAGTCGCGGTGATCCTGCACTCGGGCCTCAAGCGCATGGTCGAGAACCAGGAGAACGTCTACTTCTACCTGACACTGCTCAACGAGAACTACCCGATGCCGGGCCTGAAGGCCGGCACCGAGGAGCAGATCCTCAAGGGCATGTACCTGCTGGAAGAGGCCGTGCAGCCGCAGGGCGCGCAGCCGCTGACGGTGAATCTGCTGGGCTCCGGCACCATCCTGCGCGAGAGCCAGGCCGCCAAGAAGCTGCTCGAGTCCGAGTGGGGCGTGGGCGCCAACGTCTGGTCCTGCCCCAGCTTCAACGAGCTGGCCCGCGACGGCCAGAACGCCGAGCGCTGGAACCTGCTGCACCCGACCGAGCTGGCCTGCGTGCCGTACGTGACCCAGCAACTGAGCAAGGTGCAGGGTCCGATCGTCGCGTCGACCGACTACATGAAGAACTACGCGGAGCAGATCCGCGCCTTCATCCCGGCAGGCCGCTCGTACAAGGTGCTGGGCACCGACGGCTTCGGCCGCAGCGACTTCCGCTCCAAGCTGCGCGAGCACTTCGAGATCAACCGTCATTACATCGTCGTGGCCGCGCTGAAGAGCCTGGCCGACGAAGGCAAGCTGCCGCAGGCCAAGGTCGCGGAAGCGATCAAGAAGTACGGCATCAACGTCGACAAAATCAACCCCCTGTACGCGTAAGCGGCGGCGACGGAGACATCAGTTATGGCATTGGTGGAAGTCAAGGTTCCTGACATCGGGGACTTCAAGGATGTCGCGATCATCGAGTTGCTGGTCAAGCCCGGCGACACGGTGAAGGCGGAGCAGAGCCTGGTCACGGTCGAGTCCGACAAGGCCTCGATGGAGATCCCGTCCTCGACGGCGGGCGTGGTCAAGGAGATCAAGGTCAAGCTGGGCGACAAGCTCAACGAGGGCGACCTGATCGTCATCCTCGAGAGCGACGCGGCCGCGGCGCCGGCCCCCGCGCCGGCCGCGGCTCCGGCTCCCGCGGCGGCTGCCCCGGCACCGCAGGCGGCACCGGCCGCCGCGCCTGCGGCCTCCGCCGGACCGGTCGACATCGTCGTGCCCGACATCGGCGATTTCGACGAGGTCGCGGTGATCGAGGTGCTGGTCAAGGTCGGCGACACCGTCAAGCAGGAGCAGAGCCTGATCACCGTCGAGTCCGACAAGGCCTCGATGGAGATCCCGTCGTCTCACGGCGGCGTGATCAAGGCGCTGTTGGTCAAGCTCGGCGACAAGGTGGCCAAGGGCAGCAAGATCGCGGTGATCGACGCCGTCGGCGGCGCGCCCGCCGCATCCGCGGCGCCGGCTGCCGCGCCGGCCCAGGCCGCGGCCGCGCCGGCTCCGGCGACCGCCAGCGCCCCCGCGCCGACGGACCGCCAGGTCCCGACCGCCGCGCTGCCGCCGCACGAACCGACCCAGCCGACCGGCCGGCTGCCGCACGCGTCCCCGACCATCCGCAAGCTGGCCCGCGAACTGGGCGTGCCGCTGGAAGAGGTCAAGGGCTCCGGCGCCAAGGGCCGCATCACCGAGACCGATGTGCAGGGCTTCGTCAAGGCGGTGATGGCCGGCACGACGCAGACCGTCGCGCAAAAGGCGGCCGCTCCGGCGGGCGCTGGCGGCGGTGGCGCCTTCCCGGGCCTGCTGCCCTGGCCCAAGGTCGACTTCGAGAAGTTCGGCCCGGTCGAGCGCAAGGACCTCTCGCGCATCAAGAAGATCAGCGGCGCCAACCTGCATCGCAACTGGGTCACGATCCCGCACGTCACCAACCATGACGACGCGGACATCACCGAGCTGGAAGCCTTCCGCGTCCAGCTGAACAAGGAGAACGAGAAGTCCGGCATCAAGGTCACGATGCTGGCCTTCATGATCAAGGCGACCGTCGCGGCGCTGAAGAAGTTCCCCGAGTTCAACGCCTCGCTGGACGGTGACACGCTGGTGTTGAAGAACTACTTCCACATCGGTTTCGCCGCCGACACGCCGAACGGCCTGGTCGTGCCGGTGATCCGCGATTGCGACAAGAAGGGCATCTTCCAGATCAGCCAGGAGATGTCGGAGCTGGCCAAGAAGGCCCGCGACGGCAAGCTCGGCCCGGCCGACATGACCGGCGGCTGCTTCTCGATCTCGTCGCTGGGCGGCATCGGCGGCACCTACTTCACGCCGATCATCAACGCGCCGGAAGTCGCGATCATGGGCGTGTGCAAGTCCTCGACGCAGCCCGTGTGGGACGGCAAGCAGTTCCAGCCGCGCCTGATCCTGCCGCTGTCGCTGAGCTGGGACCACCGTGTCATCGACGGTGCCGCGGCCGCGCGCTTCAACGTGTACTTCGCGTCCTTGCTGGCGGACTTCCGCCGCATCGCGTTGTGATGCATCCGGGGGCAGGGCACTGCCCCACGCCGGGCGGGCGCCCGGCCGCCTCGTGGCGGCCGGGCGCCGGCCGGGCGCGCTAAGAAACAGATTGCGAGAGACATCAGATGGCACAAATCGAAGTCAAGGTTCCCGACATCGGAGACTTCAAGGACGTCGCGATCATCGAGGTCCTGGTCAAGGTCGGCGACACGGTCAAGCAGGAGCAGAGCCTGGTCACCGTCGAGTCCGACAAGGCCTCGATGGAGATCCCGTCCTCCGCGGCGGGCGTGGTCAAGGAGCTCAAGGTCAAGCTGGGCGACAAGCTGAACCAGGGCGACCTGCTGATCGTGCTGGACAGCGACGCGGCTGCCGCGCCCGCGCCGGCCGCGCCGGTCCCGGCGCCCGCCGCCGCGACGCCCGCTCCGGCGGCGCCCGCGGCACCGGCGCCGCAAGCCGCGACCTACGGCGGCGCGGCGGACGGTGAATACGACGTGGTCGTCCTCGGCGGCGGCCCCGGCGGTTATTCGGCGGCGTTCCGCGCGGCCGACCTGGGCCTGAAGGTCGCGATCGTCGAGCGCTACGCCACGCTGGGCGGCGTCTGCCTGAACGTGGGCTGCATCCCGTCCAAGGCGCTGCTGCACGTGGCGGCGGTGATGGACGAGGTCAAGCACTTCGCCGACCTGGGCGTCGCCTTCGGCGAACCCACGGTCGAGCTGCCCAAGTTGCTCGCGCACAAGCAGAAGGTCGTCGGCAAGCTGACCGGCGGCCTGGCCTTCATGGCCAAGGGCCGCAAGGTCACGGTCGTGCGCGGCTACGGCACGCTGCTCGACGCGAACCACCTGTCCGTCGAGGAAACCGCCGGCCAGGCGCAGGAGCGCACCGGCAAGACCCAGACGCTGAAGTTCAAGAAGATCATCATCGCCGCGGGCTCGCAGGCGGTGCGTCTGCCGTTCATGCCGAACGACCCGCGCGTGATCGACTCGACCGGCGCGCTGGAACTGACCAGCAAGCCCAAGCGCATGCTGATCGTCGGCGGCGGCATCATCGGCCTGGAGATGGGCACGGTGTACTCGACGCTGGGCGCGCGCCTGGACGTCGTGGAAATGCTGCCCACGCTGATGACCGGCGCCGACCGCGACCTGGTCAAGGTGTGGCAGAAGATGAACGCGCCGCGCTTCGACAACATCATGCTGAACACGAAGACCGTGTCGGCGGAGGCGACGCCGGAAGGCATCAAGGTCACGTTCGAAGGCGAGGGCGCCCCGAAGGAGCCGCAGGTCTACGACCTGGTGCTGCAGGCCGTCGGCCGCAGCCCCAACGGCAAGAAGATCGGCGCGGACAAGGCCGGCGTGGTCGTGACCGACCGCGGCTTCATCCCGGTCGACGTGCAGATGCGGACCAACGTCCCCAACGTCTTCGCGATCGGCGATGTGGTCGGCCAGCCGATGCTGGCGCACAAGGCGGTGCACGAGGGCCACGTGGCGGCGGAAGTCATCGCGGGCGAACTGCTCGGCGACGAGGCGCTGGCCAGGTCGCGCTTCGACGCGCGCGTGATCCCGAGCGTGGCTTACACCGATCCGGAAGTGGCCTGGGTCGGCGTGACCGAGGACGAGGCCAAGGCGCGCGGCATCAAGGTGAAGAAGGGGCTGCTGCCCTGGAGCGCCTCGGGCCGCGCGATCGCCAACGGTCGTGACGAGGGCTTCACCAAGCTGCTGTTCGACGAGGAGACGCACCGCATCATCGGCGGCGGCATCGTCGGCACGCATGCGGGCGACATGATCGGGGAGATCGCGCTGGCCATCGAGATGGGCGCCGACGCCGTCGACATCGGCAAGACCATCCACCCGCATCCGACGCTGGGCGAGAGCATCGGCCTGGCCGCGGAAGTGGCGCACGGGTCCTGCACCGACGTGCCGCCGGCGCGCAAGTAAGCGGACGACCCGGCGGATGCCTCTGCTCGACGCCGCCGCCACCGCGCGCGCGCTGCCGTGGACGCCGCTGATGGAAGAGATCGGGCTGGTCTGTCGCGAGCATCGCGACGGCCGCCTGAACTGTCCGCCGAGGCAGGTGCTGCCGTTGCGCCAGGACGGCGTGCTGCTGGTGATGCCTTGCCTGAGCGACAGCCTGTCGATCACCAAGCTCGTCAGCGTGCACCCGCTCAACGCGGCGCTGGGCCTGCCGACCATCGCCGGCGAAGTCATCGTGCTGGACAGCCGCAACGGGCAACGCCTGGCGGTGCTGGACGGCCCCGCGCTGACGGCGCGCCGCACGGCGGCGGTCAGCATGCTCGCCCTGCAGTACTTGGCCCGCAAGGCGCCGCGCCGTGTGCTGGTCGTGGGCGGCGGCGTGCAGGCGCGGGCGCATGTGGAGGCGCTGATGGCGCTGCACCCGCAGGCGACCGTCCATGTGCAGGGACATCAGTCGGTGCCGGCCTTCGTGGAGGAGCTCGGCGTCGAGCCGCTGCCGGCCGAGTCCCAGACGCGTCACGCCTGGGACGTCGTCGTCTGCGCCACGACCAGCCGCGTGCCGGTGCTGCGGCCGGGTGTCGGCGAAGGGGCGGTGGTGATCGGCGTCGGCGCGTTCCGCGACGACATGGTGGAGTTGCCGCCGGAGCTGGTCCGCGACGCGCAGGTCTGGGTCGACGACCCGGTCGGCGCCCAGGCCGAGGCGGGCGACCTGATGGCCGCGGGCCGCTTCGAGCCGCAGGCCTCGCTGGAGGACCTCGTCATGGGCGAGCGGCCCGTCGACGACGGCCGCACGCGCATCTTCAAGAGCGTCGGCTGCGCGCGTTGGGACCTGGCGGCGGCCCGCGTCGCGGTGCGGGGCTGACGCGCGCATGGGCGCCGCCGCGGCGTCCGCCTCGGACCCGCCGGGCCGTCGACGCGATCAACGTCATCAGGTCCGCAGGTCCTTCCGGTCGATGCGGCCCATCGGGCGCGCTCGCCGGGTCGGGCGGGCCGGTCAGGCCTCGTCCAGCAGCGGACGCAGCGCCTCGTCCCACTGCTCCAGCTCGTCCTCCGACAAGTGCAGCCAGGCCAGCGCCGCATGGCGGTTGCCGGCCCAGTCGGCGTCCTCGTCCAGGCCTTCGTGGCGGCGCATCAGGTGCTCGGCGATCAGGCCGGCGGCAATGAGCGTGCGGGTCTCGGGATCGACGCCCTCGTCGCGCAACGCGTCGAAGTCGTGGTGCAGCCGGATCGCCGTCATCAGCTCCGGCGCCAGATGCCAGACCTTGATCACCAGCGCGCCGACGACGGCGTGGTCGGTGCGGTGATTGGCGTTCTCGGTGGCGATGAAGGGGCGGTCGATGCGGGCCGCGGCCTCGACCATCGTCGCGCCGTAGCCGCGTACGCTTTGCAGCAGCACCGGCATGCCGACATGGCAGAACAGGCCGTAGCTCTGCGCCAGGTCGACGCGCATGCCGGGCAACTGGCCGGCGATGAAGCCCATCGCGACGGCGCGCTTGGTGGAGCGCTGCCAAAAGCGCAGCAGGTGCGGGCTGTTGACCGGGATGGCGTGCCGGACCAGGAAGGCCTGCATCAGCGCGGCGCTCTCGTCCAGCCCGAGCCGGTACATCGCCTGGCCGACGGTGGTGCAGGGCACGTTGCCCGCCACCAGGTGCAGCGGGCTGTTGGCCACGCGCAGCAGCGTGGCGGACATGGCCACGTCGGCGGCGGCGATGCGGCCCACTTCGTTCAGGTCGGGCTGTGGCAGCGCCATCGCGGCGCGCAGGCGCCGCAGCAGCTCCGGACAAGGGGGAATCTGGATCTGGCGCAGCGGCCCGGCGGCGCGCGCGCGGTCCAGTTCCTGGTGGACGGCTTGGGTCTTCATGTGAGGCCCGGATTATCCCGGCGCTCCGTCGACACACGCGTGACGCGGCTGCGGCAAATTGCCGCTTGTCCGCGTCGGCGTCGTTGTTCGCCCTCGACCGCGCGCGCAGGCAGATACATTGCTGCGCATGTCACGTTTCGCCATCCATCTGTCGCGCAGGGCCCGGCCGGTCCTGTGCGCGCTGGCGTGCGTGGCGGGGCTGTGGTCGGCGGCGGCCTGGGGCTGGGACAAGGACCGGCTGACCGAATCCGCCGCCAAGCTGTCGCCCAGGACGCAGGCGCAGGTGCGCGCCATGATCCAGATGGCCGAGCGCGCGGCCGCGCTGCCCGACGAGCGCGACCGGCTCGCGCTGGTCAACAACTTCTTCAACCAGCGCATCGCCTTCAAGGACGACATGGAGGTCTGGGGTCAGATCGACTACTGGGCCACGCCGCTGGAGATGCTCGACAAGGGCGCCGGGGACTGCGAGGACTACGCGATCGCCAAGTACATGAGCCTGCAATCGGCGGGCGTGGCGCCGGCCAAGCTGCGCATGGTCTACGTGCGGGCGCAGTTCCAGGGCCGGCCGCAGGCGCACATGGTCCTGGCCTACTATCCGCAGCCGGACGCGGAGCCCCTGATTCTGGACAATATCAACCCCGAGATCCGGCCCGCGTCGCTCAGGCCGGACCTGACGCCGGTGTTCAGCTTCAATGGCGAGGGCTTGTGGACGGGTGTCGGCGCCACGACCGCGGGCAACCCGCTGGTGCGCCTGTCGATGTGGCGCGACCTGCTGGCGAAGGCGAAGGCGGAGGGCTTCTGATGCGATCGGGTGCCGGCGCCGCGGGCGAGAGAATGGGCAACGGAGAATTCACGACATGTCCTTGATAAGACAAATCTGGTGCCTGGTCCTGGGCGCCGTGCTGGCTTCGGCGCTGGGGGGCGTCGCGGTGAGCGCCTGGTCCTTGCGCGACCTGCTGCAGACGCAGGCGCAACTGAAGAACGCCGACAACGCGAGCGCGCTGGCGCTGGCGCTGTCGCAGCAGAAGGGCGACGCGGAGTTGATGTCGCTGCTGATCTCGGCGCAGTTCGACGCGGGCGCGTACGAGAGCGTGCGTTGGCGCGACGCCAAGGGCGCGCAGGTCTTCGAGCGTCATCTGGAAACGCCGCAGGCGCCGCGCGCGCCGGGTTGGTTCGCGGCCTTGCTGCCGCTGGACGTGGCGCCGGGCGTGGCCAAGGTGTCGGACGGCTGGAAGTCGATCGGCGAAGTCGAGCTGCGCGGCCAGACCGGGTATGTGCACGAGGCGCTGTGGCGCTCGACGCTGAGCACCGCGTCGTGGCTGCTGCTGGTGGGCGTGCTGACCGGCGTGGCGGCGGCGGCGGTGCTGTCGCGGGTGCGCCGGCCGCTGGACACCGCCGTGCAGCAGGCCGAGGGCGTGTCGCAAGGACGTTTCGAGACGGTGCTGGAGCCACGCGTGCCGGAGATGCGCAAGCTCACCAGCGCGATGAACACGATGGTGCTGCGCACCCGGCAGATGTTCGAGGCGCAGGCCGAGCAGCTGCGCACGCTGCATCACCAACTGCTGTGCGACGAGCTGACGGGCCTGTCGCATCGTCGGCAGTTCGTGGCGGAGCTGAGCTCGGCGCTGGAGCGCGACGACGGGCCGCTGCGAGCGGGGCTGGTGCTGCTTCGGCTGAAGGACTTGCAGGGCCTGAATCAGCGGTTGGGCCACGGCGCGACCGACCAGGCGCTGATGGCGATCGCGCAGGCCTTGCGGGTGTATCCCGAGCAGGTCCGGGGTTGTCTGGCGGGACGCCTGAACGGGTCGGACTTCGCCTTGTGGCTGCCGGCGCCGGGCGTCGTCGGCGATACCGCGCACGCGCTGGCCGAGGCCTTGCGCGCCGGGCTGCAGAACCTGGGCCCCGGTGTCGGCGTCGCGATGGGCGCGGTCGAGCTGATGCGCGATCAGCCGATGGGCGCGTGGTTCGCCGCGGCGGATGCGGCGCTGGCGCGCGCGGAGCTGGGCGAGGGCGTGGTGCTGGAGTTGCGCGAGGCGCCGCCCTCGGAGGAAGTCGCCCAGGGCGAACGCGCCTGGCGCGCCTTGATTTCCGACGCGTTGCAACAGCAGCGCAGCCGCCTGCTGGAGTTCCCGCTGATCGGGCGTGATCGCCAGGTCCTGCACCTGGAATGCCCGCTGCAGTTGAAGCTGAATCCGGTCGGTGATTTCGAGCCGGCCGCGCGCTGGCTGCCGCTGGCGCTGCGCCACCGGCTCAGCGCCGAGGCCGATCTGCAAGCCCTGGCGCTGGCGCTGCAGGCCTCGCAGCAGGACCATCGCGCGCGCTGCGTGAATGTCGCGCCGGCCTCGCTGAACGACGGCAGCTTCATCGCCCGGGCGCGCGAGCTGGTGCAGGCCGCGCCGGCGGCGGTGCGGCGGCTGATCGGCCTCGAACTCGCGGAGCCCGCGGCGGTGCAGCACTTCGAGGCGCTGCAGGAACTGGGGCGGCAACTGCGTCCGCTCGGGGTGCAGTTGGGGCTGGAGCACGCCGGTGCGGGACTGGCTCAAATTGATCGTCTTTTCCAGGCGGGCCTGGACTACGTGAAGCTCGACAGCGCCGTGGTATCCGGGGTGTCGGCTGACGTTAGCCGCGCGGCGTTCGTGCGCAGCCTGGTCGTGATGCTGCGCAGCCTGGCGCTGAAGGTGTACGCCGAAGGCGTCACCGATGCGCTCGACGCGCAGGCGTTGTGGGACTGCGAGCTCGACGGGATCACCGGGCCGTGGGCATCGGCGCAGGGCATCAAGCCCTGACTCGTTGAAGTCGGTGCAACGCTTGAGGGCCGTTCAGCACTCTTGCAATGCGCCCGGAAGCTCTCAGAATTCGCGCCTTCCTCTTGTTGTTGAAAGAGCAGGTGCAGAATGGTCGCGGTCTTTCAGTCCATCGAACCCTACATGCCTCTCGCCAACTTCAACGTCCAGATCGATGAGCAGCTCAAGGCGCGCATCGAGACGATCGCGCAGCGGATCCATGTGGGCGTCGACGAGTTGGTGTCGAGCTTGATCGAAGACTGGTTGTTGAGGGTGGCCCCCGACAGCCCCGATGTCAGTGAAGCCGAGGCTCTGCTGGAACTCCGGCACGATCAGGCCATGAAGGAGGCGCTCCGTGGCGATCTCGTCCCGCAAGACGAGTTCGATGCCGCCTTCAACGCCATGCTGACGGATGCGCGACAGCGTCAGGGGCTGAAACGGTGAGGGTCGCGTGGACCCGCCGAGCCCTTGCCCAACTTCAACATCAGTACGAGTACGTCGCGGCCCGCAACCCGCGCGCTGCGGAAGTGCTGTTGCGCGACTGCCTGAAGCAGTCACGGCTGTTGGAGCAGTTTCCCTTCCTGGGCAAGGCGATCAAGCGCGGCCGGCGAGAGAAGGGCGTTCAGGAGAACTACGTGATTCACTATGTGATCGCCAAGGCGGCGATTCTGGTCATGTCGTTCTGGCACACGTCGCAACTCCGGCCGCATGGCGCCGGTGAGCAATGATGCGAGTTCGAAATCAGGTGTTGGCGCAGAACACCGTGTGCGCTGACGCGGCCGTGGAGGCCCAGCCGCGCACGGATTTCCACGTCCAGATCGACGAGCGACTCAAGGCCCGCGTCGAAGCGCTGGCCAGTCGCATCAGCGTCGACATGAACGAGCTGGTCGAGCATCTCGTCAAGCGCTGGGTCGAGCGCACCGATCCCGAAGAGCCGGACGTGACCTTGCATGAGGTGCTCATAGCGCGCCAAGAGGACAACGGTGTGAAGGCGGCGCTTCGGGGTGACGTCGTGCCACACGAGGAGGCCGTGGCCACGTTCGACGAACGACTGGTCCAGAGTCCCTCGTCGCGGGAGCGTCCCCGATGGTCCTGATCGTTGAACGATCAGGCGATATCCGCCACGTGCAACGGATAGCCGTTGCCACCGCGACGATCCTCGAAGAAGCGCTGCAGCGTTTCGCGAACGGTGTGGAAGGCCAGCTCATCCCATGGCACCTCATGCTCGTGGAACAGCTTCGCTTCCAGCGTCTCCGGGCCGGGATCGAACACCGGGCTCAGCAGCCTGGCGCGGTGGAACAGATGGACCTGGCCGACGCGCACCACGTTCATCACGCAGTACAGCTCCTGCAGCTCGATCTGCGCGCCGGCTTCCTCGTCGGTTTCGCGTTTCGCGCCTTCGGCGATGGTCTCGCCGAGCTCCATGAAACCCGCCGGCAGCGTCCACTTGCCGAGCCGCGGCTCGATCGCGCGCTTGCACAGCAGCACCTGCTCGCCGTAGATCGGCAGCGTGCCGACGACGTTCAGCGGGTTCTCGTAGTGGATCGCCCCGCACACGGTGCAGGTGGCGCGTTCCCGGTTGTCGTCAGCCGGGATGCGGTATTCGATCTGGCCGCCGCAGGTGGAGCAATGTTGATAGCGCCGGGCTTGGAACATGGGGCGCAGTGTAGCGGCCTCGCGTGGCATCATCGTCGGCCATGGAGCTCTACAACTATTTCCGTTCGTCGGCCTCGTATCGCGTGCGCATCGCGCTGGCGCTCAAGGGCCTGGACTTCGACTACAAGTCCGTCCATCTCGCCAGGAACGAGCAGTTCAACGAGTCGTACGCCGCCGTGTCCGCCTCGCGCCTCGTGCCCTTGTTGAAGGATGGCGACGCGGTGGTCACGCAGTCGATGGCCATCATCGAGTACCTCGACGAGGTGCATCCCGAACCCCCGCTGCTGCCCGGCGATGCCCTCTGCCGCGCCTACATCCGCGCGCTGTCCCAGGACATCGCCTGCGAGGTCCATCCGCTCAACAACCTGCGCGTGTTGCGCTACCTGGTCAAGGACCTCGGTGTCAGCGACGACAACAAGACCCGTTGGTACCAGCACTGGGTCGAGAGCGGCCTGGCGGTGGTCGAGCAACGCCTGCAGACGGAGCGTCGATCGGGCCTGTGCTGCTTCGGCGACACGCCGACGATGGCGGACTGCGTGCTCGTGCCGCAGATCTTCAACGCGCAGCGCTTCGATTGCCGGCTGGACCACGTGCCGACCGTCATGCGTATCCATGAGCACTGCATGACGCTCGATGCCTTCAGCCAGACCCAGCCCAGCGCCTGTCCCGATGCGGAGTGAGGCGTCGAGCGAGGACTTCCAGGCCACGCCGCATCTGGACTGGCTGCGGCCCGATTGGCACGCCCCCCAGGTCGACGCGTTCATGACCACCCGTGCCGGCGGCGTCAGCGGGACAGTCGCCGATGACGGCGACGGTGCGGCGCTGGCAGGGCTGGCCAGCATGAACCTTGGCCGCTCGGTCGGCGACGATCCGGCGAACGTGGCGCGGAACCGGCATCGGGTGGCGATGGCCATCGGCGGGGTGCCGGTGTTCCTGAAGCAGGTGCACGGAACGGCCGTGCTGCGTCTGCGACCCGAGCACGCGCTGCCCGGCGCCGATCCCGAGCCCGCCGACGCGAGCATCAGCACCGATCCCGCGCTCGCCTGCGCGGTGATGGTGGCGGATTGCCTGCCGGTGCTGTTTGCCGGATCGGGTGTCGTCGGCGCCGCGCATGCGGGCTGGCGCGGGCTGGCCGGGGGCGTCCTGGAGAACACCGTCGCCGCGATGCGGGAAGCCGGCGGCGACGGCCCCATCCAGGCCTGGATGGGCGCCTGCATCGGGCCTGATCGATTCGAGGTCGGCGCGGACGTGCTCGACGCCTTCGGCGTGGCGCCGCTGCATCACGACCAGCCGCTGTTTCGCTTCCAGCCCAACGCGTCGGGCGAGCCGCGCTGGTTGGCCGACCTCCACGGCCTGGCTCGGCGGCGACTGGCGCCGCTGGGATTGGTCGAGATTCGCGGCGGCGGCGGGTGCACGCTCAGCGAGCCGTCACGGTACTTTTCGTTCCGTCACGAGCGCGTCGACGGCTTGCGCAGCGGGCGCATGGCCGCCGTCATCCGGTTGCGCTGAAGGTGGGGACGAGCCCGAGCCCGAGCCCGAATCCGCGACCGGGGCCGCGTTCAAGGCGGCCGCGGCGGCTTCCTCGGCTTCGGCCTTCCTCCTGGCCGCGCGGCGGCGAGGCGTCCCCATCAGGTACATCACGATGGAGAGCGGCAGCAGCCCGTACAGCACGAACGTGACGATCGCGCCGAGCACCGTGCCCTGCGTGCTGAAGGCTTCGGCCAGGGCCATCATCAGCACGACATACATCCATGCGATCGGAACGAGGTACATGCGGCATCAAGGACGGGTAAGCGAGAGCCCCAAAATCCACCGAGCATCGAGACGCGAGCGTCACGCGGGGGTAAGCTGAACGGGCTACAAAGCGCTTGAGCATATGCGAAGCCTGTCCGGTGGATCCCTCGATCCGTTGTGGCAAGCTTCTTGCTCAGGCCCGATCGAGGAGACACATGAGCGCGAACAACGCCACCGCCGGCACCGCCGGTTCTGGATTCCATGATTTCGAGCATCTGACCAACCAGGCCAGGCAGGCCGCGGCGGGGTTGACGCAGGGCTTCGGCGATGCGCTGCGGCAATTGCAGGCGATGCAGATCGCGCCCGAGGCGTGGTCGCAGTTGCAGTCCGATTACCTGCAGCAGGCGGGCCGGCTCTGGAACACCGCGATCGCCGAGTCCCACGAGCACGGCGCCCATGCGGCGCCCGCGCCGTTGAAGGATCGCCGCTTCGCCGATGCGTCGTGGAACGACAACCGGCTGGCGCATTTCACCGCGCAGCTCTACCTGCTGAACGCGCGCACGCTGCAGCAGATGGCCGAGCAGGTGCAGGGGGACGAGAAATCGCGGGCGCGCGTGCGTTTCGCGGTCCAGCAATTCATCGACGCGGCCTCGCCCAGCAATTTCCTGGCGCTGAATCCCGAGGCCCAGCAGCGCGCGCTGAGCACGCAGGGCGAGAGCATCGCCCGCGGCGTGCAGTTGCTGATCGCCGACGCGCAGCGCGGCCACGTCTCGCAGACCGACGAGACCGCCTTCGAGGTCGGCCGCAATGTCGCGACGACCGCGGGCGACGTCGTCTTCGAGAACGAATTCTTCCAGCTGCTCGAGTACAAGCCGCTCACCGCCAAGGTGCATGCGCGACCGCTGCTGATGGTGCCGCCCTGCATCAACAAGTACTACATCCTCGACCTGCAGCCGGAGAACTCGCTGATCCGCTACGCGGTCGCTCAGGGCCACCGCACCTTCGTGGTGAGCTGGCGCAACCCCGACGCGAGCTGCGTGCACTGGACCTGGGACGACTACATCGGCCAGGCCGCCATCAAGGCCATCGAGGTCGCGCGCGAGATCACCGGGGCCGACACGATCAACACGCTGGGCTTCTGCGTCGGCGGCACGATCCTGTCGACGGCGCTGGCGGTGCTGGCGGCGCGCGGCGAGCATCCGGCCGCGAGCGTCACGCTGCTCACCACGCTGATCGACTTCAGCAGCAACGGCGTGCTGGACCTGTTTGTCGACGAGCCGTCGGTGCGCCTGCGCGAGGTGACCATCGGCGCGCAGGCCAACGGCGGCCCCGGCCTGCTGCATGGCCAGGAGCTCGCCACCACCTTCAGCTTCCTGCGCCCGAACGACCTGGTCTGGAACTATGTGGTCGGCAACTACCTGAAGGGCGACGCGCCGCCCGCGTTCGACCTGCTGTACTGGAACGGCGACGCGACGCATCTGCCGGGGCCGATGTACTGCTGGTACCTGCGCCACACCTACCTGCAGAACGACCTCAAGGTCCCCGGCCGCCTGACCGTCTGCGGCGAGTCGGTGGACCTGGGCGCGATCAAGGCGCCGGTCTACATCTACGGCTCGCGCGAGGACCACATCGTGCCCTGGGACGCCGCCTACCGCAGCACGCAGGTGTTCAGCGGCAAGAAGCGTTTCGTGCTGGGTGCGTCCGGCCACATCGCCGGTGTGATCAATCCGCCGGAGAAGAAGAAACGCAGCCATTGGATCGGGAAGGGCGCCGCGCTGCCGGCCGATTCCCAGCAATGGCTGACCACCGCCGCCGAGCACCCCGGCAGCTGGTGGCCCGACTGGTCGCAGTGGCTGGCCGGCCACGCGGGTCCGCTGAAGGCGGCTCCGCGCGCGCCGGGCAACCGCGAGCACCGGGCCGTCGAGCCGGCGCCCGGTCGATATGTGAAACAACGCGCCTGAGGCGCCGGCCAAGCCCTCGACCGACCTCGCGTCATTCGACCGCCAACGCCGGCCCACGACAGACAGAGACCGATTTCATTCCCGCTGTTGCAGCAGTACCGAAACCCCTAGAGGAGCGAGTCATGAGTTCACCGCAAGACATCGTCATCGTCGCAGCCGCGCGCACGCCGATCGGCAAGTTCGGAGGCACGCTGTCCAAGACGCCGGCCAGCGAGCTGGGCGCGCTGGTCATCCAGGAGCTGCTGCGTCGCAGCGGGCTGCAGGCGGACCAGATCAACGAAGTCATCCTGGGCCAGGTGCTGACGGCCGGCGTCGGCCAGAACCCGGCGCGCCAGGCCGTCATCAAGGCGGGCCTGCCGGTCAGCGTGCCCGGCATGACCATCAACAAGGTCTGCGGTTCCGGCCTGAAGGCGGTCATGCTGGCCGCGCAGGCGATCCGCGACGGGGACTCCGACATCATCATCGCCGGAGGCCAGGAGAGCATGAGCCTGTCCCCGCACGTGCTGCCGGGCTCGCGCGACGGCCAGCGCATGGGCGACTGGAAGCTGATCGACACGATGATCGTGGACGGCCTGTGGGACGTGTACAACCAGTACCACATGGGCATCACCGCCGAGAACGTGGCCAAGGAGCACCACATCAACCGCGCGCAGCAGGACGAGCTGGCGCTGGCCAGCCAGCAGAAGGCCGCCGCCGCGCAGGACGCGGGCCGCTTCACCGCCGAGATCGTGCCGGTCACGATCCCGCAGAAGAAGGGCGATCCGATCGTCTTCTCCGCCGACGAGTTCATCAACCGCAAGACCAATGCCGAGGCGCTGTCCGGCCTGAAGCCCGCCTTCGACAAGGCCGGCTCGGTGACCGCGGGCAACGCCTCCGGCCTGAACGACGGCGCCGCCGGCCTGGTGCTGATGACCGACGCCAAGGCCAGGTCGCTGGGCCTGACGCCGCTGGCGCGCATCGCGTCCTACGCGAGCGCCGGCGTCGATCCCAAGACCATGGGCATGGGCCCGGTGCCCGCGTCGAGGAAGGCGCTGGCGCGCGCCGGCTGGCAGCCCAAGGATCTGGACCTGCTCGAGATCAACGAGGCCTTCGCCGCGCAGGCCTGCGCGGTGCATCAGGAGATGGGCTGGGATCTGAACAAGGTCAACGTCAACGGCGGCGCGATCGCGCTGGGCCATCCGATCGGCGCGTCCGGCGCCCGCATCCTGGTCACGCTGCTGCACGAGATGATCAAGCGCGATGCCAAGAAGGGCATCGCCAGCCTGTGCATCGGCGGCGGCATGGGCGTGGCGCTCTGCGTCGAGCGCTGAGGATTTCATCGCGTCGATAGGTGGTCACATTCCAGGCTCTCCGGACGCGGGCGCGGCGACCCGGGGAGCCCGACAGGAGGCAAGCAAAATGACTCAGAAAGTTGCATACGTCACCGGAGGCATGGGCGGCATCGGTACCGCCATCTGCCAGCGCCTCCACAAGGAAGGTTTCAAGGTCATCGCCGGTTGCGGTCCGAGCCGCGACCACGCCAAATGGCTGGCCGAACAGTCCGAGCAGGGCTACACCTTTTACGCGTCGGTCGGCAACGTCGCGGAATGGGACTCCACCGTGGCCGCGTTCGACAAGTCGATCTCCGAGCACGGCCCGATCGACGTCCTCGTCAACAACGCCGGCATCACCAAGGACCGCATGTTCCTGAAGATGACGCGCGACGAGTGGGACGCCGTCATCAGCACCAACCTGACCAGCATGTTCAACGTCACCAAGCAGGTGGTGCCGGGCATGGTGGACAAGGGCTGGGGGCGGGTGATCAACATCTCGTCGGTCAACGGCGAGAAGGGCCAGGCGGGGCAGACCAACTACTCGGCGGCCAAGGCCGGCATGCACGGCTTCACGATGGCGCTGGCGCAGGAACTGGCGCACAAGGGCGTGACCGTGAACACCGTCAGCCCGGGCTACATCGGCACCGACATGGTCAAGGCCGTGCGGCCCGACGTGCTGGAGAAGATCATCGCCGGCATCCCCGTGCGACGCCTCGGCCAGCCCGAGGAGATCGCCTCCATCGTGGGCTGGCTGGCGGGTGACCATTCCGGCTTCACCACCGGCGCGGACTTCAGCTGCAACGGCGGCCTGCACATGGGCTGATCCTCAGCCTCGCGCCCGCGAAAAGGCTGCCCTCGGGCAGCCTTTTTTTCGTCCAGCCGCGGGCCGCGTCCGCGCCGGGTCGTCTCGCGCGCCGGTATATAACCCCGCCGCCCCGACGGGGTCAAGTGTTGAGTGAAGGGCCATGCGCGCCTGGGGATATGGCCGATGACGACGGGGCTTGCGTTAGTCTGGGTCGCAAACAGGGAGAAAAAATTGGCGTTCATCCAATCCGTTTTTCACCAGTCTCCCGAGCTCGCGCTGTTCCTGTCCTTGGCCATCGGCTACTGGATCGGCAAGTTCAAGTTCGGCTCCTTTCAGCTCGGCGGCGTGGCGGGCTCCCTGCTGGCGGCCGTGGCCGTGAGCCAGGTCGGCGTCCACATCGACTCCGGCATCAAGGCCGTGCTGTTCGCGTTGTTCATCTACGCGGTCGGCTTCGAGAGCGGTCCGCAGTTCTTCCGCTCGCTGGGGCGCCAATCGCTGCGCGAGATCTCCATGGCGGTCGTGGTGGCGCTGTCGGGGCTGCTCACCGTGCTGGTGATCGCCCGGGTGTTCGGCCTGGACAAGGGCCTGGCGGCGGGGCTTGCCGCGGGCGGCATGACGCAGTCCGCCATCATCGGCACGGCCGGCTCCGCGATCGAGAAGCTCGGCCTGTCCCCTGAAGCCGTGCAGACGATGCAGGCCAACGTGGCCATCGGTTATGCCGTCACCTACATCTTCGGATCGTTCGGCGCCATCCTCATCTGCGTGAATCTGCTGGAGTGGTTCACGAGGCGCAAGATCCGCGAGGACGCGGTCCAGGCGGAGCAGGAGCAGCTCAAGGGCGTGCGCCTGTACGGGGTGGACGAATCGAACGCGCTGCCGGACATTGTGGGCCGCGTCATCCGCGTCACCCAGGCGGGCCTGACCGTGCAAGGTGTGGAGAGCAGCGGCCCCGTGGGCGCCGTGACCGTGGAGCGCCTGCAGCGCGACGGCGCCGAGATCGGCGTCGCGGGACAGTTGGCGCTGGAGGTCGGCGACCGCATCCTGCTCGTCGGGCGTCGGCGGGCCGTCGTGGCGCAGGCCGGCGTGATCGGCGAGGAGGACCACAGCACCGAAGGCATGGACCTGGTGATGGTCAAGCGCGACGTGTCCATCGCCAACCCGCAGTACCTGAATCGCCCGGTGGGCGAGATCATCACCAACCTGTCCGAGGGCGTGAGGCACGGCGTCTACGCGCTGGCGCTGCTGCGCGCGGGCTCGCCGGTGCCGATCCGGCCGGAGACGGTGGTGCTGCCGGGGGACATGGTGACCTTGTTCGGCGCCAGCGCCGACATCCAGCGCGCCGCGCAGTCGGTGGGGCCGGTGGTCCTTCCCAGCGACAAGACCGATTTCGTGTTCCATGGCTTCGGCATCACCGTGGGCCTGCTGATCGGCTTGCTCGTGGTGCGCGCGGGGCCGGTGCCCATCACCCTGGGCAGCGGCGGCGGGGCGCTGCTGAGCGGCCTGCTGTTCGGGTGGTGGCGCAGCCGCCGGCATACCGCGGGCAACCTGCCCACCGCCGCGTCGACGCTGATGCGCGACCTGGGCCTGGCGGGCTTCGTCGCGATGGTGGGCCTGCAATCCGGCCAGCAGGCGGTGCACACCATCATGGATCAGGGGATCAAGCTGTTCCTGCTGGGCGTGCTGGTCACCGTGATCCCGCTGCTGATCGCGATGCTCTTCGGTCGGTACGTGCTGCGCTACGACAACGTCGCGGTCTTCGCCGGCGCCCTGAGCGGCGCGCGCAGCGCGAATCCCGCGTTCGGCGAAGTACTGGACAAGGCCGGCAACAACGTGCCGACCGTTCCCTTCGCCATCACCTATGCCCTCGCGAACGTCTTCCTGACGTTGCTGGGGCCGTTGATCATCGCTTTCGCTTGAGGTTTCAAAGGGAGTAGAGAGATGACTGCAAACGGAAAGAACTTCGCGTCGCTGAGCCCGTTCGAGCTCAAGGACGAGCTGATCAAGCTGGCCTCGTCCGGCAAGAGCAATCGCGCGATGCTCAACGCGGGCCGCGGCAATCCGAACTTCCTGGCGACGACGCCGCGCCGGGCCTTCTTCCGGCTGGGCCTGTTCGCCGCGGCGGAGTCCGAGCTGTCCTACTCCTACATGACCCCGGGCATCGGCGGCCTGGCCGGCATCGAGGGCATCGAGGGCCGCTTCGAGCGCTTCGTCACCGAGCACAAGGACCAGGAGGGCGTGCGTTTCCTGGGCAAGACGCTGAGCTATGTCCGCGATCAACTGGGCCTGAACGCCACCGCCTTCCTGCACGAGATGGTCGACGGCATCCTGGGCTGCAACTACCCGGTGCCGGGGCGCATGCTCCGCGTGAGCGAGCAGATCGTGGGCCACTACCTGAGCCGCGAGATGACGCAATCGACCGTCCCGCCCAGCCAGATGGACCTGTTCGCGGTGGAGGGCGGCACGGCCGCGATGGCCTACATCTTCAACAGCCTGCAGAGCAACGGGTTGCTGAAGGCCGGCGACAAGGTGGCGATCGGCATGCCGGTCTTCACGCCGTACATCGAGATCCCGCAGCTGGAGCAGTTCTCGCTGGAGATCGTGCCGATGAACGCCGATCCCAAGGCCGGTTGGCAGTATCCGGACAGCGAGCTGGACAAGCTCAAGGATCCCGCCGTCAAGGTGTTCTTCTGCATCAACCCGAGCAACCCGCCGTCGGTCTGCCTGGACGAGCGCAGCCATGCCCGGATCAGCGCCCTGGTCAAGAACGAGCGCCCCGATCTGATGATCATCACGGACGACGTGTACGGCACCTTCGCCGACGAGTTCAAGTCCGTCTTCCAGACCTGCCCGGCCAATACGCTGCTGGTGTACTCCTACTCCAAGTACTTCGGTGCCACGGGATGGCGCCTGGGCGCGATCGCGATGCACAAGGAGAACATCTTCGACGCGGCGCTCGCGCGGGCGCCGGAGGAACAGCGCCAGCGTCTGCACCGGCGCTATGAATCCGTCACCGTCGACGTCTCGGCGCTGAAGTTCATCGATCGGATGGTCGCCGACAGCCGGGCAGTGGCCCTGAACCACACCGCGGGGCTGTCGCTGCCTCAGCAGGTGCAGATGACGCTGTTCTCGCTGTTCGCGCTGATGGACGAGCACGACGCCTACAAGGGGGCGCTGAAGAAGCTGATCCGGCGCCGCGACACGGCCCTGCATGGCGCGCTGGGCGTGACGGTCAAGGAGGACAAGCACTCCGTCAACTACTACACCCTGCTGGACGTCGAGGATCTGGCCCGCGAGCTGTACGGCGACGCGTTCGCCGAATGGGCCGTTCAGCAATCGTCGACCGGCGAGCTGCTGTTCCGCGTCGCCGAGGAAACCGGCATCGTGCTGTTGCCCGGCCGCGGCTTCGGCGCCTCGCGGCCGTCGGCCCGCGCCTCGCTGGCCAACCTCAACGAGTACGAGTACGTGGCCATCGGTCAGGCGCTGCGCAAGTGGGCGGACGAGTTGTATGTGGCGTACGGGAAGCAGCACCCCTCCCGAAAGTCGTGACCGACACGAATGACACGATCGCCCTCCCGGGCGCGGTCGAATGAAAGGCGGGCCGCGTTGTGTTCAACGCGGCCCGCCTCGTTTCTCGAATGACGCGGCGTGCAAGCCCGCGGCGCGGTCGATCAGCCCTTGATCTGCAGCAGTCGGGAGATGCTCTGAGCCGTCTCCTGCAGCCGCGGCAGGCCTTGATCCAGCAGCAACTGCGGCGGCGTGCGGCCAGCATGCGTGCTGAGGTTGACCGCGGCGATCACCTTGCCATCTCGACCGGTGATCGGCACCGCGACCGACACGACCCCGTCCTCCAGCTCCTGGTCCACCAGGCACCAGTGCTGGCGACGCGCCTGCTCGACCTGGGCGCGCAGGTCGTCGTGCGAGCGCACCGTGAGGGCGGTGAACGGGACCAGATCGGTCCGCGCCACCTGCACCTCGCGCTCCTCCACCGGCAGCGAGGCCAGCAGCACCCGGCCGATGGCCGTCGCCCAGGCGGGCAAGCGGCTGCCGACGCCGATGGTCGTGCTCATGACCTTGCGGGCCGGCACACGCACGACGAAGACGATGTCCGCGCCGTCGAGCACGGCGATGGAGCTGGACTCCTTCAGGTCGCTGGACAGTTGCAGCACCAGGGGCTCGGCGAATTGCCACAGCGGCTGCGAGGAGAGGTACGCGAACCCGAGATCGAGGATCTTCGGCGTGAGCTCGAAGAGCCGGCCCTCGGCGCGCACGTAGCCGAGCGTCTGCAGGGTCAGGAGGATGCGCCGGGCGCCGGCGCGGGTGAGCCCGCAGCGGCGGGCGACTTCGGTGAGCGTCTGCCGGGGAGCGTCCGCGCCGAAGGCCCGGATCACCGACAAACCCCGGGCAAATGACTGCACGTAGCTGTCGCCGGGCTTGAGGATTGTTGCGCTTTCGTCAGAAGACATGGGCGTCATGACCGCAGTATAGAAAGGCCGCGAAACGTTAACATCGCGCCCCGTTCTTTGAGATGTGACAGAGGGTGATCACCATGGCCATGGATGTTGTTGACTACGAAATCAAGGGCGCCGAGATGCAGTTCGTCGAGGTCGAACTCGACCCCGGCGAGGCTGCGATCGGCGAAGCCGGCAGCATGATGTTCATGGATGCCGGCAT
Source organism: Roseateles aquatilis (assembly GCF_002205645.1). Classification (GTDB taxonomy): domain Bacteria; phylum Pseudomonadota; class Gammaproteobacteria; order Burkholderiales; family Burkholderiaceae_C; genus Roseateles; species Roseateles aquatilis. The sequence goes on along the minus strand of NZ_NIOF01000001.1, from coordinate 655,465 downwards.
CGGCATGGACACGGTGTTCGGCGACGGGTCCGCCAATCAGGGCGGGTTCTTCGGGAAGTTGCTGGGCGCCGGCAAGCGGCTGGTGACCGGAGAGTCTCTGTTCACCACGATCTACACGAATCAGACCCATGGCAAACAGCGGGTCGCTTTCGCGGCGCCCTATCCGGGCAAGATCCTCCCCATGGATCTGCGCCAACTCGGCGGTACGCTGATCTGCCAGAAGGACGCGTTCCTTTGCGCGGCCCGCGGCGTCTCGCTGGGGATCGCGATCCAGCAGCGCCTGTCGACTGGCTTCTTCGGTGGCGAAGGGTTCATCATGCAGAAGCTCGATGGTGATGGGCTGGCCTTCGTGCATGCGGGGGGTACCGTGGTTCGTCGTACGCTCCAGCCGGGGCAGACGGTGCTGGTGGACACCGGCTGCGTCGTGGCCTACACGCCGAACGTGAGCTTCGAGATCCAGTACGTGGGCAAGATCAAGACCGCCCTGTTCGGTGGCGAGGGCCTGTTCCTCGCGAAGATGACCGGCCCTGGCGAGGTCTGGCTGCAGAGCCTGCCGTTCTCGCGCCTGGCGTCGCGCGTGTTCGCGGCCGCGCCGCAGCGTGGCGGCTCGCGTGAAGAGGGCTCGATCCTGGGCGGCTTCGCGGCAGGTGGCCTGCTCGGCGGCATCCTCGGCGGCGACGACGAGTGAGCGCGGCGGGCGATCCTGTCGCCCGTCCGATTCCCCGTGCGCAGACTTGCCGCAATGCTGGCGGCAAGTCTGGCGTGCGGCGCGGACGTTCAGGCCGCCTCAAGACTTGTGCACTGGGCGCGCCGGGCCCTGCATGAACCGGGGCATCGACGGCCTTCTTCAGTCTCGGGCTCAGGGTCAACCCGCCTACACTTGAGGGCTGCGCGCGCTGCGTCGTTGCCGCCCTCGTCCTCGACCGGGGCCACGCGCGTCGCGCATCCCCCTGTTGAGGAACTCCATGCTGTTCAGTTCTGCGCGGCCGTTCGCCGCCCTGGCCCTGTCCTTCGGTCTCGTCGCATCGTTCGCCGGCACGCCCGCCTCGGCGACGACCGGCAACGGCGCCACCAGCCCGATCTTCGTGCTGAACTCGCTCGACGCCGACATCAGCGTGATCGACCCCAAGGGCTTCCGCGAGATCAAGCGCATCCCGACCGGCAAGGAGCCGCATCACCTGTACCTGACGCCCGACCGCAAGACGATGGTCGTGGCGAACGCGCTGGGCGATTCGTTGACCTTCCTCGATCCGGTGACCGCCGAGGTGCAGCGCACCGTGCGCGGCATTCCTGATCCGTACCACCTGCGCTTCTCGCCCGACATGAAGTGGCTGGTGCTGGCCGGCAACCGGCTGGACCACGTCGACATCTACAAGTGGCAGCCGCAGAACGCGACAGAGCCGCTGGCGCTGTTCAAGCGCTTCTCGGCGCCGAAGACGCCCAGCCACCTGTCGATCGACAGCAGGAGCTCCGTCGTCTACGCCAGCCTGCAGGACAGCAGCGAGTTGCTCGCGATCGACCTGAACACGATGGCGCCGCGCTGGAAGATCCCCGTCGGCAAGCTGCCCGCCGACCTGTACCTGACGCCCGACGACAAGCACTTGCTGGTCGCGCTGACCGGCGAGCGCAGCGTCGAGGTCTATGACGTCAGCGGCGCGCAGCCCCGGCTGGTCAAGAAGCTGGAGACCGGCGACGGCGCGCACTCCTTCCGCGCGCTCGGCGACAAGCGCCATGTGCTGGTCAGCAACCGCGCGGCCAACACCATCAGCAAGATCTCGCTGGCGGACTTCACCGTCGTCGACACGCTGAAGGCGCCCGGCGGTCCCGATGACATGGAGATCCTGCCCGACGGCCGCACGCTGATGTTCACGTCGCGCTGGGCTCGCAAGCTGACGATCATGGACCTGCAGACCAAGCAGATCCTGCAGCAGGTGAAGGTCGGCAAGTCGCCACACGGCGTCTGGACGCTCGACCAGATGCCGCGCCAGTGACCGCCCGCGCGCAGACGAAGGCAGTCCCGTGAAGATCCCGTCCGTCCTGTGTCGCGGTGCCGCGCTGGTGCTCGGCCTGTCCTTCGCCACCCTGGGGGCGCAACCGCAAGCGCAGTCTCCGACGCCGGCCGCGTGCGACAAGCCCGTGTACCTCACCTTCGACACCGGCCACATGGGCGTCGCGCCGTTGATCGTCGACACCCTCAAGCGTTTCGACGCCAAGGCCACCTTCTTCCTGGCGCAGGAGCCGACGATGGACGGCGGCCAGACGCTCGACGACAAGTGGGCGCCGTGGTGGAAGTCATTGGCGGAGCAGGGCCACGACTTCGGCTCGCACACCTGGTACCACGACGCCTGGTCGGCGGACCTGCCGGACAACAGGTTCCGCTTCCGCCGCGCCGCCGGCGAGCAGGTGCCCCAGACCGTCGTGATGACCGCGGCCGAGTACTGCGAGGACCTGAAGCGTCCCGCGCAGCGCTTCCTGGAAATGACCGGTCGGCCGATGTCGATGATCTTCCGCGCGCCCGCCGGGCGCACCTCGCCGGCGCTGCTGGCGGCGGCGCAGGCCTGCGGCTTCCGCCATGTCGGCTGGAGCGCGGGCGGCTTCCTCGGCGACGAACTGCCGAGCGACAAGTTCCCCAACCAGGCGCTGCTGGAGCAGGCGCTGCGACGCATCAAGCCGGGCGATATCCTGATGGCGCACCTGGGCATCTGGTCGCGCCAGGACCCGTGGGCGCCGACGGTGCTGGAGCCGCTGCTGCAGGGCTTGAAGTCCCGCGGCATGTGCTTCGCGCCGTTGCGCGATCATCCGGACTACGTCGCGTGGATGCGCAAGCCGGCCGAGGCATTCGCGCTGAAGGCGGGCAAGGCGCGTTGATGTCGGCGGCGTTCACGTGGAAGTGAAGTTGACGTCGACGCGCGCACGCATGGACCTTATCGAGGATGGAGGCCTGATCTCGTGATGGACTGGTTCACCGATCTGTTCGGACAGGCGCAGCAGGCGCTGTTCGAAAGCGTCATTCAGCCGATCGTCTTCGGGCTCGGCTACGGCAACCTGCTGGAGGACGCCTTCGACGCGACCGGCTGGCTGCTGGTCGGCATGATCCAGATCGTGGTGATGCTGGCGGTGATCGGCTCGCTGCAGCGCTGGCGGCCGGCCGAGGCGGTCACCGATCGCCACGCCATCCGCGTCGACATCGTCTACACGCTGATCCAGCGGCTGGGGCTGTTCCGGCTGGCGACGTTCTTCTCGCTGGAGCCGGCCTTCGACGCGGTCGTCGGCCAGATGCGGCTGTGGGGCATCCCGACCTTCCAGCTGGACGCGATCTGGCCCGGCGTGACCGACACGGCGTGGGTCAGCTTCGCGCTCTACCTCGTCGTCTTCGATCTGCTGCAGTACTGGTTGCATCGCGCGCAGCATTCGTGGAACTGGTGGTGGGCGCTGCATTCGCTGCACCACAGCCAGCGCCAGATGACGATGTGGAGCGACAGCCGCAACCACTTGCTCGACGACCTGCTGATCGACGGCGCCGTCGTGTTGGTGGCGCGTCTGATCGGCGTCGGCCCGGGCCAGTTCGTCGCGCTGGTGGCGATCTCGCAGTTGCTGGAGAACCTGCAGCACGCGAACCTGCGGGTCAGCTTCGGCCTGATCGGCGAGCGTCTGCTCGTGAGCCCGCGCTTCCACCGCCTGCATCATTCGATCGGCATCGGCCACGAAGGCTTCGGCCGCGGCACGCTGGGTGGCCACAACTTCGCGGTGATGCTGCCGATCTGGGACGTGCTGTTCCGCACCGCCAGTTTCGAGAACCGCTGGGACCCGACCGGCGTGCGCGACCAGTTGCCGGAAGAGGGCGGGCGCGACTATGGCCGCGGCTTCTGGGCGCAGCAGTGGCTGGGTCTGAAGCGGCTCGCCGGACGTGACAAGATCGCGTCCGCGCCGGGCGGCGGCGCCGCGGCCTCGTCCGCATCCAAGACCAACATCGCCGGTGGCGCGCCGGCCGGAGGGAACGACTGATGATCAAGCCGATGAGCCGTGTCGCGGACTCCTTCTGGCGCGCGATGGCGTACTGCCTGCATCCGCGGGTCATTGGCTGGTCGCTGCTGCCGCTGATCCTGCTGGGCGTGCTGTCGTTCGGGCTGGGCTACTTCTTCTGGGAAGGCGCCGTGGCGGCCGTCCGCGCGACACTGGAATCGTGGAGCCTGGTGGACAGCCTGCTGAAGTGGCTGGACAGCCTGGGCGCCAGCGGCTTCCGCACGGTCATCGCGCCCATCATCGTGGTGGCGATGGCGGCGCCGGTGCTGGTCGTGCTGTGCCTGTTGCTGGTGGCGACGATGATGACGCCGTCGATGGCCGATCTGGTCGCGCAGCGCCGCTTCGCGGGCCTGGAGCGCAAGCACGGCGCCGGCTTCATCGCCGGCCTGTCGTGGGGGCTGGGGCACACGCTGATCGCGCTGATCGCGCTGGTGCTGTCGCTGCCGTTCTGGCTCATTCCGCCGGTCGCGCTGATCGTGCCGCCGCTGGTGCTGGGCTGGCTGTCGTATCGCGTGTTCACCTTCGACGTGCTCGCCGATTTCGCGTCCGGCGCGGAGCGGCGCCGGCTGCTCGCCGAGCACCGCCTGCCGCTGCTGGCGCTCGGGCTGGTGACCGGTTACCTGGGCGCCGCGCCGGCGGCGATCTGGGCGCTGGGCGCCTTGGCCTTCGTCTTCGCGCCGCTCTTCATCCTGGTCTTCGTGTTCCTGTCGACGCTGGTCTTCGCCTTCAGCTCGTTGTGGTTCGCGCATTACGCGCTGGCCGCGCTGCAGGAGATGCGCCGCGCCGACACCCACGCCGAACGCGCCCCCGATCCGGTGATGGATGCGCTGCCGGCCAACTACGCGACCGCCCCGCCGCTGATCGCCGACGACCCCGAGCCCGGCCCGCCCGCGCTCGACCGGCCCAGGCCGCTCAATCCCTGAGGCTCCCCTGAGTTTTCCGAGGACCCCTTCGCATGAACATCGGCCTCATCATCATCGGCGACGAGATCCTGTCCGGTAAGCGCCAGGACAAGCACCTGGCGAAGGTGATCGAGCTGCTCGGCGCGCGCGGACTGTCGCTGTCCTGGGCGAAGTACCTCGGCGACGATCGCGAGCAACTGATCGTGGAACTCGCCGCCGCGTTCGGCAGCGGCGACTTGGTGTTCAGCTGCGGCGGCATCGGCGCCACGCCGGACGACCACACGCGGCAGGCCGCCGCCGCCGCGCTCGGCCGTGATTTGCAACTGCACCCCGAGGCCGCCGAGTCCATCTGGCAACGCGTCCAGCAAATGGCGGCGGAGCAGGGCACCGAGCCGCAACGCGATCACCCCGACACGCGGCGCCGGATGGAGATGGGCGTGTTCCCGGCCGGCGCCGCCATCATTCCGAACCCGTACAACAAGATCCCCGGCTTCTCGGTCGGCACCGTCTACTTCGTGCCCGGCTTCCCGGTGATGGCCCATCCGATGATCGAGTGGGTGCTGGACGAACGCCATGCCGCGCTGCACCAGCCCGTCGGCACGCGCGAGCGCTCGCTGATCGTGCAGGGCGCGATGGAGGCGACGCTGACGCCGCTGATGGAGCGTGTGGAGGCGGACTTCCCCGGCATCAAGGTCTTTTCGCTGCCCAGCGTCGACCATCCGCAATGGGGTCGCCACATCGAACTGGGCGTCAAGGGCGACGCCGCCACGATGGAGGCCGCCTATGCGGCGCTGCGCTCAGGCGTCGTCCAATTTGGTGCTGTCATAGGCACTGAATTGGTGCGATGATGCACCGCTTCGGAGCCGCTGCGCGACGGCGGCCGTGACCGGTCCGACGCCGGTCTCCCGGGCGTGAGGTCGCGTGCCCTCGCGTGGCGCGCGCCGCATCGGGGATCGCCGCGTCATGCACCGGTCTGGCGCCTGCCCGTCACCGTTCTGCCATCCGTTGGCATGCAAACTGCTAAATAGTCCGCGCTTGATGTCCGCGGCCGGCGAGAACCCGGTGGCGGATCCGGACGGGGTCCTGGGCGACCTGACCCCTTCCAGCCGTCAAGCCGAATCGGGCATCGGCCCGCCGAATCTTTCTTTCTCATCCAGCCCCCTAGGAGTGATTGATGGCCACCAAGACCGTCGCCGACGTGATGAACCTGGTCCAGGAGCACGAGGTCAAGTTCGTTGACTTCCGCTTCACCGACACGCGCGGCAAAGAACAGCACGTGACCGTGCCCGTGTCCGCGTTCGACGAAGACAAGTTCCAGTCGGGCCATGCCTTCGACGGCTCCTCGATCGCCGGCTGGAAGGGCATCGAAGCCTCGGACATGCTGCTGATGCCGGACCCGAACACGGCCAACATCGACCCGTTCTTCGAAGAGCCGACGCTGATCCTGAGCTGCGACGTCATCGATCCGACCGACGGCAAGGCCTACGAGCGCGACCCGCGCTCGCTGGCTCGCCGCGCCGAGGCCTACCTGAAGTCCTCCGGCCTGGGCGACACCGCCTACTTCGGTCCGGAACCCGAGTTCTTCATCTTCGACAGCGTGCGCTGGAACGTCGACATGTCCGGCTCGTTCGTCAAGATCGAATCGGAAGAGGCGGCCTGGAACACCGGCAAGGAATACGAGCACGGCAACAGCGGCTACCGTCCCACCGTCAAGGGCGGCTACTTCCCGGTGCCCCCGGTCGACAGCGGCCAGGACATGCGCTCGGAGATGTGCCTGATCCTGGAACAGATGGGCATCCCCGTCGAAGTCCACCACCACGAGGTGGCGACCGCGGGCCAGATGGAAATCGGCACCAAGTTCAGCTCGCTGGTCCAGCGCGCCGACTGGCTGCAGCTGCAGAAGTACATCATCCAGAACGTCGCGCATGCCTACGGCAAGACCGCCACGTTCATGCCCAAGCCCATCGTGGGCGACAACGGCTCCGGCATGCACGTGCACCAGTCGGTCTGGAAGGACGGCAAGAACCTGTTCGCCGGTGACGGCTATGCGGGCCTGAGCGACTTCGCGCTGTACTACATCGGCGGCATCATCAAGCATGCCCGCGCGCTGAATGCCATCACCAACCCCGGCACCAACTCGTACAAGCGCCTGGTGCCCGGCTACGAAGCGCCGGTGAAGCTGGCCTACTCGGCCAAGAACCGCTCGGCCTCGATCCGCATCCCGTATGTCGCGAACCCCAAGGGCCGCCGCATCGAGGCGCGTTTCCCGGATCCTTCCGCCAACCCGTACCTGGCCTTCGCCGCGCTGCTGATGGCGGGCCTGGACGGCGTGGAGAACAAGATCCATCCGGGCGAAGCCGCCACGAAGGACCTGTACCACCTGCCGCCGGAAGAAGACGCGAAGATCCCGACCGTCTGCCACAGCCTGGACCAGGCGCTGGAGTACCTGGACAAGGACCGCGCGTTCCTGACCAAGGGCGGCGTGTTCACCGACTCCTACATCGATGCCTACATCGATCTGAAGATGCAGGAAGTCCAGCGCTTCCGCATGACGACGCACCCGGTCGAATTCGACATGTACTACGCGCTGTGATCGCGAGCGCGGAGCGCGCCATGGCCCCCTTGGCACGGCTCGTTCCGCAGTTCGCCTCGGCACGCAAGGGACGGCTCCGGCCGTCCTTTTTCGTGGCCGATCGGCGCGATGTCACGGATCGCGCCGACGCCGCTTCCGGTCGGTACACCTGGCAACAGCGCGCGCTCGCGGCCTCGCGGCCGGGCCTGTCGCCTTGGGTCACAATCGCAGCAGACTCTGGTCAGTTGGAAGCAGGGATTGCAGATGACGCTGCGGATCAAATGGGTGGGACGTTCGTTGCCTGGCGCGATGAGCGCAAGGGGTGCGCCGAGCCGATGGGCCGTCGCGCTGTTGACGGTCGTCGCGGCCGGATCGGCGTCGGCGCAGGCGGTGGTGTACCGCTGTCCCGGCCCGCCGGTGCTGTACACCGACGCGATGACGCCCAAGGAAGCCGCCGACAAGGGCTGCCGCAGCATCGAGGGCACGCCGATCACGGTGTTCTCGCCGGTGAAGCCGAAGGCGCCGGTGGTCTCCGCCTCGGGGACGCAAGGTGAATTGCGTGTCGACCCCAAGGACCAGCGCGTCCGGGACGACGACCGCCGCCGCGTGCTGGAGCAGGAACTGCGCGAGGCCGAGAGCCGCCTGGCCAAGCTCCAGCAGGAGTACAACAACGGCCAGCCCGAGCGCCGCGGCGACGAGCGCAACTATCAGAAGTACCTGGACCGCACCGCCGAGCTCAAGGCCAGCGTGGCGCGCCAGGAAAGCGACGTTCAAGCCATCAAGCGCGAGCTCGGCAAGCTGCCGCCCTGATCGGGATGCGGCGATGGCGGCTGGGTCGCGCGCAGGCGCTGCAGCACGATGAAGCCCACTCCGCTCGAAGCGAACTACCAATGTTTCGACCTCCTGGCCACGCTGGTGGCGGTGGTCAAGCCTGACGGCACCTGCGAGTTCGCCAACACCGCCGTCGAGACGCTGTTCAACCTGCCGCGACGCGCGGTGCAGGGCAGCAACCTGCTCGAATGGTTCACCGACACCGGGCGCCTTGTCGAGGCGCTGGAGGAAGTCAGCCGCAACGCGTTCTCCAGCAGCCGTTTCGACGCCATGATCCGCCGCGGTCCACGCGCCCATGACGACCTGATGCCGGTGCACGTGATCGTCAGCCAGACCGACGACCCGCAGCGGCTGGTCATCGAGTTGATCGAGAACGCTCAGCAGACCCGCCAGGATCGCGAGGAGCGCAACCTCGACCAGGTCCGCTCGACCAAGGAGCTGACCCGCAACCTGGCGCACGAGATCAAGAACCCGCTCGGCGGCATCCGTGGCGCGGCGCAGTTGCTGGCGCTGGAGCTGGAGCCGACGGACCTGTGGGCCGAGCTGGAGGAGTACACCGTCGTCATCATCCACGAGGCCGACCGGCTGCAATCGCTGGTCGACCGCCTGCTGGCGCCGCACCGGCGGGCGCAGGTGGTGGGGGACGTCAACATCCACGAGGTCTGCGAGCGCGTGCGCACGCTGGTGCTGGCGCAGTACCCGCGCGGGCTCAAGCTGCTGCGGGACTACGACATCTCGCTGCCCGACTTCCGTGGCGATCGCGAGCAGTTGATCCAGGCGGTGCTCAACATCGCGCAGAACGCGGCACAGGCGCTGCACGAGCGCATCGCGCAGGGCGACGCGGTCATCGCGCTACGCACGCGGGTCGCGCGCCAGGTGACGATCGGCAAGCAGCGGTGGCGCTTGGCATTGGAATTGCATATCGAAGACAACGGCCCAGGCGTGCCCGAGGAGATCAAGGACCGCATCTTCTTCCCATTGGTATCGGGAAGGGATGGCGGCTCCGGCCTCGGGCTGACGCTGGCGCAGACGATCGCCCAACAGCACCAGGGGATGATCGACTGTGACAGTCAACCGGGTCGGACCGATTTTCGAATCACCCTGCCTTTGCCCTGAGCCGCGGCCACAAGCCGACAACGGGGGAAAGGGGAGCCATAGATGAAGTCGATCTGGATTGTTGACGACGACCATTCGATCCGTTTTGTGTTGGAGAAGGCGCTGACACGCGAAGGCCTGCCGGTGCGCACCTTCAGCCAGACGCGCGAGGTGCTGGCGGCGCTGGAGGAGGACACGCCGCAGGTGCTGGTCTCCGACATCCGCATGCCGGGCGGGTCGGGCCTGGAACTGCTGACCGCGGTCAAGAAGCAGTTGCCCGGGCTACCGGTGATCATCATGACGGCCTACTCCGACCTGGACAGCGCGGTGAGCGCGTTCCAGGGCGGCGCCTTCGAGTACCTGCCCAAGCCGTTCGACCTGCCGCGCGCGGTGGAGCTGATCCGGCGCGCGCAGGAGGAAAGCCAGCGTGAATCGGTGATCGAGGCCGAGCAGGTCGAGATGCCGGAGATGCTGGGCCAGGCGCCGGCGATGCAGGACGTGTTCCGCGCGATCGGCCGGCTGAGCCAGAGCCACGTGACGGTGCTGATCACCGGCGAGTCCGGCTCCGGCAAGGAGCTGGTGGCGCGGGCGCTGCACAAGCACAGCCCGCGCGCCGAGGGCCCGTTCGTCGCGATCAACACGGCGGCGATCCCCAAGGATCTGCTGGAGTCGGAGCTCTTCGGCCACGAGCGCGGTGCCTTCACCGGCGCGCAGGCCACGCGGCGCGGGCGCTTCGAGCAGGCCGAAGGCGGCACGCTGTTCCTCGACGAAATCGGCGACATGCCGCTGGACCTGCAGACGCGCCTGCTGCGCGTGCTGTCGGACGGCCAGTTCTATCGCGTCGGCGGTCACAGCCCGCAGCGCGCGAACGTGCGCGTGGTCGCGGCGACCCACCAGAACCTGGAGACGCTGGTCAAGGAAGGACGCTTCCGCGAGGACTTGTTCCACCGCTTGAACGTGATCCGCCTGCGCCTGCCGCCGCTGCGCGAGCGCCGCGAGGACGTGCCGCTGCTGGCGCGTTATTTCCTGCAGCGCAGCGCGAACGAACTGGACGTGGAGACGAAGCGGTTGTCGGAAGCGGCCTTGCAGCGCCTGATCAATTTCGACTTTCCGGGCAACGTGCGTCAGCTGGAGAACATCTGCCACTGGCTGAGCGTGATGGCGCCCAGCCTGGTGGTGGAGGCCAAGGACCTGCCGCAGGAGTTGCTGGCCGCGCCGGGCAGCTATCCGACGGCGGCGGTGACGGACGTGGTGCCGTCGGCGACGGGCCTGACCAGCATGCCGGCCCCGCCGCCGTTGCCGGCGGGGATGGTGACCCTCCCGCCGTCGCCGGACGCCTGGATCGCCGAGATGGCCCGCGAGGCGCGCCGCCTGCTGGTCGCCGGCGAGCCTGACGTGTGGGACGTGCTGACGCGCCGCTTCGAGGCCAGTCTGATCCTCACCGCGCTGGACCTGACGCGCGGCCGTCGCATCGAAGCCGCGCAGAAACTCGGCATCGGACGCAACACGATCACGCGCAAGATTCAGGAATTGGATCTGGATGCGTGAGCACGGATTCGCCGCGCTGCAAGCGCGGCGACGGGATTCGACGGCGGCCGACGGCCGCCGTTTTCATTGGCGGCGACTCTTGTCCAACCACACCCCCAACCCCTGCGCATTCAACTCCACGTCCATCGCCAGCAGCGCGGCGATGCGCGTCGGCGGCAGCCGGTCGCCGAGGTGCTCGACGGCACGGCGCTGGTAGAGCGCCAGCAGCTCCCGCTTGAGCGCCGCATGCCGGTCCGGCGCGTCCTTCAGGCGCAGCGCGATCGCTTCCATCTCGTCGACCTGCGCCAGCAGCAGCGCCGCCAGCCGCTCGATATCCGCGGCATCGCGTCCGATCCGGCTGTAGTGCGTGACGTACATGCGCGACGGCTGCGTCTCCAGCATCCGCCGTACCGAGGCGCGCAAGGCATCCGGCTCGAACTGCACCGGCGTGCTCGTGGGCATGATCCATTCGCCTCGCACCGGGTCGTCGAACTCGCGATACGACAGGCCGAAGGTGTCCCCGGTGAACCAGCCGCCGCTGGTCTCATCCCAGATGCAGTGGTGGTGACGCGCGTGGCCGGGAGTGTCGATCAGGCGAAGCGTGCGCGAGCCCAGCGTGATGCGCTGGTCGTCGGTGCTGGCCTGGGCGCGGGCTTCGGGGACGCCGACCAGCTCGCCGTAGGAGCGGCGCATCTCGGCCTCGCCGTAGACGGCCAGCGCGCCGGCCCATAGCGCCGACGGATCGACCATGTGGCGCAGGCCGCGTGGATGCACCAGCAGCATGGCGCCCGGCAGCGCAGCCATCAGCGGGCCGACACCGCCGGCATGGTCCAGGTGGACGTGGGTGGGAATGACCCAGTCCACCGCGTCGAGCGGCAGCCCCAGCGCCTCCAGCGCGCCGAGCAGCCGCGGCAGCGCATGGCGGGTGCCGGTGTCGATGAAGGCGGCCCGGCCGCTGTCCACGATCAGGAAGGCGGCGTCGAAGTGATCGCGCTGGAATGCCGTGTCGATCGCGTAGACGCCATGGTCCAGCGGCTCGAGGTAGCCGGGCAGTGCCGATGAGGCGGGCAGGGGAGTCGAGGGGGCCAAGGGTGTCTCCGTGCTGGGGTTCTTAGAATGGTCCGCAGAGGGCGCGACAGGACGCGCCCGGACGGCGCGACATGTGGCGCCACAGGTTACGCGATGACGCCGCGCCAGTGCGTCACGCGTTTGACCCGCGCGCCCAGCCGCCGCGACTTCGCAGCAAAGGACCCCGCTATGGCCGTTCGTGAAATTCTCAAAATGGGCGACCCCCGCCTGCTGCGCCACGCGCAACCGGTGCAGGCGCTCGACACGCCTGAGCTGAATGCGTTGCTCGAAGACATGTTCGACACGATGAAGGCCGCCAATGGGGCCGGGCTCGCCGCGCCGCAGATCGGCGTCGACCTGCAGGTCGTTGTGTTCGGATTCCAGCGCAACGAGCGCTATCCGGACGCGCCGCCGGTGCCGATGACGGTGCTGATCAATCCCGTCATCACGCCGCTGTCCGACGCGACGGAAGAGGGCTGGGAAGGCTGCCTGTCGGTGCCGGGGCTGCGCGGCGTGGTGCCGCGGCTCAGCCGGATCCGCTATCAGGGCGTCGATGCCCAGGGTCAGGCGATCGATCGCGAGGCCGAGGGCTTCCACGCCCGCGTCGTCCAGCATGAATGCGACCATCTGATCGGCACGCTGTATCCCATGCGGATCAAGGACTTCAGCCGCTTCGGCTTCACCGAGATCCTGTTCCCCGGGCTGGATCCGAACACCGACGATTGACGTGGCCGGGCCCGGGATCCGAGCGCTTGACGCTCCGGCAACACGGCGTCAAGTTGTAAGCACACGTGCACCGGGATGTCGCGACGGCGTTAAGTTCTGATCCCGCTGGAAGGTCCTCCCCATGACTGATGCGCTGAATCACTCCCTGCCGCGGCCGTTGCCGCGGCTGCCGTCGTTGCGATGGTGGATCGCCGCGCTGGTCGCGCTGGCGGCGTTGATGGTCCATGGCCTGGCGCTGGCCGATCCGCCGACCCGCGCCGGCCGGATCGCCGAGCTCTCCGGCGCTGTCTGGCTCTATGACGCCGATGCGCGCGAATGGACCGAGGTGCGCCGCAACCAGACCGTGGGCGAGGGCGATCGGCTGCGCGCCGACGATGGCGGCGGCGCCACCATCACCATCGGGTCCGCCACGCTGTGGATGGACCAGCGCAGCGAGATCGAGTTCAACGCGCTCGCGGACAACCGCATTTCGGTGCAGATCGTGAAGGGCGCCGTCGGCCTGCGGCTGCGCAACCAGGAGTCCGCCGACGAGTGGTCGCTGCGCACGCTGGAAGGCCGCTTCGGTTTCGAGCGGGAGGGCCTGTACCGCGTCACGCAACTGGGACGCGGCAGCGAGGCGCAGTCGTGGCAAGGCAAGTTGCGCTTCGATTCGCGCGCGACGGACGCGCAGCCGGTCTGGCTGGCGACGAATGAGCAAGCCGAGTTCTGGTGGGACAACGGCCCGCGCACCGAGCGCCAGCCGCTGGAACGCGATGGTTTCGCGCGCCTGATGCTGGAGGACGCGCGGGATACCGTGTCACCGCCGCCCACGGCCGCGGCCTATGTGTCGCCTGAGATGACCGGCGCCGAGGATCTCGGTCAGTACGGTGTCTGGGAACAGAGCCCGGACTACGGCGCGGTGTGGGTGCCGGCGGTCGTCGTGGCCGACTGGGCCCCGTATCGCTACGGGCGATGGGCCTGGAGCGGGCGTTGGGGCTGGACCTGGGTGGACGACATGCCCTGGGGCTTCGCGCCGTTCCATTACGGTCGCTGGGCCTACTGGCGCGACCGCTGGTGCTGGGTGCCGGGACCGTATGTGCGCCGCCCCGCGTATTCGCCGGCGATGGTCGGTTGGGTCGGCGGCGCGGGCGTGAGCGTGGGCATCGTGGTCGGTGGACGCCGTCCGCCGCCGCCGCGGTATGGCGGCTGGGTGCCGCTGGCGCCGCGCGAGGCCTGGCAGCCGCCGGGCCGCTACAGCCAGGCTTACTGGCGCCGTGTCAATCCGGATCCGAATCCCGCGACGGTCGTGCGGCCGGGCGGCCCGCCGCCGTCCTATCGCAACGAGCGTGAGCATGGGCCGCTCTACACGCAGCGTCCGGTGACGGCACCGCTGCCGGCCGCGGCGTTGCAGCCGCAACGCTCGTGGCCGCCGCGCCCGGGTGGTCAGGTGGATGGTCGTCCGGACGGCCGCCCATTCGTCGACCGTAACCACGACGGGCGGCCGGATCGGCCGGACGAGGGCGGCACGCGGCCGACGCGGGGCGTCATCCGTCCCGAGCCGAACACGGCGACGGTCGTTCCGCAGGGCAATGGCAACAACGGCAATGCCGTTCCGAACGTGCCCGCGAATCACACGGTGACGCCGCAACGCGGGCCGGATGCCCAGCGCCCGCAGGACCGCCGTGAAGGCGATCGTGAGGCGTGGCGCAATCGCCCGGGCCCGGACGGTCGCGGCGAGGGGGATCGCAATCGCGGCGATCGAGGGGATCGTGGCAATGAAGGGATGCGCGCCGATCCGGTCCGACGCGACGAGCCCGTGCGTCTCCCGCCGCCCCGCGTCGAACCGCTGCGCAACGAGCAGCCCCGTGTGGAACAACCGCGCGTGGAACAGCCGCGGATCGAGCAGCCGCGCGTGGAGCAACCCCGCGTCGAGCGGCCCCGCTTCGAGCCCCAACCCCGCGTGGAACAACCCCGCTTCGAGCCCCGCGTGGAGCAGCCCAGGGTCGAGCAGCCCCGCGTTGAACAGCCGCGCGTCGAGGCGCCTCGCCCCATGCCGCAACCCCCGCGCGTCGAAGCTCCCCGCCCACCGCCCCAAGCCCCTCAAGCCCCACGCGTGGAACCACCCAAGGGGCCGCCGCCCGGATCGCGCGAGAACGGGTTCAAGCAGCAGGAGCGTTGAGGCTTCTTCGCGCACGACGGCACGTTCGTGCCGCATGCGCCGCGTGCGCCGCGGTGGAGCGCAGCGGAGGAAGCCGGGGGACGGCTTCCTCATACGCTCGCCAAATCGGCAGCCGCCCCCCGACTCCCTCCGCTCACATCACCGAGCCATTCATCGAGTCATTCAACCAGGCAGAAACCGACTGGGACGCGCTGGCTGGCTGAAGGTCTTGAGCTCGGGGGGACAGGGCGGCGAGGGTAGAGGGGTGGGCCAGCGTGGCGGGGCTGGATTGATCTGGGGAAGACCTGCGGGTCAGCCCGTCACTGCCGGCGCCACCGTGCCGATGCAGGGGCCGAAACCGATCGAGCGCCGGCCCGGGGCTTCGCAACGGCCGACCAGCGCGACGCTGTCACCGTCCTGCAGGAAGGTGCGTTGCTCGCCGTTGGGCAGGGTGATGGCCTGCTTGCCGCCTTGGGTCAGCTCCAGCAGCGAGCCGCCTTGCTCCGGCGTGGGTCCCGATTGCGTGCCCGATCCGAAGAGGTCGCCCGGCTGCATGTTGCAGCCGTTGCTGGCGTGGTGCGTCAGCATCTGCGCCACGGTCCAGTACGACTCCGCGAAGTCCGAGCACATGAGCTTCGTCGGCGCCTCGCCCGCGTCACGCATCGCCCGGGTTTGCAGGTGGACTTCAAGTTGCACCGCGATGGCGCCTTGCTCGCGGTTGGCCGGGCTGTCGAGGTAGGGCAGCGGCCGCGGGTCGCCGTCCGGCCGCGTGAAGGCGCGGCGGAAGGGCGCCAGCGCCTCCATCGTCACCACCCAGGGCGAGATCGTCGTGGCGAAGCTCTTCGCCAGGAAGGGTCCCAGTGGCTGGTATTCCCAGGCCTGCATGTCCCGCGCGGACCAGTCGTTGAGCAGCACCAGGCCGAAGAGGTGGCGCTCCGCGTCGCCGATGGCGATCGGCTGGCCGCTTTCGTTGCCGGTGCCGACCAGCGCGCCGACTTCCAGCTCGTAGTCGAGCCGCTTGCAGGGGCCGAAGCTCGGCGTCTCGGCGTCGGGGGCCTTGGTCTGGCCCACCGGGCGGCGGAAGGTCTGCCCGCTGACGCCGATCGACGACGCACGGCCGTGATACCCGATCGGCACCCACTTGTAGTTGGGCAGCAGCGGGTTGTCGGGGCGGAACAGCTTGCCCACCGTCGTGGCGTGATGGATGCCGGTGTAGAAGTCGGTGTAGTCGCTGATGCGGCAGGGCAGCGTCAATTCGACGTCGGCCAGCGGCGTCAGCGCCGGCGCCAGGGTCTGGGACGAGGTCGGCCCCGCGTCCGCGTTCAGCGCGGCGACCAGCTCATGGCGCAGTTGGCGCCGGAAGTCGGGACCGACGGACATCAGCGGGTTCAGGCCCATGCCCTCGCAGGTGCGCAGCACGGCACCGAGCGCGTCGGAGAGCACGCCCAGCTCGGCCGCGCCGATCAGGTCCAGGACCTGGTCGCCGATCGCCGTGGCGGGCCGGAACGAGCCGGTCGTGCCGGCGCGGCGGAACATGCCCAGTGGCAGGTTCTGGATCGGGAAGTCGGTGTCGGGCGTGTTGGCGGAAGCCACCCAACTGCGCAGCGCGGGGTCGTGGGTGTGGTCGATGTCGTGGGAAGCGGTCATGGGGATCCGATGCGGTCGCGGTCGTTGAAGGGAAGGGCGGGCGTGCCGTTCACGTCGCCTTGAAATTGTCCTTGAGGCCGCTCCAGCAGGCGGCGTAGTTCGTGTCGAGCGAGCCGCCCTGCAGCGCCCAGGCCGACGGGCGGAAGCGCCAACGGCTCTCGAACATGAATGCCAGCGTATGGTCCAGCTTCTGCGGCGTCAGCGCGCGCGTGCTCGCGGCCTCGAAGGCATCGGCATCCGGGCCGTGCGGGACCAGGCAGTTGTGCAGGCTCGCGCCGCCGGGACGGAAGCCCTCGGGCTTGGCATCGTACTGGCCGTGGATGAGGCCCATGAACTCGCTCATCACGTTGCGGTGGTACCAGGGCGGACGGAAGGTGTCCTCCTGGACCAGCCAGCGCGGCGGGAAGATCACGAAATCGCAGTTGGCCGTGCCATGCGTGTCGGTGGGCGATGTGAGCACGGTGAAGATCGACGGATCTGGATGGTCGAAGCTGATCGAGCCGATCGTCATGAAGTGCGCCGTGTCGTACTTCAGCGGCGTCAGGTTGCCGTGCCAGGCAACGACGTTGAACGGCGTCACGGACTGCTGGTTGCGCCACAGCGCGCCGCCGGTCTTGCGGATGACCTCGCAGGGGCCGTCGGCGTGGGCGTCATGCGCGGCCACCGGCGCTAGGAAGTCGCGCGGGTTGGCCAGGCCGTTGGAGCCGATCGGGCCCAGCTCCGGCAGGCGGAAGGCCGCCCCGTAGTTCTCGCAGATGTAGCCGCGCGCGGCGCCGTCGTGCGCGTCGACGCGGAAGGTGACGCCGCGCGGGATCAACGCGATCTCGCCGGGCACGACGTCGAGCAGGCCCATCTCGGTCACCAGGCGCAGGCCGCCTTGCTGCGGGACGATCAGCATCTCGCCGTCGGCGTTCATCAGCGCGCGTCCGGTCATCGGCCGGTTGAAGGCATAGATCAGCGCGGCCATGCCGGTCTGCGCGTCGGGATCGCCGTTGCTGACGAGGGTCTTGATGCTGTCGACGAAGTCGACGCCTTGCGCCGACGCGCCGGCCGCCGCCTCGCCGGGCATGGGGAACGGATGCCAGCGCAGCGGATCGGGCGGCGCCGCGACGCCGCCGGCCGCGCCGCTGGTCCAGAACGGCTGCTCGTAGGCGTGGAAGGCGCCGGTCACCACCGACGGTTGCCGGCGATACAACCAGGTGCGGCGGTTCTCCACGCGCGGCGCGGTGAAGGCGCTGCCCGACAGCAGTTCCGGATAGAGATCCAGCGGCGCGCGTTGCGGGCTGTTGCGACCCTTGGGCAACGCACCGGGCACGGCCTCGGTCTCGAACTGGTTGCCGAAACCGCTTTGATAACGCAACGCGGGCCGGTCGGAACCGGGGGGCAAGGCGGCGGTCGACGCGGCGGTCGGGGTGATGGTTTCTGGAGCGTTCATGCGGGTCCTCTCGGGGATTCGGAATCTGGTGCGGAATCTGGTGCGGCGTCGGCCATTGCCGCGGCGGCCAGGGCCTCCGCCAGCACGTCCTGCCGCCCGATGTGATTGGCCATCAACAGGATCAGGCGGGCGTTGAAGGCCATGCTGGCCGCCGGTGTCAGCGCTTGATGCGCCTCCAGCAACGCGGCATAGAAGTCGTCGCCGGCTTCGAGATTCGGTGTGGTGATCAGCGGCATGCGGCGTGCCTCCTCATGCGTGCGCCAGCGCGCGCCGCACCGCCGCGCAGATCGACGCCGGCGTCGGATCGCGCCAGCGCGCGCAGACGTGTTGATCGGGGCGCAGCAGCACCACGGTGCCGGGGCGGCCGTCGTAACGGGCGCGGATCAGGCCGTCGACATCGGCGGCCTCGGCGATCGTGATCACGACCGGATCCTCCAGCCCTTCGAAACCCTGGGCGACCGCGCTCAGTGCGGCGGCGGCAGTCCCGGCCCCGGCCTCGTCATCCTCGAAGACGATCGCGGTGAAGCGTCCCGGCCGGGTGAGCCGCAGCAGCCATCCCTCGTGGCCGTCGCGGCGAATCGGCGCGTCCACCGCCGGCGCGCCGGGGCGCATCGCGCCGTCGAAGGCCGCGGCGTCGTTGGCGTGCCTGGGGCTCGCCGCGCCGTCGGCATGCGGGACCTCTTGTCCAGGTCGGACATCTCCGACGTTTCCCTGGTCATCGGCATTCAACGACGACGCCGTCAGCACCGCCGGCACCGACAGCCGTCCGCTGTTGACCAGCCGCCGCGCGAAGGCGAAGTCCTTGGCCAGCGTCAGCGTCGCGTCGCGGAAGACGCGGCTGATCTCGCTCTTGGGCGTGATGAAGTCGGTGGAGCGGCTGGAGTGGCGCAGGTTCTCGTCGGCCGCGAACTCGCGTTCCCGCGCGTAGCTGTCGAGCAGCGCCTGCGGCGCTCGCCCCTGCACGACGGCGGCCAGCTTCCAGGCCAGGTTCTCCGCGTCCTGCACGCCCGAGTTGGCGCCACGCGCGCCGAACGGTGACACGCCATGCGCCGCGTCGCCGGCGAAGAGCACGCGGCCGTGGCGGAAGCTGTCCATGCGCATGCAGGAGAAGGTGTAGACGCTGGCCCACACCAGCTCGATGTCGGGCACGACGCCGTCGCCGCCGGCGGCGATCGACGCTTGATGCATGAGCGTGCGCACGCGCGGCAGGATGCGTTCGGGGCGCTTCTCGAGCTCCGGATCCGCGTCCCAGCCGAGCTGGAAATCAATGCGCCACACGCCGTCCGGCTGGCGATGCAGCAGCACGCTCTGGCCGGGGTGGAAGGGCGGGTCGAACCAGAACCAGCGCTCGGCGGGGAAGGGCGCGTTCATGCGCACGTCGGCGATCAGGAAGCGGTCCTTGAAGGTGCGGCCGTGGCTCTCCTGTCCGATGGCGCGGCGCACCGTGGAGCGCGAGCCGTCGCAGGCGACGACATGGGCCGCATGCAGCGTGTAAGGGCCCTCGGGCGTCTCCACCCGCAGTTCGACGTGGTCCTCGCGCTGCTCGACCCCGACGACGCCGTGATGCCAGCGCAGATCGATCAGTGGCAGCCCGAGCGCGCGCTCGACCAGGAAGCCCTCGACGTAGTACTGCTGCAGGTTCACGAAGGCCGGACGCTGGTGGCCGGCTTCGGCGAGCAGATCGAATTGATAGACCTGCTCGTCACGGAAGAACACGCGGCCGACGCCCCAGGACACGCCCTTGTCGACGATGCGCTGGCCGCAGCCCAGGCGGTCGAAGATCTCCAGCGTCCGTTTCGCGAAGCACAGCGCGCGCGAGCCGACGGACAGGCGGCCGTCGTTGTTCAGCAGCACGACCGGCACGCCTTGCAGCGCGAGGTCGATCGCCGCCGTCAGCCCCACCGGCCCCGCGCCGACCACGACGACGGGATGGCGCGCCGGAAAGGGGCCATCCTGATCGACGCTGCGTCGATACGGGTAGACGACCTGCTGGTAGTCGATGGCGCCATCCGGCGTCGTGTCGCCAGCGGTGTCGGTCGATGCATCGGCCGCGGAGTCGATCCGGGCGGCGCGTGCGGCGCCGATCACGGGTTGGCTCGCGGTCCCGGTCGGGGCGTGGATGCCGGTGCTCATGCCAGTGTTCATGGCGGCGCTGATGGCGGTCGAGCCGGGGCCTCAGCCTTCCAGCGATTTCCACATCTCCAGATCGCGCTCGGCGGTCCAGATGCGGGGATCGGGGTGCGCGGTGACCTCGTCGTAGCAGCGGGTCACGTCGAAGGGCATGCAGTGGTCGAAGATGACCCAGTGGCCGTACTTCTGCTTCATCGCCGCGTGGGTCTCGCGGTACACGGCGGTCAGGTCCTTGCCGGCGGCGACACCCGCCGTCACCGACGCGTGCAGGTCGGCGATGAACGCACGCGTGCCGGCCAGGCCCTGGGCGACGCGGTCGGGCGTCGTCAGCGCCGCGCCGCGGCCCGGCACCAGGGCGACCGGCTCCAGCGCGGCGATGTTGTCGAGCGTCTGCGGCCAGTCGCGAAAGTAGGCGTCGCCGGCATAGGGCGTGGCGTCGAACTCCACCAGGTCGCCGGAGAACAGGATCTTCTGCTGAGGCAACCACACGACCGTGTCGCCCTTGGTGTGACCGCGTCCGAGCTGAATCAGCTGCACTTCCAGCTGGCCGAGCCAGAGGCTCATCGTGCCGCTGAAGGTGAGGGTGGGCCAGGTCAGGCCGGGCGGCACCGACTCGACGTTGCGGAACAGGCGCGGGAAGCGGCCGATCTCGCTGGCCTTGTCCTGCTCGCCGCGCTCGACGATCAGGTCGTAGGTATCGCGGCTGGCGATGATGTGCTCGGGCGCGTAGCCCGACGCGCCCAGCACGCGCACCGCGTGGTAGTGGCTCAGCACGACGTACTTGATGGGCTTGTCGGTGACGGCGCGGATGTGGCGGATGACGTCCTGCGCCATCACCGGCGTGGCCTGCGTGTCGATGACCATCACCGCGTCGTCGCCGATGATGATCCCGGTGTTGGGGTCGCCCTCGGCGGTGTAGGCGTAGGCGTTGTCGCTGAGCTTGACGAAGGAGACCTTTTTCTCCTCGACGTCGGCGTGGCTGGCGAATGTCCTGGTGGTCGACGGGCGGGTCTGGGTCATGGCGGCGGCTCTTTCCTGCGGACCTGTGGGAAGGTCGTTAGACAAAACGGAACGCGTTCGTTGCTCGCGAATGCGGTGCGAATATAGCGCCGACGTGGAATCCATTCAACATTATCGAATTCATTCGTCGATGGTGCGGGCTTTGCGGGGGCGGTTCGCGGAATGCGACGGATACTGCGCCGGGCCCTCCACCGACACAAGCATGAGCACCGAAGACACTGCCGCCGACCGAGAAGACCGGGACGATCGCGAGGATCGCCGCGGCATCCAGAGCATCGAGGTGGGGGGGCGTCTGCTGAAGGCCGCTGCGGCGCGGGGCCAGCCGATGGCGCTGAAGACGCTATCGCAGGCCGCGGACATGAGCCCGGCCAAGGCGCATCCCTACCTGGTCAGCTTCTGCAAGCTGGGGCTGATGAGCCAGGATCCGGCGACCGGCTATTACGGCCTGGGTCCGCTGGCGATGGAGATGGGCCTGATCGGCATGCAGCAGCTGGATCCGATCCGGCTGGCGACGGCGCGGCTGGAGGACCTGGCGCAGGAGATCGGCCACACGGTGGCCATCGCGGTCTGGGGCTCGAACGGCGCGACCATCGTCCGCACGGCGGCGTCGCCGGCGGCGGTGCACGTGACGATGCGGCACGGCACGGTGGTGTCGCTGTCGGACACGGCCTCCGGTCCGCTGTTCGCGGCCTACCGGCCGGCGGCGGAGATCAAGGCCATGCTCGCCGATGCGCGGCAGAAGGGCCCGCTGGACCTGGCGCGCGTCGGCCGCCATGACCGACCGCAGACGGTGCCGTCATGGGCGGAGTTCTCGCGCACGCTGGCCGAGATCCGCGGCCGGGCGCTGCATCGCTCGGTCGACGGCATCGTCGAGGGCGTCAGCGCCTTCGCCGCGCCGGTCTTCGACAGCGACGCCGCCATGGTGCTTGCGCTGACGGCGATCGGGCCGTCGGGGGCCTTCAATGCGGATTGGGACGGCGCGGTCGCGCGTGGACTCACGGTGGCGGCGGCAGGGTTGATGCGGGAGATGGGCGGGCGGTTTCCGGGGTGAGCGCTCCCGCCCCACGTTCAACGCGTCGCCGGCGCCACCAGCGAAAACATATGCGCATCCCACGGCTGGCCGTCCACGCCGAGGATGCGATTCCTCAGCAGCCCCTCGTGCTGCGCGCCGCATCGCCGGGCGACGGCCAGGCTGGGCTCGTTGCCTTCCGCGACGACGATCTCCACGCGCGCCATCTTCAGCACCTCGAACGCGTGTCGGCTCAGCGCCCGCACCGCGGCGGACGCGGCGCCCTGGCGGTGACGCGAGTCGCGCACCCAGTAGCCGAGATTGCAGAACGGATGCGCCGCATGCAGGCTGTTGAGCCCGCCACCGCCGACGAAGGCGCCACTTTCACGGTCGAAGATGCCGAACTCGAAGGCCGTGCGGGCTTCCCATCCGCGCGCGCAAGCGTCGAACCACGCGGCCCCGTCGGCCTCCGAGAACCCCGCATGCGCCCACTTCATCCAGCGCCCGATCGAGGCATGGGACTCGCGCACGGCCGTGACGAACTCGGCCAGGTCGGCGGGGCGATAGGGACGGAGGATGAGATCGCCCTCCGTCAAGGTCACCGGGGCGGCGGCGGTCGTGGGCGCCGGGCCGCCGTCCCAGACCTCGCCGGTCAGTTGCTTCGCGCAGGCCAGCATCGAGCGGTTGTAGCGCGATAGCCGGGGCGCCAGGGCCGCGAGGGCCAGCCCCGCCGCTTCGTTGCCGCGGCCCTGCGCCGCATAGGTCAGCGCCAGGATCGCGCGGGCCTCGTCGTGCAAGGGGCGGTCGTTGCCGGGCTGCAGGTGGTGGGTGAGCTCGCCGATCAGCATCGCCTCGCTCTCGTCGAGGCGGTCCAGCCAACGCAGCGTGCTGCCGAGCTGGATCACCGCGCGCGTGCGGCGGTAGGGGTCCAGGCCGCCGCTTTCGAGCGCCGCCCGGTAGAAGCCTTCGGCCTCCGCCTCGCGGCCCGCGGTGTCGCGGGCGCAGGCACGCTCGAAGAGGGCGCGTGCGTCGGTGGATGGGCGCTCGGCCGCGAGCGCGTCGATCTCGGCGATCAGTTGCTCGCCGGCCAGGCCGGGCGCGCGACGCCAGACGTCGTCGATGCGCAGGGTCCAGGCGTCGTGGAGCGGAGCGGCGGGCGATGCGGATGAGGTCATCGGACCAGTCTACCGGGCGATAGGCGCCGACATGCCGGGCACCGCGGCGCGCCGACCGGCCGGTTTGAACGAGACTCCCTGTTCCGCGCGTCGTCCGCCATCCGCCACGCCGTCCCTTGTCCGGCCGCCCAGACCCATGTCGTCCACGCTCCCCACCTCCGACGAGCCCAGCACCGCCGCCGAGTTCTCGCTGCGCAGGATCGCCGTCCCCGCTTTCGGTCCGTCGCTGCTCTTCGGGCTGGGGGAGGGCGCCATCCTGCCGATCGTGCCGCTGATGGCGCGCGACCTCGGCGCCTCGGTGTCGATGGCGGCCTTCATCGTCACGCTGATCGGCCTGGGCTCGCTGCTCAACAACATCCCGGCGTCGTTCATCACGATGCGCTGGGGCGAGCGCTGGGCCATCGTCGTCGCGGGCCTGTGGAGCGCCCTGGGCATGGCGCTGTGCGTCTTCACGCAGGGCCTGTTTCCCTTCGCCGCGGGCTGCTTCATGGTGGGCATGTCGCAGGCGGTCTACAACCTGGCGCGGCAGAGTTATCTGACGGAGGCCGTGCCCGTCGTCTACCGCGCCCGCGCGCTGTCGACGCTGGGCGGCGTGATGCGCATCGGCATGTTCATCGGGCCGTTCCTGTCGGCGGCGGCGGTGCATGCGTTCGGGATCTCGGCCGCGTTCGCGGTCGGCATCGCCGGGGTGCTGTGCGCGGCGGCGGTAGGCGCGCGGCTGCCCGACCTGGTCAGCCCGCCGTTGGCCGGCGGGCAGGCCGCGCCGGCGCCGGTCTCGCTGGGATCGATCCTGGCGGACCATCGGCGCGTGTTCCTTACCCTCGGCCTGGGCATCCTGCTGGTGAGCGCCGTGCGCGCCTCCCGCCAGGCCGCGATCCCGCTGTGGGCGGACCATCTGGCGCTCGCGCCGGCGTTGGCGTCGCTGATCTACGGCATTGCCGGCGGCATCGAGATGCTGATGTTCTATCCGGCCGGACGGGTCATGGACCTGAAGGGCCGCCGCTGGGTCGCCGTGCCGTCGATGCTCGTCATCGGCGCGGCGATGTTGTGGATGCCGTTCACCACCGGCTTCGTGTCGCTGTTGCTGGCCGCGACGGCGGTCGGCTTCGGCAACGGGATCGGCTCGGGCTTGATCATGACGCTGGGCGCCGACCACGCGCCGCGCCACGGTCGCGCCTACTTCCTGGGCGTGTGGCGCTTTCTGTCGGACGTCGGCGGCTCGTGCGGGCCGGCGCTGCTGTCGGTGCTGGTGGCCGGGGTGTCGCTCGCGGGAGGCATCGCGGCGGCCGGCGTGATGGCGCTGGCGGCGGCGGCGATGCTGGGACGGTGGATCCCGAAGCGCACGGGCCATCGGCCGTAGCCGGCGGTTTCACGGCGGCGGCGCTCGCGGCTTTCGCGTACTTGACGGTCTCGCTCTGGCGCCGGGGCCGCCCGAAGGCCTGAGGACCGTCGCAGGACCTTCCCGGCCGCCGTCAACCGCGGGCGGCGCCCATCAACCCCATCTCGGCGCTGCTCATCAGCGCCTCGATGTCGGTCAGGATGAGCATGCGGTCGACATCGCCGCTCGTCACGCAGCCCACGCCCAGGATGTAGCCCGGGTCCACCGACGCGTTCATCCGCGGTGCCGGCTTGATGTCCTCCGGCCCCAGCGCGAGCACGTCCGACACCGCGTCCACCACCGCGCCGATCATCCGCGAGCGGACGTTGAGCACGATGACCACGGTGAAGTCCGTGTACTCGGCCGACGCGCAGCCCAGCTTCAGCCGCAGGTCGACGATGGGCACGATGGTGCCGCGCAGGTTGACCACGCCCTTGATGAAGGGCGGTGCGTTGGCGATGCGGGTGGGGGGCTCGTAGCTGCGGATCTCCTGCACGTGCAGGATGTCGATGCCGTACTCCTCCGCGCCCAGGCGGAAGCTGAGGAACTCCTCGGGCATGGTCGGCGGTCTGGCGGTGATCGAGGGGATCTCGATCAACTCGGCGGCCAGTTCCGGCGCGGGGTATTCATTCACGACGACGCTCATCGGCGGTTCCTCGGATTCGGATTCGGATTCGGATGAAGGGGGGCGATCACTGCGCGAGCTGCCCGATCTTGAAGACGCTCACCGCCTGCGCCAGCCGCGCGGCCTGGTGCTTCAGGCTCTCGGCGGCGGCGGCGCTTTCCTCGACCAGGGCCGCGTTCTGCTGCGTCACCTGGTCGAGCTGCATCACGGCATCGCCCACCTGGCCGATGCCCGACGCCTGCTCGGTCGTGGCGTGGGAGATCTCGCCGATCAACTGCGTCACGCGCGCGACCTGCGCGACGATCTCCGTCATCGACGCGCCGGCGTCGTGGACCTGCCGGGCGCCGACCTCCACCTTGTCGACGCTGGCGCCGATCAGCGACTTGATCTCCCGCGCCGCCTCGGCCGCACGCCCGGCCAGGTTGCGCACCTCGCCGGCCACGACGGCGAAGCCGCGGCCCTGCTCGCCGGCACGCGCCGCCTCGACGGCCGCGTTCAGTGCCAGGATGTTGGTCTGGAAGGCGATGGCGTCGATCACGCCGATGATGTCGGCGATCCGCCGCGATGACGTGGCGATGTCCTGCATCGTCGCCACCACGGTGCCCACGGCCTCGCCGCCCTTGGCGGCCGCGGCGGAGGCCTGCGCCGCCAGCTGGTTGGCCTGCAGGGTGGTCTCGGCGTTGACCTTGACGGTGCTCGACAGCTGCTCCATCGACGCCGCCGTCTGCTGCAGGTTGCTGGCCTGTTCCTCGGTGCGCTGGCTCAGGTCGGCATTGCCGGTGGCGATCTGCTCGGACCCGGTGGCGATGCTGTCGCTGCTGTTGCGCACCTGGCCCACGATCTGCGCCAGGTTGTCGTTCATGCGTCGCATGGCGGCGATGACGCTGGTGGTATCGCCGCTGCGGACCTGGAAGCGCGCGTTGAGGTCGCCTTCGGCGATGGCGTTGGCCACCTGCACCGCCTCGGCGGGCTCGCCGCCGAGCTGCCGCGACAGGCCGCGGATGGTCGCGCCCGCCAGGGCCAGCGCGGCCAGCATCGCCACGAGGCCCACGCCCAGCATCTGATTGCGCGCGGACAGATTCGCCGCCTCGATCGCGTCGCCTTCTTCCTCCATCTTCCCGCCCTGGTAGTCGGCCATGTCGCGCAGCGCCTTGGCGAACGCCGTGTTCGTCGTGGCGAAGCTGTTCATCTGGAACTCGATCGCCCGCGCCCGGTCGGCCTGGGCCAGCGTCATCAGTTCCTCATACTTGGGCTCCAGGGCGTCGCGATGGCGGAGGATGGCCGTCATCAGCTCGCGGCCCTTGGGCGCGTGCACTTGCGGGTCCAGGTCGGCCAGCAACTGGCGGATCCTGGCCCGGTTCTCCTGGATGAGGGTTACGTTGCGCGCCACGACGTCCGGCGTGTCCACCAGCAGCAGGTTGCGTGTCGATCGACCGTTGTCGAGCGTCCTGGCGATCGCGTCGTTCACGATCACGGTCTTGGGATAACGCTCATGGAGGATGCGCTCCGAGGCTTCGTTCATGCGCATCATGTTGGTGATGCCCAGCAGCAGGATGCCCACCATCAGCAGCAGCACCACGCCATATCCCAGGGCGAGCTTCACGGCGACACGCATGTTCGTGAACATAGCCAGCAATCCTTCCGCATCCGAATCCGAGGGGTGACCGGGCCCGCGCGATCCGACGGTGGATCGCGCGGGCGCCGCGAGCTTGCCGCCTGTGGCGACGCACGGATCCTGGCATCGGCGCGCGCGCTCCGCCATCCGACTTTTGTCCGCCGGGGCAGGGTCGGATGTCATGGCGCGCCGGCCCGCCGCGAGCGCGGCGAGCCGGATCGTTCACCCCCTCGACGGTGTCATTGCGGGCGGTACACCACCTTCAGCTGATAGCTCCCCGCCGAGTAGGCGGACACCAGCACGTACACGTCGCCGTTGGCCGTCATCGCGACGGTGCAGCCTTCGGTGGAGGTGGCGCCGTCCGACTTGCAGGTGTACGTGGTGGTGGTGGGCACGGCGCCGCGGCGGGCGTAGAGGTCGATGTCGCCGGTGCCCGTGGTGCTGGCCGCGAGGCTGCCGCCGGCCGCGACCTTGAACGGACCGAAGCTCTTGCTCTGCCCGCGCGTGAGGCTGCCGCTGAAGTTCTCCGTGCGGTCCACCGGGCCGGG
Organism: Roseateles aquatilis; assembly: GCF_002205645.1. GTDB lineage: Bacteria > Pseudomonadota > Gammaproteobacteria > Burkholderiales > Burkholderiaceae_C > Roseateles > Roseateles aquatilis. The sequence goes on along the minus strand of NZ_NIOF01000001.1, from coordinate 628,002 downwards.
TCCCGTGCCGGGGCCGTCGCTGCCCAGTTCCACCGCGTAGGCCGCCGCCAGGCGCGCGAACTTGAGCGCGTGGTCGGCCTGGCTGCCCATGTTGGCGTAGGTGTCGTTGGCCGTGTGGATGTACGGGTTGTCGGCGCTGAAGCTGGACTCGAAGGGCATGCTGGCGAAGTAGCCCTGCGCGTTCCACGAGGCGTGGTCCGAGCAGCCGTACCCGCAGCGGTCCGTGCCCACGCGCAGTGTCGGCAGGTAGGTCTGGATCAGGGCGGTGAGGAACTGGTTCTGCGCGCTGTCGGTGTAGTCGCTGAAGATGTAGATGTCATTGGCCGCACCCTTGTAGTTGGTCATGTCCAGCTGCAGCACGCCGACCACGTTGGTGCCCGCGGCGGCGAAGCTGCTGGCGATCTCCTGCGAGCCGCGCAGGCCCACTTCCTCGGCGGCGTAGGCCATCAGCTTGATGGTGCGGCGCGGCTTGTAGTTGGCCGTGACGAACGCGCGCAGCACCTCGGTCAGGCTGGCCACGCCGGAGGCGTCGTCGTCCGCGCCCGGCGCGCGCATGGTCTCGGCGGAGCCGCCGGACTGGTTGATCGAGTCCAGGTGCGCGCCCATCACGATCACCTCGGTGCCGTTGTCGGTGCCCTGGATGGTGGCGATGACGGACTTCTGCGCCCAGCCCGCGTGGGTGAACTGCGCCACCGTGATGTCGGTGCGCGCGCCCGCCAGCGTGGCCCAGCGCTGGCGCAGCCAGTTGGAGGCGTTCACGCCGCTGCTGCTGGTGTAGTAGCGGTTGGTGTAGCCCGACAGGTCGACGATGGTCTGGCCGATGTTGCTGGCCTGCATCTGCGCCAGCAGCGGCGTCACCACCGCCTGCTGGTCGATCACGTAGCTCGGACGCGTGGCCACCGCCGCGGCGGCCAGCCGCTGCGCGGCGAGCGGCGTGCTGTGGCGGCGCAGCGAGGCCAGGCCGGCCTCCTTGGTCGGGTGGTACATGTAGCCGCCGCAGCGGCGCAGCGCCTCGTGGATGGAGTGGCTAAGCGAGGCCAGCGCGTCCTCGTCGACCTCCACGAGGTGGATGCCTTCGCGCGTGGCGGTGACGGACAGCGCGGACGCGTCCTGCGCCGCGTCGGCCTGCACGCTGGCCACGGCGCGCGCGGCGGGGCGGTGTTTCTGCAGCTCGGTCAGCGCGGCGTCGCCGAGGCTGATCCAGACCTTGTCGCCCGCGTGGGCGGCCGGCGTGAGCACGGCCATGCCCAGGCACAGGGCGGTGAGAGCGAGGAATTGACGCATGGGTGTTGTCTCCAGGAATGGCGGAGCCGGCGCGCCGCCGTCGAGGGCGGCGCGCCGGAGCGCGATCGGTCGGGGATCAGTAGGTGGCGACCAGCGAGGCGCCGCTCACCGTGGCGTAGGCGCTCAGCAGCAGGTAGTAGGTACCCGCCGTCGGCGCCGAGATCGTGATGGTCTCGGCGTTGGTCGAGCCGTCGGACTTGCGGTCGTAGCTCGTCGTGGTCGGCGCGGAGCCGCGCTTGACGTAGATGTCGCCGTCACCGCTGCCGCCGGACAGCCGGAACGTCACGCTGCTGCGACCGGCGGGCACGTTGATGCTGTACAGCTTGGTGCTGCCACGCGTCAGCGCGATACCGGTCACGGGCACGCCGCTGGTCAGCGGGGTGGCGGTCGGCGGCGGGGTGGTGCCGCTGCAGCTCACGCCCACCGTCGCGAAGGCCGCGGTGACGTCGGCCACCGTGTAGCCGCGGTCGCCCGCCGCCTTCTCCACGCCGCAGGCGCCCTGATTGAAGGTGCTGCTGGCGGTCCAGTACAGGCGGTTGGCGTCGACCATCACCTCGAACGCCTTGCGCGTGTTCCAGCCGGCCTTGGTCGCCAGCAGGTAGAACGCGCGGTTGTAGACGCCGCTGGAGTAGTGCACGTCCATGCCGCTGCGATAGTTGGAGGCGTGGCCGATGGAGCTGCCGTCGCGCGTCGGATCGTCGAAGTAGCGCAGCGCGCCGGTGGCCTTGAAGATCTGCGCGCCGACCAGCCAGTCGTTGCTGCCGCCGTTGCGGTAGTACTCGGCGGCCTCGCCGGCCATGTCGGAGAAGGCCTCGTTCATGCCGCCCGACTGCCCCGAGTACACCAGCCCGGAGTTCTGCTCGGTGAAGCCGTGGCTCACCTCGTGCGCCGACACGTCCAGCGACACCAGCGGGAAGAAGCGGCTGCCGCCGTCGCCGAAGCTCATCGCCGTGCCGTCCCAGAACGCGTTCTCGTAGTTGGTGCCGTAGTGCACCTTCATGTAGAGCGTCCCCGTGATCGGCCGGATGTTGAACCAGTCGCGGTACATGTTGAAGATCACGTTGCCGAAGAAGTGCGCGTCGTTCAGCGGCGAGTAGGCGCCGTTGATCTGCTTGAACTCGTTGCGCGGGCAGGTGAACTGGAACGGCGTGCTGCCGCTGGTGCCGCCGTTCAGGTTGACGGTGATGACGTTGCCGCTGTTCATCTGGCAGGTGTCGGTGACCTGCAGGGCGGGGTAGTTGGTGCCGTACTCGTAGCGGCCCGTCTTGGTGTTGCCGCCGGGGCCGGTGGCGTCGCGGTGGGCCAGGCCCTCCCAGCGTTCCAGCACCGCGCCGGTGGTGGCGTCGATCATGAAGTGCGGACGGCTCGGCGCCTTGGTGTCCTCGCGCACGAAGGACACCAGGTAGAACAGCTGGGCCTGGTTGCGCGCGTTGAGCCGGATGTAGAGCTTGACCTGCTCGTTCTCGGTCAGCACCGCGTTGACGGCGCTGCGCGCGATGACCAGCGCGCCCTGCGAGGTCACGCCCGGTTGCGCGGTGGCCAGGTCCTGCTGGATGTTGGTCAGCATGGTGCCGGAGAAGCGCGCGGTGCCCGCGGTGGTGTCGCGGTGCTCCACGACGCCTTCGCCCCAGATGGGCACGCCGAGGTGGTATTGCTGATGGCGCGTGACGACCTTGCCGTTCGGGTAGGTCTGGCTGCGCACGGCCTGCAGGTCGCTGGCGGCCAGCCCCAGCGCGGAGGCCGCGTTCTGGGACGCGCTCGCGGCGCGTTGCAGGGTGTTGACGGGGGTGTTGTCGTCGAGGGTGACGCGGTCGGCCGCCAGGGCCTGACAAGCGGCGGTGGCCGCGGCTGCCAGGAGGCTGGCACGCAGGAGGCGTTGGATGAATGCCTGTGTCATGTCGCTTCTTTCTTTCGTGATAGTTCGATGAACTCCCGAAGAAATGACCGCGCCTCGCTCGGGTGGAGCCAGGGCGGCCGCCCCACTCGCTGCCGGTGGTGCGGCAGACCGTGGATGTTGTGTGCGGTACCGAACAAGGCGGCGGGGTCCGGAGACCTTCGCCGATTGCCCGGAATGGCAAGCAGGTGAAATGTCGTCGGCGAGGACGACTGGCGCGAATGTAGGGCGAGAGCCGGCTCGAACGGACTGTCAGCACTGACATCCGGAGTAACCCTCGAATGGCGACGACTGGGCACGCCGATCGCACGCGGGCGCGCGGGGACGTCGCGGGCGCGTCGCCCCGAGGGTCGAGAGGACGCGGCCGGGGCTCGGCTCGCGTCAGGAAGTGGGGCTGCGCGGACGCGGCCACCCGGCCGCGGCGGCACGGGCCGCTCGTCCGGCCTGTTCTGGCCGCTCGGAAGCGGCGGCGGGACGGTGTCAGGCCGGCATCGCCTGCATCACCAGCATCGCGATCGTGGCCAGGGCCATCGCCGCGGTGGCGAGCCAACCCAGCCAGCGCCACAACGCGGGCAGGCGCAGGTCGCCGACGATGCGGGGGTGCGAGGCGGCGATCATCACCGCGACCATGATCGGCACCGAGATCACCGCGTTGACGACGGCCGACCAGTACAGCGCCTTGATCGGGTTGAAGCCCGACAGGCTGAGCGCCAACCCGATCAGCATCGCGCCGCTGAGGATCGCGTAGAACGCCTTGGCGCTGCGCGGCGGCCGATCGAGGCCGCGCCGCACGCCGATCAGCGTCGCGACCGCGTAGGCGGCCGAGCCGGCCAGCACCGGCAGCGCCAGCAGCCCCGTGCCGACGATGCCGGCGGCGAAGAGGAGGAAGGCGAAGTCCCCGGCGATCGGCTTGAGCGCCTGCGCCGCCTGCGCGGTGGTCTCGATGTCGTGGACGCCGTGCGCGTGCAGCGTGGCGGCGGTGGCGACGATCATGAAGAACGCGATGGTGTTGGAGAAGCCCATGCCGACGATGGTGTCCACGCGCAGCCGGTGGAACTGCGCCCGGGCTTGCTCGGGCGCGCAGGCCAGCGGGCGGTCGGCGGCGATGCGCTTGATCTCCTGGGCCTCCTGGTCGGCCTGCCAGAAGAAGAGGTAGGGGCTGATGGTCGTGCCGAGGATGGCGACGACGGTGGTCGCGTAGCCGCGATCCCAATGCGCCGCCGGCCACACCATCGCTGTCAGTGCCGCGGTCCAGTCCGCCTTGGCCGCGAAGCCGACGCCGACATAAGCCAGCAGCGACAGCGTCAGCCACTTGAGGATCTTGACGTAGCGCTCATACGGCAGCCAGATCTGCAGCAGCAGCGACAGCACCGCCATCGCGACGACGAAGACGGCCGGGTGGCCGCCACCCGCGACCAGGTGCACGGCATCGCCCATCGCGCCGAGATCGGCGCCCAGGTTGATGACGTTGGCCACGACCAGCAGCGCCACCAGGCCGACCACCAGCCAGCGCGGACACAGCCGGGCGAAGGTTTCGGTCAGCCCCTTGCCCGTGATGCGGCCGATGCGCGCGCTGGCGAGCTGGATGCCGACCATCAGCGGGTAGGTGACCAGGATGGTCCAGCCGACGGTGTAGCCGTACTGCGCGCCGGCCTGGGAGTAGGTGGCGATGCCGCTCGGATCGTCGTCGGCGGCGCCGGTGATCAGGCCCGGACCGAGCTGGGTCCACCAGGCCTTGCCGCCGGACTCGTCGGCGACGCCGTCGGCCGCGGCCGGCCAGGCGCGGTCCGGCTCGTCGTCGGCGTCGTTCTCGGGCGCGTGGTCCGGCTTGTCATCGGCCATGCCGAACTCCTTCGTTTTCGACGGGGAGGCAAGCGGAATGCCCGATGCGGGCGATGCAACCGATGCGGGTGATGCAAGCGACGCGGGCGGCAGGTCGCGGAGGTTGCCGGACCGCCGTCCGACGACGCCTGACGGCGCCCCAAGGCGCTCGAAGACGTGCTATCGGTCGAAGCGCGAGACCCGGGCCGGCAGCGTGGGTGGGCGCCACGCGTAGGTGGGGTCGAGCACGTTGCGGTCGGCGGCCATGCCCGTCCAGCGCAGGTGCATCAGCTCCGCCAGCGTCCAGCCCGCCCAGTCGGCGCGGAACGGACGCGACGCGAGCGAGGCATCGAAGCCCGGCGCGTTGCGCCAGAGCAGGGCGGGGATGCGGTATCCCGCCGCGGTGCCCGGGCTGTGGCCGGCGTGCACGATGTCATGGCCGACCTCCTGGCCATGGTCGGACAGGAACATCCACGCGCCCTGGCCGGCATCCGGCACGTGGCGGCGCGTGAGCCGCAGCGTCTGGGCGACGACGTCGTCGTGGTAGCGCAGCGCCGCGTCGTAGTCCTGGCGCGACTCGCGCAGCCAGACGGGGTGGCCGTCGCGGATCATGCGGGCGTCGACGGCGTCGGGCGCGTCGTCGAAGGGGTGGTCGCCGGGCGGGCGGCGCAGCCGGTAATGCGGATGGGCGCCCAGCAGGTGCACGACGATCAGCTTGCGCGGCGTGGGATCGACGAGCGCCTCCTCCAGGCAGTCGAGCAGCTCACCATCCAGCGAGGCGGTGGAGCGGCCCGGCTGGCGGTTGATCATCTCGACCTCGTCGGCGAGCCGCGCGTGTTGCTGGTCGACGGCGACATCGTCGTGATTGCTCATCCACCAGATCTTGTAGCCGGCGGTGCGGGCGAGCGCCAGCAGGTGCTGCGCGCGGCCGGCCGGGTCGTCCGCGTCACGCTCGCCGAAGCTGAACAGGCCGCTCAGCGAGGCGAGGGTGGCCGCCTCCACCGACCAGGCGTGGCGCAGCGTCAGCAGCCGGCCGGCCTCCTCGCCGCTCAGCGCCGCGAGCTGCGGCGTGGTCTGGCGGGCGTAGCCGTACAGGCTCATGTTGTCGCGGTTGACGCTGTCGGTCAGCACCAGCACGACCGTGGCGGGGCCGGCCGCGGCGATCGTCGGCGACGCGGCCCGCGCATTGCGCATCAACTGGTCGCGCTGGCCCTGCTGGTCGGACCAGGCCAGACGCAGGTCCTTGACCTGCTCGGCCCAGGTGGGCCAGAACGTGAGCGGATGGTGGCGCCGCCAGGGCTTGCTGAGGTACCCGATGCTGCAGACCACCAGCAGCGCGATCACGGCGATGCGCCCGGGGCGCGACAGCGGCGCCTGATCGCGCGTGGCCGCCGCGATGGCCACGCCGGTGAGCGCCAGCGCCACGATCGCCACGCCGATCGCGAGCGCCATCGTGGACAGTTGCGAGCTGAGGTACTCGCGGATCTCGCGCGCCGTGGTGTTGGCCGCGGCGGAGAGCACCAGCGAGCTGTCCGGCGTGGCCTGATAGAGCTTCACCAGGTAGGCGCGCACCGCGCCGTCGAGCAGGAACGCCGCGAGCAGCGCGAAGACCGCGACCGCGCGGACACGGCGCCAGCCGGTGCTCGCGACCGGCCAGCGCAGCCAGAGCAGCAGCGGCAGCACCAGCATCGCGACCTGCGCGGCGCGGCGGCCGTCATGGCCCATCACCACCGCGACGGCGGCGCCGGCCGCGAGCAGGCCCATCGCCAGCCACGAGGGCAGCACGGAACGCGCGGGAAGGGAAATGGCCATCGAGAGGTCGTGGGCTGAGACAAGGCGAGCCGTCCAGGACTCGCGGCGGAAGGCAGGGACGCGCGAGTCTAGGGAACGAAGGCGCCCACCGGCGAAGGTTTAAGCGGAAGCCGCCCGCAGCTTTTTCGCGCTCGCAAGGCGCCCGCGCGCCGCCCCGACCCGCGCTCACAGCATCGGCCGCAGCACCTTCCACACGTTGTCCAGCATCAGCGGATGGGCTTTGGCGAGCGGGTGGATGCCGTCGCCCTGGAACCAGTCGCGCATGTCGGCGCGGTCGGCGATGCCCGCCAGCAGGAAGGGCTGCAGCGCCACCTTCTCATCCTGCGCGACGGTCCTGAAGCTGCCCTCGAAATCGCGCGCGTAGCTCGCGCCCATGTTGGGCGGGATCTGCATGCCGATGATCAGCACCTTCGCGCCGGCGTCCTTGCCGGCCTGCACCATCGCTTTGAGGTTGTCGCGAGTCATCGTCAGCGGCAGGCCGCGCAGCGCGTCGTTGCCGCCCAGCTCGATGATCAGGTGGGTGGGCCGGTGCTGCTTGAGCAGCGTGGGCAGGCGGGAGCGGCCACCCGAGGTCGTGTCGCCGCTGATGCTGGCGTTGATCACCTCGGCGGGCAGCTTCTGCGATCGCAGGCGCTGGTCCAGCAACGCGACCCAACCGCTGCCGCGGGCCAGGCCGTACTCGGCCGACAGGCTGTCGCCCAGCACCAGGATGCGGCGCGGCGCGGCGCCCCCGGCCGCATCGGTGCGGCCTTGCGCGGCGACAGGCGCCGATGTCGCCCCGGCCGCGGCCAGGGTCAGGACACAGGCGCTACAGTGCAACATCCATTCACGGCGGCGCATCTGCGGTTGGTTCATGGCTCAGAACATCCTCGAAGTCGATCATGTCAGCAAGTCGGTGCGGGACGCCGACGGCGTGCTGACCATTCTGCATGACATCAATTTTCAGCTGCAGGGCAAGGAATCCGTCGCCATCGTCGGCGCGTCAGGCTCCGGCAAGAGCACGCTGCTGTCCATCCTCGCGGGCCTGGACACGCCCACGCAAGGCACCGTGCGGCTGCGCGGGCAGGACATGTTCGTGCTGGACGAGGACGGCCGCGCGGCGCTGCGCGGGGAGCACCTCGGCTTCGTGTTCCAGAGCTTTCAGTTGCTCGGGCACCTGACGGCGCTGGAGAACGTCATGCTGCCGCTGGAGCTGCGCGGCGAGCGCGAGGCCCGGTCGCTGGCCAGGCAGATGCTGGAACGCGTGGGGCTGGGGCAGCGCCTGTCGCACTACCCGCGCGTGCTGTCGGGCGGCGAGCAGCAGCGCGTCGCGCTGGCGCGAGCCTTCGTGCAGCAACCCGCGTTGCTGCTGGCCGACGAGCCGACCGGCAGCCTCGACTATGCGACCGGCGAGCAGGTGATGGCCTTGATGTTCGAGCTCAATCGCGAGCTCGGGACGACGCTGGTGATGGTCACGCATGACAGCAGCATCGCGGCGCGCTGCGATCGTCAGCTGAAGATCTCCGCCGGACATCTGCAGGACATCACGATGGCGGATCTGCCGGCCTGAGGAAAGCGCCCTCGGCGGCCCCTCGATGCGCCACTGGGCGCATGCCGCGGTATCCCGTCGGCGCGGGCGGTACCGGGCGTCGGGGACGGATGGCGGGGGATCCTGTCAGGCCCGCAATGCGCGTTCGCGCAGGCGCCGACGCCGCTCGTAGCGGATCACCGCCCACCAGCCGACGTAGACGATCACGTACAACGACAGGCCCAGCACCACGCCGGCGCAGGGCAGGCCGACCAGCAGCGGCGCGCCCAGCTCCGACAGCCACTGGCTGAGCGCGGGCCACCAACTGGCCGGATCGCTCCAGTTGAGCGCGAGCTCCGTCGGCGCCGAAATCGGGCCGTGCACGCCCAGCACCTGCCGGCCCAGGAAGATCGCCAGCCCCCAGATCGGCACCAGCGTCAGCGGGTTGGTCAGCCAGGTGGCCGCGATCGCGGCGGCGACGTTGGCGCGGCACAGGATCGCGACCGCCGCGGCCAGCAGCATCTGCGTCGGTAGCGGGATCACGCCCACCGCCAGTCCCAGCGCCGCGCCCAGCGCGACGCGCCGACGGTGCGCCACCCACAGCCAGGGCCGCTCGCGCAGGTAGTGGCCGAGCCACTTCAGACCCTTGGTCTGTTCCAGGGTCTCGGGCGAGGGCAGCAGGCGGCGGGCAAGGCGGGAAGCCGTCATGGGGCGGGGCGGATCGCGGGGCGGCGACCGATCAAGGGGCTGGTGCCCGGATAAGACAAGCCCGCGCGGCTGACAGGTCAGCGGCGCGGGCCGGCATGGAACGCGGACCGCGAGGTCCGCTTCGAGGCGTCGACGATCAGTTCGCGGAGAACTTGTAGTCGGTCTTGGCCTTCGTGCGCAGCTCTTCCTGGAACTGGGCGACCTTCTGCTGCTGGATGCGCTGGGCGATCTGCGCCTTCACGTCGTCGAAGGCCGGGAACTGCGCGTCGCGCGTTTCTTCCAGCTTGATGATGTGGAAGCCGAATTGCGACTTCACCGGCTCCTGCGTCATTTCGCCGGCCTTCAGCTTGCCCAGGGCAGCGCTGAACTCAGGCACGTAGGCGTCCGGCGCGGACCAGCCCAGATCGCCACCGTTGGCGGCGGAGCCGGTGTCCTTGGAGTTCTTGGACGCGACGTCCTCGAACTTGGCGCCGCCGTTCAGTTGCTTGATCAGCGCCTTGGCGTCTTCTTCCTTTTCCACCAGGATGTGGCGGGCGTGGAACTCGGTGCCGCTGGCTTGCGCCTTGAACTTGTCGTACTCGGCCTTGGCTTCCGCGTCGGTCACCGGGTTCTTCTTGATGTAGTCATTGAAGAGCTCGCGGATCAGCATGGTCTGGCGGGCCAGTTCCATCTGGTTCTTGTAGTCGTCGGTCTTGTTCAGGCCGCGCTTCTCGGCTTCCTGCAGGAAGATCTCGCGCAGGACGACCTCATCCTTGACCTTGGCTTCCATTTCCGGGCTGCGCGGCTGGCCGCCCTTGGCGATCTGGCTGATGAGCAGCTCGGCACGGGCCTTGGGCACCGGCTTGCCGTTCACGATCGCGATGTTCTGGGCCATGGCCGGCAGGGACACGGCACCGATGACCGCCACGGTGGCGGCAAGCACAAACTTCTTCATGGATAAAGGGCCTTTCGGGACTCCCGGGTGAGCGCGTACGCTCCAAAACAAAGCGCCGATAACGGCGCTAACTTAGACCTTGGTCTGCTGTTCGTCGGGCGCGCGGGCATCGATGGCCAGTGCGTGTATACCCTTCTGCATCAGATCGGCGAGGGCATCATATACGAGCCGATGACGCGCCACCCTGGGTAAACCGGCAAAGCGCGAGCTCACGATTTCGAGGTAATAGTGCCCCCCCTCGCGGGCCCCCGCGTGGCCGGCGTGGTGGGCGCTGTCGTCGCGCAGGCTCAGCGAGACGGGCGCCAGCGCCGCGCGCAAGCGGGCCTCGATCTCGACCGACGGCATCGCGGCGGGATTGCCCTTGGGGGCGGTGGTGGGGGCGCTCATGGCTTGGGCTCCTCGGCCGGCGCCTCGTCCTGCTCGGGCATGTGGCGGCTCATGTAGAGCCCCTGGCCCAGCATGAACAGCACCATCAGGCCGGTCGCCCCGAAGACCTTGAAGTTGGCCCAGGCCTCGGTGCTGTAGGCATGCGCGACGTAGAGGTTGGCCACGCCCAGGGCGCCGAAGAACACCGACCAGGCCCAGTTCAACCGTGCCCAGGCGGGGTCGGGCAACTGCAGCTCGGCGCCCAGCACCTTGCGCAGCAGGTTCCTGCCCAGGAACACGCGGCTGACCAGGAACGCGGCGGAGATCGCCCAGTACAGCAGCGTCGGCTTCCACTTGATGAAGGTCTCGCTGTGGAAGTAGACGGTGGCCGCGCCCAGCGTGACGATCAGCGCCAGGCTGATCCACAGCATCAGGTCGATCTTGCGTCCGCGCAGCTTCAGGTACAGCACCTGCGCGATCGTCGCCAGCATGGTCACGACGGTGGCCAGCAGCACCGGGGCCTCGGCCGCGCCGACCTTGCCGCCGGACACCAGGAAGCCCAGATGCTCGGTGGCGAAGGCCGCGGCCCAGTCCGCCCGTCCGTCCGCGTACTTGAAGGTGACGAAGAACAGCAGGAGCGGCAGGAAATCGAGCAACAACTTCATGGGGAAGGGCCGGAGCCAGGGGAGGGCGGGCGCTCAGCGCCGGGGTTCGAAGTCTATCGCGGCGGAATTGATGCAGAACCGCTCGCCCGTCGGTTCGGGGCCATCGGGAAAGACGTGGCCGAGATGGGTGCCGCAGTTGTTGCAGCGCACCTCGATGCGCACCATGCCGTGGCTCGCGTCGACCACGCGCTCGACCACTTCCGCGTTGATGGGCTCGTAATAACTCGGCCAGCCGCAGCCGGCGTCGAACTTGGTGTCGGCCTGGAACAGCGGCGTGCCGCAGCCGACGCAGTTGTAGCGGCCGGCCTCCCAATGGTCCCAGTACTTGCCGGTGAAGGCGCGCTCGGTGGCGGCGTGGCGCGCCACCTGGTACTGCGTCGCGTCGAGCTGCGCGCGCCATTCGGCATCGGTCTTGCGGACGGGGTACTCGGTGTCGCGGTCGCGCTCCGGGTCGTGGGCGCCGGCGGGGATGGGGTCGGTGAATCGGCTCATGATGAACAGGAGACCTCCAGGGTTTGAGCCCAGTCGGGCGGGAATCCGGCGTCGGACGCCTGGGCCGGTTCGTCGAAGGGGCGGCGCAGGACGTCGAGCAGCCGACGCACTTCGCTGAAGTCGCCAGCCTCGGCCTGACGGATCGCGGTCTCGGCCAGGTGGTTGCGCAGCACCACCGCCGGGTTGACCGCGTGCATCCGCGCGGCACGGGTCGCGCAGGCGTCCGACGGCTCGCGCTTCAAGCGCCCGGCGTAACGATGGGCCCAGGCGTCGAAGGCGTCACGGTCGACGAACAGGTCGCGCAGCGGCGCGTGCGTGGGCGCCTCGGGCGGCTGCTCGGGATCGAAGGCGGCCAGCCGGCGATGCGCGATGGTGTAGTCGGTGTGGTGCAGGGCGAGCAGCCGCAGCCAGTCGTCGACCAGCGGACCGTCCTCGTCCAGCGCCGTGCCCAGTCCCAGCTTGGCGCGCATCTCACCGAGCAGCGTGGTGCCGAAGCGCTCGCGGTACACGTCCAGCGCCGCGATCAACTCGTCGCCCGCGGCGTCCTGGTCCGTGTCGACGTTGGGCATCAGCGGCAGCAGCGCCTGGGCGAGCGCATGCAGGTTCCAGAACGCCACCTGCGGCTGGCGCGCGAAGGCATACCGGCCCTGGTGGTCCGAGTGATTGCAGACGTGGCCGGGATCGAAGCCGTCCATGAAGCCGAACGGGCCGTAGTCGATGGTCAGGCCCAGCATCGACATGTTGTCGGTGTTCATCACGCCGTGCATGAAGCCGACGGCCTGCCAGCGCGCCACCATCTCGGCGGTCTGCGCGGCGACCTGGGCCAGCACGGCGGTGACGGGATTCGGTGCCTCGGCGCATTCGGGCGCGTGGTGGCGGACAAAGTGGTCGAACAGGACGCGCAACTGATCGGGCATGCCATGGTGGGCGAAGTGCTCGAAGTGGCCGAAGCGCAGGAAGCTGGGCGCGACACGCGTCACGATGGCGCTGGTCTCGACCGTCTCGCGCTGCACCTTCAGGCGTGTCGATCCGGTGATCGCCAGCGCGCGTGTCGTCGGGATGCCGAGCGCGGCCATCGCCTCGGAGCACAGGAACTCCCGGATCGACGACCGCAGCACCGCCCGCCCGTCGCCACGGCGGGAGTAGGGCGTCAGGCCGGCGCCCTTGAGCTGCAGCTCGAAATGGCCGTTCGGGGTGTCGAGCCCGCCGAGCATCAGCGCGCGGCCGTCGCCGAGCTGGCCGGCCCAGACGCCGAACTGATGGCCGCTGTAGACGGTGGCCAGCGGGCGCATGCCGGTCAGCAGCGCGTTGCCGCTGAAGACCTCCAGCGAGCCGGGGCGGGTCCACCAGTCCGGGGACCAGCCGAGCAGCGCGGCGCAGTCGGGGCTGGTCGCCACCCACTGGGGATCGGGGAGCCCGGAGCCGGGCAACTCGGTGAAAAAGTCAGGACCCAGGCTCGCGTAGCGGTGGGTCCAGCGGGCCGCGTCGGCGCCCTCGAAACCGTCGAGGGCGGGCGCGGTCGTCTCGGGCGCGTTCATGCCGGGCAGTGTAGCGAGCGGGGGATGGCCCTGTGGGTGGCCGAGGATCTCCTGGCTCCTGCGGTTCCCGCGGTTCGCGCGACTCTCACCGCTCCCACCGCTCCCACCGCTCCCACCGCTCCCGCGAATGCTTGCGACGACCGAGCAGGCCACCGGGGATCCCCGCCCCCCTCTCTCCTAAGTCCCAAAGTCGTTCGGGGGGCGGGGATCCCCGGCGGCTTGCCAGCGCTCGTGGATATCGTCGAATCACCCGACGTGACTTGCCGCCGTGGGCCCCCACCGAGCGACCTCGGGACCCGGATCAGCGCCGTGGATACGTCGAATCGCGTGGTGCGAGTAGCCGCCGTGGGCCGGCATCCCCCGAGCGACTTTGGGACTTAGGAGCGAGGGGGATGCCGGCTCACGGTGGCTTGCTCGGTCTTCGCAAGCAAGCAAGCAAGCAAGCAAGCAAACGAACAAACAATCAATCAATCAATCAATCAATCAATCAAAGCCGGAAGATCGCCACCGCCTGATTCAACTGCGCCGCCTGCTGCTTGAGGCTGTCCGCCGCCGCCGCGGACTCCTCGACCAGCGCCGCGTTCTGCTGCGTGACCTGGTCGAGCTGGCTGATCGCGTCGCCGACCTGGTCGATGCCCTGGCTCTGCTCCACGCTCGCGGCGCTGATCTCGGCGATGAGGTCGGAGACCTGCTTCACCCGGTCGACGATCTGTCCCATCGTGTCCCCGGCGTTGCCGGCCAGTCGCGTGCCGGCCTCGACCTTGGCGCCGCTGTCGCCGATCAGCGTCTTGATCTCCTTGGCCGCCGCCGCGCTGCGCTGCGCGAGCGCGCGGACCTCGCTGGCCACGACCGCGAAGCCGCGGCCCTGTTCGCCGGCGCGGGCGGCCTCGACCGCGGCGTTCAACGCCAGGATGTTGGTCTGGAAGGCGATGCCTTCGATGGTGCCGATGATGTCGGTGATGCGGCGCGAGCTCTCGTCGATCTGGCGCATCACCGTCACCACCTGCTGGACCGCCTGGCCGCCTTCCACCGCGACGGTCGACGCGGACTGCGCCAGCTGCGTCGCCGTGCGCGCCGTCTCGGCGTTCTGCTTCACCGTGGCGGTGAGCTGCTCCATCGACGCCGCCGTCTCTTCCAGGTTGGCCGCCTGCTGCTCGGTGCGCTGCGACAGGTCGGCATTGCCGGTGGCGATCTCGCCGGTGCCGGTGGCGATCGAGTCACTGCTCTGGCGCACCTGGCCCACGATGCCGGAGAGGCTCTCGTTCATGCGCTTGAGCGCGGACAGCAATTGCCCGGTCTCGTCGCGACTGTCGTGCTGGATGACCGAGCGCAGGTCGCCGGCCGCGACGGCCTCGGCCACCTGCACCGCCTGCGCCATCGGCGTCACGATCGCGCGGCTCAGCAGCCAGGCGGTGACCAGGCCCACCGCGGCGATCACCAGCGCGCCCAGCGCGGCCTGCCAGCGCAGCGCCGAGCGCGCGTCCAGCGAGGCCTGCCGGGCGGCCTCGGCGCGCTGCTCCTGCATCGCCACGAACTGCCCGATGGCGTCCAGGTAGACCTTCACCGACGGCGCGTATTCGTCCTTGACGATGCGGCTGGTGGCGCTCCAGTCGCCGGCCGCGCCGGACTCGCGCGCCTTCTTGCTCGCGGCCAGCAGCGTCTGCCCCAGCGCGACGATCTCCTTGAGCTTGGCCTGGTCCTCGGGCCGCCGCGCCTGCGCCGCGATGCCCTCGCGCAGCTTGGCGACCTCGGGCGCGTCGTTGGCGATGTTGTCCTTGAACAGCTCGCCCACCACCGGGTCGGAGCTGATGGCGCTGGCCATGCTGCGCGCCACCGCCGTCTGCGTCATGCCCTGCCACTGGACCGACTTGCGGATCAGGTCCTGCGCGTCGTTGATCGCCGTGGTGGCCTCGTGCGTGATCGTGTCGTTGCGCACCAGCGTGGCGCCCGCGATCACCAGCATCGCCAGGATCAACAGCACGATCGCGCCGTTGAGCTTGCGCGCCAGGGGAAGGTCGTTGAGCCGCATCGAAGTCTCCTTGTCTCTGTATGGTTCTGGTTTTCCGATGGGAAAGGCCTGGACGCGCCGATTCTGAACACCGGCCGCGCGCGCTGCCAAGAGGGCTTCGGTGGGGGTAAGCCCCCGGGCCCGGCGTTGCCGTGACACCGTACCGCCCGTGTAATCCCCTATGCCAGAAGCGCCGCCGCGTCACTAGGGTGACGCAAGGCGCGCGGACCCGCCGATAGACTGGTCCGACAAGGGGTCCGCGAGGGTCCGGATCACCGCCGCGCGCGGTGCCGGGCACGGCGAGGCGCCGAACCATATCCAGGAGACACGCATGGCACTGATGGGCCAGATGATGTCGATGCCGCTGCTGATCTCCTCGTTGATCCAGCACGCGGCGCGACATTCCGGGGATACCGAGATCGTGAGCAAGCGGGTCGAGGGCGACCTGCACCGCACCACGTGGGCGGCGGTGGAGCTGCGCTCCCGCCAGCTGGCCCAGGCGCTCGCGCGGCTGGGGCTCTCGGCCGGCGAGCGCGTCGGCACGCTGGGCTGGAACGGCTATCGCCACCTGGAGATCTACTACGGCACCTCGGGCTCCGGCCTGGTCTGCCACACCATCAATCCGCGCCTGTTCCCGGAGCAGATCGCGTGGATCGCCAACGATGCCGACGACCGCGCGTTGTGCTTCGACCTGACCTTCCTGCCGCTGGTCGAGAAGATCGCCGCGCAGCTACCCCAGGTCCGGCACTTCATCCTGATGACGGACCGCGCCCACATGCCGGCCCAGACCGCCATCCCCAACCTGCGCTGCTACGAGGAACTGGTCGAGGCCGAGGACGGTCGCTACGTCTGGCCCGAGTTCGACGAGAACACCGCCTCGAGCATCTGCTACACCAGCGGCACCACCGGCCATCCCAAGGGCGCCGTCTATAGCCATCGCAGCTCGGTGCTGCACGCCTACGGCGCGGCGCTGCCGGACGCGATGGCCGCGTCGCGCCGCGACGTGATCCTGCCGGTCGTGCCGATGTTCCACGTCAACGCCTGGGGCTTGCCGTACAGCACCGCGCTGGTGGGCTGCAAGCTGGTGATGCCGGGCCCGCACCTGGACGGCAAGTCGCTGTACGAGCTCTTCGAGACCGAGAAGGTCACCTTCAGCGCCGGCGTGCCCACCGTCTGGCTGGGCCTGCTGAACTACGTCGGCGCCAACCAGCTCAAGTTCTCGACCTTCAAGCGCACGGTGATCGGCGGCTCCGCCTGTCCGCCGGCGATGCTGCGCACGCTGATGGACGACTACGGCGTCGACGTGATCCACGCCTGGGGCATGACCGAGATGTCGCCGCTGGGCACGCTGTCGCGGCTGAGCAGCCGGCAACTGGAGCTGCCCCAGGAGCAGCAGCGCCGCCTGCTGGAGAAGCAGGGCAAGGCCATCTTCGGCGTCGACATGACCGTCGTGGACGATGCCGGCCGCGAACTGCCGTGGGACGGCAAGAGCTCCGGCAACCTGGTCGTGCGCGGCCCGTGGGTGATCGAGAGCTACTTCGGACATGACGGCTCGCCGCTGATTCGCGTCGCGGGCGCGGACGGGCGCGACGCGGGCCTGTGGTTCCCCACCGGGGACGTGGCCGCCATCGATGCCGACGGCTTCATGCAGATCACCGACCGCAGCAAGGACGTCATCAAGTCCGGCGGCGAATGGATCAGCTCCATCGACGTCGAGAACATCGCCATGGCCCACCCCGCCGTGCACGAGGCCGCGGTGATCGCGGTGCCGCATCCGAAGTGGGACGAGCGCCCGCTGCTGGTCGTGGTGCGCAAGCCCGGCGAGGCCGGCGCCGCGCTGACGCGCGAGGACGTGCTCGGGTTCTACGAGGGCAAGATCGCCAAGTGGCAGGTGCCCGACGACGTCGTTTTCGTCGACGAGATCCCGCACACCGCCACCGGCAAGATGCTCAAGCTGAAGTTGCGCGAGCAGTTCAAGTCCCACCAACTGCCCGGCTGCTGAGCGTGGTCCGGCCTCGCGTCGCCGCGGCCGCCCGTTCCATCCGCGCGCCATCGTCGTCGGTCGTCTCGCGTCGCGGTCCGCGGCGCTGCCCGATCCGGTCGGGTCGCTTCCAGGAGTTCTTCGCCCTTCACTGATCCCCGTCCCAGCAGTCCGCGCAGTCCGTCGCTTTCGGAACAGCCTTGCACCAAAACCACATCAGGAGACAAGCATGAGCAAGCACAGCACGCGTTCGATCACCCCCCTGGCCCGGCCGCTGGCCGTCGCCGCGCTGGCCCTCTTCGCGGCCGCCGGCGCCCACGCGCAAAAGGGCGAGACCGTGAAGATCGCCTGGATCGATCCGCTGTCCGGCCTGATGGCCCCGGTGGGCCAGAACCAGGTGAAGTCCTTCCAGTTCTTCGCCGAGAAGTTCAACGCGAGCAACCCGGCCGGCGTGAAGTTCGAGGTCATCGCCATCGACAACAAGCTGAGCCCGGCGGAATCGCTCAACGCGCTGAAGTCGGCGATCGACCAGGGCGTGCGCTACGTGACGCAGGGCAACGGCTCGGGGGCGGCGCTGGCCATCATCGACGCGGTCAACAAGCACAACGAGCGCAATCCCGGCAAGGAGGTGGTCTACCTCAACCACTCCGCGGTGGACCCCGACCTGACCAACAGCAAGTGCAGCTACTGGCACTTCCGCTTCGACGCCGACACGTCGATGAAGATGGAGGCCATCACCACCTTCCTGAAGGACCAGCCGGACGTCAAGAAGGTCTACCTGCTCAACCAGAACTACGCGCACGGCCATCAGGTCGCCAAGTACGCCAAGGAAGGGCTGGCCAAGAAGCGGCCCGACGTCCAGATCGTCGGCGAGGACCTGCACCCGCTGGCGCAGGTGCGCGACTTCGCGCCCTACGTGGCCAAGATCAAGGCCAGCGGCGCGGACACGGTGATCACCGGCAACTGGGGCTCGGACCTGGCGCTGCTGATCAAGGCCGCCAGCGAGGCCGGCTACAACGGCAAGTTCTACACCTACTACGCCGGCGTCACCGGCACGCCGACGGCCATGGGCGCGGCGGGCGCCGGCCGCGTCTACCAGGCGGCCTACAACTACAACAACATGGGCGGCCAGATGGACCAGTGGGCCAACGAGTTCAAGGCCAAGTTCAACGACGACTTCTACACCGGCAGCGTCATCCATATCTACACCGCGCTGAGCGCCGCGATGGCCAAGGCCAAGAGCACCGATCCGGTGAAGGTCGCCGCGGCGCTGGAAGGGCTCAAGTTCAAGAGCTTCAACGGCGACGTCGAGATGCGCAAGACCGACCACCAGCTGCAGCAGGCGCTGTACATCTCGCGCTGGGAGAAGGTCGACGCCAAGCATCCGTACAACGTGGAGAACACGGGTTTCAACTTCGCGCCCGTGAAGACCTATGACGCGTATGTTTCGAGCACGCCCACGTCCTGCCAGATGAAGCGCCCGGGTTGACGCGTCGGGCTGCCGCGCGAGCCGATCTCGGGCCTGCGGTGCTCGCCGTACGGGCGCGCGGCGCCGCGCCCGGACCCGACCTCGGCCCGCCCGCGGCGGGATCCGCGCCGGCCCGGCTCGTGCAGAGAGGATGAAGTGAGGGTGAAGTCTTGGAACAGATACTGATCAACCTGCTGAACGGCTTGTCGTCCGGGCTGCTGCTGTTCATGCTCAGCTCCGGCCTGACGCTGATCTTCAGCATGATGGGCGTGCTGAACTTCGCGCATGCGAGCTTCTACATGCTGGGCGCGTACTTCGCGTACACGATCGCCGGATGGATCGGGTTCTGGCCGGCGCTGATCGCGGCCCCGCTGCTCGTCGGCGCCTGCGGGGCGCTGTTCGAGCGCGGCGCGCTGCGGCGCGTCCACAAGTTCGGGCACGTGCCGGAGCTGCTCATCACCTTCGGCCTGTCGTACGTGGTGCTGGAGCTGGTCCAGCTTGTCTGGGGCCGCACGGCGGTGCCGTTCCCGCCGCCGCCGTCGTTGCAGGGCGCGGCGTTCACGCTGGTGCATGCGCCCGGGCAGAGCCTCCAGATGGTCTGGGGCGACGCGCCCGCCGCGCTGTGCGCCGCGGCAAGTTGTTCCAAGTTCCCGCTGACGCGCGCCTTCATGATGGTGGTGGCGCTGTTCATGCTGCTGGCGCTGTGGCTGCTGCTCACGCGCACCCGCATCGGCCTGGTCATCCAGGCGGCGCTGACGCATCCGGAGATGGTCGAGTCCCTGGGCCACAACGTGCCGCGCGTGCTGATGCTGGTCTTCGGCAGCGGCTGCGCGCTGGCGGCGCTGGCCGGCGTGATCGGCGGCATCACCTTCGTCACCGAGCCGTCGATGGCGGTGATCGTGGGCTCCATCATCTTCGTGGTGGTGGTGGTCGGCGGCGTGGGCTCGCTGGCCGGCGCCTTCGTGGCGTCGCTGCTGATCGGCCTGCTGCAGACGCTGCCGCTGACGGTGGACGTGTCGCTGGCGCAGGCCTTCAAGCTCGGCCCCGACACCTTCGGTTATCCGCTGCTCAAGCTGACGCTCGCCCAGGTCGCGCCCATCCTGCCCTACCTGCTGATGGTGCTGATCCTGATCTTCCGGCCCAAGGGCCTGCTCGGCACGCGGGAGGGCTGATCGATGTCTGCTGTGATGACGCCTTCCCCGACGCCCGCGTCGCCGGATCCGACCACGGGCGCTGCGCCCGCCACCGGCGGCGCGGCAGCGTCCCGCCGCGCCGTGCCGCGCGGCCAGACCTATCACTTCAAGCCGCACAACGTCGGCCGCTGGATCGTGTGGGGCTTCTACGCGCTGGCGCTGCTGGTGGCGCCGCTGCTCTGGACCAGCAGCCTGGCGCAGACCATGCTGACGCAGATGGGCATCGCGATCATCGCGTGCCTGTCCTACAACCTGCTGCTGGGGCAGGGCGGCATGCTGAGCTTCGGCCACGCGGTCTACAGCGGCCTGGGCGCCTACCTGGCGATCCACACGCTCAACATGGTCGGCGGGGGCCAACTGGCGCTGCCGGTCAGCCTGATCCCCATCGTCGGCGGCATCGCCGGGTTGTGCTTCGCGGCGCTGTTCGGATATGTCTCGACGAAGAAGTCCGGCACGCCGTTCGCGATGATCACGCTGGGCCTGGGCGAGTTGATCTGGTCGATGTCGCTGATGCTGCCGGAGTTCTTCGGCGGGGAGGGCGGCGTCTCCAGCAACCGCGTCGTCGGCAAGGCGGTGATGGGCATCACCTTTGGCCCGCAGATCCAGGTCTATTACCTGATCGCCGTCTATTGCTTCGTCTGCACCGCGCTGCTGTTCGCGTTCACGCGCACGCCGCTGGGCCGCATGCTCAACGCGGTCCGCGACAACCCCGAGCGCGTCGAGTTCATCGGCTACGACACGCAGTGGGTGCGCTTCCTGGCGTTCCTGATCGCGGGCTTCTTCGCGGGCGTGTCGGGCGGCCTGTCGGCGATCAACTTCGAGATCGTCACCGCCGAGGTCGTCGGCGCGGCGCGCTCTGGCGCCTACCTGCTGTTCACCTTCCTGGGCGGTGCGACCTTCTTCTTCGGTCCGATCATCGGCGCCGTGCTGATGGTGGTGGCGCTGGTGCTGCTGTCGGAGCTGACCAAGGCGTGGCTGCTCTACCTGGGCCTGGTGTTCCTGTTCATGGTGATGTACGCGCCGGGCGGCATCGCCTCGCTGATCATGATGAACCTGCGCCTGGCGGCCTTCGGCAAGCTGGGGCGCCTGTGGCCGTCCTACCTGGGCCTGGCCGGCGCGGCGCTGACGATGCTGGTGGGCGGCTCGGCGATGGTGGAGATGCTCTATCACCTGCAGCTCAACGAGGCGCTCGGGCCGCAGATGCATTACCTGGGCCTGGCGTTCAACGCCAGGAGCGTCGAATCGTGGTTCGGCGCGGGGCTGGTGCTGGTCACCGGGCTGGGGCTGTTCGAGCTGCTGCGCCGCCAGTTCAAGGCGGAATGGGACAAGGCGCAGGAAGAGATCGAGAAAGAGATCAAGCGGAGGGAATCGCTGTGAGCGGACCTGGACCTTATGCGCTGGAGTTGAAGTCGGTCCGCAAGAGCTTCGGCAAGAGCGAGATCATCCGCGGCGCCGACCTGGCGGTGAAGCCCGGCGAGCGCGTCGCGATCATCGGCCCGAACGGCGCCGGCAAGTCGACGCTGTTCAACCTGGTCAGCGGCCGTTTCGCGCCCACCAGCGGGGAGATCCGGCTCTTCGGCGAGCGCGTCGACCAGCTGCCGCCGTACCAGATCAACCGCCGCGGCCTGTCGCGCAGCTTCCAGGTGTCCAACCTGTTCACGCGGCTGTCGGTCTTCGAGAACATCCGCTGCGCGCTGCTGTGGTCCATGGGCCACCGCTACGCGTTCTGGAAGTTCCTCGCGGGCATGGACGACGTCAACGATCGCGTCGAGGAACTGCTGGTGCAGATCCATCTCGACAAGAAGCGCGACGTGCCGGCGATGAACCTGACCTACGCCGAGGCGCGCGCGCTGGAGATCGGCATCACGATCGCCGGCGGCGCGAAGGTGATCCTGCTCGACGAGCCCACGGCCGGCATGAGCAAGAGCGAGACGCGTCGCTTCATCCAGCTGATCCGGCAAGTCACGGAGGGCCGCACGCTGCTGACGGTGGAGCACGACATGGGCGTGGTCTTCGGGCTGGCCGACAAGATCGCGGTGCTGGTCTACGGCGAGGTGATCGCCTTCGACACGCCCGAGGCGGTGCGGGCCAACGCGCGGGTGCAGGAGGCCTACCTGGGATCGGTGCTGGCCGAGTCGCACGCCGCGGGGGCGCACGCATGAGCACGGCGATCAACGACACCAACGTGGGCGCGATGCGCGCCGCGTCCGCCGGCGCGACGCCGGCCGGGACACGGGCGCTGAAGCTGGAGAACGTTCACGCCTTCTACGGCAAGAGCCATGTGCTGCACGGCGTGACCATGGAGGTGCGCCCAGGCGAGATCGTCAGCCTGCTGGGCCGCAACGGCTCGGGCCGGTCGACGACGGTGAAGACCATCATGGGCCAGGTGGACGGCACCGGCTCGGTGAGCTGGGGCGGCAAGGCGCTGCTGGGCCAGAAGGCCTACGAGATCGCGCATCAGGGCATCGGTTACGTGCCGGAGAACCGGGACATCTTTCCCAAGCTCACGGTGCACCAGAACCTGATGTTGGGCGAGAAGGGCGGCCGGCGCGGCCAGCCGGCCCGCTGGGGCTTCGACGACATGTACGCGATGTTCCCGCGCCTGAAGGAGCGCCAGCACACCGAGGCCGGCGTGCTGTCCGGCGGCGAGCAGCAGATGCTGACGCTGTGCCGCACCCTGATGGGCGACCCCGACCTGATCATGATCGACGAGCCCACCGAGGGCCTGGCGCCCAAGATCGTCGAGCTGGTGGCGGAGTACCTGAAGGAGCTCAAGCGGCGCGGCGTGTCGGTGCTGCTGGTCGAGCAGAAGCTGGCCATCGCGCTGGAGATCTCCGAGCGCTGCTACGTGATGGGCCACGGGCGCATCGTCTTCGAGGGCACGCCCGCCGACCTGCGGGCGAACGCCTACGTGCGCAAGGAGTGGCTGGAGGTCTAGGCCCGCGGGACCCGCCGCGGCGCGGGCTCAGGGCTTCGACAGGCCCTTGCGGATGCGCGCCAGCAGCGGATCCAGCGCGGGGTGCAGCGTGTCCATGGCCGTGTCGATCAGCGCGGCCTCCTTGGCGAGGTAGACGTCCCAGCCGGCGTGCGGATTGTCGGGATCCGCGTCGACGGCGGCGGCATGCGCTTTCTGGAACTCGGCCTCGATCTTCTGCGCGCGTTTGGCGCAAGCCGGTTGCCGCTCGACGAAGTCGCGAATCCTGCGACCCAGGCCGCTTTCCTGCGTGAGCAGCTCGCGCAAGGTGGGCAGCCCTTCGTCCAACTCCTGGCGCAGCACCGCATCACGGGCTTGCACCTGCGAGTCCATGCGCGTGCGCCACTGCCGACGCGGCGCGGACATCAGCGGGCTGGTGCCCGCCGCCTGTCCGTAATACGGTTGACTCGTCGCGTGGGCGCGCTTCGGCAGCAGGTCGTCGAGGCATTGGTCGACCAGCCAGGCCAGGCCGCTGGCGAGCTCCTGGCTCTCGACGTAGAGCGGGTTCGCGACGACGGCATGCTGCGCCGCGCGCGTTTGCATCCCCTGACGCAGCAGCAACTCCGCAGCTTGATTCAGAGATCCCAACCGGCCTGCCTTCAACCACGCATCGAGGTTGTCCAGGCGCATCAGGTTCGCGTCCTCGCAGTGGCCCGGGGCCTGCCGGATCAGCGCGGCCGCTTCGGCCAGGGCGGGCGCATGGCCGCTCCGCAGGCAATGCTGCAATGCCTTCAAGATGGTCTTGTGACGCCCCGTGTGCTGACGATGCTTGCCGCTGTCATGCAGCCGTTCGATCAGCTTGTCGGTGGCATCGACGAAGTCGGAGATCACCTGAATGTCACCGCGCGGCGCCGCCTGGTTGAGTGCCGCGCCCCGCGCGCGCGCTTCCTCCGCTTCGGCTGCTGCAGCCGCCGCCGCCGTGGCCGCCTCAGCCGCTTCGATCGCGATGGCCGCGAGACCGGCGGGGCTGTGGCAGCGCCTGTTGACGTCGTCCCATTCCCAGCCCGGTGGCACGTCCAGGGGCGTCTGTCCGTGAGGGGGCTCGATCCAGCGCAACCCCGGCTGCCTCGCCACCGATGCCCACAGCGCCGGCCAGTCGATGGGCGTCATCACGTTGCCCAGATCGAGGCCGTGCAGCGCGGCGGCGTCGAAGACTTCCGGCAGCCCGCCATGCCACAGACCCGGCTCCAGCGTGATGCCGTCGAACGCTTGCAGGGCGCTCCGGAAGTCGGCGACGTTGCGGATCTGACCGGTGGTGGTACGCAGCCTGAGCCACAGGCTGCGCTCCGGCCACAGCGCGCGGAGGATGGACGCGGGCGGCAGTTCGATGGCGGACAGATGTGGGTGGGGCGCAGGCTCCTCGAATTGCAGGATCGAAGGATGAGGCGCGGGTTCGACCGATGACGCGCGGCAGGCGCGCGCGGCGGCTTCGCGCTGGCGGCGCTGCGCTGGATCGACCGCCTCGCGGACCCAGGCCATCAGCGCGCTCAGCCCCTGGCATTGCTGCGCCGATCGCTCCACCGGCCCGGAGCACCCCGGCGCCGCGAACGTCGCGCGGACCAGCTGTATCGCGCGGTACAACAGGGTCGCCTCGGCCTGGGAAATCGCGATGCGGCCTCGCCGCGGAGCGCGCGCGAGGATGCGCTTCGCGTCGCTCAGCAGGGGTTCCTCGCTGGGCAGGATCAAGGGACGAGGAAACGCGTCGAGCAAACGACACGCCTTGTTGCGGGTATCGATCAGGAGTCTGGGAACGGCGGCCACGGAAGGGACGATCAGGCACCGGCTGAGCTCGCCGGACAATCCCAGCCAGTTGCGCGGCAGGTGTTGACCCGGGTCGGTGTCCGGCGGGGCGGCGCGCGGCTTGCGCAGCGCACCCAGCGCGCGAGCGAACCACGGCGCCTTGGGCTCGGCCGGGAGCTCTATCGCTGTTGTCGTTGTCGCCTCGCGAGCGGGCACGAGCTTGATGCCCCGGGGGAGGTGGCAGCGCAGGGCCGTCACCGGATCGGTCTGGAATTCCTTCAGCGAGCGTCCGAGGCTCACGTCGATGCGGGCGGACGGTTCGAGCCGGGGGTGGCTGACGCTGAGCCGATGGAGGCCGCCCACGTAGTGCAGCCAGCGATGAACGTCGGCGCCGGCGCATTGCTCGGGCAACAGCAGATGGTCGATCCTGCCCGAGAGTTCGAGCAGCGCCTCGACAGGCAACTGCGCCAACGTGTTCGGGGAAAACTCGCGAAGGTCCCACACGCTTGCGGCGTCCTCCTTCAGCTGCTCCAGGGTCCAGGCCAGGCGCTGGATGTTGTCGTTGGCCGGATGGCGTCTCTGCAGCTCGAAGCGACTGCCGGTGGTCGGATGTCCCGCAAGAAGCGGCAGGCTGGCGGGTGTGCTTCCATCGTCCATCAAGCTGCGGATGTTGCGGTCGACGTAGAGCGCGGCGAGGTTGTTCATGAGCATGGGCGAATGACCAAGGAAGCGGGGTCAGTAGCGGACGGGTCGGCACCCGACATCGCCTCCCCCCTGATTCGCGTCCCTTGATCCGGGTGCCTGCGGGCGCCACAACCGGCGGGCGCCGCACTACATTGGCCGTAAGGCAAGGAACAAGGAGCCCCCATGAATTCGGTGCAGCCTTGGATGGTCGTCGCTGGCGCGTTGGCGGGACTGGCGGTGGGGGGCGTGGGCGCCAGCAGCTGGTGGTGGCCGCGCATGAAGCGCGCGCGTCGGCTGATCGATCGGCTCGAAGCCGCGCGTCAGTTGCTCAACGAGCAAACCACCCAGGCCCGCCGCCAGATCGAGCGCATGCAGCTCGAACTCGGCGAACTGCGGCTGATCGCCGAGCGCATGCGCCGTAAGGCCGCGCACACGGGCAGCCCGGCCGAATCGCTGGACGGCCCCGACTCGATCCTGCCCGCGGCGCCCGCCGCGCCCATCGTGCGCGCGAAGGCCGCCGCCCCGCGCGAGGACGTGGACAACGAAGGCGGCTTCGCCCGCACCCAGTTCCAGGAGCCGGAATCCGGCCACAACGGCTTCGCGCCGACACAGATCGACAAGCCGTTCTGAGCGTTGGCGACGGCCGCGCCACGTGCCGTCGACCGCCTACCCTTGGACCTCGCGCGCCGGTCGCGCCTCCTCCCGGGACTTCCCCGGTGACGCCCTGTCACAGCAGAGACAAGCGGCGCGGCTCGGCGCTGCCTAGAATCGAACGATCGTTCTTTTCGTTGCCGGCACCCATCAGGGGAGACAGCTCCGGCGGCGAGACTTCTCACCAGTACTGGAAGGAACAAGCATGGGTGCCAGCTACGAAGTCCGCGGCCAGGTCGCGGTGATCACGCTCAACAATCCGCCGGTCAACGGCCTGGGCCACGCCACGCGCAAGGCCGTCGCCGAAGGCGTCGAGCAGGCCGAGAACGACGCCGCCATCAAGGCCAT
The DNA here is from genome assembly GCF_002205645.1 of Roseateles aquatilis. Lineage (GTDB taxonomy): Bacteria > Pseudomonadota > Gammaproteobacteria > Burkholderiales > Burkholderiaceae_C > Roseateles > Roseateles aquatilis. The sequence continues at coordinate 601,934 of NZ_NIOF01000001.1, read as the reverse complement.
CGTCATCACCGGCGCCGGACGGGCCTTCTCGGGCGGCGCGGACATCCGCGAGTTCGGCTCGCCCAAGGCGCTGGCGGAGCCCAACCTGGGCTCGCTGATCAACCGCGTCGAGTCCTGCGCCAAGCCGGTCGTCGCCGCGATCCACAGCGTCGCGATGGGCGGCGGGCTGGAGCTGGCGCTGGGCTGCCACTACCGCGTCACCGCGCCCGGCGCCAAGATCGCGCTGCCGGAAGTGAAGCTGGGCCTGCTGCCCGGCGCCGGCGGCACGCAGCGGCTGCCGCGCGCGCTGGGTGTCGAGCCGGCGCTGAACATGATCGTCAGCGGCGAGCCCGTCAACAGCGAGCTGCTGGCGCAGGTGCCGGGGCAGGTGCTGTTCCAGAAGGTCATCGATGGCGACCTGCTCGACGGCGCCGTGAGCTACGCGCTGGAGATCGCCGACAAGCGCCCGCTGCCGCGCGTGCGCGACCTCAAGGCGCAGCATCCGGAAGCGCAGGCCTTCTTCCAGTTCGCGCGCAACACCGTGGGGGCGCTGAGCAAGAACTTCCCCGCGCCGCTGCAATGCGTGGAGACCGTCGCCAACGCCGTCACGATGAAATTCGAGGACGGCATGCGCGCGGAGCGCGAGGCCTTCGGCCTGCTGATGCTGACGCCCGAATCGAAGGCGCTGCGCCATGCCTTCTTCGCCGAGCGCGCCGCGTCCAAGATCCCCGACGTGCCCGAGGACACGCCGCTGCGCAAGATCGAGAAGGTCGCCATCATCGGCGCCGGCACGATGGGCGGCGGCATCGCGATGAACTTCCTGAACGCCGGCATCCCGGTGGTCATCCTCGAGATGAAGCAGGAGGCGCTGGACCGCGGCCTGGCCACGATCCGCAAGAACTACGAGGCGCAGGTCAAGAAGGGCAAGCTCAAGGAAGACAAGTACGTGCAGCGCATGAGCCTGCTGCACTCGACGCTGAACTACGCCGACATCGGCGACGCGGACCTCGTCATCGAGGCGGTCTTCGAGGACATCGGCGTCAAGGAGCAGGTCTTCAAGCAACTCGACGAGGTCATGAAGCCCGGCGCGATCCTGGCCTCCAACACCTCGACGCTGGACGTGGACAAGATCGCGAGCTTCACCAAGCGTCCGCAGGACGTGATCGGCACGCACTTCTTCAGCCCCGCCAACGTGATGAAGCTGCTGGAGGTGGTGCGCGGCGCCGCCACCGCCAAGGACGTGCTGGCCACGGTGATGGCGCTGGGCAAGAAGATCCGCAAGACCTGCGTGGTCTCGGGCGTGTGCGACGGCTTCATCGGCAACCGCATGATCGAGCAGTACAGCCGCCAGGCCGGCTTCCTGCTGGAGGAGGGCTGCACCCCGCAGCAGGTGGACAAGGCGGCCGAGCGTTTCGGTTTCGCGATGGGGCCGTTCCGCATGGGCGACCTGGCCGGCAACGACGTCGGCTGGTACATCCGCAAGCGGCGCTACCTGGAGAAGCCGGACCTGCGCTACTCCAAGACCGCGGACCTGCTGTGCGAGATGGGCCGCTTCGGCCAGAAGACCGGCGCGGGCTGGTACGACTACCAGGCCGGCAAGCGCGACGCGATCCCGTCCAAGACGGTCGTCGAGATGATCGAGATGCACCGCGCCGCGCTGGGCATCGCGCCGCGCAAGATCAGCGACGAGGAGATCGTCCAGCGCCTGGTCTTCGCCCTGGTCAACGAGGGCGCCAAGATCCTGGAGGAGGGCATCGCGCTGCGCGCCTCCGACATCGACATGGTCTACCTGACCGGCTACGGCTTTCCGCTGTGGCGCGGCGGCCCGATGTGCTATGCCGACACGGTCGGTCTGTACAACGTGGTGCAGGCGATGAAGCGCTTCGCCAAGAATCCGCATGACGACGGCAAGTTCTGGGAGCCGGCGCCGCTGCTCGCGCGCCTGGCCGATCAGGACAAGAGCTTCAACGAATAAAGCACGCAGGAGCAAGACATGAGCAAGGCATTGATCGTTTCGACGGCCCGCACGCCGCTGGCCAAGAGCTGGAAGGGCTCCTTCAACATGACGCACGGCGCGACGCTGGGCGGGCATGTGGTGCGCGCGGCGCTGGAGCGCGCCGGCATCGAGGGCGGCGAGGTCGAGGACGTGCTGATGGGCTGCGCGACGCCCGAGGGCGCGACCGGCGGCAACATCGCGCGCCAGATCGCGCTGCGCGCCGGCCTGCCGGTGACGGTGGCCGGGCAGACCGTCAACCGGTTCTGCTCCAGCGGCCTGCAGACCATCGCGACGGCGGCGCAGCGCATCATCGCGGGCGAGGCCGACGTGTTCGTGGCCGGCGGCGTGGAAAGCATCTCCTGCGTGCAGAACGAGGCCAACCGCCACATGCTGCACGAGAGCTGGCTGACGGCGCACAAGCCGGAGGTCTACTGGTCGATGCTGCAGACGGCCGAGAACGTGGCGCAGCGCTACAAGATCCCGCGCGAACGCATGGACCACTACGGCGCCGGCAGCCAGCAGAAGGCTTGCGCGGCCCAGGCCGAGGGCCTGTTCAACGCCGAGATCGTGCCCATCACCGTCACCGCGGGCGTGGCCGACAAGGTGCGCGGCATGATGACGAAGGAAGTCACCGTCGGCGTCGACGAGGGCCTGCGCGTGGGCACCACCTACGAGGGCATCAAGGACATCCGCACGGCGATTCCGGGCGGCGTGATCTCCGCCGGCAATGCCAGCCAGTTCAGCGACGGCGCCGGCGCCTGCGCGATCGTCAGCGAGTCCTACGCGGAGAAGAAGGGCCTGAAGCCGCTGGGCCGCTTCCTGGGCTTCGCCGTGGCCGGCTGCGAGCCCGACGAGATGGGCATCGGCCCGGTCTTCGCGGGGCCCAAGGTGCTGTCGCGCCTGGGCCTGAAGGTATCCGACATCGACCTGTGGGAACTCAACGAGGCCTTCGCGGTGCAGGTGCTGTATTGCGCGGACAAGCTGGGCATCCCGATGGACCGGCTCAACGTCAACGGCGGCGCGATCGCGATCGGCCACCCGTACGGCGTGTCGGGCCAGCGCCTGACCGGCCATGCGCTGATCGAAGGCAAGCGCCGCGGCGCCAAGCGCGTCTGCGTGACGATGTGCATCGGCGGCGGCATGGGTGCCGCCGGGGTCTTCGAAGTTCTCTGAAGCCCGCCGAGGTCCGCATGCGCCAGACGCTGGAATTCCTGCTCTACGACTGGCTGAAGGTGCAAGACCTCGGCCGTCGCGAGCGCTTCTCGGATCACTCGCGCGAGACCTTCGACGCGGTGTTCGACACCTGCGAGAAGATCGCCCGCGACAAGTTCGCGCCGTTCAACCGGCTGACCGACACCGAGGAGCCGCGCTTCGACGGCGAGCGCGTGCACCTGCCCCGGGCGACGCACGAGGCGCTGGCCGCCTATGTCGGCTCCGGCATGCTGGCCGCGGCGCAGGACCACGCGTACGGCGGCATGCAGTTGCCGTGCGTCGTCGAGATGGCCGCCAACTGCTTCTTCAGCAAGGCCAGCGTCGCCATGGGCGGCTACGCGATGCTGACCAACGGCAACGCCAACCTGCTGATGGCGCACGGCACGCCGAGGCAGCGCGACGTGTTCGCGATGAACGAGTTCTCCGGGCGCTGGTTCGGCACGATGTGCCTGTCGGAGCCGCAGGCGGGATCGTCGCTGTCGGACGTGGCGACGCGCGCGGAGCCCGACGGCACCGACTTCGAGGCCGATCCGCTCGGTCCGCGCTACCGCCTGACCGGCAACAAGATGTGGATCTCCGGCGGCGAGCACGAGATCACCGAGAACATCGTCCATCTGGTGCTGGCCAAGATCCCCGGACCCGACGGCAAGCCGCTGCCGGGGACCACGGGCATCTCGCTGTTCATCGTGCCAAAGCACCTGGTCGACACCGACGCGCGCCTGACCGGCGAGCGCAACGACGTCGCGCTGGCGGGCCTCAACCACAAGCTCGGTTATCGCGGCACGACCAACTGCCTGCTCAACTTCGGCGAGGGTCGCTTCACGCCGGGTGGCCGGCGCGGCGCGGTCGGATACCTCGTCGGCAAGCCGGGCGAGGGCCTGCGCTGCATGTTCCACATGATGAACGAGGCCCGCATCGGCGTCGGCCTCGGCGCGGTGATGCTCGGGTACGCGGGTTACGAGGCCAGCCTCGCGTACGCGCGCCAGCGTCCGCAGGGGCGGCCCGTCACGTCGGGCGGCAAGGATGCGTCGCGGCCGCAGCAACTCATCGTCGAGCATGCCGACGTCAAGCGCATGCTGCTGGCGCAGAAGAGCTACGTCGAAGGCGGGCTGGCGCTGGAGCTGTTCTGCGCGCGCCTGGTCGACGAGCAGCACACCGGCGCGCCCGACGACGCCGCCGCGGCGAAGCTGTTGCTGGAGGTGCTGATCCCCATCGCCAAGAGCTGGCCGAGCGAGTGGTGCCTGGAGGCCAACTCGCTCGCCATCCAGGTGCTGGGCGGCTACGGCTACACGCGTGATTTCCCGGTCGAGCAGTACTGGCGGGATAACCGCCTGAACATGATCCACGAGGGCACGCACGGCATCCAGGCGCTGGACCTGCTGGGCCGCAAGGTCGTGATGGACGGCGGCCGGGCGTTGCTGGCGCTGGCGGGCCGCATCGGCGAGACGGCGCAGCGCGCCGGACAGGTGGCCGGCCTGGCCGAGGCGGCGAACGAGCTGGGCGCGGCGCTGGCGGCGGTCGGCGGCGCGACCAAGAAGGCGTGGTCCACCGGCGATCCGGAAGAGGCGCTGGCCAACGCGACGCCCTACCTGCAGGCCTTCGGACACCTGGTGCTGGCCTGGGTCTGGCTGGACGTGGCGCTGGCGCTGGACGGGCGCGACGACGACTTCGCGCAGGGCAAGCGCGCCGCGCAGCGCTACTTTTTCGCTTACGAGCTGCCCCGGATCCACGCCTGGCTGGGCGTGGTCGCGCGGCGCGAGCCGCTGACGCGCGAGATGCGCGACGCGTGGTTCTGAGCGCCATGGCCCCGGGCCCGGGTGGACCTGGAGGCCGACGGATTCACATCACCCCGCGCGCAGGCGCGGGATCAAGGAGACAACGATGAGCAACAAGGTGCAAGACCTCTTCGACCTCGGCGGCCAGGTGGCGCTGGTGACCGGCGGATCCCGCGGGCTGGGCCTGCAGATCGCGCAGGCGCTGGGCGAGGCGGGCGCGAAGGTGCTGCTGAGCTCCCGCAAGGCGAGCGATCTGGAGGAGGCCGTGGCCCATCTGAAGGCGCTGGGCATCGACGCGTCGTACATCGCCGGCGACGCCTCGGACGAGGCGCAGGCGCGCGGCATCGTCGCGCAGGCGGTGGAGCGCGCCGGGCAGATCGACATCCTGGTCAACAACGCGGGCGCCACCTGGGGCGCGCCCGCCGAGGAGCACCCGGTCGAGGCCTGGGACAAGGTCATGAACCTCAACATCCGCAGCCTGTTCGTGATGAGCCAGGAGGCGGCGCGGCAGAGCATGATCCCGCGCCGTCACGGCCGCATCATCAACGTCGCGTCGATCGCCGGCCTGGGCGGCAACAGCGGCGTGATGAAGACCATCGCCTACAACACCAGCAAGGGCGCCGCGGTGAATTTCACCCGCGCGCTGGCCGGCGAGTGGGGCGAGTACGGCATCACCGTCAACGCGCTCGCGCCGGGGTTCTTCCCCAGCAAGATGACCAAGGGCCTGCTGGCGGCCATCGGCGAGGACAAGCTGGCCGCGCACGCGCCGCTGCGCCGCATCGGCGATGATGACGACCTCAAGGGCGCCGCCCTGCTGTTCGCGAGCCGCGCCGGGAAACACATCACCGGCCAGATCCTGGCGGTCGACGGCGGCGTCTCCGCCGTCCACGGAAGCTGAACGATCCCCGCATGAGCGCGCCGCAATCCCCTGTCGATCCGACCGTCGAGTCCCCGGTCGAAACCCTCGCCTCCACCTCGTCGGCAACGCTCGCGTTCCCGGTCCACATTCCCTTCGTCCAGCAGCTCGGCTTCGAGCTGGTCCGCATGGGCGACGGCGAGGCGGAACTGCGGGTCGACATCCGCGAGCTGCACCTCAACTCGTGGGAGGTGGCCCATGGCGGCGTGCTGATGACGCTGCTGGACGTGGCGATGGCGCATGCGGCACGCAGCATCCATCGCGATCTGCCCGGCTTCGGGCCGGGCGTGGTGACGGTGGAAATGAAGACCAGCTTCATGCGCCCCGGGGAGGGCGCGCTGCGCGCGGTGGGCCGGCTGCTGCACCGCTCGACGACGATGGCCTTCTGCGATGGGTCGGTCTATGGCGAGGACGGCAAGCTCTGCGCGCATTCGACCGGGACGTTCAAATACCTGAAGGCGTTGCCCGGGAAGGGCCGCAGCCTGAAGGCGCTGCAGCGCAGCGAGGACTGAGGCGGCGCGTCAGCCGCCGTGTTTCGGCGGTCGCGTCGGCAGCGCGGGTCGCTCGTCGTCGCTGCGCGTCTGGGCCGAAAGGCCGCGCAAGGCGTCGAACACGTCCAGCAGGTCTTGGACCTGCGCGCGGCTGAGTTCGATCGCCTCCGCTCCGCCGGCCTTCAACCAATGCGTGGCGCGCGCGCGGGTGGCGGCCAGACGTGCCGGCAGGACTTCGTCGGTCCGCTTCAGCGCATCTGACAGCCGCGTGCGCTGGAAGGTGTCGAGGGTCAGGCTGGGGGCCGCGCCGTCGGCCTTCACCGCGAGCGCGCGACGCAGCGGGCGCATGGCGGCCTCTGCCGCGTCGACGACGTCGTTCGAGGGCAGTTGGCCGCGGAGACGGGTGGGGCGATCGGGTCCCGCGGCGCCCCGAGATTTCCGCAAAGAGGGGGCCGCGCCGGACATGTCCGCGTAGCCGACGTCGGTGTAGACCGGCGGGGGGCGACGGGTATTGACATAGTCGACCTCGCCCTGGGGCCCTCTCGCCGAGGCGAAGCCGGAATCGCTCGATGCGGTGGAGGAACTGGTCGACTTCCCGCGCATTGGCGTCGACGTCCCGATTGTTGGCCTGGCTTGCGGCGACAGCAGGTCTGGCGCGCGCAGATCCAGTTCCCGGCTCAGCAGCAGCTCGCGGTCCGTGCGCGCATGCAGATCGGGCGCTTCATCGATCCAGAGAAGACGTTGCTGCAGCCGCGCGAGTTGATTCGGCGTGGCGAGCGCGGGCCCGTTGATCGTGTCGGCCGTGAAGGCCCGCGCCATCGCGGTGCAGGCCAGGGCCAACTGACTGGCGCGAGTCGCCGAGACCTGCGGCCGCTGGCCTTGCTGGAGCCACTGCAGCACCAGCCTGCAAGCTTCGCGGGCTTTCGGCGCCAGAAGGTGGAGATCGACCTGGCTCAGCGTGCGCTTCAGCGACTGGGCGGACTCCGCTTGCATCGATGTCGAATGCTCGCCGGGCAGCCTGTTCGACGCCCATTGAACGAGATGCTTGGCGATGAGCGCCGCGTCGATGTAGTCGCTCAGCGTGTTGGACGTGGTCGGACCGGCCTGTGTGTCGCCTCGGCCCGGGCGAGCGTCGATATGCGCCGCAACGTGTCGGTCGCGAATGTCGTAGAGGCGGTGCGTGCCGATGAGGTCCGATTCCGGCACGGGCAGGCGGTCGCTGCAGATCAGCGTCAACCGTTCGGGCAACTGGTCGTCCCGCCAATGGGGCGCGTTGCCGGTCATGCCGTAGGCGACGAGTTTCGACAGGTTGAGCGGTTCGATCCAGCGCATCACAGTGTTCGGATCACAGCCGACGGGCAGCGTCAGATGGTCGGCGTGCGCGGCCATGCGCCGGACCAGGGTGTCGGGCAGAGCGTCGATCGCCTTGGGCGAGAGATGGCTCAGGTCGATGCGGGATGAGCGCTGGTTGAAGGCGTCGTTGAGGGCTCGTGCCACGGCCTTGGATTCGGTGCGTGACAGTGAGCGCTGAGTATCGAGCCACTGTCGCAAAGCATCGTCGCGGACCTCCGCCGCGGGGGTGCCGTGGAAAGCGTTTTGCAGCCGATGCGAGAGATCCAATCGAGAGAACGGGTTCATGACAGGCCGGTCAGTGAAAGGGTTGAAGCGAGACGAAATGGCCGGAACGACACGAGCCTGCCTGGCAGGCTTGGACGAATGCCGCGTTCAGCTACGCGACGGCGGCACTGGACCGCTCTCCTGCCGCGTCGAGGGCGTCGATGCGGCCGACCGGCTCTCGATGGCGGACAGCGCGATGTCCAGAAAATGGGCCTGATCAGCGCTCAGATGCAGATCCTTACCCGGCGATCGGGCCGCGAGGACCGCCTGACTCGCGGCGAAGGCCTTCTCCAGGTGATGAGGCAGATGATCGGGTCGGACGAGAAGCGCCTCTGCGATGGCGTTGGCTGCCTCGTGTCCCAGAGCAGCCTTGGCACCGTTGCCCTGCTGGAACGCGCTGTTCAGGAGCCAGGCGCGCATCGGTCGGCTGGCATCGAGGGCTTCGCGAATCTTGTCCGCGCCGGGCAGCGCGCTCGGCAGTGGCAAGGACGACAAGGGCGATTCGCTCGCTGGCACCGTGGGCGCATCGACCTTCATCGGCGCGCGTGCCGGCCGCCCGAAGCCCCTTCCGCCGGCGATCATCGCCAGGTTCTTCACGGATTCGGTGGATGCGGTGCCGGTGCGCAAGGGGTCCTCGCGCAGCTTGCTGCTGCCCCGTCGCGGAGGCTGCGGCTGGAATAGGCGCGAGCGCTCCGGCACGATCGACGTCGGTGTGATCTCCACGTTCGGCATTTCCTGGGCCCAGTGCGCGACGACATCCGGGGGGCAGGAATCCGGCAGGACCAGGTGAGCGACATGGTCGTGCAGGCGTTGCATCAGGTGTGGCGGCACCTTGTGCAGCGCCATGGGATCGGCGGACGAGAGGTCCAGCTTCAGCGACTGGCGATCCAGCGCCTTCTCCATCAATCGCGCCAGATCCTTCAGCGGCTTGGGATGCCGCGAGGTATGAAGTTCGGACTTGAGCCAGCCCTGTACCGCGGGATGCGGCGGCGCCTTGGCTGGCGCAGGCTTCGAGAACAAGAATGACGGGAAGTGGGAACGTCGGATAAGGGACATGTCATCGACCGATTCAATAGTGAACGAAAGCGACCGAAGCTCGGACGCCGCATCAGGACGGGCGTTCAGTGACAACCGACCATGCCGGGTTGCTGACTTGAATCGGTCGGTCTTGCCAGGCTGGATGAGGAAAAGAACGCTCGTTCTTTTTTGTCACCCGAGGGACGTAAAGGGCAGGGGTGGCGTGGTTCAATCGCCGGCATTCCGTCACGGATCGGGAGGGCGACAGCCGCCACGGATCCCTGAAAAACGCCATGGACTGCCATGGATCAACACCGATAGAGGAGCCCCTAGATGACTCAAGTCAACCATCAGATCCTGCTAGCGTCCCGCCCGACCGGCGAGCCCGGCACTGACAACTTCAAGCTGGTCGAGACCGCGGTTCCCGATGCCGCGGCTCTGGCCGACGGCCAGGTGCTGGTGCGCAACCATTACCTGAGCCTGGATCCCTACATGCGCGGCCGCATGAACGACGGCAAGAGCTACGCGCAGCCGCAGCCGCTGAACGAGGTCATGATCGGCGGCACCGTCGGCGAGGTCGTGGCCTCCCGCAGCGCCAACTTCAAGGTCGGCGACAAGGTGGTGGGCATGGGGGGCTGGCAGGAGTTCCAGCTCGTCGACGCCAGCCAGCGCGGCGTGCTGCAGAAGGTCGACACGACGCACGTGCCGCTGTCGGCCTACCTCGGCGCGGTCGGCATGCCGGGCGTGACCGGCTGGTACGGGCTGGTCAAGATCATCGATCCGAAGGCGGGCGAGACGGTCGTCGTCAGCGCCGCCAGCGGCGCGGTCGGCGGCGCGGTGGGCCAGTTGGCCAAGGCGCGGGGTGCGCGCGCGGTCGGCATCGCCGGCGGCGCGGACAAGTGCCGCTACGTCGTCGAGGAACTGGGCTTCGACGCCTGCATCGACTACAAGCAGCACCGCGATGTGAAGTCGCTGTCGGCGGCGCTCAAGGCCGACTGTCCGAACGGCATCGACGGCTACTTCGAGAACGTCGGCGGCATGATCCTGGATGCCGTGATGCTGCGCGCCAATGCCTTCAGCCGCGTCGCCATGTGCGGCATGATCGCCGGCTACAACGGCGAGCCGATTCCGCTGAGCGCGCCGCAACTGATCCTGGTCAACCGCATGAAGATCGAGGGCTTCATCGTCTCCGAGCACATGGAGGTCTGGCCCGAGGCGCTCAAGGAGCTGGGCACGCTGGTGGCGACGGGCAAGCTCAAGTACCGCGAGTCCGTGGCCGACGGCCTGGCCGCCGCGCCCGAAGCCTTCCTGGGGCTGCTCAAGGGCCGCAACTTCGGCAAGCAGCTGGTCAAGCTGATCTGATGGCCGGCCCCCGCTGGACCTGCCAGCGTTTCGACGACCTGACCGTCCGGGGGCTGTATCGCGTCATGCGGCTGCGCTCGGAGGTCTTCGTCATCGAGCAGCGCTGCATCTATCTCGATCCCGACGGACTCGACGAGCCGGCCTGGCACCTGCAGGGCGTGAGCGCCGACGAGACCCTGCTGGCCTACGCCCGCCTGCTGCCGCCGTCGATCGGCGGCGGCGCGGCGCGCATCGGCCGGGTGATCACGGCCGCGAACGCCCGCGGCGGCGGTCTCGGCCGCGCGCTGATGAGCCAGGCGGTGCGCGAGTGCCAGAAGCTCTGGCCGGGCACGCCCATCGAGCTGGGCGCCCAGGCACACCTGCGCGAGTTCTACGGCAGCTTCGGCTTCACGCCGACCTCGGACGTCTATGACGAGGACGGCATTCCCCACATCGACATGCGCAAGGAGGCGACGCCATGAGCGGACCCGGCAGCGACGACCTGATCCTTCACCACTACGGCTCTTCGCCGTTCGCCGAAAAGGCGCGGCTGATGCTCGGCTTCAAGGGCCTGGCCTGGCACTCGGTGACGGTGCCGATGGTGCAGCCCAAGCCCGACGTGGCGGCGCTGACCGGCGGCTACCGGCGCACGCCGTTCCTGCAGATCGGTGCCGACATCCATTGCGACACGGCGCTGATCGCCGAGCTGCTGGAGGAGCTCCGGCCGACGCCCAGCCTGTTCCCGGCCGCCGTCGCCGGCCAGGCGCGGGTGCTGGCGCAATGGGCGGGGCTGGACCTGTTCTGGACCGCGCTGCCGTATGCGATGCAGCCGGCGGGGGCCGCGGCGCTCTTCGCGGGCGCGCCGCCGGAGATGCTGCAGGACTTCGTCGCCGACCGCCGCGCGATGACCGAGGGCATGCCCCGCCTGAGCGGCGCCGATGCGACCGCCGCGCTGAGCCAGTACCTCGCGTGGCTGGCGGCGATGCTGGACGACGGCCGGCCGTGGCTGCTGGGCGGCGAGGCGAGCATCGCCGACTTCAGCGTCTATCACCCGCTGTGGTTCGTGACCAGGACGGGCCCGCTGGCCGAGATCTTCGCCCCGCATCCGGTGCTGCGCGAATGGATGGCGCGCGTGGCCGCCGTCGGTCACGGCGAGCGCGCTGGCAAGCTGGACGGCGCGCAAGCGATCGCGCTGGCCCGGGCATCGACGCCGAAACCGGCGGTGGTCGAGGCCGGGCAGGGCTTCGAGGCGGGTGACGCGGTGACGGTCACCCCGAGCGATTACGCCCGCGACGCGGTGGCCGGCACGCTGGTCGGCCTGAACGCCCGCTCGGTGACGGTCGCCCGCGATGACGACCGCGCCGGCCGCGTGCACGTCCACTTTCCCCGCATCCGCTACATCGTGAAGAAGGCGGCCGGCTGAGCGCCGAGCACGCCACCGATCCATCCGCCCATGCGCGGATCCAGGCATCAAGGAGACAAGGCATGAAGGACTATCAAGGCAGGACGGCCGTCATCACCGGCGCGGGCTCGGGCTTCGGCCTGGAGGTGGCGCGCATCGCCGCGTCGCGCGGCATGAACCTGGTACTGTGCGACGTGCAGGCGGACGCGCTGGACGCGGCGGCCGCCGAGTTCGCCGACCACCCCGTGCTGGCGCGCCGCGTGGACGTGGCCAAGGCCGATCAGATGGAGGCGCTGGCCGCGGCGGTGCAGGAGCGTTTCGGCGCCCCCCACTTCGTGTTCAACAACGCCGGCGTGGGCTCGGGCGGGTTGATCTGGGAGAACTCGCTGGCGGACTGGGAATGGGTCCTCGGCGTCAACCTGATGGGCGTGGTGCACGGCGTGCGGCTGTTCACGCCGATGATGCTGGCCGCGGCCGAGAAGGATCCGGCCTGGCAGGGCCACATCGTCAACACGGCATCGATGGCGGGCATGCTGAACCCGCCCAACATGGGTGTCTACAACGTGTCCAAGCATGCGGTGGTGTCCCTCAGCGAGACGCTGCACCAGGACCTGGCGCTGGTGTCGGACCAGGTACGCTGCTCGGTGTTGTGCCCGTACTTCGTGCCCACCGGCATCACGCAGAGCCACCGCAACCGCCCCGGCGAGCTCGGCGCCGGCAAGCCGACGCGCAGCCAGATGATTTCGCAGGCGATGACCGACAAGGCGGTCGGCTCGGGCAAGCTGACCGCGGCCGACGTGGCGCGGATGGTCTTCGACGCGATGGACGCGCAGCGCTTCTACATCTTCAGCCACCCCCAGGCGCTCAAGGGCGTGCAGACGCGGCTGGAGGACGTCATGCAGCTGCGCAATCCGACCGACCCCTTCCAGGACAAGCCGGAGATCGGCGCGCGCCTGCGCGAGTCGCTGCGGGGCGTCTGAGGCCGCCCCGAGGCATCCCGGGCCGGCGCCGCGGCATGTCGCGCCGGGACCGCGCTGACTGGGTCGACCGAGGGGACTCCGGCGACGCCGGCGGCGGGGGGGCGGTGTGCGCGGTGTGGTTTATTCCGTTGTCGATCACCCGGATGCGGGTTCTCCGCCCGTCCGCGACGGCGGCGGTCGGATGACAATGGGCGGGTGGTTCCGTTCGCCCTTCCTTCCGTTGCGCGCGTCCTGCTGCGGCTGTTGCCCGTCCTGGCGGCGGCGGTGGTCGCATGGCTGGCCCTCGCCGGCCAGGGCCACGCCGATCCGCGCGACTGGCTGACCGCCGAGGAGCACGCCTGGGTGGCGCAGCATCCGGTGGTGCGCGTCGGTGCCTCGGCGACCTACGGGCCCTTCACGTACACGGACGAGGACGGCCGGACCACCGGCCTGTCGGTCGACTATGCGCGGCGGCTGTCCGAGCTGACCGGGCTGCGCTTCGAATTCCAGAAGCCCCAGACCTTCGCCGAGAACCTGGCCGGCCTGGGCAGCGGCGACATCGACATGCTCATGTCGCTCAGGGAGACGGCCGAGCGGGCGCAGAAGGTGGGCTTCACGCGGCCCTACATCAGCGTGCCAGCGGTGCTGCTGCGGCGTGCGGGCGACGGCGGCGGCCCGCTGCAGCCGGGCGAGCCGGTCGCGGTGTCGCGCGGTTATGCGGTCGCCGCCTTCCTGAAGGACCGTTACGCGACGAATCCGGTGCAGGTGGAGTCCGACGACCGCGCGGTGCTGCGGCGGCTGGCCGGTGGCGAGATCGGCGCGGCGGTGATGGACCTGGCCGGCGCCACCTACCTGATGCGCAGCGACGGCATCGGCAACCTGCGCGTGGTGGACGACATCGGCTTCGCCTACTCGCTGGGCATTGGTTACCGGCACGACTGGCCGATGCTGGGCCGCATCCTGGACAAGGCGCTGCTGCGCATCGGCGACGGCGAGCGGCAGGCCATCGCCGACCGCTGGATCACGCAGGACACCGCGTTGATGCGCTGGCAGCGCCGGGCGCTGTGGGCGATCGGCATCGCGCTGGTGCTGGTGATCGCGGGGCTGGGTCTGGTGCTGCTGTGGAATCGCGCGCTGCAGCGCCAGGTGCGCTTGCGCGGGGACTTGCTGAACCGGGAACTGGCCGAGCGGATGCGGCTGCAGGACGCGGACCGTGCGCGCGAGTCGGCCGAGGTCACGAGCCGGACCAAGAGCGAGTTCCTGTCCCAGGCCAGCCATGAGCTGCGCACGCCGCTGAACGCCGTGCTGGGCTTCAGCCAGTTGCTGGCGCACGATGCGCAGCGCCCGCTGGACGAGACGCAGCGCTCGCGGGTGCGCCACATCGACCAGGCGGCCAAGCACCTGCTGGCGCTGATCGAGGACATGATGATGCTCTCGCGGGTCGAGGCGAACACGCTGACCGTCCAGGCGCTGCCGCTGCAGGCCGGGCCGCTGTTGCGGCGCTGCGTGGACCTCGCCCAGCCGGCGGCCGAGGCGGCCGGCGTGCAGCTGCAGCTGGGACTGACGCCGGACGAGGACAGCACGCTGCCGCTGGTGCAGGCCGATCCGATCCGGCTGGAGCAGGTGCTGCACAACCTCATCTCCAACGCGATCAAGTACAACCGCCGTGGCGGCTGGGTGAAGGTGCGGGCCTGCGTCGCGCAGCGCGGCTTCCGGATCGAGGTGGCCGACAATGGCCTGGGCTTGAGCGCCGAGCAGCGCTCCCAGCTGTTCCAGCCGTTCAACCGGCTGGGACGAGTGGAGCAGCCCGGCACCGGCATCGGGCTGGTGATCTGCAAGCAGCTGATGGACCGGATGGGCGGGCGCATCCTGGTCGACAGCGAGACCGGGCAGGGGAGCCGATTCACGCTGGAGTTGCCGGCGGTGCCCACGGCGGCTTGAATTGATCGTCCCCACGGGCACCGAGCGCGATCGGGCCGACCGGGGCCCCTTTCCCTCCATGCCGGGGCCAGGAGGCCCCGGCCTTCGCTAGGCACAAACAGTCCTCAGGACTGTTTGTGTCCGAGCTCAGTCCCTCCTCTTCAACTGCCTTCCGGCAGTTGAATTCACCTTCCTTGACTTGCGGGAAAGGGACCCCGGTCGTCCCGATCCGATTCACCGAGCTTGGTGGCGAGCCTGGCAGTCGAGGCCGGTGACCAGTGCGTCTGGCACACTGCGCCCCCTCTCGCAGTAAGCTCCGCCGCCATGTCCTCCTCCGAATCCAATCGCCGCGCCGTCGTCATCGGCGGCGGCCCCGCCGGCCTGATGGCCGCTGAACGCCTCGCCCTCGCGGGCGTTCGCGTCGACCTCTATGACGCGATGGCCTCGGTGGGGCGCAAGTTCCTGCTCGCGGGCAAGGGCGGCCTCAACCTGACGCACTCCGAGCCTCGTCCCGCCTTCGACACCCGTTACTTCGAGCGGCAGGCCGACATCGCGCCCTGGCTCGACCGCTTCGACGGCGACGCGCTGCGCGCCTGGGCGCAAGGCCTGGGCGTCGAGACCTTCGTCGGCACCTCGGGCCGCGTCTTTCCCCAGACCCTGAAGGCGGCGCCGATGCTCCGCGCCTGGCTGTCCCGGCTGCGCACGCAGGGCGTGAGCTTCCACATGCGGCATCGCTGGCTCGGCTGGACCGACGACGGCGCGCTGCGCCTGCAGTCGCCCGACGGCGAGCAGATCGTCCGCGCCGATGCCGTGGTGCTCGCGCTGGGCGGCGCGTCCTGGCCGCAGCTGGGGTCTGACGGCGCGTGGGCGCCGCTGCTCGGCGCGATCGGCGCCGACGTCGCGCCGCTGCGCGCGGCGAACTGCGGCTTCGACCTCGGACCGCGCCGGGCCGACGCGCCCGCCGATGCCGACGCGGGCTGGTCGCCGTTCTTCGCCGGGAAATTCGCCGGGCAGCCGCTGAAGCCGGTGGCCTTGACCGCCGAGGGCCTCGACGGCCGTCAGTTCTCCCGCCAGGGCGAGTTCGTCGTCACGGCCACAGGCATCGAAGGTTCGCTGGTCTATGCGGTCTCCGCGCTGCTGCGCGAGGTGATCGAGCAGCGCGGCGAGGCCGTCGTCCACCTGGACCTGCTGCCCGGTCGCGATGCCGCGTGGGTCGAGGAGCAGGTCGCCCATCCGCGCGGCTCGCGCTCGATGTCGTCGCATCTGAAGAGCCGCCTCAACCTGGAAGGGCTGAAGGCGGGCCTGTTGCACGAGGTGCTGTCCAAGGACGAGTACGTCGACACGGCGCTGCTGGCCCGCACGATCAAGGCGCTGCCGCTGCGCCTGCGCGCCGCGCGGCCGGTGGCCGAGGCGATCAGCACCGCGGGCGGCGTCCGGCTGGAGTCGCTCGACGCGCACTTGATGCTGAAGTCCCGCCCCGGGCTGTTCGTCGCCGGCGAGATGCTCGATTGGGAGGCGCCCACGGGGGGGTATTTGCTGACGGCGGCCCTGGCGAGCGGGCTGGTGGCCGGCGAGGGCGCGGTGACGTTCCTGCGCTGAGGACTTCCGGGTCCACGAGCCGCGAATCGCGGGACGCGGCCCAGACGCGGAACTGCCATTCGACCGATGCGGCTCATTTCATCAGCTGTCGATGCATGAAGCGGGTGCGGCGCATCGCCGTGGGGCGATAGCGCGAGCACGAGGGCGCGATGCAGATCGTCGGCGGGCGGCCGGGACGCGAGGTGGTGCGCTACCAGCCGCCGGACAGTTGCGCATGCAAGGGGTGGGCAAGGCGGTGCGAGACGACGTCAACGTGCCGGGCCGGTCGCACGGGGTGGAGGCGGCCGACGCGCCACCACCGTCGGCGCCGACGACCTGACGACCTGGCGACCTGACGACGCCGATCGCTCTAGACTCCACCGATACCCCCCAAGGGAGACGCGGACCATGGAGACGACCGACCCGCGCGCCACGCATGACTGGCGCACCCACGAGATCTCGAATCAGGTCGACGAACTCAGCGGTTATTCGTTGCTGGAGACCGACCTGGCGCTGAAGGAGGCGCTGGGGCGCGCGCAGGCCGAGGCCTTCGTGCCGGTGCTGGGCGCCTACGCGACCGAGCTCGGCCGCGCCGAGACCTACGCGATCGCCGAGCGCATCAACCGCGTCACGCCGACGCTGGACAGCTTCGACAAGCGCGGCCGCCGCATCGATCGGGTCGACTTCGATCCCGGCTGGCATCGGCTGCTGGCGATGTACCGCGGCGCCGACCTGGTCGCCCTGCCGTTCCGCGACGAGCGTCCCGGCCGCTGGGCCGCCTGGGCCGCGGGCTTCTATCTGCACGGTCAGGTGGAGGCCGGCACCCTGTGCCCCGCCACGATGACGCAGGCCAGCATCCCGGTGCTGCGGCGAGAGCCGCAACTGTGGGACCAGTTGCGGGACAAGCTCTTCAGCACCGACTACGACGACCGCGACCTGCCGATCGACCGCAAGCGCTCGATCTGGCTGGGCATGGGCATGACCGAGAAGCAGGGCGGCTCCGACGTCCGCGCCAACACGACGCGGGCCGAGCCGGTCGGCTCCGGCGGGCGGGGGCAGGACTATCGGTTGACCGGGCACAAGTGGTTCTTCTCCGCGCCGATGTGCGACGCGCACCTGGTCGTCGCCAAGACGCCGGACGGCGCGCCGGGCTGCTTTTTCGTGCCGCGCTGGCGGCCGGATGGGACCAAGAACGCGGTCAACGTGCAGCGGCTCAAGGACAAGGTCGGCAATCGCAGCAACAGCAGCGCCGAGGTCGAGTTCCAGGACGCCCACGGCGTGCTGATGGGCGAGGAGGGCCGCGGCATCCCGACCATCATCGAGATGGCGACCTACACGCGGCTGAACTGCGTCGTCGGCAGCGCCGCGATGCTGCGCCAGGCGCTGGTGCAGGCGCTGCACTACGCGCGCCATCGCACCGCCTTCGGCAAGCGCCTGGCCGAGCAGCCGTTGATGCGCGCGGTGCTGGCGGATCTCGCGCTCGAAAGCGAGGCCGCGATGCAGCTGAGCTTGCGGCTCGCACGCGCCTTCGAGCGGCAGGACGATCCGGGCGAACGTACCTGGATGCGGCTGGTCACGCCGGCGGCGAAGTTCTGGGTCTGCAAGCGCGCGGTGGAGCTGACGGGCGAGGCGATGGAGGTGCTCGGCGGCAACGGCTACATCGACGACGGCATCATGGGCCGCCTTTACCGCGAGGCGCCGGTGAACTCGATCTGGGAGGGTTCCGGCAACGTGATGTGCCTGGACGTGATGCGTGCCGTCGCACGCGATCCGCAGGCCTTCCTCGCGTTGCTGGACGAGATCGAGGCGGACCTCGCCGACCACCGCGGCTGGCGCGCCGAGCTCGCCGCCTTGCGCGGTCTGCTCGCCACGCCGCCGGAGCCCCTGGAGGCCATGGGCCGCCGCTTCGCATCGCGGCTGGTGCTGCTGGCGCAGGCCGCGCTGCTGCGCCGTCATGCGCCCGGCTTCGTCGCCGACGCGTTCTCGGCCAGCCGGCTCGACGCGGGGTGGGGCGCGATCGTCGGAGCGCTGGACACGCGGGCGATGGACGTGGACGCGTTGTTGCGAAGGGCGTTCCCCGTCTGACCTAAACTCCCGCGCTTTCTCCTGTCAGGTCCGTTTCGGGCCCGTAGTTGTTGTGGACAAGATCCTGCTCCAGATCGCCGCCGAGCTGAATGTGCGCCCGGCCCAGGTCAACGCCGCCGTCGAACTGCTGGATGGCGGGGCCACCGTGCCCTTCATCGCCCGTTATCGCAAGGAGGCCACCGACGGCCTCGACGACACGCAACTGCGGGACCTCGAGTCCCGCCTGTCCTACCTGCGCGAGCTCGAGGACCGACGCGAGGCCGTGCTGCGCAGCATCGAGGAGCAGGGCAAGCTGACGCCCGAGCTCGCCGCGGCGATCGCCGCCGCGCCGACCAAGCAGGAGCTGGAAGACCTGTACCTGCCCTACAAGGTCAAGCGCCGCACGAAGGGCCTGATCGCCCGCGAGGCCGGCCTGGAGCCGCTCGCCGACAAGCTCTTCGCCGACCCGACGCTCGACCCGATGGCCGAGGCCGCGGCGTTCCTCAACCCGGACGCCGGCTTCGCCGATGCCTTCGCGGTGCTGGAAGGCGTGCGTGACCTGCTGTCCGAGCGCTGGGCCGAGGATGCCGCGCTGATCGGCAAGCTGCGCGAATGGCTGTGGGAAGAGGGCCTGTTCAAGTCCAGGTTGATGGACGGCAAGGACGAGAACAACCCCGACATCTCCAAGTTCCGCGACTACTTCGACTACGCCGAGCCGATCCGCACCGTGCCCTCGCACCGCGCGCTGGCCGTCTTCCGGGGGCGCACACAGGAGTTCCTCGACGCCAAGCTGGCGCTGGACGAGGAAGTCGTGGCGGGCCAGCCCTCGCTTGCCGAGGGCCGCATCGCCCGCCATCTGGGTTGGAGCCACGGCAAGCGCCCCTCCGACGAACTGCTGCGCAAGACCGTGGCCTGGACCTGGAAGGTCAAGCTGTCGCTGAGCCTGGAGCGCGATCTCTTCGGCCGCCTGCGCGAGGAGGCGGAGAAAGTGGCGACCAAGGTCTTCGCCGAGAACCTGCGCGACCTGCTGCTGGCCGCGCCGGCCGGCAAGCGCGTCGTCATGGGCCTGGACCCGGGCATCCGCACCGGCGTGAAGGTGGCGGTCGTCAGCGACACCGGCCGCGTGCTCGACACGTCGACCGTCTACCCGCACGAGCCCAAGCGCGACTGGGAGGGCTCGCTGCACACGCTGGGCCGCCTGTGCGCCACGCACGGCGTCAACCTGATCGCCATCGGCAACGGCACCGCCTCGCGCGAGACCGACAAGCTGGCCGCCGACCTCATCAAGCGCATCCAGCAGATCGCGCCCGACACGGTGATCGAGAAGGTCGTCGTCAGCGAGGCCGGCGCCTCGGTGTACTCGGCGTCCGAGTTCGCGTCCAAGGAATTGCCCGAGCTCGACGTCTCGCTGCGCGGGGCCGTGTCGATCGCGCGGCGGCTGCAGGACCCGCTGGCGGAGCTGGTGAAGATCGATCCCAAGTCGATCGGCGTCGGCCAGTACCAGCACGACGTCAACCAGAGCGAATTGGCGCGCACGCTGGACACCGTGGTCGAGGACTGCGTGAACTCGGTCGGTGTGGACCTGAACACGGCGTCGGCGCCGTTGCTCTCCCGTGTCTCGGGGCTGTCGGCGAGCGTGGCGAATTCGATCGTCCGCTGGCGTGACGCCAACGGCGCCTTCCGCAATCGCCAGCAACTGCTGGACGTCACCGGCCTGGGGCCCAAGACCTTCGAGCAGGCGGCCGGCTTCCTGCGCATCCGCGACGGCGAGAACCCGCTGGACATGAGCGGCGTCCACCCCGAGACCTATCCGGTGGTGCAGCGCATCCTGGCCCAGGTCGCGCGGCCGATCGCCGACGTGATGGGCAAGAGCGACGTGATCCGCGCGCTCAAGCCCGAGGCCTTCGCCGACGAGCGCTTCGGCGCGATCACCGTCAAGGACATCCTGGGCGAGCTGGAGAAGCCGGGCCGCGATCCGCGCCCCGACTTCAAGGTGGCGCGTTTCAACGACGGCGTCGAGGACATCAAGGACCTGAAGGAAGGCATGGTGCTGGAGGGCACGGTGTCCAACGTCGCGCAGTTCGGCGCCTTCGTCGACCTCGGCGTGCATCAGGATGGGTTGGTGCACGTCAGCCAGCTCGCCAACAAATTCGTCAACGATGCTCGCGAGGTCGTGAAGACCGGCGACATCGTCAAGGTGAAGGTGCTGGAGGTGGACCTCGCGCGCAAGCGCATCGCGCTGACGATGAAGCTCGACGCGCAGGCGCCGCGCGGTGGTGCCGGCAAGACCGACAACAACTTCCGCCCCGCGGGCCGCAATGAGCGACAGGGTGGCCACCGCAACACGTCATCTTCATCGTCGCAGGCACCCGCCGGCAACGCGATGGCGGCGGCATTCGCGAAGCTCAAGCGCTGATCGCACACCCGGGCGCTTGCCCGGGAACATGTCGCCGGCAGGGCCTTTGCACGGGGCTCTCCTCCTCATCGGCTATCGACCAGTGATCCCGCCGCTGGCCTCTGGCCTGTCGCCTCTCGTCGATTCTGGTCTTGGTCTTGGTCTTGGTCTTGGTCCTGACGTGTTGATGTGCTGCGCGTCGCGGGTTGGATGAGTTGATGTATCGGATCAGGGCGACCGGGGGGCCTTTTGCGCAGGTCAAGGAAGGAATTCGCCGCCCGGGTAGGGCGGCGAAGGAGGGACACGGAGCAAAAGGCCCCCCGGTCGCCCTGATCGTGCTCGGTCGCGGCCTGCCGTCCGGGCTCGGTCGCGGCCTGCCGTCCTGGCCCAGTCGCGGCATGCCATCCGGGCTTGGTCGCCGCCAGCCATGCATCCCCGATCGGCCGTTCCCCGCGCGGACCAGCCCCAAAGATCGCACTTGGCTCCCAGTTTTTCGCATCTGGTCGCAGTTGCGGTGACGGCGTCACACGCCCCCCGCTACTCTGCGCGCCGTTTCGCCGTTCACAAGATCGACAAAGATTTTTCGGGAGTCCCCCTTGAAGACCCACGCCATCGCCCGGGCCTGTTTGCTCGCTTGCCTGCCCGTCGCCGGCCTGACCGCCAGTTCCTTCGTTCTTGCCCAGGAGGGCCCGCCTGGGACGGAAGCGCCGCAGCGCCGCCTCGACCGTGTCGAGATCACTGGCGGCCGCCAATCCGACAACGACCTTCGCCGCAAGGCGTCGGTCGCCAAGCAGGTCTACGGCCGTGACGAGCTGGACCGCTACGGCGACACCAACATCGCCGATGTGCTCAAGCGGCTGCCCGGCATCAGCGTCGTGGACGGCGCGGTCCGCATGCGCGGCCTGGGCAACGGCTACACGCTGGTGCTGATCAACGGCGACCCGGCGCCCCCCGGGTTCAAGCTGGATCAACTGGATCCTGCCCAGATCGAGCGCATCGAAGTCACCAAGGGCGCGACCGCCGACCAGAGCGCGCAATCGGTGGCCGGCGCCATCAACGTCATCTTGAAGGAGCCGCCGCGCGTATCGCAACTCGATCTGCGCACGGCCCTGGTCTACAACATCGAGAGCCCGCGTCCGTCGGGCACGCTCACGTTCAGCGAGCGCCTCGGGCCGGTGTCCTTCACGCTGCCGCTGTCCGGCTTCATGTGGGTGAACAAGCAGGAGCTGGACGTGCGCCGCCCCGGCACCGACGCCGCCAACGCGCCGGTCGTCGCGACCCAGCACGCGGACACCCGCAACCATGGTCACGGCATCAACAGCGCGCCGCGCCTGAACTGGAAGATCAGCGACGACGAGACCGTCACGCTGCAGGGTTTCCTGCAGAAGGGCTGGTGGAACAGCGACACGCGCGTGATCAACGGCGGCAACTACAAGAGCCCGAAGCTGGATGACAGCTCCGACAACGACGGCACCTGGCAGATGCTTCGCGCCAACGCGCAATGGAGCAAGCGCCTCAACGACTCGCAGAAGTTCGAGCTCAAGGCTGGCGCGCAGGAGGCCAAGGCCAGCTGGGACAACCGCACGCTGAATGCCGTCGCGCCGGTGCGCAGCCTCGGCGGCAACACCGATCGCGGCCTGACGCAGGCCGGCAAGTTCAGCCAACTGGTCGGTGACGACCACACCGTCAGCGCCGGCTGGGATCTGGAATGGCGCCGGCGCGACGAGACCCGCACGACCACCGTCGGCGGCGTCGGCCAGCTGCCGTCCCTCAACGGCGAAGCCTTCCGCGCCCGCATCGACAGGCGCGCGTTCTACCTGCAGGACGAGTGGGAGATCAACCCGCTGTGGTCGGCCTCGCTGGGCGTGCGCACCGAGCGTGTCTCCACCACCAGCAGCGGTGTCGGCGTCGACGTGCGCAACAGCAGCAGCGTCTTCAGCCCCTTGCTCCACCTGAACTGGAAGCTCGACCCGAAGGGGCGCGAGATGGTGCGCGCCAGCCTGACCCGCAGCTACAAGTCGCCGGACATCTCGCAGCTGATGGGGCGTTACGCGCTCAACAGCAACTACCCGTCGGCGAACGAGCAGAACGACGCGCTGTCGCCCGACCGGGTCGGCAATCCGCTGCTCAAGCCCGAGCTCGCGACCGGTCTTGACATCGCCTATGAGCGGTACATGGCCGGCGGCGGGATGTTCAGCCTGGGCTTCTTCCATCGCAACATCGACAACCTGATCCGCAACGTCACGACGCTGGACGCGCCGAGCGCGTTGGTGCCGGTGCCGCGCTGGGTGATGCGGCCGTCCAACATCTCGCGCGCTACCACCAGCGGCATCGAGACCGAGCTCAAGGGCCGGGCCGGCGAGTTGCTGCCGTCGATGTTCGATCCCAAGACGGCGCTCAACCTGCGTGCCGCGCTGAGCGTCTATCGCTCGCGGGTGAAGACATTGCCGGGGCCGGACAACCGCCTCGACCAGCAGCCGCCGTGGTCGGGCAGCCTGGGCTTCGACTACCGCTTCACCGGCATGCCGTTGACGGTCGGCTCCAGCCTGGTCTACACGCCGGGCTACACCACGCGGCAGACCGACATCCAGTCGCTCGACCAGTGGCGCACGCGTCAACTGGACGTCTTCGCACAATGGGTCTTCAGCCCGAAGACGTCGCTGCGCTTGTCGGCCAATAATCTGGCCCCGCTGGGCAACACCCGCCTGACCACCGTCAGCGGCGGCCCCGGCGGCGGCGACTACACCTACGCGGACCGCGGAACCCGCACCCTGGTGATCCTCGCCCTCGACATGAAGCTGTAAGCGCGCCTGTCCGCGGCGGGCGCCCACGAAAGGACGACTCGCCGATGCAGGCATTGCAGATTCTTGCCGGACCCCGGGCGCGCCAACGGCTGCGCGACCACGGCCTGCGGGCCGCCGATGTGCGGGTGGTGCCCGGCGCCGCCGGCGGCCCGAAGGGGCTGATCCTGAGCGCGCTCGACGCGCATCTGTTCGGCGAGTTCCTGCCCTCGGGCGGGCGGGAGGTCCATCTGCTGGGCGCGTCCATCGGTGCCTGGCGCATGGCCACCGCCTGCCTGGCGCGTGATGCGGCGGGCACTGCCGCGGAGTTCGAGCGCCTGGCCCATGACTACGCGCATCAGGACTACGACTCGGAGCCCGGCAAGCGACCCACCGCCGCGACGGTCAGCCGGGCTTTCTCCGACAAGCTCGGCGAGATCTTCGGTGGACGCGAGGCCGAGGTGCTCGGCCATCCGCAATACCGGCTGCATGTGTTCACCTCGCGCGGGCGGCATGTGCTCGGGCGGGAAGGGCGCCTGCGCACGCCACTCGGTTACCTCGGCGCGTTCGCGGCGAACGCGATGTCGCGCCGCGCGATGGGCGCGTGGCTGGAGCGCGTCGTGTTCTCCGATCGGCGCTCGCCACTGCCGATGCCGCTCCACGACTACCGCAGCCGGCAGGTGCCGCTGGACGCGGGCAACCTCCAGCCCAGCATCCTGGCGAGTTGCTCCATCCCGTTCTGGCTGCAGGCCGTCCACGACATCGCCGGCGCGCCCGCCGGCGCCTATTGGGACGGCGGCATCACCGACTACCACCTGCACCTGAACTACGCTGCGATGGTGGGCGACGGCATCGCGCTGTATCCGCACTTCCAGGCCAGCGTGGTCCCGGGCTGGCTGGACAAGACGCTCAAGCGTCGTCACCGGCCCAGCGCCTTCCTGGACAACGTCGTCTTGCTGACGCCTAACCCCGAATGGGTGAAGACGCTGCCCAACGGCAAGCTGCCCGATCGCGACGACTTCCAGCGCTACATGAACGACGTGCCCGGCCGCGCCCGCGACTGGCTGCGCGCGGTGAAGGAGGGCGAGCGACTGCGCGACGAATTCCGCGAGGCCTGCATGCGGCCGACGCTGGACGTTCAGAAGCTCTGAGATACACTGGCCGCTTGATTTTTCTTTTTCCAACAAGGACCGGGAAAGGCGAATTGGTTATGACACCGCGGACTACGACCTCCCTCTGCAAGGTTTGAGCGGCCGCGGCTCGTCACGTCTTTTCATCGGCTGTCCGGAAAAGGAAGTCCTCAGCAAGCGCTGAGAGGCACCCCTCCTGAGATCAGCTCTCCAACAGGAAGCGCGGCAAGTGGCCGCGCTTTTTTGTTTTTCGGAGTACACGAACATGTCGAACATTTCCATTCAACTGCCCGATGGCTCGAAGCGCGAGTTCCCGCATCCGGTGACGGTCGCCGATGTCGCGGCCTCGATCGGCACGGGCCTGGCCAAGGCCGCGCTGGCCGGCCGCATCGGCGCCGGCGACGACGCCAAGGTCGTCGACACGAGCTTCCTGATCGACAAGGACACGCAGTTGGCCATCGTCACGGACAAGGATCCGGACGGGCTGGACGTGATCCGCCACTCGACGGCCCACTTGCTGGCCTACGCCGTCAAGGAGCTGTTCCCCGACGCGCAGGTCACGATCGGCCCGGTCATCGAGAACGGCTTCTATTACGACTTCTCCTACAAGCGCCCCTTCACGCCCGAGGACCTGGCCGCGATCGAGGCCAAGATGACGGAGCTCGCCCGCAAGGACGAGAAGGTGGTGCGCTCGGTGCTGCCGCGCGATGCCGCGGTCGAGTACTTCAAGGGCATCGGCGAGGCCTACAAGGCCGAGATCATCGAGGGCATCCCCGCCGATCAGGATGTCTCCCTGTACGCCGAGGGCAAGTTCACGGACCTGTGCCGCGGCCCGCACGTGCCGTCGACGGGCAAGCTGAAGTTCTTCAAGCTGATGAAGGTGGCCGGCGCCTACTGGCGCGGCGACCACCGCAACGAGCAGCTGCAGCGCATCTACGGCACGGCCTGGGCGACGAAGGACGACCTCGCCAACTACCTGCGCATGCTGGAGGAGGCTGAGAAGCGCGACCACCGCAAGCTGGGCAAGGACCTGGAGCTGTTCCACATCGACGAGCACGCCCCCGGCGTGGTCTTCTGGCACCCCAAGGGCTGGACGATCTGGCAGGAGGTCGAGCAGTACATGCGCCGCGTCTATCGCGACAACGGCTACCAGGAGGTCAAGGGTCCGCAGTTGCTCGACAAGACGCTGTGGGAGGCCACGGGCCACTGGGACAAGTACCGCGACAACATGTTCACGACGGAATCGGAGAAGCGCGACTACGCGCTCAAGCCGATGAACTGTCCCGGCCACATCCTGATCTTCAAGCACGGCATCAAGAGCTATCGCGACCTGCCGCTGCGCTTCGGTGAGTTCGGCCAGTGCCACCGCAACGAGCCCACCGGCGGTCTGCACGGCATCATGCGCGTGCGCGGCTTCACGCAGGACGACGGCCACATCTTCTGCACGGAAGACCAGATCCTGGCGGAGTGCGTCGCCTACACGGCGCTGCTGCAGAAGGTCTACAAGGACTTCGGCTTCGACAACATCATCTACAAGGTCGCGACGCGTCCCGAGGCGCGCATCGGCTCGGACGAGGTCTGGGACAAGGCCGAGTTCGCGCTGATGGAATCGCTGCGGGCGTCGGGCGTGGACTTCATCATCGCCCCGGGCGACGGCGCCTTCTACGGCCCGAAGATCGAGTACACGCTGAAGGACGCCATCGGCCGCCAGTGGCAGTGCGGCACGATGCAGGTCGATTTCTCGATGCCGGCGCGCCTGGGCGCCGAATACGTCGGCGAGGACGGCGAGCGCCACACGCCTGTCATGCTGCACCGCGCGATCGTCGGCAGCCTGGAGCGTTTCATCGGCATCCTGATCGAACAACACGCCGGCGCGCTGCCGGTTTGGCTGGCTCCGGTGCAGGTCGTCGTGGCCAATATCACCGATGCCCAGGGGGATTACGTCGCGGACATTGTGAAAACGCTGCAAAAACAAGGGGTTAGGGTCCAGGCAGATTTGCGCAATGAAAAAATCACGTATAAAATCCGCGAGCATTCACTGCAAAAAGTCCCGTTCATCCTGGTCGTCGGCGACAAGGAAAAGGCGAACGGCACGGTTGCGGTGCGCGCCCGAGGCAACCAGGATCTGGGCGTGATGTCGCTGGAGGACTTCGCTGTGAAGCTCTCTTCAGCCATCACCGACAAGGCCTGAGTCGGGCGCTTTTTGCGTTGTATTGAACATTCCGGACCTCCGCCAAGGCCCATCGAAAGGTAACCACCATCGCTACTTTTGCTGACCGTCGTGCGATTCCCGAGCGCAAGCACCGCCTGAATCGCGAAATCACCGCCCTTGAAGTCCGTCTGAATGGTCCTGAGAACGAGCCGATCGGTATCGTCAGCATCCAGGAAGCGCTTCGCATGGCGGGTGACCTAGACGTCGATCTGGTCGAGATTGCCGCGACGGCCGTGCCGCCGGTCTGCCGGTTGATGGACTACGGCAAGTTCAAGTACCAGGAGCAGAAGCGCGCGGCGGAAGCCAAGTCGAAGCAGAAGGTCATCGAAGTCAAGGAAGTCAAGTTCCGTCCGGGCACGGACGAAGGCGACTACCAGATCAAGATGCGCAATCTGCGTCGCTTCATCTCCGAGGACGGCGACAAGGGCAAGGTCACGCTCCGCTACCGCGGACGCGAGATCACCCACCAGGAAATCGGCATGCGCATGCTGGAGCGCATCCGCGATGAACTGGCGGACGTGGCGGTGGTCGAGCACATGCCCAAGCTCGAAGGCCGCCAGATGATCATGGTGCTGGCGCCGAAGAAGCGCAGCTGATGATCCCGGCCGGATCCCTCGGGATCCGGCTCAAGTTTCAGCCCGTCGATTGGTCGTCGGCGGGCTTATTAGTCTCCTGCAGGCCGTCAAGTACCGCGAGTCCCGTGGTCGCCTGCAGGGACGCACATAGAAGGAGCAGTCATGCCCAAGATGAAGACCAAGAGCAGCGCGAAGAAGCGTTTTCGCGTTCGCCCGGGTGGCACCGTCAAACGCGGTCAAGCGTTCAAGCGCCACATCCTGACCAAGAAGTCCACGAAGAACAAGCGCCAGCTCCGCGGCGTGACGACCGTGCATGAGACCAACATGGGCCACATCGCTGCGATGCTGCCCTTCGCTGGTCTGTAATCCAGCTTAGACAAGGAGATACAACATGCCTCGCGTCAAACGTGGTGTAACCGCACGTGCTCGTCACAAGAAGGTCCTGGCTCTGGCCAAGGGCTATCGTGGTCGTCGCAAGAACGTCTTCCGCATCGCCAAGCAGGCGGTGATGAAGGCGGGCCAGTACGCCTACCGTGACCGCCGTGCCAAGAAGCGCGTGTTCCGCCAGCTGTGGATTGCCCGTATCAACGCGGCAAGCCGTGGCCTGGGTCTGAGCTACAGCAAGTTCGTGGCTGGCCTGAAGAAGGCCCAGATCGACATCGACCGCAAGGTCCTGGCCGATCTCGCCGTCAACGATCCTGCTGGTTTTGCCAGCATCTTCGCCAAGGTGAAGGCCGCTCTCGCTTAATAGCCACGACCGCTCGCGGGCCCATCGCCCGCGACGGGCTGGCTGCCTCGGTTCGCCGAGGCGCCTCTTTCGAAGGCCGACACCCTGGTGTCCGGCCTTTTTTCTTTCCGGCGCGGCGGTGCGATCCTCGCCATCCGGTTTCACGCCGACGACGCGTGATGCCGCGACGCGAGGTTTCGCCAACGCGCCCCCGCAGTTAACGCCCAACGACCCCAGTCGCCCCGCGATGAACGACCTCGATCAATTGCTCCAACAGGCTGTCGGTGATTTCGCCGCCGCCACGACTCCCGCCGACCTGGAGAACGCCAAGGCCCGTTTCCTGGGCAAGACCGGTCAGGTCACCGAGCTGATGAAGGGCATGGCCAGCCTGCCGGTCGAGGAGAAGAAGACCCGCGGCGCGCAGATCAACCAGCTGAAGCAGGGCATCGAGGCCGCGCTGACCGCGCGTCGCCAGGCGCTGGCCGACGCCGAGCTCGCGCACCAGCTCAAGGCCGAGGCGCTGGACGTCACGCTGCCCGGCCGCCAGCGCGGCACTGGCGGCCTGCATCCGATCACGCGCGCGATGGAGCGCATCGAGGCGATCTTCGGCTCGATGGGGTTCGACGTCGCCGACGGTCCGGAGATCGAGAACGACTGGTTCAACTTCACCGCGCTGAACACGCCGGAAGACCATCCGGCCCGCTCGATGCACGACACCTTCTACATCGAAGGGGGTCATGTCTTGCGCACCCACACCAGCCCGATGCAGATCCGCTACGCGGTGCAGCACGTCAAGAAGCACCGCCACCTGATCGACGCCGGCCAGCCGATGCCCGAGATCCGCGTCATCGCGCCGGGCCGCACGTACCGCGTCGACAGCGACGCGACGCACTCGCCGATGTTCCACCAGGTCGAGGGTCTGTGGGTCGGCGAGAACATCAGCTTCAAGGACCTCAAGTCCGTCTACGTGAACTTCATGCAGCAGTTCTTCGAGACGACGGACATGGACATCCGCTTCCGCCCCAGCTACTTCCCGTTCACCGAGCCCAGCGCCGAGATCGACATGATGTTCGGCACCGGCCCGCTGAAGGGCCGCTGGCTGGAGGTGTCCGGCTCCGGCCAGGTGCATCCGCAGGTGATCCGCAACATGGGCCTCGATCCCGAGCGCTACATCGGCTTCGCCTTCGGCTCCGGCATCGATCGCCTGGCCATGCTCCGCTACGGCGTCAACGACCTGCGGCTGTTCTTCGACGGCGACTTGCGCTTCCTGTCGCAATTCAAGTGAGCCCGCGTTCCGGTCGCCTAGAGAGCAAGAGAGAAACACATGCAATTCCCTGAATCCTGGCTGCGGGCCTTCTGCGATCCCGCGCTGAACACGAATGAGCTGGCCGAACTGCTGACCATGTCCGGCCTGGAAGTGGAAGAGCTGCGCCCGGTGGCGCCGCCGTTCCACGGCATCGTCGTGGCCGAGATCGTCGAGGCCGTCCAGCATCCCGACGCGGACCGCCTGCGCGTCTGCAAGGTCGATGCCGGCGGCCCGGAGCTGCTGCAGATCGTCTGCGGCGCGCCCAATGCGCGCGTCGGCATCCGCGTGCCGCTGGCCACGATCGGCGCCGAGCTGCCCCCGGGCGAGGACGGCAAGCCGTTCAAGATCGGCAAGGGCAAGCTGCGCGGCGTCGAGAGTTTCGGCATGCTGTGCTCCGCTCGCGAGCTGAAGCTGGCCGAGGACCACGCCGGCCTGCTGGAGCTGGCCGCGGATGCGCCGCTCGGCCAGGACATCCGCGAGCACCTGAAGCTCGACGACACGCTGTTCACGCTCAAGCTGACCCCCAACCTGGCGCATGCGCTGAGCGTCTACGGCATCGCCCGCGAGGTCTCCGCGCTGACCGGCGCGCCGCTGGTCGCGCCCGAGATCACGCCGGCCGCCGTCGCCCACGCGGACAAGCTGCCGGTGCGCATCGAGGCGCCGGACCTGTGCGGCCGTTTCTCCGGCCGCATCGTGCGCAACGTCGACACGACGGCCAGGACGCCGGCCTGGATGGTCGACCGCCTGGCCCGCTGCGGCCAGCGCTCGGTGTCGCCGCTGGTGGACATCTCCAACTACGTGATGTTCGAGCTGGGCCGTCCGTCCCACATCTTCGACCTGGACAAGATCCACGGCGAGCTGATCGTGCGCTGGGGCAAGGCGGGCGAGCAGTTGAAGCTGCTGAACGGCAACACGATCGAGGTCGACGGAGACGTCGGCGTGATCGCCGATCGCGAGCAGGTCGAGTCGCTGGCCGGCATCATGGGCGGCGACGCCACCGCCGTGTCCGACGCCACGAAGAACGTCTATGTCGAGGCCGCGTTCTGGTGGCCCAAGGCGGTGATGGGGCGCTCGCGTCGCTTCAACTTCTCGACCGATGCCGGCCACCGCTTCGAGCGTGGCGTCGATCCGGCGGGCACCGTCGATCACATCGAGCGCATCACCCAGCTGATCCAGGAGATCTGCGGCGGCGAGGCGGGCCCGATGGGCGACCAGACCACCGTGTTGCCCGAGCGCAAGCCGGTGGCGCTGCGCGTCGAGCGCGCCGCCAAGGTCATCGGCATGCCGGTGACGCAGGCCGATTGCGAGGGCGTGTTCCAGCGCCTGGGCCTGGAGCACCGCGTGACCGCGCCTGGCGTGATCACGGTGGTGCCGCCGTCGTTCCGCTTCGACCTCGTGATCGAGGAAGACCTGATCGAGGAAGTCATCCGCGTGCTGGGGTACCCCAAGCTGCCCTCGACGCCGCCGCTGGCGCCGGTGGTCGGCAAGGTGCGCTCGGAGACACGTCGCGCGACGCACGCGCTGCGTCACGCGATGGCCGCCCGGGACTACTTCGAGACGATCAACTTCAGCTTCGTCGAGGCGCGCTGGGAGCAGGAACTGGCCGGCAACGCGAACCCGATCCAGCTGCTGAACCCGATCGCCGCCCCGCTGGCGGTGATGCGTACCAGCCTGATGGGCTCGCTGGTGCAGGTCCTGCGCAACAACCTGGCGCGCAAGGCACCGCGGGTGCGCGTGTTCGAGATCGGCCGCGTCTTCCTGCGCGACGCGTCGGTGCAGGAAAGCGACACGACCATCGCCGGCATCGCGCAGCCGATGCGCCTGGCCGGCCTGGCCTGGGGGCCGGCCGACCAGCAGCAATGGGCGCAGAAGGACCGCGCGGTCGACTTCTTCGACGTCAAGGGCGACCTGGAGGCGCTGTTCGCGCCCCGCGTGCTGAGCTTCGAGGCCGCCGAACATCCGGCGCTGCATCCGGGCCGCAGCGCCCGCGTGCTGCTGGACGGGGACGTCATCGGCGTGGTGGGCGAGCTGCACCCGAAGTGGCGCCAAGGCTACGACCTGCCGTCGGCGCTGGTGCTCTTCGAACTGGCGCTGGATGCCGTGCTGGCGCGCGTGCTGCCGCAGGGCAAGGGCGTGCCGCGCCTGCAGGCGGTGCAGCGCGATCTGGCGCTGATCGTCGATGAGCGCGTGACGCACGACACCCTCATGCGGGCGATCGAATCCAGTGGCGAAGCCCTGGTACGCTCTGCCCGTTTGTTCGACGTCTTCAAGCCGGCACAGCCCACGGCCGAGCTGAAGGCCGGCGAACGCAGCCTGGCGGTGCGCCTGGAGCTGCTCGACGACGAGAACACGCTGACCGATGAGCGCATCGAACAGGCGGTGACGAAGGTGGTGGCGCGGCTCGGCGACAGCCTGGGCGCGCGCCTGCGGGGCTGAGGAGGGGAGAGAGCATGAGCGATGACGATCTGAAGGAGCAGGCCCGGGTGCTGCTGGGCAGCCTGGAGACGCCCACGCTGACCAAGGCCGAGCTGGCCGAACTGCTGTTCGACAAGCTGGGCCTGAACAAGCGCGAGTCCAAGGACATGGTCGAGGCCTTCTTCGACATCATTCACGACAGCCTGTCGAGCGGGCGTGAAGTGAAGCTCTCGGGCTTCGGCAACTTCAACATCCGGCGCAAGGCGCCGCGGCCCGGCCGCAACCCGCGCACCGGCGAAGCGATCCCGATCAAGGCGCGCAACGTCGTGACGTTTCATGCGAGTCACAAATTGAAAGAAGCCGTCCAAGGCAACACGCCGACGGGCGGAGACTTCGAGTAGAGTCTGACCTCCCTTTAGCCGCCGGAGCACCCGATCCCCATGGACATCGCGCTTCCCGCCATTCCTGCCAAGCGCTACTTCACCATCGGCGAGGTCAGCGAGCTGTGCGGTGTGAAGCCCTACGTGCTGCGCTACTGGGAGCAGGAGTTCACCCAGCTCAAGCCGATGAAGCGACGGGGCAACCGCCGCTACTACCAGCATCACGAGGTGCTCCTGATCCGCCGCATCCGCGATCTGCTCTACGACCAGGGCTTCACGATCAGCGGCGCGCGCAACCAGTTGGTGGACGCCGTGCATGCGTCGTCGAGCGCGCAGGAGTTTCGCGCCGAGGCGCTCGCGTCCGCGCGCATCGACCTGCACCGCGAGCCGCGCGAATCGCGCGAGATGGCGCGTGCGCTGGCGGCCGGGGTCTCGGACGGCGCGGCTTACACCAGCGTGTCGCTCGAGAAACTGACGCTGGATCAGGTCAGAGAAGAATTGTTGGCCATCCGAGAGAGTTTGCTTGCATGAGCCTCTTGGATACGTATAGAATCTGAGGCTTCGTCGGGGTGTAGCGCAGCCTGGTAGCGCACTTGCATGGGGTGCAAGGGGTCGCGAGTTCGAATCCCGCCACCCCGACCATTTATAAGAAGAATCAGGAAACCCGGTACCGCAAGGTGCCGGGTTTTTTGTTTTCCGGCGCCAGGCCCATCCACGGGCGCAGCGCGTCGACGCGCATCGCGATCAAGGCCGCGAGCACGCATGCCGCCGCCGTGATGGCGACGACGGCGAAGGCTTCCAGCGCGAGCGGCCAGTGCAGCGCCGCCAGCTTGTGCGCCGCGATGACGGTGACCGTCTGGTGCACGATGTAGAACGGGAACACCGCCACCGTCAGCCAGCGCAGCAGGGGCGTGTCGCGGTTCGCGAGCAGTTGGCGGCCCCAGCCCAGCGCCGCGACGATCGGCAGCCATTGCTTGCCCGCATTGAGCGCGCGCAAGGCCATCAGCAGCGCGTCCGGCGCCTCGTCGCCATGCGTGGCGGTCCAGTGTTGCCAGATCTGCTGCGACAGCAACTGCACCGCGACCGCCGCGATCAGCGCCACCCAGCGCAGGCGCCGCGCGGCTTCCCAGGCGCCATGCCGGTCTTCGCGGGACCCGAACAGCACGAACCCGAGCACGAACATCGCGAAGTACAGCGGGTGCTGGTACCAGTCGTTCACCAGGTCATGCGTCGAGGGGAAGCGATCGAGCAGATGCTGGCGCAGCAGCGCGAACAGCAGCCAGGGCACCCACAGCAGGCGCGTGCCGGAGACGATGCCGCGCCACGCCGGATGTGCGATCGCCGCTTGCGCGCGATCCCAACGCAGCGCCAGCAGCACGAGGACGGTGTAGGTCCACAGGTAGGGCAGGAACCACAGGTGATTCCAGGTCGGCAGCCGCAGGCAGTCGCCGGTGCGGCAGAAGCCGTGATAGCCCTGGAAGTACAGCGCCAGGAAGTCGAGGTAGCTGCCCGCGTAGTGGAGCTTCTCGACCACCTCCAGGTAGGCCTGCGGCGGCACGATGACGGTCATGCCGAACAGCAGCGGGAGCAGCAGGCGCTTGCCGCGGGCGCGGATCAGTCCCGGCGTGCCGCGCGCCGCCATCAGCGACGTCGCCGCGCCCGAGATCAGGAACAGCAGCGACATGCGCCACGGGTTGAGCCACAGCATCCAGTGCTCCAGCTCCGGGATCAGCCGTGGCGATTTCACGTGCCAGTCCCAGCTCACGTAGAACATGCCGGAGTGATAGAGGATCAGCAAGCCGAAGGCGAGGACGCGCAGCCAGTCCAGCTCGGTGAGCCGGGATGCGGTCGGGCCGCTGGCGACGGGCGCGCGGGGCGAGGCGCCGGGGGAGGCGAGGGCGGAGGGCGTGTTCATGGCGCCAGCATCGGTCCACCCCGGACGCGCCGGGACGGAGAGTGACCAACCGCCCCCGTCCGGTGACGAGCCGCCCCGTCCCGGGGATGGCTCGGCGCGCTGCCGCCCCTACACTGCGCCGCCATGACACAGGACGAGTGGTTGAAGTTCTACCTGGCGCGGCGCCGCGCGATCGAGCGCGCGGCCTGGGCGGTGGTGCTGATCGGGTCGGCGCTGGCCAACGTGATCACGACCAACCTGGACTTCCGCCGCGCGGGCCTGCGGGTCGAGACCTGGGAGCTGCTCTGCTGGGAACTCTCCAGCGCCGCGATGTGGCTGCTGATCGTGCCGATGATCGTCCGAGCCGCCGACGCGAAGCCGCTGCGTTGGGGCCTGCTGCGGCGGCATCTGCCCTGGCACCTGCTGTTCGCGCTGGTCGCCAGCCTGGTGCATGTGCTGGGCATGGTCGCGCTGCGCAAGCTGGTCTATGTGACGCAGGGCGCCAGCTACGACTTCGGCAACTGGCCGCTCGAGTTGTTCTACGAGGGGCTCAAGGACGTGCGCAGCTACGCGTTCGTGCTGCTGGTCGTGGGCGCGTACCGGCTGGTCCTGTGGCGCTGGCAGGGCGAGGCGAGTCTGCTCGCCGAAGCGCCCCGTGCGTTGCCGGGCGCGGAGGCCGGCATCGGCGTTGGCCATCGCACGGCGACTGGGGTGGGTGCTGGCTCAGGGACGGGGACGGAGGATGCAGAACCCGCGACGGCCGCCGGCCCTGCTGCGCCCGAGTCCGCATCGAGGGCCGAGCCGATGCCGGAGCAGCCCGCCGCCGACCGGCCCGAGCGCCTGCTGGTGAAGAAGCTGGGCAAGGAATTCCTGCTCCCCGTCGATGAGATCGAGTGGGTGCAGGCCTGCGGCAACTACGTCAACCTGCACCGCCAGCGGCACGACTATCCGCTGCGCAGCAGCCTGGGCGCCTTCGAGCAACGCCTGGACCCGGCGAGCTTCGTGCGCGTCCACCGCAGCTACCTCGTCCGGCTGAGCCTGATCGAGACCATCGAGCCGACCGAGGCGGGCGATGCCCATCTGCGCCTGCGCGACGGCAGTCAGGTGCCGTGCAGCCGCACCTATCTGGAGCGCCTGAGGCAGCGGCTGGTCTGAGGAGCGGCGGCCGCGCCGCCGTGCCGCGGCGCCGTGTTGCCGCCTCGCCGACCTCGGAGGCCGGCACATCGGCTCGACCGGGCGATCTCGTTCCCCTTGCGTGCGCCGCCGACGCCTGGCCCGGCTATGCTGTGGCCTTCATGGATGCTCACATGGAAGACAGCGACCGCGCCGATCCGTCCGCCTCCACCGACCCGTCGCCGCGCCTGCTGCGCGAGTCGGGCGACGGCGGACGCGTGCAGGCGCGCCTTGAAGGCGACTGGACGTTGCTGGCGCTGCGCGAGCGCGTCGAGGCGTTGCGGCACGAGCTCGCCGCGATGCCCAAGTCCGGCGTGTCCTGGGACCTGAGCGCCATCAGCCGGCTCGATCCGACCGGCGCGCTGCTGCTCTGGCAGGCCTGGGGCCGCCGCCAGCCGGATGACCTGCGCTGGCCGCCGGCTCCGCTCGCGCCGATGTTCCAGGCGCTGTTCGCGCGCCTGAGCGGCAAGCAGGGCAAACCCGCCAAGCCGCCGCGCGTCGAAAGCGCCCGGCGCCTCGGCCAGGGCCTGCTCAACCTGGTCGACCATCTGCTCTCCGCCACCACGCTGCTGGGCCAGGTGGTGCGGGACCTCGCCACCCTGGCGCGCCAGCCGTCGCTGATCGCCTGGCGGGACATCTCCGCCCACATCTACCGCAGCGGCGCGCAGGCGCTGGGCATCACGGCGCTGGTGGGGGTGCTGGTCGGCATCACGCTGTCCTACCTGACCGCCAAGCAGCTGCAGAACTTCGGCGCCGACATCTACGTCATCAACATCCTGGGCATCAGCGTCTGGCGCGAGCTCGGCCCGCTGCTGGCCGCGATCCTGGTGGCGGGCCGCAGCGGCTCGGCGATGACCGCGCAACTCGGCGTGATGCGGGTGACGCAGGAGCTGGACGCGCTGTCGGTGATGGGCATCTCCCACACCATCCGGCTGGTGCTGCCCAAGATGGTGGCGCTGGCACTCTCCTTGCCCTTGGTGATGGTCTGGACCAGCAGCATGATCCTGCTGGGCGGCATGATCGCCGCGCGGGCCACGCTGGGGCTGGACTATGTGCAGTTCCTGCAGGGTTTGCCGGCCGCGGTGCCGGTCGGCAATCTGTGGCTGGGGCTGGCGAAGTCGACGGTGTTCGGTCTGCTGATCGCGTTCGTGGCCTGCCATTTCGGGCTGCGGATCAAGCCGAACAGCGAGAGCCTGGCCGCGGGCACCACCGATTCGGTGGTGAGCGCGATCACGGTCGTGATCATCGTGGACGCGATCTTCGCGGTGATGTTCTCCGACGTGGGGTTGAAGGCATGAGCGGATGTATCGAAACGGGCTCGGGCGAGGCGCTCGAGGAGCTCAACGTCAAACCGGGCGACCCCGTCATCCAGGTGCGCGGCGTCGGCACGGTGCTGGGCGGCGTGCGCATCCACAAGAACCTGGACCTGGAGGTCACCGCCGGGGAGGTGCTGGGCATCATCGGCGGCTCGGGCAGCGGCAAGACCACGCTGCTGCGGCTGATGCTGGGCCTGGAGCGGCCCACCGAGGGCGAGGTGCAGGTCTTCGGCCACAAGCTCGGCAATTGCGAGGCTACCGATCTGGCGCAGGTGCGGCACCGCTGGGGCGTGCTGTTCCAGCAGGGCGCGCTGTTCTCGGCGCTGACGGTGTTCGAGAACGTCGCGCTGCCGCTGCGGGAGCTCAAGAGCCTGCCCAGGGACCTGATCGGGGAGCTGGTCATGACCAAGCTCCAGCAAGTCGGGCTGAAGCCGGAGGACGGCATCAAGATGCCGTCCGAGCTGTCGGGCGGCATGGTCAAGCGGGTCTCGCTGGCGCGGGCGCTGATCATGGATCCGCAGTTGCTGTTCCTGGACGAGCCGACGGCGGGCCTGGATCCGGCCAGCTCCAAGGGCTTCGTGCAATTGATCGAGAGCCTGAAGCGCGAGATGGCGCTGACGGTCGTGATGGTCACGCACGATGTCGATACCCTGTTCGCGATCGCCGATCGCATCGCGGTGCTGGCGGACCAGCGGCTGATCGCGCACGGGCCGCTGGAGGTGGTGGTGAATCAGCCGCATCCGTTCATCCGCAACTTCTTCCTCGGCCATGTGCAGCGATGCGCTGGCGACAATCTGCGCAGTTATCGCGACGCCCTGCATCAGCAGGACGCGATGCCGGCGTGAGCGACGGGTAGAAAGGCCCGCGTCCGACCTCATGGAAAACAAGGCTCATGCGCTGGTCACCGGCCTGTTCGTGCTGTTGCTGGGCGCTGCCCTGGTGGCGGTGGTGCTGTGGTTCCGCGACGATCGCGGCGATACCCAGAACTTCACGGTGGTGACGAAGTCCGGCGTGCCGGGCCTGAACGTCAAGGCGCCGGTGAAGCTGCGCGGCGTGCAGATCGGCAAGGTGGACAGCATCCGCTTCGATCCGGATTCGCCGCGGCAGATCCTCGTGGAGATCGAGGTCGACAGCGACGCGCCGATCGCCGCGGGCGCGGTGGCCAAGCTCGGCTACCAGGGCATCACGGGGCTGTCCTTCATCGACCTGTTCGATGGGACGGAGCCCAGCGATCCGGCGCAGAGCGTGCTGACGACGCGGCGCATCCCGCTGCTGCCGTCCATCCTGGACCAGCTCAGCGATGCCGGCCCCAAGCTGGCCGCCAGCGCGATGGAGACGATGGACCGCATCAAGCGGGTGCTGGGCGACGGCAACCAGCAGCAGCTCAGCCAGACGCTGGCGCAGCTCAACGAGGCGTCGGCGGGGCTCAACGAGCTGGTGAGGGAGCTGCGGCCGACGGCCAAGGCGCTGCCGACGCTGGTGAAGGACGCGGACACGCTGGTGGTCGCGGGTCAGCGCACGCTGGG
Organism: Roseateles aquatilis; assembly: GCF_002205645.1. Taxonomy (GTDB): domain Bacteria; phylum Pseudomonadota; class Gammaproteobacteria; order Burkholderiales; family Burkholderiaceae_C; genus Roseateles; species Roseateles aquatilis. Next base: position 563,838 of record NZ_NIOF01000001.1, on the reverse strand, counting down.
CAACGTGGACACGCTGGCGAAGCAGGGCGGTGAGCTGGTCGACGAGTACAAGGCCCGCGCCGCGGCGATCGATCAACTGGGCGAGGCGGCGGTGCAGATGCAGCGCACCTTGCGGCGCGTCGAGCTGGCGCTGGTGGGGTCGGCCGACAAGCCGCGCCAGCGCGCGGTGCTGGACGATCTGTCCCAGGCGGCGAAGGCGTTGGAGCGTGCCGCGCAGACCATCGGTGATCAACCGCAGAGCCTGATCGTCGGGCCGCGCCCCACCGCGCCGGGACCGGGCGAGGCGGGCTTCGAGGCAGGGGCGAAGGCGAAATGAACAAGACCGACCAGCAGGTGAGGGGCGTGGCGATGACGGGCACGACCATGGAGCCGTCGACGGGTTCGACGATGGAGTCGTCGATGAAGTCGATGACGAACGCGAGGGTGGCGGGCCGGCGTCGGCTGCTGGGATCCGGACTGGCGTTCGGCGCGTTGCTGCCGTTGCTCGCCGCGTGCGGGAGCCGGCCCCCGGCGCCCACGCAGATGGATCTGGGGCCGGTGGTCGCGTGGCCGTCGCAGCAGGCGCTGCCACGGCGTGTCGACCTGCAGGCCGTCACGTCGTCCGAGATGCTCCAGGGCACCGGCATCGCCTATCGGCTCAGCGATTCCGATCCCTACGCGCGGCGCGTGTACCGCGACTCGCGCTGGGCGGCGCCGCTGCCCGTGCTGGTCGCGTCACGGTTGCGGCAGCAGATTGCGCGCGCGCCTCTGGGCCTCGGCACCGATCAGCAGGCGGCGATCGGCGTGACGCTGGAGCTGGAAGAGTGCCTGCAGAGTTTCTCCGGCGCGGCGCGCAGCGAGGTGCAGTTGCGCCTGACGGCGACCGCGGAGGACGGCTCCCAGCGGACCTTCGACAGGACCGAGCCGTCAGGTGCGACGGCCGAAGGCGCGGTGAAGGCGACTGCCGCGGCTGTCGATGCGCTGGGGCCGGAGATCGCAATCTGGGCCGCATCGTTGACGCCGAAACCGCAGCAAGGGCGGGGGCGGCGGTGACCGTGACCGTACTTCGAGACTGAAGGCGGAGACCGCCCACCGGCCTCGTTCAGCGCGTTGGTCGCAAGGGCATGGGGACCGCGCCAGCGCGCAACCCCCATGCCCTTCCGCCTCCCAACCACTCCCGCGTGCAACGGTGTTGCGACCGAGAACCTCGGTTGTTTCGTGATTCGTTGAGGGGAGAGCCAGGGCGGCTCGAGGGGGGCGCGCGTCAGTGCGAGGCCGCGATGCCGCCGCCCATGCGTTGCTGGCGCTGGCGCAGGAAGGCTTCGGCCATGCTGGACTCGGGTTGCAGGCGCTGTCCGATGTAGAGCTCCTGGCGGCGCTCGGTGATCTGCGCCCGCAGGCGGTTGGCCATGATGCCGAGCGGGTCCAGGCCCTTTTTCTCGGCGCGTTCGATCGACTCGCCCAGCTCGTGCATCGGGTGGTTGGTCAGCAGCGCCATGTGGGCCTGGACGACGCGCAGCCGTCCCTGCACGGCGCGCTCGGCGCTGCGCAGCCATTCCATCACCGCGTCGGCGTCGCCGCCGCGGACCTTGATCATGCTTTCGCCGGCGCTCAGCAGCAGCGATTCCAGGCGGCCGCGGTCACAGGCGGCATAGGCCTCGTTGACCTCGGCCATCTTGCGCTCGCGATGGCGGCGCGCGGTGTCGTCGGGCGCGAGGTCCGGATGCAGGCGCTTGGCGGCGCGGCGGTAGAGGGTCTTCAGCGGCGGCGGTCCGACCTGCACCAGCCCGCCCTCGGGTTCCGGCGGCAGCGGCGCGCCCGCGGGCAGCATCAGCAACTGCGGCATCGAGGTGGCCTTGGGCGAGTCCGGCGCGCGGGTGTCCAGACCGTTGCGCGCGAGCGCCTCGTGCAGGTAGCGCATCGCGCAGTAGAGCTGAGATTCCAGCGCGTCCAGCTCCATGTACAGCGGGCCGAGCGCGCAGACGTAGCGGTCGATGAATCGCTGCACGCGCTGGCGGCGCGCGGCGTATTCGCTTTCCTCCGAGGCCAGGTAGCGCCGGAGGTCGGCCAACTGCTCGCGGCGCTGGTCGAGTTCCCTGGGCGTGATGGCCTGGCTGGACATGTCGGAGCGGATCCCTGGCGGTGATTGTTGTTGACCGCCGATTCTGCCGTGTGCCCATGACCGCTCAAAGCGTAAACAGGCCTGGGGGAGGTTGTTTTTCTCAGCGTTTTCACCAGGGCACGCGGCGGACCCGCATCGAGCCCGGCATCGAGCCCCGCATCGAGCTCAACGTCGAGGCCCACGTCGAGCCGCGCGCCGCTCCTGGGAAGGCGCCGCCCGGCCCTCGGGAAGACGCCGGTAAGAAGCCGGTAAGACCACCCCGCCGAGCATGCGGCCCTCTGTCGCTTTGGAGCCTCGCACGAGGGCCCGTTCCATGAATCGATTCGTTTGCTTGCGCCGGCTCGGCGCCCTGTCCGCGATGGGCCTTGGCCTGGGCCTGTCCGTCACCGCGCAGGCTCAGGTATTCGGTTGGGTGCCCGCGCAGGCGGAGCCCGACCGATGGGCGCTCGGCGGTGCCGTCGCGGTGCGCCAGCGGCCGTTCGTCGGCGTCGAGCGCAAGACCAACGTGTTGCCGGTGCTGATGTACGAGAGTCGCTGGTTTCGCGTCGCCGGGGCCGGCGCCGAGCTGAAGCTGTGGCGGCTGGACACGTCGCCGAAGCAGACCCTGGACGTCGGCTTGCGGCTCGGCTACGACGACGAGGGCTACAAGGCCAGCGACTCGCCGCGACTGGGCGGCATGGCCAAGCGCAAGGGCAGTTTCTGGGGCGGTCCGGCGGTCACGTGGGAGACGCCGTGGGCGCACCTCAGCGCCGACTGGATGACGGACCTGTCCGGCAACAGCAAGGGGCAGAAGCTGCAACTGGGCGTCGAGCACCGGATGCGTTGGGGCGCGCTCGGCGTGACGCCCCGGGTGCGCGCGCAGTGGTCGGACCGCAAGGTCGTCGACTACTACTATGGCGTCCGCGCCGACGAGGTCCGCGTCGATCGGGCGGCGTATGCCGGCAAGTCAGCGTTCCAGGTGGAGGCCGGGCTGCGGGTCGATTACGCGCTGGCGGGCCGGCACGGGGTGTTCATGGACCTCGGCGTCACGCGCCTGCCCAGCGCCGTGACCGACAGTCCCATCGTCGACCGCCGCAGCGTGAGCCGCGCCATCGTCGGGTATATGTATCGGTTCTGATCACGTCGCCCGCCATGAATCGCATCGCTGTTGTCGAAGACCACATCCGTCTGGCCGATCTCGTCCGGCAGGCGTTGCAGGCGGCCGGGATTCCGGTGGACGTGTTCCATGCGCTGGAGCCCGCCTGGGCGGCGCATCGCGAGATCGAATACGCCGCGCTGGTGATCGATCGCGGGCTGCCGGACGGCGACGGGCTGACGCTGGTGAAGCGGTTGAGGGCCGCCGGGCAATCCACGCCGTGCCTGATGCTGACCGCGCGCGACGCGCTGCACGACCGCATCGACGGACTGGATTCCGGGGCCGACGACTACCTGGTCAAGCCGTTCCCGATGGAAGAGCTGGTGGCGCGCGTGCGCGCGTTGATGCGGCGGCCCGCCGCGCTGAGGACGGCGTCGCTGGGTTTCGGCGATCTGGAGCTGCACCTCGACGAGGGCCTGCTGGTGCGCGGCGAGCACCGCCAGCCGCTGCCGCCGGCCGAGCTGCAGATCGTCGCGACGCTGGTGCGGCATCAGGGGCGGGTGGTGCGGCGCGGGGCGCTGGAGGCGGCCGCCTGGGGCCTGTCGGAGGCGGTGACGCCCAACGCGCTGGATGTGGCGCTGCACCGCCTGCGCAAGAAGCTGGCCGCCGCGGGGTCGCGGCTGCAGATCATCAACGTCAGGAGCCTCGGGTATGCGCTTCGCGAAGATTCCCTGGCCGGCTAGCCTGCGCGGCCGGCTGTTCGCCGTGTTCGTGTTCGGCATGGTCCTGAGCGCCGCGTTGGTGGGCCTGCTGTACGTGTCACTGCACGACACCTTCTATCGCGAGGTGCGACAGGGCATCGCGCATCATTACGCCGAGGAGGTGGCGGAGTTCGTGCGCTTCGATGCGCAAGGGCGTCCGCGGGGCCTGGACGAGACCGTGGTCGAACCCTGGCTGTTCGACAGCTTCAGCGAGGAAGCGAAGCTGCGCGTGCTGACGCCCGAGGGCCGCGTGGTCTTCGCCACCGACCCGGACCCGTCGCCGCGCGCCTTCGCGCCGGAAGGCCAACCCTTCGATCCCGCCCGCGAGTCCTTCCCGATGCTGCATCAGGGCGTGCCGATGCATGCCGCCACGGTGCCGTTGATCCATGAAGGCCGGCGCTGGTTGCTGCAACTGGCCGTGAGCGACCGCATGATGCAGAGCATGCAGCTGTCGTTCGGCGCGCCGGCGCTGCGCCAGGGCGTGGTGGCGCTGTGCGTGGTCTTCCTGGTGGTGTTTTTCGTCACCATGCACGTCACGCTCCGGCATGCGCTGCGGCCCTTGCGACAGGCCTCGGCGGCGGCGCGCCGCATCTCGCCGCGGTCGCTGGACCGCCGGCTCGAGGAGGCCGATCAGCCGCTGGAGATCCGTCCCCTGGTGCAGGGTTTCAACCAGGCGCTGGACCGGTTGCAGCGCGGTTTCCGCGCGCAACAGGAGTTCCTGGCCAGCGCGGCGCATGAGCTGAAGACGCCGCTGGCGCTGATCCGCGCGCAGGTGGAGCTGGGCATCGCCGAGCCCGAGCGCGGCCAGTTGCTGGAGGACGTGGACCGTGTCGCGCGGCAGGTCCAGCAACTGCTGCTGCTCGCCGAGGCCAGCGAGCCGGAGAACTACCGCATCGAGCGCATCGACCCGCGCCCCGCGCTGCAGGAGGTGTTCGACTTCATGGACCGCGTCGCGGCGCGGCGGCAGGTGCGGCTGGGCATCCGCGTGGATCCGGCCTTGCGGACCTGGGACGTGGACCGGGGCGCGCTGTTCACGCTGCTCAAGAACCTGCTGGAGAACGCCATCCAGCACAGCCCGGTCGGCGCGGCGGTGTGGCTGACGGCGGAGCCGCGTCGCTTCAGCGTCTCGGACCAGGGCGGCGGCGTGGCGCCGAAGGATCTGCCGAGGATCTTCGAGCGCTTCTGGCGCGGAGAGGACCGGCGCGACGACGGCGCCGGCCTGGGCCTGTCCATCTGCACGGAGATCGCGACGGCGCACGGCTGGCGTCTGAGCGCCGCGCCCGGCGCGGAAGGACTGGTGGTGACCTGCCGCCTCGACAGCGACGAGACCACGTCATCCAGTGCGCAGGCGACCGAGGAGCGGTGGGAGGAGACGGTCGCGGAGCGACTGCCGTCACCGCCGCTACCGCTTCACCTCCGTCCCACGGCACACATCATTCGCGACGTGCTGTTCTGACCGGCGCTGGAAGCCGCTGCTTATCAAGGATCAAGGCTGCGAGGCCGCGCTCGCCGCGTTGCTGGCAGCCTCCATGGGCCCGCTGGCGATCATGTCCGGCATGCCGGGGGCCGAGGCTTCCGGCGCCGGCGCGCTGATCGGCGGCGGCGTGTGCGCGCCCGCGGCGGGTCCGCCGATGCCGGCCGCCGGCAGCAGCGGCACGATCAGCAGCGCCACGATGTTGATGATCTTGATCAGCGGGTTGACGGCCGGTCCGGCGGTGTCCTTGTAGGGATCGCCGACCGTATCGCCCGTCACGGCCGCCTTGTGGGCCTCGCTGCCCTTGCCGCCGTGGTGGCCGTCCTCGATGTACTTCTTGGCGTTGTCCCACGCCCCACCACCCGTGCACATCGAGATCGCGACGAACAGCCCCGTCACGATGGTGCCCATCAGCAGCCCGCCCAGCGCCGCCGGGCCCAGCAGCAAGCCCACGAGGATGGGCGCCACCACCGGCAGCAGCGACGGCACGATCATTTCCTTGATCGCCGCGCCGGTCAGCATGTCGACGGCGCGGCCGTACTCGGGCTTGGCCGTGCCTTCCATGATGCCCTTGATGTCGCGGAACTGGCGCCGCACTTCCTCGACCACCGAGCCCGCCGCGCGGCCGACGGCCTCCATCGCCATCGCGCCGAACAGGTAGGGAATCAGCCCGCCGAGGAACAGCCCCACGATCACCATGTGGTTGCTCAGGTCGAAGCTGACGGTCAGCCCGCGCGACTCCAGCGCGTGCGTGTAGTCGGCGAAGAGCACCAGCGCGGCCAGGCCGGCCGAGCCGATCGCGTAGCCCTTGGTGACCGCCTTGGTCGTGTTGCCGACGGCGTCCAGCGGATCGGTGACGGCGCGCACGCTCTCGGGCAGGTCGGCCATCTCGGCGATGCCGCCGGCGTTGTCGGTGATCGGCCCGTAGGCGTCGAGCGCCACGACGATGCCGGCCATGCTCAGCATCGCGGTCGCCGCGATCGCGATGCCGTAGAGCCCGGCCAGCTTGAAGGCCACCAGGATCGCGATGCAGACGAACAGCACCGGCCACGCCGTCGAGCGCATCGACACGCCCAGCCCCGCGATGATGTTGGTGCCGTGGCCGGTGGTCGACGCCTGCGCCACGTGCTGCACCGGCTTGTAGTCGGTGCCGGTGTAGTACTCGGTGATCCAGACCATCGCGGCCGTCAGCGCCAGGCCCACCAGGCAGGCCAGGAACAGGTGGGTCGCGCCGATGACCTGGCCGCCGGGCAGCGTCAGGTCCTGCGGGAACAGCGCGCGCGTCACGAACCAGAAGGCGATCGCCGACAGCACGCCGGCGACGATCAGGCCCTTGTACAGCGCCGGCATCACGTTCTTCATGCCGGGGCTGGCCTTGACGAAGCCGCAGCCGATGATGGACGCGATGATCGATACGCCGCCCAGCACCAGCGGGTACACCAGCGCCGCGACCGACATGCCGCCGAAGGTGAGGGCGCCCAGTGCCATCGTCGCGATCAGCGTGACGGCGTAGGTCTCGAACAGGTCGGCCGCCATGCCGGCACAGTCGCCGACGTTGTCGCCGACGTTGTCCGCGATCACGGCGGGGTTGCGGGGATCGTCCTCGGGGATGCCGGCCTCGACCTTGCCGACGAGGTCCGCGCCGACGTCGGCGCCCTTGGTGAAGATGCCGCCGCCCAGCCGCGCGAAGATCGAGATCAGCGAAGAGCCGAAGGCCAGGCCCAGCAGCGGCTTGAGCGTCTCGCTGTCGACGCGTTCGCCGTTCTGGCTGACCCACATGAAGAACAGGCCCACGCCCAGCAGACCCAGCCCGACGACCAGCATGCCGGTGATCGCGCCGCCCTTGAAGGCGACGTTGAGCGCCGGTGCCATGCCCTTGGTGGCGGCCTGCGCGGTGCGCACGTTGGCCCGCACCGACACGTTCATGCCGATGAAGCCGCAGGCCCCGGACAGCACCGCGCCGACGACAAAGCCGACGGCGGTCTGCCACTGCAGGAAGATGCCGATCAGCACGGCCAGCACCACGCCGACGATCGCGATGGTCCGGTATTGCCGGGACAGGTAGGCCGCGGCACCCTGCTGGATCGCCTGCGCGATCTCCTGCATGCGGGCGTTGCCGGCATCCTGGCTCAGGATCCAGCTGCGTTGGATGAAGCCGTAAAGCACCGCGGCGACACCGCAGGCGAGCGCGAAATACAGCGCCAAACTCGTCGACATATGTTGTCTCCTCTAGCTGACCGCCATTTTTTGAAGACGCCCCGATGCCCCGCCGCGCCGGCCCTGCGCGCATGCGACAGCAACAGTCCGTCGGACGATGCTAAGCCCGGTGATAGGTCATGGCACGAGCGTTTACCAGCGGATTCAGTCCGCGCCGCAAGGCTGGTGTCAGGCTTTGCAGGGGCGCCGGGCAAGAACTGACCCCACGCCCCGCAGGGCCTTCACGTGGGCATGACGGCTGGGTCCGAACGTCAGGGCCGGTTCAGGCGAGCCTCTAGAATCCCGGTTTCCCTGGCATTCCCGCTGTCCACCATCATGAGCCTGCACAAAGTCACCCCCGGCGCGAAGGCGCCCGAGCAGTTCAACGTCGTCATCGAGATCCCGATGAACGCCGACCCGATCAAGTACGAGGTCGACAAGGAAAGCGGCGCGCTGTTCGTCGACCGCTTCATGACGACCGCGATGCATTACCCCTGCAATTACGGCTACGTGCCGCAGACGCTGGCGGACGACGGCGATCCGGTGGACGTGCTGGTGATCACGCCCTTCCCGCTGACGCCGGGCGTGGTGGTGACCTGCCGCGCGATCGGCATGCTGGCCATGGACGACGAGGCGGGCGGTGACGCCAAGCTGCTGGCCGTCCCGACCAGCAAGATCCTGCCGATCTACGACCACTGGCAGAAGCCCGAGGACATCAACCAGATGCGCCTGAAGGCCATCCAGCATTTCTTCGAGCACTACAAGGACCTCGAGCCCAACAAGTGGGTCAAGGTCAAGGGCTGGGAAGGCCCCGAGGCCGCCAAGAAGGAAATCACCGACGGCATCGCCAACTACGCGAAGTCGCTGCAAGGCTGATCGCCGACAGGAAGCGGGACTCTCACGAGGACCGCGCCGAACGAAGCGTCCTCCGGGACGCTTTTTCGTTTCCGGAAGCAACGACCGCCACGCCAACACCGATCAAGAAAATCCCCTGCGCTCCACGCGCTCACACGCGCTTGCCGCCCCAATCCGAAGTCCTCGATCGCGAAACCTTGGAAGTTGGCAGGTGGTTGGGACGGAAGGGCGTGGGGTTTGCGCGAAGGCGCTGGCCCCAACGCCCTTGCGGCCAACGCGCCGAGCGTCGCAGGAGCCGGATCCTTCAGGCTGCCGCCGAGCCGCCGAGCCGCCGAGCAGCGCTCCCCAAATGTCCCGAAGGGCAACCCCCATGCCTTGACGCCGCGTTACATCCGGGATGTCCCTATTTTGGGGATTCGCGTTGTGTGCCTGGTGCGCCAGGCACCAGAATGGTTGGCTTGTGTCGCCCATTCGATTGGCGAACAAAGGAGCCGTACACGTGAAAGTCGCCTACCTGCTGAATCACTACCCCAAGGTCAGCCACACCTTCATCCGCCGCGAGATTCTGGCGCTGGAGCAGCAAGGCGTGGACGTGATGCGGGTGGCGGTGCGCGGCTGGGACGATGCCGCCCCTGATCCCACCGACCAGGCGGAGAAGGCGCACACGCATTACCTGCTGCGCGGCGGCGTGGGGCCGCTGATCAAGGCCTTGCTGACACAGGCGCTGACGTCGCCGGCCCGGTTCTTCTCGGCGCTGATGTTGACCTTCCGTCTGGGCCGCCGGGCCGACCGCCCGCTGCCCGTCCACTTCATCTATCTGGCCGAGGCGTGCCTCGCGCTCGCGATGTTGCGCGAGCAGGGGGTCGACCACGTCCACGCCCATTTCGGGACGAACGCCACCGAGGTGGCGCTGCTGATCGAGGCGCTGGGCGGGCCGGGCTACAGCTTCACCTGCCATGGCTCCGAGGAGTTCGACCGGCCCGAGATGCTGCACCTGGGCGAGAAGATCCGCCGCGCGCGTTTCGTCGTGGCGATCTCGTCGTTTTGCCGCAGCCAGGTCTATCGCTGGGTCGACCACGACCACTGGCCGAAGATCAAGATCGTGCCTTGCGGCGTCGAGCCGGCCTTCCACGCCACGGCGGCCGCGCCGGCCAGTGGTCGACGCCTGCTGGCCGTCGGCCGCCTGTGCGAGCAGAAGGGCCATCTGCTGATGCTGGAGGCCGCCGCGCTGGTCGCCGCCCTGGGGTTGGAGTTTGAACTGGTGCTGGCGGGCGACGGCGAGCTGCGCGGACCGGTCGAGGCGCGCATCGCCCAACTGCGATTGGGTCATCGCGTCCGCATCACGGGCTGGATCAGCAGCGATCAGGTGCGCGAGGAGATGCTCGCGTCCCGCGCGCTGGTGGTGTCGAGCTTCGCCGAGGGCCTGCCGGTCGTGGTGATGGAATCGATGGCGTTGAGCCGCCCGGTCATCAGCACGGCGATCGCGGCGATCCCGGAGCTCGTCCGCCCGGACAACGGCTGGCTGGTGCCGGCCGGTGATCCGCAGCCGCTGGCGCAGGCCATGATCGACTGCCTGCGCTGCGACGACGCCGAGCTGCGGCGCAAGGGCGAGGCGGCGCGCGCACGCGTGCTCGCTCGTCACGACATCGACGATGCGGCCGAGACGCTGGCGGCCTTGTTCCGCGAGCATGCGGGCGCCGTGGGGCGAGCTCAGCCGCGGTTGGTCACGTCGACGGGGCGCGTCAATCCGTCGCCGCGGCCTTGAACGGCTGATGCCGCTCCAGTTCGTCGATGTACTCGTCCATCGCCTGACCTTCGCGCTCAAGGAAGTCCGCCACCGCCTCGCGGAACTGCGGATGCGCCAGCCAGTGCGCCGAATGCGTCGCCACCGGCATCAGGCCGCGCGCCATCTTGTGCTCCCCCTGCGCGCCGCCTTCGAAGCGCAGCCAGCCGTTCGCCAGGCACCAGGCCAGCGGCTGGTAGTAGCAGGCATCGAAATGCAGGTTGGGGATGTAGCGCGTCGCGCCCCAGTAGCGACCGTAGGCCGCGCGCTGCGCGTCGTCGATGGCGACCAATGACGCGGCCACCCGCTCGCCCTGCGCGTCGCGGGCGACGAACATCAACCAGTGCTCCGGCATGTCCGCCGCCATCCGCGCGAAGAAGTCCCGTGTCAGATAGGGCTTGTTGCGGTGGGCCAGGTAGGTGAGCGTGTAGCACTCGTAGAAGAAGTCCCAGTCGTCCGCGCCGATCGCGGTCCCGCGCAGCGTCTCGAAGCGGATGCCGGCGTCGGCCACCTTGCGTCGCTCCTGCTGGATCTTCTTGCGCTTCTCGCGTTGCAGCGTTCGCAGGTAGTCGTCGAAGTCGCGCGGCACGCCGTCGCCGGTCCAGTGGAACTGCACCTGCTGGCGGGGCAGCCAGCCGTCCGCGGCCAGCGCCTGTCGATCCGACTCGTCGCCGAAGAGCACGTGCACGGAGGACAGTTCGGTCTTCATCGCCAGCGCGCGCAGGCCCTTGAGCAGCCACTCGCGCGCGGTGTCGTCGCGCGCCAGCAGGCGGCTGCCCGGCACCGGCGTGAAGGGCACGGCGACCAGCAGCTTGGGGTAATAGGCCAGTCCATGACGTTGATAGGCGTCGGCCCAGGCCCAGTCGAAGACGTACTCGCCATACGAATGCCCCTTCAGGTAGGCCGGGCAGGCGGCGATCAGTTCGTCGTCCTCCCAGACGCTCAGGAACTGCGCCTGCCAGCCCTTCTTCGCGACCGCCGAGCCGGACGCGTGCATCGCCTCCAGATACTCGAGCCGCATGAACGGCGAGGGCAGCGGCGACCGGGTCAGCAGCGCATTCCACGCCTCGCGCGGCAACGCGGCGGGGTCGTCGTCGACACGGATCAGCGGTTGAGGAGGGGCGGGCGGCGTAGCGTGGGCGGAGGTCATGCGCGGCAAATCTTAGGCGCAAGCCCAAAGCCCGCGCTTTGATGGCAGGATGTTGCCCCATGCAAGCGACGACGACTTCTTTCCCCGCGCCTTCGTTCGACAACCTCTACACGCACGACTTCGCCCGCATCGCCGTCGGCGTGCCGCTGTGTCGCATCGCCGATCCCGTCTTCAACGGCGAGCAGACGGCGCAACTGCTGCGCGAGGCGGCCGCCGACGGCGCGGCCGTCGTGGCCTTCCCCGAGCTCGGCCTGGCGGCCTACACCAGCGACGACCTGTTCCATCAGCGCGCGCTGCTGGACGGCTGCGAAGCCGCGCTGGCGCATCTGCTGACGGTGTCGCGCGACCTGCCGACGGTGGCGATCGTGGGGCTGCCGCTGCGCGTCGAGCATCGCCTGTTCAACTGCGCCGTGGTGCTGCAGCGCGGCCGGATCCTGGCGGTCCTGCCCAAGAGCTATCTGCCCAACTATGGCGAGTTCTACGAGGCCCGCCAGTTCAACGCCGCCGACGAGGCGATCAGCGAGGACATCACGCTGCTCGGGCAGCGCGCGGCCTTCGGCACGCGGCTGGTGATCGCCGCGAGCGACCTGCCGCTGCTGCGCCTGCACGTCGAGATCTGCGAGGACGTGTGGACCCCGATCCCGCCTTCCAGCTACGCCACGCTGGCCGGCGCGACGGTGCTGGTCAACCTGTCCGCGTCCAACGTCACCATCGGCAAGGCGGGCTACCGGCATCAACTGGTCGGCCAGCAATCGGCCCGTTGCCTCGCCGCCTACGTCTACACCTCGGCCGGCGCGGGCGAGTCCAGCACCGACCTCGCCTGGGACGGCCAGGCGCTGATCTACGAGAACGGCAGCTTCCTCGCCGAGAGCGAGCGCTTCCAGCGCCGCTCCCAGCTGGTGAGCGCCGATGTCGACCTGGAGCGGCTGTCGCGCGAGCGCATGCGGCAGACGAGCTTCGGGGACTCAGTGCGGCATCACGCGTCGTTGCTCAAGGCGTTCCGCACGGTCGAGTTCGAACTCGGCCTGGACCTCGCGCAGCCGTTGGCGCTGCGTCGGCGCATCGAGCGCTTCCCCTACGTGCCGTCGGACCGCCTGCGCCGTGACGAGCGCTGCAACGAGGTCTTCAACATCCAGGTCCAGGCGCTGGTGCAGCGGTTGGTGTCGAGCGGCATTCACAAGCTGGTGATCGGGATCTCGGGGGGGCTGGATTCGACGCATGCGCTGCTTGTCGCCGCGCGCGCGATGGACCAGATGGGCTGGCCGCGCAGCCAGATCCTGGGCGTGACGATGCCGGGCTTCGCCACCAGCACGCGCACGCGTGATCAGGCCCTGCGCCTGATGCGGGCGATCGGCTGCGAGGCGCGCGAGATCGACATCCGGCCCAGCTGCGAGCAGATGCTCAAGGACCTCGGCCATCCCTACGCGAACGGGGAGGCCGTCTACGACGTCACCTTCGAGAACGTGCAGGCCGGCGAGCGCACCAGCCATCTGTTCCGCCTCGCGAATCACACGGGTGCGCTGGTGCTCGGCACCGGCGACCTGAGCGAGCTGGCGCTGGGCTGGTGCACCTATGGCGTCGGCGACCACATGTCGCACTACAACGTGAACGCCTCGGTGCCCAAGACGCTGATCCAGTACCTGGTGCGCTGGGTGGCGGAGACCGGGCAGCTCGGCCATGGCGGCCGTGACGTGCTGCTGGACATCCTGGCCACGGAGATCAGCCCGGAGCTCGTCCCGCAGGCGCCGGCGGGCGCGGGTGTCGACGGCCGGGGCGCCCCGGCGCTGCAGAGCACCGAAGACCACATCGGTCGCTATGAGCTGCAGGACTTCAACCTGTTCTACACGATCCGCCACGGCCATGCGCCGGCCAAGATCGCGTTCCTGGCGCGTCATGCCTGGGGCGACAAGACACGCGGCGATTGGCCGGACGGCGAGCATGTGCAGCGCAACGACTACCCGCTGGCGGAGATCAAGCGGGTGCTGCGCATCTTCGTGACGCGTTTCTTCCGCGGCAGCCAGTTCAAGCGCAGTTGCGTGCCCAACGCGCCCAAGGTCGGCAGCGGCGGATCGCTGTCGCCGCGGGGCGACTGGCGGGCGCCGAGCGACTCCGAGCCGGCGGTCTGGCTGGCGGACCTGGACCGCATCCCCGATTGAGCATCGCCCGTCCCGAGGCTGTGCGATGCCAGCCTTCTCGGATGGCGGGGACGTGATCGAGGGGATCCGTGCTTAAATCACAGCCAGTTTTGCCAGTGATATCCACCTCCCGGAGCCAGCGATGAAACAGATCACCGCCATCATCAAACCGTTCAAGCTCGACGAAGTGCGCGAAGCCCTGGCCGAGGTCGGCGCCTCCGGCCTGACGGTCACCGAAGTCAAGGGTTTCGGCCGCCAGAAGGGCCACACCGAGCTGTACCGTGGCGCCGAATACGTCGTCGACTTCCTGCCCAAGGTGAAGGTCGAGGTCGTGGTCAAGGACGACGAGGTCGAGCGCAGCATCGACGCCATCCTGAAGGCCGCCAAGACCGGCAAGATCGGCGACGGCAAGATCTTCGTCACCGCTGTCGAGCAGGTCATCCGGATCCGCACCGGCGAGCAGGACGAAGCGGCGGTCTGATCCGCCGACGGCTGCTTCGCGTCTTCGGAGCGGCCGGAAGGACAGAAGGGCGGGGCGCCGATCGGCGTCCCGCCCTTCTTCATTTCCTGGGAATCGTCGGACCGGCGGCAGCTCAGCGCAGGTGTTGCCAGATCGCTGCGCCCCAGATGCCGGCGCTCAGCAGCAGCGACAGCAGCACGGCGGCGCTGGCGATGTCCTTGGCGCGCTTGCTCAGGTCGTGCAGCTCGAACGAGACGCGGTCGATCGCCGCTTCCACCGCGGAGTTCAGCAGCTCCACGATCAGTACCAGGATCAGCGAGCCCAGCAGCAACGCCACCTGCACCCAGTCCTTGCCCAGCCAGAAGGCCAGCGGCGCGCCGACCAGCGTCAGCCAGACCTCCTGGCGGAAGGCGCTTTCGCCCCGATAGGCGGCCATCAGGCCGTCCCAGGAATAACCGGCGGCGTGCAGGATGCGATCCAGGCCGGTGCGGCCCTTGTGGGGGTTGCTCATCGTGGGGAGGGGAGAAGGTCAGGAATCGGCGGCCGGCCGAGCGGCGGCGGCCCGGCGTGGGGCCGGGCGCTGCGTGATCAGGCGGGTGCTGCAGAGCACGTCGTGCAGGAACAGGCGCTGCGGATGCAGCCGCGCCAGCAGCAGATAGCCCAGCACGCCGGCGAACAGCGTGCCGAAGATCGCGCCGGTGCTGTGGTCGAGGTCCAGCAGGTGGACGCTGGCCAGCGCCGGCAGGAACCAGAGCCAGGACGCCAGGTAGCGGGCCAGGGCCCGCCGCTGCGTCACCGGGCGGCCCTGCGCGTCGACGACCCGCAGGTGCCAGGCCTTCATCGCGACGGTCTGGCCGCCGCGCGACCAGAACCAGATGAAGTAGATGCCGAGCACAAAGAAGAGGAAGGCCTGCAGCCCCTGCTGGCCGACCAGCGCGTTGTGCTGCTGTGTCAGCGTCGAATACAGCCAGCCGGCGATGAAGACGACGCCGAACAGCACGACGCCTTCATAAAGAAAGGACGCCATGCGGCGCATCAAGGCGGGCGGAGCGTCGTCGCCGGTCGCGGGGGCGGAGGTCATCGCGCCAGTTTAGCGGCTGGCGCCGTCGCGCTTGGGGAGCAGCGTATTGGGGTCGAGCCTGGCTTCGCGCGGTGTGCGCAGCGGGCGGCCCGGCGCGGTGCTGGCGCCGGCCGGAGCCGGCTCGGCGCGCTGCGTCAGCAGCACCGTCGTCGCGCCCGGGCGGGCCTGGACGACGGTCGGACCGGTGCTGGTCACCGACAGCGGGGCGCGCTGAATCGGGGCCTTGGCCAGGTTGGGCGCCGGCGGGGCGTCGCGTCGCTCGGCCGAGGCCTTCTCGGCGGCGCGTTCGACGAGGCGCTGGCGTTTCTCCGGCGATAGCGCCTGGTAGGCCTCCCATTTCGCCTGCAGCTTGGTCTGCTCGGGGCCGCGCAGCTCGCCAGCGTGCTGGTAGCCGATGCGGGCCTTCTGGCGGTCGGCGGCGGACATGCGCGTCCACTCGACCATGCGCTCGCGCAGGCGTTGCTGGTGCTCCACGGGCAAGGTCGGATAACGGGCCGCGATTTCCAGCCACTTGCCCTTGTGGGCACCGTCCAGTTGGTCCCATTCGCGGGACAGCGGCGCGAGCGCCTCCTTTTGCATCGGCGTCAGCGAGGACCAGTTCTGGCCCAGGCTGAGGACGGCCGGGGCCGTCGGCGTCGCCGGCGTCGGAAGGGGGGCGGAGGCCCGGGCGGCGGCCGACGCGGGCACGACCGGCACCGGCACGGCGATCTCCACCGGCGCCAGCACGGGCGCCGACGCGGCGTTGTCCTGCGCGGTCGCCCATGCGGCGGCGCATGCCAACGCGCAGCCGACAAGCGTCAGCCCCAGGCGGCGAACCCGGGGGGAGGCGGTGGGGGTGTCAGGGATAACGCGGAAGGGACTGGCCACGCGCCGGCTCACTCTTTGGCTTCGTCGGACTTGGCGTCGTCGGCGCTGTTGGGGTCGTTCGGGTGCTCGTTCAGGTATTCGCGGAAGCCCGGGTCGCTATACGCGGCGGGCGGCAGCGGCTTGGAGAGCATCTCGGTGTCGAGCTCGGCCGCGCTGCGGATCTGCTCGTACCACTGGCTGTGCTGGATCAGCAGCAGACCGCCCAGCAGCAGCGCCAGAGGCAGCAGCGCCGCGGCCTTCAGCCAGCGCGGGGTCTTGTCGCCGCCGCCCAGGGCCAGCGTGCCGCCACCGACGTGGCGCACGGCGGACTCGGTCACCGGAGCCGCCGCGCGGGCGGCGATCGCCTTGGCGAGCGCCTGCTCACGCGCGAAGCGCAGCCGTTCCTGGATGTCGCCGGACAGGGTGGTGCTGTTCTCGGTCAAGCCGGCGGCGACGCGCAGGCCGAAGCGGGTCACGCGCGCGTCCAGCTCCTGCGGCAGCGGCGTTCCTGGCGTGTTCTTCTTCATAGCGTGATTCCCTTGGCTTTGAGCGTTTTGGCCAGTGCATGCACCGCGCGGGAGCAGTGTGTCTTGACACTGCCCTCCGAGCAACCCATGACCGCGGCCGTCTCCGCGACGTCGAGTTCTTCCCAGTAACGCAGCAAAAAGGCTTCGCGTTGACGCGCCGGCAAAGCTGCAACGTCTTGTTCGATGATGGCCAGCACCTGAAACCGCGACACCTCGTCCGCGGCGGACAGGGCGCCCATCGAGCCCTCCCGCGTTTCCAGCGATTCCAGCAGGTCGAAATCGTCGCCGGGCTCGCCGCCCTCGAAGTCCGAGAGGTTGCTGAAGAGCGCGTTGCGCACCTTCTGCCGGCGGAACCAGTCCATCGTCGCGTTGGACAGGATGCGCTGGAACAGCAGCGGCAGCTCGGCGGCCGGGCGGTCGAAATACTTCTCGGCCAGACGGATCATCGCGTCCTGGACGATGTCCAGCGCGGCGTCCTCGTCTCGCACCATGTAAACCGTGCGCTTGAACGCGCGTCGGTCGACGGTCTTGAGAAAGTCGTTGAGTTCTTTGTCTGTGGCCAAGGGCTGGCGCCGAAAGCGGCGATCGGGCGGGCAAAAGCGGCGAAGAGTATCGCACTCGCACTACAAATAGCGATTGCCTTCGAAGGTTCATGCGGGTTTGCATGCATAATCGCGCCTTCGCACAACGCAGTATTTGTCTCAAGCTGGCCGCCCGACCCGGGCCGCCCTGTTTTTGACGCGACGTTCCAAGTCCGCCCCACAAGGGTGAGAGGAGGAGCACCGATGGTTTTTCGTCAGAGAAAAAACTCAGAGGTTCGACATATGGACATGTCTGCCGCGGACATCAAACGTGCAGCGATCACGGAAGCTCGCTCACAACCGCACCCCAATTCCGTCAGCTCCGGTCAGGAGCTGAATGGCTCCGAAATCCTGGTTCAGAGTCTTCAGGCCGAAGGCGTGAAGTACCTCTGGGGTTATCCAGGCGGTGCCGTCCTCTACATCTACGACGCGCTCTACAAGCAGGATGCCATCCAGCACGTGCTGGTCAGGCACGAGCAGGCCGCCGTGCATGCCGCCGACGGCTACGCGCGCGCCACCGGCGAGGTGGGCGTCGCGCTGGTGACCTCGGGTCCGGGCGTCACGAATGCCATCACCGGCATCGCGACCGCGTACATGGATTCGATCCCGATGGTGATCATCACCGGACAGGTGCCCACCCCGGCCATCGGCCTGGACGCCTTCCAGGAATGCGACACCGTCGGCATCACCCGTCCCATCGTCAAGCACAACTTCCTGGTGAAGGACGTGCGCGACCTGGCGATGACGCTGAAGAAGGCGTTCCACATCGCCCGCACCGGCCGCCCCGGCCCGGTGGTCGTGGACATCCCCAAGGACGTCTCGCTCAACCGCGCCGCGTTCAGCTACCCGGAGCGCGTCGAGATGCGCTCCTACAACCCGGTGAAGAAGGGCCACAGCGGTCAGATCCGCAAGGCGGTCCAACTGCTGATGAACGCCAAGCGGCCGTACATCTACACCGGCGGCGGCGTCATCCTGGGCGAGGCGACGGCGGAGTTGCGCCAGCTCGTCGAGCTGCTCGGCTACCCCTGCACCAACACGCTGATGGGCCTGGGCGCGATGCCCGGCACCGATCCGCGCTTCCTGGGCATGCTGGGTATGCACGGCACGTACGAGGCCAACATGACCATGCAGCACTGCGACGTGCTGCTGGCCGTGGGCGCGCGCTTCGACGACCGCGTGATCGGCAACCCGAAGCACTTCTCCAGCGTCGACCGCAAGATCATCCACATCGACATCGACCCCTCGTCGATCTCCAAGCGCGTGCGCGTGGACATCCCGATCGTGGGCGATGTGAAGGACGTGCTGCAGGAGCTGATCGCGCAGATCCGTGAAGCGCAGGCGCGGCCCGACGGCGAGGCGATCAACGCCTGGTGGAGCCAGATCAACGACTGGCGCAAGCGCGACTGCCTGGCCTACAAGCACTCGACCGACGTCATCAAGCCGCAGTACGTCGTCGAGACGCTGTGGAACCTGACCCGCGACCGCGACACGTACATCACCTCCGACGTCGGCCAGCACCAGATGTGGGCCGCGCAGTTCTATCGCTTCGACGAGCCGCGGCGCTGGATCAACTCCGGTGGCCTGGGCACGATGGGCGTGGGCCTGCCGTACGCGATGGGCATCAAGCTGGCCAAGCCGGAGTCGGACGTGTTCTGCATCACCGGCGAGGGCTCCATCCAGATGAACATCCAGGAGCTCTCGACCTGCCAGCAGTACAAGACGCCTGTGAAGGTGATCTCGCTGAACAACCGCTACCTCGGCATGGTGCGGCAGTGGCAGGAGCTGGACTACGGCAAGCGTTACTCGCACAGCTACATGGATGCGCTGCCCGACTTCGTCAAGCTGGCCGAGGCCTATGGGCACGTCGGCCTGCTGGTGGAGAAGCCGTCCGATGTCGAGCCGGCGCTGCGCGAGGCGATGCGCCTGAAGGATCGCACCGTCTTCGTGGACGTGCGGACCGATCCGACCGAAAACGTCTGGCCGATGGTCCAGGCGGGCAAGGGCATCTCGGAGATGTTGCTGGGCTCCGAGGACCTCTGAGACCGATGACGGCCCGAAGCCGTCCGGCGCACCGCGCGTTACCGCGCGCGGCGTGACCGGCGGCGAACGGCCCGAGTCGCTCGGCGATTCCGCGAGCCTGTTCCCTGATCGAAGAGCGTGGCCAAGGGCCGACCGGTTACCGCCGGCGGCCTGAAGAGCGCGAAGGACGAGATTCCATGAAACACATCATTGCTTTGCTCATCGAGAACGAGCCGGGTGCGCTGTCGCGCGTCGTGGCGCTGTTCTCCGCCCGGGGCTACAACATCGAGAGCCTGACGGTGGCGCCCACCGAGGACGCCTCGCTGTCGCGGATGACCATCGTCACCAGCGGCAGCGACGACATCATCGAGCAGATCACCAAGCACCTGAACCGGCTGATCGAGGTCGTGAAGGTGGTGGACCTGACCGAGGGCCGCTACATCGAGCGCGAGCTCATGCTGATCAAGGTGAGGGCGGTCGGCAAGGAGCGCGAGGAACTCAAGCGCACCGCCGACATCTTCCGCGGCCACGTCATCGACGTCACCGAGAAGACCTACACGATCGAGCTCACCGGCGACGCCGGCAAGCTGGACGCCTTCATCGACGCGATCGACCGCGCGGCCATCCTCGAGACGGTGCGCACCGGCACCAGCGGCATCGGCCGCGGCGAGCGGATCCTGCGGGTCTGAGCGCCGGCCGACATCGATCCCGCCATCCCACGACGATTCACTGAACACCGGACCGTCTCGCCCGTCATTCGCCCGCGACGGCGGTCCACTTTTCCACCCGACCTGATTTCCCCCGGAGAGACCACCATGAACGTGTACTACGACAAGGACGCCGACCTCAGCCTGATCAAGGGCAAGAACGTCACCATCATCGGTTATGGCTCACAAGGCCATGCCCATGCCCAGAACCTGAACGAGAGCGGCGTGAAGGTCACCGTGGGCCTGCGCCGCGGCGGCGCCTCCTGGTCCAAGGCCGAGGGCGCGGGCCTGAAGGTCGCGGAGATCGCCGACGCCGTGAAGGCGGCCGACGTGGTCATGATCCTGCTGCCCGACGAGCAGATCGCCGATGTCTACAAGAAGGAAGTCGAGCCCAACATCAAGCAGGGCGCGTCGCTGGCCTTCGCTCACGGCTTCAACGTCCATTACGGCCAGGTGCAGCCGCGCGAGGACCTGGACGTGTGGATGGTCGCCCCCAAGGCCCCCGGCCACACGGTGCGCAACACCTACAAGCAGGGCGGCGGCGTGCCCCACCTGATCGCCGTCTACGCCGACAAGACCGGCAAGGCGCGTGACCTGGCCCTGAGCTACGCGGCCGCGAACGGTGGCGGCAAGGCCGGCATCATCCAGACCTCGTTCCGCGAGGAGACCGAGACCGACCTGTTCGGCGAGCAGGCCGTGCTGTGCGGCGGCGCCGTCGAGCTGATCAAGGCCGGTTTCGAGACGCTGACCGAAGCCGGCTACGCGCCGGAGATGGCCTACTTCGAGTGCCTGCACGAGCTCAAGCTGATCGTCGACCTGATCTATGAAGGCGGCATCGCCAACATGAACTACTCGATCTCCAACAACGCGGAGTACGGCGAGTACGTGACCGGTCCGCGCGTCGTGACCGCGGCCACCAAGGACGCGATGCGCCAGTGCCTGAAGGACATCCAGACCGGTGAATACGCCAAGAGCTTCATCCTGGAGAACAAGGCCGGTGCCCCGACGCTGATCAGCCGCCGCCGCCTGACCGCCGAGCATCCGATCGAGCAGGTCGGCGAGCAACTGCGCGCGATGATGCCCTGGATCAAGGCCAACAAGCTGGTCGACAAGTCCAAGAACTGATCCGGAACCAGTCGACGAAAGTCGTTCTCGAAAGGCCGCGCCGGCACACCGGCGCGGCCTTTTTCGTCGGATGGCGTAAGGTATCCTCCCGCCCCATGAATTCACCCCAGAACAAGAACGTGGACCTGCTCGACGAGGACGAGCCCGACGTCCACGAGCCGCAGCGTCCTCGCCACAAGGGCATCTACCTGCTGCCCAACCTCTTCACGCTGGCGGCGCTGTTCAGCGGCTTCTACGCGATCGTGATGGGCATCGGTGGCCGCTTCGAGCAATCCGTCTACGGCATCTTCGCCGCGATGGTGCTGGACAGCCTGGACGGCCGCGTCGCGCGCATGACCAACACGCAGAGCACCTTCGGCGAGCAGATGGACTCGTTGTCCGACATGGTCTCCTTCGGCGCGGCGCCCGCGCTGATCATGTACTCGTGGGCGTTGCAGGGCCTGGGCAAGTGGGGCTGGTTCGCGGCCTTCGTCTACATCGCCGGTGCCGCGTTGCGCCTGGCGCGCTTCAACACCAACATCGGCGTCGTGGACCGGCGCTTCTTCCAGGGCGTGCCCAGCCCGGCCGCCGCGGCGCTGGTGATGAGCCTGATCTGGGCGCTCGACAGCGCCGGCTACAAGGACATTCACCGCGATCCGGCGCTGGCCTGGCTGGCCTTCGGATTCACGCTGTACGCCGGCCTGACGATGGTGACGAACGCGCCGTTCTACAGCTTCAAGGACATCACCTTCAAGCGCTCGGTGCCGTTCATCGTCCTGGTCGTGATCATGCTGGCCATCGCGGCCATCAACATCGATCCGCCGCGCGTGCTGTTCGGCGTGTTCTGCGCCTACGGCATCTCGGGCTACATCGTCTATGCCGTGCGGCGCGCCAAGGGCAAGCCGGCGAGCGTGATCGCGATGTCGACCGACGAGCCCGATGAAGCCGGCCTTCACCGATAGCGAATGCTCGCGGCGCGGTCCTTCGCCCACTGGCGTTGACGCTGCCCGCGCCGCCCCTCTATATTCGACAACCATGACGTCCGTGACCGCGACTCGCAGCATTGCGCTGCTACTACTAGGTGACCTTCGGGTTCGCTAGATCGCGCACGTCCGTCCATCCAGACGCTCATCCCAGATCAACGGCCCGAATGCAACTCGCAGCGGGCCGTTTCTGTTTCTGGAGAGTCCGCGAGTTGCCCCCCTGAACCCAACAGGAACGCTTCCATGCTCAAGCAACCGCAGACCAAGTACCGCGCCTTCGCGCCCATCGCTCTCCCGGACCGCCGCTGGCCCGATGCGCAGATCACGACGGCGCCGCTGTGGCTGAGCACCGACCTGCGCGATGGCAACCAGGCGCTGATCGAGCCCATGGACGCCGAGCGCAAGCTGCGAATGTTCCAGATGCTGGTCAAGATCGGCTTCAAGGAAATCGAGGTCGGTTTCCCGTCCGCCTCGCAGACCGACTTCGATTTTGTCCGCCTGCTGATCGAGCAGGGGCACATCCCCGACGACGTCACGATCCAGGTGCTGACGCAGGCACGCGAGCCGCTGATCGCGCGCACCTTCGAGTCGCTGGTCGGCGCCCGGCGCGCGATCGTGCACTTGTACAACGCGGTCGCGCCGGTGATGCGCCGCGTGGTGCTGAACATGACCGAGGACGAGATCGTCGACCTCGCCGTCACGCACACCGCGATGATCCGCGAGATGGCCGAGCGGCAGCCGGAGACGGACTTCCGCTTCGAGTACTCGCCGGAAATGTTCTCGGGCACCGAGCTGGCCTTCTCCAAGCGCGTCGTCGACGCTGTCACCGCCGCCTGGGGACCGACGCCGGATCGCAAGATCATCATCAACCTGCCGACCACGGTCGAGCATTCGACGCCCAACATCTACGCCGACATGATCGAGTGGATGGGCCGCCACATCGAGCGTCGCGACTGCGTGATCCTGTCGGTGCATCCGCACAACGACCGGGGCACCGGCACGGCGGCGGCGGAGCTGGCGCTGATGGCGGGCGCCGATCGCGTCGAGGGCTGCCTGTTCGGCAACGGCGAGCGCACCGGCAACCTCGACCTGGTGAATGTCGCGCTCAACCTGTACACGCAGGGCGTCCATCCGGCGCTGGACTTCTCCGACATCGACGAGATCCGCCGCTGCGTCGAGCACTGCAACCAGTTGCCGGTCCATCCGCGGCATCCGTATGTGGGCGAGCTGGTCTACACCTCGTTCTCCGGCTCGCACCAGGACGCCATCAAGAAGGCCTTCGCGGCCCGCAAGGCGGACGACATTTGGGAGATCCCCTACCTGCCCATCGACCCCAAGGACCTGGGCCGCAGCTACGAGGCGGTGATCCGCGTCAACAGCCAGTCGGGCAAGGGCGGCATCTCCTACCTCCTCGAGGCCGAGTACGGCGTCGAGCTGCCGCGCCGCCTGCAGATCGAGTTCAGCCAGATTGTCCAGGGCGTGATGGACACGAACGGCAAGGAGCTTGGCGCCGCGGACCTGTGGCAGATCTTCGACCGCGAGTACGGTGTCAAGCAGGCGCCGGCGCTGCATCCGCAGATCGGCACGGCCGCCGATGGCCAGACGACGGTGAGCGCGCAGGCCGACCTGTGCGTGCGCATGGTCAAGATCGACGGCCAGGGCAGTGGTCCGATCGACGCGTTCGTCGAGGGCCTGAACAAGGTGTTGAAGACGCAGGTCCGGGTGCTCGACTACCACGAGCACGCGATGGGCAGCGGCGCCGACGCGCAGGCGGTGGCCTATCTGGAGTTGCGCGTGGGCGAGGCGACGTTGTTTGGCGTTGGCATGGACGGCAACATTGCTTCCGCGTCGCTGAAGGCGATCGTGTCCGGCCTGCGCCGTGCCGCGCAGCGCGGCATCCTGAAACTCGCCGACCGCGTCACCGCCTAAGATCGAGACAAAGCGAACCCACGCGCACACGCCAAGGCCCGCCACCCACGACAAGCGATCCCCAGGTCGAGAACCTCGGTCCGCGGTCTGGGAGGGCGTGATGCGCGGTGTGTGTGGGCGAAGGGAGCCGGGGGGCGGCTGACGATTTTGGGACTTATGAGGAAGCCGCCCCCCGGCTTCCTTCGCCGCGCCCGGTGGTGCGGTCGACAGGCCGCCAGATTGGCCAGAGCGACCAGACCGCTAGCCGCTCGCCCGAACGCACCTCCAAACGACCACCGCCCCACCGACACGAGCCACCGCCCCAAGGAAGCCCGACCATGACCGACCAGTTGATCATCTTCGACACCACCCTTCGCGATGGTGAGCAGTCGCCCGGCGCGTCCATGACCAAGGATGAGAAGCTGCGCATCGCGCGGCAACTGGAGCGGCTCAAGGTCGACGTGATCGAGGCTGGTTTCGCCGCCTCCAGCCAGGGTGACTTCGAGGCGGTGAGGGCGATCGCCGAGGCGATCAAGGACAGCACGGTGTGCTCGCTCGCGCGGGCCAACGACCGCGACATCGCGCGCGCCGCCGAGGCGCTCAAGGGGGCGGCGCGCTCGCGCATCCACACCTTCATCGCGACCAGCGAGCTCCACATGGAGAAGAAGCTGCGCATGAGCCGCGAGCAGGTGCTGGAGCAGGCCACGCAGGCGGTGCGTTTCGCGCGCACGCTGACCGACGACATCGAGTTTTCGCCCGAGGACGGCTATCGGTCCGACCCGGAGTTCCTGGCCCGTGTCGTCGAGGCCGTGATCAAGGAGGGCGCCCGCACCATCAACATCCCCGACACCGTCGGGTATGCGATCCCGGAGCTCTACGGCGAGTTCATCCGGACTTTGCGCGAGCGCGTCCCCAACTCCGACCGCGCGATCTGGAGCGTGCACTGCCACAACGACCTGGGCATGGCGGTGGCCAACTCGCTGGCCGGCGTGAAGATCGGCGGTGCGCGACAGATCGAATGCACGATCAACGGCCTGGGCGAGCGGGCGGGCAACTGCTCCCTGGAGGAGGTCGTGATGGCGCTGAAGACGCGCCGCGACTACTTCGGGCTGGACGTGCGCGTCGATCCCTCGCAGATCGTGCCGGCGTCGCGGATGGTGTCGCAGACGACGGGCTTCGTCGTCCAGCCGAACAAGGCCGTGGTCGGCGCCAACGCCTTCGCGCATGCGTCGGGCATCCACCAGGACGGCGTGCTGAAGGCCCGCGACACCTACGAGATCATGCGCGCCGAGGACGTCGGCTGGAGCGCCAACCGCATCGTGCTGGGCAAGCTGTCCGGCCGCAACGCGTTCAAGCAGCGCCTGCAGGAGCTGGGTGTGGTGCTGGAATCGGAGGCGGAGATCAACGCCGCCTTCGTCCGCTTCAAGGACCTGGCCGACCGCAAGTCCGAGATCTTCGACGAGGACATCATCGCGCTGGTCATGGATGAATCGGTCACGCAGGACCAGGAGCACTTCCGCCTGGTGGCCCTGGCGCAGCGCTCCGAAACCGGCGAGCGCCCCCAGGCGCAGGTGGTGTTCTCGGCCGGCGACGTCGAGCATCGCACCGAGAGCGACGGCAACGGGCCGGTCGACGCGGTCCTCAAGGCCATCGAGAGCAAGGTCGAAAGTGGGGCCGAAATGCTGCTGTATTCCGTCAGCGCCATCACCAGCGGAAGCACAGAATCGCAGGGAGAAGTCACGGTGCGACTGCAACATGCGGGGCGCGTGGTGAACGGTGTGGGGGCAGACCCCGATATCGTCGTCGCCTCGGCCAAAGCATATTTGAGCGCTCTGAACAAGCTGCAAAGCAAGACGGAGCGGGTCGCGGCCCAAGGTTGACAGGGTCTCCGGCAAAGGTCTTCGGGCCGCGTCGGATGCCACGGATTCGGACACTTTAAAAGAGTGGACTAAGTCCTTGATCTTGCCGGTCTTTCCGTGATCCCCTACACTCGCGCCCACTGATTTGGGGACTGGATTGAAGACCATTGCGACATTGCTGTCTGGTGCCGCGCTCAGCGGTGTCATGTTGCTGACGGGCTTGACCGCCAGTCTCGCGCCGGTTCAACCGGCGCAGGCGGCGACGGCGTCGTCTTCCTCCAAAGCCAAGGCGAAGACCGTGCGCAAGGCCAAACCGGCCCCGCGGTCCCCGCGCAAGGTGGCGGCCCGCGCGGCCGCCCCGGTCCGCGAGATCGTCCCGGCCAAACCCTCCTTCGGCCAGATGTACGGCCTGCACGACACCGAAGATCCGCTCGACCTGAAGTCCAGCGTCGCCTTCGTCGTCGACCAGGACACCAACGAGGTCCTGTTCTCCAAGAATCCGCAGGCGGTGCTGCCGATCGCGTCCATCACCAAGCTGATGACCGCGCTGCTCGTCGTCGAGGCGAACCAGTCGCTGGACGAGAAGCTGACCATCAGCGACGAGGACAAGGACACCGAGAAATTCACCGGCTCGCGTCTGGCCGTCGGCACCACGCTGACGCGCGGCGAGTTGCTGCATCTGGCCCTGATGTCCTCCGAGAACCGCGCGGCGCATGCGCTGGGCCGGAACTACCCGGGCGGCCTGGAAGCCTTCGTGGCGGCGATGAACGCCAAGGCGCAGTCGCTGGGCATGATGGACACCCATTACGTCGAGCCGACCGGCCTGTCCAGCCGCAACCAGTCCAGCGCCAAGGATCTGGCGGCGCTGGTCAAGACGGCGCATCAGTTCCCGCTGATCCGCGAGCTGTCGACGTCCCCTGAATACACCGTGGCCCTGGGCCGCAAGCAGGTCCGCTTCGGCACGACCAACGGCCTGGTGCGCAAGTCGGACTGGGACATCGGCCTGCAGAAGACCGGCTTCATCAACGAAGCGGGGCAGTGCCTGGTGATGCAGGCGCAACTGGCGGGTCGCAAGCTGATCATGGTGTTCCTGGATTCGGCGGGGAAGTACTCGCGGATCGGTGATGCGGAACGGGTGCGCAAGTGGCTGACCAGCACGAGCTCGCCGCTGGCGACGGTGTCGGCGCCCACCGCGGCGACGGTCCTGGCGAAGTAAGCCGGACTCCGGCGCCAGGCCAGGGACTCCGCGACGCCGGGCACCCATGGAAAAGCGGGCTTCGTGCCCGCTTTGTCGTTTCCGGCCGATCCGCGCCGGCCGGCGCGTGCCGGCCCCGGGCTCAGCCCCGGAAGCCGAGCGCCGCCGAGATCCGCGTCGCCGTTTCCTTCAAGCGGGGCAGCCAGCCTTCCTCCAGCCGGTCGGCGGGCGCCGAGATCGACAGCCCCGCTACGAGCTTGCCCTGATCGTCGTAGATGCCGGCGGCCATGCAGCGCACGCCCAGTTCCAGCTCCTCGTCGTCGCGGGCCACGCCGCGCTGGCGCACCAGCGCCATCTCGCGCTCCAGATGGGACAGGTCGGTGAGGCTGTTGCGGGTGTGTCCCGACAGCCCCGTGCGCGTGGCGTAGGCGCGCACGCGCTGGGGATCGTCGCCGGCCAGGAACAGCTTGCCGACCGAGGTCAGGTGCAGCGGCGCCCGGCCGCCGACCGCGCGCACGACCTGCATGCCGCTGCGCTCGCTGTAGGTCCGCTCGATGTAGACGATCTCGTCACCCTGGCGGACCGACAGGTTGACCGGCTGATGCGTCAGCTTGTGGAGCTCGCGCATCGGGCCGATGGCGGCCTCGCGCACGTCCAGCCGCGCCTTGACCAGGTTGCCCAGCTCCAGCAGCCGCATCCCGAGGCGGTAGCTGCCGGCCTCCGGGCGATCGACGAAGCGACCCAGCGTCAGGTCGTTGAGGATGCGGTGGGCCGTGGACGGGTGCAAGCCGGTGGTCTCGCTGATCAACTTCAGCGACACCGGATCCTGATGCTGGGCCAGGACATCCAGCAGCGCGAAGGTGCGCTCCAGGACCTGGATGGCGGGGGACTGCAGCTCCTTGGACTTCATGGCGGACGATTGTGAAGGATTTCGCGACGGTTTTGCATGGCGAAACCGAGAGCCATCCCTACCGTCGCTTTTGTCCATCAACTGCCCCTCGATGGGGCGCGGGGCGACCACTTTGTTGCAATGCGGAACGCGCGGCGGCCAGGCCGCTGCGGACCGCGCCTTCGAGCGTCGCGGGGTAGGGGCCGGCGAGGTAATCGCCAGCGGCCATCAGTCCCGGTGCGATCGAGGCTTGCGGACGCGCCAGGTTCGGCGTGCAGGCGAAGGTGGCGCGTTTCTCGCTGAGGACGCGCACGATGCGCGGCGGTGTCGCCCAGGCGAGACGACGCATCGCCTGCGCCCGCGCTGCCTCGCCGGTGGCATCGAGGCCCTGCGCGATCCAGGGCCCCGCACCGCTGACGACGAGGCTGAACAGCCCCGGCTGCTGGCCGAGCTGACCGAGGTCGAAGGCGAACTGGGCGGGTTCCGTCGCCGATTCGCGCAGTGCGACCATCGGCGCGGGCAGCGCCGACCCGACGCTTTCCAGGTAGATGGTGACGATGGGTTGGAACTCGAACGCCCCGGCGACGGCGCTCCACGCGGGCGCGAGATCACGCGTGAGGCGCGCCGCTTCGCCCAAGCTGCTGGCAAGGACGACGAGGTCGAACGCCTCCCCGTCGACCGCCCAGCCGCGGCCCGTCGCCGCCAGTTGCTGGACGCGCCCCGTGCGGACCGTGGCGCCGTGCTGGAGCAGCCAGGCGCGCGCCGGATCCGGCAGCAGCGCGCTCAGGCCCTGCCTGGGCAGCAGCAGGTCGGCGCTGCCCGGGCCGGTGAACAACGCGTCCTTCAATACCCGCAGGAAGACCTGCGCGCTGGCCTGTGCGGCGGGCGTGTTCAGCGCGGCGACGCACAGCGGATCGATCAGGTCGTCGCGGACATCGCGCGGCAAGTCCGCGCACAGGTCGGCGACGGTCGAGGCCGGATCGCAGCGGAAGCCGCGCATCGTCCAACCAGTGCTGGCGACGAGCAATCGCAGCCTGTCGCCCCACGCCCAGGCCCCGCAGCCGAGCACGCCGCGCAGGAAGGCGAGGGCGGGCGGACCGGGCGGCAACCGCAGCGTCTCGCGGTCGGGATAACGCAGCCGCAGCGGCATACGCAGCAGCAGTTCGTCCGGATTCGCGCCAACGCGGCGCATCAGCGCCAGCGTGTCGGCGTAGGCCCCGATCAGGATGTGCTGGCCGTTGTCGAGGGCGTGGTCCCCCGGGGTCGGCCCGGCGGGGAGGCTGCGCGCCCGGCCGCCCAGCGTCGGGGCCATCTCGAACAGCGTCACCGCGGCGCCCAGCGACACCGCCTCCACGGCCGCGGCCAGTCCGGCCCAGCCGCCGCCGACGACGGCCAGCCGCACGCTCATGCCGGGCGTCGGGCGCTCATGCGTGTCATCACGTCAGCGGCCGCGCCAGTTCGTCTTCATCGCGATCCACAGCTTGCGCAGCGGCGTCAGCGCGATGCGTTGCTGCAGGACCTGGAAGTGCTCCGCCTCGATCTCGCGCAGCAGCGTGCGGTAGATGTTGGCCATCATGAGCCCCGGCTTCTGCGCCTTGCGGTCGGCCTCGGGCAGCAGCGCGAAGGCTTCGTCGTAGAGCCGGTGCGCGCGATCGGCCTGGAACTTCATCAAGGCGGTGAAGCGCTCGCTGTAGCCCCAGGGCGCGTCGCGCTTGAGGATCTCGTGCGCCTTGACGTCGAACTGTTGCAACTCGCTGACCGGCAGGTAGATGCGGCCGCGGCGGGCGTCGTCGCCGACGTCGCGGATGATGTTCGTCAACTGCATCGCCAGGCCCAGCTTGTGGGCGTAGGCGATCGTGGCGGCATCGGTGCGGCCGAAGATGCCCGAAGCGACCTCGCCGACCACGCCCGCCACCAGGTGGCAATAGCGCTGCAGGCCGGCGTAGTCGAGGTAGCGCGTCTGCTCCAGGTCCATCTGGCAGCCGTCGATGACGGCCATCAGGTGTTCGGCGCGGATGTCGTAGTCCTGGACATGCGGCATCAAGGCCTTCATCGCCGGATGCGAGGGCTGGCCGCCGAAGGCGCTCAGGACCTCCTTGCGCCACCAGGCCAGCTTGGTCGCGGCGACGCCGGGGTCGGTGACCTCGTCGACCACGTCGTCCACCTCGCGGCAGAAGGCGTAGAACGCGGTGATCGCCGCGCGCCGCGTCGGGGGCAGGAACAGGAAGGCGTAATAGAAGCTCGAACCGCTGGCGGCAGCCTTCTGCTGCACGTACTGCTCGGGCGTCGAGGCCGCGGGCGCGCCGGCGGCGCGGCCAGGTGCTCCGGCGGCGCGCTGGTCGGTCGGGTCGATCGGATTCTTGTCGGTCTTGGTGTTCATCGCGCCGTCTCCTGGCGGCGTGTCTTCATGGTCAGCGCCCGCCACAGCAGCGGCGGCGCGTCGAGCGCGCCGAGCCGGGGCCGTTGCAGCAAGGCGGCGAAATGCATCGCTTCCAGTTTGTCGAGAATACGAAGGCCGCCTTGTACCACCAAGCGCAGCTCCCAGCCGGCCCGGCCCGGGATCTGATGCACCAGCGGCGCCCCCTCGGTCATCAAGGCGCGGGCCCAGCCGCAAAGCTCGCCGATCAGCGCCCGGGCGCCCGGGCTGTCCCGCAGCGCCAGCAGGTCTTGTCCCTCGACCGCGTGACGTTGACGATCCTCCCGCGGCGCGTACAGACGGCCTCGCGGACCGTCAACGGTGAAGTCCTGCCAGAAGTTG
The DNA here is from genome assembly GCF_002205645.1 of Roseateles aquatilis. Classification (GTDB taxonomy): domain Bacteria; phylum Pseudomonadota; class Gammaproteobacteria; order Burkholderiales; family Burkholderiaceae_C; genus Roseateles; species Roseateles aquatilis. The sequence continues at coordinate 533,391 of NZ_NIOF01000001.1, read as the reverse complement.
ACCAACTGCAGCGCCGAGCAGATCGCGTCGGAGCTGCGTAGCGCCCGGGCGTCGTCGATGCCATACAGGTGCAGCAGCAGCCGCCCGATCGGATTGGCCGAGCGGCGGCAGTAGTCCAGCAGCTCGGAGCGGGTCGCGTAGTCCGTCTTGACGAGGTCCTGCTCGAAGGCGTCGAGCAGGTCCTCCAGCAGCGGCACGGGCAGGTGGAACGACGCCAGGACCCGCCCCAGTGGCGCGAACACGCGCTGCTCCCAGCGCGGCGACGGCGGCCGGCCGGCGGCGACCGCCCGCAGGTCCGCGCGGTATGCCGTCAGGTCGCGCAGGCGCTCGTCGGCGCTGGCGTCGCCCTCGTCGGCCAGGTCGTCGGCGGTCCGCGCGAAGTGGTAGATCGCCGCGATCGCGGGACGCAACGCCGGCGGGCTCAGCCAGGAAGCGACAGGAAAGTTTTCGTAGTGCTCTATGCTCACGGCCGGCATTGTCCGCTGAGGATCCATCGCCGCTTCCGTCAACAGAGCAGTACCCCCCGGTGAACCGTACGCCGTCGGTTTGACACGTCCGGACTCGCTGAATACATTACTGACCGGTCAGTCAGTTACTTCGGTGTCCGGCGTCGGACACCGTGCCTTTGTCGAGGTGGTTCATGCCCCAACGGTCTCTTGTGTCCTCGTCCGTGTCGTCGCCTGGCGGCCGGTGGAGCCGCGTGTTGATGATGGTGTCGGCGGCGGCGTCGCTGGCGGTGCTCGCGGCCTGCGGCAAGCAGGCGCCCCCGCCCGAGCCGGAACGCTATGTGCGCACGCTGGTGCTGGCGCCGCAATCGACCGGCCTGCAACGGGAGTTCGCCGCCGAGGTGCGGGCCCGCGTCGAGTCGCGCCTGTCCTTCCGCGTCGCCGGCAAGATCCTGGAGCGCCGCGTGGACCTGGGGTCGGTGGTGAAGCCAGGGCAGGTGCTGGCCCGGCTGGACAGCCAGGACCTGATGCTGGCCCAGGAGGCCGCCAAGGCCGGGGTGCTGGCCGCCCGTGTCAACCGCGACCAGCTCGGCGCCGACTACAAGCGCTACATCGACCTGCGCAACCAGGGCTTCATCAGCGCCGCCGAGCTTGACCGCCGCGACGCCGCGTTCAAGGCCGCGCAGGCGCAGTTCGACCAGGCGCGCGCCCAGTCCGACGTGCAGCGCAACCAGGCGCAGTACTCGTCCCTGATCGCCGACGTGGCCGGCGTGGTGACCGGCATCGACGCGGAGCCCGGCATGGTCGTGGCCGCCGGCACGCCGGTGGTGCGCGTGGCCAACGACGGCCCCCGGGACATCGTCTTCTCCGTCGCCGAAGACCAGGTCGCGATGGTGCGCGCCGCCGCGGCGCGCCCGGACGGCATGAAGGTCAAGCTGTGGACCGACGGCAAGGCCGAGCCGCAGCCGATCAAGCTGCGCGAGCTGGCCGCCGCCGCCGACCCGGTGACGCGGACCTTCCTGGTCAAGGCGGAGCTCAAGGACAAGAACGTCCACCTGGGCCAGACCGCGACGGTCATCCTGACCGGCACGCCGTCGGACAACTCGATCAAGCTGCCGCTGAGCGCGGTGATGGAATCGCAGGGCAAGAGCGCGGTGCTGCTGCTCGATCCGAAGACGATGACGGTGAACCCCAAGCCGGTGACCGTCGCCGGCGCCGAGGGCAACGAGTTGATCGTGCAGGGCCTGACGCCCGGCATGGAGATCGTGGCCGCCGGCGGCCACGTGCTGACGCCGGGCCAGAAGATCAAGCGCTTCCGTCCGCCGGGCCCGACGGCCGAAGGGCAGGCGGTGGCCGCTCCGATGCCCGCGCCCTCGTCGGCCCCGGCTCAACGCTGAGCGCCGGGAGCCATCGATGAGCAACCCGAGCCGCGCCGGTTTCAACCTCTCGCGCTGGGCGCTGGAGCACGCCCCGCTGACGCGCTACCTGATGGTGGTGCTGATGGTGCTGGGCTTCGCCGCCTACTTCCAGCTGGGCCAGGACGAGGACCCGCCGTTCACCTTCCGCGCCATGGTCGTTCAGGCCTACTGGCCGGGCGCCACGCCGCAGCAGATGGCGGAGCAGGTCACCGACAAGATCGAGCGCACCCTGCAGGAGGTGCCGCACGCCGACAAGATCCGCAGCTACACCAAGCCGGGCGAGTCGCTGACCATCTTCCAGGTCAAGGACAGCACCGCCCCGGGCGAGGTGCCGCAGCTCTGGTACACGGTCCGCAAGAAGATCGGCGACCTCAAGGCCACGCTGCCGCAGGGCGTGCTGGGGCCGTTCTTCAACGACGAGTTCGGGGACGTGTACGGCTCGATCTTCGCGCTCTCGTCGGACGGCGGCTTCTCGATGGAGGACCTGCGCCAGCAGGCCGAGGCCGTGCGCTCGGAGCTGCTGAGGCTGCCCGACGTCGCCAAGGTCGACCTGTTCGGCGTGCAGGCCGAGAAGCTGTTCGTCGAGATCTCGCAGAAGCGGCTCGCCGAGCTGGGCCTGGACTTCAACCAGGTCATCTCGCAGCTCAACGCGCAGAACGCGGTCGAGAGCGCCGGTGTGATGGACGCCGGCAGCGCCAACCTGCAGATCCGCGTCGAGGGCCAGTTGAACTCGGTCCAGTCGCTGAGCGATTTCCCGATCCGCGCGACCAACGCCGCCACCGGCACGGCCAGCAGCCTGCGCCTGGGCGACATCGCCAAGGTGCGGCGCGGCTTCGTCGATCCGGCCACCACCATGGTCCGCTTTCAGGGCAAGCAGGTCGTGGCGCTGGGCGTGTCGATGGGCAAGGGCGGCGACATCATCGCGCTGGGCAAGGCGCTGCAGACCTCGGTCAAGCGCCTGCAGCAGACGCTGCCGGCCGGCGTCACGCTGCAGCAGATCCAGGATCAGCCGTCGGCCGTGAAGAGCTCGGTGGGCGAGTTCGTGCACGTGTTGATCGAGGCCGTGGTCGTCGTGCTGGCGGTGAGCTTCATCAGCCTGGGGCTGCACACCAAGCCGCTGCGCATCGACGTGTGGCCGGGGCTGGTGGTGGGCATCACCATCCCGCTGGTGCTGGCGATCACCTTCGTGGTGATGCTGTACGCGGGGGTGGGGCTGCACAAGATCTCGCTGGGGTCGCTGATCATCGCGCTGGGCCTGCTGGTGGACGACGCGATCATCGCGGTCGAGATGATGGTGCGCAAGCTGGAGGAGGGCTACGACAAGATGCATGCGGCGACGTATGCCTACGACGCCACCGCCAAGCCGATGCTGACCGGCACCTTGATCACCGCCGTCGGCTTCCTGCCGATCGGGCTGGCCAAGTCCACCGTCGGCGAGTACACGTTCGCGATCTTCGCCGTGACCGCGGCGGCGCTGGTGATCTCCTGGATCGTGTCCGTGTACTTCGTGCCCTACCTGGGCGCGCTGCTGCTCAAGACCCGCGCCGGCCACGAGGGCGAGGCGCACGAGGTCTTCGACACGCCGTTCTACAGCCGCTTCCGCCGCGCGGTGGCCTGGTGCGTGTACCACCGCTGGAAGACCATCGGCCTGACCATCCTGGTGTTCGTGCTGGGGCTGGTGGGCATGGGCAAGGTGCAGCAGCAGTTCTTCCCCGATTCAAGCCGACCCGAGATCCTGGTCGACCTGTGGCTGCCGGAAGGCTCGACGATCGCGCAGAGCAACGAGGTCGCCAAGCGCTTCGAGGCGCGCATGGCCAAGGAGCCGCTGGTGGGCAGCGTCGCGACGTGGGTGGGCTCGGGCGTGCCGCGCTTCTATCTGCCGCTGGACCAGATCCTGCCCAACACCAACGTCAGCCAGGCCATCATCCTGCCCAAGACGCCGGCCGAGCGGGAGGCGCTGCGCCACAAGCTGCCGAAGATCCTGGCGGAGGAGTTCTCCGACGTACGCGGCCGCGTGAAGCTGCTGCCCAACGGGCCGCCGGTGCCGTATCCGGTGCAGTTCCGCATCTTCGGCGACGACCCGGCGACGCTGCGCCAGTACGCCGACCGCGCCAAGGACATGATGCGCGCCAACACCAACATGGTGGGCGTCAACGACAACTGGAACGAGGCCATCAAGGTCCTGCGCCTGCAGGTCGACCAGGACAAGGCGCGCGCCCTGGGCGTGACCAGCCAGAGCATCGCGCAGGCTGCGCGGATCCTCGTGTCCGGCACGACGGTGGCGCAGTACCGCGAGGCGGATCGGCTGATCGACATCGTCCTGCGCCAGCCGGTGCAGGAGCGCGACACGCTGTCGGAACTGGCCAATGCCTACGTGCCGACGGCCTCGGGCCGCTCGGTGCCGCTGACGCAGATCGCCAAGCCCCAGTTCACCTGGGAGCCGGGCGTGATGCACCGCGAGAGCCGGCAGTTCGCGATCACCGTCCAGGGCGACGTGATCGAGGGCCTGCAGGGCGCGACGGTGACCAACCAGCTGTGGCCGCAACTCGACGCGATGGCCAAGGAGATGCCGCCCGGCTACGGCATCAGCATCGCCGGCGCGGTGGAGGAGAGCAGCAAGGGCACCGGCTCGATCGCCGCGGGCGTGCCCATCATGCTGTTCATCACCTTCACGCTGCTGATGCTGCAACTGCACAGCTTCTCGCGGGCGATGCTGGCCTTCCTGACCGGCTTCCTGGGCATCGCGGGCGTGTCCGCGGCGCTGCTGATCCTGAACCGGCCGTTCGGCTTCGTCGCGCTGCTCGGCGTGATCGCGCTGATGGGCATGATCCAGCGGAACTCCGTGATCCTGATCGACCAGATCGAGCAGGACCGCAGCCGCGGCGTGCCGGCGGCGCAAGCGATCGTCGAGTCCGCCGTGCGGCGGCTGCGGCCGATCGCGCTGACCGCGGCGGCGGCGGTGCTGGCGATGGTGCCGCTGTCGCGCAGCGTGTTCTGGGGGCCGATGGCCGTGGCCATCATGGGCGGCCTGATCGTCGCCACCGTGCTGACGCTGCTGGCGCTGCCGGCCATGTACGCCGCCTGGTTCCGCGTCGAGCGGGACAAGGACGCGGGGATCGCGCCGTCGACGCATTGATCTGACCGGCCGCCACCGGCCCGGCGTGGGTTATCCCGGAGGGGGCGGCGCGAAAACGCCCCTTTCCTTGGCTACAATCGCCGGTTTTCCGGATCGCGGAACCGGGGCCGTTCACGGCCCGGTCACGCGAACTTCGAATTACCAAGGGGCCGCCGCGCCGGTTGCTGAAAGCGATCGCGGCGTCCTCAGTTCACCCAGCGCGGGTGGCGAAATTGGTAGACGCACCAGGTTTAGGTCCTGACGCCTTCACGGGCGTGCCGGTTCGAGTCCGGCCCCGCGCACCACTTCCAACTGTTTCCGAGTCCACTATGGCTGTCACCGTCGAAACTCTCGAAAAGCTCGAACGCCGCATCACGCTCACGCTGGCGGCCACTGACATCAACTCCGAGGTCGAGTCCCGCCTGAAGAAGCTGGCTCGCACCGTCAAGGCCGACGGCTTCCGTCCGGGCAAGGTGCCGATGTCCTTCGTGGCCCAGCGTTACGGCGCCTCGGTGCAGTACGAGGTCGTCAACGACAAGCTCGGCGAGGCCTTCAGCGCCGCCGCCAACGAGGCCAAGCTGCGCGTCGCCGGCATGCCCCGCATCGAGCAGAAGGACGGCGCCGCCGAAGGCCAGCTGGCCTTCGACGCGACCTTCGAGATCTACCCCGAAGTCAAGCTGGGCGACCTGGCCGAGGCTGAAGTCGAGCGCGTCACCGCCGACGTGACCGAGGAAGCCATCGACAAGACCGTCGAGATCCTGCGCAAGCAGCGCCGCTCGTTCGCGCAGCGCGGTGCAGCCGACGTCGCCGCCGATGGCGACCGCGTCACCATCGACTTCGAAGGCAAGATCGACGGCGAACCCTTCGCTGGCGGCAAGGCCGACGGCTTCCAGTTCCTGCTGGGCGAAGGCCAGATGCTCGAAGCCTTCGAGAAGGCCGTGCGCGGCATGAAGGCGGGCGAGTCCAAGACCTTCCCGCTGGCCTTCCCCGAGGACTACCACGGCAAGGATGTCGCGGGCAAGGAAGCCGACTTCCTGGTCACCGTCAAGAAGATCGAGGCCCAGCACCTGCCCGAAGTGAACGAGTCGTTCGCCAAGGCCCTGGGCATCAAGGACGGCACCGTGGAAGCGCTGCGCGCCGACATCAAGAAGAACCTCGAGCGCGAAGTGAAGTTCCGCGTGCTCGCCAAGAACAAGGGCGCCGCGATGGATGCCCTGGTCTCGAAGGCCGAGCTGGACGTGCCCAAGGCCCTGGTCGAAGGCGAAGCCGAGCGCATGGTCGCTAACGCCCGCGAGGACCTGAAGAAGCGCGGCATCAAGGACGCCGACAAGGCCCCGATCCCCGCCGAGCTGTTCAGCGAGCAGGCCGAGAAGCGCGTGCGCCTGGGCCTCGTGGTGGCCGAGCTGGTGCGCTCGAACAACCTGCAAGCCAAGCCCGAGCAGCTGCAGGCCCACATCGAGGAAATCTCGCAGAGCTACGAGAAGCCGGCGGAAGTCGTGCGCTGGTACCTCTCGGACCGCGAGCGCATGGCCGAGGTGGAAGCTGTCGTGATCGAGAACAACGTCACTGACTTCATCCTGGCCAAGGCCAAGATCGCCGACAAGCAACTGCCGTTCGACGAGCTGATGGCCGGCGCCTGAGCGCCAGCCCTCGCGTCGCGACAATGACAACGTGCGGTCGCATTCCGGCTCGCTCTTGATTCACTGAGCCGCGATCGCCATGTAAGGCGCCGGGCCGCGAGGCCGGCGCCTTTTTCTTTCCCCGGAACCACCCGACGCGTCGTCGGCAAGGGCATTGGGGCGCACGACATAATGAGCCGTGACGCGAACCACACACAGAGGACTTCATGAGCGCGCTGGAAACTAGCAATCTGGGCATGGTGCCCATCGTCATCGAACAGTCGGGCCGCGGCGAGCGCGCCTATGACATCTACAGCCGCCTGCTGCGCGAGCGCATCGTGTTCCTGGTCGGCCCCGTGAACGATGCCGTGGCGAACCTGGTGGTCGCGCAGCTGCTGTTCCTGGAGAGCGAGAACCCCGACAAGGAGATCTCGCTGTACATCAATTCGCCGGGTGGCAGCGTGTCCGCCGGCATGTCGATCTACGACACGATGCAGTTCATCAAGCCGCAGGTGTCGACGCTGTGCATGGGCATGGCCGCGTCGATGGGTGCGTTCCTGCTGGCCGCCGGAGAGAAGGGCAAGCGCTTCGCGCTGCCCAACGCCAAGATCATGATCCATCAGCCGCTGGGCGGCGCGCAGGGTCAGGCCACGGACATCGAGATCCACGCCCGCGAGATCCTCAAGACCCGCGAGCAACTGAACCGCATCCTGGCCGAGCGCACCGGCCAGAGCCTGGAGAAGATCCAGGCCGACACCGAGCGCGACTACTTCATGTCGGCCGACGAAGCATCGACCTACGGCCTGGTCGATCAGGTCATCGCCAAGCGCCCTTGACGACGCCCCCGCCCGCTCCGCCGGGCGGTTTCCTTTTGACACGGGAAATCGCTCGCCGGGGGAGGCGGAATTGCCGGTTCAGCACACCAACTGACCTCTCTTAGGGGCTTTTATCCCCCCAAGGGTGGTAGCGGCAATTGAACTATCATCAATGCAGGCACTTGCCTGTCATCTAGCAGCCCCAGCAGCACTTCCATGGCCGAGAAAAAAGGCAACTCCAGCGAAAAAGTCTTGTATTGCTCCTTCTGCGGCAAGAGCCAGCACGAGGTCAAGAAGCTGATCGCGGGTCCGTCGGTGTTCATCTGCGACGAGTGCATCGAGCTGTGCAACGACATCATCCGCGACGAGGTTCCGGCCGAGGCCGCGACCAGCGGTCGCGCGAGCAAGTCGGACCTGCCGGTGCCCAGCGAGATCAAGACTACGCTCGACCAGTACGTGATCGGCCAGGACGTGGCCAAGCGCACGCTGGCCGTCGCCGTCTACAACCATTACAAGCGGCTGCGCCACGCGGCCGACACGAAGGACGGCGTCGAGCTGTCCAAGAGCAACATCCTGCTGATCGGTCCGACCGGCTCGGGCAAGACGCTGCTGGCGCAAACACTGGCCCGCGTGCTGAACGTCCCGTTCGTGATCGCCGACGCCACCACGCTGACCGAAGCCGGCTACGTGGGTGAGGACGTCGAGAACATCATCCAGAAGCTGCTCCAGAACTGCAATTACGACGTCGAGCGCGCCCAGCGCGGCATCGTCTACATCGACGAAATCGACAAGATCAGCCGCAAGGCTGACAACCCGTCGATCACGCGCGACGTGTCGGGCGAGGGCGTGCAACAGGCGCTGCTGAAGCTGGTCGAAGGCACGATGGCGTCGGTGCCGCCGCAGGGCGGCCGCAAACATCCGAATCAGGATTTCCTGCAGATCGACACGACCAACATTCTGTTCATCTGCGGCGGTGCGTTCGACGGCCTGGAGAAGGTCATCCAGAACCGCTCCGAGAAATCCGGCATCGGTTTCGGCGCGTCGGTGAAGAGCAAGAGCGAGAAGCGCGTCGGCGAGCTGTTCCGCGAAGTGGAGCCGGGCGACCTGATCAAGTTCGGTCTGATCCCGGAACTGGTCGGCCGTTTGCCGGTGATCGCCACGCTGGGCGAATTGACCGAGGACGCGCTGGTGCAGATCCTGACCGAACCTCGCAACGCGCTGGTCAAGCAGTACCAGCAGTTGTTCTCGATGGACGGGGTCGAACTGGAAGTACGCCCGTCGGCGCTCAACGCCGTCGCTCGCAAGGCGCTGGCCCGCAAGACTGGGGCGCGTGGCTTGCGATCGATCGTCGAGCATGCGTTGATCGACACGATGTTCGAGCTGCCGTCGCTGGAGAGCGTGGCCAAGGTGGTCCTGGACGAGCACAACATCGACGAGGACTCCAAGCCGCTGCTGGTTTACCGCGAGGCCAAGGCCAGCGCCTGACCGCGTTGCGGCCTTTGTCCCAGGCTATTGAACGGCACCTTGTAATTGGTCCCTCGGGCCCTAGATGGGTCTGAGAAAGAGAGGTTTTCATGTCCGGTCATCCGATCCTCCCCGCGGAACCCATCACCCTGCCGCTGCTCCCGCTGCGCGACGTGGTGGTGTTCCCGCACATGGTGATCCCCCTTTTCGTCGGCCGTCCCAAGTCCATCAAGGCCTTGGAGGCCGCGATGGAGGCGGGCCGCCAGATCATGCTGGTGGCGCAGAAGGCCGCCGGCAAGGACGAGCCCAAGCCCGACGACATGTTCGAGATGGGTTGTGTCTCCAGCATCCTGCAGATGCTGAAGTTGCCCGACGGCACCGTGAAGGTGCTGGTCGAGGGCCTGCAACGCGCGACCACCCGCAAGATCGAGGACGGTGAAGAGCACTTCACCGCCGAGGTCATGCCGATCCCGCCCGAGGCGGACGATCAGCCGGAAGTCGAGGCCCTGCGCCGTGCGGTGACGCAGCAGTTCGACCAGTACGTCAAGCTGAACAAGAAGATCCCGCCGGAGATCCTCACCTCCATCGCCGGCATCGACGACGCCGGCCGCCTGGGCGACACGATCGCCGCGCATCTGCCGCTCAAGCTCGACGCGAAGCAGTCGGTGCTGGACTTGTCCGAGGTGGGCAAGCGGCTGGAGAAGCTGCTGGACCTGCTGGAGCATGAGGTCGACATCCTGCAGGTGGAAAAGCGCATCCGTGGCCGCGTCAAGCGCCAGATGGAAAAGTCCCAGCGCGAGTACTACCTGAACGAGCAGGTCAAGGCCATCCAGAAGGAGCTGGGCGACGGCGAGGAAGGCGCCGACATGGAGGAGCTGGAGAAGAAGATCCAGGCTGCTCGCATGCCGAAGGAAGCGCGCAAGAAGGCCGAGACCGAGCTCAAGAAGCTCAAGCTGATGTCGCCGATGTCCGCCGAGGCGACCGTCGTGCGCAACTACATCGACACGCTGGTCAACCTGCCGTGGGCGAAGAAGACCAAGATCAAACACGACCTGGCCAACGCCGAGGCGGTGCTGAACGAGGACCACTACGGCCTCGACAAGGTCAAGGAACGCATCCTCGAGTACCTCGCGGTGCAGCAGCGCGTCGACAAGGTGAAGGCGCCGATCTTGTGCCTGGTGGGCCCTCCGGGCGTCGGCAAGACCTCGCTGGGGCAGTCGGTGGCGCGCGCCACGGGCCGCAAGTTCGTCCGCATGGCGCTGGGCGGCGTGCGTGACGAGGCCGAGATCCGCGGTCACCGCCGCACCTACATCGGCTCGATGCCGGGCAAGGTGCTGCAGAGCCTGTCGAAGGTCGGCACGCGCAATCCGCTGTTCCTGCTGGACGAGATCGACAAGCTCGGCATGGACTTCCGCGGCGATCCTTCCTCGGCGCTGCTGGAGGTGCTGGATCCCGAGCAGAACCACACCTTCGCGGACCACTACATCGAGGTCGACTACGACCTGAGCGACGTGATGTTCATCGCCACGTCCAACTCGCTGAACATCCCGCCGGCGTTGCTGGACCGGATGGAAGTGATCCGGCTGTCGGGCTACACCGAGGACGAGAAGGTCAACATCGCCCAGCGCTACCTGTTGCCGAAGCAACGTGGCAACAACGGCGTGAAGGACACCGAGCTGGAGGTCACGGAAGACGCCGTCCGCGGCGTGATCCGGTACTACACCCGCGAGGCCGGCGTGCGTTCGCTGGAGCGCGAGATCTCGAAGATCTGCCGCAAGGTGGTCAAGGGCCTTCAGCTCAAGACCTACGACGGCAAGGTGGTGGTCAACGAGGACAACCTGAACGAGTTCCTGGGCGTGCGCAAGTACGACTTCGGCCGCGCGGAAAAGAAGAACCAGGTTGGCCAGGTGGTCGGTCTGGCGTGGACGGAAGTGGGCGGCGATCTGCTGACCATCGAAGCCACGGCGATGCCGGGCAAGGGCACCATCATCCGTACCGGCTCGCTGGGCGACGTGATGAAGGAATCGGTCGAGGCGGCGCGCACCGTGGTGCGTTCGCGGGCTCGACGCCTGGGCATCAAGGACGAGCTTTTCGAGAAGCGCGACATCCACGTGCACGTGCCCGACGGCGCGACGCCGAAGGACGGTCCCAGCGCGGGCATCGCGATGACCACGGCCTTCGTTTCCGCGCTGACCGGCATTCCGGTGCGGGCGGGCGTCGCCATGACCGGCGAGATCACGCTGCGTGGCGAGGTCACGGCAATCGGGGGTCTGAAGGAGAAGCTGCTGGCCGCTCACCGCGGTGGCATCAAGACCGTCATGATCCCGGAAGAGAACGTGAAGGACCTGCAGGACATTCCGGAGAACGTGAAGAACCACCTCGAGATCGTGCCGGTCCGCTGGATCGATCGCGTGCTGGAAGTCGCGCTGGAAAGCTACCCGCAGGCGCTGCCCGATGAAGAGGTCGCCGCCGTGGTGGCCGCCACTCCCGCGGCGGAGAAGGTGGCGGAAGCCAAGCCTGACGCGAGCGGCGATTCGCTGAAGCACTGAGCGGCTGCGACACCGTCGCGATGAATCACGATGGCGCCTTCGGGCGCTATCGTTGTTTCTGGTCGGTGGGCCCGGTGGAGAGATGGGCGATGTTCACAAAGAGTTCGCGCAACTCTTGTGTGCCCCTCGAAAATCGTTCTATACTCTCGGCTTCGGCGCAAACGGTGCTGCAGCAAGAAGCTGATCGCAAGAGCAGTTTCAAGCCGAGCAGGCAGTGCGTTGAAGACCCTGCGGGAATAGCTCAGTTGGTAGAGCGCAACCTTGCCAAGGTTGAGGTCGCGAGTTCGAGCCTCGTTTCCCGCTCCAGGCATCAAAAGATGGAAGCTTCTGCTTCCATTTTTTATCGGAGTCAGACAACCAAATCTGGCTCCATTCAGAATCCCGTCCAGGGTTCTGGGGCGCGATAGCAAAGCGGTTATGCCCCGGATTGCAAATCCGGTCAGTCCGGTTCGACTCCGGATCGCGCCTCCAAAGAATGGACATTGCGGGAATAGCTCAGTTGGTAGAGCGCAACCTTGCCAAGGTTGAGGTCGCGAGTTCGAGCCTCGTTTCCCGCTCCAAAACACTTCAAGGGTGGTTGGATGCAACGTCATTCGACTGTCCTGCGATGCGGGAATAGCTCAGTTGGTAGAGCGCAACCTTGCCAAGGTTGAGGTCGCGAGTTCGAGCCTCGTTTCCCGCTCCAAACTCCTCCATGGGAAGCCAGTTCTGGCTTCCCATTTTTCATGGTCGGTACCCCCGATAATGCGCGGTCAATCCCCGCGAGCCATCGTGGCCTGGATGGTGAAATCGGTAGACACAGCGGACTTAAAATCCGCCGCCTTCAACCGGCGTACGGGTTCGAGTCCCGTTCCAGGCACCACACGCTGACCCCTGCGGGCTCCCCCTCACGCATGGACGGTATGGACACGGCATGGCCTTGTTCGCGCAGGAACTGTTGAATCCGGGCGTTCGCAAACGCGAAGTCTTCGGCTGGTCGATGTACGACTTCGCCAACTCGGGCTACACGACCGTCGTCCTGACCGCCGTCTACAACGCCTATTTCGTCGGTGTGATCGCCAAGGGCCAGCCGTCCGCCACCTTGCTGTGGACGATGCTGGTGGCCTTCTCCAGCTTCCTCGTGATGATCACGATGCCGGGCCTGGGCGCATGGGCCGACGCGCACGCGGCCAAGAAGAAACTGCTCGGTATCTGCACCCTCGGCTGCGTGCTGTCGACCGCGGCGCTGGCGATCTTCGGGCCGACGCAGCTCGGGTGGGCGGCCACGGCGGTCGTGCTGTCGAACGTGTTTTTCTCCTATGGCGAATCGCTGATCGCCGCCTTCCTGCCCGAGCTGGCCCGGCGCGACGCGCTCGGCCGCGTGTCGGGTTGGGGCTGGGCCTTCGGGTATCTTGGCGGCATGCTCGCGCTGGGGCTGTGCCTCGGATATGTGCTGAGCGCGCAGTCGCGCGGCGAGTCCGCCGGGGCCTTCGTGCCGGTCGCGATGCTGATCACCGCCGGCCTGTACCTGCTCGCCGCGCTCCCGACCTTCCTGCTGCTGCGCGAGCGCGCCGACCCCTGTGCGACGCGGCGCGCGGCGAAGATGGGGTCGGGTCTTTCCCAGCTGTGGATATCGTGGCAACGCGCCCGTGCGTATCCGGACTTCCTGCGGCTGCTCGCTTGCGGCACCAGCTATCAAGCGGGGATCGCCGTCGTCATCGCGCTGGCCGCCGTGTATGCGGAGCAGGCCCTCGGTTTCACGCAGGCCCAGACGATGACGCTGGTGTTCCTCGTCAACATCGCGTCCGCGGTCGGCGCCTTCGCCTTCGGCTATTACGAGGACCGCATCGGCCATCAGCCGGCGCTGGCCTTCACGCTGGTGGGCTGGATGGTGATGACGCTGCTGGCGTTCCTCGCGACCAGCGCCTGGCTGTTCTGGATCGCCGCGGCGATCGCGGGGCTGTGCATGGGGTCGAGCCAGTCCTGCGGGCGCGCGCTCGCGGGCGCCCTGGCGCCGCATGACCGCCTCGCCGAATTCTTCGGCCTGTGGACCTTCGCCACCCGGCTTGCCGCGATCGTGGGTCCGCTGACCTACGGCGCGGTCACCGTGCTGACGGCCGGCAACCACCGACTGGCGATCCTGTCGACCGGCGTGTTCTTCGCGCTGGGGTGGTGGTTGCTGCGGCGCGTCGACATGACGCGTGGCCTGGCGCGCGCGCTCGTCTGATAGCGCTGACCGGGTCGGCCGGAGGCGGGTTCAGGTGGCGACGCGTGTCGCCACGGCATCGCGCCAGCCGAGCGCCTCGCGCGCCAGCACCTGCAGCGGTGCCGGGTCGCCGGTGCTTTCAAGCACGATCGAGGCCGACCCCTCCGGCGCGATCCCCAGCCCGTCCCAGATCCGCTTCGCCTGACGCGCGACGGCGTCCTCGATGTTGAGCAGACGCACGCCATCGCCGAGCGCCGCCTGGATGCGGGCCTGCACAAGGGGGTAATGGGTGCAGCCCAGCAAGACGGTGTCCACTTCCGCCTCCCGCAGCGGCGCACAGTAGCGCTCGATCAAGCGGTCGAGTTCGGCGCTGCGCAGATCTCCCTGCTCGATCAGCGTCACCAGTCCGGGGCAGGGCTGGCTGATCAAGGTGACGTCGGTCGCATGCGCGGCGACGAGCTGCTCGTAACGCCGGCTCGCGATCGTCGCCGTCGTCGCCATCACGCCGATGCGGCCGGTGCGCGTCGCCGCCACCGCCGGCTTCACGCCGGGCTCGGTGCCCACGACCGGCCATGCCGGCCAGCGCTCCCGCATCGCCTGCACCGCGTGCACCGTCGCCGTGTTGCAGGCGACAACCGCCATGCGGGCGCCCAGCGCGTGCAGGTGTTCGGCCACGCGCACGCTGCGCTCGACGATGTAGGCGCTGCTGCGATCGCCATATGGCGCATGCGCCGCGTCCGCGAGGTAGTGCAGCGGCACGTCCGGCAACTGCTCGCGCAACGCCTTCAGCACGGTCAGGCCGCCGACGCCGGAATCGAAGACCCCGATGCAAGGGACATGGAGGGCGGAAGAGGCGGGGAGCAGGCTCGGGCTGGTCATCGTGGGCGGCAGGCGTCGGGTGCGCAGTCTAGAAGATTCCCTGACGGGCGTTCGATTACCGCTTGGCAGCCGCGATTCGGTGGCTAGAATAGAACGATCGTTCGTTTTATTTTCGAGCCGACGCCGCAGAGCCCCCAACGAGGGCAGGGCGCATGATGGCTGAGAGACACGGGAGCGGCCCAGGCCTCCCATAGAATCGAATTAACGTTAACGTCAATCCGCTTGGAGTGCTTCGATGAAGGTATTGGTCCCCGTCAAACGAGTCGTCGATTACAACGTCAAGGTGCGCGTCAAGGCTGACGGCACCGGGGTCGACATCGCCAACGTGAAGATGTCGATGAACCCCTTCGACGAGATCGCCGTCGAGGAGGCCGTCCGCCTGAAGGAAAAGGGTGTGGTGACCGAGGTCATCGCCGTGTCCTGCGGCGTCACGCAATGCCAGGAGACCCTGCGCACCGCGATGGCCATCGGCGCGGACCGCGCCATCCTGGTCGAGACGCCGGCCGATGTCGAACTGCAGCCGCTGGCCGTGGCCAAGCTGCTGAAGGCGCTGGTGGACAAGGAACAACCGCAGCTCGTGATCCTGGGCAAGCAGGCCATCGACGATGATTGCAACCAGACCGGCCAGATGCTGGCCGCGCTGACCGGGCTGCCGCAGGGCACGTTCGCGTCGAAGGTGGAAGTCGTCGACGGCAAGGTCAACGTGACGCGTGAAGTCGACGGCGGCCTGGAGACGGTCAGCCTGACGCTGCCGGCGGTCGTGACCACCGACCTGCGCCTGAACGAGCCGCGCTACGTGACGCTGCCCAACATCATGAAGGCGAAGAAGAAGCAGCTGGACGTCGTCAAGCCGGCCGATCTGGGCGTGGACGTGGCGCCGCGCATCAAGACGCTGTCGGTGGCCGAGCCGCCCAAGCGCAGCGCCGGCATCAAGGTGCCGGACGTGGCCACGCTGGTCACGAAGCTGAAGACCGAAGCCAAGGTCATCTGACGCGCCCCGCAGAACAAGACACGGAGAAAAGCTCATGACCGCTCTCGTCATTGCTGAACACGACAACACGTCCCTGAAGGGCGCCACCCACCACACCGTGACCGCCGCCGCCGCGCTGGGCGGCGACGTGCATGTGCTCGTCGTCGGCTCGAACGCCGGGGCCGTCGCCGCCGCCGCCGCGAAGATCACGGGCGTCGCCAAGGTCCTGCACGCCGACGGCGCGCAGTTCGCCGACGGCCTGGCCGAGAACGTCGCCGCCCAGGTGATCGCCATCGCCAAGGACTACAGCCACCTGCTGTTCCCCGCCACCGCCGCCGGCAAGAACGTCGCCCCGCGCGTCGCCGCGCTGCTGGACGTGGCGCAGGTCAGCGACATCACCAAGGTGATCAGCGCCGACACCTTCGAGCGCCCGATCTACGCCGGCAACGCGATCGCGACCGTGCAGGCCACGGACGCGGTGAAGGTCATCACCGTCCGCACCACCGGCTTCGACTCCGCGGCCGAAGGCGGCAGCGCCGCCGTGGAAATGCTGACGGCCGCCGCCGACAGCGGCAAGAGCGCGTTCGTCGGCCGCGAGGTCACGAAGAGCGACCGCCCCGAGCTGACCGCCGCCAAGATCATCGTGTCCGGCGGCCGCGCGCTGGGCAGCAGCGACAAGTTCAATGAAGTACTGACGCCGCTGGCCGACAAGCTGAACGCCGCGCTGGGTGCCTCCCGCGCCGCGGTCGACGCCGGCTACGCGCCCAACGACTGGCAGGTCGGCCAGACCGGCAAGATCGTCGCGCCGCAGCTGTACATCGCCGCCGGCATCTCGGGCGCGATCCAGCATCTGGCCGGCATGAAGGACTCCAAGGTGATCGTGGCGATCAACAAGGACCCGGAAGCGCCCATCTTCTCGGTGGCCGATTACGGCCTGGAAGCCGACCTGTTCGTGGCCGTGCCCGAGCTCGTCAAGGCGCTGTAAACCGACGCGACGACCCCGCGCGGCCGGCTGGTCCACCGCGCGTCAGACCCAGGGCGCCCGCCGACGAAGCGCGGCGCCCTTTTTTCATCCGGAGACATCCCCATGACCTACCGCGCCCCGATCAAGGACATGCTGTTCGACATGCAGGCCCTGGCCGGCCTGCAGACGCTCGCCGAGCAGATCCCCGCCTTCGCCGACCATGGACTGGACACCGCGCAGGCGGTGCTGGAGGAATCGGCGAAGCTCAACGAGGATGTGATCGCTCCGCTGAACTTCGAGGGCGACAAGAGCCCGTCGTACTGGAAGGACGGCCAGGTCTTCGCGACGCCAGGCTTCAAGGAGGCGTTCCGGCAGTATGCGCAGGGCGGTTGGCAGGGGCTGCAGCATCCGGAGGAATACGGCGGCCAGGGCCTGCCCAAGACGATCGGCGCCGCGTGCGGCGAGATCGTGCAGGCGGCCAACGTCAGCTTCGCGCTGTGCCCGCTGCTGACCGACGGCGCGATCGAGGCGCTGCTGGTGGCCGGCAGCGAGGCGCAGAAGCAGCGCTTCATCCCCAAGCTGCTGTCCGGGGAATGGACCGGCACGATGAACCTGACCGAGCCGCAGGCCGGCTCGGACCTGGCGCTGGTGCGCAGCCGCGCGGAGCCGCAGGGCGACGGCACCTACAAGGTCTTCGGCACCAAGATCTTCATCACCTGGGGCGAGCATGACATGGCGGACAACATCGTCCACCTGGTGCTGGCGCGCGTCCCCGGCGCGCCCGAGGGCGTGAAGGGCATCAGCCTGTTCCTGGTGCCGAAGTTCCTGGTCAACGAGGATGGCTCGCTGGGCGCGCGCAACGACGCGCACTGCGTGTCCATCGAGCACAAGCTGGGCATCAAGGCCAGCCCGACCGCGGTGCTGCAGTTCGGCGACCATGGTGGCGCCATCGGCACGCTGATCGGAGAGGAGAACCGCGGCCTGGAGTACATGTTCATCATGATGAACGCGGCCCGCTTCGGCGTCGGCGTGCAGGGCATCGCGGTGGCGGACCGGGCTTACCAGAAGGCGGTCGCGTACGCGAAGGACCGCGTCCAGTCGCGGCCGGTCGACGGCTCCGCGTCGGCGCCGGTGGCGATCATTCATCACCCCGATGTGCGCCGCATGCTGATGACGCAGCGCGCGCTGGTCGAGGGCTGCCGCGCGATGGCGATCGACGCCGCCGCGGCCTACGACATCGCGCACCATCACGCCGATGCCGACGCCCGCAAGCAGGCGCAGGCCTTCTACGAATTCATGGTGCCGCTGGTCAAGGGCTACAGCACCGAGATGAGCCTGGAGGTGACCTCGCTGGGCGTGCAGGTGCATGGCGGCATGGGCTTCATCGAGGAGACCGGCGCGGCGCAGTACTACCGCGACGCGCGCATCCTGCCGATCTACGAGGGCACCACGGCGATCCAGGCCAACGACCTGGTCGGCCGCAAGACGGTGCGCGACGGCGGCGTCTTCGCGCGCGGCATCGCGGCGCAGATCGAGGAGACCGAAGGCGCGCTGGCCGCCGACGGCGGCGCCGACGCGCTGGCCGTGCGGGCGCAACTGGCGGCGGCGCGGGCCTCGTTCGTGCAGGTGGTGGACTTCATCGCCGCCCATGGCAAGGCGCAGCCCAACGCGGCCTTCGCCGGCTCGGTCCCGTACCTGATGCTGGGCGGCAACCTGATGGCCGGCTGGCAACTGGCGCGCTCGCTGCTCGCCGCCAAGGCCTTGCTCGCCGTGGGCGAGGACACGGACTTCATGACCGCCAAGATCGCCACCGCGCGTTTCTATGCCGAGCACATCCTGCCGCGCTGCCAGTCGCTGCGCGACGCGGTGGTGAACGGCGCCGACAGCGTCATGGCGCTGCCGGTGGACGCGTTCTGATCCGCCGCGCGATCGACGCTCGCGGCGCCTCGCGCCGCGTCCCCCACGCGACGCTCGGAGCGGCGTGTCGGGGCCAACATCGGACGGTGGTCCGATCCCATTGACCAGAGGAGATCTCGAGGTGGCACTTCCCCCGCTGTTCAACACGCTGCGCCTGCCGGTGATCGGCTCGCCGCTGTTCATCATCAGCAACCCCAAGCTGGTGATCGCGCAATGCAAGGCTGGCATCGTCGGCTCGATGCCGGCGCTCAATGCCCGTCCGGCCGAGTTGCTCGACGAGTGGCTGGCCGAGATCACCGAGGCGCTGGCCGCGCATGACCGCGCGCATCCGGAGTCGCCGGCGGCGCCGTTCGCCATCAACCAGATCGTGCACAAGAGCAACGACCGGCTCGATCACGACATGGCCCTGTGCGCCAAGTACAAGGTGCCCATCGTGATCACGTCGCTGGGCGCGCGCGAGGACGTGAACGCGGCGGTGCACGGCTGGGGCGGCATCGTGCTGCACGACATCATCAACAACAAGTTCGCGAGGAAGGCGATCGAGAAGGGCGCCGACGGCCTGATCGCGGTGGCGGCCGGCGCGGGCGGCCACGCGGGCGTGAAGAGCCCGTTCGCGCTGATCCAGGAGATCCGCGAGTGGTTCGACGGCCCGCTGGCGCTGTCGGGATCGATCGCCAGCGGCGACGCGGTGCTGGCGGCGCGGGCGATGGGAGCCGACCTGGCCTACATCGGCTCGGCCTTCATCGCCACCGACGAGGCGCGCGCCTCCGACGACTACAAGCGCATGATCGTCGAGAGCAACAGCGACGACATCGTCTACAGCAACCTGTTCACCGGCGTGCACGGCAACTACCTGAAGGGCTCGATCGTCAAGGCCGGCCTGGACCCGGAGAACCTGCCGGAGAGCGATCCATCCAAGATGAACTTCGGCGGCAACGGCGCCAAGGCCTGGAAGGACGTCTGGGGCAGCGGCCAGGGCATCGGCGCGATCCGCGAGGTGCTGCCGGCGGGTGAACTGGTGGCGCGCCTCGGCCGCGAGTACGAGGCGGCGCGTCAACGGTTGGCGGTGGCGTAAGCCGCGCCGGCGCCCGGCCCGACCATCCGACGCCCCGCTTCGCGGGGCGTTTCCTTTTGGCGATGCCAGAAGACCTGGATCGGTCATGCCGCATCCATCCGTGAGTCGCCGGTTCCTGACTGGGACAAGTCGTTTTCGGCGGGCTCAACCAGAACGTTGAGATTACGCAATACGAAAGGGCGAGTCGACTTCGATCCTCCATGGTCGGCGATAGAGGGGATGTCACTCTTCGACATGTCGTCGGTGTTCCGGAGGCTTATCACGGTGATAAAGTTTGAAACCGATCGGCTCTACTGTTTCGCAGGGCGTCTTCGAGCCATGAAGCCCGAGGATGCGAACGCTCGGAGGATTGATTTCGGCCCGCTCTTCAACTTGAAATGCTTGCACGAACTCATGGACGGCGAGGGCTTCGACGAGCGTCAGATACGCCTTGCCAACCCGGATGTCTTGAAGGACATCCATCGTGAAGGGTGGTCCGATGGCGATGTGCGACAGATCATTGCGGTCCTTGTCGCGAAGGACTACAAAAAGTCCGAGTGGGCACGAATTGATCGAGGACGTCGCTGGGTCGCTTGCGACGTCTATCACACGTACTACGACGCGTTGCGTCGCCGCCGGGATGTGCGAGCGGTGCCGGTCTACCTGAAGTTTTCCGTCGATATGGGGGGATCGAGTGACCATCCTGATCGCGTCCTGTCACTGCTCAACCTGAGAAGCCTCGGATGACTCACCGATTCAAGCCTGACTGCCCAGCATGTGGTTCGACGCGCCTCCAGGAGGAGTCGTTCAACGAGACATTTCGCCCCAGGGGTCAGGAGGTCGTCGTGGCACTTCTGCAATGGCGCTGCGCGGCATGTGATCACGTGTTCGGCGACCTGAAGCAGTTGCGCGAGAACACCAAACGTCTTCAGGCTCGCAAGTCTCGGTACGACGGGTTGTTGATGGGGCAGGAGATTGTTGCGCTGCGAAAACGATATGGCCTGACGCAGCAGGCCGCGGCGAAGGTGTTCGGCAAAGGAAAAATTGCGTTCTCGCGCTACGAGAACGAAAGCAGCTATCCGGATGACTCGATGACCCTGCTGCTCACCGCGGCCATCGAAATGCCCGCGGTGTTGAAATGGCTCGCTGATCGCGCCGGTGTTGAACTGCCGATGTGGAAGCAGCGCATTCGGGATGAGGCCGCGGCGCGTCGGGCGCTGCGCGCGGCCGCGGCGAGGTCGGACGAGGCGCCCGGCAAGCCAGGGCGACAGGCCGCGCGGCCCGCGCGCGCCACCGCGCGGGCATGAACGGGCGGCGCTCGCCGGCGCCGCCTTGCGATCACTTCACCGTCGTGAACCTCGCCTCCGGTCGGTCGTCCGAGCGATGCATCGTCTGCACCGCCTTCTTCATCGCCCACGGACGCACCTGGTGGTGCAGCGGGATGAACAGCACCTCGTCGCGGATGCGCAGCAGGCCGTCCTTCAGCAGCGCGTTGCGCTTGGCGACATCGCCCTCGACCTTGGCCGCGTCGATGATCTGATCGAGCTTGGCGTCGCTGAGGCGGAAGTAGTTGCCGCTGCCGTCCGCGCCACCGGCCCGCGTGCGCGCCAGCGACTGCATCGTGTACAGCGCGTCGTAGGTCGGCACGCCCCAGCCGTACAGGAACAGCGGGTACTCGAAAGCCTGCAGCTTCGGGCTGAAGGTGCTGAACGACTCGGTCTGCAGCCGCGCCTTCACGCCCACCTTGCTCCACATCGACACCACCGCCAGGCAGATCTCCTCGTCATTGACGTAGCGGTTGTTGGGGCAGTTCAGCGGCACCTCGAAGCCACCCGGATAGCCGGCCTCGGCCAGCAGCTTCCTGGCGCGTTCGGGGTCGGCCTTGGCGGCCACGTCGATGTCCGGCGAGTTGCCGTTCACGCCCGGCGCGACCATGATGCCGGCGGGCACCGACAGGCCGCGCATCGTCGCGCGCTTGATCGCCTCGCGGTCGATCGCGATCGACAGCGCCTCGCGCACGCGCTTGTCCTTGAACGGGTTCTTGCCCTGGACATTGCTGCCCTTGAGCTGGTCGCTGCCCTGGTCCATGCCGATGAAGATCGTGCGGATCTCGCTGCCCTCCAGCACCGTCAGCTTCGCGTCGGTGCGCAGCCGGGCGACGTCCTGGGTCGGGATGTCGGACAGCAGGTCCACGTCCCCCGACAGCAGCGCCGCGACGCGCGTCGGGTCCGACTTGATCGGCGTGTAGATCAGCTCGTCCACGTTGGTCGCGTTCTTCGCGTCCCACCACTCCTTGTTCTGGACCATGGTGATGCGCTGGTCCGGCTGCCAGCCGGTGATGCGGTACGGGCCGGTGCCGTTGGCGCTGCGCGTGGCCACCGTCTCTTCCTTGGCCTTGAAGTCGGGCAGGTTGACGGCCTTGTTCTTCTCCGCCCAGACCTTGCTCATGATGCGGAAGTCGACGAACTGCCGCAGCAGGATCGGGTTGGGCGCCGCCAGGATCACGTCGACGGTGTGGCTGTCGACCTTCTTGATGTCCGCCACGCCCGCCACGAACGGATGCATCGTGCCGACCGGCTGCTTGATGCGGTGGAACGAGAACACCACATCGTCCGCGGTGAACGGCGAGCCGTCATGGAACTTGACGCCCTTGCGCAGGTCGAAGCGCCAGGTGGTCGGGCCGGTCTGCGTCCACTTCGTGGCCAGCGCGGGCTCGACCTGGTAGCTCTTGTCATAGCGCGTCAGGCCCTCGTAGGCGTGCTGCGCGATGGCGTTGGTGGTGCTGTGGTTCTGCGAGTGCGGATCCAGCGTCAGCACGTCGTTCTGCGCCGCCCAGCGCAGCGTCGCGGCCGCGGCGGGCAACGCCAGGCCCAGGGCCGCCGTGGCGGCGCAGGCGAGGGTGGTGAGGCGGATGGCGTGCGCGGCGCGGGAGATCGATCCCGGGGTCTTCGACATGAGCGGTAGCTCCCTCTGACAACGTCGTTAAGAAGATGTGAAGTTGTCCGGATGCTAGCCGCCGGGGCGGGCGATGTGTCATCGCGCCGCCTCGGGGATTGCCCTTGGAAGGGAGCGGCCGCGCGTCGGCAAATGCGGGCGGCGATGAAGGCGGGGCCGAAGCCTTCCGGGGCGAGGCACGGGCGCCGCGCCGCGCCCGGCGCGTCACTTGATGGTGGTGAAGCGCGCTTCCGGCCGGTCGTTGGAGCGGTGCGGCGTCTGCACGTTGCTGCGCATGGCCCAGGGCCGCACCTGGTGATGCAGCGGGATGAACAGCGCCTGGTCGCGCACGAGCAGCAATGCCTCGCGCAGCAGGGCGTCGCGCTTGGCGGTATCGATCTCGGTCTTGATGGCGTCGATCAGCTTGTCGAGTTGCGGATCGCTGACCTTGGAGAAATTGAAGCTGCCGTCCGCGCCGCCCGACCGCGTGCGCGCCAGCGCCTGCAGCGAGTACAGCCCGTCGCGCGTCGACACGCCCCAGCCCAGCATGTACAGCGGCGCCTCGAAGCGCTGGAACAGCTGGCTGTGCTGCGACATCGGCTGCACCGTCAGCCGCGCGGTCACGCCGATCTTGCTCCACATCGACACGACGGCCAGGCAGATCTTCTCGTCGTTGACGTAGCGGTTGTTGGGGCAGTTCAGCGGGATCTCGAAGCCGGACGGATAACCGGCGTCGGCGAGCAGCTTCTTCGCCTTGGCCAGGTCGGGCGTCAGGGGTTTGTCGATGTCGGCCGCGTAGCCGTGCACGCCGGGCGGAATCATCAGCGCCGCCGGCACCGACAGGCCGCGCATGATGCTGCGCTTGATGGCCTCGCGGTCGATCGCGAGCGACAGCGCCTGACGCACGCGGACGTCCTTGAACGGGTTCTTGCCCTTCACCGACGAGCCGCGCAACTCGTCGCTGCCCAGGTCCATGGCGAAGAAGATCGTGCGGGTCTCGGGGCCTTCGATCGACTTGAGCTTGGGATCGGCCTTGAGCGCGCCGACGTCCTGCGTCGGCACGTCCGTCAGCAGGTCGACGTCGCCCGAGGTCAGCGCCGCGACGCGCGTCGGATCGGACTTGATGGGGACGTAGGTGACCTCGGTGATGTTGCCCTTGTTCTTGTCCCACCAGTCCTTGTTGATCTTCATCGTCACCTTCTGGTCGGGCTGCCAGGAGGTGATTTCATACGGGCCGGTGCCGATCGCGTGGCGGCTGGCGTAGTTCTCGTCCTTGGACTTGTAATCGGCCTGCTGGGTGGCCTTGTTCTTCTCCGCCCAGGCCTTGCTCATGATGCGGAAGTCGACCAGGTTGCGCAGCAGGATGGGCTGCGGCGCGTCGAGGATCACGTCGACGGTGTAGTCGTCGATCTTCCGGATCTCCTTGATGCCGGTGACGTAGATCTGCATCGTGCCCTGCGGCTGGCGGACGCGGTTGAAGCTGAAGATCACGTCCTCCGCGGTGAACGGGGAGCCGTCCTGGAACTTCACGCCCTTGCGCAGTTCGAAACGCACCTGCGTCGGGCTGATGGTGGTCCACTTCGTCGCCAGGCAGGGCTCGATCTCCCACTGCTCGTCATAGCGGGTGAGGCCCTCGTAGGCGTGCTGCAGGATGGCCGACGTGGTCGTGTGGTCCTGCGAATGCGGGTCCAGCGTGAGCACGTCGTTCTGAGCGGCCCAGCGCAGCGGCACCGCGTGCGCGGCGGCGGCGCCGAGGGCCAGCGCCACCGACAACGCGACGCGCGCGATCGGGAAGGCAGGGACGAACCGGGAACTTCTCGTGGAGCGGGGCATGGGGGTGACTCCGATGAAGCCTGATCAGGCGATGCGAAGTCCATGCTAGTCCGGCGAGGGTCGGGTGTTGCTTAGCGCTTCTCCGGGGGGCGGTGCGCGGGAGAGGGTGCCGGCGGCGGGGCGTCGGATGGACGCTGCGGCTCGATGTCGGCGTCGCAGCCGATGCCGGCGGCGATCATCCGCCGCGCATAGCGTCGGATCAGCCGGTTGAGCAGCCCTTCCGGGTTCAATGTGCGCAGGCCCACATAACGCGCCGGATGGGTCAGCATGCCGCAGCGGTACTGGTGGCCCTCGTCGGACCATTCCAGCGCGCGGCAGGCACCGGTCCGCTTCAGGCTGACGACCATGCCGAGCGGGCAGGGCTCGGCCAGGCAGCAGACGCCGCAGCCGTTGCAAGGCTGGCCGATGGCGGGTTTGGGCGGCGCTTCCGGATGGATCCAGATGACGGCTCGGGCGGGCTGGGGAGGCATTTGGCACTGTAGCCCCGAGCCGGGCCGAGGCGGTCGCAGGGAGGGGCCGCGTGCGCCCGTCAGCGAAAGCCGGAGCGGGGGCTCCTCATATGCTCGCCAAATCGTCGCCTCCGCCCCGGCTTTCGCCGACTCGATCCGAGGCATGCGAAGACATCCGAGGGCATCCGGCGTGTCAGGTCTTGACCCCCAGCTCCCGCAGTCGCTCTTCCAGATACTCGTGCGCGGTGTACCGATCGGACAGCACGACCTCCTCCCGCGGATGCAGGAACAGCGGCAACGACACGCGGCTCTTCTTCGCGCCTTCGCCGGTCGGGTTGACCACGCGGTGCTGCGTCGACGGGTAGTAGCCCTGCGAGGCCTCCTGCAGCATGTCGCCGATGTTGATGATCAGCATGCCGAAGTCGCCGGGCACGTCGACCCATTCGCCGTCCTTCCCCTGCACCTGCAGGCCGGGCTCGTTGGCCGCCGGCAGGATGGTGAGCAGGTTGATGTCCCCGTGCGCCGCCGCGCGCAGCGAACCGGCCGGCTCGTTGCCCGTCAGCGGCGGATAGCGCAGCACCCGCAGCAGCGTCAGCCGGCTGTCATTGATCATGTTGGACAGCGGCTCGCGATAGTTCTTCGCGATGTCGGCCGGCGTGTGCCGCTCGACCCACGACAGCAACTCCGCCGCCAGGTCGTTGGCCACCCGGTAGTACTCCATCGCGTCATCCTTCAGCGATGCCGGGACGCGCCCCCACGGGTAGATGTGGAAGTACTCCTTGATGTCCTTCTGCGTGTGACCCTTGGCGGTCTCCGAGATCTCGGTGGAGAAGTAGCCGTCCTGCGTCTCCTTGGAGAACGCGAAGTCCTGCTTCTCGCCGCCGTTGAAGAAGCCCAGCCAGTCGCCGTAGATCTTCTCGACCAGGCTCTGGGGCAGGGGGTGATTCACCAGGACGCCGAAACCTGTCTCGTGCAGGGAGCGGGTGAATTGCTCGGCCGCATCCGCGGCGCGGTAGTCGACGACTCGAACTTGCATGTGGGATCTCCTGTGTCCCGAACGATCCGCCATTCAATGTCGGGGCGGTACCGCAGGTCGGAAGTCTATCGGTTTGGGCTGTCGGATCGCAAACGTTTGGTAGCCGTACTGGTGCAACCCCTTGATCCGCGTCATGGACATTGCGCACAAAAAGTGGGCGCGCCTGCAACAGCAACGGTTTCGCCGTGGTGCTACAGTCCTGCGCTTGTGACTAGAGGTCCTTCCCGTCCCCTTTTCTGGCAACAGCAAAGGCGGGTCGCAATCCGCCAACCGGTCAAGCCGTGTCGCGGAAGGTTTCTTAACCAGCCGATAGCCCTGGAAGCCGGGGCAAGAGGTGAGCGAAGATGATGCAGCAATACAGGTCTAACTCCTACCTGTTCGGGGGCAATGCGCCCTACGTCGAGGAAATGTACGAACAGTACCTCGACAACCCTGGCGCCGTGCCTGACAACTGGCGCGCCTATTTCGACGCGCTGCAGCACGTCCCTGCTGTCGACGGCAGCGACAAGCGCGACGTCCCCCACGCCCCCGTGATCGAGTCCTTCGCGCAGCGCGCCAAGGCCAACGCGCTGAACACCAAGGTGTCGAGCGCGGAACTCGAGGTCGCCGGCAAGCAGGTCCACGTGCAGTCGCTGATCGCGGCCTACCGCACGCTGGGCTCGCGCTGGGCGGACCTGGACCCGCTCAAGCGCACCGAGCGCGCCAAGATCCCCGAGCTGGATCCCGCGTCCTACGGCCTGAGCGAGTCCGACATGGACATCAGCTTCAGCGCCACGAACACCTACTTCACCAAGGCCGAGCGCATGACCCTGCGCGAGATCGTGCAGGCCTTGCGTGACACCTATTGCGGCTCCGTCGGCGCCGAGTTCATGCACGTCACCGAGCCGACCGAGAAGCGCTGGTGGCAGGAGCGCCTGGAAACGGTGCGCAGCAAGCCGAGCTACACGGCCGAGAAGAAGCAGCACATCCTTGACCGCCTGACCGCGGCCGAAGGCCTGGAGCGCTACCTGCACACGAAGTACGTCGGCCAGAAGCGCTTCTCGCTGGAAGGCGGCGAGAGCTTCATCGCCTCCATGGACGAACTGGTGCAATGCGCCGGCGCCAAGGGCGTGCAGGAAATCGTCATCGGCATGGCCCACCGCGGCCGCCTGAACGTGCTGGTGAACACCCTGGGCAAGATGCCCAAGGACCTGTTCGCCGAGTTCGACCACACCGCCCCCGAGGACCTGCCCTCCGGCGACGTGAAGTACCACCAGGGCTTCTCCAGCGACGTGACCAGCCCCGGCGGCCCGGTCCACCTGAGCCTGGCCTTCAACCCGTCCCACCTGGAGATCGTGAACCCGGTCGTCGAGGGCTCGGTCAAGGCCCGCATGGACCGTCGCGGCGACAAGACCGGCGAGCAGGTGCTGCCCGTGCTGGTGCACGGCGACGCCGCCTTCGCCGGCCAGGGCGTGGTGATGGAGACGCTGGCGCTGGCGCAGACGCGCGGTTATTACACCGGCGGCACCGTCCACATCGTCATCAACAACCAGATCGGCTTCACCACCAGCGACCCGCGCGACACCCGCTCGACGCTGTACTGCTCCGACGTCGTCAAGATGATCGAGGCTCCGGTGCTGCACGTGAACGGCGACGATCCGGAAGCCGTGGTGTTCTGCACCCAGCTGGCGCTGGAGTACCGCCAGCAGTTCAAGAAGGACGTCGTCGTCGACATCGTCTGCTTCCGCAAGCTGGGCCACAACGAGCAGGACACGCCCGCGCTGACCCAGCCGCTGATGTACAAGACCATCGCCCAGCACCCGGGCACCCGCAAGCTGTACGGCGAGAAACTGGTGGCCCAGGGCGTCCTGCAGGCCGACGGTCCGGACGGCATGGTCAAGGCCTTCCGCGCCGCGATGGACGAAGGCCGTCACACCGTCGACCCGGTGCTGACCAACTTCAAGAGCAAGTACGCCACCGACTGGACGCCGTTCCTCGGCAAGAAGTGGACCGACAGCTGCGACACCGCGCTGCCGGTGGTCGAGTGGAAGCGCATCTCCGAGAAGATCACCACGCTGCCGGTGGGCTTCAAGGCGCACTCGCTGGTCGAGAAGGTGATCGCCGACCGCGCCGCCATGGGTCGCGGCGACATCAACGTCGACTGGGGCATGGGCGAGCACATGGCCTTCGCCTCGCTGGTCGCGGCGGGCCATCCGATCCGCCTGTCGGGCGAGGATTGCGGCCGCGGCACGTTCACCCACCGCCACGCGGTGCTGCACGACCAGAACCGCGAGCGCTTCGACGAAGGCACCTACATCCCGCTGCAGAACGTCGCCGACGGCCAGGCGCCGTTCGTGGTGATCGACTCGATCCTGTCGGAAGAGGCGGTGCTGGGCTTCGAGTACGGCTACGCCGCCGCCGACCCGCACACGCTGACGATCTGGGAAGCGCAGTTCGGCGACTTCGTCAACGGCGCGCAGGTCGTGATCGACCAGTTCATCGCCTCGGGCGAAGTGAAGTGGGGCCGCTCCAACGGCCTGACGCTGATGCTGCCGCACGGCTACGAAGGGCAGGGCCCCGAGCACAGCTCGGCCCGCCTGGAGCGCTTCATGCAGCTGGCCGCGGACAACAACATGCAGATCGTGCAGCCGACGACCGCGTCGCAGATCTTCCACCTGCTGCGTCGCCAGATGCTGCGCATGTTCCGCAAGCCGCTGGTGATCCTGACGCCCAAGTCGCTGCTGCGCGCCAAGGACGCCACGTCGCCGGTCAGCGAGTTCACCAAGGGTGAGTTCCGCACCGTCATCGGCGAGCAAAACGCCGACATCGACGCGTCCAAGGTCAAGCGCGTGATCGCGTGCTCCGGCAAGGTGATCTACGACCTGATGAAGGCCCGCGGCGAGAAGAAGGACGTGGCCATCATCCGCGTCGAGCAGCTCTATCCGTTCCCGCACAAGGCTTTCGCGGCCGAGCTCAAGAAGTACCCGAACGCGACCGAGATCGTCTGGTGCCAGGACGAGCCGCAGAACCAGGGCGCCTGGTTCTTCGTGCAGCACTACATCCACGAGAACATGACCGACGGCCAGAAGCTGGGTTACGCCGGCCGTCCGGCGTCGGCCTCGCCGGCCGTGGGTTATGCGCACCTGCACCAGGAGCAGCAGAAGGCGTTGCTGGAGCAGGCCTTCGGCAAGCTGAAGGGTTTCGTGCTGACCAAGTGAGTCATTGCGGACGCCGCGCGCCGCAATGACACCGGCCGCCGGGGACAGGCACAGCTCCCCGGCGCCGGCAGGCGCAAGGCTCCGGTTTACTGAAAAACCGAGAGAAAAAACATCATGGCAATCGTAGAAGTCAAAGTCCCCCAACTGTCCGAGTCCGTCGCCGAAGCGACGCTGCTGCAGTGGAAGAAGAAGCCCGGTGACGCCATCGCCATCGACGAGATCCTGATCGAGATCGAGACCGACAAGGTCGTGCTGGAAGTGCCGGCGCCGTCCGCCGGCGTGCTGACCGAGCTGGTCGTCGCCGACGGCGGCACGGTGACCTCGGACCAGGTCATCGCCAAGATCGACTCCGAAGGCAAGGCCGGCGCCGCCGCCCCGGCCGCGGCAGCGCCCGCCGCCGCCGCTCCGGCACCCGCCGCTGCCGTCGCCACTGGCGACAACAGCAAGGCCGGCGTGGCGATGCCCGCCGCCGCCAAGATCATGGCCGACAACAACCTGGCCGCCGGCTCCGTCGCCGGTACCGGCAAGGACGGCCGCGTGACCAAGGGTGACGTGCTGGGCGCCATCGAAGGCGGCGCCAAGCCGGCCGCCGTGGCCGCCCCGGTGCAGGCGCCGACCGCGCCCGCCGCCAAGCCGCTGCCGGCCGTGGCCGCCCCGGCCGCCGCCAGCCTGGGCGACCGCCCGGAGCAGCGCGTGCCGATGAGCCGCCTGCGCGCCCGCATCGCCGAGCGTCTGCTGCAGTCGCAGTCGACCAACGCCATCCTGACCACCTTCAACGAAGTGAACATGGCCCCGGTCATGGAGCTGCGCAAGAAGTTCCAGGACAGCTTCACCAAGGAGCACGGCACGAAGCTGGGCTTCATGAGCTTCTTCGTCAAGGCCGCCGTGCACGCGCTGAAGAAGTACCCGGTGCTGAACGCCTCGGTCGACGGCAACGACATCGTCTACCACGGCTACTTCGACATCGGCATCGCCGTCGGCTCGCCGCGCGGCCTGGTCGTGCCGATCCTGCGCAACGCGGACCAGATGAGCTTCGCCGACATCGAGAAGAAGATCGCCGAGTACGGCAAGAAGGCGCAAGAGGGCAAGCTGGGCATCGAAGAGATGACCGGCGGCACCTTCTCGATCTCCAACGGCGGCACCTTCGGCTCGATGCTGTCGACCCCGATCATCAACCCGCCGCAATCCGCGATCCTGGGCGTGCACGCCACCAAGGACCGCGCCGTGGTCGAGAACGGCCAGATCGTGATCCGCCCGATCAACTATCTGGCGATGTCCTATGACCACCGCATCATCGACGGCCGCGAAGCCGTGCTGGGCCTGGTGGCCATGAAGGAAGCGCTCGAAGATCCGTCCCGCCTCCTCTTCGACATCTAAGTCGGAGCTACTGCGCGGCGCCAGGGCGTCGTTGCGGGGCCCGCCTCGCCATCCTCACGTAGCGCTGCTACGTTCCGGTGGCTCGGCACCCGCGCCTAGCCCTGACCCCGCTCGCTACGCTCCGACAGAGCGTTGAATGAGATTGGAGATTTTGATGAGCAAGCAATTCGACGTCGTCGTGATCGGCGGCGGCCCCGGCGGCTACATCGCGGCGATCCGCGCGGCGCAACTGGGCTTCAACACGGCCTGCATCGACGAGTGGAAGAACGACAAGGGCGGCCCCGCGCCCGGCGGCACCTGCACCAACGTCGGCTGCATCCCGTCCAAGGCGCTGCTGCAGTCCAGCGAGCACTTCGAGCACGCGGGCCACGGCTTCGCCGACCACGGCATCGCGATGAACGACCTGAAGATCGACATCGCCAAGATGGTCGGTCGCAAGGACACCGTCGTGAAGCAGAACAACGACGGCATCCTGTACCTGTTCAAGAAGAACAAGGTCACGTTCTTCCACGGCCGCGGCTCGTTCGTGGCGGCGAAGGACGGCGGCTACGAACTGAAGGTCGCCGGCGCCGCCGAGGAAACGATCACCGCCAAGCACGTGATCGTCGCCACCGGCTCCAACGCCCGCCAACTGCCCGGCGCGCCGTTCGATGAGACGAACATCCTGTCCAACGACGGCGCGCTGCGCATCCCGGCCGTGCCGAAGAAGCTGGGCGTGATCGGCTCCGGCGTCATCGGCCTGGAAATGGGCTCGGTGTGGCGCCGCCTGGGCGCGGACGTGACGATCCTGGAAGCGCTGCCCGCGTTCCTGGGCGCCGCCGACGAATCCGTCGCCAAGGAGGCCGCCAAGGTCTTCAAGAAGCAGGGCCTGAACATCGAGCTGGGCGTGAAGATCTCCAGCGTCGAGAACGGCAAGGACGGCGTCGCGGTGAAGTACACCGACGCCAAGGGCGCCGAGCAGACGCTGGCGGTGGACAAGCTGATCGTCTCGATCGGCCGCGTCGCCAACACCATCGGCCTGAACCCGGAAGCCGTCGGCCTGAAGCTGGACGAGCGCGGCGCGATCGTCGTGGACGACGAGTGCAAGACCAACCTGCCGAACGTCTGGGCGGTCGGTGACGTCGTGCGCGGCCCGATGCTGGCGCACAAGGCGGAAGAAGAAGGCGTCGCCGTGGCCGAGCGCATCGCCGGCCAGCACGGGCACGTCAACTTCAACACGATCCCGTGGGTGATCTACACCAGCCCCGAGATCGCGTGGGTCGGCAGGACCGAGCAGCAGCTCAAGGCGGACGGCGTGGCCTACAAGGCGGGCCAGTTCCCGTTCCTGGCCAACGGCCGCGCGCGCGCGCTGGGCGACACGACCGGCTTCGTCAAGTTCCTGGCCGACGCCAAGACCGACGAGATCCTGGGCGTGCACATCATCGGCCCGATGGCCTCGGAGCTGATCTCCGAAGCCGTGGTGGCGATGGAGTTCAAGGCCTCGGCCGAGGACATCGCCCGCATCTGCCACGCGCATCCGTCGCTGAGCGAAGCCACCAAGGAAGCGGCCCTGGCCGTGGACAAGCGCACGCTGAACTTCTGAGCCCCGGCTCGGAACTCGCGAAAGGGGCGGCGCTGAGTCGCCCCTTTGTCCTTGTGCCGCGCCTGGCGCGCGACCGTGCCGAACAGACTCCCGAGACCGTCGCATGACCTCCGTCACCGAGCTTTACCAGCAGACCCTGGCCGAACGCGGCTACACCGCCGACCCCGCGCAGTTACGCGCCGTCGCCGCGCTGCAGCGTTGCCAGGACGAATGGGCCGACTACAAGGCGCGACGTTCCAACGCGTTCAGCAAGCTGCTGGTGCGGCCGCCGCTGCCGCGCGGCGTCTACATGTTCGGCGGGGTGGGGCGGGGCAAGAGCTTCCTGATGGACTGCTTCTTCCAGGCGGTGCCGCTGACGCGCAAGACGCGGCTGCACTTCCACGAGTTCATGCGCGAGGTCCACCGCGAGCTGCAGGACCTCAAGGGCATCCAGGACCCGCTGGAGGAGCTCGGCAAGCGCATCGCGCGGCGTTTCCGCCTGATCTGCT
The DNA here is from genome assembly GCF_002205645.1 of Roseateles aquatilis. Lineage (GTDB taxonomy): Bacteria > Pseudomonadota > Gammaproteobacteria > Burkholderiales > Burkholderiaceae_C > Roseateles > Roseateles aquatilis. The sequence goes on along the minus strand of NZ_NIOF01000001.1, from coordinate 501,100 downwards.
TCGATGAGTTCCACGTCGCCGACGTCACCGACGCGATGATCCTGCACCGGCTGCTGGATGCGATGTTCCGCAACCGCGTGTCGATCGTGACGACGTCCAACTTCCATCCCGACGGCCTGTACCCCAACGGCCTGCATCGGGATCGCATCCTGCCCGCGATCGAACTGCTGAAGGCCAACCTGGAGGTCATCAACGTCGACAACGGCACCGACTATCGCCAGCGCTCGCTGGACCACGTCGACCTGTACCACACGCCGCTGAACGACGCGGCCGAGCAGGCGCTGACGGCGGCCTTCGAGTCGCTGGCCGAGGCGCGCGACGAGGACCCGATCCTGCGCATCGAGCATCGCGAGATCCGCTCGCGCCGACGCGCCGGTGGCGTGGTGTGGTTCGACTTCGCGGAGCTGTGTGGCGGGCCGCGCTCCCAGAACGACTACCTGGAGCTGGCGACCCAGTTCCACACGGTGATCCTGTCCAAGGTGCCGGCCATGCCGCCGCGGCTGGCCAGCGAGGCACGCCGCTTCACGCTGCTGGTGGACGTGCTGTACGACCGCCGCTGCAAGCTGATCATCTCGGCCGCGGTGCCGGCCGAGCAGCTCTACACCGAAGGGCCGCTGGCGCACGAATTCCCGCGCACCGTGTCGCGGCTGCAGGAGATGCAGTCCAAGGAGTACCTGGCACTGGAGCGGCGCGACGTCGATACGTCGTTGACCTGATCCGGCGGCGGTGTGGCGGATGCGATGATCGCCCCCATGAAGCCTTCCGCTTTTCTTCCGGTCCTTGCTCCGCTGACGTTGTGCGCGTCCCTGTCCTCGTTGCCCGCTCCGGCCCAGGCCGCCGAGATGACCCGGGCCCAGATCGAGGCCGAGCGCGCCCGCGTCGAGAAGGACTACCAGGACAAGGTGCGCGAGTGCCGGCAGCGCTTCGTCGTCACCAGTTGCCTGGAGGACGCGCGTGACGAGCGCATCCGCCTGTTGCGCCCGCTGGACCGCGCCGAACACATCGTGAACGCCGAGGATCGCGAACGCCGTGGTGTCGCGGCCCGCGCCCGCGTGCTGGAGAACGAACGCCAGGCCGCCGCCGACGAGGCCAGGCGCAAGACCGAATCGGTCCGCATGGCCGACCATCCGGCCTCGGCGCCGCAAGTGCCGGCGGCGAAGACGCCGCGCGCGAATCCCGAGCTGCATCAGCGCCAGCAGGCGCAGCAGGACGCCGAGGCGAAGGCCAAGGCGGCCGACCGTCGCGACGCTGCCGCCGAGCGGCGCGTGAAGGCGCAGCAGCGCCAGCGCAAGGCCAGCGAGGACCTGGCCCTGCGCGACCAGAAGCGCGCCAGCGCCGCGTCGTCGGCCAAGGGCAACGCGACGCCCAAGCCTGATCCCATCCATCTGCCGACGCCGTCCGCGTCCGACATCAAGGCGCTGCCCAGGCGCTGAAGCGCGAGGCCGATCGGCCCCCAAAAAGGCAAACGCCGGTCGCGAGGACCGGCGTTTTTCCTGGTCAGGCCCTCGCGGGCGCCGAGGCCGCCGCGGGCAGCGTGCTCATTCCCGCGGATCCAGTCGCACAATCGCGATCGACAAGTTGTCGCCCGTGCCCTTCGCGCGTTGCCGGGCCTTGTTGACCAGCAGTTCCGCGCCGTCGCGCGGCGGCAGGCTGTGCATCACGGTGCCGAGCTCGGCGGCGGAGAAGTAGTGCCACAGGCCGTCGCTGCAGGCCATCAGGCTGTCGCCGTGTTCTAGCTGCTCGATGAAGGCCTCGACCGGCGTGGGCTCCTGCACCGTGCCCAGGCAGGCGGTCAGCAGGTTGGACTGCGGATGGACCAGCGCCTCTTCCTCGGTGATCTGGCCCTCGTCGACGAGTCGCTGCACGTACGACTGGTCGAGCGAGCGCGTCACCATGTTGGGGCCGCGGAAGTGATAAATGCGCGAGTCGCCGGTGTGGATCCAGAAGCAGCGCCGGTCCGCCGTCAGCAGGAAGGCGGCCAGCGTGGCGTGCGGCTCTTCCTCGGCGGAAATCGCCGTCAGGCGGATCATGAGGTGGGCTTCGGAGACGATCTGCCGCAGCAGCTCGGCCTCGTCCTCCTCACCCGGCACGAAGCGCTCGAAGAGCTGCTGCGCGGTCAGGATGACCTGGTCCGCCGCCTTGCGGCCGCCGCTCTTGCCGCCCATGCCGTCGGCGACGATGCCCAGCACGCAGCCTGCCTGGCGAGGGTGGGCGATGACCTGGACCTGGTCCTGCTGGTACAGGCGATCGCCGCGATGGATGCCGGTGGCGGCGCTGAGGCGAAAGCCTGGGGTTGTGCGACTCATCCCAAAACTATAATCGCCTCCCTCGGCCTCTCGGTCGAGTGGTTCCCCCTCATGGATGAACAACTTCACTCTCCGGCCCGGCGTCTGATCGAACTCCGCATCGCGCATGCCGAGTTGGACGGCCGCATCGATCGATTGTCCGGTGCTCAGCCGGACAATCGCGATCAACCTGACCCGCCTGATGCGGCCGATGAGGCCGATGCGCTCGGCCAGCCGAATGACGACCTGACCCTGCGTCGCCTGAAGAAGCAACGCCTGGCGCTGCGCGACGAGATCGCGCGGCTCGAACGGGCCAGCGATCCCGATGAGCCGGCCTGACCAGGACCCCACCGAATCGACCGACGACCTGATGGCGGATGCTCCCTGGGGAGCGCCGGGGTCCGACGTCCCGCCCGCGCCGGTCCGCGAGCGTCCCGCCGCCGAGGCGCTGCGTCCGGGCGAGCTGGAACAGGCCGTCGTGGCCGCGTTCGACATCGGTGGCCCGTTGTCGCGGCATGACGCCGGTTATTCGCCCAGAGAGCCCCAGCAGGGCATGGCGCGCGCGGTCGCGCAGGCGATCGCGGGCCGCGAGACGCTGGTGGTCGAGGCCGGCACCGGCGTCGGCAAGACCTTCGCCTACCTGGTGCCGGCGCTGCTCTCCGGCGGGCGCACGCTGATCAGCACCGCGACCAAGAGCCTGCAGGACCAGCTCTATCTGCGCGACCTGCCGCGGCTGCTGGAGACCTTCTCGCTGCCGCTGCGCGCCGCCTTGCTGAAGGGCCGTGGCAGCTATCTCTGCCTGCATCGGCTGGAGCAGGCGCGCCACAGCGCCGAGTTGCCCGACCGCCGCGCCGTCGCGCAGCTGGCGCGCATCGAGCGCTGGGCCATGACGACGCACACCGGCGACTTCTCCGAGATCGACGGCCTGGACGAGCGCTCGCCGGTGCTGCCCATCGTGAGCTCGAACCGCGACAACTGCCTCGGCACGGACTGCCCGTCGTATCGCGACTGCCATGTCGTCAAGGCGCGGCGCGAGGCGATGGAAGCGGACCTCGTCGTCGTCAATCACCACCTGTTCTTCGCCGACCTGGTGCTGCGCGACAGCGGCGTCGCGGAGCTGCTGCCCAGCGTCGAGGTGGCGATCTTCGACGAGGCGCATCAACTGCCCGAGGCGGGTCTGAACTTCCTCGGCCGCATGGTCGGCAGCGCGCAGTTGTTCGACTTCGCGCGCGACCTGGTCGCGCAAGGGCTGGTCCATGCGCGCGGGCTACAGGAGTGGCAGGAGATTTCAGCCGGCGTCGAGCGCGCGGCCCGCGCCTTGCGGCTGGCCTGCGCCGGTGGGCGTGAACTGCGCGGCCTGCTCAAGCTGCGCTGGAACGAATGCGCCGGCCGCGCCGACTTCGAGGCCGCGCTGGCGGAGGTGGCGCGGGCGCTTGAGCTCAGCGTCGACGCGCTGGCGACGGTGATGGAGGTCGGACCCGACCTGGCGCGGCTGCACGAGCGCGCGGTCGAGGTCTACAAGAACGCGCTGCTGTTCGCGCGCGAGCCCGATCCCGGCGCGGTGCGCTGGGTCGATGTCGGCACACACCAGGTCCGGCTGGTGGAATCGCCGCTCGACATCCGCGAGGCGATGCAGGAGGCGCTGGCGAGCACGCCCAAGGCCTGGGTGTTCACGTCCGCGACGCTGGGCGAGGGCGAGGACCTGGCCTGGTTCACCGAGCCCGCCGGCCTGCAGGGCGCGCGCACGCTGCGTGTCGGCAGCCCGTTCGACTACGCGACGCACGCGCGGCTATACGTGCCGCGGCATTTTCCGAAGCCGTCCGAGCCCGACCACGGCGAATCGGTGGGGTGGCTCGGCGCCCGCTTGGCGGCCAAGCTCGGCGGGCGGACCTTCATCCTGACGACGACGCTGCGCCAACTGCAGACGGTCGCCGATGTGCTGCGCCAGCGTTTCGAGGAAGGCGGCCATCGCATCGAGGTGCTGGTGCAGGGCAGCATGCCCAAGCGGCAGTTGCTGCAGCAGTTCGTCGATCAGCCGGCGTCGGTGCTGGTCGGATCGGCGAGCTTCTGGGAGGGCATCGACGTACCCGGCGATTCGCTGCAATGCGTCGTGATCGACAAGTTGCCGTTTCCGCCGCCGAACGATCCGCTGGTCGAGGCGCGCGTGACGCGGCTGGAGTCCGAGGGGCGCAACCCGTTCATGGAGTACTTCGTCGCCGAGGCCGCGATCGCGCTGAAGCAGGGCGCGGGGCGCCTGATCCGCACCGAGACCGATCGCGGGCTGCTGGTCGTTTGCGACCCGCGCCTGGCGGGCTCCCACTACGGCCGTCGCCTGCGCGAGGCCTTGCCGCCGATGACGCAAGTGCCCGACGAAGCGACGGCTCAGGCATGGCTGGCCGAACTGCGCGCTTCCCACGACGCCTGACGCGGCAAAAAGAAAGCCCGCTCGAAAGCGGGCCGGGTGGTCCGAGCAGAGTCCGCTCAAGTTACCAGATTTGCCACCAGGCTTTGTCTTTCGCTCGAGCCGTGCCCGTCGTCAGATAGCTGCTGTCCGGGAAGCTGGCCTTGAGCACGCGCTCCGAGTCGTCGCGCAGTTGGGTCATGCCCAGCCGGTCGTAACTCTTGACCATCAGGAACAGCGCTTCCTCCAGCGCGGGGGCGTGCTGGAACTCCAGCAGCGCCGCCTGCGCGCGGTTCGCCGAGGCCAGGTAGGCGCCGCGGTTGTAGTAGTAGCGCGCCACATGCACTTCGTAGGCAGCCAGGCTGTTGGTGATGTAGTCGATGCGGATGCGGGCGTCGTCGGAGTACTTGGACTCCGGGAACTGCTCGACCAGCTGCTTGAACGCCTGCATCGAATCGCGCGCGGCCTGTTGGTCGCGCTCGCTGATGTCCTGGCGGGAGATGCGGCCGAACAGGCCCAGATCGTCGTTGAAGTTGACCAGGCCCTTCATGTACAGCGCGTAGTCGAGCGCGGGGCTCGACGGGTTGAGCTTGATGAAGCGGTCCAGCACCGTCACGGCCTGCACGCGCTCGCCGCTCTTGTAGTTGGCCCAGGCCAGGTCGAGCTGCGCCTGCTGGCCCAGCGTCGTGCCGGCGGCGCGCCCCTCGATGCGCTCCAGCGTCTTGATCGCCCGGTCGTACGAGCCGGAGAGCATGTCCTCCTTGGCCTCTGCGTACAATTTCTCCAGGTTGGCCTGGGAATTCGGGTCATCCTTGGGGGCGGACGAGCAGGCCGCCAGCCCCAGCACGGCGACCGCCGCGGCGGTCATCGCCGCGGAGCGCCAAGCGGCGCGCCAGGATCCGGACGCATCTGCGGAATCAGCGGAAACGGCGGTCCGGCGGCGCAACACCCAGGTCTCGATCATGGTCCACAGGGCGCGCGCGATGGCGGCCCTCATCTGAAATTGGAGCGGCGATTATATGGTTCAGGTCGGCACCCCCCCGGCGCCCGCGGATGGGCTTTACCCGGGGACGTCCGCCAGTGGCGAGCCCCGCCCCGCAGCGCATGACGAAGGCCATTCCGAGGCCCATTCCGAGGCTCTTTCGGAGACCGCACCCGAGGCCCAGGACGACGCCCAGGATCTCGGCGCCGAGGCCCCCGAGCGGCGCGAGGCCGAGGCCGGCCGCGACGAGATCGGGCTGCGGCTGGACAAGTGGCTGGTGCAGCTCGCGCCGGAGTTCTCGCGCAATCACCTGCAGGGGCTGATCGAGCGCGGCTGCGTGCAACTGGACGGGCAGGTCGCCACGCAGGCGTCGCGCAAGCCGCGGCTGGGCCAGCGGCTGGTCGTCGATCTGGTGCCCACCGAAGAGGCGCTGGCCTTCCGTCCCGAGCCGCTGGCGATGGACATCGTCTTCGAGGATGAGCACCTGCTGGTGGTCAACAAGCCGGCCGGCCTGGTGGTCCATCCGGCGGCGGGCAACTGGTCGGGCACGCTGATGAACGGGCTGCTCGCGCATCACCCGCGGGCCGCGACGCTGCCGCGCGCGGGCATCGTGCATCGGCTGGACAAGGACACCTCCGGCCTGATGGTCGTGGGCAAGACGCTGCCGGCGGTGACCGCGCTGGTGCGGGCCATCGCGGCGCGCGAGGTGCGCCGCGAGTACCTCGCCCTGGCCCACGGCCGCACGCCGGAGGAATGGATCGTCGAAGCGCCGATCGGGCGCGACCCGCAGTCGCGCACGAAGATGGCGGTGGTGGGCAGCGGCAAGCCGGCGCGCACCGATTTCTACAGGTTGTCGGAAGGCGAGTGGGAGGACGCGCGCGGACTGCGGCGCACGGTGTCGGCGCTGCATTGCGTGCTGCACTCGGGTCGCACCCATCAGATCCGCGTGCACGCGGCGCATCGCGGGCATCCGCTGGTGTCCGATGCGCTCTACGGCGGGGCGCAGGCGCTGGATGTGCCCCGCCAGGCGCTGCATGCGGCGCGGCTGGGTTTCGAGCATCCGGTCAGCGCCGAACCGCTGCGCTTCGAGGCCCCGTTGCCGCCTGAATTGGCAGTGGGTTGGCGCCTCGCGGGTTTGCCCGATCCGGAGTTCTGAGGCGTGGGCGAAAGCGCGCGCTACAATGCGCCTTAAGTTTTTGCGCAAGAACGTGGCGGGTCAGCAGTCGACCCCGCGCACTGCGCCAGAGACCGTGGTCTGTGTCGCCGACCACGCCACGGTCCCAGTCCCGCCGGTCGGGCCGCCCTCTGAGCGGCGGCCGACGGTGCCGAGAGCTCCCAAGAAGCAAGCAGATCGAACTCGTTCGGCGCGGCCCGATGCCGCCGCCGGCGCCCAAGATGGCGAAACACACGGAATTGGTCGGCCGCGATGCCGGCTTCATGAGCTGAGTCCATGAACACGCAGGAGGCCAAGCGTGTCCTGGAGACTGCCTTGCTCTGCGCGCAGGCGCCGCTGACGCTGCGTGACATGCGCTCGTTGTTCGCGGACGAGGTCAACGCGGACAGCGTGCGGTCGTTGCTCGACGAGTTGCTGCGCGACTGGGAAGGGCGAGGAATCGAACTGGTGGTGCTGGCCTCGGGCTGGCGCTTCCAGAGCCGGCCGGAGTTGCGCGAGCATCTCGACCGGCTGCATCCGGAGAAGCCGCCGAAGTACTCGCGGGCGGTGCTGGAGACGTTGGCGATCATCGCCTACCGTCAACCGGTGACCCGCGGCGACATCGAGGACATCCGCGGCGTGGTGGTGGCGACCCCCATCGTCAAGCAGCTGGAAGACCGGAACTGGATCGAGGTGATCGGCCATCGGGAAGCGCCCGGACGGCCGGCGCTGTACGCGACGACGCGGCAGTTCCTGGACGACCTGGGGCTGTCCAGCCTGGAGCAACTGCCCGCGCTGATCCAGGGCGGTGATCCGACGCCGATCGCCGGGGCGCTGCAAGGCTCGCTGCTGGAGGAGCCGCCCGGCGACGCGGTGGTCGAGGTCGAACCGGAAGGCGCGGTCGCCGTGGCGATCGCGACGGCGGAGGCCGCCGACGCGCAGGCGCTGGCCCAGGCATCCGGCCTGCCGGAGGCGATGGACGAGCAGGCGGAGCGCGTCGATCAGGCCGACCCGGCCAAGGAGGATGGGTCCGCCCAGTCCGACGCTGACGCTGTCGAAGCGGCGGCCGGGGGCGGGGCCGATGCCGGGCCCGGCCCGGGCCTCGGTTTCGAGGCGGCCCCGGTGAACGGGCTCGCCGTCGAGTCCACGAATGAAGATGAGGCGACGGAGGCATCGGAGGCCTCCATCGCGACCACTGACTCCGAATCCACCAAGCCGGCCGCCTCAGGCGAGCCGGGCGACGAACCACCGGCTGGGGCCGTCAACCCCGAGCCCACTTGAGCGCCCCGGGAAGGGGCCGTGTCCACCGCTGACAAGGTGCAAGCCGACACATGAATTCCAACGACATCGACAACTCCAAGCCCGAGGCGCTGGCCGCCGCCGCGTCGGACACCCCGTCCGACACGCCCGCGAAGCCCAAGCGCACCCGCAAGCCCGCCGCCTCCGCCACGGAGGTCGACCCGGGCGTGAGCCCCGCGGTCGAGGAGGCGCCCAAGCCCCGAGCCCGTCGCAAGACGGCGGCGTCCACCGAGGCTGCGGCCGACGTGGCCGTCCAGGCCGTGGAGGCGGTCCCCCAGATCGCCGAGGCGCCCGTGGCCGACGACGGTGAGGCGCCGGCCAAGCCCAAGCGCCGCACCGTCCGCGCCAAGCCGGCCGTGGAGGCCGCGGCCGCCGTCGAGACGCCCGTGGTCGTCGCGACGGCCTCCGCGACCGTCGAGATCGCGCCCGCGCCGGTGACGCCGGTGGCCGAGGCGGTGGGCGAGCTGGTCGCCCATGAAGCGTCCGACGCGGAAGGTCCCGCGACCGACGGCGAGGCGGGCGAGCGCGAAGGTCGCGGTCGCAACCGCCGCCGCCGTGGTCGTGATGGCCGCGAGGCCCGCGAAGGCGAGCCGCGCGAGGCTCGGCCAGCGCAAGGTGAAGGCTCGGGCGACAACGCCCCGGCTGCCACGCCGATCGTGGCCGACGACGCGCAACTGCAGGCCGAGGCGCAGGAGCGCTTCAACGCGCTGATCGCCGGCACGTTCGACGCCGACGCGGAGGCCGACGGCTCGGCCCAGGCCGAGCCGGCCGACGAGGTGGACGAGGCCGAGGAGGGCGTTGAGGCCTCCGGCCAGCCCGCCAAGCGCGTGCTGGCGCCCGAACCCGACGCGCCGAAGCTGCAGAAGGTGCTGGCGCAGGCCGGCGTCGGCTCCCGCCGCGACATCGAGGACATGATCGCCAAGGGCCAGATCACCGTGAACGGCGCTGTCGCGCACGTGGGTCAGCGCATCTCCTACGGCGACCGCGTGGCGGTGGCCGGCAAGCCGATCAAGGTCCGCATCGCCCCGATCGCGCCGCGCATCCTGGCGTATCACAAGCCGGTCGGCGAGGTCGTCACGTTCAACGACCCCGAGGGCCGTCCCACCGTCTTCCGCAGCCTGCCCCGCCTGCCGCAGGGCAAGTGGCAGTCGGTTGGCCGCCTGGACCTGAACACCGAAGGTCTGCTGCTGTTCACCAACTCCGGTGAACTGGCCAACCAGCTGATGCATCCGCGCTTCGGCGTCGAGCGCGAGTACGCCGTGCGCGTGCTGGGCACGCTGAGCAAGGAGCAGAAGGAGAAGCTGCTGGCCGGCGTCGACGTCGACGGCCAGCAGGCGAGCTTCAAGAGCATCGACGACGGCGGCGGCGAAGGCGTGAATCGCTGGTATCGCGTCGTCATCACCGAAGGCCGCAACCGCGAAGTCCGCAAGCTGTTCGAGACCGTCGGCCTGGCCGTCAGCCGCCTGATTCGCATCCGCTACGGCACCGTCGTGCTGCCGCGCGGCCTGCGCCGTGGCGTCTACATCGAACTGGGCGACGCCGATGTCCGCATCATTCGTCAGCTGGCTGGCAACGAGCCGCGTGAGCAACGCGCTGATCGCGGTGACCGCGCGGACCGAGGCGGTGATCGCGGCGACCGTGGCGGCGATCGCAACGACCGGGGTGACCGCAACAGCAAGCGCCGTCGCGGCAACACCGGCGGCCCGCGCCCGAGCCGCCCGGAGCCGCCGCGCAACGAGCAGCGCGCCCAGCAGCCGCAGCACCAGCCGCAGCAGCGTCCGGCCCCGCCGGAGCGCGAACGCCGCCGTGACGAGGACGAGGACGACTTCATCCCGCGTCACATCAATCCGCTGGAGCAGACCTTCGACCGTCGTTTCGCCACCAGTGGCAAGCGCGGCATTCCGCAGGGCTTCGGCCGCGGCGGCAGCGATCCCTCCAACAACCCCGACCAGGGTCGCAACAGCCGTGGTCCGGGCGGCGAGCGCCAGCCGGATCCGATGAAGACGTCGATGGGCTACATCGGCGCCGATGCCTTCATCAACCGGGGTAACCGCGGCGGTCGTCGCGGCGGCGGTGGTGGTGGTGGCGGAGGCGGAGGCGGTGGTCGCGGCCGCCGCTGATTCGCGGCCGTCATCGGCGCGGGCACGGCGGGCATCGCCGGGCCCGGTCCGATATCCCGCCCGGGCGTCTTGCTCGGGCCGGGGCATGCGGTGAGAGGGGAGGGGAACTCGGTTTCCTTCCCTTTTTGCTTTCCGGGACGCGGCGGCAGACATCGGGATGTCACCGGGGACTTGACTTCACGCAGTACAATGCCCGGCTTTGCCAAGCCCCAGATTTCAAGGAAAAAACATGGCCGTCGAACGCACCCTCTCCATCATCAAGCCCGATGCCGTGGCCAAGAACGTCATCGGCCAGATCTACGCCCGCTTCGAAGGCGCCGGCCTGAAGATCATCGCTTCCAAGCAGAAGCAGCTGTCGCGCGCCGAAGCCGAAGCGTTCTACGCCGTGCACAAGGCCCGCCCGTTCTTCAACGACCTGGTGAGCTTCATGATCTCCGGCCCGGTGCAGATCCAGGTGCTGGAAGGCGAAGGCGCCATCCTGAAGAACCGTGACCTGATGGGCGCGACCGATCCGAAGAAGGCCGAGAAGGGCACCATCCGCGCCGACTTCGCCGACAGCATCGACGCCAACGCCGTGCACGGCTCGGACGCTCCGGAAACCGCCGCGCAAGAAGTCGCCTTCTTCTTCTCCGGCCTGGAAATCAACGGCCGCTGAGCCGGCAACGCCTCTGACCCCCGGGCTACGAGGCCCTTGAGAAAGAGGAAACAATGATGGACGCGGTCAACCTGCTCGGATTCGATCTGCAAGGCCTTGCCGCGTACTGCGAGCAGCTGGGCGAGAAGCGCTTCCGCGCCACCCAGCTGTTCCGCTGGATCCATCAGAAGGGCGCGGCGGACTTCGCCCAGATGTCCGACCTGGCCAAGTCGCTGCGCGACAAGCTGGCCGGGCGCGCCCACATCACCGCGCTGCCGGTGATCTCCGAACATGTCTCCGCCGACGGCACGATCAAATGGTTGTTCGACGTCGGCCAGGGCAACGCCGTCGAGGCGGTCTACATCCCCGAGGACGACCGGGCCACGCTGTGCATCTCCAGCCAGGCCGGTTGCGCCGTCGGCTGCCGGTTCTGCTCGACCGGCCATCAAGGCTTCAGCCGCAACCTGGAGACCTGGGAAATCATCGCCCAGCTCTGGTACGCCGAGCACTCGCTGCGGCAGCGCCTGAACACCGATGAACGCGTCATCTCCAACGTCGTGATGATGGGCATGGGCGAGCCGCTGCAGAACTACGGCGCGCTCGTGCCGGCGCTGCGGATGATGCTCGACGACCACGGCTACGGCCTGTCGCGCCGCCGGGTGACGGTGTCGACGTCCGGCGTCGTGCCGATGATCGACCGCCTGCGCGACGACGCGCCGGTGGCGCTGGCCGTGTCGCTGCACGCGCCCAACGACCCGCTGCGCGACCAGTTGGTGCCGCTCAACCGCAAGTACCCGATCGCGGAACTGCTGGACAGCTGCAACCGCTATCTGGAACGCGCGCCGCGCGACTTCATCACCTTCGAGTACTGCATGCTCGACGAGGTGAACGACACGCCCGAACTGGCCCGCGAACTGATCGCGCTGCTCAAGGGCAAGGTGTCCTGCAAGATCAACCTGATCCCGTTCAATCCCTTCCCCGCGTCGGGCCTGAAACGCAGTTCGAACGAGCGCGTCAAGGCCTTCGCCGATCTGCTGATCCAGGCCGGCATCATCACCACCGTGCGCAAGACGCGTGGCGACGATATCGACGCCGCCTGCGGCCAGCTCGCCGGCGAAGTTCAGGATCGGACGCGGGTTCACCTGCGCATGGTGCGCGCGCCCGTGGTGGTACAGCGTGGCGCCGCATCTCCGTCAACGCCGCGCGAAGGCGCGGCGCCCGCATCGACCGCCAACCCACCAGGCCCACGTCCATGACCCCACTGTCGTTCGGCACCGTCTCCCCGCGTCGTCCCGCCCGGATCGTTTCCGTCGCGCTGTTGATCGCCGCGGCCTTGGCGGGCTGCGCGACCCCGACGGCCCAGCAGCCTCGCACCGCCAGCGACCAGACCGACAACGACCGCCGCGCGTCCGTGCGCATGGAACTGGCCGGCGGCTACTTCGCGCGCGGCCAATACGAGACGGCGCTGGACGAGGTCAAGCAGGCGCTGGCCGCGAAGCCGGACCTGCCCGAGGCCATCAACCTGCGCAGCCTGATCTTCGCCGCGATGGGGGAATACGCGCTGGCCGAGGACGGCTTCAAGCAAGTGCTCGCGCGCGATCGCGGCAACGCGGACACGCTGCACAACTACGGCTGGTTCCTGTGCCAGCGCCAGCGCTACGCCGAGGCCTACCAGCAGTTCGACGCCGCGCTCGCGCTGCCGACCTATCGCACGCCTGGCCGCACCTGGCTGGCCTGGGGCGTCTGCGAGGCGCGCGAGGGTCGCCTGGTGCCGGCGCAGCAGCGCCTGACGAAGGCTTTTGAACTGGAGCCCGGCAATCCGACCGTGGCGCTGAACCTGGGCGAGGTCCTGTACCGCCAGGGCGAATATGAACGGGCGCGTTTCTATGCCCGCCGTGTGAACACCAATGTGGAGCAAGCGAATGCGGCCAGCCTGTGGCTGGAACTGCGCATCGAGCGCCGCATCGGGAACATGGCGAACATGGAAGATCTCGGCCAGCAAATGCGGCGCAAGTATCCGCAGGCGACCGAGACCCAAGCGCTGAACAGTGGGCGATTCGATGAATGAGGGACATCGCATGACTCCGACGGTGGCCGACGAGGCGACATCCGCGGCCGCGCCGGCTGCTTCACCCCCGGCTGCGTCACCGCCGACGACCGCCGGGGCAGCCTTGCGGCGCGCGCGGGAAGCCCGCGGCCTGCACATCGCCGCGTTGGCGGCGACGCTGAAAGTGCCGCAGTCCAAGCTGGAAGCCCTGGAGGCCGACCGCTACAAGGACCTGCCGGACGCGACCTTCGCGCGGGCGCTGGCGCGGTCGATGTGCCGCGTGCTCAAGGTCGACGCCGAGCCGGTGCTGGCGATGCTGCCCAGCAGCGGCGCGGAGGCCTCGCTGGACCGCGTGACGCCGGGCCTGAACCAGCCGTTCCGGGAGCGCTCGTCCAGCCACGAGCCGATGATCTCGACCGATCTGATGAAGCGTCCGATGGTGCTGGGTGTGGCCGCCCTGCTGGTGGCGGCGGTGGCGGTCTACGCGCTGCCGTCCCATTGGATCGACCAGATCACGCAGCGTTTCCAAGGGGCCGACACCGCATCGTCGACGGTCGCCACCGGTGCCGCCGGCACGGCCGCGACCGCTGGCGCCGCCGATGTGCCGACGAACGTCGAGGCACCGCCGGCAGGCGCATCCGAAGCCGTGCCCGTGCCGCAAGCCGCCGCGAGCGTGCCAGCCCCTTCGCCGTTGGCCGTCGGAGCCGGCGCCAGCGTGCCGCCTCCGGTGGCCGCGGCGCCGACGCTGCCCGCCGCTGCCGGCAACACGACCGCGGCATCCACGCTCGCCTCGCCCGTCACGGCGCCGCCGCCCGGCAGCTCGTCGCTGCTGATCAAGGCCAGCGCCGAATCCTGGGTCGAGGTGGTCGACGCCAAGGGGCAGGTGTTGCTCTCCCGTCTGCTGCGGTCGGGGGATCAGGTCGACGTGAATGGCATCGCCCCGCTGAAGCTGCGCGTGGGCAACGTGGCCGGCACGGAACTGGTGTTTCGCGGCCAACCCGTGGACCTGGCCGCCCGCTCGCGTGACAACGTCGCGCGACTGGAGCTGAACTGAACCGCGCCGGATCGGACCGAAGGGTGGACTGATGGGCAAGCACGGCAGCATCCGCAGTAGCGGCAGCCACTCGGTCGCCGCCCCCCAATTTCTTTGCATGAGCGCCGCATGACGATGGACACCCAGATCACCGAAGCTTCCGCGATCGACGGCACCGACCCGTCGGACCTGATCGCCGCCGCCGCGCCGGCCCGGCACCTCACGCGCCAGGCGAACGTACGCTGGGGCGACCATGTCGTGACGATCGGCGGCGACGCGCCGGTGCGCGTCCAGTCGATGACCAACACCGACACCGTCGACGTCATCGAGACCGCCATCCAGATCAAGGAGCTGGCGATCGCCGGCTCGGAGCTGGTCCGCATCACCGTCAACACGCCCGAGGCGGCCGATGCCGTGCCGCACATCCGCGACCAGCTCGACCGCATGGGCATCGACGTGCCGCTGGTTGGCGACTTCCACTACAACGGCCACCGCCTGCTGACCGAGCACCCGGCGATGGCGCGGGCGCTGTCCAAGTACCGCATCAACCCCGGCAACGTCGGCAAGGGTGACAAGAAGGATCGCCAGTTCGCCCAGATGATCGAGGCGGCGGTGCAGTACGACAAGGTCGTGCGCATCGGCGTCAACTGGGGCAGCCTGGACCAGGAACTGCTCGCCCAGATGATGGACGACAACGCCCGGCGCGCCGCCCCGTGGGACGGCAAGCAGGTGATGTACCAGGCGCTGATCCAGTCGGCGTTATCGTCGGCCGCGTATGCGCGCGAGCTGGGCATGAATCCCGACAACATCATCATCAGCTGCAAGGTCAGCGGCGTGCAGGACCTGATCTCGGTCTACCGCGCGCTGGCCAGGCGCTGCGATTACGCGCTGCACCTGGGGCTGACCGAGGCCGGCATGGGCACCAAGGGCACCGTGGCTTCCGCCGCGGCGCTGTCGGTGCTGCTGCAGGAAGGCATCGGCGACACGATCCGCGTCTCGCTGACGCCGCAACCCGGCGAGGCGCGCACGCAGGAAGTGGTGGTCGCGCTGGAGATCCTGCAGTCGCTGGGGCTGCGCGCGTTCAACCCGAGCGTCACCGCGTGCCCCGGCTGCGGCCGCACCACCAGCACGACCTTCCAGGAGCTGGCCAAGCAGATCGACGACTTCCTGCGCGCGCAGATGCCGATCTGGCGCGGCAAGTACCCGGGCGTCGAGAACATGAAGGTCGCGGTGATGGGCTGCATCGTCAACGGGCCCGGCGAGAGCAAGCATGCCGACATCGGCATCAGCCTGCCCGGCAACGGCGAGGCGCCGGCCGCGCCCGTGTTCATCGACGGCGAGAAGGCGTTGACGCTGCGCGGCGACAACATCGCGACCGAGTTCCACGCGCTGGTCGAGACCTACATCGAGAAGCGCTTCGGCGAAGCCGGCGCGCATTGACCCTGCCGTGGCGCCCCGCGCCGTTCGCCGGTTGGTGGACGGGGAGGGCGCCGCGTCGTTTTTCCGATCGACATCGGGCCGGGGCGATCCCGTCCGGCCCTTCCCCGCGATACCTCGATCCCTCCCGGGGGATCCCGACCACATGACAGACACCAAGAAGCTGCAAGCCTTGCAGGCCGTCAAGGGCATGAACGACATCCTGCCGCCGGAATCGGCGCGCTGGGAATGGCTGGAAGCCATGATGCGCAGCGTGCTGCAGCGCTACGGCTACCAGAACGTGCGCACGCCCATCGTCGAGCCGACCGCGCTGTTCGTGCGCGGCATCGGCGAGGTGACCGACATCGTCGAGAAGGAGATGTACGCCTTCGAGGATCGCGCCGACAAGCACGGCCAGGCCGAGCACCTGGCCCTGCGCCCCGAGATGACGGCCGGCGTGGTGCGCGCGATGACGGAGCACTCGTTCCTGCGCGACTCCGGCCGCCGCCTGTACTACTTCGGCCCGATGTTCCGCCGCGAGAAGCCGCAGAAGGGGCGCTACCGCCAGTTCCACCAGATGGGTGTCGAGGCCATGGGCTTCGCCGGCCCCGACGTGGACGCCGAGGTCATCCTCATGGGCAGCCGCCTGCTGCGCGAGCTGGGCCTGAAGGACGGCGAGCACTTCCGCCTGGAGCTCAACTGCCTGGGCGAGCCGGCCGAGCGCCGCGCCCACCGCGAGGCGCTGATCGCCTACCTCGAACAGCACCAGGCGCTGCTGGACGAGGACAGTCGGCGCCGCATGCACAGCAACCCGCTGCGCGTGCTGGACACCAAGAACCCGGCGCTGCAGGACATGGCCAACGGCGCGCCCAAGCTGCTGGACTTTCTGGGCGAGGCCTCGCTGGCGCACTTCAACGGCGTGCGCGCGATCCTGGACGCCGCCGGCATCGCGTACCAGATCAATCCGCGCCTGGTGCGCGGCCTGGACTACTACAACCTGACGGTGTTCGAGTGGGTCACCGAGCGCCTGGGCTCGCAGGGCACCGTCTGCGGCGGCGGCCGCTACGACTACCTGATCGAGCAACTCGGCGGCAAGCCGGCGCCGGCGGTGGGCTTCGGCATGGGCATCGAACGCCTGCTGCTGCTGCTGGAGGAAGTCGGCACGCTGCCAGCGCCGGACGTCCCGGACGCCTACGCCGTCATCCCGTCCGCGCAAGGGCTGCCGCAGGTGATGGTCGCGCTGGAGGCGCTGCGCGCGGCCGGCGTCCGGGTTGTCATGCATCCGGGCCAGGGCAGCATGAAGTCGCAGTTCAAGAAGGCCGACGGCAGCGGCGCCCGTTTCGCGCTGATCTTCGGCGAGGACGAGCTGGCGCGCGGCGAGGTCGCGGTCAAGCCGCTGCGCGATGAAGGCGCCGCGCAGACGACACGATCGCTTTACGACGTGGCCGGCTGGGCAGCCGAGCTGCGCAACGCATAATCGCGGCTTTGCCGGGGTGGCGCAGGCCGCCGCCGGTCAGATTCCGAGTACCCGCCGGCCCGCGCCTGTCGCACCGGCTTCGATAGTTCAACCGACGGACCGTTTTTCGCACATGGCGTCTCATCTCGATCTCGAAGAACAGGAACAGCTGGAGCAGGTCAAGGCGTTCTGGAAGCGCTGGGGCAATGCGATCACCTGGCTGCTGACGCTGGCGCTGGTGGCCTACGCCGGCTGGACCGGCTGGAACTACTGGCAGCGCCAGCAGGCCGCCAAGGCCGCCGCGATGTTCACCGAGCTGGAACGCGCGGCGCAAGCCGGCGACGCCGGCAAGGCCACCGCGGTGTTCGGCAACCTGAAGACGGAGTACGGCTCGACCGGATACGCCGCGCAGGCCGCGCTGATCGCCGCCAAGCTGCAACTGGACAAGGGCAAGGCCGACGAAGCCCGTGCCACGCTGACCTGGGCCGTCGACGGCGCCAAGGGCGACGCCTACCGTGATCTGGCCCGCCTGCGCCTGGCCGCGCTGCAGATGGATGCCAAGCAGTACGACGAGGCCGGCAAGACGCTGGACGGCGTCAAGAACGCCGACTTCGCGCCGCTGCTGGCCGATCGCCGCGGCGACCTGGCGTTGCTGCAGAACAAGCCCGACCAGGCCAGGACCGAATTCAAGAAGGCCTACGACGCCATGGACAAGCAGTTGGACTACCGCCGCCTGCTGCAGGTGAAGCTGGCCAGCCTGGGTGTCGCCGTCGGCGACGACGAAACGCCGGGAGCCGCGCAATGATCGCCCGCATCCAAGGCCGCCCGCTGATCCGTCCGTTGGCCCGCGCGCTGGTGCTGGCCGGCGTCGCGCTGACGATGGGCGCGTGCTCGCTGTCCAGCAGCTCCAATGCGCCCAAACCCGCGCCGCTCGAGAACATCACCCCGTCGCTGCAAGCCCGCGTGGTCTGGGAAGCGCGCGTGGACAGCGTCAAGTTTCCGCTGACGATCACCGCGCTGGACGACCGCTTCGTGGTCGGCGGCTCGGACGGCGTCATCAGCGCCATCTCCGCCAAGGACGGCACCACGCTGTGGCGCGCCGAGGTCGGCAAGGGCCTGACCGCCGGTGTCGGCAGCGACGGCCGTTTCGCTGCCGCGGTCACTCGTGACAACGAGCTGGTCGTCACCGAGGGCGACCGGATCCTGTGGCGCAAGGCGATGACGACGCCGGTGGTGACCGCCCCGTTCGTCGCCGGCGAGCGCGTCTTCGTGCTGACGCTGGATCGTGCCGTGCTGGCCTTCGACGCGGCCGACGGCCGTCGCCTGTGGGAGCTGCGTCGTCCGGGCGAGCCGCTGACGCTGCAGCAGTCCGGCGTCATCGGCGCCTACCAGAACACGCTGCTGGTGGGGCAGGGCCCGCGCCTGGCCGGCGTCGATCCGACCCGCGGCCTGCTGCTGTGGGAGGCCTCCGTCGCCAGCCCGCGCGGCACCAACGAAGTCGAGCGCCTGGCCGACCTGGTCGGCCCGATGGGCCGCGACAAGGACACCTTCTGCGCCCGCGCGTTCCAGTCCGCCGTCGCCTGCGTCAACGCCGAGCGCGGCAACGCGATCTGGAGCCGCAACGTCGGCGGCAGCCGCGGCCTGGGCGTCGACGCCGCGATCGTCGTCGGCGGCGATGCCTCCGACCGCCTGACGGCCTGGGGCACCCGCAACGGCGACGTCCAGTGGACCGCCGACCAGTTCCAGAACCGCAAGCTCAGCGCCCCGCTGGTGACCGCCAAGTCGGTCATCGTCGGCGACGGCGAGGGGTACGTGCATTTCCTGTCCCGCGACAAGGGGCAGACCATCCAGCGCCTGTCGACCGACAGTTCCGGCGTCGTCGCCGCCCCGGTGCAATCGGGGGACACGGTGCTGATCGCCACTCGCAGCGGACGCTTGTTCGCGCTGCGCCAAGACTGATATGAAACCTGTGATCGCCCTGGTGGGCCGCCCCAACGTGGGCAAGTCCACGCTGTTCAACCGGCTGACGAAGAGCCGCGACGCCATCGTCGCGGACTTCGCCGGCCTCACCCGCGACCGCCACTACGGCGACGGCCGTCTGGGCGATCGCGAGTTCATCGTCATCGATACCGGCGGCTTCGAGCCGGACAGCTCCACCGGCATCGTCAAGGAGATGGCCAAGCAGACCCGCCAGGCCGTGGCCGAGGCGGACGCGGTGATCTTCGTGCTGGACATCCGCACCGGACTGGCCGGCCAGGACATGGACATCGGCCGCTACCTGCGCCAGTGCAACAAGCGTGTCTTCGTCGCGGTCAACAAGGCCGAGGGCATGAGCGACTCGCCGTTGATGGCGGAGTTCCACGAGCTCGGCATGGGCGAGCCGCACCCGGTCTCCTCCGCGCACGGCCAGGGCATCCGCAGCCTGCTGGAAGCGGTGCTGGACAGCTTCGACGAGGGTCGCGCCACGGACGATGACGTCGCCTTCGACGGCGACGCCCCGGACGAGGAAGGCGACGAACCCCGCGCCATCCGCCTGGCGGTGGCCGGCCGCCCGAACGTCGGCAAGAGCACGCTGATCAACACCTGGCTGGGCGAGGAGCGCCTGGTCGCCTTCGACATGCCGGGCACGACGCGCGACGCCATCAGCGTCGACTTCGAGCGCAATGGCCAGAAGTTCAAGCTCATCGACACCGCCGGCCTGCGCCGCAAGGGCAAGGTCTTCGAGGCGATCGAGAAGTTCTCGGTGGTCAAGACGCTGCAGGCGATCTCCGACGCGAACGTCGTGCTGCTGCTGATCGACGCCACGCAGGGCGTGACCGACCAGGACGCCCACATCGCCGGCTACGTGCTGGACAGTGGCCGCGCGGTGGTCGTCGCGATCAACAAGTGGGATGCGATCGACAGCTACCAGCGCGAGACGATCGAGCGCCAGATCACGACGCGCCTGGCCTTCCTGCGGTTCGCGCCCATCCTGCAGATCTCGGCGCTCAAGCGCCAGGGCCTGGGGCCGCTGTGGAAGGCGCTGGCCGACTCGTATTCGTCGGCCTACAAGAAGATGACCACGCCGGTGCTGACGCGCCTGGTGCACGAGGCCGTCGAGCACCAGCAGCCCAAGCGCGCGGGGTTGTCCCGTCCCAAGCTGCGCTACGCCCATCAGGGCGGCATGAACCCGCCGATCGTCGTCATCCACGGCAACGCGCTGGAAGGCGTCAGCGACGTGTACAAGCGGTATCTGGAAGGGCGGATCCGCGATCACTACAAGCTGGTCGGCACGCCGCTGCGGATCGAGATGCGGTCCTCGAAGAACCCGTTCAACGAAACCTGATCACCGACCCGTCCGGGGAAACCCGGTGCTGTGATAAGGTCGGGCACTCCAACACCTCTCACAACACGGAGCATATCGTGAGCAACAAAGGACAACTCTTGCAAGACCCCTTCCTGAACCTGCTGCGCAAGGAGCATGTTCCCGTGAGCATCTACCTGGTGAACGGCATCAAGCTGCAAGGCCACATCGAGTCCTTTGACCAGTACGTGGTGCTGCTGCGAAACACGGTCACGCAGATGGTCTACAAGCACGCCATCTCCACGGTGGTGCCGGGCCGGGCGGTGAACTTCCACACCGGCGAGAGCAACGACGCCAGCTGATCCGGATCCCGCGGCCGCCGTCCTTCCCGATGGTGGCCGCGCGGTCACGCCAGGCGCACTACGCGGACCGCGACCCGGTCCGCCGAACACCCAATCTTGACAACGCAAGATCCCACTCATTCGACGCCGCCCCCCGAGGCGGCGCGCGCCATTCTGGTGGGCGTCGACCTGGGCCGCGAGGCTTTCGACGCCACCCTCGATGAACTTGCCCTGCTGGCGGAATCCGCCGGCGACACCCCCGTGGCCCGAGTCGTGGCCAAGCGCAAGGCGCCCGACGCGGCGCTGTTCATCGGCTCCGGCAAGGCCGACGAGATCAAGCTGATGGTGCAGGCGCTGGGCGCCCACACCGTGCTGTTCGATCAGGCCATCTCCCCCGCGCAGCAACGCAACCTGGAGCGTCATCTGGGCGTGCCGGTGGCGGACCGCACCGCGCTGATCCTGGAAATCTTCGCCGCTCGCGCGCAGAGCTTCGAAGGCAAGCTGCAGGTCGAGCTGGCCCGCCTGCAGTACCTGGCCACGCGCCTGGTGCGCCGCTGGAGCCATCTGGAGCGTCAAAGCGGCGGCATCGGCATGCGCGGCGGCCCGGGCGAGAGCCAGATCGAGCTGGACCGCCGCATGATCGACGACCGCATCAAGTCGATCAAGGAGCGCCTCAAGAAGGTCCAGCGCCAGCGCGCGACGCAGCGGCGCGCGCGCACCCGCAGCGGTGTGTTCCGCGTCTCGCTGGTCGGCTACACCAACGCCGGCAAGAGCACGCTGTTCAATGCGCTGACCAAGGCCAAGGCCTACGCCGCGAATCAGCTGTTCGCGACGCTCGACACGACCACGCGATCGCTCTACATCGAGGAAGCCGGCGCCAGCGTCTCGCTCTCCGACACCGTCGGCTTCATCCGCGATCTGCCGCACAAGCTGGTCGAGGCGTTCAAGGCGACGCTGCAGGAGGCGGCCGACGCCGACTTGCTGCTGCACGTCGTGGACGCCGCCAGCCCGGTGCTGACCGAGCAGATGGAGGAAGTGGAACGTGTGCTGGCCGAGATCGGCGCGCAGCACATTCCGCAGATCCTCGTCTACAACAAGCTCGACCTGCTGGAGCCCAACCAGCGCCCGCGCGCATTGCAGGACTGGCTGACGCGCATCGGCGGCGAGCACGGCGGGCAGCGCTTGCCGCGCATCTTCGTCAGCGCCGCGCAGGGCGAGGGCCTGGACGAGCTGCGCGCGATGATCGCGTCGCTGATGCAGGCCGCGCCGGTGCCGGAGTACGCCGGGCAGGAGACGGACCTGGAGCCGTCCCCGCTGGATGATGTCGATGGGGGCGACGAGGCCGATGCGATGGGCGATGCCGATGAAGCCGACTTGAACGCGCAAGACCTGCCCCAAGATCGGTCGGACGTTCAGGATGATCCGCAAGGGCGCGCAGGCTGACACCACGCGGCGATGCCCGATACTTGCAACAAGACTTCCTTATCAGGATGCGTATGAATCAAGACGACCGCATGTCCATGGCAGGCCGTGGACGTGACCCGCAGGGTGGAGCCGGCGGCCTGCGCCGCAGGCTGGGCCTTTGGATGAGCAATGGCCGCAACGAGGGCCCGCCCGACCTGGACGAACTCTGGCGCGACTTCAACCGCAAGCTTTCGCGGCTGTTCGGCGGTCGCGGCGGCAACAACGACGGTGGCCCCTCGGGCAACGGCGGCGGCGGTGGCAACTACCAGCCCGACATGAAGGGCGCCGGCATCGGCGCTGGTCTGGTCGTGGGCGTGGTGCTGCTGGGCTGGCTGGCCAGCGGCGTGTTCATCGTCCAGGAAGGCCAGCAAGGCGTGATCACCTCGTTCGGCAAGTACAGCCGCACGGTCGACGCCGGCATCCAGTACCGCTTCCCGTACCCGTTCCAGGCGCACGAGATCGTCTCGTTCACGCAGCTGCAATCGGTGGAAGTCGGTCGCAGCTCGGTCGGACAGGCCTCGGGCCTGCGCGACTCGTCGATGCTGACGCAGGACGAGAACATCGTCGACATCCGCTTCACCGTGCAATATCGGCTGAAGGATTCGCGCGACTACCTGTTCGAGAACGTCGGCACCGATGACGCCGTCGTGCAGGCCGCCGAATCGGCGGTGCGCGAGATCGTCGGTCGCAGCAACATGGACTCGGTGCTGTACGAGCAGCGCGACGCGATCGCGATTGATCTGGTCAAGTCCATCCAGGTCCAGCTGGACCGGCTGAAGACCGGCATCCAGGTCGTCAACGTCAACGTCGGCAGCGTGCAGGCGCCCGAGCAGGTGCAGGCGGCGTTCGACGACGCCTTCCGCGCCACCGCCGACCGCGAGCGTCTGAAGAACGAAGGCGAGGCCTACGCCAACGACGTGATCCCGCGCGCCCAGGGTCAGGCGGCCCGTCTGCGCGAGGACGCCGAGGCCTACCGTGCCCGCGTCGTCTCGTTCGCGGAAGGTGATTCGCAGCGTTTCAAGAGCGTGCTGGCCGAGTATCAGAAGGCGCCGGGCGTCACGCGCGACCGCCTGTACATCGACACGATGCAGCAGGTCTACTCGCGCGTCACGAAGGTGATGGTCGACGCCCGCAGCGGCTCCAACAACCTGCTGTACCTGCCGCTGGACAAGCTGATGCAGCAGCAAGGGCAGGGCACGGTGACGACCACGGTGCCGACGCCGGCGGTCACGCCGGATCCCTCCGCGACCGGCGCCAGCTCGCTGAACGCCGACCCGCGCTCACGCGACAACGCGCGCAGCCGCGACCGCGACGGCCGTTGAACGACAGGAGCACCACACAATGAATCGCATCGTCTCCGTCGTCCTGGGCTTGCTGATCCTGTTCGTGATCGCCAGTTCGACCTTGTTCGTCGTCGACCAGCGCCAGTTCGCGGTCGTTTATTCGCTGGGCGAGATCAAGGAAGTCGTCACCGAGCCCGGCTTGAAGTTCAAGCTGCCCCCGCCGCTGCAGAACGTGGTCTTCCTGGATCGCCGCGTGCAGACGCTGGACAGCCCGGACTCGCGCCCCATCTTCACCGCCGAGAAAAAGAGCCTGGTCATCGACTGGCTGGTGAAGTGGCGCATCGTCGACTCGCGCCAGTACATCCGCAACAGCGGTACCAGCCTGCGCAACCTGGAGGCTCGCCTGAGCCCGATCGTGCAGGCCGCGCTGAACGAGGAAGTCACCAAGCGCACCGTGCGCGCGGTGCTGGCCACCGAGCGTGAGAAGGTCATGCAGGACGTGCGCAAGCGCCTGGAGGAAGAGGCCAAGCAGTTCGGCATCGAGATCGTCGACGTGCGCGTCAAGCGCGTGGACTTCGCGGCCAACATCACCGAGTCGGTCTACAACCGGATGAAGTCGGAGCGCGCCCGCGTCGCCAACGAGCTGCGCTCGACCGGCTCGGCCGAAGGCGAGAAGATCAAGGCCGACGCCGACAAGCAGCGCGAGATCATCACCGCCGAGGCCTACCGCGACGCGCAGAAGATCATGGGCGAGGGCGATGCGAAGGCATCGGCGCTGTACTCGGAAGCCTTCGGCCGCGACCCGGCGTTCGCTCAGTTCTATCGCTCGCTGGACGCGTACCAGCGCAGCTTCCGCAACAAGAGCGACGTGATGGTGCTGGATCCGTCCAGCCAGTTCTTCAACGCGATGCGCAACGGCGGCCCCGGTGGTCCCGCCGCGGCGCCGAAGAAGTAATCGCGGTCCGCGCGGCTGTCTACGGACTCCCACGATAGCGGCCGGCCACAAGGCAGCACGGGTGTCATGAGCGGCGACAACTGGCTCGTGGCACTGGCGCTGCTGCTGGTGATGGAAGGGCTGATGCCCTTCCTGAATCCGGTGGCCTGGCGCAAGCTGTTCGCCAAACTGTTGGCGATGAGCGACGGCCAACTGCGCTTCCTGGGCCTGGCCAGCGTGTTGTGCGGCGGCTTGCTGCTGATGCTGGTCTGGCACTGATCGCAAGGGCGGCCCACGGGGACGCCCTTGTGCTTTTTCAAGGCTCCCGCGGGGCGCCGATCCTGCGCGCGACCCTCGCGTGAGGGGCGCGCCCGCCGAGGTTCGTCGCGACCCCGGTACAATGCCGTTTTTAACCCCCTCCTGAACGTCATGGCCTCTGCTTGGCTGCTGCCCGAGCACATTGCTGACGTCCTGCCCTCCCAGGCCCGCCGCATCGAAGAATTGCGCCGCGAGCTGCTGGACATGGCGCGGACCTATGGTTGCGAGTTGGTGATGCCGCCCATGCTGGAGCATCTCGACTCGCTGCTTTCCGGCACCGGTCAGGCGCTGGACCTCAAGACCTTCAAGCTCGTCGACCAACTCTCTGGTCGCAGCCTCGGCCTGCGCGCGGACACGACGCCGCAGGTCGCGCGCATCGACGCGCATCTGCTGAACCGCGCCGGCGTGACGCGCCTGTGCTACTGCGGCCCGGTGCTGCACACCCGCGCCGAAGGCCTGACCGCGACGCGCGAGCCGCTGCAGTTCGGCGTCGAGATCTACGGCCATGCCGGTCTGGAGGCCGACCTGGAAGCGCAGGAGCTGGCCATCGACGCGATGCAACGCGCCGGCCTGAAGCACCTCGTGCTGGATCTGGGCGACGCGCGTCTGGTGCGGGGGCTGCTCGGCGAGCACGCGCTCGACGAGGACCGGCTGAACGCGCTGGTGGCTGCGATGGCCGCCAAGGACGCGGCCGGTGTCGCCGCGTTCGCGAAGGAATTGCCTGCCGACGTCATCACGGCGCTGCAGGCGCTGCTGGGCCTGTATGGTGGCGTCGAGGTGCTGGCGTTGGCGCGCGAGCGCCTGCCCGCGCATCCGCTGGTGACCGCCGCGCTGGACGACCTGGACTGGTTGATCCGCCATTTGCAGGCGGCCTATCCGGATGTGCGCATCGGCGTGGACCTGGCGGACCTGCCGGGCTTCGGTTATTACAGCGGCGCGCGTTTCGCGCTGTATGCGCAGGGCTGCAGCGATGCCGTCGTGCGCGGCGGTCGTTATGACGAGGTCGGGGCCGTCTTCGGCCGGCGTCGTCCGGCGGTCGGCTTCAGCCTGGATCTCAAGACGCTGGCGGGCCTGCTCCCCGCCACGTCGCTGCGGGCCGCGGTGCGCGCCCCGTGGGGCGAGGATCCCGACCTGCGCGCGGCGGTCCGCCGTCTGCGCGAGCGGGGCGAAACCGTGGTCTGCGTGCTGCCGGGCCAC
Organism: Roseateles aquatilis; assembly: GCF_002205645.1. Taxonomy (GTDB): domain Bacteria; phylum Pseudomonadota; class Gammaproteobacteria; order Burkholderiales; family Burkholderiaceae_C; genus Roseateles; species Roseateles aquatilis. The sequence goes on along the minus strand of NZ_NIOF01000001.1, from coordinate 475,454 downwards.
GAACAAGAGAACGACGAGTTCGAATGCGACCGCGAGCTGGCGCAGGCCGGCGGTCAGTGGGTGTTGCGATCGCTGTGAGCGTCGCCTTCCACACCCTCCCTCTCAACCCAATCATCGGATGAACAACATGCAAAGCAGTGAGATCGCGCGCGGCCGCAACGTGGTCGTCGTCGGCACCCAGTGGGGCGACGAAGGCAAGGGCAAGGTCGTCGACTGGCTCACCGACCACGCCGAGGGCGTGGTGCGCTTCCAGGGCGGCCACAACGCCGGCCACACGCTGGTCATCAAGGGCGTGAAGACGGCCCTGCAACTGATCCCTTCGGGCATCATGCGCGACGGCGTGGCCTGCTACATCGGCAACGGCGTGGTGCTGGATCCGACCCATCTGCTGTCGGAGATCGAGCGCCTGGAGAAGGCCGGCGTCGAGGTGCGCTCGCGCCTGTTCATCAGCGAGTCCTGCCCCCTGATCCTGCCCTTCCACGTCGAGGTCGACCGCGCCCGCGAGGCGCTGCGCGAGAGCAGCGGCAACGGCAAGATCGGCACCACCGGCAAGGGCATCGGCCCGGCCTACGAGGACAAGGTCGCCCGCCGCGCGCTGCGCGTGCAGGACCTGAAGCATCCGGAGCGCTTCGCCAAGAAGCTCAAGGAGCTGGTCGACCTGCACAACTTCGCGCTGTCCGGATATCTGAATTCGAAGGCACTGGAGTTCCAGCCGATCTACGACCACGCGATGTCGCTGGCCGAGCAGATCAAGCCGATGATGGCCGACGTCGGCTACATGCTGCACAAGGCCAACCTGGCCGGCCAGAACCTGCTGTTCGAAGGCGCGCAAGGCACGCTGCTGGACATCGACCACGGCACCTACCCCTATGTGACGTCGAGCAACTGCGTCGCCGGCAACGCGGCCGCGGGCGCCGGCGTCGGGCCGCAGATGCTGCACTACATGCTGGGCATCACGAAGGCCTACGCGACGCGCGTCGGCTCGGGCCCGTTCCCGACCGAGCTCGACTGGGAAACGCCCGGCACGGTCGGCCATCACCTGTCGACGGTGGGTCAGGAGCGCGGCACGGTGACCGGTCGCGCGCGTCGCTGTGGCTGGCTGGACGCCGCGGCGCTCAAGCGCTCGATCATCATCAACGGCATCTCGGGCCTGTGCCTGACCAAGCTGGACGTGCTGGACGGCCTGGCCGAGATCAGCATGTGCATCGGCTACGAGCTCGACGGCAAGCGCCTCGACATCCTGCCGCTGGATGGCGACGAGATCGCCGCCTGCAAGCCCATCTACGAAGTCTTCCCCGGCTGGACCGAATCCACCTTCGGCATCACGAGCTGGGATCAACTGCCGGCCAATGCGCGCTCGTACCTGAAGCGCGTGGAAGAAGTGATCGGCGCGCCGATCGCCATGGTGTCGACCGGTCCCGACCGCGATCACACCATCCTGCTGCAACACCCGTTCCAGGCCTGAGTCGTCCGCCAGGCCCTGTCTTTTTTCGACCTGACCCTATCCATCGCTGAGGAGCCCTCCCCATGTTGACCGACGACGGCAAACATCTGTACGTGTCCTGGGACGAATACCACTTGCTGATCGAACGCCTGGCGCTGAAGGTGCATGCCTCCGGCTGGGAGTTCGACCAGATCCTGTGCCTGGCCCGTGGGGGCATGCGTCCGGGTGACGTGCTGTCGCGCGTGTTCGACAAGCCGCTGGGCATCATGTCGACCAGCTCGTACCGCTCCGAAGCGGGCACGATCCAGGGTCGCCTGGACATCGCCAAGTACATCACCATGCCCAAGGGTGAACTGGCCGGCCGCGTGCTGCTGGTCGACGATCTGGCGGATTCGGGCGTGACGCTGAAGGCGGTGGTGGAGCGGCTGCGCGGCATGCCGTCGATCAAGGAGTTGCGCTCGGCGGTGATCTGGACGAAGAGCGTGTCGGAGTACACCCCCGATTACTACGTCGACATGCTGGAAACCAGCCCGTGGATCCATCAGCCGTTCGAGGACTATGACTCGCTGCGGCCCGATGCGCTGGCGAAGAAGTTCGCGATCTGATGATGAGAAGAAGGCCGGCGGGGACGTCGGCTTTTTTGTTTTGGCGCGCGGCGAATACTGGGGGCGTTGAAGCGTGCCCCCAGGACCCCGCGGAGAGGATGCGGTCGCGAGCGCGCGACTCCGGTTTGGACGCGTCGTCCAAACCCTTCGAGTCCTCGCGTGCTGTCCACTGGACATCACTTCCTGGGCGGCGGAATGAGAAAAGCCGGCTCATGGCCGGCTTTTCGAATTTGGTGCCCAGGAGAGGACTCGAACCTCCACGGAGTTACCCGCTAGTACCTGAAACTAGTGCGTCTACCAATTCCGCCACCTGGGCAAGGTCAAAAACATCGCAATCCAACGAACCCCGCCCTCAACAACTTCGAGAACTCGCTCAAGCAACTTAATGAAGTTATTCTTGAGCCTTCGGTTCCTTGAGATCGCAAACAGCTTTTGCGTTTCAGGAAAGACAAGGATTCTACTATCAAAAACTTCAAGAACGCAACTCCCCCGCAACAGCCGTTGACGGGGGAGCTCGAGGGCACGGTGCAAGGCCACCGCGACGGGCACGGTTTCCTGATGCCCGATGACGGCCAGCCCGATGTCTACCTCTCGTCGCAGGAGATGCACGCCGTCATGCACGGCGACCGGTTGCGGGTGCGCGTGGTGCGCCAGGACAAGCGCGGTCGCTCGGAAGGCCGCGTGCTCGAGATCCTGGAGCGCCGCAAGAAGCCCATCATCGGCCGCCTGCTGCTCGAATCCGGGATCTGGCTCGTCGCTCCCGAGGACAAGCGATACGGGCAGGACATCCTGATCCCGAAGAACGCGATCGCGAACGCCACCGCCGGCCAGATCGTGGCCGTCGAGCTGACCGAGCCGCCGTCGCTGTACTCGCAGCCGGTCGGTCGCGTCACCGAGGTGCTCGGCGAGATCGACGACCCCGGCATGGAGATCGAGATCGCCGTGCGCAAGTACGAGGTGCCGCACGCGTTCAGCGCCGACACGCTCGCGCAGGCGGCGAAACTGCCGGACAAGGTGCGGACCGTCGATCTGAAGCAGCGCATCGACCTGCGCGATGTGGCGCTGGTCACGATCGACGGCGAGGACGCGCGCGACTTCGACGACGCGGTCTACTGCGAGCCCCACAAGCAGGGCCGTGGCAAGACGGCGTTCAAGGGCTGGCGCCTGCTGGTCGCGATCGCCGACGTCAGCCATTACGTCAAGCCCGGCGAGCCGCTGGACCGCGACGCCTACGAGCGCGCCACGTCGGTCTACTTCCCGCGCCGCGTCATCCCGATGTTGCCGGAGAAGCTGTCGAACGGCCTGTGTTCGCTCAATCCCGAGCAGGACCGGCTCTCGATGGTCTGCGACATGCTGGTCAGCGAGGACGGCGAGCTGCACGCCTACCAGTTCTATCCGGCGGTCATCAACTCGCATGCGCGCCTGACCTATACCGAGGTCGCCGCGATCCTGGGCAACACGCACGGTCCCGAGGCCCACAAGCGCAAGGCGCTGGTGCCGCACCTGCTGCACCTGCACGAGGTCTATCGCGCGCTGCTGTCGCAGCGGGCCAAGCGCGGCGCGGTCGACTTCGAGACCACCGAGACCCAGATCGTCTGCGACGACAACGGCCGCATCGAGAAGATCGTCCCCCGCACCCGCAATGAAGCCCACCGCCTGATCGAGGAGGCGATGCTCGCCGCCAACGTCTGCTCGGCCGACTTCATCGCCGGCGGCAAGCACGCCTCGCTGTATCGCGTCCACGAGGGGCCGACGCCCGAGAAGCGCATGGCGCTGCAGGCTTACCTGCGCGCGCTGGGCATCGGCATGGGCATCAGCGACGATCCGACGCCGGGCGAGTACCAGGCCATCGCGCAGGCGACCAAGGACCGGCCCGACGCGCAGCAGATCCACACGATGCTGCTGCGCTCGATGCAGCAGGCGATCTACACGCCGGCCAACGCGGGCCACTTCGGCCTGGCGTACCAGGCCTATACCCACTTCACCAGCCCGATCCGGCGTTATCCCGACCTGCTGGTGCACCGGGTGATCAAGGCGCTGCTGGCCAACAAGAAGTACGCGCTGGACGCGCACAAGATGGAGGCGGCGAACCCGCTGCCCAAGCGTCCCGGCCGGCCGACCAAGACGCTGAATCCCGCCACCGCGTCGACCGACGTGGAGCGCTGGGAGATCGTCGGCGCGCATTGCAGCGCCAACGAGCGCCGCGCCGACGAGGCCTCGCGCGACGTCGAGGCCTGGCTCAAGTGCCGCTTCATGCGCGACCACCTCGGCGAGGAGTTCTCCGGCACGGTCAGCGCGGTCACCACCTTCGGGATCTTCGTGCAGCTCGATGCGTTGTACGTCGAGGGCCTGGTCCACATCACCGAGTTGGGCGGCGAGTACTTCCGCTTCGACGAGGTGCGCCAGGAACTGCGTGGCGAGCGCACCGGCATCCGCTACGGCACCGGCGCGCGCGTGCAGGTGCAGGTCAGTCGCGTGGACCTCGACGGTCGCAAGATCGACTTCCGCCTGGTGCGTGACCAGGACGAGGCGCGGACCCTGCAACGCGGCCCGCGCGACAAGCACGGCGATCCGAAGCGCCATGACAAGCGCTCGGAACGTCGCGCGCGTCGCGACGCCGCCGCGGCGCCCGCGCCGACGGTCGAGCCCATGCCGCTGCCGCCGCCTGATCCGCCCACCGCGGTGGACGCGCTGGAGCGTGTCGAGCAGGCCGACCGGGCGCTGAAGGCGGAACGCCGCAAGTCCGCCCGGGCGACCAAGACGTCCACGACCCATCCGGTCGCGGCGGCGAAGCAGACGGCCCGCGGCGCGGCGAAGTCGGTGGCGGGCAAAAGCAGCGGCGCGCCGCCGGCCAAGACGACCCGGCGCAAGCGGACCTGACCCCCTGGGCGTCGACTGCGGTCTCGCGGTCTCGCGGTCATCCCGGTGCGACAGGCGCGTGGTGGTCGCTGATCGCTGATCGGTGAATGGCGAGTGGCGAGTGGCGATCGGCGAGCCACGAATGGCGAGCGACGAGCGGTGCATGGCCGCTGGGCCGTTCGGCCGTTGGCGGGCTAGGGCGTGGTGGCGTGGAGCGCCGCCATCGCCCGCACCAGATCTGCGGCCAGCAGCGGGCCGGCATGGCCTTCCGCCGCCGCGCCGTGCCAGGCCACCGCGGCGCAGGCCAGTGTGTGCGGGTCGATCGCGGGCGCCTGGGCCCACAGGCCTCCCAGCCATCCGGCAAGGACATCGCCGGTGCCCGCCGTGGCGAGGGCCGATGAGCCCGTGCCGTTGATCGCCGGCAGGTGGTCGCGCATGGCGACGATGCTGCCCGACCCCTTCAGGACCACGCAACTCTCGAATCGCTCCGCGAGCGCCTGCGCCGCCCCCAGTCGATCCGCCTGAACCTGCGATGCCGCCGCGAGGCCGAGCATCCGCGCGGCTTCGAGCGGATGGGGCGTCATCACGGTGACCTGGCCGCGGGCGCTTCGTCCACGAACGGCGTGCTGAAGTGCCTCATCCGACGCGACGAGGTTGAGCGCGTCGGCATCGAGCACGATCCGCGCGGCCCCGTGGAGCAGCGTGCTCAGCGGTGGCGTGATGGCCGTCCCGCCGCCGCATCCGCACACGGCGACGACATCGCGCCAGGTCGAGGCGGCGGTGTTCCAGCGCGAGGCGTCCCAATGCATCAGCTCGGGTCGGGCGGGCCAGGGCTGGCCGTCATCGTCGGGGAGGGCGGCGTACACGCGCCCGGCGCCCGCGGCCAACGCGGCGGAAGCGGCCAGCCACGCTGCACCACGCATCGTCGGGGCGCCGCCGAGCACCACCACATCGCCGTGCCGACCCTTGTGGCTCGTCGCCGAGCGAGCATGCGCGCGCTGCCATCGCTCCACGCGCTCGCGCCCGATGAGCGTCGCGATGCCGATGCCGACGGCGTTGTTGTTGCTGCTGTTGCTGCTGTTGCTGCTGCTGCTGCTGCTGCTGCTGCTGCTGCTGCTGCTCGACCCGGCGAGGTCGTCGAACCAGATCCGTCCGCAGGCATCGCGCCCTTCGCCGGTGAGGAGGCCTGTCTTGATCGTGAGCAGGGCCAAGGTGTGGTCGGCGCGCACGATGTCGTCACCGAGTGGCTGCCCTGTGCGGACGTGCAAGCCGCTGGGCAGGTCGACGGCCAGCACCGTGGCACCGCCGGCCCGGAGCCGCGCGATGGCGGCGATGGCCGCCGCGACCGCGCCCTCGGGCGCGCGACTGGCGCCGAGGCCGAAGAGGGCATCGATCACGACATCCGCCGAGGCCGGGGCGTCGGTGAGGCCCTCGTGAAGACGGAGCTTCGTCGCGCCGGCGGCAAGCGCGGCCTCCGCGCTCAGTCGTGCGTGCGCCGCATCGCCGCCGGACGGTGGTGACCCTCCGACGAGCATCACGTCGACACGCCACCCCTGATGGGCCAGGTGTCGAGCGGCGATCAGGCCGTCGCCTCCGTTGTTGCCGGGACCGGCGAAGACGGCCGCGGTTCTCGCATGTGGCGCGACGGCCAGCGCGAGTCGCGCGACCGCGAGGCCAGCGCGCTCGATCAACGCGTGGGGCGGGTGCAGCGCGAGTGCCGCGGCTTCGGCCCCCCGACTCGTCGCGGCGTCGTGGAGCGGCCAATCACGGGAGGTCGGGAGGAGCGGCAGCATGCCGCCGACTCTATCCCGGTGCGAGGCGGCCGGGCAGGCCGGTCACGGGTGGGTCGACCTGACACGGCACGACTCAAGGCGATCCGATCTGGGCCCAGCCAAGCCAAGCCAAGCCAAGCCAAGCCAAGCCAAGCTGAGCCGAGCCGGGCCGGGCCGGGCCGAGCCCAGGTTGAGGTGAGCTGAGGTGGCCAAGCCTGGGCTGGGCTGCCAGCCAAGCCTGGACGGCTCACTTCAACCGCGAGGGCTCCAGCATTCCCGCGTCGATGCCGGGATCCTTCTTCGCGAGCCGTGCCGCGAGCAGTTGGGCGGCGCCGCCGGCCATGGTCCAGCCATGCTCGCCATGGCCGATGTTGAGCCAGACGCCCGGCAATCCGGATTCGCCGATCAAGGGCAGTTCATCGGGCAGCAGCAGTCGCGAGGCCTTCCAGCGTTGCTGGCCCGCGGCGAGCAGCGCGCCGGGGAACCAGTCATGGGCCGCCTGGTGCAATGCGCCCATCGACTGCCCGTCGGGTTGCGCCGAGGCACCGCCCAATTCGTTGCCGCCGCCGACACGCACGCGCTGGCCGAGCCGCGTGAGGCTGACGCCGGTGCTCATGTCGACGACGGTGGCGCGCGGGCCCAGGTCCGGGTGGGCCTCGAGCATGCGCAGCGGCGCCGTCAGCGTGTGCGTGTGGACCGTGCCCCACGGCAGCTTGAGGCCGTGCGCGGCCAGCAGCGGGGCCGCGCCCTTGCCGGCGCAGACGAGGACCGCGTCCACGCGCAGCGGCTCGCCAGCGGCGATGTGGACCGACGGCTGCGCGCCCGGCTCGATGCGGAGCACGTCGGCATTGAAGTTCCAGCGCACGCCGAGGCGCTGGGCCTCGTGCTTGAGCGCCTGGCCGAACTGACGCGCGTTCGCGGCCTCGTCCTGCGGCAGCAGGATGCCGCCGTGGAGCGGGGTGTCGGCGTTCAGGCCGGGCTCATGCGCGCGGCAGCCGTCCGCGTCGAGCTCGCGATGCGGGACCTCCCGCTCCCGCAGCCGGGTCAGCAATTGCGGCGCGGCCTTGTAGCCCTTGGCCGTGCGCCACAGCAGCAGCACGCCGGCCTCGCGCTCGACTTCCATCTTGAGCTCGCGGCGCCAGACGGCCATCACCGCCTGGCCGCGCAATCCGAGCGCGTGCAGCGCTTCGGGCATCGCCGCCGCGCCGCGTGTGCGGCCGGCGCGCCAGTGGGCGAGCTTCCAGCCCAATTGCGCCGGCTTGCCACGCCAGGCCAGCGGCCATTCAGGCCGTGCCGCCATCAACCCCGGCGCGATGAGCCCCGGCGGCGCGAAGCTGGCGCCGGTGGCGACGCTGGTGCCGCGCTCGAAGACATGGACCTCGTGGCCCTGCAGCGCGAGCTCGTACGCGCTGGTCACGCCGGCCAGGCCGGCGCCGATGATCGCGACCCGCATCAATGCGCTCCCGCCGCGTCGTTCAGTGTCGTCTCGACGCGCGAGGCGATGCTCAGCAGCGCCTCGTCCCGCAGCGCCGGCGCCCACAGCATCAAGCCCACGGGCAGTTCGCCGGGCCGCTCGCACGGCACCGAGATTGCGCAGCCGTCGAGCAGATTGACGACGGCGGTGTTGCGCAGCAGTCGCGCGTTGGTGGCAAAGAACAAATCGTCGCTGTGGCGCAAGGGGGCGACCTCCGGGGCTTGCAGGGGAACGGTGGGGCTGAGGAAGGCGTCGATGCCGTGCATCGAGGCCGTCATGTCGTCGATCCAGCGGGCGCGGGCGTCGCGCAGCGCCACGAGGGCGGCGGGCGTGATGGCCTCGCCGCGGCGGATGCGCAGGGCGACGCGCGGGTCGTAGCGCTCGCCGCGTTCGGCGAGGCGCGCATGGTGCCATGCCCAGGCCTCGGCCGCGGTGATGCCGCCCTGTGATTGCAGATCGGCCACGCGGGGCAGGGCGGGTAGCGCGCGCTCCTCGATCCGCGCGCCGGCGCCGCGCAGCGTGGCAAGGGCGCGTTCGAAGGCGGCGGCGACGGCCGGCTCCAGATCGTCCTGCATGAAGGTCGGCGTGACCGCGAGCCGCCAGCCGGACAGCGGGCGCGCGTCCAGCGTCACCGGCGCGCCGCTGAGCACGGCGTGCAGCAGCGCCGCGTCGCGCACCGAGCGCGTGATCGCGCCGGCCGTATCGAACGAGGGCGCGAGCGGGATGCAGCCGTCCAGCGGCACCAGGCGCGCGGTGCCCTTGAATCCGACCAGGCCCTGCAGCGCCGCGGGAATGCGCAGCGAGCCGCCGGTGTCCGAGCCGAGCGCCGCCCACGCGGCGCCCGCGCTGACGCTGACGGCGCCGCCGGAGGTCGATCCGCCGGGGATGCGGTCCTTGCCGTCGATCGCGCGCGTCACCGGATTGCGGGGCGTGCCGTGATGCGGATTGATGCCGACGCCGGAGAACGCGAACTCGCTCAGGTTGGTGTGGCCCAGCAGCGCCGCGCCGGCGGCGCGCAGTCGCGCGACGGCCGGCGCGTCCGCGGTCGCCGGGGGTGCGTCGGCCATCGCGGCGGACGCGGCGGTGGTGGGGTGGCCGGCGACGTCGTACAGGTCCTTCACCGACAGCGCCAGGCCGCCCAGCGCCGGGCGCGGCTCGCCGCGCGCGGCGGCGGCGTCGGAGGACGCGGCGGCCGCCTCGGCGTCAGCGAAGAAGGGGCGCAGGAAGGCGTGCTCGCAGGCCTCGGCGCGGGCGTGCTCGAGGTTCTCGGCGAGGAAGGAGCGCGCGTCGCGGCGGCCCTGGTTCAACTGCGCCAGGGCCTCGGTCAGGTCGATCGACATGCAAAAAGGGGTTATACTCGTCGGGTTTTGCCGGATACGCCAACCGCTGGGGTTGGAGTCTGGCGGGACGCGGAGTGCAACGAGAGACGCAAGTCCTTGGAGCACATCGCAAATTCGCGGATCCGGCGATCAAAGGTGTTGCAACGTTCAAAACCCGTTGCAATTCGTGCCGGATTCTAGAACCAACCTTCGGAGTTACTCATGTCCGTCACGATGCGCGAGATGCTGGAAGCCGGCGTCCACTTTGGTCACCAAACCCGCTTCTGGAATCCCAAGATGGCCCCGTATATCTACGGCCATCGCAACAAGATCCACATCATCAACCTCGAGAAGACGCTGCCCGCGTTCGAGGAAGCCCTCAAGTTCGTGCGCCAGCTCGCCTCCAAGCGCGGCACGATCCTGATGGTCGGCACCAAGCGCCAGGCCCGCGACATCGTCGCCGCCGAGGCCGACCGCGCCGGCGTGCCCAGCGTCAACCAGCGTTGGCTGGGTGGCACGCTGACCAACTTCAAGACCGTCAAGACCTCGCTGAAGCGTCTGAAGGACATGCAGGCCCAGGTCGACGCCGGCACGCAGCCCGCGATCAAGAAGGAAGCCCTGCTGTTCCAGCGCGACATCACCAAGCTGGAAAAGAACATCGGCGGCATCCAGGACATGGTTGCGCTGCCTGACGCGCTGTTCGTGATCGACGTCGGCTACCACAAGATCGCTGTCGCCGAAGCCAAGAAGCTGGGCATTCCGGTCATCGGCGTGGTCGACACCAACCACTCGCCCGAAGGCATCGATTACGTCATTCCCGGCAACGACGACTCGGCCAAGGCCGTGGCCCTGTATGCCAAGGCCGTCGCCGACGCCGTGCTGGAAGGCCGCGCCAACAGCACGACCGATCTGGTCCAGGCCGTCGCCGCCGAAGGCGACGAGTTCGTGGAAGTGAACGAAGGCGCCTGATCTCGGGCCTTCAACCTGGTCACGCAGATCGGGTCTCACAAGGGGCTGATTCAGCCCCTTTTTTCCAAGTTCTTTCCAAGCAAGATTCAGCGGCGCCGACCTGTCCCGGTCCCGGCGCCGCGCCAAACGGAGATTGAAATGGCAGCAATTACCGCAAGCATGGTCGCCGAACTGCGCGCCCGCACCGACTCGCCGATGATGGAGTGCAAGAAGGCGCTGACCGAGGCCGAGGGCGACATGACCCGCGCCGAGGAAATCCTGCGCGTCAAGCTGGGCAGCAAGGCCGGCAAGGCCGCCTCGCGCATCACCGCCGAAGGCGTGGTCGCCTCGGTCGTCAGCGGCAACGCCGGCGCGCTGATCGAAGTCAACTGCGAAACCGACTTCGTCTCCAAGAACGACGCCTTCCTGGCCTTCGTGAACGCGCTGGCCGGCCTGATCGCCGAGAACGACCCCGCCAGCGTGGAAGCGCTGTCGGCCCTGCCGCTGTCGCAGGAAGGCTTCGGCCCGACGGTGGAAGACGTGCGCAAGGGCCTGATCGGCAAGATCGGCGAGAACATGACGATCCGCCGCTTCAAGCGCTACGCCGGCTCCAAGCTGGTGTCGTACCTGCACGGCACGCGCATCGGCGTGATGGTCGAGTTCGAGGGTGACGACGTCGCCGCCAAGGACGTCGCCATGCACGTCGCCGCGATGAAGCCGGCCGCCCTGTCGGCCGCCGAAGTGTCGGCCGACCTGGTCGAGAAGGAACGCAAGATCGCCGCCGAGAAGGCCGCCGAATCCGGCAAGCCGGCCGAGATCGTCGCCAAGATGGTCGAAGGCTCGGTGCAGAAGTTCCTGAAGGAAGTCTCGCTGCTGGACCAGGTCTTCGTGAAGGCCGCCGACGGCAAGCAGACTGTCGCCCAGATGCTCAAGGACAAGGCCACCACGGTGAAGTCCTTCACCCTGTACGTGGTGGGCGAGGGCATCGAGAAGAAGGTGGACGATTTCGCCGCCGAGGTGGCCGCCCAGGTGGCTGCCGCCAGCAAGGGGCAATAAGCTCCGCGACTCAAAAGGGCGCCGTTGGCGCCCTTTACACTTGTGCCTGCGCCCGCGTCGAGCGCCGCCCGCAGACCCCCGTGCAGGCCCACCCCATTGGTTGTATTGACGAGGTAACAATGCCCGCGCACAAACGCATCCTGCTCAAGCTCTCCGGCGAAGCCCTGATGGGCGACGACGCTTACGGTATCAATCGCGCGACCATCGTCCGCATGGTGCAAGAGATCCAGGACGTCACCCGCCTCGGCGTCGAGGTCGCGGTGGTCATCGGCGGCGGCAACATCTTCCGCGGCGTGGCCGGTGGCGCGGTGGGCATGGATCGCGCGACGGCGGATTACATGGGCATGCTGGCGACGGTGATGAACTCGCTGGCGCTGGCCGACACGATGCGCCAGGAAGGCATGACCGCGCGGGTGATGTCGGCCATCGCGATCGAGCAGGTCGTCGAGCCCTACGTGCGCCCCAAGGCGCTGCAGTACCTGGAAGAGGGCAAGGTCGTCATCTTCGCCGCCGGCACCGGCAACCCCTTCTTCACCACCGACACCGCCGCCGCGCTGCGCGGCGCGGAGATCGGCGCCGAGATCGTGCTGAAGGCGACCAAGGTCGACGGCGTCTACACCGCCGATCCGAAGAAGGACCCGACCGCGACGCGCTACGCCCGCATCAGCTTCGACGAAGCCATCAGCAAGAACCTGCAAGTCCTGGATGCCACTGCGTTCGCGCTGTGCCGCGACCAGAAGCTGCCGATCAAGGTCTTCAGCATCTTCAAGCCGGGCGCGCTCAAGCGCGTCGTGATGGGCGAGGACGAAGGCACGCTGGTGCACGTCTGAGCGCTGTGACGCGTTAACGCCGGATCCGCCACGCACGCGCCGTCGCGGCCGCATCCGGGCATCACCGTCCCATTGAATCGAGGAAAAGAACATGAGCATCGCCGACATCAAGAGCAACGCCGAAGTCAAGATGGCCAAGTCCGTCGAGTCCTTCAAGAACGAGCTGCAGAAGATCCGCACCGGTCGCGCCCACCCGGGCCTGCTGGACCAGGTGCACGTGGACTACTACGGCTCGATGGTGCCGATCTCGCAGGTGGCCAACGTCACGCTGCTGGACGCCCGCACGGTCAGCGTGCAGCCCTGGGAAAAGGGCATGGGCCAGAAGATCGAGAAGGCCATCCGCGAGTCCGACCTGGGCCTGAATCCGGCGTCGCAGGGCGACCTGATCCGCGTGCCGATGCCGCCGCTGTCCGAAGAGCGCCGCCGTGACCTGACCAAGGTCGCCAAGGGGGCCGCCGAGGATGCCAAGGTTGCCGTGCGCAACCTGCGCCGCGATGCCAACGAGCAGGCGAAGAAGGCCGCCAAGGACAAGGTCATCACCGAGGACGACGAGCGTCGCAGCCAGGATGAAGTCCAGAAGCTGACCGACCGCGTCATCTCCGACATCGACAAGCTGCTCTCGGCCAAGGAAGCCGAGATCATGGCTGTCTGAGCGCCGCATCCTGGTGAGCGCCGACAGCAAGGCGGGAGTGCCCCGCCATGTGGCCATCGTCATGGATGGCAACGGTCGATGGGCCAAGAAGCGCTTTCTGCCGCGCTTCTTCGGTCACAAGCAGGGCGTGGACGCGCTGGTGCGCGTCGTGCAGGCCTGCATCGACCGCGAGATCGAGTACCTGACCGTCTTCGCCTTCTCCAGCGAAAACTGGAAGCGCCCCAGCGACGAGGTCTCCGGCCTGATGGGCCTGGTGCTGGCGGCGGTGTCGCGCTACCTGGCCCGCATGGGCGCGATGGGCGTGCGCATCCGCATCGTCGGCGACCGCGAGGCGGTGTCCGACAAGCTGCGCGCGGCGTGGGCCGAGGCCGAGACCTCGACCGCCCACAACAGCAAGCTGACGCTGAACGTCGCGTTCAACTACGGCGGCCGCTGGGACATCGTCCAGGCCTGCCGCCGCGCGATCGAAGACGGCGTGCCCGCGGCGGAGCTGACCGAGGCGAAGCTGTCCGAATACATGGCGATGAACTACGCGCCTGATCCGGACCTCTTCATCCGCACCGGTGGCGAGTTGCGCATCAGCAACTTCATGCTCTGGCAGACCGCGTACACCGAGTTCGTCTTCTCCGACTGCCTCTGGCCGGAGTTCGGCGAGGCACAGCTGGACGAGGCGATCGCCGCGTTCCGCGCCCGGGACCGCCGCTTCGGCGGCGTCAACGCGCCCGGCGTGCCCCAGGAGGCCTGACATGCTGCTTCAACGCGTCATCACGGCCATCGTGCTGTTGGCGATCCTGTTGCCGGCGCTGTTCGCGTCGAACCCGACGTGGTTCGCGCTGCTGACGCTGGCGATGATCGCGGCCGCCGGCTGGGAATGGTCGCGGCTGAACGGCAAGCCCGGCGCCGCGGCGCTGGCGTTCGGCGCGGTGCTCGCCGCGGTCTGCGCGGGCACCTTCTTCTTCGTGGGCTTCGCGGTGCCATCCTGGTGCTGGTGGCTGGCCGGCGGGCTGTGGGTGCTGGGCGGCGCGCGCGCGCTGGCGGTCGGCGTGGCCGGCTGGCCGACGCTGTCGCGGCCGCTGCGGCTGGTGCTCGGCGCCGTGCTGCTGTGGGCCGCGTGGCTGGCGCTGATCGTGGCGAAATCGCGCGGCGTCAACTTCCTGCTGTCGGCGATGTGCCTGGTCTGGATGGCCGACATCGCCGCCTATTTTTCCGGCAAGGCCTTCGGCAGGCGTAAGCTGGCGCCCGCGATCAGTCCCGGCAAGAGCTGGGAGGGCGCGATCGGTGGCCTCGTCGGCGTGATCGTGCTGGCCTTCGTCTGGGTGCACGTCATCGACGTGCGCGTGGACGTCGATTCGGCCAGTCTCTACACGGTCCTGGTGAAACGCGTCGGCATCGTGTCGCTGCTGGCGCTGGTGTTCCTGGCGGCGATGAGCGTCGTCGGCGATCTGTTCGAGTCGTTGGTCAAGCGGGCCGCCGGCGCCAAGGACAGCAGTCAGCTGTTGCCCGGCCACGGCGGCGTGCTGGACCGTGTCGATGCGCTGCTGCCGGTCCTGCCGCTGGCGCTGGCGCTGAGTTCCCTCTGATCCCGTCTGGCCAACCCGTGATCGATCCAGCATTCAACCCAGTGATCACCCCGCGATGAGCCTCACCCTTCACCGTCCGCAACAGGTCTGCGTGCTGGGATCCACCGGATCGATCGGCACCAACACGCTCGACGTCATCGCGCGCCATCCGGACCGGTATCGCGTCTTCGCGCTGTCGGCGATGAGCCGCGTCGACGAACTGCTGGCCCAATGCCTGGCGCATGCGCCGCGCTTCGCGGTGCTGCCGGATGCCGGGCTGGCCGCCCAGCTGCGCGCCGGCCTGCGCGAGGCGGGCTCTCGCACCGAGGTGCTGGACGGTATGGCCGCGCTCAGCGAGATCGCCGCCCATCCCGAGGTCGATGCCGTGATGGCCGCCATCGTCGGCGCCGCCGGCCTGTCGCCGGCGATCGCCGCGGCGCGCGCCGGCAAGCGCCTGCTGTTGGCCAACAAGGAAGCGATCGTGCTCGGCGGCGCGCTGTTCATGCGCGCGGTCGAGGAGGGCGGCGCGACGTTGCTGCCCGTCGATTCCGAGCACTCGGCGATCTTCCAGTGCCTGCCCGAGGACCGCTCGACCTGGCATCAGCGCATCGATCACCTCGTGCTGACCGCGTCCGGCGGACCGTTCCGCCAGCGCGACCCCTCGACGCTGGCCGACGTCACGCCTGAGCAGGCCTGCGCGCATCCGAACTGGGTGATGGGCCGCAAGATCTCGGTCGATTCGGCGACGATGATGAACAAGGCGCTCGAAGTCATCGAGGCGCGCTGGCTGTTCAACCTGCGGCCCGAGCAGATCAAGGTGTTGATCCACCCGCAGAGCATCGTGCACTCGATGGTGGTGTGCCGCGACCACTCGGTGCTGGCGCAGCTCGGCACGCCCGACATGCGCGTGCCCATCGCCTACGCGTTGTCGTTCCCGGAGCGCATCGAGTCCGGCGCCGGCATGCTGGACCTGCTGGCCGCGCCCAATCTGGCCTTCGAGGAGGCCGACAAGCGCCGCTTCCCGGGTTTGCACCTGTCCTGGCAGGCGCTGCGCGCGGCCGAGGGCAGCACCGCGGTGCTGAACGCGGCCAACGAGGAGGCGGTCGCCGCCTTCCTGGACCACCGCCTGCGCTTCGACCAGATCTGCCAGGTCAACCGCGAGGCGCTCGAATCCGTTGCGCCGCAGTCCGGCGACGTCGACAGCGTGGCGGGGTTGCTCGCGCTGGATGCCCGGGCGCGGCGTCATGCGCAGGCACTGATCGCTGCTTTCGCCGCCACCGTCTGACCCCGCGCCTTCCCAGCCGGACCCGCCGCCGCCACCGGACCACATCGTGACCCTCTCCCAGATCCTCTACTTCCTCGTCACGCTGGGCATCCTCATCGTGATCCACGAATGGGGTCACTACCGCGTGGCGCGCGCCTGCGGCGTCAAGGTGCTGCGCTTCTCGGTCGGCTTCGGACGCGTGCTGCTGCGCCGCCGCAAGCATCCCGACGCCACCGAGTTCACCTTGAGCGCGATCCCGCTCGGCGGCTACGTCCGCATGCTCGACGAAAGCGACGGCGACGTGCCGCCCGACATGCGCTCGCAGGCCTTCAACCGCAAGACGCTGTGGCAGCGCGCCGCGATCGTCGCCGCGGGGCCGGCGGCCAACCTGATCCTGGCGGTGCTGCTGTTCGCGGCGGTCGGCTGGATCGGCCGCGAGGAATCGAAGGCGCTGCTCGGCTCGCCGCTGACCGGCAGCCTGGCGGAACGCGCCGGCCTGCGCGCCGGCGACTGGGTGCAGGCGTGGTCCAGCGACGGTCAGGAGTGGGACGAGGTGCGCTCGATGCCCGACCTCGGCTGGCAACTCGCGCAGGCGGTGGCGGACAAGCGGCCGCTGTTCCTGAGCGTCGCCAACGCGCAGGGCCACGGCCATCGCAATCTGCGCCTGGACACCGACACGCTGGACAGCCGCGACTTCGACGAACGCGCGATGCGCCAGATCGGCCTGAGCGGTGTGTTCGCCGAGCCGGTGCTGGGTCGGATGATCGAGGGTGATCCGGCCGAGGCCGCCGGCCTGCGCGCCGGCGACCGTGTGCTGCGCGTCAATGACGACCCGGTGCCGGACGTGGCCTGGTTCATCCAACGCATCCGGCGCGCGGTCGTCGATGGCCGGGCGGAGACGCTGCGCATCACCGTGCTGCGCGATGGCCAGCAACTGGTGCGCGAGGTCACGCCGCGCGTGGACATCGCCGGCGATCAGCGAGTCGCCCGCATCGGCGCCGGCTTCGATGCCAAACCGGCCCGCGTCACCGTCCACTACGGGCCCGTCGAATCGGTCAGGCAAGGCCTGACCCGCACGTGGGAGCTGAGCGCGCTGACGGCCAAGACGCTGGGCCGCATGCTCATCGGTGAAGCTTCGGTAAAGAACCTCAGCGGACCCCTCACGATCGCCAAGGCGGCGGACCAGTCCGCGAGCCTCGGGCTCACTGCCTTCCTGAGCTTCCTGGCCACCGTCAGCGTGAGCCTCGGAGTACTGAACCTGCTGCCGCTGCCGATGCTCGATGGCGGACACCTGATGTATTATCTTTTCGAGGGTTTGAGCGGCCGCCCTGTCTCTGAGTGGTGGCACAAGCAGCTGCAACGCGCAGGTATCGCCGTCGTGCTGCTGATGATGAGCCTGGCCCTTTTCAACGATCTGACCCGCACGCCGGGTCTGCACTGAAGCTTCCGCATGTCCCGATTCCTGCCCGAGTCCCTGCGCCCCCACGTGATCCAACTGGCGGTGCTGGCCACCGCGCTGCAAGGTGGCGCCGTCTGGGCCGCCGAGCCCTTCGTCCTCAAGGACATCCGCGTCGAGGGCCTGCAACGGACCGACCCCGGTACCGTCTTCGCGGCCCTGCCGTTCCGCATCGGCGACACCTACAACGACGAGAAGGGTGCCGCCGCGCTGCGCGCCCTGTTCGCGACCGGCCTGTTCAAGGACGTCCGCATCAACCTCGACACCGATGCCGTCGTCATCGTGATCGAGGAGCGTCCGATCATCGCCAACGTCAGCTTCGTCGGCCTGAAGGAGTTCGACGCCGAGGCGCTGACCAAGTCGCTGAAGGACGTCGGCATCGGCGAAGGCAAGCCCTTCGACAAGGCGCTGGCTGACCGCGCCGAGCAGGAGCTCAAGCGTCAATACCTGACCCGCTCGCTGTACGGCGCCGAGGTCACCACCACGATCACCCCGATCGAGCGCAACCGTGTCAACGTCAGCTTCTCGGTGACCGAGGGCGAGCCTGCCAAGATTGCCGAGATCCGCGTGCTCGGCAACAAGGTGTTCAGCGAAAGCACGCTGCTGGGTCTGCTGGAGCAGACCACCTCGGGCTGGCTGACCTGGTACACGAAGACCGATCGCTACTCCCGCGCCAAGCTGAACGCCGACCTGGAGACGATCCGCTCGTACTACCTGAACCGCGGTTATCTGGAGTTCAACGTCGAATCGACGCAGGTCACGATTTCGCCGGACAAGCAGAGCATCAGCATCGCGATCACCGTCAACGAAGGCCAGCCCTACACGGTCAACGCGGTCAAGCTGGAAGGCGAGTTCCTCGGCCGTGACGACGAGTTCAAGCGCCTGATCGCGCTGAAGCCCGGCGAGCCTTACAACGGCGAGGCCGTGGCGCAGACGACGCGCAACTTCCAGGACATGTACGGCACCTTCGGCTACGCCTTCGCGCGTGTCGAGAGCCGCCCCGAGATCGACCGCCTGACCGGGCAGGTCACCGTCACGCTGGTCGGCGAGCCGCAGCGCCGCGTCTATGTGCGCCGCGTGCTGGTGTCCGGCAACACCCGCACCCGCGACGAAGTGATCCGCCGGGAGTTCCGCCAGTTCGAATCCTCCTGGTACGACGGCGCCCGCATCAAGGCCTCGCGCGACCGCGTCGAGCGGCTGGGCTACTTCAAGGACGTCACCATCGACACCACCGAGGTGCCGGGCTCCCCCGACCAGGTGGACGTCACGCTGACCGTCACCGAGCGCCCCACCGGCAACATCCAGATCGGCGCCGGCTACTCGAGCGCCAGCAAGCTGTCGTTGTCGGGCTCGATCTCGCAGGAGAACGTGTTCGGCTCCGGCAACTACCTGGGTGTCCAGGTGAACACGGCCAGCACCGGCCGCGCGCTGGGCGTGACAACGGTCGATCCGTACTTCACCGTCGACGGCGTGTCGCGCGCGATCGACGTGTTCTACCGCACCGTCAAGCCGATCAACAACCTGGGCGAGGAATACGAGTTCGCGTCCTACGGTGGCTCGGTCAAGTTCGGCGTGCCGTTCTCGGAAGACGACACGGTCTTCTTCGGCATCGGCTACGAGACCACCCGCATCACGACGACCACCGGCCTGCCCAACAGCTACTGGCTGTTCCGCAACCAGTTCGGCGCCTCGGCGATGTCGATTCCGCTGACGATCGGCTGGAAGAAGGACAACCGGGACTCGGTCATCACCCCGACTGCCGGCTCGATGAAGCGGGTCAACCTGGAGATGAGCCCGATCGGCGATTCGCGCTACACCATCGCCAACCTGCAGTACCAGCAGTTCGTGCCGCTGGGCCGCAAGTTCTCGTTCATGGTCAACGGCGAGGTGGCCTATGGCCGCGGCCTGAGCGGCCGGCCGTTCCCGGTCTTCAAGAACTTCTACGGCGGCGGCCTGGGTTCGGTCCGCGTCTTCGAGCCGGGCACGCTGGGCCCGGTCGACGTGACCGGCTCGTACACCGGCGGCAACCGCAAGTTCAACATCAACACCGAGTTCTACGTGCCGGTGCCGGGCGCCGGCAACGACAAGAGCTTCCGCCTGTTCGGCTTCGTCGACGCGGGCAACGTGTGGGGCCAGGACGAAAAGCTCGAATTCAAGGACACCCGCGTGTCGGCCGGCGTCGGCATCAGCTGGCTGTCGCCGATGGGCCCGCTGCGTCTGAGCTACGGCTCGGCGGTGCGCAAGAAGCCCACGGATAGAATCGAGCGTTTCCAATTCCAGATCGGGACTGCATTCTGATGAAGAGCAAGCTGTCGCAGGTCGTCGCCGCTGTCCTCCTGACGGCGACGGCGTCGCTGGGCGCGCAAGCCCAGGAAGTCAAGATCGGCTACGTCAACAGCGAGCGGATCCTGCGCGAGACCAACCTGGCCAAGGCCGCCGAGTCCAAGCTGCAGGCGGAGTTCAGCCGGCGCGAGAAGGCGCTGCTGGACCAGGAGACCAAGCTGCGCGGCGCCGCCGAGAAGCTGGACAAGGACGGTCCCGCGTTGACCGATGCCGAGCGCTCGCGCCGCCAGCGCGAGCTGATCGAGCAGGACCGCGACCTGCAGCGCAAGCGCCGCGAGTTCAACGAGGACGTCGCCCAGCGCAAGAGCGAGGAAACGACGGCCCTGGTCGAGAAGGCCAACAAGGTCATCAAGCAGATCTTCGAGCAAGAGAAGTACGATCTGATCGTTCAGGACGCGATTCATGCCAGCCCGCGCGTGGACATCACCAAGAAGGTGATCGACGCGCTCAACGCCCAGAAGTGACCGTGAAGCAGGTTCTGGTCTCGGAACTGATCGCCGCCTTGGGCGGCGATCTTGTTGGTGCCTCCGACGTGGCGATCCGCGCGATCGCGCCGCTGGAGGACGCCGGCGTGGACGCGATCTCCTTCCTGTCCAACCCGAAGTACGAAGCGCAGTTGACGACCACCGGCGCCGCCTGCGTGATCGTCTCGCCCAAGCTGGCCGAGGCCGCCGCGGCGCGTCGAGGGGGCGGCACGACGGCGTGCTGCATCGTCGCGCCGGATCCGTATCTCTACTTCGCCCGCCTGACCCAGTGGTGGGCCGCGAACATGCGCAAGCCGCGCGTCGCGCCCGCCATCCACCCGACCGCGACCGTCGCCGCCGACGTGACGATCGGTCGCGAGGTCGAGGTCGGCCCGCATGCGGTGATCGAGTCCGGCGTGGTGCTGGGCGACGGCGTGCGCATCGGCGCGCACTCGATCGTCGAGCAGGATGCCCGCGTCGGCGCCCGCACGCGGCTGGCGCCGCACGTGGTGTTCGGCCATGACTGCGTGATCGGCGAGGACGGCCTGCTGCACAGCGGCGTGGTGATCGGCGCCGACGGCTTCGGCTTCGCGCCGACCAAGGGCGAGGCCGGCGTGCAGTGGGTCAAGATCGAGCAGCTCGGCGCGGTGCGCATCGGTGACGGCGTCGAGATCGGCGCCAACACTTGCGTCGACCGCGGCGCGCTGGGCGACACGGTGATCGCCGGCGGCGTCATCATCGACAATCTGGTCCAGATCGCCCACAACGTGAAGATCGGTCGCGGCACGGCGATCGCCGGCGCGGTGGCGATCGCGGGCAGCGCGGAGATCGGTGCCCATTGCATCGTCGCCGGCGCGGCCCGCATCAACGGCCACATCAAGATCACCGACGGCGTGCAGATCGGCCCCACGGCCAACATCAGCAACAGCATCGACAAGCCCGGCGCCTATGCCGGCATGTGGCCCTTCGAGGACGCCGCATCGTGGCAAAAGACGGCAGCGACGCTGCGCGGGCTCTATGACCTGCGCCAACGCGTGCGTGCCTTGGAAAAGAAGACGACATGAACGAGACGAGCATCGACATCCACGGCATCCTCGAGAAGCTGCCGCATCGCTACCCGATCCTGCTGGTGGACCGCGTCCTCGAGGTGGAAAAGGGCGTGCGCATCCGCGCCATCAAGAACGTCAGCATCAACGAGCCGTTCTTCCAGGGCCACTTCCCGCATCGCCCGGTGATGCCGGGCGTGCTGATCCTGGAAGCGCTGGCGCAGGCCGCCACGCTGCTGGCGGTGGAGAGCTACAACTTCACGCTGGACGAGAACCACGTCGTCTACTTCGCCGGCATCGACAACGCGCGCTTCAAGCGTCCGGTCGAGCCGGGCGACCAGCTCATCCTCGAAGTCACGCTGGACCGCGCCAAGGCCGGCATCTACAAGTTCGGCGCCAAGGCGTTCGTCGGCAGCGACATCGTCGCCGAGGCCGGCCTGATGTGCACGATGCGCAAGCTGGACTGCTGACCGACGCTCGCAGGCACATGGCCCAGATCCATCTCACCGCCATCGTCGACCCGAAGGCGCAGCTCGACGACACCGTCATCGTCGGTCCCTACGCGGTGATCGGCCCCGAGGTCCGCATCGGCGCGGGGACCCGCATCGGCCCGCACACGGTGGTCGAGGGCAGGACGACGATCGGCCGCGACAACCAGATCTTCCAGTTCGCGTCCATCGGCGCGATGCCGCAGGACATGAGCCATGGCGGCGAGGTGACCGAGCTGGTCATCGGCGACCGCAACACGATCCGCGAGTTCTGCACCTTCAACACCGGCACGTTCAAGGAGCAGGGCGTCACGCGCGTCGGCTCCGACAACTGGATCATGGCCTACGTCCATCTGGCGCATGACGTGGTGGTCGGCGACCACTGCGTGCTGGCCAACAACGTGACGCTGGCCGGGCACGTGCATGTCGGCGACTGGGCGACGATCGGCGGCCTGACCGGCGTGCATCAGTTCGTGCATGTCGGCGCGCACGCGATGATCGGTTTCCAGGGCCATGTCGCGCAGGACGTCGCGCCGTACATGACCGTCGACGGCAATCCGTTGACGGTGCGCGCGGTCAACCTGACCGGCCTGCGTCGGCGCGGGTTCAGCAACGACCGCATCGCGGTGATCCGGCAGATCCACAAGCTGCTGTTCCGCGACGGTGCGACGCTGGAGCAATCGGTGCAGCAGATCGAGGCGCTCAAGCAGGGCCAGGACGCCGAGTCCATGGCGGACGTGCAGCTGATGCTGGACTTCCTGGCGAGCGCCAAGCGCGGCCTGGTGCGGTGAGCGCCTGACATGACCACCACGGATCCTCGACTGGGCCTGGTGGCCGGCGAGGCCTCCGGGGACTTGCTGGCCAGTCTGCTGCTGCAGGGGCTGAAGGCCCGTTGGCCGGCGCTCACCTCGGCCGGCATCGGCGGCCCGCGCATGCAGGCGCAGGGGTTCGACGCCTGGTGGCCCAGCCACAAGCTCTCGATCTTCGGCTACTGGGACGCGATCAAGCACATCCGCGAACTGCTGGCCATCCGCCGACAGCTCGGCGACCGGCTGATCGCGGAGCGGCCGTCGGTGTTCGTTGGCGTCGACGCGCCCGATTTCAACTTCGGCCTCGAACAGCGCCTGCGCGAGTCCGGCATCAAGACGGTCCACTTCGTCTGCCCGTCGATCTGGGCCTGGCGTGCCGAGCGCGTCGACAAGATCCGGCGCAGCGCCGATCACGTGTTGTGCCTGTTCCCGTTCGAGCCCGAGATCCTGGCCAAGGCCGGCATCGCCTCGACCTACGTCGGGCATCCGCTGGCCGATCAGATCCCGTTCGAGCCGCCGCGCGAGGACGCGCGACGCGAGCTCGGCATCGACGAACGCGCCACGCTGGTCGCGCTGCTGCCCGGCAGCCGCCGCAGCGAGCTGACCTACATCGGTCCGGCGTTGCTGGACGCCGCGCAGCGCATGCGGAAGGCGCGTCCCGAGCTGAGTTTCGTCATTCCCGTGGCGCCCGGCCTGCGGGCCATGGTGGAGGCGCTGGTCGCCCAGCACGGGCCCGACCTGCCGCTGACGCTGCTGGACGGCCGCGCGCAGGACGCGCTGGCCGCCTGCGACCTGACGCTGGTCGCCAGCGGCACCGCGACGCTGGAAGCCGCGCTGCTGAAGCGCCCGATGGTGATCGCCTACAAGCTGCACTGGTTCAATGCGTGGCGGATGAAGGGCAAGGCGCTGCTGCCGTGGGTGGGCCTGCCCAACGTGCTCGCGCGCGAGACGCTGGTGCCCGAGTGCTTGCAGGACGACTGCACCGGCGAGAAGATCGCGCGCGAAGGCCTGGCCTGGCTGGACGACGCGCCGCGCCGCGCGCGCCTGCACGACCGCTTCCAGGAGATCCACCAACAGCTGCGCTGCAACACCGCGCGAAGGGCGGGCGATGCGATCGCGAAAATCCTTGCCGGCTGATCCGCCCGAGCAACTCGGCCTGGAGTGGGCGCGCGAGGGGTTGCTCTGCGGCGTCGACGAAGCGGGCCGGGGACCGCTGGCGGGACCGGTGGTCGCCGCGGCGGTGATCCTCGACGATCTGAATCCGATCAAGGGGCTGAACGACTCCAAGGTGCTGAGCGAGAAGAAACGCGAGCGGCTCTATGACGAGATCCGCGCCAAGGCGTTGTGCTTCTGCGTGGCCGAGGCCAGCGTCGAGGAGATCGATCGCTTCAACATCCTGCAGGCGACGATGCTGGCGATGCGCCGCGCGGTCGAGGGCCTGCGCCTGAAGCCGTCGCGCGTGCAGGTCGACGGCAACCGGCTGCCGGTGCTGCGCATCCCGGCCGAGGCGATCGTCAAGGGCGACGCGTTGGTGCCGGCGATCTCCGCGGCCTCGATCCTGGCCAAGGTGCATCGGGATCGCTTCTGCCTGCGGATGCACGAGCAGCATCCGCAATACGGCTTCGACAGCCACAAGGGCTACGGCACGCGCGAGCACATGGAAGCGCTGCGCGTGCATGGCGCGACGGTCTGGCACCGGCAGAGCTTCGCGCCGGTGCGGTCGCTGGACCTGACGGAACTCCGCGTCGGAATGGAATGACGAGCGCATGAGCTGGCAAGCGATCACCTCCCGAGACAACCCCCATCTGCAACGGCTGCGCAAGCTGGCGCAGGACGGCGGCGGCTACCGCAAGCTGGGCGGCGTCTGGCTGGAGGGCGACCACCTCGCGCGCGCCGCCGTGCAGCGCGGCGTGACGCCCGCGCTGGCGTTGATCACGGACGTCGCGGCCGAGGACGCGGCGCTGCACGCGATCGCGGATGCGGCTCCCAAGGTGCTGGTGGTGTCGCCGGCGCTGTTCAAGACGGTGTCGGGACTGGAGTCGCCGGCGCAGATCGGTTTCGAGCTGGCGCTGCCGGCGCAGCCGCGCATCGACGCGCGGGCTGACACGGTGGTGCTGGACCGGCTGCAGGATGCGGGCAACGTCGGAACGATCCTGCGCAGCGCCGGGGCGCTGGGTTTCCGGCAGGTGCTGGCGCTGAAGGGCACGGCGGCGCTGTGGTCGCCGAAGGTGCTGCGCGCCGGCATGGGCGCGCATTTCGGGTTGAAGCTGGTCGAGGGATTGAGCGTCGAGGACCTCGACGCACTGCAGGTGCCGCTGCTGGCGACCAGCTCCCACTCGGACGCGATGCTGCATCAAGCCGAGTTGCCCAGCCCCTGCGCCTGGGTGATGGGGCATGAGGGGCAGGGCGTCTCCGACACGCTGATGCAGCGCTGCGCGCTGCGCATCGGCATCCCGCAGCCGGGCGGCGAGGAATCGCTGAACGTGGCGAGCGCAGCCTCGATCTGCCTCTACGAATCCGCACGGCGGCGACTCGCCCGCTCGTGACGTCAGAAGGGCGGCGCTCGTCGTTGCAGATGCTCGCCGTAGCGCCGCTACGGCTGCGCTCTGCGCCTAGATCGACACCCTTCTGACGCCCCGCTCGGACGAGTCGCACGGTGCATTTGGGCCGACGCCCCGCTCGGGCGAGTCGCTTGGCGCGCTTGGGCCGACGCCCCACTCGGGCGAGTCGCATGGCGCGCTTAGGCCGACGTCTCGCTCGGGTGAGTCGCACGGTGTACTTGGACCGACGTCCTGCTCGGGCGAGTCGCACGGAGCACTTGGACCGGCGTCGCGCTCGGGCTGGCCGCGCCGTGCGCCTGGCCCGACGTCGTGCTCAGCGGGCCATCGCCAGCGCCGCGACGCCCAGTGCGATCAACGTCGCGCCGGCGATGCGCCAGCCGCGTTCGCCTTCGCCCAGCAACTGGCCGCCGATCAACGCGGCGAACAGCATCGACAGCTCCCGCGCCGGCGCGACGCGCGACAGCGGCGCCAGCTTCATTGCATACAGCACCAGGATGTAGGCCGTCGGCGCCCCGACCGCGACAACCACCGCATGCTTCCACTGCTGGCGCAGCGCCGGCAGGAAACCAGCCCGATCGCGCAGCACCGCGGGCAGGCTGACCGGCACGCGCAGCAGGTTGCAGAAGTAGTCGTAGATGATCGGCGACAGCGCCAGCACCTTCACCGCGTAGCCGTCGATGACGCTGTAGGCCGCGATCGTCGCGCCCGTGAGCGCGCCCCAGGCGATGCCGAGCTTGCGCTTGCGATGCAGCTCGGCATCGGTGCCCGCGCCCCTGGCGAAGAACATCGGCCCCGCCGCCATCAGCAGGATGCCGCCGACCACCCCCGCCAGTCCCAGCGCGCCGCCCAAGCCCAGGTGCTCGTCCAGCAGCACCACCGCCACCAGCGACGACAGCAGCGGCCCGCTGCCCCGCGCGACCGGATAGACCACGGTCATGTCGGCCGCCCGGTAGCCCGCCAGCAGCGCGTTGAAGTAGGCGAGGTGCACGATCGCGCTGGCCAGCGTCGCCACCCACGCCTGCCAGCCCCAGCCCGGCAGTTCGTCGAAGCCGACGACGAACACCACCGGCAGCCACAGCAGCGTGACGCCCACCGCGGTCATGCAGGCGAAATGATGATTGCCCCGGGCCTTCTTCGCGGCGAAGTTCCACAACGCGTGGATCAGCGCGGCCGCGATCACCAGGGCCAGCGCGGAAGCCGGCATTGATCGGGGACCGCGCGTTCAGTACATCAGCCGGTCGGGGCGGATGTCACGAAGAATCGTCGTGGCGATCTCCTCGATCGACTTGTGCGTCG
The DNA here is from genome assembly GCF_002205645.1 of Roseateles aquatilis. Classification (GTDB taxonomy): domain Bacteria; phylum Pseudomonadota; class Gammaproteobacteria; order Burkholderiales; family Burkholderiaceae_C; genus Roseateles; species Roseateles aquatilis. The sequence continues at coordinate 449,209 of NZ_NIOF01000001.1, read as the reverse complement.
ACGACAGCCACGAGATGCCGGCCTTCTTCATCATCGTCTCGCCCTCGCGCACCTCGTAATGGCAGTTCATGAGGTCGGCGTACTTGCTGCCCGGCCGCCGTTCGTTGCGGACCTGCGCCAGGCGCTCCGGATCGATGGTCAGGCCGAAGCACTTCTTCCGGTGCGGCACCAGCAGCGAGGGGAGATGGCCGCGGTCGAAGTCCTCGGGGATCAGCGGATAGTTGGCCGCCTTGATGCCGTGCTGCATCGCCAGGTACAGCGAGGTGGGCGTCTTGCCGCAGCGGCTCACGCCGACCAGGATCACGTCGGCCGAATCCAGGTTCTTCGCCGACTGCCCGTCGTCGTGCGCGAGCGAGAAGTTGATCGCCTCGATCCGGTCGTGGTACTCCTGGCTCTTGGCGACATCGGAGAAACGCCCCACGCGATGATTGGACTTGATCCGGAACTCGTCCTCCAGCGGCGCGATGAAGGTGCCGAACATGTCCAGCACCAGGCCTTCGCAGTCCTGACGCACCACGTTCAGCACCTCGCGGTTGACCAGCGTCGCGAAGACGATGGGGCGCTGGCCTTCGCGCTCGCCGGTCTCGTTGATCTCGCGGACCAGTTGCCTGGCCTTCTCGCCGTTGTCGACGAAGGGGCGGCGCACGTGGCGTGCCTTCACCGAGAACTGGGCCAGGATGGAGTTACCGAAGGTTTCGGCGGTGATGCCGGTGCCGTCCGAGACGAAGAACACGGTGTGCTGGGTCATTGGGCTGCCTTGTCGAGGTCGGGAACGCCGCCTGCCAGACCCTCCGCCATCGACGAAGAATGGCCGCCGACGGGCCCCGAACGAGGGCTTACATCATAGATCGGCGTGCCACTAGAATCGCCCGCAACACGCCCCCCGACCGCATGAACGCCTCGCCGCGACGCCCACAAGAATCGACAAGACCTGTCTTGCGCGCCGTCATGCCCGCCCGCCTTGCCGCCGCCGAGGTCGGCTGCCGCGGGCACGCGCGGGGAGCCCCGGTTTTTCAACATCACGGAGTTTTCCCATGTCTGATGCTCGCTTCGAGGCGACCGCCCTGGTCGTACCCTTCGAGAAACTGAGGATGACCGACGTCGAGTCGGTGGGCGGCAAGAACGCCTCGCTCGGCGAAATGATTTCCCAACTGGCCGAAACCGGCGTGCGTGTGCCCGGCGGCTTCGCCACCACCGCCCACGCGTTCCGCGAGTTCCTGAAGCACGAAGGCCTGGATGCCCGCATCCAGCGGCGCCTGGCCGACCTGAACACCGACGACGTGCGCGCGCTGGCCGAGGCCGGCAAGGAAATCCGCGGCTGGCTCGAGGCCCAGCCGTTCCCGGCCGACCTGGAAGCCGCGATCCGTGCCGATTTCGCGGCCCTGACCGCGGACAACCCGCACGCGTCCTTCGCGGTGCGCTCGTCCGCGACCGCGGAAGACCTGCCCGACGCCTCGTTCGCCGGTCAGCAGGAGACCTTCCTGAACGTCGTCGGCATCGAGGACGTGCTGCACAAGATGAAGGAAGTGTTCGCGTCGCTCTACAACGACCGGGCCATCAGCTATCGCGTCCACAAGGGCTTCGCGCACAGCGACGTGGCGCTGTCGGCGGGCGTGCAGCGCATGGTGCGCTCCGACCTGGGCGCGGCCGGCGTGATGTTCACCATCGACACCGAGTCCGGCTTCAAGGACGTCGTCTTCATCACCTCCAGCTACGGCCTGGGCGAGACGGTGGTGCAGGGCGCTGTCAACCCGGACGAGTTCTACGTCCACAAGCCGGCGCTGCAGCGCGGCAAGTTCGCGTTGATCCGCCGCAACCTGGGCTCCAAGCTGATCCAGATGACCTTCTCCACGCCCGAGGAGAAGGCTGCCAGCGGCAAGCTGGTGAAGACGGTGGACGTCGAGGTCGAGCAGCGCAACCGCTACTCGCTGACCGACGAGGACGTCGTGCAACTGGCCAGGTACGCCGTGATCATCGAGCAGCATTACGGCCGCCCGATGGACATCGAGTGGGGCAAGGACGGCAACGACGGCCAGCTCTACATCCTGCAGGCGCGTCCCGAGACGGTGAAGAGCCAGGCCGAGGGCCAGGTCGAGCAGCGCTTCAAGCTCAAGGGCCAGGGCACCGTGGTGGTCGAGGGCCGCGCGATCGGCCAGAAGATCGGCACCGGTCCGGTCCGCCTGGTCGACAGCGTCGCCGAGATGGAACGCGTCCAGCCCGGCGACGTGCTGGTCACCGACATGACCGACCCGAACTGGGAGCCGGTGATGAAGCGCGCCAGCGCCATCGTCACCAACCGTGGCGGCCGCACCTGCCACGCGGCCATCATCGCGCGCGAGCTGGGCATCCCGGCGGTGGTCGGCTGCGGTGACGCGACCGACAAGCTCAAGGACGGCCAACTGGTGACGGTGGCCTGCTCCGAGGGCGACACCGGCTACATCTACGACGGCCTGCTCGAGACCGAGGTCAGCGAAGTCCACCGCGGCGAGATGCCCTACAGCGCGGTGAAGATCATGATGAACGTGGGCAATCCCCAACTGGCGTTCAACTTCTCGCAGATGCCCAACAGCGGCGTCGGCCTGGCGCGGCTGGAATTCATCATCAACAACAACATCGGGGTCCACCCGAAGGCGATCCTGGACTACCCGAATGTCGATTCCGACCTGAAGAAGGCGGTCGAGTCGGTGGCCCGCGGCCATGCCTCGCCGCGCGCGTTCTACGTCGACAAGCTGGCCGAGGGCATCGCGACGATCGCCGCCGCGTTCTGGCCGCAGCCGGTGATCGTGCGTCTGTCCGACTTCAAGAGCAACGAGTACCGCAAGCTGATCGGCGGCTCGCGCTACGAGCCGGACGAAGAGAACCCGATGCTGGGCTTCCGCGGCGCGTCGCGCTACATCAGCGGCGAGTTCCAGGACGCGTTCGCGATGGAGTGCGAGGCGCTCAAGCGCGTGCGTCACGACATGGGCCTGACCAACGTCGAGATCATGGTGCCCTTCGTGCGCACGGTGAAGCAGGCGGAGAAGGTCGTGGCCATGCTGGCCGAACGCGGCCTGAAGCGTGCCGCCGCGGGCGGCCAGGACGGCCTGCGCGTGATCATGATGTGCGAGGTGCCGAGCAACGCCATTCTGGCCGAGCAGTTCCTGGAGCACTTCGACGGCATGTCCATCGGCTCCAACGACCTGACGCAGCTGACGCTGGGCCTGGACCGGGACTCCGGGCTGGAACTGCTGTCGGGCGACTTCGATGAACGCGATCCGGCGGTGAAGGCGTTGATCTCCCGTGCCATCGCGGCCTGCCGCGCCACCGGCAAGTACATCGGCATCTGCGGTCAGGGCCCCAGCGACCATCCGGACTTCGCGGACTGGCTGGCGGCCGAAGGCATCGTCTCCCTGTCGCTGAATCCGGACTCGGTCATCGAAACCTGGCAACGACTGGCGGCCAAGCGCTGAAATCGTTCGATCGCGATTTCGATCGCGGCTTCGACACGGCGGACCTGTGAACTGCACCCCATCGGCTGGACGCCAGTCCGACCGATGGGGTGCTTTTTCGTTCGGGTCGGGGATTTCGCCCGTCTGGTGTTCTCGGCCAACGCGCTGAGGGACGTAGGTGGGCGGTCTCATGGCATGAGGCTCCGGAAGAGATCCCGCTCCCGGGGTAGATGGGGATGCGCGGCTCCTCGGCCGCGACGATGATTCGCCCCATGTCCCGCCCGCCGCTGCCTGACGCCGCCTTCCGCCGTCGCCTGAATCGCATCTACGCCGCCTACACGCTGGGTTTCGTGCTGCTGGTGCTGGTGCTGGGCCTGCTTGAGCGTCTGGGCATGCCCAAGCAGTGGCTGGGGTTCTCGTTCCTGCTGCTGACGGTGCTGGTGTACGCCGGCATCGGCGTGTTCAGCCGCACCACCGACCCGGTCGAGTATTACGTCGCCGGCCGCCGCGTCCCCGCGTTCTACAACGGCATGGCCGCGGGCGCGGACTGGATGAGCGCCGCGAGTTTCCTCGGCATGGCGGGCAGTCTTTATCTGGCGGGCTACGGGGGCCTGGCCTTCGTGCTGGGCTGGACCGGCGGCTTCTGCCTGGTGGCGCTGCTGCTGGCGCCTTACCTGCGCCGCTTCGCGGGTTTCACCGTGCCGGACTTCCTCGGCGCCCGCTTCGAGAGCCGCGGCCTGCGCGTGATGGGCGCGGCGGCGGCGGTGCTGGTGTCCTTCATCTATCTGGTCGCGCAGATCTACGCGATCGGCCTGATCACCACGCGGCTCACGGGCCTGACCTTCGAGATCGGCCTGTTCGTCGGGCTCGGCGGGGTGCTGGTGTGCTCGTTCCTCGGCGGCATGCGGGCGGTGACGTGGACCCAGGTCGCGCAGTACATCATCATGATCGTGGCCTACGTGCTGCCGGTGATGTGGCTGTCGGTCCAGCAGACCGGCTTCCCGTTGCCCCAGTTCACCGCCGGCAGTGAGGTGCGCCAGATCAGCGCGCGCGAGCAGCAACTGCTGACCGATCCCAAGGAGCTGCAGGTGAGGGCGCTCTATGACCAGCGCGCCCGCGACTACGAGCGGATGCTCGCGGGCCTGCCGCAGTCGCTGGACGCGGAGCGCCAACACGCGTCGCAGGTCATCGCGCGGCTGAAGGCCGAGGACGCGCCGCTGGCACAGGTGCAGGCCGCCGAGAAGGTCCGCGCCGCGCTGCCTCGCACCGAGGCGGAGGCGCGTGAGGTCTGGCAGCGGGCGGTCGTCCAGAATCGCCAGCGCACCGAGCCGCTGGCCGGCATGCCGCCGCATGCCAAACCCTTCGCCGGAGACCCGGACGGCACGCCGGCCGAGCAGGAGGCCTACACGCTGTCCCGCCGCAACTTCCTGGCGCTGGTGCTGGTGCTGATGGTCGGCACCGCCGGCCTGCCGCACATCCTGACGCGGTACTACACGACGCCGAGCGTGGCCGAGGCGCGCACGTCGGTGGCGTGGTCGCTGTTCTTCATCGCGCTGCTGTACCTGAGCGCGCCCGCGTTGGCGGTGATGCTGAAGTACGAGGTCTTCAACCACCTGGTCGGCATGCCGATCGCGGAACTGCCGGGTTGGGTGCGGCAGTGGATGCGCGTCGATCCCGGGTTGCTGAGCATTCACGACATCAACCAGGATGGCATCCTGCAGCTCGGCGAATTGCGGCTGGGCGGCGACGTGATCCTGCTGATGACCCCGGAGCTGGCCGGGCTGCCCTACGTGCTGGCGGCGATGGTGGCGGCCGGCGCGCTGGCCGCCGCGCTGTCGACGGCGGACGGGCTGCTGCTGACGATCTCCAGTGCGCTGTCCCACGACATCTACTACCGGGTGATGAATCCGAAGGCGTCGATGACGCAGCGGGTGACGATCTCCAAGGCGCTGCTGCTGGCCACCGCGCTGACCGCGGCGGCGGTGGCGGCGCAGAAGCCGGCGGATATCCTGCTGCTGGTGTCGGCGGCGTTCTCGCTGGCGGGGTCCAGCCTCGTGCCGGTGCTGGTGGGCGGGATCTTCTGGCCGCGCGCCAACAAGCAGGGTGGCGCCGCCGCGATGCTGGCGGGGCTGGGCGTGACGCTGTACTACATGGTCAGCGCCCATGCCGGGCTGCGTCAGGCGCTCGGGCTCACCGGCGAGCCGCAGCTGTGGTGGGGCATCCAGCCGGTGGCGGCGGCGCTGTTCGGCATCCCCGCCGGCGTGGTGACGCTGATCGTCGTCAGCTGGCTGACGCCGGCCCCGTCGGCGACCGCCCGGGCGATGCAGCGCGCGCTGCACCGACCCGGCTGAGGGCGGGCCGGGCGGGGCGCGCCGTCGTCCTGCGATGGACGCTCCCTCCCGCGGGCGGGGTCGTCGCTGGACGGTACCCGCATAAATGGACTAGAATCTTCGGCTTCCCTTGCTGGGTCCAGGAATTGACGCTGGGGCCCGGCTTTCAGGCCGAAGGCGGTTCCGCCGGAGGTCGTCGAAACCCACAAGGAGTTTCTATGCGTCATTACGAGATCGTTCTGCTGATCCATCCGGATCAAAGCGAACAAGTTCCGGCCATGCTGGAGCGCTACAAGGGCCTGGTCACCAACGGTGGTGGCAAGGTGCACCGCGTGGAAGACTGGGGCCGCCGTCAACTGGCCTACATGATCCAGAAGCTGGCCAAGGCGCATTACCTGTGCCTCAACATCGAGTGCTCCAAGGAAATCCTGGTCGAGCTCGAAACCGGCTTCCGCTTCAACGACGCCGTGCTGCGCCACCTGACCGTCGCCAAGGACAAGGCTGAAACCGCCCCGTCCGTGATGATGAAGGCTGTCGAGCGCGAGGAAGCCCGCAAGGCTCCCCAAGAAGCGTCCGCCTGAGCTGGCAGGCGCGACAACTGAAGTTCTCGTTTTTCCGATCCGCTGAAGATCCGGCGCCCGCATGAACCGACTGGTCCTGCAAGCGCAGATCCTCGAACTGACAGCGATCCGATACACCCCCGCCGGACTTCCGGCCCTGGACCTGGTGCTCAAGCACGAGTCCCAGGTCGATGAGGCCGGGGCCCACCGCAAGGTGGCCCTGGAGATCAAGGCGGTGGCGATCGGCGATGTCGTCAGGCGGGTACAGGCTCTGGGCCTGGCGGGCTGCTCGGTGTTCACCGGGTTCCTGTCGGCGCAGAAGCAGGGAAGGGGCACGGTGTTTCACATCACCGGGCTCGAGTCCTGAACGAGGCGATCAGGTCGCGCACATCGTTTTATCTGGATAGATTCGAAAGAGGTCACTATGCCCCCGCCACGTGGTAAAGGTCGGTTCTCGAAGGACCGCAAGCCCAAGCGCAACCAACAATCGCTGCTGTTCCGCCGCAAGCGTTTCTGCCGCTTCACCGTCGCCGGTGTCGAGCGCATCGACTACAAGGATGTCGACACGCTGCGCGACTTCGTCGGCGAGAACGGCAAGATCGTGCCGGCCCGTCTGACGGGTACCCGCGCCTTCTTCCAGCGTCAGCTGTCGGTGTGCATCAAGCGCGCCCGCTACCTGGCCCTGCTGCCCTACAGCGACCAGCACAAGGTCTGAGGAATACGCCATGCAAGTGATCCTGCTTGAAAAGGTGGCCAACCTCGGCAACCTGGGTGACGTCGTCAAGGTCAAGGACGGCTACGCACGCAACTTCCTGATCCCGACCCGTCAAGCGCGCCGCGCCACGGAATCGGCCATCAAGGAATTCGAAGCCAAGCGCGCCGAACTGGAAAAGATCGCCGCCGAGAAGCTGTCGGTCGCCCAGGCTCTGGGCGAGCAACTGAACGGCAAGTCGGTCAAGATTTCCCAGAAGGCTGGCGTCGACGGCCGTCTGTTCGGTTCCGTGACCAACGCCGACGTCGCGGAAGCGCTGACGAAGGCCGGCCACGCGATCGCCAAGGCCCAGGTGCGCATGCCCAACGGCCCGCTGAAGACCGTCGGTGAGTTCACCGTCTCCGTCGCGCCCCACACCGATGTGGTGGTGGACGTCACGGTCCAGGTCGTCGCCGAAGTCGATTGATTTCGACACAGCCCGTGGGCGCTCTGCGCGTCCATCGGGCATGTCCTAGGTCTTGAAGGTCACCCGACCGGCAAAGATCAGGGCAACATCAAGAAAGCCGACAGCTGCAAAGCCGTCGGCTTTCGGCTTTCTGGGGCCTGGAGTTGTGCACCGGTTGTCCTGCGCAATCCAGAGCTTTCCCACCGCTTTCCCACAGGCTTGTCCACATGTCCGCGATCTTCTCCGCGCCTTCCAGTTCCGGCTCCCGTGACGACGAGGTGGCCCGCTTGCGCGTGCCGCCGAACTCGGTGGAGGCCGAGCAGAGCGTGCTCGGCGGGTTGCTGATCGACAACACCGCCTGGGACAAGGCGGCCGATACGCTCAGCGACACCGACTTCTATCGCTACGAGCACAAGCAGATCTACGCCTCGATCGGCAAGCTGATCAACGCCGGCAAGCCCGCGGACGTGGTGACGGTGTTCGAGGAATTGACCTCGCTGGGCAAGGCCGAGGAATGCGGCGGCCTGGCCTACCTGAATGCGTTGGCGCAAGGCGTGCCGAGCGCCGCCAACCTGCGTCGCTACGGCGAGATCGTTCGGGAGCGCGCGATCCTGCGCAAGCTGGTGTCCGCCTCCGACGAGATCGCCACCGCGGCGTTGAGCCCGCAGGGCCGCGCGGTGAGCGAGATCCTGGACGAGGCCGAAGGCAAGATCTTCCGCATCAACGAGGAAGGCGCGCGTGGTGGCCAGGGCTTCCACAGTATGGACCGGCTGATGGTCGAGCTGATGGACCGCGTCAACGAGCTGGCGGAGCAGGGCGCCGAGGACGTCACCGGCGTGCGCACCGGCTTCTATGACCTGGACCGCATGACCGCCGGCCTTCAGAAGGGCGACCTGATCATCCTGGCCGCGCGTCCGTCGATGGGCAAGACCGCGTTCGCGATCAACATCGGCGAGGCGGTGGCCATCAACGAAGGCCTGCCGGTCGTCATCTACTCGATGGAAATGGGCGCGGCGCAGCTGGCGTTGCGGATGGTCGGCTCGATCGGCCGCATCGACCAGAGCCACCTGCGCACCGGCCGCCTGCAGGACGACGAATGGAGCCGCCTGGCCGAGGCCGTGGACAAGCTCGGCAACGCGCCGATCTACATCGACGAGAGCCCCGGCCTGTCCCCCAGCGAAGTGCGCGCGCGGGCGCGGCGCCAGGCGCGCATCTCCGGTCAACTGGGGCTGATCATCATCGACTACCTGCAGCTGATGAGCGGCAACGGTGGCGGCAGCGAAGAGAACCGCGCGACGGTGGTCGGCGAAATCTCGCGGGGCCTGAAGGCGCTGGCCAAGGAGTTGCGCTGCCCCGTGATCGCGCTGTCGCAGTTGAACCGCTCGGTGGAAACGCGGCCGGACAAGCGGCCGATGATGTCCGACCTGCGCGAATCCGGCGCCATCGAGCAGGACGCGGACATCATCATGTTCATCTACCGGGACGAGTACTACACCAAGGACGAGTGCAAGGAGCCGGGCGTGGCGGAGATCATCATCGCCAAGCAGCGTAACGGCCCGGTGGGCACGGTGAAGCTGGCCTTCGTGCGGCAGAACACCAAGTTCGAGAACCTGGCGCCGGGCTACGTGGGACCGGGCGGCGACGAGTATTGAGATCGCGCCAGATCGCGCGCGGCCGCGCGCGATCGGCAGTCCGCCGTCGATGCGGAACTTTCCCCGGAAGGCACTGGCGGTCTGATGGAATACTGTTTAAATTAACAGTATGCCACCGCCCGCCAAACCGACCCGCATCGCTGCTCCGCCGCTGTACCTCCAGGCCGACGCCCTGAAGGGGCGCGGCAGTGCCTGGGCGATCCCGCATCGCTTCGATTCGCGCGAGCGCGAGCAGTACGACGATGGCTGGGGATCGCTGGACCAGGAGGCGAGCGAGGAGCACCTCGCGCCGAAGACGCAGATCATCGAGGAGCACGCGAAGAAGATCGTCAGCGGCAACCAGTCGCCGGACATCGGCTTCGACCTGTCCATCAATCCGTACCGGGGCTGCGAGCATGGTTGCATCTACTGCTTCGCGCGCCCGACGCACAGCTACCTGAACCTCTCGCCGGGGCTGGACTTCGAGACCAAGATCATCGCCAAGGTCAACGCCGCGGAGCGTCTGCGCGAGACCTTCGCGTCGCCGTCGTACCGGCCGACCTACTTGGTGCTGGGCACGGCCACCGATGCGTATCAACCGATCGAGCGCAAGCTCGGCATCACCCGCGCGGTCGTGGAGGTGCTGGCGCAGGCGCGCCATCCGTTCTCGGTGGTGACGAAGTCCAGCGGCATCGAGCGCGACCTGGACCTGATCGCGCCGATGGCTCGGCGGCATCAGGTGTCGGTCTACCTGTCGGTGACGTCGCTGGATCCGGAGTTGTCGCGCATTCTGGAGCCGCGCGCGGCATCGCCGCAGCGCCGGCTGCGCACGATCCGGACGCTGGCCGAGGCGGGTGTGCCCGTCGGTGTCAGCGTGTCGCCCATCATCCCGTTCCTCAACGAGCCGGAGTTGGAGCGCATCCTGGAGGCCGCTGCCGAAGCCGGCGCGACGCGGGCCTTCAGCATTCCGCTGCGTCTGCCGTGGGAGGTGGCGCCGCTGTTCCACGACTGGCTGCAGCAGCATCAACCCGACAAGGCGGCGCGCATCATGGCGCGGCTGCGGGACATGCGCGGTGGCAAGGACAACGATCCGCGCTTCGGCACGCGTTTCACCGGCGAGGGCATCTGGGCGGAGCTGCTGCAGCAGCGCATGCGCAAGGCGGTGCAGCGCCTAGGACTGGGCCGCCAGCGCCATGAGTTCGACTTCAGCGAGTTCCGCCCGCCGTCGAAGATGGTTGGGCAGCAGGCGCTGTTTTGAGGCCGAGCCCGCGGAGTCGATCGCGGGGTTCGGTTCTCGCGCGTGGCAGACATGACGGCGTCCGCGATGGACGTGATACGCAGGGCTTAGCCCTTGCGGCACGCCCCCACCCAATCCCAGTCCTTCCGATACACGCTCGTCTGCACGCCGCTCAGGCTCAGCACCGTGTGGTACAGCCCGTCGTGCGACATCGGCGTATCGCGCCGCTGCGCCAGGCACTCGCCGTCCAGGTGCTGTGCCTGTCGTGTCGCATCCGGCAGCCACAGGATCATGGGCACGTGCTTCTGCTCCTTCGGCGCGATCGCATAGGGCATGCCGTGCAGGAAGAGGTTGTTCTCCCCCAGCGACTCGCCGTGGTCCGACACGTAGACCAGGCTCGGGTCGAATTGCCGGGCCTGCGTCCCCAGCCAGTCGATCGCCCGCGCGAGCACATGATCGGTGTACGCGATCGTGTTGTCGTAGGCATTGCGGACCTGTTCCAGCGGGCACTGCTGCAACGCGCTGCTGCGGCATTCCGGCTGGAACGGCTTGCGCTCCTCCGGCGTGCGGAGGTAGTACGCCGGACCGTGACTGCCCATCTGGTGCAGCACCAGCACCACGCCGCGCGCGACGCGTTGCGGATCCAGCCCTGCGATGCGTGCTTCCAGGTCGTGCAGCATCACCTCGTCCAGGCACTCGCCGTCCGCCCGGCACAGGCCGGCGGGAATGGGGTGGTCGGGTCGGGCCGGATTGATCGCCTGGGCATTCGGCACGCGGTCGCACAGGCCCTTGCAGCCGGACTGGTTGTCGACCCACAGCACCGCCAGGCCGGCGCGCTGCAGCACGTCCAGCAGCGTCTCCTGATTGCCCGGGTGGTCGACGAAAGCCTCGCGGCCCAGCTGCGAGAACATGCACGGCAACGACGCCGCCGTCGACGTGCCGCAGGAGGCGACCTCCCGATAGCTCAGCACCGGGCGCTTGGACAACTCGGGGTTGGTCGGCCGGCCGTAGCCGTTCAGCTGGAAGTTGACCGAGCGCGCGGTCTCGCCCACCACCAGCAGCACCAGCGGCGGCTTGGATCCCGCCGGGCGCGGCGCGAGGCGCGCATCGGCCGCGACCACCTCGGGCGGACCCTTCGGCTTCTTCTGCTTTTCAACGACCAGGGCCGCGCTGGCCCAGATCGCGTTGATCGGGCTGACCATCTTGGTCAGCACCTTGTTGTTGCGCAGCGTGGAGGCGAGGTCCGCGGTGCGTGACGCCGCCAGGCCGAAGCCAACCGCCAACGCAAGCGCCACGCTGGCCACGTTCCAGCCTAGTCGCTTGAACCAGCGGGTGTCCGCCACGCGCTGCCGCCAGATCCACACCAGCGGGATCAGGGCGATCACCACCACATGCGCCAGCAGGCCCCAGCCCATCAGGTCGCGGGTCTCGCGCACGTCGGTCTGCAGCGCGTTGGTGACCATCGTGGTGTCGATCACCACCCCGTAGCTGCCGATGAAGTACGCCAGCGGCGCGGTCAGCAACAGCATCACTGTCAGCAGCGGCTTGACCGCGAAGCGCCAGGCCAGCAAGCTGAAGAACGCCGCCAGCACCATCAGCACGATGCCGGCGAAGACGACGATGAAGACCTTGCCGGACGGGCCGGCGTAGTCCGGCATGCCCCACATCCGCTGCCACAGCGGCCAGTTGCCGAGCACGCCGGTCCAGAGGGCGGCCAGCCAGGCCAGGGTCAAGGGGGAGCGTCCGGGGCGCGACGCGGAGGCCCCGCGATGCAGCGGGGTCGAGGAATCGGAGAACGGCATCTTGTTCGGTCAGGCCAGCGGGCAACCGGCGCTTGTAGTGTTCATGGCTGAAGCTTCCCTGAAGAAGATGACCCCCGCAAGGCCATGCCGCCTGCGTCGCGCGCCGCTTTCAGGCCCTGGCCACTGGCCCGCACGTAGCGGCGCTGCAGCGCCTCGATGCGCGGCGCCAGTGCGTCGGGGTCGCTCATGCGCTCGCGGTAGCGCTTGAGCACCAGCGCGGCCATGTCGATCAGCTTGGCGTTCAGCGTCTGCGTGCCTTGCTCCAGCAGCAGTTGCACCCCGGCCTGCGGGTCGCCGCGCATCGCATGGCGCATCGCGGTCTCGGAGATGGCGAAGACGCGGGCGTTGGCGTCGCGCAGCAATTGCGCGCTCGGTTCGTGGCCCTCGGCCATGCTGGCCAGCACCTCGGTCGCCGACTTGGAGCTGCAGAAGCGCATGCCCAGCCGCGAGACCAGGGTCTCCATCTCGGGCAGCTCGATGTCCTGCCTCGCCAGCCGGACCCACAGCGCGATCAGCAGGCTGGCGGACTCCAGGTCGAAGTCCTCGGCATCGACCTGCTTCGCGAACGTGCGCGCGAGCAGCAAGCCATCCGCCAGCCGGCGTTCCATCAGCAAGCGCAGGCCGTTCAGCAGCAGGTCGAAACGCCGGAGGCGCTGGTCGCGCGGCGCGCGCTCCATGCCTTGCATCAGCGCATCGCCGGCGTACTTCATGCCCTTGCTGTCCTTGGTGTCGAAACGCATCAGCGCGATGAGGGCCAGGCTGTGCCAGTCGAACAGCTTCGAGCGCAGGCCCTGCGACAGGGCGCGCTCCAGCATCTTCAGCGCCTCGACCCGTTCGCCCGCATAGAAGGCCAGCGTGCCGCAATGCTGCAGGCGCAGCAGGCAACCGGGCGTCAGCGTCGCCGCGGTGCGATAGGTCGCCAGGGCCGCGCCGATCTCGCCTTGCTCCATCTGCACGCGGCCCATCAGGTCGTAGCTGTCCGCCTGGTCCGGCATGTCGCCGATCAGCGTCTCCAGCGTGCGTCGCGCGGCGCTCAGGTTGCCGCTCGCTACCTCGGTCCGGGCCACGCCCAGGCGTGCCCACGGGACGGCGCGGGCGGCGATGATGGCTTCGTAGAGCTCGCGGGCCTGGGCATGCCGCTCCAGGCGCAGCAGCAGTTCGGCGCCGATGCGGGCGGCGTAGAGCCAGTAGGTCGCGCGCTGTTGGAAGCGGTCCAGGCAGAGATCCGCGGCGCGATCGAATTCCTTCGCGTCGATCGCGTCGAAGATCGCCTTCAGCTCCTGCTTGCGGTGCCGCGCGCTGGCCAGTCGGTCAGCCAACGAGGCGCTGGTATAGGGCTTGACCAGGTAGGCGTCGAGCGCGGCCTCGGCCGCCTCGGCGACCTTCGCGTACGAGGCCTCGCCGGTCACCATCACGAAGACGGTGGAGTAGGGCAGCAGCTGCTCGCGCCGCAACTCGTCGAGCAGGTCCTGGCCGGACAGCTCGGAGCCGTCGAAGTAGTAGTCGCACAGGACGATGTCGTAGGGCTGCGTCTCCAGGATCACGCGGGCGTCGCGCACGCGGGTGGCCTGGCGCACATGCCCGACGCCGAGCTCGCGGAGCTGCATCGTCATCAGGCTGCGGGAGGTCGCGTTGCTGTCGATCACCAGCGCCTGCGTGTTCGCGAGCGGGCTGGCGAGGGTCATCGTCCTGACTCCGCGGCCTCGCGTCGCATGGCGCTCAAGACATGGCGCGCGGCGCGCGCGGGAGTGTGAGATATCCGAAGGTCCGGCGATTCCCGGAAACCTCGACTGCTGAAGTGAATGTCGTCAACCACGTCGCGGATTGTCCGCTTCGCGGCGAGGCGCGACGCCTCGGGTTTGCGTGGGTGGCGCCGGCGTTTTTTGCAGTCGTGGCGCGGGCTTGCGCGCCGCAGTTGCCGACCCGCTTGAAGAGGGCGCAGGGACGTCGGTCGCGCCCCGGCACGGCCGCCGCGCCCGCGGTGCCTCGGGCACGGCGGGCGGTGAGGCCGATTACTTGAACAGGTCCTTGACCCGATCGGTCCAGCTCTTGGCGTTGGGCGAGTGCCGCTCGCCGCCGTCGCGCAGGCTCTTGTCCAGCTCCTTGAGCAGCTTGCGCTGGTGCTCGGTGAGCTTGACCGGCGTCTCGATGCTGATGTGGCAGTAGAGGTCGCCCGGGTAGCTGGAGCGCACGCCCTTGATGCCCTTGCCGCGCAGGCGGAAGGTCTTGCCGTGCTGCGTGCCCTCGGGCAGCTCGATCTCGGCCTTGCCGCCGAGTGTCGGCACCTCGATGTTGCCGCCCAGTGCCGCCGTGGTCATGGACACCGGCATCGTGCAATGCAGATCGTCGCCGTCGCGCTCGAAGATGTCGTGCTGCTTGATGCGGATCTCGATGTAGAGATCGCCCGACGGACCGCCGTTGACGCCCGGCTCGCCGTTGCCGGCGGAACGGATGCGCATGCCTTCGTTGATGCCGGCCGGGATCTTGACTTCCAGCGTCTTGGTCTTCTTGATCTTGCCGGCGCCGTTGCAGGTGGTGCAGGGCTCCGGAATGATCTTGCCGGTGCCGTGGCAATGCGGGCAGGTCTGCTGGATGCTGAAGAAGCCCTGGCGCATGTGGACCGTGCCGGTGCCGCCGCAGGAGCCGCAACTCTTGGCGCTGGTGCCGGGCTTGGCGCCGCTGCCGTGGCAGGTTTCGCAGCCTTCCCAGGACGGGATGCGGATCTGCGTTTCCTTGCCGCGCGCCGCTTCCTCCAGCGAGATCTCCATCGCGTAGCTGAGGTCGCTGCCGCGGTAGACCTGCTGGCCACCGCCGGCACGGCGTCCGCCGCCGCCTTGCTGGCCGAAGATGTCGCCGAAGATGTCGCCGAAGGCCTCGGCGAAGCCGCCGAAGCCCTCCGTGCCCGGACCGCCGCGGAAGCCCTGGTTCGGATCCACGCCCGCGTGGCCGTACTGGTCGTACGCCGCGCGCTTCTGCCCGTCGGACAACATCTCGTAGGCCTCCTTGGCCTCCTTGAACTTGTCCTCCGCTTCTTTGGCGCCGTCGCCCTGATTGCGGTCAGGGTGGTACTTCATCGCAAGCTTGCGATACGCCTTCTTGATGTCTTCTTCGCTGGCGTTCTTGGCGACGCCCAGGACTTCGTAATAGTCACGCTTTGCCATGGATCTTCCTGGAGGGGCGGGGCCGGGGCGCGATGGCCCGCCGGCAAACCTTCAAATCTTGAAACCAAAACGCCGCGCGAGGCTTGCGGGCCTCGCGCGGCGGCTGTCATTGGACAGCAATTGCCGGTCGCGATGCCGACGACGAGGCCGGCACGCGTGGCTTACTTGGTGTCCTTGACTTCCTTGAACTCGGCATCGACGACGTTGTCGTCGGCCGGCTTCGAGGAGGCCTGCGACGCGCCCGGCTGCTGAGCCTCCGCGCCCGGACCACCCGCCGCGCCGGCGGCACCGGCGGCGCCGGCGGCGGCCTGCGACTCGGCGTACACCTTCTCGCCCAGCTTCTGGCTGGCGGTCATCAGCGCTTCGGTCTTGGCTTCGAGCTCGGCCTTGTCGTCGCCCTTGATGGCTTCTTCCAGGTCCTTGATCGCGGCCTCGATCTTTTCCTTCTCGCCGGCGTCCAGCTTGTCGCCGTGCTCGCCCAGCGACTTCTGCACCGAGTGCACCAGGCCGTCGGCCTGATTCTTGGCCTGCACCAGCTCGACCTTCTTCTTGTCGTCGGCGGCGTTGGCCTCGGCGTCCTTCACCATCTTCTCGATCTCGGCCTCGGACAGGCCGGAGTTCGCCTTGATGGTGATCTTGTTTTCCTTGCCGGTGCCCTTGTCCTTGGCGCCCACGTGCAGGATGCCGTTGGCGTCGATGTCGAAGCTCACCTCGATCTGCGGCGTGCCGCGCGGTGCCGGCGGGATGCCTTCCAGGTTGAACTCGCCCAGGCTCTTGTTGGCCTGCGCCATCTCGCGTTCGCCCTGGTACACCTTGATCGTCACCGCGGGCTGGCTGTCCTCGGCGGTCGAGAACGTCTGGCTGAACTTGGTCGGGATGGTCGTGTTCTTCTTGATCATCTTCGTCATCACGCCGCCCAGGGTCTCGATGCCCAGGGACAGCGGGGTGACGTCCAGCAGCAGCACGTCGGTGCGTTCGCCGCCCAGGACCTGGCCCTGGATCGCCGCGCCCACGGCCACGGCCTCGTCGGGGTTGACGTCCTTGCGGGGATCCTTGCCGAAGAACTCCTTGACCTTCTCCTGCACCTTGGGCATGCGCGACATGCCGCCGACCAGGATCACGTCGTCGATCTCGCTGACCGACACGCCGGCGTCCTTGATCGCGGTGCGGCAGGGGGCCATCGTGCGTTCGATCAGTTCGTCCACCAGCGACTCCAGCTTGGCGCGGGTCAGCTTGATGTTCAGATGCTTCGGGCCGGTGGCGTCGGCCGTGATGTACGGCAGGTTGACGTCGGTCTGGCTGCTGTTGGACAGCTCGATCTTGGCCTTCTCGGCGGCTTCCTTCAGGCGCTGCAGGGCCAGCACGTCCTTGGTCAGGTCGACGCCCTGTTCCTTTTTGAACTCGCCGATGATGTAGTCGATGATGCGCTGGTCGAAGTCCTCGCCGCCCAGGAAGGTGTCGCCGTTGGTCGACAGCACTTCGAACTGCTTCTCGCCGTCGACGTCGGCGATCTCGATGATCGAGATGTCGAACGTGCCGCCGCCCAGGTCGAACACCGCGATCTTGCGGTCACCGGCGCCATGCTTGTCCAGGCCGAAGGCCAGGGCCGCGGCGGTGGGCTCGTTGATGATGCGCTTGACGTCCAGGCCGGCGATGCGGCCGGCGTCCTTGGTCGCCTGACGCTGGGCGTCGTTGAAGTAGGCCGGGACGGTGATGACGGCCTCGGTCACTTCCTCGCCGAGGTAGTCCTCGGCGGTCTTCTTCATCTTGCGCAGGACTTCGGCGGACACCTGCGGGGGCGCCATCTTCTTGCCGCGCACTTCCACCCACGCGTCGCCGTTGTCGGCCGCGGCGATGGTGTAGGGCATCAGGTCGATGTCCTTCTGGACTTCCTTCTCCTGGAACTTGCGGCCGATCAGGCGCTTCACCGCGTACAGCGTGTTGCGCGGGTTGGTCACCGCCTGGCGCTTGGCCGAGGCGCCGACCAGGATCTCGCCGTCCTCCTGGTACGCGATGATGGACGGCGTGGTGCGGGCGCCTTCCGCGTTCTCGATGACGCGGGTGGTGTTGCCTTCCATGACCGCGACGCACGAGTTGGTCGTGCCGAGGTCGATGCCGATGATCTTCTTCTTAGCCATGATGGGTGCTCCTGAATTTGGGGATCTGGTGGGATCGGATCGTCACGGCGGGGCTCGGTGGAGGAGCGGCCGGAACGTCGTTCCGCGATGTTTCTGATCTGTGGATAACTCGCCGGGATTCAAGGGTCCGGCGGCTTACTTGGGCGCCGAAACGGTCACCAGGGCCGGTCGCAGCACGCGATCGGAGATCGAGAAGCCCTTCTGCAGGACCGTCACGACGGTGTTGGCGTCCTGGTCGGCCGGGACCATCGAGATGGCCTGGTGCTGATGCGGGTCGAACTTCGTGCCGGTGGCCGGATTGATCTCCAGCACCTTGTTGCGCTCCAGCGCGGCGGACAACTGGCGCAGCGTGGCGTGCACGCCTTCCAGCACCTGCTCCACGCTGGCATCCGGGCGGGCGATCGCGGCGCTCAGGCTGTCCATCACCGGCAGCATCGCTTCCGCGAAACCCTCGACCGCGAACTTGCGGGCCTTGGACACATCTTCCTCGCCGCGGCGGCGGATGTTCTCCGCCTCGGCCTTGGCGCGCAGGTATGCGTCGGACATCTCGGCCAGGCGGGTCTCGGTCTCGGCCAGCTTGGCCTCCAGGGACTGCGGCACGGAAGCGGCGGCCGCGGCGGCGGCTTGCGCAGTCAGTTCGTCCAGCGTCGGATCAGGATGTTGGTTGTCAGTCGTCATGGTTGGAATGCCCCAATGCGGATTGCCCGGGCCTCTCTGTGGGGAGGGTGGACCGCCCAGGTGAAGGCGGCCTCGCTTCGGGCGATCCGCCGCATCTGGGGCTCATGTCCGGAAGTTCAAGAGGGAGATTTTCGCATCCCCGCGCGGGCAAGCCGGGGGCCTGCTAGCCCGGCGGCGAACAGCGCACCGATCGTCAATCGATGCTGGCGCTCCACCGGTCCCAGTCGGCCAGGCGGCGGCGGTCCTGCTTGGTCGGGCGGCCTTGTTCGATGGTGCTGGCGGGTTCGGGGGCGAGGCGGCGGGCCTCGGCGGCGCGCTCGCGGGCGGCGATGCTGTCGGCCGTTTCCTCGTACAGCGCCTGCGCCTCGGGCGCCGGGCCGCGGACGTTGCTCAGGCCGGCGACGCGCACCTCGCGGTCCACCTGGCCCTGGCGCAGCCGGATCATGTCGCCGACGCGGACTTCCCGCGATGCCTTGGCCGCCTGGCCGTTGACGGTCACGCGGCCCTTGCCGATCTCCTCGACGGCGAGGGCGCGTGTCTTGAAGAACCGCGCGGCCCAGAGCCACTTGTCCAGGCGCGGACCGTCGGGGCCGGGGGAGGTGCGGGAAGCGTGCGAAGACATCGGCGTGAATTGTCCTATGGTGATGCGGTGGGTCGGGGCCCGAGTCGGCGGGGTGTGGCGCGATCGCCGCGCCCAGGCGCCACCAGGCACCGCGTCATCACCGTGTCGCGGGCTCGTCCGGCGATGCTGCCGCCGGCAAGCGCACGACGGCATCCAGCCCCTGGATGACCCCATCCCGCTCGCGGTTGTCCAGCGCCAGCGTGCCGCCGAGCGAGGCGACGATCTCCCGGCAGATCGCCAGCCCCAGGCCGGACTCGCCGCCGGGTCCCGCCGCGAACGGCTGGCCCAGCCGCGGCCGCAGCGCCTGCGCGATGCCGGGGCCGCTGTCGCCGATGCGCAGCTCGACGGCGCCGTCGCGGTGGGACAGGGCGACGTCCAGACGCCCGCCGCGCGGGCTGTGGCGCAGCGCGTTGTGCAGCAGGTTGCGCACCAGCTCACGCAGCGCCCAGGCATGGCCGCGCACCGGCGCCGGCTCGGCGGCCAGGTCGAAGTCCAGGTCCGCATCGGCGATCAGCGGCGCCAGGTCCAGGCCCACTTCGCGCACCGTGTCGGCCAGGTCCAGGCGCGGCGGATCGCCCTGCTGGCGGAGTTGCTCCACCTTGGCCAGCGCCAGCATCTGGTTGGCCAGCTCGGTGGCGCCGTCCACCGTCTGCCCGATCTCGGCGATGGCCTGCGCCAAGGGCAGGTCGCCGCGCCGGGCCGATTGCACCTGCGCCTTGAGCACCGCCAGCGGCGTGCGCAGTTGATGCGACGCGTCGCGCACGAAGCGCTTCTGGTGGGCCAGCAGTCCGGCCTGGCGGTTCCAGGCCTCGTTGATCGCGATGACCAGCGGCGCCAGCTCGGCGGGCGCCTGCGGCAGCGGGATGGGGCTGATGTCGTCGTCGCCCCGCGCGGCGATCGCGCGGCTGAGCTCGCGCACCGGGCGCGTCGCCAGCAGCACCACGCCCCAGACCACGATCGCGATCACCGCCAGCAGCGCGGCCTGCCGCCACAGCGTGGAGACCAGCACCTGCCGCGCCAGCGTGCCGCGCAGCTCCAGCGTCTCGGCCACCTGGATCGTCGCCACGCCCATGCCGGCCAGCCCGGCCACCGGCTGCTTCAGCACGGCGACCCGGACCGGCTCGCCCTGATAGACGTCGTCGTAGAAGTCGACCAGCGCGGCATAGGCGCCGCGATCAGGCAGCCGGCCGCGCCAGGCGGGGAAGTCCTCGAAGCCCGACACCCACTCGCCCTGGAAGCCGGTGACGCGGTAGAACATGCGGCTGCGGTTGTCCGCCTCGAAGGCCTCCAGCGCCGCGTAGGGCACCTCGCTGATCAACTTCGGCGCTTCGCGCGTGCCCGTGACGTCCAGTTGCTCGCCGATGGACTTGGCCGACGCCAGCAGCGTGCGGTCGTAGGCCGTGTCGATCGCGCGCAGCGCGTCGCCGTACAGCCGGTGCGCGTTGGCGGCGATCAGCAGGCCGACCGGCACCAGGATGCCCAGCAGCAGCCGGCTGCGCATCGAGGCCAGCCGGCGGCGCGGCTGGGCGGGGTCCTTCGCGGGGGCGGTCACTCAGTCCGGCGCCTTCAGCAGGTAGCCCAGGCCGCGCAGTGTCACCAGGCGCGCGCTGTCGGCGGGCAGGCGGCGGCGCAGCCGGTAGGCCACCACCTCCACCGCGTCCGGCTGCACGTCGACGGTGTCGGCGAAGACCAGGTCGGTCAGCCGCTCCTTGGCCACCGCCTGGCCCGGCCGCGCCAGCAGCGCGCGCAGCAGGGCGGCCTCGCGCGGCGGCAAATCCAGCGGCAGGCCCAGGTGGTAGATGGCGCCGCTGTCGGCGTCGACGCGCAGGCCGCAGAAGGCCTCGGTGTCCGCCGTCGCGCCGGTCGCCGCGGGCGCGCCCCGGCTGCGCCGCGCCAAGGCGCGCACGCGGGCCTCCAGCTCGTCCAGGTCGAAGGGCTTGGGCAGGTAGTCGTCGGCGCCGATGTTCAGGCCGAGGATGCGATCGCCGACGGTGCCGCGCGCGGTCAGGATGATCACCGGCGTGACCAGCCGCTCGGCGCGCGCGGCGGAGAGCAGCTCCAGCCCGTCCATGTCGGGCAGCGACAGGTCCAGCAGGACCACGTCCGGCGGATGCGCGCGCCAGCGCTCCAGGGCCAGCCGGCCCTCGACGCACCCGTGCACGTGGATGCCGCGCCGCTCGAAGGAGCGGGCGACGGTGGTCTGCAGGGCCTGGTTGTCCTCGACGAAGAGCAGTTTCATCGCCGGCCCGCCGTCGGGATCGCTGGTGAGGTGAACATCGCGGCAGTGTCCGGCAGCCACGATGGGCGCGGGGCTTCGGGTGAACCCTGAGCTTCCCGACAGCCGATTGACAGCGAGCGCGTGCAGCATCCCGCCCACAACGAAGACCGGCCAACAGACCACGGTCCGGTCATGAGACCACCAGGAGACAACATGAGACGAGACCAGTTCCTCAAGTCGGCGGCCGCCATGGCCGCGTTCGGCGCCTTCGGCGCGCTGCCGCTGAACGCGCGTGCCGCTGTCGCGGCCCTCAAGATCCTCGTGCCCGCCAACCCGGGCGGCGGCTGGGACATGACCGGCCGGGCGCTGGGCAAGGCGCTGCAGGACGCCGGCGCCGCGAGCGCGGTGACCTTCGAGAACAAGGGCGGCGCCGCCGGCGCCATCGGCCTGGCGCAGTTCGTCAACGCCAGCAAGGGCGACCCGAACGCCATGATGGTGATGGGCGCCGTGATGCTGGGCGGCCTGATCACCAGCAAGCAGCCGGTCACTCTGACGCAGGCCACGCCGATCGCGCGCCTGACCAGCGAATACAACGTCTTCGTGCTGCCGGCCGAGTCGCCCTTCAAGACGATGAAGGACGTGGTGGACGCGCTCAAGAAGGACCCGGGGTCGGTGAAGTGGGGCGGTGGCTCGCGCGGCTCCACCGAGCACGTGGCCGCGGCGATGTTGGCGCACGAGGTCGGCGTCGACGCGACCAAGGTCAACTACGTGGCCTTCCGGGGCGGCGGCGAGGCGGTGGCGGCGATCCTGGGCGGCAACGTCAGCATCGGCGGCAGCGGCTACAGCGAGTTCCAGCCCTACATCGAGAGCGGCAAGATGCGCCCGATCGCGGTGACCGCGCCGCAGCGCCTGCCGGGCCTGAACATCCCGACGATGAAGGAGCTCGGCTACAACGTCGAGATCGGCAACTGGCGCGGTGTCTACGCGCCCCCCGGCATCACGCCGGCGCAGCGCCAGGCGTTGATCGACATGGTCGTCAAGGCGACCCAGTCCAAGGCCTGGGCCGAGGCGCTGGCCAAGAACGGCTGGACGCCCGCGGTGCTTGCCGGCAAGGAGTTCGAGGACTTCGTCGAGCGCGAGTTCGCCTCGCTGCGCGACATCATGCACAAGTCCGGCATGGTCTGAGACCCGGAGCCGCCATGTCCCACCCGACCTCCCCGGGCGCCGTCGGCGCCTCCGGCGACGCTGTCGCGTCCGCCGATTCCGTCGCGCCCGCCATGCCGAGCGCCTTTCATCAGACCTTCGTGGGCATCGGCGCGATCGTCGTCGGCCTCGTGATGGCCGTGGGCGCCACGGCGATCCCGGCCGAGGCCGGTTACTCGGGCGTGGGCCCGAACGCGTTGCCCTGGGGCGTGGCCGCCGTGCTGACGTTGTGCGGCGCCTGGCTGGTGTGGGAGGCGCGCACCGGCGGCTTCCGGCAGATGGAGCCGCCGTCCGGCGCGGCGCGGGCGGACTGGCTGTCCGCGGCGTGGGTCGTGGGGGCGGTGGTGGCCAACGCGGCGCTGATCACGACGATCGGCTTCGTGCTGGCGTGCACGCTGTGCTTCGTGCTGGCGGTACGCGGCCTGCGGCGTGCCGAGGGCAAGGCCAATGGTGGCGGCCGCCAGATCATGCTGGACGCATTGACCGGCGTGCTGATCGCCGCGCCGGTGTTCTGGCTGTTCAACAAGCTGCTCGCGCTGAACCTGCCGGCGATCACCGCCGGCGGCTGGATTTGAGGAGGCAGCGATGACCGATCTCTGGACCCATTTGATGGGCGGCTTCGCGACCGCCGGCACGCCGGTGAACCTGATGTGGGCCTTCGTCGGCTGCGCGTTGGGCACCGCCATCGGCGTGCTGCCGGGCCTGGGCCCCGCGGTGACCGTCGCGATGCTGCTGCCGATCACCGCGCAGGTCGATCCGACCGCGTCGATGATCTTCTTCGCGGGCATCTATTACGGCGCGATGTACGGCGGCTCGACCACGTCCATCCTGCTCAACACCCCCGGCGAGACCGGCACCATGGTGACCGCGCTGGAGGGCTTCAAGATGGCCCGCCACGGCCGCGCCGGCGCGGCGCTGGCGACGGCGGCGATCGGCTCCTTCGTGGCCGGCACGGTGGCCACCGCGCTGGTGACGCTGTTCGCGCCGGTGCTGGCGGACTTCGCCGTCACGCTCGGCCCGCCGGAGTACTTCTGCCTGATGCTGCTCGCCTTCACGACGGTGAGCGCGGTGCTGGGCCAGAGCACGCTGCGCGGGCTGACCGCGCTGTTCATCGGCCTGGCGATGGGGCTGGTGGGCATGGACCAGATCACCGGCCAGATCCGCTATACCGCCGGCGTGCCCGAGTTCATGGACGGCATCGAGACGGTGCTGGTGGCGGTGGGCCTGTTCGCCGTCGGCGAGACGCTGTACGTGGCGCTGTATGAAGGCCGCAGCCAGTTGCAGATCAACACGATGGGTCGCGTCCACATGACGCGCCGTGACTGGCGTCGCTCGGTCCCAGCGTGGCTGCGAGGCACGGCGCTGGGTTTCCCGTTCGGGGTGATCCCGGCGGGCGGCACGGAGATCCCGACCTTCCTCAGCTACGCGACGGAGCGCAAGCTCTCCAAGCACAAGGAGGAGTTCGGCACGACCGGCGCCATCGAGGGCGTCGCCGGACCGGAGGCCGCCAACAACGCGGCCGTCACCGGCACGCTGGTGCCGCTGCTGACGCTGGGCATCCCGACCTCGGTGACGGCGGCCATCCTGCTGTCGGCGCTGCAGAACTACGGCATCCAGGCCGGGCCGCAGCTGTTCCAGACCTCCTCCACGCTGGTGTGGGCGCTGATCGCGTCGCTGTACATCGGCAACGTGATGCTGCTGGTGCTCAACCTGCCGATGGTCGGCCTGTGGGTGAAGCTGCTTCAGATTCCGCGCGCGCCGTTGTACGCGGGCATCCTGATCTTCGCGACGGTGGGCGTCTATGGCATGCGGCAGAGCGCCTTCGACCTCTACGTGATGCTCGCCATCGGTGCGCTGGGCGTGGTCATGCGGCGCTTCGACTTCCCGACCGCGCCAGTCGTCGTCGGCATGATCCTCGGACCGCTCGCCGAAGCACACCTGCGCAACGGCGTCGCCATCGGCGGAGGGAGCTGGGGCGTGTTCCTCGAGCGCCCGATGTCCGCGGGGCTGCTGGTCATCGTCGTGGCCGTGCTGCTGCTGCCCCGAGGCCTGAAGTGGTGGGGCGCGCGTCAGGCGCGCAAGGCCGCGGTGCCGGTGACGGCGGGCTGATCGTCCTCCCCCTCCCGCCGGGAGGGGGCTCGAGTGCACGAGCGCGGAGCGGGACGGCCGGGGCCGCCGGCGGAGGGCCCGCGGAGGCGCCAACTCGTCCCACTCACCTTCGGCTCGTCGGACTCAAACAGACGGCGCCAGTCAGTGCTTGAGGCACGCTCCGCGTGCCCGCGGACCCTCCGCCGGCGACCCCGGCCATCCCGCTCCTCGATACGCTCGCTGTCAGCATCGACAGGGCTCGAATGTCGTCTCTGCCGGTGTCGGGTGTGGTGTGGTGGGGGTTAGCGGGAGGCGCCGCTCATCTGTGCCGCCTCGCGTTGACGGGCCAGGGCCGTCGCATCGGGTGTCGTGGTCGTCGGCCAGCCTTGCAGGTGCTGCTCGGCGACGGCCGCCAGCGCGCGGATATGGGCCGGCCGGTCATTCAGGCAGGGGATGTAGCTGAAGCGTTGACCACCGGCGTGCAGGAAGGCCTCGCGCGCCTCCATGTCGATCTCTTCCAGCGTCTCGATGCAGTCGGCCGAGAAGCCAGGACAGACCAGGTCGACCGATTTCAATCCGCCCTCGGCCAGCGTCCGCAACGTCGGCTCGGTGTAGGGCTCCAGCCAGCGCGCCTTGCCGAAGCGGCTCTGGAACGTCACCTTGTATTGAGCCTCGGACAGCCGTAGCGCCTCCGCGAGCAGCCGTCCCGTCTTCAGGCATTCGCAGTGGTACGGGTCGCCCAGCGTCAGCGTCCGGGCGGGCATGCCGTGGAAGCTCATCACCAGCAGGTCGCCGCGGCCCTCGCTCTTCCAGTGGGCGCGCACGCTGTCGGCCAGCGCCTCGATGTAGCGCGGGTCGTCGTGGTAGCGGTTGACGAAGCGGAACTCGGGCACGTGGCGGTGGGCCAGCGACCAGCGCGCGACCTCGTCGATGACGCTGGCGGTCGTCGCGCCGGAGTACTGCGGATAGGCCGGCAGCACCAGCACGCGGGTCGCGCCCGCGGCCCGCAGTGCATCGAGCTGCGACGCGATCGACGGGTTGCCGTAGCGCATCGCGTGGCGGACGATCACCCGGTGCCCCTGCTCGCCGAGACGGCCCTGCAGCAGCTTGGCCTGGCGCTCGGTCCAGACCATCAGCGGCGAGCCTTCCTTGGTCCAGATGCTGGCGTACTTCTGCGCCGACTTCGCCGGCCGGGTGCGCAGGATGATGCCGTGCAGGATCGGCCACCAGGCGAGCTTGGGGATCTCGATGACGCGCGGGTCGGACAGGAACTGCGCGAGGTAGCGCCGCACGGCGGACGCGGTGGGCGCGTCGGGCGTGCCGAGGTTGCACAGCAGAACGCCGATGGCGGGCGTGCTGCCGTGGTCGAAGGCGGGTTCGGGGAGGAAGCTCATCCGGCGGACGCCCGGCGAAGGGTCGGGCTAGGGGGAAGGGGAGTGGGTGGAGCGGCGGGCGCTCACAGGCCGCGTTGCAGCAGCAGCGGTGAGCGGTCGGCCTCGGCCAGGTGCAGTACCTCGAAGCGGACGGTCGGCGCCTGCGTCTCGGACGGCGGCCCGCCCAGGCCGATCGCGCCGGCGCCGTGCAACGTGCACGAGCCGCGCCGCAGGCTCAGCGTCTGGCCGCCGGCGCCGAAGCGCACGAAGGTCCCGTTGTAGCTGAGGTCGGTCAGGCTGAAGCTGCTGCCCTGCCAGTCGATGCGGGCGTGCGAGCGGCTGACGCGCACGTCGGTGATGCAGTAGGTCGCTTGCGTGCTGCGGCCCAGCACGACCGGCATCTGGTCGATGTCGAAGACGCGGTCCAGGTCTTGCCAGACGAGGCGGATGCCCTCGGGCGCGGCGCTGCGGACGATTTCGCCGAACTGCGTCGCGGCGGCGTCGCCGCGGCCCTGGTCCAGTACGTAGATGTGGACCGGCTCGGCCCGGCCGCGCACGCTGATGTGGTCCAGGCTGCGGAAGCGCGCCTTCTGCGCGCTGGTCAGGCCCTGCACGACCTCGGCCGTCACCACGGTCTCACCGTCGCCGGCATGGTCCAGCAGGCGAGCGGCGACGTTGACCGCGTCACCGAAGCAGTCGCCATGGATCTCGACCACTTCGCCGCGCGCTAGCGCGATCTGCAGGTGGGTGTAGCGCAGGCGCTCGCTGCGCACCGATGATTTCAGCAGCAGCTCCTGCATCCGCATCGCCGACTTGATGCCGTCACGCGGGTTGTCGAAGGCGGCCATCAGGCCGTCACCCAGCGTCTTGATCAGGTCGCCGCGGTTGTCATCGACGGCCTGGCTGAGCAGCGCGACGGTCTGCGTGACCAGGCCGGACGCTTCCGCGTTGCCCAGCGTCTCGAACAGCGCCGTGCTGCCGCGCAAGTCGGCAAACAGGACGGTGCGCTCGCGGATCTGGGTCATCGGCCTGGCAGGGGGTGAGTTGTGATGGAAGTCTCAGTGTAGCCGTGCGCCCTTGCGACGAAGCTGCTGAAAAGCCCTTGCCTCGGGGGCCTGTCGATGTCGGCGCGACACCGCCGGGCGGTGCTCGCGCAGCCGCCCCGGCGCTCGCGTCCCCAAAAGAAAACCGGCCGACGCCCGAAGGCGCGGCCGGTTGATCTGGCAAGCCCGATGCCCAGCGAGGGCGCCCGGGACCAGGCCATGGGGAGCTTGCAGATTGTCCAGAGACGTGCGCAGCTTGTGGCTCGGGCCGCAACCCGCGTGACGGCTGGCGCCGTCGCCCGCCATGCGGCGGGACGTATCTGGTCAATCAAAGATTGTCCAGATACGTGCGCAGCTTGTCCGACCGGCTCGGGTGCTTCAGCTTGCGGATCGCCTTGGCTTCGATTTGACGGATGCGCTCGCGGGTGACGTCGAACTGCTTGCCGACTTCTTCCAGCGTGTGGTCCGTGCTCATCTCGATGCCGAAACGCATGCGCAGCACCTTGGCCTCGCGCGGGGTCAGGCTGTCCAGGATGTCCTTCACCACCTCGCGCAGACCAGCCTGCATCGCGGCCTCGATCGGCGCGGTGTTGTTGGTGTCCTCGATGAAGTCGCCCAGGTGGCTGTCGTCGTCGTCGCCGATCGGCGTTTCCATGGAGATCGGCTCCTTGGCGATCTTCATGATCTTCCGGATCTTGTCCTCCGGCATCTCCATCTTCTCCGCCAGCGTCGGAGCATCCGGCTCGAAGCCGAACTCCTGCAAATGCTGGCGGGAGATCCGGTTCATCTTGTTGATCGTTTCGATCATATGAACCGGAATACGGATGGTGCGAGCCTGATCCGCGATCGAACGAGTGATGGCCTGACGGATCCACCACGTCGCGTAGGTCGAGAACTTGTAGCCGCGGCGATATTCGAACTTGTCCACCGCCTTCATCAGGCCGATGTTGCCTTCCTGGATCAGGTCCAGGAATTGCAGGCCGCGGTTGGTGTACTTCTTCGCGATCGAGATGACCAGGCGCAGGTTGGCCTCGATCATTTCCTTCTTCGCGTCGCGCGAGGCCTTCTCGCCCTCGTTCATGCGCTTGTTGATGCCCTTGAGGTCATCGAGCGGCACGACGGCCTTGGCCTGGATGTCGATCAGCTTCTGCTGCAGCTCCTGGATGGCGGGCAGGTTGCGCGCCATCACCGTGGTGTAGGACTTGCCCGACGCCACTTCCTTTTCCGCCCATGCCAGGTTCAGCACGTTGGGCGGGAAGGTCTTGATGAAGTGCTCTTGCGGCATGCCGCACTTGTCGACCACGATCTTGCGGATCTCGCGCTCGAAGCGGCGCACGTCGTCCACCTGCGAGCGCAGGATGTCGCACAGCTTCTCGATCGTCTTGACGGTGAAGCGGATCGTCATCAGCTCGGCGCTGATCGCGGACTGGGCCTTGTTGTAGTTGGCCGACTTGTAGCCGTCCTTCTCGAAGGCCTTGCGCATCTTGTCGAAGTTGACGGCCAGCGAGTCGAGCTTGACCAGCGCCGCGTTCTTCAACTCTTCCAGCTTCTTGGTCAGGGCCTTGGAGCCGCCGGCGCCGTCGTCGTCGTCCTCTTCGTCGAACTCGTCGAAGTCTTCCTCGGCGACGTAGTCGTCCGCCTCGTCATCGGACACGAAGCCGTCGACCGACTCGGAGATCTGCATCTCGCCGGCGCGGATCTTCGCGGCGATGGTCAGGATCTCGGCGATCGTCGTGGGCGAGGCGCTGATGGCCAGCATCATCGCCTGCAGGCCGCCTTCGATGCGCTTGGCGATCTCGATCTCGCCCTCGCGGGTCAGCAGCTCGACGGTGCCCATCTCGCGCATGTACATGCGGACCGGGTCGGTGGTGCGGCCGAACTCGGAGTCCACGGTCGACAGCGCCGCCTCGGCGGCTTCTTCCGCTTCTTCCTCGGTCGCCGTCGGCGAGGTGCTGCCCTGGATCAGCAGCGTGGCGGCGTCGGGCGCCTGCTCGTAGACCGCGATGCCCATGTCGTTCAACATGGACACGATGGCCTCGAGGATTTCCTCGTTGATCAGCTTCTCGGGCAGGTGATCGTTGATTTCCTGATGCGTCAGGAAACCACGCGTCTTGCCCATCTTGATGAGGGTCTTGAGCTCCTGGCGGCGCTTGGCGACTTCCTCTTCGGTCAGCGCGGTCTCGTCCAGCCCGAACTCGCGCATCAGCGCGCGCTCCTTGGCGCGGCTGACCTTCATGCGCAGCGGCTTGGCCTTGGGCTTTTCCTCGCCCACTTCCTCGACCTCGGCGGTCTCGACTTCCGCCTCGACCTCGCCTTCGCCCTCGATCTCCGCCTCGACGTCGCCGAAATCCTCTTCCTCTTCCACCGCCTTGGCGGCAGGCTTCTTGGACTCGGTCTCCGCCTTGGGCTTGCGGCCGCGCTTGGGCTTCACGTCATCGGTGGACGCGGCGGCAGCGGTTTTGGTGGTCTTGGCGGCGGCCTTCGCCGGCTTCTTGATGTCTTCGATTTCTGCGGCGGCGGCCTTGGACGCGGTCTTTTTGGCGGTCATGCAGTTCCTCGGGTGGCTCGTGGCTCGTGTATACGGGCGGGGGTGCAATGCAAACGGCCACCTGCGTCGTCAGCGACAGCCATCGTGTCGCGACGAGCCCAGGCGGCTCGAACTCTGGCCTTGGCCTAAATGGGGAGACCCCACCTCGGGTTCAAGGCTTTGCGCGTGAAGGCTAGCGTGAACGTTTGAAGTTGCAGCCCAGGCGGTGAAGTTGGCCACTTATTTGCATGAACCCAGGGTCAGTGGGGGGCCGGGACCGGTTGGCGCTGCCGTCACTCTTGACGCGCGAAAACCCTTGATTATCCGCGAAACTTCGTGTTCGGTCAAAAAGAAAGGTTCAGGCCGCTTCCAGATCGCGTATTTGCTGCAGAAGTGACTGGTATCTGCGCATATCCGGCTGGCTGCTTTGAGCGATCTGAGTCGCCTGCTGTTTCAAGTGTCCGACCCACAACTTGCGCATGACGAGGCGGAACTCATCCTGCACATGATCGTCGGTTGGGGGGGAGGTGATCGGGCCGCCGCAGACCCGCTGGGCCAGCTCCAGTCGGTCCGCTTCCTGCAGGGCGATCTGCAGCACCGCCCAGGGACTGGGGCCGTGGTCGACGAGGAAGCGTTCGAGCCAGGCGATCAGTTGACCATGCTCTCCGGGGAGTTCATGCAGCAACTGCATGTCCTGCTCGCTGATGTGGCGCCAGAGATCGCCGTGCAGCAGCAGCATGCGCACCGCATGGTCCATCGGCGCCGGCGGGGCCTTGCGGGGCATGCCGATGGTCGGATCCTGGTCGCGTTTGCGCCAGTCGCCGCCGCCCCATTTGCCACCCTTGCCCTTGCCCTTGAAGTCGCCACGAGGCTCCCACTTGCGTGGCTGTTGCGCGGCCTGCTGCGCAGGCGCGCCGCCGTCGCCCGCGTGGGCGTCGTGCGGCACGTGGACATCGTCCGCCGAGACGCCGGCCTCGTCGCCGTAGGCGGACGCGGGGATGTCGAAGTAAGGCTCGTCGTGAGGGGCACCGTCGGCCGCGGCCGGGCGGGGCGTCGCCCTCGGCGCGGCGGGGCGCTCGGCGCGAGGGCGCATGCCGGGCGCGGCCGGCGGCTGCGCGTTCGCCCAGAAGGCTTGAAGTTCGGCATCGGGCAGTTGCGCGCGGCGCGCGAGCTCGCCCAGCAACTGCCGCTTCAGCAGCCCGTCCGGCAGCGCCGCCCACAGCGGCTTGGCCACGGACAGCATCTTCGCGCGACCCTCCGGCGTGGCCAGGTCGCATCCGTCGGCGGCCGTCTCCATCAACTGGCGCGACAGCGGCACCGCGTTCTCGACGCAGCGCTCGAAGGCTTCGGCGCCGAGCTCCCGCACATACGAGTCCGGATCGTGCTCGCTGGGCAGGAACAGGAACTTGATGGTGCGCGTCTCGTTGGCGTGGGGCAGGGCGGCCTCGAGCGCGCGCCCCGCCGCGCGGCGTCCGGCGGCGTCACCGTCGAAGCTGAACACCACCGACTCGGTGAAGCGGAACAGCTTCTGCACATGGTCCGCCGTGCAGGCCGTGCCCAGCGTCGCGACCGCGTTGCCGAAGTCGTGCTGCGCCAGCGCGACCACGTCCATGTAGCCCTCGACCACCAGCGCATAACCGCGCCGCCGCATCGCCGGCCGGGCCTCGTAGAGGCCGTAGAGCTCGCGACCCTTGTGGAAGACCGGAGTCTCGGGTGAGTTCAGATACTTCGGCTCGCCCTTGTCCAGCACGCGGCCACCGAAGCCGATCACCTCGCCCTGCACATTGCGGATCGGGAACATGATCCGGTCGCGGAAACGGTCGTAGCGGCGCTGCTCCGCCTCGCTCTTGCCGGGGTCGTCCTGGAGGATGACCAGGCCGGTCTCGACCAGCAGCGGATCGTCGTAGGACGGGAAGGCGCTGGCCAGCGAGCGCCAGCCGTCCGGCGCGAAACCCAGCCCGAACTGCAGCGCGATCTGGCCGGTCAGGCCGCGACCCTTGAGGTAGTCGATCGCGCGCGGATTGCCCTTGAGCTGCTGGCGGTAATGCTGGCCGGCCTTGCCCAGGATCTCGGTCAGCGTCGACTGGCGCTGCTTCTGCGCCTTCTCGCGCTCGCGCTCCTGCGGGCTGCGTTCGTCCTCGGGCACCTGCATGCCGGCCTGCTGGGCCAGGTCGCGCACCGCGTCGATGAAGCCGATGCCCAGGTGCTCCATCAGGAAGCCGACGGCGTTGCCGTGCTGGCCGCAGCCGAAGCAGTGATAGGTCTGGCGCGAGGGGCTGACGGTGAAGCTGGGCGACTTCTCGCCGTGGAAGGGGCACAGGCCCTTGTGATTGATGCCGGCCTTCTTGAGGTCGACGTGGCGGCCCACGATCTCGACGATGTCGACGCGGGTGAGCAGGTCCTGAATAAAGCCGGGCGGGATCACCGCGGCAGTTTACGTGATGGCCCCCGACGGACCCCGGCGCCGCGCCCAGTCCAGCAGCTCGTCCGGCGGCAGTGGATCGCACAGCCCGCTGCCCTGGCCGACGTGGCAGCCGAGCGCCACCAGCGCCTGCGCGTGGGCCGGCGATTCGACGCCCTCGGCCACCAGCGCGCAGCCGAATTGGCCGGCCAGCGCGATCACGCCCTGCACCAGCGCGCGGTCCTGCGGATCGACCAGCATCGTCTGCACGAAGGACCGGTCGATCTTGAGCTGGTCCAGCGGCAGTTGCTTGAGCACCGACAGCGTCGCGTACCCGGTGCCGAAGTCATCCATCGCCAACCGCAGCCCGAGCCGTTTGCAGTCCGCCAGCAGACGCTTGGCCTGCTCGACGTCGTCCAGCGCGCTCGATTCGAGCAGCTCCAGCACCAGCCGGTCCGGCGGCACGTCCGGGTGCCGCGCGAGCAGCGCCGCCAGGCGCGGGCCGAAGGCCGGTGCGGCCAGATGGCGCGGGCTGATGTTGACGCTCAACTCGATGTCCAGGCCGGCCGCGCGCCAGCGGCGCAGCTGGTCCAGGGCCTGTTCCAGGACCCAGTGGCCGAGCTGCGCGGCCATGCCGCTGCGCTCCACCGTCGGCAGGAAGGTGGCTGGCGCCAGCAGCCCGCGCTGCGGGTGGCGCCAGCGCAGCAGCGCTTCCGCGCCCAGCAGCGCGCCGCTGACCAGGTCCAGCTTGGGCTGGTAATACAGGCACAGCTCGCCGGCATCCAGCGCCTGCTGCACGCGCAGGACGGCCTGCGCCTGCGCCTCGCGGTGGCGGCGTTTCTCGACGTCGAAGAACTGCACGCCGTCCCGGCCGCTGCGCTTGACACGGTACAGCGCGTGCGCGGCGTGACGCATCAGCGTCTCGGCCTCGCCGCCGTCCTGCGGGTACAGCGTGGCGCCGACGCTGGCGCTCAGCCGGGGTGCCAGCGTGTCTTCGGCGAACGGCATCAGCCCGCCGGGCACGGTGGGGTCGTCGTCGCCGAGCGTCATCGGCTCCGTGCGCGCGCTGTCCAGGCTGACGTCCACCATCGCGCCGTCCCCCTCGCCATCGAGGTCGATCGGCCGGCGCAACACCTGCACCAGGCGGTCCAGCGCGAGCTGCGCCTCCTCGGCGTTCTGCACGCGCAGCAGCAGGCCGAATTCGTCGCCGCCCAGCCGGGCGACCTCGTCCGACCATTGCGGCGCCTGCCGCAGCGCGGTGCCCAGACGCCGCGCCAGCTCGCGCAGTGCCTGGTCGGCGCGGATGGCGCCGTGGCGGCGATTGAACGCGGCGAAACCGTCCAGGTCCACGCGCGCCACACACAGCATGAAGCCGGGGCCGATCTGTTGGCTGGTCTGCAGCGCGGCCTGCAGGCGGCGCTGGAACTCGTGCTCGTTGGGCAATCCGGTCAGCGCGTCGAAGCGCCCCAGCCGCTCCAGCGCCTGCTGCTGTTGCAGCTCCTGGGTGAGGTCGGTCAGCGCCAGCACGCGGTAGCGCGGCGGGCCCGCGGGTTCCGGGATCGATGACACCGTCAGCCGCAAGGTCTTCGCGTGACCCCCGGCGGCGCGCACCTTCACCAGCCCTTGCCAATGGCCGGCCGGGTCGGCGAGCGTGTCGGCGATGGCCTCGGGGTCGTGGCCGCCACGGCGCAGCTGCGCCTCGTCCATCGGCAGCGCGGTCTGGCCGAGCAGGCGGCGGCGCAGTGCCTCGCCGGCATCGGGCGCGGCGGGCGCGCCCTCGTCGATCACGAGGCCCGCGGGCGCGTCCAGCAGCTCGCCCATCAGCGCCCAGTAGGCCGGGTTGGCGTCGAGCAGCCGGTGCTCCAGATCGGTGATGGCCAGCCCCTCGTGCAGGTGCTGGAACAGCCCGCTGCTCAGGCGCTGGCGTTCCTCCGCGGTGCGGCGCCACTGGATGTCCTGCAGGCTGGCCAGCACGCGGCGGGCGCGGCCGCGCGGGTCGCGACGCACGACCTGGAAGCGCAGCTCGTGCCACAGCCAGGCGCCGTCGTCGTCCTGGAGCCGGATCGGGTGGCGCAGCGTGTCCTGGTCGTCCTCGTGGAGCAGCGCGGGCAGGCGCTCTTCCAGCGTCATGCGGTCGACGGCGTGCACGCGGTCCAGCCAGGCCAGCGGCTCGGCGGGATCCGGCGCGCCCAGGCGCGTCTGCCAGCCCAGCGACGAGGTCAGCGATTCACCGGGAATCCACTGGGCGAGCGCCAGGCCGGCGTCGTCGAGCTTGGCGCGCCACTCGCGGCGCTCGTCCAGGCTGCGCAGCCATTCGGCGCGCGCCAGCAGCGGCAGCGCCGCGGCCACCAGTGCCATCAACCAGCCACCGGGCAGCAGGCGGGCGCCGGCCAGCGAGGCGAGCGCCCAGGTCAGCGCGGCGCCGAGCAGCAGCAGCGCGCCCATCGCCGTGGCCGGCGCGCGCAAGTGGTACAGGCGCAGGCCGGCGGGGTGCTGCAGCAGCGCGCTCAGCGGCAGACCGGCGGCGACGCTGCTGGCGATCAACGCCGCGTCGCGCGCGAGCATGTCGAGCGGCGCGGCGGCGGGCGTGCCCAGCAGCACGAGCCCCACCTGATGCAGCACCGCGGCCGCCAGCGGCAACGCCATCAGCATCGGCACGGCGAAGCGGCGCAGCATGAAGGGCTGGTCCAGCGCCGGCGTCACGCCCAGGCGACGTAGCAGCATCAGCGCCGGCCAGTTCAACCACAGCTGCAGAAGCACGGCGCCGGGCAGGGCCGTCGGCCCGACGAGCCACGCGGCGAGTGCCGCGGCGGCGGTCAGCGCCAAGGCCACGACGGGGCCGGCGCTCCACATCAGCGCCAGGCCCAACGCCGGCAGCGGCCACCAGGCGACGGGGCGCCAGTCCGCCCAGACCGCGCCGATCAGCAGCAGCGCCACGGCGGCGAGCAACAGGAGGCCCGGCAGCGCCGCGGACAGCAGGCGTCGAGGCAGGCTGGGCAGGGCCCAACCGGCGGGGGCGGACAACTCGGATTTCAAGGTGGGATGCGGTGAGCGGAGGCAGGCGGCGGCGGATGCTAGCGCCGCCCGCGGCCGCGGCCGGTCAGCGCTATCCCTGCTGCGCGGGGGAGGCCCCCCGGAATGAGGGAGTTCGCGACGGGGCCGCGCTCCGCCATTCGCCAAGCTGCACCGACTTGCATCAGCACGCGCCGAAATGCAGAAAGCCACCGCGAGGGTGGCTTTCGAGGAGGGGCCGGCGCCAGCGAATGAATCGCGCTAGGCGATACGCACCAGACGGCGCGCGCTGAATGCGAAAGGGCCGGTCGTCGGTCGGATATCGATCAGATGACGAAGTCTTCCAGCTTGGCGCCGCCGGAAATCGCCGCCTTCAGCCACTTGGGCTGCAGGCCGCGACCGCTCCAGGTTTCGCCGGTGGCCTTGTTGCGATATTTCGCGGCCACCTTGGACGCCTTGGTCGCGCCGGTCTTGGCGGCGCGTGTCGACAGGTCCGCCACCGACAGGCCGTATTCCTGCATCAGCGTCTTGACTTTGGCGATCGCGTCGGAGCGCTCGCGCTCCTGGGTTTCCGCGATTTGCTGTTCGAGGGCGGCCCGCTGGGCCAGGAGGTCTTTGAGCGATGCCATTTATGCAATTCCTCGCGTGGTTAAACAGCTCCCCCGAAAGGGATTGCAGCATTATAGGCAGGGATTTGAGATTCTTTGCAAGGGGGTAATTGCCGGTATCGCCCAATCCTCAACGGATTTGGTGGCGATTGACACGAATCACGGATCGCGCCCACTTCCAGGCAGGGGCTTCACTGGCAAACGTGGGTCAGTCGGACGAACAAGTCAAAAAAAAAAACGGCCCGTTGAACGGACCGTCTGTGCGTGGGGTGGATGAAATCAGGCCGCCGGCGGAACATAACCGGCGGGCTGTTCCGCGCCGTCGCCGAAGAAGAACTGTTCCATCTGCCGCGCGAGGTATTGGCGGGCGCGCTGGTCGGCCAGATTCAGGCGGTTTTCGTTGACCAGCATGGTCTGGTGCTTCATCCACGCGGCCCAGGCTTCCTTGGACACGTTCTCATAGATGCGCTTGCCCAGTTCGCCGGGATAGACGGGAAAGTCCATGCCGTCGGCTTCCTTCTTCAGATAAACGCATTGCACGGTGCGAGCCATATCAAACCTCGATGCTCAAAAAAGTGTTGGGGGAGTGTGTGGAACAAAAGAACCCGGGAAGAAGATCGCGCCGATCGCCACGGTGATGGCGCGGGCGGCGGGCTTCAACCCAGTTTCTTGACGAGGACCTGCGAACGCCGATCCCAGTTGTATTTGCGCTTGCGTTCCTCGGGCAACCAGTTCGGGTCGACCGGCTGGAAGCCGCGTTTGATGAACCAATGCATGGTGCGGGTGGTCAGCACGAAGATGCTGCTCAGGCCCATCGCCTTGGCGCGTTGCTCGATGCGCTTGAGGATGCGCTCGCCGTCGCCCTGGCCCTGGACCGCGCTGGACACCGTCAGCGCCGCCATTTCGGCGGTGCGCGCTTCCTGATAGGGATGCAGCGCGGCGCAGCCGAATATCACGCCGTCGTGTTCGATGACGGTATAGGACTCGATGTCGCGTTCGATTTCGCTGCGGTCGCGCTTGACCAGCGTGCCGTCGCGCTCGAACGGTTCGATCAACGCAATCAGGCTGCCGATATCGTCGTGGGTCGCTTCGCGCAGGCTTTCCAGTTTCTCGTCGACCACCATCGTGCCGATGCCGTCATGGGTATAGACCTCCTGCAGCAACGCGCCGTCGACCGAGAACGGCAGGATGTGCGAACGTTCCACGCCGGATTCGCACGCCTTCACGCAGTACTTCAGATAAAAACCGACATCGGTCGGCTGCGTGGGCGGCGGGAGTTTCCCGATCAGGCGTTTCGCGTCGGCCAGCGCGAGTTCGGTATCGATCGCGCTGTCCGGGTCGTCCGGATTCTCGCGAACGCCGTCGACTTCCGTCATGAACAGCAGCTTGTCGGCCTGCAGCGCGATCGCGGTTTCCGTTGCGACGTCTTCCATCATGAGATTGAAGGCGTCGCCGGTGGGTGAGAAACCGAACGGCGACATCAGCACGATCGCGCCGATATCGATGGCGCGCTGGATCGCCGCCGCGTCGACGCGGCGCACGATGCCGCTGTGCTTGAAATCGACGCCGTCGACGATGCCGACCGGCCGCGCCGTCAGGAAATTGCCTGACACCACGCGCACCGTGGAATTGGCCATCGGCGTATTGGGCAGGCCCTGCGAAAACGCCGCCTCGATTTCAAAGCGCAATTGGCCGGCGGCCTCCTGGGCGCAATCGAGGGTGATGCCGTCGGTGATGCGCATGCCGTGGCTGTATTGCGGCTGGTGGCCCTTGGCGGCGAGTTGCTCGTTGACCTGCGGGCGGAAACCGTGGACCAGCACGATCTTGATGCCCATCGCATGCATGATCGCCAGATCCTGGACGAAGCTGTTGAGCTTGCCGGCCGCGATCATTTCCCCTGTCATTCCGACGACGAAAGTTTCACCGCGGTACGCGTGGATATAGGGCGCGACCGCGCGAAACCACGGCACGAAGGTATGGGGGAAAACCAGGCTCATGGGCGCGGATTGTGCAACAGCCTGTCCCCTCAACACAGGCGCGGGGTCACTTGCGGCGCACGGGCGGGTGGCGGAGCATGGCGCCTCCACAACACCCCCAGGAGCGAGCGATGGAAGTCTTCAAGACACACGGTGCCTTCAGCTGGTCCGAGCTGCTGACCAGCGACCCCGCCAAGGCGGCCGAGTTCTACGGCAAGCTCTTTGGATGGAGCGTCGAGTCCATGCCCGGCGGGCCGCCCGGCGCGCCGCCCTATCAGGTGCTGAAGGTGGGCGACACGGCCGTCGGCGGCCTGACCGCCTGCCCGCAGCAGGGCATGCCGCCCGCCTGGGGCGTGTACGTGACCGTGGACAACGTCGACGACACGGTGGCGCAGGCCAGGCAGATGGGCGCCAAGGTGCTGATGGAGATCATGGAGGTGCCGACGGTGGGCCGCATGGCGACGCTGCAGGATCCGCAGGGCGCCGTGTTCAACGTCATCACCTACGTGGAGATGCCGGACGAGAAGGCCTGACGTCCGGGACGGCCGCGCGGGGCGCGAGATAATCCGCGCCCCGTGAGTCAGAACACCAACGCCCCCGCCCCGCCGTCGCCGCCATCGCCGCCGACTCCGAAGGACCCCCGCCCGCCGCGCGCCGAGCGTCCGTCCGAGCCCGCCGCCGACCGTCCGTCCGCGCGACCGCCCCGGGGCGACCGCCCGCCGGGCACGGACCGTCCGCCCCGGGGTGACCGTGCGACCGGCGCCGACCGGGCGCCCGGGCCGGACCGACCGCCGCGCGCCGAACGTCCGCCGCGTGCCGACCGCCCGCCGCGGCCCCCCCGCGCCGACCGGGCGCCGGCCACGCCCATCCCGCCGATCGAGTTCCCCGAGTTGCTGCCGGTCTCCGGCCGCCGCGACGAGATCACGCGGGCGATCGAGGAGCACCAGGTCGTCATCGTCTGCGGCGAGACCGGGTCGGGCAAGACCACCCAGTTGCCCAAGATCGCGCTGGCCATGGGCCGCGGGCGCGGCAACGGCGGCGGGCTGATCGGCCACACGCAGCCGCGCCGGATCGCGGCGTCCAGCGTCGCCAAGCGCATCGCCGAGGAGCTCAAGTCGCCGCTGGGCGACGTGGTCGGCTACAAGGTGCGCTTCCAGGACCGGCTCTCGGCCGGCGCCTCGGTCAAGCTGATGACGGACGGCATCCTGCTGGCCGAGACGCAGACCGATCCGCTGCTGCAGGCCTACGACACGCTGATCATCGACGAGGCCCACGAGCGCAGCCTCAACATCGACTTCCTGCTCGGCTACCTGCGCGAGATCCTGCCGCGCCGGCCCGACCTGAAGGTGATCGTCACGTCGGCCACCATCGACGCGGACCGCTTCGCGCGGCACTTCGCCTCCGCCAAGGGGCCGGCGCCGACCATCATGGTCTCGGGTCGGCTGTTCCCGGTCGAGCAGCGCTACCGGCCCTTCGAGGAATCGCGCGAGTACGACGTCAACAACGCCATCTGCGATGCCGTCGACGAGCTCTGGCGCGACGGCCGCGGCGACGTGCTGGTCTTCCTGCCCGGCGAGCGCGAGATCCGCGAGGCCGCCGACGCCCTGCGCAAACACCATCCGCCCGGCGTGGAGGTGTTGCCGCTGTTCGCGCGCCTGTCCGAGCAGGAGCAGAACCGCGTCTTCCAGCCGCACGGCCAGCCGCGCATCGTGCTGGCGACCAATGTCGCCGAGACCTCGCTGACGGTGCCCGGCATCCGCTACGTCATCGATCCGGGCCTGGCCCGGGTCAAGCGCTACAGCTATCGCAACAAGGTCGAGCAGCTGCAGGTCGAGAACATCAGCCAGGCGGCGGCCAACCAGCGCGCGGGCCGCTGCGGCCGCGTCAGCAACGGCATCTGCATCCGGCTGTACGACGAGAAGGACTACCTCGGCCGGCCGCGCTTCACCGATCCGGAGATCCTGCGCAGCTCGCTCGCGGGCGTGATCCTGCGGATGAAGGCGCTGCACCTGGGCCAGGTCGAGGACTTCCCGTTCATCGAGCCGCCGCCGCGCAAGGCGATCGCCGACGGCTACCAGTTGCTCAATGAGCTGGGCGCCGTCGACGAACGCAACGAGCTGACCCCGATGGGCGACGAGCTGTCCCGGCTGCCGCTCGATCCACGCGTGGGCC
This sequence comes from Roseateles aquatilis, assembly GCF_002205645.1. Taxonomy (GTDB): domain Bacteria; phylum Pseudomonadota; class Gammaproteobacteria; order Burkholderiales; family Burkholderiaceae_C; genus Roseateles; species Roseateles aquatilis. The sequence continues at coordinate 409,844 of NZ_NIOF01000001.1, read as the reverse complement.
GGATGATCCTGGAGGCGCGCAAGCGCGACGCGCTCAGCGAGGTGCTGGTGATCGCCAGCGCGTTGACCGGCCAGGACGTGCGCGACCGCCCGATGGACCAGCAGCAGCAGGCCGACGAGAAGCACAAGAAGTTCGACGACGAGAAGTCGGAGTTCATGGGCTATCTGAAGCTCTGGAAGTGGATCGGCGAGAGCCGCGGCGGCGAGGGCGAGCACAAGCTCTCCAACCGCCGGCAGGAGCAACTGCTGCGGGACAACTTCGTCAATCCGCGCCGCGTGCGCGAGTGGCGCGACATCTACTCGCAGCTTCACACCGTGGTGGCCGAGCACGGCTGGCGCCTGAACGGCGCGCCGGCGACCTACGAGCAGGTCCACCTGTCGATGCTGGCGGGCCTGCTGGGCAACATCGGCCTGAAGTCGGACGACGACGACTGGTACCTCGGCGCGCGCGGCATCAAGTTCTGGCGCCATCCCGGCGCGCACCTGAGCAAGAAGCCGGGGCGCTGGATCGTGGCGGCCGAGCTGGTGGAGACGACGCGGCTGTTCGGGCGCGGCATCGCGGCGATCGAGCCGCAGTGGCTGCCCGGCATCGCCGGCCATCTGATCAAGACCCAGTTGCTGGAGCCGCACTGGGAGAAGAAGGCCGCCGAGGTCGTCGCGCTGGAGCGGGCGACGCTCTACGGCATCGTGCTCTACAACAACAAACGCGTGAACTTCGGCCGCGTCGACGCGGCGGCGGCGCGGGAGATCTTCATCCGCGAGGCCCTGGTCAACGGCGACTGGGAGACGCGGCTGCCGTTCCTGGCCCACAACCAGAAGCAGATCGCCAAGGTCGAGGAACTGGAGCACAAGTCCCGCCGGCAGGACGTGCTGGTCGACGACGAGCTGATCCACGCCTTCTACGACCAGCAGTTGCCGGCGGACGTGTACTCCGGCGTGACGCTGGAGAAGTGGTTCCGCGAGGCCAGCAAGGCCAACCCGCGCCTGCTGCAACTCAGCCGCGACGAGCTGATGCGGCACGAGGCCGCCGGCGTCACCAGCAACGCGTTCCCGAAGACGATCCGCCTGGGCGGCGTCGACTGCGTCGCGACCTACCTGCATCAGCCCGGCGACTCCCGCGACGGCTTGACCGTCACCGTGCCGATCTACGCGCTCAACCAGGTCAACGACGAGCGCACCGACTGGCTGGTGCCCGGCATGCTGGAGGCCAAGGTGCTGGCGCTGCTCAAGAGCCTGCATCAGAAGCCGCGCGCGCGGCTGACGCCGCTGCCGGAGTTCGTCGCCGAGTTCGTCGAGTTGCACCCGTTCGCGCAGGGTGGGCTGGTGGACGTGCTGCTGAAGGCGGTGAAGGAGCGCTCGCAGGTCGCCGTGCAGCGCAACGACTTCAAGCTGGAGCAGGTACCGGCCCACCTGTTCATGAACATCCGCGTCGTCGACGAGCACGGCAGGCAACTCGGCATGGGCCGCCACCTGGCGACGCTGAAGGCGGAACTGGGCGGCCAGGCGCGCTCGGCGTTCCAGGCGCTGGCGGCGCTCAAGCTGCAAGGGCAGGGCGACGCGTCCGCCCCGGCGCCGGAGCCCGCGCCGTCCGCCGACGGCAAGGGGCCGCGCGTCGTCAAGGCGACGGTGGCGCCGCCGGCCAAGGCCGCGACCGATGCGGCCAAGGCCTACACCGCCTGGACCTTCGGTGAGTTGCCCGAGCTGATGGAGATCCGCCGCGGCAACCAGACGCTGATCGGTTTCCCCGCGCTGATCGACAAGGGCGGGCACGTCGAGATCGAAGTCTTCGACGAGCCCGACGTCGCCGCCGCCAAGCACCGCGCCGGCCTGCGCCGGCTGGTGGCGCTGCAGCTCAAGGAGCCGCTGAAGTACCTCGAGAAGAACATCCCCGACCTGACGCAGATGGCGGTCGCGTTCATGAGCCTGGGGACGGCGGAGGAATTGCGCGACCAGATCGTGGCCGTCGCGCTGGAGCGCGCCTTCCTCGCGGACCCGCTGCCTGTCGATGAATTCAGCTTCAAGGCGCGGCTGGAAGAGGGCCGCGCGCGGCTCAACCTGATCGCGCAGGAAGTGGCGCGCCAGGCCTTCAACGTGCTGATCGAGTACCAGGGCGCGCTGCGCAAGCTCAAGGACACGCGCTCGGCCTCGAAGGAGGTCGTCGACGATCTGCAGGCGCAGTTGCAGCGGCTGATGCCCAAGCGCTTCGTGCTGCAGACGCCGTGGAGCCAGCTGCAGCACTTCCCGCGTTACCTCAAGGGCATCACGCTGCGGCTGGACAAGCTGCGCGCCGACGCCGCCCGGGACGCGAAGCTGCTGGCGGAGTTGCGGCCGCTGGAGCAGCGCTGGTCGCGCCGGGTCGCGGAGCTCAAGGGCACGCCGGACGCGCGCATCGACGATTTCCGCTGGCAGCTGGAGGAGCTGCGGGTGAGCCTGTTCGCGCAGGAGCTCCGCACCCCGCAGCCGGTCAGTGTCAAGCGCCTGGACAAGGTCTGGGCGCAGTTACAAAACTGAGCGGAGAATCGCCCTTACTTCTTCAGGCGGGGACAACGGGTTTTCGGTCCAATCCAAGCTACAAAAGGTCCGTGGCCCTGGCACAGCTGGGTGCTGCTCATCACTCGTGTCTGAAACGATCAACAACTCCTCCGCCGCTCCGATGCGGCGATTCGGCCGCTTCGAGCTGCGCGCGCTGCTGCACAAGAGCCAGCGCAGCATGCTCTGGCTGGTGTTCGACACGCACCACGGCCAGGAGATGCTGTTGATGATGCCGCGCGAGAAGCCCAACAGCGAGTCGGCGATGCTGCACTGGCTGAAGACGGCGGACGCGGCGTCCCGTATCCATCACCCCAATCTGGCGCATGTGGTCGAGTCCGGCCGCATCGATCCCTGGCCTTACGTCGCCTACGACCGCGCGCTGGGCGAAACGCTGGAGGAGCGCATCGCCAAGGCTGGCGCGCCGCTGCCGCTGGACGCGGCGGTGTGGGCGGCGCAGGCGCTGGAGGGCCTGGCCTTCGCGCACGAGGCCGGCCATGCGCACCGCGACATCCAGGCGGCGCACATCGTCGTCGACGGTTCCAATCACGTGCGCGTGCTCGGGCTGGAGGTGGCGCAGGAGATCGTGCCCGCCAGCGCCGACTTCAACGCCGCCACCCGCCGCGTGGTCCGCGAGGCCGCGGAGGAAGACGTCGTCGGCATCGGCCTGGTCCTGCATCGCCTGCTGACCGGCAAGCCGGTGCTGGACGAACCCGACCTGCAACTTGTGCTGCATCGCATGCAGCCGCAGGGCCACGAGCTGGTGCGGCTGGGCTGGGAGACGCCGTACCCGATCCCCGAGCCGCTGCGCGCGATCGTCAATCGCGCCACCGACCGGCAGACGCGCCAGCGCTATCACCTGGCGCGCAGTTTCTGGCGCGCGCTGGACGGCTGGCGCCAGGCCGCGGAGCAGGACGACGGCGGCCCGATCGCGCTGCTGAAGGACAAGATGCAGCGCTTCGGCCATCTGCCCAGCACCACCAGCCGGCTGGTGACGACGGCGATGTCGTCGTCGCTGGAGGCGCAGCACGGCAGCCAGCTCGCGGCGATGGCGCTGAAGGACATGGCGCTGTCGCTGGAGCTGCTGCGCCGTGTCAACAACGCGCTGCGCCAGCAGGGACCGACCAGCGGCGGCACGGTGTTGAACCTGCAGCGCGCGATCGCGATGCTGGGCCTGAACGGCCTGGAGGAAGCGGCCCGCGCGATCAAGCCCTGGCCCGGTCCGATGAACGACGGCCAGGCCGCCTTCATGCAGAGCGTGATGCGCCGCGTGCAGCGCGCCGGCCAGGTCGCGCAGGCGCTGCGGCCGGCCGGCTACGACGCCGAGGTCGTCTACCTGATCACGCTGATGCAGAACCTGGGCCGGCTGCTGGTGCAGTACCACTTCCCGGACGACGCCCAGCAGATCCGCCAGCTGCAGGTGGCGCCGGAAGTCTCCGAGGACAACCCCAATCCGCGCGGCATGACCGAGCAGTCCGCCGCCTACGCCGTGCTGGGCTGCGACCTGGAGAGCCTGGGCCTGGCCGTGGCCAAGTACTGGGGCCTGGGCGACGAGCTGCAGCACATGATGCGCCGCCAGCCGCAGGAGGCGCCGGTGCGCCATGCCGACGGCGACACCGAGGTGCTGCGCCTGACCTGCAGCCTGGCCAACGAATTGATCGACGCGCTGGGCGTGCCGGAGCGCAAGCGCCAGACGGCCATCGAGCTGGCGACGCGGCGTTACGCGCGGGCGCTCGGACTGGGCTTGCGCGAGGTCTACGACGCGCTGGGCGCGCTGCAGGGCGGTGATCTCGGGCTGGAGGCGGTCACCGATCCGGCGGTCGGCGTGGCGGCCACGGTGGCGCCGCGGTCGCGGTTGCGCGAACGGGCCGAGTCGGCCTCGTCCACCTCGCCGGCCATGCCCGCCCCGCCGGCGTCGGCCGCCTCGGCGCCCGCGGGTGGCCCGGCGCCGGACAAGGATCGGTCATGACCGTGATGCCGCCCGCCGTCGGGCGATTCAAGCCGCTGCGCAGCCTGGGAAAGGGCGCGCAGGCGGTGGTCTGGCTGGCCCACGATCCCCGGCTGGACCGCGAGGTCGCGCTGAAGGTGCTGACGCAGGGCACGGACCGCGCCAGCGTCGACGCCTGGCTGCACGAGGCCCGCGCGGTCAGCCGCCTGACCCACCCCAACATCGTGCCGGTCTTCGAGGCCGACATCGAGGCCGGGCAGGCCTACATGGTCTTCGAGTACGTGCCCGGCGGCACGCTCACCGAGCGGCTGCGCCAGCGCGGCCGGCTGCCGGCGCGCGACGCGGTGACGCTGATGCTGGGCATCCTGGACGGGCTGCACGCCGCGCACCAGGCCGGTGTCGTGCATCGCGACCTGAAGCCGTCCAACATCCTGATCGACGGGCAGGGGCGGCCCAAGGTGATGGACTTCGGCATCGCCGGGCGCGTCAGCACCGTCGGTCTGCCGGGCGCCAGGCCCGACCGCATCGTCGGCACGCCGGGCTACATCTCGCCGGAGGCGGCGCGCAGCGAGCCGGCGGCGCCGGTGATGGACGTCTTCGCCGCGGCGGTGATGCTGAGCGAGATGCTCTCCGGCCAGCGCCTGAACTACGACGCCGATCCCTGGCGCGCGGTGCGGCGCGCCATGGAGCAGACGCTCGATCCGCCGGCCGACCTGGGCCCGGACAGCGACGACGCCCTGCGCGCGGTGCTGATGCGCGGCCTGTCGCGCGAGACGGCGCAGCGCTGGCCCGACGCCAAGTCCTTCCACGACGCGCTGGCCGCCTGGCTGCATCCGGCCAGCGAGGCGCCGGCCGGCGGCGAGGGCGGCAATGCGACGCTGGACTTCCTGCTGCGCCGCATGCGCCACCGCAGTGACTTTCCGGCGATGGCCGATTCCGTCGCGCGCATCCAGCGCATGACGCAGTCGGAGAACGAGAGCCTGACCACGCTCTCCAACGAGATCCTCAAGGACGTGGCGCTGACCAACAAGCTGCTGCGGCTGGTCAACACGGTGCAGTTCAGCCATGCCGGCGGCGGGCACATCAGCACCGTGTCGCGCGCGGTGGCGTTGATCGGTTTCGGCGGGATCCGCAACCTGGCGCTGTCGCTCGTGCTGCTGGAGCGGATGGAGAACAAGGGCCATGCGCAGCGGCTCAAGGAAGAGTTCCTGCGCTCGCTGATGGCCGGCTCGCTGGCGCGCGAGTTGTGCCTGGTGCCGCGCGAGAACGAGGAGTCCTTCCTCACGACGATGTTCCAGGGGCTGGGCCGCCTGCTGGCCGAGTTCTACCTGCCCGAGGAAGCCCAGCAGGTGCGCCGGCTGGTGCGGCCGGAGCGCGGCATGGGCGACCAGGCCGCGCCGCCGGTGAGCGAGGGCGGCGCGTCGGCGCAGGTGCTGGGGCTGAGCTACGAGGACCTGGGGCTGGGCGTGGCGCGGCAATGGGGTTTCCCGGACAGCCTGCAGCGCAGCATGCGCCGGCCCGAGGGCGACGCGCCGACGCGGCTGGTCGAGCATTCGTCCGACCGCATGCGCTGGCTGGGGCGCGCGAGCAACGATGTCGCCGAGGTCATCCTGAACAGCGATCCCGCCGAGGCGCACGCCAAGGTGCGGGCGATGGCCCAGCGCTACGCGCGCGGCCTGGGCGTCGAGGCCAAGGCCTTCGAGGCGGCGGCCGACCAGGCGCGCCAGCGGCTGTCGCAACTGGCGCTGGCGATGGACATCCAGCTGCCCAAGGGCTCGCCGGCGCAGCGCCTGCTGGCGCCGCTGACGCCGTCGCCGGAGGACACGCTGTCGCCGCATCAGCTGCAGGCGACGCTGGTCGACGGCCAGACGCCCGCGGGCGCGATTCCTCCGGAGCAGGCGGCGGCGACGCTGGCCGCCGGCATCCAGGACATCACCAACGCGATGGTCGAGAGCTTCAAGCTCAACGAGATCCTGCGCATGATCCTGGAGACGATGTACCGCGGCCTGGGTTTCCGCCGGGTGATCTTCTGCCTGCGCGATCCCAAGACCGAGACGCTCACCGGCCGCTTCGGCCTGGGCGAGGGCGTCGAGGCGGTGGTGCCGCTGTTCCGGGTGCCGCTGCGGGTGATGCCGGGCCTGCAGGCCGACCTGTTCACGGCGGTCTGCACCAAGGGCGTGGACACGCTGATCGCCGATGCGTCGCAGCCCAGGATCGCGGAGCGCCTGCCGCCGTGGTTCCTCAACGGGGCCAAGGCGCACAGCTTCCTGATCCTGCCGATGGCGCTGCGCGGTGCGCCGTTCGCGATGATCTACGCGGACAAGACGCAGCCGGGCAGCGTGGTGCTGGACGAGAAGCAACTCTCGCTGCTGCGCACGTTGCGCAACCAGGCCGTGATGGCCTTCAAGCAGGCGTCCTGAGCGTCGGCCGCGCGGCCGCCGGATGCCGGCGGCCGGCGCGGACCCTCGGGTCTGGCGCGCGGCGCCGGGCCGCGCTCAACGGCGCGGGCCCCAGTGGCCGCCGTTCCAGCGGCGCACGCCACGGTCGTAGCCCCAGAAGCCGTTGAACCAGACGTAGCCCACGACGGGCGGTCCGGCGGCGTAGCCGGCGTCATAGACCGGCGGTCCGTAGGCATAGGGCTGGACCGGCGCGACGACGCAACCGGTCAGCGAGGCCATGAGCGCGGTGGCCGCCAGGGTCAGGAGGAGGGGACGGATGACTCGCATGATGGGCCTCCAGAAAAGGGGGGATGCGTCTGAAACGCCTCCCGCCCCTCCCTCGATGACCCCCTGGGCCGGACATTACCCGCCCGACAAGAAGTAACGAGCCGTGGTCGATCCGTCCGCCGTCAATACGGGCCGTGCGCCAGCCAGTGCTCCAGCTGCGGCATGCGGTCGTTGCCCCAGAAGCGCTCGCCTTCGACGATGAAGAACGGTGAACCGAACACGCCGCGGGCCTCGGCGAGGTCGATCTCGGCCTTGAGACGGGCGCGGGTGGCGCTGTCGTTGGACAGGGCCTGGAGCTGGTCGGGGCTGATGTGCTGGGTGGCGCACAGGTCCTGCAGGACTTCGCCCTGCGCGATGTTGCGGTCGTCGACGAAATAGGCGCGGTAGACGGCCTGGGCGAACTTGCGGCCCTGCTCGGGGTCGCGGTCGTTGAACCAGTGGAACAGGCGCGCGGCCATCTCGGTGTGCAGGCCCAGCGAGGAGGGCGTGTTGAACGGCACGTCCATGAAGGCCGCCAGGCGTTCCACGTCGCGGCGGATGTAGTCGCTGCGCATGACGCTGCTGGGGATGCGGATGCGTTCAAGCGACTGGAAGTTGGCGTCGAGCACGATGGCATGCCAGTTGACGTTGCGGCCGTGCTTGGCGGCGACCGCGTCGATGGTCTGCGCGGCGATGTAGCCGTAGGGCGAGGCGAAGTCGAAATAGAAGTCGATCGGGGCAGACATGCGGGCTCCTGGTTGGTCCGCGCCACAGTGGGGGAGGCGCGGGCGCGCGGATTGTAGGAGGGTGCCCGGATCGGGCCGGGGCCGCATCCGCCGGATGGGTGGGGCGGGCAACGCGTGCGCGCCGGCCGGCGCGCATAGACTGCGCCGATGATCACCGTCCACCACCTCAACAACTCCCGCTCGCAACGGGTCCTGTGGCTGCTCGAGGAACTCGGGCTGCCCTACGAGATCAAGCATTACCAGCGCGACCCGAAGACGATGCTGGCGCCGCCCGAGCTGCGTGCCGTGCACCCGCTCGGCAAGTCCCCGGTGATCACCGACGACCGGCTGGTCGTCGCCGAGTCCGGCGCCATCCTGGAGTACCTGGTCGACCGCTACGGCGACGGTCGCCTGAAGCCGGTGGCGGGCACGGAGGACGCGCTGCGTTACCGCTACTGGATGCATTACGCCGAAGGCTCGGCGATGCCGCCGCTGCTGCTCAAGCTGGTCTTCGACCGCATCGAGCGCGCGCCGGTGCCGTTTTTCGTCAAGCCGATCGCCCGGGGCATCGCCGCGAAGGCGAAGGCGACCTTCGTGCAGCCGCAGATCGACAGTCACATGAACTACCTGGAAGCGGAACTGACCAGGAACCCATGGTTCGCGGGCCCGCAGTTCACGGCGGCGGACGTGCAGATGAGCTTCCCGCTCGAAGCGGCCGTCATGCGCGGCGGCGCCGTGGCGCGGCAGCCCCGCATCACGGACTTCCTCCAGCGCATCCACGCGCGGCCGGCGTATCGGAAAGCGTTGGAGCGGGGTGGGCCGTATGAGTTGTTGGGTGGGGGCTGAGGTTGATCTCGGCATGACGAACTCGTCGATCGTCATGTCGATGTCGGCGCAGATCGTGTGGAGCAACGTGGGGCGAATGTCGCAGCCCGCGTGAAAAGGCACGGTCGTCGTCCGGCCGTCCCCATGACGATAGAAGCGATGCGCTCCCTTGCCAGCCCTGCGGACGAATCCGAGCGCGAGCAGGGGCCGTTCGACTTCCCTGGCGGTGAGCACCGGCTCACCGGCGCCCATGGGGCTACTCCAAACGAAGCGTGGTGTTGAACGCGATTCCGCCTTCGATGTCGTCGGATTCCTCGCGCGGGTGACGCGCCGACCACACAGTCCCTATTGCTTCGCCAGGAAGTACGCCACCAGCGCATTCGCATGCCCGTGGCCCATCTCGTGGTCGGCCTTCAGCAGGTTGACCAGCTCCATGTGCTTCATCGGGCCGGCGGCCTTGAGCGTTTTCATCCAGTGATCGATCGGCTGGCCGTACTTCTTCTCGATGGAGGGGAAGTAGGAGGCGGGGCCTTTGACTTTTTCTTCGGTGGGCATGCGCAAGCTCCGTTGTTGAGGTGGACGAGGGATATTCAGACGACGAACGAGGCGCGTCGGATTCGACACGCCTCGGGTCGAGGCATCGACCGATTAAAGCAGCGCTGCGTTGTCCGTCAGGCCCATGGGTGAGCGGCGAGGCGCCGCTATAGTCCCGCCTCCGTTGCCATCCCCGCATTTCCCGTCGCGCCCATGCCCATCGCCGACATTCGCGCGGCGATCGAGGCCGAGCTGGCCGCGACGCCCGAGTATTACGACTTCAAGGTCCTGCGCGCCGAGCAGGACGGCGCGCTGTGGCGCGTGACGCTGGAACCCGGCTACGTCTTCGCCGAGGGGCAGCGGCCGGGACAGGTCTCCGCGCAGACGCTGCTGGACGACCGGCTCGACGGCGCCTCGGCGTGGTGGGGCGCGCCGACCAAGGGCGGGGCGAGCGTGCTCGCGGTGGCGGTGGAGGACGACCAGTTGGTGCTGCAGAACGCGACCGCGCCGCCGCCCGACGCGGGCCATCTGATCCGTCTCTACCCGCCGCGGTTCCTCAACGCGGTCGCCGATGCGTGGTGGGACACCGGCTGGGCGACGCGCGCCGCCGCGTGCCTGCCGGGCCTGTCGCGGCCGCGGGCCCGGGACGACGCGCCGGGGCTCGACGGCTCGCCGTTCCGGTGGCTGCGGCCGGCGCAGCGCGCGGCACTGGCGCTGGTCGGCATGGACAACGCCTTTCTCTGGGGGCCGCCCGGCACCGGCAAGACGACGACGCTGGGCGTGCTGCTCGCCGAGTACCTGGACCGACGGCCGACCGCGCGCGTGCTGTTGCTGTCGACGACGAATCACGCCGTGGACCTGGCCACGCTGGCGGTCGACAAGGCGTTGCACAAGGGCCGCCGCGAGCACCTGCGAGACACGGTGCAGCGGCTCGGCGCGCGCTTCGACGCGGCCGCCTACGAAGGCCGCGAGCACCTCATCCCGGCGCTGGACCGCGACCTGATCGCGCGCCTGGCGCAGGCGGAAGCAGCGCGGCCGTCGTCGCGCGACGCGACTGGATTGAAGGCCTGGTCTGATCGCGTGTCCCGGCTGCGCGACGAGCTGCGATCGTCCTCGCTCCAGGTGCTGCGCCGTTGCCGGCTTGCTGCCATGACGACGACGCACGCGGTCTTCACGCTGAGGACGCTGCGCGAGCTGTCGGCCGATGACGAGCCGCCCTTCGACCTCGTCGTCTTCGACGAGGCGAGCCAGGTCAGCCTGGCGCATGCGCTGGCGCTGATGCCGCTGGGGCTCGCTTGCCTCTTCGCCGGGGATCCGCAGCAGCTGTCGCCGGTGCTGCGCAGCGAGGACCGCGGCGCGCGGATGTGGCTGGGGCGGTCGCCGTTCTCGGCGATGCCCAAGGACGGGCCGTCGGTGGCGTTGCTGGACGAGCAATCGCGCATGGCGCCGGCGATCGGGGCGCTTGTCAGCGACATGTTCTACGACGGCAAGCTGCGCGTGGCGGCGGATGCGCAGGCGTCGCCGGCCTGGCGGGCGGAGCGGGCGCGGGCGATCGACGACATCCCCGCGGAGGTCCACGTCCAGGTGCGGCACATGACGCGCGACGGCCACTGGTCCGCCGCCGACCGCGGGCCGGTGCGGCGCGAATCGGCCGATGCGATCGCGGCCACGGTGGCCGCCGCGCTCGACAGCGGGGACTGGGCCCCGCATGAGTTGATCGTGCTGACGCCGTTCCGCGCGCAGCGGGCGTTGATCCGGCAGCGGCTCTTCGCGGCCGGGGTCGACGAACGCGTCAAGGTCAGCACCGTGCACCGCGCGCAGGGCAGCGAGGCGCCGGTGGTGTTCTTCGATCCCGCGGACGGCACGCAACCTTTCCTGCGCACGGAGGAGGCCCGGCGCCTGCTCAATGTCGCGCTGAGCCGCGCGCAGGCGAAGGTGGTGGTCTATCTATCGGCGGCGGACGCGACGAACGAGATCCTCGCGCCTATCCTCAACCGGATGCGGCTGGCCGGCGACACGCGCGAGGCGGTGCCGCTCGCGACGCTGGCGAAGCAGCCGACGTTCCCGTTCAACACGCGTGGCCTGCGTGTGGCGGCCGGGCGGATCGTCGGGGAGGTGGCGCGCATCGCCCCAGACGGGCGGCAGTTCTGGCTGATCAATGAACGCACCGGCGCCGAGCAGCTCATCGACGCCGGGTTCTGGCGCCGACAATGAAAAACGCCCCGCGAGCGGGGCGTTCCATCGAGCCGAGGCCGGTCGTCAGACGGGCACGCGGCGCAGCATCTCGATGCCGACGTCGCCATTGGCGACTTCGCGCAGCGCGGTCACGCCGGGCTTGTTCTTCGACTCCAGCTTGGGCGCGTGGCCCTGGCTGAGCATCCGGGCGCGGTAGGTCGCGGCGAGCACCAGCTGGAAACGATTCGGGATCTTGGTCATGCAGTCTTCGACAGTGATGCGGGCCATGGTGGTTTCCTGGTGGGTGTTAGATGAGGTCGAGCGCGCGGAAGACGGTGGAGCGGTTCCGGCGCTGGGTCGCGTATTTTAGCCGTTGTGCCTGGACGACCGACTTCAGGTCGAAAAGGGCGGTCTCGAACACGGCGTTGATGACCACGAAATCGAAGTGCCGCGCCTGGGCGACCTCGTGCCGGGCGTTCTCCATGCGCTGGGCGATGACGGCCTCCTCGGTGTCGCCGCGGCGGATCAGGCGCTGCTTCAGCTCGTCCCAGCTCGGCGGCAGGATGAAGATCAGCACCGCGTGCGGGAACAGCTGCTTGATCTGCAGCGCGCCCTGGTAGTCGATCTCCAGGACGACGTCGTCACCGTGGGAGATGCGCGCCTCGATGGCCGCGCGCGACGTGCCGTAGAGGTTGCCGTGGACTTCCGCCCACTCGAAGAACTCGCTGCGGTCGACCATCGACCGGAACTCGTCCGGCGCGATGAACAGGTACTCGCGACCGTGTTGTTCCTGGCCGCGCGGCGCGCGCGAGGTATGCGAGACGGAGACGCTCAGCTTGGCGTCCAGCTCCAGCAGCGCCTTGACGAGGCTGGATTTGCCGGCGCCGCTCGGAGCGGCGACGACGAAGAGATTGCCCGGGTATTCCATCGTGTGATTTTAGGGGGGAGGTCGTGAAGCCCTCGTCGGCACGGCCAACTCGCCCGGCGAACTAGTTCACGCGGGCGACGGCCGGGCCTCGGGGCGGCGGCGGATCACTCCAGGTTCTGCACCTGCTCCCGCAACTGCTCGATCGCCACCTTCATCTCGACCGAGATGTTGGTCAGCTCCAGCGCCACCGCCTTGGAGCCCAGCGTGTTGGCCTCTCGATGCAGCTCCTGCATCAGGAAGTCCAGCCGCTTGCCGACCTCGCCGCCCTTCTTCAACAGCCGCTCGACCTCGTCCAGATGCGCGCGCAGCCGCGTCAGTTCCTCGGCGACGTCGATGCGAAGCGCGTAGGCGGCGGCCTCGTTGACGGCGCGTTCCTGCAGGGTCTGCTCGGAGATCGTCTGCGCCGCGCCGGTCGCGCTCAGCGCCTCCTGCCAGCGTTCCAGGAAACGCTCGCGCTGGCGCTGCACGGCCGCCGGAATCAGCGGCTCGGCTTGTGTGGCGAGGTCCCGTAAAGTGGCGACGCGCTGCTTGAGCATCGTCACCAGCTTGGCCCCTTCGCGCTCGCGCGCTTCCAGGAATCCCTTGATGCAGGCGCGGGCCGCCTCGAGCACCGTTTCGTCCCCGGCGCTCGCGCCGACGGTGCCGGTCTTGCACCAGTTCAAGGCCTCCTGCACGCTCAATCCCTGCGCCTTCGGCAGCCAGGACTGGACCTGCGATTCCAGCCGCGACAGCCGGTTGAGCTGGTCTGGCTGCGGGTTCGGCCAGGAACTGTCGGTATCGCGCTGGATGTTGATGCGCAACTCCATCTTGCCGCGCTTGACCTGCGCGGTGACCAGGTCGCGCAGTGCGGGCTCGAGCGAGCGCAGCTCGTCGGGCATGCGGAAGCTCAGGTCGAGAAAACGGCCATTGACGGACCGGGCCTCCACCGTCACCGCCGGAGCGGCCACGGAGCTAGGGGTTTCGCCGGAGTTCGAGGGTTGTGCCGTGGCGCTGGCATAACCGGTCATGCTGTAAACTGGCATCAGCTATCGGTAGAGCAATCGAATCGCGATTATGTCAAAGCCGAAACCGGCGCCCTTGCCCGCAGGCACGGTGGTGGGGGGCTATCAGATCATCAAGAAGTTGGCCGCGGGTGGATTCGGCGTCGTTTATTTGGCCGAAGACCCCGACCATCATTTGGTGGCGCTGAAAGAATACCTCCCGTCATCGTTGGCCGAACGATCCCCCGGAGAGCTCACGCCTCGCGTGAAGCCCGAAAAACAGCCCCTCTATCGGTTGGGGCTGCGCAGCTTTTTCGAAGAAGGCCGCTCACTCGCGCAAATTTCCCATCCGAGCGTCGTCTCGGTGTTGAATTTCCTGCGCGAAAACGAGACCGTCTATATGGTCATGAATTACCTGCAGGGCGATACCCTGCAGGATTTCATCGTGACCGCGCGAGATTTGAAGCGCGACAAGGTCTTCCGCGAATCAACCATCCGCTCGCTCTTCGACGAAATTCTCAAAGGCCTGCGCATCGTCCATCAGCACAAGATGCTGCACCTGGACATCAAGCCGGCGAATATTTTCATCACCAACGACAACAAGGCGGTGCTGCTCGATTTCGGCGCGGCGCGCGAAGTGCTGTCGAAGGAAGGCAATTTCATCCGGCCGATGTACACGCCGGGTTTCGCCGCGCCCGAGATGTACCGCCGCGACGGCTCCCTGGGCCCGTGGACCGACATCTACGCGATCGGCGCCTGCATCTACGCCTGCATGCAGGGCTACCCGCCCAACGACGCGCCGCAGCGCCTGGAGAAGGATCGCCTCGGGCTGTCCCTGTCGCGGCTGCGTAATGTCTATTCCGACAACCTGCTCGAAGTGACCGAGTGGTGCATGTCGCTGGACCCGCTGACCCGTCCGCAGAGCGTCTTCGCGCTGCAGAAGGAGCTGTCCCGGGAGACCGAGCGCCGCTACACCAAGCTCAGCTTCAGCGAGCGCCTCAAGCTGCAGCTGGAGAACCTGAAGACCGGGGCGAAGGCGTGAAGTTCTCGGTCTACCAGGTGAGCCGCCGTGGCGGCCGCGAGAAGAACGAGGACCGCATGGGGTATTGCTATACCCGCGAGTCCGGCCTGTTCGCGCTTGCCGACGGCATGGGCGGCCATCCCGAGGGCGAGGTCGCCGCGCACATGGCGCTGCAGAACGTCGCCGCGCTGTTCCAGCGCGACGCGCAGCCGGTCCTCAAGCAGCCGGCGCAGTTCCTCGAGACCGCCGTGCTGCTCGCCCATCAGCAACTGATCGCCTACGCCGCGCAGCGCGGCATGAACGACACGCCGCGCACGACGGTCGTCGTGGGCGTGATGCAGCAAGGGCAGTTGTGGTGGGCCCACTGCGGCGATTCGCGCATGTACCTGCTGCGTGACGCCGAGCTGATCGCCCGCACCCGCGACCACTCCTACAGCGAGCTGCAGGAGGCGCTCGGCCGCCACGCGACCGGCGCCGAGCGCTTCAACCGGCACGTGCTGTTCACCTGCCTGGGCAGCCCCGGCAAGCCGATGATCGACGTCAACGGCCCGGTGTTGCTGCAGAACGGCGACCGCATGCTGCTGTGCTCCGACGGTCTGTGGAGCTCCGTCTCCGACGCCGACATCCTGCGTCACCTGTCCGACAGCCGCAATGTCGCCGACGCGGTGCCGGAGCTGGTCGAGCAGGCATTGCGCCAGGCCGGCGCGCGCAGCGACAACGTCACCGCCCTGGCCGTGGAGTGGGAAGGCGAGGGCGAAGCCCCCGATTCGATCTCCACCCAGGACCTGGACGACCAGGGCTTCGCCTCGACGATCCACGGCGCCGCGCAGGACGTGCAACTGGACGAGGCCGAGATCGATTCCGCCGTGCGCGAGATCCAGGACGCGATCCGCCGCGCCGGCAAGAAACCCAGCTGAAGGAATTCCCATGACTGCCATCGCCAGCCGCCCCGCCGGGCGCGCGGCCGACGCCCTGCGTCCGGTCCGCATCACCCGCCAGTACACCCGCCATGCCGAGGGCGCCGTGCTGATCGAGTTCGGCGACACCAAGGTGCTGTGCACCGCCTCCGTCGAGGAAAAGGTCCCGCCGCACAAGCGTGGCAGCGGCGAGGGGTGGGTCACCGCCGAATACGGCATGCTGCCCCGCGCCACCCACACCCGCAGCGACCGCGAGGCCGCGCGCGGCAAGCAGAGCGGGCGCACGCAGGAGATCCAGCGCCTGATCGGGCGCTCGCTGCGCGCCGTCTTCGACCTGAGCAAGCTGGGCGAGCGCTCCATCCAGATCGACTGCGATGTGATCCAGGCCGACGGCGGCACCCGCACCGCGGCCATCACCGGCGCCTACGTGGCCGCGCACGACGCGGTGACCTGGCTGCTGGCGCAGGGCAAGATCACCGAATCGCCGCTGCGCGACGCGGTCGCGGCGATCTCGGTCGGCATCCTGGACGGCCAGGCGCTGCTGGACCTCGAATACGTCGAGGACTCGGCCTGCGACACCGACATGAACGTGGTCATGACAGGTGCGGGACACTTCGTGGAGTTGCAGGGGACCGCCGAGGGCGTGGCCTTCACCCGCGCCGAGGTCGACGTGCTGCTGAACCTGGCCGGGAAGGGCATCCGCGACCTGCTCGCCGCGCAGCGGCACGCCCTGGGTCTCTGACCCTCGGAGACGCCGCCCGGACGGCCCCGCGAGGGGCCGTCGGCGCTTTCGAATTTGATGTCGACGGCGGTGTCGACCTCGATGTCGATGTCACCGTCCACCCGTGATGAATCCAGACGATCGGAGCAAGCGATGAAGTTGGTCCTGGCCTCCAACAACGCCAAGAAACTGAAGGAACTGCAGGCGCTGTTCCAGCCGCTCGGGCTGGAACTCGTGACGCAGGGCAGCCTGGGCATTCCCGAGGCGGAAGAGCCCTTCCACACCTTCGTCGAGAACGCCTTGACCAAGGCCCGCCACGCGGCCCGCGACAGCGGCCTGCCGGCGCTGGCGGACGATTCCGGCCTGGCGGTCGAGGCGCTGGGCGGCATGCCGGGCGTGCTGTCGGCGCGCTACGCGACGCTGTTCGGGCGCGAGAAGAGCGATGACGAGAACAACCGCGTGCTGCTGGAAAAGATGAGCGGCCTGACCGATCGGCGCGCGCGTTTCGTCAGCGCGCTGGTGGCGGTGCGCTCGGCCGACGACCCCGAGCCCTTGATCGCGATGGGCCGCTGGCAGGGCGAGATCCTGGCCGCCACGCAGGGCGAGGGCGGTTTCGGCTACGACCCGCTGATGTTCATTCCCGAGCTCGGGAAGAGCGTCGCGGCGCTGGGCGCCGACGAGAAGAACCGCCTCAGCCATCGCGCGCTGGCCGCGCAGGAGCTGCTGCGTCAGATGCGCGAGGCCTGGCACCTTGGCTGACATCATCCGCATGATGCGGCCCGGCACGCTGACGCTGTCGGCGCTGCCGCCGCTGTCCCTGTACGTGCATCTGCCGTGGTGTCTGCGCAAGTGCCCGTACTGCGACTTCAACTCGCATGAATGGCGCGACGGCCGCGAGCTGAGCGTCGAAGCTGCCCGCGAGTACCTGGCCGCGTTGCGCGCCGACCTGGAGGCCGCGCTGCCGCTGATCTGGGGGCGCTCGGTCGTGTCGATCTTCATCGGCGGCGGCACGCCCAGCCTGTTCCCGCCGGAGCAGATCGCCGAGCTGATCTCCGACCTGCGCGCACGCCTGCCGCTGGAGCCCGGCTGCGAGATCACGATGGAGGCCAACCCCGGCACCTTCGAGCGCGACCGCTTCGCCGGCTTCGCGCAGGCGGGCGTGACGCGGCTGTCCATCGGCGTGCAGAGCTTCGACGACGCGAAGCTGCACGCCCTGGGCCGCGTGCACAGCGGCTCGCAGGCGCGCGCCGCGATCGAGGAGGCGGCCCGCGCCTTCGGCACCTTCAACATCGACCTGATGTACGCGCTGCCGGAGCAGACGTTGGCGGAGCTGGACCAGGACCTCGCGACCGCGCTGGCCTTCGATCCGCCGCATCTGTCGGTCTATCACCTGACGATCGAGCCCAACACGCGCTTCGCCAACGCGCCGCCGGACAAGCTGCCCGACCCCGACCTGGCCAGCGAGATGCTGGACCTGATCACCGCCCGCACCGGCGCGAAGGGCATGGGGCGCTACGAGGTCTCGGCCTATGCGCGCGACGGCCACCGCTGCGCCCACAACCTCAACTACTGGCAGTTCGGGGACTACCTGGGCATCGGCGCCGGCGCGCACACCAAGCTCTCCTTCGCGCACCGCGTGCTGCGCCAGGTCCGCTGGCGCGATCCGGCGACCTTCATGGCCAAGGCGGCCGAGGGTCAGGCGGTGTCCAACGAGAACGAGGTCGCGCGCGGCGAGCTGCCCTTCGAGTTCATGCTGAATGCGCTGCGCCTGCGCGAGGGCGTGCCGATGCAGAGCTTCCTCGAGCGCACCGGCCTGCCGCCGTCGAGCATCGCCAAGGCCCTGGAGCAAGGCCGCGCGAAGGGCCTGCTGGAGACGGACCCGACGGTGATCCGCGCGACGCCGCGGGGCTTCGATTTCCTCAGCGACTTGCAGGAGCTGTTCCTGGCGTCTTGAGCCGCGCGAGCCGCGGGCGCCACCCGGCGCGGATAGGCGGAATGAGCACTGCGCGAGCAGGCGCGATCGCCTGCCCGTGGTGCGCGTCCCCCGTGCCATCGACGCTGGACGCGCCGGTCCGTGTCAGGCCGGCGGGCTGGCCGCCGCGGCGCTCACCTTGCCCGTGGCCAGGCAGGTGAGGGAGCCGTCCAGTGCCGCGCGCGACTGCGCCGTTTCCTGGTGCAGCCAGTCGATGAAGGCGCGCAGCGCCGGCTCGTCCTTGGAGCCCGGCGGATAGAGGATGTGATACCGCTGCGGCTCCTTGAGCATCGCCTGCCGCGGCGCGACCCGCACCAGCCGCCCGTCGAGCAGCGCGTCCGCCGCCAGCAGCTCGCGCGTCAGCCCCACGCCCATGCCTTGCTCGGCCGCCTGCAGCAGGATGCCGAAGTCGTTGAAGATCGCCACCGGCACCACCTGCCGGCGCAGCCCGGCCTGCTCGAACCAGGTCTCCCATTGCCCGGGATCCCCCAGCAGCGGCGCCTGCGCCAGCGCTTCCAGTGGCTGACCGATGAGCTGATGCGCCAGCGCGGGCGAGGCCACCGGCAGCATCGAGAGATCGAACAGCGGCTCGCTGATCACGCCGGGCCACGGGCCCAGCCCCTGGCGAAGCGCCAGATCGAAACCCTCGCGCTCCAGGTCGACGAGGCGCGGCGTAGCCTCGATCTCCAGCGTCACTTCCGGATGACAGGCGTGCCATCGGCCCAGCCGCGGCAGCAGCCATCGTTGCGCGAAGGACGGCAGCAGGGTGATGCGCAGGCTGCGCTGTTCGACGCCATGCGCCGCGGTCGCGGCGCGCAGGCCCTGGTCGAGCTCCTGATAGGCGCGCTCGACGCTTCGAAGCAGCGCCTGCCCGGCGGCGTTCAGCACGACCCGCCGCCCCTGGCGGTCGAAGACCGGGAAGCCCAACTGCAGCTCCAGCGCCCGGATCTGCTGGCTGACCGCGCTGTGCGTCAGGTTCAGCTCCTCGGAGGCGGCGCGCAGGTTCTGGTGCAGTCCGGCGGCCCGGAACGCGGCGAGGTATTGCAGGGGCAGGCGAGGGCTGCGCATCGTCGGGGGTCCTTGCTGGGTAGGTTGTCTACTCAAAGAGGCAAGGATATAGCGTTTGTGAGTCAGTTTCTGCCTACGTAGCATGACCAACATGTCGAGGAAAGGCCCACCCCTCCTGGGTCGGGCCCCTGTCCCCCTCGGCAAACGAAGGAGCGACCATGAACGAGCCTGAAATCCCCCAAGCCTTGCCCTGCTACACCTGCACCCCCTGGCCGCGCTTCCCGGTCATCGGCCCGGCGCTGGTGGTGGTGGTCGCGGTGCTGGCCGCGCTGCTGCTGATCTCGAACGCCCACGCGTTCAGCGACGTCGGCGCCGAGCTGCGGATCGCCGCGCTCGACAAGCGCGTCGCCGATCGCGAGGCCGAGCGCCTGGCGAAGGTGCAAGTGGCGAGGCGCATCCTCGTCGCGGACGGCAGTTCGCCGCGAGCAGGGGCGCATGCGAGTGCCGGCATGGGTGCTGGCGCGGACACGGGGACGGGACGGTCGAACATCGGTCCGACGATGGGCGCGAGCCTCGATCCGGACATGCGCTCGGGCGACGCTCGCGGCAACACGTCCTCTCATCCGAATCCCGGACGGAAGGTCCGCACGCAATGAATCCCACCGATCTGGTCCAGGCGCAGCTCGACGCCTACAACGCCCATGACGTCGACGCGCTGCTGACGATCTACGCGCCGGACGCTCGCCATTACGAGTATCCCGATCGCCTGCTCGCCGAAGGCGCCGACGCGCTGCGCGAGCGAATGGCCGCACGGTTCGCGGCGTCCAGGCCGCGCGCGGAACTGCTGCATCGGGTGGCCGTCGGCAACACCGTGATCGACCATGAACGCATCGTCAACCAGACGCCGACCGGGCCGGTGGCGCGCGAGCTGATCGCGATCTACGAGGTGGTGCCGGCAAGTCCCGGGAACGCAAACGTGAGCGAGAACGGCAGCGACACCGGCGGAAACGGGACCGCACATGGAAACGGGCGCATCGCCAGCGCCCGTTTCGTGTTCGGCGGGGAGTATCCCGCCTCGCGGTGACGCGCCGATGCCGCGTCGGTCCGTCAATCAGACGCGGTTCATCGACAGGCCCGCCGTGCTGCGCAGCCGCTCGATCAGCCGGGTGGCGATCTGCTGCAGCGGCAGCACCTCGTCGGCGGCTCCGGCGTTGATGGCCTCGCGCGGCATGCCGAAGACGACGCAGGTCGCCTCGTCCTGCACCAGGTTGTAGGCGCCGGCGTCCTTCATCGTCTTCATCGCCTTGGCGCCGTCCGCGCCCATGCCGGTCAGCATGATGCCCAGCGCGTTCTGGCCGACGACGCGCGCCGCCGAGTTGAACAGCACCTCGACCGACGGCTTGTGCCGGTTCACCGGTTCGCCGTCCTGCACGCGGGCGATGTAGTTGGCGCCGGAGCGCTCCACGCTGAAGTGCATGCCGCCTGGTGCGATGTAGCCGTGGCCGGGCAGGATGCGCTCGCCGTCCTGCGCTTCCTTGACGCGGATCTTGCACAGGCCGTCCAGCCGCGCCGCGTAGCTGCGCGTGAAGCCCGGCGGCATGTGCTGCGTGATGCAGACCGCGGGGCAGTCGGCCGGCAGGTTGATCAGCACGTCCTTGGTCGCCTCGGTGCCGCCGGTGGAGGCGCCGATGAAGATGATCTTCTCGGTCGACAAGCGGCCCAGGCTCGCGATCGGCGCGGCGGGCTTGAGCGGCGGGGTGGCGCCGCCCGTGGCCGGCGCCCCGGAGGCCGGAGCGGCCGTGTGCAGGCGGCGGATCTGCGCCTTGGACGCGATGCGGATCTTGTCGGTGATGTCCTGCGCCAGCCCGCGGATGCCGTCGGCGACGCCGATCTTGGGCTTGGCGACGAAGTCCACCGCTCCCAGCTCCAGCGCCTTGAGCGTGACCTCGGCGCCGCGCTCGGTCAGCGTCGACACCATCACGACCGGCATCGGTCGCAGGCGCATCAGGCGCTGCAGGAAGTCGAGCCCGTCCATCTTGGGCATCTCGACGTCCAGCGTGATCACGTCCGGATTCAGGTTGCGGATCATCTCGCGCGCGGCGAGCGGGTCGCTGGCGGCGCCGATGCATTGCATGTCGGGCTGCCGGTTGATGATCTCGGTCAGGATGCTGCGCACGAGCGCCGAGTCATCCACCACGACGACGGTGGTCTTGGCCATATGTCTTTACTCCTCGGTACTGCGGTCGTCCCGGATCTTGAATGTTGGATCTCGAATGTCGGCTCTGGACGGTCGACTCTCGACGGTCGAAGGCGTCGGTCAGAACAGGTCGATCGAGCCGCCGCTGCTGGCCACCGGCTGGGCGCGCTGCGCGGCCGCCTTGTCCTGCTGCACCAGCGCGTCGGTGTTGGTCGGGGCCAGGCGCTTGACCATCGCCTTGCCGCTCTTGGGCAGGAAGCACACCTTGCGCGGGTACACGTCCATCACGTCCTTGGACACGATGGGGATGCGCTCCAGCTTCAGGAAGTCGATGACGAAGTTGGTGTTGCGCTCGCCGACGTTGATGGTGTTCATGCCGGAGATGACGGCCCCGCCGCCGAAGATCTTCGCCTCCATGCGGTTCTTGGAGGCGCCGCGCTTCATCATCTCGTTGATCAGCAACTCCATCGCGTACGAGCCGTAACGGCCCGAGTCGCCATGGCCCTCGGGCAGCATGAAGTGGTTCATGCCGCCGATCTGCGCGTGGCGATCCCACAGGCAGGCGGCGATGCAGGAGCCCAGCGTGGTCATCACCAGCAGGTCGTCGTTGTCGACGAAGTACTCGCCGGGCAGCACCTTGACGGCGGCGTTCTTGAAGTGCGCCTCGTAGAAGAAGAACGAGGCCTCGCCGGTCTTGCGCGTCACCGACTTGAGCTGGGCCACGCGCGCCGCGCCGGCGCTGGCCAGCGCCGCGCTTTGCTGCATGGCGGAGGAGGCGGAGGGCAGGGTCATGGGGTGTGGAATGCTTGTGAGAGGTCGATCGGATCGGCGGGCCTGGCGAGCGGCGCGCTCAGCCGACGCGCTCGTAGATCGTCTTGCCGCGCAGCCGGAACAGATCGCGGGAGTCGGTGAAGTTCTCGGAATGCCCGACGAACAGCAGGCCGCCCGGACGCATCACCTTGTGGATGCGCTCCAGCACCTTGCGCTGCGTGGGGGCGTCGAAATAGATCATGACGTTGCGGCAGAACACGATGTGGAAGGGCTCGCCCAGCGACCAGGTCGCGTCCATCAGGTTCAACGGGCGGAACTCGATCATGCGCGCCAGATCGGGCTTGACGCGGATGCGGCCCTCGTTGGCGCCGGTGCCCTTGAGGAAGAATTGGCGCAGACGCTGCGGTGACAACCCGCGCGACTCGCCCGCGTAGACGCCGCGGCGCGCGGTGTTGAGCACATTGGTGTCGATGTCGCTGGAGATGATCTGCACGCCGCCGCCCGAGCCCAGCGCCTCCTGGCAGGTCATGGCGATGGAGTAGGGCTCCTCGCCGGTCGACGCCGCGCAGCACCAGATGCGCAGCGGCTTGCCGGTCAGCGTCTTGAGGTCCTCGGTGAGGGCGTGGAAATGGTGTTCCTCGCGGAAGAACGAGGTCAGGTTGGTCGTCAGGCAGTTGACGAATTCCTGCCACTCCTGGTCCCCTTGCGGCCCGGTCACGCCTTCCAGCCATTGCAGGTAGCTGGCGAAGCTCTTGTGGCCGGTGTCGCGCAGCCGGCGCGACAGGCGGCTGTAGACCATCGCATGCTTGCCGTCGTGCAGCGAGATGCCGGCGTGCTGGTAGATCAATTGCCGCACCCGATCGAAGTCGGCCCGGCTGAAGCTGAACTCGTGATCGATCGCCTCGACGGGCGACGAGGCCGGGAGGGGGGCCGGTTGACCTGGGCGCATGGGCTATTGGAGTTCTTCGAAGGTGAGATGCCGGAGCACCGGGTGGTCGCCATTGTCGGCAATAGCTAGTTTCAGCGCTAGACGCGCATTTGATGTGTGAAAGAGGTGGGGGAACCCCGCCTTTTATGCGACCTCATTCGAGGGGTAAGCAAGCTAGACTGCGCCGGAAATTGAGTTCGTCGCCTTGGAACATCCGCAAAGTCTCATTGCCGCGCATCGCTTGCGCCTGGACCTGGCCCTGCAGCTGCTGCAGCAGGCCGGGGCGATGCTGCCCGACGCGGAGCCGTACTCGGAGGCCTGGCTGCAGGGGATCCTGGACGCGCTGTGCGACCTCTCCAGCAAGGATGCGTTGACCGGGCTGGTCAACCGCCGCAGCTTCGAAATGGCGCTGGCCCGCGAGGTCGATCGCGTCGCGCGGTCCGGCGAGCCGGCGCTGCTGCTGGTGCTGGACATCGACCACTTCAAGGCGGTCAACGACACGCACGGTCATGCCGCCGGCGACCAGGTGATCCGCGCGGTCGCCCAGTCGATCGGGCAGACGGTGCGGCCGATGGACACGGTGGCGCGGATCGGTGGCGAGGAGTTCGCCATCATCCTGCCCAACTGCCCCACGTCGGTGGGCGTGACCGTCGCGGAACGCATCCGTCAGCGGGTGCAGGAACTGGCCGTCAGCGTTGGCAATGGCCAGCCGCCGCTGACTTGCACGATCAGCATCGGCGGGGCGTTCGCGCCCCAGTGGGTGCGGTCGTCCACCCTGATCTGGACGGAGCGGGCCGATCGTCAGCTTTATCGTGCCAAGGCCGAGGGCCGCAATCGCGCCTGCCTGGAGAGTCATGTCGACTCGCTGGTCAGCGCCGAGGAAAAAGGCTTGTTGTTCGCAGTAACGCAACAGGATAGTGAATGAGCATGACAACAGCTCCTGCTGCATCGAAAGCCCGCGCAGGCGCGCGCACCTTGGCCGTCACGAGCGGCAAGGGCGGCGTGGGCAAGACGTTCGTGACCGCCAATCTGGCGGCGGCCCTGGCCGCGCGCGGCGAGCGCGTGCTGGTGCTGGATGCCGACCTGGGCCTGGCCAACCTCGACGTGGTGCTGAACCTGCACCCCAAGCTGACGCTGCACGATGTCTTCACCGAGCGCTGCACGCTGGAGCAGGCGATCCTGCCGGCGCCGGGCGGCTTCCACGTGCTGCTGGCGGGGTCGGGCATGGTGGAGTACTCGCGCCTGACGCCGGACGTGCGGGACAAGCTGCTGCACATCCTCGAGGTGGTGCGCCCGCGATTCGACTACGTGCTGCTGGACACCGGCGCCGGGATCTCGGACGTGGTGCTGTTCGCGGTGTCGATGGCGCATGACGTGCTCGTCGTCGCGACGCCCGAGCCGACGTCGCTGACTGACGCCTACGCCACCATCAAGGTGCTGGCGACGCAGCAGGAGCGCCGCGAGGTGTACCTGATCCTCAACCAGGCCAACCGGCCCGGCGAGGGCAAACTGATCTGCGGCCAACTGCAGCAGGTGCTGCAGCGCTTCATCGAGCCGTCGCCCGGGCAGGCCTTCAAGCTGGAGTTGCTGGGCGAGGTGAAGAACGATCCGATGGTCCGGCAGGCCGTGCTCAAGCGGCAACTGCTGCTGGAACACTATCCCGGCTGCGACGCTGCTCAGTCGATCCGCGGCCTGGCGACCAAGCTGCTGGAGCAGGGCGCCGCGCGGCCCTGAGGCCACCCGCGGCCGGTCGGGTGCGCGTTTCCCATCCGTCGCCGCTCCCCTTTCGCATCCCCAGTCCTCCTCCTTCCCTCGGGCGCGTTCGCGCCGTCTTCCCGCATGTCCGAACCCCAAGACACCCCGACCGGAGGCGCCGGCTCCGCGGCCCCCGCCACGCCGTTCGACTGGGTCGGCGGCGAGGACGCGGTGCGGCGCCTCGTCGACCGCTTCTACGACCTGATGGACCTGGAGCCGCGCTTCGCGCAGCTGCGCGCCATCCATCCGACGACGCTGGACGGCTCGCGGGACAAGCTGTTCTGGTTCCTGTGCGGCTGGTTGGGCGGCCCGGACCACTTCGTCGAGCGCTTCGGCCATCCGCGCCTGCGCGCGCGACACATGCCCTACCGCATCGGCATCGCCGAGCGCGACCAGTGGATGAGCGCGATGACACAGGCGATGGTGGAATGCGAGCTCGACGTCGAGTTGCAGCGCCGGCTGGCGGCGTCGTTCGCCAATACGGCGGATTGGATGCGCAACGTGTGAGGGTGCAGCGCCGGCCCGGCACCGGCGTCCCGCTGTCGATGGCGCATCAAATCGTCGGCGTCGACCCGCGAAATGCCGCAAGGATCCGTGTCATCCCGTAGCCGATGGTCATCTTCGATGGTTACAGTCTTGATACATAAAAAATCGGGCTGGGAAGATGTTCGTTTGGAAGGTCGCGGCCATTGCGTTGGCTGCCGTCGCGGGATCCGGGGTGACGATCGGGATCGGGTTGCTGAGGACGAATCTGGAGGAGGCGCTGGGGCATTTCTTCGGCTCCGCCTTACTTTTCATCCTCTCGTATTTCGTCATGCAGGCGCCGGGCATCACGAGGAGCCGTGCGGCCCCCTCCGCGCCAACTCTGAAAGAGCCGGTTCAGGACCGCGTCTGAGCCGGGCGTTCACCGCGCTCCCACATCGCTCGACCCGCGCATCAGCCTCGGCGGTTGTAAACGCGCCGGGCTCCGTGCAAATCTAACGTCGCCGTCCGCGGCGACGCGAACGCGATGAACACGGGTTTGCCGGCATCGTCTACCGTTCCGGCCATCATGTTCACGCTCTACGAAGACGATGTGGTCGGCATCGACGCCAATCCCGACCTGATGCATGTCCGGATCGACGACGGCCGTCTGTGGCTGTCCGACGATGCCCGCGACGACATCGAGGTCTGCGCCGGGTATTGCCCGACCACCGATAGCCCCATCCAGATGCTGAACTTCCTGCGCGCGGCTTGCGTACGGCTCCAGCACGTGGATGCCGAGGGGGATCAGGCGGAGCATGCCTTCATGTCCTTCTGCGTCCTGAAGGGCCTGGAGCACGCGATCGAAACACATTGGCAGGGCGTCGAGGCCGTCGGCGAGTTCCGGCCCGAGCGCCTGCTGATGGCCTTCACCGCGCCGACTTCGCCGCACATGAGCCTGATGCTCCATTGATCCTCGGACTCCGGGCCCCCAGGCTCCAAGCCCGGGCACGATGAACCCTGGAACGACAAGGCGCCGGACACGCGTGATGCGTGTCGCGGCGCCTCGGTGTTTCTGGGCGCGCCCGGCGCTTGGACCAGGCGGGGTCAGGGCGGTCAGGGCGGGATCAATCGATCTTGAACGCGAAGTCCTGCTGGAAACGATGCTCGCCGGGGCAGACGTAGCGCGTTTTCAGCGCGGTCTCGATCGCGTTGGACAGGGAGCGCCGCGTGCGCGTGTCCAGTCCCGAACTGAGCGCCTGGATCTGCACGGCCACCACCCGGCCGCCTTGCACGTCGGCGACGGCGCGGAACACCGCTTCACCGCTCCAGTTCGTCGCCGGCAGATCCGGCGCACCCATCGACGTGCAGACCAGGCCGGGCTGGGTCACCGTTCCGCGGGTCAGCGGCGGCGCTCCCGTGGTCGGCTCTTCCCGCCGAGTCGTCGTGGTGACGGGGCCATCGCTCTTCGTCTCCATGGCTGCCTCGGCGTGGATCGTCGGTGGGGGCAGGGGCGCGTCGATCTGCACCTCCGGGACCGGCACCGTCAGGACCTTGGGCAGGGGCTGGGGCGGCGGCTCGAAGAGCTCGCGCACCACCGGCTCCGGCGGCTTGGGGTCGTCCTTGATGGCGCGGACTTCGATCGGCGGCGGCGCCTCCACGGCGCGGCGATGCATCCCGTTGATCAGCGCGGCGACCATCGCCACGTGGACCAGCGCGACCAGCGCCAGCCCTGTCGTGCGGGAGCTCGGGGCGTGCAGGCGTCCGCTGACGCCAGGGTGGATGCGGGCCAAGGTCGAAGACACGTGCATGGACATGCGGATTCCCTCCCCATCGCGACGATGGATGCGTGATTGCGGTTGGTGCGAACTGTTCTCAACGCCGGCGTGAGGTCAGACTAGCCAGGCCGACGCTGGCGTGCAACCGGCTGTTCCGCAAAACAACGCGAACGGGCAGGGAGGGAAAGCCCGCGTGGCCGATCCGACGCGGCAACGCGACCCTATGACGTTGGGTCTCGTGTACCGAGCAGCCCGAGCGGCTCGTGGGACCCAAGGGCGCGACGACCGCTGGCGTCGCACGGACGGCCAAAGCACCGAGCGATTCAGGCGGTTCACGTGGCGTTGAGCAGCACCATCAGCGCGCCGCTGCCGCCATCGCTGGCGCGGGCCTGGACGAAGGCCAGCACCTCCTGCTTCTGCACCAGCCAGCGCCGCACGCGTGCCTTCAGCACCGGCTCCTTGCCGGGCGAGCCGTTGCCCTTGCCATGGACCACGCGCACGCAGCGCAGGCCGCGGCGCGCGCTGTCGTGGATGAACTGGCCGAGCGCCTCGCGTGCCTGGTCGCGGCGCAGGCCGTGCAGGTCGATCTGCGCCTGCAGGGACCAATGGCCGCGACGCAGCTTGCGGACCGATTCCGCCGAGATCTCCGGCCGGCGGAACGACAGCGACTCGTCGGTCTCCAACAGCGAGTCGACGTCGAAATCGTCCGACAGCGCCTGCTGCCACGCCATCTGCTCGTCGAGCTCGCGCTGGCGTGGCTCGGGCTCCGGTCGGCCCCGGTTCAGGATCACCCGGTTGCTGGCGGGCAGGGGCACGACGGCGCCGACGCTGTGCTCGAAGATGCGGGCCTCGTGCTCGCGCAGGCGCGCGGCGGCGGCCTCGCGTTCGCGGCGCTCTTCCTCCGCGCGCTGGCGGAGCTTCAGTTCTCGGTGCAGCGTCTGCAGGTCCTGCAGGCTGCGCAGTCGGTCGGTCACAGATAGCCCAGGTCGGTCAACGAAACGGCATCGCCCGCGCCGACGATGAAATGGTCCAGCACCCTCACCTCGACCAGGGCCAGCGCTTGCATCATCATGCGCGTCAGCTCGATGTCCTCGGGGGACGGGTCGGTGTGGCCGGAAGGGTGGTTGTGGACCAGGACGACGGCGGCGGCGTTGAGGCTCATCGCGCGCTTCGCCACCTCGCGGGGATGGACAATGGTATGGGAAAGGGTGCCCTGGAACATCGTCTCCAGGGCGATGAGCCGATGACGCACGTCGAGAAACATCACGGCGAAGCATTCGGCGTCGAGCGAGTCGTACTGCAGGCGCAGATAGGCGCGCACGGTCTCGGCCTGCTCGAAGACCGGCGCCTGTCTGAGCGCTTCGTTCATCGCGCGACGGGCCATCTCGACCACGGCCAGCAGCGTCGTGCGTTTGGCGGGCCCGAGGCCCTTGACGCCTTCCAGCACGGCCGGCCCCTGTCGCAGCAGGCCGCGGAAACCGCCGGAGACATCGAGCAGATCCTGCGCCATGCGCATGACTGGACGCCCAGGCAGGCCCGTACGCAGCAGGAGGGCGAGCAACTCGGCGTCGGCAAGGGCCGGGGCGCCCAGGGCAAGGAGCTTTTCGCGCGGTCGAAGCGGGGCAATCGTCGGAGGGCAGAGGGACATGGAAATGCTCGGAGGAAGCGTCACGGCACTCCAGCCTAAAATCCGCCTTCGACTTACAACATCCCCCCGACTAGTGACCCTCGTTCAACCAGGCTCGTTCCTGACCTTGCATTACCGGCTCAGCGGGCCGGATGGTCAGGACCTGATCAACACCTTCGACGACAAGCCGGCGACGCTGACGCTGGGCGCCGGTGAACTGGCGCCGGCCATCGAGGCGCATCTGGTCGGCCTGTCCGAGGGCACCCGCACCCGCTTCGAGCTGGCGCCGGGCGAGGCCTTCGGCGAGCGCAACCCGGAGCTGCTGCAGCGCGTCAAGCGCAGCCTGATGCGGGAACTGGGCGATCCGGACGAGCAGTACCACGTCGGCGACGTCGTGCAGTTCCCGACGCCGGACGGCCAGGGGCAGTACGCGGGCGTCGTCCGCGAGTTGGGCGAGGACTGGCTGCTGTTCGATTTCAATCACCCGTTGGCAGGCCAGCCGGTCAGCTTCGAGGTGCAGCTCATCGGGGTGCTGTGATGACCGACACGACGCAACGGGAGACGCCGGTGGCCGTCTCGGAGATTGACATCGGCAAGGACATCGTCCTGGCCGAGCCGCGCGGCTTCTGCGCCGGCGTGGACCGCGCGATCGAGATCGTCGAGCGTGCGCTGAAGAAGTTCGGCGCCCCCATCTACGTCCGGCACGAGATCGTCCACAACACCTACGTCGTCAACGACCTGAAGGGCCGGGGCGCGATTTTCATCGAGGACCTGGCCGACGTGCCGCCCGGCGCGACGCTCGTGTTCTCCGCCCACGGCGTCAGCCAGACGGTGCGCAAGGAAGCGGCGGCGCGCGGCTTCCAGATCTTCGACGCGACCTGCCCGCTGGTGACCAAGGTGCATGTCGAGGTGGCCAAGCTGCATCGCGAGGGCTACGAGTTCATCATGATCGGCCACAAGGGACACCCCGAGGTCGAGGGCACGATGGGTCAGCTCAGCGACGGCATCTACCTGGTCGAGGAAGCATCGGACGTGCCGCACGTGCAGGTCAAGGACCCGTCGCGGCTGGCCGTGGTGACGCAGACCACGCTGAGCGTGGACGACGCGGCCGAGATCCTGGCCGCGGTGAAGCGCCACTTCCCGCAGATCCGCGAGCCCAAGAAGCAGGACATCTGCTACGCCACCCAGAACCGCCAGGACGCGGTGAAGGTGTTGGCGCCGCAGGTGGACGTGGTGATCGTGGTCGGCAGTCCGACCAGCTCCAACAGCAACCGCCTGCGCGAGCTGGCGGAGCGGCTGGGCACGCCGTCCTTCATGGTCGACGCCGTCGACGACCTGCGGCCGGAATGGCTGGAGGGGCGCTCCAAGGTCGGCCTCACCGCCGGGGCCTCGGCGCCCGACGTGCTGGTGCAGGCGGTGATCACGCGCCTGCGCGAGATGGGCGCCACCACGGTCCGCAAGCTGCCGGGCGTGGAGGAGCATGTGCGCTTCCCGCTGCCGATGGGCCTGGGCGACAAGTCGATGGCCGAGGTCACCAGCCAGCGATCTTGACCGACGCCGCGGCGCCGGTGCCGCGGCCTCGCAGTCTGCCCCCATCCGATTGACGGCGACGGCGCCCGAGCGGCCGCCGTCGGCCAAGAACACGAAAGACACACCATGCTGGACATCACCCTGCTGCGCAAGGATCTGGACGCCGTCATCGAGCGCCTGCAGTTCCGCAAGAACCCGCAACCCTACCTGGACGTCGAGCGCTTCAAGGCGCTGGAGGCCGACCGCAAGCAGACGCAGACCCGCACCGAGGAGCTGCAGGCCAAGCGCAATCAGCTGTCCAAGCAGGTCGGCATGCTGAAGGGCAAGGGCGAGGACGCCAGCGCCGTGATGGCCGAGGTGGGCGGCATCGCCGACGAGCTGAAGGCTGGCGCCGAGAAGCTCGACGCGATCCAGCAGGAGCTCGCGCAGATGCTGATGAGCGTGCCCAACCTCCCGCAGGCCAGCGTGCCGGCGGGCGTCGACGAGAACGGCAACGTCGAGGTGCGCCGCTGGGGTACGCCGCGCGCGCTGGACTTCACGCCGCGTGATCACGTCGACCTGGGCGCACCGCTGGGACTGGACTTCGAGACCGGCGCCAAGCTGTCGGGCTCGCGCTTCACCTTCCTGAAGGGCCCGGCCGCGCGGCTGCATCGCGCGCTCGCCCAGTTCATGCTGGACACGCAGACGCTGGAGCACGGCTACACCGAGTGCTACACGCCCTACATCGTCAACCGCGAGGTGCTGGAAGGCACCGGCCAATTGCCCAAGTTCAAGGAAGACATGTTCTGGGTGCTGCGTGGCGGCGACGAGGATGCGCAGGAGCAATACCTGATCTCGACCTCGGAGATCTCGCTGACCAACAGCGTGCGGGAGCAGGTGCTCGACGCGGCGGCCCTGCCGATCAAGCTGACCGCGCACAGCCCGTGCTTCCGCTCGGAAGCGGGCAGCGGCGGCCGGGACATCCGCGGCCTCATCCGCCAGCACCAGTTCGACAAGGTCGAGATGGTGCAGATCGTCCATCCGGAGAAGAGCGACGAGGCGCTGGAGGAAATGGTCGGCCACGCGGAAGCCGTGCTGCAGAAGCTGGGCCTGCCGTATCGCGTGATCACGCTGTGCGGCGGCGACATGGGCTTCGGCGCCGCCAAGACCTACGACCTGGAAGTGTGGCTGCCGGCGCAGGACACCTATCGCGAGATCAGCTCCTGCTCGAACTGCGAGGGCTTCCAGGCGCGTCGCATGCAGGCGCGGTTCAAGAACGCGCAAGGCAAGAACGAGCTGGTGCACACGCTGAACGGCTCGGGCCTGGCGGTCGGCCGCACGCTGGTGGCGGTGCTGGAGAACTACCAGCAGGCCGACGGCAGCGTGGTCGTGCCTGAAGCGCTGCGCCCGTACCTGGGCGGTCTGGAGATCCTGCGCGGCTGAAGGGGCGGGTCTGCGCGACAACTTCTTGCGTGGACCCAAAAAATCCCGCTATACTCTTAGGCTTACTCGCAAACAACCACGCGAGACACCGAATCAGGAGAGGTGGCAGAGTGGTTGAATGTACCTGACTCGAAATCAGGCGTACGGTATCCCCGTACCGGGGGTTCGAATCCCCCCCTCTCCGCCAAGACGCATTGCCCGCAACGCCTGAAAAAGCCAGCCTCAGTGCTGGCTTTTTTCTTTTCCGCGGCGCGTTTCATTTCCTCGACTGTTTTCCATGCAGCGCCTCCGATGCGGGAGAACCTGTCCCCTGAAAAGTCGTGAAATACATCACGATAGGGATTGACATTTCACCGTCGAGGTTTTTTACAGAGTATCTCCAGTTTTTGCCTGGAGCTGAAAAATCCTTTTCATATCAATGACTTGCGGAGTTGGCCCGGCGATTGCTTAGAGCATTCCGTCAATCAAACCACTTCGACGAGTCCAACATGAAAAAGAATCTGCTGCTGGGTGCTGCGCTGTCCCTGTTCTCGCTGGTGGCCGCGGCCGCGCCGGTGAATATCGACTTCAACAACTTCGGCAACGGTGTCGCGGTGGCCAGCACGCAAGGCGTGACCTTCGCCTTGGCTGGTGGTCCGGTGATTTCGGGTGCGCCGACGACGACGATGGCGTCCTATGTCGGCCTTGCCAGTCACAACCTGCTGACGAACTCGGCGACCGCGGGTTCCTATCCCACCGCGAGCATCCTGCGCGCCACCTTCGACGGCCTGGCGAGCGACCTGAGCTTCCAGTTCTTCAACGCTGGCGGCATCTCCAGCTTCTACACGACCTACGACATCGCCGGACACGTGCTGGAGACCGGCTCGCTGGTGGCGTCCGCCAACAGCCTGTTGACCTTCACGACGCACGTCGACGGCGTCCATAGCATCGAATTCAACAACAGCACCGCGGGCCGTAGCAGCTGGTGGTTTGGCCTGGGCTCGTTGACGGCGAACGTCAACAACGTGCCGGAACCCACCTCGATCGCGCTGGTCGGTCTCGCGCTGTTCGGTCTGGGTGCTGCACGCCGCCGCAAGGCTTGATGTCGCGTCGCGGGATCGCCGACGACCGGTCGGTCGCGGTGGTCCGGACATGACACGCGTCGTTGGACGTGAGAAGGGAGCTCCGATCGGAGCTCCCTTTTTTTGATCGCCGATGCGCGCGGAGGCACGAGGCGCGGGGCCGGACGAGGCGGCGCGGGAGCCGGTCCGCCGTGCCTCAAGCGGCGCCCGCACCGCATCCATCGAGTCTCGGCGCGGTCACGGGCAGGGCCCTGGGAGGTCGCGGGCACCGGGCTTGCCGGCTGAGGGCGCAGGGCGGCGCGATGCGACGCGGCCGCTCCGGCTACTTCTTCTCCGTCCTCATCCCCTTCAAGGAGACTCTCATGAACCCCCGTTCCAAGATCACGACGGTCGCCATGGCGATCGCATTGGCGTCCGGTGTCGGTTTCCTCCACGCGCAAAGCGGTGGCCAGGGCGGGAGCTCGGGCTCGGTCGGCGCGCGCGATCGCACCAACGATCCGCTGTCCAACAACAACGGCCAGAACGATCCGCTGCCGTCCGCTCAGGCACCCGCGTCAACGCCGGCGGTCGATCCGATGACCGGCCAGCCGATGGACCCCAACCGCCAGAACAGCCAGCCCTCGACGGGCAGCGAGAACAACGGCAACAACATGACGACGGACACGCGCCAGGACGCGAATGTGCGCACGCCCACCGATCCGATGCCCCGGGACAATGCGTCGCCGATGAGCACCGACAACACATCGGCGGGCACCCCCGCGACCGACAGCACGTTGCCGGCCCGCGCCGACCGCAACTGACCCTCCCGCGCCGTCCCCGCGAGGACGACAGGCGGCCCTCAAGGGCCGCCTTTTTCATGCGCGAGCCACAGCGGGCCGCTGCCGTGCGCGCGGCGCGTCTCGCCTGCCTGGCCGCCGACTCGCCGGTGTTCATCCGCCCATGTCATCGGCCTACGCGCCGATCGTGCTGCGGGTAAGACTGTTCCTGCTGATCCTGCGCGGCATCCGCAAGAACGACCGGAATCAGGCAAGCGCAGCATCACTTGCCACTGACGCGGCGTGCCAGCCAGACGCCCACCGCCGCCAGCGCCATGCCGACCATCGACAGGCCCGTCAGCGTCTCCCCGAACAGCGCCCAGGCGATCAACGCCGTGGTGGGGGGCGTCAGGTAAAACAGGCTGGCGACGTTCACCGCGCTGCCGCGCCGGATCAGCAGGTTGAGCAGGCTCACGGCGCCGATCGACAGCACCAGCACCAGCCACGCCAGCGCGAAGACGAAGTGGCCGGTCCAGCGCACCTGCAGGGTCTCCGTCATCGCCGCCACCGCGACGGTGGCGATCAGCGTGGGCACGAACTGGATGATCGAGCCGGTCCGCAAGTCGAAGGACGGGCAGAACTTCTTCTGGTACAGCGTGCCGGCGGTGATGCCCAGCAGCGCGATCACGGCGGGGACGAGCATCGTCAGCACCGCCGCGCCGGCGACCGTCGCGACCTTCTGCGCGACCACCAGGCCGACGCCCACGAAGCCCAGCGCCAGGCCGACCCACTGCATCCGCCCGATGCGCTCGCCCAGGAAGGCGCGCGCGCCCAGCGCGGTCACCAGCGGCTGCAGCCCGACGACGAGGGCCGTGATGCCGGCCGGCAGGCCGTGGCTGATCGCCGTGAAGACGCCGCCGAGGTAGACCCCGTGCACCAGCAGGCCCGTGACGGCGATGTGGCCGCAGGCGGCCCGCGATGCCGGCCATGGCGCGCGGAGCAGCAGCACCACCGGCAGCATCAGCACGATCACGGCGGCGTAGCGCCATGACAGGAAGGTCAGCGGCTCCGCGTCGGGCAGGCCGAACTTGGCGCCGATGAAGCCGGTGCTCCAGACGGCGACGAACAGCAGCGGCAGCACGTCGCCGAAGGTTGATCGGACCGGCGACGTGGCGGACGACGTGGCGGGCGACGGCGCAGACGAAGAGGGGGGCGAGGGCGGGCTCATGAGGGCTGGATGCTAACCAGCCCGGCGCCGGCGCGGCCGCGGGCCGCGTAAGGACGTGGCGCGCCGGGCGGCCACGGCCTCGGCAGGGGGCGCGAGCACGCAGCGCGCCGGGAGCGCCCGCGGGCGTGACGCACGGGTCGGCGGCGCTGGGCCGCACGGGCCCGCGCCGCGTCAGTCGCGCAGCTCGACCTGGTCCAGATAGCAGATCGTGCCGTTGCCGCCCGCTTGCAGGTAGGTGATCTTGTTGATCTTGCGGCCGGCGAGCTTGGCGGCCAGCAGCGTGATGTAGAGCCCCTTCTGCTCGGCCTTGATGTAGGCGACGCCCCAGATGCACTGCTGGCTGAAGGGCTCGTGGAAGTTGACGTAGTACTCGGTGCCTTGCGCGGCCAGCAGGGCGATGTTCTTGTTGTATTCGCTGAAGGTCGGCGTCGTCTGGGCCGACAGCGACGGCGTCACCGCCAACGCGGCCACGACCAGCGCCAGGCTGGAGCCCATGGCGCGGCGCGCGGGGCCGGTGGCGGGTTGCTTCATCTTTTCCATGTGAGTTCCTCCCTGGTTGAAAGGTCGGAATTCTCCGCTGTCACCACCGATAACCGGCCTTCACGTAGTACTGCCTGCCGTTGAAGCCGAAGGGCGAGAACTGGCTGTAGGTCAGGATGCCGCCGACGGCGTTGGCGGCGATGACCCGGTCGGGGTAGCGGTTGGTCAGGTTGTCGACGCCCACGACCGCGTTCCAACGGCCCGAATCCCAGCCCGCCGAGACGTCCGCGAGCCAGGCGGCACCGAAGGTCTGGTCGTTGGCGGCGCTGCTCTGCCGCACGACGAAGCTGCCGTAGCGGCTGACCGCGACGCGGCCGCTCCACGGGCCCCAGCGGTGCTCGGCGCTGGCGACGAGCTTGTCCTTCGGGGATCCGACGGTGGCCCGCGCGATCGACACACGGTCGATCAGCTCCAGGTTGTTGGCCGTCAACAGCGCCGGGTTGTCCGCGACGCGACGGATGGAGTTCTTGATGTGGCTGTAGGCCAGCGAATAGTCGCCGCGGCCCCACGCGCCCCAGTCCTGGTTCAGTGTGCTGACCAGGTCGATGCCGCGCGTGCGCGTGTCCAGCGCGTTGGTGAAGTAGCGGCCGGCGCTGACCAGCACGCCTTGCGCGGCCAGTTGGGCGCGCAAGGCCGCGGGCAGGCTGAGGTTGGCGGAGAGCAGCACGCGGTCGTCGATGTCGATCTGGTAGACGTCGACCGTGGTCTGCCAGTGGGACGTCGGCTGCAGCAGCAGGCCCAGGCTCGCGTGGCGGGATTTCTCCGCCTTCAGCGGCCGGGCGCCGAGCGCCGCCGCGGCGGCCGACTCCACCGGGAAGGTGCCGGCATCGACCAGCGCGCCGTTGATCAGGTTGGTCGATGTCGTCGCGAAGTACTGCTGCGCCAGCGACGGCGCGCGGAAGCCGGTGGCGAGCGTGCCGCGCAGCGCCACGGCGGGCACCACGGCGTAGCGCGCGGACAGCTTCGCGGACGTCGCGCCGCCGAAGTCGCTGTAGTGCTCGCCGCGCAGCGCGGCCGAGGCGCTGAAGTCTTTCGAGAACTGCGCCTCGACGCCGGCATACACGGCGCTGTTGTGGCGGCCGTGGCTGCCGGCGTTGGAGGGCTGGAAGCCGGGGAAGCCCGAGGCGCCGCCGCTCTGGTACGAGGCGGGCTCGCCAGCGTCGATGCCGTAGCGCTCACGGCGGAATTCGGCGCCGAGCGACAGCGTCAGCGGCGCGAAGAGGCCGGCGTCGACCTCGCGCGACAGGTCGGCGTTCAGCACCGTCTGCTGGTTGGTGAGGCGCCCCGCATCGAAGCGCGTCGGGCTGGCCGCGCCCAGCGAGTAGTTGGCGGTGTTGGCCACGTCGATGTCGAAGCGGTTGCGGCCATGGTCGAGGCTGAAGTCCCAGTTCCAGTCGGCCCAGCGCCCCCGCACGCCGAGCACGGCGCCGAGGTCGGTGGTGGTGCTTTCCTCCAGCGGCAGGAAACCTTGCGGGTACAGGGTGGCGACGTTGTTGGCCGTGGCCGTCGCCTGCGTGCGCCAGAACGCCGCCGAGGTGGTGTTCCGATGGCTGAAGGTGGCAAAGGCGTAGAGCCGGGCGCTGTCGGTCAGGCCGAGCTCGGCGTTGACGACGGCCGACTGCTGGGTGCTGTCGGGATCGCCGAGGCGGTTGTTGACGAGACCGCGGCGCGGCTCGGTGGCCGCGTCGCGGGTATCGACCCCGGCCCGGTTGGTGCGCTGCTGATGGCGGGTCTCGAAGGCCAGCCGCGCCCAGCCGTCACCACCCAGTGCCAGGCCCAGGCTGGCCGACGCCGCGCCGCGGCCACCGTCGCCAGCATCGGTCTGGCCGGCCTCCAGGTTGACGTTGCCCCCGGCCGCGCCCTTGCGCAGCACGATGTTGATGACACCGGCGATCGCGTCCGAGCCGTACTGCGCGGCGGCGCCGTCGCGCAGCACTTCGATGTGGTCGATCGCCGCCAGCGGGATCGCGTTCAGGTCCACTGGCGCGGAGCCGCGACCCTGCGTGCCGTTGACATTGACGACGGCCGAGGTGTGGCGCCGCTTGCCGTCCACCAGCACCAGTGTCTGGTCGGGCGAGAGGCCGCGCAACTGCGCCGGGCGCACCGCGTCGGAGGCGTCCGTCAGCGACGGCCGCGGGAAGTTGAGCGAGGGTAGCAACTGCCCGAGCGCGCTGGCGAGGTCGCCCGCGCCGGTGCGTTGCAGGTCCTTGCCGCTGAGCACATCGACCGGCGATTCGGACTCCGCGAGCGTGCGGTCGCCGCGGCGGGTGCCGGTGACGACGACCTGGGAGAGTTCGCTCGACGCTTGCTGCGTCGCGGACTGCGCGAGGCTCTGGCCGGACGCCGTGGACAGCGTGGCCCAGGCCGCGATCGCGAGCGGGCTGAGACGGAGGAGGGCGGTGGGCGCGAGGCGGGGCGTGCTGGAGGGGTTCAAGGCGGACTCGAAGGCTGAGAGGGTGGAAGTCAGCCTGCGAGAGTGCCCAGCGGCGGCGGTGGATTCAAGGAAGGCTTTGGTAGAAGCACATGAGGAGGCCGCCCTTGCCGCCGCGCCGAATCGGGGTCAGCGCGGTGTCGATGCGTGTCGGCGCGCCGTCAGCGCTGTACCAGCGCCAGCTTGACGCCGAGCCCGACGAAGGCCGCCGCGAAGCCGCGTCGCATCCACTGCAGCACCGCGGGGCGGCGCAGCACGCGGTCGCGCACCGAGGCCGCGAAGACGCCGTAGACCGCGAACACGAGGAAGGTCATCGCCATGAAGACGCCGGAGAGTTCGAGCATCCGGCGTGTCGGCGCGGCGTCGTCGGTGCCGATGAACTGCGGCAGGAAGGCGAAGAAGAAGATGGACAGTTTCGGATTGAGCACGTTCACCAGGACCGCATGCCGGATGACCTCCCCATTGGAGCGCGTCGGGCCTTCGGGTTCGATCGCCAGAGGCCCGTGTTCCTTCAGGGCCATCCATGCCATGTAAAGCAGGTAGGCGACGCCGGCGTACTTGATGACGTCGAAGGCCATCGCGCTGGCGTGCAGCAACGCGGCTAGCCCGGTGATCGCCGCGAGCATGTGCGGGACGATGCCCAGCGTGCAGCCCAACGCCGCGACCAGCGAGGCCCGCGCGCCACGCGACAGGCCAGCCGCCAGCGTGACCAGCGCGCCGGTGCCCGGCGACGCGACAACGATGAAGGAGGTGAGCAGGAACTCGGTGCTGGCGAACGACAAGATCGGACCTCGGCGATGACGATGGAGAAGGCTGCCAT
Source organism: Roseateles aquatilis (assembly GCF_002205645.1). GTDB lineage: Bacteria > Pseudomonadota > Gammaproteobacteria > Burkholderiales > Burkholderiaceae_C > Roseateles > Roseateles aquatilis. Next base: position 371,552 of record NZ_NIOF01000001.1, on the reverse strand, counting down.
CCTCCGTCCGCGCTGAAGGGGTGTCTTGGACGAAATTGCAGCGTCAACGTTCAACGTCGGGCCCAAGCCGGATACCGGAACCGAGGCGCGAGGCTGAGACTCAATGGACGCGGCTGCCTGTGCCTGTGCGTGTGCGTGTGCGTGTGCGTGTGCGTGTGCCTGTGAGGCTGAGGCTGAGGCTGAGGCGCCGCGGTGGCCAGGTCGTCAGCGCGCCGCCTTGGCGTAAAGCGCTGGCGACAGGCCGAAGCTGCGGACGAAGTGCCGAGTGAGATGGCTCTGGTCGCAGAACCCACTCGACACCGCTACTTCGGCGAGTGGCAGACCCTGGCCGATCAGCCGTCGAGCCCGGTGCAGTCGGCGCTGCACGAGGTAGGCATGGGGCGTCAGGCCGGTGGCCCGCGTGAAGCCGCGCAGGAATTGGTAGCGGCTCAGCCGCGCTTCTTGGGCGAGGTCGTGCAGGCGCAACGCCGCTGCGGGATCGTCGTCGATCATCGTTCTCGCCGAGGCGATGCCAGCCGGGATCGCTCGAGGCTCCTCCGCTTCAGACCGCAACAGGCCGGCGAGCAAGCTCAGCAGCGCCTGCTCGGCCAGCAGCGAGTCGCGGCAGGGAGCGCTTGCCGTCAGCGCGGCGAAGAGCGCCCTGTACGCGCGAGCTCGCCGCGGATCGTGAAGCGTGGGCTGCGTGAATTCGGCGGTGCCGACGCCTGGTCCAGCGAGCGATCGGGTGCTCGCGTCCCCGGTCATGTCGGCGACGAGATCGACCACGACGTCTGGGTCCAGATAAAGCATGCGCCACGACCGTCCGCCGTCGCCGATGGGCGTGCCGTCGTGGACCTCGCCGGGGTTGACGGTGATGAGATCGCCGGCCATCGCCTCCACCAGCCCCCGACCGCTGGCCGACTTCTGCGCGCCGCGGTCGATCAGGCCGATGCCGAACTGATCGTGGACGTGGCGGCCGAAGGCGCGGCTGGTGTCCGCCCGCACGGCCTCGATGCCGGGCAGGCGGCAGGGCAGCAGGGTGAAGGGCGGGGTTTTCATGGCGCTCAGGGCTGACGACGTGTCGGGCGCAGTGTGCCCTGAACCTGCCGGCCCTGGCGCCATGGCGGCGCGGATCACCCGACCCGCGTCAGGATCTTCAGGGCGGCGCGGCCGTCCCGCAGCGCCTGCTCGACGACGCCCAGCATGCCCAGCGCCTCGCGCAGGTCATCGCGGATGCCGGAGACGGCGATGACGGCTTCGTCGTCGTCGTCGAGCCGGGAGTCGTCGTCGACATGGGCGCGTTCCAGGCGGGCGACCATCTCCGCGATCGCCACCGCGTGCTCGATCCGCTTGCGCAGCGTGGCCAGCGCCATGGCGACCGAGACGTCGCGTCGCGGCGCGAAGAACTCGGCGTTGCCCGGCGCGAAGCGGCTGAAGGTCGGATACATGCGAGCGCGGTACAGGAACTCCTCGAACTGGTCCGCGGACATGCGGCGCAGCGGTCGGTGGTTCAGCAAGTCGTGCTCCACCTCGGTCATCTCGGGCCCGGGCGGTTCCGGTGGCGAGCCGGCGAAGCCGGGCGATGGGGACGGGTTCGGACGGATGGGAGAGGCTCCCACCGACGTCGTTTCCAGGGATTCAAAAAACTCGGCGGTCATGACGGTCATGAACAACTCCAATTCAATGCAAGCTCATTGCAACCAAGACACGAATACCTTCCGCTGGTTTCGTGAAGAAGGTGGTGGGTGCCGGTCGGTGTTTTCAGGCACCTGCCGCATTGATTCATGGTTCACATGACCATCGGTACGAATCGGTCAATGAAATCTGGAAGGCCGAGATTTCGGCGTCGAGGCCACACAGGAAATGGTGGGTATACCCACTGGAATCAGTCGTTGGATGGCCAAGGCAAGGGGTGCGGCACAGCCTGGACCGGGCGCTCCGACAGAGGGCTCATCGCCGCGGAGAGGTTGGGCCTAGCCTGTCGACCATTCAGGCTGCCATGCAATCGGATGATCGATGGGCGCGGTTCCGGGCGCTGTTTGTCGACTTGCGCGATTCGCCAGTGTCGATTCAATAAAACACGAGATCTGGGAACTCGAACGCGTTCAACACAAGCTCATGGCGCCAGAAACGAAAAAACCGCCACGGAGGCGGTTTCATTCTGAATGAGGGTTGACGAGCCTTACCCTCGGCACTGGTCACAACAGTTAGGGCTGCTTGGTTCCCCACCTGACCCAGTTGGCCGTGCTTCCATGCGAGGAGGCCCGTCAGCGGTGGATTCTAGCCGAGCTTTCGAGGGGCCCCGGACCACGGATGGGAGACGCCCGACGCGGCGAGGACGTTCGTGCGATCCGCGCCGCCGGACCGTGGACCCGGTCGAGGGCCCTGTGCTCTAATCCGCCCCGGACCTCACGGCGCTGCCGAGAGGTCCACCGCCGATTTACCAACTACTTGCGGGCGGTCAACAAGTACGGCTAAAGCGTTGCGGCTCCGATGATGCCCCGGGCCGGCAAACGCCGGTGATGTCCGTGGGCTCTCGGAGTTTTTTCATGTCTGCTCGTCTGGCTCAGTTCGATTCGCTGCTGACCCGCCGCCGCCTCGTGCGCGCGGCCTGCCCGACCCAACCCGTCCGTGTCCTGCGCGACCCCTGGGGTGAGCCGGTCGCCGAGTTCTCCCGCTTCCCTTCCGACCGCGACCTGCTCAAGGCCGCCCATCGTCTCCAGTCGGACGACTGGATCGGCGCGCTGGCCGACGATGCCCGCTCCCATCGCCTGAGCACGGCCTGGCGCCTGGCGCTGCTGCGCGCCGATCGCCACGGTCAGGCCCGTCTTTCCCGAGACATCGGCCCGCAGTGGCTCAGCGCGGCGGTGGAAGGCCGCGCTGGCGATCGCCCAGCGGATCTGCGACGCACCCTTTACGCCGACGCCGTGCGCCAGCTGTGGCAAGCAGGGTGGAAGCTCGTCGGCTGACCGTGCGCCATCGCGCGCTCGTGCTCGCGGTGGCCGTTTCGCTCGGCTATCGCGCCCCCGACGAGATGCCGAGTCGTATCGTCACGCATTCGCGGGGCCCGCGGCGCGCGAGCTGACGGTGCGATCCGCGCGGCCTGCGGTCAGGCCAGCCCCAGCAGCACCTGCCGCGTCACCGACACCGCCGCCACGTAGCCCAGCGCGAGCAGCGCCAGCAGGTAGCCGATCACGCGAAACTCCCCCCGGCCGACCGCCCAGTGACCGGTCGCGAAGTAGAAGCCCAGCGCGATGAACTTGGCCGTCATCCAGGGCTCGTAGCGCGGGTCGTGGTGCAGGGCGCCCCACAGGCTGATGCCGGACACGACGATCAGCACATGGCTGCTGAAGACGATCGTCCGCAGCCGTTCGTCCATGATCCACGCCGCGCCGAATTGATGCGCCAGCCCGCGCACCACGAACAAGCCCACGCTGCACCACGCCAGCAGCGTGTGCATCTTCACCATCGGGCTGTAGAACCAATCCATGAGCGGGAAGCTTCGTCACCCCGCCGTGGGATGTCAATCAGGGGAACGCGGGGGCGCTTCTCATCCGAAGGAGGGCCCTCTTCGCATCCCCCATCGCCCACAGTTTTGAGTCATGACGGGCAGCGCGCGGATTTCGAGAATGGGAGCCTTCCATCGACAAGGTGTCGGTGATGGAAAGGCAGCCCTCATGTTGAAGCAAAGCGTTCGAAGTGGCGGACCATCTGCGCTCTCGCCCCGGGGAGGCGAGTGGACGTGGCGCGGTGTCCCGTGCCTACTCCGCCGTTTTCCTGCTGGCCCGCGATCTGGCTGAAATCGTGGACGGGCGGGCAGCGCTCAGATATCGAGGCGACAAGTGCCGGCGCAGTGCGGCTTTGCAGTCTGGGTCCGCAGCAGATAAGGGAACGAGGGGCGCCTCGGCGCCCCTCGTTCCCTTCAGACCTGACCCCGATCAGCGCAGCTGCAGATCGTCGTCCCCGAAGCGGATGTTCAGCGGCTCGATCAGCAGTTGCTTGTCGCCGTCCTCGACGCGGCCGGCATCCCAGGCGGCGATGCCGCAGGACTGGGCGATCTCGACGACCTTCGCCGCCTGATCCGCCTTCACGAAGATGGCGAAACCGGCCCCCATGTTCAGCGTCGAATAGGCCTCGCGGTCATCCTGCTGCGCATGCTGCTGCATGAACTTCAGCACCGGGGTCACCGGCGGCACCGTGTGGATGCGGTAGGTGAATTGGCCGGGGTGGCGCAGCAGCTTGCGCCAGCCGTGGCCGGTGATGTTGGCGCAGTAATGCGGCGTGATGCCGGCCTTGTACAGGGCCTCGGTCACTGGCGAGTACAGCGTCGTCGGCGCCAGCAGCGCGTCGCCGTAGCTCAGGCCGGGTTCGACTTCGGTCAGGTAGCCGTCGGGCAAGCGCTCGGTCAGCTTGCGCGCGAGGCTCAGGCCGTTGGCGTGAATGCCGGACGAGGCCAGTAGCACGATGGCATCGCCGGCGCCGAGCTTGTCGCCCACCGACAGGCGCTCCTTCGGATTGATCAGGCCGGTGCAGGACGCGGCCAGGTCGATGCGACCCGACTCGACGATGCCGGCCAGCGCCGGCGTCTCGCCGCCGCCCCAGGCGACCTGGCAGACGTCGCAGGCCTTCTTCCAGCCCGCCACCAGCGCCTGCGCGCGCTGCGCGTCGCCGAACCAGTCCGAACCGCCCGCGGCCCAGTAGGCCTGCACCACCAGCGGCGTGGCGCCGACGGTGATCAGGTCGTTGACGGCCATCGCGATCGTGTCCTGCGCGATGCCGTCGTAATAGCTCTTGCCGGTCAGCGTGGCCATCTCGTCGGCGACCAGCGCCTTCGATCCGAGGCACTCGACGATGGAGGCGATGTAGAACGGGCCCACGTCCACGACGTACGCGGATTCGCCGCGCGACGCCTTGACCTCGGTGAAGCCGTGCGCGCTCAGGTGGCCGGCCGTCGCGGCCGCCGCGCGTTGTGCGCTGATCTTCAGGGGGTCGATCAGGTCGTAATTGACGCCGGCCTGTTCATAGCTCAGCGTTCCGGAGGAGGGATCGTGCGGGGCATGGGTGCTCATGGGCGCGGATTATCCTTCAGCGCCATCAGCCTCTCCTGACAAACCCGGACGCCGCATCTCCCGCCCCCCGTCCGCTGGGGGAGAGCCGCCCCGTAGAATGCCGCGCCATGAGTTACCAGGTCCTCGCACGCAAGTACCGCTCCCGCACGTTCGAGGAGCTGATGGGTCAGGAGCATGTGGTGCAGGCCCTGGCCAATGCGCTGACGCAGCAGCGTCTGCATCACGCCTACCTGTTCACCGGCACGCGCGGCGTGGGCAAGACCTCGGTCTCGCGCATCCTGGCCAAGTCGCTGAATTGCGTCGGGCCCGACGGCACCGGCGGCATCACCGCCCATCCCTGCGGCGTGTGCGACGCCTGCCGCGACATCGACGCGGGCCGTTTCGTCGACTACGTCGAACTGGACGCCGCCTCCAACCGCGGCGTCGAGGAAATCTCGCAGCTGCTGGACCAGTCGGTCTACAAGCCGGTGGTCGGGCGCTTCAAGGTCTACATGATCGACGAAGTGCACATGCTGTCCAACACCGCGTTCAACGCGATGCTGAAGACGCTCGAGGAGCCGCCCGAGTACCTGAAGTTCGTCCTGGCGACGACCGATCCGCAGAAGGTGCCGGTCACCGTGCTGTCGCGCTGCCTGCAGTTCAACTTGCGGCCGATGGCGCCGCAGACCGTGTTGGAACACCTGACGCGCGTGCTGCAGAACGAGCACGTGCCCAACGAGGCCGGCGCGTTGCGCCTGCTGGCGCGCGCCGCGCGCGGCTCGATGCGCGATGCGCTGTCGCTGACCGACCAGGCGATCGCCTTTGGCTCCGGCGAGCTCAAGGAAGCCGGCGTGCGGCAGATGCTCGGCAGCGTCGACCGCGGTCATGTCCAGGCCATCCTCCATGCGCTGATCGCGGGTGACGGCGCGGCGCTGGTCGGTGCGTCCGACCGGCTGCGCGACATGGGATTGTCGGCCGGCGGCACGCTGGAGGACTTGGCGGTCGCGCTGCAGCACCTGGCCGTCGCGCAGGCGGCGCCCGGCGCGCTCGACGCCACCGATCCCGATCTGGCCGAGCTGCTGCCGCTCGCCAGCCAGTTGCCCGGCGACGAGATCCAGCTGATGTACAGCATGGCGCTGCACGGCCGGCAGGAGCTGCCGCTGGCGCCCGACGAATACGCGGGCTTGACGATGGCCCTGCTGCGCATGATGGCGTTCCGTCCGAACGGGCAGGGGGCCCGACAGCCGACCGCGCCCGAGGGCGCCGCGCGCGCCGCGCCGGCGACGTCCGCCGCCTCTGCGTCTGCCGCGGCTCCGACGTCGATGACGACGCCGGTCGCGCGCCCTCAGGCGGCTCCGGCTCCGGCGCCGCAAAGCGCCGCGCCTGCGCCCGTGCCGGTCCAACCCGCGCCTGCCGTGCCGCGCGTCGCGGAGGCCACCGCGCCAGAACCTGAACCCGAGCCCGCGGCCGCGCCAGCAGCGGCGCCCGATCCTGCGCCCGCCGCGCTGACCGCGGCGACCGACGCGCCGTCTTCGGCCGTGGACGAACGCCCGGAGCCGCCGCCTGCCGTCGAGCCCGGCCCGGCGCCCGTCGCGGCTCGGACGCCTGCCCAGACTCCTGCTCCGGCCGCCGCCCCGGCGTCCGCGCCGACGCCCGAACCCGAGCTCGCGGCGGCTCCGCCGGCAGCGCCTCGCCCGTCGGGACCTTCGGGTCCGCTACGCGCCGCGCAAGGTGGCGCTCCCGCGACCCGCTTCAGCGAACGCCTGCGCCCGCGCGCCGCTCCGCCGCCCACCGCGGTCGCCGACTCGGACGAGCCGGAAGACCTGTCCCCGCCGCATGACGACGACGGCCCGCCGCCTTGGCTGGACGCGCCGCCGCCGTCCGACGAGGACGCGGCCGTCGGACAGTCGCTGCCTGATGCCGACGATCCGATGCCGGACCAGGGCGGGGACGGCATCTATGTCTCGACTGCGGCCGAGGAGGTCGAGCTGGTCCTGACGCCGCTGGGCGAGCGCTGGCATGCGACCGTGCCGCAACTGGGTCTGACCGCGCTGACCCGCGAGCTCGCGCTGCAGGCCGAGTGCCTGGAGATCGACGAAAGCGCCGAGCCGCAGCGCTGGCGCTTCCGCGTCGAGCGCGAATCGTTGCGCCAGGCCGGCCTGCAGGAGAAGCTGCAGGCGGCGGTGGCGGCGCTGGTGGGCAAGCCGGTGCGGCTGGACCTGGAGGCGGGGCGCGCCTCGGACTCCCCCGCGCTGCGGGAGACGATGACGGTGCGCGCGCGCCAGCGCCAGGCCGAGTCGATCATTCTTGAAGATCCCGAGGTCCAGCGCCTGCTGGCCCAGTTCAAGACGGCGCGCATCCTGCCGGGATCGATCAAGCCGCGCTGAAGCCGGCGGCGTCCTCGGCGACAATCCGCCCATCGCATCGGTGCCCGCCCGGCATCCCCCGGAACCGTCGACCCGGGTCGACGGTCCTCGAATCTCTGAACAAGGAATCACCATCATGATGAAGGGTCAACTCGCAGGTCTGATGAAGCAGGCCCAGGCGATGCAGGACAACCTGAAGCGCGCGCAGGACGAGCTGGGCAACATCGAGGTCGAGGGCCAGTCCGGCGCCGGCCTGGTGAAGGTCACGATGACCTGCAAGCACGACGTCAAGCGCGTCGTCATCGACCCCAGCCTGCTGGCCGACGACAAGGACATGCTGGAAGACCTGGTCGCCGCCGCGTTCAACGACGGCGTGCGCCGCGCCGAGGAAGTCAGCCAGGAAAAGATGTCCAAGCTGACCGCCGGCATGCCGATGCCCCCGGGCATGAAGTTCCCGTTCTGATCGGACCCCGGTGACCGCGCTCGAGCAATTGATCGAGGCCTTGCGGCGCCTGCCCGGCGTGGGCCAGAAGTCGGCCCAGCGCATGGCGTATCACCTGCTGCAGCACGACCGCGCCGGCGCCGACACGTTGGCCCGCGCGCTGCAGGACGCGGCGCGCAACATCGGCCACTGCGAGCGCTGCCACACCTTCAGCGAGGCGCCGGTCTGCCCGATCTGCCAGGACCGGCATCGCGACGCGCGGCTGCTGTGCGTCGTCGAATCGCCGGCCGACCAGGCGGCGATGGAACGCACCGCCTCGTACCACGGCTACTACTTCGTCTTGCAAGGCCGGATCAGCCCGCTGGACGGCGTCTCCACGCGCGAGATCGGTGTCGACCAACTGCTCGCTCGCGCGGTCGACGGTCAGGTGGAAGAAGTCATCCTCGCCACCAGCTTCACCGCCGAGGGCGAGGCCACCGCGCATGTGCTGGCCGAGGCGCTGCGCGCGCGCGGCCTGCGCAGCACGCGCCTGGCGCGCGGCGTGCCGGTCGGCAGCGAGCTGGAGTACGTCGACCTCGGCACGATCGCGCATGCGCTGGTCGATCGCCGCGCGACCTGATCCGTCGCCCATGCCTTCACGTTCCCCCGTTCAAGCGCTCCGCCGCTCCTTGCCATGACCCTCGCCAACTACTGCCTGATCGTCGCCTGCCTGCTGCCGGTGCTGTCCGCCGCGCTGGCCAAGTCCAGGGGCTTCGGCAAGCGTCGCCGCGAGGGCGGCTTCGACAACCACGACCCGCGGGCCTGGCTGGGCCGTCAGACCGGCTGGCAGGCACGCGCCAATGCGGCGCAGGCCAACGGTTTCGAGGCGCTGCCGCTGTTCATCGCCGGCGTGCTGGCGGCGCAGCAGATGCATCACGACCAGTCGCGCATCGACCTGCTGGCGATGGCCTTCATCGCCTCGCGCCTGGTCTTCATCGCGCTGTACCTGGCCGACCTGCCCAGCCTGCGCAGCCTGGTGTGGGCGGTCGGCGTGGCGTTGTCGATCGGGCTGTTCTTCGTCTGATGTCGAGGCGCCTCCGGCCTCCGGGGGGCGTGCTGGCGCATCGAACGACAACGCGTGGCGAAACGTCAGGCGAAGCTTCTGGCGCCGACGCCTGGCGACGACGCCGCGTGAAGGCACCACGTGAAGATGTCGAACGAAAAACGGGCGCTCCATCGAGCGCCCGTCGTCCTTGGATGCTGGTCGCGCGTCAGCGCAGCGCCGTCTTCGTCGCCACGGTGTTGCCGCCACCACCGGTCGCGACCTTGGCGCTGCGCGTCTTGGGCGCGTTCTTGACGGCCTTGTTGGTGCTGCTGGACGCCACCCGCGTGACCTTGGCGTTCTTGGCCGATTTCGCGGAAGCCGGGGTCGACTTGCCGGCCGGTTCCACGGCCGCCAGGGTCTGACCTTCGCGCACATACGCGATCACCTGCTGGCCCGGCTTGAAGGTGGCCTTGGTGCTGACCTTGTTCCACTGCGCCAGCTGGGTCGTGCCCAGCCGGTAGCGGCGCGCGACGCTCGCCACCGTGTCGCCCTTGCCCGCCTTGAGCGTGACGCGGCGCATCGGCGGCACGTCCGGCGCGAAGGCGATGCTGGCATGGTCGGCCAGGTGTTCCGACACGTCCTGGTCGCGCGACGCGCTGCGCGGCACCAGCAGCGTCGATCCCTTCGTCACCAGCATGCGGGCGGGGATGCGGTTGATCTCGCGCAGGCCGGTCTCGCTCATGCCGACCTGCTTGGCGGCATCGCCGGGTTTCATCGTCTTGGGCACCACCCACGCGGTCCACGAGGCCAGCGGCCCGCGATGGCGCTCCAGGTTGGCGACGAAGGTGCTGGCGTTGTCGTAGGGCAGCAGGATCTGGCCGCTGCTGGCGGCCAGGATCACCGGCTTGTTCATCGACGGATTGAACTGGCGGAAGGTGTCCTCGTCCAGCTCGGCCAGTTGCGCGGCGCGGGCGACGTCCATGTCGCGGTCGATGTTGACCGACAGGAAGTACGGATGGTTCGCCACCGCCGGCAGCGCCAGGCCGTAGGCCTGCGGGCGCATCAGGATGTTCTTCACCGCCTGCAGCTTGGGCAGGTAGTAGCGGGTCTCGTCGGGGATGCGCAGGTTGTCGTAGTCGATCGGCAGGCCGGCCTTCTGGTTGCGCGCCACCGCCTTGCCGACGTTGCCCGGGCCCCAGTTGTAGGCGGCCAGCGCCAGTTGCCAGTCGCCATTGAACATCTTGCTCAGGCGCTGCAGGTAGTCCAGCGCGGCCTTGGTGGAGGCCAGCACGTCGCGGCGGTCGTCGCGGAAGAGGTTCTGCTTGAGGTCGAAGTCGCGGCCGGTGGCCGGCATGAACTGCCACATGCCGACCGCTTTGGCGGTGGACTGCGCGTCGTTGCGGAAGGCGCTCTCGACGAAGGGCAGCAGCGCCAGCTCCATCGGCATGTTGCGCTTCTCGACTTCCTCGACCACGTGATAGAGGTAGAGGCTGCCGCGGCCGGTCATGCGGGCGACGTAGTCGGGCCGGGTGCTGTACCAGTCCTCGGCCTTGCGCACGAGGTCGTTGTCCAGGTCGGGCATCGCCATGCCGGCGCGCATGCGGGCCCACAGGTCGACGTGGGCCTGCGGCGCGTCGAGGTCGACCTTCTCGCCGGGATTCAGGTTGTCCTCGAGCAGCACGTCCAGCTTGGCGACCGGCGCGCCGCTCGCGGCCGCGACCTGCGTCTTCGACGGCGCCACCGCCGACGCGGCGGCCTCGACCGCCTTCACCGTCTGCTGGGCGGCGGCCCGCGCCTCGTCGTTGCTCGCCAGCGGCGCGGTTTTCGTCGCGCAGGCGGCCAGCACCAGCGGCAGCAGCGCGGCGATCAGGGACAGGGCCGGACGTTTGGAGGCCGGACGTTCGGAGTCGGAGGAGGCGGAATGGGCTTGGGCGGGAGCGGCGGGGGACGGGTGTCGATGCATCGGACTCTCAACGGAAATCGTTCTTCCACTGGCGCAAGCCGGCCAGGACCGAGGCCGGCTGCGCCGTGACGCGCGAGTCGTGCCGCTGGGCGGCCTCGCGGACGTCGGGGACGTCGCAGCGCAGGAAGGGGTTGATCTGGAGCTCCACGGCAACGGTGGAGGGCAGGGTGGGCAGGTGCCGTTCGCGCTGGGCCAGACACCAGGCCTCGTGGCGCGCGACCGCCTCGTTCTGGGGCTCGACTGTGCGAGCAAATCGCAGATTCGACAAGGTGTACTCGTGCGCGCAGCACACCCGGGTATCCCCGGGGAGCGCGGCCAGCTTGGACAGCGAGTCGTGCATCTGCGCCGGCGTGCCCTCGAACAGGCGGCCGCAGCCGGCCGAGAACAGCGTGTCGCCGCAGAAAGCGATGGGCGAGGAGCCGTCCGTCGGTTGCTTCAGCACGAAAGCGATGTGACCGGCGGTGTGGCCGGGGACGTCCAGCACGTCGAACACCTGGCCGAGCAACTCGACGCGGTCGCCTTCGCGCAAAGGTTCAACCGACACCGGCATGGACTCGTTGGCCGGCCCCCAGATCGTTGCGCCTTTTCCCAGCAACGGCATCAGGTCGCGCAGGCCGCCGACGTGATCGTTGTGGTGGTGGGTCACTAGAATGCCTCGCAGGTCCAGGCCCAACGAGCGCAGTGCCTCACGCACCGGCGTCGCATCGCCTGGATCCACGACGAGCGCCTCCTTGCCGTCATGCAGCAGCCAGATGTAGTTGTCTGTGAAGGCGGGGACGGCGACGAGGTTCATGCACGCAAGGCGATCAGGTCCCACCGATGAAGACACCGGGCCAGGACGACGAAGTGGCGCCGATTGTAGAGGCGCCCCCCGCGAACGGCACTGCCGCGGCCGAGCTCGCCGAGTGGCTGCGCACGCCCGCCGGCCGCTATCTGCTGGCTTGGGAACAGCGCTTCATCGACGCCGCCGTGATCGATTGGTTCGGCTACCACGCGCTGCAGCTGGGCTTGCCGCAATTGCATGGCCTGCGGACCAATCGCATGACGAACCGATGGCTCGCGCTGAACCATGTCCACGCGCCGTCGCATCGCGAACCGATGGCGGGACCACCCTCGCGCGGACCCGCCGTGCATCCGCTCGAATACCAGCCCGAGCCGCAGGCCCAGCCCGGCGTCGAGATGAACGGGGCCGGCCGCGCCGCGGTCTATTGCGAGTTCGAGGCGTTGCCGTTCGAGTCCAACAGCCTGGATCTCGTGTTGTTGCCGCACACGCTGGAACTCGCGTCCGATCCGCACCGCTGCCTGCGCGAGGTCGAGCGGGTGCTGCGTCCAGAAGGGCGAGTCGTGATCCTCGGTCTGAACCCGGCCAGCCTGTGGGCGGTGAGGCGGAATCTGGCCCGCGTCAACGGCCGGATGCTGGGCCGTCCGCCGCGGCTCTATCTGCCGGAGGAGGGCGAGTACATCGGCTACTGGCGCCTGCGCGACTGGCTGAGGCTGCTGTCCTTCGAGGTCGAGCGCGCGCAGTTCGGCTGCTATCGGCCCCCGCTGCTGAGCGAGTCCTGGTTGACGCGCTGGCAGTGGATCGAGAAGCCGGGCGGCAAGTGGTGGACGGTGCTCGGCGCGCTGTATGGCGTCATCGCGGTCAAGCGCGTGCACGGCATGCGGCTGATCGGACTGGCGCGCGGCAAGAAGCGCGTCGCGAAAACCGCCCCGGCCGTGGCCGCCGTACATCACCATCATCACCACCGCGTCGGCTCCGGCCGCGATCGGGCGCAGGACTGAACACCGGCGCCCGACGACAGATTCCTTCTTCGTTCCCTTCATGACCGATTCCACCGCTCCTGCATCCGCCACCGCCGCCGCCCCCAAGATCGCCAAGCCTGGCGTCGTCATCTACACGGACGGCGCCTGCAAGGGCAATCCGGGCCCGGGCGGGTGGGGCGCCTGGCTGAGCAGCGGCGGGCACGAGAAAGAGCTCTTCGGCGGCGAGCGCAACACGACCAACAACCGCATGGAGCTGACGGCCGTGATCGAGGCGCTGACCTCGCTCAAGCGCAGCTGCAACATCGTGATCTACACGGACAGCGAGTACGTCCGCAAGGGCATGACCGAGTGGATCAGCGGCTGGCAGCGCCGCGGCTGGAAAACGGCGGACGGCAAACCGGTGAAGAACGCCGACCTCTGGCAGCGGCTGGACGCGCTGCGCAAGCTGCACACGGTCGACTGGCGCTGGGTCAAGGGCCACGCCGGCGATCCGGGCAATGAGCGCGCGGATGCGTTGGCGAACAAGGGGGTGATGGCGGCGAAGTGAGGCGGGTACGCGAGCGCGAAGGCTGGGAGGCCGTCTGGCGCGAGCGGGTCAAGATGACGTCGCGCGCCGAAGTGGCGCGTGACGAGGCTTGGCTCAGATGACTTGAAGGCGTTGAAGCGCGGTTGCCAACCGCTTGACAACATCGTCGAGGGCCGAGTCCGCGAGACCATTTTTCTTCAGGAAGCCTGCCCATAGTGAGCGTTTCGCGGAATCGCTGGCATAGCGCCCAGACAATCCAACGGGCACGCCTGGTCGGCGCAGCGTGCGTCTTTTCTCGAAGGTCAGTCGAATCGCCTCCTTCAGTTGTGCTGGGTCTACGTCGCCGTCGTGAAGCAGCATGTCGAGGTCGTAGTAGTCCTTCAGACGCGTGTTGGACATGCCGAGCGACCAGATGGCATGGAGCTTCTCGGCAACCACCGTGGCCTTCGGATACGCCAGCAAGCGGGGCGCCGGAAGGTCTTCAAGGAGCGTTGGAAACGCGATGCTCTCAGGCCCTGGTGAAACGGGGTCGCCGTAGCCGATGTCGATCTGGATGGTCAGCCGCGCGCGATTCAGATCGCCGACCAATGTGATGCGGACAACGCCTTTCTCGGCGATCCCAAGATCGCGACCCTGCACGGACGTGGGGTCGAAGAAGACGCCGTCATCGCCGGGAATGGCGCAGACCTCCTGGAACATCGCCACGAGTTGGCACACGTCGTTTGGATTGAGAGCGAGGAAGTCTGCATCGCGTGTCGGCCGACCACGATCGTGGTACCAGTGCGAGAAGAGCAAGGCCCCCTTCAAGAGGAAGAGCGACGCGTAGGGCGACGCGGAGATTCGATAGAGAAGACGCTCGAGCCCGAAGCGGGTCATGACGCGCGAGTAGTTGAGATCGTTGCGCTGAGCCAGATTCAAAAGCCGATCGCGCACCGAAGCGGCGATGTTGCGGCTCATGTGATCAGACTTTCCATGTAGGGACGCATCACATTCGTCACGCGGTCAAGCGTCGCGTAGTGCCACAGGTCGTCGGCGAGAAATGCCTGCCGGGACCACCCGTCGCGGATGGCCTCCAGCCCGACGTCCAGGCCGATCTTGTTGCGAAACTTGAAGCAGTCCGCAATCGTCTTGGCGATGTCGAAGACAGGCACGCGAACGCCGTCCACGACGTGCTCGGTGATGCCCTCCGAGAACGATTCGCCCGACATGCGGGTCACGCGCACCGCGGGCGAGGTGATGCGGGGGACGGCCACGTTCGGCGGTAGCGCGATCCAGACGTCGCCAGGTTCCTGCGTTCCGATGTCATGGAATCGAAGTGCGGAAAGCAGGCAGACCACCGCCCGCGGAGCACGCATGCACACCTCCGCCAACGAGACATGCTCCGAGACGTCCCGCTCCCGCGGCGCATACACCCCATGGCTGATGCGCTGCAGGCGGCCGGCCTGGACCAGTCGGCTCAAGGTCATGGACGGAATCCCCGCGTCGAGCACGTCTCGGGCGCGGAACAGTGATCGTCGCTCCGCCAGCTCGAGAACGGCCTGCTCATGGAACGACGGTGGTCGTTTCGGACGGGGTGTCATCCAGTCCAGTGTGTTGTGAAAGCTATGCATGAGTCAATAAGTACATAGGAAATGCAACATCCGCGAAGGCGGTGTCGGGCGCCATGTCACCGTACCGGCGCGCGGGTTCCCGGCCTATGACTCATTGCTTGGCGATGCACGCGCGCCTTCCCAACATCCCTGTGGCTGACTGACTGAATCAGCGTGCGGCAGTCATCCTGGAGCGCATGAGCCAGCGCCCCCGCGCCCGCCTCCACTACACTTCTCCGCCTTCGTCCCCGGACGCTCTCCGTCTCCGCTCTCCCCATGGACAACCAACCGCTGATCGACTGGCATTCGATGTTCATGGGCGTGGCCCTGCTGGCCAGCGCCCGATCCAAGGACAGCCGCAAGCGCAACGGCGCCTGCATCGCCAGCGCGGACTACAAGATCGTCGGGGTGGGCTACAACGGCCTGCCGCGCGGCTGCGACGACAACGACCCGGCCTACTGGTCCGACGACGACAACGACCCCGCCAACTCGCGCCACAGCTACATCGTCCACGCCGAGGTCAACGCGATCCTCAATTGCGTGGTGCTTCCGCTCACCGGCAGCACCATCTACACGACGCAGTACCCGTGCCCGCGCTGCGTCCAGTCCATCATCCAGGTCGGCATCCAGCGCGTCGTCTACCTGGAGAAGAAGGACCATCAGATCGGCCTCAACCAGGCCTCCGCGAAGATGCTGCTGGACGCCCGCATCGACGTCCAGCCGCTCAACGAGCTGGAACTGCGCGCCGCCGTCTGGTGCAACGAGTTGTCGACCTTCATCGCCAAGCCCCGTCCCTGAGGCGGCCTTGACGCGACGGCGTCGCGACCGCGTCGATCGCCGGAACTGGCCGGGAAAACCGGCGCTTTTCCCGCTCAAGTTCCCGGCCGGCCGGTTCATGATCCTTCCCACGCCGACATGAATCCGCCGAGACCGCCATGCTGACCACCATCCCCCCGCACCTGATGCCCGAAACCGCCCAGGCTCCCTGGGGACTGGTGCCGGATCTCGGCCTGACGGTGGCCGGCTCCGCCAGCATGGACGACCTGCTGGTGCTGCAGGACCTGATGGGCGAGCACGGCCTGACCCTGCAACCGACCCGCATGCTCTACGACCGTCTCTACGCGCTGGAGCGCCTGTCCCAGGCTCACGCCCGGGGCGACGAACGCCTGCAGGCCGTCGCCCAGGAACTGTTCGACGCCTACCAGCGTCGTGGCGAGTGGATCGGCCTGGTCCATTGATCCGTCGACGGTCGACGTCCAACACGCCTCGAACCGTCCCTGACCTTCCCCCGAACTCATGATCGAAGGCGCCGCGAGGCGCCTTCTTCGTTTCCGGCGTGCGGTCGCCGCTCATGGCCCGAACGCCGCCCGGAGCGGCCCGGATGTGCCAGGTCTTGCCATCGAGCAAAATCCGCGCTCGCGAAGAAGTCAACAAAGCTATCGATCGAGGGAGGAAAAGGCGATGCCATTCGTCGGACTGGGTCTGCACATCCTGTTGGCGCTGTTCTGCGCCGTTCACGTCGTGCGCCATGGCCAGCAGCTGTACTGGCTGATCATCCTGTTTTCGTTTCCGCTGCTGGGCAGTCTGGTCTACCTGTTCGTGATCATCCTGCCGCACTCGCGCATCGAGCGCGGTGCCGTCCGGGCGGTCCGCGCCGCCGGGCGTGCGATGGATCCGGGACGCGAGCTGCGCGAGGCGCGGACCGCGTTCGACGACACCCCCACCGCGCAGAACCAGATGCGACTGGCCGCGGCGCTGCTGGCCGCCGGGGATGCCGCCGAGGCGGCGCGCCAGTACCAGTCCTGCCTGCGCGGGCCGTTCGCGAAGGACCTGGAGATCCGTCTCGGGGCCGCGCACGCATGCCTGCTCAGCGGCCAGCCGGCCCAGGCGCTGGAACACCTGGCGTCGATCCGCGCCGAGAAGCCCGACTTCCGCGCCGAGCCGGTGGCGCTGCTGACCGCTCGCGCGCTGGCGGGCCTGGACCGGGACGTGGAGGCGCGCGCGGAGTTCGAAGCCGCGTCCGAGCGCTTCGGCAGCGTCGAGGTCTGGGCGGAGTACGCGATCTGGGCGCTCGGCCGCGGAGACAGCGCGACCGCGCAGCCGCTGCTGGCCCGCATCGACAAGGTCAGCGCCAGGTGGAATCAACTGGCGAAGCAGCTCAACGAGCCGGTGATGCGCCGGTTGCGCGCGGCGCGCAAGGGCTGAAGCCGAGGGCCGGGCGGGGCCGGCGCCGTGGCCGGCATCCGCCTTGCCCGTGCGGATCACCTGCTCCAGGAGACCCGCATGAACACCTCACGCACCCGCCAGGATTTCCCGCCCGGCCTGCTGGGTGGGCTCGAGCATGACGACACGGATCACCGGGTCGGGGAAACCGGTCAGACCGGTCCCGAGTCGCCCGGTGACGTCGATCGCAGCCACTCCGGACATCCCGGACGCCAGGGCGGCCGCCCGGTGCCGGGCAAGGACGACGACGTCAAACCCCAGCCGCCCAAGCGCTGACCGGCGCGCCGCCTCACTGCCCGCTGGCCGGCCCCGACGCCGGTGTCGCCACCGGCGCGCCGGTGGCCCGGCGCCAGCTTGCCAACGTGCTGGCGAACTCGATCACCGCCATCGCGTAATAGCTGCTCTGGTTGTAGCGGGTGACGGTGTAGAAATTCTGCGTGCCGGCGACATAGATCGGCGCGGCGCCGCCCATCTGAAGCTCGATCAGCGCGAGCGGGCCGTTGTGCGCGCGGCCTTGTGGCGAGAGCTGGGCGCCGACCGATTCGAACTGCCGCGCGTCCAGCTGCGGCAACACGTCGCTGATCAGCAGCTGCGCGCGCGCGGCCGTGTCGTTGGGCACCTGGACCTCGTAGTGCGTCGGCATGCCGCGCTGCCAGCCGTGCTCGCGCAGGAAGTTGGCCACCGAGCCGATCGCGTCGACCGGGCTGTCGATCAGGTCGATGTGACCGTCGCCGTCGAAGTCGATCGCGTAACGGCGCCAACTGCCGGGCATGAACTGGCCCCAGCCCATCGCGCCCGCGTACGAGCCCTTCAGCGACAGCGGATCCAGGCCGTTCTCACGCGCCAGGATCAGGAACTGGCGCAGTTCCTCGCGGAAGAAGGGGCTGCGGTCGCGCGCGCCCGGCGGCAGCGGTGACGGGTAGTCGAAGGTCAGCGTGGCCAGCGCGTCCAGCGCGCGGAAGCCGCCCATGATGCGACCGTAGAAGGTCTCCACGCCGATGATGGACGCGATCACCTCGGCGGGCACGCCGTAGGTCGCCTCGGCGCGCGACAGGGCCGCCTCGTGCTGCGCCCAGAACGCCAGGCCGGCCTGCAGCCGCTGTGGCTCGATGAAGCGCTGGCGGTACGCGCCCCAGTCCTTCGCCTGTCCGGGCGGCCCCGGCAGGATCAGCCGCTGCACCGTCGGCTGCGGCCGGGCCAGCGCCAGCAGCGCGCGCAGTTCCTCGCGCCGGTAGCCGAGCGACTCGGCCTGCGCGTCGGCGAAGGCCATCACGTCGGCGCGCTCGCCGAAGGGCGGCTGCACCGCCGGCTTGCGGGCGGCCCGGGCTTTGGCGGCGGCCTTGGGTTTGGACTTGGGAGCGGGCTTGGCGGCGGGCTTCGAGGCGGTCTCCGCCGCCGCCGGCAACGCGGCCAGCATCAGCGGCGACGCGGCCAGCGAGGCCTGGAGCAGGGAGCGGAGGAAGACGCGGCGAGGAGAAAGTCGGCGGACTGCGGTCATGCGGGCAAGGGCGCCGGTCGGGCGGCGGATCCAGGGTGGGGCGCGGGTCCGGGCGGGACCGCGCGCGCGAGGTGGGGCATGGAGCGATCGGGTCGGCCACCGGTCGGCGCGGGGACGTCGCTCATCGCGCCGCACGCTCCCGCAACTCGGCGCACAGCGTCGCGAATCGCCGTTGCCATTGTGACGTGCCGGCGGGCTGGTCCTGGCGGTAGCGCTGCGCTTCCAATTGCAACAGCGACGCGACCAGCGCCGCCGCCGCGTCGCCATGCCGGGCGGCGAGCCGTTCGGCCCAGCGGCGCGGCGTCTCGTCGTCGCGGGTGGCCAGGCCCAGGCGGTCGAGCTCGCGCCGCACGCGGGCGCGCTGGCGCGACCATGGATCATGCGGCCGCCGCTGCCAGGCGGCCACGCCGGCGCCGGCCGCCGCCGTCAGCGCCATCAGCAGGCCGGCGACCTGCGCCAGCGCGGTCCAGTCCGGATCGTCGAAGCCGAGCCGCTTGAGCAGGCTCATCTGCTCGCCCGCCGAGAAGTTCAGGATGTTCTGCTGCCAGCGGTTGTTCAGCGACTCCCAGGCGTTGCGCAGCTCCAGCAGCAGTCCGGGACGCAGTTGATCCAGCGCGCCGGCGATGACGCCCGGCGGCGGGCGCAGCGGCTGGCCCTGGATGCGCTCCGGCGCCACGGCCGCGGTCGGGTCGGCCCGGCGCCAGCCGTCGGCGGCGGTCCAGTACTCGGCCCAGGCATGCGCCTGGCTCATGCGGATCACCAGTTCGCCGTCCTGCAGCGCGGGATCCGCGCCCTGGAATCCGGTCACCACCCGCGCCGGCACGCCCGCCGCGCGCATCAGCACGACGTAGGCCGACGCGAAGTGCTCGCAGAAGCCGAGCTTGCGGTCGAACCAGAACTCGTCGATGGTGTTGGGCGTGGTCTCGCCGTAGATGCCCGGCGCCAGCGTGTAGCTGAAGCCGTCGCGACGGATGCGGGTCAGCAGCTCGCGGTTGACGGCCTCGGCGCGCGCGTCGTCGTCCAGCGTGGCGAAACGCTCGCGCAAGGACTGCCCCAGCGCCAGCGCGCGCGGGTTCAGCGCCGCCGGCAGCGTCAGCGATTCGTTGCGGTCGGAGCGGCTCGCGTTGGTGCCCCATCGCGCCTGGGGCCAGGCCTCCTGACGCAGCCGCACGCGCTCGGTGATCGGTTGCGGCACCTGCCATTGGCCCTGCGCGCCCGCCGTCGCCGTCTGGCGGCCCACCGCCATGCGCGTGCCGGGCGCCGCCGGGTTGACCTCCAGCAGCGGCACCACGGTCACCCGCAGCGGCTCCATCGTCGCCTCGTAGCGCAGCACCGGGCCGGTCAGCCGACGTTCGTCCTCGCGCGGGCTCCAGGTCACGCGCGGTCCGGTCCAGGTCTTGCCGTCGAAACGCGTCAACACCTGCGCGCGGAAGTACAGCAGCGGCTGCGCCGGCGGCGCGCCGTCGAAGCGCACGCGCATCGCGATCGTGTCGTCGTTGACCACGTCGGCGAAGGCGCCGAAGCTCATCGTGTCCGACAGGCCGGTGCGCGCGCCCGCGTCCTTGGGCAGGCCCCACAGCGGGGGCAGGCGAGGGAACAGCACGAACAGCGCGATCATCACCGGCACGCCGATCAGCGTGTTGCGGGCCGCGATGCGCGCGGCCAGCTTCAGGCTGGGCACGCCCTGCGGCATCTGCGCCAGCACCAGCGCCGAGAGCAGCGCCCACACGCACAGCAACGTCCAGACCGCGATCAGCGGCGACTGCGAGAACAGGAACTGCGTCAGCACCAAGAAGAAGCCGAGGAAGAACACGACGAAGGCGTCGCGCCGCGCGCGCAGTTCCAGCGTCTTCAGGGCCATCAGCATCGCCAGCATCGTGATGCCGGCCTCGCGGCCCAGCAGCGTCTTGTGGGTCGCGAAGGTCAGGCCGACCACCAGCGCCAGCACCACCAGCAGGCTCCAACGCCCCGGCAACGCCTCGCTGCGCCAGGCCAGGCGCGCGCGCCAGCCCAGCACCGCGGCCGTGACGACGGCGCACCACCACGGCAGATGGCCGGCGTGCGGCAGCAGCGTCGCCGTGATGATCGCCAGCAGGAACAGCGTGTCGCGCGCCTCGCGCGGCAACGGGCTGCGCCGGCCGGCGGTGGCCGTGATGGTGGTGGTGGTGGTGGCGGGCGGGGTGCTCATGGCTGCGCCTCCGCCAGCGTCAGCGCTTCCATGCAGGCGCGGAAGTGATCGGGGCCGAGGTCCGGCGCCAGCGCCACGCCGCGCAGCCGCAGGCCGTAGGGCAGTCCCGCTTCCTCGGCCCGCTGGACCCAGGCTGCGAGCCGTGACAGGCGTTGCTCGAACGGCAGGCCGCGCGTGGCCGCCAGGTCCAGCCATTGCTCGCTGGCGCGGCTGCCCAGGCGTTCGCGCACCAGCAGCGCGGCGGCGGCCCCGCTGGGCGACGACGGCTGGGCCAGCGCCAGCGCCGACTTCTTCCACAGGATCTGGCGGGGCGAGTCCCCGTGGCGGTAGGGCCGCAGCCCGGGGTCGTCGCCCAGGCCGGGCTGGCCCTGACCTTGCGGCAAGGCCTCCTCGGCGCCCGCGGCGGGCGGCGCGTCGAGCTCGGGCGCCGGGTAGATCCAGGCCTGCGCCGCCGGACGCCAGTAGCTCCAGGTGGTGAACAGGCCGAAGGGGAAGTGCGACTCGACGCGCAGCCGCGGCAGCGCGTGCCGGCCGCGCGTGGGCAGGCTGACCTGCAGATGGAGCTGGGCGTGCCCTTGCGCCGGGACGTCGGCGTAGCCGGTGTCCTTCGCGGCGCCGCCGGGCAGGCGCAGGCCGACCCCGAAACGCGCCGCGCCCGGGTTGTGCAGACGGATGTCCAGCATCAACGGCTGTCCCGCGTAGGCCGGCGGCGGCGTCTTGAGGTCCAGCTTGAGTCCGCGCAGGTTGGCGTGCGTCGCATGCATCGAGGCCAGCCCCGCGCCGCCGAGCAGGAAGGTCAGCAGGTAGCCCAGGCTCAACTGGTCGTTGATCGAGGCCAGCAGCAGCACCAGCAAGGTCGCGCAAAAGGCGGCGCCGGGCCGGCTGGGCAGGATGTAGAGGTTGCGCTGCGTCAGCGCGGTGGTGTCGCTGGCGGGATGGCGCGCCTGCCACCAGGCCTCCCAGCGGCGCTGCCAGGGCCAGCGCACGCGGGGCGGTTTCAGCGAGGGCAGCGGCACGACGCGCTCCGGTCGGCGGTGACCGACAACATCAAGGCAGCGGCACCGCGGCCATCATCGCGCGCACCTGCTCGCGCGCGCCGCGGGCGCTGCCGCCGCGCGGCCGCAACCGGTGCGCGATCGTCTGCGGCAGGATCGCCTGGACGTCGTCCGGCGACACGTAGTCGCGCCCGCTGAGCAGCGCCTTGGCGCGGGCCGCGCGCAGCAGCGCCAGCCCGGCGCGCGGGCTCAGGCCTTCCTGGAACCATTCACCCGACCGCGTCGCCTCCAGCAGCGCCTGCAGGTAGTCGAGCAGCGCGGGCGACACGTGGACCTCCAGCACCTGGCGCTGCAGCGCGCGCAACTGGTCCGGCGTCATGACGGGCTTGAGCGCGCGCAGTTGCTCGCGGCTGTCCTGGCCCATCAACAACTCGCGCTCGGCCTGGCGATCGGGGTAGCCCAGGCTGATGCACATCAGGAAGCGGTCCAGCTGGGACTCCGGCAGCGGATGCGTGCCGAGCTGCTCGCTGGGGTTCTGCGTCGCGATGACGAAGAACGGCAGCGGCAGCGCGTGGGTGGTGCCGTCGACGCTGACCTGGTACTCCTCCATCGCCTCCAGCAGCGCGCTCTGCGTCTTGGGGCCGGCGCGGTTGATCTCGTCGGCCAGCAGCACCTGGCTGAAGACCGGGCCGGGGTGGAACTGGAAGGGCGCGCCGCCCGCGGCCTGCGCGCCGGGGGTGTAGATGCTGACCCCCAGCAGGTCCGCCGGCATCAGGTCGGTGGTGAACTGCACGCGCGAGAAGCGCAGCCCCAGCGAGATCGACAGCACATGCGCCAGCGTCGTCTTGCCCACGCCGGGCAGGTCCTCGATGAGCAGGTGGCCGCCGGCCAGCAGGCAGGCCAGGCAGTCCTCGGTCTGCGCCTGTTTGCCCTTGATGATCGTGCTAACCTGCCGGCGCAGGTCGGCCAGCGGCTGGGAGACGGAGGTCGGTGCGTCGGAGATCATCGCCGCACCATATCGCAAAATCCCTCTGGTTCGACGACGCCAAGCGCATGCCCCGACCATGTCCACCGCCTTCATCAGCCACCCCGATTGCCTTCGTCACGACATGGGCGCCGGTCACCCGGAATGCCCGCAGCGGCTGGCCGCGATCGACGACTGGCTGATCTCCCACGGCATCGACGCCGCGCTCGATCGGCATGAGGCCGATCGCGTCGCGCTGAAGTCGCTGGAGCGTGCCCACTCCCCCCTCTATGTCGCCGAGCTGAAGGCCGAGCTGGAAGGGCTGGAGCAGCAGGCGCGCGAGGGCGTGCCCCAGCCGATGAAGGCGCTGGACCCCGACACCTGGGCCAACGCCCACACCTGGGGCGCGGCGCTGCGCGCGGCGGGCGCGGCGGTGCAGGCCACCGACCTGGTGCTGGACGGCCGCGCCGAAAACGCCTTCTGCGCCGTCCGGCCGCCCGGTCATCACGCCACGCGCGACCAGGCGATGGGCTTCTGCTTCTTCAACAACGTGGCCGTGGCCGCGCGGCATGCGCTGGACGTGCGCGGCCTGGACCGGGTGGCGGTGGTGGACTTCGACGTCCATCACGGCAACGGCACCGAGGACATCCTGGCCGGCGACGACCGCGTGCTCATGGTCGGCATCTTCCAGGACCCGCTCTATCCGTACAGCGGCGGCGATCCGAAGGGCGACAACATGCTCAACGTGCCGGTGCCGCCGTACACCCGCGGCGCCGAGGTGCGCGAGATGATCGAGGCGATCTGGATGCCGGCGCTGGAGCGCTTCCGGCCGCAGATGATCTTCGTCTCCGCCGGCTTCGACGCCCATCGCGACGACGACCTCGCCCAGCTCGGTCTGGTCGAGGCGGACTACGAATGGATCACGCTGCGCATCATGGATGTGGCCCGGCGCCACGCCAAGGGTCGCATCGTGTCCTGCCTGGAGGGCGGCTACGACCTGGGCGCGCTGGCGCGCAGCGTCGGCGTGCACCTGCGCACGCTGGCCGGGATCTGACCCCGCCCGCCGACATCCGACCGACGCCCCGACCCGCGGACCGCCTCCCGCCGACACGGCCTCCCGACATCAACCCGCCCGCCGCGCCGTCCCGCGCGTCCGGCGTCCTCCGATCAACGGTTTCACCAGCTTCCCGGTTGCCCTCTTGAGCCAATCCCTGAACCACTCCCTGAGCCTGAACGAGCTCGAATCGCTGCTCACCATGCTGAGCCGCCCGACCGCGCTGATCGAGGTCGGGCTGGTGATCGCCTGCCTGGCGCTGTCGTGGCTGATCGTGCGCGGCATCGGCAAGCACGTCACGCCGTCGCCGGAACGCCAGTCGGTGCTGCTCGGGCGGCGCGTCTTCGACGGCGTGCTGTTCCCGGTCATCGCGCTGCTGCTGGCGCTGGGCGCCCGGCGCCTGATGCCGCTGCTGGGCGAGCCTGTGGCGCTGTTCCGGGTCGTCATCCCGGTGCTGCTGTCGCTGGTCGTGATCCGGCTGGTGGCGCGCGTGCTGCGGGCGGCGATGCCGGACTCCCGCGGCATCCGGCTGCTGGAGCGCAGCGTGTCGTGGGTCGCCTGGATCGGCTCGATCCTGTGGATCGTCGGCGTGCTGCCGGTGGTGCTGGACGAGCTCGACCACTACCAACTGACCTTCCTGGCCAAGAAGGGCCAGATCACGCCCACGGTGCTGGACGTGCTGGTGGGCGCGTTGCAGGTCGGCGGCGTGATGATCTTCGTGTTGTGGCTGTCGTCGGTGGCGGAATCGCGCCTGCTGCGCGGCCAGTCGGTCGACCTGTCGATGCGCAAGATCGCGGTCAACCTGACGCGTACCGCCTTGTTGGTCGTCGGCGCCATGGTGGCGCTGAACATGGTGGGCCTGAACCTGAGCGCGCTGTCCTGGCTGGGCGGCGCGGTCGGCGTGGGCCTGGGCTTCGGCCTGCAGAAGATCGCGGCGAACTACGTCTCCGGCTTCATGATCCTGGCCGAGCGCTCGCTGCGCATCGGCGACATGGTCAAGGTCGACAACTTCGAGGGCAAGATCAGCGACATCAAGACGCGCTACACGGTGATCCGCGCGCTCAACGGCCGCGAGGCGATCGTGCCCAACGAGTCGCTGATCACGACGCGCGTGGAGAACCTGTCGCTGGCCGATCCGCAGGTGTGGGTGTCGACGGTGGTGCAGGTGGCCTATGGCACCGACGTGGACGCGCTGTTCCCGCAACTGGTCGAGGAGGTCCGCCGCGTGCCGCGTGTGCTGTCCGAGCCGGGGCCGTCGGTGACGCTGAGCAACTTCGCCGCGGACGGGCTGGAGCTCACCATCGGCTTCTGGATCTCCGATCCCCACAACGGCCAGGGCGGCGTGCGCTCCGAGGTTAACCTGACCATCCTGCGTCTGCTGAACCGCCTGAACATCGACATCCCGTTCCCGCAGCGCGTGGTGCACGCGGCGCCGGAGGCGGTCGCGGCATCCGCGGCGCCGGCATCGTCCGCGGCGCCCTCCGCGGGCTGATCGCGCCGATCGGCCCGCCGGCGGCGGGGTGGTTCAGTCGCCCGACGCCACCTGCGTGCCGCGCAGGCGGATGTAGCGATGCAGGGCGGCGATGTCGTCGTCGCTGAGCTCGCGCAGCGATTCGAACGGCATCACGGCGATGCCCGAGCCATCCGGCCGCTTGCCGCTGCGCATCATCGCGGCGAAGGCCGCGGCATCGCCGTAACGCGAGGCCATCACGCCGAGCGGGTCGTCCAGATCCGCCGCGGACGGCCAGGACGGCGGCGCGCCGGCAATGCGCCCGCCCTGCAGCTTCTCCCCATGGCAGCCGATGCACATCGCCGCGAGGTAGCGGCCGTGCGCGACCGTCTGGCCGGCGGGCACCGGCGGCTCGGGCGGCAGGTCGTGGTTGATGCGCGAGGCCGCGTCCGGGATCTGCCCCAGGCCGTACAGGACGCGCACCGGCAGCGGCAACTGCATCTCCGCCGGGCCGCCGCTGGCCTGCGGCATCGATTGCACGTAGGCGACCAGCGCGCCGACGTCCTCGTCGGTGAGGCGGTTGTAGTCCTGGCTGGGCATGATCAGCAGCGGCCGGCCGTCGGGCTTGACGCCGTGGCGCAGCGTGCGGTCCCAGTCCGACGGCGTATAGCCCAGTGTCACGCTGCCAGGACCGGCCGTGAGGTTGGGACCGGCCACGCGCATGCCGTCGGCGTCGATGAAACGGCGCCCCGCGCCGTTGGCGCCGTGGCAGTCCACGCAGCCGCGCGTCGCATACAGGTAGCGGCCGCGTTCCAGGCTCTTCGCGTCCTGCGGAATGTGCAGGTCGCGCCCGGCGACCTCGATGCGGCGGTTCATCTTCGTGTCGGCCATCTGCACCGCCGCCAACGCCCCCGCGCCGGCCAGGAATGCCAGCGTGGCGAGGCCGAACAGGCCGCGCCGTATCCAATGTTTCATCGCTCTGACTCCCGAATCCCATGCCCGAAAAACATGCCTGACATCGGCACGCGGCGGATTCTGGAAGCGGGGTCCGGCCCCGGTTCCCGCGCTGCGATGAAGTGCGCCGTACGCGAGGCGAAACGCTGGCGGGGAGGATGGATGGCGGCCGCGCCCGGGGGAAACCCTTGAACTAGGGAGGCTCGGTGCTCGTCCACGGCGGCGATGCCGGAGGCGACGTTGGGTGCGCGGGGATGCCGAAGCACCAAACAGGGTCGTGTTTCGTGCCTATCTGATCAGTTCACGACGCAGCAATGTTCCTTAACCTTCGCCTGTGAGATGTGACACATGCCGGCCAGGGGCAGGGGCCCCGCCGAGGGCGCGTCGGACAGCAGGGAGAAAGCGATGGGCATCACTTCGACAGGACTGGGCAGCAACCTCAACGTGGAGGCGATCGTCCAGAAGCTGGTGTCGGTCGAGCGCAAGCCGATCGACGACCTGAACGCCTCGAGCGACAAAATCAAGACCAAGATCTCGGCCTTCGGGAAGATCCAGTCCACGCTCGGCGCCTTGCGCGACGCGGCGGCCAAGCTGACCAAGCCGGAGACCTGGCAGAGCGTGGCGGCGTCCTCGTCGGACGCGACCATCGTCTCGGCCACCGGCGGCGCCGGCGCGGCCGAGGGCAGCTATGCAATGAACGTGACGCGGCTGGCGGCGGCGCAAAGCCTGTCCAGCCCGATGTTCAAGAAGGACGACAAGCTCGGCGGCGGCACGCTGACGCTGGAGCTGGGCGAGTGGAACGCCGACAAGTCCACCTTCACCGGCAAGGCCGGCAGCTCGCCCAAGTCGATCACCATCGAGCCGCCGCGCGACTCGCTGGCCGACATCCGCGACAAGATCAACGGCTCCGGCAGCGGCGTGATCGCCTCGCTGGTCAACGACGTGAACGGCTCGCGGCTGGTGATCCGCTCGCGCGAGACCGGCGCGGAGAACGGCTTCCGCCTCACCGCCGCGCCGTCGTCGCCGCCCGCGGACGGCCAGCCCTCGCTGGCGGATCTGTCCTTCGGCGTCGCCGGCCAGACCTCGCGCATGAGCGAAGACCTGAAGGCGGCCAACGCGCTGCTGACGGTGAACGGGCTGTCGATCTCGTCGGCGACCAACACCATCGATTCGGCGGTGGACGGCGTGACGATGACGCTGATGAAGACCGGCGTCGCCACCGTCACGGCCAGCCAGGACAAGGACGCGCTGAAGAAGGTGGTGACCGACTTCGTCACCGCCTACAACGCCGCGGTCAGCCTGCTGCGCGAGAACACCAAGTACGACGCCGACAACAAGGCCGCCGCGACGCTGCAAGGCGACAGCGCCGCCGTCGGCATCCAGAACCGGCTGCGCGGCGCGATCGCCGCGGGCACCACGCTGGCCGGCGCGCTGGGCCACCTGTCCGACATCGGCCTGAGCATGGGCGTGAACGGCTCCATCACCGTCAACGACAGCAAGTTCACCAAGGCGCTGACACAACGCGCCGACATGAAGCAGCTGTTCATGGGCGTCGACAAGGACAACGCGGAGAACAGCGGCGTGGCCGTGAAGCTGCGCACGCTCACCGATCAGATCCTGGGCATGGACGGCACGCTGACGACGCGGACCAAGGGCCTGCAGGACAACCTGAAGTCCAACGGCAAGCGGGCCGACGCGATGGAGGATCGCGTGGCCAACTACGAGAAGCGCTTGCGCCGGCAGTACACGGCGCTGGACAAGACGATGTCCGGTTTCGGCCAGACCGCCGGCATCGTCGACAAGCTGTCGAAGATGTACGGCGGCTGACGCGTCAGCCCGCCGCGACGGGGATCTTGACCGGCTTGCCGGAGGCGATGCGCTGCTGCCACTCGGCCGGGCCGGTGATGTGGGCGCTGGTGCCGCCGGCGTCGACGGCCACCGTGACCGGCATGTCGACGACGTCGAACTCGTAGATCGCTTCCATGCCCAGGTCCTCGAAGCCGACGACCTTGGCCGCCTTGATCGCCTTGGACACCAGGTAGGCGGAGCCGCCGACGGCCATCAGGTAGGCCGACTTGTGGTTGCGGATCGACTCGATCGCGACCGGGCCGCGCTCGGCCTTGCCGATCATCGCGATCAGGCCGGTCTGCTCCAGCATCATGTCGGTGAACTTGTCCATGCGCGTGGCGGTCGTCGGGCCGGCCGGGCCGACCACTTCGTCCCGCACCGGATCGACCGGGCCGACGTAATAGATGACGCGGTTGGTGAAGTCCACCGGCAACGGCTCGCCCTTGGCCAGCATGTCCTGGATGCGCTTGTGCGCGGCATCGCGGCCGGTCAGCATCTTGCCGTTGAGCAGCAGCGTGTCGCCCGGCTTCCAACTGGCGACCTCGGCCTTGGTCAGCGTGTTCAGGTCGACGCGCTTGCTCTTGTTGTAGTCCGGTGCCCACTGGACGTCGGGCCACAGGTCCAGGCTGGGCGGCTCCAGGTAGCTGGGGCCCGAGCCGTCGAGCACGAAGTGCGCGTGGCGCGTGGCCGCGCAGTTGGGGATCATCGCGATCGGCTTGGAGGCCGCGTGCGTCGGATAGGTCTTGATCTTGACGTCCAGCACGGTGGTCAGGCCGCCCAGGCCCTGCGCGCCGATACCCAGCGCGTTGACCTTCTCGTACAGCTCGACGCGCAGTTCCTCGAGCTTGTTCTGCGGGCCGCGCTCGAGCAGCTCGTACATGTCGATGTCGTCCATCAGGGCTTCCTTGGCCAGCAGCGCGGCCTTCTCGGCCGTGCCGCCGACACCGATGCCCAGCATGCCCGGCGGGCACCAGCCCGCGCCCATGGTCGGCACCGTCTTGAGCACCCAGTCGACGATGGACTCGCTGGGGTTGAGCATGTAGACCTTGCTCTTGTTCTCGGAGCCGCCGCCCTTGGCGGCGACGATCACGTCGACCGTCGCGCCGGGCACCACTTCCATGAAGATCACCGCGGGCGTGTTGTCCTTGGTGTTCTTGCGCTCGAAGATCGGATCGGACAGCACCGAGGCGCGCAGCTTGTTGTCCGGATGGTTGTAGGCGCGGCGCACGCCTTCGTTGACGGCGTCCTGGATGGAGCCCGGGAAGTCGGCCCAGCGCACGTCCATGCCGATCTTGAGGAAGACGTTGACGATGCCGGTGTCCTGGCAGATCGGTCGGCGGCCCTCGGCGCACATCTTCGAGTTGGTCAGGATCTGCGCGATCGCGTCCTTCGCGGCGGCGCTCTGCTCGCGCTCGTAGGCGCGCGCCAGATGCTGGATGTAGTCGGCCGGGTGGTAGTAGCTGATGTACTGCAGCGCGGCGGCAACGCTCTCGACAAGGTCGGCGTAGCGGATCGTGGTGGTCATGGGCGTACTCGTGCGTGGGGGCTCGTGGGACGGGGCGGATTATCCGCCAGTTGTTCAAATCCCCTGGGCCGCCGCGGGGCCGGCGGCCGGGCAGCGCACGGGCGGCCCGCGGCGGCGCGGTCCGGGGCCGTCGATGGCGGTCGATGTCCGCCATGGACGCCGTCAGGATGCGGTAGGCTCGTCGCTTCCCCCCCATGTCGACTCAGGAGGCCCTTGCCTTGACCCCAGGATTGAAGCGTTTCTTCGCCAGCGAATCAGCCGGCGGCATCGTGCTTGCGATCGCGGCCGTGGCCGCGCTGATCCTGTCCAACTCCCCATGGCGCGAGGTCTACGCCGCCTTCACGCGCGTCCCGGGCGAGGTCCGCATCGGCGGTGACTGGTTGGTGCTGGCCAAGCCGCTGCTGGTGTGGGTCAACGACCTGTGGATGGCGGTGTTCTTCTTCCTCGTCGGGCTGGAGATCAAGCGCGAGTTCGTCAGCGGCGAGCTCGCGCAGCGCTCGCAGGCGGTGCTGCCGATGGTGGCGGCGCTGGGCGGCATGCTGGCGCCCGCGCTGATCTACGCGGCGATCAACTGGGGGGATCCGATCGGGCTGCACGGCTGGGCGATCCCCGCCGCCACCGACATCGCCTTCGCCATCGGCATCGTGATGCTGCTGGGCAGCCGCGTGCCGGCGTCGCTGAAGGTCTTCCTGACGGCGGTGGCGATCATCGACGACCTCGGCGCCATCGTCGTGATCGCGATCTTCTACACCAGCCAGCTGTCGCTGACGATGCTGGGTGCCGCGGCGGCCTGCCTGCTGGTGCTGTTCGCGTTGAACCGCGCGAAGGTGACGCGGGTCGACGTCTACATCGTCGTCGGCCTGGTGCTGTGGCTGTGCGTGCTGAAGTCCGGCGTCCATGCGACGCTGGCGGGCGTCGCGACGGCGCTGTTCATCCCCTCGACCGACGGCCGCGGCCATTCGCCGGCCGAGGACCTGGAGCACGGCCTGCATCCGTGGGTCGCCTTCCTGATCCTGCCGATGTTCGCGTTCTCCAACGCCGGCGTGTCGCTGCTGGGCCTGAATCCGGGCGACCTGCTGCACCCGGTGTCGTTGGGCATCGCGCTGGGCCTGCTGCTGGGCAAGGCGATCGGTGTGTTCGGCAGTTCCTGGCTGATGATCCGGTTCGGCCTGGCGGCCAGGCCGGGCGGCGCCGACTGGGTGCAGTTCTTCGGCGTCTGCGTGCTGTGCGGCATCGGTTTCACGATGAGCCTGTTCATCGGCGGACTGGCCTTCGCGGGGCAGGGGCCGGACTACGAGACGCGCGTGAAGCTCGGCGTGATCGGCGGCTCGCTGCTGTCGGGCGTCGTGGGCACGCTGATCCTGATGCGGCGCCGGGTGAACTGACGCCGGCGCGACCGGCGCGACCCACGAAAAAACGGGGCCGAGGCCCCGTTGTCGTTGTTGTTGGCGCGCCGGTCAGTGCTTGGCCGGCTGGTCGTGGGACAGCAGGCGGTCCGTGTAGGCGATGGCCAGCGCGGAGAACAGGAAGGCCACGTGGATGATGGTCTGCCACATCGCCGTGTGGGCCTCCAGGTTGTTCACGTTGATGAAGGTCTTGAGCAGGTGGATGGACGAGATCCCGATGATCGCCGTCGCCAGCTTGACCTTCAGCACCGACGCGTTGACGTGGTCCAGCCACTCGGGCTGGTCGGGATGGTCCTCCAGGTTGAGCCGCGAGACGAAGGTCTCGTAGCCGCCCACGATCACCATGATCAGCAGGTTGGAGATCATGACCACGTCGATCAGCGCCAGCACGGCCAGCATGATGATGGTCTCGTTGAGCTTGATGGCGCCGCCGCCGTCGCCCAGCGCCTCGGCCTTGTAGCCCACGCTCTTGATCAGCAGTTGCAGCGCCTCCTGGTTGCCGAAGGCGGCCTCGACCAGGTGGATCAGCTCCGACCAGAACTGGTAGACGTAGACGGCCTGCGCCACGATCAGCCCCAGGTACAGCGGCAGTTGCAGCCAGCGGCTGCCGAAGATCACCGCGGCCAGCGGCGAGAGCTTGCGGGGAGGGCGTGCGGACATCGAGTCTTTCCTTTGCGTCGTAACCGGCGGGAACCGCCGAATCGGGCGATTTTAGTGAGAGCATGGCGACGCGAGCTTGGCGTCGCGCCGGGTCCCCGGCTGGCCGTGGGATGGCGTGCGCCGAGTGGCGCTTCTACAAGAGTAAGGCGATCGTCAGTGTGAAACCGCACAGTCGCGGCGCACCCTTTCTGCGCGATCCTCGAACGAGATACCCCGTCCGCAACGGAGACACAGGCCATGAGCGACAAGATCAGCGACAAGATCTACACCCCCCCGCAATCCGCCGTCCAGGGCGCGCACGTGTCCGGCATGGCCGCCTACGACGCGCTGTGCAAGGAAGCGGAGTCCGACTACGAGGGCTACTGGGCCCGCCTCGCGCGCGAGTTGCTGAGCTGGAAGCAGCCCTTCACGCAAGTGCTGAACGACAGCGACGCGCCGTTCTTCAAGTGGTTCGAGGACGGCCGGCTCAACGTCTCCTACAACTGCCTGGACCGTCACGTCGAGGCCGGCCGCGGTGACCGCGTCGCGGTGATCTTCGAGGCCGACGACGGCAGCGTCACCCGCGTCACCTACGCCGACCTGCTGGCCAGGACCGTGCAACTGGCCAACGCGCTGAAGGCGCGCGGCGTGAAGAAGGGCGATCGCGTCGTCATCTACATGCCGATGTCGGTCGAGGGCGTGGTCGCGATGCAGGCCTGCGCGCGCATCGGCGCGACGCACTCGGTGGTGTTCGGCGGCTTCTCGGCGCAATCGCTGCGCGACCGCGTGCAGGACGCCGGCGCGGTGCTGATCCTGACCGCCGACGAGCAGCAGCGCGGCGGCAAGTCGCTGGCGCTGAAGTCCATCGTCGACGAGGCGCTCGCCGACAACAGCTGCCCGACCATCCGCGGCGTGATCGTCTACAAGCGCACCGGCGGCGCGATCGGCTGGGTCGAGGGCCGCGACGAATGGCTGCACGACGCCGTCGCCGGCCAGGCACCGACCTGCGAGCCCGAATGGGTCGAGGCCGAGCACCCGCTGTTCCTGCTCTACACCTCCGGCTCCACCGGCAAGCCCAAGGGCGTGCAGCACAGCACCGGCGGCTACCTGCTGCACGCGGCGCTGACGACGAAGTGGACCTTCGACCTGAAGGACTCCGACATCTTCTGGTGCACGGCCGACATCGGCTGGGTGACCGGCCACACCTACATCACCTACGGCCCGCTGGCGCTGGGCGGCACCGAGGTCGTCTTCGAGAGCATCCCGACCTATCCGGACGCCGGCCGCTTCTGGCAGATGATCCAGAAGCACCAGGTCACGATCTTCTACACGGCGCCGACGGCGATCCGCTCGCTGATCAAGGCGGCCGAAACCAACGCGGCGGTCCATCCGCGCAACTACGACCTGAGCTCGCTGCGCATCCTCGGATCGGTCGGCGAGCCGATCAACCCGGCGGCCTGGGAGTGGTACCACCAGCACGTCGGTGGCGGCCGCTGCCCGATCGTCGACACCTTCTGGCAGACGGAAACCGGCGGCCACATGATCACCCCGCTGCCCGGCGCGACGCCGCTGGTGCCCGGCTCCTGCACGCTGCCGTTCCCCGGCATCACCGCGGCGATCGTCGACGAGACCGGCAACGACGTGCCGAACGGGCAGGGCGGCATCCTGGTCGTCAAGAAGCCGTGGCCGTCGATGATCCGCACCATCTACGGCGATCCGGAGCGCTTCAAGAAGAGCTACTACCCGCCCGAGCTCAAGGGCTACTACCTGGCCGGTGACGGCGCGATCCGCGACGCGCAGACCGGCTACTTCACCATCACCGGTCGCATCGACGACGTGCTGAACGTGTCGGGCCACCGCATGGGCACGATGGAGATCGAGTCCGCGCTGGTGAGCTGCACCGAGCTGGTCGCCGAGGCCGCCGTGGTCGGCCGCCCCGACGACACGACCGGCGAGGCGATCTGCGCCTTCGTCGTGCTCAAGCGCCCGCGCCCCAGCGGCGACGAGGCCAAGGCGATCGCCAAGCAGCTGCGCGACTGGGTGGCCAAGGAGATCGGCCCGATCGCCAAGCCCAAGGACATCCGCTTCGGCGACAACCTGCCCAAGACCCGCAGCGGCAAGATCATGCGCCGCCTGCTGCGCTCGGTGGCCAAGGGCGAGGCCGTCACTCAGGACACGTCGACGCTGGAGAACCCGGCCATCCTCGAGCAACTGGGGCAGGCGTACTGACGCGGTTCCCTCGCCCGTGCTCCTCCGAGCCCCGCCTGCGCGGGGCTTTTTCTTGCGTCAGCGCAAGTTGACAACCTGCCAGGACCCCAGCAACCACGGATCGCGCTGACTCGGGTGAGGCAGAAACGCCGGTAACGACACTTGCTCGGGCAGTGGAACCTCGACTCGCATGGACGAAGAATGACGCGCTGCCCGGCACCGCGTGGCGCGGCGGCCCCGACGGCCGGCCGCGCCGGTGGGCGGGGCGGCGCTTCGTCCATCACACCAGGAGTCGCTTGTGGAATTTGTCTTCACGCTCAAGTACCAGATGTCCGTCCAGGACTGCGAGGAAGAGTCGCTGATACCCCGCCTGGGTGCGGCCGGCTGCACCGATGCGTGCATCACCGCGGGGCTGCGGGGGCGGCTGATGCTGACGTTCTCCCGCCGCGCCGACCGCGCCGACGCGGCGCTGCTGAAGGCGCTGAAGGACGTGCGCAAGGCCCTGCCCGGCGCGCGCCTGATCGAGGCGGGGCCGGACATGGTCGGCCTGACCGACGTGGCGGACGTGGTGAAGGTGTCGCGCCAGAACATGCGCAAGCTGATGCTGACGCACCCGACCACCTTCCCGTCGCCGATGCACGAGGGCAACTCCTCGTCGGTCTGGCATCTGATCGACGTGCTGATCTGGATGCAGTCGCGCGGCACCTACAAGATCGACCAGCGGGTGATGGACATCTCGGCCGCGGCCAAGGCCGTCAACCTGGTGCGGGAGTGCCGGCACCTGGACGACCGCAAACGCAACGAGCTGGCGCAGGTGATGGCGTGACGACGACGTGATGGCGTGATGGGCCGTCGAGGGTTGGCAGGCCCGGAAATGACGCGGGGCCCATGCGACGAAACCAGGCCCGGAAACGAAACAGGGCCCGGCAAGGGCCCCGATCGAAAGGGTGGGGAAGGGGCGGCGATTCAGCCGTCGAGACCCCGGTCGGTCACTTTACCGACAGCACCCACTTCGCGAGCTGCTCGGCTTCCGCCGGGCTGACCTGCGTGTTGGCCGGCATCGGCACCGGACCCCAGACGCCGGAGCTGCCGTTGATGATCTTGTCGGACAGCTTCTTCACCGCGTCCTTGTCCTTGGCGTACTTCGCCGCGACATCCTTGTAGGCGGGGCCGACCAGCTTGTTGCTGACCGCGTGGCAGGCCATGCAGTTCTTCTTCTGCGCCAGCTCCTGGTTGGCGAAGGCGCTGGGCGCGGACAAGGCGGCGGCGAGGGCCGCACAGGCGAGCAAGGCGTTTTTCATGGCATCCTTTCAGATCCTGCCGAGATGATTCGGAACGCCCTGAACCCATGACGCCGCGCGAGGCGGCGATGGATCGGCTGGGAGTGTCCGGGCTCGCGCGATTGTAGTGTTGGGAGCTGCCCGAAGACGTGCGGCACGAGGAGAACAGCGATGTGGTTTCTGGTGATCGGCGTCTTGTTGATCTTGCTCAAGCTGGCGGAAGTCGGCCCGATCGCCGGCCTGAGCTGGTGGTGGGTGCTGTCGCCCCTGGCGCTGGCGGTCGTGTGGTGGGAGTTCGCGGACAAGTCCGGCTACACCAAGCGCCGGGCGATGGACCGCATGGACGAGCGCAAGGAAGCGCGCCGCCAAAAATCGCTCAACGCGCTCGGACAGGGCGACAAGCCGGGCAAGCGGCGCTGAGGCCGCCGCCGTGGCCCGTCCCGACGTTCACTCGAACTTATCCAGCACCGCGCCCGAGCTGGCGCTGGAGGCGGACTTCGCGAACTTCGCCAGCACGCCCCGCGTGTAGCGCGGCGCGGGCTGCCGCCAGGCCGCCTTGCGGCGCGCCAGTTCGGCGTCGTCGACCAGCAGTTGCAACTTCAGCTGATGGGCGTCGATGGTGATGCGGTCGCCCTCCTGGACCAGTGCGATGGCGCCGCCTTCGTAGGCTTCCGGCGCGACGTGGCCGACGACCATGCCCCACGTGCCGCCCGAGAAGCGGCCGTCGGTGATCAGGCCGACGCTCTCGCCCAGGCCCTGGCCGATGAGCGCGCCGGTCGGCGCCAGCATCTCCGGCATGCCCGGGCCGCCCTTGGGCCCCAGGTAACGCAGCACCATCACGTCACCGGCGACGATCTGGCCAGCCATGATCGCGGCCAGCGCCGACTGCTCGTCGTCGAAGACCCGCGCCGGGCCGGTCATGACCGGATTCTTCAGGCCGGTGATCTTGGCCACGCAGCCCTCGGGCGACAGGTTGCCCTTGAGGATGGCCAGGTGGCCGTGCTCGTAGATCGGCGCGGTGGCCGGGCGGATGACCTCCTGCCCGGGCGACAGGTCGGGCACCTCGGCCAGATTCTGGGCGACGGTCTTGCCGGTGATGGTCATGCAGTCGCCATGCAGCAGGCCGGCCTTGAGCAGCTCCTTCATGACCGCAGGCACGCCGCCGGCCTTGTGCAGGTCCACCGCCAGGAAGCGGCCGCTGGGCTTGAGGTCGCACAGCACCGGGATCTTCTTGCGCATGCGCTCGAAGTCGTCGATGGTCCAGTCCACCTCGCCGGCATGGGCGATGGCCAGGAAGTGCAGCACGGCGTTGGTCGAGCCGCCGGTGGCCATGATCACCGCCACGGCGTTCTCGATGGACTCGCGGGTGACGATGTCGCGCGGCTTCAGGTCGGCCTTGACGGCCTGCACCAGCAGCGCGGACGCCTTCTTGACGTTCTCGACCACCTCGTCCTCGACGTTGGACATGCTGGACGAGTAGGGCAGCGACATGCCCAGCGCCTCGAAGGCCGAGCTCATCGTGTTGGCGGTGTACATGCCGCCGCAGGAGCCGCTGCCGGGGATGGCGCGTTTCTCGATCTGGCAGAAATCCTCTTCGCTCATCTTGCCGGCGCTGAACTGGCCGACGGCCTCGAAGACGCTGACGATGTTCAGGTCCTGGCCCTTGTAGTGGCCGGGCTTGATGGTGCCGCCGTAGATATAGATCGCCGGCACGTTGGCGCGCAGGATGCCCATCATGCCGCCGGGCATGTTCTTGTCGCAGCCGCCAATGACCATCACGCCGTCCAGCCACTGGCCGCCGACGCAGGTCTCGACGCAGTCCGAGATCACCTCGCGCGAGGCCAGCGAGTACTTCATGCCCTCGGTGCCCATGGCCATGCCGTCGGAGATCGTCGGCGTGCCGAACAGCTGCGCGTTGGCGCCGGCCGCCTTCAGGCCGATCACCGCCGCGTCGGCCAGCTTCTGCAGGCCGGAGTTGCAGGGCGTGATCGTCGAATGGCCGTTGGCCACGCCGATCATCGGCTTGCCGAAGTCGCTCTCCTGATAGCCCATGCCGTAATACATGGAGCGGTTGGGCGCGCGGGCGACGCCTTCGGTGATGTTCTTGGAACGACGATTGGCGGCGGTGTCTCGGGGGTCGGTCATGGCTCGCGTCCTGGCAGGCTGCTTGGAGGCCGCAGTATGCGTCTCGAGGATTCTCGGGTCCAATATATAGTTTGAGTCGTTTTGATTCGTGGCATGTATCGATGATCGAGCTCCGACCCCTGCGTCAATTCCTCGTCCTGGCCGAGGAACTGCACTTTGGCCGCGCCGCCGAGCGGCTGCACATGACGCAGCCGCCGCTGAGCCTGGCGGTGCAGAAGCTGGAGGCGCAGCTCGGCGTGACGCTGCTGGAGCGCGGCAAGCGCGCGGTGGCGCTGACGGCGGCCGGGCAGGCGCTGGTGGAGGCGGGCGCGCGGCTGGTCGAGCAGGCCGACCAGGTGCCCGCGCGGGTGCGCGCCGCCGCCAGCGGCGAGGCCGGCCGGCTGAGCCTGGGTTTCGTGTCGACGGTCGGTTACGGCGACATGCCGCGCTGGCTGCGGCTGTTCCGCGAGGCGTTGCCGGAGGTGCAGCTCGCGTTGAAGGAGGCCACGCTGGACGTGCAGCTGCACGGTTTCGACACCGGCGTGCTCGATGCCGGGTTCGTCATCCATGCGCCGGGCGCGGAGCCCGCCGGCTTCGAGCGCCTGATCGTGGCGCGCGAGCCGCTGGTGCTGGCGCATGCCGAGGACTGGGCGCTGGGGCAGGGCACGCGCGTGTCGCTGGCGGAGGTGTTGCGACAGCCGCTGGTGGTCTTCCCGCGCGAGATCGCGCCGTCGCTGTTCGACGCGCTGCTCGGGTTCTACCGCGCGCACGGCGCGACGCCGCACATCGTGCAGGAGGCGATCCAGATGCAGACCATCGTCAACCTGGTCTCGGGCGGCATGGGTGTGGCGTGGGTGCCGGCGTCGGTCTGCGCGTTGCAGCGCCCTGGGGTGCGTTATCGGCCCTGGCCTCGGGCGCAGGTGCCCTCGTGCGACACCAGCCTGATCTGGCGCGCCGACGCGTCGCCGGTGGTGCGGCGCTTCGTCGCGCATGTGCGGGAGCAGGTCAAGGGATGATCGCCGAGCGTCGGTGATGAATATCCAGTCAATGCCAGGTGAACCGCGAGTGAATCGCCAATGAAGGGCGCACGCCGTGCCAGCAAGGGCCATCGAGTTCTGCGAGGATCGGCGGCAAGCGCATCGATGAAAGGAAGTACGGTGACACACACGATGACTGCATCGGGCCCGGCCCGTCGACGAGCCTGGGCGGCCGTGATGGCGATCGGCGCCACGCTGCTGGTGGGCGCCACACTGGCCGCGCCGGCGCGGGCCGCCGTGTTCAAGGACGCGGAACTGCAATCGCTGCTCGACGCCGGCCGCGCCGACGACCTGGAGCAACTGGCGGGCCAGCGCCTCAAGGCCAGTCCGGAGGACGCGCAGGCGGTCGCCGCGCTGGCGCTGTCGCAGCTCGATCTGGCCGACCCGGCGCCGCTGCGCCAGAACATGCAGCGCTTGGAGCAATGCGTGCAGCGCACGCCCGACGAGGGCGCCTGCCATTACGCGCTGGCGCTGGCCCTGGTGATGCAGGCGCGCGGCGGCAGCAAGCTCAAGGCATTGGGCTCGTTGGGCCGCGTCAGCGAGCTGGCCCAGCGCGCGATGACGCTGCTGCCCGAGGCGCCCGAGCCGCGCAGCGCGTTGCAGCAGTACTACCTCGCGCTGCCCAGCTTCATCGGTGGCGGCGAGTCCAAGGCCCGCGCGCTGGAGCAGGGCGTGCAGGACCAGAACCAGCTGCGCCTGATGCGCGCCCGCGTCGCCGCCTCGAAGAAGGACTGGGGTGGCATGGAGAAGG
Organism: Roseateles aquatilis; assembly: GCF_002205645.1. GTDB lineage: Bacteria > Pseudomonadota > Gammaproteobacteria > Burkholderiales > Burkholderiaceae_C > Roseateles > Roseateles aquatilis. The sequence goes on along the minus strand of NZ_NIOF01000001.1, from coordinate 332,707 downwards.
AGTTGCGCGCGGTGCGCACGCAGCGTCCGGAACTGCTGCTGGAGTTGCGCCTGCTGTGGAGCGACTACGGCCGGCAATTGATGTACAGCGACCAACGTGAACGCGCCGTGCCCTGGTTCGAGGAACTGCTCAAGAGCCAGCCGACCCAGGCGATGGGCGCCTACGGCCTGGGCCGCGCCTACGACGCGCTGGGGCAGTACGACCGCGCGGTCGCGGCCTTCGAGCGCGCCCGCGGCCTGACCGGGGTGGAGCAGCTCGGGCTGGAACGCCGCCTGGGAAGCGCGCTGCAGGCCAAGGGCGACGTGGCGCAGGCGCGCACGGTGCTGCAACGTTGCATCGACAACCGGCGCGGCAGCGCCGCGGACATCGACGACTGCCGCAAGCGGCTGGCCTCGCTCGGCGCGTCGGGCTGAGCGCCCGATTTATGATTCGCGCCTTTGCGGCGCCGCCGGCCGATCGACCCGATCGGCGAGCGCGCCGCGCGATTCCCATTTCCCGCCAGGACGATCTCTCTCATGTTGGTGCATCCCAAGTTCGACCCGGTGGCCTTCCACATCTGGGAGTGGCCGATCCACTGGTACGGCCTCATGTACCTGGCGGCGTTCGGCCTGTTCCTGTGGCTGGGCAACCGCGTGGTCTCGCGCCCGTGGAACGCGGCGCGCGGCTGGGTGCGCCGCGACATCGACGACCTGCTGTTCTACGGCGTGCTGGGCGTGGTGCTGGGCGGCCGGCTCGGCTACGTGTTCTTCTACAAGCCGGGTGACTTCCTCAAGAACCCGCTGGAGATCCTGCAGGTCTGGCACGGCGGCATGTCCTTCCACGGCGGGCTGCTCGGCGTGATCGTCGCGATGGCGATCTTCGCGTGGCGCCGCGGCTTCAAGTTCCTGGAGGTCGGCGACATCGTCGCGCCCTGCGTGCCCACCGGGCTGGCCACCGGCCGGCTGGGCAACTTCATCAACGGCGAGCTGTGGGGCCGCCCGGCGGACCCGAGCCTGCCGTGGGCCATGATCTTCCCGCAGGCGCATGACGGCGGCATCCCGCGCCATCCGTCGCAGCTGTATCAGTTCCTCGGCGAGGGCCTGCTGCTGTTCATCGTGCTGTGGCTGTTCGCGCGCAAGCCGCGGCCGATGGCGGCGGTGTCGGGGCTGTTCCTGCTGGGCTACGGCGTGACGCGTTTCGTTGCCGAGTACTTCCGCGAGCCCGATGATTTCCTCGGCCTGCGCGCGCTGGGCTGGAGCCAGGGCCAGTGGCTGAGCGTGCCGATGATCGTCGGCGGCGCGCTCATGATGGCCTGGGCCTACCGCCGCGCCGCGCGCCTTGCCGCGGCCTGACGCCGCGCCCTTCGATCCGAGCCCGACCCATGAGACAGATCTTCTTCGATACCGAAACCACCGGCCTGAATCCGGAGTCCGGCGACCGCGTCGTCGACATCGGCTGCGTGGAGATGGTGAACCGCCAGTTGACGGGCCGCCATCTGCACTTCTATCTGAACCCCGAGCGCGACATGCCGGAAGAGGCCTTCCGCGTCCACGGCCTGAGCAGCGAGTTCCTGTCGGACAAGCCCAAGTTCGCCGAGGTCGTCGACGAGCTGCTGGAGTTCATGCGCGGCGCCGAACTGGTGATCCACAACGCGGCGTTCGACGTCGGCTTCATCAACGCCGAGCTCAAGCGCTGCCGCCGCGCGCCGCTGCATGAATGCGTCGACAGCGTGCGCGACACGCTGCTGATGGCGCGGGACATGTTCCCGGGCAAGGCCAACTCGCTGGACGCGTTGTGCCGCCGCCTGGAAGTCGACAACAGCAACCGCGGACTGCACGGCGCGGTCAAGGACGCGGAGTTGCTGGCGGAGGTCTACATCCGCCTGACGCGCGGCCAGGATTCGCTGGTCATCGACGACAGCGCGACGCAGTCGCCGGGGCAGGGCGGAGACGCGGAAGTCGCCGCCATCGACTTCAGCGCGTTCGACCTGCCGGTGATCCTGCCGACCGCGCAAGAGCTGGCCGCGCACGACAAGGCGCTGGCCGACCTGGACAAGGCCAGCGGCGGCAAGCGCATCTGGCAGGTTCCCGCGGCCGCGGAAACGGCCGCCGCGGCGTGACGACGAGCTGACGATAAACAGTTCTTGAATCGCGTCAAATTCTCATGGCATAATCTTCGACTTTCCCGGGTAGTCCGGATGCCGCTGAAAAGCAGCGTTCAGGACGACAAGACCGGGCGGTTAGCTCAGCGGTAGAGCACTGCCTTCACACGGCAGGGGTCGCAGGTTCGAACCCTGCACCGCCCACCAAGTCTCTTGTCGAGGCCCCAGGAAAAGTCGGAAGAAAACCCGGTCCCCATACCGGGCGGTTAGCTCAGCGGTAGAGCACTGCCTTCACACGGCAGGGGTCGCAGGTTCGAACCCTGCACCGCCCACCAAAAGCCAGACGGCACCATGCGAAAGCGTGGTGCCGTTTTTGCTTTCGGCGCGCCTGGCGCGTCAAGGATGCGGCGGGTGCTCGCGCGGCAACCACAGCGTGAAGACCGTCCCCGTGGCGCCGGACCGCCAGTCCACGCGGCCCCGCACCGCCTGCGCGCGGCGCTGCTGGTTCTGCAGCCCGCGGCCGGACGACGGCTGCGCCAGCGCCGCGTCGGCATCGAAGCCCAGGCCGTTGTCCTCGATGCTCACGCTGACGCCGTCCTCGACGACGGCGGTGCTGACGCGGATCTGCGTGGCCCGCGTGTGCCGCAGGATGTTGGCGATGCTCTCCTGCACGATGCGCAGGATGTGCAGGCCGCTGGACGGGTCCAGCCAGGGCAGCGCGGGCAGCTCGCGCACCTCCCACAGCAGCGTGACGCCCGTGCCTTCCAGGCGCGGCTCCAGCCGGAAGCGCAGCGTGGCCAGGAGCAGCAGCAGGTCGGCCTCGATGGGCTCCATCGAATCGATGGTGAGCTTCAGGTCGTCCAGGCAGTCCTTGAGCACCTGCGACACGGCCGCGTCACCCAGCCCGCCGCGCTCCACCGACCGTATCGCGCTGATCAGCGACGAGCCCAGGCCGTCGTGCATGTCCTGCATCAGGCGCTGGCGTTCGTCGCTGATGGTCTGGCGCATCTCCACTTCGCGCAGGCGGCGATGGCTGGCCTGCAGCTCGGCCTCGCGCGCCGCGAGACGTTCCTCCAGGCCGGCGTTGACGCGCTCCACGGCCGCGATGGCGTCGACATACCGCCGATAGATCAGGCTGCCGAAGACGCTCAGCGCGACCGCGTTGACGTAGACGCCCAGGTACCAGCCTTCGGGGCTGACGAAGTTGTTCTGCAGCAGCCAGTCCGTCATGCCCAGCAAGGTGCACAGGCCGATGCCGACGGCGACGGAGCGGCCCTCGCGGGACTCCCGCCAGGCGCAGAGGCCGCCGACCAGGCCCACGGTCGCGCCCATCAGCGCGGCCACCGCGTAGAGCAGCGGCGTGACACGCGGCGTGTTGAGCAGCACGCCGACCGGCGGCAGCGTCAGCACGCCGATGATCACCGTGGTCGCGACGACCACGCGCGTCAGCCAGCGCAGCGGCCGGCCGTGCAACTGGCGCAGGAAGAAGTGCACCACCATCACCAGCCAGAACAGCGCGTTGACGGTCAGCCACGCGAAGCCGTCGTTGGCGATGGGCAGGCTCAGGTGGAAGTGCAGCCCGCGCAGCCACGACGTGGCCGCGAGATTGAAGAAGAGCAGATAACCGATCTCGTGCCGGCGGCGCAGCCACACGAACAGCGAGAACACGCCGATGACCATGAAGGCCGCGCCCAGCGCCGCCGGCAGCGATTGCTGCAGCCATTGACGCACCTGGCGCCGCCCTTGCAGCAGCCCGGCGTCGCCCAGCCACAGCGAGGACAGCGCGACGCGACTCTTGCTCGAATGCTCCAGGCGCAACAGGATCTCGCGCGCCGGTGGCCGGCCCTGCGCCGGCCCGAGCTCTACCCACAGCGGCGTGCGCGTGCTGTTCCACAGCGGGCCGTCCTGCTGCGCGCGATGCACCAGGCGACCGTCGATGTAGACGGCCACGGTGCCGTCGGTCTTCACCCGCGCGCCGTACAGCGCGAGCGGGCCGCTGGCGGGCGCGCCGGGCGGCACCGCGACCCGCAACCACGTGACCAGCACCGTCGGTTGCGGCGGGGCGGTCTCGGCTGCCCTGGCCTGCTGCAGCAGCGCGGCCGGCAGGGCCAGCGGCAGCGACACGGGCTGCCAGGTCGCGGGCAGGGCGCGGCTGTCGATGGCGGGCGCGGGCGCGGTGAACGCCGGTGCCGGGGCTTCCTGCCACTCGGCCTGGACCAGGTGCAGACCGGAGGAGGGCAGGTGCAGTCCCATCGCGCCGGCCAGCACCGCGCCCATGGCCGCCAGCACGCCGATCGATCCGAGCAGCACCAGGAGGGCCAGCGGCGACGCGCGGCGTCGTGCGTCGGCCGATGTCATTCCGCGAGCAGCCCTTGCGTGCGCGCCTCGTAGATGGCCTCGGCCTTGGAGGTCACCTTCAGCTTGCTGTAGATGCGCCGCACGAAGCTGCGCACGGTGAAGTGGGACAGCGACATCAGCCGCGCGATCTCGTTCACCGTGAAGCCCTTGGTGATGTAGACCAGCACTTCCTTCTCGCGCATCGACAGGGGCGAGGCCTCCGGGTCCGAGGCGGCGGCGCAGACCGGGTCGGCGGAGGCCCCGGCGGCGGGCTCGGCGGGCACCGTTTCGCGAAAACGCGCCAGGATCTGGCGCGCGATGATGGGACTGATCGGGCTGCCGCCGCTGGCCAGGCTGCGGATCTCGTCGATCATGCGCGTCGGCGAGCTGTCCTTGAGCAGGTAGCCGGCCGCGCCGGCCTCGATCGAGCGCATCACGTGCATCTCGTCGCCGAAGTTCGTGCTGACCATGATGCTGCAGCTGGGCCATTGCCGCACGGCCGCGCGGATCACGTCGATGCCCGAGCCGTCGGGCAGGCCCAGGTCCACCAGCAGCACGTCGGCGGGCGGGCCGTCCAGCAGCGCCAGTCCCTCGGCGCGCGTGCCGGCCCGGCCGGCCAGGCGCAGGTTGGGCGCCTCGCTGAGCACGCGGCTCAGCGCCTCGCCGAAGTCGGGGTCGTCCTCGACGATCACGACATGCAGCGGCGGCGGCTCGGGGGGCGGGGCAAGGGCGTCCAGGGTCATCGCGGGGGGATTGTGTGCGGAATTCACGTCGCCCTTGTAGCGCGTTCGTTCTACCGACAAGGCGGGCGCCGCTCCCTAGCATCCGACCCGCGGTGATGAAGCCATCGCCCGCGTCCGCCTGCCCAAGAAAAGAACCCCACGTTGAACCCCCATCCCGGCTCCCTTTCCGTCCTGGCGCAACGCCTGCTCATCACGGGCGTGTGTCTGCTGCCGGCGCTTGCCGCGGGCCAGCAGGCCCCGCAAGCCCCACAGGTGACGCCGCGCGACCTGCGTCCGGAGACGCCGCCACGGCCCCCCGCCGCCTTGCCAGCGCCCGCGCCGCAGGCAGTGCCCGGCAAGGCCGAGACGCTGTTCGTGGTGGTGGGCGACATCACCCTGGTCGGCGCCTTTCCCGACCTGACCGCGACCACGCAGGCGCTCATCGCGCCGCTGCGCGGCCAGCGCAGGTCGGTCGCTGACCTGTACCGGCTCGCCGACGAGATCGAAAACCAGTACCGCGCCGCCGGCTACGCGCTGGTGCGCGTGGTCGTGCCGCCGCAATCGCTGAAGGATGGCGGCACGCTGACGTTCACGCTGATCGACGGCTTCGTCGAGCGCATCGACCTGGCCGCCGTGCCCGAGCGGGCGCGCCGGCAGGTCCAGGCGACGCTCGCCCCGCTGGTGGGCCAGCGACGCCTGACGAGCGCGGCGCTGGAGCGCGCGCTGACCCTGGCCGGCCGCGGACCGGGCCTGAGCCTGCGCAGCGCGCTGGGCGCGGGCCAGGCCACCGGCGGCACGGTGCTGGTGCTGGAAGGCGAGCATGAGCCGGTGGTGGTCTCGTTGTCCGCCGATGACCGCTCGTCCGCCGCGCTCGGGCCCTGGCAGAGCTCGGTGCAGGTGCGGCTGAACCAGCTCGGGCAACGCGGCGAGCAGCTGTATTTCTATGTCTCCGGCGGGGCCGACGTCGCGCGCATGTTCCAGACCGACGCGCGGCGCCGTGTCGGCGGCGGCGGCGTGATCGTGCCGCTGGGCGACAGCGGCCTCAGCCTCAACCCCGAGTTCACGGTCTCCGACACCAAACCCACGCCGGCCCCCCTGGCGCCGCTGTCGCGCAGCCAGCTGGAGCGATACACGCTGCGGCTGATCTATCCGCTGATCCTGGACCGCCAGCAAGAACTGACCCTCACCGGCACGCTGGACGCGAGCCGGCAGACCGATTCGCTGCCCGACTTCAACTACGTCCTCGACATCGACGCGCTGCGCGTCGCGCGACTGACGGTCGACTGGACCCGGCCGTTGCAGGCGGGCCGGTTGCGCGTGTCGTCCACCTACTCGCAAGGCTTCACCGAACTGGGCGCCCGCACCCCGGTGGAGATCGAGGCGACGGGCATCCCGATGTCGCGCCTGGGCGCCAAGTCCAGCTTCAAGCGCCTGGAGATGACCGCCAGCTTCGACAGCGGCCCACTGCCCTGGGGCCTGCAGGCGCGCGGCGTGGCGCGCGCGCAGTGGGCCCTGGAGGGCGTGATGCCGGGCGCCGAGCTGTTCAGCCTGGACGGCGAGGACGCCTTGTCGACCTTCGTGGCCGGCGCGATCTCGGACGACGGCGGCTGGTCGTTGCGCCAGGAGGTCTCGCGGCCGATGGGGGGGGACATCGGCGGCGCGGCGCTGGGTCTGTCGCCCTATGCCTTCGCGGCGGGTGGGCGCGTGACGACCCGGATCGAAGGCGCCGCCACGCGCGGCCTGGCCGCGTCCTACGGCCTGGGACTGCGCACGCAATGGCGCGGCGCCAGCCTGTCGGTGGAGTACGGACGCCGGCGCATCGCGGGCGTCAATGAAGACCGCGCGTTCTTGAAGGGACAGGTGCAGTTTTGAAGCCCGTGCAAAAGACCCTCTCCCTGGTGCTGGACCTGCCGTTCCGGCTGCGTCGCACCGTCGTCTGGCCGCTGATCGCGGCCACGCTGCCGCTCGTGCCGATGGCGATCCATGCCCAGGCCCTGCCCAGCGGCGGCCAGGTCAGCGCCGGCCAGGCGCAGATCTCGACGCCCGCGCCCAATGCCCTGACGGTGAAGCAGGGCAGCCAGCGCGCCGTCATCCACTGGTCGGGCTTCGGCGTCGGCCAGGGCAATAGCGTCACCTTCGTCCAGCCCAATGCCGGCGCGGCGACGCTGAACGTGGTCGACGGCTCCGCGCCGTCCACGATCGCCGGCAGCCTGAAGGCCAACGGCTCGGTCTACCTGATCAATCGCAACGGCATCGCGATCACGCCGACCGGCCTGGTCGACGTGCGCGCCGGGTTCGTGGCGTCGACGCTGGGCATGAAGGACGAGGACTTCATGGCCGGCCGCGACGTGTTCGCAGGCCCGGGCGGGGCGGTGGTCAACCGTGGGCAGATCCTCGCCGGCCCGGGCGGTCACGTGGCGCTGCTGGGCGGCACGGTGGCCAACGAAGGGCTGATCCGCGCGCCGCTGGGCAAGGTGGCGCTGGGCTCGGCGCAGGTCGCCACGCTGGACCTGTCGGGCGACGGCTTCCTGCAGGTGGTGCTGCCGGCGGACGCCACGACCGCCGATGGCCAGGCGCTGGTGACGCACAGCGGCGTGATCGAGGCCGACGGCGGTACGGTGATGCTGAAGGCGTCCACCGTGCGCGAGGCCCTGCGCGACGCCGTGCACGTGCCCGGCGAGATCCGGGCCCGCGGCGTGTCGGGCCGGGACGGCGCCATCGTGCTGGAAGCGGGCGAGGGCGGTCGGATGCGGGTGTCGGGCACGCTCGACGTATCGGCCGGCGAGGGCGCGAGCCAGGGCGGCCGCATCGACGTGAGCGGCCAGCAGATCGCGCTGGCCGGCGCGACGCTCAGCGCCACCGGCAGTGAACGCGGGGGCCTGGTACGCATCGGCGGCGCCTTCCAGGGCGGCAAGCCGCAGTCGGCGGGCAGTGCCGACGCGCAGGTCTTCGCCCACCGCTTCGGCGCGCTGACGCCGCTGCTCAATGCGCGGACCACCCAGGTCGACGCCGCCAGCCGCATCGACGTGTCCGCCACCGGCGCCGACGGCGTCGGTGGCACGACCATCCTGTGGAGCGACCGCGCCACCACCGCGGCCGGCGCGATCGACGCGCGCGGCGCGAAGTCGGCGGGCGCGGTGGAGGTCTCGTCGGCCACGCAGGTGCAGACGATCGCCTTCGACCGGCTGCTGCTGGGCAAGGGCGGGCGCCTGCTGCTCGACCCGCAGGACATCGTCATCGACGGCGGCACGCCCACCGATCCGGCCGGCAACATCGGCTACGGCAGCAATCCCGGCACCGAGACGCGGCTGCGCTCGGCCGACCTGATCGCGCTGCTGAGCACCGGCACCGACGTCAGCCTGCAGGCCAGCCAGGACATCCGCTGGTCGGCCGGCATCGCGACGGTGACCCAGCCCGGCGCGGCCAAGGCCGGCGACATGAATTTGTCGGCCGGGCGCTCCATCACGCTGACCGGCGTGCTGACCACCGCCGACGGCAACTGGACCCTGGTGGCCAACGACACCGCGGCGCGCGGCGTGATCGATGCCGACCGCGGCGCGGGCGTGGCGGAGCTGGACCTGAGCGGCGCGCAATTCATCAACAACAACGGGCGGCTGTCGCTGACGATGGGCGACGGTGCCGGCAACACCTATCGCGACGCCGGCGCGATCCGCCTGCCGCGCTTCCAGGGCGATGCGCTGACCGCGACGATCTCGCCCACCGCCACGGGGCTGGCCTTCGGTCCGCGGCTGCTGCCGGCGGACGTGTCCGTCACCAACGCCATCACGCTGAGCGGCAACATCCAGGTGGTGAGCCCCGTCACCCTGAGCGGCGGCAGCGTGAACTGGACCAACGAGGCCAGCGCTTCCCTCTTCGGCGAGGGCACGATCAAGTTCGTCGAGGCCGGCGCGCTGACCCGCTTCGGCCTGATGAACGGCAGCGACGCCGCGCGCCTGGCGCTGGGCAGCACGACCGCCGTCACCCACACCTATGGCGACGCCAACCCCAATGCCGCCGGCCTGGGCACGTCGCAACTGCATGTCACGTCGGGCACCGCGGGCGCGGCGCTCGACGCCATCCTGAATCCGGGCTCGATCACGGTGGCCGGCCCGGGCGCCACGGCGTCCGTGGGCAGCGCGACGCTGACGCTGTCCGCCGGCGCGAACCCCTCCTTCGTGCCGGGCCTGATGGGCGGCTACTTCATCGACATGCGGGACGGCACCGCGCCGCTGACGATCACGCCGCGCCATGTCACCGCCACCGTGTCCAACGGCAGCTATGTCTATGGCACGCCCGGCGCGGTGGTCGGCCTGACCAACCTCGTCAACGGCGACGTGCTCACGCCGCTGGCCACGCTCGACGGCACCGGCGGCGTGGCGATGACCGCCAACGGCGGCGGCTTCGGTTTCGGCGCCACGCAGCACGCGGGCAGCTCGGCCTTCACGCTGACCGGCCTGTCCGGCGCGGCGGCCGGCAACTACGTGCTGGACTTCGCCGGCGGCGACAGCGGCACGCTGACGATCGCGCGCAAGCCGCTGTCCTACGTCGTGTATGGCGGCGGTCAAACCTACGGCACGCTGGGCGCGGCACCGGCCATCGATCTGACCGGACTGGTCGGCGGCGACGCGGTGACGGCGGTCGCCGGCTTCAGCCTGGCCGGCACGCCGACGACGCGCGACGCGCGCATGAACGCCGGGAGCTATGTCACCAGCGTGGCCGCGCTGACGGGCGCGGCGGCCGGCAACTACGAGATCGGCACCGTCGGCAACACGAGCGGCGTCTTCACGGTCAGCCCGAAGGCGCTGACCTGGTCGGTCGCGAACGCGGCCGGCACCTACGGCACCTTGACCACGCTGGGCGCCGCCACGCTGGACGGCGTGCTGTCCGGCGACGCGGTCACCGCCGTCGTCGGCCAGTCGTCCGGCGGCCCGCTCACCGCCGCCACCCGCGCCGGTACCTATACCGAGACCGTCACCGGCCTGACCGGCGGCGCAGCGGGCAACTACCAGCTCGCCGGCTCGGGCAACCAGGCCGGGGTGCTGACGATCGCGCCCAAGGCCATCACCTACCTCGGCGGCAACGTCAGCCAGGTCTACGGCACCGCGATGGGCACGCCGACGCTCAGCGGCCTGCTCTTCGGCGACCAGGTGGGCGCCACGCCGCAGGTGACCGTCGAGTACACGACCATCGTCGGCAGCGGCAACGCCTATCCGGTGGGGCAGTACCGCGTCGATGTCGCCGCGCTGACCGGCGCCGACGCCGGCAACTACACCATCAATCGCGCCGACAGCTCGGCCAGCCGCGTCACCGTCACGCCCAAGCCGCTCACCTTCCAGGTGGGCTCGGCCAGCAGCGTCTATGGCGACACCGCCGTGCTGCCCTCGGTCACGCTGTCCGGTGTCGTGCCGGGGGATCTGGTCCTCGCCGTGCCCACGGCGTTCGATGCCGGCGGCGCGCAGAACCACACCTACCGCACCCCGGCCGGCACCTACACCCTCGGCGTGGGCTCGCTGGTCAGCATCGACGCCAGCAATTACACGATCGCGGCCACCGGCAACAGCGCGGGCACGCTGACCGTCGCGCCGCGCCTGGTGAACTGGCAGGTGGGCAGCGGCACGGCCGTCTATGGCAACACGCTGACGAACGTCACCACGCTGTCCAACCTCGTTTTCGGCGACGACGTGCGGCCCACGGTGTCCGCGCTCGACGGCCTGGGCGCGGCGATCTCGCGGCCCGGCGTGGGCAGCCACGCGGCCGGCGTCTCGGCGCTGTCCGGTGTCGATGCGGTCAACTACGTGCTCGCGTCCGGCGGCAACACCGCGGGCACGGTGAGCATCACGCCGCGGCCGGTCACGTTCAGCGTCGCGAACGTCAGCGCGGTCTATGGCACGCAGGCCGTGGCGGGCGCCGCCACGCTGGGCAACGTGCTGGCTGGCGACACGGTGGGCGCGGTGGTGGACGTGCGCTCCGGCGCGGGTTCGGTCACGCTGGGCCCGCGCACCGCCGCCGGCTTCTACACCGAGACCGTCACCGCGCTGACCGGCAATCCGAACTACGTGCTGGCCGGCGGCGGCAACGCGGACGGCGTGCTGGCCATCGCCCGCAAGCCCGTCAGCTTCGACACCAGCGCCGCGAGCACCGTCACGACCTACGGCACGGCGCCGTCGCTGGCCACCGGCAGCCTGAGCGGCGTGCTGGCCGGCGACAGCGTCGCGGCCGGCGCCACGGTGCTGGCGGGCGGTTCGGTGCCGGGCGCGCAGCAGGCGGCGGGGCACTACCTGCTGGCGGTGGGCACCCTGAGCGGCACCGATGCCGCCAACTACGAGGTCACGTCCGCGGGCTCCGTCTTCGGCAGCCTGCGCATCGATCCCAAGCAACTAACCTACACGCTGACGCCGTGGTGGCTGCGCGCGGCGACCGGCGACACGCGCACCTACGGCGAGCTGTACCAGAGCGGCGGCGACTTGCGGTTGACGGCTCGGACCACCCTGAACGGCGTCGTCGGCAACGACGACGTGGGGCTCTCGGTGACCGCGCCCAGCCTGACGACGTCCACCGGCGGCTTCTACAGCGCCGGCACCTACCGCTGGACCGGCGGCACGCTGACCGGCTCGGTCGCGTCCAACTACGTGCTCGCCAGCACCGGCAACACCGATGGCTTGCTGACCATCGCGCAGCGGCCGCTGGACGTGTCGCTGTATGCGCGCAGCATCTTCACCGGCCAGATCGTGCCGCAGGTCAATTACGGCGGCGCCGCGACCCTGCTGCCCACCGCCGTGGTGACGCCGCTGATGACCAGCAGCGGTGGGCGCGAGCAGGTCAACGTCAGCGCGGCCTTCATCACCAGCCAGGGCGCTCAGCCGGGCCTGGACACGCGCGCGCCGGTGGGCACCTATGACATCGGCCTGGTCGGCGGCCTGACCGGCGCGGATGCCGGCAACTACGTGGCGCGGCTGGTCAAGGTGCCGCTGACGGTGGTGCCCAAGCCGGTGACGGTGCAGATCGCCGACAGCGTGCTGAGCTACGGCGAGGGCTTCCCGCCCGCCGTCACCGTCAGCGGTGTGGTGGCCGGCGACACGCTGGCGGCCACCTGGCAGGCCTGGTTCCGCAGCGACAAGATCGACCTCAACGGTCGCACGCCGGTCGGGATCTACGAGGTGCAAGCCACCGGCATCACCGGCAGCGCTGCGAGCAACTACGTGTTGACCGACCGGCCGTCCGACCAGCCCCCGATGCGCGCCGGCAGGGTCACCATCCAGCCGCGGGTGCTGTCGGTGGAGGTGGACCCGCGCGGGCTGAACCTGGTCTACGGCAACTACCTCCCCGGCCTCACCCTGGGCGGCGTGCTGTTCGGCGACGACGTGTCGGTGATCGGTCAGGCCCGCACGACGCTCAACGTGCCGCGCGACCCGAGCCAGAACATCAACGCGGCGGGCACGCTGCTGGACGTGGGCAGCTACTGGTACACCGGCTACCTCACCGGGTCGAAGGCCGGCAACTACGCGCTGCCGCTCAGGGACCCGCTGGTGGCGCCGTTCTTCGGCGGCATCACCGTCAGCCCGCGCCCGCTGAGCGTGGTGTCGCTGCCCACGCGCAACACCGTCTATGGCAGCTACGTGGCGGGGCAGCCGGTGTTCGACAACCTCGTGCCGGGCCAGACGGTGATCCCCGTCTACACGGCGACGAACGACACCACCGGCGCCGTCGCGACCTACACCGAACGCAGCGACGCGGGTCGCTACACCGACCGGGTGACGGCCATCTCCGGACCCGGATCGAGCAACTACGTGTTCGACGTGGCCGGCAGTGTCGGCGGCCAACTGTTGATCGCGCCCAAGCTGCTGACGTTGACGATGCCCTCGGCGACCAACAGCACCTATGGCAACACCGCGAATCTCGGCAAGCTGAGCGGCGTGCTGTTCAACGACGACATCGGCCTGCGCACCGGCGGCACGGCGGAGATGCCGTCGGCGCGGCTGACGCTGGGCGCCGACGGCACGCTGGGTTACACCGGCCGCCTGGACGTCGGCAGCTACGGCTACAGCGTCGCCACCGATGCGCTGGTCGGCACGAAGAGCGGCAACTACCGCGTGGCCGCGCTGGACGGCGGCGCGACGGTGGCCAGCGGTCAACTGGCGGTGGCCCAGCGCGAGCTTCGGTACGCCGTGGACAACGCGTCCGGGCAGTACGGCAACTACAAGGCCTGCGAGCTGGTGCGCTGCTATCCCTGGCAGGTCGGCATCGACTACGGGCAGGTGAACTTCGACAACCTGATGGTGGGCGACCAGGTCGGCGGCAGCGTGGCGATGCTGGACTTCAAGGGAGGCGCCGTCGTACCGCTGGACAGCAGGACGCCGGTGGGCGCCTACCTGCAGGTCGTGACCGGACTGACGGGCGCGTCGGCGAAGAACTACAAGATCGCCGAGACCGGCAGCATCCCCGGCCTGATGACGATCACGCCGGCCTGGATCAGCTACAGCACCAGCAACGCGGTGTTCATCCCTGGCCTGGGGCTGGTCGGCAATCCCGGCGTGCCGACGCTGCGGGGCGCCGACGGCGCGCTGAGCGGTCCCGAGGTGTACGCCGTCGTGACGGCGCGCAACCGGATGACCGGCGCCGAGGTGACGGACTTCTCCCAGCTGCAGGTCGGCACCATCGAGTTCCGCGTGACCGGCCTGTTCGGCAAGGACGCCGGCAACTACCGCGTGCTCAAGGACAGCTTCCTGGGCGCCGGCTATGCGATCAATTCCGTCGGTGCGCTGGAGGTCTTCGCGGACACGCGGCTGGGCATGAACCTGGTCGGCGTGGCCCCCACGCCGACCTTGCCGGTTGCCGTCGCGCCGCCGCCCGTCGCCGCCGCGCCGACCACGGGCGGGAACGGCCTCGACGTCACCGTGCGGCGCGGCGAGGAACCCGGCGCACTGGACTTCGAACGCGTCACGACCGAGACCGGCGCGGAAGCCGGCGTGACCGTGAACCGGACCAATGTCGAACTGACCGGCTCGGCCTCGGGCGCCACCGGCACCAGCGTGAACGTGGGCGGCGTGGACCTGTCGGCGCAGGCCGGCGCGACGGTGGACGCGCTCGCGCGTTTCGGCGTCACCGGCGTGCGCATCGAGGCCGAGGCCAATGCGCATCTGGAAGTGAGCATGGAGTTCGGGCCCGGCCACATCACCTACGGCGCGCAAGCCGAAGCCGGTGCCCTGGTGCGGCTGGATCGCAACGGCGTGGCCGTCACGGCCGACGCGTCGGCCGGCATCTACGCGAACGCGGGATTGGCGGGCGCGCTCGGCGGCGCCGGCACCGGCACCATCGACGTCACCACCGGCACCTTCGCCTATGCCCGCGCGGAGAACCGCTACGGCCTGGTCGACGGCGCGTTGACGCTGACCAGCGAGCAGCAGGTCGGGGTGGGCGCGTCGGTGGGCGGATCGGCGGGCCTGAGCGGCAGCGTCGGCGCCATCGAGGGGGGCGCCACGCTGTACTCGCCGGGCTCGCTCGGCTTCGCGGCCCGCTGGACCGGCGGCATCTCCAACGGCGCGTTGACGGTGGGCCTGGACCTGGGCGCCGCGATCGGCCTCGGCGGCCTGCGCCTGAGCTTCAACTTCACGATCGATCCACACGCCGCGATCGGCGCGCTGGCGGGCGCGATCTTCGGCTCGGTCGATCCGTCGCCGAACCGCCTGGCCGAACGGGCCGCCGAACTCAAGAACGACCCGGTGGCGCGGTTCGCCTTCATGACCGCGAACCCGAAATGGATGGAATCGCCGTATGCGAACGCGGAGGGCAGCGTGACCTTCTACAACAACTACAAGGCCCTGGTGGACCGCACGGCGGCGACCCAGCGCGAGCAGGCGCAAGTGCAGGCGACCTTCCTGGAGATGGTCAAGACCGACCCGCAGGGGGCGGCCGACTATCTGCGCGGCAATGCCTTGCGCCAGTCCCGCACGATGAACGAATTGACGGTCATGGGCTGGGGCGTCGGGGTCCGGATGGCGGCCATCGACGGCGCGCTCAACTTCATCAAGTCGCCATGAAACCTCTGCTGCACACCCTGCTCGCCGGCCTGGCGCTCACTTTCATGAGTTCCGCGATGGCCCAGACGCCGGTTCCCGAGCTGTCCCTGACCGGCCAGCCCACGCGTTGGCTGATCCACAACGAGCCCTACCGCGCGACCGGCTTCGGCCGAGCCGTCTGGGGCCTGTCGCCCGAAGCCGCGCGCGCGTTGATCGCGGCGGAGTACCCGGCCGCGCTGGCCTCGCTGAAGGAGGCGGTGGACCCCGTCGATCGCACCCTGGGCATGGCCTTCGTCGTGCCGGCGCTGCCACCCGCCGGCGGTGCCGCGACGATCAGTTATGTCTTCGGCGCGACCAGCCGCACCCTCGTCGCGGTGCACGTGGCCTGGCGGCTGGAAGGCCAACCGACGGACGAGGAACGGGCCCAGCTGCTGAAGGCGGGATCGGCCCTGGTGGCGGATCTGTCGGGTTGGCAATGGCCGCTGCTGGCGACCACCCGCGGCCTGGTCACCGGCCCGGGCGCGCTGACCTTGTTCACCGGGCGCGATGCGTCCGGCTCCGCGGTCGAGGTGCGGCTGACCGGCATGGCCTTCGACGTCGAGCGCCGCGGCGCCCCGGACCGCCGGCCCGCGCCCGCGGGTCCGGCGAGCCTTCATTATTCGATCGTGGCCAAGATCGACAGCCCCGATGTCTACCGCATCCCGAGCGGCGCCTTCTGACCAGCGACACCCCATGCACAAGACCTTGCGAACCCTTTGCCTCCTCGCCCTGTCCCTGGGCGCCGTGGCCGCCGATGCGCCGGCCGCCAGGGCCGCCCCCGCGCCGTTCCAGATCAAGGGCTTCCGCAGCGCCCATTTCGGCATGACGGCGGACCAGGTGCGGGCCGCCATCCAGCACGACTTCAAGGTCGGGCCCGACGCGGTGCGGGAGTTCGACAACGACGTCGAGAAGACGCGCGTCGTCGTCGTCGCGCTGCCGGCGCTGGAGCCCGGACCTGGGCCGGCCAGCGTGTCCTACATCCTGGGCGCCACGTCGCGCAAGCTGATGCACGTCAACGTGATGTGGTCCTCGCCGGACCAGCCCAGCAACGACGAGCGCGCCAAGATCGCCGCCGCGGGCCTGCAACTGACCCACTACTTTCGCCAGCAGACCTGGAAGCCCGACGGCGTGACGACCGCCGTGCCCAGCGGTCCCAACGGCCTGGTGCTGTTCGCGGGCATCGATCCGAACAACGCCCTCGTCGAGGTGCGCCTGACCGGCGTGGCGATCACCGGGGCCTCCGCGCCCGCGCCGACCGGCCCGGCACGCTTGCGGGTCGCCTATGCGGCGACCATCGGCAAGCAGGACGTGGCGGCGCCGGTGAAGCAGGGGAGCTTCTGAGCGGACCCGTCGGCGCCACTGCCGGCGGGTGTCCTTCTTTCGGTGGGACTCGTCGCGCGATGTATGTCATGCGACGCCGCGCATCCTCGCCACCGCGAAGACCAGTGAGCTCATCAGCGCGACGGTAGTCAGTTGGCCGCCCACGATCCACCGGATCAGCTCTGATTTCATGTGGGCCATTTCGCCTCGCACGCTGGCAATCTCGCCCTTCACATTGGCAATGTCGCCTTTCAGATTGGCGACTTCACCTTTCACGTTGGCGATGTCGCCTTTGAGGCCGACGATCTCGCCTTGCACCGCCGTGATGTCGCTCTTGGTGGCGAAGTGGCGGTGCTTCTCGTCGATGCGTCGATCCAGGGCGTGATCGATGGATTCCGCAGCTTCGTGTGCATCCTCGTCCGTGGCTCCGACTTTGCGGAGCGCCTTGTGCAATGCAAGTTTCATGGGGGTTCCTTTCTGCGGTGACAGGTCTTGCGGGTGGCTCGGTGGCATGGGGGGCAATCTAGGCCAAGGCCAATTCAACGAATAGCCGTGGTCAACTGAACCATGCGATTTATCAATGACTTCCGGCTGTCGTTTGACTACGCGTTTCGAGTGAAAACCAGCGCACGACGATGGCTGCAGGACCCCACCGCGGGGGATTGATCGAGAATCGCGCGATGCTTTCCCTGCTCCCTCCTTCGCTCGTCGCGGCGATCCCGCGTTGCCTGCAACAGGCGCGGCAGCCGCTGCCCAAGGGCTTGCTGCCGCTGCGGCTCGGCGACGTCCCCATCGGGCGGCTGCATCCGATGCGGCAGGCGGTGTTGAAGGACGTGTGGCCGGAGCTCGAATTGCACGACGGCGTGTTGCGATGGGATGCGGCTTCGCTGTCCGTGGACGAGCGTTCCGATCGCATCGGTGAAGTGGCGCGGGCGCTACGGGATCGCGGCGTGATCACCGGCTGGCGCGATGAGCGCTATGCGTGCGAGCGCCCCACGAGCGACCCTTGCGATCAGCGCGGCGACGTCCTGTTCCGCCTGGAGCGGGCCGCGTTCCGCTTCTTCGGTTTGATGAGCCGCGCGGTGCATGTCAACGGGTTCCTGCCGGGCGCACGCCTCGTCTGCGGACGGCGGGCGATGACGAAGGCGACCGATCCGGGCAGGCTGGACAACCTCGCCGCGGGCGGGTTGGCGGCGGACGAGGACCTGGTTGCTTGCGCCCGCCGCGAGTTGAGGGAGGAGGCGGGCGTGCCGATGTCGGTGAGCGCCGCCGTGCAGTCGCGAGGCTCGCTGCGAAGCCTGCGCATGGAGCCCGAAGGACTGCACGACGAGGTGCTGCATGTGTTCAGCCTTCAACTGCCCGCTGGCTTCGTGCCGCGCAATGGGGACGGCGAGGTGAGCGAGTTCCTGACGCTCGACCTGGAAAGCCTCGCCCAGCGGCTGGCCGGTGGCGAGTTCAGCCACGACGCGGCGGCGGTGAGCGCGTTCGGGCTTCAGCATGCGCAGGCGCTCGGCGACCTGCGCGCTTGATCGCTGGATCGCTTGATCGCTGGAACGATCGATCGGTCGATCGGTCGGTCGGTGGCGAGGGCATCGATCGTTGATCGTTGATCACCCGGCCAATCGATCGACCAATCGCCCGTGCGTCGACACGCGACGGGATCTCCGTGGCGAGTCGCAGTGGGGCCTCGGCACAATCGCCGGATGGATCAAGTCGATGCAGTGGTGATCGGGGCGGGCGTCGTCGGCCTCGCGATCGGACGGGCGCTCGCGCGGCGCGGCCTGGAGACGCTGGTGCTGGAGCGCGAGCATGCGATCGGCACCGGCGTCAGCTCGCGCAACAGCGAGGTCATTCACGCCGGGCTCTACTACCCCGCCGGATCGCTGAAGGCGAGCCTGTGCGTGCGCGGCAAGGCGTTGCTCTACGCGCATTGCGAGTCGCACGGCGTCGCGCATCGGCGCTGCGGGAAGCTGGTGGTGGCGACTTCCGCCGACCAGATCGCCGGACTGCGCGCGTTGCAGGCCAAGGCCGCGGCCAACGGCGTGCTGGATCTGCGATGGCTGACGCGCGACGAAGCGCAGGCGCTCGAACCGCAACTGCGCTGCGAGGCGGCATTGCTGTCGCCGTCCACCGGCATCGTCGACAGCCACGGCCTGATGCTGTCGTTGCAGGGGGACCTGGAACGTCACGGCGGCGCGATCGCGTTCGGCGCCGAGGTGACCGCGGTGCGTCGCGATGGCGTGGGACATGTTGTGCAGACCGCGGAGATGGCACTCGGTGCTCGCGTCGTCGTCAACGCGACCGGGCTGAGCGCGCCGCTGCTCGCGGCCAACATCGAGGGCCTGCCGACGCCGCCGGCCGCGCGATTCAGCAAGGGCTGCTACTTTTCGCTGCAGGGGCGGGCGCCGTTCTCCCGGCTGGTCTATCCGCTGCCGCAGGACGCGTGGCTGGGCGTGCATCTGACGCTGGACCTCGGCGGGCAGGCGCGTTTCGGTCCCGACGCCCAATGGCTGGACGAGGTGACGCGGCCCGATCAGATCGACTACGAGGTCGACCCGTCGCGCGCGGACGTCTTCTATGCCGACGTGCGCCGTTACTGGCCCGCGTTGCCCGACGGCGCGCTGCAACCCGCGTACAGCGGCGTGCGTCCGAAGATCCATGCGGCCGATCAGCCCGCGCCGGACTTCCGCATCGACGGTCCGGCGCAGCACGGCGTGCCGGGCCTGCTCAACCTGATGGGCATCGAATCGCCCGGACTGACGAGCGCGCTGGAGATCGCCGAGGAGGCGCTCGCGCGGCTCCCGCAACTGTCATCGCACCAATGAAGGACCACGCGCCGAGGGCGGTCGATCGTTGTTCCGACGCATGAGGACGGCAGCGCGCCAATGAAACGGGCCCCGCGCCGAGGATCGGCGGCGGGGCCCGAGGGCGGGGGGCCGGCCAGGTCGCCCCGGCCCGTCAGGCCGGGCCGGGGGATCCGGTCGATTCCCCTCGGCCGATCGACGTCGGCCGGATTACTTCAGACCGTTGCCCATGGCCTTGGCCAGCGAGCCTTGCGCGTCGTCCCCGGAGAACTCCCAGAAGAACGCGCCGCCGAAGCCCTTGGACTTCACGTAGGTCATCTTCTCGGCGATCGTCGCGGGCGTGTCGAAGCTCCAGAAGGTGCTGCCGTTGAAGATCCACTGCGCGCGGCTCTGGCTGTCGGTGTAGCTGGTGTACCCGGTCAGCGCCTTGAGGACCTTGTAGTCCTCGTTGCCGGCCTCGTACGTGCCCGGCGCGGGCGTGCCGCTCTGGTACAGCCCGTTGTTGACGTTGGGCACGTTGGTCCAACCGCGGCCATAAAAGCCGATGCCCACGTTGAGCTTGGCCGCCGGCACGCCCTTGTCGAGGAAGGCCTGCATCGCTGCGTTGGTGTTGTACGAGCGCACGTCCCCCGTCGACGGATCCGCGGTGGAGCCGTAGAGCGCCGAGTGGAAGCCGGTGATCGTGTCCCATCCGCCGTGGAAGTCGTACGTCATCACGTTGATGAAGTTCAGGTACGGATGGATCTGATCCGGATCGAACTGCCGCACCTTGTCCACGCCCGCCGCCGAGGCGATGGACAGCAGCAGGCCGGGGCGCACCGCGTCGAGCTGCTTGCGGAACTCGGCCAGCAGGGCGGTGAAGTTGGCGCGATCTTCCGGTTGGCCGCAGGCCAGGCCGCAGGCGTTGGGGTACTCCCAGTCGATGTCGATGCCGTCGAAGACACCGGCCGCCGCGCCCGGACCGCCGGCGTTGTCGGTCACCGGCAGGTTGCCCTTGATGTAGGCGTCGACGCAGCTCTGCACGAAGGCCACGCGGTTCTCAGGCCGCGCCGCGCTGGAGAAGCCGCGCGACCAGGTCCAGCCGCCCAGCGAGATCAGCACCTTCAGGTTGGGGTACTTGGCCTTGAGCTTCTTGAGCTGGTTCCAGTTGCCGCGCAGCGGCTGGTCCCAGGTGTCGGCCACGTTGTCGACGCTCTGCGCGGCCGGGAAGGCCTTGCTGTAGTCGGCGAACGCATCGCCGCCGGCCCCGGTGTTGGGGTCGCTGGCCACGGTCAGGCCGACCTCGCAGCGGTTGTTGCGGACGTTGCCGAACGCGTAGTTGATGTGCGTGAGCTGCGCCGCCGACCCGCTGGTGTCGATGTTCTTCACCTGGTAGTTGCGACCGTAGATGCCCCACTGCGCGAAATAGCCCAGCAGCATCTTGCTGCCGCCGGTCTGCGTGTTGGTGCGCACGGTGATGGGCGCGGACGGCTGCGAGCTGCCGGCCTGGTTGAAGGCGGAGACGGTGAAGGTGTAGTTCGTGTCGGCCGACAGGTTGGCCACGCTGGCGTTCGTCGCCGGGCCTTGCGCGACCTGGGCCGTGCCCTGGTTGACGCGGTATTGCACGGTGCAGTTCGGACCGGCCGCGACCGCGTTCCAGGCCAGGTTGATGCTGGTGGCGGTCTTGGACGGGGAGGTCAGGCCGCCCGGCGTCGCGGGCGCCGCGGCGCAGGCGCCGCTGGCGGTGCTGGTCAGCAGCGCGGCGCTGAGCGCCGAGACGTTGCCGGCCTTGTCCTTCGCGCGCACCTGGTAGCTGTACGACGTGGCGGCGGTCAGGCCGGTGTCGGTGTAGGTCGTGGCCGTCGGCGACGCGATCAGCGATCCGCCGCGCAGCACCTCGTAGTTGTTGACGCCGCTGCCGGTGTCGGTCGACGCGGACCAGCTCACCGTGATGCTGCTGGTGGTGATGTTGCTGGAGCTCAGGCCGGACGGCACGCTGGGCGGCGTGACGTCGGTGCCGCCGCCGTCGCACGCGCCCAGGGACTTCCACACGTCCCACTGGCCGGAGTTCGTGGCCGGCGAGTTGTTCTGCGTCCACCACTTGGCCTGGAAGGCCGTGTTGTTCTGCTTCGCCAGCGCGTTGGCGGTGTAGACCGCCGAGGCGCTCCACTCGGGCACGTTGCTGCAGTCGTAGGCGTGGGCGCTGCCCGCCGCCATCGCGGCGGCGAGGGCGGTCCAGCGCAGTCGGGCCAATCGGTTCGTCATGTCGAGTTCCTTGGTTCGGGGTTGGTGGGGGCGGGAGGTCCGGGTCATCACTTGCGCGCGGCCGTGGCGGCCGGGGTCGCCCTGGCCGAAGCGGCGGCGGGCACCGCGCCGCGGCGCGCCTCCTGCGCCAGCGCATAGCTGCGACCGTTCACGGTGACGGTCCAGTTGCTGGGCATGGGCATCGGCAGGTAGTAGTTGATGGTGACGGTCACGCTGGCGCCGGGGGCCAGGCTTTGCCAGGCGGGCAGCTTGAAGCTGGCGCGGTGGAAGTCGTTGCGCAGGCCGCCGACGTTGTTGCCGGCCGGGTTGGAGCCGTTGCCGATCACCGTCAGCCCGAAGCCGCTCTGGTCGCTCACCGTCGACGGGATCGCGGTGGGCACGTCGAACTGGAACTCCGTGCCGCCGGGCAGCGTGATCGTGCTGTTGTTGGTCAGCGTGAGCTTGGGCGTGATCGGGTAGTTGCTGTCGCCCAGCGCGAAGCCGTCCAGCGCGTACGAGATCGCCAGCGTCTCCGCCGGCAGGCTCGCCGACGTCAGCCGGTTGCCGTAGGGCGCCGCCGTCTTCAGCTTGGTGTAGAGCAGGTTCGTCAGCGTGTTGCCGATGAAGTACTCGTTGCGGGCGGTGTCGAAGGCGTAGTCGCCGGCGAGCTCCCAGAACATCACGCCGCCGATGCCGCGATCGGCCACGTACTGCGCCTTCACGCCCAGGGACTGCTCGTCCTCGATGCTCAGGAACACCTTCTTCTGCGCGTTCCACAGCCACGGCGCCACCAGCGTCGCGTCGTAGTTGCGGACGTAGCTGCCCACCAGCTGATCGGCCGGGTTCGTCGCCGGGTTCAGGCCGTAGGCGGCGAGGTAGCTGCCGGGGCGGCCCGAGGCCAGGTTCATCGTGTGCCACAGCGGGTTGGAGCCGGCGGGCACTTCCTTGTCCGACACGTCGAGGTCATGCCAGAGGTTGTCGATGCCGACCGCGCCGGCGCCGCACTTCTGCACCGTGCCGCCGCCGGTGCCGGCGGGGCACTTGCTCTGGTCGGCCTGCGGTGCCTGGCCCCACAGCCCGTTCGTGCCGCCGACGACATCCTTCCAGCCGCGGGTGTAGTACGGCACGCCGATGTTGATGCGGCCGGCCGGCATCGCGCCGCGGAAGTAGTGGTAGGCCCAATCGGTGTTGAGGTAGCCGATGCGGGCGTACTGGGCGCTGGAGTAGTAGTTCCAGGCCGTCAGCTCGGCGTCCTTGCCATCGTCGTAGAGCGCGGCGTTGGGCCCGACGAACTGGTTCCAGGCGCCGTGCAGGTCGTAGCTCATGATGTTCACGTAATCCAGGTACTGGGTGACCTGGAACGCTTCCATCCCGCGCAGCAGATAGCCCGAGGAGGGCGCCGCGATCGTGAGCAGGTAATGGCGCTGGTCGGCCTGGCTGGCGGCGTCGAGCTTGGCGCGCAGCGTGCGCATCAGCACGACGTAGTTCTTCATCAGCGACGCGCGGCGCGCGTTGGAGATCGTGAAGTCGACCGGGTTGCCGGCGTCCTTCATGCTGGTGGGGTACTCGTAGTCGATGTCGACGCCGTCGAAGCCGTACTGGCGCAGGAAGGCCACCGACGAATCCGCGAACGCGTTGATGCCGGCGGTGTTGGCCGACCCGTCCGCGTTGGTGGTCATCGTGTAGAAGCCGCCCGTTTCCGCCCAGCCGCCGACCGAGATCAGCGTCTTGACGTTGGGGTACTGCTTCTTGAACTTGTTCAGCAGGTTGAAGTGGCCCTTGTACGGATACGCGGGGTCCATCTCGGCGCCCGCGACGCCGGGCCAGGTCAGGCCGGTGGCGGGATTGGCCGCGTCGGCGGTGTTGCCCACGGACAGCTTGTTGGCGCTGTCGACGTGCGCGAACGCGTAGTTGATGTGCGTCACCTGCGTCCAGGGGATCTGGTGCGCGAGGTAGGCCGGCTGGCCGGTCTTGCCGGTGCGCCAGCTGGTGAAGTAGCCGATGATGCGGCGCGGCTTGTCGGCGCCCATCTTTTCGCGGCCCTGGTCGTCGTAGACCTTGCAGTAGGCGGGCGCGGTGCCGGCGCTGGTGGTCAGGCCCTCGGGCCGGCAGCGCTCGTCGCCGGTGACCTGGCCCTGCACGGTGATGCGCACCGCGGCGCTGTCGGTGGTGGCGCCCTTGTCGTCGGTGGCGCGGGCGACGATGTCGGCGACGCCGGCGCGCGCCGTCCAGCTGATGGAGAAGGGCGCGGTGGTGTCCTCGGCGACCAGCGCGCCGTTGACGTAGAAACCGACCTTCGCGACGCTGCCGTCGCTGTCGGCGGCGTTGGCCGACAGGGTGACCACGTCACCCGCCGTGGGGCTCGCGCCGGGGGCCGGCGAGCTCAGGGACACCGTGGGCGGCTTGTTCGTGCCACCGCCACCCGTGTCGCAGGCGCCCAGCACCTTCCACACGTCCCACTGCCCGGAGTTGGTCGCGGGCGAGTTGTTCTGGGTCCACCACTTGGCCTGGTAGGCGGTGTTGGTCTGCTTGACGATCGCGTTGCCGCCGTAGGCCGCGGTCGCGGTCCATTCGGCCACGCCGGTGCAGTCGTAGGCCGAGGCGCCGCCGCCGAACACGGCGAGCGCGAACGGCAGCATCAGGGGCCAGGCGGGGTGCGCGCAGGGTCGAAGTCTCATGAATGTCTCCTTGAGTTGTTGTCGTACTTCGTGAGGGGGCGAGCGCCGCGGCGGACACCGGGACGGCGGTTCGCGGGGATGAGCACGGCCGCGCCGCGCGTCTGCCGGAGCAGCGCGGCGGAAACAGTCGGTCTCGGGAAGAAAAGGCGCCGGAGGTGTCAGCCGGCGAAGGGGGCCGGACGCGCGAGCGTCACGCCGGCCATTCGGGTGCTGAGCGGGGCGGGGCGCGGTACGCCGCGGTGAGGGCGGTCCGGGGAAGGGCGCGTGCAGGCATGGAAGTCATTCCTCGCGATCGACGTGCTGTCCGCGGGCTGTGTCGTCCCTGTCGATCGCTGGTCTGCAATCGCTGGTGGGCGCCGCCCGCTGCGGCTAGGAGATCGGTACCGCTGGTGATCTCATAGTGGTATGCAATGTAGATACCACTCGAATCTGTATCACTCAGGTTAACCCTCGGGCATCCAGTAACGTGACGTAATGATGTCGCTGTAACCGTGATCCGGCGTCAGTTGAGGCGAATTGAAGACTTTCCCTGTCCGCTGATGGCAGCAATGCAGGAAGAACCAGTGTGGGACCAATTTTTGCCGGTGGCGGCGTCGCGACAGTGGGCGACCTGGGGATGCCGCTCCTGTGTCGCGGCGTGGCGAGGCCCGGCGGCGGGGCCGCGAAGACACGGGTGGACGTCCGGTCGCGCGGACGCTTGCTTATCGACGGCCGGCGCTCAGCGCGCGACGCGCGACCACTGCCCCTCCCGGAGCAGCTCATGCGGCAGGAAGCGGGCCTTGTAGGCCATCTTGTCGCTCTCGGCGATCCAGTAGCCGAGGTACAGGTGGGGCAGCCCGAGTTCGGTGGTCTGGCGCAGTTGCCACAACACGTTGTAGGTGCCGTAGCTGGCGCCGGCCTCGGGCTCGTAGAAGGTGTACACGGCGGACAGGCCGTCGCTGAGGATGTCCAGGATGGACACCATCTTCAGCGCGCCGCCGGCATCGCGGAACTCCACCAGCCGCGAGTTGACGCGGCTCTGCAGCAGGAACTGCGTGTACTGGTCGACGCTGTCGTGGTCCATGCCCCCGCCGCTGTGCCGGCCGGCCTGGTAGCGCAGGTAGAGCTGGTAATGCTCGTCGCTGTAGCCCAGCCGCATGACGCGCGCCTGCAGGTCCGCGTGCTGCGCCCAGGCGCGGCGCTGGCTGCGGTTGGCGCGGAACTCCGCCGCCGGGATGCGCATCGGCACGCAGGCCCTGCAGCCGTCGCAGTAGGGGCGGTAAGTGAACATGCCGCTGCGCCGGAAGCCGGCGGCGACCAGGCTGGAATAGGCGTCGGCGTGGATCAGGTGGCTGGGCGTGGCGACCTGCGAGCGCGCCTGGCGGTCCGAGAGATAGCTGCAGGGATACGGCGCGGTCGCGTAGAACTGCAGCTCGGCCAGCGGGAGTTCCTTGGGGTGCGTCACGGTCAGGGCCTGTCGGACGTTGCGAGCGGTGCGTTCGGGTCGGGAGCGTCGGTGGCGGCGGACGGGTCGGCCTTCTCGGCGCCATCGGCGCCGTCCGCGTTGTCATGCGGGTCCAGCCGGGCCCACAGCCGCGGATGATAGGTCCAATCCCCGGGGGCTTGCAGGCCGACATGGGCCGCCAGATGCGCCTCGAACGCGCCGCGCGTGACCGGTGCCGCGCCCAGCGACGCGAGGTGACCGGTCTGCTGCTGGCAGTCGATCCAGGGGATGCCGAACTCGCGGCACAGGCACACCAGCGCGGCGAGGGCGATCTTGGACGCATCGGTCCTGCGCATGAACATCGATTCGCCGAAGAACATACGTCCGAGGTTGATGCCGTAGAGCCCGCCGGCGAGCTCGCCGTCGATCCAGGTCTCGACGCTGTGGACGGTGCCTTCCCGGGCGAGCTGCAGATAGGCCTGCTGCATCTCGGGGACGATCCAGGTGCCGTCCTGGCCGTCGCGCGAGGTGCTGGCGCAGGCTTTCAGGACGGTCTCGGTGGCGGCGTCGACGCGGATCTCGCAGCCGGGCGTGCGGCGGAACTTCGCGAGCGTCTTGCGCAGCGAACGGGACACCTTGAAGTCCTCGGTGCGTAGCACCATGCGCGGGTCGGTCGTCCACCAGAGGATGGGCTGGCCCTCGCCGTACCACGGGAAGATCCCTCGCGCGTAGGCGGCGCGCAGGCGCGCGGGCCGCAGGTCGCCGCCGGCCGCGAGCAGTCCCGGCGCGTCGCTGCGCGGGCCCAGCGCGCGCTGCGTCGGCGGGAAGTCCAGGGAGTCGTCGTCTAGCCAGGGGATCATCCGCTTCATGGTAGCGTGACGGGATGATCACCCTCTACGGCATCCCCAACTGCGACACCGTGAAACGCGCCCGCGCGTGGCTCGACGAACACGGCCTGGCTTACCAGTTCCACGACTACAAGAAACAGGGCGTGCCCGCCGGCAAGCTGCCGGGCTGGATGAGCGCGCTGGGATGGGACAAGGTGCTGAACCGCGCCGGCACCACCTGGCGCAAGCTGGACGACGCGACCAAGGCCGCGGTGATCGACGCCGCCAGCGCCGCCGCGCTGATGGTGGCGCAGCCCAGCGTGATCAAGCGCCCGATCGTCGAGTGGGCGGACGGGCGGCTGAGCCTGGGCTTCTCGCCCGAGCTGTTCGAGTCGCACCGCTGACGCGCGGGCCGGCCCACAGATCACAGGAGATTCGGACATGTTCACCGGCATCGTGCAAGGCATCGCCCAGGTCGCGCAGATCACCGACAAGGAAGGCCTGCGCAGCTTCACCCTCGACTTCCCGCCCGGGTTCTGCAAGGACCTGGAGATCGGCGCCAGTGTCGCCTGCGACGGCGTCTGCCTCACCGTCACCGCGCTCAAGGGCGACACGCAGGCCGACTTCGACGTGATGCTGCAGAGCCTGAACCTGACCACGCTGGGCCAGCTGCGGACGGGCAGCCGCATCAACGTCGAGCGCGCCGCGCGCGACGGCGCGGAGATCGGCGGGCATCCGCTCTCGGGCCACGTCGACTTCATGGCGACGGTGGCCGCGATCCGCCAGCCGGCCAACAACCACGTGATCCGCATCGCCGTGCCGGCGCCGTGGATGCGCTACATCTTCGCCAAGGGCTACATCGCGGTGAACGGCGCCAGCCTGACGGTCGCCGAGGCCGGCCGCGAGGCCGACGGATCCGGCTGGTTCGAGGTCTGGCTGATCCCGGAGACGCTGCGCATGACCACCTTCGGTGACAAGGGCGTCGACGCTGCGCTGCACATCGAGATCGAGCGCCAGACGCAGGTGATGGTCGACACCATCCGCGACGCGGTCGCCGAGAAGATTGGGGCGCTGATGCCGGCGTTGAAAATGTTCGCGAAGGAGCGGGGGTTGGAGTTGGGGATCGAGTGAGCCGGCTGTGATGTGGGCCTGATGGCTTCAGCATCGCCGCAACACCGCATGACCAAAGTCAATCCGTGCAGCGCACGCCGCGGCGGATGAAGCCGGAGCAGGGGACGCGAGACACCGGCCGGACCGCGGGAGCGGTCGCCAGTCCCGCGCCGCGCGCCGCTCAGCGATGTCGAAGGCCCTGGTCATCGATGTTCGCGGCCGTCGGTGCCGCTGCCGGCCAACCCGCGCCGATGCGCGCGATCGCGGGGTCAGGTCGTGTCGTACACCGTTTCTCACGACCACGTGTGCGGCCATCGCTCGATACCGCTCCGGGACAACCCGATGCGCCATCCCCACGACTGGGGTTCCGTGGAATCCACCACGATGGGGGCCTCGCCTTTTCGACGCCAAGCCTTAACAATCCGCCGCATTCATCTGATCAGAACATTTGAGCGGGAGTGAAGACATGGTGGCCAAAGGCCTGATGGCGGCGGGATTGCTGGCTGCGTCGATCGCGACGCTGGCGCAGGTGCCTTACGTGTTCACCTACAACCCGGGCCCGACCCGCGGCACCAAGTGGATGGCCAAGGCCTCCGACGGCAACACCGAAGGCGCCGCGTCCGTGCTGACCTCCGCCCCCCGCCCGGCCTGGGTGCGGCTCTGCTACACCATCGGCCCGTCCGACAGCACCGTGTCCGTCTACGCGCAAACCCGCAACGAGGAGCCCCGCGCGCTCGAGGTCGCCTGGGGCGGCTGCACCGACGTCTTCGGCACCAGCATCTGGATCGGCAACCCGCATGGCCAGGTGGTCGGCGGTTATTACGGCGTCGCGCCCGCCACCCCGGCCGATTGATTCGACTTTTCCCGCTGACCGTGCCGGATCCCTCCGGCCTGGCTGTTCTCGCCCGTTCCTAGAAAAACTGGAGGATTCCATGCTTGCCTCTCCCACCCTCGCTCCCGGTCGTCTCGTTGGCGCCGTCCTGAAGTCCACCTTGCTGCTGTCGCCGCTGCTGCTGGCCGGCTGCCTGGCCACCGCGCCGACGATGGGCGAGAACAAGGGCACCGTCTCCGGCGCCGCCGGCGGCGCGACGGCCGAGAACCAGAACAGCAAGCTGGAGCATTGCGACGAGACGCTGGGCACGCTGGCGATCTTCGAGGACACCAACGCCCCGTGGTGGTCGCAACTGCGCGACCGCCAGCTCGGCTCGACCCTGCCGGTGCTGCGCCTGATGGTGCAGCAGAGCAACTGCTTCGTGATCGTCGAGCGCGGCAAGGCCTTCGCCAACATGGAGCGCGAGCGCGCGCTGATGCAGTCCGGTGAAGTGCGCTCGGGCAGCAACTTCGGCCAGGGCCAGATGGTCGCCGCCGACTACACGATGAGCCCCGAGATCCAGTTCTCCGGCAAGACCGGCGGCGGTGGCGGCGGCATCGGGACCGGCGCCATCGGCCTGCTGACCGCGGTGGCGGCCAACATCAACCAGAACGAAGCGTCCACGACGCTGCTGCTGGTGGACAACCGCTCGGGCGTGCAGATCTCGGCGGCCGAAGGCACGGCCAAGAACTTCGACTTCGGCTTCGGCGCCGCCAGCTTCTTCGGCGGTGGCGCCGTCGCCGGTGGCGCGTATGCCAAGACGCCGGCCGGCAAGGTGATCACGGCCGCGTTCGCGGACTCGTACAACCAGATGGTCAAGGCGCTGCGCAACTACAAGGCGCAAACCGTCAAGGGTGGTCTGGGCACCGGCGGCCGACTGGGCGTGCAGGGCGGCTCCACCGCCGCGTCCAAGGACGTCGACGGCGCCGCCGCGACCACCGCCGCGCCGAAGCCGGCCGCCAAGCCCGCTGCCAAGCCGGCACCCAAGAAGGCGACCACCACCTCGACCACGCCCCCGGCCACCGGGACCGGCACCTCGAAGTAAAACGCCAGCGGCTCCCGCGCGTCCCCAAGGGAAGGTCCATGGACCTTTCCAGGAGGACGGCGACGATCGCTGGACGTGAAGAAGGGGCTCGACAGGCGACTGTCGGCCCCTTCTGCGTTTTCCGTGGCTGTTTGGCCTGGCGCGGGCCCGCGCCAGGCCCGCGACAAGACGACGGCCGTCAGGCCGCCAGCAACTGCCGCAGCACGAACGGCAGGATGCCGCCGTGGCGGTAGTACTCGACCTCGATCGGCGTGTCGATGCGCAGGATCAGCGGCACGCGGCGCTCCGCGGCGTCGGCGGCGCGGATGACCAGCGTCGCCTCGGACTGCGGACGGATCTCGTCGGCCAGCACGATGTCGATCACCTCGTCGCCCTGGAGCCCCAGGCTTTCCCAGGAATCGCCCGGGCGGAACTGCAGCGGCAGCACGCCCATGCCGACCAGGTTGGAGCGGTGGATGCGCTCGAAGCTCTTCGCCACCACCGCCTTGATGCCCAG
The DNA here is from genome assembly GCF_002205645.1 of Roseateles aquatilis. Classification (GTDB taxonomy): domain Bacteria; phylum Pseudomonadota; class Gammaproteobacteria; order Burkholderiales; family Burkholderiaceae_C; genus Roseateles; species Roseateles aquatilis. The sequence continues at coordinate 302,716 of NZ_NIOF01000001.1, read as the reverse complement.
CAACTGCGTGCCCTTGGCGGCCCAGTCGCGGCTGGAGCCGGTGCCGTACTCCTCGCCGGCGAAGATCACCGTCGGCACGCCGGCCGCGATGTAGCGCATCGCGGCGTCGTAGATGAACATGTGCTCGCCGCCCGGCTGGTACAGCGTCACGCCGCCTTCCTCGCGGGCGCCGTCCGGCTTGGCCGGAATCATCAGGTTCTTGATCCGGACGTTGGCGAAGGTGCCGCGCATCATGACTTCATGGTTGCCGCGGCGTGAGCCGTAGCTGTTGAAGTCGGCCTTCAGCACGCCCTGTTCCTTGAGGTAGCTGCCGGCCGGAGAGGCTTCCTTGATGGCGCCCGCAGGGGAGATGTGATCGGTCGTGATCGAGTCCCCGAACAGCGCCATGATGCGCGCGCCCTGCACACCCGCTTCCAGCGCGCCGGGCACCTGCGTGAAGCGGCCGAAGAACGGCGGCTGCGCGATGTAGGTGCTCTTGGGCCAGCCGTAGACCTGGCCCTTGCCGCCCTTGATCTTCTCCCAGAGCTTGCCGGGTTCGGACTTCACCTTGGCGTAGTTGGCGCGGAAGGCGTCGGGATTGAGCGCCAGCTTCAGCAGCGCGTAGATCTCGTCGCTGCTGGGCCAGATGTCGCCCAGGAAGACCGGCTTGCCGCCGGTGCCGTGGCCGACCGGCTCGGTCATCAGGTCGCGCGTGACGTTGCCGGCGATCGCGTAGGCCACGACCAGCGGCGGGCTGGCCAGGAAGTTGGCCTTGATGTTGGGATGGATGCGCGCCTCGAAGTTGCGGTTGCCGGACAGCACCGCCGCGCAGATCAGGTCGTTGCCGGTGATCGCCTCGTTGATCTCGGGCGTCAGGTCGCCGGCGTTGCCGATGCAGGTCGTGCAGCCGTAGGCGGCGACGGTGAAGCCCAGCTTCTCCAGATAGGGCAGCAGGCCGGCCTTCTCCAGGTACTCGGTGACGATGCGCGAGCCCGGCGCCAGCGAGGTCTTGATGTGCGGCTGCACCGTCAGGCCGGCCTCGACCGCCTTCTTGGCCAGCAGGCCGGCTGCCAGCAGCACGCTGGGGTTGGAGGTGTTGGTGCAGGAGGTGATCGCCGCGATCAGCACGTCGCCGTTGGCGATGGACAGGCCCTGCTGCGCGCCGCCCAGCGGGAACTTCCTGGCCAGCTTGGCAGCCGGCTGGTTGAAGCCGTTGTCCGCCACCGGCTTGCTGAACAGGCTGGTGAAGGTCTTGGCCAGGTCGGTGATGACGATGCGGTCCTGCGGGCGCTTGGGGCCGGCCAGCGAGGGCACGACGGTGCCCAGGTCCAGCGACACCACCTGGCTGTACTCGATGTCCCCGGCGCGCGGCACGCCGAACAGGCCCTGCGCGCGGAAGTAGGCCTCGAAGGCCTCGATCTCATCCTGCGTGCGGCCGGTGCCCTTGAAGTAATCGACGGTGCGCTCGTCGACCGGGAAGAAGCCCATCGTCGCGCCGTACTCGGGCGCCATGTTGCCGATGGTGGCCCGGTCCGGCACCGACAGCGAGGCGGTGCCCTCGCCGAAGAACTCGACGAACTTGCCCACCACCTTGGCCTTGCGCAGGATCTCGGTGACGGTCAGCACCAGGTCGGTGGCGGTGACGCCCTCGCGCAGGCGCCCGCTCAGCTCGAAGCCGACCACGTCCGGCGTCAGGAAGTACACCGGCTGGCCCAGCATGCCGGCCTCCGCCTCGATGCCGCCCACGCCCCAGCCGACCACGCCGATGCCGTTGATCATCGTCGTGTGGCTGTCGGTGCCCACCAGCGTGTCGGGGTAGTAGACCGTGTCGGCGCCGCCGCCGGCCTTGTGCACGCCGCGGGCCAGGAACTCCAGGTTGACCTGGTGGACGATGCCGAAGCCGGGCGGGACGACGCCGAAGGTGTCGAAGGCCTGCATGCCCCACTTCATGAACTCGTAACGCTCGCGATTGCGCTCGAACTCCAGCTTCATGTTCAGGTCCAGCGCCTGCTTGGTGCCGAAGTGGTCGATCATGATCGAGTGGTCGACCACCAGGTCCACCGGCACCAGCGGCTCGATGGTCTTGGGGTCCTTGCCCTGGGCGGCGGCGACGTTGCGCATCGCCGCCAGGTCGGCCAGCAGCGGCACGCCGGTGAAGTCCTGCAGCACCACGCGGGCGACGACGAACGGGATCTCCTCGTTGCGCGCGGCGTTGGGCTGCCAATGGGCGAGCTGCTCGACGTGGGCGGCGGTGACGCGTTGGCCGTCGCAGTTGCGCAGGACGGATTCCAGCACCAGCCGGATCGACACCGGCAGGCGGTTCACATTCGGAAACTTCGCCGCCAGCTTGGGCAGCGAGTAGTACTTGCCGCTCTTACCGGAGGCGGTCTTGAAGCTGGCGACGGTGTTGGCAAACGCGTGCGGCATGGCTCACTCCTTGGCTTTTTGCTTGCGGGCTGATCGTTGGGGGACGATTGTGGCGCGATGGGGCCGTGCTGTGATGACTCCTTTGGGCGAAGGCCGGCGCGGCCGGTGCGGGGGCGCAACGGACGCTTTTGGCGACAGGCGCCCAATGTCCCCAATCCGGGCGGGGGTGGCTCGGGCAGGGGGGCCCCAAGGGGGTGGGGCATTCGCTAATATCGACCGAAGACCATGGGCCGTCAGCGTCAGGTCGGGCAAGAACTGACCCTCGGACGCTGCCGACCCACATGCTTTCGTGGCTGTATGGGCGAGGAATCGCATGGATCAGGAACTCTTGTCCCCCACGTCGCCCGCTGCCGCCCGCGCGGCGCAGGTCGTCGCCGGCACGGCGGGTACGCCGCCGCTGCCGCCGGCGGGGTTGACGCTGCTGCAGCGGCTGTTCTCGGCCTACCCGGGCAGCATGGGCCTGCGGCTGGGCAACTGGTCGACCCGGCTCGGCCAGCAGAGCCAGTTGCCGCCGGACTTCACGCTGGTGCTCAACGAGCCCACCGCGCTGCGCCGCCTGCTGCTCGGGCGCGACCCGCTGCGTTTCGCCGAGGCCTATTTCACCCAGCAGATCGATGTCGAGGGTGACTTCTTCGCCGCCCTCCAGCTCAAGGACCACTTGCCGGACCTGACGCTGTCCTGGAGCGACCGCCTGCGCCTGGCGGTGCGGCTGCTCGCGCCCCCGCCGGGCGCCGCCGACGCAGAGTTGCGCTCGGCCGGCGTCCGCCAGCACACACGGGCCGAGAACAAGGCCGCGATCGCTTTCCATTACGACCTGTCCAACGACTTCTACGCGCTCTGGCTGGACCCGGCGATGGTCTACTCCTGCGCCTATTACGAGACCGAGGACACCTCGCTGGCGCAGGCCCAATGGTCCAAGCTGGACCACATCTGCCGCAAGCTGCACCTGCAACCGGGCGAGGAGCTGCTCGACATCGGCTGCGGCTGGGGCGCGCTGGTGATGCACGCGGCGCGCCACTACGGCGTGAAGGCGGTGGGCATCACGCTGTCGGAGCGACAGCTCGCACTGGCGAAGGAACGCAACGCCGCCGCCGGACTGCAGGGCCAGGTGGAGGTCCGCCTGTGCGACTACCGCGACATGACCGGCCAGTTCGACAAGGTCTCCAGCGTCGGCATGTTCGAGCACGTCGGGCTCAAGAACCTGCCCACCTACTTCGGCGCGGTGAACCGGCTGCTCAAGCCGGGCGGGCTGTTCCTGAACCACGGCATCACCCATGAGGAGGAGGGGTGGGGGCAGGCGCTGTCGTCCCGCTTCATCAACCGCTACGTGTTCCCCGATGGGGAGCTCGATCGGGCCAGCAACGTGATGCGGGTGATGGAGCAGCAGCAGTTCGAACTGCACGACGTGGAAGGCCTGCGGATGCATTACGCCCGCACGCTGCGGGCCTGGGTCGCGCGGCTGGAAGCGGCGCATGAACAGGCGCTGGCATTCGTCGACGAGGCCCACTACCGGATCTGGCGTCTGTACATGGCGGCTTCGGCGCTGGAGTTCGAGACCGGAGAGCTCGGGCTCTATCAGATCCTGGCCAGCAAGCGCGATCATGGACCGGCACCTGTGCCGTTGACCCGGCGCTATATGTACGAGAAGCGCTGAGGGCTCGTTCTCGCTGTCCTCTTCCATTCCTGCGGTGACCGAGCGCGCGCACGCCGAGCCGGGGCCCTTTTCCTCCATGTCATTCCTTCGCCACCCTCCCGGGTGGCGAATTCCCTTCTCTACTTCCGGAAAAGGGCCCCGGCTCGGCGTGCTCGTCGTGACAGCGCGCCGCCGATGCGTGGTGGTTGACGTGGGGGTGGTGGGGGGGCGAATAAATCTTTCTCGCGGGATTTAAGTCGTTCCGTCGCGGGGTCGTCCTGTGGTGGGGAGGGCAGTTGATTGCTCCTCACCCAACAAGCGCAAGACCACTCTCTAGGAGCGAATCAAATGTTGAGCCTGCACACCAATGCCGCGGCCCTGTCGACCCAGAACTCGCTGAGCTCGTCGCAGAAGAGCCTGGCCACCTCGATGACCCGCCTGGGTACCGGCTATCGCGTCAATTCCGCGATGGACGACGCCGCCGGCCTGCAGATCGCCACCCGCCTGGACGCCCAGACCCGCGGCATGGCCGTCGCCCAGCGCAACACGCAGAACGGCATCTCGATGCTGCAGACCGGGGAAGGCGCGCTGAACGAAGTCAGCAACATCCTGCTGCGCATGAAGGACCTGGCCACGGAAGCCTTCTCGGCCTCGTCGACCGCGACCGACAAGACCGCCATGCAAGGCGAGTACGACGCGCTGGGCACCGAGCTGACCAACATCATCAAGAACACGTCCTTCGGCGGCACGCAGCTGTTCTCGGACGGCGCCCTCATCACCGGCGCCGGCGGCAAGATGTCCACCGCGATGAGTTTCCAGATCGGCGCGTCGGCCGGTGAATCGATGAGCGTGGACGTCAGCGGCCAGCTGACCGCGCTGGCGACGGCGCTGGGCAATGTCTCCAAGCAGTACAACGCCACGCCGGCCGCCGGCGCGGAACTGTCCGCCACGGCCAACACGATGCTGACGACCATCGGCGGCGCGATCGACAAGGTCGGCGAACTGCGCGCTTCCTTCGGCGCCGCGGCCAACCGCCTGGACCATGTCTACAACAACCTGCAGAACATGAGCACCAACACGTCGGCCGCCAAGGGCCGCATCATGGACACGGACTTCGCCGCCGAGTCGTCCACGATGACCACGAAGCAGATGCTGATGCAGTCGGGCACCGCCATGCTCAAGCAAAGCAACAGCATGTCCGGCCTGGTCATGTCCCTGCTGGGCTGATGACGCCGCGTCGATGACGCGGGGCGCGCTTCGCGGCGCGCCCCGGGGCATCGACACGCGACAGGCAAGGGCCGGGCGGCGACGTCCGGCCCTTGTCGCTTTCAGGACCGCGAAGGATCGGGCGCAGACATGGCGGGATCGACATCGAATGGCAACGTCGGCGCGGTCGGCGCCGTGACCGCGTCGTCGCGCCTGCAGCCGCTGCTGCGGGACCTGGGGGGCTTGCCGGGCCTGGCACCCGGCGCGGTGCTGCGCCTGGCGGGCGCGGACCGGCCCGGCGCCGGCTGGCGCCTGGAATCGCTGGACAGCGGCCGGGTGATGACGCTGATCGAGCCGCCGCTGGACGACCTGCTGCCGGGCGACGAGGTGCTGCTGCGCGTGCGGGCGGTGGCGCCGCGCGTGGAACTCGAAGTGATCGAGCGGCGCGCCGGCGGCGGCCGCGACGGGCCAGCCGGCGCATGGGATCGGCCGGGCTCGGGCCGCGCCGACATGGGCGCCGGCGGCAACAGCGGCTGGGGGCAGCTTGCCGCGCTGCGGGTCGATCTGGCGCAATGGCGCCGTCAACTGCTGACCACGCTGGTGCCAGAGCCGGCGATGCGGACCCCGGCGGCGCTGGTGTCCGCCTGGACCCTGGCGCTGGCGCATGGGCAGGTGCCGGTCGGGCCGGGCGGCGAGCCGCTGTGGCTGTTGCCGCTGCCGTACTGGGTTCGCGCGGACCGGCGCGGTGGCGCGCCGGACGACGAGGCGTCCTCCGGGTCGGGTGCCCCCGCGCCCGCGGCCGTGTCCGAGGACGCCGCGCTGAGCCTGCTGCTGCGCTGGCGCGGCGAGGCGATCGGCGTGCAGCTTCAGGGCACGCGGACTGCGCTGTCGATCACGCTGCTGGCGGAAAACGACCAGATCCTGACGGCGCTGCGCGCGGAGTTGCCGCGGCTGGTCGCGGCGCTGGTGCGGGTGGGCTTCCGGCTGCAGCGCCTGGGGTGGCGCCGGCAGCCGCTGTGGGTGCCGGTGGACCCGTTCCCCGCGATGCGGTCGGAGCCCGCGCTGTTGACGGCCGCCGCGGAGCTGGTTGCGGCGCTGAGCTGAGCCGCGCAGCGCCGCGCCGAGCGGGGCCGGGTCGACTTGCGGATGAATGATTCGTGAACGATGTGTGGTGTGGCGGCAAAGCGCGCACGGAAGGCGGCTGGCGGCGTTGACCGGCCGGGATGCGGCGCGCAAGATGCATCGCCATGGGTATCCGTCATCATGAAGTCAGGAATTGGCGGAGCGCCGTCGAGAGCGGTGCCTTCGGCGTGTGGGATCTGAGCCCGCAGCTGGAGGTGGTGCACTACTCGCCGCGCTGGAAGGAGCACCTCGGTTTTCCTCATCCGGATCAGCCGGACAGCACCGCCTTCTGGCGCTGCCGGGTGCATCCCGAGGACCTGGAGCCGATGATGCTGTCGCTGCGCGCGCACTTCGACGGCTTCACCGACGGGTATGAGCAGCGCTTCCGCCTGCGCAGCAACGGCTCGGGCTACCGCACCGTGCTGTCGCGCGGCCGCGTGGTGCAGCGCGACCATCGCGGCGACGTGCTGCGGATGCTGGGCACGATGGTCGACCTGACCGCGCGCCCGGTGACGCCCTTCGACGACCGCTTCATGGGCGATGTTGCGCCGCTGGGCTCCGGGGGGCGCACGCCGTTCCACACCTTGCTGAGCCTGACCGGCGCGCTCGTGCCGGCGCAGGACCTGATCCCCGACGACGACACCGCCGAGCTGCTGGATCAGGTGGCGGAGATCATGGCGCGGTCGTTGGAGCAGGTGATGAGCACGGCCTGAAGGGCATGGCGCGCGATCGGGGCATGCGCGGCCGAGGCGCGCCCGTCTCTTCGCGTCCGGCCCTCAAGTCACCGGCGCCGGATTGAACAGCACCAGCGCGTTGTGCAGCCCGTGCTGCTCCGCCCAGGTCTTGCGGCCCGAAGCGACGTCGAGCATCAGCCGGAACATCTCCCATCCCGTCTCCGCGATCGACTTCTCGCCGTCGGCGATCTGACCGGCGTTGATGTCCATCAGGTCGTGCCAGCGGCGCGCCAGGTCGCTGCGCGTCGCGACCTTGATCACCGGGCATTCCGCCAGACCGTAGGGCGTGCCGCGGCCGGTCGTGAAGACATGCAGGTTCATGCCCGCCGCCAACTGCAAGGTGCCGCAGATGAAGTCGCTGGCCGGCGTGGCGGCGTAGATCAGGCCGCGCTGGTCCCGAGCCAGCTTCTCACCCGGCGAGAGCACGCCCGAGATCGCCGCGCTGCCGCTCTTGACGATCGAGCCCATCGCCTTCTCGACGATGTTGGACAAGCCGCCCTTCTTGTTGCCCGGCGTGGTGTTGGCGCTGCGGTCGACGCTGCCGCGCCGCAGGTAGGCGTCGTACCACGCCATCTCGCGGATCATCGCCTCGGCCACCTCCGGCGTGCCGGCGCGGGCGGTCAGTTGCGCGATGCCGTCCCGCACCTCGGTGTTCTCGCTGAACATCACCGTCGCGCCCGCGCGCACCAGCAGGTCGGCGCAAAAACCCACCGCCGGATTCGCGGTCACGCCGGAGAACGCGTCGCTGCCGCCGCACTGCACGCCCACCACCAGCTCCGACGCCGGCACCGTCTCGCGGCGCCGCGCGTTCAGGCGCTCCAGGTGGGCCTGGGCCTGCCTCATGACCGAGTCGATCATCGACATGAAACCGACGTGCTGGACGTCCTGCAGGCAGACGACGTCCAGGCCGCTGTCCGCGGCGGCGTCGCCGACCGTCGGCTCGCCGCGCCGGTCCGCGATCGGGATGGCGCCGGGGGGCATCAGCCGCTCGGGCTGCAGCTTCTCGCAGCCCAGGCTCACGACCATCACCTCGCCGCCGAAATTCGGATTGAGGCTGATGTTGCGCACCGTGCGGATCGGGATCACCGCGTCGGGCGCGTCGATCGCGACGCCGCAGCCGTAGGTGTGGGACAGCGCGACGACGTCGTCGACGTTGGGGTACTTCGGCAGCAGCTCCGCCTTGATGCGCTCGACGGCGAAGTCCACCACCCCGGCGACGCATTGCACCGTCTGTGTGATCGCCAGGATGTTGCGCGTGCCGACCGAGCCGTCGGCGTTGCGGTAGCCCTGGAAGGTGTGGCCCTCCAGCGGCGGCAGCGGCGCGGCCTTGACGGTGGCGATGGGCAGGCCTTCCAGCGCGCGGGCCGGCGGCATGCGCAGCAGGCGTTCATGGACCCAGCTGCCGGCCGCGATGTCCTGTGCCGCGTAGCCGATCGGCACGTTGTAGCGCAGCACCGTCGCGTTCGCGGGCAGGTCGACCAGCGCCACCTTGTGGCCCTGCGGCACAAGGTCCTTCAGCACCACGCCCGAGGCGAGCACCGTGCCCTCGGGCAGTCCGCCCTCGTTGACGACGATGGCGACGTTGTCCGCCTCGTGCATCTGGATGGTCAGCGGGGTCTTGGGGGCGGTCATGGCAGGGCCTGGATGCGGGGAGGGGAAGGGAAGCGGTGGGCGTGATCCGCGCGTCGTGGAACGCGGAAACCGCCAGGGAACCTGGCGGCGTGAACATCATGGTACCGCTACCAAGTCAGCGTGGATGGTAGCGGGGAGCGCGGCGGGGTTCAAGTCACCCCAACGTCCCCACCACCGCGATTTCCTTCTGATCCGGCACCTCGTTGTACGAGAGCACCGCCAGCCCCGGCGCGAAGAGGCGCGCATACCGGGCCAGCAACGGCCGCACCTGCGGCATGACGAGCAGCGCCGGCGCCGTGCCCAGCTGCTTCATCTGGTCCCGCGCGCCGGGCATGTGCTGCTGCAGTTGGGAGAGCAACTGCGGGTCCACCGGATAGCTGTCCAGCTGCACCTTCGCGCCGCCGGCCCGCGCCTGATTGAGCGCGTTGAGCAGATGGTTCTCCAGCTCGCTGCCGAGGTTGAAGACCCGCAACGCGCCGAGCGCGCCTTGCGGCCCCTGCAACTGCGCCACGATCTGGCGCTTGAGCGCGCAGCGGACCTCGGCGGCGAGCAGCACCGGGTCCTTCGTCGCCTCCGCGTTCTCGACCAGCGTCGAGGCGATGGTCTGGATGTCCTTCACCGCGACGCCCTCGGCCAGCAGCAGCCGCATCACCTTCAGCAACTGCGCGTGCCCGAAGGACTTGTCCAGCGCCGCGCCGAGCTTGGGCGCGATGGCGTTGAGGCGCTCCAGCAGCGCCGCGATGTCGTCGAACTTCAGCAGCTCCGGCAACTGCTCGCGCAGTACCTTGGATACGTGCGTCGCCACGACGCTGGCCACGTCGACGACCTGGTAGCCCAGGCCCAGCGCGTGCGCCTTGTCCTCCGGCGCGATCCAGGTCACCGGCATCGCGTAGGCGGGATCGAAACCCGGCACGCCGTCCAGGTCGCCCCAGACCTGGCCGGAGGCGATGGCCATCAGCCGGTCCGGATAGATGTCCGCCTGCGCCACCACCGCGCCGCTGAGCGAGATCGCGTACTGGCTCGGCTTGAGCGACAGGTCGTCCCGCACCGCGAGCGTCGGCAGCAGCACGCCCAGCGACTCGCTCATCGATTGCCGCATGCCCCGCACCCGCGCCTGCAACGGTGCGCCCAGCGCCGGATCGATCAGGCCGACCAGCTTGTAGCCCAGGCTCACCGACACCGGCTCCACGACGGGCAGCGCGCGCCAGTCGATCTCCGGCGGCGCGCCGGCCACCAGCGCGCTCTCGATGGGCGCGGCCGGCTGGATGCGGCCGCTCGCGCGGTTGCCCATGCGCCATGCCGAATACGCCAGCGCCAGCGCGAAGGCGCTGAATGCCATCCACGGCATGCCCGGGATCACCGCCAGCACGCCCATCACGCCCGCCGCGCTGTACAGCACCTGCGGCGAGGCGAGCATCTGCTCGCTGATCTGCTGCTCGAATTCGCCCGAGTCGCTGACCCGCGTGACGATGATCGCCGCGGCCGCCGACAGCAGCAGCGCCGGGATCTGTGCGACCAGGCCGTCGCCGATGGTCAGCAGGCCGTACTGGCGGATCGCCTCGCCCAGGCTCAGGCCGTGCATGAACGCGCCGATCGCGACGCCGCCGATCAGGTTGATCAGCAGGATCAGGATGGACGCGATCGCGTCGCCGCGCACGAACTTGCTGGCGCCGTCCATGGCGCCGTAGAAGTCGGCCTCGGTGCCGACCTCCTGGCGCCGCTTCTGCGCCTGCTCCTGGTTGATCAGGCCGGCGTTGAGGTCGGCGTCGATCGCCATCTGCTTGCCGGGCAGCGCGTCCAGCGTGAAGCGCGCCGAGACCTCCGAGATCCGCTCCGCGCCCTTGGTGACGACGATGAAGTTCACCACCATCAGGATCACGAAGACCACCAGCCCGACGATGAAGTTGCCGCCGATGACGACGTTGCCGAAGGACTCGATGACCTTGCCGGCCGCGTGCGTGCCCTCGTGGCCGTGCAGCAGCACCACGCGCGTGGACGCGACGTTGAGCGACAGCCGCATCAGCGTCGTCGCCAGGATCACGCTGGGGAAGATGGAGAAGTCCAGCGGCCGCCGGCTGTTGACGCTGACCAGGATCACCACCAGCGACAGCACGATGTTGAACGTGAACAGCACGTCCAGCAGCACCGGCGGCATCGGCAGGATCACCATCGCCAGGATCGCCAGCAGGAACAGCGGCGCCGCCACGCGCAGGTCGCGGATCTGCCGCGTGAAGCGCTGCAGGCCGGAATCCGGCGTGGAGGAGGGGGGCAGGGTCGGCTTCATGGGGATTCCGGGTCGGAGAGATGGCGTGGCACCGACAGGTCGGGCGCCAGGCGCGGTTCGGTGGCGCGGCGGCCGGCGGCGAAGGCCTTGAGCTGCATGACGTAGCTCAGCACCTGCGCGACCGCCTGGTACAGCGAGGCCGGGATCTGCTGCTGCACCTGCGACGTGTTGTAGAGCGCGCGCGCCAGCGGCGGCAGCTCCAGCAGCTGCACCTGGTGCTCGCGCGCGAGCGAGCGGATGTAGAGCGCCATCTCGTCCACGCCCTTGGCCACGACGTAGGGCGCCTCGGCCTTGGCGCTGTCATAGCGCAGCGCGACGGCGTAGTGCTCCGGATTGACGATGACGACGTCGGCCTCCGGCACGGCCTTGCGGACGCTGCGCCGCGCCAGCTGCTGCTGCAACTGGCGGATGCGCTGCCGGACCTCGGGTCGGCCCTCGTTCTGCTTGTACTCGTCCTTGACCTCCTGCTTGCTCATGCGCTGGCCGCGCAGGAACAGCAGGCGCTGCAGCGGCACGTCCACCAGCGCGTAGAGCATCAGCACCGCCGCCAGCGTCAGCAGCGCGTCCATCACCAGCGCCGCGGCGCGCGCCAGCGCGTCGGGCAGGCTCAGGGCCTGGAGCTGGACGTACTCGGTGGCGAAGCTCGTCGTGACCCAGTACAGCACGCCCAGCACGCCGCAGGTCTTGAGCAGCGTCGCGGCCAGCTCGCTGTAATGCTTGGCGGTGAACAGGCGCGACAGGTTGGACAGCGGGCTGAGCCGCGAGAAACGCGGCATCCACAGGTCGGTGGCGAAAACCAGGCCGCCGCTCAACTGCGCCGACACGATCACCGCCGCCGGCAGGGCCAGCAGCGGCAGCAGCATCTTCGCCAGCAGCCACAGCGACTCGTGCGCCGCCTCGCCCCACAGGGCGTCGAGTCCCGCCAACGCGTCCTGCCCGTCCAGCGGCGCGAGCGCGAGCCGGAACAGGCGGCCGAAATCCTCGAGGTAGGCCGGCGCGATCCACACCAGCAGCTTCAGCCCGACCAGCAGGCCGATCGCCGCGCCGATGTCCTTGCTGCGCGCGACCTGGCCCTGCTCGCGCGCCTTGCGGAGTTTTTGCTCCGACGGTTTCTCGGTCTTGTCGCCGGTGCCGGACTCAGCCATTCGGGCCTCCGTCGCCGGTGGCGCGCATCGCCTGCTCCAGCGATCGCAGCAGCTGCTGCGTCATGCGCAGGTAGTGCGCCGGCACATGCGCCAGCACCTGCGTCAGCATGAACAGGCCGAACAGCGTCACCAGCGAATAGCCCAGCGAGAACAGGTTGAGCGCCGGCGCCACGCGGTTGAGGAAGCCCATGCCCAGCTGCACCACCAGCGTCGCGGCCACCACCGGCAGCGCCAGCAGCAGCGCGGCCGAAAACACCCAGGCCAGGTTATAGGCCAGGTTCTGCAGCGTCAGCAGCGACAGCCCGGCGCCGATCGGCCAGGCGCGGAAGCTCTCGCCGATCACCGCGGTGAAGAGCAGGTGGCCGTCCATGCCGAAGAAGGCCAGCACGCACAGCACGTTCAGCAGCGCGCCCACGACGTCCGACGAACTGCCGTTGATCGGGTCGTTCAGCACCGCCATCGCCAGGCCCAGCTGCGACGACAGCAGGAAGCCCAGCACGCCGATGACGGCCATCGCCAGATGAAAGGTCAGCCCCATCGCCAGGCCCAGCACTGCCTGCTCGGCGGCGGCCAGCAGGCCGTGCATCGAGAACACCGGGATGGGTGCGGCCGTCGCCTGCGACACCGGCATCAGCACCACCGCCAGCACCAGCGACAGCAGCACGCGCGCGGACACCGGCATGCCCGCGTCGCCGATCGTCGGGGCCGCCGCCAGCATCGCGATGACGCGGCAGAACGGCCACCACAACGCGGTGAGCCAGGCGGTCAACTGGCTGAATTCGAGCTCCACGGCGGCGCGCTTTCCTGTCCGCGGCTCAGGTGACGAGGGCGGCGGCGCGCTCGAAGATCGACACGCAGAAGTCCATCAGCAGGCCCACCATCCAGCGGCCCGCCACGCCCAGCACCAGCAGCGTGACCAGCAGACGCGGCAGGAAGGCCAGCGTCTGCTCGTTGATCTGCGTGGCGGCCTGGAACAGCGCCACCATCAGGCCCACGATCAGCCCCGGCAGGATCAGCACCAGCACCAGCAGCATGGTCAGCTGCAGGCTCTCGCCGATCAGGTCGGTCGCGATCTCGGGGCTCATCCGGCCACCCCGCGCACGCTGGACACCAGCGTGTTGACCGTGAGCGTCCAGCCGTCGACCAGCACGAACAGCAGCAGCTTCAGCGGCAGCGAGATCACCAGTGGCGACAGCATCATCATGCCCATCGCCATCAGCACCGACGACACCACCAGGTCGATCACCAGGAAGGGGATGAACAGCATGCAGCCGATCTGGAACGCGGTCTTGAGTTCCGACAGCGTGAACGCGGCCAGCTTGACGGGGAAGCTGTGGTCCTCGGGCTTGACGACGTCGGTCTCGCCCGCGAGCTGCGCGATCTGCGCCAGCGCGCTCTTGCCGGTCTGCGCGAGCATGAAGCGCGAGATCGGTTTCTCCGCGATCCTGAGCGCCTGCACCAGCGTGATCTTGTCGTCGTCGTAGGGCTGCAGCGCCTGCTCGTAGACCTGCTGTCCGATGGGGCGCATCACGAGGATGGTCAGGATCAGCGCCACGCCGGTGACCAGCCGGTTGGGCAGGCCCTGCTGCAGGCCGAGCGCCTGGCGCAGCAGCGACAGCACGATCACGAAGCGCGTGAAGCACGTCATCATCAGCACCAGCACGGGCAACAGCCCGAGCAGGGTCATGATGACCAGCACCTGCGTCTTCAAGGTGAAGTCGCCGCCCCCCGCGCCGGCTCCGGCGATGCGGATCGCCGCCATCGCGGGCGGCGACGCGACGACGGCGGCGACGCCCACGGCCGCCAGGCCGGCCAGCGCCGCGATCCTCGCGCCCCGGTGCCGCGGGACGGCGCCGACGCGATCGAGGATGCCCGGCGTGCTCATGAGCCGAGCCGGTCCAGGTCCAGGCCGTCCAGGTCCAGCACGCGCAGCGCGTGGCTGTCGCCGCTGACGACGACCTCGGCATGGCCGATCGGCGTGCCGTTGACCTTGATCACCAGCGGCGCGCCGGCCAGCGTGTCGAGCTCGACGACGCTGTCCGCCTGCAACTGCGCCAGGTCATGCAGCGACAGGCGTGCCTCGCCGACTTCCAGCGTCAGCGTCACGGGGATCTTGCGCATCAGCGCGGGCAGGTCGCGGCCGGCGGGCCGGGCGTCCGCCACGGGCAGGTCCTGCGTCAGCGCGTGGTCGTCCAGCAGGCCCGCGATCAGGTCGGTATCGCTCATCATCAATCACTCCAGGTCTTGGAAAGAGGTCAGGCACAACTTGCCCTGGTGTTCGGCGACGGCCGCGCTCATCAGCGCCGAGCCATCCACCAGCACCGTCGCGTCGGCCATCCGGATCGGGATCAGCGCGCCGGGCCGCAGGTCCAGCACGGTGCCCAGGTCCAGCTCGCGCTCCAGCAGCCGGGCCTGCAGCGTCAGCGTCAGGCGCCGCGCCAGCGGCTGGGTCTGCGCCGCGGCGGGGCGCGCCGGCCGGTGCTGCCCGGACAGCCGCCGCAGCAGCGGTTGCAGGTAGGCGCCGTCCAGCGCCAGGCGCAGCGTCATGTCCGGCGCGGTGCCGGCATCGTCCGAGGACTCCGCGCCACCACCGGCCACGTCGCGCATGGACACGCTCAGCACCCACGCATCCGGGCCGAAGGCGGGCAGGGCGCCGGCCCGCAGCGACGGCACATCCTCCGGCGGGGCCAGGTCTTGCCCGGACTCGTCATCCTGGCCCGCGCGCTGCGCCAGCCATTGCAGGCACAGGCCGGCGAACTGGCCGGCGAGCAGATGGCGCAGCCGCTCCTCCGTCGCCGTCGGCGGCGCGGCGTGGTCATCGTCGACGGGGTCGGCGCCCAGCCCGAGCCGCCGCGCCATCAGCGTCAGCACCAGTGCGCGATCGATGCGGCAGGCCAGCGGACCGGCGGGCCCCTGCGCGCGCAGCCATCCGGCCGCGGCGCCGTCGCCGTCCACCCGGGCCGACATGGCCGTGACGCCGAGCGGCTGCAAGCTCAGCACCTGCAGTTCATAGCGGCTGCGGTAGCGGCGGTTCCAGGGCTGCACCAGCGTGCGCTGTAGCGCCTCGCGCAGGCGCTGCGCCACCAGCGGCAACAGGTGGACCGGACGGCCGAGGCTGCGCGGGTCGAGCGCGACGGGCCGGGGCTCCAGGGCGGTGGCGGGACTGGGCTGGGAGGTCATCCGTGGATCCAGGAAGAATGGGCGGGTGGCATTCCCCAGGAGAGGCTCTCCTGGATGACGACCGGATTTAATCCAATTGTCATGAATGGTCATGCCATAACCGCCGAATTCTAGGAATCGACGGCGGTTTAAGCCAGCATTTGAACCGGCTCAATCGCACGGTCAGGGAATAAATCACAAACCGACAACCGCGAATCGCACGAGCCGAACGCCAACTGTTTAAGGTCGGCTTCGAAGGTGTCGTCATATCTGGCTGGAAAGTACGGCCATCCTGATTTTCAGATTTATCAGTCTCGATACAAAGCCGACTTTTGACTGTCATAAACCATCAGGGTTTGCGATGTCGGCCGTGAACTACTTCACGGTCGCCAAACCTCGTTTGACGCAGTGCACAAACGGTTCTTGTTGCGGACGAACACACCGACTACAGTCCGACACATCAGGGCACACCCGAGCGAAAGCCGGGGTCGCAAAGCCTCCGGTCTACCGTCCGGCGCTCGTCATACAGGGCGCGGATCAAGATAGCGGGGTTGCCAGACCTGAGTCTGCGAGCCACGTGACGCGTGGTTTAAAGGCGCTCGCCTGCCAGGCCTCATCCGGGCCTGTTGTGACCCTGCACGATTCCCGCCGAGGGGTGCCCGTCAGAGAGAGGACGGACATGGTCATTCACGCACAGCTTTTCATTCCCTGACCCGATCCAGGCCGGCGCCGCCGTGGTTCCGACGGCGCCAGCGGATATCCGCGCGGCTGCGCAGCCGTGGGTATTGGCCAGGGTTTCCGACATTCGCATTCAAATATATCGCCGCCGCACGGGTGCGAGGGATTGCCTTGTCCTGAATTGTCGAAATGAAACGATCTGTAAACAATAGGACATCTGTCGGGTGATAAATCGGCGGCGCAGTGCGTTAATTGAATAGACGACCCGACGAGGATTTGACTCAACTCCGACATTTGTCCCAAGGGGAATCCCCGGGGGTGGCGGAGGAAATCAAGAGCGAAGCCGATCCGATCACCGCGGGTGATGGACGGATAAGGTGAACGAATAGTCCCGGGGACGGCGGCGCGAGCATGCGTGGCCGGGCCTGATATTGGAGGGAACAGAGGTATGTCGATCACGACCCTGAATGCCGCCGTCGGCCAGTCGGCGATGGAATCGCTGTTGAAGCAGGATGCCGTGCGCTTGCAGCGTGACGCGCAGTCCATGCAAGTGGGCCTGGGCGATAACCCAGCCATGCCGGGTTTCGAGCAGATGCTGCGACGCGTGGACGACCGCGATCAGGCCGCCGCCGCCCGCATGGAGGCGGTCGAGCGCGGGGAGAGCGACGACCTCGTCGGCGCGATGCTCGCCAGCCAGGAAGCCAGCCTGTCGTTCTCGATGCTGATGCAGGTCAGGAACAAGGTGGCCGGCGCCGTGGACGAGCTGATCAAGCTGCAGCTGTGAGGCCGCCGGGACGCACGCGATGAACGACTTGCAGACTCTCTCGGCCACGCGGCCCGACGGCGCGCCCACCGGCGCCGCCGGTTGGCGCCAGCGCCTGGGCGACGCATGGAGCGGCCTGGGCAAGGCCGCGCCGGCGGCGGGTGCCGGCCTGCGCGGCGCGGCGCCGCTGCTGGTGCTGGCCGCCGTGGTGACGGCGCTGGTGCTGATGTTGCTGTGGCGCGACCAGGCCGGCTACAAGCCCGTCTTCGGTCAGCGCGAGCATGTGCCCACCGCCGACGTGCTGTCGGTGCTGGACGCGGAACGCATCGCCTACCGCCTGCATCCCGAGAGCGGCCAGGTGCTGGTGCCCGAGTCCGACCTGGGCCGCGCCCGCATGCTGCTGGCGGCCAAGGGCGTCGTCGCCAAGCTGCCGGCCGGCCTGGAGCTGATGGACCGGAACGATCCGCTGGGCGTGAGCCAGTTCGTGCAGGACATCCGCTTCCGTCGCGGCCTGGAGGGTGAGCTGGCGCAGAGCATGATGACGCTGGACGCGGTCGAGTCGGCGCGCGTGCACCTGTCCATCGCCAAGAGCAGTTCCTTCGTGCTGAACGACGGGCAGAAGAGCTCCGCGTCGGTCGTGCTGGCGCTCAAGCCGGGGCGCTCGCTCAACCACGAGCAGATCGCCGCCGCGATCAACCTGGTGGCCGGATCGGTGGCCAGCCTGGACCCGTCGCGCGTCAGCCTGGTGGACCAGCAAGGCAACCTGCTGTCGGCGCGCGTCGACATGAGCGAAGGCTTCGACGGCGGCGCGCAGGGCAACGAAGCCCAGCGCCGCATCCAGGACGAGGTGCGTCGCAACGTGCACGAGCTGCTGGCGCCCGTGCTGGGCGAGCAGAACTACCGGCTCAGCGTCACCGCCGAGGTCAACAACGACCGCGTGCAGGAAACGCGCGAGCAGTACGGCGACGCGCCCAAGCTGACCAACGAGGCGATGCGCGAGGAGCAGGACCGCGAGCGCATCGCGCTGGGCGTGCCGGGCTCGCTGAGCAACCGGCCGCCGGCGGCGCTGGCCGCGGCCGCTGCCTCCGCCGCGCGCGGCGAGGATCCGGCCGGCGGCAACAACAGCACCGCGCGCAAGAACGCCGCGACGCGCCAGTACGCCTACGACCGCAGCATCACGCAGGTGAAGAAGAGCCGTGGCCGCCTGGAGCGCCTGAGCGTGGCGGTGCTGCTCAACACCGCCGCGGCGCCGGGCGGCGCCAAGGAATGGACGCCCGCGGACCTGACCAAGATCGAGCGCCTGCTCGGTGGCGGCCTAGGCATGGACACCACGCGCGGCGACAAGCTCAGCGTGTCGTCGCTCGCGTTCCCGACGGCGCCCGTCGCCGAGCCCTGGTACCAGCAGCGCGACACGCTCGTCGAGTTCGGCGGCTGGGGCGCCTACGCGGTGGCCGCGTTGCTCGGATACCTGCTGCTGGCGCGGCCCCTGCTGCGCATGGGCCAGCACGCGCTGGGCATGGGGGGCCGCAAGCCGGGCGATGCCGCCGATCGCCGCGTTGATCGCCGCGCGGGCCCCGCGGGCCCCGATCTGACGCCGCTGGAGCCGCTGGTCGGCGCCCAGGGCCAGACACCGGGCATGTCGCCGGCCGTCGACGGCCTGCCCGCGCCGGGTCAGCCGGCGCACGGCGCGCTGGCGGGCCATGCGGCATCCGGCGGCTCGGCCGTGACGCCGCTGCTGGAGAACTACGAACTGCCGCCGCCGGGATCCCCGGTCGACGTGCTGGTGGACCACCTGAAGGTGCTCGCGGCCAAGGAGCCGGAGCGGGTGGCGGAAGTCGTCAAGCAATGGGTGCAGAAGAAAAATGGCCGAAGCGAGTGATTTCATTCCGCCCGGCAGCGCCGCGTCGCTGAGCCCGGTCGAACGTGCCGCCATCGTGCTGCTGAGCATGGGCGAGGAGCCCGCCGCGGCGGTCCTGCGCTGCCTGTCGCGCGAGGAACTGCTGGACGTCACGCAGGTGATGTCGCGCCTGTCCGGCATCAAGGTCGATTGGGTCAAGACCGCGCTGCAGACCTTCTTCGACGATTACCGCGAGCAAAGCGGCGTGCACGGCGCGTCGCGCAGCTACCTGAAGCGCTCGCTGGACCTGGCGCTGGGCGGGCAGATCGCCTCCAGCGTGCTCAACAGCATTTACGGCGACGCCATCCGTCCCAAGATGCAGCGCCTGCAATGGGCCTCGCCGAAGTGGCTGGCCGAGCAGATCAGCCATGAACACCAGCGCATGCAGGCGGTCTTCCTGGCCTTCCTGCCGAGCGCGCTGGCCAGCGAGGTCGTCGCCGCGCTGCCCGAGGGGCCGGCGGGCGGACGCGACCGCGTGCTGCTGCAGATGGCGCGCCTGTCCGAGGTCGACGCCGAGCTGCTGTCGGAGCTGGAGGACCTGGTCGAGCGCTGCCTGGCCGGCCTGGGCCAGCAGGGCGCCGCCGTCGAGGGCGTGAAGCAGGTCGCCGAGATCCTCAACCGCCTGCCCGGCCAGCGCCAGCAGATGGTGGAACTGCTGCGCGCGCACGACCCCGAGGTCGTCAGCGAGATCGAGACCTCGATGTACGAGTTCTTCATGCTGTCGCGCCAGAGCGAAGCCTCGCTCACGCGCCTCATCGAGGAAGTGCCGATGGAGCTGTGGGCGGTCGCGCTCAAGGGCGCCGAGCCGCCGGTGCGCGACGCCGTGCTGGCCGCGATGCCGCGCCGCCAGGCGCAGAGCTTCGAGGACCTGATCCGCCGCGGCGGCCCGATGCCGATGAGCCGCGTCGAGCAGGCGCGCGCCGAGATCATGGCGCAGGTGAAGGCGCTGGTGGACGCGGGCGAGATCCAGGTGCAGCTGTTCGCCGAGGACGTCGTCGAATGAAGACGCTGCGTCCGCATCGCTTCCCGCCACTGGCGCATTTCAGCGCCGGCCCGGCCGCGTCCCTCGCGGGGCAGACCGGCGCGCAGCTGCAGGCCAGCCTGGCGCAGGGCTTCCAGGAAGGCCTGGCCAAGGGCTACGAGGAAGGTTACGCGAGCGGACTGCAGTCCGGCCAGGCCGACGCCCGCGTCGCCGCCGAGGCCGCTGGCCATGCGCAAGGACTGGCCGCCGGCCGCGACGACGCCAAGGCGCTGCTGGTCAGCCCGGTCGCGGCGGTCGAGACGCTGCTGACGCACCTGTGCCAGCTGCAGCAGGACTACCAGAACGCCACCCGCCACGAGGTCGTGGAGCTGGTCGAGCGCGTCGCGCGGCAGGTCATCCGCGCCGAGCTGACGTTGCGCCCGGCGCAACTGCTGGCGCTGGTCGACGAGACGCTGTCCTCGATGCCGCTGGCGCGCGACGGCGTCGAGGTGTTCCTCAATCCCGAGGATCGCCAGCGCCTGCTGGAACTGGGGCCGGAGCGGATCAAGGACTGGACGCTGCGCGCCGATGCCGCGCTGGAGCCGGGCGAGTGCCGCGTCCTGGCGGGTGGTCGCGAGGCCGACGCCGGTTGCCGGCAACGGCTCACCGCCTGCATGGCGCAGGTCCGCGGCCAGTTGATTCCCGAAAGCGCGGGCGATGGCGCCGACGGCGCGCACGAGGCCGCCTCGGCCGACGGCGCGGCGCCGTCCACGCAGCCCGCCGATCTGCCGGAGCACCGCGCATGATCCGCAACGCGCTGCGCCGCGTCGAGCTCGGCGACGTGCCGGTCTCCACGCCCACCGGCCGCCTGGTCGGCGCGTCCGGCCTGCTGCTGGAAGCGTCCGGCTGCACGCTGCGCACCGGTCAGCGCTGCCTGATCGAGACACGCGGCGACGGCGCCGGCGGCACCGCCGCGGACGGCTGGCTGGCCGCGCAGGTCGTCGGCTTCCGCGACCAGGTCGCCTACCTGATGCCGTTCAAGAAACCCGACGGCCTGGCCGCCGGTGCCCGCGTGCTGCCCGCGCCGGACCGCGCCTCGCTGATGATCGGCCCGCAGTGGATGGGGCGCATCGTCAACGGGCTGGGCGAGCCGATCGACGGCCTGGGCCGCCTGGGCGGCGACCAGCCGCTGCAGATGGTGCCGCCGCGGGTCAACCCGCTGCGCAAAAAGCCGGTGGACGAGCCGCTGGACGTGGGCGTGCGCGCCATCAACGGCCTGCTGACGCTGGGCCGCGGCCAGCGCGTCGGGCTGATGGCCGGCTCCGGCGTCGGCAAGAGCGTGCTGCTGGGCCTGATCACCCGCAATACCGTGGCGGACGTGGTCGTCGTCGGCCTGATCGGCGAGCGCGGCCGCGAGGTGCGCGAGTTCATCGATCTGTCGCTCGGCGCCGAGGGCCTGGCGCGCGCGGTCGTCGTCGTGGCGCCGGCGGACGAGTCGCCGCTGATGCGGCTGCGCGCCACCGAGCTGTGCCACGGCATCGCCGCCCATTACCGTGACCAGGGCCGCCACGTGCTGCTGCTGGTGGACTCGCTGACGCGTTACGCGATGGCCAAGCGCGAGGTGGCGCTGGCGCTGGGCGAGCCGCCGGCCACGCGCGGTTATCCGCCGTCGGTCTTCAGCCTGCTGCCGGAGCTGGTCGAGAGCGCCGGCAACGGCGAGGGCGAGGGCACCATGAGCGCCATCTACACCGTGCTGGCCGAGGGTGACGACCAGCAGGACCCGGTCGTCGACACCGCGCGGGCGATCCTGGACGGCCACATCGTGCTGTCGCGGGCGCTGGCCGAGCGCGGCCACTATCCCGCCATCGACATCGCGCAGTCCATCAGCCGCTGCATGGCGCTGGTCACCGACCGGCCGCAGCAGCAGGCCGCCCGCGAGCTCAAGCAGTTGATGGCGCGCTTCGAGCAGGTCCGCGAGCTGATGCCGCTGGGCGCCTACGTGCCCGGCGCCGACCCGGCCACCGACCGCGCCGTCGCGCTGTGGCCGCGCATCGAGGACTTCCTGCACCAGGGCACCCACGAGGCCGCGCCGCTGGCGCAGACGCTGGACCGGTTGAAGGAGGTGCTGGCATGACCGCGTCCAACGCCAGGGACGCCATGCGCCGCAACCTGGGTCGGCTGGCCGAGCTGCAGCAACTGCGGCTGGACCGGCACCAGGCGAAGCTGGTGGCGCAGCAGCAGCTGTGCCAGCGCGTGCAGGGCACCGTCGACCGGCTGGAGGCGCTCGGCGCCCATGCCACGCTCAGCGGCGCCCAACTGCCGGGCCTGGCGCAGAACAGCGCGGCCTACAAGCAGGCCATGCTGGGCTGGGCCGACCGCCAGCGCGAGGAACTGGTCCGCCGCGAGGCCGAGCTGGTGCAGGTGCGCGCCGAGACGCTGGCCGCCGCCCGCAAGCAGGAGTCGCTGCGCCAACTGGTCGAGCGCGCCGACGTGCAGGCGCGCGCCGAGCAGGCCCGCCGCGAGCAGAAGCGCCAGGACGAAATTGCCGGCCAATGCACCGGCCAACGCGCCGCCGCGGCGCCGGGCGAATCCGGTTTCGGCGGCCCGGCCGCCTTCGGTCCGAGCGGGTGGGGCCGTCATGTTTAAGCCCCATGCACTTTCGGTCGCCTTGGTCCGGGGAAGTCTCAACCCTGGATTCTGCGGAGGAGCCCGCCATGGCGACTAGTTTCGATCCCACCTCGATGGCCACCAACCTGGCCACGGCCTACACCCAACCGACGCAGGCGCTGCTGGACGCGCAGACCAAGGCCGCGACCGCGGCCTCGACCGGGCTGACCAAGCTGCAGGGCGCGCTGAGCGCGTTCAAGACGGCGCTGGCCGGCCTGTCGTCCAAGCCGGGCCAGAGCGTCACGCAGTACGGCGCCACGCCCAGCGACAGCGCGGTGATGACCGCGACGGCGGCCACCGGCGCGCAGCCGACCAGCACGCCGCTGTTCGTCGAGCAACTGGCCAAGACCCACCAGGTCGCCTTCCAGGACCTGCCGGCGGTGCCGGCCGGCCCGGGCAGCATGTCGGTGCAACTGGACGACGGCAGCAGCTTCAACGTCGACCTGGCCAGCGCGGACGCCGACGGCGACGGCACGCTGTCGCAGACCGAGATCGCCCGCGCGATCAACACCGCCGCCAGCGGCAAGGCCACCGCGATGGTGGTGACCGTGGGCGGCGCGACGCAACTGGTGCTGACCTCCGGCGTCAGCGGCGCCGGCGGCAAGCTGACGCTGGACACGAGCGGCCTGTCCGGCCCCCTGAAGACCGCGCTGGAGGATCCGGCCAAGCGCAAGGAGCTGGTCGCCGCGCAGGACGCGATTGTCTGGCTGGGCGCGCAGGGCAGCGGCGTGCGGCTGCAGCAGGCCACCAACACCGTCACCGCGATCCAGGGCGTGACCATCACGCTCAAGAAGGCGCAGGCGGTCGGCGAATCACCGGTCACGTTGACCGTGGCCCGTGACGACAGCGCCACCAGCGCCAAGCTGCAGTCCTTCGTCGACGCGTACAACACGCTGGAGAAGGCGCTCGACGACCTGACGGTGGTCGGCAAGAGCGGCGCCGCCAACGGCGCCTTCGCCAGCGACGCCGGCGTGCGCGCGCTGCGCGACCGCATCGGCAGCCTGCTGCGCAACGACTACGGCGGCAGCAACCTGCGCACGCTGGGCATCTCCATCGACCGCACCGGCGCGCTGAGCCTGGACAACGCCAAGCTGACCAAGGCGCTGTCCGCCACGCCCGACGCCCTGGACAAGGCGCTGGGCACGACCGCGCTGTCCGGCAGCAGCGGCGTGCTGGGCGCGCTGGACAAGCTGGCCGACAGCTGGACCAACAGCTCCAACGGCCAGATCAAGCAGCGCCAGACCACGGTGCAGGCGCAGCAGAAGAGCATCGGCGCCCGCCAGACCCGCCTGGACACGCAGTACACGCAGGCGTACCAGCGCTACCTCCAGCAGTTCACGCAACTGCAGAACCTGCAGTCGCAGCTGTCCGGCACCGGCAGCATGTTCAACGCCATCTCGGCCTGACCGGCCGAGCAACGATCCGAGAAGCGATGAGCCACGACGCCTACCAGAGCTACCAGACCGTCCATCTGCATGCGCAGACCGCGCAGGCGTCGCCGCTCCAGCTGGTGCTGGTGCTGATGGACGGCCTGCTCGACGAGCTGGCCCGCGCCCGCGCCCACATCGAGGCGAACCGCTACGAGCTCAAGGCGGCCAGCCTGGACAAGTGCGTCGCGATCATCAACGGCTTGTCCAGCGCGCTGGACCTGGAGTCCGGCGGCGAGGTCGTGGCCAACCTGGCGCGGCTCTACGACTACTGCGCCGATCGGCTCTACCAGGCGGGCGTGGCGCTGGACGTCGCGCCGCTGGACGAGGTCCGCGGCCTGCTGACGCAGATCCGCGGCGGCTGGCAGGGCGTGCAAGCCCGTCATGGATGAACAGGGGGACGCGATGCTGAGCTCCACCCCCGTGACCGCCCGCCTGCAGATGCTGGGCGAGCGCCTGCGCGATGCCTGCGCGACGCGCAACTGGACCGCGCTGACGCGCGCCGACGCCGAGCTGGCGCAACTGCTGGGCGCCCTCGACGGCGCCGCGCTGAGCCCTGGCGAGCGCGGCGCGCTGCAGCGCCTGCGCGCCCTGCACGAGCAGGTGCGCGGCGAGTGCCAGCGCGAGCTCGACCGCGTCGGCGAGGCGCTGGCGCAGATGCGGCAGCAGCGGCAAGGGTGGTCCGCCTACGCGCAGAGCCACGACTGGGGCATGGAGACGCAAGCATGACGATGACCACGACGACCTCGGCGGCGACCGCGATCGCGACCGCTTCCACGGTCCGCGCCGCGGTGTCCGCCATCGACAGGACGCCGCCCCGGTCGGCGGCAGGCAACGATGCGAAGACTCTGTCGACAGCGAAGCCGAAGGCGATGTCGGGGATCGCGCCGGACTCGACGTCCGGCTCGACCGTTTCCGACGCTCACGCCGATGTCGACGCGAAGCGGGCCGCCCAATCCGCGACCACCGACCGCACGACCGCCGACCGCACGACGGTGGTCCACGCGACGGCGCCCGCCACGGCGTCGCGCCCGTTCGGCCAGTTGATGTCGGCGGCGGCCGATGAGCGCGATGCCGGCGCCGCCGCGTCCGCTCCGGCCTCCGGCGAGGGCGTCGACATCCTGGACGCCGCGCTGATGCGCGCGCTCGACGAGCTGCTGGGTCGCGCACCCGGCGGCGTTCCCCCCGCCGACGCCGCGATCGCCAGCGTCACCGCGCGCGACGGTGATTCGAAGACCGATGACACGACCGCCGACGCCGATCAATCGCCGGCCGGATCGGTCCCCGTGCCGCTGACGTCGATGCTGACGTTCCCGCTGGTGCCATTGCCGGCGGCGATGCCGCGCGCGATGGCCGCGTCGACGCGGGACGGCTCGAGCCCGTCCGGCGCCGCGCCGGGAACGTCCGCCTCGTCCGCGTCCGCGATGGCGGCCGATCCGGCGCGGCTGTTGGCCATGCAGCCGCCCGGCGCGGGCGATGTCCTGTTCGCCGAGGCTTCCGCGACGCCGGTGTCGTCCAGGACGTCGCCCGCCGATGCCGCCTCCTGGCAGAACCTGCAGCGCTGGAACGCCGACCTGTCGGCCGCGATGACCGCGGTGGCGCCGACCGACGCCGGTGACGTCTCGACGTCCGTCGCGCCCGGCGGCACGTTGACGCTCCCCGCCTCGCGCGAGGCCTGGCAGCAGCCGCTGCTGCAGGCCCTGGGCGACCGGCTGCAACTCCAGATCGCGCAGCGCGGCGAGGGCGCGCGGCTGCACCTGTCGCCGCCGGAACTTGGCCGCATCGAGATCGACATCCGCCAGCAAGGCGGCGCGCTGCAGGTGCAGCTCAGCGCCAGCCATGACGAGGTCCGCCAGCAACTGCGCCAGATCGCCGAGCCGCTGCGCCATGAACTGGTGCAGCGCCACAGCGGCGACGTGTCGGTGCAGGTCGCCGGTGGCGCGCAGTCGGCCGGAGACGGCCGCGGCCGTGACGGCGCCGGCCAATCCGGCGCGGGCGCCTCGGGTGGCCAGGCCCGCGATGGGCAGCGCCAGCCGGGCCGCGCGCTCGGCGATGACGACACGGGCGGCGGCGCGGCCTTCGCGTTCGACGACGCGCTGGACGCCAACACGAGGAATTCACGATGAAGAGCAAGGCCAAGCTGATCGGCTTGATCGCCGCGGTGGCGCTGCTGGCCGCGGGCGCGGCGGGCGCCGCCGTGTGGTGGCTGCAGTCGCAGCACGCCAAGGACGGCGCCGCGACCGCCGCCGCGGCCGGCGCAAAGGGGGCGACGGACCCCAAGGCGGCCAAGGACGACGGCAAACCCGCGCCCGACTACAAGTACGTCACCCTGGACAAGGTGCTGGTGATGCTGCGCGGGCCCAACGGCTCGGCGGTGTCGCATTACATGGCGGTGGACATCGTCTTCAAGACCTTGCCCGACCAGGAGCGCCGCACCAAGGAGCACCTGCCGCTGCTGCGCACCGTCGCGGTCAAGGCGCTGTCCGCGTACACGGTCGAGAGCGCGCAGGCGATGCGCGTCGAGGACTTCGCGCGCCTGCTCAACAAGGCTTATGTCGACAGCTATGCGGCGGACCGGCGCGAGGCGCCGTTCGCCGAGGCGCTGATCGGCAAGCTGATCATCGAGTAAGCGGGGAACACGCCGTGCAGCATGCCTACGCCGAATGGGGCGCCGTCGCCACCGCGGGCCTGGGTGCGGACATCGAGCAGCGCACGCTGCGCGAGTACGCGCCCCTGGTCAAGCGCGTGGTGCGGCAGCTCTCGGCGCAGGCCAGCGCGGTGATGGACCGCGAGGACATGGAGCAGATCGGCCTGATGGGCCTGCTGGAGGCGCTGCGCCGCTACGGCATGCCCGACGGCGGCTTCGGCCCCTTCGCCGCGCTGCGCGTGCGCGGTGCCATCCTCGACGAGCTGCGCCGCCAGGACTGGCGGCCGCGCACGGTGCGGCAGGACAGCCATCGCCAGCGCGACGCGCTGCGCGCGCTGACCCGCCAACTGGGCCGCGAGCCGGCGGAGGCCGAGATCCTCGCCCACCTGAAGCTCACGCCCAAGGCCTACCAGGACTTCCTGCAGGCCGAGGTGGCCGAGGAACTGGCCAGCTTCGACGAGCTGGTCGAGGAACTGGCGCAACTGCCCAGCGACCGTCGCGGTCCGGAGGCGCAGCTGATGGTGACGCGCTCGATCGCGCAGGCGCTGACCGCGCTCAACGAGCGCGAGCAGAAGGTGATCCAGCTTTACTACGAATTCGACGCCAGCCTCAAGGAGATCGCCGCGGTGCTCGATCTCACCGAGGCGCGCGTTTCCCAGATCAACAAGGCCGCGCTCGCCAAGATGCGCGCCTTCCTCCAGCAGGCCTGAGCGCCCGGGACATGTCATGCAAGCACTCGTCGGAATTTTGATCGTCCTGGGCTGCGTCTTCGGCGGCTTCATGCTGCACGGCGGCAGCTTCAAGGTGATCTGGCAGCCGGTGGAGCTGCTGATCATCGTCGGCGCGGGCCTGGGCGCCATCGTGCTGGGCAACCCGCGCCACGTGCTGTCGGAGATGCTGCTGCAACTGCGCAAGCTGGGCCGTCGCAAGCAGGGCCAGGAGTTCCAGCGCCAGTTGCTGCTGCTGATGTACGAGCTGCTGCAGGCGGCGGCCGGCGGGCTCAAGGCGCTGGACGCGCACGTCGAGGCGCCGCAGCAGAGCGTGCTGTTCCAGCGCTATCCGCTGATCCTGGCCAACCCCAAGCTGCTGCACTTCATCGTGGACAACTTCCGCCTGATGGCGATGGGCAAGATCAGCGCGCACGAGCTGGAGGGCGTGCTGGAGCAGGAGCTGGAGGCGATCCACGACGAGCTGATGCAGCCGTCCAAGTCGCTGCACAAGATCGCCGAGGCGATGCCAGGCTTCGGCATCCTGGCCGCGGTGCTGGGCATCGTGATGGCGATGAACCAGGTGGCCGACGGCGCCGGCAGCGGCGAGATCGCGGTGATGGTGGCGGCGGCGATGGTCGGCACCTTCATCGGCATCTTCTTCTGCTACGGCGTGCTGGATCCGGTGTCCAACATGATGAAGCAGCTGGTGCACGAGGAGCTCGCGTCGCTGGAGTCCGTCAAGGTGGTGCTGGTCACGCACGTGGCGGGCAAGCCGCCGCTGCTGGCGATCGACGCCGGGCGCCGCCTGGTGCAGCTCAACATCAAGCCCAGCTTCGCGCAGCTGGAGTCGTGGATCGACGCGTTGAGCGGCGCCGAGAAGCCGGCCGCGCCGCGTCGCCGCGCCACCGACCGCGCGCCGGGAGAAGGGGAGCGCCGTGCAGCCTGAACTGGTGAGCGGCGGACGCGCCGCGCGCGGCGATCACCACCAGACGGTGGTGAAGCGCGTCTCGCGCCGCGCCGACGACGAGGGCCATGGCGGCGCGTGGAAAGTCGCGTTCGCCGACTTCTGCCTGGCGCTGCTGTGCCTGTTCCTGGTGCTGTGGCTGCTGGCCTCGCGCAACTCGGAACGCATGCAGGTCGTGCTGCAAAACGCCGGCGCCAACCTGATCGAGGACGGCCAGGGCCTGACCAACTCGCTGGCCGCCGGATCGCGCGGCAGCATGATCGAGCGCCATCCGGTGCCGGCCCGCAGCGAGGACCCCAGCGCCGGCGATCCGCAACGCGGCGGCGCGGCCGACGCGCGCATCGGCCGGCCCAGCCTGGACTCGCCCGAGCAACTGCAGGCGCTGGCGCACCGCATCGCCGGCCTCGCGGCGGAGGAGGGCCTGCAAGGCCACCTGCGCAGCGCGGTCACGCCGCAGGGCCTGCGCCTGCAACTGCACGACACCGAGGCCAGCGGCATGTTCGAGCGCGGCAGCGCCCAGCCCAGCCCGCGCTTGCGGGCGCTGCTGCGCAAGCTGGGTCCGCTGCTGGCGGAGATCCGCAACCAGTTGCTGATCGTCGGCCACACGGATGCCACGACCTACCAGGACCGCGGTCCCGGCGCCTTCACCAACTGGGCGCTGTCCAGCCACCGCGCCATGGCCGCGCGCCATGAGCTGCTGGCGGGCGGCATGCCGGAATCCAGCGTGCTGCAGGTCTCCGGCATGGCCGACGCCGCGCCGCTGGATGCGCGCGCCCCGACCGCCGCGATCAACCGCCGCATCGAGCTGATGCTGCTGACCAGCGCGCAGGCCCGGACCATCGCCGGCATGTACGGCCCGTCCGGGCTGAACGACGCCGGCCCCCCCGACGCCGCCGCGCAACTGCGCGCCGCGCTGCCGTCGCACGCGGCGGCGGTGGCCGCGTCCTCGCCCGCGCCCCAGTCCACGCCCGCCGCCTCGCCCGCTTTCACGTCCACGAGTTCGGCCGCGAACCCGGCCGCGGGTGGTCCCGCCGCCTCGGCGGTCTCCCGGTGACGGAGGCCCCATGCGAACCAGATCCAAAGGTGACCGTATGAAGATCACGTCCACAGGCCCGTTGAATCCCGCCGCCGGCACCGCTGGCGCCACGACGACGGCGGTCGATGCCGCCGACCGCGCCGCGGGCGCCAGGGCGTCCAGCCCGGCGTTGCAGGCGGCCGCGCTGGAGTCGGACGTGCTCAAGCCGGCGCAGGCCGCGATGGCCGACATGCCCGATGTCGATCAGACCAAGGTCGCCGCGCTGCGCGACGCGCTGGCCAAGGGCGAGATCCGCTTCGACGCCAACCGCCTGGCGCAACTGATCCAGCGTTTCCACGGAGGCCGGTCGTGACCGCGATGCCGGGCCACGCGAGGCGACGCGGCGATAGCGCCGCGGTGCTGGCGCTGCAGCAACTGCGTGACGGCCTGGCGCGTGACCTGCGCGACTACGGCACGCTGCGCGAGTGGCTGGAGCGCCAGTTCCATGCCGCGCTGCACCACGACGCCGAAGCGATCGCCGACCTGTCCGCGCGGATCCTGGCGCAGGCCACCGCGATCGAGGCGCAGCACGTGGCTCGTCGCGAGCTGCTGGCCGCGCTGCTGGGACCCAACACCGCGCCGACGCTGCGGGCGCTGGTGGCCCGGCTGCCCACCGCGACGGCCGAACCGCTGGCCGCGCTGCACCGCGAGTTCGAGCGCGCGATGACCGAGTGCCATGCGCTGAACCTGCGCAACGCCCAACTGATCACCGAGCAGCAGATGCTGATGCAACAACTGCTCGGCCGCGAGGAGCATGTCTATGCTGAACGCTGACTTCCGCGCGGGCGAGTTCCCGGCGCTGGGCGGCACGGCGGAACGCGGCATGGCGCGCGGAGCGGGCGAGGTCGGCGCGCCGCGTTTCGATGCGCTCTTCCAGCAATTGAATCGCGAGGTCGTCCGCTACATCGAGCAGGGCGACGGCTCGGGAGGCGCCTCCAGCGCGGGTTCGACCGGCGCGGCGCTGAGTCCCGAGGGCGCGTGGGGCCGCCAGCAGGCGCTGTCGTCGCTGACGGCGGGCGGCATCGCCGGT
The DNA here is from genome assembly GCF_002205645.1 of Roseateles aquatilis. Lineage (GTDB taxonomy): Bacteria > Pseudomonadota > Gammaproteobacteria > Burkholderiales > Burkholderiaceae_C > Roseateles > Roseateles aquatilis. Next base: position 272,576 of record NZ_NIOF01000001.1, on the reverse strand, counting down.
GCGGAGGACCTGAACGGCGTCGGTGAAGCCGAACGCCAGGCTTTCATCGACGAGGTGCTGCCGCTGGCGCGCGGCGCCGGCGCGAAGCTGGGCGTCGCGCCCGAGGTGCTGACGGCGCAGGCCGCGCTGGAGACGGGCTGGGGCCGCTCGCCCCTCCGCGCGGCCGACGGCGCCAGCAGCCACAACTACTTCGGCATCAAGGCCACCGGCACCTGGCAGGGCGGCGTCGTCCAGGCCATGACCACCGAAATCGAGGGCGGCGCGCCGGTCGCGCGCAGCGAGGCCTTCCGCGCCTATGCGTCGCCGGCCCAGTCCTTCGACGATCTGGCGCGCCTGGTCGGCGGCAACCCGCGGTACCAGGGCGCGCTCAACGCCGGGACCGACGCGCGCGCCTACGGCCAGGCGCTGCAGCGCGGCGGGTATGCGACCGATCCGGCGTACGCGGACAAGCTGGCGCGCATCGCCGCCCGCGTGCAGGGAGCGGCGAAATGAGGATCGAACCGATGGGCCCCGCGACCGGCCCGGCCTCAGCGCAGCTCGGCGGGCTCCACCAGTCCGCTGTCGAGCACGCGGGCCTGAATGACACGGCCGCTGGCGTTGTTGCGCACGCGGATCACGCCCTGGCGTGCGCCGCTGTCGAGCGCCTCGCCGGCGCCCTCGACGCTGACGCCGCCGCGGCTGGCCTGGATACGCACCGTGTCGCCGCGCTTGACGACGATCGCCGCGGCCAGCAGCCGTTTCTGGAGCAACTGCCCGGGACGCAGCGTGCTGCGCGCGGCCAGGCCGGGCTCCAGCGTGGACAACGCGTCCGGCGTTTGGCTGATGTCGCGGCGCTGCAGCTGCAACTGGTCCTCGGTGACCGGCTGGCCGCTGGCCACGCCCTGCGTCACGACCAGCACCTCGGCGCTGAGCGTGGCGCGCAGCAGGAAGTCCTGCGGCGGCACGCGGGCGGCGTCGTCGGTGCAACGCGCCACCAGGCGCAGGCGCATCAGGCTGCGGCTGTCCAGCAGCGCGACGTCCCAGCCGGCCGGGCAGGCCGGACGGGCGCGCGGCGCGGGCTGCGTCAACTGCAGCTCCGGCGCGATCAGGCCGGCCTGCTGCGCCTGGTCGAGCAGGGCGGCGCGGGCGGTGTCCAGCACCTGCGCGTCGAGCGCGGCGGTCGCGTCGGGACGCGGGCCGGCCGCAACGGCGCCGGCTGGAACAGCGCCCGCGGCCAAGGCCGTCGCGGACAGGAAACACGCTGAGACCGCGCAGGCGGTGGTCAGCACAACGGAAACGAAGCAAGGAAGGGAGTCGCGCATGAGCATCGATTTCAGCAAGGCGGCCGGAGTGCATGACGACGCGCTGCGTCTGCGCGCGGAGCGGACCAAGGTCCTGGCCTCCAACGTCGCCAACGTCAGCACGCCGGGATACCAGGCGCGGGACATTGATTTTGCCGCGTCGCTGCGTGCCGCGGTCGGTGGCGATGCGGGGGACGGCTTCGGCGGCGATCTCGCGCTGGACACCGGCGCGCAGGACCTGCGGTACCGCGTGCCGTATCACCCCTCGCAGGACGGCAACACCGTCGAGCTGGGCGTGGAGCAGGCCGCCTTCGCGCAGAACGCGCTCGACTTCCAGACCAGCCTGACCTTCGTGAACATGAAGCTCAAGGGCCTGGCCAAGGCCATCAACGGCCAGTAACGGACCCCGACCGGAGCAAGCACGATGTCCTTCAAGCAGATCACCCAGATCGCCGGCTCGGCGATGTCGGCGCAGACGGTGCGCCTCAACACCATCGCCAGCAACCTGGCCAACGCGCAATCGGCATCGGGCACCGAGGCCGCGACGTACCACGCCCGCAAGCCGGTCTTCGCCGCGCTGGCGGCGCGCGAGGGCCTGGGCGACCAGCAGCTCGCCGGCGCCCGGGTGCAGGTGCTGGACGTCGTCGAGAGCCAGGAGCCGCTGCGCAAGGCCTATGAGCCGGAGAACCCGCTCGCCAACGAGAACGGCGAGGTCTTCTATCCCAACGTCAACCCGGTCGCCGAGATGACCGACATGCTGTCCGCGTCGCGCGCCTTCGAGACCAACGTCGAGGTGCTGTCGCGGGTGAAGTCCATGCAGCAGTCGCTGCTGCGCCTGGGCGAGAACTGAGGAACCGACCATGACCACGTCCGTCAACAACAACGCCGCCGCCAACGGGGCCGCCGGCAACGAGAACATCGCCGCCAACGGCGGCATGAGCAAGCTGTTCACCACGCTGCTGGTGGCGCAGATCAAGAACCAGGATCCGCTCTCGCCGCAGGACCCGTCCCAATTCGTCAGCCAGCTGACGCAGCTCAGCCAGGTCGAGTCGATGCAGCAGCTCGCCTCGCAGGGCCAGACCAACGCCAGCATGCTGGCCAGCCTGCAGCTGATGACGCTGGGCGCGCAGGTCGGCTCGACGCTGCAGGCCACGGTGTCGTCGCTGAACCTGTCCCGCGACCCGGTCCAGTTGCGCTTCTCGCTGGACAGCAACAGCCCCGCCAACACGCTGGTGTTGACCGGCGGCGACGGCCGCGAGCAGCGCATCGACCTGGGCGCGCTCGGCAAGGGCGAGCAGGGCTACACGCTGGACCCGGCCAGGCTGGGCCTGGCCGACGGCCGCTACAGCGTCAGGCTCGAGGCCGGCGACAAGCGCGCCGTCAATGTCGAGACGGTCGCCCGCCTGGACGGCGTGCGGCTGGCCGCGGACGGCGGCGTGATGTTGCAGCTTGCGGGCGTCGGCGAGATCACCAGCCAGGCCATCACCCAGTTCAAGGGCCGCGCCGCGTCCTGAGGACGCGTCCCGCCCATCGGCACCTTCGGCACGAGCCCCCTTCAGTTCTTGAATCACAGCCTTCGGAGATCCCCATGAGTTTCGAAATCGCACGTTCGGGCATCAACGCGGTCAACGCCAGCCTGGAGACCATCAGCAACAACATCGCCAACTCCGGCACCTACGGCTTCAAGTCCAGCCGCAGCAACTTCTCGTCGATGTACGCGGACAGCCACCCGGTGGGCGTGGAAGTCGGCTCCGTCTCGCAGAGCATCGAGACCGGCGGCGGCCTGTTCAACACCGGCCGCGGCATGGACGCGATGATCCAGGGCCGCGGCTTCTTCGCCGTGCGCGACGACGGCGGCCAGACCGTCTTCACCCGCGTCGGCCTGTTCAGCGTCGACAAGAACGGCAACGTCGTCGACGGCACGGGCCGCAAGGCGCAGGGCTACGCGACGGTGCTGGACGCCGCCGGCCGCCCGGTCCCCGGCGCGGGCCTGGGCGCCTTCGGCGACCTGCGCGTCACCACCGGCCAGATCCCGGCGCAGTCCAGCGACAAGCTGACCTACAACGGCAACCTCAGCGCCGACTGGACCGTGCCGGCCGTCACGCCCTTCGACAAGAACGAATCGCGCAGCTACAACAGCTCGGTGACCTCGACGGTCTACGACTCGCTGGGCACCAAGCACACCGTTACCCAGTACTTCGTCAAGACCGGCGTGGGCGCCGTCAACGCGTACTACAGCTTCGACGGCGCGGCACCGGCCGGCGTCGGCGCGACGCTCAACTTCGACGCGCAAGGCCAGCTCACGACCGTGCCCGCGGTGACGCTGAATGCCGCGCCCGGCAACGGCGCCGCGGCGATCGCGATGCGCATCGACTACACCGGCACCTCGCAATTCGCCGGCGACACGACCACCCGCACCAACGAGTCCAACGGCTACGCCGCCGGCACGCTGACCGGCACCAGCCTGTCGGAGGACGGCTCGCTGGTCGCGACCTACAGCAACGGCGAGAAGCAGACCGTCGGCACGCTGGCCGTGGCCACCTTCGCCAACGAAGGCGCGCTGAAGTCGATCAGCGACACCAGCTGGTCCGCGACGCCCGACAGCGGCGTGGCGCTGTACTCGCGCCCCGGCTCGGGCACCGCGTCCAAGCTGAGCGCCGGCGCGCTGGAGCAGTCCAACGTCGACATCACCGGCGAGCTGGTCAGCCTCATGAGCGCGCAGCGCAACTACCAGGCCAACACCAAGCTCATCTCGACCGAGAACGAAATGATGCAGGCACTGATGCAGGCCGTCTGACGCGGGCACGAGCCCCTGAAACGTCTGCCGAAACGCTTCCCGAAACGTCCTCCCATCTGAACGGGTCACGACCATGGATGCCCTGATCTACACCGTCATGAGCGGCGCCGAGCGCATCCAGCGCGCGCAGGCCGTGCATGCCAACAACCTGGCCAACCTGGAGACGGCGGGCTTCCGGGCCAACCTGGAGCAGGCCTCGGCCGCGCAGGTGAAGGGCTTCGGCTACGACGCGCGGCACCTCTCGCAGGCGCGGTCCGACGTGATCAGCGCGCGCGCCGGCAGCCAGCGCGACACGGGCCGCGACCTCGACCTGGCGATCCAGGGCGACGGCCTCTTCGCCGTCGCGCAGGACGGACCGGACGGCGCCGAGGCCTACACCCGCGGCGGCAACTTCACCGTCGACGCGCAGGGCCAGCTGCGCCTGGGCCGGCATGCGGTGCTGGGGGCGGGCGGGCCCATCGTCCTGCCGCCGCACGACAAGCTGGAAGTCCTGGCCGACGGCACCGTGTCCATCCTGACCGCCGGACAGACCGAGCTGCAGCCGGTGGACCGGCTCAAGCTGGTGCGCCCCGACTTCGCGCAACTGACCAAGAACGAGGCCGGCCTGCTGGTGACGCGCGACGGCGGCACGCCGGCCCCGGACCCGGCGGTCAAGGTCGCGTCCGGCAAGCTGGAGGCGAGCAATGTCTCCGCCGTCGAGGAGATGGTCGCGACCATGAACCTGGCGCGCGACTTCGAGCTGCAGATGCGTTTCTACAAGGCCGCCGACAGCATGGCCGAGACCGGCAACCGGCTGGTGCGCGAATAACGCGTCGGCCAGACCTTCCAACCCCAGCGATCTCTCCACCGAATTCCCCAAGGAGCCCCCGATGAACCCCGCCATGTGGATCAGCAAGACCGGCGTGCAGGCGCAGGACGCCAAGTTGCAGGCCATCGCCAACAACCTGGCCAACGTCAACACGGTCGGCTTCAAGCGCGACCGCGTCATGTTCGAGGACCTGTTCTACCAGGTCGAGCGCCAGCCCGGCGCGCAGGCCGAGGACGGCACCGCGTCGCCCACCGGCGTGCAGCTGGGCAACGGCACGCGCATGGTCGGCACGCAGAAGGTCTTCACCAACGGCAACCTGCAGACGACCGGTCAGAGCCTGGACGTGGCCATCGTGGGCAACGGCTTCCTGCAGGTCGAGGGCCCCAACAGCCGCCCGGCCTACACGCGCGCCGGCCAGTTGCAGATCAACTCGGACGGCCGCCTGGTCACCGCGCAGGGCCAGCGCATCCAGCCGGAGATCACCGTGCCGGCCAACGCGACGGCGATCACGATCGGCGAGAACGGCGTCGTCACCGCGACGGTCGCCGCCAACGCCGCGCCCAGCGAGATCGGCCAGTTGCGCCTGACCCAGTTCGTCAATCCGGCCGGCCTGCTGGCCCTGGGGGACAACCTGTTCCAGGAGACCGCGGCCAGCGGCGCGCCCACCGAGGGCGTGCCCGGCGAGAACGGCCTGGGCAAGCTCAAGCAGGGCGCGCTGGAGGGATCGAACGTGCAGGTCGTCGAGGAGATGGTCGACATGATCGCGGCCCAGCGTACCTACGAGATGAACACCAAGGTGCTCTCCGCCGCCGACAACATGTTGCAGACGCTGGCGCAGGCCGCGCGCTGATCGGAGCGACCATGCGCAGCGCCGTCCGCATCACCGCCGCCGACGACGACTTCGTCGTCGAGGTCGCCAACGCCAAGGCCAACGCCGGCTGTACCGCCGCGGCCGTCCGCGGCACCGCCGCGCGGCGCGTCTCTTCGCGCGGCCCGGGCGCGCCGCGCCGCGTCCTGCGCGGCGCGGGCCTGCTCGCCGTGGCGGCCTTCCTGGCCGGCTGCGCCGCCATCGCCCCGCCGACGCTGCCGTCCGCCGATCCGGGGCCCTTGCCGCTGCCTCTGCCGGAGCCGCAGCGGCCGTCGGGCGGCGGTGTCTTCGTGGCTGGACGCAGCGCCAGCCTGGTCGCCGACACGCGGGCCTTCCGCGCGGGCGACGTGCTGACCGTCGTGCTGCAGGAAGCGACGCAGGCCAGCAAGAGCGCCGACACGCAGAGCGCCAAGAAGAGCGGCGCCGACCTGAACCTCGACCTCAACGGCAAGCAGCGCGCGTACGGCATCGGCGGCAACCGCGACTTCAGCGGCAGCGGCAGCAGCACGCAGCAGAACACGCTGCAGGGCGCGATCACCGTCGTCGTGCAGGAGGTCATGAGCAACGGCCTGCTGCGCGTGGCCGGCGAGAAGAGCCTCACGCTCAACCAGGGCGAGGAACTGGTGCGCCTGGCCGGCTACGTGCGGCCGGCCGACGTGGACAGCGAGAACCGCATCTCCTCGCAACGCATCGCCAACGCGCGCATCGCCTACAGCGGGCGCGGCCACCTGGCCGACGCCAACACGCCGGGCTGGTTCACCCGCTGGTTCAACAGCCCCTGGAATCCGATCTGACGCCATGAAACACCTGCTGCTCACCCTGGCGCTGGTCGCCCCCTCGCTCGCGCTCGTGGCCCCCGCGCCGGCGCATGCCGCGCAGACGCTGCGCCAGCTCGTCAACGTGGAGGGCGTGCGCGAGAACCAGTTGCTGGGCTACGGCCTGGTCGTCGGCCTGAACGGCAGCGGCGACAGCACGCAGGTGAAATTCGCCGGCCAGTCGGTGGGCAACCTGCTCAAGCAATTCGGCGTGAAGCTGCCCGAGAAGACCGAGGCCAAGTCCCGCAACGCCGCGGCCGTGATGGTCAGCGCCACCTTCCCGGCCGGTTATCGCCGCGGCCAGGCGATCGACATCACGGTGTCCTCGCTGGGCGACGCGAAGAGCCTGCGCGGCGGCACGCTGATGCTGACGGAGCTGCACGCGGTGGACGGCGAGGTCTATGCGCTGGCGCAGGGCAATCTCGTGGTGACGGGCTTGAGCGCGCAGGGGCAGAGCGGCTCCAGCGTCACCGTCAACACGCCGACGACCGGCCGCGTGCCGAGCGGCGCGACGATCGAGCGCGAGATCGGCACCGATTTCGACACCCGCCCCGACGTCGTCCTCAACCTCAAGCGGCCCGGCTTCCAGACCGCGACGCTGATCGTGGACGCGGTCAACGGCCGCTTCGGCGCCGGCACCGCGTCGACGCGCGACGGCACCAGCGTCGCCGTGCGCGCGCCGGCCGAGCCGACGCAGCGCGTGGCCTTCGTCGCGCAGCTGGAGGGGCTGTCCATCGAGGCCGCGCCGGCGCTGCCGCGCGTGATCTTCAATTCCCGCACCGGCACCGTCGTCATCGCCGATGGCGTCAAGGTGCGGCCGGCGGCGGTGTCGCACGGCTCGCTGAAGGTGGTGATCAGCGAGACGCCGCAGGTCAGCCAGCCGGGCGCGTTCAGCCAGGGCCGCACGCAGACGGTGCCGCAATCGCAGCTGCGCGTGGACCAGGGCGACGGCCGCATGTTCCGCTGGCCGGCGGGCACCTCGCTGCAGGCCATCGTCGACATGGTCAACAGCATCGGCGCCAATCCGGACGACCTGATGGCGATCCTGCAGGCCCTGGACCAGGCCGGCGCGATCGAAGGCGAATTGCAGGTGATCTGATGAGCATGCCGCTGAACACCCCCGCGACGGCGCCCCTGGGCGACCTGCGCGGCCCCGCGCCCCTGCCGCTGGACGGCGCCCCGGATCCGGACGCGCGCATCAAGGCGCAGGCCACCGGCGCCGCCGTCAAGTTCGAGGCCTTCTTCATCAAGCAGATGATCAGCCAGATGCGCGCCGGCACGCGCGCGCTGGCCGACGAGGACAGCCCCGAGAAGAAACGCGTCAACCAGGACATGCTGGACCTGGCCGACGGCTTCGTCGCCGACGCGCTGGCGCAGCAGCGCGCCTTCGGCATCGCCGACCTGATGCTCAAGCAGGTGCTGCCGCAGCTCGCGGCGGCCTCGCCGGCGCGGGTGCCGGCGCCAACGGAGGCGCGAACGGAAGCGTCGACGCGGGCGCCGATGCCGGCCTCCGCGCCGGGCTTAAGTTCCGCGCCGTCCGGGTCGCCTTCCTGAAGCAACACCGCCGCGCGAGCCCACGCGGGCCTGGCGGCCCTCTTGCCAGGCCCCATCGCGCCTCCCAGTCCTTGCCCTTGCACGAGCCTTCATCCCCATGAGCATCATCTTGAACGGCCTGTCCGGCGCGCAGGCGGCCCAGGCGGCGCTGACCGCCACCAGCCAGAACGTCGCCAACGCGATGACGCCGGGCTACACCCGTACGGGCGTGCTGCTGGGCTCGCTGCAGACCACGAAGGGCGGCGCCGGCGTGCAGGTGTCGGCGCTGCTGCGCTTCGCCGACGGCTACAAGAACGTCCAGCTCTGGCAGGCCACCAGCCAGCTCGGCCAGTACAAGGCGGGCCAGAACTACCTGACGCAGCTCGAGCAGGTCATGTCCGACGACACGGCCAACATCAACGAAGGCATCGACCAGTTCTTCGCCGCGCTCAACGCCGCCAGCGTGCAGCCCGAGTCCGGGCCGCTGCGCGAGGCCGTGCTGACCTCGGCCGACGGGCTGGTCAAGCGTTTCGACAGCCTGCAGCAGCTCTTCGCCAACCAGCAGACGGCCATCGCCAGCCAGCGCGACGGCGTGGTCAACCAGGTCAACGCGCTGACGCAGGACATCGCGCTGCTCAACAAGCAGATCGCCGCCGGCCGCGCCGCCGGCACCAACGACGCCGGCCTGCAGGACGCGCGCGACGAGAAGATCAAGGCGCTGTCCTCGCTGGTCGGTCTGCAGGTGGTGGACACGCCGGACGGTACCAAGAGCGTCTCGCTGCGCGGCGGCCAGCCGCTGGTCGTCGGCGCCGACGCGGCGGTGCTGGCCACCGACGGCCCCGGCGCGCTGAAGATCCAGTTCGCCAGCACCTCCTTCAAGCTGTCCGACGTCGGGCAGGGCGGACAGCTCGGCGGCCTGGCCGATCTGCAGCAGCAGGTGCTGGGGCCGATGCGCACGACGATCTCGGAGCTGGCGCTGGGCCTGGGCAACGCATTCAACACGCAGCTCGCCGCGGGTTACGCGCCGCCGGCCGCGGGACCCGGCGCGCCGCTGTTCGACACCTCCGGCGGCCGCCTCAAGATGACCGGCATCACCGCGGATCAGCTGGCCTTCTCCAGCAGCCCGACGGTCACCGGCGACAGCGGCAACCTGACGCAACTGGTCGGGCTCAAGAACAAGACGCTGACGATGACGACCTTCGACGCGCAGGGCAACGCGGCGGGCTCCGCGCCGGTGGTGCTGGGCGACGTCTTCACGCAGTTGGTGGGCAGGCTCGGCGTGGCCAGCTCGCTGAACCAGTCCGCGCAGAAGACGGCGATCACGGTGCGCGACCAGGCCGAGGAGGACTGGAAGTCCAGCAGCGGCGTCAACAGCGACGAGGAAGCCATCAACCTGCTGCAGTACCAGCAGATGTACCAGGCCAACATGAAGGTCGTGGCCGTCGCCAATCAGCTGTTCGACAGCACCCTGCAAATGCTGGGTTGAGCGCCTGCCCGCCCACACGGACACCGATCGGAACCCCCATGCGCATCGCCAGCAACCAGTACCACGCCACGATGAACAGCGCGCTGCAGGCCGCCAACGAGGGCCTGTCGCAGGTCATGCGGCAGATGGCCTCGGGCCAGCGCGTGCTCAAGCCGTCCGACGACAGCATCGCCACGCTGCGCCTGGCGCGGCTGTCCCGCGACGAGGCCTCGTTCGCGCAGTACCGGGACAACATCGGCGCGCTGCAGGCCCGCCTGCGGACCAGCGAGGTCACGCTGGACAGCATCAAGGAAGACCTGCAGGCGACGCGCGACCTGCTGGTCTGGGCGGCGGACGCGGGCAACACGGGCCCCGACCTGAACGCGATGTCGGGCTCGATGAAGACCTTGCACGACAGCCTGCTCTACCTGGCCAACAGCAAGAACGCGGAAGGGCGCTACCTGTTCTCCGGCACCGCCAGCGACCAGCCCGCCGTCGACGCGGCCTACAACTTCCTGGGCAACACGCAGACGCAGCAGGTCGCGGTGGCGGACAACCTGAACGTGCCGGCCAACGTGACGCTGGAGAACATGGGAGGCTTCCTGCGCCAACTCAATACGCTGACCGGCCAACTGGCCGCGCCGGGCGCGACGGCGGAGGGCGTGCACTCGGACGTGCAGGCGATGATCGTCGCGCTGGATCAGACGCTGGGCAGCGTGTCCGGCAAGATCGGGCAGCTCGGCGGCCGGCAGAACATCCTGGCGACGCTGGACAGCAATCACGCCTCGGTCAGCCTGGCCAACCAGCAGTCCGCGCTGGACATCGGCCAGATCGACTACGGCGAGGCGGCCACGCGCCTCAACAGCTACACGCTGGCGCTGCAGGCGACGCAGAAGGCGTATGCCAAGGTCAGCCAGTTGAGCCTGTTCAACGCGATCTGATCCAGGGACCCCGCCACCGATGCTGCCCGCGACTTCCGGCTCCACCACCGCCGCGCCCCAACGCGGCCTGCTGACCGCCAGCGGCGACGCGCTCTCGCCCGCCGCGCAGCGCGCCGCCTGGTCGGCCAGCGCCGGCGAGGCGCTGCCCACCGCCGCCGCGCCGCGTGCCGAGGTCTCCGTCGCCCGACCCGCGACGCCGCTTGCCGCGCACGTCGACGCCGCGCCGCTGCGCGCCGCCGAGACCTCCTCGGGCGCGCGGGAGCCGGGCGCGCAGTTGCAGCTGGGGCGCCTGCAGCAGGGGCTCGAATACCTGGACCGACTGGCCGCGGCGATGCAGCGCCTCAAGGGCGGCTTGAGCGACACCCTGGCGCGCCAGGCCGCGCCCTCGCCGGCATTGAGCGGCCAGGTCGATCAACTGCGTCACCTGTGGTCGCAGCGCAGCCGCGATGCCGGCGGCCGGGTCGACGGCGACCTGCAGCCCGCGCCCGAGGACGGCGCCGCGCGGCAGCGCTTCAAGCTGCGCGGGCTGGACCTGGCGGTGCTGCAACAGGGCGGCCGTGAAACCTTGCGGCTGCAGTTGCCCGGTCAGCCGCTGGAGAGCGGCGCCACGACCAAGCCGATCGCCGTGGCGGTCACGCTGGACGGGGAGGGCTCGCAGCAGCAGTTGCAGTCGCTGATGAAGGCGCTGTCGCCCGCGGGCGTGACGGTGCAGGCGCAGGGACAGGAGATCGTCTTCAGCGTCGCCGAGTCGCAATGGCCGGCGCTGCGCGACGGCATGACGCTGCGCGGCGAGGGCCGGCGGTTCCCGAGCGGCCAACCGGTGCGTGCGTTGCTGGAGCCGGCGCCCGAGGCGCTGCAGCCGCAGCGCTGGGACGTGAAGGAAGCGGCGGGACAACGCCAGGCGCTGGGCCAGTTGCTGCAGGCCCAGCCCAAGGTGACGAAGGCGCGGGAGCGCCTGAGCGAGCAGCTCGATGCCGCGGCCGGTCGCGCCGCGCCGGCGCTCGCGCCGGCACAGGCCGGGGCGCTGGCCGAGACCCTGTCGCGCACGCTGTCGGGGGCGGAGTACAGCGATGTCGGCGCGCTGCTGCCCGCGCTGCGCGGCATGCACCGGGACCGCGTGCAGCAGCTGCTGGCCGGCTGACCCACCGCGGCGATGTGACCGTCACATCGCCGCGACAGGCTGCTTCGGCTCAGCCCGCGAAGTCGCCTGCATCCAGCGAAGGCGGGCGCAGCAGGTCGGCATCCACGCCCATGACCTCGCTGGCGCGTTCCACCGCCTGCCACAGCGGCGCGGGCATCGCCAGGATCGCATCGGGCGAATCGGCGCTCGCGATCCATTCGCCGATCTGGCGGTGCTGTTCGTGGGTAATGAGGTCCAGGCTCAGCATCTCGTCGATGGTTTTCACGGTGATTCCTTTGGAGTTCTTGGCGGCGAGGGGGACTCGGAAAGCTCGGACAGATATCCGCTGGACATGCGGTCGCGCCCATCGTGGCACAGATTCGGGAGGGCTTCTCCCCCTGATATGGGAGTTCTCCGGCACCGCGTGATTCGTTATCCGTTCGGTCCCGTCAAACGGTATCTCGGCGAGCGCCGGACGGCGCGCCGAGGCGAGTTCCAAACAGACAGCCGGCCCCGCTCGGGGCCGGCATTTTTCGTTTGCCGGCGCCGCGCCTGCCGCATCCCCGCAATACCTGACCCCTCGATTAAAGGGGGGCTTCGCCATCTTTTCGAGTGGCCGGTTTCGGAAAAAATGCGCCCTTCGTCGTGCCCACGGGACGCATCTGGCACCTCTTCACGCCCCTGGCCCTTTCCAGGGGACCCGTCGCGTTTTTTAACACTGCATAAATGCTGCGGTTGATAAGGTTCCGTCCACACGTGAAAACCCGTGGTTGAACGTCAACAAATTTAGGCATCTGAATGATCTGGTTCCAACACCTCAAGGTCGGCACGAAGCTGATCGTCGGCTTTCTACTCGTCGCGTTGATCGGCGGCGTGATCGGACTGCAAGGCATGTCCAAGGCCGCCCTGATCAACGACATGGCCACCGTCATGTATGAGCGCGAGATGATCGGCATGCGCCATTCCGCCGCGGCCAACATCAAGCTGGTGGAGATCGGCCGCGGCATTCGCAGCGCCATCGTGGCCACCACCGAAGAAGACCGCGCGCGCCAGCTCAGCCTGGTCGACGCGCTGATCGTGCAGATGCACGAGGAGCTCAAGGGCGCGCAGGACAAGTTCGTCACCGTGGCCGGCCAGGGCGTGGTCCGCGACGCCATCGCCGCGGCGACCGCCTATGAGAACGGCGTCAAGGAAGTGGCGCGGCTGCTGAAGTCAGAAGAGCTGACGGCGCCCCGTGCCTCCACCGCCAAGCTCACCACCGACGTGCGCGCGCTGGGCGAGAAGGCTGACGAGCTGATGTCCCGCATGGTGGAGATCAAGCACTCCAACGCCTCCGATCACAACGACGAGACAGAGCGGATCTACGCCCAGATCCGGATCACGCTGATGCTGCTGACGCTGGGCGGCGTGCTGGTGGGCGTGGTGGTCGGCGTCATGCTGACCCGGGGCCTGTCCCGCCAGCTGGGTGGCGAGCCCGGTGACGCCGCCGCGGCCGCGGCAACGATTGCGGGTGGCGATCTGACGGGAACGATCGATATCTCCCGAGCCCGGCCGGGCAGCGTGATGCTGGCGATGAGCGAGATGCAGGCGGCCCTGCGTCAGGTGGTCAGCACCGTGCGGGAGGGCAGCGACAGCATCGTCACCGGCACGTCGCAGATCGCCACCGGCAATGCCGACCTGTCGCAGCGCACCGAGGAGCAGGCCAGCAACCTGCAGCAGACCGCCGCGGCCATGGAGCAACTGGCCAGCGCCGTGATGAGCAATGCCGAGTCCGCCCGCAAGGCCGCCGACCTGGCCCGCGACGCGCGCGAGACCGCCATCAAGGGCGGCGGCGCGGTCACGCAGGTGGTCAAGACAATGGCCGACATCAACGTGGCCTCGCGCAGCATCTCCGAGATCATCGGCGTCATCGACGGTATCGCCTTCCAGACCAACATCCTGGCGCTGAACGCGGCCGTCGAGGCGGCGCGTGCCGGCGAGCAGGGCCGCGGCTTCGCCGTGGTGGCCTCGGAGGTGCGCAGCCTGGCGCAGCGCAGCGCCACCGCCGCCAAGGAGATCAAGCAGTTGATCGACGACAGCGTCGAGCGCGTCTCCGCCGGCAACCAGCTGGTGGAAGCGGCCGGGGCGACGATGGAGGAGCTGGTGAATCAGGTGCGCAGCGTCGCCACCGTCATCTCCGAGATCAACAACTCGACGAACGAGCAGAGCACCGGCATCGGCCAGGTCAACGACGCCATCACGCAGCTCGATCAGGTGACGCAGCAGAACGCCGCCCTGGTCGAGGAGGCCGCGGCCGCGGCCGACAGTCTGGAACAGCAGGCCGCCGGGCTGGCCCGGGTCGTCAGCAGGTTCACGCTGCACGGCGCGCCGGCTTGAGCCGGATCGCCGCATCGCAGTCATGACGCGGGCGTTCGTTCTTTGCCTGCTGCTGTTGCTGGGGTGGCAGCCGGCCGCGCACCCTCACGCGCACCTGGCGCCGATGACGATGCTGGTGGACCGCGCGGCCGACATGCCCTTTGCGCACATCGTCGGCGACCACGTGCACGGCGGCATCCATCGCGACCTGGCGCATGCCATCGCGGGCCGCCTGGGCCGGACCGTGCACCTGCACGCGGTGCCCCGCAAGCGCATCGGCCCGATGCTGCGCGAGGGCCGCTCCCACTGGTCCTGCGCGCTGCTGCCGGAATGGCTGGACGAGCCGGTGGAGTGGACGCAGCCGTTCCTGCCGCACGCCGGCGTCGTGGTGACGCGGACCGACAGCCCCCGGCCCCGGACGCTGGAGGACCTGGCGGGCCAGCCGATCGGCGTCGTCAAGGGCTATGCGTATCCGGAGCTGGAGCGCGCGCTGGGACCGTCCTTCGTGCGCGAGAACGCCGACAGCGCGAAAGCGGTGTTGCGGATGCTGGAGCTGGGGCGGATGCAGCATGCCAGCCTGAATCAGCAGTACTTGGAATATCAGCTCCGACACGGCCATTCCAGGCTCTCGCTGCATCCCTATCTGCTGACGGGGGGCTACGAGACCCGCTGCGCGGTGTCCAGGCACAGCCCGGTCACGGCGCGGCAACTGGACGACGTGATCCGGAGCCTACGCGCGGACGGCACTCTTGCTCGCATCCTTCAGAGGTATCGATAACACCACGCCTGCCCGCGGCAGGATCATCCGGAGACCGGAGGCACAACGCGAGGTTGGCTTTCCATTGCAAAAGAATCTGGGAACTCTGTATCGCGAGCTGGTCGCCGGTCCGATGGGCCAGTCCGCGCGGGCCACGTCCATGGGTCTGAAGGCTTTGGAGCGGGCCCATCCGCGGCTGAGCGCCCAGATCGCCATCCTGCTCGCGCTCGCGGTCTGCAGCCTGGTGGCGCAGGTCCTGAGCGAGCACATCGATCCGGGCAGCCTCATGATGGTCTACCTGGTGGGCGCGACCGCCGTGGCCATCCGCAGCGGGCTGACCGCCGCGGTGATCTTCGTGGTGCTCAGCGTCGTGCTGTACGACCTGCTGTTCCTGAAGCCCCACTGGCATTTCTCCAGGCTGGAGGCGCATCACTACCTGACCTTCGGCCTGATGCTGGCGGTGGGGTGCCTGATCAGCTCGCTCGCCTCCAGCCTTCGCAAGAAGACCCTGGAGATCGCGGACAAGGCCCGCCGCACGCAGGCGCGCAACGCCCTGGCCACCGACCTGGCGCAGGCCACCTCGCCGCGCGACGTGCAGCAGTCCATCCGCCATGCGGTGCTGAACGCGATGGGGCATGCCTCGAGCATGCTGCTCAGCGTCAAGCTGCAGGTGGCGAAGCCGTTGTCCACGGGCGACGGCGACACGGAGCGGGCCCTCGGTCGCGACGACGAGCCGGCATCGGTCGACGAGCTGCGCATCCCGCTGGTGGGCGCGTCGGCGCAGGTCGGCGTGCTGGTGGTGAAGAACGGCTGGTCGCTGAACCACCGCGCTGGCGACCTGAAGCTGATCCATGCCTTCGCGGATCAGGCCGCCATCGCGCTGGAGCGCCTGCACCTGGAGCAGATCAACTCCCAGGCCAAGGTCGAGGCCGAGACCGAGCGGCTCAGGAGCACCTTGCTGGCGGCCATCTCGCACGACTTCCGCAGCCCGATCACCGCCATCGTCGGATCCGTCAGCGCCTTGCTCGAGCAGGGCGCCGACATCTCCGAGGAGCGCCACCGCGCGCTGCTGCGCGGCGTGCTGAGCGAGGCCCGCCGCGTCCACCATCTGATGAGCAACCTGCTGGACCTGACGCGCATCGAGGGCGGCGGCGTGCAGCCGAAATTCGAGTGGTGCCCCGTCGACGAGCTGGTGTCCGCGGTGCTGAGCCCGCTGCAGGCCAAGCTGAACGCCTTCCGCGTGGTCACGCGCTTCGACCCCGACGACCTGCTCTGGTGCGACCCGCGCCTGCTGGAGCAGCTCTTCGGCAACCTGCTGGGCAACGCCTGTCGTTACGCCCCGGAGGGATCGCTGATCGAGGTCGCCATCGCCATCGAGAGCGGGGAGGCGCACCTGACGATCCGGGACAACGGCCCGGGTTTCCCGCCCGGGCGGGAGCAGGAGATGGTCAAGAAGTTCTCGCGCGGGGCGTCCCTGACGGGGCAGGGCACCGGGCTGGGACTGGCCATCTGCGACGCCATCGCCAAGCTGCACGGCGGCCGGCTGCTCGTCAGCAACCGCGAGGGGGCCTGCGTGCAGTGGTCCATTCCGCAACCGACGCAGTCGGCCTCCGCGATGGAAGCGCTGGAATGAGCGCCAGGCAGGTGCACACGCTGGTGGTGGAGGACGATCCTGCGATCCGGCAGATGCTCGTCACCGCGCTGCAGGCCGACGGCCATCAGGTCCACGAGGCGGAATCGGTGGCGCGGGCCGAGACCCTGGCCGGCAATCGGCGCATCGACCTGTTCCTCGTCGACCTGGGCCTGCCCGATCGCGACGGCCTTGTCTTCATCAGGCAACTGCGCCAGTGGACCCAGCGGCCCATCATCGTGCTGTCGGCGCGCAGCCAGGAGGAGGACAAGGTCGAGGCGCTGGATTGCGGCGCCGACGACTACCTGACCAAGCCGTTCGGCGTGGCCGAGCTGCGCGCGCGGCTGCGGGTGGCGCTGCGCCGCGCGGCGCAGAGCTTCCAGGACGGCCGCACCCTGCTGCGCCTGGGCGACGTGTCCATCGACATGGAGCGGCAGACGGTGCTTCGCGGGGCGGAGTCCATCCCGCTCACCGCGACGCAATGGCGCGTGTTGTCCATCCTGGCGAAGAACGCCAACCGGGTGGTGTCGGCCCGGCACCTGCTGCGCGAGGTGTGGGGACCGCATCAGGACGAGCACGCCAACTACCTGCGCGTCTATGTCCACCAGTTGCGCCGCCGGCTGGAGGTCAACGCGGCCAGCCCGCGTTATCTGTTGACCGAGACGGGGGTCGGGTATCGGTTGCTGGTGGACGACTGAGGCCGGCGCGGCGGTGGTCGTGGCCGGACGCCGGTGATGCGGCGCGGCGCCCGCGGCATGCGACGGACGCGGCGCGTCGCTCAGACGTAGGGCGTGCCCGCCATCGCGGCTTCCAGGCCGACGTGGCCCTGATCCACGATGGCGAGGAAGGTCGCCTTGGCCTTCCTGGCGTCCTGGCGCAGCCGGAAGGCGCGGTGCGCCTGGATGAAGGCCACCGTCCACGTCGCCAGCAGCAGGTCGGCGGCCAGGTGGGCATCGGCGTCGCCGGCGTCCCGGCCCACGCATTCGGACAGCCCCACGGCGACCACCTGCGCCAGCTCGTCGCGGATGGCGCGGGCCCGCGCCTTCAGCGCCTCGCTGCCCATGATGGTGTCGATGAAGCTCTGGCCCGCCGGCGAGAAGCTGAGATAGGGGCTTTGCTGCGCCACCAACTGGTGCGCGAGCAGCCGCAGCGTCTCGACGGGGGAGATGGCCGGGTCGCGCTGCCGCAGCGCTTCGCGCAGGGTCTCGCGGCCTTCGTCCTCGCGGTCGAAGAACAGGTCCTCCTTGCGCGGGAAGTGGTTGAAGACCGTCATGCGGCCGACGTCCGCCGCGGCCGCGATCTCGTCGATGGTCACCTTGTCGAAGCCGCGCTCCCAGAACAGGCGCGTGGCGACATCCGAGATGCCTTGGCGCGTGGCCAGGCGCTTGCGGGAGCGGCGATCGGGCGGGGTCATTGACATCCTTTCATTGTACCGAGTACATTTTGTGTACTGAGTACATATTTGCGCTTGAGCCGTGTCCGCGTCCGACGATGAGGCCGACGGCATTCAGGCCGACCTGCCATGAACCGACCGCTCGTCGTCATCTTCGCCGCCATCGTTCTCGATGCCGTCGGCATCGGCCTGATCTTTCCGATCCTGCCGTCGCTGCTGCGCAGCGTCACCCACGTGGACGACGTGGCGCCCTACATCGGGCTCACCATCGCCCTCTACGCCGCGATGCAGTTCCTCTTCGCGCCGGTGCTGGGCGCGCTGAGCGACCGGCTGGGGCGGCGTCCGGTGCTGCTGATCTCGCTCGCCGGCGCGGCCGTGAACTACCTGTTCCTGGCCTTCGCGTCCAACCTCTGGATGTTGCTGCTGGGGCGCGCCATCGCGGGCCTGACGAGCGCCAACACCTCGGTGGCGGCGGCCTACATCACCGACATCTCGCCCGAGGACAAACGCGCGCGCCGCTTCGGCCTCTTGAACGCCATGTTCGGCATCGGCTTCATCGTCGGCCCGGTGCTTGGCGGCGCGCTCGGCGACCATGGGCTGCGGCTGCCCTTCATCGCGGCGGCGGTGCTGAACGCCTGCAATCTGCTGCTGGCGTTTGTGTTGCTGCCGGAGTCGCGCACGCCGACGCGGGCGCCGATCGATCGGGCGGCGCTGAATCCGTTGCGGCCGCTGCGCTGGGTGTTTTCGGCGAAGGGCCTGCTGCCCATCACGCTGATCTTCTTCGCCTTCAGCGCCGCGGGCGAGGTCTACGGCACCTGCTGGGCGCTGTGGGGCAACGACACCTTCCAATGGAACGGCCTGTGGATCGGCCTGTCGCTCGGCGCGTTCGGGATTTGCCAGACGCTGGCCCAGGCGTTTCTGCCGGGCCCCGCGGTGAAGCTGCTGGGCGAGCGCACGACCGTGCTGACGGGCATCGCCAGCGCGAGCGTGGCGCTGCTGCTGATGGCCTTCGCCACGCAGAGCTGGATGATCTTCGCGATCATGCCGCTCATCGCGCTGGGCGGTATCGGCGCGCCGACGCTGCAGGCCCTCGCGACGCGGCAGGTCGATGCGCACGAACAAGGCCAGTTCCAGGGCGTGCTGACATCGGCGGTGAGCCTGGCCTCGATCGTCTGCCCGCTGGCGTTCTCCAGCTTCTACTTCGTCGTCAGGGAGCAATGGACCGGCGCGATCTGGCTGTTGCCCGTGGTCGTCTACGCGGTGACGGTGCCGCTGGTGATGGGGTTGCGGTTCGAGCGGCCAGTCGTGGCTTCCGCGACCTAGGGCGACTCGCGGTCCCCTTCATGCGCCCACCACCGTCAACCCCCACCCCGCCGCCAACGCGATCACCGCCGTCGCGATCGCCGGCACCTTGAGGCTCTTCCTGCGGTACCGGGACCCATAGGTCGCCAGCAGCGCCTTGCTTTGCTGCCCGCCGGAGATGACATACCAAAGCGCGGTGATGAACGAGAGCCCCAATGCCGCCCGGAAGACGATGAACGGACCGGGGTTGAGCGCGTGCACGAGGACGATGCCGAAGACGCTCGCGGCGGTCAGCAGCGCGAGCGAGATCCATTGACCCGGCAGCCGATCGCGCGTGCCCATCGCGCGCGAGTTGGCGATCTGGATCGCGGCGCCGAAGACCGGCGTCAACAAGAAACTTAGCAGCACCGCGCGATCCGGACTGAAGACCGGGGCGGGGAGCTCCGCGAAGGCGGCCGGCGCGGGGCCGTCGGACGGCAGCTGATAGGCGCCGGCCTCGTACGCCGCCAGCGCCTCCCTGGCCGCCGCCTCCTGGGACGCCGGCACCCGGACACGTACCCCCACCGCCTGGCCCCAGAACATGTTGGCCTGAACGGTGTTGGCGTCGGCGACCTGCGGCGACAGGCCCGCGGCCTCCAGCACACCGCCCATCAGGTGAGCCTCGGTGGGCGTGCCGCACGTGGCGACGATGACGAAGTCGCCTTCATCGGACATGGTGATTCCCCCGGATCGTTGTTGCTCGTTCGAGCGTCCGCCTGCCATGCTCTTCGGCCAGCCTGGCGGACCTCGGGCGGCATTCTCAGCGATTGGCGGCGGTCCGAAATCGAGGTTGACCCGAGGGGCGAGGCGCGCAGCGCGCGAGGCTGGAAGTCACACCGGGTTGGCGAGCGCCCGGACAGCCCCGCGCGTCGGACAGAATCGCCCCCGACGCCGGGATGCCGACCGTTCCATCGAGCGACTTCCATTCAATGCCGGGCCCTGCCGCCCGGCCTCACGACAAGGTTCAAACAGGTGTACCAATCGATCAAGGGCCTGCTGCTGCCACTGGCCGGGCTGTTGCTGCTCACCACCGGCCATGCCGCCTCGGACGCGCCACCGGCCGACCTGGACGCGCGCATCCAGCGGGTCGAGCAGAACATCGTGCCCATCGATGCCTCCGGCAAGGACAGCGGCGCGCCGCGGTCGCTGTCGGCGCGCATGGTGCAACTGGGCGTGCCCGGCTTGAGCATCGCCGTCTTCGATCAGGGGCGCCTGCTGTGGGCGCGTGGGTACGGCGTCCGTGACGCGACGACGAAGGTGCCGGTCGACGTGGAGACCTTGTTCCAGGCCGCGTCGATCGCCAAACCCGTCAGCTCGGCCGGCCTGTTCCGACTTGTGGAGCGCGGCGAGCTGAAGCTCGACGAGGACGTCAACACCCGGCTCCGCGGCTGGAAGGTGCCCGAGAACGCCTTCACCCGCGTCGAGAAGGTCACCCCGCGCCGCATCATCACGCACATGGCCGGCCTCACCGGCCACGGCTTCGGTGGCTACGAGCCGGGCCAGCCCCTGCCGACGCTCCAGCAGATCCTCGACGGCGCGCCCCCGGCCAACACGCCGCCCGTGCGCGTGGACGCCATCCCCGGCACGGTCGAGCGTTACTCCGGTGGCGGTTTCGTGGTGATGCAGATGCTGATGGAGGAGGCCTCGGGACGTCCCTTCGCCGACCTGCTGCGGGACACGGTGCTGAAGCCCGCCGGCATGGCGGACAGCACCTTCGCGCAGCCGTTGCCGGCCGGGCTGGCCGACCGGGCCGCGTCCGGCCACGAGCGCGGCGACGCGCCGTTGAAGGGCCGCCACCGCGTTTATCCGGAGCAGGCCGCGGCCGGGCTCTGGACCACGCCGTCGGACCTCGCCCGATTCATGCTGTCCGTTGGCCGCTCGTATCGGGGCGAGCCCGACGGCGTCCTCAGCCCGGCCAGCGCCCGCACGATGCTCACCGCGGTGCCCGGCGGCGACGGGCAGGGGTTCGGCCTGGCCGGCGCGGGCGAGGCCTTCCGCTACAGCCACACCGGCGGCAACGCCGGCTTCAGGTGCTACGCGGTGGCTTTCGCCGGCAGCGGTCGCGGGGTGGTGATCATGACCAACGCCGACGCGGGGTATCCGATGATGGCCGAGGTCTCCCGCGCCGTCTCCCGCGCCTACGGCTGGCCGCCGTTGTGGATGCGCGACTGACGGCCTGACCGAGAGCCCGGCCGAAGGCCCGGCGGCGATCCTTCGGGATCGCCGATTGCCCCGGTCTCCATCCGATCCGCGCCGTCCGACGGGGCGGCAGGAGGGATTCGCAGGGGACAGGCCATGAATCAGCTCGGTACCACGTTGCTCGCGTTTTCCGTGACGGTCGCCGGTGTCGCGGTGGTCGCTCAACCGCAGGATCCGCCGCCGACGTCCAGCGCCAGCAGGAAGCAGTCCGGCACCGTGGGACCGCCCATCGACGCGGCCTCCGCTCAGGCCGGCGACACAAACGCCGCGTCCGCGACGCCACCGGCCGTCCAGGCGTCGGGCGACGATGCCGATGCCGACGGGGCCTCGCGGCCCAGGGCCTACACCAGGAAGGCCAGCGGGCGCGTCACGCCGGCGGGCGAGCCGTCGGCCGGTCCCGCCATCCGCGCGGACAGGAACTGACGCCCGCGGCTCGCGCCGAGGCCGTCGCCCGTCGTCCCCTCAGCGCGGCTTCAGCAGCGCTTCGAAGGCGTACTTCGCCACTGTCCTGGCCAGGAGATCGCTGTCCGCGGCGGAATAGCCGGCGCGCTGCGACTGCGTCATCACGCGGGCCCGCAGCACGGGCATGGTGAGGTACTCCGGCTGGGTCTGACCCTTGAGGGCCTGACGGTACATGCCGTTCGAAACGGTCGCGAAGGCGATGTCCTGGCCCAGGCAGCCTTCCAGCTCCTCGGCCATGCCTCCGGTGGGCAACGCGGCGTAGCAGGCCTTGATCGTCTCGATGGCGGCCGGCTCGCCGCTGTCCAGCTGCACTTTGAGGATTCGCTCCACCGCCGCCGCGACGCGCGTCGCCATCGTCGACGGCACGGCGGCGGTCGTTGTCGGCACGGACACGGGGGCGGAAGTGGCCGTGGGCCCAGGGGCGGATGCCGCAGCGGATGCGGGGCCCGACGCCGCCGGCACCTCCCTCGGCTTGAGCTTCGCGACGCAATCGGGGGCGCACTGGCCGTCGATGGACAGCTGGGCGAGTCCGAAGACGAAGTCCGTGCCGGTGTCGTTGTCCAGGCTGCCCGGCACGCGCGTGAGGCGGAGCTTCCAGAGGTGCCCGCGGGCGAGCCAGGTGTCCATCTTGTCGAACGTGGCGCGGCCGCCGAGGTAGACGATGTAGAAGTCCGAATACATCGGCGTCGGCTCGGGCGTGGTGCGTGCCTGGGTGATCGCCGTGGGGCCCAGCCGACGCGAATTGGCTGACCGCTGCGTCGGCTCGCGCAGCTTGGCGATGGTCAGGACCTGTTCCGCGCTCAAGCGATGCGCCTGGACGATGAACTCGTCCGACAGCGAGGCGGCCGCGCGGATGCGCGCGTCGGTGTAGATGAAGAGCGTGGCGGTGTAGGCGCCTTCCTTGGCGAAGTTGATCTGCACGCCATGGCCCGGCGTGCTCGCCTCCAGATCCTTGATGTCCTTCCGCACGAAGCCCGCGATGGTGTCGGGGATGCGCACGTTGGTCGGCTGATGCAGGAAGTCGTCGGCCCGGGCCGGAGAGACCAGGCCGGTCGCCAGGAGGAGGGCGGCGAGCAGGAGCGGAAGGCGGCGGATCATCGATGGCGGTGGCGAGCGGTGAGGAGGCCGCGATGCTATCGGTTCGATGTGACGCGGCAGGGGGCGGTGTCCCGCGGGACAAGCGGCCGACCGTGCGAATGTCGCGTCATCGCCGCGGCGGCTCCCCCTTCGGAGGGGCCCATTCGGGAATGCCACCGATCGACCGCGTCATGAAGCGCTGACACAATCGCCGCCAAACAAGGAGAGGGAGTTTCGGGATGTCGGTCAACGTGGACGAACGCTTCGCGCCGCCCCAGGCGCTTGTGGAAGACGCCGCCCTCGACGGGCGCGTCCGGTCGCGCAAGTGTCTGCGTGACGCGACCGCGGACACCCGGGTGATCCAGCTCTGAACGCGCCGCGGATGGCGGCGCGGCGCATCGACACGCTGGCGCTGGCCGAAACCCCCGAGGGCATCGTCCTGTCCCTGCGCCCGGCCGGCCTGGTCGCGCGGACGATGGCGTTCCTGATCGACCTGCTGATCCGCCTGGCCATCGACCTGGTGCTGATCATGGTCCTGGGCGCGTGGGGCAACTTCGGCGGCGGGCTGGTCATGATCGGCGTCTTCTGCGTCGAGTGGCTGTACCCGATCGTGTTCGAGCTGGGCCGTGGCGGCGCCACGCCGGGCAAGCGCGCGCAGGGCCTGCGCGTCGTGATGGACACCGGGCTGCCGGTCACGCCGGCCGCGTCCATCACCCGCAACCTGCTGCGCGTCGCGGATTTCCTGCCGCTGGCCTATGCCTTCGGCATCGTCACGATGCTGCTGAACCGGGATTGCAAACGCCTGGGCGACTTGGCCGCCGGCACGCTGGTCGTCCACACCGAGCCGGTGATCCTGCACGACCCGGCGCCCTCGGCCGCCAGCCTGGCGCCGGCCCGGCCCCTGAACCAGCGCGAGCGCGCCGCCATCAGCGCCTGGGCCGGCCGCGCCAGGCGTCTGACGCCGGAACGTTTCGAGGAACTGGCCGCGCTCGCCGCGCCCGTGCTGCCGCCGGTGCAACCCGGCGAACCCAGGCGCGGCACGTCCGAGCGCCTGCTCGGCGTCGCGCATTGGCTGATGGGGACGCGCCCATGACCCCGACGCACTTCGAGGAGAAGTACGCCCCGGTGTGGGACGCCTTCGCCGCGCAGCTGGCGCTGGCCAAGCTGGGCCAGAAGGCGGACGGCGCCTTGCTGGCCGCGCATTACCGGCGTGTGTGCGAGCACCTGGCGCTGGCGCAGTCGCGCGCATATCCCATCCATCTGGTGGAGCGCCTGGAGGCGCTCACGCAGGAGGCCCACCAGCTCATCTACCGCCGCCAGGACTACGGGCTGCGGCCGCTGGCCCGGCTCCTGCGCGTGGACCTGCCCCGCGCGGTGCGCGCGCAAGGGCGTTTCGTGCTGCTGGCGCTGCTGCTCTTCGCGCTGCCGCTGGCGCTGGCCTACGCGTTGACGTTGCACAGCCCGGACTTCGCGCTGCGCCTGCTGGACGCCAGCCAGCTGCGTGACTACGAGGCCATGTACGCCGACGGCAAGGACGCGCTGGGACGGGTGCGCGGGGCCGACGACGACTGGCAGATGTTCGGCTTCTACATCTTCAACAACATCGGCATCGGCTTCCGCTGCTTCGGCGCCGGCATCCTGGCCGGCGTGGGCAGCGCCTTCGTGCTGCTCTACAACGGCCTGGCGATCGGCGTCACCCTCGGGCATCTGCAGCGTGTCGGCCTGGGCCACAACCTCTGGCCCTTCGTGGCCACGCACTCGCCCTTCGAGCTCACCGGCATTGTGCTGTCGGGCGCGGCCGGCCTGCGGATGGGCCTGGGCTGGCTGGCGCCGGGACGCCTGGGCCGGCTGGAGGCGCTGCGCGAGTCCGCGCGGGCGGCCGTGCCGCTGATCTACGCGGCGTTCTTCCTGCTGCTGATCGCCGCCGCCGTCGAGGCCTTCTGGTCCTCCGCGGGCTGGATCACGCCGGCGGTCAAGTACGGCGTCGCCGCCGTGTGCTGGGCGCTGGTGCTCGCCTGGCTGGGCCTGATGGGGCGAGGGGGCGCGCATGCGGGTTGAGGGACTGGCCGTCGTGCTGCGGCCGCGCAGCCAGGGCGAGGCCTGCGATCTGGGCCTGGCGCTGGTGCGCGCGCAGGCGCCGTCGATCTGGCGGTGCTTCACGCCGGTGTTCCTGGTCGTGGCGGTGCTGGCCATGTGCACCGTGGACGTTCAGAGCTGGCTGCCCATGCTGATCGTGTTCTGGCTCAAGCCCTGGCTGGACCGCAGCCTGCTGTTCGTGATGTCGCGCGCGGTCTTTGGCGAGGCCACGCGCTGGTCCGATCTGTGGCGCGCGCGGCGGCAGGTCTTCGGCGGGCAATTGCTGCGCACGCTGCTGTGGCGGCGCTTCTCGCCGTGGCGTGCGTACACGCAGCCGGTCGAACAGCTCGAAGGCCAGCGCGGCGGCGCGCGGCGCCAGCGCGTCCAGCTGATGCTCAACGAGAACCGCGGCGCGGCCACGGCGCTGCAGACCGCGTTCGTGCACGCGGAGGCGGTGCTGAGCTACGCGCTGATCGCGCTGGTGTGGTGGTTCGCGCCAGAAAACCGCAGCGCCGGGGTGTGGGACTGGTTCTTCCGCCCCGAGACGCATGCGGCCGGCCAACTGGGCCTGGACATGCTGCTGGCGTCGGCCTACATGCTGGTGGTGCTGTTCCTGGAGCCGTTCTACGTCGCGGCGGGGTTCGCGATGTACCTGAACCGGCGCGTGGTCCTCGAGGCCTGGGACATCGAGCAGGAGTTCCGCCGTGCGTTTACGTGACGTGATCGTGCTGGCGGTGGTCCTGGGGAGCAGCGTCGGCGGCGCGCGCACGCCGGCGGTGACGGTGTCGCCATCGGCATCCGCATCGGCAACGGCATCGCCACGGTCGCAGACACAGGCATCAGCGTCGGCATCAGCGTCGGCGTCGGCGTCGGCATCAGCGTCGGCTCCCGCCGCGCCGCCAGCCGCGGCATCGGCCCCAGCGTCGGCGATCGACGCGCGCGCGGTGCTGGCGGCCGCGAGCGCCGTGCAGGCCGACCCGCTGTTGGCCGGCATGGAGAAGACCAGGGTCTTGCGCCTCAAGAAGAAGGACGAGGCCAGGAAGACGCCCGGCAAGCAGGACGATTTCCGTTGGTGGCGCGATCTGATCGACAGTCTGTCCGCGGGACTGCGCGTGGCCATGTGGCTGGTCGGCGCCGGCCTGCTGGTGTGGGTGCTGCTGCGCCTGAGGGACCTGCTCCAGCGCCAGCAGGCCGGCCGCGCGCTGACGGCCGCGCCGCCGACCCACGTGGGCACGCTGGACATCCGCCCCGAGAGCCTGCCCGCCGACATCGGCGGCGCGGCGCGCGCGCTGTGGCAGCGCGGCGAAACGCGCGCGGCCCTGTCGCTGCTGTACCGCGGCGCGCTGTCGCGGCTGGTCCATGGACATGGCGTGCCGATCCGCGCGGCCAGCACGGAACGTGACTGCCTGGCCCTGTCGGCCCCGCACCTGGAGGCGGCGTCGCAGACCTTCCTGACGCAACTGGTGGCGGGCTGGCAGACGGTGGCGTACGCCCGGCGCGAGCTGTCGCCGGAGGTGTTCGAGCACCTGTGCGCCGACTTCGACGTCCGCATGCCCACGGGAGCGGCGACATGAATCGCGACCGCGTGATCTGGGCGCTCGTGCTGCTGGTGTCGGTGCTCGGCGGCTGGTGGTTCTCGACCCAGACCGAGTGGGTCGAGCGGGAACGTCCACGCCGTTCGCAGGGTGAGGCGTTGAAGAACCCGGTCTATGCCTTCGAGCAGGTGCTGCGCCGGCTGGGCCTGCAGGCGCAGCACCGCGAGGAGCTGGACGCGCTGCCGCCGAAACACGCGCGCCTGGTCCTGCTTTCCGGCAACTGGACCTTGATGCCAGGCCGCGCCGAACAATTGCATCGATGGGTGGAGCGCGGGGGGCACCTCGTGCTGGTGGAAGGGTTCGACTGGGACGACACCAAGCTGGAGGACTGGGTGCCGGTGCAGCGCGTCCCCGTCGGCGAGAGGGTCCGCCGGGAAGCGGCGGAAGCGGCCTCGGCGGCTTCCGCCGCCGAGCGCGCTCGTGCTCCCGCGGTCACGCCCGCGGCCGGTGGGCCGGATCGCGAAGGCGAACGCATGACGTCGAACCCCCCGATCTTCGGCAACGTCGGCAAGCTTGAGCTATGCAGCTCCTTCCGCTGGAGTCAGCGGTTGAGGACCAAGCCGGGCCACGAGGCCACCTGGACGCTGGAGCAGAAGCTCGGCGCGCAGGGGCTGCGTGTTTCGGTGGGGCAGGGCAGCGTGACCGTGCTGAACACGAGCCGCATGCTCTTCCACAACGACTGGGCGCTGCGCTGCGACGCCCCGGTGCTCCTGGCCGCGGCGGTGCAGGCCGAGCCTGGCGCCGAGGTCTGGATCTACCTGGGCGAACAACGCGAGGCCTTGCTGCCCTGGTTGTGGCACAGCGGCTGGATCGCGATCCTGTTCGGTGCGTTGGCCCTGGCGGCCGCCCTGTGGCGCGGTGCCATCCGGTTCGGTCCACGGCTGGCGCCGCCGCCGCGCCTGCGCCGGTCCATCTCCGAGCAGGTGCGCGGCATGGGCGCCTATCTGCATCGCGAGGGCGGCGACGCGCTGCTGGCAGCCCAGCAGCGGGCGCTCGATGAAGCGGCGTCCAACACACTGCCCGGCTACGGCCGACTGACCCGGCTGGAACGCGCCCACGCCATCGCGGATGCCACCCTGGTGGCGCGCGACGACCTGGCGACGGCCATGTCCTCGCGGCTCTGCACCCGCGCGGAGCTGCCGCCGCGCCTGCACCTGCTCGAATCGGCCCGGCGCCGCCTGCAACGACCTCACGAAGAAAGACATTCGCCATGATCAAGCCCGAGGAGCTCAAGCTCGCCACGCAATGGGTGCACGCCCTGCGCAACGAAGTCGGCAAGGCCGTCGTCGGCCAGGCGCAGGCCGTGGAGCAGATGCTCGTGGCCGTGGTGGCGTCGGGGCACGTGCTGGTCGAGGGCGTGCCCGGCCTGGGCAAGACGCTGCTGGCCCGCGCGCTGTCGCAGGCGCTGCGCCTGAAGTACGCGCGCGTGCAGTTCACGCCGGACCTGATGCCGGCGGACGTCGTCGGCCACAGCGTGCTGGACGACACCGGCGCGGGCCTGGGCCGCCTGCGCGTGCGCAAGGGCCCGGTGTTCACCAACCTGTTGCTGGCCGACGAGGTCAACCGCGCGCCCGCCAAGACGCAGAGCGCGCTGCTCGAAGTCATGCAGGAGTACCAGGCCACGCTGGAAGGCGAGACGTTGCCGCTGCCGCGGCCCTTCATCGTGATGGCCACGCAGAACCCGGTGGACACCGAGGGCACGTATCCGCTGCCCGAGGCCCAGCTCGACCGCTTCCTGCTGCAGATCCGCATCGGTTATCCGACGCACGAGGAGGAAACGGCCGTGGTGCAGCTCGTCACCGCCGGCCGTGCCGGGCATGAGCTGCCGCTGGAGGCGGTGCGGCCGGTGCTGGACGACGTGCAGGTCCTGGAGCTGCAGCGCCTGGCCAGCCTCGTGCATGCGGACGGGCTGGTCGTCGACTACGCCGTGCGCGTGGTCCGGGCCACGCGCCACTGGCCCGGCCTGGACGTCGGCGCCGGGCCGCGTGCGAGCGTGGCGCTGGTGCGCGCGGCGCGGGCCGTCGCGCTGATCGACGGCCGCGACTTCATCACGCCCGACGACGTCGCGCGGCAGGCGCTGGCGGTGCTGCGCCATCGCGTCACCATGGCGCCCGATGCGCAGATCGAGGGCCGCGACCTGGACGAGATCCTGCAGGCCGCGCTGGAGAGCGTGGAGGCGCCCCGGCTTTGAAGACCACCGCCCGCCGCCTCGTCCTGCCCACGCGGGCCAGCATCGCGGTGCTGGTCGCGCTGTGCCTCGCCTTCGCGATCGCGCTGGCCCTGGGGGCCCCGCTGGCCGTCGTGGCGCCGGTGGGCGGCGCGGTGCTGGGCGCGCTGCTGGTGCTGGCCGTCGTCGACCTGTGGCGCAGCTCGCGGCTGTGGGCCAGTGGCGGCCTGCGGGTGGAGCGGCGGCTGCCGGCGGCCTTCGCCATCGGCGCGCCGACCGAGCTCAAGCTGGACCTCGTCAATCCCGGCCCGATGGCCTGGCGCCTGCAGGTCTTCGACGAGCTCGACCCGCTCTTCGACTTCGAGGGCCTGCCGCATGCGCTGACCCTGGCCGCGCAGACGCGCGTCAGCGTGCAGTTCCGCGCCACGGCGCGGCAGCGCGGCGTGGCGACGCTGGGCATCACCCAGCTCTTGTGGCGCACGCGGGCAGGGCTCTTCGAGGTGCGCGAGCGCATGGGCGAGCCGCGCGACCTGCGCGTCTATCCCAACTTCGCGGCGCTGGCGCGTTATGCGTGGCTGTCCGGCGATCGTCGCCTGGCGCAGATCGGCATCAAGAACTTCATTCAGCGCGGGCAGGGCACCGACTTCCGCCAGCTCGCCGAATATCGGCGCGGCGACCCGCTGCGACACCTCGACGCCAAGGCCTCGCTGCGCCAGCGCAAGCCCGTCGTGCGGGAGTACCAGGACGAGCGCGACCAATGCGTGATGTTCCTGCTCGATTGCGGCCGCCGCATGCGCGCCGACGAGCGATCGGCCGACGTGGGCGAGACCAGCCACTTCGACGACGCGCTGGACGCGTTGATGCTGCTGGCCTACGTGGCGCTCTCCGAGGGCGACGAGGTCGGCGCGATGACCTTCGGCTGCGAGGAGGGCGCGCGTCGCGACTGCGCGCCGCGCAAGGGCATGGGCGCGCTCAACGTGCTGATGAACAAGATGCACGACCTGCAACCGGGCGGGCACCATTCCGACTACCTGGCCGCGGCCGAGGCGCTGTCGCACCGACTGCGCCGCCGCTCGCTGGTCATCGTGCTGACCAACTTCCGCGACGAGGATTCGCCCGAGCTGCAGCCGGCGCTGCGCCTGTTGCGCCGCCGTCACCTGGTGCTGCTGGCCAGCCTGCGCGAGACCGCGCTGGGGCGCATGGCCGCGCAGCCCATCGCCGGCCCCGAGGACGCCGTCACGGTGGCCAGCGCGCACCTGCTGACCCAGGCGCGCCACGATGCCTTCGCCCGCGTGGTGGACCACGACAAGCTGTCCATCGACGTCGAGCCGCGCGCGCTCGCCGCCACGCTGGTCAACCGGTACCACCAGGTCAAGCGCGCGGGACTGTTGTGAGCTTTCAGATTCAGATTCAACCCAGGAGGACCCGATGATCGAACCCACGCTGAACCAGTACGCCCCGCCCGTCGCCGCGGTGGCCGACGTGGCGCCGCCCGTGCCCGCGGCGGAGCTCAAGATGTTCTCCGCCAAGGGGCGGATCGGGCGGCTGCGCTATCTGGCCTATTCCACCGGCGCGTCGTTGATCCACACGGCCGTGTCGGGCGGGCTGATGTTCGTGCTCGGCGGCTCGGTGCTGGCGATGCTCGCGGGCTGGGCGGCGCTGGCCGCGGTGCTTTGGTTCACCGTGATCATCGGCATCAAGCGGTGCCACGACCTCAACATCAGCGGCTGGTGGACGCTGACGGTCATCGTGCCGGTCATCGCACTGATCTGGATCTTCGTGCCGGGCAGCAAGGGCGCGAACCGTTTCGGCGCGCCGCCCCCGCCCAACACCTGGGGCGTGCGGGTGCTGGGCGTGATCCTGCCGGTGATCGCCTTGGTCGGCCTCGTCGCCGCCGTCGCGATCCCGGCCTACAAGGGCTACACGGACCGGGCGCGCGCGGTGCAGGCCGGGCAGCGCTGAGGCGCCGAGGCCGCGCGGCGTCGCGCGGGCGCCCGGCACCCGCGCGATGCGGCGCCGGTCGCGCCCGGGCCGCCGAGCGTGGCGTTGCCGTCGCCGAAGACGGCCGTCATTGCCCCGCCGGCGGCTCCCACAGCTCGACGCGGTTGCCCTCGGGGTCGATGACCCAGCCGAACTTGCCGTACGCCGAGTCGTCGCTCTTTTCCAGGACGTCGCAGCCCTCGTCACGGAGCGCCTGCAGCAGCGCGGCGAGATCGTCCACGCGATAGTTGATCGTGAACGACTTGCCGGGCGCGATGGCATCCCCGTCGCCGGCGCCGATGGACCAGACCGTCGTGCCGCCGGTGGGCTGGCCGTCGGCGTCGGCCCACGAGAAGGCGGCGCCGCCCCAGGGCTGGACGTCGATGCCCAGGTGCGTCTTGTACCAATCGCGCAAGGTGGCGGGGTCCTTGGCGTTGAAGAAGATTCCGCCGATTCCGGTGACTCGCTTCATGAGGGCTCCTGGGCGTCGTGAGGTCCGCGGAGCTTAGCGCAGGGGCCTATCGCTGTGTCTCGGCCCAGGCGACCAGCGATTGCAACTCGTCATGCATCGGCTGCCCCGGCTTCAGGTCGAACGCGCCCTTGTCGATCAGATCAACCGCGCGTTGGCATGCGGCCGTGCGATCCGGCTGGTCGAGCATGCCGCGCACCGCGCCTTCGCCGCTCGCGCGCACGGCGCCGGTCATCTGGCCCCAGACCACGTCGGCCTGCGCCTTGCCGCCTTGCGCCCGTGCTTCCGCCAGTCGCCTGGCCTGGTACTTCGACGCGGCGGTCACGAAGACTTCGTTGCGCTTTTGCCAGACGGCGACGAAATCCTGCGCGGTGTCCGGCCGATTCAGCAGCGACAGGCAGTCCTTGCCGATCCTTCCGACGATGAAGTAGGCCGTGCCGATCGCGCCGAGTGCCGCGTCACGGCTCTCGGTAGCCGCCGAGTCGGCGGGCGCCGCGGCTGTCGCGGCCGTCGCGGCCGTCGTGCCGACCCGCGGCGTCGTCTGCGGAGCCCCTGCCTGCGAAGCTCCTGCCTGCGAGGCGGCGGCGCGCGTCACCTTCTCCGCGCACTGCTGCATCAACTCGCGCACGCGACCCTGGATCAGCGGCGAGGCCTTCGGACTGTCCAGGAAGCTCTCGTCCAGATACCGCCGCACGGCCGTCAGCCCGGAGAAGATCTCGAGCTGCTGCCTGTCTTCCGCGGAGTACTCCGGCATGGGCTGGGGCAGCGGCAACTGCTGGTTCTGAAAAACCGTCAGCCATGCCCGCTTCGCCTGCTTCTGGCCCACCGGCGAGTTCAGGAAGTCGTCCACCATGCCTTGCGCGGACGGCTCGAAGCTGTCGTCGGCGATCTGGCGGATGACCTGATGAAAGCTGTTGGGCGGCAACGTCCGCACGCACGCGGCGACCTGCGGGTTGACCTGCCCATGGAGCAGCGCCTTGGACACCAGCGTCCGCAGCGACGTCCAGGCGACCCGTGACTGCGCCTCCACCAGCGGTGTTTCCGCCAGCGCCACGGCGCTGGTCGTCGTGAGGAGCGTGGCGAGCAGGAGGGCGCGAGGGCGAATGAAGTTCATGCCGGGATTATTCGTCAGGCGTTGCACGGCCGATCTCTCGCGCGGGACCTTGTCACCATCGCCGTGGCATGCTCGCCGCATGACTTTCGGTACTCGACTCAAGGGCTGGGCCAAGCGGATCAAGCGCGACGGCGTGACGCTCTGGTTCGCCGGCAAGCACCCGGGGACGCCCTGGCCTGCCAAGGCGCTCGGTCTCTTCGTGGTGGCCTACGCATTGAGCCCCATCGACCTGATCCCCGACTTCATCCCCGTGCTCGGGTATGTGGACGACGTGCTGCTGCTGCCCGCGCTGATCTGGCTCACCATCCGGATGCTGCCGGCCGACGTGCTCGCCGACTGTCGCGACCAGGCCGACCGGTGGATGCGGACCCAGGGAGCGAAGCCGAGCAGCCGGGTGGGGGCCGTGCTCATCGTCGCGCTGTGGCTGGCGGCGGGGGCGGCGCTCTGGATCTGGCTGATCCAGCCGCGGCTGTAGGGATTGCCGACGCGGTCCGCGCGACGGCGCCGCGACGGCATGCCGCTTGTCCTACGCCGCCTCGCTCCTTCTGCCGGCAGCGCGGGCACGGGCATCGCGATAACTTCGTGTCCAACAACAGGAAGCCATCGACATGACCTACGCCGCCACCTCGACCCGCCGCTCCGACGCTCACGTCACCGCCGCCGCGCTGCCTGCCCTGGCCAGTCCGATGGCCGATCCGCAGGCGCTGCGCATCGCGGAGGACGCCTACGTGAAGCTCGCCACCCACTTCCGGCGGCAAGGTCGCGGCCAGGAAGCGCTGGCGTTGCTGGAGCTGGCGATCGAGCGATGCGCCGGCAGCGCGCGGGTCCATCTGCAGCATGGCGCGGCGCTGGAGGAAACGGGTGCGCTGATCGAGGCGCTGGAAGCCTACGAGCACGCGCTGGCGCTTGATCCCGACATGGCCGACGCCCATTACTGCCTCGGCGCGCTGTACGAGCGCATGGACGACCCGATGCGCTCCTGCCGTCACTTCCGGGCGTTCGAGCGGGTGTTGCTGGCCAGGCCGACGACGCGGCTGAACTGACGGTTCCCGCGCGGGCGCATGCCGCGCTGCAATTCATCCCCTTGTTCCGACGGCTCATCGCAATCCCGATGGGCGGGCACCGCGTGAGTAGGGCATCCTGCGCCCCGCCACCTCGGCCAAGGGAGATGAATCAATGAAGCGATGGAGTCGACACCTGTTTGCCGCCAGCCTGCTGGCGGCATCGTTCATGGCGCATGGGCAGGACGGGTCCGCCCGCACGCCCGCGGCGGCGCCGACTGCCGCGCAGATCGGCACTTACGCGCAGCGACTGCTCGACGAGCAGAAGCTCGCCACCGACGGACCCGGCGTGGTGATCCTCGTGGCGCGCGGCGACCAGCTGCTGTACCAGGGCGCGCGCGGCATGGCCAGCGTCGAGCTGGGCGTGCCGATGAAGGCGGACCAGAGCTTCCGCATCGGCTCGGTGACCAAGCAGTACGCGGCCGCCACGCTGCTCAAGCTGATCGACCAGGGGCGCGCCAAGCTTGACGACCCGCTGTCCAAGTACGTGCCCGGTTTCCCGAACGGCGAGAACATCACGCTGCTGCAACTGCTCAACCACACCTCCGGCGTGAAGAGCTATACCGGCATCCCCAACTACATGCGCAACCCGATCCGCCGGGACCTGAGCACGCAGGCGCTGATCGACGAATTCAAGAACCTGCCGGTCGACTTCAAGCCCGGCGAGCGCTGGGCCTACAACAACTCGGGCTACGTGCTGGTGGGCGCCGTGATCGAGGCCATCACGGGCAAGGCCTGGTACCTGGCCGCGCAGGAACTGGTGCTGGCCCCCAACGGCCTGACGAAGACCGTCTATCCCGGCGAGCAGCGCGTGATCCCCGGCATGGTGGAGGGCTACAGCCTGGATCCGGCCACCGGCAATCTGGCCACCGCCGGCCTGCTGAGCATGACGCAGCCCCATGCCGCCGGCGCGCTGGTGGCCAACGCGCAGGACCTGTGGCGCTGGAACCTCGCGCTGCATGGCGGCAAGGTGCTGTCCCCGGCGCTCTATCGGCGCATGACGACGCCGGAAGGCCCGGCGCAGGCGAGCGGCTACGGCTTCGGCATCACGGCCGGCACCTTGCGCGGCCAGCCGCGCCTGGATCACGGCGGCGGCATCAACGGCTTCGTCAGCTCGCTGGCCTACTTCCCGCAAAGCGGTCTGACCGTCGTGATGCTGCGCAACTCGGACGCGCCTGGCTTCAACGTCAGCCTGGCGGCCCGCAAGCTGGCCGCCTTCGCGGTCGGGCAGCCGTATGCGGACGTGGTGCCGGTGACGCTGACCGAGGCCCAACTGAAGACCTTCGCCGGCAACTACAAGCTGTCCACGGATGAGAAGTCGCAGCGCGAGCTGGCGGTCCAGGACGGCGGTCTGCGCTGGGTTCGTCAGGGGCGCGCGCCGCTGGTGCTGGTGCCGACCGGACCCGACAGCCTGGCGATCGATGGCAGCGTCGGCATCGCGAAGGTCGAGCGCGGCGCCGACGGCATGGTCGTCGCGGTGGTGTTCTTCCCGCAGGGCGGCGAGCCGGGCGAGACCGGGGAACGCTGGATCCGATGAGCATCGGCGGCCGCGTCGGCGCGACGCGGCCGCCGAGGGCGCGACACGGGACGATCAGGAAATCCTCAGATTGATTCGCTAAGGTCCGCGGCAAGGAGCGGAGCGGGCCATGCGTGAGGTGCTGTTGGTCGAAGACGATCTTCCCCTGGGCAACGCCCTGGCGAAGGCCCTGGAGCAGGCGGGCTACCGGACGATTTGGGTGCGCCGCGTCGAGGACGCGCGCGGCACGCTGGCGGCGCGTCAGGTCGATGCCATCGTGCTGGACCTGGGGCTGCCGGACGGCGAGGGCGTGACGCTGCTCGCCGAG
This sequence comes from Roseateles aquatilis, assembly GCF_002205645.1. GTDB lineage: Bacteria > Pseudomonadota > Gammaproteobacteria > Burkholderiales > Burkholderiaceae_C > Roseateles > Roseateles aquatilis. The sequence continues at coordinate 237,429 of NZ_NIOF01000001.1, read as the reverse complement.
TTGCGCCAGGGCGGGCACGGGGTGCCCATCGTGGTGGCCACCGCCCGCGGCGGGCTCGACGACCGCCTGCAGGCGCTGGACCGCGGCGCCGACGATTACCTGGTCAAGCCGTTCGCCGTGCCCGAGCTGCTGGCCCGGCTGCGGGCGGTGCTGCGGCGCCATGCGGGCTACGCGGTCAGCCAGTGGAGCGTCGGCCGCGTCCGCATCGATACCGACCAGCGCCGCGTCTGGTCCGGCGAGGAGGCGGTCGAGCTGACCCCGCGCGAGTACCAGTTGCTCATCGAGCTGGCCCGCCGCGCCGGACGTTGGGTGCCCCGCGACGAGCTCTTCGATCGCGTCTACCGCGACGGCGAGTCGGCCACGATGAACGCGCTGGAGGTGCAGGTCCACGGCCTGCGCCGCAAGCTCGGCCGCGACGTGGTGCAGACGGTGCGCGGCGTCGGGTACATGATGGCGCTCGAATGAGGCGGTTGCTCGGGCCGTGGCTGCGTCCATCGCTGTTCCGGCGCCTCTACAGCCTGGTGGTCCTGCTGTTGTGCGGCGTCCTGCTGTCGCAATGCATCTACGTCTATCGCCAATTGATCGCCGCCGACGGCGAGGCGGTGCTCCGGGACTTGCAGCTCACGGCGCAGGCCTATGCCGACCTGCTATCGGCGCCGGGACTGGAGGATGCGGCCCGGGCGCATCAGGCGCGGCTGCTGGTGCAGGTGAAAGTGGCGATGACGGAGCCGACGATGCGTCCGGAGGAATTCGCCTATCGCGTCTGGTCCTCCGACGGGCGTGTCCTGGCGGCATCGGGCAACGGGCCCGCGCTGGACTTCGCCTCGGTGCGGGACGGCGCCGGCGAGGCGCGCCGCGGCGATCAGGTGTGGCGGACCTATGCGGCGCGCAGCGCCAACGGCGCGCTCACCGTCGTCGTGGCGCAGCCGCTCGCGCTGTACCACCGGGCCGGCGCGGAGCTGATGGAGGACGCCGGTTGGACCATGCTGATCATCGCCGCCGTCGCGATCGTGCTGGTGGGCGTCAGCGCGCACGCCGGGCTCAGGCCGCTGCGCACCGCGGCGCATCGTCTGGCGGCGCGCGACCCGCGCGATCTGTCCCCGCTGGTCCTGCCGGCGCGCCACGCGGAGCTGGCGCCCTTGCTCGATGCCATCGATGGTCTCTTCGCCCGCATGTCGCGCATGCTGGACGCCGAGCGGCAGTTCTTCGCCGATGCGGCGCATGAATTGCGCACGCCACTGGCGGCGATGAACGCGCAAGCCCACGTGCTCGCGCATTCACGCGATGCCCACGAGCGCGCGGCGGCGCTGGCCGCGCTGGAGCAGGGCGTGCAGCGATCGAGCGAGCTGGCGGCGAAGCTGCTGCTGCTGTCGCGGCTGGAGGTGCTCGACGTGCATGCGCCGCGCCGCTTGGTGGACGTGGCGGCGCTGGCGCGGGAGCGCCTGGCGCATGTGGCGGGCGTGGCCGGCGCGCGGCGCATCGAGTTGTCCTACCAGGGGGACGACCATGCCCGCGCGAGCCTCGATCCGGAGGCGGCCGTGTCGATCCTCGACAACCTGCTCGACAACGCCCTGCGGCATGCATCGCGGGGCGGGCGTGTCGACGTCGAGGTGCGCGGCCATGAGGCCGGCGGCGGCGCGCATCGACTGGAACTGCGGGTTGCCGACACGGGCGTCGGCGTGCCGCCGTCGGAACGCGAGCGCATCTTCGAGCGCTTCTACCGCGTGCCCGGCAACGACGGCTCGGGCAGCGGCCTGGGGTTGGCCATCGTGCGCCGCGTCGTCGATCTGCACGCCGGCCGGGTGCGCGTCGAGGACACGCCGGGCGGCGGCGCGACCTTCGTCGTGGAGCTGCCCGCGCTCAGCCCGTGCTCAGCCGTGGCGGCGACGGCTCAGGGGTTGCTAAGCCCGCTTTCCTAGAGTGAACGGCACCACGCGGATGTCCCGCGTGAGCAGGCGATTCATCCAGGAGAGTTCCCCCATGCCATCGCGACATCCGGCGCTGACGACGCGCCCTTCCACGGGCGCGCTCGCGCTGACCACCGCCACGCTGCTGGCGGCCTGCGGCGGCGATTCGCCGAAGCACGACTACGAGGCCGAGATCTCGCGCACGTCCTACGGCATTCCGCACGTCAGCGCGGTCGACGAGGGCAGCCTCGGCTACGGCGTCGGCTACGTGCAGGCGCAGGACGGGGTGTGCGTCCTGGCCGAGCAATTCGCCACGGTGGCGGGCGAGCGCTCGCGGTACCTGGGCGAGGGCGCGGCCGGCGGGGCGACCGGCGTGCCGGCCAACCTGGCGTCCGACTATTTCTTCCGCCTGCTCAATGAGGAGGCCAGCGTGCAGACCGCCTGGCGCGCGCAGTCCAAGGAGGCGCGCGAGCTGATGCGCGGCTGGGTCGCGGGCTACAACCGCCATGTGCGTGAGACCGCGAAGGCCAAGCTGCCGCAGGACTGCCGCGACGCGCCCTGGGTGCGCGAGATCGTCGACGTCGACTTGGTCCGCCTGACCCGGTTCTACAACTCGCTCAACGGCATCCTGGACTTCCAGGCCCAGGTCGTCGCCGCGCAGCCCGGGCAGGCCACGGCGGCCTCGGCGCTCGGCACGCTGCTGGCGCGCACCGCCGCGCAGCGCCGGCCGACGGCCAGCAACGCGCTCGCGCTCGGACGCGATGGCTCGCAGAACGGACGCGGCTTGCTGCTGGGCAATCCGCACTTCCCGTGGGCCGGCGTGCTGCGCATGATGCAGCTCCACACCACGATCCCGGGCAAGCTCGACGTGATGGGCGCGACGCTGCCGGGTCTGCCGGTGGTGGGCATCGGCTTCACGTCCAACTTCGCGTGGAGTCACACCACCACCACCTCGGCGCACTCGACGCTGTACCGTCTGGCGCTGGATCCGGCGGACCCGACCCGCTACATGGTCGACGGCGCCAGCAAGGCGATGGAACGCCAGCGGATCGACGTGCCGGTGAAACAGGCCGACGGCACGGTGCAGACCCGTTCGCGGACGTTCTACCGCAGCGAGTTCGGTTGGCTGATCGGCTGGGACGCCGCGGGCGCCACGGCGATGCGGGACGCGAGGCTGGACAACCACCGGCTTGTCGACGAGTGGTACGGCATCAATCGCGCGGCGTCGCTCGATCAGGTGAAGACCGTCGTGCGGAACAACGTGGGCAATCCCTGGAACAACACGATCGCCGCCGACAAGGAGGGGCGCACGCTGTTCATGGCCGTGAGCCCGGTCCCGAAGCTATCGACCGAGCGCGCGCGGCGTTGCATCGCGAGCGGCTTCGAGGCACCTGCGGCGAACGGCATCTTCGTGCTGGACGCGCGCGCCGACTGCCGCTGGGAGGTCGACCCCACGGCGCCGCAATCGGGGATCTTCTCCGGCAAGGACCTGCCCATCCTCGAACGCAACGACTTCGTGCACAACGCCAACGACAGCGCCTGGATGGCCAATCCGGCGGCGCCGCTCACGGGGTACTCGCCGCTGGTGAGCATGGACGGCGTGGAGCTGGACGCGCGCGCCCGTTTCGGGCTGCGGCACGTGACGCAGGCGCTGTCCGGCGGCGCGCGCATGTCGGCGCAGGACGTGCAGGCGATGCTGATGAACAACCGGGTCTACCTCGCCGATCTCGTGCTCGACGACGTGCTGCGGGCGTGTGTCGCCGACGCCTCGCTGGCGACACCCTGCACGGCGCTGTCCACGTGGGACCGCAGCGCCAATCTCGAGGCCGGCGTGGGCTACGGTTACTTCGATGCCTTCGTGCCGGCGGACGCGCCGCTGCCCGCCGACTTCTGGCGGGTGCCGTTCGATCCCGGCCAGCCGCTGTCCACGCCGCGCGGCCTGCGGGTCGAGGATCCGGCCGTGGCGGCGGCGGTGCGGGACACGCTGCGCGGCGCGGCGGCCTCGGTCGACGACAGCAGGCTATGGCGCGACGGCAAGCGCTGGGGCGACGTCCAGCGTGCCTCGCGAGGCACCGGCTCGATCCCGGTGCATGGCGGCAGCGCGCGCCTGGGCGTCTACAACGCGATGGAGAGCGGCAGCTCCTTCCGGTGGCGCGAGGTGGTGGCCGGCACGAGTTACGTGCAGGTGGTCGGCTTCAACGCCGACGGCCCCGTGGCGGATGCATTGCTGGCGTACTCGCAATCGCCGCATTCCGACTCGCCGCATGCCGCGGATCAGACGTTGAAGTTCTCGGCCAAGGAATGGATCCGCCAGCCATTCACGCGGGCGCAGATCGACAGCGATCCGCAACTGCGGCGTGTCCGGATCACCGAGTGAGGGGATTGGTTCTCCCGGATCGATGACGGCGAGGCTCGCCGTCGTCCCGCCGCGGTGCGGCGGGACGACCCCACCGGGCCTCAGCCGGGCGGGGCCGACGATCGCACGCGCCGGGCCGGCTCACGGCGTCGTCAGATCTGCGTATCCCACGCCCTCGACAGCCGCATCGCCCCGTTGATGATCCCCACCATCGAGTACGTCTGCGGGAAGTTCCCCCACAGCTCGCCGGTGACGGGATGCGTGTCCTCGGACAGCAGCCCGAGGTGGTTGCGCGACGCGAGCAGTGACTCGAAGAGCTCGCGGGCCTTCTCCGTGCGGCCGATGCGGGCGAGCGCGTCGATGCGCCAGAACGCGCAGATGTTGAACGAGGTCTCCGGCCGGCCGAAGTCGTCCGGCGCCTCATAGCGCCGCATGTAGGGGCCGTCGCACAGCGACGCCTCCAGCGCCTCCACGGTGCTCACGAAACGCGGGTCCTTCGGGTCGATGAAGCCGACCTCGGCCATCAGCAGCACGCTCGCGTCCAGGTCCTTGCCGCCGAAGCTCTCGACGAAGGACTGGCGCTGGTCGCTCCAGGCGTTCTCCAGGATCTTCTTCCTGATCACGTCGGCGCGCTCGCGCCACAGCGCCGAGCGCTGAGGCAGCTTGAGCTCGTTCGCGATCTTGGCGAGCCGGTCGCAGGCGGCCCAGTTCATCAGCACCGACGAGGTGTGGACGCGCGACCGCGTGCGCAGCTCCCACATGCCGGCGTCGGGCTGGTCGTGGATGGCGTAGGCCCGCTCGCCGGCGCGCTCCAGCAGCGCGAATTCGTCGAGGCCCGCGCGCTGATGCAGCCGGTGGTCGAAGAAGGACTGCGCCGAGCCGAGCACGATGTTGCCGTAGACGTCGTGCTGGAAGTGCTCGTAGGCCTGGTTGCCCGCGCGCACCGGGCCCATGCCGCGATAGCCGCGCAGGTGGTCCATGGTGCGCTCGGTCAGGGTCTGCTCCAGCCCGATGCCGTAGAGCGGCTGCACGTGCCCGTCCTTCGATTGCGCGACCACGTTGCGCAGCCAGCGCAGGTAGTCCTCCATCGTGCCGGTCTCCGACAGGCTGTTGAGCGCGCGCACGACGAAGAAGGCATCGCGCAGCCAGCAGTAGCGGTAGTCCCAGTTGCGCTGCGTGCCGGGCGCCTCCGGGATGCTGGTGGTCATCGCGGCGACGATGGCCCCGGTCTCTTCGTACAGGCAGAGCTTGAGTGTGATGGCCGCGCGGATCACCGCCTCCTGCCACTCCAGCGGGATCGCCAGGCGCCGGGTCCAGTCGCGCCAGTAGGTGATGGTGTGCTCTTCCAGCAGCCGCGCCGCGTCCTCCACGCCGCGATCGAGCGTCTCGTCCGGACCGAAGATGAAGCTCATCGGCATGTCGAGCGCGAAGGCGGTCTCGGCGCTGACGTAGGTCAGCGGCGCGTTCGTGGTCAGGCGCACGGTGAAGCGCGGGCCGACGAAGCGCATGTGGTTGCTGCCGCGCGTGCGCTCCGGCTTGGCCGTGCCCCACGCCAGCACCGGGCGCAGCACCACGCGGATGCGTGGATGGCCCTGCAGCGGGCGGATGCGCCGCACCAGCATCATCGGCCGGAAGGGGCGGTCCTGGAGGAAGAAACGCGGCATGAAGTCGGTGACCTCGATCGCGTCGCCGTGCGTGTCGTACAGGCGCGTGCGCAGGACCGCGGTGCCATGGTCGTAGGACTGCTCGCTGTGCGAGAAGTCCTCCAGCATGACCTGGAACGTACCGTCCGGCCCCACGCCCTCGGGCGAGTCGATCAGCGCGTTGAACATCGGATCGCCGTCGTAGCGCGGCACGCAGGCCCACACCACGCGCGCGCGGTCGTCGATGAGGGCGCTGACCGCGCAATTGCCCACCAGGCCCAGCTTCAGCGATGCGGCATCCATGCGTGTTTTCCTTTTTCCAGGGCAATCCCCGGTGGGGCAAACGGGGTGCCGGCCCTGGCCGCGCGGGCGCTACTTCACGGTGAACGTGCCCACCACCACGCCGTCGCCGCGGCCCGCCAGGCGCAGCACGATGTCCCGGTCCTTCTGCGCCGCGGTGCCGAAGCCGCTGGACAGCCGCACCATCAATGTCGTCGACGGCGCGATGACCTGCCGCTGGTGGCCGAAGAAGTTGGCCTGCACCGTGTACGTGCCCGGCTTGGCGACGCGCAGCGAGAACTCCTCGGGGCCGTAGCCGCCGGTGAAGTCCCGCGACATGCGCCCGCCCTGGCGCGTGAGCGGATGCGCGAAGTACGCACGCTCGCCGTCCGGATCGGTGACCCACAGGTCGATGTCGGTGTTGTCCGCGTCCCAGGTCAGCACCACGCGCAGCGCCAGCGGCAAGGGGCGGCGCAGCCGCGCGTCGATGGCCGACAGGTCCAGCGCCTTGCCCTTGAGCCGCGAGCGCTCGGCGATGGCGGAGAGGTCCGCCAGCGCGATGAGCTCGACTTCGGGGAATCGGTTCTGCCAGGGCCGGTTCACCACCTCCGCCAGCATGTCGACCGCGCGTTGCGGCTGGCCGGCCTGGGCCAGCGCCAGGCCGAGGTCGCGATAGGACTGGGGTTCATCCGGCGCCAGGCGCAGGACCTCTTCCAGGACGGGCAGCGCATCGCGCACGTCGCCCGCCTGCTGCAGACGGTAGGCCAGGATTCGCAGCAACTGCCGGTTGCCCAGGTCCATCTCGGCCAGGTTGGACAGCACGCGGATGGCCAGCGCGGTCTGCTTGCGTTCGATCAGGCGATCGGCGACGTCCAGGAAGAAACCCGGGCTGCGCAGGTAGGCCGGCCGCTCGTCCAGATAGATCGCATAGAGGTCGGCGTCGGAGGCCGCCTTCAGGCGCAGCGCGTAGGGCTCGTCCGGTTGCACGCCGCGCAGGGCGATGCCGACCGCGGTGGCCGTGACAGGGGAATTGCCCGGGCGCGGCGCGGCCGGCGCCATCGGTGCGGGCGCGGGCGCGACCATCGGCGAGGGCGCCGGCATGGGCATCGCCGGCGCGGGGCTGTGCACCGGCGGCGGCACCGGAGCCGGCATGGGCGGCTCGACTGGCGATGCCGCCGTCGTGCTCGGCGCGGAAGGGGTCGGTCGGTAGGCCACCACCGGCGGCGGCGTGAAGCCGCTCGTGTCCTGTTGCCGCTGGTGCTCCGCCTCCAACGCGTTGAGCGCGCGCTGGGTCGCCTCCCGCATATGGGGCGTGACGCTCCACCATTCGAGCTTCTGCTCGAAGCGCCGCAGCACCTCGGCCTGGGCCGCGCCGCGCTCCTGCTGCAGCGACGCGCCCAGCGCGCGCCGCAGGCGCTCCCATTCGCCACGCAATTCGGCGGGCGGCTCGATGTCGTGGCGCACGTAGTCCCGCACGGTGTCGAGCACGATGAGCGAGGTCTCGCGGGTCGCCAGTCCGAATTCCATGCCCAGGCGGCGCACCGCCTGGCGCTGCGCCGAGCGATCGGCATCCAGTCGTGCCAGCCGGAAGCTGGCCCAGCGGTGGGCGGCCAGGCCGATCGGCGCCGCTGCGTCCCCGGCGGACGTGGGGACAGAGGTCGAGGTCGAGGTCGATGCGGCAGCGGATCCCGATCCCGATCCCGATCCCGACGCCGATGCCGATGCCGATGCGACGGTGGATGCCGCGGCCGACGCGGCCGACGCGTCAGCGGCGGCCTCGGGCGCGGGCACGCGCAGCGGCACGTCGACGACGCGCGGCGTGCCATGGGTCGTGGACAGCACCAGCGTCATGCGCGCTTGCGCCTGCGTCATGACGCCGGCCACCAGCACGCGGCCGCCGACGGGGTGGAGCGAGCCCAGCTCCCAGTCCCCGGCGCCCAGGCCCGTCACGTCGAGCACGCGCGGCTGTTCCTCGGCCAGCAGGCGCAGGACGTCGGCGGTGCCTGTCGACAGCAGGTCGGCGTAGGCGCCGCCCCGCGTTTCGGCGGCGCGGCGCAAGGCCGTGTCCGCCGCGCCCGCCGACGCGGAGAAGGCGAACAGCGGCCCGCCCGTGGTGGGCAACGCGCCCGTGCCCCAGGTGCCGATACCGTCGGAGAACAGCAGCGTCACGTCGCTGCCCTTGGGCGAGTCCATCGCGCCGAGCGCGGTGGCGCCGTCATACGGCAGCCGCTCCAGGCGCTGGCGCAGCTCGCGCCAGGCGCCGCCGCGCACGGTGAAGCGCTCGACCGCCTCGGCCTCGTGGCGCACCACCTTCAATCGGACCTCGACATCGCCGAGCGTCCTGAACCAGTCCTCCAGCAGCGCGAACTCGCGATCGTGGTCGCGCGTCGCGCCCGAGGCCGACGCGTCCCAGACCAGCCCGACCGTGCGCGGCGCCTTGCGGGGCCAGGCCGCGACGTCGACCGGCACTTCGGCCAGTACGTAGGTCTTGCCCTTGAATCGTTCGGTGGTGACGGCGGGCGTGGCGAGGCGGGCCGGCAGCGTGACGCGCAGCTCGCCGACGGTCTCGGCGGCCTCGCGTTGCAGGCGCAGGCGGCTGCCGCCGTCGGCGGTCGGCGTGATCGCCACCGGCTGCGCGCCCCAGTCGGCCGTCAGCAGGGACGGCGCGAGGCCGTCCACCAGCACGTCCACCGTCATCCGATCGACCGCGCCGCTGAATTGCAGCGGCAGCCGCCAGACGGGCGCCGCGGACTCAGCGGTGGCGGCGAGCGATTCGCGGATCTCCAGCACCACGCGGCGCGAGCCGCCGGGCGGCAGCGGATAGACCTGCAGCTTGTAGACATTGCCCTCGGTGACCTCCAGCAACGCCGGGTCGACGCGCTGGCGCACCGTGTCCTCGTAGACCTGCCGGCCCTTGGCCTTTTCGACCGGCACGGCGCGGCGCAGATGGCCGTTGATGTCCAGCGAGAAGCCGGTGACGGTCTGGCCGTCGCCCAGCGGGAACTGCAGGTCGCCGGACAGCATCTGCCCATTGGGGTTGAACACCTTCAGCTCCACGCGCGAGACGACGGAGCTGCCGCTGATGCGGCTTTGCACCGCGACCTGCTCGATCCGGATCGGCGTGCGCGCTTCCGCCGAGCGGAAGGCGATCCAGCGGACCGGCGGTGGTGGTGGCGGGGACTTGAGGTCCGGCCGCGGCGGCGGGGGCGGCACCATCACGGGCGACAGGGCGGCGGCGCCGCCCGAAAGCAGCAGCGCGGCGAGCGCCGTGGTGACGCCGCGCCATGCGGCGGCGCGGCGGCGGGAACTGAAACGAAGCATGGATGGTCTCCCTCAAGGACCCAGGTCTGGCGCCTGGTCCTGCCGCGGATGTTGCCACCGAAAAAAGAAGCGGCGATGGTGGCGGCGAACGCGGTGAACGCGGTGAACGCAGCATTCAGGCGTGAGCCGTGCCCGCTCGACGACGCGCCCCGCGCGATGTCACGCGTCGAAGCGGTAGCCCACCCCGTAGATCGACCGGATCCGATCACTGCCCGCGCCGGCCTTCTCGAGCTTGCGGCGCAGGTTCTTGACGTGGCTGTCCACCGCGCGTTCGGTGACGTCGCGCGCGTCGACATGCAGCAGGTCCAGCAACTGGGTCCGCGCATACACGCGGCCCGGTTGAGAGGCCAGGATGTGGAGCAGGCGGAACTCGATCGGCGTGAGGTCCAGCGCCTGGCCGGCCCAGGTGGCGCGCCAGCCCTGCTCGTCGAACTGAAGCGCGTCGCGGGGCGTCGCGACGGCGGCGGGTCCGTGCGCCTCGGCCGCGCGGCTGCGGCGCAGCGCGGCCTTGACCCGCGCCATCACCTCGCGCGGGCTGAACGGGTTCTTCGCGATGTAGTCGTCGGCGCCGAGCTCCAGCCCGGTCAACCGGTCGATCTCCTCGGCGCGGGCCGTCAGCATGAGGATGGGCACGCTGCTGATCGCGCGCAGCTCGCGGCACAGGGTCAGCCCGTCGACGCCGGGCAGCATCAGGTCCAGCAGGATCAGGTCGTGCCGGCGCGCGATCCACGCGGGCAGCACCTCGCGGCCGTCGGCGACGCACTCGGGCGCGTGACCGGCGGCGCGCAGGTAGTCGGCCAACAGCGCGGCCAGCTTGGGCTCGTCCTCGACGACCAGCACGCGCGCCGGTCCGGGCTCCATCGGCATCGGCGCGTCAGCCATGGAGCGGCAACTCCACCCGCAGCCACAAGCCGCCCAGCGGCGACGGCATGGCCTCGATGCGGCCCTCGTGCGCCTCGGCGATGCGCTGGCAGATCGACAGCCCCAGGCCCGAGCCGCCGCCGCGCCGGCTGCGCGACGCGTCGACGCGGAAGAAACGCTCGAACAGCCGCGGCACGTGCTCCGGCGCGACACCGGGCGCCGTGTCCTGCACGTCCAGCACCGCCACCTTGCCGCTGCGCCGCGCGCTGATGCTGAGCGTGCCGCCGGCGTCGGTGTAGCGGCAGCTGTTCTCCAGCAGGTTGGCCAGCAACTGGCGCAGGCGGCGCTCGTCGCCGAAGACGCGCAGCGGCTGCTCGGGCAGGTCCAGGCCGAGTGTCAGTCCGCTGCCGTTCAGCCGCTCGCTGAAGGCGCCCGCGGTGACGCCGATCAGCTCGCGCAGGTCGAGCTCGGCCTTGCGGTAGGCGAGGGCGCCGACGTCGGCCAGCGACAGCTCGTGCAGGTCGTCGACCAGCTTGTGCAGGATCGCGACCTCGCCCTGCAGCGAGCGCAGGGCCTGCGCGTCGGGCTGGCGCACGCCGTCCTCGATCGCTTCCAGCTCGCCGTGCAGCACGCCCAGCGGCGTGCGCAGCTCATGCGAGACGTCGGCCATGAACTCGCGCCGCATCGCCTCGTTGCGTTGCAGCGTGAGCGCGAGCTGGTTGAAGTCGTGGCCGAGCCGGGTGATGTCGTCGTCGCCGCGGCTCTCCGGCACGCGGATGGCGAAGTCGCCGGCGGCCAGCCGGTGCGTGGCCTCGGCGACCCGCCGCACCGGCCGCAGCAACCGCCGCGAGATCCAGTACGCCACGCCGCCGGCCAGCAGCACCGCCGCGCCGCCGACCACCCAGGCCGAGCGCAACTGCGCGTCGTAGAAGTGCTTCTCGGCGCCGGGACTGACCGATTCGATCGGCGTCAGCGCCAGCCAGCCGACGGTCAGGCCGTCGACGATGATGGGCCGCTCGATGGCGGGCTCGGCCGGGCCGGCGTAGCCGGCGATGCGCTCGCGGTTGGCGTCGAACAGCGTGAAGCGCCGCGTCGCGCCGGTCAGGTCGGCCGGGCCGTGCTTGACCGCGGGCTGCGCCGCCTCCGGCACCAGCGGGCGCAGCAGGCGGCCCCAGAGCTCGGGCCGCTCGCGCAGGAAGTCCCAGCTGCGGCCGTTCTCACGATAGCCGGCGGTGACGCTGGTGCGGGCCAGCTCCAGCCGATTGACGGCCTGCTCGTTGAGGTAGCCGATGAAGTCGCGGTTCAGGTTGATGTGCGAGAACACGCCCATCGCCAGCGCCACCGCCATCGCGGTGCTGAACACGGCGGCGAAGAGGCGGGCGGCGAGGTTGAACCGGATCGATCGGAGCGGGCGCGGAAGCTTCATGGGGACGGCGGGCGTCGAAGGGGCGGGAGACGTTGCTGGAGACGTTGGGGCAGCGGGGCGGGCGGCGCGGCGGGGTGACTTTCGGGATGGTTGCTGTCGCCTCGGGGCGATTGGCGGCGCATGATGACCGCGCCGCGCCCGTCGCATCAAGTCATCCCCCACCGCGTGGCGCGACCTTCAAGGTCTCTCCACATTCGGCGGTCAGGATGCGCCGCCATGGCCGACCTCCCCAAGATTCTCACACCCCGCGCGCGCGCGTCCCGTCCCCGCGCGTTCCGCCCTCGCGTCGCTCTGTCGCTGTCGCTGCTGATCCCGGTCGTGCTGCTGGCGGCCTGCAAGGACGCCAAGGACACCAAGGCCGGCCCGCCGCCGGCGCCGGAAGTCGGGGTGGTGGTGGTCAGCGCCCAGGACGCGCCGCTGTCGCTGGAGCTGCCCGGCCGGCTGTCCGCCAGCCAGGTCGCGGAGATCCGCCCGCAGGTCGGCGGCATCGTGCTGCAGCGGCTGTTCACCGAGGGCTCCACGGTCCGCGCCGGCCAGGCGCTGTACCAGCTCGACGCCGCGACCTACGAGGCCGAGCGCGCCCGCGCCGCCGCCGCGCTGCAGAAGGCCGAGGCGCAGGTCGCCGTGGCCCGCACCAGGGCCGAGCGTGATGCCGAGCTGCTGAAGGCCGACGCCTTGAGCCGCCAGAGCGCCGACGACAGCGCCAGCGCGCTGCACCAGGCGCGCGCCGACGTGGCCGTGGCCAAGGCGGCTCTGGACGCCGCCCGCGTGCAACTGGCCCGCACCCGCATCGACGCGCCGATCGGCGGCCGCATCGAGGTCTCGACGGTCACCGCCGGTGCGCTGGTCACCGCCAACCAGACGCAGGCGCTGACGACGGTGCAGCAGCTCGATCCCATGCATGTGGACATCGTGCAGAGCAGCGCCGAGATCCTGCAGTTGCGCCGCCAGCTCGACGGCCGCAGCGGCAGCCGGCAGGTGAAGCTGGTGCTGGAGGACGGCACCGCGTACGCGCGGCCCGGCGTGCTGCAGTTCAGCGGCGTGACCGTGGATCGCGGCACTGGCGCGGTGACGCTGCGGGCCGTGGTGCCCAATCCCGACGGCGCGCTGCTGCCCGGCATGGTCGTGCGCGCCCGGCTGCTGGCCGGCGTGGACAGCGACGTGATCGTGGTCCCGCAGCAGGGCGTGAGCCGCTCTCCGACGGGCGAGGCCACCGCGCTGGTGGTCGGCGCCGACAACAAGCTGGAGCTGCGCCGCCTGACGCTGGCCCGCGCGGTGGGCAACCAGTGGCTGGTCGCCAGCGGGTTGAAGGTCGGCGACAAGCTGGCCATCGAAGGCCTGCAGCGCGCCCGCGCCGGGCAGAAGGTGACGCCGGTCGCGGCCGGCGCGAAGAAGGCGGCGGGTGCCGCCGCCTCGGGGGCTTCAGGCGCATCGGACGCTTCGAGCGCCGCCGCGGGCGCTTCGGCCAACCCGGGGCGCTGACACCATGGCCTCCTTCTTCATCGACCGACCCATCTTCGCGTGGGTCATCGCGATCGTGATCATGCTGGCCGGCGCCGCCGCCGTGCACATGCTGCCGCTGGAGCGGTATCCCGACATCGCGCCGACGCGGATCTCGATCAACACCAGCTATCCCGGCGCGTCCGCCAAGGCGATCGAGGACTCGGTCACGCAGGTCATCGAGCAGAACCTCAAGGGCATCGACGGCCTGTTCTCGATCGAGTCCACCAGCAACGCCTCCGGCGGCGCCGGCACGGTGCTGAGCTTCGTCGCCGGGACCGATCCGGACCTGGCGCAGATGCAGGTCCAGAACAAGGTCTCGCAGTCGCTGTCGCGGCTGCCACAGGCGGTGCAGGCGCAGGGCGTGCGCGTCACCAAGGCCGGCACCGAGAACCTGATGGTGGTGATGCTGACCAGCGACAACCCGTCGGTGACGTCCGCGGACCTGGGGGACTACCTGTCCAGCACGCTGGTGGACATCATCAGCCGCATCGAGGGCGTGGGCGACATCAACGTCTTCGGTTCCGGCTATGCGATGCGGGTGTGGCTGGACGCCGCGCAGCTGCAGCGTTACGCGCTCGTGCCCGGCGACATCCGCGCCGCGCTGCTGGCGCAGAACACCGAGGTCTCGGCCGGCCAGCTCGGCGCGCAGCCCGCGCCCGAGGGCCAGCGCCTGACGGCCATCATCACGGCGCGCGCCAAGCTGCAGACGGCGGAGCAGTTCCGCGCCATCGTGCTGCGCGTGCAGCCGGACGGCTCCGCGCTGCGCCTGGGCGACGTGGCCCGCGTCGAGCTGGGCCGCGACAGCTACACCACCAACGTCAAGAGCACCGGGCAGACCGCCGCCGGCATGGCCATCCTGCCGGCCAGCGGCGCCAACGCGCTCAAGACCGCCGAGCTGGTGAAGGCCAAGCTGGCCGAGCTGGCGCCGTTCTTCCCGCACGGGATGAAGATCACCACGACCTACGACACGACGCCGTTCATCAGCGTGTCCATCGAGGGCGTCGTGCACACGCTGATCGAGGCGATGGTGCTGGTGGTGGCCATCATGTACCTGTTCATGCAGAACCTGCGCGCGACGCTGATCCCGGCGATCGCGGTGCCGGTGGTGCTGCTGGGGACCTTCGGGGTGCTGGCGGTGGCGGGTTATTCGATCAACTCGCTGACGATGTTCGGGCTGGTGCTCGCGATCGGCCTGCTGGTGGACGACGCGATCGTGGTGGTCGAGAACGTCGAGCGCCTGATGCGCGAGGAGGGCCTGAGCCCCCGCGACGCGACCCGCGCCAGCATGAAGGAGATCAGCGGCGCGCTGGTGGGCATCGCGGTCGTGCTGTCGGCGGTGTTCATTCCGATGGCCTTCTTCGGCGGGTCGACCGGCATCATCTATCGGCAGTTCTCCATCACCGTGGTCAGCGCGATGGTGCTGTCGGTGCTGGTGGCGATGAGCCTGTCGCCCGCGCTGTGCGCGACGCTGCTCAAGCCCGTCCATCAGGGCGAGCACGCGGCTCACGGTGGCCCCTTCGGCAAGCAGCTGGACTGGTTCTTCGGCGGCTTCAACCGCCTCTTCGACCGCTTCACCGAGCGCTACGTCGGCCGCGTGCGATGGCTGACGGCGCGCGGCGTGCGCAGCTTCATGGTCTACCTGCTGCTGATCGCCGGCATGGCGTTGCTGTACCGCAGCCTGCCGACGTCGTTCCTGCCGGACGAGGACCAGGGCAGCCTGCAGATCCAGGTGCGCATGGCGCCGGGCGCCACGGCGGAACGCATGGAAGCGGTGGCGCAGAGCATGGAGGCCTACCTGGCCGACCAGAAGGAAGTGCTGTTCTACAACCTCGTGCGCGGCGCCAACGGCGATCAGGGCTCGGGGCAGGGCTTCATCCGCCTGATGGACTGGAAGGACAGGCCGGATCGCAACCAGAGCGCGGGCGCGCTGGCCGAGCGCTTCAGCCGCGAGCTGGGCAAGCGGGTGCGCGACGCCAACATCTTCATCGTGCAGCCGCCGACGGTGCGCGGGCTGGGCGGCAGCTCGGGCATCCAGCTGTTCCTGCAGGATCTGGGCGGCGTCGGCCCCGAGGCGCTGGCCGCCGCGCGCGACCGGCTGATCGACGAGGCCAACCGGCGCCCCGAGCTGAGCCGCGCCCGCATCAACAGCCTGGCCGAGACGCCGCAACTGCAGATCGACATCGACGATCACAAGGCGGGGACGCTGGGCGTGTCGACGACGACGATCAACGACACGCTGTCGATCGCGCTGGGCAGCGCCTACGTCAACGACTTCCTCGACCGGGGCCGCGTCAAGCGGGTGCTGGTGCAGGGCGAGGGCGCCTATCGCGCCGACCCCGACGCGCTGCGCTACTGGTACGTGCGCAATGCCAGCGGCGCGATGGTGTCGTTCAACGCCTTCGCTACGGCGAAGTGGCAGAACGGGCCGCGTCAGCTGGTGCGCTACAACGGCAGCGCCGCCTATGAGATCCAGGCCGAGGTGGCGCCGGGCGTGAGCTCAGGCGCGGCCATGGCGGCGATGGAATCGATCCTGCGCGAGATGCCGCCCGGCGTCGGCTTCGAGTGGTCGGGGCGCAGCTATCAGGAGCGGCTGTCGGGGGATCAGGCGCCGCTGCTGTATGCGGTGTCGGTGCTGTTCATCTTCCTGTGCCTGGCCGCCCTTTATGAAAGCTGGTCGGTGCCGTTCAGCGTCATGCTGGTCGTGCCGCTGGGCATCATCGGCGCGCTGGCGGCCAGCCATCTCGGCGGGCAGTTGAACGACGTGTTCTTCCAGGTGGGTTTGTTGACGACGGTCGGGTTGTCGGCGAAAAACGCGATCCTGATCGTGGAGTTCGCCGAGACCTTGCTGGGGCAGGGAATGAGCCTCGTCGAGGCGACGCTCAAAGCTTGCCGGCAGCGACTGCGGCCGATCCTCATGACCTCGCTGGCCTTCATGATGGGCGTGCTGCCGCTGGCTTTCTCCAGCGGCGCAGGCTCGGGATCGCAACGCGCCATCGGCGTGGGCGTGCTCGGCGGGATGGCGAGTGCGACGCTGCTCGGGATCTTCTTTGTCCCGCTGTTCTATCTGTGGGTGAAGCAGCGGTTCAGCCGGGTGGGGAAGCAGGGGGCGGCCGGTGAGGCTGCTCAGGTGCCGCCGTCTGCCGTGGATCCGAAGCCGGAGGGGCAGGCATGACTAACTCCCAACGAGCACTCCGCCCGTCAGCGAAAGCCGGGCCGGAGGCTCCTCATACGCTGACGCAAATCGTCACCCCCGGCCCGGCTTCCGCCGACTCGGCTCGGAGGACCATCCAGATTGCGGGTGCCACGATTGCGTGTTCTGCCGTGAGTGGCGCACTCCGCCCGTCAGCGGAAGCCGGGCCGGAGGCTCCTCATACGCTGACGCAAATCGCCACCCCCGGCCCGGCTTCCGCCGACTCGGCTCGGAGGACCATCCAGATTGCGGGTGCCACGATTGCCTCGTTTGCCGCGAGTGGCGCACTCCGCCCGTCAGCGGAAGCCGGGCCGGGGGCTCCTCATACGCTGACGCAAATCGTCACCCCCGGCCCGGCTTCCGCCGACTCGGCTCGGAGGACCATCCAGGCTGCGGGTGCCAGGAGTGCCAGGAGTGCCAGGAGTGCCAGGATGACGAGCGGCACGGGCCGCTTCCTGCCCGGACTGTTGCCCTTGCTGCTCGGGTTGAGCGCCTGCGGCAGCCTCGTGCCGGCGAACGATGCGCCGAAGCCGCCGATGCGCGAGGCCTTCCGGGGTGTCGCCGCCGCGGGAGGGGCGTCGAGTCCGACGAGCACCGCCTCGGGGCCAACGGCGGCGGCCGTGGATGCGGCCGCGGTCGCGGTGCATGACTGGTCCGGGTTCTTCGCGGATCCGCGTCTGAATCAGGTGGTCGGGATTGCGCTGGGCCAGAACCGCAGCCTGCGCGCAAGCGCCGCCGCGGTCGAACGCGTCCGGGCGCAGTACCGCATCGTCGCCGCCAACGATCTGCCGCAGATCGGCCTGGGCGCGTCCGCGACACGCCAGCGCACGACCGGCGCGCAGGGCGCGACGACGACCTATGGCGTCAACCTGGGTCTGGCGAGCTACGAGATCGACCTGTTCGATCGTCTCGGCAGCCTGGAGGGCGCGGCGCTGGCGCGGTTCCTCGCCCAGGAGGAAACGCAGCGCAGCACGCGGTTGAGTCTGGTCGCGGAGGTCGCGAACGCGTGGCTCGCGCTGGCCGCGGAGCGGCAGCGCCTGGCGCTGGCCCTGGAGCTGCGCGACAGCCAGCAACGCACGCTGGCGCTGGCCGAGCGCAGGTACCAGTTGGGTGCCGCGTCGGGCCTGGATCGGTCCCGTGCGCGCGCCGCCTTCGAATCCGCGCGCGGCGACGCGGCACGCATCGTCGGCACGGTGACGCAGGCCAGGTTGACGCTGGAGCTGTTGGCCGGCCAACCCCTGCCGGACGAGATGCTGCCCGGCGAGCAGGACACGACCGCCGCGACGGCGCTGCCGGAGATCCCCGCCGGTCTGCCCGCCGAGGTGCTGCTGCAGCGCCCCGATCTGCGCGCGGCGGAGCAGCGCCTGCAGGCGGCGGCGTTCGACGTCGGCGCGGCGCGCGCGGCGCGATTCCCGCGGCTGACGCTGACGGCCAGCGCGGGCACGCGCAGCCCCGAGCTGGATGGGCTGTTCAAGAGCGGCAGCGGCGTCTGGAGCCTGGTGCCGCAGATCGATCTGCCGATCTTCGACGGCGGCGCGCGGCGCGCGCAGGTCCAGGTCAGCGAGGCGACCCGGCGCGAGGCGATGGCCAGCTACGAGCTGTCATTGCAGTCGGCCTTCCGGGAGGTGGCGGATGCGCTGGCGGTGCGCGACCAGCTTGCGGAGCGGCTGGATGCGCAGCAGGCGCAAGTGGAGGCGGCGCGGCAGGCGTTCCGCCTGGCGGAGCAGAGTTATCGCCTCGGCGGGTTCAGCCAGCTGGAGCTGCTCGATGCGCAACGCCAGTTGGCGACCGCGCGGCAGGTGCTGGTGACGCTGCGGCAGACGGAGCAGGTCAATCGCGTCGAACTGCTGCGCGCGCTCGGCGGACGTTGGGGCTCTTGAGGCGGACCGGGTGATCAGGCAATGACAGGGCCGCCTCGGCACGACCGGGCGGCCCGCATTGCTCAGCGCTTGTTTACAGCTCGCCGACGAGGTCGTCGATCTGGAACGGCACGCAGATGATGTGCGTCTTCAGCGAGCTCTTGCTGAACTGCAGGACCAGCTTCACGATCTCCGAGCTCTCGTGGCAGTTGCCGCGTTCGACGCTTGCCAACCGGTTGGGCGCGGCGCTCAGCTTGGCCAGCAGGTCCACCGTGTTCTGCGACGGCACCAGAGAGTCCTTCGTGAAGTGATAGAGCTTCACCTTGGCCTCGGGGAGGTTGTACTGCTGGGTGTTGCTGGCAAGGCTGTTGGCGCCGAGATGGGCGACGAAGTCCTTGTACTTGCCGTCCTTGTAGTCCTGCAGGAAGGACGGCAGCAGCGAGCCGTCCTCGGCGAAGACCGCCTTCGGATCGAAGCGGTAGCCCTGGTAGGTCTGGAAGCTCTCCATCACGTCGCGCACGTGGCTGGGCACGAACTTCAGGTCCTCGTGCTCGGAGTAGGCGTCGCGCGCCGCGCCGCCCACGGCCAGGACGGAGGAGTGAAAGGTGCGGTGCACGTCGTACGGGCCTTCCGCGGCGGAAACCAGCCGCACGGTGCCGTCCAGCGACAGGTGTGGCAGCGGGGCGATGGACGAGAAACCGCCTTGCGAGGCGCCGACGATCCGCAGGTCGCGGCCCAGCTGCGCGCGGTGTTGCTGGAGGAAGTACTCGCGGACGGCCCGCAGCATGTCCTGCGTCTGCGCGGCCGTGTCCTTGGCCATCAGGTAGGCCTGGGGCGACTTCGCCGTGTCGCCCATGCCGATCAGGTCCGGCGCGATGTACACGTGGCCCTTGCCCGCCGCCAACAGTCCAGGCACCGTCATGATGTGGGCGCCCGAGGACGGGGCCTCGCTGTCGTTGTCGCCGGCTCCGCGCTGGCCGATCACGATGGGCAGGCCGTTGTAGTCCATGGGGGCCCCGCCGCCGTCCTGCTCCGGATAGACCAGCAGGCCGCTCAGCGTCACGGGCGCGCCGGTCGCGTCGACGCTGCGGTAGGTCAGCTTGCCGACACGCGCGGCGAAGCGGGCCTGCGGATCCGCCAGATGCGGGAGCTCTCGTTTCAGCAGTGCCTTGAGCAGGAACGCGAGCCCTTTGTTGCCTTCGGTGATGCGCTCTGCCAGCGCGTCGACCACGCCGTTGATGTCGTCCTTGCCGATGCGCGCGGATTCGGGCAGCGGCGACAGGTGGACGGGCTGGTCCTCGACCTTCGCGAGGCTGCCGCGGCGCTCCGTGCCGGTGGTGAAGAGGGAGATCGTCTTGCCGTTCTGCTTCAGGCCGTAGCCGGCCTTCTGCGCCAGCGCGTCGACCGGCTCCAGGGTCAGCGTCCCCACGAAGCCGCCTTGAGGATGCGGCCACTCGCTGGCGGCCACCACCCGGGTGGGGACGGGCGACTGGCCGCGGTCGACCAGCGCGAAGTTGTTGCAGGTGCCGGCGGTCGGCGCGGTGTAGGTCAGCGTCAGCAGCGGATCGACGAAGGCGTCGGTGACGGAGGCTTCCGGCGTCACCTTGAGGACCTGGCAGGGCGAGACTTCCGACGGTTCGATCACCGCCGCGGTTTGGGCCTTGTCGTCGCCGCCGCCGAAGCAGGCCGACAGCAGCAACGGGAGCGCGAGGGCGCCGAGACGAAGGGTGGAAGAGCGAGCGCGGGGCAGCACGCGCGACGAGGGTTCGGACAGGGAGTGCAAGGACATGTGGATTGAAAGGCGTGGACGAAACCGCGATGGTCGAATCGACGGCTTCTGCTCTCAATGACCGTCACTGGTAGTCACGCACAGGGCGCCTGACCTGGGAGTGGGGTTGTCATGACTCGTTCAAGGCGTGGCGTCGCTTGTTGTGATGTCGAACCACCACCGTCATGGGCGGGCCACCGGCCTTATGTAGACTTCCACCCCGATGAATCCGCCGGACCGACACCCCCCGTCAACGCCTGACCCCGCCGTCCGCGCCGAGGCGGCGCCCCCGCCGGAGGTCACGCCGCGCTTCGATCGCCTGGACGCGCTGCGCGGCCTGGCGATGGTCTGGATGACCGCCTTCCACTTCTGCTTCGACCTGACCTACTTCAAGGTCATCGTCGAGGACTTCTATCGCGATCCGTTCTGGACCTGGCAGCGCAGCGCCATCGTGAGCCTGTTCCTGCTGTGCGCCGGCATGGGGCAGGCGGTGGCGACGTCGCAGGGGCAGTCGGCCTATCGCTTCTGGCGCCGGTGGGGCCAGATCATGGCCTGCGCGCTGCTGGTGTCGCTGGGGTCGTGGTGGATGTTCCCGCGTTCGTTCATCAGCTTCGGCGTGCTGCACGGCATGGCGCTGATGCTGATCCTGGTGCGCTTCGGCTTCTCGCGCCTGCCGGCCGGCGCGTTGTGGGTGCTGGGGGCGGTGGCGCTGCTGCTGCCCTTCGTGGTGGCGCATCCCTTCTTCGACACCCGCACCACCAACTGGGTCGGCCTGGTGACCCACAAGCCGCTGACCGAGGACTACGTGCCGCTGCTGCCGTGGCTGGGGCCGATGCTGTGGGGCTGCGCGCTGGCGCGGACGGCCGCGGTGCGCGCCTGGCTGCAAAGGCCGTTGCGGGTGACGCTGCGACCGCTGGCGGTGCTGGGGCAGTGGTCGCTGTCGTACTACATGCTGCATCAGCCGGTGCTCATCGGCGCGCTCATGGGCGCCAGGGAAATGGGCTGGATCTGAGCGCCGCCCGCCGGAGCGGCGACAATCCGGCCCCATGAGCGCCACCCCCAAGCATTCCAAGCCCGCCGCCGGCTCCGAGCCGGCGTCCGCGTCGGGCAAGACCCAGATCCTGTTCGGCTTCCATGCCGTGACCGTGCGGCTCAAGACCGCGCCCGCCTCGGTGCACGAGGTCCTGTTCGACGCCACCCGTCGCGACCAGCGCATGCGCGGCTTCCTGGAGAAGGCCGAGGCGGCCGGCGCGCGCCTGGTCGAGAGCGACGACGACCGGCTTCAGAAGCTGTGCGGCACGACGCGCCACCAGGGCGTCGTGGCGCGGGTGAAGGCGGTGGCGCAGCAGCATTCGCTGGACGACCTGCTGGACAACGTGGAAGGCCCGCCGCTGCTGCTGGTGCTGGACGGCGTGACCGATCCGCACAACCTCGGCGCCTGCCTGCGGGTGGCCGACGGCGCGGGCGCGCACGCGGTCGTGGCGCCCAAGGACCATGCGGTCGGGCTCAACGCGACGGTGGCCAAGGTGGCCAGCGGCGCGGCGGAGACGGTGCCCTACCTGATGGTCACCAACCTGGCGCGCGCGCTCAACGAGCTCAAGGAGCGCGATATCTGGATCGTCGGCACCTCCGACCAGGCGACCAAGACGCTGTACGACCTGGACCTGTCCGGCCCGGTGGCGCT
Source organism: Roseateles aquatilis (assembly GCF_002205645.1). Classification (GTDB taxonomy): domain Bacteria; phylum Pseudomonadota; class Gammaproteobacteria; order Burkholderiales; family Burkholderiaceae_C; genus Roseateles; species Roseateles aquatilis. Next base: position 215,632 of record NZ_NIOF01000001.1, on the reverse strand, counting down.
GGTGCTGGGCGCCGAGGGCGAGGGCATGCGGCAGCTCACCGGCAAGACTTGCGACGAGCTGGTCAGCATCCCGATGCAGGGCGCGGTGGAAAGCTTGAACGTGTCGGTGGCCGCGGGCGTGTGCCTGTACGAGGCGCTGCGCCAGCGCCGCGCCAAGGGCTGAGCCCGCCGCGAGATAATCGCGCCCATTCCGGCTCCGCGAGGAGCCGCTCCCACATCAGCCTGCCCCACCGCCATGCCCGTCATCGAAGTCAAACACCCCCTGGTCAAGCACAAGATCGGCTTGATGCGCGAGGGTGACATGTCCACCAAGAAGTTCCGCGAGCTGACCGGCGAGGTGGCGCGCCTGCTGGCCTACGAAGCGACGTCGGACTTCCCGCTGGAGAAGACCACGATCGACGGCTGGTGCGGCCCGGTGGAGGTCGACCAGATCGCCGGCCGCAAGGTCACCGTGGTGCCCATCCTGCGCGCCGGCATCGGCATGCTGGACGGTGTGCTGGACATGATGCCCAACGCCAAGGTTAGCGTCGTCGGCCTGGCGCGCGACCACGAGACGCTGCAGCCGGTGAACTACTTCGAGAAGTTCGTCGGCCAGCTGGACCAGCGCACCGCGCTGATCGTCGACCCGATGCTGGCCACCGCCGGCTCGATGATCGCGACGATCGATCTGCTGAAGAAGCGCGGCTGCAAGGACATCCGGGCCCTGGTGCTGGTGGCGGCGCCCGAGGGTGTCGAGGCGCTCGGCAAGGCCCATCCGGAAGTCCGCTGCTGGACCGCGGCGATCGACTCCCACCTCAACGAGCAGGGCTACATCATTCCGGGCCTGGGCGACGCCGGGGACAAGATCTTCGGGACGAAGGACGCCTGAGCATCTTCGGCGGCGATCGGGAGGCCGGGGTCAAACGACCCCCAGCGCTCCCAGCACGCCGCCGCCCAGCACCATCCACACGATGCCCAGCTTCGTGCGCATCGTCAGGAACAGCGTGGCGGCCATCAGCGCCAGCGTGGCCCAGCGGTGGCCGGGCTCGACGACATAGGGCGCGGCCAGCAGCCAGCCGGTCGCGATCATCAGCCCGAGCGTCAGCGGCGCCATGCCGACGGTGAACGAGCGCACGCCGATGTGGTCCCGGTTGGCCCGCGCCCAGCGCGTCGCGGCCACGACCAGCAAGGTCGACGGCAACATGATGCCCAGCATCGCCGCCGCGGCGCCGGCCAGCCCCGACACGTTGAAGCCCAGCACCGCGACGAACAGGATGTTGGGCCCAGGCGCGGCCTGCGCCAGCGCGATCGAGCTGGTGAATTGCGTGTCGGTGAGCCAGTGGCGCTCGGCCACCAGGTAGCGGTGCATGTCCGGCGCGGTGGTGATCGCGCCGCCGATCGACAGCAGCGACAGCATCAGGAAGTGCAGGCACAGCGCGCCCAGGTCCTGCCAGCTCAGGGCGCCCGTCAGCACGCTCAGGGAGGGGCTCATCGGCGGCTCCGCCTCAGCGCGATCAGCGCCAGCGCCATGCCCAGGCCGCCGACGCTCAGCACGATCCAGAACAGCGGCAGCTTCAGCCACACGGTCGCGCCGAACACCAGGCTCGCCAGGGCCAGGCCGGGCCAGAGGCCGACCGGGTTCTTCCTCAGCGACGGCAGCAGCTTCAGGCCGGTGGCCAGGATCAGGCCCGCCGACACGGCCCCCATGCCGCGCAGCGCGCCGGTCATCCGCGGCGAGGCCAGCCAGGTCGTGGACAGCGCCGCCAGCGTCAGCACGATGATCGCCGGCACCACCATCATTCCGGCCAGCGCGGCCATCGCGCCGCGCATGCCGAAGAAGCGGTCGCCGATCATCAGCGAGATGTTGACGATGTTCGGGCCGGGCAGCACCTGCGCGACGGCGAGGGTCTCGACGAACTCCTCGCGGGACATCCAGCCCAGGCGCTCCACCAGCTCCCGCTGCGCGACGGCCAGCACGCCGCCGAAACCCTGCAGCGCGAGGCGGTTGAAGGCCCAGAACAGCTCGCCCACGCTCTGGGGGCTGGCCGCGTCACCCGGGGCGGGAGAAGGCTCGGGAGGGGCGGGATCGGCGGGGGCGGACTCGGCGGGTGCCGGCGGGGAGGGCGGGGAGGGCGGCGGCGCCAGGCTCACCGCAGCACCTTGAGCGCATCCGGGTTGACGATGTTCGTCGGCTTGCCGGCCATGTAGCTCAGCACGTTGTCGAAGGCCGCGTCGAAGTACATCTGGTAGCTGTCCTGCTCGACATAGCCGATGTGCGGCGTGCACACGGCGTTTTCCAGGCGCAGCAGCGGATGGCCCTGCAGGATGGGTTCCGACTCGAACACGTCGACGGCGGCCATGCCGGGACGGCCGCGGTTCAGCCCGGAGACCAGCGCGCCGTCGGCGACCAGTTCTGCGCGCGAGGTGTTCACGAACAGCGAGGTCGGCTTCATCCGCGCCAGGTCCTCGGCGGTGACGATGCCGGTGGTTTCATCGGACAGGCGCAGGTGCAGGGACAGCACGTCGGCCTGCTCGAAGAAGGCCTCGCGGCTCTCCGCCGCCTGATGGCCGTCGGCCTGGGCGCGCAGGCGCGAGCCCTCACTGCCCCAGACCAGCACGTGCATCCCGAAGGCACGACCGTAGCCGGCGATGAGCTGGCCGATCTTGCCGTAGCCCCAGATGCCCAGCGTCTTGCCGCGCAGCACGATGCCCAGGCCGAAGTTGGGCGGCATCGAGCCGGACTTCAAGCCCGACTGCTGCCACACGCCGTGCTTGAGCGTCGCGATGTACTGCGGCAGGCGCCGCATCGCCGCCATGATCAGCGCCCAGGTCAGCTCGGCCGGCGCGATCGGCGAGCCGCCGCCCTCCGCCACGGCGATGCCCAGCCGGGTGCAGGCGTCCAGGTCGATGTGCTTGCCGACGCGGCCGGTCTGGGAGATCAGCTTCAGCTTGGGCAGCTTTTCCAGCAGTTGCCGGGGAAAGTGGGTCCGTTCGCGGATCGTTACCAGCACTTCGGCGTCCCGCAGCCGGACCGACAGCTGTCCGATGCCCTTGACCGTGTTGGTGAAGACCTTGGCGTTCAGCGCGTCCAGTTTGGTGGCGCAAGGCAGCTTGCGCACAGCGTCCTGGTAGTCGTCGAGGATGATGATGTTCATAGGCGTGCGGACCCCATCCTAACCGCGTCACTTGACCACGCCCAAGGCCTTCGCGAAGCCGCCGTGCAACAGATCGGAACAAGGACTAGCATCCGCCCCGCTTCGCATCCGGCGCCCCAGGAGGGCGCTTTCGGCATTCGCCAGACATCAACGACGAGGAGATCTTCATGGACATGTACGCCGTCACGGTACCGGTGTTCGACCGCATGTTGGGCAACATGCAAACCTGGGTGCGCATCGCGCGCGATCACGCCAAGGCCAAGGGCTTCGACGAGTCGGTTTACCTCACGCTGCGCCTGGTGCCCGACATGCTGCCGCTGTCGCGCCAGATCCAGATCGCCAGCGACTCCGCCAAGAGTGCGGTGGGGCGTCTGGCCGGGATGGAGGTGCCGAGCTGGCCGGATGACGAGGCCACGCTGGACGAGCTGATCGCCCGCCTGCAGAAGACGCGCGATTTCGTGACGTCGGTGTCGGCGGCGCAGATCGACGGCAGCGAGACGCGGGCGATCACCGTGCCGCGCCGGGACAAGGAACCCCACCGGTTCCAGGGCGAGGATTTCATCCGGTTCTTCGCGACCCCGAATTTCTACTTCCACGCGACCACGCTGTACGCGCTGCTGCGGCACGCCGGGGTGCCGATCGGGAAGATGGATTTCCTCGGGCGTTCCTGAGGCCGGCCAGGGTCAGCCGATGAGCCGGCGCAGCAGGCTCTTGTTCTGTTCCAGCTGACGGTTCAGGGCGACGAGGCGGGCTTCCGCCTCGGCCTGGTCGAAGCACCGGGCCACTTCCGTGTAGATGGCCGTGCGCAGGTGCCACAGGTCCTGCGGGTGGCGGCTGTGGACGATGTTGCGGAGCAGGGCGCGGACGCGCTCCTGGCCCAGCGGGTCGGCCGCGGCCTCGGCGCGGTCGGCCAGGTCGACGACGCTGGCGCGGAAGGCGCCGCGCAGTCGGGCCATGGCGCGGGCGCTGGCCAGCGGGCGGCGGCCCTCGCCGGGCCACAGGCGCATCAGGCTCTGGAAGATGGAGTCGCCGCCGCGCCGACGCGTGGGGGCGTCGTTCATCGCCGCGGCGCCGGCGCCGGCCAGTCGCGACGCGATGGGCTCGACCCAGGTCAAGGTATCGACGGCGCGGGTTTCCATGTCTTCCAGGTCCTCCAGCTCGGCGGCCTCGGCCGCGTCGACGATCTCATCCCAACGAGACAGACTCGGAATCGCCTTCATGGTGATTTCTTGGTGGCGTTGATCAACGCGCGTCCCTCGACGTCCTTCGGACTTCCTCGCGCGGCGTCCCGGCATCTGGGGGAAGGCTGGCATCGCCGGCCGCGTCGGTCGCGGCGCGCCATGCAGGCCTTCCCTCGGCCAAGATCGCGAGACGATTGTGGAATTCGCCCTATCACGACGAAGCCCCGATAAGGCGGCCGCGGGGGGCTCATATCGTGCTCAAGTTCTCGTTCCGGCGGCCGATATCGGGCTGAATGGGCCGCCGGCGGTGTCCGCGGCGTGCCCGTCGCGGGGGCTCCGTCGCGGAGCCAAGCAGCGAATTGGCGGGTCCCGGCCGTCCATTTGCCGGGATGCCCGCCGGATCACGCGGACACAATGCCGTATAGGCGGCCGAAAGGCCTGGCCGGCTCGTCCGGCCGCGCCCGCCGCGCCTCGTCGCCCCCGTGCCGAAAGCCCGACCCTATGGACATCGCCCGACCCAGCATGCAGCAACTGAGCGTTCCCGCCCCGCTGGCCCCGGAATGGGAGCAACTGCTGACCCGTGCCCGCGACGGCGCGCTGCCCTTGCCGGAACTGATGGACCGGGGCAATTTCTTCCAGGGCCAGAACCTGGGCGAGGCCGCCGCGCATCTGTACGAAATCTGGCTGACCCGCGACGACCATCCCCCGGCCGCGCGCCTGGTCGCCCTCTACAACTGGGGCACGGTGCTGGGCAACATCCAGCGCCATGAGCAGGCGGAGCAGGTCTACCTGCAGGCGCTGTCCATCAGCCCGACCTTCGCCCAGGCGCGGCTCAACCTGGGCCATCAGCTGGAGCACCTCGGCCGCGTCGACGACGCGCTGGCCGCCTGGCAGGCCGTGTACGACGGCACGCAGCCGATGGAGGCGCTGGGCGCCGACCAGACCGGGCTGCGCACCCATGCCTTCAACAATGCCGCGCGCCTGCTGGAACTGCAGCGCCGCTATGAGGAGTCGGAAGCGCTGATGGTGCGCAGCCTGACCCTGGATCCGGCGCAGAACGACGTGATGCAGCATTACGTCCACATCCGCCAGAAGCAGTGCAAGTGGCCGGTGTACCAGCCCTTCGCCGAGGTCAGCCACAACGACCTGCTGCTGGCCACCTCGCTGCTGGCCACGCTCAGCGCCACCGACGATCCGGCGCTGCAGATGGGTGCCGCGCAGCGCTTCGTCCACGAGAAGGTGACGAAGCAGAAGGACGTGCTGTGGCGCCATCCGGCCTCCGTGGCCGCGCGCCAGCAGGGCAGGATCAAGATCGGCTACCTGTCCGGCGACCTGTGCATGCACGCGGTGGGGTTGCTCACCGCCGAGCTGTATGAGCTGCACGACCGCGAGAAATTCGAGATCCACGCCTTCGACTGGAGCCGCGACGACGGGACCGCGCTGCGCAAGCGCATCCTGATGTCCATGGACAAGGTCTGGCGCATCAACGCGATGGACGACGCCACCGCCGCCAAGGTCATCGCTCAGGCCGGCATCGACGTGCTGGTCGACCTGCAGGGCCTGACCAGCGGTGCCCGCCCCAACATCCTGGCGCACCGCCCGGCGCCGGCGCAGGTCAGCTACCTGGGCCTGCCCGCGACCTCGCTGTTGCCCGGGGTGGACTGGATCATCGCGGACCGCTTCACCATGCCGCCGGAGTACCTGCCGTACTGCAGCGAGAAGCCCATCTACCTGCCGCATTGCTACCAGGTCAGCGATCGCAAGCGCGAAGTCGGCCCCGACCCGACCCGCGCCCAGTACCAGTTGCCCGAGGACGCCTTCGTCTTCTGCTCGTTCAACAACAACCACAAGATGAACGGCGAGATGTTCGGCGCCTGGATGCGCATCCTGCAGGCGGTGCCCGGCAGCGTGCTCTGGTTGCTGGCTGACAACGAGTGGGCCAAGGCCAACCTGCGCCGCGAGGCGCGTGACGCCGGCGTCGATCCGGAGCGGCTGATCTTCGCGCCGCGCGTGGCGCCGCCGGATTACCTGGCGCGGTTCACGCTGCCGGACCTGGTGCTGGACACCTTCCCGTACAACGCCGGCACCACCGCCAGCGACTGCCTGTGGATGGGCACGCCGATCCTGACGCGCTCGGGCCGCAGCTACATCTCCCGCATGTGCGGCAGCCTGCTGACCGCCGTCGGCCTGCCGGACCTGATCACCTTCTCCCTGGACGAATATGTCCAGCGCGCCATCCAGATCGGGCAGAACCCCGGTCGCGCCAGGTCCTACAAGCGCTACCTGCGCGACCAGGGCCGCGCCAGCGCACTTTTCGACATGCCGGCCATCGTTCGTGACATCGAGCGCGAATTCGAGCAATTGGCCCTCGCCCATCGGGGCTGAACCAGACAAGATCCGATCATGGACCGGCCGCACGACCCCTTCTTCGACGGTGACCAGCGCGCCCGCCGCCCCGGCCTGCGCCTGGCCGCCGAGGACGGCCATCGCGCGCCGGGCATGCCCGACGAGCCGGTCGATCCGCTGGCCGACCTGGCGCAGCAGCCGGCCATCGACCCGCTGCTGCAATGCCTGGCCTGGCTGACCCAGCATCACGGCCGCGCGCGCTCCGCCGATTCGCTGCGCGCCGGCGCGCCGGTCGAGGGCGTGCTGAGCCCCGACCAGGGCATCCGCCTGATGCGCGAAGCCGGCTACAACGCCGGCCTGCTGCGCAAGGGCATCGACGAGATCCACCAGCTGCTGCTGCCCGCGGTGTTGCTGCTCAACGGCGGCGACGCCTGCGTGCTGGTGCGCCGCCTGGACGACGCGCCCGAGGGCGGCGCCCGCTACGAGGTCGTGTTCCCCGGGCCGGAGTCCGCCAGCTGCGTGGCGCCCGCGTCCGAGCTGGACCAGGAATACAGCGGCTTCATCCTGGCGGTCACGCCGCAGGAGAAGTCCCAGGCCAAGCCCATCAGCGGCCCCGGCGAGACACCGCTGCTGCAGCCCGACTCGCACTGGCTGTTCGGCACGCTGCGGCGCTTCATGCCCTATTACCGCTCGGCGATGCTCGCCGCGCTGCTGAGCAACGTGCTCATGATGGTGTCGGGCCTGGTGACCTCGGTCATCTACGACAAGGTCATCCCGCACCAGGCCTTCGTCACGCTGTGGACGCTGGCCGTGGGCGCCGGCCTGGCGCTGATCTTCGATCTGTTCGCCCGCCAGCTGCGCAGCCACCTGATCGACCTGGCCGGCCGCAAGACCGACCTGATCGTCGGCGCCAAGCTGTTCCGCCAGACGCTGGGCGTGCGCATGGAACACCGGCCTGCGTCCGCCGGCTCCTATGCCCATTACCTGGCCCAGGTCGAGGTCGTGCGCGACTTCTTCACCTCGGCCACGATGTCGGTGCTGACCGACCTGCCGTTCGTGGTCCTGTTCGTGGTGATGACCTTCGTCATCGGCGGCCCGCTCGGCTGGGTGCTGGTGCTGGCGATCCCGCTGATGCTGCTGATGAGCTTCGGCATCCAGGGCTACCTGCGCCGCGCGATGCGCACCAACCTGACCGAGGCGGCCGACCTGCACGGCACGCTGGTCGAGGCGCTGGAGGGCCTGGAGGACCTGAAGACCACCGGCGCCGAGGGCCGCTTCCTGCGCCGCTACGAGCACAGCACCGCCATCGTCGCCGAGTCGGCGCTGCGCGCCCGCACGATGGCCAGCTGGAGCATGAACATCTCGATGTCCATGCAGCAGATCATCAACCTGGTGATGCTGGTCTGGGGCGTCTACCTGATCCAGGAGAGCGTCATCACCGCCGGCGCGTTGATCGGCGCGGTGATGTTCGCCGGCCGCGCCACGGTGCCGCTGAACAGTCTGGTGAGCCTGGCGACGCGCTATCAAGGCGCCCGCGCGGCGATGCTGTCGCTGAACTCGGTGATGAGCGCGCCGGTCGAGCGCGACTCGACCCGCAACTACGTTCCGCTGAACCAGATCACCGGCCGCATCGGCCTGGTCGACGTCGGTTTCTCCTATCCCGCGCAGGGCGACGCCCAGTCGCCCAAGGTGCTGCGCAATGTCACGCTGCGCATCCAGCCGGGCGAGCGCGTCGCGATCCTCGGCCGCATCGGCAGCGGCAAGTCGACCGTGCTGCGCATGCTGGCCGGGCTCTACCAGCCGACCGAGGGCATGGTCGACGTCGACGGCATCGACCTGCGCCAGGTCGATCCGGCGGAGTTCCGCGGCAAGGTCGGTTTCGTGTCGCAGGAGCCGCGGCTGTTCCACGGCACGCTGCGGGACAACGTGCTGATGGGTCGCCATGTCGACGCCCAGCGGCTGGTCGAGGTGGCCAAGCTCACGGGCCTGGACCGGGTCGTCGCGGGCCATCCGATGGGCTGGGACCTGCCGGTGGGCGAGATGGGCTCGCTGCTGTCCGGTGGTCAGCGCCAGCTGGTGGCGCTGGCCCGCAGCCTGGTCACCAAGCCGCAGATCCTGTTGATGGACGAGCCCACCAGCTCGATGGACGCCCAGTCCGAGATCGCCTTCCTGCGTCAGCTGCGCGACGCCGCCGGGACCTGCACGCTGATCATGGTCACGCACCGGCCGGCGGTGCTGGAGCTGGTCTCCCGCATCGTCGTCGTCGACACCGGCCGTCTGGTGATGGACGGTCCGCGCGATCAGGTCCTCGCCGCGCTGTCGGGCGTGCGCCCCGGCGCGCCGGGCGCGCAGCCCGGCCAGCAGCCGCAAGCCGCGCCAGCCCAGGGCGCCAATCTCCATGTGCATCCCGCCGCGCAGGCGGTGAATCGCGCCGCGTCCGTCTGACGCCGACCGTCGTCCCCCATGTCACAGCAACGCACCCTCAGCCGTGAAGAAGGCCTGTTCGTCGGCAGCGTCCAGTCGGCGCTGATCGACGAGCCGCTGCCGCGCGCCGTCTGGGCGCTGTACCTGCTGGCGGCGGTGCTGCTCGTGGGCATCGTCTGGTCCTCGATCGCCACCGTCGACGAGGTCACCCGCAGCGACGGCCGCGTGGTGCCCGACGGCAAGGAGCAGGTCATCGCGAGCCTGGAATCGGGCACGCTCGGCCGGCTGCTGGTCCACGAGGGCCAGGAGGTCGAGGCGGGCCAGGCGCTCGCCGAGCTCGATCCGACCCGCGCCGAGGCCGCCGAGAACGAGAGCCAGGTCAAGCGCCTGGGCCTGATGGCGCAGGTCGCGCGGCTGCGCGCCGAGGCGCTGGGCGTGCCGCTGAAGTTCCCGGACGAGGTGCGGCAGGTGCAGCGCCTGATCGACAGCGAGACCGAGGTCTTCGATACCCGCCGCCGCGTGCTCGACGAGGCCGTCTCCAGCATCAACCGCAGCGTGGTCCTGCTGTCCAGCGAGCTCAAGCTGGCCCAGGACATGGCGTCCAAGGGCCTGATGTCCAACGTCGAGGTGATGCGCGTGACCCGCCAGGTCAACGAGCTGCAGCAGCAGCGCAACGAGCGCATCAGCCGCTTCCGCCAGGACTCCAGCACCGAGCTGTCCAAGGCGCAGACCGACCTGGCTCAGCTCGACGAGCAACTGGTGGTGCGCCGCGACGCGGTCACGCGCTCGGTGCTGAAGTCGCCGGTGCGTGGGCTGGTCAAGAACATCAAGCTCAACACCGTCGGCGGCGTCGTCGCGTCCGGCGCGCCGATCATGGAGATCGTCCCCATCGGCCCGCGCATCCTCATCGAGGCGCGCATCAAGCCCAAGGACATCGGCTACCTGCAGGTCGGCCAGAGCGTGATCGTCAAGCTCTCCGGCTATGACTTCAACGTCAACGGCGGCCTGCACGGCAAGATCGAGTACGTCAGCCCCGACGCCCTCGGGGAGACCGAGAAGAACAACGACGGCACCTACTACCGTGCCCTCGTCGCGGCCGAGCGCAACACGCTGCGCGCCAAAGGCGAGCCGCTGCCGGTCATCCCCGGCATGACCGCCTCCGTGGAGATCCGCACCGGCGAGCGCTCGGTGCTGAGCTACATCCTGCGGCCGATGCTCAAGTCGCGCGAGGCGCTGCGCGAGCGCTGAGCCAGCGTGGCCGCCGCGGTCCACGCGGCACCTCGAACAGGCCCGTCCCGCGCCGCCTTATCCACGCTTCAGTTTCCCGCCGAACTGGTCCAGTAGAGGCCATGGGAAATTGCTTGCAGTACGCGTGACCATGACCGACACGACCTCGCGCCACAGGATGCGGCGCCCCTCCATGTCCATCCTTCCGGCCCTGGCGATCACCGCGCTCGGCATCGCCGGCACGCCGGCCTGGGCGCAGGATCCACCCCCCAGCCGGTGCTCCGACGAACGGTCGCTGCCACCCGCGCAACTGTCCGCCAAGGACGTCGCGCTGCTGGAAATCGGCGATTCGGATCCGCGCACGCAGCTCCAGGAGCTCGTGCAACGGGCCCTCAACCGCAGCAAGGCCCTCGGCGCCACCCGCCTGCTCACGCAGGCCGCGGAAGCCGACTTCGAGGAGGCCAAGGCGCAGCGCATGCCCACCGTCACGCTCGGCGTCACCGGTGCGCACACCGGGACCGTGCTGCCCGGCGACGGGCCGGGCACCCGCACCAGCGGTCTCCAGGGCCGCGGCACGCTCAGCGTCACCGCGCCCATCTACGACTCCGGACGCATCACCAAACTCACCGAGTGGCGCTCCCAACTGGCCGACGCCGCGCGCTACGGCCAGTCCAGCGCGGAAGAACAGGTCGCGCTGCAGACCGTGTCGCTGGCGCTCGACCGCGGGCGCTATCAGCTTCAGGCCCAGGTCTACAGCCAGTACGTCCGCAAGATGGCTTGCCTGGTGGACGCGCTCGAGATCATCACCAAGGCCGACCGCGGACGGGCCAGCGAGCTCGTCCAGGCACAGAAGAGCCTGCAGCAGGCCGACCTGTCTTACGAGCAGACCACCTCCGCCCTGCGGCAGACCGAGGTCCGCCTCAAACGCTATGTCGGCGACGATCTGCCTCGCGGTGCGTCCATGAGCGCCGTCCTCGCCCGTCTGCCCGACCTCAATGAAATGCTCGCCGATGTCATGGCCTCGCCAGACGTCTCCCAAGCCGCCGCCACCGCTCAGGCTCAGCGCAGCTACGCAGAATCCGTGCGGGCGGGGCAGCAGCCCAGCGTCAGCTTGCTGGTCACCGGCAACACCACCGTCGGGCAGGCGCGGCAGAGCGATTGGATCGGCGGGGTCACCGTCAATATCCCCATCGTTCAACCCGGCGCGGACTCCGCGCTGACCTCGGCGCGTCGGCGCGCTCAGGCCGCCTCCCTCCAGCGCGATGAAACCATCGACGCGAAACGGTATCGCGTGCAGGAAATGTATGAGGCGGCCCAGTCGTCCCTTGATCGGTCGCGTCGGCTGGTTGATATCCTGAGGAACAGCGAACGCGTCCGCGGATTCACGCTGCAGCAGTGGCAGCAGCTCGGGCGGCGGTCACTGTTCGATGTGATGGCGGCCGAGGGGGATTACTACTCGATGCGGATCTCTCACGTGAATGCGCTGTACGACGCGCAGCAAGTCGTGGCGATTATTTGGTCGCAGGGGAGGGGAGTGGTGACACCGCTGCGGTGAGGCACCTCCTCTCCTTCGACGTCCTCGGACGTTGATCATCGCTTTCAAGCGCGCCCAGGGATCTGCGGCGCGTTTTGTCTTTGGCGTCCTTTTCTGGCTTTGACCTCTCCTCGATGCACCCCGCCGGGATTTCGCCCCGGCAGGCGACTCCCTTTTCTGGTCGCGCCCAGAAAAGGAAGCAAAAGAAGCGCTGACTCCCGGCGAGCTTGCTCGCTGACACGCGGTCCGTCGCTCGTCACTGCGCTCCGAGACTCGTCCAGCACTGCTACTGGAACCCCCACCACTCGCTGACGTCCCATCCCCTCGCTGCGAAGGCTTGCCCGCTTGCGCGGGACGCGCCGACCGAGGCAACCAGCATTTGACGGTGAACGTGGTGTCTGGGGCAGAAACGACATGCGAAGGCTTGTTCGCTTGCGCGGGATGCGCCTGCCGAGGCAACCAGCATTTGGCGGGGAACGTGGCTGTCTGGGGCAGAAACGAAAAAGCCGCCCCGAGGGGCGGCTTCTGGCAAGCGAGGCGTGAGCCTCGCTTCAACTCATTACTTGCGCAGGGCGCGGCGGCGTTGGGCGAAACCCAGGCCAGCCAGAGCCAGACCCACCAGCGCCAGGCTGCCAGGTTCCGGAACATTGATCGCCAGCGTACCGTTCAGGTCCGATTGACGAATCAGCGCGCTGCCGGTGTTCCACAGCTGCGACGCGGTCGGGATCGGAGGATCCACGTTCGTGTTCAGCACCCAGCTCACCGAGATGTTGTTCAGCAGCCAGTTGCTGTACAGCGAACCCAGGCCGTCGCCAGAGTTGAAGAAGTTCTGAACGAAGGTGTCGCCACCGTTGGTGCTGTAGTCGACGTAGCCCGAAACATTCAGGTTGGTCAGCTGGATGTCAGAGCCCGTCACGATCAGGCGCAGGACTTCCTTGCCGGTGTTGGGGTCGGACGCGCCACCCTGATAGATCAGGCTGAAGATGCCGCCGGTGTACTGGACATAGTCCGACACGCCGTCGCCGTCACGGTCCACGGTCTTGCCGACGATCTGGTACGAGTAGGTCAGACCCCACGCGCCACCCACGCCGCCGACGTTGCCGAAGCCGTACTGCGGGAAGCTCGCGCCGCCCGTGAAGCCGTTCAGGTCCGTGGACGACGGGTTGTTCAGCGAGTCGATGTTGTTCTGCGACGGGAAGTTCGGGTAGTTGAACGACGCCGTGCCGCCGGACAGCGTGGTGTGCGTGCCAGCGCTGAAGCCGTAGAAATTCATCACCGACGGGATGTTGGTGTCGATCACCGTGGTGCCAGGCGTCGCCGGCGAGCCCAGGTAGATCGAGGTCGCCAACGTGCCGGTGTAACCCAGCGTGGTGAAGTTGGCCGTGCGGGTCGAGCCGTTCGGGTCCGCCGCGAAATCGGCGCCGGTGTCGATGTACAGCGGGGCTGCCATCGCCGGAATCGCCGCAGCCGTCAGCGCCAGGGCTGCCAGTGCGAGCTTTGCTTGCTTGATCATGTGTCTCTCCTTGAGGATGCGTCTTGCCAGATGCACATTCGGAAGCGGCACTTGCCAGCTCCTTGGCCGATATCAAAGCAGAGACCGTGCCAGTACCTCGTCGCCTTTTGAAATCAACGACTTAACATTCCGACCCGGGAATCCTGGACGCTCGTTGTCAAGTTTCTCGACAGGCCGGCCGACCCGTTCGCGCCACCGCGGCTTCACCAGGACGACATCAGGAGCCATCGTGGGTCGCCTCCAAAGGCCATTCGCGCCCGGGTGCGGTGCCCCATGCGCCGCCCACGCCGTGCTTTTCGGGCGATCGCTCGCGGGGGTGCAGGCGCATACTCGCCGCAGCGCATGCCCTGTGATGTTGCCGCGAGGCCGCGCCGACCCCATCGAATCGAGATCCCGGGAGACCACCATGACCAGCGCTTTGGGCCCCTCCGGCGCGCCTGTCGCCGCACCGCTTGCCGCCACCGACGCCGCTCCGGCCGGTGCTCCCCCTGGTGATGTTTCCGGCAATTCCATCGGAAATGTGAACCACGCCACCGCGCGAAATGCGGCCATGCCCGCCGCGCCCGGTTTCGTCTTCGATTACGACCGCGCCTTTTCTCGCAATATCGGCTGGGTCACCAAGGACGAGCAGCAGCGCCTGCGCAGAGCCCGCGTCGCGATCGCCGGGCTGGGCGGTGTCGGCGGCGCGCATGCGATCGCGATGGCCCGTTTGGGGGTCGCCAACTTCAATATTGCGGATTTCGATGAATTCGACGTCCACAACATGAATCGCCAGGCCGCCGCATTCATGTCGTCGATGGGGCGCCCCAAGATCGAGGTCGTCGCCGAAATGGTCCGCGACATCAATCCCGAAAGCGATGTCCGTCTTTTCAGGGACGGCGTCACGGACGCCAACCTCGATGAATTCCTGAAGGGCGTCGACGTGTATGTCGACAGCCTCGATTTCTTCGTGCTGGAGGTCCGCCGCAAGGTGTTTCGCCGTTGCCGCGAGCTGGGCATTCCGGCGATGACCGCCGCCCCTCTGGGAATGGGCACCGCGTTCCTCTACTTCAGCCCCACCGGCATGAGTTTCGAGGACTATTTCAAGGTCGAGGGTCTGGCCCACGACGACCAATATGCGCGCTTCATCGCCGGGGTTTCGCCCGCGATGCTCAGCCGCCAATATCTGGTGGCCCCCGAGGCGGTCAATTTCAAGGAGCGACGCGGTCCTTCCACCGGCATGGCCTGCGAGTTGTGCGCCGGCCTCATGGGTACCAACGTATTGAAGCTGCTGCTGAATCGCGGCCCGCTCCGCGCCGCGCCCTGGGGTATGCACTTCGATGCCTATCGCGGCGTGCTCAAGCACACCTGGCGTCCTTGGGGAAATGCCCATCCGCTGCAGCGGCTGCTTGTGGCTTTCATCAAGCCGGTGCTCAAGGGATCCTGAATCCGGCCGAAAACGAGCGGGGATGGCCACGCTTCGCAGGGTTATGAAGCAGTTATGCGCGGGGCGCTGGCCGGGTTTTGCGGGGAGTGGAGCCTCGGGGTTTCCCTGGGGTGCCGATAGGGCTTCCAGGAACTGTCGTAACCGGGTACGTTCGGCGATTCGCCGCTAGCACGGAATTCCGTCACGTCAGAGGGGGGGTGCCCTCGGTCCGGGGGGTTCCACGCCGCGCGGTGCTGAGGTGCAATCCCGCTAGCTTCCAGAGGGGTGGACATGTTGAAGAAGACTGGATTGAAGATCGCTTCCGTCAAGGCCTGCGTGGCCACGCTGGTGACCGCCACGCTGGCGCTCAGCGGCTGCTCGACCACCGGCAATCTGCCGCCCGCGCCGAGCGCCGCCTCCCAGGGCGATTACAGCTATGTCGTCGGTGCTGGCGACAACCTGAACATCATCGTGTGGCGCAACCCGGAGCTGTCGCTGACGGTGCCGGTCCGCCCCGACGGCAAGATCGCCGCGCCGCTGATCGACGAGTTGCCCGTGCAGGGCAAGAACTCGGTCGAGATCGCCCGCGACATCGAGAAGCAGCTCGGCAAGTACGTGCGTGATCCGGTCGTGACCGTGATCGTCACCAGCTTCGTCGGGCCGTACAGCGAGCAGATCCGCGTCGTCGGCGAAGCCGCCAAGCCGCAGTTCCTGCCCTACAAGCAAAAGATGACGCTGCTGGACGTGATGATCGCCGTCGGCGGTCTGACCGATTTCGCGTCCGGCAACTCCGCCACCATCCTGCGCACCGCCGAGGGCAACAAACAGTACTCGGTGCGCCTGAAGGACCTGATCCGCCGCGGCGACGTGTCCGCCAACGTCGAGATGCGTCCCGGCGACATCCTGATCATTCCGCAGAGCTTCTTCTGACCGGACCCGGTCGGCCGCATCCCGGCGCCCAGCCGGGGTCGGCCACGCGTCCGCATCCGCAGCAGTCAACCGTAGTAACGGCTCGCCCGCGCGGGCCATGCCGGCATGAGGCCGGCTGAAGAGAGATCGCCGCATGGATTCCCTCATCGCGCAATTGATGGCCGTCTTCAAGCGCATGTGGCGCTACCGCTGGCCCGGGCTGATCGCCGCCTGGGTGGTCGGCGTCGTCGCGGCCGTGGTCGTGTTCGTCGTCCCCGACCGCTTCGAGGCCAGCGCGCGCGTCTACGTGGACACCCAGTCCATCCTCAAGCCGCTGATGTCCGGCGTGGCGGTGCTCTCCAACACCGAGCAGCAGGTCAACATGCTCAGCCGCACGCTGATCAGCCGGCCCAACGTCGAGAAGCTGGTCCGCATGGCCGACCTGGACCTGCGCGCCACCAGCAAGTCCGACCAGGAAGCGCTGATCGAGCGCGTGACCCGCAACCTGTCCATCCAGACGGCCAGCGGCGGCAGCAACAACCTCTACATCCTGTCGTACCGCGACTCGTCGCCGGAGATCTCCAAGAAGGTCGTCGCCTCGCTGCTGTCGATCTTCATGGAGTCCAGCCTGGGCACCAGCCGCCGCGACAGCACGACCGCCGCGACCTTCCTGAACGAGCAGATCAAGAACTACGAGACCAAGCTGGAGGAAGCCGAGGCGCGCCGCAAGGAGTTCCGCCTGCGCAACCTGCAGCTGACCGCCGCCGACGGTAAGGACTCGGCCGCGCGCCTGGCCGAGGCCAGCAACCAGCTCGAAGCCGCCCGCCTGCAACTGCGCGAGGCCGTCAGCGCCCGCGACTCCGCTCGCTCGCTGCTGGACATCGAGCAAAAGCGCAGCGCCACCGGCGGCAGCCTGGCCAGCCTGATGCAGGAAAGCGCCCAGAAGTTCGCGACGCCGGAGCTGGACAACCGCATCAGCGAGCTCAAGCGCAACCTGGACCAACTGCAGCAGCGCTACACCGACCAGCATCCCGACGTGCTCAACACCAAGCGCCAGATCAAGGACCTGGAAGACCAGCGCCGCAAGGAAGTCGCCGACCTGCAAAAGGCCGCGCTGGCATCGCCCGCCGCGGCCGGCGGCCGCAACGACAGCCTGGCCAACCAGGAGCTGGCCCGCACGCTGGCGACCAAGGAGGTCGAGGTCGCCCAGGCACGGGCCCGCGTCGACGAGTTCTCGTCCCGCTACAACTCGGCGCAAGGCGCGATCAAGCTGGCGCCGCAGCTGGAGGCCGAGTTCGCGCAGTTGAATCGCGACTACGACATCATCAAGAAGAACTACACCGAGATGGTCGAGCGCCGCGAGTCGGCCTCGCTGTCGACCGATCTGGACAACACCTCCGGCGTGGCCGATTTCCGCATCATCGATCCGCCGCGCGCCTCGCCCAAGCCGGTCGCGCCGAATCGCCTGATGCTGCTGGCCGGCGGCATGGTCGTGGCGCTGCTGGCCGGCCTGGTGGCCGCCTTCGCCGCGAGCCAGGTGCGCCCGGTGTTCCATGACCTGAACGAACTGCGCCATCGCCTGGAGCTGCCCATCCTGGGCGCCGTCTCCCGCCAGGAGACGTCGGAGGACCGGCGCCGCGCGAAGGTGGACCTGCTGCGCTTCGGCGTGGCGTCCGGCAGCCTGGTGAGCCTGTATGCGCTGGGATTGATCGGCATGGCGATCTGGCTGAGCCGCCAAGGGGGTTGACCGAATGACAAGCCTGATCGAACAAGCCGCCCAGCGGCTGGAACAACTGAAGCAGGCCGGCGTCGACGTCGGCACGCCGCCCGCGCCGGCTCCGGTCGCGGCGGCTCCCGTCGCGGTGCCCGCGCCGGCACTGGCGCCGACGCAGGCCGCGGTCGCCGCGCCGGCGGTGATCCGCGCGCCGGCCGAGAGCGGCTCCAAGCGCGTCGAGCTGGACCTGGACGCGCTCGCCGCGCAGGGCTTCCTGACCCCGAATGCGCCGCGCAGCGTGATGGCGGACCAGTACCGCAACATCAAGCGCCCCTTGATCCGCAACGCGATGAACAAGGGCGCCTCGTCGCTCAATCACGCCA
This sequence comes from Roseateles aquatilis, assembly GCF_002205645.1. Lineage (GTDB taxonomy): Bacteria > Pseudomonadota > Gammaproteobacteria > Burkholderiales > Burkholderiaceae_C > Roseateles > Roseateles aquatilis. The sequence goes on along the minus strand of NZ_NIOF01000001.1, from coordinate 197,862 downwards.
ACCTGATCATGGTGACGAGCGCCTTGCCGGGCGAGGGCAAGAGCTTCACCTCGCTGAACCTGGCCATGTCGATCGCGGCCGAGTTCGACAACACCGTGATGCTGGTGGACGCCGACGTCGCCCGCCCGTCGATGCTGCGCATGCTCGGCCTGCCGCCGGGCCCGGGCCTGCTGGACGTGCTGGAGAAGGAAGTGGACATGGCCAGCGTCCTGCTCCGCACCAACGTCGACAAGCTGACGCTGCTGCCCAGCGGCCGCTCGCATCCGCGCGCCACGGAACTGCTGGCCAGCGACGCGATGAGCGGGCTGCTGGACCACATGGCCAATCGATATCCGGACCGGATCATCATCTTCGACTCGCCGCCGCTGCTGTTGACGACCGAGTCCCGCGTGCTGGCCTCCCACATGGGCCAGGTCGTGGTGGTCGTGCAGGCCGAGCGCACCGCGCAGAGCGCCGTGCAGCAGGCCATCGCCGCGATCGAGAACTGCCCGCTCAAGATGGTCCTGCTCAACCAGGCCAGCAACAAGCCCAGCGGCGGTTACGGCTATGGCTACGGCTACGGCTACGGGTATGGCTACGGCTACGGGCAGACCGACGGCGAGGCCCCGCTGGGCCCGGGCAAGGCCTGACGCAATGACGGGCACCCCCGTTTTCCGCCGCCGGCCGCTGTCCCTGGCCAGCGCCGCGGCGCTGTCCGCGCTGGCGGCGCTGGCGCTGGCCCACGGCGCCGCGCGCGCGCAAGAGGCGGACACCGCCAGCCAGGGCACCGAGCGCAAGGGCTTCACCGTGGTGCCGCGCGTGTCGGTCACCGAGACCTGGACGGACAACCTGGCGCTGTCGCCCGCGGGCTCCCGCGACAAGGCGCTGATCACGCAGGTCTCGCCCGGCATCACCCTCAGCAGCCAGAGCGGCGCCGTGCGCGGCATGTTCGACTACACGCTCGACGGGCTGGTCTACCTCAAGAGCGATCGCCAGAGCCGGCTGCAGAACCAGCTCAACACCCGCGGCACCGCGGAGCTCGTGCCGCAGGCGCTGTTCGTCGACGTGCAGGGCAACATCAGCCAGCAGTCGGTGTCCGCCTTCGGCCAGCAGGCGCCGAGCAACCAGCTGGACAATCCCAACCGCACGGAGATGCGCACGCTGCAGGTCTCGCCCTACTGGCGCGGCACGCTGGGCAGCCTGGCCAACTTCGAGCTGCGCGCCGCCGGGCAGATCCGCAACTCGAGCGAGAACACCAGCGGCATCGGCGGCGTGGGCGCCAACAGCGGCGACAGCAAGGACGGCTCGCTGAGCCTGAACATCGGCGGCCCGCAGGGCCGGGTGCTCAACTGGGGACTGCAGGCCAGCACGCGCCGCATCCACTTCGACCAGACCGGCATCGACAACCGGACGACGACGGTGCAGGGGTCGCTGACCTGGGTGCCGGACATCGACTGGACGCTGGGCACCAACGTCGGCCGCGAGCGCAGCGATTACTTCGGCAGCGACACCTCGACGGTCTACGGCTTCAGCGCCAAGTGGACGCCGACGCCGCGCACCCGCATCGAGGGCGACTGGCAGCATCACAGCTACGGCGACAGCCACAACCTGTCGATCGAGCACCGCATGACGCAGATCGCGCTGCGGGCGTCCAACTCGCAGAGCGTCACGACCAATGACGCGCCGACGGGCCAGGCCTCCAACTACCAACTGCTGGACCTGCAGTTCAGCGGCATCGAGCCGGATCCGGTCAAGCGCGACGCGCTGGTGCGCGCCGTGCTGGCGGCGATGGGCCTGAACGGCGACGCGCTGACCGGCAACGGCTTCATCAGCAACACCGCGATGCTGCAGAAGCGCACGGAGGTGTCGATCGGCTGGAACGGCCCGCGCCTGGTCGCGACGCTGGCCGCCAACGACAGCACCACGACCCGCCTGGGCGTGTCGCCCACCGGCACCGGCGACCTGTCGCTGACCAACCGCATCCGCCAGCGCGGCGCGTCGATCAGCCTGGCCTACCGCTTCACGCCGCTGAGCAGCGGCAACCTCACCTACACCCGCCAGCACACCGTCGGCGACGACATCGGCTCGACCGACATGAAGTCGCTGATGGCCAATGTCGCGATCCGCCTGGGACCGCGCAGCGATGCCAACCTCGGGCTGCGCCACACGCGTTATGACGACGGCGTGTTCGCGAACTCCGGCTATCGCGAGAACGCGCTCTTCGCGTCCCTGACCCAGCGTTTCTAAGCAGTCACCGCCATGTACGAGGCCTTCTACGGGCTGGCAAGCAAGCCTTTCCAGCTCAGTCCCGATCCCAGCTTCTACTTCGGCAGCAAGCAGCATCGCCGCGCCAAGGCCTATCTGGACTACGGCGTGCTGCGCAGCGACGGCTTCATCGTCATCACCGGCGAGATCGGCGCGGGCAAGACCACGCTGGTGCGCGGCCTGCTGGACAGCCTGAACCGCAGCAACGTGGTGATCGGCAACATCGTCACCACGCAGCTGGACGCCGAGGACACGCTGCGCCTGGTGGGCGCCGCCTTCGGCGTGCGGGTCAAGGACCTGCCCAAGAGCGAGCTGCTGATGGCGCTGGAGGCCTTCTTCGTCAGCGAGGCCAGCCGCGGCAAGCGCTGCCTGCTGATCGTCGACGAGGCGCAGAACCTGACCGCCCGCGCGGTCGAGGAGCTGCGCATGCTGTCCAACTTCCAGTTCGGCAACCAGTCCCTGGTGCAGACCTTCCTGGTCGGCCAGCCGGAGTTCCGCGCCATCCTGCAGCGCCCGGAGATGGAGCAGTTCCGCCAGCGCATCGCGGCCAGCTGCCACATCGGCCCGCTGGACGAGGAGGACACGCAGCGCTACGTCGAGCACCGCCTCAAGTGCGCCGGCGCCGACGGCAAGCCGAGCTTCGACGCCGACGCCTTCGGCGCGCTGCACCGCGCCAGCCAGGGCATCCCACGCCGCATCAACACGCTGTGCGACCGCCTGCTGCTGCTGGGCTACATGCACGAGAACCCGCACCTGGGCGCCGCCGAGGTGGAGGAGGTGGTGAAGGACCTGGCCAGCGAATCGGCCTCGGCGCCGCCGCCGGCCCTGCGGGGCGTGAACGGCGCGCACGCCGGCTTGAACGGGCATGGCGGGCAGGACGGCGACGTCGCGCTGGACCTGGACCTGACCCGGCTGCGCGCGCGCGTGGACGGGGCGGGCGACTTCGGCGCGCTGGCCCAGGAACTGGCCGGCATGAACCTGGACGGCCAGGACGCGCGCCTGCAGCGCATCGAGGACAGCCTGACGCGCCTGGAGCGCATCAACCAGCAGACGCTGATGCTGCTGCAGAAACTGGTGGGAGCGGTGAAGTCATGAGCGGCACCAACGACACGAACGGCGCGGGCGCGGCGACGAGCACGGGCAGGATCACGCGGGTGCGCAACGCAATGAGCATCGACGTGGAGGACTACTTCCAGGTCTCCGCCTTCGCCCCCTACATCGACCGCGGCGACTGGGACCGGCGCGAATGCCGCGTGCAGCGCAACGTCTCGCGCATCCTCGACCTGCTCGACGCGCGCGGCGTCAAGGCGACCTTCTTCACGCTGGGCTGGATCGCGCAGCGTTACCCGCAACTGGTCAAGGACATCGTCGCCCGCGGCCACGAGCTGGCCAGCCACGGCTTCGGCCACGAGCGCGCCAGCGACCTCACCCCGGACGCCTTCCGCAAGGACATCCTGGACGCCAAGCTGCTGCTGGAGGACCTGGGCGGCGTCGAGGTCAAGGGCTATCGCGCGCCCAGCTTCTCGATCGGCGAGGGCAACCTCTGGGCCTTCGACGTGCTGGCCGAGTGCGGCTACCGCTACAGCTCCAGCGTCTATCCGATCCAGCACGACCATTACGGCATGCCCGATTCGCCGCGCTTCGCGCACGAGGTGCGACCGGGCCTGATCGAGGTGCCGGTCACCACGTTGCGCTTCCGGGGCAAGAACTATCCGAGCAGCGGCGGCGGCTGGTTCCGCCTGCTGCCCTACGGCGTGACGCGCTGGATGATCGAACGCTTCAACCGCATCGAGGGTCGCAGCGCGGTCTTCTACTTCCACCCCTGGGAGATCGATCCGGAGCAGCCGCGCATTCCCGGCATCGACGCCAAGACGCGCTTCCGCCACTACGTCAACATCGGCCGCACCGAGGCGCGCATCGCGCAACTGCTGGCCGATTTCGAGTGGGCGCGGATGGATGAACTCTTCCTCCCACCGGCCGGCGCTGAGCGGCTCGCGGCATGAGCGGCATGAACGGTGCGTTGCAGGTCAGGCGCCTCGCGGCGAAGGACGCCGACGGCGCGCGGCGCTGGGACGCCTTCGTGCAGGGCAATGCGTCGGCGACCTTCTTCCACCTCTCGGCCTGGCAGCGGATCATCCGCCAGCAGTTCGGCCACGAGGGCTACTTCCTCTACGCCGAGCGCGACGGCCGCATCGAGGGCGTGCTGCCGCTGGCCGAGAACAAGAGCCGGCTCTTCGGCCATGCGCTGATCGGCCTGCCGTTCGCGGTCTACGGCGGTGTCGCCGCGGACAACGAGGAGGCGGCGCGCGCGCTGGAGGACGCGGCGCAGGCGCAGGCGCGCAAGCTCGGTGTCGAGCACCTGGAGCTGCGCAACGTGCGGCGTCGCCATGAGGACTGGCCGCATCAGGACCTGTACGTCACCTTCCGCAAGGAGATCCTGCCGGAGGAAGAGGCCAACATGCTGGCCATCCCGCGCAAGCAGCGCGCGATGGTCCGCAAGGGCATCAAGAACAACCTGAGGGCGGAGCTGGACCGCGACGTCGGCCGCTTCTTCGCGCTGTACGCCGACAACGTGCATCGCCACGGCACGCCGGCGATGCCGCGGCGTTATTTCCAGGCGCTGCTGGACGAGTTCGGCGATGCCGCCGAGGTGCTGATCGTCAGCAGCGAGCAGGGCGAGCCGCTGTCCGGCGTGCTGAGCTTCTACTTCCGCGACGAGGTGCTGCCGTATTACGCCGGCGACGCGGTCGCCGCGCGCGATCTGGCCGCCAACGACTTCAAGTACTGGGAGCTGATGCGCCGCGCCTGCGCGCGCGGCCTGAAGGTCTTCGACTACGGCCGCAGCAAGCAGGGCACGGGCAGCTTCTCGTTCAAGAAGAACTGGGGCTTCGAGCCGACGCCGCTGAACTACGAGTACTGCCTCTACAAGCGCGAGGCGGTGCCGCAGAACAACCCGAGCAACGCCAAGTACCAGCTCATGATCAAGGCATGGCGCCGCCTGCCGATCTCGGTGGCCAACTGGCTGGGTCCGCACATCGTCCGCAGCCTCGGCTGAGGACCTCCGAGTCGCCCCATGGCCAACATCCTCTACCTGGTCCACCGGCTGCCGTATCCGCCCAACAAGGGCGACAAGCTGCGCTCGTACCACCTGCTCAAGCACCTGACCGCGCACCACAAGGTCTGGCTGGGCACCTTCGTCGACGACGCCGAGGACTGGGCCCACGTGCCCGCGGTGCGCGAGCAATGCGAGGAGCTGTTCGCCGCCGGGCTGAACCCGCTGACCTCGCGCGTGGCCAGCTTGAGCGGCCTGCTGACCGGCGAGGCGCTGAGCCTGCCGTACTACCGCGACCGCGCGATGCGCGACTGGGTCGATCGCGTCGCGCGCACGCAGCGCTTCGACGCGGTGGTGGTGTTCTCGTCGACGATGGCGCAGTACGCCGAGCAGTTGCGCGCCGTCGCCGGACCGCTGCCGATGCTGGTGGACTTCGTCGACGTCGACTCCGCCAAGTGGACCGACTACGCCAAGGCGCGGCGCTGGCCGATGTCGTGGCTGTACCGCCGCGAGGGGCGCGAGCTGCTGGCCTACGAGCGCGGCGTCGCCGAGCGCGCGCGCTGCTCGTTCTTCGTCACCGAGGGCGAGAAGGCGCTGTTCCAGCGCCTGTCCGCCACCGACGCGCCGATCGAGGCGCTGGGCAACGGCGTCGACAGCGGCTACTTCGCGCCGCTGCCGCAGCAGGCCAGCCCCTTCGACGCCGACGAGCTGCCGCTGGTCTTCACCGGCGCGATGGACTACTGGCCCAACGTCGACGCGGTGCAGTGGTTCGCCGCCGAGGTGCTGCCGCAGTTGCGCCAGCGCTGGCCGACGCTGCGTTTCACCATCGTCGGCCGCGCGCCGACGCCGGCCGTGCTGGCGCTGGCCGGCGACGCGATCCGCGTCACCGGCACCGTGCCCGACGTGCGGCCCTACCTGCAGCACGCGGCCGCCGTCGTGGCGCCGCTGCGGCTGGCGCGCGGCGTGCAGAACAAGATCCTGGAGGCGATGGCGGTCGGCCGACCGGTGGTCGCGGCGCGCAGCTGCGTCGAGGCGCTCGGCGCCGACGGCGTGCTGGCCGGCCAGGACCTGCTCGCGGCCGACAGCGCCGGGGACTATCTCGAACTGCTGCACGCGCTGCTGAGCGCGCCGGCCCGCGCCCAGGCCATCGGCCAGCAGGCGCGTGAGCGGGTGCTGCGGCAGTTCAGCTGGCAGGCCCATCTCTCCAAGCTCGACGGCTACCTGCCGCAGGAGCAGCCCGCATGAGCGCGACGACCCCCTCCGCGATCCAGGATCGCGGCATTCCCCAGGCCTGGCGTCGTCCGCTGGCGGTGCTGGTGCTGCTGGTCGTCGCGCTGCTGGTGCTCTATCGCCACACGGCGCTGGGCATGGTGACGATCTGGTGGCGCTCCGGCACCTTCACCCACGCCTTCCTGGTGCCGCCGATCGTGATCTGGCTGGCCTGGCGGCGTCGCGCGATGGTCGCGCCGCTGACGCCGCGGCCGGTGCCGTGGCTGGCGCTGCCCATCGTGGCGCTGGGCGCGGTCTGGCTGTTCGCCGACTTCGCCGCGATCAACGCGGCGACGCAGTTCGCGCTGGTCGCGATGCTGGTGCTGCTGGTGCCGGCGGTGCTGGGCTGGGCGGTCGCGCGCGAGATGGCATTCCCGCTCGGCTTCCTGTTCTTCTGCGTGCCGGTGGGCGAATTCCTGCTGCCGCAGCTGATGGATTGGACAGCGAAGTTCACCGTCATCGCGCTGCGCATGAGCGGCATCCCGGTCTACCAGGAGGGGCTGCAGTTCATCATCCCGAGCGGCCAGTGGTCGGTCGTGGAAGCCTGCTCCGGCGTGCGCTACCTGATCGCCTCGGGCATGGTGGGCACGCTCTACGCCTACCTCAGCTATCACTCGACGCGCCGCCGCCTGGCCTTCATCGCCTTCGCGCTGGCGCTGCCGCTGGCGGCCAACTGGGCACGCGCCTACCTGATCGTGATGATCGGCCACCTGTCGGGCAATACGCTCGCGGTGGGCGTGGACCACCTGATCTACGGCTGGGTGTTCTTCGGCGTCGTGATGCTGGCGATGTTCATGATCGGCGCGCGCTGGGCGCAGCCGGACCTGCCGCTGGTGCCGCCGACCCCGGTCGCGGCGCCGCGCGCATCGGCCGGCTGGCCGGCGATCGCCGCCGTCGCGCTGGCGGTGGTGTTGCCGCAGGCGGCTGGCCTGTGGCTGCGCCAGAACCACGCCGTGCCGCTGGCCGACCTGCCCGCGATCGCGGCCGGCGCCGGCTGGCAGGACCGACCCGTGCCGTCCGACGCCTGGACGCCAGACTTCGAGGGCGCCAACGTCGCGCTGCACCAGCATTTCCTGCGGGCGGCGGCGTCCGCGCAGGCCGCGTCGGCATCCCCGGCGCCGTCGGTCTCCGCGACGCCGCAACCCCTCGTCGGCCTGCACCTGCAGTACTTCCGCGATCAGGACTACGAGCGCAAGCTGGTCAGCTCCAGCAACGCCGTCGTGTCGCCCGAGGACAAGCACTGGGCCGTGACCGGCCGCGGCGTCGCCGATTTCACGCCCACGGGCGGCGGCTCGGTCGCCGCGCTGACGACGCAGGTGCGCGCCTCTTCGCTCGATGCGATCACCGCGCCGCGCATGCTGGTCTGGCATGTCTACTGGATCAACGGCCAGCCGATGACCAGCGACTGGCGCGCCCGCGTCTGGGGCGCCTTGCAGCGCATGCAGGGCAAGGGCGACGACGCCGCGCTGGTGCTCGTCTACACGACGCAGGACGACGGCGCGTCGCAGCGGCTCGGCGCCTTCCTGAGCCAGCACTGGGACGCCATCGACGCGGAACTGCGCCGCGTGCGCGACGCCGGCCGCCAGGGCGGCGCGGAGGCGGCCCGATGAGCGCCGGCCTGAGCGTCAATCGCGCCGCGCGGAGCGTCGACCCCCGCCCGCTGGTGCTGCACGTGATGTACCGCTTCGACACCGGCGGTCTCGAGAACGGCGTGGTGAACCTGATCAACCACATGCCGGCGCGCGAGTACCGCCATGCGATCGTCGCGCTGACCGAGGTCACCGATTTCCGCAAGCGCCTGCAGCGTGACGACGTCGAGTGCTTCGCGCTGCACAAGCCGCCGGGGCAGGGCTTCTGGCTCTATCCCAAGCTGTACCGGCTGTTCCGCGAGCTGCGGCCGGCCGTCGTCCACAGCCGCAACCTGGCCGCGCTGGAGGTGCAGTTGCCGGCGTGGGCCGCGCGCGTGCCGGTGCGCATCCACGGCGAGCACGGCCGCGATGTCGGCGACCTGGACGGCCGCAACCGCGCCTACCAGCGCGTGCGTCGCTTCTACAAGCCCTTCGTGTCCCATTACATCGCGCTGTCGCGGGACCTGGGCGACTACCTGACCGGTCCCGTCGGCGTGCCGGCGGGGCGGGTCAGCCAGTTCGTCAACGGCGTGGACACGTCGCGCTTCCAGCGCCACGGCGTGGAGCCCATCCCGGGCTGCCCCTTCGATCCGGCCGCGCACTGGCTGATCGGCACCGTCGGGCGCATGCAGGCGGTCAAGGATCAGACGATGCTGGCGCGTGCCTTCGTCGAGCTGCTGACGCAGGCGCCGGAGCTGCGCGCGCGGGCGCGCCTGGTGATGATCGGCGACGGCCCGCTGCGCGCGCAGTGCCAGGCGCTGCTCGAAGCCGCCGGCGTGGCCGACCTGGCCTGGCTGCCGGGCGAGCGCACCGACGTGCCGGCGGTGATGCGCGGGCTGCACGTCTTCGCGCTGCCGTCGCTGGCGGAGGGCATCTCCAACACCATCCTCGAGGCGATGGCCAGCGGCCTGCCGGTGGTGGCGACCGAGGTCGGCGGCAACGGGGACCTGGTCACCGCCGGCCGCAGCGGCCTGCTGGTGCCGGCGGCGCGGCCCGAGGCGATGGCCGCCGCGCTGCTGCGGCTGGCGCGCGACCCGGCCGAGGCCGCCGCGATGGGCGAGGCCGGCCGCCGACGCGTCGAGGCGGACTTCAGCATGCGGGCCATGGTCGCCCGCTACCAAGGCCTGTATGACACGCTGCGCGGGCATGATGCCGGCGCCGCCACCACGGATTGAACGGGAACGACCATGTGCGGAATCAGCGGAATCTTCGACACCCGGGGTCGTCGCGACTTCGACGGCGGCTTGATGCATCGCATCAACGACTCGCTGCACCACCGCGGCCCGGATGAGGGCTCGATCCACCTGGAGCCGGGCCTGGCCCTGGGCCACCGCCGGCTGTCCATCATCGACATCGCCACCGGCCAGCAGCCGCTGTTCAACGCGGACCAGTCGGTGGGCATCGTCTTCAACGGCGAGATCTACAACTACCAGGCGCTGATGAGCGAGCTGCAGGCGCTGGGTTACCAGTTCCGCACCAAGAGCGACACCGAGGTCATCGTGCACGCCTGGTCCGCCTGGGGCGAGGACTGTGTGCAGCACCTGCGCGGCATGTTCGCCTTCGCGCTCTGGGATCGCCACCGCAACGCGCTGTTCCTTGCGCGTGACCGGCTCGGCGTCAAGCCGATGTTCTACGCGGTGCTGGATGACGGCGCGCTGGTCTTCGGCTCCGAGCTGAAGGCGCTGCTGGCGCATCCGCAACTGCGTCGCGAGATCGATCCGCAGGCGGTCGAGCAGTACTTCGCGCTGGGCTACGTCGCCGAGCCGCGCACCGTGTTCCGCCAGGCGCTCAAGCTGCCGCAGGGGCACACGCTGCTGATCCGCCGCGGCGAGCCGGTCGGCCAGCCGCGTCGCTACTGGGACGTCGACTTCAGCGTCGACAGCAAGATCGACGAGGTCGAGGCCCGGGAGGAACTGACGCGCCGCCTGCGCGAGTCGGTCAAGCTGCGCATGATCGCGGAAGTGCCGCTGGGCGCCTTCCTGTCGGGCGGTGTCGATTCGAGCGCGGTGGTGGCGATGATGGCGGGCGAGAGCAGCGGGCCGGTGAAGACCTGCTCGATCGCGTTCGATGACCCGCAGTACAACGAGTCCGAGTTCGCGCAGATGGTCGCGGACCGCTACAAGACCGACCACCACGTCGAGACCGTGCAGAGCGACGACTTCGACCTGATCGACACGCTGGCGCGGCTCTATGACGAGCCCTATGCCGACAGCTCCGCGATCCCGACCTACCGGGTCTGCCAGCTGGCGCGCAAGCACGTGACGGTGGCGCTGTCGGGCGACGGCGGCGACGAGAGCTTCGGCGGCTACCGCCGCTACAAGCTGCACATGATGGAAGAGCGCATGCGCGCCAGCCTGCCGCTGGGCCTGCGCAAGCCGCTGTTCGGCACACTGGGCCGGATCTATCCGAAGGCCGACTGGGCGCCGCGCGTGCTGCGCGCCAAGACGACCTTCCAGGCCCTGGCCCGCAACTCGGTCGAGGCCTACTTCCACACCATGTCCGTGATCCGCGACGCCGAGCGCATGCCGCTGTACAGCGCGCGCTTCAAGTCGGAGCTGGGCGGCTACAACGCCCGCGAGGTGTTCCTGCACCACGCCGAGCGCGCGGGCACCGACGATCCGCTGGCGATGATCCAGTACATCGACACGCACACCTACCTGGTCGGCGACATCAACACCAAGGTCGATCGCGCGTCGATGGCGCATTCGCTGGAGGTGCGCGAGCCGTTGATGGACCACCCGCTGGTCGAGTGGCTGGCGACCTTGCCGTCCCACCTGAAGCTGCGCGGCGGCGAGGGCAAGTACCTGTTCAAGAAGACGCTGGAGCCGCACCTCCCGAGCGACGTGCTGTACCGGCCGAAGATGGGTTTCGCGGTGCCGCTGTCGCGCTGGTTCCGCGGCCCGCTGCGCCAGCGCGTGCGCGGCGCGTTGCTGGGCGGTCCGCTGGCGGACTCGGGCCTGTTCGACCTCAAGGCCGTCGGCCAGATGGTCGAGCAGCACGAGAACGGCAGCCGCGATCACAGCACGCCGCTGTGGACGCTGCTGATGTACGACGCGTTCCTGCGCAACGTGATGGGCGCCGCGTCGCTGCGCGAAGCCGCCTGAACCGGCTCGCGCCAGGAAGCAGATCCCCCGCATGAAGATCCTGTATCACCATCGCACCGCGTCCAAGGACGGCCAGGCGGTCCACATCGAGGAGATGATCGGCTCGCTGCGCGCGCTCGGTCACGAGGTGCATGTCGTGGCGCCGGGCGGCGAGTCCGCCCCCGAGGACAAGGCCCGCATGGGCGACGACGCCGGCTGGGTGCATCGCCTGCGCGCGCGGCTGCCCAAGTGGGTCTACGAGCTGCTGGAGCTGGCGTACTCGCTGGTGGCCTACCGGCGCCTGGCCGCCGCGGCGAAGGTCTTCCAGCCCGACCTGATCTACGAGCGCTACAACCTCTACCTGCTCTCGGGCCTGATGCTGAAGAAGCGCCTGGGCCTGCCGCTGCTGCTGGAGGTCAACGCGCCGCTGGCGGACGAGCGCGACAAGTTCGGCGGCCTGGCGCTGCCGCGACTGGCCCGTTGGGCCGAGGGCGTGGTCTGGCGCGGCGCCGATGCCGTGCTGCCGGTGACGAAGGTGCTGGGCGCGATGGTCGCCGCGCGCGGCGTGCCGCCGCAGCGGCTGGTGGTGATTCCCAACGGCATCAACGAGGAACACTTCGACGCCGCCCCGTCGCCCGAGGACGCCAAACAGGCGCTCGGCTGGGATGGCGCGCTGGTGCTGGGCTTCACCGGTTTTGTGCGCGACTGGCATGGCATGGACCGCGTCATCCGCTGGATGGCGACCGACGCGGCGCCGGGCAACGCGCGCCTGCTGGTGGTCGGCGACGGCCCTGCGCGCGAGGACCTGGAGCGTCTGGCGCTGGCGCTGCGGCTGGGCGAGCGGGTGCGCTTCACCGGCGTGATCTCGCGCGACGAGGTGCCGCGCCATGTGGCCGCCTTCGACATCGCGCTGCAACCGGCGGTGGTGGCCTACGCGTCGCCGCTGAAGCTGTTCGAGTACCTCGCGCTGGGCAAGGCCATCGTCGCGCCGCGCCAGCCCAACATCGAGGAAGTGCTGGACGACGACGTCAACGCGTTGCTCTTCGATCCGGCCGAGGCCGGCGCGCTGGAAACGCTGCTGGCGCGGCTGGCGTCCGACGCCGCGCTGCGCCGTCGGCTGGGCGAGGGCGCGCACGCGACCATCGGGAGGCTGCACCTGACCTGGCTGGGCAACGCGCAGCGCGTCGTGGCGCTGGGCCAGTCGCTGCGCGCAGGGGGGGCGGAGGCCGGCCCGGGCCCGGCGACGCCTGCGACGCAGGTCATGAGCCCGACAGGCCCGATGAATGCGACGAACCCGACGAATGCGGACGGCGCCAAGGACGTGAAGGCCTGAGCGATGTTGAAGCTGCTGACCTTCTCGACGCTGTACCCGAGCTCGGTGATACCCAGTCACGGCATCTTCGTGGAGACCCGGCTGCGGCACCTGATCGCCTCGGGCCAGGCGCAGTCGCGCGTGATCGCGCCGGTGCCGTGGTTCCCGCTGAAGGGCGAGCGCTACGGCGAGTACGGCAAGTTCGCCGCCACGCCCGCGAAGGAATCGCGCAACGGGCTGTCGGTGACGCATCCGCGTTTCGTCCGCCTGCCCAAGGTCGGCATGAGCAGCGCGCCGTACACGCTGGCCTGGACCGCGCTGCGCGCGGCGCGCCAGCTGCAGCGCGAGGGCTACGACTTCGACCTGATCGACGCGCACTACTTCTATCCCGACGGCGTGGCCGCGGCGATCGTGGCGCGCGCGCTGAACAAGCCGCTGGTGATCACCGCGCGCGGCACCGACATCAACCTGATCCCGCAGCATGCCTTCCCGCGCAAGCTGATCCTGCGCGCCGCGGCGCAGGCCGACGCGATGATCACCGTCTGCGAGGCGCTCAAGGACGAGCTGGTCGGCCTGGGCGCCGACGCGTCCAAGGTGACCGCGCTGCGCAACGGCGTGGACCTGGCGCTGTTCAACCCGTCGGGCCGCGACGAGGCCCGCGCCGCGTTGAACCTGGCGCCGGGGCGCTTCACGCTGGCGTCCGTTGGCCACCTGATCGAGCGCAAGGGCCACGAACTGGTCATCGGCGCGTTGGCCGAGCTGCCGGACGTGGACCTGCTGATCGCCGGCGCGGGCCCGGAGGAGGGCGCCCTGCGCCGCCTGGCCGGGTCGCTGGGCGTGGGCGCGCGGGTGCGCTTCCTGGGCGCGTTGCCGCAGGCACGGCTGCGCGAGGTCTACACCGGCTGCGACGCGCTGGTGCTGGCCTCCAGCCGCGAGGGCTGGGCCAACGTGCTGCTGGAGGCGATGGCCTGCGGCACGCCGGTGGCCGCGTCGAACGTCTGGGGCACGCCGGAGGTGGTGGCCAGCCCCGAGGCCGGCGAGCTGATGCCCGAGCGCACCGCGGCCGGCGTGGCCGAGGCCGTGCGCCGGCTGCGCGCCGCGCCGCGCGACCGCGCCGCCACGCGCCGATATGCCGAGCAGTTCAGCTGGGACGCGACGACGCAAGGCCAGCTGGACCTGTTCCACCGCATCCTGGCCGCGCGGCGGTCGCCGGAGCTGCGCCATGCGTGACCTCGTCATCCTCGGGCTGTTCCTGGCCCTGATCTACCAGACCTTCAAGGACCCGGTGTGGGGCGTGCTGGGCTGGGTCTGGATGGGGGTGATGAACCCGCACCGGCTGGCCTACGGCTTCGCGCACGACGCGCCGTGGTCGATGATCATCGCGCTGGCGCTGTTCCTCAGCCTGCTGCTGCACCGCGACAAGCTGGTCAGGTTCCCGGTCAACGGGGTGACGATCCTGCTGTCGATCTGGATCCTGTGGATCGGGGTCTCCCCGCTGCTGTTCTCGTTCTATCCGGACAAGGAATTCAACTTCTGGTCGCGCGCCTTCAAGGTGCTGCTGATGGTGCTGGTGTCGCTGCTGGTCATCAAGCGCCGGCGCGACCTGGACTGGCTGGTGATGGTGCTGGTGGTGTCGATCGCCTATTACGGCATCAAGGGCGGCGTGTTCACCGTGCTGACCGGCGGCGCCGCGCGCGTGTGGGGGCCGGAGGGCTCGTTCATCGAGGACAACAACTCCCTGGCGCTGGCCACCATCATGACGGTGCCGCTGATCCGCTACCTGCAACTGCAGGCGACGAAGAAGTGGCAGCGCCATCTGGCCAGCGCGGCGATGCTGCTGTGCATGGCCTCGGCGGTGGGCTCGCAATCGCGCGGGGCCTTCCTGGCGATCATGGCGATGTCTTTCTTCATGTGGATGAAGAGCCGCAACAAGCTGCCGCTGGCGCTGGTGGTGCTGGTGGCGCTGCCGCTGATCTTCGTGTTCATGCCGGACAGCTGGTCCGAGCGCATGAGCACCATCAAGACCTACGACCAGGACGCGTCCGCCCTCGGCCGCATCAACGCGTGGCAGACGGCGTGGCGGATGGCGCTGGACCTGTTCCCGTTCGGCGGCGGCTTCACCGTGGCCGGGCCGGCGGCGTTCGCCAAGTACGCGCCCGATCCGTCGGTGCCGCTGACGGCGCACAGCATCTACTTCCAGGCACTGGGCGAGCACGGCTTCGCCGGGCTGATCATCTTCGTCGGCATCTTCGTGTTGACCTGGCGACGGGCCAGCGCGGCGATCCAGCGCAGCAAGGGCGTGGCCGAGCTGCAATGGGCGCGCGACCTCGCGGCGATGTGCCAGGTCGGCCTGATCGGCTACGCGACCGGCGGGGCGTTCCTGAGTCTGGTGTATTTCGACCTGCCGTATTACCTGGTGCTGATCGTCGTGGTCGTGGACCGCGTCGTGGCCAAGGAGATGGACGATCGCAAGAAGGTCGCCATCGCGTCGGGGCAGGCGCCGCGGGACGTGCACTCGCCGTACTGGGAGCGCGCGTGATGCTGGCCTCGCTGAGCCTGCTCGGATGGCCGCGCGGCGAGCCCGCGCTGAGCATCCTGATCTATCACCGCGTGCTGCCGGCGCCGGACGCGCTGCGGCCGGGCGAGATCGACGCGGCGCTGTTCGAGGCCCAGTTGTCGTTCCTGTCGAAGCACTTCGAGCTGCTGACGGTCAGCGACGCCGCCGCCGCGCTGCGCGAGCGCCGCTTGCCGCGCCGCGCCGCGTGCATCACCTTCGACGACGGCTACGCGGACAACTGGACGGTCGCCCATCCGATCCTGGCGCGGCATGGCGCGCGCGCGACGGTGTTCGTGGCGACCGGCTACCTCAACGGCGGCCGCATGTTCAGCGACACCGTCATCGAATTCGTGCGGCTGGTGCCGGGCCCGGTGCTGGACCTGACGTCGGTCGGCATGGGCACGCACCCGGTGGGCACGGTGGACGAGCGCCTGAAGGCCATCACCGCGCTGCAGGTGCAGCTGAAGTACCTGGCGCCGGACGAGCGTGACGCGCAGGTGCGGCGGATGCTGGCGGCGCGGCCGGTCGGCGCGATGCCGGACGACCTGATGCTGACCGACGCGCAGCTGCGGCAGCTTGCCGACGCCGGCCACGAGATCGGCGGCCACACCGTCAACCACACGGTGCTGACGACGCTCACGCCGGACGGCGCGCGCGAGCAGGTCGCGCGAGGCCGGGACCACCTGCAAGCGCTGCTGGGCCGCCCGGTCCGCAGCTTCGCGTATCCGAACGGCCGCCCCGTGCGCGACTACGACGCCGGCCATGCGGCGATGCTGCGCGAGCTCGGCTTCGAGGCGGCGGTGAGCACCTCGGCCGGCGTGGCGGTGGCTGGGGCCGATCCGTTCCAGTTGCCGCGCTACACCCCATGGGGCGACTCGATCACGATGTTTGCCGCGCGGATGATGCGCAACGCGCGGATGGGCGGGCCGGCGGCGGTGGTCTGACCGGCATTTCGTTCGCCGATCGGAGAAGAGGTTTTCGGGAGAGAACCTCGATGGTGTCGGGTGAAAAACGGCTCGCGAACGGGTCCGTCAAAACCTTGCGAAAGCGCAAGAACTGACCCCGCCAAACGTGCTTCGAGCGGTGTGTGAAGAGGAGGGCGGTTCGAGAATTCGTGGCCTGGAGGTGTTCCATGCTGCAAGTTGTCCGCAAGATCCTCGACCGAATCCGCTCCTCCTCGGAGCCCGACCGACGCATGCGCTCCCGGGAGCCGAGCGAAATCTTTCACAGGCCTCATCTGGCAAGCCGGATGGCGGCCGATCTACTGTCCCGATCGCACGCGTCCGGCATGTTCCTGACCGGGCCTCGACGTACCGGGAAGAGCACCTTCGTCAAGAACGACCTCTGCCCGACGCTGGAGCGCGAGCATCAGGCCCTGATCTTGTACGTCGATCTCTGGGAGCGGGGGGACGAGGACCCGGGGGCGGTCATCGTGGGACTGGTGCGGGAGGCGGTGAAGACACAGGAGCGCCTTGTCGCGAAGACGATGCGTCGGCTGAGCCTGTCCCGTCTTCGCATCCCGGGCCTGGAGCTGGACCTGACGAAGACCGACGAGGAGCGGCCACCCTCGTTGAAGCAGTCGCTGGAGCGGCTGTCGGACCTGTCGCGCAGAACGGTCGTGTTGATCATCGACGAGGCGCAGCAAACGCAGACGACCGCGTACGGACGCCACGTTCTGTACATGCTCAAGTCCGCCCGCGACCAATTGAATGGGAGGGACCGCATCCTGTTCCGGCTGCTGGCCACGGGCTCGCACAAGGAGAAGATCGAGCGCCTGGTCAGCGACAAGCATCAGGCGTTCTATTGCGCGCCGCTGGAGGTGATGCCCACCTTGGGAGGCGAGGATTTCCTGGCATGGGAACGGACCTCGCACGGCCCCGCCTTCCGGCCCGGGCTTGCCGCGATGGCCGAGGCCTTCGACCTTTGTCTTCGCCGTCCCGAGGTCTTTCGCGTCTGCTGTCGAGAGACCGCCGCGATGGCCCCTCTGCCCGGTCCGGCACAGGAGCGGGCGTTGCTCCATGCGGCCCAGGCCGCGATCGAGGCCGAGAAGCACAAGCTCGAGGTGCGTGTCCTTCTGCTGGACCCACTGGATCAGGCGGTGCTGCGTTTGATGGCCGAGGACGGGGCGCGGTTCTCGCCATTCTTTCCACCTGCGGAACGGCGGTTGTCGGCAATGCTGGCGGCGATGCCCGCGGCGCCGGTGCGCGACGTCTCCGCGACGGCGGTGCGCGCGTCGCTCGCCCGGCTGTGCGACGCCAGACTGGTGTGGTGCGGCGACGGGCCCCATGTTCTGGAGGAGAGCCAGTTCGCCGACTGGTTGGTCGATCTGGAACTCGCCATGCCGCCGGTCGTTCAGAGTCCGGCGATCCAAGCGTTCGCGGCCTTGAGGTGAAGGACCCACATGCCGCAAACCCACCGTTTCGATCCTGCGCCTGATCCAGCGCTCCGCGCCCGAAACCGCGGATGTCAGCCGCATCTTTCAACGACGAGACCTCGCGTCGCGGATCACCCGGGACCTGATTTCTGCGTGGGCATGGACGAACTGCCCGCGCCGGGCACGGCGCCCGGCCGGGCACGGCCGCGGCTCCTCTGGTGAGCCGGCCGCGTCAGATCCGGTAATTCGGCCGCCGGCTCCTCAGCCACTGCTCCATCATCATGAGGATCCACACCATCTCCCCGTAGTACCCGGGGTGCTCCGGCAGCCGCTCCTTGAGCAGGCTCTGGATGAATGCCGGCTTGACGATGCCGCGCGTGGCGAGGCTGCCCAGCGAGTCCGTCGCCAGCGCCCGCAGGCCTTCGTCGCGCGTGGCCCAGACGCCGAAGGGCAGGCCGAAGCCCTGCTTCTTCTTGACGATGATCTCGTCCGGCAGGAAGCCGCGCAGCGCCTCCTTGAAGAACCAGCGCAGTTTCAGCCCGCGCAGCTTGTAGCTCGCCGGCAGCCGCTCGGAGAACGCCAGCAGCTCGTCGTCCAGCATCGGGAAGCCGACCGTCGTGCCGGCCAGCCCGGTCGTGCCGACGACCTTGGGCAGGTCGGTGTCGGCCAGCGTGTAGCGCCAGTCGAAGGCGAGCATGCGGTCCACCAGCGTGCCGGTCTTGGCCGCGCTCCACACCTGGCGCTGCTGCTTCTGCGGGCCGAGCGGATCGACGCGGCGCAGGAACTCCTGCTCCAGCACGTCGTTCATGCCCAGCCGCGTCAGCAGGTTGTAGCTCTGCAGCCGGTCGGGCATGGGCACGCGGGCCTGGTCGATGTAGCTCGCGCCCTTCTTCAGCAGCGGCAGCTTGCCGATCGGGGATTCGAAGACCGGGCGCAGCAGGTGCTCCCGCAGCGGGCCCGGCACGCGGTCGTACCAGGAGAACACCGTCTGCTTGGCATATCGCGTGTTGCCACCGAAGAGCTCGTCCCCGCCGTCGCCGGCCAGCAGGTGGCGCACGCCGTCGTTGTGGGCGCGGCGCGCGCAGTAATAGGCCGGCAGCGCCGAGCTGTTGCCGAAGGGCTGGTCGTAGTGCGACGCCACCTGCGCGATGCCGTCGACCAGGTCCTTGGGCGTCACGTAGTACTCGTGATGCCGGCAGCCGAAATGCTTGGCCGCGATGCGCGCGAAGGCCATCTCGTCGTACCCCTCGGCCTCGAAGCCGATCGAGTACGTGTCCACCGGCCGGCCCGCGACCCGGCTCAGCATGCCGGCGACCGTCGAGCTGTCGGTGCCGCCGCTCAGGAAGCAGGCGGCGTCCGGCGCGTGCATCGCGCGCTGCACGGAGCGCTCCAGGATCTGCTTGAACTCGTCCTTCAGGTCGTCGAGCCGGGGCGCCGCGTCGGCGCGGAAGGTCGGCGTCCAGTAGGGCGTGACGCGCAGCTCGCCGCGCTCGAAGATCGCCACGTGTCCCGGCGGCAGCCGGAAGATGTTGCGGAACACCGTCCGCGGCGACGGGATCACGTGGAAGTAGAGATAGTCGAACAGCGCTTGCGGATCGAGGTCGACCTCGTCGCCGGCCAGGTCGTCCGCCCGCGTCGCGAAATGCAGCTCGTGGCCGACGATGCGGTAGCACAGCGGCTCGATGCCGAAGCGGTCCGTCGCCAGCACCGTGCGGCCGTCCGGCAGCCGGCAAGCCACCGAGAAACGCCCGCCGACCTTGGCCAGGCCCTGGGCAGGATCGGGTTGCGACAGCAGTTGCCGCCAGGCCGCGTCGCGCTGGGCCGGGGCGGCGTCGGCGGGGAGTCCGGGCAGGCTCGGCTGGCCGGTCGACAGGAAGGGGGCGGTGCTTGTCATTGTTGTACGGGCCGGGTCGGGGAAGCGGACGAAGGATCGGCGGGATCGGTCGAGGCGCGGGGCGCGGTGGCAGGCGAGGAGGCGGTGGCAGGCAAGGGCGCCGTCGCCGGCAGGTCCAGCCAATGCGGGCCGCGCGTGAGGCAGGCGTCGCGGTGGCGGCGGATGCGCGGCACCTCGGGCAGCACGCGCAGCACGGCCGCCCAGCCGGCGACGGCCTCCAGCCAGTTGAAGTAGACGAACAGCTGCATCGCGCCCTGCAACGTCTGCGACGCCAGCGCGTACCAGACGTTGCGGCCGAAGCGGCCTTCCGGCTTCTTGATCTCGTTGACGACGATGGAGCGCAGCCGCGAGCGGCGCTTCCTGAAGCGCTTGCCGGTGGGCTCCGACGAGGCCGGCACATGGAAGCCGCGCAGATGGCGGAAGGTGGCCGTCGGCACCAGCGCGATGCCGAAGCCGTGATGGCGCGCGCGGGCGCAGAGGTCGTCGTCCTCGCAATAGAGGAAGAACAGCGGGTCGAAGCCGCCGACCTGCTCCAGGAACTCGCGCGTCAGAAGCCACGCCGCCGCCGGCAGCGAGTGCGCGCGGTAGTGGCCGGCGAGCGGGCGGCCCATGACCGCGTCGGTCAGGTAGGCCGTGGCATGCGGCGCGGCGTAGTAGCGCAGGAAGGTCGGGTCCATCGCGCCGCCGTCGCCGTCCAGTTGCAGCGGGCACAGGATGCCCAGGCTGGCGTCGGCCGCGGCTTCGCGCCGCAGGTGCTCGATCGCGTCGGGCGCGAGCACCGTATCCTGGTTCAGGATGAAGACCTGCTGTGCGCCGTCGGCCAGCGCGCGCGCGATGCCGATGTTGTTGGCACGGCCGAAGCCGAGGTTCTCCGCCTGCGGCAGCAGCGTCGCCTCGGGGAAGCGGCCGACGATGTCGCGGGTGTCGTCCCCGGAAGCGTTGTCGACGACGATCACGCGCAGCGGCACGGTGCTGGCGCGCAGCGCGCGCAGGCAGTCGGCCATCCACGGGGCGCCGTTGAAGCTGACGATCACGCAGGCGACGTCGGGCAGGGAGGGCGGCAGGACGGGGGGCGTGGCAGGGTGCGTCATGGCAGGGCCCGCTTGCGGACATGTTGCAGGGCGCGCATCACCTCGTGCGCGAGCGGATGATGCAGCGCCTGGGCCGTCACCAGCAGCCCGGCCAGGCCGGCGGCGCCGGTCAGCAGCAGGCCGATCAGCAGCGGCAGCTGGTAATGGTGCGAGGTCTGCGCCACCACCGCCTGCGCCGCGATCGAGCCGGCGGCCACCAGCGCGCTGCGCAGGCTGGGGCCGAGCAGCGTGCGCACCGTCGTGTTCAGCAGCGTGCGCAGGTAATAGACGTAGAGCGCCAGCGCCACCAGGTGGCTCACCACCCACGACGCCGCCAGCACCGGCAGGCTGATGCGCGACGCGATCAGCAGCACCACCAGATGCACGGGGCTGTACAGCAGCGTGATGCGCAGCCGCTTGGACACGTTGCCGGTGGCGCCCAGGATGTTGGGCCCCAGGCTGTACAGGTAGGTCGGCATGATCGCCAGCGCCAGCAGCGTGCAGATTGGCGCGGCCTCGTCCCATTGCGGACCGAACAGCACGCGGATGATGTCCCCCGCCATCAGCGCCACGAAGCCGAAGAACGGCCAGGCGATCGCGGTCATCATCGCCGTGCCCTGCGCATACAGCGCGGGCAGGTCGCCGCCTTGGCGGTGGTGGTTGGCGAAGGCCGGCGTGGCCACGCGCAGCACCGCCGAGGTGACGTTCGTGTAGAACATCTCCAGCAGGCCCAGCGCGCGGCTGAACAGGCCGACCGAGGTCAGGCCGAACTGGCGCGCGATGATGAACTCATGGGCGTTGCGCGTGAAGGTCTCGATCAGCCGGCTGGTGACGAAGAACGAGCCGTAGCCGAAGACATGCTTGAGCCCCTTCACCCCCGGCAGCAGCAGCGTGCCCGGCGGACGCATGATCAGCAGCAGCAGCGCCTGGAAGGTGGTGTTGGCCACGCTGGCCCAGGCCAGGCTGCGGAAGCCGTAGCCGTGCATCGCCAGCAGCACGCCGGTGCAGGCATGCACCATCGACGACGAGAACTGGATGATGAAGATCTTGCGGAACTCCATGTTCCGGTTCAGCAGCGCGAAGGCCGGCGACGCGAAGGGCAGGATGGCGAAGTTCAGCGCCAGGATGCCGATGACCTCGATCACCGCCGGCTCCTTCAGGTAGACCGCCAGCGGATGGCGGGCCAGCATCGCCACCAGGCCGACCGACCAGCCGATCGCGATCGCGCCGGCATAGGCGGCGCGCATCTTGTCCTCGGTGAGCTCCTTCTCCTGGATCAGGTACTCGCTGATGCCGAAGTCGCGCAGCACCGTGGCGATGGTGACGAACGCGGCGCAGACCGAGTAGATGCCGATCTCCTGCGGCGTCAGCAGGCGCGCCAGCGCCATCGTGGAGCCGATGTTGACCAGCAGGCTCGCGTAGCGCTCCGCGAAGGACCAGACGAGGGCGCCCCGGACCTTGGCGTTCACGCGCGGCTCCCGCGGGTGGCGTTCATGCGGGGGCGCTCCCGGAGCGGCGGAAGAGCTTCTCGCCCAGCACCCGGAACGGCACCGACGCCGCGAAGAACACGACGGTCGGATCGAAGCGCAGGATGTCCTTCACCAGCTTCATGTTGATCGACTTGCCGTGGCGCACGCGGTGCAGCAGGTCGCGCACCACGTCCTGCTGCAGGTTGCGGATGGTGCGCTGGTTGTTGCGGTGCTGCGTGTCGGTGAGCCGGTAGAAACGCGGCACCGAGGTCCACACGAACAGCTCGTTGCGCAGCCGGTTCAGCGAGCGCTCCGTGCCCCAGCCGGCGCCCTGGTAGATGTTGATGCCTTCGCCGTTGTTGCAGTCCACCGCGGTGGAGAAGCAGAAGGTCGCGCCGCCGGCGCCCAGGTCCATCCAGAAGAAGAAGTCCTGGCCGTTGAAGAACTCCTCGCGGAAGCGCAACTGCGGGAAGCGGTCGAAGCGGTAGACGACGGTGGAGGTCTGGATCACGCCGCCGCCGTCGCTCAGGATGTGCTCCAGCGGCGACACGCCCAGGTCGAAGCCGGGCGGCTGCGTGCTGACGGCGGTGTGCGGCTTGTCCAGCGTGCCGATGCGCTCGAAGTTGGTCTGGTCCGGGTAGTTGAAGGACCACCAGTCGGCGAAGTAGGCGTCGAAGCGGTCGCCCATCACCGCCAGCGCGTTCTCCAGGTGATGCGGCCGCCAGTCGTCGTCGGAGTCCAGGTAGGCGACGTGGGTGGTGCCGGGCGGCACCAGGTCCAGCGCCTTGTTGCGCGCCGAGCCGGCGCCGCCGTTGGCCTTGCGGTGCACGGTGAGCTGGTGGCGGGGGAACTCGGGGTGGGCGTCGACCTCGGACTGCGCGCTGATCGGCGACTCGTCGTCGACGACGATGACGTGGATGCGGTCGGCGATCGTCTGCGCGAAGGCCGACGCCAGCGCCTTGGCCAGCAGGCCGGGCTGGCGCTGGAAGTGGGGGATGACGACGGCTATCCGCGCGATCGGCGCCGTCGACGTGACCTGCGCGGCGGACGGCGCCGGGGCGGCGGAGGGGATGTGGCTCATTGGGGGGCTCCCTGGGCTTGCGCTCGCGCGCCGGGCGCCGGCGCGGCCTCGGTGGGGGCGTCGGGCGCCGCGGCGGACGCGGCTGTGGGCGTGGGGTCGGACGCGCCGTCGGCGACGGGCGCGTCGCCGCTCAGCAGCCGCTTGAGGGCGGGCACCCAGCGCCAGCGGTAACGCGTGGCGTGATAGATCGGCCGGGCGGTGGCGGTCCAGCGGGTGTGCCACTCCATGACCTTGCCGTAGAACTCGATGCGGCGGATCGGGCCGCCCGCGGCCGCGGCCTCGAACAGCTGCTGGAACTGCAGCTGCCGCATCAGCGTCGACGGCGACACGGCCTTGTGCGCTTCGTCGTAGGCCGTCTTGAGGATGACGATCTTGGCGCCGGCCTCGATGCACAGGTCCATCGACACGACCTGGTCGTCGAACCAGTACTGGTAGATGCGGGCGCGGTGCTGGTGGGCGAAGGCTTCCAGCATGGTCCGGTAGAACTCGTACTGCGGATGGCCCGGCGCGATCGCGGTGCCTTCCTGGCCCTTCCAGCCGCTGGCCTCCAGCCGGCCGTAGTGCGCCAGCGCGGGGGCCACGTCCTCGGGCCGGGTCAGGCATTCGATGCGGGTGACGGTGCCGGCGGTGTCCAGCTTCTTCTGCTGCTTGCGCAGGTTCTGGCGCAGGTTCTTGCCGCGCGCTTCCCAATAGGTCTCGAAGTCGCCGTCCAGGTCGACCCAGGCGGTGTCGATGTAGTCCTGGCCGCGCCAGCGCGCCTGGTCCGCGGCGCGCGGGTGGTGCAGGCTGTCGATCTGCGTCAGGCCCAGCGCCAGCGCGGGCTCGGGCAGCGCGCGCAGCAGGCCGGCGGCAAGCGGCTCCAGCGGCGCTTCCGGCGCGCTCAGCCACGCGCCCAGCGGCAGCTGCGAAGGCTGGAAGGTGGCCCATTGGCCGCGGCCGCTCTTGACGACGATGGCCGCGGCGTCCGGCGCCTTGGGGTCGCCGTGCAGCGCCAGGCGCTCGCGGCCGGTGCCGAAGACGGACAGCAGCGGTGCGATGAAGCCGCTCTCCAGGAACGGCAGGCCGGCGACACGCGCCTGCAGCGCGTCCCACGCGGCGGCATGCGGGGCAAAGGCGGCGGCGTCGGGCAGGGGGTACAGCGTCCAGGTCATGGGCGGGCTTCGGCGGTGGGCATGGAAGGGGCGCCGACCTCGTCGAGCACGCGGGCGAGTTCGCCGGTGCGGGACTCACGCGAGGCGGCGGCGACGGCCTGCGGCGCGGGTAACGCGGCGCGGGCATCGAACAGGTCGTCCAGGAAACGGCGCAAGGCGGCGTCCACGCCCGGGCCGTCCTCCAGCGCCGCCTGGTGGGGCAGGCCGGCGCGGCGCATCAGCTGGGCGGTGTCGCCGGCCGGATCGGCCAGCGTCAGGATCGGGCGGCGGGCGCGCAGGTACTCGTAGGCCTTGGCGGGGATCTGGTCGTTGCAGTCGTTGGACTGCAGCAGCAGCAGGCCGTCGGCGCGCAGCATCTCCGCCAGCGCGTCGGCATAGGGCAGCGGCGGCGCCAGCTCGACCAGGTCCTCGATGCCGTGGGCCCGCGCCATCGCGCGCAGGAAGTCGTCGTGCGCCGAGGCGCGCAGCCGCAGCCGCAGCCGCGCGGCGTCGACGCGGCCCTCGGCCTTGGCGGCGGCCAGCGCCTCGAACAGGCGCACCGGGCTGCGCCAGTCGGGATAGACGATGCCGCTGTGCAGCAGCACGCGCGGGCCGGCGGGCGCGGCCGGGGCGGCGTCGCGCAGCGCGCGCTCGGCCTGCTGGAAGGCGTCCTCGCTGTAGCCGTTCTCGATCACGCGGATGCGGTCGGCGGCCTCGGGGAAGCGCCGCGCGTACAGCCGCGCCGCGCCCGGGGTGGTGAAGGTGAACCGTGTCGCGCGGGAGAACACCCGGCGCTCGATCGCCGCGAAGCGTTGCCACAGCACCGGATCGGCCGGGTAGCCGTCGTGCGCCATCGGATCGCGGAAGTCGGCGACCCAGGGCAGGCCGCTGAGCCGGGACAGCCAGTAGCCGATCAGGTGCGCGGTCGGGATCGGGTAGGTGCTCCAGAGCGCGTCCGGGCGCGTCTCGCGGATCAGCTTCAGCCCGGCCGGCACGGCGCCCAGCAGCCAGCTGTGCCAGCGGTCCGGCCGCGCCAGGAAGCCGGGATAACGGCGCCCGATCGACAGGTGCCGGGCGGCGTCCAGCGCGAAGGCGCGGCGCACCGGCATGCCGGCGGGGATCTCGGCCACGAGGTCGTCGCCGGTGTATTCATGAACCCGCGGATGCGCCGTCAGCACGCTCGGCTCCCAGCCCTGCGCGGGCAACTGCTGCGCGAAGCGCAAGGCGCGCTGCACGCCGCTGGTCCCCGCCATCGGCGGGAACTGGAAGGAGATCATGAGGACGCGCTTCATGGGCGGGGTCGGCGTCAGGCCGCGTGGGCCTGGCGAGCCGGGTTGGCCGAGTTGGCCGGCTGTGCCGGGCCGGTGAACAACCGCTTCACCTGCTCGACGATGCGGCGCAGGTCCGCGTCGGTCAAGTCCTGGTGGCAGGCGAGCTGCAGCACATGGTGCGACCACGCCTTGCCGACGTCGCCGGGCAGCGCCGGCACGCCGGGCCACAGGCGGTCCCAGCGCGACACCGGCACGCCCAGGCGGCGCATCTCCAGGTAGCCGGGATCGGGCGCGCGCACCCACAGCGGGAAGACGTAGGGCGCGCAGTCGGCCGGCAGCGCCGGCAGCAGCGCGTGCACGCCCTCGCAGCCGGCGAAGGCGGCGGTGAAGAACTCGTAGTTGCGGCGGCGGGATTCGACGATGCGACGCCGCGGCACCCGCGTCGAGATCCAGCCGCTGGCGCGCGTCAGCGCCCGGTGCGACAGCGGCAGGTCGATCAGCGCCATGTTGGCGTCGATCTCTTCCTCCTCGTCCAGATCGCCGTGGCGGCTGGGCACCGGGGTCGCCTGGCCGCGCGGCGCGCCGCGCAGCAGCCCGCGCAGCGCGAAGACGCCGCGGATCAGGCCGTTCAGGCCGGTCAGGCGGTCGTGGCTCGCGCCCATGTGCAGGATGTCGGAGGCGGCCTTGACCTGCTCGATCCGCGACGCCGGCGTCAGCGCCGGCAGCGACAGGTCGGCGCGGTTGAGCGCCAGCACGCCGCCCTCGGGCGTCGGGAAGAACTTGGTCAGGCTGGCGATGGAGACGTCGCCCCAGGACCCGATCGGGCGCTCGCCGCTGCGGCCGAACATCGCGTGCGCGCAGTCCTCGATCAGCGCGATGCCGCGGCTGTCGCACCAGGCGCGCACCGCGTCCATGGTCTGCGGCAGGCCGAAGTAATGCGGCACCAGCAGCGCCTTGGTCCGGGGCGGCACATGCGCGGACAACCAGTCCAGGCGCGGCGCGCCGCGCTCGTCGATCGGATAGAAGACGGCCTCGGCGCCCAGCGTCTTCACCGGCGTGACCATCGTCGGGCAGTGATAGGTGGGCAGCAGCACCACGTCGCCCGGTCCGACGGCCAGGCACTCCAGCGCCAGCAGGATGGCGGCGCGACCGCTGGTCGTGAGCACGTGGCGCGGATGCGCGAGCAGCGTCGGCACCGCCGCCTCGGCCGGACCCGAGAAGGTGTTCCAGCCGACGACCGGCAGACGCGGGGCGGGGATCATCGGCGCGGTCACGGGCGGGGCTCCTGCAACGGACGGTCTGACGGCGCCTGACCCGGGACGCGGGGCGGCCGCGCTCATCGGCTGGCGGCCGGGGCGGGCGCGGACGCCGCGGTGGCGGCGGGCGGCGCGGACGCGGGGGCTCCGGGCGCGCTGGCGGCGGCGCCCGGTTGCGAGGCCTGCTCGTCGGCGTCGGTCCAGCGCTTGATCGCGACCAGGCGCTGCTTGAGCATCGGCTGCGCCATGCCGGCGGCATAGGCCTTGCGGGCGGACTCGACGGCGATGTCGACCTCGTTGACGTCCAGCGCGACCATGCCGAGGTTGTAGAGGCTGTACGGGTTCTCGGGGTTGAGCTTCTGCGCCTCGCGCACCTGCTGGCGGGCGAGCTCGGTGCGGCCGTTGTCGTTGAGATAGACGACGTAGATCAGCCGCACCACGATGTCGTCGGGACGCCAGCGCATCGCGCGGTTGAAGTAGCAACTGACGGTGTAGCGCGCGTCGACGGCCTTCTCGGTCTTGGTGCGCGCGGCCAGCCGCATCATCGCCACCAGCGCGCGGTGGTGGTTGGGGAAGGCGCGCAGCGTGTAGTCGAACTCGCGGCCGGGCGTGCCGGCGGCGCAGTAGACCATCGCCTCGCAGGTGTCCAGGAAGTGGGCGCTTTCGACCAGGAACAGCGGCGAGCTCTCGCCGCTGTCGCGGTTCTTGGCCGGCGCGTCCTTGTAGTCGCGATAGTCGTAGGGGCCGAAGTTGTTCTCGAGCGGGCCGCAGCCGTCGTTGGACTGCGCCAGCGCCAGCGTCGTGGCCAGCGCGCAGGCGCCCAGCAGCGCGGTGCGCGCGCCGCGGCCGAGGCGGCGGAGTTGATGTCGGATGGGCGTCATGGTGCGGGAGCTCCGTCAGGCCGGCGACGCGTCGCGCACGAAGCCGGCGGTGAGCCGCTCCACATGCGCGCGCCAGGCGGCGGTCGAGAAGGTATGGTCTGCCTCGGGCAGGTCTTCGCGGCGCAGCCCGGGGCGGGTCAGCAACCCGTGCCAGGCCGGGCCGCCGTCGCGGCAGCGGTCCAGGAATTCCTTGGCGACGTAATCGTCGCCGGACAGGATCAGCAGCACCGGGCCGCCGAAGGCGCGCAGGCCGTCAGCCATCTGCTCGGTGTAGTGGCGGGTGTCCCCGGCCGCCCCGGCGCGCGCGGCGGTCGACGCGGCCGACGACGGGGCCGTCGCGCGGCTCTGCGCCAGCTTGCCCAGCAGCTCGCGCACGGCGGACAGGCCGACGCGGCCGCTCAGCAGCTTGCGCCAGAAGGCGGGCTGGCGCAGCCGGTCCAGGTAGTAGTGCTTGACCTGCGTGCGCGCCAGGCTGGCCTCGGTGCGCACCCACGGGTTGGCCAGGCACAGGCCGGCGACGCGCGGGTCGCGGCGGCGGTGCACGTACAGCAGCGCGGCCGACGCGGCGTCGCACAGGCCCCAGATCACGACGCGGCGCAGCGCCGGGCGCTCGCGCTGCCAGGCGTCCAGGGCCGCGGCGATGTCGGCGTCGACCTGCTCGAAGCCGCGCTGGTCGCCCTCGGCGTCGCCCATGCCGCGGTAGTCGATGCGCAGGCAGGGCACGCCGTCGGCGGCCAGCGCGCGGGCCAGCAGCGTGAACTGGCGGTGGCTGCCGACGCGGTACTGCGGGCCGCCGACGACCAGCAGCATGCCGATCCCGCTGCCGCGGCCGATGTGGCCGGATGCGGCGTCGGCCTTGCCGCCATCGCGTGTTTCCTCGGCCGAGCCATCGGCCCGATCAGCCGCGTTGGCCGCACCGGTGGCGATGGCGGGCTCGCTCAGCAGGCCGACCAGCGCCAGCCCGTCGCAGGCGATGGACAGCACGCTGTCGTGATGGCGCGGGGCGGCGCTCATGCGGCGACGGCCTCGGGCGGCACGGCGGGTTGGGTCGCGAAGTCGTCGCCCGCGGTCAGCGCGGCGAGGCTGGCCTCGATCAGGCGCGGGGCTTCTTCGATCTCGGTCGCGGCCCAGAACGACGGGCCCTGGCAGACGGCGGCGCGGACCTCGGCGCCTTGCGCCTGCCAGGCCTGGACGGCCATCGAGGCGGCCGGGGTCAGGCCGGCGTCCTCGCGCGTGGAGAGCTCCAGCCAGGCCACCCGCGAGACGCGCGGCGACGGCTTCAGTTGCGCGGCCTCCAGGCCGTGGGCCAGGGCCGGGGACAGCCGGTAGCCGGCGATCTCGACCGACTCGCCGCGGGCGAGCTGGTCGCGCATCGCCTGCACGGCGCCCTTGGCCTGGCCGCCGATCAGGTCCGCGGCGACGCGCAGCCGCATGAACTGCTGCAGCTGCAGCTTGCCGGTGGTGACCGGCTGCCAGAGCAGCAGGCGCACCGACCGGTCGGCGACGGCCTCGATGGCGGCGGGCGCGAGCAGGGCGCCGGCGCGCAGGCCCCAGAGCCACAGCGGCGGCTTGGCGCCGTCGGGGCCGGGCAGGGCGCGCCCGTCGAGCCAGGCGGCGGCGATCCGGGCGTCGTCCTGCCAGTCGGCCCAGCTCGCGTCGCCGAAGTCGCCGCTGCTGTCGCCGCAACCGAGCAGGTCCAGCGTGAGCACCTCCAGGCCGGCGGCGGCGAAGGCACGCGCGGCCAGGGCGGTCATGCGGCGGGATTTGTTCATCTCCTCCGCGAAGGCGGGGAGCAGCAGGATCTGGCCCAGCGGCGCGCCCGCGCCGTCGAGGGACGCGGCGGGCGTGTGCACGCACAGGCGCTGGCCGCGCGCACCGGCATCCAGGAAGAAGGCGGTGCTCGCGGCGGTCATGGCGGAGGGCGCGGCGCGGCGGACGCTGGCGGCGCCGGTCAGGCGGCCAGCTTGCCGTTGACGAAGTCCAGCAGGGCGCCGACGGTGGCGAAGGTGGCGCCGTCGATCTCGTCGTCGTCGACGACGATGCCGAACTGTTCCTCGAGCGCGGTGATCAGGCTGACGACCGCCATGGAATCGAGTTCCGGGATCGCGCCCAGCAGCGCGGTGTCGACGGTGAAGTCCTTGGCGCGGCCTTCCAGGCTCAGGACGTCGTCGAGGATGGCGAGCAGGTGTTGTTGGGTGTTCATGGTCGGGGCGGATCTTAACTGTGGCCCCCTCTGGCGCCCCCCGTGGCGCCCCCCTATCCCAAGGGGATCCGCGCCCGTTCGTGAGGTCTTGCCGCCGGAGCGCGTGAGATACTTTTTTTTCGAGCGCCGCCGGGGCCGCCTTGAACGAGGATCGGCCCCTTCGCATGCCCCGCCACCGCCCCGAGCGACCGCACCGTGACCGCATCCGCCACCGACAGCCACCTGCTCCCGCACCTGATCTGGCACAGCGCCGACCGCGACCCGGCCGCGCCCGCGCTGCGCGACGGCGCCCGCGCGCTGGACTACGCCGAGCTGGCCGCCCAGGTGCGCGCGCTGGCCAGCGGCCTGCTGTCGCTGGGCCTGGCGCGCGCGGAACGGGTCGGCATCTACCTGGACAAGCGGCTGGAGACGGTCGTGGCCAGCTTCGCGGCGCCGGCCGCCGGCGGCGTCTTCGTGCCCATCAATCCGATCCTGAAGGCCGAGCAGGTCGGCTTCATCGTGCGCGACTGCGAGGTCCGCGTGCTGATCACCTCGCGCGACCGCTTCGCGTCGCTGCAGCCGGTGCTGGCGCAATGCCCGTCGATCCGGCACGTGGTGCTGGTCGACCCCGCGCCGGACGCCGAGCCCGCCGGCTGGGTCCGCTACAGCGACCTGCTGGACGCGCCCGCGCGGGCGGCGCACCGGGTCATCGACACCGACATGGTGGCCATCCTCTACACCTCCGGCTCGACCGGCCGGCCCAAGGGCGTGGTCCTGTCCCACCGCAACATGGTGGCGGGCGCCAAGAGCGTCGCCAGCTACCTGGGCAACCGCCCCGACGACCGGCTGCTGGCGGCGCTGCCGCTGTCCTTCGACGCCGGCTTCAGCCAGTTGACGACGGCGTTCCACGCCGGCGCGTCGGTGTCGCTGCTCAACTACCTGATGCCGCGCGACGTGCTCAAGGCGCTGGAGCGCGACTGCATCACCGGCCTGACCGCCGTGCCGCCGCTGTACATCCAGCTGGCGCAACTGGAGTGGCCGGCCGCGATCGACGCCCGGTTGCGCTACTTCGCCAACACCGGCGGCCGCATGCCGCGCGAGACGCTGGGCCTGCTGCGCCAGCGCGTGCCGTCGGCGAAACCCTTCCTGATGTACGGCCTGACCGAGGCCTTCCGCTCGACCTACCTGCCGCCGGAGGAGGTCGATCGCCGGCCCGATTCGATCGGCAAGGCCATCCCCAACGCCGAGATCCTGGTGCTGCGCGAGGACGGCACGCCCTGCGCGCCCGACGAGCCCGGCGAGCTGGTGCACCGCGGCGCGCTGGTCGGCATGGGCTACTGGAACGACGCCGAGAAGACCGCCGAGCGCTACAAGCTGCTGCCGGCCGGCGCCGCGGGCCGTGAGGCCGGCCTGCAGCTGCCCGAGTACGCGGTCTTCTCCGGAGACAACGTGCGCATGGACGCGGAAGGTTTCCTGTACTTCATCGGCCGCCGCGACGAGATGATCAAGACCTCCGGCTACCGCGTCAGCCCGACCGAGGTCGAGGAGATCCTGTACACGACGCAGTTGGTGGGCGAATGCGTCGCCTTCGGCGTCGACCATGCGACGCTGGGCCAGTCCATCCAGGTGATCGCGACGCCGCCCGCCGGGGCGGACGCGCTGGACGCCGCCGCGCTGCTGGCCGCGTGCCGCGCGCGCATGCCGGCGTACATGGTGCCGGCCGGGTTCGTGGAGAAGGCCGGCCCGCTGCCGCGCAACCCCAACGGCAAGATCGACCGCAAGCTGCTCAGCACCGAATGGGTCGCCCAGCAGGAGGCGCCGTGACGGCCGGCCCCGCCGACCGCGCCGCAGGCCCGCATCGACCCCATTGACCGCATTGACCGCAAGCATCCACCGTGAGCATTGACCCCAAGATGACCGCACCCGCCAAGGCCGCTCCGCAACACGCGCCGATGGACCAGTTCGACGTGCGCGACGGCGTGCTGCAGATCGGCGGTCAGGCGCTGACGCGATTGGCCGACCGTGTCGGCCGCACGCCGTTCTACGCCTACGACCGCGGTCTGCTGACGCGCCGCGTCGAGGCGCTGCGCGCGGCGCTGCCGGCGGGGCTGGAACTGCACTTCGCGATGAAGGCCAACCCGATGCCGGCGCTGGTGGCGCACATGGCGGGACTGGTGGACGGCATCGACGTGGCCTCGGCCGGCGAGCTACAGGTGGCGCTGGACGGCGGCGCCGATCCGCGCGAGATCAGCTTCGCCGGTCCCGGCAAGAGCGCGCTGGAGCTCAAGCAGGCGTTGGCCGCGGGCATCCTGATCAACATCGAGTCGTTCCGCGAGGTCGAGCTGCTGCGCGGCCTGTGCGCCGAGACCGGTTACGCGGCCCGCGTGGCGGTGCGCGTCAACCCGGACTTCGAGCTGAAGTCCTCCGGCATGAAGATGGGCGGCGGGCCCAAGCAGTTCGGCGTCGACGCCGAGCAGGTGCCCGAGCTGCTGGCGCGCATCGGCGAGGCGGGCTTGGGCTTCGAGGGCTTCCACCTCTTCGCCGGCTCGCAGAACCTGAAGCCGGAGGCCATCGTGGAGGCGCAGCTCAAGAGCTTCGAGCTGGCGCTGCGGCTGGCGCAGGACGCGCCGGCGCCGGTCAAGGTGTTGAACCTGGGCGGCGGTTTTGGCATCCCGTATTTCCCGGGCGAGCAGCGGCTGGACCTGGCGCCGATCGCCGCCAACCTGGCCGCGTTGATCGAGCGCGCCGCGGTCGAGTTGCCGCAGGCGAAGTTGGTCGTCGAGCTGGGCCGTTACCTGGTCGGCGAGGCCGGCGTCTACGTGTCCCGCGTCGTGGACCGCAAGGTCTCGCGCGGCCAGGTCTATCTGGTGACCGACGGCGGCCTGCATCACCACCTGGCCGCGTCGGGCAACTTCGGCCAGGTGATCCGCAAGAACTATCCCGTGGCCATCGGCAATCGCATGGACGGCGAGGTCGAGGCCGGCGTGTCCGTCGTCGGCCCGTTGTGCACGCCGCTGGACCTGCTGGGCGAGCGCATGAGCCTGCCGCACGCGCGGCCCGGCGACCTGGTGGTCGTGTTCCAGTCCGGCGCCTACGGCATCACGGCGAGCCCGCAAGGCTTCCTGAGCCATCCGGCGGCCGGCGAGGTCCTGGTGTGAGCAAGGCGCCGCGGCTCGCGCAACTCGATGCCCTGCGGGGCATCGCGGCGCTGGCGGTGGTGCTGTTCCACTACACGACCCGGTACGACCAGGTCTTCGGCCATCCGGTCCAGCCGCTGTTCTCGGTGCCCTTCGGCTACCTCGGGGTCAACCTGTTCTTCATGATCAGCGGGTTCGTCATCT
This sequence comes from Roseateles aquatilis, assembly GCF_002205645.1. Taxonomy (GTDB): domain Bacteria; phylum Pseudomonadota; class Gammaproteobacteria; order Burkholderiales; family Burkholderiaceae_C; genus Roseateles; species Roseateles aquatilis. Next base: position 164,768 of record NZ_NIOF01000001.1, on the reverse strand, counting down.
TCATGACGCTGGAGCGCACCGCGCGGCCGATGGACTTCGTCGTGTCGCGCTTCAGCCGGCTGTATCCGGCCTACTGGGGCGCGATCCTGCTGACCTTCGCGCTGACGCACGCGATCGGCCTGCCCGGCAAGACGGTGGGCTGGGAGACGCTGCTGGTCAACGTGACGATGGTGCAGGGCTTCTTCGGCGTGCCGCACGTGGACGGCGTGTACTGGACGCTGGAAGTGGAGCTGCTCTTTTACTTCTGGGCGTTGCTGAGCTTCCGGCTCGGCGCGGCCGCCGGCCTGCGCCACTTCCTCTTCGCCTGCCTGGCGCTGCGGCTGGTGTACGCGGGCGCGCAGGTCTTCCTCGGCGTCGACCTGCCGTGGATGGGGCAGCGCTGGTTGCTGCTGCCGACCATCTGCTGGTTCGCGCTCGGCGTGGCGATCTACCGCTTGAGCCGCGCGGACGCCGGCTCGCGCCTGGACTGGGCGCTGGCGTTGGCCGCGGCCGCGGTGATCGGGGTGGTGGACAAGCCGGTCGAGGCCGCGCTGGCGGTGGCCTTCTTCGCCGTGCTGCACGGCGCGGCGCGCGGCCGCTGGACCTGGCTGGAGCACCCGGTGCTGCTGTGGCTGGGAGCGATCTCGTACACGCTGTACCTGCTGCACGAGAACATCGGCTGGGCGTTGCTGCGCCGCTTCGAGTCCTGGGGCCTGGACGTGAACGTCGCGATCCTGGTCACGATCGCGCTCTGCGCCGCGCTGGCGCACGCGCTGACGACCTTCGTCGAGCAGCCCGCGATGCGCTGGATCCGCGCCCGCCATCGCGCCCGGATATCCCGTCCCGAAGCCACGGCGGTGCAAGGCTGACGGTCGTCCGCCGCGCGTCGACAATGCGCCGTTCACCTTGGACGGTTGAGGGCTGATGACTGAAGAACGGAAGAATCCCCTGCTGGGCGCGGCGATCGTCGCCGTGGCGGTGCTGTCGTGCGCCGGCATGCTCGCCACGGGCGTGGCCATGCTGCGCGCGCCCAAGAGCGCGACGCCGGCCGACGACCTGATCCGGCGCCTGGACGGCATCCACGGCATGCCGGTCACGGCGCCCGACTGCGGCGCGGTGTTCCGCGGCGAGCAGCCGGTGGTGGTGCTGGTGATGGGGCAGTCCAATGCCGCCAACCATGCCGATCCGGCCAATGCCGCCGCGCCGCCGATCGCGCCGATGCCGGTGCTTCACGAAGGCGGCTGCGGCCTGTCGGGCGCGCCGCTGCCGGGCGGCACCGGCACCGGCGGCAGCCTCTGGCCGGCGGTGAACCAGGCGCTGCACGGGCGCTGGCAAGGGCATCCGATCGTGTGGGCGGTGATCGCGGTGGAAGGCAGCTCGATCGGCGAGTGGACCGCCGACGGCCCGCTGCGCAAGCACTGGCAGACGCAGGTGGACCGCATCAAGGGCACCCGCTGGCCGGTGGCGGCGGTGCTGTGGCAGCAGGGCGAGGCGGACGCACGAGACCGCACGGCGATGGCCGATTACCGCGACGCGCTGGCGGCGCTGCGCGCCGGCGTGGCCGCGCGCGGCGTCGACGCGCCGTGGTGGCTGGCGCGATCGACCTACTGCCCGCCGACCGACGGCGGACAGGTGCGCGAGGCGGTGCGGGAGCTGCTGGTGATCCCGGGCAGCGGCTTCGTCGAAGGACCGGACACCGACAAGCTCAGCATCCCGCTGCGCAACGGCTGTCACTTCACCGCCGCCGGCGCGGCGCAGGCCGCCACGTTGTGGGCGCAGGCGCTGGCGCCCGCCGCCGCGGCCTCCGGAGCCGCGATCGGCGCCACTGCCAACAGCGGCGGCAGCAACGCCAGCGCCCGTGTCGGCGTCGGTGCCAGCGTCGGCGCGGGGACGGCAGAATCGACCGCATCCTCCGACGCCGCGAAGGCAGAGGCGTCGGCCCCGTCCTCACGCTGACGCGTGCACGCCTTGCGAAGGAGCCCGTGATGATCGCCTCCTCCGACATCAACCGCCTGGCCAGCCTGGGCCTCGACTGCTGGGGTGCCGGCAGGCTGGAGGAAGCCCGCTCGCACTACCTGGCCGCGCTCGCCCTGATCGATCCCGGGCATTCCGCCGAGCCGGGCCTGAAGGGACAACTGGCCGGGGTGCTGGCCGCGCTGGGCGACGTCGAGGGCGCGACCGCGCAGTACACGCAGGCGGTCGACGGCGAGTTGGCGCTGGGCGAGGCGGACGGTGGCATCGCACTGCTGATCGCGCGCTACTTCCTGGCGAATCATCTGGTCATCGCGGGCGCGCCGGAGCAGGCGCTCGCCGCGATCGCGCCGTCCCTGGCCGCGAAGCCGGACCACTGGCTCACGCGCGTGGTGCAGGCGGAGGCGCTCTACGCCCTCGGCCGCTTCGCCGACAGCCGCGACGCGGCGGAAGCCGCCGTGGCGCGGGCGCCGTCCGCCGCCAAGGCGCAGGAGTTGACCTTGCACTTGAAGGCGATGCTCGAAGGTCCGGGCGGTTCCGGCGAGGCGGGCTGATCCCGCGGAAACTACCCCGGCGCGGTAGTAGAGTGCGCGCACCGCGAGCCCGCCATCGAGGCTCTCGGCGCAAGAAAAGCATCGCAGGGGGAACCGTGAATCGAGGCCATGATCGTCACTCGCGGCTGGGCGCCGCATCCGCATCCGCATCCGACGCTGCCGCAGGCTCAGGCTCAGGCATGGGCATGGGCATGGGCATGATGCGCCGCCTGTCCTCGGCGCTGCTGCTATCGCTGACGGCTGTCGGTGCGTCGCCAGCCTGGGCGGACGGCTGCTCGATCACGACGATGGAGATCCCGGTCCGCATCATCGACTCGCGCCCGATCGCGACGCTCAAGCTCAACGGCACCGACGTGCCGATGCTGGTCGACAGCGGCGCCTTCTTCAGCATGCTCAGCGCGTCGACGGCCACGCAGTTGAACCTGCCCACGCGCAGCCTGCCGGCGGGTTATCGCATCCAGGGCTACACCGGCCGCATCGAGGCCCGCCGCACCAAGGTCGAGAAAGTCGGGCTGGTCGGCTCGGAGCTCTCCAACATCGAGTTCATCGTCGGCGGCAACGAGCTGGGCGCCGGCATCATGGGCATCCTGGGGCGCAACATCCTGTCGGTGGCCGACACCGAGTACGACCTCGCGCACGGCGTGGTGCGTCTGGTCTTTCCGCAAGGGGACTGCAAGAAGTCCAACCTCGCGTACTGGGCCGGCGACGCGCCGGTGATCCTGGCGGACATGGAGACCCCCAGCCATCGCGGCGAGACGGCGATCAAGGTGCCGGTGAGCATCAACGGCCGTTCCGTGGTGGCGCTGATGGACACCGGGGCGCCGCGCACGGCGCTGTCCTGGCGGTCGGCGCGCCGCGCCGGCATCGAGGAAGCGGACATGAAACCCGCCGGCCGCACCGGCGGCGCGGGCGCCGGCCGGGTCAGCACATGGATCAGCCAGGTCGCGCTGTTCGAGTTCGGCGGCGAGAAGGTCGCCAACAACACGCTGTACATCGACCAGACCGAGAGCGCCGAGCACGGCATGCTGCTGGGCCTGGACTACTTCCTGGCCCACCGCATCTACGTGTCGCGGCTGCAGGACAAGGTCTACGCGACGTGGAACGGCGGCCCGGTCTTCGCGCGCGGCGCCGCGACGGCGGGCGACTACGACCCGCGTTATGCCGCGATCCCCAAGGACGTGGCCGCCAACGACGCCGACGGCCTGGCGCGACGCGGCGCCGCCGCGACCGCGGTGGGCGACCACAAGCGCGCCCTGGTGGACCTGAACCGCGCCTGCGAGCTGGCGCCCGGCGTGGCGGATTACTTCTTCATCCGCGCGCGGGTGCACCAGGCGCTACGCCAGTCCGCCCTGGCGCTGGCCGACCTGGACGAGGCGCTGCGGCTGGACCCGTCGCTGGCCGAGGCCCGCTCGCGCCGCGCCTGGCTGCGGGCCGCGAAGAACGACCGTGCCGGCGCGCAGGCGGACCTGGCGGAGTTGGACGCGGCGCTGCCGCCGTCCGCCCACGCCCGTGCCGAGATGGCGAGCGTCTATGCGCACTTCAACCAGGTGCCCGAGGCCTTGCGGCAGTACGAGCTCTGGATCGGCACCCACCCGTCGGACATGCGCCTGGCCGATGCCTACAACGGGCGCTGCTGGCTGCGCGCCCGGATGGGCCTGGACCTGCCGCTGGCGGTCGAGGACTGCCAGCGCGCGGTGGACAAAGACGGCGGATCCCCGGTCTACAAGGACAGCCTGGGCTGGGCCTACCTTCGCGTGGGCGATGCCGCCCGCGCGAAGAAGGCCTTCGACGCATCGATCGAGCTGCAGCCGCTGGCCTTCGCGCTGTATGGCCGCAGCCTGGCGCAACAGCGGCTCAACGAGGCCGACAAGGCCCGTGGCGACCTGGACGCGGCGCGCAAGCTGAATCCGCGCATCGAGGACGAGGCGCGCAAGGCGGGCTTCGATCTGGCGGAGGGCGGGGCGGGGAAGGGCGCGGGGTCCTGAGGGGCGCCGCGGCGCTCGGTGGGCAGTCGGTCGTACGCGTTCCCCAGTCACTCGCGTCTCTCGTCGATGGGTTTCCGATCCGTCGCCATGCAAGCGATCGAAGCGCGAAGAATCAATCGACGGCGTGCGATCCCCGTTCCACCCTTGCCGCATAACACCCCCGCTTCGCGAAATGCACCTGGAGGTAGCTCACGTGCTGGTGGCGGAAAAGCCGCTCGATGAGCGCCTCGACCTGATCGCCGTCCGTCACGTCGGCGTCGACCATCATGCCGGCCTCGTCGAAGGCGCGCAGCGACAGCAGCCGGCGCCTCAGCGCGGGCGGCACCTCGTTGACGCGATCGAAGCGCTCGCCGTCGCCTTCGCGGAGGTAGATCGCATGGGTGCCGCGGTAAGGCGTGTCGACGTCCAGATAGACGTAGTTGAGCAGCAGCACCGTGTCGCCCGGCGCCGCGTCGTCCAGGCCGATGCGGTCGGGCGCGGCCCGCGGTTGGTCGACGCGGACGCGCAGCACGCCGCGCTCGCGCAGCGCCTCGTCGGACAGGCTGAAGAGTGGGCGGAACGGGGCGGGGTCCAGACCCAGGATGCGGAAGTCCATGTGAGCGCGGCGCGGTCGCCGTCCAGGTGGTGAGGCGCTCACGATAGGGACGACGGCGCGCGGGCGCGCGCCGTTTCCGGACATGGAATTCGCGTGGCCTCGTCGCGCGGTCCCGTCGCGCGTCGGTCCGGCGTTCAGGCGGCTGCCGTGCCCGGTTCGTCCTCGGGCCTGACGATGGTCAACCACGGCCAGCGCCGCTGGTACGACGCCGCCTTGCGCTCGAAGAGCGCGCGATGCGGCACCAGCGGATTCATCGTCAGACGGCCCTCGTACATCGACGCGAGGCCGTATGGCGCGTAGATCTCGCCCGGACGCACGCCGACGCAGGTGGACGGCACAAGGAAGCGCTCGATGCCGTCTCGCGAGCTGTGCAGGGCCTGGTAGGGCTGGCCGAAGTCCTGCTCGTACCAGAGGTGCACGCGAGCCTGGTTGGCGGCCTCGAAGGTGACGCCCAGGTCGCCCAGCACCGCCTCGACGCGGGCTTGCACGCGCAGTTCCCCGTCACGGCTCAGGTCGTCCGGGTCGAAGTAGAACAGGTCGTAGTCCTTGATGTCCGCCTCGGGCGCGCGGCCGGTGTGCAGGTTCCAGACGGTTTGGAACAGGCAGCCGGCGACCAGCCAGCCATCGGGCAGCGCCAGCGCGTCCCAGCGCTCGAGAATGGTCCGGTTGTGGCGGTTGGTCAGCAGGTCGGCGAGGAAGCGGGGGCGAAGGTCACGCGTGTCGCTCGGAGGGTGAGCAGGCGGGGCGACGCGCGGCGTCTGCGGTGGATGCATGGGCGGGTGACGACGCGGCGATGACAGCCGCGACGCGGGAGCAAGTGGGGGAAGGGCTCGTGCCACGTCGACGGCGTCGCGCTGGTCTGTGGAGCCCGGGTGGCGCCATTCTGGCCGCGCCCGCTCGCGAGGACGGGTCAGTGGAATCCCTCTCTTCCCAGCGGGCGCGGACTCGGCGAGGACCTGATGGAGGACATCGATGCCCTCGCCGAACGTCGGCAGCTTCGCGTGATGCGGTCGACGCTCACCCCCGCGCCGCCCGATGTTTGCCCGACGTGCGCCGGTCCGGATCTGATGGAGGGCCGGTCGGGGCTCGAGCCGGCGCCTGCGGCCACGCCGTTACATCGACGCCGTCGCTTCCGGCAACTTCAGCATCTCCGGCACGCTCAGCACGATGAGCGCCTGGTCCGGCGAGAGCGACGCCAGCTCGACCGCCTCGCCCGCCTTCTCGCGCCGCGCGCCTGGATCGCGTGCGGTGGCGGCGCGGCAGGCCGTCTCGTTGGCGCAGATCACGACGCGCAGCCAGCGGCCCTCGTGGCGGATGCGGACCTCCGCCTGGTCCCAGTGCACCGGCAGGCACGCATTCACGCGCAGCCGGCCCTGCTCGACGACGACGCCGCAGATCGATTCCAGCGACGCGCGCAGCAGCCAGCCCGCCGAGCCGCTGTACCAGCTCCATCCGCCGCGGCCCACCCACGGCGCGTGCGAGTAGATGTCCCCGGCCATCACGTAGGGCTCGATCGCGTAGAGCGGACCCAGTCGCGGATCGGCCCAGCGGTGCGCCGGGCTCAGGCCGGTGTAGACCTGCCACATCAGGTCGCGCTGCCCCAGCTTGGCCAGCGCCATCAGCGACCACACCGCGGCGTGGTTGTACTGGCCGCCGTTCTCGCGCACGCCGGGGAAGTAGGACTGGATGTAGCCCGCGCTGGGCTGCGCCACCGCCAGCGGCGGATGCAGCAGCCGCGCCAGCTTCGCCACCGGATCGATCAGGTACGCGCAGGCGCTGGCCATCGCCTGCCGCGCGTGCGCCGGATCGGCGGCCGCCGTCAGCACCGCCCAGCTCTGGGCGATCAGGTCGATCTTGCATTCCGAGTTCTCGGCCGACCCCAGCGGCGAGCCGTCGTCGAAGAAGCCGCGCCGGTACCACCGGCCGTCCCAGCCGGGACCGTCCAGCGCGCGCACCCAGCCGTCGCGCGCCGCCTTCCAGCGCTGCACCCGCTCGTGCTCGCCGCGCGCCGTGGCGACGGGCGCGAAGTCCTCGATGACCTGGCACAGGAACCAGCCCATCCACACCGATTCGCCCTTGCCCTCGTGACCGACGCGGTTCATGCCGTCGTTCCAGTCGCCGGTGCCGAACAGCGGCAGCCCGTGCGGGCCGCTGCCCAGGCTGCGGTCGATGGCCCGCGCCGCGTGCTCGTACATCGAGGCGATCGGGCCGTCGGTGCGCGGGCTCTCGTAGATGTCCTCGGCGCCTTCCGGCACCGGTTGGCCGACCAGGAAGGGCGCCGTGTCGTCCAGCAGCGTCAGGTCGCCGGTGCGCGCCAGGTAGTGGGCCAGCGCGTAGGGCAGCCAGAGCCGGTCGTCGGAGAAATGCGTGCGCACGCCCGCGCCGCCGGGCTCGTGCCACCAATGCTGCACGTCGCCCTCGGGGAACTGGCGTGCGGCACTGCGGCGGATCTGCTGGGCCAGCAACTGGGGCGCGACGTCGGCCAGCGCCATCGCGTCCTGCAACTGGTCGCGATAGCCGAAGGCGCCGCCGGCCTGGTAGAAGCCCGCGCGCGCCCACATGCGGCAAACCAGCGTCTGGTACGGCAGCCAGTGATTGACCAGCGCGTCGAAGCGCGGATCCGGCGTGCTGACCTGCAGGCCGCCGAGCAGCTCCGGCCATTGGCGCCGCTGGCGTTCGAGCCGGTCGGCCGGGTCGATCGCCCAGGCCGCTTCCATCAGCGCATGCGTCGCCTCGGGCGACGGGCCGTGACCCAGCAGCACGGCGAGCTCCGCCGCCTGCCCGCCGCCGTCCAGCTCGATGCGCGCCGCCAGGGCCGCGCAGGCATCGAGCCCGCTGCCACAGCGCCGGCTCAGCGACGTGGGCAGCACCAGTTGGCCGGCCGGATCGAAGAACTCGCGGCGGTCGCAGGTCCAGTCCTGCGTGTCCAGCCGTACCCGCGCGGTCTCGCGCGACGGCTTCGGGCGGATGCACAAGGCCGCGGTCGCATTGCCGAAGCCGCCGAGGTGATCCAGCTGCGTCGCCTGCAACGAGAGCGCGCGCTCGGGCTGCGGCAGGCCGGCGCCGAGCGGGCCGGTCGTCAGCCAGTCGTTGTGCGTGGTCACCGACAGTCGCTCGCTGCGCGCGCTGCCCAGTTGCCACTCGGCCAGCGCGACCAGCCGCAGCCGCCGCCGAGCGCGGCCGTCGGTGCGGATGGAGACCTGCACCTGCTTCACCGCCGCGTCGCGGTCGACGCACCAGCACAGCTCGATGGTCAGGTCGTCCACATGCTGCCGGCTGCGCGAGTAGCCGATGCCATGCTCGATGGACAGCGGCGCCGTGCGGTGCAGGTGGCGGCCGAGCGGCCAGACGCGGTCGTGGTCCAGGTCGTGCAGCAACAGCCACTCGCCCGGTGGATCCAGCAGCGGATCGTTGGACCACGGCGTGATCTGGTGCATGCGGCTGTTGCCCGCCCAGGTGTAGCCGGCGCCGATCTCGGTGACCTGGCAGCCGAAGTCCGGATTGGCCAGCACGTTGACCCACGGCCGCGACGGATGCCGCTCCGGCGAGACCTCGAAGGCGAAGCCGCCGTGCTCCGGATCGAAGCGGCCCTCGGGCGGACGCGGGGCGGCGTCCGGTAGGGGGCGCTCGGCCAGGGCGTGCGCGACGCGCAGGCGGGCCACGCCGGCGGCGGGCCGGATGTCCTCGATCCAGCGCTCGATCTGCTGCGCCAGGCCGCGGCCGTCGGCCTGCAGCCGGATGCGCGTCAGCGTCTGCAGCGTGAAGCGCTCGTCGGGCAGCAGGTCGGCCTCTCTCAGCATGTGCAGCGCGGAGCACAGATTCGCGGGCCGCCCCTGGTTCTGGCCTTGCAGCCGCGCCTGCAAGCCTTGCAGCGCCTGCTGCACCGGCGCCAGGTAGGACTGCGGCTCCTCGTTGAGCACCACCAGGTCGACGCCCACCGCGTGCGCCGTCCACATCCGCAGCGCCTTCTTCAGCGCGCGGACCAGGTCGATGCCTTCCTCGCCAGTGATGGTCACCATCAGGATGGGACGGTCGCCGGAGATGCCGAAGCGCCACAGCGCGCGGCGGTCGCAGCGTGCCTGCGGGTCGCGCACATGGGTGGGCTCGCGCGCCGCCTGGCCGGTGATCAGGGTGTTGAGCTGCAGCAGCGCGCCCCAGGTGGCGGTGTCGAATTGCAGCTCGCGCAGCCGGATGCCGCCCATCGTGTGCGACATGGAGGCCGACCGCTCAACGTGCGCCGGCTGACGGTACTTGTCGACCAGCGCGCCGAGCAGGTCCGCGTCGCGGGACGCCGCGGTGCAGAAGGTCAGACGTATCGTCGCGCCGGGCGCCAGCTCCAGCCCGACGCGCAGGCCCGCCACCGGATCGAGGCCGGTGTCCAGCAGCCGGCCCGCTTCTCCCTCGGCGCTCACGTCGGCCTCGTCGTCGACGAACACGGGCTGCGCGTCGCCCACCGGGCGCGTCGAGCTGCCGTAGCGGCCCAGCCAGCGCGCGCGATCGGCGATCGGCTGGACGTGGTGCACGGTGTAGCCGACGGCGGTGGTCGCCGCCGTGGCGGCATGCGCGGAAGCCGGCGCGGCGACGGCCGGCACCCCGGCGCCGTGGGCGCGCCGATGCGACGCCGCGACGCCCGCGGCGCCGTCATCGATGCCGGCGAGGAAGAAGACCGCGCGCATCGCGGCCTCGTCGAACAGGCGCGGCCGGCGACGCAGGTGCAACGCGTGGCAGGCTTCCTCCCAGCGGGCCTGGATGAACAGGTTGGAGAAGGCCGGATGCGCCTCGTCGCCGCGTTGCGGCGCGAGCGTGGCCTCGAAGCTGGACACCAGCTCCAGCGCCAGCGGGCGGTCGCCGTGGTTGGTGAGCTCGACCTGGCGCAGCTCGCAGTCGTCCTCCGGGCTGACCCACACGGTGGTGGCGCTTTGCAGGTCGCGCCAACGCGCGTCCAGCAGCACGCGCTCGGCCTGCATGCGGGCCTCGTAACGGGCGCGGGGATCGGGCGCGGGGCGGGCGGTGGTGCTGAACCAGTCGTCCTCGCCGGCGCGGCGCAGGAACACGAAGCTGCCGTGCTGGTCGCGCAGCAGGTCGTCGCGCCAGCGCGTGATGGCCGTGCCGTCCCAGTTGCTGTAGCCGCCGCCGTGGCTGCGCAGCACCACCGAGTAGCGCCCGTTGGTCAGCATGTGCGTCAGCGCCAGCGACTCGTCCATCGGGTCGGCCTCGCGCACCATGCGGGTCTTGCGCACCTGCCGCTTGCGCGGCAGCAGCTCCGTCGGCGGCACCGACAGCGGCGCCACCTCGCGCGGCGCGCGCTCGTGCAGCAGCGTCGCGACCGCCTTCAGGTGCGGATCGGTCATGAGCCATTGGCGCGGCGCGTCGTCGGCCAGCAGGTTGGTCAGCGCCACCAGCCCCATCGCCTGGTGGTGCGCCATGTAGGTCTGCACCAGCGTGAAGCCGGCGCCGGCGGTCTGGCGCTGCGGCGTGTAGTCGATCGCCTCGATGAAGCCGAATGCGCCGCGCGCGCCCAGGCGCTCGTAGGCCTGCAGGTTGGACACCACCGGCACCGGTGCCACCAGCGCGGCCATCACCGCCGCGTAGGGCGCGATCACGCGCTCGTCGGCGGCCAGCCGCGCCAGCGCCAGCGTCTGCACGCCCTGTGGGCCGTACTGGTAGGCGAGGGTGTGGTCCTGGCCCGCGATCGCCGATTCCGAGATGCCCCACGGCGTGCCCTTGCCGCGCGCCTCCAGGCGCTGCTCCGCCACGGCGGTGCGGATCGCGCGGCCGAGCGCGCTGCCGGCCGGCTCGCGCAGCACCAGCGAGGGCATCAGGTACTCGAACATCGAGCCGGTCCACGACTTCAGCCCGAGCGAATCGCCGCTGCCGTCGCGCGAGAAGAACGGGCGGCCCAGCGCGCGCCAGTGCTCCGGCGGCAGGTCGCCCTTGGCGATCGCCACCAGGCTGGTCAGGCGGGCCTCGCTGGCGAGCAGGTCGTAGTGGTTCTCGTCGAGCTGCTGCGCGTCGCCGCGCCAGCCGATGCGCAGCAGGCGGCGCTCGGGATCGAAGAGGGGGCGGTAGTCCGCCTCCAGGCCCAGGCGACGCGCCCGCCGCGCGAGGTCGCGCAGGCTCAGTCGCGCCTCGTGGAACGCGGCGCCGTGATCGCGCCAGTAGGACTCCAGCTGCGCGATCAGGTCGCGCAGCAGCCAGTGCGCCGAGGTCGCCTCGTAGGCCTCGGCGGCGGCCAGACCGTCCAGCTCCTCGCGCGCCTGCGCCACCTGGGCGCGCAGCACGGCTTGCTGCTCTTCGGCGGGCGCGCGCGCGTTCTCCGGATCGATCAGCGCGGCGACCAGCGCGGCGCCGGCGGGCAGCGCCTCGTCGTTGGCCAGCGGCGGCTGCAGCACGCGCAGGCGATGCAGCGTCCGGGCGAGCGCCTGGCGCGGCGCGGTGGCGGCCTGCTCGGGGGTGAGGTCCGCCGCCATCTCGCAGGCGCGCGCGACCGCGATCAGATGCGCCGAGCAGTTGCCGCTGTCGACCGCCGACACGTAGCCCGGCGCCAGCACCGCGAGCGATTCGGTGTCGTACCAGTTGTAGAAATGGCCGTTCCAGCGCGGCAGCCGCTCCAGCGTGTCCAGCGTGGCGGACAGGCGCTCGGTCATCGTCACCAGGCCGATGAAGCCCAGCTCGCGCGCGCAGGCGACGGTCAGCACGTACAGGCCGATGTTGGTCGGCGAGGTGCGGTGCGCCACCAGCAGATGCGGCGTCAGCTGCACGTTGTCCGGGGGCAGGTGATGGTCGGCGGCGCCGACGTGCGCGTCGTAGAAGCGCCAGGTGTCGCGGGCCAGGTGCCAGAGGTAGTCCCGACCCTGCGGATCGAGCTCGGTCTCGCCGCGCAGCAGCGGCGCGCGCGGCAGGCTGGCCCACCAGATCCAGACCGGGGACAGCGCCCACACCACCAGCAGCACGATCGCCGCCGAGCCGTGCACCGGCGCGCCGAGCAGCGCCGCCAGCAGCAGCGCGCCGCCCAGCACCGTCGCGGCGATCGGCACGCGCAGGTGCTGCGCGATCAGCGCCGGGAGCTCGCGCCTGGCCGACGCCTGCGAGGCGGCGGCCGTGGTCCATTCGAGCAGGCGGCGGTGCGTCACCCACTGGCGCCACGACGCGCGGCCCATCGCGTCGAGGTAGAGCAGCGACAGGTGCAGCAGCAGCGCCACATGCCAGACCGCCAGGCTGACGGCACGCAGCACGTCATGGCCGGTCTCGCGATAGAAATGCCGCAGCGCCAGGCCGTCGCGGCCGGGCACCAGGCCGGCCAGCGCGCCGACCAGCGGCCCGATGCAGAAGGCGGCTGCCACGACCGCCAGCGTCAGCCCGAAGGGCAGCACCTGGCTGCCCAGCACCAGCAGCATCAGGCCCAGCGACATCGGCGCGACCAGCGAGCGCCGCAAGTTGTCGAAGAGCTTCCAGCGATTGATCGGCGCGATGCCGTACTTGCCGGCGCGCGCGATGAAGGGCAGCAACTGCCAGTCGCCGCGCGTCCAGCGATGCAGCCGCGCGTGGGCGACGTCCGCGTGCATCGGCGAGTCCTCGACCAGCGTGATGTCGGACACGCCGGCGCAGCGCGCGATGCTGCCCTCCAGCAGGTCGTGACTCAACACCTGGCCCTCGGGCAGGCGGCCGTCGAGCACCGCATGGCAGGCGCGCACGTCCAGCAGTCCCTTGCCGGTGAAGCTGCCCTCGCCGAACAGATCCTGGAAGATCTCCGAGCTCACCGCGCTGTAGGAGTCGATGCCGAACTGGCCGACGAACAGGCGGTGGTACGGCGTGCTCTCCTTGTCGTCGGGCATGGGCGCGAGCACGCGCGGCTGCAGGATCGCGTAGCCCTCGACGACGCGGCGGCGCGCGGCGTCGACGCGGGGCCGGTTCATCGGGTGGGCGGCCGTGCCGACCAGCGCGCGCAGGCGGCCGGGCGGCATGTCGGTGTCGGCATCCAGCGTGATCAGGTGGCGCACGCCGACCGCGGGGGTCGAGATCGCGCCGAGCTCCACGAACGGCGAAACGCCGCCCCCCGCGGCCAGGGTGCGCAGCAGACGCTCGAGCTTGCCGCGCTTGCGTTCCCAGCCGATCCAGCGGCGCTCCGTCGGGCACCACTCGCGCGCGCGATGCAGCAGCAGGAAGCGCGGGCTGCCGTCGGCCAGGGGGCCGTGCCGCTCGTTCAGCGCGGAGATCGCATCCGCCGCGGTGACGACGATCATCGTGTCGCCGGGCTGGTGTTCCTCGTAGGCATCGGCGTGATCGCTGAGCAGCGCGAATTGCACCAGCCGCTCGGGATTGGCCAGGTGGTGCTGCTCCAGCTGCGCGATCAGCGGCGCGACCGAGGCCTCGCTGGGCAGCAGCACCGGCATCACGACCAACGTCCGCTCGTCGTCCGGCAGGCCGGCGGAGAAGTCCAGCCGCGGCAGGCGCGCCGGGCTGGCCAGCTCGCTGATCCAGCGGTTGGTCAGCGCGACCACGGCCTCGCTGATCGGACCGGTCGCCAGGATGGCGGCCGTCCACAGCAGCCACGGCGCGGCGTCGGGGCGGGCCTGGTTCATGAGCCAGAACAGGCCGATCAGGCCCAGCGCCAGCAGCCCGGCCAGGTAGGCGCTGGCGGACCAGCGCTGGCGCTGCTCGGTGTCATGCGGCTGCCAGCGGCGTTCCTTCAGGCCCAGCGCGGCATGCAGCGTGGGGCGGCCGGCGCCGCGCCACCAATAGATCGGCGCGCTGCGGCGATCGGGCTCGCCGTCCTCGGCCGGCCCGGCGCGACGCGTGAGTTCCAGCAGTTGCCGGGCGATGTCGAGCTCGCCGTGCGCGCTCTTGCGCGCCAGGCGCTCGATCTCATGCAGTGTCAGGTCTTGCGTGTCGGCGGCCTCGGCCGCGTAGACCGGCGATTGCGCCAGCGTCTGCATCACCGGGCTGACCGACTGGATCAGCTTGCGCCAATCGGTCTGATCGATGCGTCGCAGCGCGGTGATGGCGTTGCGGATGCTCTGCAGATCGTGGATCGAATCGTCCTGCTGCTGCGCCAGCGACTGCGCCGGGGAGGGGAGTCGGGTGCTGAGCCAGGCGCCGACCTCGCCCAGCAGCGGTTGGGGCAGCTCCTCCATGCGGTGGTCGAGCTGCAGCCAGAAGGCTTCGACGACGCCGCGTTCCTTCATGCGGACTTCGAGCTCGTCCAGATGGGCCAGGCCCGCCTGCACGGGGTGGCCGTCGTACCAGTGATGCACGACGTCGCGCGCGGCCTGCAGCGTGGCGAAGCGTTCGGCGAGGCGGCGCAGGTTCTCGACCAGCACCACGCGCAACGTCGTCGGCAGTGCCCAGAGCTCGGCGAGCGAGAGCGGGCGCTCTTCCTGGTACGCGCGCAGGTAGGCGGCGAGCAGGTCGATGTCGAAACCGCCATCGGTGTGCGCCACCCACGCCCAGGCGATGCCGTAGATGCGGGGCAGGCCGGCCAGCGGCTCGTCGCGCAGCCGCGGCAGCAGCCGGAAGAAGCTGCGCGGCAGGCCGCGGCGGACCTGATGGGTTTGTTCGTCGATGAGCGCGGCGTTGTCGAGCAGCCATTTGCCGGCGGCGCCGAGGTGCCGGAAGTCGCGGTGGCGTTTTTCGATCAGGCGCCGCGTCTGCTGCAGCATCGCGACGTTGTCGTCCAGCCGCGGGAAGAACTGGCCGGCGCCGGCCGTTCCCTGCACCGCCTGCGCCTGCGCGAGGCTGCGCCCATGCTGTTCGAAACGAGCCATGCCGAACAGCACGGCGCGCACCGGCGGCTCGATCGTGCCGAGCCCCGGATTCAGCAACGCAAGTTCTTCCGCAATTTCCGGTTGTGGGACGGTCTCCTGCGCGCGCTCGGAACTTGTCATAGCCAGTGGGCGAACAATCCCAGGGTGATCGCGCCGAGGGCGGCTGTCGTGGCCAAGCGGGGAAGGACGACGTCCTGGACGCGTTCCGCCATCAGCGCGACGCTGAACCATCGTCCTCGCGCCTTGGCGCACTGGATCAGATGGCGCTGCAAGGCCTTGGACTGGTCATTCGAGGAGAAGCCGGCGGACGCCAGCAAGGGGGCCGATGCAACGGGGCCGACACTGGCCACCGGGCCGACTGGGCGATTCATAGGATGTTCCCCTCTACAAGTTATGAAACTGGACGTTTCAACTTGGCAAGTCACATGCCTGGGCAGGTGACTGCGTGAAAGAGGCGTGAACGGCGCGGTGGCCTACCGCGCGGCGCTGTGCCGACGCCTCGCGGCAGGGGTGCTTCAGGCGCGCGGGGTCACTGGATCACGCCGCAGGCGATGCGCGCGCCGCCACCGCCCAAGGGGGCCGGATGGTCGGAGTGGTTGTCACCACCGGCATGCACCATCAGCGCGTGGTTCTTGACGTCGGACAGCTTGAGCCGGGGCGCCAGCACCGGCTGCATCGCCTGACCCTGTCCGTCGACATACAACGGCGGCAGGTCGCCGAGGTGGCCGTCGCCCCAGGGCTCGCCATGCTTGCCGGTCTTCTGCGGATCGAGGTGGCCGCCGGCGGCTTCGGCGGGGGAGGGTTTGCCGTCCTTGTCGGCGGCGGCGCACGAGGCGTTCGCGTGCACGTGGAAGCCGTGCAGCCCGGGCGGCAGGCCGGTGAGCTTGGGCGTGAAGACGAGGCCGTACTTGGTGTCTTCCATCGTCACGGTGCCGATCGGCCCGGCTTCGCCCTGGACGGTGGCCACCTTGAGCGTGACGGTGGCCTCGGCGGCGAGCGCCGCGGTCGCGGGCAGGCAGGCGAGCAGGGAAGCGGCCAACAGAGGACGAAGGTTCATGCGGATCTCCTGGAGATGAACAAGCGCGCTCAGTGGCAATCGACATGCCGCTGCGGGCGGCGGTCATCGTCGCGGAAATCGGGCGGTCTGGGCGATGTCCCTGATGACGGGATGGCCGGGCCGACAAAACAAAACGGGCCTTGATTTCTCAAGGCCCGTTTGCTCTGGATGTCTGGCGGAGAGAGAGGGATTCGAACCCTCGGTAGGCTATTAACCTACACACGCTTTCCAGGCGTGCGACTTAAACCGCTCATCCATCTCTCCGAAGCCCGCCATCATAGCGCAGATTTCGAGGCTGAAAAGAAGATCGATCGCTTGCACGGCGCGACGGGGTGTCGGGAGACGCCGCATGCGCGAGGAGCGCGCGGCGGACCCTCCCCAGGACACGTCATCCGCCGTCCGCCATCACCGGCCCGGATGGATGATCTTGTCGTTCTTGATCAGCGCCATCGCCGTGCCGATCAGGCCCGACACCTCGCTCATGTTGCCCGGCACGATCATGGTGTTGTTCTTCTGGGCCAGTTGCGCAAAGGCCTCGACGGCCTTCTCCGCGACCTTCAACTGCACCGCGTCGCCGCCGCCCGGCTGCTGGATCGCCGCGGCGATCTTGCGGATGGCGTCGGCGCTGGCGTCGGCCACCGCGGTGATCGCGGCCGCCTCGCCCTGCGCCTTGTTGATCTCGGCCTGCTTCTCGCCCTCGGAGCGGGCGATCGCCGCCTCGCGTTCGCCGGTGGCGATGTTGATCTGCTCCTGGCGGCGACCCTCGGATGCGGCGATCAGCGCGCGCTTCTCGCGCTCCGCGGTGATCTGCGCCTGCATCGAGCGCAGGATCTCCGCCGGCGGCGTCAGGTCCTTGATCTCATAACGCAGCACCTTCACGCCCCAGTTCAGCGCCGCTTCGTCCAGCGCCTGCACCACCGAGCTGTTGATGACGTCGCGCTCCTCGAAGGTCCGGTCCAGCTCCATGCGGCCGATGACCGAGCGCAGGGTGGTCTGCGCCAGTTGCGTGATGGCGATGATGTAGTTGCTCGAGCCGTAGCTGGCGCGCATCGCGTCGGTCACCTGGAAGTACAGGATGCCGTCGACCGTCAGCTGCGTGTTGTCCTTGGTGATGCAGATCTGGCTGGGCACGTCCAGCGGGATCTCCTTCAGCGAATGCTTGTAGGCCAGCCGGTCGACGAAGGGCACCAGGATGCTCAGACCGGGCGTCAGCGTGCCGTGGTACTTGCCCAGCCGCTCGACCACCCACGCGTTCTGTTGCGGGACGACCTTGACGGACTGGACGACGAACACGATGGCCACGAACAGCAGGACCAGGGCGATGATTTCCATGACGGGGGTTCCTCCTCGGAACAGAACGGACAACAGGCGGGGGCGGGCGGGGGGGGGGCGGGCATGCGCCGCCATCCGCCCTCGGGTTCAGGTCGCTTCCAGCAGCAGGCAACTGCCTTCGACGGCGCGGATCACATGGCGGCCGGCGTGCGGGACGCCCGTGCCGATGAAACGGACCTGCCACGCGGCGCCGCGATAGCGGACCTCGGCGGTGCCGTCGGCGCGCCACTGGCCGACATCCAGGCTCTGGCCGATGTCGAGGTTGACATCGGGGTTCTCATTGGCCGGTCGGCGGGGGTGGCGGCGCTGGCGGGCATGCCACCAGCTCACCGCGCCGCCGCCGACGATCGCGGCGACGACGAACTGCAGCCACAGCGGGCCGCCCAGGTGCGCGGTCAGCGCGGCCGCGGCGGCGCCCAGCGCCAGCATCAGCAGATAAAAGGTCGTGCCGGTAGCCAGCTCGGCCACGATCAGCGCGCCGCACACGACCCACCACCAGGTGGAGAGGCTCCAATCCATTCCATCCTCCAGGTTGCGCCGGCCGGCTCCCTGGCCGCCCGGTCGTTTTGACTCGAACCAGTGTACGCCCCGGATCATTTCGGGATGGCCTGACAGTTGTCCTGCCAAGGGGTGATGGACGCTCGCGTCCCGCGCGCCCATCGCTCCGCCATGCCGGCCCCGAAACCGACCGCAAAACCGTCCCCGAAACGCGCTAGCGCTCACCAGGCATTGACACCAGCGCACGGCCGACGTTCTGTTTGCGCGACAAACCGGGATGGACACTTGCGTGACGCGGCTGTAGCCCTACACTTCGCGCCTTTCTTGTTTGACCGCCCCGTTCCGGAGGCCCCATGACGCCGCGTTTCCGCTTCCCCATCGTCATCATCGACGAGGACTATCGCTCCGAGAACACCTCGGGTTTGGGCATTCGCGCCTTGGCTGACGCCATCCAGAAGGAGGGCTTCGAGGTGCTGGGCGTGACCAGCTATGGCGACCTGAGCCAGTTCGCGCAGCAGCAGAGCCGCGCCAGCGCCTTCATCCTGTCGATCGACGACGAGGAGTTCTCCTCCACCGACGGCGCGGAACTGGACCCCGCGGTGCTGAACCTGCGCAAGTTCATCCAGGAGATCCGCTTCAAGAATGCGGACATCCCCATCTACGTCTATGGCGAGACACGCACGTCGCAGCACTTGCCCAACGACGTCCTGCGCGAGCTGCACGGCTTCATCCACATGTTCGAGGACACGCCCGAGTTCGTGGCGCGTCACATCATCCGTGAGTCGAGGAGTTACCTCGACGGCCTGGCGCCGCCGTTCTTCAAGGCGCTGATGGCGTACGCGCAGGACGGGTCGTACTCGTGGCACTGCCCGGGGCATTCCGGCGGCGTGGCCTTCCTGAAGAGCCCGGTCGGCCAGATGTTCCACCAGTTCTTCGGCGAGAACATGTTGCGCGCCGACGTGTGCAACGCGGTGGAAGAGCTCGGCCAACTGCTGGACCACACCGGTCCGGTGGCCGAGAGCGAGAAGAACGCCGCCCGCATCTTCAACGCGGACCATTGCTTCTTCGTCACCAACGGCACCTCGACGTCCAACAAGATGGTCTGGCACCACACGGTGGCGCCGGGCGACATCGTGGTCGTGGACCGCAACTGCCACAAGTCCATCCTGCACAGCATCATCATGACCGGCGCGGTGCCGGTCTTCATGACGCCCACGCGCAATCACTACGGCATCATCGGCCCGATCCCGGAGAGCGAGTTCTCGCCCGAGACCATCCGCAAGAAGATCGCCAAGAACCCGCTGCTCAAGGGCGTGGACGCGAAGAAGGCCAAGCCGCGGATCATGACGTTGACGCAGAGCACCTACGACGGCGTGCTCTACAACACCGAGACCATCAAGTCCAAGCTGGACGGCTGGATCGACACGCTGCACTTCGACGAGGCGTGGCTGCCGCACGCGGCCTTCCACAACTTCTACGGCTCGTACCACGCCATGGGCAAGCATCGCCCGCGGCCGAAGACGGCGATGGTGTACGCGACCCAGTCGACGCACAAGCTGCTGGCCGGGATCTCGCAGGCATCGCAGGTGCTGGTGCAGGACTCGCAGAACGTGAAGCTGGACAAGCATCTGTTCAACGAGGCGTACCTGATGCACACCTCGACCAGCCCGCAGTACTCGATCATCGCCAGCTGCGACGTCGCGGCCGCGATGATGGAGCCCCCGGGCGGCACCGCGCTGGTGGAGGAGTCGATCTCCGAGGCGCTGGACTTCCGCCGCGCGATGCGCAAGGTCGAGAAGGACTACGGCAAGGACTGGTGGTTCAAGGTCTGGGGGCCGGACCGGCTCGCCACCGACGGCATCGGCAAGGCGGCCGACTGGATGCTCAAGGCCAACGAGAAGTGGCATGGCTTCGGGCCGATCGAGGCCGGTTTCAACATGCTGGATCCGATCAAGTCCACGGTCATCACGCCGGGGCTGGACATGAGCGGCAAGTTCGCCAAGACCGGCATCCCGGCCAGCATCGTCACCAAGTTCCTGGCCGAGCACGGCGTGGTGGTGGAGAAGACGGGTCTGTACTCGTTCTTCATCATGTTCACCATTGGCATCACCAAGGGCCGCTGGAACACGCTGCTGACCGCGCTGCAGCAGTTCAAGGACGACTACGACCGCAATGCGCCGATCTGGCGCATCCTGCCGGACTTCGTCGCCGCGTTCCCGCGCTACGAGCGCATGGGTCTGCGCGACCTGAGCCAGAGCGTGCACGAGGCCTATGCGTCCGGCGACATCGCGCGCCTGACGACGGAGGTCTATCTGTCCGAGCTGGAGCCGGCGATGAAGCCCAGCGATGCCTATGCGCACATCGCGCATCGCAAGACGGAGCGGGTCGAGATCGACAAGCTGGAGGGGCGCGTCACCACCGCGCTGCTGACGCCGTATCCCCCGGGCATCCCGTTGCTGATCCCGGGCGAGCGCTTCAACAAGCGCATCGTCGACTACCTGAAGTTCACGCGGGACTTCAACGCGAAGTTCCCGGGCTTCGCCACCGACGTCCACGGCCTCGTGGCGGAGAAGGGCGACGACGGCGTGACGCGGTACTACGTCGATTGCGTCATCGACGGCAAGGCCAAGTAAGCGCCGCACACCCGCCAGCGCAACACGCCGCACACCAAAAAAATGGGACCCGAGGGTCCCATTTTTTCGACCTCCACGATCCCGTCGGCGCAAGCCGGGGTGGGGTCGAGGATTTGCGTCAGCGTATGAGGAGACCCCGCCCCGGCTTGCGCCGACGGGCGAGGTCAGAGAAAGCGGAGCCGTCGCCTGCCGCTCCCATTCGGCCGTTCGCCCGGCTTGCGCCGGCGGGCGATGTCAGAGAAGGCGGAGCCGCTGCCTGCCGCCCCCGTTCGGCCGCTCGCCCCAGCCTGCGCCAACGAGCGAGGCCAGGGCGAACAGGGTGGGGATCAGTCCGTCCCCGCCATCGCCCCATGGCTGAACCCGCCGTCGACATAGACGATCTCGGAGCTGATCCCGCCCGCCAGGTCCGACAGCAGGAAGGCGGCGGTGTTGCCCACGTCCTCGATCGTGACGTTGCGCTTGATGGCGGCGCTTTCGGCGAACTGCTTGAGCAGCTTGCCGAAGTCCTTGATGCCGGAGGCGGCCAGCGTCTTGATCGGGCCGGCCGAGATGCCGTTCACCCGGATGCCCTTGGTGCCCAGGCCGTAGGCCAGGTAGCGCACGCTGGCTTCCAGCGAGGCCTTGGCCAGGCCCATGGTGTTGTAGTTGGGCACGAAGCGGTCCGCGCCCAGGTAGGACAGCGTCAGCAGCGCGGAGCCCGGGCGCAGCCGCGATTGCGCGGCCTTGGCCATGGCCGGGAAGCTGTAGGCGGAAATATCGTGGGCGATGCGGAAGTTCTCGCGCGTCATGCCGTCCAGGAATTCTCCGGCGATCGCTTCGCGGGGCGCGAAACCGATGGAATGCACGAAGCCGTCGAATTCGGGCCAATGCTGGCCGAGATCCTCGAACAGGCGTTCGATCTGGGCGTCGTCGCCGACATCGCAATCGAATACCAGCTTGGAATCGAAATCGGCCGCGAATTCCGTGATCCGATCCTTGAAACGTTCGCCCACGTAGCTGAACGCGAGTTCGGCGCCTTCTCGGTGGCAGGCCTTGGCGATGCCGTAGGCGATCGAGCGGTTGGACAGCACGCCCGTGATCAGCAGCCGCTTGCCGGCAAGAAATCCCATGTCTGCTCCTGGTGTCTTTGAGTCGCGCGGCGCGCCGAGAATCGGCGCCGGCGGTGGTGGGCCTCGGCGGTCGGTTCCGCCGGGCGCCGGGGAAGCGCAGGATTCTCGCACGCGTTGCGCGACGGCAGTCCACCGCCTTGTCGGCATGGTGTTTGCATAGTACACTTCGAGCTTCGCTGAGAAAGTGAACGGTGGGCGGATTCATCCAGCCCATTTTTTTTGCTTGTCCTCATTCCGTGTTGCCCGGTTTGTGCCGGATGTCACCCGATGAAGGTCATCGCTCAGCCAATTTGAATGTACTCCCCCTGATCTATACAGGATTGACACTGTCGTCGATGAATTTGAGCTGGCAAGCCGTCGTTGAAAAAACCGTGACCGGACTGGGTTACGAAGTGGTGGGCTGCGAACGCAGCGCCGTGGGCTTGCTTCGCGTGTACATCGACAAACCGCTGGTCAATGGTCAGGAGCCGGAGCAGCCGGTGAACGTCGAGGACTGCGAGCGCGTGACGCGTCAGCTCCGCTACGTGCTGGAAGTCGAGGAATGCGATTACCAGCGGCTGGAGGTCTCCACGCCCGGTCTCGACCGTCCGTTGAACAAGGCCAGCGACTACGCGCGGTTCACCGGTCATGACGTCGAAATCACCCTGCGCGAGGCTTTCCAGGGCCGCAAGAAATACCGTGGCGTGCTCGCGGCCGGCGAAGGCGCCGACGAGGACTCCCTGCCGCTGAACACCGCCTGGCGGGTGATCTTCAGCGACGGCAAGACGGAGCAGGCGCTCGATTTCGCGCTGGACGAAGTGCGCTCGGCCAAGCTGGTGCCGGCGATCGTTTTCAAGGGCCGTTCGCAGAAGGCGGACGGCGACGCCGTGGGCAAGGCTGCCCCGGCAAAAAAGAACACGGGCTTGGCGCCCGAAGCTTCCGAATCTTCAGGCACCGCGGCGGTCAAGCCCAAGGCGTCGAAGAAGAAGAGCAATGCCAAGTCCCGGCAGACGGATGACAAGGTTGACGGAGGTCTCGATCAATGAACCGCGAACTGTTGATGCTGGTGGACGCCATCTCGCGCGAGAAGAGCGTGGAGCGCGATGTGGTGTTCGGCGCCGTTGAGGCGGCCCTGGCTTCGGCCAGCAAGAAGTTATTTGGCGGCGGCGAGGTCGACATCCGCGTGGCGGTCGACCGGGATACCGGCGAGTACGAGACCTTCCGTCGCTGGCACGTCGTGCCCAACGAGGCCGGCCTGCAGAACGCCGACGCCGAAATCCTGCTGTTCGAGGCACAGGAGCAGATCGCCGACATCGAGGTGGACGACCACATCGAGGAAAGCGTCGAGTCCGTGCCCATCGGCCGCATCGGCGCGCAAGCCGCCAAGCAGGTCATCCTGCAGAAGATCCGCGACGCCGAGCGCGAGCAACTGCTGAACGACTTCATGTCGCGCGGCGAGCGCATCTTCGTCGGCACCGTCAAGCGCCTGGACAAGGGCGACATCATCGCCGAGTCGGGCCGCGTCGAAGGGCGCCTCAAGCGCGGCGAGATGATCCCCAAGGAGAACCTGCGCACCGGCGACCGCGTCCGCGCGGTCATCCTGGGCGTGGATCCGACGCAGCGCGGCCCGCAGATCATGCTGTCGCGTTCGTCCGGCGAGTTCATGAAGGAACTGTTCGCGCAGGAAGTGCCCGAGATCGAGCAGGGCCTGCTCGAGATCAAGAGCTGCGCCCGCGACGCCGGCAGCCGCGCCAAGATCGCCGTGGTTTCGCATGACAAGCGCGTCGATCCGATCGGCACCTGCGTCGGCGTGCGTGGTTCGCGCGTCAACGGCGTGACCAACGAGCTGGCCGGCGAGCGCGTGGACATCGTGCTGTGGTCGGAGGATCCGGCGCAATTCGTCATCGGCGCGCTGGCGCCGGCGAACGTGCAGTCGATCGTCGTCGACGAGGAGCGTCACGCGATGGACGTGGTGGTCGACGAGGAGAACCTCGCGATCGCCATCGGCCGCGGCGGCCAGAACGTGCGTCTGGCGTCGGAGCTGACCGGCTGGAAGATCAACATCATGACCGCCGAGGAATCCGCCGCCAAGCAGGCCGAGGAATCCGATTCGGTGCGCAAGCTGTTCGTCGACAAGCTCGACGTGGACGCGGAAGTCGCGGACATCCTGATCGCCGAGGGCTTCGCCAGCCTGGAAGAAGTGGCCTACGTCCCGATGCAGGAAATGCTCGAGATCGAGTCCTTCGACGAGGAAACCGTCAACGAGCTGCGCACCCGCGCCAAGGACGCGCTGCTGACGATGGAAATCGCCCGTGAGGAGAAGGTCGAGGAAGTGTCGCAAGACCTGCGCGACCTCGACGGCGTGACCCCCGATCTCATTGCCAAGCTGGCCGCTGGCGACATCCATACCCGCGACGACCTGGCCGACCTGGCCGTGGACGAGCTGGTCGAAATTTCCGCCCTGGACGAGGCAGAGGCACGCGCTTTGATCATGAAGGCGCGCGAGCACTGGTTCAACGCATAACGCGCCGCCCAGAACCAGTCCGCTCCGCCCCACATAAGATTTAAGGATTTCAACAATGGCCGTGACCACCGTCGCCCAGCTTGCCGCAGAGCTGAACAGGCCTGCGAGCACACTGCTTGAGCAGCTGCAAGCCGCGGGCGTCAAGAAGGCGTCCGCCGAGGACACCCTCAATGAGAGCGACAAGGAACGCCTGCTGGATCACCTGCGCCATGCGCATGGCACGACCGCCGGCGCCGAGCGCAAGAAGATCACGCTGACCCGCAAGTCGACCAGCGAGATCAAGCAGGCCGACGCTTCCGGCAAGGCCCGCACGATCCAGGTCGAGGTGCGCAAGAAGCGCGTCTTCGTCAAGCGTGACGACAACATGGACGACGCCGCGGTGCAAGCCGCCGAGGACGCCGAACTGAAGCGTCGCGAGGAAGAAGCCCAGGCGCAAGCCGAGGCGCTGCGTCAGCAGGAAGAAGAACTCGCCCGCAAGATGCGCGAACGCGAGGAGGCTGAACGCGCCGCTCGCGAAGCGGAGGAAAAGCGCCGCGAGGAAGAGCGTCTGGCGCGTGAAGCCCAGGCCGCCGCCGAAGCCGCCGCGAAGGCCGCCGCCGAGGAAGAGGCCCGCAAGGCCGCCGAGGCCGCGAAGTCGTCCAAGGCGGACAAGGGTGCGGACAAGGCCGACAAGACGGAAAAGGCCGCCGCGCCCGCGCCGGCCCCCGTGGTCGCCGCGCCGGTGCCGGCCCCCGCGCCCGTCGAACCCGCCAAGCCCGTGCTGCGCGTGGTGAAGGCGGCCGACGTCGCCGCCGACGAGAAGGCCCGCCAGGTCGAGCTCGAGCGCCGCCGCAAGGCCGCCGAGGCTGAGGCCGCCGCCATCCGCGCGATGATGAACGCACCCAAGAAGGTGCTGGTCGCGAAGAAGGAAGAGCCCAAGCCGGAAGCGGCCGCGGCCGGCATCAAGGGCACCATCCACAAGAAGCCGGGCGGCGCTCCGGGCGCGACGACGACCACCGCTGGCGCCGGCGCCAAGCCGGGCGACAAGAAGTCGGTCAAGTCCGAGAAGCTGTCGTCCAGCTGGGCCGACGACGCCAAGAAGCGCGGCGCGGTCAAGGGCCGCACCGACGCGCCCGCTGGCGGCGGCGCCCGTCCCGCGGGCTGGCGTGCGCCGGGCCGTGGTCCGGCCGGCCGCCGAGGCGGCGACCGCAACGATCGCGGCGCGTCCTCGTCCAACTTCCAGGCACCGAGCGAACCGGTGATCCAGGAGGTCCACATCCCCGAGACCATCTCGGTCGCCGATCTGGCGCACAAGATGTCGGTGAAGGCCTCCGAGGTCATCAAGCAGCTGATGAAGCTGGGTCAGATGGTCACCATCAACCAGCAGCTGGACCAGGAAACGGCCATGATCCTCGTCGAGGAAATGGGCCACAAGGCGTTCGCCGCCAAGCTGGACGATCCGGACGCGTTCCTGGAAGAAGAGGGCGGCACCGAGTCGCAGCACGAGCTGCTGCCGCGCGCCCCGGTGGTGACCGTGATGGGTCACGTCGACCACGGCAAGACCTCGTTGCTGGACAGCATCCGCCGCGCCCGCGTGGCGGCTGGCGAGGCTGGCGGCATCACGCAGCACATCGGCGCCTATCACGTCGACACGCCGCGCGGTATGGTCACCTTCCTCGACACCCCGGGTCACGAGGCCTTCACGGCCATGCGTGCCCGCGGCGCCAAGGCGACGGACATCGTCATCCTGGTCGTGGCCGCCGATGATGGCGTCATGCCGCAGACCAAGGAAGCGATCCACCACGCCAAGGCTGCCGGCGTGCCGATCGTGGTCGCGATGAACAAGATCGACAAGCCCGATGCCAATCCGGAACGCGTCAAGAGCGAGCTGGTGGCCGAGGAAGTCGTGCCTGAAGAGTTCGGCGGCGAGTCCCCGTTCGTGGCGGTCTCCGCCAAGACCGGCCAGGGCATCGACAGCCTGCTCGAACAGGTGCTGCTGCAGGCCGAAGTGCTGGAGCTGAAGGCGGCGAAGGATTCGCTGGCCAAGGGTCTGGTCATCGAAGCCAAGCTGGACAAGGGCCGCGGTCCTGTCGCGACGGTGCTGGTGCAGTCCGGCACGCTCAAGCGCGGCGACGTGGTGCTGGCCGGCTCGACCTACGGCCGTGTCCGCGCCATGCTGGACGAGGACGGCAAGCCCGCCACCGAGGCCGGCCCGTCGATCCCCGTCGAGATCCAGGGCCTGACCGAGGTCCCGCGTGCCGGCGACGAATTCATGGTGCTGTCCGACGAGCGTCGTGCGCGTGAAATCGCGACCTTCCGCGCCGGCAAGTACCGCGACGTCAAGCTGGCTCGCCAGCAGGCCGCCAAGCTGGAGAACATGTTCTCCGAGATGACCGCCGGCGACGTGCAGACGCTGCCGCTGATCATCAAGGCCGACGTGCAGGGCTCGCAGGAAGCGCTGGCCTCGTCGCTGCTCAAGCTCTCGACCGAAGAGGTCAAGGTGCAGATCGTCCACGCGGCGGTCGGCGCGATCAGCGAGTCCGACATCAACCTGGCGATCGCCTCCAAGGCCGTCGTGATCGGCTTCAACGTGCGTGCCGATGCCGGCGCGCGCAAGGTGGCCGAGCACAACGACGTCGACCTGCGCTACTACAACATCATCTACGACGCCGTGGATGAGGTGAAGGCGGCGATGGCCGGCATGCTGGCTCCGGAGCAGCGCGAGGAGATCATCGGCACCGCCGAGATCCGCACCGTGTTCGTGGCCACGAAGATCGGCACCATCGCCGGCTCGATGATCACCAGCGGCCACGTGACCCGCAACGCGCGTTTCCGTCTGCTGCGCGACAACGTCGTGGTCTACACCGGCGAGATCGAGTCCATCAAGCGCCTGAAGGACGACGTCAAGGAAGTCCGCGAGGGCTTCGAGTGCGGTATCAAGCTGAAGAACTACAGCGACATCAAGGAAGGCGACCAACTGGAAGTCTTCGAAATCAAGGAGGTCGCGCGCACGCTGTAATCCAGCGCGCCGTTGCCCGATGCCCGGCGGGTCGCACCGCCGGGCTTTGTTGTTTGAGAGATTGAGGAAATTGCCATGCGCCACAAGCGATCCATCCCCAACCGCGGCCTGCGCGTGGCGGACCAGATCCAGCGCGACCTGGCCGAGCTGATCCGCGAGTTGAAAGACCCGCGCGTCGGCATGGTGACGATCAACGCGGTCGAGGTGACCCCCGACTATGCGCACGCCAAGGTGTTCTTCTCGCTGCTGGTCGGCGATCCGGAGGCCACCGGCGAGGCGTTGAACGAGGCTGCCGGCTTCCTGCGCAACGGCCTGTTCAAGCGGCTGCAGATCCACACCGTGCCCAGCCTGCATTTCCACTTCGATCGCACCATCGAGCGCGCCGCCGAAATGAGCGCGTTGATCTCCAAGGCCAACGCGTCGCGTGCCAAGGACGACGAGACCACCGAGGACTGAGTTCCTCGTTTCAGGATTGAGTTGGCGGCCCAACGGCCGCCGCGATTTGTGATGAGCGCAGTAGCCCCCCGCCCCAAGATCGTGAAGCGCGCCGTGCACGGCGTGCTGATGCTGGACAAGCCACTCGGCCTGACCAGCAATGACGCATTGCAGAAGGCCAAGCGCCTCTTCCGCGCGGAGAAGGCCGGCCATACGGGCACGCTGGATCCGCTGGCCACCGGCCTGCTGCCGTTGACCTTCGGCGCGGCGACCAAGTTCAGCCAGGTGAGCCTGGAGGCCGACAAGGGCTACCGCGCGACGCTGCGCCTGGGCATCACGACCACCACCGGCGACGGCGAGGGCGAGATCGTCGACCAGCGCGACGACGTGGCGCGCGGCGTCGACCTGGCGGCGATCCGCGCCGCCTGCGACCAGTTCAAGGGCCCGATCTCGCAGATGCCGCCGATGTACTCGGCGCTGAAGCACCAGGGGCGCGCGCTGTACGAGCTCGCCCGCGAGGGCGTGACCGTCGAGCGCCAGCCGCGCGCCGTGACGATTCATGTGCTGGACATCGTCCAGTGGCAGGCTGCCGAGCTGCTGCTCGTCATCGACGTGCGCTGCTCCAAGGGCACCTACATCCGGACGCTGGCCGAGGACATCGGCGCCAGGCTCGGCTGCGGCGCCCACCTGGCCGGCCTGCGCCGCACCGCGAGCGGTCCGGTCGACGTCGCGCAGGCGGTGACGCTGGAGCAACTGGAGGCCCTGGACGAGGATGCCCGGCTGTCCCTGCTGAAGGCGCCCGACAGCCTGCTGGGCGAATGGCCCGAGGTCGAATTGAGCAACGACGAGGCCGGCCGCTTCCTGTCCGGCATGCGCCGCCGGGTGGCGCTGGCCGACATGCCGCAGGTGCGCGTCTACGGCCAGTTGCCGCGCGCGTTCCTGGGCAGCGGCCACGTCGCCGGCGGCGAGCTGATCGCCGACCGTCTGCTCAGCCCGATCGAAATTGCCTCGATGCTGGTGCAGGCCGTCTGAGCCGGCCCGGACCGACCCCGTTCACCGAGATCCTCGAATTTCCCGACTTCCTCCGATTCCAGAGAAAGCCCTCCAAGCGAAAGCCGCCCCATGAGCAAGCAAATCCGCAACATCGCCATCATCGCCCACGTCGACCATGGCAAGACCACCATGGTGGACCAGCTCCTTCGCCAGAGCGGCACCTTCGCCGAGCACGAGAAAGTCGTGGACACGGTGATGGACAACAACGCCATCGAGCGCGAGCGTGGCATCACCATCCTGGCCAAGAACTGCGCGGTCAGCTGGGAAGGCACGCACATCAACATCGTCGACACCCCGGGACACGCGGACTTCGGCGGTGAAGTCGAACGCGCGCTGTCGATGGTCGACGGCGTGGTGCTGCTGATCGACGCCCAGGAAGGCCCGATGCCGCAGACCCGTTTCGTCACGAAGAAGGCGCTGGCCCTGGGCCTGAAGCCGATCGTCGTGGTGAACAAGGTCGACAAGCCGGGCGCCAAGCCGGACGCCGTCATCAACGCCGCCTTCGACCTGTTCGACAAGCTCGGCGCCACCGACGAGCAACTGGACTTCCCGGTCGTCTATGCCTCCGGCATCAACGGCTGGACCTCGCTGGAAGAGGGCGCGCCCGGCGAGCAGTGGGGCCCCGACATGTCGGCCCTGTTCAACACCGTGCTCAAGCACGTGCCGGCCCAGACCGGCGACGCCAGCGCGCCGCTGCAGCTGCAGGTCTCGGCGCTGGACTTCTCCACCTTCGTCGGCCGCATCGGCGTGGGCCGCATCAGCCAGGGCACCATCAAGCCCAGCATGGACGTGCTGGTGATGGAAGGTCCGGACGGCAAGTCCTTCAAGGGCCGCATCAACCAGGTGCTGACCTTCCAGGGTCTGGACCGCGTGCAGGTCACCGAGGCCGGCCCCGGCGACATCGTGCTGATCAACGGCATCGACGAGATCGGCATCGGGGTGACCATCACCAGCCAGGCCAATCCCGCGCCGCTGCCGATGCTGAAGGTCGACGAGCCGACGCTGACGATGAACTTCTGCGTCAACACCAGCCCGCTGGCCGGTCGCGAAGGCAAGTACGTCACCAGCCGTCAGATCTGGGACCGCCTGCAGAAGGAACTGCAGAGCAACGTCGCCCTGCGCGTCAAGGAAACCGACGAGGACGGCATCTTCGAAGTGATGGGCCGTGGTGAGCTGCACCTGACCATCCTGCTGGAAAACATGCGCCGTGAAGGCTACGAGCTGGCCGTGTCCAAGCCGCGCGTGGTGTTCCACGACGTCAACGGCGAGAAGCACGAGCCGATCGAGCTGGTCACCGCCGACGTCGAGGAAACCCACCAGGGCGGCGTGATGCAGGCACTGGGCGAGCGCAAGGGCGAGCTGGTCAACATGGAGCCGGACGGCCGTGGCCGCGTGCGCCTCGAATACCGCATCCCGGCGCGAGGCCTGATCGGCTTCAGCAACGAGTTCCTGAACCTGACGCGTGGCTCGGGTCTGATCTCCAACATCTTCGACGGCTACGAGCCGCACAAGGGTGACATCGCCGGTCGCAAGAACGGCGTGCTGATCTCGATGGACGCCGGTGAAATCTTCACCTACGCGCTGGGCAAGCTGGACGATCGTGGCCGCATGTTCGTCAAGCCGAATGACCCGGTCTACGAAGGCATGATCGTCGGCATCCACAACCGCGACAACGACCTGATCGTCAACGCCACCCGCACCAAGCAGCTGACCAACTTCCGCGTCAGCGGCAAGGAAGACGCGATCAAGGTGACGCCGCCGATCGAACTGACGCTCGAATACGGCGTCGAGTTCATCGAGGACGACGAACTGGTCGAGATCACCCCGAAGTCGGTGCGGTTGCGCAAGCGTCACCTGACGGAGAACGAGCGCAAGCGCGCTTCGCGCTAAAACTGCCTGAGGCGGCCGCGGCCCCTGGACTGCGAAGGTCCGGGCGTTGGCCGCCGCCAGGGCATGAGGCCCGTGCCTGCGCACCAACCTCATGCTGAAAAGCGCCCGATGCAGCGATGCCTCGGGCGCTTTGTCTTGTGGGGGTGGTGCGGGCGAGGGTGTGTGCCCCCGCCCGACCAAAAAGAAAAGCGACCCGAAGGTCGCTTTCCGCGGAGCAGGGAGGCTCAGCTTTGGGACTGCTTACCGCGCTGGCGGCGCACGCCGATCACGCCGAGCAGCGCGAGGGAGGCCAGGGCCAGCGAGGCCGGTTCGGGGACGGAGCCGTTGTTGGTTCCGGGCGGGGTGCCCTTGGTGCCGGACACGGAATACAGCTTCACGAAGTCATAGCCCGCATAGCTGGAGGTACCGGTGCCGCGGGTCAGGCCGTTGGCGGTGCCGTCGCTGCCGGTCGTCGCGCCGCCCAGCTGCGAGTTGTAGGCGGTGATGATCCACCAGCTGGAGCTCAGGCCCTGCGAGTTGATCGCCGCCGTGCCGCCGCCCTGGCCGACGTCGGCATAGCTGCCCACCAGCGACCAGCCGTTGGCCGACTTCAGCGTGGCGGCGGTCTTGCCGGCGATGGTGCTCGCCACGTCGACGCCCGTGGTCGAGCCCGTGTAGGCCAGCACGGTGATGTCGCTGTCGTTCTGCCACCAGCCGATGTTCACCGAGGTCAGCTTCACCAGATCGTCGAACTTCAGCAGCACCAGATCCTGATAGCCGAAATTGTCGATCGCGTGATTCGGCGACTGGGCGTCACCGCTGGGGGCCGCGACGCCGAAGCCGCTGCCGCTGAAGTAGTTCAGCGTGCTTTGTGCGAAGGCGCCCGTGCTGGAGTACGTGCCGTTGGACGTCTGGTTGATCTGGGCCGAGTAGGCCGAGTAGCTGACGTTCGGGGCCAGATCGCCGGTCTCGCTGCAGTTCGATACGCACGAACTGGCGGTCCAGGTCGAGATCGCATGCGCGCTCAGCGGCAGCAGCGACGCCAGTGCCACGGCGGCCATTCCAATCAAGCGGTGTTGAACATTTCGCATGGTGTGCCCTCGATACCCGGCAACGCCGGATCTTTCTGAATCGGTTGCCAGGGATAAAGCAAGGCCTGGGCCAACCGAGTGATTCCCTTGCCCGACAAGCACTTGCTGCAAGGCATGCCAGTCAATGTGACGTGAATGTAAGTTTTTCTGACAGGACACGAAGCCCCTCACCTGAGGGTTTGGGCCAGCGCCAGCGCGTCCTTGTGACTTTCGAAACCTTTGGCGCGCAGCGCCGCGTCCAATTCCTCGCGCGCTTCCGCCTTGCGGCCGGCCTTGGCCAGCGCGGCGGCCAGGTGATAGCGGATGTCGGGGCTGGCGGGCTCGCGCAGGCGCGCGTCGCGCAGCAACTGCAGGCCGCGGTCGGCATTGCCGGCCAGGTGGTGCGCCCAGCCGGCCGTGTCGATCACGACGGCGTTACGCGGGTCCAGCGCCAGCGCCTTCTCGGCGACCTGCGCCGCGGCGGCGGCTTCGCCCTGCCGGATCATGACGCTGGCCTGGTTGTTGAGCGCCTCGATGTCCTTCGGCCGCAGCTTCAACGCCTCGTCGTAGCTGCGCCGCGCGGCCGGGTAGGCGCCGGCGCGGGCCTGGGCATCGCCCAGCGCCTTCCAGGCGGCGACGTCGGTGGGGCGGGTCTTGAGCCAGCGTTCCGCCAGGTCCTGCGCGCCGCGCCCCGTCGGATCCTGCCGGCCCAGCGCCCGCATCAGCGCCAGCAGGCTGCCACTGGACGGCTGCACCTCGTGGGCCTTGCGCAGGGACTCGATGGCCTGCGCCGGTTGATTGCGCGCCTGGGCGACGTCGGCCAGCAACGTGTAGCCCAGCGCCTGCGTCGGTCGTTGCTGGATGACTTGCCGGGCCTGCTTCTCCGCCAGCGCGACGTTGCCTTGCTGCAGCGCCACCGTGGACGACAGCGCCAGCGCGCCGGCATGCTGCGGCGCGGCCTGCAGCGCCTTGTCCAGGCTGTAGGCGGCGCCGGGCAGGTCGCGCGCGTCGAGCTGCAACGCGGCGATCTGGGTCAGCGGGTCCGGGCCGAAACCCGAGCGCCGCGCGGCGTTGGTCAGCGTCGCCCGCGCGCCGGGCGCGTCGCGGTTGGCCAGTTGCGCCCGCGCGTAGGTGATCATCGCCTGCGGGTCGTCCGGGGCCTTGGCCAGCAGCTTTTTGGCGGCCTCCATCGCCGGTCCGGGCTGTTCCTGACGCAGCAGCCACGCGACCAGCGCCTGATCGGCGCGTGTGTTGCGCGCGCCGCTGACGTCGGCGGCCTTCGCCAGCCAGCGTTGCACGTCCGCGGTCTGGCCTCGGGCCTCGCTCAGCAGGGCCAGCTCGTAGAGCGCGTCGGCATTGCGCTCGTCGATCTTGATCAGCGCATCCAGCCGCGCCTGCGCGGCGTCGAACTGCCGCTGCGCGATGTCTACGCGCACCAGGCCCAGCTTCGGTTCGGCCAGGCTGGGGTCGAGCTGATTGGCCTTTTGATAGGCCTCGCGCGCGCCGTTCAAGTCGTTGGCCGCGCGTCGCGCGACGCCGAGCATGATCCATGCGTTGGGGCTGCTCGCCTCCTGCTTGACCAGCCGCTCGGCGACCGCGACGGCCTTGGCCGCCTGGCCGTTGCGCAGGTAGAGCGTGGCCAGCGCCATGCCGGCGTAGTTCTGGCGCGGATCGCGCTGGAAGGCTTTCTCCAGCTCATCGACCGCGCCGCCCGACTGGCCGCCGCGCATCAGCGACAGGCCCAGCGCGGTGTGGAACTCGGGGGCATCCTTGGTCCGCAGCGCCTCCTGCATCAGCGTCGCGGCGCGCGCGTGGCGGCCCTGCGCCATCTGCAGCGAGGCCATCATCACCAGCGCCTGGCCGTCGCCGGGGAAGGCCTTGAGGTAGGCCTCCAGCACGTCGGCGGCACGGTCCAGGTTGGGCTCGGCCACGTAGACCTGCGCCAGCAGCTTGGACAGCGGGCTGTTGGGCGTCTGACGCTGGGCGTACTCCAGATAGGGCTTGGCCTTCTCCATCTGGCCCAGGCCGTAATGCGCCAGTCCGTTGAGCATCAACGCCTGCGGGCGATAGCGGATGAAGTCGATGGGCACCGGATCGAGCTGCGCGGTGATGCCCGTCAGCGAGGCCTTGGCGGTGGCGGAGTCATGGCGGCGCTCGGCCAGCACGGCGTTGAGAT
The DNA here is from genome assembly GCF_002205645.1 of Roseateles aquatilis. Lineage (GTDB taxonomy): Bacteria > Pseudomonadota > Gammaproteobacteria > Burkholderiales > Burkholderiaceae_C > Roseateles > Roseateles aquatilis. The sequence goes on along the minus strand of NZ_NIOF01000001.1, from coordinate 131,187 downwards.
AGAGCACGCGTGGCTCGGTCGGTGCCAGCTTGAGCAGCGTCTGGACCTGCGCCAGCGCATCGGCATCGCGGTTCATGTCGAGCAGCAGGCCGGCGCGGGCCAGTTGCGCCTCGACATGACGCGGCTCGGCGGCGATGGCACGCTCGTAGCCCTTCAGCGCCTCGTCGATCCGGCCCTGCACATGCGGCACGGTGGCGCGCTGATAGAGCGCCTCGCCGTTGGTGGGGGCCAGTTGCACCGCGCGGTCGGCGGCGATGGCGGCCTTGTCGAACTGGCGCGCGCGCAGGCGCAGCGGCACTTCGGCGAGCCAGGTGTCGGCGTCATCGGGCGGGATCGCGCGGGCGGCCTCGATCTGCGACTGGGCGCGCGCGGCGTCGCCCATGTCCGACGCCGCGCCGGCGCGCACCAGCAGCAGCGCCTTGCGGACCGGATCGGGCAGGCCGTCGGGCACCAGGGAGGGCTGCTTGAACACCTCGATCTGCTTGCCCTGCGCCACCAGCGCCTGCGCCAGCGGCACGGCGACCTCGGCCCGGTTGATGCCCTGGGACAGCGCCTCGTTGAACTCGATCTCGGCGGCGGCGGCCTCGCCGCGCGACAGCAGCGCCTTGCCCAGCAGCACGTGCACCGACAGCATCCGCGCGTCCTGCTGCAACGCGTTCTTCAACTGGATGATGGCGCCGTCGACATCGCGGCGCTCGAAGCGCTTGAGCGCGTCCTCGTAGTAGCGCGAGGCCTTCGCGCTGTCGGCGTGCGCGAGCGTGGCGCAGGCCGCCAGCAACGCGGCGGCGGCCGGGGCGTGCCATCGGAATGAGCTCATGTCCGTCCCTCGTCCCGGGTCGTCCCGGATGCGTTGTTTTGTCGATGCTCGCGCCGTGGCCTCGCGCCGACCGGCGGCTGGGCGGTCCGGGTCCGGTCGGTCACGGTCGCGGTCGCGGTCGCGGCCCTGGCCGGAGCCCGCCGGCCGTCACTTGCGGTAGTTGTCGAAGCTCAGCGGCAGGTCCGGCAGCGCCTTGCGCAGCGCGCCCTGCGCGGCCTGCAGGTCGTCCAGCGCCTTGCCGGTGATGCGCACGATGTCGCCCTCGATCTGGGCCTGCACCTTGAGCTTGCTTTCCTTGATCGCGGCCACGACCTTCTTGGCTTCCGCCGCCTCCAGGCCGTTCTTGATCTTGTAGACCTGCTTGACGCGATCGCCGCCCAGCTTCTCGATCTTGTCCTGCTTGTCCACGAAGCCCAGCACCACGCCTTGCTTGGTCAGCTTGGCGTACAGCACGGCCTCGATCTGCTCGAGCTGGAACTCGGCATCGCCGGTGGCGTGGATTTCCTTTTCCTTGTCCTTCCATTCGACCGAGGCGCTGGTGCCCTTGAAGTCGAAGCGCGTGGAGATTTCCTTGGCGCTGGCGTCCACGCTGTTGCGGACCTTGACCATGTCGGGTTCGAGAACGGTGTCGAAGCTGGGCATCTTGTTTGTCTTTGGCTCGTTGAGAGGGTTGATCGGTGGACCGGGTCTTGCGCTTGTCGAAAGGACGGGAGCTATTTCGCGGGCGTTACTTCGACGAACACTCCTTCGACCAATGGCGCGTGGCGCGTTGGCCGCCAGGGCATGGGGCCTTTGCCTGCGCAAAAACCCATGCTCTGCCGTCCCCAACCATCACCGTCCTTCAACCGTTTTGGTACCGAGTTGTTCGGATTGCTTGTCGCGGGTGGGATGGTTCGAGATGCGGGAAGGCGCGGTCCTGCCTTGGGGGGATCTTGGGCGAGAATTCTGCCATGCAGTCCTCCCCCACGACCCCCCCGACCGAGCGCCGCGATGGCCTGCTCGTCGAGACCGACGTCAACCTGAAGCCGTACAACAGTTTCGGCCTGCCCGCGACCGCGCGCCGCCTGGTGCGCATCCGCGAGGAGCTCGACGTGCGCCGCGTCGTCGACCATCCGGAACTGGGCCGCGCGCCGAAGTTCGTGCTCGGCGGCGGATCGAATCTGGTGCTGACGCGCGACGTCGACGCGGTGGTGCTCAAGATCGAGATCCCCGGCCTGAGCGTCGAGGAGCGGTCCGATTGCTGGATCGTGGAAGCCGGCGCCGGCGTGACCTGGCACGAGGCGGTGGCGTTCTCGCTGGCGCAGGGCGTGCCGGGGCTGGAGAACCTGGCGTTGATCCCCGGCACCGTGGGCGCCGCGCCGGTGCAGAACATCGGCGCCTACGGCATCGAGTTGAAGGACCGGTTGGAGAACGTCGATGTTGTCGACCTGACCACCGGCCGGCGCGTGACCCTGCCGGCGTCGGTGTGCCGCTTCGGTTATCGCGACAGCGTCTTCAAGCAGACCGGCTACGGCGGCCTGGCCGGCAAGAGCGTGATCACCCGGGTGCGCCTGCGCTGCCCGAAGCCGTGGCAACCGCAGCTCGGTTATCTGGACCTGGAACGCAAGATGGCGGAGACCGGCATCGCGTCGCCCGACGCGCGCCAGGTCTTCGATTGGGTGTGCGAGATCCGCCGCGCCAAGCTGCCCGATCCCGCGCGCATCGGCAACGCCGGCAGCTTCTTCAAGAACCCGGTCGTCACCGCGGACCAGTGCCGCGACATCATCTCGCGCGATCCGCACATCGTTCATTACCCGATGCCCGATGGCAACTTCAAGCTGGCCGCCGGCTGGCTGATCGACGCCTGCGGCTGGAAGGGCAAGAGCGTTGGCGGCGCGGCCGTGTACGAGAAGCAGGCGCTGGTGCTGGTCAATCGCGGCGAGGCGCGCGGCGCCGAGGTGGTGACGCTGGCGCGCGCCATTCAGGAGAGCGTCTACGGGCGCTTCGGCATCCGGCTGGAGCCGGAGCCGGTGGTCGTCTGATCCGGCGCTGCCTCAGGCCGCTTCGGGCCGGGCAGGGTGGGGCACCAGCGACTGCAGGCAGGCCTGCAGCGTTTCCAGCTCGACGGGCTTGGCGACGAAGGCGCTGATGCCGGCCTCGTCGGCGCGTTGGCGCGATTCCTCGAAGGTGTCGGCGGAGAGGGCGACGATGGGCAGGCGGCCGCGCGGCGCGGGCAGTTCCCGCATGGCCCGCGTCGCCTCGAAGCCGTCCATCTGCGGCGTGTGCAGGTCCATCAGCACGATGTCGAACGGCTGCTGCCGCAGCGCGTGCAGCGCCTGCAGGCCGTTCTCGCACAGCGTCGCGCGATGGCCCAGCCGCTCCAGCATTGCCTCGATGACGATGCGGTTCGTGGGGTTGTCCTCGCTGACCAGAACGCGCAGTCCGGTCACCGGCGTGGTGATGTCGGCGGCCGTCGCGGCGGCGGTGCTGACGTCGATACCCGCGCGGCCGGCCCGCACCGCGGCACCCGCGCGCAGCGGCAGCGCCAGCGTGAAGCGGGCGCCCTGGCCGGGCACGCTCTGCACGTGGATGTCGCCGCCCATGGCGCGCGCCAGCCGCCGCGAGATCTCCAGCCCCAGGCCCGCGCCGCCGTGGCGCCGCGAGGTGCTCGCGTCCCCCTGGCTGAAGCGCTGGAACAGGCGCGTCTGCGTCGCCGCGTCGATGCCGGGCCCGGTGTCGCTGACGTCGAACAGCAGCAGGTCCTCGCCCAGCCCGCCGATGCCGCGCCGCAGCTGGCAGCCGACCTGACCACGGTCGCAGAACTTCAGCGCGTTGCTGAGCAGGTTGAGCAGGATCTGGCGCAGCCGCGTCGGGTCGGCTTGCACCCAGTGAGGGACGTCGTCGTCGATGCCGAAGTTCAGCGTCAGCCGCTTGGCCGCGGCCTGCGGCCGGCTGAGCGCCTCCAGCTCGTTCATCAGCGCGCTGAGCTGCAGCGGCTCCGGCGCGATGGACAGGCCGCCGGCCTCCATCCGCGTCACGTCCAGGATGTCTCCGAGCACCGCCAGCAGATGCCGGGCGCAATCATTGGCGGCCTTCAGCTGTTCCTGTTGTGCGGGCGTCAGCGGCGCTTCCTTGATCAGCCCCAGCATGCCCAGCAGCCCCTGCAGCGGCGTGCGCAGTTCGTGGCTCATGTTGGCGAGGAAGACGGTCTTGGCGCGGTTGGCCGATTCGGCCTCGCGCTGCGCCTCGTGCAGGCGTCCGGCCAGGGCCTGCTGCTTGTCGCCGTAGCGCTCCAGGCCGCGGAACTGGCGGTAGATGATGGCCGCGAACAGCAACGCCATCGCCGACAGCGCCGCCGTCAGGCCCAGGCTGACGAGGCTCTGCTTGCGGATGATCTCGTTGCGCTGCGTGACGTCCTGGGCGACGTGATGGGTGGACGTCAGGGACAGATCGCGGATCGGCTCGGCCAGCGTCTCCAGGCGGTCCACCACCTGGGCCAGCCGTTCGGGATGCTCGCGGATGAAGCCGGCGTTCAGCGGCAGCGCGTCGGCCCAGCGGACGAAGTCCTGCGCGCGGGCGACGGTGCGCTGGTAGTCGGCGTGCTGGGCCAGCACCAGTGCGGCGTGCTCGCTCTCGACCAGGTTGAGCCGGCTGACGAAGATCTCGTAGCGCTGCGCCACCTGCTCCGGATCGACCGCCATGCTGGGCCCGGCCGCTTGCTCCAGCGCGAGGCGCAGCTTGAGGGACTCGGTCTCGAACTGGAACAGGCTCCAGACGAGGTAGTCGTCCTGGTAGCGCCGCGTGCCGTTCAGCGCCTGGTACTGCCGAGCCTGCAGCCAGGCGACCCCCGCCAGCGCCAGCACCAGCAGCAGCCCCATGGCGGTCACCAGGACGCGCCAGCGCCGCTGCTTGAGGATCGCGGAGGGGGACCGGCGCATGCTCAGCGCAGCTCCAGGCTGGTGAGCTGCCAGGCGGAGCGGCCGTAGTGGACGCTGGTGCGCAGCTCGGCGTGCCGGTCGAAGGGATAGATCAGGAACAGCGGGCCCTTCTCGCGCACCGTCATCGGCTTGTCGTCCATCAGGCGCGCGACGATGACGTCGTACTGGCGGCTGTCGGCGAAGGGGATGCTGACGCGATAGTCGTTCAGGGCGCGCGCCTCGATCGTCTGGCCCTGCGCGCCCGCGGCCGCCAGCACGTCGCGCAGCAGCGGTCCGGTGAACTTGCGGGTGCCCGGATACCAGGGCGTCTGGGTGCTGAAACTGATCTGCGGCAGGCGCTCCAGCATGGCCATGTCGAAGACCGCCCGCCCGTCCTTGTTGGCGTGACGCGGCGCGCCGCCGATGCTCAGCACGACGGGGCCGGCAGGCGCGTCCAGCGGCTGCTCGGCGAGCAGCGCCCACGCGGGCGATCCGATCGACAAGAGGCAGGTCAGCAGGCCCAGCAGGGCAATACGGCGCACGGTCGGCATGGACGAAGAGCGGAGCCACGCCGCGCGATGAACGCGCCAGCGGGCGGAGGGCATGGGTGAAAGCCCGAATGCTACGCGCGGCACACCGGCGCACGCTCGCCAGGACCACTCGATTGATGGGGCACCAGTCGGATTTGCGCCACAGTCGGCGGTTGGGGTCCGGACCCCCATGACGATGCGCCCGGCGGTCGCGTGGCGGCCCGTCGTGCGCGGCCTTGTCGCTGCGGCGACAAGCGCTGGCCGGCGCCGCGCAGAAGATCCGACCAAACAGCGGGGGCCCACCTGAGGCCCCGCGACAAGCAAGGAGACAGCACCGATGACGCGCGTGGTCACCCCTCGTCCCGAGAACGCCGATGTGCAGTACAGCCATTGGCCGAGCCGCCTGCCGCGGCGGCTCGCGATTCCCCGCACCTCGCTGTGGTTCAACCTCGACGTCGCCGCGACGCGCTACGGCGACAAGGCCGCGACGCAGTTCCTCGGCGCGACGCTCGGCTACGGCGAGTTGCGCCGGCAGTCCGAGGCGCTGGCTGGCTGGCTGAAGGCGCAGGGCGTGGGCAAGGGCGACCGGGTCGCGCTGTTCATGCAGAACTGTCCGCAATACCTGGTCGCCTTCTACGCGGTCAATCGCGCCGACGCGGTCGTGGTGCCGGTCAATCCGATGAACCGGGAGGACGAGTTCGGTCATTACCTGACCGACCCCGAGACCAAGGTCGTGATCTGCAGCGGCGAACTGGCGGGCATCGTCGCCGCCGCCCAGGACCGCCTGCCGGTGGAGCGGCGGCCGCGAGCGGTGCTGGTCACGCAGTACTGGCAGATGCTGCCCGAGGGCGGCCCCGATCCCGACTGCGGCGCGCCCGAGCCGATGCGCGCCTGGCTGACCGCGCGGCACGAGCTGCCGCCCGGCGCGACCGACTGGCGCGACGCGCTGGCCGCGGGACATGCACCCGGGCCGCACACCGCCGGGCCCGACGATCTGGCGATGCTGCCCTACACCTCGGGCACGACCGGCCTGCCCAAGGGCTGCATGCATACCAACGCGACGCTGATGTCCAACAGCTGCGGCGGCTGCCAGTGGGGCTACGCGAGCGCGGAGTCGGTGGGGCTGGCGGTGGTGCCGATGTTCCACATCACCGGCACGCTGTACGGCGTGCTGGGGCCGGTTTTCACCGGCATGACGCTGGTGATCATGCCGCGCTGGGATCGCGAGCTGTGCGGGCGTCTGATCTCGCGCCATCAGGTCACGCACTGGACCTGCATCCCGACGATGATCATCGACCTCTTCGCGAGCCCCAACTACCGCAGCTTCCAGCTGGGCAGCCTGCGCTATCTGAGCGGCGGCGGCGCGGCCATGCCCAAGGCGGTGGCGGAGCGGCTGCAGGAAGAGTTCGGCCTGACCTTCGCCGAGGGCTACGGGCTGACCGAGACGGCCGCGCCCAGCCATGGCAATCCGCCCGAGCGCGCGAAGCTGCAGTGCCTGGGCATCCCGATCTTCGGCGTGGATTCGCGCATCGTGGATCCGACCACGCTGGAGGAACTGCCGGTGGGCGAGGTCGGCGAAATCATCACCCACGGGCCGATGGTCTTCCACGGCTATTGGCGTCAGCCCGAGGCGACGGACGCCGCGTTCGTCGAGCTCGACGGCCGACGCTTCTTCCGCACCGGCGATCTCGGACGAATGGACGAGGAAGGCTACTTCTTCATCACCGACCGGCTCAAGCGCATGATCAACGCGAGCGGCTACAAGGTCTGGCCGTCAGAGGTCGAGATGCTGCTTTATCGCCATCCCGCCGTGCAGGAGGCCTGCATCATCGCGGCCAAGGACGCCTATCGCGGCGAAACGGTCAAGGCCGTTGTGGTGCTGCGGGCCGAGGCCAAAGGCACGACGACCGAGCAGGACATCGTCGATTGGGCCCATGAGCATATGGCCGCGTACAAGGCGCCGCGGCTGGTGCAGTTCGTGGAGGCGTTGCCCAAGTCAGGGTCGGGGAAGGTGATGTGGCGTTTGCTTCAGGAGAAGGAAAACCAGTAGCGACGGGGTCGGCCCAGAGCGCCCTCGGGCAGGGCCGGGGCAGGCGACTCCCGTCGTGCCTCGGGCGCTCAACTCGGCTCCGTTCACCTTCAGTTCACTGCGCTCAAACAGAACGCGCCAGTCAGTCTTGACGGCACGACTTCGTCGCCTGCCCCGGCCCTGCCCGAGGGCTCGGTGACTTGGTCGGCCCAGTCTTTGACGGGGCGCGATCGGATCTTGTGCAGGGACTCGGATGTGTTGGTCGGTTCTGCCTGGGGCGGGGCGGACGCGGGACGCGACCCTGCGCGAGGGGTCAGAAGCGCGATCCGGGTTGCTTCAGGAACTCGATTTCCTCGGGGGTGCTGGCGCGGTTCAGGATCGCGTTGCGGTGTGGGAAACGGCCGAAGCGCGCGATGACGTCGCGGTGCCTGCGGGCATAGTCCAATGCGTCGTCCAGGCGCGTGTCCTCAGCGGCCAGCGCCTCGAATTCGGCGACGCTGCGGTCCTGCATCGCGAGGTCTTCCGCGTGCTCCAGCGGCATCGTCGCGAACCAGCGCTCCAGCGTGCCGAGCTCCTGCGCGCGCGGCAGCAGTGTCAGCGCCGCCGACAGCGCCAGCGCGTCGCCGGCGAAGGCGCGCGGCGTGTCCCGGAAGATGTTGCGGGTGAACTGGTCCAGCACCAGGATGCGCGCCAACGCGCCCCAGGGCGTGGAGTCCCAGTCGCGCAATTCGCCGCGCAACGCCTGCTCGACGACGGGCCCGAAACGCTCGCGCAGCGAGGCGTCGAAGGCGTCGTCCTTCTGGAACCACTGGGACTGGATCTGGCCGTCCTGCTCGTCGCCGGGCACGCCGAACCACTCGTTCAGCACACGCTGCGCCGCGGCCGGCGTGAGCAGCCGCCGCCAGCTCGGATGCCGCAGCAACCAGTGGCGCACGTAGCTGCAGCCCGGCACCAGTTGCAGCGGGACGGGCGCCAGCCAGCGCGCGGCGGTCTCCACCATCTGGCTGGCCAGGCCCAGGCCGCGCAACTGGGCCGGCACGCCGGTGTGGGTGATGATCAGTTGCTCGCCGTGGCGCTCATAGTCCAGGCGGCACAGCAGCCCGGGTTGGGGCTGGGCGAGAAAGCATCGTGCGTCGGGGTGATGCTGAATGACGAGGTTCACGTCGCGACTCCATGTTGGAGCTCCCTGCCGAGTTGCAGCCACAAGTAGCTGAACTCGAGGGCTTGCAACAGCGCGCGCTGCTGGTTGTCCGCAGCGCCGCCGTGGCCGCCCTCGATGTTTTCGTAATAGAAGCACGGCTGTCCGAGGGCCGCCATGCGTGCCGCCATTTTCCTCGCATGGCCGGGATGCACGCGGTCGTCGCGCGTCGAGGTGGCGAAGAGCGCCCGCGGATACGCGACGCCGGCCTTGAGCTGCTGGTAGGGGCTGTAGGCGGCGATGTGCGCCCAGTCGTCCGCGTCGTCGGGGTCGCCGTACTCGGCCATCCAGGAGGCGCCGGCCAGCAGCAGGTGGTAGCGCTTCATGTCGAGCAGCGGCACCTGGCAGACGACGGCGCCGAAGAGTTCCGGTCGTTGCGTCATGCAGGCGCCGACCAGCAGCCCGCCGTTGCTGCCGCCCATGATGCCCAGGCGCGCCGGCCGGGTCAGGCCCTGCGCGATCAGGTCCTCGGCGACGGCGATGAAGTCGTCGAAGCTGCGCTGCTTGTACTCGCCGGTGGCGGCCTGGTGCCAGCGCGGGCCGTACTCGCCGCCGCCACGGATGTTGGCCACGACCAGCCGGCCGCCCCGCGCCAGCCACGCGCGGCCGTTGCCGCCGGAGTACCAGGGCTGCAGCGAGACCTCGAAGCCGCCGTAGCCGTAGAGCAGCGTGGGCGTGTCCGCGCCGAGCTCGGGCCGGCCGATGACGAAGTAGGGGATGCTCTCGCCGTCCGGGCTGGTGGCGAAGTACTGCCGCACCGCCAGCCCATGGGCGTCGAACTGCGCGCCGCGCTGCTTCAGCGGCTCGCGCGCGTCGCTGCCCGCGGTGGCGAGGCTGACGCTGTCGGGGCTGAGGAAGTCACTGTAATGCAGCAGGTAGCGGTCGCCCAGCCGGTCCTGCGGCAGCTCGGGGTCGTGCAGGCTCTGCAGGCTGAGCGTGCCAGGGAAGGGCGCCTTGACCTGGCGCAGCGTCGGCGGATGGCGCGACAGGTCCCACTCTTCAAGCCGGCTCGCGACATGCTCGCTGACGTTGAGCAGCAGGTGATGCCGCGTCAGCGTGTAGTCCTCCAGCGAGCGGCCCGAGGTGGGCGAGAACATCACCCGCACATGCCGGTCGCCGCGCCAGAACGCGGCCTCCTCGATCAGCAGCAGCGAGCCCGACGGGTAGGTCGGACCGTGCGGGATGGCCCAGTCGGTGCGTGGGCGCAGCAGCATCCATGGGCCATCCAGGTGGACGCTCATGTCGCTGGGCAGGTCGATGAGGACGAAGGCGCCGTCGCGCCAGAGGAAGCGCGCCTCGTTGTAGAAGTCCAGCGCGCGGCTGAAGACGACGCGCTCGAAGCCCGGGGTGCGGTCGACCGAGACGGTGACCGACACGTCGCCCGTCTCGCCCTCGAAGATCACCGGCGCCGCGTCCAGCGGCGTGCCGCGCGCCCAGCGCCGGATCTGGCGCGGGTAGCCGGAGTCGGTCAGCGAGTCCGGGCCGAAGTCGCTGCCGACCAGCAGCGTGTCCTCGTCCAGCCATTCGACGTCGCTCTTGGCCTCGGGGACAAAGAAGCCGCCCTCGGACGGCGGCACGAAACGCAGCGTCTCAAGGTCGAACTCGCGCAGTTCGTGCGCGTCGGCGCCGCCGTCGGACAGCGACACCAGGCAGCGCCGGTAGGCCGGCGCCAGCGCGGTCGCGCCGTGGAAGACCCAGCTGCGATCCTCGGCGCGGCCGAGCGCGTCCAGGTCCAGCACCAGGCGCCAGGGCGGCTCGGCGAGCTGGAACTCCTCCAGCGTGCAGCGCCGCCACAGGCCGCGCGGATGGGCCTCGTCCTGCCACAGGTTGTAGAACCACTCGCCGCGCCGCGCGACATGGGGGATGCGGTCGCGGGCATTGAGGATGTGCAGCAGCTCCTCGCGGATGGGCTCGAACTGGGGCTGCGCCCTCAGCGCCGCGAGCGTCGCCTCGTTGCGCTCGCGGACCCAGGCCAGCGCGCGGTCGCCGTCGGCGCCATCGAGCGCCTCCAGCCACAGGAAGGGATCGGCATCGGAGTCGGCGCCGAGGCCGGCGCCGGCGGCGTCAGCGGCGGCGTTGGCGACGATGGCGTCGGCAGGGGGGGGCACGGGTTGCGGCACAACGATCTCCTGGGCGGCGTGGTGGGCGGTGAACGGTCGTCTCCGGCAGGTCGCGTGCCTTGCCGGGCGGGTGCCCGGAGGCCCGACAACCCGACCTTACTCCTCGCGTTCCTTCAGCAGTTGCGGCGTGATCTCCACGGCGCCCTTGTCGGTGGTGACGTAGGCGGTCCCGTCCTGGATGCTGATCTGCCACTGCATGCCGCGCTCGGCCAGCGCGGCCAGCGCCTGCGACTGGTCCGCGGGCACCTGCCAGATCGCCAGCTTGGGCGTGCGCTGCAGCTTGTTCTGGATGCCGGCCCACCACACCGGCGTGCTGGACGCGTAGCCGATCACGGTGACACGGTCGGCGCGGCCGTGCGCCTGGCGCAGGCGGCGTTCGTCGGGCTGGCCGAGCTCGATCCAGTGCACGACCTCGCCGGTCAGGTCGAGCTGCCACAGCGGCGGCTCGTCGACGTCGGACAGGCCCTTGCTGAATTCGAGCCTGCCGCGCAGGTCGTCGGCGGGCACGTTCAACGCGTAGGCCAGGATGCGCATCATCATCCGTTCGTCGGTCTCGGACGGGTGGCGGGCGACGGTCAGGTTGTGCTCGCCGTAGACATGGCGGTCCATGTCCGAGATATTCAGCTGAGCTTTGTGGATGGTGGCCTTGAGCGCCATGGTGGAGTGCCGGGATGCATGCGTTGGACGGTGTCCGCCCCCGCGGCGGGGCCGCGGAAACGATCTGAAGCGGCGCATTATCCGGGTCGTGGCATCATGCCGACCGCGCCGCCCGGCCCAGGCCGGACGAGCCTCGCAGGCCGCAGCGCCGCATCGCCCAGTCGGGCCGCGCGGCGGCCGACGTATCGACGAGACAGCACCCCACCGGGTGCAATGACCCGAGAGCCGACATGAACACAATTCGCACCACCCTGGCGGTCGCCGCCCTGCTGGCCTGCGGCCTGGCCACTGCCCAGACCACCACGACCAAGCCCGCCGCGCCCGCCAAGACCGCTGCTCCGGCCGCCGCCGCCGCGCCGGCCGCCAAGCCCAAGGGCAAGCTGATGACGCGCGACGAACTGCGCGCCTGCATGGCCTCCAACCAGGAAATCGAGGACCAGAGCGCCGCGCTGAAGAAGCGTGAGAGCGGCGTCCTCGCCGAGCGCGATTCGCTCAAGGCCGCCAAGGTCGAGTCCGACAAGGCCGAGGCCGACCTGCAGGCCACCGGCACCGCGCTGAAGGCGGAGATCGAGGCCGTGAAGGCGTTCGGCGCCGAGATCGAAGCCGGCGCCTCCAAGATGGAGAAGGACGCGCTGAAGGCCAAGCAGGACGAGTACTCGGCCCGCGCCAACGCGCTGCAACCCCGCATCGATGCGTTCAACAAGGCGCGCGCCGACCGCGTCGAGAAGAACAAGGCGTTCAACGACCGCGTCGACGTGCAGCTCAAGTCGCTGGACGAGTTCAACGACAACGTCGAGGAACTGGCCGACAAGCGCAACGAGTGGAAGCTGAAGTGCGGCAACAAGGCCTACGACGAGGCCGACGAGATCGCGATCAAGAAGGAACTGGCGGCTGGCAAGAAGTAAGCCGCTTCAGGCGTTCGGGCGGGTGGTCCGCTTGAACGTCCGGTCGATCGGGTCCCGGATTCGATCGAGCATTGAATCGATCGATCGAATGATGGATCGAATGATGAATTGAGCGAGTGATCGTTGGAATCGGGTCACGGTTCCGGCGGACGCGCGTTTCGACCGAGCGCGGTGCCCGCCAGCGAAACCCGGCGGGCACCGGCCTCCCAAGTTCCAAAATCGGCCGGCGCCCCCCGGTTTCCGCTGGCTCCTACCGAGCCGTGTCGCTGTCGGGGTGGTGCCTTCGGAGTCACGATGAGCACCAATCCCCTCCTGTCCGTCTGGTCCGGGCCCTATGGCCTGCCACCGTTCGACGCGGTTCGCGCCGAACACTTCGAGCCCGCCTTCGAGGCCGCGCTCGCCGCGCATCGCGCCGAACTCGCCGCGATCGCCACGCAGGACGCGACCCCCACCTTCGCCAATACGCTCGCGGCCTTCGATCGCAGCGGGCGCGTGTTGACGTCGCTGAAGAACCTGTTCTCGACGCTCAGCTCTTCCGCCAGCTCGCCCGAGCTGCAAGCCGTGCAGCGCCGCATGGCCGCGCCGCTCGCCGCGCACAACAACGCCATCTATCTGGACGCCGCGCTGTTCGCCCGTGTCGAGCAGCTGCACGAGCAGCGCGCGTCGCTGGGCCTCGCGCCCGAGCAACTGCGCCTGCTGGAGCGCGTGCACCTCGACTTCGTCCGCGCCGGCGCACGCCTGCAGGGCGACGCCCGCGCGCGTTACGCCGCGATCATGGAGCGGCTCGCCGAACTGAATACCCGCTTCGCGCAGAACGTGCTGGCCGACGAGAGCGGCTATCAATTGGTGCTGCGCGGCGAGGCCGAGTTGGCCGGACTGCCCGACTTCGTCCGCGCCGCCGCGCGCCAGGCCGCGCTGGATCGCGGCCTGAGCGAGGAGGGCGTGCATGTGGTGACGCTGTCGCGCTCGCTGATCGTGCCCTTCCTGAGCTTCAGCGAGCGCCGCGACCTGCGCGAGCAAGCCTGGCGCGCCTGGGTCGACCGGGGCGATGGCGGTGCCGGCGGCGACGAGGCCACCGACAACCGCGAGATCGTCCGCGAGATCCTGACGCTGCGCCGCGAGCAGGCCGCGCTGCATGGCCATGCAAGTTATGCCGACTACGCGCTGGCCGACACGATGGCCGGCCGCCAGTCCGCCGTGCAGGGGCTGCTCGACCAGGTCTGGGAGCCGGCCAAGGCCGCCGCCGCGCGCGAGCGGGCGATGCTGGAGGACGTTCGCGCCCAGCTCGGCCACGAGCAGGCCATTGAGGCCTGGGACTGGCGCTGGTATGCCGAGAAGGTGCGCCAGCAGCGCTTCCAGCTCGACGAGGCCGAGGTCAAGCCGTTCTTCCCGCTCGACGCGATGGTGCAGGCGATGTTCGACTGCGCCGAGCGCCTCTACGGCCTGCGCTTCGTCGCGCAGCCGCAGGTGCGCGGGTATCACCCCGACGTGAAGGTCTACGAGGTGCAGCGCGCCGACGGGTCGCTGCGCGGGATCTTCGTCCAGGACAACTTCGCGCGCCCGACCAAGCGCAGCGGCGCCTGGATGAACGCGCTGCGCTGGCAGGCCCGCAACGGCATCGATGCGCTGCCGATCATCCTGAACAACAACAACTTCGCGAAGGGTGCGCCGGGTGAGCCGACGTTGCTGTCCTTCGACGACACGCGCACGCTGTTCCACGAGTTCGGCCACGGCCTGCACGGGCTGCTTTCGGAAGTCGAGTTCGAGCGGCTGTCCGGCACCCAGGTGCTGCGCGACTTCGTCGAGCTGCCGTCCCAGCTGATGGAGCACTGGATGGCGGAGCCGACGGTGCTCAAGCGCCACGCGCGTCATTACCGCACCGGCGAGCCCGTGCCGGACGCGCTGCTGGAGAAGCTCAAGGCCGCCGCCACCTTCAACCAGGGCTACGAGACGGTGCGCTACTGCGCGTCGGCGCTGGTCGACCTGGCCATCCACGCGCTGGAGCAGCCGCAAGCGCCGGACATCGTCGCCTTCGAGCGCGAGACGATGGAGCGGCTGGGCCTGCCGCCCGGCATCGGCATGAATCACCGGCTGACGCACTTCCAGCATCTGTTCTCCGGCAGCAGCTACGCGGCCGGGTATTACGTCTACCTGTGGGCGGAGGTGCTGGACTGCGACGCCTTTGAGGCCTTCGTCGAGGCCGGCGATCCGTTCGACCGGTCGGTCGCCCAATCGGTGCTGGACAACATCCTGGCCGTGGGCAACAGCCGCGAGCCCGGCGCCACCTACCGCGCCTTCCGGGGGCGGGACGCGCGCGTCGAGCCCATGCTGAAGGGGCGAGGGCTGATCCCCGCCTGACGCGCACCCCCATGAGCGGGTCACGCCGGACCGGCTCCGGCGGATCGCCCCGTGGGCGAAAAGCGAACCGAGGGCCCCATCCGGGGCCTTCTTCGTTTGGGGTTAACCCTGAACTCCAGCGCCATTCATCGCGCTCATCCGCAATTCGTCGCCCGCAACAACAGGTTGGTCGCAGCACACTTTTGCTAGGGGAAAACCCCCGGCACAGTCCACCCCATGCCGCAACCACACCTCAAGCGGCACAGGAGGACCGAGATGAACACCATTCGCTGCTACGACCGTTTTTCCAACGCCAAGCGCATCGCCGCCCTGATCGGCGTGGCGACCGGCGTCGCCGCCGGCCTGCTGCTGGCGCTGCCGGCGCGTGCCGAGCAGCCTCAGGCGCAGCGGCTGCCGACGGTGGTCATCTCGGGCAAGTCCATCAAGACCGCCGAAGTGCGGACGCTGCCGACGGTGGTCATCACCGGCCGCCGCATCGACGGCCAGCAGGTGGCCGCGCGATGAGCGGCATCGTCCTGGGCCGGGCCGTCGCGATGACGGCGATGACGACGGTGGCCAAGGCGTCGCTGTCCGAGCGGGAGGCCGACCGCGGCCTGCGCCTGTCCTGGCCGGCGCATCCGTTGGTGTCGCGCGCGCAGGGCGCACCGGCCTCGTCCGTTTCAGCCCCGCGTCAGCCGCGGATGGCCCCGCTGCCTATGATGGCCGGATGGACATTGCCGACGCCCCGCTCGATTCCCTCGCTGCCGACGTGACCGTCTCGCCCGAGCCGGTCGCCTCGCCCGGGCCCTCCGTTCCCATGTTCCGCATCGCCGCCGTGACCGGCGCCGGCTCGGGCATCGGTCGCGCCGCCGCGCGCCGGCTGATGCAGGCCGGCTGGCAGGTCGCGCTGCTGGGGCGCCGCGAGGACATGCTGCAGGAGACCGCCTCGGTCGCGCCGGAGCGGGCCCTCGTGCTGCCCACCGACGTCGCCGACGAGGCGCAGGTCGCCGCCGCCTTCGCGGCCATCGAGCAGCGTTTCGGCCGTCTCGATTTCCTGTTCAACAACGCCGGTCGCGGCGCACCCGCGTCGGACATCGACGAGCTCGGCATCGACATCTGGCGCGCCGTTGTCGAGGTCAATCTGACCGGCAGCTTCCTGTGCGCGCGCGCCGCCTTCGGGCTGATGAAGCGGCAGGCGCCGCGAGGCGGTCGCATCGTCAACAACGGCTCGATCTCGGCGCACGCGCCGCGGCCCGGGTCGATCGCTTACACCAGCACCAAGCACGCCATCACCGGCCTGACCAAGACGCTGGCGCTGGACGGCCGCAAGCACGACATCGCCGCCGGCCAGCTCGACATCGGCAACGCCGAGACCGACCTCACCGAACGCTTCAAGCAGGGTGTGCCGCAAGCGCACGGCGGCACGATGGTGGAGCCGGTGATGGACGTGGACCATGCCGCCAGCGCGCTGCTCTACATGGCGGAATTGCCGCTGTCGGCCAACGTGCCGTTCCTGACGGTGATGGCGACCAAGATGCCCTACATTGGCCGAGGCTGATCGTTCCCGACAGACCCTTGAACTGACGCACAACCGACGCATCTCCGAAAGACGATGAACGTTTTCTCCGCACTTCTGAACCTGGTCGCCCGCGTCGTGCTGGTGGCCGCCTCGCTGCTGCTGTTCCTGGTGGTGCTCGCCGCGGGGCTGGTCATCTTTGCCGTCGTGGTGCTGTGGAGCCTGATCCGCGGCCGCAAGCCGACGCTGCACACGGCGGCGTTCCGCCGCGCCGAGCAGTTCCGATCGCAGGCGTTCCGCGCCGGTGGCGCCCGAGGCGGCATGGGCGCCGGCCCGGGCCGCGCGCCGCAGGGCGAGGTCGTGGACGTCGAGGTCCGCGAAGTCCCGAACGCGGATCCGCGCCTGGAGCGCTGAGCGGGCGAAACGCACCGATCGAGCGCGCCGACCGATCGCATCCACGCCGCGCTGACCAAGTCCGCCTTCGCGCCTAACCCGGCGCGCCGCGTCCGGGTCGCTCAATACTTCGGCGGACTGCTGAGCTCGTTCCAGAGCTCGTCATAGATCCGGTACCGCGACGGGCTGATCCTGCCCGCCTCGACGGCCACCAGCACCGCGCAGCCCGGCTCGTGCCGATGGCTGCAGTTGTGGAAGCGGCACTCGCCCAGATACGGCTTGAAATCGAGCATGTAGCTCGCCAGGTCCGGCGCGGCGATCTGCCGCAGTCCAAATTCCTGGAAGCCCGGCGAGTCGATCAGCGCGTTCTTGCGCGCCGCGTCCATCCAGTACCACTGCGTCGTCGTCGTCGTGTGCCGACCGGAATTCAGCGCCTGCGAGATCTCGCCGATCTGCGCCTTCGCATCCGGCACCAGCAGGTTGATCAGCGTGCTCTTGCCGGTGCCGCTGGGGCCCAGCACCAGCGTGGCCTGGCCGTCGAGCAGCGGCATCAGCACCTCCCGCGACGCCTCCGGACGCCCCTTGAGGCTGAGCTCCAGCACCCGCTGACCCATCGCCGTGTAGGGCGCCAGCCGCGCGCGCGCCGCATCGGCGCCGGGCAGGTCGGTCTTGTTGAGGACGATGTCCGCCTCGATGCCCGCGCTGGACGCGGCGATCAGCGCGCGCGTGAGCTGCGACTCGGAGAACTGCGGCTCCACCGCGACCAGGATCAGCAATCGGTCGAGGTTGGCCGCGAAGCTCTTGGTCTTCCACTCGTCCTGCCGGAACAGCAGGTTGCGGCGCGGCTCGACGGACTCGATCACGCCCTCGTGCTCGCTGCTGCGCTGCCAGCGCACGCGGTCGCCGACGACGCAATCGCTTTTCTTGCCGCGCGTCAGGCAGTGAACGCGCTGGCCGTCGTGGTCCTCGATGAGGTAATGGCGGCCGTGGCCGCGCACCACCAGCCCGGTCTGGCGACCTTGCCCGGCGGCGCTCATGCCGCCTGTCCCATGGCGCCGCGCGGGCCCGACGCCGCCGCCGTGGCGATCGCCGCGAGCCGCTCGCTGGCCGGGGGATGCGAATAGTAGAAGCGCGCGAACAGCGGATCCGGCGTCAGCGTGCCGGCGTTGTCCTCATGCAGCTTGAGCAGCGCGTTCGACAGGTCGGCGCCGCTGGCCTGGGCGCAGGCGTAGGCATCGGCCTCGAATTCGTGTTTGCGGGACCAGTGGGACATCAGCGGCGTCAGGAAGAAGGTGAAGGGCGGCAGCGCCAGCATGATCAGCAGCAGCGCCAGCGCGTCGTTGGGCGCGTCCAGGCTGGGGCGGGCCCCCAGGCCGAGGTAGAAGCCGACCTGCGTGCTGAGCCAGCCCAGCAGTGCGAAGCCGGCCAGGCTGAGCGCGAACATCAGCGCCATGCGCTGAAGCACATGGCGGCGCTTGAAGTGGCCCAGCTCGTGAGCCAACACCGCCTCGACCTCCGCCGGCGCGAGCCGCGCCAGCAGCGTGTCGAAGAACACCACGCGCTTGGCGGCGCCCAGGCCGGTGAAGTAGGCATTGCCATGCGCCGAGCGCTTGCTGCCGTCCATCACGAACAGACCCTTGGCGGCGAAGCCGCAACGCGCCATCAGCGTCTGCACGCGCTCGCGCAGCACGGCGTCCTCGAGCGGCTGGAACTTGTTGAACAGCGGCGCGATGACCGTCGGGTACAGCACCAGCATCAGCAGGTTGAAGCCCATCCACGCGCCCCAGGCCCACAGCCACCAGGCGCCGCCGGCCTTGGCCATCAGCCACAGGATCAGCGCCGCGATCGGCAGCCCGATCAGCGCGCCCACCACCAATCCCTTGACGCCGTCGGCGATGAACAGCTTCAGCGTCGTGCGGTTGAAGCCGAAACGCTCCTCCAGCCGGAAGGTGTTGTAGAGCGACCAGGGCAGGTCCAGCAGCCCCGAGACCAGGGCGAACGCGGTCAGCAGCCCGAGCTGGTAGCCCATCGGCCCCAGGTGCGGCAGCCACGTCAGCGCCCATTGGTTCAGCAGGTCCAGCCCGCCCAGCAGCGTCCAGCCGATCAGCAGCGCGGTGTCCCAGGCCAGGTGCAGCGTGCCGAAACGGCCGCGCGCGACGGTGTAGTCGGCGGCCTTCTGGTGCGCCGACAGCGGCACCGTGCCGACGAAGGCCGTCGGCACCTCGCGGCGGTGCCGGGCCACGTGCCGCATCTGCCGCGAGGACAGCCACAGCTTCAGCAGGAAGGACAGGATCACGGCCGCGACGAACGCGGCGGTCAGGATCAGGGGCGACTGCGTCAGCAGCGCGGAAGAGACTTGCATGGGCCGGAGTGTAGAGGGGTGGAC
The DNA here is from genome assembly GCF_002205645.1 of Roseateles aquatilis. Taxonomy (GTDB): domain Bacteria; phylum Pseudomonadota; class Gammaproteobacteria; order Burkholderiales; family Burkholderiaceae_C; genus Roseateles; species Roseateles aquatilis. The sequence goes on along the minus strand of NZ_NIOF01000001.1, from coordinate 112,403 downwards.
CTCGCGGGGTTTCCTCGTCGGAGGCTCGCGGGCTCGGCGACAATCGCGCCCAACGCAAAGGACAACCCTCCATGACGACAGCCACCACCGTCGCCGGCGCCGCGGCGCCCACGCTTGCCTTCAACGACCAGAACCTGATCTGGATCGACCTGGAAATGACAGGCCTGTTCCCCGACAAGGACCGCATCATCGAGATCGCCGTCGTCGTGACCGACCCGCAACTGACCGTGCGCGTGGAAGGCCCGGTCTTCGCCGTGCACCAGTCCGACGAGACGCTGGACGGCATGGACGCCTGGAACAAGGGCACGCACGGCAAGAGCGGCCTGATCGACCGCGTCAAGGCGTCGACGGTCTCCGAGGCCGACGCCGAGCAGCAGGTGATCGACTTCCTCAAGGCCTACGTGCCGGCCAGCAAGTCGCCGATGGCCGGCAACTCGATCTGCCAGGACCGCCGCTTCCTGGCCAACTACATGCCCAAGCTGGAGGCGTTCTTCCATTACCGCAACCTGGACGTGTCCACGCTGAAGGAGCTGGCGCGCCGCTGGAAGCCGTCCGCGATGGACGGCTTCAAGAAGGCGCAGGCCCACACCGCGCTGGCCGACATCCACGAGTCGATCGAAGAACTGATCCATTACCGCGAACGCTTCCTGAAGCTGGACTGATCGCCCGGATGCCGGGCCCCATGGCCGATCCGACGCACCGCCCACCGCGCGACTGAGACCCCGATGGATACCTCGCACCGCCCCCAGGACCTGTGGGCGGCTTTCGACTTTCCGCGCCATCCGCTGGCGCGCGAGGACGGCGAACGCGTGCGCGGCGTCTTCTTCGCGCCGCCCGCGCAGCGCCTGATCGCGCGCGATCCGGATCGCCTGCGCACCGTGCTGCGCCTGGCTCACATGGCGGCGCGCGCCGGTGCCTGGGTGCTCGGCGGCTTGCGTTACGAGGCGGCCGGCGCGCTGGAGCCGGCGCTGCGGACTCGGCCCGCGGGCGACGCGCCGCTGGCGGAGTTCCTGGTCTGGGAGGAGCCGCCGCGGCCGTGGCCCGATCAACTCGCGGCCGAGGGCGCGCGGCGGGCTCAGGCGATGTCGGCCTGGCGCGACGAGCAGACGGACGCGCGCGAGCAGGCGCAGGTCGAGCACATCCGCGAGTACATCCGCGCGGGCGACTGCTACCAGGTCAATCTGACGACGCGATTGCACGCCGAGGCGGGCGAGGGCTTCGATGCCGCCGCCCATTTCTTCGCCCTGCACGCGGCGCAGCCGGGTGGTTTCGCGCTCTTCATGCGGACCGAGGACGGCACGGTGGCGAGCGTGTCGCCGGAACTGTTCTTCGACTGGCGCCCGTTGCCGGAACAACCCCAGGCCAGCCACACCTGGCTGTTGTCGGCGCAACCGATGAAGGGCACCGCGCCGCGCGGCCGCGACCGCGCCGGCGACGAGGCCGCGCAGGCCTACCTGCGCACCAGCGCCAAGGAGCGCGCCGAGAACCTCATGATCGTGGACCTGCTGCGCAACGACCTGTCGCGCGTGGCGGTGCCGGGATCGGTGCGCGTGCCGCGGCTGTTCGAGCTGCATGCGCTGCCGACGGTCTGGCAGATGACGTCGACCATCAGCGCGGTCAGCCGCGCCGGCCTGGCGCTGGACGACGTGATGGCCGCGCTGTTCCCGTGCGGCTCGATCACCGGCGCGCCGAAGAAACGCGCGATGGAAGTCATCGACGAGCTGGAGCCCGGCCCGCGCGGCTGGTACTGCGGCGCGCTCGGGCTGCTGCAGCCCGGCGGCGCGGTCAGCTTCAACGTGCCGATCCGCACGGTGGAACAGCGGGGCGCCGCGCTGCGCTGCGGTGTCGGCAGTGGCATCACGCTCGATTCGTCGTCGCGCGACGAGATCGACGAGTGGCGCGCCAAGTCGCGCTTCCTGACCCGCGCGCAGGCGCCGGTCGAGGCGCTGGAGACGCTGCGCCTGGAGGACGGCGTCTTCGAGCACGCGGCGCGGCACGTGGCGCGGATGCAGCGCACGGCGCGGCACTTCGGGCTGGTCTGGCAGGTGGATGCGGTGAAGCTGCGTCTGGTGAGCCTGGCGGCGATGCATCCGCGCGGCGCCTGGCGCGTGCGCCTGACGCTGGCGCGCGACGGCGCGTTGACGGACTCGGTCCAGGCGCTGCCCGTCGCGGAGACCGGTCCCGTGCGCGTGGCGCTGGCCGCGACGCCGATCGACACGCGTGGCCCGGCCGCTGAATTCATCCAGCACAAGACGACGCGCCGCGAGGTGTACCAGGCCTTCCTGGACGCGAAGCCGGCGGACTGCTTCGACGTGCTGCTTTTCAACCGGGACGGCGAGCTGACCGAAGGCTGCCTGACCAACCTCGCGCTGCGGCGGGAGCCGGACGGGCCGTGGCTGACGCCGCGCGTCGACGCCGGCCTGCTGCCCGGCACGCTGCGTGAGGAACTGCTGGAACAGGGCCGGCTGCGCGAGGCGCGACTGACCCTGGACGACTTGCGGCGAGCGCATGCGCTCGCCATCTTCAACAGTGTCCGGGGCTGGCGCGAGGCGCGGCTGCGGCACGAGGATCTTCATGACGACTTCTCCCAAGCGCCGCCCGGCGGCGCGCAAGACCCGCACGACCCGCGAGGCTGACGCCAGCAACGCGCCGGCGACGGACGCCGCGGTCGAGGCCGCGACGGCCGCCGCCGCCGAGACGGCGACCGCGCCGATGCCCGAGGTCCTGGCCGAGCCCGCAGCCGCTCCTGCTCCGAAACCCGCGCGCAAGCGTGCGCCGAGGGGCCGCGCCAGCGTGCCGGCCGTGGCTGACGAGGCGCCGAGCGAGTCGACCGGCGAATCGGCCCCGGGGGTGCCCGACAAATCGGCCGCCGAGCCGATCGCCGACGAGCCCGAGGAAGCGCCCGTGTCCTGGACAAAATGGACCTCGCCCGCCTCCCGGAGTCGGGCGAGCGAGCCCGCCATCGACGCCGTCGATGCCACCGACCCCGCCCAGGCTGCGCGTGCCGCCGACGCGCGGGATGCGGCAGTTGACGGCGGTACGGCCGCTGTCGAATCCGGCGACGAGCGGCCGAGTCCACGCGCCACGAAATCCAGGTCTGCCCGCAAGCGCGCGAGTGCCGCCGAGCGTGCGCCGATCGTCGACGCCGATGCGGCGGTCGACCCCGTCGAGCCTCTCTTGACTGGCCAGACCGATCAGGTGGACCGGGCCGACCCGGCCGATCAAGCCGCCGAGGACGACCGGGCCGACCATGCCGCCAGGATCGGCCAAGCCGAGGGGGTCGACCAGACCGGTGAAGCTGCCACGGCAACGCCGGTGAGCGAGGCCTCGGCCACGGCGGACGACTTGGCGCGTGAGGGCGCGCCGGCCCGCAAGGGGCGTCGAAGGACGAAGGCGAAAACGGATTCGACCGAGCAGGCGGAGTCAGCCGAGAACACCGAGCAAGGCCTGGATGGCGAGGCGCCCATCGACGCCATCGAGGCCGTTCCCGTCGTGCCACCCGAGCCGCCACGCTTCACGCTGGGCCCGCGCGAGGACGACGGCGTCTTCGGCGACTACGAGTTGCGTCACATCGAAACCGGCGGCACCTTCCGCCTGCGGCTGCTCGGCCGCCAGACCTGGCGTTGCGATTGCGCCGGCTACCTGGAGCAGGGCGCGTGCGAGCACGGCGAGCAACTGCTGGCACTGCTCGATCGAGCCCAGCGACAGGCGCTCGACGCCGGCTGGCCCGCGCGCGAGGCCGAAGTCTGGCTGGTGCCGGGCGCCGCGCGCCAGGTGCAATGGGTCTGCGGCCGCGATGTCCCCGAGCGTCTGCGCGATCAGCCCGGCCTGGACCGGCAGCAGCGCCGCGCCGCTGAAGGCTCGCATGCCTGGCTGCAGCAGGTGCTGGCCGAGGCCCGCGCGCTGGGCGTGGTACTGCGCGTCGACGCGCCGGTGTGGCCGCAACTGTCCTGCGGTCGCGATGCGCAGGCACGCGTGCTGCGTCTGGAATCGCTGATGAGCGACGGCGTGGCGATGCGTGCGCTGCTGCGCGACGAGCTGCCCGCTTATGCCTGGGAAGCGGCGCTGTTCGCCGTCTGCGCCGGCCGGGCGCTGGTGGCCGACGACCTGGGGCTGGGCCAGCGTGGTGCGGCGATCGCCGCGATCCGCCTGTGGTCCGAGCTCTTCGGCGTGAAGCCGGCGCTGGTAGTGGCGCCCGAGGCCGCGCATGCGGCATGGCGTCGTGACCTGAGGCGCTGGCTCGGCGACGAGGCGACGTCGGTCGCACTGGCCGTCGAGCCGCCGGCCAGGCTGGCGCCGGGGTTGCTCGTCGTCGACGGCATCGAGACGGTCGACGCGGAGCGCCTGGCCGCGCTGTGCGCGCTGCCCGCCGCGCACCTGCTGCTGATCGCGCATCAGGAGCCACTGGGCGACGCGCGCCTGGACGCCTGGGTCGACTGGCTCGACGACGCCCGCCGCGGACCGCTCGCGCAACTGCGTGCGCTGCCCGCCGACGCCGGCAAGAAACACCGGCGTGAAGCGCTGCAATCGGTCGTCCTGTCGCGCCGCAAGCGTGAGCTGACCGACAGCCTGCCAGGCGCGCTGCTGACGCCGCTGTGGCTGGAAGCCGCCGGCGCCAGCCTGCCTGCGGCGCCGCTCAAGCAGTTGCGCCACCTGATCGAGCGCTGGACGGCGCTGCGTTACCTCGGCAGCGCCGAGCAGCAGCAGTTGCTGGAAGCGCTGGCCCTGCTGCCGCCCGCGTCTCGTCAGGCGCTGGCCGCCAAGGCGGAGGCGGTGCTCGCGCTGCGTCGCGAATGGATCCAGGGCGCCGTGCCGGCCGCCGCGCGCCTGGTCGTCTGCGCGCGCTCCGAGACGTTGCTGGACAGCTTGTCGATGTCGCCACAACTGCGTCGACTGCCGCCGCAGCGGCTGCGTGCGGGCGATTCGCCCGAGGTGCGCGAGGCCGCGCTGTCGGCATGGCGCGCGGCCGAGGCCGGCGTGCTGCTGGCCAGCGACGACGCGTTGGGCGGCCTCGACGCGGATGCGTTGGTCGAGGATCGCGTCGCCATCGTGCACGCGGACCTGCCGTGGCGCGCCGAGGTGCTCGGCGCGCGTCTGGATGCGCTCCGTGGCGGGGACGCTTGCGGGGTGCCGTCGGCGCTGCTGCTGATCGACGGGTCGCTGGATGCGGCCATGCTGCGCGCGCAGCGCGAAGGCATCGCCTTCCCGGCCTGGCTGGACAGCGCGCCCGCGTGGCTGGACGCGGATCAGCTCGAGGCGCTGATGGACGTGCTGCCGGCGCTGCTCGACGGGCTGTGAGCGGTCGGGGGCGTGGGAGACGTCAGAGCGACACCACGCCCGACTTGAAGACCCGGTTCGGATCGACCGCCGCGCGGATGTACTGCAACCGCGCGAGGTTGCCGCCGTAGTAGGCATCGCCGGGATTGGCGATGGCCTTGTCCGGGTAGTTGACGTAGGCGCCGCCGCTGGACCAGGACTTCATCGTGTCGCGCATGCCGTTGGCCCACCTCGCGTCGGCGTCGAGCAGGTCGGCCGACGTGCCGCGCATGCTCTCCGTCAGGTACTGGGCGCTGAAGCGCGCCGCGCGATGCGGGAAGGCGGTGGCGTCCACCGCCACGCGGCTGATCGCGCCGCCCATCTGGTCCAGGATCACCGCGCTGTTCCGGCCGGCGCGTGCGCGCGCCAGCAGCGCATCGGTCAGCGCCTGGATGCCGGCGGCCGGCAGCGGCTGGTTGAAGAAGTCGGAGCTGGCGGACATCGCCACGCGCTGCAGCACGCCGCCCGGCACCTGCGAGGACAAATGGCACTGCGTCGCCGTGAGGCCGTTGCAGGACGCGAGCAGCAGCGCCTGGGCCGTCAGCGCCTGAGGCGCGGTCCGGGCGACGGGCATGGCGCCGATCGCCGTCAGCAAGGGCCCCCAGGTCGCCTGCAGCGCATCGGCGGTGTCCATCGCCACGGCGTTGATGCCCAGGCCCAAGGTCCCGGTGAAGTCGACGCCCAGCACCCCCTGCGACCACACCGTGTCGGGCTGCGCGGCGCTCCATGCCTGCCAGGCGGCGAGCGCCCGGGTCGCGTCCACGGCGGCGAACGAGACCGATGCCGAGCTCATCGCGGTCACCGGCCGGGTCTGGAAACGCAGTTCGGTGACGATGCCGAACTGGCCGCCACCACCGCCGCGCAGGGCCCAGAAGAGGTCGGTGTTGGACGTGGCGTCGCAGACAAGGGACCTGCCGTTCGCGTCGACGACGGTCGCGCCGACCAGGGCGTCGCAAGTCAGTCCGTGCAGGCGCTGGAAGTAGCCGAAGCCGCCGCCCAGCGCGATGCCGGTGATGCCGACGGTCACGCAACTGCCCGAGGGCAGCACGCGCGGCGAGGGCAGCGCCAGCAGCGCGCGGTAGACGTCGGCGAGCTTCGCGCCGGCGCCGACGACAGCGATGTCGCCGTCCATGCGGACGGCGTCCATCGGGCCGGTGTCCACGATCAGGCCGGTGCCGGTGGACGCGCCGAGGTAGCTGTGGCCGCCGCTGCGCGGGGTGAAGGGCAACTGGCTGGCGCGGGCGAAGGCGAGGGCGGCCGCCACGTCCTCGGTGCGCGCGCAGCGCGCGAGCGCCAGCGGCACGGTGCCGTCGTAGCGCGCGTTGGCGGGCAGGCGCAGGGTGTTGAAGTCCACGTCCGTCGGCAACAGCAACTGGCCTTGCAGCTGGGGCCGGAGCGCGCTCCAGTCCGGGCCGCCGGATGTCGGCGGCGTGCCCGGCGGCGAGACCGGCGTGCCGGCGGCGCCGCCCCCGCCGCCGCATCCGGCCAGCCACCCGCTGGCGAGCGCGCCCGCGCCCGCCGCCAAGAATCGCCGTCTGTCCATCCGTCGTCTCCCCGAACGGTGTCGTGGACTTCGAGAGAGTCCAATCGAATACCAGTTTAAGTCCGGAATGGATCCATTCGACTTAGGGAAGGTCTGCATGACTTGCCGCGGCTGACGCGGCGCCGATTCGCGATGCGCCGCAACGCCGCGGGGCGCCCGAAGTGAGGCTGTGGCGGGCGTGGGAGGTGATCAGACCATCCCCCAAGCGGGCGCGACAGGTGGCCTGGGAGCCCTTCTGCATTTGCGCTAGGTGAAAACCCCAAACTGCGTTATAGTCGTGGGCTTCACCGCTACGGGCGGTGCTTCGTACGTCTCCTCTGACCTCTTGCAGTCCGCTGCGCCGGTACTCGAATTCGAGCACCACGCAGGCACCGGCACCTTGCCGCTGCCGCGCTCCCATCGCCTGGGACCGTGCACTGCATACCCTCGGGTTCGGTCGGCGGCGATGCCGTCGCTTGACTGTTCCCCGGCGCCTCACCAGGCCCGTCATGCCGTTCCGCCGCTTGCGAGCCGCGCCGCGCATGTGCTTTCCATTCTGGTGATCGACGCGAGCTTTCTCCCAGCGACATCACTTTCCGCCGCGACGCCTTTGATTTCGCGCGGTGGAACAGCGCTTCGGCGCAGATGCTGATGACCTCGGCATATGCGTTGCTGCGCGCTCTTGGACTGCATATGAGTTTCGAACACGACCTGAACGCCGACGCCCAGAACATCGAACAAAACGACGTCGAGCTTGACCTGACCGTCGACACCGTGGAGACGGAAGCCGCGGCGGAGCCCACCGGCGTCGCCTTCGCCACGCTGGGCCTGCACGACGCGCTGCTGCGCGCCGTGAAGGATTCCGGCTACGAGAACGCCACCGAGGTGCAAGGCCGCGCGATCCCGCCGGCGCTGGAAGGCAAGGACCTGATGGTTTCCTCGCGCACCGGCTCGGGCAAGACCGCGTCCTTCATCCTGCCCGCCCTGCAGCAGGTGCTGAACACCCGCGCCGCGCGTGCCGCCGGCGACAAGACCAAGGTGGTCGGCCCGCGCGTGCTGGTGCTGGCCCCGACGCGTGAGCTGGCGATGCAGGTCGCCAAGTCCGCGATGACCTACGGCCGCCACATCCAGGGCCTGCGCGTGGCCACCGTGCTGGGCGGCATGCCCTACGCGCAGCAGCTGCGCGCGCTGGCCGGCCAGCTCGACATCCTGATCGCGACCCCGGGTCGCCTGCTGGACCACATCAACAGCGGCCGCTGCAAGCTGGAGAGCGTGACGATGTTCGTGCTCGACGAAGCCGACCGCATGCTCGACATGGGCTTCATCGAGGACATCGAGTTCGTGTCCCAGCAAATCCCGGCTACGCGCCAGACGCTGATGTACAGCGCGACCTTCGCCGGCAACACCGGCCGCCTGGCGTCGCAGCTGATGAAGGACCCGCAGCGCATCGACGTGTCGGGCCATACCGACACCCACGAGAGCATCGAGCAGCGTCTGCACTGGGCCGACAATGGCCAGCACAAGCGCAAGCTGCTGGAGCACATCCTGGGTGAGCGTGACGTCGACCAGGCCGTCGTCTTCACCAGCACCCAGCAGGACACCGAGTGGCTGGCGGAGCAACTGGCCGCCATCGGCCACCGTGTCGCCGCGCTGCACGGCGGCATGCCGCAGGGCAAGCGCACCCGCACGCTGATGGCGCTGCGCCGTCGCGACCTGCGCGTGCTGGTCGCCACCGACGTGGCCGCCCGCGGCATCGACGTGCCGACGATCTCCCACGTCATCAACTTCGGCCTGCCGATGAAGGCGGAGGACTACGTCCACCGCATCGGCCGCACCGGCCGCGCCGGCCGCTCCGGCATCGCGGTGACGCTGGCCGAGCGCCAGGACCTGTCGATGATCAAGCGCATCCAGCAGTTCACGACGCAGCCGATCCCGGTGTCCCGCATCACGGGCCTGGAGCCGCGCAACGAAGAGCCGCGCATCTTCCCGCCGCGTCCGGGCGGCTATGCCGATCGCGGCGACCGTGGCGGTGATCGCGGCGGCTATCGTGGCAACGACCGCGGCGGTTTCGGCGGCGGCAATCGTGGCGGCTTCGGCGGCAACCGTCCGCAAGGCGGCGGCTATCGTGGCAATGACAACCGCTTCGACAACACCGCCCGCTTCGAGCGTCCGGAAGGCCGTCCGGCCTTCGGCGATCGTCCGCAAGGGGGTTTCGGCGGCGGTCAAGGCCCGCAGGGGGGCCACCGCTTCGAGCCGCGTCGCAACGACGCGCCGCGTTTCGGCGAGCGCCCGAACTACGGTGATCGCCCGCAAGGCGACCGCCCGAATTTCGGTGACCGTCCGAACTACGGCGACCGTCCGCAGCGTGACGGCCAGGGCTTCGGCCAACGCCGCGACGGTGGCTTCCAGGACCGTCCGCAGCGCGACTTCGGCGGCAACGCCGGTGGTTTCGACCGCTCGGCCGACAACAACGACCGCTATGCCCCGCGTGCCGAGCGTCCGGCCTTCAGCAAGGGCGGCGACACCCGTTTCGAAGGCCGTCCGGCCAAGCCGGCCTTCGGCAAGGGTCCGGGCCGAGGCCCGGCCGGTGGCGACCGCGGCGACGACCGTGGCGGCTTCCAGGCCCGCAAGGGTCCGCGCAAGTTCTGAGCCGCTCGCGGCCACGGAACTGACGAGATCGGCGGCAACTGACCGATGCGCATCGAGGGTCGGATCGTCCAGTGGGATGACGCGAAGGGCTACGGCTTCATCGCGCCGTCCGACGGCGGACCGAAGCGATTCGCGCACATCGGCGCTTTCGGTCTGCGGCCTCGCCGACCCTACGTCGGCGAGCACGTCAGCTACGAGCCCGGCACCGACGCGCAGGGCAAGCCCCGCGCGCTGAAGATCAAGAGCCTCGAGGCGAAGCCGGCCCCCGCCGGCCCGCCGCCACAGGCCGACACGCCGTCCCGTGCGGGGCGGCGCTCCCGACCGGCGCCGGCTCCGCGCGCCGCTTCCTCTTCTCCCTCGTCCTCTTCCGCCGCTTCCGCGGACACCGGCGCCGCGCTCTGGCTCGTGCCGGCGTTCGCCTTGCTGGTGCTGCTGACGCACCTGGCCTGGCCCCTGCCGCGCGGGCTCTGGGGGTTCTACATGGCCATGAGCCTGGCGACCTTCATCGTCTACGCGCTGGACAAGCGCGCGGCCCGGCTGGGCCAGTGGCGCGTGAAGGAGGCGACCCTGCACGGCCTGGCGTTGCTGTGCGGCTGGCCGGGCGCATTGCTGGCACAGCACTTGCTGAGGCACAAGAGCGCCAAGCCGGGCTTCCGGCGCGTGTTCTGGTTGAGCGTCGTCCTCAACATCCTCGGCTTCATTTTTCTCTACACGCCCTTGCTGTCGCCGTTCTTCTCCGGGCTCTCCGACCATTGGAACGCGCGACTGGGCGGCTTCTCCGTCTGATGTTGCAGCTGAAAATCATCGACACGGCCGACGTGCCCGCCGTGCTCGCCTTGCAGGCCCAGTGTTATGGGCCCGAGTTCCTGGAAAGCGCCGCGGCCTTCGAGGCCAAGCTGCAGGCGGCCCGTCATCTGCATTGCTCCTTCCTGGCGGTCCAGGCCGGCGAGCCGCTGGCCTACGTGGTCAGCCTGCCGGTGGACGACGGTCAACTGCCGGCGCTCGACGCATCGTCGGTGGCGCCAGCCCGCGCGCCGCGCACGTTGTACCTGCACGATCTGGCGGTGTCGCCGGCGGGCCGCGCCCAGCGCCTGGGCCACAAGCTGGTGCAGCAGGTGGTGCGGCGTGCCCAGGACATGGGCCTGACGCAGGTCGCGCTGATCGCGGTGCAGGGCTCGCGCGAGTACTGGCGGCGCCAGGGCTTCCAGGAGTCCGACGCGTCGTCGCCGGCGGTGGCCGCCAAGCTCGCCAGCTTCGGTCCCGACGCGCACCTGATGCGTCGCACGCTGCGGCCCGTCTGATGCCGTCCCGGCGCATCGCGTGGTCCCGCGCGCGGCCGGTCGTCAATGATTCTTTCCTTCGATGTCGCTTGTTTCGCCGTGTTGTCCGGACTGCGGGTTATCCCGCTCTCGGGTGAGCGGGGGAGGGGTCGGGGGCTGGGATAATCGCCGGCTATGACAGCGATCCCGGGAGGCGCGGACGAGGCTCTGCGCGACGATCTCCCCGAACCATCCTTCGAAGACTATTTCCGCGAGGGCCAATTGCCGCAGGACTCGCTCCTGTGGTGGCAGCTGGAACGCAACGAGGCCCTGGTGACGGCGCAGCGCGCGCTGTTCCACGGCCCGGCCACGCTGGTGCGCCTGCGCGTGTGGGTGTTCATCGAGCTGATGTCCCTGCCGCATTCGCGGCTCACCCGCGACGACCTGAACCGCCATTTCCACGTGCTGCGCGACGAGGCGCTGGAGCTCGTGCTCAAGCGCCTGCGCGACGCGCAATTGCTGGCCTGGGACCCGTCGAACCAGCATTACGGCGTGACGCCGCTGGCTCAGCAGCTGATGGCGGTGGTGTCTCCGCTGACGCAGGGCCCCGGTCACGACGGCGATCTGGCCGGGCTGCTCGCCAACGTGGCCGGCGCGCAGCAGCTGGGCACGCTGGAACCCGCGCAGTTGCAGCATCTGCTGGCGCAGCTCTCGCGGCTGTACAACGAGTTCGCCGACGCGATCGCGTCCGGCTCGGAGTTCCACCTGCGTCGCGCGCGCATGCGTTTCGAGCGCGCGCTGAAGCTGGTCGAGAAAGCCGGCGACGCGCTCTCCGCGATCATCCAGCAGGCGCAGACCGAGGGCAACGCGCGGCTGGAGCGGCTCGCGCGCGAGCTGGGCCTGGCGCAGGCGCGATTGCTCGCGATGGCCAGCCAGTTCAACCGCGCGCTGCAGCAGGCCGACCGCCAACGCGTCACGCTGGGCTCCACCGGCATCACGACGACCGACGTGCGGCGCTGGCTGCAGGACGTGCCCTTCCTGGAGAACCTCGCGCTGGGCGCGCTGTCTCGGCCGGTGCATCCGATCTTCGTCGCGCAGCATGAGCTGCTGGACGGTTGCGAGGCCGAGTTCGAGCGCGACCGCCCGGTGCCGCCCGCGCCCGAGCCGCTGCCCGCCGGCATGGCCGCGCCGGAGGGTGAGCTGGCCGTGATGAGCCTGCCGCCAGAGATGGGCCTGCTGCAGGCGATGCTGGGCCGCTGGACCGGCGACGGCGTGTCGACCAACGATCTGCGGCCGGCGGTGCTGGGCGGCAGCTACGCGCGCGCGGCGTATCGCGCGCAGTTGCTGCCGCTGCTCGGCGATCCGCAGGCGCAGCATCTGGCCGGCGCGACCGGCGACATGGCGCGCCAGCCCTGGCGCGTGCGCTGGTCCGCGCAGCAGGGGCCGGTGACCGACGAGTTCGTCTCCTGGATGAGCCAGGGCGTGCTGCACTCGACCGATGTCGAGCCGCCGGTCGAGCCGGAGCCCGAGCCCAAGGCGACGCCCGCGGCCGATCCGCCGAAGCGCTCGCGACGCAAGACCGCCGCGAGCACGGTCGCCGCCACGGCCGGTGACGCCGCCGCCGGCGATGACGCCTCTTCTCCCGCGACGGCCGAGGCCGTCGCGCCTTCCGACACATCGGCCGCCATGGCCGAGGCGCATGGCGCGCATGACATGCACGACGCGGCCGCGACCGACGCGGCCCGTCATGACGCCGCCGCCGACACTCCTTCCCAGGCATGAGCAACCAACTCGACGACGCCGCCCAACTGGCGGCCCAACTGCTGGCGCGCCGCTGGCTGCCGCGCAACCAGCCGCTGGTCAAGCGCGCGCTGATCGACCAGGAGCTCTGGCGCGCCGTGAACGAGCGCCTGTCCGCCGTCGGCCTGCGCATCGTGGACAACGTCTACGCCGACCACATCACCCTGGCGATGCTGCGTCCGGCCGAGGTCGCCGTGTTCGGCGAGACCGGTCTGGCGGCCAACAACAACCTCGACCTGCCGCGTGACGGCGTCGCGCTGCTGGTGGTGCTGTGGGCGCTGATCGTGCTGCCCAAGCGCCAGCGCCAGCTCGCGCGCGCCGAGGAGGCCGCCGAGGGGCAGGGCGAGATGTTCGCGACCGACAAGCCCCTGCCCAGCGCCGCGAGCAGCGCGCCGACACTGTCCTACCGCAGCCTGCTGGTCGACTTCGGCAACCAGCTGGGCAAGAAGATGCGGCTGGACTCCAACCTGAAGCTGCTGGAGCGCCAGGGGTTCATCACCCGCAAGGGCGAGGACATCGCCGAAGGGCCGCTGCTGGATCTGCTGCTCGACTACGACACGCTGGCGCCGCGCATCCTGGACGGCGCGCTGGCCGACGTGCTGGCCCGCAGCACCGACGGCGAGGCCGGCCCGATGCTGACCGCGATCCTGGCCGCCCGCCACAACGAAGAATCCGACCTGAGCGACGCCTGATGTTTCATTTGCAATCCCTGGAACTGCTGCATTGGGACTACTGCCGCCGCGTCTCGATGCCGCTGGACGGCAACATCATCACCATCGCCGGGCCCAACGGCTCGGGCAAGACGACGCTGCTCGACGCGATGCGGACGCTGCTGGGCCTGGAGTGTTCCGGCGGACGGACCTACAAGACCTATGCGCGCCACGCCAACGCGGAGACCGCCTGGCTGCGCGCGCTGGTGGACAACCGGCCGCGCGGGCGTCAGAACAGCAGCCGGCCGTTCTCCAGCTCGCTGCTGTACGCCGACCAGGTGACGCTGGCCTGCCGCATCTCGCGTCAGGGCGGCGACTGGGTGCGCCGTTACGTCGTCGCCGACGGCGTCCAGGAGATCGAGGCGCTGGAGACGCGGCCCGAGAAGGACTGGCTCGGCATCGAGGCCTGGAAGAAGCGCCTGGAGGCCGCCGGCCTGACGCGCGCGATCGGTCGCGTGCTGGCGCTGGAGCAGGGCCAGACCGACCGGTTGTGCGAGCTGTCGTCGAAGGAGCTGCTGCGGCTGGTCTTCGAGGTCTTCGGCGACCAGGAGGTGCTGGATCGCTACGAGCTGGCGCGCAATCACCAGCAGCAGTTGCTGAAGGAAGTCGACCAGTCGACGCACGAGCTCTCGCACGCGCAGGCGCAGTTGTCCGACCTGGCCAACCGCGTCACCAGCTATCAGCAGTACCAGTTGCGCTTGAAGGAGCGCGAGCGGCTCGCGACCGAGGTCGTGCCGGTGCTGCAGTGGAGCGAGCAGCGCCTGCGCACCGCCCAGCAACTGCGCGAGATGCACCGCCAGCGCCTGTTCGCCCGCTCCGACGAGCGCGGCATCAGCGACAAGCGCGCGCACCTGCTGGCGCTGTTCCAGGCCCAGGACGCGGCCCGGAACAAGCTGTCGGAGCTGGAGACGCAGCGCAAGGAATCGCGCCAGGCCTTCGAGGCGGCGCGTGACGGCGAGCGGCCGATGGAGCAGCTCGCCAAGCGCGAGGAGGACCTGAAGGCGCTGGCCGCGGTGGAGACCGACGGCGCCGCGTTGACCGCCAAGCTGGAGGAGCTGGGCACGCGCCAGCATCAGTTGCGCGAGGGCTTCACGCGTCAGAACGACCAGCAGCGCAAGGCGCAAGCCGCGCTCGACGATCTGACCGGGCAACGCCTGCCGCCGCCGCCGGTGGAGGTGACGCGCTTCCGCAAGGCGCTCGACGAGGCCGGCATCGCGCATCACGTGCTGGCCGATTGCATCGACATCGCCGACGACCATTGGCGCGCCGCGGCCGAGGGCTTCCTGCGGCCGTCGCGCTGGGTGGTGGTGCTGGCGCGTTCCGGCGACGAGGGCCAGGCCTATCGCATCGCCTCGCGCGAGCGTTACCGGCATTACGTCGTCGCCGACGCCGAGCACGCGCCGACGGTCAGCCCGAAGGACAGCCTGCTGTCGGTCCTCAAGCTCAACGCCAAGGCGCCGGGCTGGCTGCTGCGCCAGCTGGCGTCCATCCGCTGCGTCGGGGACACCGAGAAGGGCGCGCAGGCCGGCGGCGAATGGATCACGCCCGATGCCTATTACCGCGACGGCCGCGGCGGCCGCAGCCTGTGGGTCGAGCCGCGCGACTATCAATTCGGCGACTCCGCGCTGGACGCGCGCCGGGCCTCGCTCGAGAAGGAACTGACGCGCTACGACCTGGAGCTGTCCAAGCTCGCCAAGGAGCAACTGGAGATCGAGCGTCAGCTGAAGGACGCGCAGCGGGCCGCGCAAGGCCACAAGGCGGCGCAGGAGCTGGCCGAGCGGTCGGAGGAGTTCGCCGAGGCGCGCGCACGCCTGCCGGGCCTGCGCCAGGCGCGCATCGAGGCGGCGACGCGCATGGGCTCGCTGGACCAGGCGCATGATCGCGCGGTGGCCGCGTCCACGCGCACCGAGCGCGACTACGAAGCCGCACAGGCAGGCCTGAAGGCCAGCGAGGAGAACGTGCTGCGCGCCGAGCGCGACTGGGCCTCGCGGCGCGACGACCTGCTGGGCCTGGCGCGCGCCTCGCGCGAGGCGAAGGGCCAGTTCCCCGCAGCCTGGGTGCATCCGATGCGGCTGGTCGCGTTGCGCGATGAATTCGAGAACGCCAAGCAGGCGGAGATCGCGTCTCGCCACGTGCAGCAGGAGCTGGACACCGGCGTCTGGGAAACCGACCCGCAGGTGCAGGAGCGCCACGCGCGCATGCAGATGGCGGTGCTGGAACAGACCACGCAGCTCGACGACCGCCGCGCCAGCAACGAGATGGCCCGCATCGCCGCGTTCAACGCGCGCGAGCGCTACATCGACGTGCTGCGCGCGACGGTGCGGCGCTACAAGAAGAATGTCCAGGAGCTGGGCGAACTCGCCGGCGTGCACGCGCAGGCCGAGTTGCCGCATCTGGACAACGACGACACGGTGCTGGCCCAGGCGGGGTTGCACGTGAAGTTCAACTTCGACGGCAAGGGCGAGGTGGGGCTGAACGACGGCGAGGCCTCCGGCGGCCAGCAGGTGCTCAAGAGCCTGATCCTGCTGGTGGGACTGATGAAGGACGACGACGCCGCCGGAGGTTTCGTCTTCATCGATGAGCCCTTCGCGCATCTGGACGTGCGCAACATTCAGCTGGTGGGCCACTTCCTCAAGAGCACGCGCGCGCAGTATCTGCTGACGACGCCGATCACGCACAACGTCGAGGTCTTCGAGCCGTCGGAGATCACGCTGGTCACCAGCAAGAAGCCGCGCGGCGAGCGCTGGGCGCCCCCGATCGCGGTGCTGGCGCGGCGGCCGGAGGTGTCGGTCTACGACTGAGGCGGTCCGCGCCGATTCATTCCGCTTCATGAGAAAGCCGCGCTGATGCGCGGCTTTCTTCTTTCCGATTCGCGGCGTCGATTCGAGATGCGGATCGGGATGCAGATTCCCGAGGCTTCGATGCCCCCATCGGAGGGCCCACTTCAGGACGCCAATCGCTCGGGCAAGACCTGGCACTGACCTTCATCGCAGCGATGCGTGGAGGTCGATGTGGCCGAGCCGGTGTATGTGATCGAGGGATTCCATCGATGGATGCGCAAGCAGGTCCTGCGCGACCTCGACCTGTGTCGAGCCGTGGCCGAAATGACACGTGGGCTGATCGATGCAGATCTCGGTAGTGGACTGCTCAAGAAGCGAATCGCAAGATCCGGCGCTGGCAAGAGCAGGGGCTACCGAGCCGTCGTCGCGAATCGTCGCGACCGGCCTTGGTTCTTTGTCCAGGGGTACGCGAAGAGTGAGCGAGACAGCGTCGACGGGATGGCATTGGCGTTGTGTCGCGTTCATGCCGCGTCGCTGTTGTCGATGTCCGCGACGGACATCTCCGAGGCGCTATCAAACGGTGAACTGAAAGAGGTGAAGTGTGATGCGAAAGCGTAAATCCAAGTTGGTCACCAGGATCCTGCGCGAAGGCCGGGACTGGCATGCCATCGGCATCATCAGCGACGAAAGGATGCGACTGTATGAGCGAGCCTGCATGTCGCCGCCCGAGCCGCTACTTCCCGCGGACATCCGCATCCTGCGTGAACAGTCCGATCTTGATGTCTACATCCTGGCGCGCATCTTCAACACGACAGCGCGGCAACTGCGCCGTTGGGAGCAAGGCTTCGGTCGCCCGAAGGGATCGGAGTTGAGGCTGTTGAGGATGGTCCGGGACAGAGGGATCGAATCGGTCTTCCCGTGAGACAGGGTGACCAATGGTGGTCTCGGCTCCGACGCTGACATTCAGCTGTCTTCAGTCGATTCATCGACATTCGCGATCCCCCATCGGAAGGCCCACTTCGGGACGCCAATCAGGACAGCAAGACCTGGCACTGATCTTCATCGCAGCGATGCGTGGAGGTCGACATGGCCGAGCCGGTGTATGTGGTCGAAGGATTCCGCCGATGGATGCGCAGGCAAGTCTTGCGCGATATCGATCTGTGCCGCGCTGTGGCCGAAATGGCCGGCGGGTTGATCGACGCGGATCTCGGTAGTGGACTGCTCAAGAAGCGAGTGGCGAGATCTGGCGCGGGCAAGAGTGGTGGATATCGAGTCCTGGTCGCCAATCGTCGTGGAGGCGCGTGGTTTTTCATCGATGGTTTCGCCAAGAGTAGTCGGGCGAACGTCAGCGAGAAGCAGCTCAGACTGCGTCGCATGGCCGCGATGAGGTTGACTGCAATGACTGGTGGCGAAAGACAGAGTGCGTTGCTTGAAGGCGAATTGAAAGAGGTGGACTGTGATGCGAAAACGGAAGTCCGAAGCAATTGAGCAGATGCTCCGAATGGGCCGTCGCTGGCGTGCCTGCGGCATGATGGGTGACGAAGACATGCGTCAATGGGAATGGGTCGGCATGCAGCCGCCCGACCCGTTGCTTCCCGAGGAGGTGCGTGCGATCCGAGAGAGCGAGAACCTCGAGCTCGACACCTTCGCGGACATGTTGAACACGTCGCCTCGCTTGCTGCGGCGCTGGGAGCAGGGGTTCAACAAGCCGAAAGGCCCGACCTTGAGGCTGTTGCGGATCCTGCGCGACCGAGGGGTGCGCGCCGTCTTCTGACGCAGGATGAAGAAAGCCCGGGGCATGCCCGGGCCGTCCTTCGTTTCAAGTCGGCGGAGACTACTTCAACCCGCCGCTCAGGAACGCCTTCAATCGCTCGCTCTGCGGCTTGGCGAGCACCTCGCGCGGGTTGCCTTGCTCCTCCACGCGTCCCTGGTGCAGGAACATCGTGTGCGTCGAGACCTCGCGCGCGAAACCCATCTCGTGCGTGACGACGATCATCGTGCGGCCTTCCGCGGCGAGGTCGCGCATGACCTTCAGGACCTCGCCGACCAGCTCGGGGTCGAGCGCCGAGGTCGGCTCGTCGAAGAGCATCACCTCGGGGTCGACCGCCAGCGCGCGGGCGATCGCCACGCGCTGCTGCTCGCCGCCGGACAACTGCGCCGGGTAGACATCCTTGCGGTGCGACACGCCCACGCGGGCCAGCAGCGCCTCGGCCTTCTCGATGGCCTGCGCGCGGGGCTGGCCCAGCACGTGGATGGGCGCCTCGATGACGTTCTCCAGCACCGTGCGGTGACCCCACAGGTTGAAGTTCTGGAACACCATCGCCAGCCGCGCCCGCCAGCGCTGCAGCTGCGCCGCGTTGGCGGCCTTGAGGCTGCCGTCGCGGTCGCGCACCAGGGACAGCTCGTCGCCGCCCAGGCGCAAGCTGCCCTCGTGCGGCTGTTCGAGCAGGTTCAGGCAGCGCAGGAAGGTACTCTTGCCCGAGCCGCTGGACCCGATCAGCGTGATGACGTCCCCGGTCCGGGCGGACAGGGAGACACCCTTGAGCACTTCGCGATCGCCGTAGCGCTTGTGCAGATTTTCAACAACGAGACTGGCCGCGGACATCAACGCGCTCCCAACAGTTTTCCGATACGGGTCGCTTCGCGACCGGCGACTTTCGCAACCCGCGCGCCGGTGGTGACCAGGCGCAGCGTGTCGCGAGCAAACAGCAGCCCGTCGACCGGGCTCTTCAATTCGGTGACCGATGCGGTGATCGGATCGATGACATGGGCGATCACGTCGCCGGCCCGCACCGTCTCGCCGACCTCGCGCAGGAAAGTCAGCACGCCGGCGACCGGCGACTGGATCGGCATCGAGCCCGCCAGCGGCCGCGCGTCACCGACGGCCGCGGGCACCACCGGCGCCGCGCCGTCGGCGGCGATCACGCCGCGCCAGGTCAGGAAGTCCACGATCGCCTGCGCGTCTTTCTCGGCCAGGTCGTGGTGCACGTCCTGCTGGCCGCGCAGTTCCACCGTCACCGACAGGCAGGCTTGCGGGATCGGGAATCGGTCGCCGAAGTGCCGCGCCCATTTCCACCACACCTGCGAGCAGGCCTCGTCGAACGGGTTGTCCCCCGAGTCCGTCGCCAGCAGCGTGACGCCGGCACCGAGGAAGGCGGCCAGCGGCTCGCATTGCGGCCAGCAGGGCGTCTCGGTGTAGAGGTGCATCACCGCCTGCGCGTCGCAGTGCAGGTCCAGCACGACGTCGGCGTCGCAGGCCAGCAGCATCAGCGTCTTGCGCAGCGCCTTCAGCTCGGTGTCGGCGGGGGCGGACTGGACCTCGGTCTTCAGCGCGGCGCGCAGCACGGCGACGTTCTGCGTCGGGTCCGCGCCCAGGCGGGCCTCGGCGACGTGGGCGGCGGCCTCGATGTACTCGGGGTAGTGGCGGTTGAAGTTCTCGCCGGACAGGCTCTCGAAACGGCCCAGGTGCGACTGCAGCCACCACTGGGACAGCCCGATCGGGTTGGCCATCGGCACCAGGACCACTTCGCCGGCCAGGCGGCCGGCGGCCTCCAGCGCGTCGAGCTGGCGACGCAGGTGCCAGGCGGTCAGCATGCCGGGCAACTCGTCGGCGTGCAGCGAGGCCTGGATGTAGACCTTCTGTCCTTGGCCCGGTTGGCCGTAGTGCAGCGAGACCAGCTCGCGCCGGGTGCCGGGCGCGGGGCTCGGCAGGGGGTGTTGTCTGACTTGCATCGGGATCCGTCGGTTCTTCGATTCAGCGGGACATTGGCGGGGCGGCCGATATCGACGCGATGGCCGCGGGATATCAGCGGGATATCAGCGCGATCTCGGTACGATCAGCGCGGCATCAGCGGCTTGAGCCAGCGTGCCTCCGCCTTGTGGAACAGGCCGACCAGGACCAGCGTCATCGCGAAGTAGAAGATCGCCGCGGTGATGAAGGCCTCGAACGGGATGTAGTAGGTGGCGTTGATGTCGCGGGCCACGCCGGTGAGGTCCATGATCGTCACGACGCTGGCCAGCGCCGTGCCGTGCAGCATGAAGATCACCTCGTTGCTGTAGGCGGGCAGCGCGCGGCGCAGCGCCGCCGGCAGGACGATGCGGCGCAGCATCACCGCGCGGCTCATGCCCAGCGCCTTGGCGGCCTCGATCTCGCCGTGGGGCAGCGCGCGGATGGACCCCGCGATGATCTCCGTCGTGTACGCGCAGGTGTTCAGCACGAAGGTCAGGCAGGCGCAGAACCAGGCCGAGCTGAACAGCGGCCACAACGCGCTCTGCTGCATCCACTCGAACTGGCCCAGCCCGTAATAGATCAGGAACAGCTGCACCAGCATCGGCGTGCCGCGGAAGACGTAGGTGTAGACCCAGACCGCGCGGGACAGCCACCGGTTGGGCAGCGTGCGCAGCACCGCCAGCGGGATGGCCATCGCCAGTCCGATCAGCAGCGATACCGCCAGCAGCGCCAGGGTGGTCTGTGCGCCCTGGAAGTAGCGCGGGATGTTCTCGACGATGGTGTCCACGTTCATGGCGAGGTGCGGCCCGCCAGCGACGGCGGGACCGATGGGAGACGGGTGAAACGGCGCGGGCCGGCGGCGTGAGGCGCGGCCTTGCCGTGGCGATCGGTCGTGGCCGCGCTCACAGCGAGTGGCGGCGCACGCCGATGGACAGGCGCTTGTGCAGGCGGTCGAAGAACAGCTCCGACAGCGACGTGAACAGCAGGTAGATCACCGCCACCGCCAGGTAGAACACGAACGGCTCGCGGGTGTTGCCGGCCGCCTGCGAGCCGCGCGTCATCAGGTCGTGCAGCCCGATGACCGACACGATGGCGGTGCTCTTGATCAGCACCAGCCAGTTGTTGGAGAGCCCCGGCAGCACATGCCGGAACATCTGCGGGAAGGTGATGCGCCAGGCCACCTGGGCAGGGCTCATGCCGAAGGCCAGGCCGGCCTCGCGCTGGCCGGGCGGCACCGCGAGGAAGGCGCCGCGGAAGGCCTCCGTCAGGTAGGCGCCGAAGATGAACGCGATGGTGCAAACGCCGGCCACGAAGGGGTTGATGTCGATGTACTCGTCATGGCCGAGCGAGGCGGCGATGTGGTTCACCGCCACCTGGCCACCGAAGAAGATCAGCAGCATCAGCAACAGGTCGGGCACGCCGCGGATCAGCGTCGTGTAGACGGTGGCGATCCATTTGGCCAGGCGCCACTTCGACAGCTTCGCCAGTGCGCCGAGCAGGCCCAGCACCATGGCCAGCGCCATCGAGGTGACCGCCACGCACAGGGTCAGAACGGCGCCTTCGAGCAGGCTGGGCAGATAACCGTGCAGGAACATTCGACGGTCCTTCGGGGACGTTCAGGAATCTTGGGGGCCGTCCGGTGTCCCGGCGGTCGCGACGACGACGGTGATCGCGGGCGGAGCGCCGGACGGCGGGGGAAAGCGGGCGGAAGGAGCGCCCGCGTCGGCTCACTTGGCCGAGATGTCGTACTCGAAGTACTTGTCGTTCAGCTTCTTGAAGGTGCCGTTGGCCCGCACCGCGGCGATGGCGTCGTTGAACTTCTTGCCCAGCGTCTTCTCGTCCGCCTTGCGCAGGCCGACGCCGCTGCCGGTGCCGAAGTACTTGACGTCGGTGTAGCTCGGGCCGACGAAGGCGAAGCCCTTGCCGCTCGGCGTCTTCAGGAAGCCCAGGTCGGAGGCGACCAGGTCCGCCAGCGTCAGGTCCACGCGGCCCGACTTCAGGTCCAGGAAGGCCTGGTCCTGCGTCGCGTAGCGGACGATCTCGCTTTGCTTGAAGGTCTCGGTCGCGAACTTCTCATGGATGGTCGCGCGCTGCACGGCGATCTTCTTGCCCTTGAGGCCGGCCGGGGAGAAGTCGAACTTGGCGTCGGCCTTGGCGGTGAAGCGGGCCGGCGTGTTGTAGTAGGGGTTGGAGAAGGCGATGACCTTCTTGCGCTCGTCGGTGATCGAGATCGAGGCGATCGCGGCGTCGATCTTGCGCGACTGCAGGGCGGGGATCAGGCCGTCGAAGTCCTGCTGCACCAGCGTGCATTCGGCCTTCATCTCGGCGCACAGGGCGTTGGCCAGGTCGATCTCGAAGCCCTTGAGCTTGCCGTCCGCGCCGACCTCGGAGAACGGGGGGTAGGCGCCCTCGACGCCGATGCGGATCTTCTTCCAGTCGGGGGCCTGGGCTTGCGCGCCGGCGGTGGCCAGCAGGGCGCAGGCCGTCAGGGCGGCGCGGGCGATCAGTTGTCGTCGTTGCATGAAGACTCCTTGTGTTGAGCAGGATTCGTGGAATCGCAGATCCGGTGCGATTCGATGCCGGTGATTGCCGGATCGAAGCCCGGATTGTTGCAATGCCGCACGTGCGGCGGCCATCAGGGTTAAAGAGAGTGCAAAAACGTGCTGACTGTAGAGACGGTGGACGCCGGGTCCTCTTCCTGCGGGACATGGCCCAGCGAGGGATACATCTGCACACTGCTGCGCGGGATGGCGCGGTGGAAAACCTCGGCCGCGGCGGGCGGGATCAGGCGGTCCTTGCCGCCCCACAGGATCAGCGTCGGAGCCTGGATGGCGGGCAGCAGCGCGGCGTATCGGCCGGGCTGGCGTTGCGACAGACGCTGCGCCAGCGCCGCGCGGTTGCCCTCGCGCAGCGTCAGCTCGAAGTACCGGTCCACCACGGCCGCGCTGACGCGGGACGGGTCGCCGTAGACCTCGCGCACGGCGCGGTCCACCAGCGGGCGCGGCAGGAAGACGCCGGCCAGCTCGTGCACCACGCGCCAGGGCGGTATCGGCAAGGCGCCAGGCAGCGCGTCGCCGGGCACGTCCAGCCCGCCGGCGTCGACGAGGATCAGCGCGGCCACCTGCCGCGGATGCCGCGCCGCGTACTGCCAGGCGATGGCGCCCCCCATCGAGTTGCCGCCAAGCACCATGCGGCTGATTTGCAACTCGCTCAGCAGCGTTTGCAGGAACAGGCCATAGGCATCGTCGCTGTAATCGCCTACGGACGACGGTCCGGTGAGCCCGAACCCCGGCAGATCGATCGTGATCACCCGGCGCGTGGCGCTCAGCGTCTTCACCCAGCCTTCCCAGGTGTGCAGGCTGGAGGCGGTGCCGTGCAGCAGCACGATGGGGGTGGTGTCGGTCCGCGGACCCTCGTCGCGGAGATGGACCAACTGGGTCTGACCGCCGGGCAGCTTCAGCTCGATGAAGTCCGACGGCGGGGGCGCCCAGCGCGCCACCAGGCTCTCCAGCGATCGGTCCGGTGCGCGGAAGGCCATCGCCAGGATCGCCGTGGCGAGCACGGCCAGGCCCAGCAGCTTCATCAGCCGGGCGCCGAGGGTGGGGCGTTCGATCATGCGCGGGAGGGGCTGCGGCGCATCGTGCAACGTGGCGGGGGGGCTCAGGCGGCCTTGGGCGCCAGCGCCGCGGCCAGGCCCAGCGCGTCGGCGGCGGGCTCGACGTCGGACGGCGCCAGCGCCGGGTCCAGCGCGCGGCGCTCGTCGAACACGAAGCAGTCGCCGTGGTAATGGGCGCCGCCGACTTCCTCGAAGTACTTCAGGATGCCGCCCTCGAGCTGATAGACCTTGGCGTCCAGGTCCTGCTGTTCCAGGTAGAGCGCGGCCTTCTCGCAGCGGATGCCGCCGGTGCAGTAGCTGACCACCGTCTTGCCGGCCAGCTCGGCCCGATGGGCCTGGACGGCCTCGGGAAACTCGCTGAACTTGGTGATGCGCCAGTCGATCGCGCCGTCGAAGGCGCCGACGTCGACCTCGAAGGCGTTGCGCGTGTCCAGCGTCACCACCGGCCGGCCGTCGTCGTCATGCCCCTGGTCCAGCCAGCGGCGCAGCGTCGCGGCGGGCAGGGCGGGCGCGCGCGGCGCCTGGTCGGGGCGGATGGTGGGGTGGTTCATCCGGATGATCTCCGGCTTGACCTTGACCAGCAGCTTGCGGAACGGGACCGTGTCGCTCCAGCTTTCCTTGGGCGCCAGCGCGGCGAAGCGCGGGTCGGCGCGCAGCGTGTCGACCCAGGCGCGCACCGCGTCGCCGGGGCCGGCCAGGAAGAGGTTGATGCCTTCCTCGGCGATCAGCACCGTGCCCCGCAGGCCGAGCGCCAGCGCGCGCTCGTGCAGCGCATCCCGCAACGCGTGCGGCGCTTCGATGGCGACGAACAGGTAGCAGGAGATGTTGAGGACGGAGGCCGGGGCGGGCTCGGGCGAGGCGGGACTGGTCATGCCGGCGCTGCGGGTTCGGGCCCGCCTGGGATCAGCGAAAGCCGGCAATTGTAGGCCGCGTCGGGGCGCTGGCCGGACCGCGCCGGCGCCCGCGCAGGCGTTCAGGACTTGACCGCCGGCGATTTGGGCTCGTTGAGTTTGACGTCCACCGGTCGCGTGCGCACCGGCGCGGCGGCGGTGCAGACGTCGGTGTGCTCCGGGCTGTGCACGAACCAGCCGCCGCGGTGCCGGCGCGCCTCCAGCAGTTCCTGCCAGGTGCGGGTGTCGGTGCGCAGCACCTGCAGCGCCGGCCGCTCGTCCGGCGGCAGCGCCGAGGCCAGCGCCACGCGTTCGATGCCCAGCCGTTGCTCGGGCTTGTCGTAGAAGCCCATGGTCGCGCCGCCGCGCGGCAGCGAGGACAGGAACTCCATGCCCCTGAGCACGCGGCCGACGACGGTGATGTTCAGGTCCAGGCCGCGCGGCGCGTGGCCGATGACGGCGTAGAGCTCGGCGCCGGTGCTGGAGTCGACCGCGTTGCCGCGGCCGGCGCCGACACTGCCGTAGCAATGCGCCAGCCAGGCGCGGCCGGTCCTGGGGTCGGCGGCGGCGGGGAAGCCGTCCACCTGGCCGGCGCGCGGCGCCCAGCCGTCGACATCGGGCAAAACCGTCAGCGGCACGCCCTTGAGCGGGATGGAGAACTCGGCCGGCAGATGATCCTTGGCGCCGGTGGGGAAGGGCTTGGCCTTGCCCTTGATGCCGGCGTCCTCGTCATCGGCGTTCGGGTCGCCCCATTGGGTGACGAAGTTGTCCTGCACCCGCACGATGGCCAGCCCGTCGTAATAACCGCCGCGGGCCAGCGCGCGGATGTTGTCGACGTGGGCCGGCGCGAAACGCGGCGCCAGTTCGATGAAGACCTGACCCTGCGGCAGCGTCATCAGCAGCAGGTTGTCCGGGTCCACGTCACGCCAGTCCGCGGCGGGGGCGGTGGCGATGATGTCGGCGGTGGAGCGCGCCGGCTTGGCGGCCGCGCGGGCGCCTGCCTTGGCGGCGGGCTTGGCCGCCGGCTTCTGCGCGGCGGGAGCCGGCGCGGCGTCGGCGGCGATCGACGGCAAGGGGGCGCTCAGCGTCAGCGCGGCGATCGCGGCCATCGTGGCCAGCAGGGGCAGGGTCTTCATCCATCCGCTCCGGAGTGTTCGATGGGAGTGCAGCATAGCGCCCGGCCTTGCCCGGTCACCCGGCCTCGCATCCCTACAATCCCGCCCATGTCTTTCGTTCATCTCCGCATCCATACCGAGTTCTCCGTTGTCGACGGCACCTTGCGCATCGACGACGCCGCCAAGGCCGCGGCCAAGGACGGCCAGGTCGCCCTGGGCCTGACCGATCTGGCGAACCTGTTCGGCGGAGTGAAGTTCTACAACGCCTGCCGCAAGCAGGGCGTCAAGCCCATCCTGGGCACCGAGGTCTGGCTGGAGGCGGACTCCAGCGACAAGCCGCCCAGCCGCGTGCTGCTGCTGGTGCAGGACAACCAGGGCTACCTGAACCTGAGCGAGCTGCTGTCGCGCGCCTGGATCCAGAACGTGCAGCGCAATCAGGCGCTGCTGAAGCTGGAGTGGATGCAAGAGCTGAACGCCGGGCTGATCTGCCTGGGCGGCATGCAGTTCGGCCCGATCGGCCAGGCGCTGATCGCCGGCGACGAGGCCCGCGCGCTGGACTGGGCGCGGCGCCTGTCCGCGATCTTCCCGAACCGCTTCTACGTCGAGCTGCAGCGCGCCGGCCTGCCCGGGCAGGAGGCGCTGCTGCGCCAACTGGTGCCGCTGGCCGCGAAGGCGAAGCTGCCGGTCGTGGCGACGCATCCGATCCAGTTCCTGGAGGAGGACGACTTCGAGGCGCACGAGGCGCGTGTCTGCGTCGCCGACGGCGACACGCTGTCCAACCCCAAGCGGATCAAACGCTTCCTGCCGAGCCAGTACTTCAAGACGCAGGCGGAGATGGAGAAGCTCTTCGCCGACCTGCCCAGCGCCGTCGCCAACACGGTGGAGATCGCCCGGCGCTGCAGCCTGACGCTGGTGCTGGGCAAGCCGCAACTGCCCAACTTCCCGACGCCGATCCAGGCCGACGGCCAGCCGATGCCGATGGAGCAGTACTTCCGGCAGCTCTCGTACGAGGGGCTGGAGGATCGGTTGAAGCTGCTCTATCCCGACGAGGCCAAGCGCGAGGCGGTGCGGCAGCGCTACGTCGACCGGCTGGAGTTCGAGCTGGTGACCATCATCAAGATGGGCTTCCCCGGCTACTTCCTCATCGTGGGCGACTTCATCGGCTGGGCGAAGAACAACGGCTGCCCGGTCGGCCCGGGGCGGGGGTCGGGCGCGGGCTCGCTGGTCGCCTACGTGCTGCTGATCACCGACCTGGACCCGCTGCAGTACAACCTGCTGTTCGAGCGCTTCCTGAACCCGGAGCGGGTCTCGATGCCCGACTTCGACATCGACTTCTGCCAGGGCAACCGCGACCGCGTCATCGAGTACGTCAAGGACAAGTACGGCCGCCCGGCGGTGAGCCAGATCGCCACCTTCGGCACGATGGCCGCCAAGGGCGCGCTGCGTGACATCGGGCGCGTGCTGGGCATGGGCTTCGGCCATGTCGACTCGATCGCCAAGCTGGTGCCGGCGCCCCCGGGCAAGACGGTGACGCTGGCCAAGTTGCCGCCGGACTTCGATCCGGACAAGGCCAAGATGGTCTACGCGCGCCACGAGTCGCCCGAGATCGAGCAGCGCGAGCAGCAGGACGAGGAGGTCGCCGGCCTGCTGGAGATGGCGGCGCGGGTCGAGGGCACGGTGCGCTCGATCGGCATGCATGCCGGGGGCGTGCTGATCGCGCCGGGCAAGATCACCGACTTCTGTCCGCAGTACCAGCAGCCCGGCTCGACCTCCGCGGTCAGTCAGTACGACAAGGACGACGTCGAGGCCATCGGCCTGGTCAAGTTCGACTTCCTGGGGTTGGCGACGCTGACCATCCTGGAGCTGGCCAAGGACTTCATCGTCGCCCGGTATCCCGAGCATGCCGACTTCGCGTTCGAGACCATCGCGCTGGACGACAAGCGGACCTACAAGCTGTTTTCCGACGGTCTGACGGAGTCGGTGTTCCAGTTCGAATCGAGCGGCATGCAGCGCATGCTCAAGGACGCGAAACCGTCGCGCCTGGAGGACCTGATCGCGCTGAACGCGCTGTATCGACCGGGCCCGATGGACCTGATCCCCAGCTTCGTCGCGCGCAAGCACGGCAAGGAGGTGGTGGAGTACCCGCATCCGCTGGTGGAGCCGGTGCTGGCCGAGACCTACGGCATCATGGTCTACCAGGAACAGGTGATGCAGACCGCGCAGGTGCTGGGCGGCTACTCGCTCGGCGGCGCGGACATGCTGCGCCGCGCGATGGGCAAGAAGAAGGCCGAGGAAATGGCCATGCACCGCGACCTGTTCCGCAAGGGCGCGGCCGAGAAGGGCATCGATCAGAACAAGGCCGACGAGGTCTTCGACCTGATGGAGAAGTTCGCGGGCTACGGCTTCAACAAGTCGCACGCGGCCGCGTACTCGCTCCTGGCGTATCACACGGGTTGGCTCAAGGTGCATTTCACGGCGGAGTTCTTCGCCGCGAACATGACCATCGAATCGGACGACACCGACAAGCTCAAGGTGCTGATGAACGATGCCAAGCTGTTCGGCATCGAGTTCGAACCGCCCAACATCAACCTGGGCGTCGGCCGCTTCGAGCCGATGAGCGCGGACGAGGGCACCTCCAGGTCGGTGGCCAAGGAAGGCAAGGCCGGGACCACGCCGCGTGCGCGCAAGATCAACTACAGCCTGGGCGCGATCAAGGGCACCGGCGCCGGCGCGATCGAGGCGATCGTGCGCGCGCGCGCCGAGGGCGGCCCGTTCAAGAGCTTCTTCGATTTCTGCGCCCGCGTCGACCGCAAGGCGGTCAACAAGCGCGTGGTGGAGGCGCTGATCAAGGCCGGTGCCTTCGACCAGTTGCAGCCCGACCGGGCGCGGCTGCTGGCCAGCGTCGGGCTGGGCTACACCTACGCGGACAACCTGGCGCAGAACGTCAACCAGGGCGGCCTGTTCGACTTCGCCGACACGCACGGCTCGTCGACGGCGGAGCCGGACCTGGTCGACGTGCCCGAGTGGGGCATCAAGGAGCGCCTGAGCCTGGAGAAGACCGCGCTCGGCTTCTACCTGTCGGGCCACCTGTTCGACCAGGCGGAGACGGAGCTGCGCAAGATGGTCAAGCGCCGCATCGTCGACCTGCAGGACAGCCGCGAGCCGACGACGGTGGCGGGCATCGTGTCCGACATGCGCGTGATCAACGGCCAGCGCGGCCGGGTGGCGATCTTCAAGATCGACGACAAGACCCACGCGATCGAGGCCGTGGCCAACGAGGAACTGCTCAACGCCAACAAGGAGCTGCTGGCCGAGGACGAGCTGATCATCGCCGTCGGCAAGGTGCAGAACGACCGGTTCTCCGGCGGTCTGCGGATGAACGTGCAGCAGGTCTTCGGCCTGGCGGCGGCGCGGGCGCGTTTCGGCCGCTACCTGCGCACGGCGCCCAACCTGCCGGCGGCGGCCGTGCTGGAGCTGATCCGCAGTTGGCCAGCCAAGCGCGTCGAGACGGAGCAGGGCGTGCTCAGCCAGGGCCTGGAACTGCGCATCCCGATCCGCCGCGACGGCGCGGTGGCGGAACTCGGCCTGGGCGGCGCGGGCAAGTTCTGGCCCAGCGACGAGGCCATGGAGAAGCTGGCGCCGGCGGAGATCGTGTACGACGCGGGTGGGTGATCGGGGGCATCCCCCGCTCCGATGGGTCTCCAACCTCAGAATCCCCCGACAACGGCCGCGTCCTCTCCGTCAGCACCGGATGTGAACGGCGCTGAGTAGCGCCATAGGGGGCGAAGGAGATCCCGCCATCCCCCGTTTGGCGGGGGCATTTCCCATGACTCATTGGGGTGTGCAGGCGTAAGCTGCCGCCCATGATGGACGTCAAGCCCAAGACCGGCCTGATCCTCACGGGGGGAGGAGCGCGCGCCGCCTACCAGGTCGGCGTGCTGGCTGCGATCGCGCAGTTGCGGCGGGATGCGTGCACAACGGGCGACAACCCCTTCCAGGTCATCTCCGGCACCTCGGCCGGCGCGATCAACGCGGCGACGCTGGCCTGTCAGGCGGACGACTTCTGTTCCGCCGTCGACGGCCTGATGTACATCTGGCAGAACATCCATGCCGAGCAGGTCTACGCGGCCGATTCGTTCGGCGTCATCCGGTCGGGTGCCCGCTGGTTGACGATGATGAGCGTGGGCTGGGCGCTGAACCGGTGGCGCAGGACCCGACCGCGCAGCCTGCTGGACAACACGCCCTTGCGCGGCCTGCTGGCTCAGTGGATCAAGCTGGACCGGCTGGACGACATGCTGGCGCAGGGCCATCTGGATGCGCTCGCGGTGACCGGGTCCAGCTACACGTCCGGGCACCACGTCACCTTCTACCAGACGCATCAGCAGCGCGAGCCGTGGGTGCGCACGCAGCGGCTGGCGGTGCGCACGCCGCGGCTGTCGATAGAGCACCTGATCGCGTCCTCCGCGATCCCGTTCATCTTTCCGGCCGAGCCGCTGGAGCTCTCCGGGCAGGTGGAATGGTTCGGCGACGGCTCGATGCGGCAGACGGCGCCGATCTCGCCGGCGGTGCATCTGGGCGCGGAGAAGGTGCTGGTGATCGGCGCCGGCCGCATGCACGAGAGCGGCGGCGAGGGCCATCACGGACCGACGCCGACCGGCCACCCCAGCCTGGCGCAGATCGCCGGGCACGCGCTGTCCAACATCTTCCTGGATGCCCTGGCGGTCGACATCGAGCGGCTCAAGCGCATCAACAGCACGTTGGCGCTGTTGCCCGAGGAGGCCCTGCGCAACACGCCGCTCAAGCCGATCGAGGCGCTGGTGATCGCACCCAGCCGGCCGCTCGATTCGCTCGCCGCGGAGCACCAGGGCGCGTTGCCGCCGCCGATCCGCGCGATGCTGCGCAGCGTGGGCGTGTCCGGGGAGGGCGCCAATGCGAGCGGCTCGGCGCTGGTCAGCTATCTGCTCTTCGAGCCCGAGTACACCAACGAGCTGATCACACTGGGCATGGCCGATACCTTGGCGCGCCGCAGCGAGATCCAGAAGTTCTTCGACTGGCCGGCCCAGGCGCCGCAGGTCGATCCGGCCGCGATGCGCCGGCGGGCCGGGGGCTTCGCGTTGCAGATACCGCCGAATCCTCCCGGGCCACCGCGTCTGGTCGCCTGACCGAGGCGCCGGGCATCGTCCGCCGGGTGGCGCCTCGCGTCAGGCGTGCCGTCGACGGGGCCCGCGCACCGATCCGCACACCGACCGGCGCACGGACTGCGGACTGGCACATGGATCGGCAGGCCGATCAGCCCGCGGACTGGCACACGGACCGTGAGCAGGGATCTGGCACAGCGGCTGCCGCATGGAAGGCTGACGCACTTCAGCCCAGTCGCAGCTCCGCCACCAACCCGCCCTCCGGACGGTTCGACAGCACGAGCGAGCCCTTCTGCCGCAGCGCCAGTTCCCGTGCGATGTAGAGCCCCAGGCCCGCGCCGCCGGTGTGGCGGTTGCGGGATTCATCGAGCCGGAAGAACGGCTGGAACACGGCTTCCAGTTGTGCCTCCGGGATGCCTGGCCCCGTGTCCGCGACCCGCAGCCAGGCGCCTTGCGCGTCGCGTCCCACGCTGATGTCGGCGCGCCCACCGTAGCGCAGCGCATTGCCGACCAGGTTGTCGACGATGCGCCGCAGCGCCATCGGCTGGCCCTTGGCCAGCACCGGCTCGTGGCCGCCGGCGAGGCTCACGGGCCGGTGCTGTTCAAGCAGGTCGTCCGTTATCGCCTGCGCCAGCGCATGGAGGTCCAGGTCCTGCAGCGGCTCGGCGGAGGCCGGCCCGTCGCCGCGGAACAGCTCCATCACCGCGTCCACCAGCGCATTCATCTCGTGGATGTCCTCCACCGAGCGTTGGCGCTGGATCTCCTCGATGTCCAGTGTTTCCAGCCGCATGCGCAGGCGCGTCAGCGGCGTGCGCAGGTCGTGGGAGATGGCGGCGACCATCAGCCCGCGTTCGTTGAACTGGCGGCGCAGTTGCCGCGCCATCGCGTTGAAGACCTGCGCGGACTCGCGAACCTCCAGCGTGCCGCGCTGCTCGTCGAGCAGCGGCAGCTTCTCCTGCTGATGCAGGGACTGTCCGAGCGCCTGCGACGCCCGCACCAGGTCCCGCATCGGCCGCGCCAGCCAGCGCGAGGCCAGCCACGCCGCCAGGCCGGTGACGAGCAGGCGGATGCCGTAGTCCAGCATCAACTCCTTCGTCGTGATGCCGCGGAACCCCGGAAGCCTGGCCTGCGGCATCGGACGGAAGTCGGGACCGGGCTCGCCGACCATGTCGCCGGGCAGCGGCGCGTCGCGGAACTCGTGGCCGAAGCGAGCGTGCGGGCGGTTGAAGTCCGGACCGGCGCGGTCGTCGCCCGGCGCGTCGCTGGGACTGCGCGGCGGCAGGTCCGGACGAGGACCGCGCATCAGGCCGGGTATCGGCGGCAGGCTGGGCGCGGCCGGCACGCGGTAGACCATGAAGTCGCCCCGGACCCAGGTCACGATGCCGATGGCCAGCGCCTGCGCCGCCACCAGCGTGACCCACAGCAGGAGGAAGATGCGCCGCGCGAGCGTGTCGCCCAGCGCGCGCCCGAGGCGCCGGCCCGCCGACCGAAGGAAGCCTTTCAAGCCGCCGTCCGATGCCGACGGGGCGGGCGTCGCGGGCGGCGCCGACTTCCCTGGTGAGGCGCTCAACTCTGCACCTGGGCGTCGAACAGGTAGCCCTCGCCGCGCATCGTGCGGATCAGGCGCGGCTCCTTCGGCGAGTCGCCGAGCTTCTGCCGCAGCCGCGAGATCGTCAGGTCCACGCTGCGGTCGTTGACCTCGACACCGGGGGCGCGGGTCAGCTCGATCAATTGCTCGCGGCTGAGCACGCGGCCGGGGCGTTCGACCAGCGCGGTCAGCATGCGGAACTCCGCGCTCGAGAGCGGCACCACGACCTGCTGCGGCGACACCAGCTGGCGCAGCAGCCGGTCGAAGCTCCAGCCCTCGAAGCGGACCTCGCGCCGCGTCTGCGACTCGCTCTCGCCGCGCCGCGCGCGGCGCCGGATGGCATGGATGCGGGCCACCAGCTCGCGCGGCTCGAAGGGTTTGGACAGGTAGTCGTCGGCGCCCATCTCCAGGCCGAGCACGCGGCTGATCGGATCGCCATGCGCCGTCAGCATGATCACCGGCACGTTGGCGTGATGCTGCTGGATCCACTGGCACAACGTCAGGCCGTTCTCGTCCGGCAGCATCAAGTCCAGCACGACGACGTCGAAGGCCTGCGCGGTCATCAGCCGGCGCATCTCGCGCCCATCGGCGGCGGTGCTCACCGTCACGCCGAACTTCTGCAGATAGTCCTGCAGCGAGTCGCGGATCTCCGCGTCGTCATCCACCACCAGGCACCGCGTCATGCGCTCCTCCACGACCGGGACCGACCCGCTGCCGGCCCCTGCGCCGCACGATACACGAGCGCCCCCACGGCCCGCGCCGGACTGCAGCCGCGCGAGCACCGCGGGCGGCGATGGATCGCCGTCCGGTCCGCCCAGGCGGCGCCAGCCGTCGCGGGCGCGCTCGCCGCCCCAGGCGCGGCCGATGGTGGTGTCGTCGATCATGGCCTTGTCCCGCGTCGTGTCCCGTCGTGCCCCATCGCGCGTCAGGCCGCGATGCCGACCGTCAGCGTCGCCGCGTAGCCGGCGCTCACGCTGCCGGTCAGCGTGGCGAGTTGCGTCGAAT
Organism: Roseateles aquatilis; assembly: GCF_002205645.1. Taxonomy (GTDB): domain Bacteria; phylum Pseudomonadota; class Gammaproteobacteria; order Burkholderiales; family Burkholderiaceae_C; genus Roseateles; species Roseateles aquatilis. The sequence goes on along the minus strand of NZ_NIOF01000001.1, from coordinate 79,285 downwards.
AGCCGTCGCTGAAGACGTTGTCGGTGGCGAAGCTGATCCGGTTGAAGTTGGTCAGGCTGGCGCCGTAGCCGCTGGCCGTGGTGTAGACCGTCGTGCAGACGTCGGTCGGGAAGGCGATCTGCGAGGTCTTGACCTTGTTGGCGTACGAGGTCGCCGCGCTGGCGCTCTTGTAGACCTCGAAGTGCAGGTGGGGCATGCGGCCGTCGTAGCAACCGGGGAAGATCGTCGTGAAGGTGACGGTGCCGTCGCTGCCGGTGCTCTGCACGCCGCGCAGGTAGTTCTCGTTGACGATGCTGGCGCTGTAGAGCGAGTAGCGGCCCTCGCGGTCGCAATGCCACAGGTAGAGGGCGTAGCCGGACAGGTCCGCGCAACTGCTGGCGGTGTTGACCAGCTTGAGCGTCAGCGTCAGCGGCACGCCGCCCGCGACGCCGCTGGCGGTGCCGATGCTGCCGCGGATGTCGGCGCGCACGATGCCGCTCAGGGCCAGCGCGTTGGCGATGCCGCTGCCGTTGCTGTTGGAGCCGTCACCGGGGTACGGGCCGGCGGTCTCCTCGGGGATCACGCTGCAGCCGGCGCTGCTGCCCGAGCCGGTGGAGCCGCTGCCGCTCGATCCCGATGAACTGCTGGATCCCGCCGCGCTGGTGCCGGCATCCGTGCCGCCGCCTCCGCATCCGATCAGCGTCAGGCCGCCGATGCCCGCCAGGCCGGCCAGCACGCCGAGCGCGCGGCGGCGCTGGAGCAGCACCGCGAGGTCATGCGCCAGGCCGTGGTCGTGATCGTGGTGGTCGTGGGCGGCGGCGGAGGGGCCGGCGACGATGTCGGCGGCGGCGTGGCGATGAGGCTGCATGGGGACTTCCGAAGGCCGGGGGCCTGGATGCGATGTCCCGCATTGGATAGAGCGTGCTTGTCGCGCGCTTATCGTCTTTATGTCAGCGCTGAAACGAAGCGCGCGCCGCGGCGCGCAGGTCCGTCAGTAGTGGGGCGGCAGCTCGTCGCGCAGCGTGCCCTGGCCGTCGCCGCGGCCCTCGGGGACCTGGCGCCGCAGTTGCGTGATCTCGCGCACCAGCACCTCGATCTGCTCCTGCTGCCGCGCGACCTGCGCGTTGAGGTGGTCCATCAGGTCCTCGGCGAAGCTGGCCTTGATCTCGAGCTCGGTGATGCGGGCCTCGAGCTGATGGACGGTCGGCGCCGCGTCGGGCGCCTGGGAAGAATCGATCGCGGTCATGGGGCGGATTGGAACATCGATGATGACGCCGGCGCATCCGGATGCGCCGGACGCTTCGGATGTCTCCGGGCTGCTCAGGGTGTCGCCGGGCATGCCGCGGGCGGCAGGGCGGCGCGCCACGCCGCGAGCTGATCGAGCGTCGCCGTGGCGCCGCCGCAGACCACGATCAGCGGCGCCTCGATGCCCGCCAGCGCCGGCGCGTCCGCTTCGTACGCGGCCGCCAGCGCGGCGCCGCAGGCCGGCTCGACCAGCAGGCGATGGTCCTCCAGGAATTTCGCGCAGGCGTCCAGCGCGGCGCCGTCCGTCACGACGTGGCAGCGCACGTCATGCGATCGCGCCAGCGCGAAGGCCTGCTCGCAGACCTGCTTGGCGCCCAGCGAGGTGGCGACGCTGCGGATCGCGTCCAGCGTGACGCGCTCGCCGGCCCGCACCGCCTGCGCCAGCGAGTCCGCGCCGTGCGTCTCGACCGTCACCACCGGCAGGCGGCCCAGACCATTGCGGCGCAGGCCCTCGATCACGCCGGACATCAGCCCGCCGCCGCCCACCGCGACCACCACCGCGTCGAAGCGCGCGCCGGACCGCACCGCCTCGTCGATCAGCGTGGCGTGGCCGGTCCACAGCAGCGGGTCGTCGAACGGGTGAATGAACGCGGTGTCCGCGTCGAGCAGCGATTGCGCCTGGGCGTTCGCCTCCTGCCAGGACGCGCCGTGGACCACCAGCGTCGCGCCCTCCTGAGCGATCAGGTGACGCGCGTGGGCCGTCGTGGTCTCCGGCACCACGACGGTGACGGGGATGCCGAGTTCACGCCCCGCGTACGCCACCGCGATGCCGGCATTGCCGCCCGACGAGGACACGAAACGCCGCTTGCCCCGCGCGGCCTGCGTCTCGCAGGCCAGGCCGATGCCGCGCAGCTTGAAGGAGCCGGGCGGCTGCAGCGCGTCCAGCTTCAGCCAGACCTGTTTGCCGGTGCGCAGGCTCAGCGGGCGGGAGACGATCAGCGGTGTTTCGATGTGGAGCGGCATGGTGGAGGTCGGCGACGAAGGGGGCGGACGATGGCGATGCGGCCGGGCCGCGATCAGGGCGAGGATCGCGGCGGTGTCGGCGACGACATCAGCTCCGCGATCACCGGCACCGGCGCGTTGCCATAGCTCAGGAATTGCTCGTGGAAGTCCTTCAGCTTGAAGGCCGCGCCCAGCGCGCGCTTGCGCTGCTCGCGCAGTTCCATGATGTCGCTGTAGCCGCTGAAGTAGCTCGTCAGCTGCACCGACGTGAGCTGCACGCGGCGCCATTTCTCGCGGGCCTCGCGCTCGGTCTGGAAGGCCTGGCGCATCAGCAGGTCCAGCGCCTGGTCCTCGCGCATGCCCAGCACGTGCACGCTGTAGTCCAGGATCGTGTTGGTGACGCTGCGCAGGTTCCACTTGGAATACATCAGCCACATCTCCGGCGCGTTGTCGCCGTAGCCGGACTCCAGCATCATCCGCTCGCCATACACCGCCCAGCCTTCGACCATCGCGCCGTTGCCGAACAACGCCTTGACCAGCGACGGCGATTTGTTGGCATGCACCAGCTGCGTGTAATGGCCGGGCACCGCCTCGTGGATGTTGAGGATCTGCAGGATCCAGCGGTTGTACTCGCGCAGCGTGCTTTCGGCCTGCTCGGGCGTCAGGTCGTCCAGCGGGGTGACGTTGTAGTAGGTGCGGTCCTGTGGCCGATACGGGCCGGGCGCCTCGATGCCGGCGCCGGCCACGCCGCGCTGGTAGACCGGGGTCTCGCGCACGATCAGCGGCTTGGAGGCGTCCTGCGTGAGCAGGTCGTGGTCGGTGATCCAGCGCTCCAGCTGCGGGATCTGCGCGCGGATCTCCTGGACGAAGTCCTCGCGCTTGACGTGCTGCTCAGACAGCTTGCCGATCACCGCGCCGATCTTGGCGAAACGATCCGACGGCTTGGGCGCGTCGCCCTGCGTTTTCGTCCACAGCTCGTCGGACAGCTGGTCCATGCGCGTCAGCAGCGCCTCGCGCGCGGCCATCGCCTTGTCGTACATCTGCGCGGCGGTGTGGGCCGACTGGATGTCGTAGCCGAATTTCTTCTCGTACAGCGCCTTGCCGAGGCGGAAGCCGCGCGCCTTGCCGCTGGCCTTGCCGTCCGCCAGCAGCTTCGTCAGCTGCGCACGGTAGCCGTCGACCGCGGCCTTGGCGGCGGCGATGCGGTCGGCCAGTTGCTTTTGCTCGGCGGCCGTCAGCGAGGCGGCGTCCGGACCCTTCGCGGCCTTGGCGATCTCGTCCAGCACGCTCAGCACGCCCGGCGCCTGGTCGATGGCGAGCTGGGTGTGCTCCAGCGTCGGCTGCTTCAGCAGCGCCGCGCCGGCGCGGTAGTACGCCGGCACCTGCGCCAATCGCGCCGAGATCACCTTCAGCCGCACCGGCAGCGGCGCGTAGTCGGTCGCCAGGATGTAGTCCAGCGGACCGGCGACGTTGACGAGGGAGGGATTCCATTCGAACTCGCGCAGCTCGGTCAACTGGAAGCGGTCGCCGCGCAGCTTGTTGAGCAATTGGCCGAGGTCGGTGCGCGACGCGGCGCTCAGCGTCTTCGCGTCCACCGCCTCGAAGCGCTGGAGCCACTGGCTGGCGAAGACCAGGGCGCGTGCCCGATTGGCGCGGTCGGGCGCGGGGAGCCGGTCGGCGAATTCATAGCGGCCGGCGCTGATGGCCGCGTCCGGGTCCTGGCGCCACAGCGCCTCGATGTAGTCGTTGGCCAGGCGCTGGAAGCGGGTGTCGGCGTCGAGCTCCGCATCGGACGCGGCCGTCGCGTCCGCGTTGCCGGTCCTTGCGGCCTTGGCGGCCGGAGCGGCATTGCCGGCGGCCCGCGCATCCGACGCGGCGGCCATCGACGCGATCGCGCCAATCGACACCAGCACGGCCAGCGTCATCGAGGAGAGGGTGGGGCGGTTCATCATGGGGCGCCAGCATAGCCGTCGCCGCGGCGGCGCAAAAGCGAAGGGCGGCCGTCGTTGCGACGGCCGCCCTCGTGTGTCCTGGCTGTTGCCGCGGCGCGCGCGGCGGTGGCCCGATCAGCCGGCGATCAGGTCAGCAGCGCCCGGCTGATGTGGAAGGTCAGCCACGATGCCACGTAGGCCAGGATGAACAGGTAGGTCAGCATGATCGCCGGGATCTTGTAGCCGCCGGTCTCGCGCTTGACGGCCGCGATCGTCGACAGGCATTGCGGCGCGAAGACGAACCAAGCCAGCAACGAAAACGCCGTCGGCAGGCCCCAGGTGGAGGCGATCAGCGGCGTCAGCGCCTGCGCGGCCTCGTCGCCGGTGGCGGACAGCGAGTACACCGTGCCCAGCGCGCTCACCGCGATCTCGCGGGCCGCCATGCCCGGCACCAGCGCCAGGCTGATCTGCCAGTTGAAGCCGATCGGCTCGAAGATCATCGCCAGCCCGCGGCCCAGGTAGCCGGCGAAGCTGTATTCGATCGCCGGGCCGGTGGCGCCTTCCGGCGCGCCGGGGAAGGTCGAGAGCACCCACAGCAGCAGGGTCAGCGCCAGGATGATGCCGCCCACGCGCTTGATGAAGATCTCCGCGCGCTGCAGCAGGCCGATGGCGACATTGCGCGCATGCGGCCAGTGGTAGCTGGGCAGCTCCATCATCAGCGGACGGACCTGGCGGCCGGAATCGGTGAAGCGCTTGAGCACCCAGGCCACCGCCATCGCCGCGATGATGCCGGCGAAGTACAGCACGAACAGCACCAGCCCCTGCAGCTCGATGCCGCCCCACAGCTCGCGCTGCGGGATGAAGGCGCCGATCAGCAGCGCGTACACCGGCAGCCGCGCCGAGCACGTCATCAGCGGCGCGATCAGGATGGTCACCAACCGGTCGCGCGCGTTGGCGATCGAGCGCGTGGCCATGATCCCGGGGATCGCGCAGGCGAAGCTCGACAGCAGCGGGATGAAGCTGCGGCCCGACAGGCCCACCGAGCCCATCAGCCGGTCCAGCAGGAAGGCCGCGCGCGGCAGGTAGCCGGACTCCTCCAGGATCAGGATGAAGAAGAACAGGATCAGGATCTGCGGCAGGAACACCAGCACGCCGCCCACGCCCGCGATCAGGCCGTCGACGACGAGGCTGCGCAGGTGCCCCTCGGGCAGCAGCGCGCCGGCCTGCTCGCCGAGCCAGCCGGTGCCGGCCTCGATCCAGCCCATCGGCGCCTCGGCCCACGCGAAGACCGCCTGGAACAGGAAGAACAGCAGCACCGCCAGGATGATCGGCCCCGCCACCGGATGCAGCACCAGGCGGTCGATCTTGTCGCTGGGCAGCTCGCCTTGCAGCGCGTCCAGGCCGAGTTCCTTGAGGATGTGATTGATGCGCTCGGTGTCGTCGCCCTCGGGCACCACGGGCGCGGCCTTCCAGAGATCGGGCTGGTCCAGCGCGGCGCGCAGGTCGTCCAGCCCGTCGCCGTCGGTGGCCACCGTGCGGATCACGGGTACGCCGAGCAACTGGGCCATGCGCGTCGTGTCGATCTCGATGCCGCGGCGCAGGGCCAGGTCGGCCATGTTCAGCGCGACGACGCAGGGCAGGCCCTGGCGCTGCACCGACAGGAACAGGCGCAGGTTGCGGCGCAGGTTGGTCGCGTCCAGCACGCAGACGATCAGGTCGGGGCGCTTCTCGCCGTGGGCCCGGCCGGCCAGCACGTCGACAGTGACGCGCTCGTCCGGCGAGCGCGGGTACAGCGAGTACGTGCCCGGCAGGTCCAGCACGCGCAGCAGTTTGCCCGCGGCGGTCTTGAGCCGGCCTTCCTTGCGCTCGACGGTCACGCCGGCGTAGTTGGCGACCTTCTGGCGGCTGCCGGTCAAGCCGTTGAACAGGGCGGTCTTGCCGCAGTTCGGGTTGCCCACCAGCGCCAGCAGCGGCCCGGCGGGGTGGACGTGGACGACGGACTCACGCACGGGCGGCTCCCGGATGGTCGGCGTCGGCCGCGATGTCGGACTGCAGTTGCACGCAGTCCGCCTCCGCCTTGCGCAGCGCGAAGGTCGACTGGCCGATGCGCACCACCATCGGGTCGTCCCCGGGCATCGCGCGCGCCAGCACGGCGACATGTTCCCCGGCGACGAAGCCGAGCTCCTCCAGCCATTGCTTCCATTCCGGCGCGTGGGCCGGCGCCAGCAGCGCCTTGACGCGGTGCGGCCGGCCGATGGCGGCCTGGGCGAGGGTGGGGATGGGAAGGACAGCGCTCATATCGGGGGAAGCCTGCGGACCATGCGAAGCGGAAGATTCTAAATGATAGTGATTCTCAACTTGCTTTGACTCGCCGAGGTGATGTTTCGGTGAATCCTGGGGCGCACTGCGGTCGCCGCGGTGGGAATGATCGAGATCGGCTGTCGCCGAGGTTCGCAATGACTCAAATTGGTGGTCTGGCCTCTGGTTTTGACGAGGTCGCAAACGTTTAGCGTTTTCCTTGAGGTCGCTTACACTCGCGCCTTCTTAGAATGCGCCGCTGCTCCGCCCCAAGCCCTTCGAACAGCCCTTGGACTTGCCGACGCGCCTGCCGCCACGGCAGGTCGAGGTGGTTTCGATGGCCCGAATCGTGCATGCTGGCGGGTCCCCTACTTGTCGCATTGAGACCGCAATGATGAAGCCTTCCCTGTCCTCCTCGTTCACGCTGGCCGGCCTGTTCCTGGCGATGGCCTCCGGCGCGGCGGTCGCGCAGACCACCCCGGCGGTGATCTTCGACATGGGCGGCAAGTTCGACAAATCCTTCAACGAGGCCGCCTATCGCGGCGTCGAGCAGTGGAAGAAGGACACCGGCGGCAAGTACCTCGAGTTCGAGATCTCCAACGAGACCCAGCGCGTGCAGGCCATCCGCCGCATGGCCGAGCGCGGCGCCAGCCCGATCATCTCGGTCGGCTTCGCGCAGGCGTCGGCGCTGAACCAGGTGGCCAAGGACTTCCCCAAGACCAAGTTCGTCATCATCGACGAGAAGGTCAACCAGCCCAACGTGCAGTCGGTGCTGTTCAAGGAGCAGGAAGGCAGCTTCCTCGTCGGCGCGCTGGCCGCGCTGACCAGCAAGACCGGCAAGGTCGGCTTCATCGGCGGCATGGACATCCCGCTGATCCGCAAGTTCGAGTGCGGCTATGAGCAGGGCGCCAAGACCGCCAATCCCAAGGCCGAGGTCTTCAAGAACATGACCGGCACCACGGCCTCGGCCTGGAACGACCCGACCCGCGGCGGCGAGCTCGCCAAGGCGCAGTTCGCCAAGGGCGTGGACGTGGTCTTCGCCGCGGCCGGCGGCACCGGCGTGGGTGTGTACCAGGCGGCCAAGGACGCCGGCAAGTTCGCCATCGGCGTCGACAGCAACCAGAACCACCTGCAGCCCGGCACGATGCTGAGCTCCATGGTCAAGCGCGTGGACGTGGCCGTCTACAACGTGCTCAAGGAATGGAAGCCCGGCATCAGCGTGCTGGGCCTGAAGGAAGGCGGCGTCGAGTACGCCGTCGACCAGAACAACGCCAAGCTGATCCCGCCCGCGATCAAGGCGAAGCTGGACGCCTACAAGGCCGACATCGTCGCCGGCAAGATCAAGGTTGCCGACTACATGGCGGACAACGCCTGCAAGAACTGATCCGGCCCCGGCCGCATCCCCACGAGCTTTCTTCGGGCTTCGCCAGCTTCTTCCCCACCATGACAGAGTCCTCCCGCGGCGGCGCCGCGCCCGCGGTCCGTCTGTGCGACATCTCCAAGCGCTTCGGCGCGGTGCAGGCCAACCGGGCCGTCAGCCTGGCGGTCGCGCCCGGCACGGTGCACGGCCTGGTCGGCGAGAACGGCGCCGGCAAGAGCACGCTGATGGCGATCCTCTACGGCTACTACCACGCCGACGAGGGCCACATCGAGGTCGACGGCCAGCGCGTGGCCATCGCCAGCTCGCAACAGGCGATCGCGCTGGGCATCGGCATGGTCCATCAGCACTTCATGCTGGTGGACACGCTCTCGGCGCTGGACAACGTGATGCTGGGCGCGGAGCCGGCGTTCTTCCTGTCGCGCGCCAAGCGCCAGGTGCGCCAGGAGCTGGAAGCGCTGATGCGCGACACCGGCCTGACGGTGCGCCTGGACGCCACCGTCGCGGAGCTGCCCGTGGGCGAGCTGCAGCGGCTGGAGATCCTCAAGGCGCTGTACCGCGGCGCCCGCATCCTGATCCTGGACGAGCCCACCGCCGTCCTGACCCCGCAGGAGACGGACCAACTGTTCGAGGTGCTGCGCCGCCTGCGCGCGCGCGGCACCACCATCCTGCTGATCACCCACAAGCTGCGCGAGGTGATGGCGCTGTGCGACGCGGTCACGGTGATGCGCGCGGGCGCCGTCATCAAGACCTGCGCCATCGGCGACACCAGTCCCGAGGACCTGGCCGAGAGCATGGTCGGCCGCAAGGTCAACCTGGGCCGGGCGGGCGGCGCGGCGAAGCCGCAGTCGGACACTCCGGTGCTGAAGGCCGAGGGCCTGACCGTCGCGGGCGACGCGGGCTCCGGCGTGCACCTGCTGGGCAACGCGAGCCTGGCCCTGCGGCCCGGCGAGATCGTCGGCGTGGCCGGTGTCTCCGGCAACGGCCAGAGCGAGCTGCTGGAGGTGCTGGCCGGCATGCGCGCGCCGGACGCCGGCACGCTGCACCTGGCCGGCCGCGACTTCCACGCGGCGGCCTGGCTGGACCCGCGCACCGCGCGCGACCTCAAGCTGGCGCACGTGCCGGAAGACCGCCACGCGCTGGGCATGGTGCTGAGCTTCCCGGCCTGGGAAACAGCCGCGCTCGGTTATCACGAGCAGGCGCAGTACCGCGCCGGCCCCTTCGGCCTGGGCATCGACCAGCGCCACCTGCGCGCGCAGACGGCGACGATGATGGAGCAATTCGACGTCCGGCCGCGCAACGCGGACCTGGGCTCGTCGAAGTTCTCCGGCGGCAATCAGCAGAAGCTGATCCTGGCGCGCGAGATCGGCCAGCACCCCGCCGTGCTGCTGGTCGGCCAGCCGACGCGCGGCGTCGACATCGGCGCGATCGAATTCATCCACAACCAGCTGCGCCGCCTGCGCGACGCCGGCTGCGCGATCCTGCTCGTGTCCAGCGAGCTGGACGAGATCCTGGCGCTCGCCGACCGCGTGGTCGTCATGAACGCCGGCCGCATCACCGGGGAGCTCGCCATCGACGAGTGCTCCGAGAAAAACCTGGGCCTGCTGATGGCCGCTTCTCCGACCCATGACAAGACCGCTGCCGAAGCGGCGACCGCCCCATGAGTAGCCAAGCCTTGCAAATGCCGCGCTGGATGGACCTGGTGCTGCTGCCGCTGTGGAACCTGCTGATCGCGCTGCTGGTGGCCGGCGGCGTGGTGCTGCTGATCGGCGCCAGCCCGGCGCAGGCGCTGACGGTGCTGCTGGACGGCGCCCTGGGCAGCGCCCGCGGCCTGGGCTACACGCTGTACTACACGACGACCTTCATCTTCACCGGCCTGGCTGTGGCGATCGCCTTCCACGGCGGGCTGTTCAACATCGGCGGGGAAGGGCAGGCGACGCTGGGCGGCATCGGCGTGGCGCTGCTGTCGCTGTGGCTCGCGCCGCACCTGCCTGCCTTCGTGATGATCCCGCTGGCGGTCGTCGCCGCCGCGCTGTTCGGCATGGCCTGGGCCGCGGTGCCCGGCTACCTGCAGGCCTGGCGCGGCAGCCACGTCGTGATCACGACCATCATGTTCAACTTCCTGGCCGCCAGCCTGAACGGCTACCTGCTGGTCAACTGGCTGCGCCCGAACGGCTCGATGTCGGTCGAGAGCGACGCCTTCGCCGAGTCCGCCCGCATCCCCGCCGTGCACGAGCTGCTCGCCAGGCTGGGCATCGAGTGGCCGTCGTCGCCGCTCAACCTGTCCATCGTGCTGGCGCTGCTGGCCTGCGTCTTCGTCTGGTGGTTCCTGTGGAAGAGCCGCGCCGGCTACGTGCTGCGCGCCGTCGGCTCCAATCCCGGCGCCGCGCATTACGCCGGCATCCGGCCGCGCTGGCAGGTGCTGGCGGCGATGGGCCTGTCGGGCGCGCTGGCCGGGCTGGTCGGCGTCAACGAGATCGCCGGCGTGCAGGGCAAGCTGACGCTGGACTTCGTCGCCGGCGCCGGCTTCACCGGCATCGCCGTGGCGCTGATGGGGCGCAACCACCCGGTGGGCATCGTGCTGGCCTCGCTGCTGTTCGGCACGCTGTATCAGGGCGGGGTCGAGGTGTCCTTCGAGGTCCCCGGCTTCAGCCGCGAGATGGTGGTGACGGTGCAGGGCCTGATCGTGCTGTTCGCCGGCGCGATGGCGATGGTGAGCGCGCCGATGTTCGCGAAGCTCTATGCGATGGTGGCCCGCCAACGGCGCGCCGCCGGGGAGAAGACCCATGGATGAGGTGCTGATCGGGTCGGTGCTGGCCTCGACGCTGCGCGTCACCACGCCGCTGTTGTTCGCCGCGCTCGCGGGCCTGCTGTCGGAGCGCTCGGGCGTGGTCGACATCGGCCTGGAGGGCAAGATGCTCGGCGCGGCCTTCGCCGCCGCGGCGGTGGCCAGCGTGTCGCATTCCACCGCGCTGGGCCTGCTGGCCGCGATGGGCGTGGCGGTGGCGATGTCGATGATCCACGGCTTCGCGACGGTGACGCACCGCGGCGACCAGGTGGTGTCCGGCGTGGCGCTGAACATGGTGGCCGCCGGCCTGACGGTGGTGCTGGGCATCGCGTGGTTCGCGCAAGGCGGACAGACGCCGCCGATCGACACCGCGCAGCGCATCACCGGGCTGCTGCCGCAATGGGCCGAGCCGGCGCCCGGCAGCTGGTTCGCCTCGGTGGTGGGCCATGGGCTGCTGAGCCACAACGCGCTGGTGTACCTGGCCTTCGCGCTGGTGGTGCTGGTGTGGTTCTTCCTGGAGCGCACGCGCCCGGGCCTGCGCCTGCGCGCCGTCGGCGAGAACCCCGCGATGGTCGATGCCGCCGGCGTGTCCGTGCCGCGGCTGCGCTATACCGCGCTGGCGCTCAACGGCGTGCTCTGCGGCCTGGGCGGCGCCTATCTGACGCTGGCGCAGAACGCCTCGTTCTCGCCCAACATGACCGCCGGCCGCGGCTTCATCGCGCTGGCCGCGATGATCTTCGGCAAGTGGAAGCCGGTGCCGACGCTGTGCGCCTGCCTGCTGTTCGGCTTCCTGGACGCCGTCGCGATCCGCCTGCAGGGCGTGTCCCTGCCGGGCATCGGCGAGGTGCCGGTGCAGTTGATCCAGGCGCTGCCCTACATCCTGACCGTGGTGCTGCTGGCCGGCTTCATCGGCCAGGCCATCGCGCCCAAGGCGCTCAGCAAGCCGTACGTGAAGGAGCGCTGATCATGTCCGACCTCCTGTCCTCGATCGCGCTGCCCCGGGACGTCGTCGAGCGCCTGCTGAAGGCGGCGCTGGACGCGCGCCAGCACTCCCACGCGCCGTACTCGAAGTACCACGTCGGCGCCGCGGTGCTGGACGAGCACGGCCGCATCCACGCCGGCTGCAACATCGAGAACGCCGCCTACCCGCAAGGATGGTGCGCGGAGACCAACGCGCTGGGTCACATGATCATGGGCGGCGGACGCATCGCGCGGGCGGTGATGGTCACCGGCGCCGGCTCGGAAATCATCACGCCCTGCGGCGGCTGCCGCCAGAAGCTGCGCGAGTTCGCGCAACCGCAAGACCTGATCGTGATCGCGGGCGACGCCAGCGGCGTGCGCGCGCACTGGACCCTGGAGCAACTGCTGCCGGCGAGCTTCGGTCCGGACCATCTGAAAAACTGACGTCAATGCGCGGCCCCCCGCGCCGCGACGAGGAGAACTTCCCATGTCACTGCCCCTGCAAGGCGCGGCCCTCGACGCCGCCATCACCTCCAGCATCGCCACCCTGAAGTCGACCTTCGGCGAGCAGGCTCCCGAAGTCGCCGTGGTGCTGGGCTCCGGCTGGTCCGGCGCCGTCGACCAGCTGCAGGACCAGCAGCACTTGCCGTATGCACAACTGCCGGCCTTCCCGCAGCCCAAGGTCGAGGGCCACGTCGCCGAGATCACCGTGGGCCGCGTCGGCCAGCAACGCGTGGCGATGCTGCGCGGCCGCGCCCATACCTACGAAAGCGGCGACTGCACCGGCATGGCCGGCGCGATCCGCAGCCTGAAGGCCTGGGGCGTGAAGGTGCTGGTGCTGACCAACGCGTCGGGCAGCCTGCGCTCGCACCAGCCGCCGGGCAGCCTCATGCTGATCGCGGACCACATCAACGCGCCGCAGCGCTCGCCGCTGACGGGCCTGCCGGGCAACGACCGCTTCACCGACATGAGCGTCGCCTACGACGCCGAGCTGCGCGAGCAGGGCTTCAAGATCGCCCGCCAGCACAACATGGTGCTGACCGAGGGCGTGTACGTGTGGGCCGTCGGCCCGCACTTCGAGACGCCGGCCGAGATCCGCATGTTCGCGGCCTGGGGCGCGGACGCCGTCGGCATGAGCACCGTGCCGGAGACCATCCTGGCCCGCCATGCCGGCCTGCGCGTCGCCGGCCTGGCGCTGATCACCAACATGGCCGCCGGCATGTCCGACGAGGCCCTGACGCACGCGTTGACGCTGCAGCAGGCCAAGCTGTCGGGCGAGCGCGCCGCCGCCTTCCTGGGCCAGTACTTGGCCTCGTTGGCGACGCTGGCATCGGTGAAGGCCTGATCCGGCCGGCGCAAGATCGGGCCGGCAGGCCCGGGCGGCATGTCGCGATGCGTCGCGGCGTGAGCGCCGCCGGGGCCGCCTCGCCCGCTCGGCGCCATGTCGATCCGCGCGCGCGGGATCGACGCAGTCAAGCAGCAGGGAGCAGTAAATGAAGACCGACATGAGTCTCGAACAAGCGGCGCGTCTGGCGCTGCGGTGCCTGGATCTGACCAGCCTCAACGACGGCGACACCGCCGCCGACATCGACGCGTTGTGCGTGCGTGCCATCGGCGCGCCGTCGCGCGGCCACGTGGCCGCCGTGTGCGTCTGGCCCCGCTTCGTCGCGCAGGCGCGCGCCGCGCTGCCGGCGGACATCCGCGTCGCGGCGGTCGCGAATTTCCCCGACGGCGGCCTGGACCTGCCGCGCGTGCTGGCCGAGGTGGACCGCATCGCTCAGGACGGCGCGCAGGAAGTGGACGTGGTGCTGCCGTACCGCGCGCTGATGGCGGGCCGGTCGAGCGACGTGGCGGAGTTCCTCGCCGAGGTGCGCCACGCCACGCGACCCCTGACGCTCAAGGTCATCATCGAATCGGGCGAGCTGGCCTCGCGCGAGCGCATCGCCGAGGCGACGCGCCTGGCGCTGATGGCCGGCGCGGACTTCGTCAAGACCAGCACCGGCAAGTCCAAGGTGTCGGCGACGCCCGCGGCGGCGGCCACGATGTTGCATGAGATCGCCGTCAGCGGACTGGGCAACGCGGGCTTCAAGGCCTCGGGCGGGATCCGCTCGGTGGCGGATGCGAGAGGCTATCTGCAGCTTGCCGCCGCCGAGCTCGGCATCGACGCGCTGACGCCGCAACGCATGCGCTTCGGCGCCAGCGGCCTGCTGAGCGACATCGAGGCCGTGCTGGCCGGCGAGGACAGCGCGGCGGTGAGCTCGGCGTACTGACGCCACCGGGCCGAGGCCCGGCACGCGGCGTCGCGAGGTGGCGCGCGCGACCGACACGGCGGCGAGACAGAACAGACGAGACGTGTCGCGCGTGGGCGCGGCGATCACAAGGACAGAAGGCACCATGCTGGTTCAGGAAATCATTCGCACCAAACGCGAGGGCAAGGCGTTGGACGAGGCGCAGATCCAGCACTTCGTGCACGGCCTGGTGGACGGCAGCTGGAGCGAGGGCCAGGTGGCGGCGCTGGGCATGGCGGTGTTCCTGCGCGGCATGGACCGCGCCGAGGCCGTGGCGCTGACGCGCGCGATGATGCACAGCGGCCGCGTGCTGAGCTGGCCCGACATGCCGGGCCCGGTGCTGGACAAGCACTCCAGCGGCGGCGTTGGCGACAAGATCAGCCTGATGCTGGCGCCGATGGTGGCGGCCTGCGGCGGCTACGTGCCGATGATCGCGGGCCGCGGCCTGGGACACACCGGCGGCACGGTGGACAAGCTCGAGGCCATCCCCGGCTACTCGACCGCGCCGGCGCCGGCCGATTTCGACCGCATCGTGCGCACGCTGGGCTGCGCCATCATCGGCCAGACCGGCGATCTGGCGCCCGCGGACAAGCGCTTCTACGCGACCCGCGACGTGACCGCGACGGTCGAGAGCGTGCCGCTGATCACGGCCAGCATCCTTTCCAAGAAACTCGCCGCCGGCCTGCAGGGCCTGGCGATGGACATCAAGTGCGGCAACGGCGCCTTCGCCGCGACGCCGGAGTTCGGCCAGGAACTCGCGCGGAGCATCGTCGAGGTCGCCGGCGGCGCCGGGCTGCGTACCCGCGCGTTGATCACCGACATGAACCAGGTGCTGGGCCGGGAAGTGGGCAATGCGCTGGAGGTGCAGGGCGTCATCGACTACCTGAAGGGCGACAAGCCACGAGAGGCTCGCACCCATGAGCTGACCCTGGCGCTGTGCGCGGAGATGCTGGTGCTGGGGGGCTTGGCCCCGGATGTGGGCGCCGCGCGCGTGAAGCTGCAGGCGGCGCTGGACAGCGGCGCCGCGGCGGAACGCTTTGCCCGGATGGTCGCGGCGTTGGGTGGGCCGGTCGATCTGTTGGAACGCCCTCAGGCCTACCTGCCTTCGGCGCCGGTCGTGAAACCCGTGCCCGCGCCGCGCGCCGGCCGGATCACGGGCATGCAGACCCGTGACATCGGGTTGGTCATCGTCGAACTCGGCGGCGGCCGACGCCTGCCCAGCGATACGCTGGACATGCGTGTCGGGCTCGATCGGATGGCGCAGCTCGGCGAAGTCCTCTCCGCCGGCCAGCCGATGGCCTTCGTCCACGCCGCCGACGAGGCGGCCGCCGATCGGGCGATCGCGCAGGTGACGGCTGCTGTGACAATCGCGGACGCCGGGGCGCCGTGGAAGGCTCCCTCGCTGGTGATGGCGGAACTCGGATAGACCGAGACGTCTCCGGAGTCCGGAGGCGCCCGTCCTCACAAGTCCCAGGATCGGACGGGCGCCCTTTGGGATCCCTCCGACCGAAACGCTCTCGCTTCTCGCATGTCTCTCGCCCCTCCAGCGCTTCCAACCTTCGCCATGAATCACCCCGCCCAGCCCCATCAAGACGCCACCGGTGGCGATGTCGCCAACAACAGCGATGACGCCGATGCGGGTGCTGGCGAGGGCGATCACGAGGATGCGGGTCGGGAAGGGGCATCGCATCCGCGCGCGCGCATCCGCAGCTTCGTCGTCCGCGCGGGGCGCATGGGGACGGGGCAGATCAAGGCGCTCGCCGAGCTCGGGCCGCGATTCGTGTTGCCGTTCAAGGCGGAGCCGCTGGACTTCGAGGCGACGTTCGGGCGCAAGGCGCCGGTGGTCTTCGAGATCGGTTTCGGCATGGGCGGTCCCACGGCGCAGATCGCGCGCACGTTGGCGGACCACGACTTCATCGGTTGCGAGGTGCACGAGCCGGGCGTCGGCGCCTTGCTGAAGCTGATCGGCGAGCAGGAGATCCCCAACATCCGCATCTTCCAGCACGACGCCGTCGAGGTGCTGGACGGCATGATTCCCACGGGATCGCTGGCGGGCGTGCACATCTATTTCCCCGATCCGTGGCACAAGAAGCGCCACAACAAGCGTCGGCTGGTCCAGCCGCAGTTCGTCGCCAAGCTGGTGCGACACCTGGCCCCTGGCGGCTACCTGCACCTGGCGACGGACTGGGAGCCGTATGCCCAGCAGATGCTGGAGGTGCTGAGCGCCGATCCGGACCTGGTCAACACGTCGGCGCGCGCCGACGGTTACTCGGACAAGCCGGACTACCGCCCGCTGACCAAGTTCGAGCACCGTGGCCTGAAGCTGGGGCATGGGGTGTGGGACCTGGTATTCCGGCGCAAGGCCGACGCGCCCGGCGCATGACGAAGGTCAGGACCGCGGTGGGGGCGAAGGCGTGCGGCGCCGCCCCGCGCGGTGGCCGCTGGTAGAGTTCCGCCCCATGTCCGAATCCAATTCACTGGCCGGCCGGCATGTCCTGCTGGGGCTCTCCGGCGGCATCGCCTGCTACAAGATCGCGGAGCTCACCCGCTTGCTGGTGAAGGCCGGCGCCACGGTGCAGGTGCTGATGACCGAGGCCGCGCAGGCCTTCATCACGCCGGTCACCATGCAGGCGCTGTCCAACCGTCCCGTGTTCACCAGCCAATGGGATGCGCGCCCGGACAACAACATGGCGCACATCAACCTGACCCGCGAGGCCGACGTGATGCTGATCGCGCCGGCCAGCGCCGACATGATCGCCAAGCTGGCGCAGGGCCGCGCCGACGAGCTGATGTCGCTGACGGCGCTGGCGCGTCCCGCCCAGCGCTGCGCGCTGCTGCTGGCCCCGGCCATGAACCGCGAGATGTGGGCCCACCCGGCGACGCAGCGCAATCTGGCGCAGGTCGAGGCCGACGGCGCCAAGGTCCTGGGCGTGGGGTCTGGCGACCAGGCCTGCGGCGAGGTCGGCGACGGCCGCATGCTGGAGCCGCAGCAACTGCTGGAGCACGTCGTGGCGCACTTCCAGCCCAAGGTGCTGGTGGGCCGCAAGGTCCTGATCACCGCGGGCCCGACCTACGAAGCGATCGACCCGGTGCGCGGTATCACGAACCGCTCCAGCGGCAAGATGGGCTTCGCTGTCGCGCGCGCCGCGGCGGAGGCGGGCGCCGAGGTGACGCTGGTCGCCGGTCCGGTCCACCTGCCGACGCCGCTGGGCGTGCGGCGCATCGACGTGCAGAGCGCGCGCGAGATGCTCGACGCCGTGCTGCCGCTGGCGGCGTCGCATCACGCCTTCGTCGCCACCGCGGCGGTGGCCGACTGGCGGCCCGCGCAGACGCACGAACACAAGATCAAGAAGAACGCCAAGGCGGGCGAGGCTGTCGCGCCCGGGCTGGAACTGGCCGAGAACCCCGACATCCTGGCGACCGTCGCGGCGCTGCCGCATCCGCCGATGTGCGTGGGTTTCGCGGCCGAGAGCCAGGACCTGATCAAGCATGCCCGCGAGAAGCGCCAGCGCAAGAACGTCCCGCTGATCGTGGCCAACGTCGGACCGGCCACCTTCGGCCAGGACGACAACGCCCTGACCCTGGTCGACGCCCGCGGCGAACGCGAGCTCTCTCGCGCCGACAAGCTGACCCTGGCCCGCGAGCTGGTGCGCGAGATCGCGCAGCGGCTGACGACCTACAACGCCTGAATCCGCAGGCCTTCTTCCGGCGCCGGCCCCAGGCGGCGTCGGCTCATTCGTATTTCCCTCCCGACCTCATGACCACCATCGACCTGAAAGTGCTGGACCGCCGCATGGCCGAGCAACTGCCGGCTTACGCGACGACGGGCAGCGCCGGCCTGGACCTGCGCGCCTGCCTCGACGACGCGATCGTGCTCGCGCCTGGCGACACGACGCTGATCCCGACCGGCCTGGCGATTCACATCGGCGACCCTGGCCTGGCCGCGATGATCCTGCCGCGCTCCGGCCTGGGCCACAAGCACGGCATCGTGCTGGGCAACCTGGTGGGCCTGATCGACTCGGACTACCAGGGTCAGTTGATGGTCAGCGTGTGGAACCGCGGCAAGGACGCGTTCACGATCCAGCCCATGGAGCGCATCGCGCAGATGGTCATCGTGCCCGTGGTGCAGGCGGCTTTCCGGGTTGTCGAAGAATTCGACATGTCGGCGCGTGGCGAGGGCGGCTTCGGCTCGACCGGCAAAGCCTGAGACGAGCCAGGCTTGACGCGGGCCGCGCCCCGCGCCGCAGCCCACGCTGCCACGAGTCGAACGAACCGCAGCGAGAGGCTCGACCGCTCAATGGCCGCCCACACCGCAGCCAGTATTTGCAGAGAGGCGAATGCGCGCCAGCGAGGTGCTGATTAGCTCGGTGGGCGCGTCCCGCGAAAGCGGGCAAGCCTTCGCAGCGAGGCGGTGGGACGTCAGCGAGTGGTGGGGGTTCCAGTAGCAGTGCTGGACGAGTCTCGGAGCGCAGTGACGAGCGACGGACCGCGTGTCAGCGAGCAAGCTCGCCGGGAGTCCAAGCGCTTCTTTGGTTCCTTTCTGGGCGCGACCAGAAAGGGACTCGCCCGCCGGGGCGAAATCCCGGCGGGCTCTGGCAAAAGCGAAAGAGGGGGGGGAAGAACCCATCAATCCCCATGCCCGTGACCCGTCTCCACCCCAGCCGCATCCGCATCCACTGGCGCGCTAGCATTCACCCCATCGAAGAAGAACGGCCGCCGGTTTTTCTTCACCGGCCAGATCTCGTTCATTGACGGGATGTCAAAGACACGCCCCCCCTGCATGACCTTGCTGATGCGGTCGCTCTGCCGAATGTCCTTGAGCACGTCCCCATCGAGGATGACCAGGTCGGCCAGCTTCCCTGGCTCCAACGACCCGATGTCCTTGTCCAGCCCGAGGTAGCGCGCCGGATTGAGCGTTGCGGTCCGGATGGCTTCCAGCGAGGTCATTCCACCGAGGCCCATCATCCACATTTCCCAATGCGCCCCGAGACCTTCCCGCTGCCCATGGGCGCCGATATTGACGGGCACGCCGGCACGCTGGAGTTCTGTCGCGGTCCTGGCGACCTGGATGACGTTGAAGTCTTCCTCGGGTGCTGTTTCGCGCCGCACGCTGCGGGGTTCCAGCACGGCCTTGGGCACATAGCGGCTGAGGATGGGATGGCGCCAGACATCGGTGCGGGCGTACCAGTAGTGTTCCCCGTCGAGGCCGCCATAGGCGACGTTGAGCGTCGGCGTGTAGCCGACCTGCGTCTGCGGCCACAGCTGCTTCACATCGTCATAGACCTTGCCGACGGGGAGCGCGTGCTCGATGCCGGTGTGGCCGTCGACGATCATGTTCATGTTGAGCTGGAACAGCGACCCGCCTTCCGGCACGACCATCATGTCGGTCCCGCGCGCGGCTTCGAGCACCTGCTGGCGCTGATCCCGTCGCGGCTGGTTGTAGCTCTTGACGCTGATTGCGCCCGCCGCCCGAAGCCGTTTCAGATGGGTTTGCGCGTCTTCGAGGTTGTTGATGACCGCCGAGAAGTCCGCCTTCGCGCCGTACAGCACCGTGCCTGTGGAATAGATCCGCGGCGCCACCACGCGCCCCGTGCGCTGCATCTCGGACTGGGTGTAGATATCGCTGGTGCGATTGGACGGGTCGTGCAGCGTCGTCAGCCCGAAGGCGAGCGAGGCGTAATTGATCCAGCTTTGCTGCGGGATGATCTCGCTCTCCGCCATCGTGCCATGCCAGTGCGCGTCGATGAGCCCGGGGATGACCGTCTTGCCCGCGGCCTGGATCACCTCGGTGCCGGCCGGAAGGGTCACCGACGCGCGCGGCCCGATGGCGACGATGCGGTCGTTCTCCACCAGGATGGCGCCGTCCTCGATGACCTCGTCGGGCCGCTGCGCGTTCATCGTGACGATGCGCGCGCCGACGACGGCGACGCGGCCGCGCGGCTTGTCCGCGGTCAGCGTCAGGGCGATCTTCGCGCCGTGTTCCGAGGGCTTGAAGCCGGGCTTCATGGCCTGCTCGATGGACACGCTGAAGAGCTCATTGCCCAGCGCGTAGTGCAGTGACTTGCTGTCACCCGACCACTGCAGGTCGTCGGCCGCGTTGACGTCCAGCTTCTTCACCGGCATGGCGTCGGCCTTGGGGCCGATGGTCTGCAGCTTGCCGCTGGGCGCGAGCGGCGTGATGTAGGTGTGGAAGCGTTCCGAGAAGCCCAGCCACTGGCCGTCCGGCGATACGGTGAAGGTCGTGGCGAACTCGCTCTTGGCGACGGCGAGCTCGCTGCGCTCCGTCAGGCCCAGGCGGATCAGTTGATGGTTGGAATCGACCTCACCGGTGCGCTGCAACCGGGTGACGTAGAGCGTGTCGTTGTCGGCGCCGAACTGCGGCGCTTCGCCGTCCTTGGTCACGCGGCGCGGCTGGCCCTTGCCGTCGGCGGAGGCGACGTAGATGCCGGGCTCCAGGCTGTTCCAGGGGGAAGTCAGGTAGCCGCCCCTGGCCTTTTGATAGGCGATGGTCTTGCCGTCGGGCGAGAACGCCGGCGACAGGTACTTGCCCGGCTCCGGCGTGACGACGCTCTCGCGGCCGCTGGCCAGATCGAGCGTGCGCACGCGTGCCTGCTCGGTGTCGTTCCAGCTGACGTAGACGATCCGCCCGCCATCGCGAGAGAACGCGGGGAAGTACTCGAAGCGATCGGTCTGCTTCGTCAGCCGGCGAGCCTCGCCGACCGGCAGGCCGTCACGCAACTCGCTGACATAGAGATACCCGGCGGCCGAGAACACCACCCGCTTGCCGTCCGGCGCCACCTTGACCCAGCGCATCATGCGCGACTCGAAGGTCGCCGGCGCGACCTCGTGCGCGAAGCGCAACGCGGGCGTGACCTGGCGCTCGTCCTTCACATGGAAGGGGATCTCGGCGACGGTCGACTTGAACGGGTCGATGCGCCACAGCTTGCCCTGCGCCCAGGCCACGACCTGCTTGCTGTCGGGCATCCAGGCGATGCCCGGATAGACGCCGTGCACCGACCACGACTCCTGCAGGTCGCGCTCCATGCCGGTCCAGGCGGGGAACTCGCGGCCGGTCTTGAGGTCCTTCAGGAACAGCGTCGTCTGGCTGCCTGCGTCGTTGCGCAGGCGGCGGATGAAGGCGAGGTAGCGACCGTCGGGGGAGGGCGTCGGGCGGATCGCGCCGCCGGGGCCGCTGACGAAGGACTCGGTCGTGCCGTCGCTCAGGTCCTGGCGGTAGATGCGGAAGATTTCGCCGGTGCTGTTCTTGTTGTACTCGAAGGTGCGGCCCGGGGTGCTGTCCTGCGAGTAGTACAGGAACTTGCCATCGGGCGACAGGGCGGGCTCGCCCAGGTCCTTCTGCCAGTTGGGCTTCTCGTTGAGCTGCTGGCCCTTGCCGCCGTCGACGTGATAGAGCCAGATCTCGCCGCTGCCCAGCGAGCGGGTACCGGTGAAGTGCTTGCGTGCCGCGATGTACTTGCCGCCCGGATGCCAGACCGGGTTGTTGAGCAGGCGGAAGTCTTCGGTCGTCAGCGCGCGGGCGTTGCTGCCGTCGGCGTTCATGACCCAGATGTTGTCGCCGCCGCCGGCGTCGGAGACGTAGGCGATCTGCTTGCCGTCGGGCGAGAAGCGCGGCTGCATTTCCCACGCGATCGAATGCGTCAGCGCCTTGGCCTCGCCTCCCGCGATGGGCATCACATACAGGTCGCCGAGCAGGTCGAACACGACCTGCTTGCCGTCCGGGCTCACGTCGACGGACATCCAGGTGCCGGTGCGCACGTCCAGCTGGGCGATGCGCTTCTCGCCGGGCGGCTGGTTGACGTTCCACTTGGCCGCGGGCGCCGAGGCCGCGGTGGCGGGCGTGGTGGTTGGCGTGGCCGACGGGCTCTCGGCCGCGAAGGCGGCACCGGCCTGCAGGACCAGGCCGAAAGCGATCACGCCCGCGCGGGCGGGCGTGACGGGGAAGCGGGTCGAGAAACGGGTCGAAAGAGAAGAGATCGCGGCCCGCTTCGTGAGCGTCTTGTTCGGCATGGGGCACCCTGGGATGAAGAGTGCCGGCAGCATAGACGCCGCCCCGGCGCGACCCCGACCGGGTTTGCCTGGGCATGACGAATGGCGGTGCGATGGGCGTGCGACAGCGCGCGTGAGGCGCGACAAAAGGGCGCCGGCTTGCGCGCGGCGCCCTTCATGAAGCGAGGTGGACGGCTTACTTCGCCCGCGATGTCACGATGGCGTCGGCGACGTTCTTCGGCGCCTCGCTGTAATGCTTGAACTCCATCGTGTAGGTCGCGCGACCCTGCGTCGCCGAACGCAGCGAGGTGGAGTACCCGAACATCTCCGACAGCGGCACCTCGGCCTTGATGGTCTTGCCGCCGCCGACCATGTCGTCCATGCCCTGCACCATGCCGCGACGGCTGGACAGGTCTCCCATCACGGTGCCGGCATAGTCCTCGGGCGTCTCGACCTCGACCGCCATCATCGGCTCCAGGATCACCGGACTGGCGCGCCGGCAGGCTTCCTTGAAGCCCATGGACGCGGCCATCTTGAAGGCGTTCTCGTTCGAGTCCACATCGTGGTACGAGCCGAAGGTCAGCGTCACCTTGACGTCCACCACCGGATAGCCGGCCAGCACGCCGTTGGGCAGGGTGTCGATGACGCCCTTCTCGACGGCCGGGATGTACTCGCGCGGCACCACGCCGCCCTTGATCGCGTCGACGAACTCGAAGCCCTTGCCCGGCTCCTGCGGCTCGACGGTGAAGACGACGTGGCCGTACTGGCCCTTGCCGCCGGACTGGCGCACGAACTTGCCCTCCACGTCCTCGACCCGCTTGCGGATGGTCTCGCGGTAGGCCACCTGCGGCTTGCCGACGTTGGCCTCGACGCTGAACTCGCGCTTCATGCGGTCGACGATGATTTCCAGATGGAGCTCGCCCATGCCGGAGATGATGGTCTGGCCGGACTCCTCGTCGGTGCGCACGCGGAAGGACGGATCCTCCGCGGCCAGGCGGCCCAGCGCGATGCCCATCTTCTCCTGGTCGGCCTTGGTCTTGGGCTCCACCGCCTGCGAGATCACCGGCTCCGGGAAGATCATCTTCTCCAGCGTGATGATGGCCTCGGGATCGCACAGGGTCTCGCCGGTGGTGACGTCGCGCAGGCCCACGCAGGCGGCGATGTCGCCGGCCAGGATCTCCTTGATCTCCTCCCGCTGGTTGGCGTGCATCTGCAGGATGCGGCCAATGCGTTCCTTCTTGCCGCGCGTCGGGTTGTAGACCGCGTCGCCCGATTTCAGGATGCCCGAGTACACCCGCACGAAGGTCAGCTGACCCACATACGGATCGGTCATCAGCTTGAAGGCGAGGGCGCTGAACTTCTCGTTGTCGTCGGCCTTGCGGACGGTGTCCTGCTCATCGTCGTCGGTGCCGTGCACCGGCGGGATGTCGATGGGCGACGGCATGAAGTCGATCACCGCGTCCAGCATGCGCTGCACGCCCTTGTTCTTGAAGGCGGTGCCGCACAGCATGGGCTGGATCTCGCCGGCGATGGTGCGCTGGCGGATCGCGCGGCGGATCTCTTCCTCGGTCAGCGTGCCGGACTCGAGGTACTTGTTCATGAGCTCCTCGTCGGCCTCGGCGGCGACCTCGACCAGCTTCTCGTGCCACTCGTCGGCCTGCGCCCTGAGCTCGGCCGGGATGTCCCTGTATTCGAACTTCATGCCCTGCGAGGCGTCGTCCCAATAGATGGCCTTCATCTTGAGCAGGTCGATCACGCCCTTGAACTGGTCTTCCGCGCCGATCGGCAGCACGATGGGCACGGGGTTGGCCTTCAGGCGGTCAACCATCATCTGGCGCACGCGGAAGAAGTCCGCGCCGACGCGGTCCATCTTGTTGACGAAGGCCAGCCGCGGCACCTTGTACTTGTTGGCCTGGCGCCAGACGGTCTCGGATTGCGGCTGCACGCCGCCGACCGAGTCGTACACCATCACCGCGCCGTCCAGCACGCGCATGGAGCGCTCCACCTCGATGGTGAAGTCGACGTGCCCCGGGGTGTCGATGATGTTGATGCGATGCTCGGGATAGGAGCGGTCCATGCCCTTCCAGAAGCAGGTCGTCGCCGCGGACGTGATGGTGATGCCACGCTCCTGCTCCTGCTCCATCCAGTCCATCGTGGCGGCGCCATCGTGGACTTCGCCGATCTTGTGATTGACCCCGGTATAGAACAGGATGCGCTCCGTCGTCGTCGTCTTGCCGGCGTCGATGTGCGCCGAGATGCCGATGTTTCGGTAGTGCTCGATGGGGGTCTTGCGGGACATGGTGGTCTCCAGTGGCGAGAAGGGCGGCACGGCGCCGGGCGGCGATGTGGTCGGCCCGGGGAAAACCAACCAATGTACCGAGAAGGGATGTCGCTTGCCATCCACCACTCGGAAGAGCCCGACGCCGCTGGGGCTGACCGGCAGGCCGTTCGCCCGCGGTGGTCAGACCTGACCCCTTGAACAAGGGGGGCACGCCTGGGCGGTTGCCGTGATTCCATCCAGTTACGAAGGTGTCGCCTCACTTACATTCGTTAGCTTTCTTGGGGAGATGTCGTGCGTTTGACTTTGTTGGGGCCGGTTCTGGCCACTGCCGTGGCCTTGGGCCCCCAGATGGCCGGCGCTGCCGCTTCCGCTGAAGTAATCGCCGCCGGCAACTTGACCGCCTCGGCGCCCGCTCGGGCCGAGGCGACGCATGGGGTGGGGCCTGGCATGACCTGCGTGGTGCCCGACGGCTGGTGGTCGCTGGACCCCAAGCAGCCGAGCCAGGCCGAGGTCGTCAAGGTGCTCGCGCTGAAGTCGCTGTACACCGGCGTTCCCGGCGCCTGGGTGCAGCCGGTGCGCGGGCAACTCGCCGGGCACCAGTACCAGGTCGCCCTCGAGCGCCTCACCGACTGCCATTGAAGGCGCCGGGGCTTTGTCCCCGGACGCCACGGGCGATCGATCGTCGCCCTCGGACTTTCAGCACCGCAGTCGCGAACGCAGGGCCGCTCCCGGGAGGGAGGCGGCCTGATCGTCATTGGCTGTTCATCCGCACCGCGCCGCCGGTTCGCGAAGCGCGTGTCCCGCGCCGGGTTTCCTGCGGCCGCGGGTGGCGCAATGTGTCGTCCAGCCTCCAGGGGCTCGGTACTCACGGACGGGTCGCCCAGGCGTGACCCTGCCAACTGGCGGCGGTCGTCCGGCTCCTCGACCCGAGGCATGCCGGTCGGTGCAGATTCGACCGCCGTCGTTCACCAGACAAGCGCAGCTGACAAATCTCAGTGATCGACCGACCTGGGTATCATTTTTATCACTTGTCCGTGTATATTTCACTTGCAATGGCCAGCCCGGCCCCTCGCACGGCCGGTTCGTTAGGGGAATTGAACGCCCACGAATTCCACGGCACGCGCATTTGGCAGCGAGTTTTCCGTTCGAAGCCCAATCGCTGATCGCCGAGATTGTCAATTGTCAACATCGCCGGCTTGATATTCCGACCGACCGATGTCTGGCGTGGGTTTCTTCACGGAATTCCTGATGCGATAGCAAGTTTGAGTAGAAATGTGATTGTTATGGGTGATTAGCAATCGGATGTCGGTGGGCAACACTGGCGTGGAGTTTGCGGATGGATTTATGCCATGAGAAATATGTACGCCGTGTCCTTGGGGCTGATCGCTGCGGGTGTCGCAAGCACTTTGATCGAGAGAGTCATCCCTGTGGGTCCCTCATATGAGCTGACTGCTATTGGTTACTTGCTGGGTGCCGGCGGTCTGATCCTGCTGACGATGTGTTTGGCGGCCACCGTCGAATCCTGGCTGAAAGCCCGACGGCGCCGGGCTTCGCAGGCTGACGACCCCGGTTGGAAGCAGCGCGCGCCACGTGTTTTCGACCACCATTGAATTTGCAGTCTGGCGATTTCGGGTTTACTTGCTTCGGTGATTGTCCGTTTCCGCTCGCCCGCGAAACTGAGCCCGCCTTTTGGGCAACGGGACAACGAGTGAGAAGGAGCAAAACCCATGAGCATCGCCGTCGTGATCATCGAAGACGATCAAACCATCATGAAAAGACTGGTGGACGTGATTTCAATGAGCAGTTTCTGTGAAGTGGTCGGTATCGCAAGAAACCGGGGCGAGGCGGTTGCCGCGATCCTTGCCAACCGCGCCGATCTGTATGTGGTCGACCTGGGCCTGCCAGACGTGGACGGTGTCGACCTGATCCGGCTGGTGAGGGAAAAGTGTCCCGAGGCGCGCAGCGTCGTCGTCAGCACCTTCGGCGACAGCAAGCATGTGATGCGCAGCCTGCGCGCCGGCGCCAGCGGCTACCTGCTCAAGGAGGAGATCCATCCCTCGCTGGTCGACAAGCTGGTCAGCGCGCACAACGGGCAGGCCCCGCTCAGCCCGGCGGTCGCTCAACTGGTGGTGGACCGGATCGCTTCACTAGAGAACAACGTGCGGCCGCAGGTCGACCGGCAGAAGGTGCTCAAGGAACTGGGCCTGGGCGAACGCGAGTGGGAAGTCCTGCATCACCTCGCCGAGGGGTTGCCGATCGTGGAGATCGGTCGGCGGCTGAGCATCTCCCATCACACCGTCAATCAGCACCTGCGCAGCGTCTACCGCAAGCTCGGGGTGAAGTCGCGGGCGATGGCCGCCAACGCCGCGCGGGTCCACGGGTTGATCGATGAATAACCGCAGGCGCGGGTCGCTGAAGTCGGTCTGCTTCTGGCTGACCTTCTTCATCCTGGCATTGCTGGTGGT
Organism: Roseateles aquatilis; assembly: GCF_002205645.1. GTDB lineage: Bacteria > Pseudomonadota > Gammaproteobacteria > Burkholderiales > Burkholderiaceae_C > Roseateles > Roseateles aquatilis. Next base: position 52,663 of record NZ_NIOF01000001.1, on the reverse strand, counting down.
GGCCACCAGCAGCCTCGCGACGCGGGTCCACCGCATCGAGGGCGCACAGGACCTGGAGATCGTGCGCGCCGCGCCGGACTCGCGTGATGCGGGGCCCGAGGCACCGCGTCTGCAGGGCGGCTTCGTCGCCGACGAGCCCAAGGTCGCGCTCCCCTACTTCCGCGACGTGAGCCAGGTCGACGGCCTCAAGCGGATCCGCCTTCGCATCGACCTGGATCGCTACCTTGATCGTCCCGCGCCGTGCTGCGACCCGTTCCCGCGCGGCCAGGCACGCATTCCGCGCAAGAGCCTGTTGGTCAGCCAGGCGCTCGACGGGATGGACGTCTACCTGAACGACGTCTGGATCGGCGGCCTGCCCAAGTCCGACGCGACGGCCCGCTACAAGTGGTATCGGCCGCTGCAGGCACCGCTGGCGCGTCGGCTCCTCAAGCCGGAAGGCAACGTCCTGACGATCGAGCTGACCACCTGGGACCCCTACATCCAGCTGGCGCCGATCTATCTCGGCGACATCGATACCGTCGCCTACATCTACGAGCTGACCTACTTCATCGGCTCGTCGCTGGCCAACGCTTCCAACGTCTTCTGCCTGCTGGCCGGGATGTTCATGCTGGGCGCCTGGCTGGCCAGCCGCAAGGACGGTGCCATCTTCCTGCATGCCGGCGCGACGACGGTGCTGTGGTCGGTGCTGTTCTCGCTGATCCTGATGCCCTACGTGCCGGCGGGCCTCGTCTCGTTGTGGACCTGGGCCCAGTACGCCTGCCTGGGCGCGGTGGTGGCGGTGCTGACCCTGTTCATCTTCGCCTTCGTCGGCGAGCCGCTGGGGGGCGCCAGGCGGATCGCGTTGTTCGGAGCCGCGAGCGCTGCGGCGCTGGCATATCCGCTGCTGGGGCTACAGGGGCGCGAGTGGCTCGATGCGTACTGGTTGCCGGTGCTGCTGCTGTTCCACCTGTCCGCCTGCTCGCGGCTGGCCTTGCACGTGGCGCGGACGCGATCGCGCACGGCAATGTCGTTGCTGTTCCAGTCGGTGCTGGCGCAGGTCTTCGCGCTACGCGATCACAACGCGATATTGCATCTGATCAGCTTCCAGATGCCGGACGCGGGCTGGTCGCTGTCGCACCTGCTGGTGACGCCGGTGTTCCTGAGCCACCTGAGCGTGCCGCTGTTGCTCTTTGTCGTCGCGCAGATCCTGCTGGCGAAATTCCAGTCCAACGTGAAGCGCATCCGTGACAACAACCGGATCCTCACGGACACCCTGCAGCAGCGCGAGCGCGAGCTGCTCGTCAGCTACAACCGCCAGCGTGAGATGGAGAACGAGGCCGCCGCGCAGACCGAGCGCGATCGCATCTATCGCGACCTGCACGACGGCATCGGCTCCAAGCTCGTGACGACGCTGTTCAGCGTGCGTGATCGCGACATCGATCATCCCCGCCTCGAGTCGCATCTGATGGACGCGTTGCGGGATCTGCGCGAGATCATCTCGGTCACGGAGGTCCGTGAACAGCGCAGCATCCACGACGTACTGTTCACCTATTGCAGCAACCTCGACGAATCGCTCAGCCGGGCGGATTTCCAGATCGAGTACGACATCTCCGAGGGCCCTGAAATCGTGCTGTTGACCGATCTGTCCAAGCAGGTAATGCGCATCGTCGAAGAGTCGGTGGCCAACACCATCAAGTACGCCAACGCCAGCCGGCTGTCGATCCGGATGGCGGTGATCCACGGCGAGGTCCTCGAAGTGCTGATCGAGGACAACGGTCAGGCCGATGTCGCGGAGCCGGCCTTCGTCGATGGTTGCGATGGCGGGCGCGCGGACTCGCCGCTCTCTGGCGGCAGCGGCCTGTCGGGGCTGCGGCGTCGCGCGGAGGGCATCGGTGGCTGCTTCCATTTCGAGCGCACGTCGCAGGGGGCCCGCACCCGCCTGCGCCTGCCGCTGACGACCGCGAGTCCGGGAAACGAGTCGGTCGGCGACAGTTCCCAGTGGGCCGCGCCCGCAATGCCACTGAGCTGAGCCATCGAACGCCAGGCCGATCCTGGAAATACTGGGTACCCGCCCGATCCCCCGGGCCTACCGGTTTTCAGCTCCGGCCATGCACACCTCCCGTCCCTCCCGCAGCGGCGTCGCGCTGGCCCGCTTGCTGATCCGTCCGGAACCGGCTCGCGTGCGCTTCGCGCGTCAGCCCATCGTCGATGGCTCCGTCGAGCCGATGGGGCAGGAGCTGTCCTTCCGCTGGAGTGACGGCCCGCGTCGAACGCAGCCCCCGCCCAGTCCTTATGCGACCAGCATGCTGCTGAGCCAGGCCCTGCTCGATGGTGGGCTCGCGCACCGGCGGCCCGGTTGCCTGTTCGTCGAGATGGACGGCCCCACGCTGCTGAGCCCGATCGCGGAAGTGTTGTGCGGCCACCTCGGCGTGATCCAGCTTTCCTCGGACCTGCCGGTGCAGGAGCCGATCACGCGTCGCATCGCTCAACTGCACGCGCGCGGTTATCGCTTCGCGCTCGCCGACGTGGCGGCGCCCGAGGATCCACGCGGCGAGTGGCTGCCGATGATGTCGTTCGCGAAGCTCGACGTGTCGCTGGCCTCGCCGGCCGGGTGGCCCGCATTCCTGGCGCTCGCAAGGCAGGCCGGCGTGGTGCCGATCGCCGACCGGCTCGCCGATCCGACGGACTACCTGCGCCTCAAGGCGCTGGGCCTGCGCTATTTCCAGGGCGACCTGATCACCCCGGCGCAGGAGGAAACGCCCCGCGCGCTACCGAGTTGCGACGTCGACACGCTGACGCGGCTCTACAAGCTCGCGCGCCAGGGCGTGCCGCACGATGCGCTGGCGATGGCCGCGGCGGCGGATCCCGCGCTGGTGATCCGGCTGCTGACGCTCCAGCGCCTTTATGCCCGAGCGGAACGTCCGCCAACGACGCTCACCGACGTGTTCGCCGGCTTCCCTCATGACGTGCTGCTGGGGTGGTTGCATGTGTTGCGCTCCAGCACCTTCGATCTGACGCCGAGCGGGCACAGCTGGTCGCATGCGGTCCGCGAGCAGATTCACAACTACCGCGCGCGCCTGATCGGTGCTCGGGCCTGCGGCAGTCCGTTGGAACTCGAGGCAAAGATCTTCGATCTCTATCGGCGGCTGTGCTCGCGGGATTCGGGCGGTGTCATGGCATCGGAACTGCGTGAGTTTTGATGTCAGCGGCCCCGGTGGTACGACCGCCGTCGGCATGGGATCAGCGGGAGTTTCGGGATCGCCTGGCAATTCGGGCAGCCGAAGCGGTCTTGTCAAATACCGATTCTTCTTGCGGCGCTCGGGGCGTCGATGATTGAGCCCGAGTCGATCCGCACGGCAATATCAGGGACGGTGAGTCGTCCGGCTTGTCTTCGGCATGGCGTTCCAGGCGCACGTGCCCCCAAGCAACAAGGCCCCGCATCGCGGGGCCTTGTCATGCTCGGAGACCGTTCAATGAATCGGCTCGTCCGGCGGCGGGCCGTTCGTGACGCTGAAGCCCGAGTCGCCCAGCGTGCCGGCCTCGATCTCTTCTTCAGTTGCCTCGCGCACGTCGCAGACGGTCACGTGGATGCGCAGGCCGATGCCGGCCAGCGGATGATTGCCGTCCAGCACGACGTGGGCCGGATAGACCTCGGTCACCGAATAAATCCGATCCGCAGGCATGTCCGGTGTCGAGGCGCCTTCGGGCAGGCCTTCGAACTGCATGCCGACCTCGACGTTGTCGGGGAATACATCGCGCGGCTCGAAGCAGACCAGGGCGCTGTCATAGTCGCCGAACGCGTCCTCGGGCTGCAGCGCGACGCTGACTTCGTCGCCGGAGACCTTGTCGACGAGAGCTTCCTCGACCTTCGCGAACAGGTCTTCGCCACCGTAGAAGAATTCCATCGGCGGGTCCAGGACCTCGACGGATTGGCCTTGGGCGTCCTCCAGTCTCCAGGTCAGGGAGACGACGCAGGGGGCAGTGATTTGCATCGCGCGATTCTCGCATCAGCGGCCGGACCGTTGCGGCCGTGGGTCCTTGTTGACACGAGCGGCCATCGCGCCGAACCGACCCGAGCCGAAGGACAATGCGCCCCCATGACCGCGACTCCCTCGACATCCTCCACCCCCGCCATGCCGATCGCCATCGCCGAAAAGACACCGCTGTTGGGCGGCCTGAGCCCCGCGCAGTTCATGAAGCGCCATTGGCAGAAGCAGCCGTTGCTGGTCCGTCAGGCGCTGCCGGGCGTGCGCCCCCCCATCGATCGCGCGGGCCTGGCCAGGTTGGCGGCCAGCGACGAGGTCGAGTCGCGGCTCGTATCGCAGCAGGCCGGCGACCGCTGGACGCTGCGCCAGGGGCCCATCGCCAAGCTGCCGGCCTGGAGCAGGCCGCGATGGACGCTGCTCGTGCAGGGGCTGGACATGCACGTCCCGGCCGCGCATGAACTGCTGAGCCGCTTCCGGTTCGTCCCCGAGGCGCGCCTTGACGACCTGATGCTGTCCTATGCCAGCGAGGGCGGCGGGGTCGGGCCCCACTTCGATTCGTATGACGTGTTCCTCATCCAGGTCAGCGGCAAGCGCCATTGGCGCATCGGCCGGCTGGGTGTGTCGACCACCGGCGCGCAGCGCGAGGGCGTACCGTTGAAGGTGCTGGCGGACTTCGAGCCGGAGCAGGAATTCGTGCTCGAGCCTGGCGACATGCTGTACCTGCCGCCCGGCTGGGCGCACGATGGCGTGGCCGTCGGCGGCGACTGCATGACGGCGTCTGTGGGCTTCCGCTCGCCGTGGCGCAGCGAGTTGGCCAACGAGATGCTGGTCCGCCTGACCGACGACGAGGAAGCCCCGCGTGGCGACAAGATGTATGTCGATCCCCGTCAGGCCGCCACCGACGAGCCGGGGCGGATTCCCGAGGCGCTGCTGGCATTCGCCCGGGAGGCGGTATTGAAGGCCGCCGCGCAGCCGCTGGCGCTGGAACGTGCGCTCGGCGAGGCGCTGACCGAACCCAAGCCACGCGTGTTCTTCGAGCCCGGCCAGGCGCTGCCGAAAGGCCAGGGGGCGCACCTCGTCGCCCGGACGCGGATGATGTACGACGCCGCGCATGTGTTCATCAACGGTGCCTCGTTCCGCGCCGGCGGGCGCGACGCGACGCTGATGCGCCGGCTGGCGGATCAGCGATCGCTCGCCGCGGCCGACGTGGCCCGCCTCAGCGAGGGCGCACGCGACTTGCTCGACCAATGGGCCGAGGACGGCTGGGTCGAGCCGGCCTGATCGCCTGCCTGGTTTTTGCCTCGTCCGTTTCGCACGCAACAGGAGATCCCCGCCATGTCGCTCGAATCCACCGCGCCTCAAGAGCCGCAAGCCGGCATCGTCGAATCGGCCGAGGAAGTTCGGAAAATGCTGCGGCAAGCGCTGCTGCTCGCGGCGGAGCAGGGCGGCCGGGAGCTGTGCTGGCTGGATGCGGACTTCGCCACATGGCCGCTGTCGGATCCGGCCTTGCTGGAGGCGCTCAGCCGGTGGGCCCTGCCGCATCGTCGCCTGCACCTGCTGGCGACCGACTACGAACCGCTGCGCCGTGTCCATCCTCGTTTCGTCCAGTGGCGCCAGTTCCACGATCACGTGATCACCGCCGGCGCCTATGATCCGGCGGACGCCCTGGAGCGCAGCCAGCCTTCTCCGCAGGGCGTGGTGCTGGCACCCGGCTTGCTGGTGATGAAGTTGTGGACGCCCGTGCGCGCCTCGCTCAGCCTGCGCGACGCACGGGAAGAAGCCATGGCACGTGAGTGGTTTGACGCAATTGAGCAACGGTCTGCCACATCGTTCGCCAGCAGCACCCTAGGGTTGTAAGGAGATTACAAACTGGTGGCTATAATTGCGGGCTAGGCGAGGGAAGCGCTCGAGGTTTCTCACGTCTTGGTCTGCTGAAGCTCGTACTCGTACTCTGGTACGACTTCATTAATTACCGGTAATTGATTGTTCGTCTAAAAGTTACTTGAGGACAAGTATGAAAAAGTCGATCCTGATGGCCTCCCTGCTGGCCGCTGTTGCACTGACCGCTTGCGGCAAGAAGGAAGAAGCCGCTCCCGTGGCGACCCCGGCTCCGGAAGCTTCGGCTCCCGCCGTGGAAGCTTCGGCGCCTGCCGTGGAAGCTTCGGCTGCCTCGGACGCTTCGGCTCCCGCTTCGGCCGCCAGCAACTAAGACGATCTTTTTTCGTCCTGAAGAAGCCGCATGGGTTCGCCCTTGCGGCTTTTTCTTTGCTCGTTTGTTTCTGCGTGGGGTGACCGACCGGAGATATTCGATTGGATATTGCCGGTTCCTGCGAAGCAATGAAAAACGCCACCCGAGGGTGGCGTTTTGTTTGGCGCAAACTGATGCCGTACGGTTAAGTCGCCGCCTCAGCGGATGTCTTCCATCAGCAGTTGCAGGATGCGCTTGGCCATTTCGTTGGTCTGCTGCTGGCCCTTGTCGTCCAGGATGCTGACCGTCGACTTGCTGCCTTCGGACTTGACCGACACGCGATAACGCACGGCCGAGGCGGAGCCGGTGGCACCGAACAGCTTCTGGAAGAAGTTCGGTTCTTCCTTGCCGGCCTGGTTGGGGTCGGCGTAACGCAGGAAGAACAGGCCCTGCTTGCGGTCCCGGTCCTCGATGGTGAAGCCGTGGCGGTCCAGCGACTGTCCGACACGGCGCCAGGCGCGGTCGAAGTCCTCGTTGATCTGCAACTGGTCGGGCACCTCGGCCAGCGAGCGCGGCACGGGGCCGGCGCGGCCGGTGTCGGTCAGGCCGGGTTGCGCCTCGGGCTTGGCGGTGGCCAGCGCCTTGGCGTCGTCTTCCTTGCCGCCCAGCTTGAGCATCAGGCGAGACAGCATCTCGGATTCCATCTCCGGATCGGACGGCCGCGGCTGCCAGGCGGTTTCGTCGCGCTGGGAGTTGGTATAGACCTCCACCATCCCGCGATGCGTCACGTAGATGTCGGTGCCGCCCTTGTCGTTGCGTTCCAGGCGGGTGCGGTACTTGTCGCGCTCGCCGGTCGAGTAGATCGAATCCAGCAGCGAACCCAGCGTCTTGCGGATGAAATCCTGCGGCAGCTTGGCGCGGTTCTCGGCCCAGTTCGTTTCCATCACGCCGACAGCCGGATCTTCCGATTCGACCACCAGGCCGCGTTCCTGCCAGAAGGCCTTGATCTGCGGCCAGAGCTGTTCTGGCGGCAGGCTGCTGTGCAGCCAGCGGGCATTGCCCAGGCGCTGGTATTCGACGACGCCGGCCTTGTCCAGCGCGATCGAGTTGGGCGAGCCGGCCGAAACGACCTGGCGCTGCGCCGTCGGTTGCGCGGCCAGTTGCGCGGCGCTGATCGGGCCGGTGGGGCGGTTCTCGCGCGGGAGCTGGGTCAGGTCGGGCGGCACGTCCAGGCCGGTCGTCTGACGGGCCTGGGTGCGGTAGTCGACCTTGTCGCCGGAGGTCATGCTGTCGAACGTGCTGCACGCCGTCAGCGAGGCCACCGCCATCAGGCAGGCCACGCGCACCGGGGTGGAGGCGCCGGTTTCGATAAGGGAACGAGTCACGCTAGACATCTCCGAGGTAGTTCACTGCGGCCCGGGGCCGCTGGCAGGAAAACGAATGGGAACAGCAAATGCGGACAGCCGACGAGGCAGGCGCCGGCCGTGATTAGAGCAGGCCGGCTTCGCGCATGGCAGCCTCGACCAGCGGCTGGCCGGCACCGGTCAGCGGCGTCAGGGGCAGGCGCAAGTGATTGCCGCAGCGGCCCAACTGGTTCAGCGCCCATTTGGTGGGGGCCGGGCTGGGCTCGGAGAACAACTGCTTGTGCAGGCCGAGCAGCTTGAAGTGCAGCTCGGTGGCTTCACGCACGCGGCCTTCGATGGCCGCGAGGCACATCTCGTGCATGGCCTTGGGCGCGACGTTGGCGGTGACGCTCACATGGCCGCGGCCGCCCAGCAGCATCAGCGCGATGGCGGTGCCGTCGTCGCCGGAATAGATGCCGAAGTGCTTGGGCGCGTTCTTGATCAGCCAGGCGGCGCGCTCGATGTTGCCGGTGGCTTCCTTGACGCCGAACACGCCAGGCAGCGAGGCGCAGCGCAGTGCGGTCTCGGGCGCCATGTCCGCGACCGTGCGGCCGGGCACGTTGTACAGCATCATCGGAATGGCCACCGCTTCGGCGATCGCCTTGAAGTGCTGGTAGATGCCTTCCTGCGAGGGCTTGTTGTAGTAGGGCACGACCGACAGCGTGGCGTCGGCGCCGACCTGCTTGGCGTAGCGGCTGAGCTCGATGGCCTCGGCGGTGGAGTTGGCGCCGGTGCCGGCCAGCACGGGCTTGCGGCCCTTGACGTGTTCGACGGCGACGCGGATGACCTCGCGGTTTTCTTCCATCGTCACGGTCGGGGATTCGCCGGTGGTGCCGACGACGCCGATCACGTCGGTGCCCTGGTCGAGGTGCCAGTCGATCAGGCCGCGCAGCCCATCGAAGTCGATGCGGCCGTCTTCATGCATCGGCGTGACCAGCGCGACGATGCTGCCAACAATTGCGTTCATTCAGGATTCCTCTGGATCGGCGGATTCTACTGAAGCGGCACGCGCTTCCGGGGCTCCGCGTTCAGAGCAGTCGATAACGCGGGTAGACCCCAGGCGAAGGGCTCCCGGACGGGGTCTCGGGCGGCCGGCTTTCGCGAACGGCAGCAACGCGCTGGACGTGGCGCCCGTTGACCGCACCGCCCACCCCGCCGCTCGTCGCGTCACCCGGCGAGGCGTCGAGGAAACCGTCCTCGTAAGCCACGATGCGCAGTCCGTCGAAGGCGCCGAGCAATTCACCGGGGCGCAAGAGGAAATCGGGCCTGGACGGCCGCCCGATCGTCTGCTGGCCATCAGTAAAAGTTTCGTAAAGCAACCAGCCGCCCGGCGCCACCGTCTCGCCGATGCGCGTCAGCAGCGGGCGCCACAGGTAATTGGTGACGACGACCAGGTCGAAACGGCGTTCGCCCAGGGGCCAGGGGTCTTGCTCGATGTCGGCCTCCACCAGCTCGACGAGCCCGGTGGGGCCGTCGCCGTCCGGCACCGGCGCCTGCGCGGCGAGTGCCGCCAGCGCCGCCGCGTCGCGGTCCACGCCGGTGACGTGCAGCCCGGCGCCGGCCAGCAGCCGCAGATGGCGGCCGGACCCGCAGGCCAGGTCCAGCGCGGTCGCGCCGGGGCGGTCGCGCCAGGCCTGCGACCAGCGCAGCACCCAGTCGCTCGGGGCGCTGGCACCATGCGCCCGCGGGGTCGGCGGCGCGGAGGAGGGTGGGGCGGTCGCGCTCATGCGGGCCGCTGCTCCTTCTTGAGCGCCTTCATCGCCATCCGGTCCACCATCCGCGGCGCCAGCAGCTTCAGCCAGCGGCCCAGCTTGCCCTTGGCGGTCATGACGATGTCGCGCTCGCGGGCGAGCGTGCCGTCCAGGATCAGCCGCGCGCATTCCTCGACCGTCATCGCGCCGCGCTCGTCCAGGCTGCTCAGCCCGGACGCCTGCCCCTGCGCGTTGAAGCCGCGATAACGGATCTGCGTGTCGACGACACCCGGGTAGGCGATCGTCACGCTGACGCCGTGCGGCGCGACCTCGGTGCGCAGCGCCTCGAAGAAGCCGGTCATCGCGAACTTGCTGGCGCTGTAGGCGGTGCGGCCCGGGATGCCCAGCAGCCCGGCCAGGCTGGACACCGCCACGATCCGGCCGCGGCTGGCCTTGATCGCCGGCAATGCCGCCTGCGTGCACCAGGCCGAGCCCCACAGGTTGATCTGCATCAGGCGCTGGTACCAGGCCAGGTCCTTGACCTGGTCGAACAGCGCGTGCGCCGACATGCCGGCGTTGTTGACCAGCACGTCGATGGCGCCGAACGCGCCCAGCGCGGCGTGGATCAGCGCCTGGCAGTCCTCCTGCGACTCGACGTCGCAGCGCTGCACCAGCGTGCGCGCGCCCAGCGCCTCGCACTGCGCCGCCACCGCGGCCAGCTTGTCGACGCTGCGCGCCGCCAGCACGAGCGAGAGCTTGGCTCCCTCGCGCCGCGCCCATTGACGCGCCAGTTCGGCGCCGATGCCATCCGAGGCGCCGGTGATGATCACGACCATGTTGTCTCCGCCCTCTTCGGGGTGTGGGTTGCTGAGGCTGGCCGTTCCCTGGAACGGGGCCGGGAGTGAAGGGGCAAGAACCGGTACCGGGTCAGAAACAGGCCCAGAGCCGGTCTGCCATCTGCTGCATCAACGAAGGCTGCGTGTAGGCCAGGAACACCGCCGCCAGCACCAGCAGCGCCGCCGTCCAGGCCGCGGCGCGGCGCCAGGGGCGGGTGGGTTTCATGCGGGGCGCCTGGGGGAGGGGCGCGTGGCCGGCGTGTCGTGGCGTCATGGGGTCTCGCGCGGTGTCAGGCGTTGTCAGGCCGCGGCGGGCTGGGGCTGCCGCGGGATGGCGGTCTCGCGCACCGGCAGGTTGGCGAGCATCGCCATCACGCCCAGCCCGATCGCCAGGTACCAGACCACGTCGTACGAGCCGGTCGCGTCATACAGCTTGCCGCCCAGCCACACGCCCAGGAAGCTGCCGATCTGGTGGCTCAGGAACACGAAGCCGCCCAGCATCGACATGTGCTGCACGCCGAAGATCTGCGCCACGATGGCGTTGGTCGGCGGCACCGTGGACAGCCACAGCACCCCCATCACCGCCGCGAAGACGTAGACGCTGACGGGCGTCAGCGGCACGCTCAGGAAGATCACGATCGCAATCGAGCGCAGCAGGTAGATGCCTGACAGCAGATGGCGCTTGGGCAAGCGCTGGCCGAGCGTGCCGGCCGCGTAGGTGCCGAAGACGTTGAACAGCCCGATCAGCGCCAGCGCGTAGGTGGCGACCTGCGGCGACAGGCCGTGGTCCTTCAGGTAGCTGGGCATGTGCACGCCGATGAAGACGACCTGGAAGCCGCATACGAAGTAACCCAGCATCAGCAACTGGAAGCTGCGGTAGCCGAAGGCCTCGCGCAGGGCCTGGCCGATGCTCTGGTGGGGGCCGCCGTGGGCGCTGGTCCGGGCCGGCTCGCGCAGGCCGAAGGCCAGCGGCACGATCAGGCAGGCGGCCAGCGCCAGCACGAACAGCGCGTTCTGCCAGCCGGTGTAGCCGATCAGCCAGTTCTCGACCGGCACCATCAGGAACTGCCCGAAGGACCCGGCCGCCGCCGCCACGCCCATCGCCCAGGAGCGTTTCTCCGGCGCGATGTTGCGTGCGATGACGCCATAGATCACGGCGTAGGTCGTGCCCGACTGCGCCAGCCCGATCAGCACCCCGGCGCTGCCCAGGAAGCCCGCCGCCGACGACGACACCGCCATCAGCGCCAGCCCCGCCGCGTAGAACAGCGCGCCGGCGATCAGCACCCGCAGCGCGCCGAAGCGGTCCGCCAGCATGCCGGCGAACGGTCCGGCCACGCCCCAGGCCAGGTTCTGCACCGCCAGCGCCAGCGAGAACGCCTCGCGTGTCCAGCCGCGGTCGACGGTGATCGGCGTCAGCCACAGCCCGAAGCCGTGCCGGATGCCCATCGACAGCGTGACGATCGCGGCGCCGCAGATCAGTACCTGCCGCATCGTCAGGGCCGGAGACGCGCGCGCGGGCCGGGAAGAAGAGAGGGGGGAGGCGCTCATCCGGCCAATGTAGCGGCTTCGTCAAGCGCTGGATGACGCCTTCTTGACTTGGGCCTTGGCGGTGGTCGCCTTTTTCGTGGTCGCCTTGCCGCTTGTTCCGGGTTTACCCGACGAGCTCGGCTTGGCCTTGGTCGCGCCGCCGGCCTTGCCCTTGGCGCCCGCGTTCTTGCCGGTCGCCTTTTTGGCCTTGGACGACGCGCCGGCCTTGCCGTTCAGTGCGTTCTCCGCGTCGCCCGCCGTGGCGGCGACGTCCTCCAGCTGCGTCAGCACGCGGCCCTGCTTGATGCGCAGCAGCGGCTTGTCCAGCGCGTCCAGGTCCTCCAGCGGATTGCCCGCCAGCACCAGGAAGCTGGCCTCGCAGCCGGGCTGGAAGCAGCCGATGCGGCGCTGAGGGAACAGCGCGCGCGGCGTGTCGATGGCGGCCAGGCGCAACAGCGTCGCCTTGTCCAGCACGCCGAGCTGGTCCAGGTGATGGACCTCGTTCAACGCGTTGCCGGTGAACAGGTCGGAGCCGACCAGCAGCCGCGCGCCGGCCGCCTTCAGGCGCTCCAGGTTCTGCTTCTGCACGGCCTCGATGCGCGCCAGCAGCTCGGGCACCGGCAGGAACAGCCGCGTCGCGACGGTTGCGGTGATGATCCCGATCTGTTTCTCGGCGGCCAGCGCGGCGACGGCGGGCGGGATCAGGTGGGTCTCGGGGTCTTCGCCGTGCTGCGGGAAGTAGCCGGGCAACTCGGCGATGAAGTCGGCGCCGGCGCGCACGGCGGCCTCGAAGTCGGCGGCGCTCTCGATGTGGACCACGACGCGGCGACCCTCGGCATGGGCGCGGCGGACCACCTCGGCGACCACCTCCGGCGTCACGCCGAGCCGGCCGCGCTGCTCCGGCTGCTGGCGCAACTCGGGGCGGTCGTGATAGCTCATGATGACCTTCACCAGGTCGCTGCGCCGGTCCTGGATCAGCGGCCATTTCTGGCCGACCTGCTCCGGCGTGTCCATGATCAGCACCGCCTTGTCGACGATCTGCTCCAGCGTCATCGGCGGCTGGCCGGACTGCAGCATCGCCAGCGGCTGGCCGTCCGACGAGGTGATGCAGGCGGTGGCGAAGAGCACGTCCGGCGTTTCCGGCTGATCGATGCGCTCGCGCAGCGGTGCCACGGCGGCCGGGTCGGCGCACAGCATCGCGGCATAGAACACGCCGTCGCGCAGGTAGTCCTGGCCGAAGCGCTCCAGGCCCCAGGTGCTTTGCAGGTTGTGGTTGTGGGCGTCGGCCAGTGGCGGTACCAGCGTCTGTCCGCGCAGTTCCAGCAGCCGGTTGACCTTGCGCGGGCGCTGGGCGACGAAACGCCCGTCCTCGACGTAGAGCGAACCGCTCTGCAGCTTCTCGCCGTCGAACCAGCGCGCATGGCGCAGTTCCATCGCCATCGCCGGGCTGGCCTTGTAATCCTCGGCGCGAGCCGGGGCGGGGCCCGCCAGGACCGCCGCCAGCGCCATCGCCGCCGCGCCCAGCGCGCGCAGCATTCCGTGCATCGAGTCGTGCATCAATCCGTGTCCGTTGTCGTCCGTCCGGGCCGCCCTCGCAGGCGCGCAAGCTCGGGCCTGGGCGCGGTCGCGCCACGGGCCTCCCCGGGAAAGTAGCCGCGGATGCTACGACAGCATGACAAGCCCATTCCCCTCCTGGAGGTAACCGGACGTGCCATCGCGCCGCATCCGTGCGCGGCGCGGACGAATGCTTGCGATGCGACGGCATCGAGGGGGGGCTTCGAGTGGCGGCGGGGGAATGCTGGTGCGCGTCCGCGGGCTGGAATCCCCCCGGCATCCCCTCGAATCCATCTGGGGAGGGAGAAGCATCGGCAGGCCGGACCGGCCTGCATAGAATCGCGCCCCATGGCAACCAAAGCAGTCACGACCCCCGGCAGCGCCCCAGGCAGTTATGGCGAAGGCTCGATCCGCGTCCTCAAGGGCCTGGAGCCCGTCAAGCAACGCCCGGGCATGTACACCCGCACCGACAACCCCCTGCACACCATCCAGGAGGTGATCGACAACGCGGCCGACGAGGCACTGGCCGGACACGGCAAGCGCATCGCGGTCATCCAGCACACCGACGGCTCGGTCACGATCGAGGACGACGGCCGCGGCATCCCCTTCGGCCTGCACCCCGAGGAGGGCGTGTCGGTGATGGAGATCGTCTACACCCGGCTGCACGCCGGCGGCAAGTTCGACAAGGGCTCGGGCGGCGCCTACAGCTTCTCCGGCGGCCTGCACGGCGTCGGCGTGTCGGTGACCAACGCGCTGGCCAAGCGGCTGCAGGTGACGGTCTACCGCGAGGGCCAGGTGGCGACGCTGGCCTTCTCCGGCGGCGACGTGGTCGAGCCGGTCGCGACCCGCAAGGCCGAGCCCCGCTCCGGCGACCGCAAGCAGGGCACCACGGTGCGCGTCTGGCCGGACCCGAAGTACTTCGAGAGCGCCGACCTGCCCAAGGGCGAGCTGGTGCACCTGCTGCGCTCCAAGGCCGTGCTGATGCCCGGCGTCACGGTGACGCTGACGCAGGAGAAAACCGGCGAGACGCAGACCTGGATCTACAAGGGCGGCCTGCGCGATTACCTGATGCAGTCGCTGCCGGCCGATCCGCTGATTCCGCTGTTCGAGGGCGAGCAGTACGCGACCGCCTCCGAGAGCGAGAACTTCGCCGAGGGCGAGGGCGCCTCCTGGTGCGTGGCCTTCACCGAGGAGGGTCAGGTCATGCGCGAGAGCTACGTCAACCTGATCCCCACCGTGGCCGGCGGCACGCACGAGTCCGGGCTCAAGGACGGCCTGTTCGGCGCCATCAAGGGCTTCATCGAGATGCACGCGCTGGCGCCCAAGGGCGTCAAGCTGATGGCGGAGGACGTGTTCTCGCGCGCCAGCTTCGTGCTGTCGGCCAAGGTGCTGGACCCGCAGTTCCAGGGCCAGACCAAGGAGCGGCTGAACTCGCGCGACGCGTTGCGGCTGGTGTCGGCCTTCGTGAAGCCGGCGCTGGAGCTGTGGCTGAACCAGCATGTCGAGCACGGCAAGAAGCTGGCGGAGCTGGTCATCAAGCAGGCGCAGACGCGCCAGCGCGCGGCGCAGAAGGTCGAGAAGCGCAAGAGCTCCGGCGTGGCGGTGCTGCCCGGCAAGCTGACCGATTGCGAAAGCACCGACCTGCTGCACAACGAGCTGTTCCTGGTCGAGGGCGACTCCGCCGGCGGTTCCGCCAAGCTCGGTCGCGACAAGGAGACGCAGGCCATCCTGCCGCTGCGCGGCAAGGTGCTGAACGCCTGGGAAGTGGAGCGCGACCGGCTCTTCGCCAACAACGAGATCCATGACATCTCGGTGGCGATCGGCGTCGACCCGCACGGCAAGAACGACGACCCGGACCTCTCCGGCCTGCGCTACGGCAAGATCTGCATCCTGTCGGACGCGGACGTCGACGGCGCCCACATCCAGGTGCTGCTGCTGACGCTGTTCTTCCGCCATTTCCCCAAGCTGATCGCCACCGGCCACGTCTACGTGGCGCGTCCGCCGCTGTACCGCGTCGACGCCCCGGCGCGTGGCAAGAAGCCGGCCGCCAAGCTCTACGCGCTGGACGAGGGCGAGCAGACCGCCATCCTGGACAAGCTGCGCAAGGAAGGCGCCCGCGAGGGCAGCTGGAGCATCAGCCGCTTCAAGGGCCTGGGCGAGATGAGCGCCGAGCAGCTGTGGGACACCACGCTGAATCCCGAGACGCGCCGGCTGCTGCAGGTGCGCTACGGCGATTTCGATTTCGGCGACACCGAGGGCGCGATCAACAAGCTGATGGGCAAGGGCGAGGCGGCGGCGCGGCGCGAGCTGATGGAGCTGCACGGCGACGCCATCGAGGTCGACGTCTGACGACCATGATGACCGCCCACCGCGTCACCCTGCGCCCGACGATGCTGTCCGACCTGGACTTCGTCGTCGGCGTGGAGCAGGACGCGGGCAACCGGCCCTTCATCACGCCGTGGGAGCGCACGCAGCACGAGGGCGCGATCCGTTTTCCGGACGCGCGGCATTTCATCGTGGAGCTGGATGCGCAACGCACCGGCTTCGTCATCCTGCAGGGCTGTCGCAACCCCAATCACTCGGTGGAGCTCAAGCGCATCGTGCTCGGTCCCAAGGGGCAGGGCATCGGTCGACGCTGCGTGCGGCTGCTGCAGAAGATGGCCTTCGAGCAGCTCGGTGCGCATCGCTTCTGGCTGGATGTGAAGGGCCGCAACACGCGCGCGCAGGCGCTGTACCGCAGCGAGGGGTATGTCGAGGAAGGTCGCCTGCGCGAATGCGTGCGGGTCGAGCCGGCCGAGGGCGACATCGGCGACGGCGCGGGTTATGACGACCTGATCGTGATGTCGCTGCTGCGGCGCGAGTACGAGGCGCGCCTCGCGCAAGGGCTGGGGCAGGCATGAGCCGCCGACGTCGCCTCGCGGCCGCGATCGCGGCCGCCTTCGCGGCCGGCGCGGCGCCGGCGCATGCGGAGCTGTGGGGCTACGTCGACGCCGACGGCATCGCCCACTTCGCGCCGATGCAGGTGGACAGCCGCTTCCAGCCGGTGATGGGGGCGCTGGGCGGCATCCAGCGCGTGCCGGGCAAGACCGACCATGGCCAGCGCATGCTGACCTGGCTGGACATCGCGCCGGAGGCCAAGGCGGTGCAGCCCTACCTGCGCGAGGCCGCCGCGGCCACCGGCGTGGATGTGGAGCTGCTCAAGGCCATCATCGCGGTGGAGTCCGGCTTCAAGGCCGACGCGGTCTCGCCGCGCGGCGCCACCGGGCTGATGCAGATCACGCCCGCGACGGCGCAGCGTTACGCGACGGCCGAGGAACTGCGCCGCCCGGCGCCGCTGCTGGAGGCCCGCACCAACGTGCTGATCGGCGCGCGCATGCTGGCCGACCTGACGCGGCGATTCGGCCGCATCGACGCGGCGCTGGCCGCCTGGAACGCCGGCGAGGGCGCGGTGCGACGGGCTGGCGGTCAAATGCCCGACATCGACGAGACGCAAGCTCACGTCCATCTGGTGCTGGAGCTGTACTGGGCGCTGCTGCAGCGCAGCCTGGGCGCGCAGGCCAAGCAAATGACCATGGTCGTCGTCCCGCAGCGTTGAGGCGGCGCCCTTAGAGAGATTCGAACGACCGGTCCCGGCCGGCATGAAGAGAGAGATGAACCAAGAGACTTTTGATTTCGAGACGCAGGGCGGCGCGGGCGGACCCGGCGGTCAATCGCCGTCGGGCGATGCGCTGACGCTGGCGCAGTACGCGCAGCAGGCCTACCTGGAGTACGCGCTGTCGGTGGTGAAGGGCCGCGCGCTGCCGGCCTACAGCGACGGCCAGAAGCCGGTGCAGCGCCGCATCCTGTTCACGATGGAGCGCATGGGGCTGGTGTTCTCCGGCACCAGCGGCGCCAAGGCGGTGAAGAGCGCCCGCGTGGTGGGCGACGTGCTCGGTAAATACCACCCGCACGGCGACCAGGCGGCGTACGACGCGCTGGTGCGCATGGCGCAGGACTTCAGCCAGCGTTATCCGCTGGTCGACGGCCAGGGCAACTTCGGCAGCCGGGACGGTGACGGCGCCGCTGCGATGCGGTACACGGAAGCGCGCCTGTCGCCTTACGCGCGGCTGCTGCTGGACGAGCTCGACATGGGCACGGTCGACTTCCAGCCCAACTACGACGGCTCCTTCGAGGAACCCCGGGAGCTGCCCGCGCGGCTGCCGTTCGTGTTGCTGAACGGTGCGTCGGGCATCGCGGTGGGCATGGCGACGGAAGTCCCCAGCCACAACCTGCGGGAGGTCGCCGAGGCGGCGGTGCTGCTGCTCAAGCGGCCCGACGCCAGCGACGATGAGCTGTTCGACAAGATCAAGGGCCCGGACTATCCGGGCGGCGGTCAGCTGATCAGCTCCGCCGACGAGATCCGCGCGGCCTACAACTCCGGCCGGGGCAGCCTGAAGCTGCGGGCGCGCTGGAAGATCGAAGACCTGGCGCGCGGCCAGTGGCAGCTCGTCGTCACCGAGCTGCCGCACGGCGTCAGCACGCAGAAGGTGCTGGAGGAGATCGAGGAACTGACCAATCCCAAGGTCAAGACCGGCAAGAAGACGGTGACCGCCGAGCAGTTGCAGCTCAAGGGCTCGGTGCTGGCGGTGCTGGACAAGGCGCGCGACGAGTCCAACAAGGACGCGAAGGTGCGGCTGGTGTTCGAGCCCAAGAGCCGTGCGGTCGAGCAGCAGGAGCTGATCAACACGCTGCTGGCGCACACCAGCCTGGAGACCTCGGCGTCGATGAACCTGACGATGGTCGGGGACGACGGCCGGCCCATGCCCAAGACGCTGCGCAAGATCCTCACCGAGTGGATCGGCTTCCGGCTGAACACGGTGACGCGGCGCACGCAGCATCGCCTGGACAAGGTGCGTGACCGCATCCACATCCTGGAAGGCCGCCACCAGATCCTGCTGCACATCGACGAGGTCATCGCGCTCATCCGCAACTCGGACGAGCCCAAGCCCGCGCTGATCGAGACCTTCAAGCTCAGCGAGCGCCAGGCCGAGGACATCCTCGAAATCCGGCTGCGCCAACTGGCGCGACTGGAGTTCATCAAGATCGAACAGGAGCTCAAGCAACTGCGCGAGGAAGCCGGCAAGCTGGAGGAGATCCTGGGCAATCCGTCGGTGCTGCGCCGCACGGTGATCAAGGAGATCGAGGCCGACCACAAGCAGTATGGCGACGATCGCCGCACGCTGATCCTGGAGGACAAGCGCGCGGTGGCCGAGGTGCGCATCGTCGACGAGCCGGTGACGGTCGTCGTCAGTCTCAAGGGCTGGGTGCGGGCGCTCAAGGGTCACGAGGTGGATCCGGCGGCGCTCGCCTTCAAGTCGGGCGACTCGCTGTACGGCGTGTTCCCGTGCCGCAGCGTCGATCCGCTGGTGGTGCTGGGCACCAACGGCCGGGCCTACTCGGTGCCGGTCTCGGCGCTGCCGGGCGGGCGCGGCGACGGCCAACCGATCACGACGCTGATCGAGCTGGAGTCGGGCTCGCAGATCGCGCACTACTTCGCCGGCGCGGCGACGCAGCGGCTGGTGCTGGCGGGGACCGGCGGCTTCGGCCTGGTGGCGGAGGTCGGCGACCTGGTCGGCCGGCAGAAGGCCGGCAAGAGCTTCCTCAGCCTGGAAGGCGAGGAACGTCCGCTGCCGCCGGCCGTGGTGCCCGCCGGCGCGGTCGCCGGCGTGCAGGTCGCCTGCCTCACCGTGGGGGGGCGTCTGCTGACCTTCGCGATCGACGAGCTCAAGCACCAGCCCAAGGGCGGGCGTGGCCTGACGCTGATCGACCTGGACGCGAAGGACCTGCTCCTGAGCGTGGCCGCCTTCACGACGCAGTTGTTGGTCAGCGGCACCGCGCGTGGCGGCAAGCCCAAGGACGAGATGCTCAAGGGCGTGTCGCTGGCTGCCTTCGCAGGCAAGCGCGCGAAGAAGGGCAAGCCGGCCGACGTGATGCAGAAGCCGTTGCGCCTGATCACCGGCTGATCCTCGCGGCCGGGCCTCGCCCCATGAAAAACGCCGGCCCTTGCGCCGGCGTTTTCCGTTGAGGTCGTCTGCTCGTCGTGATGCCGTGATGCCGCGATGGCATCCTGCTCGGCTCGGCTCGGCTCGGCTCGGCTCGCCGCGACGAGGTGTCAGCGGGCCGCCTTCAGAGCCGCGCCAGCGCCTTCGCGCATTCCGGCACCAGCGCCGGGCCCTTGTAGATCAGGCCGGTGTAGAGCTGGACCAGGTCCGCGCCGGCCTGCAGCTTGGCGCGTGCGTCCTCGCCGCTGAGCACGCCGCCCACGCCGATGATGGGGAAGCCGCCGCCCAGCGCCGAGCGCAACAGGCGGATGACGCGATTGCTGGCCTCGAAGACCGGCGCGCCGGACAGGCCGCCGGTTTCGTTCGCATGCGGCAGGCCTTGCACCGCGTCGCGGGCGATCGTCGTGTTGGTGGCGATCACGCCGTCGATGCCGTGGCGTTGCAGGCTGGCCGCGATGACGGCCACTTGATCCTCGTCCAGGTCGGGAGCGATCTTCACGAACAGCGGCACCGTGCGGCCGCTGGCGTCCTGCAGCGCCAGCCGGCGAGTCTGCAGCGGGCCGAGCAGCGCATCCAGCGCCTCGTCGCTCTGCAGCTGGCGCAGGTTCTTGGTGTTGGGGCTGGAGATGTTGACGGTGATGTAGTCGGCGTGCGGGAAGACGCCTTCCAGGCCGATCAGGTAGTCGTCGACGGCCCGCTCGATCGGCGTGGCCGCGTTCTTGCCGATGTTCAGGCCCAGCAGCCCGCCGTGATGCCGGAAGCTGTGCGAGCGCTTCACGTTGGCGATGAACGCGTCCAGCCCCTCGTTGTTGAAGCCCAGCCGGTTGATCAGCGCCTGCCGGGCGGGCAGGCGGAACATGCGCGGCTTGTCGTTGCCCGGCTGCGCCTTGGGCGTGACGGTGCCGACCTCGATGAAGCCGAAGCCCATCGCGCCCAGGCCGTCGATGCAGCGGCCGTTCTTGTCCAGCCCGGCCGCCAGGCCGACGCGGTTCGGGAAGGTCAGGCCGGCGACGGTGACCGGGTCCTGTACCCGGGCCTGCGCCCAGGCGCACTGGGCGGGCGTGTTCTGGAGGCGGGCGATGCTGCCCAGCGTCAATTCGTGGGCATGTTCGGGATCCATGCCGAACAGGAAGGGACGGGCGAGGCCGTAGGGAATCAGAGACATGATGGGGCGGCATTGTCTCATCGGCCCCTGGATCGCCCGTCGCCCGGCTACTCACGGCGTGCGAACGGTGATGGGGGACTCGCCCTAGCTCGTTCGGGCCGTTGCAGGCTTGACGCGGCGGGATTTCTCAGCCCGCGCCGGGCGCCGCGGCCCGATCGACGCCGGGCTCGTCGCTCGGTGGCCGATCCCACGGCGGTACGTCGCCGAACTGCTCGACCATGAAGTCGATCAGCGCGCGCACCTTCGGACTGGGGAAGCGGCTGGGCAGGTAGACCGCGTAGAGCACGTTCGCCTCCGCCGGTCCGCCCAGCGGCGTCCAGTCCGGCAGCAGGGCGGTCAGGCGGCCCGCGCGCAGGTCGGCGCCGATGGCATAGGTCGGCAGCACCGCCACGCCCATGCCGGCGAGCGCCGCCACGCGCAGCGATTCGCTGCTGTTGGCGGTCAGGCCGCTTTCGAAGCGGAGCGTGCCGGAGATCTCCACCTCCGCCTCGCCGTCCACCGCATGGCGAAAGCGCCAGCGCTCCGGCGCGTGCAGGTAGCCGAAACGCAGGCAGCGGTGATCGGCCAGGTCGGCGACGACCCGCGGCGTGCCCTGCGCGGCGAGATAAGCGGGCGACGCGCAGGGCACGAAGCGGATGTCCGCCAGCCGCCGCGCCACCAGCCCCGGGCTGGGTCGGCCGGTGAGCCGCAACACGACGTCGAAACCTTCCTCGGCCAGGTCGACGTAACGGTCGTTGAGCCCCAGCACCACCTGCAGCTGCGGATGCCGGGCGCAGAACTCCACCAGCAGCGCGGTGAATTGCAGGTTGCCGAAGGCGGTGGAGGTGCTCAGCCGCAGCACGCCGCGTGGCTGCTCGCGCTGGCCGGCGAGCTCGGCGTCCAGCGCCTGCGCCTCCTCGATCAGCCGCAGCGCGCGCTCGTAGACGCCGCGCCCCTCGGCGGTGGCGCTGATGCTGCGGGTGGTCCGGTGCAGCAGGCGCGTGCCGAGCTGCTGCTCCAGCCTGGCCACCTGCTTGCTGACGGCGGACTTGGTCGCGCCCAGCAACTTGGCCGCCCCCGAGAAGCTGCGCGCGTCGACGACGCGGGCAAAGGCCTGCAAGTCTTCCAGTCGTCCCATCCGTCGTCTCCTCGACGGCCGCGAGGGATCCGCGGCCGGTGGCTGATTGTTCTCGATCTGGAAACTCTATAACGAATGAACGCCGGATTGTGTCCTGAAGGCGTCCTTCCTAGAGTGCGATCCACGGCATTCATTTCCTGGAGCCCGCCATGTCGACCACCGCGATCCCCTCGATCTCCTCGATTCCCCGTCCACCGACCCCCGCCGTCCCCGTGACCGCTGCGTTCCGTGAGGGGCGCGACGCCGGCGGCGCCGCCGTCAGCCCGACGCCAACCAGGATGCTGAACCGGACGACGACCCGGATGTCCACCCGGCCGGCGGCCGGGGCGTCGTCGCAGGCGTTCGGCACCGGTGGCCTGGCCGCGCTGGTGGCGCTCAGCCTGCCGGTGCTGTTCATCCTGCTCTGGAGCACCGGCTACATCGCCGGCAAGCTGGCGCTGCCGCACGCCGGCCCCTTCACCTTGCTCACGTTGCGTTTCGGGCTGGCGGCGCTGGTGCTGCTGGCCGTGTCGGTGGTGACGCGCGCGCCGTGGCCGAAGACGGCGCGGCAGTGGGGCCACCTGGCCGTGGTCGGGCTGCTGATGCAGGTGCTGCATTTCTCCGGCATCTACGCGGCGCTGCAATGGGGGCTGCCGGCCGGCATCGCGGCGCTGATGATCGGCCTGATGCCGCTGGCCACGGCCTTGGGCGCGCACCTGTGGCTGTCGGAGCGGCTCGCCGGCCGCCAGTGGCTGGGGCTGCTGGGCGGGCTGGCCGGCGTGGCGCTGGTCATCGCCGGCCGGCCGATGGGCGGCGGCGCGTGGCAAGCCTACGGCGCGGGGCTGCTCGGCCTGGCGGGCCTGGTGGCCGGCACGCTGTATCAGAAGCGCTACTGCGCCGGCATGGACCTGCGCACCGGCAGCGGCATCCAGATGACGGTGTCGACGCTGGCGGTGCTCGGGCTGGCGTTGTGGCGCGAGCAGGCGATGCCGGACTGGAGCGTCGAGCTGATCGCTTCGACGCTGTGGCTGGCGCTGGTGAACTCGATCGGCGCGTTCAGCCTGATGTTCGTGATGATCCGGCGCGGGCAGGCAGGCGCGGTGGCGCGGCTGTTCTACCTGGTCCCCGGCGTCTCGGCGCTGATGGGCGCCGCGTTCCTGGGCGAGCACCTGGGCGCGCTGTCGGTCGCCGGCTTCGTTCTGACGGCCATTGCGGTGGGACTGGCCTCGATGACGCGCGCGGGCAGATAATCCCTGGCTAATTCACCGCTCCTTTCGGGGCGCGCCCGACGCCATGAAGAACCTCGACCATCCGCAGCACGATCGCGAAGTCGGCACCGCCGACAGCACCCGCGACGACACCCGCACCGACGATACCCGCATCGATGCGGTCCGCCCGCTCATCTCGCCCGCGCTGCTGCTGGACCAGTTGCCGCTGCCCGAGGCGTCGCAGCAGGTGGTCGAGTCGGCCCGCCACGAGATCAGCGCCGTGCTGCACGGCCAGGACGACCGGCTGCTGTGCATCGTCGGCCCGTGCTCGATCCACGACCACGGCCAGGCGATGGACTACGCGCGCCTGCTCAAGAACCTGCGCGACGAGCTCCAGGACGACCTGCTGATCGTGATGCGCGTCTACTTCGAGAAGCCGCGCACCACCGTCGGCTGGAAGGGCTACATCAACGATCCGCACCTGGACGGCAGCTTCCACATGAACGAGGGCCTGCGCCTGGCGCGCCAGTTGCTGCTGGACGTGACGGCGCTGGGCCTGCCGGCGGGCACCGAGTTCCTGGACCTGCTGTCGCCGCAGTACATCTCGGACCTGATCGCCTGGGGCGCCATCGGCGCGCGCACCACCGAGAGCCAGAGCCATCGCCAGCTCGCCTCCGGTCTGTCGTGCCCGGTGGGCTTCAAGAACGGCACCGACGGCTCGGTGAAGATCGCCGCCGACGCGGTGCTGGCCGCGCGCGCCAGCCACGCCTTCATGGGCATGACCAAGATGGGCCTGGCCGCGATCTTCGAGACCCGCGGCAACGACGACTGCCACCTGATCCTGCGTGGCGGCAAGGCGCCCAACTACGACGCGGCCTCGGTGCAGGCGGCGGCGGAGGTGCTGAAGGCGGCCGGGCTGCGCGAGCAGCTCATGATCGACTTCTCGCACGCCAACTCGTCGAAGAAGTACGAGCGCCAGATCGACGTCGGCCATGACGTCGGCGCGCAGATCGCCGGTGGCGACGCGCGCATCACCGGCGTGATGGTCGAGTCCCACCTGCAGCCGGGCCGCCAGGACCTGCTGGAGGGCCAGACCAAGGCCGACCTGCGGCCGGGCGTGTCCATCACCGACGCCTGCCTGGGCTGGAGCCAGACCGAGCCGCTGTTGCGCGATCTGGCCAAGGCCGTGCGCCAGCGCCGCGAGCGCCGGGCGGCCTGACCGGTCCCGCCGCCCGCGCAGAGTCGAGGACGCCGATGAGCCGAGCCCGCTGACGCATGGTGAGCCTGTGGAACGGGCTGGCGGCGCTGGTGCTGTCCCATCCGTGGATCTATCCGGCGCTGGAGACGCTCCACCTGATGGGGCTGGCCGCGCTGTTCGGCGGTTTGCTGATCTTCGAGCTGCGCATGCTGGGCCGCGCCACGGCGCTCGATCCGTCGGCGCTGGCGCGGCTGTCGGTGCCGGTGGCGCTGGCGGGTTTCGCGCTGTGCGCGGTGACCGGCGTGGCGCTGTTTTCCGCGCATGCGGACGAGCTCTGGGTCAGCAACGCCTTGCGCCTGAAGATGGCGCTCATCCTGATCGCGGGCGCGAACGCGCTGTGGTTTCACTGGCGCGGCGGTGTGCGCGCGCAGGACCGCATGGCGCGATGGCAGTGCCTGCTGTCCCTGGGACTGTGGGTCACGGTGATCGTCTGCGGACGCTGGATCGCCGTCGTCTGAGCTGGCGGCGGACGGCGGGCGGGGCCCGCGGCACGGAGCCGTCGATGGGGCGGTGCGCCGTGAGCCGTGGCGGCGTCCTGGTTGTCCCTCGCTCTCTCCCTCTCCCTCTCCCTCTCCCTCTCCCTCTCGCGGCCCGTGCCGTTCGCGACGCGCGCTGACCACTCGCGCCACGGCGGAGCGTTTCGTCTCAACGCGGCGGCCCGTGCGGCTTCGGTTGCCTAGAGTGCCTCCATCGATCCCAGCCGGGGTCATTTCCTGGAGCCACCGATGCCGATCCCATTCGCCAAGTCCGTCCGTCCCGACCGCGCCGCCGAGCATCCCCGCCGTCCCGCCATGTCGCGGGCGGTGGCTTCGCGCGCCGTGGCCCTGGGCATCCTGCTCGCCGCGGCCGGGGTGCCGGCCTTCGCCGCGGACCTGGAGGTCGAGATCAGCGGCCTGACGCCCGTGCAAGCCGCCGCGCCGGCCGGGCAGGTGATGGTCGCCGCCTTCTCCAGCGCGTCGAGCTGGCTGAAGCAGCCGGTCGCGACCGGCAAGGCCGCGCTGGCCGACGCGCGCGGCGGAGTCGTGACGGTGCGGTTGACGGGGCTGCCCGCCGGGCCGGTGGCGATCACCGTCTTCCAGGACATGAACGGCAACGGCAAGCTCGACAGCAACATGATCGGCATGCCCATCGAGCCGTTCGCGTTCTCGCGCCAGGCGCAGGGCAACTTCGGGCCGCCGAGCTTCGAGCAGGCCGTGCTCGAAGCCGGCGTCACGCGCCACGCGATCCGCCTGCCCGCGCCCTGAGGAGCCCACCATGGACCGCCGCCATCTGCTGCGTGCCGGCGCCACCTCGGCGCTGACCGCCGTCGGCCTGACCGACCTCGCTTCCGCCACCGCGCTGGCCCGGGCCGGCCAGGCGCTGGCCACCAGCGCCCACCTGGTCAACGGCGCCGCGGCGCTCAGCGCCGAGGATTTCGAACGGGCCCTGGCCACCGCGCCGGAGCTGTTGCCGCTGCGCGGCTGGGACGGCGAGGACCGCGCCGCCACCGAGCTGCGCATCGAGGGCCGCTGGCCGCGCGAGCTGCGCGGCACGCTCTATCGCAACGGGCCGGGGCTGATGAGCCGCGCCGGCGAGCGCTACCGCCACTGGTTCGACGGCGACGGCCTGATCCAGGCCTGGCGTTTCGAGGACGGCCGGGCCAGCCACCAGGCGCGATTCGTGCGGACCGCCAAGTTCCGCGCCGAGCAGGAGGCGGGCCGTTTCCTGCTGCCGGCGCTGGGCACCGCGATTCCGCCGCAGCGCCCGGTGACCGGCTCGGACAGCCTGAACGTCGCCAACACCAGCGTGCTGCGGCTGCAGGACCGTCTTTATGCGCTCTGGGAGGGCGGCAGCGCCTACGAGCTGGACGCCGGGTCGCTTGCCACGGTCGGTCCCAAGGCCTGGTCGCCGGAACTGCGCGGCATGCCGTTCTCCGCGCATCCGAAGGTGGAGCCGGACGGCACCGTCTGGAACTTCGGCACCACCTCGCGGCATCTGCTCATCTACCGCATCGGGCGCGACGGCGCGCTGGCCCGGCAACAGCTGCTGGAACTGCCGATGGCGGCGATGGTCCATGATTTCGCGGTGTCCCAGCGCTTCCTGACGTTCCTGCTGGCGCCGATCTCGCTGGACATGGCACAGGTGCGCGCCGGATCGAGCATGTCCGCCGCGATGCGGTGGCGGCCGGAGCAGGGCACGCGGGTGCTGGTGCTGGACAAGGCGACGCTGACGCCGCGCTGGTTCCAGTTGCCGGCGAGCCTGGTCTTCCACTTCGGCAATGCCTGGGACGACGGCGACGAGCTGGCGCTGGACTATGTGGAGGCACCACCGCTGCCCGAATTCAACGCGCGCATCGCCAACCTGATGGCCGGGCGCCGCCTGGTCGAGGCGCCGTCGCAGCCGCGTCTGTTGCGCCTGCCCTTGAGCGGCGGCGAGCCGCGCCTGGAGCGGCGCGACGAAGCGGTGGAGTTCCCCGTCGTCGACCCGCGGGTGGTCGGTCGGCGGCATCGCTTCGTCTACTACCCGGTGCGCATCGACGACCCGTCGCGCTGGGGTTTCGACGGCGTGATGCGCCTGGACCTGGACACTGGCGCGCGGCAGCGCTTCCAGTTCGACGAGCAGGTGCTGCTGGAGGAGCAATTGCTGGTGCCCAGACCCGGCTCGACGCGCGAGGGCGAGGGCTGGTTGCTGGGCCTGGGCTACGACGTCAAGCGCCAGCGCAGCTTCGCGACGGTGTTCGACGCGCAGCGGCTCGCCGACGGTCCGCTGGCCCGGGCGTGGTTGCCGTACTGGGCGCCGCTGGGATTTCACGGGCGCTTCTATCCGGCTTGAGGCACCGGGTCCGGGGCGGGGGCGCCGTGCCGGACATGGACATGGGCATGGGCATTGGCGCCCTTGCCTGGCCAGAGATGCCGGGCCGGGCGCGCGATCCAGGCGTCGGCCAGGCGTGCGACCGGGGCGGTCGGCGGAGGCGGCGGAGATAATCGCGGCTTCCTCCTCCAGCTTCCAGCTCCGAGCTTGCTCCCATGACCCAAGACGAATTGAAGACCCTGGTCGGCCAGGCCGCATTGCAGTACGTGACGCCGGACACGGTGGTGGGCGTGGGCACCGGCTCGACGGTGGACAAGTTCATCGACGCGCTGGCCGCCAGCGGGATCCGGATCGCCGGGGCGGTGTCGAGCTCGTCGCGCAGCACCGAGCGGATGAAGGCGCTGGGCATCCCGGTGCTGGACGCGGCCGAGGTCGACGCGCTGCAGGTCTATATCGACGGCGCCGACGAGATCGACGGCCGGGGCTACATGGTCAAGGGCGGCGGCGCCGCGCTGACGCGCGAGAAGATCGTCGCGGACCTGGCCCGGACCTTCGTCTGCATCGCCGACGAGAGCAAGCTGGTCGACGCGCTGGGCAAGTTCCCGCTGCCGGTCGAGGTGATCCCCATGGCCGCCGCGCAGATCGCGCGCCGCTTCCACGCGATGGGCGCCGAGGCGACCTTGCGCGCGGGCTGCGTGACCGACAACGGCTGCCACATCCTGGACGTGAAGGGCCTGCGGATCACCGATCCGGCGGCCTTCGAGGCGGACGTCAACCAATGGCCCGGCGTGGTCACCGTCGGCGTCTTCGCCCGCAACAAGGCCAGCGTCTGCCTGCTGGGGACGGGGCAGGGCGTCAGGACGTTGACGTTCTGAGCGTCGCGTCGCCGGGCAGGCCGTTCCAGGCTTGAATCCCTGGCCAACGAAAAACGGGGCCTCGGCCCCGTCGTCGTTTGAACGCGCATTCGAACGCGCTGCGGCGAGCCCCCCGCCTCAGCGCAGCCGGAACACCGAGATCGCCGTGGCCAGCCGCTGGGACTGGTCCTTCAGGCTCTCCGCTGCGGCGGCGGATTCCTCGACGAGGGCCGCGTTCTGCTGCGTCATCTGGTCGAGCTGACCGACAGCGGCGTTGACCTGGTTGATGCCGTCGCTCTGCTCGCGGGCCGCGGCGCTGATCTCGCCGATGATGTCCGCCACGCGCTGCACGCTGGCAACGATCTCGGTCATCGCGCCGCCGGCGTCCTGCACCAGGCGCGAGCCCGAATCCACGCGCTCGACGCTCGCGCCGATCAGCGTCTTGATCTGCTTGGCCGCCTCGGCGCTGCGCTGCGCCAGCGAGCGCACCTCGCTCGCGACCACCGCGAAGCCGCGGCCCTGCTCGCCGGCGCGGGCGGCCTCGACGGCCGCGTTCAGCGCCAGGATGTTGGTCTGGAAGGCGATGCCGTCGATCACGCCGATGATGTCGGCGATCTTGCGCGAGCTGTTGCTGATCTCGCCCATCGTGCTCACCACCTGGCTCATCACCGAGCCGCCGCGCTGCGCGGTCTCGGCGGCGGAGCTCGACAGCTGGTTGGCCGTCATCGCCGAGTCGGCGGTCTGCCTCACGGTGCCAGTCAGTTGCGTCATCGACGCAGCCACTTCCTGCAGGTTGGAGGCCGTCTGCTCGGTGCGGGCGCTCAGGTCATGGTTGCCGGTGGCGATCTCGGCACTGGCGGTGCCGATGTTCTCGGCCGAGCCGCGCACCTCGCCGATCAACTTGAGCAGTTGCTCCTGCATGCCGCCCAGCGAGCCCAGCAACTTGCCGGTCTCGTCGCCACCGCCCTTGGGGACGTTGCGGCTGAGGTCGAAGTTGGCGATGGCGTCGGCGACGTCGGCCGCGCCCTGCAGCGGACGGGTGATGGACCGCGTCAGCATCACCAGGAACCACAGGCCCAGGGCCAGCGCGACCAGCGAGAACACCAGCAGCGCGGTGCGCGCGCGGGAATTGGTCGTGTCCAGGTGCCGGGCGGCGTCGTCCAGCAGCGTGCGCTTGTGCTGCACGATGGCCTGGATGGCCTCCTGGAACTTGGCGGCGGCGGGCTGGAACTCGCGGTCGAAGACCTCGCGCGCCTTGTCGGCCTCGCCGGCCTTCTTGGCGGCGGAGACGGCGTCGCGCGTGCTCAGGTAACCCTTGCGGGCCTCGCTGAG
This sequence comes from Roseateles aquatilis, assembly GCF_002205645.1. Lineage (GTDB taxonomy): Bacteria > Pseudomonadota > Gammaproteobacteria > Burkholderiales > Burkholderiaceae_C > Roseateles > Roseateles aquatilis. The sequence continues at coordinate 23,755 of NZ_NIOF01000001.1, read as the reverse complement.
CGTGTCGAACATCTTGCGTTCCTCGGGCGTGACCATGTAGGTCTCGAGCTTCTTCTGCAGTTCGCCGGACTGCTTGGTCGATTCGGCGGAGACGGCCGCGAAGAATTGCGCCAGGCTGGGGTCCGCGCTGACGGCGATCGCGCTGGTGCGGTTGACGCCGTTGGTGATGTTGCGGTGCCAGTCCGACGCGGTGCGTTCGGCGGCCAGGTCCTGGTTGAGCATGGTGTCCGTCTCGACGGCCACGCGGCCGAGCGCGACATAGCTCAGGCCGGAGCCCACGAACGAGATCAGCAGCACGAGGCCCAGCACCAGACCGAGTCGCTGGCCGATGGAGCGGCCCGCCACGAGATGAATCATGAATGTCCCCAGAGATGTGATGTCCGCGACCTTTGCGGGCGCTTCCGCTCTCTATCGACGGTGGGTGTGAAAACTTAAACGGCGGTCCGCCGGGGCCTCGCACAATGCGGCATCCTTCACGACCGGGTGTGCGCATGTCCGACCAGAACCTCATTCCTGTCACGAACGGCGATGTCGATCGACGCGCCGCCTTCCTGCAGGTGATCGCCCATTACCACGTCAAGCCCGGCCTGGGCGATCAGGTCGCCGCGCTGCTCGCGGAACTGACCACGGCCACGCGGCGGGAGGCGAAGAACCTCGCCTATGCGTTCTATCGCTCGCCGCAGGATCCGGACCGTTTCGTGATCCTGGAGCAGTACACCGATGCGAGCGGGCTCGACGACCACCGCGCCTCCGGGCATTTCCAGCGACTGGGCTTCGGCACGATCATTCCGATGCTGGTCTCGCGCGAGGTGACCAGCTATGTCGTCCACACCGGACCGGATGGCAAGCCGCTGGACGCCGACAAGGTCTGAGGCCGCGGATCCCCGTGTTCATCGGGGTTGTGGGCGGGTTGCAGGCGACAGTTGACGATGCGCAAGGAATCAGCGAATGCGGCTGTTGTGAATCTGCGAGTTTGCAGTTGGGCGGATCTGGCGCTGGCAGAGTGACGGGTCTGCGTGGGCAGGGGCCCGCGGTGGAGCAGTCGATGGACAGGTGTGATCAGGAGCTGACGAGGCGCGAGGTGCGTGAGGCGCGAGACGTGGACACGTCGGAGCGGTTGAAGAGCCTGGAGATGAAATGGGATCTCGTGATTCCCACCCTGGCCACGCGCGCGCAGTTGAAGGAAGAAGTCGGGTCGCTGCGGACGGAACTGAAGGGGGACATCGTTCAAGTCCGACTGGAGCTGAAGGACGAGATCGGCAAGGTCCGCACCGACATGAACCTGGCGATCAACGGTTTGCGCGCCGAGGTGAATCAGGTATTGATCGGTGTGAACAACGAGTTGAAGGGCTTGCGGGAAGGGCAGTCCCGCACCGCGCGTTGGTTGATTGGATTGATGCTCACCTTCTGCACGGTCGGGCTGGCGATCGCGAGTTTCTCGGTGACGCGGGTCGCTCCGGCGCACCTGAGGGTGGCGCTGAGCGAGCCCGCCGATGAGGTCGAGCTGGAGTGACGCGGAGGGTCAGCCTTGGGTTCGCACCGCTCGGGCCCCGAACCTCGCCGGATCCACCGCTTCCGCCAGGCTCGCCTCGACCGGCCAGGGGGCTCCGGTCAATTGCGCGGTGACGAGCTCCGCGCAGAGCGTGGCCCAGGTGAGCCCGCGCGAGGCGAGGGCGCTCACCACCATCAGCCCCGGCTGACGCGGCCAGAACCGCGCCTGCTCCGCGCGTCGCGCGGGCTCCTCGGCGGGGATGGCGCCGACGATCGGCAAGCGATCCGGCGCGAGGCTGCGCCAGCCGACGCGACCCGCGAGCGGGGCGTGATCGGGCAGCGACGCCGAGGGCAGCAACTGCCGCAGCCGCGCCAGGTTCTGCGCCTGATCCGCCTCGCGCAGCGCGCGTTCCATGTCCCCCGCGTCGGCGCTGGCGCCGAAACACAGGCCGCCGTCCGGCAGGCTCAGCGCATACCCGAGACCCGCGACCGGCATCGACAAGGTCGGCGGTGACTGGTCCCTGGAGAGCCAACTGAGCTGACCGCGCTGCGAGACCCAGGGCCAGGCCGGCCCCGCGGTCATGTCGGCGATCACGGCGGCGCTGGTCATGCCCCCGCACACCACGACCGCATCCGCCGATGCGATGACCTCGCCATCGGGCCCCAGCGCCGACCACCGCGAGGTGGCCTTGTCGCGGCGTAGCGTCGAGACCGGCGTGTTCAATCGAAGGTCGAGTGTTCCCATGGCGGCGGTCTCGTCCAGCCATGCCTGAACCAGCGCCGGCGGCGACACCGCGCCGCCTCCGGGAAAGAACCAGGCGGCCCGCGCCAGCGCGACCCCAGCCAGCACGCTGGCCTCCTCGGCGCTCAGGGCCTGGACATAGTCGTCAGGCAGGCCGCATCGGGCCTGCAACGCGCGCATCGCGTCGAGCGCGTCCGACTCGCGCTCCACGCGGAGCAGGCCCCGTTGCAGCCAGGGCAGGGCGGGGGCGACGCGGCGCAGTTCGCGCTCGGTCGCGAGCGCCGCGGCGCGGTTGAAGCGGGCATGGATGCCGTCGTCCGCGTTCAGCGTGCCGTGGAAGAGGCCGCCCGGATTGCCCGAGGCCTGCGCCGCCACGGACGGGCCGGCCTCCAGCACCGTGCATTGCAATCCCGCGCGCGACAGCGCCCGCGCGCAGGCCGCGCCGGCGAGTCCGGCGCCAATGATCAGCGCGGTCCTGGCGTCGGGCGCGATCGGCATGCGGCCCGGTGCCACCGGCACGCGATGCCGCGGCGCGAAGACGGCCGTGGCGATCTGCCACTTGCCGCCGAAGCCGGGCCGTTTCTTCACCGTGAAGCCCGCCGCGGTCAGCCCGTCGCGCACGCTGCGGGCGACGCTCCAGGTGGCCGCCGTGGCGTCGGGCGCGGCGAGGCGGCCGACCTGCCTCAACACGGTCTCGTCCCAGAGCTCCGGGTTCTTCGCGGGCGCGAAACCGTCCAGGTAGAAGGCGTCGGCCTGCGCCACCAGTTCCGGCAGCCAGTCGCGGGCATCGCCGAAGGCCAGCATCAGCCGGACGCGGCCCGCCTCGAAGTCGAGCGTGTGCAGGTTGGGCGTCAGCGTGGGCCAGGCGTCCAGCAACTGGCGGGCGAGCCCGGGCTCGGGCGACGCCGCATGCGCGCGCGCGAGATCGACGCGTGTCAGCGGATGTTTTTCGACGCTGAGGAAGACCAGCCGCTCGCAGCGCCGGGGATCGTCGCGCCAGGCGGCCCAGGTGGCGAGGAAGTTGTTGCCCAGTCCGAAACCGGTTTCCAGCACCACGAAACGCGTGCGGCCCGCCCAGCGTCCCGGCAGGCCGTTGCCGTCCAGGAAGACGTGTCGCGCCTGCGTGAAGGCACCGGACGGCGCGTGATACACGTCGTCGAAATCGGGGGAGTGGGGAGCCGCGGCGCCGGAGAAATCGACGCGGGCTGGAACGATGGGCGCGGTCTTCATGAGCTCATGAGGTGGCCGCGAGTATGCCGCGCCCGGGTCCGGCCCGGAACGCGGCAACGGTCGATCAGGAGTTCGACTTGGGGCGGGTCAGCGCGGCACCGGCCGGGCGGTTGCCCTGGTTGCCATGGCCGCCGCCACCGCGGCGTTCACCTTGACGCTGGCCCTGGCCCTGGCCCTGGCCACCGCCCTGGCCTTGCGCCTGACGTTGGCCCTGGCCTTGCGGCTGGCCGCCCTGGCGTTGACCGCCCTGGGCCTGACGCTGCTGGCCCTGACCCTGGCCGCCGCCTTGCGGACGGCCCTGGCCCTGCGCCTGCGAACGGCCGCCACCGCCACCGCCGCCACCGCGACGACCGCCGCCGCCCGACGGACGCGGCGAGCCCGACGACTTGCCCAGGCCGCCGTTGAGCACCATGCGGCCCAGCACGATCGGCTCGGGCTTGGCGTTGGGATCCGGCTCGAAGCCAGGCACGACCTCGCGCGGGATCTCGCGCTTGATCAGCTTCTGGATGTCGCGCAGGAAGCCTTCCTCGTCGATGCAGACCAGCGACAGCGCCTCGCCTTGCGCGCCGGCACGGCCGGTGCGGCCGATGCGGTGCACGTAGTCTTCGGCGACGTTGGGCAGCTCGTAGTTGACGACGTGCGGCAACTGGTCGATGTCGATGCCGCGCGCGGCGATGTCGGTCGCCACCAGCACTTGCAGGTCGCCGCTCTTGAACTCGGCCAGCGCCTTGGTCCGGGCGCCCTGGCTCTTGTTGCCGTGGATCGCCATCGCGGTGATGCCCTGCTTGTCCAGGAACTCGGCCAGACGGTTGGCGCCGTGCTTCATCCGCGTGAACACCAGCACCTGATGCCAGTCCTGCTCGCGGATCAAGTGGGCCAGCAGGTCCTTCTTCCTGTCGCGGTCGACCGGGTGGATCTTCTGCGCGATGGTGTCGGCCGTCGCGTTGCGGCGGGCGACCTCGATCAGGCCCGGCTTGTCCAGCAGGCGGTCGGCCAGGGCCTTGATGTCGTCGCTGAAGGTGGCCGAGAACAGCAGGCTCTGCTTCTTCTTGGGCAGCAGCGCGAGCACCTTCTTGATGTCGTGGATGAAGCCCATGTCGAGCATGCGGTCGGCTTCGTCCAGCACCAGGATCTGGACCTGCGACAGGTCCAGCGTGCCTTGCTGCGCGTGGTCGAGCAGGCGGCCGGGCGTGGCCACCAGGATGTCGACGCCCTTGCGCAGCTTGTCGATCTGCGGCTGCATGCCGACGCCGCCGAACATGACCATGCTCGTCAGCGGCAGGTACTTGCCGTAGGTGCGCACGCTTTCCTCGACCTGCGCGGCGAGCTCGCGCGTGGGCGTCAACACCAGCGCGCGGATCGCGGTGCGGCCGCGGGCATCGCGGATCGGCTTGCCGGCCGACAGACGCTCGAGGACGGGGAGGGTGAAGCCGGCCGTCTTGCCGGTGCCGGTCTGGGCGCCGGCCATCAGGTCGCCGCCGGACAGGACGGCGGGAATCGCTTGGCTCTGGATGGGGGTGGGGGAGGTGTAACCGGCGTCGGCGATCGCGCGGAGGATAGGCTGGGACAGTCCCAGTGCATCAAAACTCATAGGCCGCTTTGTTCTTTGCTCGAGAGAGCTTTTGTGCAGCACGTCGGTCCGGGGAGGAGCGACGCCAGTCTTCGGCTGCCGTGGGAGCGTGAGCTCAAAAACATGAAAGCCGTGGCAAGACTGAGCCACGGCGATGGGGCGCATTGTAGCCGAGCGGGGTCCGTCGCGCCGTGTCAAGGCCTGCCGCCCATGGAGGCGCGCGCGCAGGAAATCCCAGGCCAGGCGGCGACGCGGCGCCATGCCGATCGCCGTCGCGTGACGCCGTCGGCATGGACCGCGTGAATCGGCCGCGGACAGCTTCGCGCAAGCCGCGCGCAAGGCGCCGATCAGGGTGGATCGGGCAAAAAACGCCTCGTTCGGGGGCGCGACGTGTCAGCGTCCGCAGCCGTGTTTCAGGTCGGTTAAGCGCGGGTAAAAAGCACCGCGAGGCCCGTCCAGATCGAGCTTCCGGCGGGTTTGCGGCGGCATAGTCTTGCGCCAGTGCCCACTTGAAGCAGTTGCCCATGACCGCCCCGTTTCCCGATCCCGCCGCGGGTACCCACCTGCTGCTGCTGGACCCCGACAGCCATGCGCGCCTGCGGTGCGCCGCGCTGCTGCGGGCCTGGGGCTACCGTGTCACCGACAGCAGCGAGCCGGCGCTGCTGGACCGCGTGCCGCTGCTGCCGGTGGACCTGGCGCTGCTCGATCCCAGCGATGCCCGCGAGGCGGGCTGGGGCGCGTTGACCCGGCTGCGGCAGCGATCGCGGCTGCCGGTGATCGTGCTGCTGCAGCAGGACAGCACGCTGGAGCGGGTGCTGGCGCTGGAGCGCGGCGCGGACTCGGTGCTGGGCAAGGACGGCGAGCCGCGCGAGCTGCAGGCCCGCATCCGCGCGCTGCTGCGGCCCCGCGAGGGCGACGCGGCGGAGGTGTTGTTGTTTGGCCGCTTCCGGCTGGAGCCGATGACGCGGCGGTTGACTGGCCCGGGCGGGTTCTGCGTGGTGCTCTCGCAGAGCGAATACAAGCTGCTGCGGGCCTTCCTGGAGCGCCCGCACAGCGTGCTGCAACGCCAGGAGCTGCTGCACCTGGCGCGCGGCGACGGTGTCACGGCGCTGGAGCGCAGCGTGGACCTGATGGTCTCGCGGCTGCGCCAGAAGCTGAACGACGACCCGAGCTCGCCGCTGATACGCACGGTGCGCGGCATCGGGTATCTCTTCGATCCGCCGCTGCGGTAGCCGCGCGCGCGGGCCGTTCGCGACGGCCGGCGCGCGGGTTTGTGTCGATCTGGACACGGCGCCGCTACATCTTCGCCATCAACGGGTTCCCCGATCGGCCGAAACACTGGCCGAGAGGATGCTGCCGCCGTCGCGGTGCGGGCAGGTGTCCATGACCATTCACCGCGTAGGAGTTCCCTGATGAACGTGACCTCATCCTCGGGCGGTGGCTGGCAGCGTGCCGGCCAATGGTTGAACGTCGGCGGCGCCGCCGCCACGACCTCGACCGCCGCCACCGCGAGCACCGGTGGCTCGCAACCCACGGACAGCGCAGACGACGCGCGGGATGGCCGCCCGTCCGGTCCGCCGTCGGGCCCGCCGCCGGAGTTCCTGATGTTCCTGAGCACGCAGCAGTTCGCGTCCAACGGCGCGTCGGACGGGAGCTCTTCGTCGCCGTCGAGCGATGCGACCGGAGCGACCAGCGGCGCGGCGGCGACGTCGTCCACCGCGTCGTCGTCCGACTCGATCTCGCTTCAGGAGGCCGCGAAGAAGCTGTTCGACGCTATCGACACGAACGGCGACGGCAAGCTCGGCAGCGACGAGATCGATGCCTTCAAGCAGGTGCTGGAGGCGGCCAAGGACGGCGCGGGCCCGTCGACGCAGGTCGCGCAGGACGGCCAGCAGGGCCAGCAGGGCCAGCAAGGGCCGGGCGGTCCCGGTGGCGCGGGCGGTGCGCGCGGGCACCACGGGCATCACCACCATCACGGCGGCGGCTCGTCCTCGTCGTCGGGCAGTTCGTCCGGTAGCTCGACGGGCAGCTCGACGATCGGCACCGCGGCCGCCTCGTCCAGCGGCTCCGGCAGCAGCAACGACACGATCGCCGGCGTCGCCGTGCCGGCCTGAGTCCGCGAGTGGCTCGGGCCCTCGGGCCTCAGGGGCAGGCTCAAAGGCCCGTCGCTCCAGGCCCGCGTTCGGGGCACGCGCCCAAGGCCCGCTCGGGCGCGATCAAGCGATCAAGCGATCGAGCGATCGAGCGGTCGGGCGATCGGGCGATCGGGCGTGGCCGGCGTCACTTCGCCGCCACGCTCGCCCATTTCAGCTCGAACCAGTTGTCCGGGCGATGCGCAACGGTGACGTTCGCCCGCGTCGCCCACGGGATCATCTGGCGGTGCAGCGGGATCAGGTGCACCTGCGCGCGGAATGCCTGCAGCGCGCTCTTGATCAGCGCCTGCCGCCTGGCCGGATCGGCCTCCTCGCTGGAGGCGGCGGCCAACTGGTCGAATTGGTCGTCCTTCCAGTTGCCGAAGTTGTACTGGCCCACCGACTTGTCGCCGCGGTTGCGCATCAGCGGCGTCAGCGCCGTCTCGGCGTCGGTGATGCTGCCGCCCCAGCCGTACAGGTAGAGGCTGGTGTCCAGCTTCTCCAGCTTGGGGAACATCAGCACCCGCGGCTGCGCGTTGACGTTGACCTTCACCTTGATCTGCGCCCACATCGAGGCCAGCGCCAGGCAGATGCGCTCGTCGTTGATGTAGCGGTTGTTGGTGCAATCGAGCGTGACCTCGAAGCCGTTGGCATAACCCGCGTCCGCCATCAGCTTGCGCGCCGCGGCCAGGTCGAAGGGCAGCCGCGTTTCCAGCTGCGGATCCCCGAACGCGCCCAGCGGCGACGGCGTCAGCCCGCCCGTGGGCAGGCTCAGGCCGTTCATGAGCTTGGCGCGCAGCGTCTCGATGTCGACCGCCTGGTACAGCGCCTGGCGCACGCGCAGGTCCTTGAACGGGTTCCTGTCGCCGGGCACCTTGCCGTACAGCAGCTTGTCGCGGGCCTGGTCCATGCCGATGAAGACGATGCGGTTCTCCGGCCCTTCCTGCACCTTCACGCCCGGCGTCTGCTTCAGGCGCGGGATGTCCCGCGGCGCCGGGTCCTGCACGAAGTCGATCTCGCCCGAGACCAGCGCGGCCAGCCGCGTCGCGTCGTTGCCGATCGGCGTGTAGACGGCCTCCTGCACGTTGCCCTCGAACTTGCCCCACCACGCCGGGTTGCGCTTGAAGGTGGTCTTGATGCCGGGCTCGCGGCTGACCATGGCGTAGGGGCCCGTGCCGTTCGAGTGGGTCGCGGCGTAGGTCTCCTGCTTGTCCTTGAAGTTCTGCGGCTTGGCGACGTTGTGTGCCTCGCTCCACTTGCGGCTCATGATGAAAAGCAGGTCGATGTGCTGCAGGAAGATCGGATTGACCTTGGCGAGCTGGAACTCGACCGTGTGGTCGTCGATCTTGCGCGGCGTCCCCACCGCCTCGGCGTAGACGCTGATCTGCGAGTTCGGGTCCTTGGCGCGGTTGACCGAGAACACCACGTCGTCGGCGGTGAAGGGCGTCCCGTCCTGGAACTTCACGCCCTGGCGAAGCTTGAAGCGCCACAGCGTCGGCTTGACCTGCGTCCACTCGGTGGCAAGACCCGGCACCAGGGCGAGGTTGCGGTCGCGCGAGACCAGGCGCTCATAGACCTGTCCGTTCATCGCGTTGGTGATGATCTCGTTCTGCGCGTGGGGGTCGGCGGTCTGCATGTCGCCCTGGGTCGACCAGCGCAGCGTCTGCGCTTGGACGCCGGCGGACAGGGCCAGCGCGGCGCACAGCGTCGCGACCAGCGCGGGCGCCGCCGCACCTGCGCGGCGGTGGGAACGGGCGGAGAGGGAGGGGGACGGCATGGTGGACATCTCGGTGGCGGGGCGGGAGAGGCCGGGGGAGGCAGGGGGCGAGGCGATCGAGTTTAGGGGCAGGGGCGGAAGCTGCGACAATGCGCGACTATTGCCCGGGCGACGCTGCGCCCATGCTCGCCACGGCGCCTCTTTCGCAGGCCGCCGACCGGCCCCGGTAACCCACGAAACGCTGAAGAACCATCGCCATGGCTCAATACGTCTTTTCGATGAACCGCGTCAACAAGACGGTTCCTCCCAAACGCCACATCCTCAAGAACATCTCGCTGTCCTTCTTCCCCGGCGCCAAGATCGGCGTGCTGGGCCTGAACGGCTCGGGCAAGTCCACGCTGCTGAAGATCATGGCCGGCGTCGACAAGGAGATCGAGGGCGAGGCCGTGCCGATGCCCGGCATCAAGATCGGCTACCTGGAGCAGGAGCCGCAGCTGAACCCGGACCAGACCGTGCGTGAAGCGGTCGAGGAAGGCATCGGCGGCGTGCTCGCCGCCAAGAAGCGCCTGGACGAGGTCTACGCCGCCTACGCCGAGGAGGACGCCGACTTCGACGCCCTGGCCGCCGAGCAGGGCGAGCTGGAAGCCATCATCGCCGCCGCCGGCTCGGAGAACACCGACCTGCAGCTGGAGCTGGCCGCCGACGCGCTGAACCTGCCGCCCTGGGACGCCAACATCGGCGTGCTGTCCGGCGGCGAGAAGCGCCGCGTCGCGCTGTGCCGCCTGCTGCTGTCCAAGCCCGACATGCTGCTGCTCGACGAACCGACCAACCACCTGGACGCCGAATCGGTCGAGTGGCTGGAGCAGTTCCTGTCGCGTTTCCCCGGCACCGTCGTCGCGATCACCCACGATCGCTACTTCCTGGACAACGCCGCCGAATGGATCCTGGAACTGGACCGCGGCCACGGCATCCCGTGGAAGGGCAATTACTCCGACTGGCTGGACCAGAAGGAACGCCGCCTGGAACAGGAGCAGAAGTCCGAGGACGCGCGCGCCAAGGCGATGAAGGAAGAACTGAAGTGGGTGCGCTCGAACGCGAAGGGCCGTCAGGCCAAGAGCAAGGCGCGTCTGGCCCGCTTCGAGGAACTGAGCGACGTCGAATACCAGAAGCGCAACGAGACCAACGAGATCTTCATCCCCGTGGCCGAGCGCCTGGGCAACGAGGTCATCGAGTTCGAAGGCGTCACCAAGTCCTTCGGTGACCGCGTGCTGATCGACAACCTGTCGTTCAAGGTGCCGCCCGGCGCGATCGTCGGCATCATCGGCCCGAACGGCGCCGGCAAATCGACGCTGTTCCGCATGATCCAGGGCGTCGAGCAGCCGGACAGCGGCACCGTCAAGATCGGCAAGACCGCCAAGCTGGCCTTCGTCGACCAGAGCCGCCAGAGCCTGGACGCCAACAAGACGGTCTGGGAAGACGTCTCCGGCGGTCTGGACAACATCATCGTGGGCAAGTTCGTGATGCCGTCGCGCGCCTACATCGGCCGCTTCAACTTCAAGGGCAACGACCAGCAGAAGATGGTCGGCCAACTGTCCGGCGGCGAGCGCGGCCGCCTGCACCTGGCCAAGACGCTGGCGCAGGGCGGCAACGTGCTGATGCTCGACGAGCCGTCCAACGACCTGGACGTCGAAACCCTGCGCGCGCTGGAAGAGGCGCTGCTGGAGTTCGGCGGCTCGGCGATGGTGATCTCCCACGATCGCTGGTTCCTGGACCGCATTTGCACCCACATCCTGGCGTGCGAGGGCGACTCGCAGTGGTTCTTCTTCGACGGCAACTTCCACGAGTACGAAGCCGACAAGAAGAAGCGCCTGGGCGAGGAAGGCGCGCGTCCCAAGCGCGTGCGCTTCAAGCCCATCGCCTGACGCCCTCCCGGGCTGTCCACCAGGCCGCACCGTCCGGCGCGGCCGAGGAACGACGCGATGGCGGACTCCCCGTCCCCGACACCCCACGAAGCGCCCGCGGCGCGCCAGGCATGGCACGCGCTGTCCCTGGGGCGCTTCGGGCGCTTCGTGCTGGTCGGCGGCGCCGCGACCGCGGTGCATTACCTGGTCGCGCTCCTGCTGCTGCATCTGGCGGGGTGGGGCGCGGTCGCCGCGTCGGCGGGCGGCGCCTTCGTCGGCGCGATCGCCAGCTATGTGCTGAACGCGCGGTTCACCTTCGGCGTGCGCGGCCGGCACGGCCACCATGCGCCGCGCTTCGCGGCGGTCGCCAGCCTGGGCTGGATGTTGAACGCGCTGGGCATGTGGGGCCTGCTGCGGCTGGGGCTGCATCCGTATGTCGCGCAGCCGATCGTCACCGCGCTGGTGCTGCTGTCCAACTTCGGCTTCAACGCGCTGTGGGCGATGCGGCCCGATGACGGACGTTGAGCACCGTCTGGCCAGGTCTCCGAACCTGTCGGGAAAGACCTGACCCGCAACCGGCGCGACACCTTCGTGTCCACGACCGGGGCGCGCGTCAAGTCTCTTCGATTCATTTCAAGTTTCTTTACAGGGCGCCCACGGCCTCCTAACGTCACCCGGCGACGATCTCTTCACCCCCGAACAAACTGGAGTACAGAGATGGTCAAGCGCTTCTCCCACCCCCTGAAGATGCTGGGCATCGCCGCGATGGTGAGCCTGGCCGCGCTGTCCGCCCAGGCCCAATCCGCTCCTGGCGCCGGCATGCCGCCCCCGCCTCCCGGCATGCACGGCATGCACCGCGGTCACGGCCCGATGATGGACGGCCGTCTGCTGAAGGAAGCCGGCGTCTCCGATGCCCAGCGCGCGCAGATCAAGCAGATCTTCGATGCCGCCCGCAATGACCTGAAGGGCCAGCGCGACACGATGCGCCAGCTTCATGAACGCGCCCAGGCGCTGTTCACCGCGCCCAACGTCGACGCCAACGCCGTCGAGCAGGTCCGCCAGCAGATCGCCGCGCAGCGCGACGTGGCCTCCAAGCGCATCAGCCTGGCGATGATCGATGCGTCCCGCGTGCTCAGCCCCGACCAGCGCGTCAAGATCGCGGCGCTGATCAAGCAGCGCCAGGAAAAGATGAAGGACCGCATGAAGCAACGCATGGAGCACCGCAAGGATGCGTCCCAGCATCCGGACAACCCCCTGCCGGCTCCTTTCACCGAACGTTGAGCGGGAAGGCCAGCTATGCTTCAGACTTTCGATGAGTCCGCGGCTCGAACCCTGGCCGATCAGGCCAGGGCGGTGGCTGCTTCGCAACGACCGATGAATCCACGACTGCTCCTGATCGACGACGACGCCCGCCTGACGGCCATGCTGGGCGACTACCTCAGCAGCGCCGGTTTCGACGTCAGCTTCGCCGGCTCGCTCGCGCAGGGCCGCACGGAGCTCGAGGGCGGCCAGTTCGAGCTGCTGGTGCTCGACCTGATGCTGCCCGACGGCGACGGGCTGGAGTTCTGCCGGCAACTGCGCAGCGACAAGCGTTGGCGCCGGCTGCCGGTGCTGATGCTGTCGGCCCGCGGCGAGCCGATGGATCGCATCCTCGGCCTGGAACTGGGTGCCGACGACTACCTGCCCAAACCCTTCGAGCCTCGTGAGCTGCAGGCCCGCGTGAAGGCGCTGCTGCGCCGCACCGAGCCGCAGGCCATGGGCGACGAGGTGCTGCGCTTCGGCCGCCTGGAGATCGACCTGGCCGCGCGCCAGGTGCGTCTGGACGGCAATGCCTGCGACCTGACCAGCCACCAGTTCGACCTGCTGGTCGTGCTGGCGCAGAGCCCGGGCCGCGTGCTGTCGCGCGACCAGATCATGGACGCGCTGAAGGGACATCCGCTGGAAGCCTTCGACCGCTCCATCGACGTGCACATCTCGCGCATCCGGTCGGTCATCGAGGACGACGCCAAGAACCCGCGGCGCGTGCTGACGGTGCGCGGCGCCGGCTACGTGTTCGCTCGCAAGCAGGACGCCGAAGGCTTCGAGTGAATCAGTGAAGTCGCTGTACCTTCGGATCTACATCACCGTCGTGGTGGTGTTGCTGGCGTTCGCGCTCGGCTCGGCGTGGCTCTTCCAGGGCCGCATCGAGCAGGAGCGCGGCACTTTCGAGCAGGCCGCCTCGGAGCGGCTGGTCGCGTTGGCGGTGCTGGTGCAGCGCGCGCTGCCGCCCGCGACCGCCTCCTCCGACGAGCAGGCCGACGCGGTCGAGGACTGGGGCCAGCGGCTGCGCATGGCGCTGGCGCTGGAGGACTCGCGCGGCCGCCGCATCGGCGCGTCGCCGCTGTTCGAGCGCCGCGAGGACCTGCCCGGCACGCGCATCCAGCGCATTCCGCTGGACGACGGCCGGCACCTGCTGTTCCTGCGCCTGGCGCGTCCGCCCGGAGCCTCGGCGCCGGCAGGTCAGGGCGTGGCGATGGAGCCTGGCGGTCGCGCGAGCGGGCCGCGTCGCTTCGGCCCGCGTGATCCGTTCATCGACGGGGCGGGTCCCCCGCCTGTCGCGCGCGAGCGAGTCCAGCGCGAGCCCCGGTCCGAAACCGAATCGATGCGCCAGCGCATGCTGGACCGGCTGGAGCAGCAGCGCCGCGAGGAAGCGGCCAACGGCTCATGGTTCCCCGGCTGGTTCCCGCGCCCGAGCGGCGAGGCGCTGGCGGTGTTGCTGGCCGTGCTCTTCCTGGCGGTCGCCGGGGCGGCCTTCCCGGTCGTGCGCCGGCTGACGCGTCGGCTGGAATCGCTCAAGGCCGGCATGGAGCAGTTCGGCGGCGGCGACCTGAGCTTCCGCGTGCAGGACGCTGGCAAGGACGAGGTCGCGGCGCTGGCCACCAGTTTCAATCGCGCCGCCGAGCAGATCGAGACGCTGCTGCGCTCTCACAAGAGCTTGCTCGCCAACGCCAGCCATGAGCTGCGGTCACCGCTGGCGCGGATGAAGATGGCCTTCGCGATGCTGGACGACGCGTCCCCCGCGCAGCGCGCGCGGTTGGGGCAGGAGATCAACACCAACATCGCCGAACTGGACGCGCTGGTCGAGGAAGTGCTGCTGGCCAGCCGGCTGGAGGGCGGCGCGCAGTCGCTGCGGCGCGAGCCGGTGGACCTGATCGCCATCGCCGCGGAGTCCGCCGCGCAGGCCGGCGCCGAGCTGGAGGTCGAGCCCGGCCTGGAGCAGCTGACGCTGAATGCCGACGACCGGCTGCTGCGCCGTGCGCTGCGCAATCTGCTGGAGAACGCGCGCCGCTACGGCGGCCCGGTGGTGGAGGTGAAGCTGCGCCGTGCCGGCCAGCAGCGCATCGAGATCCAGGTCTGCGACCGCGGCCCGGGCGTGCCCGAGCCGATGCGCGAGCGCATCTTCGAGGCCTTCTTCCGCCTGCCCGGTCACGCGGAAGTGTCGGGCGGGGTGGGGCTGGGCCTGAACCTCGTCAAGCAGATCGCCACCGCCCATCAAGGCACGGTACGCTGCGAGGCGCGGGAAGGCGGCGGCAGCTGCTTCGTCGTCGATCTGCCGCTCGCGACGGCCTGAGGCGAGCGCCCGAGGCGACGGCTTGAGGCGACGGCCCGAGGTAACGGCGCGAGGTGATGGCCTGATCTGACGACTTGGAACAACGGCCGAAAACAACGCGGCCCAAGACAACGACCTGCGACGATGGCAGGAGACGAGGGCCGGTCCGAGCCTCCGGCTGGATCCCGGTCCGATCGAGATCTGACCGGCCGGGCGTCAGCGAGAGGCCGATGCCTCGCGCCTGTGCACCCAGGCCAGCAGCGCCCCCAATCCGATCGCGGCGGCGGCCAATCCGGCGGAGGCCGCGCTCCAGAACCCCATCGCGCCCCGCATGAAGGCCGGCAACGCGATGGCATGGTCGCCGAAGGCCAGCCAGTAGCCGCCACCCAGCCCCAGGCCCCAGATGGCGAAGGCGTAGATCAGCATCGGCGCCGTCGCGATGTGATGCGCGCGCAGCACGAAGGCGGCCACCGTCTGTCCGGCGTCGGCCACGTGGAAGAGCCACAACCAGCCCAGCAGTGGCAGTGCCGCGGCCACGATGGCGGCATTGCTGGTGTAGAGCCCCAGCACCTGCCCGCGCAGGGTGAAGATCAGCGCCCCCATCACGAAGGCGATCGCCAGCGCGATCTCCAGGCCGTGCCAGCCCAGGCGCCGCGCCGCCGCGTGGTCGCGCGCGCCCAGCGCCTGCGCCACCAGCGTGCTGCAGGCGTTGGCCTGCGCCAGCGGCATCATGAACATCATCGCCACCAGATTGGCGGCCAGCTGATGGCCGGCCACCGGCGTCGTGCCCAGCCGCGCGATGAAGATCGCCATGAAGGTGAAGCCCGTCACCTCGATCAGCACCGACGCGCCCATCGGCACACCCAGCTTGGTCAGCCGCAGCAGCGTGTCCTTGCTTGGGCGGTGCAGGCCGGTGCGCGCGAAGCCGAAGTCCGCGTAGAACGGATCGCGGCGCAGCACCAGCAGCGCGATCAGCAACTGGCTCCACATCACGATCGCCGTCGCGATCGCGCAGCCGACCGCGCCCAGCGCCGGCACCTGCAGGGGACCGATCGAGAACCCGCCGATCAGCAACGCGCTCGCCGGAAACTTCAGTGCCAGCCCGCCGATCTGCAGCGCCATCACCGCCTTGGGTCGCGACACCGCCGTGTTGAAGCCGCGATAAGCGGTGAACAGCAGCGCCGCCGGCAGCGCGACGCCCAGCATGCGCAGGTAGTCGCGCACCTTGGCGGCGATCTCCGGATTGACCTGCGAGATCGCCAGGAACGGCTGCGGAAACCACAGCACCAGTTCGCCGAGGACCGTCAGCGCCAGGGCCAGCCACGCGGCCTGATGCAGGCTGTCGCCGGCCTCGGCCATGCGCTTGGCGCCGAACAGCTGGCCGGCCACCGGCGAGATCGCCAGCACCACGCCCATCAGGCCGACGAACACCGACGTGTAGACCGCCGACCCGACCGCCAGCGCCGCCAGGTCGGTCGCCGAATGCCGGGCCACCAGCAGCGTGTCGATCGTCGAGTACGCCAGCACCGCCAACTGGCCGACGAAGACCGGCCAGGCGAGCGGCAGGATCTGGCGCAGGCTCTGCAGGCGCGCGCTCAAGCCGGGTCCTTGCCCGGGCCGGCGGGCGCGGGCGCTCCGGAGGGCACGCCATCACTGGGCGTCGCCGCTGACGGCGCCGTTGTTGCCGCGCCGGACGTCATCCCCGACGCCGCGCCGGACGTCGCGCCGGACGCGCCGGACGTCGTGCCGCGGTTCTCGATCGCCCGTTCCGCATAGCGGTTGAAGCGCCACGCGGTGCCCTCGAGCGTGATGCGGCGCCACGTCTCGCGTTTCTCGCCGGGCGTGAAGACCGGCCAGTTCTGCACCTCGTCGAAACTGCGGCCGCAGCCCTTGCAGAGCTCGTCGCCCTGGCTGGTCGAGCAGATCGCGATGCAGGGCGCGTCGGGCGTCGTGTCGTACCAGGCCAGCCAGGCGTCGCGCGCCGCGTGCGGCATGGTGTCCTCGTCGCAGGTGGTCTCGTGGTGGTGGACCATCAACGCGTAGACCTCCGCCAGCGCATGCAACGGCGGCGTGAGTTCGACGCCGTCGCCGGGCGCGTGCCGGCGCCACCAGTTGATGGCGGATTCGATGTCGGTGATGTGCAGTCCGGCCATGCGGTCAGTAGTCCAGTCCCATCGCGCCACGCACCTCGCGCAGCGTCTTGCGTGCCACGGCACGGGCACGCTCCGTGCCGACCTCGACGATCCAGTGGACCTTCTTCGGATCGGCCAGCAACTCGTCGGCACGGGCGCGCCATGGCGCCTGCTCGTCGTGGATCGCATCGATCAGCGGCTGCTTGCAGTCCAGGCAGCCGATGCCGGCGCTGCGGCAGCCGGACTCGACCCAGGCGCGGGTGTCGCTGTCGGCATAGACCTTGTGCAGCGCCCACACCGGGCAACGCTCGGGCTCGCCCGGATCGCCGCGACGCACGCGCTGAGGGTCGGTCTGCATGCGGCGGACCTTCTCGGCGACCACCTCCGGCGCGTCGCGCATCGCGATCGCGTTGCCGTAGGTCTTGCTCATCTTGCGGCCGTCCAGGCCGGGCAGCCGCGAGGTCTCGGTCAGCAGCGCCTGCGGCTCGGGCAGCAACGGCGCGTACAGGTGATTGAAACGGCGCGCCACCTCGCGCGTGACCTCGACGTGCGGCGCCTGGTCCTCGCCCACCGGCACGAAGGCGGCCTTGTAGATCAGGATGTCCGCCGCCTGCAGCAGCGGGTAGCCGAGGAAGCCGTAGGTCGCGAGCTCGCGGTTCTCCGCCACCATGTCCTTGTAGCTGGGCATGCGCTCCAGCCAGCTCGACGGCGTGCTCATCGCCAGCAGGGTGAACAGCTCGGCGTGTTCCGGCATGCGGCTCTGGATGAACAGCGTCGCCTGCGCCGGATCGATGCCCGCGGCCAGCCAGTCCACGACCATGTCGTAGACGCTTTGCTCCAGGCCCTCGCGGTGCTGGTAATGCGTCGTCAGCGCGTGCCAGTCGGCGACGAAGAAGAAGCAGTCGTACGCCGATTGCAGCCGCACCCAGTTCTTCAGCGCGCCGTGGTAATGGCCGAGGTGCAATGCGCCGGTGGGGCGCATGCCCGACAGCACGCGCTGGCGAGGGGCGGAAGGGGCGAGATCGGTCATGGGCGCGAGGTCCGGGGTATTCCGCGGCGGCGAGGCGGCCGGGTGGTGGCTGGGCGGCGGGAGGGCGATTGTAGGGATCGCCGCGCCGCGCGTCCCGTGCCGTTGGGCCCGGCCGGTGCCTTGGCTATACTGCCGCCCCATGAAGAACATCGTGATCCTGATCTCCGGGCGAGGCTCCAACATGGAAGCCATCGTCAAGGCCTGCGGCGCCGGCGGCTGGCCGGCGCGCATCGCCGCGGTGATCAGCAACCGGCCCGACGCGGCCGGTCTGGCATTCGCCCGCTCGCACGGCATCGCGACCGCCGTCGTCGACCATCAGGCCTTCGGCAAGGGTGATTCGGCGCGTGTCGCGTTCGACGCGGAGCTGCAGCGCGTGATCGACGGCTTCGACCCCGACCTGGTCGTGCTGGCCGGATTCATGCGCATCCTGACGCCGGGCTTCACCGCGCATTACGCGGGCCGCATGCTCAACGTGCACCCGTCGCTGCTGCCGGCCTTCACGGGCCTGCACACGCATCGGCGCGCGATCGAGGCCGGCTGCCGCGTCGCCGGCGCCACCGTCCATTTCGTGACCGCCGAGCTGGACCACGGTCCGATCGTGGCGCAGGCCGTGGTGCCGGTGCTGGATGGGGACGACGAATCAGCGCTCGCGACGCGCATCCTGGCGCTGGAGCACCGCATGTATCCCAGCGTGGTGCGATGGTTCGTGGAGGACAAGCTGGCGGTCGACGGCGCCCGCGTGCGCCATCGCGGCGGCGAGCCGCAGATGTTCAGCTGATCCAGCCGATCCAGAGGGGCTCGCCGATCCAGCGGGGTCGGAGGCTCAGCCCAGCATCCCGGCCAGGAAGTTGATCGTCAGCGCCAGCACGACGGTGTTGAACACGAAGGCCTGCACCGCCTGGACCAGCACCAGGCGGCGGATCGGGCGCGAACTGACCTGCACGTCGGAGGTCTGGGACGTCGCCCCGACCGTGACGGCGAAGTAGACGAAGTCGGTGTAGTCGGGGGCTTCCTCGTCGCCGGGGAATTCCAGCCCATGGGGCGCCTGCGGTCCGCTGTGGAACAGTGCCGCGTAGGCCAGGGCGAACTCCACCGGCAGCAGGAGCCAGGATCCCGTCAGCGTCGCCGACGCCACCAGCAGGTGCGGCCAGGCCGCGACCAGGCCGGCCGTCTTGACCTGCGCCAGCTCCAGCGCGATCGCCGCCATGCTGGCCGCCGCGCCGATCGTCGCCAGCACCAGCACGGTGATGACGCCGTCGGCGAGCGCGCGCGCCTGCTCCTCGACATCCTCGGCGCTGGTGCGGTACATCATCCAGCCCAGCATCAGCAGGTAGCTCCACACGCCGGAGCTCCAGCCCAGCAGCGCGCGGGTGTGCCAGGGGATCTCGACCGGCCAGCAGGTCGCCAGCAGCGCGCCGATCGCGGCGCCGATCAGCAGGCGAGGGCGGCGCTGGATCTGGTGCAGCAGCGGCATGGCGGGCGGCTCAGTCCGGCAGCCGCGCGAAGCGGGGCTGGACGCGGCCGTCGATCTCGACGTTGCCGAAGAACATGTCGTAGGGGCGGACCCACAGTCCGCTGTCGTTGTAGAGCGGCGCGTACAGCACCAGCGGCGCCAGCGTCTCGCTGTGGCGGACGACGCCGCGCACTTCGTACTCGCCGCCCTTGTAGTGGCGGTAGCGTCCCGGTGGCGCCTCGGGCAGCGGGGCGAGCGGATCGCCGGCGCCATGCGCCGTAGGGTCCGTCGCGACGGTCTCGGCGGGCTTCGAATCGTCGGCGGGCGTGACAGCGCTCATGGTCGGTGCGGAGGCGGAGAAAGCGAGGGGGCGGGGGAACCGCGCGGACCCGGGGATAATCCGGGGATGCATCCTAATGCCCTTCTCGAACTCTGCGCCGAACTGGTGGACAGCCTGCTGCTGTTCGACAAGCCAGCCGACTCCCTGGTTTCCGAATTCTTCCGCAACCGCAAGACCCTGGGCCAGCGCGAGCGCCATGCCCTGGCCGAAACCGCCTACACGGTGCTGCGCAAGCGCGCGCTGCTGCAGCATCTGGCCCAGTCCGGCCGTGGGCCGATGTCCCGGCGGCTGGCGATCCTGGCCTGGGCCGGCAGCGATTCCTTCCTGCGCGGTGCGCTGAACGATCAGGAGCTGCACTGGCTCAAGCAGGTCGAGTCCATCGACCGTGCCAAGCTGCCCGCCAAGCTGCGTCACAACCTGCCCGAATGGCTGGTCGAGCCGCTGCAGCAGCGCCTGGGCGACGAGCAGTTCTGGCAATTGGCCGATGCCGTCAACGAGGCCGCGCCGCTGGATCTGCGAGTCAACACGCTGAAGGCCAAGCGCGAGGACGTGCAGGCGGCGCTGGAGGCCAAGGGCTTCAAATCGACACCGACGCCGTATTCGCCGTGGGGCCTGCGTCTGGAAGGCAAGCCGGCGCTGCAGAAGCTGGACGTCTTCACCAGCGGTCAGGTGGAAGTGCAGGACGAGGGCAGTCAGCTGCTGTCGCTGCTCACCGAGGCCAAGCGCGGCGAGATGGTGGTGGACTTCTGCGCCGGCGCGGGCGGCAAGACGCTGGCGCTGGGCGCGGCGATGCGCAACACCGGCCGGCTGTATGCGTTCGACGTGTCCGGGTACCGGCTGGACAAGCTCAAGCCGCGCCTGGCGCGCAGTGGGCTGTCCAACGTCTACCCGGTCCAGATCTCCAATGAGCGCGACGACCGCGTCAAGCGCCTGGTGGGCAAGATCGATCGGGTGCTGGTGGACGCGCCGTGTTCCGGCCTGGGCACGTTGCGCCGCAATCCCGACCTGAAGTGGCGCCAGTCCGCCGCCGGCGTGACGGAACTGCATGACAAGCAGCTCGCGATCCTGAACAGCGCCTCGCGGATGCTGAAGCCGGGCGGTCGCCTGGTCTACGCGACCTGCAGCCTGTTGGACGAGGAGAACGAGGCAGTGGCCCAGGCCTTTGCCGAGGCGCATCCGGACTTCACGCTACTGCCGGCCCAGGACGTTCTGGCGCATGCGCAGGTCGATCCGGCACAGGCCGGTCAACTGACCGAGAACGGCTATCTGCGCCTGTGGCCGCACCGGCATCAGAGCGATGGCTTCTTCGCCGCGGTCTGGGAACGCAAGAAATAAGCTCTTGCGGTGCTGCGGGATTCTCCGGAGAAGGGGATTCTGCTAACGAACTATTGCCCGGGTGGAGCGTCCGTCCCGGGCTTGTTCGGGCGAAAGCCCCATGGAATCGAGGGGAAATCAGGCGCCCAATCAATCACGCCGTCAGGGGGTTCCGGTCCGGAACCGTCAAAAGACCGTCATCTTTGCGACCTTGATCGTGGGCGAAATCTAGAGTGCCTCGCCTACAATCGAGCCTTCCTGTGGACAACTGGCTCCTCGCGAGCAGGGTTAGGACCTAATGAACGTTTTGATGACTGTGCACGACGCCATCCTGAGCTGGCTGATCGACGGCCTGACCGGCGCGAGCTGGTGGCAGGTGCTGGTTTACACGCTGGTGGTGACGCACATCACGATCGCCGCGGTGACAATCTTCCTGCACCGTGCCCAGGCGCACCGCGCGGTGGATCTGGGACCGATCCCGTCGCATTTCTTCCGCTTCTGGCTGTGGCTGACCACCGGCATGGTCACGCGCGAGTGGGTCGCCATCCACCGCAAGCACCACGCCAAGTGCGAGACCGAGGAAGACCCCCACAGCCCGATCACCCGTGGCATCAAGACCGTCCTGACCCGTGGTGCCGAGCTCTATCGCACCGAGGCGAAGAACGAGGAAACCATCAAGAAGTTCAGCCACGGCGTGCCGGACGACTGGATGGAGCGCAACGTGTACTCCCGCCGTTCGGTGTGGGGCATCGTGTTGATGATGATCATCAACGTGTCGCTGTTCGGCATCATCGGTATCTCGGTCTGGGCGGTGCAGATGGCCTGGATCCCGATCTGGGCCGCGGGCGTGATCAACGGCGTCGGCCATTACTGGGGCTACCGCAACTTCGAGGCGCAGGACGCGTCGACCAACGTGTCGCCCTGGGGTCTGATCATCGGCGGCGAGGAGCTGCACAACAACCACCACACCTACCCGACGTCGGCCAAGTTCTCGGTGAAGCCCTTCGAGTTCGACATCGGCTGGGGCTACATCCGCGCGATGGAGATGATCGGCTGGGCCAAGGTCCGCAAGACCGCGCCGCAGATGCGCACTGGCGAAATCAAGGCGGTGGCCGACAAGGACACGCTGGAGGCCATCATCGCCAACCGCTATGAAGTGATGGCGCGTTACGCCCGTGGGCTGCGTGGCGCCTGCAAGGCGGAGCTGGCTCATCTGAAGGCGGCTGGCGAGGAGCACAGCGTCAAGTTCCACCAGTTCAAGATGGCCAAGCGTTGGCTGCATCGTGATGCCGAGAAGATCCCGGCGGCGTTCCAGGCTCAACTGGAAGGCGCCCGTGCCGCGAGCCCGGTGCTGGACAAGCTGGTGACGATGCGCGAAGAGCTGCGTCAGCTGTGGACGCGCACGAACGTGTCGGCTGAGCAGCTGGTGCACGATCTGCAAGCTTGGTGCCGCAAGGCCGAGGAAAGCGGCATCGCCGAATTGAAGTCGTTCGCGATGGGCCTGCGCGCCGTGCGTGCCTGATCCGCTGCCGGGGCTTGGAGGTCGTCCAGAGTGATGGCCGACACCGAGCACCTGATGAACGAATGCAAAGGGCGCCCACATCGGGCGCCTTTTTTCATTGGAGCGCCCATAATTTGTCGGAATCGTCACACAAGGAGACTGACATGACTGCCTCGAAATTGCTGATCCGCGGCATGGGCGCCGGGCTGGTGGCGCTGTCGCTGAGCGCGCTGGCGGCTGCCGCGCACGCGCAGGCCGAGGTCAAGTTCACCAAGCCGGAGAACTTCAGCGACATCGGTGAAAACAGCCGCGATCGAGACACCGCGATGAAGCAGCTGGCCGATCACATCGAGGCCTTGGCTGCGCGCCAACTGCCTGGCAAGCAGCTGAAGGTGGAGTTCACCGATGTGGACCTGGCCGGCGAGATCGAGCCGCGCGGCGGGAACATGGACCGCGTGCGGGTGCTGCGCTCGGCGACGATCCCGCGTCTCGAGTTCAACTACACGTTGAGCGAGAACGGCAAGGAGCTCAAGTCCGGCAAGGCCGTGCTGCGCGATCTGAACTACCAGATGTCCGCCAATCGCTATTTCGATACCGAGCCGATGCGCTACGAGAAGAAGCTGCTGGACGACTGGGTCGAGAAGGATTTGGTGGGCAAGGATCGTGTCGCGGCCAAGCCTTGATGGCGGCTGCATTCGATCGGTCGGCACGGGTCATGTGAAGAAGGTGCCGACCTGAAAAAAAGAAAACCCGCCGAGAGGCGGGTTTTCTTTTGACAAGGAGGGCAGGGCTTTGGCCCCGCGCACCGGCTGAATTACTTCAGCTTGGTTTCCTTGTACAGCACGTGCTTACGTGCCTTGGGGTCGAACTTCATGAATTCCAGCTTTTGGGGCGTGGTCTTCTTGTTCTTGTTCGTGGTGTAGAAATGACCGGTGCCGGCAGTGGATTCCAGCTTGATCTTCTCGCGTCCGCCTTTGGATGCCATGGTGTCGCTCCTGATTCAGTGATTAGGCTTGACCGCGAGCACGCAGGTCGGCCAGCACGGCCTCGATGCCGTTCTTGTCGATCAGGCGCAGGGCTGCGTTGCTGATGCGCAGACGGACCCAGCGGTTTTCGCTCTCGACCCAGAAACGGCGGTATTGCAGGTTCGGCAGGAACCGGCGCTTGGTTTTGTTGTTGGCGTGGGAAACATTGTTTCCGACCATGGGCTTCTTGCCCGTGACTTCGCAGACGCGTGCCATGAGGACACTCCGATACTTGTCATCCAGCGACCTTCCATCGATCCGGCCTGATTGCCGGTCCGCGGAAGGCGGCCTCACCTCGCCAATAGGGTGGCGGTAACCCATCTTTCCCCGACCGAAGCCCTTCACAGGGTGTCGTTCGGAAAAACGGAGACTGTAGCACAAACAGCAGGGCCCGCGCAAAGGCGGGCCCGTCATGGCATCGGCGTCCCCGCGCATCGCCCGGAGGCGGGGCGGTCGCGGGCCGCGTCGCTCAGGCGCTTTCCTGCTCCAGGAAGCGCTGCGCGTCCAGGGCGGCCATGCAGCCGGTGCCCGCGCTGGTGATGGCCTGGCGATAGACGTGGTCCTGCACGTCGCCGGCCGCGAAGACAC
>NZ_NIOF01000021.1 GCF_002205645.1 Roseateles aquatilis | reverse complement strand
CACGCCGCCGAAGGGCTCCCACTGGATCTGGCTGATCAACGGCTGCGCGGCGCTGGCCGCGTCCTTGGCCAGGCTCATGCTCGCCGGCAGGCCGTTGTCGTAGACGACCGTCAGCACGCGGCCCGACGGGTAGGTGATGCGGGTGATGTGACCCGCGCTGTCGTAGCCGAAGCGCGTGGTCTGGACCAGCGTGGCGGCCGTCTGGATGACGGTGATCACCCGCCCTTGCGCGTCGTAGCCGTACTTCGTGTTGCCCGACGGCCCGGTCGACGTCGTCAGGCGGCCGATGCCGTAGCCGAAAGTGCCGCCGGTCTGGTCATAGGTCCAGGTGTAGTTGAGGCTCGTCTGCCCGTTCTGCGAGTACACCGTCGACGTCAGCCGATTGAGCGCGTCGTACGTGTGCGTCGCCAGCACCCCGCGGCTGTCCGTGCGCGTGAGCAGATTGCCTGCCGCGTCGTACGTGCTGTTGGCGGTGCCGGTGTCTGGGCTGCTGAGCTGCGTCATGTCGCCCAGGCCGTTGCGCTGGTACGTCGTCAGCAGGTTGCGCGGATCCTGCACCTGCCTGATCTGATCCAGGCCGTCGTAGCTCAACGTCGTGACGCCGCTGCGGGCGTCGGTGCTGGTCTTGACCCGGTCCAGCGGGTCATAACTGTTGGACGTCGCGAAGCCGAAGCCGCTCACGCCCTTGGCCTTGATGACCTTGGTCGGATTGCCCTTGGCGTCGTATTCGTAGTCGGTGACCGGCGCCGGGGACACCGGCGGAGGCGGCAGCGTGGCCGCCAGGGTCGTCGTCGAGATCAACGCCGCGGCGATGCCGGCCAGCATGCGCCCGCCCTGGCTGAGCCTGTGGATCGTCTTCATGGCTTACTCCCTGCCCGTCGTTTGCTGCGCGCGGCCCAGTGCGTCGAACGCGCGGCTCATCGTCCGCTTGAGCGTTCCCGTGGGGTCCTTGACGACTTCCTGGGTCCGATTACCGCTTTGGTCGAGCGTGTACTCGATGCGGTTGCCCCGGGTGTCGACGACGGCCGTCAGTCGGCGCGCGGCGTCGTACTCGTAGCTCAGCGCGGTGCCGTCCGATTGCAACGTCCGTTTCAGCAGGCCGGTGGGCCAGTACTCGTAGGTCGTCAGGTCGCCGGACGACGCGACGGTCTTCAAGCGCTGGCGCGCGTCATACGTGTAGACCGTGCCGATGCCGTTGGCATCGACCATCTCCAGCGGCTGACCGTATGCGTTGTAGCGTGGAAAGCGCGTGACATGGCCTGCCGCGTTGGTTGACGTGAAGAGGTCGCCCGTCGTGTAGTCGGCGGTCGTGGTCGCGTAATAGACGTTGGTCGTGGTGGTCGTGCCGCGCGGGTCGACCTCGGTCAGCACCTGTCCGGTGGCGTTGTAGGTCCAGCGCCAGATCCGGGCGGAGACGCCGGATTGCGCGACGGCCCCGAAGCCCGACGCTCCCGTGGCATCGGTCGTCGCTTGCTCGACCCGCTTGCACAGCACCGCGAGCGGGCCGCCGTCGGGCGTCCTCTTGCCTGTCGCTTCGCATTGGGCGATCGCGTTGCCGTCGAAGGGATCGGGCTGGCCGTTGTAGACCAGCGTCGTGAGGCGCCCCGGCTCGGCAGTCTTTATCGCCAGGCGCCAGG
This sequence comes from Roseateles aquatilis, assembly GCF_002205645.1. GTDB lineage: Bacteria > Pseudomonadota > Gammaproteobacteria > Burkholderiales > Burkholderiaceae_C > Roseateles > Roseateles aquatilis. Next base: position 73,904 of record NZ_NIOF01000021.1, on the reverse strand, counting down.
CCGGATGCCACTGCCGGCTGACCTTGCGCGCGCCGACGGGCCAGGTGCCCGATCCGATCGACGCGCAGGCCGTTGCGGCGGTCAAGCCTTCGACACGCTCCGTCTCCAGGTTGCGGGCCGCGTCGTAGCTCATGCAGCTGCGATTGCCGTTGTAGTCGTCCAGCTGCGTCACGTTGCCGCGATCATCGAATTGCCGGCTGGTCGTCGACATCGGCGACCCCGCACCGGCCTGCTGCGTCTTGCTCGACCACTGCACCGCGCCCATGAATGAACTCGCGGTCAACGCATCCGTCTGGCCATTGGGATAGGTCACGACAATGCCGCTGGCGGGCTGCAAGGCGTGCACGCGCAGGACCTTGCCGGTCGCCTGGTCGTAGGACTCGCTCCAGCTCCAGCGGGAAGGCTGAGCCCAACTCACCGTGTAAGCATCCAGCCCGCCCGCGCGCGCCGTGGACACTGCCCGGCCTTCGGCGTCGTAGGCATAGGTGCCGGCGCGGATGCCGCTTTCGTCCAGATATCCCGTGAGCGCCCAGGTGGAGTTGGCATCCTCGTACAGCAGCTGGGTGGAGGTCGAATCGGCGTGGACGATCTCCACCGGTCTCGGGCTGCCGGCGCCGTACCGCAGGCTGGTCGACGCGCCCGCGGGGTCCACCACTTCGGTCAGGACGGGCGCCCCGTCCGGATCAGGCATCGCGTACCGCAGCTTCACCACCCGCCCGTCCTGATCGGTGAGCTCGATGGGCAGCCCCGGTCGCGGTGCCACCGCCGCAGGGGTACCGGCATCGCTGCGCAGGATGGCCAGGCGCTTGCCCGTCATGTCGGCCATCTCGATCAGCGTGCCGGTCGCGTCGTAGACCTCAAACAGCCCATCCTTGGGACTGCGGTAGGTCCAGCCGTCCATGCCGGCCCGCTCCACGATCGCCTCCAGCGCGCCGTCCAGCACGGGCCGATATCCGCTGCCCGTCCACCGCGCGACCGTCGACAGCCCGTCGCCACGGGAAAAGCTCAGCCGGCTGGGCCGGGAGCTGTTCTCGCTGCGTCGCACCAGTTTGTCCAGGTTGGACGTCCAGGCCTGACCCAGCGTGCTCGGGTCAGCGGGAGCCAAGGACGGCCCCAGCGTGGCGTCGTAGGGAATGCGCCGGTTCGAGTTGAACGTCGCCCGCAACCCGTACCACGGTTGCCAGCCCAGCAGGAAGCGCTGCACCTTCGCCCCCGTCGCCGGATAGATCGGATTGCCGACGCAGGTGTCGCAATCGGGCATCCACACCACGTCCGCGGTATCGATGCAACGTTGCTGTTCGGGGACGAACACGCCGGTGGCGCAGTAGCAATTGCGCGAGGCGGTATCGAACCTGCCATTGGAATCGATCGCCTGACAGTGCTTGCCGGTCTGCAAGCCGTAGTCCTTGAGCTGGCCCACGTCGATCACCTTGCCGCATCCGTCCCCATCGATCTCCTTCGTGATCAGCGTGACGGCATACGGGCAGAACGCGGTACCGGCCGTAGAGCCGCCACCGCCGATGGCACAGGCACCGATGTCGGCCCACCCCACGAGCTCCTGGCAGCGGCCGACGCCGTTGCCCGCGCCGATGCAGGCGCTGTTGCCCAGCCCCACGATCGCATCGCGCTTGCGCTCCGGGAAGTTGTAGCTGCCATCGCCCAATGACGGGTACTTGACGGCTTGCGGATCCACGCCGCCGCCGCATCGGGACGGCGTCAGGCGGCCCACCGCCTCCAGCCAGGGCGTGGGGATCCATTTGTCGTAGGCCACTGCTGGCGTGAGCACACCGAGCCACGCCAGCACGATGGCGGTGACGGCAGCGAGGCGCCGCAGGACGCTAGAGGGATTCGACGGGGTCGCACGCGCGGGCGTGTCCTCCGACATGAGCAGGCGGCTCGACGCGCGCGTCTGCCGGGCTTGTTGCAATGACATGGTGTGGCGCACTCCCGATTGAAACCGTGATGGCATCGGGAAGCCACGCGCACGACGGCGCATGCGGACCCCGGCCAGCGTCTGTCGCGCCTGTCGCCGATGGGTCCTTTCCTCCCGAGTGTCGCGGCGATTCTGCCGACGACGGGCACTCCCCGCCAGTGAGTCGACAGAGCGGGTCCGGAAGATCGACACGCCGTCACGAGGGGTCGGGTCTTGCCGCGACGATCGACGCGCGACAGGGCGGCCTCGGGAGGTGCCACGGCACGGCCCCCTAGAATCCTGCCCGTGACCCGCTGGCTCCGCATCCTCGTCCTGACGCTCCTCCTGCCCGGCTACGGCATCGCCGCCGCCGGCGTGACGATGTTCGCCGCGGGCGTCGCGCACGTGCAGCACCTGCTGGTCGACGGCCAGCCGGCCGACCCCGGTCAGGCGGCGACCGGCGATGGCGCGACCGGCGACGACGCCGACGTCGCCGCCCTGCTCTTCGAACTGGGCGACACCTCCGACGACATGCCGGATCACTGCAAGCCCGACGCCGCGCCGGTGCGTCCGTCCCATGCACGGATGCCGCCGCTGTGCGCGCCACAGCCGCACGCGCCGGACATCTGGCCGCAACCGCTGCGGCGACCGCCACGCGCCTGACCGGCCCGCCGCGTCTCGCGCGCGCCGAGCGCCTTCGCGCGCTCCCCCATCGCCCCTTCCCCCGACGGCACCGCCGCGCAGCCCCGCGCGCGGTCCACCGTCATCCCCGCAGGACGTCCCACCGACGTCACCCCATCATGGAAATCGCCTTACTCTTCTTCCTCATCCTGCTCAACGGCCTGTTCGCCATGTCCGAGATCGGACTGGTCACCGCGCGCCGCGCACGGCTGCAGAAACTCATCGACGACGGCGACAGCGCCGCCGCAGCAGCCGTCAAGCTGGGCGAGGACCCGACCCGCTTCCTGTCCACCATCCAGATCGGTATCACCTCCATCGGCGTGCTCAACGGCATCGTCGGCGAGGCCGCGCTGGCCGGCCCGCTGGCCGCCTGGCTGATCGCCCAGGGCGTGCCCGGCGACTACGCCAGCGGCGCCGCCACCGGTCTGGTGGTCGTGCTGATCACCTATTTCTCGATCGTGCTCGGGGAGCTGGTGCCCAAGCGCCTGGGCCAGTCCAACCCCGAGGCGGTCGCCCGCCTGGTCGCGCGCCCGATCGCGGCGCTGGCCGTCGCCACCAAGCCCTTCGTGCGGCTGCTCTCGGTCTCCACCAACGCGCTCCTGCGGCTGCTGGGCGTCAAGGCGTCGGCGGCCTTCAACGTCACCGAGGAGGAGATCCACGCCGTCCTCGCGGAGGGCACCAGCGCCGGTGTGATCGAGTCCCACGAGCATGCGATGGTCCGCAACGTCTTCCGGCTCGACGACCGCCAGATCGCTTCCCTGATGGTGCCGCGCGGCGACGTCGTGTGCCTGGACCTGAACGCGCCGATGGAGCAGACCCTCGCCCGCATCGAGGCCTGTGATCACGCGCTGTTCCCGGTCGTGCGCGGCGGACTGCACGACATCGTCGGCGTGGTCAACGCGCGCCAGTTGCTGTCCGAGATGCTGCGCAGCCGCCAGCCGCGGCTGGACGAGCGCCTCGCGGCGCCGCTGTACGTGCCGGAGACGATCACCGGCATGGAGCTGCTGGCCAACTTCCGCTCGTCCGACGTGCACATGGCCTTCGTCATCGACGAGTACGGCGAGGTGCAGGGCCTGGTCACGCTGCACGACCTGGTCGAGGCGATCACCGGCGAGTTCCAGCCGCGCGACCCCGCCTCCGCCTGGGCGGTGCGCCGCGCCGACGGCTCGTGGCTGCTCGACGGCCACATCCCCGTGCCCGAGCTCAAGGACAGCCTCGCCCTGGACGCCGTGCCCGAGGAAGAACGCGGCCGGTATCACACCCTCAGCGGCATGATGATGCTGCTCACCGGCCGCCTGCCGCGCGAGGCCGACGCCGTCGACTGGGAAGGCTGGCGCTTCGAGATCGTGGACATGGACGGCAAGACCATCGACAAGGTGCTGGCCACGCGCCTGGAGGAGAACGCCGATGCGCCCGCGCTCTGATGTCCGGCGCGGTGACGCGCCTGCGGTCGATGGGGTCGGTCCCGCCGCGGTGACCGGGCCGGCCGATGCCGTCGGGCGGGGCGCCGCCGCCGTCCCCGGCGCCTCGGGGGCGCGGGCGGCGCGGCTGGCCACCGCGGTCGCGCTCGCCGCGTCGGTCGGCCTGGCGGCGCTGCTGGCCGGCTGCTCCGAGGGCTACCCCGGCGAGGACCGCCCCATCGTCAGCCCCTTCGACATGAACAACACCGAACGCGTGGCGGAGCTCAACGTCGTCGCGCAGGAGTCCCGCGGCGGCGACGGCAGCGGGCGCTGGAGCTACACGCTGCACGACGATTGCCGGCTGGAGGTGCGCCAGCGCGGCAAGAGCAGCGGGCCGCCCGCCGCGGCCGTCACGCGCCTGACGCGGACGATGGATGCGCAGGTCGTCTTCGACGCGGAGACCCGCACCTACGACGTGGTGCTGGTCGACCGGCGCGTCGAGCCGCCGGTGCACGTCGGCACGCTGCTCAAGAGCGGCGACTGGACCCACGCCACGCAGGCCGGGTTGCTGATGGATCTGATCATCCGGGACTGCGCCCGGGCCTCACGGGCGCTCGACCGCGCGCCCGGCCCCCCGACGCGACCGCGCTCCGGCTGAGCGCAGGTCCGTCCCGAGGTCGTCTCGCAGGCGGCTGCTTGGCTGCTTGGCTGCTTGGCTGCTTGGCCGTTCAGCCGTTCAGCCGTTTGGCCGCACGGTGACACGAGCCGGAAGCCCCGGGGGCGCCGACGCCCCGCCGCGCGCCTCAGGGCGCGGGCGGGTCCACCAGCGGCGGTCGCCTCAGATCGAGTACCCCAGCAGCATCGCCACGCCGGCTTCCTTGTTGGGGCGCTTGAAACCGTCGCGGGTGAGGCGGTTCATCGGGATGGTCAGGGCCTCGGTCTGGAACCACTTGCCGTAGAGCTGCTGGATCTCGGCGCCGGCGAAGAGGCGGCCCAGCGCGCGGTCGACGGCGGCACCGAGCTTGGCGTCGCCCTTGCGCATCATGATCCCGTAGGGTTCGACCGAGAACGCCATGGCGCCCAGGCTCACGCTGTCCAGCGCCTTGTCCCGGGAGGCCAGGCCCAACAGCAGCGCGTCGTCCTGCGCGAACGCGCGTGCCTTGCCCTCGCGCAGCGCCTTGAAGGCCTCGTTGTTGCCGGGGTACTGCACCAGCTGCATCCGGGCCTCGCCGGAGTTCTGCAACTGCGTGAACAGCTTCTCCGAGGTCGTGCCCTTGGTCAGCGCGATGGTCATGCCGTCCAGGTCCTTGATGGACTCGACCTTCGTGCCCGCGGGCAGCAGCACCCGCATGCCGGCGACGAAGATGGTGTAGCTGAAGTCGACCTGCTCCTGCCGCGCCCGGGTGTTGGTGGTGGAGCCGCACTCCAGGTCGATCTCGCCCTTCTGCAGCTTGGGGATGCGGTCCGCGCCGGTGACGACGGCGTAGTGGACCTTGAGTTCGGGCAGCTTGAGCTCGCGCTTGATCTCCTCGACTGCCGCCAGGCACAGGTCGACCGAGTAACCCATGCCCTGCTTCTGCTCGTTCACGAACGAGAACGGCCGCGCGGCCTCGCGCACGCCCAGCGTGATCGCGCGCGTCTCGCGGATGCGGGCCAGGGTGTCGATGGCGGGGCCGGCGGCGAGCGCCGCGGGGGTCGCCGGGACGGCCGGGTTGGCCGGGTTGGCCGCGAGGCACAGGGTCGGGACGCTCGCCAGGCTCGCGGCGGCCAGGGCGAAGGCGCCGCCGAGGCGCCGGGTCGAGAAGGAGGTCATGCTCAGGATCCGTGAAAACCCTAGATTCTAGAAGAGCGATGTTCCCGACTCGTGACCGACGTGCCCGTCATCGGCCCGTGCGATAGTCAGACGGCCCTCATTTCACGCCTTCGGCGTCCGTCGCATGGTGCCCACCGCCGCTTCTCCGGAACCGTCGTCGCCGCAGGCGCCCCACGGCCCCCGTCAGGGCCTCGCCGCGCTGGCGCTGGGCGCGCTGGGCGTGGTCTATGGCGACATCGGCACCAGCCCGCTCTACACGATGCGGGAGGTGCTCAATCCGGCCAACGGCGTGACGCTGCAACCGACCGACGTGATCGGCGCGGTGTCGGCGATCTTCTGGGCGCTGATGCTGGTGGTGACGCTCAAGTACGTCGTCCTGATCCTGCGCGCGGACAACCGCGGCGAGGGCGGCATCATGGCGCTCACCGCCCTGGCCGTGCGCGCCGCCGGGCACACGCCGGCGCGGCGACGCGTGCTGCTGCTGGTGGGCGTGTGCGGCGCGGCGCTGTTCTATGGCGACAGCGTCATCACGCCGGCCATCTCGGTGATGGGCGCGGTCGAGGGGTTGGAAATCGTCACGCCGACGCTCAAGCCCTTCGTGCTGCCGATCTCGGTGACCGTGCTGACAGGCCTGTTCCTGATCCAGCGCCGCGGCTCGGCGGCGGTGGGCGTGCTCTTCGGGCCGGTGATGCTGGTGTGGTTCGCCGTGCTGGGCATCGCGGGCGTGCATCAGATCGCGATGACGCCGGAGGTGCTGCAGGCGCTCGATCCGCTGCGCGGACTGGCCTTCCTGCGCGATCGCGGTGCGTCGCTGCTGCTGGTCGTCGGCGCGCTGGTGCTGGCGTTGACCGGCGCCGAGGCGCTCTACGCGGACCTGGGCCACTTCGGCAAGCGGCCGATCCGGCTCGCCTGGACCGTGCTGGTGCTGCCGATGCTGGCGCTGAACTACGCCGGCCAGGGCGCGCTGCTGATCCGCGATCCGTCGGCCCTGGACAACCCCTTCTTTCGCCTCTTCCCGCCCGCGCTGCTGCTGCCGGTGGTGGTGCTGGCCACGCTGGCGTCGGTGATCGCGTCCCAGGCGGTGATCTCCGGCGCGTTCTCGCTGACGAAGGAGGCCATCCAGCTCGGCCTGCTGCCGCGCATGCGGGTGGTCTACACCTCCGCGCACGCGATGGGGCAGGTCTACCTGCCCGCCATCAACTGGACGCTGCTGGTGGCGGTGCTGCTGGCGGTGCTGGGCTTCGAGAGCTCGTCGGCGCTGGCCTCGGCGTACGGCATCGCGGTGACGATCACGATGCTGATCACCACCGTGCTGACCTTCTTCGTGGTGCGCCATGCCTGGCGCTTCCCGGCGCCGGTGGCCTGGGGCGTCACGGCCGGCTTCCTGGTGGTGGACGCGGTGCTGGTGGCGTCCTGCTCGCTGAAGGTGATGCAGGGCGGCTGGTTCCCGCTGGCGCTGGGACTGGCGCTGTTCATGGTGATGGCGACGTGGCGCCGCGGCAAGGAACTGCTCAACGCCCACGTGATGGGCGACGACCCACCGCTGCGGCCCTTCCTGGAAGCGCTGGCGCAGGACGTCGGCGCCCCGCGGCCGGAGCGCATCGCGATCTATCCGGTGTCGCAGCCCGACGTGGTGCCGCCGGCGCTGCTGCACAACCTCAAGCACTACCAGATGCTGCACGCGCGCAACGTGCTGGTGACGGTGCGCTTCGACGAGGTGCCCTACGTGCCCGAGGACCAGCAACTGACGGTGGAAGCGCTGCCGGCCGGCTTCTGGCGCGTGCTGATCCGCTACGGCTTCAAGGACGAGCCCAACATCCCGTCGGCGCTGGGCCGCTGCGCGCGGCACGATCTGCAGTTCGATCCTTTCCTCGCGTCCTACTTCCTGAGCCGCGAGGTGGTGGTCCCCGCGACGAAGGGCAGCACGTCCGGCATGGCGCGGTGGCGCCGGCAGCTGTTCGCCGCCATGGCGCGCAACGGCAGCAGCGCCGCCGACTACTTCCGGCTGCCGGACAACTGCGTCATCGAGCTGGGCTCGCGGGTGCAGCTGTAGCAGCGACGGCCGGCGCGCCGCGCACCAGCGCGCGCATCAGCAGCGCCGCGATCAGGGTCGAGCCGATGACGACGTAGCCCACCAGCGGGAAGTCGTTCACGTGGCCGTCCGGGCCGATGTGCACGATGTGGCCCGCCACCAGCGAGGCCAGGCCGCCGGCCAGTTGCTGCAGCGCCGAGTTGATGGCGTTGAACGAGCCGCGCTGCTCCGGCGCGGGCACGCCGGCGAGCGTCACCTGCGCCGGGATCATGCGCGAGAAGATGCCCACGAACATCACCACGTTCACCGCGATCAGCACCCACAGCGGCGACGGCCCCAGGTGCGTGTAGAACGCCACCGTGGCGATCGTGATCGCGCAGCCGACGTAGAACACCGGCATCGCGCCAACGCGGTCGGCCACGCGCCCGATCAACGGCGAGAACACCAGCGTGCAGATGCCCGTCACCAGGTAGATCACCGGCAGGTGGTCCAGCGGGATGCCCACGTTGTGAACGACGAACGCGCTGGCGAACGGCATCAGCATGAAGCCGCCCGTGGTCAGCAGCGCGGTCAGCGCGAAGGCCAGTTGCTGACGCGACACGCGCACGGTCTGCAGCAGATGGCGGGCGGCGCTGTGCTGGCCGGTGCCGCGCGCGCCGAGGTGGGCGTTCACCGGTTTCAGCTTGACGGCGATCACCACCGCCGCCACCAGGCCGAACAGCACGATCGCGATGAACGGCGCGTGCCAGTCGAAACGCGACGCGATGTAGATCGAGAACGGCAGGCCCAGCACCTGGCTGGCGGCGAAGCCGCCTTGCAGCAGGCCCATCACCCGGCCGCGCTGCGCGGGCGGGAACAAGTCGGCCGTGATCGCCATGATCACCGAGCCGATGACGCCGCCGAACAGGCCGGTCACGATGCGGGCCGCGAGCAGCGACGGGAAGCTGGTCGCCAGGCCGCACCACAAGGTGCCCAGCAGGAAGCCGCCGAAGAAGAACAGCAGCAGCCGCTTGCGGTCGAAGCGGTCGGCGAAGCCGGCCGTCAGCAGCCCGGCGATGCCGGCGCTGAACGCGTAGGCGGAGACGGCGGTGCCGAACTCGCCGGAGCTCATCTGCAGCGCCGGCATGATCATGACGCCCAGCGGCGACATGATCATGAAGTCCAGCACCACGGTGAATTGCAGCAGCGCCATGAGGCCGGCGGCCAGCCGCTGATACGGCGTGAACGGCTGCATCGCGGCGGCCGTGCCCGGCTGCGCGCCGGGAGGCGCCGACGGCGCGGGGGAGGTTTTGTTTTCAGACATGGAGCGCGATTCTGCTCACCCTGCGTATCCGCTGCGTAAAGACATGCCCGAAATCTCGAAAATCCCGATCCACCCGTGGTGACGTCACTGGAACGGGGGGTAGGACACGCCGGCGCCAGGTCTAGACTGGCGGCACGCCGGCAGGCGGTATCGCGCAACGACGCACGGCAGTGCGCATGCGATGCAGGCCGGCGAGGATCAGGGAGCCAGTGTCATCGGAGCGGTCCATGCCGAGCCGGGAAGCGCTACTCCGCATCATCGAGATCCACAGCCAGGTCGCCCAGTTGGGGCTGGACCTGGCCGGCGTGATGTCGCTGTCGGTCCACGGCACGCTGGAGCTGGTGGCCGCGGACGGCGCCGCCATCGAGCTGGCCGAGGGCGACGATCTGGTCTACCGCGCCGTTTCCGGCGCGGCCTCGCATCAACTGGGCGTGCGCGTGCGGCGCGAGGGCAGCCTGTCGGGCGCCTGCCTGCGCCAGGCCTTGCCCCTGATCTGCGACGACACCGAGACCGACGACCGCGTCGATCAGGCCGCCTGCCGGCGCGTCGGGCTGCGCTCGATGATCGTGCTGCCGCTGCTGCACCAGGGCACGCCGGTGGGCGTGCTGAAGGCGTTCTCCGCCAGCCCGGCGCGCTTCGGCAGGCCGGAGGAGGAGGTGCTGTCGCTGATGTCCAAGGTGCTGGGCGCGGCGATGTACTGGGCGACACGTTACGGCCGCGACGATCTCTTCCACCGCGCCACCCACGACGACATGACCGGCCTGGCCAACCGCTCGCTCTTCATGGACCGGCTGCGCCACGCGACCGCCGAGGTCGAGCGCGGCGATCCGCCGATCGCGGTGTTGCTGCTGGACATGGACGGGCTCAAGCACATCAACGACACGCTCGGCCACGCCGCCGGCGACGCCGCCATCATCGAGTTCAGCCGCCGGCTCGCGGCGGCGACGCGCGAGTCCGATACCGTCGCGCGACTGGGCGGCGACGAGTTCGCGGTGCTGCTGACACGCACGGGTTCGGCGACCACGCTGGAGGCGACGCTGGAACGCATCCACGCCGCCATCGAGGGCCCGTTCACCTATGCCGATCGCACGCTGCCGCTATGCGCCAGCCTCGGCACCGCGCGCTGCCCGGAAGATTGGCGCGACGCCACCGCGTTGATGGAGTGCGCGGACATGCGGATGTACGAGGCGAAGCGGGCGCGGAAGGGATGTGGGTCGGGGTCTCGGCTGCCCTGACGCCGCCGAGCACGTCGGAGGGAGACGGCGGGGCCTTCTCTCCCTGAGTCCCGAATTGCGTTCGGGCCCCGCCGCCTCCCACCGGCCGATGCCCCCTGCCTCACGGCAAGGACGCTCCTCGATATCCTTCCGACGCACCTCGATGACCATCGACGGACGATTCAACGGGGTCGATCGTGCGAAGTCCACATCCCGCCGCCCCGTGGCCGCGCATCTCCGGATTTACCTGTCATGGCGGCTGCTGATAATGGTCCGCATCGATAAGAACGATCCGGGGAGGATCCGATGACCGACATGGTGTTCGCCGACGAACTGCCGGAGGCGGGAGACAAAGCCCGCGCGCGGACGCTCGATCCTTGGGTGGTGATGGTCGTCGACGACGACCCGGCGGTGCATCAGGTCACGCAGCTGGTGATGGCGGACTTCGAATTCGCCGGTCGCAAGCTGCAGTTCCTCAGCGCCTACAGCGGCACCGAGGCCCGCGACATCCTGCGCGGCCGCGACGACATCGCGCTGATCCTGCTCGATGTCGTGATGGAGTCCGAGCACGCCGGACTGGATGTGGCCCGCTTCATCCGCGAGGAACTCGGCAACAAGCATGTCCGCATCGTGCTGCGCACCGGCCAGCCGGGCCAGGCGCCGGAAGAGCACGTCATCAAGACCTACGACATCAACGACTACAAGGAAAAGACGGAGCTGACCAAGCGCAAGCTGATCACCGTCTTCTACTCGGCGCTGCGCTCCTACCGGGACATCGTGCTGCTGTCGCAGTCGCGCCTGGCGCTGCGCCGCTCGATCGACGCGATCACGATGATCCACGACTCCAGCAACCTGCGGAACTTCGCGTCCGCGCTGCTGGACCAGGTCGCCCACCTGCTGGGCCACGACGCGCAGGGGCTCTGCGCCAGCCGCATGTCGGCCTACGCGGCCTCGCATGCCGAGGGCCGGCTGAAGGTGCTGGCGGCGACGTCGGAGTTCCAGGGCCTGCTGGACGAGAACGAGGTCTCCGATCTGCCGCCCGACGTGCGCGATGCGCTGGACCAGGCGCTGCTGGTGCGCGAGAGCCGCTTCGAGGACGGTCGCTTCATCGGCTACTACCGCACCCATTCGGGCAACGAGAGCCTGCTGTACATGGTGCTGTCCGACCCCATCGACGACGAGGGCCGCGAGCTGCTGGACATCTTCTGCGCCAACGTCGCGATCGCCTACGAGGGGCTGCTGGCGCGCGACCGCGCGGCGTGACGTGACGTGACGTGACCTTGCCTGACGCAGCTTGATGCACAGCACGGCACGGCATGGCGTGGCGAGGCGTGGCGAGGCCCGAGACGGCTTGACGCGGCCCGAACGTCGGGCCGGGACGGCGCCCGTATCATCGCGGCCGTCGTTGCCGCCTCGTCGTCCGTTCACGAGCCGTGGATCGCCGTTCGCGCGATCGACGGCCGCCGTCCATGCATCAAGTCCGCCTGTTCTTCATCGCCCTGCAGTTCTTCACCCGCGTGCCGGTGCCGCGCTGGGTCGGTTACCAGCCCGAGTGGCTGCAGCAATGCGCGCGCTACTTCCCGCTGGTCGGCGCGGTGGTGGGCGGGTTCTCGGCGCTGGTGCTGTGGACGGCCGCGCTGGTCTTTCCCGCGACGGTCGCGGTCGGCCTGGCGATGGCGGCCAGCGTCTGGCTGACCGGCGGCTTCCACGAGGACGGGCTGGCCGACAGCTGTGACGGCCTGGGTGGATCGGTGACGCGGGAGAAGTCGCTCGCGATCATGAAGGACTCGCGCATCGGCAGCTACGGCGCGCTGGGCCTGATCCTGGTGCTGGGCCTGAAGGCGACCGTGCTGCTGGGGCTGATGGACAGCGACCCGACGCTGGCCGTGATGGCGACGGTGTGGGCCCACGTGACGTCGCGCGCGGCCCCGGTCTGGCTGCTGCAGGCCCTGCCCTACGCGGGCGATGTGGAGCACGCCAAGGCCAAGCCGATGGCGATGCGGATCGACGGCCCCGGCCTGGCGGTCGCCCTGGGGCTGGTGGTGCTGGCGTCGATCGTCGCCGCGTGGCTGATGCCGGAGAACGTGCCGCTGCTGCTGGGCGCGGTGGTGGCGTCGGCGGCGCTGACCTTCTACATGCAATCGATGCTCGATCGCCGCCTGCAGGGCTATACGGGCGACACACTGGGCGCGACGCAACAGATCGTGGAGCTGGCGGCGCTGCTGGCGTTTCTCGGCCTCGCGCCGCTGTTCCCGCTGGCATGAGCGCGATCACCGTCTGGCGTCATCCCCGGCCTGATGGCGCGAACGGTCTGTGCGTGGGCGCGCGCTGCGACCTGCTGGTGGACCGGCGGCGCGCCAAACGGCTCGCTCGCCGTATCCAGGCGCATGCGAGGCGGCATCGGCTGGTGCAGGAGGTCTGGACGTCGCCGCTGCGTCGCTGCGCGGACGTGGGGCGATGGCTGAAGCGGTGGGGATGGCGGCATCACATCGATGCGGCGCTGTCGGAGATCGACTTCGGGGCCTGGGATGGGCGCGCCTGGGCAGAGATTCCCAAGCAGCAGATCGACGACTGGGTGCGGCAGTTCGCGGGTTTCGCGCCGGAGGGTGGCGAGCCGCTGACGGCGCTGATGGCGCGGGCGTCGTCGTGGTCGGGCGGGGCGCTCGTGGTGAGCCACGGTGGTTGGATGCTCGCGCGTCGCTGGGCGCATGAGCGACCCGAGGAAGTCCCCGAGGCACATCGATGGCCCAGGCCGCCGGCCTATGGCGAGCGCTGGGAGTTGTGAGCGATCAGCTGTCGAGGCGCCGTTCGAGCACGGCGATCAGGCCGACGGCGAAGATGTCCCGGTAGCTGGCGACGCGGCCTTCGGCGATCAGTTGATCGGCGTCGTCGATCTCGGTGCCGTCCACGACAGGCATCACCAGCGCCGCTCCTCGTTGATCGCGCCGCCATCGAAGCGCCGCCGTCAGATCCGCGTCGCAGCCGCAGCCACGCGCCCGGCTCTTCGCCATCACCTGCGATACCTCGTACCGCAGCGCGGTCACCTCGCAACCCAGGGGCTTGGACAGGCGGACCTTGTAGTCGTTGTACTTGCTGGGTTGGGCGTTGTGGAGGGGGTCCAGAAGGACGATCTGGAAGATGCCGTCCTCGTCGTGGAAGCCGACGAAGCGCCCCTCTGCTTTGGAGACCGCGATTTGCACGATGGGGAACTCCCGCCCCCGGTAGACCTCGTCGATCCAGTCGAGATCGTCCAGCTTGATCGGTACATGTTTCCCGCCCCAATCGATCGGATGCAAACGAAGCGTTCCCTCGCGGATGGCGGGGTTCTCCGTCACTTCAGTCACACGCAAGCTCGATAGCTCGTGAAGCCGATAGAGCAAGGAGACTGTCCATCGCCGATCCACGAGGGCACTGTCGAGCCCGAAATTCTTGATCTCTCGAAAGAAACGCAGACCGAAAGACCAGCGCCTGTTGATTGGATGCTCCGCGCTGGGAGGAAACGTCCGGACCGCGCGGCCTTGAGCGCCGTGCCCCGAAACGACGTCCCTCGTCGAGCTGCCCTTCCCGCCACGTTGCAGTGGGCGCGCGGCCTTCATGCTCGCTGCTCCCTTCGGCCTCGGAAATAGTCCCGCATGAGCGTCTCGTCCAGCTCCACGTCACAGCGCGCGGCACGCGGCAACTTGCCTCGTGCCTTGATCCAGGCAGGCTCGGCGCGCGTCATGTCTTGCAGATCGGTGCCCGAGTACATGCCATAGCTTTCCAGCACGTCATCCACCAGCCGACGATCCACGTCGGCAAGCGCGTCGAACGCAAAACCTTCCCGTACGTCTTCCCGCGCCACGATGCTGTAGAGACATCGGTCCCAGGCCGTGAACCGGTCGAATACGTCCGTGTTGATCGGCCCGTGTACCCAGGCCTGGAATCTGGCGTCGAACATCGGGCGATCGTGCACGGCCAGACACCAGCCTTGCACGTAGTAGAGCAACTTGTTGAGCTTGTGAATGCTGGGGGGCGCACCGCCCTCGTCCATCTTGACGATCAGATAGTCCGCCACATCATTGATATCAGCCATCGCCGCAACGTCCTTCCCGGAAGACGGGACCGATCGTGGTCGCGATGCCGCGCAGACCTGCGCCGCCTGAAAGACCGCCCCGGATCAGCCCCCGGATGCGCCGCGTCTCAAGACGCGCCCTGAGCGCAGATCCGAAGAAGTGAATGGTGCGCCGAGGCGTTCAGCGCTTCAATTGCCCATCCATGTAGGGCCACCGGCTCAAGCTGCTGTCTGCGTCAGCCGCACGTATTTCTGCATCAGCGTCTCGCGCGTCTCCACATGCGCCGGATTGACCGGGATGCAGGCCACCGGGCACAACATCGCGCATTGCGGCTCGTCGAAATGGCCGACGCATTCCGTGCACTTGCTCGGCTCGATCTGGTAGTACTCCTCGCCCATGGAGATGGCGTGGTTGGGGCACTCCGGCTCGCACACGTCGCAATTGATGCATTCGTCCGTGATCATCAACGCCATACCGCGCGCCCTCCACGACGGACGAATACGGCAAGCGCTTGCAAGCGCTCGCCGCGCTCGGCGGGGCAAGGCATGCCTTGCCTGCTTCCGCCTCTCGTGTCCGTGATCATCAACGCCATACCGCGCGCCCTCCACGACGGACGAATACGGCAAGCGCTTGCAAGCGCTCGCCGCGCTCGGCGGGGCAAGGCATGCCTTGCCTGCTTCCGCCTCTCGTGTCCGTGATCATCAACGCCATACCGCGCGCCCTCCACGACGGACGAATACGGCAAGCGCTTGCAAGCGCTCGCCGCGCTCGGCGGGGCAAGGCATGCCTCGCCTGCTTCCGCCTCTCGTGTCCGTGATCATCAACGCCATACCGCGCGACCTCCACGACGGACGAATACGGCAAGCGCTTGCCGCGCTCGGCGGGGCAAGGCATGCCTTGCCGGTTTCCGCCTCTCGTGTCCGTGATCATCAACGCCATCCTTACTGCTCCTCCCGGCCCCGAGCGATCCGCTCTTCCAGCCGTTCACGCACCAAGGGTGACACGAACTTGGAGACCTCGCCGCCAAGGCTGGCAATCTCCCGCACGAACGTCGAGGAGATGAACTGGTAATGGTCCGACGGCGTCAGGAAGACCGTCTCGACCTCCGGCATCAGCTGCCGGTTCATGCCCGCCATCTGGAATTCGTACTCGAAGTCGGACACCGCCCGCAGCCCGCGCACCACGACCTTGCCGTCGTGCGCCAGCACGAAGTCGCGCAGCAGCCCGCGGAAGGCGATGACCTCGACGTTGGGATAGGCCGCGACCAACTGGCGCGCCATGTCCAGGCGCTCGTCGACGCTGAACATGGTTTTCTTGTGATGCCCTGCCGCGACCGCCAGCACCAGGCGCTCGAAGAGGCGGCTGGCGCGGCGCACCAGGTCCTCGTGGCCCAGCGTCATCGGGTCGAACGTGCCGGGATAGACGGCCGTCAGCAAGGTCTGCGAAGTCATGGGCGCGAATTATCCGTCCCGCCGCAGCAGGCGGTAGTGCACCGCCCCGGCCCGCCCTTCCTTCCAGACGGTCAAGCCGAGCTCCGCCGGCGGCACCACCGCCTCCGGCGACTCCAGATAGATCAGGCCGCCCGGCGCCAGCAGCGGCGCCGCCGCCTTCAAGGCATCGATGAACAGGTCCTGCGCGAACGGCGGGTCCAGGAACACCAGATCGAACGAGCCCGGCGCCGCGCGCCGCAGCCAGACCAACGCATCGGCGTTCTCGATCCGCATCGGGACCGTGCCGTCCTTGTCCAGGCGCTTCAGGTTGGCCCGCAGCGCGGACGCCAGCGCGCCGTCGCGCTCCAGCAGCGTGACCTGCCCGGCACCGCGCGACGCGGCCTCGAAACCCAAGGCCCCGCTGCCGGCGAACGCATCCAGCACACGCCAGCCGCTCAGGTCCTGGCCGAGCCAGTTGAAGACGGTCTCGCGCACGCGGTCCGGCGTCGGACGCAGACCCGGGCTGTACGGGACCGGCAGTTTGGAGCGCTTCCAGACGCCGCCGACGATGCGGACCTCGCCCGGCCCGGCCTCGCGTGGGCGCGGCTTGATGGCGCCCTCGCCCACCGTGACGCGGGGGCCGGGCCGCGCACCGCGGCGCACGCGTTCGCCGCCGAAGTCCGGCGCCGTGGACTTGCTTCGCCCCTTGCGACCCTCGGTGGACGAACTCATTGGCGGACCGGAATGCCTTGCGCCGCCATCAACGCCTTGGCGTCACCGACGGTGTGCTCGCCGAAATGGAAGATGCTCGCGGCCAGCACCGCGTCGGCGCCGCCCTTCGTGATGCCGTCGGCCAGGTCCTGCAAGGCGCCGACACCGCCCGAGGCGATCACCGGCACGCTCACCGCGTCCGCGACCGCACGCGTCAGCGCCAGGTCGAAGCCGCTCCTCGTGCCGTCACGGTCCATGCTGGTCAGCAGGATCTCGCCGGCGCCGAAACGCGCCATCCGCGTGGCCCACTCGACCGCGTCCAGGCCCGTGTTCTTGCGGCCGCCGTGCGTGTAGACGTCCCAGCCGGCGCCGTCGGCGCGGCGCTTGGCGTCGATCGCCACGACGATGCATTGCGCGCCGTACTTGTCCGACGCGGCGCGGATCAGCTCGGGCTCGGCCACCGCGGCGGAGTTGAAGCTGACCTTGTCGGCGCCCGCGTTCAGCAGCCGGCGCACGTCGGCGACCGACCGCACGCCACCGCCGACCGTCAGCGGGATGAAGACCTGCGACGCCACCTGCTCGATGATGGGCAGGATCAGGTCGCGGCCGTCGCTGGTGGCGGTGATGTCGAGGAAGGTCAGCTCGTCGGCGCCCTGCTCGTTGTAGCGCGCGGCGATCTCCACCGGATCGCCGGCATCCCGCAGCTCAAGGAAGTTGACGCCCTTGACGACGCGACCACCGGTCACGTCCAGGCAGGGAATGATGCGTTTGGCGAGCACCCGTCAGGCCCTGTCGAGCTCGTCGATCTCGTCCGCGCGGCGCTGCGCGGCGGCGAAATCGAGGTCGCCGGTGTAGATCGCGCGGCCGCAGATCACGCCCTCGACACCTTCGGACTGCACGGCGCACAGCGCCTCGATGTCCTTCAGGTTGGACAGGCCGCCCGAGGCGATCACCGGGATCGTCAGCGCCTGCGCCAGCTTCACCGTGGCCTCGATGTTGATGCCGGTCAGCATGCCGTCGCGACCGATGTCGGTGTAGATGACGCCCTCGATGCCGTAGTCCTCGAACTTCTTCGCGAGGTCGACCACCTCATGGCCGGTCAGCTTGCTCCAGCCGTCGGTGGCGACCTTGCCGTCCTTCGCGTCCAGGCCCACGATGATGTGGCCGCCGAAGGCCGAGGCGGCGTCCTTCAGGAAGCCCGGGTTCTTGACCGCCGCCGTGCCGATGATCACGTAGGACAGGCCGTCGTCCAGGTAGCGCTCGATGGTGTCCAGGTCGCGGATGCCCCCGCCCAGTTGCACCGGGATGTCATCGCCGACTTCCTTGAGGATCGCCTTGATGGCGGCCTCGTTGACCGGCTTGCCGGCGAAGGCGCCGTTCAGGTCCACCAGATGCAGACGGCGCGCGCCCGCGTCGACCCATCTTCGGGCCATCTCGGCGGGATCCTCGCCGAAGGTGGTGGAGTCGTTCATGTCGCCTTGCTTGAGGCGGACGCACTTGCCGTCTTTGAGGTCGATCGCGGGAATCAGCAGCATGGCCGAGGAAGCTGAGGGGTGGAGGAAGGGGCGGACCACGAGAAAGCGCGAAGCCGGATCACGCGGGCTTCACGGCTTCCAGTGCAGGAAGTTGCGGTACAGGGCGAGCCCGGACGCGGCACTTTTCTCAGGATGGAATTGGGTGGCAAAAATGTTATCCCGCGCCACGGCGCAGGTAAAGCGCGCTCCGTAGTCGCTTTCGCCGACGCTGTCGCGCGCGTCCGACGGGGCGGCGTAGAAGCTGTGGACGAAGTAGAACCAGCTCTCGTCCGGCACCTCGCCCCAGACTGGGTGCGCGCGCATCTGGCGCACGCGGTTCCAGCCCATCTGCGGCACCTTGTAACGGCTGCCGTCCGGCTGCGTCCGCCCTTCGAGCCGGAAGCGGCGCACCTGACCCGGGATCAGGCCCAGGCCTGGCGTGTCCTGCTCCTCGCTGTGGTCCAGCAGCATCTGCATGCCCACGCACACGCCCATCAGCGGCTTGCGCGCGGCGGCGTCGAGCACCGCTTCCTTCAGCCCGCTGTCGGCGAGCTCGCGCATGCAGTCGCGCATCGCGCCCTGGCCGGGCAGCACGATGCGCTCGGCGGCGTGGACCTCCTCGGGCCGCGACGTGATCACCACCTGCACGCCCTGGTCCCGCGCGGCGTGCAACACTGCCTGCGACACCGAACGCAGGTTGCCCATGCCGTAGTCGACGACGGCGACGGTGCGCGCGCCGGCCACGCCGGCGGTCGTCACAGCGTGCCCTTCGTCGACGGGATCACCCCCGCCGACCGCGGGTCCGGCGTCATCGCCATGCGCAGCGCGCGGCCGAAGGCCTTGAAGATCGTCTCGCACTGGTGATGCGCGTTGTGGCCCTTCAGGTTGTCCACGTGCAGCGACACCAGGGCGTGGTTGACGAAGCCCTGGAAGAACTCGAACGCCAGCTGCGTGTCGAAGGCGCCGACCGATCCGGCGGTGAAGCGCACGTCCATCGCCAGCCCCGGCCGCCCCGAGAAGTCGACGACGACGCGCGACAGCGCCTCGTCCAGCGGCACATAGCTGTGGCCGTAGCGGGTGATGCCCTTCTTGTCGCCGATCGCCTGCGCGACGGCCATGCCCAGCGTGATCCCGACGTCCTCGACGGTGTGGTGGCCGTCGATGTGCAGGTCGCCCTTGGCCTCGATGTCCAGGTCGATCAGGCCGTGGCGGGCGATCTGGTCGAGCATGTGGTCGAAGAAGCCGATGCCGGTGTTCAGCGTCGACTGGCCGGTGCCGTCCAGGTTGACGCGCACGCGGATCTGCGTTTCCTTGGTGTCGCGGCGGACTTCGGCGATGCGTTCGGAGCTCATGGGGATTCCAGGGACGGGATCGGTGGATGGTTCTTCAATCGTCAATCTTCAGCGGGCGCCGGCCTCGGCCAGCGACGCGCGCAGCGCCGCGACCATCGCCGCGTTCTCCTGCGGCGTGCCCACCGTCAGGCGCAGACAGCGCGCCAGCAGCGGATGCATGCCGGAGACATTCTTCACCAGCACGCCGCGCGCCTTCATGCCGGCGTGCAGCGCATTGGCGTCGGGCACGCGCACCAGGATCATGTTGCCCTGGCTGGGATAAGCGTGCACGTCCGGCAGCGAAGCCAATGCCGCCTGCAGGCGTTCCCGCTCGGCGCGCAGCTCGGCGGCCTGGCGATCGTAGACCTCGGCGTGCTCAAGCGCGAAGAGACCGGCCTCGGCGTTCAGCACGCTGACGTTGTACGGCGGACGCAGCTTGTCGATGTGCTGGATCAGCTCGGCATTGCCCATCAGGTAGCCGATGCGCACGCCGGCCAGGCCGAACTTGCTCATCGTGCGCATGACCAGCACCTGCGGATGGCGTGCCATCAGGCCCATGGCGTCGCGCTCGGCGAAGGGCTGGTAGGCCTCGTCCATCACGACCAGCCCCGGCGCGGCGGCCACGATGCGTTCGATGACGGCGTCGTCCCAGAGGTTCGCGGTCGGGTTGTTCGGATAGGCCAGATAGACGATCGCGGGCTGGTGCCGCTCGATGGCGGCGAGCATCGCGGCCTCGTCGAGCTCGAAGTCGGCGGTCAGCGGCACGCCGACGAAGTCCAGGTGCTGGTACTTCGCCGACAGCTCGTACATGACGAACCCCGGCACCGGCGACAGCACCGTCACCGTCTCGCCCGGCTTGCAGACGGCCATCGCGAGCAGCGAGATCAGCTCGTCCGAGCCGTTGCCCAGCATCAGCGCCTTGCCGGCCGGCATCTTCGTGTGAGCCGCCAGCGCCCAGGCGAGTTCCTGCGTGCGCTCGGCCGGATACCGGTTGATCGCGACACGGCCCAGGCGCTCGCCCAGCGCGCGCTGCAGGTCGTCGGAGAGCCGGTAGGGGTTCTCCATCGAGTCCAGCTTGATCAGGCCGGCGGCGCTGTGCACCTGGTAGGGCGACATCGCGCGGACGTCGTCGCGCAGCACGTTCAGGGCACGGTCGAGGGCGGCTTTCATGGGGCGACTGCCTGGGAGGAGGAAACGGGGACCGACGCGCCGTCGACGCCCGCGGGCAAGGCGCGCAGCGGATCGACGATGGCGATGCTGTCGTACAGCTGGCCGTGCGGCAGCGTCAGGCTGAGCAGCGTCTCGCAGCCCTGCGCCTTGGCGGCGGCGACGATCAGCGCGTCGGCATAGGGCAGCGCGAAGCGGCTCTCCAGCGACCAGGCGGACTCGACCGTCGCATGGTCGATCGCCCACGGCGCCCAGCGCTGGTAACGGCGCACCTCGGCGCGCGCGTCGCCGTTGGGCATGGGCGGGGCGATGCGGGCGGTGATGCCGCGGTAGAAATCGTTGAGCACCTGGCTGGACACCCGGCCCAGCCGTTGCTGCCAGAGCAGCCGGAGCCAGCGCATCACCTGCTCGCGGCGGATGGGGTCGGCGCCGTCCTCGCTGAGGATCAGCACGGAGGTGTCGACGAAGACCGGCGCGGTCAGCGTGATCGACGCGATCGAGGCCGCGGGTTCGCCGGGCGAGACCGACGACGCGGTGGCGGCCCGCTTCACAGGATCTCCCGCCCGGGATAGGACGCACCGTCCGAGGCCCAGGTCCGCTCGCGGTGCAGCCAGTCCTGCAGGGCCCGCTCGTACGCGTCGTCATGGCGCATCTTCTCGGCGAGCAGTTCGCCGACGAGCCGCGAGACGCTG
This sequence comes from Roseateles aquatilis, assembly GCF_002205645.1. GTDB lineage: Bacteria > Pseudomonadota > Gammaproteobacteria > Burkholderiales > Burkholderiaceae_C > Roseateles > Roseateles aquatilis. The sequence goes on along the minus strand of NZ_NIOF01000021.1, from coordinate 52,652 downwards.
GTGTTGCGCCGCGCCGCTTCCAGCCTCGCCCACTCGGCGACGCTGTCTTCCATGGTGACGGTCACGTTCTTCATGAGGGGCGCAGACTAACACGAAGTTCGTGTTGCACGAACTTCGTGTCCTGATTCACCTCATGGCCGAAGGGCAACGGCGGGTCAGTCCTGCAGCCGGAACTGCGCCACCACCTGCCGCAGGCTGCCCGCCTGCTCGCGCAGCGACTCCGAGGCGGCCGACGATTCCTCGACCAGCGCGGCGTTCTGCTGGGTCACCTCGTCCAGGCGCTGCACCGCCTGGCCGACTTCGATCAGGCTGGTGCTCTGCTCCTGGGTCGAGGAGGAGATCTCCTGAATGATGTCGGTCACGCGCTGCACGGCGCTGACGATCTCGCGCATCGTGTTGCCGGCGTTGCCAACCAGACGGGCGCCGGTGTCGACGCGTTCGACGGAGGAGCCGATCAGCGCCTTGATCTCGCGCGCGGCCTCGGCGCTGCGCTGCGCCAGCGAGCGCACCTCGCCGGCCACGACCGCGAAGCCGCGGCCCTGCTCGCCGGCGCGGGCCGCCTCGACCGCCGCGTTCAGCGCCAGGATGTTGGTCTGGAAGGCGATCCCGTCGATGGTGCCGATGATGTCGGCGATCTTGCGGGACGCCACATTGATCTGGTCCATCGTGTTGACGACCTCGGCGACGACGACGCCACCGCGGTCCGCCACCTCGCTGGCGCTGACGGCGAGCTGGCTGGCCTGGCGCGTCGCGTCGGCGTTCTGGCGCACGGTGTCGGTCAGGGCCTGCATCGTCGCGGAGGTTTCCTCCAGGCTGGAGGCCATCTGCTCGGTGCGGGCGGAGAGATCGCTGCTGCCGGCCGCGACCTCGCCGCTGGACATGGCGATGCTCTCGGCGCTGGTGCGCACCGCCACCAGCGACTGGTTCAGCGCCGTCTTCATCGCCGCCAAGGCCTGGGCGAGCTGGCCCAGCTCGTCGTTGCGCGAGGTGTCCACCTCGACGGCCAGATTGCCCTCGGCCACGCGCCGCGCGACGTCGACCATCTGCGTCAGCGGCCGCACCGTGCTGCGGGTCAGGTACACCGCCAGCGCGGTGCCGGCCGCGAGCGCCGCGAGGATCACGACGGCCATCGTGACGAGCACCGCCTTGAAGGTCTTGCGCGCGTCCTCCACGCTGACGCGCGCGCCTTCGGTGTTGATGTCCACCAGCTTCTGCATCGTCTCGACCAGGTCGACGAAGGCCTTGCCGGACTCGTTGTTGACGGTGGACTGGTACTCGCCGCGATTGCCGGCCTTGCGGGCGGCGATCAGCTTGTCCTGCAGGGCGATGAAGACGGCGTACTTCGCCTGCGCCTCCTTCCACTGCGCGGCCTCCTCGGGCGAGGAGATCAGCGGCTCGTAGGCCTTGGCCAGCGCCGGCAGGGTCTTGTCGCGCAGGGTCTTGATGCGGTCCTGCTCCTGCTCGACCTCGACGACCACCTCCTTGAGGCACATCGCCATCTCGGCACGGCGCAGCTCGTTGAGCTGGCCCCGGTAGGCATTGACCGCGTTGATCGACGGGATCCAGTCGGAGCCCATCTCCTCCACGTTGTCCTCGATCACCTGCATGCGGGTGATCGCCACCACGCCCACGATGACGGTGGCCAGCAGCACCGCCGCGAACCCGAGCGAAATGCGTACGCCGACGCGCAGATCAGAGAGTTTCATGCTTCGCCGTCCTTGTTATTGAGAAAGCCGGGCGATGCTAGCGTTGCGCACAACCGGGCGAACAGCGGAACAACGTGGATTTCGTGGAGCTTGTCTTGGTGGTGAGGTGGGGGACCGGTCGGTTGGGACGGAGCAGGATCAGGGCGACCCGGGGCCTTGCGCGGGTCAACGCTTGAGGCGGAACTCGGCCGCCTGCGCGTGGGCCTGCAACCCCTCGCCATAGGCCAGGGTCGCGGCGATCGGGCCCAGGACCTGCGCGCCCGCCTCGCTGACCTCGATCAGGCTCGATCGCTTCTGGAAGTCGTACACGCCCAGCGGGGACGAGAAACGCGCCGTGCCCGACGTGGGCAGCACATGGTTGGGACCGGCGCAGTAGTCGCCCAGCGACTCGCTGGTGTACGCGCCCAGGAAGATGGCGCCGGCATGGCGCAACAGCGGCTCCCAGCGGTGCGGCTCGCTGCTGGACACCTCCAGGTGCTCGGGGGCGATGCGGTTGCTGATCTCGCAAGCCTCTTCCATGGACTTCGTCTGGATCAGCGCACCCCGCCCTTCCAGCGAGGCGCGGATCACGTCCCGGCGCGGCATGCCCGGCAACAGCCGCTCGATGGCCTCGCGCACCTGGGCGATGTAGCCGGCGTCCGGGCACAGGAGGATGCTCTGCGCCATCTCGTCGTGCTCGGCCTGGCTGAACAGGTCCATCGCGACCCAGTCCGGCGGCGTGGTGCCGTCGGCCAGGACCAGGATCTCGCTCGGGCCCGCGATCATGTCGATGCCCACCTGCCCGAAGACATGCTTCTTGGCGCTGGCGACATAGGCGTTGCCGGGGCCGGTGATCTTGTCGACCCGCGGCACCGTCGCGGTGCCGTACGCCAGCGCCGCGACCGCCTGCGCGCCGCCGATGGTGAACGCGCGGTGCACGCCCGCGACGTAGGCCGCCGCCAGCACCAGCTCGTTGCGCTCGCCCTTGTCGGAGGAGCCGCCACCGCCCGTGCCGCCGGTGGCCACGCTGCCGCGCACCGGCGTGGGCACGACCATGATGATCTCGCCCACGCCGGCGACCTGCGCCGGGATCGCGTTCATCAGCACGCTCGACGGATACGCCGCCTTGCCGCCCGGCACGTAGATGCCGACGCGATCCAGCGGCGTCACCTTCTGGCCGAGCAAGGTGCCGTCCTCGTCGCGGTAGCTCCAGCTCTCGCCGTTGGCCTGCTTCTGGCGTTCGTGATAGCGGCGCACACGCTCGGCGGCCTGGGTCAGCGCCCTCGCCTGCTCGGCGGGCAGGCCGTCGAAGGCAGCCTTCAGCTCGCCGCGGGTCAGTTCCAGCGCCTGCAACGATTCAGCCCGCAGGCCGTCGAAGCGCGCCGTGTAGTCGAGGACCGCGGCATCGCCGCGCGCGCGGACGTCGGCCAGGATCTCGGCGACGCGTGATTCGATCGCCGCGTCGGTCTCGGCGGACCAGTGCAGCACGCGCTGGAACTGGGCGTCGAAGTCGGCGTCGGCCGTGCGCAGGGTGCGAAGGTTCAGCATGGCGGGCTCCCGATCAGGCGGTGACGGCGACGTCGGACGACGGGACCGCCGACGCGATGGCGTCGATCAGCGGCTTGAGCGCATCGCGCTTGAGCTTGAGCGCCGCCTGGTTCACCACCAGCCGCGACGAGATGTCCATGATCCGCTCCACCTCGACCAGCCGGTTGGCCTTGAGCGTGCTGCCGGTGGAGACCAGGTCGACGATGGCGTCGGCCAGGCCGGTCAGCGGCGCCAGCTCCATGGAGCCGTAGAGCTTGATCAGGTCGACGTGCACGCCCTTGTCGGCGAAATGCTGGCGCGCGATGCCGGTGTACTTGGTGGCGACGCGGATGCGCGATCCCTGGCGGACGGCGTTCTCGTAGTCGAAGTCGTCGCGCACCGCGACGCTCATGCGGCACGTGGCGATGCGCAGGTCCAGCGGCTGGTAGAGGCCGGCCCCGCCGTGCTCGATCAGCACGTCGCGGCCGACCACGCCGAGGTCGGCGCCGCCGTACTCGACGTAGGTCGGCACGTCGGTGGCGCGCACGAGCACGACACGGACGGCATCCTGATTGGTCGGGAGGATCAGCTTGCGCGAGCTGTCCGGATCTTCCAGCACCTGGATGCCGGCCGCCGCGAGCAGCGGCAGGGTCTCTTCGAAGATGCGGCCCTTGGAAAGTGCCAGGGTGATCATGCGATGTCCTCGTTGAACGCGCGCTCCGGACGCGGAGCGCTCGGGCTGTTCAGCGGGACGGCAGCGGGTTCACCGGACGGCGCCACACCGCCACCCGCCGCGAAGCCGGGTGGCTGTCAGGAATGGTGATGCAGGGCCGAGCCTTGCCGCGCCCATTCGTCGGGGGTCAGGGTCTTCATGGACAGCGCGTGGATCTGCTCGCGCATGCGGTCGCCCAGGGCCTGGTACACGCGCTGGTGGCGCTTGATCCGGCTCAGGCCGTCGAACTCGGCCGACACGATGGTGGCGAAGAAATGACGCCCGTCGCCCTCGACCTGCAGCTCGCTGCAGGCGAGCCCTTGGGCGATGTAGTTCTGAACTTCTTCGGGGGTCGGATCGGCCATGATGGGTCGGGATTCTACTCGGGGCATTTCGGGCGGCGCCCCGCGCGGCGTTTTCAGCGCCGCGCGGGACGGCGCCCGCGGGGTCGTCTCAATGGCGGGTCAATGGCGAATCTTGTAGCCGCGGCGCAGCAGCTCCAGCGCGATGGCCGCGACGATCGCGAAGGCGATCGCCACCACGCCCAGGCTGATCCACGGCGACGCGTCGCTGACGCCGAAGAAGCCGTGGCGGAAGCCGTCGATCATGTAGAAGAACGGATTCAGGTGGCTCACGCCCTGCCAGAACGACGGCAGCGAATGCACCGAATAGAAGACGCCGGACAGGAAGGTCATCGGCATCACGATGAAGTTCTGGAAGGCGGCCATCTGGTCGAATTTCTCCGCCCACAGGCCGGCGATCAGGCCCAACGTGCCCATCAGGCCGGCGCCCAGCACCGCGAAGGCCAGTACCCACAGCGGATTGGCCATGCCTGGCGGCGAGAACCAGACGGTCGCGGCGAACACGCCCGCGCCCACCATCAGCCCGCGCACGACGGACGCGCCCACGTAGGCCAGGAACCAGGCCCAGTGCGACAGCGGCGTGACCAGCAGGAACACCAGGTTGCCGGTGATCTTGCTCTGGATCAGCGAGGACGAGCTGTTGGCGAAGGCGTTCTGCAACACGCTCATCATCACCAGGCCCGGGATCAGGAAGCTGGTGTAGCCCACGGTACCGTAGACCTTGACGTGGTCCTCCAGCACGTGACCGAAGACCAGCAGGTACAGCACCGCGGTCAGCACCGGGGCGCCGACGGTCTGGAAGCCGACCTTCCAGAAGCGCAGCACTTCCTTGTAGAACAGCGGGCGCGCGCCCTCCAGGCGGATGGGGAAGTGGCTCGCGCTCATGCACGGCTCCCTTGCATGATTTCGATGAACACGTCTTCCAGGTTGGCGCGGCCGATCTCCAGATCCTCGATGGGCACGGCGGCCTCGCGCAGCGTGGCGAGGATGCGCTCGACCTCCAGCGCGTCGTGCGCGGTGAGCTGCACCACGCGGCCGGTGACGCGCGCGTTCTCCACCAGCGACAGCGGCAGCGCCGCATCGGTCTTGAACTGCAGCATCGTGGAAGCGGTGCCCGCCAGCAGTTCCGAGGTGCGGTCCAGCGCCACGACGCGGCCCTGCTTGAGCATCGCGATGCGGTGGCACAGCGCCTCCGCCTCTTCCAGGTAGTGGGTCGTGAGCAGGACGGTGTGGCCCTCGCGGTTCAGGCGCGCGATGAATTGCCACAGCGTCTGGCGCAGCTCGACGTCGACGCCGGCGGTGGGCTCGTCCAGCACGATGACGGGCGGGCGATGCACCAGCGCCTGCGCGACCAGCACGCGGCGCTTCATGCCGCCCGACAGCTGGCGCATGTTGGCGTGGGCCTTGTCGGCCAGACCGAGGTTGAGCAGCAGCTCGTCGATCCAGTCGTCGTTGTTGCGCACGCCGAAGTAGCCGCTCTGGATGCGCAGCGTTTCGCGCACGCTGAAGAACGGGTCGAAGACCAGTTCCTGCGGCACGATGCCGAGCTTCTTGCGGGCGTTGGCGTAGTCGTCGACGACGTCGTGGCCGAGCACCGAGACCTGCCCGCCGCTGGCGCGCGACAGGCCGGCGAGGATGCTGATCAGGCTGGTCTTGCCGGCGCCGTTGGGGCCGAGCAGACCGAAGAATTCGCCGGGCCGGATGTCGAAGCTGACGTCGTCGAGCGCCTTGACCTGGCCGGCCCGGTAAGTCTTGCTGACGTGGCTGAAACGCAGGGCGGGCGGACCGCCGGCCGAGGCGTCGACCGGCGCGCCGGTCGATGCGCGGGACACGACCGGCTGTTGTTGTGGGCTTGCGAGCATGGGCGGCGATTGTAGGCAGCGGCCTCGTCCCGCGCCCGCCTGGGGGCATGACAGAATGCCGCCACACCCGCCTCCCTCGCCATGGCCACCAAGAAGCCGCGCCGCACCGCCGAACGGATCCTCGAAGTCACGCTGGACCTCTTCAATCGCTTCGGCGAGCCGAACGTCTCGACCACGCTGATTTCCGCGGAGCTCGGCATCTCGCCCGGCAATCTGTACTACCACTATCCGGCCAAGGACGAGCTGATCAACGCGCTGTTCAACCGCTACGAGCGCGCGTTGTCCGAGCTGCTCGGGGCCGTGGACAACGTCCGCAACGTGGAGGACGCCTGGCTGTTCTTCCACATGCTGTTCGAGCTGATCTGGCAACACCGTTTCCTCTACCGCGACCTGAACGACCTGCTGTCCAAGAACCGCCGGCTGGAAACGCATTTCCAGAACGTGCTGGCGCACAAGACGCAGGCGATGGTGGGCATGCTCAGCGGGCTGCAGCAAAGCGGCGCGCTGACGATGCAGGTGCGCGAGGCGGTGCCGACGGCCAACGCGATGGTGGTGCTGCTGAGCTACTGGCTCAGCTTCGAATACGTGCGCGATCCGCGCAACGCGCTCGAGCCCGAGCGCGCCGGCGAGGCGCTGATGCGCGGCGCCTTTCACGTGCTGGGCCTGCTGCTGCCCTACCTGGAGCCGAGCTCGCGCGACCACCTGTTCCAGTTGGCCGGCAAGTACCAGCCGGACACGGGCGCCGGCGCCGCCTGACCCCCTGCCGCGCCGGCCTGACAGGGAGCGCGCACGGATAGCACCAAGGCCGCCGCCGCTCCTCGGCACAAACCCTGAAGTCGTGCGAAGCCGGACCCCGCACTCGCGGTTGGCGACGAAAAAAGCAACCCTATAAGCTAGGGATATCGATTCAACACACGCCCCGAGGGAGTGACCCCATGAAGCGCATCCTGACCGCCGCCGCCGTCCTGGCCCTGATCGCCCCGCTGGCGCAAGCCGCGACCCAAGAGAACGCCGACGCCAAGGCGCTGCGCGCCGAATGCGCCGCCAAGAACACCGTCAAGTTCGACGCGCCGGCCGCCGCGGACGAGTACCGCTTCGTCTACAGCAAGGGCGAGTACCGCGGCGAAGCGCAGGACGGCAAGTCGCTGGCCTGCGCCGAGAGCCAGTACGTCGAGTACCTGGCCAGCGCCGACCCGGTCCGCGTCATGCATGCCTACCCGACCGCCGCCGGCCGTCCGAAGGCAGCCGCCAAGTCCGCCAGCAAGTGAGATCCCGCGTCGGTCCGCTCCGGATCGACGCGATGAAGGGATGAAGCACGCCGCCCTCGGGCGGCGTGCTTCATGGTGCGCCGCGCGATGCCCGCGCGGGCTCGGCGAGGGCGCCCGGCCGGACTGGCAGATTTTCGCCCGCGGCGGCCTTCGCGACGCCGGGTCCGGCGTGCTGGCCCGCTTCAGGCTTCGGCCTCCCACGGCAGCATCAGCGCGAGGTCCAGCAGTTGCTGGAACTGCGGCTCGAAGTGGGCCACGATGCGCTCAGGATCCGGGCACAGGCCCGCGTCGGCGATCAGGCCGAACTGCACCTGGCCGGCATAGGTCAGGATGCTGACGCCCAGGCTCATGTCGCCGGCCTGCGGCGCCCAGAACATCACCCGGTCCACCGTCGCGCCGCAGAAGCCCAGCGGCTGCGTCGGCCCTGGCACGTTGGTCATCATCGCGGTCGCCTTGCGGGACAGCGTCTTGAGCATCGCGCGCTGCGCGGCCTTCTCGACGCTGCCCGACGCCGCCAGCAACCCCAGCGCCAATGCGGGACGCAGGCTTTGCTTGAGCGCCTGCGTCTGCGCGTGCACCGCGTAGAGCCGCTTGACCGGATTGGCGATGCCCACCGGCAGCGGCAGCGGCACCATGCCGAAGCGGTTGCCCAATTGCCAGGCGCTCTCCAGCGGACGCAGATTGACGGGCACCAGCGCGCGGATCTCCTGCCCGCGCGTGTCGTCGCCGTGCGCGCGCAGGTAGGCACCGATCGCGCCGGCCACGCAACCCAGCAGCACATCGTTCACCGACACGTTCAGCGACTTGCCCACCGCCTTCACCGCGTCCAGCGCCAGCGCCGGTCCCCAGGCGACGCGCTTGGCGCGGCCCGCCTTGCCCTTGAGCCGGGTCTTCGCGTCATCGGGCGCCTCGATCAATGCGGCGGCGTCCTTCAGCACCTGCTTGCCGAGACGATCGGCCGGCGACACGTCCGCGGGCTCGGCGCCGGCCTTGGCGCGTTTTCCACCGGTCGCGCCATTCGCGGCCCTGGCGTCGTTCGCTCCCTTGGCGCCCTTGGCACGTCCCGTGGCTTCACCGTCGTCCGCGCCCTCGATCGGGCGCATCCGCTGGATCTCGCGCACGGTCCACGCGTTGATCGGCTTGACCATCGCATCGGCAAGCCATTCCGGCTCCGCGTCGACCGTGGCCGCGGCCACCCTGGCGCCCTTTTTCGTCGCCTTCGGCATGGGCGGCTCGATCCCGCCATCGGTGATCGACAGCATCACGGCGATCAGCGCGATGCCGTCGGCGATGCAATGGTGCACGCGTGCGACGAGCGCGCTGCCGCCGTCATAGTCCTCGATCAGATGCAGCATCCACAGGGGACGGTCAGCCGCCAGCGGCTGGGCCGCCAGGTCGGCGAGGCGGTCCTGCAGCGCCCGTTCCCGTGACAGGCCACGCCGCCGGGGCAGGCGCTCCGCCACGACGTGATGCGCGATGTCGACGCCTTGATCCTCGACCCAGTGCGCGCTGTCCCCGTGCTCGACGACACGCTGGCGGAAGCGAGGAAAACGCAGCAGCCGTTCGGCGACGCGCGCGCGGACGGCGTCCAGCTGGATCGCCGGCTTCAGGAACAGGATGCCGTGGATGACCATCCGGTTGGCCTCGGTGTCCAGGCGCAGCCACGCCGTGTCGACCTTGGACATCGGCTCCGCGCCCGACGGCAACACGGCGCCTTTGCCGGTCGAAGGCGTCTTCGCGGCCTCCCTGTCGGACTTGGCGGTCCCGGCTGCCTTGTCGGCCTTGAGGGACTGGATGGCCTTGGACGCCTTGCCGCGTTGCCGGGCCTCGGCATCCTTGGGCGCCTTGGCGCTCTTTGACGCCTTGGCGTCCTTGGGCAGCCTGGCGTCCTTGCGCTTGGACGACTGGCTCGGCGCGACGGCGGCGGCAGGGGTGGGCAATGCGATCTCCTGGGCGGATGGATGACGTCGGGTGGGCATGATGCGCCTTCTAGAGAGGCGACCCCATACGGAAGGCGGGCCCTGGCTGGGTAATATCGCGCCCGTCCATCCCGATTGTCACCAGGGATGCCTGCTCACCGCACTGGGAGACCTCCATGAGCCTCAAGGACCAATTCGAAGCCGCCGTCGCCGATTCCAAGAACCTGCCCGAGCGCCCCGACAACCAGACGCTGCTGAAGCTGTATGCGCTCTTCAAGCAGGCCACCAGCGGCGACGCCGACGGCGACCGCCCCGGCATGACCGACTTCGTCAACCGCGCCAAGTGGGACGCCTGGAAGGCCATCGAGGGCCAGACCAGCGACCAGGCGATGCAGAACTACATCGATCTGGTGGAAGGGCTGAAGTAAAGCCAGCGTCGCGAGCCGCGACGCCGGATGTGGAAGGGCCCCCTCTTCGAACTGAACCCGCGGCGTTGGACATCGATCCAACCGATGCGGTCAGGTCACAGGGTGGCCCTTTCGCGTTCAAGCTCAAACCGCGTCGAAACATCGACCGATCCATGGCCTTGGGCCATATGAGCGCTTGACGCGGAGCACTGTCCGCGTCGTCCCGCCTACCGCGCCAGCGCCGCCCGCCGCTCCTCCTTGGGCAGCTTGGCCAGGCGCTTCACCTCGGCGTAGAAGCGCTCCCAGTCGGAGCCCTCGCGCTCGAAGAGCCGCACGAAGTCGGGCACGAGGTCGGTGTAGCTGCCCTGGATCGCCAGCGCCGCGGTGTTCAGGCCCAGCACCCATCGGTCGTAACGCGTGTCGCCGCCCCATTGGTCGCGTTTCATCGCCTCGTAGTCGGCGCGCATCTTCGCGAAGGCCTCGATCTTGCCGGCGCGTTTCTCGTCGTCGCTGGCGGTGCTCTGGAACACTTCGCGCAGTCGGTCCCGGGTGGTCTTCAGCAATGCCTGCACCTGGTCCTGCCGCAGCCGCGACACCTCGTCCTCGCGCAGCGCCCCGGGCCGGTCGACCAGCCAGCGGGCGACACCGATCTGCTCGACCGCGGTGGCGAAGCTCTCGTTGAACGCGGTGTCGTCGTTGGCATAGGCGACCTGATGCGCCAGCTCGTGGAAGATCATCCGCGCGAGTTGCGCCTCGGGGTAGCGGATGAAGGTGTTGAGCAGCGGGTCCCCGCCCAGCCAGTTGCTCCAGCCCAGCGACGAGTACGCCGGCACGCCGTAGACATAGGGCTCGAAGCCCTCGGCGCGCAGCTTCTGCGCGAGCTCGCGCGCCTGATCCGCCTTGAAGTAGCCGCGATAGCCGGCGCAGCCCATGATCGGATAACACCAGGTGCGCAGCTGCAGGCTCAGTTCCGGCGTCGCGACGACGTTCCACACCGCCGAGCCGCGCTTGAGGTCCGCGTAGCGCCGGTAGCTGTCGTTGTCCGGCAGCTTCAGCTCCGACGACGCGTAGTTCCGGATCGACCGCGCCAGCTCCAGTTGCCGGCGCAGCGCCGGGTCCAGGTCCTTCTGGTCGAGCCACTCGTCCACCGGCCGCGCGGCCCGCACCAGCGACAGATGCCCGGACAGCGACTGTCCGTAGTACCCCAGCTGCGCGCAGCCGCCGAGCATCAGCAGCGGCACCGCGAGCAGCGCCAGCAGCCATCGTGTCGCGCGTCGATGCATGGCCCCGCTCACGCCGCCGCGACCTCGACCAGGCAGTCATAGAAGCAGGGCGCACGGCCCATGTCCGTCAGCCGCTGGTGAGTGACCTCGTTGACGTTGCGCCCGTCCGCGCCGAGCTTGCGCCACCAGATGCCCAGGCCGTGCACGACGCCGTCGCGTGCCCGCGCGCTCACGTCGAGCTTGCACCGGTAGCTGCCGCGATCGTTGAAGACGCGCACCATCTGGCCGTCCGCCAGGCCGCGCATGGCGGCGTCGCCGGCGCTCATCTCCAGGACCTGCTCGCCCTCGATGTCGCGCAGGCTCTTCACGTTGACGAAGGTGCTGTTCAGGTGGTTGCGGGCCGGCGGCGAAATCATCGCCAGCGGGTACCGCGCCGCCAGCTCGGGCGTGCTGAGGCGGCTCTCGTAGTTGGGCAGGTAGTTCGCGCCGCGCGCGTCGGCCTTGCCGCTCGCGGAAGGGAACCCGCCATCGGCGAACGGCGCCTCCGCCAGCGGCAGCTTGAACCAGCCCTGCTCGCGCAGTCGCGCCAGGTCGATGGTCCCGGCGGCGCCGTCCGCGTCGGGCCCGCCCGCGCGGAAGGCCTGCCGCAGCAGCGCCTCGTCGTCATCGTGGAAGGCCGGCTCGTCCAGGCCCATCGCCGCCGCCAGTTCGCGAAAGATCTGCGTGTTCGGCTTCGCCTCGCCGAGCGGCGCGATCGCCGGCTCGTTGACCAGCACGTCGGTGTGGCCGTAGCTGATGTGGATGTCCAGGTGCTCCAGCTGCGTCGTCGCCGGCAGCACGTAGTCGGCCAGGTCGGCCGTGTCGGTCATGAAGTGCTCCAGCACCACCGTCAGCAGGTCCGCGCGCTCGAAGCCGGCCACCACCTTCGGCGACTCCGGCGCCACGGCGACCGGGTTGCTGTTGTAGACGATCAGCGCCTCGATCCGCGGACCGAAGGTCGGCGAGGCCTCGCGCAGCAGGTCGTCGCCGATGGTGCTCATGTTGATCGTGCGCGACGGCCGGCCGCCGCGCAGATCGGGCCGCTCCAGCGCCGGGTTCTTGAACGGCGCGAACCAGCCCGAGCTCGACAGCAGCAGGCCGCCCGCGCGGTGGCGCCAGGCGCCGGTCAGGCACGGCAGCAGCGCGATCAGGCGCACCGCGTTGCCGCCGCCGCGCACCCGCTGCATGCCGTAGTTGAGCCGGATCGCCGCCGGCGCCGCTGTCGCGTAGTCGCGCGCCAGGTCGCGCACCTCGTCGGCCGTCAGGCCGCACTCGGCCGCGGTCCGCTCGGGGGTCCAGGCCAGGGCCTTGGCGCGCAGTTCTTCCCAGCCGTCGACGTGCCGGGCGATGTAGTCATGGTCCAGCCAGCCGTGGGCGATCAGCTCGTGCATCAGGCCCAGCGCCAGCGCGCCGTCGGTGCCGGGCAGCAGCGCGAGGTGCCGGTGGCACTTGTCGGCCGTCTCGGTCTTGCGCGGGTCGATGCAGATCAGCGTCGCGCCATTGCGCCTGGCCTGGTTGGCGAAGGTCCAGAAATGCAGGTTGGACGCGATCGAGTTGCTGCCCCAGATCAGGATCAGCCGGGACTCCGCGAAATGCGCCAGGTGCATGCCGACCTTGTGGCCGTAGGTCGCCGCCAGGCCCGCGCCGCCGGCCGACGCGCAGATGGTGCGGTCCAGCAAGGACGCGCCCAGCCGGTTGAAGAAGCGCCCCGCCATGGCCTCGCCCTGCAGCAGGCCCATGGTGCCGGCATAGCTGTAGGGCAGGATGGCCCGCGGGTCGCGCGCCGCGATGGCCCGCAGCCGGCCGGCGATCTCGCCCAGCGCCTGCGCCCAGGTGATGCGTTCGAAACGGGGCGGCTCGTGCTTGGCGCTGACCCGCTTGAGCGGATGCAGCACCCGCTCGGCGTGGTACGTGCGCTCCGGATAACGCGAGACCTTGGTGCACAGCGCGCCGTGGGTGCTGGGATGGTCCGGCTGGCCTTGCACCTTCACGACCCGCCCGTCCTCGACGGTGACGCGCAGCGCGCAGGTGTCGGGGCAGTCGTGCGGGCACGCGCCCTTGACGATCCGGATGCCGGACCCGGCGGCCTGTGGTGCGAGGTTCACGGGAGCTTCTGAGACGGCGGACGACATGCGGCACTATTGCACAGGCGCCACACCCTTGCGATTTCTTACCCGACGAGGCGACAGGCGGATGCGCATCAACCGCTAAGCTCGCGCGCCAGGAGGCCGAAATCGTGTCGTGTCGAGCCTCCGGCGCGTCCGCACTGCACTGGCGTCGCGCACCAGAACCATCGCACTCCCGGGAGCCCCTCTTGCATCGCCGCACACTCCTCGCCTCCGTCAGCGCCCTCGGCGCGATCGCCGCCCTGCCCGCCGCCGTCCGCGCCCAGGAGCGTCGCCGCCTGGTGCTTGGCCAGTCGGTGCCGCTGACCGGCGCCGCCGCGCAGTTGGGCATCCAGATGCAGGCCGGCGCGAAGCTGTTCTTCGACGCCCAGAACGCCGCCGGCGGCATCAACGGCACGACCATCGAGCTGCGCACGATGGACGACGGCTACGAGCCCGACCGCTGCAAGGCCAACACCGAGAAGTTCATCGGCGACGAGGTGTTCGCGCTGTTCGGCTACGTCGGCACGCCGACCTCGCTGGCCGCGCTGCCGCTGATCAACCAGAACAAGATCCCGTTCGTCGCGCCGCTGACCGGCGCCGAGTCGCTGCGCGATCCGTTCAGCCCCTGGGTCTATCACATCCGCGCGTCCTATTACGACGAGACCGCGCTGATCGTGAAGCAGCTGACCCAGCTCGGCCTGATGCGCATCTCCGTCTTCCATCAGAACGACGCCTACGGCAAGGCCGGCCTGGACGGCGTGGTGCGCGCGATGAAGCCGCTGGCGATCCAGCCGCAGGCCATCTCCACCGTGGAGCGCAACAGCGTCGACGTCGCCAAGGCGGTCAAGGACCTGGTCTCCACCGGCTCGCCGCCCGAGGCCATCGTGATGGTCAGCGCCTACAAGAGCTGCGCCGCCTTCATCCGAGCCGCCCGCAAGGCCGGGTACGGCGGCGTGTTCTACAACGTGTCCTTCGTCGGCACGCAGGCGCTGCTGGATGAATTGGGACCGGACGCGATGGGCGTGGTCGTCAGCCAGGTGATGCCCTACCCGTTCGGCGCCGGCATCGGCGTGGTCCAGGAATACCAGGCCGCCGCCACCAAGGCCGGCCAGAAGTTCAACTACACCGCCATCGAGGGCTTCATCGCCGCCAAGGTGATCAGCGAGGGCATCCGCCGCATGGCCCGCCCCAGCCGCGACGGCCTGGTGGCCGCGCTGGACAGCCTGCAGAACTTCAACGTCGGCGGCTTCAACGTCGCCTTCCGGCCCAACAAGCACATCGGCTCGTCCTTCGTCGAGCTGTCGATGCTGACCAACGATGGCCGCGTCCGGCGCTGAACGGCCGCCGGGCGCCCGCCGCCCGGCCCCATCGAGGGCATGGCCGCGGCGCTGCGTCGATCCGGGGCCACGGGTACACTCGTCCGACATCAGCGGCGCCGCCGTGAGCGGCGCCGCGGCTTTTTCGGCGGCGCCCTTGCCGGCGCCGCGGCCCTCGCGGCAAGCCCGACGCGCTGTCGCGACGACTTCGGAGTGCCCGCACCATGAAGCTGATCGAACCCATCCTGGCCGACGCCCCGGCCATCGCCGCGCTGCGACGCGACCTGCACGCCCATCCGGAGCTGTGCTTCCACGAGGACCGCACCTCCGACCTGATCGCCAGGACGCTGACCGAATGGGGCATCCCCATCCACCGCGGCCTGGGCAAGACCGGCGTCGTCGGCATCATCAAGGGTCGCGACAGCGACCGCACGCTGGGTCTGCGCGCCGACATCGACGCGCTGCCGATGACCGAGCACAACACCTTCCCCCACGCCAGCAAGCACCCCGGCAAGATGCACGCGTGTGGCCATGACGGCCACACCGCGATGCTGCTGGCCGCCGCGAAGCACCTGGCCGCCCATCGCGATTTCGACGGCACCGTGTACGTCGTCTTCCAGCCGGCCGAGGAAGGCGGCGGCGGCGCCCGCGAGATGATCAAGGACGGCCTGTTCAAGCGGTTCCCGATGGAGGCGATGTTCGGCATTCACAACTGGCCGGGCATGGCCGCCGGGCAGTTCGCGCTGAAGTCCGGACCCGTCTTCGCCTCCAGCAACGAGTTCAAGATCGTCATCAAGGGCAAGGGCGCGCACGGCGCGATGCCGCACCTGGGGTCCGATCCGGTCGTCGTCGCGGCGCACCTGGTGCAGGCCTTCCAGACCGTCATCACGCGCAACAAGCGGCCGATCGACGCGGGCGTGATCTCGGTGACGATGATCCATGCCGGCGAGGCCACCAACGTCATCCCCGACAGCTGCGAACTGCAGGGCACCGTCCGCACCTTCACGCTGGAGACGCTGGACCTGATCGAGCGCCGCATGCGCACCATCACCGAGGCGACCGGCGAGGCCTTCGAGGTCCAGTGCGAGTTCTCCTTCCACCGCAACTACCCGCCCACGATCAACCATCCCGCCGAGACCGAGTTCGTCCGCGGCGTGCTGACCGAGATGCTGGGCGCCAGGAACGTGCAGGAGTTCGAGCCCACCATGGGCGCCGAGGACTTCAGCTACTACCTGCAGGACGTCCCCGGCTGCTATTTCCTGATCGGCAACGGCGACGGCACGCACCGCGACGGCGGCCACGGCCTGGGGCCCTGCATGCTGCACAACCCGAGCTACGACTTCAACGACGAACTGATCCCGCTGGGCGGCTCGATGTGGGTCCGCCTGGTCGACGCCTGGTTCAAGCAGCCACGCCCGGTCAAGACCTGACCCCGCCCGCGGCGCGCGATCGCGCGCCGCTTCCCTTCCCCCGACGCCAGCACCCGCACGCCCGATGACCGCCCCCACGACCGACGACCCGCAACACATCGCCCTCCAGGACACGCACCGCTGGGTGCAGCGCGCGGTGATCGGGCTGAACCTGTGCCCGTTCGCCAAGAGCGTCGAGGTCAATCAGCGGCTGCGCATCGTGGTCAGCCCGGCGCGCACGCCGGAAGACCTGCTGGCGGAACTGGCGCGCGAGCTGCTCGCGCTGCGCCGCACCGATCCCGAGGACATCGAGACCACGCTGGTGGTCCACCCCTGGGTGCTGAACGACTTCCTGGACTTCAACGATTTCCTCGGCGCCGCCGACGCGCTGGTCGAGGACCTGGAACTGGACGGCATCCTGCAGGTCGCGAGCTTCCACCCGGACTACCAGTTCGAGGGCACCGAGCCGGATGACGTGGACAACCTCAGCAACCGCTCGCCCTATCCGACGCTGCACTTGCTGCGCGAGGAAAGCATCGAACGCGCCGTCGAGTCCATGCCCGACACCGACGCGATCTACGAGGCCAACATCGACACGCTGCGCCGCATCGGCCGCAAGGGCTGGAACGCGCTGGACCTGGACGCCCGGCTGCCGCTGGCGTCCCGGGTGACGCGCGAGGACTGATCGCCGCGCACGCCCGCCAGCGCGCGAGGCGCGGCGGACCGATGTCCTGATTTGACCGCGACTGGTCCGGCGGCGGCGCGACGGATCGCCGCCCGGCCGGCACGATGGCACCCATCAACCACCGATGGAGCCTCGTGATGACCGCAGCCGTTCTCGACACCACCGCCCCTGCGCCGGACACCGCCGTCCTGCTGATCGACGTGCAGGAGTCCTTCCGCCATCGCCCCTACTGGGACGCGGCCAGCTTCCCCGCCTATCTGGAGCGCACCAACGCGCTGCTCGACGGCGCCGCGGCGCGCGGGCTGCCGGTCGTGCGCATCCTCCACACCGACGGCCCGGAGACGGCGGAAAACCCGTTCTCGCGGGTCAGCGGCCATGTGCGCCCGATCGACGGCCTGGCGCAGGTACCGATCGCGGCGGAATTCCTCAAGCGCCGCCACAGCGCGCTGGTCGGCACCGGCCTGTCGGTGTGGCTGGTCGAGCACGGCATCCGCCGCTTGATCGTCGCCGGCCTGCGCACTGAGCAGTGCTGCGAGACGACCACCCGCCACGCCAGCGACGAAGGCTGGTCCGTCGACTATGTGACCGAGGCGACGCACACTTTCCCCATCCCGCACGCCAGCGGCGCCGTCGTCGGCGTGGAGGCCCTGAAGCAGCGCACCGAGGTCGCGCTGCAGGACCGCTTCGCGCAGATCTGCACCGTGGAGCAGGCGCTGGATCGCGCCGCCGCCGGCAGGGCCGCCCGGACCGTCGCGTCGGCCTGAGCGCATACTGGCGCGATGTCCATTTCCGACGCCGCCATGGCCGAGGCCCCTGTTTCCGACGCCTCGATTGCCGGTCTTGATGCCGAAGGCGCCGATGGCGCGCCCGTCGATGTCTGGATGCTGGTCGAGCGGCACACGCTGCTGCTCGACCTCGCCGGCGCGGCCGAGGCGCTGCGTCTGGCCAACCAGGCGCTGCGCCGCCGCGACGCGCCGGAGGCCTTCCGGCTGCGGTACTGCGGCGCGAGCACCGAGGCGCTCAGCTCGATCGGCTTGACCCTGGGCGCGCTGGAGCCGCTGCCAGTGCTGGGCGCGCGCGACTGGCTGGTCCTGAGCGGACGCCGCCACGCGCATCCGGACGATCCGGGACCAAGCAGCGCGGACCGCGCCGAGGCGTTGCGCATCGAGCGCTGGCTGCACCGCGAGGGCGGCGCGTTGCTGGCCGGCGGACAAGGCCGGCTGCTGAGCATCTGCGCCGGCGCGCTGCTGGCGGCCCGCGCGGGCCTGCTGGACGGCCGTCGCTGCACGACGCATCACGAGGCGCTCGACGCCTTGCGCGCGGCCGCGCCACGCGCGGACGTCCAGGCCAACCGCGTGTTCGTGCTCGACGGCCCACTGGCCAGCAGCGCCGGCATCACCGCCGGCATCGACCTGGTGCTGGCACTGATCGCCGAGCATTGCGGCGAGGCGATCGCCGCCTCGGTCGCGCAGGTGATGGTCGTCTACCTGCGCCGCGGCGCGCAGGACCCGGAGCTCTCGCCGATGCTGGCCCACCGCCATCACCTGCACCCGGCGCTGCACCGCGTGCAAGACGCGATCTGCGCCGACCCGCGCGCGGACTGGAGCCTGGCGCGCATGGCCGGTATCGGGCACGTCACGCCCCGCCACCTGACCCGGCTCTTCACCCAGCACGGCGGCACCACGCCACTGGACTACCTGCGCGCGATCCGGCTGGAACTCGCCCGGCGCGAGATCGAACGCGGCGCCCGCCCCGTCCAGGCGGCGCTGGCGGCCGGATTCAGTTCCGACCAGCAACTGCGCCGGACCCGCCGGCGCCTGGCAAGCGCCGCGTGATTCCCGCCGCGGGTCCCCCGTGGCGGCGCCTGCGCCGCGGCTGGCTGTGATCGGCCCGACCACTCATCCTTAGCACAATCCGCATAAATCCAAGTCAAGCGGGTTTCGCGGAGTTCTGTTAACTTGCGCGCCCACAACGAATAAGGAGCGGGTTTTGAGCGATTGGCTGCAGCGACTGGAGGCTCTGGACACGGCACGACTGGCGGGCATGCGCCGCGGTGTCGAGAAGGAAAGCCTGCGCGCCCAGCCGACCGGCGCCACGCTGGCGCTGACGCCGCATCCGACGGCGCTGGGCTCCGCGTTGACGCACGAGACCGTCACCACCGACTTCAGCGAATCGCAACTCGAGCTGATCACCGGCGTTCATGCCTCGGCCGAGGATTGCGTGCGGCAGCTCACCGAGATCCATCAGGCCGTGCACCGCAGCATCGGCGACGAGCTGATGTGGGCGTCCAGCATGCCCTGTCGGCTGCCGGCCGACGAGACCATCCCCATCGGCCGCTACGGCGCGTCCAACATCGGCCGCGCCAAGAGCGTCTACCGCATGGGCCTGGGCCACCGCTACGGCCGGCGCATGCAGACGATCTCCGGCATCCACTACAACTGGTCGCTGCCGGGGCTGGACAACACGGACCACTTCGCGCTGATCCGCAACTTCCGCCGCCATTCCTTCCTGTTGCTGACGCTGTTCGGCGCGTCGCCGGCGCTGTGCGCCAGCTTCGTCGCGGGCCGCGACCACGGCCTGCAGCCGCTGGGCGACGGCACGCTGCACATGCCGCACGGCACCTCGCTGCGGATGGGCCGGCTCGGTTATCAAAGCGACGCGCAGTCGTCGCTCTCGGTCAGCTACAACAGCCTGGACGGCTATGCCGCCTCGCTGCAGGACGCGCTGACGCGTCCTTATGCGGCCTACGAGAAGGTCGGCATCATCAATCCGGGCGGCGAGTACAACCAGCTCTCGACCACGCTGCTGCAGATCGAGAACGAGTTCTACGGCGCCATCCGCCCCAAGCGCACGATCCGCTCGGGGGAACGCCCGCTGCATGCGCTGCGCGAGCGCGGTGTCGAGTACATCGAGGTCCGCTGCATGGACCTGGACCCGTTCGAGCCGGTCGGCATCGCCGCCGGCACGATGCGTTTCCTGGACATCTTCCTGCTGCACTGCTGGCTGACCGACAGCCCGGACGACACGCCCGAGGAACTGGGCGCGCTGGCCCGCAACCAGCATCGCACCGCCTCCGCGGGCCGCGAGCCTGGCCTGATGCTGGAACGCCGCGGCGGCGAGATCGCGCTGCGCGACTGGGGCAGCGAGTTGCTGGCGGACTTCGCGCCGATCGCCGACAAGCTGGACGCGGCGCTGGGCGGCACGCCGTACCGCGAGGCGCTGGCGCTGGCGGTCGAGCGCTGGAGCGCGCCGGACCAGTTGCCGTCGGCCCGCGTGCTCGCCGCGATGAAGGCCAGGCACGCGTCGTCGCACCTGGACTTCGTCGCCGCGCAGTCCGTCATCGCGCGCCGCGAAGTGCTGGCGCAGCCGATGTCCGAGGCGTTGATGGAGCGCTTCGCCAAGTCCGCGCAGAACTCGCTGGACGCGCAGGCGGCCATCGAGGCCGCCGACACGATGGACTTCGAGTCCTTCCGGCAGCGCTACCTGGAGCCCACTCAACTGCGCGGCTGAGCCCCGCGCAAGCGCGGGACCGCGCCGCTCAGCCCGGCAGCGTCGAGCTGCGCAGCTCGTCGTGGCGCTTCTGCAGTTCCTGGCGCAGCTTCTTGCGCTCGATCGCCGCCTCGAAGCGGCGTTTTTCGTCCGGCGTGGCCGGCGTCAGCGGCGGCACCGGCACGGGCCGGCCGTCCTCGCCCACCGCCACCATCGTGAAGAAGCAGCTGTTGGCATGCCGCACCACCTGGTCGCGGATGTTCTCGGTGACGACCTTGATGCCGATCTCCATCGACGACGTGCCGGTGTGGTTCACCGAGGCCAGGAAGCTGACCAGCTCGCCGACGTGGATGGGCTGGCGGAACATCACCTGGTCGACCGACAGCGTCACCGTGTAGCGCCCGGCGTACCGACTGGCACAGGCGTAGGCGACCTGGTCGAGCAGTTTCAGGACGGTGCCGCCATGCACGTTGCCGGAGAAATTGGCCATGTCGGGCGTCATCAGCACCGTCATCGTCAGCTGGTGGGAAGGCAGGTCCATGCGATGGGGGGATCCGGCGGCGGGATCGCGGAGTGAAGGGAGCGGTCGCGATGGTGCCAGACTCCGCGCGCCGCGGCATCCCGCGATGGCATGGCGTGGCGTGCCTGTGCTCTCTCTCGTCTCTCTCTTCCGGAGCTTGCCGCTGACACGCGGGTCGGTTAGGGTCCGCGTCAGGAGGGTCCGATGGTCCAGCAGTCCAACATCGCCGACACGCGCGGCGCCCAGATGTTCCCCACGCTCGGCGTCGCCGACATCGCGCGGGTGGCCCGCTTCGGCCGTTTCCGGCGCTTCTCCCAGGGCGAATGGGTCGTGCGCACCGGCGAGTCCGGCATCGGCATGATGCTGATCCTCAGCGGCGAGGTCTCGATCACGCAGCGCGACAGCCTCGGCCACGTGTCGCCGATCCACCGCCACGGCCCCGGCGGCTTCATGGGCGAGGTCGGCCAGCTCAGCGGCCGGCCCTCGCTGGTGGACGGCCTGGCCGAGAGCGAGGTCGAGGCCGTCGAGGTCACGCCGCCGCAGCTGCGCGCGCTGCTGATCGCCGAGGCCGACCTGGGCGAGCGTCTGACCCGCGCCTTCATCCTGCGCCGCGTCGGCCTGATCGAAGCGGGCGCCAGCGGCGCGACCCTGATCGGCCACGGCAAGTCCGGCGCGGTGATGCGGCTGCGCAGCTTCCTGGGCCGCAACGGCTTCCCGCACCAGTTGCTGGAGCCGGACCAGAACGACGACGCCCGCACCATCGCCGCCCAGTACATGACCGAGGGCGTGGAGCTGCTCGTCGTCTGCCCGGGCGGCGAAGTGCTGGTCGACCCCAGCGACGAGGAAGTCGCCCGCTGCATGGGCATCGTCGACTCCAGGGAGCGCCACGAGCTCTACGACGTCGCCATCGTTGGCGCCGGGCCGGCGGGGCTCTCGGCGGCCGTGTACGCCGCGTCCGAGGGACTGTCGGTGCTGGTGCTGGACTGCCGCGCCTACGGCGGCCAGGCGGGCGCGAGTTCGCGCATCGAGAACTACCTCGGCTTCCCGACCGGCATTTCCGGCCAGGCGCTGGCGGGACGGGCCTTCGTCCAGGCCCAGAAGTTCGGCGCGGACATGCTCATTCCCGCCAAGGTCACCCGCATGAGCTGCGAGCGTCAGGGCGAGCAGGACGAGCTGCGCCTGTCCCTGGAAGACGGGCGCAGCGTGCGCGCGCGCACCGCGGTGATCGCCACCGGCGCGCGCTATCGGCGCCCGGAGATCGAGGAACTGCCGCGCTTCGAGGGTCGCGGCATCTGGTACTGGGCTTCCCCGATCGAGGCCCGCATCTGCAGCCGCCAGACGGTGGTGCTGGTGGGCGGCGGCAATTCGGCCGGGCAGGCGGCGGTCTATCTCGCCAACCACGCGGCCAAGGTGATCATGCTGATCCGCGGCCCGGGGCTGGCGGCGACGATGTCGCGTTACCTGATCGACCGCATCCAAAGCACCGCCAACATCGAGTTGCTGCCGCATCAAGAGCTCTGCCGGCTGGAGGGCGGCGGCGCGCTGGAGGCCGTTTGCTGGCGCGACCGCCGCAACGGGCAGGAGCGCCGGCTGGCGGTGCAGCACCTGTTCATGTTCATCGGCGCCGAGCCGGAAACCGGCGTGATCGCCGAGTGCGGACTGGAGCTGGACCCGGCCGGTTTCATCATCACCGGGCGCGCCTGCGCCTGCCCGTTGGCGGAGCACAAGCCGGAACCGCTCGAATCCAGCATCCCGGGCGTGTTCGCGGTCGGCGACGTGCGTTCGGGCTCGGTCAAGCGCGTCGGCGGCGCGATCGGCGAAGGCGCGCAAGTGGTGGCCAGCATCCACCAGTACCTGGCCCGCCAGGATGCGGCGCGCGTCGAACACCTCGCACAAAGCGCCCGGAACGCGCCCGCGGGCGCCGTCGCCTGATCCCTTCCTCGCGCCGGAACGCGACCCACGCCGTGAGCGCTGGCTCACCGGCAAGCGCTCGCCCGCGCGTCGCCTGACCTCGCATCGCCACGGACCGCCGCGCGTCCCGCCACGGCGCGACCGTTGCGTGGATCCGACCGTCCGGCCCCAAACCCCTCGTTTACGGTTGCGCTACCAACCCGGAGCGGCGCTTGATCATAAAATGCGAATCATTGTTATTTAGACCCGCGACACCGCCGATGCTGTCTCACGAATCTCGCCGCCTGTGGACCTGGCCCCTCGCGCTGGGGGTGCTGAGCGCCTCCGGCCTGCTGTCCGCGCTGGTGTCCGACGACTGGGGCGATGTCTGGTCGTGGGTCGCGCTGGGCGTGCCGGTACTGCTGATCGCGTGGCACAGCTGGCGTCCGCGTCGCGCGCGCTGACGCGCCGCCGGTTCCGCTCGACGACGTCCGTTTTTCCGCCTTGTCCCTGCGCTCCCCGCTTCCGTTTCCTTCTCCCCAGGAAGAACTCCCAAGGTCCCCGCCATGCATTACCCCGTTCCGCGCCCGCTGGCGCTCTCCATCGCCCTGGGCCTGCTGAGCCTGTCCGCCGCCGCCCAGCAGGCCGACGCGCCCGCCAAGGGCAACAACAGCCCGGACGTCGGCACGCTGCCGGTGGTCACCGTCAGCGCGACGGCGGATGCCAAGGGCCTGTCGCCCGCCTACGCCGGCGGCCAGGTCGCGCGCGGCGGCCGCGCCGGCATCCTGGGCACGAAGGACAACCTCGACACGCCCTTCAGCATCACCGCCTACACCAACGACCTGATCCAGGACCGCCAGGCCAGGAGCGTCGCCGAGGTGCTGCAGAACGACCCGGGCGTGCGCGTGGCCCGCGGCTTCGGCAACTTCCAGGAGACCTACTTCATCCGCGGCTTCATCCTGAATTCGGACGACGTGGCCTACAACGGCCTCTACGCGCTGCTGCCGCGCCAGTACATCGCGTCGGAGCTGTTCGAGCGCGTCGAAATGCTGCGCGGCGCGTCCGCCTTCCTGATGGGCGCCAGCCCCAACGGCAGCGGCCTGGGCGGCAACATCAACCTGTTGCCCAAGCGCGCCCCGGTCGAGGCGCTGACCCGCGTCACGCTCAATGCCGGCAGCGGCTCGGCGGGCGGCGCCGCGCTGGACGTGGCGCGTCGCTTCGGTCCGGACAAGGCCACCGGCGTGCGCTTCAACGCCGCCTACCGCGACGGCGGCACCTCGGTCGACGACGAGAAGGCCAGGACCGGCGTCGCCGCGCTCGGCCTGGACTGGCGCAACCGCGACGTCCGTCTGTCCGGCGACATCGGCTGGCAGGACAACCGCCTCCAGCGCACCCGCCCCAGCGTCACCGTGGCCGGCCTGACCGCCATGCCGGCGCTGCCCGACACCCAGGCCAACTTCGCCCAGCCCTGGACCTACTCCAACGAGCGCGACGTCTTCGGCACCGTCCGCGGCGAATGGGACCTCGGCGACGCCGTCACCGCCTGGGCCGCCTACGGCATGCGCCGCACGCACGAGGAGAACCGCCTCGCCAACATGACGGTGACCAACGCGTCGACCGGCGCCGGCACCTTCTACCGCTTCGACAACGCCCGCAAGGACAGCGTCGACACCGGCGAGCTCGGCTTGCGCGGCAAGCTCCGGACCGGCGCCGTCGGGCATGAATGGGTGGTCTCGGCGGCGGTGTTCGCGCTGGACACCAAGAACGGCTACGCGATGGACTTCGGCAACCTGCAGGCGACCAACCTGTACACGCCGACGGTGTCGGCGCTGCCGGCGTTCTCGCCCAACGTCTACATCGGCAACAGCTTCGACGCCCCGGCGCTCAACACCCGGGTGCGCACCCGCAGCGTGGCGATCGGCGACACGCTGTCCTTCCTGGACGACCAGTTCTTGCTGACGCTGGGCCTGCGGCACCAGACGCTCAAGCAGGACAACGTCGCGCCCAAGGTGCAATGGACCTTCGGCAGCTCGCCCGGCGGCACCGTCACCACCTATGACCAGGGCAAGACCAGCCCCGTGGTCGGCACCGTGTTCAAGGCGACGAAGCAAGTGTCGGTCTACGCCAACTACATCGAAGGCCTGAACAAGGGCGACAGCCTGCCGGCCCAGGACGGCTTCCCGGCGCGCGACCTGGCGCCCTACGCCTCCAGGCAGAAGGAAGTCGGCGTCAAGTACGACGGCGGCCGGCTGGGTCTCGGCGCCGCGTTCTTCAGCACGGACAAGCCGCGCGCGCTGCAGTCGCAAGCACAGGCGCAAGGCGAGGACCGCCATCGCGGCGTCGAGCTGACCGCCTTCGGCGAAGCCGCGCGCGGATTGAAACTGCTTGGCGGCCTGACCTTCCTGGACGCCAAGCAGCACGACACCGGCGTAGCCGCCACCGAAGGCAAGCGCACGCTGGGCATCCCGCGCGCGCAGGGCAACGTGGGCCTGGAGTGGGAAGTGGCGGGCGTGTCCGGCCTGGCGCTGGACGCGCGCGTCGTGCACACGGGCAAGGTCTTCGCAGACAGCGCCAACACGCTGAGCGTGCCCGCCTGGGTCCGCCTGGACGCCGGCGCCCGCTACCTGGTCGAGGTGCAGGGCACGCTGCTGACGCTGCGGGCCCGCGTGGACAACCTGACCAACCGCAAGTACTGGGCCTCGGCCGGAGGATCGCCGGACCAGAGTTACCTGGTCGTGGGCATGCCGCGCTCGTTCAACCTGAGCGTCAGCGCCGACTTCTGATCGCCGACGGACCGCCGACGCCAACCGCCACGAGGACGATCCCATGCTCAGCTCGCGCGCCATCCGGATCTGGACCTGGCTCCACAAATGGACCAGCCTGATCTGCACGCTGTTCATGCTGCTGCTGTGCCTGACCGGCCTGCCGCTGATCTTTCATCACGAGATCGGCCACCTGCTGGGCGACGAGGTCGAGGCGCCGATGCTGCCGGCCGCGATGGACGGGCAGCGCGTCAGCCTGGACGTCATGGCCCGGGCCGCCAACGCGCAGCATCCGGACATGGTGATCCAGTTCGCCGGCGAGAACGAGGTCGATCCCCGCCTGTGGTGGTTCACGCTCGCCCCGACCCCGGCGCCGACGGATAACTTCAAGTCCGTCGCCGTCGACGCGCGCACCGGCCAGGTGGTGCGGGAGTACCGCGTCGGCGAGGGCTTCATGGACCTGATGCTGCGCCTGCATGTGGACATGTTCGCGGGCCTGCCGGGCAAGCTGTTCCTCGGGCTGATGGGCCTGCTGCTGCTGATCGCGCTGGTCAGCGGCGTGATGCTGTACGCGCCGTTCATGCGCAAGCTGGACTTCGGCGAAGTGCGCAAGGACCGCTCGACGCGCGTGAAATGGCTGGACCTGCACAACCTGATCGGCATCGTGACGCTGGTGTGGTGCTTCGTCGTGGGCGCGACCGGGATGATCAACACCTGGGCCGAGCTGCTGGTGCAGTACTGGCAATACGACAAGGTCTCCGCGCTGCTGGCGCCCTACAAGGACCAGCCCCTGCTGATCGCCGCCGAGCGCGGCCCGTTGCAGGCCGCGATGGACACCGCCATGCATCACGGCGCCAACCGCAAGGTCTCGTTCATCGCCTTCCCGGGCACGTCGTTCTCCAGCCCGCACCACAACACCTTCTTCCTGAAGGGTGCGACGCCGCTGACGTCCAGGCTGCTGCAACCGTTGCTGATCGACGCCAGGACCGCCCAACTGACGGCGGCGCCCGAGCTGCCCTGGTACCTGACGGGCTTGCTGGTGTCGCAGCCGCTGCACTTCGGCGACTACGGCGGCATGCCAATGAAGATCCTCTGGGCGCTGCTGGACATCGCGACGATCGTGGTGCTCGGCAGCGGCCTGTACCTGTGGATCCGCAAGCCGCAAGGCGCGCGCAAGGGCACCCGACCGGGTGTCCGCGCCGCCGATGCCGACACGGACGCCCGGGACGAGACCAAGGACCCCGAAGCCGCGGCCGCCTGATCGCCAGCCCGCCCCCTCCACGAACCGCGGGCCGCGAGCCCCGCCGCCGGACCAGACCATGCCCGATTCCCCCAAGCACCAGATCGAAAGCCTCCAATCCAGCGGCCTGAAGGCCACGCTGCCGCGCATCCGCGTGCTGCAGATCTTCGAGCAGTCCAAGGAGCGCCACCTCAGCGCCGAGGACGTCTATCGCCTGCTGCTGCAGGAAGACGCCGACATCGGCCTGGCGACCGTGTACCGCGTGCTGATGCAGTTCGTCGAGGCGGGCCTGCTGACGCGCCAGCACTTCGAGTCCGGCAAGGCGGTCTTCGAGCTGAACGCCGGCCAGCACCATGACCACATGGTCTGCCTGCACTGCGGCCGCGTGGAAGAGTTCTTCGACGCCGGCATCGAGCAGCGCCAGCGCGAGATCGCCGAGGAGCGGGGCTACGAGCTGGTCGAACACGCCCTGGCGCTGTACGGCCTGTGCTCCAACCCGGCGTGCCGGGCCAAGCGGAGTCGTTGAGGACGCCGTCGAGGGCGCCGTTGAGCGGGCGGTGACGCGGCGCGACGAAGGCGCCGCCGCGGCCCCGGACAGCAGTCGCGCGCAATCCGGCGCTTCCCTGTTGAATACTGTACGAACATACAGTACATTTCCATCCATCGCAGCCAATCACGGCGGCGGCAGGAGATGGTGATGCAAGTGCTCAAGCAACAGATCTGGTCTTCGCTGAACAACGCCGACGCCTGGGTCCTCGGCATCGGCCTCCTGTCCTGCCTGGGACTGGTGACCGGCGTGCTGGGCTGATCCGGGTCTTCTGGATCCTACCCACGCGGGTCACCTGCCGAGTTCCGTTCGCGGAGCCATCGGGTCCCTTCTTGGAGCGACACCTGATCGACACCGGCCATGCCGGCCGAGGCCTCAGGGATCGCTCCTCGCGGGGATCCACTTTTTCAGTTCTCAAACCTCTTCGTCCGCTTGTCTTGAGCAACATCCCCCGGGGTGCTGCTCAAGCGGCGGATTTTTTTATAGCGGCGTCAGCACGGGCTCGCCCGCTTCCCAGCGCCGGGCATTGGCCAGGAACAGGTCCACCGTCGCCTGCACCGACTCCGGCGACCAGCCCGCGATGTGCGGCGTCAGGATGACGTTGGGGAAGCCGAGCAGCGCTTCGGGCGGCTTGGGTTCGGTCTCGTAGACGTCCAGCGCCGCGCCGGCCAGTTGGCCGGCAGCCAGCGCGCGCGCCAGGGCCTCCGTGTCGACCAGGCTGCCGCGCGCGATGTTGACGACGTGTCCTTGAGGGCCCAGGGCGCTCAGCACCTCGGCGTTGACGATGTGCCGGGTCGTGGGGCCGCCCGGCGCGGCGACGACGAGGAAGTCCGCCCAGGTCGCCAGCGCGATGAGCGAGCCGAAGTATTGGCAGCCGGCCGCATCGTCGCGCTCGCGGCGGTTGTGATAACCGACCGCCATGTCGAAGGCCAGCGCGCGCCGCGCGATGCGCAGCCCGATCGTGCCCATGCCGACGATGCCCAGCCGGCGCCCGTTGACGCTGGGCCGCAGCGGCAGGTCGTCGCGCCAGATGCCGGCGCGCAGCGCCTTTTCCTGTTGCGGCAGCGCGCGCACGGAGGCCAGCAGCAGCGCCATCGCATGGTCGGCCACGCAGGCGTCGTTGGTGCCGGCGCCGTTCCACAGCGTCAGGCCGCGGGCCTTCGCGGCGGCGACGTCGATGGCCTCGTAACCCGCGCCCAGCGCGGCGGCCGCGGCCAGGCGGGGCATCGCGGCGATCTCCTCGCCGCGCAGGCCGACGGCGCCGATGGTCAGGACGATCTCGATGTCGGCGCCCTGCTCCGCGACGGCCTTCGCGCGGGATTCGGCGGTCGGCGCGTGGATCACGTCATACCGCTGGCGGAGCTGCGCCTGGTGCTGCTCGGCCATCGGCATCAGCAGCAGGAGCTTGCGGCGCGGGGAGTCGTGGGACCCGTTGGATTCCCCAGAAGCGGACGGAGCGGAAGCAGGAGCGGTTGGCGACACGGGCGACCTCGTTGATGGCTGGAGTTCGCCGGGAATGATAGGAGCGCCGCCCTGCCCGTTCGCGCGGCGGCGGACGCGCTGCGCACGCGGGCTCGGGGCCGCGCGCGGACGGGGCCGACCGGCACGAGGGCCGTCAGCCGTGTCAGGGCCGCTCGCCGCTCGCCATGCGGGTGTCGATCTCGGCCAGCGCCGTCGGCAGGTTGGCCACCGAGTCGATCACCAGATGCGCGCCGGCGGCGGTGAGCCGCTTGACGGCTGCCTCGCGCAGGGCCGCGACCTCGGCATCGGGCAGCGCCTGCAGTTGCTCCAGCGTCAGCCCCGTCTCGTTGCCCGACAGGCTCAGGCCGATCGTCCACATGCCGGCGCGGCGTCCCTCCTCGATGCCCGGCGTCGTGTCGTCGACCTTCACGCAGGCGCGCACGTCGCCGATGCCCAGCGCCAGCACGTTGGCCAGCGCCATGAACGGCCCGGGCCGTCCGCCCGCGGGGAGCTCGTCGCCCGCGACGACATGGTCCGCCTCGATGCCGTCCGCCTTCGCCTGCGGCAGCAGCACGTCCAGCACCTGGCGCGGATAGCCGGAGCACGAGCCGATCTTGAGCCCCGCCCGGCGCAGCGCGGCCAGCACCGCCACCGCGCCCGGGATCGGCTGCGAGTAGCGGCCGACCTTCTCGATCTGCATCGGCATGAAGCGCTGGTAGATCGCGTCGATGTCGGCATCCGTGGACGGCGCGCCGAAGCGCACCCGCCACTGCGCCTGCAGCAGCGGGTCTTCCAGCAGCGTGCGGATGTGGTCGCGCTTGGACAGGCCCATCGGGCCGCGCGCTTCGTCGAGCGTCAACGTGATGCCGAAGGTCGCGAACGCGTCGACGAAGATCTGCGTCGGTGCCAGCGAGCCGTGGTCGACCAGCGTGCCGGCCCAGTCGAAGACGACGGCCTGCAGATGCGGATAGGAAGGGGTGGCAGGGTCGTGTCCGTTCATGGGGTACTCCGGAAAATCGGGCGAGGAGGTAAGACCGCGGGGATCGCGGGGATGAAGTTGCGGCCGCGCGGCCCGCGCAACGCCTCGGCGACGCGCGCGTCCCAGTCGGCCGGCGGGATGCCGTAGTCGACCGGATCGGTGCTGACACCGAGCGCCGCCAGGAAACGCTCCAGCGCCGCCACTGCGCCGTCCGCGTCGGACGCGCCGAAGACCGACATCAACTGCGCGTCCAGCGCCGCGTCGCGGCCCAGGGCCAGCCGCATCACGCGCGGCAGGCTGAAGGAACAGGCGATGCCGTGCGCGACGCCGTGCGTCAACGTGATCTCGTAGGACAGCGAATGCGCCAGCGCCGTCCGGGTGTTGGAGAACGCCAGGCCCGCCTGCAGCGCCGCGACCGCCAGTGCCTCGCGCAGGTCGAGCCGGCGCGGCTCGCGCAGCAGCGCCGGCAGCGTCGCGACGATGGCGCGCGCGGCGCTCACCGCCAGGCTGGTCGAGACCGGATTGCGGTGCACGTTCCAGAGCGACTCCAGCGCGTGCGACAGCGCGTCCAGGCCGCTCGCCAGCGTGGCGCCCTCGGGCAGGCTGAGCATCAACGACGGGTCGACCAGCGCGGCCTCCGGCCAGGTCCACGGCAGGTGCAGCGAATGCTTGCGCGAGCGCGCGGCGTCCCACACGGTCGCCCATGGCGTGACCTCGCTGCCGGTGCCGGCCGTCGTCGGGATCGCGATCAGCGCGCGATGCGGGCCGGTCTCCGGCAACGGCGCGGCCTGGGGGTCGATCAGGTGGTCCAGCAGCTCGTCGAAACGGCCCGACGGCGTGGCGGTCAGCATCGCCTTCGCGCAGTCGATGCTGCTGCCGCCGCCCAGCGCGACGACGCAGCGCGCATCGGCGTGATCGCGCCACAGGCGCTCGTACAGCGGCGCCAGCCACGACACGTCGGGATTGGGACGGATGTCCGTCTCCACTGCCAACAGCCGGTCGCCGAGCAGGTTGCGCAGGCGGCCGACCAGGCCCAGCGGCTCCGCCTCCGGGAAGGCGATCAGCAGCGCGCGCCGGTCGCCGACCAGCGCCGGCAGCCGCTCCAGCGCGCCGATGCCGGCCCGCGCGTCGACGGGGTTGTGAAACTTCCAGGGGCTCACGTCATGGTCCTTCGTTGCCGCTCAATGCCGACCCTGGTCGCGGATCGCGCGGCGCAGCTGGCTGGAGACGAGGTCCGCCAGCACCACCATCACGGTGATGACGATGATGCAGGTCGCCGTCTCCTGATACTTGAAGAGCTTCAGGCTGCCCACCAGCTCGAAGCCCAGGCCACCGGCCCCCACCATGCCCAGCACGGTGGCCGAGCGCAGGTTGACCTCGAAGCGATAGAGCACCACGGCGATCCACGCGGTGACCACCTGCGGCAGCACGCCGAAGACGATCACCTGCAGCGGCCGCGCGCCGGTGGCGCGCAGCGCCTCGAGCGGCCCCTGGTCGATCTCCTCGATGGCCTCGGCGAAGAACTTGCCCAGCATGCCGGCGCCGTGCACCGCCAGGGCCAGCACGCCGGGGAACGGCCCGAGGCCGACCGCGGAGACGAAGACCAGCGCGAGGATCAACTCGTTGACGCTGCGCGTCACGTTCAGGCCCTGGCGCGTCAGCTGGTAGAGCCAGCGCGGCCCCTGCAGGTTGCGCGCGGCCAGGAAGGACACCGGCACCGCGGCGAGCGCGCCCAGCAGCGTGCCCCACACGGCGATCTGCACCGTCTCCATCGCGGGCGCCCACAGGCGGTCCAGGATGCGCCAGTCCGGCGGCCAGGTCCGGCCGATGAAGTCGGCGATCTGCGGCAGGCCGTTGGCCAGTTCGGTCGGGCTCAGTTGCGCGCCCTGCGCGCTCCACTGCAACGCCCACAGGCCCGCGACCAGCGCCACCAGCAATTGCGTCCAGCCACGCGGCGTCGTCGGCAGGCCGACCATCCAGCGATAGCGATCGGCGCCGGCGCGCGCCACGGTGTTCATCGTCGTCATCACGTGCTCCTCAAGCCTCTTTCAATGCCGGCGCGTCGACGCGCGCGGTCGTGGCATCCCCTTCGGCGCGGCCCTCGATGCGGACATCGACGCCGCCCTCGACGCCGCCCACCGGCGTGATGAGCTGCAGTCCGGCGTGACCGGCATGGCCGGCGTAGAGCGCGTTCAACTCGTCCTCGGAGAGCGCGTCGGGCAGCCGGTCGAACAGCACCCGCCCCTGCGACAGACCGACGATGCGATCGCCGAATTCGCGCGCGTAGTCGACCTGATGCAGATTGCAGACCACGGTGATGCCGAGCGCCCGGCAGGCCTGGCGCAGGTCGCCCAGCACCCGGCGCGCGGTGTGCGGGTCCAGGCTGGCGACCGGCTCGTCGGCCAGGATGACCTGCGGCCGCTGGGCCAGCGCGCGGGCGATGCCGACGCGCTGCATCTGCCCGCCGGACAACGAGTCGGTGCGATCCCTGGCCTTGTGCGCGAGACCCACGCGCTCCAGGCAGTCCATCGCCAGCTCGAGGTCGGCCGCGCGGAACAGCTGCAGCACGGAGCTCCAGGTCGACACCGCGCCGAGCCGCCCGGTCAACACGTTCTTGACGACGCTCAGCCGGGGCACGACATGGTGATGCTGGAACACCATCGCGACGCGACGTCGCAGCTCGCGCACCTGGGCGGCGCGACGGCCCGCCGCCACGTCCAGGCCGGCCACCGTCATCGCACCCTCGTCGGCCTGCGCGAGGCGATTCATGCACCGCAGCAGCGTGGACTTGCCGGCGCCCGACGGGCCGAGCACGACGAGGAACTCGCCCGGTTTCGCGTCCAGGTCGACACCGCGCAGCACGGCGTTGTCACCGAAGCGTTTGGTGACGCCGCGCAGCCGGATCACTTCATGCTCCGCAGGTCGAGCTTGAGCACCTTGGCGGTGTCGCGCACCACGTCGTAGGCCGCGTCGCTGGTCGGCTGGAAGCCGTTGAGCACGCCCTGGTCGCCCCACTTGACGTCCTTCAGGTTGGCCAGCGCCTTGGCGAGCTTGTCCTTCAGCGCCGGGTCCAGGTCCTTGCGCCAGACCATGGGGGACTCGGGAATGGGCTTGGAGGACCACAGCACGACGAAGTCGTCCTGCCTGACCTGCCCCTTGGCGACGGCGGACGCGAAGATGCGGTCGGCCACGGCCGCGGCGTCGACCTTCTTGTTGGCGACGGCCAGGATGCTGGCATCGTGCGAGCCCGAGAAGATGACGCGGCCGAACAGCGCATCCGGGTCGATGCCGATCTGCTGCAGGCCCGCCTTGGGGAACAGGTGGCCGGACGCGGAACTCGGGTCGACGAAGGCGAAGTTCCTGCCCTTCAGGTCGGCGACGGCGCGCAGGCCGCTGTCCTTGCGGGCCAGGATCACGCTCTTGTAGGAGCTCTGGCCGGTCTTCTTGGTCTCGGCGACGGCGAAGGCCTCGACGTTGGCGACCGAGCTGGCCAGCACGTACGAGAACGGCCCCAGGTAGGCCACGTCCAGCTTCTTCGAGCGCAGCGCCTCGATGACGCCGTTGTAGTCGGTGGCGACGAAGGGTTTCACCGGCATGCCGAGCTGCTGCTGCAACGCGTCCAGCACCTGGCGGCTGGACTCGATCATGGCCTGCGAGTCCTCGGCCGGGATCAGGCCGATGGTCAGCGTCTGCGGCTGCTGCGCCCGGGACACGCCCGGTGTCAGGACCGCCACGACCGCGGCGAGCGGCAGCACGCACAGCGCCGCGCGGCGCAGGGAGAAGAACGAGGGCGGGGTCATGGCGGCATCCATCGGTGGAACGGGTGGGAGAAGGTCGAACGGGATCGGATGCCGCCACTCTATGAATCCAACATGACAGGAAATCCATCGATGCCATGCTGAATTCGTTGCCAAACCATTGACTCGATCTATACCCCGCAGCGCGGATGCTTGCGCCCGACCGAGGCGTTGGGCAGGCCCAGGAAGTCGAGCACGTGGGGCGTCAGGGCAGTCCGGGTCAGGCGTCCTGCGGAAAGGGAGACATGTCTCATGGTCACTCCTGGCTCGATGCGAGCGGGTTGAGGGAGAAAGCCCATGCAGCGTAGGAAGGTCACATGACCGTCACTCGATCGATTCAATATCGCGAACCGCACCAAATCATTGAAACGATCTATACATGTCGGCCGCCAAGCTCCGCGCCTTCCTCGCCGTCGCGCGCCACGGCAGCTTCAGCGCCGCCGCGCGGGCGCTGGGGCTGTCGCAGCCGACGCTGACGACGCAGGTCCAGGCCCTGGAGCAGCAGCACAAGGTGGAGCTGTTCCACCGCCGCGGCCATCGCATCGAGCTCACCAGCGTCGGCCATCAGTTGCTGCCGATCGCGCGCCAGTTGGCATCCCTGGAGGTCGAGGCCTACAACCTGCTGCACGACTGCGGCGAGCTGACGCGCGGGCAACTCAAGCTCGGCGCGGTCGGCCCGTTCCACGTGATCGAGATGGTCGACGCCTATCGCCAGCACTACCCGAAGGTCGATGTCTCGATCCGGCTCGGCAACTCGGCGCAGGTCTTCGGCGACCTGGAAAACTACGTCATCGACGTCGGCGTGCTGGCACGCTTCCACGACGCGCCGGGCTTCGAGACACTGCACTACGCGCGGCACGCGATCATTCTTTTCGTCCACCTGGACCACCCCTTCGCGGACCGCGGCAGCGTCACGCTCGACGAGCTCGCCGACCAGCCCTTGCTGCAGCGCGAGGACGGCTCCAGCACCCGCCGCGCGCTCGAATCCGCGCTGCGCCACGCCGGCATCGCGCCACGCGTGGCCATGGAGATCGGCAGCCGCGAAGCCCTGCGCGAGGCCGCGGCGCGAGGCATCGGGATCGGCGTCGTCTCCGAAGCCGAGTTCATCCCCGACGCCAGGTTCCGCCCGGTCCGCATCGCCGGCGATCCGGCCTACACCGAGACCTACATCTACTGCCTCAAGGAACGGCGCGAGAGCCTGTTGTTGAGTTCCTTCTTCGACGTTGCGCAGGGGTTGAGGTCGGTGCATGCTCAAGGCCTGACCCCGTCTTCGAGTTCCAGCACCTCGCCCGACGGCGAAAGCCGAGGGCCCGTACCCTGCACCTCGCCCGCCGGCGAAAGCCGAAGGCCCATGCCCTGCACTTCGCCCGACGACGAAAGCCGGGGGGCGGCTTCCTCATAAGTCCCAAAATCGTCAGCCGCCCCCCGGCTTTCGTCGTCTCCAGATCCTGCACTGCCTCGATGGTTCGCCAGGGCATGCCGCGCGGTGAGAGGTCGTGGCGGGCCATGGCCGGAGACGCGAGGAACGGGGGAGTGGGCGGTGTTGCGCATCGACAGTCTTCGGCCAGACACTGGACAGGTTTCTGAAGGGCAGTCCCGGCATCCTGCGCACCGTTCGTGCGGGGGGCCCCGGGGGCCGTCTGTTGCCTGGAATCCATGCAGAACGAGAAAGCCACAACGCTCATGGACCGCCGCCAATTCTTTCCACGCCAGGTCGTCGAGGCCGGCGCCAACCGCTGGGACTGGGCCCTGCTGCCGCTGGTGCTGGGCCTGCTCGTGCTGCTGGCCTACGGCGCCGCGCAGATGGCGCGTCCGTTCGAGCTCGGCGACCCGCTGCCGCTGTCGCTGGACCCGTCCCACCTGCCCTACTACCTGCTGCGCACCAACCTGCGGATGCTCGCCGCGATGGTGCTGGCGCTGCTCTTCAGCGCGGTCTTCGCGGTGCTGGCCGCCAAGGTCCGCGCCGCCGAGAAGGTGCTGGTGCCGATGCTGGACATCCTGCAGTCCATCCCCATCCTGGGCTTCCTGTCGATCACGGTGACCGGCTTCATCGCGCTGTTCCCCGGCAACCTGCTGGGCGTGGAGTGCGCGGCGATCTTCGCGATCTTCACCTCGCAGGCCTGGAACATGGCCTTCAGCCTGTACCAGTCGCTGCGCACCGTGCCGTCGGAGCTGGACGAGGCGGCCCGCGTGTTCCAGCTCTCCAACTGGCAACGCTTCTGGCGGCTGGAGCTGCCGTTCGCGATGCCGGGGCTGCTGTGGAACATGATGATGTCGATGTCCGGCGGCTGGTTCTTCGTGGTGGCGTCGGAGGCGATCTCGGTCTCCAACCAGAACATCAAGCTGCCGGGTGTCGGTTCCTACATCGCGATGGCGATCGAGGCCCGCGACCTGGGCGCGATCGGCTGGGCGATCCTGGGCATGCTGGCCGGCATCCTGATCTATGACCAGTTGCTGTTCCGCCCGCTGGTGGCCTGGGCGGACAAGTTCCGCTTCGAGGACAGCGGCACCGACACCGCGCCCGACTCCTGGATGCTGACCTGGCTGCGCCGCACCGCGCTGACGCGCCGCATCGCCGCGTGGACGGTGGACCGGCTGGAGCACAGCCTGGTGTGGTTCCGCCGCCATCACGACGGCACCTCGATCCGCGCCCGTCCACGCATCCCCGGCACCGCGTGGACACGCGTCTGGGACGCGGTGGTGGCGGCCGCGGTGATGGTGGCGCTGTACCAGTTGATCCGCTTCGTCCACAGCGAGGTCGGCTGGCACGAGGCCGGCCACGTGCTGCTGCTGGGCTGCCTGACGCTGGTGCGGGTGATGGTGCTGATCGCGCTGGCGGCGCTGGTGTGGGTGCCGGTGGGCATCTGGATCGGCATGAACCCGCGCTGGTCGGGACGGCTGCAGGCGGTGGCGCAGTTTCTGGCGGCCTTCCCGGCCAACCTGCTGTTCCCGGTGGCGGTGGTGCTGATCGTGCGCTGGAAGCTGAACCCGGACATCTGGCTGTCGCCGCTGATGATCTTCGGCACGCAGTGGTACCTGCTGTTCAACGTGATCGCCGGCGCGTCCAACATCCCGGCGGAGCTGCGCCACGCGGCCCGCAACCTGGGCCTGAGCGGCTGGCTGAAGTGGCGGCGCTACCTGCTGCCGGCGGTCTTCCCCAGCTTCGTGACCGGCGCGATCACCGCCAGCGGCGGCTCGTGGAACGCCAGCATCGTGGCCGAGTACGTGTCCTGGGGCGACACCACGCTGCAGGCCCACGGGCTGGGCAGCTACATCGCGGAGATGACCGCCAAGGGCGACTTCCCGCGCATCGCGCTGGGCATCGGCGTGATGTGCATCTTCGTGATGAGCCTCAACCACTTCGTCTGGCGCCGCCTCTACCGCCTGGCCGAGGACCGCATGCATCTGTGAGGCCGCGAGGCCGCGGCCCCACGGGTCCCGGCGCCGCGACGTCGCATCGAACGAAACACATCAGATCGGAACGGAGGCGCACATGACCGCATCCATCATCGAACTCCACGGCGTGGGCAAGAGCTTCCGCTCCGCCGACGGCCATCCGCGCCCCGTGCTGCAGGAGCTGGACTTCAACCTGCGCGAGGGCGAGATCGTCGCGCTGCTGGGCCAGTCGGGCTCGGGCAAGAGCACGCTGCTGCGCATCATGGCGGGCCTGGTGCCGGCCGACCGCGGCCAGGTGCGCTACCGCGGCCAGCCCATGTCGGGCCCGGCGCGCGGCATCAGCATGGTGTTCCAGTCCTTCGCGCTGTTCCCGTGGCTGACGGTGCAGCAGAACGTCGAGCTGGGCCTGGAGGCGCGCGGCGTCGCCAAGGCCGAGCGCGAGGCCAAGGCCGAGGCGGCGATCGCGCTGATCGGCCTGTCCGGCTTCGAGGGCGCGCTGCCGCGCGAGCTCTCGGGCGGCATGCGCCAGCGCGTGGGCATCGCGCGCGCGCTGGTGACGGAGCCGGACGTGCTGCTGATGGACGAGGCCTTCTCCGCGCTGGACGTGCTGACCGGCGAGCGGCTGCGCGAGGACATCCTCGAGCTGTGGGACGGCGGGCACATGCCGACGCGGGCGATGCTGGTGGTGTCCCACAACATCGAGGAGGCCGTCATGATGGCCGACCGCGTGCTGATCTTCGCCAGCGACCCGGGACGGATCCGCTGCCAGCTGTCGGTGCAACTGCCCCGGCCGCGCAACCCCGAAAGCGCCGAGGTGCGCGCGCTGATCGACGAGGTCTACGCGCTGATGACCGCCGGCGCCACGCGCCACGCCCGCGTGGCCGGGGCGGCGGACGCCGCCTCCACGCCGGCGCCGCTGGCCGAGCGCCTGCCCGAGGCTGACGTGGCGAGCATGGACGGCCTGCTGGAGCTGCTGGCCGACCCGCCCTTCGACGGTCGCGCGGACCTGCCGCAACTCAGCGAGGAAGCCGGCCTGCCCGACGCCGAGCTGCTGCCGGTGGCGCACGCGCTGGCGCTGCTGGGGCTGGCGCAGCTCGACAGCGGGGACCTGCAGCTCACGCCGCTGGGCCGGCGCTACGTGGAAGGCGCGCACGAGCTGCGACGCGATCTCTTCGGCCAGCAGCTGATGGCGCACGTGCCGCTGATCGCGCACATCCGCCACAGCCTGGAGCAGGAGCCCAACGGCCAGATGCCGGACAAGCCGGTGCTGCGGCTGCTCAGCGAGCACCTGGACGACACCGAGGCCGACGCGGTGCTGCAGACCGCGGTGACCTGGGCGCGGCACGGCGAGGTCTTCGAGTACGACTACAACACCGGCGCGCTGCGCCTGCCCACGGGCGACGACGAGCCGATGCGCTGAGCGCGGGCGACGCGGCGCCCCGGCCATGGGCGCGCGGTCCTGGGACTCGGCGACGGGGAGCGATGAGGGGGACCGGGATGCGAGGACTCGATAGAGT
The DNA here is from genome assembly GCF_002205645.1 of Roseateles aquatilis. Lineage (GTDB taxonomy): Bacteria > Pseudomonadota > Gammaproteobacteria > Burkholderiales > Burkholderiaceae_C > Roseateles > Roseateles aquatilis. The sequence goes on along the minus strand of NZ_NIOF01000021.1, from coordinate 14,532 downwards.
CGGGACTTCGATCGCCGGAGTCCGCCCGCATGAAACGCTTCGTCCGTCATCGATTCCGATCACGCAGCGTCGACCGCCTGCTGCGCCAGGCGCTGAGGCAATGGCATTCGCATGACGGCTGGCGGGCTGTCGAGGCGCTGCAGCGGCGCGGCTCGCCGGCGCTGCTGGCGCGGGTGACGGCGCTGGTGTCCAGTCCCGGTGCCCGGCGCCGCGCGGTCGGCCTGTCGATCGCGGCCCAGTTGATGCGCAGGGAAGGCGGCGAGTATGTGCCCTACGCCGAATCGGCGACGCAGGCGCTGCTGCTGCGCGGCCTGTCCGACCCGCATCACGATGTGGTGCGCGCGGCGGTGGCCGGCTTGGGACACCGACCGCACGGCGCGAGCGTCGAAGCGCTGCTGCGGCTCTCGACGCATCCGGACGAACGCATGCGCTGGCAGGTGGCGGTGGCGCTGGGCTCGTACGAGGAGCCGGAGGCGATCGTCGGCCTGATCCGGCTGGCCGCGGACGCGTCCGACGAGGTCCGCGACTGGGCCACCTTTGGTCTGGGATCGCTGCGCCTGGACGACACGCCGGAGATCCGCGCCGCGCTGCGGCGCAACCTGCACGATCCGGACATCGACGTGCGCGGCGAGGCGCTGGTGGGGCTGGCCCGACGACGCGACGAGGGCATCGTCGAGCTGCTGATCGAGCGGCTCACGCCGGACTGCCACGTGTATGAGCTGGATGCGGCGGAGGAACTGGCGGATCCGCGGCTGGTGACGCCGCTGGAGATGATGGCTGTCGGAACGGGTGCCGCCGACCCCTATTGGCGGTCCCGCGTGGGCGACGCGCTCCAGGCATGTCGCGAAGCGGGTTGATCCGCGTTTTCCCGGCCGCCGGATCGGGGGAGACCTGATCAATCCTGATGATGACGCCAGGCCGGCATCGAATCGAATCGACAACGAGGCCCGCATCCATCGCTTTCTCGTGAATCATTGGCTCGCGGCCGACCAGGTCGTGCCGATCGGCATCGTCGTGCCCGTCTCCGCCACGATCACAAGCAACGTCCGCGCGCGGAGTACGACCGCGTGCTCGAGGTCGTCTCGAAGCCGTTCACGAAGCGCTACGCCGACGCCTATCGATTCGGCCAATCGAGGACTTGCCCAGACGGCATCGTGACGGATTTCGAGTTCATCCGGACGGAGAACGCAGCACATGCCTGGCGATTCCTCGACCTATCGAGCCACGCCCGATATCTCAGCGAGGTGCTCAAACAAACCGTCGAACATGAAATGGCCGAGGAAGCCTGGGCTCCTCACCCCTCCACGAACGCCGCCGCGATCATCTCCCCCGCGTTGATCGGCACCGGCTCGTCCGCGCGCGGCGTGTAGGCCATGTCACCGATGCGGATCGCGCAGCCGCTCAGCACGCACACGCCCTCGCGTTTGGCCGGGGCCATGTCCCAGATCTGATAGCCGTAGTGGCAGGCGCCCGGGTCGGACCACGAGATCGCCGCGGTGCGCGGCGTCGGGCGGTCCAGCACGTGGATGGTCGGCGGCAGGCGCAACGCCAGGGCGGCATCGTCGGTCGCGCCGGCGCCGCGGCCCGCGCGCGCCGGCCGCGGCGTGTCCGGCACCCCGCCGTTCCCCAGCCACGACACCGTCCGCAACCACCCCTCCCTCGTCGGATCGCTCGCAAGATCCCTGTGCATATCGCGCCGCCTTTCCGCTGCGCCGACAATTCGGCGTCATTGCTGAAATAATTCAACGAGTGATGAATATAGCAAAGGCAGGCGCGGCATGAACAAGACCCCAAGGTCCGGCGGGACGCCGCGACGTCGCGGGCGCCCGAGCGCGGACTGTGCGCAAGGCGCGGACAACCTGCTGCGCACCGCCCGGCGCACCTTCGCGCTGCGCGGCTACGAGGCCGCCAGCGTGCGCGAGATCGCGCGCGCCGCGGGTGTCGACGCGGCCCTGATCGCCCACCATTTCGGATCGAAGGAGGCGCTGTGGCTGGCGGTCGTCGACCAGATCGTGACGCTGACCGATCCGATGCGCGACCTCGCCATCGCGTTGCGCGCGGACGCCGCGCTGCGCCCGCGCCGCCGCCTGGAGCTGGCGCTGCTCGACTTCATCGACCGCGTCTTCGAGCACCCGGACATCGGCATCTTCTTCTCCACCGCCGCCACCGAGGAAGGCGATCGCCTCGACGTGCTGATCGACAAGCTGGTGCGGCCGTTCCACGACGTCTTCCTGCCGCTGTTCCAGGACGCGATGGATGCCGGCGAGCTGCGCCGCTGCGACCCCGCGCTGCTCTTCTCCCTGCTCACGCAGGGCATCAGCAAGACAGTCGCCTACAGCCATGTGATGCGTGCCGTATCAACGCTGCCGGACGAGCCCGAGCGCTTCAAGCGCGAGCTGTCCGAGGTGACGCTGCAGTTGCTGGGCTGATCCCGCCAGCGATCGAGCAACAGATCGTCTTTCCTTCCCAGGTCGGATACACAGGCATACGGAACGCCTATCGCGAAGCGGCCCCGAATCGAAGAATCCGGTCCGTCGCAGCCTCCCGCTGCATTGCCTGGAAAGGACTCCCATGCGATCGATCACCCGTCGTTCCCTGCTCGCCCTGGCCGGTTGCGCCGCCGTCGCGACCACGGCGCTCTCGCTACCGCCGATGTCCGCCGACGCCACGGCCGCCGCCGTGCTTTCCGGCGCCCATGCCCGTCCCGCGCCGGCCTTCACCGGCATCGGCGACTGGTTCAACTCGGCGCCGCTGACGATGGACGGCTTGCGCGGCAAGGTGGTGCTGGTGGACTTCTGGACCTACACCTGCATCAACTGCCTCAACCAACTGCCGCACATCAAGGCGCTGCACGAGCGGTACAAGGACCAGGGCCTGGTCGTCGTCGGCGTGCACTCGCCGGAGTACGAGGAAGAGCGCTCCTCCGCCGGACTCAAGGACGCGATCGCGCGACTGGGCATCCGGCATCCGGTCGCCCAGGACAACGACTTCGCGACCTGGAAGTCCTACAACAACCGCTTCTGGCCGGCGATCTACCTCGTCGACAAGCAGGGACGCATCGTCTACTACCACTTCGGCGAAGGCGCCTACGAGCAGACTGAAGCGGCGATCCAGGCGCTGCTGAGGCAGCCGGGTTGAAGGGGTTCCCTCCGCTCACCGGTCCCGTGGATGCGACATCCGGCCCTGGCCTCCGGACACGGCCTCAGTTGGCAGTCGATGGTCGCGACATCGGGTCGCGGTCACGGGGCCTGGCGTCCCGGCGCGATGCCCGGGCACGGCGCCTGGTCGCGGCCCTCGACGCTCATCGACAGCACGTAGCCCTCGCTGCGCACGGTCTTGAGGTACTTGGGCTCACGCGCGTCGTCGCGCAGCCGCTGCCGCAGGCGGCTCACCAGCAGGTCGATCGAGCGCTCGAAGAGCTCCGCCTCGCGGCCCTGCGTCAAGCCCAGCAGCTGATCGCGGCTCAGCACGCGCTGCGGATGGTCGAGGAAGACGCGCAGCAGCCGGTACTCCGCGCCGCTGAGCGGCACCACCGTGCCCTCGCGGTCGACCAGATGGCGCTCGATCGTGTCCAGCATCCAGTCGCCGAAGGCCAGCCTCGGCGACTCGTCGGTGGCGCGCATGTTGGGCGGCAGCATCCGCGCGCGCCGCAGCACCGACTTGATCCGGGCCAGCAGCTCGCGCGCCGCGAAGGGCTTGGCCAGGTAATCGTCGGCGCCCATCTCCAGACCCAGGATGCGATCGGCCTCGTCGCCGCGCGCGGTCAGCATGATCACCGGCGTCGCCTTGTGCTTGCCTGCGCGCAGGTCGCGGCACAGCGACAGGCCGTCCTCGCCCGGCAGCATCAGGTCCAGGATGACGAGGTCGAAGGGACCGGCCGTCTCCATCGCGATGCGCATGTGGCGGCCCGTCGGCACCGCGGTCACGCGCAGGCCGTTGCGGGTCAGGTAGGTGGTGAGCAGCTCGCGGATCTCGCGATCGTCGTCGACGATCAGGACGTGATCGGGGGTGGGCGTGGAGGTCTGCATGGCGGCGGAAGGGCTGGAGGGCGGACAGAGCCGGTCGGCCCGTCGATGAGCCGCAATGTAGCGGCCCCCTGGCGGCGCGGCGCGCGCGAGGCAAGCTTGTGTCTCCGGTGCGGCGCCCGGATACACGGGAATACAAAGCCCCGCACAAGCGGCCCGCGCGCGCCTATAAACCAGCCTGCGTCCGGCGACGCGCAGCGCGCGTGTCGCCCCCGTCCCTGCCCGCCCCGCCCCCACCGATGGAGACCCCCGTGAGCCGCGTCATCGATTACTACCTCGCCCCGCACAGCCCCTGGACCTACCTCGGCCACGAGCGCTTCGCCGCGATCGCCCGGGAGACGGGCGCCACCGTGCGCCTGATCCCGATCGACCTGCTCAAGCTGTTCGAGGTCTCCGGCGGCCTGCCGCTGGCGCAACGTCCCGCGCAGCGCCAGGCCTACCGGCTGCTGGAGCTGGGTCGGTTCTCCAGACACCTGGGCATGCCCATGCATGTCGAACCCAGGCACTTTCCGGTCGCGCCGCACAAGGCCGCGCGACTGGTGATCGCGGTCGACGAGGCCGACGGCGCCGACGCCGCGATGGGTCTCACCGGCGCGCTGCTGCGCGCGGTCTGGGAGCAACAGCGCGACATCGCCGATGACGGCACGCTGCTCGCGATCCTGGCCGAGCGCGAGCTCCCCGCCGAGCGCCTCGCCCGCTCGCAAGACGAGGACATCGGCGCCCGCTACGACGCCAACACCCGGCAGGCCATCGCGGCCGGCCTGTTCGGCGCGCCGAGCTACGTCATCGACGGCGAGCTGTTCTGGGGCCAGGACCGCCTGGACTTCGTGCGGCGCGCGCTGGTGGCCGACCGGGCATGAGCGCCTCGCCCGCGATCGCGTCGCCGTCGGCCGCGGCCCGCCCGGGGGGCCGCTGGCTGCCGCGCACGCTCTTCGCGCGCGTGACATTGCTGATGGTGCTGGGCATCGCGGTGGCGCAGACGCTGACTTTCCTGGCGATCCGGCAGGAACGGATGATGGCGCTGCGCACGCTGATGATGTCCGGCATCGAGCGCGACATCGCCACCGGCGTCGCGGTGCTCGACCGCCTGCCCGTCGCCGAACGTGCCGCCTGGCTGGACCGGCTGGAACGCCCCAACTACCGTTTCTCGCTCGCCAGCGACATCGATCCGGCGGCGGGGCCGGTGGCGTCGGACGCGCTCGGCGCCGAGATCGTCGACGCGCTGGCCCAGGCGATGCGGCCGTTCCGGATCGAGCGCATCGCGCAGGTCGACACGCACCGCTACGAATTGCTGGTGCGGCTGAGCGACGGCGCCCCGGTCACGGTGCATGCGCGGCGCGTCGACATGCCGGTGTCGAACTGGGTGATGTGGGTGTTGGCCGCGCAGCTCGCGGTGCTGGCGCCGTGCGCGTGGCTGGTGGTCCGGCTGGTGACGCGACCGCTGGGCGCGCTGGCCGCGGCGGCGGACGACCTCGGTCCCGACCTGACCCCACGCCTGCTGCCCGAGGACGGTCCCGCCGAGGTCGCCCGCGCCGCGCGCGCCTTCAACGAGATGCAGGCGCGCATCGCCGGCTATACGGCCGAGCGGGTGGAGATCCTCGCGGCCATCTCCCACGACCTGCAGACCCCGATCACCCGCATGCGGCTGCGCGCCGACCTCATGCCCGACGAGACCCTGCGGGACAAGCTGCGACAGGACCTGGACGCGATGCACGCGTTGGTCCGCGAGGGCGTGACCTACGCGCGCACGCTGCACGGCACCTCGGAACCGCCGACGCGGCTCGACGTGGACGCGCTGCTCGCCAGCATCGTCGGCGACTACGAGGACGCTGGCGAGCCGGTGACGCTGGCCGGCCGGGTCGGCGCGCCGATCGTGGCGCAGCCGCAGGCGCTCAAACGCATCCTGGTGAACCTGATCGACAACGCGCTGGCCTTCGGCGATCTGGCCGAGATCCGGGTCACGGGCGCCGCGCGGACACCGGCTCCAGAAGCCCACGCCACAGCATCAATCTCCACCTCGGCCGCTGGCGGTGGCGCCGCTGGTCCGGGTGCCGGCCGTCTGACGATCGTGATCCTCGATCGTGGCCCCGGCATTCCGGAGGATCAACTGCAAGCCGTCTTCAAGCCCTTCCATCGGCTGGAGACCTCGCGCAACCGGGACACCGGCGGGACGGGTCTGGGTCTGGCCATCGCGCAGCAGCTCGCGACCGCGATGGGGGGGGCGCTGAGCCTGCGCAACCGCCCGGATGGCGGCCTCGAAGCGCGCCTGGTCCTGGGCGACATACTGTCCACCCCTTCTGTGGACAAGTCTGTTGGCACCCCGGGCAGGGATCCCGCAAGCCGTTGATCCGTCACGGAATTCCTTGCACTGCTCAAAAATCAGGCAATGCCTGAATTCGGCTGTCGCGCGAGTTTTTCACAGCAGCCAGGACTGTCCCCGCGTTCTGTGGACAAGTCTGTTGGCTGCCCTTGCAGGGATTCCGCAAGTACTTGTTTCAACAAGGGAAACCTTGCCGTGCCACACAAAGTGGCACTGGGGAGAGCCGGGCGGCCGCCGCCCTTGAGGGCTTGACCGAACCCCACCGAACGGGCAGGAAAACCGCGCGGCCCGAATGCAGTTGCCCACACTGCCCACCGGCTGTGCACCGGGGCGTCGGTCTGTCCACGGCCGCTGTGGACAAGTCTGTTGGCTGCCCGGGCAGCGATGCGCCAAGTGCTTGTCACGGTAGGGAAATGATTGGTCTGCCTCGGAATGAGGCACAGGGGCGCCCGTCCGCCTGAGCCCACAACCTTTTTCCCGCGCGCTGGAACCCACACACAACTTCCGTGTGCTCGCTCCGCGCCCATGCCGCCCTTCCTCCTTGCCCCGCTTCCCTGGGATGCCGCGTTCCGGCAGCTCCTGCTGGCGCCCTGCGTGGAAGAGATCCTTTTCCGCCTCGGCCTGCAGGACCTGCTCGCGGGCTCGCGCGCCGACACGGTGCGACGCCGTGCGGCCGGGCTGACCGCCATCGCCTTCGGCGCGGCGCACGTACTCGCGCAGGTGGCCGCCGCCCTGCCCGGACCGCCGCCGCCGTTGCCCGCGCTGTCGCTGGCGCTCGCGACGACCCTGCCGGCGTGGTGGATCGGACGCGGCTACCGGCGTCATCGCTCATTGCCGCGCTGCATCGCCTGGCATGCCGCTTTCAATGCCTGCTGGCTGCTGCTCCTGGCGCCCGCGGTCCTTCCGCTTCTCTCATCCCCTTGACGAGGCTCGCGCCATGAACCTTTCCTTCCGCACCGCCCTCCCTGGCGCGATCGTCGCGATCGCCGCCGCGGTCGTGGCGGCACCCGCCCTCGCCGCCGACCCGATCGCGGGCAGGACCAAGTTCTCGCAGGTCTGCGCCGGTTGCCACACCGTGGCCTCGACCGCCGTCGTCGATCGGGGCCGCAACAACCCGGCCATGATCCAGAACGCGATCAACACGATCCCGCAGATGGGCAGCGTGTCCGGCCGCTTCGACGCATCCGACCTGGCCGACATCGCCGCCTACCTGGGCAACTCGCCGGCCTCGTTGAGCTTCGCGCAGACCGCGGTCGGCCAGTCGAGCGCTGTCTCCACGATCACCATCAGCGCCAGCCGCATCGCGGCGCTGGGCAACCTCAGCGCCACCGCCAGCGGCGACTTCGTCGTGCAGGGCGGCAACTGCGGCTCGACCGTGCCGGCCGGCACCAGTTGCACCGTCGGCGTCGTGTTCCAACCCACCGCCGCCGGCAGCCGCAACGGCGCGCTGACGATCAGCCACAACGGCATCTCGACGCCGATCCCGATCGCCCTGAGCGGCACCGCCAACGCGGCCCTGCAGGCCGGCCTGTCCGCCGACGCCACGACGCTGGCCTTCGGCACGCAGACCGTCGGCACGCCGTCCACCGCGCGCACCGTGACGCTGACCAACACCGGCGGCGCGTCCCTGGACTTCGGCAGCATCGGCGTCTCCGGCGCCAACGCGGGGGACTTCGCCCGTGGCGGCAGTTGCGCGGTCGGCACGCCGCTGGCCGTCGGCGCGACCTGCACCGTCACCGCCACCTTCACGCCCGCCGCCGCGGGCAGCCGCTCGGCCTCGATCGCCGTCGCCGCCACCGCGCCGGCCGCCGGCGGTGCCGCGGTCAACGTCGGCATCACGTTGAGCGGCACTGGCCAGTCCGCCGCCGCGCCCGGCGTCGGGCTGTCGGCGACCACGCTGAGCTTCGGCACCGCGACCGTCGGCACGACCACCGCCGCGCAGACGCTCACCGTGACCAACACCGGCAACGCCGCGCTGAGCTTCAGCGCGATCGCCGCCACCGGCCCGTTCTCCGCCACCCACACCTGCGGCGCGGGCGTCCCCGCGGCCGGCACCTGCACGGTCGCCGTCACCTTCACCCCGACCGCCGCCGGCGCGGCCACCGGCACGCTGAGCCTGACCAGCAACGCCGCCGGCTCGCCGCAGACGGTGGCGCTCGCCGGCAGCGGCGCGCTCGCCAACACCGCGGTGCTGGCCTGGTCGCCGAGCGGCGGCGCGGACTTCGGCACCGTCATCGTCGGCGCCGACGGCGGCCTCAAGCACTTCACGCTGAGCAACACCGGCAATGCCGCCGCGACGCTGGGCAGCTTCCGGCTCGCGGGCGACGCCGCCGCCGACTACCGCGTCGACGCCACCTCCACCTGCGCCGCCGGCGCCACGCTGGCGGTTGGCGCGAGCTGCGATCTCGCGGTCGGCTTCAGCCCGCGCGTCGTGGGGCCGCGCCCGGCCACGGTCAACGTCGCCTCGGACAACGCCACGCTGCCCACGCCGCTGACGCTGAGCGGCACCGGCCAGGGCGCGCCACAACCGCAGTTGCAGCTGTCCGCCGCCGCGCTGGACTTCGGTCCCGCCGACAGCGCCGGCCGCCCGCTGACGCTGACCAACAGCGGCAACGGCCCGCTCCACATCGCGTCGCTGGCGCTCGGCGGCACGCGCTTCTCGGTGGACACGGGCGGCACGAACGGCTGCGGCGCCGCTCCGTTCACCGTCGCCCCCGCGGCGAGCTGCCAGATCACGCTGCGCTGGCTGGGCGCCGGCGCCGCGGCGGCCTCCGCGCCGGCCGGCACCGATACCGACACGCTGACGCTGCGCGGCGACATGACGCCCGCCACGGCCACCGTCGCGCTGAGCGGCACCGCGGGCAACGCCGCGATGTCCAACAGCGGCGGCGGGGGCTGCACGATCGGCGCCGGCACCGGCGCGGCGGACCCGCTGCTGCTGCTGATGGCGGGCCTCTCCGCGATCGTCCTCTGGGGGCGCCGTCGCGGCCGCGATGTCCGCCGGGGCCGCCAGGCGCTGGCGATCGCCGCGGCCCTGACCTGCGCGGCGCTGCCCGCGGCCAGGGCCGCCGACGTCGGCCAGCCGCTGGGCGTGGCCAGCGTGCCCGGCGCCGATGGCGCGCCGGTGCCGCTGCACGACGGCAAGGCGCGGCTGACCTACGTCGACTTCTGGGCCTCGTGGTGCGGCCCCTGCCGCCAGTCCTTCCCATGGATGAATCGCATGCAGGCCCGGTACGGCGCGCAGGGTCTGCGCATCGTCGCGGTCAACCTCGACGCGAGCCGCGAGGACGCCCAGTCCTTCCTGCAACAGGTGCCGGCCAGCGTCGCGCTCGCCTTCGATCCGAAGGGCGACACGGCGCGCCGCGTCGGCGTGCGTGCCATGCCCAGCTCGGTGCTGCTGGGACCGGACGGCCGTGTGCTGATGCAGCACGCCGGCTTCCGTGCCGAGGACGAAGCCGCCCTCGAGGCCCGCATCGTCGCGGCGCTCAAGACGCCCTGATCCCCCGTCCGCTTCCTTCTCCAGGAGTCCCCGATGTCCCTGCCACCGATGCCCCGTCGCCGCGCGACGGCCGCCTCCGCCGCGATCACCGCGGGCACCGCGCTGCTCGCGCTCGCGACCTCCGGTTGCGCGATCAAGCCGCCGCAAGCCTGGGAGAAAGGCGCGCTCGCCCGTCCCGAAATGACCATGGGCGGCGACGTCCTGGGCGACCGCTTCGCCCAGCACATCTACACCAGCAAGGAAAACGCCTCCGGCGGCAACGGCGTGGGAGGCGGTGGTTGTGGCTGCAACTGAACGCGACACCATGGCAGGCACCGGCGCCTGGGGCGGCGTGCTCGCCGCCGCCTTGCTGCTGCCCGGCCTGCAAGCGCCCGCGCACGCGGAGACCGTGCCCGAGCAGGCCGAAATGGCCTTCAAGCTGCTGTCCTACCGCGACAGCCAGCCCGGCCTGGACCGCATCAAGGTCACCGCGCCCTCGCTCTACCTGATGGTGCCGGTGGCCGGACGCTGGTCGGTCGAGGGCTCGCTGGTGACCGACAGCGTGTCCGGCGCGTCCCCGCGGTATCACAGCGCGGTCTCCGGCGCCTCCCGGCTGAAGGAGGAGCGCAAGGCCGGCGACGTCCGCGTGACCCGCTACGACGACCGTGACGCCTGGTCCATCGGCGCGGCCTACTCGACCGAGCACGACTATCGATCACGCAGCGTCTCCGCCGACTACCGCCGCTCCAGCGAGGACAACAACACGACCTGGAACATCGGCGCCTCCTTCAGCGACGACTGGATCGGGTCTTCCAACGATCCCACGCTCAGCCGCGGTCGCGACACGACGCAACTGATCGCCGGCGTGACGCAGGCGTGGACCGCGGTCGACCTGGTGCAGCTGAACGTCGGCGCGAGCTGGGGCCACGGCATGTACTCCGACCCCTACAAGTTCCCGGATCGACGGCCCGACCGGCGCGAGCAGTACACCCTGATGGCCCGGTGGAACCACCACTTCACCGACTGGAAGGCGACGCTGCGTAGCAGCTGGCGGTACTACGCGGACAGCTTCGGCGTGCGCGCGAACACGATCGAGACGGCCTGGGTGCAGCCGCTCGCGGGCGGCTGGACGCTGACGCCGCTGCTGCGCTACACGACGCAGCGCGCCGCGCGCTTCTACTACGACCCGGTCTACGACGCGGCGCTGGGCGCGCCGTTCCCGCCCGGCTACACGGCGACGTCGCCGCAATACCTGTCCCCCGACCAGCGCCTGTCCGCCTTGGGCGCGGTCACCGTCGGGCTGAAGGCCGCCTATGACTTTGCGCCCCGCTGGACCGCCGACCTCAGCCTCGAGCATTACGAGCAGCGCGCCGCCTGGCGCCTGGGCGGCGGCGGCTCGCCGGGGCTCGCGCGCTTCCAGGCGGACTGGCTGCAGATCGGCCTGTCGCACCGCTTCTGACGCGACGGTCCCGATGTGGCATCCGCACCGCCAGGCCTTCACCGCGATGGCTTCACCGAGCGAGATCGTCCTGGAGGGCGTCTCGCCCGCGCTCGCCGCGCAGGCCTGCGCGGCCGCCGAGGCGGAGGTGCGCCGCATCGAGCGCAAGTACTCGCGCTACCTCGGGGACAGCGTGATCTCCGCGATCAACGCCCAGGCGGGGCACGGCGGCCTGGTCGTCGACGCGGAGACGGCGCAGTTGCTGGACTTCGCCGCCGAGCTGCATCGCCAGAGCGACGGCCTGTTCGACATCACCAGCGGCGGCCTGCGCCGCGTCTGGGACTTCAAGGCCGGGCGTGAGCCCGCGCCCGATGCGCTGGCGTTGCAGCTCGACCTGATCGGCTGGGACCGCGTCCAGTGGGACGGCCGCGCGATCGCGCTGCCGCGCCACGGCATGGAGCTCGATTTCGGCGGCATCGGCAAGGAGTACGCCGTCGACCGGGCCGTCGCGACACTGCGCGCGCTCGGGCTGCGGCACGGCTTCGTCAACCTGGGCGGCGACCTGCGCGTGCTGGGGCCGCGTCCGGACGGCCGGCCCTGGGTCTTCGCCGTCCGCCACCCGCGCCGAGAGGACGAGATCTGCGCGCGCATCGCGCTGGACGACGGCGCGCTGGCCACCAGCGGCGACTACGAGCGCTTCTTCATCGCCGCGGACGGCAGGCGCTGCTGCCACATCCTCGATCCGCGCACCGGCCAGCCGGTCCGCCACTGGCAGGCGGTCAGCGTCGTGGCGCCGCTGTGCGTCGCCGCCGGCGCGCTGGCCACGATGGCGATGTTGATCGGCGCGCAGGCCGCCTCGCGGCTGAGCACGCCGGGGGTCGGCTTCCTGCTGATCGATGCCGACGGTCGCCGCCACACCCACGATCCCGAACGATTGATCCAACCTCCCACCACGCCATGAGAACTCTCGCCACCTTCTTCGCCGGCGCGGCGGTCGCGCTCGCGCTGGCCGTCGCCGCGCCACCCGCGGCCCGCGCCGCGGGCACCGAGGCCGCCTTCCTCGATCCCGCGCAGGCCTTTCCGGGCCAGGCCCGCATCGAGCCCGCGGCCTCGGGGCCCGGCGCGCTGGTCGTCGCCTTCGACGTCGCCGCCGGCTATCACCTCTACCGCGAGCGCTTCGCGATCGAGGCGGACGGCACGCCCCTGCCGGCGCCCGCGCTGCCCGCCGGCAAGGCGGAGTTCGATCCCAACTTCAACCGCACGATGACGCTGTGGGCCGGTGCCGTGCGCGTCGTGCAGCCGCTGCCGGACGGCGCCATCCCCGCGCTGCTGACGGTGCGCTACCAGGGCTGCGCCGACCGCGGCCTCTGCTACCCGCCGCAGCAGGCGCTGGTGCACCTGGAGCGCGGCGGCGACGGCCTGTTGACGGCGCGCTGGGAGGCTCGGCCGGATGCGCTCTCGGCGCCCATCGAGACGGCCGCGGCGCCATCGGCGTCCACGTCGCCGGCGCGGGCCCCGGCGGCCGAGGCGCCCTTGGCCGCCGTCGCCGGCACGGCCGCCCCGGCCCCCGTCGACAGCAGCGCCGCCGCCCTGCAATCGGGCAGCCTGCCGCGCGTCCTGGGCATGTTCCTGCTGGGCGGGTTGCTGCTGTCGTTCACGCCCTGCGTCCTGCCCATGCTGCCCATCCTGTCCTCGATCATCGTGGGCCAGGGCGCGCCGGTGTCGCGGACCCGGGGCTTCACCCTGGCGCTCGCGTACTCGATGGGCATGGCCATGGTCTACACGGCCGCCGGCATCGTCGCCGGGTTGCTGGGCTCGGGCTTCGCGGCGGCGCTGCAGAACCCCTGGGTGCTGGGCGCCTTCGCGCTGTTGCTGTCGGTGCTGGCGCTCTCGATGTTCGGCGTCTGGGAGTTCCAGATGCCGGGCTTCATCCAGGACCGGGTCAACAACGCCTCCAACCGGATCAAGGGCGGCCGCCATGCCGGCGTGTTCCTGATGGGCGGGCTGTCCGCGCTGCTGGTGGGGCCCTGCGTGGCGGCGCCGCTGGCCGGCGCGCTGGTCTACATCAGCCAGACGCGCGACGTGGTGCTGGGCGGCTCGGCGCTGTTCGCGCTGGCCTGCGGCATGAGCGCGCCGCTGCTGCTGCTCGGCCTGTCCGCCGGCACCCTGCTGCCGCGCGCGGGCCGCTGGATGGAGCACGTCAAGACCTTCTTCGGCCTGATCCTCATCGCGGTGGCGCTGTGGCTGGTGTCGCCGGTCCTGCCCACCGGCGCGCTGATGTTCCTGATCGGCGCGGTCGCGCTGGTCACCGCGATCTGCCTGGGCGCCTTCGAGGCCGGCCGGCCCCGCGCCCTCAAGGCGGGCGGCGCGCTGGTGGCGTTGTGGTCCGCCGCGATGATCGGCGGCGCGCTGTCGGGCGGCGACAGCGTGCTGATGCCGCTGCGCCACCTGGCGCGCGCGGCGGGCGGCGCGTTGCCGGTGGCCAGCGCCGAGGCCGCCTCCCGCTCCGCGGCTTCGCCAGCCTTCGAGCGCATCACGACCGTCGCGCAACTCGACGCGGTGCTCGCCTCTACCGATCGGCCGGTGGTGCTGGACTTCTACGCGGACTGGTGCGTCGCCTGCAAGGAGATGGAACACCTCACCTTCGCCGATCCCCCGATCGCCACGCGGCTGCGCAAGGCGCGCCTGCTGCAGGCCGACGTGACCGCCAACAGCGCCGAGGCCAAGGCGCTGCTCAAGCGCTTCCAGTTGTTCGGCCCCCCCGGCATCCTCTTCTTCGACGTCCAGGGGCGCGAGCTGCCCGCGGCCCGGACGATCGGCTTCCTGCCGGCCGATGAATTCGCCCAGCGCCTGGGCCACGCGACGCTCTGACCTGAACCGACATGACCCGCCCCACCCGACACACCACACTGCTGATCCTGGGCTCCGGCCCCGCCGGCTACACCGCCGCGATTTACGCGGCCCGCGCCAACCTCAAGCCGCTGCTGGTCACCGGCATGGCGCAAGGGGGTCAGTTGATGACCACCACCGAAGTCGACAACTGGCCGGCCGACGTGATGGGCGTGCAGGGCCCGGAGCTGATGCAGCGCTTCCAGGAACATGCCGAGCGCTTCCAGACCGAGATCGTCTTCGACCACATCAACTCGGTCGACTTCTCCAGGCGTCCGTTCACGCTGACCGGCGACAGCGCCGTCTACACCGCCGACGCGGTGGTCCTGGCCACCGGCGCCTCGGCCCAGTACCTGGGCCTGCCGTCGGAAGAGGCCTTCAT
>NZ_NIOF01000020.1 GCF_002205645.1 Roseateles aquatilis | reverse complement strand
GCCTCGATCTTGAATTCTTCTGGGTAGGGTTGCTTGCTTTGCATGGCACCTCCGATTGGGCCTCAGTTTGAGGCTCGAAGGTGTCTACTGGACCCGGGTCGATTCAGTCGCAGCTCTCCCCTCAGGTGGAGCCGTCAATCGCCGAACAGCTCCCTCTGCGCGCACAGCACGTGGCCCATGCCCGCGACAGCAAGGCCCGGCGCCATCAACACGGCAGCCATTACCCGCTGCTCAAGGCGGTCGGCGACACAGTCAGCTGGCGTGAGGTCAAAAGGGGCGCGGAGTTGCCACTGAGTGCTGCCACACGCGACTTCGGTGCGGCCTCACTTTCCATTCAGTCAGATGACGCCTGGCACTCAGAGCAAGCGCTCTGGCTCGTCGAGAACCAAGCCTTGTTTGATCGCACGGACTGGCTGCCCGAAGGCACGCAGGCCACGCTGCTGTACTACGGCGGGCAGCTCGACGGCAGGCTACTGTCATGGCTGGGTCATCGCCCCCGTGCCAGCCAGGTGATCCTCTTTGCCGACTATGACGGCGTGGGCCTGAGCAACTTCGCGCGACTTCGTGAAGCGCTGGGCGATGCTTGCGATTTCTGGCTGATGCCGCAGTGGGAAAGCAAGCTGGCGCGCTATGGCAGCGTCCAGATATGGCGGGACACCTTGCGCCACTTCACCACCGCCGTAGCGCAACTACCGCCGTCCGTGCGCGAGCTGACCGAGCAGATGCAGCACCTGGGAATGGCACTGGAGCAGGAAGCGGTCTGGCTGCCCGCGTCCTAGTCGCGTTCGTTCGGCAGTTCAGCCAGGTTTGGCTTTGCCTGGACGGGGGAAGTCGTCTTCATCGAGACGCATCGTCTCTATCTTCAATGCCAATTGGGTGGGGCTCAACCCCCTGCGCATCGCACTGCGCAAGCTCACCTCCAAAATGCGCCAGCCCAATGAGTCGCCGTTCGTGAGCACAAAGTCCTGCCCAGGTGGCGCCCCGAGGCGTTGCATGAAGCCATGGGCCAGTTCGCCAGTAGGAATCTCCTGCCCACTCTGCTCGGCGAGGCTCAAGAGCGCAGAAGCGGTCGCTGGCGGGTCTTGCGTGGGGATGCCCTCCAGCGCGACGGGCAGCACGATCATTCGGTCGGGGCTGACCATCGCGGCCAAATCGTCCTGCGCAGTCGGCCCCGGCGTGAGAGACAGCCGAACCCATGCCTCGCCCCACTGCAGAAATCTTGTATGGGACATGCCCGGATGCTCATCGAGAAACAAGCATCGGGGCGCCACTGGCTCCTGAAGCAGGTTGAAAACGGTGCGCAGGTGTGCCCATTCACCTTGGTCGCTCCAGGTGTGAACCATGTCTGACCGAAGCTGCCCACCTTGGACACCCAGGTGGTAAAGCAACGCCGTCACGCGCGCCGCAGAGATGACCTGCGGTCTGCCTTTCAGCCATGCAGACAGGTTGGCCGCGCGAATGCCGGTGGCGTCAAACACCGCTGCCAACGTGAGGCCTCGCAGACGCAAGAGCGCGCCGGCCAGTATGGGGAGTTGCTCGCTGCTCAAGGCAGACATGTCGGCCTCCAAAAGAATCACAGTAAATCACTATAACCAAGACAAACGCAGCAAGCGAACACTGGATCATCGCGTCATGTCTTGTTATAGTAATTTATAGTGAATCGAAAGAGACCACCATGACTCGTCCGAACAGCCGTCGCCCCATGAGCCGCGCCTCCTACCAAGCTCGCGTGGCGGGCTTGAAAGCCGAGCACCCATGGCTGGCCAAGCAGGTGGTGGAGCCCGCCCCTGGCCACTTGGCGGTGCTGGCCCATTTCGTGGGCCAGTGCGAGCTGCTGATGAAGCCGGCCGACTACCGCCACCTGCCGCTGTTTTGCGCCACCACCCAGCGCGACAAGCTCAGCCTGCGGGTGGAACTGGTGGGCGCCAGCATCAACAGAGACAGGGCTTTGTTGGATCTGATCGAAGCCGCTCGGCATGCTGCCCAACAACACTGCCCAGTTTGCTCGGCGCCGGTGATTGGTGGCGATGCGAACGCAGGCCAGGGAGTACGCTGCAAGCAGCACGAGGCCACCATCGGGCTCTTCGCCGAAGACCTCAAGCGCAATCACAAACTGGCTGTAGCTGCAGGGCTGCTGCCAGCCGCCACCAAGCCCGAGAAGTCGGTGCGTGGTGAGCCGCTCGATCCGTCCATCGACGACGCCGTGCACGCGCTGGTGCAGTCTCTGCCAGACAGGAAGCCACCAGCAGCGGCGCCAGCGCAGCCTGCGCCGCAGGCACCTCGGGCGACACCCCAGATCGCGTTTCTGGACGCCGCAGGCCTGCGCAGCTTTGTCGAGCGCCACCGCGCCAAACCCGACGAGAAGGCCAAGCGGGCGCAGTACATCGCCGAGCGCATCCGGGCCGCTGGCCACGAACGCCGCAAGCTGGGTGAGCTGCCCGATGACTGGACAGAGCTGATCGAAGACTTCCAGCGCGACTTCCCCAACTTCGCTGAGTTGGCCGAGGTACTGCACGACCACTTCGCCCTGCATGCGATGGGCGATGGCCGTGTGGCATGGTCGCCCATCCTGCTGGTCGGTCCTGCCGGGATTGGCAAGACAGAGGCCGCCCGCTGGCTGGCTGCGCGGCTGAGCCTTCCCTTCCGTGTGATCGACATGGCCAGCACCCAGTCCAGCTCGCCGCTGGCCGGGTCGGAATCGTTCTGGTCGAACTCGGAGCCTGGCGTGGTGTTTGAGCAGTTGGCCTACCAGCCGCTGGCCAATCCGGTGATCGTGCTGGATGAGCTCGACAAGACTGACCAGCAACGTCAGTACGACCCGCTCGCGGCGCTCTATACCCTGCTGGAACCTCGCAGCGCGCGCGACTTCATCGACCTCTCGATCCGCGATTTCGCCATCGACGCCAGCCACGTGAACTGGATCGCCACGGCCAACAGCATCGAGAGCATCTCAGCACCACTTCTGTCGCGCATGACGGTGCTGCATGTACAGGCCCCGACGCCAGAGCAGGTGGCCCACATCGCTCGACAGATGTATGGCCGCATGCGGGCCGAGAGCCCTTGGGGGTCAGGTTTTGCGCCGACGCTGGACGACCAGGTGCTGGACAAGCTGAAGAACTTGCCGCCGAGAACCTTGGGGCTGGCGTTGAAGCGCGCGCTGGGGCGGGCAGCACGGGACGAGCGGGATCACATTCGGGTGTGCGACCTGCCTGACCTCGGCAGCTCGCCCCGAAAGGCAATGGGGTTCGTGGCCTGACACCGCACAACGCCGCACGCCCAGTAAGCTTGTGAGCGTTTCAGCGTGCATCTAGCCTCTGCGACATCCGTAGGACGCAACCAGGCGATTACGGTAAATACGGTAAATACGGTAATTACGGTAATCGCTGCCGCCCTCACCCCCGCTGGTGGGCCTGACCACATGCATGGCAAAACCAGGTGCTCTGCCACCGGCGCTTCGCGGCGCTGTAGGCCTTCGCCTGGGTACGCCATCCCTTCATCAGCAGCCAGCCCAGCGCGATGAGTCCCACGCCCACAGCTGCCTGCTTCCAGTTGTAGCCCAGGCCCGCCAAGCCGACGTACACGCATTCACGTGCCAACAGCGGGCACACCGTCATCGACATGTAGATGACGATGCCGCCGATCCCATAGGCTCCGATGAACGGTAGCGGTGACGGCGGCGCGGGCGGAGCGCAATGCTGAGCCAGCGCCGTGGATTGGGAGCCCTGGCTACTGCCTTGAACAAACTGCCCATCTGAGGTGACCGCCGTGTGCGTTGCGTGGAACTGCTGGGTGCCACCCGCATGCACGACAGCCATCGGTTGGATGAGCGTGCTGCCACAACTCGGGCATTGCATCGCCATGGTCAGCCCTCCGAGCCTTCGGTATTGACTGTGCAGGTCAGCGTGGCTTCGCCGCCCTCCATGCCCGCCGACAGCATGCCGACCTTGGTCAAACGGCCATAGGTCTTGCCGTCCTTGCCCAGCTTCAACGAGCCTGATTTCGCAAGCTGCTGGACCGTAAGGCCGGGCAAGTAGCTGCGGTAGGTTTGCTCACCCCCGTCACGTGACACTGCTACCTTGCGGACGCTGACCCCATAGACCTTGACGGGCTCGGTGAGCGTGACCGGCGTGACGCCTTGATCGGAATTCCATCCCGACTGCTTGAGCAGCGACTCAGCCAGTTCAAATCGTGGACCGATGGCCGTGCAGCTCAGCGCCTGTTCGAGCTGCGCCTTGGTCTTGGCGTCCACGGGCTGCGACGCTCCGTTGCTGGAGGCAGGCCGCACGGTTGGCTTGATGACCGCGTTGGCGTCATACCCTACCAACCAGAGATTGGTCGGTGCGCCCGGCTGCCAGCCGGTGTCTAGCACCAGTTGCTGGACAAACCCCTGAAAAGCGAGCTGCTGCCGCTCGCTGATCGGCTGCCGGTCGGGGATGGCCAGCATGGGCGGCTTGGGGCCAACGGTGCGGACATTGCCGCTGTGCTCGACAGCCATCTGCTGCATGAAGAGGTGCAAATTGGCGGCGTTGTTGACCGCGTACCCCACCGACTGCCCCCAGCACACAGAGAAGGCGGGCACCGCTTCGGACTTGGTCTTGCTCCACCAGATGGTGGCCGTACCGATCCAGCAGTCGTTGCGAGACCAGTCCGTGACCGTGACAGCCACGCGTGGGAAGTAGGTCTTGGACGTTCCGTCGTAGGGATGCTTCGCGAAGACACCCGCCAGCTTTGTCTCCGAGACGCGCGGTGCAGCAGGAGCGCTCGAAGGGATATCACTCTGCCTCCCTGCACCGGAAGTCGGTGCAGGAGCCCGTGCGGCGTCAGCGGCTGGGGCGGCCTCAGGAGTGCTGGCCGATGCCCTGGCTGCGTTCCTGGGCTGCAGGCCGAGCTTGTCGCGCAACGACACCGACACGCGAGTACTGCCATCCGGCTGTTCCGTCGTAGTGCAGCCGGCCAAGATCATGGCGGCGAAGAATAGGCAAATAGCGATCCTCATTCATCTTCTCCCATAGGCTACTTTCATCTGCCCATTAACGACTTAACGTCACTTATGGTTGACATTAAGTCTCTCATAGCTTGTAGCCTGTGCGGGCGTGAGTGGTCACGCTTGGCTGCATGACGAAGAACAAGGAAAAGCAGTCAGCTCGAATGGTTTTTGCGGCCAACCTGCGCCTGGCCCGCCGTCTGCGCGACGTTTCTCAGGAAGCCCTGGCACTTGATGCAGGGCTGTCACGGACGTACGTCAGCGAGGTAGAGCGCGGAGAGCGAAACGTGTCCATCGACAACATGGGGCTGCTGGCTGACGCCCTGCAGATCCCGCTCAAAGACCTTGTCGATCCGGAGCGATTCAAGGTCTTGGACTAAGGGTTGAGTCGCCGATTGCTCTGTGGTGGGATGGACCAAGTCCGCCACGACTGGTTTTCCACAGATTCGCGCAGCCCAACTGTAAGCGTCCGCCGAACTCATCTTGAAGTCGGCGAACAGGCCTAGGATGCTCGTGTCCACTAACGCATTGGTGGACACGTGCACACTATCCAAGACCAGCCTTCGGAGGGTTCTCCCCGACGTCGGCGATTCCACAGCGACGAGTTCAAGGCGGTTGCGGTGGCCGCGGCGGCGCAGCCCGGCGTGTCGCTGGCCGCAGTGGCCATGGCACACGGCATCAACGCGAACCTACTTCGACGCTGGGTGCGCGACGCCGAAGCGATAAGGGATCCAGCGTTGGACCGGCACTCCAAGGCCTTGCCGGCGGCCTCCACCGGTGCATCAGGCCCGGATTTCCTGCCGGTGCAGTTGCCGCCACTCTCCGCGGCCCCGCCTCAACCCCTCAGCGACATCCGTCTCGAGGTCCGCCGGGGCACCACCATAGTGGTCGTCACTTGGCCCGGCGGTCTTGCCGCCGAGTGCTGGCTGCGCGAGCTCTTGCGGTGATCCGCGTCGACGCCGTTTGGATGGCAGTCGAGCCGCTGGACATGCGTGCCGGGACCGAGGCCGCGCTCGGGCGCGTGGTGAAGGTCTTTGGCGAGGCGCGCCCCCACCACGCCTACCTGTTCGCCAACCGCCGGGCAAACCGGATGAAGGTGCTGGTGCATGACGGCATCGGAGTGTGGCTCGCTGCCCGGCGCCTCAACAGTGGAAGGTTCGTCTGGCCGAGGGACGGGGCCGGCAAGCTGACCCTCACGCGTGAGCAGTTCGACATGTTGGTGCTTGGTCTGCCGTGGCAGCGCATCGGCGAGGCCGCGATCATCACGGTGTTGTAGAGCAGATCAATTGCGGCATACGCCGATGGCGCACGGCCTCCGCCCTCGGCACGATCACAACTCGTGATCGCCGACGAGCAACTCGATACCCTCGATCCCGAGCAACTGCGCCAGGCACTGCGCGCAGCACGGGCGGAGATGGCGCTCAAGGACCAGCTGCTCGCCAAGCGAGAGCACGAGGTTGCGTTCAAGCAGGCCGTCATCGACAAGCTCACGCACGAGAACGCAGTGCTCAAGCGACTGAAGTTCGCCGCCAAGAGCGAGGCCTACACCGCTGAGCAGAAGAGCCTGCTCGAAGAGACGCTGGACATGGACTTGGCGGCCGTGGCCGCCGAGATCGACGCGCTGCAGCCGTTGAGCCAGCAGGCTGAAGACAAGAAGCGTCCCAAGCGCCAGCCACTGCCGGCGAATCTGCCGCGGCGCGAAATTCGCCATGAGCCCGAGGACACTACGTGCGGCTGCGGAGCGCCGATGAAGCGCATTGGCGAGGACGTCGCGGAGAAGCTCGACTACCAGCCGGGCGTATTCACCGTCGAGCGGCATGTTCGCGGCAAGTGGGTCTGCGCCTGCTGTGAGAAGTTGGTGCAGGCGCCGGTGGCGCCGCACGTCATCGACAAGGGCATTCCCACCGCCGGGCTGCTGGCCCAGGTGCTTGTAGCGAAGTTCCTGGACCATCTTCCTCTCTACAGGCAAGAGTTCATCTTCCAGCGCGCGGGGATGGCGATTGTGCGCTCCACCCTGGCGCAGTGGGTCGGCGAATGTGGAGTCCAACTGCAGCCGTTGGTCGACGCCCTGTCGGCAGAGCTGCTGCGTCACCCCGTGCTGCACGCCGACGAGACGCCGGTGGCGATGCTCAAGCCAGGAAACAAGAAGACCCACAAGGCCTACATCTGGACGTACTGCACGACCCGCTACAACCCAACGAAGGCGGTGGTGTTCAACTTTGCCGAAACGCGCAGCGGCGAGAACGTGCGCGAGTTCCTCGGTCTGCAGAGCCACACGCCCTGGAAGGGAAAGCTCGTCACCGACGGCTTCAGCGGCTACAAGGCGAGCTTCGATCTCGGGGTAACCGAGGTCGGATGCGCAGCGCACGCTCGGCGCAAGTTCCACGAACTGTGGGCGAATCACGGCAGCCAAGTCGGCGAGCGCGCGTTGAAAATCTTCCAGCTACTGTTCAAGATTGAAGAAGAGATCGCCGCGCTCACGCCTGAGGAGCGACGACGAATCCGACAGCGCAAGTCACGACGCGTGGCGCGACTCCTTCACCGCTGGCTGCTCGCCCAGAGGCAACAGATCCCGAACGGATCGGCCACGGCCAAAGCGATCGACTACACCCTCAAGCGGTGGGAGGCCCTGACGCGTTACCTCGAGGACGGCGCCCTGCCGATCTCAAACAACTGGGTCGAGAACCAGATCCGCCCGATCGCCTTGGGAAGGTCGAACTGGCTGTTCGCGGGAAGCCTGCGAGCAGGCAAGCGAGCGGCTGCCATCATGAGCCTGGTGCACTCGGCGCGCATCAACGGGCACGATCCCTTCGCGTATCTGAAGGACATCCTCGAGCGGCTGCCGACGCATCCAGCCAGCCAAATCGACGAGCTGCTTCCTCACCGTTGGAATCCGCCGGCAGCCGCGCTCTAATCCGCCTCGCCGTCGTTAGGACGGGTTCACCGGACGGTTCCCGACGATCTCTTGCCGCATCGCTGGAAACGAGCCGCTTGAGTAGCACTACAGCGCCTCGGAACCGCACCGGCGCACAGGACACGGGCCACTCTCGCAGCAGTGCAACCGCCGCTTCAGGCTAGAAGCGGCCATAGGCGGCCGCGGCTTCTGCATCAGGTGCTGACAGCGTCGGTGAACGTCAGACGGTTGCCGAACGGGTCCTTCACGGTGACGTCCTTGGAACCCCAGGGCGTCTCCTCCAACTCGGGACGGGCATTGCCGTAGCGCCGTCCGGCCAGTTCCATATGGAGCGCTTCAATATCGCTTGTCTCGATACGCATCGCGGCGCCAGGACAGGCGTCGCCGTGGTGCTCGGAGAGATGAAGCACGCAGGCATCACGGGAAACCTGGAGATAGAGCGGAAGTCCCGGTTCAAAGCGGTGCTCCCAGTCGACTTGGAAGCCAAGGAACTGCACGTAGAACTCCCGCGCCTTGTCTTCGTCGAAGATGCGCAGGATCGGGGTGGTCGAAGAGAGTCTCATGAGCGCAAGCATCACGTAGATTGCGCTCGCCGACAATCGGGCAAGGGAGGGGGTCAAATCCCGCTCCCGCTGCCCAGCAGCTGTTCGAGTTGTCAAGGTGGGTTCGCAGGACGCTTACCACCTTCTGGCGGATTCTGCCAGTGCTGCACTGCGACGACTGAATGCCTTTCCAAGTCCAGCTCACAGATGAGCCAGGAGCCCTCTCGCATGCTTATTCGCTCGAACCCGGCAGCATGCCTAGTCAGGACCAACGATTGGCCATCCTCAGCGCGAAGCTTGGCGAGGCGTGAGAAGGGGTGCGCTTCGACGATGAGGGCGCGAACCGCTGCAGCCATGCTTGCTCCCGCCACAAGGATGCGCGTACAGCGCCGACAGTGCATCCGGAAGGTAGTGATCTGGGACGCGCGATGCCCTGCCGGCCACGCCGTTTGCGGGCAGCTTCTACAGCCAGGCGGCGCTAGCCCTGCTGGCCCTGCCCTTGCTCATGGGGCTGCGTCTGCCACCTCCGCAGGCCAAGAGCGCTGTGGCTGCGATGCCCGCCCGCTGGCAGAAATCGCGCGCTCACCCCCAGTTCATCGTGGTCTGCGCGGCCGGCATGGTCAGCTATGGGCTGATGGCTTTCTGATGACGGCCGCCCCCATGGCGATGGTGGGATGCGGCCACAGCGTGGGCGAGGCGGCCATGGGCATACAGTGGCATGTGCTGGCCATGTTTGTGCCCAGTTTCTTCACGGGCAAGCTGATTGCACGTTTTTGGCAAGCGCCCCATCGCGGCTCTGGGCATGCTGATGATTGCCACGGCCAGCATGCTTGCCTTGCTGGGTCTGGAGCTGTTTCACTTTCTGGGGCTCGCTGATTTGCTGGGCGTGGGCTGGAACTTCGGCTTTATCGGCGCCACGGCCTTGCTGACCGAGTGCTTCCGCCCCGCCGAGCGGGCCAAGGTGCAGGCTGCGGCTGCGCTCCCAGCCAGAGCACGGCCGCCCAGGTCAACAGAGCCATGGTGGCCAGCCAGGACAGTTGCGACAGGCCAGCTTGCAAAGGCGCACCCAGCTGATTGAAGCGCAGCGAGGCCTCTATGCCCGCCGTACTGGGCGACAGCCAGCGCAGCCACTGCAGCGGCTCGGGCAAGGCCTCGACGGGCCAGGTGAAGCCTCCCAGAAACGCCAGTGGAATCGAGGAAAACAGCACCACTTGCAGGGCCCGCTCGCGATCGGCCAGCCACCAGCCCAGCAGGCAGGCGCAGCCCACGACGGCCGGCACAAAGCAGGCCAGCAGCGCCAGCGCGCCCCAGGGGTTGCCGCCGTGCGGAAAGTCCTGCCAGATGAAGATCCAGCCGAAATAGAACAGCCCGGCCAGCCAGCCCGGTACGCACAGTGCCAAAAGCCGCGCCAGCCATTGGCGCGAGCCAACGCGGTCGGCACCTTGCTCGCGCCAGGTACCGACCAGCAGCGCGCTGCCCATCAGCAGCGTCTGCTGCAGGATGAGCACGGACACGGCCGCCACCACGAAGCTGCCATAGCCTTCGGTGGGGTTGAACAGGGCCACGGCCTGGGCGTTCACGGGCGAGCGGCTCACGGCCGCCTGCGGTGCGCTCTGCCCACCGGCCTGCAGACGCTTGATCTCCACGCCGGCCGAGACGGTGCCGAAAGCCTCGGCAAAACCGTATTGCACCTGCTTGCTGACCAAGGGATAGGCGCCATTGGCGTAGACCGGAATCACCACATTCGCGCGGCGCAGCACATCGCGCTTGAGATCGCGCGGCAGCAGCGCATAGCCCATGACCTCGCCGCGCAGCACGGCCGCGCGCGCTTCGCCTTCATCGGCCGTGACCAGCTGCGGATGGATGCGCGGGCTGGCCTGGGCAAAGCGCAACATCTGCCGGGCCAGGCCCGAGTTGTCCTGCACGACCACGGCCACGGGCACGCGCTGCACCACTTCGGAACTGTAGAACCAGGGGTAGAAAAAGCCGTAGAGCACGGGCGCCCCCAGCAGCAGCAGGACCGCACCCTTGTCGCGCAGCATCGCAACCAGGCTGTCCAGCCACAGGCGCAGAAAACCGGTTTGGGCGTCCATGGCTCAGCGCCCTCCCCATTTGTCGGGCCGCCTCAGGCCGCGCAGCAGGCCGGCCGAGGCCAACGCCAGCAGTACCAGCGCCGCCAGCAGCAGTCCGCAGACCACGGGCAGGGTCTGGGCCACGGGCGCGCCCATCTGCCACTGCTCCATCTGCAGCCGCGCGTAATGCGTATACGGCATGGCCAGGGCCCAGCCGCGCGCGCTGCCCGTCATGGCCAGCAGCGGAAAGCCCACGCCGCTGAATGCGAAGGCCGGGGCCGACAGCAGGCCCGTGCCCGATAGCGCCGTGCGCAGCGAAAGCGTGACGCCCGCCAGCGCGGCCCCCGCCGCCAGGCTCAGCACCACCAGGGCCGCCAGCCCCACGCCAATCCATGCCATGCTGCCGGCCACGCTCCAGCCACGCAGTTGCGCCAAATACAGCAAAGCCGCCATGCCGCTGCCCCAGAGCAGCACGGCCGGCAGCAGCAGCTTGCCCAACAGGGCCGCCGCCACTCTGGCCAGACTCGCGGACTGTCCATCCGGGCTCAGCCACTCACCCAAGGTGTGCTCGCGCAGCTCGCGGCCCACGGACCAGGCACCGGCCGTCATGGCCAGGATATGGATCAGCGCGGGCACCAGCGTGGCGGCCAGGAACTGCTCGTAATTGGTGGAGACATTGAACAGCGCCACCAGCTGGGTCTTGATGGGCTCCATTTGCACGCGCAGCGCCTGGTGGGGCGAGCCGCGCTTGGCCGCAGCCTGCATTTCAACACCGGCCGACAGCGTGCCCACCACCTGGCGCACATCGCGCTGCAGCAGGCTCGATGCGGTGGCCAGTTGTGCGTTGTGCAGCAGCGTGATGGCGCCGCCCGCACCATGCTTCACGTCACGCGCCAGGTCTGGCGGAATATGCACCACGCCATAGACGTCCATGCGCTGCAGCGCATCGGCGGCCTCGCCACGGTTGAGCACGATCTGGCGCACTTCCAGCCCCGGTGTGGCTGCCAGCATGCGCACCAGCTGGCGAGACAGCGAGGAAGGATCTTCGTTCCAGACGGCGATAGGCAGCCGGTAAGGCTGGCCGGCCGAAAAAATCCAGCACATCAGGCCCAGGGCCAGCATGGGCAGCCAGCTGACCATGGCCCAGTCCCAGGGGCTGGCCCGCAGCCGCCCCCATTCGCGGCGCAGGCTGGCGGCAAAGGGACTCACGCACCACCCTCGACAATGACGCTCATGCCGGGGCGCACGCCCTCGATAGGCTTGGCTGGCCGCGCCCGCACTTCGAAGGTACGCGCATCGAAGCCCTGGCTGCCGCGCGTGGTGCGCCAGGTGGCGAAGTCGGGCAGCACGCCGAGGAAGTACACCTCGAACTCGGCCTCACGGTTGTCCAGCGCCGGCAGCCGGCCCGTGAAGCGGCTCTTCATCGCAAAGCGCTGCAGCTGGTCCTCGCGCACATTGAGCACCACCCATTGGTCGTTCAGGTCCACCACGGTGACCACCGAAACGCCCTGGGGCGACAGTTCACCCTGCTTGGCCAGCACATTCGCCACCTCGCCACCCACGGGGCTGCGCAGCTGGGTCTCGGCTTCGGCGGCCTTGACCTCGGCCACCACGCCATCGACCTGGCGCACCTGGGCGGCAGCGGCGGTCCTGTCCTCCGCGCGCGCACCGCTGGCCGCCATGTCGTACTGTGCCTTGGCAGCCCGGGCCTGGGCATCCGAGGCGCGCCAGTTGGTCTGGGCCTCGTCGCGCTTCTGGGCCGAAACCAGCCCTTGATTAAACAGGCTTTGCACGCGGTCGTACGAGGTCCTGGCCAGCTCGGCCGCTGCCTGGGCGCGCTGCCAGCTCAGGCCGGCCATCTGCACCTCCTCGGGCCGGGCACCGTTGCTGGCCTTGGCGGCCACGGCCTGGGCCGCATCCCGGGCCGCCTGGGCCTGGGCCAGCTTGGCCTGCACCTCGGGACTGTCCATTTCCACCAGCAGGTCGCCGGGCTGGATGATCTGACCCTCGCTCACATACACCTTGGAGATGCGGGCCGTGACCTTGGGCGCGATATCGGCCTCACGCGCCTCCATCTGGCCCTGGAAATACGGGGCCGCAGGCTGGGCAGCGCGCCAGAAGCCCCAGATGATGAAGATCAGCACGGCGGCCATGGCGATCAGCGCGGCCACAGGCAGGCGCCTGGCCTGCTTCGGCACTTCAGGGCTGGAGGGTGACGGGGTCGGTACGGGTGTATTCATGGAGCGTCTGCTTTGATCTGGATATCGGCACGGGCCATGTAGCGGGTGAAGTCGTCGGTCTGTCCCGTGCTTTCAAGCAAGGCGGCCAGGGCCTGCACATACTGGTTGGCGGCGGCGGCGCGTTCGGTCTGCACCTTGGCCAGGTTGAGCTGGGCGTCGATCAGCTCCAGCGCCGTGCTGGTGCCCTCCTTGAGGCCGGCCGCGCGCAAGCGCAGCAGCTCGCGCGCCAGATCCTCCTGGGCCTGGCCGGACAGATACTGGGTGCGCGACTGCTCCACGGCCAGCCAGTTCTTCTCGACCAGCAGCGCGATGTCGGAGCGCACCTGAGCGTCGGTGAGTTCGGCCTGCTCCACCTTGCGCTGGCCGGCGGCCGAGAGCTTGTCGCGGTCAATGCTGTCCCACAGCGTCCAGCGCACGGCCACGCCGGCCACCCAGTTGGGCTTGCCCGAGGTATTGACTTCACGCATGCCGAAGGCCAGCACCTGCGGCTTGCGCAGCGCTTCGCTGGCATCGTGCAGCGACTCGGCCTGGCGGCGCTTGGCCGCCACCTTGCTCAGGCCCGGGTGGTGGCTCTGAGCCGCGTCCAGAAACTGCTGCAGCGGCGGCAAGGCCTCGCTGCTGACGAACAAGGGGGAGCTGGGGCGCACACCGCCCACCCCACTTGCTACGTGCACGGTACGCAGCAAGGCGCTGCGTGCCAGGCGCGCATCGTCGTCGGCCTTGCGCGCCTGCTGCTGGGCATCGGCCAGGGCCGCGCTGGCCTGCAGCCGCTCGACCTGGGCGATCACGCCGGCCTTGAGCATGCGCTGGGCCGCGTCGTCGTGGGCGCGCACGCCCTCCAGCGCGCGGCGGCGCAGGGCCGCGGCGCGCTCGGCCAGCTGGGCCGTGAAGTAGCGCTGCACCAGCAAGGTGTTGAGCTGGTCGGCGCTGGTGGCGGCATCGGCCAGCGCTTCATCGGTCATGGCGTCAAGTTCGCCGCGCACCGCATCGCCCAGACCGCCCATGTAGATGGGCCACACGGCCGAGAGGCTGGCCGAGGCCACATTGCTCTTGCGCTGCAGGTCGTAATTGGCCGGCAGGCTGGGCAACTGCCCCACGGCGCCGCCCAGCTGCGGCGGCAGGTGCGAGATGCCATTGCCCAGGGCGCGGCGCGCCGGGTCGGGGTCCAGGTCGACATTGGCCGAATAGCGGTAGCCCATGCCGGTGATGGCCACCGACGGGCCGCCTAGCCCCTGCATGCCCTCGCGGCGCAGGCGGGCGCTGTCCACGGCCTTGGCCGAGGCCGCCAGTTGATCCGAACGCTCCAGAAACGCCGCCCTGGCCTGCTCAAAACTCATGGCCTGAGCTGCGGCAGTCGTCTGCGCCCGAATCGGCAACGCCGCTGCCAGCAGCAGGCACAGGGTCACGGGATAGCAGCTGAACTTCATGAATGGCTCCAGGCTCTCTTGAATAGTGTAGAGAGAAAACAACAGGATGTCCTGCCTCTTCAGCTGGAAATCTCTCGGCAAGAGATCGATTTTCTCAGCGTCGGCCGGCCGCTACACGAGACAAATCATTACCGGTGGGCATGTGCGAGCGCAAGCCTGCTGAGACAGCTCTTTTATAGGACCTAGACTGCGCCAGCGGCTCGTCGCCGGTTGCGGTTGCGCTGCCCCCAGGATCAGCAACGCGACGGTTCAGAGTCCGTGGGTTGAATCGTAATGGGTTCGATTGGTTGCGCAGTGGCGCCAGCTCGCTGGCGCCACTGCGCGGCGAACACCGCCGGCGGCAGGTACCCCAAGGTACTGTGAGGCCGGTGCTGGTGGCCAAGTACGCCGATCACCTGCCGCTGTACCGCCAGGAAGGAATCTTTGCTCGCGCCGGCCTTGCAATCCCGCGCTCGACCCTGGCGCAGTGGGTGGGCGCCTGCGGCGTGCAGCTGCAGCCGCTGGTTGACGCCATGAAGGCCGAGCTGCTCACGCAGCCCGTGCTGCATGCCGACGAAACGCCGGTGGCCATGCTCGATCCCGGCGCGGGCAAGACGCACCGGGCTTACCTGTGGACTTACTGCAGCACCGGCCTGCAGGCGGACAGGTTGGTGGTGTTCGACTTCGCCGAAAGCCGCGCCGGCCGGCACCCGGCCGAGTTCCTCGGGCACCCCGGTGAGGGCGCTTGGCGCGGCACGCTCGTGTGCGACGATTACTCGGGCTACAAAGCCTTGTTCGCCAGCGGCGTGACCGAGGCGGGCTGCCTGGCGCACGCGCGGCGCAAGTTCCATGAGCTCTGGGCCAATCACAAGAGCCCGGTGGGCGAGCAGGCATTGGCGCTGTTCGGCAAGCTCTACGACGTTGAGCGAGAGATCGCACACCATGACCCCGAAGAGCGCTGGCGAGTTCGGCAGGAAAAGGCCAAGCCAATTGCCGACGCGTTGCACATGTGGCTAACAGGCCAGCGACAGAAGGTGCCACCAGGATCCGCCACAGCCAAGGCGATCGATTACAGCCTGGGTCGATGGACCGCGCTGGTGCGCTACCTCGATGACGCACGCCTGCCCGCGGACAACAACTGGGTGGAGAACCAGATCCGTCCAATTGCGATCGGAAGATCCAATTGGCTGTTCGCGGGGAGCCTGCGTGCGGGCAAGCGCGCCGCGGCCGTCATGAGCCTGCTCCACTCGGCCAAGCTGAATGGCCACGACCCCTACGCCTACCTGCGCAACGTGCTGGACCGCCTGCCTACGCAACCGGCCAGCAGGATCGCCGAGCTGCTGCCGCACCGCTGGTCACCCAGCGCTTGACTTGCCATGAGACTGGCGATGCGGCAGTCAAGATGACTTCACCGCGCGCTTACGCCCAACTACCAGTAAAAGTATCTGAAGAGCTATCAGAACCCCTATCTGTATAGAACAGGGGCGATCTATCGACCCTGACTGGGGCGATTTATCGAGGAACCGGCGTTACAGCAGGGGCGATCTATCGAGCGTTGCCGGGGCGATCTAACGTGGACAACCTTTGCTGTCCACGAGCTTGTCCACATCAGCCGAGCTTCTTGGCGAGATCCTCGGCCCTGGGGTGGTAGTACCGCTTGAGCATGCGCAGGTCTCGGTGGCCAGTCATCGCCGAGAGCTCCAGGACGTTCGTGAGCTTCTCAGCCAGCCGTGACGCAGCCTCGTGCCGCGTGTCATGAAAGTGAACATCCTCGAGGAACCCCGGGATGGGCCGGCGCTTGGCCTGCTTGCAGTCAGCACGGTACTGCTCTTGAGCACGCTCAATGGCCCGCGCAAAACCCTTTCTCAGTGCCAACGCCGTTGTCGGGAAGACGGCCCCTGTGCGCTGAACCTCTGCCTCTCCCTCAACATCCTCGTCGGCTTCTGGTGTTGGCAGCGCCTTGAGGATGGCCACAGCCCGTGTAGACAGGGGCACCGTTCGCGAGTCGCCGTTTTTGGTGTCGGGCAAGTGAGCGGTCTGGCGCTCCAGGTCCACATTTTCCCAAGTCAGCGAAAGCAACTCCCCCCTCCGCATGGCCGTTTCAATGGCGAGCTTCACAAGAGGCAACAGCCACGGGTTGCGAGCTCCTTTGCTGAACGTTCCATCGACGAGGCGCTCCCCACCAGTCAGCGCAGCCAGCAGGTAGGACTCTTCCTCAGACGAAAAGCGGCGATCCCGCGCGCGCGCTTTTTCGGGACGCTTGATGGACCGGATCGGGTTTTCGACGTGGATGTCCCACTCACGCCGAGCATGGTTGAATACGGTCGAGAGCACGTCGATTTCGCGGTTGACGGTCCCCCCGGTCACCTCCTTGAGTCGGCGGTCTCGCCATTTGGCGACCTCCGCGCTTGTGACGGCAGTCATCTTCAGGCCGACCAGCGCTTGGTCGCGCAGGAGCACATCGATCTTTACGGACTCGATGGCCGCCGACTTTTTAGAGGGGGTGACCTCGCGTCGATAGCGCTGAAGGACTGCGGCAAGCGTGGTTTTGTCTGCTTCCCGCCTGTCAATGAAGCCTGTGGTCTCCTGTTCGCTCTCGACCATGCGAACCCACTTCTCCGCGTCCTCCCGGTAGGTGAAGGTGCGCGACTGCTCCGGGAAGCCCTTGCGCCTGACCTTGGCCCGCCACTGGTACTCCCCGCGCTTTGTGATCTGCCCCATACGTCTCCCTGATGGCCCAATGGCCCAAGAATGGCCCAAATAATCAGGAAGCACCTTAAACCACCAGTAAAAACGGCACAAGGGCTATGCGTTCGGGACGTAGAGGCCGGAGGTTCGAATCCTCTCACCCCGACCAGATAAATCAACGAGTTAGAGCGTTCGAGTTCGACTCCTTGAGACCCGCGGGTAACACCCGGGGAACACGAAGGCCCTCACGCGAGGGCCTTTTTGCTTTGTGCGGCGTGTCCCGGGCGCTGCGGGGATGGTCCCGCGATGGTTGCCTTCACGACACAGACCCGCCGCTTCGCCGAACAGCTCCGCGATGCCGGAGAGACCGACCTCTCGGAGTTCGGCTTCACGCTGAGCGCGCTGCGCCTGCAGATTGCCTCCCTGATCATGGACTGCCCGCCGCGCAGCCAGGAACAGGCCTGCAGGGCCGCCACGCGCCTACTGGACAAGGCCGACCACGGCGACGACATCAACGCCGCGAACGTCTCCTGGCTGGTGTCACGCCCAGAGCTCCGACCGTTCAGCCGCGAACGAGCAGGCCGGTGCCCAGCCAGCGAGCGACTGGCGGCCCTGGCCGCATGGAAGTGGATCGACCTGGCCGACACCATCGGGTCAAATGCCCTGACGCCCGCGCAACGCATCATGGTCGACGCGGGCCTGGCCGTCGTGACGACGCTGACCTTCGAAGCGATGGTGGCCGTCATCGGCGAGTTCGACGACCTCTCACAAGACCAGCGCGACAAGGCCGACAAGTTGCTCAAGCAACAAGCCTCGATGCGCGCGCACGCCGGGCGCGAGCAGAAGATCGCGCCGATCAAGCAGCGATTGGTCGCAGATGCCATGGCGCTGCGCGGCGAGAGGACCAGGCGCCACGCCGCCAGGCTCGTGCTGCAGCGATTCGCAAAGGCCACGCCGGGCGCCGCGCCGTCGCTCCCGACACTTCGAACGCTCGAGGGCTGGCTGGGACAAGCCGGATGGATCCCGCGCGATTCCAGCGTCTGCGACGCCGAAAAATAGCAGTCCGCGCCGCAGACGGGTCTTCTGCCGCCCACAGCCCCCTTGGCCGCGGCACGGCCGGCGATTCGAATGGGCGTCATGTTCAACGCCGCATCGAATCCATGACGCAAGCATCGCTCGCCCGCCAACCGCTCCTCACGCCGGAGGAAGTCTCCGCCCTGCTCCGGGTACCTACCACCACGCTGGCTGTCTGGCGCAGCACTGGCCGCGTCAAGCTGCGGTTCGTGAAGATCGGCCGCCTGGTCAGATACCTCGCGGCCGACGTCGAGGCCTACATCCTCGGCGCCCTGCAGGCCGCGTGAAGCGCTCGGAGCTCTACGCCAAGGTCTGGGCGACGCCGGTCCTGAAGATCGCGGCCGAGGTCGGCATCACCGGCACCAGGATCGCGGCGATCTGCAGGCAGCATGGGATCCCGACACCACCGCGCGGCTACTGGGCCAAGCTGTCGGCGGGGAAGCAGCCGCCGACCGTGCCGCTGCCGAGCCCCGAGGCTGACTACGAGATCAAGGTCGGCGCGCCCCAGGGCCGGCCGAAGCCCAGCGCCTGGGTCGCGCCAGGCTTGCTGCTGCGCCCCGCCGTTGAAGCGCTGGTCGATCCGGAGCCCGAAGCAGCATCTGATGACGATCATCTCGAGCCGTGCGTGCGTGAAGCGCGGCCGAAGATCCAGCGAGTGCCGGCCAGGCCGGCCGGGCCCAGCTTGCCGCCGTCTGCCGTGCAAGTCGACCTGGAACTGGTGCGGGCTGCCGCGGCAGAGCTGCAGGGCATGCAGGCGATCCGCGAGCTGCTACAGGCTATCGCAGCACGCGCGGTCCACGCACCGGCGGACGACGCACAGCGCATCCTGGCCTGGGCCGCTGCCGTTCGCGAGAAGCTGGAGGCGCATGACCCGGTGGCTGCTCTGCTCAGACTCGCCGCAGAACAGTCGCAGGGCCAGTCGCGTGGCCCCTGATTTGCGCCTCACACGTCCCACGCTCGACATCTGCAAGTCGGTACCTGATTCGCCTGCGCTGGAGCCGCTCGAACGGCACGAACGGTAGCCAAGGAAGCGCGGAGAGATCGTTGCGCCGCCAGCTGGCCAGCGTTCTGACCGAAACGCCCAGTCGCTTCGCTGCCTGCTTGGGCATCAGCAGTTCCTGTTCCAAAAGCATCGTTGTCTGGCCTATCGAGTCGGGGCTCGCTCTTGCTGGCCGGCGAGCATCGCCTGCAGCACCCAGCGTTCCCGGTTGGAGAGCTCGCGCGGGCTGCCGATGGTGCGCACGAAGCGGGTGAAGTTCTTGCCGGAGGCGAACTGGCGGGCTGCCTCGGCGCGCGCCTCGGGCGTGGGCGCGCGGGCCAGGCGTACGAACTCGGGCGACGCGAACATCTTGTCCGCGGCCTCGAAGGCGCCAGACTTGGGGCCGCCGCGCAGCGCGCTGGCGATCGCAGCCGCGGTGCCCGCGCCGGGCATGCCGATCGAGCTGGTGAAGGCCTCCGCGGCGACACCGCCGGTCGACTTCGCCGCGGCTTGGTAGACCCGTGCCATCAGCGTGTCGGCCGGCTCGAGCTGCTTCTCGATCGCCCGCATGCCCTCGCTGAGACGGCCGGTCGTGATGCGCTCGCGGGTGGCCTTCGAGATGGCATTCGACACCGTGTAGAGGTCGCTCAGCCCGCGCCGCGCCGAGGCGGGCAAGTTGGCCATCAGGGCGTGGTAGGCCTGACGGTTCTTCTGCAGGCCCTCGAACCAGCGCGAATAGCTGCCGAAGTTGATGCTGCCGTTGCGCGCGCTCTTGCCGAACGCCGTCGCCAGGCCCGATGCGACGACCTCCTGGCGCATGTTCTCGGGCACCGACCGCATCAGCTGCACGAAGCGCGAGGTGTCGCCTTTCGACAGGCCGGTGATCCCCTTCGACAGATCGCCGACGATGGTGCCCTCAAGCTCGCGTCCGAAGAGCGCCTTCATGTCGTCCTGCACGCCCTTGTAGGCCGCCGCTGTCTTCTGGGCCAGGTCCCAGGTGTCGCCCATGCCGAACTTGCCGGCGGCAGCCTGCTGATCCTCGCGCAGTGCGCCCTGGAGCATGTCGACCAGACGGTCGTCGGCGTCCTTGAAGGCGCCCGCACGCTTGAACTTCGCCGCGGTGAGATCTCGCCGCACATCGTCGAGCAAGGCGTAGGTGGGTTGCTTGACGCCGTCCGTGGCGCCGGCGGCTCCCTTCACCGGCTTCGGTGCGAGCTTGGCGAGGATCTGCTTTTCCATGCCCGACAGGTACTGCGTGCCGCCGAGGTCACCGGCGCGCTGCTCGATCATCGCGATGACGTTAGTCGCCGGCACCTCGGACTTCGCTGGGACCGCTGCACGGACCTTGTCGTAAAGCGCATCCGCCTTGCCCTTGAGCTGCTCGCGCGTGGACGCCAAGGCCCCCTTGACGCTGGCATCGAGCGTGCTGAGGTCGTGCGTTCCGCCGATCTCGGTGATGAGGTCGTCCGCGCGCTTGGCGACCTGCTCGAGGCCCTGCCGCTCGGCTGCACCGCTGGCCGAGCCAGGCACGGACTTCAGCACCTGAGACAACTCCCGGAACGCCTGGTTCGTCGTGACGTGGTCAGGCTGCAGATAGTCCTCGATCCCCAGGCGCTTCGCTGAGGCCATCACCTCCGGGTCGGGCGCCGCCTCCCGCGCCACGGTGCGCTGAGCGCGGCCAGAGCCGATGCCGCCAGCAGCCGCTCGCCGAGTCGCCTGGCCAAGTTCTTCCGGTGTCAGGTTGGCAGCCGACGGCGCTGCAGGCGCACCCGGCGCGAATTCCGCGGCCAACGCGGCAGGCGCCGGTGCAACTGCAGGCGCGCCGCCAGGGGCCTGGATGAGTTCGTCGGCCGGCACGAAGGACTCGCGGCCATTCGCTTCGACGCGCGCGTACATGCGACCGTCCGGGCCGGCCTGCGGTTCGATCCGCTTGAAGACGACCGGGATGTCGGTGTCGGCATTGCGCCAGAGCATCGGGGTGCCAGCAGCCTGGGCGTCCTCGCCGGCTGCGCGGGCAATTGCTGCCGAGGGCGACGGTGCGCGAGCAGCGGGCTCCGCACGTGGCGGCGCTGTAGGTTCGATCGGTGCGGAGCCGTTGCCGATTGGTCGCGCCTCCGGGGCAGTCGTCGGGGCCTTGTTGGCAGGACCGGCAGCCTGAGCAGCGGCGCCTGAGCCGGGGGCTTCTGCGGCAACCTGCTCAGCCCGACCCAACACGCGCGCGACACCGCTGCGCACCGGGCCGGCGACGGCGCGCACGGCATTCACAGCAGCGGGCAGCACCGGCGCAAGCGCCGCGGCCGTAGCCACCTCGCCCGGATTGAACTCGCCCCCGGTTGCCGCCTGGCTGGTCTCGATCGCGGCCTGGGTCAGGCCTGCACCGACAGCCATGCCGGGCAGCGTGACGGCTCGGCCGGCCGGCGTGAAGGCGGCAACGGCACCAGCGGCGCGCGGGACGTCACCAACAGTAAAGCCTGGCGGATAGACGTAGTCCTTGCCGTTGGTCGGTGAAGTGAAGATCCAGTTCCCTTTCCCGTCACGGCGCTGCGCCATGCTCGGAAAGTTCGCCTTGAGGATCTGCGCGGTCTCGTCAGGTCCGGAAAGCAGCGTGCCGAGGCCGGCCTTGGCGCTGGCCATGCTGAGCTGGTTCATCTCCGGCATGCCGGTCCATTCGGGCAGGGACTGCGACTCGGGAGTCGCGCGTTGCGCGCCCGTGATGGCTTCGCGCACATTGCCGGGGATGTCGGCGAGACGCTGGAGCACGCCCTTCTTCTCCATCGGGTCGCCGAGCAGCGCCTGCATGTCCACGCCCTGGGGCAGCTTCCACAGGCCGGCGCGCACGTCGTGCTCGAAGTCGCCCATCTCCTGCGCGGTCAGGTCGCCGTTCGCGAATGCCGTGAGGAGCTGCGGCGGCACCTCCGGCACACCGGCTGCCGCGGCCTGCGGCTGCAGGCTCGCGCCGCGCGGCAGCATGATGCGGCCGGCGTTCACGTCGTCCTCGAAGTCCTTGCGCTCCTGGGACGTGAGCTGACCGCCCTGGTAGGCCTGGAAGACCTGGGCGATCTGCGAAGGCTGCGGCTTGCCGACGCCGAGTGCGGCCGACACCCGGTCGAAGGTGCTCTGCCCGGCCGGCGTGGGCTGCATCGGGTCAGGCCCGGGCGGCAGCGTCGTCGTCGTGCTGGGCCCGGCATCGGCGACGGCCGCCGGCACGGCGCCGACCACGCGCTGGACATAGGCCTTGGTCTTCTGCCCCCAGTTCGTTCGATCCGTCCCGCCGATGTACTCGGCCACAGCCAGCGGCGCGCTGCCGCCGTTCCGGTCCATCGATTCCTTCAGGAGCCGGCCGGCGACCTCGGCCGCGTTCTCGGGCGACAGGTAGGGGTCGACGCCGTACTTGTCGATCGCGGCCTTGCGCGTGGCCGGGATGATCTGGAAGGGCGTGCGGGCGCCGGCTTCGCTGACCTGGTCGGCATTCGAGCGCTCGCCACGCGTGAGCACCGCGACGAGCAGGCCCTTCGGCAGGCCCAGCTTCTGCTCGGTGCCGCTGGCCAGATCCGTCCAGAACGGGTCCTTGAAGCTGTTCGGGGTCTCGACGGCCATGCCTCAGTCTCCGTATGGCAGCGGTTCTGCCGCGGCCGCGCCAGGCGCAGCAGGTGCAGCAGCACCTGGCCGCAGCACGCGCATGTAGCTGCGGTTCGTGGTCTGCGCCGCGGCATCGAGCAAGTTGGCCTTCGCCGCGAAGTACTTGCGCGCGAAGTCGTTGAACGTGGTGCCGGCCGGTACCTTGATGCCGTCGATCTCGATGTCCTTGGGCGTCTTTCCCAGGTGGCGCACCTCGCCGGCCCACTCGGCCTTCGCGTTGTTCAGCACCGCGTCGTAGGCGCTGAGCTTGGACATACCGCGCAGGTAGGAGGCCAGAACCTCGGGGCTGGCGTTCGCATCCGGGATGCCGGCCTTCGCGTTCTCGATGTCCTTGTCAGAAGCTGGCCCGGGCGGCAGGAGCTTGATGACGCCCTGCGAAGCCATGCGGGTGTACTCGCGCTTCAGGGCGCTGATCGTGTCCTCGCTGCCGGTGGCTCGCTTCAGCCATTCCTTCGCGCCGGAGCCAGCGCCCCAACTGCCGCCGAGCTGGTCGATCTGCGCGGCCAGCTGCTGGTACTGCTGCACGGCCTGCTCCGAGGAGACGGCGCCCAACGTCGAGTTGTTGACCAGCGTGCGCGTGTCGTCCGGCAGCTGGCCGAACCTCTGGTTCAGCTCGGTGAGCTTGAGCTGCATGTCGGAGGTCAGCCGATCCTTGTCCAGGCCGAGGCGCGCCGCGCGTTCCTCGATCTGGCTGCGCGTATTGGCGTTGTTCCAGGCGCCGGTCTGCAGCTTCTGCGCTTCGGTCTGCGGCGCGACGGCGGCCGCTGCCGTCCTGATCTTGGCCTCGGCCTCGGCCGTGTCGGCATCCGCCGCAACTTTGCGCACCTCGTCCGGTCGTGTCTGCATCTTCAACAGGGACTCGGCCACCGCCTTGCCGTTCTCGTTACCGTTGAGCAAGGCCAGCACCTTGCCGAGCGCGAACTCCGGATTTGCGCCAGCGACTTTCGCCAGGTCGCGCGTCGACCGAGATTCGTCGGTGGGGCCGCCTGCCGTGTTCTCGATTGCATCAGCCTTGCGGTTGAGCATGTCCACCACGATCTGCGGCTGACCGTTCACGAGGGCGGCGCCGTACTGGCCGAGGTCGGCGACGAAGGCCTTCTGCTGTGCGTCATTGCGCGCCGTCCAAGCCCGTTGGATGCCCTCGGAGGACTTCGGGTCAAGCAGCATCAGCTTGGAGTAGTCGGCAGCCGTCGGATTCGGATTGGTGGCGAGCGTCGTGTAGGCCTTCTGCAGCATCTGTTGCTGCTGCAGCGCGACCTGCTGCTGTTGCTGTTGGAACTCATCGTTGCGGATCGCGGCGCCGGCCTGGTAGCCCTGCAGCGCGGCCTGGAACGGCGTCTGCACGTCGATGGAGTAGTTGATCGGGTCCATCAGAACTTGCCCCCCAGGCCACGGTAGGCACCGAAGGCGCTGCCGATCGCGTTGTACATGTTCGACTCCTGCTTTCCCTGGTTCAGGTACGCGCCGGCTTGGGCCGCGCCCTGCTGCTGCAGCAAGTTGGTGATGTTGTTGCCGGTTGCGATGCCGGCGTTGCCGACGCCGGCCGCCGCGTTCTGGCCCAGGCTGGTCAGGCCGCCCAGCTTGGCGTACTGGTCATTGATGGTCTGGGCGAGCAGCTGCGGGCTGAACTGCGCCAGGGCCGCCTGGGTGTTACCACCGCGGAGGCCACCGGTCGCGGAGGCGTTCTGCAGAATCGAGTTCGTGCCCTGCTGCAGTTGGGCCTGGAATGCCGCAGAGTTCTGCAGGGCGTCGATGGCCTGCTTCTGAGCGTCATTGCCATTGAAGCCGAGCAGGGTCTGCTGCGCCTGGAGCGAGCCGTTCGGCCCCGTGCCGGCATCGACATAGGGCTTCAGCAGCGCCTGGATCGCCTCGAACTGCTTGTTCTGCTGGGCGATGCCGGCATCGGCCGAGGCCTTCTGCGCGTCCGCCGCCTTGTTGCCAGCGCTTCGCTGTGCGTCGGCTGACGCGATTCCGCCGACAGCGATTGCAGCAGCCCCGATGGCCGCGCCGACGGTGGTCATGCGGGCAGCGAGCCCCTCGGCTTCCGGCCAGTGCCGCGTGCTAGATGAGCTTCGCATAGAGGCGCTCCACGGGCTTGTAGCCCAGACGTTCGAAAAGGGGGCCTTGATCGAGATGCAGCTTCACGCCAGTGAAGAGCTTGCGCACGCCGAGCCTCTTCAGCTCGCGCTCGACCGCCTGGAACATGCGCATGGCCGTGACGCCATGGCGGCACTCGGGCGCGATCCAGTACACGTCGGTGATGCCGTGAAGCGTCGAGCGGTAGTGCAGGTGCGAGGAAACGAGCGTCACGTGGTAGCCGATCAGCAGCCCGTTGCGGCGCGCGGTGACGATATGCAGGCCGCCGGCCTCGTCGAGCTCGGAGTACTTCGCCTCGTCGATGTCGAGCGGTACGTCGGCGTGGTTGAGCGCGATCTCGCGCCAGTGCCGCACCAGCAGCGGCAGCATCTCGGCGCGCAGGTGCTTCCACCGCTCGACGCGGTAGAACGTGCCCGGACGGGTGACGCCCTCGGCCAACGCGGCGACCTGGGTCTCGATGGCGCTCATGCCGAGCACCTCGCGTCCATCACCAGGTGGATGCGGTCGATCGCGCTGTCGTTGATGACCTCGTGCTCGAGGGCGTTGTTGAACCAGAAGACCGCGCCAGTCTCCCAGCTCGCCCATTCGTCGCCGGCGCGGAACTTCACGCCCTCGGCGCTCTGCAGCACCAGGTGGAAGCGGCTGTAGTAGGCGCAGTGCTCGGGCGTGTCCGGGTGCGGGTAGATCACGCCGCCCGGAGCGATGCGATTGATCATCACGCGGCCCAGGCGCTCACCGCGCACAGCGGCGAACATCGTCATGACCAGATCGCGCGCCTCGGGCAGCTTGGTGTAGGCCGGGTAATCGCGCGACTCGTGCTGGTCGTAGCCCGGCAGCTGGTTGGCCTTGTAGAGCGCCACCTTGCGCTCTTGCTCGGCCTGGTCGTCATCGTCGAAGACGACCTTCTCCGGGAAGCGCAGCATGATCGAGTCGACCATGCCGAACGGGCCCTGCGGGTAATGCCGCAGAAAGGTGTCTTCCGTCCAGAGGTCGGGGCGACGATTGATCGCCAGCATCAAGGGCGTGACGTTCACGCCGGCGGCGATCCGCTGAAAGTTCCGCATCGTTCATCTCACTTCTCCGCTTTCGCGGGTGCTGTGAGCTGCTGGCGGCTCTTCGATCTCAGCGGGCCGGCAATTCGCCGGTCGAATGCGCGGATTGTAGGCTGGCGCGCCCCAGCACTGGAAGCGGTCAGGCGCGCGCTATGGTCGGCCGTGCGCCGGCGAAATGGCGTCCGATCATGTCGGCCATCAGGGCCAAGGTCTCCTCGGCGGTTGCTGCCTTGCCATGGCCCTCGTCAGCGCCGCTGGCCGTGGTGACGATCCAACTCACGAAGTACAGCTTCCAGACCTCGGTCTCGAAGAACACCTCGAGCTGGAGCCGCCGGCCATCGCGGTCCACATCGAGCACGACCAGGTCGGGTTCCATCAGCAGGTCGGCCGGCAGTGCCCGAATCGCGTCCGCCTGCTCCGCGAGCAGCACCGACAGCTCGGCCAAGCGAGATCGCGCTTGATCCTGGCCAGCGCTATCGCGATCAACGTCCCCCTCCTGGCGGGCCCTGGTACTCGCCTCCGTAGCCAAGACCATGTCAGTGAACTTCATCGCCCTCTTCCCTTGCTCTTCGTTGCGCCAAGACCTTCAGCTGGCCGAGCAGCGCGCGATGCTCTGCCATCACCGTTCGCAGCTCCCGCATCATCTCGCGAACGCGCGCCCGCTTGGCGCCGCGGTACCTGTTGTTCCGACTGCGCTCCTTCCCTTGTTCGGTACGCGGGCCCGTCGACTGCTCCCACGGCCGCCAGGAGCGGATCAACTCGGCCTGCCGTGCCCGGCGCTCCGGGGTCCATCCTGCGGCCATCTGCTGATTCCTCGAATAGTTCGGTTGGCTGAAAATTGTGCAGCGCCGGTGCGGGCGCGGGCAAATTGGCTGCCACGCCGTTGTTCACCTGCTGCTGGCCGCCATTGTTGATGTTGGCCTGCCGGGCGAATACCAGCGGTGGGTTCTTGATCGCGGCTAATGTCTCCAGCGTCGCGCGGCATTGGCCCTGGGCCTTCAGCGCCAGACGCATGTACTTGTCGGTAGCTGGGAGGTGCTCACCCATGTTGATGTAAGCCCTGCGCCCCAGCTCCGCGAACATCGCATTGAGGGCCGCAGCCTGGCCCAGCAGCATCGCTTCGACTGCGGCCAGGTCACCCTTGTTCACTTCTCCGAGCGAGACGCGCAACGCGCGCATGGTCTCGGTGATCCCGATCTCACCGCCAGTGTTCTCGCTGTAGCTCTGCATCAGCACGGCATTGGTGAACAGGCCTTCAACGGACAGATCCGCCAGCAGCTGCTCCTCCTCGGCAGGATTGCCAACGAGCTGCATTACCTTCGGCCCCGGCGCCGTTGCCGTCGCCAGCCGCGGCGCCTTGGCGGCCGGAACAAGAGCGGTGCCCTGCGGCGTGCCGCTGCGCGCCTTTCTGGCCTTCTTCATGCAACCTCCGCTTGTGCCACGAGGGTCCGGTAGAACGCGTGGCGCACCGCCGGCACGCTGCCAGCGACGGCCCGTAGCTCGCATGTTCGGCAGCACAGGTGGGCGCCGCCGCGCTGCCAGGCCGAGCGGGCCGCGGCGCACACCGGGCATGAGGGAAG
Organism: Roseateles aquatilis; assembly: GCF_002205645.1. Lineage (GTDB taxonomy): Bacteria > Pseudomonadota > Gammaproteobacteria > Burkholderiales > Burkholderiaceae_C > Roseateles > Roseateles aquatilis. The sequence goes on along the minus strand of NZ_NIOF01000020.1, from coordinate 85,016 downwards.
GATGCCGGCACAAGTGGCTTCGGCATGCCGCACTTCAGTGGGAATGATCATGCGCATCGCTCGCGCCCTTCAATGCGGCATCGCCGGGTCGTAGAGGAAGAAGCAGTCGAGAGCCAGCTTCTCGAGCGTCTGGCGTGCTGCCGCGTACGCATCGAGCAACGCCTCTGATCGCCGCGGCTCATCAGTCCAGAGATGGGCAATGCCCAGGGATCGATCTGGCCATTCGACGAAGTAGGTCAGCGGCACCTTGGGATCCACGAGCAGTGGCGTCATCAGGGCCATGCCGCGCACCCACGTCTGGTCAATGCCTGCAAGGCGCGGATCGGAGACGGCAACGTCGAAAGGGGAACACAGCGTTGCTGATTCGATGACGGCAAGCGGTGTGAGTCGCGGGCCGATCATGAGTCGAATCCTCCGCGAGATCCAAAGTCGCCCGAACTGGCAATGCTCTCTTTCGAGATCTGCCAGCGTTGGTAGTAGCCCTGAAAGTCCAGGCCCAGGCGAGCGCCGTCCTGACCGTTGCGCAGCTTGGGGACCGACAGCGCGATCAACTTGCGATCTTCGTAGACCCGTACCTTCCAGAGGAAGACGATGCCGTCCGCGTCTTGCTCGATGGCGCCGGAATCACGCAGGTCGGCAAGCGTCGGCTCGGGCGTGGCTCGGCTCTCCACCTTGCGATTGAGCTGGCTCAGCACCAGCACCGTCAGCTTCAGATCCTTGGCCAGCTTCTTCAGGCCGCGGCTGATCTCCTCGATCTCTGCGTTGCGGTTCTCCGTACGCGCGCCGCGCGCGCCAGCGCACAGCTGGATGTAGTCGACCACCAGCACGCGCAGGCCGTCTCGTCGCAGCGACATTGCCTTGGCGCGGATGTCCTGGAGCGTGAGCGCGGCCTGGTCGTCGAAGTAGAGCGGCAACTTCGCCAGCGCATCAACCGCCGCGCCCAGGCGCGACCACTCTGCATCCGTCAGATTTCCATTCTGCAGCCGCGAGAAGCCGATGCCGCCGAGGTTGGAGACCGCGCGGTCCGTCAGCTCGTCGCGTTCCATCTCCTGGCTCAGGAACAGCGCGACGTGGCCAGCCTTGGCCGCGGACAGAAGGATCTGCTCCGACAACGACGACTTGCCCACGCCGGGGCGCGCAGCAATGACGATGACCTTCCCCTCGCGCAGGCCGCCGCCGAGGGCCTTGTCGAGCTCTACGATGCCGGTCGACACGCCCGGCGGAACATTGCCGGCGGCGAGGTCGTTGTAACGATCGCAGCTCGGGCCGAGCAGGTCGGTCACACGAACTGGCATCGAGCGCAACCCGGTCTGCTGAAGGCTGGCGAACTGCGTGGCAATGCGGTCGACCTTCTCGGCATAGCTGCCGTGCCCTGACGCCACGGTCAGCGCTTCATCCGCGGTCTGCATCAGCGCACGGTGCGCAGCCTTCTCCGCCACGATCTCGGCATAGCGCCGGACGTTGCTGGCGCTGGGTACGCTCTGCGCCAGCGCGTTCAGGTAGGCCAGGCCGCCACATTCTTCGACCTGCCCCTCGGCTTGCAGGCGCTCGAACACGGTCACCACATCCGCCGGCTTCTGCGCCAGCACCATGCTGCCAATGACCGAGAAGATCGCACCGTGCCGAAAGTCGAAGAAGCTCGCCGGCTTCAGCAGGTCCGCGCAGCGATCCCACGCGGCGTTGTCGATCAGCAGGCCGCCCAGCACGCTCTGCTCTGCCTCGGCGGACCAGGGCAGTTCGTTCACATCCAGGCGCTTCATGCCGGCGCTCCCTGCAACTCAGCGCGTTGCACCCGCTGCGCCTGCTGGCCGGTCGTCGTCAAGGCGTACTCCTGGCCGTCGAGGAACCAGAGCTTCAGCCACCCCTCGCGGACGGCCTTGCGGAACACGGCGCGCCAGTCGGTGTAGGTCTTCTGCTTCTCACCCTTGACGGGCTCGGCGGTGTATCGAGCCTTGAACTCGGCCCAGGCCAAGTGCAGAAACTCGCGCGGCAGGCCGATCTGGTCGGCGTACCTGAACACCGGATCATCGGCGGGGATCGCCTTTTCGCCCTTGACCTGAACAGCATCCAGCCAAGCGCGCAGCGGCACTTCCTGACTCCGCTTTCGCGTCTTCGTCTTGGATGGGGTGGGAGGCTTCTCTTCTGACGGTTCTTGACGGTTCAATGATGGTTCGGGTGAAGTGGGCTTCAGGGGTTTTGAGCTACCGGCTTCACCCCCTTCGGCTACCGGCTTCAGGGTGACATCCGCTTCAGGGGTGACGGCCGCTTCAGGGTCTGGGGGTGAAGTGGGCTTCAGGGGTTCGGGGCCAACAGGGGGTGAAGTGGGTTTCACCCCTTTCGCCTCGGCCAGCGTGATGCGGTACAGGTTCGTGCCGCGCGGGCCGGCGTTGCGCCGGACCTCCAGCTCGCCGCTCACCGTCAGCTTGGCCAGCAGGTGGTTCGCGTTGCGATCGCTCATCCTGCAGCGCTTCGCCAGCGTGGGCACCGACGGCCACGCGACGCCGCGCGCGTCGGCATGGTCGGCAATGGCCAGCATCATGAGCAGCTCGGTGCCGCCGTGCCGCGAGTTCTCCCAGACGAGGTTCCAAACGCGCACGCTCATGGTCGCCTGGCCCTCCGGTGGGTCTCGGGCCCGTTCGCGACAGCGTCTGCCTGCCGACAAGACTCGATGAGGCGCCGCTGCGCAGCCGGCGTGAAATCGTGCAGCGGAGCCCAGAAGCACCCTTCCGATGTCGACCAGACCACGGCGAACAGGCCGCATGCGTTCACCATGCCCGACGGATGCCAGAGGCCACTGATGTCGCGAGTGGTGAGCCCCGGCCCTGGGCATGGATGGACGCGCTGGGGAGGTTTCGCGAGGCCGAAGAGGGAAAAGCGCGGGCTACTGGATCGTGCCATTCCCGCTCCCAGGCAAAAGCCGCCAGAGGTTCGCGTGCTTCACGCACTGCGCGAGCTGCTCCTGCGCCGCGCGCTGCTCGACCATGAGCTCGTCGACGCGGTGTGCCAGGTCGCCAGCTGCGGCCGGCTGGATGGCATCGAGCGACGCCCTGCGCAGTCGCGTCAGCGGCACCAGGTGCCACTCGTGCAGTTCCTGGTCCGCGAGGTGAGGAAGCACCAGAGCAATGGCATGCGTGCCGAGTTCGAAGCGGGCCCCGGGCAGTTGGGCAAGATGAAGCCCGGCGACGGCAAAGTCGAAGTCGTCAGCCGCCGACCAGAGCCAGATGAGGAATGGGCCGGGTCGTAGGAAGCACGCCGCCCGGTACTGTTCCCAGGCGGCGCGTGCAGCGCTCTCCGTGTTGATGCCATGCTCAGCCTGCATGCGTGCCCCCGATCTGCGCGAGGAACGCGCGCACGTCGTCAAGCGTCTGCAGTTGCTTGGTCAGCGCCCAACGCGTGATGACGTAGGCCTCGCCGGCAGCATCAGCTTCGACCCGGTCGAGCCGAAAGCCTCGCAGCGCCGCGCTGGCCTGCAGCGTGGCGAAGGCCTTCAACTCCTGATCTGCGCTTGCCGCAGCCGGCACGGAAGTGAGGTTTTCTGAGGTAGCGGCAGTCGCGGATGATGTTGCAGGGTACAGCGCCGCTGTCGCATACTCCCCCAGCACACTGCTTTCTCGATCCCCGAGGCCTCGAACCGTTCCAGCGGTCGGGGCCTCTTCATTTGTGGCGTGGCCTGCGGCTACGCCTGGCGCGTCGCTCCTTTGATCCATTGGCAGATCTCAGGAGGCATTGCAGAGGTTCTGCTCGATGAAGGCGTCCAGGTCCTGACGGCGATAGCGGACCTGGCCACCGACCTTCACGTAGGTCAGCTTCTTGCGGTTGGTGGACCGCCAGACCTGCAGCGTTGCCGGCTTGAGAGCCAGGTACGCAGCGGCCTGCTCGGTGGTCATCAGGCCAGAAGGCGCGATGCGTTCAACGACTTGGGAATTGGTTTGGGTGCCCATCGTTCCGATCCATTCGGAAGTTTTCGATGGGGTGAAGCATCCGAGGATGACCCTGGGCCAATCAACCCTGGGCCTTGGGCCAACTTGGCCCAGGGTGGCGGCCCAGGGTGGAGCATCCACCTCTGCGATCAGCCAGCGTCGACGATATGGCCGTCCGAGCGCAGCCGTTTCCAGGCCTTGTCCAGCACGTCAGCCGAGTAACCCATAGCGTGCCGGACCGCCTGCTTCGCTTCCGACGCCTTGCCCGGCGGCGCCTTCGGTAGCTTCAGCGGATCGAAGCCGAGGTCGCGCAGCTTCTGCAGGACCGCCTCCTCCTGTGCGCGCTGAGCCGGCACCGCACGGATCGGCACGACGACAGCGCCGGCCGCTGGTGGTGCAGACAGGGTCAGGCTCCGGATAAGCGCTGTCAGCTCCGCAGGACGCACGACGATCACAGCTCCGTCCGGCAACTCGTGCAGGGGGAAGTAGCGTCTCGCGACAGTCACCAGCGGTAGCTTGCCGCCCCTTGGGCCTTCAGCCTCAATGGAGTGGTCGACCGCCACACCTCGAATGTCGAGCTCGACGAGGGCCGCCCAAAGGCACTCATTCGGTGTTGTCAGGAAGAGGCCGGCCGGGCTGAAGCTCTCCACTGTCGGGCCACCCAGGAGCAGCTGCATGCGTCGCTCGATCTCGATGGCCCCCTCGCCGGCCAAACTGAGGTCCCAAAGACCGTCGATCGCCTTCGGCTCCCCACCGAGGTCGAGGATCGGCGCACCAACACCATCGAACTCGAGCTCCGCCGTTCGCGTCTGCCCCAGGCGCGCCAGCGCTCCTCCGCTGGCAAAGCGGACCGACACACGCAGCGCACCGTCGAGCGCGAGCTGCAGCACATCCGCCGGCCGTACCGTTTCCTCGAGCTCACGCTGGAGATGCGCCGCGGCATCCTCCAGGGTGACCCATTCTTTGAGCGCCAGCAGCTTGCCCATCAGGAGCGCCTCTTCACGATGAACTCAACCGCGGTTTGATCGCTCTTGGTCAGGTTGCACGGCGCGCAGGCTGCAACCAGGTTCGCGGGGTCATCACCGCCGCCCAAGGCCCGCGGCAGCATGTGCTCGACGTGCCAGATGCCGTCCAGCTGCAGCGGCGTGTCGCAGTAGTGACAGCGTCCACCGCACTTCGCATAGATGTCGCGCCGGCGCTTCGAGATCGGCCGGTGCCGGTCCACGACAGGGCGCTCCTCGAAGAGTGCGCCAGGCCACAACTCCACTTGGCGCGGATCGTTCCCCTGAAGCTGCGCGCGCTGCAGCTCGAGCAGCGTGTTGGCCCGGATGGCAGCCCGCGCGTCGTCGAGCGCGCCGACCTTGTCGTCGGCCAAGCTCAGCACCGCCCCACTGGCCGGCTCGATCACCATGAACCGCACCGCGTGCAGGCCCCGCATCACGCAGGGAATGGTCGCGAGCACATAGCGGCCAGCCCCGAAGACGCCGCCGATGATCGGACGCTGGAGCAGGCCGTTCATGATCAATGCAACCGCGGTGCATCAACGGTTTGGACCAGCCGGTCCACGCGGGCGACGCGCGCCATCGAGAGGAAGCGACATGCACCTGGGCGCGTCTCAACGCCGAGCGCGCCGTCCGTTTCCAGGACCTCGAGCGGAGGAACTGCGGTGGCAAGTCGCACGACGAAGGGCTTCGTCTCGCCTTTGACCCACAGTGCGACGACCTCGCCTCGGAGCGCCCGCCCCGCGTCAGGGTCGAAGATCGCGAACTGCCCGTCGGTGACAGTCGGCGCGAGCTGGTCGCCCAGCACCTCCATCGCGTAGGCGTTCGGACCGCCCTGGGAGGTTTCGACGGTGCGATTCGGCGCAGTGGCGCGGTTCGCGGCGGTGGTAGTCTTCTTGATAGCCATGGTCACCTCTTCAGCAGGTGGTTGTGGTCAGGCCTCGGTTGCTGTTCCCGCAGCTTCCGGGGCCGCTTTGCCTCAGGGCCGCTGAGGCGCCGGTATCCGTCAGGCCGAGCTGCGCAGCGCGACCGGCTTGATCTTCAGGCGCTGGGCGTTGCGGCCGAGGACGTCGTCGAGCGTGGCCATGTGCTTCGCACCCGCAGCTTCAGCGCATGCCAGGTGGAGCGCGTCGCCGGCGCGCAGCGCGCTCGCGGCATCCAGCACCAGCTCGGCGGCGCGATGAAAGTGCGCGGGCTCGACCGGCAACAGCCGGAGATCGGCAGCCACCATGCGCTCGAAGCGCGCCCAGGCACCTTGAGCCTGCTGCGCGTCAATCGCGCCGGTGCGCTGCTTGATGCCCAGGGCGCTCGCAAATTCCGGAATGCACCAGGCCGCTGCAACAAGCTCGCCCTTCTCGCGCGAGTACCAGTCTGCAGCAGCCGCGCTGTGCGGCTCGTTCAGGAACAGCGGCACAAGCACGCTGGTGTCGACGTAGACCATCTCAGTACCGGGCACCGCTGCGCATCTCTTCGATCACCGGTGCGCTCATCGGCATGACGCTGCGCGCCTCGGTCAGCTCCAGGGAGAACGCCTTGCGATCCCACTGCGCCGGCCGAATCGACAGCGAGCCATCCACGGTGAGCTGCGCCTCGACGGTCGCTCCTTCGCGCAGGCCGAGCCGGCGCACGACCTCGGACGGAATCCGCAGGGCCAGGCTGTTGCCCCATTTCGCCACTTGCAAGTCCATGATGTATATCCTTTCGTGTTTCTACATACTACGCGACGGGAGCGAGATGTCAAGCGGCACCAGCATTGCCACCCGGCACCTTCTTAACCGCCTTGCCGGCGCGCAGCGGAATCACCTTGGCGGCAACCTTCACGCCAGCCGCATCCAGCATGGCGGACGTCGCCGTCTCGACAGATGCCCGCACGGGGTCAAGGTCGAGCTGGGCGTAGATCTCGGTCGCCTCCGACGTCCGATGCGCCAGCGACTTGCCGATCAGCAGAAGCGAGGAGCCGATCCGGGCCTGCCAGCTGCCATTCGTGCGGCGCAGGTCGTGCGGGATGAGGTTATCCAAGTCCGTGGTCTTGAGCAGCCGGCGCCAGGCCGACGAGAAGTCGGTGATGTGGCCAGACTCGCTCCGCTCAGACGGGAACACGAACTGCTCGCCCTTCGAGGGTGCCTGGACCACCTTGGCCTGGCGCCGCGCCGCGACGGCAAGGTCCGCCATCTCCCGGCGTGCCCGCAGAATCTCGACGGCCTCAGGTGTCAGCGGTGCGACGTGAGGGTCACCGTTCTTCATGACCTCACCGGCAATCGTCCACTCGCGCCGGTCCAGGTTCAGTTCGTCCCACCGCATGCCAACCACGTTGGCGCGGCGCTGGCCGGTGAACAGCGCGATCAGGATGGCATCGCGCAGCGTGCCGTTCGGCTCCTGGGCGACCGCCTCGAAGAAGGCCTGCATCTCATCCGAGCGCACGAAGCGAGTGCGGTCGACCTGCTTGAACTTCTGATGACCGGACGCAGGGTTAGGTCCAGGGAAGAACGCCCGCATGGAGTTCATGGCGAAGAAGTACATCGCCCGCAACAGCTCGAGGGCCTTATTGGCGCTCCCCTTCCCGGTGATGGGCTTCGCAGCCTTGCGCACCACTTCAGGCCTGAGCTTCGGCACAGGCCCATGCCGCCGGATCGCCTGGCGCGCATCAATCTCGGCACGCTTCGCCCGCGCGGCCGCCTCACGCTCTGCCTCTTTCTCGGCGCGCCGCTGCATGATCTTGGCGGGCAACGCCCGGTGCCATCGCTCGACATCGACCGCCGCCACCTCGGACAGGCGCCGCCGAGCCCACATCGGCTCGACGTAGTAGTCCCAGACCTCCTTCGTCGACTCCGGGGACTTGTTGGTGGCCTTGATGTCGGCGTAGTAGGCCTCCCACAGCTCGGCGACGGTCATCTCGCCCTTCCTGGCCCGTCGCGCCGCCGTGACGCTCTTGCCCGTCGCGAGCTGGCCACCGAGCTCGCGCGCCCGGTTCCGCGCCTCCTCCGGCTTGACCAGGGGGAACTTGCCGAAGGTCTCGCGCTCCGGCTTGCCGCCGCCCTTGGGCCGGCCGACGAACGAGAAGGTCTTCACGCCCTTATCCGTGACGCGCAGGTACAGGCCCTGGACCTTGGTGTCCTTGTACTCATCGCGACCGCCCGCTGGGGCTGGCGGCAACACCTCAATCTGCCTGATCGTGAAGTCCAGCGCTTTGGCCATCTGCTCTCCTGGGTAACGCCCGGGTAACAGATTAGCGTAAAAGTCCGAAAGCTGCATAGAGCCAGATTCGAACGCCACCATGGAGAAATAAACGGTTCGAATACTTGCGAAATGCCAGTTAACTATCTGCTCACTTCGTTCGGGACGTAGAGGCCGGAGGTTCGAATCCTCTCACCCCGACCAGGACATCGATGACGCCGCGAATCGCAAGGTTCGCGGCGTTTTTCTTTGCGCGCGTCTTTCGCGCCTGGCGGTGCGCAGCGACTGATCTGGCACACCCTCGACCCACGGGGTCAGGTATTGCGCCCACGGACCGTGCCGGCCCCCAGCAAGGGCCGCCCCCGCCCCTCAGCGAGCTTCCCTCGGCGCCGAACGTGGCTCTTCCACATTTCGCGCTCAATTTCCAGTGCCCAAGGCCGAAATTGCACGAAGCGTCTGTCTTCGGTGAAACACCGGGACCGCCCTGCCGTCCATCCAGCAGTCATGGGGGTACAGTGCAAGGCTGTTCCGGCAATCCCGGAGCCCGGCAAGACCAACCCATCGCAATCCCCCGTGGACACCACCCTGGCCGAACCCCCTCAGTCCGCCCTGTCCGGCGTGGCCCGCGTGCTCGTGCACGCCGGCAAGCTCAAGCCGCAGGCGGCCGAGGACCTGGTGCGTCAGGCCCGCGAGAAAAAGACCAGCTTCGTCAACGCGGTGATGGCCTCCGGCGCGGTCTCGTCGACGGACCTCGCGCACACGCTGTCGCAGGCGCTGGCGCTGCCCTTGCTGGACCTGAACGCAGTCGACGCCCACAAGCTCCCGCAGAACATCATCGACGCCAAGCTGGCGGCGCAGTACCAGGTCGTGGTGCTGGCCCGGCGCGGCAACCGGCTCTTCATCGGCGGCGCCGATCCGACCGAGCAGGAAGTCGTCGAGCGCATCAAGTTCGCCACGCAGCTGACGCCTGAATGGATCATCGTCGAGTACGAGAAGCTCGCGAAGCTGCTCGGCGTGACCGCCGCCAGCGCGTCCGAAGCACTCGAGGCGATCTCCGGCGAGGACTTCGATTTCGACATCGCCGACGAGGCCCCCGCCCCGCCGGAAGAATCGCAGGAGCTGGGCGACGTCGAGGACGCGCCGGTGGTCCGCTTCCTGCAGAAGATGCTGGTCGACGCCATCAACATGCGGGCGTCCGACCTCCACTTCGAGCCCTTCGAATACCACTACCGCGTCCGCTTCCGCATCGACGGCGAGCTGCGCGAGATCACGCAGCCGCCGATCGCGATCAAGGACAAGCTGTCCTCGCGCATCAAGGTCATCTCGCGGCTGGACATCTCCGAGCGCCGCGTCCCGCAGGACGGGCGGATGAAGCTGAAGTTCGGGTCCAAGGCGATCGACTTCCGCGTCTCGACGTTGCCGACGCTGTTCGGCGAGAAGATCGTGATCCGTATCCTGGACCCGTCGTCCGCCAAGCTCGGCATCGAGGCGCTGGGTTACGAGAAGATCGAGAAGGAACGGCTGCTCGCCTGCATCCACCGCCCCTACGGCATGATCCTGGTGACCGGTCCGACGGGCTCGGGCAAGACGGTGTCGCTGTACACCTGCCTGAACATCCTGAACCAACCTGGGACCAACATCTCGACCGTCGAGGACCCGGCGGAAATCAACCTGCCGGGCATCAACCAGGTCAATGTCAACGACAAGGCGGGGCTGACCTTCTCGGCCGCGCTGAAGGCGTTCCTGCGGCAGGATCCCGACATCATCATGGTCGGCGAGATCCGCGACCTGGAAACCGCCGACATCGCCATCAAGGCCGCGCAGACCGGCCACATGGTGATGTCCACGCTGCACACCAACGATGCGCCGACGACGTTGACGCGTCTGCTGAACATGGGGGTGGCGCCGTTCAACATCGCGTCGAGCGTGCTGCTGATCACCGCGCAGCGCCTGGCGCGTCGGCTGTGCGAGAACTGCAAGGCACCGGCCGACTATCCGCGCGACGCGCTGCTGCGCGCGGGTTACGCGGAATCGGATCTGGACGGCACCTGGAAGGCCTACCGCGCGGTGGGCTGCTCAAGTTGCAACAATGGTTATCGGGGACGTGTCGGTCTTTACCAAGTGATGCCCATCAGCGAGGCAATCCAGCGGATCATCCTGACCGAGGGAACGGCCGTGGACATTGCGCATCAGGCTCGCTCGGAAGGCGTGCGGGATCTGCGACAGTCCGGGCTGGTCAAGGTCCGGGCGGGCGTCACCACATTGGAAGAGGTGCTGGCGGCCACCAACGAGTGACCGCGGACATTGCAGCGCGGCGCCATCGAGCGCCGCGTTCGCATGTCCGGGTCGGGCGGCCAGGACCGATCGAAGAGCTAGTCAAAGACATTGGGAGCGCCAGTCGCCTGGCGCGACGGCAGGAGGTGATATGGCGACGACCACCGCAAGCGCCAAGGGCGCCGGCAAGGGCATCAAGGAATTCATCTTCGAGTGGGAAGGCAAGGACCGCAACGGCAAGATCGTTCGCGGTGAAATGCGCGCGGGCGGCGAGGCCGTCATCAGCGCCTCCTTGCGTCGCCAGGGCATCCTGGTCACCAAGGTCAAGAAGCGCCGCGGCACCGGCGGCAAGTCGATCAAGCAGAAGGACATCTCGGTCTTCACGCGGCAGCTCGCCACGATGATGCGCGCCGGCGTGCCCTTGCTGCAGGCGTTCGACATCGTCGCGCGCGGCAGCCCCAACCCCCGGCTGACAAAGCTGCTGAACGACATCCGTCAGGACGTCGAGACCGGCACCTCCCTGTCGGCCGCGTTCCGCAAGCATCCGCTGTACTTCGACGGGCTGTACTGCAATCTCGTCGAGGCCGGCGAGTCGGGCGGCATCCTGGAAGCGCTGCTGGACCGGCTGGCCATCTACCAGGAGAAGACGGTCGCGCTGAAGGGCAAGATCAAGTCGGCGCTGACCTACCCGATCGCGGTGCTGGTCGTGGCCTTCGTGGTGACGGCCGTGATCATGATCTTCGTGATTCCGGCCTTCAAGGACGTGTTCAAGTCCTTCGGCGCGGAGCTGCCGGCCCCGACGCTGTTCGTGATGGCGATGTCGGAGATCTTCGTCGCGTACTGGTGGCTGATCTTCAGCGTCATCGGCGGCGGGCTCTACTTCTTCTTCCAGAGCTGGAAGCGCTCCGAGAAGATGCAGAAGTTCATGGACCGCCTGCTGCTGAAGATCCCGGTCTTCGGCCAGTTGATCTACAAGTCCGCGGTGGCGCGCTGGACGCGCACGCTGGCAACGATGTTCGCGGCCGGCGTTCCGCTGGTGGAAGCGCTGGACTCGGTGGGCGGCGCCTCCGGCAATGCCGTGTTCGCCGAGGCGACCGAGAAGATCCAGCGCGACGTGTCCACCGGCGCGTCGCTGACCACGTCGATGCAGACCACCGGCATCTTCCCGATCATGGTGCTGCAGATGTCGTCGATCGGCGAGGAGTCCGGCTCGCTGGACCACATGCTGGGCAAGGCGGCGGACTTCTACGAGGAAGAGGTGGACGATGCCGTCAAGGCGCTGTCCAGCCTGATGGAGCCGATCATCATCGTGTTCCTGGGCACGATCATCGGCGGCATCGTGATCTCGATGTACCTGCCGATCTTCAAGCTGGGCGCGGTGGTCTGAGTGCTGGATCCGGACCTGCAGCAGACCCTGCTCTCGCCCTGGTTCCTCGGTCTGATCGGCCTGTGCGTCGGCAGCTTCTTGAACGTCGTCATCTACCGGCTGCCGGTGATGATGCAACGGCAGTGGCTGTCCGACTGCGCCGAGCAACTGTCGATCGAGGACGATCTGCGCCAACACGCCACGCTCGACGAGGCGCAGGCGCGCAGCCTGTCCACGTCGGCGGTGCCGCTGCGCGAGGCGGTCGACCGGCTGCCCGCGCTGACGCTCGTGCGTCCCGCGTCGCGATGCCCGCACTGCGGCCATCAGCTGCGCTGGCATGAGAACCTGCCCCTGATCGGCTGGCTGCGGCTGCGCGGCCGGTGCGCCTCTTGCCAAGCGCCGATCTCGGCGCGTTATCCGATCGTCGAGCTGCTCACCGGCGCACTGTTCTTCGGCATCGCGTGGCGCGTGGGCGCGCAGCCCGCGGCACTGCTGTATTGCGGCTTCGCGGCGGCACTGGTGGCGCTGGCGGGCATCGACTGGGACACCACCTTGCTGCCTGACAGCATCAACCAGCCGCTGCTGTGGGCCGGGCTGGTCGCGGCGGGCGCAGGCTGGATCCCGGTGGCGCTGCAAGACGCGCTGATCGGCGCGGTCGCCGGTTATCTGTCGTTGTGGTCGATCTACTGGGTCTTCAAGCTGGCCACCGGCAAGGAGGGCATGGGCTACGGCGACTTCAAGCTGCTGGCCGCGCTCGGCGCCTGGCTGGGGTGGCAGATGGTGCTGCCGGTCGCGCTGAGCGCCTCGTTGCTCGGCGCGGTGGTGGGCATCGCGCTGAAGCTGCGCGGTGCCTTGCGCGAAGGCCGCTACGTGCCCTTCGGCCCGTTCCTGGCCGGCGGCGGATTGGCGACGCTGCTGATCGGTCCGGCGCAGGTCGCCGTCTGGCTGGGCCTGCAGGCGCACTGAGCGCCGCGCGGGCGTCTTCCCCATGCGCATCGGACTGACCGGCGGCATCGGCAGCGGCAAAAGCACGGTCGCGCGGGCCCTGGTCGCGCGGGGCGGCGCGTTGCTGGTGGACACCGACGCGATTTCGCGCGCGCTGACCTTGCCCGGCGGCGGCGCGATGCCGGCGATCCAGGCGAAGTTCGGCGCGGCGTTCGTCACCGCTGATGGCTCCCTCGACCGCGCCGCGATGCGTGCGCTGGCCTTCCAGGATCCGGCGGCACGTCTGGCGCTGGAAGCCATCCTTCACCCCATGATCGGCGACGAGACCGCGCGTCAGGCGGCGCTCGCGGCGCCGGGGCAACGCATCGTCTTCGACGTGCCGCTGCTGGTCGAATCCGGCCGCTGGCGCCGGCAGGTCGACCGCGTCATCGTCGTCGACTGCCGCGAAACGACGCAGGTCGATCGCGTCATCGCCCGCTCCGGGCTGACGGCGGACGCGGTGCGAGCCATCCTCGCGCAACAGGCGACGCGCACTCAGCGCCGCGCCGCCGCCGACGCCGTGATCTACAACGACGGCATCACGCTGGACCGCCTGCAGGACGAGGTCGACGCACTGCTACGCAGTCCCCTGTTCTGACCACCCCTTGCCCGGTCGGGGTGATGCCGCGCGGTGCTGTGGAACAATGGCCCCTTGTCGCAAAGGGATGGTCGACCTTGGTCCTCTACGAATACCCGTTCAACGAGAGCATTCGCACGATGCTCAGGCTGGAGCATCTGTTCGATCGGCTGGGTCAGCTGATGGCGCGCGACACCGCGCTCGACCATCATTTCGCGCTCGCGACCATCTTCGAAGTGATGGATGTGGCGTCGCGGGCCGATCTGAAGTCCGATCTGCTGAAGGAGCTCGAGCGGCACCGCACGCAGTTCAACAGCTACCGCGGCAACCCGGCCGTTTCGGAAGCGGTGCTGGACGAGGTGGTGGGGCGCATCGACGTGGCCTTCAACAAGCTCAACCAGCTGCCAGGCAAGGCGGGTCAGATCCTGACCGGCAACGAATGGCTGATGAGCATCCGCAGCCGCATCTCGATCCCGGGCGGCACCTGCGAGTTCGACCTGCCCGCCTACTACTCCTGGCAGCAGCTGCTGCCGGTGCGACGCCGCAACGACCTGATGCAGTGGGCGCAGACGCTGATGCCGCTGGCCGAGGCGCTGAACGTCCTGCTCGGGCTGCTGCGCGACAGCGGCTCACCGCACAAGGTCGCGGCGCACGCGGGCCAGTACCAGCAAAGCCTGCCGCCGGGCCGCAGCTTCCAACTGCTGCGCATGCGCATCGATCCGAGCCTGGGCCTGGTGCCCGAGATCAGCGGCCACCGGCTGATGGTCTCGATCCGCCTGATGCGACAGGACGACGAGGGCCGCTTGAAGCCGGCGCCGGTCGACGCCACTTTCGAGCTGACCCTCTGCTCCTGAGATCCTGAAGTTCCGGACATGACCGACAAGACATCCGCCGCGCCGGCTGGCGCGCCTCGCATCGTGCGCTGCCCCACCTGTGGCGGGGACAGCATCTTCGCGCCGAGCAACACCTGGCGCCCCTTCTGCAGCGAGCGCTGCCGAATGATCGACCTGGGCCACTGGTCCGACGAGTCGTTCCGGGTCGCGGCGCCGCCGACGACGGTGGACGAAGACGAAGCCGACAAGTAGGCCCAGGCCCACGCCCACGCGCGCTCACGCCCCCGCAGCCCCCGCGACGCCACCATGCGCTGCGCGTCGGATCAGACCGACCGGGGGGGGCTTTTGCGCAAGTATTAGGAGGAATTCGGCAGCCGGCAGGCTGACGAAGGGGGACATGGAGCAAAAGGCCCCCCGGTTGGTCTGATCGTGCTCGGTCGAGGCAGGCGGGAGAGCCAACTCAGCCTGGCAACAACCCCCGCCTCACCAGCTCGACCCGTGCCGTTTCCGGCGTCGTGAACAGCCAGGCATTCCACCCCAAGGCCGTCGCCGCCTCGATGTTGGGCGGGTAGTCATCGAGGAACAGCACCTCCGACGCCTCCGCATCGAAATGTTCCAGCGCGAGATCGAAGATCTCCCGCGCCGGCTTCGACTGCTTGACCCGCCCCGAGAACACCCCCGACACGAACCACTCGTGCAGCGGGTGATGTTGCTCCAGGTGATCGGCGTAAGGCTCGGGCATGTTGGACAGGAAGTGCAGCGTGTGCCCCTGCGCCTTGAGCTCGCGGATCAGCGCCGCGGTACCGTCGATCAGCGCCAGCTCGGACGGCACGGCGTCCATCACGGCGACGATCTCCTCGCGCGGCCACCCGGTACGCTGCGCGATGCGATCGGCCGTGGTCGGCGCGTCGGCCAGGCCTTGGTCGAACGCGCCCCAGTCGCCGGTGTAGGCCTGGAAGAAGTCCTTGGCAATCGCCGCGCCGGCGGTCTCGTCAGCGGCCCGATGGGGCCAGACGCGCGCGAGGAAGCTGGGCGGGTGCCAGCGGAACAGCACCCCACCGAAGTCGAACACGATCTTCATCCGACCCCGTCCCTCAAGCCCGCAGCTTCGCCAGCAGCCCGGCGGTCGAGCCATCGAGACCGTCCACGTCGCCGCTGCTCATGCGCGGCAGCAGGCCGTTGCACAGCGCCTTGCCCAGCTCCACGCCCCACTGGTCGAAGCTGTTGATGTTCCACACGGCGCCGCTGACGAAGACTCGATGCTCGTACAGCGCGATCAGCGCGCCCAAGGCCGACGGCGTCAGCGCGTCCAGCACCAGCGTCGTGCTCGGCCGGTTGCCCGGGAAGCTGCGATGGCGGGCCAGCACGTCGGGATCGAGCTCCTTGGAGGCCGTGGGGGCCGACTCGGTCCGCGCCGCCTGCGCCGTCTTGCCCTGCATCAGCGCCTGCGATTGCGCGAGGCAGTTGGCCAGCAGCTTCACGTGCTGGTCCTTGAGATTGTCCAGAAGCGCTCCGCCGACATGGTCGCCGTAGTTGGGCGACTTCACCGCGATGAACTCCACCGGGATCACGTCGGTGCCCTGGTGCAGCATCTGGAAGTAGGCGTGCTGGCCGTTCGTGCCCGCCTCGCCCCAGACGACCGGGCTGGTGCCGTAGCTCAGCGGCAGGCCTTCGCGATCGACGCCCTTGCCGTTGCTCTCCATCTCCAGTTGCTGCAGGTAGGCCGGCAGCCGGCGCAGGCCCTGGTGGTACGGTGCCACCGAGCGGCTGGTGAAGCCATGGAAGTTGCGGTACCAGACGTCCAGCAACCCCAGCAGCACCGGCAGGTTCCGCGCGTGCGGCGCGGTGCGGAAGTGCTGGTCCATCGCGTGCGCGCCGGCCAGCAGCGCGCGGAAGTTGGCGGACCCCACCGCGATCGCGATCGGCAGCCCGATCACCGACCACAACGAGTAGCGCCCGCCGACCCAGTCCCAGAACCCGAAGGTCGTGTCGATGCCGAACTCCGCCGCCGCCTTCGCATTGCTGGTCGTGGCGGCGAAATGCCGGGCGACGTCCGTGCCGCCCTGCTGCAGGAACCACGCCTTCGCGGCCCGGGCATTGGCCAACGTCTCCTGCGTCGTGAAGGTCTTGGAGGCGATGACGAACTGCGTCGTCGCCGGATCCAGGTCGCGCAGCACCGGCGCCAGGTCATGCCCGTCGACGTTGGAGACGAAATGCAGCGTCAACCCCGCCGGCACGTAGGACTGCAGCGCCTGCACGACCATCGCCGGGCCGAGGTCGGAGCCGCCGATGCCGATGTGCACGACATCGGTGATGCCGCTGGTGGCGTGGTCGCGCACGGCGTCGGCGAAGACCAGCATGTGGTCGAGCGCCGCCTGCACCTCATGGCTGAACGGCGCCAGCCCGGCCGGCGCGCGCAGCGCCGTGTGCAGCACCGCGCGGCCTTCGGTCGCGTTGATCGGATCGCCGTTGAAGAGGGCCTCGCGTTGCGCCTCCAGCTTCACGTCGGAAGCCAGGGCCAGCAGCAGTTCCAGCGCGCGCGCGTCGATGCGGTTCTTCGAGAGGTCCGCGAAGACTTCCGGCGCCTGCACCGACCACGACGCGAAACGGTCCGGCTCGGTGGCGAAGGCCTGGCGGACGTCGAAGGTCCGGCCGGCCTGCTGGAAATGGGTTTGCAGGGCAGCCCAGGTCGGGCTGCGGTCGCAACGCGGGAACTCGGTCATCGCAGGCTTTCGATCATCTGGTCCAGCTTGCCGGCGTCAGCGGCGAACTGTCGGATGCCTTCGGCCAGCTTCTCGGTGGCCATGGCGTCCTGGTTGAGGGCGAAGCGGAAGGCCGCCTCGTTGAACGACACCTTGGGCAGGTCGGATGCCCGGGCGGCATCGGCGTCGAGCGCGCGGGCCAGCGGCGCCTCGTCGCCTTGCAGTTGCGCCAGCAGGTCGGGGCTGATCGTCAGCAGGTCGCAGCCGGCGAGCGCCCGGATCTGGCCGACATTGCGGAAGCTCGCGCCCATCACCTCGGTGGCGATGCCGTGCTTCTTGAAGTAGTTGTAGATCGCGGCGACCGACTTCACGCCCGGGTCGTTGACGCCGGCGCTGGCGGCCTCGTCCCAGGTCGAGCCGGCGGACTTCTTGTACCAGTCGTAGATGCGGCCGACGAAGGGCGAGATCAGCTGAATGCCGTTCTCGCCGCAGGCCACCGCCTGGCAGAACGAGAACAGCAGCGTCAGGTTGGTGTGGATGCCTTCGCGCTCCAGCTCGCGGGCGGCCTGGATGCCTTCCCAGGTCGAGGCGATCTTGATCAGCACGCGCTCGCGGCCGATGCCGGCGTCCTCATAGAGCTTCATCAGGCGGCGCGCGCGCGCCAGCGTGGCGACGGTGTCGAAGCTCAGGCGGGCGTCGACCTCGGTCGACACGCGGCCCGGCACCACCTTGAGGATCTCCAGGCCGAAGGCCACCAGCACCTTGTCAACGATCAGGTCCAGCGCTTCGGTCTTGTTGGCGGCGACGGTGTCTTCGAGCAGGTGGGCGTAGTCCGGGGACTGGACGGCCTTGAGGATCAGCGACGGATTGGTCGTCGCGTCACGCGGCGTGAACTGCGCCAGTTGCTTGAAGTTGCCGGTGTCGGCCACCACGGTGGTGAAGGCCTTGAGTTGGTCGAGCTGGTTCATGAGAGCTGGGGCCGGAGGGGCGTCGAGGGGAATGAATCGAAGAAGGCATCGGCTTTGCCCAGTGAAGGTCTGCATGTCTCGCCGGCGAGTCGTGCAGGCCTTCCCCAAGGGGCAGACCCGTGTGTCCGTATTAGAACCGGTGCTGACGCGAGTTCCGGCGCACGTTGACCGCCCTAAGAAACTGGGGCATCATAAATCCGGTAACTTCGTTACATCAAGACGTCAGCCAACTTCCTTCGCTCCTCGACGGAGCGCCGCGCCCATGTCCTTCGATCTCGTGTTCTTTGGTGGTACTGGTGATTTGACCTGGCGCAAGCTGATGCCCGCGCTGTTCCAGGCGTTTCGCCACGGCAAGCTGCCCGAGGGCGGCCGCATCCTGGCCGTCGCCCGCGACGAGCAGACCGACGAGCGCTACCGCGAGTGGCTGAAGGAGCGCTTCCGCGAGGTCGAGGCCGGCAAGCGGCCGAACGACGAGGAGTTCGAGCGCTTCGCGTCCCTGGTGCATTACCGCCGCATGGACCTGTCGCAGCCGGAGCATTACGCGCGGCTCAAGGAATGGCTGGGCGAGCGCAACGCGGACACCGTCGTGCTGTACCTGGCCACCAGCCCCCACCTGTTCACGCAGATCTGCCAGCAGCTCGGCGAGGCCGGCCTCAATGGTCCGAAGGTGCGCGTGGTGCTGGAGAAGCCGCTGGGTCACGACCTGGCCAGCGCGCAGGAGATCAACAAGGTGGTGCGCTCGGTCTTCGCCGAGACGCAGGCCTTCCGCATCGACCACTACCTGGGCAAGCCGTCGGTGCAGAACCTGATGGCGCTGCGCTTCGGCAATGCGCTGTTCGAGCCGCTGTGGCGCCGCGAGAGCATCGCCAACATCCAGATCACGCTGGCCGAAGGCCTGGGCGTCGGCACCCGCGGTCCGTTCTACGACGGCACCGGCGCGCTGCGCGACATGATCCAGAACCATGCGCTGCAGTTGCTGACGATGATCGCGATGGAGGCGCCCTCGAGCAACGACGCCGACGCGATCCGCGACGAGAAGCTCAAGGTGCTGCGCGCGCTCAAGCCCTTCACCGCCGAGAGCGTCGCCCGCGACGTGGTGCGCGGCCAGTACCGCGCCGGCAACATCGAGGGCAAGCCGGTGCCCGGTTATCTGGACGAGGGCAAGATCCCCGCCGGCAGCCAGACCGAAACCTTCGTCGCGCTGCGCACCGAGGTGCAGAACTGGCGCTGGGCCGGCGTGCCCTTCTACCTGCGCACGGGCAAGCGCCTCGCGGCGCGCGACGCGCAGATCGTCATCAACTTCCGCCCGGTGCCGCACCCGATCTTCCCGGGCAGCAGTTGCCCGAACCGGCTCATCATCAAGCTGCAGCCCGAGGACGGCCTGGAGCTGCAACTGATGGCGGCCAAGGGCGGCTCCAGCACCGAGGCGCTGTCCCCGGTGTCCCTGGACCTGGACTTCGACAAGGCCTTCGCCGCCGACCGCGTCGGCGCCTACGAGCGCCTGCTGCTGGACGCGATCGCCGGCAAGCTCAACCTGTTCGTCCGCAGCGACGAGCAGGAGCAGGCCTGGAAGTGGGTCGAGCCCATCCTCGACTTCTGGAAGCAGGACAGCACCGGCCCGCGCAACTATGTCGCCGGTACCTGGGGCCCGCCCGCGGCCAGCGCGCTGGTGGCGCGCGACGGCCATTCCTGGATCGAGGAGTGCTGACGCGATGAGCATGCTGGAACGCGTCAAGGCCGCGCTGCCCGCGCTGCCGCCCGCCGAGCAACGGGTCGCCAAGCTGTTGCTCGCGGATCCGCGTGCGTTCGCGAGCCTGCCGGTCAGCGAGCTGGCCGATCGCTCCCACGTCAGCAAGCCGACGGTGGTGCGCTTCTGTCGCAGCGTCGGCTATGACGGGCTGGCGGACTTCAAGCTCAAGCTCGCCGGCAGCGTCAACGAGGGCGTGCCCTTCGTGCACCGCGCGGTGGACGAGGACGACAAGCCCTCGGACCTGATCGTGAAGGTGGTCGACAACGCCGTCGCCGCCCTGCTGCATTACCGCAACGACGCCGCCAGCCACGCCTTCGAGCGCGCCATGACGGCGCTGTCCGAGACGGCGCGCCAGCGCAAACGCATCGAGTTCTACGGCGTCGGCAACTCCGGCATCGTGGCGCAGGACGCGCAGCACAAGTTCTTCCGGCTCGGCGCCAACACCTTCGCCTGCAGCGACGGCCACGTCCAGTTGATGAGCGCGACGATGCTCGGCGCGGGCGACTGCGCGGTGATCATCTCCAACTCGGGCCGCAGCCGCGACCTGATGGACGCCGCCGAGATCGCCCGCAAGAAGGGCGCGACGACCATCATCATCACCGCCAGCGGCTCGCCGCTCGCGCAGATGGGCCAATTGCCGGGACAGGTGCTGCTGGCCGTCGACCACCCGGAAGACTACGACCGCTACAGCCCGATGGTGTCGCGGCTGCTGCACCTGATCGTCGTGGACGTGCTGACCACCGGCGTCGCCCTGCGGCTCGGCGAGAACCTGCGGCCGATGTTGCAGGAGATCAAGCGCAACCTGCGGACCAAGCGCTACGCGCAGTGAGCCGACCGGCCCGCGCGCGGGTCCGACGGATCTGCTTGCGGATCGCGGTGCCTCTTGGGCTCGTCTTGAACGTAGGTCTGTCGCGGATCGGAAGCACCAAAAAAAACGGGCCGCGTCAGCGGCCCGATCTTCGGGGTGCGGTCGTCGCGGCCCTGGCGGGCCGTGGTTCAGGCCGGCTGCGCCGGCGCGGGGGCGTCGGCCCAGAACAGGTGCTCCAGGGCGTAGACCCGCGCGAGCTCGCGCAGCTCGCGCGGCGCCTGATGCAGCGTCAGTTGCCAGCCATCCTGGCCGCACAGGCGCAACGCGCTGAGCAGCAGGCTGAGGGCCGCGGAATCGAAGTCCTTCAGCCCGCTGGCGTCCAGGCTGATCACGCGACCGGCGGCATTGCCGACCTGCGCCAGCTCGGCGCGCAGCGCGCCTTCCAGCCGCTGCCATTCGTCCGGGACGTTGTCCAGGCGCAGCCGCGACGGCAGCTTCAGCACGGGATCAGCCCTTCTTCGGCGCCGATGCCGCCGGACGCGCATTGCGGTCGGCCAGCGACTTGATCAGGCCATCGATGCCCTTGGCGTTGATCTCCTGCGCGAAGCTGTTGCGGTACTGGTCCGCCAGCCAGATGCCCAGGACATTCACGTCATAGATCTTCCAGCCGGAGTCGCTCTTCTCCAGACGGTAGTCCAGCTGGATCGGATCGCCCTTGCCGCGGATCTCCGTGCGCACGACCACTTCGGTGTCTTCTGGCGCGGCGCGCATCGGCTTCATCGCGATGGTCTGGTCCTTGACCTGCGTCAGCGCGCCGGCATAGGTGCGCACCAGCAGCGTCTTGAACTCGGCTTGCAGGCGTTGCTTCTGCTCAGGCGTGGCCTGGCGCCAGAAACGGCCGACGGCCGAGGCGGTGATGCGCTGGAAGTCGACATGCGGCATGACCTTGCTGTCGACCAGCTCCATGATCTTGCCGACGTCGCCGCCCTGGATCGCCTTGTCGCTCTTGACCGCGTCCAGCGTCTCGATGGAAAGCTGGCGGATCAGTTGGTCCGGCGCGGAGGCGTCCGCGGCGAACGAAGCCAGCGGGCTCAGCGCCGCGGCCGACACGATCAGGCGAAGCAGCAGTCGTTTGGTGGAGTTCATGCTTGTCCTTTCTTTCTTCATGACACGGCGGGACCCGTCCTCAACGGGGCAAGTCCGGTGCCGGTTCACCGACAACCCCGAATGGGGTTACCGGTTGTTGCCCGATCGAGTCAACGGCCGCCTTGCGGATTGGCCGGCTTCTCGTCGGGGGTGATGACTTCATAGTCATCCTCTTCTTCCTGTTCCTTGTGCGTCTTCACGTTGCGACGCTGCAGGTAGGCGTCGCGGATGAAGGTGTACTTGTCCAGCGCGATGCCGTCCAGCATGTCGGTCACGCGCAGCAGGTTGGCACGGGTGTTGATCAGCTGCAGCGCGGTGATGGCGAACTTGTATTCACCATCGTCGAAGATGTAGGCCGGCGAGTAATACACGTTGACCGGCAGCGTGACCGAGTCGCGCAACGACGACGGGCCAAGCACCGGCCACACGATGTAGGGTCCGGTCTTGACACCCCAGTACCCGAGCGTGCGGCCCAGATCTTCGGTGGTCTTCTCCAGCCCGGCGGGCGTGGCGATGTCGATCAGGCCGGCGATGCCGAACACCGAGTTGACGGCCACCCGCATCGTCTGGGTCGCGCCGTTCTTGAAGCGGCCCTGCAGGAACAGGTTGACCGCCGACCAGGCGTCCGAGAAGTTGCCGAAGAAGTTGTCGACTGCTTGACGAGCCGGCTGCGGGACGAGGTCGCTGTAGGCGGTGGCGACCGGCCGCAAGAGGTTCTCGTCCAGCTTCTCGTTGAAGTTGAAGACCTTGCGATTCCAGTTTTCCCAGGGGTCCAGACGGTTGCGCACGCGCGGGCCCGGGGCCTGCCCATCCTGCGCGGCGGCGGCGGCCTGGCCGGCCTGACCGGCGGCGGCCGGGTCCTGCGCGGACGCCGGAGCCTCCGGGGCCGACGCAGCCGGCGCGGCGGCCGGCGGCGCATCGGCGTCGGTCGCCTTCAGCGCCGTCGATGCATCGTCCGTCTCGGCGACCTCGACCGTCGTCGCCGGCGGGCTGACCACGGCCGCGACCACGGCGCGTTCCTGCGCTTCGGCCTCCGTGGCCTGCACCGCTTGCGCCAGCGCCGGCAGCGCGGCGCCCAGCAACGCGGTGCTCAGCAGCACCGGGCGCAGCGCCGACGAAAGGTCCGTCCGGATCAAGGTCCGGATCGGGGCGTTCTTCTTCATTGCTTCTCTCCCGAGGCCGGTGCCGCGGAGGCATCGGCCGCCTTGTTATAGAGGAACTGGCCGATCAGGTTCTCCAGCACCACCGCCGACTGGGTCTGCGTGATGATGTCGCCCGCGGCGAGGTTCTTCTCCTCCGCGCCCGGTTCCAGTCCGATGTATTGCTCGCCCAGCAGGCCGGACGTGAGGATCTTGGCGGAGCTGTCCTTGGGAAAGGCCACGCCCTGGTTCAGCTTCAGCGCGACGCGCGCCTGGAAGGTCTTGTCGTCGAAGGTGATCGCCGCGACCCGGCCCACCACGACACCGGCGCTCTTGACCGCCGCGCCCGGCTTCAGGCCGCCGATGTTGTCGAACTTGGCGGTGACCGCGTAGGTGTCCTGGAAATTCAGGGTCAGCAGGTTGCCCGCCTTCAGGGCCAGGAACAGCAGGGCCGCGCCACCGATCAGCACGAAGAACCCGACCCAGGCGTCATAACGAGAGGATTGCATCTGCAACTCCGGATCTTTTTCGAATCAATAACAGGTCTCGACCGGGCGTGGCCTCAGATCGAAAACATCATGGCGGTCAGGATGAAGTCCAGGCCCAGGACGGCCAGGGACGACAACACGACGGTGCGGGTGGTCGCCTGGGACACGCCCTCGGGCGTCGGCTTGCAGGAGTAGCCCTGCAGCAGCGCCACGAAGCTGACGGTGATGCCGAACACGAGGCTCTTGACGACGCCGTTGCCGACATCGGCGAAGACGTCCACGCCGCCCTGCATCTGCGACCAGAAGGCGCCGGCGTCGATGCCGATCAAGGGCACCGCCACCATCCATCCGCCCAGGATACCGACGGCCGAGAACACCGCCGCCAGCAAGGGCATGGCGATCACGCCGGCCCAGAAGCGCGGCGCGAGCACGCGCTGCACCGGGTCGACGGCCATCATTTCCATCGCGCTGAGCTGCTCTCCGGCCTTCATCAGGCCGATCTCGGCGGTCAGCGAGGTGCCGGCGCGTCCGGCGAACAGCAGCGCCGCCACGACCGGGCCCAGCTCGCGCACCAGGCTCAGCGCGACCAGCAGGCCGACGGCCTCGGCCGAGCCGTAGCGCTGCAGCGTGTAGTAGCCCTGCAGCGCCAGCACGAAACCGACGAACAAGCCGGATACGCCGATGATCGACAGCGAGCGGTTGCCCAGATAGAAGATCTGCTCACGCACCAGCACGAAGCGGCGCAGGCAGGCCCCCAGGTGCAGCGCCAGCGCGCCGAGCAACCGCGCCGCCGCGCCCCAGTCGGTGAGTTTCAGGCGCAGGCCGCGGCCGATCGAAGTCGCGAAACCGATCATGCGGACTCCTCCTGCGGCAGGCCGAAGTCCTCGCGGACGGGACTGGCGGGCTGGTGGAAACGCACCGGTCCGTCGGACTCTCCGTTCACGAACTGATGCACCAGCGGGTTGTCGCTGTTGCGCAGCTCGTCGGGCGTGCCCTGGGCGACGACGCCGCCGTTGGCCACCATCACCACGTGGTCGGCGATGCCGAAGGTCTCGTGGATGTCGTGCGAGACGATCACGCTGGTCAGGCCGAGCGCATCGTTGAGGTCGCGGATCAGCCGGGCCGTCACGCCCAGCGAGATCGGGTCCAGGCCCGCGAACGGTTCGTCGTACAGCACCAGGTCGGGGTCGAGCGCGATCGCCCGCGCCAGCGCGACACGGCGCGCCATGCCGCCGGAGACCTCGTTGGGCATCAAGTCGCGGGAGCCGCGCAGGCCGACCGCGTTGAGCTTCATCAAGACCAGGTCGCGGATCATCGGCTCGGACAGCCGGGTGTGCTCGCGCAGCGGGAAGGCGACGTTCTCGAACACGCTCAGATCGGTGAACAGCGCGCCGAACTGGAACAGCATGCCCATGCGTCGGCGTTGCGCGTACAACTGGGCCTGGTCCATCGGCGCCAGATCCTGGCCGTCGAACAGCACCTGACCGGATTGCGGACGCAATTGCCGCGTCAGCAGCCGCAGCAAGGTCGTCTTGCCGCCGCCCGACGAGCCGATCAACGCCATCACCTTGCCGCGCGGCAACGTCACATTGACGTCTTTCAGAATGACCCGGTCGCCGTAGCCGACGGTGACATCCTTCACTTCAATCAGTGGACGGACGTTTTTTGTTGAATGGGGATCGGTGAATGCCATCTCTTGGGATTGATCCGGAACGCTGCCGGGCGGCAAGCGTCCGGGAGCCGGGATCATAGGGTAAAGCCTGAATTGATGCCGGAGGGCACCTGGGGCGGGGGATGGCGTTTCGCGACAGTCCGATAGAGGGGGTTGACGCCCGCCGGCGGATGGTGACCGATCCCGCGGCTTCTGCCCGGCGGCGATCGGTTCGGTGCCTTGGCGCTCGCCAGTGGAAGTTTTCACGCCGCGGCCCGTGACGGAGGTCACGTTCGGAAGCCGCCGCGAGACGGGCGGGTTCCGAGGCACGACGAGCGGCCTCGCCTTTGGCGGGTCGCTGCCGATAATTTGCGCAAACAAGGAGCGCTTATGTTCGGGAACTTTCTGTCGCCGGCGCGCCGGTCCGCCCAACGCGGGTTCACGCTGATCGAGCTGATGGTGGTCGTGGCCATCGTGGGCATCCTGGGCGCGTTGGCCTACCCGGCCTATCGGGACTACGTGATCCGCGGCCAGTTGACCGACGCGGCCACCGGCCTGACGCAGGCCCGGGCCGACATGGAAGCCTACTTCCAGAACTTCCGCACCTACACGGCCAGCGGCGGCGCGTCGCCCCCCTGCCTGACAGCCCAAACCTTCGGCAAGTTCAGCGTCCAGTGCGCGGCCCCGACCGCCGCCGCTTACACCATCACGGCCACCAGCTCGGACACCGTCATGAGCGCCTTCCGCTTCTCGATCACGCAGGCGGACGTGCGCTCCACCGACGCGGCGCCGACCGGCTGGAACACCTGCACGTCCAAGTGGCTGATGCGCAAGGGCGACACATGCTGACCTCGGGTCGCCGCGCCGGTCGCGGGTTCTCGTTGATCGAGCTGATGATCGTGATCGCGATCATCGGCCTGTCGACGGCGCTCGCGGCGCCAGCGATCCGAACCTGGTCCGCCAACGCGCAGATCCGCACGGCCGGCAGTGGCCTGGCCACCAGCCTGCGCCTGGCGCAGGCCGAGGCGGTCAAGAGCTACCAGCCGGTGGTCTTCTATCGCACCTCGCAGTCGACCTGCACCGGCAACGAAGCCGCGTCGGCCGGCGGCCAGTACTGGATCGTCAAGGTCATTCCCAACATCGCGATCACCGAGGCCGGCGGCGCGGTCAGCCAGCCCGCTCAATGCGGCTCGATGACGGACCTGACCGCCAACCTGACCATCAACGGTCCGCTGGCGGTGTGCTTCGGACCGAGCGGGCGGCCGGTGGCGTTGAACAACCCGGTCAGCGGGGCCTCCACCTGCAACGTGCCGGCCACCGGCCAGATCGTCTACTGGATCGACACCTCCGTCAGCGCCAGCAACCTCAAGCGGCTGTCGGTCTGGGTCGCGCTGGGCGGCAGCGTGCGGTTGTGCGACCGTGATCGCGTCCAGTCCTCGACGCTGCCCGACGGCTGCCCCGCCGCCGGGGTGTCCTACACCAACTCCAACTGACACCATGGCCCCCACTCCCCGGCCTTCCCAGCGCCCGCGCCGTGCCGGCGCGCGCGGCATGACGCTGATCGAACTGATGGTCGCCATGCTGGTCATGACCACCGGCATCGTCGGCCTGGTCACGCTGATGGCCCGTGCCTCGCAGGCTTCCGTGGGCACCGAGGACAACCTGCGCGCCGCGATGCTGGCCGCGGACCTGACCAGCGACATGTGGATCAGCAACGTGCCCATTCCCCCGACGCTGGCCGCCTGGCAGGCGCGCGTGGCGGATCAGACGCAGTCCGGCCTGCCCAACGCGCAAGGCACGCTGGTCGTGGTCAACCGGGTGGCCACGATCACGATCACGTGGACCACCACGTCCGGCGCCGCGCGCCAGTACACCACCGACGTGCGTCTGAACTGACATGCCCATCCCCCACCTGCCCCGCGTCGCGCGCCGCTCCGGCGGCTTCACCCTGGTGGAGCTGCTGATCTCGATGACCATCGGCCTGGTGCTGATCGCCGCGCTCGGCATCATCATGAACCGGTACGAGACGTCCAAGCGCCGCACCGCCACGACCTCCGACCTGGCGCTCAACATCAGCTATGTCGCCTACGACATGGACCGGCAACTGCGCAGCGCCGGTTCCGGCTTCCTCCAGAACACCGGCGCGCTGGGCTGCCTGATCAACGCGGCCGTCAACGGCACCGTGATCCTGCCGCGCAACGGCGCGTTCCCCGCGCCCTTCGCCACGGTCTCCACCAACGTGTCGGCGATCCCGATCATGGTCTACGCCGGCGCGGGCACCGGCGGGTCCGACATCATCCAGGTCATGACCGCCTCCGCCGGACTGAGCGAGGCCCCGATGGAGGTGCGCCTGAACAGCGTCGGCGCCAACTCGCTCCAGCTGAACAACACGCTGGGCATCCGCGGCGGCGATCTGATGCTGCTCACCGAGCCCGCGCCACGTCCCTGCATGGTGGTGCAGGCGGCGGCCGGGTACGTCGGCGGCGCGGCGCCCTCGGTCGACTTCGGCGGCCCGTACTTCAGCGGCGCGATCGGGCCGAACATCGTGTCCTACGGCACCAGCGGCGTCACGACCAACCTGGTGAACCTGGGCAACCAGAGCGGCAACACGCCCCGTTTCCAGTTGCTGGGCATCAACGCCGCGCAACAGCTGGTCGGCTATGACCTGCTGCGCCTGAACAACATGCCGGGCAATGCCGATCAACCGGTGCCGCTGGCCGAAGGCGTGATGAATCTGCGCGTGCGCTACGGCATCAGCTCGACCATGAACGGCATCGTCGACAGCTGGGCCGTACCGGAAACCGGGACCTACACCGTCGCCAACATGAACGCGTCCACGGCCGCCGCCGCGACCGCGATGCAGCAGATCGTCGCCGTCCGTGTCGCCATGCTGATGCGGGGCGACCGGATCGAGGACAACACCCAGGTCTCGCCGTCGTCCTTCACGCTGTTCTCGAGCCTGCCCGCCGGCATGCAGGTCACCCTGCCGGTGTCCGCCGACGAACAGAAGCGCAACTACAAGGTCGTGGAATTCACGGTGCCCATCCGCAACGCGGTCGTCGCATCGCCGTCCCGCACCCCGCCGCCCTGATGCCGCGTTCGACCGCCCCATGACAAGGATTCCGTCGATGCTCCCCCCTTCCCTTCGCCATGTCGCACCGATCGCCCGACGGCGCGCGGCCTCGCGCGAGCGCGGCGTGATCATGGTCATCGCCCTGATCACGTTGGCCGTGCTGTTGATCGGTGCGGCCGCCACGATGCGGTCGATGAACGTGTCGCTGCTCAACGCCGGCAACTTCGGCTTCAAGCGCGACATGGCCAACCAGGCCGAACGCGCCATCCGCGCCGCCACAACATCGCTCGCGACCGGCAACCTGTCCACCGCCGCGTCGCGCCAGTCCAGCAACGCGGCGTTCAACTACAGCGCGACGCTGCTCGCGAGCGACGCCTCGGGCATTCCGACCGCGATGCTGAACATGACCGACGTGGACGGCCTGAACGGCGCCGGCAACGTGGCCAACGCCATCACGCTGCCCGACGACGGCATCCAGCTGCATTACCTGATCGAGCGCCTGTGCTCGACCGCGGGCGCGTTCAGCGTCGGCAACTGCCAGGTGCTGGGACGCTCCAGCAACTCGGGTTCCAACCTCAAGAACCCGGTGGTGCCACCGCAACCGACCTACCGCATCACCGTGCGCGTCAGGGGACCGCACAACGCGTACTCGTTCTACCAGACGACGTTCACGACCCAGAACTGATCGAGGTTTCCGATGCCCACTTCCTCCCTCCGCGCGTGCCTGACCGGCTCCGCCGTCGCGACGGCGCTGGCCGCCACGGCGCTCGTCGCCCAGGCCCAGACGCTGCTGGCCGACAAGCCGGTGTTCGCCTCCGTGTCCGTGCCGGGCAACCTGGCGCTGGCCCTGTCGGTGGAGTTCCCGACCGCGGTCAGCAACGCCCACCTGGACACGGCCTACAACCCGGTGTCCACCTACCTGGGCTACTTCGATCCGGACAAGTGCTACGACTACCGGCTGGCCACCACCAGCGGCACGCAGCCGATTCCCTTCGATCACTTCGCGCCCGCCGCCGCGGCCGTGGCGCACGTCTGCAGCAACAAGTGGAGCGGCAACTTCCTGAACTGGGCGTCGATGCAGACCATCGACCCGTTCCGCTGGGCGCTGACCGGCGGCTACCGCGTCGGCGACTACACCTACGCCACCATCCTGGAGAAGGCCTACGCCAGCGGCCAGGGCGGCACGAGCAACTTCCCGGACCGGTCGATGACGAACGTGACGACGGTGCTGGCGGGCGCCACGCCGCTGGGCTGGTCCGGCATCAAGATTCGCATCCAGGGGCTGGGCGCCAACATGCGCATCACGCGCACCGGCAACAACAACAGCGGCAGCGGCACCGCGTTCGACCCGAGCGCGTCGCCCTGGGCCGACAGCACGTCCTACGTTCTCTCGATCCGGACGCGCGTCTGCGACAAGACCCTGGGCGTCAGCTACCTGGAAGCCAACTGCAAGAGCTACTCCAACGGCGCCAACTACAAGCCCGAGGGCCTGATCCAGCAGTACGCCAACCAGATCCGCTTCAGCGCCTTCGGCTATCTGAACGACGGCAACCTGAGCCGCGACGGCGGGGTGCTGCGCGCGCGCCAGAAGTTCGTCGGCCCGACGCAGCCGGTGCCCGGCGGTGACGCGGTCGCGAACGGCAAGGCCGAGTGGGATTCGACCACCGGCATCATGGTGGTCAATCCGGACCCCACCGACGCGACCACGACCTCGGGCGCCTTCGCCACGACGATCATCAACAGCGGGGTGATGAACTACCTGAACAAGTTCGGATCCACCGCGGGCTCGTACAAGACCTACGACCCGGTGGGCGAGCTCTACTACACGGTGCTGCGCTACTACCGCAACATCGGCAACGTCGCGTCCTATACCGCCACCGGCACGGCCAGCGACTCGACCAAGGCCACCTGGGCGGACGGCTTCCCGGTGATCTCGAACTGGGACGATCCGATCCAGTATTCCTGCCAGAAGAACTTCATCCTCGGCATCGGCGACGTCAACACCCACGCCGACCGCAACCTGCCCGGCGCCACCGGCGCGTCCGAACCCGCGCAGCCGGTCGAGGTCAGCAGCGATACCGTCATCAACACCCTCACCTGGACCGACCTGGTCGGCACGATGAGCGGCATCAGCGGGCTGTCCTCGCAGTCCCCCTACAACGGCTGCTGCACCAACAACGGCGCGCTGATGGCGGGACTGGCCTACTGGGCCAACACGACCGACATCCGGCCCGACATCGACATCAAGTCCGCCGGCAAG
Source organism: Roseateles aquatilis (assembly GCF_002205645.1). Taxonomy (GTDB): domain Bacteria; phylum Pseudomonadota; class Gammaproteobacteria; order Burkholderiales; family Burkholderiaceae_C; genus Roseateles; species Roseateles aquatilis. Next base: position 54,902 of record NZ_NIOF01000020.1, on the reverse strand, counting down.
CAGACCGTCCAGACTTACTGGCTGGACGTGCTGGAGAACTCCACCTACAAGTCCAACAACCAGTACTACCTGGCCACCAAGTACGGTGCCTTCATCGTGCCGTCCGACTACAACCCGCTGACGCGCACGACGGACATTCCCACGGCCTGGTGGCACACCGGCCCGTCGACCGACACCGTCGGCGGCCAGTTGCGCCCGGACACCTACTTCACGGCGGCCCGTGCCGACTTGATGGTGAGCGGGCTGTCGGCGGCGTTCGCGAGCATCGCTTCGCGGATGAAGGCTTACTCCACGGCCTTCTCCACCGCGCAGCAAAGCATCACCACCGCGGGCGTGGCCAATTACTCGGCCCAGTACGACGCGGGCAGTTGGTCGGGCGACGTCGTCGCCAGCACGCTGGCCTACAACCCGAGCACGGCCACCGTCTCCAGCAACGACAGCTGGCGCTTCGCCGACAAGCTGGGTGCGCAGGCGGGCGGCAGCGGCTGGGACACGGGCCGCTTCATGGTCACCGTGCACTCGTCGACGCGGCTGGCGGTGCCGTTCCGCCTGGCCAGCATCAGCTCGGCGCAGTCCACCGCGCTGGACACCACCTATCGCAGCGGCAACGACTCCAGCGACTACCTGAACTACCTGCGTGGCGACCGCAGCCAGGAGCAGAACTCCACCGTCGCCAACAGCTCCAAGGCCTACCGCACCCGCACCAACCTCGTGGGCGACATCGTGAACGCCAAGCTGGTGGTGGTCGGCCCGCCGTCGCTCAGCCTGTCGGAGGTGACCAACCCGGGCTACAACGCCTACAAGATCGCCAACGCCAGTCGCGCCAACGTGGTCATCGCGCCTACCAACCAGGGCGTGGTGCACGTGATCGACGGATCGCTGACGGGCAGCACCGCCGGCAAGGAGCTCTTCGCATACGTGCCCAGCCCCGTCTTCAACGGCCCCACCAACACGCCGGCGGTCAACGGTCTGCAGTCGATCGGCAACCCCAACTTCAACCATTACTACATGGTCGATGCGCCTCCGGTCACGATGGACGTGGACTTCGGCCGCACCGCCGGCGGCACCGGCACTGACTGGCGCTCCATCGTCGTCGGCGGCATGGGCAAGGGCGGCAAGAGCATCTATGCGCTGGACGTGACCAGCGTCGGCGGCATCTCCTCCGAAGCCGTCGCCGCGACCAAGGTGCTGTGGGAGTTCACCGACGGCGACATGGGCTACACCTTCGGCCAGCCGCTGGTCACCAAGATCGCCCAGTACGGCTGGGTGGTGCTGGTGCCGGCCGGCCTGAACAACCCGTCGGGCCAGAACCACCTGTACGTGCTGAACGCACGCACCGGCGCGCTGCTCACCCGCATCGACACGCCGACCGGCAACCTGCCCGCGCAGGACGACGGCAGCCCGACCAGCCCGTCCGGCATGACGCAGTTGACGGCCTTCTATCCCGACCTGACCTCGGCGCAGGCCGAGTCCGTGTACGCCGGCGATCTGCGCGGCAGCGTCTGGCGCTTCGACCTGCGCAACTCGTCGGGCGGCTATCCGGCGCCGGTGAAGGTGGTCCGCGCGACCGACGCCGCCGGCGTGCTGCAGCCCATCACCTCGCATGTCCTGCCGGTGGTCCAGCCCACCTCCAACCGCCGCTACGTGACCTTCGGTACCGGCAAGCTGCTCGATGCGACCGACATCAACAGCACGCAGACCCAGCGGATGTACGCGGTGATCGACGGTTCGGCGGGCAAGTTCAACAGCTCGGCAGACCTGCCGTCGGGCATGAACTTCCCGATCGGCGTGGGCCAGCTGCATCAGCTCACCGACGTCACGCAGCCCGTGACCATCGACTACAGCACCGAGGCCGGTTGGTACCTGAACGTGGCCAGCGGCTACCGCATCATCAACGACCCGGCCTACTTCGGCGGCATCGTCTCGTTCGCGGCGACCGTGCCCAACAACTCCAACCCGTGCTCACCGTCGGGCAGCAGCATCGTCTACGCGCTGGACCTGGGCAACGGACGGACGCAGTTCGCCAACAACGCGGCCTACGTGGATCCGGGTTTCGCGGTCACCGACCTGACCTTCGTGTCGACCGACAAGGACGTGGTGCTCAACATCAGCGGCTCCACCGCCAGCACGAACACCTCCTCCTCCCCCTTCCAATGCGTCGGCACGAACTGCGGCGCCGCGGTCAACCCCCCGGCCGGCTACGGCACCAAGCTCCTGAACTGGCGCGAGGTTCCGCTGCGCAACGCGACGGGCGGCACGCTGTGACGTCACGCTGACGCCTCCCGCAACGACGAAAGCCCGGCATGCCGGGCTTTCTTTTCGTGCGATCTCGGGGGCTTGAACGAATCGGGTGATCGCGCGGCTCGTCCTGCCGGAGGGAGCCGCGGAACGACGGCCGATTGTGGGACCTATGAGACCGGCGTCTCGCGACTTCCTCCGTCGCGCGGCTCGTCCCGCCGGAGGGAGCCGGGGGATGACGACCGATTGTGGGACCTATGAGGCCGGCGTCTCGCGACTTCCTCCGGCATGCTCGGTGAACGCAGGGCCACGGGTCACCGTGGCAACTCGCTCTCCCCCATCAGGAACTCGTCCACCGACCGCGCCGCCTGCCGGCCTTCGCGGATGGCCCACACCACCAGGGATTGGCCCCTTCGCATGTCCCCCGCGGCGAACACCTTGGCGACGTTGGTCCGGTACCCGCCGTGGAAGTCGGTCGTCGCCTTCGCATTGCCGCGCGCATCCTTGGTCACGCCGAACGCATCGACGATCGCCGCGACCGGACTGACGAAGCCCATCGCCAGCAACACCAGGTCGGCCTTGAGCACCTGCTCGGTGCCCGGCACCTCGACCATCTTGCCGTTGGTCCATTCGACGCGCACCGTCTTCACGCCGACGACCTTGCCCTTGTCCTTGCCCTCGCCGCCGACGAACTCCTTGGTCGCGATCGCGAACTCGCGCTCACAGCCTTCCTCGTGGCTGGACGACGTGCGCAGCTTGATCGGCCAGTACGGCCAGGTCATCGGCCGGTCCTCGACCTCGGGCGGCTGCGCCATCAGCTCGAACTGGGTGACGCTCTTCGCGCCATGGCGGTTGCTGGTGCCGACGCAATCGCTGCCGGTGTCGCCGCCGCCGATGACGATCACGTGCTTGCCGTCGGCGCGCAGTTGCGCCTTGAGCTTGTCGCCGGCGTTGAGCTTGTTCTGCTGCGGCAGGAACTCCATCGCGAAGTGAATGCCAGCCAGATCACGTCCCGGCACCGGCAGGTCGCGGGACTGTTCCGCGCCGCCGGCCAGCAGCACCGCGTCGAACTGCTGCATCAGCTCGTCAGCCGTCACCACGTCCTTGGCCCAGTTGGTGACCTTCGAGCCCTCGGGCAGATGCGCCACCATCACGCCGGTGCGGAAGACAACACCCTCGGCCTCCATCTGCGCGACGCGACGATCGATGTGGCTCTTCTCCATCTTGAAGTCGGGGATGCCGTAACGCAGCAGGCCGCCGACGCGATCGTTCTTCTCGAACACGGTGACGGCGTGGCCGACGCGCGCCAATTGCTGCGCCGCCGCCAGGCCGGCCGGGCCGGAGCCGACGATGGCGACCGTCTTGCCCGTGCCCGCCTTGGGCGGACGCGGCTGCACCCACCCCTCGGACCAGGCGCGATCGATGATCGCGTGCTCGATCGACTTGATGCCGACCGCGTCGTCGTTGACGTTCAGCGTGCAGGCGGCCTCGCATGGCGCGGGGCAGATGCGGCCGGTGAACTCGGGGAAGTTATTGGTCGAGTGCAGCACCGCGATCGCGTGCTTCCAGTCCGTGTCCCCGCCTCGGTACACAAGGTCGTTGAAGTCCGGAATGATGTTGTTGACCGGGCAACCGCTGTTGCAGAACGGCGTGCCGCAGTCCATGCAGCGGGCGCCCTGCTGCTTCGCCTGCTCGACATTCAAGCCGATGACGAATTCCTTGTAGTTCTTCAGACGCGTGTCGACGGGCTCGTAGCCCTCTTCCAGACGCGCGTACTCCATGAAGCCGGTGACTTTTCCCATGGCGGCTTTCTCCTGAATCTTGGTCGTTGTGCGGTGCGGACGATCAGGCCTTGGCCTTGGCGGCGGGCGCCTTGGCGTGGGCGATCGTGACGGCGGTTTCCTTGGCGGCCCCCATCTCGCCGAGCGCGCGGCGGTACTCCGTGGGGAACACCTTCACGAACTTGGCGCGCGACTCGGCCCAGTGGTCCAGGATGTCGCGGGCGCGTTGGCTGCCGGTCCAGCGATGGTGGTCCTCGATCAGCTTCTTCAGCAGCGCCTCGTCGGTGCGCGCCACGCCGTCGCCCAGCCGGTGCCAGAGCGCCTGGTCGGTGGTCGCCTCCTGCTCGTGCGACGGCAGCAGCTTGTCGAGCGCCACCATCGCGGTGTTGCAGCGCTTCGCGAACTGGCCGTCCTCGTCATAAACGTAGGCGATGCCGCCGCTCATGCCGGCGGCGAAGTTGCGGCCGGTCTTGCCCAGCACCGCCACGGTCCCGCCGGTCATGTACTCGCAGCCGTGGTCGCCGGTGCCCTCGACGACCGCCGTGGCCCCGGACAACCGCACCGCGAAGCGCTCGCCGGCGACGCCGCGGAAGAAGGCCTCGCCCTGGGTCGCGCCGTACAACACGGTGTTGCCGACGATGATGTTCTTCGTCGCGTCGCCCCGGAAGTCGATCGACGGCCGCACCACGACGCGTCCGCCGGACAGGCCCTTGCCGGTGTAATCGTTGGCGTCGCCGATCAGGTAGAAGGTGATGCCGGGCGCCAGGAAGGCACCGAAGCTCTGCCCGCCCGTGCCCTCCATCTGGATGAACACCGTCTGGTCGGGCAGGCCGTCGGGATGGCGACGGATCAACTCGCCGGACAACATCGCGCCGACGGTGCGGCGGACATTGGTGACCTCCTGCATGAACTGCACCTTCTCGCCGCGCTCGAAGGCGGGCAGGCACTTCTCGATCAGCTTGACGTCGAGCGCGCGCTCCAGGCCGTGTTCCTGACGATCGTTGTGCAGGCGGGCGACTTCGGCCGGCAACTCCGGCCGGTGGAACACGCGGCTGAAGTCCAGGCCCTTGGCCTTCCAGTGGCTGATGCCCTTGCGGGTGTCGAGCAGATCGGCGCGGCCGATCAGGTCGTCGAACTTGCGGATGCCCAGTTGCGCCATGAGCTGGCGCGCTTCCTCGGCGACGAAGAAGAAGTAGTTCACCACGTGCTCGGGCTTGCCGCTGAACTTGGCGCGCAGCACCGGGTCCTGCGTCGCGACGCCGACCGGGCATGTGTTCAGGTGGCACTTGCGCATCATGATGCAGCCCTCCACCACCAGCGGCGCGGTCGCGAAGCCGAACTCATCGGCGCCCAGCAGCGCGCCGATGACGACGTCGCGGCCGGTCTTCATCTGCCCGTCGGCCTGCACCCGCACGCGGCCGCGCAGGCGGTTCAGCACCAGCGTCTGCTGCGCCTCGGCCAGGCCCAGTTCCCACGGCGTGCCCGCGTGCTTGATCGACGACCACGGCGACGCGCCGGTGCCGCCGTCATGGCCGGCGATCACGATGTGGTCGGCCTTGGCCTTGGCCACGCCCGCCGCGATCGTGCCGACACCGACTTCCGACACCAGCTTGACCGAGATGTCGGCGCGCTGGTTGACGTTCTTCAGGTCGTGGATGAGCTGGGCCAGGTCCTCGATCGAATAGATGTCGTGGTGAGGCGGCGGCGAGATCAAGCCCACGCCCGGCACCGAGTGGCGCAGGAAGCCGATGTAGTCGGTCACCTTGCCGCCGGGCAACTGGCCGCCCTCGCCGGGCTTGGCGCCCTGCGCCATCTTGATCTGGATCTGGTCGGCGCTGACCAGGTACTCGGCGGTGACGCCGAAGCGGCCCGACGCGACCTGCTTGATGCGCGAGCGCATCGAATCGCCGTCCTGCAGCTCGTAGTCGACCGCGATGACCGACTTGCCGACCACGTCCGACACCTTGGTGCCGGCGCTGATCTTGATGCCCTTGAGCTCGTTGCGATACCGCGCCGGATCCTCGCCGCCCTCGCCGGTGTTGCTCTTGCCGCCGATGCGGTTCATCGCGACGGCCAGCGTCGCATGCGCCTCGGTGGAGATCGACCCCAGCGACATCGCGCCGGTGGCGAAGCGCTTGACGATCTCCTTGGCGGACTCGACCTCTTCGACCGGGATGGCCTTGCTGGGATCGAACTTGAACTCGAACAGCCCGCGCAGCGTCATGTGGCGCTTGCTCTGGTCGTTGATCAGCTGGGCGTACTCCTTGTACGTGTCCCACTTGCCGGAGCGCGTGCTGTGCTGCAGCTTGGCGATCGCGTCGGGCGACCACATGTGCTCCTCGCCGCGAGTGCGCCAGGCATATTCGCCGCCGGCCTCGAGCATGTGCTCCAGCACCGGGTCGTCGCCGAAGGCGGCGCGGTGCAGGCGCAGCGCTTCCTCGGCCACCTCGAACACGCCGATGCCGCCGACCTGCGTCGGCGTGCCGCGGAAGTACTTGGCGACGAAGTCGGACTTCAGGCCGATGGCCTCGAAGATCTGCGCGCCGCAGTAGGACATGTAGGTCGAGATGCCCATCTTGGACATGATCTTCGACAGCCCCTTGCCCACCGCCTTGACATAGTTGTAGATCGCCTTCTCGGCCGATAACGACGCGGGCAGCTCGCCGGTCATCGCCTGGATGGTCTCCAGCGCCAGGTACGGGTGGACCGCCTCGGCGCCGAAGCCGGCCAGCACGGCGAAGTGATGGACCTCGCGGGCGGTGCCGGTCTCGACCACCAGGCCGGCCGTCGTGCGCAGGCCCTCGCGCACCAGATGGTGGTGCACGGCCGACAGCGCCAGCAGCGCCGGGATGGCGACGCGGTTCGCGTTCAGGTGACGGTCCGTGATGATCACGATGTTGTGGCCGCTCCGGAGCGCGTCCACGGTCTCGGCGCAGAGCGAGGCCAACTGCGCCTCGACGCCCTCGCGGCCCCAGGCCAGCGGGTAGCTGATGTCCAGCTCGTAGGGCTTGAACTTGCCGTGGGTGTGCTGCTCGATCGCGCGCAGGCGCGCCATGCCGTCGAAGTCCAGCACCGGCTGCGTCACCTCCAGCCGCATGGGCGGGTTCACCGCGTTGATGTCGAGCAGGTTGGGCTTGGGGCCGATGAAGCTGTTCAGCGACATCACGATCGCCTCGCGGATCGGATCGATCGGCGGGTTGGTGACTTGCGCGAACAGCTGCTTGAAGTAGTTGTAGAGCGGCTTGTTCTTGTCGGACAGCACGGCCAGCGGGCTGTCGTTGCCCATGGAGCCGATGCCCTCCTCGCCGTTGGCGGCCATCGGCGCGAGCAGGAACTTGATGTCCTCCTGCGTGAAGCCGAAGGCCTGCTGGCGGTCCAGCAGCGAGGCGGGATAGGCGGCGGGCTTGGGTTCCGGCGCCGGGATCTCGTCGAGCTTGACGCGGACGTTCTCGATCCACTGGCGATACGGGCGCGCGTTGGCGTACTGGGTCTTGAGCTCCTCGTCGTCGACGATACGGCCCTGCTCCAGGTCGATCAGGAACATCTTGCCGGGCTGCAAGCGCCACTTCCGGACGATGCGGGACTCGGGGATCGGCAGCACGCCGGATTCGGAGGCGAGCACGACCAGGTCGTCATCCGTCACGCAGTACCGCGCCGGGCGCAGGCCGTTGCGGTCGAGCGCGGCGCAGACCTGGCGGCCGTCGGTGAAGACCATCGCGGCGGGACCGTCCCACGGCTCCATCATCGCGGCGTGGTACTCGTAGAAGGCGCGGCGGCGCTCGTCCATCAGCTCGTGGTTCTCCCACGCCTCCGGAATCATCATCATCGCCGCGTGCGCCAACGGGTAGCCGGACATGGTCAGCAACTCGATGGCGTTGTCGAAGGTCGCCGTGTCGGACTGGTGCTCGAAGCTGATCGGGTACAGCTTCCTGAGGTCGTCGCCGAGCACCGGCGACTTCATGACGCCCTCGCGGGCGCGCATCCAGTTGAAGTTGCCCTTGACGGTGTTGATCTCGCCGTTGTGCGCCACCATCCGGTACGGGTGGGCCAGCGGCCACTCGGGGAAGGTGTTGGTCGAGAAGCGCTGGTGCACCAGCGCGATCGCGGAGACGACGCGCGGATCGGCCAGGTCCTTGTAGTACTTGCCCACCTGGTCCGCCAGCAGCAGGCCCTTGTAGATGACGGTGCGGCAGCTCATGCTGGGCACGTAGTACTCGCGGCTGTGGGTCAGCTTGAGCGCCTGGATGGCGCTGGAGGCGGTCTTGCGGATGACGTAGAGCTTCCGCTCGAGCGCGTCGGGGACGATGATGTCCGGACCGCGGCCGATGAAGATCTGGCGAATGATCGGTTCCTTCTCCCGCACCGTGGGCGACATCGGCATGTCGCGGTCGATCGGCACGTCGCGCCAGCCCAGCAGCACCTGGCCCTCGGCCTTGATCGCGCGGGCGAGTTCCTGCTCGCAGGCCAGCCGGGACGCGTGTTCCTTGGGCAGGAAGATCATGCCGACGCCGTACTCGCCCGGGGGCGGCAGCGCCACGCCCTGCCGGGCCATTTCCTCGCGGTAGTACTCGTCGGGGATCTGGATCAGGATGCCCGCGCCGTCGCCCATCAGCTTGTCGGCGCCGACCGCGCCGCGATGGTCGAGGTTCTCCAGGATCTTCAGACCCTGCTGGACGATGTGGTGCGCCTTCTGACCCTTGATGTGGGCCACGAAGCCCAGGCCGCAGGCGTCTTTTTCGTTCGCGGGGCGGTACAGGCCTTGTTCGGCCAGCGCCGCGATCTCGTTCGCGGAAGCGACCGACGTCGGAGAAGAAGAGAAAGCGCCGGGCTGCGCTTGCGGTTCGTGTGCTGCCGACATCGGTGGCCTCCAAGGGGATCAATGACAAAACCCCGGCAGGTTAGGCGCTGCGATGTGCAGTGACAAGCGATACTAAATAGGGTCGGAGTGGAATTAACGCCTGACGCGGCATCCCATCGTCATTAAATGGGGCCAGAGTCAGATCGACGCGGGTTTGCTTCGAGGCCGGCCACGCGGCCGGGGAGTCAGCGGGCGATCGCTGAGCTCCGCGAGCGTGTGCAGGAATCGTGCCGATCCCAGCGGCCAGCCTTTGAGCGCCGAGTCGATCAGCTTCAGCCGCTCGGCTTCCGGCTCGCCCTCTTCCAACCAGCGCCGCCAGGCCAGTTCGCGCTCGAACGGGGTGTTGCCCAACGCCCAGAATCCGGGCGGATCGCTGATCAGCGGGTCGCGTCGGCGGCCGAGATGGTGCGCGGCAGACGACCAGGCGTAGTCGCCCGGCTCCGCCACCAGCCCGGCGCGCTGGGGGTTCAGCTCGATGCTGCGCATGACCAACAGCAGGTAGGGATCGGCCTCCAACGGCGCGGCGCGGAAGCGCCCTTCCCAGAGCGTGCCCACCCGGCCATGGCGCTGATTGAAGGCGCCGACATAGCGCCGGCCCAGCGCCTGCATCATGCGGCTCAGGCCGTTGTCGGCCGCCGGGGTGGCCAGCAGGTGGAGATGGTTGGGCAGCAGCGCGTAGGCGTGGATCGCCACCTTGTGGGTGGCCGCGCATTCCTGCAGCGCGGCGAGCAGCGCCTTGCGGTCCTCGTCGTCCACGGCGATCGGCTGCAGGTTGTGGCCGCGATGGATGAGGTGATGCAGGTGGCCGGCGAGCGCCAGCCTGGGGAGTCGAGCCATCGGGAGGTCGCGGGTGTCCCCGCGCGGTCGATTAGTCTGACCCCAATTATGAGGGGATCAGCTTCGTGCCCGTCAGGCGTTCGTGTTCCTTCATCGCGAAGCGGTCCGTCATGCCGGCGATGTAGTCGGCGCAGGCCCGTGCGTGGTCCTCGCCGTCGGCGAAGTCGGGCGGCAACCGGCTCGGATCGGTGAGGTAGAGCTGGAAGAGCTCCCGCAGCACCTGCTCGGCGCGATCCCGCTGCGCCTGCACCACCGGATGCCGATACAGGTTGGCGAACAGGAAACGCTTGAGCTCGGTGCTCGCATGGCGCATCTCGGCGCTGAAGCGCACCAGCGGGCCGGCCGCGCGGGCCTCGTCCGCGTCGCGGGGGGCGGCGGTGTCCAGGGCGGCGCGGGTGGCGTCGATGATGTCGTAGACCTGCTGGGACAACATCCGGCGAATCGTGTCCGCGAGCAGCCGCTTGTCCGTCAACTGCGGGTAGGCCCGCAGGCTCTCGCGCAGGTAGCGGTGCACCAGCGGCACCTGCTCCAGCTGCTCCAGGGTCACCAGGCCGGAGCGCACGCCGTCGTCGACGTCATGGGCGTTGTAGGCCACCTCGTCGGCGAGGTTGCACAGCTGGGCCTCCAGGCTGGGTTGCCCGCCCGTCAGGAAGCGCGCGGCGACGCCGCCGGGCTCGCGGTCCTCGATGCGCTGCGCGTCGCGGCGGGTGCAGTGCTTGAGGATGCCCTCGCGGCTCTCGAAGGTCAGGTTCAGCCCGTCGAAGGTGGGGTATCGCTGCTCCAGCTTGTCGACCACACGCAGCGACTGCAGGTTGTGCTCGAAGCCGCCATGCGCCTTCATGCAGTCGTCCAGCACGTCCTGGCCTGCATGGCCGAACGGCGTGTGGCCCAGGTCGTGGGCCAGCGCGATGGTCTCGATGAGGTCCTCCTCCAGCCCCAGGCTGCGGCCGATCGAGCGCCCGAGCTGCGCCACTTCGAGCGAGTGCGTCAGCCGCGTCCGGAACAGGTCGCCCTCATGGTTCAGGAAGACCTGCGTCTTGTAGACCAGCCGCCGGAAGGCCGTGCTGTGGACGATGCGGTCGCGGTCGCGCTGGAACTCGCTGCGCGTCGGCGCCGGGGCCTCGAAGTGACGGCGACCGCGACTGCGCGCGGGATCGGAGGCAAAAGGCGCGCGCGGTGGGGTCATCGTCGAATCGGGGCTCAGCGTTGCGGAGGCTCGGTGGGTGTGGACGCTCCGGCATGGCGTTCGGAGTGCGCCTCGATCACCTCGGCCACCAACGCATCGGGTGCGCCCCGCATGCCGGCCTTGCCCAGGCCCTCGATGACGACGAACCGGATCTCGCCGCCCTCGTTCTTCTTGTCGACGCGCATCAGATCGAGGTAGCGATCGATGCCCAGTCGTGGCGCCGTCACCGGCAGACGGGCGCGCTCGATCAGCCGTGTCATCCGCGTCACGAAGGACGCGGGCATCAGCCCCAACCGCGCCGACAGCTCGGACGCCAGCACCATGCCGCAGCCGACGCCCTCGCCGTGCAACCATTCGCCGTAGCCCAGCCCGGTCTCGATCGCATGACCGAAGGTGTGGCCGAAGTTCAGGATCGCGCGCAGGCCGGCTTCTCGCTCGTCCTGGCCGACGACCCAGGCCTTGATCTCGCAGCTGCGCCGCACCGCGTGGGCGAGCGCCGCCTTGTCGCGCGCCAGCAGCGCGTCGAGGTTGGCCTCGATCCAGTCGAGGAACGCCGGATCGGCGATGGGCCCGTACTTGATGACCTCCGCCAGGCCGGCGGAGAGCTCGCGGTCGGGCAGCGTGTCCACCGTGTCGAGGTCGGCGACGACCCGCATCGGTTGGTAGAACGCGCCGACCATGTTCTTGCCCCGCGGATGGTTGATCGCGGTCTTGCCGCCGACCGATGAATCGACCTGCGCCAGCAGCGTCGTCGGCACCTGCACGAAGGGCACGCCACGCATGTAGATCGCGGCGGCGAAGCCGGCCAGATCCCCGATCACCCCCCCGCCCAGCGCGAACAGCACCGTCTTGCGGTCGGCCGCGCCGGCCAGCAGGTGATCGATGACGACGTCCAGGGATTCCCAGCGCTTGTGCTGCTCGCCGTCCGGCAGCACGACCGCTTCGACGCGACCGTAAAGCGGCGCCAGTTGGCGCTTCAGACGCTCCAGGTAGAGCGGCGCGACCGTGTCGTTGGTGACGATCAGCGCGACCGCGGCGCGCGGCAGGCCGGCCCAGGAGGACGCCTGGTCGAACAGGCCGGCGCCGATGAGGATGTCGTAGCTGCGGTCGCCGAGATCGATCGCGACCGTGGTCGCGCCGTTCGCGGAACCGCCTGCGGCACCCGCGGCGGGGGAGGCGGCGGACAGGGCCGGGGCTGCCGCGAAAGAGGTCGATTCAGGGAGCGGAGCGGTCATGCCCGGGAGTGTACGGGGCCTCGCTCGCCCCCACCGTGGCCGCGACCCGAGCGGGGTCGATCAGCCCGGCCAGCTCCAGCTGCATCAGGATCATGTTGGCCAGGCCGTGCACCGACGGCCGGCTCGACTCGAGCACGAAGTGCGCGCAGCGCCGATAGAGCGGATCGCGCTGCGCGTAGAGCTCGCGCAGCTTCCCCAGCGGATTGGCGACCTGCAGCAGCGGACGTTGCGTGTCATGCCGCAGGCGCCGGAAGAGTTCGTCCGGCGAGGAGCGCAGGTACACGACCGTCGAATGCTCCTTGAGCCGCTCGCGGTTGACGTCGCGCAACACCGCGCCGCCGCCGGTGGCCAGGACCATGTCCCGACCGTCACCGCCGCCACCTTCACGGCCACGGTCCAGCAGCTCCGCGATCACGCGCGATTCGAGGTCCCGAAACGACGCTTCGCCCTGGCGGGCGAAGTAGTCCTTGATCGACTCGCCACCGAGTTGTCTTTCGATCTCGGTGTCGGAGTCGACGAAGGGGCTGTCCAGCTGCTTGGCCAGCAGCCGCCCGACGGAGGATTTCCCGCCGCCGGGCATGCCGACCAATGCGATCACCAGGGTCAACGTCGACCTCGCGTCCTCAATTGGCGTTGGTGCAGAACGCGCCGTCGGTGCTCTTGCGGATCAGGCCGTACGGGCTGTAGCGGAAGGCCGGATCGATCGTCACCTGATTCACGATGGCGCCGGGGTACGGCAGCACGCCGGAATAGACCGCCGGCGGGCTCAGCACGCCGAAGGCGGACGCGTTGATGCTGAACGCGACCCAACCCGCCACGCTGCGCGGATACTCCAGCACCAGGACGGCCTGGCCGCTGGCATCGGTGCGCGTCGAGCCGCTCATGCTGATCGACGCATCCGACTTGCGCGGGTCCAGCTGGCCGTTGCCGTTGCGATCCTCGTTGCTATCGATGGCGCCGTTCTTGTTCAGATCTTCCGCTTGGCACATCGCCGGCGCTGTCAGCGACCACGGGAAGCTGTTGCCCAGCGTGTCCAGGTCGTAGAACTGCTTGAAGACCGTGCCCACCGGATCCCAGTGCCCCTTGAAGTAACCGATCAGGTCCAGCGACGGCGTGATCTGCACGTCACCCTTGGGCTGACCGGCGGCGTCCACGACCAGGATCACGAACTTCTTCTTGTAGGTCAACGGGTTCGTGACATCGATCTCTTCGTTGGTACCGATGGACACGGACAGCGGATCGGAGACCACCGTCAGCGTCGTCAGCACGGCATTCGGGCAGGTGCCTGCCGCGAAGTCGTTGTAGTCCCAGCACGCGCGGATCGTCACGCCGCTGGTCGGGCTGGCGCGATTGCCGGGGCTGTAGTTGCTGACAGCATTGCCGTTGGTGTCCGAGTACACCAGTTGCGTGCCGGCGCTGATCGTGCCGCCGATGCTGTTCACGTCGCCGTTCAGATCGAAGCGGACACGCACGTTCTTCACCGGCGCGTTGTTGGCGGCCAGGAAGATGGCGCGCAGTTCCGCCCGGTTGTTCGTCACGTCGGTGTTGACCGACACCACGGTCGGCGACGCCGACAGCGAGGCCGAGACCACCACCGCGGCCGCAGGGGGCACGGTGGACGAGCTCGAAGGCACCGTCACGGTCACGACGCCGCTGACGCCGCCGGACACGGCGGTGATGTCGATCGGGCCGGCCGTGGTCGGCGCCGTATAGGTGTACACGAAGGCACCGTTCGCGTCCGTCGCGCCGCTGGCGGGGGGCAGTCCCGGCGCCGTCACGGTGATGGCCTGGAAGGTCATCGGGTTCTGGTTGACGTCGCTGACGCGGAACTCGACGCGGTTGCCCGTCGATCCGGCCACCGGCAGCGTCGGCACTGCCGTGCCCTGCACCTTGGCGCCAGTCACCTGGAAGGTGGCCGTGCGGACCAGCGTGTCGCTGGTCGCCGTCACCGTGATCAGACGATTGGAGCGGTCGGCGCCGCTGGTGACCGTGGCCACCGCCTGGCCTTGCGCGTTGGTCGTGGCGTTGAGCACCGCCACCGTCGCGCCGTTGTCCACCTTGAACGCCACGATGATGCCGGGCACCACGTTGCGTTGCGAGTCCACCGCCGTCACGGTCGCGGTGACCCTGTCACTGCCGGTGTTGCCGATGCTGATCTTGTCCAGCACCAGCGTCATGTCGTTGGCGGTCGGCGTCGTGGTGACCGGCGGGACGATGTTCACGCCGACCGTGCGCGACACCGAGCCGCTGCTCGCGGTGATGGTGATGGTGCGGCTGGTGTGATTGGCGCCGATCGCGACAGTGGCGATCAGTTGGCCGGTGCTCGCGTCGGTGACACCGCCCGCGGTGACGAAGGCCGTGCCGGCCGGATCCTGGACCGCGAACACGACCGGCGAGCCGCCGATGGCCGTCCGGTTGGCGTCCAGCGACGTCACCGTCAGCTTGCCCGTCTGCGATCCGTCGTTGACGATGGACGCGGAGCCCAGCACCAGCGACAGGTCCGCGACCTTGCCCCCGGTGACGCTGTCGACGACGTCGAAGGTCGTCTTCTTGACGATGGAGCCGGTCGCCACCGTGAGCGTGATGGTGCGGTTGGTGCGGTCGGCGCCGATCGACACTGTCGCCGTCACTTGGCCGGTGGTGGCGTCGGTCTTCGTTCCTCCGGGAGTGATGACGGCATTGCTGTCGACGCCGAAGGTCACCGGCACGTTGCCGACCGCCGCGCGGTTGGCGTCCACGGCGGTGACGGTCACCTTCACCGTGTCGGCGCCGGAGTTGCTGACCGTCGAGCGATCCAGCACCACCGACAGATCGGCCACCGTGGTCGGTGTCGTGCCGCCGCCCCCGCCGTTCGCCGGGGTGCCGGCGTTGCCGCCGCCGCCGCCGCATGCGGCCAGCGTGCCGGCCACGAAGGCCCCGATCGTCGCGGTGCGGATGAACCGCGCGTACTTCGAAAAGAATGTCATCTCTAGCTACTCCAGCCATGCCGCGCCATCAGGCCGCGCGACAGTTCCCTGATGTTCGATGTGCTCCGACCGGAGCCGCCCTTCAGCGCGACACGGTCACCCGGTCGCTCACCACCTTGGGCGTGATGAAGATGAGCAGCTCGGTCTTGGCCGTGCTGCGTGCCTTGTTCTTGAACAGGTTGCCCAGCAGCGGAATGTCGCCCAGGTAGGGCACCTTGTTCTCGCTCTCCAGGTCTTCCTGCGTGTAGATGCCGCCGATCACCACGGTGCCGCCGTTCTCGACCAGCACCAGCGTCTGCACATGCTTGTTGTTGATCGCGTAACCCTGCGGGGTCAGCGTGCCGCGGCTGTCCTTGTTGACGTCGACGGTCAGGATCACGTTGCCCTCGGGCGTGATCTGCGGGGTCACCTCCAGCTTCAGGACCGCCTTCTTGAAGGTGATCGAGGTCGCGCCGCTGGACGTCGACTGCTGGTACGGGATTTCCTCGCCCTGCTCGATCAGCGCCTTGGTCTGGTCGGCCGTGACGACACGCGGGCTGGACACCACCTTGCCGCGGCCGTCGGCCTCCAGCGCGGAGATCTCCAGGTTCAGGAAGCGGTTGGCGGTGGCGCTGAACAGCGACAGCGCGAAATTGGCCGCGGTGGCGCCGCCGAATGCGTCGCCGGCGACGTTGGCAGGCAGGTTCACGAACTGCGAGTCGCTGTAGTTCAGCGTCCCCGTCTGGTTGGTCTGGCCGCCGACCGCCGCATAGTTGCCGCCCACCGTCACGTAGTTGCTGCCGCCGACGTTGTAGCCCGGGATGCCGCCCTGGCGACCGCGCAGGTCGGACGCGCCCAGCTTGACGCCCAGCGCGCGGCCGAACTTGTCGTCGGCCTCGACGATGCGGGCCTCGATCAGCACCTGGCGCACCGGGATGTCGATCTTGGCGATCAGCGACTGGATCTCTTCCAGCTTCGACGGGATATCGGTCACGAACAATTGGTTGGTGCGGGTCTCGAAGATCACGCTGCCACGGGACGAGAGGATGCGCGAGGCCGTCGCGCCGCCGCCCGAGCCGCCGCTGCCATTGTTCTGCCCGGTCAGGCCCTTGGCGACGTCTTCCGCCTTCGTGTAGTTCATCTGGAACGACTGCGTGCGCAGCGGCTCCAGCTGGGTGATCTGCTGCCTCGCCTCGAGCTCGGCCTTTTCCTTGTTGGCCAGTTCGTCCTTGGGCGCGATCCACAGCACGTTGCCGGACTTGCGCATGCCCAGGCCCTTGGCCTGCAGGATGATGTCCAGCGCCTGATCCCAGGGCACGTCCTTCAGGCGCAGCGTCACGTTGCCGCTGACGGTGTCGCTGGTCACGACGTTGAAGTTGGTGAAGTCGGCGATGACCTGCAGCAGCGCGCGCACGTCGATGTTCTGGAAGTTCAGGCTGAGCTTGTCGCCGTTGTAGCCGGGACCTTGCGTCAGCTTGTTCGGATCGACCTTCTGCGGCCGCACTTCCAGCACGAATTGGTTGTCGCTTTGATAAGCGCTGTGTTCCCACGCGCCCTTGGGCGTGACGACGAGGCGCACGCGATCACCCTGCTGCGTGGCGGCGACGGTCTGCACCGGCGTGCCGAAGTCGGTCACGTCCAGGCGGCGGCGCAGGCGCTCCGGCAGCGTGCTGCGCAGGAATTCGACGACGAGGTTCTGGCCCTGCTGCTGGATGTCGACGCCGACCTGGCTGCTCGGCAGGTTCACGACGACACGGCCGGCACCGTCGTTGCCGCGACGGAAGTCGATGTCCTGCAGCGATTGCGCCGCGGCGTTCTGGCTCGGGGCGAAGTGCAGCGGCTCCGTCGTGGCGCCTGCCTGCGTGGTCGTTGGCGCGGCCGGCGTGGCGGCCACCGGGGCGGCATCGAGGAAGACCAACAGCGAGTTGTCTTGCAGCTGCGCGCGATAGGTGCTGGCCTGGCGCAGGTTCAGCACGACGCGGGTGCGGTCGCCGGCCTGCGCGACGTTGGCCGACCGCATGTTGCCGGTGTTGATCTCGATCGCGCTGCGGCCCAGGCCGTTGCCGACGCCGGGCAGGTCCAGCGCGATGCGCGGGGGCACCTGCACCGCGAAACCGCGCGGGATCTCGGTCAGCGGCTGGGCCAGCTCGATGCGGACCACGTCCGCGCCGGATTGCTGGGTCGACGTGATCGAACGGATCATGTTCTGCGCCCAGGCCTGGGCGGGCAGCAGCGCCGCCAGGCCGATCGCGCAGGCCAGGGCTTGCCAACGCTTCACGCGGGTCGGTCGGTCGCTCGTACGGGCGCTCATCGAAGCGTTCTCCACAATGTTCTTCATCGTCCCTGCTCCTGAAGCTGGAGAGTACTGGTGCGTTCAATCCATTCGCCCGCAGCGTCCTGGACGACTTCTCGCAACGTGATCTCGGTTTCGCTGATCTTGGTGATGCGGCCGAAATTCTGGCCGAGGTATTCACCGACCTTGGCCTGGTACAGCAGGTTGTCCACGCGCAGCAGCGCGAAGGGACGGCCCTCGCGGATCACGCTGCCGACCATCGCCATGCTGTCCAGCGGGTAGGCCTCCAGCGGCTCGCGACGGCGCTTCATCTCGGCCGCCAGCAAGGAGCTGGGCTGCGCGGCCTCGCGCTTGAGCGCGACCGTCAGCTTCTGCGTGCTGAACGGATCGACCACGGCCTGCGCCTCATAGGCCTGCGGCTGGAACTTCTTCGGCGGCGTCAGCGGCTTGACGGTGGGACGCGTCTGCTGACGCTGCTCCTCCATCCATTGCTGAAGCTCGTCCGTGCCGGGCGAGCAGCCCGCCAGCGCGGCAGCGCACAGCGCCAGCGCCAGCAACCGCCGGCCGCCGGTGCGCGGCAGCGACGGGGCAGTGAGCACCACGCGGGAATGACGGGCCTGCATCATTTCTTCTTCTCCGCGGCCGCCGCGGCCTTCTTCTGTTCCTCGACCTCGCCGGGATCCAGATAGCGGTAGGTCCGCGCGATGGCCTCCATCGTCAGCAGCGTGTTCGCGTCGGAACGCACCGGGCCGGCCTGATTGCTGGTGGTGACGCCGGGCACGCCGATGTTCAGGTCGTGCAGGGTGACGATGCGGGAGAGATTGGAGACGTCGGCGGTGAATGAGCCGATGTCGTGATAACGGCCGGAGACCTTGATCGAGATCGGCTGCTCGGCGTAGTAGTCGCGCATCACGATCTGGCCGGGACGGAACAACTCGAACTGCAGGCCGCGGCCCAGGCCCGCCTGGTTGATGTCCGACAGCAGCGCGTCCATCTCGGCCTTGCCGGGCAGCTGTTTCTCGAGCTGCAGCACGTATTCCTCGACCTGGCTCTTCTGCTTGCGCAGCTCCGGCAGGTTGACCGCCTGGGTCAGCTTGTTGTTGTAGTCTTCCTTGAGGTGCGGCTCCCGGTCGCGTTCCGCGTCCAGCGCCGATTGCTCGTCGGACAGGATCACGAACCAGCCCGCCACCACGGTCAGCAGCGCGACGAAGGCGAAGGCCGCGTAGCGAGGCGCTGGCGGCCACTGGCCGGGCTCCTGCATGTTCAGGCCCTGGAACTGGCCGGAGAAGTCCGCGAACCAGGCGTTGAGGTCCAGGTTTTTCAGGTTTGCCATGGGGTCCTCACGACTTCGCGGCCGGCTTGGCCGGGCCGCCACCGGTGCCGCTGGCGGCACCGTCCGGGGGCGTGGCGCTCTTGATCCCGACCTTGATCGAGAAATCGAACAGGCGGCGCGGATCCTTGGGATTCACCGGCGCGGCCTTGATCTCGACCAAATCGGGGTTCTCGACCCACTCGGCGCGGCTGAGGTTGCGCAGCATCTCGGACACGCGCTCGTTCGACGCGGCGATGCCGGCGATCACGACGGTCTTGTTGACCTGGCGCAGCGATTGCAGGAAGACGCCCTCGGGGGTGTGGCTGGCCAGCTCGTTGAGCAGGTGCACGGGCGTGTTGCGGTCGCTCTGCAGATCCTCGACCGCGCGCTGGCGGGCACGCAGCGCGTCGATCTCGGCTCGCAGCGTGGCGATGTCCTTGATCTGCGTGTCGAGCTTGGTGATCTCCCCTTTCAGGAAGTCATTGCGCCCCACCTGCGCGGCGGTCAGCTGTTGCAGCAGCAGGTAGATCACGGCGGCGATCAGCACGCCGACGACGAAGGACATCCCCAGACCGACGAAGAACGCGGCCTTGCGGCGCTTGCGTTTCTCCTCGCGGTGCGGGAGCAGGTTGATCAGAATCACTGAAAGAACCTCCGCATGGCGAGGCCGCACGCCGTCAGGTAAGCGGGAGCTTCACGGCGCAGCTTGGACTCGCGCACCGCGGAGCCCAGCACCATGTTCTCGAACGGATTCACCACCATGCAGGCGAAGCCGGTCAGCTCCGTCACGCGCTCCTTCAGGCCGGGCAGCGTGGCGGTGCCGCCGGCCAGCAGCACGTAATGGACCTTGTGGTGCGGCGTGCTGGTGAAGAAGTACTGCAGCGCCCGGCCGATCTCCTGGGACAGGCTGTCGACGAAGGGATTCAGCACCTGCGACTCATAGTCTTCCGGCAGTTCGCCGCTGAGCTTCTTCTGCTCCGCTTCCTCGAACGAGAAGCCGTACTGGCGCGAGATCAGCTGCGTCAACTGCGAGCCGCCGAAGGCCTGGTCGCGGTCGTAGAGCATCTCGTCGTCGCGCAGCACCTTCAGCGAGGTCGTGTCCGCGCCGATCTCGAACAGCGCGACCAGCGCGTCCTTGCCCTGGTTGGGCAGTGTCTCGACCAGCCGGCCGACCGCCATGCGCGAGGCGTGCGATTCGATGTCCAGCACCACGGGCCGCAGACCGGCGGCCTCCGCCAGCGCCTGGCGATCCTGCACGCGGTCCTTGCGGGACGCGGCGATCAACACCTCGACATCGCCGACCGAGGTCGGGCTCGGGCCGATGACGCAGAAGTCCAGCGACACCTCGTCGAGCGAGAAGGGAATGTATTGGTTGGCCTCGGCCTCGACCTGCAGTTCGAGTTCTTCCTCGCGCAGGCCGGCCGGCAGCATGATCTTCTTGGTGATGACCGCCGACTGGGGCATCGCCAGCGCGGCTTGCCGCGTGCGGCTGCCGCTGCGGGTGACCACCCGCCGAACGGCATCGGCGACCTCGTCGAATTTCTCGATCTGGCCGTCGGTAATCCAGCCTTTTTCAAATGGCTCGGTGGCGAAACGTTCCAGAACGTATTCGCCGTTCGAGTTTTGGCTTAACTCCACAAGCTTGACGCTGGACGACGAGATGTCCAGGCCAATCATGGGTGGATGCGCGCGACCACGCAGTACGTCCAACAGCCCCATGATGCGTTCCCCCAACGCGCCGCTCTTTGCGCCGGTTTGTTAATAAGTTACTTGAATGCTATCAGCAAAGCCTTTGTCGCCCCAAGGCAAAGCAGTCACAGCACGTAACACCACGTTGCGTAACATACACGCCACTGATAGGTGGTAATGCGTTGAAAAGGGGGCCCCGAAAAGGCCAGTTTCCGCATCAATCGCCAATATCTCCTTAGCCTTTCGGGGGGCTCACGGGGGATGCCGCAAGTTCTCCGAAAGGTCGGGCGCCAAAGAGCGAAAGGCGCCGGGCGACGATCCGATGGGTTCCTATAATCGCCGCTCGCGACCCGAATCGTCACCCGTGCAGGCCCTGATAGGGCGAGGCGGGGCACGCAAGATTGCACACTCCGGCCCATGCCCTCGAAGAAACCTCCCGCCGAGCCCACCGAACCCTCCTTTGACGCCCCTGCCGACAAGGCCGCCCAGGGCGGCGGCGCCCGCGGTGGCGGCAAGTCCTCCAAGGGCGCGAAGGGCAAGCCCCGGCCGCGCGCGCCGTGGTTCGTCCGCGCGCTCGCCTGGCTGCTGGGTCTGATCCTGGCCGGCGCCGGCGCGATCGCGCTGCTGGTCGGCATGGCGCTGGCGATGGCCTACCCCCAGTTGCCGGACATCTCCGGCCTGACCGACTACCGGCCCAAGCTGCCGCTGCGCGTGATGTCCAGCGAGGGCCAATTGCTGGCCGAATACGGCGAGGAGCGCCGCAGCTACTCCGACATCCGCGAGATCCCCAAGGTCATGCAGGACGCCATCCTGGCGATCGAGGACGCGCGCTTCTACCAGCACGGCGGCGTGGACTACCTGGGCGTGATCCGCGCCGGGCTGGCCAACGTCGGCGAGTCCCGCAGCCAGGGCGCGTCCACGATCACGATGCAGGTGGCGCGGAACTTCTACCTGTCCACCGAGAAAACCTTCACCCGCAAGATCTACGAGATCCTGCTGGCGCTGAAGATCGAGCGCGCGCTCTCGAAGGAGAAGATCCTCGAGATCTACATGAACCAGATCTTCCTGGGTCACCGCGCCTACGGCTTCGCGGCGGCCAGCGAGGTCTACTTCGGCAAGCCGCTCAAGGACCTCTCGATCGCCGAGTCCGCCATGCTCGCCGGGTTGCCAAAAGCACCATCCGCTTACAACCCGATCAACAATCCGCGCCGGGCACTGTTGCGTCAGCAATACATCATCGACCGGATGCTGGAGATGGGCTTCATCACGCCCGAGCAGCACGCCCAGGCCAAGGCCGAGAAGCTGCGCATCCGCCCCCCGCAGGAGGCGGCCAGCCATGCCGAGTACGTCGCGGAACTGGCGCGCCAGCTGATCTTCAGCCAATACGGGGACGAGGCCTACACCCGCGGCCTCAATGTCTACCTGACGCTGCATGCCGACGAGCAGGAACGCGCCTACCGCGCGCTGCGCCGCGGCATCATGGACTACGAGCGCCGTCAGGTGTACCGCGGTCCCGAGGCCTACGTGGACCTGCCGGCGGACCCCAAGGAGCTGGACACCCGCATCGCCGAGGCCCTCTCCGACCATCCGGCCAACGACGAGCTGCTGGCCGCCGTCGTACTGGAAGCCGATCCCAAGAAGGTGACCGCGGCGCTCCAGAGCGGCGAGACCGTCACCATCACCGGCGAGGGCCTGAAGCCCGCGACCTCCGGCCTGTCCGAGAAGGGCAACCCCAAGACGCGCATCCGGCGCGGCGCGGTGATCCGGGTCATCAAGCTGGTGCGCAACAACAAGGACGACTGGACCATCACCCAGTTGCCCGAGGTCGAAGGCGCCTTCGTCGCCCTCAATCCCAAGGACGGCAGCGTGCGGGCACTGGTCGGCGGATTCGACTACAACAAGAACAAGTTCAACCACGTGACCCAGGCCTGGCGGCAGCCAGGCTCCAGCTTCAAGCCGTTCATCTACTCCGCGGCGCTGGAGAAGGGCTTCAACGGCGCGACGGTGGTCAACGACGGGCCGCTCTTCTTCGATGCGTCGACGACCGGCAGCCAGCCCTGGGAGCCGAAGAACTACGACGGCACCTTCGAGGGACCGATGCCGCTGCGCCGGGCGCTGGCCAAGTCCAAGAACATGGTGTCGATCCGCGTGCTCCAATCGATCGGCGTCCGCTACGCGCAGGACTGGATCACCCGCTTCGGCTTCGAGGCGGACAAGCACCCGGCCTACCTGACGATGGCGCTGGGCGCGGGCTCGGTGACGCCGATGCAGATGGCGCAGGCCTACTCGGTGTTCGCCAACGGCGGCTACCGGATCGCACCCCAGCTGGTGCAGCGCATCACCGACCATGCCGGCCGCCTGCTCTACCAGCAACAACTCAAGCCGTTCGACGACGCGCAACGCGCGATCGAGCCGCGCAACGCCTACCTGATGGACAGCCTGCTGCAGGAAGTGGCCCGCAGCGGCACCGCGGCCCGGACGCAGGCGATGCTGAAGCGGCCCGACATCTATGGCAAGACCGGCACGACCAACGACTCGATGGATGCGTGGTTCGCCGGATTCCAGCCCGACCTGACGGCGGTGGTCTGGATCGGCTACGACCAGCCTCGCAAGCTCGGCGACCGCGAGACCGGCGGCGGGCTGGCGCTGCCGGTGTGGGTGGAGTTCATGCAGTACGCGCTGCGCAACACGCCGGTGCAGGAGATCCAGCCGCCGGAGGGCGTCCTCAACGTCAACGGCGAATGGTTCTACGACGAGTACAGCGGCAACAACGGCGTCAAGGCGCTCAGCGGCGACGACCGCGTGCCCACGTCGGGCACCGAGGAAGAGAAGAAGAGCATCCTGGATCTCTTCAAGCGCTGAGGCCCGGCGCTTGGCGCTTGGCGCTTGGCGCTTGGCGCTTGGCGTTGATCATCGATCGCTGACCCCAACGAAAAAGCGCCCTCGGGCGCTTTTTTCATTACGACCGTTGGCGGTCGTCGGGGAGCGAGGCAGGCGGCGCCGCCTCGAAGACCCGCGCTGGCGTCAGGCGTCAAACACCCGAGAACGTCAGCGTCTTGCCGCCGTGCGACGACGCTTCGTCGGACAAGCGCGCGAAGAACTCTCGACCATCCTTCGTGTCCAGCCACCGGCCGTCGAAGAACTTGAAGTGATATCCGCCGCGGCGGGACGCCAGCCAGAGCTCGTGCAGCGGCGGCTGGGTGTTGACGACGATCTTGCTGCGATCGGGGAACTGCAGTTCGAGCAGTCCGCCGGTGCGGTGCTGGTCGACGTCGATCACGTCGCTGTCCAGCCAGGCATCGATGTCCTGCTCGATGCTGGCCAGGACGGCATCGGTGCGGGCGTCGTAGTCGGCATCGGAGAGGGGCGTGGCGGTGGCGGTCATGGGAAGCGGGGAGCGGACTCGCTAGACTGCGGTCCATGAAAAACACGAAGACGCGAAGTGTAGGCGCTGCCTCCACGACCGCCCGCATGCGCGCGGGCAAGGCCATGACGGGGCTGATGTTGTGTAGCGCGCTCCTGACCCTGGCCGCCTGCGGCCAGAAGCGCCCGCTGCAGTTGCCGCCGACGGACAAGGGCCGCGCCACCACCCCGGCCACAACCCCGGCCGCCGCGCCAACGCCGGCCTCCGCCGCGAGCGCGGAGACGATGCCGGCGCGCTGAGCTCAGATCCGCCCCTCCTCCACCGCGTGGCACGCGACGCGGATGCCCGTGCCCTGGAGTTCGATCAACGCGGGCCGCTCCGCCGCGCAGCGCGCATTCGCATGCGGGCAACGGGGGTGGAAGCTGCACCCGCTGGGGGGATTCAGCGGATTGGGCACTTCCCCCTGCACGGGGGTGCGTGAGCGCCCCGTCATGTGAATGTCAGGGATCGCATCGAGCAGCATCCGCGTGTACGGATGCCTGGGCGTCGCGAACAGCGCGCGCTTGTCGGCCTGCTCGACCAAACGCCCGAGGTACATCACGCCGACCTGATCGGCGACATGCCGCACCACCGCCAGGTTGTGCGAGATGAACAGGTAGGTCAGGCCCTGCTTGCGTTGCAGGTCCTTCATGATGTTCAGGACCTGCGCCTGCACCGACACATCGAGCGCCGAGGTGGGCTCGTCGCAGACCAGGAACTCGGGCTCGGTCGCCAGCGCCCGCGCGATCGAGATGCGCTGGCGCTGACCGCCTGAGAACTGGTGCGGAAACTTCTCGGCATCCGCCGGCGACAGGCCCACCGACTGGAGCAGCTCGCCGACGCGGCGCTTGAGCTCGGCCGTGTCGCGCACCAGGCCGTGCTCGCGCAGCGGTTCGGCGACGATCTCCTGCACCTTCCAGCGCGGATTCAGGCTCGCATACGGATCCTGGAAGATCATCTGCATCCGTCGCCGCAGGGCCTGCGCCTGTGGGCCCTTCAACGTCGTCGCGATGTCGCCGTCGTCGAAGCGGACCTCGCCGCGGCTCGGCGAATAGAGGCCGACCAGCAGGCGCGCCACGGTGCTCTTGCCGCAGCCGGACTCCCCCACCAGCGCCAGCGTCTGGCCGCGCTCGATCGCGAAGCTGACGCCATCCACCGCATGGACGAACTGGCGCGGCTTGCGTTCGACCACGCGGTTGAGCCAAGGCGCCGACACGTCGAAGGTCTTCGCCAGCTCGCGCACCTCGACCAGGGGACGCCCCGCCGTGGCGCCGGTCTTTGCCGTGGACACCTCCGGCTTCGCCGCGCCGGTCGATTCGATCGTCACCGTCATGCGGCACTCCCATGCAGCCAGCAGGCCGCGTCGGTCGCGGGCGCCTTCATCAGTTCAGGGCGCTGTTGATGGCAGCGGTCGAAGGCCTTGGGGCAACGCGGGTGGAAGGCGCAACCCGGCGGAATCGCGTTCAGGCGCGGCATCGCGCCGTCGATCTGGACCAGGCGCTCGCGGTCTTCGTCCATGGCCGGGATCGAGCCCATCAGACCGGTCGTGTACGGATGCCCCGGGCGATGGATCACCTCCTGCACCGGCCCGATCTCCGCCATGCGGCCGGCGTACAGCACGGCGACGCGGTCGCAGGTCTCGGCGATGACGCCCATGTCGTGCGTCACCAGCATCACCGCGGCGCCCTGCTCCCGGCACACGCGCTTGAGCAACGCGATGATCTGCGCCTGGATGGACACGTCGAGCGCCGTGGTCGGTTCGTCGGCGACGATCAGCTTGGGATCGGCCGCCAGCGCCAACGCGATCACCACGCGCTGCCGCATGCCGCCGGAGAACTGATGCGGGTACTGGTCCACGCGCGCCTCGGGCGCGGGGATGCCGGTCGCCGCCAGCAGCTCGATCGCGCGGGCACGCGCCTGGCGGGCGCTCAGGCCGAGGTGCGTGGTGATGGTCTCGACCAACTGCCGGCCCACCGTGTACAGCGGGTTCAGCGACGTCAACGGATCCTGGAAGATCGCGCCGATCTGGCGCCCGCGCACGCGCCGCATCTGGTCGGGCGGCAGGTTGTCGATGCGTCGGCCCTCCAGCAGGATCTCGCCGCCGGCGATGCGGCCGGGCGGCTCGAGCAGGCCGATGATCGCCGCGCCGGTCAGGGACTTGCCGGCGCCGGATTCGCCGACGACGCCCAGCACCTCGCCGGGCGCGATGTCGAAGCTGATGTCGTCCAGCGCCAGCAGCGTGCCGCGGCGGGTCGGGAATTCCACGCGCAGGTGGCGGACTTGAAGCAGGGGAGCGGTCATGGGAGCCAGCCGTTCAACGCAGGCGGGGATTGAGCGCGTCGCGCAGCCAGTCCCCGAGCAGGTTCACCGAGAGCGCGATCATCACCAGCACCACGCTGGGCCAGATGGTGATCCACCATTCGCCGGAGAACAGGAAGTCGTTGCCGATGCGGATCAGCGTGCCCAGCGACGGGCTCGTCGGCGGCACGCCCACGCCCAGGAAGGACAGCGTCGCCTCGGTCAGGATCGCCGACGCGACCTGCAGCGTCGCCAGCACCAGCACCGGGCCGGTGACGTTGGGCAGCACATGCCGCCACATGATCGCCCACGGCTTGACGCCGATCACGCGCGCGGCCTGCACGTACTCCTTGTGGCGTTCGACCAGCGTCGAGCCGCGCACCGTGCGTGCGTACTGCACCCAGCCGGTCAGCGAGATCGCCAGGATCAGCACCGCGAAGGCCAGCGAGGCGTGCGCGTCCTTGAAGACGACGCGACCGATGCCGTCGATCAGCAGCGCGATCAGGATGGACGGAAAGGACAGCATCACATCGCACACGCGCATGATGAAGGCATCCACCTTGCCGCCGACGAAACCGGCCAGCAGCCCCAGCGCGACGCCGATCAGCATCGACAGCAGCACCGACGCGACACCGACCAGCAGCGAGATCCGCGCCCCGTACATGATCGCGGACAGCAGGTCGCGACCCTGGTCGTCGGTGCCGAGCAGGTACTTGGTCGACCCGCCGTCGCTCCAGGCCGGCGGCAGACGCGAATCCATCAGCTCCAGCGCGGCCAGATCGAACGGGTCGTGCGGCGCGATCCAGTTCGCGAAGACGGCGCACACGACGCAAATCAGCGCGACCACGGCCGCGACCATCGCCGTCGGGGAGTGGGTGAACGAATACCAGACGTCGCCGTCGAAGAAGCGCTGGAAGGCGTTCGGCGCCTTCTTCACCGTCGCGGCGACGGGCGGGGTCTGGACAGGTGGAACCGAGGGCGGCACCGAGGGCGGCGCGGAGGAACTCATGCGGCGGACTTTCCGGTCGGGGTCATGCGGGCTATCGAAGGGATGGCGGGCGGCGCAGGGGCCGCGGTCAATGCGGGGCGAGCGGCAGGCCGTGCTCGACAAGCGCCGCGAACAGCGCGGACCCCAGCGGCAGGATCTCGTCGTTGAAGTCGTAGCGCGGTTGATGCAGACCGCAGGGACCGCCCTGCCCCAGGCGCAGGTAGGCGCCCGGCCGGGCCTGCAGCATGAAGGCGAAGTCCTCCGAGCCCATGCTCGGCGGCAACTTGTCGTCGACGTTCTCCGCGCCCACCAGCCACTGCGCGACGCGGACCGCGAAGTCGGCCTGGGGCGCGCTGTTGATCGTGGCGGGATACAGGCGCTGATAGTCGACCTTCGCGCTCGCGCCGAAACCCAGCGCGACCGACTCGACCAGCCGCGTCATGCGCTCTTCCAGCAGTTGCTGCACCTCGGGCTTGAAGCTGCGCACGGTGCCGGTCAGTTGCGCCAGTTCGGGGATCACGCTGAAAGCGCTCGACTCGCCGGCCTGCATCGAACACAGGCTGACCACCGCCTGCTCGATGGGCGCGATGTTGCGCGACACCAGGCTCTGCACCGCGGTGATGATGTGGCCGGCGATCAGCACCGGATCGACGCTCAGGTGCGGGTGCGCGCCATGGCCGCCTCGACCCTGGATGCTGATCTGCACGCGGTCCGCGGCGGCCATCATCGCGCCTCGGTTCAGGCCGATCTTGCCGGGCGGCAGGTGCGGCCAGTTGTGCATCGCATAGATCGATTCGACCGGGAAGCGATCGAACAGGCCGTCGGCGATCATCTCGCGAGCACCGCCGTAACCTTCCTCGCCCGGCTGGAACACCAGCACCGCCGTACCGGCGAAACGCCGCGTCTGCGCCAGGTGGCGGGCCGCGCCGACCAGCATCGCGCAGTGACCGTCATGGCCGCAGGCATGCATCAGTCCGTTGGTCGCGGAGCGCCACGCGAAGTCGTTCTGCTCGCGCAGCGGCAGCGCGTCCATGTCGGCGCGCAGGCCAAACAGCCGCGGTGTCGTGCCCGGCGTCGTCTGGCCGTGGATCACCGCGACCAGTCCGGTGCGGCCGATGCCTTGGTGGATCTCGTCGACGCCGCAGACCTTCAAGGCCTGCGCGATGCGGGCGGCGGTGCGATGCTCCTCGAAGCCGAGTTCCGGCATCGTGTGCAGCTCGCGCCGCAGCGCGACCAGCTCGCCACGCGCTTCGAGCAGCCGCTGGTAGGTGCCCGCGGCGGCGGTGCTCAGGGTCTGGGGCGAGCTCATGTCAATGCGCTCCCCCCCGCACGCGCAGGCGGGGATCGACGGCGAAGTACAGCAGGTCCACCACGAGGTTGATCACCACGAAGATCAGCGAGATCAGGCAGAGGTAGGCGGCCATCACCGGGATATCGGCAAACTGAACCGCCTGGATGAACAGCAGGCCCATGCCGGGCCATTGAAACACGGTCTCGGTGATGATGGCGAAGGCAATCAGCGATCCCAGCTGCAAACCGGTGATCGTGATCACCGGCACCAGCGTGTTCTTGAGCGCATGGCCGAAGTAAATCGCGCGGTTCGTCAGGCCGCGGGCTCGGGCGAACTTGATGTAGTCGGCGCGCAGCACCTCCAGCATTTCCGCGCGCACGATGCGCATGATCAAGGTCAGTTGGTACACCGCCAGCGTGATCGCCGGCAGCAACAGGTGACGCAGGCCGTCGCCGGTCAACAGCCCGGTGCTCCACTCGCCGAGCATGACCACGTCCCCGCGGCCGTAGCTCGGTAACCACGCCAGGTGCACCGCGAAGATCAGGATCAACAGAATGCCGATCAGGAAGGTCGGCAACGCGACCCCGAGCAGTGACAGCGTCATCAGCACCTGGGCGCCGAAGCCCCCCCGTCGCAGCGCCGAATACACCCCCAGCGGGATGCCGAACACCAGCGCGATCAGCGCGGCGACGGCGGACAGCTCGAGCGTCGCCGGGAAGCGTTCCGCGATCAGCGCGGACACCTTGCGGCCTTGCTTGAGGCTGATGCCGAACTCGCCCTGCGCCGCATTGGCGGCGAAGTGCGCGAATTGCACGGCGAACGATTGATCGAGCCCCAGGTCCTTGCGAAGCTGCTCGCGCTGCTCCGGCGTGGCGTCCTGGCCGAGCAGGTTGTGAACCGGGTCGCCGACGTACTGGAATAGCATGAAGGCGATGAAAGCCACCGCCAGCATGACGACGATGGCCTGCGCCAGACGGCGAAGAATGAAAACCAGCATGAAGAGTGGCCACCGGCGGCGACCCAAGGCTTGTGGCCCTGGCACGACCTGACCCCCGGGGGCATGGCGCTTTTGAAGCAGCCATCATCCGGGACACCCCCGCTCTGGACAAGTGGGTTACTCCTTAACGGCGCGTGAACACCACGGGGGCGCGCATCGGTCGCGCCTGCGGCGATGTTCCGCGCGACCTGCTCTCGCCACGCGCGTCTCGCCATGAAAAAGACCGCCCGAAGGCGGTCTCGTGAGCGCCGCGGATCGCGGCGCCAGGGGGAATCAGGCAGGATCAGAAACGATGACGCAGGCCGACGATCGAGCCGCCGCGCTTCTCGGCACCGTTGGCGAAGCGAACCGCGCCGCTGTGCTTGGTGTAGTCCAGCTCGACGTAGGCGTCCGTGCGCTTGGAGAAGGCGTAGTCCGCCACGATCGCGGCGTAGTGTCCCTTGCTCTTCGTGTTGGCCAGGGCCGCGCTGTAATGCGTCTGCTGGGCATACCAGTAATGCGCGCCCAGATTCAACTGAGGCGTCAGCTGGTAGGTGAAGCCGGCGGAAATCATGTCGCGCTTCTTGACGTCGTTCGCCGCGGCGTTCAGCACCGGACCCAGCAGGCCGGCGGTGTAGGCCGTGCCCAGGATGCCGCCTTGGTCGAACTTGTTGGTCGCCCAGGACAGGTTCACGTACAACGGGCCGTTGGTGTACGCACCGCCCGCGGTCCAGCCCTTGGCCTTGAAGCCGAGCTGGTCCGTGACCTGCAGGAAGGCGCCGCCCACCGAGAAGGCGCCCTCGGCATAACGCAGCAGGCCACCATAGGACTTGTTCGGGCCGGTACCTTCACCGGCGGAGACTTGCACCTCGGCGCGGATCGGGCCGGACTCGATCAGGTACTTGACCATGTTGTCCTGGCGAGCACCCATCGACAGGCCGATCTCGGGCTTGTAAGCCTCGATGTAGGGCGAGTACTTGAACGACGCGTAGGTCGAGGTGTAGATGTCGAACAGGATGTTGTACTGACGGCCCAGCGTGATGCGGCCGAAGTCGCTCGACTGGATGCCGACCCACGACTGGCGCCAGAAGTCGGCCGCGGCGACGGTGCCGGTGTCGGAGTTCAGCCGGTGCTCCAGGTTGGCGATGGCCTTCAGGCCGCCACCCAGATCTTCGTTCACGTTGATGCCGAGGCGACTCTGGGACATGCCGCCAGGGATGACCTGCTTCTGGGACGATCCGGCGTTGGCGTTGCTGGTGTAGCGCAGCCCCACGTCCATGATGCCGTAGAGCTGCACGCTCGATTGGGCCCATGCGGCACTCGTGCTGGCTGCGAGGATGCCCAACGCCAATGCGGCTTTCTTCATGTGATGTCTCCTTTGTTTGGTTTGGTCGCCGTGACTGATTCTCAGCGAACACCCCGGAGGGAGACCGTCCATGTTGCACATCGCCCACGCGAGCAAACCCTGTCAAGTTCGTGACGCTTGGACAGAGGGAAAACCCCGGCAGCGACCCTACAAAATCAACAAGAGTGCATTGCGGCGACAGAGCTTGATCGATGGCTGCATGACCTGACCCTGGCGCTGTCCGGCCCCTCCGTGGAAACGAGCAGCAGCGCCGTCACCCACGCATCGCCCACTCCAACCGCAGAACGCCCAGGCGCGTCGGGACGAAAAAAAACCGCCCCGAGGGGCGGTTTTCGTAGCGCCGGAGCGCTGGATCCGTGGGGGATCAGAAGCTGTGCTTGATACCCACGTCCAGGCCGCCGGACTTGCCACCGCGAGCAGCGGCGACAGCGTTCGTTTGGACGCGGAAAGCGGCCAGACCGTCGTTCTTGATGTACGACGCCGTCGTGTACAGCGCGGTGCGCTTCGACAGGTTGTGCTGGTAGCCGACCGTCAGGAACTTGGCGTCGCCAGCGGTGGTGGCGGAAGCATCAGCCGTACCGTTGGTGCTGGCCTTGCTGAACTGAGCGGTCACCGAGCCGGCGGCCGTCACGGGCACCAGGGCGCCGATCGTGTAGACGTTCTGCTTCAGGCTGCCGAACTTCAGTTGCGTCAGCAGGGCGTTGACCTTGACGACCTTGAAGTCGTAGCTACCGCCCAGGGACAGTTGCTTGTACTTCGAGTTGAACGAGTCGGTGGTCTGGTAACCGCCGGCCACGTTCAGGTCGCCCATCTTGTAGCCCAGGCGGCCACCGTAGGACTTCTTGCCGTTCACGCCTTCGCCAGCGGCGACGTCGAACGAGCCGTACACGCCACCCAGGTCGGACGGCAGGAAGTACTGAACCAGGTTGTCGGCACGGTTGATGGTGTCGATGCCGCTGCCCAGCAGGCTGTACACGCGGGTCACGTCACCCAGGCCGGTGGTCGTGTAGACGTCGAAATCATCGACGACCAGGCGGGTCGAGGTCTTGCCACGGCCCAGACGGACTTCACCGAAGTCGCCCATCAGGCTCACGGAAGCGCGACGGCCCCAGAAGCGGGTGGCGTCAGCGGTGCCGGTGTCGGCAGCCAGGGCGCCTTCCAGCCAGAAGCCAGCCTTCAGGCCGCCACCGAGGTCTTCAACGCCACGGACGCCGAAACGGCTGGAGCTGCTGCCGTCATTGGTCAGCTGCTTCGTGTCTTGACCGTTGGCCTTCGTGTAACGGGCGGCCACGTCGATCACACCGAACAGGGTCACCGACGATTGAGCGGCAGCGGCACCAGCGAAACCAGCCAGCACAGCCAGCGCGACGAGAGATTTCTTCATTAGAGACTCCTAGATCTTCAATGAGGCTGCGGGATCCGGTTGATCGCTCGCAAACCAAGCTCCTGCAATGAAGCTGTGGTGTATTGCAACAGGTCCATTCGCGCCTGACCAGCCAGCACCCCGTAAAAGTCCTGATTTCGTTGGGTCGAAGCAACGCGTATGAGCTTAAAGATTTGTGTCATCAGGCATTCGCACAAAGCGCTGGTAGCCGATTTCGGATGCCACGCCCCCAGGCTCCTAAACTGCGAGCTCCTCGCCAAGGCAAGTGTTCACGATGCAATCTCAGTCCCGGCGCCCGGCGCGCAGTCCGTCCCGCGCCGATGCGTGGCTTTCCACACTGGACCAGAGCCTCAAGACGCTGGCGGGGGTCGCGCCGATGGCTCGCCCGACGCCGGTCGCGGCCACGCCCGACGCCGCGATGGACGACGCGCAGCGCAAGCTGTCGGCCGCGCTGATGCGCGTCAATCACGTCGGGGAGATCTGCGCGCAGGGACTCTACCGGGCTCAGGCGCTGAACACCCGCGACGACGCCTTGCGCGAGCATCTGGAGCACGCCGCCCAGGAGGAGATCGATCACCTCGCCTGGACCGCCCAGCGGCTGCGCGACCTGAACGACCGCCCCAGCCTGCTCAATCCGCTCTGGTATGGCGGCGCCTTCGCCATCGGCACCCTGGCGGGGCTGGTCGGCGACAAGGTCAGCCTGGGTTTCGTCGTCGAGACCGAGCGCCAGGTCGAGGCCCATCTGGCCAGCCATCTGGAACGGCTCCCCGTGGGCGACCACAGCTCCCGCGCGATCGTCGCCCAGATGAAGGACGAGGAAGCCCGCCATGCGGACGAGGCGCGCGCCCTGGGCGCCGTCGACCTGCCCGCGCCGGTCAAGGGGCTGATGCGGCTCGCCGCCAAGGTGATGACGCGCACCGCCCATCACCTCTGAGGAAGCGAGCGGCGGCCGGTCGCTTCCTCCCAGCCCCCCCCCCCGACTCAAGCCTCGACGATCTCCACCGAGGTGGTGATCGCCGCCGTCTTCGCCAGCATGATGCTGGCGGAGCAGTACTTCTCGTGCGACAGCGCGACCGCGCGTTCCACCGCCGCCTGCGGCAGGTCCTTGCCGGTGACGACGAAGTGCATGTGGATCTTGGTGAACACCTTCGGGTCGACCTCGGCCCGGTCCGCGCTCATCTTGACCTGGCAACCGCGCACGTCATGCCGCCCACGCTTGAGGATCAGCACCACGTCGTACGCGGTGCAGCCGCCGGTGCCGGCCAGCACGGTTTCCATCGGCCGCGGCGCGAGGTTGCGACCGCCGCCGTCCGGCGCGCCGTCCATGTTGATCATGTGGCCGCTGCCGGTCTCGGCGATGAAGCTCATGCCGTCCGCGCCCATCCAGTTGATCGTGCATTCCATTCGATGATCCTTCCTGACTCCGTCCGCGGCGACGCGAACCACCGGGATCGGACCACTCCGACCCCATTTTCTGACCGCCGGCCGGTGATCCGGTCGACTCTGGCGGTGATTTTGCGCATCTAGAGTCCCGACTCCACCGCCGGGAACCTGAAAAATATTGCAGCGCAGCATGCTCCGCCCTAGAATTCTAGGCATGCGATAGCGCTATCCCACGAGTGGGGTCGCATCGCGCCGATTGTCTCCTCCACCGCCTCCATGGTGGATTCAGCCCGAGGCCACAAGCCTCGGGCTTTTTTTCGTCCGCGTGGACCGCCCCCGTCCGGCGCAAGGGACGCTCCTCGAATGGCGAAAGCCCGGCGCGTTCCCGCGCCCGGCGCGCCGGCCCGCCTCGGGCAAACCCTCGCATATCATCGTCCGCCCCGTCTCAGGCCACCTTCCCGGCCGGTGGGGGATCTGGAGGGAATTCCATGGCCGGCACCCGCCGCGCATCGCGCAAGACCACCCCGCGGCGCCCATCGGCGCTTCCCGCGTTATTGCCCGCCGACCAGAGTTATCTCCAGCGAATTCTCAACGCGAAGGTGTATGAGGTCGCCCAGGAAACCGCCCTGGATCCCGCCCGCAATCTCTCCAAGCGCATCGGCAACAAGGTCTGGCTGAAACGCGAGGACCAGCAACCGGTATTCAGCTTCAAACTGCGCGGCGCCTATAACAAGATGGCGCACCTGAGCGCCGATCAACTCGCCCGCGGCGTGATTTGCGCGTCCGCCGGAAACCACGCCCAGGGCGTGGCGCTGTCGGCGAGGAAACTCGGCTGTCGCGCCGTCATCGTGATGCCGGTGACCACGCCCAAGCTCAAGATCGACGCCGTCCAGGCGCTCGGCGGCGAGGTCGTGCTGGCGGGCGAGTCGTTCACCGACGCCTATGAGCATGCGCTGGAACTCGAGCGCCAGCAGAGCCTGAGCTTCGTCCATCCGTTCGACGATCCCGACGTCATCGCCGGCCAGGGCACGATCGCGATGGAGCTGCTGCGCCAGCACCCCGGCCCCATCGACGCGATCTTCGTCGCCATCGGCGGCGGGGGGCTGATCTCCGGCGTGGCCGCGTACATCAAGGCGGTGCGGCCCGAGATCAAGATCATCGGCGTCCAGACCAAGGATTCAGACGCCATGGTGCGCTCGGTGCGCGCCGGCAAGCGGGTGGCGCTGACCGATGTGGGGCTGTTCTCCGACGGCACCGCGGTCAAGCTGGTCGGCGAGGAGACCTTCCGCATCTGCCGCGAACTGGTCGACGACTACGTGCTGGTCGACACCGACGCCGTCTGCGCCGCGATCAAGGATGTCTTCGTCGACACCCGCAGCATCCTGGAGCCGGCCGGCGGCCTGGGCGTCGCGGCGATCAAGCAGTACGCGGCGCAGCACGGCTGCAAGGGCCAGACCTTCATCGCCATCACCTGCGGCGCCAACATGAACTTCGACCGCCTGCGCTTCGTCGCCGAGCGGGCCGAGGTCGGCGAGGAACGCGAGGCGCTGTTCGCCGTGACCATTCCGGAGGAACGCGGCAGCTTCCGCCGTTTCTGCGAGCTGGTCGGTGGCCGCAGCGTGACCGAATTCAACTACCGCATCTCCGATCGCGACGAGGCGCACGTGTTCGTCGGCGTCTCGATCGCCAAGCGGGACGAGGCCGAGAAACTGGCGCGCAGTTTCGAGAAACACCGCTTCCCGACCGTCGACCTGACCGACGACGAACTGGCCAAGCAGCACGTCCGTCACATGGTCGGCGGCCGGACCGAACTGGCGGAGAACGAGCGGCTGTTCCGCTTCATCTTCCCCGAGCGGCCCGGCGCGCTGATGCGCTTCCTGTCGAGCATGAGCCCGGACTGGAACATCAGCCTGTTCCATTACCGCAACCAGGGCGCCGATTACGGCCGCATCCTCGTTGGCGTGCAAGTTCCCAAGGGCGACGGCAAGGCTTTCAAGGTCTTCCTGGACCAGTTGAACTATCCGTACACCGAGGAAACCGACAACCCGGTGTACCGCCTGTTCCTGCGTTGAGGACAGGTCACGTCCGGGCGCCTCAGCGCCCGGTTACGGCTTGACACCAACACCTGCCCCAGGGACAAGGGGCAGACGCGCGGCGCCGGGGCAATTGCCGATGGTGGCCGCGCCGCGTGGGCCCAGAATGGCGGTCCGCGCCGGGTTCAGCCCGCGCGTTCCGGTTCCTTGTCCACGTACGGCGTCGCAGCGGTTGTTGGTTCGTCCCATGTCCATTCACCAGTCCCTCATCTCGCCGACGGCCAATCCGGAGTTGGAGCGTGCCTTGCGCCAGCGCCTGGAGCGGCGCTGCGCGCTCGCGGGACGGCTGGGAGAACTGGAGCCGCTGGCGGTGCGGCTGGGCTTGATCCAGAACACGCAGACACCGCGGCTGCGCGATCCGACGCTGGTGCTGTTCGCCGCCGATCACGGCCTGGCCGTCGACGGCATCGCGCTGCCCAACGGCCGCAGCACGCGCGAGCAGGCGCTGCTTGCGCTGCAGCACCGCCTGCCGGCCACCGTCTTCGCGCGCAGCCAGGGCATGCACGTCACCGTCGTCGACTGCGGCATCGCCGAGCCGCTCAGCCCGCAGCAACGGCTGCTCGCCCGCAAGATCGCGCACGGCACGCGCAACTCGCGCGCCGGTCCGGCGATGACGCTGGAGCAGGCGCATGCCGGCGTGCGTGTCGGCATGGAGATTTCCGACAACCTGGCCGGCAACGTGCTGGCCTGCGCCGGCCTCGGCCAGGGGTCGATGGAGGCGTCGGCACTGGTGCTGTCGCGCTTGATGGACATGCCGGTGCAGGACTTCATCGTGTCCGGTCCGGACATGCCGCACAACGACCTGGCCCACCTGATGCTGGTCCTGCAGGGCGCGCAAGCGCGCCATCGGGACGTCGAGGAGCCGATGGCGGTGCTGGCCGCGTTCGGCGGGTTCGAGTTGGCGGTGATGGTCGGCGCGATGCTGGTGGCGGCGTCCAAGCGCCAGCTGATCCTGGTCGACGGCATGCCGGCCTGCGCGGCGCTGAAGGTGGCGTCGATGATCGCGCCGCCGGTGACGGACTACGCGGTGTTCTGCCGCAGCACGACGCACCGCGGGCTGGACGAGGCGCTGGCCTTGTTCCACGCGGCGGCGCTGCTGGAGCTGGGCATGGAATGCGGGGACGGTACCGGCGCGACGCTGGCCTGGCCGCTGCTACGCTGCGCCGCCGCGCTGTTGACCGACGTGCAGGACCTGCCCGACGGCCCCATCCACAGCCGCCCCTCGGACCTGCGCGACTCGTCGTCGAGCCACGCCGGCGCGCTGCACACCGGGCCGGGGCGGTCGTCGTTCGGCTCCAAATACTGAGGGGCGGTCAAGCCGCCCCTGCGTTGTCCGGGCCTGCGTTCTCGGGCCCCGCACTTCCTGGCCCCGCCCCGCTCGATCGCGGCACGGACCTTCGACCGATCACTTCAACGGATTCGCGCTGCCGTCGCCCGGCTGCTGCACCGGCAGTTGCGGATTGATCGCGGTCGGAATGACCATGCCTTCGGCGCCGGGGCCGAAACCACGTCCCGGACCGGCCTGGCCGTTGTTGAAGTTCGGCGGGGGCGGTGCGACGTAGGCACTGGGCACCACCTGCGGCGGCTGGCCGGGCATGGCGTCGCCACCGGCGGCGCTCGAAGCGACGGTCAGGCGAATCGTCACCGTGCCGTCCGTGCCGAGCCCGGCCTCGCGACGCGAGATCTCGATCAGCTTCAGATCGCCGTCCACCACTTGCCCGATGCGCACCGGCCTGGGCAGCGCACCGGCCACGGCGATCAGCGCGACGCCCTCGCCCGGATGGCGATCCCCCGCCGACGGCGCCACGACGCCGAGCAGTTGATAACGCGACGAGGTGGCCTCGACCGGCGCGGCCGGCTGACCGGCGGCGAACAATCGCGTCCAATCCGCGGGCGCGGCGTCCGACATCGCGGCGCGCGACTGAGCCGGCGCCGCCGGGCCCTTGGCCATCAGCACCAGCGACCAATACGCGAGACTGGCCGCGAGCAGCGCCCAGACGACGAAGCTTAACCATCGTGCATGCATCCGACGATTATGATGCAGCGCGATGGGCCGCCGCGGGCGGCTCCGCAAGGATTGCATGACCATGCGCCGGACTCTCTTCCCGCTCCTGCCACGTCGCGCCCAGCGCGGCTTCACCCTGATCGAGCTGATCGTCGCCATCACCATCGTCGCGGTCATGGGCGCCGTGGTCGTGCCAGCGGTGATGAACCACGTGTCCGAGGCCCGCCGCACCGCGGCGCGCTCCGACGTCAACACGCTGATGCAGGCGCTCAAGCTTTACAAGATGGACAACGGGCGCTACCCGACCGCCGAGCAAGGACTGGGCGCGCTTGTCGCCAAGCCGACCTCCGGCCCCGCCGCGGCCAACTGGAAGGTCTACGTCGAGAAGCTGCCCAAGGATCCCTGGGGCAATCCTTACCAATACGACAACCCGGGTCTGAAGGGCGAAGTCGATGTCTACAGCTTCGGCGCCGACGGCAAGCCGGGCGGCGAAGGCAACGACGCCGACATCGGCTCCTGGGAATAAGCGCGCCGCCCCGGCCGCGCGCCCTGCCCCCTCGTCCGACCGCGTCCACCCGAGTCCCAGTCCATCGTGAGCGCGCGTCCGTCCGGCCGCCTCCGTGAACGCCGCCCGTCGTGGCGGCGCCGGGTCCAGCGCGGCTTCACGCTGATCGAACTGATCGTGGCGATCACCATCGTCGCGATCGCCAGCGCGACGGTCGCGATGGCGGTGCGCGACCGCGCCGACGCGGAACTCGAGCGCGAGGCGCTGCATCTGGCCTCGGTGCTCGAGACCGCCCGGGCCGAGGCCCGGGCCGCGTCGCTCGACGTCCGCTGGGTGCCCGATGCCGGCAACGACATCGGCCGCTACCGCATCACCGGGCTGCCGCCGGCGCTGGTGAAGCGCCTGGCACTGGAGCAGCCCTGGCTGGGCGAGCCGCCGATCATCGAGATCCGCGGCGCCGCCGCCAACGGCCGCACGTTGCGCCTGGGACCCGAGCCGCTGATCGGCGCGCAGCGCGTGACGCTGATCCGCGGCGATCACCGCATCAGCCTCGTCACCGACGGTCTGCGCCCGTTCTCCGTCCTGAAGGGCGACGCATGACGCCCGGACGCCGAGCCCCCTCGCCGCGCGCCGGCGGCTTCACGCTGATCGAGGTGCTGGTCGCGCTGGTGATCGTCGCGTTGTGCCTGGCCGCCGGCCTGCGGGCCGCGGGCGCGATGACCACCAACGCCGAGCGCCTCTCCATCAACGGGCTGGCGCAGTGGTGCGCCGAGAACGAACTGACCGAGATGCGCCTGACCAAGGTCTTCCCCGGCGTCGGGGACAACAGCTTCACCTGCACCCAGCTGGGCCGCAACTTCAGCGGCAAGATGGCCGTGCGGGGCACGCCGAACCCGAACTTCCGCCGCGTCGAGGCGCAGGTGTTCGACGAGGACAACCGGCCGCTGCTGACCCTGACCACCATCGTGGGGCGCTACTGATGCGGACCGCACCGCCGTCGCGCCGGGCCGTGATCCCGGGGCGCCCCAGCGGCGCGCGCCGATCCGGCGGATCGCGGGGATCGCGCGGCTTCACGCTGATCGAGGTGGTGATCGCGCTGGTCATCATGGCGGTGATGACGGTGATGGCCTGGCGCGCCGTGTCCGTGCTGACGACCAGCCGCGAGCACAACGAGGCCACGATGGAGCGGGCGGAGACCCTGCAGACGCTGATGCGCCAATGGGAACTGGACCTGCGCGAGGTGCAGGACAGCACGCTGGTGCCGGCGCTGGCCTTCGACGGCGCGACGCTGCGCCTCACGCGCCGGCGCGAGACCGGTCTGCAACTCGTCTGCTGGCAACTGCGCGAAGGCCGCCTGAGCCGCTGGGAGTCCGCGCCCACCACCACCCGCGACGCGCTGCAGGATGCCTGGTTCCGCAGCCAGCAGCTCAGCGCCGAGGAACTGCGCGCGATGCCGGGGCTGTCCGGCGTGGCGAGCTGGCAGATGTATTTCTTCCGCGGCAACGGCTGGAGCAACGCCCAGTCCAGCGACGACGTCACGCCGAGCACCAGCCCGGCGTCCGCCGCCGCCGGCCAGACGGTGACCACGCGCCGCGTGGTGCCGACCGGCGTGCGCATGCGCCTGCAGTTCGCCGAAGACAGCGGCTATCGAGGCGAGCTGATCCGCGAAGTCCCGGTGGAGAGCAACGGCTCATGAGCGCGCCTCGCAGCCCCGACCTCGCCGCCGCCCCGCCGCCCGTGCGCCGTCAACGCGGCGCGGCGCTGCTGACCGCGCTGCTGATCGTCGTGCTGATCACCACCTTGTCCGCCGCGATGCTGTGGCGGCAGGCGCGCAGCATCCAGGTGGAATCGGCCGAGCGCGGTCGCGCGCAGGCGGACTGGGTGCTGCAGGGCGCGCTCGACTGGGCCCGGCTGATCCTGCGCGAAGACGCGCGCGCCAACCAGAAGGACAACGTCGACCACCTCGGCGAGGTGTGGGCGGTGCCGCTGGCGGAGGCGCGCCTGTCGAGCTTCCTGTCCGCCGACGACAACAACAGCGCCGACGCCGGCCCCGACGCCTTCCTGTCCGGCCACATCGAGGACGCGCAGTCCCGCTACAACCTGCGCAACCTGGCCGGCGGCAACCCGCTGGAGCTGCGCGTCGCGGCGCGCTTGTTCCAGTCCGCCGGACTGGGCACCGGCCTCGCCGAACAACTGCAGCTGAGCCTGCGCCAGGCCGCGAACCCGGCCAGCGCGCCGCAGGGCGAGATGCCGCTGCTGCCCACGCGCCTGGAGCAGTTGCGCTGGCTGGGGCTGAGCGACGACCAGATCGCGCGGCTGAGCCCGCTGGTGGTCATCCTGCCGCAGCCGACACCGGTGAACCTGAACACCGCCTCGCGCGAGGTGATCGCCGCGCTGTTCGAGGGCATGGACCGGGGCAGCGCCGACCGCGTGGTGCGGGCGCGGCAGGCCAAGCCGTTCCGGTCGCTGGAGGACGTCAAGCCCTACCTGCCGCAAGGCGTGGAGATCAACACCGAGCGCACCGCGTTCACCAGTTCCTTCTTCTTCGTCGAGGGCCAATTGCGCCTGGACGACCGCGTGCTGGCCCAGCGGTCGCTGATCCAGCGGCGCGGCCTGGACATGGTCGTGCTGGACCGCCAGCGGCTGCGGCGGCAACTGCCCGGCCCCGCCGGCAGCGGCTACGGAGCCAACCCGTGACGGCGCCCGGCGCGAGGCCGGACCGGGCGACGCCCCTCGGGACTTCCGCGGTCCCGACCGTCCCGGCGATGCCGCCCGCCGGGGAACGATCGACTACGGGCTTCCTCGGAGATGAACGCTCCGAATCCGTCACGGAAGCCCTCCTAGAATCCGCCTTCTCATGAGTACCCTGCTCATCTTGCTGCCCGCGCCCCTCCAGGGCCCCGGCACGCCTGATTACGAATACTGGTTCAGCAACGACGCGCAAGCGCCGGCCCACGCCCCGGGCCACGGCGAGCGCGCGCCGCTGTCCGCGCTGCCGCGCGCCGACCGGGTGATGGCGCTGATCGGCGACGACCAGCTCAGCTGGTTACCCGCGCGCCTGCCCAAGGTCAAGGGCGCCAAGCTGCGCGGCGCCGTCGTCGGCGTGATGGAGGAGCAATTGCTGGAGGATCCCGAGCGGCTGCACCTTGCGTTGCTCGAACATCCGTCCACCGAAGAGAACGGCCCGACGCACTGGGTCGCCGTCACCGCGCGCGAACCGCTGCGCGCGCACCTGCAGGCCTTCGAGGCCGCGGGCCTGCACGTCGACGCGCTGCTGCCGCTGTCGTGGCCGCGGGCGGCCGCGGGCGGCCACGTCTCGGCCGGCGCCGACGGCCGCGCCCGGCTGCGGGCCTGGCATGGGGACGGCGTCGCGACGCTGCCGCTGGACAGCGGCGGCCTGCGTCAATGGCTGGGCGAGGACTGGCTGGCCAACGCCGCCGTGAGCGCCAGCCCGGTCGCCGCTGCCGACGCCGAACAAGCGCTGGGCCGCCCGGTGCAGGTGCTCAGCGACACCGAACGCGCCTGGGCCGCCCGCCAGACGCCGATCAACCTGCTGCAATTCGACCTGACCCCGAGCCAGCGCGGCTGGCAGCGCGTGCAGCACGCCTGGCAGACGCTGCAGTCGCCGACCTGGCGGCCGTTCCGCTGGGGCGTGGTCGGCCTCGTGCTGGTGCAGGTCGTCGGGCTCAACGCGATGGCGTGGCAGCAAGGCCGCGCCGTCGACGCCCGCAAGGCCGAGCAGGAGGCGCTGTTGCGTCAGAGCTTCCCGCAGGTCCGCGTGATCCGCGACGCGCGCGCCCAGATGGTCCGCGAGACCGAGGCGCTGCGCGGCGGCGCCGGCCAGGTCGGACCGGGCGATCTGGAAGACCTGCTGGCCGCCGTCGCCCGCGCCTGGCCGCCCGGCGAGGCGCCGTTGCCCGGCCTGCGGTATGAGCAGAACCGGCTGCAGCTCTCCGGCCTGACGCCGCCTCAACGCGCCCAACTGCGCGAGCGGCTCGGCCAGGACACCACGCTGCGCGTCGCCGACGAAGGCGATGCGCTCCAACTCAGCCTGCGACCCGAGACGCGATGAACAGCTTCACGACGATGCGCCGTGACTTCGAGGCCCGCTGGTCGGCCGCCGCGCCGCGCGAGCGCCTGATCGCCCGACTGACCGTCGCGCTGGTGGGCCTGCTGCTGTTGTGGCTGATCGCGCTGGCCCCGGCCTGGACGACGCTGCGCCGCGCGCCCGGCGAGATCGACCGCCTCGACCGCGAGCTGCAGCAGATGCGCGCGATGGCGCAGCAGACGCAGGCGCTGCGGCAGGCGGTGCCGGTGTCGGCCGAGCAGTCGATCACCGCGCTGCGCGCCGCCACCGCCCGGCTCGGTCCGGCGGCGGAACTGACCATCGCCGGCACGCAGGCGCAACTGCGTCTGCGCGGCGTGTCCGGCGCGGCGCTGTCGTCATGGATCGGCGAGGCCCGCCAGGGCGCGCGCGCCCGGCCGCAGGAAGTCGAGCTGCAGAACGGTCCGCAGGGCTACAGCGGCCGCATGACGCTGCTGCTGCCCGCCGCGGCGGGGAACTGATCGATGGCGACCCCGCAGTCGACCCTGCCCATCCGCGCGCGCCGCTGGGCGATCTCGGGCGCGGCGCTGGGCGTCGTGGTGGCCGTGGCCGGCTGGGCTCCGGCGGCGTGGCTGGCCTCGACCCTGGCCGCCGCCACCAACCAGCGCCTGCTGCTGGCCGACACGCGCGGCAGCATCTGGAACGGCAGCGCGCGCGTGATCCTCAGCCCCGGCGCCGGCAGCAACGATGCGAGCGAGCTGCCGCAGCGGCTCGGCTGGGCATTGCGTCCGGCCTGGATCGACGGCGGCCTGGGCGTGCGGCTGACCCTGGACCAGACCTGCTGCGTGCGCCCGGCGAGCCCGCTGACGGCGCGCCTGGGCATGAACCGCCTGACGCTGCGCTTGCCGGACACCTCGCCCGAACAACCGTGGATCCGCTGGCCCGCCGGCTGGCTGGTCGGCCTGGGCACGCCGTGGAACACGGTGGCGCCGGACGGCACGATCGCGATCAGCGCGCAGGGCTTCATCTTCGACGGTGAAGGCAAGACGCTGCGCGTGCAGGGCATCGCGCAGCTGGAGCTGCGCGACTTCTCCTCGCGGCTGGCGCAACTGGCGCCGCTGGGCAGCTACCGCTTGAACCTGGTAGGCGGCGCGGTGCCACAACTGGTCCTGATGACCCAGCAGGGTCCCTTGCAATTGAGCGGCCAGGGTAGCCTGGGCGCGCGGCCGCAGTTCCGGGGCGAGGCGACGCCCGCTCCGGGCAGCGAGGCCGCATTGGCCAATTTGTTGAACATCATCGGGCGGCGCGAAGGTGCGCGCTCGATCATCTCGGTGGGATGAGCATGAACAAGCACTTGATGCGTCCGACGGCGCTGGGCATGGCGATCAGCCTGATCGCGGGCAGCCTGCCGTTGCAGGCCGGAGCGCAGGGCGCGCAGCAGAACCGGCGCCAGCCGGCGGTGCGAGCCAGCACGCCGGTGACGCTGAACTTCGTCAACACCGACATCGAAGCCGTCAGCCGCGCCATGTCCGCCGCGCTGGGCAAGCCGATCCTGGTCGACCCGCGCGTCAAGGGCACGATGACGCTGACCGCCGAGCAACCGGTGCCGGTGCAGGAGGCCTACCTCAGCTACCTGGCCGCGCTGCGCGGCATGGGCTTCGCGATGGTCGAGTCCGGCGGCCTGCTCAAGCTGGTGCCCGAGGCCGAGGCCAAGCTCCAGGCCGGCAACGTCACCATCGCCGGCGAGAGCCGCGCCCGCGGCGACCAGGTGGTGACCGAGATCTTCAAGCTCAACCACGAGAACGCCAACAACCTGGTGGCGGTGCTGCGTCCGCTGATCACGCCCAACAACACGATCAACGCCAACCCGGGCAACAACAGCCTGGTGATCACCGATTACGCCGAGAACCTGCAGCGCATCCGGCGCATCGTGGCGGCGCTGGACCAGCCGTCCAACACCGACATCGAGGTGATCCCGCTGCGCAACGCGGTCGCGTCCGACATCGTGCAGCTGGTGCAGCGCCTGTCCGAGGGCGGCCCGGCCACGCCGGGCGTGGCGGCCGCGCAGGGCGCCAGCGGCGGCAACGGCAGCGTGCAGGCCGATCCGCGCAGCAACTCGCTGATCGTG
Source organism: Roseateles aquatilis (assembly GCF_002205645.1). Lineage (GTDB taxonomy): Bacteria > Pseudomonadota > Gammaproteobacteria > Burkholderiales > Burkholderiaceae_C > Roseateles > Roseateles aquatilis. Next base: position 10,663 of record NZ_NIOF01000020.1, on the reverse strand, counting down.
CGCGCGTCCAACCCGGCGCGGCTGGCGCAACTGCGCGCGATGATCGCCAAGCTCGACCAGCCGGGCGCGGACGCCTCGGCCAACATCCGCGTCATCTACCTGAAGAACGCGGACGCGGTGCGCCTGGCCACCGTGCTGCGCGCGGCCTTCACCAGCAACAACGGCAGCGGTTCCGGCAGCGGCACGTCCGGTGGCGGCTCGACCGGCAACTTCGCCAGCGCGCAGACCGGCGGCGGCAACAGTGGCAGCGGCTTCGGCGGCAGCAACTCGTCGTTCGGCGGCGGCGGCTCGTCGGGGTCGTCCGGCAGCAGCGGCGGCGGCAGCGGCAACGCGTCCACGCAGGTGTCGGCCACCGCGCAGGTCAACACCGGGGGATTCGTGCAGGCCGATCCGGCGACCAACTCGCTGATCATCACCGCGCCGGAGCCGATGTACCGCCAGATCCGCGCCGTCGTCGACCAGCTCGACACGCGCCGCGCGCAGGTCTACGTCGAGGCCCTGGTGGTCAAGGTCGACGCCAGCAAGCTGGGCCAGTTCGGCGTGCAGTTCAACCAGCTGTTCGGCAACAAGGGCGACTCGACGGTGTCGGGCTTCGGCACCAACTTCGGCACCGGCTACAGCAACATCCTGAACCTGACCGGCGCGGTCGCGGGCGGGCAGACCGGCGCGGCGGCGGCCCTGGCCAGCGGCCAGGTCCCGGCCGGCCTGAACCTGGGCTTCCTGAAGAAGGTGGGCAACTTCTACACGCTGGGCGCGGTGGCCAACGCGCTGGGCTCGGTCAGCGGCACCAACGTGCTGTCCACGCCGTCGCTGATCGTGCAGGACAACGAGGAAGCGGACCTGCTCATCGGCAGCAACGTGCCGGTGATCACCGGCAACGCGACGACCACTTCCGGCACGACCACCAGCCCCTTCCAGACCTTCGAGCGCCGCGACGTCGGCCTGCGTCTGAAGGTCCGCACCACGGTCGGCGAGAACGGCACCGTGCGCATGAAGGTCTACCAAGAGAACTCCAGCGTCGTCGCCACGGTCAATTCGGCGACGCAGGGGCCGACCTTCGACAAGAGCGCGGTCGAGACCTCGGTGACGCTGGAGGACGGCCAGGTGCTGGTGCTGGGCGGCCTGATGAAGGACGAGTACACCGACGGCGAGGACAAGGTGCCGGGTCTGGGCGACATCCCGCTGATCGGCAACCTGTTCAAGAACCAGAGCCGCAAGCGGATCAAGTCCAACCTGATGATCTTCCTGCGTCCGGTGGTGCTGCGCACGCCGGAGAACGCGACCGCGCTGACGATGGACCGCTACGACGCGATCCGCGCCTACCAGCAGGATTCGCAGCCCAAGTCCAACCTCGTGCTGCCCGACACCGGCGCGCCGCTGCTGCCGGAGAAGCCGGCGTCGGCACCGGGGTCGGTCAACCCCAACCAGTTGCCGCTGCCGATCAATCCGGCCTCGTCGCCCGCGGGCAGCGCCCCCGGCAACGTGCCCGGCCGCTGAGCGGAGACACCATGGCCATCCGCCATCCGCTTCCCTACGCGATCGCCCGATCCCAGCAGCTGCTGCTGGAGGACGACGGCCAGCAGCGCACCCTGTGGGCGACGCCCGCGATGTCGCTGCCGACGCTGTCCGAGCTGCAACGCGTCTACGCGCCCCACAAGGTCGAGTGCCTGAGCGCCGCCGAGCTGTCGCAGCGCATCCAGGTCGCCTATGCCGGCGGCGAGGACAGCGCCGCGCTGGTGATCGGCGAGGTCGAGAGCGCCGTGGACCTGTCGCGCCTGATGCAGGACCTGCCGGCGGTCGAGGACCTGCTGGAGGCGGCGGACGACGCGCCCATCATCCGCATGCTCAATGCGCTGCTGACGCAGGCCGCCAACAACGGCGCCAGCGACATCCACATCGAGCCCTATGAACGCGAGAGCAGCGTGCGCTTCCGTGTCGACGGCACGCTGCGCGAGGTGGTGCGGCCGAACCGCGCGCTGCATGCGGCGTTGATCTCGCGGCTGAAGATCATGGCGGAGCTGGACATCGCCGAGAAGCGCCTTCCGCAGGACGGCCGCATCTCGCTGCGCATCGGCGGCCGCGCGATCGACGTGCGGGTGAGCACGCTGCCGTCGGCGCACGGCGAGCGGGCGGTGCTGCGGCTGCTGGACAAGTCCGAGTCGCGCTTCACGCTGGCGGCGCTGGGCATGGACGGCGAGCGGCTGGAGCGTTTCCAGCGCCTGGTGCAGCAGCCCCACGGCATCGTGCTGGTGACCGGTCCGACCGGCTCCGGCAAGACGACCACGCTGTACGCGGCGCTGCAGACGGTGGACACGGCCACGACCAACGTGCTGACGGTCGAGGACCCGATCGAATACGAGCTGCCCGGCATCGGCCAGACGCAGGTCAACGCCCGCATCGACCTGAGCTTCGCCAAGGCGCTGCGCGCGATCCTGCGGCAGGACCCGGACGTGATCATGATCGGCGAGATCCGCGACTACGAGACCGCGCAGATCGCCATCCAGGCGTCGCTGACGGGTCACCTGGTGCTGGCCACGCTGCACACCAACGACGCGGTGAGCGCGGTGACGCGCCTGACGGACATGGGCGTGGAACCCTTCCTGCTGAGCTCCTCGCTGCTGGGCGTGCTGGCGCAGCGGCTGGTGCGCAAGCTCTGCCCGGTGTGCAAGTCGGCCGAACCGCTGGCCGAGGGCGGCACGCGGTACCACCCGGTCGGTTGCCCGGCCTGCTCCGCCAGCGGCTACAAGGGCCGCACCGGCGTGTATGAGCTGATGGTCTGCGACGACACCATCCGCGGCCTGATCCACAACCAGGCGGCGGAGTCCGAGATCCTGGCCGCGGCGCGCGCCAACGGCCTGCGCTCGATGCGCGAGGACGGCGACCGGCTGGTCGCCTCCGGCGTCACCTCCGAAGAGGAAGTGTTGCGCGTCACCCGCGAGTGACGTCGCGCCGCTTCCCGTAGTTTTCAGCCGAGGTCCCCGCGATGCCCGCCTTCAAGTACGACGCCGTCGATGCCGCCGGCAAGCCCCGCCAGGGACTGCTGGAGGCGGACACCGTCCGCGCCGCCCGCTCGCAACTGCGCGCGCAGGGCCTGGTGCCGATGGAGGTGCAGGCGGTGGTCGCGCAGCAGGCGCGGTCGCGCTGGTCGCGCCGCGCCTTCAAGGCCGCGACGCTGACGGTGTGGACGCGGCAGCTCGCCGGGCTGGTCTCGGCCGGCCTGCCGCTGGAGCGTTCGCTCGCCGCGCTGGCCGACGAGGCCGAGGACCCGCGCCAACGCGAGCTGATGTCGCAATTGAAGGCCGAGGTCAACGCCGGCTCCTCGTTCGCGCGGGCGTTGGGCATTGCGCCGCGGGAGTTCGACGACGTCTATCGTGCGGTGGTCGCCGCCGGCGAGCAGAGCGGCGCGCTGGGGCCGGTGCTGGAGAGCCTGGCCGACGACCTGGAGGAGCAGCAGCGCCTGCGGTCGGAGCTGTTCGGCGCCCTCGCCTACCCGGTGATCGTCTGCATCATCTCGATCCTGGCGGTGAGCTTCCTGCTGACCTACGTCGTGCCGCAGGTCGCGGCCGTCTTCACGCAGACGCGGCAGACGCTGCCGCTGCTGACGCGGATCATGATGGGCATGTCCGATGTGCTGCGGCAGTGGGGCCTGGTGATCCTGGTCGTGCTGATCGGCGCGTTCTTCGGCGCGCGCCAGCTGCTCAAGCGCGACAGCGTGCGCCAGCGTTTCGACGCCGCGTGGCTCAACCTGCCGCTGCTGGGCCGGCTCTCGCGCGGCTACAACGCCGCGCGTTTCTCCGGCACCCTGGCCATGCTGGCGGGGGCCGGCGTGCCCATCCTCAAGGCGCTGCAGGCGGCGGCGGAAACCCTCTCCAACCACGCGATGCGCGCCGATGCGATGGACGCGCTGGCGATGGTCCGCGAGGGCGCGCCGCTGGGCGCGGCGCTGGCCGGCAAGAAGCGCTTCCCGGGGCTGCTGTCGATGTTCGCGCGCCTGGGCGAGCAGACCGGGCAGTTGCCCGACATGCTGCAGCGCGCGGCCAAGCAGCTCGGCAGCGAGGTCAAGCGCCGCGCGATGGTGCTCGCCACCTTGCTGGAGCCGCTGCTCATCGTCGCGATGGGCGGCGTGGTGATGCTGATCGTGCTGTCGGTGCTGCTGCCGATCATTGATATGAATCGGTTGGCGACGCAGTGAGGCGTTGGGAAGGTCGGCCTGGGAGCGCGATCGGCGCTTGATCGGGTGGCGGGTTGGACATGAACGAGGACAGCCAGCTGAAGACGGCTTGTGCTCGGGCCACATGCGACTCGCCGAAGCCATGCTCGCGAAGCAGGGAGATTCCGTTGGTCTCCACCAGGATGCCTCCCTTGATCGACACACCTGCGCCGGCGCGGACCACCTGAAGCGGGGTCAGCCGTTCGCGAAGCAGCGGGGCCAGCACCACGTTGTGCGAGGAGACCAGCACCGCCGCGTACCGCGACAACTCGTCGAGTACCGTCGCGGCCACGCTCACGGCGTCCAGATGATTGGTTCCGGCGAAGACCTCGTCGATGAGCACGACGCCGGTCCCGCTGGCTCGTGCCGCCTTCAGCAACTCGGAAGCTCGACGCAGTTCGGCGACGTAGAGGCTGTGCCCCTGCGAAGGCGAATCCTCGATGTGGAGACTGGTCATCACCGGTCCGCTCGGCACGACGGCGGCATCGGCGAAGCAATGGCCGAAGGCGCGCGCCGCGATCAGGTTCACGCCGACGCTGCGGAGCAGCGTGCTCTTGCCGACACCGTTCTGCCCGGTGATGAAAGCACCCTTGCCCTGCAGCATCAGCGACGGAATCGGCGCCATGCCAGGAATCAGCGGATTGCCGAGCGCATGGAACGCGAGCTTGCGCGGTTCGTCCACCACCTCCGGGCGGCAATGCGCGCCGGAGCGCCGCAGCAGGGCGGCGATGCCGCTCGCGGCTTCGCGCCGAGCCAGACGCAGATAGAGGGAACGCAGTGCCTCCAATCGCTGGCGCAATCGCCGAAGCTTCGCCGGCATCGACGCGTATTCGGAAAGCGCGATCAGATTGAGCGTCTCGGCCGCCTGAGGGGAACGGACGAGCCAGTGTGCGTCCAGCTCGCGAATGACTCGACGAGCCATGGCGGCCCGTTCGCTGCCCTCTCCCTCCGCCTCGATCGATGCGCGCAACATCGTCACGAAGGCCTCGCGGCATAGCTTCCAGTGCTGCAACTGGTCGTAGAGCAGTATCTGCACGAAGCCCGAGACCGCCAGCAAACCGAGGACCGCGACGATCGCCGCCGGTGTGCCAACACCAACCCGCAAGCTACCGACAACGCAAGTCCGAACCAACGCAGATGCCGCGCCCAATCCGGCATTGCCGGCAGCCGATCGCAGAAGAGCGCCATCGTGGGATCGAACTTGAGCGTCTTCAACTGTTCGAACGCTGGCCGGCGCGCGTGCGCGAGCGAAGGATCGGCCAGATATGCCGCGACTTGATCGGGCAACGGGGCGTCGTCATCGTCCGGCTGACTACTCCCGCTGAGCAGGCTTCGATGAACAGCGTGTTGCGCCAGCACGCTGCACCCGGCGTGCATGAGCTAATCCAGATCGAGGTCCTTCCAGGTCTGCGCATCGACGACCCACTCGCCGAGGGTTGCGGTCGACATCGAGAACTAGCGTGCGTCCTCTGCTCCGACCAGCAACACCGGCTCCCCGCGCCCCGGGGAGGACGCAGTCCATAGCGAGCGCCATCGTTGCACGACCTCATCCGTGGCCGATATCAGCAGGCGCCTCGCATTCGACAGCGCATCCAGCATTTACGCCTCGGCCATAGAGAGTCGAGCCGCTTCGTCCCGGACCAGCCGGGCAGCATCACGTGCAGCGAAGTATTGGAGATCCGCTGCAGGCACCCTGCCCGTCAACTCCCTGAGGCACGCCAGGCGGGTTCGAGCATAGGGAAAGATTTGAGCGAATTGCTGGATTTCGTTCTTGTGCTCAACCGACCTCTTTGAGGACATAAAATTTCGCTATTCACCAGAAGGCATATCTTGCCGGATTTCTTCACGAGGCTTATCGGTTTATGGAAATACCCGTCGTCAAGGGAAATTTCCACCATCATCTCCTGATTTTCGAACGACTGCAACTCCGCAATCAATTGCCGAATTGCCTTGCCTCGAGTTACCCATTCAGGTTGATCAATGGATGTCATATCCGCAAAGCCTCCTTAAATGCTCTTCCGGCACCTCGCCCATTAGAGGTACTAGAGGCATAGCGGCCGAATCTTATCCACAAAGATTTTTTATAAAAGAGACCGCGACCAGGTTCGAAACGTCGGACTCGCTAAATAGCATTCAGGCCTCCACGACTTCGAGTAGTTTTCGCAGCACCTCTTGGCCTGAAGTATTCCGACCAACCTGCAATGCAAACCTTATCACGTCGCCGAGAAGCACATGAGGCAACAACTTACCGTTGTCATTCATGTGTGCTTGGTGGACCACTTGCATCTCTGGCACTGTGATCAGAAGGTCTTCAACAAATCGGTGCCAGCAAGTGACTTGAAGAACTCAGCGAGCTCTATAGGAATCGGAACTTCTGCATGAATTTCTCCGTGGCGTGAAAAGATCGATTGCCCCGTCTTTAGATCGATAGCCTCCGCATAATAGTCACCACTCTCCCAACAGGTGATGCGAGCAACCGTCCCAGGCGTATAAATATCCAGCCGTGCCGATCGGTTGTCCGACGGCTCGCTTTCCGTGACTTTGGCCTCCATGCCGCCCGCTCGTGAGGCATGCATGAAGGTCCTTGCCCAATCAACGAAATTTATCAGCATCAACGATTAATTAATTGAAGTTATATCTCAAAATACACGCATCTATCGCCCTGACTGCCCAACGCCCTTGCCGCGGTGCTTTCAAGCCATCTACTGTTGCGCGATTCGGATTGCCAGTGAGACCATCGCAGGTTCTATTTCCACTCTCGCAGCAGCGCGTGCAAGTCAAGGAAATTCCTCGCAGCTGAAAGTAGCGGTTTGACTTCTTCGATATCGAATACTCCGGGCAATGATGCGATCAAATTCTTGATGGCGGACGTCTCCCGCCAATCCTCTGGCCTCTCATAGAAGCAGAACAAGTGCTGCCCAGCTTCAAGCTCAATGTGCTGACGTGCGACCGCCTCCAAGACGTCGCGCTGAACACCATGCCGTTTCGTTTCATCAAAGCGTCGGGCAATAGCGTTAGCCAATAGAGACCCGGGATATATTTCTGCGTATCCCGTCCAACCCAACTCTCAATATTATTAGAACCCAGAGATATCGCGATCCGATTTCGTTGAATTCTCTCATCCTGTACACAGGCAGAGCCGAATACCGGATTGAGGCTCGCCATCTCCACCATAAATTGCTCAGCGAGGGTGGACGACACCTCAAGGGAGGCAAAGCAAATAATTTCTTTCGGTCCAGCCAAGCTGATGTCATACGAGCAAAATTTGCCAGTAAGCCACGGCCCGGGCGATCGGTTTGTCAGAGAATCGACGAACCCCTTCGGATCGCCGATCAACTGCCCAGCTTCATCCTCGCCCAGACTGTGATGGGACGGACGAAGCTCTGCTAGCAGTGATAGCAACTTGCTCACTAGCTGCTTGAGCGTTCCAGCGTGAAGTTCTAGTCTTGCTTCGATCATGATCTTCAATTAGATCCAAGGTCGGGTCGACGGGGTAATAGTCCCGGCGGAAGACGTGCTTCACGTCACGCGATAGGTTAATGAACCAATTGATCCCTCTTCAGCCTTACGTCGAGTCCGTCTCCGGCGTCCATCCCGATTCGAGGCGGTGGATCAACATTGTGTCGTTCCATACACCACGAATTGGCAACTTTCGCTGAGCCTCCGTCAAATCACCAATGCGCCACTCGGATTCCCCATCCCACAACCACCAAGTGCGCACTTTGCGAGTGGAAGGGTCGACGATTCCCGAGCGAAACAATGGAAACTTGATTACTGCCAGAGGCAGCGCTGCATTTCCCGCTACCGCGAAAATGCCACGACTCACTGCAGCACCCAGCGGGACAAGGCAGATGAAGACTGGCTCTTGCTGGACCATCTCGTCAAAGCTCTCTGGACGTATGGAATAAGCCCCGCCAAACATGCGCAGTACTGCTCCATATGATTTGTGCCTATCGGAGTACTGGCCATAGCGCAAGCCGTCCTTTGTCTCAATCTCGACGATGTCGCCGATCTTCACTCGACGTGTTGCCATACGTGCTTCGGTTTGATGTGTGTCGTGCCTCTATCCATGCGATCGCTGAAGAATGATCAGTGCAAAAGATCGCTGAGCCAAGAAACCATAACTCACATTACAAGGGATTAGCATCCCGAGATAGTTTTGTGTCTCCATGGATCTCGGTATAGCAACCCCGTTCCACATCGACCCGCACCTTCCCGGCCGCGTCCCTCGTGACCCATAGCCTGGCGTCCCCAATACGTAGCCACCACTCGTTTTCTCCCATGCTCTCAGGATGGAGCCATTCTTCTAGAACGAGCTCATCGAAGACGCCTCGATTTTCGGCTTCGAATACTTCCGAGCCTCCGCCCGCGAGCAACCGCCAGCGCGCCATCGACGTGAGCGAGGAGGTCTTGTTCACTGCTCATTGATTCCCTTCGCTGCTTCGGGTACTGGTGACTCTGGGGTATGCCCGACTAAATCGTCAGAGCTCTCCAACACGACTCTTATGGCTTCCTCGTGCAGAGGAGTGGAGGCTTCGACGAATGATCTCCAACACGGCTACGTTGACACGATCTCCTTTGCATGCCGGAGGCTCATGTCATAGCGCGTCATGACGTGCTTCACCGTCTGGATAATGGAAATCCCGTCCCGATGAAGTTGGTCGATGAATTCTTCGACAGTTTTCGCGTCAGCCGCGCTTGTTGGGCTCCGTCGGTCGTTCAATCTAGTACTCCAATCTCTCCGAAGATCCGTGCACGGGACAACACTCACGGCCAATACTATCTGTCCTCACAAGCCGGGATAGTCATCTTTTCTCGCCCGCTGATCTACTGGATAATGATCTCGGTTGAAAGCATTCGAACTGAAGTTATCTCACAAACCTTTCATTTGCGCCGGCCGACATATGACAATTTGGAGCAACAAAACCCATCAATGCGATCACCACAGGAGCCAAGCGCAGATTATGATATTTCTCACCTACGCTCCGCGTCAAACTCGAATATCAGATCAAACAATCCCTCAATAGCGGCTTTCTGTTGAACTGCATCGAGCTCAATGCGCGCCCCTGTTCGAGTATCTATCAAGAGCAATATCTCGAGGACTAGTACGCTCCAATGGAGATTGGCGCCCCCTCCTGCTTTGATCGACAACCATTCTTGAAAGCCACGCAGAACCTCCCCATCCATTGCGATGTCGTACCCTAGCACAAACGCCGACGCTTCATCGTAAGACTGGTTGGGGAGAAACATCCCCGTGTCACGCCTAACATGAGTGAATATATTATTCCAATTTGGCATAAAATCCTAAAAGTTGAATTTAATTGCTTCTTTATATTTCCATAGAGATTTATACTCCTCTACCGACAACCCCTTGTGCCCTGTTGTTAGATCATAAACCCGCCCGTCTTTCACCACAACCTCGTGGTATACCCAACCATGATCCTTCCCCCTAAATGGACCTAACATCGGGGCGTCTTTAGGCTCAATTCGAGCGATTTTTCCATTCACGTGTTTCTGAATTTGTCGCGCCACGCGTTCACAGCCGGATCTACACACTGGGTCTGAAATGTCACGAGGTTTCCAATTTGGCCCAATCTGCGGCCCTCGTCCGGTCGACTCCACGATAACGCCAGCGCCGAAACCAGCGACGATAATCCTCCATTCCGGAGGAACTTTCCCCTCGTCAATGAGTCTTTCCAGAGTTTCGGCTGCTCTAGATTCAACTAACTCATTTGGGGTAGGAAAGCCGGCCTGCGGCTCGAACCCGCCTGCCTCGGCTCTCCACCCTGCTAAGTCTTTTGCGGCCGTGGCGATAGGACTGTCATTTTTGCCACTCTGCTCTGTTTTCTTTTTTTCATCTTTGCGCTTCTTGCCCTCCTCATCCTGATCAGGCAGCGGCTTCGCATTCTTGTCCTCTTCCCGGCACTTCCATGGAAGTACGCAGCCCCAACCACGACTATCAAACTGAAAGTCCGAGAACTGATTCGTCAACGATTCAAACGGCACTGGGGTCAAGCCCGTAGGATCGGTATAGATGAGCGCATTGTTTAGCACATAGCTAAACCTATTAAACGCCTGCTGATCCTTCGGATCCGGCACCGTCGGATCCGCGCTGACATGCCTCCCAGTCATCGGGTCATACAACCGCGCATTCATATGCACCAGCCCGAGCTGATCCAGCTGCTCGTGCCCGGTGTACCCCGAGTTATCCTGATCGTTCTTGATCGTCCCCAGCGTCGCCCAGCTGTCGTCGCTGCCGTCGATATTGCGCCGGCGCCCCCACGCGTCGTAGCTCATCCGCTGCTGCAACTGCCCCGCCTCATCGACGATCCCGATCACCGACCCTAGGTGGTCCTTCAGGAACAGCCGCCCATTCCTGACCCCGGCCGTGTTGGCATCGATCGCCGTCCCCGGAATCCGCTCCTCCACATACCCGTCCGCCCCGAGGCTGGT
>NZ_NIOF01000019.1 GCF_002205645.1 Roseateles aquatilis | reverse complement strand
GGCGAGAGGCAATGAACCAATTCGCCATCCTCTACGCAGACCGATTCACCAGGACCGGCTCGTAGCCTCGTAGAAGCGCCTCAAACACAGAATTTCTGACACACCCGCAGGGCGTTGCGCAACCGACCATTAAAACGCCCACTCTTGTGCGTATGTCCGTAGCAACACATGACCCCAGAAGCCGACTCAGCAAGTCGGCTTTTTTTCGTCTCAACGCTCAACGACGCGACCACCAGACGAAACACACACAGGCACTCCGTTCAAGAGACCAGGCGTGTGGCCAACAGGACAGGTCTGCACTGACTGCGCAGACGCGCCAACACCACGAGCAACTGGCACGGGCACATGTGGCCGAGTCGAGACACCTGGCGATTGCAACACCGTCCGCGAAACAGCACGAGCCGCATCGTCCAGCTGCACTCGCATGTGCCAAAGAAACAGCGAGTACAGCACTACGCCGGCAATCACGCAGCCGCTTGCCACACCGAGCATGACGTGCACCCAAAGCGGAATCCCAGATCGATCAAACATCGCACCCTCCCAAGGCTGCAACGATTGTCTATGGGCTAGGCAGGTGGACCTTCAGTCGAGAGGAAAAACGTGTCGCCATAGCCATCCAACCAGGTCATGCATTCGCAGGGACCATCCGCGACTTCGCCGTATGCCAGCGCGACCAACTCGGCCATGCTGTACGCCTTGAAACGCACGACCACAGCCTGCGGCAACTCAACGCCGGCACTGCCGCTGTAGCGGTTCGACCAGTCGTCACCCTCCTCGAATGCCTTCAGCATGTACTTCGACAGATACGCCGCGAGCTTGCCGCTTGACTGCTTGGACCATCGCTTCTTGCGCGACTCATCAATGTTGCCGCCGAGGTCACCAACCACGCTCCGCCACACCGCCCGAATCACGTTGTAGCTCTTGACCTTCACGCCTGCCCACGGGAGTGACTGCGGCAACCGATGGATCGCCATATGGACGTGCCAGGCGCCACGCTTCTGCCGCTCAAACGCCGCCACGTAGACGAAGCCCGGCAGCACACGCCGGACGCGCCGGACGAACTCTTTCATGTGCTGCTTGCAGAGGGTCAGGTCTTGCTGATTGACCCGATACGTCAGCGTCAACAGGGCATCCAGCCCCAGAACTTTCACGCGCCGACGCACCTGGGTCTTAGCACGGCGGGCAGCCCGTAGACGATTGGCCTCGCGCTTCTCGTCTTCGAACTCCACGCGCTCCAGCTCCCACATCGCTAGCTCTGCGAGGGTGGCCGGCCCTTGCTCCTCCCAGACCACCTGACGCGTGATTACGGCCTCTTTGTGACCGTTGCCAAGGTGATACGAACGAAGCACGTATTCATCGCTTCGCTTGCCGCGATAGAAGATCCCGTCTATAAGTCTCAGCACTTGCGATCCTTCGATGATCGTTAGTCACCGCCCCCGGACTGCTGGTAACAGTCGCGGGGGCTTTCTCTTTGCCCGTGCGGGCGTCTATCCGGACGTCAGGGCCTCCAAACAGGTCCCGCTGCACCCACACCCTTGATCGACGCATTCAGGGCTCCTCCGACACGTTGCGGCAGGCCCGCAGCAACACCCTGGCCGCACCCCACAGCACGTAGCCCCAAGTCGCCAGGGACAGGAAGAACGCGAGCCAGTAGACGAACGAGAGAACGTCGATGGAATCGAGCATCCGAGGCATCGGGCCCCCTTCGTGTTCTGAAGTGTCCTAGGAATAAATCTAGCGGCGCTTCGCGCCGCCCCCGCCACGCTGCGCTTGCTGGCGGGGCCGGCTGCATGCGCCGCGGGGAGCGTGTCCCTGTCCGCTCCTGTCCCCGCGAGCGGGGCCCCTTCGTCGCCGGCGTGTGCCGCAGGGCCCGGCGCCCAATGGAGTAGATCGAGCGACCCCGCTTGTCTTGAGATCACGAGCCCGCTCCCCGCGGTGGCGGACGCACTCGGGGGGGCGCGCCGAGATCCGGATTTACGGCCGGAAGCGGATCGGTGAAGACAGGCGGACGCACTCCGACAATGCCCGTGGCCTGCGCCACAACCTGCTGATCGCCAGGTCCACCAGGTGACGACGCCGACACGGACACGGCGGCAACGACCGGCTTGTCCCAGGCGATGAAGAAGCCGCCAGCAACGATCTGCGTGCAGATCTGCATGGGCACGTCCAACCGTGTGCCTTGCTGGCTGTAGCACCGGCATTCACCGCGTATCGCGACACAGGCCGCAGGGTAGGGGGCCGCCACCGGCTTCGTCACGTCGTCGTAGATCGGCGCCGTATGCGGCAACCCCTGCACGCGCGCCTGGTAGGCCTGCGCATATTCCGCCGTCGTCATTGGCCCCGACCGCCCGTCCGTGGCGTGACCTGGCTGACCACCCCCAACTGACGTCGAGCCGGTGCCGGTGCCGGTGCTCTTCTCGACCTGGGCACGAGCCGCGTCAGGATTCAACCTGGTATAGGCCACGAACGACGCAGCAGCGAAAACGGCGATAAGGACAGGAATCATCAGCACCCGCAGCGGGATACGGCGCTTGACGGTATGTTTCTCAGCACTGGTGTACCACCCGAAAACCTCCTTCTGGAAACGCCACGAATGCTTGACAGACCCGGAGCGACTTTTTAGGACGTTATCTTTAATCCCATTCGTGAACTCGTGAATCGTCGTGTACCAGGTGCCGAATTTCCTAACAATATGGAAGTGACGATCCCCCAGCGAGCGGACAAACGAATCCACCAGCATTGGACTCTGAGTGATCAGAAGAATATCCAGCCCCAAATGCCGGTGGGTGGCGAGGTTCTGCACCCACTGTGGCACCTGGCCGCGACCGAATACGCCCATTTTCTTTTGAGCCTCATCAATCACGAACAGCGACCCCGCAGGTAGCTGCTCCCATTCCTCTTCTTTCCAGACCTGCCACCCTGGAATATTCAGATCCTTGATTCCGTTATGGAACACGGGCCGGGGATCGGCCTTGGTCTCCTGCACAGTCCGCCACAAAGCCCACTGTGTCTTCCCATGCCCAGGAATGCCAGTAACGAATGTGATCGCCATTACTTCAACCCCATCCGTTTCACGACGCCGCCCACCATGCCCTTCAGCGTCCAACGCACCACAAGCGCCGAGCTGACAATACTGATGCACTGCCCAATCCGAAGGCTGGACGCAGCACGGACGGCATTCGCATCCAAACTGGCAATATGCACAAGCGCTTGATCGCGAATCCACGCAATAGACGTATCAATGCCCTTATAGGCGAAATATCCGATGCCAAGAGATATCAGCACACGCCCGACCAGCGTCCCGGCTGCTTGCACAAGCGCACCAATCAGCGCGACTATGAAAATTGGCATGATTACTCCTTAAACACAATGATCGCCGCCCAGATCAGGCATATCGCCACTGCAATCTGACCGACCATATTGAGCGAACTGCACATTTGAGAAAATGGCAACACGACCTGGTGACCGACCACCGACAGCGACACATCGGTCGGGCACCCGCCGCCAAGGCGATCCAGCTGATCTAGCTGGCCAGCAAGAGAAATCTCCACCTCCTGGCCGCTTTTGCCAGGGTGCCCCTCGGGCTGAGCACCACCGGCCACAGCAGCGTCACCAGCGGCTTTCATCTCAGGGGAGGGGTCCTTGAACCACTGACAATTGCGCTGGTACACCTCACGGGCCAACGCGCATTGCACGGCGTCGCCCTCGCACGTAAACCCGCCCTGGCAAGCACCACCAAAAGAACTCTGTTTGCACTGCTGAGAGCTAGGGTTCTTGGCGCAGTAATCGTCCCGGGGTTGCTCCTCGCTCTTACTGCCAACCTCATTGCCATGCCCGTCCACAAAACGCGTGGTCGTCGTGCAAACGCCACCGATACATTCCGTCTCCTGGTTACTCCCCACAACCGCGCTTTTCGGGTCATTGGGATCCTTGGGCGGATCACCAGGCTGGGCGCCACTGGCCGAGGTACTTGGACCTTGAGTCTTATTGGACGCACAGGGCACGCAAACATCCACACCGTTCACCTGGCCGGGACATTGATTCGCACCGCAAGGCACAGGGGCAGGGGGCAAAGAATCACTACCGCTAGAAGCACCATTAGATTGCTTGGCCCCGCCGCATTGCGAGCCCCCGGACTTAAAAGGCCACACGCCCCAAATCTGCCCATCTGTACCGACTTTCCACTGACTCGGCGTATACGAGCAGCCACCGTCACACATGCTGTCGCCTGCATTCCCCATCTTCACGTCAGGCTGGGTTACCGGCTGATAACTACCTTTTGCTGGACATTTATAAGGCTCGCACTTCCCAGCAGCGGGCCTGCTACCTAAGGCGCATTCGCACGTCCCGTCAGATAACTCAGTCGAGCCCGTGGGACACTTCTGCTCTGCGGGCGTGGATACCTGAATAACAGACGCGGTCGCAGTTCCAATGAAATTCCCATTACGGAACATATTGTAATAACAGGAAAACCCTTCGGAGCCTGCGCCGAGAGCACCGGCACCAGCCGCAGCGCCGATAGCTCCACCAGCGGCCTCGCAAGCTGCCGCAACAGTCCCATATATCGCCTGACTGCTCACATTCCACGTAGTGGAGATATAAGCATATTTGTACCCTGCAGGAATATTCTGCTTATCGAGCGAGCCATACGCAAATGCGCCAGCAGAGACCAGCACGACCAGGCCGAGAAAGGCGAACCGGATCAATCGCGAAGCAATATCCATAGCCCCCCCAGCAGTGCGATAACAACGTAGATACCCATATGGCCCCCAAACGAAAAAGGCCCCGTGAGGGGCCCCGCTTCAGTCGGCAACGCTCACAGCGCTCCCGCCATCCACTTCCAGACGCGCATGCCCACCTTCACGGCGAACACGGCCACGCCCACGATGGCGATCGACGCGGCCGCAGCCGTCACCGCCGAGATGTCCGGATCACCGCTGGCCGCATGGGCCATGCCGGAAGCACCCAGGACGCCAGCGACCACCAGGCCGCGAACGATTTGCTTGTTCATTTCCAACTCCCGCCGAGGTGTTGAAGCGAGCGCGCCTATCGGCGTCGACGGGCTCGCACGCGGACTAGTCGTCCGAATTGGTGTTGAGCACGCTGTACAGGGCGCGGAAGCCCCAAGCGCAGAGCCACACGCCCATCACCGCCGCCGACACGAGCGCGCCTTGCTCATACGTCAGGACCAGCGGGTTGGGCGGCACGTCATCGGGCTGCAGCAACACGATGCCGGCGCAGGGCGCACCAGGCGGCAACGGCGTGAGCTCGACGCCGCCAGGCCCTTGCACAGCGCACACGGCCATATCAGCAACCTGCGCCGATAAGCCGAGCAGCAAGATCACGGCACGTCTGCTCCCAGAAGGAGACACGCCCCGCCTGGAGCGATCCCGCACGGGCACGCTCCAACCAGAACATCGCCTGATCCGTAAGGAAGTACGCGTCCTTGCTCACGATCAGGTCGCCTTGTTGGACGCGGGCGCCTGGCGCGCCTGCTGCGGGATGGCCACCAGGCCGGTAAGCACCGCCTCGATGCGGCGCGACGCGAAATTGGCGTTGAGCGCGAACGTCGCGGTGTACGTACCAGGCTTGACCTGGTCGCGCAGCGCCTTCGGGACCTGAAGCACGCCGACCTGGTCGATCGCTCCGTCTGCGGTCAGCAGGAGGCATTCCGCGTCCTGCATGTCATAGGCGCGGCCCGTCTTGGCGCTGGTGCCCGTCTTGGGCTCGTTCAGCTTGAGGATTTGGATGATGGATTGCATGCGTCACTCCGAGTGGCCCAGGCTCGCAAGCCAGGCGTGTGGTTGAAGTGATCAGGCGGTTCCCGGCACACCTTTCGGGGCGACTCGCGCCAGGTAGCCCGAAGGCAGACCCCTGTGTCAATCCGGACCTCCCTGATCCACCTCCGAAGGCCAGTCGCTCATGGCGACGTATGATTCCCTTCAGAGGAACATGTACCTTTAGAGATACATGCGCTCACTTTAACTGTCGAGGTACATACCGTGCTGCTGCAAACCCTAATTGACCGTGCGAGCGAAACCGCAGGCAACGACTACCGCTTGGCGAAACAGATCGGCGTCGCGCCACAGAAGATCGCCAACTGGCGCAGCGGCGCGGCAGGATGCGGCATCGAGTACCGCGCACTAATGGCGAACCTTGCAGGCCTCGATGTAGACGCGGTTATCCACGAGGCTCTCCTCGAAAAACACGCCAACACGCCGCTGGGAGAACGCCTGTTGAGCGTGTTGGGAAACGCAGTTCGTGGCGGGGCGGCGATCACGCTCGCTTCCGTCAGCGCCGCCTATTTCGCGATCCCGGCCCTGGTTGAGCAAAGCACGACAATGTGCATTATGTGACCATACAAATGCGTTCGGCATCGCACATAACAGGCTTCGACGTCAACCCCTACGACACCTGATTCCCGTTCGATTTGGAGTGTGCTGTCTCCAATTCGCAAGACCTGACCCCCCGATAAGTAGGATTCAGCCCCCGCAGAAACAAGCCGACACACATCGGGCCATGCTGAACCGTTTACCGACCCCCGTGCAGTGCCCGCAGCTGTCCCAGATCCTCGATGACCTAGGCCGGCCAGCGCCCCGGCTACTCGCGAAGGCCCTCGGCGTCACGCCGGCGACGGTTACGCGCTGGATCCGCGAGGACTCCGCGCCCCGACCGGTCCTGCTATCGCTGTTCTGGCTCACGCGCTGGGGTATGTCGCTGGTCGACGCCGAGGCCGTGAATTCTGCTCAGATGCACGCTTCCATGGCCGCGATGCTTCGCGCCGAGGTGGAGCGGCTGCAACATGAGCTTGCTCGGGTGATCGCCGCCGGCGACTTCGGATGCGCCAACGACCCGACGACGGCGACGCTCCCGCGTCAATCCGCCGTGGTTGTGCCGTTCACTCCCATGCGCGCTTGACCCAGGCTTTGACCGCCGGGAACTGGTACATGATCGCCGCCGCCAACAGGGCGCCCGCGATGACCGTGATGGCCTCGCGGGCGACTGCCGGGCCGCTGGGAATGATGCCCTTCACTTCTTGCGCTTGCGGAATTGGCCGTTCGACTTGCGCGGCGGGGTGCGCTTCTTCTTTGCCATGGTCATCGTCCTTTCAGGATGGTCTCGATCAGGGTTTCGAGGCGCGTCAGGCGCGACTCGGTTCGCATGGCCAGTCCGACGACGGCCAGCAGGGCGGCGCTGTTCAGGATCTCGATCAGCGTCATTCGTTGTCGCCCTTCGGTTTGCGCTCGGGCAGCGCAGCGGCCACCGCGCCGGCGGCGGCCATCACGAGGACGCCGTAGTTCTTCTCGGCGATGGCCTTGGCGATCTCGCCGCCGGTTGCAGCGACGACGCCCAGGCCGGCCCAGGTGCTGGGCTCGATGGCGCGATTGATCAGGATTTGCAGAAGCTTGTTCATGGTCGTTTCCCTCCCCCTCGTTCCTCGGTGTCTTGGATCAGCCCCAACCGCCGTAGATCTCGGTGGGCGCCGGCGCGTTGGGCGCCGGATAGCGGTTCAGCAGCCGGTCGGTTTCGTCGTAGCTGGCCGTGGGCGTGTTCGGGTCCGGCGACGGGTTGAACAGGTCGTACGCGTTGCGACCGATCCAGCCGCCCAGCGTCGCCAGATACCCGCCCGATGCCTCGTTCGTGACCGCGCCGAGCGTGCCCAGCACCGGAACCCCGACGTATCCGTCGACCTTGTTCCCGTCCGAGTCGCGCGCGTTGCGCGTCAGCGCGTTGTCGCCGCTGAGGATGCCCTTGCCCAGGCTGAACGCCCGCATCAGCACGAAGGCGCCGAGGCCCACCGCGCCCAGCACCACCACGGCCTTGGCCATGCCCTCGGTGCTCACGGCATCATCCCGCCGCGCGACCACGGCATCGAGGGCATGTCAGGCATCTTTGGCATGGCCGGCATGTTGGGCACCGCGCCCGACACCGACGGCAGCGACGGCAACGACGGCAGACTGGGGAGCGCCGGCAAGCGCGGCCCCGATGCTTGGTTGCCGTTCGTCGAAGCCGCCGCCGCTCGCTGCGAGTACATGCGCCACAGGACGACGGCGCCGACGACACCGGCCGCGACCATGAGGTGATTCTTGTTCAAGCGAGACTCCCGCCAGCGTTGAGGAAAGCGAGCCGCAGGGACTCGAGACGTTTTTCGGGCTGCGCGTAGCCGGCGCCGGGCATCGAGGCCCAGATGCTCTTGACCTTCGCGACAGCTTCGTCGAACCGCCCTGCCCGCACGTCGCCGAGCGCACCGGCTTCGCGGATCAACTCGACGGCCGCCGCGTCCTGGCTCTCGGGACTGAAGTCCGGAAGTCCCAGCTTCGATTGCAGCCGGTCCCAGGTGTTGACCCGCGTCGACCCGCCGGGGATCGGCGACACGGCCATGAACTGGTAGGCGCCGGCGGCGCTGGTCCACAGCCGCTGTCCGGCGCCGTTGGTGAACTGCTTGGCCTGGCGCGGGTGGTCCGCGTAGCTGTCGAACAGCCGGCCGCCGAACATCGTGCGGTAGCCGTTGGGCCCGGCCGTGCCTTCGGCCGTGCGGATCATCATCAGGAACGCGGCGACGTTGCGCTCGGCCACGTCGGGGTCAGGCGATTCGGTCATGGGCAGGTTCTCGGAAAAGTAGTTCTCGATTTGCCAGATGGGCGCGGCGGCGTCGGTGTCCTGGGTCGCCTCGTCCTCACCGGTAGACGTGCTGCCCTGGCGCATGCGCTGTACCCACCACCACGCACCGGCGCCGGCCAGTGCTGCGGCCAGAGCGGCGCGGATCATTGGAGTTCGTACTGAACGACGCCACTCGGACCCGTGGCCGGGTCTGCGGTCTTGATCTGCCAGACGAGGTACAAGCCCCAGCCCGGCGGCAAGCGCTTGTTCATGCGCACCGTGGTTCCGTTGTCAGTCGTGACTGCGCTGAAGTTTTCGCACACCTGATAACACTGCGACGGGTTGAAGTTGGCGATTGGCGCGGACTTGCAAGCCACGATGCGAGCGACCGTCGACCCGCCTGCGCCGGCAGCGCCGCCACACGAGGCCATTCGCAGCACCATGCCATTGACGTTTGCGCCCGGCGCGACCAGCTGAAACACCGCGAAATTGGTCTGAGCCGTGGGGCCCTGGTAGGCGGCGCTCAGAATGGAATCGGTGATCTCGTCCAGCACGCGCACCGTGCCGGCAAGCCGCGCGGAGGTGACGCGCCCCACGCCCATGCGAACGATGCCGGTCGTATTGGGGCTGGTGGGGATGATCTCCCAGCGACCGGCCTGCACCGGCAATTCGATTCCGTCGCCCGGATAGTAGGTGCCGAGATCGCTGCCATCGGCGCGCACGCGGATCGACTCGTCCGCGCCGCCAGCGCTGCCACTCTCGTAGCGGAAGAAGCTCGCCGCCGCGTCGATCTGCCGGCCTCCGGCGCCGAAGTACAGGTTTTGGAGCATCGCTCAGCCCTTTCTATTGCTGAAGACCACCACGGCCGCCACGAGGCCCACGGCCGCCAGCGCCGCGATGGTCAAAGTCTTGTTGCCGTTGGCCTGCGACGCCGCGTTGTCGTAGGCCGCGGCCACGTTCGTCGCCGCCGCGTCGGCCTGTTTCTGGCCGGCCTTGAGGAGGTCGCCGGTCAGGCCGGCCAACTGGTCGAATCGCTCACCCGCCCAGCCCATCGCGTCGGCGCTGCTCTTGAACGCGGCGTTCGAGTTGCTCGACGCCAGATCGAGCACCTGCTTGACCGCCTTCTCATTGCTGGCGACGGCGCTGTTCTGCGCGCTGATCGCGGCCGAGGTCGCCGACGCGCTGCTGTCGCTGGCCGCCTTGATCGCGGCCAGGGCGACTTGTCGGGCCATATCGGTCTGGCCCGCGTCCACCACGTTGGTGGTCTGGGTCCAGTTGGTCGTCGACCGGTTGCTGTTGTCGGTGTTCTGGGTCCAGTTGGTCTGGCTGTTGTCCGTCCAGTTGGTCGTCGACCGATTGCTGTTGTCGGTGTTCTGCGTCCAGTTGGTCTGGCTCTGATCGGTCCAGTTGGTCGTCGACCGGTTGCTGGTGTCGGTGTACTGCGTCCACGTCTGCGATGCATCGATCGCATTGCCAGAGCCCACGAAGCCGCCGCCGCTCGCGTCAACGACGGAGCGCTGGTCGTAGTAGTTCGACGTGGTGTTGGTCGCGGTGCTGCTGCTGCTGCCCTTGGACATTCAGATTTCCTTCGAGAGTACGTAGCCGGTGACGCGGTAGCCCTGACGCTCCAGGCGTCGCACGAGCCCGCGCCGGCGGGTCTGGCAGGTCAGCACGCGGGCGCCGATGTGCTCGCCCGCCTGGCGCTCGCACCATGCGGCCATCGCCTCGGTCGCGCCGTTGTCGCCCTCGCCGCCGGCGGCCGTCACCGACAGCTGGCGCCCGGCCTCGAACTGGTCGACGCGCAGCGCGAAGGCGGCGACCGCCCTACCCTCGCCGTCGACCACATCGAACAGCGCGCAGCCGTTCACGAGGTCGTTGACGGTCACGCCGCCCGTGACCTCGAACGCCGCCGCGCGCTCGATCAGCGCGAGCGAGCGAGCCCGGTCCACGGACTGGCGAACGGTCAGCGCAGCGCAGCCCACAGCACGAGCCCGCCGAGGGCGAGCAGCATCAGCGGGCTCATGCCCGCCTGGGAGAAGCCGCCCGCGTCGCCGAACAGCGGCCCGAGCGTGCTCGAAGCCGGGTTGCCGGGCACGGACAGGCCGCCCGTGGCTCCGCCCTGGCTTCCGCCGCCGCTTTGCCCGCCGGTGGCCTTGGCGCCGCCCGTGGCGACGGTCCAGCCGCTGCCGTCCATGAAGGACCGCGCGTCGACGTTGCCGCCGCTCAGCGTCGGGCCGCTGGGCTGGCCGCCGATGGCTGCACCCAGGCCGTTGCCGATGCCGGCACCCATGCTGCCGAAGAACGCGCCAAACGGATCGGGTGTCGCCGGCATCAGCTGGCCTTCTTCGCCACGAAGAACACCACGGCGCCGACCAGCAGGAACGGCAACAGCGCGTTGAGGTTCAGCATCGTCGGCTGACCGCGCGCGCCCGCACCCACCAGCACTTGGTTCTGCGTGGTGCCGAGTTGCGGCTGCGGCTGCTGGGCCTGCACGGCGCGGCCGTACAGGTCGATATCGAGACGACGCGACAGGTAGCCGGTCCCCAGCGCGGTCAGCGATTGCAGCGCGCCCGAGAAGTAGCCGCCGCTGCTGCCGCCGCCGATGCCCAGGATGGTCCCGCTGCCGCCCACGTCGCCAATGCCGCCGTCATCGCTGCCGTCATAGCCAGCGCCGGACAGCGAGTCCAGAAATGCACTCATGGTCTTGCCCTTGTTCTGTCGTGAAGCAGGCCCGGGGCGCCGGTGTGGCGCCCCGGGTGCGGCTTACAGGTTGCCGGGCACGTCCAGCACTTCGACCAGCGCCTTGATGGTGTCGGCGGCGCCCAGCTGGAAGTTGAACTCCAGCGCGCGAGCGTCCGCCGTCGCCATCGCGGCGCTGCTGACGTTGTCGTGGATGAAGTCCAGGTGGTAATACTTGGACTGCGGGACCTTGCGCTGTTCCTGCTGGAGGAAGCGGGCATCGGTGCAGGCCACGCGATCCCAGATCGCGACGCCGTTCTTCTTGCACTCGACGTTCTGGATGTTGCCGTCCGCCGTGCCGGTCCAGTCGGTGCCGGTGTACTTGAAGTGGATTCGCTGCACGAGCGCGCCCTTGAACTGCGGCGTCCACGTCACCATGGTGCCGCCGCTGGTCGGGACCTGGATGGAGAGGATCTTCTTGATCAGCTGACCGTCCGGCGACGGGTTCTTGGGATCGAACTGCAGCGAGGTGAAGCCACCCACCGCATAGAGCGCGGGCGTGCCGGAGGCGGCCGTGTTGGTGACCTCGATGAAGACATCCTGGCCGCCGAGGGCCGGGATGTCGATGCCGCCGATTTCCTTCGCCAGGACGTTCAGGCCGTCGCGCTCGGTGAGGTCGATGCTCAGGGCGTCGGCCGCGTCGAAGATGCCCTTGTACTTGTTGATCGCGTCCAGTTCAGCGCCGCTGATCGGGCCGAAGACGACGCGCGGGCCGATCTTGACGACGATCTCGCTGATCGTGGCCTTGGTGATCGAGTTCGTGCCCTTGAAGCGCAGCAGCACGCGACCCAGCGTCATGTCGTAGCGCGGGATCTGGATCGTGGAGCGGACGCCGTTGGCGACGGGGTTGAAGGGAGGGAGACGGAGATAGATCACTTGTCATCGTGCCCCCCGGCCCCTTGACGTTGGATGCGGCGCGTCACCGGCGCCGCTGCGGTTGCTGCGCGGGTCGCTTAGCCGTTCAGGGCCGTGTCGACCAGATCCTTGGCGCCGGGAACCTTGCGCAGGATGAAGATCGTCAGCAGCACCAGACCGGTGGTCATGGCAGCGTTCTTGACTTGGGAAACCATCACGGTCCTTTCGAGGGTTGCAGAGGATGCAGGCGGCATTAGGCGATGCGCGCAGGCGCCCCCGCAAGGGGGCTCCAACGTTACGTAGACGCCTTGAGCCGGATATTCCCCGGCTTGGCTTCGTCGTCGTGCCTGAAGTCGCGTTCGAGGTAGCCGATCACGGTCCCCCTGTCGTCCTTGATCGTGCGCAGCGCGTCGACGCGATCCTGGCTCACATCGAGGGCTTTCGCCATCGCGCGGCGGTCATCGTCATAGCGCAGCGTGAAACAGCGGATGTACGTGCAGCCGCCTAAGAACGACTTGTCGATAAGCGCCGGCCGCTGCGCCGCGCCCAGCACCACGAGGCCTTGATGCCGACCCTGCGTGATGATCTTGCGCCACGCCGGCGGCGCCCAGCTGGGCTTCGTCACGTCGGTCAGTTCCTCGGCCAGGAACACGAGATTCCCAGCCGCGAAGGCCAGCCGGCACACGAAGTCGAACTGCTCGGCCAGCGGCTGGTGATCGTTGGCGACGTAGCGCGCCTTCACCGGGCCGGCGCGCTGGTGGAAGGCCTGCACGAGCGCGCGCAAGCTGTCGACCGCCGGCGCGAAGTCGCTGTACTCGTTGCGTGGGTCCCAGATCAGCAGCCGCCCGCCCTTGAGCGCCTTGAGCCGGCGCTTCAGGCTCACGCCCTTGCCGCTGCCCGTGGCGCCGATGTACGCCTCGATGCTGGGTTCGTTCTTCACGCTCATAGGCGGACGCCCTCCTGCGCGCTGCTGGGCGGCGCCGGCGGGGGCGCCATGACCGGGCGGCGGACCTGCGCGGCCAGCTGCTCGCGGCGTTCCTGAATCGCGGCGTACGTGGCGAGCGACGGCATGCCCACGGCGCCGGCGAGCGCGATGTACGGACCCCACCGCGTCATGATCTCGCCCATGGTCAGGCCGTGCAGCTGCATCACCTGGGCGCCGGCGTCGGCGATGGCGTCCAGCTGGGCGTCGGACCAACAGTCGTCGAACTCCGGCCACCAGCGGAACTTCGTCGCCGCGATCAGCTTGAGCATGCTCAGCGCGGCGCGCAACTGGACGCGAGCCTCGCCCACCTGCTCGGCGGCAATCTGCTGATCGGCCTGGGCCTGCGCCTGGGTGGTCGCGGCCTCGCCCTGGTCGACCTCGGCGAGCAGATGCGACAGATCCGGGCCGCCGGCGGCGCCCCCGGTGTCGGGTGCCGGCGCGTCGGCCGGCTGTTGGGTGTCTTCGGTGCTCATGCGTTGGGGAAGGCGCCCCAGCCCATGCGCGGCTTGGCCGGCGCGGGTGCTGGTGCTGGTGCCTTGGGAATGGGAGGGGTGGTCGCCGGAGCGGGGGGCAGCTGCAAGGCCGCGACCGGAGCGATTTGCGGCGGCGGCGCCGGCAGCGGCTGGGCCGGAACGTCCGGCAGGTCGCGGCATAGCTCATCGCTCTCGGGCCCTCGCGTGAATAGCTGCGCCTTGCAGCAGTCCATTGCGAGATAGGCCAGCCCGTTCCCCGACAGTCGCATGTCCGCGCCGCCGCCGCACAGCGGGCAGACGACGACGCGGATGGTTTCGCGCGCCGCCATAGCTCAGGCTTCCGGCAAGCGGGCTTCGATCTCGGTCAGCTTGACCAGCAGTTCCGCGAAATCGCTTTCCGCCCGGGCGTTCTGAGCGAGCAGACCCTGAACGGCGACGTTCAGCTGCACGTTGGCCTGGGTCAGGCTGTTCACGGCGGCGTCGTAGTCAGCGACGCGATCCGCCATGGCCGAGGCGAACTCGGCGGCGGCGGTCAGGTTGTCGCGCAGTCCGGCCGGAAAGAACGGAGCGCTTCGAGCCGCGTTGACCAAGACGGCGGCGAGTTCGGTGACGGTGCGGGGGGTGTTGGCAGATTCGCCCATGATGTTGAGTCCAGATGGCCCCCCGGCCCCTCGATGCTCGGTTTCTGCCACGCGTCCATGCGGGCGATCAGATCCGCCGCGCCGGCTCGACGCGTACAGTTAATGACACGGGTCCAAGGCTGCGCGGCCGGCTGCGCCGACCTTGCCCAAAGACGCAAATACGTGTCGCGCGCCCAGCCGCTCAGGCCCTTGCGCGCATGCTGGCGCTCATCGGCGCCCCAGGTGCCCTTCGGGCGCCACTGCTTCCGGTTGCTCGGTGCCAGGACTTGCGGGCGCTCAGCGTCGAACACCCCCACAGGCCGCGGCAGATACGTCATGCCGTAGCGCCCTTCCCTGCCCTCGGTTTCCTCGATGACCCGGACGCCGTAGTCGCGGCCCACCATGGCGCCGCCCTGGGCGTCCATGTACGCGCGCCAGCAGGCCCGGCGCTCGCCGTCTCGGTTCACCGCCTCGTGGGCGGTCCTGACGCGGTGCGACATACCCTCGACAGCCTGCGCCTCGACGCGGCGCAGTTCGCGCCACACCGTCACCGGCGGCTGGCCGATGGCCTGGAACTGCCGGATTCCCCACTCGCCGGCCCAGGCCTCGACGCGGGCCGCCTTGTTGCCGCCCTCGACGATCTCCAGTTGCTCGCCGTCGCGGTCGTCGCGGTGCCCCTCGGCGCCGACCGCGCCGGCGTCGTCGATGTTCTTCGCGATGTACTTGGACACGTAGGCCGCCGCGCTGCCCTTCTTCGGGTCCAGGCGCTCGAACTTGACGCGGTGATTCGCCGCGCCCGGTTCGTCGCCGGCGTCCTTGAGCCAGTGCGCCCGCATGACCGCCTGCAACTTCTCGAGCTTCTCGGGCTCGGCCCAGAGCAGCATGTGCCAATGCGGGCACCCGTCGTGATGGGGCTCGGCGATGCGGAACCCGAAGACGCCGATGCGCTCGCGGTGCAAGGCCGCCCGGACACGCGCCCAGGTCTTGCACAGCCAGCGTTGGCCGTCGCGCGGCGTGCTGCCGTCCCAGGCCGGATTCTGGCCGCCCTTGAACCGCTGGGCATGGAAGCGGCTCGGGAGGGTGTTCGTCGTGAACACGCCGGCGAGGCCCCGGGCCTGCGCCCACTCGTCGCAGCCGCGAATTCGCGTCATGAGTTCGCCGCGCCGAACCGCCTTGTTGGCCGTGCTGGCGTCGACCGCCGCCCACAGGTTGATGACCTCACCGTCCGGCGACTCGATCTCTGTGTTTTCGAGGATGGCCCGGTTGCTGGCTTGCCGCTTCGCCCGGCGCTGTAGCGTTTCGTCCGTTACGTAGGGCTGGCTCGTACGTACGGAGATCAAGCCCCGGGCCTGCGCCTGGGCCTCCCGCTTACGTACGGCCGCGCGGCGCACCTGCCGACGCCACCAGTGCGCGCAGGAGGCGCGCTTGACCATGCCGGCAAGCTGATCCTCAACCGGGCCGCCGTTCGGGGCGTACGGGTCGAACGGGCGCGCTTCCAGCTGCACCAGCCATTCATTCAGCCACTCGCGAGTGATGACCACCCCGGCGGTGCTGATCGCGTCCAGCATGAAGTCGGCGCGCCGGCGCGCGAGGTCGCACAGGGCGCGGTCGGGAGCGTGTGGATCGATCGGAGCAGTGACGCGGGCATGGCCGGCATCTGCGATCTCGCGCACGGCGCTCCAGCGCATGCCGTCGATCATGGCCCGTTCCTCGGCCTCGCGGCGCTGCCGGCGCTCGCTGGGCGTCTCCCAGTCGGCGGCCGGCAGGTCGTACAGATGCGGCGAGGCGAGGCCCGCGAGGCCCTGGGCGAGGCTCATCGGGTCAGTACAGGCAGCGGGCGCCGCTCAGGTCGCGGCCGAGTTCCCGGGCGCACGCGGCCATGGACACCTGATCCGCAGGCGCCAGGGCCTCCCAGGCCCGGGAGGCGTACGCGCGCGCGTCTCCGTCGTGGGCGCTGGCGAGCATGACCAGCACCGTGCGGGTGCGAATGCTCATTTCGCGCCACGTCCGGCCCGGCAGGCTCTCGGCGGCGCGCTCCACGTCGGCGGGGCGCTTGACGAGCCGGGGCATCGCGAGGCGCTGCACCAGCCGGCCGATGGTGATCCCCTCTTTGTCAGCCTGGGCGCGCAGGGCGTGTGCGCTCGCGGCACTCGCCAGGGCCTGGGGAAGTGGTCCGCTCATCGCTTGTCCCCCTCCGGTGCCTTCGACGACTTGCCGGCCTTCGGCAGGTCGGAGCGTAGACAGATGTACGTGCCCCCGCAGACCGCGCACCTTTGGCCCTTGGGCAGGTTCGGGCACTCGGCCTTGTCGCGGCGCAACTCGCGCCGAACGGTCACGGGCTTGCCGCTCATCGCACACCCCCGAGGGCGCGCATCACGCGCCAGATGCGGAAGCCAATCGCCGCGAGGCGCTCAGCTTCGCCGGGGCAACCCAGCTGATTCAGGCTCCCCTCAAGCCGGACCATGCACGTCAGCGCCTCTTCCAACTGCTTCGCGAGGTCTTCGCGAACAGGGTCCGCAGCGCTGCTCTCGGCGGCCAAAGCGGAGCGGACCGCACCGATGACGCGTTCCATTCCGGCCGCAAAATTGACAATGGCGTCAGCCTCGACGCGCTCCTCGGCTTGACTGCGGATTCCTTTGGCTTCGTCGGCCAGTTGGTTCAGCAGCTGCTCGACGCGGCCGCTCATCGCTGGCACTCCGACAGGTCGGCAGCTGTCGCGAGGACGGACTGAAAGCGCGCTTGCCCGGGACGCTTGACCCACAGCCAGGGTTGGCCGTTCGCGTCCTCGGATCGCTCAAAGTGGGCGACGACCTCGACCGTATACGTACGGGGCGTGTCGCGGCCGGGGTCGACCTGCTTCGTATACGTACAGAACATGCCGGGCGCGGGCGGCTGCGCGGCGTGCGCTTGGCCGAGAGCCGTGCTCACGAGGATCAGGCACATGATCGCCAGGGCCGCCAGGGCGCCCCAGGCGATGCCCTCGGCGATGAGCCGCACCGCCTTGACGGCCATGTGCAGCCGCACGATGAGTTCCTGATTCATGGCTCAGCCCTCCACGTCGGCTTCGACGCGATCAGCGGCGGCGTTCAACTCCGCAGCGAGGGCGCGCATGTCGCCGGCGGTCGGATAGGTGTCCAGGCAGCAGTCGCCCGTCTGGATCGTCAGGTGAGCGCGGCCCTTGAACACCTCACGGTGGGCCGGCGAGAACGACGTCGACATGCGGACATGGACGCCCTCTTTGGAAACGGAAGACAGCTGAAGCATGGAACCCCCTGGTTCGCTTTACCCCCAGCCCCAAGGGCCTGTGCTCGCTCTCGTGACCATTCAAGGACGACCCGGAGCACAGACCCTTGCGGGGCAGACCGGGGAGGAACCGGGGGATGTTTCAAGGAACCCGGTCTGCGGAGCGCACGGTATCTCAAGGATCCTGGTAGTACCAAGTTGCCTTCGATATTCCCCGCTTGGGATAGTCGGGATAGAGTCGCGACCTGTAGCAACAAGGCCACGAACCGGGGGGTTCCATGCTGTCGACGAACGAATTGCTTGATCTGGCGCGAGAGCGCGCAGGAAACGTGACCGATTACCGCGTCGCCAAGCTGGTGGGCATCAATCCGAACGCGATGTACAACTATCGCAAGGGCCTCTCGATCCCCGAAAGCCCCGTAGCCATGCGGCTTGCAGAGGTTGCGGGCGTCGACCCGGCTGTGGCCGTCTTCGCCTTGAACGTTGCTCGGGCACGCACGGAAGAGGAGCGCGAATTCTGGTCCGCGCAACTGCGGCGCCTCGATTCCTGACCCCTCCTCCGATCAGCCAAAAGGCGCCACCCCGGGCGCCTTTTTCGTTTCTGGATCAATGACTTACATTTCCAGTCTGTATCAGACTGTGCATTATGTGACTCTACAAACACGAGTCCCGCATCACTCGCCCAAGCCGAGCCCAACCCCCGACATTGGCCTCCCCGATCCCGGCATCCCACCGCTGCCGCCAATCGCAGCCCGCTTCGACCATGACGCCATCCCAGCCCCACAAGGATCTGCGTCATGGCCAACTTCGCCGACTACCTGCCGACTTTGCTGCGCTTCGAGGGCGGTTTCGTTGATGACCCGCAAGACCCCGGCGGCGCCACCAACATGGGCATCACGCTCAAGACCTTCCAGGCGCACGGCCCGAAGCTCGGGCTGACCGACACCAGCGTCGACGCGCTGAAGCGATTGACCCGGGAGCATGCCGGCCAGCTCTACAAGCTCCACTACTGGGACGCGCTCAAGGCCGACAGCATTCCGCTGCAGGCACTGGCGGAGCTGCTGGTCGACTTCTACGTCAACGCCGGCGGCAACGCGATTCGCGAGCTGCAGCGCCAGCTCAACGCCACCGGCACGCAACCGCCGCTGGACGAGGACGGCCAGTTCGGCGCCTCCACCGCCACCGCGCTGCTGCGCTCCGATCTGGTCGAAACCTATCGAGGACTGCGCCGGCGGCGCATCGAGTACTACGAGCGCCTCGTGAAGACCCGCCCGGTGCTGCAGAAGTACCTCAAGGGTTGGCTCAATCGCGTTGACTGCTTTCCGGTGCTTTGACCATGAGCAGCCGAGTCCAACTGAAAGACCTCATCGAGGCGCTGGCCGGTGCCGTCATCGACGCCCAGGACCGGATCGAGCAGCACCAGATCACCAAGCTCGCGCAGTACTTCGACGACGACAACCGCCCTCGCACCGTCCTGATCCGGCTGCCCTCCGTCCGGCCCGATGCGCCCGAAGGCAGCGAGGACCTCTATCGCGCGCCGCTGCTGTCGCTGGTGCCGAGCAACGCGCTGAAGATCAAGGACGTGGAGATCCGCTTCGACGTGGACTTGGGCGCCATCGCCGACGACGCGCCCCCCGATGCCGAGGCCACGCCCACCGGTAGTGCCTGGCAGGGCGTGGCGGGCGGCATCCGCAAGAGCGTGCAGGTCCACACGCGCGGCCCCCTGGTGGGCCGGCGCAGCACCGCCCACGTGGTGCTGCGCGTGGAAGGCACCGAACCCACCGACGGCCACGCCCGGCTGGTCAACCAGTTGACGCAAGTCCAGGGCGTCTTCAGCACCCTGCCCCCCATGACGTGATGGCCGACCGGCCCGCGCGGCCGATCGACCCGAAGGATCGGCGGAGCCTGCGCCGATGCCGGCGCCGCCAGGGAACGACGCCGGGTGATTCCGACTTTCCCTTTGTCCTTTCTTTTCATTTCCTCTTGCCATTCAAGGAGTGATCAATGGCTGAACTTGTGAACATCGCCGAGCAGTTCAAGGGACTGCCCATGGGCGAATTGATCGGCGCGCCCTTGACGGCCGCCTGCGACGCGCAGATTCGACTGGCCCAGGCCACGGCGAACTTCATCCAGACCGTCGGTTTCCTGCAGGACGAGAACGGCGTCCCCACCGCCACCCGCCAGGTCACCTTCAGCTTCCGGCGTCCCGCCGAAGGCGCAGGGCCCTCCACGCCCGGCGGCACTTTCTACGAGGAGGAGGTCGAGCTCAGCGTGCCGTTGCTCGCCATCGTCAAGATCCCCAACCTGAGCATCACCACCGTGGACATCACATTCGACATGGAGGTCAAGTCCGCCTTCAGCGCCAAGGAAGGCGGCAGCAAGTCCGGTACCGTCAAGGCCAGTGCCAGCGGCGGCTTCGGCCCCTTCAAGGCTTCGGTGGAGGTGAGCGGCTCCATCTCCAGCCATCAGGAGAACACCCGCAGCTCGGACAACTCCGCCAAGTACCACGTCGAGGTGCACGCCGCCGACGGTGGCATGCCGGAAGGCCTGTCGCGGGTGATGGACATCCTGCAGACGGCGGTGGCGCCGCGCTCGATCTCCGGACCCAAGCAGGTGACGAACAGCAGCACGTCCGCCGGCGCGACGCCGGTGGCCGCGCCCGTCGCCCAGCCGGCCTGAGTTCGGGGAGGGCGGCGGCCATGGTCGAACTCAGCAATGTGCGGCACGTCAAGCGCATCGTCGTGGGCAGCGAGAACCCCGCCCGGCTTTGCACCCGGGAGGAAACCGAGGCCCGGATGGCGGAACTGAACCACTGCCTGACCTGCCAGCCCGCCGGCACGCTGCTGGCGGTGGAGCGCAGCTTCACGCTGGTGCGGATCGGCGAGCATCAGGTGGTGCTGCAGTGGATCGCCTACCACGTCGGCTTCGCCCGCAAGCCGCCGCCCATGCCGCCGCCCGCCCCACCCTCCTTCCAAACCTGACGATCGCGGACTCCGCCGGAGACGGCGGCATCCGCCTCCTCTTTCGTCCACGTCGGCTGCACGACAGCCCGGGAGATTCAGCATGCGTCCCTTCCGTTTCATCGCCCGCGCGTTCGTCGGTCATCCGCCCGACCACTCGCTCCTCCATCGGCTCGACCGGCGTCCGCGCTCGGCCTTCTATCCCGTCACCGTCGCCATCGCGCTGCTGGGCGCCGCCCTGACGCCGCGGGACATCCACGCGATCGGATCGCCCCCGTCTCACTCGAGCTCGCGCGTCGGGGACCCCGCCGCTCAACTGGACGCGGCCCCTCCCCGCGCGGTGCTGACCGGGCTGATCGATTTCACGCGTTCAGACACCACGCAGAAGGTCGCGTTGACCCTGGACCTGCGCGGCAGCGGCGAATCCGAGCTCGGCTTCGGTCCACCCGCGTCCTGCAAGCTGGGGCTCAGGCATGTGAGCTTCACGCCGGACGGCGGGCATCGATACACGATCGTGCCGTTGAAGAACGGGGTGAACGGCATGGCGCCCTACTGCGACCGGCGGCTCTTCCAGTCGATCTCGGTGCTGCGCGACTCGGGGCGCGGCGGCGCGCCGTCCTATCTGTTCAAGGATGTCGCGCCCAAGGACGCGAGCGAGCGCGTCCCGGAGCTCATCGAGCTGCAGGCGCCATCGTCGCGCTGACGGCGCCCCGATGTGTCGCCTGATAGGCGCATCGGCCTCCCCTCGTCGAATCACTGCGGAGGACGCCATGTCCAACGGCAACACAGGCACCGCGCTTTCCACGGATGCCACCGCGCTGGGCGCCGCGCTGCTCACGGAGCAGTTGCACGCCGAGATCCAGGCGATGCTGCGGCATGTGCTGGCGAACGGCCTGGCCATGCCGTCCAGCATGTCTCAGGCCATGGTGCTGGCCCTGGACGACGACCCCACCACCGGCAACGACCTGGCCGCGCTGGCCATGCTCCATGCCGACCTGGCGCGCCTGGTGGCGCCGGCGCGGCCCGGCACGCTGCGGCTGTTGCAGATGTCCGCCACGCGCGCGTCGGTGCTGGGACCGCTCAGCAACGTGCGACGCCTCACGCTGGCTGCCTTCTTCTGCCTGGGCGGCTTCATGCTCGTCAGCCTCTCGCCGCTGGTGAACAGCGCCGCCATCTCGGCCGGCCTGTTCGAGCTGTCCGGCTGGCAACAGCTCGCCATCACCACCTTCCTGCTGACGGCGGCCGGCCTGGGCAGCACCTTCCAGGCGCTGTTCACGGCACAGACCTATGTCTCGCGCGCCAACTACGATCCGCTCTTCGATGCCTCGTACTGGGTGCGCATCGGACTCGGCATCGTCGCCGGCCTGATGCTGGCGATGCTGGTGCCCATCGAGGGTCCGAACCACAATCCCACGGTCGAGAAACCGCTGCTGGCGCTGCTGGGCGGCTTCTCGGCGCGGTTGGTCCATCGCGTGCTGCAGCGGCTGGTGGACACGGTGGAATCCATCTTCGACGGCGACCGCCGCAACCAGGTGGACGCGGTGCGCGACCAGTCGCGCGCCGATGCGCGGCAGTCCGTCACCCAGTCCAAGCTGGAGCTGGCCCAGCAACTGGTACTGCTGCGCGACCAGCTCAGCCAGGCCGGCGTGGACGAAGCCTCGCACCAGCGCCTCAGCGCCCTGCTGGACCGGCTGCTGGACCAGCCCGGCGTCACGGCTGGGCCAGCCCTTCCCGGATCGCATAACGCGTGAGGTCGGCCACGCCGCGCAGGCCCAGCTTGGCGACGGCGTGTTCCCGATGGGACGCGACCGTCTTGTGGCTCACGTCCAGTTGCGCGGCAATCTGCTTGGTGGTGAAGCCCTCCGCCAGCAACTGGACGATCTCGCGCTCCTTCGGCGTCAGCCGCACGAAGGCACTGACCTGCGCCGCCACCGGCTCGCGACAGGCCAGCATCGCCGCCTCCGTCAGCGCCGGACTGAAGTAGAACTGCCGCCGCGTCAGCGCCGCGATCGCGCGCTGCAACTCATCGGCGCTGCTGTCCTTGGCCAGGATGCCGCGCGCGCCTGCATCCAGCGCCGCCCGCATGCGGTGCGGCGGCTCGCCGCCCGCCAGGCACAGCACGCGGCTGGACGGCGACCCGCCCAGGAGGCGATGGGTCGCATCCACGCAGTTCAGACCTGGCAGCTCCATGTCCATCAGCACCACCTCGGGCCGCAGTTCGGACGCCAGTCGGGCGCCTTCCTGTCCATCGCCGGATTGCGCGACCAGTTCCAGGTCGGCATGGCCACGCAGCAGCGAGACCAGACCTTCCCTCAACAGCTGGTGGCGGGCTATCACCATCACTCGTGTTCGCATCGTTTCTCCCTGTTCTCGGCCCTTGCTTCGAGGGCCGTCGCTGATTGAGCGTCATGATGGGGAGACGCCGCAATCGCGCCAATACCGCAGATGCCGTAGGTCAGTTGCCGAGATTCGGCTCGGGCACGCCCCTGCCCGCGCCGCGTCCGGCACCGAGGCCCTTGGACTGGTCCGGGTCCGGGTCCGGGTCCGGGTCCATGCCGCGGCTCAGCGCGATCAGCTGGATGGCGGAATGCACATTGAACTTGCGCATGAGGTTCTCGCGATGCTTGCGCACGGTCTGGTCGCTCACGCCGAGGGCGCGCGCGATCTGCTTGCTGGTGCGGCCCAGCGCCAGCGCATGCATCACCTGCCGCTCCCGGACGGTCAGCGGCGGCGGGCGTTTGGGAGGAGGTCGTCGGCGTCGTTCCGTGCGCGCGCTTCCGCAGCATGAAGGATGAGCATCATCTCCGCCGAGTTGCGGACCTGCAGTTTCCTCAGCAGATTGACACGATGAACACGCACGGTATGGACGCTGAGCATCAGCTCGCCCGCGATGGCCGAGGATGGCAATCCCGCCGCCACCAGCCTCAATACCTGGCGCTCACGCGCCGTGAGCAGCGTCAATCGATGCGGCATGACTTTCCGTGAAGAGCACGAACCTCGCGCGAACCTCGTGCGGACACGACGGCATCGGCACGCGACGCGGGCCGTTCGCCCGTCGACGAGCCGGCGATGCTAGCGGGCGGGGTCCCGCGATCGACATGTAAGAGCTTACAGAGGGCCGGTCCCGCCGTGCCAGGGTATGGCGGCGAAGTCCGAGTCCCAACGGCGCGATATCCGAGACCGCACGCCTCGCGACCCGAGGCCTGTCGAACGGCCTGCCTCGCGCGCCCATCATCGGCGACGCGCCACGACGGCGATCGAGGGAGCT
This sequence comes from Roseateles aquatilis, assembly GCF_002205645.1. GTDB lineage: Bacteria > Pseudomonadota > Gammaproteobacteria > Burkholderiales > Burkholderiaceae_C > Roseateles > Roseateles aquatilis. Next base: position 93,724 of record NZ_NIOF01000019.1, on the reverse strand, counting down.
GACGATGTCGAAGACAAGCTGGTGGGTGTTGTTGGGGCTGGCCCTGCTGTGGTGGCTGACGGCGGGCAGCCTGCGACAGGCGCTGCCGCCGGAGCCGGTGGTGATCCAGGCCGGTCCGGTCGGCGGATCGTTCGACGTGCATGCCCGGCAGTACGCCGAGCAGTTGCGTGCGCATGGCTTTCAGGTCGAGGTGCGAAACCAGGACGAGAGCCTGCGCATCATCGACCGCGTGAACGACGAGGCCAGCGGCGTGCAGATCGGTTTCAGCGCGCAGCGCGTGCATGTCCTGCGGCATCCGCAGGTGCTGTCCGCGGGCGTGGTGGAGCTGCAGCCGCTGTTCCTGTTCCTGCGCCGCGGCATCGAGGCGCCGCCGACACTTGCCGGCCTGGCGGGTCGCCGCCTGGTGATGCCCCCGGACGCCAGCATCACCGCGCAGGCCGCGCGCGACGTGCTGGGACGGTATGCCGTGTCCAGCGCGAATGCGACCTTCTCCTTCAAACCGATCGCCGAGGCGGCCGCGGCTTTGCAGCGCGGCGAACACGACGCCGGCTTCTTCATGCTGGCACCGAACAACGCGCTGGTCCGCCGACTGGCCGCCGACCCCGGCCTGGTCCTCGTGTCCGTCGGCGACGCGCCCGGCATCTCACGTCACGTCGACTACCTGAAGCCGGCCACGCTGGTGCGCGGCGCCTTCGACCTGCAGCGCCCCCAGCCGCCGCACGACGTCGCGATGATCGGCGCCGCGGTGAACGTGATCGTGCAGGCGGACATCCACCCGGCCGTGCTCTATGCGCTGCTGCATGCGATGAACGTGGTGCACAAGGGCCAGACGCTGGTCTCGGAGGCGGGCGAGTTTCCGCGCCAGACGAGCGCGGGGCTGGCGCTGCATCCGCTGGCGCAGGAATGGAGCCGCGACGGCACGCCCTGGCTGTATTCCCACCTGCCGAGCGCTGCCGCGGGACTGGTCGATGCCTACTGGGGCCCGACGCTGGTGTTGCTGACGCTGGTGTCGGTCCTCGGCACGATGCGGTCGCTGAGCGCGTTCATCGACACGGTGGTGCTGGCCGTGCTGCTGCAGGCCCTGGCCTGGGCGCAGCGGCGGGTGCGCCGGCACGGCCGACCCGGGCGACTGGGCCGGTTGGTGTTCCGGGTGGCGGAGCCCATCATCCTGCGACGCGGCCATGAGCAGGAGGCCCTGGCTCGGCTGGAACGGCTACGCCCCCACGTCGTCGCCGACGGGCGCTGAGGCGACCGCGAGCCGCCGGTGCCGCTCACTCCGGCAGCGCGTCCCGCGCGGGTCGCGCCGGCAGCCGGGCGATCAGGCCGATGAGCCCATGGATCCCCTGGCGCAGCAGGAAAAACACCAGCACGACGCCGCCGATCAGCCAGAGACGATCCGATGTCGTGGACAGTTGGGCCAGCGCGCGCAGCGTGACCGCCGTCGCGTCGGTCACGCCGATGGCGGCCCCGAAGCCGCTGGAGAGCACCATCACCACATAGACCCGGACCAGGCCGGTCAGGAACAGCCGGGCATTCCCGCGCCGACGCGCGCTCGACCGGGACGGCCGCGTGCGCAGTTGATCCGCCACGTACGCGGCGGCAAACGCCGCCAGCGACAGCACCACCGCCTGCTCGGCCGAGATCGCCCAGCGCGCGGGCCGCGCATGCAGCAGGACATGCATCACGACGAAGGCCGGCGCGGCGCGCATCAGCGCGACCAGGAGCCGCGCGATCGACCCCGCGGAGCGCCGCAAGGCCGGCTGGCGCAGGCGGCACAGCCCGCCCAGCATCCATCCGACCGGCAGGCCGAGCATCAACGCCTGGGCGGCCAGGGTCAGGTTGACGAGCAGTCCGCGCAGGAAGAGCGGCGCGAAGACTGGCAGCGTCTGCAGCAGCTCGGTCGTCATGGCCGCGCGTCCAGGGTCCGCAATCGACGTTCCAGTCGATGCAGCAGGGCCATCACGCCAGCGACCAGTGCCACGTAGACGACCAGCAGCACGACGAAAGTCGTCGACGATTCGCTGGAGAAGGACGCGATGTCCGTCTGCGCCGCCAGCAACTCGGGCACGCCGATCAGCGAGGCCGCCGGCGTCCCGCGCGTCGCATTGGCGGCGAATGCGATCAACTGCGCGCGCGCGTGCAGTCCCGCCGCGAGCAGCCCCGAGGGCTCTCCGGCGGCGCTCAGGCAGATGCGGGACTCGGCCAGCGCCTGTCCCGCGTGGCTGCCGTTGAACAGTCCCAGCACCGCCACGGCGACCAGCCAGACCATGCCCATGGTCGCCAGCCCGGCGCTGCTCAGCAGCAGGCCGGCCACGGACATGTGCAGCACCAGCGGCGTCGACTGCACCGCGGCCAGCGCTCCCCGTGCGGGCCAGCGCAGCCACCGTCCGCGAGCCGTGAGCGCCGCGCCGAAGGCCAGCGCCAGCACGCCGGTGGCGAGCACCGCGCCCAGCACCAGCGCCACCGACATCGACACGCCCTCCAGGAACAGCCGCAGGGCCACCTGCGTCTTGAGCATGGCCAGCGTGAGCTCCAGTCCCCAGCGTTCGCGCAGCCAGCGTTCCATACGATCGACGGTTTCCGCGATCGGCGTCGCGGCGAGCTGGCTGTCCCGGGGCGGATCGAAGCAGCCCTGCGTATCGCCGGCATCGGGGCCGTCGGTCGTCTCGCGCGCCGCGAGCTCGCCCGGCTGGTCGCAAGGCCACGAGGACCAGCGCCGCTGTTGCTCCCGCAGCCAGCGGGCGTCCACGCCGTGGGTCTCGGCCAGGCGCACCAGCGTGCCGTCCGCATGATCGCGGCGCAGCGCCTGGCTGAACACGCGCGCCATCGACGCGCCATCCAGCGGCACGACGACACCCCAGGGTAGCGGCGCGAACGACGCTTTCACCTCATGTCCGGCCGGCAGCAGGGGGAGCAACAGGCTGTCGTCATGCGCCGCCAGCGCGCAGGCACCGTTGCGGACCTGCTCCACCAACTGCCTGGCGCTGGCGAACAGCATCAGCCGGCCTCCGCGCACGGCCAGCTCGGCGTTGGTCGAATTGCCGATGGTCACGCAGACGGTGCGGCCGAACAGCGCGGGCAGGCCGTCGCCCTTCTCCAGCCGCAGGCTCCGGGGGCCGACGACGACCGTGTTCGACTGGTAGTAGTGCGGACGCACAAAAAGGGCCTGCGCATCGCGTTGGACAGTGTGACCCGTGGTGGCGACCAGCACGTCCACCCTCCCCTCGCCCAGGGCCACCATCCGGTCCGCGGCGCTGACCTCCACGAAGCGCGGGACCACGCCCAGCCGCGCCGTCAGACGCCGCGCGAGCGCGGGCTCGAAGCCCTGCGGACCGGCGGGCGTGGTCTGGCCGAACGGCGGATAGTCCGCGCGAATGCCCACGCGCAGTTCGCCGCGGCATTGAACGCGCGCCAGCGCGTCGGGCGAGAGCGCGCAGGCGCGCGGCGACTGTGGCGACCGCCGGCCGGGCTCCACGGCCGATGCGGTCGTCGCCGCGGTCGCCGGTCCGGCCGGGATGGCGACAGTCATCATCACCACCATCCCGAGCATCTGCGCCGCGACACGCATCGCCCGCGCCAGATCGCTCGCCACGTCACTGAATCGGCGTGGCGGCAGCATGCCGGATCTCCAGCACATGGAAATCGCAGAACACGTAAGGTCCGATGCGATACACGGACTGACGCGACTGCTGCTCGAGCCAGCCGGGCGGCAACTGGCGCAGCTTGGCGTCGGACATCGGCACGGTCACCGTCTCCACCACCTCGGCGCGCAGGGACCGGATCTCCAGCTGGCGCAAGGTCTCCTCCAGGGACATGAAACTGCTGTGCGTGATCAACGCCAGCGCATCCGGCGCCAGGTGACCCGGCAGACCGGCGATGAAGCGGTCCAGCACGTCGCGGCCCAAGGCGCCGCCATCGCTCCAGGAGCGCAGCCTGATCGCACCGGCAGCACCGGCCGTACCGGTCACGTCGCCCGTGTCATGCCGCACCGGCAACTGCGGCGGATTGAACACGACCAGATCGAACAGCTCGCCGGCGAGCGGCTCCCAGAGATCGCCGCAATGCACGATGGACGGCACCATGGGCAGCGCTTCCAGCAGGGCACGGGTGCGACGCACCGCTTCCGGCTCGATGTCGACGCCCACGATCTGCCGCGCGCCGGAGACGGCCAGCGCGGCCAGCACCACGCCGCTGCCGCTGCCCATCTCCAGCACGCGCCCGTGCCATGGCGCGCGCAGCCTGACCTGACGCAGCAACGCCGCGGTGTATTCGGAGGGACGGAAATGATCGCCGTCGGGCGGCGACGCGGGCAGGACGTGGGACATGGGCAATCTCCGTGACGAAAAGGCCATGCTGCGGGTGGACGTCCTCCCGGGCCATCGGCACGAAGCCGAGATCGGGCAGGTGAAAAACGGGGGGGGTGGGCGTCGCGGTGGGAATCCCCGACCGATCGCCAGTGCGGTACCGCGCGTCACCGCGCCCGCGGGCTCATGTCCGCGGGCGCGCCGGCATGGATGGCCGGCCGTCGCGGTCACAGGTTGTCGTAGCTGCTCGCCTCCAGGTGATTGATGATGCCGTTCTCATTCAATCCGACATTGAACGAGCCCTTGCCCTGTCGCACCAGGAAGCCCTGGTTGGCTTTGCAACTGACGTGAATCAGTTGGCCCGAGGCTTCGCGCAATTGATAGGTTTGAAACGCCGCGCCGTGTCCGGCGATGAATCGGCTGTTCACTTCCAGGACTACCGCGGCCAGGAGATCCGGCGTGACGATGGTCGACTCGAAATCACGGGTGCCGTCGTTGGAGCGCACGCGCGCGACGTCCAGCGCCTTCTGCTTGGTCACGGTGCCTTCCACCGCATGCCGGGTGAGAAACGCGGCGGTGTAGGCCTGCTGGTACTGCGTCCGACGCTGGTCCGACACCTCCTGATAGAACTTTCTCAGGAGCTTGTGATAGTCCTTCCAGTCTCCGTCATCGCGGTGGCTGAGCAGGGTGGCTTGATTCATCATGGTCGATCCTCGAGGAATGAGCCGCGCAGCCCGCGGCGGTGGCGAGAGCGATGCGGCGCCGAGGGCCCGCCATCGATTCCCGGATCGATTCTGGGAATCGGACGACCACGCCGCCATCGGCCCAGGGCCGGCGACGGACGGGTGAAAAGGCCGAGGATGCGGCCAGGCGCGGGGCGGCCGGACCGCCCGCGCCAGGGGTCAGTTCTTACCCTTCTCCCGCGTGAAATGCGCCGTCCGCAGCACCGGCGCGCCATCCCTGAAATAGACCTCCGTCTCCGTCAGCACCGCGCCGTCGGCGCTGACCGAATAGACCCGCGTCGACCGCGGAATCCCTTCGTAGACGAACTGCATCACCAGCACGTTCGGCGCCGGCATCTTGGCGGCGATCACGTCCACCCAATAGGTCCCCGTCGCTCGGCCCGGTGTCCCGTCCAGCGCCACCGTCGACGCCGAATGCAGGCGCGTCCCCTTGGCATCGACGATCTCGACCTTCGTCGACCACTTGCCGTCGGGCGCGTCGCGGAAGGCCAGCGCGACGCGCTGGGGCCGTGCATCGGGCGGCATCGGCAAGGTCGCGACGTCCAGCGTCCACTCGCCCACCAGCGGCGAGGCGGTCGGAGGCGCTGCGGCCGCCGGCGCGCCGATGAGCGCGACGGCCGTCAGCAAGGCGGCGAAATTGAAAGTCATCCCTGTCTCCTTGAATGTGCGTGAGCGCCACGAGGCGCCGCGGATGTTAGCCAACGGCGCCTCGCGGGCCCAGGGGTCGATGGATCGTGATGGCCCCCTGCCCCGGCGCGACGCGGCCGGGGCGCGGGGACGCCTTACCTCCGGAGCGTGGCCCAGAGGCTGTTGCGCGCCGTCGTGGCGGTGCTGTCGTCCTGCGCCCAGGCGCACACGGCCTGCCCGGCCGCGTTCATCGAGCAGGTCGAGTTGGACTTGATGTCGCCCGCCCCGGTCTCGATCAGGGCGGCCGCGCTCCAGGCACCGCCCCAGGGCAGTTCACGCACGAACAGGTTGTTCGACAGGCCGGTCGGCCCGCCCGGCACCTCGGGGCTGCGATACACGACCACCGCGCGCCCGTCCTGGGCGATGCCCAGGCTGAAGCCGGCGGCGTAGGCGTTCACCAGCGCGGCCGTCGAGAAGCCGGACGACGGCGCGAAGCTGAGCGCCTTCAGCGGCGAGACGCCCGCGTTCCAGCCGATGACCGCGCGGCCGTCGGCGGCCATCGCGATGCCGATCGTCGAGATGGGGTACGCCAGGTTGGTGTCGACCTCCGCCGCGGTGCCCCAGGTGCCGGCCGTCGCGTCGAAGCGGTTGACGTAGATCGAATCCCCCTGGTGCCAGACCGCGACGGCATTGCCGGCGCTGTCGCTGGCCAGGCGCGGCGTCGTGTCGCGCACGTCGGTCAGGATCTCCTCGATGCGCACCGGCGTCTGCCAGCCGGTGGCGGTCGTGCGGCTCGCCTTCATGCTGTCGTTGTTGTCGCCGGGGTTGCGCTCCTGCCAGATCGCGATGACGCTGCCTTGGGCGCCCAGGGCGATCTGCGCGGCCCGCGTCGCCAGGGTGGAGACGCTGACGTCGACGAAGGCCGACCACTGGTTGCTGTTGGCCGGCAGGCGGCTGTAGCGCACGTCATCGTTGCCGATGCCCACGATGTGCACGTTGCCGTCGGCGTCGATCTTGGCGTCGGTCAGCTTGCCACCGGCGCCGTTGGTCGGCGTGAACGGCGTGGCCGTCCAGCCGGCGCCGGCGCTGTAGCGGCGGGTCTGGAAGTTGTCCCGCACCCAGACCGCGTTGCCGGCGGCGTCCATCAGCAGCCGCCCGGACACCATGACCTCGAGCGAGTCGGCACTGGTCAGCCCCGGCACCTGGACGGCCGTCGCCCAGCCCTGGGCCGGCGTGTAGCGGCGCGACCAGACCTTGCGGGTGTTGCCGTCGGGCGAGCCGTCGGACTGCTCCCACAGCACCAGCGCGTTGCCGTTGACGTCGATCGCCGACAGCACGTTGGTGTCGGCGAACTGATTGGTGCTGGAGACATTGAAGTCGTTGCTGCTCTCCAGCAGCGCCGGGGTGCCCCAGGCCAGCGGTTGCGCGGGCGCGGCGGCGAAGGCGGCCGTCACGTTGCGGGCCGCGCTCATCGTGACGGTGCAGGCCGCCGCGGTGCCCGAGCAGGCGCCGCCCCAGGCTTGCAAGACCTGGCCCTGGGCCGGCGCCGCGGTCAGCACCACTGGCGTGCCTGGGGCGTAGGTGGCGCTGCAAGTGGTGCCGCAATCGATCCCGGCCGGCAGCGAGGTGATCTTGCCGCTGCCCGTCACCGCCGTCGTCAGGGCGAAGGTGCTGGCGGGCTGCGCGATGAAGGTCGCCGTGACCGTGGTCGGCTGCGTGACCGTGACGCTGCAGGTCGCGGCGGCGGTGGTGGCGCAGGCGCCCCCCCAGCTCTGGAACACCTGGCCGGCGGCCGGCGTGGCGGTGAACTGCAGCACCGTGCCGGTGTCCACCGATGCGGAACAGGCCGTGCCGCAGTCGATGCCGCCGGTGTTGGTGGTGATCTTCCCGCTGCCGGTGACGCTGGTCGTGACCGCGACCTTCACGGGCCCGGGACCCGGGCCGGTCCCCGGATCCGGGTTGTCGTTGTTGTCGCTGCCGAGGCAGCCGGACAGCGCGGAGGCCGTCAGGACCACCGAGGCCATCCAGCCGAGGGTGCGTCCGTGCCGCGACGCGAGGGTCCGAGCCTGTAGGTTTTTCATGCTTTGAATGGGTTGCGTACGAAGAAGGTGCCGCGTCCCGGGAGGGCACGGTCAGGGTCATGCTAGGTTTCGCCCCTCCGGCCGTCGGCACGAGGCAGTCACGGGTCGATAACGGATCGGTAACGTCGACAGGGCCGGTGTCGGGATGGGCTGGACACGCCGTAGCGCCGTCGCGCCAGGCGGTCTAATGGCCGGGCCCCCTCCTCTTTCCACCCTCCTGGTGAGCGTTCCGATGGAAAAGTCAGCCTTCAGTTACCGATTTGGAAGTGCCGAATTCGACGAGGCCCGCTTCGAGCTGCGTGTCGCGGGCCTGCCGGTGGAAGTCGAGCGCCGCGCGCTGGAGGTCCTCGACTACCTGCTGCGGCATGCCGGCGAGGTGGTGACCAAGGACGAACTGCTGCGCGAGGTCTGGGCCGGCCGGGTCACCGTCGACAAGGTGCTGCCCAACGCCATCAACAAACTCAGGCGCGCGCTCGGGGAGACCAACGCCGGCCACATCGCGACCCAGGCCCGGATCGGCTACCGACTCGACGGGCCGGTGACCCGGACCGCCGTCGGCCGTCAGTTCACCAGCCCGCTGGAGTTGGCGGCCGGGCAACCGGTGCCGGGCCGTGCGAACTTCGCCCTGCTGGAGCAGCTCGGCCGCACCGCAGGCAGCGAGGTCTGGCTGGGCGAGCACCCCAAGACGCATGAGCTGCGGGTCTACAAGTTCGCGCTCGACACGACCCGGCTGCGGGCGCTCAAGCGGGAGGTCACGCTGCTGCGCCTGCTGCAGGACGGCCTGGAGGATCCGAGCCGGGTCGTCGACGTGCTGGACTGGAACTTCGAGACCACGCCCTTCTTCCTGGAATGCCGCTACGGCGGCCCGACGCTGGCGGCCTGGGCGGACGAGCACCTGGCGGCGCTCGACCAGCCGGCCCGGCTGGCGCTGTTCCTGCAGATCGCCGACGCGGTGGCCGCGGCGCATGCGGTGGGCGTTCTGCACAAGGACCTGAAACCCGCCAACGTGCTGGTCTGGGGAGGCGCCGCCGCCCCCCAGGTGCGGTTGACCGACTTCGGCAGCGGCCACCTGATGGAATCGGACCGGCTGGAGCAGCTCGGCATCACCCGGCTGGGCATGACGGTGGAGGACGGCGGCGCCGGCGACGACGCCACCTCGGGCACGCCGCTGTACGTGGCGCCGGAGCTGTTCGTCGGCCATGTGCCGACGGTCCGCAGCGATGTCTACGCGCTGGGCGTGCTGCTGTACCAGTTGCTGTCGGGACGTGTCGGCCAGCCGATGGCGCCGGGCTGGGAGGCGGAGATCGAGGACGAGCTGCTGCGCGAGGATCTGCGCCTGGCCACCGACGGCAACCCCCTGCGCCGTCTGGCCGGCGCGGACGAACTGGCGGACCGGCTGCGCCGCCTGGACGAACGGCACGTGGCGCTGCGGGCGCGGCGCGAGGCCGACGAGACGCTGCGGCGCGACCGCGAGCTGCTGGCCCGCACCGAGGCGCGCCGGCCGATCGTGCGGGCGCTGTTCGCGGTGCTGGTGCTGGGCGTGGCGGTGGCGATCTGGTTGCAGCAGGAGGCGGTGCAGGCGCGCAACGCGGCGCGGGTGGAACTGCAGCGGGCCATCGCGCTGACGCGCTTCCTGACCGAGGACCTGATCGGCCGGGTCAATCCGCTGGTGTCCGCCAAGGGGGCGGACACGACGCTGCGGGAGGTACTGACCAGCGCCCGCGACCGGGTCGGCACGCGCTTCGGGGCGCAGCCGGAGACCGAGGCGGTCATCCACCAGAGCCTGGCGGCGATGTTCAGCGCCATCGACCTGCTCCCGGACGCGGAGAAGGAGGCGCGCAGCGCGTTGGCGCTGCTGGAGCACAGCACCTCCACCTCCGATCACCAGGGCCTGCAGGCGCGGGCGGTGCTGGCGCGGGTGCTCAGCCGGCTGGGCCGGCGCGACGAGGCGGCCCAGCAACTGGAGACGCTGGAGCGCCTCAGCGCCCCGCTGAAGGACGAGCCCCATGCGCGGCAGCGCGTGGCGATGACCCGCAGCGCGTTGCTCGTGGATCGGAACGAATTCGCCAAGGCGGTGGAGGAACTGCGCGCCGCGATCGACGGCATGGACCCGGCCGAGCCGAGCGTGACGGCGCTGCGGGACCTGCTGCGGCTGGACCTGATCCATTCGTTGGCGATGGCCGGCAAGCTCGACGAGGCGAACGAGGCGGGCCGCCAGCTCATCGAGGAAGCGCGTGGACGCAAGCAGCAGGACAACGAGCTCTTGATCGCGCTGACGCGGCTGGCGATGACTCGGGCGCAAGGCGAGGACCATGCGGCGGTCGAGCAACTGCTGCTGCAGGCACGGCCGGTGATCGAGGCGCGGCTGGGACAGAGCCATTCACGCCACATCACGCTGCTGAACGAGCTGATGGGCGTGGCCTTCCGACGCGGCGACTGGCCGCGCGCGCGGGAATACGCGCAGCAAGTGCATGAGCGGGCGCGGGCCAAACTGGGCGACGCGCATCCGCTCACCTACGTCACGATGGTCAACTGGGCCCGGGTCGAGAACGAGGCCGGCCAGCCGGCGCAAGCGCTGGACAAGGCGCGGCTGGCGCAGCAGCAACTGAACAGGCTGGTCGGTCCGAAGGGCCCGCAGACGCAGGACGCGATCTTCGTGCTGGCGCTGGTGGAATTGCAGCTGGGCCACACGGTCCGCGCGCAGGCGTTGATCGACCAGCTCGATGCCGAGGTGCTGGAGGCGACACGCGCCACCGGCAACTGGCCGGCGGGCATCGACGCGCTGCGCGGGGTGGCGATGCAGCAGCGCGGCGAGACCGCCGCGGCGCGCAAGACCCTGGACTCGGCGCTGGCGGTGATCTCGGCCGACGAGGAATCACTCGACCAGCCGGGGCGGATCTATCTGGTGGCGAAGGCGGCGCGGGAGAAGCTGCGGTAACGAGGCCGGCGCCCGGCAGGCCGCCGCCGAATCACCGCGCGGCGGCGTCGCGCCGGCCGTTGGCTCAGGCGCTCTGCCAGAGAAACTTCCCCGTGCCGCCATCGTCCGAGAGGAACGCATAACCGACGCCCGCATCGCCGAAGTTGACGAAGAACGGCACGCCGGTCGAGTCGAGTTCAAGCAGCAGTTGCCACGAGCCGGGGCCGGGAAATTCATCGCCTTGCACGAAGATGGGCGTCCCGCCGATCTTGTTGCCGTCGAGCGCGTTGGCGTATGCCTCCCATTGCTCGGGCGGCCATGCGGCGCGAACGGACTCGGGAACATACGCCGGGTCCTGCGTGACGGGACCTTGGACGGCGAACTCACAAGGCTCTGGCACGAGCTGCGTCCGGAAGAACTTCTTGACCATCCGGTACAGCGTCGGACCTTCCGTCAACGGCTCGACGGGCAGCGCCGTCGAGCCCGGTTGGAGGATGACCGCGTTCTCGCCGCCGTCGGGTTCCCAGGTGCCGTCGACGTACGCCTCGTCATCGGTCATGAAGACGTAGGCCATTCGCGCGCTGGTGGCGCCGAACAGCTCGGGAGACACGGCGATCTGGCAGATGAAGCGCATCGGTCGTCCCGACGCGGCGCTGAGCGGCCATTGCGCCTCGGTCAGCCACACCGGCTGGCCGCCGAACTTGGTGACCCGCTCGCGAATCGGTTTCCTGGCCTCGACGAACTCGATGGACTGCCGCTTCATTCCTGGCACCTCTTCATTGCTTTCCGGATCCGACATTCAAGCGCGGAAGGCGGTCACGCCGTCCGCGGCCAGGGGGCGGGCCTCACCCCACGCCTAACGAAGCAGCCGAGGATTCGCGACGTGCGGCAGCGCCACCGGATTCGCCCGCGCGAAGGCCACCACGAAGTGCTCCAGACGGTCGTAAAGGTCGTCGTCCACATACGGCAGGCGGTCGTCGTCCAATTCAGCGTCGATGTCGCCGTCGAACCCTTCGCTGAATTCATCGCCGAGCCCGTCGTCAAGCGCGCTCAGCGGCGAGAAGTTCCGCAGGCGATGAATGTCCTCCTGGATGGTCTGCCGGTCGGCGTCCCCGACACCGGCTTGGCCGCCCAGTCGATCCTCCAGGAACGCCAGCAGGATCAGGAAACCCTCGTCCCAATTGGCGTTGCCGTTCTCCTGCGCCTCCCAACGCAGCTTTTCAACCGCGCGCAGCAGCTCGCCTTGAATCGTGGCGGCCTGCCCCTGCGGCGGTACCAGGTGATGCCATATCCAGGAGGCGACTTCCCGGTCGGTGCCGGAGGTGTCAATGGAGAGGGGGGCGTTCATGGCGCCCATGCTGCCATCACGACCTGACCCCTCGCTACCCCGCAAAACCCTGGGTCCGGCGCTCCGCGGCAAGTTCATTCAGCAGGAGCAGGCGCGCTGGGCCCAACTGATCCAGGAGGCCAGGATCACGCCGGACCTGTGACCCGCCGCGCCGGCGGCGGGTCACGTCCGCGGCTGCGTTCGCGTCAGATCTTGAAGTCGTCGAACGCCACCTGCTCGTCCCGCACGCCCAGCTTCTTGAGCATGGCCCGCGTCGCCGCCAGCATCGGCGGCGGGCCGCACAGGTAAAAGTCGCAGGCCTGCAAGTCCGGATGCGCCCGCAACAGGCCGTCGCGCACGGCCTCGTGCACCATGCCCGACGGTACCGGCCCACCGCGCTCCTCGGACAGGACCAGGCGCCAGATGAAGTTGTCGAAGCTGTCGCCCAGCGCCTTCATCTCGTCCACGTATGGCGCATCCGCCGCCGAGCGCGCGCCGTACCAGAAGTGCATCGGCTCGGTCGCGCCCGAGTCCAGCAGGTCGCGCACCATCGCGCGCAGCGGCGCCATGCCGGCACCGCCGCCGATGAAGACCTTCTCGCGCCCGCCCTGCCGGACGGCGAAGTCGCCGAAGGGGCCGCTGTACTGCAGCCTGTCGCCGGCCTTGAGTCCGAACATGTAGGCCGAGCCCTTGCCCGGCGGATGGTTCTTGCCCCCGACCTTGCCGTGACAGAAGCGCACCAGCAAGGTCAGCCGCCCATCCGTTTGCCGCACCGGCGCCGACAGCGAGTACGACCGCCGCAGCATGCCGCCGCTGCTCCATTGCGCGGGCAGTTGCAGGCCCGACCATGCCGAGCGGTGCTCCTGCGGCGCGTCGATCTGATGTTTGCCCATCTTGTAGGCCGGTACATGGATCTGGATGAACGATCCCGGCCGATACGCGGCGCCCAGCTCGCCGGTGGGCATCAGCACGACCTCCCGCATGAACGGCGACAACGCGCGGACGCTCTCGACCTGCGCCTCGTGGACCTCGCCGAGCTCCGCGCCGCCGCGCACCTCGATGTCGAGGTTGCGGTCCAGCTTCAGGTTGCAGGCCAATCGGCAGCCCGCCTCGATCCGGGACGGCGCCAGCACCGCCCGATCGGCGCTGGTGGGCGCCGGCGCGGCGCCGCGCACGCGGACCTCGCACAGGCCGCAGCTCTGTCCGCCGCCGCAGTTCGACGGCAGCGGCAGGCCCTGCCGGGCCAGCGTGACGAAGACCGTGTCGCCGGCATGCGCCCGCAGGCTGCGCAGCCGGCTGCCATCCGGCGCATGGACCAGCAGCGAGCGTGTGCCGCGCCAGCGCTGGGGGATGAACTCGGCCAGGCTGAAGCTGGTGAAGAGCAGCCAGATCCCGCTCAGCGCCAGCCAGAAGCCGCCGATGGCCGCGCTGACGACCAACGGGTTGTTGAAGTCCTGACGGCCGGTGTAATCCATGATGTGCAGCATCCAGAACAGGTCGAACAGCCGCCAGGTGCTGTTGCGGTGCTCCAGCACGTCGCCCTGCAGGGACAGGTAGACCGTCGTGTCCTCGGCGTCGTCGAACGCGATGCGCCAGACCTTGCCGTCATGGGCGCGGGTCTCGAGCGAGCGCTCCACCAGCTCGGGCTGCGCCGACTTGCCCGGCCCTCGGTAAGAGGCCTCGGCCAGGCGCCTGGCCAGCGCGGCGTCGAGGTCGACGCGTCGGCCGTTGCGGGCATCGATCAGGGTGGTCGATTTCTCGCCGATCACCCGATAGACGGGTCGCTCCATCAGCCAGCCCGTCGAGACCGTCTGCGCGGCCTCGCGCCCGGCCTCCAGCAGGCGGCTCACGGGCGCGACGTCCGTCGGCCACGGCTGCCTGGCCGCGGCCGGCGCGCGGAACTCGCGGCCGCGCACCTTGTCGGCGTCCAGCAGGCTCATGACGACGCCGCTGCACATCCAGAGCACCAGTTGCAGGCCGATCAGCAGGCCGATCCACTTGTGAATCTTGCGCATCCACGGGCTCATGGCTGGGCCCTCCGGCGGAAGCTGTAGAACACCAGCCACGCGCCGCTCAACGCGAACAGCAGGCCCACGCCGGCCGCCACGCGCAGCAGGTTGTTGTTGACGTCGGATCGGGTGTCGTAATCCATGATGTGGAGCATCCACAGGAAATCGAACCAGCGCCACAGGTCGTGGCGACGGGCCAGCAGGTCGCCGGTGTCGGGCGAGAAATAAAGCGTCGAATTGGCGCGGTCGTCGAAGCGCACGGCCCACATCGGCACCGGGCGCTTGATCACCTCCTGCGGCGCCTGCGTGATCCAGGTCACCTCGCGGATCTCGGCCTCACCCTGGTAGAGGTCCTTGGCGCGGGCCACGATCTGCTCGCGCGGCAGCGGGCTCAGCAGCTCGCCGGTGCGCGCGTCCACCAGGCTGGCCTTGCCGCCGACGCGGAGCTCGTAGACCTCCTTGTCGAGGAAGCGCTTGAGCTTGAAGGACTCCAGCCCCGGCCGCAGCCGGGCCAGTTGCTCGACATCGAGCCGCTCGCCGTCGCGCCGCAGCGGCTCATCGAAGGCATGGGCGAGGTGATCGCCGTGGATCACCTCCAGCGAGATCACGGTCATGTAGACGCCGCTCAGCATCCAGAGCAAGGCCTGGACACCGATGACGAGGCCGATCCACTTGTGGACCCGGCGTACCCAGAAGGGAAGATTCATGGACATTGCCTCACAGCAATTGAAGTGCTGGGGAAGGTCCGCGTGACTCGCGCGGGGCCTTCCCAAGGGGACACCACCGGCGGGTCGCCCGCGGTGCCCCCGCGAATCACCAGCGGTAGCCGGCGCGGACGTGCCACCGACGACCCTGCAGGTCGTAGGTCATCGTGTCCGTGTTGGCATCGGTGTAGCTCTGGATGAACGGCGCCTTCTTGTCGAAGAGGTTGTCGATGCCCAGCGCCAGGTCCAGTTGCTTGCTGAACGCGTACTTCAGCTGCACCGAGTGGTAGGCCAGGCCCGGCGCCTTCGCGCCGATGGCGGTGGGCGCCGCGTTGATGTCGTCCGCGCCGCCGATGTACTGCACCGTGTAGGCGCCGGACCACGCGCCCCGGGCCACCGTCAGCGAGGACAGCGAGCGCCACTGCGCGTAGCTGCCGCGACCGCCGGTGATCTTGCCGGTGTAGTCGATGACGTTCGCGCCCGGGAACGGCCGCACCTGGTACTTCGTCAGGCGCGACGCCTCGGCGTTCAGCGTCGCTTCGAAGCCGGCCAGCCTGAACTCGTAGATGCCGCCGATGTCGAAGCCCGAGATCCTCTCATCCGCCGCGTTCACGGGCTGGGAGGACAGGAAGTCCACCTCGCCGGTGATCTTGTTGCGGGTGAAGCTGGCCGGGTTGCAGAACAGGTGCGTCAGGCCCGGCGAGTTGTAGCAGACCGCCAGCTTGGTGGACCCGTCCACGCTCTGGATCGCATTGGTGATCTTGATGTTGAAGTAGTCCAGCGTCAGGGTCAGCGCCTTGCTCGGCTGCCAGACGGCGCCGGCGGTCAGGGTCTTCGCGTCCTCGGGCTTGAGCGCGGGATTGCCGCCCACCGTCGTCAGGATGGTGTTGCCCAGTTGCGTGTAGCCGGCGGGCACGCCCGCCGCCTTGCAGTTCTGCGCCACCACCGAGGTGGCGGGCAGCGCGCTCCAGTTGCTGCAGGGATCGGTGGTGGTCAGGTTGCCTTCGGCCACGCCGCCGTACAGCTCCGGAATGTTGGGCACGCGGAAGGCCGACGAGACGTTGGAGCGCAGCTTCAGCCCCGGCACCACCTGCCAGTCCAGGCCGGCCTTGTAGGTGCTCTTGGAGCCGAACAGGCTGTAGCTGGAATAACGCGCGGCCGTGTTGAAGCGCAGCGATTCGACGAAGGGCAGCTTCTTGAGCAGCGGCACGGACAGCTCGGCGTAGACCTCGCGCGCGGTGTAGTCGCCGGCGATCGGATCCTGCGCGTTGGTGTTGGCGATGCCCAGCACCGTCAGGCTGTCCGGGTTGCGCCAGCCGCTTTCCTTGCGCACCTCCGCGCCCGCGGCGAAGCCCACCATGCCGGCGGGCAGGCTGAACAGCTCGCCGCTGAGGTTGGCGCTGACGCCCTTCTGCTCATTGCCGCCGGTGTCGCGCAGGTCGCCGAGGATGTAGTCCAGCACCGGCTTGGTGAGGTTGCCGTAGCCGAGGTAGTTGCCGCAGGGAATGGCCGCGCCGACGGCGGTGCTGCACTTGCTGCGGTCCACGGTGAGCGCGACGCGGTCCAGGTTGGCCACGTTGGTCGTGATGTCGACGCCGGTGTTGCGGCCCCAGTTCACGTTGGCCGACCAGTCCCAGTTGCTGCCGATGCTGCCCTTGACGCCGGCCACCACGCGGAAGATGTTGGACTCCTGCTTGAAGTGGCGCGGGCCCGCCTCTTCCAGGCGGCGGCGTTGCAGCACCAGGCTTTGCCCGGTCGGATTGGTCGGATGGTCGGCCGCGAAATTCATGGTGCGGTACACGCCCAGCGATCCCGGCGAGGCCAGTTGCTGGGACTCGCGATGCGAGAACAGCAGCTCGGTGAACAGCTGGGTGTCTTCGGTCAGGTTCAGCGCGCCGAAGGTGCTCAGCCCCAGGCGCTTGATCGGGTTGACCGCGTTCAGCGTCGGATTGCTGTTGTAGTTGTGCTTGGCGGCGGAGTACGGCTCGTAGGCGGGGCCGCTGCCCGGCGTCTGGTTGAAGTTGATGCGCTGGCCGTCGGCCAGCAACGCACGCCCGCCGATGGTGGCGGAGCTGCCGGTGCACTGCAGCTTGCCAGCGACCTCGGCCAGGCCGCAGGGCGCGCGCGAGGCCATGTTGATGGCGCCGCTCTCCGAGTAGTTGATGGCGCTCAGCACCCAGCCGCTGGCGGCCTGCAGGCCCCAGGACAGGTCCAGCGCGGTCTCGTCGCCGTCGCCGCGCGTGGTCTCGCCGTAGCGGATGGAGGCCTCGCCGCCCTTCATGCCGGTCTTGGTGATGATGTTGACGACGCCGGCCACGGCATCGGCGCCGTAGATGGCCGAGGCGCCGTCCTTCAGCACCTCGACGCGCTCGATGAGCGCCACCGGGATCATGTTCAGGTCGACCGAGCTGTTGGCGCCCGTGCCGCCGTTGACCACGCGGCGGCCGTTCAGCAGCACCAGCGTGCGGTTGATGCCCAGGCCGCGCAGATTGACCTGCGTGGTGCCGTAGCCGTTGCCGGTCCAGTAGGCGCTGCTCTGATTGCCGGCGGTACCCGCCGAGGCCGGCAGGCGCTGCAGCAGCGTCTCCGCGGAGATCGCGCCGGAGCGCTGGATCGCTTCCGCGTCGATGACGGTCACCGGGCCGACGCCGGCGATCTGCGTCTGCTTCATGCTGATGCGGCTGCCGGTGATCTGCACCTTCTCCAGGGCGGCGGTGGGCGCGGGGGTGGTGGTGTCGGCGGGAGCGGCCTCTTGCGCGATGGCGCTATTGACCAGGAGGGCGACGGCGGCGGCGACCGCCGTTTGAGAGAGTTTCGTGGACATCATGTCTTCCAGCTGGGTGCCGCGCGCGGCCGTCTCTGCGGACGGGACGCGGGCGGGCACCTTCGAACCAAGGTGTTCGTTGGCGAGTGCATGACGACGGACGCCGACGTGGCCTGTGCCGCTGGCGGGCCCCAGGGGAGCGGGGTCCGGTGCGTCTGTCGAGGCATGCGACTCGGCCAATTCCTGACCGGGACGGGCGCGCGCCGTGACGCGCCGCCCGTCGGCGGTGGAGCCGAGTCAGCTGGCTCGTGGCGGGCGGTCCTGCCCGGAGAGCAGGAACTCCGCACGTGGGCCGCCGGGCTCCGGCGGCGCCGAGGTGGCGAACGGCATCGCCTGCGCGCCGAGCTCCGCGGACGCGGCCATCGATGCGCAGGATCCGCAGCCGGTGCAATGGCTGCACGGCGTCACGTCGCAGCAGTGCTCATCGTGCGCGCCGGTGGCGTCCGCCGGATCCGCCGGCTTGGCGACCGTCCTGGCCTTGACCACGCGGACGTGGGCGCCGGTGGCCGCGACGTGCGTGGCGGCGGCCCTGGCCTGATCGACCTGGCCGCGCATCTGCGCCTTGGCCACCGCGGCCGGCGGGCAGATCATGGACGTGGCAATGGATGCTGTCGCCGGCACGAGGACGGCGACAAGAACCAATAACCAGAATCCGATGAGCTTCATGCAGTGCGCCACAAATGACGGGCGGATTGCATCGCGAGTCCACGCGCATGTCTAGCTAGGGAGTACCCCGGCGCGCCCTCGCACGCGTCGGCGGCCTCGTCCTCGCACGCCCTCTCGCCCGCCGCCACGCGGCTCCTTGCGCCTTCACCCGCCCGTCGCCAGCGCCGCGTCCACCGTGGCCTGCGCCTGCGCCAGGATCTGTTGAAGATGCGCGGGCCCCTGGAAGCTCTCGGCGTAGATCTTGTAGATGTCCTCGGTGCCCGAGGGCCGCGCGGCGTACCAGCCCGATGCCGTCGCGACCTTGATGCCGCCGATCGCCGCGCCGTTGCCCGGGGCCTGGCTGAGCACGCTGGTGACGGGCTCCCCGGCCAGCTCGGTGGACTGGATCGCCTGCGGCGACAGCGCGGCCAGCCGCGCCTTCTGCGCCGGCGTCGCCGGTGCTTCCACGCGATCCGCGGCCGGCGCGCCCAGTTGCCCGGCCAGCTCGGCGTACAACGCACCCGGGTCGCGCCCGCGTCGCGCGGTGATCTCCGCCGCGAGCAACGCCGCGGTGATGCCGTCCTTGTCGGTGGTCCACGCGGTGCCGTCGCGGCGCAGGAAGGCGGCGCCCGCGCTCTCCTCCCCGCCGAATCCCAGGCCGCCGTCCAGCAACCCCGGCGAGAACCACTTGAAGCCCACCGGCACCTCGAACAGCGGACGCTTCAGGCGCGCCGCCACGCGGTCGATCAACTGGGTGCTGACCACCGTCTTGCCCACCGCCGCGGCGGCGCCCCAGCGCGGGCGATGCCGGAACAGGAAGTCGATCGCCACCGCGAGGTAGTGGTTCGGCGGCAGCAGGCCGGCGGAAGGCGTCACGATGCCGTGGCGGTCGTGGTCGGTGTCGCAGGCGAAGGCCACGTCGAAGCGGTCCTTGATCGCCGACAGGCGCCGCATCGCATAGCTCGACGACGGATCCATGCGGATCTGGCCGTCCCAGTCCAGCGTCATGAAGGCGAAGCGCGGATCGACCGCCTCGCTGACGACGCTCAGGTCGATCGCCCAGCGGTCGGCGATCGCGCTCCAGTAGTGCACGCCCGCGCCGCCCAGCGGGTCCACGCCCAGGCGTATGCCGGCGTCGCGGATCGCGTCCATGTCGATGACCTGGTCCAGGTCGTCGACGTAGCTCCGCAGGAAGTCGTGCCGGTGCGTGGTCGTGGCGCGCAGCGCCTGCGCATGGGGCATGCGCCGCACGCCCGCCAGGCCGGCCTCGATGAAGCGATTCGCCGCAGCCTGGATCGCGTCGGTGACGTCCTTGCCGGCGGGGCCGCCGTGCGGCGGGTTGTACTTGATGCCGCCATCACGCGGCGGGTTGTGCGACGGCGTGATCACGATGCCGTCGGCGCGCGGCCCGTCGCCGCGGTTGTGCTGGACGATGGCGTGCGAGACCGCCGGCGTCGGCGTGAACTCGTCGCCGGCCGACAGCATCGCGTCGACGCCGTTGGCGGCCAGCACTTCCAGCACGCTGGCGCAGGCCGGCATCGACAGCGCGTGGGTGTCAGCGCCGATGAACAGCGGCCCCGCGATGCCCTGCGCCCGCCGGTAGTCGCAGACGGCCTGCGCGATGGCCAGCACGTGCCATTCGTTGAACGAGGCGTCCAGCGCCGAGCCGCGATGGCCCGACGTGCCGAAGACCACGCGTTGGGCCGGCACCGTCGGGTCCGGGCGCTCGCCGAGGTAGGCGGCCCGCAACTGGTCGACGTCGACGAGGACCGAGGCCGGCGCGGGCTGGCCCGCGAGCGGATGGATGCGCGTGCTCATGCGTGAACTCCCGTGGCATGCAACTGGATTGACTGGATCAACGGAACGGTCCCGGCAAGACATGCTCCCGGCACGCCTTCCGGCGCCGTGCCCAGTCTTTGGCATCATGCGGACCCTGGCCGTCGGCGGTGATGCCGCCGTTTCCGCAGGTGTCGCAGCGCCGTCGCCCGTCGTTACAAGAATTCCTCGATGCCTTCTCCCTCGGATCCTGTTCCCCTGGACGCCTCGCGCGACCCCCACAGCCCTGGCGATCCGCCCCGCGAGAACGCGCCCGGCGACCACGACACCGGCCCGGGCGGCAATCGGCTGCTGTGGCTGCTGGCCGTCGTGGCCGTCGCCTTCGCGCTGCTGCGCCCGATCTCGCCCACGGCGTGGCTGGGCCTGATCGACTGGCAGACCATGGGCGCGCTGACCGGCCTGCTGGCCATCACGCAGGGCGTGGAGCGCAGCGGCGTGCTGCAGGGGGCCGCGCGCGCGCTGCTGGCGCGCACGGGCACCGCGCGGCAGCTCGCGCTGGTGCTGTGCGCGGTGGCGGCGGTGCTGTCGGCGCTGGTAACCAACGACGTGAGCCTGTTCCTGCTGGTGCCGCTGACGCGCGAGCTGGCCGCGCAGGCGCACCTGCCGCTGGCGCGGCTGGTCGCGCTGGAGGCGTTGGCGGTGAACGCCGGCTCGTCGTTGACGCCGATCGGCAATCCGCAGAACCTCTACCTCTGGCACCGCTCCGGCGAGTCCTTCGGCGGCTTCATCGCGATGATGGGGCCCTCGGTGGCCGTGATGCTCGGGCTGCTGCTGGCCACCATCCTGATCACCATGCCGCGCACGCCGATCACGATCGCGCCGGTCGCGCGCCGCGCGCCGACGCAGCCGCGGCTGCTGGCGCTGTCGTGCGCGCTGTTCGTGGGTTTCGTGGTGGCGCTGGAGATGCACCAGTGGGTGCCCGCGCTGGCCGTCGTGCTGGTCGTCTACGCGGTGTGGCATCGGCAGGTACTGCGGCGCCTGGACTGGGCCCTGCTGGCCACCTTCGCGCTGATGTTCGTGGACCTGCATCAGCTCGTGGCCCTGCCCCAGGTGGCCGGCCTGATGGCGCGGCTACCGCTCGACCAGCCGCTGCCGGCCTACCTCGCCGCCATCGCGGCGTCGCAGGTGATCAGCAACGTGCCGGCGACGCTGCTGCTGGCCGACCACATGCCGCACCTGGCCGTGCTCGCCATCGGCGTGAACGTCGGCGGCTTCGGTTTCGTGCTGGGGTCGATGGCCAACCTGATCGCGCTGTGGCTGGCCCGCGTGCCGGGCGGACTGGCGGAGTTCCACCGCATCAGCCTGCCGTTCCTGGCGGTCTGCGCGGTGCTGGTGGGGTGGGTGGCGCTGTGAGGCCGTCCGGCCTGGGACACCGCGTCCGCGGTTGAATCCGCGGCTGGCGTCGTCGGCGCCGGGCCGGTCACGCCCGCAGGAATCGAGCCAGTTGCTCGACGTCTTCCGGGAACAGCTGCCCCAGCTCCAGCGCCGCGACCTTGCCTTGCCGGTCGCGCGCCAGCGTCACCGGCAGCCCCTTGGGCTTGGGCAGCGAGGCGTTGAGCGCGGGCGAGACCCAGCCGCTCGGGAAGTCGTAGCCGTGCTCGGCCCGGTAGGTCTTCGCCGCCGCGATGTCCTGGTCGATGGACAGGCCCAGCACCTGCAGGCCCTGCGCGCGATGGTCCCGCCACAGCTTCTGGATGGACGGCGTGACCTGCGCGCAGAACGGGCACCAGCTCGCCCACCAATACACCACCAGCACCTGGCCTTGCGCCTGCGCGGCGCGGAAGGTGCCGCCGTCGAGCAGCGGCACGTCGGGCAGTGTCAGCGGCTCGCCCAGCGCGGGCATGTTGCGGGCGCCACCGGCGGCATTGGCGGCGGCGAGCGGCGCGCCCATCGCCAGCGCCGCGGCGGCGCGGCACCAGGCGCGGCGGTCCATCGAGTCAGGTCCCGACGTGGGTCCGGACACGGGCCGTGGGGCGTGTCGTGAGGCAGGTTGCGAGGCCATGGCGCTCAACGCATGCCCGCGACCAGCAGGCGGTCGCTTTGCGGCACGGGATCGTCCGAGTCCAGCTCCGTCGCGATCTGCGTGCACACGGCGCGGCACAGCATCGCGACGCGCTCGCTCTGCAGGCCGTAGTAGATCTGCGTGCCCTCGCGCCGCCGCGACAGGATGCCCGCGCGGAACAGCGTCGACAGGTGCTGCGACATGTTGGGCTGCGTCGTGTCGATCTGCGACAGCAGCTCGGAGACGTTGCGCTCGCCGTTGCACACGGCGCTGATGATCTTCAGGCGGACCGGCGTGGAGAGCAGGCCGAAGAGCTCGGCGGCGGACTCGAACACGCGATCCTCTTCGTTGACCGTGGCCATCGCTGCGACGCTCCCGGAAGTAAGGTGAATCACTGTATCAGCAAGCGCCGATTCTTCGCGCCCGCGGGGCAACCCCGACGGAGAATGGGCGCCCGACCTCCCCTGCCCGCCTGTCCCATGGATGAAGCCAGCCTGCCCGCCCTGACCCGCCACGTGCTGCTCGCCGCCTTCGGCGTGTCGGTCCTGCTGGGGGCGCTGTGCCAGCGCAGCCGCTTCTGCACGATGGGCGCGATCGCGGACGCGCGCACGCTGGGCGACTGGCGCCGCGTGCGCATGTGGGTCCTGGCCATCGCGGTGGCGACGCTGGGCTTCAACGGCCTGAGCGCCGCCGGCCTGCTGCCCGCGGGGGCCAGCATCTACACCGGCACGCGGCTGCTGTGGCTGTCGGCGCTGGTCGGCGGCGTGCTGTTCGGTTTCGGCATGGTGCTGGCCTCGGGCTGCATCAGCCGCAACCTGGTGCGCTGCGGCGCGGGCAGCCTCAAGGCGCTGGTGGTGCTGTGCGTCGCGGCGATCGCCGCCGGGGCCACGCTGCGCGGCATCACCGCCGTGCTGCGTGTCGCCACCGTCGAGCGCTTCGCGATCGAGTTTCCGCAGGGGCAGGCCTTGCCCACGCTGATGGCCGCGCAACTGGGCGGCGCCGACGGGGCGTGGCTGCTGGCGCTGGCGGCGCTCGTCGCCGGGGGGCTGGTGGCCTGGGTCCTGCGCGACACGGCGGGCCGCACCGCCGAGGTCTGGCTGCCCGGCCTGGGCGTGGGCCTGGCCATCGTGGCGCTGTGGTGGGTATCCGGCCACCTCGGCTACCTGCCCGAGGATCCGCGCACGCTGGAGCCCGCCTTCCTCGCGACCAACTCGCGCCACATGGAATCGCTCAGCACCATCGCCCCCGTCGCGTATGCGCTGGACTGGCTGCTGATGTTCAGCGACCAGTCCAAGACGCTGACGCTGGGCATCGTCAGCGTCGCCGGCCTGCTCGTGGGTGCGGCGCTGATGGCATGGCGCGATCGCAGCTTCCGCTGGGAAGGGTTCGCCAACGTGCGAGACCTGGGCATCCATCTGGTCGGCGCCGTCTGCATGGGCGTGGGCGGCATCGTGGCGATGGGCTGCACGATCGGCCAGGGCATCACCGGCGTGTCGACCCTCTCGCTGGGCAGCGCGCTGACGCTGGCGGCGATGGCCGGCGGCGCGGTGATCGGGCTGCGATATCAGGAATGGCGCATCGACCGCGAGTGAGCCCCACGCGCCGATGCCGCCCTCATGGCTCGACCAGTCCCAGTGTGGTCGACGCGCCCAGCGCTGAAGTCGGCGTGCGTCCATCGACAAGGCGATCGGTGACCGCCGCCGCGAGCCAGATCGCGACCAGCGTCACCCAGGCGGTCGCGGTGAAGACCGCCGCGCCGGACAAGCCGGCCCCCACGGCGCAGCCGCCCGCGAGCATGCCGCCGAAGCCCATGCACAACGCGCCGACAAGGTAACGCGGCATGCCCGGTCCGCCGTGGAAGCCTTCGAGGCGCCACTCGCGCGCCGAGGCCGCGGCCAGGAAGGCGCCGATGAACACGCCCGGGATCAGCCCGACATCGAAGGTCAACGGCCCGTCGCTGGCGAAAAGCACGCGCGTGAGCACCTCCGCCGACGGCCCGGTGAAGCTGAACGACTGGATCGGATGGGGATCGAAGGCGATGCGCGAGATCGCGTAGGTGAAGGCCCAACCGCCCGCCACGCACAGGCCCACGCCGAGGCCGCCGAGCCAGGCGCGGTGGGGTACCCGCTGGCGCCGCGCCCAGACGATGGCCGCCACCAGCCAGACGAGCGCGAACAGCAGCGCCCCGCCGTGCCCGATGCCGGTGCGCGCGATGAGGTCGCGCGCGCCGCCGCCGTCGATGGTCCACCACTCGGAGATGCCCAGCCGCGGCGGCGACAGCGCGCCGGTCAAGGCCGCCTGGGCGCTCACCGCGAAGACCAGCCCCGCCACGGCCGCGCGCAGGTTGCCTTGCGCCGCCAGCACCAGCAGGCGGCTGGAGCAGCCGCGCGCCAGGATCATCCCCATGCCGAAGAGCAAGCCGCCCACCGCGGCGCCCGACAGACTGCCGCGCGCGGCGATCTGGCGCGCGGTGCTGGCGTCGAGCCAGCCGACCCAGGCCAGCGCCTGCGTCACGCCCACCGCGGTCGCGAAGGCGAAAAGCCAGACGGTCAGCCGGCCGCCGCTCTGGCGGCGGGAGAACTCGATCACCGCCGCGCGCAGGCAGAAGCGGGAGCGCTGCGCGAAGGCGCCGAAGGCGATGCCCAGCAGCAAGGCGCCCAGCGCCAGCGTGCCGCCTTCGCCCAGGCGCCCGATCGCCGCTTCCAGCCCACCGTCCAGCGCCGCCTTCATGCGGGCGTCAAGGCTTGATGTAGGCATACCCCTGCTGCTGCAGCTGCGCCAGGCGGACGACGCCGGAGGGCGTGAAGTCGGCCTCCTGGATGAAGAGGTCCTTGCTCAACTTTCGGTTGCGCAGCGTGATCTCGCAGACCTCGAAGCGCACGCCGCGCGCGCGCAGCGCCGCCACCAGCGGCGCGAACTCGGTGCCGCTGGGCGCCTTGGCGCCCTCCATCAGCAGGTCGACGCCGTCGGCATGCGTCACCACGACGATCCTGGCCGCCGGGTCCGAGTCCAGGTGATTGCGGATGTTGCGCAGCCCCTTGAGCCCCTGCGCGGCCGCGTCGTCGACGTGGTACACGACGCCGTCCTCGACCCGCGCCGTGGCGCGATCCGCCGCCTTGTCCGCGGCGCCCGCGGCCCGCACGGGCGCCGCGCCCAGCAGCAACGCCAGGACGATGCACAGGTTCAGCAGCGCCAGCAGCACCGGCAGCGCGTTCGGGATCAACGGAAAGCGTCGGGTCATGGGGATCTCCAGTGCGGTCGTCAGCCGGCGATCATGCCGGGATTGCCCGTCATGTCGACCAGGCGGGGCGTGTTGATGCGGCGCGCGGGGACGCGGCCGTGCTGCGCGCGCAGCCAGGTCTCCACATGCTCCCAGACCGGCCGGACGCCCGGCGCGTTGCGGGCGTCCTCGGCCACCGGCGCCCAGCCCGCGACCTTGTAGCGGCGGTCGGCCTCGAGCAGGCGGCCGTTCAGGCGCAGATCGTCGACGCGGCGTCCCATCGTCTCGTTGGGCCGCATCGTGTAGCTCAGGCCGCCCACGCGCACCATGTCCCCGCCCTGCTGGTAATACGGGTCGGGGTTGAACAGGTTGTCGGCCACGTCCTCCAGCACCGTCTTGATGGTGGCGCCGGTCATCTCGGTGAGCGTCGCATGGGGATAGGTGATGGCGAGCTGATCCATCATCAGCTCGCGCGTGATCGTCTCGCCGGGCAGCAGCGTCGTGCCCCAGCGGAAGCCCGGCGAGAAGGCGATCTCCGCGCCCTGCACCGACATCAGCGCATCGCAGATCAACTGGTCCCAACTGCCGTTGAAGTTGCCGCGGCGATAGAGCAGCCCGTCGGTCACGGCGAGCTTCTCGTCCAGGCGTTCGGCGAAGGGCGCGCGGACGCGCTCGATCAGCGCCTGCATCTCCGGATCGGGCCGCAGCATGTTGGAGAACACCGGCAGCAGGCGGTAGCGGTAGTCGCTGAGCTTGCCGTCCTTGACCTCGAAGTCCATCACGCCCAGGAACTTGCCGTTGCTGCCCGCGTTGGTCACCAGCGTGGTGCCGCCCGCGTTCCTGACCGGCACCGCGACCGGCACGCCGTCGTGCGTGTGGCCGCCCAGGATCGCGTCGATGCCGCGCAGGCGCGACGCCATCTTGAGGTCCACGTCCATGCCGTTGTGGGACAGCACGCACACGAGTTGCGCGCCGGCGGCGCGGGCCTCGTCCACGGTCTGCTGCATCTGCGCTTCCTGGATGCCGAATTCCCAGTCGGCCACGAAGTAGCGCGGATTGGCGATCGGCGTGTACGGGAAGGCCTGCCCGATGATGGCCACCGGAATGCCGTTGATGCGCCGCAGCGTGTAGGGCTTGAAGACGGGATCGCCGAAGTCCGCCGTCCTGACGTTCTGGGCGACGAAGTCGACGCGGCCCTTGAAGTCCTTCTCCAGCACCTCCTGCACGCGCGCCATGCCGTAGGTGAATTCCCAGTGCCCGGTCATGACGTCCACGCCCAGCAGCTTGCAGGCGTCGATCATGTCCTGCCCCGCGGTCCACAACGAGGTCGCCGAGCCCTGCCAGGTGTCGCCGCCGTCGAGCAGCAGCGCGCCGGGCCGGCCGGCCTTGAGCCGCTTGACCAGCGTGCTCAGGTGGGCGAAGCCGCCGACGCGACCGTAGCGGCGCGCCGCCGCCGCGAAGTCCAGCGAGGTGAAGGCGTGCGCCGACGCCGTGCCCGGCCGCAGCCCGGCCGCCTTCAGGAACGGCTCGCCAACCAGATGCGGCCAATGGCCGCGCATGTCGCCGACGCCCAGGTTGACGCTGGGCTCGCGGAAGTGCACGGGATTGAGCTGCGCATGGCAGTCGGTCATGTGCAGCAGCGACACGTTGCCGAACGGCGGCACGTCGTAGAGCCGCTCCTCGGCCGCCGACGAGGCCGCCTCGGCCTCCCGGCCCAGCGGCATGCCGGCCACGGCGGCGCAGGACAGGACCTGCAGGAACTCACGCTTGGACAGGGACATCGCGCACCTCACCCGCGGCGCGCCAGGCGCCGGGCCTTCATTCGTTGACGGGGGACTTGGGATCGAGCAGCAGCGCCATCAGGTCGCGCAGTTGCTGCTCGGTCAGCAGCTCGGCATGGCCGAAGCGCGGCATGGTCGAGCAGGCGGTGTAGGCCTTGCTGTTCCAGAGCTTGCCCCAGGTGTACTTGACGATCGGCTCGGACGCCGGATCGGCCGGGTCCTTGACGCCGCGCAGCTTGCCGTAGTTCCAGAGGCTGGGACCGATGGTGCCGAAGGAGACTTCCTTCTTGTCCACCTGGTGGCAGTTGTAGCAAAGCCCGCCGTTGCGCGCGGCGGCGGCGCTGGGGTCGGACCAGGTCATGCCGCGGCCGTTCTGGGCCAGCTTCTCGCCCTCGCGCCAGTCGCCGAGGTACTGGCCGTCCGACGGCCACTTCACCGTCGCCAGCTGCTGCGCCTCGATCCTGCCGGCCACCGCCTGCGACGGCGCCCTGGCGGCCGAGCACGCCTGCTGCGCCGGGTCCTGGTCGAGCCGGTCCATCTTCGCGATGCCCTGCTCGCGGAACGAGCCCTGCATCATCTCGCGCGTCTGGCGGTCGAGGTCGCCGGCCCCCTTCGTCGCCTTCGGGGCCGAGTCCTTGGCCGGCGGCGCCGCGAGGGCCGGGCCGGCGGACAGCACCGCCAGCGCGAGCACGGCGAAGCGGCGGATCGAGGTCGTCATGGCTGCCTGGGTCATGGCTGCTCCCCTTGTCATCGTTTGATGGCCGGCGCGATCGATTCCGCGCCCTTGGCGTTGACGCCCATGTAGACCGCCAGCGCGACGGTCACGTCCGAGGCGTAACCCGGATACGGGAAACGCTGTTGGCGGAAGCAGTCGTTCAGGCGGCGCTGCATGGTCCAGAGCTCGCCGCTGGAGACGCGGTAGGCCGGCCAGGCCGCGAAGCCGACGCCGTCGCCCGGATTGGTCGTGAGCTGCGGCAGGTCCTGCAGCCGGATGCGCTTGCCGGCCTCGCCGTGGCAGCTGGCGCAGGAGAAGTCCATCGGTCCGCCGCGATAGAAGAAGGCCCGCTTGCCGAGCTCGTAGAAGCGCCGTTCCTCCGCGTGCTTCTGCGGCAACGCCATGCGCTGCCCGCGCGACATCGACGCGATCCAGGCCGACAGCGCGGTGACGGTGGCCTGCTCGCCCTTGTCGAAGGGCGTGGTCGCGATCTCCCGCGCATCGAAACCCTGCAGGGTCTCCATGCAGGTCAGCAGGCGCGACTCCAGGTCCTGCACCCGGCGCGTGTCCGCGAACCAGCGCGGCAACTGCACCCAGGCGCCCTTGACGACGCCGGGGCCCAGGCCCAGGTCACAGCGCTCCAGGCTGGCGGCCCTGGGGCCGCGGGCGGTCTTCCAGAGCTCCTCGCCCTTGGCCTCGAAGAGGTCGGCGGGATTGCCGTCCTCGAGCATCTTGCGGTACTCGGCGATGGCGTCGGCGGCGGACTTGGCCGGCGCTGGCGGCGAGGTCTGGGCGCGTGGCGCCGAGGCTCCCCAGCCCGTCACCAGCGCGGCGACGAGCGCCGCGGCCAGGGGTTTCACTGCGATCGATCGTGCGCGCATGGTTTCTCCTGCGGGGGCGCCGGGATGGCGCTCAAGACACGGTGGCTTCGTCGGTGCGCGACTCGCCGCGGTTGTCGCGCCAGGTGACGGCGATCTTGTCGCCGGCCTTCGCGCCCTTGACCGTGAACTGCAGGAAGGGATTCTTGGAGACCGCCGGGCCCCACTCGGCCGTGAGCACGGTCTTGCCGTTGAGCTGGGCGGTGATCTCCTGGATGAACCAGGCGGGGATGGTCTTGCCGGCCGAATCCTTGCGTTGGCCGGTCTCCATCTCGTGGCTCATCAGCACGCGCACGGTGGTCTTGTCGCCGGCTGCCTGGGCGCGGATGCGCATGGGGTCTGCCATGTCTGTCTCCTTGTCGTCGTTGGATCGTCGACGGCCATCGAGGGCCGTCGATCGGGGGTGCCCGAGGGCGTCGATCGCGGGCGGCGGCTCAGCCGCCGCAGCCACCGAGCGTGACCTTCACTTCCTTCTGCGCGAACAGCACGCGGCCGTCGGCCATCAGCGCCACGGCCATCACGTTGGAGGTCTGGCCCATCTTCACGCGAGTGGTGAAGGCGGGCTCCACCGACTCGTTGACGTCGAAGGCGGCGGACAGCACGCTGGGGTTCTTCTCCACCAGGATCAGCAGGCGCTTGGCGCCCGGCAGCGTGGTGGCCGCGCCCACCGGCACGACGGCGCCGTTCTCGGCGATGTCGGGCGCGGTGATGGTGACGTCCTTGCTCTCCGCGGGCGCGCCCGCGCCCAGCGCCTTCATCAGCTCGGGAACGGTCTTGGCCTCGAAGGCCGCCGTGGCGTAGGCGGCCGCGGCGACGCGGGGCAACAGCCCCAGCTGGCCCAGCATCAGGGCCACTTGCGCGGATCGGGTCAGCGCCTTGCGACGTGTCAGCATGCTTGTCTCCTTCATGTGTGTTCTGGCTTGTGATCGGACCTTAGGGCCGATGCGCGCGCACGCGCATCGGTGCATTCCTGATGGACGGGACGGTCGCTCCTGCCGAGGGACGCGCGACGCGTCGGCGCCCGGGCGGTTCAACGCGGTGGCGCGCCCGCCGCGAGCCACGTCGCGAGGGTGTTCAGGTCAGCCTCGCCCAGCGATTGCGGTGGCATCGGGATCGGCCCCCAGACGCCTTGCCCGCCGCTCTTGATGCGCGCCGCGAGATGGGCCACCGCGTCGGCCCGGCCGGCGTACTTCGCCGCCACCTGCTTGAAGCCCGGCCCCACCACCTTCTGCTCCATGCCGTGGCAGGCGGTGCAGCTGTTCTTCTTGAGCAGGGCCAGCGCGGACGCGGTGGCCGGCGCCGCGGATGCCGACGCGGAGGGGGCGGCGGCGGGTGATGGACCGGTCGGGCCCGGCGATGCCTTCGTCGCGGGCTGGGCCGCCGCGGGCGCCGGCGTGGTCCCGCTCACCGTCGCGGGCATGGGCGAGGCCAGCGCGACCTGCGCGATCACGTCGCCGCCGGGCGCGGCCGGCCGCGAGGTATCCACCCCGCGCTGCGGTCCGACCAGGCGTTGCTGTTCCGCGAGGTTGCCGTTGTTGTTGCGGGCGTGGTCGGGCAGCAGCGAGGCCACCTTGGCCTCGGTGGCGCAGTCCCGCATGCATGCGACCGCCTTGACGTCGGGCGCCACGGCCTTGTCCAGCGACTTGCCCGGCCACAGCGCATGCGCCGTCGTCATGCCGTTGCGGTTGGGCAGGCGCGCCTGCACCTGCGCGATGTTGGCGTCGCTGAGGGTGAAGTCGTCCGGCACGACGCCGCCCAGGTTCAGCAGGTAGGCGGTGACGGCGTAGACCTCGTCGGTCTTGAGCGACTTGGGCGCGTTCCACGGCATGGCGCGATGGATGTAGTCCCACAGCGTGGAGACGGTCGCCACCTTCATCAGCGTGGTGCGGCCGGGGAAGCCGCGGTCGTTGAGCCGCGCGACGTGGCCCGTCTTGATGTCGTCCGCCGTGGTGCCGCCCACCAGCGGCGAGAACACCTCGTTGCTCTCGCCGAAGACGCCATGACAGGACGCACATCGTGCCTCCCAGACGTCCTGGCCCTGGGCGACCGATCCGGAGCCCTTGGGCAGGCCCTTGAAGTCGGGCCGCACGTCGATGTCCCAGGCCTTGATCTCCGCGGGGGTGGCCGCCCGGCCGATGCCGGGATAGGCGGCGTCGGCCCGCGTGGCCGGCTTGTCGGCGGGCGCGGCGGGAGACGCGGCGGCGGGCTTCACGCCCGGCTGCGCGTGCACCACCAGCGTGATCGTCATCGCCGCCGCCACGCTGGCGACGCAGGCCCCGCAACTATGAAAGCTGAACATTGCGCACCTCGCCGCTTTCCTGGACCAGCCAGGACTGGATCGCGTTGTTGTGATAGATCGAGCGGGTGCCGCGCACCTCGCGCAACTGGCGGTACTGCGGCTGCACGTAGCCGGTGTCGTCGATGGCGCGGCTCTGCACGATGGCGGGTTTGCCGTCCCACTGCCAGTCGAGCGAGAAGCGCGTCAGGCACTTGCTCATCACCGGGTCCTGCAGCCGCGCCGTGCGCCAGTTGCGTCCGCCGTCGGTGGTGACGTCGACCTGCCGCACCTTGCCGCGTCCCGACCAGGCCAGCCCGCTGATCTGGTAGTAGCCCTTGTCCAGCAGCACTTGCCCGCCGGACGGCGTGGTGACGACGCTCTTGCACTCCTGCGTGCTGCTGTACTGCCGGTGCTGCCCGCCGGGCATCAGGTCGACGTAGTGGATGGCCTCGTCCTTGGTCGCGTAGGGCATGTCGCCGACCTCCAGCCGGCGCAGGTACTTGACCCAGCTCACGCCCTGCACGCCCGGCACCACCAGGCGCAGCGGGTAGCCCTGCTCGGGCCGCAGCATCTCGCCGTTCTGGCCGTAGGCCAGCAGCACCTCGCCGCTCTCCACCAGCTCCATGGGCACGGTGCGGGTCATGCTGGAGCCGTCCGCGCCCTCGGCCAGGACGTAGCGGGCGCGTTTGTAGTCGACGCCGCAACGATCGAAGATCAGGCGCAGCGGCACGCCGGTGAACTCGCTGCAGCTCAGCATGCCGTGCGTGTACTGGCAGGTCGGCACCGCGACGTTGCCCCATTCCATGCCGGTGTTGGCGCCGCACTCGATGAAGTGGAAGCGGCTGACGCTGGGCAGCCGCATCAGCTCGTCCATCGTGAAGACCATGGGCGTCCTGATGATGCGGTCGTCGCTGCCGTTGATCATCAGGCGGTGCCTGGACGGATCGATGTCCCACCAGCCCTGGTGATGCCGCTCGAAATGCAGCCCGCTGGGCGTGACGATGCCGAAGAGCGACTGCAGCGGCGCGAAGGACACCGAGGCCTGCGCGGTCTGGGTCAGGCCGGGGCTCTGGCGGCGCTGGACGTTGGTCTCGTACTTCGACGGCTTGCCGTAGCCATCGGTGACGACGGCCTGGCCCAGGCCCGTGGTGTGCTCGGGCAGCGTCAGGATGGCGGGATCACCCTCGGCGGGCACGGGATCGCGGGCCAGCGCGTGGCCGGTCACGCCGGTCAGCGCCGCGGCGAAGGCGCCGCGCACGAAATCGCGGCGGCCATGCTTCGCCTCCACCATCACCTCGCGGATGCCGTTGGGCGAGAGAAAGCCCTCGGGTGCCTTCAACAGTCGTCCGGACTCCTGGTCGACGCCGCTCATGCGTCCGCTCCCGGGCGCAGCGCCATCGCCTTCGTCGCGGCCGTCCACCGCTCCAAGCTGCCGTTCATGAGGATGCCTTGTTTCCTGGGTCTCCGAGTCCGGCTCGCCGGGCGAGTCGGAGTGCACGCGCCGGCCGGGCCGGCGTGCACGCCTTCAATACATCAGTCTTTCGTTATATTAAGCAGGACTGACGTTCAAGGCCCTGGGAAGAACCCTTGCGCGGGCGATCAGCAGCATCGCCCTCGCTCAAGGCGGGCGGCGGGCTACACCCGCTCGATCACCAGGGCGATGCCCTGCCCCACCCCGATGCACATCGTGCACAGCGCATGGCGCCCGCCGATCGACTCCAGCTGATTCAACGCCGTCGTCACCAGCCGGGCGCCGGACGCGCCCAGCGGATGGCCGATCGCGATCGCACCGCCGTTGGGATTCACATGCGCCGCGTCATCGGGCAGGCCCAGGTCCCGCGTCACCGCCAGCGCCTGCGCGGCAAAGGCTTCATTGAGCTCGATCACATCCATCTGATCGAGCGTCAGTCCCGTCAGCGCCAGCACCTTGCGCGTGGCCGGCGACGGGCCGAATCCCATGATGCGCGGCGCCAGGCCCGCCACCGCCATGCCCAGCACGCGAGCGCGCGGCTGGAGGCCGTGACGGGCGATGCCGGCTTCCGACGCCAGCAGCACCGCGCAGGCGCCGTCGTTGACGCCCGAGGCGTTGCCCGCGGTCACGCTGCCGTCGGGCCGCACCACGCCCTTGAGGCGGGCCAGCGCCTCGAGGGTGGTGTCGGGGCGCGGATGCTCGTCGGTATCGACCGCGACCGGATCGCCCTTCTTCTGCGGCACCGGCACCGGCACGATCTCGCGCGCGAAGAATCCGCGATCGCGCGCCGCGCCCCAGCGCTGCTGGCTGCGCACCGCGAGCGCGTCCTGATCCGCGCGGGCGACGTTGAACTGCAGGGCGACGTTCTCCGCCGTCTCCGGCATGGAGTCGATGCCGTGGCGCTCCTTCATCAGCCGGTTCACGAAGCGCCATCCGATCGTCGTGTCCTCGATGCGCGCGCTGCGCGAGAACGCCGTCTCCGCCTTGCCCATCACGAAGGGCGCGCGGCTCATGCTCTCCACGCCGCCGGCGATCACGAGCTGCGCCTCGCCGGACCGGATCGCGCGGGCCGCCATGCCCACGCTGTCCAGGCTGGACCCGCACAGGCGGTTGATCGTCGTGCCCGGCACGTCCACCGGCAGTCCCGCCAGCAAGGCCGCCATGCGGGCCACGTTGCGGTTGTCCTCGCCGGCCTGGTTGGCGCAGCCGTACAGCACGTCGTCCACCGCGGCCCAGTCGACGCCAGGGTGGCGCGCGATCAGCGCGGCGATGGGGACAGCGCCCAGATCGTCCGCGCGGACGCTGGACAACGCGCCACCGTAACGGCCGAAGGGGGTACGGATGGCATCGCAGATGAAGGCGTGGGACATGGCTCGGTGGGCCCGGAGGACAAGTGGAAAGACGAGAGATTCTTTCCGCTGGACGGCAGCAATTGATTCCTGATCGGCTCGGGAAACGCGCTTCAGGGAGTCAACTCATCTCACAAGCCAGGGGACTTTGAGTCGGAGCGTTTCATCCAAGGGTAAACGCGAGGTTCGCGGGCTCGCCGCCGTCCGTGCCGCGGGTCAGGCGCTCGGCGTCGCTCAGCCGCGCGGCTGGCGCCGCGCCGTCACCGCATCATCACGTCAGGGCATCACCGCCCGCCGCCGGGCTTCGAGGATCGCCTCCTCCCGGCTGCGCACGTCGAGCTTCGCGAAGATCGACTTGAGGTGGTGCTTGACCGTCTCCGGCGACAGCATCAGGTTCTTCGCGATCTGCTTGGTCGCGTGGTCCTTGGCCAGCTCGCACAACACGTCGAGCTCCCGCGGCGTCAGCAAGGTCGCCACGGCCCCGTGGGCCCGCTCGTGAAAGCGCTGCTCCCACGCCTGGAGCACGCGCGCCGCCCAGGTCGCCTCGGGCGAGCCGGGGGCATCGGCCTGCTGCAGCCAGGTCCGCACCTGCGCCATCAATTCGGCGCCGAAGTCGATGAAGGTCTGGACGACGCCCGCCCGTTGACCAAGCGCCAGCGCCCGCCGCAGCGCCGCGTCGTCCTGCGTGGACCGCGCCAGCATCAGCGCCGCGCACAGCGCGGTGATCCGATGCCCGCTGCCTTGGGCGAGCGTCTCCAGGGCATGCCCCACCGCTTCGGCCCGCGCCGCCTGCCCGGTCAGCAGGCGCTGGCAGAAGACGGCCCGCGCCGTCACCTCCACCAGCACCCAGGGCAACGCGAACGGCTCCTGCGCGAGGTCCCACAGCGCGTCGAGCTTGATGCGCTCCGCCATCGCGCGCATGCCGTCCAGATCCCCGAGCCGCCCCAGCAGCTCGACCTGCGCGGCCCCCGCCATCGCGTCCAGTTGCGGCAGGTTCTCCTCGAAGGCCAGCTCGCGCGCCTCCTGGAGCAGCGCCAGGGCGCGGTCCGTGTGGCCCAGCGCGAATTCGCAGAACGCGGCCTCGACGAAGCTGCCGCTCAGGATTTCGAAGAGCCGCATCGGCGAGGCCGGGATCTCGTCGAAGTGCTCGCGCGCCGCCGTCAGCTCGCCGCGCTGGTAGGCCAGGCGGCCGAGCAGGACCTGCACCAGTTGATGCAGCGAGCCTTGCCGGAAGTTGAGGAAGTTCGCGTCCTGCTGCAGCGACAGGCGGATGTGCCGGTCGGCCTTGGCCAGGTCGCCTTGCGCCATCGCCGTGCGCGCGTGATAGAGCGACATCCACTGGCTGTTGCCGCCGTAGGCGCCATGCGCGTACAGCGCCTCCATCTCCCGGACGCGCCGCTCGCAGCGATCGATGGGGCCGTAGCGATGCAGGAAGAAGATCTCGATGGGCACGGTGCAGGCCAGCAGGCGCTCGTCGTCCGCGTCGTGCGCGCGCGCCAGCTGAATGCCCTGGTCCAGCGCGGACCACGGCGAGAAGCGCAGGTGATGCGACGACGCCTGGATCTGCATCGTGCACCGGACGATCTCCAGGTCGAAACGGGCCGGGTCCTCGGGACCGCTGTCGGCGTCGCGAATCTGCCGCTCCAGGCGCTCGAACTCCGGCAGCACGCCGACGGTGCCGCCGTCCAGCACCAGCTGCATCATCTGGATCAGGCGCAGCCGAGGCCGGCGCCGGATCACCACGTCGGGCAACTGCTCCAGGATGAGCCGCAGGCGGACCGCGCCCTCGGTCGCGACGAGCCGGAAGGCGCCGGCCTCCTCGATCAGGTCGGCGCCCAGGTCGAGGCGGCCGCCGGCCACCGCGTGGGCCACCGCCTCGTGCAGCTCGCCGCGGCTTGCCAGGTGACGGGCGGCGCGCAGATGCAACGCCGCCGCGCGGCCCGGCGAGCTCGACTCCAGCGAGTCCGTCAGGTAGTCGCGCAGCAGCGGATGGAGCCGCGCGGACCAGTTGTCCTCGTCCACGATCACCACCGGCCGGATGCGCGCCAGCTGGCGGATCAGGGCCTGGCTGTCATCGCGCTCGCGCAGGGCGTTGGCCGACGCCACGTCCACCCGCTCCAGCGGCGAGACGTCGCTCAGAAACTCCACCAGCGGCGCGGGCAGCGTCGCCAGCACTTCGTTGGCCAGGTAGTCGAAGATTTGCCGCCGCGGGATCTTGATCGCCTCGCGGCCCAGCGCGGGCGGCATCGCCCCGCCGTCGGCGCGCAACCGGGCGAGTTGCAGCGCGAAGGGCCATCCGTCCGCGTAGGCCGACATCTGCGCCGCGTCCTGCTCGGACAGCGCGCCGCCGAGCAGGCGCTTGGCCTCGTCGAGGTTGAAGCGCAGCGACTCGGCGTCGACCAGCCGCAGCTTGCCGGCCAGTTGCAGCCGCGTCAGCTGATGGTGCGGCATCTCGCGGCTGGCCAGCACGATGCGAAGCCCGGCTGGCGCCACGCGGGCCAGTTGCTCCACCAGCCCGTCGACCTCGGGACCGGACGCGCGCTCGAAGTCGTCGATGCACAGCAGCAGCGGCTCGCTCAAGGCCGCGAGGCGATCCAGCAGCGCCGCCTCCGCCCCGGCCGGGCCCGGATCGCAACGCGCCAGCGCCGCGGCCAGGTTGTCGGCAAACATGGCCGGGTCCTTGTCTCGCTCGTCGCAGTTCAGCCAGGCCACCGGCTGGCCGTTGTCGCGGGTCTGCGCCGCCACCTGCGCCAGCACCGTGGTCTTGCCGAAGCCGGCCGGCGCGCTGAGCAAGGTCAGCCGCGCACCGATCGGGGGCGCGGCCTGCAATTGATCGATCACGCGCTGGCGCCACAGCGCCTCATCGACATCGACGATGGGCTCGAAACGGAGGCTGAGGGAGACGGCCGACATGCGGTGCGATTGTGCTCGCGCGGGTCCCCCGGACACCGCCGCGTTTTCCGGGGCTGGGTTTGCCCCATCACCCGAATCTCACCCGCCCATCCCCCACCGCGTCCATTGTCATGAGGGCCCCTGAAATCGAGACTTGCCACAGCCCACCCCGCCAAGCCGGTCCAACCGGCGACACAGGAGCCTCCCCGATGCGCCGCCCTCCCCGCCCCCTTCCCCTCGTCCTGGCCACCCTCGCCGCGCTGCAGGCCCATGCGCAGCAGCAGCAGCCGCCCGCGCCGGCCGCCGCGGCCAGCGACGCGGGCACCAAGCTCGAGACCGTCGTGGTGAGCTCGCAGCGCCGGCTGGAGCTGTTGCAGGACGTGCCCGTGGCCGTCAAGGCCTTCTCGGCCAAGCAGATCACCAGCATGGGCATCGCCAGCACGCAGGACTTCGTGAACCTGACGCCGAACATGTCCTTCGACAACAGCTTCACCTACGGCAACTCGTTCGTCGTGCTGCGCGGCGTGACGCAGATCAACAACGCGGACTCGCCGGTCGCGGTCGTCGTCGACGGCGTGCCGCAGAACAACCAGAAGCAGCTCAAGATGAATCTGTTCGACATCGAACGGATCGAGGTGCTCAAGGGGCCGCAAGGCGCGCTGTACGGCCGCAACGCCATCGGCGGCGCGATCAACATCGAGACCAAGGCCCCGAGCAACAAGCTGGAGGGTTTTGTCGGCGCGGAACTGGGCAACGGCGGCAAGCGCGAGCTGTCGGGCGGCGTCAGCGGCGCGTTGAAGGAGGACGTGGCGCTGTTCCGCATCGTCGGCCAGACGCTGCATACCAGCGGCCTCCAGGAGAACGCCTACCTCGGCCGCAAGATCGATGGCGTGGACCACGACAACTCGTTGCGGGCCAAGCTGCTGCTGCGCCCGAACAGCGACGTGCAGGTCGACCTGCGCGCCAGCACCGTCGACTTCAAGGCCGGCGCCACCTGGGACTCCATCGTCGCCAGCGGCAAACCCAGCGACATCGCCCTGCCGGTGCAGAACATCCTGGGCAAGACGACGGGTCGCACCGACGACTTCAGCGCCAAGGTCGAGGCCGACCTGGCGCTGGGCACCTTCACCGCCATCACCAGCTATACCCGGCTGCGCGAGGGCTACCGCGGCGACCTCGACTTCAGCAACCCCGTCGCCATGCCCAGCGGCTTCCTGGGCCTGGGTTTCCAGGGGGGCCAGGGGCAGGACCTGAAGGTGCGCATGATCAGCCAGGAACTGCGGCTGACGTCCCGCACCGGCCAGCCGTTGCGCTGGATCGCGGGGGTCTACTACCTGGACACCCGGCGCGACCTGGACACGCGGGCCTTCGTCGACACCGACAGCTCGCTCGGCCAGTTCGACGATCCGGCCAAGCGCATCCTGGAGAACGAGGAATCCAATCGCAACAAGGCTTCGGCGGTGTTCGGCCAGATCGACTACGACCTGCGCAAGGACCTGACGCTGTCCACCGCGCTGCGCTACGACCGCGACCAGCGGCGCCAGACCGACGTGATCCACGGCGGCGTGCGCGAGGCCAGCTACGGCAAGTGGCAGCCCAAGGTGACCTTGACGCACAAGCTCGACCCCGAGGTGCTGGCCTACGGCACGCTCAGCACCGGTTTCCGCTCCGGCGGCTTCAACGCGCCCGGCCAGGCCGATTTCAAGCCCGAGACGCTGACCAACGCCGAGCTGGGCCTGAAGACGACGCTGCTCGACAACCGGCTGCTGCTGAATTCCGCCGTTTTCGCATCCCGT
Organism: Roseateles aquatilis; assembly: GCF_002205645.1. GTDB lineage: Bacteria > Pseudomonadota > Gammaproteobacteria > Burkholderiales > Burkholderiaceae_C > Roseateles > Roseateles aquatilis. The sequence goes on along the minus strand of NZ_NIOF01000019.1, from coordinate 55,325 downwards.
TCGAAGAACTTCCAGTTCTTCTACGTCGACGTGAAGCAGAGCGCGCAGGTGATCTCCAACATCGATCGCGTCGACCTCAAGGGGCTCGACCTGGACTTCCGCTACCTGCCATTCAAGGGGCTGGAGCTCGACGGCGGCGTCGGCATCACCGACAGCACCATCAAGCAGGACAGCGCCGAACCCGGCGCCGTCGGCCACCACACGCCCAAGAACGTGCCGTTCAAGGTGAACCTCGGCATCCAGTACGCCCAGGCGGTGGCGGCCGGCATCGAAGGCTCGATCCGGCTGGACTACGAGCACCGCGACAAGAAGTACTGGCACCCGGACAACGCCAACGTGTCGCCGGCGCTGGACCTGTGGGGCCTGCGCATCGGGCTGCGCGAATCGAGGGACCGCTGGTCCGTCGCGCTGGTCGGCAAGAACCTGGCCAACAAGCGGTACTACGCCGACTACAACGCCGGCAAGTACAGCGGCCTGCCCTACGACCTGGGATCGCTGGCGACGCCGCGCACCTACGGGGTCGAGGCCCGGTGGCGATTCGAGTGACCGACGGGGCGAACCACGCCGCGCACGGTCTCGCGGGCCGGCGCGCCGACGGTCGCGTCGGCGACCCCGCACAGGCACGCACACGGTCGCGGTCACGACCGTGCGAGCGGCCGCGGTCCGCCGACGTGCGGTCGCACCGTGAAGGCATCAACGAGCAAGGGAGCAGCAAATGATTCGAGTCGGCATTGACGTCGGTGGCACCAACACCGACGCCGTCGTCATGCGTGGCCGCGAGGTCCTGTGCGGGTTGAAGACGCCCACGACGGCGGACGTGATCGGCGGCGTCGCCCAGGCGCTGCGGGACGTGGTGGCCGGCGCGGGCGTGGCGCGGACGCAGATCGGCGCGGTGATGATCGGCACGACGCACTTCACCAACGCCCTCGTCGAGCGTCGCAAGCTGAGCCGGGTGGGCGTGTTGCGCCTGGCGTTGCCAGCCACGCGCGGCCTGCCGCCCGGCAGCGACTGGCCGGAGGACTTCCAGGCGGCGGTCGAGATGCACTGGCGCCTGGCCCACGGCGGCTACGAATACGACGGCCGGCCCCTGGGCACGCCGGATCCGGCGGAGATCCTCGGCCATGCGCGGGCCTTCGCCGATCTCGGCCTGAAGGACATCGCCGTCTCCGGCGCCTTCTCCATCCTCAACGACGCGCAGGAAACGGCCGCCGCCGAGTTGATCCGCCAGGTGATCCCGGACGCGCGCCTCACGCTGTCGTCGCAGATCGGCCGGCTCGGTCTGCTCGAACGCGAGAACGCGGCGATCCTGAACGCCTGCCTGGGGCCGCTGGGGTTGGAGGTCATCGCCGCGTTCCGGCAGGCGCTCGCGGAGAGCGGCATCACGGCACCGTTCTACCTGACCCAGAACGACGGCACGCTGATGGCCGCGGAGCAGGCCGCGCGCTTTCCCATCCTGACGGTGGCCTCGGGGCCGACCAACTCGATGCGCGGCGCGGCCTTCCTGTCCGGCGAGAAGAACGCGATCGTCGTCGACATCGGCGGCACCACGTCGGACGTCGGCGTGCTGCAGGGCGGCTTTCCCCGCCAGGCCGGCGTGGCGGTGGAGGTCGGCGGCGTGCGGACCAACTTCCGCATGCCCGATGTCTACAGCATCGGGCTGGGCGGCGGATCGCTGGTCGCGTCGGACTTCGGCAGCCTGGGCCCGCAGAGCGTCGGCTACGCGATCCACAGCAAGGCCCTCGTCTTTGGCGGCGGCACGCTGACGGCCACGGACATTGCCGTCGCCGCGGGCGTGGCCCGCCTGGGCGACCCGACCCGGGTGGCGGACCTGCCCTGGAACGGCGTGCGGACCTGCTACGAGCTGCTGCAGCTGATGGTGTTCAACGCGGTCGAGCGGATGCGGACCTCGGCCGAGCCGCTGCCGGTCATCGTCGTCGGCGGCGGTTCGATCCTGCTGGGCGACGAGCTGCGCGGCCAGCCGGTGACGACACCGCCGCACTTCGGCTGCGCCAACGCGGTCGGCGCCGCGATGGCGCAGGTCAGCGGCGAGGTGGATCGCGTGATGGACCTGGACAAGTTTTCCCGCGAGGAGGCGATCGCCATCGTGCGGGAGGCCGCCGAGACCCGCGCCGTGGCGGCCGGCGCCGCGCGGGACACGCTCGCGGTGATCGACGTGGAGGACGTGCCGCTGGCCTACATCGGCGGCAACGCGACGCGCATCCGGGTGCGCGTCGTCGGTGATCTGAATGAGCAAGCCACGAAGGGAGGCTCGGCATGAGCGTGAACCTGATCGATGTGAAGGACCTGGACGCCATCGCCATCGGCGCGGCGCTGTACGGCACGGGCGGCGGCGGCGATCCCCACATCGGGAAGCTGCTGGCGCAACGCGCGATCCGCGCGCACGGCCCGGCGCGGCTGATCACGCTGGACGAGCTGCGCGACGACGACCTGATCATCTCGGTCGCGATGATCGGCGCGCCGACGGTGATGCTGGAGCGGTTGGCCGAGACCGCGCCCTTGGTCCTCGCGCTGCGCCAGCTGGAGGCGAAGCTGGGCCGCAAGGCGGCGGCGCTGTTCTCGGGCGAGGTGGGCGGCATGAACTCCGTCATCCCGTTCAGCGTCGCCGCCGAGCTGGGGCTGCCGCTGGTCGACGGCGACACGATGGGGCGCGCCTTCCCCAAGCTCGACATGACGCTGTGCGCGCTGCACGGCATCGACGCGGCGCCGCTGGCGCTGGCCGACGAGAAAGGCAACGGGTTGGTGCTCGACACCGTGGACGTGCAAAGCCTGGAGGGCATGGTGCGCGCCCTCACGATGGAGATGGGCGGCTCCTGCTACTCCGCGCTGTACTCGATGACGGTGGCCCAGGCGCGCAAGAGCCTGGTTCTGGGCTCCATCTCGATGACGCAGCGCACCGGCAAGGCGCTCTTCGAAGCGCGGGAGCGGCATCTCGATCCCGTCGCCGAGCTGGTGCGCGTGACCGACGGCCACTGCCTGTTCAAGGGCAAGGTGATCGATCTGCAGCGCACCATCGACGGCCGCTGGAGCAAGGGCCTGGCCCGCATCACCGGCCTGGACGAGCACCGCGGCGAGGACGTCGAGCTGCTCTACCAGAACGAATTCCTGGTCGCGCGCAGCGAGGAGCGGATCCTGGCCAGCACGCCGGACCTGATCTGCACCGTGGACATGGAGACGGGCGAGCCCATCACCGCCGAGCAGGTGCGGTATGGCCTGCGCGTCGCCGTGCTCGGCCTGCCCTGCGTGCCGGAGTGGCGCACGCCGGCCGCCATCGCCCGGGTGGGGCCGCGGGCCTTCGGCTACGACCTGGACTACCGCCCCGTCGAGCAACTGACGATGGACCGGCGCTGAGCGCCCGCCGTTCGTCGTGCCGACTGCCCCGCCTCCCCTCCCTTCTCGTGGGTCTTCCCATCCCGCCATGACCAATCCCCCCGGCTCCTCGACTCCCCTGGTCGGCGCGTGGCGGATCGTGCTGATCCTGCTCGCGGTGATGATCGCCTTGCCGGCCTTCGTGATGGGGGCGGAGATCGGCTTCGCCTTCGGCGCGAGGTCGGGCCTGATCGTCTGCCTGGCCGGCGGCGGCCTGCTCGGTCTGCTGGCCGCGATGACCGGCGCCGCCGGCGCGCTGCGACGCCGCACCACCTACGAGTTGATCGGCGACGCCTTCGGGCGACAGGGCGCCAGGCTCGCCAACGCGGTGCTCGGCGTGAGCGTGCTGGGCTGGTTCGGCGTGATGTCGACCATGCTCGGCCACGCGCTGGCGTCGATGGGCGCGGGGCTGGCGTCGCAACCGCCGTGGGTGCTGTCGCTGGTGGGCTGCGTGCTCGCCACGGCGACGGCGATGGCGGGCTTCCGTGCGCTGAACTGGCTGTCGACGCTCACGACGCCGCTGAAGATCCTGCTGCTGGCCTGGACCTTCGGCGCCGCGATGCGCGACGGCAGCGGTGCCGTCGACCGGCTGTGGAGCCACGTGGCCACCGGCTCGACGTCGCTGGGCAATGGCATCTCGATGGTGGTCGGCGGGCTGATCGTCGGCGCCGTGCTCTCGCCCGACGTGTGCCGCTTCGCCATTTCGCCCCGCCGCGCGGCCTGGGGCGCGGGGCTCGCCTACGGACTGGGTTTCCCGCTGGTGCTGGTGCTCTCGGGCGCGCCCAGCCTGGTCAGCGGCGAGCGGGACATGATCAAGATCATGCTGGCCCTCGGCCTGGGCCTGCCGGCGATGCTGACCGTCGTGCTGACGGCCTGGTCGACGAACACCTTCAACCTCTACGCGGCGACCCTGGTCGGCAAGACCCTGGCGCCGCGGTGGAGCGACGGGCGACTGGCCCTGATCGCCGGCGCCATCGGCACCGCCGCGGGGCTGGGCGGCATCAGCCAGCTGCTGCTGCCCTACCTGCTGTGGCTGAGCATCATGATTCCGCCGATCGCGGGCATCTATCTCGTCAACGTGCGGCTGGGCTCGAGCGCCGCGGCGGATCGCGCCTGGCATTGGGACGCGGTGGCGGCCTGGGCGATCGGCAGCGGCTGGGCCGCGCTCGCGCCGCGCTGGCAGGTGAGCCTGACGCCCGTCGCGGCGCTGGACTCGCTTGCCGTGAGCGCGGCGGTGTACGCGACCCTGCGGCTGGCGCTGCGGCACCGGCGCGCCCTGGCGCAGTGAGCGCGGCGCCGGGCCCGGGTCACGACCGCGCCGGCTTACTTCGCCGGATTCAACTGACCGCGGATCTCGCCGCCCGGGAAGGCGGCGGAATGGGCATTGACGTACATGCCGCTGGTCAGCAGCGCCTGGGCCCCGGGCGCGTCGAGCGCCGTGTTCGCCGCGATCGACCAGATGCCGCTGCCCGGCGTGGTCTCCGCCAGCGGCACGGCGATCGCGCCATTGACGCCCACGGCGCCGCGGTGGATGTGCGCGGCCGTGGCGGTGATGTTGGCGACCGTGAAGCTGCCGGTGATCGTGCGCGTGACGGGGTCGTAGACGACCGTCGCCTGGCCGGTCGCCGCCGACGGCGTCGCCACCACTTCCTGGGAGCCGTCGGCCATCGCCTTCAGCACCCGCCGCCCGATCTGTCCGCGGACCTCACCGCCCGGGAACGCGGCGCTGTGCGCGTTGTAGTACAGGCCGCCCTTGCGCAGCGTGTCCACGTCCGCCGCCGCGAGGACGGTGTTGTCCGGCACCGTGAAGTGACCGTGGCCGCCGTGGTCCGTCAGGTTCAGCAGGATGGGCCCGTTGGATCCCGCCGCGGCGGCGTGAATGTGGGCGGCGGTGGCCGTGATGCCGGTCAGCTCGATGCTGCCGCTGATCGCACGGGTGAGCGGGTTGAGCACCAACAAGCCGGTACCCGAGGCGGTGGTGGCCTTGGGGTCCACCTCCTGCTGGCCGCCGAGCTGCGCGGTGAAGACCTCGCGGCCGATCTGCCCGCGGATCTCGCCGCCGGGGAAGGCGGCGCTGTGCACGTTCACGTAGTACTTGCCCGCGTCCAGGTTGGCCAGTTGATCCGGCGTCAACACGGTGGCGGCGAGCGAGATGTCCTTCGTCGCGGAGATGCTCAGCGCGATCTCGACGGCACCCGCGTCGCCGGCGGCTCCCAGATGGATATGCGCCGCCGTCGGGTCGGTCAGGCCGTCGAGCTTTACCGCGCCGCTCAAGGTCCGGGTGGCGCGGTTGAGGGAGAACGTGGCGGTGCCCGTCGCGCCGCTGGTCGTGGCCGCCGGCGCTTCCTGGTCGCCGGTCAACGTGGCCGTGATCGTTTCCAGCACGACCGCCGCCGGGGGCGGCATGGCCATGCCATAGCCGCCGTCGTACCCACCGTCGCTCCCGCCACAGGCGGACAGGATCAGGGCGGCTGCCGCGGTGCCCAGCAGCGTGCGGCGGTGAAGAAGATCTGACATCGGGTTGCTCTTTTGAAGAATGTGCGAGGCGTTGATCGCCACACATCGACATACGGAGCAACCGGCGAAACGGATACACCCCTGATGGAGACACCCGCCGATCACATCTGCTCAAGATCCGGCGCCGGCGCGCCCCCTGGCCGCGTCCTCACCAGACCTTCACGCAGGCCCCCTGCAACACGTAGGCCGACGGCGACGCCGGCCGCGGCCCGGCGCCCTCCTCGAGGCTGATCGCCAGACGACTCACGTTGGCGAAGAGTTGCTCCGATTCCGCCGGCAAGCCGATCTGCGTCTTGCCCGACGGCGCCACCGTGCCGATCGCCCATGGCTCGCCCGTCTTCGGAATCGCCCAGAGCGTGGCGACGCTGCCCTGCGGGACCGGGATCGGCGCGAGCACCTTGACGGACAGTTGCTTGCCATGCCGCCTGGAGCTCACCACCACCGACGGCTTGTCGCCGGGGCCGGTCAGCACGCCGACGTAGCTCGCGGGCAGCGCCTCGGAGGCGACCTCCAGCCCCAGCGACGACGGCGTCGACTTGACGACCACCACCGCGACCAGCAGGCCCGCCAGGACGCCGCCCGCCGCGCGCGCCCCGAGCCACCGCAGCGCGGCGCCGAGCGTGCGCCGCGCTGCCGCTGGCGATGGGCTGGGGAACAGCCGCTGCTCGATGCCGCGCCAGGTGGACATCGGCGGTGGAATCAGCACCGGCGCCTGTTCCATCACCGCCAAGCGTGCCTCCCACGAGGCCACCGCCGCGGCGATGCGCGGCGATCGCGCGGCCAGCCCCTTGAAGCGGCGGCGGGCCGGCCCCTGGAGCGTGCCCAGCACGTACTCGCGCGCCAGGTGTTCGATCAATTCGGGTCGTTCGTAGTTCATGGCGAGGTCATTCCAGCAGCCTCCAGGCAGGCCTTGAGGCGGTCCAGCCCGCGACGCACCCAGCCCTTGATCGTGCCCAGCGGCGCGTGCATGGCGTCGGCGATCTCGGTGTGGACCATGCCGCGGTAGTAAGCCAGCGCGAGGGCCTGCCGCTGCTGGGCCGACAGCGTCTGCATGCAGGCACCGACGCGAGCCTCGCGCAGGTTCTGCTCCAGCAGCGCCAGCGGCTCGCCCGCCGCGTCGGCCGGCACCGCGAAGGCCTCGTCGTCCAGGTCGATCGCCTGCTGGTCCTCCGGCCGTCGGGAGCGCAGCGCGTCGATGGCCTTGTTCCGGACGATGTTGATCATCCAGGTCATGGGCGCGCCGGCGTCCGGCCGATAGGTCAGCGCGTGATGCCAAATGCTCACGTAGGCCTCCTGCAGGTTTTCTTCGGCGCGTTGCTCATTCCTCAACATACGCAGGGACACGGTGAACAGATGCGCGCTGGTCAGGCGATACACCTGCTCGAAGGCCGCGCGATCGCGCAGCGCCACGCGCGCCATCAATTCGTGAAGATTCTGGTTTGCTTGCATTGCCCGCACTCACTGTCCGCCCAGCGCCGCGTCGGAAAGCTGGAACCAGCTCACGAGCCGGGACAGCTCCGTGGCCTGACGTTTCAGCTCATCGACTCCCGCCGCTCTGTGTTCCACCAGCGCGGCATTCTGCCGCGTGGCCTCGTCCGCGCCGACGACGGCGCCCCCCACCTGCTCGATGCCCACGCGCTGGCCGTCCGACGCCGCGCGGATCCTGTCCACCAGGCCGGACACCTCCTGCACCTGGATCACCAGCTGCTGGATGACGCCGCCGGCGGACGTCGCCAGCCGGGCGCCCGCCTCCGTGCGCGTGCCGCTGCCGGCGATCAGCCCCTTGATCTCGCGGGCCGACTGCGCCGTGCGACCGGCGAGCCGTCGCACCTCGCTCGCGACCACCGCGAAGCCGCGGCCGTGATCGCCCGCGCGCGCCGCCTCGACGGCGGCGTTGAGCGCCAGCAGGTTGGTCTGGAACGCGATCGAATCGATGACGGTGACGATGTCCGAGATCTCCGTCGCGCTGGCCGCGATCGAGGACATGCCCTGCACCACCTCGCCGACCGCGTCGGCCCCGCGTCGCGCGTCGGCGCTCGCGCGCGCGGCGACCGACGCGGCCTCGGTCGCCAGCCGGGAATTGGCCTGGACGACCCGCGTGATCTGCTGCATCGACGAGGAGGCGTCCTCCAGGCTGCAGACCTGCGTGGCGCTGCGCGTGGAGAGCTCGGCGTTGCCGCGCGCCAGCGCCTGCGCATGCGTGGCGATCGCGGCCGAGGCCTTGCGCACCTCGCCGACGATGCCGGACAGCCCGCCCTGCATCGCCACCAGCGAGGCCGCCACGCTGCCCGCCGGCACCGCCGCGGCGAAGCGGGTCCGGCTGAGGTCGCCGCGCGCGATCAGCCCGGCGAAGGCCGCGAGCTCGCCCGGCTCCGCGCCCAGCTGCCTGAGCAGGTCGCGGGCGATGCGGGCGGCGGTGGCCACGCTGGCGCCCACCGCCAGCACGGTGCACCAGCCGATGATGCCCAGCACCCGGTCGGCGGCGGCGCGCGCGTCGGCATCCGCCGCCCGCATCTCCGACTCCTCGTGCTCGATCATCCGGTTGATGGCGCCCAGCCAGGTCGCGAAGCGCGGTTTGAGTTCCGCGAAGATCCGTGCCCGGTCCGCCTCGTCGAAGGCATGGCCGGCGCCGGCGACCTCGACGATGCGCCGCATGGCGGCGACCGCCGGCGCCTCCGCGGCGCGGATGTCCGCATGCAGCGCCCGCACCGTCGCGTCGGCGCCGGCGCGCTGCAGCAGTTGCGCCAGCGCGGCGGACTGGTCCTCGTACCTGCGCGCCAGTTGGTCGATGCCCTGGATCTCGGCCAGGCGCTCGGACTCCCGGGTCGACAGCATCAGGTCGCGCACCGCGATGGCCCGGCCGTAGGCCGATCCGCGGAAGTTGATCGCGATGCGCTGGATCGGCGCATGCAGGTCGCCATTCCTGTGCAGCGCGCCATTGATCTGCTCCACCTGCCAGATGCCGGCGATGACGATCGCCACCATGATGACCAGCACGGCACCAAAGCCGATCCACAAGCGATGCGATACCTTCATAGGACTCCAGACGTTCAAGCGGCCCGAGGGGCGCGGCGCGAGGAATCCTCGGATTCCGGGACCACCGGACGCTGCTCGCCAGACAGCGCCGGACAACGCCAAAAAGGGTCCACCTGTTCGGTGGACCCTCGACATTCATGCGAGGCGCGGGCCTGTGGATGGGCGGATCGACAGGCCGCGCGACCAACCGCTCAACAGACCCCTCAGCGGAAGGTCGGCGCGACGCCCGCCGTCCGCTGGCGCCGCCGCGCGACGAAGGCGCAGGCTGCAAGACCCATGCCGAAGAGCGCGAACGACGAGGGTTCCGGCACCGACGCCACGAAGTTGTCGCTGGTGAACAGCGGCAACTGCGCGATGGAGGCGGCGCCGGTCGGATTGGTGATCCGCGCCAGCACGCTCAGGTCGGCGGTGGGATCGTGGAGGTTGGTGGAGAAGACCAGCCGATTCACGTCCAGCACGCTGTTGTGATAGATGAAGAAGCCGGCGCCGTCGGTGGCGACCTTGCCCGCGATCACGTTGGCGGCGGTGCCGGCCGCGAAGGGCGTGGCCGGATTGCCGTCGTTGTCGGTGTCCTGCAGGACGATGGTGTTGAAGCCGGTCGCGGGGATGCCCGACGACGCGGCGTTCAGGAAGCTCAGGCCGGCGATGCCATAGCTCGCGAACGCGTCGAGGTTGAAGACGAACTTGTCGGTGGCGAGATTGAAGGACGGCAACATCCGCTCATTGCCGGCGAACACCTGCCGGCCCGGCGTCGTCAGGGCCGTGCTGCCCGCGAAGGGATCGGTGTCGAAGGTGATGGTGGCCGCGCTGGCCAGCGACGAGGTCCCGGCCAGCACGGCCAGGGACAGCGACAACACGGCGCGACGAGCGTTGCGCCGACGGTGCGAAGAGTCTTTCATGGGAAATCCTTCAAGAGTTGTTGGAGGGGCTGACGTCCACCCCGAAGCGGACACCGAGTCGACTTACGGCGGCCCGTCGACCGCGGATCCCCCCGGATCGCGGGGGGCGTGAGGGGCGCTGCCCCGGCATGCCGGCGGCGGACGGATCACCCCGGCTTGACGGCGCTCCAGAAGACGTAGTCGGCGCCGTAAGGCACCCGAACCGTGCGGTCGGACGCCAGGCCGGGGCACAACTGGGCCGGCGGCGCCACGCCCCCGACCGTGTTGATGCGCTGCACCGCCTCGACGCCTTCCAGGCCACCGACGCCGGTGCGCGAGCTCACCTTCAGCAGCAGCCAGGGGATGGCGTCCGCGCTGGACGGCTTCCACGACGCGGTCATCTGGCCCACGATCCGCGACCCGTCCTCCAGACTCCAGAACGGGCCCGCGCCGTGGCTTCCTGCCTTCGTTCCACGCGCGTCGAAAAGGGTTGCCTCGGGAGCGCGGAATTTCCATTCCCAGCCACCGCCGTCGCTCTTCACGCATTCATAGATCTGCGCGCCGACCGCGCGCAGCCGCAGCACCGGTCGCAGGTCGGGGGCCGGCCGCAGCATGGCCGGCATGTCCTTGTCGTCGGCCGCCTGGGCGGCCGACGACATCGGGGTGGCGCCGGCGGTGTCGGCGGGCGCCTGCGCCCGGGAGCCATCGAGCAGGGCCAGCAGCGCCAGGGCGGCGATTGCGTTACGCATCATGGGAACGTCCTTGGGGTTGTGTCGGAACGACTTACGGAGCCAGAGTGCGGCTGGATGCACCCCCGCGGAAAAAAAAGCGCGCCGGACCGCCCTGTTACACCTGATGCGCGATCCGGACGCATCCGTCCGGCGGGCTGCTCCGTATGTCTTGCCGTGGACGATCGCGTCGACCGGCCGGCATCCCGCCGGCGGCATGCGATCGCGGCCTCCTGTCACCTCGAAAGGACATCCCGTGAAAAGCAGAACCACCCTCGCATTGGCCCTGGCGCTGGGCGCCTTCTCCATGCAGCTGATGGCCGCGGACATCGCACCGCCGGCCCCGACGCCCGCGGCGGCCAAGGATCCGCTGGCCGCGGCGCGCAAGTCCATCGACGCCCGCCAGTGGGACGCCGCGCTGAAGGAGCTGCGCCGCGTGGACGACCGCGGCAGCGCGGACTGGAACAACCTGATGGGCTACACGCTGCGCAAGAGCTCGACGCCGGATCTGGCCGCGTCCGAGCGCTACTACGACGCCGCCCTGCGCATCGACCCCCACCATCGCAACGCGCTGGAGTACTCGGGCGAGCTCTACCTGATGAAGGGCGAGCTGCCCAAGGCGCAGGCCCGGCTGGCGGCCCTGGCGTCCGAGTGTTCCTCGCGCTGCGAGCAGCATCAGGAGCTGCAGGCCGCGATCGACCGCTACGTGGCCAACGGCAACAAGTACGTGCCGTCCGGCAAGTGGTGATGGGCCCGGGGAGCGACCTCGGCGCGCGAGCCCGTCGCTCCCCGACCCCGCCCTCGACGCAATGACGCGATGACCTCATGAGCCGCATCGACACCGGGAGCCTCGCGTCCTCGCGCGAGGCGTCGTCGCGACGCTGGAACCAGTGGACGCTGCTGTTCAAGTTCAACCTGATCTTCCTCGGGGTGTTCCTGCTCGGCCTGTCCGGCACCGCCGTCGTGGCCTGGCGATGGCTGCAGCACGACGCGCAGGCGCAGGTCGCCGACCGGGCCCGCTTGCTGATGCACAGCGCGAGCGCGGTCAACAGCTACACCGCCGACCACATCCGGCCGCTGCTCGAAGCGCAGTTGCGCGAGCGCTTCGTGCCCGAGTCGGTGCCGGCCTTCTCCGCCCACGAGGTGCTGGCGACGCTGTCCAAGGCCTATCAGGACTACGGCTACAAGGCCGCGATGCTGAACCCGACCAATCCTCGCAACCGCGCGGTGGCCTGGGAGGAGGACGTGATCGCGCAGTTCACCCGCAAGCCCGGCCTGACGGAATTCGTCGGCCGGCGCGAGACCCCCGGCGGCGAGGCGCTCTACATCGCGCGCCCCATCCGGTTGAGCTCCGCGCTGTGCCTGGGCTGCCACACCTCCCCCGAGACGGCGCCCGCCACGCTGGTGGCGCGCTACGGGCCCTCCAACGGCTTCGGCTGGAAGCTCGGCGAGACCTTGGGCGCCGAGGTGGTCACCGTGCCGATGACGCTGCCGCTGAAGCAGGCGTCCGAAGCCTTCTGGGGCGTGCTGGGCGCGCTGACGGCCGCGTTCGCGCTGATGGGCGTGGCGCTCAACGCGATGCTGTGGCTGCTGGTCATCCAGCCGGTGACACGCCTGGCGCAACTGGCCGACCGCGTGTCGCTGGGCGAGAAGGTGCCGCCGTTCGACACCGGCGCGGGCGACGAGATCGGCATGCTGGCGCGGTCCTTCACCCGCATGCGACGCAGCCTGGACAAGGCCATGGACATGCTGGAGCGCGGCGCATGACGCAGGATCGATCGTTGGCCCACCCGCGCCGCATCGGCAAGTACCTGGTGCGGGGCGTGCTCGGGGAAGGCGCGATGGGCATCGTCTACGAGGCCCTGGATCCCGACATCCAGCGCACGGTGGCCATCAAGGTGATCCACCGGCGATTGACCGAGGCGTCGGACGACGGTCCCGGCGTGGCGTCCGCGGGCGCGCGCTTCCGCAACGAGGCGCGCGCGGTGGGCCGCATCGTTCACCCCGGGGTGGTGACGATCCACGACTTCGGCGAAGGGGTCGCGGATGCGGGGCCGTTCTCCTACCTGGTCATGGAGAAGGTGAACGGCGTGGCGCTGGACCAGTGGCTACGCGATCACGAGGTGCCGCCGCTGGCCTGGTCGCTGGCCGTGATGGACCAGTTGCTGGACGCCCTGTCCTGCGCCCATGCGCAAGGGGTCTGGCATCGCGACATCAAGCCCGGCAACCTGCTGGTGACCGACGATGGCCGGATCAAGTTGACCGACTTCGGCATCGCTCGCATCGTCGACCGGCAGTTGACGCAGGCGCTGGCGCTGATCGGCACGCCGGGCTACATGGCGCCGGAGCAGTACCAGGGCGGCCCCGTCGATCAACGGGCCGATCTCTTCGCCTGCGGCGTGCTGCTGTATCGGCTGCTGACCGGACGGGCGCCCTTCAGCGGCACGCCGCAGGCGCTGATGTACCAGGTGCTGCATCAGAATCCGCCGCGTCCCACGGCCTTGCGGCCGGACGTGCTCCCGCCGGTGGTCGACGCGGTGCTGGCCAGGGCGATGGCGCGCAGGCCGGAGAACCGCTTCGCGAGCGCCGCCGAGATGCGCGCGGCGCTTGCCCGGATCGCCCGGGCTGCCCGGCTCGCCACGCGAGCCCCGCCCGACAGGACCGTGGCGGTGCATCGGCCCGACGCACGGGACGTGGCCCGGGCCGTCCCCGCGCCGTCACCGCGGCCGGCGCGAACCGAAGGCCTCCTCGACGCGGCGCGGGTGGCCCGCGTCGAGCTGGCCCTGGCCACGCACATCGGCCCGATCGCCCGGCACTTCGTCAGGCGCGACCTGTCGCGCTGCGACAGCATCGAGGCGCTCGCGCACTCGTTGGCGAGGCACATCGACGCGTTGCCGGCGCGGGATCAGTTCCTGGCGTCCGCGGTGGAGTCCTAGTCGCGGCCCGCGGGCCGGCGCTCGAGGCCGTCAGTACTTCTCCGGCACGAAGCGCTCGGGCGGCACCGGGTGCCGGACGTAGTCGTCATGGCGTTCGCGCTCGGGCAGGCGGACTTCGGTGCGCTGCACCTCGTGGTACGGGAACTGGTCGAGCAAATGCTGGATGCAGTTCAGCCGCGCGCGCTTCTTGTCGTCGGCGGCGACCACCCACCATGGCGCCTCGGCGATGTGGGTGCGCTCCAGCATGACCTCCTTGGCGCGGGTGTAGTCCTCCCAGCGGCGGCGCGACTCCAGGTCCATCGGCGACAGCTTCCACTGCTTGAGCGGGTCGTGGATGCGGCCCAGGAAGCGCAAGTGCTGTTCCTCGTCGCTGATGGAGAACCAGTACTTGATCAGCGTGATGCCGGAGCGCACCAGCATGCGCTCGAACTCGGGCACCGAGCGGAAGAACTCCTCCACGTCGTCGTCGCCGCAGAAGCCCATCACGCGCTCGACGCCGGCGCGGTTGTACCAGCTGCGGTCGAACAGCACCATCTCGCCGGCGGCCGGCAGATGCGGCACGTAGCGCTGGAAGTACCACTGCGTGCGCTCGCGGTCGTTGGGCGCGGGCAGCGCCACCACGCGGCACACGCGCGGGTTCAGGCGCTGGGTGATGCGCTTGATGGCGCCGCCCTTGCCGGCCGCGTCGCGGCCTTCGAAGACGATCACCACCTTTTGGCGCGTGTGCTGGACCCAGTCCTGCAGCTTGACCAGCTCGCGCTGCAGCCGGAACAGGTTCTTGAAGTAGGCATGGCGCTCGTCGTGCGTGCAGTCGGTGCCTTCCTCGTCGAGCGCTCGCAGCGCCTCGTCGACGTGGCGGTCCTCGATCTCGAGTTCCAGCTCCTCGTCATAGCCGTCCTGCAGGTCGCGGCGGATGCGTTCGACGAGATCGTCGTGGTCGGGCTTGGGTGCGGTGGTCATGGGGATGCGTGGATCAGCGGCGTTGGATGGAGGACGGCATGCACGACAGGCCCTGCCCTTGAAAGGATCGGCGGAGCATCGGTCGGGGGGATGACGGTTTCGTGACGCCGGGGATGCCCGTGGCGCCCGAGTGCGCCGAAGCGACCGAGGCGCCCCGATGGCCCGCTCGTACATCACGACACATGAAGCTTGCGAAGAGCGCACCCGAGATCGACGTCCTTCACGGACCCTACCGCTAATATCGCCGCGAATCCAGGGAGGACAACATCGGTGACCGGCGCGAAGACGTCGACCGATCGTTCTGATCATGCGGCACAAGGCCGCAGGCCCCCAGGCGTCGGCAATCGAAGCGGCAGCCAGCCGTCAGGGGGATTTCGTCTTGACCGTCTCTATCTTGAAGGTCGGCGTCGCGATGGCGCTGACGATGACCGGTGTCGCGGCGAAGGCGGAAAGCTGCTGGCGTCCGTGGTTGTTCCGGGACTTCGTGTATCGCGCGCTCGGCGACTTCGGCGCTCACTCCAATGTCGGCGAGCGATGCTTCAAGTCGCCCGCGGAGGCCGGCGCCCAGGTGCGCGCGGAGGCGACCGCGTACATCAGTTCGGTTCGGGAAGGCTCGAACTACACCCTGCAGACGACCGTCACCTGGCAGGGTTGCGGCCCCGGGGCCGACGTGACGCATCCGTTCAACGCGCCGCTGTACTCCTGTACCTATGCGGTGAAGGAACGGACGGTGTTCTACAGCGGCGAGGTGTCCACCATCGACACCAACAGCCGCTTCGTCATCGCCGAGGAGTGCGGGGACTACAACGGCCAGAGCTGGGTCGCGTCGGTCGGCGCCTGCAAGCCCATCAAGACGGTGACGCCGCCGCCCTACTGCGCCCCCAGGGAATCGAATCCGATCCAGCCGCTCGACGGCCGCAAGGTGCAGACCGAGGCGATCCTGAGCTGGGGCCGCGGCCATGCGTTGCGGGCCTCCTACGTGCCGCTGCGCAAGGTGCTGGGGTCGACGCTGGACGGACAAGGCGCCGACTCCTTCGGCAGCGTCTGGTTCAGCAATCTGCACAAGGCCGTGGCCGGTGAATGGGCGGGCGGCACCGGCCAGTTCCAGTACCAGCGCGGCGACGGTGAATGGAAGCGGTTCAACCGCAATGCCCCGCGTGCCACGTCGGTGCTCGAGCACGGGCCCGGACGGCCAGGTGAAGCGGTTCACCTACGAGCAGCCCGGACGCCCACTGCTGCTGACCTCGACGATCGACGAGAACGGCGCGGTCATGGGTGCCTACGGCTATGACGCCGATGGGCGCGCGATCTCGTCGCGCGTCGGCTCCACCGGATCGCCGCTGACGGTGGCGTGGGCGACGCCGCCGAGCTGGAGCTACTCGGAGTCCTACGACGCCGCGGATGGGCTGGTCCACCGCGTCGTCGGACTGCCGGCGCCCTTGACGGCGACCATCACCGATGCCGACGGGCGCCAGCGCCAGTTGACGAGCTCCTCCGTCGACCGCAACACCGACGGCGACGTCGTCCGGCGTGTCGACTTCAACGGCGGGCAGTCGTGCCACGCGTATGTCGCCGGTCGGCACCTGGAGTCTTCCAGGGTCGACGGGTTGGCCGCGGGCGCGGATTGCGCGTCGGTGCTGGCGAGCGGCGCGACGGTGACCGCGCCGGCGCGCAAGGTCAGCAAGGAGTGGCACCCGGATTGGCGCTTGCCCGTCAGGACCGCCGAGCCGCGGCGCATCGTCACTTCCGTCTACAACGGTCAGCCCGATCCCTTCGCCGCCAATGCCATCGCGTCCTGCGCGCCGGCCGGTGCGCTGCTGCCCGACGGCAAGCCCATCGTCGTGCTCTGCAAGCAGGTCGAGCAGGCGACGACCGACGAGACGGGCGCGTCGGGCTTCGGCGCCGTGCCGCAGTCCGGCGTGCCCGCACGCACAGCCAGTTGGACCTACGACGTCACGGGTCAGGTGCTGACGGAAACCGACGCGCGAGGCACGGTCGTGGACACGCGAACGTACTACCCGGATGCCACCACCGATCACGCCAAGGGAGACCTGCAGTCGTCCACGAATGCGGCGGGGCATGCGACGACCTTCACTCGCTACAACGGCCATGGGCTGCCGCTGGAGATGGTGAACGCCAACGGCATCGGCACCACCTATGCCTACGATGCTCGCCAACGCCTGAAGAGCGTGACGACCGTGGGAGAGACCACCGCCTACGACTACTGGCCCACCGGCCTGCTCAAGCGCACGACGCAGGCGGACGGCAGCGCGGTGAGCTACGAATACGACAGCGCGCGTCGCTTGACCGCCATCGCCGATACGCTCGGCAACCGGATCGAATACACGCTGGACAACAGCGGCAACCGGACCAGGGAAGACGTCAAGGACCCCACGGGAACGCTCAAGCGGACGATGAGCCGCGTGTTCGATGCGCTGGGTCGCGCGCAGCAAACGACGGGCAGGGAGTGAGGCCATGAGCATCAAGCGCAAGCACCGCCATTGCTGGACATCGCTCGCGGCGCCGATGGCCGCGCTGGTCTCGATGGCCGCCCATGCGGCACCGCTGCCGCCGCCGCCCGCCTCCCCTGCCCCGGTCGTCGACTACGAGTACGACGCCAAGGGCAATCCGACCAAGGTCATCAAGGCCAAGGGCGTGAGCGGCTTCGGCTTCACGACGGCCAACAGCTATGACCCGCTGGACCGGGTCAAGGCCAGCACCGATGCGCGCAGCGGCGTCACCACGCTGGGTTACGACGGGCAGGACCAGCTCAAGCAGGTCCAGGATCCACGGAATCTCCTGACGGCCTATCAGCGCAACGGTCTGGGTGATCTCACACAGCTCAACAGCCCGGATACCGGCATCGCCAACAGCACGTACGACGCGGCGGGGAACCTGCTCACGCGCACGGACAGCCGCGGCGTGCTGGCGACGCATGCCTATGACGCGCTCAATCGGCTCACGTCGACGGTGTACTCGCAAAGCGGGCAGGCGAGCCTCAACTACACGTGGACCTACGACCAAAGCGGCGGTGACTTCGGGTACGGCGTCGGCCGGCTGACCACGGCCACCGGCACTTCGGGCAACACGAAGTACGGCTACGACGCGCAAGGGCGGGTGATCACCACCATTCAGACCGTCGGCACGATGGTCCACACCACGCGCTTCGGCTACGACAGTGCGGGTCACATCACCCGCATCACCTACCCGTCGGGTCGGGTGCTGACGATCGTCTACGACAACGGCCTGCCGGCGAGCATGAGCCTGGCCAAGGACGCGGCCAGCGCCGCGCAGCCGTTGATCAGCCAGATCCAGTGGGAGCCCTTCGGCGGCGTGCGGAGCTGGCTCATGCACATGACCAGCGGCACGAAGCTGCAGGAGCGGGTGCATGACTCCTATGGCCGACTGGTGCGCTACCCGCTGGGCGGCTACGTCCGCGACCTGACCTATGACGCGGCGGATCGCATCGTCAGCTACACGCATCTCGACGCGGACACGGGCTTGGCCACGGCCGGTGCGCAAGCGCTGAACCAGAGCTTCAGCTACGACGAGCTGGGACGCCTGACGGGCGTGATCACGCCCTCGGCGTCATGGACGATCGGCTACGACGCCAATGGCAATCGCACCGGCGTCACGCTCAACGGCACCGCCCGGAGCTACACCACCGAGACCACGAGCAATCGCCTTTCGCAGATCAGCAATCCCACGCGCAGCTTCGGCTATGACGCGGCGGGAAATACCTTGAGCGACAACGGCAGCGCGTACACCGCGACGTATCGGCTGGACAACCGATTGGGGTCGCTGACCCAGGGCGCCTACACGACGACCTACCGCTATGACGCGGGCGGGCAGCGCGTGCACAAGCAACACAGCGCGGGCATGAGGTACTTCGCCTATGACCTCCAGGGGCAACTGCTCGGGGAGTACTACGCGACCGGGCCGTCCCAGGAGTACGTGTGGCTTGGCGACTTGCCGGTGGCGATGCTCAACGGCGGCACGGCGACCGCGCCGGAGATCCTCTACGCCTACGCCGACCACTTGAACGCGCCGCGTCTGCTGGTGGATCAGAACAACGCCATCCGCTGGCGCTGGATCAGCGAGCCTTTCGGATCGACGGCGGCGGAGACGGCGCCGACTGGCCTCGCGCCGATCGTCTTCAACCTTCGCTTCCCGGGGCAATTCTTCGACAGCGAGTCGGGATTGCATTACAACTACTTCCGGGATTACGACGGGACGACGGGGAGGTATGCGCAGAGTGATCCGATTGGACTGCACGGCGGAATCAACACGTATGCCTATGTGGGAGCAAATCCCACGGACAGTTTCGACCCGCAAGGGCTGCAAGCGAATTGCGTTGCCTCGCCCTTTGGTGTGGTGTGCCAGCGTACGCCGCCTATCTATATTGATCAGGACTATCCACCGGGCGTAGGACCGAATCGGAGTACAGGCACAAGTTCCTCTTCGTCTGCATCATCCACATCAAAAAAGGGCGAATGTGATTGCAGCCACTATCCGTCTAGAACACAGGCATATTTCAATGCTGCGGCAGTCGCCAACATTTCCTCGGATTGGTATATGGTCGACTGGGATGCCTACAATAAACCTCGAACCAGGTCGGCTCAGATTGAATATACAAAGTTCAGGCAGCGTATCGGCAAAGAGCCTTATGGATGGCGAAGCCCTCAAGGTGGTGAACTAGTGGAACATCCAGCAGATGATGATCATCCATGCCCTCACTTTCACGCAAAACCCAATCTGGCGGCAAAGTCGATCCAATTCCCATATGATCCCGCGAAGCCATAACGAAGAGGAAATATCATGACTAATTCACAATGGCAGATTTTCTTGCAGACGTGTCGTCGACATCTGGGAAAGGGAGCTTCACAGCCTTTTCTCAGCGACTCCTGGTGTGCATTCACCACCTATACTTCGCTCCGGCATGGGGTTAATTACTGGAACTGCGGATTTCCTGATGAAGAGGAGGTGTTGGACGACAGAACCGGCGACGGTGGGCTTTGGAGTCAGTCTTTCCTGTTTGCCGACATGGCACACATCGTTGTTCCGGCGGAATTTTACTGGGAGAATTTCGATGGGAGTGACTTCCTCAATGGATATAAGAAGCAAGATATTTTTGGGTTGTCAAATTTGTTGACGACCTCGCAGATTCCGCATCGTGTATCACCTCTCGTGCTTGAGGTGAAACTCTATTAATGGCCTGTTGAACTGGGAGCTCAGGCGGTGTCGATCTATGCCAAAACGTTTCAGCTCCACAGAAAGATGGCTAGTCTTCGCGCTTGACCTCGCTAGACGACAGCGATACGAAGAGGCGCGCAGGGTGCTCCGCAAGGTGTCCAAGCATGAACTCACCTCAACGAATCTGCGTCTTGCTGCGCAGGTAAACACTCGATGCGAGTTGCTGGAACGAGCCGCTGACTGCTGGCTGGAGATAGAGCGGCGCCACGATATGGAACCCGGCGACTACTACATGCTCGGATCATTGCGGATGCGGGAGGCAAAGCTGGAATCAGCGGCGCAATGCTTCGAACACGACATTGCGCTGGCATCGAAGACAGGGACGTATTACTTCCTGGGATCGTCGGCGATCAGGTTGGCCGATTTGATGCTGCGGCTCAACAATCCATCCCGTGCCAAGGAGGTCATGGCTTTGGTGGACGATGAGACCGGCGAATACATCGACGGCGCCGGATTCCGGACGAAGGCAGTGCTGTTGCGCGAAGCGGAAGAGCAGTTGATCCATCGTCCATCGGCCGAGTAACCCAAACCGGTGTACGCGAGCTTTCGTCCCTACTCGCTTCCGCTCCTGGAACTCCAGCGGCCAACTAGTCAGCCCATGCTCTGCGACATCCGCCACAACAGGCGGTCGAGCAGTCGATCAGGTAGCAGCCAGGTCAGAAACACGATCGTCTTGGCGCCGCCGCCGGTTGCATAGCGCGGGCGCGGATTGCGTGCCGCCACTGCCTTGCCGATCGTCCGCGCGACGATGTCGGGCTGAGAGGCCATGCTCGAAGCGTTGGCGCTTCCCAGCATCGCGGCATGGCGTTGCGCATAAGGTCCGTACGGCGTGGCTCCCGATCGCGCAATCAAGCTGTCGCGCGCGATTTCATTCCATTCGGTACGGATGGCGCCGGGCTCGATCACGACCACGCGAATGCCGAATGGTTTGAGTTCCATCCGCATGCAATCGGAGAGCCCCTCCACCGCAAACTTGGTGGCGTGATACCAACTACCGAATGGCTCGCCGAGCTTGCCCCCGACCGAAGTGATATTGACGATCGTTCCAGACGTTTGCGCCCGCATGAGCGGAATGACGAGTTGGCTGAGCCGCGCCAGGCCCATCAAGTTCACTTCGATCTGGCGACGGGCCTCGTCCATCGGCACATCCTCCAGCGAGCCATAGCTGCCATACCCGGCATTGTTGACGAGCACGTCGAGCCGCCCGCCGGCAGCGCGCTCGACTTCCGCCACCGCCGCGACGATCGAGGCGTCGTTCGTGAGGTCGAGCGGAACAAGCGTGACCCCCAAAGCTTCAAGCGACTTCATTCGGTCGAGCCGCCGGGCGGCGGCGAAGACCTTGTATCCGTCGCTGACGAGTTGACGCGCCGTCGCTTCGCCGATCCCCGACGATGCGCCGGTCACGAGAGCAGTTTTCATCACGATTTCTTGACTCCGATTTCATGGATGAGCCAAGCCTGGATGGCATATCCGATTGTCTTCATACTAAATCCACATCCCCAGAGATAATATTTCCTCAGCGTACCGCGATGCGACTCGCCTTGGTGAGCACGATTCTCTGGATGGATTGCCCAATCCTCTTGATCGGACCATTATTCCCTTGCACCTCGACAAAGGCCGAGAGCACAATGGGTAATGCCTTCATTGAATGCGAAACAGGCTGACGCCTCCATCGACACCGAGGCCTGTCTGCCTCTGCAGAGACGCTTGGGCGAGCAGGTGGTTCGGCACTTGCCTCGACCCGGCGACCACCTCTCCCAGGTGCCCGGGCTGTCTTTCTATCGGCGTGACGAAGCATGTACGCCGGCCTGCACGCTTCTGGAACCAAGCCTTTCGGTGATGGTTCAGGGGCGGACGAGGGTCATCCTCGGATCTGAAGTCTACGAGTATGACGCGGGGCAATTCATGCTGACTTCGGTCGATCTTCCGACGATCACCCAGATACTGGGCGGAAGTGAATCCCACCCCGTCCTCTCGCTGCTGCTGAAACTCGACCTCGACATCGTCCGGGAGGTCGCCGGCGACATCGATCTTCACAAGATGCCCGTTGAGTCGGACGGATCCGCGATGACGCTGGGCCGGATAACCTCAGAACTACTGGATCCCGTCGTGCGCCTGGTATCGCTCGCCGATAAAACCAAGGACATCCCCATCGTCGCACCGCTGATCTCTCGCGAGATCATCTATCGGCTTCTCACCGGGCATGTCGGTGGCCAGCTCCGCAATATCGCGATGTTCGGAACAAAACACTACCGGATCGCGGAGGTGATCACCTGGTTGCGCGAGCATTACGCCCAACCGGTCAAGGTCGAAACGCTCGCCCAAATGGCGGCCATGGGCGTATCGACGTTCCACCACCATTTCCGCGCCATCACCCGAATGAGTCCGCTGCAGTATCAGAAGCAGGTCAGACTGCACGAGGCGCGCAAACTGCTGCTGACCGAGGCGCTGGATGCCGGCACCGCCGCGTTCCGCGTGGGATATGAAAGCGTGACGCAGTTCAATCGTGAGTATCGACGAGCCTTTGGCAATCCCCCGATACGCGACATCTCGCTGCTGCTCGGGCATTGACTCGTTTCACGACACGCGGTGCGCCGCTGTGCCTCATCCTCTCGGAATCCTGTTCACCAACGCCTCCCCCTTTTCGAACGCGCTGATGCTTTCAATCGTCGTCCGCATGATCTGCCCGATCGCTTCCAGCGTGAAGAACGCCTGATGCCCGGTCACGATCACATTGGGGAATGACACCAGACGCTGGATCACGTCGTCCGTGATGATGGTGGACGACAGGTCCTGGAAGAACAGGCTCGCCTCCTGCTCATAGACGTCGATCGCCAGCCCGCCGAGCTGTCCGGTCTTCAACGCCTGGATCGCCGACTCCGTGTCCACGAGGCCGCCGCGGCTGGTGTTGACCAGGATCGCGCCGCGCTTCGCGCCCGCCAGGGTGCGGGCATTCACCACATGGCGGGTCTCGTCGGTCAGCGGGCAATGCAGCGACACCGCGTCGCTGCGGGCCATCAACTCCTCGATCCCGACATAACGCCCGCCGGCCGCCTCGAACGCCGCACTCGGATAGAGGTCGTGGCCCAGCACCGTGCAACCGAAGCCGACCATGATCCGGCCGAAGATGGTCCCGATCTTGCCGGTGCCGATCACGCCGACCGTCTTGCCGTGCAGGTCGAAACCCATCAGCCCGTCCAGCTCGAAGTTGCCGTCGCGCGTGCGCACGCTGGCCCGCGCGATCTTGCGGTTCACGGCCAGCAGCAGGCCCACCGCGAACTCGGCCACCGAGTGCGGGGAGTAATCCGTCACCCGCACCACCTCGATGCCCAGCCGCTCCGCGGCCTCCGCGTCCACGTGGTTGTAGCCGGTGGACCGCGTCGCCACCAGGCGCGTGCCCTGCGCGGCGAGCTGCTTCAGCACCTCGGCATCCACGTTGTCGTTGACGAACACGCACACCGCCGGGCAGCCCGCGGCCAACGCCACCGTGTCCAGCGTCAGGCGGTCCTCGCGGAACACGAGGTCGTGGCCAGCCTCGGCCTCCGCGTTGGCCTGCGTCAGCAGGGACTTGTCGTAACGGCGCGTGCTGAAGACTGCGGTTCTCATGTGCGTTCTCCCCTTGAAGGATGCCGGATCCGTCCCCTGGGACGGGTCTGCCTGACTCGCCGCGACTGCCGCGGGGTTATGCAGACCTTGCCAAGGCCATTAGACTGAATTTATCTCCTCAACCGCGCGACCGCCCGTTCTCATGGAATCGATTGGCAACTTCCTGGCCGCGCAGCCCTTGCTGGCGGTCTTCTTCACCATCGCCGTCGGCTATCTGCTGGGGGCCGTCAACATCAAGGGATTCGCGCTCGGGTCGGGCGCGGTGCTCTTCGTGGGCCTGGCTGTCGGCGCCGCCGCGCCCCAGCTCAAGTTGCCGCCGCTGCTGGGCAACGTGGGGCTGATGCTGTTCCTGTACGGCGTGGGCATCGCCTACGGCGCGCAGTTCCTGCGCGGCCTCACCAGCGCCGAGGGCGCGAAGGCGAATATCGCCGCCCTCGTCGCCGTGGCCGCGGCGCTGGGACTGACCCTGGGCGCCGTGCACTGGCTGCCCGGGGTGGCGCTGGCCGAGGCCCTGGGCGCCTTCTCGGGCGCGGGCACCAGCACGGCCGCGTTGCAGGCCGCGTTGACGGTGTTCGGCACCAACCCGGCGACCGGCTACTCCGTCGCGTATCCCGTCGGCGTGGCGGTGCCCATCCTGATGCTGGGCCTCTACAACGCGATCGCGAAGCCCAAGGTCGATCGCCGCCCCGCGTCCGTCATGCATGCCGAAGAGGTGGCCGTCGAGGAGTTCGTCGTGTTCGGCATGACCCTGGCCGACGCGGCGCGCAACCTGCCGCGCGGGGTCTCGATCGCGGCCTTGCGGCGCGGGCATCACAACCTCGCGGCCAACGACGACACGGAGCTCCAACGCGGCGACGTGCTGCTGCTGACCGGCACTGACCAGGTCGCCCTGCGCCATGCGGCGCTGCGTTTCGGGCCGTCCCATCCGGGCCGCATGCTGCGTGATCGCAGCGACCTGGACTACACCCGCTTCTTCATCTCCAACCCGCGGGTCGCCGGCAAGCGGCTGGCGGACCTGGCGCTGCCGCCGGAACTGGGCGCGCGCATCCTCCACCTGCGCCGCAGCGACGCCGACCTCGATCCGCTTCCCGACCGGCAGTTCGAGTTCGGCGACCGCGTGGGCGTGCTGGCGCCGCGCGAGAGTTTCCCCGCCCTGTCGCGCATCTTCGGCGACTCGGTGCGCGGCACCGGCGAGATCAGCTACATCGGCGTGGGCGTCGGCGTGACCCTGGGGCTGGGTTTCGGCGCCATCGCCTGGACGCTGCCCTTCGTGGGCCGGTTCTCGCTGGGTTTCGCGGGGCTGCTGCTGGTGGCGCTGCTGCTGGGATGGCGGCGCCGCACCGGGCGGCTGAAGTGGGCGATGCCGGTGTCGGCCAACCTGGTGCTGCGCAACTTCGGCCTGACGCTGTTCCTGGCGGTGGTGGGCATCTCGTCGGGTGCCACCTTCGCGGCGGCCATCGCGCACAGCGGCTTGCTCTACCTGCTGCTGGGCAGCGCCATCGTGGCCGTGCTGGTCGCCGTGACGCTGCTCATCGCGCTCGTCCTGTTCCGCATGCCCTTCGACGCCGCGGCCGGCATCGTGGCCGGCGTGACGGGCAATCCGGCGATCCTGGGTTTCGCCAACCGGATCGCGCCGACGGACAAGCCGGACATCGGCTACGCGATGATCTTTCCGTCCATGACGGTGGTGAAGATCCTGGTCGTGCAGGTGGTGGCCGTTTGGGGCGGTTGAGACCGGGTTCGGCGCGAGACGCTCAAGCCAGTCGAGGCACCTGCGCCAGTTCCAGCCCCGCCACGGCGACGAACCAGCGCACGCCGTGCGCCATGACCGCGTCGTTGAAGTCGTAGCAGGGATGGTGCAAGGGCCGGTAGTCGGCCTCGCCCGTCCGGCGCGGGCCCTGGCCCAGCCACAGGTAGGCGCCCGGCCGCTCGCGCAGCATGAAGGCGAAGTCCTCGGACGTGAAGGCGGGCCGCTCCGCGACCTCGGCGACCAGGCCCACCGACGCCGCCGCGCGCAGCGCGAGCGACGCTTCCACCGCGGTGTTGACCGTCGCCGGGTAATAACGCGTGTAGACGACATCGGCCTCGCAGCCCGCCGCGTGGCACAAGCCCTCGACGCTGTCCTTCAGCGCGGACTCGATCGCGTCCTGGCTCACCGCGTCGAAGCTGCGGACGGTGCCGGTCAGCGCCACTTCCGCCGGCATCACATTGTGGGAATGCCCGCCCTCGATGCGCGTGACCGACAGCACCGCCGACTCGCCGGGATCGATCCGGCGCGACACCAGCGTGTTGAGCTGCACCACGATCTGGCTGGCGGCCAGGACCGCGTCCGGCGTGCGGTGCGGCATCGCGGCGTGCCCGCCGCGGCCCTTGATCGTGATGTCGAAGCGGTCGGCGGCGGCCATGATCGGGCCCGGCCGCGTGCGCGCCTGGCCCGCCGGCAGATCCGGCCAGTTGTGCAGCGCATAGACCGCGTCGCACGGGAACCGCTCGAAGAGCCCGTCCTTGACCATCGCCAGCGCGCCGCCCTTGCCTTCCTCGGCGGGTTGGAAGATGAAGTTCACCGTGCCGGCGAACCCGCGGGTGCGCGCCAGGTGGCGGGCCGCGCCCAGCAGCATCGCCGTGTGGCCGTCGTGGCCGCAGCCATGGTGGATGCCGCTGAACAGGCTGGCGTGCGGCAGGCCGCTGCGCTCCTCCATCGGCAACGCGTCCATGTCCGCGCGCAGGCCGACGGCGCGGCCCTCGCCGTGGCGCAACACGCCCACCACGCCGGTGCCGCCCACGCCCTCATGCACCTCCAGGCCGAGCTCGCGCAACGCATCGGCCACCAGGCCGGCGGTGCGGTGCTCGCCGAAGGCCAGCTCCGGATGCGCGTGCAGGTCACGCCGGAAGCGGACCAGCTCCGGCAGCAGATCGTCGATGGTGTCGGTCATCTTGCCCTGTGAGCCCTGCGGCCCCTCCTCGCTGTCCAGGCCGGGTTGCCCCTGTCGGCCGGCCTCGATCGCGTCGAAGCCGTCCAGCGCGCCCACGTTCACCGCGCTGGCGCGGGCTGGCGCGCCTCGCTCGGCGTCAGACCGCAGAGCAATTTGAGCCGACGATTCATGTGGCTCTGATCGTAGAAACCCGCCTCGCTGGCCGCGCGCGCGGGCGGCACGCCCTGGCGCAGCAGGTCCTGCGCGTGGCGCGCCCGGCGCTCGCTGACGTAGCGGTAGGGCGACAGCCCCATGCGCTGCCGGAACACCGTCGCGAAGCGCCACACGCTCAGGCCGCACAGCTCGGCCAACGCCTCCAGCCGCAGCGGCTCGCCCAGGTGCGCGTCGATGTGGTGCAACGCCGGCTCCATCGACCGACGCGACGAGGTCGGTCGGGCCGGCCGCGTGGACCGGGCGGATGCCGCGGACGTCCCGGGCGGCGTCGAGGGCGCGAGAGAAAGGTCGAGCATGGGATCCAGCATAGGGGCCTCGTGCCTGGATGCGTTGCCGTTCAGCGCCGCCGCCACGGCAGCGAATTGCGGAATCGGCCGCCCGCGGCACACAAGATGCCGCGGCGGCGCGACCCCGCCGCCTCGATCAGAAGTAGCGCACCCACGCCTGCGTCGAGCGCCGCTTGTAGGCGCCGAAGGCCTTCACCGGCACGTACAGCAGCGGCAGCATCGCCAGCCACACCACCCACACGATCCAGAACGAATCGGCGTCGACCCCGAAGCGCGTGCCCTGGTTGGGACCGAAGATCGCCAGCAGGATGCGGTAGGACACCATCAGCACGTAGAGGTGGAAGATGTAATAGAACATCGGCGCGCCGCCGAAGGTCGAGCACACGCGCGTGAACGCGTTGTCCGCGTGCTCCAGCGCCGCCAGCATCAGCAGCCCGCCGCCCAGCGTCATCAGCACGAAGTCCAGCGAGGGCGGGTACTTGGTGAAGTTGAGCCACGACATCGCCGTCTCCACCGCCGTCGCGCCGGATGTCCAGGGCGCGTTCTCGCCATAGATGTTGAAGCCCCGCAGCACCAGCAGCAGCAGCAGGCTCGCCGCGCCCGTCAGCAGCAGCACGCGCTGGCGCCTCGCGGCGTCCACCGCCGTCGTGAACAGCGGCGCGAAGGCGTAGCCCAGCAGGATCACGCCCACCCACGGCAGCGCCGGATAGGTCAGCTTGACCTTGAGCGCGCCCTCCGCCACCAGCCAGCCGCGGTGCAGCATCAGCGTCCACAGCGGATACCAGGCGCTGTCCGCGGCGACGATCACCCCCGCCACCGCGTTGTGGCCGCCCACGATCACCACGCCCAGCGCCGCCAGCGCCCAGCGCGGCAGGCCCGACAGCAGCGCCAGCGCCAGCATGCTGAAGCCGATGGCCCACATCACCTGCAGGTACAGCACGTGGTAGTTGCCGCTCCAGGCGAAGTTGACCAGTGTCACCTCCAGCAGGATCAGCAGCAGGCCGCGCTTGACCAGGTAGCCGCGCACGTCGCGCGGCGTGCCGCCCGGGGGATTCGCGTACAGCCAGGCCGACAGCCCGGTGAGGAACACGAACACCGGCGCGCAGAAATGCGCCGCCAGGCGCGAGAAGAACACCTCCGGCGGCGTGCCCGGCACCGTCATCGGATCGGTGACCTGCAGGTGCAGGTAGAGCGTCTCCCGCACGTGGTCGAGCAGCATGATGATCATCACGAAGCCGCGCAGCGCGTCGATCGAGGTGATGCGCTTCTTGTGCGCGGCGAGCGCGCCCGGGGGCGCCGTGGTGCGCGCCCTGGTCGCGGCGCCGCTGGGGCTGGTCAGTGTGGTCATGGTGTGTCTCTTCTCGGATGTGAGCCGGGTGCCGCCCGGCCGCTTATTTCTGTCCGGCCGCCGCGGCCTTGGCCTTGGCCATATCGGCCAGCACCGAGGCCGGCAGCGTCTTCTCGGCCACCGGCAGCGGGGCCAGGCCTTGCGCGCGCTGGAACGACAGCGCGGAGTTGTAGCCCTCCAGCTGATAGGCCTCCTTGCCCGCGGGGCCGACGCGCTCGCCGGTGACGTCGTCGACGTAATACAGGCCGATCACGTAGTTGCCCTTCCACGGCAGCGGGAAGCGGAACTTGCCGTCGGCGTCGCTGGTGGCGTTCAGGGTCCAGCCGGCGGGCGTGACCAGCGCCATCTTCGCGCCCGGCAGCGGATCGCCCTTGTAGACGACCTGGAACTCCGCCCGGCCGCCCTGCTCCACGCCGGTGGGCACGATGTCCAGCGGCAGCGACGCCGCCCGCGCCTTCAGATCCGCGACCCAGCGCGTGGCCGGCACCCAGTAGGTGCGCAGCGCCTTGCCGTCGCGCTTGGTGTCGAACATCGGGTACTGCAGGTCGATGGCGGTCACCGTGGTGCCGGCGCCCGGCGCCTCCTTCAGCTCCGGCAGCACGAAGGCGTCCGCGGCCTTGCTCATCACCAGCGGCCTGGCACCCGCGGCGGACACCAGCGTCCCTTTCAGCTCGACGAAACGGTCCAGCCCGCCGGGCGAGACCTCGTGCATGTTCACGTCCAGCTCGCCGTAGCGGAAGGTCAGCGCGCGGCCGTCGCGCTCGAACCAGATCTGGTGCGCCTGCGCGCCGCAGGCGGCGGCCAGCAACGCCGCGGCCAGGGCGACGCGCCCGATCGGGCGCAGGGGGGCGGTCGTCGTCATCTTGAAAGTCATCATCAGTGGCTCCTTGCCGGATCCCCTCGGGATCCGGCGGTCATGGGACCCGGGCCCGCGCGCGGACCCGGTCGACAGTGGCAGGGACACGAGTCGGCCCTCGGCGCGGGCCCGGATCGCGGTCGCGACGGGCTCGCCCCGGACGGGGCCGGCCCCGGTCAGAACTTGTACTGGGCCGACGCCATCACCTTGCGGCCGATGCCGGGATAGACCCAGACCTGGCTGTAGGAGCTGGTATAGAACACCTTGTCGAAGACGTTGTCGACATCCAGCGAGAAACGCCAGTGCTTGTCCAGCTGATAGCTGCCGAGCAACTTGACCGTCGTGTACGCCGGCAGCTTGAAGTCGTCGGCGGCGGTCAGCGGCGCGACGGCCCCCTCGCGCTGGCCGACGTAGTTCAGGCCGAAGCCCGCGGTCGCGCGGCCCGCGCCCAGCTTGAAGGCCTGCACCAGCAGCACGTTGGCGCTGTTCTTCGGCACGTTGGCCAGTTGGCGGCCGACCAGGAAGGCGTTGTTGTCCTCGGTGACCTTCGCATCGGTGAAGGCGTAGGACAGCGACAGGCGCAGGCCCTTGGACAGCTCGCCGCCCAGGTCCAGCTCGACGCCCTTGCTCTCGACCTGCCCGGCGGCGATCGAGAAGTTGTTGGGGTCCAGCGGGTCCGGCGTCAGCACGTTGTTCTTGGAGATCTTGTAGATCGCCAGCGTGCCGGAGATGCGGCCGTCGGCCGAGTCGTACTTGGCCCCGACCTCGCCGGACTTGCCCTTCTCCGCCGGGAAGGGCGTGAAGTTCCGGCTCACGCCGCTGTTGGGGCGGAAGCTGCGCGACGCGGTCGCGTACAGCGACACCGTCTTGCTGGGCTGGTACACGACGCCGGCGCGCGGCGACGTGGCGCTGAGCGACTGCTCGGTGGTGACGCTGTTGCGGCGATTCAGCAGCGACTGGTCGTAGCTGTCGTAACGCACGCCCAGCAGCACCTTCCACTGCTCGCCGATGTCGATCTGGTCCTGGCCGTAGACCGAGCGCGCCTTCTGGTCCTCGCGCGTCCAGGTGTTGAGCGTCATCGGCGGCGGCGTGGCGCCGTAGACCGGCGCGTAGATGTCGATCGGCGTGGACGTGGCGACGCGGTACTGCTGGCGCTTGTCGACGAACTTGTAGGCGTCGACGCCGACCAGCAGGTTGTGCTTCAACCCGCCGGTGCGCACCTTGCCCAGCAGCTCGAAGCGGCCCGACAGGTCCACGCCCGAGTTGTCCCGGGTGCGGCGCTGGCGCACCAGCGTGCGGTCGTCGGCCTGCAGGAAACGCGCCTCGGTGGAGATGCCTTCGATGGAGCTGTCGCGGTAGCTCAGGCCGGTCTGGATCGACCAGTCGTCGTTGAAATAGTGCTGGACGAAGATCTGGTTGCCGACGGTGCGGGTGTGGTGCAAGCCGTCATTGGGCTCGCCGTAGAACGCGCTGCGCGGCACCAGGCCGAGCTGGCCCTTGACCGCGACGACGCCGCGGTCGAAGGTGGCCTTCTGCTTGGAGTACTCCAGCTCGTAGGACACGGTCGTGTTCTCGCTCACCATCCAGAGGAAGGACGGCGACAGCATGGTGCGCTCGGATTCGACGTGGTCGCGGTAGCTGTCGGCCTTCTCCTGCGCGACGTTGAGCCGGTAGGCGATGGTCTCGCTGATCGGGCCCGTCAGGTCGGCGGTGGCGCGCAGCGTGCCGTAGCTGCCGCCGGAGACCTCCATCGTGTACTCGGGCACGAACAGCGGCTTCTTGGTCGTGATGTTGACCGTGCCGCCGGGCTCGCCGCGGCCGTACAGCGCGGAGGCCGGGCCCTTGAGCACTTCCACCGACGCGGTGTTGGCCGTGTCGCGCACGCCGTTGTAGCCGCGGCTGTAGTTGAAGCCGTTGACCATGTAGTCCGAGCCGAAGCTCGGATCGCCGGTGAAGCCGCGCATCGCGTAGCTGTCCCACAGGCCGCCCAGGTTGCTCTGCTTGGACACGCCGCTGCTCAGGTCCAGCGCCGCGCTCAGCTTGGTGACGCCGGCATCGCTGAGCATCTCGCCGGACAGCACGCGCACGCTCTGCGCCATGTCGCGCACCGGCGTGTCGGTCTTCATCGCGCCGGTGGCCGACAGCGTGCGGTAGGGCTGCCGGGTGCCCTGGACGGTGACGGTCTCGAGCGCGGCGTCGCTCTTCTTCTTCGCGTCTTCGGACGCTTTCTCGGCGGCGCTCGCGACGCCGGGGGTGTTGGGGGGGCTGGCGGCTTCCTGCGCCCAGAGCGCGGGACTGCAGACCAGCAGGGCGGCCGCTGGAATGGCGGCGCGGGGGAGGCGGATCAAGGACATGGCGTGAAGCTCCGTGAATCGTGTGGGGGTGGGAGGAGGCCCGAACCGATCAACGCAGCGTGAAACGGACCGCCAGGGTCTGTTTCTGCGGCGTGGTGATCACGGCGACGACCTTGTTGCCGGCGCCGAGCTTGATGCCCCGCGCCACCAGCATGTTGGGCGCGGTGGCCTTGAGCGCGGCCTCCGACTTCACGCCGTCCTTGAGCACGCTGAGCTTGCCCGTGAAGCCGTCGGTGGCCAGCGGCTTGTCGTGGTCCTCGATGTAGAGGGTGGCGCCGTCCGCCTCGGTCACCAATTCGAAGCTGAGGTCGTTGGCCGTCTGCACGATGCCGCCGTGCTTGGGCGTGCCGTCGCCATGGGCCCACGCGGCGGGCGCGCCGGTCAGCGTGGCCAGGGCCAGGGCCCAGGCCATGGCGCCGCGGCCGATCTGTCGTTGAAATGCTTGCATCTTCACTCTCCGGCTGGTAGCTGGCGCTCTTGAAAGAAGGCGGCGCGCTCGGCCTGTGGATTACAACGGGAACAACATCGGTTACTGCGTCGATGGCTGCTCGACTACTGCTTCTTTACTGCTTCTGGTACTGCTGGGGAAACTGAATCGAAAACTGCGGGGCAAGGTCTGGCGCGCCGCCGGCCGCATCCGGCGGCGCCGCGTCAGAAGGCCTCCCCCACGGGTGCGCGGGGTGCCAGTCGAGCCTCCTCGTCGGCGGCGCGTCCTTCGGCGAGCAGGCGCTCGGTCGGACGTCGTCCGACCAGCCAGAACACGATCGGGGTCAGCAGCGTGTCCAGCAGGGTCGAGCTGATCAGGCCGCCGAAGATCACGACGGCCACCGGGTGCAGGATTTCCTTGCCCGGAGCGTCCGCCGCCAGCAGCAGCGGCGTCAGCGCGAAGGCGGCCACCAGCGCCGTCATCAGCACCGGCGTCAGGCGCTCCAGCGAGCCGCGCACGATCATGGGCTGGCCGAAGGCCTCGCCCTCCAGGCGGCACAGGTTGATGTAATGGCTGACCTTGAGGATGCCGTTGCGCGTGGCGATGCCCGCCAGCGTGATGAAGCCCACCATCGACGCCACCGACAGGCTCACGCCCGCCAGCCACATCGCCGCCACGCTGCCGATCAGCGCCAGCGGGATGTTGGCCATGATCACCGCCGCCAGCACCGCCGAGCGGTAGCGCGAGTACAGCACCAGGAACACCATCGCCAGCGACAGCAGGGACAGCAGCGTGATCAGCCGCGTGGCCTGCTCCTGCGCCTGGAACTGACCTTCGAGGCTGACGAAGTTGCCTTCGGGCAGCGGCGTCTCGGCCACGATCTTGCGGATGTCGGCGATCACCTGGCTCATGTCGCGCCCGTCGGTGTTGGCGTAGACGACGATGCGGCGCCGGCTATTCTCGCGGCCGATCTGGTTGGGGCCGTCGCTCTCCTCCACCGTCGCGATCGAGGACAGCGGCAGCCGCCCCGCGGGCGTGTCGATCAGCGTGCGCGCCAGGTCCTGCGGGCTGCGCTGGCTGTCGGGCAGGCGCAGCACCAGGTCGTAACGGCGCTGGCCGTCGACGATCTCGGCGCCGTGCGCGCCGTCGGTCAGCGCCTGCAGCAGCCGCATCGCCTCGCCGGGCGCCAGTCCCGCCTGCGCCGCCTTGCGCTGGTCCAGCCGCACGGTGATCTGCGGGATCAGCACCTGCTTCTCGACCGTCAGGTCCACCAGGCCCGGCACCGACGCCAGCCGGCCGCGCATCTGGTCGGCCAGGCCGCGCAGCGTGTCGATGTCGTCGCCGAAGATCTTCAGCGCGATCTGGGCACGCACGCCGGACAGCAGGTGATCCAGCCGATGCGAGATCGGCTGGCCGATGGCCACCTGCGCCGGCAGCACCGAGAGCTTCTCGCGGATCGCCGCCATCACCGCCTCGCGGCCGCGGCCGCCCTCGCGCACCAGGTCCACGTCGATCTCGGCCGCGTGCACGCCCTCCGCGTGCTCGTCCAGCTCGGCCCGGCCGGTGCGGCGGCCGACCTGCGTCACCTCCGGCACCTCGTGGATCAGGCGCTCGGCCAGCGTGCCCATGCGGTTGGCCTCCTCCAGCGAGGTGCCGGGGTTGAACATCATGCCCAGCACCAGCGAACCCTCGTTGAACGCGGGCAGGAAGGCGCGCGGCATGAAGGGCACGCTCGCGGCGGCGACGAGCACGGCCACCGCGGCCAGGCCCACCAGCCATTTGGCGCGCGGGAAGGACCAGACCAGCAGCCGCTCGTCGCGGGTCTTGAGCCAGCGCACCAGGAGGCTGTCGTCATGGTCCAGGCGCTTCATGCGCGGCAGCAGCCACGCGCACAGCACCGGCGTCAGCGTCATCGACACCACCATCGACGCCAGCACCGAGGCGATGTAGGCCACGCCCAGCGGCGAGAACAGCCGGCCCTCGATGCCCGGCAGCGCGAACAGCGGCACGAACACCAGCACCACGATCGTGGTCGCGTAGACGATGCCGGAGCGCACCTCGACGCTGGCCTGGCGCACGACCTCCCGCACCGGCAGCGGATTGCCCGCGGCGCGGTTCTGCTTGAGGCGGCGCAGGATGTTCTCCACGTCCACGACGGCGTCGTCCACCAGCTCGCCGATCGCGATCGCGATGCCGCCCAGCGTCATCACGTTGATGGACTGGCCCAGCAGCTGGAACACCAGCGCCGTCACCGCCAGCGACAGCGGGATCGCCGTCAGCGAGATCAGCGTGGTGCGCGCCGACAGCAGGAACGCGAACAGCACGATCGCGACCATGATGGCGCCGTCGCGCAGCGCCTCCTTCACGTTGCCGATCGAGGCGTCGATGAAGTCGGCCTGGCGGAACAGCACCTTGGGCGCGGCCACGCCGGCGGGCAGGCCCGCCTGGAGCTCGCGCAGCGCGGTCTCGATGCGGTTGGTCAGCGCCACCGTGTCGGCGCCCGGCTGCTTCTGCACGCTGACGATGACCGCCGGCGCGCCGTCGTAGCCGGCGTCGCCGCGTTTCATCGCCGGGGCGATGCGCACCTGCGCCACCTGCTCCAGCAGCACGGCGCGGCCGTCCTTCCACGCCACCGCCACGCCTTGCAGGTCCTCGATGCGCGTGGTGCGCGCCATGTGGCGGATCAGGTACTCACGGCTGTTGAGGTCGATGAAGCCGCCGCCGACGTTGGCCGCGAAACCGGTCAGCGACGCCTGGATCTGCGTCAACGTCACGCCGAGCTGCGCCATGCGCGCGGTGTCCGGCTCTACGCGCAGCGTGCGCACTTCACCGCCGATGGGGATCACCTGCGACACGCCGCCGATCGCGAGCAGCCGGGGCCGCAAGACGAAATCGGCGTACTCCCGCACCTGCATCGGCGTGGCCGTGAATCCCTCGCCCGGCGCGGACGCCGGTCGATCCCCCGAGGGGATGCCGGGCCGGCTCGGGTGCGGCCCGGCGCTCGGCCCGGCCGCCTTGGGTTCGTTCGCCTTCAATGGCAAGGCGATCAGCATCACCTCGCCCATGATGGACGACACCGGCCCCATCACCGGCGTGATGCCGGCGGGCAGTTGCTCGCGCACCAGCGCCAGGCGCTCGCCGACGATCTGCCGGTTGCGGTAGATGTCGGTGCCCCAATCGAATTCGGCGTAATGCAGGGCCAGGCCGACGCCCGAGGTCGATCGCACCCGCGTCACGCCGGGCATGCCGTTCAGGGCGGTCTCGATCGGGATGGTGACCAGTTGCTCGACCTCTTCCGGGGCCATGCCGCCGGCCTCGGTGAGGATGGTGATGAGCGGCTTGTTGAGGTCGGGGAAGACGTCGACCGGCGTGCGCCAGGCCGTCATCGCCCCATAGACCAGCAGCACCGCGGCGAACGCGAGCACGAAGAGCCGGTTGTGCAGGCTGAATCGGACGATCCAATTGAACATGATGTGCCTTGCCCGTTCAGCGGATCTGCGCGATCAGCGGCGCGCCTTGCACCACGACGCGGTTGCCCTCGCCCAGGCCGCGGGTGACGACCACGGTCGCGCTGTCCAGCGGCTGGTACTGGACCGGCTGCGGGATGTACCGCTCGGGCCCCGACTTGATCCACACGATCGCCTCGTTGGCCGGGTTGCGGACCACCGCCCGCGCCGGCAGCACGTAGCCCTTGAGCCGGGTGTCCGTGGTGACGATCACGCCCAGCGTCTGCCCGACCGCCAGCGGCAACGCGGAAACGCGGCCGCCCTTGCCCGCCTCGCTGTCCTGGGCATCCTTGGCGACTTCGGCGCGGAAGGTCAGCGGCAGCACGCCGTCGCGCATCGCGCGGCCGGCGCCGGTCATGCGCAGGGTCACGCCGGGCACCTCGGCCAGCCGGGCGCCGGAGATGCGCGCGGCCAGGCCCGGGTCGGCGGTGACCGCCTCGATCAGCACGCGGCCCGGATCGACGATCTCGAACAGCACGTCGCGCGGCTCCACCACCTGGCCCGCCACCACGCTGGCGCTGGCGATCACGCCGTCCACCGGCGCAAGCAGGGCCTCGCGGGCCTGCAGGCTGCCGGCGACCTCGCGCTCACGCGCCGTCAGGCTGGCGAGCTCGGCCTCGGCGGCCTCGATCTCCTTGCGCGGCACGCTGCCTTCCAGCGAGCGCAGACGCTGCACCCGTTGCGCGGCCAGCCCGCGGTTGGCGCGCAGCTCGCTCGCGGCTGCTTCCTGGTTGCTCCGGGCGAAGGGGTCGGCGTGATAGCGGACGTAGGCCAGCACCTCGCCACGCTTCACCGCGCGGCCGGCCTCGGGCAGTCCCTTGGGGCCGGGCTCCACGCGCCCGCCCTGCACCGTCTGCACGCGGCCGCCGGCGTTCGGGTCCATCACCACGCGGCCGGCCAGCTGCTGCGCGCCGAACGCGTCGGTCAGCGGCACCATGCGGGTCGCCACGCCCATGCGGCGCTGTGCCGGCACGGGGACTTGCACGCTGCCGTCGGGCAGCCGCGCCAGACCGTCGACCTTCAGCGTCGTCGGGCCGTCCAGGTGCTCGCCGTTCGGGCCGTGCGCGCCCGGCGAGGCCGTCGCGCCGCCCGCGAGCAGCGCGGACAGCGCCAGCATCGCGGCGGTCGAGATGATCGAGCGGTTCTTCTTCGGGATCGCGCGGATCGCCGGATTCGGATGCTTCATGGAGTGCGTCATGAATGGGCTCCCGGCGTTCATTGGCGATTGCGGCGGCGCAGGGCCACCACCAGGGCGAGGGACAGCAGACCGCCGCCGGCGAGCGCCAGCCCGCCGCGCAGGCCGATCGGCGATCCGTCGTGATGCGCGTCCGCATGGCCCGCGTCCGACGCGACGGCCATGGGCCCGTCCAGCAGGTCGGAATCGGCGCCCGCCGTCACGGTGAACAGCAGCGCGTGCCGGCCGGACGCGCGCAGCGCGTCGAGCAGGCGCTTGTCGCTGACGCGGTAGCTGCCAGGCTCGGACTCGAAGACGGCCGGCGCCTTGACGCCGCCGACTTCGACCTCGACCTTGGCGTTCAGCACCGCCTCGCTGGTCTCATAGCGGCTGATGTAGAGCACCAGGCCGGCGGCCTCCAGGCGGCCGACGATCTCGAAGGACTCGGAGAACGCCTCCACGCGCGGCGCGCCGCTGCCGGCGACCGCGGCGGCCGGACCGTCCAGGTGCTCGCCGTTGGGGCCGTGAGCGCCGGGCGAAGCCCAGGCCGGAGAAGCCAGCAGCAGCCCGGCCGCGAGCGCCAGGAGGCTCAGCAGACCCAGGGCCGCGGCGGACGAGGACCGGACGGCGGCACGCGAAGTCGACCGCGGGGCCGAGCGCGGGCAAGAGCGGGACATCGATGGGACGTTGGAACGGGCATCGATCGACGGCGTGGCGATCGGACGGAAAAGGACGAGCTGGGAGCTCATGGCATCACCCCTGAAGCTTGGAGCAGGCGCGCGCGGGCATTGCCCTGCGCGGCCAGTTGACGGGCGAGCGCGGCATCGGCCTGCGCGGCGGCTTGAACAGCCAGCAGCAGGTCGGGCAAGGCGGTCTCGCCGGCACGGAAGGACTTGTCGAGCAGCGCGGCCCGCTGCCGCAGCAGCGCGGCGCGCTCGCGGTGCATGGCCGTCTGGCGCTCGGCGACGGACAGCGCGTCGCGGGCGATGCGCCAGTCCGCGGCGAGCGCGGCCCGGGCACGCGCCTGCTCGGCACGGGCCTTGTCCAGCGCGCCCTGCGCGGCGGCGCGCAGCGGTGCGTTGCGCCCGTCGGTGCCGAACGGCACGCGCAGGCCCACCGTGACGCTGCCACGGCTGGCCTGCCCGCGCGCGTCGCGCTCGTGGCGGTAGCCGAGGCTGAGCTCCGGGGCCTCGCTGATGTCGCGGCGCGCGACCTCGACCTGCCGGCGCGCCGCCTCTTCCGCCAGCGCCAGTTGCGCGAGCTGCGGATGACGGACCTCGTCGAACGAGTCCACCAGCGCCTCCTGGCCGGCGGCGCGCCCGGCATCGGGCTCGTCGGCGACGACATCGGGCGCCAGGTCGGTCAGCGCCGTCCAGCGTTGCTGCTCGGCCTGCAGGCGCTGCTGTGCCGAGATCGCCTCGGCCTGCGCATTCAGGCGTTCACCGTCGACGGCCAACGCATCGGTGCGGGCCAGGTCGCCGGCCTTCACGCGCCGGTCGACGTCGGCGGCCAGCGTCTGCAGATAACGCTGCTGCGCCGAGGCGCCCTCGGCCTCGGCCTTCAGGCTGGACAGGGACCACGCGAGCTCGCGCAGTTGGCCGGCCAGCGTGAGCCGCGCGGCGGCGACGGCCTGCGCCGCGGAGGCGGACTCCGCCTCCGCGGCCTGCAGGCGCGCCGAGCGTTGTCCCGGCAGCCACAGCGGCAAGGCGAGCGCGATCTCGCGCTCCCGCACGCCGGTGTTGTCCTGCCAGCGGTCGCTGCGCTCGGACAGCGACAGCGCGGGCGATCCCGCCAGCAGGCTGGCCGCGGTCTGGCGCTCGGCATCGGCCAGCGCCTGTTGGGCCTGCGCCGCGGCGCCGGCCTGCGTCTTGCGCCAGGCGGCGTCGACGGCGGCGGCCAGCGTCACGGGCTCGGCCCGCGCGGCGGCGGCCGACAGCAACGCCAGGCCCAGGCCCGCCGTCACCGCCCGTCGTGAGCGATTCCAAAAAGAGAGAGTCAAGATGATCCTGCCGATCTCGGGCAGCCGTCACCCCGGGCACCGCGTGGCGGTGTCGTCGTCGGGGACGGGCTGCGTGTGGGACAAGGCTCCGCCCGAGGCCGGCGCGCGTGGCGCCGTCAAGGACGGAACAGGTCGGGATCAGGCGAGGGATCGAGGAGGTCGCAGCGGACCGTAGAGGAACGGATCGACGGGCTCCACCTGCGGACCCGCCACCGGCGGACCGCCGGACTGCGACAGGTCGGGGCTGGCGATCAGCGCCGGGATCATGCCCACCACGCTGACGCAGGCGTCGATGCTGAGGTGATGGCGCGAGTCCAGCGAGTGGTCCTGGTGGTAGCTCTCGCCCGGATGCAGCGTGACCTGCGCGAACTCCGCGGCGAAGGCCTCGAAGCCGGTGCCGTCGTCGCCGCCGGCCGAGGCCGCCTGCGCCGGGAGGCTCGCGCCGCCGTCGCGTTGCGCGGATTCGGTGACTTCGTGGTCGTGGTGATGCAGCACGCCGGACCAGTGCAGCACCGCGTGCAGCGCGTCCGCCGGGTTGCCATTGCCGGCCCAATGTCCGCCCAACGAGACTGCCTGAAGCAGCATCGAGAGCAGGAGCGCGGCGATGACGGACCGGGAATTCATGAAGGCATTATGAAAGTGAGGACATGGACCGCTCGCTGTTTGCACCCCCGCGCACGCAAGTTCCTATCGTATTGACGGGCGGTCTACAGCACAGTCTGCCATGTGTCGAACGGTGGTGCGGGGAGCGCCGGGGATGGTGCGGGATTGCACCGAGATGGCCGTCGATTCGGGAGGGCGCGGGCGTCATCGGGAGGTCACCGCCAGGCCGGCGCAATGTCGCCGCGGTTCGGCAGGATTCAGCAGGATTCGGCGGGAGGCAGGACGAATCGGCGCAAGACCTACGCGACGGCACCGCGCGCCACGTCGGGCGCGCGGTGCGTGTCCTCAAGCCACGGCGGGCGCCGCGGCCTGCGCGCGGGCGAAGCGCGCGATCGAGAACGGCGCGATCGGCGTGCTGGTGCTGCCCGTGGCCAGCAGCTCCGCCATCACCTCGCCGACGCCGGGCGAGATCGCGAAGCCCTCGCCGTTGAAGCCGAAGGCGTAATGCAGGCCCGGCACGCGCGCGCTGGGGCCCATCACCGGCGACCAGTCGGCGGTGTAGCCCTCGATGCCGCTCCAGACGCGGATCAACTGCACGTTGGCGAAGGCCGGCACGATGCGCTTGAGCTCGCGGAACTGCCGTAGCGTGTTGTCCGGCAACACGTAGGCGCGCACCCGGTCCGCGTGCGCCGGCCCCTTGAGGCCGCCGCCGAAGACGATGTTGCCGCGCGAGATCTGCCGAAAGTACAACCCCTCGGTCTCGATCGGCGAGGACAGCCCGATCGACGGCCCGATCGCATGCGGCAGCGGCTCGGTCACGCCCATCGTCGGCCCGCGCGCCTCCAGCGGCACCGGCTCGCCGAAGGCGGCGGCGAAACGCCCCGACCACGCGCCGCTGGTCAGCAATAGCTGCGCGCCGCGATAGCGGCGGCCGTCGGTGGTGACGGCCTCGAAGCCGCTGCCCTGGCGCTCGATGTGCGCGACCTCGCTGTGCTCATGGACCTCGGCGCCGGCGCGCACCGCGGCGCGCGCGAACGCAGGGCCGGCCAGGCGCGGATTGGCGTGGCCGTCATGCGGCGACAGCGACCCGCCCACCACCTCCGGGCTGAAGATGCCCCAGCGCTGCTGCAACTGCTCGGCGCTGAACAGCTGCAGGTCGAGCCCCAGCGGCCGCGCCTCGCGCGCATGCGCCTCCAGCTTCGCGAACTGGCCGGCGTTGTAGCAGACGCGCAGGTGGCCGTAGGGCACGAACTCCAGGTCTTCCTTCAGCAGCTCGCGGATGCGCGTCCAGGCGGCGTGCGCGCGATTGGCCAGCGGCATCTGCGCCAGGTCGCGGCCTTGCCGCCGCACGTTGCCGAAGTTGGTGCCACTGGCCTGCCGGCCGACGAGCTCGCGCTCCAGCAGCGTGACCTTCACGCCGTGGTGATGGCGCAGGAAGAATGCCGTCGTGGCGCCCATCAGGCCGCCGCCGACGATGAGGACGTCGCTGTCATGGATCGCCGCGCTCATGCCTGCTCTCCCACATGGTCTTGAACGGTCTCTTCCCGTGTCGTCATCAGCAACGGCTTCACCGGCGCCTGCCCGCGCATGCGCCCGACCAGCTCGATCGGCACGCCGGCCGCGGCGGCCACCAGCTCCGCGGCGCCCTGCCCGCAATAACGTCCCTGGCAGCGGCCCATGCCGACCCGGCTGAAGGCTTTGGCGCGATTGAGCTCGCGGCTGCCGGACTCCGCCACGCAGCGGCGCAGATCACCGGCGGTGACGGCCTCGCAGCGGCAGACGACCGCGTTGTCCGGCAACGCCGCCGCCTGCGCGTGCGGCCACGGGAAGGTCCCGATCAGGCCCTTGCGGAAACGATCCATCGTCGCCAGCGTGCGCCGCAGGCCGTCGCGGTCGGCCAGGTAACGATGCACGCCGGGCGCATGGCCCAGGTCGCTCATCGCCGCCAGCGCGGCCAGGCGTCCGGCCGCTTCCGCGCCGTCGGCGCCGAGCAGCCGCGCGCCGTCGCCGGCCAGATAGACACCCGCCACGCTGCCGCGGCCGTCCGCGTCGATCACCGGCAGCCACTGGCGGCTGGCGGTGTCGAAACGGAAGTCGCAGCGCGCCAGGTCCGCGAGCTGCGATTCGGCGCGCAGATGCCAGCCCAGCGCGACGGCGTCGCCGTCGAAGTACCGCTCCTGGCCCGACGCGTCGCGCACCCGCACGCCGGTCACGCCGTGGTCGGCCGAGCCTTCGATCTCGATCGGCGTCACGCCCTTGAGCACCGGCACGCCCGCCGCGCGCAGGCCCGCCACCAGGCGCAGCCCGCGCCACAGCAGCCGCGGCCGGCTCAACAGGCCGCCCAGCGCGGACAGCGGCGGACGCTCGGGCGCGGTGTCCAGCACCGCCTCCACGCGCGCGCCCGCCTTCAGGTACTGCGAGGCCACCAGGTACAGCAGCGGCCCGCTGCCCATGAAGATCACCTGCGCGCCGATCGCGCAGGCCTGCGCCTTCAGCGCGATCTGCGACGCGCCCAGGCTGTAGCAGCCGGCGCGGTGCCAGCCCGCCACCGGCATGAGCCGGTCGGACGCGCCGCTGCAGATCAGCAGCGCGTCGAAGGGCAGCGACTCCGCCTCGCCGTTGTCCGGTTGCGCGACGTGCAGGTGCCCGGCCGTCACGTTCCAGGCGAGCGTGTTGGGCCGGTAATCGATGTGCGGCAGCAACGCGTCGAAGTCCTCGTGCACCGCGCGCGCCTTGGCGGCCTCGGTGTCGTAGAGCTGCGCATAACCGCGCTTGAAGCCCTCCGGCTGGCGCCGGTAGATCTGGCCGCCGTTGCGTCGGCCCTCGTCCACGACCACGGGCCGCAGGCCGGCCTGCACCAGCGCCTGCGCCGCGCGCGTGCCCGCCGGGCCCGCGCCGACCACCACCACTCGGGGCGCGCTCATAGCGACCTCAACCGTTCGCGCTCGCGTTCCCGCTCGCGCACCAGCACCAGGTCCAGCGTCTCGGGCCAGTACGACACCGGCGGCGCCGTGCGCACCGCCATGCCTTCCTCCACCGGCGTGGAACAGGCGCGCAGACGCACGCCGTCCTCGCGCCAGATCCAGCAGTCCTGGCACGCGCCCATCAGGCAGAAGCCGGCGCGCGGCCCGTCGCCGAACTCGGAGCGCCGCAGGTCGCGGCGGTGGTTGAGCAACGCGACCAGCAGGGTGTCCCCCCGCATCGCCGTCGCCGGCAGGCCGTCGACGCTGAAGGAGACCGCCGGGCGGTCGGTCTCGGCCAGGCGCACGAATCGGGCGCGAGGCCCGCTGGGGGAGTCGGTCATGAAGCAGTGATGGATGAAGGCGCCGCCTATTCGGTGGTGGGCGCGAACAGCCGTTCGATCGGGTAATGGGTCTTGACGAACGGCGACTTGATGACGATGTAGCTGAAGTACTTCTCGATGCCGATGTTGCGCTCGAGCAGGCCCTCGACGATCGTCTGGTAATGGTTGACGCCGCGCGTGGTGAAGCGCAGCAGGTAGTCGTAGCCGCCGCTGACGAGGTGGCATTCGAGGATCTCGTCGATCTCGCGGATGGCGGCCTCGAAGCGGATGAAGTCCTCGCGGTGGTGGTCGGACAGCGTGACCTCGGTGAACACCGTCAGCGTGTCGCCGAGCTTCTCCATGCGCAGCTGCGCGCCGTAGCCGGAGATGTAGCCCGCCTGCTCCAGCCGCTTGACGCGGATGAGGCAGGGACTGGGCGACAGCCCCACCGCGTCGGCCAGGTCGACGTTGGTGATGCGGCCGTTCTTTTGCAGTTGGCTGAGGATGCGCAGATCCAGACGATCAAGCTTGAAGGGGGCTACCACGATGCTTCCGATTCAATGGGGGGATGGCGTCATTCTGCGTCCCCGTACGCCGTCCGGCTACTTGAGGAGAGCACGTACATCGGGGGCCGACAACACCTCGTCCAGCGTCTTGCGCAGGCGGCGCTCGAAGAGCGTGAACTCGTCCGCCGTGAAGCACAGCGCCGGCGCGAAGCCCAGGATGTGGTCGCCGAACGAGCGGAAGACCAGCCCGTTCCGATACCCGCTGTCGAAGAGCCGGTCGGACAGGCCCAGCGACGCGTCGAAGCCGCGCTTGGTGGCCTTGTCGCTGACCAGCTCGATCGCGCCAAGCAGCCCGCGGTGGCGCACGTCACCGACCAGCGGGTGATCGCGCAGCCCGTCCAGCGCCGCCGCGAAATGCGGCGCCACGCGCCGACCGTGCGCCAGCAGGCCGCCGCCGTCGGCTTCGCTGCCGTCCTCGTACAGCCGCAGCACCTCCAGCGCGATCGCGGCGCTGACCGGGTGCGCGGAGTAGGTCGCGCCATGCCCGATCGGCGCGCCCGCGGGGGCGCCGTCGGCGATGCCGGCGTACACCTGCTCCGACATCAGCAGCGCGCCCATCGGCGCGTAGCCGGCGGTCAGGCCCTTGGCCAGCGTCATCAGGTCGGGGTCCACGTCCTCCGCATCGCACGCAAACATCGGGCCCGTGCGGCCGAAGCCGGTGATGACCTCGTCGACGACGAACAGGATGTCCAGCGATCGCGCGGCCTCGCGCATCGCCTTGAGCCAGCCCTTGGGCGGCACGATGACGCCGCCGGAGCCCTGGATCGGTTCGCAGAAGAACGCGGCGACGCGCTCCGGACCCAGCGCCTCGACCTTGGCGCGCAGCGCGCTCACGGACGCGTCGATCAGCGCCTGGTCGTCGCGGTGCTCGCCGCGATAGGCGTAGGGCGACGGGATGGTGTGCTGGTTGGGCAGCGGCATGTCGAAGCCGCGGTGGAAGACCGGCAGCGCCGTCAGGCCCGCCCCCATCGAGGACGAGCCGTGGTAGCCGCGCTCCAGCGCGATGAAGTGCTTCTT
This sequence comes from Roseateles aquatilis, assembly GCF_002205645.1. GTDB lineage: Bacteria > Pseudomonadota > Gammaproteobacteria > Burkholderiales > Burkholderiaceae_C > Roseateles > Roseateles aquatilis. Next base: position 11,458 of record NZ_NIOF01000019.1, on the reverse strand, counting down.
CGCCGGGCGGCCGGTGTTGTTGTAGTACTGCGTGATCAGGCGGATCGCGGCGTCGATGGCCTCGGAGCCGCCCAGCGTCAGGTACACGCGCGTCAGCGACGGGGGCGAGATCTCCACCAGCTTGGCGGCGAGCCGGATCGCGGGCTCGCTGCCGAAGTGGAAGTAGCCGGTGGCATAGGGCAGCTTGCGCATCTGCTCGGCGGCGGCGCGCACGACGCTCTCCCGCCCGTAGCCGACGTTGACGCACCACAGGCCGGCGAAGGCGTCGAGCAGCTCGTGGCCGGCCGCGTCGCGCAGCCAGGCGCCCTGGCCCGATTCCAGCATCGTGACGCCGCGCTGCTCGTGCTTGCGCCAGGGCGCCACGGGATGGATCAGGTGGTCGCGGTCGAGCGCGGTCAGCGCGTCGAGATCGGGATGAGCGGGGTACGACATGTTGGGCGGTGTTGAGGTCTTGAACACCGTTTCAGCTTATGGGCGCGACCGCCGCGCGTGGTGCTGGAAAGCCGCGAGGCGGCGCGATGATGCTCCGTTGTTGCCGCCGTCGCAGCAGAAGATGCGGCGCGCTTTTCGACCCCGGTCCACCAAAAAAACAACCGACCGGGAGGTCACCGCGGTCGGTCGAAAGGGGAAGGAGGACGTGGCGGGGATCGGGCGCTCGGGCCCTCTCCACGTCGTTGGGTCGCCGCGTCGCCGCGCGGTCGCTTCAGAGCCCGACCAGACCTGCCAGGCCGCCGATGTCGGGGATCTCCGCGTAGCCGTAGGCCGGCACGCCGGGCTCGTGGCCGCGGTTGACGAAGACCTTGTCGCGGATGCCCATGTCCCGCGCGGACATCAGGTCGTAGCGCATGCTGCTGGACACGTGCAGGAAGTCCTCGGGCTGCGCGTCGAGCTGCTGCACCATGTACTCGAACGGGCGCAGCCTCGGCTTGTAGGCCTTGGCCTGCTGGGCCGTGTAGACGCGATGGAACGGCACTTCCAGCTTCTGCACGTTGTGGACCAGTTGGTGGTCCATCGCGTTGGACAGGATCACCAGCGGGATCTTGTCGGCGATGCGCGCCAGGCCGGCGACGGTGTCCGGATGCGGCCCCCAGGTCGGCACGGCGGCGTAGATCTCGGCCGCGTCGGCCTCGCGGAACGGGACCTTCCAGCGGTTGGCCGTGCGCAGCAGCGCGTTGTAGACGACCTCCTGGTACGGCTTCCAGTCGCCCAGCACCTCGTCGAGGCGGAAGGCGGAGAAGTCCGCGCAGAAGCGCGTCATGTCGTCGGCGGCGATGCGGTCGGCGAAGAGCCGGCGCGCCCACGGCGCCATCTGGAAATTGATCAGCGTGCCGTAGCAGTCGAAGCTGATGTACTTGGGACGGAAGACGATGGACACGATGGACCTTTCCTGAGGCGTTGCGGATTCAAGCGGGACGGGGCTTGGCGTCGCGGGGTGACGTGGGATGGGTGGGGGATGAGCGTCGGCGCGTGACTGGAGCGGCGGGGGCTGGCGTGATCGACGGGGTCGGCGCGACCGGGCGGCGTCAGCCGAGCGCCTGCGTCGCGAGCGCGAAGCGGCGCACCCCGGGCGTCGGCTCGGGCACGTCGCCGCGGATCATCTCGGTGGGCCCGTCCACGCGCGGCAGGCCCAGTTCCTCCAGCCATTCGGTCAGGCCGCTGTCGAAGTCGACGTCGATGCGGACGAACTTGCCGGCGTTCAAGCCGACCAGGTGCGCGATCAGCGCCTTGGCGCCCTGCTCGTCGGGCGCGACCACGGGCCCGATGATCAGGCCGCGACCGAAGCGGCGCAGCATCGCGAAGCCCCGGCGCTCGCCGTCGTGGTCCAGCACCACCGTCTGCGCCTCGGCGTAGAGCCCCCGCACCAGCGCGTCGCGCGGCATGCCGCGCGCCCGCGCGTCGAGCGCCACCAGCGCCGGCAGGTCGCCGACATTGGACGGCCGCAGCCGCCAGTCACGGTCCAGCGCCATCAGCGGCGCGGACGAGGCCTGGCCCTGATGTTGGCGCACCTCGCCGGTCCGCACGAATCCCAGGCGCTCGTAGAGCCCGCGGCCTTCGGCGGTGGCGTGCAGCAGCACGGTGCGGCCCTCGAGGCCGTCCAGCAGCGCCTGCATCAGGCGCAGCCCGATGCGCCGGCCTTGCAGGCGCGGGTCGACGATCACCAGGCCCAGCGTGGCGTGGGTCTCGCCCCAGGGCCAGCTCATGGCGGTGGCCACGACCTCGCCGTCGCGCTCCGCGACCAGGCCGCCGCCCAGCTCGAAGGCAAAGCGCCAGTCGGTGAGCCGATGCGGCCAGTGCACCGCCTGGGACAGGCCCAGCGCGGCCTCGAGGTCGTCGACCCGCATGGGCCGCAGGACGATGCCGTCGGTCGCGGACGCCGCGGCGGAGGAGGAAGATTTCAAGTGGAGCTCCCTGGCATTTGGAGGTGCATCGTTCCCGGGTTGGCGCCCTGCTGCTAGGACGATCTTGTCGTTTTATGACAGTCCGCGAGGAACGGCAGCATCCGCCGCGACGGCGCCGCAACTCGACATCTTGTGCCTTCCGCGCGGACCCAACGCCGCCAAATGCCAAGCCCCCCTGCCTAGCATTGCCCGGTCGTGTCGACCCCTCGACCGCATCCACCGCATCGACCGCTCAAGCCACCGCAACGCAAGGCCGCCCCGTGCAACGCTTCGACCCCAACCAGCTCGCCGTCCGTTCCGGACACTTCATCCATGGCCGTCTCGTCACCGGCGACGCGGACGCGTCGCGCGACGTGCTGCGCCCGTCCGACGGCCAGGCCTACGCGCCGCTGCCGATGGCGGAAGCCGACCTCGTCGACCAGGCCGTCGACGATGCCTACGTCGCCTGGCGCGACGGCGACTGGGCCAGGCGCCCGCCGCGCGAGCGGGCCCGAGTGCTGCGCCGCTGGGCCGACCTGGTGGAGGCGGACGCCCCCACGCTGGCGCCGCTGGAGGCCGTCGGCTCGACGCGCCCGGTGCGCGACGCGCTGGCCTGGGACGTGCCCTTCACCGCCGACGGCCTGCGCTTTTTCGCCGAGTACGCCGACAAACTCGGCGGCGAGGTCGCCGCCACGCGCTCGGACAACCTGGGCATGACCATCGCCGAGCCCTACGGCGTCATCGGCGCGATCACGCCCTGGAACTTCCCGCTGGTGATGGCCTCCTGGAAGGTCGGCGCGGCGCTGGCGGCCGGCAACGCCGTGGTGCTCAAGCCGTCGGAGCTGACACCGTTCTCGGTGCTGCGGCTGGCCGAGCTGGCCGTGCAGGCGGGCCTGCCCGCCGGGCTGTTCAACATCGTCCAGGGCGACGGACGCGTGGCCGGCGCGGCGCTGAGCCGCCATCCGCGCATCGCCAAGATGACCTTCACCGGCTCCACGTCCACCGGTGCCGCGATCATGGCCGCCTGCGCGCAGCACGGCCCCAAGCCGGTGACGCTGGAGCTGGGCGGCAAGAGCCCGCAACTGGTCTTCGACGACGCGCCCGATGTCGAGCGGCTGGCCGGCATCATCGCCGGCGCCATCGCCGGCAACGCCGGGCAGGTGTGCGTGGCGGGCTCGCGGCTGATCGTGCAGCAGGGCATCGCGCCGGCGCTGGTGAAGGCGATCGCGCGGCGCTTCGCCGCCTACCGGCCCGGCCCGACCTGGGAGGACGGGCCCACCCTGCCGCCGATCATCTCGCGCCAGCAGGCGCTGCGCATCGACGCCATCGTGCAGCGCGCCGCCGACGCCGGCGCCACGCTGCGCGGCGGCGGCCCCGTGGACGACGTCTGCGGCGCGGGCGCCTATTACCTGCCCACGCTGATCGAGGGCGTCGACGCCGGCAATCCCGCCGTGCTGGAGGAGATCTTCGGCCCGGTGCTGACGGTGCAGACCTTCGCCACCGAGGAGGAAGGCCTGGCGCTGGCCTCGCACCCCCATTACGGCCTGGCCGCCGGGGTGCATACCGCCGACCTGAACCGCGCGATGCGGGCGATGCGGGCGCTCTCCGCGGGCACCGTCTGGATCAACCGCTACGGGCGCAGCAACGATTTCGTGATCCCGACTGGGGGTTATCACCAATCCGGCATCGGCAAGGACCTGGGGCGCCAGGCCGTCGAGGCCAACCAGCGCCTCAAGAGCGTGCTGATCGACTTCGGCTCGCCTGTCTGAGGTGCGCCGGCGCATCGCGCCGGTGCCCGCCGCACGCTATGCCGACGCCCGCCGCAAAAAAGACGATTTCGTGTCGGTGCGGCCCTCACAAGCGCGTCAATCTGCTCGGGGGGCCATGCTTCAATGAAATCCCGCCGACGAGCTCCGGCGGCGCCCCCCCAGAGGCGCCATCCCGGGACCCGACGACAGCATCCGGACACGACGAGGACCCCTTGAAGCTCGACTCCTACTGGACCGATTCCGCCGCGCCCTTCCGGCCCCAGCCCGGCGACCTGCCGGCGCGGGTCGACGTGGCGATCGTCGGCGGCGGTTTCACCGGCCTGTCCGCCGCTCGCTCGCTGGCCAAGGCCGGCGCTCAGGTGGCCGTCCTCGAAGCCCGCGATCATGTCGCGATGGAGGCGTCCGGCCGCAACGGCGGCCACGTCAACAACGGGCTGGCGGTGGACTACGTCGCCGCCGCCGAGCAGCACGGCATCGAAAGCGCGCGCCGCTGGTACCGGGAGTTCGACGCCGCCGTCGACAGCGTCGAGCGGATCGTCCACGAGGAAGGCATCGCCTGCGACTTCCAGCGCAACGGCAAGCTCAAGCTGGCGACGCGGCCCGCCCACTACGACGCGCTGGCGCGCAGCTGCGAGCGCATGACGCGGGAGGTCGATCCCGATGTCGAGCTGCTGGACGCGCGCGCGGTCCGGGACGAGGTCGCCAGCGACCGCTTCATCGGCGGCCTGCTGCAGCGCAAGAGCGCGCAGATGCACATGGGCCGCTTCGCCGCCGGGCTGGGCGCCGCGGCCGAGCGCCACGGCGCGCGCATCCATGTCGGCACCCCGGTGAGCAGGCTGGAGCGCGTGGGCCGCACCCACGAGCACCTGGTGCATACGCCGCGCGGCACGGTGCGCGCCGGCCAGGTGCTGCTGGCCACCGGCGCCAGCCTGCACGGCGGCTACGGCAGCTTCGGCTGGCTGCGGCGGCGCATCGTGGGCATCGGCAGCTTCATCATCGTCACCGAGCCGCTGGGCGCCGAGCGCCTCCAGGCGCTGCTGGCCGGCCGCCGCACCTACGTGACGCTGGCCAACATCCACCACTACTTCCGCACCACACCCGACCATCGCCTGGTGTGGGGCGGCCGGGCGCGCTTCGCCATCTCCAGCCCGACCTCGGACGCCAAGAGCGGCGAGATCCTGCGCCAGGGGCTGGAGCAGACTTTCCCGCAGCTGCGCGGCATCGGCATCGACTACTGCTGGGGCGGCCTGGTGGACATGAGCCAGGACCGCCTCCCGCACGCCGGCGAGCGCGACGGCGTCTACTACTCGCTGGGCTACAGCGGCCACGGCACGCAGATGTCGGTGCACATGGGCGAACGCATGGCCGCGACGATGCGCGGCGACGCCGCCGCCAATCCGTGGCGCGACCGGCCCTGGCCCGCGATCCCCGGCCATGTCGGGCCGCCGTGGTTCCTGCCCGCCGTCGGGCTGTATTACCGCCTCAAGGACATGGTGTCCTGAGCGGCGCCGCCCGCCGTTTCGCAGTAGCTTCCCCATGGCTTCGCAGTCCCCTCGCACGACCTTCGAAGCCCCCTCGCAACGCCTCCGGACCGCCTCCCCCAGGACCCCGCCATGAACGACTCCCAGAAGCTGAAAGACCACCTCGGCGATCGCGACGCCGGCGCGCTGATGCAGGCACTGCGCGGCGGCGCCACGCGGCGCGACCTGCTGGCGTTGCTGACGGGCGGCGGCATGCACCTCGCGCTGGCCTCGGGCCTGAGCCTGACGGCGATGTCGGCGCACGCGCAGACACCGCGCCGCGGCGGCCGCATCCGGGTGGCCGGCGCCACCGCCGCCATCAGCGACACGCTGGATCCGGCCAAGATGGCCAACCAGACCGACTACTCGCGCGGCACCATGCTCTACAACGGCCTGACGGTGCTGGACGCGAGCCTCACGCCGCAACCGGCGCTGGCCGAGTCCTTCACCACCAAGGACGCGCGGGTCTGGGTCTTCAAGCTGCGCAAGGGCGTGGTCTTCCACGACGGCAAGCCGCTGCAGCCGGCGGACGTGGTGTTCTCGCTGATGCGCCACAAGGACCCGGCGACGGCCTCCAAGGCCAAGGCGCTGGCCGACCCGATCGACTCGGTCACGGCCACCGGCCCGGACGAAGTCACCGTCACGCTGACCCAGCCCAACGCCGACCTGCCGGTGATCCTGGGCACCTTCAACTTCCTGATCGTCAAGGCCGGCACCACCGACTTCAACGCCGGCATCGGCACCGGCCCGTTCAAGCTCAAGGAGTTCAAGCCCGGGGTGCGCTCGGTGGCGGTGCGCAACGAGGCCTACTGGCGCCCCGGCCGTCCCTACCTGGACGAGATCGAGTTCGTCGGCATCGCCGACGACGGCGCGCGCGTCAACGCGCTGCTGTCGGGCGGGCTGGAGATGGCGGCGGCGGTGAACCCGCGCTCGGTCGACCGCATCCGCGCCACGCCGGGGTACGCGGTCTTCGCGACGCAGTCGGGCCAGTACTCCGACCTGATCATGCGCAAGGACATGGGGCCGGGCGCGAATCCGGACTTCGTGCTGGCCATGAAGTACCTGATGGACCGCGAGCAGATGCGCAAGGCCATCGCGCTGGGCCATGCCGTGGTGGCCAACGACCAGCCGATCGACCCGACCAACCGCTTCCATTTCGCCGGCCTGCCGGCGCGCGCCTTCGACCTGGACAAGGCGAAGTTCCACCTCAAGAAGGCCAACCTGGGCAGCGCGCGCATCCCGGTCGTCACCTCGCCGGTGGCGATGTATTCGGTCGAGATGGGCCTGGTGCTGCAGCAGGCCGCGCAGCGCGCCGGGCTGGCGCTGGAGTTGCGCCGCATGCCGTCGGACGGCTACTGGTCCAACCACTGGCTCAACAGCCCGGTGGGCTTCGGCAACGTCAACCCGCGCCCCAGCGCCGACGCGCTGCTGACGCAGTTCTTCAAGTCCGACGCGGCCTGGAACGGCTCGCGCTGGAAGAACCCGCAGTTCGACCAGTTGCTGCTGGCGTCCCGCGCGGAGACCGACCTCGCCAAGCGCAAGCAGATGTATGCCGACATGCAGGTCCTGATCAGCCAGGAGGCCGGTGTCGGCATCCCGCTGTTCCTGGCCAGCCTGGACGGCCACTCGTCCAAGCTCAAGGGCCTGTCGCCGATCCCGCTGGGCGGGCTGATGGGTTACTCGTTCGCCGAGCACGTCTGGCTGGACGCCTGACCGCCCGCCCCCCGCCGACCGCATTCATCGCCTTGATCGCGTCGACCGCGTCGATGCCGACGATCCGGCCGCCCCGGCCGATCGCCTCGAACGTTCCGAAGGTCCCGAACCCCGCCATGCGTCCATGAACCCGCAGATCCTTCGTCTTCTCGTCAATCGCGTCGCGCTGGCGCTGCTGTCGCTGCTGATCGTGTCGGCGGTGGTCTTCGCCATCACGGCGCTGCTGCCCGGCGACGCCGCGCAGGCCCAGCTGGGGCAGGACGCCACGCCCGAGGCGCTGGCGGCGCTGCGCCATCAGATGGGTCTGGACGTGCCGGCCGCGGAGCGTTACCTGACATGGCTGCGCGGCCTGCTGTCGGGCGCGCCGGGCACGTCGGTGGTGACCGGCATGCCGGTGGCGGAGATGATCGCCAGCCGCCTGCCCAACTCGCTGCTGCTGGCGGGCATCACGGCGGCGATCTCGGTGCCGCTGGCGCTGATGCTGGGCATCGCCTCGGCGGTGTGGCGCGGGTCGTGGTTCGACCGGATCGCGAGCTCCGGCGCGGTGGCGGTGGTGTCGGTGCCCGAGTTCCTGGTCGCGACGCTGGCGGTGCTGATCTTCGCGGTGCACCTGCGCTGGCTGCCGGCGCTGTCCACCATGGGCGGCGGCGCGGACGAGTCGCTGGGGCAGATGGTGCGGTCCTTCGCGATGCCGGTGCTGAGCCTGTGCTGCGTGACGATGGCGCAGATGATGCGCATGACGCGCGCGGCCGTCGTCGACCAGCTCAAGGCGCCATACATCGAGATGGTGCGGCTCAAGGGCGCCTCGCCCGCGCGCATGGTGCTGGGCCACGCGCTGCCCAACGCCATCGGGCCGATCGCCAACGCGGTGGCGCTGTCGCTGTCCTACCTGCTGGGCGGCGTGATCATCGTCGAGACCATCTTCAACTATCCCGGCATCGCCACCCTGATGGTGGACGGCGTCGCCCAGCGCGACATGCCCCTGGTCCAGACCTGCGCGATGCTGTTCTGCGCCGTCTATCTGCTGCTGGTCACCCTGGCCGACCTGTGCAGCATCCTCGCCAACCCGCGCCTGCGCCACCGCTGATCGGGCCGACCATGCACACCTCCCCCTCCCTCCCGATCGCCCCGCGTCGCCGCCTGCCGCTGCCGTGGCCGGGCCTGCTCGGCGCGGCCGTGCTGCTGTTCTGGCTGGGCGCGGCCGCCTTCGGTCCGATGCTGCTGGGCACGCACGGCGGCGGCGACATGGGCGATGCCGCCGTCTTCGCGCCGGCCGGCGCGCAGCACTGGTTCGGCACCGACTACCTGGGGCGCGACATGCTGGCGCGCGTCGTCGAGGGCGCGCGCTACACCGTCGGCATCGCGCTGCTGGCGACGCTGCTGGCCAGCGGCGTCGGCACCGTGCTGGCGCTGCTGGCCGCCGCGAGCGCGCCCTGGATCGACGCGGTGATGAGCCGCGGCATGGACACGCTGACCTCCATCCCGTCCAAGATGCTGGCGCTGATCATGGTGGCGGCGGTCGGCTCGTCGCTGCCGATGCTGATTCCCACGGCCGCGCTGATCTACGTGCCCGGCGCCTACCGCATCGCGCGGTCGCTGGCGGTCAACATCCACGCGATGGACTACGTCACCGTCGCCCGCACCCGCGGCGAGGGCCGCCTGTACATCATGCTCCACGAGATCCTGCCCAACATCCTGGGCCCGATGCTGGCCGACCTGGGCCTGCGCTTCGTCTACGTGGTGCTGCTGCTGGCATCGCTGAGCTTCCTGGGCCTGGGCGTGCAGCCGCCGGATGCGGACTGGGGCTCGCTGGTGCGGGAGAACATCGGCGCGCTGCCCGACGGCGGCGCGGCGGTGGTGGCGCCCGCGCTGGCGATCGCCAGCCTGACGATCGCCGTCAACCTGGTCATCGACAACCTGCCGGGCCGCTCGGCCCGCGGCAAGGGAGCGCACTGATGGGCGCGCCGGTCCAGGTCCGCGATCTGCGCATCGTGGCCGCCGCCCCGGGAGGCGGCGCGGAACACACCATCGTCCACGACCTGAGCTTCGACATCGCGCCCGGCGAGGTGCTGGCGCTGATCGGCGAGTCGGGCTCCGGCAAGACCACCACGGCGCTGGCGCTGATGGGGTATGCCCGCGAAGGCTGCCGCATCGCGGGCGGCACGGTGCTGCTGGGCGACACCGACCTCCTCGCGCTGGACGAGCCGCGCCAGCGCGCGCTGCGCGGCCGGCGCGTGTCCTACATCGCGCAGAGCGCGGCCGCCTCGTTCAATCCGTCGCGCAAGATCATGGACCAGGTCGTCGAGCCGGCGCTGATCCACGGCACGCTGCCGCGCGAGCAGGCCGAGGCCAAGGCGGTCGAGCTGTTCCGCGAGCTGGCGTTGCCGGCGCCGGAGACCATCGGCGACCGCTATCCGCATCAGGTGTCCGGCGGCCAGCTGCAACGCCTGATGGCGGCGATGGCGCTGATCACCGATCCGGACCTGGTGATCCTGGACGAGCCCACCACGGCGCTCGACGTCACGACGCAGATCGAGGTGCTGCGCGCCTTCCGCCGCGTGGTGCGCGAGCGCCACGCTACCGCGGTCTACGTCAGCCACGACCTGGCCGTGGTGGCGCAGATGGCCGATCGCATCCTGGTGCTGCGCGACGGGCGCATGCGCGAGTTGAGCGCGACCGCGCAGGTGCTGACCGCGCCGCAGAACGAGTACACCCGTTGCCTGCTGGACGCCGCCCGGCCGCGGGTGCGCGAGAGCGGCCTGTCCGCCGTCGCCGACGACGTGGCGCCGCTGCTGCAGGTCCGCGGGCTGTCCGCCGGATACGGGCCGCGCGGCAAGGACGGCCTGCCGGCGATCCGCATCCTGGAGGACATCGACCTGACGCTGCACCGCGGCCAGGCGATCGGCGTGATCGGCGAATCGGGGTCGGGCAAGACCACGCTGGCGCGCGCGATCGCGGGGCTGATCGCGCCGTCGCGCGGTGAGATCCTGATCGACGGCAAGCCCCAGGCACCGACGCTGCAGCAGCGTGGCAAGGAAGACCTGAGGCGCACGCAGATCGTGTTCCAGATGGCGGACACGGCGCTGAACCCGTCGCACACCATCGAGCGCATCCTGGCGCGACCGCTGCAGTTCTACCTGGGACTGAGCGGCGTGCCACTGCAGCGCCGCATCCGCGAGTTGCTGGACCTGGTGCAGCTCCCGTCCGGCGTCGCCGACCGGCTGCCGGAAGGCCTGTCCGGCGGCCAGAAGCAGCGCGTCAACCTGGCGCGCGCGCTTGCGGCCGAGCCCGCGCTGATCCTGTGCGACGAGGTGACCTCCGCGCTGGACACGGTGGTCGGTGCCGCGGTGCTGGACCTGATCGCGCAACTGCGGCGGGAGCTGGGGCTGTCCATCCTCTTCATCAGCCACGACCTGCACACGGTGCGCTCGATCTGCGACGAGATCGTCGTCATGCAGCACGGCCGCAAGGTGACGCAGGTGGCGCGCGCCGACTACGAGCGCGGGCCGCATCACCCGTATTACGAGCTGCTGTCGCGCTCGGTGCCGGAGCTGCGCCCCGGATGGCTGGAGGAGCAGACGCCCGGCGCGCCGGGCGCGTCGCGGTCCGCCCCGACGGCGCCTTCCGGCCTGACCGTGCATCCCGCCTGAGGCACGTCGCCGCGCGCTCGTCCGCGCGCGGCCGTGCCCCAGCGCATTCCAGCCGGCCCGATCCGGTCGGCTCGCCCAACACGAATCTTCAGGAGACGCCATGACCCGCAAGACCCACCGCATCGCCGTGATTCCCGGCGACGGCATCGGCAAGGAAGTGATGCCCGAGGCGCTGCGCGTCCTCGACGCGATCGCCTCGCGCTTCGGCGTGTCGCTGGCGCTCACGCCCATCGCCTGGGCCAGCTGTGACTACTACGCCGAGACCGGCCAGATGATGCCGGACGACTGGAAGGCCCAGTTGAAGGACCAGGACGCCATCCTCTTCGGCGCGGTCGGCTGGCCGGCCACGGTGCCGGACCACATCTCGCTGTGGGGCTCGCTGCTGAAGTTCCGCCGCGAGTTCGACCAGTACATCAACCTGCGTCCGG
>NZ_NIOF01000018.1 GCF_002205645.1 Roseateles aquatilis | reverse complement strand
GGCGAGAGGCAATGAACCAATTCGCCATCCTCTACGCAGACCGATTCACCAGGACCGGCTCGTAGCCTCGTAGAAGCGCCTCAAACACAGAATTTCTGACACACCCCCGACGAACGGCCCTTCAGAAATCGCGTGAAGATCCGCCCTCTGCCAGCCCCGGCCCCCTCCGAGCCATTGAGGCCCATAGCGCACAAAGCGCCGGCAAATCGATCACCCCCTTGAAACTCCCGCCTGCAGTCCGCGGACCCCGACACCCCTCCTTCAGCCCATCGCCTCCCGCACCACCGCCGCCGTGCCGTCATCCGTCGGGAACCACAACTCCGCCCTCGACGAAGTCGCGTCCTGGTCCGTCGGCAGCCCCGTCCAGGACTGAAGCACGGAGAACGACAGCGGCCCCAGGTCCGTCTCCAGCACCAGGTCCAGATACGTCGTCGTCGGCGCCCTCGACGAGCGCAGCACGTCGTCCCCGAAACGCTCGCGCAGCGCCGTCTCCAGCGCATCGACGCGCGGCGCGAGCGCGGGCCGCGACCACTGCTCGGCGCGCAACTGCGCCAGCAGTGCCGCGCCGACCTCCACGGGCCGGTGAACGCGAGACAGCCAGCCCCGCGGACTCGCCAGCGCCGCGATCATGTCCAGCCGCTCACCGGGCGTCGTCGGCGCCAGGTCCGGCATCACCTGATCGATCAGCCACAACGCCGATGCGTTGAAGCGCATCACGCGCCAATCAGCATCGAAGACGAACCCCGGATTCGGCATGTGCAGGTCGAGCGCCCGCAGCACCGCCGTATCGCAGCCCGACTCGCAAGGGGTCACGTGGTCCGTGTCGCTCAACGCGGCGTAGCCCGCCATCCGCAGCGCGGCATTGAACATCGACGGCGGACTGTCGGTCTGCGCCAGCCAGTCCAGCAACAGGACCCGGCTGGGACGCGAGCGGGCGCCCTCGACGAAATTCACGTGGCGCTGCGACACACCCATCCGCACGGCCAACGCCAACTGGCTCTGTCCGCTCGACACGCGTGCGCCTTTCAGCAATTGCGCCAATTCCATCTCGTCCTCGCTCCGTGGTCGTGCCGCGCCAAGCTCGCGGCAGGTCGCAGCCTAAGGGCGATGGCGCGGCCTCGCATCGACGCCGAGCGCGGCCCCACACCCAATCGGGACTCTTTGCCGACCTCGTGCGTCAAACCGCGACTGAACAGCAAGGTAATTGCCCGCCGCCAACGCGCTCTCCACCATGGCGCCTCGCCCGGCACTTCCGCCGGGCAGACATGGAGATGAGATGAACGTTCCCGCCGACACCCGCGCCACCGGCACCAGCACCGCACCCGCCTCCGCGGCGACTCCCCTCGCCGTGATCGGCCTGGGCCCGATGGGCCTCGCGCTGGCCGATCTGCTGTTGAAGTCCGGCCATCGCTTGACCTTGTGGAATCGCAGCCCCGACAAGGCCGCCGCCCTGATCGAGCGCGGCGCCGCGCTGGCCGCCACGCCCGCCGCCGCCATCGCCGCCAGCGACGTGATCTTCGTGTGCGTGCTGGACTATCAGGCCGCCGAAGCGATCCTGGATCAGCCCGGCGTGAGCGAAGCGCTCCGGGGCCGGCTGATCATCAACCTCGGCACCGGCGGGCCCGACGATGCCCGCCGCGTGCAGGCACGCGTGCAGCGGCACGGCGGCCACTACCTCGACGGCGCCATCCAGGCCGCGCCGCAGCAGATGGGGCAGCCGGACACGCCGCTGTTCCTGTCCGGCCCGAAGGCGCAGTTCGACCGCGTCGAGCCGCTGCTGAAGGTCCTGGCCGGCCACCTGGTCTACCTGGGCGACGCGATCGACGCCGCCGCGTTCATGGACCTGGCCACGCTGTCCTACGTCTACGGCGCCTACGCCGGTTTCCTGCATGGCGCCCACATCGCCGAGGTCGCCGGCATGGACGTGGCCACCTACGGCCGCCTGGTGCGCGCGATCGCGCCGAGCTTCGGCGCCTTCTTCGAGCACCAGGGTCAGGTCATCGCCTCGGGGGACTTCCGCATGACGCAGAGCCCGATGCGGATCTCCGTGCCCGCGGTGCGCCGCATCCTCGACGCGTCCAGGCGCCTGGGCATCAACGCCGAGCTGCCGTCGCTGGTGGACGGCTGGTTGGGGCAGGCGTCCGCCAAGGGCCTGGAGAACGAGGAACTGGCGGCGCTCATCCAGGTCCTGCGGCGGTGAACGCGTGGCGCCCGGCCGCGGCCCTACAGCCCACGCTGCCGGGCGGCCTGCAGCAAGTCGTCGATCGACTGGAGATGTTGGTCCTTGGCCGCCCGCACCGCGAGGAGGGCCTGATTGATGGGCTGCCGCTGCGCCTGCTGCACCTGGGCCCGCCGCGCCTGCATCGTCTGGGCGACGTGGTTCCACGCCAGCACGATGTTGTTGCGGGCCTTCGTCAGATTGGCGCTGGTGAAGGCGCGCCCGTACTGGGTGTTGGGCGGGTCGTTCTGGTCCACGTGCGCGAAGTGGTTCTGCAGCGTCATGTACATCACGTTGACCTGCTCCGCCATCCCGGCGACGACGAAGTCGGCGATCGACTGGTAGTGGTCCTGCTCCGCCAGTTGCTCGACCACGATGCGTTGCGCGTTGCGGTAGCTGCCGTCGACGAGCGTCTGATCGGGAGCCTGCACGCGCTGCTCGACGATCTCCCCATGCTGCCCCTGGATGGTGTCGCGGTCCAGCACGTTCTCCAGCGAGCCGTCGACCCAGGCGCCCTCGGCGTGCAGCACCAGTTCATGCGTGAGCACGTGCAGCGCGTGCCCCTCGTTCGTGACACGGGCCAGGTTGACGCCGATGACGAGCACGCCGTCTTCATCCCTCGTGTATCCCTCGGCCCTGTCCTCGGGATCGTTCCTTGTCTCGAAACGCACGATGAAGTCCGGGTCCTCCAACATGCCGGCGACCGAGGGGATACCGAGCAGCTTCTGCACCCAGCCCCGCATGGGCCCGCCCCTCGGTGCCATGAAACGCCCCTGGACGACGCCATCGGCGCCGGCGATCCCGTGTCGCGGGACGGATGCCGCGAGCGACGCGTGCGGCGACGCCACGGCCGGCTCGCCCACCAACGCCCCCAGGCGCCGCTGCTGGCCTTGTTGGCGCGGGCTGCTGGCGACACCGGCGATCAACGCCTCCTGCTTGAGCTGCCGCGTCCCTTGATCGACGGCGCGACCAGCGCCCTGCCGGACCTCGGCCGTCGGACCGCGGGCGCCATCGTGGGCACCCGCCCGCGACGCGGCGGCGCGCTCCTCGCCTGACCGCGACACGTCGCGGGGGGGACGATCCATTGCTGCGCGTGCCATCGAATGTCTCTCACGCCGTCACGGCAGATTCAGCGAGGCGAGCAGCCCGGCGTCGTAGCTGTCGTAGGCCGAGCCCACGGGCACCAGGCTCACCAGTTGCACCGCGCCGTCGACCGCGGCGGCCCACAGGTCGTCGCGGTCGATGACGGTCATCTCGCGCGCGTTCGCGCTGAACGTCAGTCCATCGCTCGCCAGCAGCTCGATCAACCCGCCGGTGATCTCATAGTCCTCGACGCCGCTCGGCAACTGACGCCTCAACTCCGCCTCCACGAAGCCGAATGCCTGCTGCGCCGCGGCCGTGACCTGCACCAGGGTCGAGCCTGGATCGAAGAAGGTGTTGAGCAGCTTGATCTGCCCCGGGTCGAAGTGCCTGAACGTGTGACGGTTACAGAAGTGCACCAGATCCGCGGCGGAGCAGCCCACCCGGATGGTGACCACGCCGCCGTTGGCCGCGATCGTGAAGTCGTGATGGATGGCCAGGCCCGCGGCGCCGGCGGCCAGCGGGGCCGTGCGTTCCGCGAAGCGTTGTTTCGCCGCGTCCAGCGACGGCCACTTGTTGAGGCCGCGTTTGGCCCAGGTGTCCGACTGGTCGGTGGTGATCCACTGCTCCTCGTTGACGGCGATGGCGCCGTGGCTGGTGTGCACCAGATTCGGATGCTGCAGGTAGAGGGCATGGGCCGCCCGCAGCTGCGTGGTCAGCGAGGTCCAGGTTTCGGCCAGCAAGGCGCCGGTGCTGTCGGACGGGAGCTGATCGAGCGCGTCCTGATACGTGGTCGCGAAACCCGACAGTGCCGCCGAGGTCGGCTCCAGCTCGCGCTCGCCGTTGCCGCCCGCGCGGGGTTGGGTACTGGGATCGAAGGCGCTGCCCGGGTCGGACTTCACGATCGCGGGGCCGTAATGCAGGTTCATCGGCAGGTTGTGCAGGATCGTTTCCATGTCCTGCGAATCCAGCGACGCCTGGCTGCCAAACTCACCGATCGCCTTCTGGAAGCCCGACAGCGCCGCGCCGAGCTCGTCCTTGTCCGTCCCGCGCTTCATCTTGCTCTGGTAGGTCTGGCTCTTCTTGTAGGAGGCCGTGAGCTCGCTCATCTTCGCCCGCGAGACATGGTGATGCAGCGCGGTGCCGAAGCCGGCGTTGGCTCCACCATGATCGAACTTGAACGCGTAGCGCCGGCCGTGCTTGGACGCATCGAGTTCCTGGCGCATCTTGGTGGTGCTGTCCAACGCCCAGTCGTCGCCCTCGCGCTGCACGACGCCCGCGGTGTCGATGGTCGGCGGCGCGCCTCGTACAGCGGACTCGATGGCGAGGCGCTGCGCCACCATGCGTGGCGACTGGTTGATGGCCGCCTGATGGCGCCCGATGCCGCTCATCGTCGGGCTGGGCGCGCCCGGGACCGTCTCGCGCGCTCCCGCCGCGGGCTGCCGCTGCGCCATGGCGGCGCCGGTATCGTGACTCTTCATGACGCCGATCTCGCTGCCGGGCCCGCTCGCCCGCGATGCCTCGCAGCATAGGAACCGCCACCGGCGGCCGCCATCGGTCAAATGCTGAGACGGGCCTTCCGGATTGCGGAGCCGGCCTCTTGACGGTGCTGCTGTGCGACGGCGCCACGGTCCCACGGCGGCGCGGCGATCTGACGCCTCAATCGAACCCGTAGGCGAAGTCCCCGTCCTTCACGCTCAGCGCCACCTTCGTGATCGCCTGGCCGTTCGTCAGCCGCGTCAGGTACTCGCGGCTGATGCGCGGCAGCACGGTGTTGGTCAGGATCGCGTCGACCACGCGCCCGCCGCTCTCCACCTCGTTACAGCGGCTGATGATCAGCTTCACCACCTCGTCGTCGAAGCTCAGCGGCACGTCCAGGTTCTCGCCCACGCGCTTCTGGATGCGGCCCAGTTGCAGGCGCACGATCTGGCCCAGCATTTCCTCGCTGAGCGGGTAATACGGGATCGTCACCAGGCGCCCCAGCAGCGCCGCCGGAAATATCTTCAGCAGCGGCTCGCGCAGCGCCTTGGCGATGCCGTCGGGCTCGGGCATCAGCTCGGGGTCCGCGCACAGCTTCATGATCAGGTCGCTGCCGGCGTTGCTGGTCAGCAGGATGATGGTGTTCTTGAAGTCGATGTAGCGGCCCTCGCCGTCCTCCATCCAGCCCTTGTCGAAGACCTGGAAGAAGAGCTCGTGCACATCCGGGTGGGCCTTCTCGACCTCGTCCAGCAGCACCACGCTGTAGGGCCGGCGCCGCACCGCCTCGGTCAGCACGCCGCCCTCGCCGTAGCCGACGTAGCCCGGGGGCGAGCCCTTCAGCGTGGAGACCGTGTGCGCCTCCTGGAACTCGCTCATGTTGATGGTGATGACGTTCTGCTCGCCGCCGTACAGCGCCTCGGCCAGCGCCAGCGCGGTCTCGGTCTTGCCCACGCCCGAGGTGCCGGCCAGCATGAACACGCCGATCGGCTTGTTCGGGTTGTCCAGCCGCGCCCTCGACACTTCGATGCGGCGCGCGATCATTTCCAGCGCGTGCCGCTGCCCCACGACGCGCTGGTTCAGCGTGTCGGCCAGTTGCAGCACCGCCTGCAGCTCGTTGCGCACCATGCGGCCCACGGGGATGCCGGTCCAGTCCTGCACCACCGCGGCCACCGCCTGCTCGTCCACCGTCGGCAGGATCAGCGGCGCGTCGCCCTGCAGCGCGGTGAGCTGGCCGCGCAGATCCCGCAGCTCGACCAGCAGCGGCTCGCGCTCCGCGTCGGTCGGGGCGCCCTCGCCGTCCTTGCGCAGCAGCGCGTGCAGTTCCAGCACGCGGTCCACCAGCGCCTTCTCCTTCGCGTGCCGCGCCTCCAGCAGCGCGCGACGCGTCTGCGCCTCGTCCAGGTCGGCCGCGACGCGGCGCTTGCGCTCGGCGACGTCGATGCCGATCGCGCCCTCGCGATCGATGATCTCGCGCTCCACCTCCAGCGCCTGGATGCGGCGCAGGCAGTCCTCCAGCTCGGCCGGCGTCGCGTGCTGGCTGACCGCCACGCGGGCGCAGGCGGTGTCCAGCAGGCTCACCGCCTTGTCGGGCAACTGGCGCGCGGGGATGTAGCGGTGGGAGAGCCGCACCGCCGCCTCGATGCCTTCATCCAGCAGCGCCACGCGGTGGTGCGTCTCCAGGATGGACGCCACGCCGCGCAGCATCAGCACCGCCTTGGCCTCGTCGGGCTCGGGCACCTGCACGACCTGGAAGCGCCGCGTCAGCGCGGGGTCCTTCTCGATGTGCTTCTTGTACTCGGCCCAGGTCGTCGCCGCGATGGTGCGCAGCTTGCCGCGCGCCAGCGCCGGCTTGAGCAGGTTGGCCGCGTCGCCGGTGCCGGCCGCGCCCCCAGCGCCGATCAGCGTGTGCGCCTCGTCGATGAACAGGATGATGGGCTTGGGCGAGGCCTGCACCTCGTCGATGACCTGGCGCAGGCGGTTCTCGAATTCGCCCTTCATGCTCGCGCCCGCCTGCAGCAGGCCGATGTCCAGCATGTACAGCGACACGTCCTTCAACTGCGGCGGCACGTCGCCCTGCGCCAGGCGCAGGGCGAAGCCCTCCACCACCGCCGTCTTGCCGACGCCGGCCTCGCCGGTGAGGATGGGATTGTTCTGGCGGCGCCGCATCAGGATGTCGACGATCTGGCGGATCTCCTCGTCGCGGCCGGCGATGGGATCGATCTCGCCGTTGCGCGCGCGCTCGGTCAGGTCGACCGCGAAACGCTTCAGCCCCTCCTGCTTGCCCATCGCCGCCGGCGCGATCGCGCCGCTGGCATCGCCCGGGTCCGCGCCCGGCTCCGCGGCGCGCATGCTGCGCTCCGGCGAGCCCTCGACGACCTGGTTGAAATGCTCGCTCAGGTCGTCGACGGGGATCTTGTCGAACTGCTTGGACACGGCCAGCAGCACGTTGCGCATCGACGCGGTCTTGAGCAGCCCCAGCACCAGGTGGCCGGTGCGGACCTGCGTGTCGCCGAACATCAACGAGCCGTAGACCCAGCCCCGCTCCACCGCGTTCTCGACCCAGCTCGACAGGTCGGTGACCGAGCTCGCGCCGCGCGGCAGCCGGTCCAGCGACGCCAGCAGGTCCGTGGACAGCTGTGCCGCGTCCAGCCCGTAATGCTTGACGATGCGGTGCAGGTCGGAGTCCGGCGTGTTGAGGATCTGGTAAATCCAGTGCTGCAGCTCGACATACGGGTTGCCGCGCAGCTTGCAGAACACGGTGGCGCCTTCGATCGCCTTGTAGGCCAGCGGATTGAGCTTGCCGAAGAGGCTGGTGCGGGCGATTTCAGTCATGTGGAGGCTCCCTGTGAGGTCGATGCCGGGGTCGATGCCGGCATCGATGCGGAGGTCGGCGCCCTGCCCCGCACGCGCTGGCGCGGGTGCAGGCGCAGATCGCCCCGGTCGTGGTCATGCGGACGGCCGCCCGAGCGGCCCGTCCATGAGGTGAAGCCCAGCCGCGCCTGGCCCGACAGCGCCGCCGCGGGCACCTCGTCGCGGCGCAGCACCGGCTGCAGCTCCCATTGCAGGTTGTGGCCGACGTACTGCCGGATCCAGTCGTTGAGCGGCTTCCACGCGTCGCCGTCGGGCAGGAAGCGCTGGTACTGGCGCAGCGTCAGCGGACCCAGCACGACGCGGAAGCGGTACTGGCGGTCCCAGGCCTTGTTGCCGGCCGTCGTGTTGCGGCCCAGCGCCGGCGACACCGCGCCGATGCGCTCGCCGCGATTGCGCGCGTGGCCGAGCCGGGTGCGCTCGCCGTCCTCGACCGGCAGCCAATGAGCGACATGCTGCTCGATGCGCACCGGCACGCCGAAGTGCAGCGAGACGATCTTCGCCAGCCCCTCCGGATGCTGCGCGCGCCCGCCGTGCAGGCCGGCCTGGAACAGCCGCGCCGTCTGCGGCAGCGAGTCCCTGGGCCGCAGTCCGTCGTCCAGCCCCACCGCCGCGCCCAGCCATGCGCCGTAACGGTCGCTCGCGGGGCGGTCGTGCTGCACGGCCGGCTGCGACTGCGCCCAGGCGCGGTAGAAGTGCAGCAGCAGGCGGTGATGGAAGACGTCCAGGAAACGCGTCAGCGTGGCGTCGCCGCGCTGGTGCAGGCGCTCGCGGGCGTATTCGGTGAGGTGCAGCGGCATCGGCCCCTGCGGGCCCAGCAGGCCGAAGAACCGCACGCCCAGCCGCGGCGCCGGGCCCGCGCCGCGCGTCAGGCTGGCAAGCGCGGCGGGCGCGAAGTCCAGCTCCGGCTCCTCGCCCAGGCGGATCGCCTCCTGCGACGGCCGCACGCCGCGGCCCAGGCGCGGCGCATCCGGCGTCAGGCCCTCGATGCGGCGCAGCAGCGCGAAAAAATCGTACGCCCAGGGGCGCGACTCGACGTCCTCGAAGAGCGACTGCAGCGCCGCCTCGCGCGCCGTGCGGCGCTCGCGCTGGCGCAGCAGCAGCAAGGCCGGATCCCGCTCGTCGCCCACCGCGCCACTGGCGGCGCTGCTGGCGGCGGCACCGACGGTCCCGCTCGAGACGCCGGATGGGACACCCGTCGGAAGGCCGCCCGGCGTGCCGCCGGGACCGTCGCCGGGAGCGGCGCCCACGTTCATGCGTTGCCCTCGACGTCGCCGCCGATGCGCGGCGCCCAGCGCTTGACCGGGCCGCGTTGCGCGGTGCGCAGGCTCAGTTGCATGAAGCTGTTGATCGCGGCATGGCGCGAGAAGTAGCGCTCCAGCACGCTCGCGAAGAGGAAGGCGCTGTGGCCCTGGAACGAGAGCTCGTCCAGCTCCAGATCGATCTCGGTGCCGGCGCCGAAGCTCAGCGGTCCGGTGAACGGCAGCCGCCGCACGACCGGCCTGGCGCTGACCGCGCGGATGCCCTCGACCTGACGCAGCCACGCCGGATCGCCCGGCGGCCCGTACAGCGCGAGCAGCCGCCGCAGCGTCGCCGCGGCCTGCGCCGGCGCCTCGTCGGCCCAGGGCAGTTGCTGCTGCGTCAGCAGGCCCACCAGGCTCCAGCCCGCCTCGCCCGCCGGCTGGCGGCTCACCGGGCGCGTCGGACCGTGCACCGCCTCGACCTTGAGCACCGGGCCGGCGGCATCGAGCCGCCATGTGCCGGCGCCGTTGTGGGGCAGGAGCAGCGGCAGGTCGCGGTTGGTCACCAGCGCGCTGACGGACAGCTGCCGGATGTCTTCCCGGTACGGCGCATGGCGCGGGTCGACCAGGGACAGGAAGACCTCGTCCCCGATGTAGGCCGTGCGCGGTCCCTGGTCCTTCTGGCGCGACGACAGCAGGCGCGGCTCGCGCCGGGCGGTGTAGAAGCCGGGCGCCTCGGGCGGTGCCTCGTGGTAGGTCGCGTACAGCGGCCAGAAGGTCTGCTGGCCCAGCGTGCCGGCGCCGTAGCCGGTCACCGACTGCAGGCTGTGGATCTCGTAATCCATCGGCCGCGTGCGGTCGGGCACGACGTGGTACTCCCAACTGCCCGGGCCGAGCTGGATGCGGTCCAGCCGCTTCGGGAACAGGTTGATCGCCGGGGTGCAATGCAGCGCGACGCTGTCGCCGTCCACCAGCGCCTCCAGTCCGGCGTCGCCGCGGCTGAAGAACAGCACGATCTCGGCTTCCGTCCCGTCGATGCGTGCGAGGCGGTCGGCCAGGCCGGTGACCTCCAGGAACAGGAAACGGCGCGGCATCGCCGCCGCCTCCTGCATCAGCCGGCTGCCTGAGAAGCTGCGGTGCGTCTCGGGCAACAGCGCCTCGTCGGCGGCGAAACCCACCGGGCGCACGCTGTCCGCCGGGCGCCACTGGGACGCGACCTGCGCCGCGGCGATGCCGTCGCCGGTGACGTAGGTGCCCAGCGGTGCGCCCAGCGCCAGTTCATGCAGGCGGAAGGCGACATCGTCGGGCGCGCTCAGGTACAGCTGCAGCCGGTCCAGCCCGAGCTGCCGCATCGGAATGCCGCCCCCGGTGCGCAGCCGCAGGCGCAGGCCGCCGCGGCTGCCGGCGGCATCGGGCAGGCGCGACATCGGCAGGTCCGGCGCGTGGCTGAAGTACTGCGCGCCGGTCAGCTCCAGCGGCCACAGCGTCACCGCGTGGGCGGTGCGGAACTCGCAGCGCGTGTCCTGCCCGCGCGGCACGGCGGACTGCAGCACGCTGCCGCGCGGCACCGGATGGCCCTTGGACAGATTGGGATCGGTGGGATCGACGGTCAGGCGCGCCACCATCATCGACGGCACCGGCGCCAGGAAGTTCGGATAGATCGATTCGAGCAGGTGCGAGATCAGCCGCGGATGCTCCGCGTCCAGCTTGAGCTGCACCCGCGCGGACAGGAAGGCGAAACCCTCCAGCAGCCGCTCCACGTAGGGATCGGCGACCTCGGCGTCCTCCATGCCCAGGCGCGCCGCGATCTTCGGGAAGTCGCGCGCGAATTCAGCCCCCACCTCGCGCAGGTGGGTGAGCTCGTCGTTGTAGAGGCGCAGCAGCCGCGGGTCCATGCGCTTGTTTCCTCGGCCTTTCCGGCTCAGCCCTCGCGGACCTCGACCTGGCCGGCTTCCAGGTCCAGCTGCGTGCGCAGCAGGATCTCCAGCGGCACCGGCTGGGACCAGAGGTGGCCGCGGATGTCGAACTCGATGACGTTGTGGGTGTCCAGCACGCTGTCGGTCTCCACGGCGCGCACCTCCAGCGTGTCCGGCAGGATGCGCGGCTCGAAACGCACGATGGCCAGGCGGATCGCCTTCTCCAGCAGGTGCACGTCGACCTTGGACGCGAGCTGCCCGGACAGCGCCGGCAGCCCGAAGTTCAGCACGCTCTCGGCCACGCGGGCATAGGGCTCGGAGACCTTGCCCAGCGGCTGGATCGCGTTGAACAGCCAGCCCAGGTCGCGCAGCACCGCCTGGCGCAATTGCGACTTGCTCATCACCCGGCGCTCTTCCGCCTCCAGGCGGTGGGCGGGATCGTCGTCGGTCAGCCGGTCCAGCAAGGCCGGCTGCAGGCGGTCGCGGTTGATCTGGCTCATGACGGCTTGCGCGGCGGCGACGCCGTCATCCGGCGCGCAGCTCGATCAGCCGCGTGTCGAGCAGACCCGTCTCGCCGCCCTCGGTCATCAGCACGCGCTGACCGACACCGGCGTATTGATCGTTCCCGGCGCCCGGCAGCGGCTGCCACTCGGTGCGGCGGGACATCCAGACGCGCTCGTCGTCGAAGGCGTGGCTGCGCGGGTACCGCGTCGGGATCAGCGCCACCGAGGCGCCGCCGTTGGGGAACTCCAGGTGCGCCGGCGCCCAGACCAGGTCGCGCAGGTCGGTCGGGGGCTCGACGTGGATCTTCGCCAGCGCCGAGAACGGCACCCAGCAGTAGCGGCCGTTGATCACCGCCTCCAGCACCGGGCCCAGGCGCGAGTCACCGTCGCACAGCCAGTCGAAGGCCTGGCCGTCGAGCGTGCCGGCGGTGGCCGGCGCCTGCTCCAGCGCCTGCGCGCGCAGCGCGCGGGCGCCCCCGGCGTCGCCGTCGGCCTCGACCTTGAGCGCCTGCACCAGGCTCGCGACCCACTCGGCCGGCTCGCCCATCACCATCGGCGTGGTCTTGCCGTCGAAGACGGCCTCGCGCACGAGCTCGCACTTGAGCGCCTCGCGGTAGGTATTGACCATCGCCAGCGTGCCGGCGTCGAGCTCGCCGCAGACCTCCAGCTGCGCGGCGGCGCGCGCCCACTGGCCGGTCACGGCCAGCAGCTGGAACAGCATCGTGCGCAGCCGCGCGTCCTGCGGGCGCTGGCGGACCTCGGCCTGCGCGGCGGCCAGCGCCTCGGTCGGACGCCCTGCCGCGAGCAGCTCCTGAACTGCGCTCATCGATGTGCTCCCCGCCTCACGTGAGGTCGTCGTTGAAGGTGTGCGAGCCGCCCGACTGGCCCTTGCCGCTCTGCGGCTTGTACTCGACGGAGACCTTCTGGAAGCTCATGGCCACGCGCTCGACCGGCGTGCCGTCGGCATCGGCCTCGATGTCGTAGGACGCGATGCGGGCCTTCTCCAGCGTCAGGCAGAAGTAGTCCTCCTGCTCGCCGCCCGCCTTGCGCAGGAAGAGCTTGGCGCTGCGCACCTCGTCGTTGGTGGCGACGGCGCTCATCAGCGCGGTGCTGGCGGTGTCCAGCCCCTTGGTGATGACGAGCTGGCGGTAGCTGCGGCGACCGGTGGCCTGGCCCGCGACCGCGTCGCCGGCCGCGCCCACGCCCCAGCTGAAGCCGCGGACCACGATGTCGGACGGGTGGCCTGCGGCCACCGACTCGCCCTTGACCTTGCCCGCCCGCTTGAGCGTGAGGTCGAGGTACATGTCGGCGCTGGTCGCGCCGCTGCTGCTCATGGGATTCATCTCTGGCTCCGGCGTGGACAACGGATGACGGCGCGCGACCGGCATGCGTTGTCCGTGTGGGAAAGGGACTCGGACGGGACTCGAAGGGAACGCCAGGACAGGCTCGGGAAAAGCGAGTCCGACGTGAAGCAGGCGCGTCACCGCGCACGCGGCGCGGTGACGCGAGGCAGCCGCCTCGGCAACGCCGGACCCGCGAGGGACCGGCGCGCCGCGGCGATGTGTGGCGCTCGACGGCGACCGTTCAACGGGTCTCGGTCGTGGACACGTTCCAGCCGAACTTCACCGCGCCGCCCAGGCCGCCCTTGGGGTCCTGCGCCTTGTACTCGAACTCGATGTCGGCATAGCTCACCGACACGCTTTCCGAGATCTCGCCGCCGGCCGAGGCGGACGGCGACACGGACGTCACCAGCACTTGCTTGAGCGTGACCTTCAGGAAGTCCTGCTGGCCTTCGCCGGCCTTGCGGCAGGTCAGGACAGCCTGGTCGAAGTGCTTGCCGCTGGCGCAGGCCTTGGCCAGGACCGGCGAGGCCTTGTCGTAGTAGTGCGCGAACACGAACTGGCCGGGGATGCCCTTGCCCTTGCCCGAGCCGGAGCCCGCGTTGGCGGTGCTTTCCTGGCGCACGTCCCACGACCAGGCCAGCAGGTCGATCTCGCCCTTGTGGTCCTTGTGGGTGGATTCGCCTTCGACTCCGGCGAACTTCAGATTGGCGTCGATCGTCATGGTCGGTTTCTCCTTGATGGACTCTTGAAAACAGCCTCCGCGCCAACGCGATGCGCGCGGGGACCGGAATGGCGGGTCGGTGGACCCGGATAAAAACTAGGAACTCGGATCGGCGCTGGCGTCAGCGCTCCCTAGGACGGTCGTCGCGCGTCGTGGCGCGCGAATTCTTGTCTTGACTCCTGGTCGCGGCTCTCGTCGCGACGGCGGCCCGGCTTCACCCGGCATCGCCCGGACCCTCGATGGCATCGGAGGTTCCGGCCGCTGCGGATCACTTGCCCTTCTGCGACGGCAGCGTCGACACCAGGCGCAGCGAGACGGTCAGGCCCTCCAGCTGGTAATGCGGGCGCAGGAAGAATTTGGACGTGTAGTAGCCGGGGTTGCCCGGGATCTCCTCCACCAGCACTTCGGCGGCGGCCAGCGGCTTCTGCGACTTCGTCGTCTCCGAGGAGTTGGCGGGATCGCCGTCGACGTAGTTCATGATCCATTTGTTGAGCCACTTCTCCATGTCGCTACGCTCCTTGAAGGAGCCCACCTTGTCGCGCACGATGCACTTCAGGTAGTGCGCGAAGCGCGCGCAGGCGAAGAGATACGGCAGCCGCGCGGCCAGGTTGGCGTTGGCGGAGGCGTCGGGGTCGTCGTACTCGGCGGGCTTCTGCAACGACTGGGCGCCGATGAACGCGGCGAAGTCCGAGTTCTTGCGGTGGACCAGCGGCATGAAGCCGTTCTTGGCCAGCTCGGCCTCGCGGCGGTCGCTGATGGCGATCTCGGTCGGGCACTTCATCGCCACGCCGCCCTCGTCGGTCGGGAAGGTGTGGGCCGGCAGGCCCTCGACCGCGCCGCCCGATTCCACGCCGCGGATGCGGGTACACCAGCCGTAGGCCTTGAACGAGCGGTTGATGTTGGCCGCCATCGCATAGGCCGCGTTGGCCCAGGTGTAGCTGTTGTGCTCGCCGCCGCCGGTCTCTTCCTCGAAGTTGAAGTCCTCGACCGGATTGGTTTTCGAGCCGTAGGGCAGGCGCGCCAGGAAACGCGGCATGGCCAGGCCGATGTAGCGCGCGTCGTCGGACTCGCGCAGCGACTTCCAGGCGGCGTACTCGGGCGTGCCGAAGATCTTGGTCAGGTCGCGCGGATTGGCCAGTTCCTGCCACGAGCCCATCTGCATCAGCGACGGATTGGCCGCGGCGATGAACGGCGAATGCGCGGCGGCGGAGACCTTGGCCATCTCGCCCAGCAGCTCCACGTCCGGCGGGCTGTGGTCGAAGTAGTAGTCGCCGACGAGGGCGCCGAAGGGCTCGCCGCCGAACTGGCCGTACTCCTCCTCGTAGACGCGCTTGAACAGCGGGCTCTGATCCCAGGCCGCGCCCTTGTAGCGCTTGAGCGTCTTGCCGAGCTCGGCCTTGGAGATGCTCATCACGCGGATCTTGAGCTGCTCGTCGGTCTCGGTGTTGTTGACCAGGTAGTGCAGGCCGCGCCAGGCGCTTTCCAGCTGCTGGAACTCCGCGTGGTGCAGGATCGCGTTGACCTGCTGGGAGAGCTTCTTGTCGATCTCCGCGATCATGGCCTCGATGGACACGATCACGTCGCTGCCGATCAGCGTGGTCTGCGACAGCGCCTGCTGCGCCAGCGTCAAGACGGCCTGCTCGACGGCGGACTTGGCCTCGTCCGTCTTGGGCTTGAATTCCTTGTTCAGCAGCGACGCGAACGCGCCGCCCTCGTATTCGATGCCCTGCAGCGGTGCCGAGGGTTGGGCGAGAGTCTCTTCGGCCATGGTGCTTGCTCCGATGTTTCCGATTTCCGTTTGCCTGGGATGCCACGCGTCGCGTGACCTGACGTGCCGGGCGGCGTTGACTGCGTGGCGTTGCCGCGGCGCTTACGGCGTGGCGTTCACTGCGCGGCGCCGTCGGCCGGCTTCTGCGCCGTGGCCAGCGACTTGAGCAGCGCCTCGTCCTTGACGACCTTGGCGATGAGCTGCTCGGCCCCGGCCTTGCCGTCCATGTAGGTGATCAGGTTGGCGAGCTGTTGCCGGGCTTCCAGCAACTGCTTCAGGCCGTCGACCTTGCGCGCCACGGCGGCGGGCGAGAAGTCGTCCATCGATTCGAAGGTGATGTCCACCATCAGGTTGCCCTCGCCGGTCAGCGTGTTGGGCACCTGCAGCGCGACGCGCGGCTTCATCGCCTTCATGCGGGCGTCGAAGTTGTCCACGTCGAAGTCGAGGAACTTGCGGTCCGCCACCGGCGGCAGCGGCTCGGTGGGCTTGCCCGCCAGGTCCGACAGCACGCCCATCACGAAGGGCAACTGGACCTTCTTCTCGGCGCCGTAGAGCTCGACGTCGTACTCGATCTGCACGCGCGGGGCGCGATTCCTGGCGATGAACTTCTGGCTGCTGGTGGCCATGGGGTGCTCCTTGAGGCGTGGATCGGTGAGAGGGCTGAGGTCGGTGGGTCAGAAATCGCGTGACGGTCGCTGCGCGGTCACTCGCTGGGCGTGCCGGCGAGCTTCTCGATCTCGTGCACGCCCTCGGGCACGAGATCGCGCATGATTTCCATGAAGTTCTTGCTCATCAGCCGCTGCGCGCGGCGGATCAGCAGCGGCGCGGGGTTGCTGGGCTCGTGGCGTTCGATCCATTCGCAGGCGCGCTGCAACGCGCGGACAGCGTCCTCGCGGCTGGCGATCGTGCCGGGCGCGGCGTGTTGCGGCGCGGCGGCGAAGCCCTGCGGCGCGGCGGCGGCATCGCCCTCGGGCGCGGCCGGGTCCGGCGTCCCCTGCAACTGCGCGGCGGCCTGGGCCAGCGGCTTGAGCAGGCGCACCAGCGGCGCGAACTCGGGGCCCTGCCCCTGGCCGAGGTGGGCGTCGATGGCGGCCTGGATCGCCTGCGCGGTCGGCGCGCCGTCCTGCAGGCGCGTCGGCAGCGCGGCGTCGCGGGCGGCCTGCGCGGTCAGGGCCTCCATCAGGCCTTGCGGCGACGGCACGGCCTCGTCGGGCCGGGGCTCGCCGTTGCCCAGCGCCAATTCCAGGTCGCGCACGCGCGGGCCGCCGCGCTGGCCGGTCAGGCTGGCGGCGCGCAGGTCGTCCAGCACCGCGGCCTCGCTGATCAACGGCAGCAGCGCGTTCAGGCGCATCGTCGGGTCGTTGTTGTCCGAGGCGTCCAGCTGCGGATGGACATGGTCCCAATGGCGCTCCAGCAGACCGCGGATCAGCGCCAGGCCGTCGAGCGCCGCGTCGTAGCCCTGCAGCCGCGCGCCGGCGCGCACCAGCCACACGGCGACGCGCAGATCGCGGGTGCGGCGGGCCAGGGCGAGGGCCTGCTCATGCACGGCGGGCCAGTCGGGACCTTCGGCGGGGATCAGCGTGTCGCCGTACTGCTGCTCGGGCTTGCCCGCGCCTGCCTTCTGCAGCGCGTGGAACGCGGCGTCGTACTCCAGGTCCGCGCCACACGGCGCGTCGTCCTGGAGAGGAGCCAGCAGGGAGTCGAGATCGAGGTCAGCCATCGCGTCGGACGCGCCAGTTCGGTTGCATGCACCGGACTCTAGAGACACGTGTTACGGCGCGCAGTGGTCGAAAGTCACTTTGGCCGCGGTGGACCGGCTCAGGCTAGGGATTGCCTCCACCCGCCCTCATCCCGAGGGGTCGCAAACGATGAATGGCCAGTGCGTCGCGGGCCGGAGGGAGCCGGGGGCCCCGACGATTTTGGGACTGATGAGGAGGGGCCCCCCGGCTCCCTCCGGCCCTGCTCGGTCTAACGGATGAGAACTCGCAGCCGAGACCTCACGCCACCATCCCCCGCAACGCATTGAACAGCTTGCGCGGCTGCAGCGGCTTGAACAGCACGGTATGGCCGCTCTCCGTCGCCCGGCGGAGTTCTTCCCGGCTGGTGTCGCCGGTCACGAGGATGGCCGGCACGTCCCGCGCGCACAGCCGGCGCACCGCCCGGATGGCGGCGATGCCGTCGGGCCCGTCCCCCAGGTGCAGGTCGGACAGGATCAGGTCGGGCGGCAGCGCCCGGTCGCGGACGACGTCCGCGGCGTCCTCGGCGGTAGCGGCGACGATCGCGTCGTAGCCCCATTCCTCCAGCAGCAGCTTGAGGCCTTCGCGGATCGGCTCCTCATCGTCGATGACCAGCACCGAGCGCGGCTCCATCACCGGCATCGGCACCGTGTCGGCGGCGGCGGTGAACTCGGGGATCTCCGGCAGCCCGCCCAGCGGGACGCAAAGCCGGAACATCGTGCCCTTGCCCGGCCGCGACGCCACCATCAGCCGGTAGCCCAGCAGGTTGGCCAGCCGCTTGACGATCGCCAGCCCCATGCCCAGGCCCTGCGTGCGGCTGCGCTCGCTCTGCCCGACCTGATAGAACTCCGCGAAGATGCGCGGCAGGTCGGACGAGCGGATGCCGATGCCGGTGTCCCAGACTTCGAGGTTGAGGTGGGTGGCCGTCGAGCGCGCCACGACCACCACCCCGCCCTGCTCGGTGTACTTGAGCGCGTTCTGGATCAGGTTGCCCAGGATGCGCTCCAGCAGTTGCGGATCGCTGGTGACGGACTTGCCGCCCGGCGAGAACCGCAGCCCCAGCCCCGACGCCTCCGCGTGGCCGGCGTAATGCATGTGCAGGCGGCGGAACAGGTCCCGCAGCGGGAAGCTCTGCAGATTCGGCTCGACGGTGCCCGCGTCCAGGCGCGAGATGTCCAGCATCGCGTTGAACGAGCGCTCCAGCCCCTCGATGGACCGCATCACGTTGCGCACCAGCGGTTCCTCGGGGCTGCCCTGCAGGCGCCGTTCCAGGCTGGCCGCGAACAGCCCCAGCGCATGCACCGGCTGGCGCAAATCGTGGCTGGCGATGGCCAGGAAGCGGCTCTTCTCCTGATCGGCGCGGATCGCGCCGTCGCGCTCCTGCTCCAGCGTGCTGACGCGCAAGTCCTGCTCCATCAGCAGGCGCTTGGCGCGCTGCCAGCGGTGATGCTCCAGCAGCGCCAGGCCGCCGATCACCGTCGCGGCCGTGAACCAGATCGGCCCCGCGCCGGGCCGCGCCGCCGGATCCATCAGCCGGGCGACGCCCTCCGACGCCGGCAGCAGCGCGATCAACGCCGCGCCGCGCCCCATCGGCGCCAGCAGCACGCCCAGCACCGCGGCGGTCGCCGCCAGCAGCGGGCCGGTCAGCGGGCCACGCGAGCCGGGGGATTCCGCCAGCCAGGGATGCAGGCTCAGCAACAGCAGGCAGCCGCAGGCCTGCAGGATCATCAACCGGCGGCCCTCGCGATTGCCCAGCGGCGCCGGCGTCCCGGTCAGCTGTCGTTGCAACGACAGGTGCTGTGACAAGGCGCGGGCGGTGAACACGCAGCCCAGCGCCAGGGCCACCACCCCGACGACCCAGGCCACCAGGCCCGGCGTCGGCGTGCCGCGCACCAGCGCCGACACCAGCGGCACCGCCACCGCGGCCAACAGCCAGGGCCAATGCGCCCAGGCCTCGTCGAAGCCGGCGTCCTCCAGCCGGCGCGCGATCGCGCGGCGCTCGCGGCGTCGGCCTTCCTGAACGGCTTCATCGGTCTCGCCGCCGGTGCCGGCGACGGCCACGAACAGGCTGGCGGTGCGGGAGGCGCCGGAGCGCCTCGGACGCTTGACCGGCTTCGCGGCCGCATCCTCCGCGTCGGTGGGCGCGGCGGCCGGCGTCGATGCAGATGCCGGTGCGGCGGTCGATGCCGAGGTGGCGGTTGGGGCCGACGTGGCGACGGGATCCGCCGCGGCGGACGCCGAGCCGGCCGGCATCGCCAACGCGGCAAGACCCGCGGGCGCCTCGTCGGCGCCCAGCGGGTCGGTCAGGATCTCGGTGGGCGGGAACAGCGTCTCCGACGGGCGCTCGTCCACGCCCGGCGGGCGCATCGCCATCCGCTCAGCGGAACAGGCTGATCATGTGCGACCGCGACTTCACGTCCAGCGCCAGCAGCAGCGACGACACGTAGTTCTTCACCGTGCCCAGCGACAACTGGGTGGAATTGCTGATCTCCTGGTTGCTGCAGCCGGACAGCACCAGCTCCAGGATCTCCAGGTGGCGCGGGCCCAGCTCGGCCACGCGGTCGTACATGGCGGAAGACGGGAACCGCGGGAACAAGGTGCCCGACGGCGACGACCGGTGCCGGGGACCGTCCGCGAGCAGCGCGCGCAAGGTGCTGCGCATCTCCGCCATCAAGGCCCCCTTGGGCAGGTAACCGACCGCGCCCAGCGCCCTCGCCTGCCGCACGACGAACTCGTCCTGCGTGCCGCTGAAGACCACCACGCGGGCGTCCGGGTGGGCCTCCATGAACTGGCGCAGGCCTTGCAGGCCCTTGCAGTCGCCCAGGTTCAGGTCGAGCAGCACGGCGTCCACCGCGTCCTGCGTCCCGTACGCCTGCAAGCCCTCCTGCAGCGAGGACGCCTCGATCCATTCGATGTCGATCTCATCCAGCGTCTGGTACAGCGTGCGGATGCCCGCGCGCACCAGTTCGTGGTCGTCGACCAGCAGCACCCGGCGTTTCACCGCCGGCATCGCATAGCCGCTATTTCCTGCCGCCTCGAAGACTCGGGCAACGGACACTGCTTCCATAGGGCCTCCCTGATTTCGACTGACCGTTGTCTCCGGCTCGGCCGTCGCGAACCCTTTGATGCTCGCCGGAGAAGGGTCGCATGATAGGCCGTTGGTCACTTGCGTCGCCCCCTATTAAGGGGGAACCCGGAGGGGTGCCCCGGAAACACTTGTGACCACATGTAGTCTGGCCAGACAAGCCAAGCTTGTCACGGCAATGCCATTTTTTTCGGGCTTGATGTCGCCCCTCCCGCCCCCTGAAACCCTGCGCGGGTTGGGGTCGTTGGTCAGCCGGCCGGCGGGGGATCGGTCCGCAGCGGCAGCACGACGTCGACCTGCAGGCCCAGGCCGCCCGGCCCGGCGCCCAGCGTGATCGACGCGCCCAGCAGATCGGCATAGCGGCGCACGATCGCCAGGCCCAGCCCGCTGCCCTGGCCGATCTCGCGGGCCAGCCGGCCTCGGGTCCAGCGCTGCGCGACGCGGTGCATCTCCTCCGGGGCCAGGCCCGGCCCTTGATCCCAGACGCTCAGCACCACGCTTTCGGGGCCGCGCCGCACCGCGACGAAGATCAGGTGCGCGCCTTCCGCCGGCCGGCCGTAGCGGATCGCGTTGTCCAGCAGATTGGTCAGGATGCCCTCGACCAGACCGCGGTCCGACGGCAGCGTGACCGGCTCGTCCAGCCCCAGCGCGTCCAGGTGCACGCCGGCCTGGTCCAGGCGCGGCAGCCAGTCGATCAGCAGCTCGCGCACGCAGACGTCCAGCGCCAGCGGGCGCAGCGTCAGGGCGGCCTCGCTCTCCTCGGCCATGGCCAGCGCCAGCAGCTGATCGACCATGTGCGTGGCGCGCGACTCGCAGGCCAGCACCGCCTCCAGTTGCGCGCGCCAGCGCTGCGGGTCCGTCTGGGCCAGTCCGTAGGCGGCGGCGGCGCGCACGCCGGCCAACGGCGTGCGCAGCTCATGCGCGACGGTGCCGGCGAACTCCCGCTGCGCCGCGGCGCCGTCGTCGATGCGCGTCAGCAGGCCGTCGATCGCGCCGCCCAGCTCCGCCACCTCGCGCGTCTGCGCCGGCGAGCGCAGCGACGCCGGCAGCGGCTCGCGCCGCCCCGGCCCACGGCGCTCCAGCCAGTCGCGCAGGCGCGTCACCGGTGCCAGGTCCGCGGAGATGACGCGCCGCAGCCACCACAGCATCAGCCCGATCAGCAGCGCCTGCGGCAGCAGCGACACCCACACCAGGTGGTGCAGCAGCGCGGCGCGGCTGTGCGTGGTCTGCCCCACCACGATCAGCGCGCCGTCCAGCGCGTCGCGGCGCAGGCTCACCAGCCGCAGCTCGCGGCCCAGGAAGTGCCCGTCGCTGAAGGCGACCGGCAGGTCCGGCGCGTCGGGCGCGCTGAGCTCCGGTTGACCCGCGACCAGCCGGCCGTCGGCGGCGCGGATGGAGAAGAACATCTGCTCGCTCTGGTCGTACAGGATCGTGCGCAGGTCGCCGTGGCTGATGGCCAGCTCCAGCCGCCCGTCGCGCGGGATCAGGTGGGCGCTGAGCACCAGCGCGTCGTCCAGCATCGAGCGGTCGTAGGCGCGCTGCGTCGCCTGGTGCGCGGCGGCCAGCGTGATCGCGCTGCCGATCGCCCAGATCACCAGCAAGGGCGGAATCAGGTGCCGGGACAACCGCGCGCGCAGCGATCCCGCGTGGTCCGGCCTCATGCGCCGTCGGCCTCGATCAGGTAGCCGAGCCCGCGCAGCGTGCGGATGCCCGCGCCGCTGCCGCTCAGCTTGCGCCGCAGCCGGGAAATGAAGGCCTCCAGCGCGTTCATGCCCAGCGCGTCGTCCAGCCCGGACAACTTGTCGGACAACTGCTGCTTGCTGACCACGCGGCCGGGCGGGGTCAGCAGCTCCCACAGCACGTCGAACTCCCGCGCCGGCAGCTCCAGCGCCTGCTCCCCGATCGTCAGGCGGCGCGCGCGCCGGTCCAGGCGCAGGCGGCCGACGAGGACATCGTCGCTCAGGTCCAGCCGGCGCCGCATCAACGCACGCAGGCGGGCCTCGACCTCCGCCAGGTCGAAGGGCTTGCCCAGGTAATCGTCGGCGCCCGCGTCCAGCCCGGCGATGCGCTCGTCGGTGCGGTTGCGCGCCGTCAGCACCAGCACCGGGGTGCGGTCGCCGCGGGCGCGGGCGTCGCGCAGCAGGCGCAGGCCGTCGCCGTCGGGCAGGCCCAGGTCCAGCAGGACGGCGTCGAACGGCTGGATGCGCCACAGGTAGCCGCCATCGGCGGCGGTGGCCGCGGCGTCGCAGTGATGTCCGGATTCGGTCAGGCTTCGCTGCACGATGAGCCGCAGCGTGGGATCGTCTTCGATGGCAAGAATGCGCATGGGCGCGAAGTTACCCGATCAACGCCGCCCCGCCTATGCAAGACCTGGCCCCGCGGTCCGGTGTCGCCCCCAGGTCAGGCTCCGGTCAGGCGGCTCTTGGGATAACCCCTCCCCATGTCGAGGACGCCCCGCACCACCCATCGCGCCACCCCACGCGCCACTTGTCGCACCACCCATCGCGCCGCGCCGACGGCCCGCCGAGCCGCAGCAGCCGCCGCCTCCGGCCTCGCGGCCTCCACCATCGCCATCGTCGCGCTCGCGGCCTGGGTACCCGCCTGGGCGGGGGCGCCGTCCGCGGGTTCCGCATCGACGGCCGCCGCAGCATCCACCCCCGCGCCTCTGCCCGCTCCAGCGCCGATGGCCGCTCCGGCGCCCCTTGCCGCGGCTCCCGTGGGAGCCATGCCCCCTGCCGCGGCAAGCTCGATGACGGCGGCCCCCATCACGCTGGCGGCCGTGCTGGAAGCCGCCGCCTCCAACGCCGATGCCCGCATCGCGCGACTCGGGGTCGACGCGGCGCGCGCCGATGTGGTGGCGGCCGACCACGCGCCGTTGCCGGTCCTGACCGCCAAGGCCAGCTCGATGGACCTGCAGCACGGCGTGGGCGGGGGCAACTGGCTGACGGAGAAACGCGTCGACAAGTCCCTCGGCGTCGACTGGACCTGGGAGCGCGGCGGCAAGCGCGCGCTGCGCACCGCCGCGGCCGAGGCCGCCGCCGGCGCCGCGCGGCAGGACTGGCGCGCGGTGCGCCGCGACCAGCAGATCCTGGCGGCGACCGCCTTCCACGACCTGCGCCTGGCGCAGTCGCGCGTGGAGGACCTGCGCGAGCTGGCGGCCGGCGCCGAGGCGCTCGCCACGCTGATGCGCCGGCGCGTGCAGGCCGGCGACGCCGCGCCGCAGGACCTGTCCCGCGCCGAGATCGAGGCGCGCAAGGCCGCCAACGACGTCGCCGCCGCGCGGACGGATCGCGAGAACGCCGCGCTGGCGCTGGGCCGCCTGATCGGTCGACCGGAGATGCGCCTGACCGCCGCGGCGCCGGACGATGCGGGCGGTGAGGCCACGGCCGTCTCCGCCATCCCGGCCGACGCCGGCGACGACACCCCCACCGATCCCGACGGCCTGCGCGCCGCCATCGACGCCAGTCCCGACGTCGCCGCGGCGGACGCCCGCCAGGGCGCGGCGCTGGCCGCCTACGACCTGGCCCGCGCGGGGAAACACGCCGACGTGACCTGGGGCGTGTCGCTCGACCATTACCCCGGCACCTCCACCCGCCTGCTGGAACTGCGCCTGCAGATGCCTCTGCAATTCGGCTACCAACAGCAAGGCGAGATCGGCCGCGCCCAGTCGCAGCTGGACCAGGCGCGCGAGCAGGCCCAGCAAGCGCGCGCCGACGCCGAAACCGCGCTGCGCCAGCGCTGGCTGGCGCTGTCGTCCAGCCGTGCGCTGCTGCGCTCGCATGAAGCGGACCTGCTGCCGCGTGCCCGCGCCCTGCTCGCGCAGGCGGAGCTGGCCTACCGCAAGGGCGCCAGCACCCTCACCGACCTGATCGAGGCGCGCCGCACCCTGCGCGCGTCGCTGATGGACGCGCTCGCCGCGCGCCATGACCACGATGTCGCCCTCGCGCAGTGGCGGCTGTTGACCCAACCCTGAGCGCCATGACCCTTCGCCACCCATTCCCCTCCCGTCGCGGCGCCGTGCTGGCCGGCGCGCTGGCGGCGTTGACCGCCCTCGCCCTGTCAGGCTGCGACCGCAACGAGGCCGCGCCCGCTCCCGAGGCCGCCCCGACCGTCGAAGGCGGGACGCTGCGGTATCCCGCCGGCCACGCGCAGCTGCGATTGCTGCGGGTGGCGCCGGCCCGCGCCGACCAGGCCGGCGAGCTGGTGCTGCCGGCCCACGTGGTCTGGGACGAGTCCCGCACCCAGCGGGTCTTCGCGCCGCTGGCCGGCCGCGTCGAGCAGTTGTGCGCCGATGTCGGCCAGCCGGTGCGCCGCGGCGCGCTGCTGGCGCGGCTGATGTCGGCGGACCTCGGGCAGGCGCAGGCCGACGCCGCCCGCGCGCTGGCCGATCAACGACAGGCGGCACAGCAGCTCGCGCGCCAGCGGGAGTTGAGCGAGGCCGGCATCGTCGCCCGCCGCGACCTCGAACAGGCCGAGGCCGACAGCGCCCGCGCCGATGCCGAGGCCGCCCGCGCCCGCAACCGCCTGAACCTGTACGGGGCCGGCGACGGCATCGACCAGCGGCTCGGGCTGCGGGCCGGCATCGCCGGCGTCGTCGTGGAACGCAACCTCAACCCCGGCGCGGAACTGCGCCCCGATCAGGCCGGTCCCGGCGTGCCGCCGCTGTTCGTCATCAGCGATCCGTCGCGGCTGTGGGTGGTGATCGACGCGCGCGAGGACGACCTCGCCGCCCTGCGCCCCGGCACCCGCTTCACGCTGGACGTGCCGGCCTGGCCAAAGCGCTCGTTCGCGGCGGTGGTGACGGCCACCTCCGACGCGATCGACCCGGCCACCCGCACCATCAAGGTCCGGGCCGAGGTCGACAACGGCGAGCGCCTGCTGAAGGCCGAGATGCTGGGCAACGCGCGCCTACCGCGCGTCGACGGCGCCGCCGTGATCGTGCCGGCCTCGGCGCTGATGCTGGAGGGCGACCGCCACTGGGTCTTCGTGCAGACCAAGCCCGGCGTCTTCGAGCCGCGCGCGGTGCAGGTCGCGCGCATCGGCGCGGGCCAGGCGGCCGTCGCCAGTGGACTGCGCGCCGGCGAGAACGTCGTCACCGACAACGCACTGCTGCTGGCGCGCCAGTTCCACCTCGGCGAGGCCGTGTCGACCCGCGGCGTCGCCGGGACGTCGCCGGTCCCTGACACGCCCGCCGCGACGGCCCCCTCGGCCGGACCCGCGACATCGTCCCCGCCTCGTCCCGCGCGCGCGGACGCCGGGACGGCGGCAGGCGCCGCCAACGCAGCCAACGCAGCCGACGCCACGATCGCCGTCAAGAAGGCCCGCGGATGAAGCGCCTCATCGCCTTCTCCCTCAACCAGCCGGTGCTGGTGCTGCTGGCCGTGCTGCTGTTCGTCGGCGCCGGCCTGATCGCCTTCCAGAACCTGCCGGTCGAGGCCTTCCCCGACGTCACCGACACGCAGGTGACCGTGATCGCGCTGCACCCCGGCCACGCCGCCGAGGAGGTCGAGAAGCAGGTCACGCTGCCCATCGAGCTGGCGCTGTCGGGCCTGCCGCATTCGATCCGGGTGTTCTCGCACACGCAGTTCGGGTTGTCCTACACCGTCGTGACCTATGACGACGCCGCGGCCGTGCCGCAGGTGCGGCAGGAGATCAACGAACGGCTGCGCGGCATCGACCTGCCGCCGGGCGTCACCGCCGACATCGCGCCCAACGCCACGCCGGTCGGCGAGATCCTGCGCTACCGCCTGCGCGGCGAGGGCAAGACCACCACCGAGCTACGCACCATCGAGGACTGGACCATCGAGCGCGCGTTGCGGCAGGTGCCGGGCGTGGCCGACGTCGTCGCGATGGGCGGCTTCATCAAGCAGTACGAGGTGCAACCCGACCTCGACAAGCTGCGCGCGATGGGCCTGAGCTTCCAGAACCTGCTGGACGCGCTGGGTCGCGGCAACGCCAATGCCGGCGGCTCCTACGTCGCGCAGGGCGCGCAGCAGTACGCGATCCGCGGGCTGGGGCTGCTGCGCTCGCCCGACGACATCGGCGCCATCGTCGTCGGCGCGCACAACGGCAGCTCGGTGCTGATCCGCGACGTGGCGCGGGTGGTGGTGGGCGCGGTGCCGCGGCTGGGCGTGGTCGGCCAGGATGGGGACGACGACGCCGTCACCGGCATCGTCGTGATGCGCAAGGGCGAGAACGCGGCGCAGGTGCTGCGCGGCGTCAAGGCGCGCATCGCCGAGCTCAACGCGCGCGGCCTGCCCGCGGGCGTGCGCATCGACCCCTTCTACGACCGCACCTGGCTGATGGGCAAGACGCTGTCCACGGTGTTCCGCAACCTGGTGGAAGGCGCGCTGCTGGTGTCGCTGGTGCTGTACTTGTTCCTGAGCAACCTGCGCGCCAGCCTGGCGGTGGTGGCGGTGATCCCGCTGGCGCTGCTGGCGACCTTCCTGGGCTTGAAGGTGATGGGCGTGCCGGCCAACCTGCTGTCGCTGGGCGCGATGGACTTCGGCATCGTCGTGGACGGCGCGGTGATCGTGGTGGAAAACATCCTGCACCGCCTCGCCGGCCAGGGCGAGAACCTCGACGCCCGCACCCGGCTGCGGCTGGTGGCCGACGCCGCCGACGAGGTCGGCCGGCCGACGCTGTTCTCGATGCTGATCATCATCGCCGCGCACGTGCCCATCTTCGCGCTGCAGCGGCATGAGGGGCGGATCTTCCAGCCGATGGCGCTGTCGGTCAGCATGGCGCTGATAGGCGCGCTGGTGTGCTCGTTGACGGTGGTGCCGGTGCTGGCCCACCGCCTGCTGCGTCGACGCCTGCCGCACGGGGACAACCGCGTCGTCGCCGCCGCCAAGCGGCTCTACCGTCCCGCGCTGGAATGGGCGATCGGGCGGCGACGCCTGCTGATGGTGCTGGCCGCGCTGGCCTTCGCCGGCACCGCGGTGCTGGCGACGCGGCTGGGCTCGGAGTTCCTGCCCGAGCTCGACGAAGGCACCTACTGGGTCAACTGGAACATGCCGTCCAGCCTGTCCCAGGCCGAGGCCGTCCGCGTGCTGCGGCTGGCGCGCGAGCGCCTGCGGCAGGTGCCGGAGGTGCGCACGGTGGTGTCCAAGGCGGGCCAGCCGGAGGACGGCACCGACCCGAAGACGCTCAGCATGGCCGAGGTCTTCGTCGACGTGAAGCCCGAGGAGGAATGGCGTCCCGGCCTGACCCGGGAGCGGCTGATCGCCGACATGACGGCGGCGCTGTCCGATCTGCCGGGCATCGAGCCCGAGTTCTCGCAGCCGATCCGGGACAACGTGCTGGAGTCGATCTCGCAGATCAAGGGCCAGATCGTGGTGAAGGTTTCCGGCGAGGACCTGGCCGAGTTGCGCCGCATCGCCGTCGACATGCAGCGCGAGATCCGCCAGGTGCCCGGCGTGCAGCTGGCCGAGATCGACCGCATGGGCGAGCTGCCACAGGTCACCATCGACATCGATCGCGACCGGGCCGCGCGGCTGGGCCTGAACGTCGCCGACGTGCAGGACGTGATCGAGGCCGCGCTGGCCGGCCGCGCCGCGACCTACCTGTGGGAAGGCGAGCGCAAGTTCGCGGTGACCGTGCGCCTGCCCGAATCGCGCCGCGCGCTGGGCGAGCTGGCGCGCACGCCGATCTTCGCGCCCGGCGGCACGGTGCCGCTGGACGCGGTGGCGACCATCCGCGAGACCAGCGGCGTCATGAACATCGCCCGCGAGGACGGGCGCCGCACGATGGCGATCGGGGTCTTCATCAAGGACCGGGACATGGGCTCGGTGGTGGCGGACATGAAGGCGCGGCTGGCGGCGCACGTGCGCGTCGGCGAGGGCTACGAGGTCGCCTGGTCCGGTGAATTCGAGAACCAGGAGCGCGCCATGCGGCGCCTGGCCATCGTGGTGCCGATCTCGCTGCTGCTGATCTTCGTGCTGCTGTTCAACGCGTTCAACTCGTTCCGCCTGGCCGCGCTGATCCTGCTCAACGTGCCGCTGGCGCTGATCGGCGGCATCGTGGCGCTGTGGCTGTGCGGCATTCCGCTGTCGGTGTCGGCGGCGATCGGCTTCATCGCGCTGTCGGGCCAGGCGGTGCTCAACGGCGTGGTGATGCTGTCGGTCTTCGAGCAGTTGCGGCGGCGCGGCCTGGACGCCTGGGCCGCGGTGCGCGAGGGCGCGATGCAGCGCCTGCGCACCGTGCTGATGACGGCGCTGCTGGCGGCGCTGGGGCTGCTGCCGATGGCGCTCTCGCACGACATCGGCGCGGAGACGCAGCGGCCGCTGGCGGTGGTGGTCATCGGCGGTCTGGTCAGCGCGACCTTGCTGACGCTGCTGGTGCTGCCGGCCCTGTACCTGGCCTGGTTCGCGCCCACGGCCGTCGCGGGTGGCGCGCCCGCGCCGTCTCCCGGTTCTTCTTCTGGCGCGCTCTCCGGCGCGGAGGCTGGCGATGATTGACGATCAACAGGCGACGACCCGCCTGGTGCGGGTGATGGCCGGCCTCAGCCTCGCGGCGGCGAGCGTGCTGGCCGCGGTGCTGCTGCAGGGCTGCGCGTCGGCGCGCGGACGGGACGATCCGGCGCATCCTTACGGCGACGGCTGGCGCACCGGCTGGGTGATGGAGGTCCGGACGGGCGGCGAGTTCACGGAGCCGGTGAGCGCCGATTGCCGCGCGGCCGACCCCGACGCGGCGCGGCACCGCTATGCGCTGATGCGCTACAGCCGGGCGCGCCATTGGCGGCATGTGATCGTGGCGATCGATGACGCCGAGGACGTGGCGGTCGGGGCGCGGTACTGGTTCCGGCCGTCGAGTTGCGACGGATTGGCGGCGCCGCAGCGGCAGGAATAGGCGGTGGTGCGTCGGATCCGTCGCCCCACCCCCATGACTGAAGCCACACGCGCGCAGGCCCGCGCGCCCTTACGCTCGCTCCTCGCATTCACTTCGAAGCAGGACCCAGGAGACCCCATGTTCGATCACGTCAAATTCGGCGTCAGCGACTTCGCGGCGAGCAAGACGTTTTATGCCAAGGCGCTGGCGCCGCTCGGCGTGACGATCATCTCGGAAGGCGTGCCGAGCTACGGCGTGGAGCTCGCAGCGACGGGGTCGACCTCGCTGTGCCTGTTCCAGACCGACGAGAAGCCGGCGCACCTGCACCTGGCGTTCTCGGCCGAGACGCGCGAGCAGGTCGATGCCTTCCATCGCGCGGCCCTGGAAGCGGGCGCCAAGGACAACGGCGCGCCAGGGCTGCGCCCGAACTATCACCCGACCTACTACGCCGCCTTCGTCATCGGCCCGGACGGGCACAACCTCGAAGCGGTCTGCCACGCGCCGTAGACGCGGCCGGCGTCGCTCCCCCGCGCTCGATGGCGATCACATCTTCTCCCCCGGCATCGCGCTCGCCGCCTTCACCCAGGCGACGAGCCGGGCCTCGTCCAGCGGCTCTTTCTCGCCGACATGCAGGTAGCGCGCATGCGCCGTCTTCGAATCGACCGGCGGCATCGGGTCCAGCGACTTGCCCTTGAAGAACGCGAGCTTCACGTACTTCGTCATCACGTGAATGCCGACGAACCAGGTCGTGCCATCCATGCCGTAGAGCGGCGAGTTCCACTTCACAGCCTTGCGCACGCCCGGCACGGCCTCGACGATCAACGCGTCGAGGCGCCGCACGACGTCCCGCTTCCAGTCCGGCAAGGCGGCGATGTAGGCCTGCACCGGGGCGTCGCCCTCGCCCTTCGGAATCTGCGGATTGCCGCCCGCGAGCAGCTTCGGGGCATCGGTCTTCGCCGACGGCTTGCCCTCGGGTTTGCTCTCCGCCTTGCTCTCTGATGTCTTGCGAACCATCGTTGTCTCCTCTGGTCCGGCGAAGGCGCCGACCGTGGGCCGAGAGCGTACGGGACGGATCGCGGCGGCGCGCCACCGCATTCCCTGAAGTCGGGTTCGCGTCGTCCTCAGGGCAGCGCGCTCGTGCCCTGCATGGCGCGCACGCGGGCCGGGTCGCTCATTCGACCTTGGGGGTCAGGCCATTCAGGATGGCCAGCCCCACCTCGACGCGCGCCGGGATCGGATAGCTCCGATTCGCCAGCATCACGATGCCGATCTGCTTGCTCGGGACGAAGGCCACGTAGGCGCCGAAACCGCCCGTCGATCCGGTCTTGTTGAAGAGCCTCGCTCCGCCCCACTCTCCGGCGGCCAGTTGATGCACCGGCTGGGACTCGAAGATGATCTCCGGCGAGTTGCCGCCCAGCAGCCATTCGCGCGAGACCGGATAGGCGTACTGCTCCCATCCCAGCCCTTGCACCATCGGCCCGACGCGGAAGTGACCGACCTGCGTCGCCTCGACCGCTCGCCGCATCGGGGCGTCGAGGGCGCTCGGGTCGATGTTGGCCTGCACAAAGCTCAGCAGGTCGGCGGCGGTCGTCTTGACGCCGTAGGTCTCCAGGTCCAGCGGACCAGGGTTCACGCGGACCGCCTTGTCCTGGCGGTAACCCCAGGCGTAGTCGGCCATCGCCCGCCGAGGCACCTGAAGGTGGCTGTGCCTCATGCCGAAGGCGGGGAAGACCGTCGTCTCCATGGCCTTCGCGAAGCCGTCCTTCAGCGCGATCCCCGCGACGCGCCCGAACAGGCCCAGGCTCGGGTTGGAGTACTGGCGGCGCGTGCCCGGCGCGGCCCGCGGCTGCCAGTCGCGGAAGTAGGCCATCGCGGCCGCGTCGCCCTCGACCGGGTCGGGGAACTGCAGCGGCAGCCCGCCCGCCGTGTAGGTGCCCAGGTGCAGCAGCGTGGCCTGGTCGATCGGCCGGCCCTTCAGCTCGGGCAGGTACTGGCCGGGATGATCGTCCAGGGACAGCTGGCCCGTCGCCTGCGCGTAGGCCGCGAGCGTCGCGGTCAGCGTCTTCGAGACCGAGCCGATCTCGAAGAGCGTGGTCTCGGTGACGGGCGCGCGGCTTTCCTTCGAGGCGACGCCGTAGGTGAAGACGTATCGACGGCCGTCGACCGTCACGGCGACCGCCATGCCGGGAATGTCGTGGCTCGCCA
This sequence comes from Roseateles aquatilis, assembly GCF_002205645.1. Taxonomy (GTDB): domain Bacteria; phylum Pseudomonadota; class Gammaproteobacteria; order Burkholderiales; family Burkholderiaceae_C; genus Roseateles; species Roseateles aquatilis. Next base: position 91,434 of record NZ_NIOF01000018.1, on the reverse strand, counting down.
TGAGGGGCCGGACGGCGGCGTCGACGACGGCGCGGACACGCGCGTCGTCGGCGGCGGCATGGGCCGCGAGCGGACAGGCGGCGGCCAGAACGAGGCAACCGGCCGCGCGGGCCAGGGACGGGAGGGCGGCGATCGATGAAGGCATTCTCTGAAGCTGTGGGGGTGGCTGAGCGCCAGGAGTGTCCTCCCCGCCATCGCCTCGCGACGTCCGGCACGCCGTTACGCGCGTTACCGGCGCAAGCGCAGGGCGGAAGGCCGGGCCGACGGCCTCGGCGCGAGCGCACGCAAGGCGCCCAGCCGCGCATCGAGGAGCGATCGGATACGAGACACTCGCCGATTCGATCTCACCTCGACTTCCTCCTCGACCGCGCCATCCCCAGCCGCCGCCCCATGGACCACCTCTTCATCATCGTGCTGGGCGCCGTCTGCGCCGGCTTCGTCCAGGGCCTGTCGGGTTTCGGCTTCGGCCTCACCGCGATGTCGTTCTGGGCCTGGACGCTGGACCCCAAGCTCGCCGCGGCGCTGTCGGTCTTCGGCTCGCTCACGGGCCAGATCATCGCCGCCGTGACGGTGCGGCGCGGCTTCGACTGGCGCCGGCTCGCGCCGTTCGTGCTGGGCGGTCTGGCCGGCATTCCGGTCGGCGTGGCGCTGCTGCCCGCGCTGGACATCCAGGTCTTCAAGGCGATCCTCGGCGGGTTGCTGGTGGTGTGGTGCCCGGCCATGCTGCTGGCGACACGGCTGCCCCAGGTGCGCTTCGGCGGCCGGCTGGCCGACGCGGTCGTGGGCGGCATCGGCGGCGTGATGGGCGGCCTGGGCGGCTTCACCGGCACGGTGCCGACGGTCTGGTGCACGCTGCGCGGCCTGCCCAAGGACGAGCAGCGCGCCATCATCCAGAACTTCAACCTGGCGGCGCTGGCCGTCACCATGGGCATCTACGCCACCAGCGGCCTGGTCACCCGCGACATGCTGCCCCTGTTCGCCATCGTCGCGCCCGCGATGCTGGTGCCGGTGCTGCTGGGCGGGCGCATGTACGTGGGCATCTCGGACGCGCGTTTCCGGCAGATCGTGCTGGCGTTGCTGACGGCCTCCGGCGTGGCCTTGCTCGCGTCGGCGGTGCCGGCGCTGCTGAACCGATGAAATCGGCGTGAAGTCGCCGCAAGGTCGGCGCCTTGGCCAGGGAATGATCGTCGCTCCCCCTGGAACCGCCGAGTCCGCCCGGCGCGAGCGCCGCCCCCGTGCATGGATGCGCGCAGGGACTCGCGGGCCGCCGCGCCCGCGGAGCGGCGGCGTCTCCGGAAACAGACAGGCGCGCCATTCGCCCGCCGCGGTCCTACACTCGACGCGATCCGTGAGTTCCAGGGAGCACAACAATGACTGCGGAGACCCAGCCTCCCGTCGTCCTGTTCGTGGACGACGAGCCCTCGATCCTGAGCTCGCTCAGACGCCTGGTCCGGCCTCAGGGCTACCGCGTGCTGATCGCGCCGGGCGGCGCCCCCGCGTTGGAGATCCTGAGCCAGGAACCCGTCGACGTGGTGGTCTCGGACATGCGCATGCCGGAGATGGACGGCGCCGCATTCCTGGAGCAGGTGCGCGAGCGATGGCCGCTGGTGGGGCGCATCCTGCTGACCGGTTACGCGGACGTGCAGGCCACCGTGGCCGCCGTCAACCGCGGCCAGATCCAGCGCCACATCGCCAAGCCCTGGGACGACCGCGAGCTGTTGATGGCCATCGACGACGCGCTGTCCAGGCGACGGCTAGAGGTCGAGAACCGCGCGCTGCTGCAGCTGACGAAGTCCCAGAACGCCGAGCTGCAAACGCTCAACAACGAGCTGTCCCAGCGCGTGCGCGCCCGCACGAAAGAGCTGGAGCAGGTCAACGGCATGCTGGAGAAGTCCTTCGATCAGCTCAAGGACAACTTCCTGCTGTCCATCCAGGTGTTCTCGGGCCTGCTGGAGCTGCGCGAGGGCGGATTGGCCGGGTACTCCCGGCAGGTGGCCGACCTGGCGCGCCGCACCGCGCGGCGCATGAACCTGGGGCCGCGACTGGAGGAAGACCTCCACATCGCCGGCCTGCTGCACGAGATCGGCAAGATCAGTTTCCCCGACACGCTGCTGCGCAAGCCGGTCTCGCTGATGAACGCCGAGGAGCTGGCCCACTACCGCCGCCACACGCTCGACGGCGAGGCCGCGCTGCTGCCCCTGGGCCAGTTGCAGCAGGTCGCGCGGCTGGTCCGGATGCAGCATGAGCGCATCGACGGCAAGGGGTTTCCGGACGGTCTGATCGGCGACGCCATCCCGCTGGGCGCGCAGATCCTGAGCGCCGTCAGCGACTTCCACGCGGCGCAGACGGGCCGGATGGCGGAGCAGCGCTTCACGCCCGCCCAGGCGCTGTCGCTGGTGCGCGGCGGCGCGCGCACGCGCTACGAGCCGGAGGTGGTGGAGGCGCTCGAACTGGCGCTGACCGACGAGCCGCTGGACGTACCGACCGACCGCGCGATCAGCCCGCAGGACGTCGTGCCCGGCATGGTGCTGGCGCGCGACCTGCTCACGCCCAAGGGCACCCTGCTGCTCGCCGCCGGCCACGTCTTCGACGCGCGGCTGGTCCGGCAGATCCGGGAGTTCGCCGGCCGGGAAGGCGTCCGGCTTTCGCTCTACATCCGGCGGACCGAGGATGGCGCGCCGTCGTCCGCCCCCCTCTCCCCGCCCGCGTCCTCGGCCGCATCGCCGCAGGCCACCGCCGCGCCGCCGCGGCCGGCCCCGCAAGGAGCCTCCCATGGCTGAGCGCATCCTCATCGTGGACGACGAGCCCGGCATCCTCCACGCGCTGCATCGGCTGCTGCGCCACGGGCTGACCGCGGCGGACGGCAGCCGCTACATCGTCGACGAATGCGCCGACGGCGCGCAGGCGCTGGAGCGGGCCCGCTCCCACGTCTACGCGCTGGCCATCTCCGACTACCGCATGCCGGTGATGAACGGCGTGGACTTCCTCACCGCGCTGCGCACCTTGCAGCCGGAGTGCGAGCGGATCGTGCTGTCCGGCTATACCGACCTGAACGCGCTGGTGCGCGCCGTCAACGACGCCGCCATCGCCCGCTTCATCGCCAAGCCGTGGGCCGACTACGAGCTGCTCAGCGCCGTGCGCCAGGTGCTGCACGTGCGCGAGCTGACGCTGGAGAACCGGCGGCTCGCCGATCAGGTACGTCGGCAACAAGGGCAGATCAGCGCCCAGGACGCGGAGCTGCGGCGCCTGGAACAGCTGGAGCCCGGCATCACGCAGGTGGCGTGGGCCGACGACGGGTCCTTCATCCTGGAAGACCCCGGCGACGTGAAGCTATGAACGACCGCGCACCGTCTGACCTCGACCCGACGCGTGGACTGGCCGTGCTCGCCGCCGCCTGGGAGGCGGTCACGGTGCCGGTGCTGGTCCACGGCGTCGATGCCGTGGTGCACGTCAACGCGGCGATGCAGCGCCTGCTGGGTTACGGCCCGGATGCGCTGGCCGCGATGCCCTTCGATGCCTGGGCCGCGCCGTCGCATCGCGACGCGTTGAAGACCTACGGGCTGCAGGCGATCAGCCAGGACGGCCTGCCCCCGGCGATCGAGATCGACGCGCTGACCGCCAGCGGCTCGGTGCGCTCGCTGGAGCTCACGGCCCGCCCGGTGACCGTCGACGGTCGGCGCCTGAACGTGCTGACGGTGCAGGACCTGAGCGACATGCGGCACGTGCAGACCAGCCTGCTCGACGTCGGCCGCGTGCTGCACCAGATCATCGAGAACAACCCGGTCGCCAGCCTCGTGCTCGACGCCGAGCACCGCGTGACGCACTGGAACGCGGCCTGCGCGCAGCTGACGGGCCACGACAGCTTCGACATGCTGGGCCGGCGCGACGCCTGGCGAGGCTTCTACCCCGAGGAGCGGCCGCTGCTGGCCGACCTCATCATCGACGGCACCATCGAGGCCCAGTGCGACGCGCTGTACGGCGGCCGCTGCCGCCGCTCCGAGACCATCGACGACGCGTACGAGGCCGAGTCCTTCTTCCCCGCCATGGACGACGGACGCTGGCTGTTCTTCACCGCCGCGCCGCTGCGGGACGCGCAGGGCGCGGTGGTGGGCGCGATCGAGACGCTGCAGGACGTGACCCATCGGCGCCGCGCCGAAGAAGAGGTCCGCCGTCACCGCGCCGAGCTGGAGGACCTGGTCAACGAACGCACCGCGGAACTGCTGCTGACCCACCACGAGCTGGAGGCCTTCCTGGAGAACGCCTCGGTCGGCATCATCTCGACCCAGAACCAGCGCACCACGCGCGGCAATCGCAAGTTCGCCGACATGTTCGAGCTGGGCGACCTCTCCGCGAGCGGCCTGTCCACGCGGCGTTTCTTCGCCAGCGACGAGGACTACGAGGCGCTGGGCGCGGTGGCCTTTCCGGTGCTGTCCCGCGGCGAATCGCTGTTGCACGAGATGGAGATGGTCACCGCGCAGGGCCGGCGGCTGTGGGTGCAGGTCATCGCCTACGTGGCCAATCCGCTCGACCCGTCCTCGCAGACCTGGTGGCTGCTGCAGGACCGCACCGAGGTGCGCCGCGTGCAGACCGAGATCGAGGACAACTACCAGCGCCTGAAGCAGACCAACGCCCGGCTGGAGGAAGCGCAGAACCAGCTGCTGCAGTCCGAGAAGATGGCCTCGATCGGGCAACTGGCGGCGGGCGTGGCGCACGAGATCAACAACCCGGTCGGCTTCGTCAGCTCCAACATGGGCACGCTGCGGAGCTACGTCGAGCCGCTGTTCGGGCTGCTCGACGTGCTGGCCGCGCAGCCGGCCGGCGCGTTGCCGGAGACGGTCGCGGCCGCCCTGCGCGACCTGGACCGGCGCATCGATCTGTCCTTCGTCAAGGAGGACCTGCCGCAGTTGCTCGACGAGAGCGAGGACGGCCTGGTCCGGGTCAAGAAGATCGTGCAGGACCTGAAGGATTTCTCGCGCGTGGACCACGCCGAGTGGCAGGACGCGGACCTGAACGCCGGCCTGGAATCGACGCTCAACGTGGTCATGAACGAGGTCAAGTACAAGGCCGAGGTGCGCAAGGATTTCGGCGTGCTGCCGCCGGTGCGTTGCATCGCCGCGCAACTGAACCAGGTCTTCATGAACCTGATCGTCAACGCCGCGCATGCGATCCCGGAGCGTGGCGAGATCCGCCTGCGCACGCGCGCCGAGGACGACTGGGTCTGCGTCGAGGTCGAGGACACCGGCGTGGGCATGCCGGAGGACGTCCGGCGGCGCATCTTCGAGCCCTTCTTCACCACCAAGCCGGTGGGCCAGGGCACGGGCCTGGGGCTGTCGCTGTCCTACTCCATCGTGCAGAAGCACGCGGGCCGCATCGAGGTCGACAGCGTGCCGGGACAGGGCACGACGTTCCGGGTGCGGGTGCCGGTACGGCCGCCGGAACCGGTGGCCTGACGCGCGGGATCGTCGCGCGCGAAGCCTCAGCGGTCCGCGCCGCCCTGGGTCGCCAGCACGCTCGCGAGGACCTCGCTGGCCGTCTGCAACTGCACCAGCGTCGCCTGTCGCGCGCCGAGCGGATCGCGGTTGCGGATCGCCGCCAGGATCGCCAGATGCCGCGGCAGGGCGATCTGATGCATGTCGGGCAACTGGCTGCTGAGCAGGAAGGATTCGCGCAGCGCCAGCGACAGCATGTTGCCGATGTAGGCCAGCAGGTCGTTGTTGGTGGCCTCGGCGATGTGGCGGTGAAAGGCCAGGTCGGGCTCCAGCAGTTGCTCGACATCGGTCGCGGCGACCATGTCGGCGTAGTCCTGCTCGATGCCCCGCACCTGCGCCTCGGTCGCGGAACGGGCGGCGAGCGCCGCGGCGGCCGGCTCGAAGATCCGCCTCACCTCCAGCAGCGTGTTCATGAACTCCCGCGACGGCCGGGCCTGGATCAACCAGCACAGCACGTCGGGGTCGAGCAGGTGCCATTCGCCGCGCGGACGCACGATCGCGCCGGCGCGCTGCCGCGAAACCACCAGGCCCTTGGCGACGAGCACGCGCACCGCCTCGCGCAGCACCGGGCGGCTGACCTCGTAGCGGTCCAGCAGTTGCAGCTCGCCAGGCAAGCGGTCGCCGGGCTGGAGCTCGCCCGAGACGATCATCAGGCCCAGCTCGCCGACGATGCGGCCATGCATGCTCTTGCCGTCGGCGCGGCGCGCCCGCGTGCTGTAGGTCGACTGGTCGGCGCGGCTCTTCATGTGGGGCGGCTGGGGGGACGGGAGTCTCGACGCCCGGCGCGGCGGATCAACTGAACAGTCGCCGCGCCACCGCGCTGCCGGCCGCGAGGTCGCGCGCCGCCAGCGACTTGTAGAGCTCGCCCAGTTCCTGCCCGATCGACTGGAACGCGTGCAGGTTGAGGATCTGGCCGCGGTCGTCGCAGACATCGGCCTCGAAGTCGCGCGCGAGGTTGCGGGCGGATTCCTGCCAGGTGGCGAAGGGCTCCAGCGCTTCCGGCGTCTGCAGCACGTCCAGCGCCAGCGTCAGCTCGCGCAGCGACGAGGCCTGCGGATCGTCCGCCAGCGCCGCCTGCGCGTCGAAGTTCAGCGTCAGCAGCGGCGGCGCGCCCTCCTCGGCCGCCGGCAGCACCAGCCGGCCCGGGATCGAGCCCGGCAGGAAGCCGTGACGCAGCGCGCCCTGCTGCACGAAACCCAGCGTCCACGCGGCGCCGCGCGCCCGCAGCACGATCGCCAGCTGCGCGTCGTGGCCGGCGGCGAACTGGTCCAGCTCGCGCGCGCGGCCGACCACGTCCAGCATGTCCGGGAACTCCGGCATCGCACCGATGCCGTCGGCGAAGGCCTGGATCTTCTGCACGAACTCGGAGTACTCGATCTCGTTGAGCGCGCCGCTGCGGTTGGCCATCTGCACGCCGGCCTGGAACTCGCCGTAGCGCTGGCCCGGGTGCGGCAGTTCCCAGTCGCCGGACTCGGCGTTCAAGCCCTCGATCTGGAACGGCTTGGTGCCCGCGCGCCGGCTGCCCGGCAGGTGCGACAGCGCCATCTCGCCGCTGACCGGCGCGTCCGGCGCCATCGTGGCGATGGCGTCGATCAACGCGTCGATGCGCGTCGACGCCTTGCGCGGGCGCACCACCGCGGGCATCGTGCCGTCGTCCAGCGCGCCCGGGTCGGGCAGCGGCGCGCCGTCGAGCGTGATGGCCGGCGCGCCGGCTTCGCCGTTGGCGCCCAGGCTGGGCTCGTGGCGGTCGCCGGCCGGCGCGACCGGATCGGCGCGGCGCGGGCCCGCGCGGCGCGCGCTCCACCAGCCTTGCGCCAGCAGCCCGACCAGCACCACGCCGCCGAGCACGGCGAGCAGGGTTGTGAGATTCCAGTCCGTCGTCATCGCGTCATCGCGCCAGCGCGCGTCCTGTTCACGTTCATCGCCGTCATTGCTCCGCCATCGCCAGCGCGGACTCCATGTCCACCGCCACGATGCGCGACACGCCCTGTTCCTGCATCGTCACGCCGATCAATTGCTCGGCCATCTCCATCGCGATCTTGTTGTGCGAGATGAAGAGGAACTGCGTGATCTTGCTCATCTCCGCCACCAGCCGCGCATAGCGCTCGGTGTTGGCATCGTCCAGCGGCGCGTCCACCTCGTCCAGCAGGCAGAACGGCGCCGGATTGAGCTGGAAGATCGCGAACACGAGCGCGATCGCCGTCAGCGCCTTCTCGCCCCCCGACAGCAGGTGGATGGTGGAGTTCTTCTTGCCCGGGGGCTGCGCCATCACCTGCACGCCGGCGTCCAGGATCTCGTCGCCGGTCATCACCAGCTTGGCCTGCCCACCGCCGAACAGGCTGGGGAACATGCGCCCGAAGTGTTCATTGACCTGGTTGAAGGTCGTGGCCAGCAGGTCGCGCGTCTCCAGGTCGATCTTGTGGATCGCGTCCTCCAGCGTCGTGATCGCGCTGGTCAGGTCGCCGAACTGCGAGTCCAGGAAGGTCTTGCGCTCGCGCGCCGCGCCCAGCTCGTCCAACGCCGCGAGGTTGACCGCCCCCAGTGCCGCGATGTCGCGGGTGATGCGGTCGATCTCGCCCTGCAGGCCGTAGAGCTTGACGCCGCCGTCCTCGATGCCCTTGGCCAGCACCGCCAGGTCCACGCCGGCGGCGGCCAGTTGCTCCATGTACTGCTGGCCGCCGAGGGCGGCCGCCTGCTCGTCGAGCTGCAACCGGGTGATGCGCTCGCGCAGCGGATCGAGGGCGCGCTCGATCGTCATGCGCTGCTCCTCGCTGCGCTTGAGGCGCAGGCTGAGGTCGTCGTAACTGGCGCGGACCAGCGCCAGCGCCAGCTCGCGCTCCATCTTCAGCGCCAGCGCGTCCTGCAGGCCGGCCTGCGCGGCGGCGTCGTCGAGCTCGGCGCGCTCGCGCGCCATGTTCTGCACGGTCTGCTCGTTGACCTGCACCTGCTGGCGCGAGGTCTCGATGCTGCGCTGCAGCTCGCCGCGCTTGGCCGCCAGCGCGCGGGCGCTGAAGACCGCCTCCTGCGCGCGGCGCTCCAGCACGCGTTGATGCTCGCGGGCCTCGGCGACCTTGCGCTCGCCCAGGATCACCGCCTCGTCGAGCTCCGCGTGCCGCTCCTGCGTCGTCGCGAGCTGCTGGTCGAGCTCCTCGAAACGGGCCTCGCCTTCCATGCGGCGCTCCAGCAGCGCCTCGACCTGCCCGTCGATCTCGGCCAGTTCGTCGTCCAGTTGCGTGCGGCGCGCGACGGCGGCCTCGGTCTGCTGCGCCAGGCGCAGCAGCTCCACCTGCAGCTGATGCGCGCGGCCTTGCGTCTCGGTGGCCTCGCGGCGCAGCACGGCCAGCCGCTGGGCGGCATCGGTGTAGGCGGCCTCGGCGCGGATCGCCTGGGCGCGGGCCTCGTCGGCGATCAGCGTCTGGGCGCGTTGCTCGCGCTCCAGGTTCTCGATCTCCTGCGCGCGGGCCAGCAGGCCGGCGGTCTCGGAGTCGGCGGCGTAGAAGCTGACGGCGAACTGGCTCACCGCGTGGCCCTCGCGGGTCATGATGACCTCGCCGTGGCTCAATTGCGGACGCTGGGACAGCGCCTGCGCGATCGACTCGGCGGTATAGACGCCTTCGAGCCAGTCGTTCATCAGCGCCTTCAGGCCGCCGGACTCCAGCTTGAGCAGATCGCTCAGCGGCGCCAGCGCGCGATGCGTGTTGGCGATGTCGCCCGAGGGCAGCGAATAAAAGGCCAGCCGCGCCGGCGGCGGATCGGTGGCGAAGGCCTGCACCGTCTCCAGCCGGCCCACCGACAACGCGCCCATGCGCTCGCGCAGCGCCGCTTCCAGCGCGTTCTCCCAGCCCGGCGTGATGTGGAGCTGCGTCCACAGGCCCTTGATGTCCTGCAGCCCGTGCCTGGCCAGCCAGGGCTTGAGCTTGCCCTCGGTCTGCACCTTCTCCTGCAGCGCGCGCAAGGCGGTCAGACGCGCCACGATGTCGGTCAGGCGGGCCGCCTGGCGCTGCGATTCCTGCTGGGCGTGCTGGCGTGCCTCGTCCGCGGCGGGGGTGGCTTCGGCGAGCTCGCCCAGGCGCGCGTCGGCGACGGCCTGCTGCTCGTCGGCGGCCACCGACAGCCGCTTCACCTCGTCGAGCTTGTCGTGCTGCGGCGCGGCCAGGCCCTGGCGTTCCTGCGCCAGCCGGTCGCGACGTCCGCGCAGGCCCTTCAATTGCTCGTCGACGCTGCGGCTCTCCGCAGCCAGCACCTGGATCTGCTGCTGCACCTGCGTGACCTGGGTGCGCTGCTCGTTGGCGCGGCCTTGCGCAGCGCGCAACTGGTCCTCGACCTCGGGCAGCTTCATCGCCTGGTCCTCGGCCTGCGCGGCCAGGATCTCGCTCTGCTCCTCGGCCTGCGCGATCTGGGTGGCGACGTCGTCCAGGTCCAGCTGGGCCTGCTCGGCGCGTTCCTGCCATTGCTGGTTCTGCGCCTGCAGCTCGACCAGGCGCTGCTCCAGCCGCTGGCGGCCCTCGACGACGTAGCGGATGCGCTCTTCCAGCCGGCTCACCTCCATCTGCGCCTCGGCCATGCGGCCTTGCGCGGCGTGCAGGTCGTCGCCGGCGGCGTAATGGGACTGGCGGATCGTTTCCAGCTCGGCCTCGAGCTGGCGCAGTTCGGCCATCTTGGCTTCGAGCGCGTTGACGGCCTCCAGGTGCTCGGCCTTCACGCGCGTGGCCTCGCCCGAGGCGTCGCGATGCTTCAGGAACCACAGCTGATGCAGCTTCAGCGTGCCCTGGTCCTGCAGGTTGCGGTAGTTGGCGGCGACCTCGGCCTGACGCTCCAGCTTCTCCAGGTTGGCGTTGAGCTCGCGGAGGATGTCTTCGACGCGGGTCAGGTTCTCGCGCGTGTCGCGCAGGCGCAGCTCCGTCTCGCGGCGGCGCTCCTTGTACTTGGAGACCCCGGCGGCCTCCTCCAGGAACATGCGCAGTTCCTCGGGCTTGGACTCGATGATCCGGCTGATGGTGCCCTGGCCGATGATGGCGTAGGCACGCGGGCCCAGGCCGGTGCCCAGGAACACGTCCTGCACGTCGCGGCGCCGCACCGGCTGGTTGTTGATGAAGTAGCTGCTGGTGCCTTCACGCGTGAGCACGCGCTTGACGGCGATCTCGGTGAACTGGTTCCACTGGCCGCCGGCGCGGGCGCTGGCGTTGTCGAAGACCAGTTCCACGCTGGAGCGGCTCGCCGGCTTGCGGTTGCCCGAGCCGTTGAAGATCACGTCCTGCATGGACTCGCCGCGCAGCTCGCTGGCCTTGCTTTCGCCCAGCACCCAGCGGACCGCGTCCATGATGTTGGACTTGCCGCACCCGTTCGGCCCGACCACGCCGACCAGTTGCCCCGGCAACTGGAAGTTGGTGGGATCGGCAAAGGACTTGAAGCCCGAGAGCTTGATCGAGTTCAGTCGCATCGAGACGTTCGGACCGGGGCCGCCGCGGGAGGCCCCGCAACGCGCCGCCGATCGTAGCTAAGCCTTTGATTTGATTGTGGAAACGCCCCTTGAAGGGGCGCTCTGTTCGCGGCGGATGATACCATCGCGCCCTTCGTCTTCCGGCCTGCGCCGCCCTCTGAAGCAGCGACCTGTCCGGCTCAAGAACCCAATCCCCGCTCCCATGGCCAAGAACACCCCCGCCAAGCCGGCCGCGTCGGCTGCCGCCTCCTCGTCTTCCGTGAAGGTTTCCAAGGCACCGAAGGCGTCCAAGGCGCTGAAGACCGTTGCGCCGATCAAGGCCGCCACCGCCGACGCGCCCAAGATGCGCGAGATGCCGCCCAATCCGCCGAGCCGCCCCAGCAAGGAAATCCACGTCTTCCCCAACCCGGCGCCGGAGCGGGACTACGTCATCCAGTTCCAGATTCCCGAGTTCACCTGCCACTGCCCGTTGACCGGCCAGCCGGACTTCGCGCACTTCACGATCGACATGATCGCGGACGAGTACTGCGTCGAGCTGAAGAGCCTGAAGATGTACTTCTGGAGCTACCGCGACGAGGGCGCGTTCCACGAGAAGGTGACCAACACGATCCTCGAGGACATCGTGAAGGTGACGAACCCGCGCTTCATCCGCATCACCGCGAAGTGGTACGTGCGCGGCGGCATCTACACGAACGTCGTGGCCGAGCATCGCAAGAAGGGTTGGAAGCCGCTGCCGGCGGTCGACCTGCCGGCGCACGGCTTCGAATCCGGCCTGCTGCGCTGAGCGGGCGTCGCCCCGGATGGCCCTCGCCTACGACGCCGCCACGCAGTTCGTCGCGGTCGCGCTCAAGCGCAGCCGCATCGATGGCTACGGCGTCTTCGCGGGCGAGACCATCCCGCCCGGCACGAAGCTGGGCCTGCTGACCGGCGCCTCCATCACCGTCGCCGAGGCCCGCCGCCGCGCGCAGGAAGGCCGGCGGCTGATGTTGGTGGAGCTCTCCCCGTCGCGCGCGATCGACGCGAGCCGGTCGCACGACGCGATGCGCTTCACCAATCACAGCTGCCAGCCCAACGCCCGCATCCAGGTCGAGGACGGCGAGATCAGCTTCTTCGCGCTACGAGCGATCGCCCCGGGCGAGGAGATCACCGTCGACTACGGGGTGACGCATCACGAGGGGCGATTGGCTTGCCGCTGCGGGGCCGTGGGCTGTCGCGGCGCGCTGTGAGCCCCCCCTCCACCCCACCCAAGCCCCCCGTTTTCTTGACCCCGGCCTGCTTTCAATATATCTTCCGAAGATTCGGAAGGATTAATCATGAGCATGCCACTCCCCTATGTTCCGGCCGCCGAAGTCGCGTACATCGGTGATGTGACCGCGGGCCAGGTGAACCGGCTCGTGGATGAGCACCTCGTGCCGGACTCGCTGTTCCAGCGCGATGGGAGCGTCCGCCGGGTGGCCCGCATCCTGGCCGCGTACGCGCGGTTCTTCTTCGCGAACGATGCCGTGTTGCAGGCCGCGACGCGGAAACAGGTGCTGGCGGATCTCACGGCCCGCGTCGAACGGTCCAAGTCCCGGGAGCAGCTCTTCGGGCTTCGGCTGGTGCCGCATGACGTCGACTGGATCGTGGTCCTGCCCGGCCACGGCGTGGTGATCGACATCTCCAGCTTCGTGGCCGAGGCGACGAGCCGTGCCAAGGATGTCGACAACGCGGATCGGCTGGTGATCTCGGATCCCGAGATCCTGGGCGGCACGCCATGCTTCATGCACACGCGCGTACCCATCGACGCCGTCCTCGCGACCCTCGACAGCGGAGAAGACCCCGCCAGCATCCAGGTGGACTATCCGTTCCTGACGGAGGCCCACATCGACGCCGCCCGCATCTACAGCGCCGTGCATCCGCGACGGGGGCGTCCGCGGCAGCCGTCAGATGCTCGCTCGACTGCCAAACTCATCAGCAGCGGCACCGGCAGGCTGAAGCTGCGGCGCTCATGATCCTCAAGTTCCTGATCGATGAATGCCTGTCGCCAGCGCTCGTCAACATCGCGATACGAGCGGGGCATGTGGCCTCCACTTGCGTGCGCGACCGGGGCTGGTCAGGCATGAAGGACCATCAACTGATCGAGCGCGTGGTGGCCGAAGACTTCACGCTGGTCACACGGAACTCGATCGACTTTCGAGGCAATGGACCGGACGACCTCGGCGGCGAACACGCCAGGCAGCCGATCCATGCCGGGCTGGTTTGCCTGAACTCGGAGGCCCCGCTGACCAAGGCGCTGCAGGTGGCGTTGTTCGAGTACACGCTGGATCTCATCGCCTCGCACGGCGCCGACCTGGTGAATCAAGCGCTCGATGTCTTTCTGATGCCCGACGAGTCGGTGCGATGGCATCGCTACGCCATCCCCGCAGGCTGACCATCCGCGCACCTTACGTCCCATGCGCAACCCTCCGTTGTCGACGTAAGTAAGGGACCGACAGCCCCGCCCGCCTATGATTCCTTGCATGAGCACGACCCCTGCCACGCCTCCGGTCAATCCACGACTGGCCCTGCTGAACCCCTACCCGTTCGAGCGCCTGCGCGCCCTGACGCAAGGCATCGCCCCGAACCCTGACTACCGCGCCATCTCGCTTGGCATCGGCGAGCCCAAGCACCCCGCGCCCAAGCTGGTCGAGGACGCGCTGATGGCCAACCTGAAGGGCTTGTCCAGCTACCCGGCCACTGCCGGCGAGCCCAAGTTGCGCGAGGCGATCGCCGCCTGGCTGCAGCGCCGCTACGCATTGAGCCTGGACCCGGCCACGCAGATCCTGCCGGTCAACGGCTCGCGGGAAGCGCTGTTCGCGCTGGCGCAGGTGGTGATCGACCCGTCGCGCCCCGGCGCCACCGTCGTCTGCCCCAATCCGTTCTATCAAATCTACGAGGGCGCCGCGCTGCTGGCCGGCGCCACGCCCGCGTTCGCGAATTCCGATCCGGCCCGCAACTTCGCCGCCGACTGGTCCCGGATCGACGACGCGACCTGGGCCCGCACGCAGTTGCTGTACGTCTGCTCGCCCGGCAACCCGACCGGCGCGGTGATGCCGCTGTCGGAATGGAAGACGCTGTTCGAGCTCAGCGACCGCCATGGCTTCGTGATCGCGTCGGACGAGTGCTACTCCGAGATCTACTTCCGCGACGGTCCCGACGCCGCCCCGCTGTCGGGCCTGCAGGCCGCGGCGCGGCTCGGTCGCCCGGACTTCCGCAACCTGATCGCGTTCACCAGCCTGTCCAAGCGCTCGAACGTGCCGGGCATGCGTTCCGGCTTCGTCGCCGGCGACGCCGCCTGGATCAAGCGCTTCCTGCTCTACCGCACCTATCACGGCTCGGCCATGAGCCCGATGATCCAGGCCGCCAGCGTCGCCGCCTGGAACGACGAGGACCATGTCGTCGCCAACCGCGCGCAGTACCGCGCCAAGTTCGCGGCCGTGACACCGGTGCTGGCCGAGGTGCTGGACGTCGCCCTGCCCGACGCGGGTTTCTACCTGTGGGCCGCCGTGCCAGACGGTAACGATATTGGCTTCGCCCAGGATCTGCTCGCTCAATACAATGTCGGCGTTTTGCCCGGGAGCCTGCTGGCCCGCGAAGCGCACGGCGTCAATCCGGGCGCGGGCCGCATCCGGCTCGCGCTGGTGGCCGAACAGGCCGAGTGCCTGGAAGCGGCCCACCGCATCGCGCAGTTCGCCAAGCAACGCGCCTGACCGTCACCGGTCCGGCGCCCGCGCTCCCGCAAGCCCGCCAGATTCTTCTTCGATCTTTCCGACTCCTCCGACCCTTTCCGGAACCGCCATGACGCAAGACCTGCAATCGATCATCGACCTCGCCTGGGAAGGCCGCGCCAACCTGACCCCGGCCAACAGCCCCGACGTGCGCGCCGCCGTGGACGACGTCATCGCCCGCCTGGACGCCGGCACGCTGCGCGTGGCCGAGCGCCAGGCCGTCGGCGAATGGACCGTGCACCAGTGGGTCAAGAAGGCCGTGCTGCTGTCGTTCCGCCTGAACGACAACCGCCAGATGGGCGCCGGCGACATGACCTTCTTCGACAAGGTCCCGACCAAGTTCGGCCATCTCAGCGACGAGCAACTGCGCGCCACCGGCGTGCGCGTCGTGCCGCCGGCGGTCGCGCGCCGCGGCAGCTTCATGGCCCGCAACGTCGTGCTGATGCCCAGCTACGTGAACATCGGCGCCTACGTCGACGAGGGCACGATGGTCGACACCTGGGCCACCGTCGGCTCCTGCGCGCAGATCGGCAAGAACGTCCACCTGTCCGGCGGCGTCGGCATCGGCGGCGTGCTGGAGCCGCTGCAGGCCAACCCGACCATCATCGAGGACAACTGCTTCATCGGCGCCCGCTCCGAGGTCGTCGAGGGCGTGATCGTCGAGGAGAACTCGGTCATCTCGATGGGCGTCTACATCGGCCAGAGCACCCCGATCTACGACCGCGAGACTGACACCGTCAGCTACGGCCGCATCCCGGCCGGCTCCGTCGTCATCAGCGGCAGCCTGCCCAAGAGCGACAAGTACAGCCTGTACGCCGCCATCATCGTGAAGAAGGTCGACGCCGGCACCCGCGCCAAGACCAGCATCAACGAGCTGCTGCGCGCCTGAGTCCGGCCCCTCCCCGCCGGCCGGCGCGCCGGGCTCAGCGGGGTGGGGACAGACCGCCACCGCGGACCGCCAGGGCGGCGGACCGCATACGATCCGACGCTGAGACGTCGACCAGGAAGGGACGGAGATGAGCACCGGAAACATGGAACGCATCCTGCGGCTGATGGCCGAGAAGGGCGCCTCCGACACCTACCTGTCGGCCAACATGCCGGTGCTGATCCGGATCAACGGGCAGATGCTGCAACTGTCGGACCAGTTGCTGACGCCGGCGCAGCCGCGCGCGCTGATCTCGGAAGTCATCGAGCCCAGCCACATGACCGAGCTCGACACCAACGGCGAGCTCAACATGGCGGTGTCCATCCCCAAGGTGGGCAGCTTCCGGCTGTCGGGCTTCCGCCAGCGCGGCTCGATCGCGGCGGTGTTCCGCCACATCCCGCATGTGATCCCGACGCTGGACAGCCTGGGCCTGCCGCCCATCCTGGGCAAGCTGATCACCGAGAAGCGCGGCCTGATCCTGATGGTCGGCGCCACCGGCACCGGCAAGAGCACCACGCTCGCCTCGATGCTGGAGCACCGCAACCAGACGATGTCGGGCCACATCCTGACGATCGAGGATCCGCTCGAGTACCTGTTCACCAACAAGCGCTCGCTGGTCAACCAGCGCGAGGTCGGCCGCGACACCGCATCGCTGCAGATCGCGCTGAAGAACGCGCTGCGCCAGGCCCCGGACTGCATCCTGATCGGCGAGATCCGCGACCGCGAGACGATGACCGCCGCGATCTCCTACGCGCTGTCCGGCCACCTGGTCGTCGCGACGCTGCATGGCAACAACAGCTATCACGCGCTGAACCGGATCATGTCGTTCTACACGCCGGAGTCCCGCCCGGCGATGCTCAACGACCTGGGCGCCGGCCTGAAGGCGGTGGTCTCCCAGCGCCTGGTGCGCGCGGCCGCCGGCGGCCGCGTGCCGGTCACCGAGATCCTGCTCAACACCAAGCTGATCGCCGAGCTGATCGAGCAAGGCGACTTCGCGGGCGTCAAGGAGGCGATGGAGAAGTCCATCGCCGAGGGCTCGCAGAGCTTCGAGGAACACTTCGCGCAGCTCATCACCGAGGGCACGATCACCCGCGAGGAGGGCCTGGCCTTCGCCGACTCGCCGACCAACCTGCTCTGGCGACTACAGAACGACGGCCCCGGCATCAAGCCCGGCGGCCCTGGCGCGCAGAAGAAGGAAGAGCCCGCCAACGACGCGGCCACCTTCACCTCCATCACGCTGGACGTTTAACCCGGCCCGCCCCATTCGCCCCCTGCCCCGCACGATGGCCTGCCTGCCTATTTCATGGACGACCTGACGCTGCCCCTGCTCGAACAGCTGATCGCCCGGCCATCGGTGACGCCGGATGACGCCGGCTGCCTCGAGCTGATCGGCGCCCGCCTGGCCGCCGCCGGCTTCGACCTGGAGCGGATGGACAGCGGCCCGGACGGCGCGCGCGTCCACAACCTGTGGGCGCTGCGGCGCGGCACGTCCGCCGACGGCCCAGTGCTGGTCTTCGCGGGCCATACCGACGTCGTGCCCACCGGCGACCTCGCCCGGTGGACCAGTGACCCGTTCGTGCCCACCGTCCGCGGCGACCGTCTCTTCGGGCGCGGCGCGGCGGACATGAAGACCTCGCTGGCGGCCATGGTCGTCGCGGCCGAGGACTTCGTGGCGCGCCACCCCGGCCACGCCGGCAGCGTCGCCTTCCTGCTGACCAGCGACGAGGAAGGCCCGGCGCGCGACGGCACCGTCGTCTGCGTGGAGCGCCTGCGCCAGCGCGGCCAGCGGCTGGACTATTGCGTCGTCGGCGAGCCGACCTCGGTCGAGCGGCTCGGCGACACCGTCAAGAACGGTCGTCGCGGATCGCTGTCGGGGCGCCTGCGCGTGATCGGCGTGCAGGGCCACGTCGCCTATCCGCAGTTGGCGCGCAACCCGGTGCATCAGGCGGCGCCGGCGCTGGCGGAGCTCGCCGTCACCGAATGGGACGGCGGCAACGATCACTTTCCGCCGACGACCTTCCAGATCTCCAACATCGCCGCCGGCACCGGCGCCGGCAACGTGATCCCCGGCGAACTGGCGGTGGACTTCAACTTTCGTTTCTCGACCGAATCGACGCCAGAATCGCTGCGCCGGCGCGTGCGGGCGCTGCTCGACCGTCACGGGCTGGAGGTCGTTCTAGACTGGACGCTGTCGGGCGAGCCCTTCCTGACCCCGGTGGGTGAGCTGTCCGCGGCGATCGGCGCCGCCATCGCGTCCGAAACCGGCGTGACCGCCCAACTTTCGACGACCGGCGGGACATCCGACGGTCGTTTCATCGCGAAGCTCTGCCCGCAAGTGGTGGAATTCGGACCGCTCAATGCGAGCATCCACAAGATCGACGAATACGTGCCGCTGGACCAGATCGCGCCGTTGACGCGCATCTACCGACGCACCCTGGAGAATTTGCTGCTGTGACTTTGCTGGAATTGATCGAGGCCCAGGCCGCCCGCCTCCACGAGGCGGGCGTTTCGTTTGGGCATGGCACGACGAACGCGTTCGACGAGGCCGCCTGGCTCACCTTGTGGAAGCTGGACCTGCCGCTGCACACGCTGGGCGACCATGAGACCGACCCGGTCGACGACGCCGCCCGCGCGCAGGTCGAAGCGCTCGTCGGCGAGCGCATCGCCACGCGCAAGCCGGCCGCTTACCTGACACGCGAGGCGTGGCTGCAGGGCGTGCCGTTCTACGTCGACGAACGCACGATCGTGCCGCGCAGCTTCATCGCCGAGCTGGTGGCCGAAACCACGATCGACGCCTGGCTCTCGGAGCACACCACCCGCGTGCTGGACCTGTGCACCGGCAACGGCAGCCTGGCCGTGCTGGCCGCGATGGCCTGGCCCGACGTGAGCGTCGACGCCATCGACCTGAGCGAGGACGCGCTGGCCGTCGCGAAGATCAATGTCGAGCGGCATGGACTCGGCGACCGCATCCGCCTGCTGCAGGGGGACGGCCTGGCGCCGGCGCAAGGTCCGTACGACCTGATCCTGTGCAATCCGCCCTACGTGAACAGCGCGTCGATGGACGCCCTGCCCGCCGAGTACCGCGCCGAGCCCGCGCTGGCGCTGGCCGGCGGCGCCGACGGCATGGACTTCATCCGCAAGCTGCTGGCCGAGGCCCCGGCCCAGTTGTCCGAACACGGCGTGCTGGTGCTGGAGATCGGCAACGAGCGCGAGTTCTTCGAAGCCGCCTTCCCGCGCCTGGAGGCCGCGTGGCTCGACACTTCGGCGGGCGAGGACCAGGTCCTGCTGCTGACGCGCGAAGCGCTGAAGGAGCTCGCATGATCACCTTGCGCGATGTCACGCTGCGCCGCGGCACCAAGATCGTCCTCAACGACGCCAGCGTCACCCTGCAGCCGGGCGAGAAGATCGGCCTGGTGGGCCGCAACGGCGCCGGCAAGTCCAGCCTGTTCTCGCTGCTGACCGACCGTCTGCAGAGCGACAAGGGCGAGGTGTCCATCCCCCGCCAATGGGCGGTCGGCGAGGTCGCCCAGCACATGCCCGAGACGGACATGCCCGCGACCGACTTCGTGCTGGAAGGCGACATCCGCCTGATGGCCGCGAACCGGGCGCTGGAAGAGGCCGATGCGTCCGGCGACGGCCACGCGATCGCCGAGGCGCACGGCATGCTGATGGACGCCGGTGTCTTCGACGCCCGCGCCCGCGCGCAGGCGCTGCTGATGGGCCTGGGCTTCAAGGGCGCGCAGGTCGATGCGCCGGTCAACAGCTTCTCCGGCGGCTGGCGCATGCGCCTGCAGCTGGCGCGCGCGCTGATGTGCCCGGCCGACCTGATGCTGCTGGACGAGCCCACCAACCACTTGGACCTGGACGCGCTGGTCTGGCTGGAAGCCTGGCTGCAGCGCTACGAAGGCACGCTGCTCATCATCAGCCATGACCGCGAGTTCCTGGACGCGATCACCAAGGTCACGCTGCATCTGGACGAGGCCAAGCTGACGCGTTACGGCGGCAACTACACCACCTTCGAGATGATGCGCGCCGAGCGCATGGAGCAGCAGCAGGCGGCCTATTCCAAGCAGCAGGACAAGGTCGCCCACCTGCAGAAGTTCATCGACCGCTTCAAGGCCAAGGCCAGCAAGGCCAAGCAGGCGCAGAGCCGCGTCAAGGCGCTGGAGCGGATGGAGAAGCTGGCGCCGGTGCTGGCCTCCGCCGACTTCAGCTTCGAGTTCCGCGAGCCGCTGAACCTGCCCAACCCGATGCTGATGTTTGACAACGTCGCGGTGGGCTATGACACCGACGAGGGCGAGAAGATCATCGTCCGCGGCATCGACCGCTCGGTGCTGGCCGGCCAGCGTTTCGGCATCCTGGGCGCGAACGGCCAGGGCAAGTCGACGCTGGTGAAGACGGTGGCGCGCATGCAGCGCGCCATGGGCGGCACGATCACCGAGGGCAAGGGCCTGTCGATCGGCTATTTCGCCCAGCAGGAGATGGACGTGCTGCGGCCCGACGAGGGCCCGCTGATGCACATGATCCGGCTGGCCAAGGAGGTCAGCCCGGGCGCCCGCGAACAGGAGCTGCGCGATTTCCTCGGCCAGTTCCGCTTCGTCGGCGACATGGTCAACCAGGAGGTCGGCAGCCTGTCCGGCGGCGAGAAGGCGCGGCTGGTGCTGGCGATGCTGGTCTGGCAGCGCCCCAACCTGCTGCTGCTGGACGAGCCGACCAACCATCTGGACCTGCAAACCCGCGAGGCGCTGTCGATGGCGCTCAACGAGTTCGAGGGCACCGTGATGCTGGTCAGCCATGACCGTGCGCTGCTGCGCGAGGTCTGCGACGAGTTCTGGCTGGTGGCCGGCGGCAAGGTCGGCCCGTTCGACGGCGACCTGGACGACTACCAGAAGTGGCTGCTGGACCAGTCCAAGGAAGCGGCGAAGCTGGCCAAGGAAATGGCCAGGCAGCAGGCGCGCCGCGATGCCGGCCTGCCTGCCGCCGAGCCGGCCGCGCCACCGCCCGCGCCGGCCGCGGCCCCGGTCGCCGCGCCAGCGCCGGTCAAGCGCGAGGACCGCAAGGTCAGCGGCCAGGCACGCCAGAAGATCGCCGAGCAGACCCGCCCACTGCGCAAGGAGATGGACCAGATCGACGCGAAGATGAAGGCGTGGACCTCGGAACGCGCGTCGCTCGAGGCGCAGTTGTCGGGCGCCGGTCTGTCGCCGGCGCAGATCGCCGATGCCGGCAAGCGGCTCAAGGCGATCGGCGACGAGCAGGAAGCGGCCGAGATGCGCTGGCTGGCGTTGAGCGAGCAGATCGACGCGATGCAGGCAGCCGGCTGATCACCGCGCTCGACGCGGACAAGACAACGCCCCGAGACACTCGTCCGGGGCGTTTTTTCTTGGGGCCGGCTTCTCTTGCCGACTTGGAGACGGGCGGCGAGGTCGAGGTCGAGGTCGGCGATAGCTGCTCTCAACCGCCGCGAAAGACCATTTCGATTGCGTGCAATTGAATTGCTCGCTACATTCTCGTCCATGCCGAACGACAACGCCTCTTCCCGGTCCCGCGACGCCACGTCGGCGGTCGACGCGACGTCGGCCGCTGCGACGATCGACTGGCTGCAGCTCGACGTGCAGCTGTGCTTCGCGCTGTATTCGACCTCGCTGGCGATGACCCGTCTCTACAAGCCGCTGCTGGCTCCGTTGGGCCTGACCTACCCTCAATACCTTGTGATGCTGGTGCTGTGGGAGTCCGACGGTCCCGGCGTGTCCGAGCTGGGGCAACGCCTGAGCCTGGATTCCGGCACGCTGACCCCACTGTTGAAGCGGCTGGAGGCGCAAGATCTGATCGAGCGCCGCCGCAATGCCTCGGACGAGCGCCGCGTCGAGATTCACCTGACGGCCGCGGGTCGCGCCCTGCGCGAACAGGCGGTCTCGATTCCTCAGGAACTGGCTTGCGCCAGCGCCTGCCAACCGCAGGAGCTTCAGACACTGACGCGACGCCTGCACGAATTGCGGAGCAATGTGCTGAACCACATCGCCCGCGACCCCGCCGCGGAATGACCGCGGCACCCATCGACACCCCGTCTCACCCCTCACCCACCAAGGAGCGCCACATGGCCATCGAAAAAGCCCTCTACACCGCCACCGCCACTGCCACCGGCGGCCGCGCCGGCACCGCGCAATCGTCCGACGGCGCGCTGAAGGTCGAACTGTCCACGCCGAAGGAACTCGGCGGCGCGGGCGGCAACGGCACCAACCCGGAACAGCTGTTCGCGGCCGGCTACTCGGCCTGCTTCATCGGCGCGATGAAGGCCGTGTCGGCCCGCCAGAAGATCCAGTTGCCGGCGGAAGTGTCGATCACCAGCGACGTCTCCATCGGCCCGCACGCCGACAAGCCGGGTGCCTTCGGCATCGCCGTGGCGATGAAGATCTCGGTGCCGGGCATGGATCGCTCGCAGCTGGAAACGCTGGTCGCGACCGCCCACGAGGTCTGCCCGTACTCGAACGCCACCCGCGGCAACATCGACGTCACGCTGACCGTGGTCTGAACCACGGCCACCGATTCGATCGCGCGGGGTCAGGCCTTGCGTGATCGAAGAGGTGCCCGGAAACGAAAAAGCGCCGCGATGCGGCGCTTTTTTCATGGGCGCGCGATGGCGACTCGTCGCGCCGTCAGCGCCGCTTGGCGAGCAGCGCCAGCATCAGCTCGATGCGCGCCGCCCACGGCGACAGCGCCGCGGCGGCCCCCCCGGCCGCACCGACGATGCGCCCTTGCGCGCAACGCGTCGTGCGCCACACCGGCACGCCCGCATCGGTCAGCGTCTGCACCGACGCTTCGAGCGCACGGTGCAAGGTGCCGTTGCCCGTGCAGGCCAGCACCAGCCCCTGCAGGCCGGCCGCGCGCCACGCATCGAGCGCGCGAGCATCCGCGCCGGCATGGCTGCCGAGCACCTCCACCCAAGGCCAGGCCGACGCGTCCTCGGGCAGCAGCGACGCGCCGAGCGCATCGCCCGCCGGCCAGTCGCGGAAGCGGCGCGGCTGGCCCTCCTCCACCACCGCCAGCGGCCCGGCATCGGCGCCAGCCTCGAAGGCATCCAACCGGTAGCTGTGCACCTTGCGCACCTCCAGGCCGGACCACGCCTGCCCAGCCACCACGGCGACCACGCCGCGCACGCCGTCCGCGCCGGCGACTGCCACTGCGTCGAGCAGGTTCTGCGGCCCGTCGGCCTGGATCGCCGTCGCGGGCCGCATGGCCGCCGTCAGCACCACCGGCTTGCCGGGCGCGAGCACGCGCTGCAGCAGGTAGGCCGTCTCTTCCAGCGTGTCGGTGCCATGCGTGATGACGATGCCGCGGACCTCCGGGCGATCGAGGTGCTCCTGCACCCGTCGCGCCAGTCGGGCCCAGGTCCCGTGGTCCATGTCCTTGCTGTCGAGTTGCGCCAGTTGCTCAGCCTCCAGCGGCTGCGCGGCGAGCGCGGGAATCGCCGCCACCAGCGACGCCACCGACAACTGGCCGGCGGTGTAGCCGACGTTGTCCGTGGCGCTACCGGACGCGCCCGCGATCGTGCCGCCGGTGCCGATGATGACGATGGTTTGACCCGCGCTTTGCAATTTGCCGTCTCCTGGATAAAAATACAGATGCTGGATGGATACTCAGGCTCGTTCCGAACATACGGGCGATGCTGATGAGGATTCCCATCGCTCTACATAAAGGCCGCTCGTGGACACACCGCCGAAACTCACCGCCCGCCAACAGCAGATCCTCGACCTGGTTCGCGACAGCATCGAGCGCACCGGCTCGCCCCCCACTCGGGCGGAGATCGCGCAGCAGCTCGGTTTCCGCTCCGCCAACGCCGCCGAGGAACACCTGCAGGCCCTGGCCCGCAAGGGCGTGATCGAGCTGGTGGGCGGCACGGCCCGCGGCATCCGCCTGCCGACGCCCACGCTGCGCCAGGTCAATCGGGCCCGAGAGCACAGCCAGTTCTCGCTGCCCCTTCCCCATCTGGCGCAATTGACGTTGCCGCTGGTGGGCCGCGTCGCGGCGGGCTCCCCCATCCTCGCGGAGGAACATGTGGAGCAGCACTATAGCGTCGACCCCGCCGTGTTCTCCCGAGCGCCGGACTTCCTGCTGCGCGTGAAAGGCATGAGCATGAAGGACATCGGCATCATCGACGGCGACCTGCTGGCGGTGCAGAAAACGAGCGAGGCGCGCAATGGCCAGGTCGTTGTGGCGCGCATCGGCGACGAGGTCACCGTGAAGCGTTTCCAACGTCATGCGGGCGGTATCCGGCTGCTGCCGGAGAACTCGGACTTCGAGCCGATCGAGGTGCCCGCCGACGATGAGAGTTTCGCGATCGAAGGCCTGGCCGTGGGCCTGATCCGCGCCGGCTTCCATTGAGCGACGCGATGCCGAAGTCCTCCACTGGAACGGCGCTTTGGCCGGCCGCCAAGGCAGCGACCAAGGCCGCTTCCGCCGAGGACTGCCAGCAGTTGCGGCAGATCCCCAATGTCGGGCCGGCGATGGTGAAGGACTTCGGGTTGTTGGGTATTCGCACACCCGATGATCTGGTCGGCGCGGATGCGTTCGCGCTATATCAACGGCTATGCACATTGACGATGCAACGTCACGACCCCTGCGTCCTGGATACCTTCATGGCCGCGGTCGACTTCATGAATGGCGCCGCGCCACGAGATTGGTGGCGATATACGCCCCAACGCAAGGCGCAGTATCCCGGCATCTGATTGCCGGCACCTGATTACCAGTTAAGGGAAGCCCGCATCGCATACTCGATGCAATCATGAGGTTGCGCCGCCCTTGCGCCCCTAGATACCCGCCGATCGACATACCCCGGAAATGCGGCGGCCTGAACAGGTTTCAGGAAATTCTTCGCGCCAAAGAAAAAACCCTGCCGATTTGCATCGACAGGGTTTTAATGTTGGCGGAGTGGACGGGGCTCGAACCCGCGACCCCCGGCGTGACAGGCCGGTATTCTAACCAACTGAACTACCACTCCAGATACGATGCTGTTGAGCGCATCGATATCATTTGCGAACAAGTTTCGCTGCCTCATCCAATCCATTGCTGGATCGTCGTGCAGCCAAGCCTTGTCAAACTTGGCGTCCCCTAGGGGATTCGAACCCCTGTAATCACCGTGAAAGGGTGGTGTCCTAGGCCTCTAGACGAAGGGGACTGAACCTTCTTGTTGCGACTCGAACCGCGCGTACCTTGCGTCCGTCATTCCCGAAGAAAATCTGGTGGAGGTAAGCGGGATCGAACCGCTGACCTCTTGCATGCCATGCAAGCGCTCTCCCAGCTGAGCTATACCCCCGAATGCTTTCGCATCGAATCGGTACGCCGCCCGAGTCTCAACTGTGTTGGCGGAGTGGACGGGGCTCGAACCCGCGACCCCCGGCGTGACAGGCCGGTATTCTAACCAACTGAACTACCACTCCAGATACGCCGACCTTTCGGTCATTGCATCAATTTTTACTGCCGCAATCACGACATTGTCGTCATTGCGATCGATTTCGTTACTATACCTGATTTTGACGTCGATCAAATCGATTTTCGAAAGAATCTCGATTTGTCGCTCAATCTCTGGCGAGTAACCAAGTTCGATGACTTGGCGTCCCCTAGGGGATTCGAACCCCTGTAATCACCGTGAAAGGGTGGTGTCCTAGGCCTCTAGACGAAGGGGACTGAACCTTCTTCTCTTGAACCGCGCGCCACGAAGAGAATCTCTTGGTGGAGGTAAGCGGGATCGAACCGCTGACCTCTTGCATGCCATGCAAGCGCTCTCCCAGCTGAGCTATACCCCCGGAGCATCCTGTCCAATCCTTTTGCCGGGTCCGAATCTTGTCGGGGAGCTTTCGCTCCCCGTTTTCGATTCGCCTTGCACCGGGACCGTTTTGGTGCCGCGCTGTTCAAGCGAGAACGAGAGTATAGATCGGGATTTAAACGGAACGCAAGCGGTTCAACAAAATTTCTTTGTCGAAGAGTTCCAGCACCGCATCCACCGACGGCGTCTGCGTGCGGCCGCACACCAGCACCCGCACCGGGATGGCCAGCTGCGGCATCTTCAGGCCGAACGCGGCGATGGTTTCCTTGATCGCCGCGTTGATCGAGGCCTTGTCCCACGCCGCCGTCTCCAGCTTGTCCGCCAGCGCCAGCACCGCCGGCTTGATGGCATCGGTCAGGTGCGCGGCGCGGTCCTCGTCGGACGGCGTGACCGGCGCGACGTACATCGCCAGCCAGTCCGCGATGGCCACGGTCGTGCTGCAGCGGTCCTTGAACAAGGCGCACAGCGCTTCCAGGCGCTCCGGCACGGGCAGGCCGCGCCTGGCCAGTTGCGCGCTGACCAGCGTCGCCAGGCGACTGTCCGGCGCCTGCTTGATGTAGTGCGCGTTGACCCATTCCAGCTTGGCCGGATCCCATTGCGCGGGACTCTTGGAGATGTGGCCGCCGTCGAACCACGACACCAGTTGCTCCACGCTGTAGAGCTCGTCGTCGCCATGGCTCCAGCCCAGGCGCGACAGGTAGTTCAGCATCGCCTCGGGCAGGTAGCCGTTCTCCTCGTACGCGGTCACGCTGACCGCGCCGCGGCGCTTGGACAGCTTCAAGCCGTCGTCGCCCAGGATCACCGGGATGTGCCCGAAGGCCGGCAGCGGCGCGCCCAGCGCGTTGAAGATGTTGATCTGCCAGGGCGTGTTGTTGATGTGCTCGTCACCGCGGAAGACATGCGTGATCGCCATGTCCCAGTCGTCGACGACGACGGCGAAGTTGTAGGTCGGCACGCCCAGCGCATCCGCATCCGACGCCGCGTCGGCGGGACGCATGATGATCAGGTCGTCGATCTCGCGGTTGTTGATCGTGATCGGGCCTTTGACCAGGTCGTGCCAGGTCACGTCGCCGTCGACCGGATTCTTGAAGCGCACCACCGGCTTCACGCCGGCCGGGATCGCGGGTAGCGTCTTGCCGGCCTCGGGGCGCCAGCGGCCGTCGTAGCGGGTCTTCTCGCCGCGGGCCTTCTGGGCCTCGCGCATCTCGTCCAGCTCCGCGGGCGTGCAGTAGCAGCGGTAGGCGGTGCCGGCGGCGATCATCTGCTCCACCACCTCGTGGTAGCGCGCCAGACGCTGCATCTGGTAGACCGGTCCCTCGTCGTAGTCCAGCCCCAGCCAGCTCATCGAGGCCAGGATCTGCTCGACCGAATCCTGCGTGGAGCGCGCCACGTCGGTGTCTTCGATGCGAAGCACGAACTGGCCACCGAAGTGCCGCGCATAGGCCCACGAGAACAGCGCCGTGCGCGCCGTGCCCAGGTGCAGGAAGCCCGTGGGCGAGGGAGCGATGCGGGTGCGGACCGGGGTCGCGGGCGTCGAAGTCGTGTTCAGGTTCGGAGTCGTCATAGGGAATTCAAGCCGCGGGCCAGGTCGGCCCGGATGTCTTCGATGTCTTCCAGGCCGACCGCGACGCGGATCAGGCCTTGCGTGATGCCGGCCGCCTGGCGCTGCGCCTCGGTGAGGCGCCCGTGCGAGGTGCTGGCCGGATGGGTGATGGTGGTCTTGGTGTCGCCGAGGTTGGCGGTGATCGAGCAGATCGTCGTCTGGTCGATGACATGGAAGGCCGCGGAGCGCCCCCGGTCGTCGGGCCGCTCGGCGTCGCTCCTGACGATGAAGGACACCACCGCCCCGCCCTGCCCGCCTTGCTGACGCATCGCCAGCTCATGCTGCGGGTGCGACTTCAGGCCGGGGTAAAAAACGCGCTCGATCGCCGGATGCGCCTCGAGCCAGGC
Source organism: Roseateles aquatilis (assembly GCF_002205645.1). Lineage (GTDB taxonomy): Bacteria > Pseudomonadota > Gammaproteobacteria > Burkholderiales > Burkholderiaceae_C > Roseateles > Roseateles aquatilis. Next base: position 64,064 of record NZ_NIOF01000018.1, on the reverse strand, counting down.
GGCCAGCGTCGCGGCGCTGGCGGTCTGCGCCTTCATGCGCACCGACAGCGTCTCCATGCCCTTGAGCACGACCCACGCGTTGAACGGCGACAGCGACATGCCCACCGAACGCATCACCGGCGTGAAGACCTCGTCGACGAACCGGGTCGACGCGCAGATCGCGCCCGCGATCACACGGCCCTGCCCGTCCAGGTACTTGGTGCCGGAGTGGATGATGAAGTCCGCGCCCATCTTCGCCGGCTGCTGCAGCGCCGGCGAGGCGAAGCAGTTGTCGACCGCCAGCAACGCGCCGTGCCCGTGCGCGATCTCGGCCAGCGCGGCGACGTCGCAGACCTCGGTCAGCGGGTTGGTCGGCGTCTCGGCGAAAAGCAGCCGGGTGTTGGGCCGCAACGCGTCCTTCCATTCGGTCAGGTCGGTCTGCGACACGAAGGTCGTCTGGACGCCGAACTTGCCGAACTCGCCCTGCAGCAGCTTGATGGTGGAGCCGAACACCGAGCGCGAGCACACCACGTGATCGCCGGACTTCAGCAGCCCCATCACCAGCAGCATGATTGCGGACATGCCGGACGAGGTCGCGATGCAGGCCTCGGTGCCCTCCAGCGCCGCCAGGCGGCGCTCCATCATCATGACGGTCGGGTTGGAGAAGCGGCTGTAGACGAAGGCCTCCTCCTCGTTGGCGAAACGGCGCGCGGCGGTGGCCGCGTCCGGATGCACGAAGGAGCTGGTCAGGAACAGCGCCTCGGAGTTCTCGCCCCACGGCGTCGCCGGCAGGCCCTCGCGCACGGCCAGCGTGTCGAGCCGGGCATCGGCCGGCAGCTCGACGCGCGGGATGCCGCCCTTCTTGGTCGATGGACTGTCCGCGCCCATCACTGGTCTCCGCCGCTCTGCAAGGCCAGGCGGCTGCGCGCCGGCAGGTCCTCTTCCTCGGGCTGGGACTTGCGCTGCGCCTGCATGGTCGCGAAGTCCTCCGCCGACACGTCGCCGGTGATGTACTGGCCGTCGAAACAGGACGCCTCGAAGCCGTTCAGCCCCGGGCGCAGTTGGGCCACGACGCGCTTCATCGCGTCGACGTCCTGGTAGATCAGCGCGTCGGCGCCGATGAACTGGCGGATCTCCTCGATGGAGCGGCCATGGGCGATCAGCTCCTCCGAGGTCGGCATGTCGATGCCGTACACGTTGGGGAAGCGCACCGGCGGCGCCGCCGAGGCCAGGTAGACCTTGTTGGCGCCGGCCTCGCGGGCCATCTGGACGATCTCCTTCGAGGTCGTGCCGCGCACGATGGAGTCGTCCACCAGCAGCACGTTGCGGCCCTTGAACTCCAGGCCGATCGCGTTCAGCTTCTGGCGCACCGACTTCTTGCGCGTGGACTGGCCCGGCATGATGAAGGTCCGGCCGACATAGCGGTTCTTGACGAAGCCCTCGCGGTACGGCTTGCCGATGCGGTGCGCGAGCTGCATCGCGGACGGGCGGCTCGATTCCGGGATCGGGATGACGACGTCGATCTCGCTGGGCGGGATGGTCGAGATCAGGCGCTGGGCCAGCGTCTCGCCCATGTTCAGGCGGGCCTGGTACACCGAGATGCCGTCCATCACCGAATCCGGGCGCGCCAGGTAGACGAACTCGAACATGCAGGGGTTCAGCACCGAGGTTTCCGCGCACTGCTGCGTGTGGACGGTGCCGGAGGTGTCGATGAACAGCGCCTCGCCGGGGGCGACGTCGCGCGTGAGTTGATGGCCGGTGCCTTCGAGCGAGACGCTCTCGCTGGCGACCATGACCTCGCCGTCGGCCGACTGGCCGAAGCACAGCGGGCGGATGCCGTAGGGGTCGCGGAAGGCCAGCAGGCCGTGGCCCGCGATCAGCGCGATCACCGCGTAGGAGCCCTTGATGCGCTTGTGCACGGCGCTCACCGCCTGGAACACCGACGCGGGCGTCAGCGGCAGCTCGCGGCCGGCGCGCTCCAGCTCGTGGGCCAGCACGTTGATGAGGACCTCGGTGTCGCTCTCGGTGTTGATGTGGCGGCGGTCGACCTCGAACAGCTCCTCCTTCAGCGCATGCGCGTTGGTCAGGTTGCCGTTGTGGACCAGCACGATGCCGTAGGGGGCGTTGACGTAGAACGGCTGCGCCTCTTCCTCGCTGTAGGCGTTGCCAGCCGTGGGGTAACGCACCTGGCCGAGACCGACGTTGCCGGGCAACCCCCGCATGTTGCGGGTGCGGAAGACGTCGCGCACCATGCCGCGCGCCTTGTGCATGAAGCACTTGTTGCCCTGCATGGTGACGATGCCGGCCGCGTCCTGGCCGCGATGCTGCAACAGCAGCAGCGCGTCATAGATCAGCTGGTTGACCGGCGCCTTGGAAATCACACCGACGATGCCGCACATGCCTAATCCTTCAATGCTCTGAAAACGATCTTGGAACGATGGTGGCCGGAACGCTCGTGACGTTCAGGCCGGAATGTAGTCGTGCAGGGCCACCGGCAACAGCGGCCTCACCTGCGTCAGGGCTTCCCGCAGCCACGGCGCCAGTCGGGAGTCCGTCCACGGCTGCGAATGCACCGCCGGCGTCATGCCCACGATCACCGCCGTCAGCAGCCCCAGCAACACGCCGCGCAGCACGCCGAAGGCCGCGCCGCCGAGCCGGTCCAGCACGCCCAGCGGCGTCGCATGGATCAGCGCCCGGATCAACTTCGCGCCGATGCCCCACACCAGCAGCACCAGCATGAACCCCAGCACCAGCCCCAGCGCGTGCAGCAGCATCGGGCCCATCTTGTCGGGCGGCAGGAAACGTTCGATCCACGGGGCGACGTAGGGCGACGCGATGTAGGCCACGATCCAGCCCGCGATCGTCATGACCTCGAACACCAGCCCGCGCCACGCGCCCAGCAGCACCGAGATGCCGAACATGCCCAGCAGGGCCAGGTCGACCCAGGTCATCGGAGGGCATCGCCCTTCATGGTGCCGTTCATCCCGCCATTCACCGAGCCATTCATCGAGCCGTCCCTGGTGCGATCCATGCCGCCGTTGCGCCGCGCCGGTCCGGGCGCGCTCAGAGCGTCAGCACGGCCGAGGTCAGGCCGCCGCCACGCACCTTGGCCGCGGCCTTGTCCGCCTCGTCGCGGGAATTGAACGGGCCCACCCGGACACGGATGCGCTTGCCGTCGGCGGTCTCGACCGCCTGCGTGTAGGTCTTCAGGCCGAGCCGCTCGACCTTCATGCGCACGTCCTGCGCCGCCTTGCCGTCGGCGTAGGCACCGACCTGCACGATGAAGCGTCCGGCGCTCGCGGCCGTGTCGGGCTTCTTCTCCGGCGAGGCCCGGCCTTCCAGCAGCGCCTGCGCGCGGGCGGCATCGGCGGAGCGGGTGTCCGGCTTGGGATCGGGCTTGCGCTCAGGCTTGACGTCCGGCTTGCTCTCCGGCTTGGGATCCGGCTTGCGCTCGGGCTTGGATTCGGGCTTCGGCTCGGGCTTGTGTTCCGGCCTGGCATCGACGCGCGGACGGGCCGGCTCGGCCATCGTCGCGCGTTCGTCGGGCTTGGTCTCCATGCGCGTGGGTGGCATGGCCTGGGCGACCTGGTCGACCACCGGGTCGCGCGGTGCGTCGGGCGGCGGCACGGCGCGGTCGGCCGCGGCCTGCTCGGCGCTCTCGGTGATGATGCCGCGGCCCCGGTCGCCCTCGGTGGCGGGTTGGCCGGAGCGGGCCGCCGGCGCGGGGATGTTCAGCGGTGCGGCGCCGTCCTTGCGGGGAATGTCGATCGGCAGGTCCACCGGGATCGGACGGGGCTGGGTCTCGAACAGCAGCGGGAAGACGATCACGCCGACCCCCACCAGCACCGCCGCGCCGATCAGGCGGCGACGCGCCCGGATGCGCAGTTGCTGCACATCGTCGACCGCCTCGGCGCCGCCGCGGCCGCGACCACGCCCGCCGTCGCGCCCCCGGTCGCCTCCGCGATCGTTGGCCCGGTCACCGGCGTCGCTTGCTTCACCGCGCTTCAGGAAAGACAGAAAACCCATGGAGTCGGATGACCTGGTTGCCGCCGCGTCACGCCGTTCGCATGACGCTCGCGTGGTGCACGTGATTCGCGGGATGCCTCGGAACGCCGCGTCCCGGAGCGGAAAGCGGCCCTTGCCGTAGCTACGGTCAGGGCCGCCGACTTCAACTGCGACGGATTCGAATGCAGCGTTGCATCGGGCTCAAGACACGTCAGCCTCGGGCTGGACGCCGGCGCCCAACCTCGGGGTGCCGTTCTTGAGCACGCCGCCCACGGTGAAGAACGATCCGAAGACCAAAATTCTATCAGCGGGGTCCGCCTCGGCGGCGGCCGCCGCGAGCGCCGAGGCGGGGTCCGGATGCAGGCTCGCCCCGACGACGGCCGGCGTCCGCAGCTGTCCGGCGGCGCGGGCCTCGTCGAAGCGCTGGGACAGCGCCTGGGCGGTCGCCGCACGCGCGATCGGCAGGTCGCAGAAGTGCCAGTGGTCGATCAACGGCGCGATGCGGGCCAGGATGTTGGCGAGGTCCTTGTCGGCCATCGCGCCGAACACCGCGCGGGTGCGCGGATAGAAGCCCATCTGGTCGAGGTTCTGCGCCAGCGCGGCGACCGCGTGCGGGTTGTGCGCCACGTCCAGCACCAGCATCGGCGAGCCCGGGACGACCTGGAACCGCCCCGGCAGCTCCACCAGCGCCAGGCCGGCACGCACCGCCTGCGCGCTGACCGGCAGACGCTCGTAGAGCGCCTCGAACACCGCCAGCACGCCCGAGGCGTTCAGCAACTGGTTCACGCCGCGCAGCGCCGGATACGACATGCCGCTGTAGCGGCGCGCGCGCCCGACCCATTGCCACTGCTGGCGGTCGCCGCCGTAGCTGAAGTCGCGGCCGAGCTGGCGCAGGTCCGCGCCGATCGCGGCGGCATGCGCGGCGATGGTTTCCGGCGGCATCGGATCGGACACGATCGCCGGCTTGCCCGGCCGCATGATGTGGGCCTTTTCGCGTCCGACCGATTCGCGGTCGGGGCCGAGGTACTCGGTGTGGTCCAGGTCGATGCTGGTGATGACGCTGCAATCCGCGTCGATCACGTTCACCGCGTCGAGCCGCCCGCCCAGGCCGACCTCCAGGATCACCAGGTCCAGCGGCTCCGAGGCCAGCCGGTGCAGGATGGCCAGCGTGGTGAACTCGAAGTAGGTCAGCGTCACGTCGCCGCGCGCCTTCTCCACCGCCTCGAAGTGCGGGATCAGCGAGGCCGCGTCGACCGGCCGGCCGGCGACCCGGCAGCGCTCCTGGAAGTGGACCAGGTGCGGCTTGATGTACAGGCCGACGCGATAGCCGGCCTGCAGCGCGATGCTCTCCAGCATCGCGCAGGTGGAGCCCTTGCCGTTCGTGCCGGCGACCATCACCACCGGCGTGTCCGCCCCGAAACCCAGGCCGAGCGCGTCGCGGACCGCCGCGACGCGGGTCAGCGTCATGTCGATCTCCTTGGGATGGAGGCGCTCGCAGCGCGCCAGCCAGGCCTCCAGCACCTGCTGCGGATCGGCGCCGGGCGCCAGGACGGGGATGGCCAGATCGGGCGATGCCGGCGGCGCGGACGACGACGGTGTGGACGGAGGAAGGGACGAAGACATTGGAATTCGGAACCTCAAGCTCAAATGAAGACGGCCAGACCGGGGCGGGTCTGGCCGTGGCTGAGTGTCGGACGGCGCCGGGGCGCCGCGCCGGTCAGGCGACCGCGTCGCTGCTCTGGCGCTGCAGGATGGCCAGGTTGCGGGCGATGACCTCGCGCAGCTTGCGGCGGTCCACGATCATGTCGATCGCGCCCTTTTCCATCAGGAACTCGGCGCGCTGGAAGCCCGGGGGCAGCTTCTCGCGCACGGTGTTCTCGATCACGCGCGGGCCGGCGAAGCCGATCAGCGCCTTGGGCTCGGCGATGACGATGTCGCCGACGAACGCGAAGCTCGCCGACACGCCGCCCATCGTCGGGTCGGTCAGCACGCTGACGTAGGGCAGCTTCGCCTTGGCCAGACGCGTCAGCGCCGCGTTGGTCTTGGCCATCTGCATCAGCGACAGCAGACCTTCCTGCATGCGCGCGCCGCCGGTGGCGGTGTAGCAGATGAACGGCGTCTTCTGCTCGATCGCGGTTTCCACGCCGCGCACGAAACGCTCGCCGACCACGGAGCCCATCGAGCCGCCCATGAAGTCGAACTCGAAACACGCCACCACGACCGGCATGCTCATCACCGCGCCGCCCATCACGATCAGCGCGTCGGTCTCGCCGGTGGATTCCAGCGCTTCCTTGAGGCGATCGGGGTACTTCTTGCTGTCCTTGAACTTCAGCGCATCGACGGGCAGCACTTCCTGGCCGACCTCGTAACGGCCCTCGCCGTCCAGGAACGCGTCCAGGCGGGCGCGGGCGCCGATGCGGTGATGGTGACCGCACTTCGGGCAGACGTTGACGTTCTGCTCGAGGTCGGTCTTGTACAGCACCGTCTCGCAGGACGGGCATTTGATCCAGAGGCCTTCCGGCACCGTGCGGCGCTGGTCGGGATCGGTCTGCTGGATCTTGGGCGGAAGAAGTTTCTCAAGCCAACTCATGGCGGGCTCCTATGTTTATCGCGGAACGGCCAAGCGGGACAAAGGCCCTGCTCAGGCGTCCAGCGCGGCGCGGATGTCTCGGATGAAGGCCGCCGCCTGGATCGCGACATTATCCCTTGTCTGCGACTCGATCAGCTGAACGAGGGCGGAACCGATCACGACCGCGTCCGAACACCTCGCCACCGCCGCGGCGGTGGCCCCGTCGCGGATGCCAAAACCGACCCCCAGCGGCACCTTCACATGCGCGCGCAGACGCGGCATCGCGTCGGCGACCGCCGCCGTGTCGAGGTGGCCGGCGCCGGTCACGCCCTTGAGCGAGACGTAATAGACGTAGCCGCTGGCCAGCGCGCCGATGCGGGCGACGCGCGCGTCAGTGGAGGTCGGCGCCAGCAGGAAGATCGGATCCAGCCCCTGCGCCTTCAGCGCGGCGGCGAAGGTCTCGCACTCCTCCGGTGGGTAGTCGACGACCAGCACGCCGTCGACACCGGCCACCCTGGCCTCGGCGACGAAGCGGTCGGGGCCGAAGCGTTCGATCGGGTTGGCGTACCCCATCAGCACGACCGGCGTGACATCGTCCTGGCGGCGGAAGTCGCGCACGATGTCCAGCACGTGCGTCAGCGTGATGCCCTTGGCCAGCGCGCGCTCGCTGGCCTTCTGGATGACGGGGCCATCGGCCATCGGATCGGAGAACGGCACGCCCAGCTCGATCACGTCGGCGCCCGCCCCGGCCATCGCGAGCATCAGCTCGACGGTGACGTCGGCATACGGATCGCCCGCGGTGACGTAAGGGATCAGCGCCTTGCGGCCCTCGGCGGCGAGGCGAGCGAAGGTGGACTGGATGCGGCTCATCGCGCACCTCCCTTGACGGCATGGCCGGCCATCGAGGGCCGATCGAAATACTCGGCGCCCGACAGGTCGGCGACGGTGCCGATGTCCTTGTCGCCGCGGCCGGACAGGTTCACCAGCAGGTGCTGGTCGGGGCGCATCGTCGGCGCGATCTTCATCGCATGCGCGAGCGCATGGCTGGACTCCAGCGCCGGGATGATGCCCTCGGTGCGGCACAGGCGGTGGAAGGCGGCGAGCGCCTCGGTGTCGGTGGCGCCGACGTACTCGGCGCGGCCGATGTCCTTCAGGTAGGCATGCTCGGGACCGACGCCCGGGTAGTCCAGGCCGGCGGAGATCGAGTGGGTCTCGATGATCTGCCCCGCGTCGTCCTGCAGCAGGTAGGTGCGGTTGCCGTGCAGCACGCCCGGCGACCCGGCGCTCAGCGTGGCGGCGTGCCGGGGCGTGTCCACGCCCTGCCCCGCGGCCTCGACGCCGATCAGGCGCACGCCCGCATGCGGGATGTAGGGATAGAAGATGCCGATCGCGTTGCTGCCGCCGCCCACGCAGGCGATGACGGCATCGGGCTGGCGGCCGGTCATCTCGGGCATCTGGACCAGGCACTCGTCGCCGATGATGCGCTGGAAGTCCCGCACCATCATCGGGTACGGATGCGGACCGGCGACGGTGCCGATGATGTAGAAGGTCGATTCGACGTGGGTGACCCAGTCGCGCATCGCCTCGTTGAGCGCGTCCTTGAGCGTCTTGGAGCCGGACTCCACCGGCACCACCCGGGCGCCCAGCAGGTTCATCCGGTAGACGTTGGGCGACTGGCGCTTCACGTCCTCGGAGCCCATGTACACCACGCACTCCATGCCGTAGCGGGCGCAGATCGTCGCGGTAGCGACGCCGTGCTGGCCGGCGCCGGTCTCGGCGATGACGCGCTTCTTGCCCATGCGGCGCGCGAGCAGCGCCTGGCCGATGGTGTTGTTGACCTTGTGCGCGCCGGTGTGGTTCAGGTCCTCGCGCTTGAGGAAGATCTGCGCGCCGCCGAGCTCGTCGCTCAGCCGCCTGGCGTGATAGATCGGGCTCGGGCGGCCGACGAAGTGGGCCAGCTCGTACTGGAACTCGCGGATGAAGTCCGGGTCCTGGCTGTAGCGGGCGTAGGCCTCGTTCAGCTCGTCGAGCGCGTGGATCAGCGTCTCGGCAACGAAGCGACCGCCGTAGTAGCCGCCCGCGGCGGGCGTGGAGACGGGGCCGAAACGGCCCAGGGCATCCGGCTGCGCGTAGCCCGGGAGCGGGCCGGCGGCGGATGGAATCGGGGTCTTGGAAGACATGGGAAATCCTCGGTGTCGGAGGATGCCGGGGCGCCCGGCCCGCTCGCCCGGCCGGGGCTGGAGCGGGGACTGGCGCGGGAACTCAGGCCGACTTCAGGCGGTCGGCCTCGCGCACGGCATCGCAGAACTGGCGAATCTTGTCGGCGTCCTTGAGGCCCTTGGCGGCCTCGACGCCGGAGCTGACGTCAACGGCCCAGGGCCGCACCTTCAGCACGCCATCGATCACGTTGGCTGCACTCAACCCACCAGACAAAACGACCGGAGAGGGAACGCTTGGAGGCAGCAGTGACCAATCAAACACCTTTCCGCCTCCTCCGTAGCCGTCGACGAAAGCGTCGACCAGCACGGCCTGGGCGTTTGGGAAACGAAGCGTGAAGTCTAGCAAATCGAAACCCGGCGCCATGCGAGCCGCGCGCAGATAAGGGCGCGCCCAGCCATCGCAGTCCTCGGGCGTCTCGTCGCCGTGGAACTGCAGCGTCAGGTTGGGAATCGCGTTCAGCGCCGCCTTGATCGCGGCCGGCGTCGCATTGACGAACAGCCCCACCGGCGTCACGAACGGCGGCAGGCGCCGCGCCAGCTCGGCGGCGCGCGCGACGGTGACGGCGCGCGGGCTTTTCTCGTAGAACACCAGGCCGATCGCGTCGGCGCCGGCCTGGACGGCGGCGTCGACGTCGGCTTCGCGGGTCAGCCCGCAGATCTTGATTCGCGTCCGGGTCATGTCGGGGTCAGCGGTGAAGGGATCTCGAGGGGGAAGGCGCTCAGGGCAGCCAGTCCATCGCCGCAGTATGGCGCGGCAGGTTCAGGTGATCGTCGTAGGTCGGGCCGACGAAGTACAGCCCATCCGGCGGGAAGGTGGGCGCCGCCGCGTCGCGCGAGCGCGCCGCGAGCACCTCGTCCATCCACGACGGCGGCTTCTGCCCGGTGCCCACGGCGATCAGGCACCCCATGATGTTGCGGATCATGTGGTGCAGGAAGGCGACGCCGTCGAACTCGAACCGCCAGTACGGCCCGCGCCGATGGATCTCGACCCGGCGCAGGATCTTCACCGGCGACGCCGCCTGGCACTCCGAGGAGCGGAACGAGCTGAAGTCGTGCTCGCCCACCAGGCGCGCCGCCGCGTCGCGCATCGCGTCGCCGTCCAGCGGCCGGAAGGTCCAGCCCACGCCGCCGGCCTGGATCGACGGACGCACGTTCGACTCCAGCAGCAGGTACCAGTAGCGCCGGCCGCGCGCCCAGTTGCGGGCGTGGAAGTCGTCACCGGGAAAGGCGGCCCACTGGACGGCGATGTCGCGCGGCAGGTAGCGGTTGACGCCACGCACCCAGGAGAACGGCTCGCGCTCGACCGGCGCGTCGAAGTGCACGACTTGGTTCAGGCCGTGGACGCCGGTGTCGGTGCGGCCGGCGCAGAGGGTGCGGATCGGCTGCGCGACGAATTGCGCGAGGGCGGCCTCCAGCGCGTCCTGCACGGTGCGGCCGCCAGGCTGGCTCTGCCAGCCGTTGTAGGCCTCGCCGCGGTAACTCACGCCCAGCGCCACGCGCATGCATCTCTCCGGAAGTTAAAAGGGGCATGCCCGGCCGCGCGCGTCATGCGCGGCCCGCGAGGCATGCGGGAACGCGGACGCCCCGACGGCGACGCCCAAAAGAAAAGGCGCCCGGCCAGGCCGAGCGCCTTGTCGTGAACCGCCCGCAGTTTAGCGAAGCTGGTCCAGCATCTGCTGAGCGCGGTCGCGCAGCGGGCCGGCGGCCTTGCCGACCAGCTCCTGCAGCACGTCGCGGGCGCCTTCGGTGTCGCCGATCTGGCGGAATTCCTCGGCCAGCTCCAGTTGACGCTGCAGCGCCTCGTCGTCGTTCGGGTCGATGCTGTCCAGGCCGACGCCGAGGTCGTCCAGGCTCATCGTGTCGGCGACGGTCACCGGGGCCTTGGCGGCCGGCACCATGTCCAGGTCCGGCAGGTCGACGGCGTCGATGTCCTCGATGTCATCCACCCTGCCCAGCGTGCGCTCGTCACGGCTGGCCGGCGCGGCGGCGGGCAGGTCGAGGTCGATGCTCGACAGGTCGAAGTCCAGCGACTCGGGCGCCTGCGCGGCACCGGACGCGGCCGGCTTGCCACCGCCGAGGTCATCCAGGTCGCCCAGGTCGAATTCCAGCTCATGCGCGCTGGCCGACGTCGCCGAAGCGGCCGGGGGCGCGCTCAGGTCCAGGTCCATGTTCATCGGCGCCTGCGCGGCCGAGGTCGGCAGCGCCTGCGTCGCGGCCATCGCCGAGGACGGCGGCGGCGGCGTGCCGCCCAGGTCCAGGTCGAGGTCCAGATCCATCAGGCTGGACGGGCCACTGTCGCGTGGCGCGGCCACGGCGGCGGCCGCCGCCGCCGCGCGGGCGATCGCCCCGCCGCCCGGATGCGCCATGCCGGCCGCGGGCAGCGTGCTGGCATTCATCGGCTCGGGGCGCTCGTCATCGCTTTCGAACATCACCGGCGCGCCGCCCGGTTGATACAACGGATTCTCCGGATCGACCTGACGGCCGAGTTCCTGGACCTTGGACCAGTCCTCGCCCTGCCCCTTGGTCTCGGCGTACAACTGGACGGCCAGTTGCTCGAAGCCCTTGATGTCGCGGCGCTTGCCGTAGACCTCCAGCAGCTTCAGGCGGATCGCCAGACGCTCGGGGTTGGCGCGCAGCGCTTCCTTCAGGATTTCCTCGGCCTGCAGGTCGCGGCCGTAGGCCAGGTAGACATCGGCCTCGGCGACCGGATCCACGTCGCCGATCGCGTCGAGCTGGCTCAGCGAGTAGCTCATCGACGACTGGCCGGTGGTGGAGGCGTCGCGCGTGTCGACGCGCTGACCGCCGCTGTGGCCGAAGAACGAGTCCGGCGCCAGGCGGCTTTCCGCGAAGGCGGTCTCCGAGCGCGACGCGGCGTCGCGGCGAGCGCGCCAGCGGTTGTAGCCGACGCCGCCGACGATCACGAGCAGCGCGGCGCCCAGCGCCGGCAGGTAGTCGGACAACGAGTCGAGGAAGCTGGGCTCCTCCACCTCGGGCTGCGCTGGAACGACCTTGGGCGCGGACGCGGCGGCCGGACGCGAGGCCGGGGTCTCGGCCACGGCGGCGGCGGACGCTGCCGTGGTGGACGCGGCCGGCACGTTCGCGGCGACCGTCACCGGAGGCGGCACCACCGGCGTCGGCGTCGGCGTCGGCGCGGGCGTCGGTGCCGGCGCGGGGGCTGGGGCGGCGGCGACCGGCGCCGACGGCTTCGCGGCGGCGGAGAGCTTCTTGAGCTCCTCGACGTTGCGGGTCAGCTCCGCGACGCGGGCGGCCGAGTCCTTCTTCTCCGTCTCCTTCGAGACCTTGGTCTCGGCGGCGGTGGTGGTGGGCTTGCTCAGGGTGAGCTTGTCGGGCGTCGGGGAGGCGGACGGCTTGCGGTCTTCCACCGCGGCCTGCACCTGGCCCTTGGCCTGGCGCTCGTTTTCCTTGGGCTTGAGCGTCGGCGCGGCCTCGGCCAGGCGCTGGCGGTAACCGCCGAAATCGCTGCTCTGTGCCTGGATGACGCGGCGCGCCTCTTGCGGCGTGATGCTCTGGACCGAGTCGCTGCCCGGCACCGACAACACGGCGCCGGACTTCAGCCGGTTCATGTTCTCGTTGATGAACGCGTCCGGATTGCTGCGGTACAGCCCGACCAGCATCTGGTCCAGCGACACGCCGGGCGACTGGCTGCGCGCGGCAATGCGCGACAGCGTGTCGCCGGGCTTGACGGTGTATTCGGAAGCGGCGGTGGCCGGCGTCGCCGCCGGGGCGGGCGCGGGCGCGGGTGTCGGACGCGGGCGGGCCGTCACCGCCGGAGCGGGCGGCTGGGCCGGCGCCTGCGCGACCGGCGCGGGTGCAGGCGCTGGCACCGGCGCGGACGCCACGGGCGGCTGCGTGCGCGCCACCGGCGCGGCGGGGGCCGCCGGGGCCGGCGCCGGGGCGGAGATCACCGGCGAGGTGGTCGGCTCAGGCGCGCGGGCAACGTTCGTGTTGCTGGGCGGATCGAACAGCAGCGTGAACTCGCGGGTCAGGCGGCCGCTGGCCCAGTTCAGTTCCAGGATCACGTCGACGAACGGCTCCTGGACGGCACGATCGCTGGTCAGACGCAGGTAGGGACGGCCGTCGGCGCGACGGGCCAGCTGCACTTGCGCGCTGGCGAGCACGGCGTTGTAGTCCAGGCCGGAACTGCGGTAGGACTCGGGCGGCGCCACGCGCAGCTTCAGCGAGGACGCTTCCTCGGTGGTGAGGCTGCTGACGTCGATCTCGGCGCGCAGGGTCTCGCCCAGCGCCGACTGCACGGTCAGCTTGCCCAGTCCCAACCCCCAAGCGGAGCCCGCCGCCAGACCCAACGCGGTGACCGCCGCCACCTGGCTCAGCGCAAATCGCGCATATGCGCTTGCATGTTTTTTCAAGGCGTCCCCCAAAGCAACAAAGCGGCCCCGCGTTCGGGGTCCGCCTGTCATGACCTATTGTTGTTGTGCAACCTTCCCATTTGAGGCTGATCCGCCCCTGCCTGCGGCAGAAAATCACAACGGTGGCAAGCATATACGCTCTGTTGCTGAGGTAGCTCCTGAATAACATCTATGAGCTAGCCTTGATTCACAGGCAGTTACGAGCTTGTCGCATGGAGGCAACGAGTGACGAAGACCCCGGGATTTCGTCAATACCCTGAACAAGTAGTCAAAAACAAAACGGCGGACCCGAAGGTCCGCCGTCGCGGGAGAAGGCCAGGCCGCGGATCAGCGATCCAGCAGGATCCTCAGCATGCGGCGCAGCGGCTCGGCCGCGCCCCACAGGAGCTGGTCGCCGACGGTGAACGCGCCCACGTACTCCGGCCCCATGGCGAGCTTGCGCACGCGGCCGACCGGGATGGTCAGCGTGCCGGTGACGGCGACCGGCGTCAGGTCCTTGATCGTGGCTTCACGGGTGTTGGGCACGACTTTGGCCCATTCGTTGTCCGCGGCGATCATGGCCTCGATGTCGGTTACGGGCACGTCCTTCTTCAGCTTGAAGGTCAGCGCCTGGGAGTGGCAGCGCATCGCGCCGATGCGGACGCAGAAGCCGTCCACCGGGATCGCGGCGGTGCCGAAGCCGTCGCCCTGGCCGAGGATCTTGTTGGTCTCGGCCATGCCCTTCCACTCTTCCTTCGACATGCCGTTGCCCAGGTCCTTGTCGATCCACGGGATCAGCGAGCCGCCCAGCGGCACGCCGAAGTTGGCGACTTCCTCGGGCGCGAAGCCGCGCTGCCTGGCGATGATCTTGCGGTCGATCTCGAGGATGGCGCTCCGGGGATCGTCCAGCAGCGACTTCACCTCGGCGTTGAGCGAGCCGTACTGCGTCAGCAGCTCGCGCATGTGCTGCGCGCCGCCGCCGGACGCGGCCTGGTAGGTCTGCGTGGACATCCACTCGACCAGGCCGGCCTTGTACAGCGCGCCCACGCCCATCAGCATGCAGCTGACGGTGCAGTTGCCGCCGATCCAGTCCTTGCCGCCCTTGGCCAGGGCGTTCTTGATGACCGGCATGTTGACCGGGTCCAGCACGATCACGGCGTTGTCGGCCATGCGCAGCGAGGACGCGGCATCGATCCAGTGGCCGTTCCAGCCCGCGGCGCGGAGCTTGGGGTAGACCTCGTTCGTGTAATCGCCGCCCTGGCAGGTGATGACGATGTCGCAGCGCTTGAGCTGCTCGATGTCGAAGGCGTCCTGCAGCGCGGTCTCGTTCTTCGCGAAGGACGGGGCCTTGCCGCCAGCGTTCGAGGTGCTGAAGAACAGCGGCTCGATCAGATCGAAATCGCGCTCCTGGGCCATGCGGTCCATCAGCACCGAGCCGACCATGCCGCGCCAGCCCACCAAACCAACCAATGTCGTCATTTGCGTTCCTTGAATTGGCCCGGCACTGCTGGCCGGGCATCGCCCAAACACCGTCACCAACCCTGGGAGCCTGCCCGGCTCGCTTCGCCGGGTTTGTGAGGTGGGGCGAGACGAACCGGAGCGGACTAGCTCTTGATGGTTTTGGTCGTGGTGGTGGTGACGGTCGACGGCATGCCCTTGCTGGACGCAATGGCGGCGACGACGGCATCACCCATCTCGCGGGTGCTCACCTTCTGGGTGCCCTCGCTCCAGATGTCCGCGGTACGCAGACCCTGGGCCAGCACCGCTTGAACCGCCGACTCGATACGAGCGGCGGCTTCGGGCTGGTTGAGGGAGAACTTGAGCATCATGGCAGCGGACAGGATTGTAGCCAGCGGATTGGCAATCCCCTTTCCTGCGATATCCGGCGCGCTGCCATGGCTCGGTTCGTACAGACCTTTGTTGTTCTTGTCCAACGAGGCACTGGGCAACATGCCGATGGAGCCCGTCAGCATCGCCGCTTCGTCCGACAGGATGTCGCCGAACATGTTGCCGGTGACGACCACGTCGAACTTCTTGGGCGCCTTCACCAGCTGCATCGCGGCGTTGTCGACGTACATGTGGTCGAGCTTGACGTCCGGGTACTGGGCGTGCACCTCGGTCACGACGTCCTTCCAGAACTGGAAGGTCTCCAGCACGTTGGCCTTGTCGACGCTGGTGACCTTCCTGCCGCGCTTGCGGGCGGCCTGGAAGGCGACGTGGGCGATGCGTTCGATCTCGGGGCGCGAGTAGCGCATCGTGTCGAAGGCTTCCTCGGCGCCGGGGAAGTGGCCGTCGACGGCGGTGCGGCGGCCGCGGGGCTGGCCGAAGTAGATGTCGCCGGTCAGCTCGCGGATGATCAGGATGTCCAGGCCCGCGACCAGCTCCGGCTTCAGGCTGGACGCGTGCGTCAACTGCTCGTAGCAGATCGCCGGGCGCAGGTTGGCGAACAGCCCCAGCGCCTTGCGCAGGCCCAGGATGGCCTGCTCGGGACGCAGCGCGCGTTCCAGCTTGTCGTATTTCCAATCGCCGACGGCGCCGAACAGCACCGCGTCAGCGTCCTGCGCCAGCTTCAGCGTCGCCTCGGGCAACGGGTGGCCGGCGGCCTCGTAGGCCGCGCCGCCGACCGGCGCGGATTCCATCTCCAGCGACAGGTCCAGGACTTGCAGGACCTTGACGGCCTCCGCGACGATTTCGGTGCCGATGCCGTCGCCCGGCAGGACTGCGATCTTCATGAGCTTCCTTCAGCGCGCCGCGGTCAGCGCGAAATTCGGTTGTTCAGCCACGGCTTGGTGGCGATGCGTTCGGCCTCGAAGGCCTTGATCTTCTCGGCGTGGCGCAGCGTCAGGCCGATGTCGTCGAAGCCGTTGAGCAGGCAGAACTTGCGGAACGGCTGGACGTCGAAGGGCAGTTCCTCGCCGTCCGGCTTGACCACCACCTGGCGCTCCAGGTCGACCGTCAGCTGATAGCCCGGGAAGGCGAAGACCTCGTCGAACAGCCGTGCCACCTGGTGCTCGGGCAACACGATGGGCAGCACGCCGTTCTTGAAGGTGTTGTTGAAGAAGATGTCGGCGAAGCTCGGCGCGATCAGCGCGCGGAAGCCGTATTGCTGCAGCGCCCAGGGCGCGTGCTCGCGGCTGGAGCCGCACCCGAAGTTGCCGCGCGCGATCAGCACCGAGGCGCCCTGGTAACGCGGCTGGTTGAGCACGAAGTCCGGGTTGGGCTTGCGGCTGGCCGGATCCTGGCCCGGCTCGCCGTGGTCCAGGTAGCGCCACTCGTCGAAGAGATTCGGGCCGAAGCCGCTGCGCTTGATCGACTTGAGGAATTGCTTGGGGATGATCGCGTCGGTGTCGACGTTCTCGCGATCCATCGGGGCCACGAGGCCCTTGTGCACGGTGAACTTGTCCATGTCTTGCTCCCGGGTCTCAGGCGATGCGGCGCACGTCGACGAAATGGCCTTCCATCGCGGCCGCCGCGGCCATCGCCGGGCTGACCAGATGGGTGCGGCCGCCGGCGCCCTGGCGCCCCTCGAAATTGCGGTTGCTGGTGGAGGCGCAGCGCTCGCCCGGCTCCAGCCGGTCGGCGTTCATCGCCAGGCACATCGAGCAGCCCGGCTCGCGCCATTCGAAGCCCGCGGCCTTGAAGATCTGGTCCAGGCCCTCGGCCTCGGCCTGCGCCTTCACCAGGCCTGAGCCCGGCACCACCAGCGCCAGCTTGACGTTGCTGGCGATGCGGCCGCCGACGCGCTTCACCACCGCCGCGGCCTCGCGCATGTCCTCGATGCGGCTGTTGGTGCAGGAGCCGATGAAGACCTTGTCGATGCGGATGTCGTCGATGGCCTTGTTGGGCTCCAGCGCCATGTACTGCAGCGCGCGCTCGATCGCGCCGCGCTTGACCGCGTCCTTCTCCTTGTCGGGATCGGGCACGCGATCGTCGATGGACAGGACCATCTCGGGCGACGTGCCCCAGGTCACCTGCGGGCGGATCTGCGCCGCGTCGAGCTCCACGACCAGGTCGAACGTCGCGCCCGGGTCCGAGTGCAGCGTGCGCCAGTAGCGCACCGCCTGCTCCCACTCCAGGCCGGTGGGCGTGAACGGGCGGCCCTTGACGTACTGCACCGTCGTGTCGTCGACGCCGATCAGGCCGGCGCGCGCGCCCGCCTCGATCGCCATGTTGCAGACCGTCATGCGGCCTTCCATCGACAGCGCGCGGATCGCGGCGCCGGCGAACTCGATCGTGTAGCCGGTGCCGCCGGCGGTACCGATGCGGCCGATGATGGCCAGCACGATGTCCTTGGCGCCGACGCCGGGCGCGCAGCGGCCCTCCACCTTCACCAGCATGTTCCTGGCCTTCTTGGCCAGCAGCGTTTGCGTGGCCAGCACATGCTCGACCTCGGAGGTGCCGATGCCGTGGGCCAGCGCGCCGAAGGCGCCGTGCGTGGACGTGTGGCTGTCGCCGCAGACGACGGTCATGCCGGGCAGCGTGGCGCCCTGCTCCGGGCCGATCACGTGCACGATGCCCTGGCGCTTGTCGCTCATCTTGAACTGCGTGATGCCGTGGTGGTCGCAGTTCTTGTCCAGCGTGTCGACCTGCAGGCGCGACACCGGATCGGCGATGCCCTCGCTGCGGTCGGTGGTGGGCACGTTGTGGTCGCTGACGGCCAGGTTGGCCGACAGGCGCCAGACCTTGCGCCCGGCCAGGTCCAGGCCCTCGAAGGCCTGCGGGCTGGTGACCTCGTGCACCAGGTGGCGGTCGATGTAGAGGACGGCGGTGCCGTCGTCCTCGGTGTGCACGACATGCTCGTCCCAGAGCTTGTCGTAGAGCGTGCGGGGGGTGCCGGCGGAGGTGCCGGCGATACCGGTGATCGCGGTCATGAGGAGCTCTCCATCACTTCGGGTTGGGCGGGCACAGCGCGTCGACGAAGCGCTGCACCACCGTGGGCAGGCGCTCCTGACGCGCCACGCCCAGAACATAGTCGCGCTGCGCCCAGGGCTCTTCCAGCGTCAGGCGGCGCACGTCGAAAACCTGCGCGAAGCGGCGCGCCGGGGCGTCCGGCAGCACCGCGACGCCCATGCCGGCCTCGACCAGCTGGGCGATCGCATCGAAGCCGCGCACCTGCAGCCGCGCCTTGAGCGTGCGGCCGCGGGCCAGGGCTTCCTGCATCATCAGTTCCTGCGCCGCGGCGCCGCTGTGCAGGCCGACGAGGTCATGCGCCAGCAGGTCGTCGAAGCTGACGGCATCGCGCCCGGCCAGCTCGTGTTTCGCGGGCACCAGCACCGACAGCCGGCCGGTCCGGTAAGACCAGGTCTGCAGCCGGTTGTCCAGCAGCGGCGTCGTGAACACGCCGACATCGGCGCGCCCCTCGGCCACGGCGGCCTGCACCTCGGAGCTGGTCTGGTCCTCCAGGCTGATGCGGATCTGCGGATGGGCCTGCGAGAACGCCGCCAGATCGGGCGGCAGCGCCTCGGCGATCGCGCCGGCGTTGGCGGCGATGCGCAGGTGGCCCTTGATGCCACGGGCGAACTCGACGACCTCGCTCTCCAGCGCATGCAGCGACGCATGCAGCGAGCGGATGTGGCGCACCAGCGCGCGGCAAGCCTCGGTCGGCTCGACGCCCCGGGCGCGGCGCTCGAAGAGCTGCACGCCCAGGCGCGTCTCCAGGTCGGAAATGCGCTTGCTGGCGGCGGCCAGTGCCAGGTGTTCGCGCTCGGCCCCACGGGTGATGGATCGGGTCTGTTCGATCGCGAGCACGAGATTGAGCGTGGTGAGGTCGAGGCGCATGGCGTGGCGGCGGCTGGGTTGAACTCTAGCCTTCGCTCAGAGAGCAAGACTACCGGCGTTCATGATACTCCCTTCGCTCCTCACGAATGCTGGAGATTTTTGGTTACTGCACGGCATCTTGCTTTGGTCTTCTTCAGGTCTTATGGTGGTCATGCTTTGGTGTTGTGTCGGGCCACACATCGGGCGTCCATTCCCTTCCATATCAAAAGGAGACATCGATGCATGACCGTGCCCGACTGACCGGCGCCCTGGCGCTGACGGCGCTTTCCGCGGCCTTCGCCCCGGCCGCCCACGCCCATGGCGCGCCCGAGTTCCCGATCTCGCGCCAGTACAACTGCTTCAAGAACCCGTCGCTGCCGGCCTGCCAGGCCGCGATCGCCTATGGCGGCGAGCAGGCGATCTACGACTGGAACGGCGTCAACCAGGCTGCCGCCAACGGCAACCATCCGGCGGTGGTGCCCGACCTCAAGATCTGCGCCGGTGGCCAGGAGAAGTTCAAGGGCTTCGACCTGGCGCGGGCGGATTGGCCGGTGACGGCCTACTCCCCGGGCGCGGACGGCAAGTACGAGTACCGCTACAACGCCACCGCGCCGCACCGCTCGCTGAACTGGACCTTCTTCCTGACGCGGGATGGCTGGAATCCGACCACGTCGCCGCTGCGCTGGTCGGACCTGGAGCAGGTGCAGCAACTGGGCCCGGACCAGATCGTCACCACCAACAAGACCTACACGATGAAGCTGAGCCTGCCCAAGCGGACCGGCAAGCACGTGCTGTTCTCGGCTTGGCAGCGGGCGGACAGCACGGAGGCGTTCTACGCCTGCTCCGACGTCGACTTCGGCGGTGGCGGCACGACGCCGCCCGGCACGCCCACGGGGCTCAAGCAGATCGGGCAGGTCTCGGCGGCGCAGGATCTGCCCACCGGCAGCCAGGTGAAGCTGCGGGTTTTCAACGGCGCGGGCGCCGACCTGGAGTCCATCGTCGTGACGCTGAGCGCCGCGGCGCCCAAGGCCGGGTGGCTCGGCCAGATCGCGACCAAGGTCAACCAGACCTCGGCCTATGTGAAGGTGGGCGCGCTGCAGGGGGGCAACGTCGTGGTCCCAAGCGGGGTCACCGTGATGGACGTCTATCTGCAGAACGCCAACTCCGGCGCGAGCTACGCCTTGGACGTCATCCTGCCGAGCACGCCGCCGACCACGCCCGGCGCGCCGGCCTGGGCCGAAGGCACGACCTACACGACCGGCCAGGTGGTGACCTACCAGGGCAGGCAGTACCGCTGCCTGCAGAACCACACCGCGTGGGTGGGCGCAGGCTGGACCCCGACGGGGGCAGGCTCCGCGGGCATCCTCTGGCAGGCGCTATAAAGCGATCGCCAACCACCCACGAATCACCACGCTCCAAAAAGTCTCGGTGATTCGCGGCCGAAGGGAGCCCGGGGCCTCGGGGAGGAATTTTGTCTGACGACCCGGGGCCCCGGGCTTCCTTCGGCCGTCGCTGGACGACCGAAGTACCCAGCCCCTGCGACGCCCAACACCCGCCCCCACGGATCGCCACGCCCCGAAAAGTCTCGGTGATTCGCGGCCGAAGGGAGCCCGGGGCCCCGGGGAGGAATTTTGTCTGACGACCCGGGGCCCCGGGCTTCCTTCGGCCGTTGCTCAGCCGCCGAAGTAGCGAAGCCCATACCAGGCGACAACCGAGCAAAGGGTCAGTCCTTGACCCCGAGCAACGCTTTCGCCAGCGCCTCCGCCACCTCGATGCCGTCCACCCCGGCGGACATGATCCCGCCTGCGTAGCCAGCGCCCTCACCCGCCGGGAACAGCCCGCGGACATTGAGGCTCTGATAGTCCTTGCCACGCGTGACCCGCAGGGGCGACGAGGTCCGCGTCTCCACGCCGGTCAGCACGGCGTCGGCCATCGAGAAGCCGCGGATCTGCCGCTCGAAGGCTGGCAGCGCCTCGCGGATCGCGTCCAGCGCGTAACCCGGCAGGCTGCCCAGTCCCTTCTGCTGAAGGTCGGTCATCGTGACACCGGGCTTGTAGCTCGGCTCGACCCCGCCCAGCGCGGTGCTGCGCTGGCGCTTGATGAAGTCGCCGACCAGCGCGCCCGGGGCGCGGTAGTCGCCTTCTCCGAGCTCGTACGCCCGCGACTCCCAGATGCGCTGAAACGCCATGCCGTCGAGCGGATTGACCGCGCTGCCGTCGGTCTTGCCGTCCTGGCGATAGTCCTCGGGCGTGATGCCGACAACGATGCCGGCATTGGCGTTGCGCTCCTCGCGCGAGTACTGGCTCATGCCGTTGGTGACGACGCGATGGGGCTCCGACGTCGCCGCCACCACCGTGCCGCCCGGGCACATGCAGAAGCTGTAGACCGAGCGCCCGTTCCTGGCGTGGTGGACCAGCTTGTAGTCCGCCGCGCCCAGGATCGGATGACCGGCGTTGGGGCCGAAGCGCGCCTTGTCGATGATCGACTGCGGATGCTCGATCCGGTAGCCGATCGAGAACGGCTTGGCCTCCATGTGCACGCCGCGCTCGTGCAGCATCGTGAAGGTATCCCGCGCGCTGTGGCCCAGCGCGATCACGACGTGGTCCGCGCGCAGCGCCTCGCCGGATTCGAGCGTCACGCCGCGCACGTGGCGCTGGCCGTCCGGCCCCGGCTCGATGAGCAGGTCGGTGACCTTCTGTTGGAAGCGGATCTCGCCACCCAGCCGTTCGATCTCGGCGCGGATTTTGATCACCATGCTCACCAGGCGGAAGGTCCCAATGTGCGGCTTGCTGACGTAGAGGATCTCCTCCGGCGCGCCGGCCTTGACGAACTCGGTCAGCACCTTGCGCGTCAGGAAGCGCGGATCGGAGATCTGGCTGTACAGCTTGCCGTCGGAGAAGGTTCCCGCCCCGCCCTCGCCGAACTGCACGTTCGACTCCGGATCGAGCCGGCTCTCGCGCCACAGACCCCAGGTGTCCTTGGTGCGCTCGCGCACTTCCTTGCCGCGCTCCAGCACGATGGGCCGCAGGCCCATCTGGGCCAGGATCAGCGCCGCGAAGATGCCGCAGGGGCCGAAGCCGATGACGACGGGCCGGGGGCGCTCGCCCGCGAAGAAATCGACCGGCGCGTGGCCGACGAAGCGGTAGGCCGTGTCGGGCGACGGCTTGACGTGGGTGTCGCCGCTCAGGCGTGCAAGCAACGAGGCCTCGGCGGCGGCGTCGCCGATGTCGCAGTCGACGCTGTAGATCAGCACCATCGCGCTCTTCTTGCGCGCGTCATAGCTGCGCTTGAAGACGGTGAAGGATTGCAGCTGCGCATCGTCGATGCCGAGTCGGCCGACGACGGCGGCGCGCAGCGCCTCCTCGGGATGGTCCAGGGGCAGGCGGAGTTCGTTGATGCGGATCATGGCGATTGATCGAGCAGCGGGAGGCTGAGGGAGGTGGAGAGCGGCGCCCGTCGGCCGGGCGCGCCTCCAAAGCAAAACAGGCCCCGCCGGTGGGCGTGGGCCTGTCGTTCGGTCGATGGGGTCTTGCTCCCCGCGACCTCAACCCGAATGCGGACGCTTGCCCGGGTTCTTCTTGCTGCGCGTGTGCGAGCCACGCTCCAGGCTGCTCTTCTGGCCGCGCGAGGACGTGACGGTCACGCCCTTCGGGGCGACGGGACGGGGGGAAGCGCGACGGTCGGCTTCGGTGATGATCTTGTTGCCCATGTTGGCTCCGGAATGAATGAACTGAGGTGACACCAACCCGAAGTCACAGACTCGCCAGACTCCGGCCACGGGGCCACGAGCTTGGAGCAGCGTCGGAAATACGGTGAAGGCCGGGAGTTTACACGCAACCACTCCTCTCGACGGACGTCCCTCGCCCGGCCGCCAGCGCGAAGGCGCTCGCCAACCCCCGCGCAACCACGGCCCCTGGGAGGCATGAGGCTTGCCGAAGGGGGATGCGCCGGCCGTCGAGCCGGCATCCCCACACGTTCCGCGCGTGGCCGATGAAGGCCACGCGCGGAAAACCACCGCGAGAACCCGCATGCACATCCACGACCACGATGAGGGCGACGGCGTCCAGGACGGCCATCTGCTCCTGGGCATCGCCTCCGGGCTGGCGGCAGGCCTGGTCGGCGCCGTGGCCATGACCGGTTTCCAGGCGCTGCTGGCGCGCGGCGGCATCACGTCGGGCGTCCAGGGCTCCCCCGCCACCGAGAAAGCCGCCGATCGATTGACCCGCCTGGCCGGTCGCTCGCTCCCTTACGGCAAACGTGCCGCGGCCGGCGAAGCGGTCCACAACGGCATGGGCGCGCTGGTCGGTGGCGTCTACGGCGCCGCGGCGGAGCGGGCGCCGAGCGTCACGGCCGGACGGGGCGCGGCGTTCGGCGTGGTGGCCGCCACGCTCGTCGACGAGACCCTGGTGCCCGCCTTCCGCTTTGGCGATCCAGTCTGGCGCGCGCCGGTGGTGTCGCACCCCTACTCCTATGCCTCTCACCTCATCTTCGGCACCGCCACCGAAGTGGCGCGGCAGTTCTTCCGCCGCTTCCTCGGACGGGTGAAGGCCGGGGTGGAGATCGTCCAGGAAGCCGCGATCCGGGAGGCGCCGATCAGGCGCGAGCCGCCCGCGCAACCGGCTTCGCGGCAAACGCTGCTGCACGCCTTCATGCTCGGCGCGACCGCGGGCCCGCGCACCAGCGCGCCGATCGCCGTCGTGAGCTGGGCCGCGCGGCTGGGCTGGATCGACGTGAAGGGGTCGCCGCTGGCCTTCCTCGCCTCGACGCGCGCAGTCGCGGTGACCACGCCGATGGCGATCGGCGAGCTCATCGTCGACAAGCTGCCCGACACGCCGGATCGCACGATGCCGGGCGGTGTCGGTGCGCGGGTGCTCAGCGGCGCGCTCTCGGGCGCCGCGCTGGCGGGCGGACGATCGCTGCCGGCGGCGCTGGCCGGGGCGGCGGGCTCGTTCGTGGCCACCTACGTGGGCCATGCGATCCGCACCCGGGCGTCACGCGCGCTGGGGCGCGACTGGCCGGTCGCCGCGGTGGAGGACCTGCTCGCCTTCGGCGGTGCCGCGATGGTCTGCCTCGCATCGCTGGCGCCCAACGCGCGCGGCGCTGCGCGGACGGACGGATCGACGGGTCCAGCGTCCGACACGCTCGACGATGACGACCCGGTCGGCTCCGTGGAGACGGCGCGCGCGGGCGGCGCCACCTGACGCGCCGCAGCCTGGAGGCTGCGCGCCCGACGTTCCGCCAGAGCTCGCGTCAGACATCGCGTCAGACGTCGTCGCCCACGGCGGAGTCGAACTGGCTCAGCACGAAGTCGATGGTGCTCGGCTCTTCCGGCTCGAAGGCTTCGACGATCAACGTGGGGCCAGGGCCCAGCGCGGGATCGCGCCGATAGATCGTCAGCCGCCGATCGGACGCCGGGCGGGCGACATCGATGCGCGCGAACAGCGCCACGTCGACCCTGGACAGCTGGGAGATCCGGATGCGGAATTCCATGGCCGCCTCAGCCCATGCAGGCAAGAAAAAGCGCGGGCCAGCCGCGCTTGATCAGCATCGGGAAGACGCTCAACGCTTGTCGGCGTCCTTCAGGGCTTCCTTGGCGTCGCCGAAGGTCTTCTGGGTCTTGCCCTCGACCTGCTTGGCCAGGCCCTTGGCCTGCTGCTCCTTGCTGCCGATGACCTCGCCAGTCTTCTGCTGCACCTTGCCAGCGGCGTCCTTGACGGCGCCCTTCACTTGGTCCTTGTTCATGGCTATCTCCGGTTGGTTACTGCGCGGTTCGCGGAAGCGCTTACTGCACAGAACCGATGGTAGGGAGACGGGCGGCGGCCACGTGCAGGTCGAGCGCGCGTCGTGGTGTCGGTCTGCGCCTACGAGGCCTGGGCGCGCATGGGCAAGGCCTCTTCGGCCATCGATTCGACCTCGACTCGGCGCCGATCGGCCCGATCACCGGGCGCTGGGCAAGAAGTGGCAACATCGCCCCCTTCGAGAGGCCGGCCACGTCGCGGTGACGTGATCCAGCAAGCCTCCGCATCACGAGGGACCCGATGTCTTCCAAGCTGAAATTCCTGCCCAGGCACGCCGGCCTGGGCCGCATGTCATCCGGTGAGTACCAGGCCAACCTCAACGGCATGAACATGTTCTTTGGCGCGGTGCTGGGCTTCGTGCTGGCCGGCACCGAGAAACTCGGCGAGTGGCAGTTCGGCGTCCTGCTGCTGTCGCTGGCCTCGGTGGTCATCACCGTGCTGTACATCACGTCCAGCCGGCACCGCGTGATGTACGCGGCGCTGGCCCTGTTCTACGCCTGGACCTTCCCCTACGTGATGGACCTGCTGCTGCGCCAGCAGGGCGCGGTGCCGGACAAGGTGCGGCCGACCCTGCTGGTCTGGATCGTGATGACCATCGTCGTGGAGTTCTGGGCGCGCGAACGGGAAGCGTGATGGCGTCGGCCCGTGGCGGCCATTGACGAGCCCTGCCATCGCGACCTGTCGAAATCCCCCGGCCTCGCCCGTCGACAGGACACCATCACTGCCAACGAAGGAGCCCCTCATGTCCGACGATCCCGTCCACGCCTTCCTCCGCGACTACGCCGCGGCGGTCCTGGCCCGTGACCTGAACGCCATGGTCGACCTCTACGCGCCCGACGTGCAGGTCTTCGACAGCTGGGACCAATGGCTGCATGACGGCCGGGACGCCTGGGCCAGCCTGGTCAAGGACTGGTTCGACGCCATTCGGGATGAGCGGGTGCGCCTGTCCGCGACGGACGTGAAGAGCTGGCGCGACGGCGGCGCGGTCGCGGGAGGCTCGGCGCTCCTGGAGTTCGCGGCGCTCGACGAGGCCGGCATGCCGCTGCGGGCACTGCAGAACCGCCTGTCCGTCATCCTGCGCCAGCACGACGGTCGCTGGCGCGTCGTCCATCAACACACCTCCGTGCCGGTGGACTTCAACAGCCAGCAGGTCGTTCGCCGCTGAGGCGCGGCGACACGTCCTTCGACGCAACTCGGGCGGACGCTGGAGGAAGCCGGAGGAAGCCGGAAACGAAACAGCCCGGGACTCTCGCCCCGGGCCGCTGGATCCAGTCGGCCTCAGGGTCGGCGCCGGGCCGACCTGGAGACTCGCGCGATCACGCCTTCCGACGGCGACGGCCGACAGTCGCCAGACCCGCCAGCGCCAGGCCGGCCAGGGCCAGCGAGCCGGGTTCCGGCACCGCGTTCACGTTCACCAGCACCGAGGCCATGCCGACGATGTTGTTCGTGCCGAACTGGACCGCCTCCAGGATCAGGCTGTACTGGCCGGTGCGGGTCGGGTCGAAGGTATAGCCGCCCAGCAGCTCATTGACGAACGAGCCGATGTTGATCGAGTCCTGCGTGTTGGCGCTCAGGTAGAGCGTCTTGAAGTTCTCGTTGCTGCTCGGGTCGACGTCCAGCAGCAGCTTGTAGGTGTAGAAGTTGCTCGAAGTGGCGCCGCTGATGTAGTAGCCGATGTTCCACATCGCCAGTTGGTCGAGGATGGATCCGGCGCTGGTGCGATCGACGCCGGCGGTGGCGTTGAACACGCCCTGCCCGTTGTTCGTCACCGCCGGATTGCCGTAGCGGGGGGTGACCGTCAGGCCCAGCGTGATCGTGCCGGTGTTCTGGCCGAACAGGTTCTTGCCGGTGAAGGTATCGATCGCCACCGCGTTGTTCGGAATGCCGGTCCCGCCGAAAGTGGCGCCCGCCAGGGTGCCGAAGCTGTCGTAGGTCGGGCTCAGGGCCGCCGAGGCGCTCAGCGAGGCGAAGGCGAGGCTGGCGGAAAACAGGAGCTTGGTCGCGAAGTTCATGGTCATGTCGGCGGTGCCGGATCTGCTTTATCTGAACGCCCCGTCGACGGGGGCGCCTCCCACTGCGCCCCCTCGCTTGCAAATCCTGAGCCAACGGAGCCCCCTCGATCCAGGGTTCCGATGTCACATCAATGAGTTACGTGACGCGGTGGCGAACGGCGACTCCCTCGCATCGCGCACCCTCGTGGATGAATGTAAGGAATCCTGACAACAGCGGAAAACTGCTGTTCAAGGAAGCGCTGGACACAGCACCACTGTTGCCTTTCCAGGATCCGACCTGGCCGGATCTGCCGCCGCCCGAGGCGATTCCCCAGCGGCGGCCCAGGCGGGGCCTCAGCGAGCCGCCACCGCGCCCAACACCCTCACCACCTCGGCCGGCGCCTGCACCAGCTCGATCAGCACCCCTTCCCCGCCGATCGGGAACTGGTCGTTGCTCTTGGGGTGGATGAAGCAGATGTCGTGGCCGGCCGCGCCCTGGCGGATGCCGCCCGGTGCGAAGCGCACGCCGTGGGCGGTCATCCACTCGACCGCCTTGGGCAGGTCGTCGACCCACAGGCCGACATGGTTCAGCGGCGTGGCGTGCACGGCCGGCTTCCTGTCCGGGTCCAGCGGCTGCATCAGGTCGACCTCCACCGTGTGCGGGCCGCTGCCGATCGCGCAGATGTCCTCGTCGACGTTCTCGCGCTCGGAGACGAAGTTGCCCGTCACCGTGAGGCCCAGCACGTCCACCCACAGCTTGCGCAGCGCGGTCTTGTCCGGGCCGCCGATCGCGATCTGCTGGATGCCCAGGATGCGATAGGGCTTGGCGCCCGCGAGAGGCGCCGCGTTGGTGTCGATGTCACTCATCTCGCCCGCCTCACTCGAAACGCAGGATCGGCTGATCCACCGCCAGGCTCTCGCCGGTCCTGGCCAGCACCTCGGCCACCGTCACATCCTGGCTGGCGGTGAGGATGTTCTCCATCTTCATCGCCTCGATCACCGCCAGGCGCTCGCCCGCCTGCACCTTCTGACCCGGCTGCGCGGCGATGTGCACCAGCAGGCCCGGCATCGGTGACAGCAACTGCTTGCTGGTGTCCGGCGGCGCCTTGTAGGGCATCAGCGCGTGCAGCTCCGCCGCGCGCGGCGACAGCACCGTGACCTCGATCGCGCGGCCGTCGTGCTGGATGCGGTAGGCCAGCGGCGCCCGCGGCGCGCCGCGCTCGGCCTGCGCGACGAAGGGCTTGCCGTTCACGGTGCCGACGATGCGCGTGTCGTTCAGCCGCGAGACGCTGACGATGCGGTACGGCTTGCCGTCCCTGCCGCCCACCATGATCAGCGCCTCGCCGGCGGCGCCGACGTACTCGGTGATGTAGAGCGGATGGCGGCTGAATTCACCCTGCCCGTGGTTGACCACGGCGACGTAGTCGTGCTCGATGCGGACCTCGTGGCCGCGCAGCTGGCCGGTGATGCCGGCCTCGCGCTCGCGCGCCTTGCGGCGGATGAAGCCGGCCAGCGCGACCAGGAAGTCCGGATCGTCGTGCGGCACATCCTCGGCCTGGAAACCGCCGCTGTAATGCTGCGCGATGAAGCCGGTGTTGAAGTCCCCGGCGCGGAAGTCCGGATGCGCCAGCAACGCCGACTGGAACGGGATGTTGCTGGAGATGCCCCGGATCACGAAGCCGTTCAGCGCCTCGCGCATCCTGGCGATCGCATCGGCGCGGTCGCGGCCGTGCACGATCAGCTTGGCGATCATCGAGTCGTAGAACATCGGGATCTCGCCGCCCTCGTCCACGCCGGTGTCCACGCGCACGCCGAAGCGCTCGCCGCCGGCCGCCTCCATCGTCGTTTCCGGCGGCTGGTACTTCACCAGGCGGCCGGTGGACGGCAGGAAGTTTCGGAACGGGTCCTCGGCATTGATACGGCACTCGATCGCCCAGCCGTCGCGCTTGATGCCGTCCTGCTTGAACGGCAGCGGTTGGCCCGCCGCGACGCGGATCATCAGCTCGACCAGGTCCAGCCCGGTGATGCACTCGGTGACCGGGTGCTCGACCTGCAGCCGCGTGTTCATCTCCAGGAAATAGAACGACTGGTCCTTGCCGACGACGAACTCCACCGTGCCGGCGCTCTGGTACCGCACCGCCTTGGCCAGCGCGACCGCCTGCTCGCCCATCGCGCGGCGCGTGGCCTCGCTGATGAACGGGGACGGCGCCTCCTCGATCACCTTCTGGTGACGGCGCTGGATCGAGCACTCGCGCTCCCACAGGTAGACGACCTCGCCTTGCGCGTCGCCCAGCACCTGGATCTCGATGTGGCGCGGCTGCTCGACGAATTTCTCCATGAAGACGCGGTCGTCGCCGAAGCTGGCGCGTGCCTCGTTGCGGCAGCTGGTGAAGCCGTCGTGGCAGTCCTTGTCGTTGAACGCGACGCGCAGGCCCTTGCCGCCGCCGCCCGCGCTGGCCTTGATCATCACCGGGTACCCGATGCGGTTGGCGATGGCCACGGCCTCGTCGGGCGACTGGATCGGCTCGTTGTGGCCGGGAATGGTGTTGACGCGCGCCTCGTTCGCGAGCTTCTTGGAGGCGATCTTGTCGCCCATCGCCGCGATCGAGTAATGCTTGGGTCCGATGAACACCAGGCCCTCTTCCTCGACGCGGCGCGCGAAGTCCTCGTTCTCGGACAGGAAGCCGTAACCGGGGTGGATGGCCTCGGCGCCCGTGGCCTTGGCGGCGGCGATGATCTTGTCGGCCACCAGGTAGGACTCGCGCGACGGCGCCGGGCCGAGCAGCACGGCTTCGTCGGCCAGCTCGACGTGGCGGGCGTCCTTGTCCGCCTCCGAATACACCGCCACCGTGGCGATGCCCATCTTCCTCGCGGTCTTGATGACCCGGCAGGCGATCTCGCCGCGGTTCGCGATCAGGATCTTCTTAAACATTGGGTGCTCCCGCGTCGACATCGCCTGCACGCGCTGCGCGCGCCATGCAATTTGAATCGCCGCACGCTTCGCGCGCGTCGCCGCCGCGGTTGGCGATCAGGATCTTCTTGAACATGTCCATGTCTCCGGCCGCGATCACAGCGGAATGTTCCCGTGCTTGCGCCACGGGTTCTCGAGCTTCTTGTCCTTGAGCATCGCCAGCGAGCGGCTGATGCGCTTGCGGGTCTCGTGCGGCTGGATGACGTCGTCGATGAAGCCGCGCGCGCCGGCCACGAAGGGGTTGGCGAAGCGGGCCTTGTACTCGGCCTCGCGCGCGGCGAGCTTGGCCGGATCGTTCTTGTCCTCGCGGAAGATGATCTCGACCGCGCCCTTGGCGCCCATCACCGCGATCTCCGCGTTGGGCCAGGCGAAGTTGACGTCGCCGCGCAGGTGCTTGGAGCTCATCACGTCGTACGCGCCGCCGTAGGCCTTGCGCGTGATCACGGTCACCTTGGGCACCGTGCACTCCGCATAGGCGTAGAGCAGCTTGGCGCCGTGCTTGATGATGCCGCCGTACTCCTGGCTGGTGCCCGGCATGAAGCCCGGCACGTCGACGAAGGTGATCACCGGGATGCTGAACGCATCGCAGAACCGCACGAACCGCGCCGCCTTGATGCTGCTCTTGATGTCCAGGCA
Organism: Roseateles aquatilis; assembly: GCF_002205645.1. Lineage (GTDB taxonomy): Bacteria > Pseudomonadota > Gammaproteobacteria > Burkholderiales > Burkholderiaceae_C > Roseateles > Roseateles aquatilis. Next base: position 33,772 of record NZ_NIOF01000018.1, on the reverse strand, counting down.
ACCGGCCAGCACCAGCGGCTGGTTGGCCACGATGCCCACCGTCTGGCCCTCCATGCGCGCGAAGCCGGTGAGGATGTTCTTCGCGTAATCGGGCTGCAGCTCGAAGAAGTCGCCGTCGTCGACGACCTTCAGGATCAGCTCCTTCATGTCGTAGGGCTTGTTGGGGTTCTCCGGCACCAGCGTGTCCAGCGAGAAGTCCAGCCGCGCGCCCGGGTCGCCGCTGGGGCGGCACGGCGCCTTCTCGCGGTTGTTGAGCGGCAGGTAGTTGTAGAAGCGCCGCAGCATCAGGATGGCCTCGACGTCGTTCTCGAAGGACAGGTCCGCCACGCCGCTCTTGCCGGTATGGGTGGACGCGCCGCCCAGTTCCTCGGCGGTCACCTCCTCGTGCGTCACCGTCTTCACCACCTCGGGGCCGGTGACGAACATGTAGCTGCTGTCCTTGACCATGAAGATGAAGTCGGTCATCGCTGGCGAGTACACCGCGCCGCCGGCGCACGGCCCCATGATCATGCTGATCTGCGGGATCACGCCCGAGGCCATGACGTTGCGCTGGAAGACCTCGGCATAACCGCCCAGCGAGGCCACGCCCTCCTGGATGCGCGCGCCGCCCGAGTCGTTCAGGCCGATCACCGGCGCGCCGACCTTCATCGCCTGGTCCATCACCTTGCAGATCTTCTCGGCGTGCGCCTCGGACAGCGCGCCGCCGAAGACGGTGAAGTCCTGGCTGTAGGCGAAGGCCAGCCGGCCGTTGATCATCCCGTAGCCGATCACCACGCCGTCGCCCGGCACCTTGTTGTCCGCCATGCCGAAGTCGACACAGCGGTGCTCGACGAACATGTCCCATTCCTCGAAGGTGCCGTCGTCGAAGAGCAGGTCCAGCCGCTCGCGTGCGGTCAACTTGCCCTTGGCGTGCTGCGCCGCGATGCGCTTCTCGCCGCCGCCCTGGCGCGCCTGCTCGCGCTTGTCCTCGAGCATCTGTTGAATGTCATGCATGGGGTCGGTCCTTCTGGTCCTCTTGATCTCGATCTTGATGCGACGGATCGGCGCGGGCCTCGACGCCGGGCTCGCCGCCCGCGTCGACGGATCCGCGCTGATCCTTGTCTCCGGAAAACTTCGTCAGCAGCTCGCGCGCCGCCGTCGACGCCGCGAGCCGCCCGTCCAGCACCCGCGCCGTCGTCTCCGCCAGCGCCGCGCGCACGGCCGGCGCCGCCTTGAACTGCTGCTTCAGCCCGGCCTGGATGCGTTCCCACATCCAGGCCAGCGCCTGATGCCGGCGCTTCTCGTCGAAGCCGCCATTGGACTGCTGCAATGCCTTGAATTCGCTGACGGCGTTCCAGAACGCGTCGATACCGGCCAGCTTGAGCGCGGACATCCGCATCACGCGCGGCTGCCAGGCCGCCCCGCCATGCTCGCGATGCCCCCCGCCCACGGCAGCCGCCACGGCGGTGCCCGCCGTCGGCGCATGCCCGGGCGGCAGCTCCGACGCGCCGGGCGGGCGCCGGTCGTGCTCGGGGCGCGCATGCAGGCCATACAGCCGCAGCGACGACGTGATCTGCGCTTGCGCCCGCGTCGCCGCGGCATCGTCCAGGTCGGCCTTGTTGATGACGACCAGGTCGGCCAGCTCCATCACGCCCTTCTTGATCGCCTGCAGGTCGTCGCCGGCGTTGGGCAGCTGCAGCAGGCAGTACATGTCGGTCATGCCCGCCACCGCCGTCTCGCTCTGGCCGACGCCGACGGTCTCGACGATGACGATGTCGTGGCCGGCGGCCTCGCAGACCAGCATCGCCTCGCGGGTCTTCTCGGCCACGCCGCCCAGCGTGCCGCTGGACGGGCTGGGGCGGATGTAGGCGCGCTCGTCCATGGACAGCCGCTCCATGCGGGTTTTGTCGCCCAGGATGGAGCCGCCCGAGACCGAGCTCGACGGGTCCACCGCCAGCACCGCGACGCGATGCCCGCGCTCGATCAGCATCAGCCCCAGCGCCTCGATGAAGGTGCTCTTGCCGACCCCCGGCACGCCGGAGATGCCCAGCCGCAGCGAGCGCCCGGTGCGGGGCAGCAGCTCGGTCAGCAGCGCATCGGCCTGCGCGCGGTGGTCGGCGCGGGTCGATTCCAGCAGCGTGATCGCCTTGGCGATCGCGCGGCGCTGGGCCGGCCCCGGCGCGCCCAGCAACGGCGCCGCCAGCGGGTGCGAATCTGGCGCCACGCCCGTCACGCCGCGACGGTCAGGCGGATCTGCTCCAGCACGTCCTTCGCGCTCGCGGGGATGGGCGTGCCGGGCCCGTAGATGCCCTTGACGCCGGCCTCGTAGAGGAAGTCGTAGTCCTGCGCCGGGATCACGCCGCCGACGAAGACGACGATGTCGTCCGCGCCCTGGTCCTTCAGCGCCTGAATGATCGCCGGCACCAGCGTCTTGTGGCCGGCCGCCAGCGTGGACACGCCGACGGCGTGCACGTCGTTCTCGATGGCCTGGCGGGCGCACTCCTCGGGCGTCTGGAACAGCGGGCCCATGTCGACGTCGAAGCCCAGGTCCGCGTAGGCCGTCGCGACCACCTTGGCGCCGCGGTCGTGCCCGTCCTGGCCCAGCTTGGCGATCATCACGCGCGGCCGGCGGCCCTGGTCCTCGGCGAAGGCCGCGATCTCGTCCTGCAGCCGGGCCCAACCCTCGGCCGAGTCATAGGCCGCGGCGTACACCCCGGTGACCTTCTGCGTGTCGGCGCGGTGCCGGCCGAAGACCGCCTCCAGCGCGTCCGACACCTCGCCCACCGTGGCCCGCAGCCGGATCGCGCGGATGCTCAGGTCCAGCAGGTTGCCCTGGCCGGAGCGGGCCGCCTCGGTCAGCGCCGCCAGCGCGGCCTGCACGGCGGCCGCGTCGCGGCTCGCCTTGATCGCCTTCAGCCGCTCGATCTGGCTGTCCCGGACGCGGACGTTGTCCACCTCCAGGATGTCCACCGGGTCTTCCTTGGCCAGCCGGTACTTGTTGACGCCGACGATCACGTCCTTGCCGCTGTCGATGCGCGCCTGCTTCTCCGCCGCGCTGGCCTCGATCTTGAGCTTGGCCCAGCCGGAGTCCACCGCCTTGGTCATGCCGCCCATGGCGTCCACTTCCTCGATGATGGACCAGGCCTTCTCGGCCATGTCGTGGGTCAGCGACTCCATCAGGTAGCTCCCCGCCCACGGGTCGATCACGTTCGTGATGTGGGTCTCTTCCTGGATGATCAGCTGGGTGTTGCGGGCGATGCGGGCGCTGAACTCGGTCGGCAGCGCGATCGCCTCGTCCAGCGAATTGGTATGCAGCGACTGCGTCCCGCCGAACACCGCCGCCATCGCCTCGATGGTGGTGCGCACGACGTTGTTGTAGGGGTCCTGCTCGGTCAGGCTCCAGCCCGAGGTCTGGCTGTGCGTGCGCAGCATCAGGCTCTTGGGGTTCCTGGCGTCGAAGCCCTTCATGATCCGGCACCAGAGCAGCCGCGCGGCCCGCATCTTGGCGATCTCCAGATAGAAGTTCATGCCGACCGCCCAGAAGAAGGACAACCGGCCGGCGAAGTCGTCGACGTCCATGCCCTTGGCCGTCGCGGTCCGCACGTACTCCTTACCGTCCGCCAGCGTGAAGGCCAGCTCCAGCGCCTGGTTCGCGCCCGCCTCCTGCATGTGATACCCGCTGATCGAGATCGAGTTGAACTTGGGCATGTGGGCCGCGGTGTACTCGATGATGTCGCCGATGATCTTCATCGACGGCTCCGGCGGGTAGATGTAGGTGTTGCGGACCATGAACTCCTTGAGGATGTCGTTCTGGATGGTTCCGCTCAGCTTGTCCTGCGGGACGCCCTGCTCCTCGGCCGCGACCACGTAACCGGCCAGCACCGGCAGCACCGCGCCGTTCATCGTCATCGACACCGAGACCTTGTCCAGCGGAATGCCGTCGAACAGGATCTTCATGTCCTCGACCGAGTCGATCGCCACGCCGGCCTTGCCGACGTCGCCGGTCACGCGCGGGTGGTCGGAGTCATAACCGCGGTGGGTGGCCAGGTCGAAGGCGACCGAGACGCCCTGCCCGCCGGCGGCCAGCGCCTTCCTATAGAAGGCATTGCTTTCCTCGGCGGTGGAGAAACCGGCGTACTGCCGGATCGTCCACGGCCGGACGGCGTACATCGTGGCCTGCGGCCCGCGCAGGAAGGGCTCGAAACCCGGCAGCGTGTCCGCGTGCGGCAGGTCGCGGGTGTCCGCGGCGGTGTACAGCGGCTTGACGATCAAGCCCTCGGGCGTGTGCCAGTTCAGCGCGGCGGGGTCGCCGCCGGGGGCGGACCTGGCCGCCGCCTTGTGCCACTGCTCCAGCGTCGCCTGCGCAAACTCGGCACCCTGGGGGCTCGGAGTCGTCGTCCCGCTTGTGGCGGACGGCGCGGCGGAGGGGACCTTTTGTTCGTTCGACATGGGGGACTCCTGGAAGCGCCGGATCATAGCGGCGGACGCCCCCCCCGCCCGCCGACCGGCGGCCCGGCCACCGGGGTGGAGCAGCCTCATTCCTGAATATTCAGGCAATGACATAAACCTGCACCCATAACCCGCCGATAACCCCTCGTGAAAATGTCACGACAGTGACGGAAGCCCCCCCTCCAGCCCTTGGCCCAGGGAATCCGGCCCGGTTTCGACAAGCGCCCCCGTAACTGCGCTTACATCGCGTTTCAGGCAGGCCGCCGCCCATCGCCGCCCGCCCCGACGCGCGCCGCGTTGAAGCCGGTGCCGTGAAGTGCCGATGAACAAGGGAAGTCCGGGCGGTGACGCGCGAACGACCGTTCGATGACGACCCCAAAATTACTTGCCTCGGCAAGCAATCGCCCCCCGCATCCGGGGGCTTACGCGCGTTCTGTAACCGTGAACTGAGGCCGACTCCCTGCCCTTTTGTTGGGTTCACGTTAACGGACTCACCCATACCATTTCTGGGCTAGCTCAAGTTTGTCATTCCGCGTCCGAAAACCGAATGACGGCAGCCGGGAGGCCGGGTGCCTCCCGAGAAGCTGAACCACATCACGCGCCTATGGCGCAACCGCCCCATAGGTCCACGGAGTTCCAAGATGGCATCGCTGATTACAAACCTGACTACCGCTCAGATCGCCGCCCTGACGTCGACGACGCTGGCCCGACTGACCAGCGAAGATTGGGCGGCGTTCACCACCGACCAGTTCCAGGCCCTGACGACAGCGCAATTCGCGACGCTCGGGACCAAGGCGGTGTCGTTCTTCACGACTTCCAACATCGCCGCGATCGAGTCGGACGACCTGCGGGCGCTGAGCACCGCGGCCATCCAGACCTTCACGACGGCGCAGCTCAATTCCCTGGGCTCGGACCAGTTCGGCGCGATGACGACCCGCCAGGTCGGCGCGATGACCACGCAGCAGGTCCGCAACCTGGAGTCGGACGACCTGAACGCGCTGGCCTCCGACCAGATCCGGGCGCTGAGCACCAACCAGGTCGCCGCGCTGTCCACCAGCCTGATCAGCACCCTGGCCTCCGACGATCTGCAGGCCTTGAACACCAACCAGATCAAGGCCCTGAACTCCCAACAAGTCGCCGCCCTCTCCACCGAGGGCGTCGCCGCTTTGCAGACCCAGCAGGCCGCCGCGCTGTCCAGCGCGCAGGCCGCCGCCCTGAACTCCAGCCAGGCCGCCGCGCTGAGCTCCGACGCCGTGCACTCGCTGAGCACCGCCGCCGTGCAGGCGCTGGGCACCAGCCAGATCGCCGCGCTGAACTCCGACCAGATCGCCGCGCTCACGACCGCGCAGATCAACGCGCTGACCACGGCGCAGATCCGCCAGCTGTCCAGCGATGAACTCGCCGCGCTGAACACCGACCAGGTCCGTGCCATCACGACCCAGCAGATCGCCGCCCTGACGACCGACCAGCTCGCCGGCGTCGGCAGCGCCGACGTCCAGGCCCTGTCGACCGCGCAGGTCCGCGCGCTGAGCTCCAGCCAGCTCGGCGCCCTGAGCACCGACTCGATCGAGGCGCTGAGCTCCGGCCAGGTCGGCGCCCTGACCTCCGCGCAGGTCAAGGGCCTGACCACCGACCAGATGGCGGCGATCAGCTCCGACGACATGAAGGCGCTGTCCACCGCCACCCTGCGCGCGCTGGGCACCGACCAGTTCCAGGCGCTGAACTCCGACCAGGTGTCGGCGCTGACCTCGGCGCAAGTGGCCTCGCTGACGACCGGCCAGGTCGCCACGTTGTCCACCGACGAGCTCAACGCCTTCAACAGCAGCCAGATCCGTGCCCTGGGCACCGCCCAGGTCGCCGCGCTGTCGACCGCCCAGGTCGCCGGCATGGAAAGCGCCGACGTGCAGGCCCTGACCACCGGCCAGGTCGCCGCCCTGAGCTCGGCGCAAGTCGCCGCGCTGTCGACCGAAGCCATCGTCGCGCTGACCTCCGGCCAGATGGCCACCATGACGTCCAAGCAACTGGCCGGCCTGTCGACCGACCAGATGGCCGCCATCGAGACCGCCGACCTGCGCGCCCTCTCGACCAGCGCCATCCGCGCGCTCAGCACCGACCAGTTCGACGCCCTCGGTTCCGACCAGGTCGCCGCGCTGTCCACCCAGCAGATCTCCGCCCTGACCACCGGCCAGGTCGGCGCCATGTCCTCGGACGACCTGAACGCGCTGGGCTCGGCCCAGATCCGCGCCCTGGGCACGGCGCAGGTCGCCGCGCTCACCACCGGCCAGGTCGCCGGCATGGAAAGCGCCGACGTGCAGGCGCTGACCACCCAGCAAGTCCAGGCCCTGAGCTCCGGCCAGGTCGGCGCGCTGTCCACCGACAACATCGTGGCGCTGACCTCGCAGCAGGTCGCGGCGCTGTCCACCAAGCAGATCGCCGGCCTGACCACCGACCAGATGGCCGCCATCGAGTCGGGTGACCTGCGCGCCATGTCCACGGCCGCGATCCGTTCGCTGACGACCGCTCAGTTCGACGCCCTGGGCTCCGACCAGGTCGCCGCGCTGTCCACCGCCCAGATCGCCGCGCTGACCACCGGTCAGGTGCAGGCCATGGCGTCCGACGACCTGAACGCGCTGGGCTCGGCCCAGATCCGCGCCCTGGGCACGGCGCAGGTCGCCGCGCTCACCACCGGCCAGGTCTCCACCATGGAAAGCGCCGACGTGCAGGCGCTGACCACCCAGCAAGTCGGCGCGCTGAGCTCCGGCCAACTGGGCGCCCTGTCCACCGACAGCATCGTCGCGCTGACCTCGCAGCAGGTCGCCGCGCTGTCCACCAAGCAAATCGCCGGCCTGACCACCGACCAGATGGCCGCCATCGAGACGGCCGACCTGCGCGCCCTGTCCACGGCCGCGATCCGCTCGCTGACGACCGACCAGTTCGACGCGCTGGGCTCGGCGCAGGTCGCCGCCCTGTCGACGCAGCAGATCGCCGCGCTGACGACCGGCCAGGTCCAGGCGATGTCCTCGGATGACCTGAACGCGTTGGGCTCGGCCCAGATCCGCGCCCTGGGCACCGCCCAGATCGCCGCGCTGAGCACCGGCCAGATCGCCAACATGACCAGCGAGGACGTGCAGGCGCTGTCCTCGCAGCAGGTCCAGGCGCTGAGCTCCGACCAGATTGCCGCGCTGTCGACCGAGAACGTCGCCGCCCTGACCTCGCAGCAGGTCGGCGCGCTGTCGACCAAGCAGGTCGGCGGCCTGACCACCGACCAGATGGCCGCCATCGAGACCGGCGACCTCAAGGCCATCGGCACCGCCGCCCTGCGCGCGCTGACCAGCGCCCAGCTCGACGCCCTGGGCTCCGACCAGATCGCCGCGCTGACCACGCAGCAAGTCGCCGCGCTGTCCACCGGCCAGGTGTCCAGCCTGTCCTCCGACGACCTGAACGCGCTGACCAGCGGCCAGATCAAGGCGCTGTCGACGCAGCAGGTCGCCGCGCTGACGACCGGCCAGGTCTCGACCATGACCAGCGACGACGTCCAGGCCCTGACCACGCAGCAGATCGCCGCGCTGAGCTCCGGCCAGGTCGGCGCCCTGTCCACCGAGAACGTGGCCGCGCTGAGCTCGCAGCAGGTCGCGCCGCTGAACACCAAGCAGGTCGGCGGCCTGACCACCGACCAGGTCAGCGCCATCGAAACCGTCGACGTGCGAGCGCTGAGCACCGCCGCGATCCGCGCGCTGACCACCGACCAGGTCGACGCCCTGACCTCCGACCAGGTCGCCGCGCTGACCACGGCGCAGGTCGCCGCGCTGTCCACCGGCCAGGTGCAGGCGCTGTCCAGCGCCGACCTGAACGCGCTGGGCTCGGCCCAGATCCGCGCCCTGGGCACCGCGCAGGTCGCCGCGCTGACCACCGGCCAGCTCGCCGGCATGGAAAGCGCCGACGTGCAGGCCCTGACGACGCAGCAGGTCGGCGCGCTGGGCTCGGCCCAGATCGGCGCCCTGTCGACCGAGAACATCGCCGCGCTGACCTCGCAGCAGGTCGGCGCCCTGAGCAGCAAGCAGGTCGCCGGCCTGACGACCGACCAGATGGCCGCCCTGGAGACGGCCGACGTGAAGGCGCTGTCCACGACCGCGCTGCGCGCCCTGGGCACCGACCAGCTCGGCGCGCTGGGCTCCGACCAGATCGCCGCGCTGACGACCGCGCAGGTCGCCTCGCTGTCGACCGGCCAGATCTCCAACCTGTCCTCCGATGACCTGAACGCGCTGACCAGCGGCCAGATCCGGGCCCTGTCGACGCAGCAGGTCGCCGCGCTGACCACCGGCCAGATCGCCACGATGGAGTCGGCCGACGTCGCCGCGCTGACCACCAACCAGTTGCAGGCCCTGGGCTCGGCGCAAGTCGGCGCCCTGGCCACCGACGCGATCGTGGCCCTGAGCTCGCAGCAGGTCGCCTCGCTGACGACCAAGCAGGTCGCCGGCCTGACCACCGACCAGATCGCCGCCATCGAGACCGGCGACCTCCGCGCCCTGAACACCGCGGCGCTGCGCTCGCTGACCACCGACCAGCTCAACGCCCTGGGCTCCGACCAGGTCGCCGCGCTGGGCACCGCCCAGGTCAACGCGCTGAGCACCGCCCAGGTGGCCGGCCTGACCAGCGAAGACCTGAACGCGCTGACCAGCGGCCAGATCCGCGCGCTGGGCACCGCCCAGGTCGCCGCGCTGACCACCGGCCAGGTCTCCACGATGGAGTCCGCCGACGTGCAGGCGCTGGCCACCAACCAGGTGGCGGCGCTGGGCTCGGCCCAGATCGGCGCGCTGGGCACCGACTCGATCGTCGCCCTGACCTCGCAGCAGGTCGCCGCGCTGAACAGCAAGCAGGTGGCCGGCCTGACGACCGACCAGATCGCCGCCATCGAGACGGTGGACCTGCGCGCCCTGGGCACCAACGCCCTGCAGTCGCTGACCTCCGCGCAGCTCGAAGCCCTCGGTTCCGACCAGATCGCCGCGCTGTCGACCCAGCAGGTCGCCGCGCTGTCGACCAGCCAGGTCGCCAACCTGACCAGCGAAGACCTGAACGCGCTGACCAGCGGCCAGATCCGGGCCCTGTCGACGCAGCAGGTCGCCGCGCTGACCACCGCGCAGGTCGCGGCCATGGAATCCGCCGACGTGCAGGCGCTGGCCACCAACCAGGTGGCCGCGCTGAGCTCGGCCCAGGTCGGCGCGCTGAGCACCGAATCGATCGTCGCCCTGACCTCCGGGCAAGTCGCCGCGCTGACCAGCAAGCAGGTCGCCGGCCTGACCACCGACCAGATGGCCGCCATCGAGACCGGCGACCTGAAGTCCCTGTCCACGGTCGCCCTGCGCGCCCTGACCAGCGACCAGCTCAACGCCCTGGGCTCCGACCAGGTGCAGGCGCTGACGACCCAGCAGGTCGCCGCGCTGTCCACCGGCCAGGTCAGCACGCTGGCCACCGACGACTTCGGCGCCTTCACCTCCGGCCAACTGCGCGCCCTGGGCACCGCCCAGATCGCCGCGCTCGGCACCGCGCAACTCGATGCGCTGGGCAGCGACCAGATCGGCGCGCTGACCACCGCGCAAGTCGCCGCGCTGACCACCGGCCAGATCAGCAACCTGTCGTCCGATGACCTGAACGCGCTGACCAGCGCCCAGGTCAAGGCCCTGAGCACCGCCCAGGTCGCCGCGTTGACGACCGGCCAGATCGCCACGATGGAATCGGCCGACGTCGCCGCGCTGGGCACCAACCAGGTCGCCGCGCTGAGCTCCGGCCAGGTCGGCGCGCTGAGCACCGAATCCATCGTCGCCCTGACCTCCGGCCAGGTGGCCGCGCTGACGACCAAGCAGGTCGCCGGCCTGACCACCGACCAGATCGCCGCCATCGAGACCGGTGACCTGAAGTCCCTGTCCACGGTCGCCCTGCGCGCCCTGACCAGCGACCAGCTCAACGCCCTGGGCTCCGACCAGGTCGCCGCCCTGACCACGGCGCAAGTCGCCGCGCTGACCACCGGCCAGGTGGCCAACCTGACCTCCGAGGACCTGAACGCGCTGGGCAGCGCGCAGGTCAAGGCGCTGGGCACCGCCCAGGTCGCCGCGCTGACGACCGGCCAGATCGCCACGATGGAATCGGCCGACGTCGCCGCGCTGACCACCGCGCAGCTGCAGGCCCTGGGCTCGGCGCAAGTCGGCGCCCTGGCCACCGATGCGATCGTGGCCCTGAGCTCGCAGCAGGTCGCCTCGCTGACGACCAAGCAGGTCGCCGGCCTGACCACCGACCAGATGGCCGCCATCGAGACGGCCGACCTGCGGGCCCTGTCCACCACCGCGCTGCGCGCGCTGACCTCCGACCAGCTCGACGCGCTGGGCTCGGACCAGATCGCCGCGCTGACGACCGCGCAGGTCGCCTCCCTGACCACCGGCCAGGTGTCCAGCCTGAGCTCCAGCGACCTGAACGCGCTGACCAGCGCGCAGGTCCGGGCGCTGTCGACCCAGCAGGTCGCCGCGCTCACCACCGGCCAGGTCTCCACGATGGAGTCCGCCGACGTGCAGGCGCTGAGCTCGCAGCAGGTCGCCGCGCTGAGCTCGGCCCAGATCGGCGCGCTGAGCACCGATTCGATCGTCGCCCTGACCTCCGGCCAGGTCGCCGCTCTCAACAGCAAGCAGGTCGCGGGCCTGACCACCGACCAGATGGCCGCCATCGAGACGGCCGACCTGAAGTCGCTGTCGACCAACGCCCTGCAGGCGCTGACCTCGGCCCAGCTCGAAGCCCTGGGCTCCGACCAGATCGCCGCGCTGTCCACCCAGCAGGTCGCCGCCCTGACCACCGGCCAGGTGTCCAACCTGACCAGCGATGACCTGAACGCGCTGACCAGCGGCCAGATCAAGGCGCTGTCGACCCAGCAGGTCGCCGCGCTGACCACCGCGCAGATCGCGGCGATGGAATCCGCCGACGTGCAGGCGCTGGGCACCAACCAGGTGGCCGCGCTGAGCTCGGCCCAGGTCGGCGCGCTGAGCACCGACTCGATCGTCGCCCTGACCTCCGGCCAGGTCGCCGCGCTGAGCAGCAAGCAGGTCGCCGGCCTGACCACCGACCAGATGGCCGCCATCGAGACGGCCGACATCCGGTCGCTGTCCACCGTCGCGCTGCGTGCCCTGACCAGCAGCCAGCTGGAAGCGCTGGGCTCCGACCAGGTGCAGGCGCTGTCCACCACCCAGGTGTCCTCGCTGACCACCCTGCAGGTCAGCCAGTTGGCGACCGACGACTTCGCCGCGCTGACCACCGGTCAACTGCGCGCGCTGACGACGGGCCAGGTGGCCTCACTGACCTCGGCCGAGCTGGAAGCCCTGAACAGCGACCAGATCGCCGCGCTGACCACGGGACAAGTCGCCGCGCTGACGACCGGTCAGGTGGCCAACCTGACGTCGGATGACCTGAACGCGCTGACCAGCGCCCAGATCAAGGCCCTGAGCACCGCCCAGGTCGCCGCGCTGACGACCGGCCAGATCGGCACGATGGAGACCGCGGACGTCGCCGCGCTGGCGACGAACCAGATCGCCGCGCTGGGCTCGGCCCAGGTCGCCGCCCTGGGCACGGACGCGATCGTCGCGCTGAGCTCGCAGCAGGTCGCCGCGCTGACCAGCAAGCAGGTCGCCGGCCTGACCACCGACCAGATGGCCGCCATCGAGACCGGTGACCTGAAGGCGCTGTCCACGACCGCCCTGCGCGCCCTGACCAGCGATCAGCTCAACGCCCTCGGTTCCGACCAGGTCGCCGCGCTGACCACGACCCAGGTCGCCGCCCTGTCCACCGGCCAGGTGTCCAACCTGACGTCGGACGACCTGAACGCGCTGACCAGCGCGCAGGTCCGGTCGCTGACGACCCAGCAGGTCGCCGCGCTGACCACCGGCCAGATCGGCACGATGGAGACCGCCGACGTGCAGGCGCTGAGCTCGCAGCAGATCGCCGCGCTGGGCTCCGCCCAGGTCGGCGCGCTGAGCACCGACTCGGTGGTCGCCCTGACCTCCGGCCAGGTGGCGGCGCTGAGCTCCGCGCAGGTGGCCGGCCTGACGACCGACCAGATGGCCGCGATCGAAACCGGCGACATCAAGGCGCTGAGCACGACCGCGCTGCGCGCCCTGACCTCGACGCAGCTCGACGCGCTGGGCTCCGACCAGATCGCCGCGCTGACGACCCAGCAGGTCATCGCGCTGTCGACCGGCCAGATCGCCAACCTGTCCAGCGACGACCTGAACGCGCTGACCAGCAGCCAGATCAAGTCGCTGAGCAACGCCCAGCTGCAGGCCCTGACCACGGCGCAGATCTCGACGATGACGACGGAAGACGTCGCCGCGCTGACCTCGACCCAGATCCAGGCCTTCGGCTCGGCCCAGATCGGCGCGCTGAGCACCGACGCGATCGTCGCGCTGAGCTCGTCGCAGGTCGCGGCGCTGAGCTCGACGCAGGTCGACGGCCTGACGACCGGCCAGATGGCGGCCTTCGAGACGGCCGACCTGCGGGCGCTGACCACGCTGGCGATCCGCTCGCTGGACAGCGCGCAGCTGGAGGCGCTGGGCTCCGACCAGATCGCGGCGCTGACGACCCAGCAGGTCGCCTCGCTGTCGACGCTGCAGATCAGCCAGATGGCCACGGACGACGTGCAGGCGCTGACCTCGACCCAGGTCGTGGCGCTGAACTCCGCCCAGCTGCACGCCTTCACCACCGACCAGGTGATGGCGATCGACAGCGGTGACCTGGCGGCGATCAGCAGCCTGAACATGGTGGCCTTCGGCTCGGCGGACTTCCAGGCCTTCACCTCGGATCAGATCCACGCCCTGACCTCGTCGCAGTGGAGCGCGGTGAGCGCCTCTCAGGTGGCGGGCATCGAGACGGCGGACATCGCGTCCATCACCACGGACGGCATCCATGCCCTGAGCACGGCCGCCATCCACGCCTTCGGCACCGACCAGATCGGCGCGCTGACCAGCGACCAGGTCCACACGTTCAGCACCGCGCAACTGCATGCGCTGGGCACGGACCAGATCGCGGCCCTGACGACGGACGACATCAACGCCTTCACCAGCACGCACTTCGCGGCGCTGACGTCGGCCCAGATGCACGCCTTCACGACGAACCAGATCCTGGCGATGGATTCGTCCGACATCCATGCGCTGACCTCGATCCAGGTGCAGGGCCTGTCGACCGACCAGATCCATGCGATGACCTCCGACCAGTTCATCGGCTGGGAGACCCAGGACCTGGCCAGCATGAACATGCAGCAGGTGCTGGCGATCACGTCCGACCAGACGGTGGGCTTCACCGGGGAGCAGACCAACTCCCTGTTCCTGGCCAGCCCGATCGTGCTGGACCTGGACGGCAACGGCATCCAGACGCTGTCGGCCAGCCACGGCGTGAACTTCGACCTCAACGCCACCGGTCATAACGACAAGTGGGGCTGGGTCGGCGGCAACGACGGCCTGCTGGTGATGGATCGCAACGGCAACGGCCAGATCGACAGCGGCGCGGAGCTCTTCGGCGCCGGCACCACGGTCAACGGCCGCAAGGGCCTGGACGGCTTCACCGCCCTGGCCTCGCTGGACACGAACCATGACGGCCACATCAACGCCAAGGACGTGGACTTCAGCAAGCTGCAGGTCTGGGTCGACGCCAACCACGACGGCAAGACCGACGCGGGCGAGCTCAAGTCGCTGGCCGAGCTGGGCATCGTCGACCTGAACCTGGGCGCCATCACCGGCACCGCGGTCGACAACGGCAACGTGCTGGGCCTGGTGTCGAGCTACACCAAGTCCGACGGCACGACGCACGAGATGACCGACGTGTGGTTCGCCAAGGACGGCTCGTCGCAGCACGCCACCAGCGGCACGGCGGCGCCGCACCTGGGCGACCTGCTGGCGCAGCCGGAAGCCAACCTGCTGGGCGGCGCGGCACCGACCGCGGCCACGGCGGCGGCCACCGCCGCGGCGACGGCCACGGCGACGGCGTCCACCAGCGCCCCGGTCAGCCCGGACGTGTTGAACGCCCACCTCAAGAAGCTGCATGACGACGACCAGAACGGCGCCGGCCCGCTGATCTAAGCGGCGGTCCGGAACCGGGGGCCTCGCGCCCCCGGTTTGTCGTTGGAGGCCGGCCCCTCACCGGTCCTGATACCGGCCTTCAACGACAGCCCACGAGTTCCGGGAGAGATTCCGAGAGAGATTCCGAAACACCAGTTCCGAGGCAACTTCCATCGGGTCCGCCATCACGGCGGGCCCTGCCGTCCCTGTCGTACCCGCCGGCTCCGCGCCGGCATTCGCGCATTCACGCATGGCCACTTTCGACGTCGGATCGCTCACTCCCGAGCAGATCGCCGCGCTCACCACCGCCCAGCTCGCGACGCTGACGGGGCCGGAGTGGGCGTTGCTGACCGCCGCGCAGGTGGTGGCGTTGACGCCGGTGCAGGTGAGCGCGCTGACGGCGCGCCAGCTCAACGCCCTGGCGTCCGGGCAGTTGTCGGCGATGGAGCTGACCGATGTCCAGGCGATCAACACCGGCGCGCTGCGGACGCTGACCACGGCGTCGCTGGCGGCGCTGACCTCGGACCAGATCCACGCGCTGACCACGACGCAGATCCCCGCGCTGACGGTGGACCGGCTGCGCCGCATGGACAGCGGACAGTTCAGCGCGCTGGACAGCAACCAGATCGGCGCGCTGTCCTCGACGCAGGTGCGCGGGCTGGGCAGCCAGCAGATCGGGCTGCTGTCGACCGACGAGGTCGGCGTGCTCAGCACCGTCGCGATGCAGGTGCTGAACACCGTGCAGATCGGCGCGCTGAGCTCGGACCAGCTCAACGCCTTCAGCACCGAGCAGCTCGCCGCCCTGCGCGGCAGCCAGAGCAAGGGCCTGACCGGCGACCAGCTCGCCAGCCTGCATACCGAGGCGCTGCATGCGCTGTCCACCAACGCGATCCGGGGGCTGAGCACCGCGGCCGTGTCGCACCTGAGCTCCGACGCCGTGCAGGCGCTGGACAGCAGCCAGGTCGCCGCGCTGACCAGCCAGCAGTTCCGCACGCTGGGCACCGACTCCCTGGCCGCGCTGACGACCGAGCAGGCCGCGGCGTTGAACACGCTGCAGATCAAGTCCCTGAGCACCGCGCAGGTGGCCGCCCTGGAGGGCGAGGACCTGGCCATGATCGGGACCAAAGGCCTGCGCGCGCTGAACTCCCAGCAGCTGTCGGCGCTCAGCTCCGACCAGCTCGACGCGCTGACCTCGACGCAGGTGGCCAGCCTGACGTCCACCCAGCTGATCGGCATCGGCAGCGCGCAGCTGCCGTCCTTCAGCACCGACGAGTTGCGCTCGCTGAGCAGCACCGCGCTGGTCGGCCTGAAGCCCGAAGTCCTGGCGGCGCTGAGCGCCGAGCAGCTCGGCGCGCTGAAGACCCTGCAGGTCGCGGCGCTCACGACGCGCCAGTTGGCGGCCTTCGGCACCGACGACCTCGCAGCGTTCTCGACCGCGCAGATGGCGGCGCTCACCTCCGGACAACTGCGTGCGTTGACGCCGGACCAGTTCCACTCGCTGAGCACCGACGACCTTTTCGCGCTGAACAGCAACGCGCTGCGCGGCCTGACGCCAGCGCAGATGGCCGCGCTGGATTCCAGCCAGATCGCCGTGCTGGGCGGCGCGCAGGCCGGCGCGCTGACGACGCTTCAATTGCGTGACCTGAGCAACGAGCAGCTCGCCGCGCTCAGCACCGCCGCGATCCAGGCGCTGTCGACGCGTGTGATCGCGACGCTGTCGGCGGCGCAACTGGACGTGCTGAGCTCGGACCAACTGGTGGCGCTGACCAGCAACCAGGTCCGCGCGCTGACCACCGCGCAACTGGCCGCGCTGTCGCCGCAGGACCTCAACACGCTGACGACGGCGCAGTTCTCCGCCTTCAGCTCGGCGCAGTTCCGCGGGCTGACGACCGACCAGGTCGCGCAGCTGCAGACCGAGGATTTCGGCGCCCTGTCGGCGACGGTGATCCGCTCGCTGAGCAGCGCGCAGATCCAGGCGCTGGACCTGACGCTGGTCGGCGCGATCAGCACCGCCCAGGCCTATGCCTTGAACGCCGGCCAGGTCGGCGCCCTGACCGCCAACCAGTTGCAGGCGCTGAGCACCGACGCGCTGCAGGCGATCAGCACGCTGGCGATCCGCGGCCTGTCCGCGGCGCAACTGGACGCGCTCGGCCCGACCGGCCTCACGTCGCTGCGCGACGGCCAGCTGGCGGCGCTGAGCACCGCGCAGATCCGCACCCTCAACCGGGACGACTTCAACGCGCTGGGCACGGCGCACTTCGCGGCGTTGAGCTCGTTCCAGCTGGCCGCGATCTCCACCGACGAGATCGGCGCGCTGGCGCCGGAGCTGCTGGCCGCGGTGCGTCCGATCTACCTGACCGCCCTGTCGACGGCCCAGATCCACGAGCTGAGCCGGGAACAGGTCGGCGCGCTCGGCAGCGGCCAGACCTCGCTGCTGGGCACCGCGCAGATCGCGGCGCTGACGCCGGCGCAGATCGACGCCCTGTCCACCGACGGCCTGCGCGGCCTGACGCCGCAGGCACTGCAGACCCTCACCACCGACCAGTTGAACGCGCTGGTGCCCGAGCAGTTCGCGGCGATGCGCACCAACCAGGTCGCCTCGCTGACGACCGCGCAACTGGCCGGGCTGACGCAGGCCGACCTGAACGCGCTGGACTCGACCCAGTTCGCGGTGTTCTCGTCCCGGCAGGTGGCGGCGTTCAGCATCAGCCAGGTGGCCAACCTGGAGGCGCAGGACGTCGTCGGGCTGAGCACCCGGGCGCTGCTGGGCCTGAGCTCGGCGCAACTGGGCGTGCTGAGCGGCGACGCCATCGCCGCGATGAGCAACGCCCAACTGGCCGTGCTGACGTCCACGCAGTTGATGGGCCTGACCGCCGGCCAGATCGATTTCCTGAGCACCGCCCAGGTCGCCAGCCTCGGCACGCAGGCCTTGCTGGGCCTGAGCAGCGACCAGTTCGGCTCGCTGGACCTGGGCCAGATCGCGGCGCTGTCGGCCCGCCAGGTCGCGGCGCTGAACTCGCTGCAGATCGCGGCCCTGTCGACGGACGCGCTGGCGGCCTTCACGACCTCGCAGTTCGCGGCGCTGCGCTCGTCGCAGCTGGCGGCGCTGGACTCGGCCCACATCGCGGCGATCGAGACGCAGGACCTCGCCGTGCTGCACTCGACCGCGCTGCGGGCGTTGGGCACCGACCAGATCGGGGAGCTCAGCCTGGACCAGATCGCCTCGCTGCGGCCGGACCAGGTCGGCGCGCTGACCTTCCAGCAGGCCGCGGCGATGCATACCGACCAGATCCAGGCGCTGAGCACCGGCCAGGTGCTGGGCCTGACCAACGTGCAGGTGCTGGCCTGGACCAGCGACCAGATCGCGGCGCTCGACTCGCAGGACATCGCGCTGCTGCCGGGCCGGGCGATCCGGGTCATGGACGCCGGCGACTTCGCCGCCCTGTCCACCGACCAGGTCCATGCGATGACCAGCACGCAGCTGGTCGAGATGACGCAATCGCAACTGGCCGGCTTCGGCACCGACGACTTCGCGGCGCTGACCTCCGGCGCCTTCCGGGCGCTGGGCACGGCGACGCTGAACGCGCTCTCCACCGACGTCTTCGCCAGCCTGGGCTCGGACCAGGTACACGGCCTGAGCACGCAGGTGCTGCACGCCCTGCACAGCGAGGCGCTGGCCGCGATGAACTCCGCCGCGATCGCCGCGCTGGACAGCAACCAGGTGATGGCGCTGACGACGCAGCAACTGGCGGCGATCTCCTCCGAGGGCTTCTCGACGATGTCCAGCGACGAGCTGGCCGCCTTGAGCCGCGACCAGGCCCGGGCGCTGACCGTGGACCAGATCCACGCCATCGGCAGCGACGCGGTCGTCGGCTTCGAGACCCGCGACCTGGCGGCGCTGAACATGGATCAGGTGCTGGCCTTCAGCACCGACGCGCTGCACGCGATGAGCGGCAAGCAGCTCGACGCGCTGTTCCTGGCCACGCCCATCATGCTGAACCTCGACGGCACGGGACTGGGCACGGTCTCGGCGGCGCACGGCGTCAGCTTCGACCTCAACAACACCGGCAACAGCCAGCAATGGGGCTGGATGGCGCAGGGCAACGGCCTGCTGGCGCGCGACCTGAACGGGGACGGCCAGATCAACTCGGGCGCGGAACTCTTCGGCTCCGGCACGATCCTGGCGAACGGCAAGCATGCCGCCAACGGCTACGAGGCGATGGCGGCGATGGACACCAACCATGACCACGTGCTGAACGCCGCCGACGCCGGCTTCGGCCAGTTGCGGATCTGGGCCGACGCCAACGGCAACGGCAAGACCGACGCCGGCGAGCTCAAGACGCTGGCCGAGCTGGGCATCGTCGAACTGGACCTGAACGCCAAGGCCGGATCGACGATCGACAACGGCAACCTGATCGGCCTGATCTCCGGCTACAAGACGGCCGATGGCGTGGCGCACCAGATGGGCGACGTCTGGTTCGCCAAGACGACGGATGCCACGGCCGACGGGTCCCCGCACGCCAAGGCGGCCATCGTCGCCGAGGACCTGCTCGCCGCGCCGGCGGTGGCCACGACCGCCCTGCTCTCCGATGCGGCGCACACCGCCGCGGCGGCGGCCAGCACGGTCTCGACCTCATCCGCCTCCACGACGACGACCCCGCCGGACGAGACCGCCCTGGCCGTCCACCACGCCGCGATGGCGGCCGTGCACGCCACGGCCAGGCGGCTGGAAGAGGACGGCGCGACACCGCTGCTCTAGCCACGGCCAGGCCTCCCGCCCGACAGGCCGCCCCTCAGCCCGCCAGGCAGGGCTTCCACACGAGCGTCCCGCCGCCGCGCCCGGATGACCCCGGCTGTTTCCGCCAGGATCGTGCGCCTGGCATTCAGACCGGCCCGTCGGGATCGACGCTGGGGATCTTGACGCCGGGCGCCCCCCCCCGCGTCGACGCCGACATGCCACGCGTGCCGACCGACCACGGCTCGCGCGGCGGTCGGCCCGCGGGCGGGTCCGTGCGGACACGCCTCCGGCGCGAAGTTGGCCGCCCGCTATCCCTCTTATCCGGGCATGGGAGCGATCCGCGGCGCGACACAATCGTCCAACGATCGATGGGACGGCCGCCCCTGTGGAGGCGCTCGGCCTGACCGTCCGAAGGGGATCTCGCGTTGAAAACACTGTGCATCGAGGGCTGGCGGGGGGTGAATCACTCCATCGCGATGGTCAACCAGAACCAGATCCTGGAGATGGTGAAGGACCTGCGGTTCGAGCTGTTCCACCGCGACGCCCCCTTCTTCATGCCCCATTGGGACAAGAGCAAGCTGGACTCCGGCTTCGCGCCCGAGGAGCGGGCCATCATCGACGGCCTGCCCGATCCCGGCGACCGGGTGATGGACGTGCGGCTGCGCATCGCCTCGCCGGTGCGCCTGGGCGACCCCGCCGCCGCGCGCCGCAACGCGACCTTCGTCGTCACCGAGTTCGGCCTGTCCGGCAAGAGCTTCGATCCGCCGGAGATGGCGCCGTCCGCGCTGACGCAGGGCGATGACATCGTCGTGACGCCGACCCGCTGGTCCAAGGCGCGGCTGGTGGACTACGGCTTCGACGCCGACAAGGTGCTGGTCGTGCCGCACGGCTACAAGACCGACACCTTCTTCCCGATGACGCCCGAGCAGCGCCAGGCCGCCCGCGCGGCGCTGGGCATGCAGCCGCACGAGACCGTCTTCACCAACGTCGGTGTCGCGACCTGGAACAAGGGCATCGACCTGATCCTGCTGGCCTTCGCCGAGCTGCGCCTGCAGGGCCTGCCGGTGCGGCTGATCCTCAAGGACCACCAGGGCCTGTACGGCATCGGTGTCGAGCGCGTCTTCGCGGAGATGGCGGCGCGGGCGCCGCAGTTGAACTCGTCGCAGGTGCGGGACGGGATCTCGGTGCTGTCCACC
This sequence comes from Roseateles aquatilis, assembly GCF_002205645.1. Taxonomy (GTDB): domain Bacteria; phylum Pseudomonadota; class Gammaproteobacteria; order Burkholderiales; family Burkholderiaceae_C; genus Roseateles; species Roseateles aquatilis. The sequence goes on along the minus strand of NZ_NIOF01000018.1, from coordinate 13,325 downwards.
AGCCTGAACCTGCCGCAGTTGCGCTCGCTGTACGCGCTGTCCGACGCCTACGTCTCGCCCTACCGCGCCGAAGGCTTCAACCTGCCGGTGCTGGAGGCGATGGGCTGCGGCACGCACGCCATCGTCACCGGCGGCGGCGCCACCGACGACTTCACGCCGCCCGAACTCTGCCACCGCCTGCACAGCCGCCCCGGCACCGACGCCGATTCGCCGCAGCCGGTCGGCGCCTTCGTGGTCCCCGACCTGGACGACCTGCGCGAGGCGATGCTGCAGGTCGTCGAGCAGCGGCTCACGCCCGCGCCGCGCCGCGAGACAGCCCGGCAGCGGCTGGCGCAGCGCTTCTCCTGGGCGACGGTGACGAAACAACTGCTGGACCTGATGTGACATGAGCGCCAAGCCCAGCCTCGCCGTCGCCATCGTCGACACCGACCTGCACGTCCTGGCGCGCCAGGCGCTGCTGCACAGCATGCGCGCGATGGAGCAGCAGGGCCTGCCCTTCAGCCAGGTGCTGATCTACTCCGACCGGCCCGAGCTGTGGCCCGGCCTGCCGGTGATCCCGGTGCCGACGCTGCGCTCGATCACCGAATACAACCTGCTCATCACCCGCGAGCTGGCCAAGCACCTGAGCGCCGACTTCGTGCTGGTGATCCAGTACGACGGCTTCGTGCTCAACGCCGACCAGTTCTCGCCGCACTTCCTGCACTACGACTACATCGGCGCGCCGTGGCCCAACTACGAGCGCAACGACGTCGGCAACGGCGGTTTCTCGTGGCGCTCCAAGCGGCTGGTGCACGCGGTCGCGCAGCTGGACTACGACGACCCGACCGAGGCCGAGGACCTCTTCATCTGCCGCACCATGCGCGAGACGCTGGAACGCGCCCACTGCCGCTTCGCGCCGAAGGCGATCGCCTCGCACTTCTCGGTCGAGTTCCCGGCGGTGCCCTACCCGACCTTCGGCTTCCACGGCATCTTCCATCTGCCCAATGTCTATCGCGAGATGCCGGACTTCCTGATCGACCACCTGTCCGACCGCGTCGTCAAGACCCGCAGCGGCTACCTGCTGCCCGGCCTGCAGGCGGTCGCCCCGGCCGCGGCCCAGCGGCTGCAGGAACGCCTGGCGGCGCTGGGCTGATCGCCGCGCCCGCGCAAACCCGCCGGGCGCCCCTCGCAAGAACGACCCGAGACTCCTCCGAAAGCCCGCGATGAACGCCAAGAAGCAAATCGTCATCCTGATCCCCCACGGCGTGCAGACCGGCGGCCCGGAGGCGCTGCACCAGCTGTCCGACTCGCTGATCCGCCAGGGCCACGACGCGCGCGTCTGGTACGTGCTGCCGACCGACCTGCCGGCGGTCGACGACCTCTTCCGCCGCAACGGCCTGACCGCCGGCACCGCGCTGAAGCTGCAGCCGCGGCCCAACACCGTGGCCGACTACGCCAAGTACCAGGTCCGCCTGGCCGAGGAGATCGCCATGACGCCGGACACCTGCGTGGTGCTGGCGGAGACCTATGTGCACTGGCTGCGCTACTTCCAGCCCTGCACGCCGATGGTCTGGTGGCTGAGCATCGACAACGCCTTCGAGTACCTGTCGGTCAACAAGATCAACCTCAACCTGCTGCGCAGCGAGCGGGTGCTGCACACCTACCAGTCGGGCTACGCGCACGGCGTCATCCGCGCGCTGGGCTGCACGCGGACGCTGCCGCTGTCGGACTACACGCCCGGCAAGCCGGAGCCCACGGACGGCGCGCCCGCCTTCGACATCGCCGCCAAGACCGACATCGCGCTCAACGCCAACCACAAGGTCGTCTACGACGTCGGCGCCATCGCGGCGCGGCTGGAGCGCGAGATCGGCTGCAAGGTGCACCTGATCCGCGGCATGACGCGGGCGCAGGTCTACGACGCGCTGGACCGCAGCCAGCTGTTCATCGACCTGGGCACCTTCCCCGGCAAGGACCGGCTGGCGCGCGAGGCGCTGATGCGCGACTGCTGCGTCTTCGCCCTGGACGTCGGCGCGGCCCGCGACTACGCACTGCCGGACGAGTGCTACTTCAAGCCGGACCAGGTGGACCAGGTCTTCGCCGGCGCCAACGAGCTGATGCGTCGGCACGCGCTGTATCTGGAGCTGTCGCGCCCCGCCCAGCAGGCGGTGCTGCGCGAGCGGATGATCTTCGAGCGCGAGGTCGCCGGCCTGGCGCACGCCTTCGGCGCATGACCTGACGCCGCGTCGCCGGGGCCGCCTGTCGCGCCTTTCCCGCTGGTTTCCCTCCCGACGCCCGGCCTTGAGCCGGGCGTCGCGCTTTCGGACCGAGCCCGCGGCGCCGCGGCGATCGCCGTCGATCGCGGCCGACGGCGCCCGCCTGGTCGCCGCCTTGTAGGTCAATCGACTACACGAGGATCGGTAGAACCGCACGGAACCGGATATCCCGCCATCACATTGATATTCGCCCCGATGGCGCCCATAGTTCGTGACAGCCGCGGCGTACCGCCGACGGTGCACGTCAGGGGGAAAACCAAATGAACTTCTCGTCCTTCAAGGTCAAGACCAAGCTATGGCTGGGCTTCGGCGTCATGGCGCTGATCGTCATCGCGGTGTCCGGCGCCGCGCTGTACTGGCTGGACCACTCCAACGCCCGCTTCGAGGAGTACCTCAACGGCGTGGCCAAGCGGGAGCGCCTGGTGATCGCGCTGCAATCGGCGGCGAAGTCGCGGGCCATCGCGGCGCGCAACCTGGTGCTGGTGACGACGCCGCAGGACCGCGCGATGGAGCTGGACGCGGTCAACAAGTCGCACGAGGCCGTCAAGCAGTCGCTCGCGAAGCTGAAGGACGACATCGGCGGCGGCCTGGACGCGACGGCGCAGGACAAGGTGCTGTTCGAGAAGGTCGCCGCCGTCGAGGAACAGTACGGTCAGGTGGCGCTGGCGATCGTCGGCCTGGCCAACGAGGGCAAGCGTGACGAGGCCGTCAACAAGATGAACAGCGAATGCCGGCCGCTGCTGGCCTCGCTGCTGGCGGTGACCGGTGATTTCATCCGCTACGAGGACGACCGCTCCGCCGCGGAGACGGTGGCCGCGGCCCAGCGCTTCGGCGACGACCGCATGCTGCTGATCGTGACGGCGCTGCTGTCGGCCGGCGTGGCCGGCCTGCTGGGCTGGTTGATCAGCCGGGCGGTGACCCGTCCGCTGAATCGCGCGATCCAGGTGGCGCAGTCGGTGGCCGACGGCGACCTGCGCGACGACATCGACGTGGCCGGCCGCGACGAGTTGAGCCAGCTGCTGGGCGCGCTCAAGTCGATGAGCGGCAACCTGTCGACGATGGTCTCCAGCGTGCGCCAGGCCGCCGACGGCATCGCCACGGCGTCCACGCAGATCGCCACCGGCAATCAGGACCTGTCCATGCGGACGGAGACGCAGGCCAGCGCGCTGCAGGAGACGGCCTCCTCGATGGCGCAGATGACGGCCACGGTGCAGGTCAACACCGAGTCCTCACGCAAGGCGACCGGCCTGGCCGATGCCGCCGCCCAGGTGGCGGGCCAGGGCGGCGAGGTGGTGAGCCGCGTGATCTCGACCATGGAGCAGATCAACGGCTCCAGCAAGCGCATCAACGACATCATCGGCGTGATCGACGGCATCGCGTTCCAGACCAACATCCTGGCGCTGAACGCGGCCGTCGAGGCGGCCCGCGCCGGCGAGCAGGGCCGCGGCTTCGCGGTCGTGGCCGGCGAGGTGCGCGCGCTGGCGCAGCGCTCGGCGCAGGCGGCCAAGGAGATCAAGACGCTGATCTCGGACAGCGTGCAGAAGGTCGACGCCGGCGGTCAGCTGGTGCAGGAGGCCGGCCGCACGATGGGCGAGATCATGACGCAGGTCCGCAAGGTGACCGACCTGATGGGCGAGATCAACGCGTCGACCGAGCAGCAGAGCACCGGCATCGTGCAGGTCAACGAGGCGGTGGCGGCGATCGACCGCGGCACGCAGCAGAACGCGGCGCTGGTGGAGCAGAGCGCGGCGGCGGCGGAGAGCCTGCGCCAGCAGGCCCATGCGCTGACGGACGCGATCGCGCGCTTCAAGGTGCGTGAAGGCGGCATGTCGCTGGCGTGACGAGGAGCACGACGCGGGCGCTGGCGCGGGCGTGCACGCGCGGGTGACGGCGCGCCTAGAATCTGCCACCCATGCACCCCTCCTCCGCCCTCGTCGATCGTTCCCGTCACACCATCCTGGTCGTCGACGACGACGAGGCCAGCCGCTACGCCACCGCGAAACACCTGCGTCATGCTGGCTTCCAAACCCGCGAGGCCGCCACCGGCGAGGAGGCGATCGCGCTGGTCGACGCGGCGCACGCCGTGGTGCTGGACGTCCACCTCCCGGGCATGAGCGGGCTCGACGTCTGCGAGCGGCTGCGCTCGCTCGACGGCCATCTGGACCTGCCGATCCTGCAGTGCTCGGGCATCTTCACCCGCGATGCCGACAAGGTGGCCGGGCTGCGCTCCGGCGCCGACGCCTACCTGACCAAACCCGTCGACGAGCAACTGCTGATCGCCAACCTCGACGCGCTGCTGCGCAACCGCGAGCGCCTGCGCCGCCTGGCCGATCAGCTGGACGACACGCGGCGCCAGGAGGACAAGGCGCGCGACCTGTTCCTCGCCGTGCTGGGGCATGACCTGCGCGGCCCGCTCGACGCCATCCTCATGAGCGCCACGCTGATGGTGCGCACCGAGGAGTCGTCCCCCACCGCGCTGCGGATCGCCTCGCGCATCCTGTCGTCGGGCGACCGCATGAAGCAGATGCTCGAAGACACGACTACGCCCGCGTGCGCCTGGGCAGCGGCCTGTCGCTGAGCCGCGAGCCGGTCAGCCTGGGCGCGGTGGTCACGGCCGTCGTCGACGAGATCGAGGCCGCCAGCCCGTCCGCGCGCATCGTCCTCAAGGACGGCGCCAACACGGTCGGGCAATGGGACCGCGCCAAGCTCAGCCGCCTCGTCATGAACCTGCTGCGCAACGCGGTGCAGTACGGCGACCCGGAGCAGGCCATCCAGGTCGTCCTGGACGAGTCCGACGGCAACGCGCGCCTGCGCATCGAGAACGCCGGGGATCCAATCCCGGCGGACGTGCTGTCGCAGATCTTCGAGCCGATGACCCGCGGCGACGCCGACGTTCAGCGACGCGGCACCAACCTCGGGCTCGGCCTCTTCATCTGCCGCCAGATCGTCGACGCGCACGGCGGCAACATCTCCGTGCGGAGCGACGCGACCGGCACGCATTTCCTGGTGCTGCTGCCGTGCTGAGGTCCGGGACCGGCACAGGCGCGCGGGCAGTCCTCGCGCCGCCACCGCCAACGCCAACACGAACCGCCATCGACATCGATGCCGGCGGGGTCGTCCGTCAGCGCGCCGCGTCGAAGCGCCGCGCCACCTCGGTCCAGTTCACGACCTGGTAGAACGCCGCGACGTACTCGGGCCGGCGGTTCTGGTACCGCAGGTAGTAGGCGTGCTCCCAGACGTCCAGGCCGAGGATGGGCGTGGCGCCCGAGCCGACGCCGGGCATCAGCGGGCTGTCCTGATTGGCGCTGCTCTCCACCGCGAGCTTGCCGTCGGCGCCGACCACCAGCCACGCCCAGCCGCTGCCGAAACGCGTCAGCGCGGCCTTGGTGAAGGCGTCCTGGAAGGCGGCCTGGCCGCCCAGGTCGCGATCGATCGCCGCAGCCAGCGCGCCGCCCGGCGATCCTCCGCCGCCCTGCCCGGCGGGCGCCATCACGGTCCAGAACAGGCTGTGATTGGCGTGACCGCCGCCATGGTTGCGCACCGGGCCCCGCAGCGCAGCGGGCAGTTCGTCCAGGCGCGCGATCAGCGCCTCGACCGGCAAGTGCGCGAAGGCCGTGCCGTCGACGGCCGCGTTCAAGCCGTTGACGTAAGTTTGATGATGCTTCGCGTGATGGATCTCCATCGTCCGCGCGTCGATGTGGGGTTCGAGCGCGTCGAAGGCGTAGGGCAACGGAGGAAGGGAATGGGACATGCACGACTCCAGGTGGAGCCCACCGCGTCGTGCTGCCGAAGGAATGCCTGCATGAGCAGACCTCCCCCCCAAGGGTCGCTGGTGCGTGGGACGGGGAACAGGGGCTCCGATTCTCATCGCAAGCCCCGCCCCGCCCAAGCCGCGCGCCGAGTAGGCCTTCGCCCCCGATGGACTTGCGCGAGCCTGGGACCGGGCGACGGCACACGGCGCGCCGCATGGGGTCAGGTGTTGCGCCGGACTTCGCGCCTGGACGCTCACGTCCCTGCAGGCCAGGGCCAGGATCCCTAGGTCTTGGCGCCCTTGACCCGATTCGCCAGGAACACCTCGCCGATGTCCAGCGAGCTCTCACGCCCGACCTTGCCGGCGCAGGTCACCAGCCACTTCTGCGCCGCGGTGCGCCCGAGCGCGAAGAGCGCCGTCAGCAGCCCGGGATCGGTGTTGAGCTTGCTCGACGCGCCGAACGGCGCCAGGCCGTCCTCGTCGGCCACGCGGTGCAGCCGCATCTGCTTGTAATGCGTCGGATCGATGCGCCGGTCGCGCAGCAGCCGCTGCACGAAGAAGATCGCGCGCATCTCCGCGACCAGGCTGGCGTTGAAAGTGATCTCGTTGATGCGATCGTCGATTTCGGCGGCCGTGCGCGGGATGCCGGCGTGCTCGCGCGGATTGATCTGAATCAGCAGCACATCGTCCGACCGCGTGCCGTAGACCAGCGGCCACAGCGCGGGGTTGCCGGAGAAGCCGCCGTCCCAGAACGGCTCGCCGTCGATCACCACCGTCTGCGCGCTTTGCGGCAGGCAGGCCGAGGCCATCAACGCCTCGATGCTCAGGTCGTCGCCGCTGAACACGCGCGGCTGGCCGGTGCGCACCGAGGTCGCGGTGACGAAGACCTTGATCGGCCCCTTGCGGATGGCGTCGATGTCGACGTGCCGCCGGACGATGTCGCGCAGCGGATCGAGGTTGAACGGGTTGAGCTCGTACGGGCTCCACAGCCGCAGCCAGGCTTCCCAGGCGGCGTAGCCGGGCCAGGCGCTGCGGTTGTAGAACCAGGCCGGCATCTCGGGCCGCGGAGGTGCGCCGGGCGCGGCCGTGCGGCCGACGGCGTCGAAACACGCCGGCACGCCCGACACGTCCTGCCAGAACCGCGACATCGCCTGCCGCGCCCCGAGCGCCCCGCCCTGCGCGAAGCCCGTCGCCATCACCGCCGCGTTCATCGCGCCGGCGCTGGTGCCGGAGACACCGTCGAAAAGCAGCGTGCCGTCCTCCAGCAGCGCGTCCAGCACGCCCCAGGTGAAGGCGCCGTGGGAGCCGCCACCCTGCAGGGCGAGGTCGATGGACCGCAGCCCACCAGCAGCGGCCGATTCGTCCAGCGAGGGAGCGGGATTCTTGCGGAGCGGTCGGGCGGGAGTCGGCATGAGGTGCGTGCCGGCGATGGTGGTCAGCGCGGTGGCGCGTCGTTCGGCAGCCAGCGCTTGTGAATCGCCTGAAAGCTGCCGTCGCGCTTGAGCTCGTTGAGCTGCGCCTGCCACGCCGCCACGGTGCCGGGCGGTGTGTTCCGGGAGAAGGCAATATAGCCCGCCGTGCTGGCGAAGCTGAAGACTTCCTCCAGCGCGTCCGCCGGCAGGCCCGCCTGCGCCAGCGTGCTCGGCATCGTCAGCTTCTCCGCCGCGAACAGCGGTGCCCGGCCCGCCGCCAGCATGCGCACGCCCTGTACCGGATCGCTGATCTGCTGCAGGTTGCGGAAGCCCGCCGATTGCAACTGCGCCAGCGTGTACCAGTCACGCACGACCAGCACCTTGGAGATCTGCCTGGCCGCGGCCAGCGAGCGCAGCCGGATGCGGCTGCCGGCGCGCGCGTAGAAGGTGCTCTGGAAGGTCACGATCGGCCCGACCCAATGGAAGAGCTTCTCGCGCTCGGGGATCCGCGCGGCGGAAAAAAGCGCGGCGGGCGGCCCCTCCTGCGCCTCGCGGAACGCGCGCGCCCAGGGCATGAACTCGATCGGCAGCGCCTGGCCCAGCCGCTGCTGAATCGCCTGCACGATGTCCACGGCCAGGCCCCGCGCAAGACCGCCCTCGGTGAAATTCACCGGGGGGAATTCTTCGCTCAACAGGCGCAGCGACGCAGTCGACGACCCGAAGCCCGCGGACGGCCCCATGCCCGGCGCGATCGCCGGCAGCGGCGCCGAGGGCGCGGGAGGGGGCAAGGCGGCGCGGCCCGCGGCGCGCGCGCCGCTCAGCCAGGCCAGACCCAGCAGGGCCAGGTGTCGTCGATGCATCCGTGATCCGCCAAGGGCTCTTGAAGGGAACTTGAAGGAAGGGGCTCGAACGATGATAGGCGGTGGTTACGGTTGGTGACGTTTCGTTTTGGCAGGACGCGACGGTCGGGACGCGCATTCGTGCGCGGAGCCGGGCCGGGAAAACACCGAGCGGGCGTGTCGCCGAGCGGACAGCGGCGGCGCGCCCGTCCCGCGTTCACTTGCCCGCGCGCAGCTTCGCCAGTTGCCCCTGGGTCTCGTTCCACAGGTCCATGCCCACCTGCGTCGCGATGCCCGCGTTCACGCGGGTCAGCTTGTCCCGCATCCGCGCGGCCTCGGCGGCGCTGAGCTCGTTGACCTGCATGCCCTTGGTCTTGAGCTCGGCCAGCGCCTTCGCGGCTTCATCGCGCGTGTCCTTGCGCTCGAAGTCGCGGCTCTTGATCGCGGCCTGCTGCAGCACGGCCTGCTCGTCCTTGGACAGGCCGTCCCAGAACTTGCGGCTGACGGTCACGATCCACGGGCTGTAGACGTGGTTGGTCACGGTCAGGTACTTCTGGACCTCGTAGAACTTGGCCGACAGGATGGTGTTGTACGGGTTCTCCTGGCCGTCGACGGCATTCGTCTCCAGCGCGGTGAACAGCTCCGAATACGGCAGCGGCACCGCGTTCGCGCCCAGTTGCTTGAAGCTGTCGAGGAAGACGTTGTTCTGCATCACGCGCAGCTTGATGCCGTTGAGGTCTTCGAGCTTCGTGACCGCGTGCTTGCTGTTGGTCAGGTTGCGGAAGCCGTTTTCCCAGTAGGCCAGGCCGACCATGCCCTTCTCGGCCAGCTTGCCGCGGACCTTGTCGCCGACCGGGCCGTCGAGCAGCGCATCGGCCTCGCGCACGTTGTTGACGAGGAAGGGCGTATCCCACAGCGCCATTTCCTTGGCGATGCCGACCAGCGTCGCGGTCGATCCCACCATCATTTCCTGCGCGCCGCCGATCAGCGCCTGCTGCATCTGCGTGTCGGGCCCCAGCGCCGCGCCGCCGATCGCGCGCACGCGCATCTTGCCGCCGGAGAGCTTCTGCACCTCGTCGGCGAAGACCTTCACCGCGCGGCCCTGGTTGCTGTTCTCCGCCAGCCCGTAGCCGAAACGGATCAGGCGCGGCTTGATGTCGGCGGCCTGCGCCGAGGTCGTGGCAGTCACGGCCAGCGCGGCGGCGGCGATCAAGGCGAGGCGACGGGACAGGGTGAGCGTCTTCATGGGGGTGTCTCCTGGGTCGTTGTCGGGGGTCTTGGGGCGTCGGCCGATAGGCCGCCGATCAGCGCATCCATTTCATCGGCGCGATGACGAGTTGCGGGAACGCGGTGAACAGCACGAGGATCAGCGTATAGGTGATCAGGAACGGATTCACGCCCTTGATGACCTGGTGCATCGACATCCGGCCGACACCGGCCACGACGTTCAGCACCGTGCCCACCGGCGGCGTGATCAGGCCGATCGCGCCGTTGAGCACGAACATCAGGCCGAAGTACACCGGGTCGATGCCGGCCTTGACGGCGATGGGCAGCATCACCGGCGCGAAGATCAGGATCGTCGGCGTCAGGTCGAGCGCGGTGCCGATCAGCACGAGGATCACCATCATCAGCGCCATCAGCAGCCGCGGCGATTCGATCAGGCCGCCGAGCCAGCCGCTCAGCACGCCGGGCAGGTCGGCCAGGGTGATCATGTAGCTGGCGACCTGCGCGCCGGCGCACAGGAACATCACGATCGCGGTCGTCTTGGCCGCGCGCACCAGCACGCCGTGCAGGTCGCGCAGGCTCATCTCGCGATGGACGAGGAAGCTCACCACCAGCGCGTAGAACGCGGCCACGACGGCGGCCTCGGTCGGCGTGAAGACGCCGGTCTTCATGCCGCCGATGATGATCATCGGCATCAGCAGCGCCCAGAACGCCTTGGCGGTGGCCTTGAGGCGATCGGCCATCGGCAGCGGCTGACCGGGCGGCAGGTCGATCTTGCGCAGCTGCAGCTTCCACGCGATCAGCAGGCCCAGGCCCATGAACAGCCCAGGCACGATGCCGGAGATGAACAGCGCCGAGATCGAGGTGTTGGTCGTGACGCCATAGATCACGAACGGCATCGACGGCGGGATGATCGGCGCGATGATGCCGCCCGACGCGATCAGGCCGGCGGAGGTCGCCATCGGGTAGCCATGGGCGCGCATCATCGGCAGCAGGATGGTGGCCAGCGCGGCCGTGTCGGCCAGGGCCGATCCGCTCATGCTGGCCATCAGCACCGCGGCGCCGATCGCGACGAAGCCCAGCCCGCCGCGGATGTGCCCGACCCACGCCTGCGCCATCTGGATGATGCGGCGGCTGATGCCGCCGGCGTTCATCAACTCGCCGGCCAGGATGAAGAAGGGCACGGCCAGCAGCGGGAAGCTGTCGATGCCGGCGACGAGGTTCTGCGCCAGCAGCTGGGTGTCCCAGAAATCCAGCGCCCAGGCCATGCCGGCGCCGGTCAGCACCAGCGCGAAGGCCATCGGGATGCCGATGCCCATCAGCAGCAGCATGCCGCCGCAGAAGACGAGGAAGGAAAGTGCTTCGTTGCTCATGATGTCCGCCCTGCCCTCACTCGACGTCCGACTCGTGCTCAAGATCGAGCGGCTTGTTGCGCGCCAGCTCCCACAGCGCCATCACCGCGATCGCCACGCAGGACAGCAGCGCTGGCAACGGCAGCAGCGCGTTGGAGTAGCCCAGCACGACGGAGTTGCTGTCCATGCCCACGATCACCTGCTGCCATGCGCCCCACGCGACCAGCCCGGCCGCGACGATCACCGAGACGCGGATCAGCGCCGTGATCGCCGTCAGCGCGCGCGGCTTGCGACGCAGCGGCAACAGCAGGCTGGTGAAGGCCATGTGCTCGCCGCGCGGATAGGCGGCGGTGGCGCCGATGAAGACCATCCACACGAACAGCAGGCGGGAGAGTTCCTCGCTCGCCGCGACGCCGCTGCCAAAGCCGTAGCGCAGCACGACGTTGATGAAGACGGCCAACGCCATCACGCCCAGGCACAAGGCCATCGCGGCCTCGCTGGCGGTCTGCCAGCGGGAGCGCGGTTGGTCTTGCGAGGACGGTTTCGTCGGTTGGGGATCCTGCGCGGAGGCGGTCATGGTCGAGTCTCCTGGTTGTTCCGCGGGGTCAGCAGATCGAGCGCTCGCTCGACCTGCGCCGATAGCGCCAGCGTCGCCGGCACGGTCACGACGCCTGGCTCGCCGATCGGCGATTCAAGCGTGGTGAACTGGCTGTCGACGAGGCTGGCCGAGAAGAAATGACGATCGGCGCGATCGGCCACGCGCTGGAGCGCGAGCGCCTTGTCGATGTCGATGAACACGAAGCGCAGCGCCGGACAGGCCAGGCGCAACCGGTCGCGATAAGCGCGCTTGAGCGCCGAGCAACTGAGCACCACTGGGGCCTGGTCGGCGAGCATCTGCCCGAGCCGTTCCAGCCAACCCCAGCGGTCCTCGTCGGTGAGCGCCTGACCGGCCTGCATCTTGGCGATCGAGGCCGGCGAATGATGGGCGTCGCCCTCGATGAACACCCACCCGAGCGCCGTCGCGAGCCCCTGGCCCACGCTGGTCTTGCCGCAACCGGCCACGCCCATCACGACGATGGCGCGGGCGGAAATGGATGCTGCGTTGGCGGCGGTGGGGGTCATTGGATAGCGCTATCCCGAATTCTGAAAAGAGACGGCGATCGGGAGATCCGAGGTCGCCGTCAGGTCCTTGTCACTGGAGAGAAGGCCCATCCAGGGATGGCTCACCAAGATGGGATAGCGCTATCTTAGGTGGTGCATCGGGGCACCAGGAGAGGGATTACGCGAAGTTTGGGGACGCTGATGCACATCCACCTCGGCCCCAGAAGGCAGCCGTCAACCGTAGCGCAGCATCAAGGGCACATGCCAACTTTGGCATCGGGTGAGTCGCCTTAACTCAATCCCTCTCAGCAGGTTCGACCATTCAGTGTTCGCCCATCTTTCATACTTACCGCAAACGAGCAGAAAAACTTATTATCGTCTGTCTTGGAGCAAACAAGATTTCCGGCGCTTTTTGAAGTCAGATCGGCGGCACAGCGATCCTTGGCGGGCTTCTGCGACATACCGTTGTACATATCAATTGCCGCTTGCCCTTCGATAAAGAAAACCGCACGATCGCGCTTCTCCCCAGGCATAGGATCGACCAAATGGGCTCCTGAAACAGCGTACCTGCCTTGCAACGACTTATATTCCTGAGCCGGCACCATCCCACACCAAAAAATTGTGAAGAAGGATAGCACCACGCGAACGCTTGAAATCCTCATTTGCCTTTCCTTACCTCAATATGGAGGTGATCATCATGGCCTTTCAAGGGCGCAACTCCCTTGATATTAGGGTCGTTGAAATACACTTTCACCACATCCGGATTATTCTTCAGGATATCCACCATCCGCTGCGTCGCCGCCCGGTCGTACTGAGGACTTTGCCAGCTGACGCCAGTTTCCTTTCCATCGATCCGGATCGGGCGAATATCGATCTGAAGTCCGTCGCGGTGGGAGCTGTGAGGAGGGAACACCGAATCGTCGGCCAGGCTCACATTTCCAATGCCGATGCGCCGGAGATCGATTTCACCCCAATTGTGATCCAGATTGTAGATGACAGCCAAAGCGCCGGCCTGGGCATAAGAACCCTCACCATTTGCAGGAGTGCCATATCGATAGAAATTGGCTTCCTTATCGTTGGGCACTTTCCAACAGGAAGCATGTCGAGCACAGTTGAATAGATAACCAAAGGCCGCCGTTTCTGCACCGTTCGCGAATTTCCCACCGCCCAACACCGAGGCCGTACCTCCGATGACCGCGCTGGCGATCGCTCCACCAATCAGTCGTCCGCCGAGCATCTCACCGAGATCATTCTTGAAATCAATCGCAGCTTGTGAGAACCCTGCGCTCAACATTCCAGGCCCGCATTTCCCACCTCCGGTCATCGAGGTCACACACCCCACCACCCCATGCACCGCCACGGCTTGCCAAGAGCTCTCGCCCCAGCCGCCCATA
>NZ_NIOF01000017.1 GCF_002205645.1 Roseateles aquatilis | reverse complement strand
GGCGAGAGGCAATGAACCAATTCGCCATCCTCTACGCAGACCGATTCACCAGGACCGGCTCGTAGCCTCGTAGAAGCGCCTCAAACACAGAATTTCTGACACACCCGGCCCGATCCTCCGTCATTCAAGATACAACCTCAATCCGCCATCCAGATGGAAATGGAAATCGGCTGATCGAGGGCTGTTCGACATTCAACTCAACGCTGTGAATCCAACGAAAACCAGCGCCACGTAGACAATGAAAAGCGCACCCCACATCAGCGCCCGGCCCAGGTATCTCGCGGACTCCGGCCCCATCAAGCGCGGAGCGAGCAGCGCAAAGGCCCCCAGCGCTCCAATCAGGGTATCCTTCCCCGCGGAAGAGCCTCGCCTGCTTCTGATCCAAAGCACCATGTAATACATGCACAAGGCAATGAAGATGCATGCGGGGGCCATTATTCCCGCGACTACCAATACAACCATATTCAAGGCCCAAACCAGCTCTTAACTTTGTCAACCGCGCTCTTCACCGCTGGAACCACCTCATTCCGTATTGAAAGCGTGCGAGTCTGTTGACCGCCCACGGCGACCCCCAATTGCGGTCCGAAGGAGATCGTTCCACCCGTCACCCGTCCATCGGCACTCTTCTGTATGCCGACTCCGACCGCCTTGTAGCCTGCTTCAATGCTGAGGGACTGCTCTGCCTTGTTGCTCATGAAGTCACCCTCCTGGAGCCCAACCTCGACTGCGGTTTTCCCCAGCAGCTTCCCTGCGCTCACGACGGGAATGTCGGAGTCAATGATGATGCCCGCATCCCAAGACCCGTTTGTCTTTGACACTCCGATTCCGAACGAGGCGCCACCAACAAATGGAACTTTCAACTTCACCCCGATGTGGGCGAGCCAGTTGAACAGATATCCGAAGGCCGCGGTCTGAGCACCGTTTGAGAATTTTCCGCCGCCGAGCACCGAGGCCGTTCCACCGATCACGGCACTGGCAATGGTTCCCCCGACCGCTTGATTGCCGATGAAATCACCAAAGCTGTTCTTGTACTCGAGCGTCGCCTGAGAGAAGGCGGCGCTCAACATGCCCGCGCCGCACTTGCCTCCACCGGCCGCGGTGGTCACACACCCCACCACCCCATGCACCGCCACGGCTTGCCAAGAGCTCTCGCCCCAGCCGCCCATGCCGCTTCCGGAGAAAGCCCCCGTCTGCGTGATCAGGTCCCCCGCCAGGTTGAACGCCCCGGCCGTGAATGCCCCTTGCAGCGCGCCTTTCAGGTTGCCCGAGGAGATCGCGCCGCTGATGAACCCCGACATCGCCGCATTCGCGAATCCATTCGTGATCCCGAATTCCAGCAGCGCGCCGGGCACATACATGTTGACCACGACCATCACCGCGATCCTGAGGATCGGGTTCTTCATGATCTTCTTCCAGATCTTCGACAGGAACGAATACCCCGTCGGATCCGTGCAAATCAGCGGGCTGTTGAAGCAGTACCCATACCTGTCGTAGTTCTGCAGGTTCAGCATCTCCTGCACGAACGGATCGGGCTGCATCATCCGCCCGATGTTGGGGTCGTACAACCGGCCGTTCATGTGGATGATGCCCAGGTCATCCAGGTGCTCGTGCCCGGTGAAGCCCCGGTCCGTGCCCGCGCTGCCGTCGGTGGTCCAGTCCACCACCAGGTTGCCGTAGGCGTCGTAGCTGCTGTTGGT
>NZ_NIOF01000016.1 GCF_002205645.1 Roseateles aquatilis | reverse complement strand
TATCGCGGCGTTCCTCAGCTTGGTCTTGCTCAGCGGTTTGTCGATTGGCATAAATGCTCCGGGGTCGGGTCATGTTATGCCTCGCACACAAAATTCAGGACAGGTCCTTCGTCGGCGGGACCGGCTATAGGGCAAGTCCTGCCCCCGCGTCCCGTCCAACTGCAAGCGTGAACCTGAAGGCCATCGATCGGCTCCTCTAGGCCAAAGTGACTTTCGCCTCTTTCCCGTGTGAGGGTCGCCCTCTACCGTGCGGTCAGCTAGCTCCCGCACGAGACCCATGGCCTCACCGTACCGCCTCAAGACCCCGCTTCCCGACGACACGCTCCGTGTCCATTCCTGCGTCTCGCGCGAGGGTCTGAGCGACGCCGGCGACACCACGCTGACACTGCTCAGCGAGCGCAAGGACATCCAGGCCGCCGAGTTGCTCGGCAAGGCCGCGACGCTGACCATCGCCCTGCGCGAGGACACGCCCCGCTACCTCAGCGGCTACGTCACACGCTTCGCGCAGCGCGGCTTCGAGGGCAAGTACTGCGTCTACGAGATGCAGCTCAAGCCGTGGCTGTGGCTGCTGTCGCGCACGTCGGACTGCCGGATCTTCCAGGAGCTGTCGGTCCCCGATATCGTCAAGCAGGTCTTCGAGGACCACCCGGTCGCACGCTACGAGTTCAAACTGCTGCGCCCGTATCGGACCTGGAACTACTGCGTCCAGTACCGCGAGACCGACTTCAACTTCATCGCCCGCCTGCTGGAGCACGAGGGCATCTACTGGTACGTCGAGCATGACGAGACCGGCCACAAGGTCGTGTTGTGCGACTCGGCCAGCGGGCACGACGCCAAGCCCGGTTGCGAGTCGCTGCCGTTCTACGGCTCGGGCGCGCAGGCCGCGCCGGCGCTGGAGTACGTCCAGAACTGGGGCAGCGCCGAATGCGTCAAGCCCGGCAAGGTCGTCATCACCGACTACGACTTCCAGAGGCCCTCCAACGATCTGGAGACCAGTCGGTCCCAGCCGCGGAACTACGACTTGTCGAATGGCGAGGTCTTCGACTATCCGGGTGGTTTCATCACCGGTGCCGATGGCGCGCACTACGCCGAGGACCGCCTGGATGAACTGCAGACCGCGTTCCAGAGCCATGACGGCACGACGAATGCCCAGGGCGTCCACACGGGCCATCTGCTGTCGTTGACGCGCCATCCACGCGATGCCGAGAACGCGCAGTACCTGATCACGGGCACGCACATCACCCTCAGCCAGGCGGCCAATGAAGCGGGCTCCGGCGAGACGGCGCTGCGCTGCAGCTTTTCGTGCATCCCGGCGTCGCAGCAGTACCGCCCGCAACGCCGCACGCCCAAGCCCCTGGTGCCCGGCCCCCAGACGGCGATCGTCACCGGCCCGGCCGGGGAGGAGATCCACACGGACGTGTTCGGTCGAGTCAAGCTGCAGTTCCACTGGGACCGCCGCGGCAAGAGCGACGAGCGCAGTTCGTGCTGGGTGAGCGTCGCGCATCCCTGGGCGGGCTCGAACTTCGGCGGCATCCACATCCCGCGCATCGGGCAGGAAGTGATCGTCGGCTTCATCGAGGGCGACCCCGACGCGCCGATCATCATCGGCCGCACCTACAACGGCGAGAACCTGCCGCCGTGGGAGCTGCCCGGCAACGCCACGCAGAGCGGCTTCCTGACCCGCTCCACGAAAGGCGGCAGCTACGGCAACGCCAACGCGATCCGCTTCGAGGACAAGCAGGGTGCCGAGCAGCTCTGGATCCACGCCGAGAAGAACCAGGACATCGAGGTCGAGAACGACGAGACGCACTGGGTCGGTCAGGATCGGATGAAGACGATCGACCGTCACGAGACGGTCCGCGTCAAGGGCAACCGCACCGAGACCGTCGATCTGAACGAGCAGATCGACATCAAGCAGGACCGCACCGAACACGTCTTCGGGCGCGAGACCGTCACGGTCGACCAGAACCGCGTCAACACGATCGGTCAGAACCATCAGGAGTCGATCGGCAAGAACCACAAGACGACGATCGGCAAGAACCAGTCGATCAACGTCGGCAAGCATCTGACCGAGACGGTCGGGATGACCAACATCCAGAACGTCGGCCTGGCCAAGATGACCAACGTCGGCCTGGGCTACATGGTCAACGTCGGCGCGGCGTACAGCCTGAACACGGCCGGCCTGATGAACGTCGTCGTCGGCGCGGCCTACAACGAGCAGATCGCCAAGAGCCGGTCCATCTCGGCCGGCGACAACATCAAGATCACCGCGGCCAAGACGCTGTCCATCGTCGGCGAACAGAAGATCACCGAGAAGGGCAAGGAAGTCTTCATCGAGGGCAGCACGAAGCTGGTCCTCGCGGTCGGCGCGAGCACCATCACGATGACCGCCGGCGAGATCAACATCAACTCGCCGCTCGTGAAAATCAACTGCCCGGCCGGACCGGCGATGACGGTGGCGGCGCCGGACTCCAAGTCCACCGTGCCGAGCGGCCTCGGCCAGAACGTGGACGACATCGCCGGCAAGTCGCCGACCTTGCAGAAGGACATGAAGGAGCTGCAGGACGCGGGCTGGACGACGAAGTACGGCCCGAACGGCGGCGGATCCCACGCCGATCGCCAGAGCAAGGTGATCACCATCGATGGCGCCCTCAAGAACGATCCGGCCCAGGCCACGCAAGTCCTGGCACACGAGGTTGGACATGCCAAGTACAACTACACGCCGGACTTCAGCAGCAAGCAGAAGTATCTCGGGGGAGCGATGGCGGACGAGGGCGCGGCCACGATGAAGAACATCGAGGTCCGGCGGGAGATCCTGGCCAATGGCGGCCCGGACATCAAGATCGCCGGCAATCCGCAGAACCACGCCTCCTACAACGCCGCGTACGATCAGTACCTGAAGGATGGCAACGCGGCTTCGGCGAGAGACAAGATCGGCTCGGCCTTCGGCAACGGCGAACGTGTTTCCGGTCCCAAGAACCCGACCTACAACGAGTATTACGGTGGCTGGTATGACAAGACATTCCCGGGCAAGCCCTGAGGTCCCGAGGGCGCGCCGCTGGATCCACGCCGCGGTGTGGCTCTGCGTCGCCGCCACCACCACCATCGCCTCCGCTCAATCCCTGTCTCCGGCCAAGACCAAGATCATGAAACAACTCGACCTCTGGACCCTCGTGGATTACCTGCCGACTCGAACGCCCTTCGACAAGGACAAGATCGAGAAAGCCCTGCGGATCGTGCTCGTGCAGGACGAGGAGCTCGCCACCGGTTCGTTCGATGCCTTCAAGGGCGGCCCGGTGCTGCTGGCCGACGAGGCGCAAGTCGAATCGGCGAGCTTGCGCGTCTCCAGGACGGAGCCCGTCGACAAGTGGATCCTGAACCTGTCGATCACCGGCCGGTGCGTGGCGCGCAGCGCCGTGCTGGCGCGCGTGCCGCGCCTGCAGATCACCGGCGCGCCGCGCGGGCGATCCCTGGATGAGCAGACCTACTGGTCGAGCAAGGAGGCCTGGGGGTCGATCAGCTTCGGATTCGCGGAACGCCATCCGGACTGCCTGAGCTCGGTGCTCTTCACCGGTCCGAAGTGGTGACCCTTCCTCTCGCCCGCTGATCGAGGACTCTTCATGCAACCCGCCGCGCGCGTCACTGATCCGCATACCTGCCCGATGGTCGACCCGGGCCCGAAGCCGCACGTCGGCGGCCCGATCCTGCCGCCGGGCTGCGTGACGGTGCTGATCGGCGGGCTGCCCGCGGCCCGTCAGGGCGACAAGGCCTTCTGCGTCGGGCCGCCGGACACGATCGCGCAAGGCGAGTCGACCGTGCTCATCGGCGGCAAGCCCGCGGCGCGGCTGGGCGACAAGACGGCGCACGGCGGCGTGATCGTGGCCGGTTTCCCGACCGTGCTGATCGGCGCGAAGGCCCAGGGCAAATGCCTCATCGACGCGGCGGCCTCGGGCGCGCCGTTCGTCGAGAGCATCGACTGATCGCGGCGTGGACGAGACGCCGCAGACGGTCCGCGCGGCGCGGGCCGAGTATCTTCATGAACTGCTGTTCCGATCCGGCACGCCGGTCTTCGCGCTGCTGGACGCCGCGCGCGATCCCGGGGTCGTCAAGCTGTTGGAGACAGGCGACTGCCCCTACACCTGCCTGTATGCCGGGCACGCCGGCGAGATCTACAAGCCGTACGCGCCTTACCTGGCCCAGATCGCCCAGGGCAGCCGCGTGCTGGACGGCCTGCTGATGAAGGGGTGGGGTCGCAGCCTGGGCTACTTCATCGGCTCGCGCTCGGATCCCGCCGACCTGCTGACGCATCTGCGCAAGTTCCTGTTCGTGGATCTGCCGGGCAAGGATCGGCGCGCCTACTTCCGCTTCTACGACCCGCGCGTCATGCGCGCCTACCTGCCGACCTGCGCTCACGAGCAGCTCGACGACTGGCTGCGCGAGCACCTCGAATGGTTCGTGATCGAAGCCGAGGAGGGCGCGCAAGCCCGCGTGTTCGTGCGCACGACACCGGAGCGTCGAGCCATGATGCAGGGCACGTCGGACCGGCTCGTGCTCACCCCGATTCAATTGCCGGACGTACCGGCCTCGCCAGAGAAGGTGGCCCATGCCCCAGATTCCCGCCTCGCAATTTGATCGGCTCCTGCAGCAGGACATGCCGGCCTTCGTCGACAAGACGCTGGCGGTGGTCCGCGAGAGCCATCCCACCTATCGCCAGACCGACGACATGCTGCGCGGATCGATCCGCGGGGGCTTCAAGCGGGCGCTGCTGCATGGGCTGACCACCGACGAGCAGTTGATGGCGTACGTGCTGGTGATGTTCGCGTCCGCGCCCAACTTCGATCAGCACCCGCTCGTCGCCCGCGTGCTGGGGGATCAGCGCTTTTCCATCGAGGAGCGCTGGGAGCGCCTCTTCGAGGAGGACTTCGACGACGTGTGGGGCGAGATCGCGGAGCCCGATTTCTACGACGGCGAGTACTGGAACGACCCGACGCTGCCGAAGGCCAAGCCGCTGGGGCCGGACGAGCAACCGACCGCGGACGACTGGGCGGAACTGGTTGTCGGCTTGAAGCAGTCGCGGGGACCGGCGCCGTACCCGCCCGCGACACGGCAGGAGTTGGACCAGGCCAGGCAGGATCTCGTGGACGCGATCAAGAAGCGCCGCGAGACGACGCCCCAGGAGTGGGAAGCGAAAGCCCGGGAGGCCGCCAAGGGCCTCTCGCAGAAGCGTCCTTGAACGCGCTGTCGGGAGGGCGATAGCGTGGGACAGGAACTCGGACAACTCAACAATGCCGGCGAAGCGGCGAAGTTGGAGTCGCAACTCCAGAAGCTGACCAGCAGCAAGGAATGGGAAATCGCCCAGGGTGCGGTCGACGCGGCCGGCATCGTCGATCCGACGCCGGTCAGCGACGGCATCAGCGCGGTGATGAGCGTGGCCAAGGGCGATTGGATCGGCGCCGGGCTGTCGGCGGTCTCGATGATCCCGTACCTGGGCGATGCCGTCGCCAAGACGGCCAAGGGCGCGCGCGCGATCAAGAAGCTGAAGGAATTGACCGAGGCGATCGCCGGCACGCTGAAGAAGCTCGATGCGGTGAAGCTCGCCAACAAGAAGCTGGCCGCCAAGCGCGTGCGGGACGCGCGCAAAAAAGCGGAAGATGCGTGCGCGGGGTGCAAGCCGCATGAGAAGTACGGGGTCGACGGCGTGCCTCAGAACAAGCCGCCGAAGCAGGAATGGAAGGAAGGCACGCCGGGAAACGGCACGTTCGTGCGCCAGACCGCGGAAGGGGAACTGAAGGTCCCCTACAAGGAAGGCTATCCGGACTACTCGAAGGCCACGCTCAATGGCCAACCCGTCGTGAAGGGCAGCGTCGAGATCCCCTCGATGAATGGTTCGCAGGGGCCCCAAGGGGCGGACTTCAAGGCCGCCAGGGAAGCGATGCGGGAGAAGACTGGAAACCCGCATTGGCCCGGAAACAGCATGACCGACCCGATGAGGAACGATACGCTGCCGCCCAATCACACCTGGCACCACAAGGAAGACGGCGTGACGATGGAATTGATCCCTCAAGCCGCCCACCAGGGGGTGTCTCATACCGGCGGGGCCTCGATCGTCAAGGACCCTCGCTTCTGACCTCATGAAGGACCAGCCATGACTTGGCGAATCACGTTTCCCTATCTGAACGACTTCCCGGTGATCACGCCGGAGGACATACAGGCCTTTGAGGCTCGCAACGGCCTGAAGCTGCCTCAAGAGTACGCCGCCTTTCTGCTGGAGCATCGCGGTGCGCCACCCCGGCTGCAGAACGAGCAGGGGGAGTACCGTGGCGCCTTGTTTCCTATTGACTGGGGCGGCAAGGAGGCCCAGTCCTATGGTCCCGAGGCGTTGTTGTCGCTGACCTTCAGCCTGTTCGAGGGAAAGGAGTCCACCTCGCCGTATCGAGGGGGCGCGAATCTCGACGACTGCATGACCTGGAACGAGGATCTGCATCCCCCGGGCCTCTTGCCCATCGGAACCGATCCTGGCAATTCATTGTTTCTGATCGGACTGGAGGGCGAACTCACGGGCAAGATATTCTTCCTCTCGACCTGGGCGATTCCTTCACCCATGTCGTTCGAGCACATTGGGCTGGTCGCGCCCACGTTCAATCAGTTTCTCCGGTCCGCACGACCGGATGATGCGTCCTGAGACGCCGATGAGCGAGCACGCAGTGTCGACCCGTGACGGCCATGGACTCGGAGGGGCCTCGACGAAGGCGTTCCCGCTCCCCGAGGACGGCCCGGCGATCACGAAGGAAGACATCAGCGCCTTCGAGATCGGCAACGTCGCGCCGACGTTCACCGATTTCCTCAAGGCCGGCCCCCCTGCCGATCCGAGCTGATCCTCATGACCATTGCCGTCGGGATGCCTCCCGCCTTCTACGACTACTGCAAGCCCACGTTGCCGAGCGAATGGTCGGAGGACTTGCTCTCGCACTCCTTCGAGACCCGGTTCATCTATCTGGACGGCGCGCAGGTGGACTTGCTGCGGCACGGACCGCTCTGGCGAGGACCGGTGTGGGGATACACCGATCCCGCCGCGAGCGCCTTGATCGACAAACTCGAGCCGGCGTTCGAGGCCTTCGGCGCCGAGGCTTTCGTGCGCACGCAGTGGCGCAGTCCGAAGGATTCGTCGCTGTTCCAGCGACTGAAGGGACGCTTCCCCTCGCCGTGGATGGCCATGCTGGCCTTGAGGGAGTCGCGGCGTTGCCAGGAGGACGTGGCGATGTTGGCCTCCGTCCGCGTGTTGCCGATCCTGGTGGTCCGACGTTGGGTACCCATCGAGCCCTGGGCCGAGTTCCGTTGCTTCATTCGCGACCGTCGCCTGATCGGCATCACGCATCTGCGCAATCAACCCTCATTGCCGCCGGCCGTGCGCGCCCGAGCGGGCGTGCTTCATCGGTTGATCGCTGAATACAGTCGAACATGGATGGATCTGCTGCCGCGGGACTCCGTGGTGGCGGACATCGTGGCGCCCGATTGGGACGGTCGCGTGCTCGACGACGCGGCGCCGCCGCGACTCGTGCTGGCGGAGCTCAACCCATGGCATGCGATGACCGATGCCGGGTGGTTCGATTGGCGCCGGCCGGACGACTTCGACGGATCGTTGCGCTGCAACTGATGCCCCGATGAGGGCGCCCGTTCCGCGGCGTGCTTGAGCGCCGGCGCGGTCGGTGCGAGGATCCCGGGGTATCGTTGCGCCTTGCGACGCTCCGGCCTTCTTTCCAGCCCATCCTTCATGACCCCCGATACCCTGCCCAGTCTCCTCGGCCTCACCGACGCCGATCCGTCGCTGGTCGCCGCGATCCTCGCGCACAGCCCCGGCAACGCCGGCGGCGCCGCGCCGACGGAGCTTTCACAGAAACGTCGCCGCGAGATCCGCGCCGGTTTCGTCCTGTTGAAGGAGGTGGGCGTGGTGATGGCCTTCGCCAGCAGCGACGCTTACGCCGCCGACCACGGCGCGCCCAAGGGCGCGGGCGGGCAGGTGCTGAGCGCCGTCTTCTATTACCCCGAGGGCAGCGAGGAAGTCGAGCCCTACGAGGGCCACGCGCCGTTCGCGGCCGGTCCGGTGACGACGCGCGAGGACGCGCTGCGCGAGTACGGCGAGCCGTCCGACGGCGAGGAAGAGGAGGGCGTCGTCGAATGGGAGCAGTGGCTGGTCGACGGCCTGGAGCTGACGGCCGATTACGCCGATGACGGCGCGGTGCTGACGATCACCGTTTCGCCACCGATCGAGATGTGATCAAGGCGGGGCGCGCATCGTGCCCCGCCGAGCGGTGGCGCGCCGCGTCGCGCGCCCAGGCGGTTCGTGGGGCCGCGCGCGGCCGAACGCGGCCTCGTGACGATCCGCGTCACCCATGCCGGTGACAGTGTCATACCGCCGTATCACGCCTTTACATCGCCGGCGCGCCGCGAATGACTTTGGTCGCTTTCGGCGCTCATCGCACATGCCTACCGTGAGGGACCGCTCGATACGGCCCCCTCATGGTTGCCCCCTTCCGCCTCAAGACCGCCCTGTCCGACGACGACCTCCGCGTGCATGCCTGCATGTCGCGAGAGGGGCTGAGCGAGCTCGGCGAGACCACGCTCACGCTGCTGAGCGAGCGCAAGGACATCCGCGCGGCCGAGCTGCTCGGCAAGCCCGCCACGCTGACGATGGCGCTGCGCGCCGACGCGCCGCGGCACCTCGGCGGCTACGTCACGCGCTTCGCGCTGAGCGGCTTCGAGGGCAAGTACAGCGTCTACCAGATGACGCTGCGGCCCTGGCTCTGGCTGCTGACGCGCACCGCGGACTGCCGCATCTTCCAGGAGATGGCGGTCCCGGACATCGTCAAGGCGGTCTTCGACGACCACCCCGTCGCGCGTCACGAGTTCCGTCTGCAGCGCCCGTACCGCACCTGGACCTACTGCGTCCAGTACCGCGAGACCGACTTCAACTTCGTCGCCCGGCTGCTGGAGAACGAGGGCATCTACTGGTACTTCACGCATGACGAGGGCGGCCACACGCTGATCCTCACGGACTCCGCGTCCGCCCACGACGCCGCGCCGGGCTGCGAGTCGCTGCCGTTCTACGGCGCGGCGGGCAACACGCCGCCGGCGCTGGAGTTCGTCGACGCCTGGACCGCGCAGGAGAGCCTCAAGCCCGGCAAGATCGTCATCACCGATTTCGACTTCGAGCGTCCTTCCACCTCGTTGCAGACCAAGCAGGACCGCGCGCGCGACTACGACCTGTCCGACGGCGAGATCTTCGACTATCCCGGCGGCTACCTGCAGACCGGCGACGGCGGCCAGTACGCCGAGGACCGGCTCGACGAGATCCAGACCGCCTATGCCCGCGTCGAGGGCGACACCAACGCGCAGGGCGTCGCCACCGGCCACCTGCTGACGCTGACGCGCCATCCGCGCGACGACCAGAACGCCGGGTACCTGATCACCGGCACCAGCATCCAGCTGCGGCAGGCCGCCAGCGAGTCGGCCTCCGGCGAGTCCGGGCTGCGCTGCCGCTTCAGCGCCATTCCCGCCGACCAGCAGTTCCGTCCCGAGCGCCGCACGCCCAAGCCGATGGCGCCGGGCCCGCAGACGGCCATCGTGACCGGCCCGTCGGGCGAGGAGATCTTCACCGACCGCTACGGCCGGGTGAAGGTGCAGTTCCACTGGGACCGCCGCGGCCAGCGCAACGAGACCAGCTCCTGCTGGATCCGCGTCTCGCAGCCCTGGGCGGGCAAGGGCTGGGGCGGTGTCTCCATCCCGCGCATCGGGCAGGAGGTGGTGGTGGACTTCGTCGAGGGCGATCCCGACCAGCCGCTGATCACCGGCCGCGTCTACAACGCCGAGTCCATGCCGCCCTACGGCCTGCCGGCCGGCGCCGTCGTCAGCGGCATCAAGTCCAAGACCCACAAGGGCGCCGGCTATAACGAGCTGTCGATGGACGACACCGCCGGCAAGGAGAAGATCACCATCCACGGCCAATACGACATGGGCACCACGGTCGAGCACGACCAGACCTCGACCATCCACAACAACCGCACCGACCAGGTCGACGTGGACGATTCGGAGACGGTGGGCAACAACCAGACGCAGTCGGTCGGGGTGAACCAGAGCCTCACGGTCGGCTCGAACCAGGACATCAGCGTCGGCGCCAATCGCAGCAAGTCGATCGGCGCGAACGAGACGCTCACCGTCGGCGCCAACCAGGTCGAGAGCGTCGCCGCGACGCGCACGCTGACCGTCGGCGCGGCCGACACGCAAAGCTTCGGCAGCACGCAGACGGTGACCGTCTCGCTGATGAAGGCGGAGACCATCGGCGCCGTCTACGCACTGACCGTCGGCGCGGCGATGAATCACGCGGTCGGCGCGGCGTTGATGCAGGAGGTGGGCGCGGCCAAGGTGGTGGCCGTCGGCGGCTTGAGCTCCGAGACCGTCGGCGCCAGCAAGTCGGTCACGGCCGGCTCGACGATGAGCCATCAGTCGGGCAAGAACATGAGCCAGAAGACGGGCGCCTCCTATGCCGCCGACGCCGCCGACAAGATGAGCTTCAAGTCGGGCAACAACTACCTGGTCGACAGCGGCGCCAAGGTCGGTGTCCAGGCCAAGGACGAGATCGTCCTCAAGTGCGGATCCGCGGAGCTCATCCTCAAGAGCAACGGCGACATCACGCTCAAGGGCAAGGAGATCACCGTGCAGGGCAGCGGCAAGGTGAATATCAAGGCGGGCGGCGACCTCAATCTCAAGGGCGGTCCGAACATCAAGCAGAACAGCTGAGGCGACAGGAGCATGCCATGACCGAGTCCCAGACCACCCTGTCGCCGCGTTCCGGCTCCGCCGCCGCCGGACCGTCCTCGATGCCGCAGGTCGGTGAACTGCTGGCGCTGCTGGACGGCGGCGTCACCGCCTTCGTCGGCCTGCCCGGGGGCGAGCCGATCCCCCCTGTCGCGCCTGCCGCGCCGGCCGTTCGCACGGCGCGAGCGCGCACCGTGGTCGACCTGCATGCGGGGCATGTCGGTCATTCCGTGCTGCTGGTCTTCGAGGACGGCGATCGCGAACGCCCCGTGGTCATCGGGGTCGTACGCGGCGCCGACACGCCCGCCGCCGCCGAGGTGGCCGGCGTGACGCACGCCGAAGTCGACGCCGACGGCGAGCACCTGGTCGTGACGGCGCGCCACGCATTGACGCTGCGCTGCGGCAAGGCGCGCCTGACCTTGCGCGCGGACGGCCGTATCGAGCTGCGCGGCGAGGAGATCCTGGCGCAGGCCGTCGGCGCCCATCGCGTGCAGGGCGGCTCCGTGCATCTGAATTGATCCGAGGCATGCAAATCCTGGGCATTGCTCCGGCGCAGGTCTCGGGGCTGATCAACCGGCGTGTGCTGGACGAGCACGCGGAGGACGCCGCCTTCCTCTGGCGTCAGCGCGAGCATGCGGTCCGGGCCCCGCATTACCGGCTCAAGCACCTGGCGTTGCTCGACGCGCGCGTGGTGGCGCATCTCGAAGGTCTGCGCGTGGGCGGCGTCCCCGGATGGGAGGCCGCGCGGCGGACGCTGGCCGACGGCGAACCGGGCTCGGCGTTCGTCCTGGCTTACCTCGCGGCGCGGCGCGGCGGCGAGGCGTCGCTGCAGACCGCGCTGCAGATGACGCAGGCCGGGCCGGATTGGCGCGCCGCGGTCGTCGAAGGACTGGCCTGGTCCGCCGAAGGCGCGGCCGTGCTCGGGCCGGCGGCGGCATCGCTGCCGGCGCTGGCCCTGCATGTCGGATTGACCTGGACGCCGCCGCCGGAACGCGACAGCGCCGTGCGCACCGCCGTGGCCGAGGCGGCGACCCATCCCGATCCCTTGCTGCGCGCCGAGGGGCTGCGTCTGCTGGGCGAGACCAAGCGCAAGGACCGGACGGCGCTGCTGGCGGGGGCGATGACGGACCCGGATCCCGCCTGCAGGTTCTGGGCCGCGCGGTCGCTCGCCTTGCTGGGCGACGCGGCGCGCGCGCACGAGGCCTTCGCGCAGGCGCGTGAGATCCCCGAGTTGGCCCAGGAGGCGCTGGAAGTCGCGATGCGCCTGGGCGACCCGGGCTGGGCGCGCGAGCAGATCCGCGCGCTCGCGGCCGATGCCGGCCGCGCGCGCGAGGCGGTGATGGCGGCCGGCCGGCTGGGCGACCCGCTGGTCGTGCCGTGGTTGCTGGACCTGCTCGACCATCCGACGCTGGCGCGGGTCGCGGCCGAATCCTTCGCGATGATCACGGGCATCGACCTGGACCTGGCGGCCTTCAAGGCCGGGACGGCGGAGCCCGAGGACGGCGGGCCGGCACCGGGCGCCGCCGCGCCGCTCGCGCCGGAAGACGGCCCCGAGCCGCATGTCGACGACGAGGACCTGCCGCCGCCGGCGCCGCGGGCCCTGCGGCGCTGGTGGTCGCAGGAGCGGCATCGCTTCGTCGGCGGCCGGCGCTACCTGGTCGGCCGGGCCATCGACACGGCGGTGGCGGTGGAGGTCCTGCGCAACGGCTATCAGCGGCAACGGCAGGGCGCCGCGCTGGAGCTGGCGCGGCTGCGGCCCGGCGCCCGGGTGTTCTCGACCCGCTCGCGCGCCGATTGGCAGCGACGTTGGCTCGCGCCGGGAGACACCGCATGAACTTCGTCGACCAGAGCGGCGGCAAGGCCGGATGGACCGTCGGATATCAGCGCGACGGTCGTGAGCTGCTCGTCGTCATGATGAAGCGGACCTACCGGCTGCCGCGCAACGGCGAGGCGCCGACGATCGCCCCGACGCAACTGCCGCTGGTGGAGCACGACGTGTTCAGCGGCGAGGCGGGCCTGACCGCGCCGCTCTTCGACAGCGACTACGCCCATCGCAAGCCCGCCTGTGACGTGCTGCTGGTGGGCAGCGCGCATGCGCCCGGCGGCGCGCCGGCCAGGCGCGTCCCGGTGGGGCTGCGGGTCGGCGCGATGACCAAGCAGTTCGACGTGGTGGGCCCGCGCGAGTGGCGCCAGGGCGTGCTCGGGCTGGGGCAGTCGGAGCCGGCGCCGTTCGTCGCGCTGCCCTTGAGCTACGACGTCGCCTTCGGCGGCACGGATGCGACGGAGGCCGACCTCGGGCGCACCTTCACCTATCTCGAGAACCCGGTCGGGCGCGGCTATCGCAGACACATGGAGCGGTTGGACGGACAGCCGCTGCCCAACACCGAGGAGTCCGGAAAACCCGTGGAGCACCCGCGCAAGAGCTACCGGCCCATGGCGTTCTCGCCGATCGGTCGCAACTGGACGCCGCGCGCGGGCTACGCGGGGACCTACGACAAGGCGTGGCAGACGTCGCGCGCGCCGTTCTGGCCGGACGATTTCGACGAGCGCTACTTTCAGGCGGCGCCGCCGGACCAGCTCATCGCGCATCCGGCGGGCGGCGAGGAAGTGACGCTGCTCAACCTGACGCCGGACGGGCGCCGCGGCTTCCAGCTGCCGCGCGAGCGCATGCCGGTGACTTTCATTCCGCACCGGGGACGCGACGTCACGCAGGACGCGGTACTCGACACGGTCGTGCTGGAGCCGGACGCGGAGCGCTTCTCGCTGGTCTGGCGCACGGCGATCGCGCTGGGCAAGAGCGTGTTCGACGTCAGGGAGACGATCGCGGGAGAGATGTCGGCGGCCTGGCACCGGGCCCGGCGTTTTCCGGAGAAGCGCTACTACGCGAGCCTCGCCGAGGCGGTCGCCGCGCGGCGGAGGCGGTCGTCATGAGCGCGGCGCAGGCGGGGCCTCTGTTCGTGATCGGCTGCGGGATCGTGTCCGCGGTGGGCTACAACGCGCCGTCGACCCTGGCGGCGCTGCGGGCCGGTGTCAGCGGCGTGCGGGCGTCCGGGTGGCTGGACCCGGTCAGCGGGGAGCCGCTGCCGTGCGGCCGCGTGTCGCTGCCGCAGCGGTGGGGCGGATCCCGCTTGCTGGCGGGCCTGCTGGCGCCGGCGATCTGGGAGTGCCTGCAGGCGTCCGCGGCGCCCTTGCGGCTGCGTGAGGTGCCGCTGTTCATCGCGTCCAGCGCGCCGGATCGTCCCGGCCGGCCCGCGGACCTGGCCGCCGCGCTGCCCGAGCTGCTCGCGCAGAGCCTGGATGACGCGCTGCATCCCGCGTCGATGGTCTTCCAGGAAGACCAGATCGGCGGCCTGCACGCGCTGCTGGCGGCGCGGCAGTGGCTGGCCGGCGGCGCGGATCGCCGCGCGATCGTGGCGGGCGTGGACTCGCTGCTGGAGCGTGCCACGCTGGAGAGCCTGGCGCAGCGGCGGCGGTTGCTCACCGCCATGAACATCGACGGCCTGCACGCCGGGGAGGCGGGGGCCGCGGTGCTGGTGTCCCTCGCGCCCGGCGAAGCAGGGGGCCTTGCCGTGGTGGGCTGTGGCGAAGGGGTCGAACGCGGCACGATCGACAGCACGCTCGCCACGCGCGGCGACGGCTTGACGGACGCGGTCGGGCAAGCGCTGCGGCAGGCACGTCTGCGCCTGGACGACGTGGCCTACCGGGTGACCGACCTGTCGGGCGAGCATTACAAGTTCAAGGAAGCCATGATCGCCGCGCTTCGCCTTCAGGAAGGGCCGCGCGAGACGCCGTTGGATCTCTGGCATCCGATCGAGTATCTGGGCGAGATCGGCGCGGCGATCGTGCCGTGTCTGCTGGCGTGGGCCTGGCATGCGCTGGACGAAGGTTATGCGCCGGGCCCGACGGCGCTCTGCCATGTCGGCAGCGATCAAGGCGGGCGCGGCGCGATGATCGCCCGGGCCGTGCCCGGCGGAAATGGGTCGCCCTCATTGGGAGCGCAGCCGTCATGAGCCGCAACATCTTCGCCAACAGCCGCGAGGTCTCCGCCGTCAACGACAACACCCACGTGCTGGGCGCGATGCCCGACGTCTGCCTCTCGCCGCCGTCGCCGCCGGCCGGTCCGGTGCCGATCCCGTATCCCAACTTCTCCAAGGCCAAGGACACGGGTGACGGCACGCGCCGCGTGAAGATCGGCGGCGATCAGGTGAGCATGAAGAACAAGTCCAATCACGGCACGAGCAAGGGTGACGAGGCGGCCACGCGCTCGCTGGGCATGAACGTCGTCGACCATTGCATCCAGGGCAAGGCGATCGCCGTGGCGTGGTCCTTCAACGTCAAGGTCGAGGGCGAGAACATCGTCCGCCTGCTCGACATGACGATGAACAACAGCGCCTGACGCCATCGGAAGGCACGGGGAGGAAAGCCATGGGGACTGCGGTCGGGACCAAGACAGGGGCGGCGGACATCTCGATGTTCACGCAGAACCATTGCCAGACCATGGACGCCGCCAACGAGAAGGCAAGGAAGGATTACGCCGCCGACGCCAAGCAGCGACTGGCGCAGGACGATGCGAGTCCGGCGGCCGACAAGCTGGCGAAGACGCGGCGCGAGGCCTTGGAGGCCAGCCACAAGAAGGCGGTCGAAGGCGGATTGACGATCTCGTCGGCCCGGCGAATCGGCGCGGACGGCGCGCTGTCCATGATGGGCGCCAGCGACGGCGCGGTGAATGAGTCCCTGCCCGGGCCGTCCGCGGACAACACGACGCCGCCACAAGGGCGGGGCGAGGACGGTGTCCTGTGCGAGAAGTCGTATCGCCATCCGACGCAGCGGTGTGCCTACCATGCCGAGGCGAAGATCGTGAACACGCTCTCCAACATGGGCGACTCGATGCGCGGCGGCAGCATGCTGCTGAAGATCGACTGGCGCCGGGCTATCCTGCGCGGTCGCCCGCTCAAGGCCGTGGGCACGGGGCGCTCCGGAATGCCTTGCCCGAATTGCTACGAGATGCTGTGCCACGCCGCGCAGGCCTGCGAGATCGTCATCGTGATCTGCGATGCCGAGAACAAGCCGCAGGCCCTGGAAGACTGCGACAAGGAAGACGGGTACCAGTCGTTGATGAAGAAGATCAACGGCACGAAGAAGAATGGAAAGCCGCTGTCGAATCAAAGCGAGACGATGTTCGCGCAAAAGGCGCGGCGCAGCATGGCCACCCTGGTGAAGTGACTCGAAGGACTCAACGTGAATCTGCCGGACTACCTGACGCGCATGAATCTGTCGGCGCTGCCATTCGATTTCGAATGGGATCGACCGATCCGCAACACGCTGCTCGACGACGACGACGAGCGCAACATCCGGTTGGCCGGTCAACTGAGCGAGCTGCGCGACGAGGCGACCTTCGGCCTCGGCCTGGCGTGCGTGCAGTGGGTGGTGGCCCGCGTGGACGGCGTGGCTCCGGCGCAGGATGTGCAGGACACGATGCAGCGCGTGGAGGCCATGTGGGCGCTGTGCGCCGACCTGCGTTATGCCAGCCTGACCGATCCGCCGCTGTTCGCCAAGATCTCGCCGCCGAAGGCCGAGGAGCCGCTGTGGGTGGCCCGCACGCTGCTCTTCTGGATCTTCGGTTCCGCCATCGACGGCGACGAACTGCAGGGTGAGGCGATGTCGACGGTGCTGCTCGCGCGCCAGGTCATGGGGGCGCACAAGGGCTTCTCGACGTGGCTGAGCCAGGCCCTGAAGAAGGCCAAGGCGCACTATGCCGTCGAGGACGACGACGCCGATGACGAGGACTCGCAACTGGTCTGGAAGCCGGTGCCGCCGGAGTTCTTCTGGCCGGATTTCGCCTGGACGACGACCGAGGACGCGCGGGCTCGCGTGGACGCCTTCCTGGCCGGGCTCGACCCGTCGGCCAACCCGTACCTGAGGAGCGCCCAAGAGATGGCGAAGCTGGGATTCGAAGGCCAGCCCTATGGCCGGTAGTCCTGCCGTGGGCATCGTCAGCATCGGTCCATGCTGAGTCGCCCGCCCTGGATCCGGATCCCGGAGGCGGACCGCCGCGCGATCGGCTTCCTGTGGGACGACGCGCGCGGCCTTGAGCAACGCGATCACGCCGCGCCGGTGTCGGAGGCGCTGTTGCAGGGCCTATCGCCGCGGGCGGCCCTGGCGCTGGCCGTCGCCGTTCATGAATGGATCGTCTGGCGTTTCGAGGGGCTCGAATCGCGAGCGGATCCCTTGCTGGTCCTGCAAGCCGGCTGGTGCGCCACGGTCGATCCCCGCTATCTGGCCTACTGCGAGTTGCGCCGGACGGCGTGGGTCGGACCGATCGCGGGGCCGCTGTGGTGCGCCTACACCTGGCTCCAGCGCGGACTGACCCAGGCGCGGCAGTTTTCCGGGGATCTGCACGACAGCATCCGCGTCCTGGTGCGCCTGGCGCGACACGTCATGCCTGCCGGTGCGGGATTCGACGCCTGGTTGGAGGCCATCGGCCCGCGGCTCCTGGCGCATTCGCCGCCGCCGGTGCTGGATCCGGCGGACGACCTGTTCGACGATGAACTGGCCGAGCGGCTCGGGCCCTTGGTCGGCCCCAGCGTGTTGAATCCGATGGCGGTCCCCGACCCCGTCGGCGATCGCGCCTTCCTGGAGCAGCAATTCGCCGACGCGCGGGCGCAGGCCAACCCCTTGCTGGCCACGCCCAAGGCCCTGGTGGATGCCGGCTTCTTCGGCGTCCCCTACGTCGTCCCGCGCTGCTGATCCGTCAGGTCGGGCCGGCGGACAGGGACCGGCGCTCGCGACGGCCTGCGTTGACGCATCGGTGCCCGGCGGTGTCCGTCCCCGGGCCCGCGTGACTTTCGTTCATTGCCCCCGATCCCCGCGACACGGACGATGCGGTCTGGGCGGCGATCCTCGTCGCGGCGAGGCGTTCGATGTCACGACCTGAAGGCAAATCCCGTCCGGCGAAGCCGGGCACCGGACCGGCGGCGCCGGGCGACGACCCCCTGCTGGATCCGGACGCGACGCGCATCGTCCCCGCCGGGACGCCGCTGGACCGCATGCCGCCGAACACCGCCGCCAATCGTGCCGCGCCGCCCGCGCCCCAGGCGCCTCCGGCGGCGCATGACGACGACCTGGAGACCCTCCAGCCCGAGCCCGAGGACGGTTTCGCCGAGACCGCCTTCCCGGACACCTACTCGCTGCGCGGCAGCCGCAAGCCCGACATCGACCCCGAGGCCGACCACACCGTCATCGCGCCTGCCTCGCTGCTGATGTCGCGCGCGCCGTCCCAGCCGCCGGCCACGGCCGCCGGCGCCAGCACCGGCGCCATCGCGCCGCCGCCCGCGCCTGCGATCACTCCCGACATCGCGCCCCCCGCGGCCGCAGCGCCTCATCGCGCCGAGCCGACCGAGCCGGACGACGAGCCCGACGCCCCCGAGGGCTTCGCCCAGACCGTGCTCGATCCCGACGCCGTCGCCGCCGTCGCGTCGCTGCGCGCCGCCGCCGAGGCCACGCCGGTGAAGCGGCCGTCGACGGGCACGCTGCCGGGCGGCTCGCTCGCCGCCAAGGCCACCGTCAGCGCCGAGGTCCCCGTGCGCCAGGTCGGCCGCTTCCAGGTGCTGGACCGCATCGGCCGCGGCGGCATGGCCAGCGTGTTCAAGGCCCATGATCCCGGCATCGGCCGCGACGTGGCGATCAAGTTCCTGCACGCCTCGCTGTGCGAGGACGAGGAGTACCGCGCGCGCTTCCTGCGCGAGGCGCGCGCCTCCGGCGGCCTGTCCCATCCCAACATCGTCACCGTGCACGACGTGGGCGAGGTCGACGGCCGGCCCTACATGGCGATGGAGCTGCTGGACGGCGAGCCGCTGGCCGACATCCTGGAGCCCGGCCAGCCGCTGCCCATCCGCGACACCGTCGTGATGTCCATCCAGCTGGCGCGCGCGCTGGACTACGCGCACAAGCGCGGCATCGTCCACCGCGACATCAAGCCCGGCAACATCGCGCGCGTGCGCGGCACGCTGGACATCAAGGTGATGGACTTCGGCATCGCGCACATGGAGTCCACCAAGGGGGAGCAGCGCACCCGCGTCGGCGACGTGCTGGGCACGCCGCAGTACATGGCCCCCGAGCAGATGAACGGCGAGAAGATCGACGGCCGCTCCGACCTGTTCTCGGCCGGCATCGTGATGTACCAGATGCTGACCGGCCAGCGGCCCTTCAGCGGCGACAGCGTCGTCAACCTGGCGCTCAAGATCGCCAAGGACGATCCGACGCCGTTGAACAAGCTGCGGCCCGGCATCCCCGCGTCGCTGCGGCGCGTCGTCGACCGCTGCCTGGCCAAGGCCCCGGAGCACCGCTTCCAGACCGGCACCGAGCTGGCCGACGCGCTGGTGAAGGTCCTCAACGAGATCGACGAGGAGGCCCGCGCCAAGAGCGGCCCGCGCCTGGTGCCGCTGCGCGTGAAATGGGCGGCGATGATGGCCGGCATCGTCGCCGTCGTGATGGCGGTGAGCTGCTCCATCATCCTGCAGCGCCAGAACGAGGCGCTGATGCAGCAGGTGGCCGACTACGGCTCCGCGCTGTCGCGCTTCATCGCGGCGCAGAACGCCACCTCGGCGCTGGAGGAGGACTGGATCGCCGTCGACGTGTCGCTGCAGGAGGTGATGAAGACCCGGGACTTCGCCAGCGTCACCGTCATCAATCGCGCCGGCGTGGTCACCGCGTCCAGCCAGGCCGACGCCGTCGGCAAGCCCTACCAGGCGCCGCCCGGCGAGACGCTGGGCGAGCAGGGCGGCGCCAAGCGCACCCGCTACCAGGCCGGCGGCGAGGCGGTGCTCGGTTTCGAATCGCCGATCACCTTCCAGGGCAAGCCGGTCGGGCGCGTGGCGCTGGGCCTGCCGGAGCGTCCGCTGGAGAGCGTCGCGCGGCTGTCCCGCACGCTGATGGCCGTGCTGGCCGTGGTGACGGTGCTGGCGGTCGCGATCGCGATGTTCTTCGTGGCCAACTGGTTCTCGCGCCCGATCCGGCTGGTGGTGGACGCGCTCGACGAGATCGCCCGAGGCCGCGTCGACTTCCGCATCCGCGAGCAGCGCAAGGACGAGTTCGGCTTGCTCTACGCGGCCTTCGACCGCGCGGCGCAAGCGCTGCAGGACCGGCAGGCGCTGGCCGCGTCCGCCGCCAAGGAGGCGGCGCCGGTGACGGCCGGACCGCTGCCGGCGGCCGCCTTCGCAGCCGAGCGGCAGGCCGGCGTCGACGCCGCGACGCCGTCCGGCGATGTGACGCAGCCGGCACCGCCGCTGGCGCCTTCGGCGCCGGCATCGCAAGAGGCGCGGACGTCCTCGTCCTCGTCGACGTCTCCGCCGTCGTCGTCACCAGAGACCAAGCCTTGAATCGACCCTTGAAGGCATTGCCCGACATGAACCTGGCCCTCAGGCCCGCGGCGCAGGCCGCCCTGGCCGCCGCCGTGCTGACGCTGGCCGGCTGCGCCTCGCCGACCCTCCACGAAACCCCGCCGACGCAGCCCGCGCCGCCGCCGACATCGGCCGCCGCCGTGGCCGGCGAGATCGTCGCGCGCAGCGACCGCCTGCTGATCTACGTGCCCGTGGCCGGCGAGTCGCTGCGCGGCATCGCGGGCCGGTTGCTCGGCGGCGAGGACCGCGACTGGCAGATCGCGGCGGCCAACGGCGGCGTCGCCAAGGTCGACGCGGGCCAGCCGCTGATCGTGCCGCTCAAGCCGCTCAATCCGACCGGCGTGCACGCGGGCAGCTACCAGACGGTGCCCATCCTCTGCTACCACCGGATCGGCACCACGGGCGGCAAGATGGCCGTGTCCCCCGCCAACTTCGCGGCGCAGATGGAATGGCTGGTGCGCAACGACTATCGCGTGCTGCGGCTCTCGCAACTGACCGGCTACCTGGAAGGCCGTGAGCCGCTGCCGCCGAAGTCGGTCGTCGTGACCTTCGACGACGGCTACGAGTCGGTCTACCGCTTCGCCTATCCGGTGCTGCGCAAGCTGGGCCTGCCCGCGACGATGTTCGTCTACACCGACTTCGTCGGCGCGGGCGACGCGGTCAGTTGGGCGCAACTGGCGGAGATGCAGGGCTCTGGGCTGATGGATGTGCAGTCGCACTCCAAGTCCCACCGCAACCTGATCGAGCGCGCCGCCGGCGAGAACGACGAGCGCTATCGCCGCAATCTCGACCAGGAGACCGCCGGGCCGCGCGACCAGCTGGAGCAGAAGCTGGGCGGCCAGGTGCGTCACTACGCCTATCCCTACGGCGACGCCAACGAGCAGGTGCTGGACACGCTGACGCGCCAGAAGTACACGCTGGCGGTGACCGTCAATCCCGGCGGCAACGCCTTCTTCGCGCAGCCGTTGATGCTGCGCCGCACGATGATCTTCGGCGACCACGACCTCGAGGCCTTCAAGGCCCGGCTGCAGACCAGCCGCCGCATCGGGCAGACGCCATGAGGGCGGCGATGACGTCGGGGATGCCGACCGCGACCACGGCGATGTCGATGTCCGCGGGCCTGGCTGCTTTCGGCGCGGCCTCCACGATGCCGCCGCGATCCCGGTCTCGACTTGCGGTCGCCGCGGCGCTGGCCGCCGCGCTGGCGCTGTCGGCCTGCGTCAGCGGACCTGAGGTCGGCTCGCGTGGCGGCGAGCCCGGGCCTGTCGGCAAGGGGCCGCAGTCCGCCTTCGAGGCCGCCCAGCTCCAGCGCGCCCAGGACCAGGCCAAGGACGGCGACCTGGCCGAGGCGGCGATGTCATGGGAAGTGCTGACCGTGCTTCGCCCCGACAACACCGGCTATCGCGACAGCCTGGCCGCGACGCGGCAACTGATCGACGGCGGCGTGGCCGAGCGCCTGCAGAAGGGCCAGCAGGCGCAAAAGCGCGGCGACCTGGACGGCGCCACCGCGCAGTACCTGCAGGCGCTCGCGCTGCAACCGGACAACGGCCCGGCCGCCGACGCCCTGCGATCGATCGAGAAGGATCGCAACCGCAAGAGCTACCTGGGCACGCCATCGCGGATCACCCTGCGCAAGGCGACGCCGGCAACGGTGCCGACGCCGAAGGCCGCGGCCGCCGCGAAGGCCCAGCCGGCGCCGGACCGCAACGAGCTCGAACACATCGCGATGCTCGCCGCGCAAGGCGAGGTCGATGAGCCGATCCGACTGCTGGAGAAACGCACGCCGCAGGATCGCGCCGATCCGTCCGCCAGGCGCCTGCTGGCCGACCTGTATGTCCGCAAGGCCGAGAAGGTCGCGGCGTCGGACAAGGCCGGCGCGATGGGCTGGCTGCAGAAGTGCCTCAAGGTCGATCCCAAACACGCGCGGGCGACGGCGTTGATGAGGCAGTGGATCGATGAGGCGGCGGGGAAGGGCGGTGGGGCAGGTACGGCGGCGCGTGACAAGCGCTGACGCGGTGACCAATCGACGTACCGCCGATTCGCGCCATGTCCAAGCGAGCCA
This sequence comes from Roseateles aquatilis, assembly GCF_002205645.1. GTDB lineage: Bacteria > Pseudomonadota > Gammaproteobacteria > Burkholderiales > Burkholderiaceae_C > Roseateles > Roseateles aquatilis. The sequence goes on along the minus strand of NZ_NIOF01000016.1, from coordinate 111,638 downwards.
TGTCGGAACGGGCCGTGCCGATATGAGCCAATCGATCGGGCCCCGGGGACGATTCGGCGTCGGCCAAGACAGGCAGCGCAAACGGGGCATCCGTGCCGTCACCTCCCGCAGGAGATGAGGCGCCGACCCATCCCGTAGCATCACTCGGCGCCAAACAGGCGTGCTTCAGGGAGTGATGCATGACGATCGAGAAGACAGTTCAACGCTTCGCGCGCGCGGTCGCGTTGATGCCGCTGCTGGCGGCGACTGGTTCGGCGTGGGCCGATTGGGTGCCCCAGGTGCAGAACCGCTTTTACACGGCGACGGTCAGGGTGAACGGCGGTGCCGCCTCGTTCAACGAGCCGAGGTCCGCGTACGGCCCGTTGAGCACCATCAGCGGATATGCCCTCGGCGTCCCGGTGTATATCCAGTCGGGGATCAACGACGCCATCCGGCCGGAGCTGCAGAAGAACGGCGTGGAGTTGTTGAGCGGCACCGTCAGCGGCGATCTGCAAGTGGTGCTGACCCCGGTCTCGTCCGGCGTCGGGCGCGTCGAGATCGGCGGGCTCGACTACCGGGCGGTCAGTTCCTTTCGGGGGTCCTTCGGCGGCATCGTCCGTTACGACTGCCAGAACGTGCTGACGATGACCAACACCCGCATCGTGGGCCAGATCGGGAGCGTCGGGAGCGGGGTGACGCCGGGCTCCGTGGGCATGACCACGACGTCCAACTCCTCCACCTGGTGCGACAGCAACCTGTCCTGGCTGCTGCCGGTGGTGGGTGACCTGATCGCCGACAAGATCACCGGCAAGATCGACGCGAAGATCGAAGCCGGTATCGCCACCTCGGTGAGCAAGCTCGATTCCGCGCTGTTCGTGGTCGCCAGCGGCAACAACTTCCGATCGGGGCTGCACCAGCTGGTGCCTCGCGAATCGGTCGTGCGACTGCCCAACGGGCAGGATTTCCGCATCGGCGACTACGTCTGGAACAACTTCGACTACATCGTGGCCAACAGCCAGATGACCCTCAAGCTGGGCCAGGCCGCGCCGGTCGACGTCGTGCGCGGCATGCAATTGCCCTACGGCAATGTGGTGACCGGGATACCGCTGCGGATGGATGTCAACGTTCCGGGCTTGTCCTTCTCGATCGAGTTGAAGGACGAGGCCTGGGTCGATTGGCGGTGGGTGTGCAACGTGACGCGCCCGGGCGAGGGCTGCGAAGAGCCTTGAGAACGCGCGCGGCGGTCATGTCGCGAGGCATGGCCGTCTGCCGGTGATCGGAGAGGGGCCGCTGGGCCCCTCTCACCCCGTGGATCCGCTTGCCCTGGGCGGACTCGCCTCACCGACCGGAACGGAACCCTCGACGCGCCAGCCGCGCGAGGGCGGCCACGAGCACGAGCGCCACGCCGTCGAGGACCCACAGGAACACGCCCGAGTACGCCCGCCTGCCGGCATCGGCCGCCTGGCCGAAGTGCGTGGGTCCGATGCCGTGGGCGTCGACCAGGCTCATGGCCGTGATCCAGGTCGCGGTCGCGGCGATCGCGATGGCGAGCACCGTCGCGATGTTGGCCTTCAAGTAACTCTGCTTTGGATGGGGCGCGGTCAGCCCGGCGTTCTCGTCGACAGCCGCTTCAGGAGTCGTCTGCATGTTCAATCCTCCGCTTGCTCGATGCGGGGTTGTATGCGGACCTGCGGGCTGCACGTCGAGACGTGTCGTGAACTGCGGATCGGGCCGTTGAACGGGCCCCTGTCATGGGTGGACGGCGGGTGTGAAGCGGGCGCGATCGAGCCCCGCGCCGCCTCACTTCACAGCTGATCCGCCTTCTGTTTCAAGCTCACCGCCTTTTGCCGTTCCAGCTTGGCCAGCTCGTTGTTCGGATCGAGCTTCAGCACGTTGTCCCAGCCGCGGATCGCACCGGCCAGATCCTGCTTGGCGAACGCGGTGCGTGCCGCCAGCGTGAAGCGGTCGATCTGCTTCTTGCGCACGCCTTCGATCCTGGCGGTCGCGCCGCCCTGCTCGGCGGCCTCGGCCCGGCGGTACTCCTCCATCGCCTTGTCCAGACGGCCGGCGCGCTCGTGCGCCTCGCCGGCGCGCATCGCTTTCTCGCCGGGCGTCAGCTCGGGCGGCGGCGGCGGCGCGGTCGGCACCACCGGCGCGGGCGTCGCGGTCGCGGTCGCGGGCGTGGGGGGCGTGGCGGGAACCGCGGCTGGCGTCGTGCCCTTCGGATCGGGCTTGCCGCGCGCGGCCGGTGGGTACAGCGGACCCGCCGGCGGCTTGCCGGGGATGCGCAGTTGCTGGCCGCCGGACACCTGCTTGGGCACCTTGATGTCGTTATAGCGCGCCAGGATGTAGAAGGAATAGATGTCGCCCATGAAACGGCCGGCGATGCGCGACAGCGTGTCGTTGGACTGCACGGTGTAGGCGAAGGACTCCCGACCCAGCATCGCCACCGGATCGCCGGTGATCTGGCGCATCAGGTTGTTGGCCAGCTTGTTGGCGGGGTCCAGCGTCAGCGCTCGTTGCAGCTCGGCGCGGGCCTGGTCTTCCTGGCCGGCCTCGAGCAGGTCGATCGCCTGCACCGCGGTCTTCTGGGACAGCGCCTGCTCGGCCGCCGTGGGTGGGGGCGGCGGGGGCGGAGGAGGGGGCGGCGCCTCCGGGGCCGAGGCGGCGGGGGCGACCGGCTCGGGCGCGGGGCTCTTGGGCTGGTTGGCGCAGGCGGCGAGCACCAGGCTCAGCAGCAGCGCGGAGCCCACGGACACGCCCCGCCGGGGCAGGGCGGCCGGGGCCGGCGGGCATGGCGGGGGCGGTGTGATCGGCATGTCGGCGCGTTGAAGTTTTTTCGGCATCGGCATCGGCATCGCGTCAGGAATCGAGCGGGATGCAGTATGAAACAGGGACTTGCCAGCCACAGGTGACTTTCGTTCATTGAAGGGCGGCGGCAGACGCGGAAACATCCTGTGCCACTCTCTCGAGGTCCAAAGGCCGCCCCATGACCCTCACCCTGCGCGCGGTGTCGCTCAACGACCTGCCCTTGACGCAGCCCATCACGGCGCGTTTCGACGCCGAGGGCGGCACCATCGGGCGCGCGGATCACAACACCATGGCGCTGCCGGACCCGGAGCGCCACATCTCCCGCCAGCAGGCGGAAATCCGCGTCGAGGCGGCCGGCTTCGTGATCTGCAACGTCGGCAGCGCCAACCCCATCACCGTCGCCGGCCAGCCTGTCGGCCAGGGGCAGGCGGTGCCGCTGCGCCACCTCGACCAGGTCCGCATCGGCGGCTACCTGCTCGAAGTCCAGAACGAGCGCGACGAGGCCGACAGCGCGATGACCGTCGTGCGGCGCGCGCCGGACCTGCCGCGCGCCGCGCCCGGCGTGGGCGGACCGTCCGTGTCGGCCGGCGCGACCGCCGCCGCGCGCGGCTTCCCGGGTCAGCAGGCCGCGCCGCTGTCCAGCTCCAACCCCTTCGCCGACCTGCTGGGCACGCCCGCGCAGGCGCCGATGGGCTTCGATGCGCCGGCGCCCGCCGCTGCCAGCCCGTTCGCGACGGTGCCCGCGTCCATGCCGACTCCCGCGCCGCCGACGAGCCCGGCGCTGCTGCCCGACGACTTCGATCCGTTCGCCCCGCCGGCGCCCCGTCCCGCGCCGCCGCCCGCCATGTCGCAGGCATCGCAGGCATCGCAGGCCGCCTCCCCGTTCGACCCCTTCGGCGGCTTCGATACGCGGCTGCCCCCGGAGCCGCCATCCTCGGCGCCGGTCAACGATGTCGGCTTCGGCGGCGCCTTCGCCGACCTCGTGCCGGGCGAAGGCAATCGCTCCCTCGACGACCTCTTCGGCCTGCAGCCTTCCGGCAGCGACCCGCTCGCCGGATTCATGGCCGGGGCGACGCAGGGGGCCGGCGGTGGCGCCCGCGACACGATGCCGTCCGATCCACTGGCGCTGTTCGGATCGGCGCAGGCCGCGAGCGTGCCCGACGCCGAGCCGCACACGCCCGCCTTGCCGGATCACACCCCGGCATTGCATTCCTCGTTCCGCCCACCGGAGGTGCGGACGCCGCCTCCGCCCATTCCCGAGGCCGTGTCCACGCCGGTGGCCGCCTTCGCCAGTCCTGCGGTGACGGCCCCGGCGATCCCCACTCCCATCGCGCCGCAGATTCCCGCGCCGGTCATGCCGAGCGCTCCCCACGCGGCCCTGCCTGCGCAGTCGTCCCCCTTGCAGCTGCAGCCGCATGGTCAGCCGCAGTTCCCGGCTCCCCCCCATGCAGCGCCGATGCCGGCCATGCCCCATGCGCAGCCGATGGCCGCGATGCCCTCGGGCGTCGGCGCGGCGAGTGGCGCCAGCGATGCCGCCGCCCACGCCGCCGCCCTGTGGGCCGCGTTCTGCGAGGGCGCCGGCGTGCGCATGGCCGCGCCGCCCCAAGGCTTGAACGCCGACCTGATGCGCGTCATCGGCCAGTTGCTCCACGCGTCGGTCGACGGCGCGCTGCAGATGATGGCCGTGCGCGCCGCCACCAAGCACGAGCTGCGGGCGCAGGTCACCGTGATCCGCTCGCGCGAGAACAACCCGCTGAAGTTCTCCCCCGATCCGCAATCCGCGCTGGAGCAACTGCTGCAGCCGCCGGTGCGCGGTTTCCTGCCCGGCCCGGCGGCGATGCAGGACGCGATGCGCGACCTGGTCGGCCACACGATCGGCACGATGGCCGGGACGCGCGCGGCGTTGGAGGGCGTGCTGACGCGCTTCCAGCCGTCGGCGCTGGAGGCCAAGCTGACCGGCCGGTCGATGCTGGACAGCGTGCTTGCGATGAATCGCAAGGCCAAGCTGTGGGAGCTGTACCTGCAGCACTTCGAGTCCATCCGCGACGAGGCGCAGGAGGACTTCCACACGCTCTTCGGCAAGGCCTTCCTGGAGGCCTACGAGGATCAGCTCGAACGCCTGAACCAACGTCCGGGCGTCGCGCCGACCTCGACCGCGGCCTGACCGGTGCCCATGTCCTTCGCTTCCAATACCATGCTCAAGATCCGGGTCGCCGCCTGCAGTGAACAAGGCGCGCGCGCCAACAACGAGGACGCCGTCGCGGCCCATGAGAACGGCCCCGGCTGGTACGCCGTACTGGCCGACGGCGCCGGCGGTCACCGCAACGGCGCGGAGGCGGCGCGCCGCGCCGTGCACCGCATGCAGGTCAGCCTGGGCGACGCCACGCTGCCGTGGCGGCCCGAGTTGCTGACCGGTGCCGTGCTGGCCGCCCACGACGACGTGCGCCGCGGCGTCGAGGGCAGCGGCCGCGACCGCATGCACACGACGGTCGTCGCGCTGTGCGTCGACGCGCAGCGCGGCTTCGCGATGTGGACGCACGTCGGCGACTCGCGCCTGTACCGCATCCGCGGCGGCAACATCGACACCATCACGCAGGACGACAGCGTCGTGCAGATGCTGATCGAGGCCGGCCTGCTCACGCGCGAGCAGGCCGAGGATCACCCGCACAAGAACCACCTCGTCGCCGCGCTCGGCATCGAGGACGAGCTCAACCCGCACACCACCTCGCCGCAGCCGCTGCGCGAGGGCGATGTCTTCCTGCTGTGCAGCGACGGCTGGTGGGGCACGGCCGGCGATGCGCTGATCCCGCGCACGCTGAGCGCCTCGACGTCCCCCGAGGACTGGCTGGGCGCGATGCGCGTCGCCATCGAGGAACGCGGCCTGCCCGACCAGGACAACTTCAGCGCGATCGCGGTGTGGATCGGCGATCCCGCGCCGGACGCGTCGATGGCGCCCGCGCAGGCATCGACGGAGGAGCCGGGCACGGCGCCGGAGGCGGTCGAGGCCCTGGAAGCGGCCGACGAGGACGAGACGACACGACGCATGCCGCTTTAGCGCCCGGACGGGCGCACGGACGCGGGCGCCTCAGCATTCTGGAAGCCGTCTTTCGGATGCGCGCTGATACCGTCGCACGACGTCGCGCCCGATCATCGCCGTCATGGGAGAGCGATCGGCGGCCATCGAGCGGACCGCGCCGGACCGGGAGGCCGCGGCGCAGCGATCCGTGGCGCACGAGCGCCCGTCGGGCGGGGAGCCGACGCTTCAGGCCTGGGTCGACGGCAGCGCGCGCGTCGTCGCGCAGCGGCAGCACATCGCGGCGATGCGAGGGCCGGTCGTGCAGCGGGCGACGATCAAGGTCAAGGGGATGCAGCGGAAGATGCTGGCGTTCAAGGGGGGCCGGGCCGAGAGCTTTCAGACCTTTCTCCTCCACAAGGGCTACACGGTCGACGTCGGCGAAGTCGAGACCACGGTGGAGACCGGTGAAACGGGCGCGGCCACCCTCATCGCCTTTCTCCAGGAGTTCAACACCTTCGAGCGGGAGCAAGCCCAGATCGCCCGGGAGGTGGACCCGCACGACGCCATCGTGCCGGCCGCCCGCAAGGAGATCGAGCGCCTGCATGCCGGCAGCGACATCCGTCTGCTGGACAACGAAGGCAAGAACAACTGCGGCATCTACCTCGTGACGCCCGAGGCGGGGCGGCCGCTCATCATCAAGGTGCTGTCCAAGGGGCTGGGCGAGGCCCAGGCCACGCTCGAACGCGTGCCCGGCCTGCGCGATCGATACGGGCACCTGCCCGGCCAGGACAAGATCGCCATCGGCGCGCCGCTCGGCGTGCAGGCGCTGAACGCCAGCGGTTTTCCCTATGCGCTGATGACCTTCGCGGCCCACGGCGTGATGACGCTGGACCGTGCCTTGCGCGGGCAGACGCTCTCCGTGGAGGACCTGGCCGCGGCGGCGCAGGGGCTGGGGGCGCGCATCGCCGCCTTCCATGTCTCGCCCATGGAGAGGGGGGACGTGGAGGAAGGCGACGACCCCAGTTTCCTGGTCCATCTGGACTTGAACACGTCCAACATCATGCTGGCGGAGGACGGCGTCGCCGGGCTGGTCGACGTGGACGGCGTGAAGATCGGCACGCTGGAGATGGTGCGCTGGGATCTGAGTTCCCTGCTGGGCAGCCTGGGCATGGCGCTCGAACTCCGCTATCCGAAAGGGGAGCACGGGGAACTCGCGGCCAAGGTCTTCCAGGCGATGAAGGCCGGCTTCGCGCGCGGCTACCGCGACCGCATGGCGCGCGTGAAAGGGGGCGAGGCGATTCTGGAGAAGCTGGCCGATCGGCTGGATTGATGGGCGGCCGATCCGGACCCGGCCAGGCCAGGACCACGATCAGCGCCGGCTCCGGCTTCGGCTCCGGCTCCGGCTCCGCATCCGGATCCGGATCCGTCAGCCCGGCGCCGGCCTGGTCTGCTCCGCCTTCAGCATCGCCGCGAACCCGTCCACGGCCGGGAGCCCCGGCCCCCAGCGCAAGTTCACCTGCGCGGACGGTTCCGGATTCGGCGACCAGACGGTGCATCCCGCCAGGCGCTCCATCAGCTCCCCGGCCGCCAGCATCGGCACCGCCGCGGTGAGCAGGCTGGCCGGCGCGGTGTAGCGCGTCCAGCCGCCGGCGTCCTCGGGGGCCGGCAGCGTGGCCGCATGGCTGGCGGGCCAGGGCGGCGCGGCGGCCAGTGTCTGTTCCAGCGTGTCGACCGTGGCGGCGTCGTCCAGCGTCCGCATCGCCGCGTTGGCCAGCACCGTGTACCAGCGATCCAGGTGATCCAGGCCGGCCCGGTCCACCGGCGGCTGCGCGCGGGACTGCGCGATCACCAGCGGGAAATAGCGACCGACGTTGTCGCAGCTGGGCATCAGCACGCCGAACCACCATCGCATGTCGACCACGCCCGGCGCCCACGCGAAGCGCAGCACCGGGGCGGTCAGGTAGGTGTCCAGCCAGCGCGGCCCCAGCGCGGCCGGGAGCTCGTTCATCAGGCCCGACAGCCACGCATCGCAGTGCCGCACCCAGTGCGGCGGCACGCGGCGCTGCGCGAAGTCGCCCAGCGCGGCCACCTTGCCGTACCAGCCGGGCGTGGCGTCCGTCTGGGGATTGAGGGCGTCGGGCAGGGCGTTCATCGTCGGACGCTCCTCACAGGCCGGTGGGGCAGTGGAACTGGTTCAGCTCGGGCAACCGGAAGGGGTTGCGCACGCTGCTGGTGGTCACCTCGAAGACCGCCTTGCGGCCGTCGATGTCGAAGATGACGCGGAAGCGCTCCGGCGCGTTGGTCGGCTCGATCTTGAAGCGCTCGAAGAGGCGGAACAGCGCCCATGGCCCATCGTTGACCATGCCCGACGACCCGCTGGCGCTCGCCGGGCTGAACTGCACCCGCACCTGCGAGCTGCCGCGTGGCCCCGGCCACTGGATCGACATCGGGATCTGCGGCCCGTGGCTGTAGCGCACGATCTGTCCGTCGACGTCGAGGATGAACTGCTGGATCGTCGTGTCCATCTCCACCGGCTTGAAGTCCAGCCGCAGCGACGGCGTGCTGGTGCCGGGGAAGAAGGTCTCCTTGATCGCCGCGGCGCGCTGGAACTGCGGCAGCGTGCCGGCGTCGCCGCCCAGCGGCGTGCCCTCGACGGCGCGGAATTTCCACGGCCGCGTGGTGGTGTCCACATACGGCGCCAGCTTCTGCTGGAAGAGCTGGTCGATCTTGCCGCCCGGGCCGAACAGCATGGCGAAGTCCGCCTGCGTCGCGTCGCGCGTCGAGTTGCGGTCCAGCGGATAGCGGCCGGCGACGGCCTGCTGGCAGAACTCGCCCACCTGCGATCGCACCTCCATGCCCAGGTTCTGCCGCATCGCGCCCTGCGAGACGCGGGCGCTGCTGGTGCCCAGCTCGTCGAGCATCGCGCGCAGCGGCTGCGGCATGCGCGCGGCCTCGGCCTTGAGGCGGTTGGGCACCGGCGACGGCGGCGGCGCGCTGCCGCCCTTGAGGGCCGAGTCGGCGGCGGTCAGCATCAGGTTGGCCTCGGCGATCAGGCCGATGGTGTCGTCCAGCGGCGCCTTGCCGCCGCCGGGCGGCGCGGTCACCATCAGCCGCAGGCTGGCGAAGCGGTCGTCGACGATGTTTTCGATGCGCGGCGCGTTCGGGTCGGTCCCCGACAGGCCGGGCTGACCCGGCTGGCCGGGCTTGCCCGAAAACATGCCGGCGATCTTCTCGCGTGATTGCTGCACCAGGTCGGCGGCGCGGCGCTCGGCGTTCTCGATCGCGTTGCCGGGCTGGGTCAGCGTCGTTTCCCTGGACGCCGCACGCAGGAAAGGCACCAGCGGGTTGTCCGGGGCGGACAGCAGCCGCGAGCGTTCCACCGACTGCGGCACCGTCGCCATCGGTAGCAGGCGCACGTCGGCCAGGAAGGTCTCCCAGCTGGAGGCGTAGTCGTTCAGGTAGAGCCGCCGCACCTCGTCCACCAGCGGCGCGTTGGCGCGCACCATCGCGGCGGCGTCCTTGGGCGCGTCCGGCACGCCCAGCACCCAGGGCTGCTCGGCGGCCAGTTCGTCCGCCACCTGGCCGACCCGGGGCTGGAAGCCGCGCAGGTAGGCGTCGCGGGTGTAGAGCCCGGGCACGCCCTGCGTCAGCGGCGCGCCGTTCACGCGGGTGAAGACCAGCGCGGCGTTGTGGCCGGCGGCGCGCGCGACGGTGAAGTCGGGGAACTCGCGCCCCAGGCCCTGCGCCCGCAGCCGGTTGTAGACCCGCTGCGGCAGCGCCAGCGTGGCCAGCTGCGTGCGCGTGGCCTTCAGCAGCGAGGTGTCTTCCGGCAGCGGCGACGCGATGCCGCCCTGCGACAGCAGCGCGTCCAGGTGCGCGCCGAGCTGGGCGCGCTGGTCCGGCGTCAGCTCGCGGCGCGTCGTCAACCAGTCGGTCTCGATGTGCTGCTTCAGCGCCTGCGCGTCGAAGTGGGCCGTGTCGTGCAGCATCACGTAGGCCTTGAGCGCCTCGTACAGCGTCTCCGGCGTCGCGGCGCCCTGGCGCAACTGCTCCTCGATGCGCAGCGTCAGCCGCGGCAGCACCGCGTCGCCGAGCATGCGCTGGTACGCGGCGCGCGCGGCGCTGTCGAGCTTGTTGCCCTGGAACAGCCCCATCCGCCTGGACCACGGCACGTTGTCGTCCACCGCCGCCAGCGCGCGGGTGGCCTCCAGCGCCGGCAGGATGGGCAGCAGATCGGCGGTGGCGCGGTTGGGCGTGGCCTGCAGCAACTGGCGCACCTGGTCGGCGCGGGCCGAGACCTCGTCGACGTAGCGCCGGTTGTTGAGGTAGCTGATCGTCCACGCGCTGATCAGGCCGACGCCCGCGAGCGCCACCACCGCGTAACCTGTCAGCGCCATCGCGTTGCGACGCCGCTCCCAGCCGCGGTGCGTGCCGCCCAGGCCGGCCTCGGCGAAGACGACCTCGCCCAGCAGCCGGTTGAGGAAGTAGCTGCGTCCGCTGGCCTGGTTGGGCGCCTGCACCGCGTTCTCCAGCTGATAGCTGCGCGCGACCGAGCCCAGCACGCGGTCGATCGGCGTGCCCTCCTGTGTGCCGCTGACGAAGTAGACGCCGCGCAGCGGCGGTTGCGCCTCGTAGGGAGAGGGCGCGAAGACGCCCTCGGCGAACTCCGCCAGCAGGCCGCGCAGGCTGGCGAATTGCGCCGGGAAGCCGTAGATGCGGGCACGCCGCTGCGGGTCGCGCTCGGCTTGCAGCCGGTCGATCAGGCCGTCCTGCAGGCGCTGCTCCAGCGCGTCGAACTCCGCGCCGAAGCCCGCCAGCGGCGAGGCGCTCTGACGCGGGAAGGTGAAGCCCCACGGCGCCGCGCGCTGGTCCTTGTCCAGCGTCGCGAAGTAGTCCATGAAGCCGGCCAGCAGGTCGGCCTTGGTGACCAGCAGATAGATCGGGAAGCTGATGTCCAGGTCCTTCTGCAGCTCCTGCACGCGGGCGCGCACGGTGGCGGCGTGCTGCGCGCGCTCCGCCGGGCTGCGCGCCAGCAGGTCGGTGACCGACACCGTCACCAGCGCGCCGTTGATCGGCTGGCGCGGGCGCGAGCGGCGCAGCATCTGCAGGAAGCCGCTCCAGGTGGCCTTGTCGTTGTCCGGATCGCTGTCCTGCGTGGTGAACCGGCCGGCGGTGTCGATCAGCACGGCGCGATCGGTGAACCACCAGTCGCAATGACGCGTGCCGCCGACGCCGCGGATGGCGTGCTCGCCCATCTGCTCCGCGAGCGGGAAGTTCAGGCCGCTGTGCCGCAGCGCCGTCGTCTTGCCGGAGCCGGGCGCGCCGATGATCAGGTACCAGGGCAGCTCGTAGAGATAGCGCCCGCCGAAGCGCGAGCGCAGCCGCGCGCCGAAACCCGAGGAGCCCTCGGCGCCGAAGCGAGAGCGCTGCAGCGTCTGCAGCGCCTGCCGGAAGCGCTCGCGCACGGCGAGCATGTCGGGGCTGTCGCGCTCGGGCACGTCGGCCGCGGGCTGCTGGAGCAGCTGATTGACGACGGCGGTGTTGCCGCGTTTGGCGCGCCAGCGATTCCACGCGATCACGCCCGCCACCAGCAGGACGATGAGGCCGATCGTGAGCCAGCGCGAGCCTTCGCTCTCCAGCGGACGCAGCTCGCCGATCGCCACCAGCGGCCCGATGATCCAGATCACCAGCGCCACCGCCAGCAGCAGCACCGCCAGCAACACCCAGCGGTTGAAGATCCAGCCCAGGAAGCGTTTCATCGGGAAGCTCCGCGCGCCGGCGCCTCGGGGACGCGGCCGTTGATCATCAGACTGATTTCGACGCGCCGGTTCAGCGCGCGGTTGGCCGGCGAGTCGTTGGGCACCAGCGGCTCGGCGTCGGCGCGGCCCTCGGCGCGAATGCGCTCGGGCGCGACGCGATGCGCCACCAGCAGCTCGCGCACGGTGTTGGCGCGCTCCTCCGACAGGTGCCAGTTGGACGGGAATCGTGGCGTGCGCATCGGCGTGTTGTCGCTGTGGCCGGTCACCAGGATCGTGCCCTGGACCTGCGCCAGCGCGTCGGCGATGCGGGTCATCAGCGCCTCGCGCTCCGGCATCAGCGTGGCGCTGCCCAGCGGGAAGACGCCGTCGCCGCGGATCGTGACGACGCTGCGGTCGACCTCGTCACGCACCGCGACCAGGCCGCCCTTGATGTCGGACTGCAGGAACTGCGCCAGCCGCGGCTTGGCCGGCGGGGGCGGCGGCGCCACCACCGGCGGCGACAGCCGCAGCGACTGGATCTGGCCGAAGACCGGATCGGAGCGCTCCGCCAGCGACAGCGTGAAGAACAGGTAGGCGGCCACCAGCAGCAACGTCGTCAGCGCGGCGGCGGCGGCCAGCGGCAACCAGCCGATGTGGCGGCGCTGCGGCGTCGCCTCGACCTGCCAGTGCTGCGCCAGCGCGGCCGGATAGTCGCCGCGCTGCTGCTTGAGGATCTGCGCGAGGCGGTCGCGCACCGCCTCCAGCTGTGCGTGGCCGTTGTCGATGACGCGGTAGCGCCCGGCGAAACCCAGCGTCAGCGCGGCGTAGATCAACTCCAGCAGGTCGCGGTTGGCGTCCGGCTTCTCGGCCAGCCGGGCCATCAACTGGAAGACCTTCTCGCCGCCCCAGGTCTCGTTGTGGAACATCGACAGCAGGCTGTGCCGGGCCCACACGCCGGAGCCGCCCCAGGGCGTGTCGGCGGCGGCCTCGTCGATCATGGTGCAGAGCACGTAGCGCGTGGCCATCACGCGCTCGGGCGGAATGCCGGCGGCGGCCGCGCGCGCGGCGAAGTCGCGCACGCCCTGCGCCAGGTTGTTGCGCAGCGCGGCCACGTCGTCGACGCGGCGCGTGGCGCGCAGCTGCGGCACCAGCAGCAGCAGCGGATTGGCCAGCGACAGCAGCGGGTTCAGGCCGGGCGCGGGCTGGCCGGCCTCCGGCGGCAACGAGTCCGGCGACGGGGAGGCGCCGCGCGGCGCGGGTGCGCCGCCGGGACGGGGCTTGATGAAGGTGCGCTGATCGTCGAAGCCTGCGAACGGATCGTTGAGCGCCGAGGGGTCCATGCCGGCTCCCGGAGGTTACTGTCGTGAATCGAGGAAGGAAGCGGGGACGACACCGCGACGGCCGTGGGCGGCTATTGCCGGATCGCCCACAGTTCCAGCTCCAGTCCGGGGAAGTCGCCGGCCACGTGCAGCGCCAGGCTGCCGTTGCGCTCCAGTTGTTTCCAGAGCTCGCCGCCCCGGTCCAGCTCGAAGTAATGGAAGCCCGCGTGGAAGGGCAACTGGCGCGGCGCCACCGGCAGCGGGCGCAGGCTGATGCCGGGCAGCTGCAGGTTCACCAGGTCGCGGATGCGGTCCACCGGGCCGAGCTTGGACTGCGCCGGGAAGCGCTGCCGCAACTGGTCCGCCGCGACCTGCGCGTTGACCGCGATGACGAAGCTCGCGCTGCGCAGCAGGTCGCCGTCCGGCACGACGGCCGTGCGCACGCCGTGGCTGCGCTCGATCAGGTCGATCTGCAGCGCGTTGCGCTCCAGCACCACGGACAGCATGCGGCGCAGGTCGTCCAGCAAGGGCGCGAAGCTGCCGCGCAGGTCGTCGTGGCGATACAGCGGGTACTCGGTGGCCAGGCGGGTGTCGCTGACGAAGGTCGCCAGGTCGCCGGCCAGTTGCAGGCAGTCGCGGTGCAGCAGCTCCGGATGGATGTGCGGGGACGCGGCATGCTGGCGGAACAGCGGATCGGCGCGGTTCAGCGCCTGCAGCATCAGGAAGTCGGCCAGTTCGGACACGCCGTTGCCCAGTTGCCCCATGCGCGACGACAGCAGCTGCGCGCGTTGGCGCACCAGGCCGTGCAGCAGCGCGGCCATCGCGGACAGATGGCCGCTGGCGTCGATGCGGCTTTGCGGCGGGATGTAGCCGCGGTCCAGCACGACTTGCTGGTCGGCGCGGCGCTCGGCGACGCGCGCCACGCCCAGCGACGCGTAGGCATCGTTGAGCTCGCGCGCCGGCAGCAGGCGCAGCGTCAGGGCGCCGGTCTGCACGGGCTCGGGCTCGTCGCCGGCGCTGGTGAGGTCGCGCAGGTCCTGGTCGACGACGTGATAGCGGTGCAGCTCGCCGGCATCGTGGCCGTTGAACGCGACCTGGTCGGTGCCGGGGCGCGCGATCGGCGCGGCCAGCACGATCAGGTCGCCCTTGAGGTCGGCCGGCACTTCCAGCGGCGCGAGCGCGGCGTCGGCCTGCGGGATCTGGAAGGGCGTGCCGTCGGGCAGGATGCCGCTCGCGCGCACGATGCCGACGCGGCCGACGCTCAGCAGCGCCTCGTCCAGCACCAGCTCGGTGAAGCCCCAGCCGTGCGGCGCCAGCGCGCGGGCGCGGCTGTCGACGAGGTGCTCCAGGTAACGCGTCTCCTGCTGGAAATGGTGCGGCAGCAGGAACATGCCCTGCGTCCAGACGACCTTGCTGTGCCAGCTCACGGCTGCTTGACCGTCGCGCTGACCGAGAGCTCGTCGGCCTGGATGACGATCTCCTGCTTCTTGCCGACGTTGACCGGCACCACGGTGCGCCAGCGGGCGTTCTCCAGATCGCGGTAGGCGGCGAAGACGGCGATGAAGCGCGTCTCCGGCGCGAGCGTGCGACGCAGCGGGCGGGACTCGCCGGGCTGCAGCGTCATCTCCTCGCGGGCGACCATCTCGGCGCCGAGCTCGGCTTGGTCCTTCTGGTACAGGCTGATGAAGTCGGCCGAGTTGAAGGCGTTGGCCGACTTCAGCTCATAGACGCGCACCAGCAGCGGGGAGGGCCGCCTGGTGACGCTGGGGTTCACCTGCGCGGACGCGGTGACACTGCCGTTGACGACCGTCGGCTTGGGCGAGCTGGAGAACGGGTTGAGGCTGGAGACCGAGGAGCAGGCGCCCAGGGCCAGCAAGGCGGCGGCGCCGAGCACCGCCGCGGCGGCCCTCCTCGATGATCGAATGAATCCGGAACGCGGCGTGGGCATCTGGCTATCCTTCTTGACCGGAAGAAAGGATAGCCAGCGGGCGCCCCGGGACCTCGTGACTTAGGTAATCGAGGTCGGCCGGGGAGGGGCCCGTTCAGGCCCCGCGCAGGCGGAACTGGCTCACCAGTTGCGCCAGCTGCTGGGCCTGGCCGTTGAGGCTTTCGGCCGCGGCGGCGCTTTCCTCGACCAGCGCCGCGTTCTGCTGCGTCACCTGGTCGAGCTGCGTGACCGCGCTGCCGACCTGCTGGATGCCGCCGTTCTGCTCTTGCGTGGCGGCGGAGATCTCGCGGATCAGCGCGTCGACATGGCCGACCTGCTCGACCACGCGGCGCATCACCTCGCCGGCGCCCTGCGCCTGCTTGGCCCCGGTGTCCACGCGTTGCGCGCTGGCCTGGATCAGGCCCTTGATCTCCTTGGCCGCGCCGGCCGAGCGCTGCGCCAGCGCCCGCACCTCGGAGGCCACCACCGCGAAGCCGCGGCCCTGCTCGCCGGCCCGGGCCGCCTCGACGGCGGCGTTGAGCGCCAGGATGTTGGTCTGGAAGGCAATCGCGTCGATGACGCCGATGATGTCCTCGATGCGGCGCGAGGATTCGCTGATGCCGTGCATGGTCTGCACCAGCTCGCCGACGGCCTGGCCGCCTTCGCTGGCGGCGCCGGAGGCGTCCGCCGCCATGCGGCTGGCCTGGCCCGCCGAGGCGGCGTTCTGCGCCACCGAGCTGGTCAGTTGTTCCATCGACGCGGCCGTTTCCTGCAGGCTGCTGGCCTGGCTTTCCGTGCGCTGGCTGAGGTCGGCGTTGCCTTGGGCGATTTCCTTGGAGCCGGTGGCGATGCTCTCGCTGCTGTCGCGCACCTGACCGACCAGCGTGCCAAGCTGCGCGACCATGTGCGCCATCGAGCGCAGCAGCTCGGCCGGCTCGTCGCGGCCCTCGGCGCGGATGTCCAGCGTCAGATTCCCGCCGGCGACTTCCTCGCTGGCCGAGACGGCCTGCGCGATCGGCTCGGTGATGGAGCGCGTGACCTGCCAGGCCAGCACGATGCCGATGGCCAGGGCGATCGCGACGGCGGCCAGGCTGACGCGCAGGCCGTAGTTGTAGGCGTTGGCGGCGTCGTGCGCGGCCTGGTCGCCGCCGTCGCGGTTGAACTTGACGTCCTTGTCGATGGCGGCGGACATCGTGGTGAAGAGGTCGGAGGAGCGGCCCGTGGCCAGCTTGCGCGCGGCCTCGTGCTGCGCGTCGCCACCGCTGATGGCGCGCTGGAGCTCCGCGTCGGCGTCCGAGAAGTTCTTCCACGCGGACTGGATCGCGACGTAGAGACCGCGCTCGGTGTCGCTGGTGATGCTGGGCTCGTACTCCTTGGCGGCGCGGTCGAAGTCGCGCATCGCGGCGTCGTGCTGGGACGCCATGTTGGCGCGACCCGCGTCGTCGGCTTCGAGCGCGCCACGCAGCGAGGTGCGCCGCACGGTGTTGGCGGCGCTCTGCATCTCGGCCAGCTTGGCCACGCTGGGCAGCCAATTGCCGTTGAGATCCTGGACGTTGTCGTTGATCCGGGCCAACTGCACCACGCCGAACCAGGCGGTGAAGCAGAGCAGGGCGAGGACGGTGGCGAAGGCGAGCGCGAGACGCTTGCCGATACGGAAGTTGCGAAGCATGGACATGGCGCGGACCGTAGGGCTGGGGAGGTGCCCGCAGGATGCGCGTCCGGGCCTTCAGAAACCTTGCTTTTTTCACCCTGTCACAGCGCGAATGGCGAGGACGCGAAATGCGTCACGGTAGCGGTGTCATGCAGGTGACGCCCCAGGGCAGGAGTGCCCGGGATCTGTCGCCGGAATGTCGCTGATGTGTTGCTGATGTGTTGCTGAATGTGGCGCGGAAAGTGGGACGGAAAGTGGCGCGGCGCGGGACCTCGGGCGGCCTCTCATGCTCGCTTGTCCCGAGACGACAAGCGCGCCGCGATGCCCTATGCTCGCGGCCGTCGCGCCGGGCATTCCGTGCGCGGCCGGTTCCGCGCCGCGCCGTCGATCCTCTCGATCGATGGTCGGCACCGACAAGCGGGACGAGGCATCGGTTCTTCCACGTCACGCTCGGCGTGATTTAACGATAAATATGCGGCCCGCCAGGAGCCTTCCGATGAATGCTGATCTTTCAGGGACCGTCGTCGCCGACGGTCGGACGCCCGCGCGGTCGAAACGCCATCCGCTGACCTGGGTGCCGTCGCTGTACCTCGCGATGGGCCTGCCCAACGTGCTGATCGGGGCGGTGGCCGCGATCCTCTACAAGAACCTGGGCGTGTCCAACGGGGACATCGCGCTCTACACCTCGCAGATGTACCTGCCGTGGGTGCTCAAGCCGCTGTGGTCGCCGCTGCTGGAGCCCTACAAGACCAAGCGCTGGTGGGTCATCACGATGCAGTTCCTGATGATGGCGTCGCTGGGCGCGGTGGCCTTCTGCCTGCCGCTGGAGGGCTTCTTCCGCGCGTCGCTGGCGTTCTTCTGGATCACCGGCTTCGCGTCGGCGACGCAGGACATCGTGGCCGACGGCGTCTACATGACGACGGTGACGCCCACGGATCAAGCGCGCTACGCCGGCGTGCAGGGCATGTGCTGGAACCTCGGCGCGGTGATCGCGTCCGGGCTGCTGGTGTCGCTGACGGGGTGGATGCACGCCACGCTGCAGTGGGACTGGGTGCGCTGCTGGATGGCGGTAATGCTCGGCGCGGGGCTCATGATGGGCGCCTTCGGGCTGTGGCACCTGCGCGTGCTGCCGACCGGCGCGCCGTCGTCGGTGCGCGGGCGCGACCTGGGCAGCTCGATGGTGGCGCTGCGCGCGTCGTGGGTGACGCTGTTCCAGAAGCCGCGCATCTGGACGATGCTGGCCGTCGTCTTCTTCTATCGCTTCGGCGAGGGCTTCATCGAGAAGTTCGGGCCCTTGTTCCTGCTCGACCCGCGCAGCGCGGGCGGCCTCGGCCTGGACAACGCGGCGCTGGGGCACATCTACGGCACGGCTGGCACGATCGCGTTCATCGCCGGGGCCTTCCTCGGCGGCTTCCTGGTGGCGCGGATGACGCTGACGCGCTCGTTCCTGCTGCTGGCCGTCGCGCTCAACCTGCCGCACCTGACCTACTACTACCTGAGCCACGCGTTGCCGGACAACCTGCTGCTGATCGGCGCGGTGGTCGCGGTGGAGAAATTCGGCTTCGGCATGGGCTCCGTCGGCCACATGCTGTACATGATGCAGCAGGTCGCGCCGGGGCCCTTCAAGATGACGCACTACGCGATGGCCACCGGTGTGATGGCGCTGACCAAGTGGGCCACGGGCAGCGTCAGCGGCTGGCTCTATGCGGGTGTCGGCCAGCATTACGCGAGCTTCTTCGGCTGGGTGCTGGTGTTCTCGATCCCGCCGATCGTGCTGGCGTGGCGGGCGCCGTTTCCGGTGAAGGTCGACGCGGCGGAACCCGGCGGCGCGCACGCCGGGCATTGAACGCCGACGCGGCGAAGCGGCCGTCCCCGACGCGGCGCCAGATGACCGGAATGTCATCCCGCCGCGGGCGTGCCGTCGAGGCTCGATTCCTAAAGTCCGTTCCGTGATGTGCATCGAAGCAGCCCCGCCGGGGCGCCGGGCACGTCCGCAAGACTGCAGGAGATCCTCATGACCCGTTCCTTCGCCGCCCCCTCCGTCATCGCCGCGCTGCTGCTGTCCGTCGGCGCCGTGTCGGCCCAGGCCGCGCCGACCGCCGAGCCGCGCCTGGCCAACGGCAAGTCGGTGCACGGCGCGCCGGCTGAATCCGCGCGGCCCGACCGCGTGATCGACCTCGCCCAGGTGAAGGGCGGAGAGCTCAACATCGTCTGCGGCGAGACCGTCCAGTTCCGCAGCGGCGACAAGGCCTTCAACTGGCGCTTCGACTCGGTGGGCCATCGCGCCGTCGACGTGAAGGACATCGCGCCGGCCGGCTTCACCGACCGCTCGACCTGGGTCTTCGTCGAGCGCAACGACGGCGAGCGCAACTGAACAAGCGGCGCGGAGCTTCCTAAAATCCGCGGGTCGGCGCCGCCGGAAGGCGCGCGCCGCGGGCATGATCCCGATACGAATCGACAAGGGCGCCGCACGCGTCCATGCCCGGTGGGCATGGCGAAGCGGCGCCGACGCGCTGGAGGGCGCCGAACGACATGAGAGTGCTGGTCGTGGAAGACGAGCTCAAGCTCGCGGCCTATCTGCGCAAGGGGCTGGGCGAGGAAGGCCATGTGGTGGACCTGGCGCATGACGGCGTCGACGGCCTGCACCTGGCGTCGACGGGCGAGTACGACCTGGTCGTGCTCGACGCGATGCTGCCCGGCATCGACGGCTTCGCGGTGCTGGCCGCGCTGCGGCAATCGAGCGCGGTGCCCGTCATCATGCTGACCGCGCGCGGCCAGGTGGAGGACCGCGTGCGCGGCCTGCAGGGCGGCGCCGACGACTACATGGTCAAGCCGTTCGCGTTTTCCGAGCTGGTGGCGCGCATGCAGGTGCTGCAGCGCCGTCACGGCGCGCGCACCGTGGCCGAGGCGACGCGGTTCCAGGTCGCGGACCTGGAGCTGGACCTGCTGCGCCGCAAGGCCTTGCGCGCCGGGCAGCGGCTGGAGCTGACCGCCAAGGAGTTCAGCCTGCTCAGCCTGCTGGTGCGACGCCAGGGCGAGGTGCTGTCCCGCACGGAGATCGCCGCGCAGGTCTGGGACATGAACTTCGACAGCGAGACCAACGTCGTCGAAGTCGCCGTGCGGCGGCTGCGCGGCAAGCTCGACGCGCCGTTCGATCGGCCGCTGCTGCACACGGTGCGCGGCATGGGCTATGTGCTGGAGGCCCGCGATGGGCCGGCTGCGCACGCGGACGAGGGCGGCGCCGGCGGAGCACCCGACCGATGAGCGCGAGCCTGCGCGGGCGCCTGTCGCGGTGGCTCGCGCTGCAGACGATGCTGGGCCTGGGGCTGGTCTGCACCGTCGTCTACCTGGTGATCGCGCTGACCCTGTCGCAGCGGCAGGACGAGATCCTGGCGCAGAAGCGCATGGCCGTTCAGGGCCTGCTGACCGAGGCCCGCGGCGCGCACGAAGAGGCCGACGTGCAGCACCTGCTCAACGACTTCCTGGCCGGGCACGACGATCTGTCGCTGATCGTCTCCACGCAGCAAGGGCGCATCGTCTATCAGACGACGCGGCCGCTGCCGCCGTCGGCGCGCGCCAGGCGCGTCGACTTCGATCTGCGCTTGCCCGATGCGCTGGGGTCGGCGGGCTCGGCGGTGCTCGCCTTCGATCGCGGCAGCGATCAGGCGCTGCTGCGCCGGCTGGCCTGGACGCTGCTGCTGACGGCCGTCGGCGGCGCGCTGGCGGTCTCCGCCGGCGCCTGGGTGCTGGTGCGGATCGGACTGGCGCCGCTACGGGACCTGGTCGACCAGACGGCGCGCGTGAACGCGCTGCGGCTCGATCGGCGCCTGGACGGCCAGGCGCAGGCCCACGAGCTGCAGCCGCTGATCGGCCAGTTCAACGCGCTGCTGGACCGGCTGGCGGTCTCCTACGGCCAGATGGAAGCGTTCAACGCCGATGTCGCGCATGAGCTCAACACCCCGCTGTCCACGCTGATCGGCAGTTGCGAAATCGCGCTGCGCCGATCCCGCCCGGTCGAGGAATTGCGCGAGGTGCTGGCCTCCAACCTGGAGGATCTGCGGCGCATGGCCGGCATTGTGGCGGACATGCTGTTCCTGTCCAACGCCGAGCGCGGCCACGCGGCGCGCCGGGCAGGGCCGGTGCCGTTGGCGACGCTGGCGGAGGACGTGATCGACTTCCACGAGGCCGCCTTGCAGGAGGCCGGCCTGCGCGCCGAGGTCCGCGGCGACGCGTTCGCCGCCGTCGACGCGGGGCTGGTGCGGCGCGCGCTGTCCAATCTGCTCGGCAACGCGACGCGGTATGCGCGGCCGGCATCGACCGTGCTGATCCACATCGAGGAGCTGGGCGACGGGCAGGTGCGCTTGTCGGTGCGCAACGAGGGGGCGACGATTCCCGCCGAGCATCTGCCGCGGCTGTTCGACCGCTTCTACCGGGTCGATCCGGCGCGCTCGGCGGCCGAGCGCAACCACGGCCTGGGGCTGTCCATCGTCGCCGCCGTGGCGCGCATGCATGGCGGCGTGGCCTCGGCCGAATCGGCCGGCGGCGTGACGCGCATCGGGCTGACCGTCAGCGACCGTTGAAGCCGGCCTCGCTGGCGGCGTCACCCTTGCCGCCGCCCAGCGGCGTGGCTGCCGGCGACGCCCTGGTCGCCGGGGTTCTCGCGGTCGACGTTCTTGTCGCCGTCAGTTGTCGCTGTCAGCTGTCGCTGGAATCGCCACCGCCGCCTCGCCCGCCGAGCACGTTCAGCGGAATCTTCAGGTAGCTGACCCCGTCGTCCTCCGGCGGCGGCAGGCGGCCCGCGCGGATGTTGACCTGGATCGACGGCAGGATCAGCGTCGGCATGTCGAGCTTCGCGTCGCGGCCGTCGCGCAGGGCGACGAACTGGGCCTCGGTGACGCCGTCGTGGACGTGGATGTTGCGCTGGCGCTGGGCGGCGACGCTCGTCTCCCAGGCCGGGGCGCGGCCGTCGGGCGGGTAGTCGTGGCAGACGAAGAGCCGCGTCGCGGGCGGCAGCGCCAGCAGGCGGTGGATGGAGCGATACAGCGTCGCCGCGTCGCCACCGGGGAAATCGGCGCGGGCCGTGCCGACGTCGGGCATGAACATCGTGTCGCCGACGAAGACCGCGTCCCCGATCAGGTAGGCCAGGCACGCGGGCGTGTGGCCGGGCACGAGCAGCGCGCGCGCCTCGATGGCACCGATGTGGAAGACCTCGTCGTCGCGGAACAGGTGATCGAACTGGCGGCCGTCGGGCAGGAACTCGCGCTCCAGGTTGTAGAGCTTGCGGAAGACCGCCTGTACCTCGCGGATGTGCTCGCCGATGGCGATGCGGCCGCCGACGCGCTCCTGCAGGTATCGCGCGGCGGACAGGTGGTCCGCGTGGGCGTGCGTCTCCAGGATCCACTGCACGGTCAGGCCGGCCTCGGCCAGGTGGGCCAGCACGCGGTCGGCCTGCGCGGTCGAGGTCCGGCCCGACTTGAAGTCGAAGTTCAGCACCGGATCGACGATCGCGGCCTGGCGCGTCGTGGGATCGGCCAGCACGTAGGTGACGGTGCCGGTCCGGTCGTCGAAGAACGCCCGGACGGCGAGGGGAGAAACGGGGGCGCTCATGGCATCGGCCCGGGGAAGCTGTCGGTGCCGGGCACTATATCGAGGGAATCCGGGGAAGGAGGGCGTCCCGGATCAAGGCCGCGTCGGCGCGGGCGCGCCATGCAGCCCCCTGCCGGCAGCCAGCGCGCCCCCACGTCAGACCAGTTCGAGCCCCACATCGATGTTGCCGCGCGTGGCCTTCGAGTAGGGGCAGGTCTCGTGCGCGCGCTTGATCAGCGTGTAGGCCGTGTGGCGCGGCAGGCCGGGCAGGCTGACCTTCAGCCGCGCGCCGAGGAAGTAGGCGTCGCCGTCCTTGCCGAGCTCGACTTGCGCGTCGACGGCGGCGTCCGCCGGCAGCGTCACGCCCAGCGCTTGCGCCGCCAGGCCCATCGCGCCGATGAAGCAGGCGGACCAGCCGACCGCGAACAGCTGCTCGGGGTTGGTGCCGGCGCG
The DNA here is from genome assembly GCF_002205645.1 of Roseateles aquatilis. Lineage (GTDB taxonomy): Bacteria > Pseudomonadota > Gammaproteobacteria > Burkholderiales > Burkholderiaceae_C > Roseateles > Roseateles aquatilis. The sequence continues at coordinate 89,158 of NZ_NIOF01000016.1, read as the reverse complement.
CGGCGACCCGGGCGGGCTCAGCGGGACGTCCAGCCGGCCGTCATCGGACTGGCCGCGGCCGTCGCGTCCGCCGGTGGTGCGGGTCCGGGCGGTGTACAGGATCCGCGGCAGGGCCAAGGGGGGGCTCGGCATGGCGGTCGAGGCCGAGGTCGTGGCGGAGGACGAAATCATGGCGGCGGACGAGGTCATGGTGGGCTCCGGTGAAGCAGCGTGGGGCTGCGTGGGCCGCATTTCATGGCGACGATGTATCGCCGATGTGTGAGCTCGACGGTCGATTCGCCGCCGCGCGTGTCGACGTGGGCGCCAGACACACTGCCATACAAATGCGCTGGCCGATGGTCGATGGCGACGGGGCTCGGCAGTCAGTTGCCGGCTGCGGGTTCGCCGCGGATCGGTCACTCGATCCGCAGCGACGCCGCGCGGGGTGGAGACAGCGTGGCGCCGTCCACCAGTTCCGTCGGCAGCACCAGCGTCGTGACATTCGGCGCCGGGCCCTCGCCGAGCTTGGCGTCGACGCACGCCACCAGCAGCCGCGCGGCGCGCTGGCCCAGTTCCCGCAGCGGCTGACGCACCGTGGTCAGCCGCGCGGAGCGCGCCAGCACCGTGTCGTCGAAGCCCACCACCGAGACCTGCTGCGGCACGCCGATGCCGCGCGCCGTCAGCACGTCCAGGCAGCCCATCGCGATCGCGTCGTTGCCGGCGAAGATCGCCTGCGGCATCTCCTGGCCGCGATGCGTCTCCAGCCACCGGCTCAGCAGCCGCCGACCGGACTCCGCGCTGAAGTCGCCCGCGACGACGCCGTCCGCCGGCGGCGTCAGGCCGGCCTCGCGGTAGGCGCGGTGGTAGCCGTCCACGCGCCGTCGCGCGCCCAGCACGTGCGGCGGTCCGGCCACGTGCAGGATGTGCCGGTGGCCGAGCGCCAGCAGCCGGGCCACCATCGCGTGCGCCCCGGCTTCCTCCTCGGCCTCCAGGTTGATGACGCCGGGCAGCTCGCAATTGCCGTGGATGCTGACCAGGGGCGTGTGGTCGGGCAACCGGTGGGCGTCGTCCGCGGCGAGTTGCGGCGCCAGCAGGATCAGGCCGTCGATGCGGCCGTCGCAGAAGGCCGGGATGCGGCGCGCGCCGTCGCTCCAGTCGGCCAGGGCGAAGACAGTCGTGTTCTGGCCCAGCTCGGCGGCGGCCTCGATCACGCCGTTGAAGACTTCCAGGAAGTACTGGTTCAGCTCTGTGCGCGACAGCGTCGTGGCGAAGCCGATCGTGTTCATGCGTCCCGCGGCCAGCGCCCGGGCCGTCGCGTTGGGGCGGTAGTTCAGGCGCCGCGCCGCTTCCAGGATCCGGTCGCGCGTCTCGTCGGCGATGCGCGACGACGTCTTGGCGCCGTTCAGTACCGCCGAGGCCGCCATCGCCGACACGCCGGCCTCGCGGCCGACGTCGGCCAGCGTCGCGGCATGGCGGGTGCTTCGGGGTTTGACGGGGGCGGTCACGAGGCTGGAACGGAGGGGCGAGGGGTGGGCAGGGGCCGGTGTCCGGGCGAGGCGGATCGGGAATCGCCGCGAGGCGTGGCGGCGTAGTGTCCCGTATTCGCCGGGGGGCGGGTCCGGCGTCCTGGCAGGACAGCGTCGTGGGGCGATCGAGGACGGCCGCGCCGGCCCGATGTGAAGCGTCGGTACAGGCGACGTTTCCGCCGGGTAATTGATCGTGCGATCAGCGCCAGGTCGTGCGCATCGACACCGCCGCGGGCCGCTGCTTAAGCTGCGGTTAACTTGGCGGTGCCACCTTACGTCCAGGGCAACACGTTGTTTGACGGCATCGTCGAACGTCATCGACCACCGAGGTTCCCGCAGCCCACGGCGACGCGATCAGGCGCCACCGGTGCGGGTCCGGACGGGTCGAAGGAGATGTGAATGAGCAAGTCCACCCCGATCTTCGCCATCGTTGCCGCGTTCGCCGCGGCGTCCGCGCAGGCCGCGACCGATCCCGACGAGTCGGCGCGCCGCACGGAGCGCCGGGCGATGGTCAACGAGCAGTTGCGGGCCGTGCAGGTCGAGCTCTATTGCGACCACCAGGACAACGCGATCCACCTGATCCGCGATGCCCGTCGCATGCTGATGGCCCATCGCGACGCCGACAGCGTCCGCGATCTGCGCCAGCTCGACAAGGTCAGCTGGCAGGTGCGCCACGGCGACACCGTCCAGGCCATCGCGACGCTGGAGTCGACGCGCCGCGAGGCGTGATCCCTCGGGCCGGCGGCTGGCCGCCGGCCTTGGCGCGGCGACGGGCCGCGTCGGTCCACCAGCGATCGCCGCCGGCGGACCGTGCCCGCGGCCAGGGACCGTGCCGGTCCAGGCGCACGGACCACGCCTGGAGGACGCGCCGCGAGGCTGGCGCCGCGGCGATCACGCCGCGTGGGTCAGTCGATAGAGTCCGACATCGACCCGGCCGCTGAGGAAGCCCGCCTCGCAATAGCAGAGGTAGTACTCCCACAGGCGCTTGAACGGCAGGTCGAATCCCAGCGCCTCGATCGCGGGCCATTCGGCGATGAAACGTCGGCGCCACTCGACCAGCGTGCGCGCATAGCTGCCGCCGAAACGGTCGGACACGGTCAGCGCCAGCCCCGCGCGCGCGGCCTGCTCGGCCAGCCGCTCCGGCGTCGGCAGCATGCCGCCGGGGAAGATGCAGCGCTGGATGAAGTCCGGGCAGGCGCGGTAGCGCTCGAAGAAGGGCTCGGCGATCGTGATCGCCTGCAGCAGCGCGGTGCCGCCCGGCGCGAGCCGGTCTCGCAGCGTCGCGAAGTAGGTCGGCCAATAGGCCTCGCCGACGGCCTCGATCATCTCGATCGACACGATGCGGTCGTAGCGACCCTCGCGATCGTCGAGATCGCGGTAGTCCTGCAGCCGCAGGTCGACCCGATCCGCGACACCCCAGGCCGCCGCGCGCTCGCGCGCGAACGCGAGCTGCTCGGTGGACAGCGTCACGCCGGTGACCTGCGCCTCGAAGCGGCGCGCCAGCGTCGCCGCCAGCGTGCCCCAGCCGCAGCCGATCTCCAGCACCCGCGCGCCGGGCCGCATGTCCATCAGGTCGAGGATGCGGTCCAGCCGGCGCGCCTGCGCCGATTCGAGCGTCTCGCCGTTGGCATGCCAGCGCGCGCGCGATTCGGCATCGGTGTCGCCGCGGCTTCTGTCACTGGGCGCCGCCGCTGCGCCCGCGCCGGCGTGGATGTCGGCGCCGGCCTGCGTGCCTGCCTGGAAGCCGGCATCCGCCGCGTCGCTCCCGGCGTACAACGCGCTCGAATAGAGCATGCTGTCGTCCAGCCAACGCGCGTAGAACGCGTTGCCCAGGTCGTAGTGGAAGGAGATATTGTCTCGGCTGCCGCGCCGCGTGTTGGCGCGCGCCCGGTGCAGCAACTTCGCCAGCCAGCGCGCCGGACCACGAGCCTCGGCCACGCCGCCCAGCGCCGACTCGTTGGCCAGGCCGAAGGACAGCAGCGCGGTCAGGTCGGAGGTGCTCCAGTCCCCGTCGCGGTAGGAGAACGCCAGGCCCAGGTCGCCCTGCAGCAGCAGCCGCAGCGCGGGGCGCCAGCGATGCAGCCGCAGGTCCGCCCGGGGGCCGGGCAGCGCGCCGGTGGCATCGACGCGGGTGCCGTCGGGCAAGGTCAGCGACAGGTGCCCGTGCCGGATGCGGGACAGCAGCCGGCGCACCGGCGCGCGGCGCGCGGAATGCACGTCGCCGGCGAGCGTCGCGGCGAAGGACAGGGGATCGGTCGTGGAGTTCATGGTCGTGGGCATGTCGGATCGCTCGGTCGGACGACGGTGAGCGGCGCGCTCGGGGCGGCCGGGCGGCGGTTCAGCCGCGCGCCCTTGAGCCACAGCCGCAGGGCTTCCCAATGGATGCCGCCGACGACCTTCAGCGTCAGCAGCGGATGGGTGATGAAGACGCGCAGCAGCGCGGCATCGGTGATCGGCGACCGGGCGGCCTCCAGGCGCGCGTGGAGCACCGGGCCTTCGCCGCACCCGTCGTCGCCGCGCCCGTCTGCGCCGTGGCCGACGCCGCAGCCGGGATGCACGCTGATGCCGATGGACAGGCGATCCTGGGGCGGCTCGATACGGAAGCGGTAATGCAGGTCCATGCCGAGGAACGGCGAGACGAACAGCTGCTTGTCGCAACGTTGCTCGACGAGGCGGGTGCGGCCGCGATCCTCGCGCGGCTCGTCGACCGGGATCAGATAGCTGTGCCGGTCGCCGAAGGTGTTGTTGACCTCGTAGACGATCGCCTGCAGGCGGCCGTCGCCGCCCGGCGCGTCGCAGAACCACACGCTCAACGGATTGAAGGCGTAGCCGAGGATCCGCGGCATCGCGAGCAAGCGGATCGTGCCGCCGCCCGGCAGCCCGGCCTCGCGCAGTCGAGCTTCCAGTTGCGACCGCAGGCCGGCGCCGTCGGACGCGCTGCCGTCGCCATGGTCGCCGGGGCGGAAGCTGAAGAGGTTGAACTGCCCCACCGAGAACCACCGCAAGCGCCGGTCCAGCGCCGCCAGCTCGTCGACGTCGAGCAACATCGAGAACACGCGGTAGGCGAGGCGATGCCGCATCGGCCGCAAACGCTGATGCATCACGCGGCCGACGTAGAGCGCCGAGCGCGCGATCGGTGGCGGCCGGTCCGGGCTCACGTCGCCACCGCCATGGGCAGGTGGATGCGGCCGGACTCGTCGGCGACCGACCAGGGGCGGCGCACGCCGCCCAGGGCTTCCGCCACCGCAAGACCCGCCTGCAGGCCGTCCTCGTGGAAGCCGGCGCCGAAGTAGGCGCCGCAGAACCAGGTCCGCTGCCGGCCCTGCAGCGACCACAGCTCGCGCTGCGCGGCGATCGCGGCGGCATCGAAGCGGGGATGGTCGTAGACCTCGGTGCGGATCAGGTGCTCGGGGCGCGGCGGCGTCGGCGGATTGAGCGTCACGAACAGCGGCGGCGCGCCGCGGCCTTGCGGCAGGTGCGGCTGCAGCCGGTTCATCCAGTAGGTCACCGTCGGCGGCGCGTCGGCCTGCCGATCGGCGAGGTAGTTCCAGCTGCACCACACCGCGCGTCGCCGCGGCATCAGCGCCGGGTCGCTGTGCAGCACGGCGAGGTTGCGGCTGTAGCTGAAGGTGCCGAGCAGGTGCGCTTCGGTGTCGCTGGGCGACGGCAGCAGGCGCAGCGCCTCGTCCGCATGGGTCGCCAGCACGACATGATCGAAGCGCTCCGTCCACGCGCCGCGCCGGGTGCGCAGTTGCACGCCCGCGGCGTCGCGCCTCAGGGCGATGACCGGCTCGTCGCGGTGGAGGCGGTCCGAGAAGCCGCGGGTGAGGCGACGCACGTACTCGCGGCTGCCGCCGTCGACGGTGCGCCAGACCGGCCGGTCGCTGACCTGCAGCAGCCCGTGGTTCTCGCAGAAGCGGACGAAGGCGGCGAACGGGTAGTCCCCGATCCGCGCCGCCGTGGACGACCAGATCGCGGCGCCCATCGGATAGAGGTGATCGTCGCGGAAGGCGCGGCCGTAGCCGCGGCTGTCCAGGTAGCCATCCAGCGTGAGGTCGCCGCAGGTCGCCACGTCGCGCGGCGCCTCGCGGTAGAAGCGCAGCAGCTCGGTGAGCATGGACCAGAAGCGCGGTCGCAGCAGGTTGGAGCGCTGCGCGAAAAGGCCGTTCAGGTCGGTGCCGGCGTACTCCAGGCTGCCGCGGTTCAGGCTGACGGCGAAGGACATGTCCGAGGCCCGCGTCGGCACGTCCAGGTGGCGGAACAGGGCTGTCAGGTTGGGGTAGGCCGGCTCGTTGTAGACGATGAAGCCGGTGTCCACCGGCACGTCGGTCGCGCCGCACGGGGCGTCGACGGTGTGGCTGTGGCCGCCGACGCGCGCGTCGGCCTCGAAGACTTCCACATGATGCCGACCGGACAGCAGCCAGGCGCAGGACAGGCCCGAGATGCCGGCGCCGACGACGGCGATGCGCAGGCGCGGCTGGTCCGAGGCCGTCGGCATGGCGGGCGTGGGGGGCTCTGGCTGGGGATCGCGGGCGGCGGACTCGGGCATCGGGGCGCTCCTCGGGGTTTTGGGTTCTTGTGAGGCTCTTGGCGCTTTCTACGCAGGCTCGTGCCATTTGGATTCATCGGCGGCGGAGCGGCCGCCGGATCGCCGGGCGCCTATCGCCCCTGGCGCGGGCTGAGCGATGATCCGGATCGCCGTCCAGCGCGTAGAAGCGACATGGGCACTCCGCGACGCGACGATCCGGCGACCGCCCCGGCCAACGGTCCGGGCGGTGCCACGCCGCCCGCCAGCCTCGGAAAACGCCACTTGACGATCGTTCCCTTCGACCCCGACCGCAGCGCCGCGCCGCCCCCCGAGGATTGGTCGGCGGCGCTGTGCCTGGTGGCGGAGCGGAGCGACCGCGAGGCATTCGGGCGTCTGTTCTCGCATTTCGCGCCGCGGGTGAAGAGCTACCTGATGCGCACCGGCAGCAGCGATGCCCTGGCCGAGGAGCTGGCGCAGGAAGCGCTGGTGACGGTGTGGCGCAAGGCGGCGCTGTTCGATCCGGCGCAGGCGGCCGTGTCGACCTGGATCTTCACCATCGCCCGGCACCTGCGTGTCGACGCGGCGCGCCGCCATCGGCTGGACGGCGCCGGCGACGAGTGCTTCGAATTCGACGACCTGGCGGCCGACCAACCCGACGCGGCGCAGCGGATCGACGCGACCCGGCTGGCCCAGCGGGTGCGCGAGGCGCTGCGCCGCCTGCCGCCGGAGCAGGCGCAGGTGCTGCGGCTGTCCTTCTACGACGACGAGCCGCATGCGCGCATCGCCGCCGAGCTCGACCTGCCGCTGGGCACGGTCAAGTCGCGGATCCGGCTCGCGATGGCGCATCTGCGCCGTCTGCTGGATCCTTGACCGCCGGCCGACGTCCGGCACCGACACAGACCGACATCGACACCGCCTTGCCCTCATTCCTTCGACCACGAGCCGACCGCACGCCCCGACCGATCATGTTGCCCCTGGACATCCGCCATCACCCCGCCGACGAGCAATGGCTGTCGCTCGTCGCGGGCTCGCTGCCGACCGGCCTGCGCCTGGTGCTGGAGACCCATCTCGAGCTGTGCCCCGCCTGCCGCGAGCAGGTCGCCGCGCTGCGCGCGCTGGGCGGTGTCGTGCTGGAAGAGCAGGCGCCGGCGCCGATGCGCGACGACGCGCTGGCGCGTGCCCTGGACCGCGTCGATGCGCTGGAGAACGACCGCTCGGCCGCGACCCCGTCGCCGGCCGCGCCGCGCAAGGTGCCCGCGCCGCCCCCCTTGCCGGACGGTGCCGTCTGGCCGCGCGCGCTGGCCGACTGCGCCGCGACGCGCTGGCGCTGGATCGGCCCCGGCATGCGCTGGAGCCGCGTCAGCGTGCCGGGCGCGCCCGAGGCCAACGTCTTCCTGCTGCGCATCGGCGCCGGCAAGTACCTGCCGCAGCACACCCACCGCGGCACCGAGCTGACGCAGGTGCTCTATGGCCGCTTCCATGACGGGCGCGCGCTGTTCGGGCCGGGGGACTTCGATCTCGCCGACGGCGAGGTGCATCACCAGCCGGTGGTGCAGGACGGCAGCGAGTGCATCTGCCTGGCCGCCGTCGAGGGACGGCTGCACTTCGACGGGCTCATCGCCCGCTGGTTCGGCGCGGCGGTCGGGATGTAGCCAGGGCGAGGGCGGCGGCGACACCGCTGGACACGCCGCTGACGACGGCGCCCCAGGCCAGGTCGATGATCGTCAGAGGCCAGGGCCAGTCGCGCAGCGTGGCCTGGTTGGTGAAGTCGTAGGCACCGTAGGCCAGCAGGCCGATGAAGGCACCGCGCGCCAGCGCGAGCACCGGCCGCCGCGCGGCCAGCGCCGGGCTCACCGCGAAGTACACCAGGCCGGCGAAGTACAGCGCGTAGAACAGTCCCGCCGCGGTCCAGTCCACGGTTGGCGACATCAGGTGACCGATCGCCGGGCGGTAGAGCCGCTCGTTGGTCGACGTCAGCCAGACGGCGTCCATCGCCAGGAAGACCAGCGCCGTCAGCGCGTAGGCGACCACGCCCTGTCGCGCGCGCGAGGCCACGTCGGCAGGGGCGACGGTGGCATGGCCGGCGATCTGGCCGGATGCAGGAGGCGCCGGGTCTGTGGGGCCGGACGTGTGGGCAGGGTCGGAAAGCGGGCGCATGGGTGCTCCTGAGGGGGGGCGTGCCGGCCCCGGTCACGGCGTGGCGGGTGCGGCGGGCAGGCGATAGGTGAGTTGCCGATCGCCCTTCACAAGGGCGTCGAGGGCAATCCACGAGCCGTCGGCGCGGTCGTACCAGACGGTGAGGTCCTGCTTGGCCGTCGACAGGCGCCAACGGATGGCGGCGCGCTCGCGGCCGTTCACCGGCACCGAGGCGTCGGGCAGGCGCTCGAAGCGCACGTCCTCGACCTGGCCGGTCTGCGGGTTGAGCAGACGGGTCTGCTCATGCAGCCTCGGGTGCCAGTAGGCGAAGCTCATCACGCAGGGCGCGGTAGCGCCGGAAGGACTCGACGAGCCCGACGAGCTTGATGCGCCTGATGCGCCTGATGCGCCTGATGCGCCGCCTGGCGCCTCACTGGCGCCACCGCCACCGACCGGCAGCCGCTGGTCCACCTGGACCGGCTTGCCGTCGTCGTCGGTGCGGGCGTGCAGCTCGCGCAGGCAGTCGCCCTGCCAGCGCTCGCGCGCCTCGTGGCGATAGCGGTAGACGGGGATGCCGAGCAGGGTGACGTCGAAGCGGGCGCGGCTGTCCACCTCGCGGGCCGAGGCCGGGCCGCTGACGACGAATCGATGCGTGCCGATGGGACGGCCGTCGAGGCGCGCCTCGAAGTTCCATTCCTGCGCGTGGGAGGCGGTGCAGACGACCGCGGCCAGCATCGCCGCCGTCGGCGGTGCCCACCGCCGCCCCGATGGACGGGCGGGCCGCGAGGCGGGCGCGGCCGGCTTGGCGCGCGGCGCCACGGATGGGCGAGCGGGCGGGCATGTCATCGGGGCGTGTCCCGCTTCGGCGGCCACGGGATGAAGGCGCTGGTGCGGGCGATGTAGTCGCGGTAGGCCGGCCGGCGCCCGCCGATGTCCTTTTCCAGCAGCGTGACGCCGGACACGCGCAGCAGCAGGATCGTCATCAGCACCGGCGATGCCAGGCACCAGGCCCGCGCCCAGCCGCCGCCCGCCAGGCCCATCACGGCGATGCCCCACCACAGGCAGGTTTCGCCGAAGTAGTTGGGGTGGCGGGAATAGCGCCACAGGCCGCGATCCATCACGCGGTCGCCGCTGGACGGCGAGCGGCGGAAGCGCGCCAATTGCGCGTCGGCCAGGGTCTCGACGGCGAGCCCACCCGCGGCGATCGACGCGCCGAGGGTGTCCCAACCCGTCCACGCGCCGCCGCCCGATGCGGCCAGCACCGGCAGGCTGACGATCCAGGCCAGCACCGCCTGCAACAGGAAGACCAGCCACAGGCTCTTCAGCGCGAAACCCGGCTGGCTGCGGTCGCGGATCGCGCGGTAGCGCCGGTCCTCGCCGTGGCCCCAGTTGCGCGCGGTGACGTAGACGCCGAGCCTCAGCGCCCAGGCCCCGATCAACGCCGTCATGACGACCAGCCGGGGATCCGCGCCCAGACGCCAGGCATAGAAGCAGGCCGGCACGGCGATGAAGGCGGACCAGACACGATCCGCCAGGCTGGCGTCGCGCAGCGGCACGCTGGCCGCCCAGGTGGGCAGCGCGATCGCCACGGCGATCAGCAGGCCGAGGCCGGCGGTGGTCGCGAGAGGGGGCATGGCCGTCGATCCTTCGTTTCCTGGCGGATTGGCTTCCGGGCCTACTGGCCCGGCTGATCGCCGCGCGGCGAGAAAAGGTAGTGGCTGACCCACCATTGCTGCCCACGGTCGTAGCCGAACAGCTCCTCGACCGACAGCAGGAACAGCCGCCAGCGCTGCCACCACATCGATGCGTCCCGCGCGCCGTAGACCGACACGAACATCGGCATCAGCGCCTGCCGCCGCGCGTCCAGCCGCTGCAGCCACGCCGCGGCGGTGCGCTGGTAGTGGCGGCCGTCCCAGCGCCAGCGCTGCTCCAGCGCGAGCTCGTCCTGGCACAGCAGCGCCAGGTCGTCGCTGGGCATCATCCCGCCGGAGAAGAAATGGCGGCTCATCCAGTCGCTGGCGTCGCGGGCCTCGAAGGCGTAGGGCGCCTCCCGGTGCGCGAAGACATGCAGGAAGAAACGGCCGCCGGGGCGCAGCCAGCCGGCCACTTGCGCGAAGGCGCGCGGCCAGTTGCGCAGGTGCTCGAACATCTCGACCGAGACGACGCGATCGAAGCGCCGATCGGTCTGGAAGGCGTTGAAGTCGCAGGTCACGACCTCCAGGTTGCGCAGCCCGCGGGCGGCGGCCTCGCCCTCGATGAAGCATCGCTGCGGCGCGGAGTTGGACACGGCCAGGATGCGCGACCGCGGATGACGCGCCGCCATCCACAGGCTCAGCGAACCCCAGCCGCAGCCGAGCTCCAGCACGTCCTGACCGTCCTCCAGGCCGGCACGGGCGGCGGTCTCGGCCAGCGCGGCTTCCTCGGCCGCCTCCAGCGTGTCGACGCCATCGGGCCACCAGCAGCAGCTGTACTTGCGCTGCGGACCCAGCATCGCGCCGAAGAGCTCGGGCGGCAGCTCGTAATGCTGCTCGTTGGCCTTGTCCGGCAGCAACGCCAGCGGCGCGTCGCGCAGTCCGGCCAGGAATCGCTGCGTCAGCGCGGCGCCCGACTCGATGTCGCCGTGGCGCAGCTCGTGCAGCCGCTGCCGCAGCAGGTGACGGATGCCGAGGCGCACGGCGCCGTCGGGCACCAGGCCGCGCTCGACCCAGCGGATGGTGGTGGAACTCTCGTCTCGTGACATGGGCGTCCTGCGCGGTTGGCCTTGACCGGGACCTGTACGCAGGATCCGCCGCCGTGGATCACTCCGGCCGCCGGTCCGATCGGTCCGATCGGTCAGCCCGTCAGCCCGTCGGCCCAGCAGCCCAGCGAGCCGGGCGGTCCGTCCTACATCAGGCAGCAGTCCACCGGCTCCAGCGGCGGCGGCACGTCGGTCTCGCCGAGCGACTGCAGCAGGTCGATCTCCAGCGTGCGGCAGATCGCGTCCAGCGGCAGGTCGTTGGCGCGCAGGCCGAAGGGCTCCTCGATCTCGTCGCCGACGGCGTCCAGCCCGAAGAAGGTGTAGGCCACGATGGCCACGACCACCGGCGTCAGCGCGCCCATCGAGTCGACCAGCCCGAACGGCAGCAGGAAGCAATACAGGTGGGCCGTGCGGTGCAGCAGCAGCGTGTAGGGGAAGGGCAGCGGCGAATTCTTGATGCGCTCGCAGGAGGCGGCCGCGGCGGTCAGGCCGGACAGCGTCGCGTCGATGGACGCCGCGAGCATGCTGTCCACGCGGCCCTGGCGCCGGCAGGACGCCAGGTCCTGCGCCATGCGCAGCATCAGGCCGGCCGGCTTGTTGGAGACCGACGCCAACGCATCGCCCTCGCCGCGGTCCAGCCAGCGCGCGACCTGGCCGTCGACGTCGGGCGTGCCGCGCAACTGGTGCTTGAGCGCGTGCGCGAAGGCGGCCATGCGCCGCACCATGCGGCGGCGCTCGTCGAGGGCGGCCTCGGCGGTGGCGTCGGTGGGCGCGTCGATCAGCGTCAGCACCTGGCGCGCGAGGCTGCGGCCGCGCAGCAGGATGTCGCCCCACAGCTTGCGGGCTTCCCAATAGCGGTCGTAGCAGGCGTTGTTGCGGAAGCCCAGGAAGATGGCCAGCGGCAGGCCGATCAGCGAGAACGGCAGCGCGGAGACCTGCAGCTTGTACTCGAACAGGCGCCCGTGGCTGAGCGTCACCAGCAGCGCCAACGCGACGTTGGCGGCCAGCGTCCATTTGATCTGGCCGAGGATGGATCCTCGCATCGCGAAGAAGAGGCGGATGCCGGACGGGCGCTCGCGGACGATCATGGCGGGGGGCTGTGGGCGCGGAGGCCGGCAGCTTAGCCCAGCCGCCGCGCCGGGGCGAGCCGGGAGTGCGCTGGCCGTTTGCCTCGATCGATCGCCAGGCGCCGAGGGGCCCGCCGCGCCGGTGGCGGGCGCGGGCGCGGGTGCTGGTGCTGGTGCGACGGCATCGGGGCGGCGCCGCGACGCCGTCGTTCCTGCGCCGATGCGGGGAAGCCCGCATGTGGAAAGGCACTACGGGACACCGTACGCCCCTGCGCTAGCATCGCGCGCCATGCGCATCCTGCTTGTCGAAGACGAAAAGCCGCTGGCCGACTGGCTGGTGAAGGCGCTCGGCCAGAACGACTTCGTCGTGGACTGGGTGGACGACGGCCGGCTGGTGCTGCGCCAGCTCGACGCCACGCGCTACGACGCGATGATCCTGGATCTGGGCCTGCCCGGCCTCGGCGGCCACGAGGTGCTGGCGCGGCTGCGCGAGGCCGACTCGCGCGTGCCGGTGCTGGTGCTGACCGCGCGTGATTCGCTGATGGAGCGGGTCAGCACGCTGCACGAGGGGGCCGACGACTTCCTGGCCAAACCCTTCGAGCTGCAGGAGCTGGAGGCCCGCCTGATCGCGCTGATCCGCCGCTCGCGTGGGCGCGACCAGCCGCGTTTCTCCTGCGGCCCGCTGGTCTACGACGCCGCCGCCAAGCAGTTCAGCCTGGAGCGCGAGCCGCTGGCGTTGTCCCCGCGCGAGCACGCGGTGCTGCGCACCTTGATCCAGCACAGCGGCGAGCCCATGTCCAAGCAGGAGATCCTGGAGCGCCTGTTCTCCGACGAGCAGGACGTGCGCCCCGAGGCGGTCGAGGTGCTGGTGCACCGGCTGCGGCGCCGGCTGGAGTCCGGCAAGGTCCGCATCACGACGCTGCGCGGCCTGGGCTACGTGCTGGAAGCGGTGTGAGCCGCCTGGGTTGGCCGGGCCTGCCGGCCGGCTGGCACCGGCTGAGCGTGCGGCGGATGCTGCTGACGCTGGTGCTGCCGGTGATGCTGGGGGCCGTCGGCATCGAGCTGGCGCTGACCTGGGGCAATGCGCTGCAGGCAGCCAACTCCGCCTACGACCGCTCGTTGCTGGGCGCCATCAAGGCCATCGACGGCAACGTGTCGACGGAGACCGGCGGCCTGTCGGTCGAGCTGCCGTACCGGATGCTGGAGTTCTTCGAGCTGACCGCCAGCGGGCAGGTGTTCTTCCGCGTCAGCACCGAGGACGGCCTGGTCGAGGTCGGCAACGCCGGCCTGCCGCTGCCGACGCAGCCGCTGCCCACCGGCGTGCCGCGTTTCATCGACGCCACCTACTTCGGCGCGCCGGTGCGCGTCGGCGCCTGGGCGCGCGAGGTCGATCCGGAGCGGCCCGGCCGCCGGATGATCATCCAGGTGGCGGAGAGCACCACGTCCCGCAACGCGTTCTCGCGCGCGCTGCTGATGCAGGCGGTCTGGCGCGACCTGCTGACGGTGGTGATCGTCACCGGGACGCTGGCGCTGGTGATCGGCTGGGCGCTGCGTCCGCTGGACCGGCTGCGGCGCGAGGTCGAGGCGCGCGCCGACGACGACCTCTCGCCCGTCGACGAGACGCAGGTGCCCGCCGACGCGGCGCCGCTGGTGCGCGCGATCAACCACCACCTGGCGCGGCAGCGCGAGCTGATCGATGGGCGGCGGCGCTTCGTCGACGACGCGTCCCATCAACTGCGCACGCCGCTGGCGACGCTCGCGACGCTGGTCGGCTATGCGCGGCGCGAGCGCGATCCGGCGCGGGTGTCGGAGGCGCTGACCGCGCTCAAGCGCGAGATCGACGACACGGTGCGCCGCACCAACCAGATGCTGGCGCTGGCCCGCGCCGACCTGGCCGAGCTGTCGCTGGCGCCCATCGACCTCAACCGGCTCGCCGATCGCTGCGCCCGCGAATGCTGGCCCCAGGCCCGCGAGCACGGCGTCGATCTGGGCTTCGAGCGCGCCCCGGACGAGGTGATGGTGCTGGGCCATGAAGGGCAATTGCGCGAGGCGCTGCTCAACCTGCTGCACAACGCGCTGCGCTACACGCCGCCGGGCGGGCAGGTGACGGTGCAGGTCGGAAGCGACACGGGCGACGCGGGCGGCACGAGCGGCACGGGCAACGTGAGCGGCGCGAGCAGCGGACAGGGCGCCAGCCTGCGCGTGGTCGACGACGGGCCCGGCATCCCCGCCGACGAGCGCCCCCGCGCGGGCGAGCGCTTCTTCCGCGGCAGCAACGTGGATCTGCCGGGCTCCGGGCTGGGGCTGGCGATCGTGCGGGCCATCGTGCGCCGCCACCAGGGCGACATGGAGGTGGCCCCGGCACGCATCGACGGCGACGGGCGCGAGCGCGGCACCGCGGTCACCTTGCGCCTGCCGCCACATGGGTCATCGTTCTCCGCGCCGACGCCGACGCCGACGCCGCGAGCCATGTCGGCCGGATCGACGACAGCGGCGATACCGGCGACATCCACGACAGCGGCGACATCGCCCACATCGCCTGAATCAACGCCTTCGACCGCATCCGGCGCGCCGGTCGAAGACGGTGAAGCAGGTCCATCGTCCGCGGCCCACGGGCCGGCCTGATGCAAGCTGCGGTTTTCCCGTCGGTGCTGAAAGGCGGCTGAAAGCCCTCGATTCCTAGAGTCCGGCGCAAGCAGGTGGCGAGCGACCGCCCGGCGACGTCGATCTTCGACGGCGACCGGACGGCGAGACAGATCACCGCGAGGAGACAAGATGAGAACGATCCCGACATGGCCGGCGATCCGACGCCGCGTGGCCGCGCCGCTGTTGGCGACGGTGCCCGCGATGGCGTTGGCCGCGATGCTGGCCGCGCCGATCCCGGCCTGGGCGCAGCCCGGCCGGGTGGCGCCCGCCGTGTCCGCCGCGGGCGCGACGCCGTTGCCCGTCGGCGACGCGGCGCCCGAGTGCATCGCCCCGGCCAAGCCCGGCGGCGGCTTCGACCAGACCTGCAAGCTGACGCAGGCCGCCTTCCAGCAGGCCGGCCTGACGCGCCAGCCGATGCGCATCACCTACATGCCGGGCGGCGTCGGCGCCATCGCCTTCGACCAGATCGTGACGCGGCGCCCCGCGGAACCGCAGACGCTGGTGGCGTTCTCCAGCGGCTCGCTGCTGAACCTGTCGCACGGCCGTTTCGGCAAGCGCAGCGTCGACGACGTGCGCTGGGTCGCCGCCATCGGCATGGACTACGGCGTCGTGCTGGTGGGCCGTCAGTCGCCATGGCGGACGCTGCCCGACCTGCTCGCGGCGCTGAAGGCCGATCCCGGCAAGATCAGCTTCGCCGCGGGCGGCACCATCGGCAGCCAGGACTGGGTCAAGTCGGCGCTGGTCGCCGCGGCGGCCGGCGTCGACCACAAGTCGATGCGGTTCGTCGCCTTCGAGGGCGGCGGCGAGGCCATCTCGGCGCTCAAGGGCGGCCATGTGCAGGTCTACACCGGCGACGCGTCCGAGGTCTTCGACAAGCTGCAGCCGGGCGGACCGTTTCGCGTCCTGGCCGTGCTCGCCGAGCAGCGCCTGCCGGGACCGCTGGCCGGTGTGCAGACCGCGCGCGAGCAGGGCGTGGACATCGTCTGGCCCGCGATCCGCGGCTTCTACGTCGGGCCCAAGGTGTCCGACGCCGTGTTCGACGCCTGGGGCGCGAGCTTCCGGCACCTGATGGCCACGCCCGCGTTCGACACCCTGCGCGCGAGCCACGGCCTGTTCCCCCTCGCGCTGACCGGCGCGCCGCTGCGTCAGCTCATCGACGCGCAAAACCGCCAGTACGTCGAGCTGGCCACCCGCTTCGGGTTGCGACGCTGACGCGGGCGATCCCCGCTGAGCCGAGCCTTCCCGCCCCACGCTCCAAGGAGCGACCACCGACCTTCGCATGCGCGCCACGGCGTGCAGGGGCCCGCGCGCCCCTGACCGGGCACCTCGCCCGTTTCACCGTTCCCGTTTCACCCGTTCCGTTTCATTCACGACAACACCAGGAGACTCTCCGATGAAGACCTTCCGCCTCCCCATGACCCGCCTGGCCGCCGCCGCCGGCGCGCTGGCGCTGTGCGCCGCGCCGTCCGCCTTCGCGCAGAGCAGCGTCACCGTCTACGGCATCGCCGACGTGCTGATGGAGTACCGCAACAAGCTGAACGCGGCCGGCGACAGCCGCCTGTCCGTGACCTCCGGCGGCATGAACACGTCGCGCTGGGGCCTGCGCGGCGCCGAGGACCTGGGCGGCGGCCTGAAGGCGGTGTTCCAGCTCGAGGCCGAGGTCGGCTTCGACACCGGCGCCGCCGGCTCGTCGTTCTGGGGCCGTCAGGCCAACGTCGGCCTGGAGGGCGACTTCGGCCGCGTGATCGCGGGCCGCTCGTACTCGACGACCTACGACTTCATGCTGCCCTTCGATCCGATGGGTTATGCGCCGTTCTATTCCTGGGCCACGTCCGGCGGCCAGATCGCGACGCAGCCGCGCAAGGACGGCATGGTCACGGGCGTGTCCAACCTGATCAAGTACCAGGGCACCTTCGGCCCGGTGAAGGTCGGCGCGACCTACGCGCTGGGCGAGGTCCTGGGCTCCGACGCCGCCGGCCGCTTCCTGTCGGTGGCCGGCGCCTACACGGCCGGCCCGTTCTCGGTGGCATTGGTGGTCGATCAGCGCAACGGCACCACCATCACCAGCGGCAGCTACGACAAGGAGAAGGCGCTGCACCTGGGCGTGTCCTATGACTGGAAGCCGGTCAAGCTGTTCGCGGCGCAGCGTCGCTACACGAAGTCGTTCGCCGTCGGCGGCACCGACCTGAAGAGCACGATGAGCTGGATCGGCGCGACCTGGTCCGCCACCGGCGCGCTGAGCATCACGCCGGTCGTCTACTTCCAGAACATCGACAGCGGCGCTTCCGGCACCAACGACCCGCGCCTCTTCGCGCTGCGCGCCAAGTACGAGCTGTCCAAGCGCACCAGCCTCTACGCCGTCGCCTCCAACGCCAAGTCCAAGAACGGCGGCGTGGTCAGCGTCTCGCGCGACGACAACGGCTTCGCCGACACGCAGTCCAGCTTTGGCCTGGGCATCCAGCACCGCTTCTGATCCTCCCTCCGCGGGGGCGGGCCAGGGCCGCTGCGCGGGAGCGCAGCGGCCCTTTTTCATTTCTCCAATCGCACACGGATCGGCGGGCGAATCGCCATCGCCGCGAAATCCTCACCGGCACGGTGAGCGACTTCAAGGAAGAGCTGTCGCAGTGGATGCGCCCGGCAGGCCATGCTTCCCTCAGCCGATCGGCGCGACCTGGCCGGGCAGCAGGTACTCCTGACGCAGCCGGGTCAGCACGTCGAAGAGCAGGTCGCTCTTGACGCCGTAGGCGGCGCGCGGCGAGTTGACGAAGCCGGTGGCGTTGATCACCAGGTTGGCGCCGTCGACCCCGTCCACCTGGACGTTGGGCCCCGGCGCGGTCAGCACGCCCGGATGGGCGGCGAACGCCGCGAGCACCAGCCCCTTGACGCGGTCGATGTCCGTGGCGATCGGCAGCGGCAGCTTGAACTGCACCATGCCGAGCGACTCGCCGTAGGTGACGTTGCGGACGATCTTGGTGATGAACTCCGAGTTCGGGACGATCACCGTGGACCGGTCGCCCATCTGGATCTCGGTGGCGCGCACGTTGATGCGGCGGATGTCGCCCTCGACGCCGGACAGCGAGACCCAGTCGCCGACCTTCACCGGCCGCTCGGCCAGCAGGATCAGGCCCGACACGAAGTTCTGCACCACCGCCTGCAGGCCGAAGCCGATGCCCACCGACAGCGCGCTCGCCACCCACGCGACCCGCTCCAGTCCGACGCCGACGGCGGACATCGTCGCCGCCACCACCGCCACCATGCCGACGTAGCCGAACAGCGTCGTGGCCGAGGTGCGCATGCCCGCGTCCATCCGGGTCGTGGGCATGTAGCGCTTGGCGAGCCAGGCCTTGAGCAGCCGCACCGCGGCGAAACCCAGCAGCATGACCATCAGGCCCTGCAGCAGCATCACGGGCCGCAGGCTGAGCTCGCCGATGGACAGGCCCTCCTGGAAGCGGCCGGCGCGGCGGAACAGGTCCAGCGGTCCTTCGCCGTAGGGCGCCAGCAGCAGCATCAGCGCGAGAAAGCCGATCAGCACGCGGCACAGGCCGGACAGCAGCACGGCGGCCTGCTCGCGGGCGCTGGCCACGCCGCTGGCGGCGGCATCCGCCGCGCGGTCGGACGCCTTCTGCTCCGCCCCCTGCGCCGCCGGCGCCGGGGCCAGCAGCGACATGAAGAGGTCGTCCACCAGCAGGGTCAGCAGGTAGGCGGCGCTGAGCAGGATCAGGCCCCAGACCACCTGGTTCATGGCGAACATCGCCAGCGGGATGAAGCCCACCAGCATCGCCAGGCCCGCGCCGCCCAGCGTCAGCCAGCCGGCCGCGCGAACGATGGACAGCCACACCGGGCGCACCGCCGTCGTGTCCGTGTCGCCGACTGCACCGGTTGCGCTGGCATGGCCGCTGGCGTCGGCGACGTGCGCAGCGCCCGGGGCCTTGGCGTCGGCGGGCGGGCGGCGTCCTCGCAGCCGCGACAGGGCCGTGCCGAGCACCGCCATGAAGGTCAGCGTCGCCAGCACGTCGATCAGCCAGATCGAAGGCGTGCTCGCGTCCAGCGCCGCGGCGGACCGCGACGATATCCAGCCCAGCACCACGACCGCCGCCAGGGTGCGCGGCAGCCAGGCCAGCCGCGTGGCCGTCGCGTCCGGCACCGGCGGCAGCCGCCATGACGGCTTGGACGGCATCAGCAGCGCGGCCCCGAGGCCGGCCACGAAACCGCCGAACCAGACGATCGCCTCCACCGTGTCCAGCCAGGCGGCGAGCGGCGGGGCGGGCGTGGCGCCCGAGGTCAGCGTCAGCAGCAGCGCGTGCGCGGCCAGGCCGGGTCGAAGCGTGCGGACGGAGAGCTCGCCCATCGCGTACAGCGATCGCCGCAGGCGGCCGGCGGGCACACGCGTGACGCTGACATGCGCCAGCGCGCGCCGCAGCCCGGCGCAGACCAGCAGCAGCGCGGCGATCGCCACCGCCAGCGTGACCCAGGCGCCGGGCGACACGGCCAGCCACAAGGCGCGCAGGCCGTCGCCGAACTCGCCCGCGCGCTGCAGGTCGTGCGTGCTGGCGGCGGCCAGCGCCTGCCAGAACGACGGTTGCAGGACGGAGGGCGCGCGCTCGCCCAAGCGGGCGCCGAGTTGCTGGCGACGGTTCTCCGACGCGGTGGTGATGGCCTGCTCGGCCTCCACGGCCAGCAGCCGCGCAAGCTTGATCTGCGAGTCGAGCGTCGACACCGAGCGCATCAACTGGGCGCGCTGCGCCGCCACGTCCGGCGATTCCTTGACGCCGGCCGCGGGCTGGCCGAGCTGGGCCAGCCGCGCCTGCACGTCGGTCAGCTCCGGCGTGAGCGCGGACGCCGCCTCCTGGGCCCGCGTCTGCGCCGACAGGGCGCGCTTGCGCAGGGCCTGCAGCGCGGCGTCGTCCAGCATGTCGTCCTGCGTCGCGCGGATCGCCTCCATGTCCTTGCGGGCGGATTCCAGCAGCTTGGCGGGGTCGACCTGGTCCGCGGGCGGGTCCTGCGCGAAGGCGGGGCCGGCCATCGTGGCGATGCACAGGATCAGCAGCGCGATCAGGCGCCACGGCAGGATCAGCCAGGCTGGCCAGATGGTCGGCAAGGCGGTCGTGGATGCGGTCGGCGAGGAGGTCGGCGAGGCGACGCGGTCGCGACGGGAACGGAAGGAGCGGGCGGTCATCCGGTATCGGTCGGCCGAGGGCGCGAGGCTCGGGCAGGGCGTCGCTGGCGACGGGCCCCGGCAGTGGCAATCGGCGCTCCCGTCGGTCTCCGGTCGCTGCAGGTCAGCGTGCATTCGATCCTCCTTCCAAGCCCGCCCGGCCCGGCGCCGCGCGGGCCACGCCGGCCTCCAGGGCCGCCTGCGACAGCTCGCCCACGCGCCGGCCGGTGAGCCGGCCCGAGGCGTCGAAGAACAGCGTCGTCGGATAGGCGCGCTGCTGGAACGCCGCGCCCGCGCGGCGGGGCTCGTCCAGCGCCACGTTGCGCAGGGACAGTCGTTGCCCCCGCAGCCAGGCGGCGACGCGCTCCGGGCTCTCGCCCTGGTTGATGAACACGAAGTGGACGTCGGCTCGCCGCTGCTGCGCGGCCTGCAGCGCCGGCATCTCGCGGATGCACGGGCCGCACCAGGTGGCCCACAGGTTCACGACGACCGGCTTGCCGCGCAGGGCGTCCAGGCGCACGGGGTCGCCGTCCAGCGTCTCGAAGGACAAGGCCGGCAGTTCGCCTTCGATCGAGCGCATGCCCATCGAAACCTGCGCGACGACGAACAGCAAGGTCCCCGCCAGCAGCGGCCCTCCGACCGGCCGCGCGAGCGCCGGCAGCTTGCGCAGCCGATAGGTCGCGTACAGCCACATCGCGATGAGGCCGACGTCGGGCGACCAGCCGCCGTCGCGGATGTTGATCAGGCCCAGCGGATCGGCGGCGTAGAGCTCCTTGTATTGGTAGATGAAACCCAGCCGCGAGAAGAGCACGGCGACGAGCAGGCAGCGCCACAGCAAGGGCGTGTTGTCCTGACCGCCGCGGCGGGCGAGCCAGGCCGCGAGGGCGAGGGAGACGGCGACGGCGGCGCACAGGTGCAGGAAGGCCCAGGGCAGGACGAGGGGGCCGAGCGCGAAGACTTCGCTCATGGGGCTGGCGGCTCGGCGATCGGGGCGATCGGGGCGATGGCGATCCGACCGTGGCGGAGGCGGTGGCGGGCCCTGGCCAATGGGATCGGGTGGGTGAACTCTTGCATGGGGCGGGGGTGGGCGGCGGTGGGGCGATTCTCACCGCCCGGTGTGACGCACGAGCATCGCGCGGCGGTCCCTGCCGATCGCGAATCCGGGCGCAGGGCGCTCAATGCGCCACCGCCGCGTGGGGGCAGTCCCCGCCTCGCCGGCCTCGCCCCGGCAAGCGGGTAGAGTCATCCCCCAAGTTCCACAACCGCCGATCGCGCGCGTCCCCGCAACGCGCGCCGAGGACACGCCATGACGACTTCCTCCTACCCCGATACCCGTCTGCTGATCGCCAACGAATGGGTCGACGCCGCCAGCGGCAAGACCATCGACGTGCGCAATCCCGCCACCGGCCAGACCATCGGCAAGGTCGCCCATGCCAGCACCGCCGATCTGGATCGCGCGCTGGCCGCCGCGCAGAAGGGCTTCGAAACCTGGCGCGATGTCTCCGCCCACGAACGCGCCGCCACGATGCGGCGCGCCGCCGCGCTGCTGCGGGAACGGGCGCCGGAGATCGCCCGGCTGTTGACCCAGGAGCAGGGCAAACCCCTCGCGGAAGCCAAGGTCGAAGTCTTGGCCGGCGCCGACATCATCGACTGGTTCGCCGACGAGGGCCGCCGCGTCTACGGCCGCATCGTGCCGTCCCGCAACCTCGCCGCGCAGCAACTGGTCCTCAAGGAACCCGTCGGACCGGTCGCGGCCTTCACGCCGTGGAACTTCCCGATCAACCAGATCGTGCGCAAGCTCGGCGCGGCGCTCGCCACCGGATGCTCCTTCCTCGTCAAGGCGCCCGAGGAAACGCCCGCGTCGCCGGCGGCGTTGCTTCAGACCTTCGTCGACGCGGGCGTGCCTCCCGGCACCGTCGGCCTCGTCTTCGGAGACCCAGCCGAGATCTCCAGCTATCTGATCCCCCATCCCATCATCCGCAAGGTCACGTTCACCGGCTCCACGCCGGTCGGCAAGCAACTGGCCGCGCTGGCCGGGGCGCACATGAAGCGCGTCACCATGGAGCTCGGCGGCCACGCCCCCGTCATCGTGGCGGAAGACGCCGACGTGGCCCTCGCCGTCAAGGCAGCAGGCGCGGCGAAGTTCCGCAACGCAGGGCAGGTGTGCATCTCGCCGACGCGGTTCCTCGTCCACAACAGCCTCAAGGAAGAATTCACCGCGGCGCTCGTCAAGCACGCCCAGAGCCTCAAACTCGGCGACGGCCTCGCCGACGGCACCACCCTCGGACCCCTCGCCAACGAGCGGCGCGTCGTGGCCATGACCAAGGTCGTCGCACAGGCGCGTGAGCGCGGCGCCAAGATCGCCACAGGCGGCGAACGCGTCGGGACGGCTGGGAATTTCTTCGCGCCCACCGTGCTGGCCGATGTGCCGCTCGACGCCTCCGTCTTCAACGACGAACCCTTCGGGCCAGTGGCCGCTGTGCGCGGCTTCGATACGCTGCCAGAAGCAATCGCAGAAGCCAATCGCCTTCCGTTCGGGCTCGCCGGTTATGCGTTCACGCGCTCCATCAAGAACGCCCATCTGCTTTCTCAACGCGTCGAGGTCGGCATGCTCTGGATCAACCAGCCCGCCACCCCCTCCGCGGAAATGCCCTTCGGCGGCATCAAGGACTCCGGCTATGGCTCCGAAGGAGGGCCCGAAGCCCTCGAGGCCTACCTCAATACCAAGGCCGTCTCCATCCTCGGGGTTTGAGCGCTCCTTCCCACAGCCCGCCGGGATTTCGCCCCGGCGGGCGACTCCCTTTTCTGGTCGCGCCCAGAAAAGGAAGCAAAAGAAGCGCTGACTCCCGGCGAGCTTGCTCGCTGACATCCGGTCCGTCGCTCGTCACTGCGCTCCGAGACTCGTCCAGCACTGCTACTGGAACCCCCACCACTCGCTGACGTCCCATCCCCTCGCTGCGAAGGCTTGCCCGCATCCGCGGGACGCGCCCACCGAGACAACGAGCTGCTTTCAAGAGCAGCGTCCGTTCGTCGTGTGTCATGCGTCATGCGTCATGCCGCGACGCGCCTTCCGCCAGCACGGCTGTACCGCCTGCCATGCGATCCCGGGCGTGGTCGGGCGGACATTCGCGTCGGGCCGCCGCTCGCGGGCCCGGCCGGCCGTGATCGCATCGGCGGCAAGGCGACCGACACGGAGGACGGCTTGACCGCCTGGGTCCGCGAGCCCCTGGCGCTCGACGCCCACGACGCGATGCCCACGCTGGGCATCAGCGAGACGCAGACGCCTGATGGCGCCGTACCTGTTGGCGAATCGAGCGCGACGGGCCCGGGTGGGATCGAGGTCATCGGGCCCGGCGGCGAATGCGGCTTCGACACGATCCCAAGAAGGTCGGCGGTCTCGCCGGCCCACAGGCACGGCCTGCCGCGTTCAGGGAATTTTCAGGATGCCTCCTCTAATCTGCGCCCGTTCCGCTTCATGGCGGGACCTTTTCTCACCCCGACCGCCCGGAGTTCCCATGGATCCCGACCCCAGTAGTTGGCGCTGCCCGCCAGCGCGAACCGACCGCTTCCGTTCCGTCCCGCCACAGCGGGCGGCGCACGCCGGGATCCTGTCCGTCTGACGCGAGAGGACCTTCCCTTGCGGCGCGCTGCCCGCAGGAGTGTCCTCATGCTGCGTTTCTTCCCCGTTCCCTTCCTCTTCCGCCGCGCGCGGCACGATGCCCTGCGCGCCGCCCTCTGCGACGCCGTCGCGTCGCGCCGGATCGGCCACATCGATCGGCTCCTTGACCGGCACGGCCCCTCGGCCTTCGCCCAGGCACTGTCCGGGATGTCCTGCCGCATCGCCGCCGACATCCTGTCGGTGCTGCCCGAGCCCCGTCGCCAGGACCTGCTGTCGCGGCTGCCCCGCCGGCTGCGCGGCCGCGTGCCCCTGGCCGCCGCGCGCGACGTCGTCCCCATGCCGCGCCACGTCCCGCTGCAGGGCTTGCTGGTGCGGCCGCCCGAGGCCCTGGGCCCGTCGCTCTTCGGCCGCTGAATCCCGGGCCGCCCGATGTCCATCGGCGCGACCCCCGAGACCTTCCTTCCCATCCCTGGACTTTCCCTGGAGATCCGCATGAGGACATCCGCAAGGCGTCGCCACGCCTGGCCCTGCCTGCTCATCCCCTGTCTGCTCGCGCTCGGCGCCTGCGACGGCACCGACGCGGGGGCGGGCGCCAATCCCGCCGCGGCCGCGGCGGCCGCCACCACGCTCGGGCATGACGGCGCCGTCGTGATCGTGCCGGAGCGCTCGCCGCTGCGGGACCGCGTCATCGTGGCCGCGGTGCCCAGCCGCAAGGTCGAGCAACCGATCACCGCGCCCGGCACCGTGGAGGCGCTGCCCGATCACCTGGCCCGCATCACGCCGCCGGTCAGCGGACGCGTCGAGCGCCTGCAGCGCGCGCTCGGCGACGAGGTCCGCGCGGGCGACGCGTTGTTCACGCTCGATTCCGCCGACGTCAGCGCGGCCCAGGGCGACGCCGCCAAGGCGCGTGCCGCCGCGCTGCAATCGCGTCGCGACCTCGATCGCCAGCGGCTGCTCTTCGACGCCGACATCACGCCGCGCAAGGACCTGGAGGCCGCCCAGCTGGCGCAGGCCCAGTCGGACAGCGATCTGCGCACCGCGCAGGCCAAGCTGGCGCAGCTCGGCGCCAGCGACGCCACCGGCCGTCGGCTCGTCGTGCGGGCGCCGGTGAGCGGGCGCCTCATCGAGATGAGCGTCGCCCAGGGCGGCTACTGGAACGACATCAACGCGCCGCTGATGACGATCGCGGACCTGCGCAGCGTCTCCATCACCGCCGCGGTGCCGGAGAAGGACCTGGCGCAGGTCTTCGTCGGCCAGAAGGCCCGCGTGCTGCTCAACGCCTATCCCGACGCGCCTCGCGAGGGCACCGTCCGCTATATCGGCGAGGTGCTCGACCCCGAGACCCGCACCGTCAAGGTCCGCCTCATCCTGGAGAACGCCGACGGCCGGCTGCGGCCGGGCATGTTCGCGAAGGTCCTGTTCTCCGGGCCGTCGCACGAGGCGCCCGTCGTGCCGGCCACCGCGCTGCTGCAGAGCGGCCTGTTCACACGCGTCTTCGTCGAGGTCGGGCCGCACCGCTATCAGCCGCGGCAGGTGACGGTGGGCGCGTCGCTGGGCGACGGCGTCGAGGTCCTGACCGGCCTGCGCGCCGGCGAGCGCGTCGTCATCCGCGAAGGAGTGCTCCTCAATGATTGAGCGCATCGTCGCCACCTGCTTCGACCGGCGCGGCATCGTCTGGCTGGTGTTCGTCTTCGCCGCGCTGTACGGCGTGCACAGCTTCCGCCAACTGCCGATCGAGGCCTATCCCGACATCGCCGACGTCACTTCGCAGATCGTGACGCAGGTCAACGGCCTGGCGGCCGAGGAGGTCGAGCAGCAGATCACCATCCCCATCGAGCGCGCGCTGCTGGGCACGCCCGGCATGCAGGTGCTGCGCACGCGCAGCCTCTTCGGCCTGTCGCTGGTGACTGTCGTCTTCCAGGACGGCGTCGAGGGCTACTGGTCCCGCGAGCGCCTGCAGGAGCGCCTGGCCGAGGTGTCGCTGCCCTACGGCGCGACGCCCGGCCTGGACCCCTACACCTCGCCCACCGGCGAGATCTACCGTTACACGCTGCAGGGCCCCGGCCGCAGCCTGCGCGAGCTGTCCGAGCTGCAGTTCTGGACCGTCATCCCGCGGCTCAAGAAGGCCACGGGCGTCGTCGACGTGACCAACTTCGGCGGCCTGACCACGCAGTTCATGCTGGAGCTCGATCCCGCGCGGCTGACCCAGTACAAGCTGACGCTGAGCCAGGTCGTCGAGGCGATCAACGCCAACAACAACAGCGGCGGCGGCAGCGTCGTCGACCGCGGCGAGCAGTCCTACGTCGTGCGCGGCGTGGGCCTGCTGCGCTCGCTGGACGACATGGGCAATGTCGTGGTGAAGACCTCCGGCGGCGTGCCGGTGCTGGTCAAGGACCTCGGC
This sequence comes from Roseateles aquatilis, assembly GCF_002205645.1. Taxonomy (GTDB): domain Bacteria; phylum Pseudomonadota; class Gammaproteobacteria; order Burkholderiales; family Burkholderiaceae_C; genus Roseateles; species Roseateles aquatilis. Next base: position 63,364 of record NZ_NIOF01000016.1, on the reverse strand, counting down.
CGGCTGACCTACGGCAACGTCGAGCGCCGCGGCATCCTGGGCAAGGACGGCGACAGCGACACCGTCGAGGGCATCGTGCTGCTGCTCAAGGAGACCAACCCGTCGCGCGCGCTCGACGGCATCCACGCCGCGGTGAACGAGCTCAACACCAAGCTGCTGCCGGGCGACGTCAAGCTCGTGCCCTACCTGGACCGCTCGACGTTGATCGAGAAGACCGCCCGCACCGTCAGCCACACGATGGTCGAGGGCATGGTGGTGGTGACGCTGGTGCTGCTGCTGTTCCTGGGCAGCCCGCGCGCGGCGCTGGTGGTGGCCGCGACCATCCCGCTGGCGCTGCTGTTCGCGTTCGTGTTCATGCACCATGCCAAGGTGCCGGCGAACCTGCTGTCGCTGGGCGCGATCGACTTCGGCATCCTGGTCGACGGCGCCGTCGTGGTGGTGGAGAACATCCTGCGTCGTCGCGAGCAGGAGGCCCGGCGGCTGCTGACGCCGCGCGACGCGATCGTGGCCACGCTGCAGGTGGCGCGGCCGATCTTCTTCGGCATGGGCGTCATCGCCGCCGCCTACCTGCCGCTGTTCGCGTTCGAGCGCATCGAGTACAAGCTGTTCAGCCCGATGGCCTACGCGGTCGGCGCCGCGCTGGTCGGCGCGTTGCTGGTGGCGCTGACGCTGACGCCGGCGCTGGCCTGGCTGGCCTTCCGCCGGCCGCGCAGGATCTTCCACAACCGCGTGCTGGAGGCGATGCAGCGGCGCTACGCGGCCTTCCTCGGGCGCGCCGTCGGGCCGCGGCGCTGGCTGGTCGCCACGGTGGGCGGCGCGGTGATCGCGCTGGCGGCGCTGGCCGGGACCATCGGCCGCGACTTCCTGCCCTACCTGGACGAGGGCTCGATCTGGCTGCAGGTGCAGATGCCGCCCGGCATCACGCTGGACAAGGCCGGCCGCATGGCCGACGAGTTGCGCCGCGTCACGCTGGGCTTTCCGGAGGTGTCCTACATGGTCACGCAGACCGGGCGCAACGACGACGGCACCGACTACTGGACCCCGTCGCACATCGAGGCCAGCATCGGCCTCAAGCCCTACGACACCTGGACCACGCCCGGTGGCAAGCAGGCCCTGATCAGGCGGCTGAGCGAGCGCTACGCGCGCATGCCGGGCTACGACGTGTCCTTCATGCAGCCGATGATCGACGGCGTGCAGGACAAGCTGTCCGGCGCGCACAGCGACCTGGTGGTCAAGATCTTCGGTGACGACCTGGACGAGGGCCGCCGCATCGCGGCGCAGGCCGCGGAGGTGCTGCGCGGCATTCCCGGCGCGGCCGACGTGGCGGTGGACGTCGAGCCGCCGCTGCCCAACCTGCGCATCGACCTGGACCGCGCCGCCGCGGCGCGGCTGGGCGTCAACGCGGCGGACGTGGCCAACCTGATCTCCACCGGCATCGGCGGCGCGTCGATCGGGCAGGTCTACGTCGGCGAGAAGCACTACGACATGACGGTGCGCTTCACGCCCGAGTCGCGCGCCAGCCCGCAGGCCATCGCGGATCTGCGGCTCACCGGCGCGGGCGGCGCGCAGGTCCCGCTGTCGGACGTGGCACGCATCCGCACCACGGTGGGGGAGAGCGTCATCGTGCGCGAGATGGGCGAGCGCCACGTCATCGTGCGCCTCAACACCCGCGGGCGCGATCTGTCGAGCTTCCTGGCCCAGGCCGAACCCGCGCTGGCGCAGCGGCTGCGCTACGACCATCAGCGCTTCCACGTCGAGTGGGGCGGTCAGTTCGAGAACCTGCAACGCGCGCAGCAGCGCCTGGCGGTGATCCTGCCGCTGACGCTGGGCGTGATGCTGCTGTTGTTGTTCGCGGAGTTCCGCAACCTGCGCCAGCCGCTGCTGGTGCTGGGCGTGGTGCCGCTGGCCATGATCGGCGGCTTCGCGGCGCTGCATCTGCGCGGCATGACGCTGAACGTGTCGAGCGCGGTCGGCTTCATCGCGCTGTTCGGGGTCGCCGTGCTGGGCGGCGTGCTGATGGTGGCGCAGATCAACCGGCTGCGCGCCGAGGACGGCCGGCCGCTGCGCGACGCGGTGCTGGAAGGCGCGGCCAGCCGCATGCGGCCGGTGCTGATGACCGCCACGGTCGCGGCGCTGGGCCTGACGCCCGCGATGCTGGCCACCGGCCTGGGCAGCGACGTGCAACGCCCGCTGGCGACGGTGGTCGTCGGCGGACTGGTCACCGCCACGCTGCTGACGCTGCTGCTGGTGCCGGCCCTCTATCACTGGATCGAGGCCCGCGCGGAACGGGTCTCCGCCGAACGCGCGGTCCGCCGCGACCTCGACGACAACGCCACGGAGCAACTCGCATGAGCCGTCCGGTCTTCCTTCCTCGCCGCCTGTGGCTCGTCGCGCGCCGCGCGGCGGTCCTGCGCGGCGCCGTGCTGCGCGGCGCCCTCCCGCGGGGCGGCGTCCTGGGCGATCCATTCCTGCGGGACGCGGCGATGCTGCTCGGCCGCGTCGGCCTGTCGCTCTGCCTGGTGTCGGCATGGGCCACCTTGCCGACCGACGCGCAGGCGGCGACGTCAAGGTCGGCACCGACACCGACACCGACACCGGCACCGGCACCGGCATCGACACCGGCATCGACATCGACATCGACATCGACATCGACATCGACATCGGCGATGGCGGCGGCGCCTTCACCCGCCTCGACGCCGTCCGGCGCGGCCGCGCCGGAGGTCGACTTCGGGCGCTACCTGGACGCGGTCTCGCGCTCCAGCAATGACGTCGCCGCGCAGCGCGAGGCGGTCGTGGCCGCGCGCGCGGGCGTCGGCATCGCCGGCCTGCGGCCGGATCCGTCGCTGTCGCTGAGCGCCGGCCCGGTCGAGTTCAGCCGCGAGGTGCAGCCCAAGCCGCGCCTCGCGCAGAGCATCGGCCTGAGCTACACCATCGAGACCGGCGGCAAGCGCGCCCGCCGCGTCCAGGTGGCCGAGAGCCAGGTGCGGCTGGGCGAAGCGACGCTGCTGGGCGTGACGCGCCAGGCCTACGCGGACGCCGCGGATGCCTTCATCGAGGTCTGCCGCACGCGGGAGGCGCTCGCCCGCCAGGAGGAGTCGCTGCGCGCGATGTCCGAGATCGTGCGGCTGAACGAGGTGCGGCACGGCGCCGGCGATCTCGGCGGCCTGGAGCTGCTGCAATCGCGCAACGAGCGCGACCAGTTCCTGGCCACCGTCGTGAAGGCCCGCGCCGACGCGCGCGGTGCGATGGAGCGCCTGGCGGCGCCGCTGGGCCGGCGTTGGTCGGAGGAGTTCGGCGCTCAGTTGCCGCGCTGCGAGTTCCAGGAGACCGGCGCGCTGGCCGACGTGGAGGCGCTGGAAGTCCAGGCGCTGCGCGAGCGCGACGACGTGCTGATCGCCCGCGCCGCGCTGGACAGCGCGCGCGCCGCCGCCGACCTGGTGCGCGCCAATCGCCAGGTCGACCCCAGCGTCGGCGTCAGCTACGGCTACACGCCGCAGGGGCGGCGGAGCCTGGGCGCGGACGGATCGCCGGTGGACCCGTCGCCGCGCTCCAACACCCTGTCGTTCTCGGTCTCGGTGCCGATCCCGCTGTCGCGCCTGAACCGGGGCGACCTGGTGCAGGCGGAGTCGGCGGTGACGCAGGCGCTGCTGGCGCTGCGCCAGACCGAGCTCAAGGCGCAGGCGGACGTCCGGGTCACCCACGCGCAGTACCTGGCCTCGCGGGAAAACCTGACACGTTACCGAGATATGACGCTGGGAGACTCGCAGCGCGTCCTCGAAGGCATGAGGACGTCCTACCGTCACGGCGCCGCCTCGCTGCTGGAACTGCTGTCCGCGCAACGCGCGGCGGACGACACCTACCTGGCCTATCTGCAGGCCCGCAGCGATCTGGCGTCCGCGACGGTGCAACTGCAATTGAGCGTCGGCGGCAAGCCGACCTTGTGAGGGGCGGGGCCCGTCGGCCCGCCCCGGGGAGAACCGGATGAGCTTCGATTCCTTCGCCGCGACCAACGTGCTGGCCAGCCTGCACGCCGTGACCGTCGCCTTCCTGCTGGGCGGCCTGATCGGCTTCGAGCGGCAGGTGCGGCAGCGCACGGCCGGGCTGCGGACCAATGCGCTGGTGGCGGTCGGCGCCGCGGTCTTCGTGGACCTCGCCGTGCAGTTCAACGCGCTGCATGGCGGGTCGCCGGGGCCGATGCAGGTGATCGCGTACGTGATCTCCGGCATCGGCTTCCTGGGGGCCGGCGCGATCATGAAGGAGGGCGCCAATGTCAGCGGCCTCAACACGGCCGCGACACTGTGGGGATCGGCGGCGGTGGGGGCGTGCGCCGGCGCCGGCCTGCACGCGCAGGCGATGCTGGCCGCCTTCTACGTGCTGGCGGCCAACACGCTGCTGCGCCCGGTGGTGAACCGCATCAACCGGCGCCCGCTGAGCGAGGAGTCGTCCGAGGCGACCTACTCGGTCTACGTGATCTGCGAGCGCAGCCGCCGCGCCGAGGTCCTGGAGGCGGTGTCGGAGCGGCTGGAGTCGGCGCGGTATCCGGCGCGGGACATCCAGCAGCACCCGTTCGGGCAGACCGACTCGGAGATCGAGGCGACGCTCTTCGCCACCGCCGTCGTGCCGGAGCAGATGGAGGCGGTGATGCGCGAGCTGGAGCAACTGCCCGGCGTGTCGCAGGCGTTCTGGAACGCGTCGAGCGAGGACTGACGCGCCAAGATCGAGCCGTCGTCGACATGCGAGACTGCGCGATCGTGGCGACACGAGGGCGCGCGACCGCGTCGCGATGCGCGAGGACAGGGGAGGGACAGGCGAATGAGGATTCTGTTGGTCGATGACGACCGCAAGGCGGCCCGGCTGCTGGCGCGTGGCCTGCAGGAGGAAGGGTTTGTCGTCGACACGGCGGCCAGCGTCGCCGAGGCGGACGAGGCCTCGTTCGTCTCGACGCACGACCTCGTCGTGCTCGACTGGATGCTGCCCGACGGCGAGGGCCTGGCGCTGTGCCGCACGCTGCGGGCGCGCGGGCAGCAGGTGCCCATCCTGATGCTCACCGCGCGCGACGCGCTGTCGGACCGCGTCGCGGGCCTCAATGCCGGCGCCGACGACTACCTGACCAAGCCCTTCGAGTTCGAGGAGCTGCTGGCCCGCGTGCGGGCGCTGCTGCGACGCTCGGACATGACGCGTCCGCCGGTGCTGGCCGTGTCCGGCCTGACGCTGGATCCCGCGACGCAGCGCGTCGAGCGCGACGGCCGGGCCATCGAACTGACGCCCAGGGAGTTCGCCGTGCTGCAGGCGCTGATGCGGCAACCCGGCGTCGTGATCAGCCGCCAGCGGCTGGCCGAGCAGATCTGGCACGACGAGCTGCCCGGCATCGACAACCTGATCGACGCCTACATGAGCAAGCTGCGCCGCAAGATCGACGCGCCCGGCCGGGCGCCGCTGATCGAGACGGTGCGCGGCAGCGGCTTCCGCCTGCGCGGGACCGGCGGTGCCTGAGGACGATCAACATCCCCGACGGCCACCGCGACGAGTCATGCCCACCTTCCTCAGCTTCCGCCGCCGCCTGGCGCTGGTCCACGTCGTCGTCATCGCGGCGGTGCTGGCCGTGGCCGCGTCGCTGACCTACCTGAGCCTGGTCACCGCGTTGCGCGGCCAACTGGACGGCGCGCTGCTGGCCCTGGCCGAGCAGGAAGCGAGCACGCTGGCGGACCATCCCGACCTGCCCGTCACCGTGCACGAGCGCGCCGACGGCGCGGCGCCGCCGTCGTATGCGCGGCTGGACCGGCTGGTGCAGATCATCGACGCGCGCGGCGGGGTGCTGGCGCGCAGCGCCAACCTCGGCGCGTCGACCCTGCCGACGGACGCGGCGCTGCTGGCGCGGCTGGCCGGCGGCGAGGCCGTCTTCGAGAACCTGTCCTACGGCGAGGAGCCCACGCGCCGCGTCTCGGTGCCGGTGCGGGCGCCGGGTCGCGCCTTCGCGGTGCAGGTGGCGGGCTCGCTGGACGATGTCGACCATGCGGTCGACTCGGCCGGGCTGATGTTCCTGTCCATGGGCATCGTGCTGGTCGTGGTGATCACGCTGGCGGGCGCGCTGCTGACCGGACGGGTCTTCGGCGCCATCGACGACGTGGTCCGGCAGGCCCAGCGGATCGGCGATCACAACCTGTCGGACCGCCTGCCCCATCCCGGCAGCCGCGACGAGATCGGCCGGCTGGTCGACACCCTGAACGACATGCTCGCGCGGCTGGAGCGGGCCTTCGAGGCGCAACGCCGCTTCACCGCGGACGCGTCGCACGAGCTGCGATCGCCGCTGTCGCGATTGCGCGCGGAACTGGAGATCACCTTGCGCCGCCCGCGCGACGGCGTCGAGTACGTCGGCGCGCTGCAATCCTGCCTGGACGAGGTCGAGCGGCTGACGATGCTGGTCGAGGAGTTGCTGACGCTCGCCCGGCTGGACTCCGGCCAGGAATCCGGGCAGCAGGCCCCGGTGGCGCTGGTCCAGCTGGTGGAGGAGGTCGTGCGGCGCGCGCAGGGGACGGCGCAGCGGCATGGCGTGCGGGTGCGCCTGGACGTGGTCGAGACGGCCATGGCGCCGACGGCGGGCCTGCGCGCCGTGCCGCCGATGCTGGCGCTGGTGGTGTCCAACCTGGTGGACAACGCGATCAAGTACAACGCGGCGGGCGGCATGGTGCTCGTGTCGTTGGGCGCCGACGACGACGGCGCGCGCATCACCGTCGAGGACGACGGCCCCGGCGTGCCCGACCATGAACGGCCGCATCTGTTCGAGCGCTTCTACCGGGGCGCCTCCGCGCGCGGCGACGAGGTGCCGGGCACCGGCCTGGGCCTGGCGCTGTGCCAGTCGATCGCGCGGGTGCTGGGCGGGTGCATCGAGGTCGAGCCGTCGCCGCTCGGCGGCGAACGCTTCACGGTGCGGCTGCCGACGGAGCGCGCGTCCGCGCCCGAAAGGCCGGCAACATGACGGCGCTGTCATGTTCCCGTTCGGTCACTGACGGATGGCCGTGCCTACAGTGGCCCGGTCCCTGGTCCCTCCCTGGACCTGCCCTGGTGCGTGCCGTCGCCGGCCGCGACATTGAACCTCCCTTCTCAAGGAATCGCTCATGAACCGTCATTCCCTCTTTGTCGCGGCCCTGCTCGCGGTCGGCGCCGGCGCCGCCATCGCCGCGGGCAACCATGCCGGCGGCCATGGCCACGGCGATGGCGGCGAGGACAGCGCCATCGGCAAGCCCGGCCAGGCACGGCAGGTCACCCGCACCGTCGTGGTGGACATGACCGACACCATGCGCTTCTCGCCCGCCAGCATCCAGGTCAAGCAAGGCGAGACGATCCGCTTCAAGGTGAAGAACTCCGGGCAGGTCAAGCACGAATTCGTGCTCGGCACCGAGCAGGAATTGAAGGCGCATTACCAGGCCATGCTCAAGAACCCCGAGATGGAGCACGAGGATCCGCAGATGGTCACCCTGGCGGGCGGCAAGACGGGCGAGGTGATCTGGCAGTTCACCAAGGCGGGCAAGGTCGATTTCGGTTGCCTGCAGCCGGGTCACTACGACGCCGGCATGAAGGGCGCCGTGACGGTCGCCAAGCTGGACGCCAAGGCCGCGCCGGCCAAGGCCGTGCCGAAGGCGGTGGACGGCCAGGCCAATCACGGGCATTGATGGGCATGAGCCACTCGATCCATCGAAGGCATGTGGTCCGGTCCGGCCTGGGCCTGGCGCTGATCGGCGCGGCGCCGGTGCTGACGTCGGCGAAGGCGTCCGCGCCGGTCGTCGAGGTGTGGAAGTCCCCCGAGTGCGGATGCTGCAAGGACTGGCTCGCGCACCTGCAGGCGCAGGGCTTCGCCATCGGCACCATCCACAACGACGGCAACACCGACGCGCGCAAGGCGCTGGGCATGCCCGTGGCCTTGGGTTCATGCCACACGGCGCGCATCGAGGGGTATGCGATCGAGGGCCACGTCCCCGCGCGCGAGATCAGGCGCCTGCTCAAGGAACGCCCCCAGGCCGTGGGCCTGGCCGTGCCCGGCATGCCGCTGGGCAGTCCAGGGATGGACGGGCCGGACTACGGCAACCGGACCCAGCCGTATGACGTGCTGCTGGTGCTCAAGGGCGGCGCGACGAGGATCTTTCAGTCCTACGCCTGAGCGCCGCCCGGGGCGCTCGCGGCCCTGGGGCCGACCGGCGCCCGCGGGCGCCGTCCTTCCCCTCGGTGACGCAGGGCAGGGCGGCGCCCGCCGCGCCGCCCTTCGCGCTCACAGGCTCCTCAGCCAGGCCAGCAGCGCCTCCCGGTCCGCCGTCGACAGTTGCTCGAAGCGCGCGCGTGACTTCTCCGCCTCGCCGCCGTGCCACAGGATGGCTTCGGTGACGGTGCGGGCGCGGCCGTCGTGCAGGTAGCCGACCTTCGTGGCGGCCTGCACCTTGTCGGTATAGCCGATGCCCCACAGCGGCGCGGTGCGCCACATCGCGCCCTGCGCCTGGCCCTCCGGCAGGGCGTCCGCCAGGGCGGGGCCCATGTCGTGCAGCAGCAGGTCGGTGAAGGGGCGGATGGTCTGGTCGCGCAGTTCCGCGAAGGGGTGGGTCTTGCCCGTCTTCATCTCCGCCGTGTGGCAGGCCGCGCAGCGCAGCGCGTCGAAGACCCGGCGGCCGGCCGCCACCTGCAGCGGATCGACGCGGTGCTCGTCCAGCGGCGCCACGCCCTTGGGGAAGCCGCTGGGCAGGCTGCGCTGGGCCGGCACCGCGATCAACTCCATGTAGCGCGTCAGCGAGGCCAGGTCCGCCTCGCCGATGCCCTTCTGCGCCGGGCCCGAGCGGCAGCCCGCCGGATCGGCGGCGCAGCCGCGGTTCGGGTAGATCGGCGAGGTCACCGACATGTCGTTCAGCAGCGCCGCGGCCACCTGATGACGCAGGCTGGCCTTGGACGCCTTCCAGCCGAAGCGGCCCAGGCGCACCGCGCCGGACTCGGGGTCGAAGACGAAGTTGGCCTTGCCCAGCACGCCGTCCACGTCCGGCACGGCGCGCACGCGCGCCAGGATGTCGGCCTCCGGCACCGCCTCCAGCAGGCCGACGCCGATCATCGGCTGCGCGCTGCGCGCCGAGTACAGCGCCGGCACCGGGCCGTCGAAGGCCAGCCTGGGCTTGCGCAGCTCGACGACGGTGCCGTCCGCGAGCTTGACGCCGCGGGTGTCGAAACCGACGACGCGCACGTCGTTGCCCCAGTTCTGCGGGCTGCCGCTGGCGGAGCGGGCGTTCATCTGGATCGTCGCGCCGTAACGCGGATCGGGGCGCACGCGGCCGTCGGCCCCGAGCGCGCCGACGTGCACCGACATCGTGTCCAGCCGCTGCCCGATGGCCCATGGCGCCGGGCTGCGACCGTTGTTGGTGTGGCACTGCACGCAGGCGGCCTGATTGAAGCGCGGACCGGCCAGGTTGGCGATCGCGTCCATGCGGTCGTTGCCGGGCTCCGAGTGCTCGCCGGTGACGAAGCTGCTGTGCACCAGCCGGCGGCCCTCGACGAAACGCTGCATGTTCTGCATGCCCACGTTGTTGGACGGCTGCTGGAACATCCGGAAGCCTTCGTCCGAATAGTTGTAGGACACGGAGCCCGACCCACCCGACAGCGTCGCCTCCGGCAGCGGCACGCTGTTCAGGCGCGGCTGCACGCCGTACCACGGGGCCAGGCCTTGCCCCACCACGTAGACCCACTCGTTGGCGTAGTAGCGGATGCCGCCGTTGTCGCCCTTGGCCTGCATCGCCGCGGTCGTCGAGAACATCGACGGCGCCACCTCGATCGCGTCGCCCACGACCAGCGGCCGCGCCGGCACGTTCTGGCCGTTCGGGAAGCCGTTGGCGTCCAGCGCCGCGTGGCCCGGATAGTCCTTGATCAGCACCGTGCAGTTGTCGGTGCCGAGCTGGCCGTTGGCCGGGTAGGCGACCGGCTTGCAGACCTGGTCGGGACTGCCCACCAGCGCGCCGTTGTTCATCCAGCCGTAGCCGGTCACGCCGACGCGGTCGAAGGCGCGGAAGAACGCGGTGCCGCCGGGCAGGAAGTCGACCTGGTTGTAGGTGTTGACCTTCAACTGCGGCCGGGTGACGCCCGCGACGCGGCTGTTGTCGATGATCTCCAGGCCCCAGGTGCGGTTCTTGAAGTAGTTGGGCACGAAGGTCAGGTAGGCGCCCGGACCCTTGTCGACCGGATTGCCGGCGGCGTCCACGGTGTCGTTGGGGCCGTAGCCGATCTCGTTCCAGTCCTCGCCGCGCTCACGGCCGTGGCGGCCCACGCCGCGGTTGCCGAAGCGCGTGATCAAGGTGCCGTCCGGCAGCGTGAACTGCAGCGTCTCGACCGGCGCCTGCGGAGCGAAGAGCGCCGCCAGGTTGTTGCCGTTGGCGGGGAAGGGCAGCGGCGAGGTCGCCTGCGTCGGCAGGCTGTTGTCGCTGCCGATGGTCTTGAACTCGACCTCGAACAGCGAGTAGCCGTAGTTGGTCGCCCGCGCGATGCCCTGCATGCGGACGAAGCGCGTCTTGACGCCGAGGTTGAAGAACTCCTCGGCGCCGCCCTTGCCGTTCTGGACCTCGCGCAGCTGGGTCCAGGTCTTGCCGTCGTTGGAGACCTGCAGCGCGTAGGCCTTGCCGTAGGCGTTCTCCCAGACCAGCTTCATGTAGCCCAGGTTCACCGGCGAGGCGAACTCGAACTGCAGCCAGGCGCCGTCCTCGGCCTTGCTGGCCCAGCGCGTGGCCGCGTTGCCGTCGACGGCGTTGGCCGCGGACAGGCCGCCGTTCTCGACGCTGGAGGCCGTCACCGTGACGGGCCTGACGGCGACGCCGGGCCGGCTGGTGTCGCCATCGGGCGGCGTGACCGGCGGCTGGTCCGGGTTGGTGGGCGCGGTGGGATCGGTGGGCGTGGTGGGCGGCACGGGCGTGCCGCTGAAGGCCTGGATCTCGAAGATCGAGTAGCCGTACTGCGTCGAGCGGCTCAGGCCCTGGATGCGCAGGAAACGACCGTGGCCGGCCAGGCCGCCGATGTCCTCGACGCCGCCGGCGCTGTTCTCCACCGTCTTGATCGTGGCGAAGGTCTTGCCGTCGTCGGAGACCTGGATCGCGTACCGCCTGGCGTGCGCGTTCTCCCACTGGATGCGCACGCGGGCGATGTCGACGGCCTTGCCGTAGTCCAGCGTCAGCCACTCGTTGTCGGTGAAGCCGCTGCCCCAGCGGCTGCCGTCGTCGTGGTCGATCGCCTTGTCGGCGGACAGGTCGCCGCGTTCATTGGAGCTGGAGGTCGCGCCGGTGGGCGTCAGCGCGGTCTCGCTGCTGTCGCCGGCCATCGCCTTCGCGCGGGCCGCGGAATCCGCGGTGACCTCGCCGACGCCGGCCGACTGGATGCCGACCTCCGTCCTGCTCTCGCCGCCGCCGCCGCCACAGGCGGCGAGCAGCACGCTCCCCAGCACGGCGGGCAGCAGCGCGCCGCTCGCGAGTTGCCCGAACGTCGAGCCGAGCCCGACTTGCCTGATCTTGATCGCCATCCTCATCCCTCCCGTGCCTGCGGCATGCGTTGGTGCGGTGTGGGCGGGCTCCGCTGTCTCGCGGTGCGCCGCCGCGTGTCCCCGGTGAAGGGGTCACGCGGCGCGAAGTATGGTTTTCCAGCTTGGCGCAGGACAAGTTTTAATCTGTTTCAGATTGCTCTCATCCGGATACATAACGGAAACATGACGGCCATCTGACGAGGTGCTCACGGCGACGCGGGTCGTCGCCGGCCGAAGTGGGGTCAGGTCTTGCGCCCTCAGCCCTTGTCCTCGTCCTTGACCGCCTTGCGCTGCGTGCTCATCGCCTTCGCGCCCATCGAATCCGCCTCGCGCTCCAGATGCGCGTGATCGTTGACCGGCACGCCGCCGCCCATCGTCATGGTCGGCTTGACGCGGCCCTGCGCCTGCTGCACGACGTGCCAGGCCTCGTGCGGGAGGTGCCGCTCCTGGCCCGGCGCGAGGTGGATGTCCCGGCCTTGCGCGTAGGCATGGGCGTTGAGCTGCGCGGGCTTGGCGGAGTTGTAGTGCACCTGCACGTTGTCCAGGCTCATGCCGGACAAGGACTCCATGCCCTCGCGCAGCGGCGCGGGCAGGCCGCCTCGGTCCTCCGAGCGGGCGGCGGGCGCCTTGCCCTTGCGCAACTGCGCCAGCTTGTGGCGCTGCACGGTCTGGCGGGGGCTCGCGTCCAGCGCCTGGCTGTCGGCGCCGGCCGGTGCCGCGCCGTCGTCCTGCGCGCGCTGCGCGGCCGGCTCGTGACGTGGCTCCACGGCGGGGCCGTCTTGGGATCGTTTCATGGTCGGATCTCCCGTTGTCTCGCGCAGGGTCGGCGTGGACGGGTCGCCGGGCCGGCTACTTGCCGCCGGGCTTGCCGCTGGACTTGGCGATCGAGTTGCTGACGTTCGCCTCCATCATGCGCCGGCGCCGGCCGTTCTTGGCGGCGCTGATGCCCGGGTCTTCCGTGCGGGCCTTGCCGGCCTTGTGCGACGTGATCTTGCCGCCGCGGTTCTTCGAATGGGACGGGCCCAGGCTGTGGCCCTTGGCCTTGCGCTCGCCCTCCACGCGCTGCACGGGCGCCTCGGCGCTCGTGGCGGCGGCCGGGACGGGCTTCGCGCCGGCGCGCAGCTGCGCCAGTTGCGCGCCTTGCGCGCTCTGGCGCGGGCTGTCCGCGGGGGCGGGGCGGCCGGCGGCGCCTTCACTGGCGGCGCGGCGCTGGGCCGGCGCGGCCTCGGCTTGGGGTTGATGCTTCTTCATGGGTTCTCCACCTTTCGTTTCAGCATGGCGACGATCAGGAACACCACCAGCGCCGCGACGGCGATGCCCAGCATCAGCATGCCGCTGTCGCGCAGGAAGGCCAGGGCCGGGTCGCAGGCGCTCAGCGCGAAAGCCACCAGCGCGGGCGGCACGCCGGCCAGCAAGGCGATGCGGCCGTAGCGCTGGCGCCAGCCGCAATTGAGCTGCAGCGCGACCCAGATCACCACGCCCGCCAGCACCAGCAGCTCGAAGGCCAGCCGCACCCACCAGCGGTTCGGGCAGATCCAGCCGCACAGGGTCGACTGCACGCCCAGGCCGGGGTCCGGCCCGAAGATGGACTTCAGGTCTTTCAGGTTGTTCGTGTTGAACTCGGGCAGCGGCCAGACACCCATGCCGCCGAAGTTGTCCTCCGCGTAGGCCAGATCGTCCTGGAACTGCTGATTCTCCAGGGGCGGCACCTGCATCACCGGCACGATGCTGCGCAGGAAGATGCGCCGGTCGGTGCCCTGCACGGCGGAGCTCTCCTCCACGGTGCGACGCAGCAGCTTCTTGGACAGCGTCGTGGGCTCCGGCAACAGCACCAGGAAGCGCAGCTCCACGTTGCCGTCGCGTCGATAGTCCTGCCGCCCGGTGACGATGCGGCCCTCCACGATCTTGGGCTTCTCGACGGCCTTGAGCAGCTCGAACAGCGTCGCCACGTCGAAGGGCGCGTCCGCGTTGCGCGCGGGTCGACCCGTCACCTGATTGCCGGTCATCACGAGATTGATCGCGTACTGGCGCCCGGGGTTCCTGGCCATGGCCTCCGCGAGCCCGCGCACGAACGCCGGATAGAACGAGGCGAAGCGGCGTGCCTCCTGCGTGTCGCGTGCCGGGAGGTCGTCGAAGACCAGCGTCACGCCGTCCGCGAGGTACTGCGCCTCGCCGAAGCCCGGCAGCCACGCCTTGGCGCGTTCGCCCAGCCCGGGCAGCGGCGTGTCCAGCAGCTCGCGCAGGCGGGTCGTCAGGCGCTGGATGCGCCACTGGCGCTCGGCGGCCCATTGCGCCGGATCGGCCTGCTGCAGGAAACGCCAGTCGTTGTTGTAGAGCACCAGGTCCACGCGCGTGCCGTGCCGCCGCGCGGTGCGCACGAACGCCGTCGCCTTGGCGTCCTGGGCCCAGCCGGGGGGCAGCGCCAGGTCATCGGCCATCGGCAGGGCGAAGTAGCTGATGCGGTTGATCACGCTGAAGTCCATCGTCTGGGGCCGCCCCTTCTGGGGTTCGCCCTTGGCGTTGCCGGCACCGCTGGCGCCGCCGTCGCTGCTGCTGGGGGCGTCTTCGGCGGGGGCGTCGGGAGGCGGCTCGCTGAACCAGGCCGGATAGAAGGCATAAAGCGGCTGGTTCTCGCGCGCGGCCGCGCACCCGCAATCGGCCGCGGCGACCCAGTTCAGCAACCTCGACGTGCCCAGCGGCCTCTGGATGCGCGCAGCCTGGCTCAACCAGGTGACCAGACCGGGCGGCAGCAGCCAGACGCCGACGTCCGCCGGCTTGAGCGTCGTCGGCGCCGATGCGGCGGAGGCGGGCGCGGACGCGGACGCGCTCGCGGCCTTGCGCCGTGGCGCCGACGCGGTCGCGGACGTCGCGCGGTCCGTCTCGGCGGTCTGGTGGCGGCGCAGGCAGTCTTCCAGATAGATCGCCTTGTCCCCCGCGCTCTGCTTGAGCCGCGCGGCCTCGTTGGAGACCAGCAACCAGGCCTGCTCGCAACTGCGCGCCCGCAAGGCATCCTCGAACAGGTCGCGCGTCAAATAGACCTTGGACAGCAACGGTTGCAGCACGCCGTTCAACTGGTTCTGCTGGTCCTCGGTCCAGGGCACGTCGGTGGGCAGCTCCGGCAGCGTCGGTGCCGGTGTCGCGGCTGCTTCGGCCACCGAGGTCGACGTGGCCGGCGTGTCCGTCCCGGCGCCAGCGTCGGCGCTCGGGGCGGCGTCGAGGTCGGACGAGGCCCCGTCTCCCTTGCCGCTCTTCGCGGGAATCAAGGCCTTGATGGCCTCCACCACGCCAGCGGGCAGTTCATAGACCGTCGCCGTCGGACGCGATGCCGCCTGGGCCGAGGCGTGGGCGATCTCCAACGAGGTCAGCGGCGCCGGGCGCTGGGGCTTGGGCACGGCCGGCGCGGACGCGGCCGATGCTGGAGGCTCGGGCTTGCGTGCGCCCAGCACGCGCAGATCGAAGGTCTGATGCAGACGGGTGCCCGCCCGGTCCGTCACCAGCACGACGAAACGCGTGGCCTGCACCCTCGGCGGCGTCCCCGCGATCGTGCCACGCGCATCCAGGGTCAGGTCTTGCGGCAGGTCGCCGTCGACCACCGTGAACTGGTAGGGCGGTCGGCCGCCCTCGGCGGACAGCGTCTGCAGGTAGGCGCGACCCTGCCGCGCCGGGGGCAGCGTTTCCGGCGGCCGGGGCAGCCGCAACGCCCCGCGGCTGCCACTGCCGCAGCAGCAGGCGCCGCCGGTGGCGTCCGATGCCGCCGACGGAAAGGCCGAACGATCGCCCGTCGGCACGATGCAGATCGTCGGCGAGGAGGCCGCCGTGGACGGCAGGTTGGACGGCGCGGCCGGTGGCGATGTCGGCTGTCCCGGGGACGGCACGGCCGAAGGCTTGGGCACGGGGACCGCGGACACGGTGGGCGTGCGCAGGGGGCTCGTCGCGACGGCGTCGGCCGCCGCGCCCGGGGTGCCGGTGGAGCCCGAGGTGCCCAGGGAGCCTGAGGTGCCCGTCGGGCCTGCGGGGCCAGCCGAGGCCGAGGTGCCGGCGTTGCCCGAGGCCCCTGGCGCCGGCACACCGACCGCCGCCGAAGCTGCGCCGACCCGGCCGGGAGGTGTCAGCGCCGCCGCCGCTGATGCCGCTGACGCAGTTGGCGCGGACCCGGTCGGCCCGGAGGCCGCCGCCCACGCGCCGACGCAGACGGCGATCGCGGCCAGCGCCGCCGCGCCGCAGGCGGTCCAGGATCGCGCCGACAGACGGAGCTTGCTCACAGCGTCCTCCCTTCCTTGCGCAGTTCCCGCGCGATGCCGGCTCGCAGCTCGGACTGGTTCACCGCGTCGCGGCCCTGGCGCCGCGCGGCCAGGGCGGCATGGCGGATCACGTTGGCGATGGCGCCGCCGGACAGCTCGTAGCGCCGCGCCAGCGGCTCCAGCTCGACATCGGCCCCCAGGTGGCGCTCGTGCAGCATGCCGCGCCACAGGCGCAGCCGCTGGTCGCCGTCCGGCATCGGGAAATGGATCATCGACTGGAAGCGCCGCGAGAACGCCTCGTCCAGGTTGCCGCGCAGGTTGCTGGCCAGGATCACCACGCCGGGGAAGTCCTCGACGCGTTGCAGCAGGTAGGCGATCTCCTGATTGGCGTGATGGTCGTTGGCGTTTTGCGCCGCGCCGCGCTTGCCGAAGAGCGCGTCGGCCTCGTCGAAGAACAGCACCCAGCGGCGGCTCTGCGCCTGATCGAAGACGCGCGCCAGGTTCTTCTCCGTCTCGCCGATGTACTTGGACACCACCATCGACAGGTCGATGCGGTAGACGTCCCGCTCCTTGCCGCCGATCAGCGTCGCGGTCAGCGTCTTGCCGGTGCCGGGCGGTCCGTGGAAGAGCGCGCGATAGCCCGGCTTGAGCGCGCGCGCCAGGCCCCAGTCGCGCATCAGCAGCTCGCCGTCGGTCATCCAGGCGCGGATCTGGTTGACCTCGTCCAGCACCTCCGGCGCCAGCACCAGGTCGTCCCAGTCCAGCGTGCTGGTGATGCGCTTGGCGGGGAAGTTGACGCTGTAGTCGGGCTTGTCCGCGGCGCCGGTGCACAGGCGCTGCAATGCCTCGCCGCTGAGCAGCAGGGCGCCGCACAGCCGCGGCTCGCCCGCGGGCGGCGTGTCCAGGCGCAGGTGTCCGCCGGCCATCAACGGATGCGGCGCGTCGAACCAGTCCAGCAGCGCCAGCCGGTCCCGCAGCCGATCGCCGGCCAGCAGGAAGGCGGCCGTCTCGCCCGTGGGCAGGAAACCCCCGTGCGCCTGCGCCTTGATGCCGCCGAACTCGGTGAAGCCGCGCTCCAGGTTCTGGTTGCGCATGAAGAGCAGGTCCAGCGCCGACGGCCGCAGGTGCGGCGCCAGCGCGAGCGCCAGCAGCAGCCGCCCGTGCAGGTCCAGCGGCAGGTCGTGGACCCAGGCCGCGAGCTCGCTGTCGGGCGGCGGCTCGGGCGGGGGCGGGGCGCGCTCCAGCAGCTCGCCGTCCTGCCGGAAGTGCTGCTCCAGGCGCAGGTCCAGCACGCGGGACAGCCAGTCCAGCTCCAGGCGCAGCGCCTGCGCGTGCGGGGTGTCAGCGCCATTCCACATGCAGCACTCCAGGCATCCAGGGCAGGCGGATGGTGTGAAAGCTCCAGGGCAGCCGATCCAGCAGCACGTCGAAGCCGCGCGGCTGCACGCGCAGCCGCCAGCGCGGCGGCTCGCCGGCACGAGGCTTGTCCTCCTGCAGGCGGCCCTGGCGCTGCAGGAAGCTTTCGCGCAGGCCCGCCACCGTGGTGTTGCCCACCGCCTTCCAGTGCGCGACGACGGCGGCCAGCAGTTGCTCCAGCAGCGCCAGCCGCTCGGCGTCGCAGGGCGGCACCGGCGGCAGGACCTCGTCCGGCGGCGCCCCGCACAGCAGGCGCGACAGCACGGTGCAGGACTCGTCCGCCGGGCCCGGCCCGTGGCAGAGCGTCTGCAGGCATTGCACCGCCGTCGATTGCGCCTCGGCGTCGATGAAGCGGCCGTCCCGCAGCAGGTTCAGGTGCTTGAACAGGCGTTCGGCATAGGCGGCCAGCAACACCTGGCCCGCGTCGTCGACCCAGATCGGATCGCGGTTGGAGACGGCGATGGCGACGGCGTCGCGGCGCGTGGCGGCGGCGGGGCCCGTCGCCATCGAGGCCGGCGGCGAGGCGGGCAGCGCCTCGTCCTGGTAGTTCCGGCGCAGGCTCGCCGCGTCCGGGCTCAGCCCCTGGATGAAGAGGTGGCGGCACAGGCGCCGCCAGTGTTCCGCCAGGGCCGCGACGGGCTCGCGCACCAGCCCTTGCAGCCAGCGGCCGAGGCGGCCGGCGCGTTGCCGCAGCGGCTCGGCCATCGCGCCGAACTGCGCCTGCAGCATGCGCCAGCGGCGGTTCTCGCTGAACAGCCGCAGCCAGCGGTCGCAGCCGTCCGGCGTTTCGAGCAGGCGTGCCAGCCGCAGCCGCTGCGGCCATGACCAGCGGCCGTCGCGGCATTCGCGCTCCAGGTGCAGCAGCGCGCGGTCGGTGGCGTCCGCGGCCTTGGCGGTGTCGCCTCGTCGGCGACGCGGCGGCGGTGTGGCCGAGGCGTCGCGCGCGTCCATGTCGTCGTCCGCCCCCTCGGCATCGGACTTCGTCGCGGGGCTCGCGCGGGGGCGCGGCGCCTCCACGCCGTCGTCGCCGCGCCCTTGCCAGTCCTGCCACGCCTGTCGCCACAATGCCTGCCAGCCCTGATGCTGATCGGGCAGGCGGCGGCCCTCCAGCACCTGGCGCAGGCTCGCCTGCATCAGCAGCGCGCGCAGGCGGCCCAGGCCGGGGCGCTGGCCGGCCGGGGCCTCGCGTTGCAGGCGCAGGGCGGTCTGGCGCAGCGATTCCGCCCAGTGCGGCGCGGCGGCCGCGGACAGCCCCGGCAGCGGCCGCGGGCTCATCGCCGCCAGCAGCAGGCTCATGCTGGCGGGCTCCAGCGCCAGCGACCAGGTGCGCCGCTCGCGGCGCTGCGAGGCCCAGCCCTGCAACCGTTGACGCAGCAGCGCCGGCTGCGCGGCGGCCAGGCTGGTCAGCAGGCGACGCAGCCGCTCGCCCTGCGCGGGCCGGCGTTGGCGCAGCAGGGTCTGCAACTGCAGCAGCGCGTGTTCCCAGGTGCGGCCGGGGCCGTCGACGTCCGCCCGGGCATCGACGGGCCGGAGCGCATCGTCGCGGTCGTCCGCGGCCAGCAGTTCGTGCAGCAGGTCGCCGTCGGGACGACGCGCTCGCGCCTCCGTCCGCGCGGACGCCGTCGACGCCGCCATCAGCGCCCGCCAGCCGGTGCCCAGCGCCTCGGCCAGCAGGCGGCGCCAGGCCGTCAGCAGATCGCGGCGGCCATGCGCGGAGAGCCGCCCGCCCCGGCGACCCCACAGTTGCCGCAGCGCCGCGACGCGCAGCGCCTGCTGCAACTGGCCGCGCTGGTAGGCGCTGAGCCGACCGCTGCCCTGCAGCGGCAGCAAGGCCTCGTCGTCCATCTGCCGCAGCGTGGTGGCGAGGTCGGGATCGCGCTGCGCGATCAGCGCCTGCAAGCCGTCGTGCGGGCTGATCAGCGACAGCCGCACCAGCAGCCGGTCCCGCGCCGGATCGTGCAGCAGCGCGCGCCACAGCCCGGCGCCGTGTTGACGGGCCAGCCGCGTCAGCCAGGTCGACAGCGCCTGCCGACCGTTGAAGTCGCGCCCCCACGGCAGATGGCCGTGACGCAGGTAGTGCAGGAACTGCGCCACCTCATGCGGGCCTTCGCCGCTGCGTCGCATCGGCAGCGGCGGCTGCACGTCAGCCCCGGCGGCGGCTTGCGCCAGCGCGGCGCGCAGCGCGGTGGTGAGCCGCTCCTCCCATTGGCGTTCGCTCTGATGGCGGTCGATGGTGCCCAGGTCCAGCGTCAGCGTCGGGAGGATCCAGACCTGATCCGGCGGGCAGGCGCGGTCGAAGCAGGTCTCGATGCCGGCCAGGCCCTGGCGACGCAGGAACAGCATCAGCCGCTGGTGCAGGTCCTGCGCGCCGGTGGCGGACAGCGCGTTGCGATGGCGCAGGTCCCAGCGCAGGGTCTCGATGCGGTGCGTGGTCATCGGGTCCCCCGGGGAGCGCGTGTCCTGCGCGCGTGGCGGGCGGCGTGCCGCGTGCGTGGTCCGTTCGGTGCGTTGCGGATTCGCCAGCGGTGCAACCAGTCGCGCAACGCGGCGGCGCTGGTGGCCAGTGCATCGCGAAGGTCGGCGGGCGCGTCGCTGTCCAGCAGCGCCAGATCGTGTTTCTGCCGATCCCGCAGCCAATCGATCCACAGCGCCTCGAACGCCAGCATGTCGGGCGCGTTCAGCCACAGCAACTCGCAGTGCAGGTGCACCGGCGCCTCGCGTTCCACGATCTGAGCCGCGAGCTGGCGAAAGCGCGGATCACGGCCGCGCGCCGTCCAGCCGCTGAAGATCAGGCTGACACGGTGAACGCCAGCCTTGGCACCGCCCGTCGCCACGAGCGGGCGCAGCAGCAGATGCTCCACCAGATGCAGGCCCTCGCCGTCGGCCTGCAACTGGCAGGCGGCGGCATGCAGCTCACGGGCCAGCGAGCGGGCGCCAGCGCCGTCCAGATCGCGTGCCAGCAGCCAGCCGGGCGCGTCGCCGTCGGGGTCCAGGCGCAACTCCCGGGTGTCGGCGCGATAGCGGAACTGCGACGGGCGCACGGCCTCGCGCAGCAGTGCCATCGGCAGCCGGGTCAGACCTTGAGCGTCCATCCAGCGTCGCAACCGCGGGGCGAGCCGGGACCAGTCCACCGGTTGGCGCGGCAGGTCGGGGTCCAGCAGCGCGGCGGTGCGCGCGGGGGCCCGCGGCGCGGCCGGCGTCTGGGCGACCTCGGTGAGGCGCGTGGCGCCGGAGGGCCGGCGCCGGGCGGGTTCGGCGGCGGTGGGCAGCGGCGGTTCGGGTTCCAGCGTCAGGTCCTGCTCGCCCAATTGCTTCAGCACGCGGGTCAGGGACCGGCTCTGTGTCTGGACCAGGCCGAGCATCAAACCCAGCCGCTCCTGCAGCGGCGGCGTGTTGTCCGCATTGCCGAGCAGCGGCTGGCTGTAGTCGGCGCCGGCCCCGCGGTCGCGGCCCAGTCGCAGCACGCGGCGCATGAACAGCCGCTTCAGGTTGAGCAGGTGCACCGGCCAGGCCGGCGGCGTGTGATAACGCGGCAGGCCTTGCAGCACCGTCTGGTCCAGGACCTCGCCATGCAGCGCGAGCTGGAAATCGAGCAGCCGGTGGCGCCGATCCAGGCGGTCGGCATCGAGCTCGGCCGCGTCCTGCCGCGCGTGCCGGTCCGCCAGGTACAGCGCCTCGATGCCGGGCAGTTGCGCGTCGCCCGGCCACTCGTGCCAATAGCTGCGCGTGTCCTCCTGGTCCAGGGCGTAGAGCCGCGGCAGTTGCTCGCGTTGTTGCTGGACCTGGTTGAGCCCGACCTCCAGCAGCGCCAGATACCCGGCCCACTGCGCCTTGAGCCCGGGCTGCGAGGCGGCGCGCAGTTGCAGCGCCTCGGTGTAGAGCGGCGGCAGCGCGTCGCTGGCGGCCGGATGGCCGTCGCGCCGCGGCGGCAGCGCAGGCAGCGGCGCCTGCGCGCGGGGCTGGGTGGTGCCGCGCGGCGACAGGCCCGCGCCATGGCGCGGCGGCGCGCCGGCCCGCGCGACGGCCAGCTCCCGCTCGTGCTCGACGCGGCGCTGCAGCGCGAGCTGCGCCAGCAGTGCGTCCTCGGGCAACTGCACGCGCATGCCGTCGCGCCGCACGACCCAGGACCGCAGGTCGCGCGGCTCCGACGGCCAACGCAGCCGCAGCGCCCAGTCGCCGCCGCGCCGGGCGACGCTGCCCGGCGGTGCGTCGGCGTCCTCCGGGCGATCGCCGTCGTCCTCGTCGGCGGCGCGCAGGAACAGGCCCTCGATGCTGGCGATGCCGGGGATCTCCTGCAGCAGGCGGCCCAGGTCGCTGGCGTAGAGGAAGTCGTCGTCCTCCGCCAGCCACTGGCGTTCGGCCCGCGTGGTCGGGCGGCCGAGCGGCCCGCCCGGCAGGTGGGGATCGTCGGTCAGCGGCGGCGGCGCGGGCGGCTCGTCCTGGCCCTCCAGCGGCGTCTGCACGCGTTTGGAGATGCAGGCATCGCAGCGCCGCAGCAGCTCGGCGAGCAGCTCGGTGAGGTCGCGCTCGCCGTTGATGCTCAGGTGGATCTCCAGCCGGACCCAGCGCGGCTGCAGCAGCCGTGGCGGCTCGGCCAGGTCCTCGCCCAGCGCGCGACCGGCCCAGCAGGCGCGCAGCGCGCGGGCCCGCAGGCGCAGGTCCGAGCGCGGTTGATCGGAGCGCGCCTGCAGCGACAGGCGCCACAGGCCTTGCGCCCGGCCGCGCCAGTCGAGCAGCGCGTTCATCGACAGCTGCCGCGCGTCCGGCAGCAGGCGGCCCAGCCAGAGGCGCCAGTCGGCCTCGCTGACCGGTCGGCAGGGCAGCAGCGTGTCGCGGTCGTGCAGTCCCAGCCGCGTCCAGGCGGTCGGCTCGGCCAACGCCGCGTCCGACGTCAACCCAAGCAGCCGGGGCACCGGCCAGCGCGCCGCGAAGATGTCCTCGGTCAGCGCGAAGCACAGCGCCTCCAGCAGGCTGACGCCGGGGTCGTGCAGGTTGAAATCGGTCCACAGCTCGCCGCTGGCGGCTTGCGCCCGCGCGATGGCCAGCGCGCGCAGCGCGTCGAAGCCGAGCGGGTCCGCCTCGGTGTGACGGGGGATGGTGCGCAGGTCCGTCATGGTCCGGGCTCCGACGGCGCATCCGCCCGGGGGCGCTGCCTGAGCATCGTGGGCAGGAACCAGAGCTGGGTGACCTGCGCCACCAGCGGCACGTCGTCGCCGAAGTTGCAGCCGCTGCGGATCTCCAGGTGATAGCTGGCGTCGCGCCCCTGGCTGCCCATCCAGCGCAGTTCCACGCGGTCGCAGCGGCGGCCCCACCAGGCCTGCGTCTGGCGGATGCCGCGCCGGCTGCCGCGGCTGGGGAACCACGTCGGTGTCGGGTTGAAGGTGCTCAGCGCGATCGCGTGCAGCAGGCCGAAATGGCCGGTGCCCTCGACCCCGGCGCCCGCCATCACCTCGAAGCCCTGGCAGCCCTTCAGCGCCGGGGTCAGGGCTTGCCAGCGGCCGTTGGCGACCAGGCCGTCGGGCACCACGAAGTTGCCGACGCGGCCTTCGCTGGCCACCACGCCGCGCACGTCCAGCCGCGTGCGCGGGTCGTCGGTGCCCAGGCCGACGCGCTGGCGGCTGTCCAGCGCCAGCACCGGCGGTGGCGGCACGGCGCCCGTGGTCGTCGACGGCACGTGGACCTGCAGCTGGTCGTTGGTCCGGCCCAGGCGCAGTTGCCAGAGCGGGTCCTCCGGCTGCTGGTCGCGGAAGAAGCTCATCAGCGCGTCATGCCCGACCGG
Organism: Roseateles aquatilis; assembly: GCF_002205645.1. Lineage (GTDB taxonomy): Bacteria > Pseudomonadota > Gammaproteobacteria > Burkholderiales > Burkholderiaceae_C > Roseateles > Roseateles aquatilis. The sequence goes on along the minus strand of NZ_NIOF01000016.1, from coordinate 40,401 downwards.
CGCGTAGATCTCGTCGCCGCGCTCCACGCTCTTGCGGAAGCCCTCGTCGTTCATGTTGAGCATGGAATCGATGAGGGCCTCGAAGTGCCGCTGCGACGGCATCTGCCCGTCGCGGAAGTAATTCTTGAGGGTGTCCCGGTTGACGGTCTTCATGCCGCGGCCCGTCCGATGATGAAGCTGCCGCCCACGCTGAGCTGGGCCAGGCCGCTGGTGGAGGGCAGCTCGCGCGGGTCGTCCGTCAGTTCCAGCAGATGGCCGCGCGTGGGTAGCGCCAGGCTCCAGCCGGCGCGCGGCCGGATCGCGCGCGCGCCTTGGGCGGAGTCGCCGAAGCGGAAGAAGCCCCGGTCGTCGCGCGTGATGTGCAGCAGCGACGCGCCGCCCACCGCGTCCACGCCGGGCTGGGCGCGCAGGTAGGCCTCGACCTCCTCGGCGCGCAGTTGCCAGTCGAAGCGGGCGGTGATGCCGCCCGGCCGCCACGGCGACAGGAAGTCGCGCAGCGCCTGGTTGAGGTCGCGCAGCCGCCTGCCGGCCGGCTCGCCCGGCGTCAGCCGCAGGCTGCAGCGCACCTGGATGCGGTCGTAGGTGGCGTTGCGCACCAGCAGCGGGTGGCCGGGCGCCAGGCGCGGCGTCAGGTGGCGCTGGATGCGCAGCAGGGCGGCGGCGTCCAGGCGCGGCGCCTCGGTGCCGTCGACCTCGTGGCCCGGCGGCAGCGTCGGCACCACGACCACCGTCACGCGGTCGTCCCGCCGCCGTCCGCTCAGCGGCAGGCATTTCACCTTGTAGACCTCCGGGAAGGCGTCCAGCACCAGCCGCTCCACGTCCCAAGGCGACACGGCCCGGTCGCGATGGCGCAGCCGCTCGGCGACGCGCTGCTTCCAGGCCGGCCGATCCTCCGCCACGCGTTGCGGCAGCGAGGGCCACGGCTGGCGGATCGTCGCCAGGCCGGGGATGGGCGTCTGTGCCGCGCGGATGCTGTCGGCGGGCAGGACCTCGTCCCGCGGCGGTCCTTCCAGGCGCACGCTCACGCCGTTGGCCCACACGCCCTTGAGGGCCGCCAGCAGATCCAGATCGCCGTCGCCCAGCAGGCGCAGCCAGAACAGGCCCGGCGGCAACGCGGCGCAGTCGGCGCTCAGGCCGGCCGGCAGGTCCAGCATCACCAGGCCGCTGCGCAGCAGGCCGTCGGTGCTGTCCAGCAGCACGCGATGCGGCTCCAGCGTGCGCCAGTCGCCGTCGCACCAGGCCTGCCAGCGCAGCGTCGGCCCCGGTCGGCCCAGCGCTTCCAGCGCCATCTCCGCGCGCAGCAGGAAGAGCAGGCTCAGCGTGCCGGCCGGATCCGCGCCGCGCAGGCCGATCAGCAACTGCCCCTCGGACGGCTGGGCCGGCAGCACCGGCACCCGATGGCGCAGCGGCAAGGTCCGCAGCGGCTGCACGCCGAAGGGCCGCAGGTGGAAGAGCTGGCTGGGCGCGCCCTCGCCGGAGAGTCCCGCGCCGACGCCCGATCCGCCCGATGCCGCCTGCGCGGGCGATGCCGACAGCGTGCCTTCCGGTCGGGGCTGGATGCGCTCCTCGGCCTCGTAGTCGGCGCGCAGGAATTCGAGCACCGGGGTGTAGGGCGGCAGCGGCGCGGGCAGTTGGTCCTTGGGTTTGAGGCGGCTGTTCTCGGTCAGCCGCGCGCCGAGCACGCGCGGATACAACGCGTGGCCGAAGGCCTCGGCCGGTCCGCTCAGGCGCAGCCGGAAGAAGCCTTGGCGGCTGCGTGAGCTGTAGTCGGCGCCGGGGGCGTCGGCCTGCGGCTGGTGCAGTCGCAGCCAGGCCGACGACGACAGGTCCAGCGTCTGGTCCGCCAGCGGCCGGCCGCGGGCATCCTCGGGGAAAAGCGCCCGCGACGGCTGGTCGCCGTCCTGCCAGCGGCCCTCGCGCAACACCTCGGCCTGGATGCGGAAGGCGTCCGGGGTCCAGGGGCCGTCGGGATAGGCGCCGTAATGCGCGGCCAGCGTCGTGGCCGGCAGCCCGGCGAAGCGCAGCCGCAGCCGCAGCCGCGTGACCGGCTTGCGCATCAGCTCCACGTGGCTGAACAGCAGGTACGCGCTGGTGTCGGGCAGCGGACCGAAGGGCATGAAGGGCTTGCCGGCGTCGAGCTGACCCAGCTGGTTGTGCAGTTGCAGCGAGCGCAGGCCCTGCACCGCCACCTTCAGGTGGACCGCCGCCAGCGGCAGTTGCTGCAGCAGGCTGGCGGGGAACAGGCGACTGCGGCCGTCCAGCAGCAGTTGCAGCACCGACTGGCGCGGCCAGCCGGGACCGTGCAGCTCGGGCCGGGCGGGGCTCAGGCCGGGCAGGTCGGCGCCGAGTTGCAGCTTGAGCAGCAGCCCGCGGCCGCCCTCCGCCGGATAGGCCGCCTGCACCGCGCCGAGTTCCAGCCAGCCCGCGTCCGCGCTGGCCCGGGCGCGCCAGGCGCCATGGAAGACGCGGTTGAAGATCAACGAGCGCTCCAGCGGCAGGTCGCTGTAGAGCAGCGCCAGCGGGTCGTCCACGTCGACGGGCGACGACCGATAACCCGCGCGCCGGAGCTTGCGGCGCACATGGCGGCGCAGCAGCGCGAGCGTCGGCAGGTCCAGTTCATCGGTGGTGGCGCAGAGCCAGACCGCCATCAGCCGGCCCAGCCGCCGCGCCAGATCCTGTGGCGCCGCGCTCGCCAGGCAACGCGCCAGCAGGTAGCCGAGCCATGGCCGGTCCAGCATCGCCGGGCACAGGCGCCGCAGGCGGCGCATCAGGCCCTCGACCGGTTCGCGGCGACCGGGCTCCGGTCGATCGGCGGAGGCCTGCTCCGCCTCTTCGAAGGCCGCGACGGCGGCGAAGCGCGCGGACGCCAGGCCCGATGCCGACGCGGAACCCGAAGGCGAGGGCGAGGGCAGGAGGGGCCCGCCGACTTCGAGCAGGATGTCGAGCCGCCGCGTGCCTTCGCGCAGCAGCAGCAACGGCGAGGTGATGGCCAGGCCGAGCCGCGCCGTCGACGCGTCCGCGCCGCCGCCCAGCAGCGGCCGGCAATCGGCGCGGGCGTCGGCCGCGGCGGCCGGTGTCGGGGGCTCGGTCCGCCACGCGACGATCTCGCTGGCGTAGCCGTACTCGCGCTGCGGCGAGATCAACGGATCGCGCACCTGCCGCAGCGCCAGCAGCGCGTCGACGCGCACGGGCTGCAGTTGGGGCGTCTGCTCGACGACATAGCTGCGGCTGCCACGCGGCAGCGCCGCGACGAAGCACTGGCCGGGCGCGATCGCCGCCGGCTCCGCCAGCAGCGGGGACGCCTCCAGCACCAGCCAGACGCGCTGATCGCCGGTGGGCCGGCGCGGCACGCCCAGGCGGTCGGCGTAGTAGTGATCGACGAGCCGCTCGTTGAAGGCGTTCAGCGGCGCGCGGCTGTATTGCAGCAACTGGGTCCACGCCAGCAGCAGGCCCATCGCCGGATCGTGCCGGCCGCCGGCCAGGGCGGCCTCCACGCGCGGCGTGGCCAGCTCGCGCAGCCGCTGCAGCACGCGGCACAGCGCGAGCCACAGCATGCGGTCGTCCCGGACGGGCGCCGGCTCCAGGCCCGCGCGCGCGGCCACCGGCGTGTCCAGCCCCCAGTCGGGATGCCAGCGCGACGAGGCCGCCTCGGCGGCGCTCAATACGCCATCGGGCCACGCGCCGGACAGTGTGCCCGGAGTCGCCCTCCGAGTCGCACCCGGTGTGGCGCCTGGTGTGGCGGTGGTCGCCGCACCGGGCGCCGTGCCCGCCACCGCGCCGGGTACTGTGCCGGATGCAGCGCCCGGCACTGCCGCCACGGCGCGGCCGAGGTCCGCCAGCAGCGGTCGCAGCCGCGGCCCGAGCTGCGTGCGCAGCGTCTGCCGCAGCCAGTCGGCCAGCGGCCGGAACAGCCGGTCGTCGCCGGGTTGTTCCTCGGCCTGGTCCTGCAGCGCCGCGTGCCAGCGGTCCAGGCGCCGGGCCAGCAGCAGGCACTGGTCGCGCAGCGCGTCGTCGGCCCAGGGACCGTCGTCGCGCAGGCGCGCCTGCCAGAGCGTCACCGGCAGCGTCGCCAGCTCCGCCAGCAGCACCGCGCCGTCCGGCTCCATCGCGTCGCTCCAGCGGCCTTCGGACTGACCCTGCGGATCGACGAAGCGCAGCTGCCGCGCCAGCGCCAGCGCCTGCATCAGGCGCTGGGCCACGCCCTGCTCGTCGGGACGGACGTAGTCCGGCACGAGCGCGGGCGGCAGCCGTTGGTCCTGTTGCGAGCCGGGGTGCATGGCGTTGTGCGGTCCGTGGTGAAGGGGTGGCGCGGTGCTCAGCCCGCCGGCACCGGGTGGGTGGCCTGGTCCAGGTACAGCGGGTAGACCATGTTGTGCCGCGTGTTGGTCGTGCGGATGCGGTAGTCCAGCTGCAGCAGCAGCGTGCCTAGGTCGTCCTCGGAGCGGCGGATGTCCAGCTGTTCCAGCTCGATGCGCGGCTCGAAATACATCACCGCCTTCTCCAGCATGTCGCGCAGCTCGGTCAGCGTCTGGTCGGTGACTTCCTCGAAGACCATGCGATGCAGCTGCGTGCCGTAGCCGTGCTGCATCACGCGCTCGCCGCGGCGGGTGTGGAAGAGGATGCGCAGGCTTTCCTCGATGTCCTCGCGGTCGGTCACCATCGCGACGCGCTTGTCGGCGTCGAAGCGGGGCGGGAAGCTCCAGCCACGGCCCAGGAAGCTCATCTCATCCTCCGATCATGACGGTGGGCAGCCCCAGGGTGATCGCGCCGCCGTGGGCGGTGGTGTCGCCCACGCGTGCCGCCGGCCGGCCGCCGATCATCACCGTGGCCGAGCCCTTGACGATCACGTCCGGGGGGCCGACGCAGACGGCGTTGTCCCCGACCACCGCCGCCACCAGCTTGCCGATCAGCACCGTCGGCACGCCCGGCCCGATGACGGGGCCGCCGACGTGCGGGATGGGCACCACGGCCGGGGTCTGCATCGGGCAGGTGTGCAGGTCGGTGAGGCGGGCGGCGGGCGGCATGGGGACCTCCGGTCTCAATTGATCATCACCAGGCCGCCCTTGACGGTGGTCTGGCCGGACGCCGACAGCTCGGCGGTGGCCGAGCCCTTGCCGGTGAACCCGACCTTGGCCTCGGCCGCGATGTTCAGCGCGGAGGACTTGATGTCGGCGTCGCAGTCCAGCGTGATGCCGGTGCTGGCCTTCATCGCGATGCCGGCGCCGGCGGTGAGCTTGATGTCCTTGGGGCTGTCCAGCACGATGCCGGCGCTGGACAGCTTGACGCTGTTGCCGTTCTCGTCCTTGACCAGGATGCTCTTGTCCTTGTCGTCCAGCACCACCGTGTTCTTGCCGGGCGTGACCACGGTGATGATCTTGTCCTTCTCGTTGAACTCGATGCGGTGCAGGCAGCGCGTGACGATGGCCTTGGTGTCGTTCTCCGCCTCGAAGGCGTAGGGCGGCTGGCGCTTGCTGCTGTAGAGCGAGCCCAGCACCACCGGGTGGCAGGGGTCGTCGTTGAGGAAACCCAGCAGCACCTCGTCCCCGATCTCCGGCACGAAGAAGTGGCCGAAGCCCGAGGACGCATGCAGCTGCGTCAGCCGCGCCCAGATGCCCGGCGCCTCGGCCTGCAGCGCGGGCAGCCGCACCTGCACGCGGGACTCGCCCAGCGGGTCCTCGTCCAGCTTCATCACCACGCCGATGTGCAGGCCCGAGATGCCGGGCAGCAGGCCCGAGTTGGGCGGCGCCAGCACGTCGCGGCGCTCCATCTGCCAGTCGGGATGGCGGCCGAACTCGCCGTGCGTGATCCAGTCGCCGTTCGTGATCTCGTGTTGCACGGCGGTGAGGTAGACGTCGCCGCCGAAGCGCTTGCCGACGCCGTTCAGCTCGACCAGCGCACCTGGCACGGCCAGCGCGTTGCCCTGGAAGCTCAGCCGGCCGCGCTGGCGTGCCAGCGTCGCCTTCAGCTGCGTGGCCTTGGCCCAGGCGTCCAGCATGTCCTTGCCCAGCGGCGTGCAGCTCTGCAGCGCCAGCGGGTCCAGTCCGCCCAGCGTCGAGAGCGTCGCGCCCTTGAGGTCGCCGTGCGCGTTGCCGTCGATCGGCGCCTCGCTGGCGCCTTGCAGCAGGTCCTGCTGCGACGGGTCCCAGCTGCTCGCCTGCACGGACGTCCATTGCGTGCGCGCGTCGATGTCGGCGCTGAAGTCGATCAGGTCGTCGCCCCAGGTCACGCTCAGCGCGGCGGCCGCGTCGAAGGCGGGGCTCTCCACCACCAGTTTCGGGCCGGCCAGCCGCAACACCAGGCCCATGGCGTCGGCGCGGGCGACGATGAAGTCCCAGTCGCTGCAGTAATGCTGGGCCAGCTCGGGGTGGGTGACGGCGGTGGACTCGACCTGCGCGCTGACGCCGTGGCGGCGCAGCAGGGTTTCGATGATGGCGCTGTCGGTCTGCTGGGTGTAGTGGGCGCTGCGCCGGCCCAGCGTGGCCGTGCAGACCGCGTGGCGGCACTCGATCTCCAGCCGGCTGTAGTTGTTGGCGCCGATCTTGAAACCCTGGCGCACGACCACGCCGCTGAAGATCTCGGACTCGTCGTCGCCGTAGCCGGCCTTCACCACGATCGCGGTGCCGGGCTTGAAGAGGCTGCCGTCGCCCAGCGGCACGGCGTTGTTGGGCATGTCGCCGTCCACCACCACGATCTGCGCCCAGGAGATGGTGTTCAGCGCATGGCGCACCGTCACCGAGACCAGGGGCAGGTCGGGCTGGTCCTCGCCGGCGCAGCTGACGGTCAGGCGCAGCGGGCCGGTGTCGGTGAGGGCGGGACTGATGGGCATGGCGGGCCTGGCGGGCGTTCAGCTCAGCGGCGGGAAGTGCAGGCGGCTGCCGGGCGCCAGGCGGCGGAACTCGGTCAGGCCGTTGAAGGCGGCCACCTCCGGGTAGTAGCGCGCGTCGCCGTAGATGCGCAGGCACAGCAGCGGCAGCGTGTCCCCGTCCACCACCAGCACGCTGTGGCTGAGGTCGGGCGAGGCGCGGTTGGCCTTGTAGTTGGCCAGGCTGTAGGTGGCGAAGCCCGTCAGCGCCAGGTCCACCTTGGCGCGCAGCGGCGCGCCGCTGGACTTGAACAGCGTGTACTGCGTGTCGAAGCTCTTGAGCCGGCAGTCGAAGCTGAGCGTGCCCCAGGCCACGCGCAGGTGGTGGGGCTCGTGGTCCTCGCTCTCGTAGTCGTAGACGACAGCGCACATCGTCTCGATCTGGCCGGTGACGTCGGACGGCTGGTCGGGCCGCGACGGGATCACGCCCGTGCCGTCGAAGATCACGCTGAAGGCGATGCTGTCCGGGTTCATCGCCGCGAAGCGCGCGGGATTGCTGGTCTGCCCCATCGTCTTGCGGGTGTTGTAGCAAATGCTGCGCTGATGCGAGAACTCCGACGGGTTGATCATGAGCTGGTAGGTCTTGCCCTTGATCGGCGTGGGCGGCCCGTTCTTGTTGAGCTGCAGCGCGGTGAGGGTCAGGGGTTGCTTGGCCATGCGCGCCTCACCGTTCGTCGATGTGGCGCAGCTGCTCGCGCAGCCAGACCTGGCAGGCGGCCAGGATCTCGTCCTTGAGCGCTTCCTTGTCCTCGCAGCCGTCCTCGCCGCCGCCGCCGCAACCGCCCGAGGCGGCGTCGGCCTGCCGGGCGCCGGGCCTGCCGGCGGCGTCGTCCTCGCTGTCGTCGTCGTCGCGGACGTGGGCGCGCAGCACCAGTTGGCGGACTTCCAGGGTCATGACGGACTCACGCAGTTGCGGTAGGCGAGCTCGATTTCCTCGATCGCCGCCTCGTTCTTGGTCGATTCGAAGCTGTCGATGTTCCAGCGCACCGGGAAGGCGCCGTTGCAGCTCCAGACCAGCAGCGGCTGGTTGAGCTGCCCGAACAGCTGAACCTTCACATCCACCAGCTGCAGCGGTACTTCCATGCCGCCCTGCAGGCTGCGCCGGCACCAGGCGACGAAGGGCGAGCCGCGGTCCACCAGCCCGCGCCGCAGCGTCAGCCGCTTGGCCTTGGCGCGGGTGGGGAGCTGGTGGACGTAGCGGTTCTCGCCGCCCTCGGGCACCTCCTCGGTCTCCAGCGTCTGCTCCATGCCGGAGACCTCCTGGAACGAGCACTGCAGCGGCCCGCCGTGGCCGGGCACGTTGAAGAACTCGACCTTGAAGGCGAAGGCCACGGGCAGCTCGACCCGCAGGTCCAGGTCCTGCGCCAGGCCGGGCGCCTTCATCCAGTCGGTGGCGTTGCGCGGCACGGCGCGGGCCTCAGCCGTTGGCGATGGTCAGGCCTTCGTGCGCGACCTCGATGGTCTCGACGGCGGCCTCGTTGCCCTCGGCCTTGAGGTCGGTGCCGGTGATCTTGGTCGGCCAGGCATTGGTCAGCGTCCACACCATCGTCGGCTTGCCTTCCTCGTCCAGCAGGCTGATGGTCACGGGGATGCGCTTGACCGTGTTCATCTTGATCTGGTTGAACCAGTCCCAGAACTTGTTGTCCGACTTGAAGACGCCCTTCTTCATCGTGACGTTGCCGTACTTCTTGAGGCCAGGCATCTTGATGGGCGAGAACACCGGGCTGTCGCCGTGGCGGTACTCGATGGGCTGGGCCTCGACGTCCAGCCCCGAGACTTCCTCGAAGGACAGCACGGCGGAGTCCCACTTCACCTGGAAATAGAACTTGGGCAGGGGCCAGACATTGGTGGATTGCTTGGAACCGTCATCAGCCATTTCTGTTGCTCCGTTGCGGTTGCTTGATGGGTTGCGCGATCGGCGGCGCCATGGGGCGCGCGAGGGGTCGGGTCAGCGATCGCGCGATGGATCGGGGGGACGCGAGGCGGCGCCCCGCGGCGCGCCTCGCGCGGGCGTCACGACTTGGGCATCTGCTGCTGGAAGGTGATCTCGATGAACTCGGCCGGCCGCACCATGGCCACGAGCACGGTCACGCGCAGGATGCCTTCGAGCACGTCGTCGGGCGTCATGGTCTCGCCCAGGCCGACGTGCACGCTGAACGCGTCCTCCGGCACGGCGCCCATCAGGCCGCCGCGCTTCCACACGCTGGTGAGGAAGTTGCCGATCATGCTTTTCATCGTGACCCAGGTGTTGGCCGTGTTGGGCTCGAAGACCAGGGCCTTGGCGGCCAGCTTGCAGGACTGCTCCAGCATGATCATCGTGCGGCGCACGTTGAGGTAGCGCCAGTCCAGGCTGTTGCCGTCCAGCGTGCGCGCGCCCCAGACCAGCACGCCTTCGCCGATGAAGCTGCGGATGGCGTTGACCGACTTGCCCTGCGCGGTGACGTTCAGGTCCTCCTGCTGCTCGGCCGAGATGCTGACCGTGGGCGACACCACGCCGGCCAGGCTGACGTTGGCCGGGGCCTTCCAGACGCCGCGGGTGTTGTCCACCATCGTGTAGACGCCGGCCATCGCGGCGCCGGGCGGCATGACGTTGAGGCGGCGGCGGGCCTCCGCCATCACGGTGTTGAAGACCGAGCTGGCGCGGACCAGCGTCTTGTTCAGCAGCGCCGTGCGCGCCACCACGCCGGCCTTGACCTGGTCGGGCGTGAGCACCTGGGGAGGCGTCTTGGCGGCGGCTTCGGTGAGGACGGCGGCCTTGAAGTCGGTGTCGATCTCGTTGATGGCGTTGAACAGCGCCTTCGTCGGCTCGGTCGCGTCGGCGGGCAGCGCGTCGGGCAGGCGCAGCTCGGCGCGCATCAGCGTCTTGAGCAGCGCGATGCTGGTGGGGTTGATGTTCTCGAAGCTCAGGTCCTTCTCGCCCACCACCGTGGTGTTGAGCCAGGGGTAGTAGGCGACGGCGAAGTCCAGGAAGTTGATGCCCAGCTTGTTGCGGAACTTGTCGACCGGCATGCCGTCGTTGAGTTCCTTGTCGCCGTTGTAGACGTCCAGGATGGCGATGCGGCTGCGGGTCTTGTCGCCGCAGTGCATCAGCATGGCCTGCTGCAGGTCGATGCAGGCGTCCTCTTCCAGGCGCACGGCCTCGGGCACCAGCACCATGGTGGGCTCCTGCTCCTTGAGCAGGGCCTCGATGCCGGCCTTGAACTTGTCGATGTCGAAATCGTTCTTGTAGTCGCCGACGGAGACGATGTAGCAGGGCCCGCCGCCGTTTTGATAGAAGTGACGCAGCGCTTGGTAGAGCCCGAAGTCGCCACCGTCCTTGCCGGGCACCTGGGTCATGACGTAGCCCTTGGCATCCAGGTCGACGCCGGGCGCGGCCTTGAAGTCGGGGCGGCGCGGGGCGGCCGGGGCGGCATCGGCGGCCCCGCCGTCGCCAGCGGCCCCGGCGGCGGGCACCTCGGCGATGTTGAACAGCGGCTTGGGCGGGCCGCCGAAGAACTGGTGGTACTCCGCCATGGAGCTGATGCGCCAGGGCGTCATCTCCAGCGGGGCGTTTCGGTTGTCGGCGAACTCGGTATGGCCGATGAACGCCGGCACGGCGGTGGCGACTTCCACCACCGAGTTGGGGAAGGCATTCTTCTCGACGATGTAGACCCCTGGCGTTTTCATCACGGCCATGGTTTGCTCCTTCAGCGGTTGAGGAAGATTTCGTGCACGGGCCGACGTCGGCCTGCACGTTGCTCGCAAATCAGGCCGGCGGGCGCGGCCAACGGAACGGGGTTGAGCAGGCGGCGCGGCGCGGTGCCGCCCAGGTCCTGCAATTCGAGGCGCAGGCTGCCGCGCTCGCGCAGCGGCAGGCGACGCGTGGAGCGGAAGACCTGCGCGAGCCGGCCGTCGTCGAGCCGCTCGGGCTCGTCGCGGCGGAACTCGGCGCGGCCGGCGCGCTCGCTCAGCGTCAGCGGGCCGCTGGGCCAGTCGCCGACCAGCAGGTACTTCCAGGTGCTGAGGCGGGCGCGCAGGCGCAGCGTCGGGCGCAGCGGCAGCGCGGCCAGCCAGTCCGGCAGATCGGCGGCGCTACCCGGGTCCGGCTGCACGCGGCGCGGCGCGCGACGCTCGGTGTAGCGGTCGAAGTCCGGATCGCGCGAGCGCAGCCGCCAGGCCAGCAACACCTGACCCCGGGCCGCGGCGGCGCGCAGGTCCTGCCACAGCGCAGGCAGCTGCGATTCGGCGGCGGCCAGCAGCAGCGCGCCCTGGTCCTGGCGGACGATCAGCGCGTGCCGGCGCAGCCAGGCGGCACAGTCGGGCTCGGGCTCCAGGGTCAGGCCGCGGGCGGGACCGTCGTCGAAGTATTCGTGCGCGATGCTCAGCCGCATCAGCTCGCGGTAACGCAGCGGCGAGGGCGCGCGTGGCGGCGACGGGGCCGGCGGCGTCGATCGGCCGGCCGCGTCGGTCGGCGGGAAGTCGGGCACGAGGTGGGCGGCGTCCCTCATGACAGGCCCCGCACGTCGGTCTGGCCGATGACGATGTCGCGGCCGCGCGCCCACTGGCCGTCGAGGCTGACCAGGCGCACGCGGTACAGCACCGACGGCAGGTAGCGCCCGCTGTGGATGGCCCAGAGGCTGTGCATCTCGGCGCTGCTCAAGTTCTCGATGTTGAGCGTCAGGCGGTCCAGCGTGCCGTCCATGTCGGGGCAGTTCTGGTGGTCCAGCACCGGACGCGCCTGGAAGAAGGCGATCGCGCCGGACAGGCACTTCAGCGCCTCCGAGTAGTTGGTGCCGCTGAAGTTGGCGGCGCACATCATGAGCAGGTTGAGGTAGACCGGCTCCGGCGTCTGCAGGCGCTGCTGCAGCCCGGCGGGCTGGGCGGCGCGGTGCGCGAGCGTGTCGCGCTCGATGCCGGCCAGGAACAGCACCAGCTTGTGCTGCGCCAGCGGCACCGGGCCGCCGCTCTGCTCGAGCAGGTTGCTCAGCACGACCATGTCCTCGTCCGCGCCGAGGCGCTGGCGCAGGTGCTGGTTGAGCTGTCGAGCAAGCAGCTGGAGTGCGACGTCGATCATGCGGTGCCTGTGGCCGGAATCCCGGTTTCGGAAAGTGGCGCAACGGTAAGGTGGCGGACCTTCGCGGGGCATCGGACGGTTGCTGAATCGGCGTGGCGGAAGTGCTGATTCGAAGGGTACGGCAGGCGCGGCGGCGCGGTGGAATGCGCCGAGACGCGGCGCAACGACGCGCTGTCGCGATGTGATCGCGCGGCGAGGCGACGCACGATGGCGCGTCGCGACGGAATGTCGCGACGGCAGGATCCATGGGATGGGATGGGGCCGGCGACGAGGCCGGGCTTGCTCAGCGGGGCGGGCGCGCGTCCATGGTGGACAGCCCCTCGCGCAGCGCGAAGCGCGTCAACTCGGCGATGCTCTGAATGCGCAGCTTGGCGTAGACGTGCTCGCGGTGCGTGGCCACGGTCTTGGCGCTGACGTGCAACTGGTCGGCGATCTGCTGCGCGCTGTAGCCCTCGGAGAAGAGCTGCACCATCTCGCGCTCGCGCGCGGTGAGCTGGGCCAGCGGCAGCTCGCGCGGGTCCTGGCGCATGCCGGCGAGGGTGCCTTGCAGCAGCTCGCCGCTGAGGAAGATCTGGTCCTGCATGACGCGGCGCACGCCGCGCACCAGCTCGTCGAAGGAGTTCTCCTTCAATACATAGCCTTGCGCGCCGGCGTCCAGCGCCGACACCACCTGCCTGGGCAGCGCCTCCACGGCCAGGCAGATCGCCTTGCAGGGCAGGGCCTCGGCGCGGATGCGGCGCAGCGCCTCCAGGCCGTTCATCACCGGCATGGCCATGTCGATCAGCAGCAGGTCGGGCTGGTGGTCGCGGGCGAGCCGGAACAGCTCCAGCCCGTCGCGGGCCTGCGCGACGACTTCCAGGTCGATCTCGCGCTCCAGCAGCGCGACCAGGCCCTCGCGCACCAGCACGTGGTCGTCCGCGACGATGACACGGATGACGGGGCCCGCGGCCGGGCGCTCGGGCCCGCGGGTGGCGGCGAGCGCCTGCGCGATCAGGAGGCGCGATTGCCGGGTGTCCTGGCAGGGCTGCGGCACCTGGTCCAGCTGACGCAGGGCCTGCGCCAGCAACTGGGCCAGCTCGTCCTGTTGCTGCTGGCGGCCGTGACGGGCGCCGCCGGGACGGCCCGACAGCGCCATGACAGGCAGGATCGATGCGTCGGCGCGGCGTTCCGGCGCGGACTCTTGGAATGTCGCGACTTGCATGTGGGACCCCCTGTCGGCGATGCGCCGGCTACCCGCTCTTGATGGCGGATGCGCAGCGTAGTGAGCCGCGCGTCGCGACGTCAACTTGTAAGAGCTTGCAGGAGGGCCATCGAGACACCGTGTCGGGTTTCGTGGCGATTTTCCGTGGTGAGTCGGGGATTCCGCGCTGCGGGAAATGGGCAGGAAAGCAGGGGTGCAGTCAGCAATCCGGAAGCGTCGGGTCAGCGCCTGGCTGATGTCTTTGGTCCTGAGGTGGCGCGAGGCTCAGGGCATTCCTGTCGCTGATTTTTTCGATCGATCGGCGCGCTTGCGCCGACAGGGTGGACGGGGACCCGATCCAGGATCCACGACGCCCGTGACCGTCGTCATCAAGGCGACGGACGATCCCCGCGGATGCGGTCGCGATGTCACGCCGGATGCGTTGTCGGTCCGGCATGGGCATGCAATCATGCGCTCCGAGCGGGGTGACGGATGTCCCCTGACTGCTGGTCATCGACGCCCCGTCGTTTCGTTGATCGCGACAACACCTGGGAGATCGTGCCGAATGCCCATCGACGACATGATTACCGACGCCGCGCAGGCGCCAACGGCGTTCAGCCTGGTCTGGACCACGTCCGAGCGAGAGAGCGAATCGCTGTCGGACGATCTGACCGGATTGCCGCACGAGGAGGTCCGCACCCGGGAGATCGAGGGCGTCAGCGACATGATCGTGTGGGCCGTCACGCTGGCCTCCGCGAGTCCGCTGCTGCGCAAGCTGATCGACTTCGTGGACACCCGGTTCAGGGAGCTGCACGCGCGCAAGCTGGTGCAGTCCGTGCGCGTGGAGAGCGACGGCGGGGTGCACATCGAGAATGCGACGCCCGACCAGGTCGTCCAGCTTTTGAAGGCCATCGCCAAGCATGCTCAACACGACTGACGGGCGGCCGGCGCCGTTGTGGGTCGTTCGGGAGATGCGGTCGAGAGGCCGGATGGCGCGCGACCAGCCGAGCGGACCGCACATCGATGAGCTTGCCGACATACTCCAGCGGTTTGCCTCCTGGTCCTCCACGCCGCTGCTTCCCTGCAGGACCAGCGCGGCGACGGTTCGCCTGGTTCATCTGGCCGGTGGCGAGCAGCGGTGCATCGTCTGGGACGAGAGCTTCTTCAATCCGATCGAGGCTTGCGTGGCGCTCGCCCTGTCCAATGCGGCGCGCCATGACGAAGAAGACCTGCAACTGCTGCTGGTGTCCGTCATCTTCAGGTCCGTGGCGGAACGGGTTCATCTTCGGACGCCCTTTCGCGCGCGCGGCCCTCGAGATCGCCAGCCAACTGATCGGGTCGCGCGATGTCCAGACAGGCATCGCCATCGACGACCCTCTGCGCCATGAGACGGTGATGCGCCACATCCGGTGGTGGACATTCCTGCATGAGCTCGGGCACGAGCTCTTTCACACCCGGCCGGAGCTGGTGACGAACATCGACGACAAGGTGGAGCAGGCTCGGCAGGCCTGCTCGGGAATCAAGGATCGCGTCGTCCTGTCCAATGTGACGTCGATCGACGATGCGCGCATCGCATTGAGGCGCAAGGGGATTCTCCGAGCGGCTGGCGATGGCATCGACGAGCTGAACAGCTCCCTTCGCACGCCGGGAACACGCGAAGAGGTGTGGTGCGATTTCTTCGCGGTCGAGCAGATGACGATGCAGGCGTTCATCCGGGAGACGAATCCGCGCGATCTGTATCTGGCGCTGATGCTGGCGCATTACTCGAATGGGCTGCTGACCCAGGCGCAACGCTTCTTCGATCCGGGCGTTTCGGACGCGGACTATGCGAGGAGCTTCCAGGCGCAGGAACTTGCCACACGGGCAGATCTGCGCGCCATGCATCTCGGCGCGATGCTCCAGACGATTTTCATCGGGCCGCTCGGCCTGGATGCCGCGCAATGCGTGACCCAATGGATCGGCGGAAACTATCCGATCATGAACAGGTTCTGCGAGTTGGAATCGCACATCGGGCGGCTATTGCATCCTCAAATGAGATCCGCCGCCCTTGCTTCCTGTGATGCCTGGTCCGCCACGCTCAGCGAGAAGGACCGCGAGCGCCACTTCGAGGATCTGCAATCCGAGCTCGGCTGGGGCGGGTAGCCATCAGCGTCCTTCATCAGGCGTTCAGTCGGGGAGCGGAGGATGCGAGGCATGATCCTGTCTGCCGCCCTCTTGTTCGTCCTGGCCTCCACCGTGGTCGCCGCCTTCCAGGCCGCGCTCGTGTTGGGCATGCCTTGGGGTGAGCTCACCTGCGGCGGCAAGTGGCGTGGTCGATTGCCGCGGCGCGTGCGGATCATTCCCTTGCTTTCGATGCTGCTGCTGGGCCTGTCCAGCCTGGTCATCCTGACTCGCGCGCAATGGATGTGGCCGGAACTCCACGCGGCATCGCGCGTTGGCGCATGGGCGGTCGTCGGCTACTGCGCGCTGAGCTGCGTCGCCAATGCCGCGACGCCCAGCAGGCGCGAGCGACAGCTGTGGCTGCCGGTGGTCATCTGCATGCTTGTTGCAAGCCTGGTCGTGGCATTGGCGTGACATGGGCATGACCTGACGTCATCGATGACGGCGTGCGGCCGTCTTTGCGTCGATCACGCGTCATGAGTCGTGGCCCTGGAGAACCAAGTTGAAGAGACGTTCATGAGACCTTCAGCGAGGGCTCAGACCTTCTTCATGGCGTGCTGCCCACACTGACCGGGTCGAAGCTTCTTTTGCCACGTCATGTCTCTGGATCACGTCCGTCTCACGCGTCGTCTTGCGCTCAAGACCAGTCTTTCCGCAATCACCGGCGCGGGCCTGTTGTCGGCCTGCGGCGGAAGCTCCGAAGTCACGGAGCTGCGCGATCGTCGCGTGGCCGTCGCCGCGGGTGTTTCACTGCAGGTCCGTGAATGGGGGCCGGTCAGGGCGAGCCTGACCTATGTCCTGCTGGCCGGTCTCGGGGGCAATGCCCGCGGCTTCGATAGCCTGGGGCCGGCGCTCGCGGCGGGCCACAACACGCGCGTCGTGGCGGTGAGTCGCCGCGGCTATGGAAAGTCCGACAAGCCCCTGCCGTCCAGCACGGGGCCGCGTTACGACCCAGCGACCTTGGTGGAAGACCTGCGCGTGCTGATGGATGCGCTCGAGATCGACCGCGCGGTGCTGGTGGGGCATTCGATCGCCAGCAACGAGCTCACCCGTTTCGCCGGCACGTATCCGTTGCGGACGCGAGGGCTGGCCTACTTCGACACCACCTTCGACTACACCCGTGTCATTCCCGACGCGGGGATCGAGGAGCCCCAGCCCGGCGTATCGCCACTGGCCGAGCCTGAGCCGGGAGCCGCCGACCTGGCCTCGATGTCGGCGGCCATCGCATTCTCCCGGCGTATCAACAAGAACTGGTCCGCGCCGCTTGAAGCGCAATTGCGCGACTCGCTGCATGAGTTGCCCGATGGCCGGGTGCAGGTCAACACGCCCGATGACGTGGCCCGGGACATGGTGGCGCATGCCCACGCCTTCTCGCCCGACTACCGCGCCGTTCGCGCCCGGGCGCTGGTGGTCTCCGCCTATCCGAGCACATGGCGGGATCTGTTTCCCTGGCTGCCCGACAAGATCGACGCCAACACGCGTTCCGAGGCAGAAGCCATGTTGCGCGCCGTGCGCGAAGGGCGCGCGGCGGACGCGGCGCTTTTGGTCGCCGCCTTGCCCGGAAGCACCCTGTTGCGTGTGGAGAACAGCAGCCACGCCGACTTCTTCATCGAGCACGAAGAACCCGTGCTGCGCGCGCTCCGGTTCATGCAGTGGTGATCAGGGGCGCCGACAGGCCGATGCGCCGATGCGTCAGCGCGCGACATGTCGACCCCGATGACGGGCGGCCGGTCGAGTCGACGTGTCGGCCCCGTGCGCGTGCGCCCTCATCGGGTGATGCGGACTGTCCTAAGGCAGGAAGTCCAGTGCGTTCACCAGCTCGAATCGCTGTGAATCGGCGGCGTATCGCTGCAGCAAGGGGGCGTGGCCAGCGCCCACGATCAGCAGCACGCGAGGTTGCCCTTGCGTGGCCTGGCGCAGGTTCTCGAACATGCGCAGGTTGCGGGTCATCCAGTTCCCGACGTAGTTGGCCCCCGCCGCCCATTCGGCATCGCCAAAGCGGAGGTAGTCGAAGTAGCGCCGGTGGGATTCCGCGAGACGGTCGGGGCTGTTGAGCAGGCGCAGCGCGCCCGCCGGGCCATGCTGCTGCAATGCCACATCCATCTGGGAGGCCCAGGCCTGCAGCGACTGGCGTTGCGCCTTCAGGGCCTCTCGAGGTCCGGGTTGTCCCCGGGCAGCCTGATCCTCGGTCCAGGCCGGGTAGTCATAGGGGCGGAACTCGCCGCCAGGCGGCATGCCCCGCCAGTCGATGCCTCGCAAGGGGCCCGACTGGAGCTGGCGCCGCAGGCGAAAGCCCAGTTGCTCGATCTCCGATCGCCCCAGCGTCGCGGTGCCGGCAAGCCATGCCGCATAGCGCTCGTCCATCGCTGCGTCCTGCGCCGCCACCTCTTCGACAGCGATGGCGGTGGGGGCGAAGCGGGCCAGCGAGGCCACGATCTTCTCGAGCGCCTCCTGGCGTTTGGGCGCGAGGATGTCGTCGTCCGCCTGCTTGGCGACGTCACGCCCGGGGTTGGCGAAGTGATAGACGCCCAGGATCAGCAACTGGGGTCGGCTGGGGGCGGCTGCGACGGGCGCGGAGCTGGCGTTGGCGTTGGCGTTGGCTCGGGCGGCCAGCGCCAGACCGGCGGCGCCGGCGAGCAACTGACGGCGGCTTGTCAGCAGGCCAGAGACGGGCGCGGTCGCGTTTTCGGTTGTGGCTGCGGTCGTGGTCGCGGCGGGCATCTTTTCGGACATGAGCATGAAGGCAAGAGCTTTGGTGGCGCGGAGTCTCGGCCCGCCACCGCGGGCCTGCCAGCATCGGGCGATGAAACGTAGCCCGACCGGGCCAGGGTGCCGATAACGCGGATCGGTTGATCCCGCGGCGCGCGCTCCGGCCGCGACCCGATCGGGCAGCGGTGGCGACCTCGACGCGCCGCACGGCTGGGGTCAGGTCGTGCCCATTCGCCTGGGCGCGACAGCGGTCAACCACCGTGGGGGCTCATTCCTCCCGGAACACCCCATCCCTTCGCAGGCATTCCGCCGTCATGAAGTGAATGAAGGCCGCCACCTCGTCCGGCCGTCGCGCGAGGTCGTCGGTCGCGCCCAGGTACACCTGCATGGCGGTCCGAACGACCGCTTCATGCTCGGCGGGCAGCCGCTCCAGCAACCATCGCGCGGCGGCGTCCTTGGACGCGATGTTTCCGGTCTTCAGGGTGAGGGCGATACGGCACAACGCGAGCACGATGTGGCTTTCTTCACCCGCCCAGTCGGCGGGCTCGCTCCACTGCAGGAGTGTGTCCCGAAGCGCCTTCCGGAGGTCTTGCGACGGGACGGGCTGGAACGCCTCCGTGGCGGGAGGCCCCGCGAGGTTGACGCTGTGAAGCCGGAGCTGGGTGAGGATGATGGCGAGATCGGGATCGATCATCGGCGGTTCGACCTCGCCTTCACCGAGGCTCTGCCGCAGCCATTCCCCGAATTGCATCTCCCTTCTCGGCGGATAGCGCCACGGCACGATCTCGCCTTGCGCGATCACCGTCACCTCCAGCGGGCGCAACCCGGCATCGGTGCCCGGGGGCGCCGATGCCGTCAGCAGGTCGGTCATCAGGGCCGCGATGGTGGCGGCCGAAGGCGCCTCGCCGACCGTGACCAGCAGGTCGATGTCGCTCTTCGGCTTCAGGCCGCCGTCGACGGCGGAGCCGAACAAGTGAACCGACGTCACGGTGCCGGCGAGGTGGCGGTCGATGACGGCCATCGCCCGCTTGAGTTGGGCGGCGATGGGCGCGATGGCCTGGGAGGACGCGGTGTCGATGCTCATTCGGCGATTCTGATAGCCGACCGCTCAGGTCGTGAAGTCCCCGGCCGCCTCCGGCTGGAAGGGGATGTCGACGACCGTGGCGGTGTGTTCCTCGCCGTCGGGCCCCGACCACCGGATGACCTCGCCGACTTCCGCGCCGAGCAGGCTCAGCCCCAGCGGCGAGAAGACGCTCAGGCGGCCCTCCTGGGCGCTGGTCTCGCCCGGATAGCTCAGGGTGACTGCCATCGACCGGTCGCCGGCGCTGGCGAGGACCACGCGCGAGCGCATCGTCACCACGTGGCGCGGGATGCTGCGAGGGTCGACCTGGTCGGCCAGGTCGAGGACTTCCTCGGCCAGCTCGACGGTGTGGGCGGTCAGACGTGCGTCGGCGCGGGGCGCGCGAACGAGATTGGACAGGCGGACGTGATCCAGCCAGCTCAGCCGGCGGGGCTTCATGTTGAGTTCCATCGATTCCTCCATGGACGCGGCGGTGAACGCGCGCGAGTTGTCCCGGGGCGGGGCCCGGCGACCGAGGGGAATGGGTGGGGGAGAGGGGTCGCCGGGCTCAGGGAAGTGCGGCGGCGAGGGGCTGGCGCTGGTGCCCGAGCGCGCGCGCGTGCCGCGCCACCGGAGAACCGGCGGCGCAGGACGTGGTGGCGGACAGCGCGAACATGGGGTCGATCATAGGGGAGTCGCGCAGCGCGCCGAACTCCGGGCCTTCCGGCCCGTGGGCGTGGCCGTGGACATTCGCGTGCACGTCCACGCCCAGGCCGTCAGATCTTCATCGCGGCGACCAAGCTGTCGTGTGCAGCCTTGTTCAAGCGAATGTCGAAGGGCAGGAAGGTGAGTCGGTCGTTGACGGTGGCGCCATTCGGGTTGGAGACGTAGTAGCTGCCGCCGAGCACCGTGCCGTCCTTGATCAACGCGCCCGTGTAGACGTTGCCGTTGAGCTGGAAGTAGATGCGGTACTGCACCGTCGAGCTCAACGTGGCCGATCGCGGGCGCGGGTTGTTGGCCACCCAGACCGACACGCCGCCGACGGTGCCGACGACGCCGTCAGCCAGGCGATAGGTGACGCCGTCGCTGGTCGAGGAGATGCCGGTGGTCAGCACGTTGTTCAACGTGGTCCCGGTGCGGCACGGCGTGACGGCGGCGCCGGTGGTCGCGGTCGTGCAGTCGAAGGCGTTGTAGCGATCGCCGCTGTTCGTCTGCGTGAACTTGAGGTAGCCGGCGCCGGCGGCATACGAGCGGGTCGTGTCGAGGATGGCCGGATTCGAGAAGAACGAGTTGTGGAAACGGGCGACGTCGTCCGGCGTCGCGGCGAGCGTGCCCGTCAGCGCAACGGTCTCGTAGTTGCTGCGAATCTCCGCGTACGCCACCGTGACGTTGTCCGAGGCGATCGTGTCGACGCGCACGTCGCTGCCGACGTAGGACACCTTGTTGGACACGTTGGGCGCCGGCACCACCAGGATCGCGCCGTTCTTGAGGACGCGTGTGGGCCCCGGCGTGAGCAATGCCAGCGTGCTCGCGATGTTGCTCGGCGCGCTCTGGGCGCTGAGCTGCGGGCCGTTCGTCAGCGGTGACGCGGGAATCACCGCGAAGTCCGAATAGGCGTAATGCGTGCCGCTGGTCGGGGTGCCGGCATAGGGCAGGTTCCAGTGCAGGAAGTGGCTGCCGGCGGCGGGAGCGAGGATCGTGCTCTCGAAGGCCTGCTGATTGGCGCTCAGCGCAAGCGTGAGTTGCGCCGCCGTGCTGGTGACGCTGCCGGCCGTGCTGGACACCTCGACCGTATACAGCGCGCCGTGGTCAACGTAGCTGACCGCCGGCGTCGTGTAGGCCTCGGAGGTGGCGGAGGGAATGGCCACGCCATTCTTCTTCCATTGATAACCGAGGCCGGTGCCCGTCGCGCTGACGGTGAAGGTGGCCGTGCCACCCGTCAGCACCGAGGCGTTGGCCGGCTGCGTTGCAATGACGGGGGCATCGGACGATGCCGACTTGACGCGGACCGAGGCTGTGTCCTCCCCGCCGCCGCCGCATGCAGCGACGAACACCGACACCGCGGCCAGCACGGCCGCGTTCTTGAGTCTTGCTGAAAACATGGGTTCTCCCTGATGGAACGTTGCTTGCGCGTTCGGTCCGCCAACGAGGCCGCCGCGTCATTTTTGGCGCGGAGTATAGGAGGCGGCCCCGCTTCCGGCACGGGGGCGGCAAACGCTGGCATGCTCCGTCTGTCAGCACGAGAGACCCGTTTCATGACCGACCTTACCGGCACGACCGCCGACCGCCCGCAAACCCTGGGAGAAGAGATCGCCAACGCGATCAGCCACGGCCTGGGCGCGTTGCTGGCCATCGCCGCCTTGCCCATCCTCGTGATCCGCGCGATGGGCCATGGCGAGGTGGCGGACGTGGTGGCGGCGGCCGTCTTCGCGTCCACCGGCATCCTGTTGTACGGCATCTCCGCGCTGTATCACGCCTTGCCCGCCAAGCTGGCCAACGGCCGCGTCAAGGCGTGGCTGATGCGGCTGGACCATGCGGCGATCTATGTCTTCATCGCCGGCAGCTACACCCCCTTCACGCTGGGCGTGCTGCACAAGGGGCCGGGCATGGCGCTGCTGGTCGCCATCTGGGCCGCGGCCGCCTTCGGGGTGACGATCAAGCTGCTGAATCGGCTGCGCCATCCGTTGGTGTCCACGGGGCTGTATCTCGCCATGGGCTGGGTGGTGGTGTTCGCCATCGGCCCGCTGGTGGAGAACACGCCGGGTCCGGGGCTCGCGCTGCTGGTGGCGGGCGGGTTGAGCTACACGCTGGGCGCGGTCGTCTTCCTGCTGGACAACAAGCTGCGTTACGCGCATTTCGTCTGGCACCTGTTCGTGCTGGGCGGCAGCGTCTGCCACTTCTTCGCGGCGCTGTTCTATGCCTATCGGTGAAGGCCGCCCGCGAGAGGCTTGCGCATCGGGCTGGACCGACATCCCCGGACTGCGCTGGATCGAGGGATACCCCTGAAGCGCCGGTCCGCCCAGGTCGCTGATTACATCGAGGTACGCCCCTAGCATGCGGGCATGACGCAAGCTCCTTCCCGTCGCCACGTCCTTGGGATGGCATTGGCGGCACCCGCCCTGGCCGCCGCCACGGCGGCGCCCAATGACGTTCGCCTTCAAACCGGCGCCTCCACTTCGGCGCTCTCCGCCCGACGCATCGAGCAGACGCTGCAGCGCATGGTGGCGGAGGGCCGCGTCGCGGGGGTGTCGGCGGTGGTTTGGCAAGGCGGCGCCGAACGCTACTTCGGCGCCTTCGGCCTGGCCGACCGGGAAGCCCGGCGGCCGATGGCCCGCGACACGCTGGCGCGCATCTGGTCCATGACCAAGCCGGTGGCGTCGGTCGCGTTGATGCGCCTGTGGGACGCGGGCCGCTTCCGGCTGGAAGATCCGCTCGCGCTCTACCTGCCGGAGTTCAAGGCCATGCGGGTCCATGCCGACGACGGCGCTGGCGAGCGACCGGCGGAGCGGCCCATCCTCGTGCGCGACGTGCTGCTGCATACCGCCGGCCTGACGTACGCGATGTTGGACGGCCCGGCCGATCGAGCGTTCCGCGCGGCGGACCCGTTGGCGACATCGCCCGACCTTGCCGCGTTCAGCCGCGCGGTGGCCGCGCTGCCGCTGCGCCACGAGCCAGGCACCGCCTGGCACTACGGCACATCGACCGACATCGTGGCCCGGTTGGTGGAGGTGCTGGCGGGCGAGCCCTTCGATGCGCATGTGCGTCGCCACATCCTGCGGCCGTTGGGCATGCGAGAGACGGACTGGACGCAACCCGCCGCGCTGAAGGACCGGATGGCCGCCACCTACCAGTTCCCCGACGGCCAGCCACCCCGGCGCGAACCCGACCTGCCATTCACGTTCGCGTCCGGAGGCGCGGGGCTGATCGCGCCCATCGACGACTACCTCCGCTTCGCGCGCATGCTGCTGAACGAAGGCACGCTCGACGGCGTGCGCGTGTTGCGGCCCGCGACCGTGCGCCTGATGCTCGTCGATCACCTCGACCCGGCCATCACGCAGCGGCACTTCCATGCCAACCCCAACGTCGGGTTCGGCTTCGGCGGCTCGGTGCGCACGGCGCCTGCCGCGGCGGACGAGGCGCCCGGCGCGGTGGGCGAGTTCTCCTGGGGTGGGGCGGCATCCACGCTGTTCTGGGTGGACCCGGCCAATCGACTCGCGGTGGTGTTCTTCGTCCAGAAGATGCCGTTCGACGAGGCCCTGCACCGGGACCTGCGGCGCGCGGTGTACGGCTGAGGTGGCCGACGCTTGATCGTGCGAGCCGTGCGGCTCGGCTATCACTTGCATCGACGCGCGCGCTCTTCGTGGGCGGCCTTGTCATCCTCGACGACCGGACGTGTCCGCCGCCATGAACCGCGACCCCATCGACGAGAAGCGAGGACGGATTCTCTCCGGCTCGCTCTTCCGGACCGTCGAAGTGGGCGTGTCGAGATTTCGAGACGCGGGGTGCGACACTCCCGCACACATCGACACCCCGCCATGGAGAGATCAGCGCAATGAGCGACGACCTGATGGTCTTTGACCCGGACCCAGCCCCGAAGGATCGGGACGCATTCCTGGCGTGGTACCAAGAACAAGCCGAGTGGGGCGAGGATCATTCATACGACGACCCCGAAGTTTCCACGTCACCGCTTCGCGCGTGGTTCCTTGACATGATCCAGTCCTATCCGGCGATGAACGGCCCCCACGCCTCTGAAGATATTCCGGAGGACGACACATCCGTCACCGATTACAGCGTTGGAAAGGTCGTCATCTACGCCGCGTTCGCATGGTCCCTGGCCGAGCAAGCCCATGAGGCCACATTCAGACTCGCGGCCAAACATGGCGTCGGGTTCCTCGACGCCAGTTCCGACAACGCGGAAGTCTGGCTGCCCGATGGCAAGGGCGGCTTGTCGCTGGCGCATTCGGGCTGAGGGGTGATGCCCGATCAAAGCCCAATGACTGGGGCTCTGGGATGAGCCCCCTGTTGAAGACGCTCTGCGCCGCGGCGCTTGGCCTCCTGACGGCGCGGGTCCACGCGGCCAGCCCGGCCTGCGAAGTCGACGCGCAACTCAAGCTGGAGCGCATCACCGAGCGGACCATCCTCGTCGGCGAGACCCATGGCAACGAGCAGGCGCCCGCGTTCGTCGCGCGCCTGGTCTGCGGCCTGTTGGCTCAGCATCGCCCCGTGATCGTGGCCCTGGAACGCGCCGATGCCGAGCAGGTATCGACGGAGCGTTTCCTCGCCTCCGCCGGTACCGCCGCCGATGTCCGCGCGCTGCTCGGGCAGCGCGGCTGGAACATGGCGATGCAGGACGGTCGTAGCAGTCAGGCCGTGTTCAGATTGCTGGATCAGTTGCGGCAATGGCGCCAGACCGGTCAGCCGGTTGAGCTGGTGATGATGCGCAAGCCGCCACGGTTCGAAGTGCCTGACAGCTCGGCTTCGGTGCCCAGGTTGGACGACAACGCCTTGCAGGCACAGGAAGACCTGGACATGGCGGACAGCGTCACCGCCGCGCTGCAACGTCATCCCACGCATGTCGCCGTGGTGTTCGCTGGCACCTTCCACACCGTGGTCGGATCGAAGACGCACCGGGACATGATCGGCGCGCCCTCCATGGGGGACGTGCTGGCGTCGCGCGGGCCGGTCCATGTCATCGGGCTGGGCGGCGGCGCGGGCGAGACCTGGGCCTGTCTGCGGGCCAAGGGCTGCGGGCCGACGCCCTTGAGCGGCGGGCCATGGGACCTTCCCGATGCGCGGATCGACACGCGTGTCCATCTCGGCCCGGTCACCGCGTCCGGACCGGCCGTGCGCCGGCAGCCTGAGATGCGAGAGTAGGCGTCGCTGCGCGACAGGCCGGCAAAAAAAGGCCGGTCCCCCACAAGGGCTGCCAGATCGGGTTAGGGTGGCGGGGAACTTGGGAAATCAACCATGACCGCCAACGCCCCGACCGACTCCACCATCGTCGCCATCCAGCCGCTGGGCATGCCCTGGGAGACGCTGGATCCGTTCCTGTTCTGCGTCCATCACGACGACGCCTACCCTCCCGGCAACGGCCGCTACGGGCCGGATGCCTCACTGCTGTCGGGCCGGCAGATGGGCTCCGACTTCTCGCGCAAGGACGGCTGGAGCATGTATCACGGCCAGCAGGTACCGGGCTTCCCCGCCCATCCTCACCGCGGTTTCGAGACGGTGACGATCGTGCGCAAGGGGCGCATCGACCATTCCGACTCGCTCGGCGCCGGCGCGCGTTTCGGGGGCGGCGACGTGCAGTGGCTGACGGCCGGCAAGGGCATCGTCCACGCGGAGATGTTCCCCCTGCTGCAGACCGATCGGCCGAATGCGCTGGAGCTGTTCCAGATCTGGCTCAACCTGCCCGCGGACAGCAAGATGGTCGATCCGCATTTCACGATGTTCTGGTCGCAGGACATCCCGCGGCGCACCTTCGTCGATGAAACGGGACGCGCCACCGAGGTGGTGATCGTCGCGGGCGATCTTCCCGCCGCGGGCAACGGCGGTGGCGGCGTGATCAAGCCGCTGGCGCCGCCGCCGGATTCGTGGGCGTCGCGCCTGCATTCGGATCTGGCCATGTGGACGTTGCGCATGGAGCCCGGCGCGCAATGGGTGCTGCCGGCGGCGACGGGGGAGGGCACGCGCCGCAAGCTGTACTTCTTCGCGGGCTCGCGGATCACGATCGACGGGCAATCCGTGCCCGTCGGCTCGGCCATCGAGGTGCGAGCCGGCGCCACCGTCACCCTGACCAATGGCGACGAGCCCGGCGAGCTGCTGATGCTGCAGGGCCGACCCATCGGCGAGCCGGTGGCGCAGTACGGCCCCTTCGTCATGAACACCGAGCAGGAGCTGCGGCAGGCATTCGACGATTACCGCCGCACCGAGTTCGGCGGCTGGCCCTGGCCGGATACCGCGCCCGTGCACGGCGACGAGGAGGGCCGCTTCGCCCGTCATGCGGATGGACGGACGGAGCGGCATCCGTCGCAGACATAGGGCGCCGCGGCGACGACCCACCGCGCCCCGAGGGCGCGGCGCGGTCGAGGGTCAAGCCAGCGCCAGACCGCGCGGGCGAATGCCGGCGCCGCGACGGCGCTTCTGCCACCCCAGCACCACGATGCCCGTCAACAGCAGGGCCCAGCTCGACGGCTCCGGCACCGTCATGTTGAAGTTGGCCACGGTCGCGAGCTGGGCGCTGCTCAGCCCCTCGACACGCGGCGCCTGCAGCAGCGCCAGGCCGGTGGACTGCGCCAGCGCGACGTCCTGCGCCGTCGGCCCCGACTCGTCGCTGGACAGGAACGCGAAGTTCAGCAGGCTCAGGCTCTGGCCCGGGGCGATGTTGACGAGGAAGCCGACGTTGTACCGGTCCGGCGTGATCGACGCCTGGCCCAGGCCGTTGTTGCCCGACACCAGCGCCAGCACCGGGTCGTAGCCGCAGACCCCCGTGCCGTCGTCCTCGCAGCTGACGATCAGGCCGCTCCGGTCGTCGCTGATGAGTTCGTCGCCATCGGAGCCGAGGTTGCCGAAGAAGTTCAGCCGCGTGCTGATCGACTGGACGCCGTTGTTGGTGAAGGTGTCGAAGAAGCGGTAGACGTTGCCGCTCAGCAGGTCCACCTGCCGCATCTGCGACAGGCCCGACGTGCCGGCGTTGTAGAAACCGAAGGCATCGAAGGCGCCGTTGCCGCCGTCGACGACTTGTCCGAGCGCCTGGTTGGTCAGCGGGACCGTGCCGCCGGGGCCGACATAGCGGGTGCCATAACCGTTGCCGTCGAAGATGCCGCCGGTGGCCTGGACCGGCGCGGCTTGCGCGGAGGCGCCGATCAGGCAGGCCGCGACGGCGGCGGCGATGAGGAGGTGAAGGGACATGAAGTGGCTCCAGGAGGAAGTCGAGGAGGCAGGCGTCCACGCCGGGGCGCCTGCCCGTGATTCAGAAAGTCGGAGGTGTCGTCGGCTGGTTCAGGCGCGACGCGCGGTCAGCCACTGGGTCGACGGCAGCGGGCGGCCGACGAGGCGCAGCTCGCCGAGCCAGCCGTAGAAGCCGTCGTCCAGGACCGTATCCCACCAGCCCGCGCCGATGATCCAGGGGTTGTTGACGCTCATCGAGCGCGCGCCGGTGGCCGCGTTGGCCACGTTGCGCAGCACCGGGGCGCCGTCGATGTACAGCGTGGTCGTGCGCGTGGACGGGTCGTTGACGATGGCGATGTGGTACCAGGTGCCGCGGATGATCTCGCCCGACCAGGCGGTCTGCGCGTACTGGGCGTTGGACGCCGGCACGACCTCCCATTGGATCTCGCGCAGGTTGGACACCGCGAAGAGGACGCTGGAGGCTTCCGGATCCCCGCCGCGGTAGCCGCCCGGCACGTTGCCGCGACGACCGACCCGTCCCAGCAGGTTGCCCCAGCGGTGCTTGGTGGCATCCCAGTTGTCCGGGATCTTGACGAAGGTCTCGATGGTGTAGCCGTTCCAGAAGCTGCGGTTGTTGACCGAGGCGCCCATCGCCGTGAGGAAGGCGTTCAATCGGCCGACCGTCTTGTCGGTGTTGAGGAAGCGCACGCTGCCCGGCGCGGACGACAGGCGGTGCTTGTCGGTGGACCAGACGACGTCCCCGAGCTGAGCCGCGCCGCTGGGCGCGACGCGGAACATGTGCTGCCCGACGTGCTGGCCGCTGGTGGTGATGTTGGGCATCGCCTCGCCGACCTGCACGATCTGGCCGTCGGCGATGCCGGCCGGCGCCCGCCAGTGGGCGTAGTTGTCGTCGCCGGCGATCAGCGGGAAGTCGGCGGCGTCGACCGGCGGACGCATGACCACGGGTGTCGGCTCCTGGTAGCCGGCCAGCAGGTTCGCGCGCACGCGCGGCAGGATGGCCGTGCCGGTGGTCGACAGCGTCGGTTTCCAGCGCATGAAGCCGGCGAAGCGCTTCTTGAAGTTGATGTTGATGGTGAAGCGCTGGTTCGGGGCCGTCAGCTCGGCGAAGTCGAACTGCGTCAGCGTGGCCGCCGGCTTGGCGATGACCCACGGCGAGAACGACATCACGTCGATCCTGTTGTTGCCCAGGTCCACCTCGCACAGCCGCATCATCGCGTTGCCGCCCTGGTAGTCCATCTGATAGTCGACCACCATCTGGTGGACTTCGTTGCCGAAGTTGTTGAACTTGCGCAGGTAGGCGGCGCCGTGGTGGTGGCCGTTGAGCGTCATGAAGATCTGATCGTTGTCCACGATCAGCTGGTCCCACAGCATGCGGCCGTAGTCGGTCTCGAGCGGGCTGCTGCCGTCGGTCGCGATGTTGAGCAACTGATGATTGGCCACGATCACCGGCAGCGTCGGGTTGCGGCGCAACACGTCGCGCGCCCAGGCGATGCCGGCATTCGAGATGCGCCACGACAGCGACAGCACCATGAACTGCACACCGTGCGCGCTGAAGACGTGGTACTCGTGGAAGGCGGAGCTGTCGCGCTCGCGGAAGGTGCGTTGGCGTGCGGCGCGGCTGGCGGGGAACCACTGCAGGTAGGGCTCCGCCGCGAGATTGCGCTGCGCGTCGGTGCCGGCGTTCTGGTCGGCGGGGACGTGATAGTCGTAATCGGTGATCACGTCATGGTTGCCCGCCAGGATGGAGTAGGGCACCCCGGCGTTCTCCAGCAGCTGCATCGCGGCATCGGCGACACGCCATTGATTCGGCTTGCCCTGCTGGTCGACCACGTCGCCCAGGTGGATGACGAAGGGGATGTTGTAGGTGCTGGCGTTGGTCGCGATCCAGCCCGTCTGCGCGGCGTAGGGCGTGGAGCCGTAGCGATTCTGGAACTGCTGGCCTTCGTCGGTGGTCGCGTAGCGTGAATAGAACTGCGTGTCCGGCAGCACCGCGATGGCGAAGCTGGTGACCGGTCCGGGCGCGGCCTGCGCGCCATCCATCAGGCCGGCGCCGGCGGCCAGCGCGGAGAGTCCGGCGGCGCCGCGAAGCACCGCGCGGCGGTCCGCGAGAAGAGGGGACGGACGGTCGTTGGCGTCCTGGTCGACGGACTGGGGAGTGGGATCGGTCATGGGAGGAGATCGTGCGAAGAGAGCCTGTGCCCGGGAATGCAACAGTCTGTTCATGGCGCAAGACCTGGGAGTGACAGCGCGGCATGGGCAGCATGGTCCCCCTGGCTCGCCGACGTGATACCTTCTTCCGATGAGCACGAATTTTTCCGAAGAAGAACCGACCATCATTCAGGAGCCGCGGCTGTGGCGTGACGAGCGCTGGACGGCGCGGGTGATCAAGAACGAGGACGACGACGGCTGGGCCGTGGCCATGACCCTGGCCGGCGAGACCGAACCCGCGCTGGTGGGCCCCTGGACGATGGGGCGGGACAAGAAGAACCCCAAGCCGCTGGACGCCCCGGCCTTCCACACGCTGGTGAAGACGGCCTCCGAGGTGCTGCGCCGTCACGAGCAGCAGTTGCATGCGCAGCTGCACAAGAGCCTCAAATTGGACACGCCCGCTGGGCGCCTCCAGGTCCTGCTGGACATCGTGCCCGACGACGACAACCCGTATGCGTTGCTGACCGCCCGGGACGAGGCGGGCGAGCAGATCGCGCAGGTGCGTGTCGCGGCCGGTTTCCGGCTCAACGAGGCGAGCGCCGCCGCGTGGGTCGAGAACGAGTTCCAGAGGCCGCGGTCATGAGGTCCGGCGAGCCCGCGTTCGCGCGCCACCGCCCCAGGTTCCGATGAAGACGCCCCCGCGACTCCAGCCCCTGCTCGAGGAAGGCCTGATCGACACGGTGGTGCGTCAGCTGATGAGCGGCAAGGAAGCGCTGGTCTACGTCGTGCGGTGCGGCGACGAGACACGCTGCGCCAAGGTCTACAAGGAGGCCACGCAGCGCAGCTTCAGGCAGGCGGTGGACTACACCGAGAACCGCAAGACCAAGAACAGCCGGCAGGCACGGGCCATGGCCAAGGGCACGAAGTTCGGCCGGCAGGCGCAGGAGGCCGCCTGGCAGAGCGCCGAGGTCGATGCGTTGTATCGCCTGGCCGCGGCCGGCGTGCGTGTGCCCACGCCGTTCAACTTCATGGACGGGGTGCTGTTGATGGAGCTGGTGGCCGACGAGAACGGTGACGCGGCGCCTCGCCTCAACGACGTGATGTTCACGGCCGAGGAGGCGCGCACGCATCACCAGACCCTGCTGGTCGAGGTGGTTCGCATGCTTTGCGCCGGCGTGGTCCATGGCGATCTGTCCGAGTTCAACATCCTGCTGGCCGGCGATGGTCCGGTGATCATCGACCTGCCGCAGGCCGTCGACGCGGCGGGCAACAACCACGCCAAGCGCATGCTGCTGCGCGACGTGGCCAACCTGCGCGACTTCTTCGGCGGTTTCGCGCCGGATCTGCTCAGCACCGACTACGGGCCCGAGATCTGGGCGTTGTACGAGCGAGGGGCGCTCCAGACGGACACGCCGCTGACCGGCCACTTCAAGAAACCGACCGGGCCGGTCGATCTGGGCGAAGTGATTCGGGAGATCGACAACGCGCGGGATGAGGAATCAGCGAGGCAACTGCGGATGCAGTGAAGCGCCGCCTGACGCCGCCGTGATGGCGAGTCAAAAGCAAAACGCCCGGCCTGAGCCGGGCGTTTTGCTTGGGAGCGAACCGAGGGTCGTCAGTACGCGGATCGCTCCGTCGATACAGCGCAACCGTGGGGGCTCACTGGATCGAGGCGACTTGGCTGCCGTCGACGGAGGCGTCACGGCGGCCGGTGATGTAGACGGTGGGCAGTTGCTCGCGCTTGACGGAGATGACCACCGGGTCCAGCGTGACGATCGAGGCGCGCAGCTCGCGCTGGCCTTGAGCGTGGGCGATGCCGATCACCAGGGCCATCGAGGCCAGCACGCCGAAGACGACAGCCTTGGCGGTGGTGTGGGTGGCGGAAGCGAGGGCAAGGCGGCTGGTGGTGTTCATGTCGATCTCCTGAAGGGGTGGGCTGTGTCGATGGATGGAGTGTCGTCATCGACCCGGGGCCTCTCCAGCGCCGGGCGACGAAGCAGCGGCGCGACGGTGTGAGGTGCGTCAATGGCGGATGAGCCGTGGCGCCTCCAGGGGATGTCCAAATGAAAAGCGCCGACCGGGCGAGCCCCGTCGGCGCTTGCGGCCCGGTCGGGCCAGGAGCGCAGAACCCGTTCAGCCCGCCGCCAGCGCCTGAGCCTCCAGTTGCGCCTTCAGCCCTTCGGGCAGTCGCAACTGCCGGGCCAGTTCGTCGAGGTAGGCGCGCTCCATGAAGCTGGTCTCGTCGACCATCAGCAGGCTGGCGAGGTACATCTCGGCCGCGATTTCCGGGGTCGCGGCGGCCTTCGCGACGGCGGCCGGATCGAGCGGTCGGCGCAACTCTTCCTCATGCCAGCGATGCAGGGTGGCATCGCCTTCCAGGCGGCCCAGTTCCTGCTCGATCAACTCCCGCTCGCGATCGTCCAGGTGGCCGTCGGCCTTGGCCGCCGCGATCATCGCCAGCAGCACGGCACGGCTGTGCTGCTCGGCCTCGGCCTGCGGGACGCGGTCGAGGGTGCGCGGTTCCGCGGTCAAGGCGGCCGGCGCCGACGATGGCGTCGTCGATCCGGGCGCAGGCTGTCGGCCTTGCGCCTGCTGCTGTGCCTGCCAGGCGGTGTAAGCCTTGTAGGCCATCAGGCCCAGCGCGGCGATGCTGCCGTACTTCAGCGCCTTGCCCCCGTAGCTCCGGCCGCGCTTGCTGCCCAGCAGGGCGCCCAGGACGCCCGCCGCGCCCGCGCCGGCTCCGATCTTCCCGAGGCCGCCGAGATTGCCCAGCCCGCCGAGCGTGCCGCCCAAGCCGCCCAGGCCCCCTTTGCCCGTCGAGCCGGCGCGGCCCTCCAGCAGGTCCCGGCCGGACCTCAACAGTTGATCCAGAAGTCCGTGTGCGCTCATTGCTAGCCCCTTTCTAGGCGGTGGGAGATGCCGTCAGTTGAGGGCATCGTGCGGGATCCCCAGTGCGTTCGGTCCGCGCTGGGGGCTCGGCTCGACCGTCTTGCGCCGCGTCAGGCGCGGTGCTAGCGAAGTGACGGGCCGGCGACGGCGACGCGACATCCTGGCTGAAGTGGCAACTGGCGCGAGGCGGCGGGACGCCGCCGATCGTTCCCGTCAGCTCAAGGACTGGTACGTCGAGGTGGGGACGCAGCACCCCTCGTGGAACGACCTGTCATTGATGGTCAATGGTCGATTGACGACACCGAGCGTCCATCCGCGGCCGAGGAGCCCGCGTGGCGGGGCAGGGCATGGGGCGCTGGGCGTGGCCGTATTGGAAGACCCGTCAATGTGAAGGGCTGGCGCCAACCGATGGGGATCGTTGAGGCCGGGTGATAGGCTAAGGGCGCCTGGCGCCTGCGCGGGCCTGGGAATTCCGCAGACCCGGCGCGGGTCAACGCAGCTCGGCGCGGGCGCGTTGCATCGCGTGCGTTCTCAAAGGGAAAGACAATAATGCGACTCTTGATCCCCCTCGGCCTTCTCCTCGCCGCCGCCGGTGTCCAGGCGCAAGTCTGGAAGTGCGAGGTGAATGGAAAGACGGTGTATTCGGACCGCAAATGCGAAGCCAAGGGCGAGGCCCTGAATCCCGCCGCATTGCAGGCCAACTCGCTCGACGCGTCCGCTGATCGGGCGGCCATCGCCCGGTCGAAGGACGAGGCCGCCGCCGCTGCGGCGCAGTCGCAGATGGAAAGAATGCAGCAGGCCGGCGCCGGCCCCGCGGCATCCCAGAACGTCTGCCCGACGGACCGCGACATCGCCGGCATGGAGACCCGCGCCAGCTCGATCAGCCTGAGCCGCGAGGCGAAGTCCTTCATGCAGGACGAGATCCGCCGCGCGCGGCAGTGCCAGAAGGGGCAGGGCCGTTACACCGCCGCCGACTGGAAGATCAGCCGTGACGCGCAGGATGCGCAGAGCAGCCTGAGCGGCGGGGCGGATGCGCGCCGTCGCGCGGAATCGATGCACAGCGCCGCCGACCCCTCGGAAGGGGACCGGATCTCGCGCAGCGCGGATCGTCGGGAGTCGCGCGCCGCGTACTGCGCGGACCTGCGCGCGCGTGGCCGGGAGTGCCCGGCGGAACGCTGAGCTGTCGCCGTGCTTCGATCCACCGATCGGCCAGCGCGGCGCTCAATCGAAGGGGAAGCTCCCCTCGGCCGCCAGGGCGCTCAGCGGCAGGCGTGAGTTCGGCTGCTCTCGCGCCTTCAGCGCGTCGGGCAGCACCGACGGATCGCCACGCCGGCCCAGCGCGATCACCACTTGCGGCGAGTAGTCCTCGGGGATGGCCAGCGCCGCGCGGGCGCGCTCGCGGTCGAAGCCGCCGATGCTGTGGGCGTGCCAGCCCGCGATCGACGCCTGCAGCGCCAGGAAGGCCCAGGCAGCGCCGCTGTCGAAGGCATGCGTGTGATTCGGCTCCAGCACGGACTTGCCCGGCGGCAGCCAGCGCTGCTGAGACACCACCAGCACCAGCGCCGACGCGCGATGCGCCCAGCTCTGGTTGGTGCTGCTGAGCGTCTCGAACAGCGGTGTCCATGCCGGCGTGCCGGCCAGCGCATACACGAAGCGCCACGGCTGCGCGTTGTAGCCCGACGGCGCCCAGCGCGCCGCCTCCAGGAAGCTGTGCAAGGTGGGGCTGTCCAGCGGCTCGCCGGTGAAGGCGCGTGGCGACCAGCGGGTCAGGAACTGCGGATCGATCGGGTGATGGGCTTCTCGCTCGGACATGGGGCGGTTCTCCTTGGATGCGGCGAGGATGGCACGCGGTGTGCCTTGGGCGCCAAGCACAAGCGCGCATAAGCACATGCGGTCCGGCGGGCAAGCGGCCCCGGCCGCCGCATGGCGCGTCTGCCGGGAGGCCGTGGCGGTGTGGGCGCCTCAACCTGGGAACGGCCGGCGTCCGGGCCGCCGGGCAGGTCCATCGCTGCCTCGCGTCCTACGCGCGCCTGCGCTCCGGGCTGACGTCGTCGCCGGGCGCGCGGACCTAGGCTAGTCGCATGGGACTTCACCGACTCATCGGGCGTCTGGCGATGACGCCCTTTTCCAAGGCCTTGCCCGCGATGGGCGACACCGAACGGGCGGCGCTCGAAGCCGGCACGGTGGGCTTCGAGGGGCAGCTTTTCGCCGGCCAGCCCGACTTCGACGCGTTGATCGCACGGGGGCCCAATCGCCTCACCGACGAGGAGCGCCATTTCCTCGACCACGAGGTGAACACGCTCATCGGCATGCTCGACGACCACGCCATCGACAAGGCCGGCGACCTGCCGCCGGAGGTGTGGCGCTACCTGCGCGAGCAGCGCTTCTTCGGAATGATCATCCCCAAGGAACATGGCGGCCTGGGCTTCGGCCATTACGCGCATGCCGAGGTGGTGACCCGCATCGCCACCGTCAACACCGCCTGCGCGGTGACGGTGATGGTGCCCAACTCGCTGGGCCCGGCCGAACTGCTGCTGCGCTACGGCACGCCGGCCCAGCAGCAACACTACCTGCCGCGCCTGGCCGACGGCCGCGAGTTGCCGTGCTTCGGTCTCACCTCGCCGCATGCCGGCTCGGATGCCGCTGCCATCCCCGACCGCGGCGTGCTCACCGAGCGCGACATCGACGGCCGCAGGGTGCGTGGATTCAGCGTGCGTTTCGACAAGCGCTACATCACGCTCGCGCCGGTGGCGAGCGTGGTGGGCCTGGCCTTCCAGGCGGTGGATCCGTCGCGGCCCGCCGGCCAGCAGGAGCTGGGCATCACCTGCGCGCTGCTGCCCGTGCCCACGCCCGGCATGGAGATCGGGCACCGCCACCGTCCGATGGACTCTGCCTTCATGAACGGCCCGATCCGCGGGGACGACGTCTTCGTGCCCATGGACTGGGTGATCGGCGGCGAGGAGCGGGTCGGTCAGGGCTGGCGCATGCTGATGGAGTGCCTGGCCGCCGGCCGCGCGATTTCGCTGCCGGCGATGGGCGCTGCGATGCAGCAGACGGCGCTGTTCGTGGTCAACGGCTATGGCCAGGTGCGCGAGCAGTTCGGCCTGCCCATCGGACGCTTCCACGCCATCGCGGGCATCACCGCGCAGATGGCCGCGCGGCTCTACGCCACCGACGCCGCCCGGCGCTACACCGCCGCGGCGCTGGACGCCGGCGAGCGTCCCAGCGTCGCCAGCGCCATCCTCAAGGTGCAGCTCACCGAGGCGGGCCGCCGCGCGGTCAACGACGGCATGGACGTGCTGGGAGGGAAGGGCATCATCGCCGGGCCGCGCAACCTGTTGGGCGTGGCGTACCGCCATGCGCCGATCGCCATCACGGTGGAAGGCGCCAACCTGCTGTCGCGGGCACTGATCATCTTCGGCCAGGGCGCGACGCGCTGCCACCCCTTCGTGCTGGAGGAAATGGGGGCGGTGCAGGCGCAGGACCCCGAGCGACTCGGCCGCGCGCTCGTCGGCCACGTCGGTCATGTGATGCGCAACCTCTGGCGCAGTCTGGCGCATGCGCCGGTGCGCGGGCACCCGCCGGCCGACCTGCGCGCCGAGGCTCGGCTCCTCACCTCGCTGTCGGCCCGCTATGCGCTCACCGCCGACCTCGCGATGGGTCTGCTCGGCGGCAAGCTCAAGCGCATGGAGTTGCTGTCGGCACGCCTGGGCGATGCGCTCGCCGCGCTTTACCTCGCCGCCGCTTGCGTGTGGCGCTATGAGGTCGAGAAGGATCCGACGATGCTCCCGGTGGCGCGCGCGGCGATCCGCCTTCAACTGCACGAGGCCGCGACGCTGCTGCGCGACCTCTACGCCAATCTGCCGTCGCGCTTCCTGCGCGCGATGGCGCCGATGCTCTTGCACGGCACAGGCCACCTCGCTCCGCTGCGCGATCGCGAGGCCCTCGCGCTGGCCGACGCGCTACGCACGCAGCCGGCGCTGATGCGGTGGCTGTGTCCCGACGTCTCGCGCCCGAAGCGCGGTGGGCTGCTCGATCTGATGCTGGCGCTCGAGGCCGCCCGCGCGCTGGGCGACGAGGTCCCGGAGCTCAACAAGGCGCTGCGCCGTGCGGGCTCGCTGGAGGAGGTGGCGCGTGGCTCGCGCAACCCAGAGGCGGCGCTGGCGTACCTGCGGGCGGCGGAGCAGGTGATCGGGGTCGACGAGGAGTAGCGCCGCGCCGACACGCGACTGCGCCAGGTGCGTGGCCTGCGCCCGCCCACGATTTTCGAAGCCGGGCCTCAAGCCGGCGCCGTAGACGCCGATATGGCGAAGATGGACATCACCAACTCACCCAGCGTCGCCTCGGCGGTCAGCAGTGCCTCCAACGGAGCGCCTGGCACGGTCGGCAATGCCGCCAGCTTGCTGGTGCTCCGCAAGGCCATGGACGTCCAGGAAGCCGGCGCGATCGCGCTGCTCGCGGCCTTGCCGCAGCCGCCCGCCCTGGCCACTGAAGGCAGTCTCGGGCGGAACATCAACACCTACGCCTGACGCGGGTGCTTCGGCATTCGCGGCGAGTCGCGGGAATTGATCGACCCGGACACCGGGGGGCTCGGATGGCGTTCCTGGCGCAGGGCCGTTGAGCAGGAGCCCAACTTCTTGAGGCAGAGAAATGTCCAGCAGCAGAATGCTTCAGTTGAAGCCTCGATTCGGGCCGAGGCGGTCTACTGGCGCGCGACACGCTGGCCCGGAGCCCTACTTGATGTGGCTGAAGGGCGAGGCGTCGATTGCAGACGCGCGATCATTGTCGATCTGGACATCGACTTCCCTGGAACGTCGCGTCTATTCGGACTCCTCTTGACGGCTGACGAGATCTTCATCGAGTTCGAGATTGAGACGGATCCTTCGCACGCCCACGTCGAAGGGATTGCAGAGTGGAAGGACGTCACCGGCAAGCAGAACCTGTCGCGGCACAACCGAGGCACAGGGTGGGGAAAGGGTGCCCTCGCGCTCCAGGTGCTGCACCAGCTGAACACTCCTCCTGAGGCGACCTGCCAGTGCAAGAGCCTGGATTGATCGCTCGCTGCTGGTCGCTTGTGAACAGGGCCTCTCCACCCCCTTTAGCTTGCCCCTCTTTGGGTCGCCTTTCTCCTAGGTCACCTTCCTGAAGCGGAACTCGCAACCTGCAAATGCGCGTAGTCGCGTCCTGCATCTTCTGTGGACTTGATCGCTGGCCGGAGACGTCCAGCGAAGTAGGGCCCGCGGAAGACGGTGTGGCGACACAGTTGCAAGCTTGCGTCCTTGCGCGAAGAGGGCCGCAAATGAGTTCCTCGCGATTGACGTTGGAAGAATCACCAGATCGAAGAATGGGCAACAGGGATGGATGGGAATCAGCCAGAGAGGGATGAGACGTTCGCGATGTTCACGTCGCCCGACGACTACGCTTATCACATTGGCCAAGTGGCGAGCCTCGGATCGAAGGGCCTGATGGTGGTGCGAAGGAATCTCTCGATCAAGACGCCTTACAAGATCGAGGTCGTGCCTTGGGACCGGGTCTCGCATGCGCGGTACGACGCCAGGTTGGCACCCCTGAAAATCGCCATGGGGATCGCGACGCTGCTCCTGCTGGCCGGCATCCTCTACTACCTGATCCACTACTGGAACGATCTGGAGCCGAGGACCACGATTCAGATCGGCCTCCTGTCCCTGGCGGTCGGTTATGGACTGCGATGGGCGTTCATGTCCCGACGCCACCGATTCACCTTCCATCTGCGAGACGGCTCACGGTTGCGATGGACGTCCCGGTCCGGGGACTTCAAGTACAAGACCGGCGCCGTCCATCGAGGCGTGGAACGGCTGACCGAGCTGCAGTTGCTCCGCGCCTCGCCGTAGGGGCGTCGATTGGTCGCGAATCCGAGACCTCCTGGAGCACATCGCGATGACCGCTTTCGCGAATGTCGCATGAGGCTCTTTCCGTGCAGCAAGTATGAAGACTAGGCCGAGCTGACTCGTTCGGGCCGACTTGAGCTGCTTGAAAACGGAAGGCGGGCTCCGTTCCTGGACCTGAGCCTGTGGCCGCTATGTGGCGGAAGGGAAAAGGCCCAGTCATGCAGAATGTTCGTCATCCCTTCGACCAGGAGTCGAGATGTTTGATCTCTACGAGCTTGCCGGATATGTCGCCATCGTGCTCGGCCTTTTCCTGATACCAGGCCCCGCCGTTCTGCTTGTTTTCAGCAGAACCGTAGAAGGTGGACGGCAGGCCGGAATCGCGACCGGACTTGGCGTTGCCGCCGGCGACTTCATTCACACCGTTTTCGCCGCGGTTGGCTTGTCTGCGCTCCTCATGACATCGGCATTCGCGTTCAGCGTGGTGAAGTACGTGGGTGCGGCGTACCTGATCTACCTCGGCGTGCGAGCGTTCATGGAGAAACCCACAGATCCTTCGCTCCCCAAGACGACGTCCGTCGCACCTGGTCGCGCATTCCTGGAGGCCATTCCGGCCGAAGTTCTGAACCCGAAGACCGCGCTGTTCTTTCTCGCCTTCCTCCCCCAATTCGTACATCCCGAGAAAGGATCGAGCCTCGTGCAGTTCATGGTGTTGGGGCTGATCTTCGTCATCCTTAGCTCCGTCTACACCACTCTGTTGGCTCTATCGGTCAAGCCACTTGGACGGATGCTCAAGAGCCTGAGCAGGTTCAGTCGGTGGCAAGGGAAGGTGATCGGCGTGATCTTCATTTCATTGGGATTGAAGGTGGCTTCACAGCAGCGCTAGCGGGCAACTTGTACATGCAAGCAGCGAATAGTGGGTTGACGAGCCAGCCGTTCAGCCATGACCGTACCGACGGCAGGTCCAGCGTTGCAAACCATTCCCGCTCCACCGAGGCGAACTGGCGGACGAAGGGCACGACAGCCAGATCCGTGGCGCAAGGGGTGGCGCCGCCCAGCAAGGGCGCGTTGCGAAGCCGTGCCTCCAGCGGCCGCAGAAGCACATCCAGCGCCCTGTCGCGGTGTTCGTCTGGGGCGAGGGTCTCATTCGCGTAGCGCTGGGGGTACTTCCAGCGGTCCAGGTGATGTTTGAAGTTACCGTCATTTCGCTGGACCAGGTCGAGGTTCTCAGGAGACTGCGCCCGCGCCCACCAGCCCTGCGTATCGGGTACCGCCAGTGCCCAGCGCATGATGTCCCAACTCTCCTCGATCACGCTGCCATCGGGCAACTGCAGTACCGGCACCGTCGCCTTGGGAGACAAGGCCAGCAAGCTTGCTGGCTTGTCGCGCAAGCTGACCTCCACCGCTTCGAAGACTCGCCCGGCTTGCAGTAGCGCCATCCGTGCACGCATGGCGTAGGGGCAGCGGCGAAAGGTGTAGAGCCGCGGCAACTGTGGAATTGCGGGGGAGAGTGGGGTGTGCGGTGTCGGTTTCGGTGTCGATGCTTGCATGGCTAAGGTCTTTGCAGTGACTGCAGGCGGCTCAATGAACCCACAGCACCTCGAATTGCTGTCGGATCGAAGCGACCTGTATCGACACCTGATCACCTTCGAATTTCCCCAGCACGGCCCTGCCCAACGGGGCTTCACTGCTGATGACCTGAATGAACTGAGCGCCGCTCGCCAACTTCATGCTGCCCCCATCCGGGCCGAGAAAAAGCTGTTGCTGCTTGTCGTCGGAATCGACCAGGCAGACCAGCGCGCCGAGCTTTATGCCCACCCTGGCATCGTAAGAAAGCGGGCGGAATTGGCGCCAATCGGCCATCGCCTGACGGATGGCTTCTGCGCGACGAGCTTGGCCGGTAGCCAGGTAGGCGGCTTCGAGACCCAAGGTGTCGTACTTGTTCTCGGCGATGCATTCTTCGTGAGTCGCCGTTTCATGCGCCGCGCGTGCTGCTCGTTCAGTTTGCAGCAGGTCTTCGGCGAGCCGGTCCAGCACCTGCTGCTGCAGCAAGAATTTATCCATGATCAAAGGTGGGAATCGAATATGCGGGGGCGCCTTGATTGTGAAGGAGTCGGGTGGCTTGGATGGCTGTGTTGCAGCGGAAGCGGACCCTGGTAGGTCAGAATGCGTCAACCCGCCAACGCCCAAGTCTCATGTTGGAACTCACCCTAGGTGCTGAATTCGACGCCAACCTCCGCCGTCTATTGGTTGACGCTGTCCGGAAGCTTGGTGGCACAGTCGGAGCGAGTAGTTGGTCCGTGGCAGGTTCCCAGGAGATGGAAGTCTTTGAGCTCCGTTTCCCGAGCGGGACAGTTGCTGCCACAGAAGAGACTTTCATGGGCCTCGTGCTGAGGGGCAATACCGAGTTGGTAACTGCCATTGCCATGAAGGTGAGAGAGTTGGCCTA
Source organism: Roseateles aquatilis (assembly GCF_002205645.1). Classification (GTDB taxonomy): domain Bacteria; phylum Pseudomonadota; class Gammaproteobacteria; order Burkholderiales; family Burkholderiaceae_C; genus Roseateles; species Roseateles aquatilis. The sequence goes on along the minus strand of NZ_NIOF01000016.1, from coordinate 116 downwards.
GGTCATGGCATGAATCGACCCGGGTCCAGTAGACACCTTCGAGCCTCAAACTGAGGCCCAATCGGAGGTGCCATGCAAAGCAAGCAACCCTACCCAGAAGAATTCAAGATCGAGGC
>NZ_NIOF01000015.1 GCF_002205645.1 Roseateles aquatilis | reverse complement strand
AACCCCAAGCGGCGCCACGGCACCGCAGGCGACACTTCGCCGGTCGAGTTCGAACGACGCCATTCCCAACGGCTCACGGGTGTCTAGGAAATCCGGGGCGATTCAGTCTCAACCGTGCACGATTCCGTTCGGGGCGGGCTACGAGTACACCCCGGACTTCCTGGTGATCTACCGGACCACGCTCGGGCCAGCTCACCTGCAGAAGCCATCCCTGTTGGTCGAGGTCAAGCCGCGTTCTGAGTGGCGGGCGAACTGGCGCGCCTGGTCAACGAAGTGGAAGGCGGCAAGACGCCACGCGATCGAGATGGATTGGCGCTTCACGATCATGGACGAGGAGCGCATCCGCGGTCAGGCGCTGGAGAACATCAAGTTCCTGCGCCGCTACGACGACCTCGTCTACGACGAAGGGCTGTCGCTGGAAATCATCGAGGACGTAGAAGCACGAGGCGTAGTCACCTTCGGTGATCTATTGTCCAGAAGGTACCCCGAGATCCATCGCGCTGAGGGGATCGGCCATCTCTGGCATCTCCTGGCCACTCGGCGGCTGGACTGCGACATCAACCTGAGGCTCTCCTACAACACTGAGCTGTGGATACCCGGCCATGAGTAAATCCGGCGCGCACTCGACTGCCGGCAGCAACGGCGTCAGACCTGCAGGCGCATTCCTCTCCGTTGCCGCCGGCGAGGTCGTGAAGCATCCTGAGGGCGTTTTCCGCATCGCTGAGGTGTTGGGATTCGACACGGTGCTGGGACACAACATCGAGAACGGCCGGGCTCGCGTGCTGCTCATCAAAGAGCTCGATCGGGTCGATCATGCAGGGCCCGCCCTGCCGCAGGGCGAGGTCACCCAAGTCGAGGATGGCCGCTGGGCGCAGGCGCTGGAGCGGATGAAGGCCATTGAACCCCTGGTGTCGGGGTCATGCACAAGAGCGGAAGTCGTCGCGCGGGCGGCGGAAGTCGGCAGAGATCCAGCTACCCTCTACCGTTGGATCGCGCGATTCCGCAATTGGGACACGACAAACTCGCTCATCCCCCAGAAGGCCGGATGGCGCGAGGGGCGTGGACGCATCTCGGCTGAAGCTGAACGCGTTCTGGACGAAGTGATCCAGACCTTCTATCTGACAAATGAGCGACCGAAGATCACGGCAACCTACAGCGAGGTGAAGATTCGCTGCGATGCGCTGAAGATGCCACCGCCCAGCAAGAAGGCGCTGAAGGCCCGCATCGATCGAATTCCTGAATACGAGCGGATGAAGCGCCGCGGACAACGCGAGAAGGCCAAGAAGCGGTTTCTTGCGGTACCCGGCTCGACGCCTGACGCCGACTATCCGCTGTCGCGAGTCGAAATCGACCACACCCCCGTGGACATCATCCTCGTAGACGACGTGAACCGGTTGCCGCTAGGCCGCCCCTATGTGACGGTGGCTATCGAATGCTTCTCGCGCATGGCGATGGGGTACTACCTCTCGTTCGACCCGCCGTCCCGGACCTCCGTGGCCATGTGCATGGCCCTGGCGATGTGCCCCAAGGAGGAGTGGCTCATCCTGCACGGAGTCGATGCCGAGTGGCCCATCTGGGGGCGTCCAAAGCTGATCGTGACGGACAACGGTCCGGAATTCCAGTCTCGCGACTTCGAACGAGCCATGCAGAAGTTCGGCATCGACATGGAGTTTCGGCCCGTTGGACTCGCGCACTTTGGCGGGCATGTTGAGCGCGTCCAGGGAACGCTGCTCCGAGAAATCCACGATCTGCCAGGCACGACCTTCGCGAACATTGCGGAACGCAAGGAGTACGACTCCGAAGGACGTGCAGTGATGACGCTTGGAGAGTTCGAACGGCAGCTACTCAAGCTGATCTGCAACGAGTACCACCGCCGGCCCCACAGCAGCATTGGGATGCCGCCGCTTCGAAAATGGGAGCTGGGGATTTTCGGAAGCGCCGATTCCGGCGGCATAGGCATGCCGCCTCGACCTGGCGATCGGACTGAGATCCTGCTGAACTTCCTGCCCTCGTTCGAACGCACGATCCAGAACGACGGCGTCTCGTTGGAAAACCTTCGCTACTACGACGACTGCCTGCGGCCGTGGATCGGCATGCTTGACGACGAGACCGAACGCGGCCGCAGACATTTGTTCCGCAGGGATCCGCGCGACGTATCCAAGATCTGGTTTTTCGATCCCGATCTGAAGGTGTACTTCAAGGTGCCACTGGCCGACGCCTCGGCCCCTTCGTTCAGCGTCTGGGAGCACCGACGTGCGAAGGAGGCGGTCGCCGAGCTTGGGTACGACCCGAGCGATGAGCGAGTTGTCATCCAGTCGATTCGCGAGCGGCGGGAAATGGTGGCTGACAGCGCCAAAAAAACCAAGAAGGCGCGACGTGAGCATCAGCGCAATCGAGACCATCAGCGTGCACTCACTGTGGACAAGCCCTTGGCGAAAGCCCCTTCACCGGCTGGGCCCGAGAGCGCACCTTCGCCTGAAAATGCCGCTCAACCCGCTCTGACAGTTGTATCCGCCCCTACGGCAGCAGCCATCGCAGGGCTTGCCGCGTTCGTGGCCCCGCCTGAGGACATCGCATGATTGCCGATCAAGCCCAGGACCTGTCGTCATTCACACACATCCATCCAAACTATCGACACCTCGTGGCGATGTCCGATGCGGACCGGATCGCGTTCCTCGGCGTCGATCGTTGGATCGGCTACACGCGGGCCCGGGACATCCTGGACCTGTTCGGTCGCCTCATGGACAGCGGCCCGCGCATCAGACCGAAGAACTACCTTCTCGTTGGCGAACCCAACAACGGCAAGTCGACGATCGTGCATCGCTTCAATGTGCTGCGGGGTGAGGGTTACGTGGACGAGAACGTAGACCCGGTCAAGCCGGTGATCGTGGCTCAGTCGCCCCCTTCCCCCGACGAGAAAGGGCTCTACGCCTCGATCCTTGAGCGCTTTTGGGCGCCCTACAAACCCAGCTCAAGCGCGCTCGCTCTACGCTACCAAGTCGTTCACCAGCTGCGGACCTGCAAGACGCGCATCCTGTTCATCGACGAGATTCACTCCATGCTGGCGGGGACAGCGCTCAAGCAGCGGGAAGTGATGAACGCGATCAAGCTGCTGAGCAATGAGACGGCAATCCCTATCGTTGCGGTGGGAACCGCCGCCGCGGTCCGTGTACTTCATACGGACCCACAGCACTCCAGCCGCTTCGAGGTGCTGCCGCTGCCGCTTTGGCAACTCGACGCGGAGTTCCAGTCGCTGCTGGCGGGGTTCGAAACGGTGCTGCCCTTGCGCAAGCCCTCGCTGCTCTCCTCGCCGGAGATGGCCCTGGCCATCCACACCAGCACCGGGGGAAACCTCGGCAACGTGCAAGGGTTGATGGCAGCTCTTGCGGAAGACGCGATCAAGCGCGGCACCGAGCAAATCACGCTGCAAATGGTCAAAGCAAGGGGACTGTTCCAGCCCACTTCCGATGCGGCGCGCGCTAGATTCTGAAACCCCCTGCAAGTTGCCCTTCCGGCCGCTGATCCAGGGTGAGCCGCTCAGCAGCTGGCTGATCAGATCGGCCTTGGCTTGCGGATGCGACCCCTTGATCCTCTGCACATCGATCTGGGGAGCATGGCGCCCATGGACACGGGACATCGACCGATCGCTCGCCCAAGTCCGCATCCAGACGCTCAGTGAGGCAAGTGGCATTGACGCGCAGCGACTCAGAGCGTCGACGTTGCAGCAGACCTTGGCCAACCTGATTCCTTCCGATGCTTCGTTCGCCGGATGTTGGCCGTGGGTGGTTGCTCGAGGCTCACGTAATCGCCGAAGCCATGGTGGGTTCCCGTTCTGCCCTCACTGCTTGGCCCAGGATGCGCGACCTCACCTTCGTCTGAGCTGGCGCCTCGCGTGGCACGTCGGCTGCGAACACCACGGCATCTGCCTCCTGGACTTCTGCGCCCGATGTGGCGCGGTCGTCAGCCCTCAGATGCTCACGGCTTCCAGTGGCGACATCACTGCTTGCTGGAGATGCGGTGCAGACCTGCGTGAGTCGCGCGGCTGCACCTGTGATCCCAAGGCCCTAGCCGCCCAAGGTCTCGCGGATGCGGTGCTGGCCGGAGGACCGGGTTCAGCGCTCCCGCCCGAGATGTCCACTTCTGAATGGTTCTCCGCGGTTCGCTCGGTCATATCTGAACGTTGGGCCGCTATCACCGCCACGTCGGGGATCGAGCCGGCAAGCTTCGCGTCAGGCCTCCGGTTTGAGCTCCAGAGCGTCTGTGAACGCCACCTGCGCATGCGCTACCTGCAAGAGGTCATTGAAGCGAGAAACGGAGATCTACGCGGGGTCGGAGTGAAGTACGTGTCGGGCGTTCAGCGTAAGCGCCGAGCGAGGCGTGGGGTGAAGCGAGGATCGCCACCGCGACCGCGCAGTAAGGCCGCCGTGATGGCGGACTGGGCGAGGCTTCTGCGTCGCATGGGACAGGGATACCAATGAACGAGGCGGTACGAACCTGCTCGGGATGCGATCGCGCCATGGCGCGTGCGCATAAGGCCTATCGGGGCCAACACTTCTGCAACACCTGCTATACGCGGCTGTTCAAACCCAGCCGATGCGCAGGATGCGGGGAGGTCAAGCGCATGTACGTGCTGGAATCGCATGGCCGGTGTGCCGAGTGCGAGAAGCTGGCGCCATGCGTGCGATGCCAACGCAGTGGCCGACCGATCGGACGCATGACCGCTTACGGCCCTGTGTGCAACTCATGCCAGATCCACTTCGTTGAGCCGCAGAAGTGCGCGCGCTGCAGCCGGCTCACAAAGCGGCTCCGCCGACTTCCGGGCGCCGAGGGCGATGCCGCCGTCGCGCGCGTCTGCGTGGCGTGCGCAGAGGAGCACCGTACCTGTTCCAGCTGTCGCAAGCACCGCAGGTGCGATGCAACTCCGGACGGACGGTGGCTCTGCGGACGATGCGCCACGCTGGGGCCGTCCGCATGTTTGGGCTGCGGAGCCTCCGTGGCCCGCGGGGCTGGTGGGCGATGCGATCGATGCTATTGGACCGAAAAGGTGCGCATAGATGCGCAGCAGCTCTCACCGCTGGTGAAGCAGCCCGCAGCGCGCCAAGCGTTCGAGGATTTCTCAAGTTGGATGGTGCTCAACAAAGATCCGAAGCGAGCTGCGCTTTCGATAGCCCGGCACGTCGAGTTCTTCGTGCGGCTCTCCGCGCTGAAGGATCTTCCGTGGGAACCGGACCACCTGCTGAAGCACTTCGGCACCGCTGAGCTCAGGAAATTCGAGTTGCCCGTGCGCTGGCTTCGCGAATGTCGAGGCCTTGCCATCACAGCGGGGCAAAAGCTCGAAGACGCCGAGCGCAGGCGGCTGCAGGCTCAACTCGACAGCGTGACCCGAAGCTCGCCTGCCTACCCAGTCCTCGAGGCCTTCCATGCACGTCTTTGCACCAGGCGCGATAGCGGTGAGATGACCACGAGGTCCGCCCGCATGTCGCTTCGGCCGGCGGTCGATTTCATGCGGGTGAACCCTTCTGGCCGTCCAAGCCAGCGGGACCTGGAGCAATACCTCAGTGGTGCGCCAGGTCAGCGGGCTTGCCTCTCCCTCTTCGTTCGACATCTTCGCGAGGTCGAAGGCGTCGACCTGGAGATGCCGGGCCGCCGAGTGGCCAAGGCTCCGGCCCCGCGAAGGATCAGGACCGAGCAAGACCTCAGGGAACTGCTGGCCCTCCCAGAGCGACCTGTGGACTTCGAGCAGCGCTGGCTCCTGCTCGCGCTCGTGCATTTCCACCGGATGTCGAAGCGCGACGCAAAGAAGCTACTGAAGGAAGGGCAAGTCGTTCAGGAGAAGGCCGGGTACCTCGTGCAGCTCGGTGCCAGCCATTACGCCATTCCTGACCCGACGCCGGGGCTGCTGCATCAACAGCGAACTAACTAGCCTGTGATGAGCATGCCGGAATTGCGGCATGCGGCGACCGGGAGTCGTGGGGTCGCATCCCTCATCGATACTGAGCGGTCCACAACGCTGCTCTGGGCATGCTGTCCACCAATCCGCCTCGAATTCAAACGATTCCTCGCGTCGAACTCCTGACGATGAAATGCAACCCAGACCACGACTTCGTGGTCTGGTGGTACGGACAGTTCGTGAAGAACCCTTTCGGTCACGCCTTGCCCCATGTTGAGGCGCTGATGAGACGGCTACACAGCGACCACAGTTGGGGCGGCTTCCATCTGCAGTCCTTCGGCGTGACCTCGCTGCCTCAGCTGCGTATCGGATCAGTTTGGCGCGACAAACGTTCTTCTACCCAGCTCGCCTTCGACGTGCGAGAGTTCTCCGTCGACTTCTCCGATGGCGGCTACGACTTCGTATCCCAGCGGGAGCATTTTGCTAAGCACGGGATGCCGCTGCTGCCGGAAGGCGCTCACCCGCTGCAGAACCATGAGTTGGACCCGAGCCAGATTCTGCGGCTCAAGGTCGGTCCTGATCGGTGGCTCCTCGTCCCGTGTACGGAGTTCCTTGCGCGGTGCTACGGGCGGTCAGGCAAGGCCAATCGACTGCTATGCCAGTACCACGTGGATGCGGCAAGAGCAATGATGGTGTCGGCTTCGGGCGCGCCGCGCACCGAGGTTTGGCCGATCAAGATCCATCCCGGCCTTTACAAGTCCGATGCGGTTCTTCTCGCACATCTGCTCTTCGATCCGGTAACCGAGTTGAGGGCGCGCCACATTTACGCCGGGATAGAGAGCGTGCAGCACCAGCATCGGGGGGCTGGGGGCGCCGCGGTCGCGGGGCACGATGAGCTTGCCAACGGAAGCGTGCTCTCCTACTGGCGCGAGAACGGATCCGCGCATCCAAAGGTGCATCCGTGGTTCTCAGGCCCGGCCAGACTTCGCGTGGAAGGCGTCGAGGTCGGCGATGGCGCGTTCCTGGCACTTCGCATCACCGGCTGCAGCCTTCCGAACGGACCTGAAATCGAGGTGGAGTACGACGCTGCGTTGACCAAGCTTGATGACGGCTATGACGATGCCGCCGAGGGCAGCGCAGTGCCTGCGGGAAGCGCTGCGCAAGGCGACAAGATTGCGCCTCTGACCGACATCAGCTCGCCAGGCGCGCCAGCGCAGGCGCTGGAAATCTTGGATCCGGCCTTCGAAGTCTTGGGGGACGTACGTGAGGTCAAAGTACGAACGGTCAAAAGCGATCACAAGTCCGGTCCCAAGATCCCAGCGACCGAGGCAGAAAAGTTTTCCGCAGCGGAGCGTGGTGGCGGGCGCGCTGTGGAGGGAGCAAGGGTCGGTTATGCCTCCCACCATTCCCCCGTTTCCCTGGAGCGCTTCGGCACGTTGTGGGCGGTCTGGCGCGGATTGAAGTTCCTCGTGAGTCAGCTGCCAGATCAACTCGTATCGCTCGGCTGGTACACGACTGCCACCGGTCTTATGAGGGATGCATCGGCGGGAACCTCGGCTCCGGATGACGCTCCTCTGCTCGAGCCACTGCCCATCACATTGCTCGCCGACGCCGAGGCTTCGCCGGCGACCAAGGCGACGCAGCGCTGGGCGTCGATGCATCAAGGAGAGAGTGTTACCCCGCGAGGTGTCCTCATCGCCTGCGTGGAGACGCCGACCGAAGCAGTGTTCGTTCTGGAGCTGCAGCGTCGAGTGACCATCGATGAGCGCGGGCTTCAGAAGGAGTTGGATCGGCTGTGCGGACTGGTCGTCGTCACGGAGCGAGACCGCAACCCCGGCACCTGGCTTCCGGGCCTTCTCACCGCGATCATGAGCAGCGAGGGGATCATGAAGAAGGTGCTGCCGCTGTGCCCCACGAGGAACTGCTCAGACTTCAGCCATCAACCCCCGCGCGTGGGTCGCTCCAGAGCCGGTGATGTCTGGGCGCGCAATGCTCTGGACAAGGCAGGCCTGACACTCCCCAAGCTTGAGGACCTCTATCGTGATCTGGACGGCCGCACGAGCCGTAGTTCTTCCTGACTGCATCCGGGCGTATGCATCAAGCTAGGTCGCAACTCAGAAACTTGGTTGCGACTTCACACCCGCTTCTGTCACCCGCGTGCGGTTGGCGGTGTGCGCTGTGGACACATCATCACCGCCAGATCCGTGTCCGGCAGCGCATCTGGCCCATGCAGGATAGCCTTCCACCACAAGTCGCTCACGTCGACGGCAATGTTCAGGCCGCAGTTCACGGCCATCGCTTCGATCATCGTCTGAACGTCGGCGTCGTGCGCAGGCGGGGTGAGGAACGTGTATTCGCGCCCGGAGCTTGTGACGGCAACGCCAGCGAAAAAATCCATGCGAGACAGCGCAGAGGTAAAGCGAAGCTGCCCGGGCGCAAGTTCTGAGCAGATGTGTAGCTCCCCAGCGACTGATCGGAATACCCGCCAGGGGCCGAGGCGCACGCTGGGCTGTGATTCCAGCGACGGCGCCTCGCGTTCGTTCATAAGGATGACCATGGGGCGCCCTCGCGTCTTTTTACATCGGCGCATGCCCGGCATGCGACGGCCCCAGGTGTGGGCCCATGGTCTAAACGTATGCTGACAGGCGCCGGTTCTCAAGGCGCGGGCTTAGAAAATTGAAACCGAAGAAATTGACTCTTGAAACGCGAGCGTCCGCCTATCCGCAGCGAAATTGTTGTCCGGGTTCGGCGGCGCCAGATAGATCTCCATCACCGTTTTCATGGCGGCCCATCTGATCGGCGCTCCAGCCAGAAGCTGAAATGCCGTGCACGGCACCCGCTTACCGAGGTCCAACAGCGGAGGGCGCCGACGCTCGCAAGATTGCACCGGCTCAGCTGGCTGACCGACCTTCATGTCCGCAAAAAGCCGGGCCACAGCTTGGTCGATCGTCGGAACACTATCAACCTCGCTCGTCAGCGCGAACCGTTCGGCCAAACGGCGCGTCGCCATGGTGGTCTCTTTTCGTGTTCTTGAGGTGGCGAACATTGACCGCACATCAATCAATCGCTGTCGACTTAAAGAAGTAGGGCTCCAGTTCGCTCCGGTTGCGAAGCGACAACCGAGTTCTGCGAGGGCGGTTCAATTGCACATCCAGCCAATAGTGCGCGGCGAAGAACCCTACAAGACATTTTCGAAGCTGCGCTTTCCACGCCCAGCCAAGCGGGTCCTTTGCCATATCGAAGTCCCTGGCGATTAGGGCCTGCTGAGCTTGCGTGAGACGCGCATCCGGCGTCACGACTACTTCGACCTCTTCGTGCCAGCCGAGGTCCTGGTCGGCGCTGCACGGACTTGGAACGGAATTGGCCTTCGCGGTGTCGAAGCGATGAAGCGCGAAGTCACGAAATTCCTCCCGCTTTGCATCGTAAGCACGCACGTACCACCACTCGGCGCTGAAGAAGATTGCATGCGGCCATAGGCATCTGGACGCCACAGCTGCAGTCTCCATCGACAGGTACTTCGCATCCAGTCCGCAGTTGCGCTGGATAGCGAAGAGAACCTCCCTGAGCACATCTGCTCGCACTCTAGCGCGCGGCGTTGGCAACGAGGCATTCTGAGCGACGCCGAAATGCAGCCCGAGACTTGGCAGGTGTTGTACGGTCTTGAGGTGGATGCCTGCCCTTAACAAGGCTAGGTACTCGTCGGGATCGCCGGCGGCCAGCATCGGTCTGAACCTCGCCGTAGGTCGGTAGACCTTTAGCCTGTTGTTGTACTCAAGGTTGTCTGGGCACTGCTCGCGGTAGAACGTGAAATCCCGAGTCACCTGGGCCAAGGCAACCCCGAAAGACTCCGAGACGCGCTCGCGCTGCACCGTGCCGTCCCAGAGCGCCAAAGTCTCTATGAAGTGCAGCCGCTGGCGCTGGGCAAACGCAACGTCGGCGAAACCAGTCATCTATCCTCATTTTGCGGCTAGCCATCAAAATGCTTGATGGACTCCTTTTGATTGTACTCATCAAAATGAGTGGTGTAGAATCGCATGTAATTTTCCACAACGCGCTGAGCCACGACAACGCCCATGACCGCCAACGCCAGTGATCAATGGCTGGAAAAACTGGGCTACGACAACGGCTCCCCGTCCCTCCATCGCGCGGGCGATGACGTTCGCAGTCAGCACCGCTACGGGCCCGAGTTGGACGTGCTGCTCGACATCGATGGTCCGATCCGAGCGCACGCGGTGTTCGACGTCGATGGCGTTCCCACCGTGTGCTTCTTCAAGGATGAAGGGTTGCTGGGTGACGGCGCCCGGCTCGACGAAATTCGTCGCCGGATCTGGAACCAGAACCTGGTCAGCATCATCCTGATCCTCGGACCCAAAACCGTCACGCCCGTTCCCGTATCACGGCGAGCCAGCGTGGGGGCTCCGATCGCAGCGTCGGCTGCCTCCCCGCACGCAAGCTTCAGCGCGGCAGACGTCCAGTCCGGAGATATCTACGCCCGCCACCGTGACTGGTTCCAGCGCGAAGAGCGCGTGGACTCGTATCTGTTGCGTAACCTGAACGAGACGGTGCGCCAGCTCGTGAGGCGCGCGGGCCTGTCCGACGAGCAAGCGCAGCAGCTTGTTGGCCAGCTACTGTTCGTGTCTTACCTTGAGGATCGAGGCATTGTCAGCGAGACCTATCGGCGCGAGCGCAAGGTAACGCGACTAGGCGACCTGATCGCGCGGCGCGATCACGGCGGCATCCTTCGTCTGCTCAAGCAGTTGAAGACGGACTTCAACGGAGACTTCCTTGAGCCCGCTGCCGGAGAAGATCCGGTTTGGCGAGATCTTGACGCAAGCGGGTTTGAAGTCGCGGAACGCTTCCTCTCAGGCGAAAACATGGCCTCGGGTCAGCATCGTCTATGGGGGTACGACTTCAGCTTCTTGCCGGTCGAGCTGATCTCGGGCATTTACGAGTCGTTCCTGAGGGATGAGCAAGACGAACTCGGTGCGTACTACACACCGAGAAACCTGGCCAACATGGTCATCGATCAGGCCCTGGGCGTTTGTGAGGACCCGAGTAAGGAGCGCATCTATGACGGCGCATGTGGGTCAGGAATTCTGCTCACGACTGCCTTCCGTCGGATCCTGAACCACGTTGAAGCAAAACGCGGTGAACTGCTGCCCCTGGGCGAGCGCATCGCCTTGCTGCAGTCCTGCATCTTCGGCAGCGACGTCAGCAAGGCATCCTGCCAGATGACCGCGTTCAGCCTGTATCTCTCGCTTCTCGAGCGGCTGCAACCTGCTGATCTGGCGCAGTTGCAGCGAGGCCAGGGCGTGAAGCTTCCCAAGCTTCGCGGATCCAATCTGTTCAGCGGCGCAGCGGGGGATTTCTTCGAGTCCAAGAACCGGTTCGCTTCGAAGCCGTCCTTTTCCATCTTCATCTGCAACCCGCCGTGGAAGGAACCCAAGGGCGAGGACCAGTCCACTGCGGACGCCTGGACGCAGAGCCGAGGCGGCGCGGTCGTTCGCCGGCAGATGGCCGCGGCATTTGCGCTGCGGGCCTTGGACTGTCTGCGTCCTGGCGGGAAGATGTGTCTGATCCTGCCCGTGAGCCTGTTCCTTGCCGCAACAAGTCAGCCTTTTGTGGCGGAGTGGTTAGCACGAGTTCGACTGCATCGCTTAATCAATTTCGGCGATCTGCGGGATCTGCTCTTCGACCGGGCGCACCACGCTTGCGTCGTGGCGCTGGCGGTGCCCCGTGCGCCCGAAGCTCAGTTCATCCCCGTTGCTGAGCAGTTCGAGTACTGGGTGCCCAAGGCAGACATCAGTCTGGCGATGGGGCGATTGACACTGCGAGGTGAAGACCGACAGTGGGTGCAATCGCAGCGCATCGCATCCAGCAATCAAGCCCTCACCACGCTGTCCTGGGGCGGGCCCGCCGATCTGGCGCTCTGCGCCAGGCTGAGACTTCTTGGCCGGCTTGACGATATGACCAACGGCCGATTCGGCTCTTGGCAGATCAGAAAAGGCGTTCACTTCAAGGACGCGTCGCGGACGGCGCAAAAGGCTACCAAGCTACAGGCGATGAGCTACCTTCCCGTGCAGATTCTGCAGGGGTCGCTTCCTGTCGTGGAGGAAGCGTTGCTTGGCGCCTTCCCCCGCGAGCAGAAGACGGTGGTCGGGCTCGATGATGGGCTGCTCCGAGTCTTTCGGGGCCCTCGCGTGGTCTTCCCTGACGGCCCTTCTCCGGTGCTCGAGGTTCGAGCTCACTTCATCGAAGCGCAAGCCTCCTTTAGCAGCAGCATCGGCGTTGTCAGCGGTCCCGACGAAGACGCCGATTTACTGAGATTCCTGGCCGTCTATCTGCGGTCGGATCTGGTGAGTTACTTCGTGGTCATGAGTCAGTACTCGGTGCTTGTCGCGCAGGATCGGATCACGCTCAAGGACATGCGCAGCTTGCCGTTTGTGCCACCCTCCCACCATCCAAACCCGGAGCGGGCACGGGCGATCGTCAAAGAGGCAGCGGACGCGATCAAAGACGTGCATGACAGGGACGTGTTCGAGCAAGAGGACCGGTTCCGCCAACTTCGCCCCAAGCTGCAGAAGCTGATCTTCCAGTACTTCGGCCTGAGCGCTGTTGAGATCTCGCTGGTGCAGGAACTGGTGCGCGACGTCATCCCGTCGATTCAGCCGCGCAGCTTCGGCGCTCTGAGCACCGATCTCCAACGCGAAGCAACCACCAGCCACTTGTCCGATTATGCGAAGGCGCTGCGCACCGAGCTCGAGGCTTGGCGCAAGGCGACTTCGGGGCAGGGACAGTTCGACGTTTCAGTGCAGGCGACGGCTGTGGGTCAGGGCCGCTTCGCTGTCGTGCGGGTGGACCTGGTGCCGGAGGCCAACCGCCAAGTCATGGTGGCAGACGCGATGTCCGAGGATGCCATCAGGGCGACCGTGCGCATGTTGCAGGAGCGGCAGCTATTGCCGCTTCAGGTCACCACCAACATCTTTCTGGCTGCAGACGTCGTGATCCTCATGGACTCCTCGGCTTACATGGTCAAACCGATGCAACGCAGAGCTTGGTTGCGCCGAAGTGCGCTGCAAGACGCCCAACGTATTGTGGAAGCCGCCCGCGGCGCTGGCGATCAAACGCGGGCGGAGGCGGCTTGAGCACGGGGCTGAGTTGGGGGAACGCGTTTCCGGCCGATGAGTCGGCGATTGCGACAAAGCTGCTGATGCAGGCCTGGTCTCAGCTTGCGAGTTCCCCCGGCACAGAGTTCACCGCAGAGCTCTCCGAGCCAAAACTCACCGACATCCTGTGCGAGCATCTGAAGTCGATATCAGAAGGGACAGGGCGTTTGACGGGGAGATGGGGCCAGGAGAACCCTTCTGGCAAGATCGATCCTGCCAAGGGGAAGAGGCTAACCAGCTACCGGACGGACATCGAATACTTCTCCAACCGCTCGACGCCGGTGCTCAAGCTGGTCTACGAGTTCAAGAAGATCGACGGCGCCAACGCACGCTCCCTGACCAAATATTGGGGTCCTGATGGCATGGGGCGGTTCATTGAAGGCGACTACGCTATCAAGCAGCCGGTTGTTTTCATGGCCGGCATCTCGGTGTCGCCGAAGGAGACATGCGTGGGCAAGTTGAAGGCGGTGCTGGAGTCCAAGCGCTGCGATGCACTGGGCTGGCGAGATGCGTCGGCGCGCACCGTGGCGCCGTCGCGGTCATTCCCCAAAGAAGCGCATTTCGACACCGAGCACCTGCGGCCGGCGGAGAAACTCCCCAGCGCGGGGTACGTCAGGATTTGCCACCTCTTCGTCGACTTCCCAGAAGCCAGCTGACCCTCGCCCTTCGGCGCAGTGAGGTCTATCTAGGTGCCCAGTTGGTTCATGCTGCCGGAAACACTCACGCTTCCCGTCTGCCACCGGCCCCGTTTCATGCGCGTCCGCTGCCGCTTCCCGCCGTGGACACGTCGCGGGAAGAAGCGGCCACCCGGCGACTGACCGTTCCGACGCTCAAACGCTCCCTGCGAACGCACGGCGCACGGAAACGGAGGCCACCAGCAGAGCGCCTTGCCCTTGCAGCAGACCGTCCTGCGCCTTCAAATAACCGCGCCGCGCATCGAGCACGGTGTTCAGATCCACCAAGCCTGAGTCGAAAAGCCGAGCGCTTCGAGCTGCTGCGTCGGCCCCAGCCTTTTGTGCATTCTCAAGCGCTGCCACAGTCGACCGCGCGGCCGCCAGCTGCGCCGCCGCCGTTTCTGCATCCGCTAGCGCGTTCAGGATTGCCTTCTCGTACACGAGCATAGCCTCCTTGGCCTTGGCCTCGTGGACCTCGATGTTGGCCCGGATGCGCCCCCCGTCGAAGATGGGCAGCGAAAGCGCCAGGCCATACCCGACGACACTCGTGGGCGACGCACTCGCCCCTCCGACCGACAGCCGCTCTCTGCTCCCAGACCAGTCAAGCGCAATGCGGGGATACAGATCGCGTTTGGCAACACCCAGACGCGCGGCTGCAGCCTCAACGTCACGAGCCGGCCCATGGACGTCGGGACGGCGCTCCAGCAAGTCAATGGGCATCAGCGCGGGCAGACCCGGGGCGGCGCTGGCCATCGCAGGAAAGGTCAACCCCAACGGCGGCTGAGCGGCGCCAAGCAACACAGCCATCTGTCGCAACCTGACGTCCCGTGCTCCGCGCAATTGGGCCGCGTTCGCACGCTCCTGCTCGAGCTCCGCCTTCAGCCGGTCCACATCGAGCTTGCTGGTCTGTCCTGCAAGGAATCGCTTCTGAGCGACCTCGGTCTGGCGTTCGAGGGTAATTGCGGCTTCATGCGCCACGGCCTCTCGTTGCGTCAGCGCCTGAGCATCGAAATAGGCCGTCATCAGCTCGGCGACGACGGCTACACGCACGCTCTGACGGGCAAGTTCGGCACTTTCAAAATCCTTCTCCGCTGCAAGACTCGCCAACCGCTTGTCTCCGAAGAGGTCCAGCTCCCAGCTTGCACGGAAGCCGGCCCGCGCAACCTTGGCCTTCGGATCCGCGCCTGAGTCACGGCCGCCTCGCACGCCAGCCTCCAAGCCAAGTTGGGGCATCCGGTCGGCGTCGGTGATGCTCACGAACGCACGCGCCTGTTCAACCCTTGCCGCGGCTATACGGACATCACGATTCGCAAGCAGTGCGGTTTCAACCAGCCCGTCCAGTTCAGAGTTGCCGAAGTCGCGCCACCACGAGTCGGTAGACATCGATGCCGCTTGAGAGGCGCTCCGCTCGTCAAAGCTCCACGCTGCTGGCACGGAGACGGCTGGCGGGGCGACGCGTGGAGAAGTGGAACAGCCCGCGAGCATCGCAGGAATCAGTGCCGCGATCGCAGCACGGGATAGGACGCTGGGAGTCAGGACTCGCATGGTGAGCTTTCTGCGTTGACATGTTGCACGCCAGAAATGTACTATACGTACAGTACAGTTTCAACGGTCAGCAATGCCATGTCCAACTCGTCACAGCGCACCAGTGCGAAGCAACGCCTCATCGATGTCGCATCGGCGATCGTCGCGTCGCAAGGTGTTCACGAACTCACCATAGAAGGCGTTGCGGCAGCGGCCGGCGTCACCAAAGGTGGGTTGATCTACCACTTCAAAACCAAGGACGAACTGCTTGCGGCCGTCGTGCAGTCCCTGATCGATGAGTGGGATCGACGCAGTCGCACGAAGGCGACTCAGGCCGGGAACACGGCCGGCGACTTGATCAGGGCCATGATCGACGACACCTTCGATATGCCCACCGAGGAGCGACAGCTGATCAGCAGCTTGCTCGCGGCCGCTTCCAGCTATCCCCATCTGCTGGGGCCTGTGCGTGATCTGTATGGCCGCCTCTACGGCGATTTCTCCCAATCCGGGCCGCAGTCCGGAATTGCTTTGGTGATCGCCGCGGCATTGGATGGCCTCTCGATGCTTGAGCTGTTGGACTTCCATCAGTTCCCCGAGCCTCAGCGAGAAGCCATGCGCCACGCGCTTCATACGCTGGCACGACAAATCCCCTAACCCTGCTACGGGAGTTCCATGTCCTCTTCGACCTTCACGGTCGCGGCCGCCGCATTGCTGGCCGCAATGATTTCGGGCTGTGCCCGCACATCCACGCCCGCACCTGCACCGCCTCGTCCTGTGAAGGTGGAAGCCATCGGCAGCGGAACCGCGCTGCTGACCGAGTCGTTCATCGGCACCGTTCGAGCGCGCCAGCGCTCGGAGCTCGGGTTCGAGTCGTCTGGCCGCATCAGCGCCATTCTGGTGGATGTCGGGGACCGGGTGCGCTCTGGCCAAGTGCTTGCCAGACTGGATGAAGCGCCGGCGCTGCGGCGCCTGGAGAAAGCGGAGGCGGACCGCGTTGCCGCAGCCGCCGCCTTGACCGAGCGCGCGACCCAACTCCGACAGAATGAGTCGCTGGCCAAGGACGGCATCGTCTCGCCGGTGACGCTGGAATCGGCCCAGACGCAACACCGCATCGCCCACAGTCAGCTCCAGGCGGCCGAAGCCGCATTGGCGCTCGCTCGAAGGGATCTCACGCTGTCCCGCATCACGGCCCCGTTTGACGGCGTGATCGTCGCCCGCAACGTACAGCCGTACTCCGACATCAGCGCGGGATTACCCGTTTTCCAGATCGAAGCGGGTCAGGCGTTGGAAGTGGTGGCCATGTTGCCCGAGGCAGTGGCGGCCCGCATGTCGCCCGGCCAGTCCGCGCGTGCGGCCGTCTCGCAGTCCGGGCAGGTCGGCGCCGCATTGCCGCTGAAGCTGGAGCGGATCTCAAGCCGCAATGACAGCGGCTCGCTGGTGCAGGCCATATTCCGCATCGACGGCGCCGCGCCGACGTTGCGCAGCGGTGCGATGGTTTCTCTCGAGTTGCCTGGTGTTGCCAACCGAGGGGTCTCGGTCCCCGCAGCGGCGTTGCTGCTCGATGCAGCGCCGGGACGGGGCAAGGTCTTCGTGCTGGAGCAGTCGCAGCTTGTCGAGCGATCGGTTCAACTTGGAGCGGGTCTACTGCCCGATGGGCGAATCCCCGTGATCTCTGGACTGAAGGTTGGCGACCATGTGGTGGTTGCCGGTGCGGCCTTTCTGAGCGAGGGGCAAGCGGCAGTGGCGCACGCCTCCACGACGCTGCTTCACGGAGCCCAACCATGAAGCTCACCGAATCGGCACTGGGTTCAAGCCGACTCACGCTCTTCGTCGCGGTGCTGGTGCTCGTTGCTGGCGTTCTTGCGTTCCTGAGATTTCCGTCCCAGGAAGAGCCGTCCACCACCATTCGGGACGCGATGATCTTCGTCTACAACCCGGGGCTGCCGGTTGAACGGATGGAGCAACTCGTCGCCCGACCACTCGAAGCTCGGTTGCGCGAATTGCCGGAGATCAAGCACGTGGTGAGCACCGTGCGCACCGGCTCCGTCATCGTGCAGGTCACGATCCTTGAGCGGTACTCCGATCTTGCGCCGATCTGGCAGAAGGTCCGCGCCAAGGTCACGGAGGCGTCGCCGCAATTCCCCACCGGCACTTTGCCTCCCATCGTCAACGACGACTTCGGACGCGTGGCGGTCGCCTCGATCGCGGTCACCGCGCCTGGCTTCACCATGAGTGAAATGCGCGAGCCGCTCAAGCGAGTCCGCGATCGGCTCTACGCGCTTCACGGTGTGCAGAACGTGAGCTTTCACGGCCTCCAGGACGAGCGCGTCTACATCGAGTTCGATCGGGCTCGCCTTGCCGGCTTGGGTCTGGCCGTCCCCGCCGTCTTGCAACAGCTGCAGCAGCAAAACGTGGTGCTTTCTGGCGGCCAGATGGTCATGAGTGGCCTCAACAGCGCATTGGTCGCTTCGGGAGAGATTCGCTCGCTGGAAGCACTGCGAGAGTTCGTGCTCAGCGTGCCCGACCGCAACGGCCAATCCGAGAACACCCTGCGCCTGGGCGACATCGCGCAAATCAAGGTGCTGCCCGCCGATCCTCCCGACTCCGCCGCCATCTACAAGGGCGATCCGGCGGTGGTGCTCGGCGTCTCGATGAGCGCTGGCCAGAACATCAAGGCGTTCGGCCAAAGTCTGAAGTCCCGCATGGGCGAACTCCAACAGTTGCTGCCGGCTGGGTTCACGCTCGACTACGTCACCTTCCAGGCCGACGTGGTGGAGCGTGAGATGGGCAAGATGAACCAGGTGATGGGCGAGACCATCGTGATCGTCATGACGGTCGTGGTGCTCTTCCTCGGCTGGCGCGCCGGGATCATTGTCGGCAGCATCGTGCCGCTGACCATCCTGGGGACCTTGATCTCGATGCAGTTCCTGCACATCGAACTGCACAGCGTCTCGATGGCCGCCATCATCATCGCGCTTGGGCTGCTGGTGGACAACGGCATCGTC
The DNA here is from genome assembly GCF_002205645.1 of Roseateles aquatilis. GTDB lineage: Bacteria > Pseudomonadota > Gammaproteobacteria > Burkholderiales > Burkholderiaceae_C > Roseateles > Roseateles aquatilis. The sequence continues at coordinate 119,570 of NZ_NIOF01000015.1, read as the reverse complement.
ATCGTCGAAGACGTCGAGCGCCGCCTGGCCAGTGGCGAAGCGCGGCGTGAGGCCTGTATCCAGGCCGGCAAAACCCTGGCCATTCCGTTGCTCACCTCGTCGCTGGTGATCATCTTCGCGTTCTCGCCGTTCTTCTTCGGCGACACCTCCATCAACGAGTACCTCCGTCCGTTGGTGGTCGTGCTCGCGATCGCCTTGCTGGGCTCGTGGCTGCTCTGTCTCACAGTGACGCCTCTGCTGTGCTTCTACTTCCTCAACGCTTCGCATCACACGTCGAAATCCGCGGCGGTGCCTGGCGGTCACATCACCGGTCACAGCACCGGTCACAGCACCGAGGACAGCACCGGCGTCAACTCCGAGGCTCGCTTCTATCGGACCTACCGTCGAGTCATCCATGCGGTGCTTAATCACAAGCTGATCTTCTTCGGAACCATGGCGGCGCTGCTCGCGCTGGCGCTCGCGCTGCTGTCGACCGTGCCGGCGGGATTCCTTCCGAAGTCCGACCGCCCTCAGTACCAGGTCTCGATCGAATTGCAGCCCGGCAGCGATTCGCGCATCACGCTGGAGAAGGTGCAGCAAATCAGCCGTTGGCTGTCGGACAAGAAGATCAACCCCGAGGTCACGACCAGCATCGGCTACGTCGCCGACGGCGGACCTCGCATCATCCTGGGTCTGAATCCGCCGCTGCCCGCTTCGCACATCGGCTACTTCACGGTCGGCGTGACGTCGAAGAAGGAACTGGACACGATGATTGCGCGCACGCGTGATCATTTGGCTCAGCACTATCCTGAGCTGCGCGCGGAGGCCAAGCGGTTCTCCTTGGGTTCCAGCGATTCGGGCACGGTGGCCTATCGGATCTTCGGACCCGACGAAGTCGTGCTCAAGAGCCTGGGCGAGCAGATCAAGAAGGAACTGCGCGAGGTGCCCGGCGTCGTGGGAGTGCGCGACGACTGGAACAACCGCATCCCCCGACTCAACGTCCAAATTGACCAAGCCAAAGCGCGTCGGCTGGGTGTGACGAGCGAGGACGTCGCCACCTCCTTGGCCGCCCGATTCTCCGGCGTCGATGTCTCGATGCTGCGCGACGGTGACACCTTGGTGCCCGTGGTCGTCCGTGGCACCCCCATGCAACGTCAGCGCACCGAGGACGTGGCCAACACGCTCATCTATCCCGCCGGCGCCGCCCCTGTGCCCCTGTCGGCGATCGCGGCCGTGTCGCTGGGTTCCGAGCCCTCCGTCGTCCGGCGTCGCGATCTCTCACGCACCCTCACGGTGGAGGGCCGAAGCGAGACGGAAACGGCTCAGCAGGTGGTGGATCGACTGGCTCCCTTCGTGTCGGCACTCAAGCTTGCGCCGGGCTATTCCATCCAGCTCGGTGCGGAGATCGAAGAGGCCGCCGAAGCCAACGCCGCGTTGAGCGAATACCTGCCTCATGCGGCCATCGCCATGCTCATCCTGTTCATCTGGCAGTTCGGCTCGTTCCGCAAGCTACTGCTGATCCTGTCGATCATCCCGTTCACCCTGATCGGCGTGGCTCCCGCGCTGAAGCTGGCCGGCGAGCCCCTGGGCTTCATGGCGAACTTCGGTCTGCTCTCGTTGGCCGGGATCATCGTCAACAACGCCGTTCTCCTGCTGGAGCGCATCGAGGCGGAACTGCACGCGGGACGCAACTCGCGAGAGGCGGTCATCAATGCCGCCGTTCAGCGGCTGCGTCCCATCGTCATGACGAAGCTGACCTGCGTCGCTGGCCTGGTTCCATTACTGCTCTTCGGCGGCCCCCTCTGGTCGGGGATGGCCATCACCATCATCGGCGGATTAGCGCTTGGCACGCTCGTCACCCTCGGCATGGTGCCGGCGCTGTACGAGGCGCTGTTCGACAGCAAGCTTTCGAAGTGGATCGCCAGCAAGACGACCGGGCGATCGCCGAGTGACTCTGACGCTTCAGCGACACACGCATGACTTCGCCTTCAACTTCTAAACGATGCAACCTCACGCGAACGATCAAGTCCGCAAGACTCGCCATGACCAAAACTCAACGCTCTTCGAGACGCACTCAGACCACGGATCTGGTGCGCTACGCCAGCACGACGCTGCTCGCTTTGACGTGTGGTCTGCTGCTCGCCGCATGCGCATCCACCACGCCCGTCCGTTCAAACCATGCGGTCTCCTACCAAGGCCTGGAAAAGCGCGGCGACCAGTCCATGGTGATCTCGCCCAAACAGCCAGATCTCGGCCGCTATGGATGGGCGATCATCGAGCCGATCCAGATCGACGAAGCCGTCTCCTCGTCAGTGTCTCCGGACACGTCCAAGGAAGTGCTGGAAGTTCTGCAGAGCATCCTGGACAAGGAGGTGCGTCAGACGTTCAGCTTGAGCGATCGCGCGAGTGAACAGTCAGCGGGCCGTCCCACGGTCGTGCTTCGCGTTCGGATCACTCGTATCACGGAAGCGTCTCCGGCCCTCAACGTGCTCACCACCGCGCTGGTGGGGCCGCTTCGCAATGGCGCGCTCGCCGCGGAACTGGAAGCCGTTGACGCCGCGTCCGGCAAGCAGTTGGCGCTGATGCTGTGGGCCGACTCTGGCGGCGTGGCCAAAGACTTCCTCGGCAATTTCAACCGAAGTGCTCATGCTCGCGCGCTCGCCACGCGATTTGCCACGGACGCCAGCGCATTTCTGACCCCGTTGAGCAGCACAAAAAAGCAGTAGGGTCCACGTGATGCAGGTGCCTCGCCTCCGGCAAACAGCACCTCATCGCGAAGGTCACACCGCTCAGCCTTACCCATCGAACGGAAGTACCCATGAACATCTACCTGTACCTCGGCGCTGCGATCGTCCTCGAAGTCGTCGCGACATCCTTTCTCAAAGCCTCCGACGGGTTCACCAACCTGTGGCCGAGCCTGGCTACCGTGGCGGGGTACGCCGGATCGTTCTATCTCTTGTCCTTGACCTTGAAGGTCTTGCCGGTGGGAGTCGTCTACGCGCTCTGGTCTGGTGTCGGCATCGTGCTCACGGCCGTCGTGGCGTGGATCGTTTTCAAGCAACGACTTGACGCTGCTGCGATCGTCGGGATGGCGATGATCGTTGCCGGTGTGGTCGTGCTCAACGTTTTTTCCGACAGCACGACACACTGAACGAACGCCTCGGTAGCATCATGAGGTTCGGCACCGTCATGACGTGCCCAATGCTGCGGGAAGCAAGCATGAACTGTGGGAGCGACTGTGGTGCTTGACGCGCGAAAATGGATGGTCGCACTGCTGACCGTGTGCTTGGCTGGTTGTTCAAGCTACCGGCCATGGGTGAATCAGGCTCTGCCGGCCAGCGGAGCCGCGTCAAAGGCTTCTCGTGAGGCGCAGCCGCCGCGCCCAGTCATGGTGGCCGTAACTCTGTCCGGTGGCGGGGCACGGGCGGCAGCGTTTGGGCTGGGTGTGCTGAGGGAACTCAAGGCCACGCAGTTCGAGCTGGACGGTCGACAAACCACGCTGCTCGATCACGTGGTGCTCGTGAGCGGCGTGTCGGGCGGTAGCATCCTGGCGGCGCATTTCGCCGCGTTCGGCGACGACACGCTGAGCCGCTTTGAGCCGGATTTCCTGATGGTGCCCTTCGAAAGCCGTCTGATTCGTGAGGCGCTTTGGCCGACGCGGCTGTACCGGATGAGCTCGCCTTGGTATGGGAGGACCCAGGTGCTCGCACAGCGGCTCGATGAGCTCTACGGCGGACGCACCTTCGCGGACGTGCGGCGACGGCCAGGTGCGCCGGACCTGATGATCACCGCGACCGATCTCACCACCGGCGCCCCTTTCGACTTCACGCCAGAACAGTTTGACCTGATCTGCTCGGATCTTTCAAAGACGCCCCTGTCGTTTGCGGTCGCGGCATCTTCGGCGGTGCCGCTGCTGCTGTCGCCCATCACCGTGCGCAACTACGCTGACGAATGCGCCAGTCCGACATCGTCAAATAAGCAAGATGCCGTCGACGAAGACTATCGAGCGCGACTACTGCGCCGCAGTGCCGAGGGTTACCGCAACGCCAAGGAACGCCCGTTCATTCATCTGGTCGACGGCGGGGTGACGGATAACTTGGGCGTTCGCCTCATGCTGGACCGGCTGATTGTTGGCGGGTCCATGACGTCCAACTTCGCGGACGCACCGGAGGGGTCGATCCGTCGCCTGGTCTTGATCACCGTGAACTCGGAGCGGGGACTTGCGGAGCGCATCGACAGCAGCGATCGCATTCCGACCACGATCCAGGTGATGGAGTCCCTGATCTTCGGGGCGGGCTCGCGCGAGACACAGGTGACCCTGGCGATGCTGAACGACGACTTGCGGCGGTGGAGCGAAGAGCTGGCCCGCACCCGTGGTCGCGCCGGCAGCCCGTTTTCTGGCGACGCCGAGATGCACGTGATCAGCGTCAGCCTCAATGATGTGCCGGACGACAAGATTCGGCACAGCCTGCTGCGAGTGCCAACCGCTTTCACCATCGAGGCGGCGGACGTTCGACAACTCCAGGACGCCGGCGCCGAGGCCTTGCGCCGCTCACCGGAGTTCCTCCGGGTGCAGCGATCCCTCGCGCGGCAAGTGGACCACCCCTGAACATCGAGGACGGTAAGACCGGCGGCGAACTTGCGGCGAGTCGTGATTAGGCCTGTTAGCCGCTGTGGGGCTCGCTAAGATGCCACTGGCGCGCAGCCTTCAGGTCCGCCTCCAGTGAGCCCAAGTCGCAAGCGGCAACCCGGTTGTCGGGACGCTAAAGCGTCCGGAGAGGCTGTTGCCCGCGCCACTCGCAACGGGCCGATAGTCGGGCTGCCCGGACGCGCACGGCCCGGCTGGATCCGCAAGAGGACCCGGCCACGACTCAGCAGAAGTGGTGGAATTCCATCGAGGGTACCGCGGCCAGTTATTCAGCGAGTTCTTCGTCAGATATGCAGGGCAAGACCAGTTGCACCTTTCCTATCGTCCCAACGGAGCAAGTAATGATTCGATCCATGGGCCTCTCGGCCCTCCTGGTGACGTGCACCCTCGTCGCGCGAGCGGCACCGCCTACGCCAGAACTGACGGCGCAGGCGTTCGTCGACGCCTGGAACTCACACGACGCGCAGAACTTCGAGGGCCTCTTTACCGAAGACGCTTGGTGGGTGCCGGTCGTTGAGAGTCGCTTGTCGGGCCGCGCGCAAATCGTGGCTGACTTGAAGCAGGCCCATGCCATCTGGGCGGGTCGCACCACCATGGCCTCGAGCGACGTAGTGGTGTCGCCCCTCTCCGACAGCGCCGCGGCGGTGCTGTTCAAGGCAGGCTTTCTAGGTCAGGACGGCAAGCGCATGGAACCTCCCAACGTGCTGCTGCTCGCGGTCGTGAAAACGCCGGACGGATGGCGCATTAAGGCTGGCCAGTTGTCCAAGCCTGGTGCAACGGCAATGCCGGCGAAGTAGCGCAAGGTGGGCTAGACCGCGGACCGCCGCAGCGTCGGCAGGCGACTGAGCCCCCTGGTGAATCCAACGCCGCAGCAGGTTGGCGTTGATGCCGTGAGCTTTCGCGACAACGGCCAAGGAAAAGCTCGGCTGCTGCTGGGCTTGCACGGCCTGAGCCTTGAAATCGGCGCCGTGAACTCGCCGTCGGCGGCCTACTGCTGCTTTGTCCATAGTGCGTACGCATCCATTTGATCGTCAATGGACACGAAAATCCTAGGCGTGGCTCAGTGGATCAACATGACTTGCCAGGACGCTTACTCATTGCCAGCTTGGTGTCGGCCATCAACGTGCCGGCCGTCAACGACGACTGATGCTGGCGGCCTGGCACTTAAACATGCCATGGGCCTGCCACGCGAGCGTCATGACCACAGCGCGGGCAACGCCAGCCATCGGGCATGGTTCATTGACCAGGATTGAGATTCGCTCAAGGCACAAGGTTTGACGGCGTGGAAGCAAGATCGTCAAACTGACTTTCCCACCCGCCTGCTTCCAGCAGGTCGAAAACGTCGTCGACCAAGAAAAGACCCCCGACGGGAGAACCTTCGGGGGTCAATCCACCCATGGGCGGTGGAGGAGACAACCGGTCAAGAAAACTGATGTTGCAGCGCAGCATACGCGCCGTTGCCCGTGCTTGCAATCTCCTACCTTCGGCTGTTGCCGGGAACAGTTGCCGAACACACGCTCAGTGAGACCGTGCTCACTGCCAAGCCATCTTCAACTCATGCGCGGAGACATTGACGACCTGCTCTGCCATGGGGGAGCTTCACACTGGCGACGCTGCTGGATAGCCTCAATCAGGAGACAACTCAGTTCCGGGCGGTTGGAGAAAGCGCCGGTCTTGCTGAGATGCAGGTTCGAGACGCTGGCGCAAGCCGAGTCGTGATCCAGGCCTGGACGCAGGACTGCAGCGAGGTGTGGCCACATTCGAGCATCGGCCGCCTTCCACCCAGGTGCTTCGCATGCGTGCATCGGCAGCAGGCTGCCGATGCAGGTTCACCTTCAACCGCCGCATTGGCGATACCCTTGAGCCCCAAGAACTCCCTCGCAATGAGTGGTGCGGCGGATTGGGGGCAGGCCAGTACCTCAACGCACCCATCTTGGGTGCGTTGAGGCGATTCAGAGTCATCTCAGAAGCTGTGCCGGATGCCAAGCGCAAGGATGCTGGACCTACCGCCCGGTGAGATGCCGACGCCGTTGAAGGCGGGCGTCTCGCGCAGCCCCAGCGCGGCGAGGATCGCGTCGGGGCCACCTGATACGTTGATCGGCCGCGCGCCCGTGGGCGTCACGCCCACGATGGGCAACACGTTGCCTTGCCGGTCTTCTGCCACGGCCAAGCGCGAATAGATCACCGTCCGCTTTGATAGCTGGTAGTCCACGCCCAGCGAGACGCCAAGGTTCTTGCCGCGCGTGAAGTTCGTGAAGCGACTCTCGCCGGCCTCGGCGATCCAGACGAAGTTGCCGACCGGCACACGCGCGCCGACGACGAAGGTCTGGATCTTTGGATCGAAGCTACCGGCACCAGGCAGGTTGAGCGGCGCTTGGCCAGGCAGGTTGAGCACGTCGCCATCGAAGTAGCGGCCGGCGTGGTACATGGCGTGCAACGACGCGCCGTCGACCGACAGCATGTACTTCCCCGACAGCGCGACGCCCCAGTAACGATCCAGTTCGAAGATCGAGCCTCCCTGCGACAACACCGGCACATCGAACTCGTTGTAGTGCAAGCCTGCGCTCACGCTGAACGTCGGTGCGGTATAGCCAAGGAACAGGCCACCGGAACGCCCGCGCTTGCCGCCGGACTCGGAGCCCGATGCTTCGACGCCTGAAGTGGCACCGCCAAGCATCGATCCGGTGGAGGTGGTCACGGCGCTGCCGCGCGCCGGGCTCACGATGCGCGAGACACCCGCGTTGGGGCTGTAGGAAACTGCGGCGGCAAACCCACCGACGCGGGCCCAATAGCTGATCTGGTTGTCCTGCCTGACTTGCAGCGTGTTCGTGACAAGGCCGGCGGTGAAAAGATCGGTGCCAGCGAGGCCATCCGGAGTGCCCGCGGCGAAGGAGATGAAGATCGGCGCGTACTGGCGACCCAGGCGAACCTCACCGCCGGGCGTCGTCAGGTAGACCATGGCTTGTTTGCCGAAGAAACGGCCATCCTGCGACAACGTGCCGTCGTCGCTGCCGGGCTGCGACTCAAGCACGAAGCCAGCGGCGTAGCCGCTGCCCAGGTCCTCGCGTCCCTTGAAGCCCACAGTGTTGGTGCGCGAGAGGCTCTGCGTCACGCGGGTCTTGGTCCCGGCGCTCCCCGGCGGAAAGATCAACGCAGTGGACGCACCCGTGGGTGTGCCGACGCTGCCCGTCGTCTTGTGCGTCGTGTCGATCGCGGTGTCGATGTTCCCGTATAGCTTTAGGGTGGTCTGCGCGCTGGCCGCGCCAGCGCCAACGGAAAGAGCGGCCGCAAGGCCGACTCGAGTTCGAATCCTCATGCTTGTCCCCGGAATGTTCTGGTTTGAATGACGGGCCAACGCGTGGCGCTGGCCGCGTTCGGGCTCAGGGGTTCAGCTCGCAGCCCGGCGGGGTGTAGCCGAGCTCACGCTGGACGTTGGGCGGATCGCAGGCTTTCTTGTCTCCCGGTGCTGCGCAGCCGCCGGTAAGAGCAGCGAGCACTGCCAGGAGAGAAACGCGGAGGTAAGTCTTCATGGGTAGCTCCTTCAAGGTTTGCCCGGTGGGGCGTCGTACGGCAGTGAGTTGCCGATGGGGCGTGCTGGCCTGATCTCAGTCCAGCCCGAATTGCTTGCGCAGGCTCGTGGCGACGGGGCCGGCCGGCATGAAGCGCCGCAGCTTGCTCAGCAGGCCGGCCTGGCCGGGAACCGGACGGCGCATCTGCCAGGTGCCGAAGGCCGCAGCGACGACGGTCGCGGCGACCTTCTCGGGGTCATCGCCACCGTTGAGGCTGGCCGAAACAGCCCGCGTGACCAAGCTGCGTTCGCGGTCGTAAGCGTCGATCAGCGTCGCTGCCCGATGCGTGTTCGCCTCAAGGTTTGTCCTGGTGTAGGTGGGCTGGACCAGAGTCACCCGGACGCCGAACTGGCGGAGTTCGTGGTCCAGCGATTCCGACATGCCCTCGACGGCGTGTTTGGATGCCGCGTACAGCCCCATGTACGGGGCCGGAAGGAAGCCCACCACCGAGCTGATGTTGATGATCCGACCTTGCCGCTTCTCGCGCATGTGCGGCAGGACCGCCTGCGTCACGCGGAGAACACCGAGCAGGTTGGTGTCGAACAAGGTGGCCACCTCTTTAGGCGTGGTCTCCTCCACCGACCCCAGCAGGTTGACGCCGGCGTTGTTGACCAGGACGTCGACATGCCCCCCACGGCTGATCACCTTCAGCGCGCCGACCAGCACGGAGGCGTCATCGCGCACATCCATCTCAACCAGCTCGACGCCAGTGATCGGCGCGGCCTTGTCCAGGTCGCGCACCGTACCGAAGACGCGACTACCTCTCGCGACGAACTTCTTGGCCGTGGCGAGTCCGATTCCGGATGAAACGCCTGTGATCAGGACGACAGGTTGACTGGTCATGGAAATCTCTGGTTAGCGAGCTGAGGCAGGGCGAAGCTCGGCCTCCACGCGTACCTGCGCACGCGTGACGCCTTGTGGTTGGGAGGGCCGCGGGTCGGTCTCGCGGCGGCTTGGTCAGGTAACGTGACTCGAGGAGTCGCCAGCCGGGGCGTGGCTTGCCAACGGAGCGCCGTTCACCACCTTGTCTCCGCCGGGTCGGATGCGGAACCAGATCGAATACATCGCCGGCAGGAAGACGAGCGTCAGGACGGTGCCGGCCAAGGTGCCACCGATCAGCGTGTAGGCCAGCGTCCCCCAGAACACCGAGTGGGTGAGTGGGATGAAGGCCAGGATCGCTGCCAGCGCGGTCAGGATCACCGGTCGGGCGCGCTGCACGGTCGCTTCGACCACCGCATGGAAGGGCGACAACCCGGCCTGCTCGTTGTGGTGGATCTGACCGATCAGGATGAGCGTGTTGCGCATCAAGATGCCCGACAGCGCGATCAGGCCGACCAGCGCGTTGATGCCGAAGGGCTGGTGGAACACGAGCAGCGTCGGCACCACGCCGATCAGACCTAGTGGGCTGGTTAGGAAGACCATCACCATCGCAGCCAGCGAGCGGACTTGCAGCACGAGGATCAGCAGCGTGGCCGCCAGCATGATCGGGAAGATCGGCAGCATCGCGACCATCGCCTTGCCTGATTCCTCGATGGAGCCGGCCTCCTCGATCTTGTAGCCAGCCGGCAGCTTGTCCACGATGGGCTTGAGCTGCTGCGTGATGGCCGTTGACACATCCGGCGGCTGCAAGTCTTCAGCGATGTCGCCACGGACCGTGATCGTGGGCATCCGGTCGCGGCGGCGCATGACGGGTTCTTCCATGCGAACATCGACGACGCCAACCTGGGACAGCGGGATGCGCTGACCGTTGGCACCTGCCAGCGTGAAGTCACCGATTCGGGCCGGATCGAGGCGCACGTTGCCGGCGGAACGCGCGACCACCTGGACCGTTCGGATGTCCTCGCGAACTGTGGTGACCGGCACGCCGCTGAGCAGGAACTGCAGCTGCTGAGCGACCGAGCTCGAGCTCAGGCCCACGGCCTGCAGGCGCTCCTGCTGCAGTGTGAAGTGCAGCGTCGGCGTGCGCGTGCCCCAGTCCGTGTTGACTGTGCGCATCATGGGACTGAGGTCCATCACGTGCTGCACGTCCATCGCGACCTTGCGCAGCACCTCGGGATCGGGACCGGTCACCCGGTAGGCCACCGGGAACGGCGAGTAGGGACCGAACACCAGCTGGGTGACGCGCAGGCGAGCCTCAGGGGCCAAGCCATCGGCGATGGCCTGTCTCAGACGCAACTTCAGTGCCTCGCGCTCATTCTGGTTGTCCGTGCGCACGACGATCTTGGCGAACGACGGATCGGGCAGCTCGGGCGCCATTGAGAAGTAAAAGCGTGGCGCGCCCTGCCCAACGTAGGCTGTCACTATCTTGGCCTCGGCCTGCTTGGACAGCCAGGCCTCGACCTTGGATGCCGTTGCGCTGGTTTGGCTGATGGACGTGCCGTAGGGCATCTGCACCTCGACCAGCACTTCAGGCCGATCCGAGATGGGGAAGAACTGCTTCTTCACCACGGACATTCCGACCACGGACAGCACGAACAACCCGACGACCGAGCCGGCGACCAGCCATTTGCGCGCGATGACGCGGCCCAGGGTCTTGCGGAAGCGGTTGTAGCGCGGCGTGTCGTACAGCGCCTCGTGCCCGCCCTCGACGGTCTTGAAGTTCGGGAGCAGCTTAACGCCCAGGTATGGCGTGAAGAACACCGCGACCAACCAAGATGCGATCAGCGCGATGCCGACGATCCAGAACATGTTGCTGGTGTATTCACCAGCGGTGGAGCGCGCGAAGCCGTTGGGCATGAATCCGACGGCCGTCACGAGCGTCCCGGACAGCATGGGCGCCGCGGTGTGGCTCCAGGCGTAGGCCGAGGCGGCCAGGCGGCTGTAGCCCTCCTCCATCTTCACCACCATCATTTCGATGGCGATGATGGCGTCGTCAACCAGCAGGCCTAGTGCCAGGATCAACGATCCCAACGTGATCCGGTCGAAGTTCTTGCCCGTCGCCAGCATGACAACGAAGACAGCCGCCAGCGTCAGGGGCACCGCGGCAGCCACCACCACGCCAACGCGCCAGCCCATGCTGACGAAGCACACCACCATCACCACCAGCAAGGCGACGACGAACTTCACCATGAACTCGTCCACGGCCGAACTGATGTTCACGGCCTGGTCGGTGACCTTGGTGAGACTGATGCCGGTGGGCAGTTCGGCGTTGATGCTTTGCATCTCACCGTCGAGCGCCCTGCCGAGGTCCAGGCCGTTCCAGCCGTCGCGCATGACGATGCCGAGCAGCAGTGCTGGCTCGCCGCCGCTGCGGATCAGGAAGCTCGCGGGGTCTTCATAGCCGCGCTTGACGGTGGCGATATCCGACAACTTCAGCGTGCGGCCCTGGGCGACCACCGGGGTATCGCGAATCTTCTGCAAGTCGTCGAACGCGCCGTCGACGCGAATAAAGACTTCGGGGCCGTGCGTCTCGACGGAGCCGGCAGGCGTCAGTGCGTTCTGGCCATTCAAGGCGGCGAACACGTCCTGCGGGCTGAGCCCCAGGGTAGCGATGCGCTCGTGGGAGAACTCGACAAAGATGCGTTCGGATTGCTCGCCGACGATGTTGACCTTCTTGACGCCCGGCACGTGCAGCAGGCGCTGGCGCAGCTTCTCCGCGTCACGCACGAGAGCGCGCTGCGGCTCGCCCTTGGCCTTCAGCGCGTACAGGGCAAAAGTGACATCCGAGTACTCGTCGTTGACGAACGGACCAACTACGCCAGGAGGGAGGTTCCTCACCTCATCGCCCACCTTCTTGCGAGCTTGGTAGAACTCCTCCTGGACCTCCGCGGGCGGCGTCTTGTCCAGCAGCGTCAGTGTCGTGAAGGCGAGGCCCGGTCGGGTGAAGGTCTCGGTACGGTCGTACCAGCGCAACTCCTGCATGCGCTTCTCGAGCTTCTCGGCGACCTGGTCCTGCATCTCTTGCGCGGTGGCGCCCGGCCAGGCAGTGACGATCGTCATCACCTTGATCGTGAAGGCAGGATCTTCGGCGCGGCCGAGTTTGAAGAACGACAACACCCCTGCCGCGGAGACCAGTAGCAGCAGAAAGACAGTAATGGCGCGCTCGCGAACCGCGAGCGCCGACAGGTTGAAGCGGCCCTCGCTCACGGGTGGCTCCCAGTCTTCACCGCGGCCGCGGTCTGGTCCATCACGCGAACCTGGACACCATCGCGCAGCAGGTGCGCGCCGAGCGCGACAACCACATCGCCGCGCTTGATGTCGCCCGCGATCTGAGCGCGGTCATCGTCGACGCGCTTGACGGCAACCGGCCGCCAACTGACCTTCGTCGGCGAACCGCTGACGACCCATAGCCCGGGGCCCTTGCCGGCGTCAAACAGCGCGCCGATCGGCACCTGCAGGGCGGTCTGGCCATTCGATGCCTCGGTCATCATGCCCACCGTGACCGTGGCGCCCAGCGGGGCATCGCCCAGCGGGCCGTCCAGCACGTAGCGCGCTTCGAACGTGCGGGTGAGCCGGTCGGCCGCGCTTGAGAGTTGGCGCAGCTTGACGGGGCTGGCGGCGCCTTCACTGCCGAACAGCCGCGCTTCGGCTTTGGAGCCGATCGCCGGTCGCAGCGTCTCGGGGAGTTGGACAACTGCCTCACGAAGTCCCGCATGGGCCAGACGCACCACCGGTTGACCAGCACCCACCACCTGGCCGGGCTCGGCCAGCGTTTCTGTGACGACGCCGTCAGCGTCGGCGACCAGCTCAGCGTAGCGACTTGCGTTGCGCGCGACGCTGGCTTGGGCTTCGGCGGCGCTGAGCTGCGCCTTGGCCGCATCGGCCGCTGCCTTGGCTTGGTCGTAGGTCGCAACCGAGATGGCGCCGGTGCCGCGAAGATCGCGATACCGGAGTTCGTCGTCAGCAGTCTGCTGAGCGCGAGCCTTGGCTGCCGCGACCGCATTGTGCTGGGCCTCGGCCGCCAGCTTCAGGTCCTCGGGGTCGATACGCATCAGGAGCTGACCGCGTTTCACGGTCTGGCCAGCGTCGACCAGCCGCTCCAGCACCTTGCCCGGCACCCGGAAGCCCAAGTCGCTCTGGACCCGAGCCGCCACGATTCCCGTGAAAGATCGCGATGAGCCCGAGGCGTCTTGGACGGATGCGGTACGCACCAGCGGCAGCTGGGTACGCGCATCCGGGATGGCCGTTGATTCGCCACAGGCGACCAAGGCCAGCGGCAATACGCAGAAGACTGCAGAGAGAGCGAGGCGACGCCGGCGCATGAAGGTCCCTTTGATGACTAATCAGGACCTTCATTTTGGTACCAGTGACCAATTCAGTCAATGGTCACATGGATGCTAAGGCGACAGACTTCTCAATACGAGGCTCGCCAGCAATGCCGGCGCTTCTTCGCTGCCCTCCATACTGTGCTGAAGCAGCAGTGGATTGCGGAAGGGGCGCATGACCAAGTGGATGGATGTCACCGTCTCGTCCAGAGGGGTCTTGCGCTCAAAGTCACCTGACTGCCGCCCCTCTTGCAAAACGTCCAAGAGCAGCTGGCGCATGCGGGCGTCGTACTCCACGACGGCCTGCCAATCCTCGGTCGCGGCGGAAGCGGCGATCTCGAAAAGCTTGCGGTCCTGGAAGAAGAGGCGAAGGCTTGCCTCTGTGATGACTTTGAAAATTCGCCTGAGCTTGTCAGGTGGCAGGGTCGCTTCCGACACTGCCTGGCAGACGTCCGCCTCGATCTCCGCGAGACAGTTCGCGCAGATCATTTCGCCGATCGCCTGCTTGGATTCAAAGAACTTGTAGATGTAGGCCTTGGAGAAGCCGATGGCCTTCGCCAAGTCGGAAACCGTGGTCTTGCTGTAGCCGTACCTGCTGAAGTGCTCCGTGGCGGCTGCCACGATCTGATCGCGCACATCATGGTCTACCGGTCCGCGTGCCGGCGCAGTTGATGAACTCGTTTGGGTCATAGGGTGTCAGCTTACGGCAGACAAGCGTGGTTGGACAAATGGTGACCATTTGGTATTATGGTCACTCAAGATTCAAGGACGCGCTCTATGCACTCCCGGCTCGCTTTCGCCGCCCTCCTTATTGCCAGCCTGACCGTCGGGTGCGCCGTCAGCCCGACTTACACCCGCCCCAGCGTCGCCATCCCTGACCACTTTCAAGGGCAGGCGCCAGTGGAACACCGGACCGCCACCGGCAGCGCCGATCTTGCCGAGTGGTGGGCGGCCTTCGACGACGCGCAATTGGCGCAACTGGTCAAGATTGCACTGGAGCAGAACCTGGATCTGGCTCAAGCGACTGCCAGGGTTACCCAGGCGCGCGCCGCGGTGGGTATGGCAAACGCCGCTCTGCTGCCGTCCGCCGCCGTCGGCGCACAAGCCGCTCGGGCCTACCAGTCGGTGGAGACGCCGCTTGGCCGGGTGCTGAACTCCAACCCGAACTTTGATCGCTACGGCAGCTCCTATGAAGCCAACGCCACCGCCGGCTGGGAACTCGACGTGTTTGGCGGACTGCGGCGCGGAAAAGAGGCGGCCCTGGCCGACTACCAGGCGTCGGAAGCCGGTGCCGTCGCCGTGCGGCTCGTCGTTGCGGCCCAGACCGCCGACGTCTACGTGAGCATCCGCGGACTACAGACCCGCCTGTCGATCGCGCTCCGCCAGGTCGAGACCCAGCAGGATCTTCTCGCCAAGGTCAAGTTGCTTTACGGCAAGGGTCTGGCCGCCGAGCTGCAGGTCGATCAGGTCGTCGGTGAGCTGTCGCAAGTGCGTTCGTCCATCCCGGTGCTCCAGGCCGGCTTGTCGACCGCCATGAATGCATTGGATGTGCTGCTGGGTGCAGTACCGGGCACCTACAGCGCCGCGCTATCGACTGGCGGCGCCATCCCGGCGGCCCCGCAGATCGGCGTTTCCGGCGCCCCTGCCGAGTTGCTGCGTCGCCGCCCAGACCTCATCGTGGCCGAGCGCCGCCTCGCTGCGGCCAATGCCCGTATCGGTGTGGCAATCACCGAGTACTACCCGAAGTTCTCGCTGAGCGGTCTGGTCGGCAGTGCCACTTCCATTTCCGGCGGCAACCTCTTCACCGGCGGCGCGAGCCAGTACGCAGGCGTCCTCGGCCTGAGATGGCGGCTGTTCGACTTCGGTCGCATCAACTCGCAGATCGAGCAGGCCAAGGGCCAGGAAGCCGAGCTGCTGGCCAGCTATCGGCTGGCCGCCCTGAAGGCGACAGAGGACGTCGAGAACGCTTTCGCTAACCTCGTATACAGGGAGGCCCAGGTGGCGGAGCTCACGCGGGCGGTCGACGCGCTCACCCGTTCACGTGCCGCGACGTTCGCCGCGTACGAGAAGGGCGTCGTGAGCCTGATCGAAGTACTACATGCAGACGAAAAACTACTGCAGGCTTCTGATGCGCGCGCCCAGGCGTCAGCTGAATCCGCCCGAGCCGCGATCGCGTCGTTCAAGGCGCTTGGTGGCGGCTGGCAGCCCACTGCGCATCAGGTGGCCACCAGCAACTGAACGCTCCTGGGCGGCCCGCATGCGGCCAGTTAGTGGTCAGGCGTTGTCGCCTGAAATGCGCTGATGTGTTGATCGTGGCCCGAAAAGTTGGGCGTTACCGAAGCGCAGGTTCGCGAGTCGGTCGGACATGTCGGCAAAGAGGCCAGCGATGTTGAAGTACATCTGAGGGGCACCCGATCGACGACGAATGCTGAACTGAACAAGAATGCGCTTCGAGTGGAGCAAAGCACCGATGTCGGACAAGCACCCCGTGACTCCTGACGGTCGGTACTTCGTAATGATGGGACGACTCTGGCGCCGATCAAATCCTGCCGTGCCTCCGGAGCAGTCCCGGAGCTTGGTGAGCGAGCTCATGGATGCCCGGCGGCAGCTTGCCAGGAAGGACCTTCAGCACCGAGGTGCGCGCGCGAACGCGCGCTAGGGTTGACGCAGCCAAACGGGCGTTGGATGAGCGTTGGCGAGGCTGGTGGGATGATGGCGCACCGGACGCTTCGTTTCAGCCTCGCTTAGGCTTGCGTCTGTGCCGTAGCTTGTTCCCAAGCATCGGTCCGCCGGCCGACTTTGGTTCCAGCAGCGCCACGGCGGTCATCTGTGCCTTCGTGGGAAAGCGCAATTTGGCTGCCTTGTTGGCCAGCTCGTCGCTGATCAAGACGAACTTCCCCGGTGCGACCTTGACTCGCTTCATTGGCACACCCACTTCCACTTACGCTGCACAGGCGCGACTTAGACGCCGCGACGCGTGATTGCCCACCGTCCGTCCATCAAGAGATCGCGTCGGCGGTCACCTCCGGAGGAAGCGCGACGCTTACGTCAGCGCTTTCGGGCAGTGGAACATGAATGTCCGCGTCCGGTCCATATGCGCCGACGAATCGCAACGCATGTGCGCGCCCAGGACCCGGCATCGGCACTTTGGGACGCATGCGGTGCACGTGGTACTCCCCAGGCAGGATGGGCACGCGTCGGCCGGCTACGGTGTAGCCGGCCAGTCGCACGCCCGCTGGCACTTTGATGCGATAGCACTCCATGGTGCAGCGTATGGTTGTAGTTCTGGTTGGGTGAGTTCGCCGTCCAACGTTCAGGACCTCAAACCACCGAAACGGCAATGCGTCGCGGCTGGGCATGCGCCTGTTTCGGAATGCGCAGCGTCAGCACGCCGTCCTTCACGCCTGCCTCGATGCGGGCCGTGTCGAGTTCACGGCTGAGGGTGAAGGCACGTCGGTAGCGCGGCACGTTGAGCTCGGCCCACATGCCACGCATGCCCTCGGGCGCGATGACAGCCACCTCGCCCTCGATCACCAGCGTCTGGCCGTCCAGCCGGACATCCAAGCCTTCGCGCGGAACGCCCGGCATATCCGCAAGGACAGTGATGCTCGCCGCGTCTTCGAAGATCTCAACCGCGGGCTCGGCGGCCTCGCGAGAGGTCGCCGATCGGTTGGCCGCCGACGCGCTGGCATCGGACGCCGAGAGTTGTGCGTGTACCGGCTCGGTGCGGGTCAGTTGCGTTTGAGCAGACATGGTGGTTCCTTGCAAACTTGATTCAACCGATCACTGAACGTTGATGCGCTGCGGCCGAGCCGCTTCGCGAAGACCGACGCTCACGCGAAGCACGCCGTCGCGGTATTGCGCCTCGACGCTCCCGGTATCTGCCTCGTCGGGTAGCGTGACTGCGCGGCTGAAGCGGCCGTGCCAGCGTTCCGTGGCGTACAGCTGCACCGCCTCCGACGCGCTGCGCTCAGTCTGCTTGCGCTCACCGGAGATCCGTAGCACGCCGCGCTCCACGGTCACGTCGATGGCCTGGGCATCCAAGCCCGGCGCAAAAGCGTAGACCTCGATGGACCGTTCGGTGCGTCCGATGTTCAGGCTCGGGAAGCTTGCGGCGGTCGAGGACCGGATGCCGTCCGCAAATCCGTCGGACGAGCGGGAGCGCGACAGTGCCTGCTGCAGCTGCGCGAGTTGCTCCAGCAACCCTTGGGGACGGTGGAAAGCGGTGTCGAACATCAGAAATCCTTTCGTTGATCGATGAGTCGACAGTAGGCGTCGGCGCTGGCGTTTCGAGCCGCGATGAAGCCGTGGGCTGTTGCGACCGGGCCTTGCGCCGGCTCATGCCGATGGCGACGCTAAAGCTCAGCTCTCGTGCCGATCAGCGACCGCGGTTCAGCGTTTGTCGCAGAGGCGCTCACCAGCGGGCCTCAGGGCTGCTGGGTGACGCGCGAAACAGGGTCCCGACGTGGGTTTCAGCCGTCGCAGCGTCTCGCGTGCGAGCAGGTAGGCTTGAAGCTGTGCCGGGCTCAACGGGAGCCTTTTGCGCCGGGAGACGGGCTCTTCCGAAACATCGGTGGCATCAGGTAGTTGCTTGGCCATGGTCCAGTCCTCATCCGAATCGATGGATGGCGGTTCGACACGGATTTAGGAACTTGTCGAGGCGAGTTCAAGAGCAAGTGGATTAAGTAGAAACCCCAAAGTCACGCCCTTGCCGTGGTTCTGCCCAGCCAGCGCCGGTATTGCGGCCACCACGTCTATTCAGAGTGGGCCAGCGCGCCTTTGAAACGCCTCCACGATCGCGAGCACTGTGGCAACTTCGTGGAAGACATGGCGCCGCCGTGCCTCGACGTCCGCAAACTCCTTGGCCGATGGCGGGAGCTCGAGTTCGGCGAGATGCGCATGCCGCAACCACCCACCCAGACAAGAGCCGGCAATATCAAGGGCTCGGTCGGACACCTCCCCGTCCTTGCTCTCCTCCGCGATCTCGAAAATCGCGCGCAAGGGGATACCTGCCGCGGCGGCGGCATGGAAGCTTCTTGGTATCAGGGCGGCGGCGCGATGCGCCGGAATGCCGTCAGAGGGGCTGGTAGGCACGGGGGTGCAGTGGGTCAGACCGGGCAGAGTCTGGGGAACAGGATGACAGGGCTCCACGCGGGGAAACCCTCCGCAAGCGTTTGGCAATTCAGCGGACAACATGCAGTCATCCGCGTCACCCGCGAAAAAGTTCACTTTTGTCACTTTGCGGTGATAGAAGCGTTAAAGATCGCCCTTCAGAATGCGCTTCACAGGGTAATTACTGAGTCGACGACAACACCTGCATTCCAGTCGACGACCTACGCAGTACGCACATGAATCTCAGTCGCAAGCTTCCACTGGCCATCGCCACAGCATTGCTGCTCACACTGGCCGCCGGCTTTTTCGGGCTGTGGACAGCCCACCGATCGCTCCAGGTCTTCCAGACCGAGGTCCAAGGCCACGTCACGGAAGAGCGCATGGCGGCCGAACTCGAGAGCCACTTCAAGACCCAAGTTCAGGAGTGGAAGAACGTTCTGCTGCGCGGCTCGGATGCCGGGCTCCTGGACAAGCATTGGAAAGCGTTCCAGGACGAGGAGAAGGCGGTGCAGGACAAGTCAGGCCGCCTGTTGACGATGCTCGATGATCCGGAGCTGCGGCAATTGACCGAGCGCTTCCTGGAACAGCATCGCAAGATGGCGGCCGGCTATCGCAGCGGGTTGGAAAAGTTCCAGAACTCCGGCATGGATGCTTCCGTCGGCGATATGGCGGTGCGGGGCGTGGACCGGGAACCGGCGAAGTTGCTCCGAGAGCTGGCTGCGACCATCGCTCAGCGCAGTGAAGCGGTGGCCAGCGACGCCTACGCCCAAGGCACTCAGGCCACGCGGTTGAGCTTCGTGCTGATGATTACGGCCACTGCCTTGGGCGTGCTCATCGGCATCCTCATCACGCGCGCCGTCGTGAAGCCGCTCAAGCAGGCCGTCTTTGTCGCGGAAGAAGTCGCACAGGGCAACTTGGCGCAGCGCATCGAAACGAGCCGAAGCGACGAAGTGGGTCATCTGCTGCAGTCGCTGTCGGCTATGCAGATGCAGCTGCGCGAGCTGGTGATCGAGGTGCGTGGCAACGCCGAGCAGGTGGCCTCGGCGAGTTCTGAAATCGCGGCGGGCAACGGTGACCTGGCCGCGCGTACCGAGCATCAAGCGTCCGCGCTGCAGGTCACTGCT
The DNA here is from genome assembly GCF_002205645.1 of Roseateles aquatilis. Taxonomy (GTDB): domain Bacteria; phylum Pseudomonadota; class Gammaproteobacteria; order Burkholderiales; family Burkholderiaceae_C; genus Roseateles; species Roseateles aquatilis. Next base: position 99,934 of record NZ_NIOF01000015.1, on the reverse strand, counting down.
TCGTCAATGGACCAACTCGCCACCACGGTTCGCAGCAATGCTGAACACGCCAGGGCGGCCAACGATCTTGCGTCCAAGGCCAGCGACATCGCCACCGAAGGCGGCAAGGCCATCGGCGCGGTGGTCGGGACGATGACCAGCATTCAGGATGCCTCCCAACGTGTCGTGGACATCATTGAGGTGATCGACGGGATCGCCTTCCAGACCAACATCCTGGCGCTCAACGCGGCCATCGAGGCGGCTCGCGCCGGTGAGCTGGGGCGCGGTTTTGCGGTCGTGGCCGGAGAAGTGCGAACGCTGGCTCAACGCAGTTCCAGCGCCGCGAAGGAGATCCGGGAGCTGATCCTGGCCAGTTCGTCGCGCGTTGAAGCAGGCGCCGGCGAAGTGCAAAGTGCGGGCGCCACCATGCAAAGGGTCGAAGAGGCTATCGTCAATCTGTCCAGACTCGTTCAGGCGATCAGCCTGTCCAGCGGCGAGCAGAGCATTGGCGTCGGTCACGTCAACGAAGCCATCGTACGCATCGAAGAAGGCACTCAGCAGAACGCTGCGCTGGTGGAGGAGACCTCAGCGGCCGCGGAGAGCCTGCGCACGCAGTCGCAGCGTCTCGTGACCCTCATGGAGCGCTTCCGGACGGCGTGATCTGCATCCTGGGCTTTATGCGCCCTTACTGGCCCCGGTTCGCTCAGTCAGAGGGTGGGCATCCCGCGGCAAGCAAGTCGCCTAGTTCCGTCTCCAGCTGTCTGAAGTCCACGGGCTTGAACCAGAAGGCGCAAGCGCCGGCTCTGACTGCCGCTTGGACGCTCTCCGCATCCACGTTGCCGGTCAAGAGGGCGATGGGGGCTGCCCGGGGCGACGAAAGAGCGAGCAGTCGACGCAGCACTTCCACGCCTCCGAGGTCGGGCAGATTCATGTCCAGGATGACGGCATCCGGCTGCTCTCTTTCATAGGCGGCGATGCCATCGAGCCCGTTCTCTGCGACCGTCAACGTCAGTCCCGAGAACCCTTCGGCCCAGCACTGCATGAGCCGGATGTTCACCTCGTTGTCCTCGATAAAGAGCACACGCCCCTTGAGTCGATGCAAAGTATTGGGCGCCATGTGAGTTCTCCTCCAGAGCCTCGTGGCACAGCAGCACGGTCGATTTAGTCCTCGGCAAAGGCCGCTCCCAACGCAAGGGTAGAGCGGTTGAGCCACGCAGGTGCGGGACCAGGCGATCGCCGACGTTGGCTAGGCCGCGAGCCGATCGGACATCGCTCGCGTCTTCTCGGAACACGGGGTCGAAAACCGCCGATTGCGTCGAGGCCAGCGACAGCGGTGTGTCACACCAGCGCTTCCAGAGCGGCCAGAAACTTCACGGACTCGAGTGTGGAACCAGCCGGTGGCGCCGTCTGCGGTGCGGCACCTGCGGGCCATGCCCATATCGCTTGTCTGTGGCTAGTTCGCTTCTTGCGCACCCACTCATCCTCCTCGCCGGCGATCAACATCCCGCGAGGCTCAATGCGCAGCACCTGCGCATTGAGCAGCTCAACATGCCAGCCGCACTCACCCCTCTGGGGGGTAAGGAGGCACACCATCGGGCCGCGATCGTCCCGCCCCTCGTAGAAGCTGCGTCGGAAGGCGAGATTTCCCAACAATGGCGTCTGCCCGCGAACTTCCACCGGCGTCAGTTTGACGCCAGCGCGGCGAAGGCGGAGGGCATAGACCAGCATGGATAACTGTATTTGCATACAGTATATCGGTCGCGGGATGAGCGGCGCCCCTCGCCACGGCGTCTCGGGCCGCGAGCTGCCAAGTCCTCACGCAGTACTACGCCTGCGGCGGACGCTTATCGTCTTCGATGCTTCGGCTCATGTCTCCCTCAAGTGACATGGTCGCGATGGCTTCCCGCGCCGCGTCGCGCGCATCGTCCGGCAGTCTGTACGTGCCCGCCAACGGTACGCGAACTGTCTGACTGGGGTCTTTGCCAATGCCGACCACCAAAACGGGATAGAAGGTGCCGTCTTCGCTCTCCTGCACCTGCACATCTGCCCAAAACTGTTCAGCGTCCATGGGCCAAGGGTACGTGCTGTTGCGTCGAAATTGCCCTCCCGGTGACGTCTACTGACCTTCGTTGGCAATCTGCGTAGGCATCGTACGCATGCGACCGCGCCAATTCAGATTTCCGAAAAGTGAAACGGTGCACGGGTGATGGTTGCGTTTTGGTTGCGTTTTGGTTGCGTTTTCGGCGTGCGTGGTTTAGCCTGCTCAGGTGTTTAAGGGATCGCAATGCCCAGCGTTACTAGAGACAATCATCTGCTGTCGCGCGTAGCGGCGTTCATTTTGCTCACAGGAAGTGTTGCATCCGCGGCTCGCCAGCTTGGCGTCAATCGCGTCACGCTTTGGCGTTTTGCAAACTCCGGCTGTGCGATTTCCCGAACGCGGCTGGCGTTGGACCGCAGCCTGTCGGCGCTGCAAAGTGAAACGGCAGGAACGGGTGTTGCCGAGCAACAGAAACCGCACGCGTCGCGCCCAGGACTTGCACCAGAGCTCCAAGGCCTGCGCGATCTGTGCACGCGGGTGGTCTCGCTCATTGATGCGTTGGAAGCAGGCGCTCAGCCGCAGTGGAGCGTCGCTGGTCCCGGAACACCTTCGGTCAGCCGAATTGAAGAAAAAGGGGAGTAAGGGATGGGAAACGTTCAGGGGGACCGCCGCGCGCTACAGCGCACGATGGAGGCCATCATCGCTGACTCAAAGCGCAAGGCTGCGCAACGTCAATTGCCCGGTCTGGATCGGCCAGCTGTATCGGCGCCCCAATCGTCCAGCCCGGTTGGTACCAGCAACGTTCCCGAACGTATTGCGGAACTCGTGTACGAGTTAGTCCCCCGTCGGCGCCTGGCCGACTTGGTGCTGCGCCCTGAGCTCGTGACGGACATCGAGGAGTTCCTTTACGAATACTCGCAAGCGGCTCTGCTCAGAGAGCACTCCTTAGAGCCGCGGCACACGATATTGATGGTCGGCCCTCCAGGCAATGGCAAGACAAGCCTGGCCGAGGCCATCGCCGCGGAGCTGTCGTTACCGTTGTTGTCGGTGCGCTATGACGCGATCGTGGACAGCTTCCTTGGCGAAACCTCCAATCGTCTTCGCAAGCTGATCGACCACGCCACGCTCAACCCCTGCGTGTTGTTCTTTGACGAGTTCGACGCTGTGGGCAAGGAACGCAGCGACTCGCAGGAAACTGGTGAGATCAAGCGCGTCGTGAGCACGCTGCTCATGCAAATGGATCGGTTGCCCAGCCACGCGGTCGTAGTGTGCGCGACCAATCACCCTGAACTGCTAGACCGGGCAGTGTGGCGCCGGTTCGAGATCAAGCTCGAGATTGGGCGCCCCGGCCCTGCGGAACTTGCAGTGTGGTTTGAACGCTTTGAGCAATCCCTGGGAGCTGGACCGATTGGTATCAGTACGCAACAATTTGCAAGCCACATGGCAGGAGAGAACATGTCTGCGGTCGAGGCGTTCACATTGGACGTGCGACGCAAACTGGTCCTAGCCAAGGGAGGTTTGTCAGCCCCTGAAGCCGTGCGGCAGGTCTTGGACCGCGCCATCGTGCGGCCGCCACAAGAAGCGGAAATCAGGGAAGATGAACCGAAACTATCCAATCGTGCGCCTCGCAAGAGAGCACGAAAAACTGCCTCGCCTGAAGCGGGGGGGCGGAGCCCCTCAGGCACCTCAGAAGCTTCCGTACCAAAGGCAGATTGAGCGATTCGAGCAAGCGTTCGCTGACCTTGAGCAGTCCCTCAAGAACGTAGCCGGCGGGGTCGACGTCTCGACCGATCCGCGCATGGTCGTGCCCGAGCGCGCCCTGGTCTTTGAAGTCAGCGGCTCCATCGAACGCTTTGATGTTGCAGTGCAGGCCCTCGGCTTCAACTGGTTGATCGAGGAGGAGCTGCCCGACGCGTCCGTCACCGAAGCGGAACTCGACGGCGAGCAGCTGATGGAGGATCTCGCAGACGTCACTGACGAATCCGCCGCGCCCAAGGCGCAGGTCATGTACATGACCATGCCGACCCAGGAGAGCCTCAGCAAGCTCCTCGCGCAGTGGAAAGCCTTTAAGAAGGAAAAACTCCTCGGCGGAAAAGCGCCCCGCGGCCTTGCCCCGCTTTGGAACATGTTTTCCTGCTTGTTGGACTTGCGGACGTGGTCGGTCCGGGACCGCATGGATCCGAGCATCGCCCGTTATGTGAAAGCCATGCTGGAGGAGGAGCCCGACCGGGAGGTCTTGATCGAGTTCAACTTCTGGTACCGCAAGGATGAACGCCAACGCGACAGGGCGGTGGCCACACTTGACGCGCTGCTCGAGCAAACGGGCGGTGCCCGGGTGGACTTCGTCGAAATCCACGAGATCGGATATCAAGGCGCACTGGTGAGGCTTCCCGCGGCCGTGGCGCTGGACATGGTCCAACGTTCGGACGCATCACTCGCCCGGCTCGATGACGTCATGAGCATCAGGCCTCAATCGGCCTACTTGCCCAGCGCCGATCGACCGCAGGACGCGAACCTGCGAGATCTGGGAGATGTCCCGGTGCTCACCGGCCCCTGCGTCGCAGCGATCTTGGACGGATATCCAGTCGCTGGTCACGCCGCGCTGCAAGGACGCCTGGCCGTGCATGAAGTGGATGTGAAGACGGCGGACGTGCCAGTCTCGTCTCGCCATCACGGCACGGCGATGGCGTCCCTCGTCCTACATGGCGACCTCCACAAGGACCAGCCCGCACTCACGCGCAAGGTGGCCTTGATCCCGGTGCTGACCGGCGACCCTCAGAGCCCTCAGGAGTCGACGCCCCGCAATAAGCTCGCCATCGGCGTGATTCACCGCGCCCTTCAGGCCATCGTCAACGCAGATCCACAGGCGCAGCCTGACCTGCGGCACGTCACGATCGTGAACCACTCGCTGGGCGATACCTTTGCTCCGTTTGCCAGGCGGCCGTCGCCCTGGGCCGCGCTTCTCGATTACTACAGCTTCACCCACAGACTGCTGTTCGTCATCAGCGCAGGAAACATCTTCTCCGCGTTCCCACTGAACCAGTACAACGACGCCGCCGAGTTCGAAGCGGCCGAGGCGGCGGAGCGGGAGGCTGTGATCATCACCTCGCTTGAGGCATCCAAGGGGCAGCGCGGCATCCTCTCTCCTGCGGAGTCCATCAACGGGCTGACCGTCGGCGCCGCGCACGTGGACGAGTCACCCGAAAACTTTGGCGCGGGCATCGATCCCTATCCGACGCAGCAAATGCCCAACTTGGCCTCCGCGCTGGGCTTCGGCGTCAACAAGAGTCTCAAGCCCGATCTGCTGCACCCGGGCGGCCGCTTCGCGGTCGTGGCCTCGAACGTCGACGGCGGCGGTGTCACCGTCAGCCCGAACCGGTCGGTCCGCGTGGGCCAACTGGTGGCTGCACCGTCGACGACAGGCAACTTGCGTCACACCACGCGCATGGCCGGCACGAGCAACGCTGCGGCTCTCGTCACTCGGGCTGGCGTGCAACTCGCCGACGCTGTGGACCTGGCCTACGCGGGTGATGCGACGACCTGGCTGAACAAACGTACGCGGGCCGTCATCCTCAAGGCGCTGCTGGCGCATGGCAGCAGCTGGGGCGACATCGGCGACACCCTCGAGGAATCTTTCAAGCACCAGGAGAACTGGCAGCGACGACGCGATGCCATCGCCAAGCTCCTGGGCTACGGCAATCTCGACATCACGCGCGTCATCAGCGGCGACGACAACCGTATCACCTTGCTCGCCGACGATGAGATCGCGCATGACGAGCGCCATGAGTACCGCCTGCCGATTCCGAAGGCCATGCTCAACAACAAGGAACTCCGCACCATCACGATGACCCTTGCGTGGGCCACCCCGATCCTGCCCACGACCATCGACTACCGCGGCGTCTCCCTGCGGCTGGTCAGTGGCACCGGCAAGGGAGACTTCTGGGACGGTGTGGAGCGCGACAAGAGCACGCAGCCCACGATCACGACATGCGAGAAAGGCACCCTGGTGCACGTGAAGCTCAGCGGATCCACGCTGCTTGAAGCGGCCAACGCCGACGGCATCTTTGTGTGCGTGCAAGCGATGTCGAGGCACCGCTCGCTCAACAAGCAGCCAGTGCCCTACGCGCTGGCCATCACGATGGAGATGGCGCAGTCGGTGCGTACCGGGCTGTACCAGGAAGTTCAACAGGCAATCGCGGCACGTGCGCAGCAACGCGACACCGTGCGCGCAGGGAGGGCAGCATGAGCAAATTCGACCCCGCAGACTCGCTTGGCGCGCTAGCGGCGCCTCAGATTTCGGAGTACCTCACCGGCATCAATGACCTCAAGGGAGCAGCGCGCTACGTTGGAGGCATGGCTGGCGGGCAAGGGCTTATAGGGGCGGCCTCGCCCTACGATCACACCGGCGCGGTACTCGGCTACATCCCGCCAGGCGGCGTCGGTCCCCGTCACGACATCGTCGGCCTCAGTCAGATTCCGGGCGACAAGACCTTGGTGGGCAAACGCATCAAGATCACGCTGGACAAGTTCTACGTTCACAACTATCCAGGTCTTGGCACGCACAACATCCTGTGTGAGTTTGCAGGCCGCAACCAGGCAAAGAGCGCGGCGGAGCCGCTGCAGTTCGCGCTGCGCTTTCGCGCACGTGACAAGGACGCCGCCGCGATCGGGGGCGTGCCGCTGTTCCTCGGCCTCACGGTCGGAGCCAACGGGATCTCCTTCGAAGGCCGCACCATCAATGTGTCCAGCGACGGCGACGAAACTGTCTTGAGCACGCTCGACAGCCCGGCATTTCAAAGCGGCCTGAAGCTGCTGACCACGACGCAGCCTGCGCTCAAGCCGCTATCGTCCCTGGCGGAAGCCGTCGTGAAGAACGTGCTCAAGCGCCGGTTCAACAAGCAGGTTCACTCGTTCGATCTGGGGCTGGACTTCGGCGCGAACGTGTCGTCCGCGCGACTCCAGCTCGGCACTTACCTCGTGGTGCAAAGCAACCTGAGCGCGGATTGGAAGTGGGACGCGTTTGTCTGGAACACCGATGCGCAAGTGCTTCAAGCGAAGGACCAAGGCCAGCCGGTCGACTTCAACTACATGGTGTTTGGTATCTCCGACTACGTCGCGGATCCAGAGGACTAACAGGTACCAACCCGCAGCACGCGCGGTCGTCTTGTCGCCCCTGCCCCTGACAACATTGGCTGGAGACGCATGTTCCATCCGTACGAGAACATCATCATTGGCAACTTCCTCTACAGCTTGGGTCTGGCGATGGGGAGACAGGCCGGCCCGGCACCTGCCTGCGTCAACCTGCTGCAGCAGACGCCGGCCGATCCTGTACTTGGAGACGTCATGCTGCAGTTCCCCGGCGTGTGGCGCCTGATCGAATTCAAGCGCACCGGAGGTGATGAAAAGAAGGAGCATCGCAAACGCAGGAAGTTCCTGGCCGCCACAAGCCCGGCGCGCGGGCGGCAGCGGCTGCGCGCCATCTCGCGCCAAGTGCATTGGTACTTGGTCAACGGACCCGATCAACAGGGCCAATCCCCTTCGCCGCAGCATTACCCGATGACGGTGCGCCCGTATCTTCATCAGACGGGAGATCAGGCGATCCCGATGGAAGCATTCGCGCAAGACCTGGTGCAGCAAGCGTGCAAGGGGCGCTTCACGGACGAGGACGAGCTTGCCGACTACATGGCGATCGTGGAAACGCTGGCGGGCGTGCGACGTTACAACGCCGGCGGTCTGCTCGTCGGAGTGAACGCCGGCGGCGATGGCGGTACTGGGGGGATTACATACTTGCCGGTGCCCAACTTTGCCGATCTTCGCGGTACCGCTCGGATGCTAGAGCTGCGGTATCTGGAGGAGGTTCGCCAGCGTGAGACAGCGCGCTTGCTTGAGGCGGAGCGCCAATCGCGGGTCTTGCAGAAGCAGACCACCCTGCAGCGCCGGAGCGCTCCCGAAAGGGCCGGGCCTGGCAACCGGGACAATGGTCGCGAACATTGATTTTGAACGGCGGTCTACGCATCGGTGCTCCACTGGAGCCCAAAATCTCATCACCTACCCCTGCCCATGAACGCACCGCTTCCACCCGCTCCATCCTCCGCACGACCCCCACGCCGTGATCTGGATGCCATCGTGCAAGCGCTGGACGACATCATGGACCATGCAGAGGAACTTCAGGGGCAGGCCGCCGCCTCAGTAAAGAGGCTCGACGAGGCTGCAGTGGATAGTGCCCAGGCCAGCGAACGTCTGGTTGCGTGCGCCAACGCGCTTCAAGAACGCCTGACTACACAGGTAGCCGTAGCTGTCGCAAAGCGATTTGACGAAGCAGTGACAGGCGCAAGCGAGACGATCGCTGCCGACGTGAAAAACAAAACGGAAGATCTCGTCAAGCTGGCGAACTCCTTCGAGCGCACGGTGCGCCAGGCCCAGATTGCTATTCACGCGCAGCAAGAAAAGGTTGAGCAGCGCATGCTCATATATGCCGCGGGCGGGCTGGCGATCGGCGTCGCGCTGACGGTGGGCCTAGCCATCATCTTCATTCCTTCAGTCCGCTGACTTCGCCACAGGAGTGCGGAATCCCAGCGACTTGAACTTCCGCGATAACGAATGCAACTTCGAGGCGTCGCGTGACGGCTATGAGGAGCGAGATCAGATGGAAGAACTAGACATCTCGGGCCGCCGCCGCGGCGGCGCGAGCTCGGCCAACGGCTTGGCCGGTTGCCCGCCAGCTTCTAGCTGTGAGCTTGATCGCAATGCGCCAAGAACGATGCCTACGAATCGCAAGCGGCGCAGCGCGGACGGGCGTGTCTGTGACGGACTGCCAGAGGTCCGACCCGCCCCGATCCGAAGCGTGTCCTGTAGGGAATCGTGACGACATGCTGTCCTGAAAGTTGTCGCCTTGGCAGACCGCCGCGACATTGCGCCGCGTGTATCCCGACGACCGCTACCGCCTGGTCTTGCACGTCGCCATCTCCACCCCGACCTCGCTCGAATGCTGGAACGTCATTCCTGCCAAGCGCTAGTCCTCTTGCGAGCGTTGATGTGCCCGAGTCCAGCAGCTATGGGTGCCAGCCCGACGGTGGAGAGTGAGTCGCAACCTTGAGCACGTCGCCCACTTCGTCGAGGGTGAGCGACGGAACGAAGGTTTTCTTGATGTACTTGGCTCTGACGTCTTTGGGTTCCAGCTTCGCGGGCGACGCAGGCTGCATGCCAGCGCTGCTGGCTTGGAACCAGGCGGAGTCCCATAGGAGTGCCAGATAGCGAGCGCCATGAGCCAGAACCTTTGTTGTGGGTTCGGCAAGCTCATCGTTCATAGCCTTGAGCATGGCCACCTTGCTGCCACCGCCAGCCTCTTCGAACACGTCCAGAATCTTCTGGGGTGGAAGCTCCTCGGCGACCACATGCATCAGCTCAATGGTGGCCCGAGCTACCTGTGCACCGCTCTTACACAACCGTAGCTCATTCATCGCCGCGAGTTCGTTGACGGCCTCTGGCAGCAGGGTCGATGCGAACCGAGAAACCATCTTGGTTTCGTACGCGCTGTGGACGCCGTCGCCATAAGGGATGGCATTGCCATCCGCATCGACCCGCGGCCCATCGCGGTACTTGTCCCCGTCCGCCAAATAGGAGCCGTGCAGGGGCTGCGATGCATCACCCATGTAGTGCGCGGCGATACCGGCAGCAGTTACGAAACCGACGATGTCGCTTCGGCTAAGGCACTCGACCATCGTGTCAAAAAACTGCCAGAGCCGGAACGGCAACAGGCCCTTCTTCAATTTGTTCGAATACTGATTGGCCTCCTTCGGCCGCCCCTCGGCCTTTGCTACTTCGGTCAAGCGCTTGTAGTAATTCTGCCAAGCCTCGATCGTGAGGTAGGTGTCCGGGTCGGTCCGACAGAGCTCCCGAAGGTTGGTCGCTTGGTCCGGGTGCTTTGCATCAATGTCCGCATAGTGCGTCGGATGCTCCGGCCCATTCGTCATGCCGCCTCCACCTGAGCTGTCGCGACCGCCAGTGCGGCCGCCAGAGCTCTTGGGCAGCTTCTTCCAGATTTCGTCGGGAACGTCAGCGAGGGGCACGAACTTGTCATCGCTGCTCAAGGCACCGACGGAGGCGTCGAACCCGCTCTGCTCGATGGCGTCGAGGTCGAAACTCAGGATCGAGGAGTTCGTCTCCATCAATGCCTTGAGTTTCGGATCCCGGACTGCAGTGATTGCCAGAGCGGCAATGGAGTAGTGGCCCGTACGCCCCCAGTAACCGGACACTCCGCGGCCGACATCGGTGACCAACTCCACGTTGAGCTGACGGCAGACCGTGCTGAGGCTAGTCGCGACCGCATAGCTGGCGCTATGCGAGGTGTCTCCAAGGACCTGGCCGCCCCATTCCACGGCCAGCGGCCTCAGGTCGCGCTTGGCCAGCGGTATGACGTCGACCCTCTGGTCGCGAGGTGTCACGTCCAGGTGCCAGACCATGCCCGAGTCGCCCGGACGGGTCTCTACGCCGTCGCCCGGCGCGATCATGAAGTCGGCCACGTAGTCGAACCCGCCGACAGACCGGTGGCGATAGAACAGCGCCTTGAGCTTGCCCCGGATCAACCCTGACGCCGCACCGTAGCCCAAGACCGGTTGGTCGATAAGCCGTAGCGACAGGTTGCCCTCATGCACGTCGGCCATAGGTCCGAGTGCCGGCAAACCGTACGTGTTGCTGGTCCAGTCTTCGAGGCGGTCCAGCGTGACAAGGCCGACATCCAACGCCGAGAACGAGCGACGGCCCGGGTAGTTCGGATATACCTCGCTGAAAGGTAGCCGCATCAGGTTCACTCCTGAGCTCACACCAATTCGATCCTCGCCCTCACGCAAGACGCTGCGCACGATCGTTCCCACGTCGCCACTTGCATGCCTGGCTGTCAACGCATAGGTGGTGAAACCGTCGGTCACAAGGCAACCGGCAGTTGCGGAGCGACGCTCCCCTTGGCGCTCCACGATGATCGGGCAACCGCCGCCCAACGGATGCGAAGGCCGAGGCCCCCACACCGGCTCCGCCACCTTGTGCGTCCGCGTTTCACCGACCTCAACAGTACACACTGGAACCGCCCGGCCATCCTGCATATACAGCGTCTTCGGCAGGCTCTGCGACGGGTCGTACTGGCCGGCCGGACCGAATTCCTCGTCGGCCGCCCACTTCTTGACGAAGGCCAGAACGCAAGGCCATGAATAGTCGCGAACCTCAGAGTTGTCGAGGGTGCGAGGGGTCTTGGGCTTTCCGTGGCCCAAGCGGCTCTCGCCAGATTTCGTGGGCCAGGGATCCGTTTTGCGGATCAGGTAGTAGCCCACAGCCGTGCCAACGACATTGGCCTTGCTCAATAGGTGGAAGTGGTAGGCGTCTCGGGCCTCAAGGAGGTCCTTCAGTGACAGTCCGGAAAAGTTGTACTGCAGGTCCAGCACCGACATATGCATGTCCTCCCATCATGACTTCACCTAAGAGCCTCGGCGATATGAGCATCAAGAAGCTATGGCCAGATGACAGCGCTGGATGATCGCCAGGCCCGAAAAACAATGCGTCCACAAGATTGAGGAGATCGAGCAGACGAAGCAGTTTTTTCTGGCCACATGACCGCAATCTCTGTCAGGCGCTCGTCTCCACTAGGCTGAGGTCGCGTGAAAACGCTTCTAGTGATCGGATTGAGGCTGCCTCAATTAGCGAGTCGATCAGAAATGGTGGACGTGGATACCAAGGCGCTCAAGGCAATGGTGTCCCCAGCGGTTCGCTGCTTGAGTTCGCCAAGGGCATCGGATTACGCGCGCTACTGCTGGCTCCAGGCTAGCACTTCAGTTCTTTCATTTGGTCGATCGGCCGCTCATGTAATTCACCTCGCGCGATGCACTCATCCGGATGACAGCGGTGGTGTGCCAGTAGCGGCTGCGCTCTATGCCGAGATCTGCAATGGGATTCGAGAGACAGGGGTCAGGGATGGGGCGTGCGCAAGGGCCGGCAGCAGTCTTCGACCTTGGACAGGGTGGGCAGACGGCATGCACCGCCGGTCACTGGCTAGGTGCGCGACTTCGGGCTGAGCATGTTGAAGTGCGCCGTAGCGCACGTTAGTGCTCGTGGCATTGCGGCCTTGGGCGACAGACTTCTGGAAGTGAGCGGCCCACAGCTTGAGGCGATTCGGCTCGGCTGACGCCGGATCCACACGCAAACGTTGCACTGGAAGGTCTTACAGCTTCTCACGAAGACGTTGAAATCCTTCAATCACTGGGTCCGCCATTTCCCGACTAACCCAGGACTCATAAGGCTGCAGGCCAGAGTCGACCTTGCTAAGCCCCTCGAAGCGGTGCGACCAAAACAAGTCGTCAAAGTAAAAGCTGTACTGCTAAACGTGGGCTGTACCTGCGTTGGCGCCAAGAAAGTAGATGTGCGCACCGTTGGACAGCACGAAGGGATTGTCGTCTAGCCCGACGACGCAGCACTGTGGACAAGGAATTCGGCGATACCTGCTGATTGACGTTTGCCGCGCGCGGCTTCTTACTATTCTTCCAACAGGGGAGTGAAAGAATGAAGACGAATGAATTCGCACCAAATAGAAATCTACTTAATTCAATATTTGCCCATGATCCGATCACAAAGAATATTCTTAGCTTCTTAAGAACTTCTGAGCACATTGGCCTCGCTCTATTAAACAAAGAAACCAAGGATTTTGTCTACACCCGCCTCTTGGGTGAACATTATGATCCATTCGCAACAAGCCAATGGCACTCACTCGGAACCAGTGGGAGGCACACCGTAGACCAAAACGCAGTTTACGATGACGATTTTATTCTAATGAGAGCCGGCATTGTTGCAGAAATAGCCAAATATTCAAAAATGGCTTGGCATCATATGATCGAGAGTCTAGCCCAACAAACAATTGTTCAACTTGAAAGCCAGGAAAGCACAATTTATGTCGAACTAAATTGGCAACTCCAAAACACTCCTCAAATTCCTCAATACGTCAACTGCAAAGCAGTTCTAAAAATTGGTCAAAAGACTGCTTTTGCCTTGAATTTTATAAATGGCGAGAAATTGAGTGAAATCGCCATTGAATTCTTTAAGGCAAATCAGGGTTTGCCGACAGGCCAGAGCATGTATGGCGCAGTAGCGGCACGCCACGCCGAGTTGCGCCTAACTAATAGATTAGTATTAGGAGTTGCGACTCCAAGCCCAAGACTATCGATTGATAAATATTGTTGCGTATTTTGTGCAGTTCAACTAACCGCACTTGGTTATCAACATCTTGTGCCCGGATGGCGCGCAGGAGAGCTGAAATGGTACACGTTCTTGCCCGCCGTAGTTTATTTTGCGGACAAGCGAAAAGCCATTTGGGGGGAAGCGGTAGAGAAATTTTTCTGCTCGCTTTCTGCCGGCGAACGTTTGGACTTTTTGATTGCTCTTGTCGAGCAAACCAAGGGGGCTGCTGACACATCGCCGCATTCGCTTCGCGCCTCCAGAGAGGAAGAGTACTTCGGAGCCCGATTTTCTTCCTAGAAGAATATGCGACGTTTCCCGTTCTCGCAGTTCCTCAGAGATGATGATCGGAAAGCTTCAGTTGCCATGAGCCATCTCCATGCGTTGGCCTGGTCACCATTAGCATGCCGTGCGTCATCCGCCAGAAGCTGATCGGCGTCCCGGGACTGAGCGGGAGAGTGATCCGGCGGAGACTACGCCGCGTAGAAACGAGAACTTCGAAAACCGGGCTGCCCCATGGCGCAGATCACGTTTCGCCACGAACACCGTTCATCCCGAAGATGGGTGGCAGTCACTGCTGACTTCTACGCGCGCGGCAGATCCATTCGGTGGACGGCTGTTGTTGACTGCGTAGAAGCGCAGCTGACCATTGCCGGCGGCGACCTGCTCGGCCTAGGAGAGTCTCCTGAACAAGCAGTGATCCGCCTTGCTGGCGACACCGTGAACCTTCTGCGGCTCTAGCTGCCACTGGCTCATCTGACGCACGAGCGCGCACCGCAGCGCGTCGTCGCCCAGGCGGTCAAGCTGGCAACCGGAAGAACGACATCTCGGCGGATAGCCGCTGCGCCTGCTCCGACAAGGTCCCAGCCGCGGCGCTCGACTGTTCCACCAGCGCGGCGTTCTGCTGGGTCGATTGATCCAGCTCCTGCACCGCCGCGTCCACCAACGCGATGCCTGAACTCTGCTCCTGCGTTGCCGTGGCGATCTCACCCATCAGCACAGCGATGCGCTCCGCATTCGTGACGATGACTTGCACGGTCCGGCCCGCATCTGTCGTGATCTCGTGACCGGCTTCCACGCGTTCGACGCTGGTGTTGATGAGCTGTTTGATCTCGCGCGCCGCGGTCGACGTGCGCCCCGCCAACGCGCGGACCTCGGAAGCCACCACGGCGAATCCCTTTCCGTGCTCGCCCGCACGGGCTGCCTCCACCGCAGCATTAAGCGCCAGGATGTTGGTCTGGAACGCGATCGAGTCGATCACGCCGATGATCTCGGCGATCTTTCCGGACGAGTTCCGGATGTCGTCCATCGTCTGCGCCACCTGCCCGATCACCTGTCCACCACGGGTGGCCGCGGAGGCGTTGTCTCGAACGATCTTGACCGCCTCCTCCACGCGCGCCGAGGTATGTCTCACGGTGGCTGATATCTCTTCCATGCTGGAGGCGGTCTGCTGCAGGTTGGCGGCGGTTTGCTCCGTCCGGTGCGACAGATCCATGGACGCGGCCGCGATCTCGCCGCTCGCCGACTGCACATGGGCGGAACCATCCAGCGTGACGCCGACCACACGCCGAAGGCTGGCCTGCATTTCTCCCAACGTTCCCATCAGACGCGCCGCCTCATCGCGTCCCCAGGGCTTGGGCATGGTGGTGAGGTTGCCGTTCGTGATGGCTTCCAGATGCCCGGCAACCTCCCGCAACCCACCCTGCATGACGCGGTAGAAGGCCAGCATCAGGTAACCCGCCAGCAACAGGAAAGACACGACCACGGCAAGATGTCCCCACAGGCTGGCGCGCAGCTCGCCGACGCGCTGCGTCAAGCGATCCTCAAGCTGATGCAGCGCATCGTCGACCAGTGCGCGCTGCCGCTCGAGCGCCGCATTGCCTGCGGCGGTCAGCGTCGTCGTCTCGGCGCTCACATCGCCAGCCAGAATCTTGCCGTCCACCAGGGTCACGAGCGCGTTCAGCGCGTCATCCGTGCCGCGCTGATCGATGCTGCCCTTGAGCGCGGGGGCCGCCGAGTACACCGCATCCAGCGAATTCGCCACATCATCGCGCAGGGCGGACAGCAAGGACCGCGCCTGGCTCAGTTGATCGCGGGTCGGCCGCGACACGCTCTTGGCGCCGGCCGCCTGCACCGCCCAATCGCGCAAGGCCGCCGCGGCCTCCATCGACCGCACGCCGGCGAGTACGCCGATGTTGGCCAGGTGATGGGTATCCAGGCTGGGATCCACCGCGAGGCTGGACCCATCGGCGACCTCCCTGGCGAGAACAAGCACGGCCGCCGCGAGCCGAGACTGGGCAGCCATTCGCACCTCCCCGGCGGTCCCGTCAGCTCCGGCCGCCCCCGAGTCCAACGCCGCCAAGGCCGAACGCATGCCGTTGTAGGGCTCGGTCAGATCGAAGACGCGGCCCAACTCCGCCTGCCGACTCTCGATGGCTTTGGCTGCCCGGTCCACGGACTGCCGAGCCGTGCTGGTATCCGCCCCCGAGGCTTGCGCCAGCCGCAGCTGCTGCGTCGCGGACAGCAACTCGAGCACGGGCCGGAAGTAGGTCAGACCGCGTTGCTCGTCCGTCGTCCGGTGAAGCTGCTCACGCGTGTCCTCGACGAGGTAGGCCAACACGATGACCAGCGGCAGGACGAAGGCCGATGACAGCAGGAGCGCCTTCATCGGAAAGCCGATGCTTCGGAACAGCCGCACGCCCGGCGAGAGCCATCCGTGGTATCGGAAGAATTCCCCCAGGCCGCGGTCGGACCTCGCGGCGCCATCGGCCCTGAGCCCGCCGGAATGCTGTTGGTTCATCGGTTGCTCCATCGTGGATCGGTCATGAACGGGTCAGCGGCTCAACAGCGCCAAGAGTTCCTGCGCCGGTACCGCCTTGCTGAAATAGAAGCCCTGCAATTCGTCGCAACCCCGGTCGCGCAGAAAGTCCACCTGCGGCAGGGTTTCGACGCCCTCGGCGACGACGTTCAAGCCCAGCGACTTGGCCATCGTGATGATGGCTTGCGCGATGGCTTGATCCTCCCCGCTGCCTTCCAGATCACGCACGAACGCCCGGTCGATCTTGAGGGTGTCGATCGGGAAGCGTCTGAGGTTGGCGAGCGATGAGTATCCCGTGCCGAAGTCGTCGACCGCCAGTCGCAAGCCCATGCGCTTGAAGCGTCCCAGCAACGATGACGCGCGTTCGATGTCGCGCATCAGCATGCTCTCGGTAATTTCCAGCTCCAGGTTGCCCGGATCAATCGCAGTCGCAGTCACGATCGAGGCGACGTCGTCGAACAGGGCCTCGTCCGAGAACTGTCGCGCGGACAAGTTCACCGCCATGACCAAGTCCGGCCGACCTTCACGTTTCCAAGCCACCTGCTGACGACAGGCTTCCTCCAGCACCCAACGTCCAAGCGGCACGATCAGGCCGGTCTCTTCTGCCACCGGGATGAACTTGGCAGGCGATACCGCGCCCATTTCCGGGTGCGGCCATCGCAACAAGGCCTCCACGCCCTTGATGCGACCATCGGCCGCCAGAACCTTGGGCTGGTAGTGCACCTGCAACTGACCCTGGTCGAACGCGCGCTGCAGTTCCGTCTCAAAGGCCAGGCGTTCGATCGAATGGCGGTTCAGCGCCGGGGAGTAGAAGGCGAAGCCGTTGCGACCGTCCTCCTTGGCCTGATACAGCGCGATGTCCGCGTGCTTCATGAGGGTCGGCTCGTCGCCGCCGTCCTCGGGATAGATGCTGATGCCCACGCTGGCCGTCACACGCAACTCCTGACCCTCAAGGCGGAGTGGCTGCGACAACGCTTTCAGCAGTTTGCGTGCGACGACGCCCAAGCGCTCCGGCTGATCCACTTCGGGAAGCAGCAGCACGAACTCGTCACCGCCCATGCGGGCGATCAGGTCGCTTTCACGCATGCACCGACTCAGACGCTCGGCCATCTCTATCAGCAACGCGTCGCCGGCCTCATGTCCGAGCGTGTCGTTGACGTTCTTGAAACGATCCAGGTCGACGACGACCAACGCGAGCCGACGCTGGTAGCGGGCCGCCTCAGCCATCGCCTGCGCCATCGAGCGCGCGTACTGGGTTCGATTGGCCAGGCCGGTGAGCTTGTCGGTGTAGGCGAGGATCTCCACCTGGCGGGCGGCCTCGTTGGCCATCTCCGTCTCCAGCAGCAACTCGCGGTAGCTCTGCTGCAGATCTTCAGACATGGCGTTGAAGGCCAGCGTCAGTTCGCCGATCTCATCGCGGTCCTGTGGCGTCAGCGGCGGTGGGGGTGTTTCGCGCGAGAACTCGCGCACGGCCTGGTGGAGTTGACGAACGCCGCGGACAATCCTGCTGGTGACGCGCAGGCCGAAGACCGCGATGCCGAGAGATGCCGCAAGTCCGGCTATCCCCACCAGATATAGCGTACCTACCTCAGCCTCGAAGAGCTGGCGCGCGATTTCGGTGTACTCCAGCACAACCGCACCGACGATGCGCGCGTTCGGCCGGGGCGCGTCGTGAAGCGGCACCACCAGCTGCTTTGCGCCGCTGGGATGTTGCGCGCTGATCTCGACAAAACCTCGCGCCACGCCGTCGCGCATGGTGGCCTCGATTTCTCCACCGCGGTCTTCGCGGTATATCTCGCCGAGCTCAGACTGTACGATGTCCGCCATCGTCCGCCGCTCACGATCGACGATGAACAGGTCGCGTTTGTAGAGGTCGTCCAAGCCTTCGACATAGGCTTGCAACGAGTCCTGATTGAACGCAACGCTATAGGCAACCGACGCTGCCAGATTGCGAGCCTCTAACCTGGCTGATGTCTCGATGGCGCCCAACTGGACGGCTATCACGGCGCCAGTCAAAGCAAGCACGGTCACGCAGGCGGCACCTACCGCCGCCAGCATTCGGGCGCGGATGCCAAACGAGATAGGTCGATCGGCCAGCCGCTGCCGGCCATCGGGCTCCGAGCGAGGCGCGGTGGAAGATCCCGATTTACCGGGATGGACGATCGACATGAACAAGCCCCCTGAATGCACTCTGACGATGCACCTATGGGCAAGCTTGCATGGCAGGGTGGCCTACGTCAACCTCTACGGAATTCGCGGTCGAACGACCCCGATTCGCTGCGCTAGCTGATCTTGATAGATGGTGACGCCGACTTTCCTTTCGCAACTGAAGGCGGCGGTGCGACGCGTGCGGCTCCCTTCGCGAGCTGTGCGGCGGGCATGCTCGCGCCTTCCCGCACGATGGTGTTTGCCCGCCTATCGGTGCGAACTCCTCTGAAGGTCGCGTGGCGGATCTGGCCGTCTGGCGTCCATTCGGAAAAAGCCACTTCGACCACGGTCATTGGCTTGACCCAACCTTCAGTGCCTGGAACTCGCTTTGTCCAGCGGCACGGCTTGAGCTGGCTCGCGTCGACGGCGGGCTGCAACGCGGATCTGCGTAGCAAGCGCACTGCGGTGAGCAATACGCGGCGCTGGTCGAACGCGTGAAAGACGTAGGCTCGCGCAGCGAGCTTGGGGATTGGACGATGCAACGCGGCCCAGGTTGAAGAGTTCTACCCCGAGCAGTAGGGCGTCTTAATCGCTTCCCTCGGCATCACGCGGCGCCTGGAGTTGCAACCCCTTAGTGGGAGTTCAGGTCGCAGCGATTTCGCATTTGTCGCAACGATTCGGCAACCTCACAGCCGCCGCCGATCAGCGCCGCTGCCGACGCGCTGTGATGCGGCGCCCTGAACGCCCGTCTCGCCCATTGCGATGGCCGGAACTGGCCGTTGGCGCTGAGCAGCGCGGCGGACTCCAGCGCCTGCGCCTCCTCCAGCGGCGGCAGCAGCGACGGCAGCCGTTGCGCCAGCATCGACTTGCCGGTGCCCGGCGGCCCCACCAGCAGCAGGCTCAGGCCTCCGGCGGCCGCGACCTCCAGCGCGCGCTTGGGACCCGTCTGCCCCTTGATGTCATGCAGGTCGGCCAGGGCCTCGTGGGTTGGGGGCGGATCGCGCTGCACGCGCGTCAGCGGTGCGTCGCTCCGAGGCTGCAGGGCGTTGACGAGGTCCAGCAAATGCGATGCCTCGCGCACCACCAGCCCCTGCACCAGGGCGGCCTCGTCCGCGCAGCCGCGCGGCAGGATCAGCTCGCGGTCGAGCTTCGCCGCGCGCAGCGCGAGCGCCATCGCCAGCGCGCCGCGCACCGGCCGCAACTCGCCGGACAGCCCGAGTTCACCGGCGCACTCGATGTTGCCGAGCAGGTCCGCGTCGACCTGCCCGCTGGCGGCCAGCAGCCCCAGCGCGATCGGCAGATCGAAGCGCGAGCCTTCCTTCGGCAGATCCGCCGGTGACAGGTTCACCGTGATGCGCTTGTTGGCCGGGAAGTCCAGCCCGCTGCTCTGCAGCGCGGCGCGGACGCGCTCGCGCGATTCCTTGACCTCGATGTCGGCGAGCCCCACCAGCGTGAAGCTCGGCAGGCCGTTGGCAAGGTGCACCTCGACGTCGACCGCCGCGGCGGACAGGCCGTCGAGGGCGCGGCTGTGGATGATGGACAGGGACATGAGCTCACGCCGGTGATCGCGCTCAACTCAGCGCGGGGGGATGCCCTTGAGGACGGTGGCGATGGCGTCGGTGACCGCCTTGAGCCACTCGATGCCGGGCAAGTCCGGCGACGGGGCGGTGGTCGGCGTAGACACGGCGCGGGACGCGATGTCTCGCCTGACCGTCAGCGGGAAGGTGGCGCGGACCCTGCCTATAGCCCGCACGATCGCGCCGACGATCAGGAGACTGATCACCGCCACCGCCACCGCCACCGCCACCGCCACCGCCACCGCTGCATGCTGGGACTCCGGCGTCCACAGGCCGTCGACGAACGCTGCAACCACCCAGTGAAGCGTGGTTGCGATCAGCGCCAGCACGGCTGCCGCAAGGCCGATCGCGACCACTCTGAAGCACAGCCGTGCTCGTGATTCGAGCGGGGACAGGCGCCATCGCCCTCGGCAAAGCCTGGACCTGCGCAGCCGCTCTCATCGCGTTCATCGCCATCTCCTCCTCACCCACTCGGGTCACCAGGCCGCCAGTGTCCCCAGCGACTCTTTTCACGCCTAGCACCCCGTTGGGGCGTTTCAAGGGTTAACCAATCCCCCGCTCGTGCATGGTTTTGGTGCGGATTGGCGCTTGACGGGGCGCCGTTCGCAACTGCGCGTCTCTTCGTGAGCCGGATTGGGGCCGACCGGCCCTGGCACAAAAGCTGCAAAGCCTGCATCCGAAAGCAGTCAGCCCACGCCGCCCCATCAACAGGAGCTCCAGCGCATGAAATCCATCGTCGCCGTCGTCGCCCCCGTGCTAGCCGCCGCGCTCGCCGCCACCGCCTTGCCGGCCCGGTCGCAGGAGGCCGCCAACCCGTTGTCGTTCAACGCCAGCCTGACCTCCGACTACCGCTATCGCGGCATCTCGCAGACGCGCCTGCAGCCTGCGCTGCAAGGCGGCGTGGACTACGCGCATTCGAGCGGCTTCTACATCGGCGCCTGGGGCTCCACGATCAAGTGGATCAAGGACAGCGGCGGCGACGCCAGCGTCGAGATCGATAC
Organism: Roseateles aquatilis; assembly: GCF_002205645.1. Classification (GTDB taxonomy): domain Bacteria; phylum Pseudomonadota; class Gammaproteobacteria; order Burkholderiales; family Burkholderiaceae_C; genus Roseateles; species Roseateles aquatilis. Next base: position 79,159 of record NZ_NIOF01000015.1, on the reverse strand, counting down.
CTACGCCGGCTACAAGACCGAAGTCGGCGCCGGCGTCACGGTGGATGTCGGCTTCCTGCGCTACAACTACCCCAGCAACAAGCTCCCCGTCAGCGCCAACACCAACGAGCTGTACGGCGCGGTCTCCTACGGTCCCGCCACGCTGAAGTACTCCCACAGCATCAGCAACCTGTTCGGCTTCGCCGACTCGAAGGGCAGCGGCTACCTGGACCTGAGCGCCACCTTCGACGTCGGCGCCGGCTTCACGCTGACGCCGCACGTCGGCCACCAGAAGGTCAAGAACAACAGCGCCTCCAGCTACACCGACTACTCGCTGACGGTGAACAAGGACTGGGAGGGCTTCACCTTCGGCGCCGGCTTCGTCGCCACCAGCACCGACGCCTACATCGGCGGCAAGGGCAAGGACCTCGGCAAGAACGGCGTGGTCGTGTCCATCAAGAAGGTCTTCTGAATCTGAATCCGGCCCCCCGCGCCGACCTGGCGCGGGGCGTCCGGCGGAACGCACGTCGAGGAGAAAACGTCATGAAACTGATCACCGCCGTCATCAAGCCCTTCAAGCTGGATGAAGTGCGGGAGGCCCTCAGCGCCATCGGCGTGCAGGGGCTGACCGTCACCGAGGTCAAGGGCTTCGGCCGCCAGAAGGGTCACACCGAGCTGTACCGCGGCGCCGAGTACGTCGTCGATTTCCTGCCCAAGGTCAAGATCGAGGCCGCCGTGTCCGACGCCGTCGTCGAGCAGGTCATCGAGGCCATCGAGAACGCCGCGCGCACCGGCAAGATCGGCGACGGCAAGGTCTTCGTCTCCCCGCTGGACCAGGTGATCCGCATCCGCACCGGCGAGACCGGTCAGGACGCGCTCTGATCCGCGCCGCGGCCGCCCCCGGGCAGCCGCCTTCGCAGTCCGTCGCAGTCACTGTGTCCGAGGGTGAGCCGCCGCAGCCGATGCGCGCTCCGCCGATCCCCTAGATCCAACGAAGAGAGTCCCGATCATGAAGAAACTCCTTGCCTGCCTGGCCTTGGCCGCGGCAGCCTTCACCTCCCTGGCCCCCGCGGCCTGGGCGCAGGACGCGGCCTCCGCGCCGGCGTCCGTGGTCGCGGCGAGCGACGCCGTCGCGCCCGCCGCGGTTCCCGCGGCACCGGCCGCCTCCGCCCCCGCGGAAGCCGCCTCGGCCGCCGCCGCGCCGGCGCCCGTCCCCAACAAGGGTGACACCACCTGGATGATGGTCTCCACCCTGCTGGTGATCCTCATGACCGTCCCCGGCCTGGCGCTGTTCTACGGCGGCCTGGTGCGCAGCAAAAACATGCTGTCGGTGCTGATGCAGGTGATGGTGACCTTCTCGCTGATCGTCGTGCTGTGGGCCCTGTACGGCTACAGCCTGGCCTTCACCGAGGGCAACAAGTTCATCGGCGGCTTCGACCGGCTGTTCATGAAGGGCATCTGGGACAACGTCGCCGGCACCTTCGTCAACGGCGCGACCTTCAGCAAGGGCGTCGTGATCCCGGAGATCGTCTTCGCCGCCTTCCAGGCCACCTTCGCCGGCATCACCTGCTGCCTGATCGTGGGCGCCTTCGCCGAGCGCATCAAGTTCAGCGCGGTGCTGCTGTTCATGGTGCTGTGGTTCACCTTCAGCTACGCGCCGATGGCCCACATGGTCTGGTTCTGGATGGGCCCCGACGCGTACACCAGCGCCGCCGTCGTCGACGAGATGAACAGCAAGGCCGGCCTGATCTGGCAATGGGGCGCGCTGGACTTCGCCGGCGGCACGGTCGTGCACATCAACGCCGCGGTCGCCGGCCTGGTCGGCGCCTTCATGGTCGGCAAGCGCATCGGCTACGGCAAGGAAGCGTTCACGCCGCACAGCCTGACGCTGACGATGGTCGGTGCCTCGCTGCTGTGGGTGGGCTGGTTCGGCTTCAACGCCGGCTCGGCGCTGGAAGCCAACGGCTTCGCCGCGCTGGCCTTCATCAACACGCTGTTCGCCACCGCCGCCGCCGTGCTGGCCTGGTGCGTGGGCGAGGCGCTGCTCAAGGGCAAGGCCTCGATGCTGGGCGCCGCGTCGGGCGCCGTGGCCGGTCTGGTCGCGATCACCCCGGCGGCGGGCAACGTCGGCATCGGCGGCGGTCTGGTGATCGGCCTGGTCGCCGGCTTCGCCTGTCTGTGGGGCGTGTCCGGACTGAAGAAGCTGCTGGGCGCGGACGACTCGCTGGACGTCTTCGGCGTGCACGGCGTGGGCGGCATCGTCGGCGCGCTGCTGACGGGTGTCTTCAACTCGCCCAGCCTGGGCGGCCCCTCGGCCGTCGGCGACTGGGTCACCGCCACGGCCATCGCGCCGGATGCCTACTCGATCGGCGCGCAGGTCTTCACCCAGCTGAAGGCCGTGCTGCTGACCATCGTGTGGTCGGGCGTGGTCTCGGTGATCGCCTTCAAGATCGTCGACCTGGTCATCGGCCTGCGTGTCAACGAAGAGGAAGAGCGCGAAGGCCTCGACATCTCGTCCCACGGCGAGACCGCGTATCACAAGTGATCTCGTGATCTCGTGAACCCGAGCCCAGCGCTCGGTCCCTGCATCGCCCTCGGCGGACGTGTCGGGGCCGGAACAGGGCGAACACAAGAAGTCTCCTGCAATGTTGAAGCCGCCCCTCCAGGGCGGCTTTTTTTCGTCCTCGCGCTTTTGCTGCAACATTCGGGGAACCGACTCCCCCACCTCCCGAAGAACCTGCGGAATCAACGATGCAAGCCACCCCCCGTCCCGATCGCTGGCAGTTCTGGATCGACCGCGGCGGCACCTTCACCGACCTGGTCGGCCGCGCGCCGGATGGCAGCCTGCGCACGCTCAAGCTGCTGTCCGAGAACCCGGAGCACTACCGCGACGCGGCGGTCGAGGGCATCCGGCGGCTGCTCGGACTGAGCGCGGGCGAGCGCATCACCGCGGACCTCGTCGACTGCGTGAGGATGGGGACCACCGTGGCGACCAACGCGCTGCTGGAGCGCCGGGGCGACCGCACGCTGCTGGTGACGACGCGGGGCTTCCGGGACGCGCTGCGCATCGCGACGCAGGCGCGGCCCAGGCTCTTCGAGCGCCATATCCAGTTGCCCGAGCTGCTCTACGAGCAAGTCATCGAGGCCGACGAACGCGTCGATGCGCAGGGCGTCGCGCTGCAGCCGCTGGACGAGGCCGCGCTGCGTGCCGACCTGCGCGCCGCCTTTGACGCCGGCCTGCGCGCCTGCGCGATCGTGTTCCTGCACGGCTGGCGCGCGCCCGGCCATGAGCTGGCGGCCAGGCGCCTCGCCGAGGCAATCGGCTTCACCCAGATATCTGTGTCGCACGAGGTCAGCCCGTTGATGAAGCTGATCCCGCGTGGCGACACCACCGTCGTCGACGCCTACCTGAGCCCGATCCTGCGGCGCTACGTCGACCAGGTCGCCGCCGAGATGCCCGGCGTGCGCCTGTTCTTCATGCAGAGCTCCGGCGGCCTGACGGAGGCGCGCCGTTTCCAGGGCAAGGACGCGATCCTGTCCGGCCCGGCCGGCGGCATCGTCGGCATGGTGCGCACGGCGCAGGCCGCGGGGCACGACAAGGTGATCGGCTTCGACATGGGCGGCACGTCCACCGACGTCAGCCACTTCGCCGGTGAATTCGAACGCGCCTTCGACACCGAGGTCGCCGGCGTGCGCATGCGCGCGCCGATGATGAGCATCCACACGGTGGCGGCGGGCGGGGGCTCGGTGATCGCCTTCGACGGCGCGCGCCTGCGTGTCGGTCCGGCGTCGGCCGGCGCCAACCCGGGCCCGGCCAGCTATCGCCGCGGCGGGCCGCTGGCGACCACCGACGCCAACGTGATGCTGGGCCGCATCCAGCCCGATCACTTCCCGAAGGTCTTCGGGCCGGCGGCCGACGCGCCGCTGGACGCCGGGGTCGTCCGCCAGCGCTTCGCTGAACTGGCCACCGCGATGACCGGCGCCGGCAAGCCCGTGAGCGCCGAGGACGCCGCGGCCGGCGCGCTCCAGATCGCCGTCGGCGCGATGGCCAACGCGATCAAGCGGATCTCGGTGGCGCGCGGCTACGACGTCACCGGCTACACGCTGCAATGTTTCGGCGGCGCCGGCGGGCAGGCGGCCTGCCTGGTGGCGGACGCGCTGGGCATGACGCGCATCCTGGCGCATCCCTTCGCCGGCGTGCTGAGCGCCTACGGCATGGGCCTGGCCGACCAGATCGCGATGCGCGAGGCGTCGATCGAGCAACTGCTCGACGACGCGGGCCTGGCCGCGGCGCGCGCCTCGGCCGCGACGCTGGGCGAGCAGGCGACCCGGGAGCTGGCGCGGCAAGGCGTCGCCCCCGATGCGCTGCGCACCATCGCCCGCGCGCAGATCCGCTATCAGGGCACCGACACCGCGCTGACCTGCCCGTTGCCGCTGGAGGAGGCGCCGCCCGCGGCGATCGCCGCGATCCGCGCGGCCTTCGAGCAGGCGTATCGCCAACGCTTCGCCTTCCTGATGCCGGATCGCGCGCTGGTGATCGAGGCGGTGTCCGTCGAATGCCTGGCCGCCGGGGCCTCGTTGGCAGCACCGCCCGATGCCGTCGTCGCCCGTCCCCATCACCCCGCGCCGCGGGAGCGCGTGCGCATGTATTGCCTGGCCGACGAGCAGCCGGCCGGTTGGCGCGACGCGGAGCTGCACCACCGCGAGGACCTGCTGCCCGGCGCCCGCATCGACGGGCCGGCGATCATCGCCGAGCGCAACGCGACCACCGTCGTCGACGCCGGCTGGCGGGCCGAGCTGCAGGCCGGCGGCGACCTGCTGCTGACGCGTGTCCGGGAACGCGCGCGGGCCGGCGCGCTCGGCACCGAGGCCGATCCGGTCGTGCTGGAGGTGTTCAACAACCTGTTCATGAACATCGCCGAGCAGATGGGCCTGCGGCTGCAGAACACCGCCTACTCCGTGAACATCAAGGAGCGGCTGGACTTCTCCTGCGCGCTGTTCGACCGGCAGGGGCAACTGATCGCCAACGCGCCGCACATGCCGGTGCACCTGGGCTCGATGAGCGAGTCGATCCGCTCGGTCGTCGACCGCAATCCGGCGATGGCGCCGGGCGATGTCTACGTGCTCAACGACCCGTACCACGGCGGCACGCACCTGCCGGACATCACCGTGGTGACGCCGGTGTTCCTCGACGGCGAGACGGCGCCGGGTTTCTTCGTCGCCAGCCGCGGGCACCATGCCGACATCGGCGGCATCACGCCGGGGTCGATGCCGCCGTTCTCCAGGGACATCGCGGAGGAGGGCGTGCTGATCGACAACTTCAAGCTGGTCGAGCGCGGCCGGCTGCGCGAGGCCGAGTTCAACGCGCTGCTGCTGTCCGGCCCGCATCCGAGCCGCAATCCGGCGCAGAACCTGGCCGACCTGCGCGCCCAGGTCGCGGCCAACGAGAAGGGCGTGCAGGAGCTGCACGCGATGGTGGCGCAGTTCGGCCGCGCCACCGTCGAGGCCTACATGCGGCATGTGCAGGACAACGCCGAGGCCTCGGTGCGGCGGGTGATCCCGGTGCTGAAGGATGGCGCCTTCGTCCTGCCGCTGGACAACGGCGCGCGCATCCAGGTCGCGGTGAAGGTGGATGCGACGGCGCGGCGCGCGACGGTGGACTTCACCGGCACCAGCGCGCAGCAACCCAACAACTTCAACGCGCCCAAGTCGATCACGATGGCGGCGGTGCTTTACGTCTTCCGCACGCTGGTCGACGACGCCATCCCGCTCAACGCCGGCTGCCTGAAGCCGATCGACGTGATCGTGCCGGAGGGCTGCATGCTGAATCCGCGCCCGCCCGCGGCGGTGGTGGCCGGCAACGTCGAGACCTCGCAGTGCGTGACCAACGCGCTGTACGGGGCGCTCGGCGTGATGGCCGCCGGCCAGTGCACGATGAACAACTTCACCTTCGGCGACGCACGCCACCAGTACTACGAGACGATCTCCGGCGGCTCGGGCGCGGGGCCCGGTTTCGACGGGACTTCGGTGGTGCAGACGCACATGACGAACTCCCGGCTGACCGATCCGGAGGTGCTGGAGTTCCGCTTCCCGGTCCGGCTGGACAGCTACGCCATCCGCCGCGGATCGGCCGGTGCCGGGCGATGGCGCGGCGGGGAGGGCGGCGAGCGGCGCATCCGCTTCCTGACGCCGATGACGGCCTCGATCCTCAGCAACGGCCGGACGCTGGGCGCCTTCGGCATGGCCGGCGGGCAGCCGGGCGCGGTCGGGGAGAACCTCGTCGAGCGCGCCGATGGCCGCATCGAGACGCTGGGCCACATCGGCCAGGTCGAGATGGCGCCGGGGGACGTCTTCGTCATTCGCACGCCCGGCGGGGGAGGGTACGGGACTTCGTGAGCGCCCCCTTGAGATGGGGCGGATGACCCTCATGTGCGCGTGCCTAGAATCAGAACACCCGCCCCAACCGGCTGTCCAGGCGTCGCTCATCATGGTCCCTCACCTCATCACCGCCCTGACCGGCCCCATCAATGAACTGGAGCAGCGCGTGCTCGAGTCGATGCCGGCGATCGAACGCTGGTTCCGCCTCGAATGGATGGAGCACACGCCGCCGTTCTACAGCTCGGTCGACCTGCGCAATGCCGGCTTCAAGCTGGCGCCGGTGGACACCAACCTGTTTCCGGGCGGCTTCAACAACCTGACCCAGGAAATGCTGCCGCTGGCCGTGCAGGCGGCGATGGCGGCGATCGAGAAGATCTGCCCCGAGGCCAAGAACCTGCTGCTGGTGCCCGAGGCGAAGAACCGCGGCAGCTTCTACCTGTCCAACGTCGCGACCTTGATGCGCATCTTCACGATGGCGGGGCTGAACGTGCGGCTGGGTTCGCTGGATGAGTCGATCAAGGAGCCGACGACGATCACCCTGCCCGACGCGACCACGCTGACGCTGGAGCCGCTGCTGCGCCAGCGGTCGCGGCTGGGGCTGAAGGACTTCGATCCCTGCACCATCCTGCTCAACGACGACCTGTCGGCCGGCGTGCCGGACCTGCTCACCCATCTGCATGAGCAGTACCTGTTGCCGCCGCTGCACGCCGGCTGGGCGAACCGCCGCAAGAGCCAGCACTTCAAGGCCTACGAGGAAGTCTCCAAAAAATTCGCCAAGCTGCTGGGCATGGATCCGTGGCTGATCTACCCGCAGTCGGTGGCCGTCGATGGCCTGGACTTCAACACCGGCGCGGGCCTGGATGCGCTGCAGTCGCAGGTCGACGCGGTGCTGACGAAGACGCGCCGCAAGTACAAGGAATACGGCATCCAGGAGAAGCCCTTCGTCGTCGTCAAGCCGGACGCGGGCACGCACGGCCTGGGCATCATGACGATCCGCGACGCGAAGGACCTGGACGCGCTGGCGCCGCGCGCCCGCGAGAAGCTGGCCGGCCTGAAGAGCGTGCCGGCGCTGTCCCAGGTGTTGGTGCAGGAAGGCGTGGTCACGCACGAGCGCATGCATGACGCGGTGGCCGAGCCGGTCGTCTACATGATGGATCGCTACGTGGTCGGCGGCTTCTATCGCGTGCACGCCGAGCGCGCCGAGGACGAGAACCTCAACGCGCCCGGTTCCAGCTTCGTGCCGCTGGCCTTCGCGCATTCGTCGCACCTGCCGGCGCCGGGCGAGAAACCCGGCGCCAGCGCGCCCAACCGCTTCTATATGTACGGCGTGATCGGCCGCCTGGCGATGCTCGCGGCCAGCTACGAGCTGGAGACGACCGATCCGGAGGCGGAGGACTACGCCTGAGGCGGCTTCGCGCCGTCCAGGCGCGAGGTCTGGGGCGTGAACACGAAGGTGCTGCTCGCCTGCGTGATCCGCGCGATCAGATGGCTGGGGTTCACCAGTACCCAGTTCCTGGCGCGGCGCGAGCGCGGCGGTGAATCCGAGAGACCTTGCATTCGCGCGTTCCAATGGGGGCTGTCCGCGGCCGCCTTGGCGGCCGGCGCGTTGCTCGCCGCCGCCGGCAGTTGATGCTGGGGTGAGGGGTTTGGACGGATGACGCGCTTGGGAGCTGTTCCGGGGCGCTTTGGCGGTACTTTCTGCAGCACTGGAGCAGCTGACGGCGTTGCTGCCGTCGATGCCGCTGGCAACTGGGTGCGAGGCACCGGCACCGGCGGCGCGGGACGCGATTTTGTCAGCGGCTTGTTGGGTTGGCGCTTGGCGATGTCTCGGCCCATTTCCAGCAGCACGGCAAGATCATCGGCGCTCAAGGTCCCGCGTCCCCGTTGCACGCGCAGGTTCCGAGCGATGTCGAGCAGCGCCTCGGGCACCACCTCCGGCAACAGGACGCCCCGATTGCGAAGATTCAGCAGCATTTCAGCGGCGGCCAGACGGGCGGAGACCCCCCGACCGTCGTTGCACATCACCACGATCGTGCGATCCGGATGGCGCTCCCGTTGGAGCATGCAGTAGCTGGCGAGCTGATGAAGCGTCGCCGCGTCGATGTCGGCCGCGCTCAGGCCGGGCAGTCGTAGCTGCGAAAGAGTAGCCTTGCGGCGTGTCTTGCCCACGCCGGTGGTCTGAATGCACAGCGTCGTGGGAAAGACACTGCTCGGGAGCTCCGGAGGCAGCTTCGCCGGTTCAGCCTTGAAATGGACGACGTCAAGACTGGGGCTCGCGTAACGCCCGACGAGTGCCCCGCGGGCGCGCGCATCGGCGCTCAAATCGATGACTAGCCCGACCACCTGATCCATCAGCATGGTGGCGCAATTCACCATGTTCGCGGCACCGTTGTGAGGTGCCGCCATCACGATCGTGTCGTTGCCGATGCGGTGCCCATCCAGCCCCAACGGCGAGCCTGGCGCCAGACGCCGGGCCTTGCAGCCGTCGACCGGCAGGTCCCGGCTGAGCTCGTTCAGCCTGGCCCATAGCGCCTCGTGCTCGGGCGCGAAACTCTTGCGGACGATGTCGCCGGAGGACACCCCGGCGATGATCGATGCGCTTGCGGCGGACGTCGTTGAACTGATCGGCATGCGGAACCTTTCAAGCCCACGGGACCATCCCATGGTTGTCAGGTTCAGTTGCCCGTCGCGCCTTCAGGTTCTCGTGACAACAGTTGTTCTTTCCTTGGCTACGAGAGGCTAGGCCAGCGAACCTGCAAGGACGGGCTCGCAGGCCGAATGTTCCAGCAGCAACTGCTTGAATCGATCCACCGCTTCGTTCTGCGTATCGGGCAGATGCCAGACGCAGGTCGGTCCCAGGCCAAGGTCCACCGCATGCGGGAGGATCACGACGACGCCGCGTTTGGCGGCGGCCATCGCGAGGTCGTGCGGCATCACGGCGACCAGCGGCATCTCGTGCATCAGGCTGACAGCGAACATCGCGTCGCCGCTTTCGATCAGGTCGGTCGGGGGCGCCAGGCCCATCTCCTGCCAGAGCCGGTCCATCAGCATCCGCGTGCGCGTGCCCGGCAGGTGCCAGATCCAGCGCTGCGCGCCCAGGACCTCCCAGCTCAAGCGCGGCGTGCGCGCGAGCGGGTGATGGGCGCTCATCGTCAGCACCTCGGGCTGCGGACCCAGCGGGTGGCGGGCCAGCCCGAGCGGCTCGTCCTGCGGCATCGTGCGCGCCACGATCAGGTCCAGGCCGCCCGATTGGAGCTCCGAGAACAGCGACCGCAGCGCATGCGTCCGCACGCTGACGGTCACGCGCGGGCTTTCGAGTTTCATGGCCGTGATCGCTTGCGGCAGCAGCCGCGCGAGCGACGCATTGGTCGCGCCTATCCGTAGTTCCCCTGAGGCGCCACGCACCATCGAGGCCACGTCGCCGGCCGCGCGTTGCAGGTCGGCATCGAGCTTGCGCGCCAGCTCGAGCAGCCGCCGCCCCAGCGGCGTGGGTTGCATGTTGCGTCCGCGCCGCAGGAACAGGGTTTGTCCCAGCCCGTGCTCCAGCTCGGCCAAAGTCTTGCTGACCGCGGGCTGGCTGACATGCAGGAAATCCGCCGCCTGGCTGATGTTTCCTGTGTCTTGCAAGGCGAGCAGGACCCGGGCATGTCGGAGCGTCATGCGGCGGATGACGAAGTGCTCGGCGGCCTCGGGGGAGGTGGATGACTCATTCATAACCAAAGGTTCACAGTTCCATCACAAAGCTTCATGACGTCCTGGAAACACATCTTTACCGTGACTGGCATGGGCTGTCGTCTGCGCGACAGCATCCGTGCCGCCTCCCCCGAGTCTTGTCACAGGAGTGATTCCAAAAATGGACCGTCGTTGTTTCTCCCGCCAGCACCGCATGCCCCATCGTCTGCAATGGGCCGCGGTGGCCGTCCTGGCTTTCGCCAGCCAGGCGCAAGCCCAGCAAGCCGCTCCCGCACCTGCGGAAGAGTCCAAGAAGCTTGAGCGCGTCGAGGTTACCGGCACGCTGATCAAGCGGACCGACAAGGAGACCCCGTCGGTCGTCCAAAGTATCACGCGTGAAGACATTCGCAACTCGGGTTATGCCGACGTCGAGGACCTGCTGCGTGCGAACTCCGCCGTCGACCTGAGCTCCATCGGCGACGGCGCCGCTTCCGGCTTCGTCGGTGGCATCTCGACCATCTCGCTGCGCGGCTTCGGCTCGCAAGGCACCCTGATCCTGATCAACGGCCGCCGCACGGCACCGGTGGCCGCCGTGGACGTGAACTTCGGTCGCGGCACGATGATCAACATCAACACCATCCCGAAGGAAGCGATCGAGCGCATCGACATCCTGAAGGACGGCGCCTCGGCGATGTACGGCTCCGACGCCATGGCCGGCGTGGTGAACTACATCCTGCGCAAGGACTATCAGGGCATCGAGGCCAGCGGCTCGTACAGCGCCAATGACAAGGGCGTGGGCGCGACCAAGAAGGGCGCCCTGACCTTCGGCTTCGGCAACCTCGACACGCAGCGCTTCAACGTCTTCGGCGGCCTGGAAGTGTCCAAGCGCGATCACGTGATGGCCAACGAGCTCAAGGATCGTGGCAACCTCGCGCTGCAGAACCAGTACCTGACCTCCAACGGCTCGCTGGCGCGCTTCACGCCCGACTCGTCGGCCTCGCTCTACGGCAACTACTACCGCGTGCCGACCAGCCTGTCGGGCTCCACGACCATCGGCGGCATCAGCGTCGCCAACACCAACCTGTCGGGCGCCAATTACCTGGGCACCCTGTCGGGTTGCCCGGACGAGCGCACCGTCGGCAAGGGCGTGCCCAACCGTCCGGACGGCTTCCTGCCCACGACCGCCTCGCTGCGCAACGGCTTCTGCCGCTTCAACCTCGACGACGCGGACGAGATCATCACCGCCCAGGATCGTCAGAGCGGCATGGTGCGCGGCACCTACGCGATCAACAACAACCTGACGGCCTACGCGGACGTCATGTACTCGAAGACCAAGACGGTCGAGCAACGCGTCCCCTACGCGCTGACGACGACCCTGGTCACCTCGGGCAACAAGACCGCCACCACCTGGCCGAAGCTGGACGGCAGCTTCCTGCGTCAGGACACCATCATCCTGCCGGTCGGCCACCCGGACAACCCGACCAACGGCACCGCCACGCCGCAGCAGGTGCAGTTGATCTATCGCTTCGAAGATCTGCCCACCGGCGACATCAACATCCTGCGCTCGACCCGCCTGACCGCGGGCCTGGAAGGCACGGCCTACGGCTGGGACTTCGACACCGCCGTGCTGTTCAGCCAGAACAACAACGAGCGTTTCCAGGAAGGCCGCGTGCGCAGCTCGCTGCTGAACGCCGCCATCGCCAACGGCAGCTACCGCTTCGGCAAGCAGAACACCGCCGAAGGCATCGCCAGCGTGTCCTCCACCGCGTACAACGAAGGCAAGTCGCGCCTGATGTCCTGGGACATCCGCGCCAGCCGTGAGCTGTTCGCGCTGCCGGGCGGCAACGCCGCGATCGCGCTGGGCACCGAAGTGCGCAAGGAAAAGCTGGAAGCGATTCCGGACGACATCTACCGCACCGGCGACTACATCGGCCTGGTGGCCAACGGCGCGTCGGGCTCCCGCAAGTCGGTGGCCGCGTTCTCGGAACTGAGCCTGCCAGTGGTCAAGCAGCTGGAGCTGCAGGCCGCCGCCCGCTTCGAGCACTTCGACGACTTCGGCAACAGCACCACCGGCAAGCTGGGCTTCAAGTGGTCGGCGCTGCCGTCGCTGATGGCCTTCCGCGGCACGGCCGCGACGGGCTTCCGCGCGCCGGCGATCTCGCAGATCGGCAACTCCTTCGCGCTGTCCTTCCACAGCTTCCAGGAGCGCCGCGTCTTCGACAGCCTGCGTTGCGACACGAGCAACCCGAACTCGCCGGTCAGCAAGGCCCCGGTGTCCAACAACCGGGACTGCAACGTGCTGGGCTACAGCGCGGTGCCGGCCGGCACGACCAACCCGGGCAGCATCCCGACCGTCATCAGCGCCAATCCGAACCTGAAGCCGGAGAAGTCCAATTCGTTCACCTTCGGCATGATCTTCACGCCGAGCAAGTGGGCGGACCTGGCGCTGGACGGCTGGTACTTCCATCGCAAGAACGAAATTCGCTCGCAGCGTGGCGTGGACATCATGGACACGTACAACTCGGCGCCGAGCAGCAGCAACCTGCAGGTGGTGCGCGATCCCAACCCGGAGACCTGGCTGCCGGGCGTGGCCAACAGCGGCCCGATCATCATGCTGGTGCGCCAGTACGGCAACAACGAGTGGACCAAGACCTCGGGCCTGGACTACGACCTGAACCTGCGTCTGCCGGGCACGTCGTGGGGCAAGTTCAGCATGAACGTCAACGGCACCTACACCGCCCGCTTCGACCAGCTGGTGGTGAAGGGTCAGGACGTGCAGCGTCAGGTCGGCACGACCAACTCGGACATCTCCAAGACGCGTGCCAGCGCGACCTTCCGCTGGACCACCGACATGGCCCGTGCCTGGGTGCGCTTCAACCACGCCGACCCGCTGTCCAGCACGGTGTGCTCGTCGGTGACGGCCGCGCAGCGCGCGTTCCTGACCAACCTGAATCGCTGCCGCGTCGGTCGTGACAAGACCATCGACGTGGGCGCGTCCTACAGCGGTGTCAAGAACCTGACGCTGTCGGCCAGCATGTTGAACATCTTCAACGACTACGACCGTGCGAACGGCATCCCGACCGTGTTCAGCTACTACGACTCCGGCTCGACCGCCGTGCTGGGTCGCCGCTTCACGCTGAGCGCGAACTACTCGTTCCAGTGATCGTCTGAAGCTGTGAAGTCCAGGGACGCCGATGACGACGGCGCTCCTGGAGGATCCTCGTTGCAGGCCGGCATCTCCCCGAGGTGCCGGCCTTTTTTCATCCGCTTCCTCTCTTCTCGGTTCTACCCGTCCTGCATCGCGCGTCAGCGCGCCTGGACCGCCCGCATGGTGCGCAGCGCCGAGGGCGACGGCGCGGCCGAGGGCGCAGTGATTGGTGCAGGCGGTAGCGCGTTCTGCCGGAAGCGCCACCGCCGGCAGGGACGCGAGGAGGGCATGGCGGCAGTCACCGTTGTCTTGCCGGTGATCGTCCTGGGCTCTTCACGCGCGAGCACCGCCTCCGGCAGTGGCTCGGGCCGCCGGCCGTGGTATCCCTGCGCGGCCTTGGCGATCGCGGACTGGCGGCGGCTGGCTGCCGGGATCGTTGCCCGGCAGTAGAGGTCGTATGCGCACAATGCGGCGAGATCCATGTCGTCGAACTGCGCCGACGGGGCGACGGCGAGGCAGGCCGCCATTACGGCCGCCTTGCCGTCGTCGGGCAGGGCGCCCGCCTTCGCGGTGTCGCGCAACTGGCTGGCCACGCTGATCAGCTCCTTGAGCAGGAGGCCGGGCGGCGCGCTCACGCCGATCTCCGTGTGCGGGATCTGTCGCACGAGATCGATGCGAGTCAGCAACTTCTCCAGACGCGCCGGCTCCAGGGTGTTGGCGACCAAGCCGACTGTCACCACCTCGGTCTGGTTGGAGGGCCGTGTGTGGTCCCAGGCGGCGGGCAGGTCGCGAAAGCCGTCGGTCGTCTCGATGACGAGGCCGATCACCGTCAAAGGGGCATTGCGCACGGGCAGCGTCTGTCGCGGCGGTGGTTGCACTCGCCGTTGGGCGTCCAGTCGCCGCCCAACGTCGGCGCCTTCGCTCCGGAACACCTCCAGCAACTCGCGGGCTTCTCCCGCCTTGTCGCGAGGCTTGTGCGAGCCGGGCGGTGCGGTGCAGGAAAGAAAGGGGATGCGGGAGAGCGAAATCCTGAAGGGCATGTCGAGATGCGGTTTCCGCGGGACCTCCCTGCGGTTCTGGGGCGGTCAGTGACCGTCCTTTCCGCCGGGTTTCAGGCCGGGTGCAGGTGAAATTTCCGGGTTCAAGCGCACTCGGCGTCGCGCGTCAACCCCACCCCCGCAACGTCGGGAGGCCGGGTTGACGCACCGCACAACGGACGGCAGACAATACGTGCTTTCGACTTCCCGCGGCCCCGCCGGGCCGCGCGCGCTTTTCGTGAGTTCACACAACGCGGCACGCTCGCCCGCCGCCCTGGCCGGCATGACCGTCGGCGCCCTGGGCGTCGTCTACGGTGACATCGGCACCAGCCCGCTTTATGCGCTGAAGGAAGTCTTCCATGGCGGCCACGTGCCGCTGAACCACGACAACATCCTCGGGGTGCTGTCGCTGCTGTTCTGGACGATGACGATCGTCGTCTCCCTGAAGTACGTGCTGCTGATCCTGCGCGCCGACAACAACGGCGAGGGCGGCCTGATCGCGATGCTGGCGCTGGCCACCACGGCCGTGCGCGAGAAACCGTCGCTGCGCCGCGGGCTGATGCTGGTGGGGCTGTTCGGCACCGCCATCTTCTTCGGGGATGCGGTCATCACGCCGGCCATGACGGTGCTGGGCGCGGTGGAGGGCATCGACGTCTACATGCCGCAGTACGACGACGCCATCGTGCCGGTCACGCTGCTGGTGCTGGCGGGGCTGTTCTCGGTGCAACGCTTCGGCACCAGCGGCGTGGGCAAGGCCTTCGGGCCGGTGATGCTGGTGTGGTTCTCGGCGCTGGCGGCGCTGGGCATTCCGCAGATCGTGCGCAACCCGCATGTGCTGCAGGCCATCAATCCGCTCTACGCGGTCGAGTTCTGCGTGCAGTACGGCTGGGTCGCCTTCGTCGCGCTGGGCGCGGTGGTGCTGGTGGTGACGGGCGGCGAGGCGCTGTACGCCGACCTGGGGCATTTCGGCAAGAAGCCGATCCGCATCGCCTGGTACGGCTTCGTGATGCCGGCGCTGACGCTCAACTACTTCGGCCAGGGCGCGCTGCTGCTGGACCGGCCGGAAGCGATCAAGAACCCGTTCTTCCTGATCGCGCCGTCCTGGGCGGAGATCCCGCTCTTCTGCCTGGCCACGCTGGCGGCGATCGTCGCGTCGCAGGCGCTGATCACGGCGGCGTTCTCGGTCACGAAACAGGCGGTGCAACTGGGCCTGCTGCCGCGCATGCGGATCGTGCACACGTCGGTGCGGGACATCGGGCAGATCTACGTGCCCTTCGTCAACTGGGGCCTGTTCGCCTTCGTCGTCATGGCGGTGGCGTTCTTCGGCTCGTCGAGCAAGCTGGCCGGCGCCTACGGCGTGGCGGTGACGATCGACATGACGATCACCACGGTGATGACCTTCTTCGTGATCCGCTTCGGCTGGCGTTATCCGCTGTGGCTGTGCATCGTGGCCACGGGCGTGTTCTTCGTCATCGACGCCACCTTCCTGGCGTCCAACCTGCTCAAGGTCGCGCACGGCGGCTGGTTCCCGCTGTTGATCGGCATCGGCATGTTCACGCTGATGCTGACCTGGAAGCAGGGCCGCCGGCTGCTGTCCAACAAGCTGCGCGAGGACGCGATCGACCTGAAGAGCTTCCTGGAGGCGGTCTTCATCAATCCGCCCACGCGCGTCACCGGCAGCGCGGTGTTCCTGTCCTCGGAGCAGGGCGTGACGCCCAACGCGCTGCTGCACAACCTCAAGCACAACAAGGTGCTGCACGAGCAAAACCTGTTCGTCAGCGTCAAGCATCACGAGGTGCCGTGGATCGGCTTCGACCGCCGCGTCGAGGTCGAGAGCCTGGACAACGACTGCTGGCAGGTGACGCTGCACTTCGGCTTCAAGAACGAGCCCGACGTGCCGGACGCGCTGAGGTTGCTCGAATCCCATGGCGTCCACCTGGACGAGATGGAGACCAGCTACTTCCTGTCGCGGGACATCGTGATCCCGACGATCGGCTCGGGCATGGCGCTGTGGCGGGAAAAGCTCTTCGCCAGCATGCACCGCAACGCGGCGGCGGCGGCGGACTTCCTGCATCTGCCGGCCAACCGGATCGTCGAGCTGGGATCGAAGGTCGAGATCTGACGGCCGTCCGCGGTCGTTATGCTCCTGCCCATGAAACGCTGGCTGCAAGACCTGTCCCTGTCCGCCGCGGTGGCGGGTTTCGTCGCGGTGCTGGTGGGCTTCACCAGCTCGGTGGCGATCGTGTTCCAGGCCGCGCAGGCGCTGGGCGCGACACCGGCGCAGACCAGCTCGTGGATCTGGGCGCTCGGTCTGGGCATGGGGTTGACCAGCCTGGGCCTGTCGCTGTGGACGCGCCAGCCTGTGCTGACCGCCTGGTCCACGCCCGGCGCGGCGCTGCTGGCCGGGGTCTCCGGCGTGACGATGTCGGAGGCGGTCGGCGCCTTCATCGTCTGCGGCGCGCTGATCCTGATCGCCGGCGCGACCCGCTGGTTCGAACGGATCATGGACCGCATCCCCATCGCGATCGCGTCGGCGCTGCTGGCCGGCGTGCTGGCGCGCTTCGGCCTGGACGCGGTGCTGGCGACCCGGTCCGCCCCGACGCTGGTCCTGACGATGGCGCTGACGTATGTCCTCGCGCGCCGCTTCTTGCCCCGCTACGCGACGCCGCTGGTGCTGCTGGCCGGCGTGGCGGTCGCCGCGACGCAGGGCCGGCTGCATCTGGAGGCCGTCGAGTGGGGCTGGGCGCAGCCGGTGTGGGTCACGCCGGGCTTCTCGGTGACGGCGCTGATCGGCGTGGCGCTGCCGCTGTTCCTGGTCACGATGGCCTCGCAGAACCTGCCCGGCGTCGCCGCGCAGCGCGCCTCGGGCTACCGGACGCCGGTGTCGGCGACCATCGCCACCACCGGCTTCGCGTCCATCGTCTTCGCGCCGTTCGGCGGTTATGCCTTCAACCTGGCGGCGATCACCGCGGCGATCTGCATGGGCCGCGAGGCGCATGAGGATCCGGCGCGGCGCTACACGGCGTCGGCGATGGCGGGGGTGTTCTACATCGTTGTCGGCCTGGCCGGCGGCGCGGTCGTCGGCCTGCTGACGGCCTTTCCGCGCGAGCTGGTGGCGGCGGTGGCCGGCCTGGCGCTGCTGGGCACGATCGCTGGCGGCCTGTCGGCGGCGCTGAAGGAAGAGAAGCACCGCGACGCGGCCATCTTGACCTTTCTCGTCACCCTGTCCGGGCTCTCGATGCTGGGCGTCGGCTCGGCGTTCTGGGGCGTGGTCGCCGGTGCGGTTTCTCTTTTGGTGCAACACTTCCGCGGTTCCGCGAGGTAGTCCCTCGTCGCCTGTCATCGCCGCTCGTCGTCCTGCCCGGGGTGCCTCCGGGGAGTCGGCGGGACGCCCCATTGAAAGCCCTTGTCCATGAAGCTCCTGTTCGTCGCCGATCCGCTGTCCGCGTTCAACACCTACAAGGATTCCACCTTCGCGATGATGCGCGAGGCCGCCCGGCGCGGCCACGAGCTCTGGGTCTGCGAGGCCGCCGACCTGATGTGGGTCAGCGGCGGCCGCGTCACCGCGCACGGCGCCCGGCGCCTGGCGCTGACCGCCGAGGCCGTCGCCAGCCAGGCCGGCACCCGGCTGGCCGTCTGGCACGAGATCGCCGAGACGCAAGACCTGGCCCTGGCGGACGTCGACGCGGTGCTGATGCGCAAGGACCCGCCGTTCGACTCCGAGTTCTTCTACGCCACCCATTTGCTGCAGCAGGCCGAGCGGGAAGGCGCGCGCGTCTTCAACAAGCCGGCGGCGCTGCGCGACCACCCCGAGAAGCTCGCGATCCTGGAGTTCCCGCAGTTCATCACCCCGACGCTGGTGACGCGTTCCGCGGCGGCGATCCGCGCCTTCCACGCGGAGCACAAGGACATCATCCTCAAGCCGCTGGATGGCATGGGCGGCATGGGCATCTTCCGCGTCAAGGCCGACGCGCTGAACCTGGGCAGCATCATCGAGACGCTGAACAAGAACGGCGCGGAGTCGGTGATGGTGCAGCGCTTCGTGCCGGAGATCGCGCAGGGCGACAAGCGCATCCTGCTGATCGGCGGCAAGCCGGTGCCGTTCTCGCTGGCGCGGATCCCGCAAGGCACCGAGGTGCGCGGCAACCTGGCGGCCGGCGGCAAGGGCGTGGCCCAGCCGCTGACCGACGCGGACCTGCGCATCGCCCAGGCGCTGGCGCCGGTGCTGGCCGCGCGCGGCCTGCTGCTGGTGGGGCTGGACGTGATCGGCGACAAGATGACCGAGATCAACGTCACCAGCCCGACCTGCTTCCAGGAGATCATGCAGCAGACCGGCTTCGACGTCGGCGCCGTGTTCATCGATGCGTTGGAGGCGGCGATGGCCGCTGCGCCGCGCTGACTCACGACGGCGTCGATCGCGGGGCGGGGTGCCCGGCGGTCGGCGCCTTTGCTTTTGCGGGCCCGATGTTTCGTGTGCTCGTTTTTCCCCTTTTCCCCCTTTTCCCCCTTTTCCCTGTCGTTCGAGGAGTTCCCCATGATCAAGACCCGTGCCGCCGTCGCCTGGAAGGCCGGTGCCCCGCTGACCATCGAAGACGTGACGCTGGACGGCCCGCGCGCGGGCGAGGTGCTGGTCGAGGTCAAGGCCACCGGCATCTGCCACACCGACTACTACACGCTGTCGGGCGCGGACCCGGAGGGCATCTTCCCGGCGATCCTCGGCCACGAGGGCGCGGGCGTGGTGCTGGAAGTGGGCGAGGGCGTGACCTGGCTGAAGCCGGGCGACCACGTGATCCCGCTGTACACGCCGGAATGCCGCCAGTGCAAGTTCTGCCTGTCGCGCAAGACCAACCTGTGCCAGGCCATCCGCTCGACGCAGGGCAAGGGCCTGATGCCGGACGGATCGGCACGTTTCTCGATCGACGGCAAGCCCATCTTCCATTACATGGGCACGTCGACCTTCGCCAACCACATCGTGGTGCCGGGCATCGCGCTGGCCAAGATCCGCGAGGACGCGCCCTTCGACAAGGTCTGCTACATCGGCTGCGGCGTCACCACGGGCGTGGGCGCGGTACTGTTCACGGCCAAGGTCGAGGCGGGCGCCAACGTGGTGGTCTTCGGCCTGGGCGGCATCGGCCTGAACGTGATCCAGGGCGCGAAGATGGTGGGCGCGGACAAGATCATCGGCGTCGACCTCAATCCGGGCCGCGAGGCGCTGGCGCGCCAGTTCGGCATGACGCACTTCGTCAACCCCAAGGACGTGCCCAACCTGGTGGACCACATCGTGCAGCTGACCGACGGCGGCGCGGACTACAGCTTCGAATGCATCGGCAACACCAAGGTGATGCGCGACGCGCTGGAGTGCACGCACAAGGGCTGGGGCCGGTCCATCATCATCGGCGTGGCGGAGGCGGGCGCGGAGATCTCGACGCGGCCGTTCCAGCTGGTGACGGGGCGCAAGTGGGAGGGCAGCGCCTTCGGCGGCGCGCGCGGCCGCACCGATGTGCCCAAGATCGTCGACTGGTACATGGACGGCAAGCTCAACATCGACGACCTGATCACGCACAAGCTCAAGCTGGAGCAGATCAACGAGGGCTTCGACCTCATGAAGCGGGGCGAGTCGATCCGCTCCGTCGTGGAGTTCTGATGGACGCGCGCCAGCAGCTCCAGGCCGCGGCCGCGCTGGGCACGGTGAACGGCGAGCACGGCAGCTTCGGCGGCCGGCAGCTGTTCCTGACGCGGGACTCGGCCGAGATCGGCCTGCCCATGCGCTTCGCGCTGTTCGTGCCGCCGCAGGGCGCCAAGGGCCTGCTGGTGTTCCTGGCCGGCCTGACCTGCACCGAGGAGACCTTCACCATGAAGGCCGGCGCCCAGCGCCACGCGGCGGAGCTGGGCCTGGCGCTGCTGATGCCCGACACCAGCCCGCGCGGCGAGGCCGTCTCCTCGCTGCCGGGCGCGACGGCGTCGTGGGATTTCGGCATCGGCGCCGGTTTCTACCTCGACGCCACGCAGGCGCCGTGGGCGACGCACTGGCGCATGGAGAGCTACCTGATGCGGGAACTGATCCCGCAGGTGCAAGCCGCGCTGGGCCTGGACGCGGCGAGGACGGGCATCACCGGGCACTCGATGGGCGGCCACGGCGCGTTGACGCTGGCCCTGCGCCATCCGGGCGCCTTCGCGTCGCTGTCGGCGATCGCGCCGATCTCGGCGCCCAGCCGCTGCCCCTGGGGCGAGAAGGCCCTCACCGGCTACCTCGGCGCCGACCGCGATGCCTGGCCGGCGCACGATGCGAGCGCGTTGATGCAGGCACAGGGCGCGGTGCCGTATCCGGCGGGCATCCTGGTGGACCAGGGCCTGGCGGACAAGTTCCTTGTCGAGCAACTGCACCCGGAAGCGCTGGAATCGGCCTGCGCGGCCGTCGGCCAGCCGCTGACGCTGCGCCGGCATGACGGGTATGACCACGGGTACTACTTCATCGCGACGGTGATCGGGGATCATTTGGCGCATCACGCGCGTCGCTTGATCGATTGAGCCGTCCATCTGCGGATTCGCCACTCGACGGCGCCGGGCTCCACGGAGGTCTTTCATGCGTATCGCCTTGCTCTCCGACATCCACGGCAACCTGCTCGCGCTGGAAGCCGTCGTGGCCGACATCGAGCGGCGAGGTGCCGACAGGATCGTCAATCTCGGGGACATCCTGTCCGGGCCGCTGCAACCGCTCGAGACGGCGCGATACCTGATGGCGCAGCCGTGGCCGACGATCGCCGGCAATCACGAACGGCAGTTGCTGGCCATCACCGACGAGAAGCCGGGCGGGGCGTCGGACCAGTACGCGCGCGCGCAGCTCGGCGCATCCGAGCTCGACTGGCTACGGACCTTGCCGAAGTCGCTCCAGTTGAGCGATGAGGTCTTCCTCTGCCATGGCACGCCGCGCAGCGACATCGAGTACTTCCTCGATACCCAGGACGGCGCGAGGCTGCGCACGGCTGCGTCGGACGAAGTGGCGGAGCGCCTCGGCGACGAACGATCGACCGTGGTCTGCTGCGGGCATACGCATGTGCCGCGGCTGCTGCGCAGCGCACGCGGCCAGTGGCTGGTGAATCCCGGCAGCGTCGGCCTGCAGGCGTGGGACGACGACCATCCCGTCTTCCACGTGGCGGAGACGGGGTCCCCGGACGCGCGCTACGCCATCATCGAGCAACGGCCGGAAGGGTGGTCTTGCGAGTTGATCAGCGTGCCGTACGACCATGAGGCGGCAGCCCGGCTGGCGAGCGCGCATGGGCGTGAGGACTGGGCGAGGTGGTTGAGGACGGGGTGGGCATGACCTGAGGGTGTTCGACCCTCGCGGCAACGCCAGAAACGCAAGGAGCCCTCAAGTAGCTCAAGACGTCTTGAACAGACAGCCTCGGCTCAGCGCGTAGCGCTTCAACTTCTTCGCCACCACCTTCTGCTGTTTCATGTCGTGTGCGGAGAAGTCCGCCAAGGCATGGGCCGGGTTGTCGGGTAGCTGCGGATCGTTCATCACCGGGTCCGCCATGCACGGGATCGCCTGTGCCGCGAACTCGGAAACGCTCAACCCGAAAACCGCAGCGGATCTCTTGCCGACGGTGGTATACAGCCGATGCGCCGCGGCGGCCGTCGTGAGCGAAGAACGGTCGACCGACATCATGTCGCAGTCAGCCTCCGAGGGCCGGAAACGATCGCTGCCGGGCTCGCCGGACTGAAGGGAGTCGGGGTGAATCTGGCGGAACAACACCTCGTCCCCGTTGTTCAATCGGACTGCCATTTCCCGCCACTTGCCTTGTCGAACGCCTCCAGAAACTCCGAGCCCAACTGCGTGAACTGCCGAGGCAGCAGCTCGCGGTCACCATCGACCTCGAAACCGAACAGTTCAATGCCGCCGTCCGGTCCGAACTCCACGGACAGGTCCCATCCGTTGACGATGAACTCGACCAGCAGACCGCCGATTCGGGTCGGGAAGAGTTTGTAGGCGGCCCTCAGACGAGGGCGGACTTTCAGCAAATGGCGCGTCGCGTCCAGTGCTTGTCGCGCGATCGAGGCACCGCCTTCGTCGTCCCAGTTCGGGGGCAACTGCTCGAGCTCACGAAGTCGCGAGTTCAGGCGGTTGAGGTCGGTGGCAATCGGGCGACGAGGGCTTCGAGTCATAGCCGGTGCTTGCAAGACGTAGGCCATTCACTGCTCCAGTCTCTTTGAGAATGAAGCCGCCATTCTTCTCACGGCGTCGCGCTGCGTCTTTCACTTGAATTGGCGCAAGTGGTGGCGAAACTCCCCGATCGCTGACAAGCAGCTACTGGAATGAGGAGCGCCGCCCGGCATCCTAAGTTGTCACGAGCTGCGGCACCTTCGTGATGCCGCAGGCGGCACGGGCCGGCTACGTCGTCGCCGCCGGCGTCTGCCGATGCCCCGCCGCCGCCTTGTAGCGCTTGACGAAGGCCTCTACCTCCGCCGGATCGATCACGTCCTCCAGCCGCTCGAAGCCGTCGGGCGCGCGGTCCTCGACCATGTCGAGGATGTAGTCGAGCCCTTCCTGCCGGTTGAGCTCCACGATGCGCGCGCACATCGGTCGGCGCTCGGCCTCGTAGTGGGCCAGCGCGGTCTCGACACGGTGTTCCTCGCGCAGCGCCTTGGCGATGGCGGTCGCGTCCAGGATGGCTTGCGTCGCGCCGTTGGAGCCGATCGGATACATCGGATGCGCGGCGTCGCCGAGCAGCGTGATGCGGCCGTGGCGCCAGCGCGGCAACGGGTCGCGGTCCACCATCGGCCATTCCAGCAATTGCGTCGCGCCCTGGATCACCGCCGGCACGTCCAGCCACGGGAAACGCCAGCCGCCGAAGGTCGGCAGCAGATCGTCGATCGAGCCGGGCTTGTTCCAGTCCTCGCGCCCCGGCGCGGTCAGGCCGCCGCCCAGGCCGTCTTCGCGCAAACGCCGGTCGCAGATCCAGTTGATCAGCTGCAGGCCGTCCGGACGCGGCGGCGCGATCGGGTAGACGACGAACTTCGCGCGCCGGTGGCCGGCCTGCACCATCGTGCGCCCGTCCAGGAAGGGCGGCGCGAGCGAGGTGCCGCGCCACATCATCATCCCGTTCCAGCGCGGCGGACCTTCGTCCGGATAGAACTGACGGCGGATCGCCGAGTGGATGCCGTCGGCGGCGATCAACACGCCCGCGCGGCGCTCCAGCGGTCGGCCCTGGGCATCGACCAATCGCGCGACGACCTGATCCCCGTCCAGCCGCGCGCCCGTGATGCGTTCCCCGGCGATCACGCGGTCCGCGCCGAGATGGGCGACGGCCTCGCGCCACAGCATCAGTTGCAGCTCGCCACGATGCACGCTGAACTGCGGGTGGCTGTAGCCGCCGGCCAGGCCGCGGATGTCCTCGTAGATCGTCTGCCCGTGGCGGCTGGCGAAGACCAGCGCCGAGGTCGGCACGGCCATCGCCTGCAGCGCGGGCAGCAGGCCCAGGTCGTCGAGCACCGCCACCGCGTGCGGCAGCAGGTTGATGCCCACGCCCAGCGGCTTGAGCTCGGCGGTCGCCTCGCAGATCGTCACGCGGTGTCCGTCGCGATGCAGCGCCAGCGCGGCGGCCAGGCCGCCGATGCCGCCGCCGGCGATCAGGATGTCCAGGGCCATGAGCGTCTCCAGCATCCCGCCGGGGGATGCGTCAGGGAAATCCGGTCCGTCGCCGGGGATGCCGATCTTGCACCCGCGGCGCTCGCGGCCGGCTCAGGGAAAGCGAGATAGTTGCGCTATGCAACATTACCTAAGCTCGATCCGATGAGCCGTGCCATCCGCCGTTCCACCGTTTCGAAGACCGTGCCGGAGCCGCCCGAGGCGCCGTTGCTCCCCGTCCCGGGCCTCGATTACGGCGTCCTGGACGAACTGCTGGGTTATGCGCTGCGACGCGCGCAGAACGCGCTGTACCTGGATTTCTATCGGGCCACCGCGGATCTGGACGTCAGCCCGCAGCGCTTCGCCGCGCTGGTGCTGGTGGGCCGCAACCCGGGCATGCGGCAAGGGTTGCTGGCGCAGGCGATGGGCCTGCATCGCAGCGGCGCGCTGAGATTGACGGACTGGCTGACCGACCGCGGATGGGCCGAACGCCGCGATGACGCCGAGGATGCGCGGCGCTGGGGGCTGCATCTCACGGCGACGGGGAAACGGAAGCTCGCGCTGCTGGAACGCCGCGTGCGCGATCACGACCAGGGATTGATGCGCGGCATGGGCGACCACGCCGCGCGGTTGAAGGCCGATCTGGAGCGGTTGGCGACGGTCGCGGCCGCCGCGGCCGCGGCGCTTGAAGAATCGAAGTAGACGGACGGCACGACAGCAAGGCGGCACCACGGCGCGGCGACGACGCGACCGCGTGGGGGTCCGAATCGACGACCCGACGAATCATCGACAGCGCCGGCACAGGCGCGCACAACCAGGAGACAGGCGATGAAGGACGACGATCACAGCGGGCGCCACGGCGCGGACCATCCGGGTCCCGGATTGACCCGGCGGCAGGCCGGCGCCTGGCTCGGCGCCGCGCTGGCGGGCGCGGCCGGCCCGCTGCGCGCGCAGGCGGCGGCGATGCCGCGCATCCTGGTGGGCTTTCCCGCCGGCGGATCGGTGGACGTCAGCGCGCGCCGCGTCGCCGAGGCCTGGCGGGGCCGGCTGGCGGAGACGGTGCTGGTGGAGCAGCGCGTGGGCGCCGGCGGCCGTCTCGCGATCGTGGCGCTCAAGGACGCGCCCGCCGACGGCGGCACGCTGTTGATGAGTCCGTCGTCGATGTTCACCATCTATCCGCATGTCTATCGCAAGCTCGCCTACAAGGCCGACAGCGACGCGATCCCCGTCTCGCCGATCGCCAACGCGACCTGCGGCTTCGGCGTCGGGCCGATGGTGCCGGCGACGGTGAAGACGCTGGGCGATTTCGTCGCCTGGGCCAAGGCGCATCCGGACCAGTCCGCCTATGCGACGCCGGCCGCCGGCGCGATGCCGCATTTCCTCGGCGACCAGTTCAAGCGCGCCGCCGGCATCACGCTGACGCACGTGCCCTACCGCGGCGCGGCGCCCGGCCTGCAGGACCTGATGGGCGGCCAGATCGCGTCGGGCTGCTTCATCCTCGGCGATTTCCTGCCGCATCTGGTGGGCGGCCGCGTGCGCATCCTCGGCGTCACCGATCACGAGCGCTCGCGCTTCGCGCCGGAGGTGCCGACCTTCGGCGAGCAAGGCTTCAAGGGCATCATCGGCGTCGAGAGTTACGGCCTGTTCCTGCCCCCGAAGACACCGGCCGCCGTCGTCGACAAGATGGCCGACCTGGTCCGCGTCGCGCTGCGCGAGAAGCAGGTCGTGGAGGGGCTGGCGAAGCTGGGCTTCGAGCCGCTGGCGATGGCCCCGGCGGACTACGCCCGGCGCCTGGCCGCCGAGCGGATCCAGTGGGGGCCGATCGTGCAGGCGTCAGGGTTCTCGTCGGACGATTGACGCTGGCGTGGCGACGCCGCGGGCGGTGGTCGGCGTGGCGACTCCCGCGTGCGCCCTGGGCGCCAGGCGTCGCCAGGCCAGCAGCGCCAGCGGCACCGCCAGCGCCGACAGCACCAGGCAGAGGCCGCCGGCGGCGCTCCATCCCCAGCGCTCGACGACCGCGCCCACCAGCGGCGGTCCGATCAATGCGCCGGAGGCACCGAACTGCGTCAGCCGGCCGCTGGCGAGCGCGAGCCGCTCCGGCGTGCCCGCCGCCAGCGGCAGCAGCGCGAAGACCAGGCAAGGGAAGACACCCGACGCGGCGTTGATCGCGACCGCCAGCGGCGCCTGCATCGTCGCGGCGCCGCCGTCGCGCATCACCGCCAGGAACAGCAGGCCGGACAGCAGCAGCGACAGCGTCATGCCCACCGCGATCGTCGGCGACAGCGCGCCGTGCCGTCGCAGCAGCCAGGCGCCGACCGCGCTGGCCGGCACGTTCGCCAGCGCCGCGATGGCCGTCCAGCTGCCGGCCGTCGCCAAGGGCATGCCGCCCTGCGTGAGCAGGCTCGGCAGCAGCGCGAGCAGCCCGACCTCGGCGATCGCGTAGGCGCCGAAGGCCGCGACCAACGCCCACAGCAGCAGTCCCGTCCGGCCGGGCGGACGTCCCTGGTCCACCGACGCGCTCCGCGTGTCCGAAGGCAGTCGGCGCAAGCCGATCCACAGCAGCACGCCGCCGACCACGCTCAGCGCTTGCGCCGGCCGCCAGCCGGCCAGGCCTGCCGCGTTGGCGTAGGCCCAGGCGCCGAGCGCCATGCCCACCGGCACGAAGGTGCTCCACAACGCCAGTGCCGCGGCCTGGCGGGGCCCCTCGGCGGCGCGGGCGATCAGCACCGGCGCCGCGACGACGATGGCGAGGTAGCCCAGGCTCTCCAGCAGTCGCGCGGCCGCCAGCGCCCTCACGTCCTGCGCGAAGGCCGCGGCGGCGGCGCCGGTCGCGAGCGCCAGCACCGCCAGCGACAGCGCCCGCCGCAGGCCCAGGCGCGGCAGCCAGCGGCCCGCCACGCCGCCCAGCAGCGCGCCGCAGACTTCCAGCAGCGAGATCAACGCGGCCATCGCCGCCAGCCCCAGGTGCAGCTCGCGCGACATCAACGGCGATAGCGCCGCCAGCTTGCCCAATTGGGCCGCGGCGAACACGCCGCAGAGGTAGTACAGGAGAATCCTCACTTCCGACCTCGCCCCGCAGCCGTGCCGTCATGAACGATTCGCCGCTCCTGTCCTGTGATGCCCGCCAGCTCGGCCGCAGCCTGCGGCTGTGGCGCACGCTGCGCCGCCTCAAGCAGGGCGCGGTCGCCGCGGAGCTGAAGGTCTCCCAGACGACGGTCTCGCGCTGGGAGTCCGGCAGCGCCGCGCCGTCGCTGGACGAGCAGCAGGCGCTGCGCCGCCTGATGGCCGCGCGGCTGGACAGCGCGGCGGACTTCGAGCTCGGCCGGCTCGTCGAGCGCACGCCGGCGCCCGTCCACCTGATCTGCGACCTGAGCCATCGGCTGCTGGCGATGTCCCGCGCGAGGGAAAGCCTTTGCCGGCTGCCGCGTGCCGCGCTGATGGGGCGCGCGTTGTGGCGCTACGCGACGCCGGAGATCGTGGCCCAGGAGGCGCGGCTGGACGACCTTGGCTGGTACGAGCCCGGTCCGGACGCGATCGAGTTCGACACCGGCGCCGCGGTCGAGCAGGACATGCCGATCTGGTCGAGCCGGATGCGGTGGGTTCGATTCCAGCTGTCCGACGGGAGTTTCGTGCGGCTGGCCGAGACCTTGGCCTGAAGCGGCGCCGTCGCCCCGGCCCGGGCCGACGCTCGGACGCCGGGTCCCCTGTCGGCCGTCGGGTCGGCCAAGGCGGTCAGGGCGGCCGGTGCGGCCGGTGCGGCCGGTGCGGTCGCGAGGGCATCCGCCGGATCGCGCGCGTTGAGGTGAAGATCGCATGCCCGCCACGCTACGGAGCGAGGCGGGCGGTGTCCACGAATAAAAGATTCAGCCGCGAGGCGAGAGCCTCAGCCTCAACGGCCGCCTCGGCCGCAGCGTGATCTGGAGCACCGGTTCCGGCGGCGGCGCCTCGGGCACCGGGGCGAGCCGGTGTCGCTGCAGCACCATCGCGGCGATCAAGGTGATCTCGGTCAGCGCGAAGTGGCTGCCCAGACAGACCCGGGGACCGACGCCGAACGGCATCCACGCGCCGCGC
Organism: Roseateles aquatilis; assembly: GCF_002205645.1. Classification (GTDB taxonomy): domain Bacteria; phylum Pseudomonadota; class Gammaproteobacteria; order Burkholderiales; family Burkholderiaceae_C; genus Roseateles; species Roseateles aquatilis. Next base: position 51,249 of record NZ_NIOF01000015.1, on the reverse strand, counting down.
GGGATCTCGCGATGGCCGGCGCCGGGGTCGAAGCGCTCGGGGCGGAAGGCGTCGGGCTCGTCGAACCAGCGCGGATCGCGCTGGATCACGCCCGGCGTGAAGCGCAGCATCGCGCCGCGTGGCAGCTTCAGCCCGGCGATCTCCAGGTCCGCGGTCGTCTGCCGGCTGAACAGCGCCGGCGCGGGCGGGTACAGGCGCAGCACCTCCTTGATGCACAGGCTCAGCCAGGGCAGTCGTGTCAGGTCAGCCGCCGTCGGCGCACTTCCGCCGAGTACCGCATCGACCTCGTCGGCGGCGCGCCGCTGCGCCTCGGGGTGGGCGGCCATGCACCAGCCCCACCACGTGAGCGCCGCCGCGCTGGTCTCGTGGCCGGCCAGGAAAATGGTCATGCATTCATCACGCAGGGCGGTGTCGTCGAGCGGCCGACCGTCCTCGTCGCGCAGCGCCATCAGCATGGCGAGCAGGTCGTCCGGCGCGGTGGCGCCGCGGCGCAACTGGTCGCGGCGCAGGGAGAGATGGCCGCGGATCAGCGCGTCCAGGTGTCGCAGCGCGCGGCGCTTGCCCGACTTCCAGGGCGCCCACGACGGCGCGCTGACGGGCACGTACATCTCGCCCATCGCGACCCGGCCGAGCTCGTGCACCGCCCACGCCGCGGCGGACGAGGTGCCGCCGTCCGCGCCACCGGCGGAGAACAGCGTCTGCAGGATCACGTCCATGGTGAGCAAGGTCATCGCTTGCTCGAAGTCGACGACGGCGCCCGTGCCAGCGCCGGAATGGACACCGACATCGCCGTCGACGCCGGCGCCGGTCCCGGCATTCCGGCTCGCGCGCCGATCGAGCGCGCGGCGACCCGCGTCGACCATCAGCGGCACGAACCCCTGCACGCGATGCGGGGAGAACCCGGGCTGAAGCAGCTTGCGCTGGCGCTGCCAGGCCGGGCCTTCGGCCACGAGCACGCTCTGCCCGTGCGCGTCGGCGAAGACCTGCGTGGCGCGTTCCCAACGGATCATCCCGTCGTGACCGGCGATCAACAGCTCGCGGACATGGTCCGGGTGGAAGAAGTTGTAGTCGTTCAGCCCCAGCAGCCGCTGCAGCACGACGTCTCCGTGGGCGCGCTGCAGGGCGTGCATGTGGCCCAGATAGTCGCGGCGCATGGACAGCATTTCGGGCAGCCCGGCCCAGCGGGTTCGAGGGCCGGGGATCCGGAGGCCGGCGAGGTCGGGGGAGGATGCTCCCGTCGAAGTCGAAGTCGAAGTCGAAGCCGAAGCCGAAGCCGAAGCCGAGGACGAGGACGAGGACGAGGACGAGGACGAGGACGAGGACGAGGACGACGGCGACGGCGACGGCGACAGGGCCGGAGTCGACGGCACCGTCGCCGTGGAGGTCGACGTTTCGGTCGAGGTCGGAAGCGAGGATGCCGGCGGCGTGAGGGTGGAGGCTCGGGTCATGGGTCGAATGCTCCTCGGCGGAGTGTGCGCTGTCTTGAACCGAAGCGACATCGCGGGGGGATTGCGCCGTCGTCGCGTCGTGGCGCGACGCCGCCCTCTAGACTGCCGCCCCATGAACGCCCCGCTGCATCCCGATACCGTCGCCCGTCTGCGCGTGCCGTCGCTCGCGCTGGACGGTTGCGTCTATGCCTACCTGTGGCGCGATCTGACCGGCGCCGACGCGCTGACCGAGGCGCAGCGCAACAGCTGGTTCCCGGCGACGCCGTTGTGCGGCCTGAGCTGGATGCTTGCCGGCCGCGTGCGGGAGATCGCGCCGGACGGCACGGTCGGCGACTGGCTGCCGGCAAGCGTGGTCACCGGGCCCCGAGGTGGTCCCAAGCGCTTCGAATGCTCGCCCGATGCGCGTAGCTTCATGGTGGCGATGCGCCCCGAGGCGCTGCTGGCGCTGACCGGCGTCGACATCGGCGGGCTCAAGGACCGGTTGCTGTCGCAGACGGTCTTCGACGATCCGGACTGGCGCGCGCTGGACGCCGCCATGCTGGCCGCGCGCGACGAGCAGGCGGCGCAGCGCACCTTCGAGGACTTCCTGTTGCCGCGCTGGCGCGCGGTGCGGGGCCGCGTGGCGGCGGGAGGCGGCGGCCCGCCGCGCGGTTACGCCGGCTGGATGCAGCACCTGGCGCTGCGCGCCGTCGCCGCCGGCCATGGCCGCAGCGTCCGGCAGGCCGAGCGTCGCATCAAGCAATGGAGCGGCCAGAGCCTGCGCGCGCTGCGCCTGATCAGCCGCGCCGAGGCCGCCTTCCGGGCGGTGCGGCGCCTGGAGCAGGACGACGCCGCCGTGATCTGGAGCGCGCTCGCCCAGGACAACGGCTATGCCGACCAGGCGCACCTGTGCCGCGAGGTGCGCCGCATCAGCGGCTTCAGCCCCGAGGACCTGTGCCGCCGCATCGCCGCCGACGAGGCGTTCTGGGCCTACCGCGTCTGGGTCTGAGCGCGCCCGGGCGGTGGCGCCCCGCCGCGGCCCGCATCGCGCGACGCGCGGCGGTCCGGGGCGGAGGCCTCGGCCGAGGTCGATCCCGCGGGACGTCCCCCGTGATCGAGCGTCGGTCACGGGCCCGCCTCGCCCATCGGGGACAATCGCCGGATGGCAGTCCTATCCCTTTCCAACGCCCATCTCGCCTTCGGCCACGTGCCACTGCTGGACAGCGCGAATTTTTCCCTCGAGACCGGCGACCGCGTCGGGCTGATCGGCCGCAACGGCACCGGCAAGTCGTCGATGCTCAAGATCCTGGCCGGCATCGAGAAACTCGACGACGGGCTGTTGCAGCTCGAGAAGGGCCTGACCACCGTCTATGTCCCTCAGGAGCCCGAGCTGCGGCCCGAGGCGACGATCTTCGAGGTGGTCAGCGAGGGCGTCGCCGAGGCCAAGAGCCTGCGCGAGCGCTACGAGGCGCACGACGAGAACGACGACCTGGGCTGGGTGCAGGAGCGCATCGAGCAGATCGGCGCCTGGAACTGGGAGCAGCGCGTCGACGAGACCCTGCACCGCCTGGGCCTGGACGGCGGCCGCCTGGTGGGCGAGCTCTCCGGCGGCCTGAAGAAGCGCGTGGCGCTGGCGCGCGCGCTGGTCGCGCAGCCCGACGTGCTGCTGCTGGACGAGCCGACCAACCACCTGGACCTGGACGCGATCCGCTGGCTGGAGGAACTGCTCAACGGCTTCAAGGGCTCGCTGCTGCTGATCACCCACGATCGCGCGTTCCTGGACAACGTCGCCAACCGCATCGTCGAGCTGGACCGCGGCCAACTGCGCGGTTATCCCGGCAACTTCGCCGCGTTCCAGGCCGCCAAGGCCTATGAGCTGGAAAACGAGGCGCTGGCCAACGCCCGCTTCGACAAGGTGCTGGCACAGGAGGAAATCTGGATCCGCAAGGGTGTCGAGGCGCGCCGGACGCGCTCCGTCGCCCGCGTGCAGCGGCTGCACGAGATGCGCGCCGACCGCCAGTCGCGTCGCGACGTGCAGGGCAAGGTGCGGTTGGACGTGGCCACCGGCGACGCCAGCGGCAAGATCGTGGCGGAGCTGGAGAACGTCTCCAAGCGCTTCGGCGACCGCGTCATCGTCAACGACTTCACCGGCACCATCCTGCGCGGCGACAAGGTCGGCCTGATCGGCCCCAACGGCGCCGGCAAGACGACGCTGCTGAAGATGATCCTGGGCGAGCTGCCGCCGGACAGCGGCGCGGTGCGCCTGGGCACGAAGATGTCGGTGGCCTACTTCGACCAGATGCGCGACGCCCTCGACCTGAGCGCCACGCTGGCCGACACCATCAGCCCCGGCAGCGAATGGATCGAGATCGGCAACCAGCGCAAGCACGTCAAGAGCTACCTGAGCGATTTCCTGTTCTCGCCAGCGCGCGCGGAATCCCCGGTGTCCAGCCTGTCGGGCGGCGAGCGCAACCGGCTGCTGCTGGCGCGCCTGTTCGCGCGTCCGGCCAACGTGCTGGTGCTGGACGAACCGACCAACGACCTGGACATCGAGACGCTGGAGCTGCTGGAGGAACTGCTGGCCGATTACGACGGCACCGTGTTCCTGGTCAGCCATGACCGACGCTTCCTGGACAACGTCGTCACCTCGACCATCGTCAGCGAGGGCGACGGCAAGTGGCGCGAGTACGAAGGCGACATCGAGGACTGGCTGATCCAGTCACAGCGCGCGGCCGAGCTGCGCGCCCGCCAGGCGCCCGCGCCCGCCGCCGCGCCGGCTCCGGCGCCCGCCCCCGAGGCGGCGCCTGTCGTGGCCGCCCGCCGCAAGCTCAGCTACAAGGAGCAGCGCGAGCTGGAGGAGATCCCCGCGAAGATCGGCGCGCTCGAAACCGAGCAGAAGCACCTGCAGGCGCTGCTCAACAGCACCGAGCTGTACCAGCAGGGCGCCGGCCGCATCACCGAGGTGACCAACCGGTCCGCCGAGATCGACGACGAACTGCTGGCGCTGATGACGCGCTGGGAAACGCTCGAGGCGAAATAAGCGCGGCGGGCTCAGGCCCGCACGGTCAGCTCGCCGATGCCGTCGTAGCGGGCGACGACGGTCGCGCCCGGCGCGAGCTTCGTCGCGACGCGCCACGAGCCGGTCGTCACGACGCTGCCCGCGGCCACGGTCGCGCCGTCGCGCGTCGCGTACTTCAGCCAGCCCGCGACGACCCAGGCCGGGTCGTTCAGGCCGTGCCCGCCGAGACCCGCCATCGGCGCGGCGTCGCCGACGATCAATTCGCAGGGTTGATTCGCCCAGTCATGGCCGGGCTTCCATGCCTGCCACGGGCCCAGCGCCAGCGCGCCGTGGGTCTGCGCGTCGGCCAGGCGCAGCAGCGTGTCGGCCTGCAGGCCGCGCCGCCAGCGCGAGCCCAACCACTCGATGGCCACGCACATCGCGTCGATCAGGTGCTCGGCCTGGCCGGGCACCAGCGCGGCGGCGATCTCCGGCGTGACGTCCTGGCCGAGTCGCAGCGCGATTTCGGCCTCGGCGCCGATCAGCGGCAGGTCGCCGAAATCGCCGCCGTTGCGCAGGCCGCGCACTTCGCGCGCGAATTGCGGCGGCAGCGGGGACTGGCCCAGCGCGCCGTCGCGCGACGAGCCGCCGCATTTCCAGACCTGCGGCCGACCCGGCGTCAGCCAGTCCAGTCGGCGCGCCAGGTCAGTCTGCACGGCGTAGGCGGCGGCCTCGTCGGGGAGCGACCAGGCGGTGTCGTCGAGGAGCTCGCCCGAGGTCCAGGCCTGGGCGAGGGCGGCGCCGAGCTCGGCGGGGGAGGAGGAGCTGGGGATCGTCATGAGCGCGGATCTTAGGCGGGGTCGCCGGCATGCGGCTTGCAGCAGCGCCACCCGATCGTCGGCCCTGTTGCCCCATCGGGGCGGAGGGGGTTCGGACCGCGCGCGTGGGCGTTCAGCGCTTGAGCGTTTCGCGTGCCCGCTCCAGCATCTGCCAGAACTTCGCGTCCTGCGAGGTCGCGAAGTTGATCCGCATCAGCGTGCCCGGCTGTCGCGTCGGGCTGAACAGGATGCCGGGCGCGATCAACCAGCCCTGATCCATCATCACGGGCGCCAGCCGCTCGGTGTCGACGCCGACGTCGACCCAGCCGAAGAGCCCCGCCGGCGTCGCGACGAAGCGGCAGCCGGCCGCCTCGGCCAGCCGCACGCAGCGTTGCCGCGCCGCCTCCAGCCGCGCGGCGATGCGCTCGGCATGCTTGCGCAGCAGGCCCTGCTCCAGGCACAGCGCGACCGCGCGGTCCATCAGCGGGCTGGTCGTCAGCGAGGCCAGCAGCTTGAGCTCCGTCAGCCGCGCCATGCGGTCCGGACTGGCCGCGACGAAACCCACGCGCCACGCGGGCGACAGCATCTTCGAGAAACCCGAGACGTAGATCGTGCGCCGCAATTGATCCAGCGCCGCCAGCCGCGGCGCGTGATTGGGCGCGAAGAGGGCGTAGGTGTCGTCCTCGACGATCAGCAGATCGTGCTCGTGCGCCAGCTGCAGCACCTGGTGCGCATGCGCCAGGCCCAGCGTCGCGCCGGTCGGGTTGTGCAGCACCGAGACGGTCACGTACATGCGCGGCCGGTGTTCCTCGATCAGCCGCCGCATGACGGGCAGGTCCGGCCCTTGCGCGCCGCGCGGCACCGGCAGCAGGCGCATGCCGGCCTGCGACAGGCGGGCGTACTCGATCGCCCAGCCGGGGTCGTCCACCAGCACCGCGTCACCGGGCTCCAGGAACGCGCGCGTGATCAGGTCCAGCCCGTGCGTGGCGCCGACGGTGCTCATGATCTGGTCGGGCCCGGCCTGAATCGCAATGTCCAGCAGCCGGCGGGAGAGGGCGCGGCGCAGGCGCTCGTCGCCCAGCGGCTCGCCGTAGCCGGACAGCAGCGCGTCGTCGGCCTGGGCGGCCAGCCGGCGCAGCGTCGACTGCAGCAGGCCCAGGTCCAGCCACTCGGCCGGCAGCGTGCCCAGGCCCGGCGAGCGCCGCGCGTCGGCCTGGAACATGCCGCGGATCAGCGCGCTGGCGTCGACCGGCGGCGGCAGCGGCGCCGGAGCGGACTCGACCAGCGCGGGCGCGCGCGACGGCAGCGGCCTGGTTTCGCGAACGAAAAACCCTCGCTTCTTGCGGGCTTCGAGCAGCCCCTGCGCCAGCAACTGGTCGTAGGCCGCGACGACGGTGTACGGGCTGACCCCGTGGTGCCGCGCGCAGTCCCGCACCGACGGCAGACGCGCCCCCGGCAGCAGCAGCCGCTGCTGGATGCGGGCCGCGAAGCGCTGCGCCAATTGCTGCGCCAGCGGCTGGCTGGCGTTGCGGGACAGGGCGCCGGGCGCGGCCGCGGGGGCGCCGGCAGAAGCTGTGCTGGTGTCCATGCCGATACAGATGATGCGCTGGTATGGCTCAGTGTATTGGTTCTGTGTTGGTCGGCGCCACTAGACTGGTCCGCACCGAACCCGCCGGCCGGTGTTACAACCGGAGCGGCCAAGAACCCCCGCAGTCGGAGACATCCATGAATCGCAGTCCCTGGACGCAAGCCCGTCGTGCCGCGCGCATGAACCCGTCCATCATCCGAGAGATCCTGAAGGTCACCGAGAAGCCGGGCATCCTGTCCATGGCCGGCGGCCTGCCCAGCGCCGACACCTTCCCGGTCGACGCCATCAAGACCGCCTGCGACCGCGTGCTGACGCACAACGCCAAGGAAGCGCTGCAATACGCGTCCAGCGAGGGCTTCGCGCCGCTGCGCGAGTGGGTCGCCGCCAAGGTCGCGACGCTGGGCATCCAGGCCTCGCCGGACCAGGTGCTGATCACCAGCGGCTCGCAGCAGGGCCTGGACCTGGTCGGCAAGCTGCTTTGCGACGACGGCGCGCCGGTGGCCGTCGAGACGCCGACCTACCTCGGCGCGCTGCAGGCCTTCACGCCCTACGAGCCGATCTTCGCCAGCCTCGCCAGCGACGACGAAGGCCCGCTGCCGCAGGCCATCGAGGCGCTGCCGCACGACGCGCCGGGCACCCGCTTCGCCTACCTGCTGCCCAACTACCAGAACCCCACCGGCCGCGTGATGAGCCAGCAGCGCCGCGAGGCGGTCGTCGCCGCCGCGCGCAAGGCCGGCGTGCCCATCGTCGAGGACAACCCCTACGGCGACCTGTGGTTCGACCAGGCGCCGCCGCCGTCGCTGAGCTCGCTGTGGCCCGAGGGCAGCCTGTACCTGGGCTCGTTCTCCAAGGTGCTGACGCCGGGCTTCCGCCTGGGTTACATCGTCGCGCCGACGGAGCTCTACCCCAAGCTGCTGCAGGCCAAGCAGGCCGCCGACCTGCACACCCCGGGCTTCAACCAGCGCGTGGTGCACGAGGTCATCAAGGGCGGGTTCCTCGACCAGCACGTGCCCAAGATCCGCGCGCGCTACAAGGCCAACCGCGACGCGATGGCCGCGGCGCTGCGCGACTACCTGCCGCCGGGCTGCGAGTGGCAGACCCCCGAGGGCGGCATGTTCTTCTGGATCCGCCTGCCCGAAGGCCTGGACGCGATGGCGCTGCTGCCGCGCGCTGTCGACGCCGGCATCGCCTACGTGCCGGGCGCCGCGTTCTACGCGCACCAGCCGGACGTGCGCACGCTGCGCCTGTCCTTCGTCACGCTGACGCCGGACCTGATCGTCGAGGGCGTCGAGAAGCTGGGCCGCGTGCTGCACGAGGCGCTGGCGCTGACGACCGCTGAAACGACGCCATGAGCGTCGCCCGGGCGCCGTTGCCCTTCGATCCGGTGCTCGACGAGCGCTGGACCGAGGCCGACCTGGACGTGGTCCACGGCTTCATCGGCCGGACCTATTGGGCCGAGGGCATCCCGCGCGAGACGATGCGCCGCGCGATGCAGGGGTCGCTGAACCTGCTGATGCGGGATCCGTCCGGCACCCTGATCGGCTACGCCCGGGTGATCAGCGATCGCGCCACCTTCGCCTACCTGTGCGACGTCTTCGTCATCGAGGACTGGCAGGGGCGGGGCCTGGGCGACTGGCTGATCACGCGCGTCGTGGCGCATCCGGCGCTGCAAGGGCTGCGACGGTTCTCGCTGGTCACGCGGGACGCGCACGCGCTTTATGCCCGCCACGGCTTCCAGCCGCTGGCCGCGCCCGAGCGCGGCATGGAAGTGGTCCGCCCCGGCCTCTACCGCCAGGCGACCTGATCCCGTCCGCGGGGCCTGTCCCCTGTTTCTGGCGCCCGTCACCCGCCCGTCAGGCGGAGCGGGTCGACTTCATCGTTGTTGCCCGAGGGCCCTCATGTCCGAACTCCGCCGCTTTGTTCAAGTCGATGTCTTCACCGCCGAGGCGCTGAAGGGCAATCCGCTGGCCGTCGTCATCGACGGCGCCGGGCTGGACGAGGCCACGATGGCCGACTTCGCCCGCTGGACCAATCTGTCCGAGACCACCTTCCTGCTGCCGCCGACGGACGCTGGCGCCGACTACCGCGTCCGCATCTTCACGCCGGGCGGCGAGTTGCCGTTCGCCGGGCACCCGACGCTGGGATCGGCGCATGCGTGGCTGGCCAGCGGCGGCGATCCGAGGAAGCCGGGCGAGGTGGTGCAGCAATGCGCGATCGGCCTGGTGCGGATCCGCCGCGACGGCGGCCGGCTGGCCTTCGCCGCGCCGCCGCTGAAGCGGGAAGGACCGGTCGAGCCGGCCCTGCGCGCGCAGGCGCTGAAGGCGCTGCGCATCGACGAGTCGGAGCTCCTCGATCTGGTCTGGGTCGACAACGGCCCGCAGTGGATGGCCGCGCGCCTGAAGTCGGCCGAGGCGGTGCTGAAGCTGCAGCCGGACTTCGCGGCCATGGCCGGACTCAAGCTGGGCGTCGTCGGTGCCTATCCGGAGGGCGCGCCCCGGCAGTTCGAGGTCAGGGCCTTCGTGCCTGGGCTGGGCGTGCCGGAAGACCCGGTCACGGGCAGCCTCAATGCGGGTCTGGCACTATGGCTGCAGGGCGCCGGTCTGGCGCCCGACCGCTACGTCGCCGCCCAGGGCGCCGCCCTCGGGCGCGCCGGTCGGGTGCACGTGGCGCGCGAGGGCGGGCATTGCTGGATTGGCGGCGATGTCACGCCGTTGATCCACGGTCAGGTGAGGTTGTGAAGCCATGAGCATGGAAGTCGATCATCTCGTCGTCGCCGCGAACACGCTGGAGGAAGGCCGCGCCTGGTGCGAGCGCGTCCTCGGCGTCGCGCCCCAGCCCGGTGGGCGCCACGCGCTGATGGGCACGCACAACCTGCTGCTCGACATCAGCGCGCCGAACTACCCGCGCGCTTATCTGGAGATCATCGCGATCGATCCCGAGGCCGTGCCGCCCGGCCGGCCGCGCTGGTTCGACCTGGACCAGCCCGCCGTGCAGGACCGGCTGAAGGACGGTCCGGCGCTGCTGCATTGGGTCGCCCGCGTGCCCAACCTGGACGCGACGCTGGCCTACTGGCTGGGCGAGGGCATCGACGCCGGCAAGGCGGTGGAGGCCGCCCGCGGCGATCTGAGCTGGCGCATCGCGCTGCGTGACGACGGTCGCCGGCTGCGCAAGGAGGGCCTGCCGGTGCCGATCGAATGGCAGGGCGACGCCCATCCCACCGACAAGCTGCCGGCGAGCGGCGTGCAGTTGCTGAGCTTCGAGGCCCGCGACGGCCTCAGCGCGCAACTGGCGACGCCCAAGGGCACCGTCGAGCTGCAGGCCATCGAAGCCACGCTCGGCGCATGAGCACGATCGACCTGTTCCGCGAGGATGCCCGGTTGCGCGACTGCGCCGCGACCTTGCTGCGCGTCGACGAGCGCGGCCTGTTGCTCGATCGCACGGTGTTCTATCCCCAGGGCGGCGGCCAGGCCGGCGACGCCGGCACCCTGACGCTGGCCGACGGCCGCGAGATCCGCATCGCCGACACCCGCAAGGGCGAGGACGGCGAGATCCTGCACGTGCCCGCGCCCGATCAGGCGCTGGACGGCCTGGCGCCGGGCGCGGCGGTCACGGCGCGGATCGACTGGGAGCGCCGGCATGCCCACATGCGTTTCCACACCGCCACGCATCTGCTGTGCGCGCTGGTGCCGCATCCGGTGGACGGGTGCTCGATCACGGCGGGTTACGCGCGTCTGGATTTCCACATGACCGACGCGCTCGACAAGGACGCGCTCACCGCCGGCATCGCGCGGCTGGTCGCCGAGGCGCATCCGGTCAGCCACAGCTGGATCAGCGACGACGAGCTGGATGCGAACCCGGGGCTGGTCCGAAGCATGAGCGTGCAGCCGCCGCGCGGCACGGGCCGCGTGAGGTTGCTGAAGATCGACGACGTGGACCTGCAGCCCTGCGGCGGCACGCACGTCGCCAACACGGCCGAGATCGGCGCGGTGGTGGTGACGAAGATCGAGAAGAAATCGGCCCGGACGCGGCGCGTCGTGCTGGGCTTCGCGCCATGACGGCGCCGAGGGTGCTGGGTCGCGCGGCGTCGATCAACGTCCGCAAGGTACTGTGGACCGGTGTCGAGCTGGGCCTGGACCTGGTGCGCGAGGATGTCGACGTCCAGTCGGAGGCGCTGCGCGCGCTCAATCCCAACGCGATGATGCCGGTGCTGATCGACGCGACCGACGCGGCCGCCAGGCCGGGCGGCGACGCCGCCGCGCCGTTCTCCATGTGGGAGAGCAACAGCATCTGCCGCTACCTCGCGCATCGCGAGGGTCGCATCGACCTGCTGCCTGCCGAGCCGCACCGACGCGCGCGGGTCGAGATGTGGATGGACTGGCAGGGCGGCGAGCTCAACAACAGCTGGCGCTACGCGTTCATGGCGCTGGTGCGCAAGAGCGCGCTGCATCAGGACGCGGCGCAGATCGAGGCCGGCGTCGCCAACTGGAATCGGCACATGGCGATGCTCGAAGGACAACTCGTCGCGTCGGGCGGACCGTTCGTGCTGGGTTCGGCCTTCACGCTGGCCGATGTGGTGCTGGGCCTGTCGGCGCATCGCTGGCGCTCGGCGCCGATGGCGCACGCGGTGCTGCCCGCCGTCGAGGACTGGTACGGGCGGCTGTGCGAGCGCCCGGGCTTCGTCACCCACGGGCGCGACGCGGGACCCTGACTCCCGTACCCGTACCCGTACCCGTACCCGTCGCGGTAGCCGTAGCCGTAGCCGTAGCCGTAGCCGTAGCCGTAGCCGTAGCCGCGCGAGCCCCTGACGTGGGCGGTGGGCGATGACCGTCCGTGGCGCGGGTGCTTGGATGCGTTGCCAATGGCTGTCGCTACACTCGCTCGCGTGGATACGCCCGAGATACGACTGATCAGCCCCGATTCGCCCCTGTTGTGGGAAGAAGCGCGCCTGATCTTGCGCGAGTACGCGCAGAGCCTGGACATCGACCTCGATTTCCAGAACTTCGAACAGGAGCTCGCCTCGCTGCCCGGCGAGTACGCGCCGCCTCAAGGCACGCTGATGCTTGCGCTGGTCGACGGCCAGGTCGCCGGATGCGGCGGCTTCCGGCCGCTCACCGATGTCGACTACGCCAACGCCTGCGAGATGAAGCGGCTCTTCATCCGGCCGGCGTTCCGTCGCTTCGGCCTGGGCCGTACGATGGCGCAGGCGCTGATCGACAGCGCCACGACCGCGGGCTACTCCAGCATGCTGCTGGACACGCTCGACGACATGGAAGCGGCGCGCGGCCTGTACGAGAGCCTGGGCTTCGCCGAGATCCCGCCGTACTACTTCAGCCCGGTCGCCGGTGCCCACTACTTGAAGGTGGACTTGAGCTGAGGGTCAGGTTTCGCCGGGTTACGGACATAGCATCGCGGGCATGAGCCAGCCGCCCGTTTCTCCCGCGTCCGCGTCCGCCGACGACACCTTCTTCCATATCGAGCCCGCGTCCCTGACGCCGGCGCTGTTGGGCGAGTCGCCGTTCTGGCATCCCGTGGAGCAACGGCTCTATTACCTGGACATCCCGGGCAGGGCGCTATTCCGCCTCGACACCGGCGCGGCGGAGCCGACGCGCTGGGCGCTGAACGACGAGCCGGGCTGCGTGGTGCCGCTCGCGTCCGGCGGCCTGTTGATCGCTCAGCGCAACGGGTTGTGGCGCTTCGACCCGGACAGCGGCGAGTACAGCCTGCTGGTCGACCCGCCCTACGACCCGTCCCTGCGCCGCTTCAACGACGGCAAGGCCGACGCGCGCGGTCGGCTCTGGGTCGGCACCATCGACGACGCGCGCCAGCCGGTGTCCGCGCTGTACTGCCTGCGCGGCGGTCGCTTCGAGGTCGTGAAGGACGGCATCACGACGTCCAACGGCCTGGGCTGGAGCCCGGACGGGCGCACGATGTACTGGGCGGACACGAAGGCGCACGAGATCTACCGGCTCGACTTCGATGCCGAGACCGGCGCGGTCGGTGACCGGCGGCCGTTCGCGCGCTTCGAGCCGCGCGCCGCCGGTCAGCCGCTCGAAACCTACGGCGGCCGGCCGGACGGCGCGGCGGTCGATGTCGAGGGCTGCTACTGGGTGGCGATGATGGAAGGGCAGCAACTGCTGCGGCTGTCGCCTTCGGGCGAGGTGCTGCAGCGCGTCGCGCTGCCGGTGCGCTGCGCCACGATGCCGACCTTCGGTGGTGCGGACCTGCGCACTCTTTTCGTGACCACGGCACGGGAAAAGCGCGGCGCGGAAGAGCTCGCCGCTCAACCCTGGGCCGGCTGCGTCCTGAAGATGCGGGTGCCGGTGGCCGGTCTGCCGACGCGATGCGCGACCTGGGAGGCGACGCTCGGCGCGATGACTTGAGGCACGGGCCGGACGGCTCGCCGCCGCCGCGCGGGGTCAAGTGTTGCGTGCTCGCCGCGCGGGACCGATGGCTGGCAATGCCGATGAACAGGGCGCGGGAGCGCTCTAGGCGGGGATCGCACAGGCTGTCAAGTCGGCGCGCATGAGCGTGCGCGGCGCTCTGTTAAGGGCCTGTAAGGACAAACCACCTATAATCTTTGGGTTTTGCCGCCTCCCCCTTCCGCCGTGAATCCCGATCCTGCGCGCGCGCCACGCGTGCCGCAAGCCGAAATGACGCGAGACGTTCCATTGAACGCCCAGCGCTCGGCTGGCCAGGACCCCTGGGACGACCGGACAGAAGGAGATACGGGCGACGAACAGGCTTTCAAGCCCCTGTCGCGAGAACAAGCGCAGGACTTGCGAGCCAGGCTCCCGAAGCTGTCGCCATGGACCCTCGTGGGTTGGCAGGCTGCCGCGGGTGCCGCGATGGTCGTGCTGTGGGGTCTCCTGACCTGGCAGGGCGACAAAGCCTGGTCGGCGCTGTTCGGTGCCGGCTCGGTGGTGGTGCCCAACGCCCTGATGGCGTGGGGCATGACCCGGCGATCGGCGATGAACGGCGGCACCGCGATGCTGTCGTTCATGGTCTGGGAGCTGATCAAGATCATTCTGGCGACCGCCATCCTGGTGGCGGTTGTCCTGGGCTTCCCTCCCTTGAGTTGGCCAGCATTGCTGTCGACCTTGGTGGTGGCCCTGAAGGCAAATTGGCTGGCCCTGCTTCGGCGGGGTCGAATCAGAAAATAGAGACGGAAAGCAACCATGGCAGCAGAAGGACACGCGCCGACTTCGGGTGAATACATCACCCATCACTTGCAGCACTGGCAAAAGAACTTCTCTTTCGAGGACGTCAAGCAGACGAACATCGTCGACTTCAGCGTCTTCAACTTCGACTCGTTGCTGTACACGTCCGTCCTCGGGCTGCTCGCGGTGTTCTTCCTGTGGCGTGCCGCACGCAAGGCGCATGCCGGCGTGCCGGGACGTTTCCAGGCCGCCGTCGAAATCCTGGTCGAGATGGTCGACAACCAGGCCAAGGCGCTGATCCATAACGAGAAGAGCCGCCGGCTCGTCGGCCCGCTGGCGCTGACGGTGTTCGTGTGGATCTTCTTCATGAACGCCATGGACATGATCCCGGTCGACGCGCTGCCGTCGGCCTGGGCCTGGTACGTGGGGTCCACCGGCCACGATCCGGCGCACGCCTATCACCGCGTCGTGCCGACCGCCGACCTGTCGACGACGCTGGGCATGTCGACCTTCGTGCTGCTGCTCTGCTTCCTCTACAACATCAAGATCAAGGGCCTGGGCGGCTGGGGTCACGAGCTGATCGCCGCGCCGTTCGGCGACCACTGGGCGCTGTGGCCGTTCAACTTCCTGATGCAGGTCATCGAGTTCATCGCCAAGACGGTGTCTCATGGCATGCGACTGTTCGGCAACATGTTCGCCGGCGAACTCGTGTTCATGCTGATCGCCCTGATGGGTGGCGGCTGGGCCCTGACCGGCACCGGCATCGGACTGGCCATCGGCCACGTCATCGCCGGCACGGTCTGGACGCTGTTCCACATCCTCGTGATCACGCTGCAGGCCTTCATCTTCATGATGCTGACGCTGATCTACCTGGGCCAGGCGCACGACGCGCACTGATCCGGCGGACAGCACCGACGCTTCGTTCTCGATTTCGACGTTTCGTTTTTCCCCTTCCTTTTTTATCTAACTCTCTCAGGAGCAAAACATGGAAAACATCCTCGGTCTGGTCGCTCTGGCTTGCGGCATCATCGTTGGTCTGGGCGCGATCGGCGCTTCCATCGGCATCGCGCTGATGGGCGGCAAGTTCCTGGAATCGTCGGCTCGTCAACCCGAGCTGATGAACGAACTGCAAACCAAGATGTTCATTCTGGCCGGCCTGATCGACGCCGCGTTCCTGATCGGCGTCGCTATCGCTCTGCTGTTCGCGTTTGCCAATCCGTTCGTGCTGCGTTAATCCGCCACGCCCCCCTTTCACGACTGAAGGGATCGTGCCGTGAATATCAACGCTAGCCTGTTCATTCAGTGGATCCCATTTGCGATCCTCATGTTCATCACGATGCGGTTCATCTGGCCGCCGATCGTGAAGGCGCTGGACGAACGCGCCGAAAAGATCCGCGCCGGCCTCGCCGCCGCTGATCAGGCCAAGGCCGAACTGGCCACCGCCAACAAGAAGGTCGACGAGCAACTGGCGCAGACCCGCAACGAAACCACGAAGCTGCTGTCCGACGCCGAGAAGCGCGGCGCGGTGATCGTGGAAGAAGCGAAGAAGCGCGCTCAGGACGAAGCCGACAAGATCGTCGCCGCCGCGAAGGCCGAGGCCGAGCAGCAGTCCGTGCGTGCCCGCGAGGCCCTGCGCGAGCAGGTCGCCGCGCTGGCCGTCAAGGGTGCCGAACAGATCCTGCAGCGCGAAGTCAATGCCAGCGTGCACGCCGAATTGCTGGGCCGTCTGAAGACGGAGCTGTAATCATGGCTGAACTCGCAACCATTGCCCGTCCCTACGCGGAGGCGCTGTTCCAGGTGGCTTCGCATCAGGATGTGAAGGCCTGGGCCGAGCAACTCGAAGCGGTGTCTCTCGTCGCGCAGGACAACCAGCTGCGCCAGTTCGCCGACGACCCCAAGGTCGACGGCGAGCAGGTGTTCCAGGTGGTGGCCGCGGCGTCCAGGCAGCAGCTGCTGCCCGGTGTGCAGAACTTCGTGCGCGAGGTGATCGCCAACGGTCGTCTGGCCGCGCTGCCGGCGATGGTCCAGCAGTTCCACGACCTGGCCAACGCCGCTTCCGGCGTGGCCGACGCGTACATCTACAGCGCTTACCCGATCGAGCCGGCCCAACTGGCCGACGTGGTCGTGTCGCTGGAGAAGCGCTTCGGTCGCAAGCTGCAAGCCCACGTCGAGCTGGAGCCCGGCCTGATCGGCGGTATCCGTGTGGTGGTCGGCGACGAGGTGCTGGACACCTCGGTGAAGGCTCGCCTGGAACGTATGAAAGTGGCGCTGACCGCCTGAGGCTCCGGCCTCGGGCGTCGGTTCCGACTGCCAAGATCCCCCCGATTCACCCTGGTGTCCCGCTTCGTGCGGATGCCGTTGGGAGCAAGCAATGCAATTGAATCCTGCTGAAATTTCCGAACTGATCAAGAGCCGCATCGAAGGCCTCGGCGCTTCGACGGACGTCCGCAACCAGGGCACCGTCGTGTCCGTGTCCGACGGCATCGTGCGCGTGCACGGCCTGTCCGACGTGATGCAAGGCGAAATGCTGGAGTTCCCGGCCGACGCCGAGGGTAACCAGTCCTTCGGCCTCGCGCTGAACCTGGAACGCGACTCCGTCGGTGCCGTGATCCTGGGTGCCTACGAGCACATTTCCGAAGGCGACACCGTCAAGTGCACGGGCCGCATCCTGGAAGTGCCGGTGGGCCCCGAGCTGATCGGCCGCGTCGTCAACGCGCTGGGTCAGCCGATCGACGGCAAGGGCCCGATCAACGCCAAGATGACGGACGTGATCGAGAAGGTCGCCCCGGGCGTGATCGCGCGCAAGTCTGTCGACCAGCCGGTGCAGACCGGCCTGAAGTCGATCGACTCGATGGTGCCCGTCGGCCGTGGCCAGCGCGAGCTGATCATCGGCGACCGCCAGACCGGCAAGACCGCCGTGGCGATCGACGCGATCATCAACCAGAAGGGTCAGAACATGACCTGCGTCTACGTTGCGATCGGCCAGAAGGCTTCGTCGATCAAGAACGTGGTGCGCTCCCTGGAAGCCGCCGGCGCGATGGAATACACCATCGTCGTGGCCGCCTCGGCGTCCGAATCGGCCGCGATGCAGTACGTGTCGGCCTACTCCGGCTGCACGATGGGCGAGTACTTCCGCGATCGCGGCCAGGACGCGCTGATCGTGTACGACGACCTGTCCAAGCAGGCCGTCGCCTACCGCCAGGTTTCGCTGCTGCTGCGCCGCCCCCCGGGCCGCGAAGCCTTCCCCGGCGACGTGTTCTATCTCCACAGCCGCCTGCTGGAGCGCGCCGCGCGCGTGAACGCCGAGTACGTCGAAGCCTTCACCAAGGGTGAGGTCAAGGGCAAGACCGGCTCGCTGACGGCACTGCCGATCATCGAAACGCAAGCCGGCGACGTGTCCGCGTTCGTGCCGACCAACGTGATCTCGATCACCGACGGCCAGATCTTCCTGGAAACCAACCTGTTCAACGCCGGCATCCGTCCCGCGATCAACGCCGGTATTTCGGTGTCGCGCGTCGGTGGCGCTGCCCAGACCAAGCTGATCAAGTCGCTGTCCGGCGGTATCCGTACCGACCTGGCCCAGTACCGTGAGCTGGCCGCGTTCGCGCAGTTCGCCTCGGACCTGGACGCGGCCACGCGCAAGCAGCTGGACCGCGGTGCCCGCGTGACCGAGCTGCTGAAGCAGGCCCAGTACAGCCCGCTGTCGATCAGCCTGATGGGCGCGACGCTGTACGCGGTGAACAAGGGCTTCATGGACGACATCGAAGTCAAGAAGGTCCTGCCGTTCGAGCACGGCCTGCACCAGTTCCTGAAGACCTCGCACGGCGCCCTGCTGACCAAGCTGGAAAACGACAAGGCGATGGACAAGGACGCCGAAGCCGAACTGAACGCCGCGATCACGTCGTTCAAGAAGTCCTTCGCCTAAGCAACCATGACCGGGTCTCGCTGAAGTCGAGCAAGACCCGGCCCCGACAGGAGAAATCATGGCAGCAGGCAAGGAAATTCGCGGCAAGATCAAGTCCGTCGAGAACACGAAGAAGATCACCAAGGCCATGGAAATGGTCGCCGCCTCGAAAATGCGCAAGGCGCAGGATCGGATGCGCGCGGCCCGTCCTTACGCGGAGAAGGTCGGCAACATCGCCGCCAATCTCTCGAAGGCCAACCCGGAGTACCGTCACCCGTTCATGGTGGCGAACCCGGACGCCAAGGTGGCTGGCTTCGTCGTGGTCACGACCGACAAGGGTCTGTGCGGCGGTCTGAACACCAACCTGCTTCGCGCGGCGACCAACAAGCTCAAGGAGCTCGAGGCTGTCGGTCAGAAGTCGGAAGTGGTGGCGATCGGCAACAAGGGTCTCGGTTTCATGAACCGCATCGGCGCCCGCGTCGTCGCTCACGCGACGCAGCTCGGCGACAGCCCCCAGCTCGAGAAGCTGGTCGGCCCGGTGAAGACGCTGCTGGACGCGTATGCGGAAGGCAAGCTGTCGGCGGTCTATCTCTGCTACACGCGCTTCGTCAATACGATGAGGCAGGAGCCGGTGGTGCAGCAGTTGCTGCCGCTGTCGGCCGAGTCGCTGGAGACGGATGCCGCCGGCCACGCGTGGGACTATCTGTACGAACCCGACGCCGCCACGGTGATCAATGAGCTGTTGGTGCGCTACACCGAAGCCTTGGTCTACCAGGCCGTCGCAGAGAACATGGCGTCCGAGCAATCGGCACGCATGGTGGCCATGAAGGCCGCAACCGATAACGCCGGCACCCTGATCGGTGAGCTGAAGCTGGTCTACAACAAGACCCGCCAGGCCGCGATCACGAAGGAGCTGAGCGAGATCGTCAGCGGCGCCGCCGCCATCAGCGGCTGATCGCCACGCAACGCAAAGATTTGAATCGAAGGAACGAAAAAATGGCTAACACTCAATCGGTGGGCAAGATCGTTCAGTGCATCGGCGCCGTGGTGGACGTGGAATTCCCCCGCGACCACATGCCCAAGGTGTTCGACGCCCTGAAGATGGAAGGCTCGGCGCTGACGCTGGAAGTCCAGCAGCAGCTGGGCGACGGCGTGGTCCGCACCATCGCGCTGGGCTCGTCCGACGGCCTGCGCCGCGGCACCGAGGTCTACAACACCGGCGACACCATCCAGGTCCCCGTGGGTCAGGCGACCCTGGGCCGCATCATGGACGTGCTGGGCAACCCGATCGACGAACGCGGTGAAGTCAGCAAGGCTCAAACCGCCTCGATCCACCGCAAGGCCCCGGCCTACGACGAGCTGAGCCCGTCGCAGGAACTGCTGGAAACCGGCATCAAGGTGATCGACCTGATCTGCCCGTTCGCCAAGGGTGGCAAGGTGGGTCTGTTCGGCGGCGCCGGCGTCGGCAAGACCGTCAACATGATGGAGCTGATCAACAACATCGCCAAGGCTCACTCGGGTCTGTCGGTGTTCGCGGGTGTCGGCGAGCGTACCCGCGAGGGCAACGACTTCTATCACGAGATGGCCGACTCCAACGTCGTCAACCTCGAGAACCTGTCGGAGTCCAAGGTCGCGATGGTCTACGGCCAGATGAACGAGCCCCCGGGCAACCGTCTGCGCGTGGCCCTGACCGGTCTGACGATCGCCGAGTCGTTCCGCGACGAAGGCCGCGACGTGCTGTTCTTCGTGGACAACATCTACCGCTACACGCTGGCCGGCACGGAAGTGTCCGCGCTGCTGGGCCGCATGCCTTCCGCCGTGGGCTACCAGCCGACGCTGGCCGAGGAAATGGGCCGCCTGCAAGAGCGGATCACGTCGACCAAGGTCGGCTCGATCACCTCGATCCAGGCCGTGTACGTCCCCGCGGACGATTACACCGACCCGTCGCCGGCGACCACCTTCGCCCACTTGGACTCGACCGTCTCGCTGTCGCGTGAAATCGCCTCGCTGGGCATCTACCCGGCCGTGGATCCGCTGGACTCCACGTCGCGTCAGATCGACCCGAACGTGATCGGCGAAGAGCACTACAACACGACCCGCGCCGTCCAGGCCACGCTGCAGCGCTACAAGGAACTGCGCGACATCATCGCCATCCTGGGCATGGACGAGCTGGCACCGGACGACAAGCTGGTCGTCTCGCGTGCTCGCAAGATCCAGCGTTTCCTGTCGCAGCCGTTCCACGTCGCGGAAGTGTTCACCGGCTCGCCCGGCAAGTACGTCCCGCTGAAGGAAACGATCCGCGGCTTCAAGATGATCGTCGCCGGCGAATGCGATCACCTGCCCGAGCAGGCGTTCTACATGGTCGGGACCATCGACGAAGCCTTCGAAAAGGCCAAGAAGATCCAGTAAGACGGCGCGGACGGCGCGCTGGCGTCGTTGCCGTGCTCGCCGGACTCACGGTCCGGCTCCGCGCGGCGCCTAGCCAGCTCACCGTCCGCTTGCTTACTGGACCTTCTTCCCGCGATGGTCGACCTGCGGTGACCATCGGCGGGAATCTCCCCGGGGAAGAAGGTCGACTTCTTTGCAACGATTGAGGAAACGACGATGGCAACGATTCACGTGAACGTGGTCTCCGCGGAAGAGCAGATCTTCTCGGGCGAGGCGAGCTTCGTGGCGCTGCCGGGCGAAGGCGGTGAACTGGGCATCCTGCCCAAGCACACGCCGCTGATCACCCGCATCAAGCCGGGCGCCGTGCGCATCAAGCGCGCGGACACGAACGAAGAAGAATTCGTCTTCGTCGCCGGCGGCCTGCTGGAAGTGCAGCCCGACCTGGTGACCGTCCTGGCCGATACCGCCATCCGCGGCAAGGATCTGGACGAAGCCCGCGCCGAAGCCGCCAAGAAGGCGGCCGAGGACGCGATGAAGAACGCGAAGAGCGACATCGACTTCGCCAAGGCGCAAAGCGAATTCGCGGCCATGGCCGCGCAGATCGCCGCGCTGCGGAAGTTCCGCGCGAAGCGCTGAGCGCACCATCGCGGCAAGGCCTGGAGACGTCCAGGCACTTTCGCTGCGACGACAATCGACGGCAGACCGTGCACCCCGCACGCCTGCCGTTTTTCTTTTGGGCCCTCGCCAACCGAGGCGCGTGTCTCACCTCCGGTGAGCGCGCCCCGTATCGAGCCTCCGCATCCCCCGACCTCGCATGAGCACGCCGATCACCATCACCCGCCACCAGGGCCTCGAGGCCCTCGAACTCGTCGCGCCCGATGGCGCGCGCGCCACGTTGCTGCTGCACGGCGCACATCTGCTGTCATGGGTGCCCGCCGGCGCCGACGAGCAGCTGTATCTGTCGCCCAAGAGCGCCTTCGCCACCGGCCAGGCGGTGCGGGGCGGCGTGCCGGTGATCTTTCCGCAGTTCGCGGCGCGTGGCCCGCTGCAGCGGCACGGCTTCGCGCGCGGCAAGCCCTGGCAACTCGTCAGCGCGGAGGCCGGCAAGGACGACGCGTTGGCGGTGTTGCGCCTGAACGACGACGGCGCCACCCGCATGGTCTGGCCGCACGAATTCGAAGCCGAGATCAGCATCCGCATCGCCGGCCGCGTGCTGGAGATGGAGCTGGCCTGCGAGAACCGCGGCGCCACGCCGATGTCGTTCACCGCCGCGCTGCACACCTACCTGCGGCTGACGCAGTACATCTCCGCGTCGCTGCAGGGCCTGTCGGGACTGGCGTTCTGGGACTCGGCCAGCGATCGCGCCGCCACGCAGCATGAAGACCTGCTGCGCCTGGATGGCGAGATGGACCGCATCTATCAGGACCTCAAGCATGACCTGACCCTGCGCGACGGCGACCGTCGCCTGCGCATCAGCCAGCAGGGCTTCAGCGATGCCGTGGTCTGGAATCCAGGCCAGGCCAAGGGCGATGCCCTCGCCGACATGCCCGAGGGCGGATGGAAGCAGATGCTGTGCGTCGAGGCGGCACAGGTGCTGCGGCCGATCGAGCTGCCCCCCGGCGAGAGCTGGGCCGGCATGCAGACCCTCGAACTGACCTGACGAATCCCCCTGATTGGGGGGGCTTGTCACAGGTTGGGGTTCGCACTGTTCGGCGAGGGTCGCCCCCTGGGCAAGAATCGCTCCCGCTACTAACAACGATTCGATATCGAGGGAGAGAGGGAGCATGCGACAACATCTCGTCGCGGTGGGCAAACGCGCCACCGCGCTGGTCACTGCTGTGTCGCTGGTCGCCGGTTGTGCGACCGCGTCCAAGGACATCAACGCGACCTACGTGTCGCCGACGCAGTACCAGAGCTACGACTGCCAACAACTGAACGCGGAGACGCAACGTCTGCAGACGCGTTATGTCGAGCTCGGCGGGCGCCTCGATCAGGCGGCCACCAACGACAAGACGATCATGGGTGTCGGCCTGATCCTGTTCTGGCCCGCGCTGTTCGCGCTGGGTGGGACCAAGCAGCAGGAAGCCGAATACGCCCGCCTGCGCGGCGAGAACGAAGCCGTGCAACAGGCGGTCATTCAGAAGCGCTGCAGCGCCGACAACGGCCAACTGGCCGCGGCGCCGGCCACGACCCCGACGGGCGCCGCGCCCGTCATCGCGACCGTCGCGTCGGCGGATGCCGCCGCGTCCGCCCCTGAAGCCGCCGCCAGCTCGGCACGCTGACCAATCAATTTTTTCCAGAACAGATCATGATCACCAAGAACCGTTTCGCCTCCGTCGTCGCCCTGTCCGTCGCTGCGTTGCTCGTGGGCTGCGCCGCGCCTGCCCGCGTCGAGCAGATGCAGGTCAGCAACTCGCTGGCCGTGCGCACCGCCGCGGCCCAGTCGGAGCTGAAGGACGGCATCGGCATCAAGGACGTGACCGGCGGCAAGGAGACCAACCCGATGTGGGTCTCCAACGTGTCGAGCGCCGACTTCGAGCGCGCGCTGGAAGCCTCGCTCAAGGATGCCGGCTTGCTGTCGGGCAATCGCCAGGGCAGCAAGTACGTGCTGGTGGCCCACCTCGCCAAGCTGGAACAGCCCTTCATGGGCGCCAGCATGACGGTGACGGCGACGGTCCGCTACTCGCTGATCGATCGCGCCACCAACAAGACCGTCTTCGAGCGCGACGTCGCGACGCCCTACACCGCCGCCTTCAGCGATGCCTTCGTCGGCACCGAGCGTCTGAAGCTGGCCAACGAAGGCGCGGTCCGCACCAACATCACCCAGCTGATCAACGACCTGGTGGCGCTGAAGGTGTCGGTGGCCGACGTGCAGATGGCGAAGTGATGGTCGCGGCGCCTGCCGGCGCCCGACGTTAAGCTGCGGGCTCCACATTCCGAGGAGCCCGCATGCCCAAGTCCCGACAGCGCGACGACAAGAACGACTCGACGCGCGACGCCGACGATCGCGAATCGAAGGGCAACGCCGGCAAACCCGGCAAGGCCGCAAAGGCCGACAAGGCGGACGCCAAGGCCAAGCTCTCCAAATCCGACTACCTCGACCTCCTGCAGCCGATGCAGGTCGAGCTCAACGGCCTGGCGCGTTGGCTGCAGCATTCGGGCAAGCGGCTCCTGATCGTTGTCGAGGGCCGCGACACCGCCGGCAAGGGCGGCGTCATCAGCGCGATCTCGGAGACGCTCAATCCCCGCCAGTGCCGCACCGTCGCGCTGAGCAAGCCCAGCGAGCGCGAGCAGGGCCAGTGGTACTTCCAGCGCTACGTCACGCACCTGCCCGCGGCCGGTGAGATCGTGCTCTTCGATCGCAGCTGGTACAACCGCGCCGGCGTGGAGTCCGTGATGGGCTTCTGCACCCCCAGCCAGACCGAGGACTTCCTGAGCCAGACGCCTGTCTTCGAGCGCCTGCTTGTCGACGACGGCATCCTGCTTTTCAAGTACTGGCTGACCGTCGACCAGGCGCAGCAGGAGGAACGCTTCGCCGAGCGCGCGGAGGATCCGCTCAAGCGCTGGAAGCTCTCTCCGATCGACGTCGAGGCGCGCACCCATTACGAAGACTACGGTCGCGCCCGCGATCGCATGCTCGAAGCCACGCACAACAAGCACGCGCCGTGGACGCTGGTCGACTTCAACGATCAGCGGCGCGGTCGGCTCACCTTGATCCGCCATCTGCTGGACCATCTGCCCGACGTGACCGTGCCCGAGAAGGAAATCACCTTCCCGCCGCTGAAACGCGGCCCGAAGAAGGAAAGCTTCGGCTGGAAGCTCAAGCCGATCCCGAGCGTCTGACGGACGTCGCCCGCGCGCGCCGCAGCGGGCGAGGCGGGCGATCATCGCGACCCGCGACCCGCGACCCGCGACCCGCGACCCGCGACCCGCGACCCGCGACCCGCGTCGTGCGCCCGCGCGATGGACGCTCAGATGACGACCACCGCGTCCGGCAATTCGTTGCGGCGCAGGGCGCCGGGGTCGGGCGGGAAGTGCTCGGCCAGCAGGCCCTCGACCGCGCGGATGGCGTCGATCAACCCCTGCTCGTAGAGACCGCCGCGCAGCGATTGACCGAGGCCGTCGACGATGGTCTGCCATTGCGCCGCGTTCACGCGCCGGTTGAGGCCGCGGTCCGAGACGATCTCGATCGCGTGCTCGGCCAGCAGCAGGTAGATCAGCACGCCGTTGTTGCGTTCGGTGTCCCAGACGCGCAGCTTGCCGAACAGCGCCAGCGCGCGCTCGCGCGCCGCGGCGCCGCGCCACAGGTAGCTCATCGGCAGGCTGGCTTCGACGCACAGGCGGATCTCGCCGCCGTGGCGCAACTCGCTTTCGGTCACGCGGGCGGAGAGCCGCGCCAGCGCGGCCGCCGGCAGCACGCGCCGCACGTCGGCCTCGTCCCAGAAACGATGGCGGAAGAAACGTCGGAAACGACCCGGGCGCGCGGTGTCGCCGTCGGCGGAGGGCAGGGGGGATGTCGTCATCACCAGTCTCCCGAGGCGCCGCCGCCGCCGAAGTCACCGCCGCCGCCGGACGAGAAGCCCCCGCCGTCGTTGCCGCCACCGCCCCAACTTCCCCCGCCGCCGCCACCGCCGCCCCAGATGATCGGGGGCACGATGCCGCCGGAGCCGTGGGCGCTGCGTCGGTAGTTGCTGTAAGGGGAACTGGTGCCTCGTCGCCTGGCCGCGCCGATGCCGAGCAGCCCGACCAGGATCACCGACACGAGCGCCGCGCCGGCGCCCAGCAGCAGGCTGCCGCTCAGGCCCCAGCCGACCGCGCCTGCCGCGCCGCCGGTGGCGACGCTGCCGAGCTTGCGCCCGAACATCGCCGTCAGCAGCGCGCCCGCGACCGGCACGCCGATGAAGGCGAGCATCGCGATCTCGCCGATGTCGATGCCGTGGCTGGACGATGCCTTGCCGGAGGTGCCACGTTGCGTCGGCGGCGGCAGGTGCTCGCCGCGAATGCGCGCCTGCAGCGAGTCCACCGCGCGATTGAGGCCGCCGGCATAGTCGCCGGCCTTGAACGCCGGGCCGATGTCGCGCTGGATGATCTGCCGGGCGGCCAGATCGGGCACCGCGCCTTCGAGCGCCTTGGCGGTCTGGATGTTGACGCGCCGGTCGTTCTTCGCGACCACGATCAGCAGGCCGTCACCGACCTCGCGTCGGCCGATCTTCCAGGCGTCGCCGATGCGCTGCGCATACGAGGCGATGTCCTCGGGTGCCGTCGTCGGCACCATCAGGATCACGATCTGCGGACCGGCCTCGCGCTCGAACGCGGCCAGCTTGGTCTCCAGCGCCTGGCGCTGCGCCGGGCTCAGCGTCGCGGTCTGGTCGACGACGCGACCGCTCAGCGTCGGCACCGGCAGCACGTCCTGCGCGCGGGCCCGCGGCAGCAGGCCCATCGACATCAGCAGCGTCAGCGCCGCCATGGCCCAGACGCGCCAGCGCCACCAGGCGCGCGGGGCGCCTCGGGCATCGCGGGCGTCGGCGTCGGCAAGCCCGGCGCCTCGGATCATCGGGGCCGCCGTCGAGCGCATCGCGTCGTCCTCAGCGCGAGGCGGGCGAGGCCGCCGGCGAGGGAGTGGGCGCCGGCGCCGGAGCGGCGGGCTTGTCGAAGTTCACTGTCGGCGGCGCGGAGATCGCGGCCTCGTTCTGCACGGTGAAGTTGGGCTTGACGTCGTAGCCGAACATCTTCGCCGTCAGGTTGGTCGGGAAGCGCCGGGTCAGCACGTTGTACTCCTGCACCGACTTGATGTAGCGGTTGCGGGCCACGGTGATGCGGTTCTCGGTGCCCTCCAGCTGCACGCGCAGATCCTGGAAGCCCTGGTTGGCCTTCAGGTTGGGGTAGTTCTCGCTGACGACCAGCAACCGGCTCAGCGCGCCGGAGAGTTCGCCCTGCGCGGCCTGGAACTTCTGCAGCGCGGCCGGATCGCGGGCCAGCTCCGGCGTGACCTGGATGCTGGTGGCCTTGGCGCGGGCCTCGACCACCTTGGTCAGCGTGTCCTGCTCGAAGCCGGCCTCGCCCTTGACGGTGTTGACGATGTTGGGGATCAGGTCGCTGCGGCGCTGGTACTGGCTCAGCACCTCGGACCAGCTGGCGTTGACCTGCTCGTCCAGGCTCTGGAACTCGTTGTAGCCGCAGCCGCTCAGCGCCAGCGGCGCGCCGACGATCAACGTGGCCGCCGCGAGCGCCCGGGTCGAAGACAGCAGGCGGGACGGGGCGGGCTTGGATGTCTTCAGGATCGTGGTCATCGACAGGTCCTCCTTGTGGGCCGACATATCGTTGGCGGCGCGGAAATTTCAAGAGCCTTGATGGCGGGGCGGCCTGCCGAGGCCGGACGGCCGAGGCGTCCCGGCCAGGTCGCGGCGAGTATGACACGCACCCTCCCGGTGCCCGGAGGTGCGAAACCCCATTGGATAATCTCGCTCCATGAGCGCCCCCTTGCACAACGACGTCTTCCTGCGCGCCTGCCTGCGCCAGCCCACCGAATACACGCCGGTCTGGCTGATGCGCCAGGCCGGCCGCTACCTGCCCGAGTACCGTGACTCCCGCGCCCGTGCCGGCAGCTTCATGGGGCTGGCCACCAATCCAGGCTATGCCACCGAGGTGACGTTGCAACCGCTGGAGCGCTATCCGCTCGACGCGGCCATCCTCTTCAGCGACATCCTGACCGTGCCGGACGCGATGGGCCTGGGCCTGTCGTTCGCGCAGGGCGAGGGCCCGAAGTTCGAGAAGGTCGTGCGCGACGAGGCCGCGGTGAACGCGCTGGCCGTGCCCGACATGGACAAGCTGCGCTACGTCTTCGACGCGGTGACGTCCATCCGCCGCGCGCTCGACGGCCGCGTGCCGCTGATCGGCTTCTCCGGCAGCCCGTGGACGCTGGCCTGCTACATGGTCGAGGGCGGCGGCTCCGACGACTACCGCCAGGTCAAGAGCCTGATGTACGCGCGGCCCGACCTGATGCACCGCATCCTGAGCATCAACGCCGATGCGGTGGCCGCCTACCTGAATGCGCAGATCGATGCCGGCGCGCAGGCGGTGATGATCTTCGACTCCTGGGGCGGCGTGCTGGCCGACGGACAGTTCCAGCAGTTCAGCCTGGCCTATTCGCGCCGGGTGCTGTCGCAGCTCAAGACCGAACACGAGGGCCGCCGCGTGCCGCGCCTGCTGTTCACGAAGGGGGGCGGGCTGTGGCTGGACGAGATCGCCGAGGCCGGCGCCGATGTCGTGGGCCTGGACTGGACCGTCAACCTGGGCCGCGCGCGCGCGCAGTTGCAGGACCGCGTGGCGCTGCAGGGCAACCTGGATCCGAACGTCCTCTTCGCGCCGCCGGCCGCCGTCCGCGAGCAGGCGCGCGCGGTGCTGGACAGCTTCGGCGCGCCGCAACGGGCCGATGGCGGCTGGGGCGGACATGTCTTCAACCTCGGGCACGGCATCAGCCAGTTCACGCCGCCGGAAAGCGTCGCCGAGCTGGTCGACGAGGTGCATCGCCATTCCCGCGCGCTGCGTGCCGGCACGACTTCCAGCGGTGTCTGAGGCCGTCAGTTATCCCCAAATCCGTTCGTGTCACCGAAACGCAGCACACGCGCCCGTCCGCAGCTAGGGCTTTCCCCGATGGGCGGCTAAGTGATTGATTTCAAAGGGGACGTCGGGTGAGCCCGGAATTTGACGCCCACAGCCCCGCGCGGCGGCAATCCGCTCGGAGGCTGAAAACCCCGCCCGTTTCCCACAAAGTTATCCACAGGCTTTCGACCCCGTTGTGAACACCCTTGGAAATCAGGCACTTGGCGCGTCTTCCTCATGGCGGGCTCACGCCCGGACGGTGGGCGTGGTCCGGTGTCCGGTGGGGGCATCGGTCACCCGCGGACCGGTCGCCGAAGGGGGCGGGCGGTGAGCGACGTCCCCCCGGACGCCCTGCGGCGCGTGCGCGTGGCCGTGGAAGCGCCGCAACACAGCGGCCTGACCGGGCCGCTGGACTACCTCGGCCCGCAAGACTTGACCCCCGGCACGCTGGTGCACGTCACCCTGGGGCGGCGCGACGTGATGGGGCTGGTCTGGGACGACCTGCCCGAGGGTCAGGACGTGCCCGGCGAGGACCGCTTGCCCGAGTCCGAACTCCGTCCCGTCGGCGAAGCGCTGGACGCCCTGCCGCCGCTGTCCGACCGCTGGCGGCGGCTGCTGGATTTCGCGGCGAACTACTACCAGCGCAGCGTCGGTGAACTGGCGCTCGCGGTGCTGCCGCCGCAACTGCGGGAGCTGGACGCCAAACAGTTGCAGGCGCGGCTGAAGAAACTCGACAAGGCGGATGCGGCGGCGGGGAAGGCCGCGGCCGACGCGGCGTCGCCGATCCTGCCGGAGCGGCCGGCGCTGAGCGCGCAGCAGCAGGCGGCGCTCGACGCCATCGATGCGCTGGCCGCGACCGAGGCGCCGCAGCCGGCGCTGCTGTGGGGACTGACCGGCAGCGGCAAGACCGAGATTTACCTGCGCGCCGCGGAGGCCGCGCTGGCGCGCGGTCAGCAGGTGCTGGTGCTCGTGCCCGAGATCAACCTCACGCCGCAGCTGGAGGCGCGGTTCGCCGAGCGTTTCGTCGGCCACTCGATCGTCTCGCTGCACAGCGCGCTGACGCCGGCGCAGCGGCTGCGGCACTGGCTGGCCGCGCACCTGGGCCGCGCGCAGCTGGTGCTGGGGACGCGGCTGGCGGTCTTCGCCTCGCTGCCGCGGCTCGGGCTGATCGTCGTCGACGAGGAGCATGACCCGTCCTACAAGCAGCAGGATGGCGCGCGTTATTCGGCGCGCGATCTGGCGGTGTACCGCGGGCACCTGGAGCGCGTCCCGGTCGTGCTCGGCTCCGCGACGCCGTCGCTGGAGAGCTGGCAGCACGCGCTGGGCGGGCGCTACCGGCGCATCGACCTGACCGAGCGCATCGGCGGCGGTGCGCTGCCGCGGGTGCGGCTTTTCGACATGAATCGCCTGGAGCGCAAGAAGGGTGTGACCACGGCGCTGTCGGTGCCCTTGCTGGACGCGCTGCGCAAGCGGCTGGATCGCGGGGAGCAGAGCCTGGTCTTCCTCAACCGCCGCGGTTATGCGCCGGTGCTGCACTGCGACCAGTGCAACTGGAAGAGCGACTGCCCGCATTGCAGCGCCCATCAGGTCTTCCATCGCGAGGACCGCACGTTGCGCTGCCACCATTGCGGCGTCTCCACGCGCGTGCCGCGGGCCTGCCCGTCCTGCGGCAACCCGGACATCGCGCCGCTGGGCCGCGGCACGGAACGTCTGGAGGAGCAATTGGCCGCGGCGCTGCCCGGGGCCCGCGTCGCCCGCATCGACGCGGACACGACACGTTTGAAGGGCAGCCTCGAATCGCAACTCGCGGCGGTGCATGACGGCGATGTCGACATCCTGGTCGGCACGCAGATGGTGGCCAAGGGGCACGACTTCCGACGCATCACCCTGGTCGCCGCGGTGAACCCGGACGGCGCGCTGTTCAGCAGCGACTTCCGCGCGCCGGAGCGGCTCTTCTCGCTGCTGATGCAGGCCGGCGGCCGGGCCGGACGCGATGCGGCGCAGGCCGCGGCGAGCGAGATGTGGATCCAGACCTGGTACCCCGAGCACGCGCTCTACCAGTCGCTGCAGAAGCACGACTACGAGGCCTTCGCCGCCAGCCAGTTGGCGGAGCGCATGTCGGCGGGCCTGCCGCCGTTCGCGCATCTCGCGCTGGTGCGCGCGGAGGGCCGCAGCGTCGAAGCCGCGCGCGATTTCCTGACCGCCGCGCAGGAGGCCGCGCAGGCGCTGCCGCTGTCGCTGGGGCTGCTGCTGTACCCGCCGGTGCCGATGTCGATCGCGCGCGTCGCCGACGTCGAGCGTTTCCAGATGCTGATCGAGGCGGGCAGCCGCGCGCAGCTGCAGCGGTTCCTGCGAGCTTGGTTGCCGGACCTGCACGTCCTCAAGCGACGTCAGAAGGGCCTGACGCGCTGGGCGGTGGACGTCGACCCGCTGGCGATCTAGGGCTGGGACGGCTAGAGCAGCTTCGCGAGGGCATCCTCGAGCACCGGCCAGGCGCGCCGCACCGCGGCGCCGGCCTCGACGCAGCCGCCTGCCGCCTGCTGCGCATCGAGCTCCAACTGGCGGGCGACCTCGGCCGCCTCCGCGTGCCCGAGCGTGAGCAGGACGCTCTTGAGGCTGTGGGCGAGGTGCCGCAGCTTGTCGTGCTCCCCCCGCTCGCAGGCGAGGCGTCCTGTCGCGATGTCCAGCGGAAACTGCACCCGGCACCTCGCCAGGAACGCCTGATACAGGCCTGCGTTGCCGCCGAAGTACTGCTCGATCGCCGCTCGATGAATCGAGGGTGAGTTCGCCGCCGCGACGGCGGACTCCCGCAGTCCGTCCAGGCAGGACCGGAGGTCTGCGAGCGAGCACGGTTTGGAGAGGAAGCGGCTCACGCCGAGCGCTTCCAGCTGTTCCCGCACGGCCGGATTGATCCCCGCGCTGAAGGCCGCGAGCCGCGCGCCGCCGCGTAACTCGGGGCGCTGCTTCATGGTCTGCAGCAGATCCAGCCCATGTCGCCCGGGCAGCATCAGGTCGGTGATGACGAGGTCGAAGTTCTGCGTCGCCAGCGCCAGCAGCGCTTCGTCGACCGAGATGCATGCCTGCAGCCGCACATCGTCGTCATCCAGCGCCATCGCGACGAAGCGCTGCAACGTGGGATCGTCCTCCACCAGGAGGACCCGCACCCGAGCCCCCATGACGTCAGCCCGCGAACTGGGCTTGCCGTGCGCCGATGCGCTGGATGGCGGCGCCGAGCAGGGGCGGCAAGTCCGTGACCAGGCGGGGCTTGTGCACCAGCGGCAGACCCGCGAGCGCGAACGCGTAGGGCGCCCGCTGCTGCTCGTCGAGGGCGGTGACGAAGATCAGCTCGCTGTTGGCGAACTGCGGTTGCGAGCGCAGGCTGGTCACCAGCGCGGCGCCGTCGATGCCGGGCAGCAGGATGTCGACCAGCAGGATCTCGGGCTGCAACTGCCCGTACATGACCAGACCACCGATGCCGTCGTTGGCGGTATGCAGCTCCAGATCGGGATATTCCTGGTGCGCGAGCAGCGAGACGAGGTTCTGGTAATGGACCGAATCCTCGATCAACAGGGCCTTGAGGCGGCGCGGCGGCCCGTCCTCGGCTAGCGGCAGATCGGCGGGTTTGGTCGGGGCCAGGCCGCGACCGGTCAGCCACGCGTCAAGCGAGGTGCGCAGGATGCGGCGATGGCCGCCCGGCGTCCGCCATGCCTGCAACTCGCCACGATCCACCATCAACTGCACCGACCGGACGGCCATGCCGAGGCGCTGCGCGACTTCGCGCGTGCTGAAATCCTCTTGCATGTCATCAGGGGGTCGGGCAATAGCAGTCATAGGTCGATTTTGCCGAATTTCCTAGTCGTACAGGTGGGTAATCTCCCGATTTATAAGCGATAAAACTGATATTCGGTGGGACATGGTTCGGGGCATTCTGGGCTCCCGCGGTATTGCCACGGTCTGGAGCGCCTCGTGATGACCTCGTCAGGAGGGTGTCGTCGGGGCGTTTGGGGACGCCGGGAGGGTCCGAAGTCTGGTGCAATCCGGGCCGAGGAGACGAGATGACGATTGGAAGCACAGCCGCGCGCGCCCGCAGAGCGGCAGGCCTGTCGAGGACAGGCGCGGCCGCGATGGTCCTGGCCCTGGCCGGCGGCCTGGGCGCGATGTGGGAGGCGGCCGCCGCCAGCGCCGCCTCCGCGGCCTCGGCCACGCTGGAGGCCGCCGCGACGCCCAGCCCCACGCTGCGGCGCATCCTGTCGACCGGGGTGTTGCGCGTCTGCATCTGGCCGGACTATTACGGCATCACTTACCGCCACCCGCGCGACGAGACCCTCAGCGGCCTGGACATCGACCTGTCCGCCGAACTGGCCAAGGAGCTGGGCGTGCGCCTGCGCTACATCGAGTCGTCGTTCCAGCGCGTCGTCACCGACGTCGACACCGAGCGCTGCGACGTGGCGATGTTCGCCGTCGCCGTGCTGCCGCAACGTCGCACCGTCGTGGCCTTCACGCAGCCGTACCTGCAGAGCGACATCTACGGCGTGACCACGCGCACCAGCCGTGTCATCAAGAACTGGGAGGATATCGACCGCTTCGGCGTGGTCGTCGCGGTGCAGGCGGGTACCTTCATGGAGACGGTGATGCGGACCGCCCTGGCGCAGGCGACGTTGCTGGTGGTGCAGCCGCCGGCCACGCGCGAGCGCGAACTCGAATCCGGTCGCGCCGATGTCTTCATGACCGACTATCCCTACAGCCGCCGGCTGCTCGACAACGCCGACTGGGCGCGGCTGGTGGCGCCGCCGCAGCCGTTCCACGTGATGCCCTATGCCTACGCGGTCAAGCGTGGGGACGCGGGGTGGCTGGCACGGATGGACGATTTCGTGGCCCGCATCAAGCGCGACGGCCGGCTGCGCGATGCCGCCGCGCGCCACGGCCTGAGCGCCATCGTCGTGCCCTGAGGTCGTCCGCCATGCTCGGTCCCGCTGTCCGCTCCCTTCAACGCCTGCGCCGCGCGACGCTGTGGGCCGGCATCGTCGCGTCGATCGGCACGCTGGCGGGGCTGGTCGGGCCGGCCTGGGTTGGACGCCAGGAAGCGATCGACGAAGCCCGCGCGCGCGGCGAGCTGCTGGTGCAGGTGCTGGAGGCCGACGCGAGTCGCACCATCGAGACCGCCTCGTTGTCGCTCCACGCGATCGGCGACGGGCTGGCGCGGGCCAGCGACGATCCGCACGAGGCCGAGCATCTCGGCGATCACTTCAACCATGTGCTGGTGGGGTTGCCGTTCATCCGCAGCGTCGCGTTGCTCGACGCGCGGGGACGGGTGTTGACCAGCACCAATGCGGACGAGGTCGGGCTGGCGATCCGGCTCGATGATTTCGGTCGCTTGCCGGGCCCGGACCGCGATCTGCTGATGCCCTTGCGTCCCGGCCGCGGGCTGTCCGATCTGGCGCGAGGTCGCGCGCCGCGCGGCGCGGCGGTCAGCATGCTGCCCTTGCTGTTGCAGCTGCCGCCGGCGGCGGACGCGCCGGCCGGCGCGGCCAGCATGCCGGCGGGGCTGGCGCCGGGCGCGCACGACGAGGACCCGCGCTGGCTGCTGGCGCTGATCAACCCGGATGCGCTGGCGCAGGTGCAGCAGCGCGCGTTGCCGGTGGGTCGCAGCGCGGCTTGGCTGGCCTCGACCGACGGCCAACTGCTCGCGGCGATGGAGACGCTGCATCAACTGCCCGGCCAGCGCCTGGACGGGCATCCGGCCTTCGACGCGCTGCGTCACGGCCGCGAGCACGGCACCTACATCGGCGCCGGTGCGATGCCTGGCGAGTTGGTGGTGGCCTTCCGCGCGTCCAGCCGCCGGCCGCTGATCGTGGGCGTCGAGCAGTCGCTGGAGGAGGTGCTGGCCGGCTGGCATGCGGGGCTGCGCTGGCTGCTGATGATCGGCGCGCTGGCGTTGGCGCTGATCGCGCTGGCGACCGTGGCGGTGCGTCGCAGCCTGCAGGCGCGGGCCGAGGCGATGGAGGCGCTGGAGGGCGCGCACGCCCAGCTCGCCGACCGCGAGCGCGATTTGCGCGTGTTGCTCAAGAGCGTGCAGGAGCTGATCTTCCGCACCAATCCCGCGGGCACGCTGACCTTCGTGAACGCGCGCTGGACGACGCTGCATCGGGGGCGTCCGGACGAGGCCGTCGGCCGTCGCCTGGCCGACCTGGCCGAGCCGGCCGACCGCGACGCGGTGGCCGCACTGTTCGACGCCGACGGCGTCGGGCGCGGCGTCGAGGCGACCATCCGCAACGGCGAGGGCGCGCCGCGTCGCTACCAGATCGCCCTCGTGCCGCTGCGGCGCGACGGCGAGTTGCTCGGCTACGCCGGCAGCGCCATCGACATCACCGAGCGCGCCGCCGCCGAGCGGCTCACGCGGCAGGCGCGTGACGCGGCGGAGGAGGCGTCCCGCACCAAGACCGAGTTCCTCGCCAACATCAGCCATGAGCTGCGCACGCCGCTGCAATCGATCCTGGGCTTCTCCGAGCTGGGCATGATGTGCAGCGGCGAGCAGGAACGGCTGCGCGCGATGTTCGTGGACATCCACGGCTCAGGCCAGCGCATGCTCGCGTTGGTGAACGACCTGCTGGATGCGTCCAAGCTGGAGAGCACCGTGGGCGCGCTGGAACTGCGGCCGCTGGACCTGCGCGAGCCGGTCGGCGCCGTCGTGCGCGAGCTGGCGCCGCTGATCGCCAAGCGCCAGCTCACGCTGGCGGAAGAGCTGCCGGAGCCGCTGCCCGGTTGCGTCGATCCGCTGCGCTTCCAGCAGGCGATGCGCAACGTGCTGGCCAACGCGATCAAGTTCGCGCCACAGGGCGGGCTCATCGAGCTCCGCGGCGTCCGCACCCTGGACGGTGAGCTGCACCTGTGCGTGGCCGACCGCGGCCCGGGTATCCCGCCGCAGGAGCTGGAGCGCATCTTCGATCCGTTCGTGCAGTCAAGCGCGACCAAGGACGGCTCCGGCGGGACCGGGCTGGGCCTGCCGATCAGCCGCAAAATCGTCCAGTTGCACGGGGGCCGGCTGCATGCGGCCAATCGCGAGGGCGGCGGGGCGGAGTTCCATCTGGTCCTGCCGGCCCATGACCGGCCCGCCCATGGCGAGCCGCTGGTCACCGCGCTGTGAGATCCTTGCCGGACGTCGGAGCCGGCGCATCGACATGAGGAGCACGCCATGAAATGGGAAGGTCAGCGCGAGAGCGACAACGTCGAGGACGCCCGCGGCGGCGGGGGTGGCGGCGGCGGCGGTGGTGGGCTCCCGATGCTCGGCGGTCGCGGCCTGGGGATCGGCGGCATCGTGGTGGCGCTGCTGGCGTCGTGGATCTTCGGGGTCAATCCGCTGACGGTGCTGGGGCTGCTCGACGGCAGCACGGTGCAGACCGGCGGCGGTCCGCGCGAGGTCGCGTCCACCAAGCCGCAGGATCAGCCGGCCAAGTTCGTCAGCGTCGTGCTGGCGGATACCGAGGACGTCTGGACCCAGCTGTTCAAGGCCGCCGGCAAGACCTATCAAGCCCCCAAGCTCCGGCTGTTCACCGGCCGCGAGCCCACCGCCTGCGGTCAGGGCTCAGCGGCGATGGGGCCGTTCTACTGTCCCGGCGACAGCAAGGTCTACATCGACCTCAGCTTCTATCAGACGTTGCGCGATCGGCTCGGCGCGCCAGGGGACTTCGCCCAGGCCTACGTGATCGCGCATGAGGTGGGGCACCACGTGCAACATCTGCTCGGGATCACGCAGAAGGTCGACGCAGCGCGCCGCACGCAGTCGGAACGCGCGGCCAACGCGCTGAGCGTGCGCGTGGAGCTGCAGGCCGATTGCTTCGCGGGGGTGTGGACGCATCACTCGCAACAATCCAAAGGCTGGCTGGAGGCAGGGGACGTCGATGAGGCGCTCAATGCGGCGGCGCAGATCGGCGACGACACACTCCAGCGTCGAGCAGGCGGCGAGGTGGTCCCGGAGAGCTTCACCCATGGCACCAGCGAGCAACGCCAGCGATGGTTCAAGCGCGGGATGGCGCAGGGGGACCTGCGAGACTGCGATACCTTCTCGGCGCGGCAGCTCTGAGCCTGACTTTGACAGAGGCTTGACGGGAGTGACCGAGCCCGGCAGGTGTGACCGGGGCCGACAGGCATGACCGTGCCCGACAGGCATGACCGGGGCCGGCCGCTCGGTGCCCCCGAAGAGGGCGCTCAACTCGCTCTCTCACCTTCGGCTCGTTCGCTCAAACAGTAGCGCCCAGTCAGCACTTGATGCGCGCTCCGCGCGCCTTCGGGGGCACCGAGCGGCCGGCCCCGGTCATGCCCGTCTCAACCTACCGAGCCATGCCGTGCCGAGCCGAGCTTGTGGCGGGCGGCGGTCATGGGGCGGAGCCGGCGGTAGGACGGGGCTTGGGCTCGGAGCGCGGATCTCCCACGCAGCCCTTGAGCCATTGGCTCATCTCCCATTGGACCTGGCCGGCCGATTCGCGCGCGGCGTAGCCGTGCGCCTCGAAGGGCAGCAGGACGTAACGCGCGTTGCCGCCCAGGCCCGCCAGCGCCTGGTACAGGCGCTCGCTCTGCATCGGGAAGGTGCCGGAGTTGTTGTCCGCCTCGCCGTGGATCAGCAGCAGCGGGTCCTTGATCTGCTGTGCGAAGAGGAAGGGGGAGAGCTTCAGGTAGACGTCCTTGGCGTCCCAGAGCGACCGCCGCTCGCTCTGGAAGCCGAAGGGCGTCAGCGTGCGGTTGTAGGCGCCGCTGCGCGCGATGCCGCAGCGGAACAGCTTGGTGTGCGCCATCAGGTTGACCGCCATGAACGCGCCGTAGCTGTGGCCGCCGATGGCGACGCGGCGCGCGTCCACGGTGCCGAGCTCGTCCGCCTTGTCCAGGATCGCGCGGGCGTTCATCGTCATCTGCTCGATGAAGCTGTCGTTCATGTTGCGGGAGTCGCCCACCACCGGCATCGTCGCGTCCATCAGCACGACGTAGCCGTCCATCAGCAGGTTCAACGGGCTGATGCCGGTGAAGCTCATGTAGCGCCCCGGCGAGCCGCTGAGCTGGCTGGCCAGCGCCGCGTCGTTGAACTCCAGCGGGTAGGCCCAGACCAGCGCCGGACGGCGCTCGCCCTCGCGCTGATCGGGCGGCAGGTACATCCAGAACGACAGCTCGACGCCGTCGCTGCGCTTGAAGGTCACCAGCTCGCGCTTCACCGCCTTCAACTGCGGCGTCGGGTCCTTGAGGCGGGTCAGCGCGGTGGCCTTGCCGTTCTCGCGCAGCATCAGGTTGGGCGGCTCGTGCTCGGTCTCGCGTTGCGTGATCAGGCGGCGGTCTTCGAGCAGCGCGACCGGCAGTTCGTAGACGCCCTCGGCCGACTGGAACAGCCGCTGCACGCTCAGGTCGCGCAGCGAGAGCTTGTCCAGGAAGGGTCGGTCGCCGCGCGGGCTGGCGCCCTGGCCGGCCAGCAGCAGGTCGCCGTTCAGCGTCTGCGCGACCAGGTGCCCGTTGGGCAGCATGCGCATGAACGGCGAACCGGGATGGCGGTAGCGCTCGCGCACCGAGAGCTCGAACAGCGGCCGGCTCTGCGTGCCGCGCAGCGGCAGCAGGTAGGTCCGCGTCCAGCCGCGGCTGCGGTCTTCCTCGCTCAGCAGGCCGTGCACGCCATCGTCCAGGAAGCGCAGCCGCGTGAAGCGGTAGGGCATGCGCTGGACCTCGAAGGGATCGCCGGTGTAGGGCGGGTCCAGGCGCATGACGCGGTCGCGGAAGGAGGCGCGCGCGGCCGGATTGCCGCCGTCCAGCGCCTCGACCCAGTAGATCGCCGCGTCCTTCGTCGGCGACGCGTAGAAGACGCGCGGGCCGGGGATGGCGCCGTCGATCGCGACACCCTGCTTGAGTGGCATCTTGGCCAGCTCGCGGATGACCTTGCCGTCGAGCTGGCGGACCTCGACGACGGTCGGGAAGTCGTCGAAGGTCAGGTTGTAGCTGAAGGGCCGCGCGAGGCGTTCGGTCAGCAGCGCCTGGCCGTTGCCGACGCTGGACACGCTGCTGAACAGTCCCGGGGCGCCGATGTCGCGGCTCTGTCCGCTGGCGATGTCCACCAGCGTCAGCTGCGAGCGGGCGTAGTACTCGAACAGATCCTCGTCGCGCGGATTGCGCAGCAGGTCCGGGTAGGTGCGCTCGGGCGAGGCGCGGCCATGGGTCTCCTGGATCGCCGGGCCGTTCTGCGGCTTGTTCGGGACCGGGCCGCGGTTGTCGGGCACGGTCAGCACGACGACCTCGCGCGGATTGAGCCAGGCGATGTCGTCCGGATCGACGGTGTTGTTCAGGCGCACGTTGTAGATGCGCCAGAGCTGGCCGTTGGAGGTCGCGCCGGCCCAGAGCTCGTCGGCCGTGTCGGTGCGGCGCGAGAGCAGGAAGCGCTGGCCGTCCGGCGCCCAGACGAAGTTGTGCCAGGTGCCGCCCGCGGGCAGCTCGACTTCGCGTTCGGTCGCGTCGGGCTCCAGCAGCGAGCGCAGCCGCAGGCGAGTCACGGCCGCCAGGTTCTGCTGCGTCGCGTTGCGCGGATCGAAGCGCGCCCCAGCCAGCCGCAGGCCGGGGCGGGCCAGTTCCTCCAGCGGTGTGTAGCGGCGCTGCTCGACCAGCGCCAGCGACTGGCGGTCCGGGGAGGCCAGCAGGCGCGGCAGCGCGGGCGTGTCCAGCAGGTCGCGGATCGCCGCGGACGGCTGCTTGTAGGGGGACGGCGCGGCGCCGGCGGGCTCGGGCAGGGTGAGCGCGGCGCCCAGCAGGCCGATCCCGGCCCACAGGAAGAACGAGGACGGCGCGACGCAGCGCGCGATGGAAAACTTGGCGGCCATGGCCCGGAAGTATCGCTGCGCTAGGATTCGCGCCCATGACCGACCCGTCCGCCCCGCCTGCCGACGCGCGTGAACCGCACGCGCCGCGCGACCCTTCCGGGGCCGCCGCAGGCGATGCCTCGGCGCGTCCCCAGCCGGCGCTGCCGGTGGTGGGCGAGCGGCTGGGGGTCTGGCGGGTCAGCGCGGCGCTGTTCGAATGCGCCTCCGGCCAGTGGTACCGCGTCGAGCACGCGCTGGCCTCGGCCCAGGCCGGCCTGGCGCTGGTCTACCGTCACGAGGCGGACGCGCAGGCGGTGCTGATGCGCTTCGCCGAGGACTCCGAGGCGCTGTCGCGGCTGGCTCATCCCACCTACGGCGCGCCGCTGGACAGCGGCCTGAGCCCGGCGGGCCTGCCCTACTTGGTCGTGCCGCCGATGGACGGCGCGCCGCTGCTGCGGGTGGCGATGGCGTTGCCGCTGAAGCGGCGCATGCAGCTGCTGCTGGACCTGATCGACATGCTGGAATGGGCCCACGCGCAGGGCCTGGTGCTGCACGAGATCGATCCCGGCACGCTGTGGCTGAGCCCGGGGCAGCAACTGCACTGGCTCGGCCAGGGCCTGGCGCCGCGGGACAGCCAGGGGCCGACGGCGCTGGTGCGCGCTGCGGAGCCGCTGGCCAATGCCCGTCAACGCGCCGGCGGTCGGCCCGACGAGAACAGCGAGACCCACGCGCTCGGTCGCCTGCTCGGCCTGCTGGTCAACGGCAGGCTGCCGCGCCGCGAGGGCGCGGAAGAGGGCGGGGAGGACGAGGCGGAGCCGGGCGCCACGCCGGTGGCCTCGCTGCAGTCCTGGCTGTCGCTGACGGCCGCGCAGCGCGAGAGCCTGGACCAGTTGCTGGACCGGGCCATGATGGACGGGCGCTCGTTCA
Organism: Roseateles aquatilis; assembly: GCF_002205645.1. Taxonomy (GTDB): domain Bacteria; phylum Pseudomonadota; class Gammaproteobacteria; order Burkholderiales; family Burkholderiaceae_C; genus Roseateles; species Roseateles aquatilis. The sequence goes on along the minus strand of NZ_NIOF01000015.1, from coordinate 11,620 downwards.
CCGATCGCCAGCTGCTGGCACAGGCCGTGCGTGACTGGATCGACACCGAGCCGGCCCCCGGCCCGGCGCGATCCGCCGGCGGTGCCGGACCGGCCTCGGCCTCGCTGCCGCTGCTGGCGTCGCCCCCGCCGCTGGAAGAGCCCCACGCGCCGGCCAAGCCGCCGGCCGCGTCGATCGCGGAGCGTGTCGCGGGCATCGCGCTGGTGCTCGCGCTGGCGGCCATCGTCCTGTGGCTGCTGCTGCGATCCGGCTGATTTCGCGCGATCGATCGCGGACGCGATCCAGCTGTCGTCGAGGGCGCCATTCAGGGCGCCAACCAGGGAGAAGCGTGGCGTTGGCCGGCGATCGGAGATCGTCGCGCCACGCCGAGGCTGGCGCTCGACAACATCGGTTGTCGGATGGCCTTCTTGGACTAGTCCAGACAGGCGTGTTCGAGACCGTTGCCTGATGAATGGATAACTTCATCGCGGAGATTGACCTCGACGGGTCACGATCAGGCCTGTCGAGGCGGGTTGTCCCGGCGGGGGGCCTCTGCCTACGATGCGCCTCGGCTCGTGCATGCCGTCGGTTCGGGGCCCGCCCGTCGACGGCTCCTTTCGCGGCCGGCAAACGGCGGGCGAGGAGATGCAAGTGAGTTTCGAGATTCAACCGATGTCCCGCGCGGACTGGCAGGCCTGCCGGCGCGACGCGCTCACCGACCCCGAGTGCTCGCCGTGGCTGCGAGCCCTGCTGGAGACCTGCACCGATCCGAAGAACGCCAGCTGGGTGCGCCTCGCGACGCGCTGGGCCGTCGACCGGGTCACCGGCGACTACCTGGTCCGCCTGCCGTCGCTGATGGGCGGGGATCTGGCGGACCAGTTCTGCGGCCGGGTCGGCGAGCGGCTGTATGGATTGCGCGGTCTGGGCGTGGGCGACCCGAAGGTGTTCTTCACCGGCGGGTCGTCGCCGCAGGCCGAGTCCTCGGCCGAGGTGCAGATCGTGCTGTCGGCGGCGTTCGCCGTTCACGGCTCCTATGCGGAGGACATCGGCCGCGATCCGATCCGTCAGCCGGTGTTCGTGCCGGGGCCGCCTGCGGCCACGTCGGAACCGGGCGCCCGCGCCCGACCGCGAGGTGTGTCGGGCGCTGTCTGGACATCGTGACTTTCCACGGCTTCGAGACCCTGGCGGGGCACCTATCATCGGCGCCACGCCATGGATCTCGACCGTCGCCTCCTGCTCCGTCATGTCGCGCTCGCGGCCTTGGCTCTCGGTGCGTCGGGAGGCGCCGCGGCCCGGCCTGGCGCCGCCGCGGCACCTCCCGCGCCTTCGAATTCCGGGCCGGTGTCGATCGCGGGTACCGCCTTCGCGCGGCTGTTCGAGCCCGGCGTCCAGGGCGGTCCGCCGCGAGGGCTGGCGGTGGACCTGCTCGACGCGATCCTGATCCCGGCCGGCCACCAGCCGCGCTACGAGTTCTATCCCTGGCTGCGCGCGCAGTCGATGGTCGAGCACGGCCCGGCGCAGATCCTGGTCGGCCCGTACCGGACACCGCAGCGGGAGCAGTTGATGCGTTTCTCCCGCCAGGCGTTCTACGAGGACGCGCTGGTCTTCTATGCGCGCAAGCGCGAGCAGGGACTGTGGTGGGGCGACTTTCAGGCGCTGCGGACCTTGCGTATCGCCGCGGTGCAGGGCTGGGTCTATGGCGACCGCTTCGAGCAGGCGCGCGGCGCGCTCAACATCGACACGGTGCGCGATCTGGCGACCGCGCTGCGCATGCTGCAAGTGGGCCGGCTCGATCTGATCGCGGCCAACCAGCGCAACTCCGAGCCGGTGATCCAGGCGCTCGGCATGGGCGACCAGGTACAGCTGTGCACGCCGCCGTTCGCACGTCTGCGCGGCCACTTCGCCTTCAGCCGGGACGCGGCCGGCGCGCCCCTGCAGGCGCTGGTCGATGCCGGCATGCAGCGCCTGCGCGCCAGCGGCGAGTTGCAGCAGATGGCCGCCCGCCGGGGCGTCGCGCTACCGGACTGACACGGCCGTCGGCGCCCCGGTCGGGGCTCAGGCCAGCAACGTCAGCGCCAGACCGATCGCGGCGGGGATCGCCTGGATGAAGAGGATCTTGCGGCTCGCGGTCGCGGCGCCGTAAAGGCCCGCCACCAGCACGCAGGCCAGGAAGAAGACCTTCACCGGTCCACCCGCGGCGCCCAGCACCAGGCCCCAGATCAGGCCGGCCGCCAGGAAGCCGTTGTACAGCCCCTGGTTGGCGGCCAGCACCTTGCTCGCCTCGGCGAACTCGGGCGTCAGCCCGAAGGCCTTGCGGCCCTTGGGGGTGGTCCAGAGGAACATCTCCAGCACCAGGATGTAGACATGGATGAGCGCCACCAGGGCGACGACGATGTTGGCTGCTGTGTTCATGGTTCGCACTGTACGTCCCGCTATCATCCCCGGCCCGCCCGCAGTTCCCTGTCCCCCAGGTTCCACCATGTCCGAAGCCCTGCTCAACCCGGCCCAGCTGGCGGCCGTGCACCATCTCGCGGGGCCGTGCCTGGTGATCGCGGGCGCGGGGTCGGGCAAGACGCGGGTGATCACGCAGAAGATCGCCAAGCTGCTGTCCGAGGGCTATCGGGCCAAGAGCATCGCCGCCATCACCTTCACCAACAAGGCCTCGCAGGAAATGCGCGAGCGCGCCAAGCACCTGGTGGGCAACAAGGCAGGGCAGGACCTGCTGATCTCGACCTTCCACTCGCTGGGCGTGCGCATCCTGCGCGAGGACGGCCGGCACCTGGGGCTCAAGGAGCAGTTCTCCATCCTCGACTCCGACGACGTGCTGTCGGTGCTGCGCGATGCCGGCGGCACCACCGACGCGGCGACGGCCAAGTCCTGGCAGTGGACGATCTCGCTGTGGAAGAACCAGAACCTCAGCCCGCAGCAGGCCCTGGCCTATGCCAAGGACGACATGGAGCGCGCCGCCGCCGTCGTCATGCAGCGTTACCAGGAGCGGTTGACGGCCTACCAGGCGGTCGACTTCGACGACTTGATCGGCATGCCGCTGCGCCTGCTGCAGACCAACGACGAGGCGCGCGGCAAGTGGCAGGAGACGCTGCGCTACGTGCTGGTGGACGAGTACCAGGACACCAACGCCGTCCAGTACGAGCTGCTGAAGTGCCTGGTCGGCACGCGCGCGATGTTCACCGCCGTCGGCGACGACGACCAGTCCATCTACGGCTGGCGCGGCGCGACGATCGAGAACCTCAAGAAGCTGCCGGTCGATTTCCCTCAGCTCAAGATCATTCCGCTGGAGCAGAACTACCGCTCGACCGGCGCGATCCTGCGCGCGGCCAACAACGTCATCGGCACCAATCCGAAGCTGTTCGCGAAGACCTTGTGGAGCGAGCTCGGCGAGGGCGATCCCATCACGCTGGTCGAGGCCGACGGCGAAGAGCACGAGGCGGAGCGCGCCGTGGCCCGCATCCAGTCCATCATCGCCAGCCACCCGACGACCAAGTTCTCCGACTTCGCCATCCTGTACCGCGCCAACCACCAGGCGCGCATCTTCGAGCAGGCGCTGCGGCGCGCCGAGATCCCCTACAAGGTGTCCGGCGGGCAGAGCTTCTTCGACAAGACCGAGATCAAGGACCTGTGCTCCTGGCTGCGGCTGCTGGTGAACCAGGACGACGACCCGGCCTTCCTGCGCGCGGTGACGACGCCCAAGCGCGGCATCGGCCACCAGACGCTGGGCCACCTGAGCGAGTTCTCGGCCAAGTGGAAGCTGTCGATGTTCGAGTCCCTGTTCGCCGAGTCGCTGAAGGCGACGCTGTCGAGCAAGGCGCTGCACGGGCTGCACGAGTTCGGCCGCTACATCGTCGACCTCGAGTACCGGGCGCGCCACGCGGTCGGCGCCGAGGAGGGCAAGGCGCTCATGATGGAGTGGCTGAAGGACATCTCCTACGAGCAGCACCTGATCGACCAGGAGGACAACGAGAAGGTCGCGGTGGCGCGCTGGGGCAACGTGCTCGACTTCGTCGACTGGGTCTCCAAGCGCTGCGGCGGCGAGATCTCGACCGAGGGAGGCATCACGACCGAGAGTCCGCGCCAGTCGCTGCTCGACGTCGCGCAGACGATCAGCGTGATCCTGTCGCTGGCCGAGCGCAAGGAGGAGCAGGACCAGGTGGTGCTCACCACGCTGCACGCGTCCAAGGGCCTGGAATGGCCGCACGTGGTCCTGGCCGGCGTCAACGAGGGCCTGCTGCCGTTCAAGGCGGACAACGACGAGCTGACGCCGCAGCGGGTCGAGGAGGAGCGCCGGCTGATGTACGTCGGCATCACCCGCGCGCGCCGCACGCTGGCGGTGTCGACGCTGCGGCGGCGCAAGAAGAACCGCGAGACGGTGGTGGGCGTGCCCAGCCGCTTCATCGCCGAGATGAAGCTGGACGAAGGTCTGGTCAAGGAAGACCCGCGCGAGAAGCTCAAGCGCATGCGCGAGCAGTTCGCCGCCAAGGCCGCCGCCTCCGCCGAGAAGCAGGCGCAGGCGGCCAAGGACGAGCGCTGAAGCGGTGCGTCCGCGCGGTTGCCGCGCAACTCGCCCTGTAAGGTCTGCCATTTCCGGGGCTCCGAGGGCCCCTCCCTACCGCCGATGTCATCGGCAACCGGCAGAATGCGGCCGCATGACCGCCTCCGTCGCCAAGTCCAGCGTCGCGTTGCCGCTGCTGACGCTCGTCAGCGCCACCGTCGCCATCCTCGCGCTCTCCCAGCCCGCGCAGCTGCCGCCGGGGCTGGGCTTCGTCTTCAAGCCGCTCACCACCGTCCTGATCCTGCTCTACGCCTGGCAACGCGGCGCTGACCAGCCCGCGCTGGCGCGCTGGTTGCGCGCGGGGCTGCTGTGCTCGCTGGCCGGCGACGTCGCGCTGCTGTGGCCCGAACAGGGCTTCCTGCCCGGCCTGGTCAGCTTCCTCGTCGCCCATGTCTGCTACATCGTCGGCTTCTGCACGCAACGGCGTTTCGGCGCGGTGCGCTGGCCCTTTCTGATGTTCGGCGTCATCGCGGCCGTCGTGCTGGGGCGGCTGTGGGTCAACGTGCCGGCGGCGCTGCAGGCGCCGGTGGTCGTCTACGTCGTCTGTCTGGCGACGATGGCGGCGCAGGCCTGGGCCTGGTGGCGCGGCGGTGTCGGCCTGCCCGACGAGGCGCAGGCGCGCTGGGCCGCCTGGGGCGGCACGCTGTTCGTGTTCTCCGACGCGATGCTGGCGATCAACAAGTTCGCCGGTCCCCTGGAAATGGCCAGCGTCTGGGTCCTCGCCAGCTACTGGCCGGCGCAGTGGTGCATCGCCAGCAGCCTGAGGCGGTCGCGCGCATGAAGCTCGTCGTTCCGAAGCGGTCGTCCTCGTTCGCGGCCCTGGCGACGGGCCTGGCGTGCGCCGTCGCCGGCCTCTGGCTGTCTCGGCACTATCCGATCGAGCCGATCGCGATGACCGCGCTGTGGGCGGCGATCGCCGTCGCCAGCTTCTTCGGCTGGCAGATGCTGCCGCTGCTGGTGCCGGCGCTCGTGCCGGTGATCGGCTTCGCGCCGTGGACCGGCTGGATCACCTTCGAGGAGCTGGACCTGCTCGTCCTCGCGGTCGCCGCGGGCGGCTACCTGGCGCTGGCGCTGTCGACCCCCTCGCGGCGGCCGGTGCCGTGGCGTTACCGCGCGCTGCGCTGGCGCGCCGCGGTGCGGGTGCTGATGGCGGTCTTCGGCCTGTCGGTGGCCATCGCCGTGTGGCGCGGCTTCGAGCATGCCGGCGGCCTGCAGTTCAGTTTCTGGCAGGGCTTCCAGGAGCCGATGAACAGCCTGCGCGCCGGCAAGAGCTTCGCGCTGGTGCTGCTGTTGCTGCCGCTGTGGCAGAAGGCGTCCGACCTGCGGCCGTCGTCGGTGCTGCGGCTGACGCGCGTGGCCTGGGTGGCGGTGCTGGCGCTGACCGCGCTGGGCGCGCTCTGGGAGCGCTGGATCTACACCGGGCTGCTGGATTTCTCGACCGACTACCGGACCACCTCCTGGTTCTGGGAGATGAACGTGGGCGGCGCCTCGCTCGACGGCGCGCTGGCGCTGAGCGTGCCCTTCACGCTGCTGTGGGCGCTGCGCGAGCGCCGCCCGGGCCGCTTCGCGCTGGCGCTCGTCGTGCTCCTGGTGGGGTTCTACGCCTGCCTGACGACCTTCTCCCGCGGCGTCTACCTCGCGGTCCCCGCCGGCATGGCGCTGTGCGCGCTGCTGTGGGTGGCGCAGCGCCGCATGGGCCTGGACGCGCCGCGGCCGGACGGTCCGCCGGCCTATGTCTACCCGGGCAACGACGGGTCGGTGCCGCTGGGCTGGTCGGTCGGCGTGATCGCCGGCACCGCGCTGGCGGCGTGGCTGCTGTTCGGCACCGGTGGTTACCGGGCGCTGCTGGCGCTGGCGGGCAGCGTCGCGGTGTTGCTGGCAATGCCTGCCTCGCGCGCCGCCTGGCCGCGCGGGCAGACGCGCGCGCTGCTGGTGCTCGCGCCGGTGCCGGCGGTACTGCTGGCGCTCGCGGGCGGGCTGCTGATCGACCTGATCCCCAAGGGTGCCTACGTGCTCGACGGGGCGCTGGTGCTGCTCGGGCTGATGCTGGGCTGGATCTGGCGCGGCGGCCTGACGCAGCCTGCGCAGGCCTTCGCGCTGGCCGCCTGCTGGATGGCCACGCTGGCCGGCGCCGGCCTGGTGGCGGCGCATTGGGGCGGTGGACGGAACCTCGGCATGACGGCCGCGGTGCTGGCGCTGCTGGCGGTCGCCTGGATCGCGACGCAATGGTCGCCGCGGGTCGGCAGCGACCTGCGCACCGCCGGCTGGCGCATCCGGGGGCTGGTCTGGACCGCCTGCCTGCTGGTCTGCGCCGTGGTCGCGGCGCTGGGCGGCGGCGCCTACATCGGGCAGCGCATGTCGACCGGGCAGCAGGACTTCGAGGGCCGGCTGGATCACTGGCGCACCGGCCTGGGCCTGCTCAAGACGATGGACGAATGGCTGCTCGGCAAGGGCAGCGGCCGCTTCCCGGCGAGCTTCGCCAACGGCGGGCCCTTCGACGAGCGCGTCGGCGACTACCGGCTCAACCCGCCCCGCGCCGAGCCGCTGCCCATTGGCATGGCGGCGTCCGCCGAGCAGTTCCCCGGGCCGACGGTCACGCTCACCAGTGGCCTGCATCAGATGGGCAACGGCGAGATGTTCCGCCTCAGCCAGCGGCTGCCCAACGTGTCGGGCGATGTCGGCGCGACGGTGGTGTTGCGCAGCCAGTTCCAGACCCGGCTGCGTGTCGAGGTCTGCGAGAAATTCCTGCTCTACCCGCTGCGCTGCATTGATCGCGAGGTCGAGATCAAGCCGCAGGGCGGCGGGTGGCAGACCGTGCAACTGGCGCTGGGCCATGCGCCCGACGACTTCGGCGGACCGGCCTGGGCGCCGCGGCGCCTGACCGCGTCGGTGACGCAGAACTGGCGCGGCGGCGTGCTGGAGATCGCCTCGGTCGCCATCGTCGACAGCGTGCACGGCCCGTTGCTGCGCAACGGCGACTTCAGCGACGGGCTGGCGCACTGGTTTTTCTCCAGTGACCGGTACCACATGCCCTTCCACATGAAGAGCCTGCCGGCGCACGTGCTGTTCGAGCAGGGCCTGTTCGGTCTGGCGCTATGGTCGGCGTTGCTGGTAACGGCGTTGTGGCGCTGCGCGCTGGGCGCCGCGCGGCGGCATCCGCTGGCGCCGGCGGTGGCGGGCGGGCTGCTGGGCTTCCTGGTCGTGGGGCTCTTCGACAGCCTGATCGACGCGCCCCGCATCGCCTTCCTGTTCTACACGCTGCTGGCGCTGGGGCTGGGCCTGCGGACACCGTCGCGCAAGCCGATGCGGGAGGGCGACAGCCCGGATGATTCGTCGCTGGGCGTCGAGACCGAGCTGCCGGACTTCGACACCGACCTGGAGGACGCCCCCGAGGTCCGCCGCGCGATGGCCGCGGCCGGTGTCAAGCTCGCGCCCCCGTCTCGCTGAGGAATGGTGGCCCTTTCAGGACCATCCACCCATGGCGTAAAGGCCCAGGCGAGGATGAAGGAAGCGTGGCCCGGAACCATGGCGGCGCTAGGGCGAGAGGATCTACCGCAACGCCGGCCCGATGGCAGTCAAAGGCCGGGACAAGCAGCGCGGCAAGCGAGGTGCGGGAGTGGGTGCCGCGCTAGACGCGGACGGGAACCACGGCGGCGCTCGGGTGAGGATCTACCGCAATGCTGGCCCGATGGCAGTCAAAGGCCAGGACAAGTAGCGCGGCAAGCGAGGTGCGGGAACGGATGCCGCGCTAGGCGCGGACTGGAACCATGGCGGCGCTTGGGTGAGGATCTACCGCAACGCTGGCCCGATGGCAGTCAAAGGCCGGGACAAGCAGCGCGGTAAGCGAGGTGCGGGAACGGGTGCCGCGCTAGACGCGGACGGGAACCACGGCGGCGCTCGGGTGAGGATCTACCGCAACGCTGGCCCGATGGCAGTCAACGGCCGGGACAAGCAGCGCGGTAAGCGAGGTGCGGGAACGGGTGCCGCGCTAGGCGCGGACCGGAACCATAGCAGCGCTATGGTGAGGATCCGCAACAACGCGCGGCACCCGTTCCCGCGCCTCGCTTACATGCCTTTGAAGAGGTGGGTGTAGCTGCGAGACACCTCGAGCTTTTCGTCCAACCCCTTCACGCCCACCAACTGGCGGCCGCGGAAATCGCGGCTGATGCCGTTGATCGACTTGACGTTGACCAGCGTCGAGCGATGGATCTGCCAGAACAGCGCCGGGTCCAGTTCGTCCACCAGTTCCTTGATCGGCTTGCGGATCAGCGCCTCGACGGTCGGTGTCTGCACCCGGGTGTACTTCTCGTCGCTGATGAAGAACAGCACGTCCTCCACCGGGATCATCTGGATCGTCTGGCCGACCGACGCCTGGATCCACTGCAGGTACTTCGGCGCGCCACCCGGATTCACGCGGGCCGACAGGCTGTGCAGCAGTTGCTGCAGCGTGCCGTTGCTGGGGCCGTCGGGCTCGGCCTCGCCGCTGCGCTGGGCCAGGCGCTTCTTGATACGTTCGACGGTGACCAGCAGCCGGTCGCGCTCGGCGGGCTTGAGGACGTAGTCGCAGGCGCCCTGCTCGAAGGCCTCGACCGCGTACTGGTCATAGGCGGTGATGAAGACGATCTCGGGCACCGCCCATTCGTCGTCCTCCGGCAGTTGCGCGATCTGCCGGGCGGCCTCGACGCCGGTCAGGCCGGGCATGCGGATGTCCAGGAAGACGAGGTCGGGCTTGTGCTCGCGGGTCAGCTCGACCGCCTCCAGGCCGTTCTTGGCCTCGGCGACGATCTGCAGCTCGGGCCAGACCTCGGCGATGCGGCTGCGAAGTTGCTCGCGCATCAGGCGTTCATCGTCGGCCAGGATGGCGCGGGGGGCGTGGGTGGTGTCGCTCATGAGGGGCGATGTTAGGTCAGGATGTTTGCGTCGACGAGGAGGCGCCGGCGGCCGGCGCGGCGGGGGCGGAGGACTGCTTGCGCGGCTTGTCGCGCACCAGCAGCCAGACGATCAGTCCGATCAGGATCAGCGGCGAGCCGAGCACCGCGCCCACGCCCAGCAGCGCGGCGATGCCGGCCAGCAGCAGCCCGCCCAGGATCAGCAGCGGCAGCCCCAGGCCCAGCAGCAACACCAGCGGCAGGACCAGGCACAACACGCCGATCGTGATGATCAGGCCGAGCCCGGCGCCGAAGGCGTCGGCCAGGCCGAGGCCGGACCAGATCACCTCGTCGCCGTCGATCGTGAGGTGCACGCCGGGTGCGTCTCCGATCAGGCCGATGACGCTCACCCCGAGCACCATCGCGCCGATCACCAGCACGAGGCCGAGGACGAGAAGGGTCTTGAACAGCGTTTTCATGCGTGTGCTCCTTGCTCTTGCGCTTGATGGGACGTCCGGTAGGGGACGGTGATGGTCACGACGGTGCCACTGGGCTGGTTCTCCGAGACGGTCACGCTGGCGGTCTTGCCGTACAGCAGCGACAGGCGCTCACGGATGTTGGCCAGGCCGACGCCGGTGCCCGAGGTCGCGGCGCGGCCGAAGCCCAGGCCGGTGTCGGCGACGGTGACCTGCAGCTTGCCATGCACGATCTCCGCCTTGAGCGTCAGGCTGCCGCCCTCGGCCTTGGGCTCCAGGCCGTGCTTGATGGCGTTCTCGACCAGGCTCTGGATCATCATGGGCGGGAACTCGGCGGACAGCAGGCCGTCGGGCACGTCGATGCGGGACTGCAGGCGCTCTTCCATGCGGACCTGCAGGATCTCCAGGTAGGGCCGGATCACGGCCATCTCGCGGCCCAGGTCGCGCACGCCGCCGTTGGCGTTGGCCTCGCGCATCGTCGGCATCGATGCCCGCAGCAGCGCGATCAGGTTCTTCTGCATCTGCGAGGCGCGCGGCGGGTCGGTCTCGATCAGGTGGTCGATGGAGGCCAGCGTGTTGAACAGGAAGTGGGGCTCGACCTGCGCCTGCATCGCGGCCATGCGGGCCTCGACGACCTGGCGGCGCAGCGATTCGGCCTCGGCGGTCTCGGTCGCCTTGGCGGCCTTCACCTCGGCCTGCAGACGGCCCTTGTAGGTCGCCTTGAGCAAGGCCGACGCCAGCACGATCAGCACCGCCAGCTTGTCCAGGAAGTCGCCCAGGTGGACCGTGCGGTACCGGGTCTTGCGGGAGGTCTCGCGCTGGGCCTGCTCCAGCTCCTCGCGGGCCTGGTCGGCATCGGCCTGGGCGTGGCGGGCTTCCTCGGCGGCTTCCTCGAGGGCGCGCTTGGCTTCCTCGACGGCCTGGCGGACCGCCGCGCGCTGCTTCTCGGTGGGCAGGCGGATGTCGACCGAAGGCAGGGAGGAGTCGGCCTCCGACGCGGCGCTGGCGGCCTCGGCCGTCGAGGGGCGCGGCACGATGCGCACGCCGCGGCTGTCGATCTGCACCTCGTAGCGCAGACCGTCGACGTCGACGGTGGACTTGCTGTCGGAGGACTTCGCCGCTTGTTCGGTGCCGGTCTCGGCGTCGGTGCTGGATTCGGCCGGGGTTTCCGGCTTGGACTTGCGGGCCTGCTTCGCGGGGTTCTCCGAGCTGCCCCGGCGCAAGTCCTTGGGCGGGGCGGGGAGCTTGGGGGTACGGATGGTCTCGGTGGTTTCGACCGGCAACTGCCAGCTGAAGGAGAACGGCGGCAGTTGCTGCAGCACGTTGGCGCCGATCAGCAGCAGCACCGACAGCAGCGCGAAGCGCTTCCAGGTGATGGACACCAGCCAGCTGCCATAGACATGGAAGCCGTGCTCGGCGGCTTTCATGAAAGCCTGCCAGCGTTGGCGCATGGGGGTGTTGGCGGGGATCGGCGCGTTCATTGGGGGGACCTGTCGTATGGCTTCGCACTGTACGCAAGTCCTCCGCCGGCCCGGGGCGGCCGGCGATGCGCCGTGCGGGCGGTGGGATGGACTGCAGGGATCGGCGACAGGCTGGGATGGCCCGGGCGACGCCTCGCGGTGAGGGTGTGTCAGAAATTCTGTGTTTGAGGCGCTTCTACGAGGCTACGAGCCGGTCCTGGTGAATCGGTCTGCGTAGAGGATGGCGAATTGGTTCATTGCCTCTCGCCA
>NZ_NIOF01000014.1 GCF_002205645.1 Roseateles aquatilis | reverse complement strand
TCCATGGCGCGGGGTGTTGGTTTTTCTTTCATATCGAATAACGATAACGAAATTCGATATTTTCACGATGCGCTGTCTTGACTTTTAAGACAGTTGCTCACGCCTTCATTCACCGAACAGCAGCCGCTCGATCCGCTGCGATTGCGCCGCGCGCTGCGCGGGTGTCAGCCCCTGCGCATCAAGCTCTGCCCGCACCCGTCCCGGATGCGGCGACAGCACCAGCACGCGATGCCCGACCAGCAAGGCCTCGTCGATCGAATGCGTCACGAACAGCAGCGTGAAGCGCTCCTGCTCCCACAGCGCGAGCAGCTCGTCCTGCATGCGACGCCGCGTCAGCGCATCGAGCGCGGCGAACGGCTCGTCCATCAGCAGCACGCGGGGCTTCATCGCCAGCGCGCGGGCGATCGCCACGCGCTGCTTCATGCCGCCCGACAGCTGGTGCGGATAAGCCGAGGCGAAGTCCGCCAGCCCCACTCGCGACAACCAGTCGCGAACTTGCTCCAGCGCCGCCTGGCGCGTGGCCGTGCCGGATGCGATCAATGGAAAGGCGACGTTCTCCAGCACCGTCTTCCACGGCGGCAGTTGGTCGAACTCCTGGAACACGGCGATGCGGTCCGGACCCGGACCGGTCACCGGCTTGCCGTCGATGAGGATACGCCCCTGCGCCGGCGTCACGAAGCCGCCGACCGCCTTCAGCAGCGACGACTTGCCGCAGCCGGAGGCTCCGAGCAACACGAAGCGCTCCGACGGCAGCACGTCGAAGTCCACCTGGTGCGTCGCCCGCACCACGCCGCGATCGCTGCGGTAGTCGAGGCTGACGCCCTGCACCCGCAACCGTGCCTCGCCGACCCAGGCCTCGGCGTCCGCCGCCACGGTGTCGACGCTCGAATCGACCGCGTCGAGCGCCAAGCGGGCCTCGATCCGGTCCAGCACCGCGCTCATCTCAGCTCCCGCCCGCGTTGTGTGGATCGTCGAAGAAATAATCCTGCGCCGACGCCGGCTTGTTCTTGATCGCGCCGACGCGATGCATGAACGCCGCCAGCGCATAGGTGTTCTGCGGCGTGATCTTGAACTGCACCTCGGGGTTCTTGATCACCTTCAGCAGCAGCTCCTTGGGCACCTTGGAGTTTTCATTGCGGATGTAGATGTCCGCGGCGCGTTCCGGGTTCCTGGTGATGAAGTCGGCCGCCTCGGCCAGCGCGCCGATGAAGGCCTTGTAGGTCTTCGGGTTGTCACGCCGGAACTTCTCGGTCGTGTACAGCACCGTCGCCGACGCCGGCCCGCCCAGCACCTCATAGCTGTTGAGCACGATGTGCACGTTCGGGTTGCCGGCCAGGCCTTGCTCCTGGAAGGGCGGGTTGCCGAAGTGGGCGTTGATCTCGGTGCCGCCCTTGATCAGCGCGGCGGTCGCTTCCGGGTGAGGCAGCGCGACTTGCAGGCGATCGAGCTTGTTGAACTGGGCGTCGCCCCAGCGCCTGGCGGAGGCCAGTTGCAGGATGCGCGACTGCACCGACACGCCGACCGCCGGCAATGCGATCCGGTCCTTGTCGCTGAAGTCGTCGATGGTCTTGACCGCCGGGTTGCTGCTCGTCAGGTAGTACGGGAAGTTGCCCAGCGACGCGATGCCTCGCACGTTCTGCCTGCCCTGTGTCTTGTCCCACAAGGTCAGCAGGGGTCCGACGCCGGCGCCCGCGATGTCGATGCTGCCCGACAGCAGCGCCTCGTTGATCGCCGGTCCGCCGGACAGCTGCACGCGCTGCACCTTGATGTCGACACCGGCCGCCTTGCCGTGCTTCTCGATCAGTTGCTGGTCCTGCGCCACGTTCAGCAGCAGGTAGACGATGCCGAACTGCTCGGCGATGCGGATCTGGCCCTCGGCGTGCGCGGACAGCGCGCCCAGGCCCAGCGTGGTGCCGAGCACGGCGGCGATCAGCCCACGCGCCGAGCGGCGCAGGGGCGAGGCAATGGAGCGGTCGAGTTTCATGCGGGCACGTCGCCTTCGATGGTGGTGCGGTAGAGGTGGCGGCGGATGTGGTCCGGACAGCCGGTGGCCAGATGCAGCAGCGAGCGGTTGTCCCAGAACACCAGGTCGTGCGGCTGCCAGCGGTGGCGGTACACGACGCTCTTGCGGCTGGCATGCTCGAAGAGCTGCGCCAGCAGGTCGCGGCTCTCGTCCTCGCTCACGTCCAGGATGCGCGTCGTGAAATGCTCGCTGACGAAAAGCGCGGGTCGGCCGGTTTCCGGGTGCACGCGCACGATGGGCTGCGCCACCGGCCTGACCTCGGCGATCTGCTCCGGCGTCAGCTTCGGACGCCACGGATTGCGGGCACGCAGCTCCTCGTAGCGGGCCAGGTAGCTGTGCTCCGCGCGGCGGCCGGCGATGGCGGTCTTCAGCGCCAGCGGCAGGCCGTCGTAGGCCAGGTGCTGGTTGGCGAAGAGCGTGTCGCCGCCTTCCGCCGGCAGCTCCTGCGCGTGCAGCAGCGAGCCGAGGCTGGGGCGCTCCTTGTAGGACAGGTCGGAGTGCCAGAACAACCCCGCGTCACCCAGGCCCACCGGCCGCCCTTCGGCATCCCGGACGTTGGACACCTGCAGGATCTCCGGATGGCCGGCCAGCTGGAAGTTGCGCAGCACGTGGATCTGCAGCGGTCCCCAGCGGCGGCTGAACGCGATGTGCTGCGCCGGCGTGATGCGCTGGTCGCGGAACACCAGTACGTGGTGATCGAGATGGGCGCGATGCAGGCGGGCGAAGTCGGCGTCGTTCAACGGCCGCGTCAGGTCCAGCCCCAGCACCTCGGCGCCGAGCGGCGCGTCGAAGGCGTGAATGTCGAAGTCCTGCGGCGGCCCGTCGGCATCGCGGGGAGCGGGCGGCCGGAGCCGGTCATCGAGGGGAGGGGCGAGGGCAGTCATGGCCACCGACTCTAGACACCGCCCTTCCTCGCGAGAACGAAGGTCACGGCATGTCCAAGCGCGCAAACCTCATATGCGCTCCGTTCTTCCGCCCGTCTTCCCGTTGTCGGCTTCGGCGCGCGACACCGTCCTCGAGCGCTCATCGCACGGTCCGGCGTTTCGGTGCAGAGACCGCCCGCGTCGATGCCGTACCGCACGACTCGATACGTCTGGTCACGCGCGCCGTGCGAGAACGGCCGGGGCGGCAATCCATCTTTACCTTGAGCGCTAAGCGAGAAAAACGCGGTTCCTAGAGTGCGCGGTGGTCGGCGGTCCGCGCGACAAAGACCGCGTGCCTGGGGGAGCCTCGATGAAACAAGTGATCTGCGTGAAGTGGGGCGCCGCCTATGGCGCCGAGTATGTCAACCGCCTCTACGGCATGCTGCGCCGCCACGTCAGCGGCGACTTCCGGCTGGTCTGCCTGACCGACGACGCCGACGGCCTGCGCCCCGAGGTCAATGCCTACGACCTGCCCGAGCTGGGCTGCGATTGGCCCAAGCGCTCGATGGGCAAGTGGCGCAAGCTGGTGCTGTGGAGCGAAGACCTCGGCGAGAAGACCGGCCTGTCCGGCCCGGTGCTGTTCATCGATCTGGACTCGGTGATCGTCGACAACATCGACGGCTACTTCACCCACGGCCATCCCGACGACGTGGTGCTGGCCCGCAACTGGGCCAAGCCGCTGCAGAAGCTGGGGCAGACCTCGGTGTTCCGCTTCCCGGTGGGCCGTCATCCGCACATCCTCCGCGACTTCCGCGCCGATCCGCAGGGCGTGTCCGACCGGCACGGCTTCGAGCAGCATTTCGTCACCGCCGCCGTGCCCGGCGGCATCAAGTACTGGCCGCATCTGTGGACGCGCCACTTCCGGCTGCACTGCCTGCCGCCGTTTCCGCTGCGCTACTTCATGCCGGCGCGGCTGCCGTCGGGCGCCCGGATCGTCACCTTCCCCGGCGGGCCGAATCCGGGCGACGTGCTCGTGGGCCGCTGGACGCAGCAGGAGCCGGCGCACGAGAGCCCCTGGCAGCACGTGCGAGCCGCCTTCGCCAAGGGCGTGACGCACCGCTGGCGCCACTTGCGCCGCTACGTGAGGCCGACGCCGTGGCTGGCGCGGCACTGGGTGGAGTGAGCGTCAGTCCGCCGTCTGGCGACGCGGTGCCTCGACGCCGCCGAAGGGCGGTGGCGGCGACGCGGCCGGCCGCGCCAGGTCCTGGATCACCTCCAGCGCCGTCTTCACCTTGAACGGCTTCAGCATGATCCGCCGCACGTGCAGCTCCTTGTAGAGCTGCGCGGTGGACAGATCGCAGGCCTCGGCGGTCAGCGCCACCGGCGTGGCCGCCGGACAGCGCAGCGCGCCGGCGCGCACGCTCTGCAGCAGCGCCAGCGCGTCCAGCCCCTGGCCGATGTCGAGCAGCAGCCCGTCCATCGCCTGATGCTCGAGCAGGCGCTGCGCCGCCTCGTGGCTGCTGCACTCGTGCACCTCCGCGATTTGCAACTGCCGCGCCACCATCGCCACCGTGCGGCGGAACAGCGAGTGCGGGTCGACCAGCAGCAATTGACGTTGCGCACCGTGCGGCATCAGGCCTGCTCCAGCGATTGGCCCATCAACTCCGCGACCGCCAGATCGCGCAGGCTCATCAGGATGGCCAGATCGGCCTCGTCCAGCGTGCGGCGGCGTCGGTCGATCAGGCACAGGGTGCCCAGGCGCACGCCGGGCCGGATCTCCAGCGGCGCGCCGGCATAGAAGCGGATGTGCGGCGGCCCGGTCACCATCGGGTTGTCCGCGAAGCGCGGATCCTCCGTCGCGTCGCTCACCACCATCACCTCCGGCGCATGGATCGCGTGGCCGCAGAACGAGACGTCTCGCCCCGTCTCACACACCGACAGGCCGAAGCGGGCCTTGAACCACTGGCGGTTGGTGTCGACCAGGCTCAGCAAGGCGATCGGCACGCCGAATTCCTCGGCGGCGAACTGCACGATGCGATCGAAGCGCTCCTCCGGCGGCGAGTCCAGGATCAGCAGCTCGCGCAGGGCCTGCAGCCGCTGGGCTTCGTTCTCGGGGATCGGGGCGGTCATCATGGGACGCTGGCTCCTCGCGCGCGGCACCGCGCGCTACCGATGAGAAGGCCCCAGCCTAGCCCAGAAGAATCGTCGCCGCCACCCGCCCACCCCTCGGGGCGATGAAGGCGGGACGGGCGCGGGACCGGAGCCGCCCGTCGGGTCGCCCCGCGCCGCCGGGGCTTATGAGCGCCGCGCAGCAGCATGCGCCGATTGCGCATTGGCGCGCCGCAGCCCGCGGTCGCAGACTGCGATGCACGGGGCGCGTCCATGTCGCCCCCGCCGGCGGCGGTTGTAGGGCCACCGGAAAGGCATGGTGAAAGCCCAGGTCGTGACCGGGGCCGCCCTCGGGGTCTTGGGGGAGGCGCTTCCGGCGGTGTCGGTCACGATCCTGGCGCCTTTCAGCGTGCCGTCGTCCAACGCCTCGACGTCCCCGCGCCTGTCCCACCTCCCCCCGGCCGCTTCTCGCCGATGGCGATGGGGTCACTCGATCGCTTGCTTATTCCTTATGCGAGATAAGCAAATGCTCAAACAATCGTTCCGAGAATAAGGACTTGTTGGCAAGCTTCACAGCCCGACAAGGTCCGTCGTCCGTCCTCGTCACCCGATCCCACGTCTCCACGACCGCTTGCCATGACCCACAAGAACGCCCAGAAGACCGCCCTCCTGTCCGCCGTGACCCGTCGTCGCGCCCTGATGCTGGCGGCCGCGGTGCCGCTGCTGGGCGCGCCGGTGCTGGCGCTGGCCCAGCAGCAGCCGACGACGCTGCTGAACGTGTCCTACGACGTGGCGCGCGAGCTCTACAAGCAGATCAATCCCGCCTTCGTCGCCGCCTACAAGGCCAAGACCGGCCAGACGATCACGGTGAACCAGTCGCACGGCGGCTCGTCCAAGCAGATCGGCTCGGTGATCGGCGGCCTGGAGGCCGACGTGGTGACGATGAACCAGGCCACCGACGTCGACACGCTGGCCGAGAAGGGCCTGACCGGCGCCGACTGGCGCAGCAAGTTCCCCAACGGCGCGGCGCCGTACAGCTCGACGATGCTGTTCCTGGTCCGCAAGGGCAATCCCAAGGGCATCAAGGACTGGGCCGACCTGGCGCGCGGCGGCGTGGCGGTGATCATCCCCAACCCCAAGGTCACCGGCAACGGCCGTTATGGCTACCTGGCCGCGTGGGGCAGCGTGATCGCCAAGGGCGGCACCGAGGCGCAGGCCAAGGACTTCGTCGCCAAGGTGCTGGCCAACGTGCCGGTGCTGGACGGCGGCGGCCGCGGCGCCACCACCACCTTCACGCAGCGCGGCATCGGCGACGTGCTGCTGACCTTTGAATCCGAGGCCGAGTTGATCGAGAACGAGTTCGGCAAGGGTCAGTTCGAGGTCGTCTACCCGAGCATCTCCATCGAGGCCGACGCGCCGGTGGCCGTTGTCGACAAGGTCGCGGCCAAGAAGGGCACGGCCGCGCTGGCCAAGGCCTACCTGGACTTCCTGTGGACGCCGGAGGGCCAGGAGATCATCGCGGCCAACAACTTCCGTCCGCGTGATCCGGCGGTGTTCAAGAAGAACGCGCAGCGCTTCGCGCCGATCAAGCTGTTCACCGTCGACCAGACGCTGGGCGGATGGGCGAAGATCGGGAAAACCCACTTCGCCGACGGCGGAACCTACGATCAGATCATGGCCGCCAAGCGCTGATCGCGCCCGGCCCTCCGATCGCCCGTCCCTGCCCCCGTCCGCTCCTTCCTTTCCGCTCCATCGATGAACACTGCCGTGCTCACCGCGCCGCCGGCCGCGTCGGTGCCTGCCCGCAAGCGCCGCCGCGTGCTGCCGGGCTTCGCGCCGACGCTGGGCTTCACGCTCTTCTATCTCTCGTTGCTGGTGCTGATCCCGCTGTGCGCGGTCTTCCTGAAGTCCGCCGGCCATGGCGCCGAGGCCTTCTGGAACGCCGCCACCTCCCCGCGCGTGCTGGCCTCCTACCGGCTGAGCTTCGGCGCGGCGCTGCTGGCGGCCGGCATCAACGTGGTGTTCGGCTTCATCCTGGCGTGGTCGCTGGTGCGATACGACTTCTTCGGCAAGAAGCTGGTCGACGCGCTGATCGACCTGCCCTTCGCGCTGCCGACCGCCGTCGCCGGCATCGCGCTGACCGCGCTGTACGCGCCCAACGGCTGGATGGGCAGCTGGCTGGAGCCGCTCGGCATCAAGGTGGCGTTCACGCCGCTGGGCGTGCTGGTGGCGCTGATCTTCATCGGGCTGCCCTTCGTCGTGCGCACGGTGCAGCCGGTGCTGGAGGACCTGGACACGGAGCTGGAAGAGGCCGCCGCCTCGCTCGGCGCGCATCGCTGGCAGGCCTTCCGGCTGGTGGTGCTGCCGATGCTGACGCCGGCGCTGCTGACCGGCTTCGCGCTGGCCTTCGCGCGCGCCGTCGGCGAGTACGGCTCGGTGATCTTCATCGCCGGCAACATGCCCATGGTCAGCGAGATCACGCCGCTGATGATCATCACCAAGCTCGAGCAGTACGACTACGTCGGCGCCACCGCGATCGCGGTCGTGATGCTGGTGTTCTCGTTCCTGCTGCTGCTGGGCATCAACGGCCTGCAGGCGTGGAGCCTGCGCCGCAACGGGCTGGACGGAAAGCGCTGACATGGCCGGATCTGCTGTTTCCCTCGGCCGCGCGCGCGGCGCCGGCCATTACCAGGGCA
Organism: Roseateles aquatilis; assembly: GCF_002205645.1. Lineage (GTDB taxonomy): Bacteria > Pseudomonadota > Gammaproteobacteria > Burkholderiales > Burkholderiaceae_C > Roseateles > Roseateles aquatilis. The sequence continues at coordinate 145,810 of NZ_NIOF01000014.1, read as the reverse complement.
ATCCCGCCACCGCCGAAAAGCGCTGGGTGCGCTGGACGCTGCTGGCGCTGGGCCTGGGCTTCTTCGCGCTGTTCCTGCTGCTGCCGCTGGCCGCCGTCTTCACCGAGGCGCTGCGCAAGGGCTGGGACACCTACCTGGCCTCGCTGATCGAGCCCGACGCGGTCTCCGCGATCAAGCTGACGCTGCTGGCGGCCGCGATCTCGGTGCCGCTGAACGTCGTCTTCGGCGTCAGCGCCGCGTGGGCCATCACCAAACACGACTTCCGCGGCAAGCAGTTGCTGATCACGCTGATCGACCTGCCGTTCTCGGTCTCGCCGGTCGTGGCCGGCCTGATCTACGTGCTGATCTTCGGCGCGCAGGGCTGGTTCGGACCCTGGCTCGCCGATCACGACATCAAGGTCATCTTCGCCGTGCCCGGCATCGTGCTGGCCACCGTGTTCGTGACCTTCCCGTTCGTCGCCCGGGAGCTGATCCCGCTGATGCAGGCGCAGGGCCGCGACGAGGAAGAGGCCGCCACCGTGCTCGGCGCCAGCGGCTGGCGCACCTTCTGGCATGTCACGCTGCCCAACATCAAGTGGGGCCTGCTGTACGGCGTGATCCTGTGCAACGCGCGCGCCTTCGGCGAGTTCGGCGCGGTGTCGGTGGTGTCGGGCCACATCCGCGGCCAGACCAACACGCTGCCGCTGCAGGTCGAGATCCTCTACAACGAATATCAATTCGCCGCGGCGTTCGCCGTCGCGTCGCTGCTGGCCCTGCTGGCGCTGGTCACCCTCGGGCTCAAGCAGCTCGTGGAATGGCAGGCGGAACGTGTTGGCCCCCAGCGCTGAGTACAGCGCGGCCCCCGAGGGGCGCAAGCCGTCCTTGGGACGGCCCGGCGGACGTCTTGTCCGCAGCATCGTGAAGGAAGAAACATGAGCATCCAGGTCCGCAACATCCACAAGTCCTTCGGCAGCTTCACCGCGCTGGGCGACGTCAGCCTGGACTTCCCCACCGGCGAGCTGACCGCGCTGCTGGGCCCGTCGGGCTGCGGCAAGACGACGCTGCTGCGCATCATCGCGGGCCTGGAGACCGCCGATCGCGGCCAGGTGCTGCTGGACGGCGCCGATGCGTCGGACACGCATGTGCGGGAGCGCGAGGTCGGTTTCGTGTTCCAGCATTACGCGCTGTTCCGCCACATGACGGTCTTCGACAACGTCGCCTTCGGCCTGCGCGTGAAGCCGCGCAAGCAGCGCCCGCCGGAGTCGGAGATCAAGCGCAAGGTGCACGAGCTGCTGCAGCTGGTGCAGCTCGACTGGCTGGCCGATCGTTATCCGCCGCAGCTCTCCGGCGGCCAGCGCCAGCGCATCGCGCTGGCCCGCGCGCTGGCGGTGGAGCCGCGCGTGCTGCTGCTGGACGAGCCCTTCGGCGCGCTCGACGCCAAGGTCCGCAAGGAGCTGCGGCGCTGGCTGCGCCGGCTGCATGACGAGCTGCACATCACCAGCATCTTCGTCACGCACGACCAGGAAGAGGCGCTCGAAGTGGCTGATCGGGTCGTGCTGATGGACCACGGCCGCGTGGAGCAGGTCGGCTCGCCAGTGGAGGTCTACGAGCGTCCGGCGACGCCGTTCGTCTACGGCTTCCTCGGCGCGGTGAACCGCTTCGAGGGCCGCGCCGAGGGCGGCGTGGTGCGCGTCGGCGACCAGACGCTGGCGCTGAGCGCCGGCCCGGGCAACGACGGCGCGGCGCAGGCGCAGGGCCTCGTGCAGGCCTATGCCCGCCCGCACGAGCTGACCATCATCCCGACGCCGGACGCCCCCGGCCTGCCGGCCACCGTCGAGCGCGTGCTGAGCTTCGGCGCCGCCGCGCGCGTCGAGCTGCGCGGCCCGCAAGGCGAGCACCTGGAAGCCGAGCTCAGCCGCGAGCAGGCGGAAGCACTGGCGCTGGCGGCCGGCCAGTCGGTGCGACTGCAGGCGTCCCGCCTGAGCCTCTTCGGCATCGACCAGGCCGCATGAGCGACCGCGATCAACGCGCCGCGGCGCGGACGATCCCCGGACCTCACCGATCATGAACCTTCAACAGCTGCGCATCGTCCGCGAGGCGGTGCTGCAGAACTTCAACCTGACCGAGGTGGCGGCGGCGCTGTTCACCTCGCAGTCGGGCGTCAGCAAGCACATCAAGGACCTGGAGGACGAGCTCGGCGTCGAGCTCTTCCAGCGCCGTGGCAAGCGCCTGCTCGGGCTGACGGAGCCGGGCAAGGAACTGGCCGTCGTCGTCGACCGGATGCTGCAGGACGTGCGCAACATCAAGCGGCTGGCGCAGCAGTTCTCCAGCGCCGACCAGGGCCAGCTGACCATCGCCACCACGCACACGCAGGCGCGTTACGCGCTGCCGCAGGTGGTGGCACGCTTCAAGGCCGCCTATCCGCGGGTGCATCTGGTGCTGCACCAGGGCAGCCCGGCGGAGATCGTCTCGCTGCTGCAGTCCGGCGAGGCCGATGTCGGCATCGCCACGGAGGCGCTGGGCAAGGACGACGCCTTCGTGACCTTCCCGTTCTACGAATGGCGGCACGCGGTCGTCGTGCCCGAGGGCCACGCGCTGACGCGCCAGCCGCTGACGCTGGAAGCGCTGGCCGATCAACCGCTGATCACGTATCACGAGGGCTACACCGGCCGCGCCCGCATCGACGCGAGCTTCGCGGCGGCGGGCCTGGCGCCGGACCTGGTGATGTCGGCGCTGGACGCGGACGTGATCAAGACCTACGTGCAGGTGGGGCTGGGCGTGGGCGTCATCGCCGCGATGGCCTTCGAGCCGACACGCGACTCGGGCCTGCAACTGATCGACGCCAGCCACCTGTTCCCGCCCAACACCACGCGCATCGCGCTCAAGCGCGGCCACTACCTGCGCGGCTTCGCGTATCGCTTCCTGCAGGAGTGCGTGGCCGAGCTGACCGAGGACGCCGTGCGCGCGGCGATGGAACCGGACGCCTGATCCCCCGCGTCGCGATGCCCGTGATCGCCGATGGCATCGGACATCGGCTCGATCGGCATGACCGCGCGCGCGTGTCTGACCCGGTTTCGTGCACCGCGTCGCAACGGGATTGCTTATCGATTTTTGTTGGAGGACAGGACGCTCGCGGATTCGAATAATCAATCCGCATAAGCAACCTGCATTCTCGTTCGACGCGGATCGGATGTTCCGAACTGCGCGACGACGCCTCCCCCAACGATGAACTTCCAGCAGCTCCGATCCGTCCGCGAGGCCCAGCGCCGCGGCTTCAACCTGACCGAGGTGGCGCAGGCGCTGCACACCTCGCAGCCCGGCGTGAGCCGGCAGATCCGCGAGCTGGAGGACGAGCTCGGCATCGACATCTTCGTTCGCGCCGGCAAGCGGCTGACGGGTCTCACCGAGCCCGGACGCAACGTCATGCCCATCGTCGAGCGACTGCTGCGCGAGGCCGAGAACCTGCGCCGCGCCGGCGAGGATTTCGCCCGCGCCGACAGCGGCCACCTGCGCATCGCCGCGACGCACAGCCAGGCGCGCTACGCGCTGCCGCCGGCGGTGCGGGACTTCCGCGACTCGCATCCGGAGGTCAGCCTGCAGTTCACGCAAGGCTCGCCGCAGCAGGTCGCCAAGCTGCTGATCGACGGCGAGGCCGACATCGGCATCGCCACCGAGGCGCTGGCCTCGCATTCGCAACTGCTGACGCTGCCCTGCTACCGCTGGACCCACACGGTGCTGGTGCCGCCGGACCACCCGCTCCAGGCCGAGGCCGCCGCGGGCACGCCGCTGACGCTGGAGCGCCTGGCGCAGTTCCCCGTCATCACCTACGAGTCGGGCTACACCGGCCGCTCGCACATCGACGACGCCTTCGCCAGCGCCGGGCTGGACCTCAACGTCGTGCTGGTGGCGATGGACGCGGACGTGATCAAGACCTACGTCGAGCTGGGCCTGGGCGTGGGCATCGTGGCGGCGATCGCGTTCGACGAGGAGCGCGACCGACTGCTGCGCTCGATCGACGCGCGCCATCTCTTCGCGGACAACCTGACGCGGCTCGCGGTGCGACGCGACGCCTATCTGCGCGACTACGTCTACGCGTTCATCGAGACCTTCGCGCCGCCGTTGACGCGCGACCTCGTCGAGCAGGCGCGCGTGGCGCCGGGCGGGGCCGACTGAACGGCGCCACGAGGCCGCCACCGTCACCCGGGGCAAACATGAAATGCAAAGCACATCTTCTTCGTTTCCTTCCAAAGTGCGCTCGCCTACATTGAGCGCTCCCTCAACCGACAAGAGAAGACTCCCGTGAACGCTCTCCGCCGCACCGTCTCGCTGCTAGCCGCCGCCACCCTCGTGGGCGGCGCGTTGATGCCCATGGCCCATGCGCAGGGCGCGGTCACGCTGCTGAACGTCTCCTACGACCCGACGCGCGAGCTGTACCAGGACTTCAACGCGGCCTTCGCCAAGTACTGGAAGGCCAAGACCGGCGAGACGGTGACGGTGAAGAACTCGCACGGCGGGTCGGGCAAGCAGGCGCGCTCGGTGATCGACGGCCTGGACGCCGACGTCGTGACGCTGGCGCTGGCCTACGACATCGACGCGCTGCACGACCACGGCAAGCTGGTGCCGGCGGACTGGCAGAAGCGCCTGCCGAGCAACGCGTCGCCCTACACGTCGACGATCGTGTTCCTGGTCCGCAAGGGCAACCCGAAGCAGATCAAGGACTGGCCGGACCTGGCCCGCGACGGCACCGCCGTGATCACGCCCAACCCGAAGACCTCGGGCGGCGCGCGCTGGAACTACCTGGCGGCCTGGGCCTATGCGCTGAAGCAGCCCGGCGGCAGCGCGGACACGGCCAAGGCCTTCGTCAAGCGCATCTACGGCAACACCAAGGTGCTGGACTCCGGCGCCCGCGGCTCGACGACGACCTTCGTCGAGCGCGGCATCGGCGACGTGCTGATCGCCTGGGAGAACGAGGCCTACCTGGCGGTGAAGGAGCTCGGTCCGGACAAGTTCGAGATCGTCACCCCCAGCCTGTCGATCCTGGCCGAGCCGCCGGTGTCGGTGGTGGACAAGACGGTCGACCGGAAGGGCACGCGCAAGGTCGCGCAGGCTTACCTGGAGTACCTGTACTCGCCGGAAGGCCAGGAAATCGCGGCGAAGAACTACTACCGTCCGCGTGATCCGAAGGTCGCGGCCCAGTACGCGAAGCAATTCGCGCCGGTGAAGCTGGTGACGATCGACGAGGTCTTCGGCGGCTGGCGCAATGCGCAGAAGACCCACTTCGACGACGGCGGCGTCTTCGACCAGATCAGCGCGGTGCGCTGAGCGCCGCCGGGCGTCGAGCCGGACGCCCGCAGCAAGTTTCCGTTTGTCTCCTCGGTCCGTCTTCTGCGCCGCATCCGCGGCGCCGTGGGCACCCAGACCGTTCGCTCTCTGTGCGAGCAGCCCCGCCCGGCGAATGCCGGCGGGGCATTTTTTCGCGGTGCCGGTGGCGCGCCTCCCCCCCCCGCAACGGACGGGTCGGTGATCAAGTACCGATGCCGCCGGCCATGAAAAACCGCGCTGCCGGATCGCGGATCGCGACGCCCTTTATGCTGGCGGCCGTGAAGTCCCCCGCCCCGATCCGCGCGCAGCTGTTCGCGCTCCTGTCCCTGGCCGCCGCCCTGGCAAGCCCCGCCACCCGCGCCCAGCCGGCCGATCCGGCCCTGCCTGCGGTCACCAAGATCACCTGGCTGGCCTCCGACCACGCGCCCCAGCTGGCCGCCTCCGACGCCAGCGGCGTGACCAGCCGCATCACCGCCTACCTGGCCAGGTACTGGCCGAAGGTGCGGCATGAGGTCGTCCTGGCCAACGCCAAGCGCAGCTGGCAGATGATCGAGAACGGCGACGAGGTCTGCCGCGCCAACCTGGTCCGCACGCCCGAGCGCGAGAAATCGGCCTACTTCACCAACACCCAGCTCACGCCGCCGCCGCAGCTCATCGTGCGGCGCGACCGGCTCGCGCGCCTGCCTCGCAATGCCGCCGGCGAGGTCCAGTTGCCGCGGCTGCTCGCCGACACGCGACTGCGCGGCGCGCTGATCGACGGCCGCAGCTACGGACCGGCGCTCGACGAGATGCTCGCCGCCCGCCCCGCGGGCAGCGCCGTGGCGATGTACGCGCCGCGCGACTTCGGCGCGCGCGTGCTGCAGATGGTCAGCCTGGACCGCGCCGATTACTCGATCGACCTGGACATGGCGCTGATCATGTCCGGCAATCCCAAGGACCTCGTCAGCGTGCCCATCCAGGGCGCGAGCGAGCTCGTGATGGCCGGCATCGCCTGCCCGCGCACGCCGTGGGGACTGGCCGCGATCCGCGGCATCGACACCGCCTTCGGTCGACCGGAAGGCGCGGCCAGCCTGCGTGCCGGCCTGATGCGCTGGCTCACGCCGGAAACGCGCGCGCACTACGCCGCCCGCTTCGACGCGTTCTACAAGGAACGCTCGAAGCCGTCCCGCATCGATCCCTGATCGCGGTCGCAGGGCCGCGGGGCCGCCAACGGCGAGCCCGGCCGACCCATCGTCAGTCCTGCCGCTCGACGCGGTTGCGTCCGCCGTCCTTCGCGCGATACAGCGCCTGGTCCGCGCGGCCGAGCAGCTCCTCGACACGCAGGTCCTCCCGGCGCAGCGCGGTCACGCCGAAGCTCGCCGTCAGCGCCACCGGCGGCGAACCCGGCTGCAGCTCGAGCCCCGAGATCTCGATGTGGTGCCGCAGCCGCTCCACCAGGTGGGTGGCGTCCTCCAGCGAGGTCTGCGGCAGCAGCAGCGCGAACTCCTCGCCGCCCAGGCGTCCCAGCAGATCCTGCTTGCGCACGATGTGCTCGCACAGCTGCACCAGGCGGCACAGCGCGGCGTCGCCGCGCGCATGGCCCAGCGTGTCGTTGATGCGCTTGAAGTGGTCGACGTCCATCATCACCAGCGCCATCTCCAGCCCATAGCGACGGCTGCGCGCCACTTCCGCCTCGGCGTGTTCCAGGAAGCAGCGACGGTTGGCCGCGCCGGTCAGCGCGTCGGTGGTGGCCAGCCGCTGCAGCTCCAGCTCCAGCCGCTTGCGCTCGGTGAAGTCCACCAGCGTGCTCAGCACCGACGGCGCGCCGTCGTAGACCACCGGCACCATCGACAGCAGCATCCACAGCTCGCTGCCGTCGGCGGCCAGCAGGCAGATCTCCTCGCCCTGCAACCGGCCTTCCTCGCGGAACTTCAGCTGCATGCGGTCGCGATCGCCCGGGTCGCGGTAGAAGCTGATCGCGGGCTTGCCGACCAGGTCGTCCAGCGGGCGGCCGACGATGGCGGCCGACGGACCGTTGGCATAGACGATCAGCGCGTCATGCTCGCGCGTGACGACCATCGGGATCGGCGCGTTGTCCAGCACCGCGCGCAGCCGTTCCTCGCTGTCGGCCAGCTCGCGGGTGCGCTGCGCCACGCGACGCTCCAGCGTGGTGTTGAGCTCCTGCAGCTCCGCCACCAGCCGCGCGTTGTCCACCGCGTTGACGACGTTGGCGCAGAGCAGCTCCAGGAAGCTGACCCGATCATCGGTGAAGACGCCGGCCGCGGCCGCGTTCTCCAGGTACAGCGCGCCCACCGTCTGCCCCTGCTTGAGCAGCGGCAGCGCCAGCACCGAGCGCGGCGGCTCGGCATGGCCGCGGAAGTAGTCCTCCATCGTCGCGAGCCCGCGCGCATCGACGATCAGCTCGCGCCGCCCGTCGCGCAGCACGCGGTTCATCAGGTCGAGCGGCAGCTGATGGCCGGCGCGCTCCAGCGGCAATTGCTCCAGCAGGTGCAGGCGCGGCTGGTCGCCGAGCGTGGCCTCGGCCTGCAGGACCCAGCGGGTCGCACCCGACGAGCCGCTGGCCAGCACGATCGCGGCGCGCTGCGCACCGGCGTTCTCCGCGACGACCTCGAGCAGCCGGCGCAGCAACCTCGGCAGGTCGGGCTGGCTGCTGATCGCCTGCACCGCCTTGGTCAGGCTGCTCAGATCGGCGGCGTCGACGCGGACGTCGGCCGCGCCGGTCAGCGTCAGTTCCTCGAGGCCATCGCCGTCGACATGCCGCGCCGCGCGCGCGGCGTCGTCCGCCGTGTCGCCGCCCGAGTCATGTCCTGCGCCGCGACCCGCGCCGATCCCAGTTCCATGGGCCAGCGCGCCGTGGCCCGCCAGCGCCGTCACGCCCCACGCCTTCCAGACCTGCCCCAGCCGCGTCCGGGCCTGCTCGGCACGTGGTGGCGCGCGGTCCTTCCACCAGTCGGTCAACGCGCGCAACACCACGGCGACGTCGAGCGGCGTGCCATGCGGCCCTTCGGCGGACAACAACGCGAGGTCCAGCAGCCGCTCGACTTCCACGTCCGGCGCCCGCGCCAGCATCGCCTGCTGCGCTTCCAGCAAGGCGACGCGGTCGTGCAGATGCCCCGGGCCGGCGTCGCGCCAACGTCGCAGGCGCAGCAGCGCGTCGTCCTCGACCGCCTGGTCGCGCGCGCCGCCCGTCATCGCGAGCCGCTGCGCGGCCCACGCGGCGATGAACACGAACAGCGACTGGGCATGCATGCCGCGCCCGGCCGCGAACAGCGCCTTCGCCTCCAGCGCCTTGCGCAACGCCGGCTCCGGCCGATCCGCCACGAAATGCAGCACCGCCTGCCAGCCATGCAGGAACATCAGTCCGGTCTGATCCTGGCGCTCCGCGTAGGTGCGGGCGAAGGCGTCCATGCCCTCGAAACCCTGCTCCGGCAAATGCGGCCGCCGCAGCGCGAGCACCAGGCCGAGCAACGCTTCCTCGTAATCCGCCGCCACCGGCTGGCGCATCGCGCGCAGCCGCTGGGCGTGCGTCCGCAGTTGCTCGTGCAGCGCCGGCAACGGCGTGCCGGCCAGGAAGGCATGCGCGTCGTGCACGTACAGACCCAGCCCCGCATGGCGCAGGTTGCCGAACTCCAGGCCGTTGCGATGCGTCTCCATCAGGCCGTCCATACTCACGCGCAGCCCTTGGCCCCAGTGGCTGAGGAACGCGTGGAAGGAGAACCCGGCATGCGCGAACACCTGCATCCAGCCATGGCGCCGCACCAGCGCCATCGACATGCCGCCGATGTCATGGGCGAAGCGGTAGTCGCCGAGGAACTCCGCGCACATCAAGCCGAGCACCGAGTACGCCGACAACGCCTGCGGCACATGGCCGTGGTCGATCATGAGCCGGACCTGGAACAGCGTCAGCAGCGGCAGCAGCGCCGGCCGCACGATGTAGGCCGCCGCGGTCATCTTGGCGGCGATGGAGATCAGCAGCAGCCGCGCCTCGTCGTGCATCGGCTCGCGCGCGGCCAGCGTGTCCAGCCCCATCGCGGTGATCTCCTGCTGCAGGGCCGCGAGCAGGCGCATCACCTCGGCCATCGCGTCCGGTCCCACGGCCTTCGGCAGCTCGGCGCCGAGCAGGCCGAACAGCTTCAGCCCGAGGTCCACGGTCTCGGCCAGCCGGCCCTGCGCGTAGAAGGCCTCCATGCGGACCTCCAGCAGCCGCGCGCGCTGGGCGTCGTCGGTCGCGTCGGCCAGCGCCTCCTCCAGCAGCGCATCCATGCGCGCCGGACGACCCGCCAGATAGGCCATCCGCGCGGCGTGATGCAGCCATGCAGCGCGCGAGCCGGCCAGCGATCCGCCACGCGGCGCCAGCTCGAGCGCCAGCTCCGCGTAGTCCGCCGCGGGCTCGAAGGCGGCGGCATCCAGCGCCTGCCGCGAGGCCTGCGCGTTCGACTCGGCCAGCGCCTGCCGCTCGGCTTCGTCGCGGTCGTCCCGCAGCAGCATGCGGGCCGCGTTCAGGTGGTGCAGCACCGTGTACGGCAACGCCACCTCGGGGCGCGCCGCGCGGTGGTCGTCGCGCAGGAGCCGGCCGATGCGCAGTTGCAGGGCGGGCCGCTGGTCGGCGGCGATGCGCTGCAACGCCGCTTCCTGCACGCGGTCGTGCGCGAAGGCGTAACGGACCGCCTCGCTCGATTGGCCCTGCAATTGCGGCGCGTAGCGGTACAGCGCGCTCGCGGGCACGAGCAATTGCGCCTGCAGGGCCGGCAGCAGGTCCGACGCGATCTGCTCGGCCGGCGCGTCGAGCGCGGTGGTCAGGCTGTCGAGACCGAACCCCGCGCCCAACAGCGCCGCCACGCTGAGCGCCTGGCGCGTGGCATCGGGCAGGCGCTCCAGCTGCTGCAGCATCAGCGCGACGACGTTGTCGGCGGTGCGGGTCGCCGCGATGCGTTCCAGCGCATGGTCCCAGCGCTGCGATGTCGCGTCGAAGTGAATCAGTCCGCGGCGGACCAGGTCCTCCAGCAAGCGGCGCAGGAAGAACGGGTTGCCCGCCGTGCGCGTCTGGCAGAGCCGCGCGAGTTCGTCGAGCCCGGCGTCTTCCGCCTCCGGATCGCGACGCAGGCTGTCGGCGAGCAGACGACGCGTGTCGTCCAGACCCAGCGGCCCCACGCGCAGCGGCGTGAAGCGCTCGCCGAGTTGCTGGCGCAGTTCGAGCAGCTCCTGCGCGATCGGATGACCGGGCGGGATCTCGTTGTCGCGATAGGCGATGACGATCAGCGTGTGGCGGAGCGTGGCGTCGTTGAGGCACTCCCGCAACAGCCGGCGCGAGGCGCGGTCGGCCCATTGCCAGTCGTCGAGGAACAGCGTCTGCGGCTCGCCGTCGCGGGCCAGCGCGGCGAAGCCCTGGCTGACGCTGCGCAGGAAGCGGTTCTCCGCCTCCGCGGGACCGACCGGCATCAGCGGCGCGCCCAGGTCCAGCAGCGGGGCCAGTTCCGGCAGGGCTTGCGCCAGCAAGGCGGCGTTGGCGCCGAGCCGGTCGCGCAGCCGCTCGCGCCAGACCGCCTGCTGCGCGGGCGGCAGCGTCAGCACCTGCGCGGCGCGCTGCGCCAGCAGGTGAAGCAGCGGGCCATAGGGGCGGTCCTGCCCGTACTGATTGAACTTGGCGGCGGCGAAGTGGCCGCGCTGCGCGAGCAGGCTGCGCTGCGCCGCCAGCACCAGCGCGGTCTTGCCGATGCCGGAGAAGCCCGCCACGGCCACCAGCCCGGCGCCGGCGGGGAATCCCTGCGCGGCGTCCTCGAAGGCCTGCGCGAGCTGGGCTTGCGCCGTTTCGCGACCATAGAGCCGGCCGCTGGGCTGGAAGCGCACGGCGGCATCGCCGCGGCCCGGCTCGAAGCCCGGCAGGCCACGACCCTGTTCCAGCGCCGCCTGGCAGATCTGCAGGTCCTGACGCAGCGCCTGGTGGCTTTGATAGCGGCCTTCCGGCTCCTTGTGCAGGCAGTGGGCGACGATCCGCGCCAGCGGCGCGAAGACCTGGTGATTGCGCGTCGTCGCCATCGGCGCCGCCAGCGCCAGATGCGCGTGCACGGCACGCGCCGGGTCGTCGATCTCGAACGGCGGCGCGCCGGTGAGCGCCTCCAGCAGCGTCGCGCCCAGGCTGTAGAAGTCGGCCCGGTAGTCGACGTCGCGGCTCATGCGGCCGGTGAGCTCCGGCGCCAGCGTCGCCAGCGAGGCCTCGATCAGCTCGGCGCGCTGCACCAGCGGGCGCTCGCGCTCGATCTCGGCGGCCAGGCCCAGATCGGCGATGAGCACGCGGCCCGGCGCGCGGCCGGCCTCGGGCAGCAGCAGGATCTGGCCGGGCCCGAGGTTGCGGTGAATCAGGCCGTGGCCATGCAGATGCTGCAGCGCGGCGACCAGGTCGAGCGCGATGCGGATCAGCGCGTCGTTGTCCAGCAGGCCCCGGGTCAGGCGACGGCGCAGGGTCTCGGCGCCGAGGTCCGGCAGCAGCAGCGCGGGGCGGCGCTCGTGGTCGATGAAGGCCGTCGGGCGAAGAATCCAGGCCGGATCGAGGCGCTGCGCGAGTTCATGCTCGCGACGCAGGCGGGCGATGGCGGCGGGATCGGGACGGGCGTCGCGCAGGCGCTTGAGCAGCGCGGTGCCGCCTTGTCCGTCGGAAACGCGGACGACTTCGCTCCGGCGCCCCTGGTGGAGGGTGTGTTCCGGTTGCCAGGCGCCGGCCTGTGCCGCCTCCCCCGCTCTTCTGTCCGTCATCCGGTCCGCTCTTTGTTGAGCGACGACTGTAACGGTTACGCGCGGCGGACCCGCGTCAAGGGAGCGTCAACGCTCGCGCCGAAAGCGCGACGAAGCGGGAGAAAGTGACACTTGCGCGCGGCCACGTGGCGCGCCGCACACGCCCGTCGACGAAGGGACGCGTCGATCCGGCGTCAGCGCGCCGTCGCGGGGGTCGCTGCACGATCGGCGCGATCGGCCCGGATGCGCAGGAACAGCGCGATCGCCGAGGTGACCACGGCCAGTCCGCACACGCCGCGCCAGCCCAGGGCCTGCAGCGACACCGAGCCCAGCCACGCGCCGGTGGCCATGCCGATGAACATCGCGCCGATCAGCACCGCGTTGAGGCGGCTGCGCGCCGGCGGTTCGAGGCCATAGACGATGCTCTGGTGCGCGACGAGGCAGGACTGGACGCCGAGGTCGAACAGCACCGTGCCCGCCACCAGCACCCACAGATTGCCGGGCAGCAGGCCCATGGCGACGAAGGACACCAGCACCAGCGTCGCGCCCAGCCGGATGACGGCGCGAGCGCCGCGCTTGTCGGCGACCCGGCCGGCCAGCGGCGCGACGAGCGCGCCGGCCGCACCCGCGAGCCCGAAGGCACCGGCCGCGGCGCTGCCCAGGTTCATCGACTGGTGAAGCATCACCGCCAGCGTCGACCAGAACGCGCTGAAGCCGATCGCCAGCAACGCCTGAGTCGCTGCGGCGGTGCGCAGCGCCGGGTGGCGGCGGGTGAGCGTCAGCATCGACCGCAGCAATTCGCCGTAAGGCATCGGGCTGGCCGGCGGCATCCGGGGCAAACCACGCTGCAGCGCCAGGCCCAGCCCCAGCACGCTGATCGCCGCGAGCCCGAACACCCAGCGCCAGCCCAGTTCCTGCGCCAACATGCCGCTGACGACGCGGGACAGCAGGATGCCGAGCAGCAGACCCGTCATCACCGTGCCGACCGTCTGCCCGCGCTGCGCGTCGGGCGCGAGCGAAGCCGCCGCCGGCACCAGGTCTTGCGCGAGCGACGCGGTCACGCCGATCAGCACGCTGGCCAGGCACAACGCGGCGAGGTTGGGCGACGCGGCGGCCACCAGCAACGCGAGCAGCAGCGCCGCGCTCTTGTAGGCGATCAGCCGGCGGCGCTCGATGCGATCGCCGAGCGGGGACAGCAGCAGGATCGCGATGGCGTAGCCGAACTGCGTCAGCATCGGGATCAGGCCGATCTGCGATGCGCTGGCGCCGAACTCCGTCGACAGCAGGCCCAGCATCGGCTGCGCGTAATACAGCGGCGCCACGGAGAGGCCGGCGCCCATCGCCAGCAACAGCACCAACGCGCGGGACATCGGTGCCACCGGTTGGGCAGGCGCGGCCGCGGACGCGGCGGTCGTGCTGGTGGCGGAGGCGGAGGCGGGCGGCTGGGAACTCATCGAGGGTACGGGCTCAAAGGCGCGATTGTCCTCAGGTCCGCCGGCACCGTGGGCGAGCAGCGGCGATGCACCCAGGCGGCCAGGGGCTTACGCCGCCAATCGCCCCGCCGCATGGCGCATGGCGCATGGCGCATGGCGCATGGCGCATGGCGAGTGGTGCTCGGCGCCAGGCGTGGTCCGCCTCGCTCGCCTCGACTGGGGCGAGCGTCGTGCGACGCGTCCCCAGCGGCGGCCTGGCCTGATCAGCGTGGCGTCAGCTGCCGTACTTGATCGAGCATCCGTAAGGCCGCGTGTTGGCCTGCGTGACCTTCTTGCCGGCAGCCAGCTCTCTCAGCGCGGTCTTCACATACGGGTCCGCCTTGGCGATGTCGTCGACCTTCGCGGTGGCGATGCTGTCGATGCCGCCCTTGTAGACCAGCACGCCCTGCGGATTGATGATGAACAGATGCGGCGACGTCTGCGCGCCATATGCCTTGCCGATCTGGCCACTTGGATCCAGCAGCGTGTTGGTCGGCGCCGCGCCACGTTCCTGGTTCAGCTTGATCGCGGTGGGCCCGTCGACATACCCCTGCTGGCCCGGCGCGGACGAGATCACTTGAAGCCACACCACGCCCTTGCCTGTCGCGTCCTTCTGCAGCGCCGGGATGTTGCCGCTGCCGTAATGCTTCTTGACGTAGGGGCAGTCGTGATTGGTCCACTCCAGGACGACCGTCTTGCCGTTGAGGCTGTCCAGGGTCAGGGTCTTGCCGTCGGCGGTCGTGGCGCTGAAGGCCGGCGCGGGCTGATCGATCTGCGCCTGCGCGTGGGCGACACCGGCGGCGACCATCGACGCCACCAGCGCCGCGCCGGCGATCAACGCGCGTCGCGACAGCGCCGGACGCGGCACCTGGCCGGATGACTCGGACGCGAGCAGCTGTCCGGACCGGGTCTCGAATTTCGTCGGCTTGTTCATGACGGGTTTCTCCTATCGAAGGGGCAACGGGATGGTCGCGACGACATGTCGCGAGGGCGGGATGACGGCGCGCTGGCTGGCCTCGGGTTCAGGAGGCTCCGGCTCGCAGGACCGAGGTGACGATGCCGGGGGTGAGCAACTGCGGCAGCACCTGCACGCCGTCGCCGCCGCCGGCGGGATAGAACAGATACAGCGGCACGCCGCTGCGGCCATGTTGCTTCAGCAGCGCAGTGATGCGCGGATCCTGGCGCGTCCAGTCGCCTTTCATGTAGGTCACGCCCTGGGTCGAGAAGGCGCTCTTCACCTCGCCCGTGGACAGGGCGACGCGCTCGTTGACCAGGCAGGTGATGCACCAGGACGCGGTGAGGTTGACGAAGACCGGCTTGCCTTGCGCGCGCAGTTGGGCAAGGCGCTCCGGCGAGTAGGGCTCCTCCGACACGGCCGCCGGGCTCGCGCCAACGCGTGCCTCCGCCGCGCCAGCGTTGGAAGACAGCGCCTGCTCGTCGCCCATCAACAGCGGCAACAACGCCGCCGCCGCGCCCAGCGACGCGAGCGCCGCCACGCCGCCAGTCCATCGCATCCGCAAGGTGGCCGACCGGCTGACCGTTCGCAACCATGCCGCGAAGGCCAGCAGCGCCATGCCCACCAACGCGAGCAACACGCCCAGCGGACCCGCCTGCTGTGCCAGCACCCAGACAAGCCAGATCGCCGCGGCGAACATCGGGAAGGCCAGCCCCTGCTTGAGCACATCCATCCAGGCGCCGGGTCGCGGCATGCGCCGTTGCAGCGCGGGCCACCAGGACAGCGCGAGGTAGGGCAGGGCCAATCCGAGGCCCAGCGACAGGAAGACCGCGAACAGCTGCGGCGCCGGCTGCGCCAACGCGTATGCCATTGCCGCGCCCATGAACGGCGCGGTGCAGGGCGTCGCGACGACGGTCGCCAGCACGCCGGTGAAGAAGCTGCCCGACAGGCCAGAGCGGCTCGCCAGCCCTTGCCCCACGCCCGCGAAGCCGGCGCCGATCTGCAGCATGCCGATCAGCGACAGACCGAGCACGAACATCAACCACGCCAGCAGCATCACGAAAAGCGGGGAGTGGAACTGGAACCCCCAGCCGACGCTGCCGCCCGCGCCTCGCAACCCAAGCAGCACCGCGGCCAAGGCCGCGAACGCCACCAGCACCCCCGCGGTGTAGGCGAGCCCCTGCCGGCGATGCTCGCCAGGCTGTCCATGCAGGAACCCGAGCGCCTTGATGGCCAGCACCGGGAACACGCACGGCATCAGGTTGAGGATCAGGCCGCCGATCAGCGCGAGGCCCATCGCCGCCCACAGGTCCACTCGCGCCGCATCGGCGCCCGCATCGCCGGGCGTGCTCGTTTGGCTCGGGGACGCGCCGGCTCCCGCCGTCGCGTCGGCTTGCCGCGCGGGCAGGGCAGGCACCGTCGCCACGCCGCTGACCGGCATGCTGACCTGCCAGGCCGTCCCATCGACCAGCAGCAGCCCGTCGAGCGATCGCCCGGCGGGCGCGGGCTGCTCGCCCACGGGCATGCGCAGGCGCCAGTCCTCGCCCTGGCGATCCAGCTCCGGCTTGGCCGCATGCTGGATGCGGCCCCAGTCCGCCGGCAGGAAAAGCGCCTGCTTCACCGCCGACGATCCGGAGACGGGCCATGCCACGGTGAGCATCTGTCCATCGATGCGCGCGGTCGCCGGGAACGGCGCCTTCGCGGGCAACGCCGCGCGTGCCGCCTGCAGATGCGCCGCTTCGGGCGAAGCCACCGCCACGGCGCCCACCGGCAGTGCCAGCGTCAGCGTCGCCTGCTGTGGAATGCACTCCTCGCGGCACACCAGCCAGGTCGCGTCGGCCTTGACCGTCGCCATCGATCCCGGGGTCAGGTCTTGCGGCAGGTGGACCTCGGTCAGCAGCAATGCCTGGTCTTCATAGCCGTAATTCGTGATCGGTCCGACGTCGAAGCGCTTCGGCGCCGGCCAGAGGATCTCTCCAGCGGTCGCGCCGGCGGGCAACGTCCATTCGATGCTCGTCGGCTGCCCCGAATCGCCCGGGTTCTTCCAGTACGTGTGCCAATGCGGCGCGATGCGTTGCTCCAGCGCCAGCAGCAGCGTCTGCCCCGGCGACACCCGCGAGGACGCGGCGATCAACCGCACCCGCACCTCGTCGGTCGACGCCCGATCGGGCGCGGAGGCCTGAGCCCGGGCCGATGTCGCGAACGTCGTCAACACTGCGGCCGTCAAGCCAACGGCCAGCATCAAGCGGCGCACCAGAGATCGCATCAAGGAACGCGTGGAGACATGCATGGCGGCGATGCTAGGGGCATGCGGCAGCCCTCACAAGGCGTCGGAATAAGCGGGGGCGCTCACTGGTTCATGGAGGGTCGATGCCTTCGATTCCATCGGCGCCCATGGCATTCCTTGTTTCCTTACTTCACGGCATCGCTTCATCACGGATTTCCGATCGCCGTGATCCTCGCTATCCGTGACACGGCGATGCCACGCATTTTTCTCATGCCGAATCGACGGCCGCCAGGACCTGGCCAACTCGCCAGGAACGCCGAAATTCACGGAAATCGACCGCGAAAAATGCGCAGAGGCTGACAACCGCTGACAGCTTCGACCCGGCCCCAAACCATCCGGAAACGCGCCGGACCACGAAAAACGCCGAAGCTCAAAAACGGGTGGCCGGCCAATCCGGATCAGGCATCGGACTTCGGGGGCAACCCCGGATTTCTTCGCGCAAAAACGCGGAGAGCCTGACATCCCCTGTCACCGGGCGGCGAAGGGTGGATGACCCCTCGTGGATCGATCAGCCGTTCGGAATGTCCGGCTCGACCAACTGGGTCAGCAGGGTCAGCGACTCCTGCCAGCCGAGGTAGCAGGCCTGTGACGGGATGAGGTCCGGGATGCCTTCCTGCGTGACCTGCATTTCGGTGCCGCAGAAGACCGCCTGCAGCTCGACGGTCGTGATCATGTCGCCGGGCAGGTTGGGGTCGTCGAAGCGGCTGGTGTAGCGCAGCTTCGCGCCGGGCTCGAAGTCCAGGTATTCGCCGCCGAACGAATGCTGGCCGCCCGCCGAGAGATTGGTGAACGACATCCGCCAGCTGCCGCCCGGCCGGGCGTCCATGTGATGCATGGTGCCGGTGAAGCCGTGCGGCGGCAGCCACTTGCACATCGCGGCGGCGTCGGTGAAGGCGCGAAAGACCCGTTCCGGCGGGGCCTTGATGACACGGTGCAGGCGGATGGTGAAGGGCATCGGTGTCTCCTGGGATCGTTGGTCGTGTGCGATCGAACGACGACCATAGCCCCGGAACGTGACCGACGCGAGACTCCCCGTCCCTGACAGGGATTCCCCGCAGTCCCCGCCGATCAACGCGCCGAGCTGCCCGCCCACACCCGCATCACGCGGTAGGGCGGTTGTCCGGCATCGGCGCCTCCGGTGAAGGCCGGTGTCTTGTAGAGCTGGTTCACCGAGACGTACAGCCAGGGTGAATCGCTCAGGTGCACGCTGTCGGGCCAGTCCAGGCGCGGATCGCGGACCAGGGGCGTCAACCGGCCGCGAGCGTCGAGTACATCGATGCCGCCCTCGTTCACGTTGGTGAAGAAGTGCCTGCCAGCCGCATCGGTCGCGGCGCCATCGGAGACCGGCTTGGGACCGACACGTCGGATCGACGCGGAGATTCGCGCGTCGCTGGCGCCGGTCCTCAGCAGCTTGGCCGGCACGGCATACCAATTGCGTCCGTTCATCGCGCCGAAGAAAAGCGTTTCCCGGTCGGCCGACAGCGTCAGCGGATTGACCCCGACGCTGGCGGGTTTGCCTTGGAACTCGATGGGCTTGCCGCCGATCACCATGACGGCATCGGGCTCGGCCTTCAGCGCGGCATGGCCGCCGAAACGCCGCGCTTTTCCGGTGCCGATCTCGACCGCGATCAGGCCGGGATCGGCGATGTCGGCGAGGTAGACCCAGCCGGCGACATCGTCGACCACCAGGTCCTGCACGAAGCTCCCCTTCGGAGCGATCTTCTGCGGCAGCTCGATGCGGTGGAGCTCGCGCCCCGATGCCGCGTCGAAGGCCCACAGGCGCGTCTTGCCGAGGTTCAAGCCCATGTCCACGATCCACACCCGGCCATGGCCGTCGTAGGTGATGCCCAAGGGCGTGTCGATGCGGTCGTCGCTGGCGGCGTCCTTGCCGCGCTGGAGCGCGGGCGTCGGCCACGGCTTGTAGCTGTCCTTGCCGGTGATCTCGATCAGTTGCGCGTCGGCGGGCGCCCCGAGCGGATGGACCGTGGCGAACACCCGACCGGCCGGGCCCGGCGTCACGTTGCCCGGGCGGATGGGAAGTTCGGCGACGACCTCGAGGTCGCCCGTCTTCTGCGCCAGGACCGGGGCCGCCAGCGTGGTCAGCAACGCGAGCAACACCGTGGCGGCGGCGGCCCGTGCAGGCTTCGTGGATGTCGTTGAGCGATGGATCGTCATTCGTCGTTCCTTGATCGGCCCGAAGGCCTCGGGTGAGGGATGCGGCGGAGTCTTGCGCATCGCCCGTTTTCAAAAAAGCGATAAACGATTGAACCTATTTCAAACGGTGCTTGAAAGTCGGCGCGATCTTTCGGAGCCGTGACGCCAAGGCCGCGGGTCTTGTCAGATCGAGAAGGACCATTCCAGGATGCTGGCCCGCTCCGGGCGTCGCTCCCTGGCGGCACGGGCGCGCGCCGCCTCGACCCATCGCTTGGCCAGCG
This sequence comes from Roseateles aquatilis, assembly GCF_002205645.1. Lineage (GTDB taxonomy): Bacteria > Pseudomonadota > Gammaproteobacteria > Burkholderiales > Burkholderiaceae_C > Roseateles > Roseateles aquatilis. The sequence continues at coordinate 126,631 of NZ_NIOF01000014.1, read as the reverse complement.
GGAACGGACCGAAACCGGCCTCGGAGTTGATGTGGCCCACCAGTCCGATGTTGCTGTAGCTGCTGCCCCAGCGCGTTGCCCAGCGCAGGGCGCTGGCCGCGCTCATCCACGGGTCGTTCTGGCTGGCGATCAGCGCGGTGGGGCGGCCCAGGCGCTGATGGGGCAGGCTCTCGGCCAGGCCGAACTTGTCGGGCTCGGCGGGCGCGACCAGCAGCGCCTCGCGCACCGGCGAATCCGGATTTCTTTGCAGGTGATGCGCCAGCGCCAGGCAGCCGAAGCTGTGCGCCACGGCGATCCACTCGCCATCGCCGGCGTTGTCCAGGCGCGCCTGGATGCGCTCGGACCAGCGCTCGAGGTCCGGATGGCTGAAGTCGCGCTGCCGCACGCGGTGCGCGTCGCGGTACTGCTGCTCCAGCCAGCTCTGCCAATGCGCGGGGCCGCTGTCGTGCAGCCCGGGGATGATCAGGAGACGGGGTTCGGCACCGCCGCTGCGTTGGGCGGCGCGATGGGGATAAAGCGCCATGGCGAGCTCCTCACAGCGTGGCGATCGAGACCTCGGTCGACTTGACCAGGGCGACGACCTCCTTGCCGACCGTCAGTTGCAGCTCCTTCACCGACCGGGTGGTGATGACCGACGTGACCACCAGTCCGGCGGCGGTCTGCACGTCGACCTCGGACACGACCGGGCCCTCGATGATTTCCTTGATGGTGCCGCGGAATTGGTTGCGGACGTTGATCGCGGTGATGCTCATGTGGATCGCTCCCTGAAAGATGTTGATCAGCTTAGGGAAGGGCGCTCATTTGCCGAACGAAGGGCTGCATGAATGGACATGCGGCCTCCGCATAAGCCCCCGCTGACTGTCATGAAGCGCCATGCACAATCCGGCATCCCCTGCCGGCGGAGCCGCCGGCGCATCGTCCCAGACCAGGTTACCTGTCATGACCAAATCGTTTGCGCGCGGCGTCGCCGCGTTGTCGCTGCTGGCCGCTTGCTGCGGTCAGGCCTTCGGCTTCGGCGCCGTCGGCCACAACACCGTCGGCGAGATCGCCGCCCAGTTGATCAAGGGCCATCGCGCCGAGGTCGAGGTCAAGCGCATCCTCAGCAACGTCTCGTTGCGCGACATCGCCGTGTGGGATGACTGCGTCAAGGGCATCGATACCGGCAATGGCTTCAAGTACGCGGTGACGGGCCGCTTCGCCGAGTGCGCCGTCTTCGAGAACAACGCCGAGGAGGAAGCCCGCATGCGCGACTACGTGCAGCGCAACTTCGAGCAATGCAAGCCGAAGCCGGGCGAGGAGTCCTGCAACAAGCAGTACCACTACGCCAATGTCGCGATCCAGCGCGGCAAGTACGTGCCGGGCGCCATCGGCACCAGCGATCACGACATCGTGCCCGCGCTGCGCGCCGCGATCCTGGTGCTGCGCACCGGCAAGCAGACCCCGCCGATGGATTTCACCGAGCGCGACGCGCTGGCGCTGGTCGTGCATTCGCTGGGCGACATGCATCAGCCGCTGCACATGGGGTCGCTGTACCTGGACGCGGACGGCAAGTCCTACGACCCGGACACGCAAGGCGCCGATGCGCTGACGCACACCGTCGGCGGCAACGCGATCACGCTGCCGCGTCCGGACGGCACGCCCGGCGGCAACCTGCACGCGTACTGGGACGGTCTGCCCGGCAAGCTGAGCGCGGAGCAGCTCGCCGCGATGCCGGCTCAGGCCAAGGACGTGCCGCCGGCCACCGGCAACCCGGATGACTGGCCGATCCAGTGGGCCAGCGAATCGCTGCTGGGCGCGCGCGACGCGTTCGACGGCATGACCTTCGGCGCGCGTCAGCAGAGCCTGCGCGGCCCGCGCTGGATGGCGACGCCGCCGTCCAACTACGACGCGCGCAGCCTGGAACAGACCCGCCAGAACGTCATCAAGGGCGGTGCGCGCCTGGCGCAGTTGCTGGAAACCATCTGGCCGGACAAGCGCTGAACGATAGGCGCCGAAAGCGCCCATCAGCCCTGTGGAGAGCCCCGCCGACGCGGGGCTTTTTTTCGCCTCGACCGCTCGGAAAGGCCGCTGCGGGCCCTGTGCACAGACCTGGGGACGCTCGCGGAACAACAGGCAGGTTGTCCACATCGGAATCGCGTCCGGCGAAGTTGTTATCGAACGCTCCCGCGTTCCCATGGGTTCGCCACACAGGGTTGAACCGTTCGCAAGTCGTTGATGCCAAACATCAAACAGCGGTTATCCACAGAAAGTGGCCAACACCTACCATTACGACCAGAGAGATATTCAATACAAAGGAATAAGAAAACCGAGCGTGTCACACTCTCGGGATGTCTTCTTTTCCCTCTCCTCTGTTCACCGCTTCGGCGGGGTTCGAGTCGGCCTGCCAGATCGATGCGCTGCCGCCCGGACATCGCAGCCGCGGCTTGCATGGCCACAGCTACCTGGCCACGGTGCGGGCCGAATTGCCCAACGGTTGGGCACCGTTCCCTGGCTCCGAAGTGCATGCGCTGCGTGATTGCCTGGAACGTTGCATCGCCCCGCTGGATCACGCGCTGCTGAACCAGCACATCACCCAGCCGACCGACGAAAACGTCGCCCGCTGGATCCGCCATCGCCTCGAGACCGAGTTCAAGGTCCCCGGCATCACGCAAGTCGGCATCCAGAGCACCGCGCACTCCGGCGTCGACCTGGACGCCAACGGCCATGCCCATGTCTGGCGCCGATATCGCTTCCAGGCCGCGCATCAGCTGCCCAACGTGCCGATGGGCCACAAGTGCGGCCGCATGCACGGTCATGGCTTCGAACTGATCCTGCATGCCAACCAGGACCTCGGCGGACGCGACCTGAGCATCGACTACGACCATCTCGACGACCTCTGGGCCCCGTTCCATGCGCAGCTGAACTACCAGTGCCTGAACGAGATCGAGGGCCTGTCCAATCCGACCAGCGAGCTCATCTCTTCCTGGCTGTGGGAGCGGCTGAAACCGAAGTTGCCGGAGCTGAGCTGGGTCACCGTCTACGAGACCGGGTCCAGCGGCGCCAACTTCGACGGCGAGCGCTACCGGATCTGGAAGGAGTTCACCCTTGACAGCGCGGTCAAGCTGACGCGCGCGCCCGATGGTCATCCACTGGCTGGCATCCACGGCCACACCTTCACGCTGCGCTTGCACCTGAACGCGCCGCTGGACGAGGTCCACGGCTGGGCGATGGACTTCAGCGACGTGAAGCAGTTGTTCGATCCGATCTACAAGGCCATGGACCACCATCCGCTGCATGAGCTCGCCGGCCTGCCGGACGCGGACACCGCGAGCCTCGCGGCCTGGGTGCTGCAACACGCGAAGGCCCAGTTGCCGCCGCTGGAGCGCGTCGACCTCTACGAAACCCGCGGCAGCGGGGCGATCGTCAGCCACGGCCCGGTCGAGGAGCTGATCCCCGTATGACCTACGCCGTCAAGGAAATGTTCTACACGTTGCAGGGTGAGGGCGCCCAGGCAGGCCGGGCGGCCGTGTTCTGCCGGTTTGCCGGCTGCAACCTGTGGACAGGCCGCGAGCAGGATCGTGCCGCGGCCGTCTGCACCTTCTGCGATACCGAGTTCGTCGGCACCGACGGGCAGGGCGGAGGCAAGTTCGCGTCGGCCGATGCGCTGGCCGAGGCCATCGCCGCGAAATGGCCGATGGACCAGCCGGGCAAGCCCTATGTCGTCTGCACCGGCGGCGAGCCGCTGTTGCAACTCGACGGCCCGTTGATCACCGCGTTGAAGGCGCTGGGCTTCGAGATCGCCGTCGAAACCAACGGCACCCAGCCCGCTCCCGAAGGACTGGACTGGATCTGCGTCAGCCCCAAGGCCGATGCCGAGCTGGTACTGACGAAGGGCAACGAGCTGAAGCTGGTTTATCCACAGCCGCTGGCGATGCCGGAGCGGTTCGCTGCCCTGGACTTCGATTACTTCTTTCTCCAGCCGATGGACTCTGTACTGCAGAAGCAGAACACCAAGGCCGCTGTCGCCTACTGCATGGCCCATCCACGGTGGCGTCTGTCGATCCAGATGCACAAGGTCGTCGGCATCGACTGAAACGCGGGTCACCGGGAGCGACTTGTTCACATGGGCAGGTCGCTACTCGCAAAGCGGTCGCGCTGTAAAGCCAACAACGCTGTGGAAAACTTTCTGGCAACTCCATGCTTGTCCACAGGGCGCTTGAATTTTCCAAGCTTGTTGTCATGTCATGCATGCGCTTCCGAGCCCTCGGCACACAGCGTTGTGATCGCGACAAGTCATTGTCAGAGTTGAAGAATTTTGGCTTGTCCACAGCGAAGGGGCCCCTCTACTAAGACAACTAAGGAGATATATAAAACCCTGATGTTGAAAAGAGAGGCGAGAAAATTCCCGGCCGCGTTGCAGCAACACCCGACCCTTGCACACGGACCTTGAGCCGGATGCGACGGACTTGCACACTGCGGACCCATGGACATCGCCGACCTTCAACATCGACTGCGCGGCTTCGCCGCGACCCGCCAGTGGGACCCGTACCTGACGCCGAAGAACCTGGCGATGGCCCTGGTCGTCGAGGCCGCGGAGTTGGTGGAAATCTTCCAGTGGATGACCGCCGAAGAATCTCAGCAGCTCGACGGCGCGACCCGCGAGCACCTTGGCGAAGAGATCGCCGATGTGTTGATGTACCTGCTGCAGATCGCGGACCGAGCGGGTGTCGATGTGCCCAACGCGGTCGAACGCAAGCTGGTCCTCAACGCGAAGAAGTACCCCGAGCCTGACGCGCCGGCCTGACGTCCGGCGTTATCCGATTTCTTTCTCGAACACTGTCCTCAGCCCGCCGTTCCGCATGAAGCGCACCATCGCCGTCATCGACTTCGAAACCACGGGCCACTCGCCCCAAGGCGGCGGCCGGGCCACCGAGATCGGCATCGTCCTGCTGCGAGATGGCGCGATCGCCGGCCAGTACCAGAGCCTGATGAACACGGGTGCCTGGATCCCGCCGATGATCGAACGCCTGACGGGCATCAGCAATGAGATGCTGGAAGACGCGCCGGATGCGGCGCGGGTCATGCGGGAGGTGGCTGAGTTCACGGCCGGCTGCGGTTTCGTCGCGCACAACGCGGCGTTCGATCGCGGTTTCCTGTTGCATGAGCTGGAGCGCGCGGAAGTGGCGCCGCGGGTCGCGCCCGAGTTCGCATGTACCGTGAAGCTGGCTCGCCGGCTCTATCCCGAATCGCCCAACTGCAAGCTCGGCACCTTGGCGCGATATCACGCCTTGCCGGACAACGGCCGCGCGCACCGGGCACTGGCCGATGCGTTGACGACGGCGCAATTGGTGCAGCGGATGCAGCGCGACATTGGTGTTGAACTCGCCGAATTTCTCGGTGAACTGAGCATCGAACATGAGTTGCTGCTGCGATTGCAGGCCGTGGCAAGGCCCATGTGGCACAAGGCGGCGACCGGCTATGCGCGGGATGTGCGCCGTCATTTGCAGGAGTCCCTGGTCTGATAGTCCTCATCGCGAACGGCACGTGTGGTCGATCGCGGCGGCGCATCAAAACCGGATCAGCAAATCAATTACTGTCAAGATGCCCGTTTGGCCGCTTTGGCTGGGACAATCTCGCGCTTTCCTGTTTCGTATTTGCTCTTAGGTATGTCCAGTATTCAGGTTCGCCCGGCCACTCTGCGTGATGCAAAGGCCATCGCCCAGATCCAGGTGACTTCCGCGCAGGATGCGTACAAGGAGTTCTGGCCTGACGCCGCCCTCAACGGGCTGTCGGTCACGCAACGCCAGGCGTACTGGCGAGAAGCCATCAACATGTGCGAGCCGCAAGTGCTGGTCGCGCATCTCGACAACGAAGTCATGGGCTTCGTCGGTTTCGATCGTTCCCGCGACAAGGGCACGCCGTCCACGACCGGCGAGATCTGGGCCATGTACGCATCGCCGTCCCATTGGGACAAGGGTGTCGGCCAGGCCTTGGTCGAGGCCGCGCAGGAAGGTCTTCACGAAGAAGGCTGCACCCGCGTCACGCTGTGGACCTACAAGAACAATGCGCGAGCGATGCGCTTCTTCGAGCTGGCCGGTTTCCTGGCCGAGTCCGACAGCGTCAAGGCCGTCGACGTCGAAGGCAAGCCGCTCGAGCAGTTGCGCCTGCAGCGCTCGCTGGTCTGAGTCCTCGCGACGGAACGAGAGGCTGCCGTGAGGCGGCCTTTCGTGCTTTTCGGCGTCGGCCAAGTCCGTCCTTTCGACGACTGTCCTTTCGTTCACGCAGGTCCCTTTTTCCGTGCTGGCCAAGCTCACTTCCAAGAATCAATTGACGCTGCCCAAGAGCGTCACCGATCGCCTCGGCCCCGTGCAGTACTTCGAGGTCCAGTTGCAGGCGGGTCAGGTGTTGCTGACGCCGGTACGCATCCAGCGCGGCGACGCGGTGCGGGCCAAGCTGGCGGAGCTGGACCTCGGTGACGACCTGGCCGATCGGGCGCTGGCGTGGGCTCGCCAGCCTGTCGAGGCCAAGGCCGGCAACAAGGCCAGGGTGGCGGCGAAGGCGAAGCCGCTGAAGCCGGCGCGCAAGGCGCCGTCGAAGGCTGCCAAGGTCAGGACGAAACCCGCGGCCAAGACCTCCGCATGAGCCGTCGTTCGACCTCCGGCGCGCCCGAGCGTGTCGTGATCGATCCGGCGCTGATCCTGCGCGCGTTGCTGCGTTCCGGCGGCGAGGCCCTGGGTCTGCGTCGAGCCTGGCAGCAGGGGGTCATTCGGCCGCTGGTGAGTCCCGATCTGGCATCGACGCTGATGTGCGCATTGGCCTATCCGCGTCTGGCGCTGCCGGCTGATCAGCAGCAGGAGTTGCTGGCCGATTTCCTGCCCTATGCGGAGGTCGTGAAACCCCTCCGAGGCGCACGCATCGCCAAGGTGGCCGAGCACCATCGGCCGTTGATCGAGCTTGCGCTGCAAGGCGGTGCGAAGACGCTCTTGTGCGACGACATGGTGCTGTTGGAATGGTCTGCGAACAGTCGCAGCAAGGCGGCGCGGGAACTCTGCACGGTCCAGGCGATTTCGTCATGGTTCCAGGTGTTGCCCCCCTCCCGTCGCGACATGTTGCTTTGATAGATTCCGCGATCGCTTATGGGTAGTTTTCACGATCGCATCCCCACCAACATGTGGCGCGTGGTGTTCTACGAACGCCGAGGCAATCGCGTCCACATGGACAAGACGGGCCCCTGGTTGCCGGAGAAGACCCTCGCCAGGAACTGGGCCAACTGGTTCGTGGAACAGGGTTATCACGTCGCGCTGCAGGACCAGAACGGCGGCCTGGAGAAGCTGCACGTGGGCATACCTGGCTGACTTCCCGCGATCGCCGCCTCGAATCAGGCGGCGGCGCGAAATCCCTGACGCTCCAACGCCCACCCATCGGTCGCGGCCGGGCCGTGGTTTTGCACCCGGACATTGCTCAGGCGCTTGTTGGCGGCGCGCTGCACCAGCGTCTCGGCCTGCGCCGGGGTCAGTTGTTGCGCGAAGCGCGTCCAGCGTTTTTGCAGCAGCGCATCGCGCCAGGCATCTTCGAGCGCCCAACGGATCTCCACCGGATCGGTGAGCGACTGGCTGCGCAGCACGCGCGGCACCAGCGCCAGCAGGAAACGCGAGAAGTCGGCGCGTTGTTGAGGCGCCATCAGCGCTTCCAGACGCGTCAGGCGCTGGCTCCAACCCGGCGTCGCGAGTTGACGCGTGACGAGTGCCTGCAAGGCTTGAACCGGGTTGAACAGGCGCAAGCGGTTCGGCGGCAGGACCAGCATCGGCAACTGAGCCGCGAGCTCATGCGACATCGGCGTCACGAAGCTCGCCAGGATCGCCATGCGCTCCCAGGCCTCGGCATTCAGGCCGCCGGCCATCGTCATCGGCCCCTGCCGCAGGCTTTGCGCCATCGCCCAGGCTTGCTGCCAGCTGCGATCGGCCTTCGCGGTGTTGGCCGCATGGCTGATCAGCGCCAGATTGCCAGCGGCATATCCCGCGTCGTCGCGGACACGGTCGATGGAGCGCAGTTGTGGATGAGCCGCCTCGTCGTTCAGAGGCAGGCGGCTGATCGGGCAGTGGCTCGTGTCCAACTGCTGCAGGTAGTTGGGCGTGACCAGCAGCGTCTCGAAGTTGCGACCCCGCTGCCAGGCGTGCAGTCGCAGCGACAGCCACAGCTGTGTGTGCCGATGCGATTTCAGGGTGCGCGCGCCAAAGGTCGAACGCCCCAGTTGCCAGCCTTGTTGCAGCGGCGACTGGCGGAACAATTGCTCGACGGGAGGCGTCAGGCCATGGTGCGCGTAATCCCAGCCCAGCTCGAAGCCGACACGCTCGTGGCTCGACAGGGCGATGTCCTCGACCTTGTCCCTGAGCGCCCGTCCGTCCTCGGCCAGGGCAACCATGGGCAGGGCCAGTTGCTGAACGTGGATGTCGGCGGCGGTGCGGTGGATCGTGGCGACCATGGGACTCTCCTTGAAGACGCCGGGATGGCGGCTGGTGATTCAGGCTTGGGATCAAGTATTCGATCCAAGTAGCTCATAGAATGAGCCACCACCAATTTGGGTCAGCGGAAAGTGGCCGTGACTGACCCAAATCTGTCAGGAGGGTCGCCGTGGACCGTACCGAGCGCTTCTACAAGATCGAAATGCTGATTCGCAGCCGCGGCTGCGTGAGCTTCGCGGAAATGCGGGAGTTGCTGGAGGTGTCTCCGGCCACGCTCAAGCGCGACCTGCAATACCTGCGTGAGCGGATGGATGCGCCCATCGAGTACGACGCCGCCGAGAACGGCTACCGATTCGGCCAGCAATGGCGCGGGCAGCGGCACGAGTTGCCGGGTGTTTGGTTCAGCGAGAAGGAGTTGCACGCGCTGCTGACGATGCATCAGATGATGGCCGGGCTCGACGAGAACGGCCTGCTCAGCCGCCACCTGCAACCGATGCTGGACAAGCTGACCGGCATGCTGGGCGGCGACGCGGCCGAGGCACAGGAAATGACGCGGCGCATCAAGCTGATCTCGACCGCGCGGCGCCGGGTGCCGTCGGAGCACTTCGAGACCGTGGGCAGCGCCGTCGTGAAACGAGCCCGCTTGCGGCTGCGCTATCGCAAGCGGGGACCGGGCGGCGGATCGGTCAGCGAGCGCGAGGTGTCGCCGCAGCGCCTCGTGCATTACCGCAACACCTGGTACCTGGACGCGTGGTGCCATGGCAGCGATGGGCTGAGGCGGTTCGCGCTCGATGCGATGGAGACGGCGGAAGTCCTCGACGGCCAGGCGGCCCGCAGCCTGCCGCTGAAGGAGCTGGAGGACGAGCTCGATCAGGGCTACGGCATCTTCGCCGGGGGCGATCCGCAATGGGCGACGCTGATCTTCAGCGAGCAGACCGCCGCCTGGGTATCCAGCGAGGAATGGCATCCCGCGCAGCGCAGCGAGTGGCTGCCCGATGGCCGCTGGCGGCTGGAGCTGCCGTTCGTCGACGCGACCGAGCTGCTGATGGACCTGCTGCGGCACGCCGGGCAGGTCGAGGTGCAGTCGCCGCCGTGGTTGCGGGAGGCCTACGCCAGGCGATTGACGAGCGCGGCGGCGGGGCTACCCGCCTGACCGACGCGATCGGGGCTCAGGGCGTGTCTTCCGGCCCTTGGGAGGCCTCCGCCGCCTCGTAGCGCGCCAGCCGTTCGCTTTTCCAGTAGACGTCGTCGCCCCCCTTGCCATCCAGATTGGCGCGGTTGAGCACGCGCGCCAGCACGAACAGAAGGTCGGACAAGCGGTTCAGGTAATGACGCGGCGCCACGTTGATCGTCTCGTGCGCGGCCAGGGTGACCACGGCGCGTTCGGCGCGGCGGGCGATGGTGCGGCACACATGCGCGATCGCGGCGCTGCGGGTGCCCGCGGGCAGGATGAACTCAGCCAGACGGGGCAAGGCGGCGTTGTGGTCGGCCAGCGCCTGGTCGAGGTGCAGCACGGCCGCCTCCTTCAGCAGGCTGTAGCCGGGCATGCAGAGTTCGCCGCCGAGGTTGAACAGCTCGTGCTGGATCGTGATCAGCAGGTCGCGGACGTTGTCGGGCAGCGGTTCGGCGAGCAACACGCCGAGCTGCGAATTGAGTTCGTCCACGTCGCCCATCGCCTGGACGCGCAAATGGTCCTTGGGCACGCGGGTACCGTCGCCGAGGCCGGTGGTGCCGTCGTCGCCGGTGCGGGTCGCGATCTGGGAAAGTCGATTGGCCATGACGGATGCCGCGCGGGCTGCTGGAAGTGCAAACCTGGCATCTTGCCGCAACTCGACGCGATAACCCGCGGTCAGGGAAACGCCGTGACGTTTCCTCTCGCCTCAATGACGGCGGCCGCTGCGATGGAAGGCCGGCCGGTGATGCGTCAGCACGGCGGCGTGGCCGTGCGCCTCGTGCAACGCCGGGCGTGGGATGCCCACCGGCCGCGGCGGATGACGAGGGGGTGGCCGCGATCCGCCATCGGCGGTTCGGGCGGCGGATCCCGCGGGCATGCCGGGATCGATGTCGACCGGATCGGGGCTTCCGGGCAGGTGGCGGAGTTGGTCCATCCACCAGACCTTCAACCAATCCATGCGCAGGCTGGCGACGACCAGCATCGCGAGCAGCGCGGCCCAGACGGTCCATAACCACAGATGGGACATGGCGGTCTCCTCTGTTCGCGCGGCGATGCGCGCAATGGATCCATGCTGTCACTGTGCGGGTCGCGGCGCAAGCGCGAGGATGAAAGCGAAAGCTGCGACGGTGCTTCCTAGAATCGATCGACAAGCACGGCCACCCAACGGACCCGCCGCCCGCGCCGCGCCGGCCGTGGCCAGCCATCAGGAGACACCGATGAACGCGCCTCGAGATTTCAGCGCCGATCCACTCGGCCACGGCTTGCCCGACTACGCGCCGCGGCCGATGCCCGTGGCGATGCTGGAGGCCCTGCAGGCGCGCTTGGGCAACCGCTGCAGCACGGCCCTGGCCTTGCGCGAACAACATGGCCGCGACGAATCGCCGTTCGACGTGCCGCCGCCCGAGGCGGTTGTGTTCGCGGAGAACAACGAAGAGGTGGCCGCGGTGCTGACGCTGGCGAACGAACATCGCGTGCCGGTGATTCCCTACGGCGCGGGGACCTCGCTGGAAGGCCATCTGCTGGCGGTGCAGGGCGGCGTCAGCCTGGACGTGTCGCGGATGAACAGGATCCTTCGCGTCAATGCGGAGGACCTGACCGTGACGGTGCAGGCCGGCGTGACGCGGAATCAGCTCAATGCCGAGGTTCGCCATCAAGGCCTGTTTTTTCCGATCGATCCCGGCGCGGATGCGTCGATCGGCGGGATGTCCGCGACGCGTGCCAGCGGCACGAACGCGGTCCGCTACGGGACGATGAAGGAAAACGTGCTGGGGCTGACGGTGGCCACGCCGGACGGCCGGTTGATCCGGACCGGCTCGCGGGCGCGCAAGAGCAGCGCCGGGTATGACCTGACGCGGCTGTATGTCGGCAGCGAGGGCACGCTGGGCGTGATCTGCGAGGTGACGCTGCGGCTCTATCCGTTGCCGGAGGCGGTGTCGGCCGCGATCTGTTCCTTCGAGACGATCGACGCGGCCGTGCGGACGACGATCGCCATCATCCAGATGGGCGTGCCGATCGCGCGCTGCGAGTTGCTCGACGCGCACGCGGTGCGCGCGGTCAACCGGCACGACAAGCTGACGCTGCGCGAGGCGCCGATGCTGCTGATGGAGTTCCACGGCTCCGATGCCGGCGTCGCCGAGCAGGCTGCGGTGGTGCAGGAAATCGCCGCCGACCATGGCGGCACCGGCTTCGAATGGGCGACCACGCCCGAGGACCGCACCCGGCTGTGGACGGCGCGCCATCACGCCTACCTGTCCGCGCTGCAGATGAAGCCCGGATGCCGCGCGGTGACGACGGACACCTGCGTGCCGATCTCGCGGTTGGCGGAATCGATCAACGCGTCGGTGGAGGAGGTGGAGGCGAGCGGGTTGCCGTACTTCATCGTCGGCCACGTCGGCGACGGCAACTTCCACATGGGATATCTGATCGATCCGGCCGTCCCGGACGAGCGATCAACCGCGGAGCAACTCAGCGCGCGGATGGTCGCGCGGGCGATCGCGCTGGAAGGTACCTGCACCGGGGAGCATGGGATCGGGCTGCACAAGCAGCGCTTCCTGCTCCAGGAAGCAGGCGAGGGCGCCGTCGATCAGATGCGTGCGCTGAAGGCAGCGCTGGATCCGCGCAACATCATGAATCCGGGGAAGATCTTCGGCTGAGTTCGATGGACCCAGTCGATCAATGCTGTGGCGCGGGCACGCTCCAGCGCCGCGTGACGTCGCCGCGGGCGTTGACGCTTTCGAGCTGCACACCGAACCCCCACAACCGCGCCACGTGCTTCAGCACCTCCTGCGCCGCGTCGTGCAGCGGCCGGTCCTGATGCTGCGTGTGGCGCAGCGTCAATGAGCGGTCGCCGCGCAGATTGACGTTCCAGACCTGGATGTTGGGCTCGCGCGTGGACAGGTCGTACTGCCGCGACAGCGCCTGCCGCACGTGCTGGTAGCCCTGCTCGTCGTGGATGGCGGAGATCTCGTACTCCGACTGGTGTTCCTCGTCGAGGATGGAGAACAGCCGGAAGTCGCGCATCAGCTTCGGGCTCAGGTACTGGGCGACGAAGCTCTCGTCCTTGAAGTTGCGCATCGCGTGATCCAGCGTCGGCAGCCAGTCGGTGCCGGCGATGGCGGGGAACCATTCGCGGTCCTCGGTGGTCGGCTGCTCGCAGATGCGCTTGAGGTCGGTGTACATCGCGAAGCCCAGCGCATACGGGTTGATCTGCGCCATCGGCGGCTGCGCGACGACGTTGGTGTGCGACTTCAACCACTCGATCATCATGCCGTCCGACAGGTAGCCGTCGTCGTACATGGTGTTGAGCAGCTTGTGATGCCAGAACGTGGCCCAGCCTTCGTTCATGACCTGCGTCTGCCGCTGCGGATAGAAGTACTGCGCGATCTTGCGGACGATGCGCACGATCTCCCGTTGCCACGGCTCCAGCAAGGGCGCGTTCTTCTCGATGAAGTACAGCAGGTTCTCCTGCGGCTCGTCGGGGAAACGCCGCTTCTCCTCGGCCTTGGCCTCGTCCTCGGGCCGGCGGGGCAGGGTGCGCCACATGTCGTTGACCTGGCGCTGTGCATAGGCCTCGCGGTCCTTGTGCATCGCCTGCTCTTGCGCCAGCGAGAGCTTGGCCGGCCGGCGGTAGCGGTCGACGCCGTGGTTCATCAGCGCGTGGCAGGAGTCCAGCGTCGACTCCACCGCGTCCAGGCCGAAACGCTGCTCGCATTCGTGGACGTAGTTCTTCGCGTAGACCAGGTAGTCGATGATCGACGACGCGTCGGTCCACATCCGGAACAGGTAGTTGTTCTTGAAGAAGCTGTTGTGGCCGTAGCAGGCATGCGCGATCACCAGCGCCTGCATCGCCATCGTGTTCTCCTCCATCAGGTAGGCGATGCACGGATCGGAGTTGATGACGATCTCGTAGGCCAGGCCCATCTGGCCGCGCTTGTAGTTGCGCTCGGTGGCGATGAACTCCTTGCCGTAGCTCCAGTGCCGGTAGTTCACCGGCATGCCGACCGAGGCGTAGGCATCCATCATCTGCTCGGCGGTGATGACCTCCAGCTGATTCGGATAAGTGTCCAGGCCGTAGCGCTCGGCGGTCTGACGGATGACCTCGTGGTACTGCTCGATCAGCTCGAAGGTCCAGTCGCTGGGCGAGGGGAGCGGCTGGTCGGGACGGCGCTCCAGCGGCCGCATCCGGGTCAGCGGCGGGCGCACGCGGCGGCCGCCGTATTCGTTCTGGCCGACGCCGATGCCGACGTTGCGGCGATTCTCCAGGCTGCTCATGTCGATACCCTCCGGGAGCGGCGCCGTCACGCGCTCACCCCTTCCTTCTTGAACAGGTCGCGGAAGACCGGATAGATCTGGGCCACGTCCACCGCCTTGCGCATCGCGAAGCGCGGTGTCTCGTCCGCCAGCTTGGCGTATTCCTCCCAGAGGTTCTGCTCGGCCTCGGCCACCTGCACGTAGGCGTAGTAGCGGCACAGCGGCAGGATCTTGTCGGCCAGCAGCTCGCGGCAGCGCCCGCTGTCGTGATGCCAGTTGTCGCCGTCGCTGGCCTGGGCGCCGTAGATGTTCCAGTCACTCGCTGGGTAGCGCGCGCGGATGATCTCTTCCATCATGACCAGCGCCGAGGAGACGACGGTGCCCCCCGTCTCGGTGGCGTGGAAGAAGTTCTGCTCGTCGACTTCCTGCGCCTGCGTGTGGTGGCGGATGAAGACCACGTCGATCTTCTCGTAGTGCCGCGTCAGGAACAGGTAGAGCAGGATGAAGAAGCGCTTGGCCAGGTCCTTGCGGCTCTCGTCCATCGAGCCGGACACGTCCATCAGGCAGAACATCACCGCCCGCGTCGTCGGTTGAGGCACCTTGACGCGGTTGCGGAAGCGCAGGTCGATCGGATCGAGGAAGGGGATGTTGGACAGGCGCTGCTTCAGCAGCACGATGCGCGCCTCGGTCTCGGCCAGCAGCGCCTGGATCTCGGGCCGTCGGGCGTCCTCTTCCTGTTGCAGCGTCTGCAGCCGCGTCTCCAGCTCATGCAGCTCGCGCCGCTTGTCCATGCCCAGCGCGATGCGACGGCCGAGCGCGCCGCGCATCGAGCGCACGACATGCAGGTTGGTCGGCGTGCCGTCGGTGACGTAGCCGGCGCGCACGGTCTTGTACTCCGGCGTCTCGGCCAGCGTGGTGCGGGCCAGGTTGGGCAGCGCCAAGTCCTCGAAGAAGATCTGCATGAACTCCTCCTTGCTGAGGTGGAAGACGAAATCGTCCTCGCCCTCGCCGGAGTCGCTCGCCTGCGATCCGCCACCGCCCTGGCCGCCGCCCTGCGGCTTGGCGAAGCGGTCGCCCTTGATGTGCTCGGTGTTGCCGGGCCGCACGATCTCGCGCGTGCCGCCTTCGCCATGGCTGAACACGGGCTCGCTCAGGTCGCGCTTGGGGATGTGCACGTCCTCGCCGCGCTCCATGTCCCGGATGCCGCGCTTGTCGACGGCCCGGCGCACGGCGTCGCGGATCTGGTCGCGGTGCCGGCGCAGGAAACGCTCGCGGTTGCCGATCGATTTGTTCTTGCCCGACAGCCGTCTATCGATGATTTGTTGGAGGCTGGTCATGCTGGGACCTCGGTGGTTGTCGTCCTTGCCGCAAAGGGCCGGAAGGCCCCCGCCGCCCTTGCCGCGGTCACCGCCGTTGCCGGAGCGGGACCGCGGGGCGGGCGGGCTGTCAGCTCGACTTCCTCACGCGCAGGTACCACTCGCACAGCAGCCGCACCTGCTTGGGCGTGTAGCCCTTGTCGACCATGCGCTGGACGAAGTTCTCGTGCTTCTTCGCCTCGTCCGCGCTGGCCTTGGCGTTGAAGCTGATGACCGGCAGCAGCTCCTCGGTGTTGGAGAACATCTTCTTCTCGATCACCGTGCGCAGCTTCTCGTAGCTGGTCCATGCCGGGTTCTTGCCGGCGTTGTTGGCCCGCGCGCGCAGCACGAAGTTGACGATCTCGTTGCGGAAGTCCTTGGGGTTGCTGATGCCGGCCGGCTTCTCGATCTTCTCCAGCTCCGCGTTCAGCGCCGAGCGGTCGAACACCTCGCCGGTGTCGGTGTCCCGGTACTCCTGGTCCTGGATCCAGTAATCGGCGTAGGTCACGTAGCGGTCGAAGATGTTCTGGCCGTACTCGCTGTAGCTTTCCAGGTAGGCGGTCTGGATCTCCTTGCCGATGAACTCGGCATAGCGCGGCGCCAGCGTCTCCTTGATGAAGCCGACGTACTTCTGCTCGGCCTCCTGCTGGAACTGCTCGCGCTCGATCTGCTGTTCGAGCACGTACATCAGGTGGACCGGATTGGCCGCGACCTCGGTCGAATCGAAGTTGAAGACCTTGGACAGGATCTTGTACGCGAAGCGCGTCGAGATGCCGGCCATGCCCTCGTCGACGCCGGCGTAGTCGCGGTACTCCTGGATCGACTTGGCCTTGGGATCGGTGTCCTTCAGGTTGTCGCCGTCATAGATCTGCATCTTGCTGAAGGCGCTGGAGTTCTCCGGATCCTTCAGCCGCGTCAGCACGGCGAACTGGGCCATCATCTTCAGCGTGCCGGGGGCGCACTTGGCCTCGGCGAGCGAGGACCCGCGGATCAGCTTCTCGTAGATCTTCACTTCCTCGCTGACGCGCAGGCAGTAGGGCACCTTGACGATGTAGATGCGGTCGAGGAAGGCCTCGTTGTTCTTGTTGTTGCGGAAGGTCTTCCACTCGCTCTCGTTGCTGTGCGCCAGCACGATGCCGTCGAACGGAATCGCGCCGAAACCTTCGGTGCCCTTGAAGTTGCCTTCCTGCGTCGCGGTCAGCAGCGGATGCAGGACCTTGATCGGCGCCTTGAACATCTCGACGAATTCCAGCAGGCCCTGGTTGGCCAGGCACAGGCCGCCGGAATAGCTGTAGGCGTCGGGATCGTCCTGCGCATAGGTCTCGAGCTTGCGGATGTCGACCTTGCCGACCAGCGAGCTGATGTCCTGGTTGTTCTCGTCGCCGGGTTCGGTCTTCGCGACGCCGATCTGCTTGAGCACGCTGGGCAGCCGCTTGACGACCTTGAACTTGCGGATGTCGCCGCCGAATTCATCGAGCCGCTTGACCGCCCACGGGCTGAGGATGCGGTTCAGGTAGCGGCGCGGGATGCCGTACTCGCGCTCCAGCAGCGGGCCGTCCTCGACCACGTCGAAAAGGCCGAGCGGGCTCTCGTTCACCGGGCTGTCCTTCAGCGCGTAGAACGGCACCTGCTCCATCAGCTGCTTGAGCCGCTCCGCGATGGAGCTCTTGCCACCGCCCACGGGGCCCAGCAGATAGAGGATCTGCTTCTTTTCCTCCAGCCCCTGCGCCGCGTGGCGGAAGTAGCTGACGACCTGCTCGATCGCGTCCTCCATGCCGTAGAACTCGGCGAAGGCCGGATAGATCTTGATGACCTTGTTCTGGAAGATGCGCGAGAGCCGCGAGTCGTTGCGCGTGTCCAGCATCTGCGGCTCGCCGATCGCCTTGAGCATGCGCTCGGGGGCGGTGGCGTAAGCGAGAGGGTTGCGCTTGCACTCGTCGAGGTACTCCTCCAACGTGAGTTCCTCGACCTTGCCGCGTTCGTAGCGTGCCGCGAAATGGCTGATCACATCCATGCTGACCTCCAGAGTAGTTCGTGGGGAGGCGAAGCGTGCGTCCGTGCGACGACGGGCACCGCTTCGTCCAGGAAGTTCTGGCGACGTCCATGACTCAAGGCGTCATCAGAGCTTTCCGAGCTCAGCGTGATCTCAGCAAACGGCCAGCCTATGCTGGTCCAAGTTCCGACCGGTGTGAAATGTCTTTTTGGACAACCGCGATGCCGGTGCGGATTTGGTCGGTCATGCTACGCCCATCGACCGGGCGAGGTAGCAAGACATGACCCTTGTACTCCCTTGTTCAACGTCTGTGAAGCGCCCGAGTTGACGGTCCCCCACCTGTGGGAAATACGCACGAGACGACCCCGACATCGGCGTGCAAGATGACTCGTTGTACGTCGGTTCGGCGGCGGTGGATCAACGTTGACCGTCAAGGGACGGTCAGGTGTCGGCGTCGTCCCGGCGCAGCTTTTGCAGCAAGCCGTTCAGCTCGTCGAGCGAGCTGAAATTGATCGCGACCTCGCCCTGCTCGCCGCGTTTGGTCTTCTTCTTGACGCGGATCTCGACCTGCGCGGTCAGCAGGTCCGACAGCTCTTCCTCCAGCCGCAGCACGTCGCGGCTCTTGGCGGATTTCACGCGCAGCAGCGGTGCCTGGCGGCCCGCGCCCTGCTGGCGCTGCACCAGCTTCTCGGCCTCGCGGACGCTGAGCTTCTTGGCCGCGATCTCGGTGGCGCTGGTGATCTGGTGCGCGCCGTCCAGCGACAGCAGCGCGCGCGCATGGCCCATGTCGATGTCGCCGGCCATCAGCATGTTCTGGACCGGCTCGGCCAGATTGAGCAGGCGCAGCAGGTTGGACGCCGCGCTGCGCGAACGGCCGACCGCCTGCGCGGCCTGGTCGTGGGTCAGGCCGAACTCGTCGACCAGCCGCTTCAGGCCTTGCGCTTCTTCCAGGGCGTTGAGGTCTTCGCGCTGGATGTTCTCGATCAGCGCCATCGCGGCGGCGGACTCGTCCGGCACCGGCTTGACCAGCACCGGCACCTCCGCCAGACCGGCCAGCCTGGCGGCGCGGAAGCGGCGCTCGCCGGCGATGATCTCGTAGCGGACGGCACCGTTGGGCGCGATCGGGCGCACCAGGATCGGTTGCATGATGCCCTGCGCCTTGATGCTCTCGGCCAGCTCGTACAACGAGCCCTCGTCCATGCGGGTGCGAGGCTGGTACTTGCCGGCCTGCATCTGCGCCAGCGGCAGAATGCCGGGTTCGCCTTCGCGCACGGCGGGGGCGTCGCTCACTTTGGGCCCCAGCAGGGCCTCCAGGCCCATGCCCAGGCCCTTGGGTTTCTTTGTCACCATGGGGCGGGATTGTCTGCGATTCGGTGGCGGGGATGCGGCCGGCCGGCGACATCAGTCCGATGTCGGGCGATGGCCGTCGGTGTCGTCAGCGGCCGGCGGCTTTCAATCGACCAGACGCCGCAGCATCGCGCGGCCCTCCGGCCAGGCCCCGAGGCCTGACGCCGTGTTCAGGTGGCCGAGCGGACCGGCGAGCACGAACTCCGCGCCCCAGTCCGCGGCCATGCCGGCGGCACGTTCGGCGCGGCAGAAGGGGTCGTCGCTCGAGGCCACCACGATGGCGGGGAAGGGCAGGCGCGGACGGCGGATCGGGCGCCAGTTGTGGAGCTGGGGCGGGGTGTCGTCCCGCTCCGTGTCCGGCGGTGCCACCAGCAGCGCGCCGGCGACGCGCCGCGTGTGCGCCGAGTGGTCGGCCCAGGCGGCCACCAGCTGGCAGCCCAGGCTGTGCGCGACCAGCAGCGCTGGCTGGCGCGCCAGGCGCGTGTCCTGCTGCAGCACGTCGTCCAGGCGTGCCATCCAGTCGCCGCGCCGCGGCCATTCCCAGTCGTTCTGCTCGACGCGGTGATCGCCGTGGCGGCGTTCCCATTCGCTTTGCCAGTGGGCCGGGTCGGAGTTCAGCCAGCCCGGCAGCAGGTAGACCGGCCGGTCCATGGCGGTCGAGGGGTCGAGGTCATTGGGAGAGGCGGGGTGCGTTGACATCGATTGGCCTTATGCTGCGCGCTTCTTTTGAAGGCAGCGGATTTTGCAGGAGCGGCGATGAAGTACGCGGTGTATGTGGACGGGCAGGAAGGCACGACCGGACTGCGCATCAATGAATATCTGGCGCAGCGCGCCGACATCGAGGTGCTGCGCATCGACGCGGACAAGCGCAAGGACGCGGCCGAACGGGCGCGGTTGCTGAACGCGGCCGACGTCGCGTTCCTGTGCCTGCCGGACGCCGCGTCGCGCGAGGCGGCCGCGATGATCACGAACCCGAAGACCTGCCTGATCGATGCGTCCACCGCGCACCGCACGGCACCGGGTTGGGCCTTCGGCCTGCCGGAGCTGGCCCGCGGTCAGCGCGACGCGATCCGCGCCTCCAAGCGCATCGCCAACCCCGGTTGCCATGCCAGCGCCTTCATCCTGGCGGTGCGTCCGCTGGTCGATGCCGGCCTGCTGCCGGCCGACGCGGCGGTCACGGCGACGTCGATCACCGGCTATTCCGGCGGCGGCAAGTCGATGATCGCGGAGTACGAGGCCGGCGGGAACCAGCAGCTGAAGTCGCCGCGCCCCTACGCGCTGGGCCTGGCCCACAAGCATCTGCCGGAGATGATGGCCCACACCGGCCTGACGTCCGCGCCGGTGTTCATGCCGATCGTGGCCGACTTCTACAAGGGCCTGGCCGTCACCGTGCCGCTGCACCTGAGCCAGTTGCGCGCCGGCACCACGCCGCAGCAGGTCCGCGACGCGCTGGCCGCGCATTACGACGGCGAGCGCTTCATCCGCGTGCTGCCGCTGCGCGACCCGGACACGCTGGCCCACGGCTTCTTCGACGTGCAGGCCTGCAACGACACCAACAACGTCGATCTGTTCGTGTTCGGCAACGACCAGCAGATCCTCGTCATCGCGCGACTGGACAACCTGGGCAAGGGCGCCAGCGGCGCCGCGGTGCAGAGCATGAACGTGCACCTGGGTGTCGACGAGTCGCTGGGCCTGACCGGCCCCGACGTCAACGACATCTGAGCGCGCCCGACCTCGACGTTGCGCGGCAGATGACCTCGTCGACACGCGCATGGCGCCGGGATGGCGCCGTTCCGACCGCCGACCTGGAGACGATCCGCGCGGGCGTCGTCACCTTCGGCCGCCAGCAGACCCAGGGCAGCGACGCGGCCGACATCGCGATCGCGCTCTATGACGGGGATGAGCTGATCGCGGGCGGCTTCGGCCGCACCGAGTTCCAGCGGCTCTACGTCAGCTACCTGTGGGTCAAGGACGAGCATCGCGGGCAGGGCGTCGGCGGCGACTGCCTGCGCCAGCTGGAGGCGCAGGCACTGCGTCGTGGTTGCGTGGACGCGCTGATCGAGACCCTGCTCGACGACGCCGCCGAAATCTACGAGCACCTCGGCTACGCCTGCATCAGCCACGTGCACGACTTCGTGCCGGGCTTCACCCGGCACACGCTGCTGAAGGTCTGGCAGCCCCGGGACTGAGCGCCCGCGCGGGCCGGCGTCAGGCCCAGGCCCGTGGGTCGTCGCTCCGGAAGTGATACCGATAGGCCTGTAAGAAGCCCAGACGGCCGTACAGGCGCCGCGCGACGTCGTTGGCTGCCCCGACCTGCAGATAGGCGCTGGAAGCGCCCTGGCGCCGCGCCTCGGCCAACAGCGCCGCGCACAGGCGCCAGCCATGACCCCGGCCGCGCTGGTCCTCGGGCGTGAAGATGTCGAAGAGCCCGGCGATACCGCCTTCCGACGCGAGGTCGCCTGCCGTGTCGATCGCGACCTGGCCGCAGGCCAGCAGCTCGCCGTCCCGTGTCATCTTGAAGGCCTGATGGCGCACGGTGGCCTGTTCCAGCCGGCGGGCATGGCCGTCGATCTCGGTGGCGCTGGAGCCCCGCAGGGTGCCGATCAGGTCCGCGTACGCGGCGGGCGCCAGCGGCGTGAGGCCACCGGCGTCGCCGAAGGCGTCGAGTGACGGCAGCACCATCACGTCAGCCGGATCGAAGTCGCGCCAGCCCATCGCGGCCAGCTGTCCATCGAGATCGACGGGCTGGCTGAACGGCGTCAGGCGCAACATCAGCGGGAGACCGGCGCGGTCGAAGGCCGCGCGGCAGCGGCGCAGGACTTCGTCCAGCGGCAGCGACCCGGCCGCCAGCGCGTTGACGCAGCGGGAGCGCTTGGCCTTGCCGGGAGACAGCCGCAGCAGCCAGCCGTCGACCTGCGCTTCACGTGGCGCCGAGGCGGCGTTCAGCCCGGCCTGTTCGGCGCGGCGGGCGAGGGCGTCCAGCGCGGCGGGCGTCATGGACGACATCGGTGGTCGGGAGGACACAGGGCGCGGGCGGGCCGTGCCGCTCAGCGCATCGCGCCAACGCGCTGGACCATCTCCCGCGCGAAATCCACGAACGCCTGCGCGCCCTTGGAGCTGCCATCGAAGACGACGCCCGGCAGCCCATAGCTGGGCGCCTCGGCCAGGCGGACGTTGCGCGGGATGACGGTATCGAAGACCTTGTCGCCGAAGTGCGCCTTCAGCTGCTCGCTCACCTGCTGCTGCAGCGTGATGCGTGGGTCAAACATGACGCGCAGCAGGCCGATGATCTGCAGGTCCGGGTTGAGGTTGGCGTGGATCTGCTTGATGGTGTTGACCAGGTCGGTCAGGCCCTCCAGCGCGAAGTACTCGCACTGCATCGGCACCACGACGCCATGTGCCGAGCACAGCCCGTTCAAGGTCAGCATCGACAGCGACGGCGGGCAGTCGATCAGGACGAAGTCGTACTCCTGCGCGACGGCGGCCAAGGCGGTCTTCAAGCGCTGCTCGCGGCGCTCCAACTCGACCAGCTCGACCTCGGCGCCGGCCAACTCTCGGTTGGCGCCCAGCACGTCGTAGCCAGCCTTCTCGCTGCGCTGGCGGGCCTCTGGGATGGAGGCGGCTTCCAGCAGCACGTCATAGACGGTGAGCGTCAACGCGCGCTTGTCGATCCCCGATCCCATCGTCGCGTTGCCCTGCGGATCCAGGTCCACCACGAGCACACGCTGCCCGACCTTCGCCAGACCGGCAGCCAGATTCACGGTGGTGGTCGTCTTGCCGACGCCGCCTTTTTGGTTTGCAACGCAAAAGATCTTGGCCATGAATGCAGGGGAACTGGGTCCGGATCCGATCTCGAAGGTCGAGCATGGGTCCGGATAGGGTTCGCGAGAAGCGGGGAGAGGGGCGGAGCTTAACCGCTCAACCGCCGGACGGCGATCCGGCGTGGCGCCTGGCGGGCGACCTCAGGCGGAAGGTGTGGCGTCCGAGCCGACAGGACGGATCCACAGCAGGCATCGCTGGGCGTCCAGCCCCGGGACTTGAAGCTGTTCCACGTGAAACACGGACAGATCGGGCGCGCGTTGGGCCAGCTCCGCCAGCTCATCCTCGGGGTGTTGACCCTTCATGGCGGCCCACACCGCACCAGCCTTCAGGTGCATGCGCGTCCATTCGGTGAAGTCCGCCAGCGACGCGAAGGCGCGCGAGGTCACCACATCGAAGGGCGCCGTCTTGAGTTGCTCGACACGCGAGTGCTCCGCATGCAGGTTCCGCAGTCCGATCTCGGCCGCGACCTGGGCGATGAAGAACGCCTTTTTTCCCACCGTGTCGACGCAGGTGACGTCGAACGCCGGATCGCAGATGGCGATCACGACGCCGGGCAACCCGCCGCCGCTGCCCACGTCCATCAACCGTAGCGCTTGCCCGTCGGCATGCCGACGCAGCGGCGGGATCAGGCTGAGGCTGTCCACCAGGTGCTGCGTCAGCATCGCCTCGGGGTCCCGGACGGCGGTCAGGTTATAGACCTTGTTCCATTTGGAGAGCAACCCGAGGTAGGCGATGAGCTGGTCGATTTGCTGGTCGTTCAGGCCAAGGCCCAGCGTTTGGGCGGCGGCGGCAAGGCGGGTTCGCAGGTCGAGGTCGGTCATCGGTGAAAGAGGGCTGGGGAACGACAAAGGCAATCGGCGAAGGCCATGAAGGCGGGCGGCGCGGGGCCGAGCGGTCGGCGGATGCCAATCAGGCGGCGGCGGGGGTGTCCTGCGTTGCGGCCGTGACGTCCTGATCGGTGAAGCCCTTGAACCGGCCCTTGCGCAGGTGAATCAACAACAGCGAGATCGCCGCGGGGGTGATGCCGGAGATCCGCGATGCCTGCCCCAGCGTCTCGGGCCGATGCTTGCTCAGCTTCTGGCGGGCTTCGAAGGAGAGGGCGGTCACGAGGTGGTAGTCCAGGTCCTCGGGCAGGCGCAGGTGCTCGTAGTTGGACGCCCGGGCGACGTCGTCCTGCTGCTTGCTGATGTAGCCGGCGTACTTGACGCTGATTTCGATCTGCTCGACGACGGCGCCGGCCATGTCCTGGCCCAGTGTCTCGGACAACGCGGCGCGGGACACGCCCACCTCGGGTCGAGCGATGGTCGCCACCTCCTCGATCGTGTCGAAGGTGACGCCCGGCCGACGGAGCAGGTCGATGAGGTTGTACTCCCGCTCCAACGCCTTGCCGACCAGCCGCTCGGCATCGGCGGCCGGAAGGATGTTCGGGTGCACCCAGGTGGCCTTGAGCTTCTCTGTTTCACGTGAAACAGCGTCGCGCTTGCGGTTGAAGGCGTCCCACCGTGCGTCGTCCACCAGGCCCAGGAGGCGACCGGCTTCGGTGAGGCGCATGTCGGCGTTGTCCTCGCGGAGTTGCAGCCGGAACTCGGCCCGGCTCGTGAACATGCGATACGGCTCGGTGACGCCCTTCGTGATGAGGTCGTCCACCAGCACGCCCAGATAGGCCTGGTCGCGACTCGGCAGCCAGGCGTCCTTGCCCTGGACCTGCAGCGCGGCGTTCAATCCGGCGAACAGCCCTTGGGCCGCCGCCTCCTCATAACCGGTCGTGCCGTTGATCTGGCCGGCGAAGAACAGGCCGCGAATGGCGCGGGTCTCGAAGCTGGACTTCAGCGCGCGCGGATCGAAGTAGTCGTACTCGATCGCATACCCGGGGCGAAGGATGTGGGCGTTCTCCAGGCCCGGGATCGACTGGACCGCGGCGAGCTGGATGTCGAAGGGCAGGGAGGTCGAGATCCCGTTGGGATAGAACTCGTGCGTCGTCAGGCCTTCGGGCTCCAGGAAGATCTGGTGGGAGTCCTTGTCGGCGAAACGATTGATCTTGTCCTCGATGGACGGGCAGTAGCGCGGGCCCACGCCCTCGATCACGCCGGTGAACATCGGGCTGCGGTCGAAGCCGGAGCGGATGATCTCGTGGGTGCGGTCGTTGGTGTGCGTGATCCAGCAGGGCAACTGGGTCGGATGCTGGGCGGCGTTCCCCATGAAGCTGAACACAGGCACCGGGTCCAGGTCGCCGGGTTGCTCGGCGCATTTCGAGAAGTCGATCGTGCGGCCGTCCAGGCGCGGCGGCGTGCCGGTCTTGAGCCGGCCTTGCGGCAGCTTCAATTCCTTGAGCCGGCCCGACAGCGAAACCGCCGGCGGATCGCCGGCCCGGCCGGCGGCGTAGTTCTGCAGGCCGATATGGATGCGGCCGTCCAGGAAGGTGCCGGCGGTCAACACGACGGTGCGCGCGCGGAACTGCAGACCCGACTGGGTGACGGCGCCCACGACGCGGTCGCCCTCGACCATCAGGTCGTCGACGGCCTGCTGGAACAGCATCAGATGAGGCTGGTTCTCCAGACGATGGCGGATGGCGGCCTTGTAGAGCACGCGATCGGCCTGGGCGCGGGTGGCGCGCACGGCGGGGCCCTTGGAGCCGTTGAGGATGCGGAACTGGATGCCGGCCTCGTCGGTGGCGGCGGCCATCGCGCCGCCGAGCGCGTCCACTTCCTTGACCAGGTGGCCCTTGCCGATGCCGCCGATCGACGGGTTGCAGCTCATCTGGCCGAGCGTCTCGATGTTGTGGGTCAGCAGCAGCGTGCTGACGCCCATGCGGGCGGCGGCCAGCGCGGCCTCGGTGCCGGCATGGCCGCCACCGACCACGATCACGTCGAACTCTTTCGGATAAAGCATGGCGAGGATCCAGCGCACACGGCGGAAGTCGCAATCGCCACGGCGCATGGAGCGCACGCACAAACAGACGATTGCCGGCCGGCTGGAGTTCAGATGAGGGAAGGGCGTGATTTTACGCGGGGCTGTGGATAAGTCACAGCCCCAGGGGCATGCGGGCCGGGCCTTGTTGGCGCTCCTCGCTGGCGCGAGGCGACAATGCCCCGGCCATGAACTGCCGTCCCTCCTGCGCCGCCTGCTGCATCGCGCCGTCGATCTCCAGTCCCATTCCTGGCATGCCTGGCGGCAAGCCGGCCGGCGTGCGGTGCGTGCAACTTGACGACGACCTGCGGTGCCGGATCTTCGGACACCCGGAACGGCCGGAGGTCTGCGGCTCGCTATCGCCGTCCGAGGACATGTGCGGCGACAGCCGCGAGCAGGCGATGCGCTGGCTCGGATGGATGGAAGAGCAGACCGCTCCCTGAACGTCGGCTGAACGTGTCCTGAACGCGGCCGTGCCGCCTGCTTCACGGTATCGACAGCACCTTGAAAGCGCGTCTGCGTAGAGTCGACGCCGTCAGAACACAACACCGGAGACACCGCATGACCCCGACCGACGAGGACCGCCGTCGCTTCCTTCAAACCAGCGCGAGCGTGGCCGCCGCGGGCGCCCTTGGCGCCGCGATGCCGGCGTGGGCGCAGGCGACCTGGCCGTCGCGCAACGTGCGTCTGGTGGTGCCCTTCGCGCCCGGCGGCAGCAGCGAGATCGTCGCCCGCGCCACGGCGGCGGAGCTGTCCAAGACGCTGGGCCAGTCGGTCTACGTCGACAACAAGCCGGGCGGCGGCGGCAACATCGCGATGGTCGAGGTCGCGCGCGCGGAGGACCAGCACACGCTGGTGCTCGGCCACATTGGCACGCTGGCGGTGAACCCGTACATCTACGACAAGCTGCCCTACGACCCCGTCCGCGACTTCAAGCCGATCACCTTGCTGGCCAAGGTGCCCAGCCTCTACGTCGTGCATCCGGACGTGCCGGCGCGCAACCTGAAGGAGTTCGTCGCGCTGGTGAAGTCCAAGCCGGGCCGCCTCAACTATGGATCGGCGGGCAATGGCAGCGCGGGCCATCTGGCGATGGAATATCTCAAGATGGTCGCCGACCTCTTCATCCTGCACGTGCCGTACCGCGGCACCGGTCCGCAACTGACGGACCTGCTGTCGGGCCGGCTGGAGGCTGCCTCGGTCGGCGCCCCGGCGATCCTGCAGTTCATCAAGGCCGGCAAGCTGCGTTGCATCGCGACCGGCTCCAAGGACCGCCTGCCGCAACTCCCGGACGTCCCGACGGTCGCCGAGCAGGGCTATCCGGGATTCGAGATGACGCAGTGGTACGGCCTGTGCGCCCCGGCCAACCTGGCGCCCTCGGCGGCGGACAAGCTGGCGATCGAATCGGCCAAGGCGATCCGTTCGGTGAGCGCGCGTGAGCGCTTGAGCCACGACGCCGCCGAGCCCGTCGGCAATACGCCTGCGCAGTTCGCGGCCTTCATCGCGCAGGAGCAGCAGCGATGGAAGGCCGTGGTCGCCCGCGCCAAGATCAAGCCGGACTGATCGCCGCCGTCGCCGTCGCCGTCGCCGCCGACACCAGTACTGGAGCCGATGCAGCGACAAAGGCCAAGGCCCGCACGCGGATTTGAATCGAGCGGAGGGAGACGGCAGGCCGGCCGATGATTGGCGTCAGCGTATGAAGAGGCCGGCCTGCCGGCTTCCTCCGCTGGGCTCGGTGGTGGCAAGCCGTGTTGCGCAGGACCAGCCAACGCGCCAGCCTTCCGGCAGCCGGGGCTACCGGGGCTACCACCGCCCCATCAAGCCTGATAAACGCTGCGCAAATCCTGCGTCACCCGCCCGCCCTGCAAGCTGACCACGCGCTGCGCGGCCGCGATCGTTTCGGGCCGATGCGCGATGACGATGCGCGTCAGCGGCAACTGCCGCAGGCTCGCATTGACCTGCCGTTCGCGGTCGACGTCGAGCGCGCTGGTCGCCTCGTCCAGGAAGAGGAACTGCGGCCGCTTGTACAGCGCGCGGGCCAGCAGCACGCGCTGGCGCTGACCGCCTGACAGGCTGGAGCCCATGTCGCCGATCAGCGTCTGGAAGCGCATCGGCATCGCCTCGATGTCGTCCAGCACGCAGGCCAGTCGGGCGCATTCACGGACCCACTCCGGATCGACGTTCAGGTCGAAGAAGCTGATGTTGTCCGCGATGCTGCCGGCGAAGAGCTGATCGTCCTGCATCACCGTGCCGATGCGTTCGCGCCAGGCATTCGCGCCGAGCTGCGCCAGCGCCACGCCGCCGACGCGGATCTCGCCCTGCTGCGGCGCGTGGATGCCCAGCATCAGCTTCATGAGCGTCGTCTTGCCGCAGCCCGACGGGCCAACGATGGCGACCGACTCGCCCGGCTCGATGCGCAGCGAGCAGCCAGCGATCACCTCCGGCTCGCCGTCGGCGTAGCGGAACCGCAGGTTGTCCAGCTCGAGCACCGCATCGCGGGGCACCGTGCGGCCGGGCGCGTCGAGCTCGGCCTCGGGCGCGGTCAGCACGATGTCGGCCAGGCGCTCGCCCTGCAGGCGCAGCATCTTCAGCGCCACGACCTTGTCGATCAGCCCACCGACGCGCTGGCTGAACTGGTCCTTGTAGGCGAGGAACGCGAACAGCATGCCGACCGACAGTTCCTTGTCCAGCACCAGCATCGCGCCGAGCCCGACGATGGCCACGCGCTCCAGCCCGAACAGCAGCTTGTTGCCCTGACCCATGCCGAGCTCCAGCTTGCGGCCGGTCAGCGACGCGTTCATCTGCTCGACGACGAGGTTGGAGAAACGCGCGCTGCGGTCCGCCTGCGCGTTGAACAGCTTGATCGCCTGCGCGCCGCGCAGCGATTCGAGGAAGTGGCTGTTCTGGCGCGCCTCATGCGTCAACGCCTCTTCCTGCGCGACGCGCAGCGGCTTGAAGAATGCCCAGCGCAGGGCCGCGTAGCCGACCACCGCGAGCAGCGCGATCGCCGTCAGGCGCAGGCTGTACAGCGACATCATCGCCAGCGTCAGCAGCACCATCAGGCCGTCGAGCATCGCCTCGATGAAGCTGCCGGTGAGCGTCTTCTGGATCTCCTGCACGCTGGAGAAGCGCGACCAGATGTCGCCGAGATGGCGCTTCTCGAACCAGGCCAACGGCAAGCGCAGCAGGTGCGCGAACACGTTGGACAGCCACTGCAGGTTCAGTGACGCCGACAGGATCATCACCGCCCACGAGCGCAGCAGACCCACGCCCACCTGCAGCACCACCAGCAGCGCGAAGCCGATCACGAGCGTCACCAGCAGATCGCGGTCGGCGCTGACGATGACGCCGTCGACGGTCCATTGCAGCAGGAACGGCGACAGCAGCCCCAGCAACTCCAGCCCGAGCGCCAGGCCCAGCACCTGCGCGACCGAGCGCTTCAAGCCCGTCACGTGCCCGAGCAACTGCCGCCAGCGCGGCGCCGGGGCAGGGGCCTTGCGGGCGAAGTCCATGCCGGGCCGCAGTTCGAGCGCGACGCCGGTGAAGTGCTTGGAGACCTCGGTCAGCGACAGGCGGCGCTCGCCCAGCGCGGGGTCGAGGATCACCGCCTGGTCGCCCTGCACGCGGTCCAGCACGACGAAATGATTGAAGTCCCAATGCAGCACGCAGGGCGTCTGCAGCTTGTGCAGCGTGGCCGGTTCGGCGCGCAGCGCGCGCGCCGTGAGGCCCAGTTGCGCGCCCATGCGGACCATGTCCGCCATCGTCATGCCCTTGAGCGAGACGGCGAAACGGTCGCGCAATTCCGCGAGCGTCCAGCGCTGGCCGTGCGTCGCCGCGACCATCGCGAGGCAGGCGAGGCCGCACTCGGCGGCCTCGGTCTGGAGGATGACGGGGCGACGTCGTCGCCAGCCCAGGTTCAGGCGATCAAGCAACCGGGGTCGGGCAGGAGAAGAGGCGGCGGAAGGGGCGGCATCAGACACGACGGGCGAGGCTCAGCAGCGGTTCGAAGATCCATTCGATGAGACGGCGGCGCTCGAGCAGCACGTCGGCCTCGAGCAGCATACCCGGGCTCAGCGATTGATCCTGCCCATAGGCCTGCACCGACTGGCGCTGCAACTGCACGGTGATGCGGTACATCGGCTCGCCTTGCGTCATCGCGGCGGGCAGCCCGAGCTGGGCCAGCTCCGCGGCCTGCAATGGCGTGCGGGAGACCTGCAGGACCTCGCCTTCCTGCTGGCCGAATTTCTGGTACGGGAAGGCCTGATAGCGCAGCAGCACCGTCTGGTGCGGGCGCAGGAAGCCGACGGCGCTGGACGGGGCGTAGAGGTGCGCCTGCAACGGCGTGTGCGCCGGCAGCAGCGCGGCGAGCTGGGTGCCGGCCTGCACGACCTGGCCGGGATCGGCCAGCACGGTGCTCATCTGGCCGTCGCTGGGCGCGCGCAGCACCAGGCGGCGACGCGCTTCGTTCTCGACGCCCTGCGCCTGCAAGGCGGCGATGTCGCGAGAGAGCTCGCCCTGCTGCACCTCGGCCTTCAAGGGCAATGCCTGGAGCTCAGCTTGCAGGCCCAACGCCTCCCGCTGCAGGTTCTCGCGCTCGCGCGCCAGCGCCTGCCGTTGGGCCTGCAAGCCAAGCAACTCCTCCCGCTTGGTCTGGACCTGGGCGCTCGAGACGAACTGGTCTTTCGCCAGTGACTCGAGCCGGCCCAGGCTCTGCTGCGCGAGCGCCTCGCGCTCCGCATGCAGCCGCAGCTCGGCATCGGCCTGCCGCAGCGTGGCATCCAGCGTCCCGATGCGTGCCTTCAGCGACGTCGCCTGGCTCTGCGCCAGTTCGCGCTGCTGCGCCTGTGCCGCGCCCAGCGAGCGTTCGCGCTCGCGCAGGGTCCGGGACAGGCCGTCGCCGTTGGGGTTCGTGCTGTCGAGCGAGAGCACGAACAACACGTCGCCTTCATGCACCTGCTGCCCGTCCTGGACAGGTCGTGCCACGACGGTGGCGCTTTGCGGCACGCTCAGCCGCATCACGCCGCGCTCGGGCACCAGCAGGCCGTTGACGCGGGCCTTGCGGGTGTATTCGCTGCTGAACAGGAATGCGCCGACGGCGATCACGCCACCCAGTGCAAGGATGCTCAGCCATCGCAGTGTCGCGGGGCGATGCAGTTGCACCGATCCCAGCCAGGCCTGCTGTTGCGAGGCCTGCGCTTCGGCGCGGAAGAGCGCCATCACAACTGCTACGCCTTGTTGCGAACCTGACGGTCGCGAATCAGCCTCGGGGGCTTACCAGGTGCCCTTGGGGGCCGGTTCCATGCCCGCGTCGAGCGAGGCCAGCGCCACGGTCGCCGTGGCATCGGCGCCCACCAGCCAGGTGCCCTTGGGTGCACCGCCGCCGACGTGGACCAGGCTTTGCAGATCGAGTTCGATCAGGCCTTCTTCGGTCTGGGCGTTGACGATGACGGTGTTGGGTTGGGCTTGCATAAAAGGCTCCAGATTCGGTGACGTGCTCTCGATGTGTTTGAGCACGGAACGAATTGAAGCAGCGAGCGCGCGCCTCGATAACTGTCAGCTCTTACAGTGTTTACATCCTGCCCAGGACGGCAGGATCAGCGGATGAGGCCCAGTCTCAGCGCCTTCAGAACGGCCTGATGCTTGTTGGTGCAGCCCAGCTTGTGCATCGCGTTGTTGATGTGCAGCACGGCGGTCCGTTCCGTGATGCTCAGGATGGCGCCGACTTCCCAGGCGGTCTTGCCTTCCATCGTCCAGTTCAGGCACTCGAGCTCGCGCGGCGTGAGGCGCGGCGAGTCGGCGCTTTTCTGTTCCGGCAGCAGCACACGCAAGGCCGTGTCCACCGCATGCACGGCGAACAGCTGCAGGTCGGCGACCATGCGCGTCAGTTCGACTTTGTCGCTTGGCAATGGGCGATCGCGATCGACGCCCAGCACGAAGTGGCGGCCCTCGGGCAGGTGCAGCGCCAGGCAGATGCCGGTGCTGTAGCCGAATTGGGCTTGCGATTCCCAGATGTCGCTGGCGCCGTGCTGAGCGTAGGTCTGGCGGTCCCACACGATCGGCATGCTGTTGCGCTTGCAGTGCTGCATGACGGGATCGCGGCGGCCGAACTCGGGCGCGTGCATCACGTCGCTGTAGCCCACGGGGCAGTTGTCGATGGTGATGAACTCGGACTGCGCGAGCGTGTGGTCCACCACGGTGATGGCGGAGACCGTCTGGAACTCCAGGCTTTGCGCGAAGCGGATCACCTCACTGCGGAACTCGTCCCGTGAGCGTGCTTCTAGAACTGACTGATAACCGCCTTGCAGCATCGATCGCTCCGGTCCGTCGACCGGCCTGTTGTGTCCCGACGGCGTGCCTGTCATGCGCCGGGCGGGGCCTGCATAGGTCCCGTGACGCATTCACGCCCCTGACAGGGTTTACAGCTGGCGATGCCCCCTCATCGTGACCACACTGCTGGTCATGGGGAGAAGCATCCGCCGATCCGTAGTACCCAAACTAAACAATTCTGACAATGACACCAGCTTGGATTGTGTACGCGTGGCCACGAATATTGTGTGATGTACAGCGTTTACCTCGCTTGCAGTTCGCGCATTTGAGCACGCGCGTGTTGGTGGCGGGAGACGACGATCGGCCGGCCATGGGGCAAACCCTGTGGAGCGGGGAATCCGAGTTCGGCGCCGCCGGCGTGGCCTGGGACTGGGTGCGCATGCCCTACGGCATCGTCTCGATGGTCGATCCGATGGCGCTCGTCACCAACATGCAGTTCCTCAACCGCGAGGGCGAGGTGCTGGCGCCGATGGAATCGGCGATCCAGCTCAACGGCATCGTGCACGCGCTGCCCTGGCAGGAGCAGGTCCAGCGCGCCCTGTTGACGCGCCACTGACGGCGCGGCGTCGCCTTGATCGGCGTCATGCGCCGGATCAAGGCGACACGCACGCTCAGCGCGCGACCGCGGCGCGCATCGAGCGCGCGACGAACGCCAGGCCGGCGATCGTCAACGCGGCGCCGACGATCACCGTCGGCATCACCTTCGCGAAGGTCAACGCCTCGCCCTTGAGCACCTGCATCATGAGCTGGTTCTGACCCAGGCCCGGCACCCACAGATGCCAGGACGCCTCCCCGCCCGGATTGACGATCGCCACCATCGGCGTCAGCGCCACGGCGGTGATCACCAGCGTCGTGCTGGCCTGCGCTTCCTTGAAGGTCTTGGTGCGGATCGCCAGCGCCATCAGGATCGCGGCCAGGCCGGCGCCCAGCGGGATCTGCAGCAGCAGGAAGCGCAGCGCCTCGCCCCAGCCGAACTGGAACATCGCCGCCAGCGCGTCGCTGCGCATCAGCCACTGGCCGGGCAGGAAGCTGAGGTTGGACAGCACCGCCACCAGCATGCCGGCCATCAGCACCGCGGCCCACTTGCCGGCCACGATGGCGGCATGGGGCGCGGGGTTCACCAGCAGCGGCTCGAGCGAGCCGCGCTCGCGCTCGCCGGCGGTGCTGTCCAGCGCCGCGGTCAGCGCGCCGTAGAGCACCGCCATCATGATGAACATCGGCAGCATCTGCGTCAGCCGCGTGGCGCGCGCCTGGACGCTGGCCAGATCGCGCTCCTGGACGTCGAGCGGCCGCAGCTGCTGCGCGCCGATGCCGCGCATCGCCAGGGTCAGCGTGGCGCGTTCCGTGCTGAAGGACTGCATCAGTCGGCTGATCGCCCCGACACCGGCCTCCGCGCGCTGGTTGGCGCTGTCGCTGACGATCCGCACCGTGGCCTGCTCGCCGCCGGCGAGCAGCGTCTCGAAGTTGTCCGGCACGACCAGCACCGGATCGGTCAGCCTGGCGCTGCGCAGCGCCGTCTCGTAGTCGGCGGGGGCCTCCTTGATGGTGAAGGTCTGGCGCTCGATGAAGTTGCGCAGCGTCGGCGCGTTGGCGATGCCCACGACCAGGATCTCGCGCTGCTCCGCGCGCTCCTGCAAGGAGGCGGCGAGCCCCGACATCAGCATCAGCATCAGCGGGCCCATCAGCATCGATGGGATCAGCAGGCGCAGCAGCGTGCGGCGGTCCCGCAGCGCGTCGACGATCTCCTTGGCGAAGACGGTCCGGAAGGCTTTGAAGAAGGCGATGTTCATGCGGCGGGCTCCTCGCGGCGGATGGTCGCGGACAGGGGCGATGGGGACCGGGCGGCCTCGGGGAAGGCCAGGTCGACGAAGGCATCCTCGAAGCGGTCGCGGCCGGTCTGCGCGAGCAGCCCGTCCACCGTGCCGGTCGCGACCGAGCGGCCGTGGGACATCACCACGACCTGATCGCAGAGCTGCTCGACCTCTTGCATGATGTGGCTCGAAAACACGATGCACTTGTTGCCACCGGCCGGCGAGCGCAGGTGGCGCAGCACCTCGCGCAGCGCGCGGGTGGCGACGACGTCCAGGCCGTTGGTCGGCTCGTCGAGCACGATGTTGGCCGGGTCGTGCACCAGCGCGCGGGCCAGCGCGGTCTTCATGCGCTCGCCCTGGCTGAAGCCCTCGGCGCGGCGGTCGAGGATGGCGCGCATGTCCAGCAGTTCCGCCAGCGCCTCGGCGCGGGCCTGCGCCTGCTCCATCGGCATGTCCTGCAGGCGGGCGAAGTAGACGACGTTCTCGCGCGCGGTGAGCCGCGGGTAGAGCCCGTGCGCGTCACCCAGGATGCCCATGCGGCCGAGGGCCTCGCGCGGCCGCGTCAGCACGTCGATGCCGTCGACGGCGATCTTGCCGGCGTCGGGCGCGAACAGCCCCGCCAGCATCCGCAGCGACGTTGTCTTGCCGGCGCCGTTGGGGCCCAGCAGGCCGGTGATGCGGCCGTCGGGCGCGTCGAGGTCCAGGTGCTCGACGGCGACGACCGTCTTGGCCTTTCCCTTGCCCTTGCCGAGCAGGGACGCGAGCGACAAGCCGCTGGCGCCGCGCGTCTCGAAGGTCTTGTGGAGCGCTTGCAGGCGGATCATCGGTTGGACTCCCGGGCGGCGGAGGCGGCGGCCGAGACGGTCGCCGGAGTGGGGGGCAGGAAGGCGGGCGGACGCGGGATGCGCGTCGCGCAGGCGGTGTCGACGCGCAGCGCGTCGGCGTCCTTGGGTGCGTCGATGAAGCGGTAGACCACATCGCGCATGCAGGCCAGCGTCAGCGCGACGCCATGGCCCGCCTGCGGCACGACCACATGCACGGCCTGCGCGCCGAGCGCCTGGGCGACACGGGTGGCGTGGCGCGGCGGCGTGGCCGGATCGGCGCCGCCGCTGACCAGCAGCACCGGCGTCTTCGACACCGGAAGGGTGTAGAACGCCGCGGGCACCTCGCCACGCGGCCACTGGCGGCAGACGCTGCTGTAAAGGTCGCTGTCCAGCGTGCCGAAGTCGGCGGCGGGCGCCTCGGTCGACTGCGTGATGCGCGGCGCGTCCTCGGCGCAGATGACGGAGAAGTGCATGCCCTCGGCGATGCGCGTCGCGCGCGATCCGCCGCCGAGCTGGCCGGCCAGGCCGGCGACCGCGTCGAAGCGGCCTTGCGCGGCCTCATGCAACGCGGCGGGCAGGGCGGCGGCGGTGGCCGGCGCGTACAGCGGCGGCCGCACCATGCCGAGCAGCGCCTCGCGGGTCAGCGTCACGTCCTCGCTCCGGCCGGTGACCGGATGGGTGAAGGTGACCTTGCGCGGCAGGCTCTTGAGCAGCCCCTGCCATTCGGTCCGCAGCGCGGGGAAGCGCGCGTTGCAGGCGGTCTCCTTCGCGCAGGCGTCGATCACGCCGTCCAGCGCGGCCTGCACGTCGCGGGAGAAGGACACCGGCAGCACCATGTCGGGCGGCGCGACGCCGTCGATCACCGCGCGTCGCACGCGCTGCGGGAACTGGCGCTGGTACTCCAGCCCGGCCCGCGTGCCGTAGGACGCGCCGACCAGGTTCCACTGCTCGACGCCGAGCGCCGCGCGCACCGCGTCCATGTCCTGCATCGCGATGGTGGTGGTGTAGAAGCGCAGGTCGCCGTGGGGCAGCCGCTCCAGCTGCGTGCGGCATTGGTCGAGCAGGCGCAGCCTGGCGCCCGGTTGGACCAGCTCCTCCAGCGGCTTGTCGCTGTTGTCCGGGCACACCAGCGGGGCGGACCGGCCGGTGCCGCGCTGGTCGACGAAGACCAGGTCGCGGCGGTAGTTCAGGCGCGAGAGCCGCGGCAGCACCATGCCCGTCAGCGCGACCGCGCTCTGGCCGGGGCCGCCGGCCAGCAGCAGCACGGGATCGGGGAACTTGTTGCGTGCCAGCGCGCGGACGACGACGAAGTGGATGTCGATCTGCGTGCCGGTCGGTCGGGCGGGGTCGAGCGGGCGGCGGATGCTGCCGCACTGGACTTCGGTGGGCACGCCGTCGACGCGGCAGGCGGTCAGCGAGGCCAGGCCGTCGGCGCTGGCCGTACTTGCGGCGCTGGTGGCGCCGGTGGCGCTCGCGGCGCCGCCATCGGCCGCCGAAGCGGCGCTCGCGCACAGGGCGGTCGTCGCGAGCATCAGCGCCAGGGTCGGCGCCAGCATTCGGCGCGATCGGTGGGTCACGGGGCCAGGTCTTGCCCCTCGCGGTGTCGTCATCGTTCACTCCTCCAAAAGTGCCCGGCGATTATGGCGAGCGGATCGGGGAGCAACGGCGGCGTCCGGGGCGGACTGCCGGACCGGGGGGGCGAATCGACGCGGCGTGGGATGAACGGGCGCTGGGCGCCCGCCTGGCGGACTAGTCGGCGGGAGGCGCCTCGCGGCGGCCGAACATGCCCCAGCCCTCCATGCTCATGACCTGCTCGTCATGCTGGTTGAAGACGGCCCAGGCGGAGCGCACCAGCCCGATCGTCGGCCGGCTGCGGCTGGCCTTGGTCTCCAGCACCGTCATCCGCACCCGCAGCGTGTCGCCCGGGCGCACCGGCTTGAGCCAGCGCAGGTTGTCGATGCCGGGCGAGCCCTGGCTGGTCGAATCGAGCAGGTAGGCGTCGCACATCATGCGCATCACCAGCGCGCAGGTCTGCCAGCCGCTGATGGACAGGCCGCCGAGGACCGACGCGTTCGCCGCCTCCTCGTCCAGGTGCAGGGGCTGCGGGTCGTAGGCGGCGGCGAAGGCGAGGCCCTCCGCCCGGTCCACCAGGCGCGAGCCGAACTCGCGCACCTGGTCGACGGCGAAGTCTTCGAAGGCGTAGGTTTTCATCGACGTATCCCCAGAGGCGACAACGGCACCGACTGTAGGCCCGCGCCGCAGCCGCCGTTGGCGCGCCGGCGACAGCGCGCGGGAAGCCCCCGTCGTTGCGCGGGCCGCGGCGGACGCGTATGGTGCTCCGCGTTTCTCCCCCAATCCGAGACTTCCTCAGGAGACCCCATGAAGCTCTATTACAGCCCTGGCGCCTGCTCGCTGTCCCCGCACATCGTGCTGCGCGAGGCCGGCCTGGCCTTCGAGCCGGTGCTTGCCAGCACCAAGACCCACAAGCTGCAGGACGGCACCGACTACTACGGCATCAACCCCAAGGGCTATGTGCCGCTGCTGGAGCTGGACGACGGCCAGCGCCTGAGCGAAGGCCCGGCGATCGTCCAGTTCATCGCCGACAAGGCGCCGGAAAAGAAGCTCGCCCCCGCCAACGGCACGATGGAGCGCTACCGCCTGCAGGAGTGGCTCAACTTCATCACCAGCGAGCTGCACAAGGGCTTCACCCCGCTGTTCAATCCGGCCATGCCGGAGGACGCCAAGACCCTGGCGCGCAACAAGCTGCACGAGCGTTTCAAGTGGCTCGACGGCCAGCTCGACGGCAAGCAGTACCTGATGGGCGATCAGTTCACGGTGCCGGACGCCTACCTGTTCACCGTCACGAACTGGGGTGCCCACGTGGGCGTCGACGTGTCGGGTTATCCGAACCTGGTGGCCTATCGCGGCCGCGTCGCCGCGCGTCCCGCGGTGCAGGAGGCGATGAAGGCGGAAGGCCTGTTGAAGTAAGGCCTGTCGGCTCAGGGCCCGCGGCGGGGCCCAGAACCTCGCGGGGCCGGGCGCCTGGCACGGGCCGCCTCGGCCCGCGGACCGGGCCGCCATCCCGGCGGCCCGTCGGCGCCCGCCTCCGGGCGTTCAGCCCTTCTTCTTCAGCAGCGTCTCGCAGGCGCCCTTGTCGGCCGCTTCCTGCTTGGCGCAGACGCCGTCCAGTTGCGTGCGCAGGCGGCCCAGCGCGGCGTCGTTCTGGCCGTTGGCGTTCCACGCGACCAACTGGCTGCCGACCTTCTGCAGCGAGCGCGCGCTGCGCTCATAGAAGGCGCCCTTGTCCTTGCCGGCCTCGGCCAGCAGCTGCGACGCCGCCTTCTCGATGCGCGCCGAATCCTGCGGCGCCAGCTCCACCAGCGCGCTCAGGTAGTTGGAGCCCCACTGCAGGCGCGTGGCCGGGCCTTCGCTCTTGTTGAAGGCCTCCTCGTACCAGCGCAGCGCTTCTTCCTTGCGGCCCTGCTTGCGGGCGTTGCCGCCGAGCTGGCTCATCAGGTAATACGGCGAGTGGCTCTTGGCGACGCTCGACTTCAGCAGCGCGTCGCTGTCGCTCCACAGGCCGGCGCGGCCCAGCAGGAAGGCGGCCGAGGTGATCACGGCCTGGCGCTCGTAGCCGTCGGTGATTTCCTTGTCGGCCTTGGCCGTGTGCGCCTTGACCTCGGCCAGCAGCGCGGCGGGCAGCTTGGGATTGAGCTCGTCCTTCTTCTGGTCCAGGCGGGCCAGCTCGACACGCGCCAGCAGCGACTGCAGGCGATCGGCGCGCGACAGCGACGCGTCCGCCTCGAAGCGCTTCAGCGCCGCGTCGAACTTGCCGATCAGCGCCTGGCGGTCCGCGCCGGCGGCCGGCGTCAGCGCGCGGACGATGTCGTCGCCGCTGTTGCTCAGCACGTCCATCTGCGCGCGCGACGCGGCCGGATCGGCCAGCACCTGCTCGACGCGGGCGCGCAGCGCGGCGTCGGCCTTCAGCGCGCCACCGCCCTCGGTCGCGGCCAGCGCCTTCAGCCACAGTCGCGTGGTGGTCTCGTCGTCGACGCCCTGGCTGGCCGCGGCCAGCTTGGCCAGCAGCGCGGGACGCTGCGCGGCAGGCACCAGTTGCTGCTCATCGGTTTCCCAGGAATAGAAGCCGAGCAGCTTCCACTCGTTGGCGCTCAGCTTCTTGCCGGCCTGCGCGTCGGCCAGCACCGTCTTGACCGGGCGGCCACCGGCCAGGCCCAGCTGCAGCACGCGCAGCACCTGCGGCGCGTCCACCTCGCCCGGCAGGCGCGTCAGCTCCTGGCCGTCGTTGCTGAACAGGATCATGGTCGGGTAGCCGCGCACCTTGAAGCGCGCGCCCAGGCGCTGCGCGCCGGGGTTGTCCCCGTCGATGTGGACGGCGACGAAGGCGCGCGACTGCTCGATGAAGTCGGCGCGGTTGAACAGCGTCGCCTTCAGCTGGTTGCACGGCGGGCACCACTTCGCGCCCCAGTACAGCAGGACCGGCTTCTTCTCGCCGCGGGCCTGGGTGAAGGCGCGCTCGATGTCGCTGTCGCCGGAGGCTTCCTGCCAGGACACCGCGGTGGCGGCGCTCGCGGCCGTCGCGGCGGGCATCAGCGCCGGCACGGCGCCCAGGGTGGACAGGGCGGCCGCCAGCACGGTCAGGCGCAGGCCACGTTGCATCGAGAGGGTCAGGGTCATGGTCATGGTCGTTGCCGGCCTCGTGAGCCGGTCGTGAGCGGATGAGGGCGCCTCCTGCCCCGCGGCTGGATGGCGAACCGGCATTGTGGCGCTGGAAAAGATCCGGCGATATGCGGGTGGGTTCTAACGATAGACAGCGTCGGCGCCCCGAATGGCGCGTTTTCGCACGGGGTCGGCGGTCCTCGCACGGATGGCGGTTCCCGGCTTTGCGCGTCGTGCGCTCCACCGCGGCTCCCGCGCCGCGACGTGCCCGGTGATCGGCCGATCCAGCGATCAAGCGTCGGCCAGCGCGCGGCGCGTGGCGGCGTCCGCCGGGAAGAAGTGCTCGACCCTGAGCGAGGCCAGCGTCACGTCCAGTGGCGAGCCGAAACTGGTGAACGCCGAGAACAGGCTCAGCAGCCCCGCCGACGAGCGCAGCCGCGTGTGCAGCAGCGGCGTGTGGGCATGTTGCGGGACGCGCGTCGGCACATGCGGGCGCAGGTCCTCGAGCAGCGGCTTGAGCTCCGGGAAGTGGGCCGCCTCGTGTTGGGCGCGGCTCCAGAGCGCGGCGCAGACCTCGTCCTCGTTCTCGCACAACGTGCGCAGTCCGCCGGGCTCCAGGCAGGCGCGCAGCAGGTTGAAGCCCGGTCGCAGCATCGCGTCGGCGTCCGCGCCCAGCAGCGTCATCAGCCGGTGCGCGCCGCGGTTGGCCATCACGAGGTTCCAGCCGCCGTCCAGCACCAGCGCCGGCGCGGGGTCGTGGGCGTCGAGCAGGTGCCGCAGCGCCTGCCGTACCTCGGCCATGTCGGGGTCGTCGAGCGAGCGGCGCGGGTAGTGGGGCGCATAACCGGCGGACAGCAACGCCTCGTTGCGACGCGGCAGCGGCGCCTCCAGCGCGTCGAGCAGCGCGATCAGCATCTCGCGGCTGGGCCGGGCGCGGCCGGTCTCGATGCAGCTGAGGTGGCGCTGCGACACGCCGACGCGCATCGACAGTTCCAGCTGGCTCAGGCGCCGCTCGCGGCGCAGCTCGGGGAGGAGGGCGAAGGCTTGGCTCATGCGGCGGATGCTAGCGGCGGGACCGCTGGCGGCAATGACCTCGCAGGTCATTGAGCCGCGGCGCCTGGCCGCCGAGACTGCGTTCAGTCCCACCCCCAACCCGATGAGCGAAGGAGCCCGTCATGCTGAAGATCTTCCTGTCCCTGGTGCTGGCCGTGTTCGGCGCGTATTCGATGTACGTGATCCTGGAGCTGGGCTACGTCGGCCTCTGGATGTCGTTGTTCGAGTCCCTCGGCGGCCGTCAGGCGGTGGCCGACCTCATGATCGCCTGCGTGCTGCTGCTGGGCTTCCTGTGGCGCGATGCGCGGCAGCACGGGCGGCGCTTCTGGCCCTACGCGGTGCTGACGCTCGCGGCGGGCTCGTTCGGCCCGCTGCTGTACCTGCTGCTGGCGCCGCGCGCCGCCACGGCCTCCCGTCCCGCGTCGGCGGCGACCGGGTATCAGGCCTCGCCCAGCGAGTCCTGACCCTCGTCCAGCGGCGCCGGCTCCGGCGTCGCCTTGGCCAGCGTCATCCAGGTGCCGAAGTCCGGGCGCATCGCCCGGCGCGGCGCCGGACGGCCCAGCTCGAAACGGAAGCCGACGCCGCCCGCCAGTTCATGCGCGAACAGCACGCCGAACGCCGGCGGGATCTCTTCCACCGTGGCGATGCCGGCGCGCAGCACGTACCAGCACTGGCCGCTCAGCGCCAGGTAGGCCTGGGCCTTGGCCGGCCGCCGCAGCTCCGACAGCAGGTCGGCGCGGCTGACCTTGATCTCGTGCACCGCTGGTTCGAGGTAATCCTCGACCGTCGTGTTGCGCACCGAATAGACATCCGGCATCGCATGGACCCAGCGCATCCGCGCCGGATCGTCCTCGCGCGGCAGGCCGGCGCGCAGCGCCAGCCCGCGCCACACGACCCGGCCGGCGCGCTGCAATTCCGTCGCCATGCGGGCGACCAGGTCCTCATGGCGGTGCCGCGCCGCGCGGTTCTTCTGCAGCCCGATGTGCAGCGCCTCGATGCCGCGATCGCTCAGCCGCAGCGTTTCCCGGCCTTGCGGATCGCGCTGCCGCTCCAGCCATCCCAGCGCCAGCAGCTCCACCTCCAGCATGTCCTGGCACGGCCAGCCGGCCGAGCGCCAGAGCTGGCGCAGGCGGCGGATCTGCAGCGTGGAGGGCCGCGGCGCGGCGGGGATGTTCATGCGGCGATGTTGCCGCAGGTCGCTGCCGGAACCGGTCAGCAGCGATGCCGGTGGGGTCTCGACCCGGCCCTCCCGGATGCCGGCCCATCCCCCAACGTGCGCCCGAAAAAAAGCCACGCCTCTGGAGAGGACGTGGCCAACAGGGAGGATTTGTCGTCGGACCGCCGGTCAGTGGTCCGGGACCGGGTGGTGTTCCCGGTCGATGAGGCGGGGCGGGGGCTCAGCGCTCCTTGCGCAGCGAACCCACCAGCCCGTTGCTGTCGCCCATCGCGAAGACGGTGTAGACGCCGTTGCCCTGGATCGCCAGCGCGCTCAGGCTGTAGATCGGCGTGGTCGACGCGGGCGAAGTGACCGTCAGCAGCGACGAGGTGGTGGCCGGCGTCGTCACCGGCGCCGACGAGGTCCCGGCCACCACGTTGGACGCCAGCGCGCTGTAGTCCACGTTCAGCGTCAGGCCGGTCGAGGCGCTCGCCACGCCGTTGATCAGGCGGATCTTGGCGGTGGTCGAGGTCGTCGGCAGGCGGTTGTCATCGGTCAGCACCGTCAGCTGCGGCGCGTTCGCCGGGCCCCACACCATGAGCGTGTAGTCGCCGCCGGCGGCCAGCGTCGGGGCGCTCAGCGACATCGCGGTGCCGTTGACGGTGACGGCCAGGCCGGCGGCGCCGGCCGCGACGGTCTGGTAGTCGCCGATGGTCGGGGCGTTGGACGTGGGCATCAGCTGCGTCTGGCCGATCGAGCCCGACACCAGCGCGTTGCTGCCCACCGCGGCGACCAGGCGGGCGCGGGCGGTGCTGTTGGGGAAGTTGGTGACGTCGCCCTGCTGGATCA
Organism: Roseateles aquatilis; assembly: GCF_002205645.1. GTDB lineage: Bacteria > Pseudomonadota > Gammaproteobacteria > Burkholderiales > Burkholderiaceae_C > Roseateles > Roseateles aquatilis. The sequence goes on along the minus strand of NZ_NIOF01000014.1, from coordinate 84,647 downwards.
TCTGCATGCCGTTCACCAGCACGCCGCCGGTGCTGCCGGTCAGCACCAGCGTCGAGGTGCCGGCCGACGGCAGCGACACCGCGGGGATGTCCAGGCGGATGTCGGTCTTGCTGCCGGCGGCGGTCAGGCGCACGCGGAAGGAGCCGCTGTTCAGCGTCACGTAGCCGCTGCCCGAGGCGGTGGCGATGCCGCTGGCCACGGCGGTGGCGGTATCCAGCGGGTCGGTGGCGGCGGTGATGTAGACGTCCAGCGCGCCGGCGTCGGGCGCCAGGTTCAGCACCAGCAGCTTGGACTTGCCGGTGGCCGGCGCGTCCTGGTCTTCCTGCAGCAACGTGGTGCGCACCGAGCCGGCCGCGCCGTAGGCGATCAGCGCGTAATGGCTGCCTTGGGCCAGCGTCGGCGTGGTCGAGGCGAGCGTGCTGCCGATGGTGCTGTTCTGCACCTCGGTGCCTGTGGCGCTGGTGTCCACGCTGGCGTAGGCACCGGCTTTCGCATAGGCCACGCCGGTGGTCACGGTCGCGCTGTTCACGGCCATGTCCAGCGACGAATAGCCGATGCTCGCGTTGACCAGGCGCATCTGCGCCGTCTTGCTGCTGCTCCCGCCGCCGCAAGCGGTCAGCAGGGCCACGGTGGCCAGGCTCAGGCCCCAGGCCCATGTCTTGAATCGCATCGTCCAACTCCGAAAATTGTGGGTGGATTGAACGGGGTGCGTGTTGCCGCAGCTTGTGGCGGCATGCCAGGTTTGTGAAGTTCGATATCAACGCCGACACAGAGTTGCCGTCCGGTTGCCCGCCGGTGTCGGGCTTGGCATCCGGGCTGGCGCGCGGCTTGGCGCCAAGCCGGGTGTTCGACGGGGCGTCCGGCTTGGTGTTCGCTCTCTAATCGCACCGGGGCGCCCGGGGCTAGCATCCGCGCGATGAACGCCTACCCACAGCTGCTGTCGCCCCTGGACCTGGGGTTCACCACCCTGAAGAACCGCGTGCTGATGGGCAGCATGCACACCGGGCTGGAGGATTCGCGCCGCCATGTCGACCGGCTGGCGGCCTATTTCGCCGAGCGCGCGCGGGGCGGCGTCGGCCTGATCGTCACCGGCGGCTACGCGCCCAACATCGCCGGCTGGACCAAGCCCTTCGCCGGCACGCTGATGACGGGCGGCGCCGCGCGGCGCCACCAGCCCATCACCCGGGCGGTGCACGCCGAGGGCGGCAAGATCGCGCTGCAGATCCTGCACACCGGCCGCTACGGCTACCACCCGTTCAGCGTCGCGCCGTCGGCGCTGAAGTCGCCGATCTCGCCGTTCACGCCGCACGCGTTGAGCGAGCGCGGCATCGAGCGCCAGATCCGCGCCTTCGTCCGCTGCGCCACGCTGGCGCGCGAGGCCGGCTACGACGGTGTCGAGGTGATGGGGTCCGAGGGTTACTTCATCAACCAGTTCCTGGCCGCGGCCACCAACCACCGTACCGACGCGTGGGGTGGGGACTTCGCGCACCGCATGCGGTTGCCGGTCGAGATCCTGACCCGCATGCGCGAGGCGGTCGGCCCGGACTTCATCATCATCTACCGCCTGTCGATGCTGGACCTGATCCCCGACGGCGGGAACTGGGACGAGGTGCTGCAGCTGGCGCGCGCGGTCGTGAAGGCCGGCGCGACGCTGATCAACACCGGCATCGGCTGGCACGAGGCGCGCATCCCGACGATCGCCACCAGCGTGCCGCGCGCCGGTTTCGCCTGGGTGACCCGCAAGCTGCGCGAGCAATTGCGCGCCGAGGGCCTGACGATCCCCCTGATCACCAGCAACCGCATCAACACGCCGGAGGTGGCCGAGGCCGTGCTGGCCGACGGCGCCGCCGACATGGTGTCGATGGCGCGCCCGCTGCTGGCCGATCCGGACTTCGTCCGCAAGGCCGCCGAGCAGCGCGGCGACGAGATCAACACCTGCATCGCCTGCAACCAGGCCTGCCTGGATCACGTCTTCAAGCAGGAGATCGCGTCCTGCCTGGTCAACCCGCGCGCCGGCCACGAGACGCTGCTGCGCATCGAGCCCATCGCCGCGCCGCGGCTGCGCAAGCGCGTCGCCGTCGTCGGTGCGGGACCGGCCGGGCTGGCCGCCGCGACCACGCTGGCCGAGCGCGGCCACGACGTCACGCTGATCGACGGCGCCACGGAGATCGGCGGCCAGTTCAACCTCGCCAAGCAGATCCCCGGCAAGGAGGAGTTCCACGAGACGCTGCGCTACTTCCGCCGCCGGCTCGAACGGCTGGGCGTGACGCCGCGGCTGGGCCGCCGCGTCGGCGCCGACGAGCTGATGGACTACGACGAGGTGCTGCTCGCCACCGGCGTCGCGCCGCGCGACCCGCGCATCCCCGGCCAGGCCGAAGGCGTGGCGCGGGGCCAGGTCTTGTCCTATGTCGAGGTGCTGCGTGGCGAGAAGCCGGTGGGGCGCCGTGTCGCGGTGATCGGCGCGGGCGGCATCGGCTTCGACGTGTCGGAGTTCCTGCTGGAGCAGGGCCACTCGCTGGCGCTGGACGCGCCGGCCTGGCGCAAGCATTGGGGCGTCGGCGATCCGGCCGACACGCGCGGCGGGCTGCTCAAGCCTCAGCCCGCGCCGCCGGTGCGCGAGATCACGCTGCTGCAGCGCCGCGAGGGCAAGCTCGGCGCGGGCCTGGGCAAGACCACCGGCTGGATCCATCGCGCGGCGCTCAAGATGCACGAGGTGCGCATGATCGGCGGCGTCCACTACGAACGCATCGACGAGCAGGGGCTGTGGATCAGCCGGGGCGAAGACCGCACCGATCCGGAGCACATCCCGTGCGACAGCATCGTGCTGTGCGCCGGCCAGGAACCGCTGCGCGAGCTGGAGGCGCCGCTGCGCGCCGCGGGCCGGTCGGTGCACCTGCTCGGCGGTTCGCTCGAAGCCAAAGAATTGGACGCAAAGCGTGCAATCCTGCAGGGAACGCGCCTGGCAGCCTCCCTGTAAACCCTGGTCAGGGCTCAAGCCCGGCCTCGATACTCCGAAGGTCGAGCGAGAGGGACCGTCCGCCACCCGCGGACTGCCGACCAGGGGCCAGCTGTTGCCCCCCCACATCCAAAAAAACCATGGGTGAGCCATGCGTCGTCGCATGAACCGTCGTTGGGGATACCTGACCGCGTCCGCGCTGTTGCCTGCGTGCCTGAGCACCCCGGCATGGGCGGGCCTGTCCGCGTCCACCGCGTCCGCCGCCGCGGCGGTGACGGAGGGTTTCGCCAAGGGCAGCACGGTGTTCTGGCTGGGCGCCGGCTGCGTGATCGGCGGCGTGACGCTGGGGGTGATGGTCAGCCTGTTCGTCCAGCAGCGCGGCCGCCTGAAGCGCCGCCGCGAGGAGCTCAAGCGCGAACGCCGCGAGCGCGCCCGCCTCAGCGCGTTGCTGAACGCGATCCCCGATCCGATGTATTTCAAGGACGCCACTGGCGCCTATGAGGGCTGCAACCCGGCATTCGAGCGCGCCATCGGCCTGACCGAGGAAGAACTCATCGGCCGCCGCGACGCCGACCTGCCGAATCCGCCGGGCTGGGTCGACACCGAATCCGACGGCCGCACCCTGACCTGGCAGGACGGCGCCGGCGCCGACGCGCCCGACGGCGGCCGCTGCCTGGACGTGCTGAGCGCTCGCGTCTACGACGACGACCAGTACCTGGGCCAGGTGGCCATCGCCCGCGACGTGACGCAGCTGCAGCACGCCACCGAGGCCGCCCGCCGCGCCGCGACGGTGTACGAGCACTGCGGCGAGGGCATCATGGTCATCGACCACCAGCTGCGCATCTGCGACGTGAATCCGGCCCTGACCGCGATGGTCGGCCACGACCGGCAGACGCTGCTGGGCAAGCGCCCGCTGCTGCTGCGCGAGGGCGAGCAGGACCCCGAGAAGCTGCGCGGACTCTGGGCGCAGGTCGAGGCCACCGGCAAGTGGAGCGGCGAGGTCACCGAGCGCCACAAGAGCGGCGACTCGATCCCGATGTGGGCCACCTTCGTGAAGGTGCCGTCGCCGTCTGGCGACCCGGAGCAGGTCCAGTACCTCAGCGTGCTGACGGACATCTCCCGCATTAAGCAGACCGAGGCCGAGCTGCTGCACCAGTCGCTGCACGACGGCCTGACCGGCCTGCCCAACGCGGCGCTGCTGCGCGACCGCATCTCGCGCCAGATCGGCGTGGCGCAGCGCGAGCACACCTGCGTCGCGGTGCTCTACATCGACCTGGACGGCTTCCGCGACGTCAACGACATCGCCGGCCACGCCGCCGGCAACCAGGTGCTGCTGACCGCGGCGGCGCGTTTCGCCAACGTGACGCGGTTGAGCGACTCGGTGGCGCGCGTGGGCGCGGACGAGTTCGTCGTCGTGCTGTCCGGCCTGGTCGACGAGGAAACCGCGATGCGGCTCGGCGATCGCCTGATCCAGGCGATGGACGAGCCGATCGTGATCGACAACCACCGTTTCAACGTCGGCGCCAGCGTCGGGTTGGCGCTGTTCCCGGCCGACGGCATGCAGGTCGACGAGCTGCTGCGCAACGCCGAGGTCGCCATGTGCCGCGCCAAGCTGCAGGCGCGCGGCTCGGTGCAGGCCTACCGGCCGGAGCTGACGCAGGCGGTGCAGCAACGCTTCGAGCTGACGCACGCGCTGCGCCTGGCCAACGAGGCGGCGCAGTTCCGCATCGAGTACCAACCGCAGGTGCGCCTGAGCGACAGCGCGCTGATCGGCGCCGAGGCGCTGCTGCGCTGGCGCCATCCGACGCGCGGGCCCATTTCCCCGGCCGACTTCATCCCGCTGGCGGAAGAGACCGGCCTGATCATCCCGATCGGCCGCTGGGTGCTGGAGCAGGCCTGCGCGCAAGTGGCGCGCTGGCAGGGGCAGGAGGGCAAGCCGCAGCAGGTGGCCGTCAACGTCTCCGCCCGGCAGCTGCGCCAGCCCGATTTCATCGAGACGCTGGACTACATCCTGGCCGAGACCGGCTGCCCGCCCAGCGCGCTGGAGCTGGAGGTGACGGAGAGCCTGTTGCTGGAGGACGCCGAGCAGGCCATCAGCCTCATGACCCGCCTGGCCAAGCGCGGCGTGCGCATCGCCATCGACGACTTCGGCACCGGCTACTCGTCGCTGGCCTACCTGAAGCGCATGCCGGTCAACACGCTCAAGATCGACCGCAGCTTTGTCAGCGAGCTCGGCAGCGACGCCAACGTCGCCGCCATCGCGCGCACCGTCATCGTGCTGGCGCGCAGCCTGGGCCTGGACGTGCTGGCCGAGGGCGTCGAGACGATCGAGCAGGCCGAGTGGCTGCGCCGCGAGGGCTGCGACTGGGCGCAGGGCTGGTACTACGGCCGCCCGATGCCGGCCGAGGACTTCGTCGTCATCCCGCCGCCGGAGCCGCTGCGCCGCGCGCCCGCCAAGCGGCTGCAACTGGCCTGACGTCCCCGCCGCCGCGCACCGGTCAACCGGGTGCGCCTCGCGTTGCCTGGAGCGGTTTACGCGACCCTCGGCTCACGGCTCACGGCTCACGGCTCACGGCTCACGGCTCATGCGACCCATGGACCCGTGGACCCGTGGACCCATGGACCCATGGACCCGTGGACCCGTGGACCGGCGGACCGGCGGACCGGCGGACCTGGGCGACCACGCGACCACGCGACCCACGCGACCGGCTCCGCTCGGCTTCACGCGGCCTTGGCGTACGCCTCACGCCACGCTCATCCTCGGCTCACACGACGGTGGAAGACTGCGGCATTCGTTGCACTTCCCGGCCTTCCGGCCGCGCCGTCCTTGCCGCGGCGCGGCGGGCGCGCCTTTAAGCTGTCCGCATGGTTGTTCACTCCGATTCCACCCTCTCGGCGATTCCGCAGTTCTGGTTCCTCTTCACCCGCCTGGGCGAGGTGCAATTGCTCGCGCCGCTGGCCGCCGTCGCGTTGATGGGCCTGTGGGCCTGCCCGGCGCAGCGCGGCGTCGCGCGCCGCTGGCTGCTGGGTTTCGTCGCCGCGGTCAGCCTCACGCTGGCGTCCAAGGTCGCCTTCATGGGCTGGGGCATCGGCAGCGCGGACTGGGACTTCACCGGCTTCTCCGGCCACGCGATGAGCGCCGCCTCGGTGCTGCCGCTGCTGGCCTGGCTGGGCCTGCAGGCCTGCGCCTCGGCGCGCTGGCGCGCGGCCGGGCTGTTGCTCGCCTACGGGCTGGCGGCAGGCATCGCCTACTCGCGCCTGCCGGTGGGAGCGCACTCGCCCTCGGAGGCCCTGCTGGGTTTCCTGCTCGGCGCGGGCGCCAGCCTGTTCGCGCTCGCCGCGCCGTTCGGCGAGGCGCTCTCGGCATCGCTGCGGTCGTTGCTGCCGGCCGGCTCTGCCGGTTCGGCCGGTGCGGCCCGGCTCGGGGAGGGCGCCGATGCCGCGCCGGCCCGCGCGCTGCGCCGCGGCGCGATGCTGGCGATCCTGATGGCCGGCGTGCTGAGCGCCGCGCCGTGGATCAGCCCGCCGACGCGCAGTCACCAGTGGGTGACGGCGCTCAGCCTGAAGCTCTCGGGTCGCCCGGCGCCGTTCACACGTCATCAGCTCCATCGACGCGCCGCCGAGGCGCTGGCGTTGGCGCAGGCTCGCTGACCCACAGCCGCCATTCGCGGGCGCTGAGCTCGCGCACTTCCAGGCCGCGACGCAGGATGTAGCTGGAGTCGTGCCAGCTCTCCACCGGGCCGGTCGCGGTGCGGCGGGGGCGCGGCTCGGCGCCGAAGCCGCTGTCGCCGAAGCTGCTGCCCGAATCGGCGAAGCCGGTGGGCAGCACGCTGTCGTAGCCGCCACCGAAGTTGCCGTAACCGCTGTGGGCGGAGCGGCCCGCGCCGCCCTCGCCCAACGGGCCGTCGCCGCCCGCCTGCCGCCTGGACTGGGCGCGCGGTGGCTGCTGGATGGACTGAGACCGGTACTTCATCTCGGGGGCTCCGGGAACTGCGGGGAGGGCGCTCCACTGTGATCCTGTCGCGCGCCGTCCGGCAGCCCGCAGATGGAGGGGCCGACGGGGGAGGACATGTCCCCCTTGAAATCCCTTGTCCGGGCCGGCGGTGTGTGCATCGCACGGTCGCGCGGCCCACCGGCCGCCGTCGACCCGGCGCCGCTTGCTCGCCGCCCGCGGCGTCCGGCCGCGTCGCGCTCAGAGCGGCAACGCGGTGGTGTTCTTGACTTCCTCCATCACCGCGTAGGTCCGCGTCTCGCGCACGCCGGGCAGGGTCCAGATCACGGCGCCGATGAACTCGCGGTAGGCCGCCATGTCCGAGACCCGCGTCTTGAGCAGGTAGTCGAAGCCGCCGGCCACCAGGTGGCATTCCAGGATCTCCGGCCGGGCCTGGACCGCGGCGCGGAAGTTGTCCATGACGTCGTGCACCGTGCGGTCCAGCAGGATCTCGATGAACACCAGCATCTGCGCGCCCAGCTTGGCCGGGTTCAGCCGCGCCTCGTAGCCCAGGATGAAGCCGTCCCGCGTCAGGCGCCGCACGCGCTCCAGCACCGCGGTGGCGGACATCTGCACCTCCTCGGCCAGCTTGAGGTTGCTGATGCGCCCGTCCTGCTGCAACAGGCCCAGGATGCGCCGATCGATCTTGTCCAGGTCCTCGAGGCTGCTCATGCTGGATTCCATTCGGGAGATGCTCGAAAGATTGGAGTTTAATTTGGTCGCATAGTTTCTAAACTCCCGCCACTCGCTAGGGGGGCGCCTCTGGCTCGAACATCCGAGGATCTCCATGACCGCCTTCCCCCTGCCGCCGGAAACGTCTCGCCTGCCGGACCCGTATCGCGAGGAACTCCCGCTGGTGCGGACCCTGGCCGCGCAACTGCAGTCGCTGAACTGGTCCGCCGCGATCGATCAGGCGCGGCCGTGGGTGCGGCAGGTGCGGGCCAATCCGGCGCCGTTCTGGGCGATGGAATCGCTGCTGCGGGAGTACCCGATCACCAGCGCCGAGGGCCTGGCCCTGATGCGCCTGGCCGAAGCCCTGCTGCGCGTGCCCGACGCCGAGACCGCGATCGCGCTGACGGCCGACCAGCTCGGCCGCGCCGACTTCGACGGCGGCTCCGACGGTCCGCACAAGATGCTGGCCGGGCTGGCGGCGAGCGCGATCTCGCTGTCCAAGAAATTCCTGCCGGACGCCGAGGCGGACTCCGGCCTGATGAAGCGCCTGGGCGCGCAGACGGTGGTGGCCGCGACGGTGCGCGCGATCCAGTTGCTGGGTCGCCAGTTCGTGCTCGGCCGCAACATCCAGGAGGCGATGAAGGAGGCCGACGCCGCGCGCAAGGCGCAGGCCCAGCTGCGCTTCTCCTACGACATGCTGGGCGAGGGCGCCCGCACCGAGCGCGACGCCGAGCGCTACCAGGCCTCCTACCTGAACGCGATCGCCGCCATCGCGGCCGGCCGCAAGGCCGAGTCGCCGGAAGGCAGCGACGGCATCTCGATCAAGCTGTCGGCGCTGTTCTCGCGCTATGAAGTGCTGCAGCGCGACCGCGTCTACGCCGAGCTGCTGCCGCGCGTGTGGCAGTTGATCGAGAAGGCGGCGCAGGCCAACATCAACCTGACCATCGACGCCGAGGAGGTCGACCGCCTGGAGCTGTCGCTGGCGCTGCTGGACACGCTGGCGGCGCGCATCGCGACGCACTTCCCGCAATGGCGCGGCTTCGGCCTGGCGGTGCAGGCGTACCAGACGCGGGCCCGCGACGTGGTGGAGGCGGTCGCCGACATCGCGCGCAAGCACGGGCTGCGCTTCATGGTGCGCCTGGTCAAGGGCGCGTACTGGGACGGCGAGATCAAGCGCGCCCAGGAGCAGGGCCTGTCCCGCTATCCGGTCTACACGCACAAGCCGCACACCGACGTCTCCTACCTGGCCTGCGCGCGGGCGCTGCTGCAGCACCACGACGTCATCTATCCGCAGTTCGCCACCCACAACGCCGGCACGATCGCCGCGATCCTGCAGATGGCGCGCGCGCTCGGCGCGAAATTCGAGATGCAGCGCCTGCACGGCATGGGCGAGGGCGTCTACCGCGAGGTGCTCAAGGACGGCAGCATCCTGTGCCGCGTCTACGCACCGGTCGGCGAGCACCGCGACCTGCTGGCCTACCTGGTCCGCCGCCTGCTGGAGAACGGCGCCAACTCGTCCTTCGTCCATCAACTGGCCGACCCGACGGTCGCTCCGGAGGAGCTGCTGGCCTCGCCGCTGACGCTGATCCAGGACGTGTCCAGCCTGCCGTTGCCGGTGGATCTGTACCGCGACGCCGCCGGCCGTGGCCGCGACAACTCGTCGGGCCTGGACCTGGCGGTGCCCGAGCAGCGCCGGCCCTTGCTGGACGCGCTGTCCACCTGCGAGGTGCCGGCGATGGTCGAGGCGTCGTCCGAGGCGGTCGACGCCGCGATGGCGCGCCTGCAGGGCGGCTTCGCGGTCTGGAACGCGACCCCGGTGGCCGAACGCGCCGCCGTGCTGCGCCGCGCCGCCGACGCGCTGCAGGCGCAGCTGCCGCAGTACTGCGCGCTGCTGGTGAAGGAGGCCTTCAAGAGCTTCGGCGACGCGATCTCCGAGGTGCGCGAGGCCATCGACTTCATGCGGTACTACGCCGACGAGGCCGAGCGTCTGGCGGCCGACGGCGTGGCGCTGGACGGGCGCGGCGTCTTCGTCTGCATCTCGCCGTGGAACTTCCCGCTGGCGATCTTCGCCGGCCAGGTGGTGGCGGCGCTGGCCGCGGGCAACGCGGTCGCGGCCAAGCCGGCCGAGCAGACGCCGGTCGTGGCGCGCGAGTGCGTCGCGCTGCTGCATGCCGCCGGCGTGCCGGCCGAGGCGCTGCAACTGCTGCACGGCCGGGGCGAGACGGTCGGCGCGCGCCTGGTCGCGTCGCCGGCGACGGCGGGCGTGTGCTTCACCGGCTCGACGCAGGTGGCGCAGATCATCAATCGCCAGCTGGCGGGCAAGCCCGGCGCCGCCGCGCTGCCGCTGATCGCGGAGACGGGCGGGCTGAACGCGATGATCGTGGACTCGACGGCGCTGCCGGAGCAGGTCATCGACGCGGTCGTGCAGTCGGCTTTCCGCAGCGCCGGCCAGCGCTGCTCGGCGCTGCGGCTGCTGGCGGTGCACGAGGCGGTGGCCGACGGCGTCGTCGAGATGCTGCGCGGCGCGGTCAAGGAGCTGCGCGTCGGGGACTCGGCCGACCTGGCCACCGACGTCGGTCCGCTGATCGACGACGAGGCCTTCCAGGCCGTCTCCGCCGAGGTCGCGCGGCTGAAGCGCGAGGCCGCGCTGATCGCCGAGGCCACGCCCGCCGACGCCTGCCCGCGCCTGCTGGCGCCGGTGGCGGTCGAGCTGCCGGCCATCGCGGCGCTGAAGAAGGAGACCTTCGGTCCGGTGCTGCACGTGGTGCGCTGGAACGGCGACGTGGACGGCGTGGTCCGCCAGATCAACGCGCTGGGCTACGGCCTGACGCTGGGCATCCAGACGCGCATCGACAGCCGCGCGCTGCGTCTCGCGTCCGAGGCCCGCATCGGCAACGTCTACGTGAACCGCAACATCATCGGCGCGGTGGTGGGCGTGCAGCCGTTCGGCGGCGAAGGCATGTCCGGCACGGGCCCCAAGGCGGGCGGTCCGCACTACCTGCTTCGCTTCGTCGCGCAGCCGGTGGTGGAGGCGCCCGCCGAGGCGCCCTCGCTGGCGACGACCGACGCGGGGGCCGATCTGTCGGCGCTGTTCGCTGCCCATGAGGCGTGGGCCGCGCGTCCGGTCGAGGACCGCGCCGCGGCGCTGGAGCGCTCGGCGGCCGGGCAATCGCCGACGGTGGCCGGTGCCTGGCGCACGCTGGCCGGCGCCGCGCGACGCGCGCTCGTCGACCTGTCGCTGCCCGGCCCGACCGGTGAGAGCAACGAGCTGCGCCTGCATGGCCGCGGCGTGATCGCGGTGCTGGCGCAGGGGGCGGCGCCGGAAGACCTGGCGCGGGCGCTGGGCGCGGCGCTGGTGGCGGGCAACGCGGCGGTGGTGGTCGGCGGCGGCGACACGGCGCAGGAACTGCGCAACGCGCTGATGCGCGGCGGCGTGGCGGCGGCGGCGATCGGCCTGCTGCCAGCGGACCGGATCGGCGCGGTGCTGCGCGCCGGTCAACTGGCCGGCGTCGTGGCACCGGCCTCGCTGCAGCGCGCGGCGCAGCGCGAGCTGGCCGCCCGCGACGGCGCGATCCTGCCGGTCATCTCGGCGGCCGAGATCGCCGACCCGCGCCAGCTCTACCGCTTCGTGGCCGAGCAGACGCTCACCATCAACACGGCCGCCGCGGGCGGGAACGCGGCGCTGCTGGCGGGCGTGCACTGATCTGGCACGGGCCGCCGCGCGCGGCCAGGCCGTCGAGCCGCCACCAGCCGGTGCGCGGCACGACCCACGCCTCGCCGGCACGCAGCCGCCGCGCTTGTGGCCAGGCGTGATCGGCCCACAGGCGCGGGGCGTCCTCGACGAACGCTTCGCCGGCGTGGACGTGCACGACGGTGCCGCGCACCAGGCGCAGCAGCGTGGACTGTCCCGGCGCCAGCGCCAGATCGGCCAGGTCCGGCGGCGGCCTCAGGACGCGGCTCCGCGTGGGGAGCAGCACGGACGGAAGAAAACGCAGGACGGCTTCGAGGAGCATGGGGGCTTCGCCCGGGAGGGCGCCTCTGTGTGGCGGGCGGTCCTCGCGGACCGTCGGAATCAATCGCGGCACCGGCACTGGCACCGGTCTGGGTTTCGGCTTCGGCTTGGACATGGACTGCCATCGCCGTTGCCGTTGCCGGGACGGGAGGAGACGTGATGTCGATGTCGACCAGTGTTCCGATCCACCGCCGGCGCGAACAGGCACAGCGGGCCGTTTTGTTCCCCATAACAGGCGTGCGACCCGCGCTGTTCCGTATCGACGGACGGTCCGCTGTTGCGGTGCCGGCGTGGTGATGCGGCGCAGAATCGCCGCCATGGACATGACCTCCCCCGCGCCCGGGCTCGATGCGCGGGCCACCGCCAAGACCGCTTCCGATGCCGCGCCCACGGCCGCGCGCGGGGCCGTCTCCGCCGATCCGCTCTACGCGCAGGTCGCCTCGCATTACCGGCAGGCGATTGCCGCGGGCACCATGCCGCCGGGCAGCCGCATGCCGTCGGTGCGCGCGTTGATGGGCCTGCACCGCGTCAGCCTGAGCACCGCGCTGCAGGCCTGCCGGCTGCTGGAGAGCCAGGGCCTGCTGCAGGCGCGGCAGCGCGCCGGCTATTTCGTGCGGCCGCCGCGGGCCACGCGACTGGCGCGCGCCGCCGAGCCGCGCCAGACCGAGGCCGATCCGGCGCGGTTCGTCGGCGTCCACGAGCGGATCTCGGACATCCTCACCCGCGGGCTCGCCACCGACGTGCCGGTCAACCTGTCGGGCGCCTGCGCGCATCCGACCATGTATCCGATCCGCGCGCTGTCGCTGCAGGCACAGCGGCTGCTGCGTCGCCGGCCGGAGATCCTCGGCACGCCGCCGGACCCGCGCGGGCTCGTGGCCTTGCGCGTCGCGCTGGCGCGGCTGGCCCTGGATGCGCGGATCCAGCTGGGGCCGGACCAGATCCTCATCACCCACGGCTGCACCGAGGCGCTCGGCATCTCGCTGCGCGCCGTGACCCAGCCGGGCGACGCGGTGGCGGTCGAGTCGCCGACGTATTACGGCCTGCTGCAGATCCTGGAAAGCCTGGGGCTGCGCGCGTTGGAGATCCCCACCAGCCCGCACACCGGCCTGTCCGTCGAGGCACTGGAAGCCGCCGCGGCGCGCGAGCCGCGGCTGAAGGCGGTCGTCGTCGTGCCCAACCTGCAGAACCCGCTCGGCGCGGTGATGCCGGACGCGGCCAAGCAGGCGCTGCTGGCGTGCTGCGAGGCGCGCGACCTGGCGCTGATCGAGGACGACACCTACGCGCTGCTGTGCGACACGCCGCAGCGCGCGATCAAGTCCTGGGACACGACGGGGCGGGTGATCTTCTGCTCGTCGCTGCACAAGACGCTGGCGCCGGGGATGCGGATCGGCTGGATGTCGGCGGGCCGCTGGCACGCGCGCGTCGAGATCCTCAAGTACGCGCAGAGCCGACCCAACGAGATGCTCGGGCAGGCCGTCGTCGCCGAGTTCCTGGGCGCCGGGCAGATGGACCGCCACCTGCGCGCGCTGCGTGCCCGGCTGGCGACGCAGCGCGAGCTGATGGCGCAGGCGCTGTCCGACCACCTGCCCGCGGGCACGCGCCTGAGCGTCCCCGCGGGCGGCATGAACCTGTGGGTCGAGCTGCCCGAGGGCCTGTCGTCGATGGCGCTGTTCGACGCGGCGCTGGACAAGGGCCTGCGGCTGTCGCCGGGATGGATGTATTCCAACTCGGACCGCTTCGACGGTTTCCTGCGCATCAACGCCGGCATTCCGATGGACGAGCGGCAGCGCGCGGCCATCGCCATGCTGGGCGCGCTGTGCGCCTCGATGCGACGGGCCCAGGGCTACACTGCCGGCCCATGAGTTCCTGCATCGCATTCATCGGCGGCGGCAACATGGCCAGCGCCATCGTGGGCGGCCTGCGCCGCGCGGGTCATCCGGCCGAGGACCTGCTGGTGGTCGAACCCTTCGAGGCGCAGCGCGAGCGCCTCGCCGCCGAGCACGGCGTGCGTCCGCTCGCCGCGGCCGATGCCTCGCTCGCGCGCGCCAGGGCGGTGGTGTGGGCGGTCAAGCCGCAGCTCTTCCACGAGGCCGCCGCGCCGGCGGCGCCGCATGTCGGCGGCGCGTTGCAGTTGTCAGTGATGGCCGGCCTGCGCAGCGACGCGATCAGCGCGGCGACAGGCACGGCGCGCGTCGTGCGCGGCATGCCCAACACGCCGGCGCTGATCGGGCAGGGCATCACCGGACTCTTCGCGCGCGACGCCGCCACGGCGGATGACCGCGCGCTGGTCGAGCAACTGCTCGCGCCGACCGGCCGCACGGTGTGGGTCGACGCCGAGGGCGACCTGGACACGGTCACGGCCCTGTCCGGCTCCGGCCCGGCCTACTTCTTCTACCTGGTCGAGCACATGGTCGCCGCCGCGCGGTCACTGGGCCTGAGCGAACCGCAGGCGCGCGAACTGGCGCTGGCCACCTGCGGCGGCGCCGCGGCGCTGGCGCTGCAGTCCGGCGAGTCGCCGACGGCGCTGCGCGAGAAGGTCACCTCCAAGGGCGGCACCACGCACGCCGCGATCACCAGCCTGCAGGCCGACGGCGTCGGCGCCGCGGTCGAGCGCGCGGTGCAGGCCGCGCATCGCCGCGCCCGCGAGCTGGGCGACGAGTTCGGCCGCGCCTGAGCGGCGCGTTCCGAGCGCTCTTCGCGACTTCTCACGACTTCCGACCACTTCCACCGATGGGCATCGTCGACCGCTGGGGCTTGCGCGCGTGGTTGCGCGCGCCGGGCTCGCTGAGCAAGCGCCTGGCCTCGACCGGCGTGCGCTACGAGGTGCAGGTGCTGCGCCAGACCGTCGCGCCGCTGCGTCCGCAGGAGCGCGCGGCGCTGGGCCTGCCGGCGCGAGGATTGACGGTGGTGCGCGAGGTGCTGCTGCGTGTCGACGGCGTCCCGCTGGTGTGGGCGCGCTCCGCCGTGCACGGCCATGCGCTGACCGGTCCGTGGAAGGCGGTGAAGGGACTGGGCAGCCGGCCGCTGGGCCATCTGCTCTACGACGATCCCCGCATCCATCGCAGCGAGCTTCAGCCGCGCCGCGTCACGCGCCACGGCGCCACCCACCGCCAGATGCGGCAGCAATGGCTGGAGGCCACCGGCACCGAGGCGCCGGCGCTGATGCAGTGGTCGCGCAACTCGGTCTTCACCCGGCATGGCAAGCAGCTGCGGGTGATGGAGATGTTCGTGCCCGACGTCGCGCTGCGCGATCCCGGGCCGTTGCGCCGCAAGGCCAGGCAGCGCAAGTGATCTCGCAAGCGATCGCGGCGTTGGTCTCGACCGTGACGGCCGCGTTCCGGCGTTGGCTGCAGGCGCTGCGTCCGGCGCCGATGCGCATCGACGCGCGCGAGCGCCTGCGGGTCGTGGCCGGCGCGACGGCGGGCCTGCTGTTGACGGCGCTGCTGACCGAGCTGCTGTCGCGCCACGCGCCGGGCGTGCCCTGGCTGGTGGCGCCGCTGGGCGCGAGCGCGGTGCTGGTGTTCGGCGTGCCGGCCAGTCCGTTGGCGCAGCCGTGGGCGGTGGTGATGGGCAACACGGCGTCGGCGCTGGTCGGCGTCGCTTGCGTGCACCTCTTCGGCGGCGTGCCGGAGCTGGCGGCGGCCGTCGCCGTCGGCACGTCGATCGGCGTGATGTTCCTGCTGCGCTGCCTGCATCCGCCGGGCGGCGCGGCGGCATTGCTGATGGTGCTGGCGGGCGTGCGGGACTGGGAATTCGCGCTGGACCCGGTGCTGTTGAACTCGCTGCTCATGGTGGCGGCGGGCATGGTCTACAACAGCATGACGGGGCGCAGGTACCCGCATCCCCAGGTGGCCGCGCCGCCGACGCCGGCCGCGACCGCCAGGCCCGGACCGGGCGCGGCGCCGGCCTTCAGCGGCGCGGACCTCGAGACCGTGCTGGCGCATTACAACCAGGTCATCGACGTGCCCGAGGACGACCTGCGCGCCATCGTCGACCAGGCCGGCCTGCTGGCCGCGCGCCGTCGCCTGACGACGCTGCGCTGCGCGGACGTGATGTCCCGCGACGTGAAGGTCGTCGAGTGGGGCACGCCGCTGCAGGAGGCCTGGATGCTGCTGCGCGAGCACCACGTCAAGGCGCTGCCGGTGGTCGATCGCGCGCGGCGGGTGGTCGGCATCGTGACGCTGGCGGACTTCATGCGCGGCGCCGCGCTGGACGTGCATGCCGAGTGGCCCGCCCGGCTGCGCCGCCTGCTGCAGCCGACGCCGTCGACGCGCAGCGACAAGGCGGAGGTGGTGGGCCAGATCATGAGCCGGCAGGTGCGCGTGGCCAGCGCCGATCGGCCGTTGGCGGACCTGGTGCCGATGTTCGCGGCCACTGGCCACCACCACATCCCCATCGTCGGCGACGAGGCTCGGCTGGTGGGCATCCTGACGCAGTCGGACCTGGTGGCGGCGCTGGCGCGGGTGGATGGGCTCTGAGTCGGCGCGCGGCCGGGGGCGCTAGACTGCCTCGGCCTTCGGGCCTCGTTCCCGATCGCGCGCGTGTCCGCTTCACGATCCGCGCCTTCACGCCTTCTTGGCTCTACGCCTTCACGGCTTCGCGCCTTCATACCGATGGACATCGACCCCGAAGAACTCATCGAGAGCGCCCGTCAGGTCCACGACCTGCCCGAGTCGGCGCCGCCGTCGCAGACGCGGCTGAACGTCGCGGTCGCGCTGACGGTGGCGCTGCTGGCGACCTTCATGGGCATCTGCAAGATCAAGGACGACAACATCGGCCAGGCGATGCAGCAGGCGCAGGCGGACAAGCTCGATCACTGGTCCTTCTACCAGGCGCGCAACGCGCGCGAGGAAGTCGCCAGGGCCACGCTGACGCAGCTGGAGCTGCAGGCCCTCGGCGCGCCCGCGTCGGCGGCCGAGGGCTACCAGCAGGCGATCGCCCGCTACAAGGCGCTGGCCGAGGAGCAGGGCAGGAAGAAGGACGAGCTGCGCCGCGCGGCCGAAGAGGACCAGCGGCGCTACGACGCGCTCAACTACCGCGACGACCAGTTCGACCTCTCCGACGCGCTGCTGGCCATCGCGATCGCGATGCTGGCGGTCACCGCGCTGACGCAGATGTGGTGGCTGTACGCGGCGGCGATGGTGCCGACGGTCCTCGGCGTGGTGATGGGCCTGGCCGGGCTGGGCGGCTGGCCGCTGCATCCGGACATGGTGGTGAAACTGCTGTCCTGACGTGCGCGGCGCGCGGGCGAGGGTCCGCGCGGGTGGCCGGACGTCGCGACCCGAGGGCACAATCCGCCCGCGCTTCTTCATGGCGGCCTGGGGAGGACGCCGGCGCAGACAAGAACGAGATCCGTCCCGATGTCCGAACCCTCGATCGAGCACCTGCTCCGTCCCAGCCTGTCCGTCCAGGAGGCGCCCGCGCAGGCGCCGTTTTCCTCGCAGGCGCAGTTCCTCACCGCCTTCTTCGGCGGCCCGCTGGCCATGCTGTTCTGCCTGACCGGCAGCATCCATCGCATGCGGCGCTGGCGCCAGGACGGCGTCTTCTTCGCGCTGCTGGCCGTCGCCTCGCTGGGCCTGGCGGTGCTGCCGTGGTTGTCCGTGGGCGCGCCGCTGCGCGACGCCTGCATGGCGTTGCTGGGCAAGTCGGGCCCGTCGACCTGGGTCACGCTGATCGCGCTGCTGGGCGCGCTGGCCTCCATCCATCGCCATCGCCGCGAGCGGCGCGCGGCCGAGATGATGGGCCTCAAGTCCGAGAACGCCTTCCTGTCCTGCCTGGCCATGGTGATCGTGGCCGGCTTCGTGAGCTACATGTTGTCCAGATTCGGAGGCCGCCCGTGAGCGATCCCATCGATCCCGGCGCCCTCGATGCCGCTGGCGCCGTTGACCTGGCCGGCAGGCCCGCGGCGCCGCCGGATGCGCGGCAACTGCTGGCCCGTGCCGAGGAGCTGATCGAGCGCCGCCGCTGGAAATCGGCCGAGGAGGTGCTGCGCGAGGGCCTGAAGCTGGAGCCGGACAACCTGGACCTGCTCACCGAGCTCGCCCGCACGCGGTATGCGCAGGACGACGAGCTGGCCGCGCTGCAGTTGCTGCGCGACGTGATGGCGAAGCAGCCGTCGCACTTCGAGGGCCGCTACCTGCTGTTCCACGTGCTGACCAGCGTGGGCGAGCTGGCCGAGGCGGAGGCCGTGATCATCGAGCTGATCCGCGAGTGCCCCGGCGCGCCGGGCTTCTACGCCAGTTATGCGCGCCTGATGCTGCGCACCTTGAATTTCGACAAGGCCCGCGGATTGATCGCCGAGGCGCTGCGTCTGGCGCCGGACAGTCGCGACGTGCTGCAGGTCGCGGCGCTGTGCGACCTGGTGGTGGGCCGATCCGGCCGATCGGGTGGGACCGCCGGCGACGCGAACGCCTTGCGGCGCTTACTGATCGACGCACCGGACAGCCGCGCCACGCTGCATCTGGTCATCAACGCGTTGATCGAGCAAGGCCGGCTGCGCGAGGCCTACCGCCTGTCCAAGGACCTGCTGCGCTCGCAGCCCGACGACCCGTTCGCGCTCGGCCGCGTGCGGGCGCTGGCCGGTGAAGTCCATTGGGCGATGCGTCCGCTGTGGCCGTTGCAGCGTTGGGGCTGGCATGCCGCGGTGGCGTTGTGGATCAGCGGGATCGCGATCAGTCGCGGGCTGGAGAAATGGGCGCCGGACTGGACCGGCCTTTTCTTGGCGGTCTGGCTGGGCTACGTGGTCTACAGCTGGGTCGTGCCGCCGCTGGTGCGGCGTTGGGCCGCGCGTTGAGCGGCCGTCGGACAGGAATCTCGCGATGCAGGAACTTGAGCAGGCGCTGTTGAAGGCGCCTTTCGACCACGGGCTGCGGGCCCGCTACGCGCGGGCGCTGCTGGCCTCGTCGCGGCAGGAGGAGGCGGACGTGCAGGCCGGGCTGCTGGCGCAGCAGCGGCCCGACGACGCCACGACGCTGGTGATCCAGGCGCTGTGCCGGTTGGCCGCCGATCCGGCCGCCGCGCTGGACCTCTACATGCGTGCGCGCCGGGCACCGGCCTTCGAGCCCGAGGCGACGCTGGAAGACCTCGCGGCGCACGCGAATCCGGCGCGCGGCCACCTCGCGCCGGTCGCATCGATCCCGTCCGATCTGGCGGCGGACCCGGCCGATCCCGTGGCGCAGGGTGAGCCCCGGCCGCCCGCGCCCGTGGACGCGCCGCGCCTGCAACTGGTCGGCGCCGGCACCACGGCGCGGGTCGCCGCGATCCAGCAGGTGGCGCAGGAGAAGGTCCGCTTCTCCAGCATCGTCGGCATGGAAGCGCTGAAGAAGACGATCCGGCTCAAGATCATCGAGCCCTTCCTGAAGCCCGGGCTGTTCCAGCGCTTCCGGATGAACAGCGGCGGCGGCATCCTGCTGTACGGCCCGCCCGGCTGCGGCAAGACGATGCTGGCCCGCGCGGTCGCCAACGAGTGCGACGCCGAGTTCATCTCGGTCGGCGTCTCGGACATCCTCACCATGTGGCAGGGGGAGAGCGAACGCAACCTCGCCGCCATGTTCGAGCGGGCGCGCAGCCAGACGCCCTGCGTGCTGTTCTTCGATGAGCTGGACGCGCTGGCCTACGCGCGCTCCAAGGCGTCGAGCGCCAGCACCCGCACCGTGGTGAACGAGTTCCTGACCCAGCTCGACGGGTTGGGCAAGGACAACCAGGGCGTGCTGGTGCTGGCGGCGACCAACATGCCGTGGGACGTGGACGACGCGATGAAGCGGCCGGGGCGTTTCGCGCGGCAGATCTTCGTGTCGCCGCCGGACGCGCCGGCACGCGAGGAGATGCTGCGCATCAAGCTCACCGGCGTGCCGACCGAGGCGCTGGACCTGCGCCGGCTGGCGGAGCGCACG
Source organism: Roseateles aquatilis (assembly GCF_002205645.1). Taxonomy (GTDB): domain Bacteria; phylum Pseudomonadota; class Gammaproteobacteria; order Burkholderiales; family Burkholderiaceae_C; genus Roseateles; species Roseateles aquatilis. The sequence goes on along the minus strand of NZ_NIOF01000014.1, from coordinate 65,124 downwards.
CCGCATTGCTCGGGCGCGGACATCGACGGGCTGATCGAGCTGGCCAAGGAATCGGCGCTGCTGGACAGCCTGGACGGCGACGAGCGCGGCCTGCGCATGGCCGACTTCGAGGCGGCGCTGGGGTCTCAGACGCCGTCGACGCTGGAGTGGCTGCGCACGGTGCGCAACGTCGTCAAGTACGCCGGCGAGGACGCGACCTATCGTGAGGTCGGGACCTACCTCAAGCAGCACCGCATGCTCTGAGCCCGCGCGGCCGTGCGTGGCGGCGCGCGCCACGCGGCGCCGCTCAGCGCAGCGCGAGGTCGGCCACGGTGCCGATGAACACTGCGAAGCCCACCCAGTGGTTCTCGCGGAACGCCTTGAAGCAGCCGTCGCGGCCGCGGTCCTTGATCAGCGCGTAGTGCCAGACGACCTGCGCCGCGGCGACCGCGAGGCCGGCCAGGAACCAGTGCCCCATGCCCAGCCGCAGCCCCAGCGCGGCCCACAGCGCCAGGAAGATCACGTAGAAGGCCATCACGCCGATGACGTCGAAGCGGCCGAGCGTGAGCGCCGAGGTCTTGATGCCGATGCGGATGTCGTCGTCGCGGTCGACCATCGCGTATTCGGTGTCGTAGGCCAGCACCCAGAACAGGTTGGCCACCAGCAATCCCCACGCGGCCATCGGCACGGCGGCGGCGATGGCCTGCAGGCTCCATTCGCGTCCGCCCAGCGCGGCGGCGAACGCCATCGGGATGCCGAAGGAGAACGCCACACCCAGCACGGCCTGCGGCATCGAGATCCAGCGCTTGGTGAACGGATAGAGGATGGTGACGGCCAGCGCGGCGAAGGACAGCAGGATGGTCGGCGGGTTGGTGGTGAGCACCAGCGCGAACGCGACCAGGGTCAGCGCGGCGCCGAGCACGAGCGCCTCCTTGACCGAGACCAGGCCGGCGGTGACCGGGCGCTGGGCGGTGCGCTTGACGTGTTTGTCGAAGTCGCGGTCGGCGACGTCGTTGACGGCGCAGCCGGCGCTGCGCATGAGGAAGGTGCCGAGCGTGAAGACCACCACCAGATGCCATCCGGGCCAGCCGTCGGCGGCCATCCACAACGCGGCCAGCGTCGGCCACAGCAACAGGTAGGTGCCGGCCGGCCGGTCCCAGCGGATCAGGTTCAGGTACAGCGACAGGCGGGACGGCGCGGCGGGGGAGGGAGCGGCGGGGGTCATGGCGGGGATTGTCGCGCCGCCGGCTCGCGCCGGTCAGAAGCTCAGACTCGATTCAACGAGCATTCGCCGGCTTCCTCAACCGCTCCCACAACGCCCCCGCCTCGCCGACCAGCCCACGCCGGAACGCCAGCACGCAGACGATGAAGATCAGGCCGGTGACCAGGCTGACCGATTCGCCCAGGCCGGTGAACCACTGGATGCCGGTCACGCCCGCCAGCCACTGGCCGAGGTCGCCGATCTTGTTCTCCAGGGCGATGATGACCAGCGCGCCGACGATCGGGCCGACCATCGTGCCCATGCCGCCCACCAGCGTCATCAGGATCACCAGGCCGGACGTGGTCCAGATCGCGTCGGTCAGCGTCGCGAAGCCCAGCACCAGCGTCTTGGTCGCGCCCGCCAGGCCGGCCAGCGCCGCCGACAGCACGAAGGCCAGCAGCTTGAAGCGCGCGGCGTCGTACCCCAGCGAGGTGGCGCGCGCCTCGTTCTCGCGGATCGACGTCAGCACCTGGCCGAACGGCGAATGCACCGTCCGGTAGATCAGCCAGAAGCCGAAGACGAAGATCGCCAGCACCAGGTAGTACAGCGCCGTGTCGTTCTCCAGGTCGATGCCCAGCAGCGAGCCGCGCGGCACCGACTGCAGGCCGTCCTCGCCACCGGTGAACGGCGCCTGCAGGAAGTAGAAGAACAGCATCTGCGCCAGCGCCAGCGTGATCATCGCGAAGTAGATGCCCGAGCGCCGGATCGCCAGCAGCCCGAACGCCAACCCCGCCAATGCCGCCATCAGCGTGCCGAAGGCGATGCCCAGCAACGGCGGGAACCCCCACACCTTCAGCGCATGCCCCGCGCCGTAGGCGGCCGCGCCGAGGAAGGCGGCATGGCCGAAGCTCAGCAGCCCGGTGAAGCCGATCAGCAGGTTGAACGCGCACGCGAACAGCGCGTAGCACATCACCTTCATCACGAAGATCGGATACACGCCCAGCAGCGGCAGCAGCGCGACGGCGACGAACAGGGCGGCGTAGCCCAGCGGTTTCTTGTTCATTTCTCTTTGCCGAACAGGCCGGCGGGACGCACCAGCAGCACCAGGGCCATGATGACGAACACCACGGTGTTGGAGGCCTCGGGATAGAAGACCTTGGTCAGGCCCTCCACCAGACCCAGCCCCAGGCCGGTCAGGATCGAGCCCAGGATGGAGCCCATGCCGCCGATCACCACCACCGCGAAGACGGTGATGATCAGGTTGGAGCCCATCAGCGAATTCACCTGAAGGATCGGCGCCGCCAGCACGCCTGCGAAGGCCGCCAGCGCCACGCCGCCGGCGTAGGTCAGCGACACCAGCCGTGGCACGTTCACGCCGAAGGCCTGCACCAGCCGCGGGTTCTCGGTGCCGGCGCGCAGCGTCGCGCCCAGCGAGGTTTTCTCGATCACCACCCACACGCCCAGGCACACCACCAGCGACGCCACCACCACCCACGCGCGGTAGTTGGGCAGGATCATGAAGCCCAGGTTCGTCGCGCCCGACAGCGCGTCCGGCACCTGGTAGGGCTGGCCGCCGACGCCGTAGAAGGAGCGGAACACGCCCTCGATCACCAGCGTGATGCCGAAGGTCAGCAGCAGCCCGTAGAGGTGGTCCAGCTTGTAGAGCCACTGCAGCAGCAGCCGCTCGATCAGCAGGCCGAAGGCGCCCACGATCAGCGGCGCCAGCAGCAGCATCGCCCAGTAGTTGATGCCCAGGTACTCCAGCCCCATCCACGCCAGGAACGCGCCCATCATGTACAGCGCGCCGTGCGCGAAGTTGATGATGTTGAGCATGCCGAAGATGACGGCCAGCCCCAGCGACAGCATCGCGTAGAACGAGCCGTTCACCAGGCCCAGCAGCAGCTGGCCCAGCAGGGCTGGAAGGGGCACTCCAAAGAAATCGCTCATGAGTCTTGGCTCGGGTCTGGGCGCGGCGGCCAGGGAGTCGGCGCGAAAGGTCGCGAGATCCGCGACCGACCATCGGCGGTCCGGGGCCGGCGCTAGGACGCCGGCCCGGACCGCGTCAGGTCACTTCTTCACCAGGGGGCACTTGGAGTCGGCCAGCTTCGTGAACGCCTCCTCGCCGGGGATGCGGGTCACGACCTTGAAGTAGTCCCACGGCTCGGTGGACTCCTTCTGCGACTTGACCTGCAGCAGGAACATGTCGTGCACCGCGCGGCCGTCTTCCTTGCGGATCGTGGCCTTGGTGTAGAAGTCGTTGACCGGCGTGGCCTTCATCTGCGCCATCACCTTGTCGCCGTCGTCGCTCTTGATCGCCTCGACCGCCTTCAGGTAATGCGTCACCGCCGAATAGTCCGCCGCCTGCAGCGACGACGGCATGCGCTTCATCTTCTCGAAGAAGCGGCGGCTCCAGGCGCGCGCCTCGGGGCTCTGGTTCCAGTACCAGCTGTCGGTCAGGTACATGCCCTCGGTGGTCTTGAGACCCAGCGAATGCACGTCGTTGATGAACATCAGCAGGCCGGCCAGCTTCATCGTCTTGGTGATGCCGAACTCGTTGGCCGCCTTGACCGCGTTGATGGTGTCGCCGCCGGCGTTGGCCAGGCCCAGGATCTGCGCCTTGGAGCTCTGCGCCTGCAGCAGGAAGGAGGAGAAATCGCTCGCGTTCAGCGGATGCTTGACCGAGCCCAGCACCTGCCCGCCCGCCTTGGTCACCACCGCCGACGTGTCGGCCTGCAGCGAGGTGCCGAAGGCGTAGTCCGCGGTCAGGAAGAACCAGGTCTTGCCGCCCGCCTTGGTCACCGCCGCGCCGGTGCCGTTGGCCAGGGCCACCGTGTCGTAGGCGTAGTGGATGGTGTAGGGCGTGCAGTCCTCGTTGGTCAGGCGCGAGGTGCCGGCGCCGATGGAGATGAAGGGCTTCTTCTTCTCCGCCGCCACCTTGGCCATCGCCAGGCTGGTGCCGGAGTTGGTGCCGCCGATCAGCAGGTCCAGCCCTTGCGTGTCGAACCACTCGCGCGCCTTGGACGCGGCCACGTCGGCCTTGTTCTGGTGGTCGGCGAAGACCAGCTCGATCTTCTTGCCCGCCGCCTGGCCCTTCATGTCGGCGATGGCCATCTTGATGGCCTCCACGCCGCCGGCGCCGTCGATGTCGGCGTAGACGCTGGACATGTCGGTGATGATCCCGATCTTGATCACGTCGCCGCTCACCTGCGCCTGCGCGGCCAGGCCGCCGCAGGCCAGCACCGAGGCCAGGGCAATTTTCTCGAAGGACGTCTTCATCGCTTGTCTCCTTTTATGACGGGCCTCACCGGCCTCTCGGGGGCCCATGCAGGCCGGGGGTTTCAGACTCAAACGCTCAAGAGCTCGTCGAGCAGCGCGCGCTTGCCGTCCAGCTGCGCGGCCGTGAAGGACTCGACCACCTGGCCGTGCTCCATGACGACGAAGTGGTCCGCCAGCGGCGCGGCGAATCGGAAGTTCTGCTCCACCATCACGATGGTGAAGCCTTGCGCCTTCAGCGCGGTGATCATGCGGGCCAGGGCCTGGACGATGACGGGCGCCAGGCCCTCGGAGATCTCGTCCAGCAGCAGGATGTCGGCGCCGGTGCGCAGGATGCGGGCCACCGCCAGCATCTGCTGCTCGCCGCCCGAGAGCCGCGTGCCCGGGCTGTGGCGGCGCTCCGAGAGGTTGGGGAACATCGCGTAGATCTCGTCCTCGGACATGACCTTGCCGCGGCCGCCCTTGAGCGCGGGCGGCAGGCGCAGGTTCTCCTCGGTGCTCAGGGAGGCGAAGATGCCGCGCTCCTCCGGGCAGTAGCCCAGCCCGAGCCGCGCGATGCGATGCGTGGGCAGGCGGACCGACTCCTGCCCGTGCACCTTGATCGACCCGCTGCGGCGGTCCGTCAGGCCCATGATCGCGCGCAGCGTCGTGGTGCGGCCGGCGCCGTTGCGGCCCAGCAGGGTCAACACCTGACCCTGCGGCACGGCCAGGTCGATGCCGTGCAGGATGTGGCTCTCGCCGTACCAGGCTTGCAGTCCCTTGATCTCTAGCGCGTAGCCGGCCATCAGTGCGCCCCCTGCAGTTCCGCGGCTTCGCTGCCCATGTAGGCCTCCAGCACGCGGGGGTGGCGCGACACGGTCGCGTAGTCGCCCTCGGCCAGCACCGCGCCGCGCGCGAGCACGGTGATGCGGTCGGCGATGCTGCTGATGACCTTCATGTTGTGTTCCACCATCAGCACCGTGCGGCCCTGGGCGACACGCTTGATCAGCGCGGTGACGCGGTCCACGTCCTCGTGGCCCATGCCTTGCGTCGGCTCGTCCAGCAGCATCAGCTCCGGCTCCATGGCCATCGTGGTGGCGATCTCCAGCGCGCGCTTGCGGCCGTAGGGCAGGTCGGCGGCGCGGGCGTCGGCCATGTCGCGCAGGTCGACCAGCTCCAGCAGCTCCAGCGCGCGGCCGTCGAGCCGGTGCAGGCCGCCCAGGCCCTTCCAGAAGTGATAGCTGGTGCCGGTGAAGCGTTGCAGGCCGATGCGGACGTTCTCCAGCACCGTCAGGTGCGGGAACACCGCCGAGATCTGGAACGAGCGGATCACGCCGCGGCGCGCGATCTGCGCGGGTTTCTCGCCGGTGATGTCGATGCCGTTGAAGAGGATCTGTCCACGCGTCGGCGTGAGGAACTTCGTCAGCAGGTTGAAGCAGGTGGTCTTGCCGGCGCCATTGGGGCCGATCAACGCGTGGATGTGTCCGCGCTGCACCTGCAGGTCGACGGCGTCCACGGCGGTGAAGCCCTTGAACTCCTTCGTCAGCTTGCGTGTCTCCAGGATGAGGTTGCTCATCGGCGCAATGTGGGCGCCGTTGTCGGAGCCTCGGTAGTGGAGGGGGGAATTTAGGGCGATCAGCGCCGCCCCACACAGCGTAAAACCCTTTACGCAGCATTGCGCAAGGGCTAACCCTTGGTGATTTCGAGGGGGGCTGACAGCCTGCATCAACTACGCCGCAACCGTCTTGCATGAGACTGACAGCACCGTCGAAAGCGCTTGCCACAGACCCTGTTCCGACCGTCGTGTGTCACCGGAATCTCCTGTGGGAGAACGGTGCTTCTGCCATTCGGGAAGGGCACGTCCGCGCGCTGGTGGCTATGCTGCGCGGCTGCCGGTCCAGGGGCCGGTCTTCCCATGCAACAGGAGCTCGCCATGACCCGTGACCACGCACCTATCCGCGGACAATTCCGTGGACGCCTTGCCGCCCTCGCCACCGCCGCCGGAATCGCGCTTTCTCTGGGCGCCGTCGGCGCGCACGCGGCCGCGCCGCAGGTGAAGACGCAGGCGCCGGGCTACTACCGGATGATGCTGGGGGACTTCGAAATCACCGCGCTCAGCGACGGCACCATCGACCTGCCCGTCGATCAGCTGATGGACAAGGCCAAGCCGGGCACGGTGGTGAAGGCGCTGCAGAAGTCGTATCTGAAGCCGCCGGTCGAGACCTCGATCAACGCCTACCTCATCAACACCGGCACCAAGCTGGTGCTGATCGACACGGGGGCCAACGGCGCCTTCGGTCCCACCACCGGCAAGCTGCTGGCCAACCTGAAAGCCGCGGGCTACCAGCCCGAGCAGGTCGACGAGGTCTACATCACCCACCTGCATCCCGACCACGTCGCGGGCCTGACGAAGGACGGCCAGGCGGTGTTTCCGAACGCGGTGGTGCGGCTGGACCAGCGTGACGCCGATTTCTGGCTCAACGCCGACAACGCGGTCAAGGAAGCGCCGGGCCACAAGGACTTCTTCGGCGCGGCGATCGCATCGCTGAAGCCCTACAAGGACGCCGGCCGCCTGAAGCCGTTCAGCGGCGAGACCGAGCTGGTCCCCGGCATCCGCACCCATGCGGCCTACGGCCACACGCCGGGCCACACGGTCTACCTGGTCGAGAGCCAGGGCCAGAAGCTGGCGGTGTGGGGCGACCTGATGCACGTCGCGGCGGTGCAGTTCCCGGACCCGACGGTGACGATCAACTTCGACTCGGACTCGAAGGCCGCGATGCCGCAGCGTCGCCAGGCCTACGCGGACGCCGCGAAGAACGGCTACTGGGTCGCCATCGCGCATGTGTCCTTCCCGGGCATCGGCCACGTGGCGCAGGACGGCAAGGGCTATCGCTGGGTGCCGGTGAACTACAGCATCAAGCCCTGACCGGCAGGGCGGGGCGTTGAACGCCCCGCCTCCAATCGTCGCTTCAAGCACCAGGCCTCGACCGACTACGGCGTGAGCACGGTGTAGTCGCTTGACGTCATCGGTTGAAAGGACGCCGGTAGGCCGCAGCGTAGTTCGATCAGCACGCGGCGAGCGAAGGGGGCGCCGAGTTCATTGATCCTGCGTACCTCGGCGGTGATTGCCGAAGGTTCGATCAAACCCTGACGCAAGTCTTCAATGAGGTAGCGAGGCGCCCAGCCAATCAAATGCCCATCGGATGTTTGCAGTTGGATCGCGAAACCGGTCGCTGGGTTGTTGACTTCGATCGCCACCTGCAGCTTCTCGCCTGGCATCAGTCGTTTGGCGCGGATCTGTGCCTCCGACGATACGTGGCGCAAGCCATGCAGAAAGAATCGGCTGCAGATCGATCCGTCAGCCCGTTTCTCGAGCTTGGGAAAGACTTCGAGGCTGTCCGTCTCCCGTTCCCCGCCGGTGAGACCCAGGATCTCGACCGGATCGGCTCTTAGCGGATCCATGTCGAGCCACCCCAGGTACTCGGCGAAGTCCTTGCGATTGGGGTCGAGGATTCGATTCTTGAAGAGGGGGAATAGCTCGTCGGCCTCGTAGCGGCGATTCAGGTCTGGGAATGCAATGAGCGCGCTGAACCCCGCTTCCTCTTGAGCCTTGATCGCCCCTCCCGTATAGCGAAAGACGAAATGGTGGTCTTCCGCGTCGAGGCGGCCGATGGGGAACCATGCCCGGGTTGGGCGTGGTGTCTGCCATGCGAGGAAGAGCGTGTTCATCGGGGGATCTCGTTCATGGATTGTTGGGCGCGGAGGATCATGGCGAGCGCGAAGCGTTTTGCCATGGTCGTCGCGCGCGCTTCAGGCAGGGCATGCACGATGCCGCTGATCGTTTCCTCGCTCAGTCCGGTGACAGACATGAGCGCCGAACGAAAGTAGTGAGGATATGCGACGGCTGCCGTCTCCACCAGGCGGAGGGGATTGGCGCCTCGGACGTCGGAGGACACGTGGAAGATGCCGCCCTTGCCCTTTTCGATGTAGCGCGAGATCTGAGCGTTCCGCAGCAGATCCGCCCGCCTGGGATCCAGCAGTTCTCGACCCAGCGAGGAGGCATGGTCGTAGCTTGGCGCGACACCCACCGCAAAGCGGTTTGCCGCCCGGTCGGCGCGGATCAGCAAGCCCCAGTTCTCGTGATGTCGATCGGTGTTGCCGATCAACGCATCGAGCACCAGATAGCCGGCGAGGGTCGTCAGCATGGGACCCACCAAGCGGGTTTCGCGGAACAGCGCATGCATCGCCGAGACGACGTTGTCCAATGTGTGATCCGCTTGATTGAATGTCTTCGTGCGGTCATAGCCCGTGACATGGAAGGCGAGGACTTCGTTGCCGTGCACCAGTTCTTCGCCCGCGTCGGGATTCATGAAGCTGCGCGAGATGCAGCCACGGCGCCCGCAGTAGTCCGCCAGCTCTACTCTGGCGGCGGGAATGCCGAGGGCGTGAGCGAGTTCGGCGGCCACCTTCTCCGACCAATCCTCACCCGTGTTCTCACGCGCCTCCTTGAACAGCCAGCGCTCCCCGCCGAGCGTCACCCAGAACTTGGGCTTGCTGCCGAGTGGTTCGGTGTCTTCTCGGGCGTCCTCGGGAATCGAGACGATGTCGTAGGCCATGGGCGTGGAGCTTAGCCCTGCCGAATGCAATGACCAACGACCTGGAACTGCTGAGGACGGCGTGCCAGTACCCCCTGAATGTCGTCGATGGCGGAGACCCGTGCATGCTCGAAGAGAGGCCTCTATCCGAGTCCGATGTGTTGCCCGAGACCGCAAATCAGCGCCTCGAACACCACCCGGCATCGCGGGCTGTCCCGCAGATCCTCGTGCATCGTGACCCAGGTTTCGAGCGGGATGCTGAGCTCGTCCTCCAGCACGCGCCGCAGCGCCGGATCGCGCCGGGCCAACGCCACCTGGCACAGGCCGATCCCGGCGCCCGCGCGGATCAGCGCCAGCTGGGCCAGGTCGCTGTCGGAGCGCAGCGCGAAACGCTCCCGCGCCATGACCGGGTAGCGCCGCGCGAGCTCGCGGATGTAGGGCGCCGGCTGGTCGTATCCGATCAGCGTGTGGCCGTCCGCGATCAGCGTCTTCATCGAGCGCGGCATGCCATGCGCCGCCAGATAGCGCTCATGCGCGTGAGCGGCGACCTCGACCACGCCGACGCGCCGCGCGATCAGTTGCTCCTGCTTTGGCGACGTCATCCGGATCGCGATGTCGGCCTCGCGGCGCAGCAGGTCCTGCACGCGGTTGCTCAGCACCAGCTCCACGATCAGCGCCGGATGCCGCTCGCGCAATTCGGCCAGCACCGGCGGCAGGACCTCCACCCCGACCACCTCGCTGGCGGTGACACGTACCACGCCGCGGACGCCGTCGCCATGGCTGCGCGCCGTGCGCTCCAGCGCGGCGGCGGTGCTGTCCATCGCCTCCGCATAGGGGCGCAGCGCCTGCGCCGCCTCCGTCGGCGACAGCCCCGAGGGCGTGCGCACGAACAGCGATTGACCCACCTGCGCCTCCAGCGCGGCCACATGCCGGCCCACCGTCGGCTGCGTCAGGTCCAGCGCTCGCGCGGCGCCGGACAACGAGCCCTCCCGCAGCACGCCCAGAAAGGACCGGTACCACTCCCATGCGATCGTCGAAGTCATACGAAAATGTATAGCCGAAGGTCGATAGTCGCCAATTTTCAATGAGGCCCGCAGTTCTCAGAATGACGCCATTCCTTCAACGAACAGGAGCTGGCGATGGATGCGATGACTTCGATGGATGCGGTGGGCCTGCTGGGCGCGATGACGGCGTCGGCGCGTCGGATCGCGCTGGTGCTGGGCGCGAGCGGTGGCATCGGCGGTGCAATGGCGCGGCGGCTGCGCGACGCGGGATGGACGGTGCGGGCGCTCAAGCGCGGCCTGGCGAGTGAGTCCGAGCAGCGCGACGGCCTGCTCTGGTTGCGCGGCGACGCGCTCGACGCGATGGACGTGCAGCGCGCCGCGCAGGGCTGCGAGGTGATCGTGCACGCGGTCAATCCGCCGGGGTATCGGCGCTGGAGCGAGTGGGTGCTGCCGATGCTGGACAACACCCTCGCCGCGGCCCGGGCGCGTGGCGCCACCGTCGTGCTGCCGGGCACCGTCTACAACTACGGTCCCGACGCGCTGCCGCATCCCGGCGAGGACGCGCCGCAGCGCCCCGTGACGCGCAAGGGCGCGATCCGCGTCGAGATGGAACGCCGCCTGCGCCAGGGCGCCGAGCGCGGCGAGTTCCGCGCGATCGTGCTCCGCGCCGGCGACTTCTTCGGACCGGACGCGGCCAACAACTGGTTCTCGCAAGGGCTGGTGACGCCCGGCAAGCCGGTCACGCGGATCCAGCAGCCGGGCCGGGACGGCGTCGGCCATCAATGGGCCTACCTGCCGGATGTCGCCGCGGCGATGGCCGCGCTGATCGAGCGCCGCGAGCGCCTGCCGGCCTTCGCGCGTTTCCACTTCGCCGGCCATTGGGATGCCGACGGCCGCCAGATGGCCGAGGCGATCCGGCGCGTGGTCCGCGCGCGCTCCGGCGTCGCACCGCGCATCGGTCGTTTCCCCTGGTGGGCGGTGCGGCTGGGCGCGCCGGTGGTGCCGCTGTTCCGGGAGCTGGCGGAGATGCGCTACCTGTGGCGCAAGCCGCTGCGCATGGATGGCGCGCGGCTGGCCGCCGAGCTGGTCCGCGATGGCGGCGTGCCGCACACGCCGCTGGATGCCGCCGTCGAACGCACGCTGGAGTCGCTGGGCTGCCTGCCGGTTGGTGAGTCGACGGGCGCTGGTGCGGACGCGCGCCGCGCCTTCAGCTGAAGTACCGCTGCCGCAGCCGGTCGTAGCGACCGTCGCGCTTGAGGCGGTCCAGCGCGTCCTGCAGCTTGCGCGCCACCGCCGGATCGGCGTCGGGCGGCAGGCCGAACCAGTAGGACTTGTCCACGTCCATTGGCAGCACCGGCGTCAGCGTCGTGTACGGCAGCTTCAGCTGCCGCAGATGCCAGGCCGCCGCCCAGTCGAGCATGACGATCAGGTCCATGCGGCCGGCCAGCAGCTTGCGCAGGTTGGTGGCGTCGTCCAGGCCGAATTCCAGATCCACCTCCGGCCGCAGCCCGGCCGCCAGCAGGTACGCGGCCGAGGCGGAATCGCGCGCGACGCCGATCCGCAGGCCGTCGAGCTGCTGCAGGCTGCGCGGCTGCGCCTCGGTGCGCTGGCTGAGGCGATAGATGAGGATGCGGCGCGGGCTGATGGGGCCGACCCAGCGGTATTGGGTCTCGCGCTCCGGCGTGCGCGTCAGCGAATACAGCACGCTGTGCCGCTGCCGCGCGGCCTCTTGCACCGAGCGCTGCCACGGCAGCACGTCGATGCGCAGCGTCAGGCCCGCCTCGGCCGCCATCAGGCGCAGCAGCTCGGTGCTGAAGCCTTGTGCCTCGCCCCCCTCCATGTAGTTGAGCGGCGGCAGGTTCTCCGTGAACGCGTGCAGCGCCGCGGAGCCATGCGGCACCGACGGCCCGGGCTGTGCGCGGGCCAGGCCCGGCGCGCCCACCAGCAAGGCTGCCGCCAACAGAAGGCGGCAGCCACGGCGGAGCTCCGGTGGCGGGCTGGTCACGTACGGCATACGACGCAGTGTAGAGAGCCGGGAGGGTCGACCGACAACGATGTCGGCCGCGTGGCGCCAAGCATGTCACGAGTGCCGAAGCCGTGGCGCGCGTCGGTCCGCGGCGTGGGGGCAGGTCTTGACAGGGCGCCCACCCCCCGATGGGGGAAGCGACGAAAACCCCGGCGCCGGTGCGCGTCGGCATTGATATCCTGCGGCCCGCTCCGATCGGAGCACCACGAGGCAACAGGCCGCCAGGCAGCGGCGCAGGGAGAGGACAACATGAAGCAATGGCTGTTGATCGCCGCGGCGATCGTGGGAGCGGGCGCGGCCCATGCGGCGCCGTCGGTGCCCGATGAAGGCATGTACGCCACGGTGAGCTTCGCCCGGGCGAGCGGGTCCAACGAGACCTACCGGACCCGCGGCACCCCGTCGTTCGGATCCAGCGTGGGTTACCGCTTCAACTCGACGGTGGGCGTCGAGGTCTACTACCGCACGCTGAGCTTCGAGCTGTTCCCGGGTTGGTCGTCGCAGAATTATTCCTATCCCGAGACCCACGTCGGCCTTGCCGCCACCGCCAACCTGCCGCTGAGCGGATCCTGGAGCGCCACCGGCCGCCTGGGTGTGGGCAACACACGCATGAAGGTCGCGGGCAGCGGCTTCCGCGACGACGGGCGCAACAAGACGACGGTCTCGGCCGGCGCCGGCCTGGCCTGGCACCTGAGCCGCAGCGTCTCGCTGACCGGCGGCTACGAACGGTACGCCGGCATCAACACGGGACTGTGGTCGGTGGGCGCCGAGTTCCGCTTCTGATCCACGGCCGGATCCGCTGATCCGGCGTCGCTCCGGCCGGTGATCAGCCGGTGATTCGATCACCGGCCTGCCACGTGCCGGATCGCCGATCGGCCTGTTGAACCGCTTGGACCGCTGGACCGCGGGAGCACCCGGCGATCAGGCGTCCATCTGCTTCTGGAACACCAGGCCCGCATGCTCGCGCAGCGCATGGAACTTGATCTTGGGCCAGTTCTCCTGCATCGCGCGCAGTTCGCCGGCGTACTCCAGCAGTACCGTCGGCGCGTTGACCGCGTCCCAGGCGACGCGGTGCGCGTTGTGGTCGATGAAGCGACGCAGCTCCTTCTCGCCGCCGTCGGCCTCGTCGCAGGTCACCCAGCGCGCGACGTTGTAGCGCGCCGCGGTGATGCGGGCCTTGACGCCGTACTCGTGCTCCAGCCGGTGCGCGACGACCTCGAACTGCAGCTGGCCGACGGCGCCCAGCAGCAGCACGCTGCCGGCCTCGGGCCGGAAGACCTGGATCGCGCCTTCCTCGCCGAGCTGGCGCAGGCCCTCGCGCAACTGCTTGGTCTTGAGCGGATCCGCGACCTCGACCGAGCGGAACATTTCCGGCGCGAAGAACGGCAGGCCGGTGTACTGCAGCGCCTCGCCCTCGGTGATGGTGTCGCCCAGCTGCAGCACGCCGTGATTGGGGATGCCGATGATGTCGCCGGCGAAGGCCTCGTCCAACAACTCGCGGCGCTGGCTCAGGAAGCTGACCACGGTGTTGGGGCGCAGCTCCTTGCCGGAGCGCACCACCTTCAGCCGCATGCCGCGCTCGAAGTGGCCGGAGGCCACGCGCAGGAAGGCGATGCGGTCGCGGTGCGCCGGGTCCATGTTGGCCTGGATCTTGAAAACCACGCCGGTGAACTTGGGCTCTTCCGGCTGCACGACGCGCTGCATCGCGGCGCGTTCGGCGGGCGCGGGCGCCAGCTCCACCAGCGCGTCCAGCACTTCCTGCACGCCGAAGTTGTTGACGGCGGAGCCGAAGAACATCGGCGTCTGACGTCCGCTCAGGAAAGCCGCCTCGTCGAAGGCGGGCGCGGCCTCGTTGACCAGCTCGATCTCGCCCTGCGCGTTCTCGTACTGCATGCCGAAGCGCTCAGCGTAGGCCGGGTTATCCAGCCCGTCGAGCACTTCCTCGGTGCCGGCGGCGCGGTCCTCGCCGGGCGAGAACACGCGCATGCGCTGCTGGCGCAGGTCCATCACGCCGTGGAAGTGCTTGCCCATGCCCACCGGCCAGGTGAAGGGCACCACCGTCATGCCCAGCTCGCGCTCGATTTCGTCCATCAGCGCCAGCGGCTCCTGCACCTCGCGGTCGAGCTTGTTGACGAAGGTCAGGATCGGCGTGTTGCGCGCGCGGCAGACCTGCAGCAGGCGGCGCGTCTGCGGCTCGACGCCGTTGGCCGCGTCGATGACCATCAGCGCCGCGTCCACGGCGGTCAGCACGCGGTAGGTGTCTTCCGAGAAGTCCTGGTGGCCCGGGGTGTCCAGCAGGTTGATGACGCAGTCCCGGTACTCCATCTGCATCACCGACGACGCCACCGAGATGCCGCGCTGCTTCTCGATCTCCATCCAGTCGGAGGTCGCGTGCCGCGAGGCCTTGCGCGCCTTCACCGAGCCGGCGATCTGGATCGCGCCGGAAAACAGCAGCAGCTTTTCCGTCAGCGTAGTCTTGCCCGCGTCCGGGTGGGAAATGATGGCGAAGGTGCGGCGACGGCGCACTTCGGACTGGATGCGGCTGGGCTGGTCGGTGGACATGGCGCGGAGGAGGCCGCGCGCCAGGCCTGGAGGCCGCGCGCGCTGGACGTGAAGGGGGAATCGGGGGCCGGTGACGGCGAACCGGCGATTATCGGCGAAGCCCCGCTATCGATCGTTCAACGCGTCCGGCATGAAGGGCCGCACGCGCGCCAGCAGGCGGTCCACGTAGGCCGTCTTCTCGCCGACCGGCGCGGCGTACGTCAGCGCGTCGCGCGCGGCGGCCTCGCCGGCCTTGCTCCACATCAGCCACGCGGACAGGTACTGCGAGGCCAGGCAGCCGCCCGAGGTCGCCACCGGGCCGCGGGCGTGGAAGGGCTCGTCGAGCACGCGCACGCCGGCCTCGACCAGCCATGGCCGCGTCGTTTGATCGGTGCAGGCCGGCGCGTCGCCGAGCAGGCCCAGCCGCGCCACCAGCAGCGCGCCCGAGCACTGCGACGCGATCAGCTGCCGCGTCGGATCGAGCTGCAACCGGTCCAGCAGCGCGGAGTTCTCCGCCATCGCCCGGGTGTAGAGACCGGAGCCGAACCATACCGCGTCGGCCTCGTTGGCCCATTCCAGCGGCCGCTGCAGTTGCACGGTCACGCCGTTCATCGAGGTCACCAGGGGCCCCGGCCCGCACAACTCGGCGGACCAGCCTCGCGGCTTGAGCCGGTTCAGCAGGCCCAGCGGGACGAAGCTGTCCAGCTCGTTGAAGCCGTCGAAGGAGAGGATGGCGATGCGCATGGGGATGCCGCGGGGCGAGGCCGCGACCTTGCGAAGGCGGTGCGGCCGACTGTAGCGCCGGCACGCGCAACGCCCAAGCGGCGTGGGGTTATTGGGGGGATTCGATCGCCTCAGGCGGGGGCGGCGCCGTCCAGCGTGCCCAGCGTGCCGAGCTGCGTGCCGATGCGCGCCAGCAGGTGATGGCGCACGCGCTGGATCACCTCGGCGGCGTCGGCCGGGCCGAGCTCCTCGGCCAGCTGGGCCTGGATCTCGTAGTGCAGGTAGAGCAGACCGCGCAGTTTCTCGAAGCCGGCTTCATGGCCGTCGCCGCAGACACGCAGGTCCTTGTCCAGCACGCGCTGGATCACGCCGGGATCGAGCAGCCGGACGTGGCACATGATCGCCAGTTGCGCGATCTCCAGGTCCACGCTCTCGACGGTCTTCTCCCACTCCTCGAGGCTGTGGCGTTGCTTGGGGGTCCTCATGGCGATGTCCTTTCGATGTTCCATCCGTCCGCGCGCCAAGCGGCGCCACGTCGCGCGCCGGGCCCTCGCGGGTATGCGCGTCCCTACACGCGCGCTCAGCCGGCCAGGAGCCGGAAGGTGTGGCGAGCCATCATGAGCTCCTCGTCGGTCGGAATGACCCAGGCCTCGCAGCGGCTGTCGACGGTGCTGATGCGTCGCTCGGCGGGGCCGTCGCGGTTGACGGACTCGTGCGCCGACAGGCCCAGCCACAGGCAGCGCGACATCACGCGACGGCGGATCTCCGTCGCATGTTCGCCGATACCCGCGGTGAAGACCACCCCGTCCAGGCCGCCCATCTCGGCCGCCAGCGCGCCGATCTCGCGCGCGATGCGGTGCACGAAGACGTCGATCGCGAAACGCGCCCGCTGCGTGTCGCTGGCCAGCAGCTGGCGCATGTCGCTGGAGATGCCGGACAGGCCCAGCAGGCCGGACTGCTTGTAGAGCAGCGTTTCGAGCTCGCGGGCATCCATCCGGCGCTCGTCCATCAGGAAGAGCAGCACGCCGGGGTCGACGGCGCCGCTGCGCGTACCCATCGGCAGGCCGTCGACGGCGGTGAAACCCATGCTGCTGGCGATGCTGCGACCGCGGTGCAGCGCGCAGGCGCTGGCGCCGTTGCCCAGGTGCAGCACGACGACGCGGCCGTCGGCCAGCCGCGGCGACAACGCCGGCAGGCGCGACGCGATGTACTCGTAGCTCAGGCCGTGGAAGCCGTAGCGCCGCACGCCGGCCTCGAAGAGCGCGTAGGGCAGCGCGAAGGCGTCGGCCACGTCCGACTGGCCGCGATGGAAGGCGGTGTCGAAGCAGGCGACCTGCGGCAGTTGCGGCAGCGCCGCGAAGGCGCGCCGGATCGGCCCCAGGTTGTGCGGCTGATGCAGCGGCGCCAGCGGCACCAGCGTCTCCAGCCGTGCCAGCACGTCCGGCGTGACGACGACGGGCTCGGCGAAGTCGGTCCCGCCGTGCACGACCCGATGGCCGATGCCGAGCATCCGGATGCCGGGGAATTCATGGGTGACGAACTCGACCAGGTGATCGAGCGCGCCGTCATGGCTCAGGCCGACGTCGACCGGCCAGTCGCGCGCGCCGGCCGTCGTGCCGTCGGCGTGTTTCGCCTCGAAGTGCGGCGCCGTGCCCAGGCCCTCGACCTGCGCGCGCAGCTCCAGCCGCAGCGGGCCGCGTTGCCGGTCCTCGTGCAACGAGAACATCGACAGCTTGATGCTGGACGACCCCGCGTTGACGACCGCGATGAACTCGCCTTCTAGCCGTGGATCCATCGCTCACCCCATGATGTGATAACCGCCGTCGACGTACAGCGTGGTGCCGGTGATGAGCCGCGCGTGATCGGCCGCGAGCATCGCGGTGGCGTAGCCCACGTCGTCGATGGTGGCGAGCGCGTGGGCCGGCGCGCGCGCCGCGGCGTCGGCGAGCAGATGGTCGAACTCCGCCAGCCCCGACGCGGCGCGTGTCGCGATCGGCCCCGGCGAGATCGCGTGCACGCGGATGCCGGCCGGGCCCAGCTCGTGCGCCAGGTAGCGCACCGAGGACTCCAGCGCCGCCTTCACCGGGCCCATCAGGTTGTAGTGCTCGACGACCTTGCTGGCGCCCTGGAAGCTCATCGTGAACAGCGTACCGCCGCCGCGCATCAGCGGCTCCGCCAAGCGCGCCATGCGGATGAAGCTGTGGCACGAGATGTCCATCGCCATCGCGAAGCCCGCCGCGCTGCTGTCCACCAGCCGGCCGTGCAGGTCGTCCTTGGGCGCGAAGGCGATCGAATGCAGCGCCGCGTGCAGCACGCCCCAGCGTTCGGTGATGGCGGCGAAGACGCTTTCCAGCGCGTCGGCCTGGCGCAGGTCCAGCGGCAACAGCAGCTCGGCGCCCAAGGCCTCGGCCAGCGGCGCGACGTGCGGCAGCGCCTTGTCGTTCAGGTAGGTGATCGCCAGATCGGCGCCCATGGCGCGAAACGCGCGGGCGCAGCCATGGGCGATCGACTGGTCGTTGGCGATGCCGGTGACCAGCACCTTGCGGCCGGCGAGCGGCAATGCGGCGGCGCCGGTCACGCGGCGGCCCTCCGGCGGCGCGACGGCGACGGCGCGGGCGTGGCGGCCTTGCGGGTGGCGGTCTTCGCCGGGGCGGGCGCGGCCTTCGTCGTCCGCGGGGTCTTCGCGGTCTTCACCGCCGCGGGGGCCGGTTGGGCCGAGGGGCGGGCGTTGCCGCCCCGTGCCTTGCCGGGCGGGGGCGTCGTGGTCGGGGTCGTCTTCGAGGCGGTCGCGGACGAACCCGCCGCGGCGGAGGTTCGGGACGGGGCCCCGGATGAGGCCTGGGAGGACGCCCGGGAGGATGCCCGGGATGCGCCCGTGGACGAAGCCCTGGTCGAGGCACTGGCCCTGGGCGGGCGCGGCGGCTTGGGCGCCGGCGACGCGGCGATCGACACGGTCGCCGCCGGCTGGGCCGACAGGGACTGCGCCAGCGCCGCGACCCGCCCCGGATCGACGCCCAGCACGCTGTGCAGGTACCGCGAGGCAGGGGAGCCTGGATCCGTGAGCTCGGACTCGGCCATCAACACCGCGCTGGCCAGCGCCACCGCGTGCTCGCGATCGGCCAGGTCGGGCAGCAGCCGGGGCACGGCGGCGATCGCCTCGTTGCGCGCGAAGGTGACGACCAGCGCCTGGCGATGCAGCACCGTCGCCCAGTCCTCCGACGGCGTCGCCGAGGCGGTCGGCGCGGCGGCGGCGACCTGGGCGACCTGGGCGTCCTGGGCGGCCATGCGCTCATGCGCGTCCGCCAGCATCTGCCCCAGGATCAGGCCGCGCCGCTGCACGACGCCGCGATGCGCCATGCCGGCCAGCAGGATGCGGCAGACGGCCTCCTGGAAGCCGCCCTGGTTCACTTGCGCCAGCGCCACGCGGCGGCCCTCGGCCTCATCCGCGGCGGCATGGGCATCGCCCGCCGCCTGGTCGGTCTCGCGCGGCGGCAGCACCGCGCCCAGGCCGTTCGGACCGTAGACCGCCTCGACCCAGCGCACCGTCGCCGCGTCGCGTTGCTGGCCGACGCGGTCCAGGCCTTCGCTGATCCAGCGGGAGCCGAGCTGTTCCCACGCCAGCCACGGGTTGTGCCCGTCGATGGGCTGGCGATGCTCGCGCGCGTTCTCCGCCTGCAGCCGGATCCATGGCGCCAGCGGATGCAGGTTGGACAGGGCCAGGTGTTGCTGCCGCAGCGGATGCTGCCAGCGCAGCCATTCGCCCAGCGCCTTGTTGCCGACGCCGCGCACCAACGGCTGCAGCCACTGGCGGTAGTTGCGCATGTTGAGCTCGGAGACCTGCGCGATGGTGCTGAACAGCGCCTCGTCGCGGCGCCCCTCGGGATTGAGCGCGCGCAGGTCGTCGACGGTGCGCAGCTCGAAGCTGACGCTGTAGTCGCCCGATTCGAGTGCCGCCAGCGGGGCGTCGGGATCGCGCGCGTCGATCTTCATTTCATAGAGGCCCGGCGGCAGTTCCGCGATCAGTTCGAGCGTGTCGACGATCTGCTCGTGCTCGCGCCGCGCCACCGAGCCGCCCACGAAGATGCCCAGGTGGCCGATGCGCGGATGCAGCATGTAGACGATGGTGCGGCCGGCCTTGACCAACGCCTTCTCGCTGCCCCAGACGTCGATGATCCAGTCCAGCGCCTGTTGCGGCGGCGTGATGTTGTCGCCCCAGGACGCGAAGATCACCATCGGCGCGGCGATCTGGCGCAGGTCGAGCCGGTAGCCTTCCATCTCGACCTCGCCGCGCGCGAGGCGGTTGCCGATGAAGAGGTTCTCGACGATGGCCTCGATCTCCTGGCCGGTCATGCGGAAGTAGCCGCCCCACCAGCGCTCGAAGTCGAGGAAGCGTTCGCGCTCGGTGTCGACGTTGGCGTAGAGGTTGTAGTACTTGTCCCACCAGGTGTTGGCGAGGTTGAGGTTCTCGAAGTTGGAGACCAGGTACGCGCCGTCGAAGCGGTCGCCGCTCAGGTCGGCCGACAGCGCCGACAGCCAGGCGCCGCCCAGCGCGCCGCCGGCGTATCGCATCGGGTTCTGCTGGGGCGATCCGGCCCAGTAGGACAGCGGCGCGCCGTTCAGCACGATCGGACCCATCAGGTCGCTGCGCACAGCCGCCAGCGCGGCGACGGCCCAGCCCGCCTGGCAGTTGCCGATGACCGCCGGCAGGCCCGGCGCCTTCGGATGGCGGCGGCCGACTTCCTCGATGAACAGGGCCTCGGCGCGGGCGACGGCCAGCAGCGTCTGGCCCTCGACGGGCTCGGGCTCGAAGGTGATGAAGTAGACCGGATGGCCGGCGCGCAGCGCCACGCCGATCTCGGAGTCCGGCTTGAAGCCGCCGATGCCCGGGCCGTGGCCGGCGCGCGGATCGATGACCACGATCGGGCGCCGCGCCGGATCGACGCTCACGCCGGCCGGCGGCTCGATGCGCAACAGCGAGTAGTTGCACGGCTGCGGCAGGTCGCGGCCATGCATGAGCAGCTCGTGATCGAACTTCAGCAGCGCGGGCTTGCCGGCGTGCAGGTGGTCCAGGAAGACGTTGCCGCGTTCGCGCATCACGTCCAGCGTCAGCACGGCGCGCTGCCACGCGTCGGTGGCGTACGAGCGCCACGCCTGGGCGGCGTGCTCGGCGGCCAGCGCCGCGACGGCCGCGGGCGTCGCCACGTCCGTGTCAGGGACGGTGGGGTCGACGGCGCCAGGCCGGGGGATCCATTCGAGCATGTCGCTTACTCCCTGCGCCGCACGGCTTGATTTGTTGCAGCGCAGCATGCATCATCGATCGCACTCCGTCGTGAAAGCCCGAGGATCGAAGAGGGTTAAGCGGAGAAGGGAGCCACCATGAACACCCCGTCGCGACCGTTCGGCGCCGCCACGCCGCATCCGCCGAGCGCGCATCCCCATTACGACCGGCTCATCGAGGCCGTGCGCCATCTGCCGCCGCTGCGCATGGCCGTCGTGCACCCGTGCAGCGACGTGGCCCTGCAGGCCGCGGCCGAGGCCGCGTCGCTGGGCATGATCGAGCCGGTGCTGATCGGCCCGGCGGGCAAGGTCTCCGAGGCCGCCGCGGCGGCCGGCGTGGACCTGGCGAAGTACACGCTGTTCGACGTTCCGCACAGCCACGCGGCGGCGGAGATGGCCGTGGCGATGGCGCTCAAGGGCAGCGTCGACGCGTTGATGAAGGGCAGCCTGCACACCGACGAGCTGATGGGCGCCGTGGTGCGTCGCGAGGGCGGCCTGCGGACCGCGCGCCGCATCAGCCACTGCTTCGTGATGGACGTGCCCGGGCACGCGCAGCCGCTGATCATCTCGGACGCGGCGATCAACATCGTGCCGACGCTGGAAGACAAGGTCGACATCGTGCAGAACGCGATCGACCTGGCGCACGCGCTGCGCCTGCCCGAAGTGCGCGTGGCGCTGCTGTCGGCGATGGAGACGGTGAACCCGAAGGTGCCGTCGACGATGGACGCGGCGGCGCTGTGCAAGATGGCCGACCGCGGCCAGATCACCGGCGCGGTGCTCGACGGCCCGCTCGCGATGGACAACGCCATCGACCCGGAGGCGGCCCGCATCAAGGGCATCGTCTCGCCGGTGGCGGGGCGCGCCAACGTGCTGATCGTGCCGGACCTGGACGCCGGCAACATGCTGGCCAAGAGCCTGAGCTTCCTGGCGCAGGCCTATGCGGCGGGGGTGGTGCTCGGCGCGAAGGTGCCGATCGTGCTGACCAGCCGCGCCGACTCGCGCACCGCGCGCCTGGCCTCCTGCGCGCTGGCGTCGATGCTGGCCGAGGCGCGGCGGGCGGGCCGCATCAAGGCGCTGGGCTGACGTTCGGCCGCCGGCCGAAAAGGGAAAGGGGACCGGCGTCCCCTTCCGCGTCACCGTCGCCGATCGAGGCGAACGGGCCGGGCGGCCCGGGTGATCACTCTTCCAGCAGGCTGCGCAGCATCCATGCCGTTTGCTCGTGCACCGTCAGGCGCTGCGTGAGCAGGTCGGCGGTCGGCTCGTCGCTGGCCTTGTCGACCAGCGAGAACAACGCACGCGCGGTGCGGGCGACACCCTCGTGGCCGTCGACCAGGATGCGGACCATGTCCAGCGCCTTCGGCGGGGTGGTGGGGGCGTCCTTCAGCGAGCTCAGCGCGGCGAACTGCGCGTACGAGCCCGGAGCGGCATGGCCCAGCGAGCGGATGCGCTCGGCGATGGGGTCGACCGCGTTCCACAGCTCGGTGTACTGGGCCATGAACATCGCATGCAGCGAGTTGAACATCGGACCGGTCACGTTCCAGTGGAAGTTGTGCGTCGTCAGGTACAGCGTGTAGGTGTCGGCCAGCAGCTTGGACAGGCCTTGCGCGATCGCGGCGCGGTCCTTGTCGCTGATGCCGATCTGGATGCTGGGCGCACCCTTGGCGGACGAGGTCTTGGCGGGGGCGGGGCTCTTCTTGGCCATCGAGGGACTCCTTCTGGGGAATGAATGACGAACGAAGATGAACACGTGAATCGCCTCGCAGCCTAACCGATCCGCATGCGCGGCGACATGACGGCGGGGCGCTCTGCGCGTCGGGTTCCGGACGCCCCGGGGGCATCGTCGATGTGCCGTCGGCCCATGAAAAAACCGCCCGAAGGCGGCTTCGAGGCTTGAGCGGGGCGGACCCGTCTCAGGCGCGCTTCTGACGGCGGCGGCTCCAGCCCACGGCCAGCAGGCCCAGGCCGGCGAGCGCGTAGCTGGCCGGTTCCGGCACGGCGTTGGCGTTGATGAAGTCGCGGTGGATGCTGACCGGCACGAAGCCGTTGAACTCGCCGAAGCTGCTGTTCAACCGGCCGTCCACGTCGCCCCAGGCGGAGCCGAAGCTCAGGCCGAACGAGGTCACCGACGACACCTTGCCGTCGATGAACTGCGGGCCGCCCGAATCGCCGCCGGCCGAGGACACCTCGCTCGCGCCGCGGCCGGTGTTGCAGAACTTCGCGCTCGGCGGCAGGCCCAGGCCCGCCACGGCGATGTTGCAGGCCAGGTCATTGGCCGGCAGGCCGTTGTCGAAGTCCGCCAGGTAGGTGTATTCGATCTGCGCTTCCGGCTCGTCCAGGATGTCGGACCAGGCGCCGCCGAAGTCCGGGTCGCCGAGGCGGAACTCATAGCGGTTGTCGCCCTGGCGCAGACGGCCGGTGCCGAGGTTGGCGCCGACGTTGCCGCCGGTGTCGGAACGGCCGCCGTAACCGGCGATGTTGTAGTCCAGGCCGGTCAGGTCATCGCCGCCGAAGAGCTCGTAGGACTTGACGGACCAGTCCACCAGGTTGTCCAGCGACAGCACCGCGATGTCGTTCTGGTCGATCACCCGGCCGGTGTACGCCGAGTTCACGGCGTAGTTGGTGACCTGGTAGGAGAACGACGGCTGGTTGAAGGTGACGTTGTCCGGATCGGAGCCGGTGTAGAAGTAGACCGAGGTGCTGATCGGGCGCGCGTTGGTGCCGTCGCTGACGCAGTGGGCGGCGGTCAGGATGGAGCGCTGGTTGGGCAGCAGCGTGCCGGAGCAGATGAACTGGCCGGCGGAGCCGTAATCCATGATCAGCGTGGCCACGCCGCTGTACTGCGAGCGCGGCGCGAAGTAGCGCGGATCGCCGCCGCCGGCGCCGGTGGCCGTCGAGGTGACCCCGACGATGGTGCTGGCGGCGGTCCAGCTCAGGCCGTTGGCGGAGCCGGACACGGCGGTCGGGACCGCGTGCGCGGCGCCCGCCGCGAGCAGGGCCGCGGCAAGGATGGTGGTCTGTCGTAGCGTCAAGATTTCCCCCTGGAAGCGATGGTTGAGGGGCCGCCGCGGCCGGGGATCACCCGGCGCGAGGCCGTGGGCCGTTCGGGCCCTTGTTCGCACCAGCGAGGCTAGCTTTGTGTCAGCCGTGACATATTCACGAATACCCTGACGGCCCCCGCTTCGAGGGGGGCGCTCAGGAGAGCAGGGTGGCGCCCTTCAGCTGGCAGGCATAGACCGCGTTGCGCAGCGCGGCGACGGCCTCGTAGCGGGTGAAGGTGCGGCGCCAGGCCAGGACCACGCGGCGCGTCGGCGCCGGTGCCACGAAGGGGATGTAGCGCAGGTGGGCCGGGACCACGTCGGGCACGCTCAGCGCCGGCACCACCGTCACGCCCATGCCGGAGGCGACCATGTGCTTGATCGTCTCCAGCGAGCTGCCCTCGAAGCTCTTGCGGATGCCCTCGGCGTCGGTCGAGAAGCGCGCGAACTCCGGGCACACCTCCAGCACGTGATCGCGGAAGCAGTGGCCGTTGCCCAGCAGCAGCATGGTCTCGGCCTTCAACTCCTCGGCGGTGATGCGGGGCTTCCTGGCCAGCGGATGCACGGCGGGGACCGCCACGACGAAGGACTCGTCGTACAGCGGCGCCACCGCCAGGCCGGCGTCCGGGAAGGGCTCGGCCATGATGGCGCAGTCCAGCTCGCCGGTACGCAGCATGTCGAGCAGCTTCTGGGTGAAGTTCTCCTGCAGCATCAGCGGCATGCGCGGGTAGAGGTCGATGCAGTGCTTGACCAGCTCCGGCAGCAGGTACGGCCCGATCGTGTAGATGATGCCCAGCCGCAGCGGACCGTCCAGCGGATCCTTGCCGCGCTTGGCGATGTCCTTGATGGCGCTGGCTTGCTCGATGACCGACTGGGCCTGGCGGACGATGTCCTCGCCCAGCGGCGTCATCGACACCTCGTTGGCGCCGCGTTCGAAGATCTTGACGTCGAGCTCCTCCTCGAGCTTCTTGATCGCGACCGAGAGCGTCGGCTGCGACACGAAGCAGGCCTCGGCCGCCCGGCCAAAGTGGCGCTCGCGGGCGACGGCGACGATGTAGCGCAATTCGGTGAGGGTCATGGCCGGCATTGTCCTCAGAAAGATGCTCCGTGGCACCGCCCGGTACACTGCCGCCCCAACCCATGGGACTCCCGCCAGGGGACCTGCATGACCGAATCGACCTCCCCCTACGCCACCGCGCCGCGGCCCGCCGGCGCCGCATCCGCCGCGCCCGCCGCCGACCGCAAGCCCGTCACGCTGCAGCGCCTGCTCGACATGCATGCCGCCGGCGACAAGATCGCCATGCTGACGGCCTATGACGCCACCTTCGCCCACGCGATGGAGGCAGCCGGCGTGGACTCGATCCTGATCGGGGACTCGCTGGGCAACGTTGTGCAGGGCCAGGAGACCACGGTCCCGGTGCGCCTGGAGGAAATGGTCTATCACACGCGCTGCGTGGCCCGTGCCCGGCATCGCGCCTGGATCGTGGCCGACCTGCCGTTCGGCACCTATCACGCGTCGCCCCGGGAAGCCTGGCACAGCGCCATGCAACTGGCGCAGGCCGGCGCCCACATGGTCAAGCTGGAAGGCGGCGGCTGGACGGTCGAGACCGTCCGTTTCCTGACCGAGCGCGGCATCCCCGTCTGCGCCCATCTGGGCCTGACGCCGCAGACCGTCACCGCGCTGAGCGGCTACAAGGTGCAGGGCCGCGACGAGCAGGGCGCCGCGCAGCTCAAGGCCCATGCGCGCGAGCTGGTCGACGCCGGCGCGCGCATGCTGGTGCTGGAGATGGTGCCATCGGCGCTGGCCGCCGAGTTGACCGCGACGCTGGGCATTCCCGTCATCGGCATCGGCGCCGGCGCGGATTGCTCGGGCCAGGTTCTGGTGATGCACGACATGCTGGGCGTCACGCCGGGCCGCCGTCCGCGCTTCGTGCGGGACTTCATGCAGGGCTCGGCCTCGGTGGGCGAGGCGTTCGCGCGCTACGTCGCCGACGTGAAGTCCGGTGCCTTCCCGGCCGTCGAGCACACCTACTGAATTCCCGGATCCCCCGATCTCCTGTTCCCCCGACACGGGGCGCCACGCCATGAAGATCCATCACGATATCGCCGGCCTGCGCGCCGCGCTCGCGGGCGACCGGCCGGTCGCCTTCGTTCCCACGATGGGCAACCTGCACGACGGCCACCTCGCGCTGGTGCGCCAGGCCCGCGCGGCCGTCGGGCCGGACGGCCTCGTCGTCGCCAGCATCTTCGTCAACCGGCTGCAGTTCGCGCCGCACGAGGACTTCGACCGCTACCCCCGCACCTTGCCGCGTGACGCCGGGTTGCTCGCCGGCGCCAGCTGCGACTTTGTCTTCGCGCCCGACGAGCAGGAGATGTACCCCGAGCCGCAGGGCTACAAGGTGCATCCGCCGGCGGCGCTCGCGGACATCCTGGAGGGCCATTTCCGGCCGGGTTTCTTCGTCGGCGTCTGCACGGTGGTGGCGAAGCTGTTCCAGATCGTCCAGCCGGACGTGGCCGTCTTCGGCAAGAAGGACTACCAGCAGCTGATGGTGATCCGCCGCATGGTCGACCAGCTGGCGATGCCCATCCGCATCCTGGCCGGCGAGACCGAGCGCAACGCCGACGGCCTGGCGCTGTCCTCGCGCAACGGCTACCTGAGCGACGAGCACAAGCGCGACGCGCTGCTGCTGTCGCGCACGCTGCGGGCGCTGATCGCGCGGTGGCAGGCGGGCGAGCGCGACCTCGACCGCCTGGAGGCCGACGCGATGCAGGCGCTGCGCGACGCCGGCTGGGCGCCCGACTACGTGACGCTGCGCCGCCGTCATGACCTGGGCCCCGCCCGCGACGGCGAGCCGCTGATCGCGCTGGCCGCGGCGCGCATCGGCCAGACCCGCCTGATCGACAACCTGGAAGCCTGAGACCGGCCGTCCGGGCCGGGTCGGAGCGCTCAGGACGCCTCGAGGCTGCATCGGCGCTGCGGCGTCGATCTGTTCGTTTGGCAGGCCTTTCGGGCGCTATTTGTCCGGAAAGTTACCTCCGGTTGCCCGTTAAGGATCTGTTAGGGAAATTCCCTTCTCATTTCGTGCGCCGGGCGCCCCCTGGCCGCGCCATATGTCGGGCCAGACACGATACTTCGCGCTTCTTCGCCAGCCGCGGAGCCACGAACTCCCGCCCCAAGCCGTCATGAAGCCGACCCACATCCCGACCGATTCCTCGTCCAAGCGCCGTCTGCTGGCGCTTTCCGCCGCACTGGGCGGCGCGCTGATCATGGCCGCTTGCGGTGGTGGCGGCGACAACAACAGCGAGCCGCTCCGTCCGAAGCCGAACGCGGTCACAACGCCGCCGACCACCAGCTGCAGCGCGGCCGGCATCGCGGCGTCCAACGCCAGCACGGCGGCCAACACGGTCTGCATGCTGACCAGCGACGGCGAGATCGTCGTCGAGCTGGACGCCCGCGCGCCGATCACCGTCGACAACTTCCTGAAGTACGTCACCGCGAAGTTCTACGACAACACGATCTTCCACCGCGTGGTGCCGAACTTCGTCGCGCAAGGCGGCGGGTTCACGACCGGCTTCGTGGCCAAGACGGCCGGCCTGCTGCCGGCCATCAAGCTGGAGACCAACGTCGGCCTGTCCAACACGAAGTACACGATCGCGATGGCGCGCACGACGGACTTCAATTCGGCGACCAGCCAGTTCTACTTCAACGCCGTCGACAACGCGGCGCTGGACTACAAGAGCGCCTCCGAGCCGGGCTACGCCGTCTTCGGCCGCGTCATCTCCGGCCAGGCGACGGTCGACAAGATCAACGCCGAGACCCAGCTGTACGCCGGCGCCGAAACCCCGGCCACCGAAGTGCTGCTGTACTGGGCCGTCAAGCTGAAGTGATCCATTGATCATCTGATCGAGCGATCACCAGATCGATATCGCGGCGCTCGTCGCGAACCCTGATGAACAGGGGCCTCGAGAGGCCCCTGTTTCACTTCACGCCGCCGCTCGGCGGCGGGCGGCGATGTTGGTGGGTGGGTGGTGGACCTCAGGCCTTGAGGTACTCCGTCTTGTGCCCCAGCCATCGCTCGACCTGCAACTGCGCCGCGCGCGGATGCTCGTCGAGCAGCCGTGGCGCCAGCGCCCGCGCCGCGCTCAACAGCGGCGCGTCCTCCTGCAGATCCGCGAACCGCAGCAACTGCGCGCCGCTCTGCCGCGCGCCCATGAACTCGCCCGGCCCGCGGATATCGAGATCGCGGCGCGCGATCTCGAAGCCGTCGGTGGTTTCCGCCATCGCGCGCAGGCGCGCCTTGCCGGTGTCGGACAGCGGCCCGGTGTAGATCAGCACGCAGACGCTCGCGACCGACCCCCGCCCGACACGCCCGCGCAGTTGATGCAACTGCGACAGGCCGAAGCGCTCGGCGTGCTCGATGACCATCACGCTGGCATTGGGCACGTCGACGCCGACTTCGATCACGGTGGTGGCGACCAGCACGTCCAGCTCGCCGCTGCTGAACTGGGCCATCGTCGCGGCCTTTTCCGCCGCCGGCATGCGCCCGTGCAGCAACCCGACCTTGCGACCCGGCAACGCCTCGCCAAGCTCGGCGTGGGTCTCGGTGGCGTTCTTGAGGTCGAGCGCCTCCGACTCCTCGATCAGCGGACAGACCCAGTAGACCTGCCGCCCGTCCTCGACGGCGGCGGCGATCTTCTCGACCACGTCGTCGCGGCGGCCGTCGGCGAAGACGCGGGTGACGATGGGGCTGCGGCCGGGCGGGAGCTCGTCGATGGTGGAGACGTCGAGGTCCGCGAAGTAGGTCATCGCCAGCGTGCGCGGGATGGGCGTGGCGCTCATCATGAGCAGGTGCGGCTCGAGCGGACCGGCGCCCGGCGCGCCGGAGTCGGCGGCACCGGCGGCCTCGTCGGCGAGCTTCTTGCGCAGCGCCAGGCGCTGGGCGACACCGAAGCGGTGCTGCTCGTCGATGATGGCCAGCCCGAGGCGGTGGAAGCGCACCTTGTCCTCGATCACCGCGTGGGTGCCGACGATCAGCGTCGCCTCGCCGGACGCGGCGGCGTCGAGCATCTTCTGCCGCGCCTTGCCCTTGATGCTGCCGGTGATCCAGGCCACGCGCACGCCCAGCGGCTCCAGCCATCCGATCAGCTTGCGGAAGTGCTGCTCGGCCAGGATCTCGGTGGGCGCCATCAGCGCGCACTGCCAGCCGGCGTCCATCGCGACCGCCGCGGCCAGCGCCGCCACGACCGTCTTGCCGGAGCCGACATCGCCCTGCAGCAGCCGGTGCATGGGCTGCGGCCGGGCCAGATCGGCGGCGATTTCCTCCGCGACGCGCCGCTGCGCGCCGGTCAGCGCGAAGGGCAGGGCGGCGAGCAATCGCTCGTGCAGCCCACCCGGCGAGCCGCGCAGGGCCGGCGCGCGCAGGTGGGCGCGCTCACGCTGCGCGCGTTGCTGGCTGAGCTGCTGCGCGAGCAGCTCCTCGAACTTGAGCCGCTGCCACGCGGGATGGGTGTGGTCCTCCAGCGTCGACAGGCCGGCCGACGGCGGCGGATGGTGCAGGAAGTTCAGCGCGTCGCGCAGCGGCGGCAGCCCCCTGGGGATCATGGCCTGCGGCAGCACCTCGTCGAGCGGCGCGCGGCGCAGCGCCGACGCCACCGCCTTGCGCAGATAGGCCTGCGGCAACTGGGCGCTGGTGGGATAGACCGGCGTCAACGAGGTCGCCAGCGGCGTCTGCTCATCCACCTTGCGAAAGCTCGGATGGACCATCTCGCGGCCGAAGAATCCGACCCGGATCTCGCCCCGCGCCCGCACCCGGGCACCGACGGCGAGCGTCTTCTGGTGCGTCGGATAGAAGTGCAGGAAGCGCAGCAGCACCTGCGCCCCGTCGTCGTCGCGCAGCTTGACGAGCAGTTGGCGCCGGCCGCGGACCTCGATGCGGCTCTCGATGACCTCGCCCTCGCACTGCAGCGTGTCGCCGTCGCGGGAGCGGTCGAGCGGGGTGAGGGTGGTCTCGTCCTCGTAGCGCAGCGGCAGGTGCAGCGCCAGGTCGATGTCCCGCGCCAGCCCGAGCTTCTCCATCGCCTTCTGCGGCGCGGACTTGGCCGGCGCGCCGCCGGTGGCCGCCGAGGCCGGCGGCGGAGGGGTCGACGGGACGGTGCTGGCCTCGGGCATGGGTGCGATTTTGCCTTGGGTACTCCCCCCATCGGAGCGATGCGGAACGAGTGTCTGATGCCATGAAGCTGATGCAGAATCCCGCCGCTTCACAAAGAAGACAAATTGAAACAATCAACGAGGGAGGCTGCCGTGGGCAGACTTGAATTCGCGCGCGCCGGATGGGCAGGCGTGCTGCTCAGCGCGGCGCTGTTGAGCGCCTGCGGCGGTGGTGGCAGCGACAGCCCGCCGCCGCCGGTGCAGGGCGTGGCGATTCCGGACAACCTGGCCATCGCCGCCGCCGCGTCGACCGACGTCACGTCCGGCACGGCCTTCACCAGCAACGTCGCCACGACGGCGGGCCTGACCCACGCGTGGAGCTTCGGCGACGGCACGACCAGCACCGATGCCAGCCCCAAGCACGACTTCGCCAAGGTGGGCGATTACCAGGTCACGCTGAAGGTCACGAACGCGGCCGGCGCGTCCAGGGAAGTGAAGTTCACGGTGGCCGTGCACAACCGCGCGCACGTGCAGGGCCTGAGCTGCACCGGCGCGGACAGCACGGGTTGGTGCTGGCAGGCGCCGCGGCCCACGGGCACGGTGCAGAACGACTTCTTCTTCCTCGACGCCGCCAAGGGCTGGTCGGTCGGCGACAACGGCGAGATCCTGCGCACCGTCGACGGCGGCAAGACCTGGGTGCGCCAACCCAGCGGCCTGACGACGCGTCTGAACACGGTGCGCTTCGCCGATGCCAGCAACGGCTGGATCCTCGGGGAGTTCGGTGCCCTCCTGCGCACCACCGACGGCGGCGCGCACTGGACGCTGCAGGCCACGTCGACGCAGAGCATCACCTCGGCCACGCTGCAGCTGGACGGCGCCAACACGGCGCTGATCGCCGGCTCCGGCGGCACCCGCATGACCATCGACGGCGGCGCCACATGGACGCAAGGCAATGTGCTGTCCAACGGCGTGCTGGGCGCCGACGGCGTGCTGTGGTCGCTGGACTATCAGGGCCTGCGCAAGTCGGTGGACCAGGGCAAGAGCGTCAGCCTCGCGGTGCCGGTGGATTCGCAGTCCTCGTCGAGCGGGCTGCAGGTGCTGGGACGGACGGTCATGTTCATGACCAACAGCAGCACCTATGTTCCGAGCCAGGGTTACGTCTATTCGCAGGCGCTGCGCCGCAGCGTCGACAACGGGCAGACCTGGGAAACGATCGTGCCCCAGGGACTGCCGACGAACGCCTACTACGGCAACCTCGATTTCGTGGACGCCCTGACCGCGGCCTTCAGCGCCGGCGGCACGCTGTACCGCACCGTGGACGGCGGCCGGACCTGGAGCGCGGTGAGCGTGCCTGGCGCGTCGAACTCCTGGTACGTGAGCTACCGGCAGCCGGTCCGCGGCGTCTGGCTGCGCAACTACTACGGCACCGGCGGCTACGTCTACGAGCTCAGCGAGGACGCCGGCGCCACCTGGCGCGCCGTCGCGTCGGATACCGGCGACAACAGCCTGAAGCGCTTCGGTCCGCAGCTGTACGTGGCGCAGGCCTATGGCGGCGTGGCGCTGCTGAGCACCGACGGCCTGAGGTCCTGGACCAAGATCAGCGGGCCCGACGCGGGCGCCGCGGCCAAGACGCTGCTCTCGTTCTGGTTCTTCGATGCCAAGCGCGGGCTGGCGCTGTCCGCGGGCGGCGACCTGATGGAGACCGTCAACGGCGGACTCGATTGGAAGGTCAAGATCGGCGGGTTGACGGGCAACACCGGCTATTACGGCTACAACGGCGGCAACCGCTTCCAGTTCCTCGACGGGAAGAAGGGCTGGCTGCTTTCCAACGACGGCAAGATCTACCTGACCGAGGATGCCGGCGCGAGCTGGCTCACGCCGCCCTC
Organism: Roseateles aquatilis; assembly: GCF_002205645.1. Lineage (GTDB taxonomy): Bacteria > Pseudomonadota > Gammaproteobacteria > Burkholderiales > Burkholderiaceae_C > Roseateles > Roseateles aquatilis. The sequence goes on along the minus strand of NZ_NIOF01000014.1, from coordinate 33,460 downwards.
GTCGGCCAGCCGCGTGGGGCAGGCCTTCCACTTCATCGACGCGACCAACGGCTTCGCGCTGTTCAACGACAGCAGCCGACAGAAGCAACTGTTGATGTCCACCGTCGACGGCGGCAAGAACTGGACGGAGCAGGCGGCGCTGGACGGCTTCTACGCCGACCTGAAGTTCAGCTCCACGCTCAAGGGCGTGCTGGTGGGCGACAGCGGCCGCGTGGCCGTGACGGCGGACGGTGGCAAGACCTGGACCGGCCGATACGCGGCCACCGGCGCGATGCTGCGCCAGCTGGCGTACAGCGAGCCGGGCTCGTTGTGGATGGTCGGTGACGGCGTGCTGAAGGTCTCCAAGGATGACGGCGCCACCTGGCAGTCGGCGGCGAGCTTCCCCACCACCGCCTCGCTGCGCGCGATCCGTTTCCTGACGCCGCAGCAGGGCTGGGCGGTCGGCGAGAACGGCGCGGTGCTGACGACCGTCGACGGCGGTAAGAGCTGGTCGACGCAGGACTCCGGCACGCGGCGCCAACTGACGCAGGTGTTCTTCGTCGACGCGCGCACCGGCTGGGTGGCGGGCAGCGACGGCACGTTGCTGGCCACCGGGACCGGCGGCCTGTAAGGCGTTTCACCTCGGCATGAAAGCCGGCGCGGGTCGTGAGACCCCGCCGGCTTTTTTCATTTCACACTGACTTCAGTACCGTAATTCGCTGGACTACGCCGAAGCCAGATACAGCAGGTTTATCAATAACTTAGGCGCGTTCATCATATGCCGGTGCTTTCTGAAACCTGATCCGGCTTCCTGCCTCGTGGCTCCCATGTGGCCCCTGGAAACCGGGTCTTTCCGAGGAGTCATCGTGGCAAAAATCAAGCTCACCAAGTCCGCAGTGGATGCGGCACAACCCCAGGCGCAGGCCGTCGAACTGCGGGACACGCTGGTGCCCGGCTTCCTGTGCAAGATTACACCAGCGGGCCGCAAGGTGTTCATGCTCCAGTACCGCACGAACGCCGGCGAGCGCCGCAAACCCGCTTTGGGCCTGTATGGCGAACTGACCGTCGAGCAGGCCCGCTCGCTGGCCCAGGAATGGCTGGCCCAGGTACGCCGGGGCGGCGACCCGGCCGCCGACAAGGCGGCGGCGCGCAAGGCGCCCACGGTCACGGAACTGTGCGTGAAGTTCATGGAGGATCACTCCAAGCAACGCAACAAGCCCAGCACCCGCCGGGGCTACCAGGGCGTCATCGACCGCTGCATCGTCCCCTTCCTGGGCCGCATCAAGGTTCAGGACGTGAAGCGCCCGGACGTGGCCGGGGCGATGAAGAAGATGGCGCACAAGCCCGCCGAGGCGAACCGCGCTTTCAGCGTCATGCGCAAGATGTTCAACCTGGCCGAGGTCTGGGGTTATCGGCCGGACGGCACCAACCCATGCCGCCACGTCCCGGTGTACCCCGACGGCAAGGCCACCCACCTCATCAGCGACGAGGACATGGGCAAGCTGTTCCGGCACCTTGACGGTATCGAGGCCGAAGGGCTGGAGAACTACGTCATCCCGCTGGCGATCCGCCTGCAATTCGAGTTTGCCGGGCGGCGCTCCGAGATCATCTCGCTGGAATGGGCATGGGTGGATCTGGACAACCGCCGCGTGGTCTGGCCCGATAGCAAGACAGGTGGCATGTCCAAGCCCTTGAGCGAGGAAGCCTACCGGCTGCTGTCCACCGCGCCGCGCCGGGACGGCTGCCCCTACGTGCTGCCGTCGCCGAACGACCCGGCCAAGCATCTCACCGAGGGCGAGTATTACGGTGCCTGGTGCCGCATCCTGAAGGCGGCGGGCGCTACGCACGTGGGCACGCATGGCATCCGCCACCGTTCGGCCACTGACATCGCCAACTCGGGGATTCCGGTGAAGGTGGGCATGGCGCTGACGGCGCACAAGACCGTGGCGATGTTCATGCGGTACGTCCACACGGAGGACGATCCGGTGCGGCAGGCCGCCGAGCTGGTGGCGAACCGGCGCAAGACGATCACCGGGGCGCAACGCACCGAGCAGGCGTCCGCATGAACGGCAAGATGCCGTCGGCTGCGGCAGGCGCGGCGTTGCCAGCCTTTCGTGTCGGAAATCAGGCCCGCCGAATTGTCGCGACGCTGTCGCGACAATTCGAGCGTGGGTCACCAAGCCTTGCAGCAAGGTTGTCACTTGACAACCTTGCGCATCATCCCCATACTGGAGGTCGCTGATGGCCCGTTCCTCTCACCCGAAGAAAGAGGTCGAGGATGCGCTGCGACACGCCGAAGGGCAAGGCTGGCGTGTCGAAGTCGGCGGTAGCCATGCCTGGGGGCGGATGTACTGCCCGTACAACGATGAGGAATGCCGTTGCGGCGAGTTCTGCATTACCAGTGTATGGAGCACGCCGAAGAACCCCGGCAACCATGCCCGCGCCTTACGGCGCGCCGTGGACAACTGCACCATGGACCGCCAGCAGCGCGAGGCGGATGACGATGGCACCCAGGAATAGCGCGATGGAATACACCTTTACCCTCAAATACCAGCTCACCGATGACGACCGCGATTCGCAGACACTGGTCGAGCGCCTGGGTGAAGCCGGCTGCGACGATGCCCTGGTCGGCATCGGGCAGCCGGGGCGGCTGGCGCTGGAATTTACCCGCGAGGCGGTGGATGCAGATGAGGCAGTGCGCAGCGCGCTGGCCGATGTGCGCCGTGCCGCACCCTCGGCCCGGCTGATCGAAGTGGCGCCTGATCTGGTTGGGCTGACCGATGTGGCCGACATCGTGGGCGTGTCGCGGCAGAATATGCGCAAGCTGATGCTGGCCCATCCGGGTAGCTTCCCGGCGCCGGTGCATGAGGGCAGCGCGTCGATCTGGCATCTGGCGGATGTGCTGGGCTGGATGCAGGCCAAGGGCGGTTATGCCCTGGCGCGGGAGGTGCTGGACGTGGCGCGGGCCGCCCTGCAGGTCAACGTGGCCAAGGAAGGCCGGCGCTTGCCGCGCCTGGCGTTCGAGGAACTGGAAGCGCTGGTGGGCTGATGAAAAGCAGACCCCATGACGAAGCGATGGCCGAGCTGTACCGCAGCGACCCGGCGCTCGCGCTCGAAGTCATCAACGGTGTTCTGGAGGACGGCGACCAGGCCGAACTGCCGACTGTGCTGCGCCAGATGGCGCGGACGTTCGGTGCTGACGCTCGATCTTCCGCAGCCGATGAATTCTCGTATCGCTGATACGAGAATTTCGGCTCGGAGGTGCCACCAGCTTCCCATCAGAAAAGGTCGTCCTCGCACGCTTGCGGCGCTGTCGGACGATCCATTGATGGCTTCTTGACCATGGCCTCCAGTGCGTCAAGGGCCGCTTCGCGGAGCTTTCGGACGCGGGGCAGCAAATCGAACAGGGACAGCCCGAGCTGTGGCGACAGCAGTTCGACGATCAGCCGGTAATGCTCGTCCTCCCGCAAAACTTTCGTCTGGAACAACAGCCAAAAGCAGGACTCGCCCAGTTCCTGCCTGGAGGGCAAGTCCTCTATGGACCGCGACTCAGCGGCCTCGATGTAGGTGTCCACGATGGCTTCTGCCTCAAGCCACAATTCCGAAGCCGTCTCGTCATCGACGGGTTCCTTTTCTGCGAGCTCCCTGATATGCGCAAACGCAGCGGCCTCATCGGCCTGCTTGTAGACCTTGCTGCTGGAAATTCCCATTCTGTTCTCCGATCCGTTTCTGTCGCTGCGATGGCGCATCAGATTAGCGTCACGACGGATTGGTGAGTGAAGTGCTTGTTTTTTAGGGGGAGTGTTCAGATAGCCGTCTGCTGGACGCGCCGGCTCAGTGCTTCCGCACTTTCCTTGCGCTCGCTGTAGCGGTCCACGAGGTACGGCGCCGCATCGCGCGTGAGCAGGGTGAACTTCATCAGCTCCTCCATCACGTCCGCGATGCGGTCATAGTAGGCCGAGGGCTTCATGCGCCCGGCCTCGTCGAACTCCTGGTACGCCTTGGCGACCGAGGACTGGTTGGGGATGGTCAGCATCCGCATCCAGCGGCCCAGCACGCGCATCTGGTTGACGGCGTTGAAGGACTGCGAGCCGCCCGAGACCTGCATCACCGCCAGCGTCTTGCCCTGCGTCGGGCGCACTGCGCCGGCCGACAGCGGAATCCAGTCGATCTGCGTCTTCATCAACCCCGTCATGGCCCCATGGCGCTCGGGCGAACTCCACACCATGCCTTCGGCCCACTGGGCCAGCTCGTGCAGTTCCTTGACCTTGGGATGGTCGGCGGGTGCATCGTCCACCAGTGGCAGGCCCGAGGGATTGAACATGCGCGTCTCACCGCCGAGCGCGCGCAGGATGCGAGCCGCTTCCTCAGCGGCCAAGCGACTGAACGAGCGCTCGCGTAGCGAGCCATAGAGCAATAGGAAGCGCGGCGCGTGCGTGGCGCGCTCGGGTGTCAGCAGCCGTTGGGTATCGGGCAGTTGGAATAGCGCGGTGTCGATATTGGGTAGGTCGATTCTGGATTCAGACACGGCGGCCTTCCGCGTCCACGACCGCTTCGCCGTCTTCCTTGTTGAACGCGCCGCGCTGTGATTGCGGCAGGATGTCCAGCACGGCCTCCGAAGGCCGGCACAGCCGCGTGCCCAGCGGCGTCACCACGATAGGGCGGTTGATCAGAATGGGATGCTGGAGCATGCAGTCGATCAACTGCGCATCGCTCCACTTCGGGTCATCGAGGCCGAGTTCCGCGTAGGGCGTGCCCTTCTCGCGCAATACCGCGCGCACCGGCACGCCCATGTCCGTGATCAGGCGTTGCAGGGTTTCGCGGTCGGGCGGTGTCTTCAGGTATTCGATGACCGTGGGTTCCTCGCCGCTGTTGCGGATCAGGGCCAGCACGTTGCGCGACGTGCCGCAGACGGGGTTGTGATATATCGTGATACTGCTCATGGGAAATGCCTTGCTTATCTGCGGGCAGGGTTCGGGCCGCACTCATACCAGCCCTTGCTTTGGTTGACGATCCGAACGACCAGCAGCATCACCGGCACCTCGATCAGCACGCCGACCACGGTGGCCAGCGCCGCGCCGGACTGGAAGCCGAACAGGCTGATGGCGGCCGCTACAGCCAGCTCGAAGAAGTTGGAGGCGCCGATCAACGCCGAGGGGCAAGCGATGCTGTGCTGCTCGCCGGCCTTGCGGCTGAGCCAATAGGCCAGGCCGGAGTTGAAGAACACCTGAATCAGGATCGGCACCGCCAGCATGGCGATGACCAGCGGCTGGCGGATGATGGCCTCGCCCTGGAAGGCGAACAGCAGCACCAGCGTGAGCAGCAGCGCCGCGATCGACAGCGGGCCGATGCGCTCCAGCGCCCGGTCGAAGGCGGCTTGGCCCTTGTTCAGCAGAGCACGGCGCCAGAGCTGGGCCAGGATGACCGGAATCACGATGTACAGGCCGACCGATACCAGCAGCGTGGCCCACGGCACCGTGATGGACGACAGGCCCAGCAGCAGGCCGACAATGGGCGCGAAGGCAAACACCATGATGGTGTCGTTCAGCGCCACCTGCGACAGCGTGAATACCGGATCGCCCCCGGTCAGCCGGCTCCAGACGAACACCATCGCCGTGCAGGGCGCGGCGGCCAGCAGGATGAGGCCGGCAACGTAGCTGTCGAGCTGGTCGGCCGGCAGCCACTGAGCGAAGACCTGGCGGACGAAGATCCAGGCCAGCAGCGCCATCGAGAACGGTTTGACCGCCCAGTTGACGAACAGCGTCACGCCGATGCCGCGCCAGTGCTGCTTGACCTGGCCCAGCGCACCGAAGTCCACCTTCAGCAGCATCGGCACGATCATGATCCAGATCAGCAGACCGACCGGCAGATTAACCTGGGCGATCTCCATGCGGCCAATGGCCTGAAATACGTTGGGTGCGAACTGGCCCAGCGCGATGCCGGCGACGATGCACAGCAGCACCCACACGCTCAGGTAGCGCTCGAAGACGCTCATGGTGGAGGTGGCCGGCACGCGGCCGGCCGTTTGGGTTCCAACACTCATCGCGCAGACCTCACTTCGTACCAATGCTGCGCAGCTCGTGCTGCAGCGACATGGCATCGAGCCGCTGCAATGGCAGCGACAGGAACAGCTCAATGCGCCGGCGCAAGGTCAGCGCCGCATCCGTGAACGCCTTGCGCTTCTGCTCGTCGGTGCCTTCAACGGCTGCAGGATCAGGCACACCCCAATGCGCTGACATCGGGCGCCCAGGCCATACGGGGCAGACCTCGCCGGCGGCGTTGTCGCACACCGTGAAGATGAAATCCAGCTCCGGTGCACCGGGCGCCGCGAACTCGTCCCAGTTCTTGCTGCGGTAGCCGACGATCGGCATATGCAGCCGTTCCAGCGTGGCAAGCGCCAGCGGGTGGACTTCGCCCTTGGGGTGGCTGCCCGCCGAGTAGGCGCGAAAGCGCCCCTGGCCCAATTCATTGAGGATGCCTTCGGCCAGGATGGAGCGGGCCGAGTTACCCGTGCAGATGAACAGGGCGTTGTAGGTCTTGTTGGTGGTCATGGATGTCTCACATCAGCAGCAGGACGAAGCCGGCTTCACCGCAACGCCCACCGGCTTGCCGCGCGCCGGGGCGCAGCAGGCTGCGGCAGAACCCGTTGCAGGCGCCGCTTCGTTGAAGACCGGGATGCTGCCCAGCGTATGAAAGTGTTCCCAGGCCACGCCCTGCGGATCGGTGATCCAGTGCTTCTCGCTGCGCGCGTAGCAGCAGGTGGTGGTGCCTTCGTCGAGCAGCGCCATGTCGGCCGCCTCGGCGCGTGCCTTCAGCACGGCCAATTCCTCCGCATCGTCGGTCTGGATGCCCAGATGGTCGATGCCTGGTTTGTTGCCCCGTGTGGAGATAGCGAAGTTGACCGGCGGGTCTTCGAGCATCCACTTGGCGTAGTCGCCCTCGACACGCGCGGGCTGCGCGGCGAACAGTTGGGAATAGAAGCCGATGCTGCGGTTCAGGTCATCGACGTGCAGGTGAACGTGAAAGCGCTTCATGGGGAGATCCTTTCAGCAGGAAGTACAGGCAGAGGAGGAATCACTGACCTCGCATGTGCTGCCTTGGCAGCAGTGCTCGGTCAGGTAGCCGAGCAGTCCGTTCATCTGGGTGAAGTCGGCGCGGTAGATCAGGTTGCGGCCCTGCTGCTCGATGGTGACCAGGCCGGCATGGGCCAGCTCCTTCAGGTGGAAGGACAGGGAATTGCGGGCCACGTCGAGCTGGTCGGCGAGGGCGCTGGGTGTCAGCCCTTCGGGGCCGGCGACCACCAGGGCGCGGAAAACCCGCAGGCGCTGGGTGTGGGCCAGGGCGCCGAGGGCGGAAACGGCTTGGGTCTCTTTCATATTTCGATAATACAACATTTATTGAATTAATGTGCAAAAGGGCACTATCGCGCCGAATTGTGGCCATCCGGTCTTGATCCCATCGCGCCTCCGGCTCAATACCTTAAATCTGGTTCGCGCGCCGCGCTTGCCTGTCCGCCCCTTCGCCGCGAGGTGAACGGCCGAACTTCTCCGCTCAACAGCAGTGCAATGCCGCGATCAGCGGGCAGGACACATTGCCATGGTGCGCGTCGCATTCACCCACCAATTTCGACAATGCCGCCTCAATCCGTGTGAGGTCCACCAGGCGGGCGCGCACATCGGCCAGCCGCAGCGAGGCCAGCTCCGCCGCCTCATTGCAATGGGTGCCGTCCTCAAGTTTCAGAAGCTGGCCGATTTCATCCAGGCTGAACCCCAGGCGCTGGGCTGACTTCACGAACTTCACCCGCGCCACATCTGCCGGCCCGTAGCGGCGGATGCGGCCGTAGGCCCGCTCCGGCTGGGGCAACAAGCCCTTGAGCTGATAGAACCGGATCGTCTCCACATTGACTGTGGCCGCCTTGGCAAAGGCGCCGATGGTCAGATTGTCCGAGGCGCTTTCCATGACGCTTGACTCCGTAGTTGACTACGGAAGTAACCTTACAGCATCAAGCGAAGTCCCGGAAGGAAAACCATATGTCGGAACCCAAGAGCGGGCGTGGCGCCCTGGCCGCTGGCGGCCTCGCCGCCATTCTTGCGTCGGCCTGTTGCCTCGGCCCCCTCATCTTGGTCTTGCTCGGTTTCTCGGGCGCCTGGATCGCCAACCTGGCCGTGTTGGAACCCTACCGGCCGATTTTCATCGGCGCGGCCCTGATGGCGCTGTTTTTCGCCTGGCGCAGCATCTTCCGGCCGGTTCACGCCTGCAAGCCGGATGAGGTCTGCGCCGTGCCCCGCGTGCGGACGGCCTACAAGATCATTTTCTGGATCGTGGTCGCGCTGGTCTTGATTGCCCTCGCTTTTCCGTACGTCCTGCCGTTGTTCTATTGAGAGGAATCCACCGTGAAGAAACTTGCCACCGCTATTGCCCTGGCCGTTACCCTGGGCGCTCCGGCGTGGGCCGCCACCAAGACCGTCACACTGTCGGTGCCCGATATGACCTGCGCGTCGTGTCCGATCACGGTCAAGATGGCCCTGTTCAAGGTGGCCGGGGTCCAGAAGACCGAGGTCAGCTATGAAAAGCGGGAAGCCGTCGTGACCTTCGACGATGCCAAGACCAACGCCGGGGCCTTGGCCAAGGCCACCGCAAACGCGGGCTACCCCGCCACCGTCAAGCAGTGAGGTTGCCCGCCATGGCCGAAGCGATCGCCTTGCACATCGACGGCATGACCTGCGCGTCGTGCGCCGAGCACGTCAGAGAGGCGCTGGAGAAGGTGCCCGGGGTGCGCTCGGCCTCGGTGTCCTATCCGCGGCGACGGGCCGAGGTCGAGGCGGATGCGGACATGAACCATGGTCCGCTGGTCGCGGCGATGGCCGCGCTCGGTTACCGCGCACGGGTGTCCGACACGCCGAACAAGGCTGCGGGCTTGTTGGGCAAGGCGCTGGGCTGGCTGGGCAGCGAACCGAGTCACGGTGGTGGCGAGCGGGCGCTGCATGTGGCCGTGATCGGCAGTGGCGGCGCGGCGATGGCGGCGGCACTCAAGGCGGTCGAGCGAGGCGCGCGCGTGACGCTAATCGAGCGGAGCACCATCGGCGGCACCTGCGTCAATGTCGGCTGCGTGCCGTCCAAAATCATGATCCGCGCCGCGCACATTGCGCATCTGCGCCGGGAAAGCCCGTTCGATGCCGGCCTGCCGCCCACGCCGCCGTCCATTCTGCGCGAGCGGCTGCTGGCCCAGCAACAAGGCCGCGTCGATGCGCTGCGCCATGCCAAGTACGAAGGCATCCTGCAGAGCACCCCGGCTATCACCGTGCTGCATGGCGAGGCCCGTTTCATGAATGAAAACTGCCTGACCGTGCAACTGGCGGAAGGCGGTGAGCGCACGGTGGCCTTCGACCGCTGTCTCATCGCCACTGGTGCGAGCCCCGCGCTCCCGCCGATTCCTGGCTTGAAGGGCACTCCCTACTGGACCTCCACCGAGGCGCTGGCGAGCGATGCCATTCCCTCGCGGCTGGCCGTGATCGGTTCGTCGGTGGTGGCAGTCGAATTGGCGCAAGCCTTTGCCCGGCTGGGCAGCCAGGTCACGATCCTCGCGCGCAGCACACTGCTCTTTCGCGAAGACCCCGCCGTCGCCGAAGCCGTCACGGCCGCGTTCCGTGCCGAGGGCATCGAGGTGCTGGAGCATGTCCAGGCCAGTCGAGTCGCCCATGCAGAGGAAGAGTTCATCTTGACGACGGATCGCGGCGAGCTGCGCGCCGACAAGCTGCTCATTGCCACGGGGCGCGCGCCGAACACCCGCACGCTGAACCTCGAAGCGGCGGGCATCGAGGTCAATCCCCAGGGGGCCATCCTCGTCAGCCACACCATGCGTACCAGCGCGCCGCACATCTACGCGGCCGGCGACTGCACCGACCAGCCGCAATTCGTCTACGTCGCGGCGGCGGCCGGCACGCGCGCCGCCATCAACATGACCGGCGGCGACGCGACGCTGGACCTGACGGCGATGCCGGCCGTGGTGTTCACCGATCCGCAGGTGGCGACGGTGGGCTACAGCGAGGCGCAAGCGCGCCACGACGGCGTCGAGACCGACAGCCGCACGCTCACGCTCGACAACGTGCCGAGGGCGCTGGCCAACTTCGACACGCGCGGCTTCATCAAGCTGGTTGCCGAGGCCGGCACCGGACGGCTGATCGGCGTGCAGGCGGTCGCGCCGGAAGCGGGCGAACTGATCCAGACGGCGGCGCTGGCGATCCGCAACCGGATGACCGTGCAGGAGCTGGCCGATCAGCTATTCCCCTACCTGACGATGGTCGAGGGCCTGAAGCTCGCGGCGCAGACCTTCAGCAAGGACGTGAAGCAGCTGTCCTGCTGTGCCGGATAGCGTCATCTCTTGCTGAGCGCGATTTTTTCCAGGAGTCACGCTCGGCAGTGACGCCGGCTTGTTTCACGCGGGCCGGGGATTTCGCGCCTTCACGGCGTTCATGGCAAAGCCTGCCAGAGCAACGGCAAGCACCACGGCTTGCGCAATGGCGGTTTCCGCTGACGGATAGATGCCAAGCACTTCGATGCGCGGCCAATGGATCGGGCTGGCGCTCAACCGGCCGGCCTCCTGGAGGCCGGCAACCCCCTTGCCGGCGAGCACGACCGCGAGCACCGCTACCAGGATCGAGCTGAGACTGAAGAATTTGCCGATCGGCATGCGGGCGCTGGTGCGCAGCATGAACCATGCGAGGACGGCCAGAACGGCCACTCCGCCCACCAATCCACCGAGCAGGGCTCCATTGTTGCCGTCGCCGGCCAGGGCCGAATAGAAAAGCACCGTCTCGAAAACTTCGCGGTAGACCGCAATGAACGACAAGGCGAACAATGCCCATGCCGAACGCCGCGTCATGGCTGCGGAGAGTTTTTCCTTCAGGTAGGCCTGCCACTTGCCCGCCGTGCTTTTCTGGTGCATCCAGAGCCCGACGCTCAGCAGCACAACGGCCGCAAACAGGGATGAAACCCCCTCGGTCACCTCACGGCTTGCGCCGCTGATGCTCACGAAGTAGGTGGCCACCGCCCAGGTCAGGCCACCGCAAGCCAGTGCGGCCATCCAGCCGCCATGCACATAGCCCAGCACATCGCGCCGTTCTGCCTTCTTCAGGAAGGCCAGCATGCCCACGACGATCAACAGCGCTTCAACCCCTTCGCGCAGCAGGATGGTGAGGGAGGCGATGAACGTGGTCAGCGGGTCTGCCTTGTCCGCGCCGAGTTCGGCGTCCACCTGGGCAAAGAGATAGTCCAGCTTCTGCGCCGTGGCATCGGCTTGTTCCAGTTTCCCGCCGGCGAGCGCGCCGCGATAGGCCAGCATGGCGTTTTCGACTTCCGTGAGAAGTGTCTGGTTGCGTGCGCGCAATGCCGGCTCCAGAGGCTCAAATCCATCCAGGTAGGCCGACAGGCCCAGGCGCGTTGCGCTGGCCCGGTCGCCCGCGCGCGCCGCGGCAAGGCTCTCCTGAAGGCGTGTGCGGGCCAAGGCCAGTCCGCCCGAGCCGCTCGCGGCAGCGGTGACTTCCGGGTGGCGGCGAACATAGGCGGTGAGGTCGCGGGCTGCGTCCGGGGGCATCCGCTCGGACAAGGCGGCTTCGGTCAAGGTGGCGGCAGCAGCCAGGTCGGGAAAGACAGCCTTGGCGCTGGCGTCTCGCCCCCAGGACTGTTCGCCGCGTGCGCGCATGGCATCGTCATGCGACAGTGTGCCGGCGAAAAATGCCAATGCCCACCGATCCTCGTCGGAGAGCGTGGCGAAGCTGGGCATCGACGTGCTGGTCACGCCTTGAGAAATGACCTGGTACAGCGCGAGCACGCTGCGCGAACGGGCACGATCACGATCGGTGAAGGCGATCGGCGGCGGTTCGAGCTTGGCGCCGAGCGGGCCGTCGCCTGCACCGGTTGCCCCGTGGCATGCCGCGCAGTTGGCTTCAAACAGCACCTTGGCGCGTGCGAGATCCGGCGGCTGGGTCGGCGAGAGCGGAAACGGATAGGCTTTGACCAGCGCTGCGGCCAGCGAATGGGCGCTGTCGGCCACGGCCTTGGCGTCCGCCTTTGCGGCGATGAGGTCTCCGAGCGCTTTGGCCTGCCGCTGCAACTCGGGCAGCGCCGCAGTGCTCGGCAGTGCGGCAAGCTGCTGTGCGGCGGTTGCCGCGAACTCCTTCATCTCCTCGTACTCGCTGGCACTTTGAATCTGGCCGTTGCTCACCGCGCCGCCGTAGTCAACCGCGAGGTAGTCCAGCAATTGCCAGGTCTGCTTGGCCTGGTCGCTGGCGGCAGGGGCGGCAGCCCAGGCGGGAGAAGCCGACCAGAGTGCGAACAACGCGGCTATTGCCAGGAATCGCCTGGCGCAAAGAGAAAGCATTTTCATGATGTATAAATGTTATTGATTCTCATTTTATCGATGACTCGGACCACTGGGCGTTGCACGATGCAGTGCGAGCGAAGGTTCTAAAACGAAGATTTGCCTGTTGCCGGCGAAAAATGATGGGGCTAACTACGCCGCGCACCTTTCGCTGCACGTATGGCCCTGCGCCACGGCCTGTTGTGCAGAAGGCCTTCAACAGCGTCCACATGGGTCGTCGTCATCGCCAGTGAAAGGTTACGTGGCGACCGCTACCAAGATTAGCGTTCCCAGTGCAATGCGATACCACGCAAAAACTCCAAATCCATGTCCGGTCAAATAACGCATCAGAAGGCGTATCGCAAGCAGCGCAAATGCGAAAGAAGCAATGAAACCCATTGCAAAAACGCCGATGTCGTCGCTCGACAATGCGCCCCAGTGCTTGAAGAGGTTGTATACCGAGGCGGCCCCCAAGATTGGAATGCCGAGGAAAAACGAAAACTCCGTCGCAGCCTGCCGCGAAGCCCCGAACCATAGCCCGCCGATAATCGTCGCGCCTGAGCGCGAAGTACCCGGCCAGAGCGCAAGGCACTGCACGAAACCAATCTTCAGTGCGTCGATTCGGCTGATCTGTTCGGCACGCTCAGCCTTCACTTGCACGGGGCGTCGCTCAGCCCACAGGATCGCGATGCCACCGACAACGAGTGCGACGGCCACCGGCCCCGGACTGAAAAGCAGCCTCTGCACATGAGATCCAATCAGCAGTCCGAGCACTGCCGCGGGCATAAATGCAATGGCAAGGTTCACTAAAAACCGGCGGGAGCCTTGGTCGGCATGCGCTGAGACAACAACGCTTGCCAGACGAGCCCTATATTCCCAGATGACCGCGAGCATCGCGCCGAACTGGATGAACACTTCAAAGACGTCGCGCTTCTCTTTCGCAAGGAATGAGAGCGCATTGCCCGCTAGGATCAAATGCCCCGTCGAGGAGACTGGCAAGAATTCCGTGATGCCTTCGACGACGCCCATCATTAGCGTCTTGAGAACGAGTTCAGCGTGCATTTGCAGGCGGCAGTGGTAGCGCCGAGTGGGACATCGGTTTCTCCGAAGCCGTGCTCACGGCTCCGCATGTGTCAATGAAAATCTGGATCATCGTGCTGGCGAATGGGAATCTGCGCCGTTTCGGCCGCGGCCGCGAAACGCGGCGATCAGCAGAAGCCCCGCTCCCAGGGTGATGCCAACGTCGGCTGCATTGAACGCAGGCCAGTGCCAATCGCCCCAATGAAAATCGAGCCAGTCCACCACGGCCCCATGCCGCACTCGATCAAGAACATTGCCGAGCGCGCCGCCGAGAATTGCTGCATAGCCCACGGCCTCAGGTGTTGCAGTCTTCTCGCGGGCAATGAGCCAGGTGAGAAAGGCAGAAGCAGCGACGCCAATAACAATAAAAAAGCCGCGTTGCCACCCACCCGCCTGCGCCAAGAAGCTGAAGGCCGCGCCTGGATTCAGCCAATGCCCGATGTTGAACCATGGCGTGATTTCATGGGAGCCATACAAGGGAATCCACGCGACGATGGCCGCCTTGGTCGCTACGTCGGCGGCAAGCACCGTCACGGCCAACAGGTACATCCGCAAGACAGCCCTATCAATGGCCATGTGGCTTGATGTCCTCAGACGACCGCAGCAAGCGCATCCCATTGAAAACGACCGCCAGACTGGCACCCATGTCGGCCAGAATCGCCAGCCACAGACTTGCATGTCCAGTAAAGGCCAAGGCCATGAACACCGCCTTTGTTCCAAGCGCAAAGACGATGTTGGCCGTCAGGATGCCGGCTACGCGCTGTGACAGCCGGATGAACTCTGGAAGCTTGCGCAGGTTGTCCTGCATCAATGCGACGTCGGCCGTTTCGATTGCCGTGTCGGTGCCAGCTGCGCCCATTGCGAAGCCTATGCTCGACTTGGCCAATGCCGGTGCGTCGTTGACGCCGTCGCCCACCATGCCGACTGGCCCGCGTGAGAGCAGTTCTTCGATTGCCTGCAGCTTGTCCTGCGGCAGCAACTCGCCCTTGGCGCTGGTGATGCCGACCTGGGCAGCCACGGCTTGCGCGGTTTTCGCGTTATCGCCAGTCAACATGACTGGTTCGATTCCCAGCGACTTGAGTTCGGCGATCGCTTGCCGGCTGGTGTCGCGCACTGTGTCGGCCACGGCCAGCAGGGCGAGTACTTGCTGGTCCGTGGCGAGGAGCACAACGGTCTTGGCCTGGTACTCCAACGCATCGAGCTGAGTCTCGACCTCAAGTGTTGAAAGTCCCAGCTCTTTGATCAGCCGGTGGTTGCCGACGTAATAGACATCTCCATCGACGTTGCCTTTGACGCCGCGTCCAGGGATCGCCTCGAACTTGTCCACCTGGGCATGCGGTTGGTTGTAGCCCGCCACGATGGCGGTGGCCACAGGATGCTCCGACAGAGCATCGATGCTCGCTGCAATGCGCAGAACTTCTTCCTTCGGCAGGCCGCGCAGCGATATGACATCGGTCAGTGCGGGGCGCCCATGGGTCAGGGTCCCGGTCTTGTCCAGGGCCACCGATTTCAGGTGCCGCCCTTGTTCGAGGTAAAGACCGCCCTTGACCAGGATGCCTCGGCGTGCGGCAGCTGCCAGGCCGCTGACCACGGTAACCGGCGTGGAGATCACCAATGCGCAGGGGCAGGCAATGACCAGCATCACCAGCGCCTTGTAGACCCATTCGAACCAGGGCTGCCCGAAAGCGAGCGGAGGAATGACCGCCACGGCAAGGGCAAGCGCAAACACCGCGGGTGTATAGATGCCGGCGAACTTGTCCACGAAGCGTTGCGTGGGCGCGCGTTGTCCCTGCGCTTCCTGGACCGATCGTGCAATGCGGTCGAGGGTGGTTTCGCCCTTGCGCGAGGTAACGCGGAACTCCAGCGTGCCGCGCTCGTTGATGGTGCCGGCGAAGACCGTGGCACCGGCGGTCTTCTCCACCGGCATGCTTTCGCCGGTGATCGGCGCCTGGTTCACCGACGACTGTCCCGCGACGACTTCGCCATCCAGTGCGATGCGTTCGCCCGGACGCACCCGCACAACACTTCCGAGTGGCACGGTATCCGCCTTGACCTCGCGCCATTGACCGTCGGGCTGGCGCACCAATGCGTTCTCTGGCGCCAGGTCCATCAGCTTGCGGATGGCATTGCGGGCCCGATCCAGGCTCAAGGCCTCGATCATCTCGGCGATGCCGAAGAGCCAGATGACCACCGCCGCCTCGGGCCACTGGCCGATCAGCGCCGCGCCGATGACGGCGACCGTCATCAACAGGTTCATGTTCAGCGAACGCGTCTTCAGCGCGATCCAGCCCTTCTTGAGGGTCTCGACCCCACCCAGGCCGATGGCCGCGAGGCAAGCAAGAATGATGGGCCAGGAGGCCTCGGGAGCACCCGCGAAGACCATGGCCTCCGCGCCGAGCGCCAGCACGCCGGAGACCGCCATCCGAATCCATTGCCCGCGCGAGATGCCGGTGCCGAACTCACGGGGAGCGGATGGCGCCGGGTCGGAGGCGCTTTGGAGCACTGGAGCCATGCCGAGCCGCTCGATCGCGCTGGTCACCGGAGCCAGATCGACAAGCTCGTGGCTCACGGTCAGCGTGCGGCCCATCAGGTTGAAATCCAGGGCCTTCACCCCAGGCATGCCTTCGAGCGCCTTGCGCAGCAGGCCCTCCTCGGTCGGGCAGTCCATTTTTTCGATCAGGTACACGGCCTGGCCCTGCGGCCCGGTGTCGTCAGCGTGCTCAATGCTGGCCTTCATGCCTACATCGTTCAGGGCCTTGAGGATCGGCGCGGGGTCGGGCAGACGGTGCTGGACATCGAGCCGTCGCCCCATCAGGTCGAAATCCAGCCGTTCGATGCCATCGACCGCACCAAGGCGCTTGCGGATCGTTGCCTCTTCGGTAGGGCAATCCATGTTCGGAATAAGGAAGCGTGTACCGTTCCCTGTCGCCGGTGCCGGGGTTTGCGACGCCGCCGTGCTGGGGATGAGGGCTTCGACAGCGATTGGCATGCTGCCCGCCGTCTTTTCCACCGGCTTCATTCCCAGGCCTTCGATGGTCCTGGCAATCGGGGCTGTATCGGTCAGCGAATGGGTCACCGTCAGCGTGTGGGCCTTCAGATCGAAGTCCACCGCCTGCACGCCCGCCAGTGGCTCCAGCATCGAGCGCAACTGGCGCTCTTCGCTGGGACAGTCCATCTCCTTGATGAAGTAGATGACCTGCTGCGGCGCGGGTTCCACGACCGCCCGCATGCCGATGTCGTGCAGCGCGCGCAGGATGGCGTTCTGTCCAGCTGGTTCGCGTGTGACCTCAAGGCGGCGACGGGTCAAGTCGAAAGCCATATCCCGGACGCCATCGACCTGCGCCAAGCGCTTGCGAATCTGAGCCTCCTCGCTGGGGCAATCCATGTTGGCTATCCCGAAGTGGGTCACGAGTGGCTCAACGGTCGCCGCTGCGCTCATGGCGCTCGCTGAACAGCACGCCGTGGTGCAGGAGGTTTCGGTGTCTGCTTTCATGGATCGATCCGTTCTTCTTCAAGAGTCAGGTGGTGAGACGGGCCAGCTTTGCCAGTCTCCGCGCAGGAGAGCCAAAGCGCAGACGCCGACAGCGTTGCGACAGGTGCCGTTCCCCTTGTGCTTTCATTTACAAGGGCTATTTCACACCTTGGAGTAGCTCCAAGGTCAAGCGGCTACGATGCATGTCCTGACAACATGTGAGTGTTCTGCGATGAAAATTGGCGAGTTGAGCCACGCCACCGGCGTGGACACCGACACGATCCGGTTCTACGAGAGGACGGGGGTGTTGCCGCCGCCAGCTCGGCAGACCAATGGATACCGGGTATACGGGACGGAACACATCGATGGACTGTCCTTTGTCCGCCACTGCCGGGCCTTGGACATTCCTCTGGCCGATGTCAGGCGGCTCCTGAACTTCACATCCCGTCCGGATGAGGATTGCGCGGACATCAACCGGCTGGTCGACGAGCAGATTGCGAGGGTGCGTGCCCGCCTGACCAGCTTGAAAGCACTGGAAAGGCAACTGACGACGCTGCGCGCCCGCTGCTCCGCAGGACATCAAGCGAAAGAGTGCGGCATCCTTGGCGAGCTGGTCTCTGCAGCGCAGCGGGAAGCGTAGTCAAACAGATCTATCGATGGCGCAGGGCAAGACGCCTGTGCGCAAGCACTGGCAGCAGGCGAAGGCTGTGTTGACATGCGCCGGCAAGACCGCCTAAACTACGTACCAAACAACAGACATAGAGTCTTTTCGTCGTTCGATCGCCTGAGCCATTCTTTTCCCCATGCCGACCCATGCATTCACCATACGCAAACTCGCCGACGCGGCAGGCGTTGGCGTGGAGGCGGTGCGCTATTACCAGCGCGGTGGATTGCTGGCTGCGCCGGATCGCGTGGACGGCGGCTTCCGGCAGTATTCGGAGGACGATGTCCGTCGTCTGCGCTTCATCAAGCGGGCTCAGGCATTGGGGTACTCGCTGGAGGACATCGCCGAACTGATGTCCTTGAGTACCAAGCGTGATCGGCTGCGCGTGCGGGAAATCACCCGCGAACGCATCGCGGAGATCCGGGAGCGCGTGGCCGACCTGCAGTCGATGGCCTCGGCGCTGGAAAATCTGGCCGATTGCTGCGCCAAAGCGCCAGAAGGTTCGGCCTGTTCGATCATCGCCGCGCTGACCGGGGAGCAGGACTTAGATCCGGCCATCGCCGATCCGAGCCTCGTTGCGCAGGCAAGCGTTGCCGGCCGACGCAGATCCGTGCGGCCGGGCGCTGAAGCCTATCACCGCACTGATGGGGTGGCCGCATGACGATGACGCGCATGTTCAGGCGATTCGTCTGCCGGCTGATGCTCGGTGTGCTGGTCTTCGGCCAGTTGGCCATCGCTGCCTACGCCTGCCCCGCACTGTCGGGCATGCCGCAGTCGCTTCCGACGATGGCCCTGAATGCGTCGGCCGCGGCGATGCCCGGTGATGAGGCCGGTGCTGCGATGGCCGTGTCGCCCGACATGGTCGCAACGTCAGACATGGCCGCCATGGCGAGCTGCGACCAAATCGACGACAACGCCGCCAACTTGTGCGTAGAGCACTGCCGTTTCGGCCAGCAAAGCGCCGACCATGCGTCGGCCCCGACCGTACCCGCGGCGCTGCTGACGACCCTCTACACCCTTCCGGTGCAACCCGAGCCTCTCGGGCATGGCTGGCCTTCGGCCGACGTGATATTCCGGCGCGTCGCGGCGTCTCCGCCGCACGCCATCCTGCACTGCTGTTTTCGCATTTGATCTCCTGACGCTGGTGCGGCCGGCCTGAGCCGGCTGAACCAGACCGATCGGTCGCGCTTGCGCGTGTCCGCGAGTTTCCGCTCGCCCCCGCCAAGCTCCATTCGACCTGATGGCATTCGTCAACTGGAGATCCCATGTTCATCGACTCTTTTTCTTTCCGCACGCCGGGCGGCGCTGTGCCATGGCGCAGGCTTGCTGCCGGCATCGTTGCGGCATTCGCCATGGGCGCCGGTGCAGCCCATGCCGCCGACGGCCTGACGCTGGATCAGGCGCTGCGCCTGGCACAAACCCGTTCTCGCGCGCTCGTGGCCCAGGATGCGACGGCATCGGCCGCACGGGACATGGCGGTCGCCGCCGGACAGCGGCCAGACCCCACCCTCAAGCTCGGCATCAACAACCTGCCCGTCAACGGCGCGGATCGGTTCAGCCCGACGCGCGACTTCATGACCATGCGCTCCATCGGCGTGATGCAGGAGTTCACACGCGAAGACAAACTCAAGGCCCGTGCCGGGCGCTACGAGCGCGAGGCCGAAGTCGCCGAGGCCGGGCGCAGCCTGGCGCTCGCCAACCTGCAGCGCGACACCGCCTTGGCCTGGCTGGACCGTCTCTTCCAGGAGCGTGTGCGCGACATGCTGGTGACCCAGCGCGACGAAGCGCGCCTGCAGATCGACGCCGCTGATGCCGCCTACCGGGGCGGGCGCGGCACGCAAGCCGATGTGTTCGCCGCCCGTTCGGCGGTCGCCCAGATCGACGACCGCATCGAGCAGGCCGAGCGCCAGGTCGCCACGGCCCGCACGCAACTGGCGCGCTGGATTGGCTCCGTCGCAAGCGATCCCCTGGGCTCGGTTCCGGCATTGGATATGGTTCGCCTGAGCCCGCAGGATTTGGAAGCCCAGTTGGCCCACCACCCTGAAATCGCCGTGATGCAAAAGCAGGAAGAGGTCGCGCAGGCCGAAGCCGACATCGCGCAAGCCAACAAGAAGACCGATGTGAGCGTCGAGCTGATGTACAGCCAGCGCGGCCCGGCCTACTCGAACATGGTCTCGCTCAATGTTTCGATCCCGCTGCAGTGGGACCAGAAAAACCGCCAGGACCGCGAGCTGGCCGCCAAGCTCGCCAGTGTCGAGCAAAAGCGCGCCGAGCGCGAGGAAGCCACGCGCGCCCATGTGGCCGAGGCACTGGCGATGCTGCAGGAATGGCGCAGCGACCGAGAGCGCCTGGCGCGCTACGACAGCTCGCTGCTGCCACTGGCCACCGAGCGCACGCGCGCCTCGATCGCCGCCTACCGCGGCAACGCGGGCACCTTGACCGCGGTGCTAGAGGCACGCCGCGCCGAGATTGACACGCGCGTCGAACGCTTGCGCCTGGAAATGGGCGCGGCGCGCCTGTGGGCACAACTGAACTACCTGGTGCCGGCTGGTCACGACACGGCCGCACCCCGCCCCTGAGCACAACCGAGAGACCTCCCATGAAAACCAAAAACCTCGTGATGGCCCTCGTCGCCGCCGGCGTGCTGGGCGCCGCCGGCTACGGCCTCTACACCCTCGGCATGCGCCACGGAGCCGACATGCCGGCCACGCCTTCGAATCCCAGTGGCATGGCATCGCCGCAAGCGGCGACTCCCGCTGTTGCTGCGCCTGCCAATGAGTCGGGCGAGGACGCCACGCGGCGGCATATCGCGGCCGGCCTCAAGGCCGGCGACGTCGATCCCGCCAATGGCAAGAAGATCCTGTACTACAACGATCCCATGGTACCGGCGAACAAGTTCGACAAGCCGGGCAAGTCACCCTTCATGGACATGATGATGTCGCCGGTCTACGCCGACGGCGATGCGGACCAGGGCAAGGTCACCGTCAGCTCGCGCATCCAGCAGAACCTCGGCGTGCGAACCGCTGAAGTGACCGAAGGCACGCTGTCGCCGCAGCTGTCCGCTGTTGGCAGCATCGCTTTCAACGAGCGCGACCAGGCGATCGTGCAGGCGCGTGCCACCGGCTATGTCGAGCGCCTGCACGTGCGCGCCACGCTGGACCCGGTTGCCAAAGGGCAGCCCTTGGTCAGCCTTTATGTCCCGGACTGGATTGCTGCGCAGGAAGAGTTCCTGTCGGTACGGCGCATGAAAGGCACGGACCTGGGTGGACTCGTGGACGGTGCGCGCCAGCGCATGCGTCAGGTTGGCATGGACGATGCCCAGATCGCGCTGGTCGAGCGCAGCGGCCAGACCCAGCCGCGCATCACGCTGAGCGCGCCCCTCGGCGGAGTGGCGGTCGAAGTGCTGGCGCGCGAAGGCATGACGGTGGCGCCGGGTGCGACGCTGTTCCGCATCAACAGCCTTTCCACCGTATGGGCCAACGCCGAGGTGCCGGAGAGCCAGGCCGCGCTGCTGCGACCGGGCGCCAAGGTGCAGGCCAGAAGCCCGGCCGCGCCCGGCAGCAGCTTCGATGGCAAGGTGCAGGCGATCCTGCCCGAGGTGAACCCGAGCACGCGCACGCTGAAGGCGCGCATGGAGCTTGCCAACCCGGGCGGCCGGCTGGTGCCGGGCATGTTCGTGACGATGAACTTCGTGGACATGCGCCCCGACAAGACGCTGCTCGTGCCTACCGAGGCGGTGATCCAGACCGGCAAACGCACGGTCGTGATCGTGGCCGAAGACAACGGGCGCTTCCGTCCCGCCGAAGTCGATGCCGGTATCGAGAGCGGTGGCCAGACCGAGATCAAGCACGGCCTCTCGGCCGGCCAGCGCGTGGTCGTGTCGTCGCAATTCCTGATCGATTCGGAGGCCAGCCTCAAGGGCGTCGAAGCCCGCCTGAACAGCGCGCCGTCGGCGGTGGCAGCAGCTTCACCGCCGGTCCCGATGGCCGCCAGCGCGCCGCGGCATTCCGGTGAGGCCAAGGTCGTCGGCATCGGCAAGGACGCGCTGACCCTGTCGCACGGTGCGATCCCCACGCTGAAATGGGGCCCGATGACGATGGATTTCAAGCTGCCGCCTGACGGCTCGGCACCCAAGGTGCAGGTCGGCGACCGCGTGAGCTTCGAGTTCTTCATGGGCGCGGACGACCTGCCGCAACTCACTCGCGTCACGCCGATGGCGGCCGGAGGCAAGCCATGATCGCCAAGCTGATCCGCTGGTCCATCGCCAACCGCTTCCTCGTGCTGCTGGCCACCGTGGCGCTCAGCGCCTGGGGCATCTATGCGGTGCAACGCACACCGCTGGATGCGCTGCCCGACCTGTCGGACGTGCAGGTCATCATCCGCACCACCTATCCGGGTCAGGCGCCGCGCATCGTCGAGAACCAGGTCACGTACCCGCTGACCACGACGATGCTTTCGGTGCCGGGGGCCAAGGCGGTGCGCGGCTACTCGTTCTTTGGCGACTCCTTTGTCTACGTGCTGTTCGAGGACGGAACCGACCCATACTGGGCGCGCTCCCGGGTGCTCGAATACCTGAACCAGGTGCAGTCGAGATTGCCCGCCCAGGCCAAAGCCTCATTGGGTCCAGACGCGACCGGCGTCGGTTGGATCTACGAGTATGCGTTGATCGACCGCAGCGGCAAGATGGACATCTCGCAACTGCGCGCGCTGCAGGACTGGTTTCTCAAGTACGAGCTGAAGACCGTGCCCGACGTGGCCGAGGTCGCTTCCGTGGGCGGCATGGTGCGCCAGTACCAGATCGTGCTCGATCCGGACAAGCTTGCGGCCTACGGCATCCCGCACACCAAGGTCGTGGAGGCGATCCAGCGCGCGAACCAGGAGACGGGCGGCTCGGTGCTCGAACTCGGCGAGGCCGAGTACATGGTGCGCGCCTCGGGCTACCTGGGGAGCCTGGAAGATTTTAGGAAGGTGCCGCTCATGACGACAGCCGCCGGCGTGTCGGTGCGTCTGGGCGACGTAGCGCGGGTGCAGATCGGTCCGGAAATGCGGCGCGGCATCGGCGAACTCAACGGCGAGGGAGAGGCCGTCGGCGGCGTGATCGTGATGCGCTCGGGAAAGAACGCGCTGCAGACCATTGCTGCGGTCAAGGGCAAGCTCCAGGGCCTGGCGTCCAGCCTGCCGCGAGGTGTGGAGATCGTGCCGGTCTACGACCGCTCGGGGCTGATCGAACGCGCAGTGGAGAACCTCACGCACAAGCTGATTGAGGAATTCATCGTCGTTGCGGTGGTCTGCTTCCTCTTCCTGTTCCACCTGCGCTCGGCGCTGGTCGCCATCATCTCGCTGCCCCTGGGCATCCTGGCGGCGTTCATCGTGATGCACTACCAGGGCGTCAACGCCAACATCATGTCGCTGGGGGGCATCGCGATCGCCATCGGTGCGATGGTCGACGCGGCGGTGGTGATGATCGAGAACGCCCATAAGCATCTGGAGCATTGGGGCCATGAACACCCTGGCGAGACGCTTGAAGGGACGGCCCGATGGCACGTCATCGGCGAATCGGCGGCGGAGGTGGGGCCGGCGCTGTTTTTCTCGCTGCTGATCATCACGCTGTCCTTCGTGCCTGTGTTCACACTGGAAGCGCAGGAAGGACGCCTGTTCTCCCCGCTGGCGTTCACCAAGACCTACGCCATGGCGGCTGCGGCAGGCCTGTCGGTGACCCTGATCCCGGTGCTCATGGGCTACCTGGTCCGTGGCCGCATCCCCGACGAGAAGAACAATCCGCTCAATCGCCTGCTGATCGCGGTCTACCGGCCGCTGCTCGACAGGGTGTTGCGCGCCCCGAAGCTCACGCTCGTGGTGGCGCTCGTGGTGCTGGCTACCAGCTTGTGGCCGCTGCGGCACATCGGCGGCGAGTTCATGCCGCGGCTGGACGAAGGCGACCTGCTGTACATGCCTTCGGCACTGCCAGGACTGTCGGCAGGGAAAGCGGCCGAGTTGCTGCAGCAGACCGATCGCCTGATCAAGACGGTGCCGGAGGTCGCGAGCGTCTACGGCAAGGCGGGCCGCGCAGAGAGCGCGACCGACCCCGCGCCGCTGGAGATGTTCGAGACGACGATCCAATTCAAGCCGCGCGACCAGTGGCGCGCCGGCATGACGACCGACAAGCTGGTTGAGGAACTCGACCGCATCGTCAAGGTGCCGGGCCTGTCCAACATCTGGGTGCCGCCGATCCGCAATCGCATCGACATGCTGGCCACGGGCATCAAGAGTCCGGTGGGTGTCAAGGTGGCGGGCACGGACCTGGCGACCATCGACCGCCTCACTGGCGAGATCGAGCGCACGCTCAAGGACGTGCCGGGCGTGAGCAGCGCCCTGGCCGAGCGGCTCACCGGCGGACGCTATGTGGATGTGAACATCCGGCGCGACGACGCGGCGCGCTATGGGTTGAACATCGCCGACGTGCAGTCGGTGGTTTCATCCGCCGTGGGCGGCGAGAACATCGGCGAGACGGTGGAAGGCCTGCAGCGCTTCCCGATCAACCTGCGCTATCCGCGCGAGATGCGCGATTCGCTGGAAAAGCTGCGCGTCCTGCCCGTGCTGACAGGAAGCGGCCAGCGGCTGGTGCTCTCCGATGTGGCCGACATCCGCGTCGCCGACGGGCCGCCGATGCTGCGCAGCGAGAACGCGCGCCTGTCGGGCTGGGTGTATGTCGATATCCGGGATCGGGATCTGCGCTCCGCCGTGCAGGACATGCAGCAGGCCGTCGAAAAGCAAGTGAAGCTGCCGCCGGGCTACTCGATCTCCTGGTCGGGCCAGTTCGAGTTCCTGGAGCGCGCCACCGCCAAGCTCAAGGTGGTGGTGCCATTCACGCTGCTCATCATCTTCGTGCTGCTGTACCTGACCTTCGGCGCGTTCGGTGAGGCGCTGCTGATCATGGCGGCGCTGCCGTTCGCTCTGGTGGGCGGCATCTGGCTGCTGTATCTGCTGGGCTACAACCTGTCGATCGCGGGCGCCGTGGGCTTCATCGCGCTGGCCGGCGTGTCCGCCGAATTCGGCGTGATCATGCTGCTGTACCTCAAGAACGCCTGGCAAGAGCGTGCCGACCAGGGTAAGACCAGCGAGGCCGATCTGCTGGATGCCATTCGCGAAGGCGCCGTGCTGCGCGTGCGCCCCAAGGCGATGACGGTGGCCGTCATCCTGGCCGGCCTGCTGCCGATCATGTGGGGCACGGGAACAGGCTCGGAGGTGATGCAACGCATCGCCGCGCCGATGGTGGGCGGGATGGTCACGGCGCCGTTGCTCTCGATGTTCGTCATTCCCGCGGCCTACCTGTTGATGCGCCGGTCGCGCGAACGTAAGGCATCGCCGTGGATGTTCTGGAGGCGTCATCGTGCGGCCGCTTGAATGCTCCTCCGGTGGCTACCGCGCGTGGGGTGCGGCGGCGCTTTGCCTGTGCCTGTCACTGCTGCTGGGCACGGTGGCGCATGCTGCCGTTTCCGTCGCGGAGATTCAGCATGCCGGCCCGGTGATGACGGCGGCGGTCTCGCGCCCGCTGTCCAGCAGCGCCGGCGATTGTCAGACCTGCGCGGCTTGTGTCATCGCACCGGCTCCTGTTGCCCATGCCTTCACCGGCGAGGGCGAAGCGCGAGAACAAGCGCCGGCGGCCTGGCTCGCGCACGCGACGGCGGCGCCGATTCCAACCTGGTTCTTCGATGCTGGAGACGCACGGCTGCGATGGCCTGTGCGCGTTGCGTTCTGCCGGTGGCTGGATTGATCCGATGAGGCCCTCTCGAACTTTTGAATCCAGCCAACCTGAGGAAACCATCATGAAAACATCGTATCTCCCCCTCATTGCTGCCCTGACGCTGGGTGTCTCTCTGCCCGCGCTGGCCGGCCCCGACTTCCAGGCCATCGAGAAAGCACGTGCCGCCCGGCAAGCGGCCGGGGCTGCGCAAGCGGTCACCACCAGAGTCGACAGCGCCTCCGGCCAGCGGGTGAAATGTCTGCCTGCCCCATTGGTGCTGCCGCTGGATCATGGGCCGCGTGCTCAAACGACGCCCGGAGAAAACCGGATGCGAAAGGCACGCTACGAAGCCCAGGTCAAGGCATGCGCGAATCCCGAGTCGTGAGCGCCAGCGCATGACTCTCCAACGCGGGCCATCCCAAGTGACCGCGTTCCATCCGGGGCCTGCCAGAAGGCCGGCCCATTTTTAAAGCTCAGAAAAGGAAACTCATCATGAAACTCGTCTCAACCGCAACGCTGATCGCAGCCTTGTCTTTCTCCGCCATCACCTTCGCTCAATCCGGTGACATGGGCGGCATGAAGATGGAGGGCAAGGGCATGCAGAACTGCATGGATATGAAGGGAATGAAGGGCATGGACATGAAGGACATGGATGCCAAGAAGTGCCAGGACATGATGAAAGGCATGGACGCCAAAGGCACCGCCAAGTCCGCGGCCCATGAGGCCGATGCCGTGGTGAAGGAATTTGACGCGGTCCAGGGCAAGGTCACCCTTGCGCATGGCCCCGTCAAGAGCCTGGGGTGGCCCGCGATGACCATGGCGTTTGGCGTCAAGGACAAGGCCCTGTACGACAAACTCGCCGTGGGCGCGAAAGTCCACGTCGGGTTCAAGAAAGAGGGTGACGGCTACGTCGTGACCTCGGTCAAATAACGCGCCGCAGACGATGTGAGCCTGCGACTACGGTGAACGCGCACGCGTTTCGTAGTCGCATCCTTCCTGCAAATTGATCAAGGTGATCAGCATCGTCACCCAAGGCGTTTTTCTGTTTCACCGCAGATGCAGGGCGATCCCGGCCACTGGAGCATGGCCGGCCACGCTGTCGTGCTGCGCATTGAACCCCTGCGGGTTTCGCCCCATGCGGGCTCTCATCGCTGACACCTCCGGCCCAACTTGCTGACCAGGGCCTGCGCGCTGCGCTTGCCAAGACCGGGTGTAGCTGGATGGTGGGGTGTGGCGGCTTGCTGTCTCCCCATGGTGCCACGGCGTTCGCGCCGTAAAGGGCGGCGCGCCATGGGCGCTTGCGGCCTGCGGCCGTCGTGCCCCTTGACGGCTTGCGCTGCGCCGTGACCCGCAGGGGCTGGGCAATTCCGCCCGGCATCCTTTCAGGAGTTCAGCATGAACTACGCATTCATCACCGACGAGCAGCGTGCGCTGCTGCTGGCCAACGGCCGCGCATCCTTGGAGAACCCGGACTTCGATCCGGCGCCCGTAGTCAAGCTGTTCACGCCCGATGCGGGCGCGACCTGGCTGCTGACCGAGATTGATCCCGACGACCACGACCACGTCTTTGGTCTTTGCGACCTGGGCCTGGGGATGCCGGAAATCGGCTGGGTCAGCCTGGGCGAGCTGGCAGCGGTGCGCGGGCGGCTGGGGTTGCCGATCGAGCGTGACCTGTCTTTCCGCGCCGAGAAGCGGTTGAGCGCCTATGCGCGCGATGCGCGCTTGGCCGGGCGGATCGCTGTCTGACCTGGCCTTGGGAGCGCCGCAAGGCGCTCCTTGTGCTTTCTCGACCATCGAAGGAGATCAATGCCATGAGCAGCCATCACGACTACATCATCGAAATCACGGCGCAGCACGATGCGCTCAAGCCGTTCGCGCCGGAGAACGGCCAGCCCTTGCGCTTCAAGATCGGCGACGCGGTGATCTACACCAACGAGTACGGCGCACAGTTCCGGCGCCGCGTCACCGGGTTCTACCAGCCCACCGGGCTGTCGGGTCTGTACGCGCGCGGTGCGCGATACCTGCTGGACTCGTCATCGCCGTGGATGCCGGTTGCGGAATCCAGCCTGCGTCCTGACGACTCGGCATGATGCCTACGCGCCCCTGACGGGGCGCTGCGCGCTTCGCTTGCCTCCAGGGGAAAGCCCTGCGGGCTATCCCCGCCGCGCGATGCTTGGCACCCCTCAAAGACCGCCGAACCGGCTGCGCCGGATCGGCCAGACAACATCAGCCGCAGATCGACGATGCCTCGCGTTTGCTCATCCTGATCCAGTTGTTCATTCCACTTTGAAGGCTGGGCGTCCCCGGCCACCTGGGAGATAGCCGGTCGCGCTGTCGTGCGCGTGGCGCATCGAGCCGCCTGCGGCGTCTCGCCCCTTCGGGCTTCCATCGTTCCCTCGCTCCGCTCGGCTGACGCCTCCGGCCCGGCTTCCAGCTTCGGGCCTGCGCGCTTCGCTTGCCGTGCGGTCGGTGTGTAGGGACGGCCGTTGCCATGTCCAGCCGTCTTCCCTGACTTCATCACCTTCACCGCGACTGTAGCCCGCGGCTGTGTGCCGTCAAGGCGCGCAGGGCCGTGTCCTCGGCTGCGCCTGCGGGCCGCACCAACCCTGCGCTTGTCTCCTTGACGGCCCCCGTCCGCGCGCTCCTGACCGTCGCGGGCGATGAACTCAGGAAGGACGGTGGCAACAGGGCCAACCGGGTTCCTCGTGCCGACCGCACCGAACAGCCGAAAGGCTGGGCTCCGAATCTAGGAATCCGGTGTGCGGTTTTCTTCAACAGCCTTTTTGTTCAGGAGAACGACATGCTTGCAACCCGTTTCGCTTCCCACTCCCCGGCGCTGCGCAGCGGCTACCCGCTGTCCGATGACCAGATTCGCAGGGTGGCCCCGTCCATCTTCGCGGATGCACCGCATGAGAGCCGTTCCGAGCGGTACGCCTATATCCCCACCGCCGCCGTGCTGACCGAACTGCGCAAAGAGGGGTTTCAACCCTTCATGGTGACGCAGACCCGCGTGCGCGATGAAGGCAAGCGCGAGCACACGAAACACATGCTGCGCCTGCGCCATGCCAGCCAGATCAACGGCGCGGAAGCTAACGAAATCGTGCTGCTGAACTCCCATGACGGCACGAGCAGCTACCAGATGCTGGCCGGAATGTTCCGCTTCGTGTGCAGCAATGGGCTGGTGTGCGGTGACACCGTGGCCGATGTGCGCGTACCCCACAAAGGCAACGTGGCCGGGCACGTCATCGAA
Source organism: Roseateles aquatilis (assembly GCF_002205645.1). Classification (GTDB taxonomy): domain Bacteria; phylum Pseudomonadota; class Gammaproteobacteria; order Burkholderiales; family Burkholderiaceae_C; genus Roseateles; species Roseateles aquatilis. The sequence continues at coordinate 4,913 of NZ_NIOF01000014.1, read as the reverse complement.
GGCGCTTATGAGGTGTTGAGCGGCTTCGAGCGGGTGAAGGAATCGCGCGACCTGATGCGCGGCATCACCTTGGACGATGGCGAATCGGAGGTGTTCGCCCGTGCTGCGCTGGCGTTGAAGTACGACGACCCGGACAAGCCAGCGCCTGTCACCGAATCGCAAATTCTGATGCCGCGCCGCTTCGACGACCGCCGCCCGGACTTGTGGAGCGTGTTCAACCGCACTCAAGAAAACCTCACCAAAGGCGGCCTGTCCGGGCGCAGCACCAACGGACGCAGGCAGCAGACCCGCCCCGTGCAGGGCATTGATTCCGACATTCGGCTGAACCGTGCCCTGTGGCTGCTGGCCGATGGTATGCGCCAGCTCAAGGCTTGAACCGTTCCCCCGCCGGAGGGGCGGTTCCCCTCCATTTCCTTGTTTCACTTATTGGAGATTCACCATGAACGCCGTTACCACTACCGAAGCCCGCGCCGTCCACACCGCAGCCAGCAGCGCAGCGAACGTGCTGCAAGCCGCCGACCCGAGCAAGCACATGATTCTGGTTCCGCTGTCGCGGCTGGTGCTGCGCCCCACGGGCCGCAATGTGCGCAAGACCCCGCGCATGTCCATCCCCGAACTGGCCGCGAGCATCCAGGGCGTTGGCCTGCTGCAAAACCTGATCGTGATTCCCGCCGCTGATGGCGAGCATTACGAGGTGGTGGCCGGTGGCCGACGCCTTGCAGCCCTCAAGCTGCTGGCGAAGAAACACCGCATCGCCAAGGATTGGGAGGTGCCTTGCCTGCAGGTGGCCGATGGCACGGCCCGCACGGCCAGCCTCACCGAAAACGTGCAGCGCGAAGCCATGCACCCCGCAGATCAGTTTGAAGCGTTTGCGGCATTGGTGGCCGAGGGCCGGCCCATCGAGGACATTGCGGCGGATTTCTCCGTCACGCCGCTGGTGGTGCAGCGCCGCTTGAAGCTGGCGAATGTCTCGCCCCGCCTGATGGCCGACTATCGCGCCGATGCCGTGACGCTGGATCAGTTGATGGCGCTGTCCATCACCGACGACCACGCCGCGCAGGAGGCCGCGTTCTATGATGCGCCACAGTGGCAGCGCAACCCGTCCAACTTGCGCGAGCGGCTGACCGAGCGCGAGATTGGGGCATCGCATCCGCTGGTGCGCTTTGTCGGGTTGGACACCTACGAGCAGGCAGGCGGAGGCATCCGCCGCGACCTGTTCGCGGAAGGCGATGCGGGCGTGTACCTCAACGATGCCGCTCTGCTGGAAACGCTGGTGCGCCAGAAGCTGGCGAGCATTGCCGACACAATCCGCACCGAGGGCTGGGCATGGGTGGATGCCACGCCGGGCGTGACCCATGCCGACCTGCACGCCTTTCAGCGTGCGCCGAGGGAGCGCCGCGCACCGGGCAAGCGCGACGCACAGCGCATCGAGAAGTTGCAGGCCAAGATGCAGGAAGTGGCCGAAGCCATTGATGCCGCGATGGACGCCGACGACGAGGACAAGGCCGAAGCCTTGCAGGAAGAAGGCGAGCGCCTGGGCGAGCAGTTGCAGGCATTGGAGGATGGCTTGCTGGACTATGCCGCGAGCGTGAAGGCCGCAGCCGGTGCCATCGTCACCATCGACCGCAACGGCGAAGCCGTCATTCATCGCGGGTTGCTGCGCGAAGCCGAGGCCAAGGCGCTGCGCACGCTGGAGAAGCTGCGCCAAGGTTTTAGCGGCGCGGAAATCGAAGGCGACGACGACGGCGAAGATGCCGACGAAGCACCCAAGGCCGCAGCCATGTCCGACCGGCTGGCCCAACGCTTGAGCGCCCACCGCACCGCCGCGCTGCAAACCGAAGTCGCCCGGCATCCGCAGGTGGCGCTGGCGGCGCTGGTGCATGGCATGGTGCAAACCATCTTGCAGGGCAGTCACTACGGCCACGATCTGCCGCTGGGGGTTCGCCTCACGGTGCAGGACAGGCTGGAAGGCATGGCCCCGGACTGGCCGGAATCGCCTGCTGCTGTGGCTCTGCACGAGGCGCAGCAGGCATGGGGCGAGAAGCTGCCCGAGGACAGCGCCGAACTGTTCGCTGCGCTGCTGGCGATGGAGCAAGGCGAACTGGTCAAGCTGCTGGCCGTGTGCGTGGCTTCGACGGTGGACGTGGTGACGCCGCGTGCCACGGTGCAGCAGCCGGGCGCGGAACTAGCGCAGGCCGTGGGGCTGGACATGGCCGCGTGGTGGCAGCCGACTGCCGAGGGGTATTTCCGGCATGTTCCAAAGGCCGTGATTCTGCGAGCCGTGGGCGAGTACGCGCCCGAGCACGTCACCCGGTTGGCAAAGCTGAAGAAAGCCGACATTGCCAGCGAAGCCGAACGACTGGCCGATGGTACGGGCTGGATGCCCGCCATCTTCAAGGCCATAGGCTCGCAGGGAGCTGCGCAGGAGGAAGGCCCGGAACAGGACGCCCCGGAGGATGCCGAGGTAATGGCGGATGAACCCGCCGAGGCGCTGGCTGCTTGACCCGCGCCAATGGCAATCGCCCCGGCCTTGACCGGGGCGCTTCGCTGGAAGGAGAACCGCCCCATGACCCGCACCACGACCAGCCGCCCGCGCATGGCGGCGATCTACGCGCCCGGCACGGTGCGCGCCCGCCGCTGGCGCGGCGATGGCGACGTGTGCGGCTACCTCCCGCCCTCGGGCTGGACGACGCGCGCCGACCTCGCCGACATTCACCCCATCACGGGACGCGCCTTGCCGCGCGCCGTGTGGTGGCTCATCAAAACGAAGGAATAACCGCGATCAGCACCGCGCCCAGGCCGTTCCGTCCTGGGCGCGGTAAAAGCCCAATCCGGGCGCGGCGGTGGCCGCGCCCGGTGTTGAAGGCCCAACAGCTCCATCAGAACGCCGCCGCCTTCGCTGGCACTCAGGCGGCGGCGTTGAAATTGCCGGGCGTCACGCCCGGCAACGCGCTGTCGGGTTTTCCGGCTGCGCCTCATGCCGTCTTTGCTGTTGTTATAATATAGCCCCCTAGACTATATTAATTGTCGGCTGTCATGTCCCATACCTCTCGCCAGAAAGACAAGCTGGTCGCCCGTGTTCGCCGCATCAAAGGGCAGTTGGAAGGCATCGAGCGCGCTTTGGAATCAGACGCGGCGTGCGTGGAAGTGCTACGCCAGATCGCGTCAGTGCGCGGCGCGGTCAATGGCCTGACCGCCGAGGTGATGGAAGACCATTTGCGCGAGCACGTCCTGGAAGTTGAAACGGACAAGGAGCGCCGCCAGGGCGGCGAGGAAATGGTCGAGGTCATCCGAGCCTACATGAAATAAACCCGCCGCCCGCCGGCGACCTTTTCCAGATGACAGGGACTCCCCGATGACAATGACCTATACCCCCTCGGCCTCAGGCCACGACCATTTCTTTCTCGGCAGCGACCACCAGCGCAATGAGCGCAAGGTGTGGCTGGTGATCGCTCTCACGGCCAGCATGATGCTGGTGGAAATCGTGGCCGGTTCGATCTACGGCTCCATGGCGCTGGTGGCCGATGGATGGCATATGTCCACCCATGCGGGCGCGATGCTGATTACCGCGCTGGCCTACCGCTTTGCGCGCCAGCATGTGGGCAATCCGCGCTTTACCTTCGGCACGGGCAAGCTCGGCGATCTGGCCGGCTTCGCCAGCGCGATCGTCCTGGCCTTGATTGCCCTGCTGATCGCTTGGGAAAGTCTGGTACGGCTCACCCAACCCATCCATATCGACTTTAACCAGGCGATCGCCGTGGCTGTCGTGGGCCTGGGCGTCAACCTGGTCTGCGCTTGGCTGCTGAAGGACGACCATGCGCATCACGGTCACAATCATGGACATCACCACCACGATCACGACCATCATGTGCCAGGCAAGAGCCGCGACAACAATCTGCGCGCCGCGTACATCCATGTGTTGGCCGATGCGCTGACATCCGTATTCGCCATCGTCGCGCTGCTGCTCGGCCGCAGCTACGGCTGGCTGTGGGCTGATCCGGTCATGGGTGTGGTGGGCGCGCTGGTGATTGCCCGCTGGTCATGGGGGCTGATCCGGGACTCCGGCAGCGTGTTGCTCGATGCGGCAGTCGAGGGCGAGGAAGTGCGGCAGGAGATTCGGGAGGCCGTGGAGCCGACGGGAAGCGAGGTTACAGATCTGCATGTCTGGCAGGTGGGGCCAGGGCATTTCGCGGCCATCGTCTCACTGGTGGCTCGGGAGCCCCAGGAGCCCGCGCACTACAAGGCACTGCTCGCGCATATTCACGAACTGTCGCATGTCACGATCGAAGTGCAGCGCGGGGCCGCATGAGCATCGGCGTCACCTTGAAGGCTTGGGCCAGGCGGATCAAGCGTGATGGCGTGACGCTGTGGTTTGCCGGCAAGCATCCCGGCACGCCTTGGTATGCCAAGGCGCTGGGGCTGTTCGTGGTGGCCTATGCGCTCAGTCCCATTGACCTGATTCCAGACTTCATTCCGGTGCTGGGTTATGTGGACGATGTGATCTTGTTGCCCGTGCTGATCTGGTTGACTGTGAAGCTGCTGCCATCCGATGTGCTGGCGCAATGCCGTATTCAGGCCGATGAATGGATGCTGGCGGAAGGCGCCAAGCCGCGGAGCCGGTTCGGGGCAGTGATGATCGTGGCGCTGTGGCTGGTGATGGGGGTGGCATTGTGGTTCTGGCTCATGCCGCATCTTTAGTTTTTCCTGAGGGCATATTGAATGGCATGGGCGTGTCGGCGCGAAGCGCCGCCGGGCTTTCGAGCTGCGTCCCGTGCTTCGTGCCGAATTACGGCCATTCGGCTTCAATCCCTTGTATCTTTGAAGTGCGTGTTCGGCAGTGCCGTCACGCCCGGACCTGTCAGGGTTCGGGGTTGGCCGCAGCATGTAGCCCGTCATCCCTCGGTGCCTCTCGA
>NZ_NIOF01000013.1 GCF_002205645.1 Roseateles aquatilis | reverse complement strand
AGCGCAGAAGCGAGATTATGAACGATTTCTTTCGAATCCGTCAAGCAGTCTGCGAAATTAATTTCATCGTCGACTGCGAGAATCTCGCCGCCAAATGAAAACCGGGCTTTGCCTGATATTCACTTGACTACCTCGGCATACCCTCCGAGGGCGCTGTTCAAAACGTTGTTGTGAGCAGCGAAGACCGAGAGTCTAGCACGGATTTTTTGCCCGACACAACTCCCCGTCACGAGAGCGTCATTCTGCCGGTGCGTATACCGGCCAACCGCCTCAATGCAGGCGGGACTGGGGCGTCAGCGCCTCGGCCGCCGTCTTGGCCGGCTCGTCGCTGTCCAGGATGCGCGGCATCACCGCCGCCAGCCGCTGCGAGTCCGCGCGCAGGATGCGCTGCTTGACCGAGGGAATCTGCGAGGGGTGCATGGAGAAACACCGCAACCCCATGCCCAGCAGCAGATCGGTGAAGGCGGCGTCGCCCGCCATCTCGCCGCAGACGCTGACTTCCTTGCCAGCCGCACGCGCCTGCGCGATCGATCCGGCCAGCAGATGCAGCACCGCCGGATGCCACGGGTCATACAGATGGGCGACGGCCTCGTCCGCGCGGTCGATGGCCAAGGTGTATTGAATGAGGTCGTTGGTGCCGATGGACACGAAGTCCACATGCTTGACCAGGTGCGGCAGCATGATCGCCGCCGCCGGCACCTCGATCATGACGCCCACTTCCACGCGGCCGTACATCTGACCGGCATCGTCCAGTTGCACCTTCACCCGCTTGATGGCTTCCTGAACTTGACGGATCTCCCCCAGGTGGGCGACCATGGGAATCAGCAGCTTCACCTTGCCGAAGGCGCTCGCTCTATAGATGGCACGCAATTGCTGGCGGAACATGCTCGGCTCCGCCAGGCTCCAGCGGATCGCCCGCAGCCCCATCGCCGGATTGAGCACGTGCTCGTGCCGCAGCTCGTTGACGGACATGCGGTCGAGCGGCTTGTCCGCGCCGATGTCCACGGTACGGATCGTCACCGGCAGCCCGGCCATCGCTTCAACAGCGGCCTTGTAGGCGGCGAACTGCTCTTCTTCGGTCGGCAGGTCGCCGTCGCGATTCATGAAGAGGAACTCGCTGCGGAACAGCCCCACCCCGGTAGCGCCCGACGCCAGCGCGGCGACCGTGTCGCCGGGCAGCTCGATGTTGGCGTGCAGCTCGATGCGTTGCCCGTCCAGCGTGATCGCCGGCGTGTGGCGCAGACGGGCCAGCCGCGCGCGCTCCAGTTCCGATTGACGCTGGCGGAAGCGGTACTCCTCCAGAATGATCGGCGACGGGTTGACGATCACCGTGCCGGCGTCGCCGTCGATGATGACCCAATCGTCCTGACGGATCAGCCGGGAGGCCTCGCGCGTGCCGACCACCGCCGGGATGTCCATGCTGCGCGCCACGATCGCCGTGTGCGAGGTCTTGCCGCCGATGTCGGTGATGAAGCCCTGGAAGACACTGCGCTTGAACTGGATCATGTCCGCCGGCGCGATGTCCGCGGCGACCAGCAACAGCGGATCCTCCCCCGCGAAGTCCCGCGCGACGACCGCGGCCGGGCCAGCCACGGCGGCATCGTCCAGCTCGACCGCCAGCGCGGACAGGACACGCTCCACGACCTGCTCCAGGTCGGCCTTGCGCTCGCGCAGGTAGTCGTCCTCCATCTCGTCGAACTGGCGGGCCAGCACTTCGAGCTGCGCCGACAGCGCCCACTCCGCGTTGTAGTGCCGGTCGACGATCCAGTCGCGGGCCGCGTCGACCAGCGCCTCGTCGTTGAGCAGCAGCAGGTGGACGTCCAGCAGCGCGTCGAGCTCGTGCGGCGCGTCGTCGGGCAGGTCGGCCTTCAATGACTGCAGCTCGCGCGTGACCACGTCCCGGCCGCGGACCAGGCGGGCGTACTCCTGCTCCGCGTCGGCCGCGGCGATGAAGTAGTGGGCCACGTCGACGCGGCTGGAGGCGACCAGCACCGCACGGCCGATGGCCACGCCACGCGAGACGGGAATGCCGAAGACCTGAAAGCTCATGCGCCGACTTTAGCAGCGGCCTCCACGCCCCCACCGGCCGATGGGGCAAGCGGAAGAAAAGCCCGGTAAAGCGCCGGACAAGGAGTCGCCCGCGACACGTGACGGCGACGCGACTGTCACGGTTCATTCACCCACGAGTCACCGACGCGTCACCCCGTCCGCTCAGCATCACGGCCATCACTTCAGCGAGGCTTTGCCATGAGGGATCTGCCGCTGCCCACCCTGCCCTTCTCTGATCTGCGCTCACCCGAAGCGCCCCGGAGGTCACTTCCAGCAGGGTCCCAAACCGACGCTGTCGACACTGCGCGCACTCGCTTCCATGTGGGCTGGGCTCGTACCGAAGACGAAGTCCGCCAGGCCCAGCGCCTGAGGTACCAGATCTTCGTCGACGAGATGGGCGCCCGCCTGAGCCCGCCCGTCGGCGCTCCGGCCGGGCATGACATCGACGTCTTCGATCCGTTCTGCGAGCACCTGCTGGTGCGCACGCTCGACGAGCGCGGCCAGCCCGGTCAGGTGATCGGCACCTACCGCGTGCTGACGCCCGAGGCCGCGCGCCGCGCCGGCGGCCTGTACAGCGAGACCGAGTTCGACCTGACCCGCCTGCGCTCGCTGCGCCCGCGCATGCTGGAACTGGGCCGCTCGTGCGTGCATCCGGATCACCGCAGCGGCGGCGCCATCATGGCGCTGTGGGGCGCGCTGACCGAGTTCATGGTCCGCAACGACCTCGACACGATGATCGGTTGCGCCAGCATCAGCATGCGTGACGGCGGTCACTACGCGGCCAGCCTGTGGAAGCAGCTCGAGGGCAGCCACATGACCGACATCGAATGGCAGGTCCGTCCGCGGCTGCCGTTGCCGGTCGACGAGTTGCGGCAGGACCTGGTCGTCGAGCCTCCGCCGCTGATCAAGGGTTACCTGCGCTGCGGTGCCCGCGTGCTGGGCCGCCCGGCCTGGGATCCGGACTTCAACACCGCCGACCTGCCGATGCTGATGCGCATCGCCGATCTGCCGGCGCGTTATCGCCGGCACTTCCTGGGTCGCTGAGCAAGCCGAGGCTCCGGGCGGGACGGCATGTCCCGCGCAGCCCCGCCGCCTCGCGGCTTGTCCATCCGAGCGGCGCGGTGATCCGGCGCCGCGTCGACATCATTGGCCCTCGCCGAACTTGTCGTTCACCAGCGCGGTGATCGCGTCCTGCGCGGCCTGCTCGTCCTCGCCCGACGTCTCCAGTTCGACCTCGGAGCCGATGCCCGCGGCCAGCATCATCACGCCCATGATGCTCTTGGCATTCACGCGGCGGCCGTTCCGGCTCAGGAACACTTCGGACTTGAACCCCCCCGCCAACTTCGTCAACTTGGCCGATGCACGGGCATGCAGGCCCAGCTTGTTGCTGATGGTGAGCGTCGACTTGATCATGAGCAGGAAGTTCAGCGCGGAGGGTAGTTGGAGGAGGACGTCGCCGGCGGTGGCGCCGACGCGCAGCCCCCGGTCGGCGGCGCGCACGCCCCGGCCGCGGGCTCGAACATGATGCCCTGGGTGCCGCCGAGGCTGGCGCGCTGGATCAGCGCATCCAGGCCTTCGCCGGCGTAGCACAGCGAGCGCCACAGCATCGGCACGTTGACGCCCGTCAGCACCTTCACCTGCTCGCCCTGCAGGCGCAGCGCGGCATTGGTGGGCGTGGCGCCGAAGACGTCGGTGAGGACCAGGGTCTGGAGATGCCCGCTCGCCGCGATCAGCGCGCGCGCGCTGGCCTCGACGTCGTCGGCGGTCATGTCCGGCGTCACGTCCAGCACGCTCAGCTGGAGCGAGCAATGAGGGAACGTGTGCTCGGCCACCTGCTTCAACGCGGTGGCCAGCGGGGCATGGGCGATCAACAACAGGCCGGACATTCGCGCATTATCGTGCGCCGCAACATGGCGCGGGCGGGGCTCGCACAAACCCTCGATCGGGGGAATGTCGTTCACGGCGGCAGCTGTATCGACCCCAGGAACACGTCCCAGGCCTCGGGGTCGAGCCGTTGCCCCTGCATCAGCAATTGATACAGCCGACCGTCGCGCGAGAACACGGCCTGCCGGACCTGCTGGACCGGCTGGCCGGGACGGGCGTCGAAGACCTGCTGGAAGGCCTCCGGGTCGGCCGCGATGCCGCGCACCGCCAGCGGCGCCGAGGCCCCCGGCGCCAATTGCCTGGCCATCCCCTCGTGCATGCGGCGCATCGCGGGCGAGGTCGACCGGGGGTCGCCCAGGTCCGTCCAGGTCAGCGAGAACTGCCAGTCCCGGGCCTTGCAGCTCATCGAGCTCACGGTCACGTCCCGGCCGCCGGGGCCGGGCTGGGCGCTGGATTCGCGCTCGGGCTTGCAGGGGAACATCAGTTCCAGGCCGGCGCCTTCCGGCCGCACCTTGCGCCAGTTGAGCGCCGGACTGCAGCCCGCCCCCAGCGCGGCGACGAGCAGCACGCCGGCCGTGGCGCCCATGACGGATCTCAAGGTCTCGCTTCTCATCGGACGATTATGGTGGGCCGCGCTTCCGGCATGGGCGGCGGCGCGCGGCGTTCGACCACAATGCCCGGATGAGCGAAGCGAACCTCCCCGATGACTCCGCCATGGCCCTGCGGGGCGTGCGCGTTCTGGATCTCTCCCGCGTGCTGGCCGGCCCGTGGTGCACGCAGACACTGGCCGACCTCGGCGCCGATGTCGTCAAGGTGGAGCGCCCGCCCAAGGGCGGCCACCCCGGCGGCGACGACACGCGCGGCTGGGGCCCGCCCTATCTGAAGGACCACGACGGCCGCGACTCCGGCGAGGCGGCCTACTACCTCGGCGCCAATCGCAACAAGCGCTCGATCGCCGTCGACATCGCCAGCCCCCAGGGTCAGGTCTTGATCCGCGAACTGGCCCTGCGCGCCGACGTCCTGGTCGAGAACTACAAGGTCGGTGACCTGGCCCGCTACGGGCTGGACGCCCAGACGCTGCTGGCGCTCAATCCGCGCCTGGTCTTCTGCTCGGTGACCGGCTTCGGCCAGACCGGCCCCTATCGTGATCGCGCCGGCTACGACTACGCGGTGCAGGGCCTGGGCGGGCTGATGAGCGTGACCGGCGAGACCGACGCCCTTCCCGGCGGCGGGCCGCAGAAGGTCGGCGTCGCGGTGGCCGACCTGTTCACCGGCATGTACGCGACCGTCGCGATCCTCGCCGCGCTGCGGCATCGCGACGCGACCGGACGCGGGCAGGTCGTCGACATGGCGCTGCTCGACACGCAGGTGGCGATGCTGGCCAACCTCGGCTCCAACTACCTGTGCACCGGCGTCGCGCCGCGGCGCATGGGCAACGCGCATCAGAACATCGTGCCGTACCAGGTGTTCCAGGCCAGCGACGGCCACCTGATCGTGGCCGTGGGCAACGACAGTCAGTTCGTCAAGTTCTGCGAGCTGCTCGGACTGCCCGAGCTGCCGCTCGATCCGCGCTACGCGACCAATTCGCAACGCGTGCGGCACCGGGACGAGCTGGTACCGCGGCTCGCCGAGCGCGTCGCCGCGCGCCCGCGTCAGCACTGGCTGGACGCGATGGAGGCGGCCAAGGTCCCGGGCGGCGCGATCAACGACCTGGCCGAGGTCTTCGACGATCCGCAGGTCCGGCATCGCGAGATGGTCGTGCCCATGGACCACCCGCTGAGCGACCGGCTGCGCGTCGTGGCCAGCCCGATCAAGCTCTCGGAGACGCCGGTGGCCTACCGGCTCCCCCCGCCGCTGCTGGGACAGCACACCGACGAGGTCCTGGCCGAGCTCGGCCACGCGCCCGACACGATCGCCGCCTGGCGCAAGGACGGCGTGATCGCCTGAGCGGCGCTTGGCGACAAGGGGCGGCGAGGGACGGCGCGCGGGGGGCCGGTCCTCGGCCGGAATGCCGGGCGGACGTCCGCGAATCGCCCCGACCGCGCGTCGAATCGTGAGCCATTTCACGCCATCCAGACAGGGGGCGGCGCGCCCCCGACTCACGGGATGGCCTCCCCGGGGGCGAACCGGAACCATGGCGCCTCCTAGCCACGGCATCCCTGCCGGCCGGCTCACAAGAACGAAGAGAGCATGTCCAGCCCGCCCCCCTCCATTGCCGCGCCCCTGGCCGCCAATGACATGGTGCCTCGCCCCAGCGACTCGCAATGGGGCGACATCGTCCAGCAACTCGGCGCCGAAATCGCCGGGCCGCTGAGCGGCGCGCTGGAGCGCATCCAGCAGTTGATCAGCACCGGGCAGATCGACCGCCAGGGCCTGCGGGCGCTGCGCGACGCGGTGGCGCAGGCGCGCGAGGCGGGCATGGTCAGCCAGCAGCTGGCGCGGCTCGCGTCGGGCCGGCTGCGGCTCTCGCGGGAGCGCATCCACCTGACGCAGGTGCTGCGCGGCGTGCTCACGCAGCGCAGCCGCGAGACGCAGGCACGCGGCATCCAGGTCCGGCAGTTGCTGCAGCCGGTCGAGATCATGACCGACGCGTCGCTGCTGTTCTCGCTGCTGAACGCCGTGATGGACTGGGCGCTGGCCAGCACGCATTCGTCGCTGGAGATGCGGCTCGACCTGACCCCGTGGCCCGCCAAGGCGCGCCTGATGTGCCGCTTCGCCCATCGCTCGCTGGACCTGGGCAGCGCCCCGGCGCATGCGATCGCCGAGGCGCCGGAGGCGCTCAACTCGCTGACCTGGCGCCTGATCGAGCAGACCGCGATCACCATGGGCGTGCTGCCGCTGCGCGAGGACGAGGCCGGCATCACCATGCTCACGCTCGAGTTCCCGCATCTGATCGGCGACGAGCCCGGCGCGCAGACCGGCGCCCAGCCGTTGCCGCGCCCGGACCGCCCCGAGCTCGACGATCCCGCGCCGTCCCACAACTCCAAGCCGCTGGCCGGCTGCCATCTGCTGATCGTGTCGCCGCGCCGCGAGGTGCGTCAGGAGATCCAGGCCTCGGTGCGCCACATGGGGCTGATCATCGATGCCGTGTCCTCGATGGAGGAAGCCATGCAGTTCTGCGAGGAGGGCCTGCCGCACGGCATCGCCTTCGAGCAGTCGCTGCGCGACGCCGACTTCGACCGCCTGCGCGCCGACATCACCGCCGAGGTGCCCAACTTCAGCTTCATCGAGGTGATGGACGGCGAGCAGCAGACCCAGCTTTCCACCGCCACCGCGGACCACATGGCGCGCATCTCGCGCGGCAACCTGCCGGACGCGCTGCCGTCGGTGCTGCTGTTCGAGCTGTCCAAGGCGCTGTGAGGGCGCGCCGCGGCCTCCGCTGAACGCCCGCTCCGCCGGGATTCGCGGATGACCGTGACGGTTGGCGGGGCAAGACCTCGGGACTACACTCCCCCGCCATGAAGCTGCCTCGCTGGACCGGACTCCTGTTGCTGGTTGCCGCCGTCGGTGTCGGCGCCGGCCTCGCCTATGAGGGCCTGAAGCCCGACGCCGCCCCGGCGGTGAACTACGTGCTGCTGGACGGCACCCGCCAGACGTCGACGCAGGCCTGGGCCGGCAAGGTGGTGCTGGTCAACTTCTGGGCCACGTCCTGCACGACCTGCGTCAAGGAGATGCCGAACGTCATCTCGACCTACCGCAAGTACAAGGACCGGGGCTTCGAGACGCTGGCGGTGGCCATGAGCTACGACCCGCCGGCCTACGTCGCCAACTACGCGGAAACCCGCGGCCTGCCCTTCGGCGTCGCGATGGACAGCACCGGCGAGATCGCGCAGCGCTTCGGCAAGGTGCAGCTCACGCCCACCACCTTCCTGATCAACAAGCGCGGCGAGATCGTCAAGCGCTTCGTTGGCGAGCCCGACTTCGCCGCCCTGCACGGCACCATCGAGAAGCTGCTGGCCGAGAGCTGATCACAGCGCCGCGCGCGCCACCCCTGTCCCGATGCCGCTCCACGAGCGGCATTTTTCATGGCGGCGCGAGGGCTCCGATCCGGTTGCGCGCCAATCGCGCGACACGCGCGATTGGACGCCAGACCTCGGGTTACTCCCCCCGCTTTGCGATTCTTTTCGTCGGGGACACCACCCTGCTGTCGCCGGATACTACGGTGTCGACATGCCCAGCCGACCGCGCGCCCTGACGGTGACGCGGCGCTAGACCTTCCCTAGATCTTCCCCATGGGCAGTCTGCCGAGCAGTAGCGTGCAGACCGCGATCCCGACCGAGCATCGCGAGCACGTCGTGCCGCCCCAGGCGCCGATGCGCTCCGAGAGTCTGCCCACGGCCCGCAGGGCCACATCGCCAGTCCGAATGAACACGAACAAGATCCTGCCCCGTCCGCCGGTGTCCGGCGCGCCGTCTTCCTCCGCCGCAGCGCGGGTCGCCCCGGAGGCCGCGTCGCGACGGCAGCAGCGGCGGCGCCAGCAGGGCCGGGCGACGCCCTGGATCGTGGCCATCGTCGTGCTGGCCGTCGCGGCCGGCGGCTGGTGGTGGTGGAAGGGACGCGGCGCCGACGGCGCGGCGGGTGGTCCGGCCAGCGCGGCGAGCGGCGCGGCCGGCGGCCCCGGCGGCGCGGGTGGGCCCGGCGCGCGCGGCCGCTTCGCCGCCAACCGGACGCAGCCGGTGTCGGTGATGCCGGCCCGCCTGCAGGACATCCGCCACACCGCCGCGGCCATCGGCACGATCACCGCCTCCAACACCGCCGTCGTGCGGGCGCAGGTGAGCGGCGTGCTGCAGCAGCTCCACTTCAAGGAAGGCCAGCAGGTGAAGGCCGGCCAGACGCTGGCGCAGATCGATCCGCGCGCCTTCATGGCCGCGCTCGGCCAGGCCGAGGGCCAACTCGCCCGCGACAAGGCCACGCTGGACAACGGCCGCGTCGACCTCGCCCGCTACAAGGACCTGCTCGCCAAGGACGCCATCGCGAGCCAGCAACTGGATACGCAGCAGGCCCTGGTCCGCCAGCTCGAAGGCACCGTCAAGGCCGACCAGGCCACCGTCGACAGCGCCCGCCTGCAGGTCACGTACACCAAGGTGCTGGCGCCGATCGACGGTCGCGTCGGCCTCAAGCAGGTCGATATCGGCAACGTCGTCCAGACCGGCGATGCCAACGGCATCGTCAGCATCACCCAGACGCGCCCGATCGCGCTGACCTTCGCAGTGCCGTCGGCGCTGCTGCCGCGCGTCACCGCCGGCCTGCGCGGCAACACGCCGATGGTGGTGGAGGCCTGGAGCCGCGACGGCAAGACCCGCCTGGCCACCGGCAAGCTGGCCACGGCGGACAACGCCATCGACATCACCACCGACACCATCAAGCTCAAGGCGCTGTTCCCCAACGACGACGACGCGCTGTTCCCCAACCAGTCCGTCAGCGTGAAGCTGCAGATCAGCACCGAGCAGAACCGCCTGGCCGTGCCGGCCGCCGCGGTGCAACGCGGCTCGCAGGGCTTCTACGTCTACGTCGTGAACGCGGACAACACCGTCAACACCCGCGTCGTGCAGACCGGCGCCGTGGACGGCGACTGGATGGCGGTGGACGGCAAGATCGAGCCGGGTGAACGTGTCGTCATCGACGGTGTCGACCGCCTGCGCGAAGGCGCCAAGGTCGAGGTCATCGCCGCCGATCCCAAGCAGCGCGCCGGCGCCAACGCGGCGCCGCGCCGCGGGCGGGGCGCGAGCGCCCCCGGCGGCGGCGCTTCCGGGGCCTCCGGCGCCTGGGGCGGCGACCGCGCGGCCTCGGGCGCCTCGGCGCCGCACGGCGGTGGCCGCGCCGCGTCCGGCACCGCTCAAAACGAGGCGTCGGGCGAGCGCCCGGCCTGGCTGGACCGCCTGCCGCCGGACGTCCAGGAGAAGGTCATGAAGATGAGCCCTGCCGAGCGCGAGGCCTGGATCGCCGAGCGCCGCGCCGAGCGCGCCAAGCGCCAGGCCGCCGGCGGCGGCAACTGAACGGCGCGCGGCCATGAACCCGTCACGTCCCTTCATCGAGCGGCCGGTCGCGACCTCGCTGCTGATGCTGGCCATCCTGCTGGCCGGCCTGCTCGCCTACCGTCTGCTGCCGCTGTCGGCGCTGCCGGAGGTCGACTATCCGACGATCCAGGTGACGACGCTCTATCCGGGCGCGAGCCCGGACGTCATCTCCACCACCGTCACCGCGCCGCTGGAGCGCCAGTTCGGCCAGATGCCCGGCCTGAACCAGATGACGTCGGCCAGCTCGGGCGGCGCCTCGGTCATCACGCTGCGCTTCTCGCTGGGCCTGTCGCTGGACGTGGCCGAGCAGGAAGTGCAGGCCGCCATCAACGCCGGCAGCAACCTGCTGCCCAGCGACCTGCCGATGCCGCCGGTCTACAGCAAGGTCAATCCGGCCGACGCGCCGGTGCTGACGATCGCGATCACCTCGCCATCGCTGCCGGTCATCAAGGTCCACGACCTGGTGGAGAACCGGCTCGCGCCCAAGCTCTCGCAGGTCGACGGCGTCGGCCTGGTCAGCATCGCCGGCGGCCGTCGGCCGGCCGTGCGCATCCAGGCCAATCCGCGCGCGCTGGCCGCGCTGGGCATGTCGCTGGACGACGTGCGCAGTGCCATCGCCGCGGCCAACGTCAACCAGGCCAAGGGCAGCTTCGACGGCTCGCAGCGCGCCTCGACCATCGACGCCAACGACCAGTTGCGCTCCGCCGCCGAGTACCAGAACCTCATCATCGCGTGGAAGAACGGCAACCCGCTGCGCCTGAGCGACGTGGCCGAGATCGTCGACGACGCCGAGAACCTGCGCCTGGCCGCCTGGGCCGACACCACGCCGGGTGTGATCCTGAACGTGCAGCGCCAGCCCGGCGCCAACGTCATCCAGACCGTCGACCGCGTCAAGGCGCTGCTGCCCAAGCTCGAAGGCACGCTGCCCGCGTCGGTCGACGTGCAGGTGCTGGCCGACCGCACGACCACGATCCGCGCCTCGGTCGACGACACCGAGATCGAGTTGCTGCTCGCGATCGCGCTGGTCGTCGCGGTGATCTTCGTGTTCCTGCGCAGCGGCACCGCGACGCTGATCCCCAGCGTGGCCGTGCCGCTGTCGCTGGTGGGCACCTTCGGCGTGATGTACATGGCGGGGTTCTCGATCAACAACCTGACGCTGATGGCGCTGACCATCTCGACCGGCTTCGTCGTCGACGACGCGATCGTGATGATCGAGAACATCGCCCGCTTCGTCGAGGAGGGCGACTCGCCGATGGAGGCCGCCTTCAAGGGCTCCAAGCAGATCGGTTTCACCATCATCTCGCTGACGGTGTCGCTGATCGCGGTGCTGATCCCGCTGCTGTTCATGGGGGACGTCGTCGGCCGCCTGTTCCATGAATTCGCGATCACGCTCGCGGTGGCCATCCTGATCTCGGCCTTCGTGTCGCTGACGCTGACGCCGATGATGAGCGCACGGCTGCTCAAGCCCGAGTCCGAGCAGAAGCACTCGCGCCTGGGTACCTGGTTCGGCGACCGGTTCGACCGGATGATCCAGGCCTACGGCCGCGGCCTGGACTGGGTGCTGGACCGCCCGGTGCTGACGCTGCTGGGCTTCGCCGGCACGCTGGCGCTGACCGCGCTGCTCTATGTCGTCGTGCCCAAGGGCTTCTTCCCGGTGCAGGACACCGGCCTGCTGCAGGTCATCACCGAGGCGACGCAGAGCACCTCGTTCGACGCCATGAGCACGCGCCAGCAGAAGCTGGCCGAAGTCTTCCTGCAGGACCCGGACGTGGACCACATCGCGTCCTTCATCGGCGTCGACGGCGCCAACGCATCGCTCAACACGGGTCGGATGCAGATCACGCTGAAGCCCTTCGCGCAGCGCCACGCCTCGGCCACCGAGATCATCGCCCGGTTGAACGACGCCAACCGCAAGGTCGCCGGCATCACCGCCTACATGCAGCCGGTGCAAGACCTGACCATCGAGGACCGGGTCTCCAAGACGCAGTACCAGTTCCTGCTCAGCTCGCCGGACTCGGGCGACCTGGCCAAGGCCAACGCCGCGCTGATGGAGCGGCTCAAGGCCCTGCCGCAACTGACCGACGTCGCCAGCGACCTGCAGAACCAGGGCCTGCAGGCCTGGGTGCAGATCGACCGCGAGGCGGCCGGCCGGCTCGGCGTGACGGTGGCGGCGATCGATACCGCGCTCTACAACGCCTTCGGCCAGCGCCTGATCTCGACCATTTACACCCAGTCCAGCCAGTACCGCGTGGTGCTGGAGGCCGCGCGCGAATTCCGCAGCGGCCCGCGCGCGCTCGAAGGGCTCTACGTGCCCGGCAGCACCACGACCATGAGCGGCGCGAACGGCACCGCCACCACAACCACGGTGCAGGTGCCGATGAACTCATTCGCGCAGATCGTCGAGCGGCCGACCGCGCTGACGATCAATCACGTGGCGCAGTTCCCGGCCGCGACGATCTCCTTCAACCTGCCGCCCGGCGTGGCGCTGGGCGACGCGGTGCAGGCGATCAAGGCGGAGCAGGCCAAATTGGACCTGCCCATCAGCGTCGAGACCAGCTTCCAGGGCGCGGCCGAGGCGTTCAGCAATTCGCTGTCGAGCACGCTGTTCCTGATCCTGGCCGCGGTGGTGACGATGTACATCGTGCTGGGCGTGCTCTACGAGAGCTACATCCACCCGGTGACCATCCTGTCGACGCTGCCGTCGGCCGGCGTCGGCGCGTTGCTGGCGCTGCTGGTGGGCGGGCTGGACCTGGGCATCATCGCGATCATCGGCATCGTGCTGCTGATCGGCATCGTGAAGAAGAACGCGATCATGATGATCGACTTCGCGCTGGAGGCCGAGCGCGAGCAGGGCCTCGATCCGCGCGCCGCGATCCACCAGGCCAGCCTGCTGCGCTTCCGCCCCATCCTCATGACCACGATGGCCGCGCTGCTGGGGGCGTTGCCGCTGATGCTGGGCACCGGCGTCGGCCATGAGCTGCGCCATCCGCTGGGCGTGACGATGGTCGGCGGCCTGATCGTGAGCCAGTTGCTGACGCTCTTCACGACGCCGGTGATCTACCTCGGCTTCGCGCGGCTGTCGCAGCGCTGGCGCGAGCGCCGCAAGCATGCAGGCACCGCCTCGACAGGCTCGTCTCACGCCAGCGCGGCGGGCCCGGGCGCCGGGCTGCCCCAAGCCGGGCCCGACCCTCTCGGAGGGTCGATCGCCGTCCCCGGCGATCGGGGTGCCCCATGAATATTTCGGCGCCGTTCATCGCCAGGCCGGTCGCGACCACGCTGATCACGCTGGGCATCGCGCTGGCGGGC
Source organism: Roseateles aquatilis (assembly GCF_002205645.1). Taxonomy (GTDB): domain Bacteria; phylum Pseudomonadota; class Gammaproteobacteria; order Burkholderiales; family Burkholderiaceae_C; genus Roseateles; species Roseateles aquatilis. The sequence continues at coordinate 157,826 of NZ_NIOF01000013.1, read as the reverse complement.
GTGCTGGGGTACCACTTCCTGCCGATCGCGCCGTTGCCGCAGGTGGACTTTCCGACGATCTCGGTGTCCGCCTCGCTGCCCGGCGCCAGCCCGGACACGATGGCCGCGACGGTGGCGACGCCGCTGGAGCGCGCGCTCGGCGCCATCGCGGGCGTGACGGAGATCACCTCGCGCTCGTCGCTGGGCTCGGTCAACGTGACGCTGCAGTTCGACCTGAACCGTGACATCGACGGCGCCGCGCGCGACGTGCAGGCGGCGATCAACGCCGCGCGCACGCTACTGCCGACCGGCATGCCCAGCAACCCGACCTACCGCAAGGTCAACCCGGCCGACGCGCCGATCATGATCCTGGCGCTGACCTCGCAGACGCTGACGCGCGGCCAGATGTACGACACCGCGTCGACGGTGCTGGCGCAGCGCCTGGCGCAGGTCGACGGCGTGGGCCAGGTCAACGTCGGCGGCGGCGCGCTGCCGGCGGTGCGGGTGGAGCTCAATCCCGACAAGCTGGCCGCCAACGGCATCGCGCTGGACACAGTGCGGCAGGCCATCACCAACACCAACGCCAACCGGCCCAAGGGCTCGGTCGAGGAAGGCGGCCGCTACTGGCAGGTCGGCGCCAACGACCAGGCCCGCACCGCGGCCGAGTACGCGCCGGTGCTGCTGTCCTACCGCGACGGCGCGGCGCTGCGGCTGCGCGACGTGGCCGACGTCGTCGACTCGGTGCAGGACGTGCGCAACTACGGCGCGTCCAACGGCCAGCCGGCGATCCTGCTCTTCATCCAGAAGGAGCCCGGCGCCAACATCATCGAGACGGTCGCGCGGGTGCGCGAGCTGCTGCCGCGCCTGCAGGCCTCGATCCCGCCGGCCATCGAGCTCAAGGTCATCAGCGACCGCACGCCGACGATCAAGGCCTCGCTGGACGAGGTGCAGCGCGCGATGGCGATCGCCATCGGCCTGGTGATCCTGGTGGTGCTGCTGTTCCTGCGCAGCTGGCGCGCGACGCTGCTGCCGGCGGTGGCCGTGCCGGTGTCGCTGGCCGGCACCTTCGGCGTGATGTATTTGTGCGGCTACAGCCTGGACAACCTGTCGGCGATGGCGCTGACGGTGGCCACCGGCTTCGTCGTGGACGACGCCATCGTGGTGCTGGAGAACATCACCCGCTACATCGAGCAGGGCCTGGCGCCCAAGGAGGCCGCGCTGCGCGGCGCGCGCGAGATCGGCTTCACGGTGGTCTCGATCAGCCTGTCGCTGATCGCGGTGTTCATCCCCATCCTGCTGATGGGCGGCGTCGTGGGACGGCTGTTCCGCGAGTTCGCGGTCGTGCTGTCGTCGGCGATCCTGGTCTCGATGGTGGTATCGCTGACGACGACACCGATGATGGCTTCGCGGGTGCTGCGCGCGCGCCAGGAGCCGGCGCCCGGCGCGCCGACGGCCCGGAAGAGCCGCCTCGTGCGTCTGTTCGACGGCTTCAATCGCGGCGTGGTGCGCGGCTACCGGCGCACGCTGATGTGGACGCTGCGCCATCAGCCGGTGGCGCTGCTGTCGCTGGTGGCGGTGATCGCGCTGAACGTGCACCTGTACGGCGCCATCCCCAAGACCTTCTTCCCGCAGCAGGACACCGGTGTGCTGATCGGCGGCGTGCAGGCGGACCAGGGCAGCTCCTTCGACATGATGCGCAAGCGGGTCGACCGCTTCATGGAGATCATCCTGTCGGACCCGGCGGTGGAGAACGTCAACGGCAGCACCGGCGGCGGGCAGCGCAACAGCGCCAACTTCTACATCACGCTCAAGCCGCTGAAGGAGCGCAAGGTCTCGGCCGACCAGGTGGTGAACCGGCTGCGCGACAAGATGGCCCACGAGCCCGGCGCCAACCTGTTCATGGTGCCGGTGCAGGACATCCGGATCGGCGGCCGGCAGGCCAACGCGCAGTACCAGTTCACGCTGCAGGCCGACGACCTGGAGGCGCTGCGGGCCTGGGAGCCGCGCGTGCGCAACGCGCTGTCGCAGCTGCAGGAGCTGACCGACGTCAACACCGACCAGCAGGACAAGGGCATGCAGACCTCGCTGGTCATCGACCGCGAGGCCGCGGCACGGCTGGGCATCACCGTCAGCACCATCGACACGACGCTGAACAACGCCTTCGGCCAGCGCCAGGTGGGCGTGATCTACAACCCGCTGAACCAGTACCGCGTGGTGATGGAACTGGCGGCGCCCTACCTGCAGGGACCGGAGACGCTGCGCAAGCTCTACGTGATCAGCAATTCCGGCGCGCAGGTGCCGCTGTCGGCGTTCAGCCGCTTCGAGACGACCAACACGCCGCTGTCGGTCAACCACCAGAGCGGCACGCCGGCCTCGACGATCAGCTTCAATCTGCCGGAAGGCGTGTCGCTGTCGCAGGCCACGGACGCGATCAACAACGCGATGTCGGAGCTGGGCGTGCCGGTGTCGGTGCGCGGCACCTTCGCCGGCACCGCCAACGCGTTCCAGGATTCGCTGAAGTCGCAGCCGCTGCTGATCGGCGCGGCCATCATCGCGATCTACCTGGTGCTGGGCATGCTGTACGAGAGCCTGGTCCACCCGGTGACGATCCTGTCGACGCTGCCGTCGGCGGGCGTGGGCGCGCTGCTGGCGCTGATGATGTTCAACACCGAGTTCTCGATCATCGCGTTGATCGGCGTGATCCTGCTGATCGGCATCGTGAAGAAGAACGCGATCATGATGATCGACTTCGCCATCGCGCGGCAGCGCAGCACCGCGCATCTGTCGGCGGGCGCGGCGATCTTCCGCGCCGCCAACCTGCGGCTGCGCCCGATCCTGATGACGACCTTCGCGGCCATCTTCGGCGCGGTGCCGCTGGCCCTGGGCAGCGGCGACGGCGCCGAGCTGCGCAAGCCGCTGGGCATCGCCATCGTCGGCGGGCTGATCCTGAGCCAGCTGCTGACGCTGTACACGACCCCGGTCGTCTTCGTGACGATGGAGCGCCTGCGCCGCCGCCTCCAGCGCCGCCGCGCCGCCAAGGCCGCGCGCGCACGGCGCCGTGCCCCCGATGAATCCCGAGCCGCCCGCGGCTCCGACCCTGCAGGGCTGAGACATGCCGACCCCGTTCATTCCCCCCCTCTCCTCCCTCGGCCCCGTCGCGCGTCTCGCGTCGCGTGGCACCCGCCGGGCACGCCTGGGCGCCAGCGCCGCGATGACGACGCTGGCCGCCGCGGCGGCGCTGCTCGGCGGCTGCGCGGTGACGCGCGTCGACCCGCCGCCGCCGGTCGCCGCGCCGGCGCAGTTCAAGGAAGACGGCCTTTGGAAGAAGGCCCAGCCCGGCACCGCCGAGGCGGTGCCCGAGCAGTGGTGGACGCTGTTCAACGACCCGGCCCTGGACGACTTGCAGCGCCGGCTGGTGATCGGCAACGAAAACCTGAAGGCGGCGGTCGCCCAGGTCGCCAGCGCGCGCGCCGCGCTGGAGGCCAGCCGCTCCGCGCTGTTCCCGACGCTGTCGGCCGGTTTCTCCGGCACGCGCAGCGCCAGCCCCGACGGCAACGTCAGCAACGGCACGATCAACCGCGGGCCGTCCAACAGCGTGCAGGCATCGCTGAACGCGAGTTGGGAGGCGGACCTCTGGGGCCGTCTGCGCCTGGCCAGCGAAGGCGCGGGCGCCACGCTGCAGGCCAGCGCCGACGACCTGGCGGCCGCGCGGCTGAGCGCCCAGGCGACGCTGGCGCAGACCTACTTCTCGCTGCGCACGGCCGAGGCGCAGGAGGCGCTCTACGACCGCAGCGTCAAGGCCTATCAGCGCTTCCTCGACCTGACGCAGGCCCGCTACCAAGGCGGCGTGGCGGCCCGCAGCGACGTGCTGCAGGCGCAGACGCAACTGCGTTCCGCCGAGGCCCAGCTCCTGGAGACGCGCAGCACGCGCGGCCAGCTGGAGCACGCCGTCGCCGTGCTGCTGGGCCTGCCGCCGTCGGCGCTGGACCTGGCACGCAGCGCCGCGCTACCGACGGCGCCCGAGGTGCCGGTGCTGTTGCCCTCGCAATTGCTCGAACGCCGTCCGGACATCGCCGCGGCGCAGCGCCGCGTGGCCTCGGCCTATGCGCAGATCGGCGTCGCCGACGCGGCGTACTTCCCGTCGCTGACGCTGTCGGCCAGCGGCGGCTACCGCAGCAGCACGCTGTCCCACCTGCTGACGGCGCCCAATCTGTTCTGGTCGCTCGGTCCGTCGCTGGCGCAGGCGATCTTCGACGGCGGCCAGCGCAAGCTGGCCAGCGCGCAGGCCCGCAGCAGCGCCGAGGTCGCCACGTCCACCTACCGCCAGACGGTGTTGACCGCGCTGCAGGAGGTGGAGGACAACCTGATCCTGACCGACAACCTGCGGACCCAGTCGCGCCTGCAACAGGAAGCGCTGGAGGCCGCGCAGCGCAACCTGGAGCTCGTGACCGACCAATACCGCGCCGGCACCGTCAGCTTCCTCGAAGTGACGACGGCGCAGAACAGCGCGTTCACGGCCGAGGCCTCGTTGTTGTCGCTGAAGAACCGTCAGTTGGCGGCGGTGAACCTGCTGCTGAAGAACATCGCCGGGCGGTGGGCGCCGGCCTGAGCGCGGAGCGCCAAAACAAATCGGCTCCCGAGGGAGCCGATCTTCATTGGGCGAAGGGCGCGTTCAAGCCGCCGAGGCCGCCCGCTCCGCATCCGCCTTCTCCAGCGCCGCATGGGCCTGCTGGTCGGCGTGGTAGCTGGAGCGCACCATCGCGCCCACGGCCGCGTGCGTGAAGCCCATCTTGTAGGCCTCTTCCTCGAACATCTTGAAGGTGTCCGGGTGCACGTAACGCCGCACCGGCAGGTGGTGACCCGACGGCGCCAGGTACTGGCCGATGGTCAGCATGTCGATGTCGTGGGCGCGCATGTCGCGCATGACCTGAAGGATCTCCTCGTCGGTCTCGCCCAGGCCGACCATGATGCCGCTCTTGGTCGGCACGCCGGGGACGGCTTCCTTGAAGCGCTTGAGCAGGTTGAGGCTGAACTGGTAGTCCGAGCCCGGACGCGCTTCCTTGTACAGGCGCGGCGCGGTTTCCAGGTTGTGGTTCATCACGTCCGGCGGCGCGGCCTTCAGGATGTCCAGCGCGCGGTCCATGCGGCCGCGGAAGTCGGGCACCAGCACTTCGATCTGCGTCAGCGGGCTCAGCTCGCGGACCTTGCGGATGCACTCGGCGAAGTGGCCGGCGCCGCCGTCGCGCAGGTCATCGCGATCGACGCTGGTGATGACGACGTAGTTGAGCTTCAGAGCCGCGATCGTCTTGGCCAGGTTCATCGGCTCGTCGACGTCGAGCGGATCCGGGCGGCCGTGGCCGACGTCGCAGAACGGGCAACGGCGCGTGCACTTGTCGCCCATGATCATGAAGGTGGCCGTGCCCTTGCCGAAGCACTCGCCGATGTTGGGGCAGGAGGCTTCCTCGCAGACGGTGTGCAGCTTGTGCTCGCGCAGGATCTGCTTGATCTCGTAGAAGCGCGTGCTGGGCGAGCCCGCCTTGACGCGAATCCAGTCCGGCTTCTTGAGCTGCTCGGCCGGGATGATCTTGATCGGGATGCGCGCGGTCTTGGCCTGGGCCTTTTGCTTGGCGGTGGCGTCGTAATCCGCGGCGCTCTTTGCTTCGTGGGTGATGTTCTCGGTTGCCATCAGGCGTGCTCTCCGGGAGGCCTCAGGGTTGGAGCTGAGCGGACAGGCGCTCGCCGAACCGCTGGGCCACCGCGGCCCAGTCCGTGAAAACCCCGAGTGTACCGAGGTCCACCGTCGCGAGCCCTGCGTAGCCGCACGGGTTGATGCCCAGGAAGGGCTTCAGGTCCATCGCGACATTCAGCGCGACGCCGTGATACGTGCAGTGCCGGCTGATCTTGATGCCCAGCGCCGCGACCTTGCCCAGGCCGCGGAACGGGTCCGCCGGATCGGCTGGCCCGGTCAGCGCCGCGTGCGATCCCGGATCGTCCAGCCGCACGTAGATGCCGGGCGCGCCGGCGACACGATGCCCGGTCACGCCGAAGCCGTCCAGCGTCTGGATCACGGCGGTCTCGAGGCGGAAGACGTATTCCTTGACGAAGACACCCAGCCGCTTGAGGTCCACCAGCGGGTACGCCACCACCTGGCCCGGTCCGTGGAACGTCACCTGACCGCCGCGGTTGGTCTGCACGACGGGAATGCCGGCGGCGTCCAGTACGTGGTCGGCCTGGCCGGCCAGGCCCTGCGTGTAGACGGGATCGAATTCGCAGAGCCACAGCTCGTCGGGGGTATCGGGGCCGCGTGCGTCGGTGAAGGCGCGCATCGCGTCCAGCGTGGCCGCGTAGTCCACGCGGCCCAGGGTCTTGATCAACATTCCGGCATGCTAGCCGCGAAGGCCCTAGCATCGCCCGCATCGGGACATTTCGGAGCCGCGCCATGCCGCGTCACATTACGAGTCTGTCGGCGGCCGCCGCCGCTCTCCTCCTGCCTTGGACCGTGCCGGCCGCCTGGGCCCAGGCCGCGTCGGCAACCTCTCCGGACGCGGCACCGAAACGTGCCGATGCCTCCATCTCCGCCTCGGCGCCCGCCCCTGCCACGAGGGTGACGCTCGCCCAGGCGCTCGCCACCTACGAACGCGGCGACCTACCGGGCGCCGAGCGGCAGTTCCGGCAACTGTCTCGACAGGGCGTGGCGCTGGGCGACTACAACCTCGCGATGATGCATCTGCGGTCCGAGGTGCCGAAGCCCGATCCCCGCCTCGCGCGTGAGCTGCTGATGCGCGCCGCCGGTCGCGGGCTGGTGCGGGCGGAGCTGGCGCTGGGCCAGTTCTTCGAGCAGGGCGCGGGCGGCACGCCCGATCTGGTCCGGGCCCAGTCCTGGTACCTCAAGGCGGCGGAACACGGCAGCGCCGACGCGCAGGTCGCCGTGGCGACCGCCTTCTACCTGGGACGCGGCGCGCCGCAGGATCCCGCGCAGGCCGCGGCCTGGTACCGCGAGGCCGCCAAGGCCGGGGATGTGGGCGCCCAGTACCTGATCGCGTCGATGTACGAAAGCGGCCTCGGCGTCGACCGTGACCTGCGCCTGGCGCGCTACTGGTACGACATCGCCGCCCGCAACGGCGACGAAGCCGCGCCGTACAAGCTCAAGGCCCTGGACGCCGCCCTCACCGCCGACCCCGGCTCGATCTGAGCTGCCAGGTCTAGAACGCCCGCCCCCTGTGAGCCCGGCGGGCGCCGATTCGGGATGCCCTGCCAGGCGCAAACCGCAGCCATAGCAGCGCTATGGCGAGGATTTGCAACACCGCAGGGCGCCCGAATCGGCGCCCCGCCGGGTTCACAGGACCACTTTCACCATGGGGTGGGTGGTCAGCGTGCGGTAGAGCTCGTCGAGCTGCTCCCGGCTGGTTGCCGTGACGACGATCGTGACGCCGAGGTAGTTGCCGCCCTTGCTCGGGCGCTGCTCGACGGTCGTGTGGTCGAAGGCCGGATCGAATTGCCGCGCGACGCTCACAACGGCGTCGACAAAACCCTCCACATGCGCGCCCATCACCTTGATGGGGAACTGCGACGGGTACTCGATGAGCGATTGCTCGGGCGAAATCGGGGCGTTGTTGAAGGAGGTGGTCATGATGGGATTCTCAAATGGAGCCGCTCAAAGGCTTTGCAAGATCTTGGCCCGCTGGTAGGCCTCGTGCAGCCTGGCGTAGACCGGGCCCGGCTTGCCGCGCAACGCGCCGTGGCCGACCGGCTCGCGATCCAGCCGCGTGACCGGCGCGATCTCCTTGGTCGCCGAAGTCAGCAGGATCTCGTCCGCGGTGGTCAGCTCGGTCTCGGCGATGGGGCATCGGTTGCACGCGATGCCGATCTCCTCGCACAACTCCTGCAGCAGGCCGATGCGCACGCCTTCCAGCAGCAGCTCGCCGGGCGGCGGGGTCAGCAACGCGCCGTCGCGCACCACCCAGACGTTGCTGGACGAGGCCTCGGTCAGGAAGCCGTCGCGGATCAGCAGCGTCTCGTCCGCGTTCTGGTCGGCGGACATCTGCCGCGCCAGCACGTTGCCGAGCAGCGAGGTGCTCTTGATGTCGCCGCGCTGCCACCGGAAGTCGCGCGCGGTGACGCAGGACAGGCCCTGATGGCGCTGCTCCGGCGTCAACGCGCTCTGCGGCTGCGTGTAGGCGAGCACGGTGGGTTCGATGTCCACCGGCATCACATGGTGGCGCGGCCCGACGCCGCGCGTGACCTGCACGTAGATCCACTGGTCGTCGTCATCCGGCAGGTGCTGCACCAGGCTGCGCAGCAGGTCGAGCCAGGCCTCGCGCTCGTACGGATCTTCGATGCGCAACGCCTTCAGGCCGTGGCCCAGGCGATCGAGGTGGTCGTGGACGCGGAACAGCCGACGGGCGTAGACCGGGATCAGCTCGTAGACGCCGTCGCCGAAGAGGAAACCGCGGTCCATCACCGGCACCCGCGCATCGCCGAGCCGGCCGAGGTGGCCGTTGAGGTAGCAGGGCAGTTCGGGCCAGGGCATCGTCATCGGAGGTCTCCCGCACGTTGTCACGCCGAAGAACCGACTTTACGCCGCCGGCCCATCCGCAGACCCCGGCAATCGAGGGGCCTTGCGGACGCCGCCGCGGGCGCGCGGCGCGCGCCTTACTTGATCCAGAGACGGATCGCGTCCCAGGCGCGGCCGAAGATGCCGGCCAGCGGCACTTCCTGCTGGACCACCAGCGGCACGTCGGCCACGGGGGCACCCGATGCGGTGGTCACCTTCAGCGTGCCGACACGCTGGTTCAGCGCCAGCGGCGCGACCAGCGGATCGGTGCGCTGGATGTCGGTCTTGAGCTTGCCGCCCTCGCCGCGCGGCACGGCGACGAACACGGCATCGGCCGCGCCCAGCTTGGCCTCGGGGCTGGCGCCCTTCCAGACCTTGACGGTCGTGATCGGCTGGTTCTTCTCGAACAGGCGCACGGCGTCGAACGCGGCGTAGCCCCAGTTGAGCAGCTTCTGGCTCTCGGTGGCGCGCGCTTCCTTGGAGGCGGTGCCCATCACCACGCTCAGCAGGCGGCGCTTGCCGTTGGGCACGTCGCGCTGGGCGCTCACGGCCAGGCAGTAGCCGGCCGCGTCGGTGAAGCCCGTCTTGCCGCCGTCCACCGATGGGTCGCGGCCCAGCAGCATGTTGCGGTTGAACTGGCGGATCTTGTTGAACGTGTACTCGCGCTTGGAGTAGTAATCGGCGTAGTACTGCGGATAGTCCTGGATCACGTGCGAGAAGATGACCGCGATGTCCCGCGCGGTCGTCTTGTGGCCGGGCTCGGTGATGCCGGTGACGTTCTTGAAGGTGGTGTTCTTCAGGCCCCAGGCCTGCGCCTGGCGGTTCATCATCGCGACGAACTGCTCGACGGTGCCGCCCACGCCTTCGGCCAGCGCGACCGACGCATCGTTGCCGGACTGGATGATCATGCCGCGCAGCAACTCGTCGACCTTGGGCGTCATCGTGGTGTCGATGAACATCAGCGACGGGTCGCCCTTGCGCTCGTCCCAGGCGCGCCGGGAGATGGTCAGCGTCTGGTCCAGCGTCAGGCGCTTGGCCTTGATCGCGTCGAAGACGATGTACGCCGTCATCAGCTTGGTCAGCGAGGCGGGATCCTGCGGGACGTCCGCGTCGCGCTCGGCCAGCGTCTGGTGCGTCGTCAGGTCCAGCAGGACGTAGTTGCGCGCCGCGATCTCGGGCGGCGTCAGCGCCTGCGCCGAGGCGCCGGTCGTCATCAGGAAGCTGGACAGGCCCACGCCGAGGGCCAGGGAAGCAAGGAATCGTTTCATGCGGGAGAAATCCTCAGGCGCGCGCCGCGCCGGCGGGATGCCAGCTGCGCAACACCAAATGCTTGAGCAGCGGCAACTGCCCATGGAAGAAATGCCCGACACCGGGCACCACGATGACCGGCAGCGCCTGCGGGCGCGCCCAGTCGAGCACCGCCTGCAGCGGCACCACATCGTCCTGTTCGCCGTGGATCACGACGGTATCGTCGGGCACGGTGGCCACGCCGAAACGGCTGGCCGCGGGGCCGACCAGCAGCAGGCGCTCGGCCGGCCGGTCCAGCCGCAAGGCCGCCTGGGAAGCCACGAAGCCGCCGAAGGAGAACCCCGCGAGCGCCAGCGGCAACGCCGGGTCGCGCAGCGCCTCGATCACGGCCAGCGCGTCGTCGACCTCGCCGCGCCCCTCGTCCCAGGCGCCGGCCGACCGGCCGATGCCGCGGAAGTTGAAGCGCACCGCGCGGTAGCCCAGGTGCACGAACCCGCGCGCGATGGTCTGGACGACCTTGTTGTCCATCGTGCCACCCTGGGTCGGGTTGGGGTGACAGATCACGACGACGCCGCGCAGCGGGCCCGCGTCGACCGCGGGCTCGTCGACGGCGCATTCGATCTCGCCGGCCGGGCCGGCGATCTGCCGGCGTTGCGTTTGGGAATTCATGACGGGCGAGGCTCCGATCAACGGCCGACGTCGTCGGGCAGGACCAGGCGATCGACGACCTCGCCGTGCTTGAGGTGGCGCTCGACGATCTCGTCGATGTCGCTCTTGTCCACGAAGGTGTACCAGACCGCGTCCGGGTAGACGACCGCCACCGGCCCGCCCGCGCAGCGGTCCAGGCAGCCCGCCTTGTTGACGCGCACGCCGCCCTTGCCGGCCAGCTTCTCGGCCTTGACGCGCTGCTTGCAATGGTCGAAGGCGGCCTGCGCGTCGTGCTGCAGGCAGGCGTTCTCGTGCTCGCGCTGGTTCAGGCAGAAGAAGATGTGGCGGGCGTAATAGCTCGGCGCCGCGGAGGTCGGCTTGATCGGCTCGGTCATGGCTTCATTGTAGTTTCAGGGTTTTCACCGACGGGCGATTCGTGCAGTTCGTCACGATCGACAGGCGGTGCGCGCGGCTCGCTCTGCGTCACGCCATAGAGCAGCCAGGCCAGCGCCGCGAACGGCCACAACCAGCCGACCCATTGCGCCAGGCCGTAGAGGTTGACGAAGCGGCCCTGCTCCCAGAACTGCAGGCTTTGCAGCAGGTAGGGATCGGACGGAGCCTCGGCCACCAGCGCGATCAGCACCGTCAGCACCACCAGGCCCCATGCGGCATTCGCGCGGCGCGACATCAGCGCGGCCAGCAGGGCCAGCACGCCGCCGATCAGCAGCCCCGGCGCGGTGGTGGGGGTGACCCAGGCCCAGGCGTGATCGGGGCCGAAGTTCAGCAAGGTCGACCAGGCCGTGGCCATCACGCCGATCAGCAGCGCGCCGACGATCAGCAGCGCGCGCCGCCAACCGGGCCGCGCCACCGACAGCGCCAGCAGGCACGGCGCCAGCAGCCCCATCGCGATGGCGATCGCCTCCAGGCCCGGCGGCAACGGCGGGTCGTCGGCAAGCTCCCGGGGGATGAGCTCCCAGGGGGTGTTCTCGAGCAGCAGCTCGGTCCATTCACGCAGGCGCGGGAACAGCTGGCCCAGCCCCAGGGGCATCGGCGCCGGATAGAGCAGCCCGATCGGCCACAACGCCAGCAGCGCCAGCGCGCCCGCGCTGTGCGGCGCGAACCAGCGCTCGCGCCAGCCGTTCCAGCGCGCCAGGCCGCCGAAGCGATGCAGGATCCAGGCGCACAAGGCGCCGGTCCACGCGCCGCCGCTGTTGAGCAGGAAGTCCGCCAGCGACGGCACCCGGCCGGGGAGGAAGTACTGCAGCGTCTCCATCGAGAACGACAGCAGAGGCAGCCCCACCAGCGTCAGCAACAGCGCGCGCATCAAGCCGCCACCGCTGCGGATCACCGCGGCGAAGCACAGGAAACCCAGCGGCCAGTAGCCGACCGCATTGGCCCAGACGTCGAACTTGCCCCAGTAGCGCGGCCAGGGCAGCCCCACGACGCCGGGCCAGGGCAGGCTCGGCGGCATGCGCCACGGCCAGAACGGGTAGAGGCTGGCGTAGATCACCAGCACCGCGTAACACAGGGCCAGCCAGGTGGCGGAACTGCGTCGAACCATCATGCGGTCAGATCGGCTTGACGACCACCAGGATCACGATCGCCGCGAACAGCAGCACCGAGACCTCGTTGAACACGCGGTACCACTTGTGGCTGCGGCGATTGGCCAGCAGCTCGAACTTGCGCAGCATCGCGCGGCACATGTGGTGGTAGCCGATCGCCACCAAGACCAGCAGCAGCTTCGCGTGCATCCAGTAGTTGCCCGGCCCGCGACCGATGCCGTAATGCAGCCACAGCGTCAGGCCGAAGACCAAGGCCAGCAGCATCAGCATGGTGCTGAAGCGATAGAGCTTCAGGCCCATCAGCAACAGGCGCTCGCGTTCGGCGTGGCTGTCGTTGGGCACCATGGCCAGATTCACGAAGATCCGCGGCAGATAGAACAGGCCAGCAAACCACGCGGCGACGAAGATGATGTGAAGCGCTTTGATCCAGAGCATCGCGGCATTATGGATGGCGCGAAAAAAAACCCCGGCTTCACAGCCGGGGTTGGAAAGCCTTATCGCTGTCATCACGTTAAGGCTCCTGCTCAGGGAGGAAAAGCAGGGAATGACAACCGAGCGGCTATCATTCAAGAACGAGTTTAACAGATCTGCCAAATTTCGGAATCCACGTCTTTCCGCGTGGTGGCCCCCTATCCCGGTGGTATTCCTCAGAAACCATGCAACTGCCTGCACCGTATCCCGCCAGCCGTCCCCGTCGCCTGCGCCGCGACGCCTACACCCGCGCCCTGGTGCGTGAACACCGGCTGCACGCTGGCGACCTGATCTTTCCGGTCTTCGTCCATGAGGGCGAGAACCGCGTCGAGCCGATCGCGTCGATGCCCGGCGTCTCGCGGCTGAGCCTGGACCGGTTGATCCCCGTCGCCGAGGAATGCGTCGAGCTGGGCATTCCCGTGATGGCGCTGTTTCCCGCGATCGATCCGTCGCTGAAGACGCCCGACGGCATCGAGGCGACCAATCCCGACGGTCTGATCCCGCGCGTCGTCCGCGCGCTGAAGGAGCGGGTGCCGGGACTGGGCGTGCTGACCGATGTCGCGCTCGACCCCTACACCAGCCACGGCCAGGACGGCGTGCTCGACGAGACCGGCTACATCCTCAACGACCGTACGGTGGCGCTGCTCAAGCAGCAGGCGCTGGTCCAGGCCCGCGCGGGCGTGGACATCGTCGCGCCCAGCGACATGATGGACGGCCGCATCGGCGCGATCCGCGAGGCGCTCGAGGCCGACAGCCACATCCATACGCGGATCATGGCCTACAGCGCCAAGTACGCCAGCGCGTTCTACGGCCCGTTCCGCGACGCCGTCGGCTCGCGCACCAACCTCGGCAAGGCCGACAAGAAGACCTACCAGATGGATCCGGGCAACACCGACGAAGCCTTGCGCGAAGTCGGCCTCGATCTGGCCGAGGGCGCCGACATGGTGATGGTCAAGCCCGGCATGCCGTACCTGGACATCGTGCGGCGCGTGAAGGACGAGTTCCGCGTCCCGACCTTCGCATACCAGGTCAGCGGCGAGTACGCCATGATCAAGGCCGCCGCCGCCAACGGCTGGCTCGACCACGACGCGGTGATGATGGAGGCGCTGCTGGCGTTCAAGCGCGCGGGCGCCGACGGCATCCTGACCTACTTCGCGCTGGACGCGGCCCGACTGCTCAAGTCGGGCGCCTGACCCAGCGGCACGCCGGCTGCCCGTCCGACGCATGCGCATCTTCCACCTCAGCGACAGCCTCTACGAAGAGCTCGCCGCGCTTCCGGAGGACCTGCCCTCGGAAGGCTTCCTCTGGATCGGCCTGCCGCGGCGGGAATTCGAGCTTCAGCTCGGCATGCTGCAGCAGCGGCTGCAGCGCTGGACCGGCGCGCAGCTGCTCGACCTGCATGTGTCGGACCTGATGAACCAGCAACTGCCGTCGCACTTCGACTACACGAGCTGGTACGACCTGATGGTCTTCCGTCGCCTGGCGACGCTGCCGGGCAGCCAGCACCTGATGGCCGACGACGAGCCGCACACGCCGGGCGCCATCGAGCAGGCGTTCAAGTCCATCGACACGAGCCCGGTCGGTTTCGCCGTCTTCGATCGCGTGCTGATCACGGTGCATCCGGGCGACTGCCAGTTGCGCGACTACTTCGCCACCAAGCTCGGCGCTCAGCAGGAAGGCCGCGATTTCCGCGGCAGCGCGCGGCTGCCGTCCAGCCCCGCCGAGCTGATGCTGCGCATGGTCAACCACATGGTGGACAGCTACCTGGACCTGCGCCGCCTGCTGACCCGCCAGCTGACGACGCTGCAAGGCCTGTTGCTGGACCGCCGCGGGCACTTCCGCGATTGGCCGGTGGTGCTGTTCGCGCGGGATGCGCTCTCCAAGCTGGAGGACATCTGCGAGGACCAGCGCAGCGCGGTGCAGGAGTGGATCGACGCGCTTGGCGAATGGCCCGCCGGGGACCTGCACGCGGAGCGCGAGCGCGAGCTGCTGCGGGTCCGGTCGCGCGACGTGCTGGAGCACATCGAGCGCGTGCTGACGCATGTGCGGCGCCTGGAGACCTCGGCCGAGACGTCGATGCAGATGCATTTCTCGCTCACCGGCGAGCGCACCAACAACATCATGCGTACGCTGACCGTGCTGACGGCCATCTTCCTGCCGCTGAACCTGATCACCGGCGTCTTCGGCATGAACTTCGACACGCTGCCGCTGATCCACCGCGCCACCGGCTTCTGGATCGCCGTCGGCGTGATGGTGGCGCTCGCGATCGGGCTGGGGGCCTTCTTCTGGCGCAAGCGCTACCTGGGCACGCAGCAGTAGCAGCGGGCCGGCGGGACCGACGGGCTCAGCGCCCGGCGTAGGGATCGGCGAAGCCCAGGCCGAGCATGATCTCGGACTCGCGTGCTTCCATCGCCTCGGCCTCGTCGTCTTCCTCGTGGTCGTAGCCCTGCGCGTGCAGCGTGCCGTGGACCAGCATGTGCGCGTAATGCGCGGCCAGGTCCAGGCCCATCTCCTTGGCCTCGCGCTCGACGACATCGGCGCAGATCACCAGGTCGGCGGCGACCACCGGTTCGTGCGTGTAGTCGAAGGTCAGCACGTTGGTCGCGTAGTCCTTGGCCCGATAGTCGCGATTGAGCGACTGCCCTTCCTCGGCACCGACGATGCGCACGGTGATCTCGCCCGGCAGCTCCAGCGCGGCGCGCATCCACCGGATCACCTTGTGACGCGGCAGCAAGGGCCGATGACGCGGATCGGCGAACTGCAGCGACAGACTCAACTCGGGGCGGCTCATCGGGTACCTCCCTTGCGCGCGACGCCGGCTTTCGGCTGGGCCGACCCCACCTTCGCCGCGGGCCTGGCCTTGGCGACCGGCCCGGCCTTCGCGGCGGACCTCCCGCCGGCCTTCATGGCCGGCTTGGCGACAGCTTTCGCGGCCGGCTGCGCGGGTGGTTTGGCAAGGGTCTTGCCGGTCGTTTTGCCGGTCGTTTTGGCAGCCTGTCTGGCGGAGGGCTTCGGCGTCGGCACCACCGCGGTGACAGGTCTTGCCTCCACCGCCGATTCGGCGACGATCGCGGATTGCAGCCGCAGGGCACGCTCACGGCGTTCCTCGCGCTCTTGCGCATAGAGGGCATCGCGCGCCTGCTGCTCGCTCGCGTGCGCGGCGGCCTGCTCCTCGTAGGCCTGCACGATGCGCGCGACCAGCGGGTGACGGACCACGTCGGCCCGCGTGAAGCGCGTCACGGCGATGCCGTCGACGCCGTCCAGCACCTGCTCCGCGTCGACCAGCCCGCTGACGCTGCCGCGCGGCAGGTCGATCTGGCTGGTGTCCCCGGTCACCACGCACTTGCTGCCGAAGCCGATGCGGGTGAGGAACATCTTCATCTGTTCCGGCGTCGTGTTCTGCGCCTCATCCAGGATGACGAAGGCGTGATTCAGCGTGCGGCCCCGCATGAAGGCCAGCGGCGCGATCTCCAGCTGACCTTTCTCGAAGGCCTTGGTGACGCGGTCGAAGCCCATCAGGTCGTAGAGCGCGTCATAGAGCGGGCGCAGGTAGGGATCGACCTTCTGCGTCAGGTCGCCGGGCAGGAAGCCCAGGCGCTCGCCGGCCTCGACCGCGGGCCGGGTCAGGATGATGCGCTGCACCGTCGAGCGCTCCAGCGCGTCCACCGCGCACGCCACCGCCAGGAAGGTCTTGCCGGTGCCGGCCGGACCGATGCCGAAGCTGATGTCGTGGGACAGGATGTGCCGCAGGTATTGATGCTGGTTGGTCGTGCGGCCGGCCAGGTCGGCGCGCCGGGTGCGGAGCACGACGCTGTCCGGCTCCGTGCCCTCGCCGTCCGGCGCGGCGCCGGGCTTGGCCAGGTCGGCGGCGGCCTCCACGAGCGCGATCCGCAGGGTCTCGTCCGAGATGGGCCGGTCGGCGCGCGCGTACAGGGCTTCCAGCAGCGTCAGCGCGCGTTGCGCCGCGGCCCGGTCGCCCTCGATGTGGAAGTGCTCGCCGCGACGCGAGATGCGCACCGACAAGGCCGTCGCGATCTGGCGGAGGTGCTCGTCCAGCGTGCCGCACAGATGCGAAAGGCGCCGGTTGTCGGCGGGGGTGAAGGCGTGGCGCAGGTTCAAGGCGGCGCTGGCTCCGTATTCAGGGGGGTTGAGGGCGGTATTGTCGCCCGCCGATGCACCGGGCGCTTGCCGCGACTGCACAATCGCCCCCCATGCAGCGGACCACAGAACAACAAGAGCAGCGCCCCGGCCCGAGCAGCGCGGTGGCGGCACGAGAGGGATCGCGGCGGTTGCCCGCGCTGGCCGCCGCCGCTTTGCTGCTGGCGGCGCCGGTGTGCATGGCGCAGGCCGCGGCGACAGGCCCCGGCATCTGGTCGCAACTGGCCGCGCTGCTGGCCTACGGGCTGCAGTCCTCGCTGGTGCTGATGGCCTTCGTGCTGGGCCTGCTGATCTGGCAGCGCCGCGCGCAGCGCCACATCGCCTGGCTGCTGGTGCTGATGCCGGGCTGGGTGATCATGGTCGGCCTGGCACCGCTGACGCCCTGGCCCGCGGCGGTGGCGGTGGTCCTCGCGCCCTGGCTGCTGTGGTGCAGCATCCATTACCTGATGCGCCGGCTGCGCCGGCGCGATCGGCGCCTGCACCGCGTGCTGCTGGCGCAGGCCCTGCTTTTTCCGGTGGCGCTGCTGCTGCCCGTGCCGACGGCGCGGGTCGAGACCTTCGCGCTGTGGTGGCTGGGCGCCCAGTTGCTGATGGCGACGGCATGGCATGTCTGGCACCTGTGGCAGGACATGTTCCTGCCCACGCTGGAGGAACGTTACCCGCGCCAGGATTTCGCGGTCAGCTGCCTGCTGATCGGGCTCGGCGCGCTGGCGGTGGTGGCGGCCTGGCTGCTGCCCGACAGCGGGCTGGCCGGCATCCTGGCGCCGCTGTCGCTGCTGGGCCTGGGCCTGCAACGCGTGCGGGAGTTCGCCCGCGCGCTGACCCAGTCCGAGCTGCAAGTGCTGCAAGGCGAGCTGCATCTGCAGGAACGCATCGCGGAACTGGAGCGCCACTTCGACCAGCTCGCCGAGGCGAAGCTGGAGCAGGTCACCGAGCGCGAGCGCAAGCGCATCGCCGCCGACCTGCACGACGACCTCGGCGCCAAGCTGCTGACCATCGTCCACACCAGCGAGTCGGACCGCATCTCGACGCTGGCGCGCGAGGCGCTGGAGGAAATGCGCCTGTCGGTACGCGGCCTGACCGGCAAGCCGGTGCAGTTGCTGGACGCGCTCGGCGACTGGCGCGCCGAGGTGGTGTCGCGGCTGGCCCAGGCCAACATCCTGGCCGAGTGGAAATCCCCGGCCGAGGACATCGAGCACACCTTCCCCGCCCGCGCCTACGTCCAGACCACCCGCATCCTGCGCGAGTCGGTGAGCAACATCATCAAGCACAGCGGCGCGACGCATTGCGTGATCGGCTGCTCGGCCCAGGACGGCTACTTCTCCGTGGTGATCCAGGACAACGGCCAGGGCATCCCGCTGGAGCTGGAAGGTCGCCTGGACAAGGGACACGGCATGGCCAGCATGAAGGCTCGCGCCAAGCAGATGCACGGTCAGTGCCTGGTCGAATCGGGCCCCGGCTGGGGCACGGTGATCCGTCTCACGATTCCGCTCTAATGCCGTCGTGATCGCGGCGCGCGGCCGCTCGATACGGTCCGGCGCGTGACCCATTGCCCACCGCGCCACACTCCGGCGTTGACCAGTATGGTCAGCCCGCCGATAAAGCCGTAGTGTTGCCTTTCACCGGCAGGCTGTCCGCCGGCCCGCTTATTGAGCAAGAATCCCGCGCCATGAACCACATCCTGCTGCTCGAAGACATTCCCGAAATCCGTGCCTGGTTGAAGGTCCTGGTGAAACAGGTCTTCGCCAACGCGGTGGTGACCGAGTGCTCTCGCGTGCAGGACGCCCTGCAGCAGGTCAACACCCAGCGCTTCACGCTGGCGCTGCTGGACCTGGGTCTGCCGGACGGGTCCGGCGTCGACGTGATCTCGGCGCTGCGTGAAAAGCAACCCGAGGTTCAATCGGTCATCGTCACCATCCACGACGACGACGAGCACCTCTTCCCCGCGCTGCAGGCCGGCGCCTTCGGATATCTGCTGAAGGAGCAGTCGCGCGAGCTGCTGGTCGAGCAGCTGCAGCGCATCAGCCAGGGCGAGCCGCCGCTGTCGCCGTCCATCGCGCGCAAGGTCATCGCCTACTTCACGTCGCAGCGACGCCCCCAGGCGGCGCAACTGCTGCACGAGGTGTCGCTGACCGACCGCGAGACCGAGGTCCTGCTGCGCGTCGCCAAGGGCTTCACGCTGCCCGAGATCGGCGTGCAGCTGGGCCTGTCGCGCCACACCATCGCCGACTACGTGAAGCAGATCTACCGCAAGCTCAACGTGAGCTCGCGCGCCGAGGCCGCGCTGGAAGCCCAGCGCCTGGGCCTGTTCGGCAGGAACTGACCCCCCGGTCACGAACGCCGCGGCGACATGCCGCGGCGCGCCGATAATCCGCACCCATGATCGGCAGACTCACCGGCGTCATCGCGGAAAAATCGCCCCCGCAGGTCCTCATCGACGTGCAGGGCGTCGGCTATGAAGTCGACGTGCCGATGAGCACCTTCTTCAACCTGCCGGGCCTGGGCGAGCGCGCGACGCTGCTCACCCACCTCAGCATCCGCGAGGACGCGCACGTCCTCTTCGGCTTCCTCACCACCGAGGAACGCAGCACCTTCCGCCTGCTCATCAAGATCAGCGGCGTCGGCCCGAAGATGGCGCTGTCGCTGCTGTCCGGCATGTCGGTCGGAGACTTGGCTCAGGCGATCTCCAGGCAGGAGACCGGCCGGCTGGTGAAGGTGCCCGGCATCGGCAAGAAGACGGCGGAACGGCTGCTGCTGGAGCTCAAGGGCAAGCTGGGGCCGGATCTGGCGTTGCCGGTGGCCGTGGCCAACGACGCGCAGGCCGACATCCTGCAGGCCCTGATCGCCCTGGGCTACAGCGAGAAGGAAGCCGGCGCGGCGCTGAAGAAGCTGCCGACCGACGTCGGCGTCAGCGAAGGCATCAAGCTGGCAATGAAGCAGTTGTCCTGACCTCCGCCGGATCCTGCGAGATCCATCTCCTGACCGCCCCTGACGGCAGGACTGGCGGACAATCCACCCCGCCATGAGCATCCAGACCGACGACTTCACCCCCGTGCCGCAACAGGCGCGGCTGATCAGCGCCCAGCCGGCCTCGCCCAACGAGGACGCCATCGAGCGCGCGCTGCGGCCCAAGCTGCTGGACGAGTACGTCGGCCAGGCCAAGGCGCGCGAGCAGCTGGAGATCTTCATCGGCGCGGCCAGGAAACGCGGCGAGGCGCTGGATCACGTGCTGCTGTTCGGCCCGCCCGGGCTGGGCAAGACGACGCTGAGCCACATCGTCGCCGCGGAGCTGGGCGTGAACCTGCGCCAGACCAGCGGCCCGGTGCTGGAGAAGCCCAAGGACCTGGCGGCGATCCTCACGAACCTTGAGCGCAACGACGTGCTGTTCATCGACGAGATCCATCGGCTGTCGCCGGTCGTCGAGGAGATCCTGTACCCGGCGCTGGAGGACTATCAGATCGACATCATGATCGGCGAAGGCCCGGCGGCCCGGTCGATCAAGCTGGACCTGCAGCCGTTCACGCTGGTCGGCGCCACCACGCGCGCGGGCATGCTGACCAACCCGCTGCGCGATCGCTTCGGCATCGTGGCGCGGCTGGAGTTCTACACCCCCGAGGAGTTGCAGCGGATCGTGACGCGCTCGGCCGCGCTGCTCAACGCGCCCATCGAGGTCGCGGGCGCGCTGGAAGTGGCGCGGCGCTCGCGCGGCACGCCCCGCATCGCCAACCGGCTGCTGCGCCGCGTGCGCGACTACGCCGATGTGAAGGGCGACGGCAACATCACCCGCGTCATCGCCGAGAAGGCGCTGGCGATGCTGGATGTCGACCCGCAAGGTTTCGACCTGATGGACCGCAAGCTGCTGGAGGCGGTGGTGCATCGCTTCGATGGCGGACCGGTGGGGCTGGACAACGTCGCCGCCGCGATCGGCGAGGAGCCGGGGACCATCGAGGATGTGATCGAGCCCTATCTGATTCAGCAGGGTTTCCTGCAGCGCACGCCGCGGGGTCGCATCGCGACGCTGGCGGCGTATCGGCACCTCGGGGTGGCGCCGCCCAAGCAGGCGGGGCAGTTGTTCGATCTGGGCGAGTGATTGCCGGGGTCGGGGTCGCGCTCGGTCCTTCGACGCCCACAGCGCGCTCAAGGCGCCCGGGTCCCTTTTCCTCCATGTCCCCCGCCCGCTCCGCGGGCTCCTCCTAATACTTGCGGAAAAGGGACCCGGGCGCCTTGAGCCCATCCACCGAGCTCTACGCCGAGTTCTACGCAGAGCGCTACGCCCAGCTTTGCGCTGGTTGTTGGGCAGTTTGCGCAGGTGCTCGGGCTGGTGTCGTTGGATGACCAAAAGAAAAGGCGCTCCGAAGAGCGCCTTTGCCGTTCCCGGGGATCCCGAAGGATCCGAGGATCAGAAGTTGTGGCGGATACCGGCGGCCAGCGAGTTCAGGTCGTCACGCTTGTTGGGCGTGCTGGCGTCCACAGCGGTGTAGAACGCGTAGACCTTCGTGCGCTTGCTCAGGTTGTAGTTGTAGGCGACGGTGTACTGCTTGCCACCGTTGCGGCCGTTGTTGAACGAGAACGCGCCGGCCTTGGTGCCACCGACGTTCAGGTGGAATTCCGACTGGCCCAGCGTGTACATCACGGCGGCGCGGCCGATCCAGCGCGAGTCCTTCGCGCCAGGCGATTGCGGCGTGCCCGACTCTTCGCGCTGCGCATAGCCGCCGAAGGTGAAGGCGCCCAGCTCGTACAGACCGCGGATCGCGTATTGCTTGGCGCTGCCTTGCTTGCTGTAGCCGGCACCCAGGTGCATCGGGCCTTGGTCGTAGTTCAGGGCAACGTCGTAGCCGCGCGGATCGACGCCTTCACCGGCGTGCAGCGTGAACTCGCCGTTGAAGCCGTTCACGTTCGGGGTGAAGTAGCCGACCTTGTTGGTCTGCGTGAAACCAGCACCGGAGTACAGCTTGTCTTCCGACGTGCCGGTGTCGTGGTTGTGCATCGACACGTAGTCGGCGGTGGCGTAGTACGAGCCCGGGGTCCAGCGGCCGAGGCGGATCGCGCCGAATTCGCCCGACAGCTGCACGCTGGCTTCACGATTCCAGAACGCCGAGCTGGTCTGACGGCCGTCGTCCGAGTTCAGGCCGTGTTCCAGCGCGAAGCTCGCCTTCAGACCGCTGCCCAGATCCTCCGTGCCCTTGAAGCCGAGGCGGGAATTGTTGTTCACCATCGAGGCGACGCGGTCGTTGTTGCCGACCTTGATGCTTTCCACCGAGGTGTTGATCCGGCCCCACAGGGTCACGGAGCTTTGAGCGAACACCGGAGCAGAGAGGGCCGCGATGGCCGCAGCGATTGCGATCTTTTTCATATCCACCTTCGTCTGTTGGAGGTCGCAGCCACGGTTGGCTGCTTGGGCGAACTGCAATGTGTGCGGAGTATAGAAGTGCGTTTCACGCCCTCGACACGGCCGACGCGAAATCGCAACAGTTCTCCGTTAGGGGTGTCCCGCACCCGAAGGCGTCAATAGGCGCGCGGTCAAGACCTGCCCCGCCAGAAGGCCGATCAGCACGGCGATCTGCTCGCCCGAGCCGAGCCGATGCGCGTTCCAGAGGAACAGCGCCACCCCGCCCAGCAGCAGGACGAACAGCACCGCCGCCCCCAGCGCGTGCGAGGAGTCGACCACCGGGTCGAACAGCGGCCGCGCATGCGGGTCGTACCCGGGCGCGATGCGCGCGCCCACGCCCGGCTCCCAGTGCGCCGGCTCCCACCACAGCCGCAGCTTGTCGCGCCAGCGCGGCGTGCTCCGCGTCTTGCGCAGCAGCTTGGCGTAGACCTGCACGTTGGCATGCCAGGGGTTCCAACTGGCAAGCGCGTCGCGGGTGCCGTAGACGCAGCGCTCGTGGTCCAGCTCCTCCTGGAAGCTGCCGAACATCCGGTCCCAGATCACGAGGATGCCGCCATAGTTGCGGTCCAGATAGGGGTCGTTGACGGCGTGGTGCACGCGGTGATTGGAGGGCGAGCAAAACCAGCGGTCGAACCACCCCAGCTTGCCGATCTGCTGCGTGTGCACCCAGAACTGGTAGAGCAGGTCCACCAGCGCGACCACGGCATAGACCAGCGGCGGAAAGCCCAGGATCGCCATCGGCATGTAGAAGATCCAGCCGACCAGCCAGCCGCTGCCGGGCTGGCGCAGCGCGGTGGAGAGGTTGTAGTCCTCGCTCTGGTGATGGACGGCGTGGGCCGCCCACAGCAGCGCCGTGGTGTGGCCCAGCCGGTGGTGCCAGTAGTAGAGGAAGTCGTAGAACAGCAGGCCCAGCAGCCAGACCCACCAGGCGCCGGCGTCCAGCCGCGTCAGCGCGGCATGCTCGAAGACCCAGGTGTAGATGCCCAGCGTGAAGAGCTTGGTCAGCACGCCCACCACCTGGCTGAGCATGCCCAGCGCGATGCTGCTGATCGCGTCGTTGAGGCGATAGGTGTTGCGGCCGCGGCGCACGCCGATCCAGTACTCCAGCCCGATCAGGGCGAAGAACATCGGCGTGGCCAGCACGATGATCTGTGCGTCGGTCATGAGGGCCTCCTCCGTCGGGCGCTCTGCGGCGCCGTGCTTGCGTTCAGGCGCGGGCGGGCTGCGGCGCGGCGGGCATGAAGCCGGGCACGCCCGGGTCGTCCAGCGTCAGGCCCTGCAAGTGCTGATCGTCGTTCCAGCCGACCAGGCTGAAGCCCTGCGGCGAATGCAGCAGCCGGTTGATGCTGGCGTTGCCCAGCATCCAGCTGCGGGGCGCCTGCAGGTCGACGCGGGTCGCGGCGCGGTAGAGGCAGTCCAGCACGCCGCCGTGCGCCACCACCGCGATGGTCTGGCCCGCGTGCGCCGCGGCCAGCGCGGCGACCGCGTCGATGCAGCGCGCGTAGAACCGGTTCAGGCTCTCGCCTCCGGGGGGCTCGTACGCCGGATCACGTTGGCGCCAGCGCAGCGCGTCCTCGGGAAACTCGGCCTCGATGTCGACCCATCGCTTGCCCTCGTGGACGCCGAAGGAGCGCTCGCGCAGCCGCTCGTCCAGCCCGACTTCCAGCCCGTGCGGCGCGGCCAGATGACGCGCGGTGACCGCGGCGCGGCCCAGGTCGCTGGCGTAGATCGCGTCGATCGCATGATCGGCGAGCGCGGCGCCGAGGCGCTCCGCCTGGCGCTCGCCGAGCGCGTTCAGCGGCAGGTCAAGATGCCCCTGCAGACGTCCCTCGCGGTTCCACGCGGTCTCGCCGTGTCGCACGGCCAGGATCAGCGTCGACTCCACTAGACGCCCCAGACGACATCGGTGCCGGCGACCTGCGCGGCGCGCATCAGCTCCAGCAGCGGCCACAGACGCTGACGCAGCGTCACCTCGGGCCTGGGCGGCGGCTTGCGGTCCTCGGCGCGTGCCTCCTCGGCGGCGCGATCGAACGCCTGCTGCTCCTGCGCGATCGCGGCCTCGCCGTGCGCGATCAACGACGCTAGGTCGGCCGACTGCAGGATGCCCTGCGGCGCGGGATCGCGGCCCAGCGCCTGCAGCGCTTGATCGCCGTGGGCGGCCAACATGATCACATCGGCACCGGCCTTCGACTTGAACTTGTAAAGCACGCTTGTCTCCCGGCCGCCGAGTGCGACCCAACGTGCATTGTGCCGCCAGCGGGAACAGGGGAGTGGAGAGGTCACTCGACATCGCGCGGGCCTCGCGAGAGGGTGCTTGGCGCGCGTGACGCGCGTCGAGCCGCGGCGGAGGTCGCCGCCGCCGACCGTGCCGATCAGGCGCCGCGCAGCAGGTGCACCGACGCGCGCGCGCCTCGCGGCGCCTGGGCGGCCAGTTCACGACCGGCCTGCTCGCGGGCCGCCCGGGCGGCGTCGGCCCGCTCGGTGATCTGGGCGGCGCGCTCCTCGAAGGCACGCGTCTCGAGCGCCGGCGCGCAGAGGAAGCCCTGGTACTCGTGGCAGCCGCAGCGGGCCAGGAAGTCGCGCTGCGCCTCGGTCTCGACGCCCTCGGCGATCACCTTGAGGTTCAGCGCGCGGCCCATCTGCACGATCGCGTTGACGATGCCCGCGTCGCTGGCATCGCCCGGCAAGCCCTTCACGAAGCTGCGGTCGACCTTCAGGCGCTGGATCGGGAAGCGCTTCAGGTAGCCGAGGCTGGAGTAGCCGGTCCCGAAATCGTCGATCGACATCAGCACGCCGAGCTCCGACAGCGCCTGCATCCGATGCAGCGCTTCCTCCGCATCGCGCAGCAGCACGGATTCGGTCAGCTCCAGCTCCAGCAGCGACGGCGGCAGGTCGTACGCGCGCAGCGCCTGCGCGACCGACTCGACGAACTGCGTCTGCTGGAACTGCAGCGCCGACACGTTGACCGCGACCGGCACCCGCAGGCCCTGCTTCAGCCAGGCCGCGGCCTGCGCCACCGCCTGCTGCAACACCCATTGGCCGATGGCGACGATGAAGCCGCTCTCCTCCGCCACGGGGATGAATTCGGACGGCGGCACATCGCCGCGCAGCGGATCGCGCCAGCGGATCAGCGCCTCGGCGCCGACCAGCTCGCCGGTCTCGACCGAGAGCTGCGGCTGGAAGTGCAGCCGGAACTCGTGCTCCTGCAACGCCTGGCGCATCGCGTGGTCCAGCCGCATGCGCGACAGCAGGTCCACGTCCTTGCGCGGCTGATGGAAGCGGAACGCGCTGCGGCCGCTTTCCTTGACCCAGTGCATCGCGCGCTCGGCGCTGGCCAGCAGCTCCTCGGCGCTGGCGCCGTCGCCGGGGAACAGCGCGATACCGGTGCTGCAGGTCACGGTGAAGCTCAGCGTGTCGAAGCAGAACGGCCGCGACATCGCCTCCTGGACACGGCGCGCCGCGTGTTCCGCGCCACGGGCGTCGGCCTGATGGATCAGCAGCGCGAATTCATCGCCGTCCAGGCGCGCGACGGTGTCGACCTCGCGCAGCGACTCCTTCAACCGCAGCGCGACTTCCTTGAGCACGCGATCGCCATAAGCATGGCCGAGCGTGTCGTTGATTTGCTTGAAGCGGTCCAGGTCGACGTTGAGCAGCGCGAACGGCGTGGTCTCGCGGCGCGCCATCGCCTGGGCGTAGTCGACGCGCTCCATCAGCGCCCGTCGGTTGGGCAGGCCGGTGAGCATGTCGTTGTGGGACAGCTCCTCGATGCGCTGGTGCGCGGCGAGCTTCTCGCTGAGGTCGCGGAACGAGTAGACCCGCCCGATCGGTCGGCCACGGCTCCACTGCGGCAGCGAGACACGCTCCAGCACGCGGCCGTCGATCAGCTTCAAGTTGTCGCTGGTGTGCAGCAGCGGCGATTCCTGGATCGCGCCCAGACGCACCGCGTAGGCGGGGCCGTCGACGACGCTGCGCCGCATCCAGGCCTGCACGGCCTCGTCGTTGCGGTCGTTGAGCAGGTCTTCCGGGATGCCCCACAGCGAGGCCAGGCGCTGGTTGAAGCTGCGGATGCGGCCGGCCAGATCGGTGACGAGGATGCCGTCGGCGGTCGACTCGAGCGTGGCGCGCAGTTCGGCGAGCAGCGTCTCGCGCTCCTCGTCGTGCTGGCGCTGCTGGGTCTGGTCGCGCATCGCGATCATCCACAGGCCGTCGCCCTGCGGTTGCGCGACATGGCTGATGCGGCGGGAGATCCACAGCACGCGCCCGTCGGCGTGGCGCATCATGGTGTCGGTGTGCAGGCTCTCGCGGCGTCCGATCGCGGCGTCCATCCAGAAGAGCGCGTCCTCCGGCGTCGAGGCCAGCGATTCGATGCCGCTGCCGATCAGGTCCTTGGCCGGCAGGCCGAACAGTTGCTGCGACGCGGTGTTGACCGCGACCACACAATGGGTCTTCGCGTCGACCAGCCACACCGCCTCCTGCAGCCCGTCGATGAGCGGCAGGAACGCGGTGTTGAACGCCGCGTGGGGCGCGGCGGCAGGCCGGACGACAACGCTCACGCAGCCATCTCCCCGGACGACTCGGACGGCAGGCCCGTCGGGCCGGCGGACTCGAAGAAATAGGCGATGCGGCTGCGCGGGCTCAGGTAGTCCAGCGAGGCGCGCGGCAACTGCTGCGGCTTGACGCTGCGGCGGATGCCCAGGTCGGGCAGCTCTTCCAGGTTCAGCACCAGCGCCTCGTCGCGCGCGACCTTGGGATCGTGCACCATCACCTTGGGCTTGAGCGGCCGCGAGGAGTTGACCGCCACGACCAGCGCGTACCGGTCATCGGTCAATTGCACCGCGGAGCCCGGCGGGTACACGCCCATCATGCGGATGAAGGCGTTCAGCATGGTCGCGTCGAAACGGCTGCGGCCCTGCGCGAACATCAGCGACAGCGCCTCGTGCGGCGTCATCGCCTTGGAGGGCAGCAACGGATTGCACAGCCCGTCGAATCGATTGACCAGCGCCACGATGCGGGCGCCGATGCTCATGCGGTCGGCGTTCAGACGCTGCGGGAAACCGCTGCCGTCGGCATGCTCATGGTGCTGCGCGATGATCAGCAGCGGCCCGGCGCTGACGTTCATCTTCTGGCCCAGCATCACGCCCTTGGCGACATGCTGCTGATAGGCGGCGACCTCGGCGGCGGTGAAGCTGTCGTCGCGATGACGGAAGCGCGGCGTCAGCTCCATCTTGCCGATGTCGTGCAGCAGCGCGCCCTGGCCCAGGTCCAGCATCTCGTCGCGGCCCAGGCCGAACGCGCGGCCCAGCAGCATCGCGATCACCGCGACGTTCAGCGCGTGCGCGGTGCCGCGGTCGCCGGCGCCTTCGTTGAGCAGGCGGATGTTGATATCGCCCTCGACCAGCATCTTGTCCAGCAGCGCTCGGGACAGCGCGGCGGAACGGTCGCGCGCGTCGATCGGCTCGCGCGGCACCAGGTCCATCAGGTCGCGCAGCGCGGTGGCGGCCTCGGCGTACTGGCGCTCGCACAGCAACAGCGCGTCGCGCTGCTCGGCGAGCAGGCGGCGGTGGCGCTCTCGCGCCTCGTCTTCGGCGCTCTGCGGCGCATCGGCCGCCACGACGGCCGGCGCGGTCGCGGGCGGCGGCATCGGCGTGGCGTCCAGCGGCAGGTCGCTCTTGCCGGGGCTCCAGCGCACCTGCTTCAGGCCGAGCCGGCGCAAGATCAGCAATTGCTCTTCCGAGCTGAGCTTGAAGCTGCTCAACGGGAATGGATGCGACATCCAGCCCAGATCGAGATGAATGAACATCCCCACCTTGAGCTGGCTCACATCGATTAGCGGATCGGCCGATCTGTCCTTCATTCTTGTAGTTCCGCGCCTCGGGTTTGGGCGTCCTCGTCAGCAGCATCGGCTGCAGAGGGGCGCAACTTAAGCGAAAACTGCGTCACTGGCACGGCGACGCTCATGATCCCTGGGCAACCGTGCAACTTGTCACAGGTTTTTCCAGGTGACCTCTATGATCCTCCGAGTCCTGCATTTTGATAAAGATTCTGGAGACTTGCATGCACGCTTTCATCTGCGATGCTCAGCGCACGCCGTTCGGTCGTTATGGCGGGGCGTTGGCTTCGGTCCGGGCGGATGACCTGGGCGCCGCGCCCCTCCAGGCCCTGATGGCCCGACACCCGTCGCTGGACTGGGCCGCGCTGGACGACGTCTTCTACGGCTGCGCCAACCAGGCCGGCGAGGACAACCGCAACGTCGCGCGCATGTCCGCGTTGCTGGCCGGTCTGCCGATCGACGTGCCCGGCGTGACGCTGAACCGCCTGTGCGGCTCCGGCATGGACGCCATCGGCAGCGCCGCACGCGCGATCCGCGCCGGCGAGGCCCACCTGTTGATCGCCGGCGGTGTCGAGAGCATGAGCCGCGCCCCGTTCGTGATGCCGAAGGCCGACAGCGCCTTCTCGCGCAGCAACGCGATCCATGACACCACCATCGGTTGGCGCTTCATCAACCCGCGCATGAAGGCGCAGTACGGCGTCGACGCGATGCCGGAAACGGCCGAGAACGTCGCCACCGACTTCCGCATCGAACGCGACGCGCAGGACCGCATGGCGCTGGCCAGCCAGACCAAGGCGCTGGCGGCGCAGCGCGCCGGCTTCTTCGACGCCGAGATCTGCCCCGTCACCATCCCGCAGAAGAAGGGGGAGGCCGTGGTGGTGCGCCTGGACGAGCACCCACGCGAGACCAGCCTGGAAGCGCTAGCCCGGCTCAAGGGCGTGGTGCGGCCGGACGGCACGGTGACCGCGGGCAACGCCTCGGGGGTCAACGACGGCAGTTGCGCCCTGCTCCTGGCCAGCGAAACCGCCATCAGCCGCCATGGCCTGACGCCGCGCGCCCGCGTGCTGGGCATGGCGACGGCCGGCGTGGCGCCCCGCATCATGGGCATCGGCCCCGCCCCGGCGACGCGCAAGGTGTTGGCGCAGGTCGGCCTGCGGCTGGAGCAGATGGACGTCATCGAGCTCAACGAGGCCTTCGCGGCCCAGGGCCTCGCGGTGCTGCGCGACCTCGGTCTGCAGGACGACGACCCGCGGGTCAATCCGAACGGCGGCGCGATCGCGCTCGGACATCCGCTCGGCGCCAGCGGTGCCCGGCTGGTGACGACGGCGATCAACCAGCTCCATCGCATCAACGGCCGTTACGCGCTGTGCACGATGTGCATCGGCGTTGGCCAGGGCATCGCAGTGGTGATCGAGCGGGTGTGAGCGGCTCACGCCGCCCGCGGCACGGCGTGCCCAGGCGGCGGTGAGCCCCGCCCCGCGCGCCACCGCTCTATATAGAAGACCAACCGCCTTGCGACCTCGCCGGCCGCCGCGCAATGGCTCATTCTTGCCCATCACGAATAGTCAGACTATTTCTTCGCTGTGGGCGCCAGGCGGCGTCGAGATTGCACCAATCAGGTGCGGATAAACATTCGCTCACCCATATCCAAAAGTTTGGGGCGATTGAAAAATAGTCATGGGCGCAAGTGCGACCACGTAGGCGCCAATCGCACACCCCATGGGATACTGACCCGGTTTGATGGCGCATACCGCTCATATATGTAGGGTATGCGTCGCCAAGCATGATGTCTGACTATTGACGGCCTGCTTAGCGACGAACCGATTGCGGTTTCACGCACTTTTTTCCCGCGGAACGCCCCTTGACACCGCCTGATCCAGGTTGTGGGGCGTTGTGCGCGACAAATTCACCAAGTTGGTGCATTCAAGTGCGATTGGCGGCCAAAACGATTGCCCTGGCAAAGATTCTTCACAGGGTTGTCCCTATAGTCATGGACATCACCTGCTTACGCCCAGCAGCTTTGGGCGTCAAACGCACGTTTTGTCTGCCATGTCCGCTGCACGAGCTCACGACGATGAATTGACCGCCTTGTCGGTCGCCTCCAACCTCACGGCGCCTGACGCCGAAGTCCGCACCGGTCCGCTGAAACGCGACCTGGTCGCCGGCCTGGAAAAGGGTCTGGCCGTGATCGAGGCGTTCGATCAAGAGCGCCCCCGCCTGACCATCAGCGAAGTCGCCGGCCGTACCGGCCTGACGCGCGCCGCCGCCCGCCGCTACCTGCTGACGCTGACCCACCTGGGCTTCGTCTCGCAGGACCGCAAGATGTTCGCGCTGACCCCGAAGGTGCTGCGCCTGGGCCAGAGCTACATGCACTCCGCCCGCCTGCCGCGCATCATCGAGCCCGAGCTGCACAAGCTGGCCTACGCGATGAAGGAAGCGTCCTCCGCCGGCGTGCTGGACGGCAACGACGTGATCTGCATCTCCGCCACCAGCGCCGGTCGCGTGGTGTCGCCGACGCTGCAGCCGGGCACCCGCGTGCCGGCCTACTGCACCGGCAACGGCCGCGTGCTGCTGGCCGCGCAACCGCAGGCCGAGGTCGACGCCTTCATCGCCCGCCAGGAGCTGAGCGCCCTGACCCCGCACACGATCACGCATCCCGAGCGCCTGCGCATCGAGATCGCCCGGGCCCGCGCCCAGGGTTACGCGCTGATCGACCAGGAGCTGGAGCAAGGCCTGCGCTCCGTCGCCGTGCCGCTCAAGAACTACAAGGGCGACACCGTCGCCGCGATGGCCATCAGCGTCCACGCCACCCGCATGAGCATGGAACAGATGGTCGAGCACTGCCTGCCCCCGCTGCTGCAGGCGCAAGCGCACCTGCGCATGCTGCTGTAAGGCAAGACCCGGCCCCAATGAAGAATGCGACCCTCGGGTCGCATTTTTTTGGCCCTACGCCCCCCAGACCCGCTGCCTCAACAGCGGGCTGACGCGATACCGCTCGCTGCGATACGCGTCGAAGAGTCCGTCCAGCAAGTCCATCACGACGGGCGCGCCCAGTTGCGCCAGCCAATCGAAGGGTCCGGCCGGATAGTTGACGCCGAGCTTCATCGCGGTATCCGCGCCGGCCTCGTCGCAGACGCCTTGCCAGACCGCGTCGGCGCCCTCGTTGACCAGCATCGCGACGGAACGGGCGACCGCCAGGCCGGGGACGTCGCGCAGCGGCAGCGGCTCCCAGCAGAGGCGGCGCAGCAGCGTCGCGGCGGCGGCCTTGCGCGCGTCGTCGACACGCGGCGCGAAGGCGATCGCGAGGCCGTCCACGCGGTCCGGCGCCAGCGGCCAATCGATCAGCGCCAGCTCCGGCTGCCCGCGCTCATGCGCGATTTGAGCAGCCGTGCGTCCGCGCGTGAAGTGCAGTTGCAGGCCCTCGATCGCCACGCCGGCCCAGTCCGCGGACTCGTCCCGCTCGAACGCGAGACCGCGCACGCCCATCCAGCCGGCCAGCCCCTCCACCAGCGGTCCCCGCCCCGCCAGCAGCACCGCGCCGATGTCGTCGTCGGCCGCGGGGACGGGCTCGACGGCCGCAGGCAGGCCGTCATAGAAGCCCTTGCCGACCTTGCGGCCGAGTCGCCCGCCGTCGACCAATGCCTTCTGCACCAGCGACGGCTGATAGCGCTTGTCACCGTAGTTGGCCTCGAAGACCGACTGCGTGACCAGGTAGTTGGTGTCGTGGCCGATCAGGTCCATCAGCTCGCAGGGCCCCATCCGGAAGCCGGCGCCGCGCAGCGCGCGGTCCAGGTCGGAGGGACGGCCGGCCTGCTCCTGCAGCAACTGCAGCGT
This sequence comes from Roseateles aquatilis, assembly GCF_002205645.1. Lineage (GTDB taxonomy): Bacteria > Pseudomonadota > Gammaproteobacteria > Burkholderiales > Burkholderiaceae_C > Roseateles > Roseateles aquatilis. The sequence goes on along the minus strand of NZ_NIOF01000013.1, from coordinate 126,153 downwards.
CTCCGCGTAATACGGCCGCGCGATCCGGTTGACGATGAAACCGGGCGTCGACTTCGCGTGCACCGGCGTCTTGCCCCAGCGGCGCGACAGCTGCTCGATCGCCTGCGCGGCCGACGCGTCGGTCTCCGCGCCCCAGACGACTTCCACCAGCTTCATCACCGGCACCGGATTGAAGAAATGCATGCCGACCAGTCGGCTCGGCGTCGTCATGCCGTTGGCCAGCGCGGTGATGCTGATCGACGAGGTGTTGGACGCGATCAGCGCATCGGGCGGCAGCAGCGCGTCGAGTTCGCGCAGCAGCGCCTGCTTGGGATCGAGCTTCTCCACGATCACCTCGATCACCAGCGCCGCGCCGCCCAGGTCGGCGACGGCGCCGGCCGCGGAGATCCGGCCCATCACGGCCTCGCGCGTCTGTGCCTCCATGCGACCCTTGGCGACGAGGCCGTCCAGCCCCTTGCCGATCTGCGCGATCGCCGCCGCGGCGGCGCCCTCGCGCAGATCCATCAGCGTCACCGGATGCCCGGCCTGCGCCGCCACCTGCGCGATGCCCGCGCCCATCACGCCGGCACCGATGACCGCCACCGGCGCTTGCGCGGGGGCGGCGCTCGTGATGCGCCAGGCTGCTGTCGATTCCGTCATTGCCTTCTCCGTCCTGCTTGTGCGTCCTGCTCGTGAATCTGCTCGTGCATGCGATCGCGCGGCTGCTCGCGCGTGTCGCTCATGCGGGTTGCCCGCGCGGTCTGCGGCTTGCCGGGGTTCTCCCGGCCTCGTGCTCGCGCGCGCGGGCCGGTCATTCCGCCTTGGGCACCCACGCCGCGGGCCGCTTGGCCAGGAAGGCCGCGAAGCCTTCCTTGGCCTCGGCGCCCATGCGCACGCGGGCGATGGTCTGCGCCGTGAGCTCGCGGACCTGCCCCGTGACGGGACCGACCTCCAGTTGCGCCAGCAGCGTCTTGATCTCGGCCTGCGCGCGCGGGCCGTTCATCAACAGCTCGGCGATCCAGCGCTCGACGGCGGCCTCCAGACCGTCCGCCTCCGCCACCTCGTGCAGCAGGCCGATGCGCAGCGCCTCGGCGGCGGTGATGCGGCTGGCGGTCAGCGCCAGCCGGCGCGCCTCGCGCGGGCCCACGGCGTTCACCACGTAGGGGCCGATCACGGCCGGCAGGATGCCGAAGCGCGCCTCGCTCACCGCGAACTGCGCGCCGGACGCGGCCACCGCGATGTCGCAGGCCAGTGTCAGGCCCACGCCACCGCCCAGCGCCACGCCGTGCACGCGGGCGATCGTCGGTTTCGGGCAGCGGGCGATGCGGTCCAGCATCGCGGCGAAGCGGCGCGCGTCCTCGACGTTCCATTCCTGCGTGGCCTCGGAGGCGCGTCTCATCCACTGGATGTCCGCCCCGGCGCTGAAGGCCTTGCCGGCGCCGTCCAGCACGATCACGCGCGCGGCGGGATCCTGGCCGAGTTGCTCGAAGGCCGCGTCCAGGTCCGCGATCATGGCCTCATTGAAGGCGTTGAACACCTCGGGCCGGTTCATCGTCACGCGCGCGACGCCGCGCGCATCGGTCGCGATCTGCAAGGTCTCCACGATGTAACTCCGTTGTTATCGGAGGAGTATCGCAGCCGACGACGGTGCCCGATCGCCGGGCGAGGTCCGCGCTCCGGGCGCCGACACGCGCGCGAGCGCGTGGACACCGCGGACGTCAGTGCCCCCAGACCTCGAGCACCAGCTCCCGCAGCGCGCTCAGCGCCGGCTCCTCCGGGCCTTCGCGCTGCAGCCAGCACAGCCAGGTCTCGTCCTGCCAATGCGGCCAGACGCGCAGCTCGCCGGCCGCCTCAGCGGCCTGCGCCTGATCGCGACGCAGCACGGCGGCGCCGAGTCCGCTGGCCACCATGCCGCGCACGGCGGCCTCGGTCTCGGCCATCAGTCCTTGCGACGGGTCGCGCCCGGCGCTGCGGAACAGCCGCTCCGCCGCCGGGCGCAGCCCGCAATCGGGCGGCGTGGCGATCCACGGCAGGGCCAGCAGCGCCTCGTGCGTCGGCGGCCACTCGCGGTCCGCGAAACGCCGAGGCACCGCGACGACCAGCTCCATCCGGCGCAGGCGACGCACCTCCAGCCCGTCGATCGGATCGCCCTCGTTGAGCACGTAGGCGCAGTCCACCTCGCCGCGCCGCAGCGCCTGCACGCTGTGCAGCGACAGGCGCTGCATCAGCTGCAGCGCGATGCCGGGGTGATGCTCGGCCAGCTTGACCATCACCTCGCCCAGGCGCAGCGAGATCGGATCGGTCACCGTGCCCATGCGCAGCACGCCGCGCACCTCGCCGCGGATCTGCGCGGCGGCCTGCCGCAGGCGCTGCGCGGCGTCGAGCGTGCGGCGGGCCTCGTCGGCCAGGCGCTCACCGGCGACGGTCGGCGCCATGCCGCGCGAACTGCGCTCGAACAGCTGCACGCCGAGCTCCTCCTCCAGCGCCTTGATCTGCGCGCTGACGGCGGGCACGCTGGTGAAGACCTTCTCCGCGGCGCGGGTCAGGTTGCCCTCGGCCACGACGGCCAGAAAACTCTTCAGCTGGTAAAGCTCCATGGGCCCCCATTGTGGCCAGCGGCGCCGCGGCCGGCGTTCGGATTCGCCAAAGACCCGTTCGGAACAAACGCATGGACCGCGCGCGAGGCGCCGCCCAGACTGGCCCCCGATCAATGTCACGTTCGAAAGGGAGGGCCGCCATGCGCCTGTCCGCTGTTCTCGCCATGCTGTTCGCCGCCGTCTCGTGGGGCAGCCTCTTCCTCGTCGGCAAGCCGGTGCTGGGCCGGCTCGATCCCGTCTGGTTCACCGCGCTGCGCTACCTGCTCGCCAGCACCGTCATGGCGGTCCTGCTCTGGCGTTTCGGCGATCGGCCGTGGGCCAAGCTGCGCGCGCACTGGGGCCGGCTGACCGGGCTCGGCGTGCTGGGTTACGGCTTCTTCGGCGTGCTGGTGCTGGAGGGGCTGAAGCTGTCCCTGCCCTCGCACGGCGCGGTCCTGATGGCGACGATGCCGCTGACCACGCTGCTGCTGCGCTGGCTGCTCGACGGTCACCGCCCCGGTCTGGGCCTGGCCGGCGCGGCGGTGCTGGCGCTCGGCGGCGTGGTGATGGTGTCCGGCGTGATCGGCCGCGCCGACGGTCCGCCGCATGTGCTGCTGGGCGACGCGCTGACGCTGCTCGGCACGCTCGGCTGGGTGCTTTACACGCGCGGCGCGGCGCGGCTGCCGGGCTTCAGCCCGCTGGAGTACTCCGGCCTGACCGCGCTCGCCGCCCTGCCCTGGCAGGTGCTGTTCGCGCTCGCCGCCACGGCGGCGGGCTGGTCCGCGGCGCCGGCGTGGCAGGACCTGCCCCCGGTGGCGCCGCACCTGCTGTACGTCGCGGCGGTGCCGACGGTCGCGGCGGTGCTGGCCTTCAATTACGGCGTGCGGCAACTCGGCGCCTCGCGCGGCACGCTGTTCCTGAACGGCGTGCCGGTATCGGCGCTGCTGATGAGCGTCGCGCTCGGTCAGCATCCGGCGGCGCAGGAATGGATGGGCGCGGCGCTGGTGATCGCGGCGCTGACCTTGAGCACGCGCGCGTCGGCCTCGTCGCCTGCCGCGGCCCCGGCGGCCTCGTCCCGCTCGTCGCCTTCATCGCTTTCGCCGGCCCTGCCGGCCGCCGCGACGACGTCCACCCCTACCTGGCTCGACGGTCAGGATGGCGTGAAGATGCGGGCGCCCGGCGTGCCGATCGGGCGCTGTCCAGCCACCTGAGGGGCATTCCCACAAGCAGGAAAGCCCCGGGGCTCATGGCTTTTGGCACGCCATGCCTTTTGACATAGCCTGTCGGCTTCGTCGGGCACGACCCGCGCTCCCATCACTGCTTGCGATGAACAAAGCACTTCGTCTCACCACCCTGGCCCTGCTGATGCAGCTGGGCGGCCTCGCGATGGCCGCGCCGCCGCAGTCCGGCCTGGACACCCAGGCCTTCGACAAGAAGGTGCGCCCGCAGGACGACCTGTTCCGCGCCGCCAACGGCCACTGGCTGGAGACGACCGAGATCCCCGCCGACAAGTCGTCCTTCGGCGTGTTCATCCAACTGCGCGACACGTCCGACCAACGCGCCCGCACCATCATCGAGGAGCTGGCGAAGAAGAAGGGCAAGACCGGCTCGGTCGAGCAGAAGATCGGCGACTACTACGCCACCTATACCGACACCGCCACGATCGACAAGGCCGGCCTGGCGCCGGTCAAGCCGCTGCTGGACAGCATCGCCGCGATCCAGACCCGCGAGCAACTGGCCGCCTGGATGGGCCGCCAGATGGGCGTGATCGACACGCCCGTGCCGCTGGGCATCGAGGCCGACTTCAAGGAACCCACGGTCAACCGCCTGATCACCTGGCAGGGCGGCCTGGGTCTGCCGGACCGCGACTACTACCTCAAGAAGGACGACGAGCGCCTGTCCAAGGCCCGCGCCGCCTATCAGACCTACCTTGAGACACTGGCCCGCGAGGCCGGCGTCAAGGACCCCGCCGACGCCGCCAAGCGCGTGCTGGCGCTGGAGAACCAACTGGCCGAGGTGCAGTGGGACAAGGTCGCCAACCGCGACCCGGTCAAGCTCTACAACCCGATGACGCCGGCCGAGCTGGCGCAGAAGGCGCCCGGCTTCGACTGGAACGGCTTCTTCGCGGCGGCCTCGCTGCCCAAGCTGGACAAGCTGTCGGGCTCGCAGCCGAGCTACCTGACCGGCGTGGCCAAGATCCTGTCCGAGGCGCCGCTGGAGGACATCAAGCTCTACCTGACGATGCGCGCGCTGGACGGCAACGCCGACGTGCTGCCCAAGGCGCTGCGCGAGGCGCACTTCGCGTACCACGGCACCGCGCTGACCGGCGCCAAGAGCCAGAAGCCGCGCTGGCAGCAGGCGGTGGGCAACGTCAACGGCGCGCTCGGCGAAGCCGTCGGCGAGGTCTACGTGAAGCGCTACTTCCCGGCCGCCGACAAGGCCCGCATGCTGCAGCTGGTCAACAACCTGCTGGGCTCGTACAAGGACTCCATCGACAAGCTGAGCTGGATGACGCCGGCCACCAAGGCGCAGGCGCAGGAGAAGCTGTCCAAGTACATGGTCAAGATCGGCTACCCCGACGTCTGGCGCGACTACGGCGCGCTGGAAGTCCGCGCCGGCGACGCGGTGGGCAACGGCCTGCGCGCCGCGTCCTTCGAGTGGCAGCGCCAGGCCGCCAAGGCCAGCAAGCCGGTGGACCGTCGCGAGTGGCTGATGACGCCGCAGACCGTCAACGCCTACTACAACCCGACGCTCAACGAGATCGTCTTCCCGGCCGCGATCCTGCAGCCGCCCTTCTACAACACGAAGGCGGACGACGCGGTCAACTACGGCGCGATCGGCGCGGTGATCGGGCATGAGATCAGCCACGGCTTCGACGACCAGGGCAGCCAGTTCGACGGCGACGGTGCGCTGCGCAACTGGTGGACCGACGACGACCGCAAGGCCTTCGAGGCCATCGGCGCGAAGCTGGTCGCCCAGTACGAAGGCTACGAGCCGATCCCCGGCAAGCACGTCAACGGCAAGCTGACGCTGGGCGAGAACATCGCCGACCTGTCCGGCCTGCAGATCGCGTACAAGGCCTACCTGCGCTCGCTGAACGGCAAGCCGGCCCCGGTGATCAACGGCTTCACCGGCGAGCAGCGCTTCTTCATGGGCTGGTCCCAGGCCTGGCGCGAGAAGTCGCGCGAGGAACGCCGCCTGCAGTTGCTGACGACCGATCCGCACTCGCCGGCCGAGTTCCGCGCCAACGGCGCCGCGGTCAACCACGACGGCTTCCACGAGGCCTTCAAGACCAAGCCGGGCGACAAGATGTTCAAGGCCAGCGAGGACCGCATCCGGATCTGGTGATCCGCGCGTCCGCGCTGACGACGAAGGCCGGGCTTGTCCCGGCCTTTTTTCGTCTCAGTGCGGCGACGCGCCGCGGTCCAGCGCGCGGCTGGCGCCGAGCAGCGCGGCCTGGTCCGCCTCGTGCACGACGAAGGTGGGGATCGCGCGCAGGTAGGCCGTGAGCCGGCCGGCGGACTCGAAGCGGGCACGGAACGGGCTGGCGTCGAACCACTCGCCCAGCCGCGGCACGATGCCGCCGCCGATGTACAGGCCGCCGCGCGCGCCCAGCGTCAGCGCGACGTTGCCGGCGACGTCGCCCAGCAGGGCGCAGAACATGCGCAGGACCTCGCTGCTGAAGGGCTCGCCGGCCAGCGCGGCGGCGGTGATCGCGGGCGCGTCGCGGCATTCGCCGGGCGCCATCTTGAGGCCGCGCAATTCGGCCAGCGCGGTGTAGAGGTTCTCCAGCCCCGGGCCGGACACGGCGCGCTCCGCCGAGACATGGCCGAAGCGGCGATGCAGCAGGTCCAGCACCGCGCGCTCCTCGGGGTCGTACGACGCCAGCGTGGCGTGACCGCCCTCGCCGGCCACGGCCACCAACACGCCGTCGTCCTCCGACGGCAGCAGGCCCGACACGCCCAGGCCGGTGCCCGGGCCGACCAGCCCCATCGGGCCGCCGGCGACGGCCTCGCCGCCGCCGATCTTGCGCGTCGATCGCGGCCCGAGCGCCGGCAGCGCGAGCGCCAGCGCGGTGAAGTCGTTGATCACCAGCAGGCGCTCGGCGCCCAGCGCGGACTGCAGCGCGCGGGTCGAAAAACTCCAGTGGTGGTTGGTCATCCGGACGTGGTCGCCGGTGATCGCCGTGGCGATGCCGATCGCGCAGCTGCGCGGCGTCGGCAGGCCCTCGCGATGCAGGTGATAGAAGATCGCGTCGGCCAGGCTGTCGAAGTCGCGGCAGGCATAACGCGCCACATGCTCGAGCGGCCCCGCCGCACCACCCTGGCTGGCGAAGCGCACATGCGTGCCGCCCACGTCCGCCAGCAATCGCGTCGGCGCCGCGTCGTGCGCGCCGGTCTCCGAGCCCTGCCTCATGCCTTGCTTGCTCCTTCATGCTTGCTCCGCGTCGAGCGCGCGGTCGTGGCCCCGGCCGGAGCCCCCCGCGGGACGGACCCGCCCTCGCCGGCCGCGCGAAAGCCCTGGATGCTGCCACAGTCCGCCCCCTCCTCGACCCTGGCCGCGGCCCGGTGCCCATTGCCCGGCCTCGGCATCCGTCGCTCAGCGCGGCGCCTTGAACGCCGCGATCATGTCCCGGTACCAGTGCGCGCTGTCCTTGGCCAGGCGCTGCTGGGTTGCGTAGTCGACGTGGAAGAGCCCGAAGCGCTTCTCGTAGCCGGAGTTCCACTCGAAATTGTCCAGCAGGCTCCAGTAGAAGTACCCGCGCACGTCGGCGCCCAGCGCCACCGCCTGCGCCACCGCTTCGAGGTGGCCGCGCAGGTAGGCGATGCGCGCCGGATCGGCCACGCGGCCGTCGACGACGCGGTCGGCGTTGGCCATGCCGTTCTCGGTGATGACGATGGGCGGCGGCGTGTACTCGCGGCTGATGCGCAGCAGGTGCTGCGTCAGCGCCTGCGGATAGATCTCCCAGCCCATGTCGGTGAAGCCCAGCTCGCCGGGCGGCTTGACCATGGCCTGGCGCCCGTCGAGCACGCTGCGGGTGTAGAAGTTGACGCCCAGGAAGTCCAGCGGCTGCTGGATCAGCGCCAGGTCGCCGACCTCGATCAGCGGCGCGTCGGCGCCCAGGTACTCGACGATGTCGGCCGGGTACTGGCCGCGGAACACCGGGTCCATGTACCAGCGCACATTGGTGCCGTCGTCGATGCGGGCGGCGCGGCGGTCGGCCTCGCTCAGCGGATCGGCCGGGAAGGACGGCGTGTGGTTGAGCACGATGCCCAGCCTGGCCTGGCCGCCCACCGCGCGCATCGCCTGGATCGCGGCGCCGTGCATCATGAGCAGGTGGTGCGACACCTGCGTCGCCTCGGCGCGGTTGCGGTGGCCGGGCGCGAACTGCGCGGTCTCGTAGCCGAGCGTGGCCGAGCACCAGGGCTCGTTCAAGGTCGCGATGGTGGCGAGGCGATCGCCGAAACGTCGCGCGATCTCCGCCGCGTAGTCGGCGAACAGCGGCACCACCTCGCGCGACAGCAGCCCGCCGATGGACTCGTCCAGCGCCTGCGGCAGGTCCCAGTGGTACAGCGTCGCGTTGGGCTGGATGCCGGCCTCCAGTAGCGTGTCGATGAGCCGGTCGTAGAAGGCGAAGCCGGCCTCGTTCCAGGCGCCTCGGCCCAGCGGCTGCACACGCGGCCAGGCGAAGGAGAAGCGGTAGGCGTCCAGGCCCAACCACTGCATCAGCTTCACGTCCTGCGGATAGCGCCGGTAGTGGTCACAGGCGACGTCGATGTCGGAGCCGTCCTTGATCGCGCCCGGCCGGGCGCAGAAGCGGTCCCAGATCGACTCGCCCTTGCCGTCCTCGCGGGCGGCGCCCTCGATCTGCGCCGCGCTGGTCGCGGAGCCCCACTGGAAGCCGGCCGGCAGCGACCGGATCAGGGCACGGAAGGTGTCCGTGTCCGCGGAGGACGGGGTCGACGGATCGACGCCGGGGGAGGCGGCGGAGCTGGTGGCGGGCGTGGTGGCGGCACTGGTGGCGGGGTGGGCGGCGGTCGCGTGCATGGTGGTCCGGTCGAAGGAAGGCATGGGGGACGTGGAAGGCAGGGGAGTCGGGGCGCGCGTCGACGGCGTCGACGGCGCTGACGGCCGGGTCGCGGCGGCGCCGGGAGCGCTCGACGCGTGTCGGTCGTTGGGGGGGATCGGGGTGGCGGCGGGCATGGCGTGTCCGTGTCGGTCCTGGGGCGGCTCAACCGCGCACGGCGCCCGAGGTGAGCCCGGCGACGAGGCGCCGGGCGCTGAAGCAATAGGCCACCAGCAAGGGCAGCATCGCGATCGCGCTGCCCATCATGAGCGCGCCCCATTCGGTGTTGTTGGGCGCCTGCATCGAGCGCAGCGCCAGCGGCAGCGTGTAGTGCTCCACCGATCGCATCACCACGAGCGGCCCGACGAAGTTGTTCCAGCTGGCGATGAAGGTGATCAGGCCCAGCGTGCCCAGCGCGGGCTTGAGCAGCGGCAGCACGATGCTCCAGAAGATGCGCAGCTCGCCGCAGCCGTCGATGCGCGCGGCGTCGAGCAGGTCGCGCGGGATCGCCGCGCCGATGTACTGGCGCATCAGGAAGATGCCCAGCGCGCTCGCCGCCGCCGGCACGTAGAGCGCGCGCGGCTCGTCGATCCAGCCGAGTGCGTCCATCACCATGAAGCTCGGGATCATGTGCAGGAAGCTCGGGAGCATCATCGAGCCGAGCACGACGGCGAACAGCGGGCGCTTGAAGCGGAACTCGTAGATCGCGAAGCCGTAGCCGGCCAGCGAGCACAGCAGCAGGTTCAACGCCGTCGTCATCGACGCGACGTACAGGCTCATGCCCAGGTTGCGCCAGAACGGCAGCCGCTCTTCGAGCAGGCGCAGGTTGGAGACGGCCGCGTCACCGAACCCCAGCGGCGGCGGCGAGTTGAAGATCTCGGCGCGGCCATGCGTCGCGAAGACGAAGGTGAAGTACAGCGGCGACACCAGCACGACCGCGCCGGCGATGACCAGCGCCCAGGCCAGCCACGGCCGCCCCCGCGCGGACCGCGGGCGGGCGCACCCGCCACCGACCGCGCGGCGGCGGTCGACGCTCCACGGCCGGACCCGTTCAGGGCGCGCCATGGCCGCCTCGCGCGTCGCGGCCGAAGAGCCGGGCATTGAGCCAGGTCAGCGCGGCGATCAACAGGAACATCAGCCAGGACATCGCCGACGCGGTGCCGAAGTCGCCGTCGGAGAACGCCGTCCGGTACATGAAGATCGCGCTGGTCATCACCGACGTCGCCACACCCTGCTCGCCGTCGACGAGGATGAAGGGCTCCTCGAACAGCTGCAGGTTGCCGATGATCGTCAGCGTCACCGCGAAGAACATGATGGGCTTGAGCAGCGGCAGCGTGACGTGACGGAACTGCTGCCACTCGCTGGCGCCGTCCAGCGTGGCGGCCTCGTAGAGGTCCTTGTCGATGATCTGCAGGCCGGACAGGTAAAGCACGACGTTCCAGCCGAGGTAGCGCCAGAACACGACGAACGCGACGGCGGGCCGCGTGTAGTCGGCGTCGCCGAGCCAGTCGATGCCGCCGTCCTTCAGCGACGGCAGCGTCGCGAGCGGGCTGCCCAGGAACGGGATGCGGGTCAGCTCCGCCAGCGCCGCGTTGATCAGGCCGTAGTCCTTCGAGTACAGCGTGTTGAAGATCAGCGCGATGGCGACGCTGGAGGTGATGTACGGCACGAAATAGGCGCCGACGATCAGGTCGCGCCCGCGCCCGGCGCGCCGATGGATGAAGAACGCCAGCGGCAGCGCGACCAGGTGCTGCGGCACGCCGGCCACGAGCGCGAACCAGGCGGTGTTGTAGAGCGCGTCGTGAAACCATGGATCGGTGAGCGCGTAGACGTAGTTCTCCAGCCCGACCCAGTGCATCGTGTGCAGCCCCTCCGCCGGATTCCACTGCTGCAGCGACAGCCAGATCGAGAACAGCAACGGGAACAGGCCGAAGACCACGAACAGCGCGAAGAACGGCGCGATGAAGAGATAAGGCGCCCACGCGCGCGACCGCCACCACGGTGGACGCGGCAGGCCGGAGCGAGCAGGTCCGGCATTCGCGGCTTCGGGCCGAGCAGGGCCGGGGCTGGCGAGACCGGGACGAGGGAAGCGGCTCATCGGGCGGCTCCCTCAGCGGCGGCGCGCGCGGCGCTCGATGAGGCGGCGCGCATCCTTGAGCGCCTCCCCGATGTCCTTGCCGCGCGCGACGACCTTCTCGAACTCGTCGCGGATGATCTGCGTCGCGATGGCGTCGAAGCGATTGACCGGGATGGCGGGGATGCGCCGCGCGGTGTCGCGCCACAGTTGGCGCGCGCGCTGACCGCCGAGGAAGGCGATCGGCTCGTCCATCACCGGATCGCCATGCACCGACAGCAGCGCGGGGAAGCTGTCCAGCACCTTGAGCGATTCGAGCTGCACGTGCGGATCCGCCGTCATCAGGCGGATGAAGTCCCAGGCCGCGGCCTTGTTGGCGGCCTTCTTCGGGATCGCGTAGAACGAGCCGCCGTAGGCGGCCAGCACGCCGCCGGGCAGCGGCGCCGAGCGCCACAGGCCGGCCGTCGCCGGCGCGATCCAATTGCGCAGCTGGCCGACCAGCCAGGCGCCCATCATCTGCGTCGCGATGCGGCCCTGCTTGAAGCCCGCCGCCCAGTCGTTGGTCCACGCCACCGCGCGCGCGTCCAGCCCCGCCCGGCGCGCGGCGCGGCCGAGCTCGAACGCATGGCGGAAGCGCGCCGAGTCGACCAGCACGCGCCCGTCCGCGTCGAAGTACAGGCCCTCGCCATCCTGCAGCCCCTGCCGCAACGCGATGTCGCGCAGGTCGGCGGCATCGGTCATCAGGTACGCCCCGGTCGTCTTCCGGATGCGTTGGCCGGCGGCCAGATAGGCGTCCCAGTCGCGGGTGATCTCGGTCTCGCTCACGCCGGCCTTGTCGAGAACGTCCTTGCGGTAGATCAGCGTGCCGGGCCCGATGTCGGCGGGGATCGCCACCTGCGCGCCGCGTGCGTCCCGCCCCTGCGCCATCGCGTAGCGGACGTACTCGCCCGCACGCGACGCGACGTCATACGGCGGCGGGTTCAGATCGACGAAGCCGCCGGAACCGACGAACTTGCCGATGTGCCGCAGGTCGATCGCCATCACGTCCGGCAGGCCGGAACCGGTCGCCAGGGCGGTCGTCATCGACAGGTGATGGTCGGCGTACTGCATGGCCAGGATCTTCAGCTCGACATCCGGATGAAGCGCGCGCCAGCGCGGCGCCGCGGCGATGGCGGCGCGGTCCAGGTCGGGAAAGGTGGCGACGCGCAGCGGCGTGCGCGTCGCCGGCCGTTCTCCCGGTCCTGGGATCGATCCCGCCGGCTGGGCGATCACGCCCGGCACGGCGGCCGCGATCCCGGCCGCCAGCAGCGCGCGGGCCGCCGATCGCCGGTCGATCGCGGGGCCTCGGCTCACGTCAGAAGTTGTAGCCGGCGTTGACGCCGAAGGTCCGCGGCGCGGCGTACTGGGCGGTCCAGATCGCGTTGGCGAAGGCACCGGAGCTGCCCGCGCTGGTCTTGATCTTCTCGTCCGAGACGTTGCGCACGAAGGCGTCCACGTACCAGTTCTTCTTCGACACGTAGCGCAGGCTGATGTCGGCCGTCGAGTACGCCTTCTGACGGTCCCCGTCGCCGAGGTTGAAGACCGACAGCCAGTTGGCCGTCTGGTAGTGGAAGCTGATGCGCGGCGCGATGGTGTCGCCGTTGGACAGCGGGAAGGTGTGCTCGTACATCAGCTGCAGCGCGAATTTCGGCGCGTGCGGCAGCTCGTTGCCGGTGACGTTCAGGCAGTTGCCGCCCAGCGCGGCGTCGAAGCAGACCGGCAGCGCATAGTCGTTGGACGCCGCCACCAGCGCGCCGAGTTTGGTCTTCGTGTACGCCGCCGACACCATCAGCTTGTCGTCGTTGGTGACCAGGAGGGAGCTCTCGATCTCGACGCCGGAGACCTTCGCGCCCTCGGCGTTGCTGTATGCGAATTGGCGGTTGCCGTTGACGATGACCGGCGCGCTGAACTGGAAGTCCCGGAACTTCATGTGATACGCGCTGACGTTGAAGGTCATGCGGCCGTCCCACAGCGTGGTCTTGTAGCCGACCTCGTAGTTGGTCAGCGACTCGGGCCCGTAGTGCAGGCCGCCGTCGCCGGAGCCGCCGGACTTGTAGCCGGTGGACACGCTGGCGTAGGCCATCGCGGTCTTGCTCAGGTCGTAGGTGGCGCGGGCCAGCCAGGTGGTCTTGCCGCCGGTGTAGTGCGCGTCGTTGATGTTGCCGGCGGTGTAGCCGTTGGCCGGATCGGTCGGATCGATCGTCGCGTTCAGCGGGATCTGCGGCGCGTTGGGATTGGCGGCCCAGAACCAGCCGCGGCCGCCGATGTTCTTGCGATCGTCGTGGGTGTAGCGCAGGCCGCCGGTGAGGTGCAGCGCGTCGTTGACGTTCCAGGTCGCCTGGCCGAAGACGGCCTTGGAGTCGACCGTCTCCTTGGGCTGGATGAACGATCCCGCCCAGTTGATCGTGCCCTGCTGGGTGCCGTTCACGATCGGGATGTCGAAGCGGATGCCGTTGTCCTCGGCGGCGTAGTACAGGCCCAGCACCCAGTCCACCGTCTGCTTCGCGGTGCTCTGCAGCGTCAGCTCATGGCTCTGGCTGCGGTAGCTGGTCCAGACGGTGTTGTCCTCCTGGTGCGTCGCGCCGGTGGTGAAGCTGGTCGGCATGTTGACGCCGAAGTCCTGGTCGTAGGTGCCCGAGCCCTTGAAGTGCGTGTAGCCCGCGACGTAGGCCAGCGCCATGCCGCCGAGGTCGTACTCCATGCGACTGCGGATGGACGTGGAGTCCCGCTTGAGCGAAGGCGCGGTGTCGATCAACGCCGACCAGAGCTTCTCGCCCGAGCGCGGCGTCTGCATCAGGCTCATCGACGGCGTGCCGCGGTCGGCGAACTGCTCCACCGAGACATCCCAGCGGAACTGCTCGCTCGGCTTCCACAGGAAGCTCAGGCGCGCGGCGGTCTGGTCCTGCGCGTTGTACTTCGGTCCACCGGTGACGAAGAGGTTGTAGTTGATCGGCTGGAAGCCGGTCAGGCTGCCGCCGTTGGACGCGGCATAGGCGGTCTGCTGCTGGGCCAGCGTGTACTGCGTGGGCTTCTGGTAGTCGACGTAGCCGTCGTGCTGCTCGTGGATGAAGGCCACGCGCATCGCCGCCGTGTCGCCCAGCGGGATGTTGATCGCGCCCTTGACGCCCATGCGGTTGTAGCTGCCGACGCCGCCTTCCACGTAGCCGGAGTTGTCCTTCAAGACCGGCTTGGCGGTCTTCATGTTGATGGTGCCGACGGTGGAGTTGCGGCCCCACAGCGTGCCCTGCGGTCCGCGCAGGACCTCGATGCCGTCGAGATCGAAGAGCATCGTCGCGGCGCCCTCGGGGCGCGGCGCGAAGACGCCGTCGACGAACAGCGCGACCTCCGGATCGGCGTACTCGGTCTTGGCCGAGTCGTTGCCGATGCCGCGCATCGTGATGCTGACGATGCCGTGGTCGCCCTGCCCCGTGCCCTGCATGCTGGGCACGAGGTTGAAGACGTCGAGCATGTTGGTCACATGCGCGTCGTCCAGCGTGGACGAGCTGATCGCGGTCACCGCGATCGGGGTCTTCTGCAGCGAGGTGCTGCGCTTGGTCGCGGTCACCACGACCTGCGGCAGCGCCTTGGACTCCTTGCCGTCCGCGGCGGTGGCGGCCGGCGAGTTCTCCGCCTGCGGCGCGGGCGCCGGGGCCGGGGTGGATTGGGCGTACGCGGCACCGGTCATCAAGGCGAGGACGGCGATCTGGACGGGCGTGGCCAGGCCGGGACGCGGCCGGCGGAAGGGGCGATCAGTCATGTTGTCTCCTGGTGGGCTCTTCGAATCAAAGCTCTGTACCGACTTCGGCCGTCGTCGACGTCGCGGGAATCTTCCGCTCGTGGCGGTGATGATCGCGACGTGTCCCGACGTTGATCTTGTAGTTTGAGTACATCGTAGTCAGTCGATGACAACGTTGTCAACGCGAAGATTGACATCGTTGTCATTTCACGCACTATCATTTACCCGTAGTCGGGCTACGGCCGGGATCCCCGTATCCATCGGACTCCTGGGCGATCAAGGGTTTGCCCTCAAGGTCGGGCGGGCCACCCGACGCGCGCAAGGCGGCAGGGAAAAGCCGTCCTCGTCATCACAGGAGACAAGCGGACATGAACCCCATCCAGGACGTTCTCATCGTCGGCGGCGGCACGGCCGGCTGGCTCACGGCAGCCTTCCTCGCGAAGCAGCTCGGCACCGCCCGCGGCGGGGTGCGCATCACGCTGGTCGAGTCCAGCGACATCGGCATCATCGGCGTCGGCGAAGGCACCTTTCCCTCGATCCGCGGCACCTTGTCGGCGATCGGCATCGGCGAGGCGCGCTTCCTGGAAGCGTGCTCGGCGACCTTCAAGCAGGGCATCCGCTTCGACCATTGGGTGCGGCCCGAAGGTACGCCGGGGCATGACCACTACTTCCATCCGTTCAGCCAGCCCAGCCAGCGACCGGGCGCGCCGGAGCTGCTGCCCTACTGGCTGCGCGGCGAAGCCGGCGCGGGCCGGGCCTTCGCGGACGCGGTGACGCTGCAGAAGGCGGTGGTCGATGCGCGCCACGGGCCCAAGCGCGCGGTGGACGGGGACTTCGTTGGCCCGCTGAACTACGCCTATCACTTCGACGCGGGCCGGTTCGCGGCGCTGCTGGCGGAGCACGGCCAGTCGCTGGGCGTGAAGCGGGTGCTGGCGACGGTGGACCGCGTGGACCTCGACGAGCGCGGCGCGATCGCCACGGTGCACACGCGCGAGGCCGGCGCGCTGACGGCCGATCTCTACATCGATTGCAGCGGCTTCCGTGCCCGCCTGATCGGCGAGGCGATGGGCTCGCCGTTCAAGCCGCTGAACGACGTGCTCTTCGTCGACCGCGCGTTGGCGATGCAGGTGCCCTACGGACGGCCGGATGCGCCGATCGCGTCATGCACGATCGCGAGCGCCCGGCAGCATGGCTGGATCTGGGACATCGGCCTGCAGGAGCGCCGCGGCATCGGTCACGTCTACAGCAGCCGCCACTGCGACGACGACGACGCGGAGCGCGTGCTGCGCCGCTACGTCGGCCCGGCCGGCGATGCGCTCACGCCGCGCAAGCTGACGCTCAACGTCGGCTATCGCGAGACGCAGTGGACACACAACTGCGTGGCGGTGGGACTGTCGGGCGGCTTCCTCGAACCGCTGGAATCATCCGGCATCGGCTTGATCGAGACGGCCGCCTACCTGATCGGCCAACTGTTCCCGTTCAACGGCGATATGGGCCCGGCGGCCCGGCACTTCAACGCATTCATGCGCGAGCGCTACGTGCGCATCGTCGACTTCATCAAGATGCACTACGCGCTGACGCAGCGGCGGGACTCGGCGTTCTGGCGGGACAACGCGGATCCGTCCAGTTGGACCGGCACGCTGACGGACAAGCTCGCGATGTGGCGCGCGCGGCCGCCGCAGCGCCTGGACTTCATCACGGACGTCGAGATGTACCTGCCGGCGAGCTGGCAGTACGTGCTGTACGGGATGGAATTCAAAACCGACCTGGGCGCGGCGACCGCGGCGCTGACCCGCGCGGACGAGGCACGGCGTGAGTTCCAGGCCATCGCGCAACTCGGCGCCCATGCGCTGCGGGATCTGCCGCCGCATCGCGCGTTGATCGAGCAGATGCTGGCGCGCGCCGGCATGAAGAGCGCGGCGACGCAGGCCGCTTGAGCGCGGCTTCGGCGCACATCGAAACCGGGAGCTCGGATCGGGCGCTCGTCCAGGCGCCCGTGATGCGAGCGCCAGACGCGCCTCCGGCTCGGATCAGGCGCGTTTGGGCCGCGCCGTGTTCTTGGCGCCGAGCGCCGCGGTGGAGTCGCGCACGATGAGCTCGTGCGGCAGCACACGGTGAATGGGCGCCGCCTCGGTCGCGGCGCCGGCATCGCGGGGCGCCCCCACCAGCAGGTCGACGGCCGCGCGGGCCATGTCGTCCATCGGTTGCCGCACCGTCGTCAGCGGCGGCCAGACGCGCGCCGCGGCGGGCGTGTCGTCGAAGCCGGCGATGGACAGGTCGCCCGGCACCGCCAGGCCCAGGCGCTGCGCGGCGGCCAGCACGCCCAGCGCCATCTCGTCGTTGCTGGCGAAGACGGCGGTGGGGCGCTGGCGACGGCTCAGCAACTGATAGGCGGCCTCGACGCCGGTGTCGAAGGTGAAGTCGCCCTGCACGACCAAATCCTTGTCCAGCGCGATGCGGTGCGATTTCAGCGCGGCCAGGTAGCCCTGGTAGCGGCGCTTGGACGCGACCTGCTCCTTCGCGCCCTTGATGATCGCGATGCGCGTGTGGCCCAGGCTGATCAGCAGGTTGGTGATCTCCTCGGCGGCATGGATGTCGTCCATGCGGACGCTCGGGTGGTCGGGGTTGTCCGCGGCGGGGGAGATCAGCACGCAGGGGGTCTGGCTGTCGCGCAGGGCGCTCAGCACCTGCGGGTTGTCGCACAGCGGCGGCGTGAGGATCATGCCGTCCGGACGCAGCGCGGAGACCATGCGGTCGACCTGCATCGGCAGATCGGGCGCGTCGTTGTGCAGGGACTCGACGACGAGGTGGTAGCCGGCCTCGCGGCAGCGCAGCGTGGCGCCCTGCTGAACGCCGCCGACGAAGGCGGCGGACGGGTCGTAGTACAGCAGGCCGATGAGGAAGGACCGCCCCCCCGCGAGGCTGCGGGCGGATTGCTTCGGGCGGTACTTGAGGTCGGCGACGACCTTCAGGACCTGCTCGCGGGTTTCGGTGTGGACGCCGGGCTCCTGGTTCAGGACCCGCGAGACGGTCTTGATCGACACGCCGGCTTCGCGCGCGACGTCGATGATGGTGGCGGGTTTCGGTGGCGGCATGGCGCGGGGGAGTGGTCGCTCGACTGTGCCACATGCGCGGGGCGTCTCGACGGGGCGCTCGTGAGCAAGCTCTTGTGAGAGAAGACACCACGCCGACGAGGCCGCCCGCAGGAGAGGACTCGGTCACGCCAGCGCGCCCCCGGTTTGGACGTCCCGTCCAAACCATTCGAGTCCCCCGTGATGTCCCTCGGACATCACTTCCTGGGCCTCAGAATGAGAAAAGCCGGCTTGAAGCCGGCTTTTCAGATTTGGTGCCCAGGAGAGGACTCGAACCTCCACGGAGTTACCCGCTAGTACCTGAAACTAGTGCGTCTACCAATTCCGCCACCTGGGCTTTCAGGATTTGTCTCCGTCACAACTTGCGTTGCAGCGAAGAATTGGACTGTAGCATAAGTTCGCGAGTTGCCAAACGATTTATGGGCCCCAATCCACTTGACCCATTCGTCCGTGCGGATCCCACACCAGCTGTACGCGCCTCGCCCAGTCCAGGACGCCCGGCTCGACCCGCCCCCAATGCGCCCGGTACGCCGCTTGCAGTTGCGGTCCCACGCCGTGCTCCGCGCTGATGGAGCCGCCCAGCTCGGCGACCAAGGCGTACAGGCCCTCGCGGAGGGTCAGTTCTTGCCCGGCGCTCAGCGCTCCGGCCGACAGCGGCCACACCATGTTGAAGTGCATGCCGCCGTCGCCCAGGTGGCCGAAGTCGGCCAGCTCGACCTGCGGGAAATGCGTGGCGAGCCACGCGGCCCCGCGCTCGCGGAAAGCCATGAAATGCCGGCGCGGCAGCGAGAGGTCGAGCCCGATCACCTTGCCCCGCACCCGCAGCCCTTCGCTGATGCGGTGGCGCAAGCCCCAGATGGCCTCGTCGGCGTCCAGCACGGCATCACGCACGCGGCCGGACTCGAACTCGCCTTCGAGCCAGCCCTGCAGCAACTCATTCAGCGCCAACTGCTCGGCCGGCAACTCGCTGCTGAGCTCGATCAGCATGGCGTAGTCCGGCAGTTGGCCGTCGAACCAGCGCGCCAGGTCCTGGCCGTGCAGGCCGGCCTCCAGGGCCGCGCGGCTGATGCCTTCGAAGGCGGACACCAGCCCGCCCCAGCGCTGCATCACGTCGGCGTAGAGCGGGAAGACCTCGCCCGTCGACGCCGGCGCCACCAGCGCCACCGCGCGCTGACGCGGCAGCGGCGCGAGCTTGATCGTGACCTCGGTGATCAGTCCCAGGCTGCCGGACGAGCCGATGAACAGCTGCCCCAGCGCCATCGCCGAGTTGTCCTTCTGCAGCCCCTGCCCCAGGCGCAAGACCTGACCCGCCGGCTCGGCGAGCACCACCTCCAGCGCCAGCGTGTTGGCGCGGACGTCGCCGTAGCGCAGCATGCGCGTGCCGCCGGTGTTGTGCGCGACCATGCCGCCGATGGACGGATCAGCGCTCAGGTCGACCGGAAACCACAGGCCGTGGGCGGCCAGCCGCTCGTTGATGTCGGACAGCTTGAAGCCCGACGAGACACGCAGCGTGCGGTCCAGCAGATCGAGCTCGAAGACCTGCCGCAGACGTTCGGTGCTGAGCAGCAAATCGCCGGAGGCATCGTCGGGTGTCCCCGCGCGGACCAGCCCGGTGTGCGCGCCCTGCGGCACGACACGCAGGCCGTGCCGCAGGGCGAGGCGGATCACGTCGGCCGCCTCGTCGCGGCTGCCCGGCAGCGCCAGCGCGGCGGCCTGCCCGGCAGCGTAACGCGCGGGCTGCAGGTAACGCGGCTCGATCGCCGCGCCCTCGCTGACATGCGCCTCGCCGCAGCGCGCGCGCGCCTCGGCGAGGAAGTCGCTCAGCACGCGGCGGCCTCGCCGGCAGTGTCCGCGTCCTTGGCGGCACCGGCCGTCATCTTGAAGATGCCGGTGGCGTTGCCCGCGTCGAAGGCCAGGTCCAGCGCGCCGGACGCCTCCAGCGGCGCGCGCTGGATGAATTCGTGGAAGCTGCCCGGCACCTCGCGCATCACGCGCTGGCCGCGGTCGTGGAACTCCCGCATCACGCGCGCCGCCTTGAACGCGGTCTGCCGCACGCGGCCCGTCGCCGAGGTTTCGATCGCGTCCTTCACCGGCCGCTGAAGCGCCCGCTGACCGGCGACGACCGCCTCGATGTCGGCGACGCGGTCGGTCGCGTGATTGAACGCGTTGCCTTCGGTCGAGATCCACGCCATCTCGGCGGACTCGGCCTGCAGCGTCTGGTAGTCGTCGACCTCGAACAGCCCATGCTGGCGCGCGAAGCAGCCGATCAGCCTCGGCAGCAGCGCCGCCGCATCGGTCGTGGGCAGGCCGCCGTCACGCGCGAGATGCTCCAGCAAGGCCAGATCGACCGGCGCCAGCGGATCGCGCGACGTCGACAGCACGCGCGTCACCGCGTCCTGGAAGTCCGCGGAGAAACGCTCGGGATGCAACTCCGAGACGAAGAACTGCGCGATGTCCTCGGGGAAGTCGGCATGGCGCCAGGCGCGGCCGGTCATCTTCAGGCGCGGCAGCGGATAGGTCGCCGCCATCACGAAACCCAGCGGACGCAGCACGCGGGTGATCGCGGCCTCGCCAGGCGGCAACGCGCCCGCGGGCCAGGCCACCGTGCGCAGCGCGCCGTGGTCGAAGACCAGCGACTGCCCGTCGCGCTGCAGGTCGGCCACGTAGGCGGCGGCCATCGGCACGCGCTGCGTGACGTCGAGGAACAGCGCCATGTTCAGCGCCTGCGCCAGCTCGGCGCGCTCGATGCGATCGCCGACCGGCCGCAACAGGCCCGGCACCACCCGCAGCCGCCCGAACGCGGCCTGCGCGGCCGGCTCGCCCAGCGCAACGCTCAGCAGATGGAAGACACCGGTGCCGGACGCGGCGACGGCACGAGCTTGCGGATCAGCCATGGTCGTGGTCGCCCCCTCAGACATCGAACTTCACGCCCTGCGCCAACGGCAGTTCACGCGAGTAGTTGACGGTGTTGGTCGTGCGACGCATGTAGGCCTTCCAGGCATCGGAGCCGGACTCGCGGCCGCCGCCGGTCTCCTTCTCGCCGCCGAAGGCGCCGCCGATCTCCGCGCCCGAGGTGCCGATGTTGACGTTGGCGATGCCGCAGTCGGAACCGCTGGCGCTGACGAAGGTCTCGGCCTCGCGGATGTCGTTGGTGAAGATCGCCGACGACAGGCCCTGCGGCACGTCGTTCTGCAGCGCGATCGCCTCGTCGAGCGTCTTGTACTTCAGCGTGTAGAGGATGGGGGCGAAGGTCTCGTGCTTGACGATGTCGGTCTGCGCCGGCATCCGGACCAGCGCGGGCGTCGCGTACCAGGCTTGCGGATACTGCTGCGCCAGCGCGCGGTCGCCGCCGCTGACCTCGCCGCCCTGCTCGCGCGCGGCGGCCAGCGCCGCCTGCATCGCGTCGAAGCCGGCCTTGTCGATCAGCGGACCGATCAGGTTGCCGGCCTCGATCGGGCTGCCGATCTTGAGCTGCGCGCGGGCGCGGTCCAGGCGGGCGACCAGTTCGTCATGGATGGATTCGTGCGCGATCACGCGGCGCGTCGTCGTGCAGCGCTGGCCGGCCGTGCCGTAGGCGCCGAACAGGATGCCGCGCACGGCCAGGTCCAGGTCGGCGCTGGGGGTGACGATGATCGCGTTGTTGCCGCCCAGTTCCAGCAGGCAGCGGCCGAAACGCGCCGCGACGCGCGGGCCGACGGCTCGGCCCATTCGGGTCGAGCCGGTGGCGGAGACCAGCGCGACGCGCGGGTCGTCGACCATCGCTTCGCCGACGGACGCGCCGCCGATGAGGACCTGCGACAGGTAAGCCGGCGCGCCGGCGTAGCGGGCCACGGCCTTCTCGAACAGGGCCTGCGTCGCGAGCGCCGTCAGCGGGGTCTTCTCGCTGGGCTTCCAGACGCAGGTGTCGCCGCAGACCAGCGCCAGCGCCGAGTTCCAGGCCCACACCGCGACCGGGAAGTTGAAGGCCGAGATGATGCCGACCACGCCCAGCGGCAGGTACTGCTCCATCATCCGGTGGCCGGGACGCTCGCTGGCGATCGTCAGGCCGTGCAGTTGGCGCGACAGGCCGACGGCGAAGTCGCAGATGTCGATCATCTCCTGCACCTCGCCCTCGCCTTCGCTGGTCACCTTGCCGGCTTCCAGCGAGACCAGGCGGGCCAGGTCGGCCTTGTGGGCGCGCAGTTCCTCGCCGAACAGGCGCACCAGCTCGCCGCGCTTGGGCGCCGGCACGTTGCGCCAGGCCAGGAAGGCCGCATGCGCCCGCGCGACGGCCTCGGCCATGTCGGCGGCCTCGGCCTCGTGCACGGCGCCGATCACGGCGCCGTCGATCGGGCTGCGGACGGTCATCGAGCCGCCCGTCGCGGCGGCGGCCGGCACGCCCAGGGCGGCCAGCAGATCGTGGGTGGTGGAAGTCATCTTTGGATTCTCCTTTGTCTCTGACTGCTTGATCGCTCGCCAGTGCGTCGCGCGGCTCGATCCATCGCTGCCCGGTCCGACGCGGCTCTGTCTGGTCTGTCGTGCCTCGGTCTGTCGGCCGTAGCGAGCGGCCGTCAGGCTAGGCGGACGGCGCGCAGGAACCGGAACGTACTTCCTGTACGTGAGGATTCCGAGCACCGGTCAACGACGCATGAGGGCTGCGCAGTAGGCCCGCTCACGGCAGGAACCGGAGCGTACTTCCTGTACGCAAGGATTCCGAGCACCGGCCAACGACGCATGAGGGCTGCGCGGTAGGCGCGCTCAATCAGCCGATGGACTCGACTTGTCTCGATTGTTGATACGCCATGCCGAAGCGGTTGGACAAGAAGTCCGGCAGCGCCACTTCTTCCTGGCGGATGAAGCCGCGCTGCGGCAGCTTGCCCTCGCGGAACAGATCGACCGCGGCGCAGATGCCGGCGGCGGTGGTGATCTGGATCGCCGACAGCGGCTGGTCGCCGTCGCGCTGCGCGAAGATCTTGCGGGCGAAGACTTCCTGCAGCAGCACGCCGTTCTTCATGCCGGAGACGGTCACGAACACCAGCACCACGTCCTGCATCGTCGCCGGCATGCTCTTGCGCATGATGGCCTTGAGCGCTTCCTGGTCGTTCTTCAGCTGCAGGTCGTCCAGCAGGAACATCATCAGGTCGCGGTGACCCGGGTAACGGACGGTCTTGTAGTCCAGGTTGCGGACCTTGCTGTCCCAGGTCTCGCACAGGGTGCCCAGGCCGCCCGAGGTATTGAAGGCCTCGTACTCGACGCCGTCCAGCGAGAAATGCTCCAGTCCTTCCAGCGGCAGGGCCGCGATGACGTCGCCGTCATGGATGGCCTCGCAGGGATGGCAGTACTCGTTGATCAGGCCGTCGACGCTCCACGTCAGGTTGTACTTCAGGGCGTTGGTCGGGAACGCCGGCAGCGCGCCGACGCGCATCTTCACGTCGTGCAGCGTGTCGAAGCTCTTGGCCAGGTGATGGGCGACGATGCCGATGAAGCCGGGCGCCAGGCCGCATTGCGGCATGAACGCGGTCTTGGCGCCTTGGGCGATGCGCTTGATCTCCTGCGTCGCGGCCACGTCCTCGGTCAGGTCGAAATAGTGGCAGCCGGCTTCCAGCGCCATGTGCGCGGCGGGGATCGCCAGGTGGTACGGCAGCGCGTTGACCACGACCTCGTTGCCACGCAGCGCGGCGGCGAGCTGCGCGTTGTTCTCGGTGTCGACGGTCTGCGTGGACAGGCCCTGCGCGGCCAGCTGCTTCAGCGCAGCCTCGTTCTTGTCCATCACGGTGACCTGGTAGTCGCCGCTGCCTTGCAGCAGTCGCGCGATCGTCTGGCCGATGTGTCCGGCGCCCAGCAGTGCCACTTTCATGTCTTGCTCCTTGTGATCCGAGGAAATCGGAGGGATGTCGAGATGCGATGGCCGCAGTCTCCCAAGGGGCGCCGACGAAAGAAAGCACGAGTTCGACGAAAAATATTGATATCGTGACGATCCGTCAGCCGAATCATTCATTTCGGCGAAATCGAGGGTTTATCAGGAGGCCGTCATGAACGCGAGGAAATCCGCCCCGTCCCCCGCCGCGGTGGCGACGTCCACCGCGCAGCCGGCGCCCGCCGCCACGCTGCGCGACCGCACCGACCGCGATCTGATCGCGCTGCTGCAGGCCAATGCCCGGGAGAGCACCGCCGACCTCGCACGCAAACTGGGCGTGGCCCGCACCACCGTGGTGGCCCGGCTCGCGCGGCTGGAAGCGGAGGGACTGATCGCCGGCTACACGGTGCGGCTCGGCGGCGAGGCGGTGGAGCGCGGCGTGCAGGCCTTCGTCGGCATCACCGTGGAGCCACGCGCCGGGCGGGAGGTGGTGAAGCGGATCTCCCGGTTGCCGGAGTTGCGCCAGCTGGCGTCGGTCAGCGGGGAGTTCGACTACATGGCCACGCTGCGCGCCGACAGCACGGCGCGGCTGGACGCGCTGCTCGACGAGATCGGCGAGATGGAGGGCGTCATCAAGACCCACACCTCGGTCCTGCTGGCCTTGCGTGTCGACCGGAGCGCCTGAGCGGCGCGGCGTTCATGTCAACTTCGTGAGCGTGCGTAACTCCCGGTGTTCGGGGCGGTGGCGCGTCAACGGCGCGGGTTGGCATGCCGTTTGCACGTGAGACGTCGCCAGCTCCAGGAGCGCACCATGTCGAAGCCCCCCGTCACCGCCAAGCACGTCCCGCCGATGGTCATCGGCTTGAAGGCTCTCGCCGTCGTGGCGGTGGCCTGGGGCGCGGTCTATCCGGCGTTGCTGTGGGGACTCGGCGCGGTGCTGCCCTGAGGGGCGACACGATCCCGTCGCTCCAGGAGTCCGCCATGAAAGCCCCCGCCCGCCTCGGTGGCGCCGCGCCTCGCGCGCCATCTCCGCTCGTCCCCGCTTCTTCCGCTCCGGACCATCGGTGGCGTCGCGCGTTGCTGCGCGCGGCCGGCATCGTCGCGCTGATCCTCGTCGCCTTCGCGGCGATGGCCTTGCTGGACCGCGCCGAGGGTGACCTGCGCCAGGTCCGGGCGCCCTCGTTCGAACCGGCCGTCACCGCGGTCGCTTGACCGGGACCGGGCCGGCCGCGGTCCGGTCCGGCCCATGGATTTCAGAGCTTGCGCTGACGCTGCAGGACCAGCAGCCAGAAGCAGCCCGCCGCGACCGCCAGTCCGATGAAGAACTGCGGCTGCAGCGCGTACTGCAACGCGCCGGCCAGGTCCACGCGGGCCCCCTGCGGGAACTGGTACAGCATCTGGAAGAAGGCTTCCATGCGCAGGTGGCCCTCCTCGCCGGTCTCGATGATCATGTTGTGCACGCCGAAGACCAGCGACCGGCCGACGCCTTCCATCTGATGCCCGATCACGCGGGCGACGACCTCGGCGGCGTACTCGCCCTTGTAGAGCTTCAGGAAGGCCGCGACGGCGATGATCAGCAGCGGCGCGCCCCAGCGCTTGAGCCAGGCCGAGGCGGCCATCAGCGCCAGCGCGATCGGCGCGAGCCACAGCGCGGCCAGCACCATGCCGACGGCCAGCCGGATCGCGAGCCACAACCCGAACTGGAACAGCGCCGGCCATTGCATCTGATGGAGCGCGACGAAGCCGATCTCCTTGACCGCCATCGCCACGCCGACCAGTCCGCCGCCGACCACGGCGATGGCCATCGCCGCCAGCGGCATCAGCAGCCCGTGCGCGACCAGCGGCGCGGCGACGCTGGCGCCGTGGCTGCCGGGCAGCGAGGCCCAGAACTCGATCGAGCGGTCCTGCTGGTCGCGTCGGGCCAGGCCCATCAGCTGATAGCCGGACACCGCCAGCGTCAGCGCCAGCACCAGGCCCAGCGTCATCAGGCCGGCGACCAGGGCCACCGGCTCGGGCGAGACGGCGTCCAGGCCGTCGACCTGGCTGAACGGCACCAGCACCATCAGCACCAGGATGGGCCCGGCGATCAGGCCGATCCAGGCCCACTTGTATTGCAGCCACTCGCGCAGCAGCAGCGTGTTGAAGAGCGTCATCGGATGTCCTTTCTTGTCTGCCTGAGGCGTGTCGTCGCGCGGCCCGATCAGAGCTCGCGGCCCTGGATCTCGGGCTTGCGGGTCAGGGCCATGAACAGGTCGACCAGGCTGGGCCGCACGCGCTGGCCCAGGTGCGAGATCGTCTCCGGCGGCGCGCCGTCGAACAGCGCCGTGTGGCGGCCCTGCAGCCGGTAGCGCAGCAGCGGATGGCCGGCGGCGACGGCATCGGCCGCCTCGGGATCGTGGGACAGCGCGACGAAGCGCGAGTCCATCTCCTCCAGCGAGATGTTGAGCACCAGCCGGCCCTCGTCGAGCATCATGACGTCGGACAGCAGCGACTCGACTTCCTCGACCTGGTGGGTGGAGATGAGCACGCTGCGCTCGCCGTCGCACCATTCGTCGATGAGCATCTCGTAGAAGCTCTTGCGCGACATGACGTCCAGGCCCAGCGTGGGCTCGTCCAGGATCATCAGCTTGGCGTCGATGGCGGCCACCAGCGCCAGGTGCAGCTGGGTCACCATGCCCTTGGACAGGTGCTTGACCTTGTCCTGCTCGGTCACCGAGGTGCGCTTGAGCAACTGGCGGGCACGGTCGGCGGAGAAGCGCGGCTGCAGGCCGCTCATCAGCGTGATCAGCTCCGACACGCGGGCCCAGCGCGGCAGCACCGCCACGTCGGGGATGTAGCAGAGCTCGGTGAGCAGCTCGTTGCGCCGGGCATGCGGGTCGCGGCCGAGCACGGTGAGCTCGCCCGCCGGGCGCTTCAGGCCGACCAGCGCCTTCATCAGCGTGGTCTTGCCGGCGCCGTTATGGCCCAGCAGTCCGACCACCCGGCCCGCCGGGATGGTGAAGGACAAGTCCTGCAGGGCGGCCTTGCTGCCGTAGTTAAGGCTGAGGTGCTTGGCCTCGATGAGCGTCTTCATGCGTCCTCCCATTTCAGATCCTTGGCGGTCAGGCCCAGGCGCCGGAGTTTCTCCCGCAATCGG
Organism: Roseateles aquatilis; assembly: GCF_002205645.1. Taxonomy (GTDB): domain Bacteria; phylum Pseudomonadota; class Gammaproteobacteria; order Burkholderiales; family Burkholderiaceae_C; genus Roseateles; species Roseateles aquatilis. The sequence continues at coordinate 99,618 of NZ_NIOF01000013.1, read as the reverse complement.
GGCCATTCCTCCTGGAGGAATTGCTCGCGCTCGGTGCGCAGCAGCCGGATGCGGGCGCCGTCGCGGACGTACATGCCCATGCCGCGACGGCTCTCGAGCAGGCCTTCGTCCACGAGCGCCTGGAGGGCGCGGCTGACGGTCAGCGGGTTGATGACGTAGCGGCTGGCCAGCGTCCTGACGGACGGCAGGGCTTCACCTTCGGGCGGATCGCCGTCCAGCAGTTGCGCCGCCAACTGGTCGGCGAGCTGCTGATAGATCGGCGCTTGATCGTTCCAGCTGTGCATGTCGCGGGGCGCGGACGCGCCGGTGTGTTGCTGATGTAGCACACCATATCAAGCCACCGGGGGCCGCCCCAGCAACGCGCGACGGACTGCAGAAAAGGGGGGATGAAGCGGGGAACCGGTTGGGGTCTACCTGACCAGGGGCAGTCCATCCCAGCCCCGGGGTGCAGCCCCCCCCCTCGCGGGTGCATCTTGCAAAAGGCGGAACATCCAACCGATCAGGGCGTTTGTCCCATTCAACCCGAAAACACGATCTCCATTGACCAAATAACTCTATATATGTAGAGTTATTTGATGATCCGCAAACGCGCACCCTCACCCCAAGCCGTAGGGCTACTCGCAGAACTGGCCCGTGCGCCACGAATCTGGCATCACGGCTATGAACTGACCAAAGCCCTGGGCATCAAGTCCGGCACGCTGTACCCGCTGCTGATGCGCCTGGAGGGCCAGGGCTTGCTGGAGGCGGAATGGCGCGAGTCGGACCAACCAGGACGCCCGGCGCGGCACGCCTATCGATTGACGGCTCAGGGATTGCAGGCAGCTCGTGACGCCACCACAACGGGCCCCGGCGAAACCTTCCCTGTCGCATCATGAATTCGCAGGCAGCGCGCATGCTGGCACGGCTGTGCATGCGATGGGCACGGCGGCTTTGCCCACCAACACAGGGTGTCTGGATCGACGCCATGGCGGCCGAGGTCGAATGCATTGCCGGTGACCGCGAGGCCCTGTTCTTCGCGGTTGGGTGCCTACGGCTCATGGCTGCAATGGCAGTGACCAGTGCGGCGACGCCGCTGCGCGTCGGTCTGGTGTGCGGATGCGCAGCGACCTTGCTGGGATGCGCCGTCATGTGGAGCATGGGCGCGCCGCGGAACTATGTGGTGCTCAACGGAGCCTCCTTGCTGCTGGCCTGCGGCGTGATGGCGTGGAAACCTGCGCGGACGCTTGCCCTATCCCGGCCGCTGGCTCCCATTGCCTTCGGCTTGGTGATGCTGGCCACGGCGCTCTTCGGCGTCGAGGTCGACGACACAGCGCGTTGGCTGGTCCTGGGGCCGCTGAGACTGCAGCCCAGCCTGGTGCTAGTGCCCATGATGGTCGTGATCCTTGCCGCCCGCCCGACTCGAGCGGCCTCGCTCGGGGTATGCCTTGCGGCGCTGGCACTGGCCCTGCAGGCGGACGTGGCGCTCTCCACCGCAGTGCTGATGGCGCTATTGCCGCTCATCCTGCGCCGGCGGTCCTCAACATTGCTGATCTGGCTGGTGGCGACCTGGGCCGCTGCCGTGCACAGAGCCTCATCCAGCGCAGATGCGCCCTTCGTCGACGGCATCGTAGCGATGGCATTTGGCAGTAGCGTCTTCCAGGGCACGCTGCTCTGCGCCGGGCTGGCCGCGCTTATCGTGCCGGCCTTGTGGTTCAGGCGGGAGGATGGGGCGCAGACCTCTACGGCGCTTGCTTCTTTCGGCTGCTTCTGGGGCGGCCTCGCCGTCGCCAGCCTGCTGTGCCATGGCGGAGCACCACTGGTGAGTTTCGGCGGCAGTGCGGTGCTGGGCTACTTCCTGAGCCTAGGTTCCCTTCCAGTCCCTGAACCTCGGACTCCAGCCATCGAGGACACCTAGACATGCAGCGACTCAACCTTGTCTGGCGCAAGCCGTGGCGCTACCTGGCCATCGCGCTGATGGCCGCCGCCGCACTCTACGGCGCGTGGGCGGAGTTGACCCGCACACGCGGCTCCCAGGCGGTGACTTTTGTTCCAGCCAAGCAGGAATGCGCCATCGCCGGGCCGCTGCGCTACTGCGTCAATCGCGCCGTGGGCGGCACGAACGGAGACTTCGTTTATCACCTGCATGGTCGCGGCCTCGACGAGCAGATCTGGAACGACGACACCTACTTCACTGCCATGCTGCAGGCGCGCTGGCAGGAGACGCGGGTATTGCCACCGACCGTGATCTCGATCTCCTATGGTCCGACCTGGCTACTGACGCCCAAGGGTCGCAAGCCCGACAGCGGCCTGCTGGACGATCTGATGATCCGCATGCCGGAGATCGAGGCTCGGGTAGGAGCGCCCAGGCGCCGCATGCTGATGGGTGAATCCATGGGCGGCCTCAATGTGCTCATCGCCGGCCTGTCCTACCCGGCCCGATTCACCAAGGTCGCTGCGCTATGCCCAGGCGTCTATGCAGACTCGCCATTCGATTCCTTGGGTACCCTGTGGGCCTCGATGGGGCGAACGGGCGCGAGCCCCAAGATCATTGCAGGCATCTGGCTCCTGGCCAGGCAGTACGTGGGCGACGCCGACGAATGGCAGCGCATCTCGCCGCTCAGCCTCATCGAACGCGCCGGACCCGGCACGCCCGCGCTGTACCTGTCTTGTGGTCTGTACGACGCCTACGGCAACTACGAGGGCACGCAGCGCCTGGCAGAGGCTGCTCGGCGACGCGGTGTCAGTGCGGAGTGGCATCCTCTGTACGGCGGGCACTGCGCGGTGGACGTGGATTCGCTGACGGAGTTTTTAGCGAAGTGAGGTCAGCGGCCAGTAAACCCATCTTGAACGCCGAGACGGTGCCATTCAGGATGGTCCTGGAGCGTTCAACGTTCAGTGAGACGGCAGTTCAGGGTGCCGTGAGGTGCTCGCCGCCAAGGCTTTGCCCAGCTGGCCAGATCAGGTTTGACATGGGTGAGAACCGACAGAACCGGTTGGAGGCGACGCCCGGTGCCTGGTGGCCCGCCCCCTCACGAACTCGCCGGCAGGGAAAACGACCTTGACCGGGGTGGCGCGATCGCCGCCAATCCGCGCCTCTGTGGGGCGGTTTTTCGCCCCTTGTCATCACATGCTGGGATTCGGCCGGCCGCTCATTCGCCGCGCCGCGCATCCAGTCTCATAACAAGTGCAGGGATGCACAGTTCAATCGGGGAGCACCGCCAATGGTGAATGGAATTTCGGCCGCGATCGGCCTGGTCGCGGTTCTGAGCGGGTTGGGCGGCAGCGCCCATGCCGCCACGCCGTCCGCCTCGGACATTGAAAACAAGACTGCCGCGATCGAGCGTGTGTTGCAGGGCGAAATGACCGCCCGCGGCATTCCCGGCGCGCAGATATCGATCGTGCAGCGCGGCAAGGTCGTATTCACCGGCGCCTATGGCCAGGCCAATGTCGAGGCGGCGACGCCGGTGACGAAACAGACGGTCTTCGGCATCAATTCCATCAGCAAGGCGGTGACCGGCGTCGCGGCGATGCAGCTCGTCGAGGCTGGCAAGCTCGACCTCGATAGGCCGGCGGTCACCTATGTCGACTCGCTGCCGGAATCCTGGAAGGAAGTCACCGTTCGGCAACTGCTCACCCACACGTCCGGGCTGCCCGAAATCGTGGATGACAACGTCCGGGCCATCGATGGCGCCGAACCCGCCGCCGCCTGGGCGAAAGTACAGGAGCTGCCGCTGAATTTCCCGCCCGGGACGCGCTTCTCCTACACGCAGACGAACTATGTCCTGATGGGCAAGGTCATCGAAAAGATCACTGGCAGGTCCTTTTCCGATTTCGTGCGCGAGCGGCAATTCAATGTCGCGGGCATGAAGCAGACGGGCTTTGCGCAACCTGCCGGCACCCAGCCCCAGGTGGCTTCGCTCTACACCTACATGACGTTGTTGATGAAGGGGATGAAAACCGTCGGCGTCGAGCGGAGCAAGGATCTGCTGCCGCGTCAGGAGGTCATGCTCGAGTACGTGTACCCGACCGGCGGCGTCCAGAGCACGTCCACGGATCTGGCGGAATGGGTCCTGGCCTTGCAGAAGCTGAAACTGGTCAGCAAGGGCAGCCTGGAACAGCTGTCGAAACCCCTGACGCTGAAGGACGGCACGTCCCGCGGCTTCAATGCCAGCGTCAATGCCTATGGATTGGGCTGGCCCAGCATGCAACGTCCGGCGCATCCGGCCATCACGCTCATCGGCGGGGAACGCGCGGCCGTCTTCATCTATCCCGAGGACGACCTCTCGATCATCGTGCTGACGAACCTGATGGGCGCCGCACCCCAGAAGTTCATCGACAAGATCGCCGCGATCTATATCCCCGGCCTGAACGTCGAGAACAAATAACCGGCCTTCGAATCGCCCGATCCAGGCCGTCCGGTCGCGCTTCCAGCCGGCGCGACCCGGACCCGTCTCAGCGATTCACCATCACGATGCCCACCGCCAGTCCCGCCAGCGCGAGCATCAGGCGCGGCGTGATCGGTTCGCCGAGCAGCAGCGCGCCGGCCAGCAGGCCGAACAGCGGCGTGCTCAGTGTGAAGCTGGACAGGCGGGTCGCCACGTAATGGCGGATCAGCCAGAACCACAACAGGTAGCTGACGAACGACACGATCACCGCCTGGAAGGCGAACAGCCCCAACAGGCGCCAGGACCAGGCCAGCGGCAGGATCTCGCCGGTGGCCACCGCGCCGGCCCCGAGCGCGAGCGCGGACACCGCCAGTTGGTAGAGCAGCGTCTTCTCGGCGCTGGCCGTGGACAGCCGCGTCCCGCGGATCGCCAGCGTCGTGCCGGCCCACAGCAACGCGGCCAGCACGCCCAGCGCATCCCCCAGCCACTGCATCGCCTGGCCGCCGCCCCGCAGCCCCTCGCCGAAGGCGAAGGCCACCGCGCCGAACGCGATCACGAGGCCGGCCGTCTGCCGCAGCGTCAGTTTCTCCGACGGTGAAATCAGCGGCATGCCCAGCGCCACCACGAACGGCGAGAGGTACAGGAACACCACCATCCGCGACGCCGTCGTGTACTGCAGGCCCACGAAGATGCAGGCGAATTCAGCGGCGAAGAGCAGCCCCGCCAGCATCCCGCCCGGCAGGCTGCCGTCGCGACGGAATAGCGCAATGCCTCGAGCCGCGGCGAACAGCCACACCAGCACGCCGGCCACGCCCGAGCGCAGCGCGGCCTGCCACAGCGGGCCGATCTCGGTCAGCGCCGTCTTGGCGGCGACCTGATTGAGACCCCACGACAGGCAGCATCCGAGCAGGATGGCCACCGCCGTGCCGTCGAGATGCTGCTTGCGTTCCATGGCGCCGGATCATGCCCGGCGGCGTGCCCAGGCCTGCGCGGCCAACGCACACAACAGCGCCGCGCAGACACCCGCCACCAGCCCCGTCAGGTGGGCCAGCGGCGCGATGGCGATGCCCCAGCCGTCCCAGTGCCGCAGCGGTGGTCCGGACAAGGGCCGTTCCGCCGCCACCTTCACGATCAGGCCCAGCCCGATGAGGAGGCCGATGACGCGCTCGCGCCCGTGAGCGTCACGCCGGCGAATCATGCCGACCACCGCCACCGCGACCCCGGCATGCAGCACACCGGACAGGCCGCCGTAGCGCGTCAGGTGGGGCTCCGCCAGCAGGCCGAATTGCGTCAGCGGCCAGGCCAGCAGCCACGCCGCCGCGTCGCGCGGCGACAGGCGCGCGGCCAGGCCCAGCAGGCCGAGCACCGCGCAGCCCGCCAGGTTGGCGATCAGGTGTTGGGGACTCCAGTGCAGCAGGGCCGCGGTGATGGCCCGCCACGGCTCCCGCCAGGCCAGCTCGGGCCGCCATTCCATCGCCGCCTGGACATCGGGCGGCTGAGCCCACGCGAGCGACGCGCCGGCCGCCAGGACCAGCGCGACCCACATCCACGCGCGTCCCGCCACGGCCCCCGCACGCATGGCGTCGGACGTCAGCCGAAGACGGCGCGCCACAGCGCCAGCACCGCGTCGCGCTGCGGCGCCAGCGCGTCGGCGGCCTCGCCGTCCAGCGCGGTGGACTGCTCGTTCAGGCGCGCCCGGTGCTGCACGCGGCGCAGCTCGCGGTAGGCATCCGCCGCCTCGCGGCCCACGTCGGCGGGCAACAGGCCGGCCGCCTCGGCGCGCTGCAGCAGCGCGATGTTGCCGGCGTTGGCCAGCAATTCCGGATGCGCCGCGGAGTGCGCCAGGATCAGGTACTGCAGCGCGAATTCCGCGTCCACCATGCCGCCCGGGCTGTGCTTCACGTCGAAGAAGCCCGCCCGCACCGGCCGCGCGGCGCGCAGCTTGTCGCGCATCGCGACGACCTCGTCGCGCAGCGCCTTCGGATCACGCGGCGCCGTCAGCACCGCGCGGCGCGTGGCCTCGAAACGCTCGGCCAGCGAGGCGTCGCCGGCGCAGAACCGCGCCCGCGTGATCGCCTGATGCTCCCAGGTCCACGCGGTGTTGCTGCCGCGTCCGGCCTGGTAGTTCTCGAACGACGCCAGCGACGTCACCAGCAGCCCCGAATTGCCGTTGGGCCGCAACGCGGTGTCGATGTCGAAGAGCTCGCCCGCGGCCGTGCGCAGCGTCAGCCAGGTGATCAGCTTGCGGATGAAGGCGCCGTAGATCTCGCTGGCGTTGTCGTCGTCGTCCTCGAAGAGGAAGACCACGTCCAGGTCGCTGCCGTAGCCCAGCTCCTTGCCGCCCAGCTTGCCGTAGGCGATCACCGCCAGCCGAGGCGACGGACGGTGCTTCTGCTTGAGCCGGTCCCAGGCCCACGCGATCACGCATTGCAGCGTGGCGTCGGCCAGCAGCGAGAGCTCGTCGGCGACCTGCTCGACGCTGATCTGCCCCTCCACGTCCCGCACCAGCGTGCGGAAGACCTCGGCGTGATGCGCGCGGCGCACGCTGTCCAGCAGCGCGTCCTCGCTCGCCTCGCCGTGATCGGCCCAGGCGTCGTGACGCGCCTGCAGGTCCTGGATGAAGGCGGGGCCGTCGAAGCGCTCGTGCAGCAGCCGCGCGTCGGCCAACTCGTCGATGACGCCGGGGTGCTGCATCAGGTAGCGCATCGGCCAGCGCGCCAGGCCCAGCAGCCGCAGCAGCCGTCCCTGCACCGCCGGCCGCTCGACCAGCAGCGCCAGGTAGCTCTCGCGCCGCAGCAGCGGCTCGACCCAGTCGACGAAGCGCTGCGCCGCGTCCATCGTGCATTCGCCCTGGCGCACCGCCAGCGCGGCGCGGCCGATCAGCTTGGCCAGCCGCAGGCGCGATTCCTCGCGCAGTCCCTGCACGCGCGGCTGCTGCGCCCAGCGGCGCACGTTGGCGGCCAGCTCGGGCTGCAGCTTGTCGAGGAACTCCTCGCTGTCGATCGGCAGCGGCGGACCGCCGCACATGCCGGTCCTGCAACCGCCAGCCGCCGGCGCCACGCCGTCGTGCAGCAGCGCGTCGAATTCGGTCGCGACCAGCTCGCGCACTTCCATCAGCCTGTCCATCAGCGGGCAGGCATGGCTGTCGCAGGTCAGGCACAGGCTGCGGGCGATCCAGCCGATGTCCTCGTCGGCGCCCGGCAGGCAATGGGTCTGCTGGTCGTCCAGGTACTGGATGCGGTGCTCGACACGGCGCAGGAAGTCATACCCCTTGGCCAGCGCGGCCGCCGTCTCCGGCTTCATCAGCCCGCGCGCGGCGAGTCGACTGAGCGCCTTGAGCGTCGAGCGGGTGCGGATCTCGGGGAACTGCCCGCCGCGCACGACCTGCAGCAGCTGGACGATGAACTCGATCTCGCGGATCCCGCCGCGCGACAGCTTGACGTCGTTGGCCCGCTCGGGCCGGCCGGCGGCGCGGCGCTGGGCCTCGTCGCGGATCTTGCGGTGCAGTTGCCGCAGGCCCTCGAAGACACCGTAATCCAGATAACGACGGTAGACGAAGGGCGTCACCAGGCTGCGAAGCTGCAGCGCGCGCCCGGTCCGGACGCTCTCGCGCGGCGCGACCACGCGGCTCTTGAGCCAGGCGAAGCGCTCCCACTCGCGGCCCTGGACCAGGAAGTATTCCTCCAGCATCGCCATGCTCACGGCCGGCGGTCCCGAGTTGCCGTTGGGCCGCAGCGCCAGGTCGACGCGGAAGACCTGCCCGTCCTCGGTCACGTCGCCGATCAGCGTCGACAGGCGGCGCGACAGCTGCGCGAAGTATTCGTGCGCAGAGATCCGCTGCGGGCCCTCGGTCTGGCCGTCGTCCTCATAGACGTAGATCAGGTCGATGTCGGAGGAGACATTGAGCTCCCGCCCGCCCAGCTTGCCCATGCCGACGACCCAGAAGTCGATCTCCTGGCCGACCGCGTCGCGCGGCTGGCCGTATTGGGCGTCGAGCTCGGCGCGGCAATGGGCCACGCCGATGTCCAGCGCGGTCTCGGCCAGGTGGGTCATGGCCTGCGTGATGTCGGTCATCGCGGCGCCCTGCTCGACGTCGAGCACGGCCAGCCGCTCCATCACCAGCTGGCGCATCACGCGCAGCGCGGCGGGCAGCGGGCGCCCTTCTTGCCGGAGACGATCCACCACGGCCCGCATCGTCGTGTCGTCCGGCAATCCGGGCGGCAGCAACGGCAGGTCGGCCGCGTAACGGCGGCGGATGCGCTGAACGAAACGGCTGTGGTCCGCGGACGCGGCGGGGGTCGAAACGCCTGCCGTGTCAGAGGTTGCCGAGGCAACTGAATCCATCGGTAAAGAAAGCTCTCGCTGGCTCGTGGCCGGAAACGGCTGTGCTAGATTCGGCCTCCGCCGTTTCCTCTTACATGTCCTCGTCTGCCGTCACCCGTACTGACTCTGGTTCCGCGGTCGCGACGCGACACTGGGGGACGCGCTGCGCCCTCTGGCTCGGACTCCCCCTGCTGGGTCTTTTCACCCTGCTGATGGCGGCCTGGCTGGCGCTGCACTGGGCGATTCTGCCCCACATCGACGACTGGCGCCCCGAGCTCGAAAAGCAAGCCACCAAGGCATTGGGGGTACCCGTGCGGATCGGCGCGATCAGCGCCAATTCCTCCGGCTGGATCCCCGCGCTGGACCTGCGCGATGTCCGCGTCATCGATGCCAACGGCCACGAGGCCCTGCATCTGCCGCGCGTCAGCGCCGCCGTGTCGGCCCGCTCGCTGGTGGCGATGGAGCTGCGCTTCTCCCAGTTGCTGCTGGACAGTCCGGAACTCCTGCTGCGCCGCGACGCGCAGGGCCGCGTCTTCGTCGCCGGGCTCAGCGTGGACGGCGCCGCCGACGCGCCGACCTCCGAGGCCGCCACCGACTGGTTCTTCGAGCAGCACGAGTTCGTCATCCTGCACGGCCGCATCCGCTGGGTCGACGAGCTGCGCGCCGCGCCGCCGCTGGAGCTCTTCGATCTCAACCTGGTGCTGCGCAACGGCCTGCGCCGCCACCGGCTGCGCGTCGACGCCACGCCGCCGGCCGGCTGGGGCGAGCGCTTCACGCTGCGCGGCGAGTTCACCCAGTCCCTGCTGGACCGCCCCGGCGCGCTGCAGCACTGGAGCGGCCAGCTCTACGGCGACCTGCCGCGCACCGACGTGCGCGAGCTGCGCCGCTACGTCGACCTGCCGTTCGAGCTCAACGAGGGCGACGGCGCCCTGCGCGCCTGGCTGGAGCTGGACAAGGGCCAGCCGCGCAGCCTGACGCTGGACATGGGCCTGCGCGCGGTCAAGCTGCGCGTCGGGCCAGGCCTGCCGGAACTGGCGCTGGCGCAGATCGGCGGCCGGCTGGTGCTGAAGCAGACGCCGCAGTCGATGTCGCTGGAAGCCCGGCAGCTCGGCTTCCAGGCCGGCGACGGGCTGGACTGGCCGCGTTCCGACTGGATGCTGGACGTGAAGCGCGATCCCAAGACCGGCGCGCTGACCGGCGGCGACTTCCATGCGCAGCAGCTGGACCTGGCGCTCGGCGCGCAGATCCTGGCGCGCCTGCCGCTGGCCGAATCGCAGCGCCAGCTCATTGCGGACATGAAACCCGGCGGCCTGCTGCGCGAGCTTCAGTTCCACTGGGACGGCCCGATCGACACGCCGCACGCCTACCGCGCCCGCGGGCAGTTGCAGGGGCTGCAACTGGCGGCGGCCGCGCCGGAGCCGCCGGCCGAGCCCGGCTCCGCGCCGCCGACCGGGCGGCCCGGCGTCAGCGGCGCCGACCTGCAGTTCGAGGCCACCGAGCAGGGCGGCACCGCGACGCTGGCGATCCGGGACGGACAGATCACCGTGCCGGGCGTCTTCGAGGAAGCGCTGGTCCCGCTGAAGCAGGCCGAGGCCGCGCTGAGCTGGCACGCGCAGCGCCCGCCCGCGCCCGCCGGCCGGCGCGCCCCGGCCCCCGCCGCCGTTGTCAGCCCGCTGGCGGCCGCCTCGGTGCCGGCCGCGCCCGCGTCGGCGGCATCGGCGCCGCACGTGCAATGGACGGTGAAGTTCGCCGGCGTCCGGCTCGTCAACGAAGACCTGCACGCCGAGCTGGACGGCGTCTGGCAGAACGGCGACGGCAAGCGGCCGCACGACTCGGGCAAGCTCGACCTCACCGGCCGGATCGACGAGATCCGCGCGCCGCGCGTGCTGCGTTACCTGCCGTCCACGATGGGACCCGACGCGCGCCGCTACATCCGCGACGCGATCCGGGACGGTATCGTCCACAAGATCCAGGTGCGACTGCAGGGCGACATGGCGGAGTTCCCCTTCGACGCGCCACGCAGCAAGGGCCAGTTCCGCGTGGTGGGCCAGGTGCGCGACCTGACGCTGGCCTACGTGCCCAGCCATCCCGCCGAGGACGACCACCCCGCCTTCAACTCGCCCTGGCCCGCGATGGAGCAGCTCAACGCCGAGCTGGTCTTCGACCGCGCCGCGATGAACATCCGCAACGGCCGCGCCCGGCTGATGGGCGTGGAACTGACCAACGTCCAGGGCGCCATCCCCGACCTGTACCACCACCAGCCGGTGCTGGAGATCGACGGCCAGGCGCGCGGCGCGCTGGCCGACGGCCTGCGCTACGTGCGGGCCTCGCCGGTGGCCGAGCTGACCAGCCACGTGCTGGACAACACCGTCGCCAACGGCCCGCTGGCGCTCAAGCTCAACCTGCGGCTGCCGCTGAACCACATCGACGGCACGACGGTGAAGGGGCAGGTCCTGCTGACCGGCAACGACGTGCGGATCCGTCCGGACACGCCGCTGCTGGGCCAGGCCCGGGCCCGCATCGACTTCGACCAGAAGGGCTTGCAGATCCGCGGCGGCCAGGCCCGCGTGCTGGGCGGGGATGCCAGCTTCGAAGGCGGCAGCCTGCCCGACGGCAACATGCGTTTCGTCGCGCAGGGCGCCGTCACGGCCGAGGCCCTGCGCGCCGCGCCGGAACTGGGCCTGACGCATGCGGCGTCGGTCATGAGCGGGCAGGCCGCGGTGCGTTTCGAGCTGGGCATCGTCAAGGGCCAGACCGAGGTCACCGTGTCGAGTCCGATGCAGGGCATCGCGATCGACCTGCCGGCGCCGCTGCGCAAGAGCGCCGAGGAATCCTGGCCGCTGCGTGTCGCCACGCGCGCGCTGGCGGCGCCGGCCGGCACGCAGCGCGACGAGTTGCGTGTCGAGGCCGGCCCGGTGCAGGCCGTCTACCAACGCGACGTGACCCACGAGCCCAAGGTCCTGCGCGGCGCGATCGCGGTGCGCGAGAAGCTGCCCGACCTGCCCGCGCAAGGCGTGGTGGCGCGCGCGACCTTCGACCAGTTCAACGCCGACGCGTGGCAGACCGCGCTGCCGGCGCTGACCGGGGCGAAGGACACGGGCGTCGACCTCGACGGCGCCATCGACGATGGCTACGCGCCGGCGCAACTGACGCTGAAGGCGCAGACGCTGCAAGCGGCCGGCCGCACGCTCAACCGCGTCAACGCCGCCGTTTCGCGCGACAGCGCGGGCGCGGGCTGGCGCGTCTCGGGCGACGCGGAACAGCTCAGCGGCGTCATCGAGGTGCGCGCGGCCAAGGCTGGCCAGCCGGGCCGCGTCTTCGCGCGGCTGACCCGCCTGTCGGTGCCCAAGAGCGACGCCGATTCGGTCGAGCAACTGCTGGACAAGCAGCCGCGCTCGGTGCCGGCGCTGGACATCGTCGTCGACGACTTCGAGCTGCGCGGCAAGCACCTGGGCCGGCTTGAGATCGACGCGCAGCAGCAGAGCGACGCACGCGACTGGAAGCTCAACAAGCTGCTGCTCAAGAGCCCCGACGCGACGCTGACCGCCGCCGGCCAGTGGGCGCCGGAGCCCGGCCGCGCCCCGCGCCGCACCGACCTGGACTGGAAGCTCGACGTGGCGGACGCCGGCAAGCTGCTGGAGCGGCTCGGCCAGGGCCAGGTCCTGCGCGGCGGCAAGGGGCAGTTGACCGGCAAGGTGTCCTGGCAGGGCTCGCCGCTCTCGCCCGACTACGCGAGCATGAACGGCCAGTTGAACGTCTCGATCGACTCGGGCCAGTTCCTGAAGGCCGAGCCCGGCGTCGGCCGGCTGCTCGGCGTGCTGAGCCTGCAATCGCTGCCGCGGCGCCTGATGCTGGACTTCCGCGACGTGTTCTCGGAGGGCTTCGCCTTCGACAACGTCATCGGCGACATCCGCATCGCCAAGGGCGTGGCCCGCAGCGACAACCTGCGCATGCGCGGCCTGCAGGCGGCGGTCATGATGGAAGGCACCGCCGACCTGGCGGCCGAGACGCAGGACCTGCACGTGCTGGTCCTGCCCGAGATCAACGCCGGCGGTGCCGCGCTGGCCTATGCCGCGATCAACCCGGCCATCGGCCTGGGCGCGTTCCTGGCCCAGTGGCTGCTGCGCAAGCCGATCGTCGCGGCCAACACCGAGGAGTTCCGCGTCACCGGCACCTGGTCCGATCCACGCATCGAGCAGCTGCCGCGCCGCGCGCAACCGCAGGGCAACTACAACGGCACGTCGACCGCGCAAGGGGAGTCCGTCCAATGAGTTCCGCTTCTCCGCAATCCACTGGCGCCGGCCCTGGCTCGCACGCCTCGGGCGCCCCGGCCACCGCGGGCGCGCCGGTCACGGTCGCCGCCGTCCAGATGGTCTCCGGCACGTCGCTGGAGGCCAACCTCGCGCGCGCCGGCCACTGGATCGCGCAAGCCGCGCGGCAAGGCGCGGCGCTGGTGTCGCTGCCCGAGTACTTCTGCCTGATGGGCCACCAGGACACCGACAAGCTGCCCTTCGCCGAGCGCCCCGGCGACCTGGACGCGCCCATCCAGGGCATGCTCAGCCGCGCCGCCCGCGAGCACGGCGTCTGGATCCTCGGCGGCACGCTGCCGATGGCCATCGCCGGCGCGCCGATCCCGGCCGACCGGGTGCGCAACACCACCTGCGTCTTCGCGCCGGACGGCTCGCTGGTCACGCGGTACGACAAGCTCCACCTCTTCTGCTACGACAACGGCCGTGAGCGCTACGACGAGGCCCGCGTGCTCGAAGCCGGCGAGGCGCCGGTCACGCTGGACGCGGCGATGCCCGGCGGCGGCCCGTCGCTGCGCGTGGGCCTGTCGATCTGCTATGACCTGCGCTTCCCGGAGCTCTACCGCGCGATGAGCTTCAGCGCCGGACAGGCGCCGCTGGACCTGATCAGCGTGCCGGCCGCGTTCACCCACACCACCGGCCAGGCGCACTGGGAACTGCTGCTGCGTGCCCGCGCGGTCGAGAACCAGGCCTACGTGATCGCCGCCGCGCAGGGCGGCACCCACGAGAACGGCCGCCGCACCTGGGGCCACAGCATGGTCGTCGACCCCTGGGGCGAGGTGCTGGCCTGCCTGCCCGAGGGCGAAGGGCTGGCGCTGGCGCGGCTCGATCCCGCGCGCATCGCGCAGGTCCGCTCGCAACTGCCGGCGCTGCAGCATCGGCGGCTCTGAGCGGCCGGCCGCCCGTCGAGGCGCGGTCGCGTCGCCCTTGTCCGGTCTTGACCCGGTCGTTGCCTGAACGTTGGGCCGGGAATGCCGCCCACTTCCGACGATCGCCCCGTTCTTCCCGGAGGCAAGATGCCCGCCATGATCGACCGTCGCCCCGCTCTGCCCGCCCGCTCCGCGCCGCTGGCGCTGCTTGCCGCCGCGGCCTGCGCTTGCGCGCTGGTGGCGGGCTGCGGCGCGCCGGCCCGGCCGCTGGAATCGTCGCTGACCGACATGGACTCGCTGCAGCTGCGGTCCTGGATCAGCCCGCAGTTGCGTCGCAACATCGACCTGCTGCCGGTGACCGGCGGTCAGGAAACCTCGCGCTGGTGGGGCACGCGCTTCAACGCGATGAGCCTGAACCAGGCCTATCAGGAGTCGCTGCGCCGCCTGGGCCTGATGCCCGACGTGCCGGAGACGGGCCGCTTCCAGCTCAAGGTCGAGGTGCTGGCGCTGGCGCAGCCCAACGTGCCGATGGGGCCGGAGGTCGCGATCGCCGTGCGCTACACCCTGAGCGAGCGGGCCGCCGGCGGTGGCAACGTGCTCTACCAACGGGTGCTGCGCACGACGCAGAAGGCCGGCATCGACGACAGCCTCAACCCGACCGAGCAGCTGCGCATCGCCACCGAGGCGGCGCTGCGCAACAACATCGCCGAATTGATCCGCGAGCTGGCCTCGCTCCCGCTGCCCGGCTGAGCGAGGCGCCACCACCAAAGGCGGGCGCCGAGGCCACCGCGCCGCGGATCGACATCAGATCGATCACGCGCGGACGACGTGGCCGCGACGACCGGCAAGCCGCGCCGCATTGCATCCCCGCCGCGAAGGCGCCCTCCTCCATATGCGAAAACGTTGCATTGGCGGGTCGGCATATGCATATAAGCATTCATTGCTTGCCATTTCCCGGGTAATCCCTAAGGATCACGGCTTTTCGCCCCAAAGAGGCGCACGCCGGCATCGGTCGCCAGCGCCCTTCATGTCTCCGTGATCCAACTCGAACAGCTGCACAAGTCCTACGAAGTCGACGGCCGCCGCGTGCCGGCGCTGCAAGGCGTGGATCTGCGCGTGGAGGCGGGCGAGGTGTTCGGCATCATCGGCGCCTCGGGGGCGGGCAAGAGCACGCTGCTGCGCGTGATCAACCTGCTGGAGCGGCCCGACAGCGGCCGCGTGTCGGTCGCCGGGCGGGACCTGCAGGCGCTGGACGCCGCCGGGCTGCGCGCCGCGCGGCAGAAGATCGCGATGATCTTCCAGCACTTCAACTTGCTGGCGTCGCGCACCGTGGCGCAGAACGTCGCCTGGCCGCTGCGCATCGCCGGCTGGGACGCCGCCCGCATCGGGCCGCGCGTGCAGGCGCTGCTGGCGCGCGTCGGGCTGGCCGATCAGGCGGACAAGTACCCGGCCCAGCTCTCCGGCGGCCAGAAGCAACGCGTCGGCATCGCCCGCGCGCTGGCGCTGGACCCGCAGGTGCTGCTGTGCGACGAGGCCACCAGCGCCCTCGACCCCGAGACCACGCGCGCGATCCTCGATCTGCTGGCCGAGCTCAACGAGGAGCTCGGGCTGAGCATCGTCCTGATCACCCACGAGATGGACGTGGTGCGCCGCGTCTGCGACCGCGTGGCGGTGCTGGAGGACGGCCGCATCGTCGAGCAGGGGCCGGTGGCGCAGGTCTTCCTGCATCCGCGCTCGGCCACGGCCCGGCGATTCGTGCTGGCCGCGGAACATGTCGACGAGGGTGACCAGAACGACGATCACGCCCACGTCGCCGGCAGCCTGTGGCGGCTGACCTTCTTCGGCGAGCGGACCTATGAGCCGCTGCTGGGCGAGGTGGCCCGCCAGGCCAACCTGGACTTCGGCATCCTGGCCGGCCGCATCGACCGCATCAAGCGCGAGCCCTACGGCCAATTGACGATCGCGATCAGCGGCGGCGACCAGGCCACCGCGCGACGGCTGCTGGCCGAGCGCGGCGTGCAGATCGAGGAGCTGCGGGCATGAGCGCCACCACCACGTTGCTCGACACGCTGCGCGCGATCGACTGGGCCGAGATCGCCTCCGCCGGCGGCGACACGCTGCTGATGCTGGGCGGATCGCTGTGCTTCACCACGCTGCTCGGCTTGCCGCTGGGCATCGCGCTCTACCTGTTCGACCGGGGCCGGCTGGTCTCGTCGCCGAAGCTGTATGCGCTGCTGTCGCTGGTGGTGAACGTGCTGCGCTCGCTCCCATTCGTCATCCTGCTGATCGTGCTGATCCCGTTCACCTTGCTGGTCACCGGCACGTCGCTGGGCGTGGCCGGCGCGATCCCGCCGCTGGTCGTCGGCGCGACGCCGTTCCTGGCGCGGCTGGTCGAGACCGCGCTGCGCGGCGTCGACCGCGGCATCGTCGAGGCCGGCCAGGCGATGGGCGCCAGCACGCGCCAGATCGTCTGGCAGGCGCTGCTGCCGGAGGCCTTGCCCGGCCTGCTGTCCGCGCTGACAGTGACCGCGATCACGCTGGTCGGCTACACGGCGATGTCCGGCGTGATCGGCGGCGGCGGCCTGGGCGACCTGGCGATCCGCTTCGGCTATCAGCGCTTCCAGACCGAGGTCATGGTCGTCACCGTCGTGCTGCTGCTGGTGCTGGTGCAACTGCTGCAGATGCTGGGCGACTGGCTGGTCCAGCGCGTGTCCCACCGTTGACCGGACGTCACCAGTCGTCCCACCCGAACCCGAGCCTTCCCCGCTTGCCCGCCGCGCGGCCCTGACCGGCCCGCGGTCATCACAAGGATCGCCGCCGCCGGCAGCGCGATCCGACCCTTCAGAGGAGTTTGAGCATGAAGAAGCTGTTCACCGCCGCCATCGCGGCCCTGTCGCTGGCCGCCGCCGGTACCGCCTCGGCCGAGAAGCTGACCGTCGCCGCCACCGCGGTGCCGCACGCCGAGATCCTGAACCTGATCAAGCCCGAGCTGGCCAGGCAGGGCGTGGAGCTGGAGGTCAAGGTCTTCACCGACTACGTCCAGCCCAACGTGCAAGTGGCGGAGAAGCGCCTGGACGCCAACTTCTTCCAGCACAAGCCCTACCTGAACGAATTCAACAAGGGCAAGGGCACGCATCTGGTCGCCGTGGCGGCGGTGCACGTGGAGCCGTTCGGCGCTTACTCGACCAAGCACAAGACCCTGGCCGCGCTGCCCGAGGGCGGCACCGTCGCGATCCCCAACGACCCGACCAACGGCGGCCGCGCGCTGCTGCTGCTCGACAAGGCCGGCGTGATCACGCTCAAGGACAAGACCAACATCCTGTCCACCACCAAGGACATCGCCGGCAACCCCAAGAAGCTGAAGTTCCGCGAGATCGAGGCCGCCACGCTGCCGCGCATCCTGCCGCAGGTGGACCTGGCGCTGATCAACACCAACTACGCGCTCGAGGCCAAGCTCAACCCGGCCAAGGACGCCCTGGCGATCGAAGGCGGTGAGTCGCCGTACGCCAACTGGCTGGTCACCCGTGACGACAACCAGAACGCGCCCGCCGTGAAGAAGCTCGCCGCCGCGCTTCAGTCCGACGCCGTCAAGCGTTTCCTGCAGACCCAGTACAAGGGCGCCGTCGTCCCGGCGTTCTGACCCCGAGAGACCCGGCACGCCCACCTCGATCCTCTCCCGAGGAAGGCGGTGCGGCCGGGGTCTGCGCCGGGCTTGAGGGTCCTGGAGGGAGCCCTCGTGCCCCGGGCGGGCCCGTGCCCTGAAGGTGGCCGTGGGGTACCGCTCGGTCCTCTCCCGAAGAACGCGATACAGCGGGGGTCCGCGCAGGGCTTGAGGGTCCTGGAGAGAGCCCTCGTGACCCGGGCGGACCCGCGCCCTGAAGGCGGCAGTCGAGGCCCCTGCGCAACCCGCGCCCTGCTCCGGCCCGCCTCCGACGTCGTGCACCGTTACGCATAGCGCCCCGCAACGACGGGGCGCTTGCATTTGAGCCGGACTTCCCGCGCATTTGTGCCGCTTACCCCCGACCGCTTGGCCTCACCATGACGGTTTCGTATTTTCTGTCCGGGTGACGGCCTCCCCCTCCCCCGTTCCCACGTCCTCCCCGTGTCCGAACTCACCGCGGTTCTGCCGCAGTTTTTCCTATTCCGAGACGGCGCGCCGACGCTGCTGCTGACCGGCAGCTACGCGTGGCCGCTGGTGTTGCTGTCGCTGACGGTGGCGTCGCTGACGTCCGGGCTGGCGCTGCAGGTCGCGGGCATGGCCAAGCGATCCGCGGGCTGGCATCGTCAGGTGATCCTGGCGACCGGCGCGCTGGCGATGGGTGGCGGCATCTGGGCGATGCACTTCATCGGCATGCTGGCCTTCGAGCTGTGCGCCCGGGTCAGCTTCGACGCCACGATCACCGCGGCCTCGATGGTGCCGGCGCTGGCGGCGTCGTGGGTCGCCTTGGCGCTGCTGGCGCGTCACACGCTGGACCGCTGGCGCCTGGTCGTCGGCGGCGTGCTGGTGGGCGCCGGCATCGGCGCGATGCATTACACCGGCATGGCGGCGATGCAGATGTCCGTCGCGCTGCGTTACGACCCGCTGTGGTTCGCCGCCTCGATCGTCGTGGCGGTGCTGCTGGCGATGCTGGCGTTGTGGATCCGCTTCGGCCTGGCCAATCGGTTGAACCGATTCCTGGCGATCGCCCTCGGCGGCCTGGTGATGGGTTGCGCGATCGCGGGCATGCATTACACGGCCATGGGCGCGGCGCGTTTCGTCGGCCTGGCCGACGGTCCGTGCAACACCAGCATCGAGGACGCCGGCTGGCTGGCGCTGGCCGTCACCGTGATGGCGCTGGCGATCAGTGCCATCACCGCCGGCGCCAACGGCCTGCTGGTGCTGCGCCGCCTGAACCGCGAGCTGGTCGACGAGCGCGGTCGCATGCTGGTCATGGAGAGGGCCCTGCGCGACAGCGAGACCCAGTACCGCACGCTGATCGAGAACAGCCCCGGCGTGACCTTCCGCTGCCGGCTGGACGCCGACTGGAGCATGGTCGTCATCAGCGAGGCGGTCGAGGCGCTGACCGGCTGGACCGCGCAGGACTTCCTGGCCGGCCGCCAGCACTTCGCCACGCTGATCCACCGCCGCGATCAGGCACAGGTCAACGCGGCCGTCACCGCGGCCATCGCCGCCGATCAGCCCTATGCGATCGAGTACCGCGTCCACACCCGCGACGCCGGCGAGCGCTGGGTGTCCGAGCGCGGCCGCGCGATGCGCGACGCGCGCGGCGAGCCGCAATGGATCGACGGCGTGATCCTGGACATCACCGAACCCAAGCGCCTGCAGCTGCAGCTGGAGGACGCCAAGGAGCGCGCCGAGGCCGCCGCCGCCGCCAAGAGCGCCTTCCTGGCCAACATGAGCCACGAGATCCGCACGCCGATGAACGCCATCCTCGGCTTCACCGAGCTGCTGCTCGACACCACGCTGAACGACGCGCAGCGCCGCCACCTGACGACGGTGCGCGGCTCGGCGCGCTCGCTGCTCGGCCTGCTCAACGACATCCTGGACACCGCCAAGCTAGACAAGGGCGCGATGGAGCTGGAGAGCGTCGACTTCTCGCTGCGGACCGTCTGCGAGCAGGCGCTGAACTCGCTGCGCCTGCTGGCCCAGCGCAAGAACCTCGGCCTGCACCTGGACTACCCGGACACCGAGCCGCGCTTCTTCCAGGGCGATCCGCTGCGCGTGCAGCAGGTGCTGCTGAACCTGGTCGGCAACGCCATCAAGTTCACCGAGCAAGGGCAGGTCACGCTGCAGATGCGGCAGGAGGGCGGCCACATCCATCTGGCGGTGCTGGACTCCGGTATCGGCATCGCGGCCGACCGCCTGGACCGCATCTTCGACGCCTTCGCGCAGGCCGACGCGTCGACGACGCGCCGCTTCGGCGGTACGGGGCTGGGCACCACGATCTCGCGCCAACTGGTCGAGCGCATGGGCGGCCGCATCACCGTCGAGAGCACGCTCGGCGCGGGCAGCATCTTCCACGTCTGGCTGCCGTTGCCGGCGGGCGAGGCCTCGCGCAGCGACACCGACACGCAGGAGTCGACCGTCACGCTGCCGCCGCTGCGCCTGCTGGTGGCCGACGACGTGGCGCAGAACGGCGAGCTGCTGCAGTTGATCCTGGGCCGCGAAGGCCATCAGGTCACGCTGGCGTGCGACGGCATGCAGGCGCTGAAGGCGTTCTCCGACGAGCGTTTCGACGCGGTGCTGATGGATGTGCACATGCCCATCCTGGACGGCCTGGGCGCCACCCGCCGCATCCGCAACTTCGAGATCGCGCAGGGGCGCGTCCACACGCCGGTGGTCGCGCTGACCGCCAGCGTGCTGGAAGAGGACCGCCAGGCGGCGCTGGCCGCCGGCATGGACGGCTTCGCGGTCAAGCCGGTGGAGCCGGCGCGGCTCTTCGCCGAGATCGCGCGGGTGCTGGGCCTGAAGCCGCCCCGCTCCGCCGACGCCGCCGGGCCGGCGCCGACCCCGCGGCGCGCCGACACGGTCGTCGTGACCGGCGAGCTCGACTGGCAGCAGGGGCTGCGCCTGTGGGGCAGCGTCACCGCCTGGCATCGCGGCCTGCGCCGCTTCGCCGACGAACAACGCGGCGGCGTCGCGCGGCTGCATCAGCTGACGCAGGCACGCCAGTGGATCGAGCTGCGCGGCCTGGTGCATCGCTGGCGCGGCGTGGCCGGCAGCCTGGCGATGCCGGCGTTGCTCGCCGCCGCGCTGCCGGTGGAGCAGTCGCTCCGGCTGGGTCGCGAGGAAACGCTCACCGCCGAGATCGACACCCTGGCGCTCGCGCTGCAGAACACCCTCGACGCGATCGCCGAGCTGGACGGCGCGCCCTCGGGCTTCGGCACGCCGGAACCCGAGAACGCATCGGCGACGACACCGCGCGCGGAGGGCGGCGGCACCGACGCGGCCGCGCTCAAGCGACTGATCGACCAACAGGCCGCCGCGCTGCGCCGCAGCGAGCTCGACGACGAGACCTTCGTCGCCTTGCGCGACCTGCTCGGCCCCGACCGCACCGCCGCGCTGGGCCGCGCGCTGGACGACTTCGACTTCGAGGCCGCGCTGCAGGCCCTGCAGTCGCTCAAGCAACAGCAGGATCAGGCGCGCCTGCAAGCGGTGGAAGGAGCCGCGCCATGATGGCGGACCATCGCCCCAAACTGCTGCTCGTCGACGACGAGCCGGCCAACTTGCAAGTGCTGCGCCACGTGCTGCAGGACGACTATCGGCTGCTCTTCGCGCGCGACGGGCACAAGGCGCTGGAGCTGGCGCGGACGGAATCGCCGCAGCTCATTCTGCTGGACATCATGATGCCGGGCCTGTCCGGCCTGGACGTTTGCCGGCTGCTGAAGTCGCAGCCGGCGACGCGGCAGACGCCGGTGATCTTCGTCACCGCGCTGGCCGACACGCGCGACGAGACCGAGGGCTTCGAGGCCGGCGCCGTCGACTACATCGCCAAGCCGATCAGTCCGCCGGTGGTGCGGGCACGGGTGCGCACCCACCTGTCGCTGGTCCGCGCCGAGGAACTGCGCGAGACCCGCCTGCAGATCGTCCAGCGCCTGGGCCGCGCGGCCGAGTACAAGGACAACGAGACCGGCTGGCACGTCGTGCGGATGAGCCACTACTCGCAGTTGCTGGCGCTGGCCTCCGGATGGTCCGAGCAGGAGGCCGACGACCTGCTGCATGCCGCACCGATGCACGACATCGGCAAGCTCGGCATCCCCGACGCGATCCTGCAGAAGCCGGGTCCGCTGACCGAGGCCGAATGGACGGTGATGCGCCGCCATCCGACCATCGGCGCCGAGATCCTCGGCGACCACACCACCGGCCTGCTCGGCATGGCGCGGCGCATCGCGCTGGCCCACCACGAGAAGTGGGACGGCAGCGGCTATCCCGAAGGGCTGGCCGGCGAGTCGATCCCGATCGAGGCGCGCATCGTCGCCATCGCCGATGTATTCGACGCGCTGACCAGCGTGCGGCCCTACAAGCCGGCCTGGCCGATCGAACAGGCCGTGGAGCACCTGCAGGCGCAGGCGGGCCGGCACTTCGACCCGGCCCTGGTCGAGCGCTTCGTCACGGCGTTGCCGCAGATGCGGGAAGTGCGGGAGCGATTCCTGGAGGAGTGAGCGCGATGTCGTCCGGCTCCGTATCCACGAGAGCGCGCCCATGGACCGAGGGAAGGTCCGTGCCCAGGTAGAGCCAGTCGTTATTGCCTTGCCCGTCCAATGGCAGCTCGTCCATCGGCTGCGCCCTCACGGACGTCTTCCGCTGGAAGTACTCCACCACCCTGCTCTTGCCATTGAACCGCACGTAGGTCGCGCCGGGTTTCGGTGCCTGGGACGCGTCGGCCGAATCCCAAGCGCTCACGCGCCGCGTCGCCGCATGACGGTCAGGCAATTCGGTACCGAGGTACTCCCAATCCTCGCCGTCCAGCCCATCCACTGGCAGCGAAGCGCCCGTCTCGGCAACGCGCCGGAAGAACGCAGGCGCCTGCCCCGCCTCGGCGACCCGGAAGCAAAGCTCGCCGAACTTCGCAGACGGACAGTCCTCGCTACGTGCGCCCAGCACCTGCTTCGCGAGCAGGCGGGCGTCGTTCGACAGACCGTCCTTCATGAGCATCCGATACACCCATGGCCAATGGGCGCTCATCCGCGAATGAAGTGCAGCACCGCCGCTCACGACGCCCACCAGCAAGTCCTTGCCCGACTTGTCGTGCCACGCCAGCAATCCGGCGCCGTTGTCTCCAGATTGGAAGGGAGGCATGACTCTGACACCGTAGGTGCCGGTGATGGAACCCCGGTGGGGACGCAGATGCACCGGCGTTCGATCCTTGCCCATGCCCAC
Source organism: Roseateles aquatilis (assembly GCF_002205645.1). GTDB lineage: Bacteria > Pseudomonadota > Gammaproteobacteria > Burkholderiales > Burkholderiaceae_C > Roseateles > Roseateles aquatilis. Next base: position 76,874 of record NZ_NIOF01000013.1, on the reverse strand, counting down.
GATGGCGATGACCCGATCATCCACGGCCCGGTCCGGCATCACGGGCGTACCGAATTGCGCGCGGAGCAGGCCTCCCAAGTGATAGCGGCTCAGCAGCGACCGCACGCCCTCCTTCTCCTCGGACGTTGGCGGGGAGGTGGCCCTCCCCGATGAGCGCGTCAAGCGCGGAACATCGCCTATGAAGCGCTCTGGCTCCTGCTGCCGGATGCGACTCACCGAGCGATACACCAAAGGACGCTCAGACAAGGACGAACGGTCCACAAACCCCCACCCTCGCTCGTCAAGCGCCACGTCCCAGTAGTAGTCGTAGGTCGCATGTCGATAGGCGGTTGCACCGTAGGTGTTGAAGCTCCCTCTATAGAAACTCAGGCGAGTACCCAGCGTCGGGGCATCCGCCCCGGTCGTTGCCGAAAGCGGAACGTCCCTCAACAAGCGTTGTTCGAAGCGGTAGGTGGGAATCCTGACAAAGCGCTTCTCCTTGCGGTTTCCAGCATCGCCCGCCTTGGGCGCGCGGACGGGCTCGTCCAACAGCAGCGATGCCAGAGGCGCCGGGTCCGCGCGAAGCACCTTCGCCGCATCCAGGCTGTCCTGCACCACCTTGCCGGGATGAGTCGTCCCCGTCCGAATCTGCTTCATGTCGCCACGAGGCTTGAAGGTCGGCGGCTCGCCGGACCCGGCCACGCCGAGTTCTGCAAAGCATGCGGCGTGGCTCAGCACAACGCGCGACGTGAGCAGCGTACCGGCACAACTGCCGTTGCCAAACGCCCAGAGCGGGACATCCGCCTCGGGGTTCGGATCGGCGTTGGCGCCGCACGTCATCGCCAGGCCGAGCATGCCGGCCACGCCTGCGCGCGTGCCCCGTCGGAGGACATGTCGAGCAGGTGGATTGCTTCGACTTCATGATTGCACTCCGTGCCCCGACTCATTCGTCCCTGCAGACTCGGGGCCTTCCGCCGAGTCGGTCGCCGGCATTGACGGGGCCGTGGACGGGAACGCCCCAGGTGGGCGCCAGTTCAAGACCTCATGTCGCGTCGGCAGCGCGGTCCCCAGCGACTCCCACCACACGTTGTCGGCGTCGTCGTCAGGCAGGCTCCAGTAGGTTCCGTCGGCCGAGAGCGCACGCAGCCGATAGAAGCGCTGCTCGCCGGTGACGGCATCGCGCCGGCCATACACATCCCCGGGAACCCCTCGTCCGCCTTGCTCCCAGGTCTTGAGCGCGAGGACTCGACGCGCGAGATGGGCGGCATCGTCGCGCAGGCCCTCGGCCAGCATGACGCGATGGACGTCCGGCCAGTGCCTGACCAGTCGAATGTGCAAATGGCCTGGCGCCGTCGACAAACCCACCAGCGCGCCGGGCACGTAGAACTCATCTGACGGACGCGGACGCGTCGCCATCAGCCCCGCGCCGCTGTCCGCCCGAACGAACGGCGGCTCGACCGTCGGACGCTGCGGCGTGGGCGACGGGAGCGCGTGCCGCGTGATGCCGTCGGCGGCGCTGCCGACCAGCGGCAGCAGCCATTCGTCGGCCGCCGCCGCGTCGCGGCCGCCCAGCGCCAAGGTCGTCGCCACGCCCAGCAGATCGTCGCCGCTCGCCCACGGCCGCGCAGTGGTCAGGAAACGCCCCGGCTCCGAACTGCGCAAGTACGCCAGCGAACGGTAGGTCAAGGGCATGTCGGCGGGGGCGCCCACACGCTGCAACTGCCCGTCCCCGGCCACCAGCTGATAGCCGAGGTGAACCGTGGGGCCCGTGCCGGAGCGCCATTGCACGGACCGCGGTCCATAGGCATAGACGCGGGTGCCCGCGCGGCGGTCATCGCGCCTGGCGCCGGTTGGGTCTCGGAGCAACCGGGCCTCGCGGCGATAACTCGCCACCGGCGCTCCCGATGAGCGCAAGGGCTGCGATGCCGCCTCGGCCGGTGGTGAGGCCCGGCCGGCCGCGACCGCGGCTCGCGCCTCGGAGGCCTGATCGAAGACGATCATCAACAGCCCTGCAGGAGGCGCGGCCTGAAGCTGCGGGTCGTTCACCAGTCGGCCTTCGAACGACCGTCCAGTGCTGCGCTGCGCGAAGGTGATACGGCCGCTGCCTCCGGGCAGCACGGCCGGGCCGCCGCAGTAGTAGGTCGTCAGCGCGACGCGTGGCGTGATCAGGGTCGCGGAGCAGCTGTCATCGCCCAAGGCCCAGGCCGGGATGCGATAGAGCCGCGCCGAGGGCGCGGGCCACCTCGCGTCGGTGGATGCGCTCACCGCGAGCGACGTGCTCAGCAAGGCGGCTGCCACCCAGCAGGCGGTCCGGCGCGGCGTGGCAAGGAAACGTCGGCCGATGGCCGGGAGAGGGCGGGAGACAAGATCGATCATGCGGAACTCCAACCCTTCATGGCGAGAAGGGCAGGTCCATTCTTCGAGAGCCCCCCCGCGGGCTCAATGGCTCCAACCGGGGCTCGCGCGTCCCGGCACCGCCCGCGATCGGCGCACGCGCGACGGGTCCGAGTCGTGTCATCCGCGCTCCGGCCACGGCCGTCCGCCGGCGTCGCCGGTTATGACCCGCCCCCACAAGGTGATGCTCGCAATCCCGAGTCCGGCGGCCGGCGCCGCGCGGTGCCGGAATAATCCGCCCCCATGGTTCTCAACTTCATCTGGATCGGGTTCTTCCTGATCGGCTTCGCGGTGGCCCTCGTGCGTCTGTTGCAAGGGGACCTGACGATCTTCACGCAGGTGCTGACCGGCATCTTCGACACCGCCAAGACGGGCTTCGACATCTCGCTCGGGCTGGTCGGGGTGATGAGCCTGTGGCTGGGCATCATGAAGATCGGCGAGAACGCCGGCGTGATCCAGCTGTTCGCCCGCGCGATGGGGCCCTTCTTCGGCCGCATCTTCCCGGAGGTGCCGCGCGGTCATCCGGCCGGCGGCTCGATGGTGATGAACTTCTCGGCCAACATGCTCGGCCTGGACAACGCCGCCACGCCGCTGGGCCTGAAGGCGATGAAGGAGCTGCAGGAGCTCAATCCCCGCAAGGACACCGCCAGCAACGCGATGATCATGTTCCTGGTGCTGAACACCGCCGGCATCACGCTGATCCCGACCTCGGTGATCGCGATCCGCCAGGCGATGGCGGTGGACCAGGGGCTGGTCGGCTTCAACGCCGCGGACATCTTCCTGCCGACGCTGGTCGCGACCTTCATCTCGTTCATGTCGGGGCTGGTCGCGGTGGCCTGGGTGCAGCGCATCAACCTGTTCAGCGCGCCGGTGCTGGTGTTCGTCGGCGGCTTCATCGCGATCATGGCCGCCGTCTTCGGCTGGCTGCACAGCTATCCGCCGGAGCAGATGTCGCAGTACATCGGGTTGCTGGGCAGCGGCGTGATCCTGAGCATCATCGTGACGTTCATCGCCGTCGGCGCCTGGCGCCGCATCAACGTCTACGAGTCCTTCGTCGAGGGCGCCAAGGAGGGCTTCGGCGTCGCGGTGCAGATCATTCCGTACCTGGTGGCGATCCTGGTGGCGATCTCGGTGTTCCGCACCACCGGCTGCATGGACTACATCGTGCGCGGCATCGCCGCCGGCGTCGGCGCGCTGGGCCTGCCCACCGACTTCGTGCCGGCGCTGCCCATCGGACTGATGAAGACGCTGTCGGGCAGCGGCGCGCGCGGCCTGATGGTGGACGTGCTCAAGACCTACGGCGTCGACAGCTTCGAGGGCAAGCTGGCCGCGATCATCCAGGGCTCGACCGAGACGACGTTCTACGTGCTGGCCGTCTACTTCGGCAGCGTGAACATCAAGAAGACGCGTTATGCGCTGACCTGCGGCCTGCTGGCCGACCTGGTCGGGCTCGTGGGCGCGATCGCGGTGGGGTACTGGTTCTTCAAGTGAGGAACGACGTCCGCGCCGCCGGGGGCGAGTCGCTGGAGGCCGGATCGTCGGCGACCGGCCGTCACTCGACCCGGTTCCGCCCGTTCGCTTTCGCGCGATAGAGCGCCACGTCCGCACGCGCGAGCAGCGTGTCCAGGCTGGTGTCTCCGGGCTGCGCCCAGGCCACGCCGATGCTCGCTGAACACGGCGGAACACCGGGCGCCGGCTCGTGCGCGAGCAGCGCCGTCCTCACGCGCTCGGCGGAGGCCCGCGCCGCGTCGGCGCCGGTCGACGGCAGCAGGATGACGAACTCCTCGCCGCCGTAGCGGCCCAGCCGGTCGGTGCCGCGCAGCGCCGCCCGGATCGCCGCGGCCGATCCGGCCAGCACCCGGTCTCCGACCAGATGTCCGTGGCGGTCGTTGACCTGCTTGAAGTGGTCGAGGTCGAGCAGCAGCAGCGACAGCGGATGCTCGTAGCGGCGCCAGCGGTCGAACTCCTCGCCGCCGGCCTGCAGCAGCGCGCGCCGCGTCAGCGCGCCGGTCAGCACGTCACGCGTGGCGAGCAGCTCGAACTCCTGCCGGACGCGCTCGCTGGACATCAGCAGCACGCCCACGCTGAGCAGCAGCACGCTGAAGCAATAGCTGGCGATGTAGGCGTTCTGCACGAAGGTCGGCGTGAAACGCGAGGCATCGGCGGTGTCGACCCAGAACGTCGCCGCGCCGCGCAGCACCAGCACGACGGCCTGCAGCAGCAGCGTCGCGATGCACAGCCACGCCGCGAACCCCCGTTCGGTGCGCGCGCCGTGCCACAACAGCAGCCGGGCATGCGCCAGCACGCAGGCCGTCATGGTCCCGGTGAACAAGACCATGCGGACGCGGTAGTCGGGTCGGATGAAGAACCACGTCAGCAGCGCCAGGCTGAGCAGCGCGATCCCGCCCCAGAAGCGCCAGGTCACCGGCCGCTCCAGGAAACGCTGCGTCCCGAAATAGAACAGCCCGCAGCCGGTCAGCAGCAGCGCGTTGCCGGTCTGAGCGATGAGGATCTCCGGCAACAAGCCGTGCGCCGCGTAGACGCCGGCCGACGCCGCGCAGGCCATCGGCGCCAGCGCCCAGAGCAGCAGGCCCTGGATGCCCGACGGGTAGTTGCGGCGCATGCCCAGCAGCACGGCCCCCATCACCGCCGCCATCAACGCGGTCATGACAGTGATCGAGCGGGGGTCCAGCGACTGCATGAGACCGGCAGTGTAGGCCGCCCCCGCGAAAACGCGGCGTCACATCGCCTTGAACAGATGCACGTAGGCGCGGCTGACGGGCAGCTCGCTCGCATGCCCGCGCACCCGCACGAACAGCCGGCTCAGGTCGTCGCGCCGCGTGCCGGCGACGTAATCCAGGTTCACGATCGTCGAGCGGTGCACCTGCCAGAAGCGCTCGCCGTCGAGCTGGGCGGCCAGCTCCTGGATCGGCGTGCGGATCAGGTACTCGGCCGTGGCGGTCTGGACGCAGGTGTACTTGTCATCGGCGCGGAAGAACATCACCTGGTCGACGGGGATCTGATGCGTCAGGTCGCCCTGCATCGCGCGCACCCAGCGCAGCGGACCCGTCGTCGTCGCCACCGGCGGTTGCAGGCGCTGCAGCGCCGCCAGCAGCCGCGCATCGAGCCCGGCGTCGCCGTCTGCCCCAGTGGCTTCATTGGCCCCGTCGGCCGTCACGGTCTTCGCCAGGGCCCGCCGGACGCGATCCACGGCGCGCGTCAGCCGGTCCGCCTCCACCGGCTTGAGGACGTAGTCGATCGCCTCCTGCTCGAAGGCCTGCACCGCGTACTGGTCGTAGGCGGTGACGAAGACGACCCGCGTCGCGCCCTCGATGCCCTCGGCGACTTCCAGCCCGGTCAGGCCGGGCATCTGGATGTCGAGGAAGGCCAGATCCGGCCGCAGCGCCGCGATCTGTTCGGCCGCCTCCTGGCCGTTGCGGGCCACGTGGACGATGGTCAGCTCGGGCCAGACCTCCGCCAGTTGGGCCGCGAGCGCGCGGGCCAGGTGCGGTTCGTCGTCGGCGATCAGGGCGGTGGGCCGGGAGGCGGAGGTCGAGGTCATGTCGCGCTCGTGAAGGAATGGGGAAAAGAGGGGCGGCACTCGGGCGCTCAAGCGTCCAGGGGCAGCCACAGGGTGACGCGGCAGCCGGGGTCGGCGGCGGTCAGGGTCAGCGTGGCGCGATCGCCGTAATGCGCGAAGAGCCGTTCGCGCAGGTTGGCCAGCGCCATGCCATTGCCGCCGCGCCGCGAGGCACCGGGGCCGATGCCGTCGTCCAGGACTTCCACGCGCAGGCCGCCGCCTTGCAGCTCGGCGCGCACGCGGACGGTGCCGCCCTCGATCTTGGGCTCCAGGCCGTGATGCACGGCGTTCTCCACCAGCGGCTGCAGCAGCATCGGCGGCAGCGGCACGCGCCGGGCTTCCTCGCTGGCGTCGATCTCGAAACGCAGCCGGTCCTCCATGCGGGTGTGCAGCACCCGCAGGTAGGCGTCGGCCAGCGCCAGCTCGTCCTCCAGCGGGCCGCTCTCGCGCCGCAGGCCGCCGAGCGAGGCGCGCAGGTAGGCGGTGAACGCGCCCAGCATCGCCTTGGCCTTCGGTGCGTCGTAGTCGATCAGCGAATGCACGTTGGCCAGCGTGTTGAACAGGAAGTGCGGCTCGATCTGGCCTTGCAGCAGGCGCAACTGGGCCTCGGTGGCGCGGCGCTCGGCGACGATCTCGCGCTTCTTCGCGTCGAACCAGAAATGCAGCACCAGCGTGATGCCCAGCGACAGGATCGCGGTGAACAGCAGCACCTTGCCGCCCTGGTTGAAGTCCAGCCGCACCCAGGCCCCCAGGCCGGCCAGCCACATGCCGGGGACCCAGCCGAGCAGCACGCCGAGCATCGGCACGCCCGAGAAGAACGCCGTCCGCCGCCAGGCCGGCCAGCGCAGGATGCCCGGCCGGCCGCCGACCCGCGGGATCAGGATCGTGAACAGGATCTGGATCAACACGCCGATGACGAGGCAGACCGTCAGGTTCTTGCCGTACCAGAAGAGCCACGCGTCCAGGCTTCCCCACCGGGCCACGCGCGCGTTGAGCACGAAGCTCAGCACCGTGAAGCCGATCGCCAGCGTGGCGGAGAACAGCAGCGTCCACACCCACTGCAGCCACTGCGGCCCGCTGGGCTGGGCCTCCACGCTGATCCAGGACTGCCAGGAGGCGCGGAGCCGGCGCGGGTCGCGCCAGAGGGGGCGGGAATCGTTCGGGAAGCTCATGCGGCGCAGTGTAGGGAGCCGGTCCGGACGCCCCGGACCGGGAAACGACGGATCGACAGCCGGCGGCGCGGATCGACGCAAGCCCCGACCGCCAGCAGGGACTGACCTTTGGCAGGGAGCGGGGGGGCTGGTGTCAAATGGCCCGCGACCGCCGCGCCACGTGGCGATTTTCGGCATCCGCATCGGAGACCTCCATGAGCTACATCCTGTTGATCAACGAACCGGTCGGCCAGCGCGAGGCGCGCACGCCCGAGCAAGGCCGCCAGGTCTATGCCGAGATGACCGCCTTCGCCGAGCAGTTGGCCGCGCAGGGCCTGCTGCGCGCCGCGCAGTCGCTGCAATCCGTCAACGGCGCGACCCGCGTCAGCAAGCGCGAGGGGCGGGTCGCCACGATCGACGGCCCCTTCGCCGAGGCCAAGGAGATGGTCGGCGGGTTCTTCTGGCTGAACGTGGACACGCTGGAGGCGGCCCTCGCGATCGCCCGCGAATGCCCGGCGGCCGAATGGGCCACCGTGGAGGTGCGCACCCTGGTGCCGTGTTACGAGGAATCGAAGGCGTCCTGAGCGGACGGTTTTTTTGCGCCGCAGGGGCCGGGGGTGTCGAAATCCCGGCGTCCGCATCGTCGTGCCTGTGTAGCCGCCCCGTGTCCAGGGCGGCCCCAGGAGAACCCGATGCGATACATGATCATCATCAAGGCGACACCCGGCTCCGAGGCCGGCGACGCGCCGACCGAGGCGCTGATCGATGAGATGGCGACCTTTCACGAGGAGCTGGCCCGCGCCGGCGTGCTGCTCGAGGGCATGGGACTGCACCCCAGCCGCGAGGGCTGGCGCGTCCAGCACGCCGCCGACGGCACGCGACGCATCGTCGACGGTCCCTTCGCCGAAACCAAGGAACTGATCGCCGGTTTCACCGTGATCCAGGTGCGATCCCGCGAGGAGGCACTGGAATGGTCGCGCCGCTTCCCGGCGCCGCACGGCCGGCGCGTCGCCGCCGAGATCGAGATCCGCCGCGTCAAGGAGATCGAGGAGGTCGGTGCCGCCGAATCGATGAACCGCTTCCGCGCGATCGGGCTCGGGGACTGATCGGCCGCTCGAACGGGCGGCGATCCTCCGGACTCGTCGCCCTCCCCTCCACTCGCCCCATTCCATTCCTTCCTCAACGCTTTCAGGAGCCTTCCATGCGTCACCAACAAATCTTCGTGAACCTGCCCGTCAAGGACATCGAGCGCACCCGGCGCTTCTACAGCGCGATGGGTTACGAGTTCAATCCGCAGTTCTCGAACGAGCAGGCGCTGTCGATGATCATCTCGGATGACATCTACGCGATGCTGCTGGTGGAATCCTTCTTCCAGACTTTCACGCCGCGAGCGATCTCGGACGCGCACGCGTCGACGGAAGTGCTGACCTGCCTGTCCTGCGAGAGCCGCGCGCAGGTGGACGAGCTGATCGCCAAGGCTGTCGCCGCTGGCGGCACGGTGCCGCGCGAGCCGCAGGACATGGGCTTCATGTACTCCCAGGCCTATGCCGATCCGGACGGGCACATGTGGGAGCTGATGTACATGGACATCACGCAATTCCCGGGCGCCTGAGGCGGCCCCGCCCGAAACCCTTCCTTTCGAATCGAGCCCTTCATGCCCGAGGACATCCATCGCGCGATCTCGACGGTCTGGCGTCTGGAATCGGCCAAGATCATCGGCGCCGTCGCGCGGCTGACGCGCGACGTGTCGCTGGCCGAGGAACTGGCGCAGGACGCGCTGGTGGCGGCGCTGGAGACCTGGCCCCAGCAAGGACTGCCGGACAAGCCGGGCGCCTGGTTGATGACCACCGCCAAGCACCGCGCGCTGGACCGGCTGCGGCACGCGAAGCTGAGCGGCGACAAGCTGGAGCAACTCGGCCATGAGCTCGATGCGCGCGAGGCCATGATCGTGCCCGACTTCGTCAACACCCTGGACGAGGACCGCGCCGCCCGCGAGATCGGCGACGACGTGCTGCGGCTGATGTTCTGCGCCTGCCATCCGGTGCTGAGCCTGGAGGCGCGCGTGGCGCTGACGCTGAAGCTCGTCGCCGGCCTGTCGACCGCGGAGATCGCGCGGGCCTACCTGCAATCCGAGCCGACGGTGGCGCAGCGGCTGGTCCGCGCCAAACGCACGCTGGGCGAGGCCCGCGTGCCCTTCGACCTGCCGCGCGGCGCGCTGCTGGCGGAGCGGCTCGGCTCGGTGCTGGAGGTGATCTACCTGATCTTCAACGAGGGCTACACGGCGACCAGCGGCGAGCAGTGGATGCGCAAGGACCTCTGCGACGAGGCGCTGCGGCTGGCGCGCATGCTGGTCAACCTGGCGCCTCAGGCGTCCGAGGCGCACGGCCTGCAGGCGCTGCTGGAGCTGCAGGCCTCGCGCGCCGCGGCGCGCGTCGACGAGCAGGGCCAGCCGGTGCTGTTGCTGGAGCAGGACCGGGCGCGCTGGGACGGCCTGCTGATCCGGCGCGGGCTCGCGGCATTGACGAAGGCCGACGAGCTGGCGACCCAGTCCGGCGAAGGGCGCGGGCTCGGCCCCTATGCGCTGCAGGCGGCGATCGCGGCCTGCCACGCGCGGGCGCATCGTGCCGAGGACACCGACTGGACACGCATCGCCGCGCTCTACGAAGCGCTGGCGATCCGGCATCCGTCGCCGGTGGTGGAGCTCAACCGCGCGGTGGCGCTGTCCATGGCCTTCGGCCCGGCGCTGGGGCTGGAGCTGGTCGATCAGTTGATGGACGATCCGGCGCTGAAGCAGTATCACTGGCTGCCCAGCGTGCGCGCCGATCTGCTGGCCAAGCTCGGGCGCAATGCCGAGGCGAAGGTGGAATTCGAGCGCGCGGCCGGGATGACGAGCAATGAGCGGGAGCGGGCGTTGCTGCTCAAGCGGGCGAGGGAGCAGGGGCACTGAGGCCCTGGGGGTCAGAACAGTTCGACGCCGGCGCGTTCGGCGGCGGCGCGAAGCCCGCGATCCGTGGTTGCCAACTTGGCGCCGCGCTCGATTGCAAGCGCCAGATACAACGCGTCATAGCCTTGCACGTGATGTTGGACGGCCCAATCGACATGCTCGGGCAAAGGCAGGATGTCGTCATCAAGTCCGACTTCGTAGAGGTCGATCAGCTCGGCGTAAGCCTCAATCCTGTTCCGTGGCCATGCCTCGGCGCGGCTTCGCTTCAACATCGCGTGCGCGCATTCCGCATTGAAGACATAGGGCGCGATCAACTGCGCTCCATTGCTCAACGCGGCATCGGCTAGCCGGCTGCTGTATTGATGCACCGCCTCGCTGTCGGTGCTCAACACCATCCAGCCGAGTGCCGCGCTGGCATCAACCACGATGGTCGTCATCGCGAGCCTCCCTGATCCAGGTCACGACATCGGCCCCGCCGGGAGGCTCTTCCAGAAGCTCTGGATGCCTCGAATAGAGCGCCAGCATTTTTTCCGGCATGTCGTGGGCCCAGAAACCCTTGCCCTCTCGACGCGCGAGTCGCCGCTCGGACCTGCGGCGGATGAGCCGATTGATGGCCTCCAACTGCCGTCGGGCAGTGACCGAGTACGGTCCGGGAATGACGTCGAACGCATCGAGCGTTTGAACGGCCGCCGCGAGCATGGGCGGCGCGTGCGCGTCGTGCGTGATGGCGGGGGTATCGACGATCCGGTTCATGCGGCCTCCTCACAGGCGATTGCAAAAGAAGGCGGTCAGTCTAGAGACGGGTCAACCGACAACCTGTTGCTTCCGCGCCGATGTCGAATCGCACGTTTTTGCGTTTCTGATTCGAAACACACGCGCGCAAACCTCGATGAACACGGCCATCCCGGCCGCCTGCGCAGTCGACCGAATCGATCCGGTCGGTCGATTCCGGCCGATCAATCGGTCGAATCGCCCTCGTCGTCGTCCATCAGCGTGACGCCGGCCATGGCCGCGCCCTGCCGTTCCCGCTTGGCCGCGTACATCGCCGCGTCGCTGCGCGCGAGCAGCGATTCGAGCGTGTCACCGTCCTGGCGCTGCGACGCGCCGATGCTGATGCTCACCCGCAGTCCTTCGGACACGCCGCGCCAGTCGTGGCGCCGCACGGCCTCGTCGAGGCGGCGGCAGGCCTGCTGCGCGATCTCTTCCGTCGCGCCGCGCAGCAGCAGGACGAATTCGTCGCCGGCCAGGCGCGCGGCGATGTCGTGTTCGCGGACATGCTGGCGCATCAGGCGCGCGATCTGGCTCAGCACTTGATCGCCGACCAGGTGGGAGTGCCGGTCGTTGACCTGCTTGAAGTGGTCGACATCGATCAGCGCCAGGCTCACCACGCCGCCGGCCTTCAATTGCGCCCGGGCATGCGCCTCGAAGCTGCGTCGATTCGCGAGGCCCGTCAGCGGATCCTCCATCGACAGCTTCTCCAGCCGCTGCGCCTCGTCGGCGAGCTGCGCGCGGTCGCGCTCGCTGCGGCGCGCATCGAGCTGCCACTGCACCGTTTCCTCGCGGCTCGCGAGACTGGCGATGCGCACGCGCGTCTCGCGTTCGCGCAGGGCGCGCATGCGCTGCAGCGCGCGTTGCGGCTGCCCCTGCTGTTCCTCGATCTGGCTGGCAATCAGCTCGCCGAGCTGCGCCAGCGGCTCGTGCTGGACCGCGTCGGCCTGCGTCACCAGTTGCGCGGCCGCACGCCGGGCTTGCGGCCACAGCCGCCGCGCCCAGGCCAGCTCCGCCTGCACCCAGCCCGCCAGCGCGGCGAGCCAGTGGCGCTCCTGCTCCGGCAGCAGCATCAGCGCCTGCTGCAGCTCCGGCTGCGCCAGCGCCGACGCGCCCTTCCAGATCTGCGCCAGCGTCTGCATCAGCGTCCACCAGCAGCGGGTTTCCGCGTCGCCTTCCGGCAGCAGGTGGCGCGCGTTGATCAGGTGCCCTTCCAGCGCGCCGAGCGGCGGCAACTGGCCACGTTGCTCGCGATCACCGGCGAGCGCCAGCAGCGTGCTCATCGCCAGCCACAGGCAGGCGGTCAGCGGGCTCAAGCGCGGTTTGCAGGCATTGGCCGCGTCGGCGGCCTGCCGCAGCACCTCGCCGGCCTTGTCGAAATTCCGGGCCCAGACATGGCACGCGCCCAGGTCCTGCAACGCCACCACCAGCGCCGCGCCGTCGCCGCGTTGCTGCGCCAGGCGCAGGCCGAGCAAGGCGGCCTCGATCGCTTCCTCGTGATGGCCGGCCAGCGACGCGCTGTGTGCCAGCACCGACAGCGCGCCGGCCTCGCCGGACGCGTCGCCCTGCTGCCGGAACAGCCGCGCGGCGAGCTCGCTGCGGCCGCGGGCGTCGCCGGGCCGGTGCAGCGCGCGGTCGCAGCGTGCCAGGTGCAGCAGCGCCTGCGCCTGCTGCGCGTCGTCCCGCTCCTCGAGCGCCATGAGCAGCCATTCCTCGCCAGGCGCCTGAGCGGCGGCGGGGTCGCCGGACTGGAGCGCGGCGCGGGCTTGCTGGGGGAGGTGATGCAGGTCCAAGGCGGGAACGGATCGCTGGGAGGTTCAGGACGACGAAACCGAGGATGCAGAGGATAGCGGCAACAGCCGCGGCGTCAGCAGATCGGCCAGCCATTGCATGAAGGCCTGAACGCGCCGCGGCAGCTGGCGGCGATGCGCGTAGAGCAGATGCACGGGCATCGGCGCGGCGCGCCAGCGCGGCAGCACCTCGACCAGCCGCCCGTCCAGCACCTCCTGCTCGGCGCCGTGCCGGGGCACCTGGATGAGGCCCAGCCCCGCCAGACACGCCGCCGTGTACGCGCCGGAATCGCTCACCGTCAGCGAGCCCCCCATGGGCACGAAGTGCGCCGCGCCGTGGTCGTCCACCCATTCGAAGCCGGGGCAGCGCTGGCCCAGCGTCGTCACGTACTGGACCAGCCGATGGTCCGCCAGGTCTTCCAGCGACATCGGCGTCCCGTGCCGGGCCAGGTAGGCGGGGCTGGCGAGGTTGGCCATCTCCATCGCGCCCAGCGGCCGCGCCACGAGGGTGGAGTCGCTCAGCGGCCCCACCCGCAGCACGCAGTCGAAGCCCTCGCGCACGACGTCGACGCGGCGATCGGTGCTGCTCAACTCGACCTCCAGCCCGGGGTGCGCGGCCAGGAACTCCGGCAACCGCTGGATCACGACGTCATGGGCGACGCGCATCGGCATGTCCACGCGCAGCCGCCCGCGCAAGCCGCTGGCGGCGGGCTGGAACATCGTCTGCATGTCGTCGAGATCGGCGAGCAGATCCTTGCAGCGCTCGTAGCAGGCCTGCCCGTCCTGGGTCAGCTGCACGCGGCGCGTCGTGCGGTGGAACAGCCGCGTGCCCAGGCTCGCCTCCAGCCGCTGGACGGCCGTGGACGCGCTCGCCTTGGGCAGCCCCAGGCTCTGCGCGGCCTGGGTGAAGCTGGCCAGTTCGGCCACGCGGACGAAGACCTGCAGGGTCTCGATCGAAAGCGGTGGTGTGGTGAGAGGGTCGCTCATTTGTTCATCCCACATGAACGGTCAAATCGTTCTCTGGTGATTTATACGACAAGAACGGATCAATACAGTCCCGTCATCGATCTCTGGATCGCTGTCTTAACCCGTCTCAACCGGCAGGAGTTCCCATGACCACGACCACCGACACCACCCCCAACACTGCGCCCTCGAAGATCGCTGTGATCACCGGCGGCAGCCGCGGCCTGGGCCGCAACGCAGCGCTGCAGTTGGCGCGTCGCGGCATCGACAGCGTCGTGACCTACCGCAGCCAGCAGGGCGAGGCGCAAGCGGTGGTGGACGAGATCCACTCGCTCGGCGCCCGTGCCGCGGCGCTGCAACTCGACGTCGGCGACAGCGGCAGCTTCGCCGCCTTCGCCCAGGCCCTGCGGCAGGCGCTGCGACAGCATTGGGGGCGGGACCGCATCGATCACCTGGTCAACAACGCCGGCATGGGCACGCATGCGTCGCTGGCCGAAACCACCGAGGCGCAATTCGACGAGCTGATGCGCGTCCATCTGAAGGGCCCGTTCTTCCTGACGCAGGCGCTGCTGCCGATGATCAACGACGGTGGCAGCGTGCTGAACGTGTCCAGCGGGCTGGCGCGTTTCTCGCTGCCGGGCTACGGCGCCTACGCGACGATGAAGGGCGGCATCGAGGTGCTGACGCGCTACATGGCCAAGGAGTTCGGCGCCCGCGGCATCCGCGTCAACACGCTGGCCCCCGGCGCGATCGAGACCGACTTCGGCGGCGGCGCGGTCCGGGATCAGGCGGGGCTCAACCAGTTCGTCGCCTCGGTGACCGCGCTCGGCCGCGCCGGACTGCCTGACGACATCGGACGGGTCGTGGCCTCGCTGCTGTCCGATGACAGCAGGTGGGTCAACGCGCAGCGGGTGGAGGCGTCGGGCGGGATGTTTGTTTGAACCCCACCGCCCAAGACGCGCGAAGGGGGATCGCTCCCGCACGCGTCAAGGCGTCATGCCCGGACATGAACGGCTCGCCGCTCTTCATGCGGCAGATCGAGCACCTCGGTCAACAAGGACTGCAGCTCCTCCGGCCCGCATTCGACCGCCTGCCTCAGCAGCCGGAACTGCAGCGAGACCGCCGCCGGCGCGAGCGCCCGGCAGCCAGCATGGAAACGGGACAAAAGCCACGCCACCTGATCGAACAGCTGCCGCTCCAGCAACTCGACCGGCGTCTCGGCCTCCCTGTGGAAGGGGTAGATCCCCTGCGCCTGCCACGCCTCCACCGGAGGCCGATCCTGATTGATCCCGCTCGTCATGCTTCACCTCGACTGCATCAAAGCCCTGGGGGCGATGTCTGCACTCTAGGCAGGACGTCCGCTGCCAGCACCTGCGCGTTCGCGGTCGACGGCGCACCAAATCCGACTGCTTGAAGCGGCGCGCTGCCCGATGAAAGTCGGCGTAGTTGTCTCGAGAAAACTCAGCAGCCCCGGCCGGGGCCGGCGACCGCCTCAATGCCCCCCGCCCAGATACGCCGCCTTCACCGCCGGGTCCGTGCGCAGCTTCTCCGCCGGGCCGTGCAGCGAGATGCGACCGTTCTCCAGCACGTAGCCGTAGTCGGCCACCGCCAGCGCCGCGGCGGCGAACTGCTCGACCAGCAGCATCGTCACGCCCTGCGACTTCAGCCGCTCGATGATGCGGAACACCTCTTCCACCAGGATCGGCGCCAGGCCCATCGACGGCTCGTCCAGCAGCACGACTTCCGGATTCAGCATCGTCGCCCGCGCCATCGCCAGCATCTGCTGCTCCCCGCCCGACAGCGTGCCGGCCAGTTGCTGGCGGCGTTCCTTCAGCCGCGGGAACAGCTCCATCGCGCGCTCCAGGTCCGCGGCGACGTCACCCTTGGGGCGCGCGCCGGTGTAGCGCGGGAACGCACCCAGGCGCAGGTTGTCGGTGACGCTCATCGTCGCGAAGACGCGGCGGCCCTCCGGAGAATGCGCCAGCCCGAGCCGGGCAATGTGATACGACTCCAGCCCATCGATGCGCTTGCCGTTGAGCGTGATCTGGCCGGCGCTGGGCGCGATCATCCCGGACACCGCCCGCATCGTCGTGGTCTTGCCGGCCCCGTTGGAGCCGATCAGCGTCACCACCTTGCCCTTGGGCACTTCCACCGAGATGCCGTGCAGCACCTCGACCTTGCCGTAGCCGGCATGCAATTGATCGATCTTCAGCATCTGCGTGTGCTCCGCGCTCAGGCCGCCTGGCCGCCGAGGTAGGCCTCGATCACCTTGGGATCGGCCTGCACCTGCGCGGGCCGGCCCTCGGCGATCTTCTGACCGAAGTCGAGCACCGACACCGTGTCGCAGATGCCCATCACCACGTCCATGTGGTGCTCGATCAGGATCACCGTGATGCCGTGGTCGCGGATCTTGCCGATGATGTGCATCAGCTCCTTGATGTCGGGCGCGGTCAGTCCGGCCGCGGGCTCGTCCAGCAGCAGCAGTTGCGGGTCGAGCGCCAGCGCCCGGGCGATCTCCAGCAGCCGCTGCTTGCCGTAGGGCAGGTTGCGCGCCTCCTCGAACGCGAGGTCGGACAGGCCGACGAACTCCAGCAGGCTCAGCCCGCGGGCCCGCGCCGCGGCGTCCTCGCCCGCGTACCGCGGCGAGTGCAGCGCCACCTGCAGCAGGTTGCTGTCGAAGCTGTGATGCAACGCCACCATCACGTTGTGCAGGGCGCTCATCTCGCCGAACAGCTGCACGTTCTGGAAGGTCCGCGCGATGCCCGACAGCGCGATGTCCGCGGACGTCCGCCCCACCAGCGAGCGGTCGCCGAATTTCAGATCGCCCGCGGTCGGCACGTAGATGCCGGTGAGCACGTTCATCATCGTGCTCTTGCCCGATCCGTTCGGCCCGATCAGGCCGTGGATGGTGCCGCGCCGCACTTGCAGGTCGACGTTGTTCAACGCCTTCAGGCCGCCGAACTGCATCAGCACGCCGCGCGCGTCGATCAGCACCTCGTCGTTGCCGCCGGCCTTGACGATGGCGTCGGCCGGCTTCGCGCCCACCGGACCGCCCTCGCCCACGGGCCTGGCCTTGATCTGCATCGCGCCGCGGATGAAACCGACGATGCCGTCCTGCAGGTAATACACGACGAACAGCGTGATCAACCCGAAGACGGACAGCCGCCAGTCGGTCATCGTCTGCAGCACGAAGGACAGCCCCGCCAGCGCGATGCTGCCCACCACCGGAATGGCGGCCTGCCCGGCGCCGATCTTGCCGCGCCGGTAGGCGATCACCGTCACCACCGCCACCACGACCGCGAAGATCACCGAGACGTAGCGGAACAGCTCCAGGTCGTCCAGCAGCTTGGGCAGCAGCACGATGATGGTCGCGCCCAGCAGCGCGCCGCTGCGGGTCTTGCGGCCGCCCATGATGATGGCCAGCAGGAAAAGCACCGTCAGCTCGAAGTTGTAGGTGTTGGGCGAGATGTACTGCTCCGAGTAGGCGTACAGCGCGCCGGCCAACCCCGCCAGGCCGGCGCTGATGACGAAGGCATAGACCTTGTAGCGGTACACCGAGACACCCATGCAGTCCGACGCCACCGGGCTGCCGCGCAGCGCCTCGAAGGCGCGCCCGAGGTGCGACCGCAGCACGCGGTGCACGAACACCAGCGACGCGATCAGCAGCACGCAGACCAGCCAGTAGAACTCGGTCTCGTCGAGCTGGTGGCCGAGCAGCTTGGGCTTGGTCAGCGTGATGCCCATCGGCCCGTTGGTGAGGAAGTCCATCTCGTTGATCAGGATCTGGATGATGGTGCCGAAGGCCAGCGTCACCATCGCCAGGTACGGCCCCGTCACGCGCAGCGCCGGCAGCGCCAGCAGCGCGCCGAACGCGGCCGTGATGCCCACCGCCATCGGCAGCGTCACCAGCACCCACAGGTTGAACTTGGTGATCAACACGCCGGCCGTGTAGGCGCCGATGCCGAACAGTCCGGCGTGGCCCAGCGAGACCTGCCCGGTGTAGCCCACCACGATGTCCAGGCCGAAGAGCACGATCGCGTAGATCATGATCGTCTCGACCAGGTGGATGTAGTACGGGTTGCCGGAGACGAGCGGGAACACGAACAGCGCCACGATGGCGACCGCGGCCGCGACGAATTTCTTGGGATCGATCGTTGCTTTCATGGACCGTCAGACCTTCTTGATCGCGGTCTTGCCGAACAGGCCGGCCGGCTTGAGCGCCAGCACGATCAGCAGCAGCACCAGGCCCGGCACGTCCTTGTAGCCGGTGGAGAGGTAGAAGCCGGTGGTGGTCTCGGCGATGCCGAGGATGATCCCGCCGACGATGATGCCCATGCCCGAGGTCAGGCCGCCGATGATCGCCACCGCGAAGGCCTTGAGCCCCAGCACCGCGCCCATCGTGGCGCCGGTCAGCGTCAGCGGCGCGATCAGCACGCCGGCGAAGGCCGCCGTCAGCGACGACAGCGCGTACGAGAAGGTGATCACCAGCCCCGTGTTGATGCCCATCAGCTTGGCGGCGTCGCGGTCGTTGAAGGTGGCGACGACGGCGCGGCCGTAGATCGAGCGGCGGTTGAACAGCTCCACCGCCAGCATCATCAGCAGCGCGCCGACGACGACCAGGATCTCCATCGGCAGCACATTGGCGCCCAGGAACTTCAGCGGCGCCTCCGGCAGCGGCGACGGGAACTTCAGGTCGTCCCGGCCCCAGACGTTCTCGGCCACGTTCTTGAAGATGATGCCCAGCGCGATGGTGGACATGATCCAGCCGAACTCCGACTTGATCTTGATGGCGGGCCGCACGCCGATGCGCTCGACGAAGGCGCCCTGCAGCGCGCCGAACAGGCACACGATGGGGATCATGAGCCAGTAGTTGACGCCATGTCCGACCAGCGTCAGGCCGACCAGCGCGCCGAGCATCAGCGCGTCGCCCTGGCCGAAGTTGAGGGTGTCGGAAGTCGAGAAAGTCAGCTGGTACCCGAAGGCGATGACCGCGTAGATCATGCCGAGCGCGATGCCGCTGAACACCAGTTGGGTCAGGATCTGCATACGGAGTCCGGAACTGCTGGGGATGAAGAAACGGCCGCTCGTGGCGGCCGTTTCGCGGGGCTTACTTCTTCTGGGTCAGGGCGCCCTTGGCGTTCACGTCCTTGACGCGCACCTCGGAGGCCTTCTTGAAGTCGTCCGGGTAGGCGTAGACCACGCGCTGGCCCTTGACCTCGCCGAACACCGGGATGTTGGCGGTGATGGCCTCGTGGTCGGTCTTGGAGAAGGGCTTGTTGTAGGTCGTCACGACGCCGTCGACGGGCGCCTTCAGGTCTTCCAGCGCGGCCTTGATCTTGGGGCCGTCGGTGCTGCCGGCCTGCTTGATCGCGGCGGCCAGCAGGTAGATCGAGTCATAGCCCTGCGCGGCGGACACCGGCGAGTCGATGCGGCTGTTCTTCGGGTTGAACGTCTTGAGGTAGTTGACGATGAAGGACTGCCGCTTGGGCGTGGTCGGCTCCTGGATGAAGGTCTGCGGCATGCGCGCGCCCTCGCCGCCGGGGCCGGCGTTGTCGATGTAGTTGGCCATCGACAGGGTCCAGCTGCCGATCATCGGCACCTTCCAGCCCAGCTTGGTCATGCCGTTGGCGATCTGCGCCAGCTCGGGGCCGATGCCGTAGGTCAGGATGGCCTCGGCGCCGGCTTCCTTGGCCTTGAGCAGTTGGGCCGTCATGTCGACGTCCTTGATGTTGAACTTCTCGACGGCCACCGGCTTGATGCCCTTGAGCTCCAGCGCCTTCTCCAGATCCTGGCGGCCGAGCTGGCCGTAGTTGGTGGAGTCGGCCAGGATCGCGACCTTCTTGAAGCCGCGGCGGGTGACGGCCTCCTCGACGATCATCGGCGCCTGGATGCTGTCATGCGCCGCGTTGCGGAACACGTAGTTGTCCGGCTGATCCTTGAACTGCTGGGTGATGACGGAGCCGGTGGCCACGTTGTTCATCACCGGGATCTTGGCGTCCTGATAGAAGCGCTGGGCGGCCAGGGCGACGCCGGTGTTGATGAAGCCGACGGTGGCGACCACCTTCTCGCGGTTGATCATTTCCTGGGCGATCTGGACGCCGCGCTCGTTCTTGGCCTCGTCGTCGCGTTCGATCAGCTGGATCTGCCGGCCCAAGACCCCACCGCTCTTGTTGATTTCCTCGGCCGCCAAGCGCACGCCGTCGCGCATGCTGACGCCCATCGACGACGAGCCGCCGGTGAAGGGACCGGCGACGCCGATCTTGATCGGGTCGGCCGCCAGGGCGGCGAAGCTGGCGACGGCCAGCACGGATGCGGCCATCCAACGTGCGCTGAACTTCATGTTTGTCTCCGAATAGGTCTGTAGGTCTGGTCCTTGAGGGGGCGGAACGCCAACCCGAGAGCGCCGGTACAACAAACAGCCGGACGCGCGGCGTCAGCCTTCTGCAAGCATGGTGCATCAAGTGCATGGAAATGCACGCATGCGACTACGTACTCGGAAACCCCGAGCGGGGCGTTCAGCGTGGTGTCAGGTAAAGGGACGTCCTGCGTCGATGCATCGCCCCACCCGGCACGGCCTCATCCGATGAACCGGCCGGCCCGCGGATCAGAGGGGCGCTCGCCGGTCATGACATACCCGATCACCTGCTCGCTGATCGCGTCTGCATCGAAGCCCGCCCGGCCTTCGACATCGGCCGCCCGGCTCGCCCTCACCACCGATTTCGCATACGCGCGGATGAAGGTTCGCTCCATGAGGCGGGTGCTTCCGAGCTCATAGAACGCCACCATCCCGCGCAGGTAGTCCGCCTTGTCGACGTCCACATACGACAGCGGCAACAGCCGCGACTGCAGCAAGGGCACGTTGGCGGCGATCCGCGCGGTGCGTTTGTTGCCGTTGGCGAAGGACTGGATGTAGGCCACGCGCGTCAGCAGGTAGAAGGCCGCCTGCACCGGATGCAAGGTCCGCGCGACGGCGATGACCTGCTCCAGCAGCGAGGTCGCATGCCCCGTCCCGGGGCGGAACGGCGGCAGGTAGGCCGACTGGTGGAGGTTGATTTCCTGGTACTCCCGCGGCCTGCCGCGTTGCTCGACCGGAAGAAAGTGATCCGAGTCGCACACGTCCGCCAGGCCGTGGTCGTCCGTCAGCAGGGCATGCATCCGGCAGAGGTTGTCGAGCGACAGCTCCCGGTGCGACCACAGGTGCTCCGCGGCGCGCTGATGGTTGAGCGCCAGGACGGCCTCGTCCATGGGCTTGGACCGGTTGCGCTCGCCGCATTCGAGCAGCGCCGCGGTGTCGAGCACCGAATAGCTGCTCCCCTCCAGCAGCGACGACGCCCAGGTGAAGTCCACCAGGAACTCGGCGAGGAAGTCGCGGTCGAGCGGACGGGCGATCGCCTGGATGAACGCGCATCGGCCGGCGCGCATCGGGTCCAGGCCGGGCTCCGGATCGAGGTACTCATCGCGGAAAGGCGCCGCCGGACGGGCGTGCGCGGGCCGCGAGAAGTGAAGGTCCTCCTCCGGAAAGGGAGAGCGTGCCGGGATGGACCAGCCGAGGGCAGCGTCGTTGTGCATGGGGCATCTCGCGAGTCGTGAGATGCCGAATTCTTCAAATCCGGGCGCACCCGGAAATGACCTGAACCTGCCTCAATCCGCAAGCACGGGTTGGCGCGTCCTGAGCGTCCAGGCCGTGGCCGCCGCGATGGCCAGCAAGGCCAGCGCATAGCCCACCAGCGCGCCCCAGCCGCTGTGGTCCCAGAACCACCCGCCCATCGCGCCGAGCGTGCTGGAGCCGATGTAGTACGCGAGCAGGTACAGCGATGCCGCGTGCCCCTTGCTGCGCCCGCCCAGCGCGCCCACCCAGGCGCTGCTGACCGAGTGCGCGACGAAGAAGCCGATGGTGAGCAGCACGATGCCCAGGATCACCGCGGGCAGCCACGTCAGCAGGCTCAGCAGCACGCCCGCGATCGCCAGCGCGATGCCCGACAGCAAGGCCGGCGCGCGGCCGAAGCGGTCCGACAACCCGCCGGCCATCGTGGACGCGACGATGCCGAACAGGTAGGCGCAGAAGATCAGTCCGATCGCGCTCTGGCTCAGCGAGAACGGCGGCTTCATCAGCCGGAAGCCGGCGTAGTTGTAGACCGCGACGAACATGCCCATCATCAGGAAGCCCATCGCGAACAGCAGCGGCAACGACGAATGGGTCAGGTGCCCGCGCCAGGCGGCCACGTGCTCCGACAGCTTGACCCCGCTGCGCCGCACGAAATGTCTGGACGGCGGCAGCAGGAACCAGAACCCGATCGCCGCCAGCACGCCGATGACGCTGACCACGAACAGCGCCGGCCGCCAGCCGAAGGCGTCGCTCAGCAGGCTCACGCCGACCCGGCCCATCATGCCGCCGAAGGCCGTGCCGCCGACGTACTGCCCCATCGCGCGGCCCAGGCCCCGGGGGTGGATCTCCTCGGCCAGGTAGGCCATCGCGACCGCCGGCACGCCGCCCAGCACCAGGCCTTCGAGGGCACGCGCGATCAGCATCGCGTGCCAGCTCGGCACCACCGAGGCAATCAGGTTCAGCACCGCCGCCATCGCCATCGACGCGAACATCAGGCGGCGCCTGTCCATGCTCTCGGACAGCGCGCCCGCGCACAGGATCGCGAACGCCAGGAACCCCGTCGCCAGCGACAGGGACAGCGCGCTCGTGGCCGCGCCGACGTGGAACTCCGCCGCGAACAGCGGCAGCAGCGGCTGCACGCTGTACAGCAGCGAGAAGGTCGTGAAGCCCGCCAGGAACAGCGCGAACGTGATGCGACGGTAGGCGGCGCTGCCGGGCTCGGCGTAGTCGGCGGACGCGAAGGGCGGGGAAGGCGCGGGCGGCACGGCAGGTGTCGCAGGTGCAACTGGTACGGCAGCGGCGGCGGGGCCGGAGGCCGCCGCGGAATCGGGCGGCGCGCCAGGCACCGACGGCGACGCGGCGCCCGGTGCCGGTGCCTCGGGGGGACGGCTCATCGAAAGGGATCCTCGGCTCGGGCGCTCAGCGGCGTCCGAACATCATCTGGCCAGCCAAGGCGCGCTTGAGCGGCGGCAGCGCCTGCAGCGCCGCCAGGCCCAGGCCGCGCGCGGCCGGCAGGCCCGGCCAGCGCCAGGCGAAGGTACGGGCCAGGAAATCGGTGGTCAGGATCGTCGCCCAGCGGTCCGGGGCGCGTTGCCATTCGACGCGCCGCAGCGCCAGGTCGACGCGCGGCTCGCGGCGCAGCGCCTCGACCAGCGCGAACGCGTCCCGCAGCCCCAGGTTCAGGCCCTGCCCCGCCACCGGATGCAGCGTCTGCGCGGCGTTGCCGATGCGGATCCGGCGGCCCTCGACCAGGGTGCGCTCGGCGTTCAGGCCCAGCGGGAAACACTTCAGCGGACTGATCCCCCGCAAGCGGCCGACACGGTCCGGCAACTGCTGCTGGATCACCGTCAGCCGCTGCGCGTCGGTCAGGCCGGCGACCTCGTCCTCGTCCTGTGGCTGGCACCAGACCAGCGCGGCGCGGCGCTGCCCCTCGCGGTCGGGTAGCGGCAGCAAGGCCAGCGGCCCGCGACGGGTGAAGCGCTCGTAGGCGACGCCGACCGGACTGTCCGCCGACAAGGTCACCGTGCCGACCCACGCGTTCTGCCTGTAATCGTGCGTCAGCGCCTTGCGCGCCTGGTCGGAGAACACGCCGCCCTCGGCCACCACCGCCAGGTCGAAACGCTCGGCGATGCCGGCGTCGATCTCGACCTCGTCGGGGCGGTCGTGCCGGATGCCGTCCACCGCCTGGCCGAAGCGGCTGATCAGGCGTTGGGGCTCGCGCGCGCTGGCCTCCTGCCAGGCGGCCTGCAACGGCGCGACCAGTTGGCCGTAGGCCAGCACCGCGCCGAGTTGCGGCACGCGCTGCTCGGCGGCGCAGATGTGCACCTCGGGCTCGCC
The DNA here is from genome assembly GCF_002205645.1 of Roseateles aquatilis. Taxonomy (GTDB): domain Bacteria; phylum Pseudomonadota; class Gammaproteobacteria; order Burkholderiales; family Burkholderiaceae_C; genus Roseateles; species Roseateles aquatilis. The sequence continues at coordinate 53,362 of NZ_NIOF01000013.1, read as the reverse complement.
CGACGGGCCGAACCAGGGGCTGGAGAGCGTCGGCGGCGCCTGGCTCACATGCACTTCGCGGATGGCTTGCGCCTGCGCCGCCGGCCACGCCTGCAGGCGCTGGAGCAACTGGACGCTGCCCAGCGACAGCGCGAGCGTGCGCGGATCGCCGGACACGTCGCGCTCGATCGGACGGGCGTCGAAGAGGCTGATCTGCGCGCGCGGCAGGTAGCGGGCCGCCAGCAGCGCGAGCGCCAGCCCGGCCGGCCCCGCGCCGACGACGGCCAGACGCAGCGATGGCGCCTCGCTGTCGAAGGCGGCATCGAAGGCATCGGTGGCGGCCGACGCGGCGGCGGAATCGTGAGGCTGGGACATGGCGACGAACCCGGAAACTACGTCCGGCCGCGTCAGGCGGCCGGCATCGGGTCACTATAGCGCCGGCCTCTCCCGCGAGGCCCTCATGCGTCCGGAACGCGCCCGTCGGAACGGCTGCTGCAACAGCCGCCGCGGCGGATCAGACGCCAACCAGCTTGCGTTGCCCCGCGCCCGGCAGCGTGCGCAGCGACTGCGCCACCGTGGCGGTGTAGTCGCGGCTCAGGATGGTGTTGACGAAGACCCAGTCGCAGCGGCACTCGGTCGCCGTCGCGGTGACGGCCATGTAGCCGCGGCGCCAGGTGTCGGCGTACACCAGCGGCCCGATCAGCTGCGTCAGCGCGCCGGCCAGTTGCTGCGGGTTCTCCTTGGGCAGGTACTCCTCGAAGCCCGGCGAGGAAACGGACGAGGTCGCGAACTCCACGCCGATCGCGTTGCCGTTCATGTCCAGCAGGTCGCTGGCCCAGGCGTTGTGCGTGTCGCCGGCCAGCACGACGAGGTTCTTGTTCAGCGCGCGCGCCGTGCCCAGCAGCGTCTCGCGCGCGACCGGGTAGCCGTCCCAGGCGTCCAGGTTGTACGGAATGCTCGGCGCGGCCAGCACCGCCCGCTCCTGCGCCGTGAGGCTGGCAGGATTGGCCTGCGCCTTGGCGACGATCGCGGCGTAGGCCGAGACGGAGACACCGGTGCCTGGCGCGTTGGCCTCGAACAGGATCGGGGACGGGATGTTCATCCGCCCCATCAGCACCTGCTGGCCCAGCATCTGCCAGGTCGCCGCCGACGCGGCCATCTGCTGCTGCAGCCACTGGCTCTGCGTGGCGCCCATCAGCTGGCGGTCGGCGCGGGCCATGTCGGTCTGGAACTTGGCGCTGTCGAAGCCGGCGGCGCCGATGTAGTCGGCGTAGTCGAGCTGCTTGTCGCGGGCGAGGACGCGCGTGTCCAGCATATGTAGCGACAACAACGAGCCGAAATCGAAGCTGCGGTAGATCAGCAGCGGATCGGCGCCGTCGCGCACCGGCAGCCATTCGTGCCAGGCCTGCACCGCTGCCGCGCGGCGCGCCGCGTAGTCGCCTTCGGCGGCGGGCTGGTGGTTCTCGGCGCCGTTCTTCCAGGCGTCGTTGGCGACCTCGTGGTCGTCCCACACGGCGATCATCGGCAACGCCGCGTGCAGCTTCTGCAGGTCCGCGTCGCCGCGGTACTGCGCATAACGACGGCGGTAGTCGGCCAGCGCGACGATCTCCTTGCCCGGATCGACGACGCGACCCAGCGCCTGCGCGTTGGCGCTGGCGTACTGGCCGGCGCCGTACTCGTAGATGTAGTCGCCCAGGTGCACGGCCACGTCGTAGGCGTCGGTATCGACGCGCCTGGCGGCTTCCGCGTAGACGTTGAAGTAGCCGGTCGGATAGTTGGAGCAGGAGAACACCGCCAGCCGGACCTGCGACACCGCGCCCGTCGGCAGCGTCTTCGTGCGGCCGACGACGGACGTCGCCGCATGGGCCTTGAAGCGGTACCAGTAGCGCGTGCCGGCCGCCAGGCCGGTGGCGTCGACCTTGACGCAGAAGTCGCGATCGGCGCGCGCGGTCGCGTTGCCGCGGCTCAGTACGGTGCGGAAGTCGGCGTCGGCGGCCACCTCCCACGACAAGGGCACATCGCGCGTGTCGGCGCTGTCCTGCGCCAGGACGCGCGTCCAGAGGATGACCCGATCGCTCAGCGGGTCGCCGCTGGCCACCCCATGGCTGAAGACGACGGCAACCGCGGGCGCGTCGTCGTCGTTGCCGCCGCAGCCCGCCAGCGGCAGGCCAGCCAGTGCGCCGGCCGCCAGCGCGCCGCGCACCAGATGGCGCCGGCCGTGGTCGATGCCTTCGGCGGGCGCCGTGGGCGCGTCCTTCTGAAGCAGGTTCAGCAACGGGGAGCGCTTGGATGGGGTCATGGCGATGGCGGTGCGGGAATGAAGGGGGAGCCGCGCGACGTCATGCCGGCGTGATCGGTGGGGCGATTGTTGGAGCCCGCCATGAAGGCGCCATGACACGACGGCGGCGGCCTGCCCGCTGTACAAGCCGCCACCGCGACACGGGGCTTTGGCGGGGTCGCGCTGACGCGGCCGCGCGGCTCCGTTACCCTCTCGCGCTGTTTGCCCCGCACGGGGCGTTGGAGAGGAAACTCGAAATGCAATACCGTCGTCTGGGCCGCAGCGGCCTGCAAGTGTCCGAGCTGTCCCTGGGGTCCTGGGTCACGTATCACAACCAGGTCGACACCGGCTCCGCCGTCGAACTGATGGCCGCCGCGCGCGACGCCGGCATCAACTTCTTCGACAACGCCGAGGCCTATGCGCTCGGCAAGAGCGAGGAGATCATGGGCCAGGTGCTCAAGCAGCTCGGCTGGGGCCGCCACACCTACGTCGTGTCGACCAAGTTCTACTGGGGCATCGACAAGGACGGCACCACGATCAACTACAAGGACACGCTGAACCGCAAGTACCTGACGCAGGCCATCGACGGCTCGCTCAAGCGCTTCGGCCTGGACTTCATCGACCTGGTCTACTGCCACCGCCCCGATCCGCACACGCCGATCGAGGAGACCGTCTGGGCCATGAGCGACATGATCACGCGCGGCAAGGCGCTGTACTGGGGCACCAGCGAGTGGAGCGCCGCCGACATCCGAGCCGCCTGGGAGATCGCCGAGCGCCACCACCTGCACAAGCCGGTGATGGAGCAGCCGCAGTACCACCTGTTCCACCGCCAGCGCGTCGAGCAGGAATACGCCCGCCTCTACGACGACATCGGCCTGGGCCTGACCACCTGGAGCCCGCTGGCGTCCGGCCTGCTGACCGGCAAGTACCGCAACGGCATCCCCGAGGGCAGCCGCGGTTCGCTGGAAAGCATGTCCTGGATCCGCGAGCAGTTGCAGGAGCCCAAGCGCAACGCGGCCGTCGGCGAGCTGGAGGTGATCGCCGGGGAGCTGGGCTGCTCGATGGCGCAACTGGCCCTGGCCTGGATCAACCGCAACCCGCGCGTGTCGACCATCATCCTCGGCGCCAGCAAGCTGTCGCAGTTGCAGGACAACCTGGGCGCGCTGGCGGTCACGCCCCGGCTGACGCCGGAGATCCTGGCCCGCATCGACGCCATCACCCTGCCGCTGGCCAAGTGAGTCCGACCCCGGCCCCCGGGCCCGATCGGGCCGTGGGGGTCAGGGTTTGTCCGCAGACCGCCCTGCAAGCCCCTCATTGACGGGGCGATCCTGTCGCTCCGGCGCCGCAATCCCGCGGTACGCCGCGCTAGCATGCCGCGCGATGCTGCGACGACGTGCCGCTTTCCTCCTGCCTTGTCTATGCGCCACCGTCGCGCTGGTTTTGGGACCAGTGACACGGGGCGCGTCGGCCGCGTCCGCGCGCGCGCAGCCGGCCAGCATCGCGACCTCGGCGCCGGCCGGCGCCACCGCGCCCACCCCCGCTTCACTCGTCCAGCCCGCCCGGTCCGCGTCCGCGCCGGCGGTGGTGACGGCGGCTGAACGTCCGCCACGGCTCGACGGCGCGCGCCGCGAGCAGGCCGTGTTGGCCGAACCCCGCTTCGAGACCGTCGGCATCGATGCGCCGGTCCCGCTCAACGTCATCTCGGCGCTGGCGCAGGACCAGACGGGCTTCCTGTGGATCGGCACCGGCGCGGGGCTGGTGCGCTTCGACGGCTACAACTTCCGCCAACCCGGCGCGCCGCTGGAGAACGGCGTCCGGTCCGCACGCAGCCTGGGTTTCATCCGCTGCCTGCTGGTCGCGCGCGACGGTCGGCTCTGGATCGGCACCGAGGCCGACGGGCTGGCCGCCTACGACCCGGCGAGCGAGAAGCTGTCGCTGTTCCGCTCCGACGCCAGCCCGACGCAGCCGCGCAGCGCCGTCTCCGCCGGCACGATCCGCGCGCTGGCCGAGGACCGCGACGGCCTGCTGTGGATCGGCACCATCGGCCATGGCCTGGACCGCTACGACCCGGCCGAGGGCCGCTTCCAGCACTTCCGCCGCGGCGCCCAGCCGGGCAGCCTGCCGGACGACCGGGTGCAGGCGCTGGTGGTGGACCGCGAAGGCTCCTTGTGGGTCGGCACCTGGCAGGGCCTGGCCCGCAAGCGCGCCGGATCCGACCGTTTCGAGCCGGTCTTCTCGACGCCCGGCCAGCCCGGCCTGGCCGGCAAGATCGTGCTGAGCCTGTTCGAGGCGCCCGACGGCCGCATCTGGGCCGGCACGCAGCAGGGCGATCTGGCGATGGTCGATCCGAGGACCGGCGACGGCGCCTTGCTCGAACGCGCCGAGGAGGCCGTCAACGGCTCGGTGAACAGCTTCGTCGCGCTCGACCGCGACCACCTCTGGCTGGGCCGCAACGGCGGACTGGAACTGCGCGCCGTCGCCGACGGCCGCCTGCTGCGGACGATGAAGCACGACCCGCTGAACCGGTCCAGCCTCGGCGGCAACGAGGTGCGCGCGCTGATGCGCGACCAGGCCGGCTGGATCTGGACCGGCGGCTACGGCGGCGGGCTGCAACGCCACAACCCGTCCAACACCAGCACCTGGGTCCGCGGCCGCGACCCCGGCGCGCAGGCGCAGCTGGTCGACCCCAGCACCCGCGCGATGGTCCAGCTGGACAGCGGCGAGATCTGGCTGGGCAGCAACGAGAGCGGCGTGACCGTGCTGGACGAGCAGTTGCGCTCCATCGCCACGCTGCGGCCGGAGCCCGGCAAGCGCGGCGGGCTGGCGGGCGGACGCATCTCCAGCCTGGTCCAGATGAAGGACGGCACCGTCTGGCTCGGCAGCGACGGCGGCCTGCACCAGTACAGCCGCGACCGCCAACTGCTGCGCGTCCTGCAGGCCGGCGCCGGCCGCGCGCGGCGCCTGCTGGCCGGCAGCGACGGCAGCCTGTGGATCGGCACGCAGGACGGGCTCTACCGCCTGCCGCCCAAGGCGACGCAGGCGGTGCGCCTCACGCAGCAAGGCGGGCAGCCGCTCACCGGCGACGTGAACGCGCTCTCCGAGACCGCCGACGGCGGGCTGTGGGTGGGCACCGAGAAGGGCCTGTACCGCCTCGACCCCGGCGCCACCCAGTTGATCGCGGCCCGCGCGCGCAACGGCCGCGACATGAGCCACCACTCGATCGTCGGCCTGCTGGTCGACTCCGGCCAGCGGCTGTGGATAGACACCGCGTCTGGCCTGCACCGGCTGACGCGCTGGGACGGCCAGGAGGCCGAGTTCGAGCGCATCAGCGAGCGGCACGGCGTGGTCGGGCGCGCCTTCGGCGCCAACCTGCTGGAGGACGCCGACGGCCGCATCTGGACGCAGAGCTACGTCTACGACCCCAGGAACGACAGCTACTACGAGCTGACCAACGCGGACGGCGTCGACATCGGCACGGGCTGGTTCCGCGCCTACCTGAAGACCCGCGACGGCCGGCTGCTGTTCGGCGGCAGCAAGGGCGTGCTGGTGGTGACGCCGGAGCGCTTCGAGGCCTGGGCGTACCAGCCGGCGCTGGCGGTGTCCGAACTGCGCGTGGACGGCCAGCGGCTCGCGGCCGGCAAGCTACCGCAGGACGGCCTGACGCTGAACGCGCACAACCGCAGCTTCAGCGTCGAATTCGCCGCGCTCGACTTCAGCGAGCCGGAGCGCAACCGCTACACCTACCAGCTCGAAGGCTTCGATCCGGAGTGGATCAGCACCGGCGCCGACCTGCGCGTGGCGGTCTACACCAACCTCGATCCGGGCCGCTACCTGCTGCGGGTGCGCGGCACCAACCGCAACGGCGTGTGGAGCCCGCGCGAACTGAGCATCCCCATCCAGGTGATGCCGGACTGGTGGCAGACCTGGTGGGCGCGCGCGCTCGGCGGCGCGGTGCTGATCGCGATCGTCTACGCGCTGGTGGCGCTGCGGACCTCGTACCTGCGGCGCTCGCAACTGGCGCTGGAGCTCAAGGTGCGCGCGCGCACGGCGGAGCTGGAGCGGCTCTCCCTGGACCTGCAGGCCAAGACGGTGGCGCTGGAGGAATCCAGCCTCTCCGATCCGCTGACCGGGCTGCGCAACCGGCGCTTCCTGACGCAGCACATCGACGGCGACGTGGCGCTGGCGCTGCGCCGCCACGAGCAGCCGCGCCCACCCGGCGCGCCGCTGCCGGACAACGGCGACCTGATCTTCTTCCTGCTCGATCTGGACCACTTCAAGGCGCTGAACGACAGGCTCGGCCACGCCGCCGGCGACGCGGTGCTGCAGCAGATGCGGGAGCGGCTGACGGCGGTCTTCCGCGAGACCGACTACCTGGTCCGCTGGGGCGGCGAGGAATTCCTCATCGTCGCCCGCGGCACGACGCGCCGCCATGCCGCCGAGCTGGCCGAGCGCGCGCGGGCGCAGGTCCGCGGCCAGCCCTTCGACCTGGGCGACGGGCGTCGCATCGACGTCACCTGCTCGGTCGGTTTCGCCGCCTTCCCGCTGTCGCTGACGCATCCGCGCGCGCTGGACTGGGCCGGCGTGGTCGCGCTGGCCGACGAGGCGCTGTACGCCGCCAAGCGCGGCGGCCGCGACGGCTGGCAGGGCGTGCTGGATGCGCCTGCGATGGACGACATGGATTTGCGGCGCCGTTCGCGCGAACCCATGGCAGACTGGCTGGCGAGCGGCGATCTGACGATCGTGCGCTCTTCGTCCCTGTCCGGCACGATGCCGGACGGCAAGTCCTGACCCCCGCGGCCGACGCGCCGCACGCCACCTCGCCGGAACCCGGATCGCCGATTGCCACGCGCGTGCTGAACACGGCGCCGGCGCGGCAATGCGGTCCGAGGGAAGCCATCCCGACAGGGCCGCCGCGCCGTCGCCATCGAGCGTTCGGTAAAGACTGCCAGGATGGACTGCCATCCGCACAAAGACCGTCGGACCCGCGGCCTAGAATGGCCCGCCGTCCACGAACCGAGGAGACCCTTCGTTTTGATGAACGACCTTGCGAACTTCTTGCAGTTCACCAGTTGGCCGCCCCGGCCGGACTGGCTGTTCTGGGCCTCGCTGACGATGGTGGCGGCCGGCCTGCTGGGCGAGCTGGTGAACCGCCGTCTCGGCCTGCCGCGCGTCGTCGGCTACAGCGTCGTCGGCATGGTGCTGGCGGCGATGGGTCACGGCATCTTCGCCAACGGCGCGCTGGACGCGCGGTTGCGGCTGGTCGTCGATCTGGCGCTGGCGCTGCTGCTCTTCGAGATGGGCTCACGCGTCAACCTGCGCTGGTTGCGCAACAACAAGGCGCTGCTCGGCGCCAGCGCGGCCGAGGCCACGCTGAGCTTCGTCGCCGTCGGCTACGGCCTGACGCTGCTGGGCGTGAGCCCGTTGCTGTCGATCAGTTGCGCCGTGTTGACGATGGCGGCCAGCGGTGCCGTGATCGGCCGCGTCGGCGCGGAACTGCGCGCGGCCGGCCAGGTCAACGAGCGCATGCTCGCGCTCGCCTCGCTGAACACGATCTACGGCGTGCTGGCGCACAAGCTGCTGCTGGGCTGGCTGCAGCTCGACCAGAAGGGCGACTGGCTGGAGGCGGTGGCGCAGCCGCTGTACGCGTTCATCGGCTCGATCCTGGTGGCGACGCTGCTGGCGCGGCTGATCGCGTGGCTGATGCGCCGGCTGGACCTGCGCAACGAGAACTCGGTGTTGATGCTGCTGGGGCTGGTGATGGTGGCGCTGAGCGTGGCGCGGGTGCTGAACCTGTCGACGCTGCTGGTGCCGCTGCTGGCGGGCATGGTCCTGCGCAACACGACGGAGCGTCCGTGGGTCTGGCCGCGCCACTTCGGCACGGCGGGCGGGGTGCTGGTGCTGATGCTGTTCGTCGCGGTCGGCTCGGCGTGGACGCTGCAGGCGCTGGCGGCCGGCGCGGTGCTGGCGCTGGCGCTGCTGTTGCTGCGCCTGCTGGCGAAGTCGCTGGCGCTGGTCGGCATGGCCCGGGTCAGCGGCATCGACGCGCGCCAGGGCATCGCGCTGGCGGTGTGCCTGAGCCCGGTGTCGGGATCGACGCTGGTGCTGTTCAGCGAGCTGCAGATGCACCACGCGGCCGTGGCGGCGCAACTGGCGCCGATCATCCTGTCCACGATCGCGATGATGGAATTGATCGGGCCGATCGCCGTGCAATGGGGTCTGAGACTCGCCGGTGAACATCAACCGCATGAAACGCCGGTCCGGGAGGCCAAGCGATGAGTTTGGAACCCTTTGCCATCTCCAAGCCGTTGACGATGGGCGTGGAGCTGGAGCTCCAGATCGTCAACCGGCACGACTACGACCTGATGCCCGGCTCCAAGGACCTGTTGCGCCTGATGGCCGGCGAGACCCTGCCGGGCGACGTCACGCCCGAGATCACCGACAGCATGATCGAGCTCTGCACCAACGTGTGCACGAACTACGAGCAGGTGCTGGAGCAGTTGACGGTCACCCGCGACGCGCTGGTGCGCTGCGCCGACAAGCTCAACCTGGGCCTGTCCGGCGGCGGCACGCACCCGTACCAGCACTGGAGCAAGCAGCGCATCTTCGACAAGCCGCGCTTCCACGAAATCTCGGGGCTCTACGGCTACTTGAGCAAGCAGTTCACCGTCTTCGGGCAGCACGTGCACATCGGTTGCGAAGGCCCCGATCACGCGCTGCGGCTGCTGCACGGGCTGTCGCGTTTCATTCCGCATCTGATCGCGCTGTCGGCCTCCTCGCCGTATGTGCAGGGCAATGACACGGGCTTTCACTCGGCGCGGCTGAACTCGGTGTTCGCGTTCCCGCTGTCGGGCCGCGCGCCGTTCGTGCTGACGTGGGACGACTTCCTGGTCTTCTTCGAGAAGATGACGCACACCGGTGTCGTGCGCAGCATGAAGGACTTCTACTGGGACATCCGGCCCAAGCCGGAGTTCGGCACGATCGAGGTGCGGGTGCTCGACACGCCGCTGACAATCGAGAAGGCATCGGCGCTGGCGGCGCTGATCCAGTGCCTGGCGCGGTGGATCTCGCACGACCAGCCCTTCGCGCTGGCCGAGGACGACTACCTGCCCTACACCTTCAACCGCTTTCAGGCCTGCCGCTTCGGGCTGGACGGCACCTTCGTGGACCCCAAGAGCGGCGAGCACCGCAGCCTGCGCGAAGACCTCAACGTCACGCTGCACGCGCTGGAGCCGCACGCGGTCGCGCTGAAGGCGGAACCGGCGTTGCGTTACGTCCGCGAGGAAATGCGCTGGCAGGGCAACGACGCGACGTGGGCGCGTGGCGTCGTGGAGAAGGAGCAGCTGCTGAACGAGCTGGTGCGGCAGCAGTGCGAGCGGTGGGCGGGGAGGCCGGTGGCGGGGCGGTGAGCGGCGATGTGACCTCCGCATGTGGTGCTCTCGCTCGAGATCGCCCCTGCGATCTCGAGCAGCGTCCGTCGCGCGATCACGCCGCCTGTCGCCCCACCCGCGTCACGCGCCTCGTTGACTCGGTCAGCATCCCGCCCTCCTCCAAGGCCTCGCGAATACCGAATTCCTCCAGGGCATAGACGCCATAGGCGGAGCGCCAGAGGAAGCCCTTCTCCTTCAGTGCTTCCAGGGCGTCCTGCACGGTCTGGAGGTTGATCGGCTCGGTCGTCTGATTGCCGTCGTCCAACTCGATCACGAGCCGATAGGTCTCCATCGTCCGGGTCCAGAAGGGCACGAAGTGCCTGCCTTGCGCCGCCAGGACGCGAAGCACGGCGGACTGGAGCGGGCTGAGGAGACCGACCAGATCCAGCAGGTTGTCGATGCGCGAGCGTGCCCGGGACTCGACGGCCTCGGTGAACACGGCAATCGCGTCCTCCGCAGTCCAATCGCAGCACGCGGCGAGCGCATTCAGCCCCGACTGCATCCATTCCGGGCGATAGCCCGAGCGCTGGAAAAGCGATGACAGGCCCTCGACGGTCAGCGCCGCCGAAGCCGGCGCGCGATCGCAAAGCCAATCCAGGTAGTCCGCGCCCAGCGGTGGAAACTCTTTCATCGGCGCGCAGAAGAAGGCCTGATCCTTCCACTCGACAAGCATCGCGAGCTTGTCCCGGTTCGAGCCGGTCGCCACGATGCGCAGCCCATGGTGCGGCCCCATGTTCAGTTTGTCCCGGGCGGCCTTCAGCGCATACAGGACGTTGCTGCCTTTCTCGGTCGTGATCGCATGTTGCGCTTCGTCGACGATCAGCACGATCAGGCGTCCGCATTCGTCCGAGAGCGTTGCCAACGCCTTGGCCAGCGAAACCTGCCTACCCAGGCCGACACGGTCCATGGTGAAGCTCACACCACCCATTTGCAGCCGCTCCATGCCGGCGGCGCGCGCGAAGCGCAGCACCACGCCATCATGTCGCGCGAGCTCTTCACGAATGGCTTCGATGATCACGTCGCCGGGATCCTGATCGCGCCCTTCCCACAGGTCGGTGTAGATGACGATGGCGCCTCGGCGCTTCAGCTCGGGGCAAAGGTCTTGCTGCAGAAACGTCGACTTGCCTGTGCGGCGGCGAGCGCCGAGAAAGAGGCCTGAACTGGCTGGCGCCATATCGACATCCAGAATGTGCGTCGCCAGCTCCTGCGCCAGTGCGGTGCGATGAAAGATTGCCATGGGTACTTCTCCAGATCGATTCAACAAGGGCGGACGTGATCGCCGATTGCCACGCGGACTCGCCGAGCGGCCATTGGAATCACGAGCACGCGTGCTGTGCGCAGCGGCGTGCACGCTCTCTGATCTGGATCAAAGACCTATCTCAGTTCCTTCTTCAGCGGGAGAGGTGCCAGGTCTTGTCAGCGCGCCGTCAGGGGCAGCCCATGGCGTCTGCTGACTGGGGTGGTCCTCATGGGAGATCGCGATCGTCGATCTCAATCCACGTTCTGCGCGATCCGCCACAGCACGCCGGACGGATCGATCAAGCAGAAGTCCCTCATGCGCCACGGCTGCGTTTCGATCTCCCCGACCGTGACGCCGTACTTCGCGGCGACGCCGCTGTCCTTCACCCGCGCCCACCACGCATCCACGTCCTCGACGAGCAGGTGCATCGCGAAGTTCTCCGGGAGCGTTTCGTCGCAGAAGTCCTGCAGCAGGAAGCTGGAGTTGCCGACATGGAAGTAGGCGATGCCGCCGCCATCGGAGGCCATCGTGAAGCCGAGATCCCGGTAGAACTGCTTCGACAGCTCGAAGTCCCTGGCGGGGACGAAGGCCTTGATCTCGGTGACGCGCAGGTTGGTCATGGGACTCTCCGAAGTTTCGTGGTCGAGGCGCCAGAGTCTCTCAAATCGCTTGGACTCCAGCATGACGATGTCCGGCACGGCATGCACGCCGGCCCATGAGGGCGGCCAGGTCACGGCCCGCTCTCGGACATGACCTCATCCGGCGTTGATCTCTTCCAACTGCTCCGCGGTCCCCACATTCGCCCACGCCCCGTCATACAGGTCGACGGTCACGGCGCGCGCCTGGATCGCGCGGTCCAGCGCGACGCGGATGCGCTCGTGCACGCCCGGCTTGACGCCGTCGAAGAACGCGCGCTTGTACAGGCCGATGTTGCTGTAGACCCGCAGGTCGCCGCCGATGGTGGCGAAGCCGTCGGCGTCGATGCCGAAGTCGCCCGTCGGGTGGCGCGGCTGCGTGGGCACCAGCCACAGATGCGCCAGCAGCGGGCTCGCCGCGAAGACCGCGGCCCGCGCCGGATCGAAGGCGAAATCGGGAATGAAGATATCCGCCGACACCGCCCAAAAGGCGTCGTCGCCATCCGCGCACAGCAGGTCGAGCGCCGTGGCGATGCCGCCGCCGGTCTCCAGCGCCTGGCCGTAGCGCTCGCCCTCATGGCTGTAATGCAGCCGCACGCCGAAGCGCGCGCCGTCGCCCAGCGTCGCCTCGAACTGCTCGGCCAGCCACGCGGTGTTGATGACGATGTCCCGGATGCCGGCGCGGGCGAAGGCTTCGATGTGCCATTCGATCAGCGGCTTGCCGCGCACGGTCAGCAGCGGCTTGGGCGTGTGGTCGGTCAACGGCCGCATGCGCTCGCCGCGCCCGGCCGCGAGGATCATGGCTCGCATCGATCAGTCCTGGAAATGGGACCGCGAGTGTAGAGGGCCATCCCGCACACACACCTAGAATGCGGGGTTTGCTCCTCAACTCCCGAGACCACCATGGCCGAGACCAGCGCTGCCGTCGCCACCCCCAACACCACCCAGATGGCCAACGCCATCCGTGCCCTGGCGATGGACGCCGTCCAGCAAGCCAACTCCGGCCACCCGGGTGCGCCGATGGGCATGGCCGACATCGCCGTCGCGCTGTGGAAGCGCCACCTGCGCCACAACCCGGCCAACCCGCACTGGCCCGACCGTGACCGCTTCGTGCTGTCCAACGGCCACGGCTCGATGCTGATCTACGCGCTGCTGCACCTGACCGGCTACGACCTGCCGATCGAGCAGCTCAAGGCCTTCCGCCAGCTGCACAGCAAGACCCCCGGCCACCCCGAGGTCGGCATTACCCCGGGTGTCGAGACCACCACCGGTCCGCTTGGCCAGGGCATCACCAACGCCGTGGGCCTGGCGCTGGCGGAGAAGCAGCTCGCCAAGGAATTCAACCGCGACGGCCACACCCTGGTCGACCATCACACCTACGTCTTCATGGGTGACGGCTGCCTGATGGAAGGCATCAGCCACGAGGCCTGCGCGCTGGCCGGCGCCTGGAAGCTGAACAAGCTGATCGCCATCTACGACGACAACGGCATCTCCATCGACGGCCAGGTCGCGCCCTGGTTCATCGACGACACCGCCAAGCGTTTCGAGGCCTACGGCTGGAACGTCGTCGGTCCGGTCGACGGCCATGACGTCGACGCCGTCGACGCCGCCATCGCGCTGGCCAAGACCAGCAAGGACAAGCCCAGCCTGGTCATCGCCAAGACCCACATCGGCAAGGGCAGCCCGAACCGCGCCAACACCTCCAAGGCCCACGGCGAGCCTCTGGGCACCGAGGAAATCAAGCTGACCCGCGAGGCGCTGGGCTGGACGCACGAACCCTTCGTGCTGCCCGCCGAGGTCTATGCCGACTGGGACGCCAAGGCCGCCGGCGCCGCGTTCGAGTCCGCGTGGGACGACAAGTTCGACGCCTACGCGACGCAGTTCCCCGAGCTGGGCGCCGAATTCGCGCGCCGCATGGCCGGCGTGCTGCCGCCCAACTTCGCCGACGTCGCCGCGCAGGCCGTCATCGGCGCGCATGACAAGGCCGAGACCGTGGCCTCGCGCAAGGCCAGCCAGATCGCGCTGGAAGCCTTCACCGCGGCGCTGCCCGAGCTGCTGGGCGGCTCGGCCGACCTGACCGGCTCCAACCTGACCAACACCAAGAGCACGCCCGCCTTCCGCCTGGAAGCCGACGGCAGCTCCAACGGCGGCCGCCACATCAACTACGGCGTGCGCGAGTTCGGCATGGCCGCGATCATGAACGGCGTCGCGCTGCATGGCGGCTTCATCCCCTACGGCGGCACCTTCCTGACCTTCAGCGACTACAGCCGCAACGCCATCCGCATGGCCGCGCTGATGAAGCTGCGCGTGATCCACGTCTTCACGCACGACTCCATCGGCCTGGGCGAGGACGGCCCGACCCACCAGTCGGTCGAGCACGTCTCCAGCCTGCGCCTGATCCCCGGCCTGGACGTCTGGCGCCCGGGCGACACGGCGGAGACCGCGGTCGCCTGGACCATGGCCATCGCCAACGGCAGCCGCCCCAGCGTGCTGGCCCTGAGCCGCCAGAACCTGAACTACGCCGTCAAGTCCGGCCAGGCCGTGGACGACATCACCAAGGGCGGCTACGTGCTGAGCGAGCCGGCCGACATCGGCCTGAAGAAGAAGCTCAAGAAGCCCGTGGCGGTGCTGATCGCCACCGGCTCGGAAGTGCAACTGGCCATCGCCGCGCAGCAGCAGCTGGCGGTGGCGGGCATCCCGGTGCGCGTGGTGTCGATGCCCAGCACCAGCGTGTTCGATCGGCAGGACGCCAAGTACAAGAAGAGCGTGCTGCCGGAAGGTCTGCCGCGGATCGCCATCGAGGCCGGCGTGTCGGCCTACTGGTGGAAGTACGGCGTGTCGGCCGTCGTCGGCCTGGACACCTACGGCGAATCGGCCCCGGCCAACGTGCTGTTCAAGCACTTCGGCTTCACGCCGGAGAACGTCGCCGACACCGTCAAGGTGGTGCTGGGCAAGGCGCGGTTGAAGGGCTGAGCCCGCATCGACTGGAGAAATCCAGCATGACCGGAAGAGGTGCCTCGCGCACCTCTTTTCACGTCCGCTCGCGCGGCCTGGATGCCACGCGCGGACAGCGCTCAGAAATCCATGAACGAGGGAGGAACGCATGATTGCGACAGGACTGACTCGAGCCCTGAAGGGCATGGCGGTGGCGATGCCCGTTGCGCTGGCGCTGATCGGCAGCGGCGCCGCGCGGGCGCAGGAGCGGGTGGATCTGCTGCCTCCGGTGCCCATCCTGGAACGGACGTTGACCGAGGGCACCTGCCTGACACGCCCCGCGGAGCCGCTGTATTACCCGTCCCGGTCGTGGCGCATGGAAGAAAGCGGTCTGTTCCGCTTCGCCCTCACCTTCTCGCGGCCGGACCGCGCGCCGGACGTGGAGGTGCTGACCGCCGCGGGCAACCAGCAACTGCTTCAGGCGGCCAAGGCCCGCGTGACTCAGCACCGGCTGCCTTGCATGGCCTCTGACGCGCCCGCGCAGCAAGTGATCGAGGAAATCTCCTTCAACGCGACGCCGCGCCCGGAATCCCACGCGGTCGCGCCTTCCGCCGCCCCTCATCCGGCGCGCGCGAAAGCGCTGTGGGCCTGCCTGCGCACGCCTGAGACGCCACCAGCGGCGCAGCCGCCCGACTTCGGCACCAAGACCGCCACCACGGTCCTCCTCTTCAAGTTCACCGCGCCGGACGCTCCTCCGACCATCGAGGTGATCTACAACTCCGGCTCCGACGCCTTGCTGGCGGTGTTCAAGGCCTATGTCTCGTCGTACCGGATGCCTTGCCTGACCGCGGAGGACGCATCGCCGGTGACCCAGCAAATGTTCCGCTACGCCGTGGACGATGTCCGCCAGACGCTGGCGGACCCGCTGCCGTTGAGAGCCCTCCTCGCGAACGTGAAAGACATCCGCAACATGGTGGCCAAGTTCGACTTCGATGCGATGGGCTGTCCGTTCGACGTGACCTGGACCCTGTGGCGGCCCGCCATGCCCAATGACGCGCGGCAGGTCGCCTCCGCGGACGCCTACGACGCGCGCCGCGAGCCCTTCCTGAAGTGGCTCACCACGCTGGAACTGAATCTCACGCCGGAGCGCTTCGAGCAGTTGCTCGGTTCGACGACCCGGATTCAGGTGCCCTGCGGGAGCTTGAACCTGGCGGCGAACGAATGACAGGACGGTCGAGCTCGGCACCGCGGCAAGCGGCAGCGGCGCGGCCGACGTCCTGAGAAGGCACCGCCTCACCAACTCCCCGGCAAACCCGGATTCGAGGGGCAAGAGGATCGTGGACACTCCCGCCTCCGGCATGGGCCGGAAGGATCACAAGCTCTGGAAATGCGTCCGGCGAGACGCAGGGGCTGAGGGAGCAAAACATGACACATCCGTTGACCCGCGCGGCGAAGCACCTCGCGCTGGCCCTGCCCTTTGCGGCGTTGATGACCGGCACCGCCGCGCTGGCCCAGGTCTCGGCGGCCGCCGATGATCGCGGCGCGGAAACGCTCAAATGCCTCGTTCAACCGGACACGCCGCTCGCGTATCCGCAGCAGGCGATCGAGCATGCCGGCCTGATCCGCGTCGAACTGACCTTCACCGCCGCGGACCGGGAGCCGGCCGTGAAGGCGCTGGCGCAACTGGCGCCGCGGTTGCTCGTCGATGCCGCGCTGGCACGCGGTCGGAGCTACCGGCTGCCCTGCATGACCCCGGGGCAGGCCCCGGTCAAGGCGGTGCAGACCTTCCGTTTCTCCCCTCGGGCGGAGGGGCAGGTCATGCAGAACACGCCCACCGCCATCCGCGGCGACCTGCCCATCGATCTGATGATGGAATGCCTGCGCACGCCGCCCAAGCGTTTCGACCCTCGGGCCGCCGGCCCGATCGCGGCCCCGATCGGCAACGCGCTGCTGCGGATGACCTTCACCGGCGGAGAAACGCCCCCCGAGGTCGAGGTGCTCCACAACTCGCTGCCCAAGGGCCTGTTCGCCGACTACCTCTCGTGGGCCCGACGGTGGCGGCTGCCCTGCGCCCCCACGACCGGCGAGCCGGTGAGCTTCCATCACCGGTACATCTTCACCAACGGCGAGAAGAAGCTCACCTTCGCGCGACCGCTCACGCTGCGGGAGTTCGTGGCCCTGCTCCGCGACGACGCCACCACCCGCGGTGCCGACTTCGATCTCGATTCGATGGCCTGCCCGTTCACGGTCCGCCTGCAGCCCTGGCAACCCGCGACAGGCAATTGGGTTCGGGAACTGGGCCGGCCCCACCCCGACCGCACCGAGTTCCTGCGCTGGCTCGAAGTCGTGCGATTCGAGTTCGACGACGCGACCTGGGAGCGCGCCGCGGGCGTGGAGATCGACGTCCAGGTGCCCTGCGGCACGCTGAATCTATCGGCCGACACCCCACGAAGCTGACAGCCCCGCCCCCGTCGCCGGGTAACCCGCTCGAAACAGATCCCCTCGCCGATCTGTTCAAATCGACGGTTTTCGGCGATCCGCGCCCTCCGCCACGGCGGCCCGCGCGGCGGTGCCGATCAGGACATCCCGGCGCGGCGCGGCCTCGGTCGCCGCCGCGCCCGAACGATCACCGCGATTTCATTTCACTTCCAGGAGACCTTCCTCATGACCATCAAGATCGGTATCAACGGTTTCGGCCGCATCGGCCGCATGGTGTTCCGCGCCGCCGTGAAGAACTTCAAGGACATCCAGATCGTCGGCATCAACGACCTGCTGGAGCCTGACTACCTGGCCTACATGCTGCAGTACGACAGCGTGCACGGCCGCTTCGACGGCGACGTGGTGGTCGACGGCAACACGCTGATCGTCAACGGCCAGCGCATCCGCCTGACGCAGGTCAAGGATCCGGCCGAGCTGAAGTGGAACGAGGTCGGCGCCGACATCGTGGTCGAGGCCACCGGCCTGTTCCTGACCAAGGAAACCGGCGAGAAGCACCTGGCCGCCGGCGCCAAGAAGGTCATCATGTCGGCCCCCTCCAAGGACGACACGCCGATGTTCGTCTACGGCGTCAACGACAAGACCTACGCCGGCCAGGCCATCATCTCCAATGCCAGCTGCACCACCAACTGCCTGGCCCCGCTGGCCAAGGTGCTGAACGACAAGTGGGGCATCAAGCGCGGCCTGATGACCACCGTGCACGCCACCACCGCCACGCAGAAGACCGTCGACGGCCCGTCCAACAAGGACTGGCGCGGCGGCCGCGGCATCCTGGAAAACATCATCCCCAGCTCCACCGGCGCCGCCAAGGCCGTCGGCGTGGTCATCCCCGAGCTGAACAAGAAGCTCACCGGCATGTCCTTCCGCGTGCCGACTTCGGACGTCTCGGTCGTCGACCTGACCGTCGAGCTCGACAACAACGCCACCTACGCCGAAATCTGCGCCGAAATGAAGGCCCAGAGCGAAGGCGCCCTGAAGGGCGTGCTGGGCTACACCGAGGACAAGGTCGTCGCCACCGACTTCCGCGGCGACCCGCGCACCTCCATCTTCGACGCCGACGCCGGCATCGCCCTGGACGGCACCTTCGTCAAGCTGGTGTCCTGGTACGACAACGAGTGGGGCTACTCGAACAAGGTGCTGGAGATGGTCAAGGTCATCGCCAAGTAATCGAGACCTTCCCCCCGGCCTGACGCGTCGTTCCGACGGCGCTCCGGCCCCTCGAAGCCCCGCCTCGCGCGGGGCTTTTTGATGGACGCTCCATTGGCGGAACCATCGGCGGATCCATCGGCGGCCGCGACGGGCCGCTCGTTCCGTCCCTGAACAAGCCACCCGCCGCCACGACATCCCCGCCATTTGCGTGATTCTTCCCACCTTTGGAGGTGGTGAAGGGGCGTAAATGTGTCATGTCATTAGCAATTTCTTAGCAGAGGCCCACCTAAACTGGCTAGTCCCGTTCCGTCGGAGCTGTCCATGCCTGCCCTGTTCCTGCCGCAGTCCTCGCGGCCCTCTCGGCCCTTGAAATTCATCGCTGGCGCGGCCGGCCTGCTGGCGGCGCTTGCCGTGTCCACCGCCGCGATGGCGGCCGGCGTCGCCGGATCAGCCACGGCGCTGAACCCGGATCAACAGCCGAACTACGCCCGCGTGATCGTGCGCTTCAAGCAGGAGGCGTCGACCGTGAAGGCACGGCCGCTGGCCGCGCGCGCCACCGCCACGGAGGCGGCCGACGTCGCCCAGGTGCGCGGCACCACGCTGGGCTTGCGCCACGACATGTCGCTGCGCGCCCGCCGCAGCCTGGACACGCGGACCCACGTCTACACCGCCACCGGCATGAGCTCCGTCGAGCTGGCGCGCCGCCTGGCCGCCGACGGGGAAGTCGAGTCGGTGGAGGTCGACCGCTGGTGGCGCCATTACTCGGTGCCCAACGACCCGCTGTACGCGACCGCGGCGGCGGGCGGCGTGACCGCGGGCCAGTGGTACCTGAAGGCGCCGGACTCTACCGTCGTGTCGTCCATCAACGCGCCGTCGGCGTGGGACACGGCCACCGGCACGGGCGTGGTCGTCGCCGTGCTGGACACCGGCGCGCGGCTGGATCATCCCGACCTGGCCGGGCAGTTCCTGCCGGGCTATGACGTGATCGGCTTCTCCAACAGCAGCAGCGAGGCCATCGCCACCGCCAACGACGGCAACGGCGCGGACAGCGATCCGAGCGACCCCGGCGACTGGGTCAGCCAGGCCGACATCGACAGCGGCCGGCTCGGCACCAGTTGCACCAAGGACGACATCGCCAACAGCTCCTGGCACGGCACGCGGGTCTCCGGCCTGATCGCGGCGGCGACCAACAACGGCCTGGGCATGGCGGGTGTCGCGTACAACGCCAAGATCCTGCCGGTGCGGGTGCTGGGCAAGTGCGGCGGCTGGCAGTCGGACATCGACGCCGGCATGCGCTGGGCCGCCGGCCTCTCCGTGCCGGGCCTGCCGGCCAACCCCAACCCGGCCAAGGTCATCAACATGAGCCTGGGCAGCGACGGCAGTTGCTCCAGCACCTATCAGAGCGCCGTCAACGCCGTCACCACCGCGGGCGTGACCGTCGTCGCGGCGGCGGGCAACGGCGTCGACAACACGGATCCGACCAAGGCCGGTGGCATCGGAGTCGGCACGCCGGCCAACTGCGCCAACGTGATCGGCGTCGCGGGGCTGCGCCATGCGGGAACCAAGGTCGGCTTCTCCAACCTCGGCCCGCAGGTGTCGATCAGCGCGCCGGGCGGCAACTGCGTCAACGCGACCGGCGCCTGCCTCTACGCGATCCTCTCGACCAGCAACAGCGGCACGACGACGCCGGTCGCCGCCGACAACGCGTACAACTACACCGGTGTCGGCACCAGCTTCTCGACCCCGCTGGTCAGCGGCACGGTGGCGCTGATGCTGTCGATCAACGCCAGCCTGACGCCGGCGCAGATCAGGAGCACGCTGATGTCGACGGCTCGCGCGTTCCCGGCGGCGGCCGCCGGTGTCGCGCAATGCGTGGCCGGCAACAGCACCACGCCGCAGCAGGAGTGCAACTGCACGACCAGCACCTGCGGCGCCGGCATGCTGGACGCCAACGCCGCCGTGAAGGCCGTGGTGCCGACATCGACCACGCCGCCCACCACCCCCACCGCCTCGCCGGCCCCGCCTGCCACCAGCTCCGGCGGCGGTGGCGCGATGAGCGGCCTGTGGCTCGCCGCGCTGGCCCTGGCGGCGATCGCGCTGCGGTGGCCGAAGCGCAGCATCTCGCGGCGCTAGCGCGCCAGGCC
The DNA here is from genome assembly GCF_002205645.1 of Roseateles aquatilis. GTDB lineage: Bacteria > Pseudomonadota > Gammaproteobacteria > Burkholderiales > Burkholderiaceae_C > Roseateles > Roseateles aquatilis. The sequence goes on along the minus strand of NZ_NIOF01000013.1, from coordinate 33,080 downwards.
CGAGGCTCGCTGCCTCGCTGCCTCGCTGCCTCGACAGGCATCCAGTTGCAGTCCTCGGTACCGAAACTGCGGAGCACCTCGGTGATCGGGGACGGGAGGGCATGGTTTTTTGCGCAGGCAACGGCCCCATGCCCTCGCGGCCAACGCGCCTTGCCCGGCAGGGGGCGGTCTCGCAACGTGCGACAGACGGCGTACTGAGCCCGTCAGCGAAAGGCGGGGGGCGGCTTCCTCATAAGTCCCAAAATCGTCAGCCGCCCCCCGCCTTTCGCTGCCTCCAGAGCAGCGTCCTGGCACGAGGCACTTAGCGGCTGGATGAGATTCCCGCGCGGCTCGCGGCGCTTCCCGCGCCAACGGCCGTCGAGGCCGCCGAAGGCGAGGCAGCGCTGGCCGACGACGACGAGGCGCCATTCGATGCCGCGTCCACTTCGCAGCTCTTGCGGGCCGCACCCCAGGGTGGATTGGCGATCGCGTCGAGCTTGCCGAGCTGCAAGCCATCCACCCGCGTCAGCTTGAAGACCGCCTGCGACTGCGGTGCCTGCAGGCGCAGCACGCGCAGGCCCTTGTAGTTGCGCCGCGTCATCGCGTCGAGCGCGGCCTGCGCCGCCGCCTCGCTGTCATGCTTGCTCAGCACCAGCGTCGGCTGCTCATCCGGGAAGCCCTGCAGCGGCTCGAAGCTGATCTTCGCGCTGCGGTAGGTGTCTTCCTTGCGCTCGCGGAAATCCTTGCTGGGCATCTTGATCGTGGCCAGCGCCCACACGCCGGCACCTTCGGTCGACTCCATCTGCCAGGACGACGACGCAATGCCCGCCGCCGTCAGCGCCGCCGCGGCCCGCCGCGCCGGCTCCTCGCCCGTCAACGGTCCGAGCTCGACGCAGGACAGCGTGGCCAACTGCGTGACCGCCTTCTGATTCAGCAGCGCGAGCCGCTCGGGGTGGAGCTGCTGCTCCAGCCGCGGCGCCTGCGGAGCCGCCGCGGCGATCCAGCCGCGATTCCACGCGAATACCAGCACGTTGGCGACGAACAGCAGGATGACCGCGGCACGCAGCATCGGCGCTTACCCCTGGCCCGTCGAGGCGCTGCCCAGGCGCACGCTGACCTCGCCGCCGCTGACGGTCTGGCGACCGTGGGGGGTGTCGATCAGCAGTTCACCGCGGTCGTTGACGCCGGCGGCGATGCCTTCGAGCGTGCCGGCCGTGATCGGCTGGCCGCGCAGCAGGTCGCGCGCCTCGAAGCGCTCGCGCCAGGCGCCGAAACCGTCGCCGGGGAAGCTCGCCAGCGCCTTCACCAATGCCGGCGCCAACCGGGCCAGCGCCTGCGGCGGCGTGATGTCGGCGACCAGTTCCTGCAGGCAGGCGAAGCCGGTGTTGAGCTGCGAGTCCGCGACCTTCGCGCGGTCGGAGATATTCAGGCCCACACCCACCACCGCCATGCGCGAGGAGCCCGCCGGCACGGTCTCGATCAGGATGCCGCCGAGCTTGCGGTCGTCGAGCCACAGGTCGTTCGGCCACTTCAGTTGAAGGCGACGACCGTCGGGGTCCAGCGCTTCGGCGATGGCCACGCCGACGACCAGCGACAGGCCCGACCAGTCCGTGACCTCCAGCGGCAGCGACAGCGAGAACGTCAGCGACGCGCCCGCCGTGCTGTGCCAGCTGCGCCCCTGGCGGCCGCGACCGTGGGTCTGGTGTTCGGCGATCAGCAGGCAGGGGTGCAGGTCGTGCAGACGACGACCATACGGGCGGTCATCGCCCGCGCGACCGCCGCCGCGGCCGGCCGCGGTGGCGTGCTCGTCACGCCGCACGCGCTCGACGAGCGTCGCGTTGGTGGACTCCGCCCGCGCCAGTACCTCGATGCTGAGGCCCGGCAGCAGCGGTTCCAGCTCTAGCCACAGGGCTTCAGCGCCCCAGTTCTGATGTTCTTGCATCGCCGCGAGTCTGTGATCTTGCGATCCGTCTTGGTCTTCCCGGGCTTGCCCGGTGGTGAGTCCCGAGTCTAGAGGGAGAAGCGCCCCGGCAACCCCCTGCCACCCCGAATCGGTGCCTGTAGGATCTTCCAGGGTGGGTCGATACCGACCGCGCCGGCCAGCCGCCCGGTCGACGCGCTCAGCGCTTGGGCGACAGCATCGTGCCGCGGCAACCCGGGCTGCCGCAGCGGCACTCGAAGCGCTTCTTCACCTTGGCCGTGTATCGCTCGTCGACCACCAGGCCGTAGTCGTAGAACAGTTCCTCGCCCGGGGAGATGTCCGTCAGGGCATGGATGAAGACGCGGCCCTTGGACTCGCGGGCCTCGCAGTTCGGGGCGCAGGCATGGTTGATCCAGCGCGCCTTGTTGCCCCCGACGGCGGCGTCGATGACGTTGTCGCCGTTCTCGAGGTGGAAGAAGAAGGTATGGTCCGGCTGGGCCGGGTCGTGCGGGTGGCGCCGCAGCGCCTCGTCCCACTCGATCCGTTCGCCCTTGTATTCGATGACCTTTTCACCGGCCTTCAGCGACACCAACGCGTAGACACCGCGACCATGCACGCCGGAGGCCCGCACCTCGATCCGCGCCGCGCGGGAGCCGGACTTGCCGGCCGCCGCCGCGTCGTCCCGCGGCGCGGCGCGGCCGCCGGTCCTGGCCTTGCGGGCCTTGACGGGCTTGTCCTGCGGGGCGGTGGCACTCGAAGCGGGGCTTTGTTGCGGCATGGAGCGAGTCCGGTACATTGAATTCATGGGTGCGCGCGCGTGTATGTGCGCGCGAGGCCGGATTGTAGGCAGGCGTTCGGGGGGTTCTGAACGTCCTGAGCCATAACGAAAGAAGCAAGCGCATGAGCAAGGCATTGGTGATCGCGGAGAAGCCGTCGGTGGCGCAAGACATCGTCAAGGCGCTGACTCCGCTGTCGGGCAAGTTCGAGAAGCACGACGAATATTTCGAGAACGACGAGTACGTCGTCAGCTCCGCCGTCGGCCATCTGGTCGAGATCAAGGCGCCCGAGGAGTTCGACGTCAAGCGCGGCAAGTGGAGCTTCGCCCACCTGCCCGTCATCCCGCCCCACTTCGACCTCAATCCGATCGACAAGAGCAAGGGCCGCCTGAACGCGCTGGTCAAGCTGATCAAGCGCAAGGACGTCACGTCGCTGATCAACGCCTGCGACGCGGGCCGCGAGGGTGAACTGATCTTCCGCCTGATCGTCCAGTACGCCGGCAGCGCCAAGACCGCCGTCAACAAGCCGGTCAGCCGGCTGTGGCTGCAGTCGATGACGCCGCAAGCGATCCGCGACGGCTTCGAGCGGCTGCGCACCGACCAGCAGATGCTGCCGCTGGCCGACGCCGCGCGGTGCCGCTCGGAGGCCGACTGGCTGGTGGGCATCAACGGCACGCGCGCGATGACCGCGTTCAACTCCCGCGACGGCGGTTTCTTCCTGACCACCGTCGGCCGCGTGCAGACGCCGACGCTGTCCATCGTCGTCGAGCGCGAGGAAAAGATCCGCAAGCACGTCTACCGCGATTACTGGGAAATCCGCGGCACCTTCGACGCCGTCGCCGGCCAGTACGAGGGCAAGTGGTTCGACCCCGCGTGGAAGAAGAGCGACGACCCCGAGAAGCGCGCCGACCGCGTCTGGACGCAGGCCGAGGCCGACGCGATCGCCGCCGCGGTGCTGACCCAGCCCGCCACGGTCACGGAAGAATCCAAGCCCAGCACCCAGGCCAGCCCCGGCCTGTACGACCTGACGACGCTGCAGCGCGAGGCCAACTCGCGCTTCGGCTTCTCGGCCAAGACGACGCTGGGCCTGGCGCAGGCGCTGTATGAAAAGCACAAGGTGCTGACCTACCCCCGGACCGACTCGCGCTACCTGCCCGAGGACTACCTGGGCGTGGCGAAGCAGACCGCCGAGATGATCGCCAGCGAGGACCTGCCCGGCCCGCTGCAGGCGCTGGCCCCGCATGCCCGCACGGCGCTGGACAGCGGCTACATCAAGCCGACCAAGAAGGTCTTCGACAACAGCAAGGTGTCGGATCACTTCGCCATCATCCCGACGCTGCAGGCGCCGCGCAGCCTGACCGAGGCCGAGGCCAAGCTCTACGACATGGTCGTCAAGCGCTTCCTGGCCGTGTTCTTCCCGGCCGCCGAGTTCCAGGTCACCACCCGCATCTCGACCGTCAAGACGGCCGACAAGTCCTACAGCTTCCAGACCAACGGCAAGGTGCTGGTCAAGCCGGGCTGGCAGGCCGTCTACGGCAAGGAGGCGACCGACGAGAACGCCGAGCCGGGCACCAGCGGCGCGATGCTGGTGCCGGTCGGACCGGGCGAGGTCGTGCGCACCGAGGGCGCCGACGTCAAGGCGCTGCAGACCAAGCCGCCGGCCCGCTACACCGAAGCGACGCTGCTGTCCGCGATGGAAGGCGCCGGCAAGCTGGTCGACGACGACGAGCTGCGCGAGGCCATGGGCGAGAAGGGCCTGGGCACGCCGGCCACGCGCGCCGCCATCATCGAAGGCCTGCTGGCCGAGAAGTACATGCTGCGCGAGGGCCGCGAGCTGATCCCCACCGCCAAGGCCTTCCAGCTGATGACGCTGCTGCGCGGCCTGGGCGTCGAGGAACTGACCAAGCCCGAGCTGACCGGCAACTGGGAGTACCAGCTGTCCGAGATGGAGAAGGGCCGCCTCAAGCGCGAGGCCTTCATGGCCGAGATCGCCGCGATGACCGAACGCGTCGTGCAGAAGGCCAAGGAGTACGACCGCGACACCATCCCCGGCGACTACGCCACGCTCAAGACGCCCTGCCCGAAGTGCGGCGGCGTGGTGAAGGAGAACTACCGCCGCTTCACCTGCACCGGCAAGACCGGCCAGGGCGACGAGTGCGGCTTCTCCATCCCCAAGATCCCGGGCGGCCGCAGCTTCGAGCTGCATGAAGTCGAGGCCTTCCTGCGCGACAAGAAGATCGGCCCGCTGGAGGGCTTCCGCTCCAAGGCCGGCTGGCCGTTCACCGCCGAGCTGGCGCTGGTCTTCGACGCCGAGATCGACAACTGGAAGCTGGAGTTCGACTTCGGCGAGGACGCGAAGAAGGCCGAGGAGAACGGCGAGCCGGTGGACTTCTCCGGCCAGGACTCGCTGGGCCATTGCCCCAAGTGCAACGGCCGCGTGTTCGACTTCGGCAGCAACTACGTCTGCGAGCACGCCGTCGGCGCCAACGTCACCTGCGACTTCAAGAGCGGCAAGATCATCCTGCAGCAGCCGATCGAGCCCGCGCAGATGGCCAAGCTGCTGGCGAGCGGCAAGACGGACCTGCTGGAGAACTTCGTCTCCAACAAGACCCGCCGCAAGTTCAAGGCCTTCCTGACCTACGACAAGAAGGAAGGCAAGGTGGTGTTCGAGTTCGAGCCCCGCGCCGCCAAGACCGGCGGCAAGCCGCCCGCGAAGAAGGCCGCGGCGAAGAAGGCGACGGCCAAGTCCTGATCGGCGGCGCGGCGCGACTGAGCGGCCTTCCTCCGCTCGGTCCGCGCCCGCCATGTCCTTTCGTTTCCCGACCTCCCCGTTCCCGCTGGCCGGCTTCGGCATCGACGACAGCGAACCCCCAGCGCCCGCGCCCCGCGCCGCGGACCCGCGCGCCGATGTGTCGGACGGTGTGCTCGACCTCGCCATCCTGCGCAGCATGGCCGCGCAGATCGTCAGCCCGGTGCTGCGTGCCGCCTTGGCCAAGCCGTTGAAACGGATGGAGACGATGCGGACGTGCTGCGAGGCATGGCTCCTGCGTCCCGGCGCCTGCGGCCATCCGACGGTGTTGCACGCCGCCGTGCTGCTCAAGCGCCAAGGCGCCTGCCTGCTGGCGCTCATCCATGCGAACCGACCCATCGAGGTGGCCAGCGCATTGAGCGAACGGGAACGGCTTGGCCTGATCGGCCGGGCGCTCATGCACCACCCTCCCGCGGACGATTGGGCTTCGCGATGTTTTCTGGATGCGCTGACCGCCTTCGACATCGTCCCGGAGGTGTCGGCGCTGCCTCAGGCGTTGGAGACCATCCGCCTCGCGATCGAGGAGCTGGAAGCCGCCCGTGCCATGCCGTCGTCCGCCGCGCGCTCAGGCGCCGAACGCGTCCCCGGCGAGCACCGGCTGCGCGCGCAGGCCGTCGGTCATGTGATCCAGCAACAGGCGCAGTGGCGCGGGGACACGCCGGCCCGCGGCGTGGACCAGGTGCACCGGCACGGCGGGCAATTCATGCTCGGCCAGCACGATGCGCAGTTGCCCCCGCGCAAGCGCTTCCGCCGCCTGGTAGACGAGACAGCGGGCCAGCCCTACCCCGGCCACGGCCGCCGCCACGGCGGCGCCGGTGTCGTTCACCAGCAGGGTCGGCTCGAGCGGCACCGGGCCGTCGCGGAAGCGCCAGGGCCTCATGCCCTGCCGGTCGAAGTGGGTGGCGATCGTGCGATGCCGTGGCAGGTCCCTCGGCTCGACGAGTTGCTCGACCCGGTCGAGGTAGTCCGGCGCCCCGACGACGACGCGCCGCATGTGGCCGACCGGGATCGCCACCAGTCCTGAATCCGGCAGGTGGGCGATCCGCACCGCCACGTCCTGCGCCTCGTCCAGCAGCGAAACCACCCGATCCACCAGCAGCATGCGCAGGCGCACCCGCGCGTGCCGGATCAGGAATTCATTGGCCAGCGGCGCCACATGCAGCCGCCCGAACATCGACGGCGCGGTCATGGACAAGGTGCCGCGCGGCTCGCCCTCGACGCCGCGCAGGGCCGCCTCCGACGCATCCAGGTCGGTCAGGACACGCCGGCAGTCGACCAGGAAACGCTCGCCCGCCTCGGTGGCGCGCACCGACCGCGTGCTGCGCTGAAAGAGCTGCACGCCCAGCCGCTGCTCCAGCGTCGCGATCGCGCGCGTGGCGGCCGGCGCCGAGCACCCCAGCCGTCGCGCCGCCCCGGCGAAGCTTTGCGTGTCGGCGACCGCCACGAAACAGCGCAGGCGTTCGAGGTGATCCATGGGGTGCTCGCTGAATTGTTTCGACGACTGCAATTCTGAATGACAACCGATCGCCATTCCCGTCGTCGGGTGCAACAGATACGGTACAGGCTCGCATCGCTTCCCGAGGGAAGCCCGCCACAAGGAGCCCCCGAATGTCCCGTCCGTCCACCCCGCTGCGCCTGCATCGCGTCCCCGCCTCCGGCCATTGCCACCGGGTCGAGCTGCTGCTGTCCATGCTCGACCTGCCCTACACCACGGTCGACCTCGACCTGAAGCGCGGCGACAACCGCCAGCCCGCGTACCTCGCGCTGAACCCGCTCGGCCAGGTGCCGGTGCTGGAGGACGGCGACCTGGTGCTGCAGGAGAGCTGCGCGATCCTGGTCTATCTCGCGACGCGGTATGCGCCGGACTCCGCCTGGCTGCCGCGCGATCCAGTCGAGGCGGCCCGGCAGCAGCGCTGGTTCGGCCTGTCGGTGAGCCTGCTCGGTGCCGCGGCGTCGGCGCGCTACAAGGCGCTGACCGGCCAGCCGGTGGACCCCGCCTGGCAGGCGTCGGGGCACCGGCTGTTCGCGCTGATCGAGGCGGCACTGGCCCGCACCGCCTTCCTCGTCGCCGACCGGCCGACGCTGGCCGACCTGGCGTACTACGGCTACACCGCGCAGGCGCCGCTGGGCGGCATCCCGCTGGACGACTATCCGCGGCTGCGCGACTGGCTCGCGCACATCGAGGCGTTGCCCGGTTTCAAGCCGCTGCCCAGCTCGTTCTGACCCGTGCCAACGCTCGCCCTCGCCCACCCCGGCGAGTTGGAGAAACCCATGGACACCCACCCCCACGCCGTCGGTGACACCGCCGATCCACGCGCGACCTGGCACGACGGCGAGCAAGCCTTGCAGGCCAGGCTCGGCCTGCGCGAGCGCATGGCGGAAATCGGGCCGCAGGTCGTTCGCGACCACATGCCCGACCAGCATCGCGAGCTGTTCGAGAAGCTGCCGACGCTGCTGCTCGGCGCGCTCGACGCCGACGGCCAGCCCTGGGCGACGATGCTGGCCGGCGCCCCCGGCTTCGTGCGCACCCCCGACGCGCGCACGCTGTCGGCCGCCGCGACGCTCGACGGCCAGGACCCGGCGCTGGCCGCGTTGCGCCGCCACGGCGCGGGCGCGCCGGTGGGACTGCTCGGCCTGGAGCCGCACACGCGGCGACGCAACCGGATGAACGGGCGGCTGCGGTCGATCTCGGACGAGGGCCTGGCGGTCGATGTCGTCCAGAGCTTCGGCAACTGCCCGAAGTACATCCAGGCCCGCGATCCGGTCGACTGGATCGCGGCGCCGCCCGCCGTCGCCCGGCCGCTGGGCGCGACGCTCGACGACGCGGCGCTGGCGCTGATCGAGGCGGCCGACACGCTGTTCATCGCCAGCGCCTCCGCGCCGGCGCCGGGCATGGGCCGATCCGACGGCGTGGACGTGTCGCATCGGGGCGGCCCGCCCGGTTTCGTCCGGGCGCATCGACGGCTCGACGGCGGCATCGAGCTGCGCGTGCCCGACTTCCCCGGCAACCGCTTCTTCATGACGCTGGGCAACCTGCTCCGACATCCCCGCGCCGGGCTGCTGGTCGCGGACTACGCGAGCGGCGAGCTGCTGCACCTGGCTGCCGAGGCGCAGCTCCTCTGGCACGGCGACGAGCGCGAACTGCGCCTGCGCGTCACCGCGGGCCTGCGTCGCCCGGGCGCCCTGCCCTGGCGCTGGAACGAGGCGCGACCGGCGCCGCAGTTCCTGCCCGCGGACGCGCGCGCCTGAGCACGCGCCTGATCGCGTCGCTTCGCAACCCGTGAAATCCTGGGGGCGCCCCTGCCCGCTTCGGGTCGGGGAGCGCCGCATTTTTGCGACACTCGACCGCAAACATCAGGAGAGGGCATGCGGTCATGGGCCGATCGACGCTGAGCATCCAGACGCGGCTGGTGGCCGCGCTCAGTCTCAGCGCGACGTTGCTGGTGGGTTTGATCGGCCTGTACTGGGTCGACCGCCACGAGCAGGAACTCAACGAGGCGCTGACCGAGCGCCAGCAGCGCATGGCGCAGCTGGTCGCGCGCGGCTTCGCCGAGCCGGTCTGGAACCTGGACAGCGCCGCGCTGTCGGAGCTGCTGGACGCGGTGATGGCGGACCCGGAGGTCCAGTCGATCACGCTCGCCGCGCCCGGGCTGGACACGCTGCGGCGCAGCCGCGAGACACCGCCGGTGCGGCCGCTGACGCTGGAGTTCGAGCTCAGCCATCGCGCCGGCGCCCAGGGCCCGGCCGGCGCGCTCGGCCGCGCGACGCTGGTCTACACCCGCGCCTACATCGACCAGACGCTCGGCGAGACGCGACGCCTCGTCGCCAGCCTGCTGGCGACGGTGCTGCTGGCGATCGCGCTGACCAGCTACGTGCTGGTGCGGCGCCTGGTGGAGCGCCCGGTGTCGCGCCTGCGCGGCCTGGCGCAACGCGTGGCCAGCGGTGACCTGGGCGCCCACATCGAGCCCGAGCATGCCGACGAGATCGGCGACCTGACCGAGCAGCTCAACGCGATGAGCACCAGGCTGCACGACTTCGCCGAAGGCCTGCGCAGCAGCGAGCAGCGTTACCGCAGCCTGTTCGAGAACGCCGCCGAGGGCATCTTCCAGGCCGACGGCCACGGCCGGCTGCTGCGCGTCAACAAGGCGCTGGCGCAGATGCTGGGCCTGCCGCGGCCCGAGGACGCGCAGGGCGTGAGCCTGCGCCGCATGGTGCGCATCGAGCAGGCCGAGTACCGCCGCCTGGCCCGCGCGCTGGAGCGCCACCGGCTGCTGCAGCAGGTGCCGCTGCTGGTCACCACGCGCGACGGCCGCGACCTGTGGGTGGAACTGAGCCTGCACCTGGCGCTGGACGGCGCGCCCCGCATCGAGGGCCTGGTCAGCGACATCACGCTGCGCCGGCTGGCCGAGCAGGAGCTGACCCAGCATCGCGACCACCTGGAGGACCTGGTCACCGAACGCACCGTGGAGCTGTCGCAGGCCAAACAGCGCGCCGAGGCCGCGAACCAGGCCAAAAGCCGCTTCCTGGCGACGATGAGCCACGAGTTCCGCACGCCGCTGAACGCGATCCTCGGCTTCGCCCAGTTGCTGCAGATGGACCCGACGCTCACCGACGCGCAGCAGACGCGCATCCGGCTGATGCGCGAATCGGGCGAGCATCTGCTGGTGCTGATCACCGACCTGCTGGACGTGGCCAGCATCGAGGCCGGCAAGCTGACGCTGCAGCTGAGCCCGCTGGACCTGCGCGCGCTGCTGGAGATCTGCAGCGAGTCGATGCGTCCGCGCGCGGCCGAGAAGGGCCTGGCCTTCGACGTGCATTTCGATCCGCAACTGCCGACGCGCGTACGCGCCGACGGGCAGCGGCTGCGGCAGGTGTTGCTGAACCTGCTCTCCAACGCGGTCAAGTTCACCGACCACGGGCGCGCCGGCCTGAGCGTCGACGTCGTCGCGCAAGGCCCCAGCAGCCTGGTGCTGCGCTTCACGGTCTCGGACACCGGCATCGGCATGGCGCAGGAGCAGGTCCAGCGCCTGTTCCAGCCCTTCGAGCAGGTGGCGGACCTGTCGCGCCGCGTCGGCGGCACCGGACTGGGCCTGGCCATCAGCCAGCAGCTGGTGCGGCTGATGGGCGGCGAGATCGGCGTCGAGACCTCGCCCGACGAAGGCAGCCGCTTCAGCTTCTCGCTCGAACTGCCGCTGGCCTCCTGATCCCGCGCGCCCCGCGACGCGGGGCGGCATGGCCGCCGGGCGTCCCCGGGCCGATCGGCGCGCGGCACAAGCGGCGCCGGCGATGCTGGCGGGCACGCTCGCCGCGCGGACCCGCCGAGGTCGCAGGCATACTGCCTCGCCTATGACAGCCGTCCTGTTCTACAAGCTGCTGGCGATCTTCATCGCCGCCGCCATGGGTTGGTTCGTCGGGCACATGCGCTGGCTGGGCAAGGCCGGCGGCGAGAACGACCCGGCGCGCGTGCTCTCCAACCTCGCCTTCTATCTCTTCGTCCCGGCGCTGATGTTCCGCACCACCGCGCGGGTGGAGCTGTCGACGCTGCCGTGGCTGACGGTGGCGGCGTTCTTCGTGCCGGTGATGCTGATGCTGGTCGGTGTCTACCTGTGGGAGCGCCGCCGTCACCCGGACAGCCCGGCCGCGCCCGCCGTGCGCAGCATCACCGCCAGCTTCGGCAACACGCTGCAGATCGGCGTGCCGCTGGTGGCCGGCGTCTTCGGCGAGAGCGGCCTGGCGGTGCACATCACCGTGCTAAGCCTGCACGCGCTGACGCTGCTCAGCCTGGCCACCGTGCTGGTCGAGATGGACCTGGCCCGCCACACGAAGCGCGGCGCCAGCCTCGGCCGCACCGTGCTCACGACGATGCGCAACACCGTCATCCACCCGGTGGTGCTGCCGGTGCTGTGCGGCTTCGCCTGGCACGGAACCGGGATCCCGCTGCCGGCGGTGCTCGACGAGGTACTGCAGATGCTGGGCAGCGCCGTCGTGCCGCTGTGCCTGGTGCTGATCGGCATGTCGCTGTCGTACTACGGCCTGCCGACCGGCGCCTGGCGCGCCCTGCTCGGCCTGATCGCGCTGAAGCTGCTGATGTTGCCCGCGCTGGTCCTGGTGGTCGCACACTGGGGCTTCGGACTGTCGGGCATGCCGTTGGCGGTGATCGTCATGATGGCGGCGTTGCCGCCGGGCTCCAACGCGATGATGTTCGCGCAGCGCTACCGCACCCTGGAGGCCGAGGCCTCCGGCGCGGTGGTGCTCGCGACCCTCCTGTTCGCCGTCACCGCGCCCTTGTGGCTGGCGGTGCCGGCGTGGCTCGGGCAGTTCCAGTAAAAACCAACGACACCCAGTGAGGCACGCATGCAAGCATCGATCAATGGCTCTTCGACACCCCCTCCCGGCCTGGACATCGTCCGCGGCGACGAGGTCGCGCCCGAGGTCCTGCACGACACGTTCGTGCGCGCGTTCGCGGACTACCTGATCGGGCCGTTCCAGGTACCGCTCGAGCAGTGGCCGATGTTCCTGGCCCGCCAGGGCGTGGCGCTGGACCTGTCGCGCGTCGCGCGCGACGCCGCCGGCGCGCCGCTGGCCTTCGCGCTGGTGGCGCGGCGCCCGCTGTCGAATCGCTGGCGCCTCGCGACCATGGCCGCCACGCCCCAGGCACGCGGCAGCGGCGCGGCGCCGGCGCTGCTGGACGACGTCATCGCCCGCGCGGCGGCGGCCGGCCAGGAGGCGGTGGAGCTGGAGGTCTTCGTGCAGAACGACCGCGCCCGGCGCCTGTACGAGGGCCGCGGCTTCGCGAAGGTGCACGAGCTCTTCGGCTACCTCGCCGAGCCGGGCACCCTGGCCCCGGCCGACGCGCCGCCCGCCGCCCCGCGCGCGGTGGACATGCCGCGCGCGCTGGCCTGGCTGGACGCGGCCGAGCAACGCTACCCCGACCTGCCGCTGCAGGTCACCGCGGCCACGCTGCGGCACGGCCAGGACTACCGCGCCTGGCAGATCGCCGGCAACCGCGAGAGCATCGCCGGCGAGGCCCGGGCGCAGGTCGTCTTCGCCCTGCCCGACGAGACCGTCATGATCCACAGCCTGGTGGCGCCCGAGGACGCCGATGCGCGCGCGCTGCTGCGGGCGCTGGCGGCCGTCCACCCGGGCCGGCGGCTGCGCGTGCCGCAGTTGCAACGCGACGACATGGGCGGCGCCGCGCTGCGCGCGCTGGGCGCCGTGGCGCAGCCGCTGCACCAGCAATGGATGATCCGCCGGCTCTGACCAGCGGCACTTGTGGCACTTGTGGGGGGCGCCCGCTTTCTGTAGGGTGCCCCGCACCAACATTCAAGGGAAGCGTCCCACCATGCGATTCAAGCCCGCGGCACCCGCCGCCATCACCCTCGCCGTCCTGATCGCCCTGGGCGGCGCCAGCCTCGCCCCCGACACGCTGGCCGCGCCGGCCGCGGCGGGCACGAGCGCCGTCTCCACCGTCGGCGGCACGCTCAGCGTCAAGCTGGAGAAGGTGAAGCTGGCCAACGGCTTCGAGGTCATCCTGGTCGAGGACCACCGCCTGCCGCTGGTGGCCTTCAACATGTGGGTGCACGCCGGCCCGCGCAACGAGGCCAAGGGCCAGACCGGCTTCGCGCATCTGTTCGAGCACTTGATGTTCGCCGGCACGCGCCACATCCCGCGCGGCCAGGCCGACAAGATCATCGACGCCGCCGGCGGCACCGACTCCAACGGCTCGACCGACTTCGACCGCACCAACTACTTCTTCACGCTGCCGTCCAACCAGCTCGAATTGGGCCTGTGGCTCAAGTCCGACATGCTGGGCTACATGATCGACGAGATCGATTCGGTCTCGCTGGCCAACCAGCAGGACGTGGTGCGCAACGAGCGCCGCCAGTCGGTCGAGAACCGGCCCTACGGCATCGTCGAGGAAGCGATGTTCCAGGCCCTGTATCCGGAAGGCCACCCCTACCGCGCCACCGTGATCGGCTCGCACGAGGACATCCAGTCGATCAAGCTGGCCGACGTGAAGGCCTTCGCGCGCAGCTACTACCGCCCCAACAACGCCACGCTGGTGCTGGCCGGTGATTTCGATCCGGCGCAGGCCAGGAAGCTGGTGGAGAAGTACTTCGGCACGCTCAAGGCCGGCGACCCGGTGCCGCCGGTCAACGTCGCGCAGCCTCGGCTGACGGAGGAAAAACGCGTCGAGGTCACCGACCGCATCGAGCTGTCGCGCCTGGACATCGCCTGGCACACGCCGGCGGTGTTCCAGCCGGGCGACGCGGAGCTGGACATCGCCTCGCACGTGCTGGGCGGCGGCAAGTCCAGCCGCCTCTACAAGACGCTGGTCTACGACAAGCAGCTGGCGCAGTCGGTGGCGGTGCAGCAGTACTCGCTGTCGCTGGGCTCGGTGTTCTCGATCGAGGTCGTGGCCCGTCCCGGCAAGTCGCTGGCCGAGATCGAGAAGCTGGTCGACGACGAAGTCGCCAACCTGTCGCAGAACCCGCCCACCCCCGACGAGATGGCCCGCGCCCGCGCCACCATCGAGACCGGCACGCTGTCGCGCCTGGAGAAGGTGCAGGGTCTGGCCGACCAGATCAATTACTACAACCAGCAGGCCGGCGATCCCAACTTCATCGGCAAGGACCTGGCCCGCTACCAGGCCGTCACCGCCGACCAGGTCCGCGACGCCGTCGCGCGGCAGTTGAAGAAGAACGCGCGTGTCGTCGTGCTGGCCACGCCCGGCGAGCAGAAGCTGGCGGCCGAGGTGCCGACGCCGCCGATCCCCGCCAAGGCCGCGACGAACGAGCGCGAATCGCTGAACGCCGACGTCGCGTGGCGCAAGACGCAGCCCAAGGGCGGCAAGGCCCAGCCGCTGGCGCTGCCCGACGGCAAGCGCCTGACGCTGGCCAACGGCCTGACCGTCATCCACGTGCCCAATCCGGGCCTGCCGCTGGTCAGCGCCAGCCTGGTGGTGCGCGCCGGCCAGACCGCCAATCCGGCGGGCAAGCCCGGCCTGTCGAGCTTCACCGCCGGCATGCTGCAACAAGGCACGCAGAGCCGCACCGCGCAGCAGATCGCCGACGAGGCCGCCGCGCTGGGCGCGACGCTCACCACCGGCTCGGCGCGTGACGAGGCCCGCATCGAGGCCAGCAGCTTGAAGCGCAACTTCGCGCAGACGCTGGCGTTGCTGGCCGACGTGGCGCAGCACCCGGCGTTCGCCGACGCCGAGATCGCGCGCGTGCGCAATCAGCGCCTGGGCGCGCTGTCGCAGCAGCGCGAGCAGCCGCCCGCCGTGGCGGCGATCGTCGCCAACCGCGTGATCTATGGCGAGGGCCATCCGCTGGCCCAGGCCGGCCTGGGCGACGAGGCGGCCATCAAGGCCACGGACGCCGCCGCGCTGCGCCAGTTCTGGTCCACCCACTACCGGCCGGACCAGGCCGCGCTGGTGGTCGCCGGGGACATCTCCGCGGACGAGCTGAAGTCGCTGGCCGACAAGCTGTTCGGCGGCTGGGAGCGGCCGAAGACCGCTGCCCCGGCGCTCAACGCCGAGCCGCCCAAGCCGGGCGCCGCGCGCGTCGTGCTGGTGGACAAGCCGGGCGCGCCGCAGACGGCGCTGGCCGTGGTCGGCGCCGGCCCGAAGGCCGGCGTCGCCGACGCCGCCGACATCAAGGTCCAGAACGCGGCGCTGGGCGGCCTCTTCACGTCGCGCATCAACACGCAGTTGCGCGAGGTCAAGGGCTATACCTACGGCATCTACTCCGGCTACACGATGAACCGCGACAGCGGCATGTTCGGCATCCGCGGCAGCGTGCGCACGGACGTGACGGGCGCCTCGCTGGTCGACATGTTCAAGGAGATCGACGGCATGCGCGCCAAGCCGATGGGCGCGGCCGAGCTGAACCGCGTCCGCAACGCGCAGCTGCTGGCGCTGCCGGGGCTGTTCGACACCAACCGCGTCATCGCCTCCACCTACGCCAGCGAATGGGCGATCGGCCAGCCGGCCGACAGCATCACCTCGCTGCCGCGCAAGTACGGCGCGGTGACCGCCGGCAGCGCGTACAAGGCCACGCGCACCTACGTCGACCCGGCCTCGCTGGTCGTGGTGGCGGTGGGCGACAAGGCCAAGGTGCAGCCGCAGCTGGAGGCGCTCGGCCGCCAGCCGCTGGAGATCCGCGATCCGCAAGGCGCGCTGGTCAATGCGACCGCGCCGGCCTCGCCGGCATCGGCCGCCAAGCCGTAAGGGGCTTCGACGGTCGAGACGGGCCCGGCGTCATGCCGGGCCCGCGCGGATCGTCGGGTCCAGGCCCGGTCGACCGCGCGACCGCGTGAGCAATGCAAGACGGGCACCGCGAGGTGCCCGTCTTGCATTGCGCGGAGCAAGCGGGTCAGCGGGTCAGCGGCAGCGCCGCGCCCATCATCGCGAAGAGCGTGCCGCACACGCGGTTGAAGCCGCGACCGGAGCGCTCCAGCCACGGGCGCACGCGGTGCGCGAGGCTGGCGATCAGGAACTCCACGACCGCCTCGATCAGCACGAAGGTCGCCGCGAGCTGGACGAATTGCAGCAGCAAGTCCCGCCGCGGATCGATGAACTGCGGCAGGAAGGCGCCGTAGAACAGCAGCACCTTCGGATTGGAGACGGCCGAGAGCAGGCCCTGGCGGAACAGCGACACCCCGTTGACACGCCCTCCGGCCGTCCCCGCGGCGGCCGGCCGCAACTGGATGGCGGGCGAGCGCCACAGCTGCACGCCCAGCCAGATCAGGTAGGCGCCGCCGACGACCTTCAGCACCAGCAACGCGCTGGCGGTCGTCTGCAGCAAGGCGCCGATGCCCAGCATCGACAGCCCGATCAGCGCCGCGAAGCCGAGCGCGCCGCCCCCGATGGTCCACAAGGTGCGGCGGCTGCCGTGCGCGGCCCCGTGCGCCAGCACCAGCAGGCTGTTGGGGCCGGGCGTCAGCGACAGGCCGATGACGGTGAGCAGGTAGAGGGTCCAGGTGTGCAGTGCCATGAGGCGGCATTCTGGCCCCGGCGCCGCCGGCCGTCACGCTGGCTGTCGCGCCGGTCGTCGCCTGCCGGGATCAGGACGGCGTCAGGTGATCGATCGCCGCCTCGACGCGGCCGCGATCGTGCGCGCTCAGGCCGCGCGCGGCCTGGCGGTATTGCGCGATCAACGCGGCGTCCGCGGGCATGTGCCCGGCGAGCGACATCAGCAGCTCGGCGCGGTCGAAACCGGCGCTCATGCCGTCCATGCCGCGCAGCACCTGCAGCGCGACCTCCCGATCGACCTGGGCCTCGTCCATCAGCGCGGTCAACGCGGTGCGGCGCTCGAAGTCGCTGGACATGGTCCTGGCCGCGTCGGCGTAACGCGCCGCGTGCGCGGCGACGCCGCCGTGCAACTGGCGGCTGACCGACTCCAGCACGGTGCGGCGCTCGAAGTCGCCCTGCACGAGCAGGCTCGCCGCCAGCGCCGTGTCGACCCGGCCCGCCGCGTTCCTGGACGCGCCGTCCTCCAGCAGCGAGACGATCGCCATGCGCTTCTCGAAGTCGCCGCCGATGCCTTGCACGGCCTGCCGCCACGCGGCCATCACCGCGGCGTCTTCCGAGAGCTTGGGCGACATCGCCACCAGCACCTCGCGCCGATCGAAATCGACGCTCAGCTTGCCGACCGCCTCCAGCACCGCGCGCTGCTGCGCCGGCGTCAGTGCCTGGTGCTCGATCAGCGAGGTGAGCGCGTTGCGGCGCTGGAACTCGTCGCCCATGTCGTCGGTCAGGGCGATCAGCCGCATCATGGTGTCGTCCGGCTGCCGGCCGGTGGCGAGCAGCCCCTCGATGCGGCTGCGGCGGATCATCGGCTCCGGCGCCTTGGCGACATCAGCCAGCACCGCATCGACGCCGCCCCGCTCCAGCAGCCGGCGCGCCCGCTTCTCGCTGCCCTGGGCGGTCTCGGCCACCCTCGACACCTGCTCGGCGATCCATTGCCGGGCGGTGTCGTCGATCGGCCTGGCGTCGTCGTCGATCCAGTACTGGCGGGTCACGGCGCCCTGGCCCGCGGCGCGGAACTCGACCTTGCGGGTCACGCCGTCGATGCGCTCCCAGATCACCAGCTTGTCGTCGAGCGACACGATGTCGGTGTCGTCCTCGTTGAAGACGAGATCGCCGCCATAGGTGACGCGCAGCTCGTGACCGCCGCTGATGCTGACCTGGCGCGTCACCTTGCCGGTACTGGCCAGGCGCGACACGGCATCGCCGATGTCCAGGCTGATGCGCGGCGCCTTGCCGATCACGATCATGGGCACGGCGAGCGCCAGCGCGCACAGACCGCCGGCGAGCAGCCAGCGTCCGGCACGGCGCCGGGCGGAAGTGGGGGCATCGGTCATCGGGGACTCCTCCAGCAGCGCCTGCATGCGCTGCATCAACGGGGAACGGGCGGCGGCCATCGCGCTGGCCAGTGCCGGCATGGCACCGGGCGCGCGCCGCCACCGGCCGACGCGGCGCGCAGGGACATCGGCACGGTCACGCGCGCAGACGTAGAGACTTTCAGCCAGCGGCACCGGACCGGCCTCGCTCGCGGCCCAGGCGTCGCAGGCCAGTTCGGCGAGCAGGTCCAGGCGGCGCAGCGCCAGCCGGTTCAGCGGCTGCAACCAGCCCAACTGCGCCACCAGCCGCGCGCCCAGGCGCCAGGCCAGGTCACGCCGCCGCAGGTGGGCGATCTCGTGCGCCAGCACGGCGACGCGCTGACCCGGATCGAGCGTGCGCATCAGCCGCGCCGGCAGGCAAATCTGCGCGCCGGGCGCCACCAGCGGGCTCGGCCAGTGGGGCGTGGCGCGCAGCGTCGGCACCGGCACGCCGGCGCGCTGCGCCAGCTCGAAGGCGGCCTGGCGCAGCTCATGGTCGTCGGCCAACGGCAGCGCCCGCACCTGACGGCGCAGCGCCAGCCAGCGCACCAGCGTCGATGCCAGGCCCAGCAGCGCCACGATCGGCCACGCCAGCACGAACGCCGCCACGGCGTCGCGCAGTTCCCCGCTGTGGCCCAAGGCCGCGACGAATCCAGCACCGAGCGGCCGATCGGCGGCGACACGGAGACCGTCGGTGGACCCGTCGCGCTGGGCATCGGCAGCCCCCACGACCGGAGCGCGCGTCGGGACCGAGTTCACCACCGGCGCCGGCGTGGGTGAGGGCTCCGGCCTGGGCATCGGCACGGGCGCCGCGGCCCCGCTCGGATCGGCCATGTCGGCGTCGACGCTTTCCGCCGTGGTCGGCGCCGCCGCGACGGCGACATCGTTCCAACTGCCCGGCAGCTCGATGCGCTGGCCCTGCAGCAGCGGCTGGGCGCTGGCCGTCACCACCGCGCCGAAGAAGGCGCAGCGCCAGAAGGCCTCGCGCCAGACGGGCTGCCGCAGCACGCCCAGGCGCTCCAGCGCCCACACGCCGCCCAGCAGCACGGTGCTGTGGACGAGGTAGTTCAACAACCAACCGGTGAGCGCTTCAAGCATGGCGGCCCCCCTTCTTCTGCAGCATCGCGCGCATCCTGGCGAGGTCGTCGTCGCCGAGCTCGCCCTCCTCCACCAGATGGCTCAGCAGCGCCTCGGGCCGGCCGCCGAAGAGCGTGCTCAGCAGCCCGGACACCATCGAGCGCTGCACCTGCGGCTCGCTCACCGCGGGGCGGTAGACCAGCGCGCGACCATCGCGCTCGCTGACGATCAGGCCGCGCTTTTCCAGCCGCGTCAGCAGCGTCGCCACCGTCGTGTGGGCCAACGGACGCTGCTGGTCGCGCAGCGCCTCGGCCACCTCCGCGGTGCTGGCGTGGCCGCGCTCCCACAGCACGCGCATCAGCGCCAGCTGGAGCTCGCTCAGGGACACATCGCCCTTGGCATCCGCGGTATCGATCGATTCATCCATGTCCTGCTCCCCATCCGGCGCGGCGCGCTCGCCGGATCATTCCGGCCGTGTCCGTCGCCACGTGTGCTCTACACATGTCGTACTACGACTGTAGAAGATGAACGCCGGGCGAGGCAAGCAGCGGATACCAGGGACAAACCCGGAGGCCGCGGCGAAGGCAGGCCTTGCGCCTTGCGATGGCTGCGCCGCCACGGCCGTCGGCCCCGCGGCGGGCTGGCGACGGGGCATCGGTCAGAATCCCGGCATGACCGATCTAGCCGCCTACATGACCGGCGTCGGCGAGGCTGCCCGCCGTGCCGCCACGCTGATGGCCGCCGCGCCGACCGCCGCCAAGGACCACGCCCTGCAGGCGCTGGCCCGCCGCCTGCGCGAGGCCGGCCCGGCGCTGGCCGAGGCCAACGCGCGCGACCTGGCCGGCGCCCGCGAGCTGGATGCGCCGCTGCTGGACCGGCTCAAGCTGAACGACAAGATCCTGGCCACGGTGGCCGAGGGCTGCAAGCAGATCGCCGCGATGCCCGACCCGATCGGCGAGATCACCGGCGTGAAGCGCCGCCCGACCGGCATCGGCGTCGGCCACATGCGCGTGCCGCTGGGCGTGTTCGGCATGATCTACGAGAGCCGCCCGAACGTGACCATCGAGGCCGCGTCGCTGGCCATCAAGAGCGGCAACGCCTGCATCCTGCGCGGCGGCTCCGAGGCGCTGCACAGCAACCTGGCGCTGGCCGCGCTGGTGGGCGACAGCCTGGAGGAAGCCGGCCTGCCGCGCGACGCCGTGCAGTTGATCAACACCACCGACCGCGCCGCGGTCGGCCTGCTGATCGCGATGCCGGCCTTCGTCGACGTCATCATCCCGCGCGGCGGCAAGGGGCTGATCGAGCGCATCAGCCGCGAGGCCCGCGTGCCGGTCATCAAGCACCTGGACGGCAACTGCCACAGCTACGTCGACGCCGAGGTCGACCTGGACCTGGCGGTGGCGGTCGTGGACAACGCCAAGACGCAGAAGTACAGCCCCTGCAACGCGACCGAGTCGCTGCTGGTCCACGCGGCGCGGGCGGCGGACTTCCTGCCCCGCATCGGCATGGTGTTCGCGGCCAAGGGCGTCGAGATGCGCGGCTGCGAGCGCGCGCTCGCGCTGCTGGATGCGGTGCCGCGCGATCTGCTCAAGCCCGCCACGCCCGAGGACTGGGACACCGAGTACCTGGCCCCGATCATCAGCATCAAGGTGGTGGACGACCTGGACGAGGCCATCGCCCACATCAACCGCCACGGCTCGCATCACACCGACGCGATCCTGACGACGAACCACGTCCACGCGATGCGCTTCCTGCGCGAGGTCGATTCGGCCAGCGTGATGGTCAACGCCAGCACGCGCTTCGCCGACGGCTTCGAGTACGGCCTGGGCGCTGAGATCGGCATCTCTACCGACAAGTTCCACGCCCGCGGCCCGGTCGGGCTGGAGGGGCTGACGTCGATGAAGTGGGTGGTGCTGGGGCAGGGCGAGATCAGGCGCTGATCCGTCCGCCCCGCGCCGGGCGCCCCGAGCCCTTGTCCGGAAGCACGACGCACGGCATCGGGCCGCCGAGCACGAGCCTTCAGCGCCGGGCATGACGCCCGGCGCTGAAGGCTCGTTGCTCGTTGCTCGTTGCTCAGGGCAGGTTGGACACGTAGGCGTCCTTCGGCACGCTGATCCGGTAGACCGCCTGGAAGCGCTGCGTCTGGTTCGGCGCCAGCGGCAGCTCCCACGACTGGATGCCGCGCTGATCGTGCCAATCGGCCTTCGTGACCGGCGGCGTGAACTGCGTCTGCACGCGGATGTCCTCGTGCTCCGGCACGGGCGCGGGCTCCAGCACCTGCAACGTGACCGGCCGGCCGCGCAGGTTCTCCACCTGCCACTGGCGCGTCACGACCAGCTCGCGCCGCGAGCCGATCAGGCCGGTGTTGGCGCCCTCGCGCTTGTCCGGCTCGACGCGCACCCGCAGGCGGTCGTCGACGCCGAAGGGCAACGTCCACGTCGCCTCGCCGCCGAACTGCAACGGCACTTGTCCGATCAGCGCGTTATCGCGGAACAGTTGCACCGCCCCCATCGGCCAGGAGCCCTGCGGGCGCGGCAGCTCCGCCACCAGGTAGGCGGCCGGCTCGATGCGCGGCTGCACGCGCGCCAGCACGCGCGCGGTCGCCGACATGACCCCGAGGCTGACCGTGGACATCGCGCCGTCCGCGCGCAGCGTGACGCGCTGGGGCAGGTCGTACTCGGCGCCGAACTCGCCTTCGAAGACGCTCGGGTCGAAGCTCGTCACCGCGGTGACGACGGAGCCGGTGACCCGCACCTCGCTCAGGTCCTTCGCGGGCGCGGCCAGCATCGCGGGCGCCGGCATCACGGCCATGCGCACGCGCTGCGCCACCGGCTCGGGCCGCTCCAGCGACAAGGTCCACGGCTGCAGCGGATCGAGCCCCGCCGCCTGGCGGGGGCGCACCGTCGACAGCTTGAGCTTGACGTCGGTCCAGTCCTCGCCGCTGGTCTGCGCGATCTGCGCCAGACGCTCGATCGACAGCGCGCCGCTGGCCGTGTCCAGGCGCGCGCGGTACTGCGGCTGCCAGCCGGCGCCGCTCAGGCGGTAGGACAGGCCGAGCTCGCCGCCCTCGCTCGTGGACAGGCGCAGCGTCACCACCGACACGTGGCTCGACGCCGTCGGCGCGGCAGCCTTGGCGGCCGCCAGCTCGTTGCCCAGGTCGTTGAAGCGCTCCCGCAGCGCCTGGCGCCGCAGGGTCAGTTCTTGCGCGTTGCGGCGCAGGGTGTCCAGGCTCGCGGCCAAGGCCGGACCGGGGCGCGCCTCGCGATCCGACAGGCCCTTCAGGTAGGCCAGCGCCGCGTCGACGCCGGCGATGTCGGCCTCGACGCCGGCGCGCTGCTGCTCGACCTCGCGCAGGCGCGCATCGCGCTGGCGACATTCGGGCAGGGTATCGCGGGCGACGCGTTCGATCTTGAGCTCGCCCAGGTTCATGCCGGCGGGCGCGCGCACTTGCAGCGCGTCGCGCTCCAGCTCCGCCGGCAGGCAGGTGAAGCGGGCCTGCGTCGCGCCGGCCGGCACCCGCTGCGCGCGGTCCACCTGCGCGCCGCCGGGATAGAGCAGCACCTGGGAGATGGTGGACGAGCCCGCCGTCGGCGCGCCGGCGGCGGCCCCCGTGGCGGCCGCGGCCGGGCCGGTGACGGCCGTCGTGGCGGCCGCGATGGCGAGTGTCGTGAACAGTCGTTGCATTGCTTTTCCTCCTTCAGGTCGGCGACGCTATCACGGTGCTGGCACACTTCCGACCTGCCGTTTCCGCTGATGTCGACCTCATGTCCAACGCCGCCGCTTCGCCCATTCCCGCCGTCCACGCCTCGCGCCGCAAGGCGCTGGTGCTGTTCTCCGGCGGCCAGGATTCGACCGCCTGCCTGGCCTGGGCGTTGGACCGCTTCGCCGAGGTGGAGACGCTGGGCTTCGACTACGGCCAGCGCCACCGCGTGGAGCTGGACTGCCGCCAGGTCGTGCGCGACCAGATCGTCACGCGCTTCCCGCACTGGGCGCCCAAGCTGGGCGCCGATCACCTGCTGGACCTGAGCCTGCTGGGCCAGATCTCCGACACCGCGCTGACGCAGGAGCGCGCGATCGAGCTGCAGGCCAACGGCCTGCCCAACACCTTCGTGCCGGGCCGCAACCTGCTGTTCCTGACCTTCGCGGCGACGCTGGCCTACCGGCGCGGCGCCTCGGTGCTGGTGGGCGGCATGTGCGAGACCGATTTCTCCGGCTACCCCGATTGCCGCGACAACACGCTCAAGGCGCTGCAGGTGGCGTTGAGCCTGGGGCTGGACGCGCCGATGACGCTGGAGACGCCGCTGATGTTCCTGACCAAGGCGCAGACCTGGGCCTTGACCGAGACCCTGGGCGGCGAAGCGATGAACGCGCTGATCGTCGAGCACACGCACACCTGCTACCTCGGCGAGCGCCAGACGCGTCACGACTGGGGCTGGGGCTGCGGCCACTGCCCCGCCTGCGAGCTGCGGGCCAAGGGCTGGCGCGAGTTCCAGCAAGCCAGGGCCAGCGGAGCCGCGGCGCCGGTGGGCGCGTGATGCACTGGAACTGGTGGTTGTGGGGACTGGGCGCGGTGCTGCTGTTCTGGAGCATCGGCGCCTACAACCGCGTGATGCAGCTGCGCAACGAGATCGCCAAGGCCTTCGCGCAACTGGACGACGCGTTGACGCGCCGCTTCGCGCATGGCGATCTGCTGCTGGAGCGGCTGCGCGAGCGCCTGCCCAGCGAGCAGGCCAGCCTGGACGCGCTGGCCGCCACGCAGGCGGACGCGAAGGCGGCGACCCAGGCGGTGCGCGCGCGGCCCTACGCGGCCGATCCGGTGGCGCAACTGGCGGTCGCCGCGGCGGTGCACGGCGCGGCGCTGACGCGGCTGGTGTCGCTGGTGGAGCACCAGGCCGAGCTCAATGCCGATCCGGAATTGAGCGCCGCCGTCGACGAGCTCAAGCTGATCGAACGCCAGCGAGCGTTCTCGCGCCAGGTCTTCAACCAGGCGGTCACCGCTTACAACGCAGCAGTGCGTCAGTTCCCGACCCGGGTGCTGATGAGCTTCGTGGGGTTCAGCGAGGCCAGGAGCCTGTAAGGCCGGCGGACGGCCGAAGGCCCGGCCCTCAGCCCTTCTTGCGCATCAGCGCCAGGAACTCCGCGCGCAGCGTCGCGTCCTTGAGGAAGGAGCCGCGCATGACGCTGTTGGTCATCGTGGAGTCCATGTCCTTGACGCCGCGCCAGTGCATGCAGAAGTGGTCCGCGTCCATGACGATGGCCAGGCCGTCGGGCTTGACGCGGTCCTGCAGCTCGTTGGCCAGCATGATCACCGCCTCTTCCTGGATCTGCGGGCGGCTCATGATCCACTCGGTCAGGCGGACGTACTTGGACAGGCCGATCAGGTTGGAATGCTCGTTGGGCAGCAGGCCGATCCAGACCTTGCCGATGATCGGGCACAGGTGGTGCGAGCAGGCGCTGCGCACCGTGATCGGGCCGACGATCATGAGCTCGTTGAGCCGCTCCGCGTTGGGGAATTCGGTCACTGCCGGCGCCGCCGCGTAACGCCCCGCGAAGACCTCGCGCACGAACATCTTGGCGACGCGCTTGGCCGTGTCCTGCGTGTTGTGATCGCTCTGGGTGTCGATCACCAGTGCCTGCAGCACCTCCTGCATGCGGGCCTGGACCTCGGCCTGCAATTGCTCCAGCTCACCGTCCTGGACGAAACCGGAGATGTTGTCGTTGGCGTGATAACGCTGGCCGGCCTGGACCAGCCGGTAGCGGATGCGCTCCGAGGCCGGCAGCGCGGCCAGTTCCTCGGCGTTCAGGATGAGGGTGCCTGTCATGGATGAAGGGGTCCGGACCCTCGCGGGCCCCGAATGCGGGTTGGCGTCAGGAACGCAATGGCGGCGATTGTCGTTGCATCGGCAAATCATTGCGAAAGCAAGGCTGTCCTACCGTCATCGCCGCATCGCCTGCCGAACGGACGCCGCGGACGGCGCCCTTAAACTCCGCCGGTGTCTTCCGTCCCGAACTCCTCCCCGCCGCTGCACCGGCTGCTGGCGCACGCCGCCGACGCCGTGCAGGCCGTGCGCGACGGCCAATCGCTGACCGACTGGTTGTCCCGCTGCCCGGCCGATCTGCGCCCCGGCGCGCAGGCGCTCAGCTTCACCGTGCTGCGCCGCCTGGGCGCGGCGCAGGCCCTGCGCGCGAAGCTCGCCCCGAAGAATCCGCCGCCACGCGTCGACGCGCTGCTCATCACGGCGCTGGCGCTGCTATGGCCCGGCGAGACCGCCTACGCCGAGCACACCCTCGTCGACCAGGCCGTGCACGCGGTGCGCCAACGCGCGCCGAACAGCGCCGGCTTCGTGAACGCGGTGCTGCGCCGCTTTCTGCGCGAGCGCGACGCGCTGGTGGCCGCGCTCCGCGACGACCCGGTCGCCGAGTTCAATCACCCGCGCTGGTGGCAGGACCGCCTGCGCGCGGACTGGCCGGATCGATGGCAAGACCTGCTCCGCGCCAACCAGCAGCGGCCACCGATGACCTTGCGCGTCAGTCCGGCTCACGGCGACACCGTGGACTACCTACGCAGGCTCCGCGAGGTCGACATCGACGCCCGCGCGGCCGGCGATCTGTTCCCCCAGGCGCTGGTGCTGGACGAGCCGCGGCCGGTCCAGGCCCTGCCGGGCTTCGGCGAAGGGCATGCCTCGGTACAGGACGCGTCGGCCCAACTGGCGGCGCCGTTGCTGCTCGGTCAGCATCGCCCGCAAGACCTGACCCCTGACGAGGACTGGCCGGTGCTCGGCGCCGGCGCCCGGGTGCTGGACGCCTGTGCCGCGCCCGGGGGCAAGACCGCGCACCTGCAGGAACTCGCCGGCAACGCTCTCGATCTGCTGGCATTGGACGCCGATGCGCAGCGCCTCGATCGTGTCCGCCAGAACCTGCAACGCCTCGGCCTGGACGGCGACGTGCGCGCCGCGGATGCCCGCGACACCGCCGCGTGGTGGGATGGCCGGCCGTTCGACGCGATCCTGCTGGACGCGCCCTGCAGCGCCTCGGGCATCGTGCGGCGCCATCCGGATGTACGCTGGCTGCGCCGCGCCACCGACATCGCATCGCTGGCCCAGACCCAGGCGCAATTGCTGGACGCGTTGTGGCCCCTGCTCAAACCGGGAGGCCGGCTGCTCTACGCGACCTGCTCCGTCTTCAAGGCCGAAGGACAGGATCAGACCGACGCATTTTTGCAACGCCATGGCAATGCCCGGTCACGAGAGTTCGCCCGGGGTGCCGGGCATCTGCTGCCGCTGGCCGACAATGCCTCGAACGACGACCTGCATCAGGGCGTGACGGCCGTCACCGACGGCTTCTATTACGCACTGCTGCACAAGTCCCGAGCCTGAGCCCAGAATACCCGCCCGCGCGTGAGCCGCCCCCATCGTCCCGTTTCGCTGCGTTCCTGGTGGCAGCGCCTGACCCTGGTCGGCGCGCTGCTGGTGCTGCACGGCTGGGCGCTGGCCCAGGGCGTCGCACTGCAACTGCTGAACGCCGAGCGCGCCGAGGACGGCCTGGCGGTCAGCTTCAGCACCCGCTTCGAGCTGCCGAAGCCGGCCGAAGAGGCGCTGCTCAAGGGCGTCGCGGTCTACTTCGTCGCCGATGTCCAGGTCTTGCGCAGCCGCTGGTACTGGCGCGACGCGCGCATCGCCACCGCCAGCCGCACCTGGCGCCTCACCTGGCAACCCCTGACCCGCCAGTACCGTGTCAGCACGGGCGGGCTGCATCAAAGCTTCGACACGCTGGGCGAGGCGATCGCCTCGTTGCGCGGTGTGTCCGGATGGCGCGTGGCGGACTCCAAGGAGATCGAGGACGATGGCCGCTATTACCTGGAGTTCAGCTACAAGTTGGACACCACCCAACTGCCCCGCCCGATGCAGATCGGCCTGGGCGGCAACCATGGCTGGACGCTCTCGGTCGAGCGCAACTTGACGCTGAATCTCGAAGCCGCCCCGTCCCCTCCGCCGAACAAGCCGCAGCCCTGACCGTGGCACGCCGCTCTCCGCCTACCGTGCAAGGATCCTGACCCGTGACCAAGTCGGCACGCCTGGCGTGGTTGATCTCCGTGGCCGCGATCGCGGGGGCCGGCGGCATGCTGGTCTTCCTGCTGTCGATCAGCACCACGGCGCAGCGCGGCTTCCTGGAGCGCCACTACCTCTGGCTGTTCTGGGTCAACGTCGCGGTCGCGACCGCCCTCATCGTCGTGATCGGCGTCGCCGGCACGCGGCTGGCGCTGCGCGTCAAGCGCGGCCGCTTCGGTAGCCGCCTGCTGCTGAAGCTGGCCGGCATCTTCGCCATCGTCGGCGTCGTGCCCGGGCTGCTGATCTACACGGTCTCGTACCAATTCGTGAATCGCAGCATCGAGAGCCTGTTCGATCAACGCCTGGCCAGTGCGCTGGAGGCGGGCCTCGCGTTGGGCCAGGACACGCTGGAGAACCTGCGATCCGAACTGACCGCCCGCACCCGCGCGGCCGCCGAGCGCTGGGAGGATGGCGCCCTCGCGCCCCTGGCGCTGGAGCGGCTGCGCGATCAGATGGCGGCGCGCAGCGTCGCGCTGATCGGTCCCAACGGCCAGGTGCTGCTGTCGGCCGGCGGCGAAACCGGCGATCTGCCCGAACGCCCGGGCACCGCGCTGCTGTCGCAGGCCCGCGCCAACGGCGTCGCCTCCCGGCTGGAGGGGCTGGAGGACGAGCAGCAGGCGGTCCTGGGCGAGGCACGCATTCGCGCGCTGGCGCTGCTGCCCAGCAACGCGCTGCAGCTGACCAACAGCGATCGTTACCTGATGGTGGTCAAGCAGATCTCCGGCAAGGTGGTGAGCAACGCGCTGAATGTCTCGACAGCCAGCCAGGAGTACCTGCAGCGCTCGCTGCTGCGCGACGGGCTGCGGCGGATGTACCTCGGCACCCTGACGCTGGTGCTGATCCTGGCGGTGTTCGCGGCGCTGCTGCTGGCGGTGGCGCTGTCCAACCAGCTGGTGCAGCCGCTGCTGCTGCTGGCGGAAGGCATGCGCGAGGTGGCGCAGGGTGACCTCAAGACCAAGCCGGTATTCCGCTCTCGCGACGAGCTCGGCGGCCTGACGCGCTCGTTCGCGGACATGACGCAGCAACTGGCCGACGCGCGTGGACAAGTGGAGCTCAGCGTCATGCAGCTGGAAAGCGCGCGAACGCATGTCCAGACGATCCTCGACAACCTGACCGCCGGCGTGATCGTGTTCGACGCCGATCGCCGCATCGAGACCGTCAACCCGGGCGCGACGCGCATCCTGAAGCTTCCGCTGTCCGCCTATGTTGGCCGCCCGCTGGACGACCTGCCCGTGCTGGCCGCGTTCACGCGGGACATCTGGCAACGCTTCGAGATGCAGAGCAGCCCGGAAACCAGCGAGCGCGAGCATTGGCAGGATTCGTTCGAACTGCAGCTCGCCGAGCAAAGCACGCTGACGCTGCTGGTGCGCGGCGCGCTGCTACCGCAGGAGGCGCGGCTGCTGGTGTTCGACGACATCAGCGAGGTTGTGTCGGCGCAGCGGTCGGCGGCCTGGAGCGAGGTCGCGCGGCGCCTGGCGCACGAGATCAAGAACCCGCTGACGCCCATCCAGCTGTCGGCCGAGCGGCTGCAGTTCAAGCTGGAGTCCAAGCTCGAGGGCACCGATCAGGCGATGCTGGTGCGATCGGTCGGCACGATCGTGAACCAGGTGCAGGCGATGAAGCAACTGGTCAATGAGTTCCGCGACTATGCGCGGCTGCCGGCGGCGAAGCTGGCGTCGCTCGACCTCAACGGGCTGGTGGCGGAGGTGCTGACGCTGTATGCGGAGGCGCAGGAAGCCGGCCAGTTGAGCGCGGATCTGGCCACCGATCCGCCCTTCATCATGGGTGACGCGCCGCAGTTGCGGCAGGTCATCCACAACCTGGTCCAGAACGCGCTGGACGCGGTCAGCGAACAGCCCGACGGCCGGGTGACGGTGCGCACGCAGAAGGCCTTGAACGAGGCCGGAGACGTGCGCGGGTTGCGGCTGGTCATCACCGACAACGGCCACGGCTTCGCGGAGAACGTGCTCAAGCGCGCCTTCGAGCCTTACGTCACGACCAAGATCAAGGGGACAGGGTTGGGGCTGGCGGTGGTGAAGAAAATCGCCGATGAGCACGGCGCGCGCATCCGTCTGACCAATCTGCATCCGTCGGGCGGCCCCGAACAGCCGCCGACCGGAGCGCAAGTTTCGTTATCATTTTCAAAACTCGCGACTGCACCGAGCCCTGCGCAGGACGCGCCTCGGCCGCGTGAACAGTAGGCATACATGGCAACCATTCTTGTTGTTGACGACGAACTGGGCATCCGTGCCCTCTTGTCCGAAATCCTCTCGGACGAGGGGCACACCATCGAACTGGCGCAGAACGCGCAGCAGGCGAGGGCCGCCCGAGAGCGGATGCGCCCGGACCTCGTGCTGCTCGACATCTGGATGCCTGATGTCGACGGCGTGACGCTGCTCAAGGAGTGGGGCAGCAGCGGCCTGTTGACGATGCCGGTCATCATGATGAGCGGCCACGGCACGATCGACACCGCGGTCGAGGCGACCAAGTTCGGCGCGATGGCGTTCCTGGAGAAGCCGATCACGCTGCAGAAGCTGCTGCGCGCGGTCGAGCAGGCGCTCGTGAAAACCACACCGCGCCCGGCCGCGCCGACGAGCGCGCCGGCCGTCGGCATGCCCAACCCCTACCCGCGTCCGGAGTCCCTGCCGCCGATGACCGTGGGCGCGATGCCGATGGCGACGGCGGGATTGGCGCCGATCGCGCCGATGCCGCATCAAGGTCTGGCATCGGAGCAGGTGTTCGAGCTCGACCGCCCGCTGCGCGAGGCGCGCGATGCGTTCGAGAAGAGCTATTTCGAGTTCCACCTGGCCAAGGAGAACGGCTCCATGACCCGCGTCGCGGAGAAGACCGGTCTCGAACGCACGCACCTGTACCGCAAGTTGAAGCAACTGGGCGTCGATCTTTCAAGGAACAAGCGCGGCACTGGAATTTAGTGCTATAGTCGCGGTCTTCGTTGTTCAGCACGGCTCTAGCCAACGGACAGCGAAGCGCGAGACCCAAGTCTCACGGCCAAGTAGCTCAGTTGGTAGAGCAGCGGATTGAAAATCCGCGTGTCGGTGGTTCGATTCCGCCCTTGGCCACCAAGAATTTCGCCAGGTGCAGAATGCATCTGGCGTTGATCCAAGCCCGGCATGTCCGGGCTTTTTCTTTGGCCGCGGCGCTCACGCAAGCGCCATCCAAAGCTGCAGCGCCAGCCCTGGCTCGCCAGCAAAACCCATGGCCGCCTCCCCTCGCCCTCAATGCTTGACGGGCGACGGCTCCAGCTTTCGGGTGCTCTTGAACCAATCCTCGGACACCGTGTCCGTCACGATGTACTGGAAGCCTCCGGCGCGCTTCCTTTCGAAGTTCTCCCCGATCACGCTCATCTGCATCTTGGTGTTGGGCGGAACTTCCAGTACGGCGATGTGCGTGGGCGCCTGTTTCAGGCCCAGGTGAGCCTGGATCTTCTCGGGGTCGTTGCCGAGATGCGCGATTTCCTTCTCTCGCACCATGAAGCCGCCCACCTTTTTGTTCTCCGTCTCGTGCCAGACGCGGACGAAGCGCTCGGTCCGCTGCGACACGTAGCTGCGGAAGTTGGAACCCGTGGAGTGCGGCGGGCGCCAGCCCTCTTCCCTCGCCTTCGGCGTGTCGTACTTGAGGTTCTCTTCGCGCGAGTTACCCCGCACCACCCCGGCCATCTGCGCGCCCTGGCCCATCCGCGCGACACGTGCGGCTTCCACGCGCGCGCGGGCCGCGGCGTTGAAAGTGCTGGACAGTCCACCATTCGATCCGCCCGCGGACCCGCCCTTCCCCGAGCCCCCGCCCCCGGGCGGCGAACCCGCCAGCTTCTGCACATCCGCCCGCACGGTGGCCCGCTGCTTCGTCGTCCAACTGGTGGATGAAGCCGAGGGGGCGCCACCGTCGTTGGCGGGCTGGCGGGGTTTGACGCCGATGCGGGAGGCGGGCACGGCGAGAACGCGGCCCTGGAACTTCACCAGCGCGCGGCCGTCTGGCGTCTGCTTGCCGGTGTAGCCCTTGGCCAGCTGAGCGGTGGTGGGCGGCTGGTTGGACTTGGAGACCCCGTTGGAGAAGGTGCGGCGATCCGCGCCGGCGTTGGCACCAAAGCTGCCTCGCTGGGCGGCAGCATTCTGCTGCGCCTGGCGTTGTTGTTGAGACTGCTGCGCTTGCCGCTGCGTGTCCTGCGCCTGCTGCCGACCTTGCGCGGCTTGCTGTTGCCGCTGCTGGCGCTGCATTTCTTGTTGCTGCTGGCGGGCCTGCTCGCGCTGTTGCTGCTGCATCTGTTCTCGTTGCTGCTGCTGCATCTGCTGGCGTTGCTGTTGCTGCATTTGCTGTCGCATCTGCTCCTGCTGCTGTCGCCGCATCTCATCCTGCTGGCGGCGCGCCTGTTCCTGCTGCTGTTGCCGGGCAGCATCCTGTTGCTGCCTCTGCTGCTGGGCGCGCGCGTCGTACTGGGCTTGCGCCGGCAGGGCCGCGCCGGCCATCAGCAGCACGAGCACCGAGGCGGCGAGGCCCGACGTCAAACGCGATCGTGGGCCGGCGGTCAAGCCGAAGGAGGAGGCATGGCGGCGCATGGACGTTCCTGTGTTGCTCGTGGCTCGTGGCAAGGCGGCGCTCATCCGGCCACGCAGCCGCTATAGCGCCCTGGCTTGGCCTGCATCAGGTGCTGCGTCACCGGCCAGTAGTCCGCATACAGGTCCTTGCGCACCTTCTGGGACTTGGGGTTCATGGCATTGGCGTTCACCAGGCATTCGCACCGCTGTCGCCCCACGTCCTGCTGGCCCGCCTTCTTGGCCGAGTCCACGCACATCTGGTCCAAGGTCGACAGGAACTGAGCATCAGGCGCCCATTCATTGGTGAGGAAGGTCCAGGCGTTTTTCTTGAACGTGTCCAGCCCAGGACTGCCGCAACCGTGCTTGAGAATCAGGAAGAAGCCGTCGTTCATGCCGCTCAGCGGAATCTCGTCCGCCAGCAGGCTCAGCTTGGCCTCTTCCTCGCTGTAGGAACTGGGGTTGCCGCGAGCACGCAGCAGGTTGTCGCGGATCTGCATGGTCTCCTTCAGCTGGTTGGCGGCCTGGCCCAGATTGAAGCCTCCGCCGAAGGACATGCCGCGCGGCATCAGACGGCCGGGCACCCGCTGGATGCGGGCGAAGTCTTGCTTCAGACCTGCCACTTCGGCGGGGGTGAAGTGGGCGTTGCACTCCTCCTGGATGGTGGCCGCCACCGCGGTGAGGTAGCTCTTGGCATAGGCCTCGTCCAGCGTGATGGCCTCGTACTTGCGGGCCATGATGTTGTCGATCAGCTGGGGTGATTTCAGCGCCGGCTTGGGCAGCTTGGCCACCTCCGCCGCCCGCAGCGCGTCGGCTTTGTCCAGCTCCTTCTCCTCGCGTTCGGCCATGGC
Organism: Roseateles aquatilis; assembly: GCF_002205645.1. Lineage (GTDB taxonomy): Bacteria > Pseudomonadota > Gammaproteobacteria > Burkholderiales > Burkholderiaceae_C > Roseateles > Roseateles aquatilis. The sequence goes on along the minus strand of NZ_NIOF01000013.1, from coordinate 628 downwards.
CACCTGCTCGGTGTAGTCCGAGAACTCGGCCAGCACCTTGGCGGCCGGCTCGAAGCCGGATTCCAGCGCGCGCTGGTACAGCGCCAACGCCGTGCGCGGGTCGGGTTCGATGCCTGGACCGCCATCCAGGTGGATGTCCGCCAGGTAGGCCAGCGCGGCGCCATGGCCTTGCTTGGCAGCGACGATCAGGCGTTCGATGCCCGCTTCCAGCCGATCGCTGGCCAGGTAGCCGCGCGCCAGTTGAAAGGCGAGGCGGGGGCTGGCCTTGTCCAGTTTCACTGCCGCCTCGCAGGCGGCCACCACGGCTGCGGCATCCAGTTGGGCATCGGCGACGCCGTCGGCATGCGCTTCGGGGTCTTCCGGATGCGCCGCGAGCTGGTCGCAAAGTTGGATGGGCGTCAGGGGACTGGGGGGAAGCGGATCCGCCAAGGGCGCCGAGCCCGCGCCCGCGGGTTGGGCCTGGGCGGACAGGAGAAGCGAGGCCGCGATGGCAATCAGGACCGTGATCGCGGCAGCAGGACGGCGGGACCTGTCCTGAATTTTGTGTGCGAGGCATAACATGACCCGACCCCGGAGCATTTATGCCAATCGACAAACCGCTGAGCAAGACCAAGCTGAGGAACGCCGC
>NZ_NIOF01000012.1 GCF_002205645.1 Roseateles aquatilis | reverse complement strand
CGCCGGCCGAATATGCCCGTAGGATCAAGGAGATGGGGCCTGCCTAATGGCCCCGAGACTGGCCGGGACTAGCGCATCGCGTGGCTCGAAGAATCCAAGCGGATCAATGGAGCCATCTTCTCTGGAAATCAGTGTCTCGGAGAAACCGGGCAGGTCAGCAGTACACGTCACGCGCCATTCCAGTCTCGATGGTGTACCCCCGGCACCGCCACCTGTCCCCGGTGGTGCGCTCATTCCACGATTGGGTCCGGGCGGTCTTCGATGACTCGGCCCGGTTCGAGAAGATGCCGATGCCGGCCGTGCTGGCGAGTCCGCCGATCCTGGAGTAGGGGCCTCACTCTTGGGCTGAATCGAAGAGTGAACTCAAGCGCGGGCACCTTTTCTTCGGGGTGCCGCGCACGACGACGCGTCCCAGATTGACGCCGTCGCACCGATGACCAGACGCGATGTGAATCGCCCCGATTTCCGTGGAGGTCATCTGGTTTGAGTTTTGGCTTGGCGCGGGTATTGGGGGCTTGGCCGGTTATCCCATCAATCAACTGGCTTCTATTTTCTATCTTGTGGGGGTCTGTGGTTGAAGGGGCGCCCAAGGAAGTTCTTGGAACGTTCTCTGCAGTCTGCAGAAGTGCTAGTCATTCGATGTCTGTAGTGCCTTACAGGTTGACCGACCCCTGTCGAATGGGCATCGTTGGGGTGCCTCTGACTTGGAGGTTTATTTTTCTCTGAAACATATGAATCAAATCAAATCCGAAGATATGAATCTGGATGCGAGCGCGCTGGATCGCTTTGCTGAGTTTCTAAAGGCAAGCGAAGAGCAAATGGCACCCGCTCAAGTCGTGATGGTTGCTCACGACTCCAACAACGACAACCTGATCTAACTCAGTTCGGTCGCAAGGCGGAGGGGGCTTTGCGCACTCTCCGTTCACCGTGGATTTTCGGTGTTGCATGAAATTTCCTGTCAGTTTTATATTTTTCGTGGGAGGCCTCGCGCTGAGTTCTCTCTCCTTGCATTGTCTGAGATTCGGTGTGGCGTGGCTGGCCATGCGAGAAACTGGATCAGCGGTGGTCTTTGCGGCAATATTCGGTGCATCGAGTTTGGTTGAGATTTACTCGAAGCCACTGCTGGCTCCGCTTGCGGACTATTTTGAGCGACTGGCAATCGTGCGCGCTTGCGGGGCGCTTGCGACAGCGCTGGCAATACTTCTGGTTCTGCAGGTCCTTTTGCTTCCATTTTCCCTTTGGCTCCTTGCTCTGCTGCTGATGGTGCTAAGCATGGTGGCTGCCTTGCGAGATCCCGCATCCGCGGGCCTGGTGCCGAACCTGGTTTCCGCAAACCAACTGACGAGTGCCTTGGCGCTCAGGTCAACGGTGGCATCTGTTTCGAGCTTGGTGGGGCCAATGATCGGTGCATTGCTCCTGGCCGCGGGTGGCATACCGACCGCCATGGCAGCGGCGGTCGTAGCGTCTGCAGCGGCGGTGCTCCTATGGTTTCAAATGTCCACCCCGAAAGGGGAGTCAGCCTCATGTCCTTCGCGGTCTGCATGGCCCCAGTATCTATCCTCTTGGCACTTGAGGATGTACGACGGCTTGCGCGCTGTTTTTCTGACGCGGGCTGAAAGAATGATGGCTCTCGTTGTGGCATTGACAAATGCGGGCCTATTTCCCTTCTTTGCCGTTACCTTGCCCTTGTGGGTAAACCGCGACCTGAATTCGAGTCCGCTGATGATGGGGGCCATGGAGGCCGGCTTCAGCATTGGGATCCTCATGGGAAGTTTGGGAGGTACCCGTCTGCTCAACGCCAGATTTGGGCGATACGCCACCCTAATTTTTGGCAACGGCGCGCTGGGCGCGGGTCTCGTGGCTGCTTCGGTCACGCGGGTCCCGACATTCATTCTTGTTTCCATGCTCGTTGGCGGGCTCGGTTTCTCGCTATTCAATATCAATGCAAGCTGGTTGAGGGCCGCGGCCACGCCCGACAACTTCCGGTCTCGCATGAACGCGGGAGTAGCATTCATGTCATGCTTCCTGAATCCATTCGCGGCTCAGTGTTTTGGATATTCGATCGAGGCCGTGGGCGCAGCAGCATCGGTTGCTGCGAGTGGCACCTTGATTCTGGTATCCACTGCCTTGCTCCTGCTCAATAAAGACCTTCGAGTCCTACTCGGCTTGAATGAGCAGGCCGTGGTTGGAATATATGCAAAGCTATACCCAACTGCATTTGCCAATCGTCGATGACTTTCATCTATCAATTAAAGCAGATGACTGAAGTTAGATTGAGTTCAAGTTTGCGAGCGCGCAACGTCTCCGATTCCATAGCCTTGGCAATTGAGATCGCTAAATCGCGCGGAATCTCCCGCGTGGTAGACACCACATGGCTTGATCGAATCGGCATCCCAGTTTTTGCGTCGATCCGACCGGATGGTGCCAAGGGCACATTGTGTGTGCATGCCGGAAAAGGCTATACATCGGATGAGGCGAAAATCGGAGCGTACATGGAGGCGATCGAGTTTTCGTTTGCGCAGCCCGGGCGGAATGTCGTGCCGTGGTCTCTAAAAAAACCAATGGACGTACTCAAATCGTTCCACGGGAACATCCAGTTTTCGGATTTTGCACCGCGGCTCGGGAAGCGCATTTCCGTCGACGACGAGATTGCCGTCGTAGAAGGGACGGAGCTCCTGACAGGTTTGGGAATGGTCCTGGTGCCCGCTGAGCTTGTCTATCACCCATTTTTTGAGAATCCCGGAGTCAGGCTCTACGGTACGACGACCAACGGCTTGGCATCCGGAAATACCGTTGACGAGGCGACAGTGCATGGACTCGCTGAGGTCATGGAACGTCATGTTCGTTCGTTTGAGATATTGGACGACAATTCGACTTTGGTGAGGCCGGATACAGTGCCGCCGAGGATCGGCTCCATGATCTCCCGGGTCGAGATGGCAGGACTTCGCTGCCATCTCCGTTTCAGCACCAACCCTTTCGGTCTGCCCTATTTTTCCGCGTATGTGCTCGAGCGCGACGAGTTCAGTCCAATTTCCGTGGGCGCCGGATTCGGACTCCACCCCATAAGTGATATCGCTGCGGTGCGCGCGATTGCGGAGGCCGTCCAAGGACGGCTCAGTCACATTCATGGCGGGCGGGACGACATTATCAAACGCGTCGATGTGTCAAATGATCTCGGTCGCGAAGCAGAGCTGCTCGCCATCAAACGGCTACGAGAAATCGCCAGCAGAGCGACTGACAATATTGCGTTTGCGGATATTCCGACCTTCGATCGGGTGAACTCGATCTCTTCAGCGCAGCAATGCTTGCTTGATGCTTTGTGGGGAGCGGACCTGAAGCACGTCGTACGTGTCGTGCTGTCCCCACCGGGATACCCATTCGCGATCGTCAAGGTTCTTGTTCCAGGCGCGGAAATGTATGAACCCAAGCTTCAGCGTGTTGGTCCACGGATTTTGAAGGAATTTCAGAATGGCCGATAAGATTTTTGTCTTTGCTGGACCGTCATTGTTTGGCACCGGATTGGCGCCCGCTTCCACACCTTACATAGAGTGGCTTGCACCCGCTCGCCGAGGTGATGTCGAGCAATTGAAAGACAACATAGATGAGCCCGGCACCATTGGTTTGGCGGACGGAACCTTCCACACCTATCCCTCCGTCAGTCATGTCGAAATTCGCGATGCGATTGGCAACGGTTGGAAGGTGTTCGGGCTTTGCTCCATGGGGGCTATTCGCGCGGCGGAGATGCAGCACATGGGCGTGCATCCTTGGGGCAGGGTAGCAGAGCATTTCTGCCGCCATCCCGAAACTCCAGATGACGAGGTGGCGCTTGTCCATGGTGATGAGATTCCATTTGTTCCGCTCTCCGAGCCGCTAGTCCATATCCGTGAGTTCCTTTTGCACATGGAGCGTGCAGCTGTTCTCCATAGTGACCAAGCCGCTGAAGTCGCTGCATATTTCTCAGGAGTTTGGTATGGCGAACGTACCCTGGAAGCACTCCGCGAGAGCCTGTTGAGTATTCTGGGCGTGGCGGAACTGCCCCAGATTGCTGCGCAGGCGCTTTCAAATTTTTCCCGCTTTCGTCTCAAGCAAGCAGATCTGATCTCCTTTGTGTCCCAACAACCCTGGCTGGAGAAATAGGAATGGTAAAGCGTTGTCTTGTTAGTGAGATTGGTGGAGCTCCCTTTTTAGATGATGGGCTGCAGACATCCAGTCTCGCAACACTCGCATGCGCGGTTCGGCAGCGCAATGCTGGAAATGCGCGTCCGCTCAATGACTATTTGCAGCCATCGGTCGCACGCCAATGCTACCTTCATACCCATGCGCAACCGATTCCAGAGCTGCCATCGACGGAGCTCGCCGCCGACAACGTCGAATCCATACAGGCTACTTGCCAGAGGATTGTCAAGATAATGCCGATCTGGAGGGGGCTGTTTAGTTTGCCAATCGCATGGAAGCTATTGGGTAGTGACTTGATAAGTTCAAGTAATCCACTTATCCCGCAATACATCTTCTTGGGGCGGCGAGCCTTCAATGGGCCGCAACCCCTTGAAGAGATTATCATCCATGAACTGTCTCACATCTGGGTAGCAATGATCGCGGAAGTCGCGCCACTCGCGGCACCGACAGGACCTATCTATACGCTGCCTTCAGGTACTTCCGGTAAGAACGCAGTTCAGATCTTGTATGCTGCGACGTTTGCCACAGCCGTCGTCAGATACTTCCGTGCCTGCGTTTCGTCAGGAAACGCAAGCGACCAAGAGATCGCCAGACTCAAGCGGCGAGAATCATATGCCGCAGGCTGTCTTGATATCATTTCTGATTCCAACCAATTGCTGGAGGACGGACGTTTTCTTGCCGCATCTTGCAAACGCATTCTGGAGAGTTGAAGAACCATGGTCGTCGTGACGTTACCTTCGCAGCTCGCCGGATTGGCGGGCGGTCGACGAAATTTCGAGCTGCAAGCTCATACACTCTCCGAGGTGTTCGAGCGACTCCATGAACAGGTTCCCATGATCAGATCGCAGATTTTCGATTCTTCCGGGGCTCTCCGACAGTTTGTCGCTGTATTTGTCGACGGCAAACAGGCTTATCTCCAGGGTGCTGGCAATGGTTCATTGCATGCAGAGAGTCAGGTCTTGATTGTTCTATCAGTTGCCGGAGGTTGAGGATGTTGAATGGTCCTACCGAGGCTGCCTACTATGCCCGTCACTTCCGATTGCCTGGCTTCAACCAGGAAACGCAAAGAAAACTCCAGCAAGCGCGTGTGTTGATCATTGGAATGGGTGGTCTGGGATGCCCCGCAGCGACTTATCTTGTGGGAGCCGGGGTGGGTACCCTTGGCCTCTGCGATGCAGATGAAGTGTCGTTGTCCAACCTGCATCGGCAGGCACTGTTCGACATGCACTGCATCGGAGAAAAGAAGATCAAGGCAGCCAGTCGACGTCTCCGGACGATGAATCCGTTCATCTCTGTTGTGGAACTTGATCAGTTTGTGGGCCGAGCTGGATTGCAGGATCTGATCCGCGACTACCACGTTGTCATCGATTGCACGGATAACTTCGCCTCGAAGTACGACATCAATGATGCCTGCGAATCGGCAGAAATACCGTTGGTGTATGGATCAATTTTCCAATTCGAGGGCCAGGTGTCCGTCTTCCATCTTCCGGGGATAGGAGGGGATCGAGGATATTCCTATCGGGATATCTATCCCTCCGCGCCGCCCAGCGGATTGGCGCAGAACTGTGGCGATGCAGGTGTGCTCGGAGTATTGCCGGGCATGATCGGCGCACTTCAAGCCAACGAAGCTATCAAAGTGATAGCGGGAATCGGCGAGCCGCTGGCGGGGACTCTTCTCGTGTTCGATGCGCTCGGGGCGGTCAGCCAACGACTTGAGCTGAAGCGGCGAGACGAGTCGATTCAATCCGGCGAATCACTTGAATACGCGACTGTGAATGAACTGTCTGTCTTGGAACTTTGCGAGAGACTGCAAGGAGAGGCTGCGCCAGTCTTGCTCGACGTGCGTGAAGTCGCTGAACGCGAAGCACTGTCTCTTGGCGGCATACACATTCCGCTTGGAGCTCTCGCATCGCGTTTGGGGGAGATCCCGATGGATCGTGACCTCGTGATTTACTGTCAATCGGGGTTGCGCGCTTATAAGGCGGCGCTTTATTTGACTAGCGAACGAAGCGGGCAGCAGGTATTCAGCCTGCAGGGCGGAGCCAGCGAGAGCGCTCGAGTGCTCTTGGAGAGATTGAAGGAGAGCCCGCGAGGGAAGGATGATCGACGGCTGAGCCAGAGCTCCGGCGGTCTGTCCGGCAGGCCCGGCGCGGATGTCTAGCTGCCTCCCGGCAATCCATACCCTGACCACGACCCCAGAAAAACATAAAGCTGCCAGTGGCAGCTTTATGAGGCGAGGCCCGAGAGATTGCCCTCTGAGGCCTGAATCTGTTGGTGGAGAGGAGGAGGATCGAACTCCCGACCTTCGCATTGCGAACGCGACGCTCTCCCAGCTGAGCTACCCCCCCAACGAAGCTTGCGACTATAGCAGCGGATTTCTGGATCGCCAACGGACGAGCAGGGCGGTGCTCGCGATTCGCACGAAATGCGACGGCGGGATCACCAGCGGCAGCCGCGATCCCGCGCCGCATCGCGCACCAGCGGGACGACCGCGAGCAGCCCCTTGTCCGCATACGCCTTGCGGCAGTCCTGCTGGCCCGCCTTCTTCATTTCCTCGGCGAGCGCGTCCTTGTCCACCGGTGGCTTGGGGATCGCCTGGATGACGCCGTAGGCGTTGCCGCGCGGCAGCGTCGGACCCCGCGATTGACGCGGGTCGAGGTTGAGCTTGGGCGCGTTCGGCGGCGTCGAGGCGGGCGTGGCGACGTCGTGACCGACGCGGGATCCGGCGTCCGGCGCGCCGACGCTGGGTTGCGTCGTCGTTGGTGTCGTCGAGCCGTCGAGCGACACGCGGTTCGCGGGAGCCTGCGTCGGGGAGGGTGTCGGAGCGACGCGGGATTGGGGCGTGCTCGATGGCGTCGTCGTGGGCGAGGCGGTCACGGCGGCGGGTGGTGCCTGCGTTGGCGTCGGCGTCGGCGTCGGCGTCGGCGCGGCCGTGGGCGCCGGGGGCGCGGTCGGCGCGGGCGCCGGCGTTGGCGCGGCCGTCAGCGGAGGGAGCTCGGTCGGCGCCTTCAGCTCGGAGGGGACCGGCGGCAAGGTCTGGGTCCGATCGACCGGCGCGCGATCGATGCGGCGCACCGTGGTCTGTGTCTCGCTGAGCATCGGCGCCGGACGCTCGGGCAACTGCAGTGCGGAGGAGGGCGCCTGCAGCGCGTCGGCGGGCACGGTGGAGCGAGCCGGCGCGGTGTCTCGCGCGGGCGCGATGCGGCTCGGCGCGACCGTGGCCGAGTCGCTGGGCATCGTCAGCGGGGCGGGGGTGGGCGCGGGGACTTCCGCGGGAGGCGCGGGCGTCGGCGCGGGTATCTGCGCGGGTGTGGGCGCGGGCGTTGGCGAAGGCGTCGGGGAGGATAGGACGGGCGGTTCCGGCGGTGCCGGCGTGGGCGACGGGATCGGTGCGGGCGAGGTCGCGGCGGGTGGGGCCTGGCGCTCGGCGGGGGCGTCGCCGGTCAGCTCGTCGCCCGGCTGTTTCTGCCACTGGCCCTGGCGCGCGGCGCCGGGTGTCTTGCGCGCTTCCGGCGTCGGCGGATGGTCCCGCACCGTGCCGCCGAAGCGCTGCTGCTTCGCCTCGCCGATCGGGCCGCGCTCGGGCAGCACCACGGCGGGCTCGCCGGAGCCGGGCTCGTCGCGGTCGCCCTGGAGCCGGATGTTGAGCGGTCCCCACAAGCCCTCGCCGGGCTTGGCGCTGCCGCCCGGCGCGTTGCCGATCACCAGCACCAGCAGCACATGCAGCAGCACCGCCAGCAACAGGGCCTGGCCCATCTGGTCGGGGGCGCGGAGCGCGGGAGCCTGAGCGGGATCGAGGACAGCGGACAAGGTGGATCGCGGCGGACGGACGCTGGCGCGCAGCATAGCCGGGATCGTCGGGCGTCGTGTCAGGACTTGTCTCTGTCGGGAGGTGCCGCGCGAGCCGCGTGGGCCGGCTGCGCGCTTGCGCGATGCGCGGGCGGAGCGCCCGCGGCGAGGACCGCTCAGGTCCCCGGGTTGGCCTGCGTCAGATCGGCGCGGCGGGCGCCGGTGAAGCGCTTGGCCCAGTAGGCCTCGCGCATGTCCTCGACGCGGACGGCACCGCCGACACGCGGCGAGTGGATGAACTTGCCTTCGCCGACATAGATGCCGACATGCGAGAAGGTCTGGCGCATGGTGTTGAAGAACACCAGGTCGCCGGGCTTCAGGTCTTCCTTCTTGATCGGGACCAGGCTGGACAGCTTGGCCTGCTCGTCCGCGCGGCGCGGCAGCACCAGGCCGACGCTCATCTCGAAGATGTGGCGCGTGAAGCCGCTGCAGTCGAAGCCGTTGGACACCGAGTTGCCGCCGCGCTTGTAGGGCACGCCCAGGAAGTTCATCGCCGACAGGACCAGGTCGGAGGCCTTGTCGCGGACCTGGTTCAGCAGGCCGTGGTTGACCGGCGCGGCCGTATCGGCCGATGGTGCCGACGTGGTCGATTGCGCTTGCGCGACGATGCCGCGCTGCTGCAGGAATCGCGCGACCGAGTCGCCGGCGTTGCCGCCCGCCGCGCCCATCATCGCCGTGGGCGGCAAGGAAGCGTTGGCGGTCGACGGCGACGGGGGCTGGGCGGGCGTCGCGGCGGCCAGCGTCGCAGCGGTGCCGGCGGCGGCCACGGTCGCGGCCGTCGCGGCGGCCGGCGAGCGCATCAGGCTCTGGCCATAGGCGCCCATCATCGTGCCGGCGGGCGGGGCCGCGTCGGCGCGGAGGTCGCCGCGGGGTTCAGATCGGGTCTCGGTCCGGCCGTCGGCCTTGGCGTCGGCGACCTTCACGTCCGGCTTCGCGGCCTGCGCCTGATCGTTGCCCGAGGTCCTGTCGGCGGTGGCGCCCCTGGCGCTGTCCTTGGTCGCGACCTGACCCTGACGGGCCTGCTTGGCGGACTTCGCGACCGGCTTGTCGGCCTGCTTCCTGGCGGCCGGTTTCGCGCCGGGCTTGCTCGCCTTGGTCGACTTGGCGTCGGCCGTCGCGGTGGATTTGGTGGACGACGTCGACTGTTGCGCCCAGCAACTTCCGCTCGCCAGGACGCAAATCAGCCCCAGTGCGGCCATGGCGCGCTGGAGCGGTTGACGTCGGGAGGCGGGGGGGAAGGAAGGAGCAGTTCTCATCGTCGTTGGGCGCGGAGATTAAAAACCATCTCGACGCCGGTCAAGCGCGAATGCCCGCAAGAGCGCGCCTGGCTAGGGAAAGTCCGGGCGTGGCCACGTGACCGTCCCCAGGAAAACCCGGATTGGACCATAGCCTCGTGACGAAACGGTGTGAGCGTTCGTGTCCGAAGCTTTCAATCGTTCTGCAATCCGTGCGTAATCCGCGCAAGCGGAGGTCGGGCGCGGTCAGGGTGACGTCAGACCCCGTGCATGAAATCGACGCGAACCGTCGGAGGCCGAGCGAAGAGGGTCTCGCCCGGATCGCCCGCACGACACGAAAAACAGCGAAGACAGCGGAGACATCGCATGAACAGCCCCATCGACGCGACCTGGCGCGCCTTTCATCAGCGCTCGCTCGACGACCCGGACGGGTTCTGGGCCGAGCAGGCCCGGCTCGTCGACTGGGAGCGCGACTTCGACCAGATCTGCGACGCGAGCCGTCCGCCATTCGCCCGCTGGTTCGTCGGCGGGCGGATCAACCTGTGCCACAACGCCGTCGATCGGCATGCGGCCCGGCGACCGGACGACGCGGCGTTGATCTGGGTGTCCACCGAGGTCGGCCAGGAGCGCGTCTACAGCTTCGCGGCGCTGAAGGACGAAGTCGAGGCGATGGCCGCGATGCTGCGCGAGGGCGGCGTGGGCGTCGGCGACCGCGTGCTGATCTACATGCCGATGATTCCCGAGGCCGCCTTCGCGATGCTGGCCTGTGCGCGGATCGGGGCGGTGCACTCTGTGGTCTTCGGCGGCTTCGCGAGCCAGGCGCTGGCCGACCGCATCGACGATGCCGAGCCGGTGATGATCGTCAGCGCCGACGCGGGCAGCCGCGGCGGCAAGGTCGTGCCCTACAAGCCGTTGCTGGACGAGGCGATCCGGATCGCGTCCCACCAGCCGTCGCGCGTGCTGATGGTCGATCGCGGGCTGAGCGCGTTCCAGCCGGTCCAGGGCCGCGACCTCGACTACGCGGCGCTGCGCGCCCGGCTGCTCGGCACGCGCGTGGACTGCGAGTGGCTGCCCTCGGACGCCATCAGCTACACGCTCTACACCAGCGGCACCACCGGCAAGCCCAAGGGCGTGCAGCGGGACGTCGGCGGCTACGCGGTCGCGCTGGCGGCGAGCATGAAGCACATCTACGAGGGCCGCGCGGGCGAGACCTTCTTCTCGACCAGCGACATCGGCTGGGTGGTCGGCCACAGCTACATCGTCTACGGCCCGCTCATCGCCGGCATGGCCACGTTGATGCACGAGGGCACGCCGGTGCTGCCCGACGCGGGCATCTGGTGGCGGCTGGTCGAGCGTTTCAAGGTCACGGTGATGTTCAGCGCGCCGACCGCGGCGCGGGTGCTGAAGAAGCACGACATCGAGCATCTGAAGCGGCACGACCTGTCGTCGCTGCGGACGCTGTTCCTCGCCGGCGAGCCGCTCGACGAGCCGACCGCGCGCTGGATCGCCGATGCGCTCGGCAAGCCGATCATCGACAACTACTGGCAGACGGAGACCGGCTGGCCCATCCTGACGCTGGCGCGCGGCGTGGCGCCGGCCGAGGCGAAGTTCGGCTCCCCCGGCGTGCCGATGTATGGCTATCGCATCGAGCTGCTGGACGAGCGGACCGGCGAGGTGCTGACCGAGCCGAACCAGAAAGGCCTGCTGACCATCGCCGGGCCGCTGCCGCCGGGCTGCATGCAGACGGTGTGGCGCGACGACGAGCGCTTCGTGCGCACCTACTGGTCGGGCGTGCCGGGCCGGCAGGTGTATTCGACCTTCGACTGGGCCCTGCGCGACGAGGACGGGTATTACTTCATCCTCGGCCGCAGCGACGACGTCATCAATGTCGCCGGCCATCGGCTGGGCTCGCGCGAGATCGAGGAGTGCATCGCCGGCCATCCGGCGGTGGCCGAGGTCGCGGTGGTGGGGGTGGCGGATGCGCTGAAGGGTCAGGTCGCGACGGCCTTCGCGGTGCTGAAGGATCCGGCCGGCGCGGCCACGCCCGAGGCGGCCCTGCGGCTGGAGGGCGAGATCCTGCGCCGCGTCGATCAACTGCTGGGCGCGGTGGCGCGGCCGTCGCGGGTGCGCTTCGTCACGCTGCTGCCCAAGACCCGCTCGGGCAAGCTGCTGCGGCGCGCGATCCAGGCGGTCTGCGAGCATCGCGACCCCGGCGATCTCATCACACTGGACGATCCGTCGGCGCTGCAGCAGATCCGCGACCTGGTCGGCTGACGACGGCACGGCCGCGTCGCGAGGCCGCGAGCCTCGGCGGCGGGGGCGGTCGCGCAGGCGCCGGGAGGGCCGCCGGCGGTGTCGCGCCGGACCCGTGGCGCGGCTCCCACGTCGAGGGGCCAGGACTTTCGGGACGGGGCATGGGCGGGCGGAGAATGCGCGCGCCGTCGCGGTCGACCCCGTGGTCGCGCCGCACCTTCCGACCAGGAGATCCCATGTCCAAGAAGAACGCCCTGATCCTGAGCGCCTGCGCGTTGATCGCGACGCCGCTGTGGGCGCAGTCCGCCGCGCCGGCGCTGCCCACGCCCGCCTTCCCGGCCTTCGCCGACGCCGCCGCGGTGGGCAAGGCCTGCGACGCCGGCCTGCGGTCGGCCCGCGCCGACCTGAGCCGCCTGGAGCGCCGCAAGGTCGACGCCGGCTGGATCGGGGCCTACGACGAGACGATGGCGCGCCAGGAGGATGCCCGCGGCCCGGTCGACTTCGTGCTCAACGTCCATCCGGACAAGGCGGTGCGGGACGCGGCGCAGGCCTGCTCGCTGCGCTGGGCCGACTTCGCCAGCGCCTTCGGCCAGAACGAGACGATCTACCGCGCGCTCAAGGGCGCGCCCGCCGCCGACGCGATCGACCGCGAACTGGTGCGGGTCTCTCTGGGCACCTTCGAGGACGGCGGCGTCTCGCTGCCCAAGGCCAAGCGCCAGCGCGCCAAGCGGATCCTGGATCGGCTCAATGAGCTGGACCAGCAGTTCAACAAGGCGATCCGCGACGCCGACGTCAAGGTGACCTTCACCGAGGCGGAGCTCAAGGGCGTGCCCGAGAGCGTCTGGAAGGACAAGCCGCGCGACGCGCAGGGCCGCGTCGTGCTGGGCGTCGACTATCCGAGCTTCGTGCCGGTGATGCAGAACGGCGAGGACGCCGGCGCGCGTGAACGCATGTTCCGCGCGAAGTACACCGAAGGCGGCGACGCCAACCTGAAGCGCCTGGGCGAGATCGCCAGGCTGCGCAAGGAATACGCCGGGCTCTTCGGTTACGCGGACTTCGTGGACTTCAACCTGCGCCGGCAGATGGCGAAGGACTCGGCCACGGCCTGGCGTTTCCTGGACGAGGTGAAGGGCGTCGTCACCGATGGCGAGCGCGCCGACCTCGTCGAGCTGCGCCGCGCCAAGGCCGAGCATCTGGGCACGCCGTTCGAGACCACCGTCGTGCAGCGCTGGGACAGCGGCTTCTACACCGAGCGCATCCGCCGCGCGCGGTTCTCGGTCGACCAGGAGGCCTTCCGGCAGTACTTCCCGCCGGCCGAGAGCCTGGCCTTCGCGCAGCATGTCATCGATCGGATGATGGGCGTGAAGCACACCGAGGTGCCCAACCGCGATGTCTGGCATCCGGAGGTCAAGACCTTCGTCGTCAGCGACGCCGCGAGCGGCCAGGCGATCGCCACGCTCTACGTCGACCTGTACCCGCGCGAGGGCAAGTACAACCACGCGGCCGTCTGGCCGATGCGGTCCAGCAGCACCCGGCTGGATCGGCACCCGTCGTCGGCGCTGGTGGTCAACTTCGACCGCAAGGGGCTGACGCTGGACGAGCTCGAGACGCTGCTGCACGAGCTCGGCCACGCGGTGCACAACAACCTGTCGAGCACGCGCTACGCGGTGCAGGGCGGCACCGCGGTGATGCACGACTTTGTCGAGGCGCCGTCGCAGATGCTGGAGGACTGGGTCTACGACAAACGCGTGCTCAAGCTCATGGCCGACGTGTGCCCGACCTGCAAGCCGGTGCCCGACGCGCTGATCGCGCAGGCGCGCGCGGCCAAGGACTATGCCAAGGGCTCGCAGTTCGGGCGGCAGCATCTGTACGCGAGTTACGACCTGGCGCTGCACGGCAAGGACGTGCCGGACCCGATGGCGCTATGGGCGCGCATGGAGGGCGCCACGCCGCTGGGCTACGTGCCCGGCACCATGTTCCCGGCGGGCTTCGCGCACATCGCCGGCAGCTACGGAGCCGGTTACTACGGCTACCTGTGGAGCCTGGTCGTCGCGATGGATCTGCGCACCGCGTTCGAGGCCGACAAGCTCAGCCCCGAGGTCGGCAGGCGCTATCGCGACACCATCCTGTCGCGCGGCGGCGAGCGGCCGGCGACGGAGCTGGTGCACGACTTCCTCGGGCGCGACTCCAACGCGAAGGCGTTCTTCGACTATCTGAAGCAGTGAGGCGCGGTCCCGGCGCGTGGCGAGGGCGAGCCCGGGAGGCCGTGGCGCGCCTGCCGCCCGAGCGCCCGCGCTGAGCGGCCCTTCCGGCGCGGCAGGCGCGAGAGGCCTGCGCGCCCGGGTCGTCAACCCGGCAAGGTGCCCCGCCAGTCCGATCGGATGAACTGGATTACCGCGTCCTCGTGATGCGGTCCGATGATGCGGTGGGCCGCCTGCTTGACGTCGTCGCTGGCGTTGGAGACGGCGACCGCATGGTGGGCGGCCTTCAGCATCGTCAGGTCGTTGACCTGGTCGCCGAAGACCACCAGCTCGCGCTCGTGCAACGCGTAGCGCTGCGCCAGCGTGGCGATCGCCTGGTCCTTGCTGGCCCGTCGGTCGTGCACGTTGAGCCACGGCCAGCCCGGCATGTAGAGGTCCTCGGCCAGGTGCGTCGTGACCAGGTCGCCGCACAGCGCCTGGATCTCCGCCTGCAGTGCCGCCAAAGGCTCGGCGCGCGCGACGACCAGCAGTGTCACCAGCGGATCGACGAGCTCGTCCTGCAGCCGCTCGGCATGGCGCAGCCGCGGGTCGGCGTTGCGCTGGCGCTCGGTGACGAAGCGCTGTTGCCCTTCGTTCTGGACTTCCTGCCAGAAGAGCTGGTCGCCCTTGGGGCCGTGGGTCGCGACGAACGGCATCAGGCCGTGGCGCCGCACCAGCGCGAAGATCGCCTGGCCCAGCGCCGGCTCCATCGCGTTGACCAGCTCGTGCCGGCCGGTGCGCAGGTCGCTGATGTAGGCGCCGTTGGAGGACACCACCGGCAGCGCGATCGGCAGCCCGTCCAGGATGCGGGCGATCGACACCACGTGGCGCGCGCTGGCGACGGTGAAGGCCAGGCCTTCGGACAGCAGCTCGATCAGGCCGGCGCGGGTGGCGGCGGAGAGCCTGGCCTGCGGGTCGAGCAGGGTGCCGTCCAGGTCGGAAACATAGAAGCGCATGGGGCGATGGTGAGAGCGATGGCGTGAGCGGTGCGAGGGCCCCTCGAAAGGCCCTTTGGGAGACGGGTCGAAGGCGATGGCGCGAGCGGCGTCCACGCGACGGGAGGGCCGTGCCGGCGCCGCGGATGAGCGACATTCGAACGTCGCCGCGAGGTCGGCATCCTACGCCGGACGCGGCCCGCCGATACTCGCTCCATGGCCTCAGACGCTCCGCCCCCGCCGTCCACCGCCCCCGAGGCACCGGTCCCCGCGCCCACCGACGGGCTGGCGCCGCCCGGGATCGTCGCGCAGGCGCTCGCCGCGACGCCCATGTCGCCCGCCACCACCTCGCCCCCCGCCACGACGTCAACCGCGACGTCCGCCGAGACCTCCTCCGGCGGCGCGGCGCCGCCGAACGCACTGGGCGGCCGGCCGCTGCTGGACGACGCGACCAAGCGCTGGTTGCCGTGGGTCGTGGCGCTGGCGTTCTTCATGCAGACGCTGGACACGACCATCCTCAACACCGCGCTGCCGGGCATGGCGCGCGACCTCGGGGAGGATCCGCTGAAGATGCAGTCGGCGGTCGTGGCCTACCTGCTGACTGTCGCCTTGCTGATTCCCGCCTCCGGGTGGTTGGCGGACCGTTTTGGCACGCGGACCGTGTTCCTGTGGGCGATCGGGCTGTTCAGCCTCGGGTCGCTGGGCTGCGCGGTGTCCCCCAGCCTGCATGCGCTGGTGGTCGCGCGGATCGTGCAGGGGGTCGGCGGGGCGCTGCTGGTGCCGGTCGGACGGCTGGTGGTGCTGCGGGCGTTTCCGAAGGCGGAGTTCCTGGCGGTCATGACCTTCATCAGCCTGCCCGGGCTGGTCGGGCCGCTGCTGGGGCCGACACTGGGCGGCGTGCTGACGCAGTACGCGAGCTGGCACTGGATCTTCCTGATCAACCTGCCGGTCGGCCTGGCCGGCGCGGTCGCCTGTCGGCGCTACATGCCGCAGATCCTCGGGCCCGTCGGGCGGCGCTTCGACTGGGGCGGCTATGCGCTGTTCAGCGTCGGGCTGATGCTGCTGTCGCTCGCGCTGCAAGGCTTCGGCGAACACGTCGTCAGCATGGCGATCTGCCTGGTGATGGGCGTGGCCGGGGTGGCCTGCATGATGGCCTACTGGCTGCACGCGACGCGCACCGAGGAGCCGCTGTTTTCGCCGGCGCTGTTCGCCGTGCCGACCTTCCGGATCGGGCTGCTGGGCAATGTGTTCGCGCGGCTGGGCAGTGGCGCGACGCCGTTCCTGACGCCGCTGTTCCTGCAGTTGGGCCTGGGCTTCACGCCCAGCGAGGCCGGGCTGTCGATGATCCCGTCGGTGCTCGGGGCGATGTTCACCAAGACGCTGGCGATCCGGCTGATCCGCCGCGCCGGCTATCGCCAGGTGCTGATCGTCAACACGCTGCTGCTGGGGGTGTTGATCGCGAGCTTCGCGCTGATTCCCCACGATGTGGGGCATGTCTGGCTGGCCATCCATCTGGGCTTGTTCGGCATGGTCAACAGCATGCAGTTCACGGCGATGAACACGCTCACGCTGGGAGACCTCGACGAGCGCAACGCCAGTGGCGGCAACAGCCTGCTGGCGGTGGTGATGCAGCTGTCGATGAGCCTCGGGGTGGCGACGTCGAGCGCCTTCCTGCTGCTGTTCTCCCATGGGTTGCCGCGCACCGAGGGGCCGGCGATCGTGCCGGCGTTCCACATGACCTACCTCGCGCTGGGGGCCATGGCGGCGATGGCCGCATTCATCTTCTATCAGCTGCGGATCAATGAAGGCGCGGCCGAGGAGTCCGCGGAGTCGAAGCTGACGCCGGAGGACTGACTCGTCAGGCTCTTCTATCGTTGGAACGAAAAAGCCACCCGTTGCGGGGTGGCTTCGTTGGTGCGTTTGTCTTGCGCTGCTCTCGCGCCTGGGACCGAGCAAGGCCGGCGAAAGCCGGGGGGGCTCCTCCTCATACGTCCCCAAATCGTCGGAGTCCCCCCGGCTTCCGCCGACCTCGAAACGCTCGTTTCCTTCGTGCGTTCGGAGGGGAGTGGGCTTGGGCGGGGGGGCACTCCTTCGAGTTAAAGGACTTCGGAGGCGAAGTCCGCGAGGCGAGAGCGCTCGCCGCGGGCCAGCGTCACGTGACCGCTGTGGGCCCAGCCCTTGAACTTGTCGACGGCGAAGGTCAGGCCGGAACTGCCCTCGGTCAGATACGGCGTGTCGATCTGCGCGAGGTTGCCCAGGCAGACGATCTTCGTGCCCGGACCCGCGCGGGTGATCAAGGTCTTCATCTGCTTGGGCGTCAGGTTCTGCGCCTCGTCGATGATCACGTACTTGTTCAGGAAGGTCCGGCCGCGCATGAAGTTCAAGCTCTTGATCTTGATCTTGCTGCGCACCAGGTCGTTCGTCGCCGCCCGACCCCATTCGCCCGCCGTGCTGTCGCCACGCGCCAGCACTTCCAGGTTGTCGTCCAGGGCGCCCATCCACGGCCCCATCTTTTCCTCTTCGGTGCCGGGCAGGAAGCCGATGTCCTCGCCCACCGGGACGGTCACGCGGGTGACGATGATCTCGCTGTAGCGACGCTCGTCCAGCACCTGCGACAGGCCGGCCGCCAGCGTCATCAGCGTCTTGCCGGTGCCGGCCGAGCCGGTCAGCGTGACGAAGTCGCAGTCCGGGTCCATCAGCAGGTTGAGCGCGAAGTTCTGCTCGCGGTTGCGTGCGGTGACGCCCCAGACCGAGTGTTTCTGGTGGCCGTAATCCTTCAAGGTGCGCAGCACCGCGGTCTTGCCGGTGATCTCCTGGACCTTGGCGTACAGCGGCGCGGCGCCGGGGGCCTCCAGGTAGATCAGTTGGTTGACGAGCAGCGTCGGCACCAGCGGGCCGCTGATGCGGTAGAAGGTGAAGCCGCCTTGCTGCCAGCTCTCCATCGTCTTGCCGTGGCGCTCCCAGAAGTCCGCCGGCAGTGCCTGCACGCCGGTGTACAGCAGGTCGGAGTCCTCCAGCGTCTTGTCGTTGCGGTAGTCCTCCGCCGGCAGGCCCAGCGCGCGGGCCTTGATGCGCATGTTGATGTCCTTGGACACCAGCACGACCTCGCGGCTCGGCTGCTGCTGCTTCAGCGCCTGGACCACGCCCAGGATCTGGTTGTCGGCCTTGCCTTGCGGCAGGCCCTGCGGCAACGGGGTGTCGAAGAGCGTGGTCTGGAAGAACAGCTTGCCGCCGGCCTCGCGATGGCCGGTCTCGGCCAGGGACAGGCCCTTGGACATCTCCTCGATGGAGCTCGACTTGAGGCTGGCGGCCAGCGCGTCCAGGTCGCGGCTGACCTGGCGCACGTTGCGGGCAACCTCGGTCATGCCCTTCTTGTGGCCGTCGAGTTCCTCCAGCGTGATCATCGGCAGGTAGATGTCGTGCTCCTCGAAGCGGAACAGCGACATCGGGTCGTGCATCAGCACGTTGGTGTCGAGCACGAACAGCTTCGGATCGCCCGCCGGCCGACGCGCCTTGGCCCGACCGCCGGCGGTTTTCTTCGCGGGCGGTTTGTCGGCGGCCGGGGCCACCAGGGCGAGGGCGGGGGAGCCGCCGCCGCGGGCCTCGATCGGCTCGTTGCGGGGGCGGGGCGTGCCCGAGGCGAAGGATTTCGGGGCCACGGGCGGCACCGACGGCAACGCCAGGCGCGGCGCGACGACCGGCTGTTCGGCCTGGACGACGTTGGCGGCGGCGGTGACGGGCGAGGCCTCGAGCGCGGGAGGGCGTTTGCTGGGCGACAGATCGGTCGCGAAGGCTTGGGAGTCTAGGCGGCTGGCGCGCTTGGTCGGAGGCTTGGGCAGTGGCATGTGCGGGGGTGCGGGGCTTGCGTGATGAGCCTGGGTCCACGCGGACCAGGGGTCATGCCCGAGGCCTGACGGGCGTTGACGATGCCGGAGGTGTCGGCGGCATCGACGGCCTCGGCGTCGTCAGCGGTCCCAAGAAGACAAAAAGCCGCACCGGGGGCGGTGCGGCTCGTCCGTCGAGATTCGTTCGCTGCGATCAGGCACAGGGGCATCAGCCGATTATGCACAACTCACGGCCACCGCCGATGACGCGAATTTCAAGGGCGGCACATGGCCCCAGGACGAGGCTGCCGCGCGACATATCGCTGCGGGCACGCGAAAAACAAAGCCGGCCGCGGCGTGCGCCGGGCCGGCTGGGCGGATACTCGTCGGCCCGCCCCGATCACCGCTGGCGGACCGCGGTCGGAGCAGGGCGCCCGGAAGCCGGGATCAGCCGATCAGGCCGTTTCCTTCTTCAGCGCCTTGACGGCCTTCAGGACTTCCTCGACGTGGCCGGCAACCTTGATGCCGCGCCATTCTTCGCGCAGGACACCTTGGGCGTCGATCAGGAAGGTCGAGCGTTCAATGCCCTTGACCTTCTTGCCGTACATGATCTTGTTCTTCACCACGCCGAACATGTGGCAGAGTTTCTCTTCGGTGTCGGCGATCAGGTCGAACGGGAGTTCCAGGTTCTGTTTGAACTTGTCGTGCGAGATCATGTTGTCGCGCGAAACACCCAGCACGACGGCGCCGGCCTTCACGAATTCCTTGTGATGGTCGCGGAACTGCATCGCTTCTGTGGTGCAGCCCGGGGTGTTGTCCTTGGGATAGAAGTACAACACCACGACTCGACCGAGAAAGGCCTGGGGTGTGAACTTCACGCCTCCCGTGGCAAGAGCTTCAATGTCCGGAAGGGGTTTGTTGAGCGCTGGCGTCATGTGGCGTTCTTCAGAGAGATGTGCCCGGGCGGGCATAGCCAACGATTATACGTTGAATGGGTTGTTCCTCGCCCCGACCCACAAGGACGAGTCATGTGCTCCCCAGAGAGGGGGAGAGGCGCCCGTTCAAGTCTCGATCAACAACGCCGCCAGCACCGCGCGGCCTTCGCTGGCCAGCACGTTGTAGGTGCGGCAGGCCGCGCCGATGTCCATCGTCTCCATGCCGATGCGGGCCTGGATCAGCGCGCGGTACAGGTTGGGCCTGGCGAAGCGGATCCTGGGGCCGCTGCCGAAGATCACCAGCTCCGGCTTGAGCGCGAGGATGCGCTCGAAGTGGGACTCGGCGAGGTCCTCGAAGCGCGTCAGTCGCCAGTCTTCCGGCTTGCCCTGCCAGGGCACGAGCACGCTGTGGCGGTGCTCGACGCCGTTCACCCACACGCAGGTGCCGTCGTGCCTGGAGATGTTGTTGCCGCCCTGCGGCTGGTCGAGTTGAAATTTCATTGAGGCTGATTTTGGCAGCGACGCAGGCTCGCGCGGCGACGGCGCGCGATTACCCGCGATTACCCTGTGTTTAAATCGTGAGCCCGATTTTCCCCTCTGAAACCGCGATCCGGCCTCCTGCCCCGGACCATCGCCTGGAGTCATCTTGAGAACCGTCACCAAGTCCAGCAAGTTGGCCAACGTCTGCTACGACATCCGCGGACCCGTGCTGGACAAGGCCCGGCAGATGGAGGAAGAGGGCCAGAAGATCATCAAGCTGAACATCGGCAATATCGCCGCCTTCGGTTTGCAGCCGCCGGATGAAATCGTCCAGGACATGATCCGCAATCTGCCCGACGCCGCCGGCTATACCGATTCCAAGGGTTTGTTCGCGCCCCGCAAGGCGGTCGTCCATTACTGCCAGGAAAAGGGCATCCAGGGCGTCGGCGTGGACGACGTCTATCTGGGCAACGGGGCGTCGGAATTGATCGTGATGGCGCTCAACGCGCTGCTGGACAACGGCGACGAGGTACTGCTGCCGGCCCCCGATTACCCGCTGTATACGGCCGCCGTCGCGCTGTCGGGTGGCAATCCGGTGCATTACGTCTGCGATGAATCCAGCGACTGGTTTCCGGACATCGCCGACATCCGCGCCAAGATCACGCCGCACACGAAGGCGATCGTCGTCATCAACCCCAACAACCCGACCGGCGCGCTGTATCCCGAGCCGCTGCTGCGCGAGATCGTCGAGATCGCCCGCCAGCATCAGCTGATCATCCTGGCCGACGAGATCTACGACAAGACGCTCTACGACGGCCACGTCCACACCAGCATCGGCGCGCTGTCCGACGACGTGCTGACGCTGACCTTCAACGGCCTGTCCAAGAACTACCGCAGCTGCGGCTATCGCGCCGGCTGGATGGTGGTGTCTGGCGACAAGCGGCACGCGCTGGACTACATCACGGGGCTGAACATGCTGGCCTCGATGCGCCTGTGCGCCAACACGCCCGGCCAACTGGCGATCCAGACGGCGCTGGGCGGCTACCAGTCGATCAAGGACCTGGTGGCGCCGGGCGGCCGGCTGGCGCGTCAGCGTGATCTCGCCTACGAGTTGCTATCGCAGATTCCCGGCGTCAGCGTCGTGAAGCCGAAGGCGGCGCTGTACATGTTCCCCCGCCTGGACCCCAAGATCTATCCGATCGAGGACGACCAGCAGTTCGCCTACGAGCTGCTGGCCGAGGAAAAGGTGCTGATCGTGCAGGGGACGGGCTTCAACTGGCAGGCCCCCGATCATTTCCGGCTCGTTTTCCTGCCCAACACGGACGATCTCCGTGAGGCCGTCGGCCGCATCGAGCGTTTCCTGGCGACCTACCGCAAGCGCCACGCACGCTGACCCCTCGACCCTCTGAAAGACACTCGACCATGAATCCGATCAAAGTTGGCCTGCTGGGCATTGGCACCGTCGGTGGCGGCACGTTCCAGGTGCTGCGCCGCAACCAGGCGGAAATCCGCGGACGCGCCGGCCGGGGCATCGAGATCGCGATGGTGGCCGACCTGGACGTCGAGCGCGCGCGCAGCATCGTCGGCGACGCCTGCACGGTGGTGTCGGACGCGCGCGAGGTGATCGCGAACCCCGAGATCGACATCGTCGTCGAGCTGATCGGCGGCTACGGCATCGCCAGGACGCTGGTGCTGGACGCGATCAAGGCCGGCAAGCACGTGGTGACGGCCAACAAGGCGCTGCTGGCGGTGCACGGCGGCGAGATCTTCGCCGCCGCGCGCGAGCAGGGCGTGATGGTCGCCTTCGAGGCCGCGGTGGCCGGCGGCATTCCCATCATCAAGGCGCTGCGCGAGGGCCTGACCGCCAACCGCATCGAGTGGATCGCCGGCATCATCAACGGCACGACCAACTTCATCCTGTCGGAGATGCGCTCCAAGGGCCTGGACTTCGGCACCGTGCTGAAGGAAGCGCAGCGCCTGGGTTACGCCGAGGCCGATCCGACCTTCGACATCGAGGGCGTGGACGCCGCGCACAAGGCCACGATCATGAGCGCGATCGCGTTCGGCATCCCGGTGCAGTTCGACCAGGCGCATGTCGAGGGCATCACGCAGCTGCAGGCGACCGACATCAAATACGCCGAGCAGCTCGGCTACCGGATCAAGCTGCTGGGCATCTCGCGCCGGCGCGACAACGGCATCGAGCTGCGCGTGCACCCGACGCTGATCCCGTCGAACCGCCTGATCGCCAATGTCGAGGGCGCGATGAACGCGGTGCTGGTGCAGGCCGACGCGGTCGGCACGACGCTGTATTACGGCAAGGGCGCCGGCGCGGAGCCGACAGCCTCGGCGGTGATCGCCGACCTGGTCGACATCACGCGCCTGGCGACGGCCGATCCGGACCACCGCGTGCCGCACCTGGCCTTCCAGCCGGACGCGATGAACAACACGCCGATCCTGCCGATGGACCAGGTGCAGACGGCCTTCTACCTGCGCCTGCGCGTGGCGGACCAGGCGGGTGTGCTGTCCCGCATCACGACCATCCTGGCCGAGCACCAGATCAGCATCGACGCGGTGCTGCAGCGCGAGTCGGCCGAGGGTGAGAGCCAGACCGACCTGATCATCCTGACGCACGACACGCAGGAAGGCCGCATGAACAAGGCGCTGTCGCAGATGCAGGCGCTGGAGACGGTGCTGGCGCCGATCGTGAAGCTGCGCAAGGAAGAGCTGGCGTGAAGTACCTCAGCACCCGCGGCGACAAGACCGAGCGCCACTTCAGCGACATCCTGCTGGAAGGCCTCGCGCCGGACGGCGGGCTGTACCTGCCCACGTCCTACCCGCGCGTCGATGCCGCGACGCTCGCGCGCTGGCGCGGCCTGTCGTATGCCGACCTGGCCTTCGAGATCCTGTCGCTCTACATCGACGACATCCCCGCCGCGGACCTGAAGGCCATCGCCCACCGGACCTACACCGAGGCCGTCTTCGGCACGCCGGCGATCACGCCGCTCAAGCCGCTGGAGCCCGGCCTGGCGCTGGTGGCGCTGTCCAACGGCCCGACGCTGGCGTTCAAGGACATGGCGATGCAGCTGCTCGGCCAGCTGTTCGAGTACGAGCTGGGCCGCCGTGGCGAGACGCTCAACATCCTCGGCGCCACGTCCGGGGACACCGGCAGCGCCGCCGAGTACGCCATGCGCGGCAAGGCCGGCGTGCAGGTCTTCATGCTCAGCCCGCACGGCCGCATGAGCCCGTTCCAGCAGGCGCAGATGTTCAGCCTGCAGGACGCCAATATCCACAACATCGCCGTGCAGGGCGTGTTCGACGACTGCCAGGACATCGTCAAGGCCGTCTCCAACGATCTCGACTACAAACGCGCGCATCGCATCGGCACTGTCAATTCGATCAACTGGGCGCGGCTGCTGGCGCAGGTCGTCTACTACTTCGCGGCCTACTTCCAGGCGACGAAGACGGATGCGGAGCAGGTCAGCTTCACCGTGCCGTCGGGCAACTTCGGCAACGTCTGCGCCGGCCACGTGGCCCGCATGATGGGCCTGCCGATCGCGCAGCTGGTCGTGGCGACGAACGAGAACGACGTGCTCGACGAGTTCTTCCGCACCGGCGTCTACCGCCCGCGCGGCGCGGCGCAGACGCTGGAGACGTCCAGCCCGTCGATGGACATCTCCAAGGCCAGCAACTTCGAGCGCTTCGTGTTCGACCTGCTCGATCGCGACGCGACGCGCGTGCGCCGGCTCTTCGCCGAGGAGCTCGCGACGCAGGGCTTCTTCGAGGTCAGCGCCGAGGAGCGCGCCCGTATCTCGGCGCGCTACGGCTTCGTCTCGGGCCGCAGCACGCATCAGGATCGGGTGGCCACGATCCAGCGCTGCCATCGCAGCTATGGCCAGATCATCGACACGCACACGGCCGACGGCCTGAAGGTGGCGCTGGAGAAACGCGAGCCCGGCATTCCGATGCTGGTACTGGAAACGGCGTTGCCGGCCAAGTTCGCCGTCACGATCGAGGAAGCGCTGGGCATCGTCCCGCCGCGGCCGGCCGCGCTGGCCGACCTGGAGCAGCGTCCCAAGCGTGTGCATGTGATGCCGGTCTCGGTGGACCTGGTGAAGCAGTTCATCGCCGACCATGTCTGACGCCCACAAGCCCGACGCGAACGGCCCCGTGACGCCGTCCGCTGGCGCGGGGCGGGGCCTGATCCCGATGGACGAGGTGATCGAGCGCCTGCTCGGCCAGGTGGCGCCGTTGGGCCGGACTGAATCGGTGACGACGCCGCTGGCGCGTGGCCGGGTGTTGGCGCAGGACCTGGTGTCGCCGCTGGACGTGCCGCCCTACGACAACAGCGCGATGGACGGCTACGCGATGCGCGTGGCCGATGTCGCCGCGTTGGGCGGGGAGGGCGCGGTGCTGCCGCTGTCGCAGCGCGTGGCCGCGGGCTCGGTGCCGGGGCCGCTGCTGCCGGGCACGGCGGCGCGGATCTTCACCGGCGCCACGGTGCCCGAAGGTGCCGACGCGGTGCTGATGCAGGAGCAGTGCGAGGCGATCGCCGATCCGGCGGGGGGGCTCGGGCAGGTGCGCATCAACGGGCCGGTCTCCGACGGCCTGGCGATTCGTCGCCGCGGCGAGGACCTGCGCGTCGGCGAGGTGGTGCTGCGCGCCGGCGATCGACTGAACGCCGCGGCGCTCGGCCTGGCCGCGACGGCCGGCGCGGCGGCGCTGACGGTGGCCTCGCGCCCACGCGTCGCGCTGTTTTCCACTGGCGACGAACTGGTGTTGCCGGGCGAGCCGCTCGGCCCCGGCCAGATCTACAACTCCAACCGCACGACGCTGCACGCGCTGCTGCTGGCGATGGGCTGCGAGGTCCGGGACCTGGGCATCGTGCCGGACTCGCTGGACGCGACCCGGGCCGCGCTGCGCGAGGCGGCCCGGGACGCGGACCTGATCCTGAGCTCAGGCGGCGTGTCCGTCGGCGAGGAGGATCACCTCAAGCCCGCGCTGGAACGCGAAGGCCGGCTCGACCTCTGGCAGATCGCGATCAAGCCCGGCAAGCCGCTGGCGTTCGGCGAGGTGACCCGCCATGGCGGACGCACCTGGTACGTCGGCCTGCCCGGCAATCCGGTGTCGAGCTTCGTGACCTTCCTGCTGTTCGTGCGGCCCGTGCTGCTGCGGATGCAGGGGGCGACGCAACTCGCGTCCCGGGCCTACCAACTGCCGGCCGAGTTCACCTGGACCAAGGCCGACAAGCGCCGCGAGTTCCTGCGTGCGCGGGTGACGGATCAAGGCGGGCTGCAGCTCTTCAACAACCAGAGCTCCGGCGTGATGAGCTCCGCGGCGTGGGCCGATGGCTTGATCGACCTGCCGCCGGGCTGCACGGTGCAGCCGGGACAACTGCTGCGCTTCCTGCCTTTCAACGACCTCTTCTGACGATGACGATCACCGTGCGCTACTTCGCTTCGCTGCGCGAAGCCCTGGGTTCCGAGGAACGCCTGGCGCATGCCGCCGGCATGACGCTGGGCTCGGCCCGCGACATGCTGATCGCGAGCGACGCGGCCCATGCCGAGGCGCTTGCCCGTGGTCGTGCCATCCGCTGCGCGCTGAATCAGCAGATCATGGATGAGGACACGGCGGTGCCGGACGGCGCGGAGGTGGCGTTCTTTCCGCCGGTGACGGGCGGGTGAGGGTCGCCTGTAGCGCCCGTCTTCATGGTCGGGCGCCTAGGGTTCTTCTTCGACAGCAACCACAGCCAGCTTGATGCGGTTCGAGTAATCGACACATGCATGGATCGCATCGCCGAACTCGTCGAGCAAGGCCATCCCGCCAGCGTCATAGTCATTGCTGGCCGACAGAGTCAGCCGCCCGTTTGACCAGACACATGAGATATCGATGTGCCATGGCCGGGCTTTGAACTCATCGAGGACGTCTGCAACGGCTGCTGTGCCTTCGACATCGGTGAGGCCCTCGCAGGCCACGGTGATTCGGTGGTGCGTCATATCGAAGTTCCGACTTGGGCCCAGCAATGTATCCGTCCGCCAAAGTCACCCTGAAGTCCGGAAGCCGACGCCGCGGCTACCGCCTACAGTCGAAAGCCGGTTGGTACATCGCAAAGCCGTCTGAGTCCTTGACGTGTACCGCCGCGTGAACCTCGACCGCCTCGCAAGGCAACTCCGTCACGCCGAAGCGTGGTCGGCGGGAGGCGCTGGTCTCCCAGCCGTACGAGTCCAGAAGTAGCTGCGAGGCGCCATCGGCATCCTTCAAAACGACCACCCACACGTGGGAGTCGATGCCTTGCGCTTCCGACGCCACCCAATAGGCCAGTTGATGCCGTTCGGCGTGTTCAACGCATTTAAGGGCCGCACTGGGATCAGCGCCTAACGCAACGAAGCCACAGTCCCGCGAGCTGTTGGGGACTATGCCTAGCACCGTGCTTTGTGCCGCGGCGTGCCACATCCTCACCTGCTGTTCTCGCAGCGCCGTCATCTCCGCGTGGGACTGCCATGGCCGGCCGTCCAGGCAGACTAGGCACAAGCAGGCTCCCACCCCACTCAGCAGCGAGGTCAGGATGCCGAAGCCGGGATTGACGAACATGGCCTGATGCGGTCGTGGCGTTGGGGCCATGTTGTAGCAGGCCATCCCGGCCAGGCATCCCTTCAATCCCTGAGGCAAAGAGACAGCAATGGCCGGGCGGCGTTCACGCTGTTGGTGACCAGCGATGCGGTAGAAGCTCTCCGATACGGACGGCAGGCTGTGTCGGAAGCCGCTGCAGAACATCACGAAGGTAGGCGTAAGGATCAAGCCCATTGAGCTTGACCGAGTGGATGAGGCTCATCACGGCCGCAGCCCGTTTGCCCGCACGCAAGCTGCGGGCGAACAGCCAGTTCTGTCGCCCCAGCGCAATGGGACGGATGCGGTTCTCCACCCAGTTGTTATCAATCGGCAGATCGCCGTCGTCGAGGTAGCGCGTCAGTGCCGCCCAGCGCTTGAGGCTGTAGTCGATGGCCTGGGCGGTTGCTGAGCCGTCGGGCACTCGCTGTCGCTGCTGCCGCGGCCACTGATGCAGGGCGTCGGCCAGCAGCCGCGCTGCTTGTCGTGCCTGCAGCCGGGCCGCGCTGTCGGAACCGACCACAGCCCGCTCCGCCTCGTAGAGCTGACCGAAGAACTTCAGCGCCTGCTCGCCGACCTGGCTGCCATGGTTGGCCCAGAGCTCGTGGAACTTGCGCCGCGCGTGCGCCATGCAGCCAGCCTCGGTCACGCCCAGCTCGAAGCAGGCCTTGTAGCCGGCGAAGTCGTCGCAGACGAGCTTGCCCTGCCAAGCTGGCTTGCCCGGTGTGCCGCTTCAGCTCTGCATCGTGACGCCGGCGGCTGGCCCGCTTGGCGTCTACATGGTGTCCACCTGACTTACTTGGTGGGCACCATACTGGCCGCGGGTCACGGACGATTCAAGGTGAGTTGGCCGGACTGATACCCAGCGATGCGACAGCAGTTCTTCGATCCTGCTGCTGAAGTGATCCTTGCCATCGTTCGCAGACGATTCAAGACGACATGGCGTGGCGCCTACGTCTGAGACGCGGACGACAGCTGCTGAAGCCTGGGGGCAAGGCAGCTCAGAGGGGTCGTGAAGGCGGTTGCGATGGCTCATTGTTCTACTTGGCGGATTCCGTGTAGCAGAACATCATGTGGCATGATCTGTTCATTCGCCTGTGCCGACACCGAGGCACTTTTCTCGAGCAGGATGGTGCCTCGCTTCAGGCGACTTGAACGCGTGGCGCGGCGAAAGCTGCTCGGGCTTCATGCGGCGACTGTATTAGGAGCGTTGAAGATTCCGCCTGGAAACCGACTCGAAGCGCTCGTTGGCGATCGAAAGGGGCAGTACAGCATCCGCATCAATGATCAGTGGCGAATCTGTTTTGTGTGGCGTCAGGACGGGGCTCACGACGTCGAGATCGTCGACTATCACTAGGACCTCTTATGGCTAAGTTGCTCGACGAAATCCACCCTGGCGAGATTCTTCTCGAAGAGTTCATGAAACCCATGAAGCTGACGGCGCGTCAGCTCGCGGCCGACATCGACGTGCCGCCAAGCCGCGTCAGCGATCTGGTGAACTGTCAACGGCCGATCACCGTGGACACGGCCATGCGGCTCGGCCTGTTCTTCAGCATGGATCCGAGGTTCTGGCTGAACCTCCAGGCCGAGTTCGACATCCGGGTCGCCACCCGCGACCTGAAGCCCATGCTGGAATCCCGCGTTCGCGTGTACCGGCCCAGCGCCCTCACTCCTTGAAATAGACCATCTGGTGCGTGCTCGCGAGCATGTGCCCATCGTCGCTCCAGACCTCGGCGGTCTGGTCGAAGTACCCGTTGCGGAAGTTGAGGCCCCTGGCCAGTCCCAGCACATGCCGGTCGCCTTGCTGCGCGAGCAGCGGGGTGTCGGCGTGGAAGTAGGTCGTCAGCGTCACCGTGCCGATCGGCGCGGGCCTGCGGCGGCGAATGAAGATGCGCGGGAAGAAGCAGTCGCAGATCGCCGCCAGCGACGGGAAGTCGAGGGGGCGCGGCGGCTCGTCGCGGACCCAGAAGCGGCTGATGGAATGGTCCTGCTCCTCGCCGGTGAACGGGCCGGGCGCGAAGCCCGGCAGGAAGCGCATGTTGTAGCGCGAGACCCAGGCGGGGAAACCGGCCTGCGACATCCGGCGCAACGCCGACGCGGGCGGAATGTCCGGGGGCAGTTGGGCTTCCGTCGCCGACCACGTTTCGCGGCGCTGCGCGAAGACCGCGCTACCGGTGGCCGCGACCTCGCCGTTCTGCGTGAGCTCGATCTGCCAATGCTGCGTCGAGCGGTTCGTGCGGGCGGGGCAGGCCTCGATCTCGAAGGCACCGTCGGCCAGCGGGCTTGCGAAGTTGACGGTCAGCGCGATCGGCTCGCCGATGCGCTCCGAATGCAGCAGCACCGCGTTGAGCATCGCCGCGCCGGTCGTGCCGCCGAAAGGCCCGACCATGTTGGCGTAGGCGGCATGCGTCGCGCCGTCGAAACGGTGACCGCCAGCGGGCGCGAGCAGGATGGCTTGGTCGAAGTCGTGGGGCATGAGGCGTTTCGGAAAGTCCAAGGTCGGGCTCGATTCTGCGCATCCTCGGCGTGCGCGGCTGTCACTTCAAGGACCCGTCCGTCCGGCGGAGGGCGCGCGACCGCGATGACCACCACGCCCGCTCGCGTGTGGCGTCAGGCGTCGGCTTGCGCCAGCAGGCACGCGAATGGCCTCAGCGAGCCTTCGCCCGCCCGGCGTGCCCCATCAACCTCGTCGCCACCATCTCGCCCTGCGTGAACGCCTCCTCGAAGACCGAGTACCCCGCCAGGTCCGCATGCGCGAAGTGCAGGCGCCCATGCGCCCGATCGCGCAGTGCCGCCAGCGCCGGCGATCCCCGCAGCCCTGGATGCGGAATGCTCATCGCATGCCCATATCGCATCAGCTCGACCCGCTGCAGCCGCTCCGGCAGGTCGGGATGCAGCGGCGCCATGTCGGCCAGCACGCGCGCGGTCCAGGCGCGCCAGTCGTCCTGCAGCAGGTCCTTGCGCTGGGACTCGCGCAGCGCCCGGTAGGCGGTCAGCACCAGGGGGCCGCGGCTCGGGTCCAGCGATTGCTGGTTGGCGTTGACGTAGCCCAGCGCCTCGCCGCCGTAGGCGACGTTGTCCCAGGAGAGCGGCGCCCCCAGCCGCTCCAGCGGCGGCGTGTCCAGCAGCAGGTTGGCGACCAGCCAGGGCGCGTATCGCATGCCGCGCGCGGCTTCGGTCAACGCGGCGGGCGGTTGCTCGGGCAGGCGCGCGCCGATGAACAGGGGCGCGGCCATCACGACCTGGTCGGCCTGCCAGCGCTCCGGCGCTTGCGCCTGCTCGTTCCAGGCCAGCACCTCCACGCCGTGGCGTTCCTCGCGCAGCCGCAGCACCGTCCGACCGCCGAAGAAACCCTCCGCCAGCGGCGCGGCCAGCCGCTCCGACAGCCACCCGTTGCCTTGCGGCCAGGTCAGCACGGCCTCGCGTTCCTCGCCGCTCATGAAACCGTGGCGGCTGCCGAAGTAGTGCAGCCCGGCCCAGGCCGAGACCTGCGTGGCATCGGCGCCGTAGTCGTCGCGGCAGCAGTAGTCGAGGTACCAGCGCAGCGGCGCGGCGGTCAGTTCATGCCCGTCCAGCCACGCTGAGAACGTCATCGCGTCCAGCGCCTGATGCGCGGGCGACCAGGCGTGGTGCGTGCTGGGCATCGCGAAACCGACCTCGTGGCGCGCGCGCTCGACCAGCTCGCCGAAGCGCCGGTACTGCGTCAGCAGCTCGGGGGTCTCCGCCGGCGGCAGCAGGCCGTCGACCCATTGGTCGTGCCACCAGAGCCGCTCCTGTGGGCTGTGGCAGAGCCAGCGTTCCTCGTAAACCCAGTGGCCGTGTTCCAGACGCGCCAGGCCGAGGTCCTCCAGCAGGCGCTGGACTTCGACCGCCTCCGGTCCCGGCGTCGGCAGGTAATGCGCGCCCAGCGGGCAGCGCAGGCCGTCACCCAGCGTCGGACCGGCGCCGATGCGATGGCCGCGGCTGTTGCCGCCGGGGCGGTCCTCCAGATCGAGCAGCGCGACGTCGACGCCGCCCAGTCGCAGGCGCCGCGCGCAGGCCAGCCCGGCGATGCCGGCACCCAGCACCAGTACCTGCGCGCGTCGCGGCGTGCCAGTGACCGACGACCATGCGGGCGGCGCGCCGCGCAGGCGATGACCGCGTTGCCAGTCGGCCCCGACCCAGCCACCGGGCAGATCGGCGATCCGCGTGGCGAGTCGATCAGCGACGGGGCGCGCGTCGCGCCCGCAGGCCGACAGCAGCGGCACCAGCGACAGCGCCAGCAGGTCGCGGCGCTTCAGGCCGTGCGTCAATGCTGTTTGCCCCATTCGCGCTCGAATTCGTGGACCAGCGCCTGGTTGGACAGCCGGTTCACCTCCAGCCCCTCGGGCCGCGCCATGTCCAGCGGGAAGTTCAGCAGCGCGGGCATGCCGTCCAGGCTCAGGAAGCGCAGGCCGGGCGGCAGCTGGCGCGGCATCGACCAGGGCCGGCGGCTGGCCAGCACGTAGCCCCATTCGCCGAAGCTGGGCACGTGCGCGTGATACGGCGTGGCCGTCAGGCCGACCGACTCCACGGTGTTGACGACGGTCCAGAACGCGCGCGGCGCCACCAGCGGCGAGGTCGCCTGGATCACCGCGTAGCCGGAGGCGCTCAGGTGCTGGTCGACCATCTTGTAGAAGCTCGCCGTGTAGAGCTTGCCCAGCGCGAAGTTGCTGGGGTCGGGGAAGTCGATGACGATGACGTCGTAGGTCTGGTCGTTGGTCTCCAGCCAGCCGAACGCATCGGTGTTGACGATGGTCAGCTTGGGGCTCAGCAGCGCGTCCTTGTTGAGCTGCCGCAGCAGCGGCATCGTCGAGAACAGCCGCGTCATGTGCGGGTCCAGCTCGACCAGCGTGACGCGCTCGACCGACGGGTAGCGCAGGATCTCCCGCACGGCCATGCCGTCGCCGCCGCCCATCACCAGCACATTGCGCGGCGCGCCCTGCGCGGCCATGGCGGGGTGCACGAGGGCTTCGTGATAGCGGTACTCGTCGCGCGAGTGGAACTGCAGGTTGCCGTTGAGGAAGAGCCGCGTGCCCGCCGCGCCCTGCGTGACTACGATGCGCTGGTAGTCGCTGCTTTCCTTGAAGACGATCTGCTCGCCGTAGAAGCGGTCCTCGGCCCAGGTGCTGAGCCGGTCCGCACCGATCATGCCCGCCGTCAGCACCGCCACGCTCGCCGCGCAGCCCAGCGCATGCGAGCGCCACGCGCGCAACTCCGGCCGGAACAGCCACAACGCCCAGATCGCGATGGCCACGTTCAGCAGGCCGAAGAACAGGCCCGTGCGCACCAGCCCGAGGTTGGGCACCAGCAGCAGCGGAAAGGCGACGGCGACCAGCAAGGCGCCCAGGTAGTCGAAGGTCAGCACCTGCGACACCAGGTCCTTGAGGCCGTAGCGATGCCGGAAGTGGCGCTTGAGGATGCGCATCACCAGCGGGATCTCCAGCCCGACCAGCGTGCCCACCAGCAGCACCAGCCCGTACAGCAGCACCCGGAAGCCCGCGACCTGCGACGGCGGCAGCAGGCTGTGCGCGGTGAACAGCGCCGCCGGCATCAGCCCGCCGATCACGCCCACCAGCAGCTCCAGCCGCAGGAAATGCGCGATCAACTGGCGCTCGATGTAGCGCGACAGCCAGGATCCCAGGCCCATCGCGAAGAGGTAGGCGCCGATGATGGTCGAAAACTGCAGGACCGAATCGCCGAGCAGGTAGCTCGCGAGCGCGCCGGCCGCCAGCTCGTACACCAGGCCGCACGCGGCGATGACGAAGACGCTGGCCAGCAGCAGGACTTCGGGCAGCGTGGCGCGGCCGGGACTGTGGGGGGATTCGCCGTCGTCGGCCGACGGGGGCGACGATGCGGCGCGGTGCTCTGCGGACTCGGACATGGGGCGCGAGGCTATCACGCGCGAGGGCGGTGGCCGGGCGTCGTTTCACCGCCGCGACAGTCCACGCGGCGGTCGACGACGGTCCACGCCGAACGGTGCATCGCGAGAGGCGGCGACCGTGCCCGGCGGCGCCGTGTCGGCGGCGTCACATGCCCGTGGTGATCTTCTTCTGCAGCGCCTTGTATTGATCCAGCCGCGGCCCGCCCAGCGCCACCGCGCGCTCGATCGCGAGCGACGCCTTGAAGCGCTGGCCTTGCTCCATCAGCACCTGCGCCAGGTTGTTCCAGCCGTCGGGGATGTCGGGGCGGACGTCGGTCAGCCGGCCGTAGGCCTTGGCCGCCGCGCGGCGGTCCTTGGCGGCGTAGGCGGTGTTGCCGGCGCCCATCAGCAGCACCGGCTCGCCGGGCCAGCGGGCCAGCGCGCTTTCGTAGCCCTTGCGCGCGGCGGGGGCGTTCAGGCGTTCGAGCGCCGCCAGCGCCGCGCCGGTCTGAGCGCCGTCCAGCGTGGCGGGCATCTGCTCCAGCGGCAGCGTCGTCATCGCCCAGTGGTCGCCGCGCGCCCAGGTGCGCTCGAAGACCGGCAGCTCCATTTCCTGCCGCGCGGTCTTGCCGCTGTGCAGGAGGATCGTGCGGCGCTCGCGGTCGTAGCCGACGGCCACGGCGTAGTGCCACACCGGCGCCACGTCCAGCGACAGGTTCTGGAAGACGATCACCGGATGACCGGCCGCCACCTCGGCCAGCAGCGCGTCCAGCCGCGGCGGCAGCACGTAGGCCGGCAGGCCCTGGCGGCGCGTGGCCACCAGCATCTCGGTCTGCAGCGAGCCCTTGCGGCCGGGCAGGAAGACCTGCGGCTTCAACTGCTCCACCGTCGCCGTCCGACCCACCGAGCGCAGCAGCATCGCCAGCGCGGCGGGGCCGCACTCGTAGTCGTCCTGCGCGATGAAGGGCGTGGCGGCCGACAGGTCCGCGCGGGGCGGCAACTGGGCCGGCCACTTCGATTCCAGCGCGCTCAACTGCGGCGGCGTGCTCGCGCAGCCACCGAGCAGCAGGACCAGCGCCAGCGTCAATGCCGTGGCCGGCGCCCGGGCCCGAGCTCCAGCCCGAGACGGCGCCCGGGTCAGCAGCCCAGTTGACGGAACGGCGGCGCGCATGGGGACCTCAGCGGATCGACCGCGTGAACGGGAAGACCTTGGTGAAGCCCAGGATGTCGGTCACCAGCAGGATCACGAACACGGTGAAGATGATGCCGAGCACCTCGCCGCCGGCGGGTGCCTCGGCGATGCGGCCGTCGAGCGCGCGGATCTCGTCGTCCGACATCGCGTCCACCCGGGCCTGCGCGGAGGCGCCGTCCACGCCTTCCTTGACCATCGCCTGACGCACGTCGTCGCGGGCGAAGAACGCATTCACGCGGGCGCGGCTGTCGGCGACGCTGCCGGCCGGCGCAGCGGCCTGCACCAGCGCATCGGTCGGAACGATCTGCGCCGAGGCGTGCATCGGCATCGCCATCAGCGAGCACGACACGATCAGCGACGACGCGACCGCCCGCTTGAGGCGCGAGGTCCGGTATGTGGCCGGGCTCGTCACGGGACCGGAGGGGGCGGCCTGGGAGGCCTGGAAATCGAAGGGCTGCGAGCTCATGGGGGACCGATCAAAGAAGGATTGATGAAATCCTAGGTCCGCCCCTGCCGCTGTTACAAGTTCGATTACCGGGCGTCACAACGGATGCATATCCGCTGTGAGAACGCGCGAGAAAGCACTGGAAGATCGTGTTAAGGAAGCGTCAGCGACCGGCAACCGGCGACCAGCCCAGTCAGCGGTCAGCGGTCAGCGCGCGCAGCGTGGGGGGCTGACATCCTTCAAGGTCCATCGCTCGCCGTCGCGCACCAGCACCACCAGCGTTTCCTCGTTGGCATGAGGGCAGGTGATGGGATCGCCCCGCGTCGTCTTCTCCAGCTCGACGGTGCGGCCGTCCTTCCAGCGCATGAAGCGGTAGAAGGCGGGCTGGTCGGGCGACGGCACCAGGCGGAAGCGCTCGATCAGGCGACCCTGCGCGCGCTCCCACACCAGGATGCCGTTGAAGTCGTGGGCCTCGGAGGCGTTGGCCATCGCGATGAAGCTGCCGTCCGGGGAAGGTCGGGCCTCGCCGTGCATCTCGTGGCGGGTGCCGTCCTTGCGCGACACCCACAGCACGTTGGTGCCTTCGTAATAGGTCGCGCGGACGATGTAGAACTCGCGGTCCGGCGACAGGCCGTCGAAGCGGTAATCCTCGAAAGCGGACTCGTTGGCGCCCCCGATGCCGGGCCAGACGCTGTCGAAGACGATGGGCCGGCCGCTCGACGACAGGATCAGCCGCGTGCCGTTGCGTTTGGCCGCCACGCCGGACTTGCGGATGGCGGCGGCTTCGGCCTTCGCGCGGAAGGCGTCGTCGGAGAGTTCGTCGTGGCCGGTGGCGCCGGGGTCTCCTTCCGGTCGCGCCAGGCCCGCCGTGAAGTCGCCCTTGGGGGCGATGCCGGTCGGGCGGGGCGGCGGTTTGGGCGGCGCGGGCGGATCGGCGGCGATCGCCGTCGCGCCCAGCAGCGCGAGCGTCAGGCCGACGACGCCGGCCTGCATCGCGTGCGCGGCGCGTCGATGCCCGTCATCGCCAGGTCCGTGCCGATCGCGATCCGACATGCCGCTTGCCTCAGCCGTGGATCGCGGCCGCCACGATCTGGCCGATCGAGATGCACATCGCCGCCACCACCACGGCCAGGGCCATGTTCTTGTGCTCGACGATCTCTTCCCACAGCTTGTAGGGCGTGAGCTTGTCGATGATGACGAAGCTGATCCAGAACACCAGCACGCCGATCACGGCATACAGGATGGAGCCCAGCACGATGCTGGGCTTGAGCCATTCGAATCCGTCCATGTCGCTCTCCTAGAAGCTTATTTGTGGCCGCCGCCGCCGCTGCTGTAGCCGCCGTACGAGCCGCCGCTGGAACCGATGTAGCCCACGCCGCTGCCGCGACTGCTGCGCTTGCACTGCTGATACTCGGCGCTGGTCTCGCCGTAGCTGTCCTTGTAGGTCTGGCAACTGTCGCTGCTGCAGGCCTTGAGCAGCGCGAAGAGCACCACCATCACCACCAGCGCGATGATGAACCAGCGCAGGATGCGGCCCTGGTCCATGCCGGACGCGACATCGCGGCGCAGCGTCGGCATCTTGTCGTCGGCCAGCGCGAAGGCGCGCCGCACTTCGTCCGCCTCCATCGCGCGGCCATGGCTCCAGGTCAGCTCGTTGCCGACCTGCTCGCTGCTGAGCAGCTCCAGCCGGCTGCCGTTGCGCCACTCGTAGTCGGTGACCAGCGCGCGTTCCTCGCGCGCGATGCGCCAGTAAAACTCGCCCAGTACGTATGTGACCTTGGCCGTGTAGCGCCACTTTTGCTTGAACGGCTTGTCCTGCCATTGCACCGTGCCACCGCCGGACTTGGCCGGCGCGCCGGTGATCGGGCGCACGACGCTCCAGCCGTCCTCGGTGTCGACCAGGAAGGCGAAGCCCTCCATGCGATTGAACAGCAGGTACTCGCGCCAGAAGGTCTGCTCGTCCTCGCTGGACTCGGGCAGGTCGCATCGCTCCAGGTATCCGACGACCTGCCACGGCTTGGGCGTGCCGCCGCTCAGCGCGAGCTGGCCGGTGGTGCCCAGCGGGATCTGCGGCTCACCGCCGTTGTTCTGGCGATAGGCCGAGAGATCGGCGCCTGCGCCCTTGGCGATGTCGACGACCGAATGGCATTGCCCGCAGACGATCGACTGCGTGGTCTCCAGCTTGGGCTCCAGCGCCGCGCCGCAGTTGGGACAGGGCATCGACCTGGAGGCGAGCGTGGCACCGCTCTCGGCGCGCAGGCCCGTCAGCGCCAGGTCCGCCAGCGCCACAGGCCGGCCTACCGACCAGGTCGGCCGCGCGGGATCGGCGTACTCCAGCGTCGCGACTTCGTTCTGCGTGTTGCGCAGGTCGACGACGGGATAACGCTGCTGGAGCCGCGGCGGATGCGGCAACTCGCCTTCGGCGGCGGCCAGCGTCGCGTCGACGATGGACGCCACCTGCCAGGCCGAGCCCGCCAGCATCTGCAATCCACCGGGCCGCAACTGCGCCGGATCGGGCGCGCGCTCGTTCAGCGGCGACTCGAAGCTGATGACGAAACTGCCGTTGTCCTCGGCCAACCAGCCACTGCGTGGCGCGCCATCGGCGCCGGCGTCGAACAGGATGTGCCACTCGTTCCAGCTGCCGTCCGCATAGGACATCTGCAGCCGGCCGACGACGACAAAAGGCGCGCCCGCGTGGCGACCCGCCGCGCCGAGTTGCAGCGGCGAGTAGTCCTCGAACAGTTCCGAGCTGGTGCCGATCTTGCGCAGCGCGTCGCCTTCACGCAGCAGCGTGGAGCGGCAAAAGCTGCAGACGGCACTGGCCGACGCGGCCGAGGCGAACTCGACCGGCGCACCGCAATTGGGGCAAAGCGCCTGCCAGCGGCGCTGGGGGGACGGGGTAGCCAATCAGGTTCCGGGCGTCGCGATCTCGATCATGGGCGGAGCGGGGTCAGCTCAGCTTCTTGAGCAGCTCGGCCTTCTTGGCGGCGAACTCCTCGTCGGTCAGGATGCCCTTGGCCTTGAGGTCGCCGAGCTTTTCGAGCAACAGCAGCACCTCGTCGGCGCTGGCGCTGACCGGCTGGGGCTGGACCGGCGCGGCGGGCTGCGCGGGCGCCTGGGCCGCTGCATTGGCCGGTGCATTGGCGCCGGTCAGGCCGGCCTGCAACTGCTGCGCCATCGTCTGGCCGAGCGCCAGTCCGGCGCCCAGCCCCATCGCGTCACCCGCGATGCCGCTGCCGCCGCCGGAGCCGACGCCCTCGGCCAGCTTGGGGATCGCCTGCGCGGTCTGGTACTGCATGAACTGGCCCATGTTCTGGCCGATCATGCCCATGCCGATCTTCTGGTCGAGGATCTTCTGCAGTTCCTCGGGCAGCGAGACGTTCTGCAGCGTGACCATCTCCAGCTTCAGGCCCAGGGCCTCGAAGGAGGGCGAGGTCGCGTCGCGCAGCGCGTTGGCGAACTCGACCTGATTGGCCGCGAGGTCCAGGAAGGGGATGCCGGACTGCGCCACGGCGTCGCTGATGTGCTGCAGCATCAGGCCGCGCAACTGGCCGTCGAGCTCGGTGACGGTGTAGCGCTCGCGGGTGCCGGAGATCTCGGTGTGGAATTTCTTCGGATCGGCGACGCGATAGCTGTAATTGCCGAAGGCGCGCAGGCGCACCGCGCCGAAGTCCTTGTCGCGGATGGTGACCGGCTGGGTGGTGCCCCAGCGCTGGTCGACCTGCTGGCGGGTGCTGAAGAAGTAGACGTCGCTCTTGAAGGGGGATTCGAACAGCTTGTCCCAGTTCTTCAGGTAGGTCAGGACCGGCAGCGTCTGGGTCGTCAGCTTGTACATGCCGGGGCCGAAGACATCGGCCACCTTGCCTTCGTTGACGAAGACGGCCATCTGCGATTCGCGCACGGTGAGGGAGCCGCCGTACTGGATCTCGAAGTCCTGCATCGGAAACCGGTAGGCCAGGACGCCGTCGTCGTCCTCGGTCCACTGGATGATGTCTATGAACTGTTTCTTGATGAAGTCCATCAGGCCCATGGCGCTGCTCCCGAAAAAGCGCGGTTCAAGGTGACCGCCGGGAGCGAGTATCCCTCAGGGAAATGTCGACCCAGGTCACCCTCAAGGGGGGAGGTTCCACGGATGGAAATGGGGGCATGCGTACCCCCGCCGACGGTTGCTCAGCGACAGACCCCTTCGGTCCATTCACGCGAATCGGCCTTGACCTGCACCAGCTTGCGGCCATTGGTCCCGTCAGCCCCGTCCGCCATCAAGCAGAATTTCCCGAGGTAACCCCGGGTCGGGTCGGACGAGTCCGACGGCCGCGTGTTGAGGTGGACCTCGTACACCCGGCCCAACTGAAGATCGGGCGCCACGGCCGGTTTCGCCGTGGCGCCTTCCGGGGTCTGGCCATAGGGGACGCAGCTCGCCGGTGACATCGTCGCCAGACGCTTCTGGTCCAACATCACCCACCACACATTGCCCACGGGCGTGGTCGACGCGTCGTTGATCGACACGGACTGCAGACGGATCGCCGGACCGCGGGCGGCCTCCTTGGGGGTGATCGTGAAGCAGGGCTGTCCGTCTTGCAGGCGGACGTCGGCGTCGCCCATGCGAGAGGTCGCGCAGGCCGTGCCCAGCCAGACGCAAAGGGTCAGCGCGGCGGCGGACTCAAGGCAGATTCGCGGTGTCGGCCGGGTTTTTGAGGAAGACATTCAGGACCTCTTCGAAAAGCGTCAATTGATTCGCGAACTGCTGCTGGTTCATCGCTTGCGGTGCATTCAGGTGCTTGAGCACGAAGTAGTCGGCGAGCAGATCCCCTTGCGATTCCATGTTGTAGTCGCCGAGGGTGGTGCCCGCCTTCAATTCGTAGTCGTAACCCAGGCCGATGCGGATGGCGCCGCGCAGCCGCACCGGGTAGCCGAGCTGGTGTTGCCAGACGTGCACCATCTCGTGGATGAACCAATGCCGCGTGGATTCACTCGTGACCGAGAAGTCTTCCTTGAAGTGCTTCTTGTTGAAGTACATCTCGCCGTTGGGCGTCATGGCGGTGTCGTCCGGCTGCCAGCCGAAGGGCAGGTACTCGCCGTTGTGGACCTTGACCTGCGTGTAGTCGAGCGAGTCCTTGAACAGCAGGCGCGCCATGGCGATCTCGCCGGCGGTGAGCGGGCGGGCCTCGCCCTCGGGCGTGACAAGGGGCCGCTGCGGCGCGGGCACGCTCGGCTCATGCTTGGGCGGCGAGAAATCCGCGCCGAGCAACGTCCAGTTGTCCCCGGCGGAGGCGTCCATGCCCACCGGGCCAGGGCGCGGCGAGGGGCCGAGCCACTGCGTGCCGGAGTCGGACAGCAACTGACGGATGTCCAAGCCGAGCGGACCGGGAATGACGGCACGTGCCATGGCGAGCTTCCATGTAGAGGGCCGCGGGGGAGTCCGGCGGCAAGCTGGGCATGTTGCCGGCTGGCGCGAGCCGGCGCAAATGACTCTTGGCTAATGCCAAAGTGTCGGCGCCTAGGCCTTGGCCCGGCATACCTCCAGCACGACATCCCGTAACCACTTGTGCGCCGGATCCCGGTCCATCCGGGGATGCCACATCTGGGAGATGGTGATCGGCTCGGTCGGCACCGGCAAGGGGAGGGCGCGCAGCGCGCCGTTCGCGAGGTCGTGCGCGAAGAACATCGCCGGCACCAGGGCGACCAGGTCCGTCGCCGCCGCGATCGACAGCGCGGCCCGGAAGGTCGGCACCACGACGGCCACGCGGCGCGCCAGTCCGCGCGCTTCGAGCGCCTCGTCCACCGGCCCCGCGCGACGCCCGCGGCGCGACGTCACCACGTGCGCGCAGGCGGCGTAGCGGGCGGCGTCGGGCTCGGGCCCGTCCAGCAGCGGATGCCCCGGCCGCACGACGGCCACGAAGTGGTCGCGATAGAGCGCCTGCAATCGCACCTCTGGGCCGGACTCGCCGAGCACGCCGATGTCCAGATCGATCAGCCCCTCGCGCAAGGGGCGCACGTCCTTGTCCGGCTTGGGCGCGAAGCGCAGGCACACGCCGGGCGCCTCCCGCGCGGCGTGGGCGACCAGCGCCGGCCCGAAGGCCTCGATGAAGCCGTCGTTGGCGCGCAGGGTGAAGGTGCGTTGCAGGGTGTTCAGGTCCCAGCCCGCGCCGGCCGGCTGCAGCACGGCGCGGGCGCCCTGCGCGAGCTCCCGCACCCGTTCCCGCAGCGCCAGCGCATGCGGCGTGGGCACCATGGTGCGGCCCGCGCGCACGAGCAGCGGATCGCTGGTGGCCTCGCGCAGCCGGGCGAGGGTGCGGCTCATGGCGGACTCGCTCAGATGCAGCCGCTCGGCCGCCCGGGCGACGCTGCCCTCGGCGAGCAGCGCATCGAGCGCGGTCAGCAGGTTGAGATCGATGTCGTCGGCCATCGGGCGACGCTAGCACGGCGGGCCGGCGTGCGGATGGCGTGCCACGCAGGATGTCCCTGCGCGCCGCGCTCTGGCCGGGTGGCGGCGCGAGTCCTATGCTGACCGACACCTCCCCGACCCGCAGTCCCGATGCCCGCTGTCCGCTCTTCAGCTTCGGATCCGTCCGCGCCGTCTCCCGTGAATGCGCCGATGGATTCGCCCATCATTCCGACCCCCCATGCGGACGCCGATGCGGCGCTCGCGGGGCGGGCATTGGCGTCCACTTCCAGGCCGGCATGGACCTCGACCTCGAC
This sequence comes from Roseateles aquatilis, assembly GCF_002205645.1. Classification (GTDB taxonomy): domain Bacteria; phylum Pseudomonadota; class Gammaproteobacteria; order Burkholderiales; family Burkholderiaceae_C; genus Roseateles; species Roseateles aquatilis. The sequence goes on along the minus strand of NZ_NIOF01000012.1, from coordinate 131,701 downwards.
CTCCACGTCAGCGCCGGCATCCGATCCCGCACCCGATACCGATGGCGTGCCGCTGCCTCAGCGCCATGCCGCGGTGGCCGCGATCCTCGGCGCCATCGTGCTGGTGGTGCTGGACGGCGCGATCGCCAACGTCGCGCTGCCCAACATCGCGCAGCGCCTGAACGCGTCGCCATCGGATGCGGTCTGGGTCGTGACGGCCTATCAACTCGTGGTCGTGATGTTCCTGCTGCCGGCGTCCGCGCTCGGCGAGCGGCTGGGTTATCGGCGCGTCTTCATGAGCGGCGTCGCGCTGTTCACGGCGGCCTCGGCGTTGTGCGCGATGGCGCCGTCATTGCCGTGGCTGGTGGCGGGGCGATGCCTGCAGGGCCTGGGCAGCGCGGCGGTGATGCCGCTGGGCCTGGCGCTGCTGCGATTCACCTATCCGAAGCGGATGCTCGGCCAGGCCATCGCCTACAACGCGCTGGCGGTGGCCGGGGCGTCGGCCGCGGGGCCCGCGGTGGGCGCGGCCATCCTGTCGGTGGCGAGCTGGCCGTGGCTCTTCGCGGTGAACCTGCCGGTCGGCTTGCTGGTGCTGCTGGCCGCCCGTGGATTGCCGCGCACGCCGGGGACGCGTCGTCCGCTCGACGGGTGGAGCGTCGCGCTCAACGCGGGGATGTTCGCGACCTTCGTCCTCGGCGGCGATCGCGTGCTGTCGCATCCGGTGGAGGGCGGGGCGCTGCTGATCACGGCGGTGGTCTGCCTGGTGCTACTCGTCCGCCGCGAGCTGCCGCGCGCGGCGCCGTTGATCCCGCTGGATCTGCTGCGATCGCCGTCATTCCGGATGTCGGTGATCGCGTCGGTGTGTTGCTTCACGGGGCAGATGGCGAGCTATGTCGCGCTGCCGTTCTACATGCATCACGTGCTGGGCTTGAGCGTGCTCGAAACCGGCCTGCTGATGACGCCATGGCCGCTCGCGGTGATGTTTGCCGCGCCGATGGCGGGCCGGCTGGCGGATCGGGTCTCGACGGCGAGGCTGTGCGCGGCAGGGGCGGCGTGCATGGCGGCGGGGCTGGCGCTGTGCGCGGCCTGGCCGGTTCAGGCGGATCCGAGGCCGCTGCTGGTGGTGTTCACCGCGCTGACTGGATTGGGATTCGGGTTCTTTCAGACGCCCAACAACAGGAACATGTTGCTGTCGGCGCCGAAGGAAAGGAGTGGCGCGGCCGGGGGCGCGCAGGCCGTCGCGCGGTTGACGGGCCAGACCATGGGGAGCCTGTTGATGGGGCTGCTGTTTGCGTGGCTGCCGGCGTCGAACGCCTCCCACGTCGGGTTGGGAATGGCGGCTTGTTTTGCGCTGGTGGCGGGACTGGTGAGCGTGATGCGGGGTGAGGTGCTTCGAGGCTCTTTATGAAGCGTCCCAATGGAGTCGGACTTCCGGCTTGCCGCAGGAGGCTACAAGCCCAACTACCCAAAGGTGGCTCGATGAATGCTGGTCGACGCGCTGAGTCGGAAAGCAACAGGCCTGAATATCTCATTCTTTTTACACGAGGGCAGGGTTGGTTAAGGCTTGGTCTTTCTCAATGCATAGCACTGCCAACCATCGGACGATAGGGAGCGCGACTTTAATATTCGCGGATGCTGCCGAGTAGGGTTCGAAACTCGATGTGGTTATGCCGCGGCGAGTTTTTTTTGAGTGCACAACGGCACATCGTATTTCATATAGCCATCGCGAGAACTCATCACACAGCGACGCCGCTGCTGCGTCCACTCTTGCAATTGGCGGCCCAAGCGATGTAACTAGATTGGATGCGATAGCGCCACGCCAGTCAGAAGCGTCCCCAGATAGCTGGTTTGCGAAGTCCACATCGGTGGCAAGAAGCTCGATAACGCATTTCAACTGATCGAGTTCGCTTCGAGCATTGCGCCGGAGTCGAGTAGGGGCCTCCTCGAAGTAGTACTCAAGAACGTTATAGAAAGCCAAGAATGCTTTGAGTGGGTTCCGTTCTTTCACACCAGAGAAGAAGTGCGAAAGTAGAACTGGCGAATATTGCTTGTTTGTAGTGATTCGCTCAATCGAAAGCTCCTCAACTACACCGAACGTCTTGCTCGTTGCAAGGGGGAAGTAGGTAGGACGTGTGCCATCTCGTGTAGGTTGCATCGCACGTGCGTCAATGTCTTGGAGTGCAAGGGCTTGAAATATGTCAATATATGCGGCTCGAGCTTTGATAACACGAAGCTTTCCAAGATGCCCATCTCGCTCTTCATTGGGCATGACCCGAACGTCCACTTTTTTTTCTAGCAATGAGCTTATGTTGCCGACATGATCGGCAATTGCGGCATTTGCATAGTTGACACCAATGTTCCAGTCGTCGAAATTGATGGTGTCTTTGGGATCTGTGGCTGCGACTTCCAGCACCGATCTATCATTAAGGCGATCAAGTGCTAATGTGTCGGTTAGCATCTGATCAGCTAGACTGTACATCGATGAACGTTCATCGATCCAGAATCTGGCGTCTGATGTTCGAAATGTCATTCTTGATGACGAATGGATTTTGGAAAACTCGAAGAGATAGTTGTCGACGAGGCGCTCGACATCAGGTGGGGGGATTGGACTTTCGCTAGAAATGTGCCCGATCGACTCCATCTGATCGAGGAAATAGATGGCTTGGGTCGTGAGGACTGGATTTCCGTATATGCCTGGCTTCAATAGCAATTGGTGACTAAGACCGTCAAAGAGTACAAAGCGACCAAGGCCTTCACTGTCGGAAATCTGCAGAATTGAATTGTGTGTCATACGATTCGAAGAGGAGCTGTGTTTGCAATTTATCTCTCCATATTGCGAGCCGACAGCGACAAGGCGATAGAGAAAATGTAAGGCGACGCGAGATCAGCATATCTTCGCCTTTGCCGCAACGCCGATGGAAACGCAAAGGACGCTACCAGAGGTCACGGGCTCGTCCCACGACCGCGTCCTAGTGTGCCAGTTGAAGTCGTTGAGCTCCATTTGACCTATCAGATCCAGCGTCTATGTCAGATTCGACGACTACGTACTACGAGCAAGAATCGGGGCAGGGAGTCCGAACACGAACCTATATGGGCCTTAGGCTAAACTCGTCCTACCCCGGAGCAAATAAACCAAGGACAGCTTGTAGTTCCGCCAGTCGAGGCGCCGCCCGCCTTGCATGGGGCGGCGAGTCACGGTTGACTCGGTTTCGAAACTCTGGTCGACGTCGTAACTGCGGTCGTGGCGTCAGTCGCAAAAGGCCCGGGTCGGATGAGGGCTTGGCGGGTTCACCCTTCAAGAACTGGTTGAGCTCGTGTGGGGCCATTGATCAGGCGCACGCAGCTTTGGCGCTGTGAGAACCTTCGAATCTGAAATTTCACACTGAATGCCGTATCGCTTCTTCACAACCGTCTCCACTAGTTCGCGAAACCAGGAATCGTGCCGAGGGGCGATTACCAGCTCCTGAATAAGCTCCGGGACATCGACATTGATCGAAAAAATCTTAGCGTCTGGTTGTACTTCTATTCTGTGTGTCGAGGACGGCTGGTTCCAAACAACAGCACGGACCTCTCTTTCATGCACGAAGTCCAGACGCTTATGAAAGTAGGGGTTGAAGACCCGACCGTCGGGGATCGGCTCTTTAGAGTAATCGATGTACCGAACGCGACCAAACTCAATGTGAAGATTGGTCTTGTTTAGCTGTTTTTTAAGTAGCCCTGCACTAGTCTTTATTGCGACACCGTCATTGCTTTTTAAGAAAATCCGCCACATGGCCGCCGATTCGGCTGGATTTTCGTGCCAACAACTAATAAACATGCGTTCTCGTTCACGCAGCGGCTGAACCGCTACGGCCTTCGCTATGCTGTTGTCGCCATATTTTTCTAACTCTGCGATCGATGGTTCTGGCCAATGGCCTTCGTACAGATCTTCAAAGGCGTCAGCTCTTGCGAAAACAAGCTGTCTTGTTTCTAGTAGGCTTAGTAGCTTCGAGATATCCATATAGCGCCAAATTGTTTTCTCGTCTGCAGGAGGTTCAGGAAGATAACTCATCGCAATCACCAATGGTTGGTTGATAAAGTTGTGACGTGAAGATGGATTTATAGTGATGTCTTTGCCGGTTTCATCTGGGGTTTTCGATGTCCAGTCGCCTGCTTGAGTGGTGCGACGGTCCGAGAGCGGGTGCTGAAGAACTGTCTGAAAACCAGTTTCCGCAACAGTTCATATGAATAATGCGTTTGAGGAAATGACCGGTCGATACACCGCAGCGGCAGGCTGCAATCGAATTGGCCGAACGAATGGCTACAGCTCTTCAAAACAACGACGCGTCGAGATTTACGAAGCGGTAAAACTGAGGCTTCTAAGAGGTCATTGCTTCATTGCTCAGTTCGGCTTCTTTAAAGTAGATGCAGCGGTTTACGAGTGTGTACATCGTTTTCAGATCCTGCCTTGATTGGAGGGCGTGTCCGATCTTCTCCCTCCGTGTCTTACAAGCCGAATGCTGAGAAATCTTTGCCAGCAATGCTTTTAGCGATCAATTGCGCTTGACGCCGCACCACTTCCCTCTGCTCTGGCCCTAATCCGTTAAGCGCGTACGCTTCCAGAGAGCCTGGACATGTCCCACTGGATGAACAGATGAACAGGTAAGGGACAGACGCTGGCCCGCAGTCATAACCAAGCGCACATTGACTGAGCAGGACGGCCTTGTCGATGTGGCTCACGTCCCTGAACTCAGAAGAAAGGGTGCCGGGACTTGAGGTCTGCACGTGCTCAAGCCATCCTCCAAGAGCGGGCGCAAGCCATAAAAGTCCATCGGGTCCCAGCTTGTTTAATGCAGAAGCCAAAGCTTCTTTGGCCTCGCGCACTTCTCTCTCAGTCGGATTGCGGCTCAACTCGGCTGCGGACGGGTTAACCGGGAAATCGGCGTTTTGGATAGCAAGATTTATCTCCGTTCGTTGCCGGACCAACTCACTCGCTGGTATCGACATGAACGTGCGACAACTCCGTTCAAGTGTCGTCCTTGCGCGAATGAGCTCCGCCGCATTCGCTCCATCGTCCCTTCGATTCGCTGCGTCAGGGAATGGCATCTTCATGGTAAACGGCAAGCAGATATTTATCGCCTCCCTTGCCAGATACTTGAGTTTGTAATCTTTTGAATTAATGCCCAGGCGATACATTTCAAAGAGATCGTCTGAGGCACCCCAGAGATCCTTTAGGCTTCTGAAATTTGTAGGGTGGCGCGCATTGGAATCCGACTCGGAAACAGGCGATAAGACTCGAGATGGTGCACCTAGCGGCGATACATTCGCGATCGTTTTAGCCTGAACACTCTCTGACGGCGATTCATTGGCGCGAAGAAGCAAGAAATACGTTCCGACAAGCGCCACGGAAACGGCTATCCCAATGAGTGCTAGGTGCCTGGTCATCTTATTTGCAAACCTGCCTGCCCCACGATTGAACAATGTCGTCACCGGTACTGACCCAACGTCCATTGGTGATCACGGTGCCCCAGTCTCCGGTGTCGGGATATGAAATCTCCCAGTAGCCAGTTTTGAACGTATATGTATACGCCTGCTGGATACACGTGTCCCGTGCCATTCTCTTCTCTTCCTCCAACTGCAACTGAGACCGGAGCGCTGGCGCGGTTGGAGAGGGACGTTGAGTGGCTTTTAGGATCGGGCACGATATGCTTGATACGGAAGAGCACCGCTGTGATGTTTCAAAATCGTAAACGCTTCCATCTGCGTAGACGATGCGAACGTAGTCCCCCTTCTTTATGGCAGTGACATCTGCATTCAGAAAGAATCTGGCGATATTCGATGCGGCGGCAAACTCGCCGTTCTTATCGTCCTGATAAGATCGCACTTCGGGCTGATATTGGCTCATGAAGAACGGCCCCCAAACCTTTGCAATTGCAGCGGTGGCGATAACTCCCAATATCAGGGGCGCGTACCTCTTTAGCGTTTGACGCATATATTCTCCCAGTTGCGGAATTTTCAGCATAGACAGCCGAAACAGGCAAGCCATACGTGGAAACCATTCCCACCAATGGGGGGCTAAGGGCTGCGTGAAGGGCAGTTCGCCTCGGGATGCGCTGTCAGAAACTTCGTGTGTGAGGCATGGCAAGTCACCTGCCACCCCATCACATCAACGACTTGCGGCAAGACCTGCCCCCCGCTGTCAATTTCCCCGACTCCCCACTTTTGACGATGAGCCGCTGGTCCCGCCTCGTTCTTTATGAAATCTTGATACCCCCTCCGCCACCTTCTACACCCCCTTGATCCGCTGATTCCTAGAGTCCATCCATCCCATCACGCCCTCATGGAGGGGGCATGGGACCCAAAAATCATGGATGCACTCTTTCTTGGATTGAGCGTCGTTTTGTTCCTCGTGGCGGTGGGTCTGGCGGTCGCCAGCGACCGGCTGGGGGGCAAGCAATGAGCACGCTCTACTGGCTGACCGGGCTGATCTCCGCCGGTCTGTTCGTCTACCTCCTGATCGCCCTGTGGCGAGCCGAGGAGCTGTGACATGACGAACCTCGCCTGTGCCAACCTGGCCCTTTACCTCATCGTCACGCTGCTGCTCGCGTGGCCGCTGTCGCGCTGGATCACCGCGCTGGCCAAGGGCCAGCCGCCGCGCTGGATCGCCGCCATCGAGCGCCCGCTGTTCCGCCTCGCCGGCATCAAGCCCGAGGAGGGCATGGGCTGGAAGCAGTACGCCATCGCGCTGCTGGCCTTCAACTTCGTCGGCGTGCTCGCCGTCTACGCGCTGCAGCGGCTGCAGGGCGTGCTGCCGCTCAACCCGCAAGGGATGGCCGCGGTGACGCCGGACTCGGCGTTCAACACCGCCATCAGCTTCGTCGCCAACACCAACTGGCAGGGCTACGGCGGTGAGTCGACGATGAGCTACCTCACCCAGATGCTGGCGCTGACGGTGCAGAACTTCCTGTCCGCCGCCACCGGCATCGCCGTCGTCTTCGCGCTGATCCGCGGCTTCGCCAGCCGGCTCAGCGGGCATGTGGGCAACTTCTGGGCGGACATGGTCCGCTGCACGCTGTGGTTGCTGCTGCCGCTGTCCTTCGTGCTGTCCCTGGTCTTTGTCCAGCAGGGCGTGATCCAGAACTTCGACGGCTACAAGACGCTGCAGACCGTCGAGGCGCAGGATTACCAGACGCCCAAGCTCGGCGCCGACGGCCAGCCGCTGAAGGACGACAAGGGCCAGCCGGTGATGGAGAACCAGCGCACGCGGGAGCAGTCCATCGCCATGGGCCCGGTCGCGTCGCAGGAGTCGATCAAGATGCTCGGCACCAACGGCGGCGGCTTCTTCAACGCCAACTCCGCGCATCCGTTCGAGAACCCGACCCCGCTGACCAACCTGCTGCAGATGGTCGCGATCTTCGTGATCCCGGCGGCCCTGTGCCTGAGCTTCGGCCAACTGGTCGGCGACCGCCGCCAGGGCGCGGCGATCCTCGCGGCGATGACGGCCATGTTCGTCGTCGGCGTGCTGGTCGCGACACCCGCCGAGCAGGCCGGCAATCCGCTGGTGGCCGCGCAGGGCGTGGACATCCAGGCCACCGACGCGCAAGCCGGCGGCAACATGGAAGGCAAGGAGACACGCTTCGGCATCTCGGCCAGCTCGCTCTTCGCCGTCGTGACCACGGCCGCTTCCTGCGGCGCGGTCAACGCGATGCACGACTCGTTCACGCCCATCGGCGGCGCGGTGCCGCTGGTGATGATGCAACTGGGCGAGGTCGTCTTCGGCGGCGTCGGCACCGGCCTGTACGGGATGCTGATCTTCGCCATCCTCGCGGTGTTCATCGCGGGATTGATGATCGGCCGCACGCCGGAGTACCTGGGCAAGAAGATCGAGCCCTTCGAGATGAAGATGAGCGCCGTCGCCATCCTCGTCACGCCCATCGTCGTGCTCGCCGGCACCGCCATCGCGGTCCTGGCCGCCGATGGGAAGGCCGGCATCGCCAACCCCGGCGCCCACGGTTTCAGCGAGATCCTCTACGCCTTCACCTCCGCCGCCAACAACAACGGCAGCGCCTTCGCCGGCCTCTCCGCCAACACGCCGTTCTACAACACGATGCTCGGCATCGCGATGTGGCTGGGCCGCTTCCTGGTGATCGTGCCGGTGCTGGCCATCGCCGGCAGCCTGGCCGCCAAGAAGCGCATCCCCGTCGGCGAGGGCACGCTGCCCACGCACGGCCCGCTGTTCGTCGTGCTGCTGATCGGCACCGTGTTGCTGGTGGGCCTGCTGAACTACGTCCCCGCGCTCGCGCTGGGTCCCGTCGTCGAGCACCTGATGCTCTGGAAGTGAACCTTCGGAGCCCCCTATGAGCAATCAACTCAAGACCCTTCACACCTCCGCGGCGGCCACCGTCCGCGCCGAGGTCCTGGGCGGCGCCAGGTCCGGCGGCCCGTCCGCCCCAGGACCCCAGGGCCCGCAAGGCCCGAACGACGCGCCGCCGCGCACCAACGCCCGCACCGGCCTGTGGGACCCCGCGCTGGTGAAGCCGGCCATCGGCCAGTCCTTCGCCAAGCTGGCGCCCGCGGTGCAACTGCGCAATCCGGTGATGTTCGTCGTCTACGCCGGCAGCATCCTCACGACCGGCCTGTGGCTGGCGAGCTTCGCCCAGCCCGAGCTGGCCGGCGCCGAGGGCCCCGGCTTCATGCTGGCGATCGCGCTGTGGCTGTGGTTCACCGTGCTCTTCGCCAACTTCGCCGAGGCGCTGGCCGAGGGCCGATCCAAGGCGCAGGCCGCGTCGCTGCGCGGCCTCAAGGCCAAGACCTGGGCGAAGAAGCTGGAGCAGCCGCGGCACGGTTCGTCGTGGCATCCGGTCAACTCGGACGAGCTGCGCAAGGGCCACGTCGTGCTGGTCGAGGCCGGCGACCTGGTGCCGCTGGACGGCGAGGTCATCGAGGGCGTCGCCTCGGTCGACGAGAGCGCCATCACCGGCGAGTCCGCGCCGGTGATCCGCGAGTCCGGCGGTGATTTCTCCGCGGTCACCGGCGGCACGCGCGTGCTGTCGGACTGGGTGGTGGTGCGCATCGCCGTCAATCCGGGCGAGGCCTTCCTGGACCGCATGATCGCGATGGTCGAGAGCGCCAAGCGCCAGAAGACGCCCAACGAGATCGCGCTGACCATCCTGCTGGTGGCCCTGACGCTGGTGTTCCTGGTGGTGACGGTGACGCTGCTGCCGTACTCGCTGTTCAGTGTCGAGGCGGCCGGCGCGGGCACCGTGGTGTCGATCACCGCGCTGGTGTCGCTGCTGGTGTGCCTGATCCCGACCACCATCGGCGGCCTGCTGTCGGCCATCGGCGTGGCCGGCATGAGCCGCCTGATGCAGGCCAACGTGATCGCGACCTCCGGTCGCGCGGTCGAGGCGGCCGGCGACGTGGACGTGCTGATGCTGGACAAGACCGGCACCATCACGCTGGGCAACCGCCAGGCCAGCGCCTTCCTGCCGGCCCCGACGCTGCAGGAGCAGGCGCTGGCGGACGCGGCGCAGCTCGCGTCCCTGGCCGACGAGACGCCGGAAGGCCGCAGCATCGTGGTGCTGGCCAAGCAGCGCTTCAACCTGCGCGAGCGGGACCTGGCGAGCCTGCAGGCGCACTTCGTGCCGTTCACCGCGCAGACCCGCATGAGCGGCGTCGACTTCGGCGATGTCGCCGCGCCGCGGCGCCAGCTGCGCAAGGGCGCGGTGGACGCGATCCGCCGCTTCGTCGAGTCGCACGGCGCGCAGATGCCGGCCCAGGTGACCGCCGTGGCGGAGGAGGTCGCGCGCCGCGGCAGCACGCCGCTGGTGGTGGCCGACCTGCTGGACGGCCAGGCCCGCGTGCTGGGCGTCGTCGAGCTCAAGGACATCGTCAAGGGCGGCATCAAGGAGCGCTTCGCGCAGCTGCGCAAGATGGGCATCCGCACGGTGATGATCACCGGGGACAACCGGCTGACGGCCGCCGCGATCGCGGCCGAGGCGGGCGTGGACGACTTCCTCGCCGAGGCGACGCCGGAGGCCAAGCTCAAGCTGATCCGCGACTACCAGGCCGAGGGCCGGCTCGTCGCGATGACCGGCGACGGCACCAACGACGCGCCCGCGCTGGCCCAGGCCGACGTGGCGGTGGCGATGGCCAGCGGCACGCAGGCGGCCAAGGAGGCCGGCAACATGGTCGACCTGGACTCCAACCCGACCAAGCTGCTGGAGATCGTCGAGACCGGCAAGCAGCTGCTGATGACGCGCGGCTCGCTGACGACGTTCTCGATCGCCAACGACGTGGCGAAGTACTTCGCCATCATCCCGGCGATGTTCCTGGGCGTGTATCCGCAACTGGCCGCGCTCAACGTGATGGGCCTGCACAGCCCGGCGTCGGCGATCCTGTCCGCGGTGATCTTCAACGCGCTGATCATCGTGGCGCTGATCCCGCTGGCGCTCAAGGGCGTGGCCTATCGCCCCATCGGCGCCGCCGCGCTGCTGCGCCGCAACCTGTGGATCTACGGGCTGGGCGGCCTGATCGTGCCCTTCATCGGCATCAAGGCGATCGACCTGCTGCTGGTCGCGCTGCACCTCGTGTGAGCCCATCGATTCGAAAGGACCTCACCATGAATTCGACTCTCAAGATGCTCCGTCCCGCGCTGGTCGGCTTCGCGCTGCTGAGCGCCATCACCGGTCTGCTGTATCCGGCCGCCGTCACCGGCGTGGCCCAGGCGGTGTTCCCGCGTCAGGCCGAGGGCAGCCTGATCGTGCAGGACGGCCAGGTGGTCGGCTCCGAGCTGATCGGCCAGACGTTCTCGTCGCCGCGCTACTTCTGGGGCCGGCCGTCGGCCACCGGGCCGATGGGCAACAACGCGGCGGGCTCGTCCGGCTCCAACCTGGGACCGACGAATGCCGCGCTCGTGGACGCCGTCAAGGCCCGCGTGGAGGCGCTGAAGACGGTCGATCCGCACAACACGCAACCGGTGCCGGTGGACCTGGTCAGCGCGTCGGCCAGCGGGCTCGATCCGCACATCAGCATGGCGGCGGCACGGTATCAAACCGCCCGCGTCGCCCGCGAGCGGGGGCTGCCCGTCGAGGCGGTCCAGCGCCTGGTCCAGGCCAACACCGAGGCCCGCGATCTGGCCGTGCTCGGCGAGCCGCGCGTTAATGTGCTCAAGCTCAATCTGGCGCTCGACAGGATGTCGGGGAAGAAGCTGGTGGCGCCCGTGGCCCCGTGATCACCCGTTGAGCGTCGGGCGGCTCTTCCCGCCTGCCCGCCGAGCCCGTCGGCGGAAGCCGGGGGCCCTTCGCTCCCAGGTCCCAACGTCGCTCCGGGGGCCGCGGCTTCCGCCGACATCGATTCGCTCGCCGTGATCGCAAGAAGGCAAGGCACCACGTGCGCCTTGTCGCACGGGGATTCCTCGTGCCGTGCCCTTGCTGTCCGTCGAGTCCCTTTTCCGGCGCCGCATCCAACTCCGCCGCTGACGCGAAAACAGCAGGCGGGCGTGCGCCGGCCTTTCTTCGCATGACCTTCGATCCCTTCAAGTCGTTCATGAAAACCCGTCTCCTGACCCTGTTCCTGATCTCTTCCTGCTGCCTGCATGCCGCCGCCCGTGCCGACGAGGGCGCTGCCGCGGCAGCGCCTGCCGATGCGTCGCCGCAGGCCTTCACCGGCAATGTCGGTTTCGTTTCGGACTACCGCTTCCGCGGCATCAGCCAGACCTGGAAGCGGCCCGCTGTCCAGGCCGGTTTCGACTACAGCCATGGCAGCGGTCTGTACGTCGGCACCTGGGCGTCCAACGTGTCGGGCAACAGCTACAACAACGGCGCCGGCATGGAGTGGGACCTGTACGGCGGCTACAAGCTGGCCGTGGCCGACGGCGTGACGCTCGACGTCGGCGCGCTGGCCTACGTCTATCCCGGCGCCCGCCTGAACGCCGCGCCCGGCCAGCCGACCGGCAACAAGTACGACAACGTCGATGTCTACGCGGCGGTCAGCGCCGGCGCGTTCTCGGCCAAGCTGTCGGTGGCGGCGACGGACTACTTCGGGCTCGACAGCACGACCGCCGGCTACGCCTACTTCAACGCGCTGCCGGCCAGGGGCTCGTCCAGGGGCACGGCCTATCTGGACCTGAACTACGGCTTCGAACTGGGGCAGGGCGTCAACGCCGGCCTGCACCTGGGCCACCTGTGGGTGCGCAAGTACGGCGACCTGTCCTATACGGACTGGAAGCTGTCGCTGAGCAAGGCGGTGAAGGACCTCGGCGGCCTGACCTTCAGCGTCGCGCTGGTGGGCACCGATGCCGACAGGGCGCTGTACCAGGCCGGCGACGCCGCCGGGCAGCGCGCCAGGCGCCTGGGCGACACCGGCGTGGTGCTGGGCGTCTCCAGGGCCTTCTGATCGTTCCGAAGCGAGAATGCCCGGATGCCCGCCGCCGACGAAAGACCCGACCCCGACAGCCTGCTGGCGCAGATCCGGCAGCAGGAGGAAGCGCAGTCGCGCGGCCGGCTGAGGATCTATTTCGGCGCGTCGGCCGGCGTCGGCAAGACCTTCGCGATGCTGCAGGCGGCGCGCCAGTTGCGGGAGCAAGGCCGGCCGCCGCTGCTGGGCGTCGTCGAGACCCACGGCCGCTCCGACACCGCCGCGCTGCTGGAAGGCCTGCCGAGGCTGCCGATGCAGCAGGTCGCCTACCGCGGCCGCACCTTGCCGGAGTTCGACCTCGACGGCGCGCTGGCGCGGCTCAAGGGCCAGCCCGGCGCGCTGGTGCTGGTGGACGAGCTGGCGCATTCCAACGTCGCCGGCTCGCGCCATCCCAAGCGCTGGCAGGACGTGGAGGAGCTGCTGGCCAACGGCATCAGCGTGCACACGACGCTGAACGTGCAGCATCTGGAGAGCCTGAACGACGTCGTCGGCGGCATCACCGGCGTGCGCGTGCAGGAGACGCTGCCGGATACCTTCTTCGACCGCGCCGACGAGGTGGTGCTGGTGGACACGCCGGCCGACGAGCTGCTCAACCGCCTCAAGGCCGGCAAGGTCTACCAGGGGGCGCAGGCGGAGCGGGCCGGCCAGCATTTCTTCCGCAAGGGCAACCTGATGGCGCTGCGGGAGCTCGCGCTGCGCCGCACCGCCGACCGCGTCGAGGACGACGTGCAGGCCTGGCGCAGCAACCAGCGCATCGACCAGGTCTGGAAGACGGAGGCCGCGGTGCTCTGCGCCATCGGTCCCGGCGACGAGGCCGAGTCCATCGTTCGCAGCGCCGCGCAGCTCGCCCAGCAACTGGCGGTGAGCTGGCATGCGGTCTACGTCGAGACCCCCGCGCTGCACCGGCTGCCGGACGCGCGTCGCGAGCGCACCTTGCGCGTCGTGCGGCTGGCCCAGGACCTGGGCGCGACGACGGCGGTGCTGGCCGCGCAGGATCCGGCGCAGGCGCTGGCCGATTACGCGCGCGAGCACAACCTGTCGAAGCTGCTGATGGGGCGGGGCGAGCCGTCGCCGCGCCGCTGGGGCCGACGCGATCTCGCGGCGCACCTGGGCCTCGCGGCCCCGGAGCTGGACCTGATCCAGGTCGGCGCGTCGGCGACGCAACGCGTCAACGACGACCCGGCCGGCCCGACCTTCGGCGCCGCGCCCAAGCGCTACCTGTGGGCGGCGCTGGCCTGCCTGGCGGTGGCGCTGGCGTGCTGGCCGCTGTCGCACCGCATCGCCAACGACAACATCGTGATGCTGTTCCTGCTCGGCGTCGTCGCGGTCGCGATGCGCTGGGGCCGCGGGCCGGCGGTGCTGGCGAGCTTCCTCAGCGTGGGCCTGTTCGACTTCTTCTTCGTCGCGCCGCGGCTGAGCCTGGCGGTCAGCGACGTGCAGTACCTGATCACCTTCGGCGTGATGCTGGCGGTCGGCCTGATCACGGGGCAGTTGACGGCGGGCTTGCGGTATGAGGCTCGTGTCTCGTCCGAGCGCGAGGCGCGGGCGAGGGGGCTGTTCGAGCTCACCCGCGAGCTGGCCGGCGCGCTGCAGACCGGGCAGGTCGTGGCGACCGCGGAGCTGCAGCTGGCGCAGCAATTCGGCGGCCGCGCGCTGCTGTACGCGCTGGACGAAGAGGACCGCCTGCTGCCGTCCCCGGCGGAGGCCGAGCTGGCGCCGGGCGACCGGCCCGACGCGGGCACGGCGCGCTGGGCGCTCGATCACGAGCAGGCGGCGGGGCTGGGCACGGACACGTTGCCGGGCAGCCATTGGTTCTACCTGCCGCTGCGCGCGCCGATGCGCACGCGCGGCGTGCTGGCGCTGCGGCCCGGCGATGCCGCGACGCTGATGCTGCCGGAACGCCGCGCCCAGCTGGAGACGGCCGCGCGCATCGCGGGTCAGGCGCTGGAGCGGGTCCACTACGTCGAGGTCGCGCAGCAGGCGCTGCTGCAGATCGAGTCGGAGCGGCTGCGCAACTCGCTGCTGTCCGCGCTGTCCCACGACCTGCGCACGCCGCTGGCGGCGCTGCAGGGGCTGGCGCAGACGCTGGCCCAGCGCGAACTCGATGCCGCCGCGTCGGAAACGGCGCAGGCGATCGAGCAGCAGTCGCTGCGCATCAACGCGATGGTCCACAACCTGCTGGACATGGCGCGCCTGCAAAGCGGCGCGCTGAAGCTGAAACGCCAGTGGCAGCCGGTCGACGAGGTCGTGGGCAGCAGCCTGCAGCTGATGGGCGCGGCGCTGGCGCGGCACAAGCTGGTGCTGGACGTGCCGGCCAGCCTGCCGCTGGTGGAGCTGGACGCCGCGCTGATCGAGCGCGTGCTGGCCAACCTGCTGGAGAACGCCGCCAAGTACACACCGCCCGGCAGCGAGATTCGCGTCATCGCGCGCACGCAGGGCGCCGTGGATGGCGGCCAAGGCGGCGCTGGCGATGGCATGGGCGGCGGTGGCGAGATGCGGCTGTCCGTCGAGGACAACGGCCCGGGCCTGCCGGCCGGACGCGAGGAGGCGCTCTTCGAGAAGTTCACGCGCGGTCAGAGCGAGTCCCACCTGCCGGGCGTCGGTCTGGGGCTGGCGATCTGCCGTGCCATCATGCAGGCGCACGGTGGTCGCATCTGGGCCGAGCGGGCGACGCCGCAAGGCGGCGCGCGCTTCAGCCTCGCGCTACCGCTGGGCGAGCCGCCGCTGCTGCCGTCGTTCGACGAGGACGAGAGCACCGGCGCCGCGCCGTCCGCGGCCCGGGACTGACCGGCACCGATCGATATCGATCACATCGACCGACACCCGCATCGAGAAAAGACAGGGAGCAGAACCCGTGAGCGAGCCGCAGCCGACCGCGCTGATCGTCGAGGACGAACCGAACATCCGCCGCTTCGTGCGCCTGGCGCTGGAGGGCGAGGGCTGGTCGGTGCACGAGGCCGGCACCTTGCGCCAGGGCCTGATCGACGCGGGCACGCGCCGGCCGGATCTGGTGATCCTGGACCTCGGGCTGCCCGACGGTGACGGGCAGGACTTTCTGCGCGACCTGCGCGCGTGGTCGGCGGTGCCGGTGATCGTGCTGTCGGCGCGCGGCGCCGAGGACGACAAGATCACCGCGCTGGATCACGGCGCCGACGATTACCTGAGCAAGCCCTTCGGCGTGGGCGAGCTGCTGGCGCGGGTGCGCGTGGCGCTGCGCCGCAGCCAGGCGCGCGCGAGCGAGCAGCAGGACCCGGTGTTCCGCTTCGGCGACATCGAGGTCGACCTCGCCGCGCGCCGCGTCCGCCGCGCCGGCGAGGACGTCCACCTCACGCCGATCGAGTACCGCCTGCTCAGCCACCTGATCGGCAACGCGGGCAAGGTGCTGACCCATCGCCAACTGCTGAAGGCGGTGTGGGGGCCGGCGCACGTCGAGCAGAACCACTACCTGCGCGTCTACATGGGCAACCTGCGGCAGAAGCTCGAGGCCGAGCCCGCCAGCCCCAGGCACCTGCTGACGGAGACGGCGGTGGGGTATCGGTTGATGCCCTGAACCCGCGCGGGGCGGGCGCGTCGCCTGTAGGATCGGCTCCACGCCCGCATCGGGCGGTGGTTCAACGACAAGCACAGGAGACTCCTCATGATTCAGCAGGCTCAAGTCGAACTCGCGAAGACCTTCTTCGAGCAATCGAAGAAGGCGTTCGAGCAGAACCACGCCGCGTGGCGCACGGTGCTCGCGTCGCAGAAGTCCATCATGGAATCGATGCGCGCGGCGGGCGTGCCTTTCGCGGTGGCCGCCGACGAGTTCCAGAAGGTGATCGACTTCCACGAGCAGCAGCACAAGGCCGCGCTCGACTTCATGACCAAGATGCAGGCGGACTACGCCAAGACGGTCGCCGCGAAGGGCAAGTGACGGCGTGACGGCGTGACGGCCGTCGACGCCGATGCGCCCGGCGCGGAGTTCAGCCGCGCGCATCGGCGCGACTTTCCATCAGACCGGTCGGGCGGGTCAGGCGGGCGCGACGGGCGCGACGTGCCTGACGCGCTCGATCCGTGGGACGCAGGCGTCATCAGCGGTTGAAGGCGCCGGATGCCCGTTGATGTCGGTTGACGCCGCCACCAGCACGGTGGAAGAATCGCGCCCACGCCGGAGCGGCCCTCGCTCCCGCGCGCGTTCCAAGCTCCCAGCCATTCCGGAGGTGCCCCATGAAGATCCCTACATCCCCCCTCTGCTGATCGCCGACGGCTGCCCGGATCCTTTCCCGATTTCCGCCGCGATGCCCGCGACCCGGTTCTGACACCGGCTCTGCATCGTTCGCGCCTTCTCCGCTCTCCGTCGGTCTCCTGACCTCACCAGGACCCGCCCGCGCCAACAACGCAGGCGGGCGACGGATTGATGCATTTGAAGTTGATGCCGCTGCCGCGGTCCGCGCGCGCGGCCACCCTGGCGGGCCACGGCCTGCCGTCTCATGATTCGACCAGCTCGACCAGCCCGGGCGGCGGGCTGATGCCGCTGTCCGCCCTCGCGGGTCGGCAAGTGATCATCGAAGAACAACTGGATGGCGCCGATGCCGAGCTCGCCTTCGCCGCGCACGGCTCGCCGCTGCTGCGGTCGCAAGGCCGACCGCTGGCCGGCGGCTTCGGCGAGCGGCCGTTCATCCCGCTCAGGATCTGGGCGATGGCCCATGAACAGCGGCTGATCGAGCGTCTGGGCGATCGCCACGAGCTGCGCGGTACCTGGACCTATGCGACGCGCCGCGTCTGGTACGACCAGTTGCCCCATTACTTCAACGAGGCGGATGTCCTCGATCGGGCGACGGGGCTCTACCTGTCGACGCCACGGCGGCAAGCGCTGCTGGCCGGATCGCCGGTGCTGTCGGCGCCCGTGCTGTACGCGGGCCCGATGCCCACCCATCCGCAACTGCTGGCGTCGCTGATCGCGCGCCCGTTGGCGAAGTCGGCCGATTGGCGCCTGGCCTTCGAAACCACCGCGCGTCGCGAGTCACTGCCGGTGGACCTCGGCTGGCGTCGCACGGATCGCTCGGGTCGGTCGGCCGGCTTGATCGTCAAGGTCGAGGACGACGAGCATGTGCTGGCGAGATTCACCCTGGTCCGGCCGGCGCCGTCTCACGAGACGTGGGAAAGGCGCGAAACACGGGAGACGCCCGAGATGCTCGACGGCGACGAGGCTGTCGCGATGCGGCCGCTGCTGCCCAACGGACTGGCGGCCGGCGCGGATCTCTTCGCCGCGCGGCCGACGGTGACCTGGCACGATCTCGGGCTGAAGACCTTGCGCTCGCTGGGCGCGCTGAAGACGCTGTCCATCGAGACACGCGAGCAGCGATGCTGCTGATCGCGGCGGCTTCTCTCGACGCCGCGCGGTGCCGTGGCGCGGTGCCGGCGGATTCAGCGCCGCCGGACTCAGCCTTGCCGCGGCCAGCCGGCGATCCACCGGTCCATGATGTCGCCGAGCGCCGCGCGCAGCCCCGGGCCAAACGCGGCGGCATCGCGCCGCAGATCGTCGAGCACGACACGCGCCTGCGCCAGCTCGCCCGCATGGCCGATCAGCCATCGCTCCAGCTTCGCGGGGTCGCACTCCAGGTGGAATTGCAACCCCAGCGCGAAGTGCTCGATCGCGAAGGCCTGGTGGGGACACAACGGCGTCGTGGCCAGGCTGGGCACGCCTTCGGGCAGCTCGAACTGGTCGCCATGCCAATGCAGCACCGGCTGACCGCTGGCCAGCGGGGCCAGCGCCGAGTCCAGGCCCGCACGGGTCAGGGTGATCGGGCCGAATCCGATCTCCTTCTTCCCGTGCGTCATCGGCCCCACCGCGGCGCCGCAGGCCCGCGCCATCAACTGCGCGCCCAGGCAGATGCCGAGCAGCGGCCGGCGCGCGGCCAGGCGGCGCTCGATCAGCGCGACCTCGTCGGCGAGGTACGGATAGAGCCCGTCGTCGCAGGCGCCGATGGGACCGCCGAGGACGATCAGCAGATCGACGGCGTCGAGGTCCACGCTCCGCAGATCGTCGACGCCCGCATCCAGCGTGACGATGGGCTCGAAGCCGCGCGCATCGAGCAGGGGCTCCAGCAGCCCCAGGTCCTCGAAGGCGAGGTGGCGGATGGCGAGAGCGGTCTTGGGTCGGGACATCGGAGGAACCTCGGCGTGGACAGGGCGGCGGAGCGCGCCCGATGATGCCGGATCACCTCGCGGCGCGCGAGCCAAGCCCCTTCGTGGAGGGGCGTCAATCGGGGCCCGGGGCGTTCCTTGAGCCACCGCCAGGCCACCACCGAGCCGCTACCGAGCCGCCCTCAAGCCGCGTGCCTCCGCCCGAACACCGGCGGACGATCCAATTGCCCGATCCAGTGCCGATACAGGCTGCCGGCCGCCTGACGCAGGCGGGTCAAGCGCTCGGGCAGGGCGGCCAGGATCTCGGCCTCGCTCTGCACGGTGAGGCCGCGCCCGTGGCGCAGCTCGTCACGGCCGTGCGCGCACCAGTCGCGCAGGCCCTGTTCGGTCACCTCCAGGTGACTCTGCAGTCCGACGTGCGGTCCCAGCGAGAAGCCCTTGTTCAGGCAGTTGGACCCGAACAGCGTGCGCGTCGCGCCGGCGGGGATCTGGAAGCTGTCGTAGTGCCAGTTGAAGCTGAGCAGCCGGTCCTGGCCGCCGAACAGCGACCGCGCGGTCGGCGTGATCCACAGCTCGCGCCAGCCGATGTCCGGGCGCGGATTGCGCGTCACGTCGGCGCCCATGGCGCGCGCGAGCTGCTGAGCGCCGAAGCAGTGGCCCAGCACCGGCCGGCTCGAGCGCAGCGCGTCGATCAGCAGCGACTGCTCGGCGCGGATCCACGGCAGGCCGTCGTGCACGCCGTGGTCGCTGCCCAGCAGCACCACGCCGCCGAACGCGGACGCGTTGCGCGGCACCGCCTCGCCTAGGTCGGGACGGATCAGGTGGACGGGGATGTCCTGCTCGCGCAGGCATTGCAGCAGGTATCCAGGGCCTTGGGCAGGCTCGTGCTGGAGGATCAACACCGGTCTCATGCGAAGGAGCGCTTCCCTGAGGGCGCGCCTGTTGTTGCGAGGAGTCCAGCGTAGGGAGCGCGGCGTCAAGGCGCAGGCAAGACCTGGCACGGCGCCATCAAGAAGTGATCAAGACCGAGGGCGGCCTCGCGCGACGGCTCGCGGTCGATCGCCGCCATCGGCCCGAATGAAAAAGGCCGGCATGCGCCGGCCGGTGCAAGTCAGCAGCGTCGAATCACTTCTTGAGAAGCGCCTTCACGGCCGCCTCCAGCTGCTGGTCCTCGCCCTTGTCGAGCCTGGCCTTGTCATTCGGCACTTCGATGTCCGGCGTGATGCGGGCGCGCTCCATGAACTCGCCATTGGCCGCGCGGAAGCCGACCTGCGGGATGCCGAAGTAGGTCGCGCCGTCCTGCATGGTTTCCCACCACACCGCGGTCCCGGTGCCGGCCACCGGCATGCCGATCAACTGGCCGAGGCCCAGGTGCTTGTAGGTCCACGGGAACAGGTGGGCGTCCGAGTAGTTGCTCTCGCTGATCAGCACCGCCGACGGCTTGGTCCACTTGCCGGTGGGCTCCCAGCCCAGGCTCTGCCCGCGCGGCAGGAACTCCAGGTAGGGCTTGCCCGACAGCAGCGTCGCCAGGGAGTCGTGCAGATTGCCGCCACCGTTGAAGCGCGTGTCGACGATCAACGCCTCCTTGGCGCTGGCCGGGCCCAGCGCGTCGGCGTACACCTGCCGGTAGCTCTCGTCATCCATGCCGCGCACGTGCACGTAGCCCAGCCGGCCGCCCGACAGCTGGTCCACCAGCGCGCGCTCCCGCCGCACCCAGCGCTTGTAGAGCAGTTCCCGCTCCGCGCCGATACCGATGGCCTTGAGCGTCTGGTCGAAGCGCTTGCCGGTCGCCGGGTCCAGCACCTCGATCGCCAACTGCTTGCCGGCCTTGAGGTTGAGCAGCGAGTCGAACTCCGCGCCCGCCGCGATGGCCGTGCCGTCGATGGACTCGATCACCATGCCCGCCTTGACGCGGCTGCTCGCGGTGTCCAGCGGACCGCCCTCGATCACCTCCGCGATCTTCGCGCCCTGGCCCTGGTAGGCCTGGTCGTAGAAGACGCCCAGCGAGGCCGTGGCGTCGCCGCTCGGCGGCGGGCGATAGCCGCTGCCGGTGTGGGAGACGTCCAGCTCGCCCAGCATCTCGCTGAGCAGCTCCGCGAAGTCGGTGCCGTCCGCGACGAAGGGCAACTGGCGCTCATAGACCTTGCGGTAGTAGTCCCAGTCCACGCCGCCCATGTCCTTGACGTAGAGCTTCTCGCGCGTCTGCCGCCAGGCGTGGTCGAACATCTGCGCGCGCTCGGCCGCGTGGTCGATGCGCAGCTCGGCCAGGAACTTGACCGGCTCGGTCTTCACGTCGCCCTTGCCGTCGCCGCCGGGCACCTTGAACTTCTGCACCTGGCCGCCGGCCATCACGAAGCCGTTCTCGCCCTTGGCGTCCAGCCACAACGCGACGGCCTCGCCGCGTCCTTCCGGCAGCAGGCCGACGCGGCGCGTTTCCTTGTCGCGCAGGCGGGCCTGGGAGACCTCGTAGCCCTCGCTGGTCTTGGCGACATAGAACAGCTGCTCGCCGTCCGGCGTGAGCGCGAAATCGCGGATATCGCCGGAGGCCGTCGTGAGCCGCGCGACGCGGTTCTCGAGGCCTTCCATCTCGATGACGACGGGCTTGACCGGCTCCTTGGGCTCGGCCTTCGCGTCGTCGGCCCTGGCGGTGTCCTTCCTGCCGTCCTTCTTGTCGGCGTCCTTCTTCTCCGCTTCCTTCTTGTCGGCATCCTTCTTCTCGTCGTCCTCGCGCTGCTTGAGCTGCGCGTACTCGGCCTTGTCGAGCTTGAAGCGGTCGTAGGCGGCGCGGGTCAGGAACATGCCGAAGATGTCGGCGTCGGTGCGCGCGCCGCCGCCGCTGCCGTGCAGGCCCTGGCGGTCGCTGAGCCAGATCATCATCTGGCCGCCGCGCCCGAACAGCGGGCGCACGTCGTCGTAGCCGCTGCGCGTCAGGTTGACCAGCTTGCCGCTGCCGTCGGCCGGCACCACGCCGAGCTCCTGGCCCCAGCGGGTGTGGTCGACGAACTGGACCAGCAGGCTCTTGCCGTCCGGCGCCCAGTCGAAGGCCTGATCGCCATCCTCGTAGGAGTAATTCCATTGGCTGGACAGCACCTCGCGCGTCTTGCCCGAGGCGACGTCCAGCACGTGCACCGCCGACCGGTCCTGCAGATACGCGACCTGCTTGCCGTCGGGCGAGTAGCGCGGCTGGAAGTTCTGATGCTCGTTCTTCAACAGCACCCGCGTGGTGAGTCGCGGCGCGTTGAAGAAGCTGGGCACGGCCTTCTTGTCACCGGCGATGGCGGACTCGCACAGGCTCCATTGGCCGTCCTGCTCGCAGGCGTAGAGCAGCTTGCGTCCATCGGGGCTGAAGCTGATCGAGCGCTTCTGGCCCGGGCCGTCGGTGATGCGGCGCGTGTTGCCGAACTCCGTGGACGTGACGAAGACCTGTCCGCGCACGATCACGGCGACCTCGCTGCCGTCGGGGCTCGCCGCCAGGTCGGTGGCGCCGTCGCCCAGCTTGAGGTTCTCCACGCTGGGCACCAGCGCGTCGGCGGCGATGCTGACGCTGAGCTTCCTGGGCGTGGCGGTGTCGCCGGCCATCGTGTACAGCTCGCCGTCGTAACCGAAGGACAGCGTGCCGTCCGCGGCCACCGACAGGAAGCGCACCGGGTTCTTGCTGAAGTGGGTGATCTGCCGAGTCGCCTCGGGCTGGTTCGCCGGCATCTTCCAGACGTTGAAGGAGCCGCTTTTCTCGCTGAGGTAGTAGATCGACTGCTCGTCGGCCGACCAGACCGGGTTGCGGTTCTCGCCGCCGGTGCTGGTGAGCTTGCGGTGCTGGCCGGTCCTGGCGTCCCACAGCCAGATGTCTCGGGCGACCGGCGAGATGTGGTGCTTGCGGAAGGCGTTCTCGTAACCCTTCCAGTCTTCGTAGACCAGGCGCGTGCCGGCCTTGTCGTAGCGGCCGGCGAGGGCGGGGTCGCTGAAGATCTGCTCGGGGCGGCGACCGCCTTCGATGCTGGTCTTGTAGAGCTCGCTCAGCGCGGGGGAGGGGAAGGCCATGCTCGCGCGCACGTCCTGGCGCTGGGCCGAGAACAGCACCGACCGGCCGTCCGGCGTGAAGGCCACCGGCAACTCCGACGCGGAGTGCGTCGTCAACCGGCGCGACGGGCCGCCCTCGGCGGAGACGAGGAAGACGTCGTCGTTGCCGTAGAGGTTGGACGCGTAGGCGATCAGCTTGCCGTCGGGCGACCAGAGCGGGGCCGAGGTGTGCTTGCCGTTGGACACCAGCAGCCGGGCCGCGCCGCCCGCGGCGGGCACCAGGTAGAGGTTGCCCTGGAAGGTGAAGGCGATCTGTCGCCCGTCGGGGGAGATGGCCGACTGGCGCAGCCACAAGGGATTCGTCAAGGGGCCGAGCGCCCCGGAGGCCGCCTGGGCGTTCGCCGCGGTGAAGGCCGTCATCAATGCCAGGGCAGTGCCCGCGAGTTTGAATCTCATGACGATGAAGGGAAAGCAGTCGGAACGGAGCAGTCTAGGCCTGGGGAACGAGGGTGTCTGGAGTCACGGATCGGGTAAACGCCAGGGCGTTTGAGGTCCAATGGGGCCGATTCGCCGTGCCGCGTTGGCAAGATGCAAAGCCTTGTGCGAATACCTGTTCAGTCGAAGCTCACCATGCCCATCACCGCCTTTGAAGTCCGGCGCTCCGTCGCGCCGCGAGGGATCGTTTCGCCGTGATCCGTCGCCATTCATTTCTCCGTCGCTCCGGCCTTGTGCTGGTTGCGTCGACCTTGCTCTCCAGCGCTGCCGTCGCGTCATCGGCCGGTGGCGACATGCTCGATCAAGAGAGCCCATCGGCGTCCGGTCAATCGCAGACCTACTTTCAGGACAGATCCCGCGACGCGCGCGGCCAGCGCGTGACGATGGCGGGCGTGACACTGCTGATGCCGGAGGCCGAGATTCAAAAGCGGACCACCGTCCAGGATCTCGCGGCCTTCGTCAAGACGGCGGAGGCCAGCGCGTCTCGCGTGCTCGAACTCAATCCGTCGGCGATGTCCGCGCGAGTGCAGTTCGAGTGCCGTGTCGCCAGATGCGGGATCAAGCTGGCGACCAAGGGCGATGTGGAGAAGACGGTCCGGCAGGCGCTGCAGGACGCGCTGGTCAAGCTGCCGCCGCTGAAGACCTCGGGCGAGGTCCACTTCCAGGTGGAGTTTCGGGTGGCGGCGCGATGAGGTGATGGCGTGCCATTCACGTTGGTGGCCGGCGATGCCGTGGCAAGCGCCGCGGACCTTCTCTAACATCGACCCATGTCCGCCTCCGCACCGTCCACCCCCTCCGCGCCTCTTCACATCGGCATCGTCGGCTGCTCGGCCGAAGGCGCCGCGCTGTGTTACCGCACGATCTGCGCCGAGGGCGCGGCGCTGCTGGGGCCGCATGCCCATCCGGAAGTGAGCCTGCATACGCCGTCGCTGCATCGTTACGTCGAGGCACTGGAGCGCGGTGACCGCGCCGGCGTGGCGGCGTTGATGCTGGACTCCGCCCGCAGGTTGAGCGCCGCGGGCGCGCAACTGCTGATCTGCCCCGACAACACCATCCATCAGGCCTTCGACCTGGTGGAGCCGTCTTCCCCGCTGCCCTGGCTTCACATCGCCCGTGTCGTCGCCGACGAGGCGCGCGCCCGCGGCTTCCGGCGCGTGGGCGTGCTGGGCACGCGCTGGCTGGTCGCCAGCGATGTCTATCCGCGGGCGCTGTCGGCCCTCGGCCTGGACGCCGTGCGGCCCACCGATGCCTGGCGTGACGAGCTTGGCGACCTGATCATGAACGAGCTGGTGCCGGGGCGGGTCGGTCCCGGCACGATCGCGCGCTTCCAGCAGGCCATCGAGGATCTGCGCTCACGCGGCTGCGACGCGGTGGTCCTGGGCTGCACCGAGATCCCGTTGATCATCGACGACAGCAACGCCGCGCTGCCGACGCTCGATTCGACGCGACTGCTGGCGCGGGCCGCGTTGCGGGCGGCGACGTCGGCGGCCTGACGGTCCGGCCGCGCGCCTACTTGCAGGCCCGCTCGGGGTTCCTGTTGTCGCACACGCGCACCGCGCGCAGGTACTCGATCCACGGCGCCATCTGCTCCGGCGTCGGCTGGTACGCGAAAGCCTTTTGCACCAGATAGAAGGCGTCCGCGCCCTTGATGGCCTTGAACCAGGTCAGCTCGTCCTTCGAGGGCGTGCCCTTGTGCTCGCAACCCTGGAACCACACCGACGTCGCATAGCCGCGCTCCACGCCGTCCGAGACCGGGAAGGACTGGCTGGTCTTGCACTGGCGCTTCCACGCCGCGCCCATGAGCTCCTGGAACTGCTTCGGCGTTGCGTTGTCGAGCTTGGCGAACACCTGGATGGTGACCATCTCCGTCCACGCCGGCAGTTCTTCGTTCTTCGGAATGAACTCCGTGATCGTCATGTTGCCGGCGGTCTTCTGTGTCACGACCTTGTAGCCGGCGGGCGGCGCGACGAGCAGGGTCTCGCCTTGTGGCTGCGGCTGCGACGGCGCCTGCGGCGGGGTCTGGGCGAAGGCGGAGGCGCCGGTCAGGAGGGCGGCGAGCAGCAGGGGAAGGGTGCGCATGAGGGGGGGAGGTTGGCAAGACTGAGCCTGCGATTCGCGCATTGTGGTTGAAACCTTGGCGGCATCGCGGCATTGCCTCGCGATCGCGCACGGGCCGCTACCATGCGCCGTGTCGTTGCTGCGTCATGGAGGAGCCCATGCCTTGCCTGCTGTGCGGTGCGAATCACACCTTGCTCCACTGCTCGACCTTCGCGCGTGTTCCCCAGCCTGTCAAAGACGCCGTCAAGCAGTTGTGGGACGCCGATCCGCAGGGCATCGCCGTCGGCTCGCCGCTGGAGGACTGGATCTACGAGAACGTCTACTCGCCGGGGTCGGGGCAGCAGCCGGCGCTCGGATGGACGTACCACTACAGCCCGTCCTACCAGGGCAGCGATATCGTGGCGTGCATCGAAGAGCGCGTCTACCTGTCGGTCAAGGGGGCGCGTCTGCTGTATGTCTGGCAGGCCATCCAGCCGCTGTTTTCCGGTATCGGCAACACCGACGTGATCCAGGCCAAGCATTGCCCGCATTACATCGCCGACGGCCGCCCCGATTCGATCGTGATCTACCTGCGCAACAAGGCGGCAGTCTGGCGCTTCTGTGACGGCCTCAGGGACCTGAGGCGGCAAGCGAAGATCACCGACACCGATTTCAAGACCGACACGCCGCCGGGCGCGGGCCGCATCGCTGACCTGCCGGGCGTTTCGACGGCTCGCCAGCCAGACGATCCCGGGCAGAGCTTCGGCGGCGAGTTGTGTCACTTGCTGGGCGAGACCTTCGATGCGAAGAACCGCCCGATGCGCATACCGTATTTGGACTTCCTGGCACTGTGCCTCGCCTCGATGAAGCAGGCCGGCATCGACATCACGAAACCCTGGAATCGGCCCCGGCAGATCCTCTGAGACGATCACACCCTGACCCGCTCAGGTCGTCTTTCATCGCGCATTGGGAGCCCCCCTTGGATTGGACCAGCTGGATCGGTTTTGTCGGAGTGGCGCTGTTCGTCACCTTCACGCCTGGCCCCGCGGTGCTGATGGCCATCTCCAATTCGCTGAGCGTCGGACCGCGCCTGGCCATGGTGGGATCGCTGGGCAACGCGGTCGGATTGCTGGCCGTGTCCGCCGCCACGACGGCGGGGCTGGGCGTGCTGCTGCGCACGTCCGCCCAAGCCTTCCTGGTGGTGAAGCTGCTGGGCGCCTGCTACCTGATCTACCTCGGCGTCAAGCAATGGCGGCAAGGCGACCAGGGCCTGTCCATCGCGTCCGGCGAGCCTGCCGCCAGCGCGGCGCCGATCCTGTCCCGCCGCGCGCTTTTCGGCCGCGGCATCGTCGTCGCGTTGACGAATCCCAAGGCCATCCTCTTCTTCGCCGCGCTGTTCCCGCAGTTCATGAACCACCCCGAATCCGCGGCGCGCGACTTCGCGGTGCTGACGGTGACGTTCTCCGGCTGCGCCGTGCTGGCGCATGCGTTCTACGTGGTGCTGGCGCGCGCGCTGCGGCGCGGCCTGTCGTCGTCCCGGCGCGTGAGGGCGCTGAACCGGATCTTCGGCGCGTGCTTCGTGGGATTGGGCGTCAGCCTGCTGGGGTGGCGCGGGCGGGTGGCGGCAGGCTGACGCCCGCCGTCAATCGATCCTGAACGACACCCCCGTGATGAAGAGCACGTCGCTCTTCTTCAGTCCGGGTCCCGGATCGCTGTCATAGCGATGTGAGACCGTGGCCGTGAGGCTCAGCCGTTTCGTCATCGCCACCGACACGCCGGCATCGAACACCGTCCGGTACTGATCGCTGTTGCGCAGGTTGGGCAGGAAGGTCAGCTTCTGGCGGAAGGTGGTGGTCTCGCTGAACTTGTGCGTCGACTCCTCCGCGAGCAGGACCTCGGTGTTGCCGTATGCATCGCGCGGCTGCCCGTCGACGATCTCCGGCTGCAGGTAGCGCTCGCGCGTGTAGCCCAGACCGCCCGAGACATCGAAGGTGAGGTCGTCCCGCTTGATCACGTGATACCCCAGGCCGCCGCCCAGCGAGTAACGCGACGACAGGTTGGCGGGCTCGTCACGCAGCGCGTCGAACTGGCCGAAGCCGAAGACGCGCTCGTTGAGGTCGCGCTGGTAGTGCGCGCCGGCGGCGTAGCGCTGTTCAGAGTCGGTGTCGTCGTTCTTGACGTAAAGCACGCGGCCGTTGAACGTGAGCTTGTCGGTCTTGGTGGCCTTCACCGCTTCACCGCTCAGGTTCACGGTGGTGGAGTCGCTGTTGCCCGAGGACAGGCTGGCGCCCGCGGTGAGCAGGGCGCGCCACTGGCCGTCGTCCTTGACGGTGACCTGGGCCCAGGAGGCCAGGGGCAGGGCGGCGAGGCAGGCGGTGGCGAGGAGGCGCGTCGGCGGCATGGAAGGTCCTTTCCAGAAAAATGGTGGCCTCCTTTTGGCAACTGCCGCTCCCGCGGCCTCCCCGCATGGCGAGGAGCGGATTGCAACGACGTGTGCGTGCTCGCCGCCCGCGCCGCCTCACGCCCTCACGCGCCCGTGCGGCGTCGCACCCTCGGGCCCTCTGGCCCCGATGGCGACTCAGGCCGCTGCTGTGGCCACCGCGGCGCGCCGACGCGCCCAGGGCAGCAGCACGGCCAGCCCGCCCAGCATCAGCACCAGGCTGCCCGGCTCGGGCACGGCGCTCAGCGTGGTGAGGCCGCCGTTGAAGCGGTAGGTCGCCGCGAGGCCGTTGACCGTGGTCACGGCCACGAGGTTCAGGAAATTGGCGTTGTGCGACAGGTCGCCGACGAAGCTCAGGCCACCGGCACCGTTCAGCAGCACGGTGAGCGTGCCGCCGACCGCGCCTACCGAGCCGAAGCTCAAGGTCGCGTTGCTCAGGTCGAAGACGCCGTGGCCGAGCAGCGCCAGGCTGGAGAAGCTCTGGTCTCCGCCGACGACCTTGAGCGTGCCGCCGGCCACTTCCAGTGCGCCGGCGTTGCCCAGGCGCGCGTTGCCGCGCAATTCGAGCTCGCCGCCGTTCAGCGCCACGGTGCCGATGCCGCGGCTCTGGCCGGTCATCACGATCTGGCCGTTCTCGACCTGCAGTCGGTCGAAGTTGACCAGCGCGTTGTCGTACTGGAAGCGATTGCCGGCGCCGACCTCGAAGCGCAGCGTCGCGCTGCCGCCACCGCTGGCGCCGTGCACGTCGCCCAGGATCGCGGCCTGCCCACCGCTCACCACCAACGTGTTGCGTCCCGCGCCGAGGTCCATCGCGACGCCGCTGGCGCGGCCGTCGATGGTGCCGGCGTTGACGACGGTGGTGTCGTAGTCCGAGGCCGAGCGCACCGCCGCGGCGGTGCCACCGCCGACGATCGTCGCGCCGGCCTGGTTGTCGATGCGCACCAGCTTGCCGCTGCCCCGCAGGCCGCCGATGTAGATGGCGGAATCGCTGTCGCCGCGGATCACGCCGCCCGCGCTGTTGATCACGGTGGCGTCGGCGTAGAGCGCCTCGCGCTGGCCGCTCAGCGGGCCGCTGGTGATGTCGTTGCCTACCAGCGAGATGCCGCGGCCTACCGCGTTGGTGTTGCCCACGGCCACCAGGCCCTCGATCAGCCCGGCGTTGCGGATCGTGCCGCCGCCCACGGACACGCCTTCGCTGAAGGCCAGGCCGTTGCCCAGCGCGGAGAACGCGTTCAACGAGCGGATCGTGCCGGTGTTGGTCAGGTTCACCAGCCCGTCGATGTCGACGCCGTCGCCATCGCCGGTGAGGCCGTTGCCCAGGATCGTCCCGGCGTTGGTCACCGTCACGACCTGCAGCGCGTTGTAGCCGTCGAAGTTCAGGCCCGCGCCATTCATGCCGCGGATGGTCGCGCCGGCCGCGTTGTTCACCAGGGCGGTCCAACTGACGGCGGCGCTGTCCGGGCCGCCGGTGAGGCCGTGGCGCGCGCCTTCGATCAGGCCGCCGGACAGGTTGTTGACGGTGATGCCGCCGTTGGCCTGGAAGTCGACGCCGTCGCTGCTGGAGCCCGTGGTGGTGATCGAGCGAATGGTGCCGGCGTTGTTCACCACGCCGTTCACGCCCGGCCGCACCGCGTCGGCCTCGTAGGACAGCATCAGCGCGCCCGCGCGGTTGGTGACGACATTGCTGCCCGAGGCGATCGCGTTGAAGTCGACGACCTGGTTGCCGGCGCCCGACGCGTTGAGCGAGATCATCTGCCCCCAGTTATCCAGCGACACGCTGGCGGGGGACTTGTTCATCTGGATCACGTCGCCGTCCTGCGTGCGGATCAGCGCGCTGCCGTTGAGGGCGCTGCCGTTGACGATCACCAGGTTCTGCACGCCGGTGTTGTCGCGGATCGCGCGGCCGGTGCCCGTCTGCAGGAGGCTGCCCAGGTTGGTGAGCGAGGCGTTGTTGCCGCTGACCGTGACGGCCACGGTCGAGCCGCCGACGGTGAGCGCGGAGCCCTGGCGCACCACGCCCGTCTGACCGCTGCCACTGCCCAGCGTCTGCGCGGTGGTGCTGTTGCCGTTGATGTCGAAGGACGCGGCACCGGCGCCGCCCGTCTGCAACATCAGCGCGGCGAGCGCCAGCCCTGTCAGGCGGCAGGCCGGGGCACGGCGGAGAAGGACGGAACGCAAGGTCGGGTGGCGCGGCATGGCGGGGCATTCGGCACGTGAGGATGCCCGCGATGCTAGGAGGCCTGACGGCGGCGCGGCACCGCCCATGCGGGGTGCCGGGCCGGGGTGTGTTGACACATCGTCGTCATCGAGCGATGGCAGAGGGGCGGTGTGCGTGACGCTGCCTCACGCTGCGCGGCCGACGCGGCCGACGCGGCCGACGCGGCTGACGGGGTTGATGGGGCTGACGGGGCTGACGGGGCGCCGGGCGGTCCTCGCGCGGCATGTGCCGACGATGCCGCGTTTCGCCCGGGCTGATGGGATCGAGGCCGGCCGGGCGGCGATCCTATGGTTCACTGCCTGGCAACGGGGTGGGCGATGACCGGCGAAGGCCGAGCAGGGCGGCCGGGGCCTGCCGCCGTCATCGATCAAGCAAGGAGACCGCATGAACCACCAACGATCTTCCCGTCGCCACTGGCTTCGCCTGGCCGGTGCCGTCGCCGTCCTGGGCGGCGTCGCCACGATGCCGGCGCTGGCGCAGACCTTCCCGTCCAAGCCCATCCGTTTCATCGTGCCCTACGCGGCCGGCGGCACCACGGACCTGGTCGCCCGCACGGTGGGCGCGCACATGTCGCAGACCCTGGGTCAGCCGGTGATCATCGAGAACCGCGGCGGCGCCGGCGGCAACCTCGGCATGGACGCGGTGGCCAAGTCCGCGCCGGACGGCTACACGGTGGGCATGGGCGCGATCTCGACCAACGCGCTGAACCCGCACATCTACCGCAAGATGCCCTTCGACCCGCGCAAGGACTTCACGGCGGTCGGGCTGCTGGGCAACTCCACCATCGTGCTGGAGGTCGGCCCGGCCCTGCCGGTGAAGAACGTCGCGGAGCTGCGCGCCTACGCCGCCAAGAACCCCGGCGTGCCATTCGCGACGGCCGGCGCGGGCACCTCGATGCACCTGGCGGGCGTGCTCTTCGCGCAGCTCAGCCACACGGAATGGGTGCACGTGCCCTACAAGGGCAGCGCGCCGCTGATCACCGACCTGATCGGCGGCCAGGTGCCGGTCGCCTTCGACAATCTGCCCGCGTCGCTGCCGCACATCCAGGCCGGCAAGCTGCGCGCGCTGGCGGTGGCGGGCTCCAGGCGCTCGCCGGCGCTGCCCGACGTGCCGACGCTCGCCGAGGCGGGCCTGTCGGACTATGCGATCGAGCCGTGGTTCGGCGTCTATGGCCCGGCGGGCCTGCCGGCGCCCGTCGTCAAGCGCTTGCAGCAGGCGCTGCAGAGCGCGCTGGCCGATGCGGGCGTGAAGGAGAAGCTGCTGGCGGCGGGCTTCTCGCCGCGCTCGTCGACGGCGGCGGAACTGGAGACCCTGACCGCGCATGAATACGAGCGGCTGGGCAAGGTCGCGGCGGGCGCGAAGATGACGGTGGATTGAGCACCGGAGCAGACCCAAAGGGGGCGTGAGCCCCCGGGGCCACCGTCCACGGGCCGGTATCAGCAAAATGCTGACCCTTCGCGGCTCCGGGCTTCCCGGCCGTCGAATCAGAAACCGGTGTCGGTCGACGCGGCCGTGCTCGAACTGGTCGTCGTCGGCACGTCCGAAGGCGGCGACAGCGTCAGGGGCATCGCGGCGGCGGAGGACGGCCCCGACCGGTCGGGGCGGTCCTGGTCGATCGGGACGCGGGTCTTCGATCGCTTCGATCGCTCGTCAGACCCTCGACCGACGGTCACGTGATCCCGGGCTATCGCCCTGTTCAGCGCGAGCAATCCGGGCTCGAACTCGTTGGAGAAGAGATCGACCTTCCCGAGCTGTTTTGCGAACTTCGATCGATACGCTTCGGGAATCTTCTTGATCTCCCCGATCAGGCTCAACAGGTGCTCGAAGTAGAACTCCTCGTCGTGCCGAATCGCTTCGGGGTCCTCGTCGTCGGCGACCCGGGGCAGGGACAGGCTGGAACTCGAGGACCCGGTGGTGGCGAGCGGCAATGAGATGGGCTCCCCGGTGGAGACGATCGGAGACAGCAGCGCCGAGCTGTCGTCCGCCAGGATCGAGTCCGGCAGAACGGTGGTCGAGGTCGTCGGAGCAATCGACGACGACAGCGGGGGAGAGGACGACAGGGGATTCGACGACGAGAGGACCGGAGTCGCGGTCGGCGTCGTCGCCAATGGCGATGCCGAGGAGGGGAGCGGCATCGACGCCGACGAGGAAGACGCGGATCCCTGCGGCAGCAGGGTGGTGCTTCGGTCCGTCACCCGTTTCCTGAAGGCCTCGTTGCGGGCGCGATAGGTCTTGGTGGCCACCGCCCCGGAGGCGGTCAGCCATTCCTTGTTGGTCACGGTTCTGTGGTTCCAGCGGGGATGCACGGCCACGGGCTCGACCCGCCCGGCTTGTGGATTGTCGACCTCGGCCCCCTTGTCGTCGGCGATGGTCGACGTCATCTTGAATCGGACCGGGGCGAGGTCGGCGACGGAGCTGACGGCGTCGCTCGGCATCGGATCGACTTCGACGCTGACGCGCAAGCCCACGGACGTTCCGTCCGGTGCGCCCTCCGCCAGTTCATGCACCTGATGCAGCTTGGCCTTGGTGTGATCCTCCTGTTGCTTGGAGTGCGCCGCGTTGTACTCCGTGGTGTGCGGGAACATGTTCTCCTGGACGCCGGCGCCCCCCAGATCGTGATTGAGCAGATGGCAGGCGATCAGCGACTTGCCGCTGGCCTGCCTGAGGCGCTCGACGTCGTAGATGCCGCGGCGTTCTTCATCCAGCGGGATCGAGCCGAGCACGATGTCGTCCGGGCAGAGCCAGGCCTCGGTCTTCCTTCCCACGTCCATCTCCTGCTCCGCGTCGTCGTCATCCACGTACTTGAGTTTGGCCGCGGAGGTCGAGAACCACGACTTCCCCGCCAACTGGGCGACCGCGCCGGCATCGACGCCAGGCGCGTGGCCCGCGATCAAGGTGTCCATCGCCCGGCGCTGGGTCAGCATGCGTGGGGACGCCATGAACCTGGCCACCACGGGCGTCGGTCCGCCCGTTGTCGGCATGCGGTGTGCCGTGCGAGTCGTACGCCCGGTCGTCGATTCCGCGATCGATCCGTCCGCCATTGCGCTTGCCGCGCGTTCGGCCCATTCACCCATCGTGGTTCTCCCCGCCGCTGTCGGCTGGTGGCAGCTTGAGCAGGCGATTCGGATTCGGCAATCAGCAATTTGCTGAAACGTCGCGGCGGACCGGCGACGCGGCGGGCGGGAGGGTCGGTGGGTGGGGCGGCCGGTGGGGCAACCCGTGGGCCGATGCCCGGTCCGAGGGGTGTCGTTCCTGGATGCGATACTGATTTTTCAATCCGAAACACCGACGCCCAGGCCCCGTCCAGCCATGACCCACGACGACATGCGACCCGCCGGATCGGCCGGCGAGCCGCCCCTCAAGCCCGACGGCACGCCAGACTTCCTCCACCGCAACGACTGGGCCGGCTCCGCGCTGGGCTCGCCGCTGCACTGGCCGCGTCCGTTGCGGGCCGCGGTGTCGTTGATGCTGGACTCGCAGGTGCCGATGTGGCTCGGCTGGGGGCCGTCGCTGAGCATGGTCTACAACGAGCCCTATGCGCGGATGCTCGGCCAGAAGCATCCCGCGGCGCTCGGCGCGCCGCTGAGCGAGGTCTGGGCCGAGATCTGGTCCGACGTCGGCGACCTGGTCGCCACGACCATGGCCGGCCAGGCGCTGTACCGCGAGGACATGCCGCTGGTGGTCCGCCGTGACGGGCAGGACCGCCAGGCGTGGTTCACCTTCTCCTACTCGCCGCTGCGCGACGACGACGGCGTCATCCGCGGCCTGATCTGCACGGTCTGGGAAACGACCGAGAAGGTCCTCGCGCTGCGCCGCGTGGCCGAGAGCGAAGCGGCGCTGCGGCAACTCGTCGCCGCCAACGAGCGGCTCGACGCGCAGCGCCGCGAGGAGGCGCAGGCCGCCTCTGCCCGCGATGCCGCCCGGCATGCCATGGCCGAGCGTTATCGACAGGAGGCGCTGGCCTCGGATGCCGCGCTGCGCGAGAGCGAGCGGCAGTTCGAGACCTTGTTCGATCGCATCGACGAGGGCTTCTGCGTCATCGAGTTCTTCGACGGTCCGCACGGCCCGCTCAGCGACTACGTGCACGTGATGGCCAACCCGGCCTATGCGGCCAACGCGGGCATCGCCGGCGTCGTGGGCCAGAAGGTCCGCGAGATGGTGCCGGACGAGGCGGACGCCTGGGTCGAGACCTACCGCCACGTGCTGCTCAGCGGCGAGCCGATCCGCTTCGAGCGCGAGCTGGAGAGGACCGGGCGCTACCTGGAGCTCGCGGCCTTCCGCGTCGAGCCGGTCGAGCGCCGGCAGGTCGCGGTGCTGTTCCAGGACGTGACCAAGCGCCATCGCGCGGAGAAGGCGCTGCGCGAGCTGAACGACACGCTGGAACGCCGCGTCGAGGACGAGGTCGCGCACCGCCTGCGCGCCGAGGAGGCGCTGCGCCAGGCGCAAAAGATGGAGGCGGTGGGCCAGTTGACCGGCGGCATCGCGCACGACTTCAACAACATGCTGGCGGTGGTGGTGAGCTCGCTGGACCTGCTGGGTCGCAAGTTCCTGGCCGACAACCCAGGCGCGATGCGCTACGTGGACGCGGCGCGCAACGGGACCAAACGCGCCGCGCAGTTGACGCAGCGGCTGCTGGCGTTCTCGCGGCAGCAGCCGCTCAAGCCGGAGGCGGTCAACGCCAACAAGCTGGTGGCGGGCATGTCGGACCTGCTGCGCCATTCCCTGGGCGGCGCGGTGCGGCTGGAGACGGTGCTGGCCGGCGGCTTGTGGCGCACGCACGTGGACCCCAACCAGCTGGAGAACGCGATCCTCAACCTCGCCGTCAATGGCCGCGACGCGATGCCCGACGGCGGGCACCTGACGATCGAGACCGCCAACAGCCACCTCGACGAGCGCTACGCATCGGAGCATGTCGGCCTGGTGTCCGGCCAGTACGTGATGGTGGCGGTCACCGACACGGGCTCCGGCATGCCGCCGGAGGTGGTCGCGAAGGCGTTCGATCCGTTCTTCACGACCAAGGAGGTCGGTCGCGGCACGGGCCTGGGATTGAGCCAGGTCTACGGCTTCGTCAAGCAGTCCGGCGGTCACGTGAAGATCTACTCGGAGCTGGGGCAGGGCACGACGGTGAAGCTGTACTTCCCGCGCCATCTGAGCGAGACGGAGCGGGACGCGCAGTCGGACCTCGTGCCGGACGTGCCGATCGGGCAGGGCAACGAAGCGGTGCTGGTCGTCGAGGACGAGGACGCGGTGCGGCTGCTGTCGGTGGACTCGCTGCGGGAGCTTGGCTACCGGGTCTTCGAGGCCGACGGCGCCGAGGCGGCGCTTCAGGTCCTGGACGCGCATCCCGACATCGACCTGCTGTTCACCGACATCGTCATGCCGGGCGTCAACGGCCGCAAGCTTGCCGACGAGGCGCAGCGGCGCCGCCCCGATTTGAAGGTGCTGTTCACGACCGGGTACACGCGCAACGCGGTGGTGCACAACGGCGTGCTCGACGCGGGCGTGCACCTGATCGGCAAGCCGTTCACGCTGGAGGAGCTGGCGGCGCAGGTGAGGAAGGTGCTGGATTCGGCGGGGTGATGCCGGGGCACGCATCAGGAAGGATTTCTGTAGAACAGATATCCGCCGATGTTCCGCGTGATCAACGCGGTCTTGGACCAGGCCGGGACTGGCGCCACCTGCATGGAGTGATACAGCGTCGCGCCGTCGGTCCGATCTCTCAGTTGGCCATCGATCGTCGCCGTGGCGATTGCCAGGCTTTCAGCGAATCTCTGGTCCG
Organism: Roseateles aquatilis; assembly: GCF_002205645.1. Lineage (GTDB taxonomy): Bacteria > Pseudomonadota > Gammaproteobacteria > Burkholderiales > Burkholderiaceae_C > Roseateles > Roseateles aquatilis. Next base: position 96,217 of record NZ_NIOF01000012.1, on the reverse strand, counting down.
ATGCGGTCACCCGCCTCGCGAGGGGACCGTTGGGGTCGTTCTCATTCCAGGTCGAGAACTGCCAGGGCTTGAGGCAGGTCTCCTCGACGGTGGATCCGAACGCCGGCGATGCCTTCGGCCCCGCGTTCGTGCGGTTGGCCACGACCGCGGCGATGGCCTCCATGCCTTCCTTGCCGATGCCTCTGGCCTCTCCCCAGATCGTGCGCGCGAGCAGGTCGATGGCCCTCTCCCGGTCACCGGTCTTCGGCGCGGGAAGTCGCTTTTCGATCTCCTTGATCTGGGATTGGATGTACGCGATGGAACGGCTTTGCCTGTCCAGCTCGCGGATGGCCAGGGCGCTCTGCGCGAGCGTCGCGGAAGCGGCCTGCATCTGCGCTTGCAGCGCGTTGGCCATCACGCCTGCCTCGGTGGATTTCGCCTTCGCGGAGGCGGCTTGGCGCTCGGCCTCCGAGACCATCGTGGCGGCGGAATCCGCCTTGGCGCGCAGCGTGTCGAGCGACGTCAGCAGACGTTCGTGGGAACGCGACAGATCGAGCGAGGCCTGAATCCCAAAGAAGCTGAGGCCGGCCACCACGACGCCGACGGGGATCCCGATGTACTTGATCCACTTCGAGAGCCGTTCCGCGACGCGTTCCGCCAACTGAAGCTCCACGAGATTCGAGTCGGTCAGGCGATCCTTGATCGCATGGGGCAATGCCGCCTGGATGGCGAGTTCGACGCTGGCTTCGAGGGTCCGGCCGGACAGCGAGAACTCGTGGCCGCAACGTCCGCAAAAACGGTTGCTCGCGGGGTTGCCCCCGCCGCAGGCCAGGCAGGTCGCCCACCGATCGATGCTTGCCGCCGAGGATTCCGCCTTGTCCATGTCAGTGGAGGCGTGGCGCCGCACTGCCTCGCCAGAAGCTGGGGAAGCCCGCAGCCTAGATCAGCCGGGGACGCGAGGCATCCTTCGACTTTGGGATGAGACGGGTTCTCCAGTTACCGCAGGCGCAGCACCGTGTCGATCCGGCAGTGATCCGAAGCACCGCTTTCGCCCAGCACCAGCTTCGCCGCCGGCACGCCGGCGGTCAGCGACGAGGCGTCCAGCTGATTCAGCAGCAGGTCGCTCACCACCAATTGATCGAGGTGCTCGTGACAGGCCTTGCCGGCCGAGGCCCGGCGGTCGATGGCGACGACGCGCATCCGGCTGCTCACCGGCTCGCCGTCATTGATCTCGGGAAAGAGGTTGTTGACGTTCTGCGGCTGGATCGGACCTTTCGGGTCCGACCCGTCGTTGCGCGCCGGATAGTGCCCATTGACCTCGGCTTCGAGGTCCCGGTTCCAGTCGCCGATGATCAGGAAGGGCATGCCGGCCACGGCCTGTTGCTCGACCCATGCCTCCAGCGGCTCGGCCTGCCGCTGCAGCGTCCGGCAATTGGCGTTCGACGCGGCGTCCATGCGGCCGGTCGGGCAACTGGCCTTGAGATGCACGTTGAGCATCACGACCTTGCGGCCCGCCACGTCGAGCGTCAGCTCCAGGCCGCGCCTCACCGAGCCGGGCGGCGTGGCGTCCTCCAGGCTCAGCGACCGCAGCTCGCGGCAGGAGACGCCGAAGGGCGCGCCGTCCCGCACCGCGAAGCCGATGTTCTGCGCGTCGGCGCGGGTGGTGAAGCAGGCGACCTTGAACCCCGCCGGCAGCACCGCCCGGAGCGCCGCCTCGTTCTGAACCTCCTGCACGGCCAGCACGTCCAGCCCGAGCGCCGCCTGGGCCGCGAGCGTCCGGCGCAGCGGCTCGACGCGCTTGGCGAGGAAGTCGGCCGCGCTGGTGATGTTGTCGCGCTTGTAGACGTCGCAGTAGGGAAGCTCGTTGCTCAGCCGCTCGTTGGGCCAGCCCTTGGCGGCACAGGTCGACCAGTAGGACGCCGCGTCGAGCGCCGCCGCGGAGGCGAGCCATTCCATGTTCCAGGAAGAAACCCGCACGCGCCGCGCCGCGGTGGCCGGGTCCCGCCATGGCTTCAAGCCGTCATAACGTTGCTGCAGCGACAGCGCGTCGCCCCAGGAGCCGTACATCGGATTCGGGATCGCGAACCAGGTGGTGCCCCAGCGCGTGCCGTGCTGATCGGGGTCATAGGCGGCCGGCAGCACGAAATCGTTGAGGTCATCGCCGAACAGCATCGCGATCCGGTGCGTGGTGGCGACCGCCAGGCGTCGGGCGCTCTTGTCCGATGTGTCCCAGTCCTGCCGCTCGCCGCGCAGCATCAGGTCGGCGTCATCCGGGCGGTAGCCGAGCGCCGCTTCCAGGTTGTCCAGCGTGGCCGTCTTCTGCGGGCAATGGGTGTGGCGCCCGTCCGCGCCGTAGGTCGCGGGCGCGGGGCAGGCGCGGTTGGTGATGAAGACGACCCGATACCGGAGCGCGCGCGCCTTCGCGATCATCGCCTTCACGCCGGGGATCGCCACGGCGCGCCTGGCGGCGATCCAGGCCTCCCAGGTCGGGCCGGTGTAGGACTCGCCGTCGGCCACCAGGCCGGCGTTGTAGGCGGAGTTGTCCAGCACGGTCTCGTCGATGTCCAGCACGATCGCCGGCGGCTTGCGCGAGAAGTGGCCCTGCCGGGCCTGCTCCAGCGATGCCGTCTGGCTGGTGGCGTGCCGCGCCGCGACCAGTTTGGCCGTGGCGTCCCGGTAGACCACCAGCGTCACCGCGGAACGCTCGACGGCCTTCTGGTACCAGAGCGTCGCGTTGAGGTTCTCTCGGGATTCGACGGGCTGTGCCAGCGATGCCGTCGAAACGGCCAAGGCGGCGAACGTCAGCAGCGCGACGCGTGCGCGCTGAATGGGCATGTACATGGATGATCCTTCCGCGGGCATGGCGCGAACGTTAGCAGGAGCGGTGAGTGGGGCGCATCCCATGGGGTGAGGATCGGAAAATGCGCCGCCCCACGGCTACAGTCGCCGCTTCTGCACTCCTCCCGATCCGATGCACTGCCTTGCCGATTCCCATCGTGTCGCGTTCGGTGGTCGTGACATTCGCATTCAAGCGGGGCTGCTCCTCGTCGCCTGCTGGGCGCTGCCGCAGGCCGCGACGGCCGCCTGCGCCGCCGGAGACTGGGTGGGCACGATCGGTGAAACGCCGGCGGCATGGAGGCTGGCGACCACCGAGCATGCGGACCGCGAGGCCAGCGTCGGCCGCTACTACTACCGTCGCGCGCTGAAGGAGTTGTATCTGCGCGTGGACGCCGCAGACCCGACGACCTGGCGCGAGACCGACGAGAAAGGGCGTGCCACCGGCAGCCTGACGCTCGATTGCCGCGCCGATGCGCTGTCGGGCATGTGGCGGTCGCCGGACGGCCGCAAGACGCTGCCATTGCGCGCGCGTCCGGCCGGCGCGAACGACGGCTACGACGAGCGCCGCACGCGCGGCCTGCGGCCCGACACGGCCACCACCAAGGTCGTCGACGATCGGTACTACGACCAGATCGGCCATGCGGGCGTGGACGGGGTCTCCACGGTGTCGCTGTGGGGCGAGGGCGCCGGCATCGCACGCATCAATGCGAGCCTGTGGCGCGAGGCCGTCGACGCCATGGCCCTCTCGCTGGCGTGCACCGGTGACGGACGCATGTGGCGCGGCGTGGGACATCCCTTCGAGTACGGCTGGGATCAATCCGTCGCCGCCTGGAACACGCGCTATGTCGTCATCGGCACCAGCCAGGGCGGCTATTGCGGGGGCGCGCATCCCACCTACGGGACGTCCACCGCGGTCTATGCGACAGAGACCGGCCAGGAAGTCGCCGTGGACCAGTGGCTGTTGCCTGCGCATCGGCAGGACATCGACGCGCGGTCGATGCTGGGCCGGATGATCATCGGCCTCTACCTGTCCAAGGAAGACGGCGAGACGGAATGCCTGGACCGCATCGCCATCAGCGGGCGGCGCATGCATCCCGAGCGCCAGGGCCTGGTCTTCGAGGTCGACGGCCGGGCCTACGTCGACACGCCCTGCGCGCGCAGCGTCACGGTGCCGTGGGCGCAGGCCGTCGCGTTTCTCAGCCCCGAGGGCATCGAGGCCGCCAAGGCGTTCCGTTGAGCAGGCGGGCGCCCGGCCCTCAATCCTGCGCCTCGACCTCGACAGTGTCCGCGTCGGACGTCAGTTCACCCGCCGCCATCTCGTCATGCGACGGCACCGCCACGCTGAACGACCGGGAGGCGCTGGCGCCCTCGAAGCGCTCCAACTGCCCCCGCCGCACAGGATCCGCCTGGATGATGCGGCGTGCCTGACCGATCGGGCCGCGCACGTCGGGCCGCCGACGCTCCCAATCGCGCAGCAGCGCGCCGTGCCTTTCCGGGAACACGGACCACCACTGGGCAATGCTTTTGGGGTCGTTCAAATCGAGCAGCATCACTGACCTCCGTCGGTTGGTTGTCTGCATGGTACTGTATGCATGTACAGTATTCAAGCGAAACCCGAATTGCGCCGGATTCAGCCTTGCCGGCGAAGGCGGTCGGCATTCGCCAGGTCAGCGATCGGCGCCAGCAATGCGCGGTCGAAGGGCGCCAGGGTCGCTCCGGTCCGCAGCCGCAATGGCCAGTCCGCGTGCGTGAGCGCGCCGCGTCCCAGCGACACGAAGTCGGCCTCCCCGCGGGCGAGCATGCCGGCCGCATGCGCCCCCTCGTGCAGGGCGCCATTCGCCAGCACCGGCACCGAGACGTGTCGCCGGGCCAGTGCCGCCAGGCTCGGGCCGGCGTCGCCGAATGCCGGTTTCCAGGCTTCGAATTCGGTCGTGTGCAGGTAGTCGATCGACGACGCGGCCAGTGCGCCGAAGACGCCGGCCGCGTCGTCCTCCGCGCCGGCCCACTTGTGCGAGAAGTCGTTGACCTTGCCTTGAGAGATCCTCAGCCCCACGACGAAGTCCGGGCCCACCGCGCCGCGAATGGCCTGGACGACTTCCATCGTCAATCGCAGGCGCTGGACCAGGCCGCCGCCGTAGCCGTCGTCGCGCCGGTTGGTGTGGGCCGTGAGGAACTGATCGAGCAGGTAGCCGTTGGCGCCGTGGATCTCGACGCCGTCGAAACCCGCCGCTTGCGCGTGTCGCGCCGCCTGCGCAAAGCCGTCCACCGCCGCGTCGATCGCCGCGATCGACATCGGCTCGGGCATCCGGTACGGCCCGTCGCCGCGGTAGAAGGTCATTTGTCGGCCCTTGGGCAACACGGCCGACGGCGCCATCGTGCCGGCGCGATGGGGATTGCCCTGCGAGAGCGCTCCGGCGTGCATCAACTGCGCGACGATGCGGCCGCCGTGCGCGTGCACCCGGGCCACCACCGGGCGCCAGGCGTCGCGCTGAACCGCGTCCGCCAGCCCTGGCTGGAAGAGATAGCCCTGCGCATGGGCCGTGTCCGTGTAGACGCCCTCGGTGATCACCAGCCCGAAGCCGCCCGCCGCGAAGGCGCCGTAGTAGTCGACCATGCGCGGCGTCGCGTGGCCGTCCGCCGTGGCGCTGACGCGGGTCATCGGCGCGACGGCCAGCCGATTGGGCACCGTCAGCGCGCCGATCCTCAGCGGCTCGAAGAGCGGGGCCGTGGCGGCATCGACGGTGTGCCGCGTGTCCGGCAGCGGATGGAAGGGGACGCTCATGTCACCGGGCCTCCGGGCGACGCACGGCGGCGATGGCCTCGATCTCGATCATCGCGGCGGGGTCGTAGAGCGCCTTGATCTCGGCGATCGTGTCGGCCGGGTAGGGGGCGGAAAAAAACCGGCGGCGCAACGCCACGACGTCCTCGAAGTGCGCCATGTCGGTGACGAAGATCGTCACCTTGATCACGTCCTTCAAGCTCGATCCGCCGGCCTCCAGCGCGCGGCGCAGATTGGCGAAGGCCTGCTCTCCTTGGGCAAGGAAGCCGCCCGCGACGATCTTGCCGTCGTCGCCCGCGCCGGCCTGGCCGGAGATGAACAGCAGGTCGCCGAATCGAATGCCCTGGGAGAGCAGGAAGGGCTCGTAGGGATCCGGATGGGTGATGACGCGTTCTAGCATGATGAATTTCCTTTCATTCGTGATCGGCTGCAGAGAATGGGGAAGCGCTTGAAGCGATGGCCGATCCGTGCTCTGACGATAGGGATGGCCGGCGATCACGACAAAGGTTCATTTGTCAGCCGTAAGATGAGCAGGATTCATCCATTCGCCCCTTCGCCGATGCAGCGTCGATCGCTTCCACTTTCCGCCTTGCGCGCCTTCGAGGCCGCCGCGCGGCTGGGCAGCTTCAAGGCCGCCGCCGAGGAACTGGCCGTCACGCCGACGGCCGTCAGCCATCAGATCCGCGCGCTGGAGGCGCAGACAGGGCTGATGCTGTTCGAGCGACAGGTGCGCAAGGTGGCGCTCACCGAGGCGGGCGCGCAGCTCTATCCGGTGCTGCGCGACGGCTTCGACGCCTTCGAGGCGACGCTGTCGCGCCTGTCGCAGCAGCGGACGCGGGCCCAGGTCGGCATCTCCGCCACCAACGCCTTCACCGTGAAATGGCTGGTGCCGCGCATGGCCGACTTCCGGCTGCGACATCCCGACATCGACTTGCAACTGCAGGCGAGCGACGACGTCGTCGACTTGCGGTCGACCGCGATCGACATCGCCATCCGTTACGGCCGGGGGCCGTATACCGGCCTATCGGTCGAGCCGCTGTTCACCGACCAGTTCGCGCCGGTGGCGAATCCGCGGCTGGGCGTGCTGTCGCCGGAGGACCTGGCGCGCGTGCCGCTGATCCGCTTCGACTGGCGACGCGCCCAGCCGGAGAACCCCACCTGGGAGCGCTGGTTCGCCGCCGCGGGACGGCGCCGCCCGCCGCAGGCGGCGCAGCTTCGTTTCTCCGACGAGGGCCACGCGATCCAGGCGGCGGTGGCCGGTCACGGCATCGCGCTGGTCAGCCTGCCGCTGGTCGCGGAGGAGCTGGCGGCCGGGCATCTGGTGCAGCCGTTCGGGCCGATGATCGAGGGGCACACGTATCACCTGGCGATGCATGCGGACAGGTCGCCCTCGGCCGCCGTGGTGGCGGTGGCGGCGTGGTTGCGCGCGCACGCGGCGCGGCCGGGAAATGAGGCTGCCGGGAAATGAGAAGATCGCGCCTCGCAAAGGGAGAAAACAATGAGACCACTCATCCTGGCCCTCGCCATCGGCCTGGGTTTCGCCGCGACAGTCGACACCGCGAGTGCCGCCGAGCGGACGTATCGGGCATTGCCCAATTTCTCGGTGGCCGCGGGTGAAACCTTCCCGCTCGATGGGATGACGGACCCCCAGGGGCAGGTGTTGCCCAGGAAGCAGCTGCTGGGCAAGTTCCTGCTGATCAATTTCTACACCCGCCATTGCGCGCCGTGCGTCAAGGAAGTGCCCAAGCTCAATCAGGTCAAGGCGCGCCGCGCCGACCTGAATGTCCTGGCCATCACGCCGGATGCGAAGGACGAGGCGGGCAAGTACGTGCAGAAGCATGGCCTGACCTGGCCCGTCGCCGCGGACGCGGAAAAGCTGTTCAACCAATTGAAGGTGGATGCGTTCCCCGCCTTCGCCTTGCTGGATGCCAACGGCCGCCTGGTGGCGACGACCTTTGCCAATCAACTGGGCGGCGAGGACGGCCACGCCACCGTCGAGGGCATCGAGGCGTGGGTGGACGCACAGGTGAAGAAGGCGTCGCTCTGAATCGACCGGGCGGCCGGGGCCGCCCTTGGGAAGCCGTGCAGAGCTGCCCTTGAAGGTCTTCTTCAGCAGAACGTCTGTTTCGGCAGCAGCGCGGTCGGCGCGATGCCGGGCGCGCGCTGCACATGCGCCTCCATCAGCGCCGCGCGAGACATCGTCTGGCGCCGGGAGCAGACGGTCCGCGAGGTCCTCCAGTTGCCGCGATGCCGCCGCGTGGCGGTGTGGCGGGCACGGCTGTCCGCGGCCATGACGAGCGGCGCCCGGCGCGGCGCTTCCTAGAATTTCAGCTCCGGGGTCATCCCGGGGCTCCCAGCGGCATCGCGCCGCGATGCCCATGCCCGCCTTCGGTCCACCCGCCTTCGACCAACTCACGCTGGACACCGACCGCCTGCATCTGCGGCCGCTTCGCGACGCCGACGCGCCCGCGCTGTTCGCGATGCTTTCCGACCCGTTGGTCACGCGCTACTGGAGCAGCCTACCGTGGACCTCGATCGATCAGGCCCACGCGATGATCGCGCGCGACCGCCAGGGCATGGCCGACGGAGACAGCGTGCGACTCGCGCTGGAGCGCAGGGAGGACGGGCGCTTCCTCGGCATGTGCACGCTGTTCGCGATTTCGGCGCAGTGCCGGCGCGCCGAGATCGGTTACGCGCTGCTGACCGACGCCGGGCGGCAGGGCTACATGGACGAGGCGCTGCGGTCGCTGCTCGCGTACGGTTTCGATGTCCTGGGGTTGAATCGGGTCGAGGCCGACATCGACCCGCGCAATGTGCCGTCCGCGCGCACGCTGGAGCGTCTGGGCTTCACGCAAGACGGGCTGCAGCGGGAGCGCTGGATCGTCGGGGACGAGGTGTCGGATTCGGCGCTGTATGGCTTGCTGGCGCGGGAGTGGCGGCGGGACACCTGAACTTCGCCCACCGCCGACGGGTCGCCTTGAACGGGGGCAAGACCTGACCCCGCGCGGTCATCCGCCTGGCTTACGATCCTCGGCCTGTCCTTACCCCGAGCGGGAGCAACTGATGATTGACCACACCGGCGTGACCGTGAGCGATTTCGAGAAGAGCAAGGCGTTCTACGTGAACGCGCTCGCACCCATCGGCTATGAGCTGCTGGCCGAGCTGTCGGCCGCGGTGACCGGACACACCGACGTGGCCGGTTTCGGGGAGGCGCCCAAGCCGGATTTCTGGATCAGCCGCGGGGATCCCAACCGGCCGGCGATCCACGTGGCGTTCCGGGTCGCGACGCGGCAGCAGGTGCGGGACTTCCATCAGGCCGCGCTCGCGGCCGGCGGCACGGACAACGGCGGGCCGGGGATTCGGGCGTATTACCACCCGAACTACTACGGCGCCTTCGTGCGTGACCCGGATGGGCACAACATCGAGGCGGTCTGCCACGCCCCCGAGTAAGGCCGTCGAAGGCTAGCCAATGGCCGCCGCCAGCGCGGCGGCGTTACGGCTGCGCCACCGCAGCAGGCCGATGGCATAGCAGACGTAGTACCCGGCCAAGGTGCCGAAGATCAACAGCGTCCAGCCGCTGAGCAGGAAGCTCGGGTCGCCGAACGGGCTGCCGCCACGCGGCGGCGCGTCGGCCATGCCGCCCGACAGGTGGGCCACGCCGCTGCCCAGCAAGTACACGGACGCGAGTCGATAGGCGAGGCGACCGATGAACAGCAGCGACAGCGCGATGCCCAGGTGCGCGTTGGGCGTGTAGAACGCGCCTTGCGGCGTGATCTCGAAACGGGTCAGCCGGTGGCCGTAGAGGCCCAGCCCCGCACCGACGAGCACGCCCCCGATCAGCATCGCCGTCTTCTGCGGCTGGGGCAGTGTCGCCATGCCGATCACCATCACCAGCAGCGGGAACAGCACGACGGTGAACCAGGGCCGCGTCGGCGACAGCTGCTGCCGCCCGACCAGGCGGCGGATGCGTTTGTAGACGCGCCACACGATCAGGGCCGACACGCCCAGGGACATCAGCATCGTTTGCGGGGCCGGAATGTTCACGTGAGCGCTCCTGAAAGCCGGGGCAGGTGGTGATGCGCGCGATCTTAAGGTGTCGTGGACGTGAACCCGGAAACACAGGCGCGCGTCAAACCGCCGCGAGATGCTCGTACAGGATCGCGGCGCCGACACCGAAGAGCACCACGCCGCCGATGATCTCGGCGCGCTTGCCCACCACCGCGCCCATGACGCGGCCGAGCATCACGCCCAGCGTCACCATCACGAAGGTCGCGAAGCCGATGGCGGCCGCCACGGGCACGATGTTCACGTCGATGAAGGCCAGGCCCACGCCCACCGCCATCGCGTCGATGCTGGTGGCGAAGCCGGTGAGGGCCAGCCTGGCGAAGCTGTGGCGGGTGGGTTTGGCTGCCTCGCTCTCGGCGGGGTCCGCCCGCAGGCCGGCGATCACCATGTGCAGGCCCAGCGCGCCCAGCAGCGCGAAGGCGATCCAGTGGTCCCAGGCCTTGACGGTGTTGACGGCGGCCAGACCCAGCGCCCAGCCGGCCAGCGGCGTGATCGCCTCGATGACGCCGAAGATCGCGCCGGTGCGAAGCGCTTCGCTCCAGCGCGGTTTCTGAAGCGCGGTGCCCTTGCCGATCGCGGCGGCGAAAGCATCCGTGGACATCGCCATGGCGAGTGCGGCTGTGGAGATGAAGTTCATGAGGTCGTCCAAGGGTCGGGCGGAGTCGCAACGACATGCCACCACTGCCCGACCCGAAGTCGCGCTGGCACGTCGTTGGTCTCGCCAACCAGAACTGGCTACCTGCGCCATGAGCCCGGAGAAGGCTCAAGTGTGTTGACGCAGGCGCTTCCATGCGAATGGAAGCCGGCTACTCCCCAAGAGAGGTCGGCATCCTAACCCGACGACAAGCGGTCGGGCGAGCAGGCAGGCGGGCAGCAGGGGCTTGCCGGCGGCGCCGACATCGCGCCTTCCCCTCGAATCGAGCAGGATCGGGCGAGTGGAATGCCCTACGATCGCGTCTCCGCGGAACGGCCGGCATCTCCCCCTCATGAGCACACCCCCCGCCACCGGCGATTTCCTTGCGCGAGGCGACAGCGAAGCCTTCCGCTGGCTGGTGGACAGCGTGCAGGACTACGCCATCTTCCAGCTGAATCCGGACGGCATCATCACGTCCTGGAACCTGGGCGCGCAGCGCATCAAGGGCTATACGGCGGAAGAGGCCATCGGCCGGCACTTCTCGATGTTCTATCCCGAGGAAGCGCGCCTGAGCCGCTGGCCCGAGGAGGAACTGCGCTGGGCCAGCGTCCGTGGCCGCTTCGAGGACGAGGGCTGGCGCCTGCGCAAGGACGGCGAGCGCATCTGGGCCAACGTCGTCATCACCGCCATCCGCGACGCGTCGGGCCGCCTGGTCGGCTTCTCGAAGGTCACGCGCGATCTGTCCGAGCGGCGGCGCCAGGAAGTGCTGCTGCGCGAGCGCGAGGAGAACCTGCGCTCGCTCGTCGAGGGCGTGCACGACCAGGCGATCTATCTGGTCGACCCGCAGGGCCGCATCCGGACCTGGAATGCCGGCGGCGAACGGCTGCTGGGCCATCTGGCGGCGGACGTGCTGGGCCGCGAGGTCGGCGCCGTGGTCGAGCCGGCGCTGGCGGCCATCGCCACGATGCAGCCCGGCGGCGCCGCGGGGCCGGAGGCGCGCGTGGTGTGGGAAGGCTGGCTGCGCCGCGTCGACGGCTCGACCTTCTGGGCGCAGGTCGCCACCACCGCCGTCAAGCGTCCCGACGGGACCGTCAAGGGCTTCGTGCAGGTGGTGCAGGACATCTCCGACCGGCGCCGCGCCGCCAGCCTGGAGACCGAGGGGCGGCGCCTCACCGAATTCATCGCCATGCTGTCCCACGAGCTCCGCAATCCGCTGGCGGCGCTGACCAACGTGCTGTCGCTGCTGCGCGCCGAGGCGCTGACCGAGCGCGGCCTGTGGTCCGTGGGCGTGGCCTCGCGCCAGGTGTCCCACGTGACGCGCCTGATCGAGGACCTGCTGGACGTGAGCCGGGTCAGCACCGGCAAGATCCGGTTGGACCTGGCGCCGCTGGACCTCGCCAAGGTCGTGCACGACGCGGTGGAGGGCGTGCGCGCCATGGTGGACAGCCACGCGCACGACCTGATCCTGCGGCTGCCGGCCGAGGGCCTCGCCACACAGGGCGACGCGACGCGGCTGACGCAGGTGGTCGTCAATCTGGTGTCCAACTCGGCCAAGTACACGCCGCGCGGCGGCAGGATCGAGGTCGCGCTGCACGCGGCGCACGGGCTGGCGTTGCTGTCGGTGTCCGACAGCGGCATCGGCATGGCGGAGGACTTCATCCAGGTCGCGTTCGAGCCCTTCGTGCAGGGCGAGCGGCAACTGGACCGCTCGGAAGGCGGGCTGGGCATCGGGCTGACGCTGGTCAAGCGCATCGTCGAGTTGCACGGCGGTACCGTCGCCGCGATCAGCCCGGGGGTGGGCAAGGGCGCCACGGTCACCGTCGCGCTGCCGCTCGCGACCCGCGCGGGCGCGCCGCCGGCGACGGCCGGCGCCGACGGCGCCCACGCGGAGATGCTGCGCATCCTGGTCGTCGACGACAACGCCGACGCGGCCGAGTCGCTGGTCATGATCCTGCGGATCGAAGGGCACGACGTGAAGGTGGCGCATGGCGCCGCCGAGGCGCTGGCCATCGCCGCCGCCAGCCGGCCGCAGGTGGTGCTGCTCGACCTCGGCCTGCCGGGCGCGAGCGGGCTGGAGGTGGCCCGGCAACTGCGAGCCATCCCTGGGCTGGGGCAGGTCCGCCTGATCGCCGTGACCGGCTACGGCCAGCCGAGCGATCGGGAGGCGACGCGCCAGGCGGGCTTCGACGTCCACATGGTCAAGCCGGTGGACATCGACACGCTGCTGCGGCACCTCTATGCCCGTTGATCGCCCCTTGACCCCCTGTTGAACGGCCACGACCGGCGCCAGGCCGGGCATGGCAGGCTGGCGCAAGCGACCCAGCCCGGTGGCGGACCGGGGGGATGCGCGGCCGGCCACGCCCGGCGGCAGGCCGGGCATGGGCGGCTTCGCGGAAGGGGCTGGTGGGAAAGGACGCGTGGAAGTGGCGCGTGAGCCCGCCGGGAAGGTCAGTCCCGGGAGGCGGGCGCGAGCTCGCGCAGGCGGGCCAGTTCCTGGCGGCAGATATTCTCGCCGACGGTGGTCAGGCGCAGGCCGCCGCCATGCCATTCGAGCCAGTCCAGCTTGACGTAGTCCTCGATCAGGCTTTCCTCGATGTCGCAGGCCCGGCGGCGGTAGAGCGCGTCGACGGACGCTTGCAACGAGTGGCGCAGGACTTCGGGGGTATTCACGGTGAGCATGGCATTTCCTCGCGTTTCGAGCGACGACATGTCGCCCGACCAGATTCGCTAAGCGATCAACGGCGAGGACTCGGGGCATCGCCACCTCGCCAAGGCGGCAACAACGCGAAGACTTCGAGGTGACAACCTCACGGGTCCATCGGTGGATAGTACCGGCTGGGCATGGCCCATGCCTTCTTGATTCAAGAGGCGTGGGGCAAACGGGACACCCGATGCGGCGGAATCGGCGCCGGAACGCAGTACCCTGTCGGCTTCAAAGCCATTCAACCCGCGACGATGCCGGGGAGCGCTCCCGATGGGGCGCCCGCGGCGCGTCGCCGTGACCCATTCGCCGGGCCCGGAGCCCCAGGTGCGCATGACGGATCCAGACCCAGCACAACAGCCCGCCTTCAATCCCGTCCAGGATCTCCGCGACATCGAGTCGCTGGACATCGTGACAGCCTTGCTCGAGGTGGTCTGCGAGACCGCGGGCGTCGGTTTCGCCGCGATCGCGCGTGTGACCGAGACCACCTGGACCGCGATGGCGGTGCGGGATGCCATCTCGTTCGGCCTGAAGCCGGGGGAGCAGCTCGACATCCACTCGACGTTGTGCAAGGAAGTGCGCCAGTCCCGCCAGGTCATCGTGATCGACCAGGCCAGCCTGGATCCGGTCTACGCCAACCACCACACGCCGCGGCTGTTTGGCATCGAGAGCTACATCTCGGTGCCCATCGTCCTGAGCGACGGCATGTACTTCGGCAACCTCTGCGCGCTGGACCGCCGGCCGGCCCGCATGTCGGAGGCACGCATCGTCAACATGTTCAGCCTGTTCGCGCGCTTGATCGCGCTGCAGCTCGAGAACCACCGCCGGGCGAAGGAGGACGCGGCCGTCCTCGGCGTGGAGCGCGCCAACAGCGCGCTGCGGGAGCAGTTCATCGCCATCATGGGCCACGACCTGCGCAATCCGCTGGCCGGCATGCAGGCGGGCGTGACGGTGCTCCAGCGCGTGCCCAACGACCCCGACATCGTCGGCAGGATCGCGAACCGCATGGCGGGCAGCGTGCGTCGCATGAGCCTGCTGGTGGACGACGTGGTCGACTTCGCGCGCGGCCGGCTGGGCGGCGGTTTCGGCCTGGACCTGCGGTGGGAGGAGGGCCTGGACGAAGCGCTGGACCATGTCGTCGCGGAGCTCCGCTCGATCTATCCCGATCGCCGTGTCGAGGCCCGCATCCGCATCGATCAGGCCGTGCGCTGCGACAAGTCGCGCGTCGAGCAATTGGTGTCCAACCTGCTGGCGAACGCGCTGTTCCACGGCGACGCCACGAGTCCCGTCGAGTTGAACGCCGACGTGGACGGCGACCTGCTGCGGATCGCCGTGACCAACCAGGGCGAGGCCATCGATCCGGCCTTCCTGCCGCGCATGTTCGAGGCCTATTCCCAGGGACGGATGAGCGGCAGTCGCAACGGACTGGGGCTGGGCCTGTTCATTTGCGCCCAGGTGGCGCGGGGCCACGGCGGGACGATCGCGGTGAGCTCCAGCGTCGCCGACGGCACGCGCTTCGTGGCGGCACTGCCGCTGGCGGGGCCGGCTTAGTCGGCGAGCGAGCGGGCGCCGGGCGCGTCGGCCGTGGTCGCCATGGTCGGACCGCCGGGCTGCAACCAGCGGCGCACCCGGCGTTTCCAATCGAGCCATTGGCGCTGGCGCGAGCGGTCCACACGCTTGACGTCGATCAGCGTGAACTCGCCGCAGGCCGACATCGTGTGCAGGCCCTCGGTGAAGTCGGGATGGGCGAGGTCGCCGGTGAAGGTGGGCGTCATCAGGCGCGCCGACACGGCCTCGCGCGACAACTGATCGAACACGACCCAGCGCGTCGCGCCGCCGTAACCGGCGCGGCTGTCCTGCACCGGCTGGACCACGAAGCCTTCCGCCGAAACGAAGGGCGTGCCCGCCGGCCGGGCGCCGTCCAGCGCGGCGCGCACGGGGTTGGCGCCGTGGGGCGTCCACGGGCCTTGCAGCGCGTCGGCATGGGCCACGTGCAATTCCCGCTGATCGCGTTTGTTCGGGCCGATGATCGAATAGAACATCCACCAGGTGCCGTCGTGGCACAGCACCGAGGCGTCCACCGCCGGCACGCCGGTCAGCAGCGGGCCGACGCGCTCCCAGCGGTCCAGGCCGTCGGTCGCGCGGTAGAGCGCGACCTCGCCGGCCTGGCTGGTCTCCGGCACCATCCACGCATGCCCGTCATGCTCGAAGACGAACGGATAGGACAGGTGGAACGGACGACGCAGGACCACGGCCGGCGCGCTCCACGAGCCGGTTTCCAGGTCCAGGTTGAGGCGCCGCAGATCGGCGCGTTTGGAGCGGTAGTCGAAGGCCTCGACGAACACGCAGAGCGAGGCGCCCTCCTGCAGCGCGAAGGGGTCGGCGTAGTAGCACCAGGGGTCCGCCGCCGGCATCCAGACGATCCGGTCGCGCAGCGCCTGCAGACGTTCCGGCGTCAGGCGGTCGATGCGCTCCGGCACGACCCCCACCGTCCAGAAGTCCGACTTGGGACGTTTAACCACGGACTTCTTCAGGCGAGAACGCCAGGTCCGACGCCACCACCGGCAGGCGCGCGAGCACCTCGCGGTACAGCCCCAGCGTGGACTGCACGGCCGCGCCGCGGTCGAAGCGCTCCATCGCGTAGGCGATCGGTGCCCGACCCGTCCGAGCGCGCGCCCGCAGGGCGTCCGCGATGCCCTGGCCCAGCGCCTGGATGTCGTCCAGCGGCACGATCGTGGCTTGCTCGTCCTGCAGCATCTCGCGGGCGCCGATGGTGGCGGTGGCCACGATCGGCAGGCCGGCGCGCATGGCTTCCAGGATCGCCAGCGGGAAGGCCTCTTCCAGCGACGACGACACGTACAGGTCCATCTCGGCCAGCAGCTCGTCGACGTTCCAGCGGAAGCCGATCAGGTGGATGCGGTCCTCGCCCTCGCACTGCGCTTCCAGTTCGGCGCGCTGCGGGCCTTCGCCGATCAGCACCAGGTGGGCGTCGGCGGGCGCCTGCTGGCGGAACGCTTCGATCAGGCGGTGCATGCCCTTGGTCTCGTGCAGGCGGCCGACGCAGCCGATCACCGGCGCAAGAACGGGGATGCCCAGTTCCTGGCGCAGCGTGCCCACGCGCTGGGTGCGCTCGCCCGTGCCTTCGCGGCGGTCCGGGGCCCAATTGTGGATCACGCGGTGCAGGCCGTCGAAGTCCTTGAGGTCGCCGACCTGCCGCGAGTTCACGCACACCAGGCCGTCCAGCCGCGCATGCTGATGCGCCTTGAACCCCACATGCAGCGTGCCCAGGCGCGCCGCGTCGGCGACCCAGGAGACGGCCTTGCAGGCGGGGCCCAGGTGGCCGTGCACCACGTCCGCCTGCAGCCGCTGCGCCAAGCGGCGCACGCGCAGCCCGCGCATCAGCGGCAGGGCCAGGCCGTGGAATTGGACGTTGGGATTCAGCACCCCCTGCACCGCCGACTTGGCGGGCGCGATGACGTGCACGGTGTGACCGAGCGCCGCCTGCGCATTCGCCAGGTCCACGCAGTGATGCTCACCGCCGGCGATACGAGAAGAGAAGACCACATGAACGATCGAAAGCGCACGCATGGAACTGACCGTATTGATAAAACCGGCGCAGTCTACGCTTAACAAACAGAAACATTGGGAAACGTCCCCTCGGACGAGGGGGGAAATTTCCCCTGTTTTGGATTTTCCAGAAAGTGATAGAAGCGCCTGCTTATGTTGCTGGAAGGTTTCTTGCGTGTAACGTGGGACGGTTTTTGCAGATCCGCAGATCGCCCGTCGGGCCAGGGGCGGGCGCAGGCGCAGGGGGAACCGACGGATGCGAAACGGCGCCGCGAGACCGCGGCGCGGAGGGGTCTCAGCGCTGCCGCGCCTCGGGGCTGGCGCGGTCGGCGCGCTTCTTGCCGGTGACCATGGCGAGCGCCAGGTTTTGCTGCTCCCGCAGCGACATGACGACGACCCCGAGCAAGTGTCCCGCGACCAGCGTCGCGAGCAGCCAGGCCAGCGCGGCGTGCGTGGCCTCCAGCCAGCCGTAGCCCCAGAACAGGTCGGTCGTGTAAAGAAAGCCCGTGAAGCTGGTGAGCGCCACGGTGCCCAGCAGCGCGACGATCATCCAGCCGCCGAGCGGGTTGTGACCGAGGTGATGCGGCTCGCGTCCGCCGATCAGCAGCCGCGCGTAGCGCCAGGTCGCCGCGGGACCGCGGACGAAGGCGGCGAAGCGCGCGTGCGGCGAGCCGGCGAAACCCCAGAGCGCGCGCGCGGCCACGATGGCGGCGGCGATGTAGCCCAGCGCGTGGTGCAGCGGGTGGAACCAGTGGCCGGTCACCCAGGCCGCGATGACGCTGGCCGCCAGCGACACATGCAGCACGCGCACCAGCGGATCCCAGACCGGGATCGCGGCGCGGCGGGGGGCCGTGCCGGGCATTACTTCTTCGCGGGCTGAGAGGCGGTCGCGGCCGGCGCCGACGACTCGGCGCGCGGCTCGATGCGCTCGAAGGTCTTGGGGTTGAAGAAGGCCTCGACGCGTTCCCCCTTGTTGTCGAAGCCGTAGACCTCGTAGCAGGTGGCGAAGGTCTTCACTTGGCGCACGCGCCAGCCCTGGTCGACGAGCTTGCGTTGCAGCTCCATCTGCGGGCGCCATTCGGCCTTGGGCTCGTTCGGGCAGGCGACGTCGCCGTGGGCCGACGCGGCGAAGGAGGCCGCGCTCAGCACGAGCAGCGACAGGAGGCGGTGGGTCGACGTCATGGGGATTCCTTTCTTCGAAGCGGTCTTCGGTGGGGTCTTCGGTGCGGTCCGCGGCGTGGTGCGCGTTGCGATGCCGATGCGGACGAGGGCGGCGCTGCTCAGAACTCCAGCCACATGCGCAGCAGGTTGTGATACGTCGCCGTCAGGCCGATGACGGCCGGGTCGGACTCGCCGTTGCGGGTGCGCAGGCTCATCAGGTGCTGGTCCATGTCGAACAGCAGGCGGCGCTGGTCGTCGCCGCGCACCATGCTGTGGATCCAGAAATAGCTGGCCAGGCGGAAACCGCGCGTGACCGGCTCGACGCGGTGCACGCTGTGGCCGGGGTACAGGACCATGTCGCCGGCGGGCAGCTTGACGCGGTGCTGGCCGAAGGTGTCCTCGACCATCAGCTCGCCGCCGTCGTACTCGTCGGGATTGGCGAAGAAGACGGTGCAGGAGATGTCGGTGCGCACGCGCCCGGTGCCGTCGCGCAGGTAGCGCACGGCGCTGTCGACATGGTTGCCGAAGCTGTTGGCCTGGCCGCCGTAGCGGTTGAACAGCGGTGGCGAGATCTGCTTGGGCAGCGCCGCCGAGAAGAACAACTGGTGCCGCGCCAGGCCGTCCAGCACCAGCTTCTGCAACCGCAGCGTCGCGTCGCAGGTCTCGGGCAACTGGGTGTTGTTCTTGGCCTGCGCCGATTGCGAGCCGGCGGTCATGCGGCCGTCGGCCCAGGGTGCGCTGGCCAGGATCTCGCGGGCTTGC
This sequence comes from Roseateles aquatilis, assembly GCF_002205645.1. Classification (GTDB taxonomy): domain Bacteria; phylum Pseudomonadota; class Gammaproteobacteria; order Burkholderiales; family Burkholderiaceae_C; genus Roseateles; species Roseateles aquatilis. Next base: position 77,731 of record NZ_NIOF01000012.1, on the reverse strand, counting down.
CGGAGCTCGTCGGGCGTGAGGACGTTGCGGACGTGCAGGAGCATGGTGCGGAAACCTCGAAGGCGCCGAAGCGCCGGGGACCTTGCGGCCGATGACGGGACCACGCGGTCGGCCACGCGGCGTCACCGCGCGGCCGACCGCGGACGATCAGAAGCGCAGGCCCAGCGTGGCCTTCACCGATCGCGCTTCACCCGGCGTGTAGAAGCCCGGGTAGAGCTGGTCGCCATAGACCTTGTCGGTCAGGTTGTTGGCGTTCAGCTGGACATACATGTCCTGGTTGATGGTGTATTCCACCATCGCGTCGTAGGCGACGTAACCCGGCGCGCGCGCCGTCAGCGACGCCGCCGCCGTGCCGCCCTGCAGCGGACGGTTGGTCGACGCGCCGCGCGCGCCGCCCGCGACGCGCCACTTCGGCAGCACCTGGTAGCTCAGCCACACGGCACCGGTGTGCTTGGGGCTCAGGCCGACCTCGCGGGTCGTCAGCGTCACGGCGGTGCCGACCTTGTCGATCCACGCGCGATGAATCCAGGAGTACGAGAGGTAGACCTCCACCGCGTCGGTGACGCGGCCGATCACGTCGAACTCCGCGCCCTGCGAATGCCGCTTGCCGGAGAGCACCGGGAATTGCGTCGCGAAGTCGGAATCGGTGGTGCGTTCGTTGTACTTCTCGGTGCGGAACAGGGCGCCGCGGGTGGACAGTGCGCCGTTCAGCCAGTCCAGCTTGGCGCCGACCTCGATGTTGCGGCTCTTCTCCGGGCCCACGTCCGCCTGTTGCTGCGTCGTGTACTGGTAGGTGTCGGCCGAGGTGTTGAACGAGGTGCCGTAGGACACGTGGTACGACTGCGACGGCGTCGGCTGGTACAGCACGCCGAAGCGGCGGCTCCACAGGCCGGGGTAGGACAGCCGCGATTCGGTGGAGCCGCTGGGCGTCGTGGCGGTCGTGTTGTTGGCATAGGTCAGCGTGTGCATCGTCGCCTTGACCTTGTCGTAGCGCAGGCCGGCCAGCAGCTTCCACTGGTCGGTCAGCGAGATCAGGTCCTGCGCGTACACGCCGAAGGCGCGGCCGGCGTAGTCGGTGGTCTTGCGGTAGGTCGGCAGGGCCGGCGTGACGCGGCCGTCGTTGGGCGTGCCCACCGTCGTGCCGCCCTTGGCGTAGTTGGTGCCGACGGTGCCGTAGGCGGTGAAGCGGTCGGCCGATTCCCTGGAGGCGTCGACGCCAGTCAGCACGTCGTGGCGCATGCCGAACCAGTTGAACTTGTTGCTGTAGTCGCTCTGGACGTAGCTGCCGTCGATGTCGTCTTTGCGCGGCGACAGGCCCAGGCGGGCCATGACCGTGCCGTCGGTGACGGCGGTCACCGCGGGGGACGGGTTCGGGCAGGTGGCCGCGGCGGTCAGCGCCAGCGAGCAGTAGGCGCCGGTGGTGCCCCAGCTGTCGCGCTTGTAGTTGCCGGTGCGGAACTGCGTGCGCAGCTCGCCGCCATCCGCGAAGCGGTGCGTCCAGATGCCGGAGAGGTAGGCCGCCTCGCCGCGCAGGTAGTCGCTGCTGGTGCCGTAGAAGTTTTTGGCCGGGATGCCGGCGGCGACGCTGCCGGCCAGGTAACGCAGGCTGGACATCGGGACGTTGTTGACGTTCAGGTAGAACGCGCCGAGCGTGAACTCGTCGGTGCCGCCGATGCCCCAGGTGATGGTGGGCGCCACGCCCTGCTTGTCGATGCGGGCGCCGTGGTTGTCGGCGGTCTGGCCCATCACGTTGACGCGGATGGCCGTGTCCTCGCCGATGCGCTTGTTGAAGTCACCGGTGAAGCGCAGGTTCTCGCCGGTGCCGGCGGTGGTGATGACCTCGTTGAGGTCGGCCAGCACCGGCTTCTTGGTGACCTGGTTGATCACGCCGCCGGTGGAGCCGCGGCCGAACAGCATCGAGGCCGCGCCGCGCATGACTTCGATGCGGTCGTAGTTGAAGCTGTCGCGGTCGTACTGGGACGGATCTTTCATGCCGTCGATCAGCAGGTCGCCGGTGGTGGCAACCGGGAAGCCGCGCATGCGGATGTCCTGGTCGGTGCCGTTCTCGGTCGCCGCGAAGGTGATGCCGGCGGTGTAGTGCAGCGCCTGCTTCAGCGTGTCGAGCTTGACGTCGTCGATCAGCTTCTCGGTCATCACCGTGATCGACTGCGGAATGTCACGGATGTCCTGCTTGCCCTTGCCGATCGTGGTCTTGGTGGTCTGCAGCGATTCCTTGGCGGTTTCCTCGGCGGCGGCCTTCACCTTCACTTCGGGCAACGTGGCCTCGGCCGGCGCGGAGGCGGGCGCGGGCGGCGGGGTCGGCACCTTGGGCGCCTGCGACTGGGCCACGGCCGAGCCGGCCGCCAGCATGACGCCGAAACCGGCGGCCAGGGCGCCCAGCGGCAGCACCGCGGGCGCGGCGTCGCGGGGGCGATCGTTCTTCTTGGACATGAGTTTCTCCGTGAGTTCTGAATCGTTGTGATGGACGGAGGCTGGCTGGCACGCGGGGCGGCACTGGCTGGCGGAGCGTGGGTCCGGCGCCGGCGGGGCGGGCCGCCGGCGTGGGTCATCGGATGGGAGTCGGGCGGTCAGGGGGGCGGTCAGGGGGCTTCCGGCTCGCTGACGAAGCCGACCTTGGACAGGCCGGCGCCGGAGGCGTCGCCCAGGACCTGCGCGACGTGGCGATAGGCGGTGTCCTGGTCGGCGCGCAGGTGCACCTCGGGCTGCGGATCCTGGCGGCCGGCCTCGGCGAAGCGGCGGCGCGCCTCGGCGCGGTCGACGGGCTCGCCGTTCCAGAACATCTGGCCGTGGGCGTCGATCGCGAATTCGATCTTGTCCGCCTTGGCGACGTTGGCGGCGGCGTCCACCTTGGGCAGCTGCAGCTTGACCGCATTGGTCAGCAGCGGCGCGGTGACGATGAAGATCACCAGCAGCACCAGCATCACGTCGATGAGCGGCACCATGTTGATCTCGGCGGTGGGCGCGTTGCCGCGCCGGGAGTCGAAGCTGGCGAAGGCCATGCGTGTGCTCCCGTCAGGCGCGGGCGGCCTTGAGCGCCACCGGCTGGGCCGGCGTGCTCGCGGCGGCCAGCGGCTGGCCCATCGCCACGAAGGTGTGGATCTCGTAGGCGAAGGCGTCCAGGCGCGACAGGATCACGCGATTGGCGCGCGTCAGCCAGTTGTAGGCCACCACCGCGGGGATCGCGACGGCCAGGCCGACGCCGGTCATGATCAGCGCCTCGCCCACCGGGCCGGCGACCTTGTCCAGCGTGCCGGCGCCGCTCATGCCGATCGCCACCAGCGCGTGGTACACGCCCCAGACGGTGCCGAACAGGCCGACGAAGGGCGCCGTCGCGCCGACCGTGGCCAGCACGGTCAGGCCGTTTTCCAGGCGCGTGGTTTCCTCGTCCAGGACCTTCTTGATGGTGCGGGTGACGAAGTCGCCGGCGCTGCCGGCCTCCTCCAGCTTGGCGGCGCCGTAGCGCGCGTGGTGGGCCTGCGCGTGCATCGCATGGCTGGCCAGGTGGGAGAAGGGATCGCGCGCGCCGTGGGTGGCGATCTCGTGGGCGACGGCGTCCAGCGAGGTCGCGTTCCAGAAGAAGTCCAGGAAGCGCGTGCTGCGGCGCTTGCTCAGTTGCAGCACGATGCCCTTGATGAGGATGATGGACCACGAGGCCACCGACATCAGCACGAGGATCACCAGCAGCGTCTTGCCGACCGCATCGCTCTGCGCGATGAAGTGGCCGAAGCCGAGGGAGGCGTCATTGTTCACGGTCAATTCTCCAGATCGAAGCTCAAGGGGATGAAGGCCCAGCCCGCCGTCGGCTGGCCGTTCTCGGTGTAGGGGCGGAAGCGCGCCTTGCGCACCGCGTTGACGGCGGCCTCGTCCAGCAGCGGGAAGCCGGTGGAGCGGCTGACCTGCACGGACTGCGGCAGGCCGGCTTCGTCGATGTAGACGCGCACCATCGCCTTGCCGGTCTCGCGCAGGCGGCGCGAGGCGCGCGGGTACTCCAGCTGCGGCGGCACCAGGTACTGCACGGCGGAGGCCGGGATGGTCCTGGGCGGCGCGGGCGGCGCCGGGGGCGCCGGCGGGGCGGGCGGCGTGGGCGCGGCCGGTGGGGCGAGCACGGGCGGCGGCGGCACGGGCTCGGCCACGAAGGTGGGCGCCGGGGACGGCTGCGTCTGCGCGGCCGCGATCAGCGGGACCTTGGGCGGCGGCGTCCTGGGCGCGGGCGGCGGAGGAGGTGGCGGCGGCTTGGGCGCGGCGGGCGGGGCCTCGATGCTGACGAAGATCGGCAGCGCCTCGGCCACGGACTGGCGCACGGCGTCGATCTGCATCAGACCCCAGCCGGCGAGCAGGTGCGCGCCGACGGTGCCGACGACCACGCCGCGCCATTGCGCCGGGGACAGCGCGTCGCGCGAGGCGGGCGGCCGTCGCGCGGCCGAGACGGCCGGACTGCCCGAGCCGTTCGGGCCGGCCGTGCTGGCGGTGGTGCCGGCGCCAGCGTCGGCGGTCGAGCCGGTGGGCGCCGCCGCGACGGCCGGAGAGGGGAGGGAGCTGGACATGTCGGGATCAGGAAAGCCGGCCGGGCGTGCCGCGGCGGGCGACGTGCGCGGGACCGGCGGGGCTCGCGCCGCAGGCGCAGGCGTTGCACAGGCCGCGCAGCACGACGGTGGTTTCGGCCAGGGTGAAACCTTGCTCCCCGGCCAGCGCGCGGATCTGCGCCTCCAGCGCGGCGGAGCGGCGTCCGCTGACCTGGCCGCAGCCGCCGCACACCAGCAGCGCGCCCAGGCGCTCGGCGCGGCGGGCGCTGAACAGCGCCGGGCCCTCGCCGAGCCGGTAGCGCTCGATCAGGCTCACGTCGGCCAGCAGCGACAGCACGTTGTAGATCGACGGCAGGCCGATCGAGCCGCCGTCGCGGCGGATCTCGCTGTAGATCTCGTCCGGCGTCATGAGCCGGTCGCCGGGGGCGTGGGCGCGCAGCACCTCGTAGACCTGCACGCGCATCGCCGTCGGCTTCACGCCGAAGCGGCGCAGCACGGCGGCGCCGTCGCCGCCGTCGAGGGCGTCGACGGCGGCGAGCTCCGGCGACGCGAAGGCGCCGCGGACGAACCGGGAAGGCGATGACAGGTGAGGCACGGCGGACTCGACGGGCTGGGGCGGAAGGGAGGGGCTCCGGGCGGCGTGGCCGGCTCGAAGCTGCTTTCCCTTCCATGCCGCGCGAGGTCCCGAAAAGGGGAACCGCGGCCCTCCACTTTTTTTCGTCGCTGGTGGCCATCGAGTCCCGCGCATCGATCGATGCCAACCCGGGTGGGTGCGGCCGTGTCGGCGGCACGACCGTGGGCACGGGCCTGTGCCCGTGCGTGCGTGCGTCGTCGGCGGGCGGGCGGGCGGGCGGGCGGGACTGCCGCGGGGCCCGTCAGAACTTCAACTGCAGTCCCAGCCGAACGCCCAGCGGCGAGCCCGGCGTGATGTTGTTGTTGCTGTGCGCGAAGGCGTAGTAGCGCCTGTCCAGCAGGTTCTCGACGTTGAGCTGCCAGCGCCAGGCCGGCGCCGGGGCGTAGTACAGCGCGGCGTCCAGGCGCGCGTGGCCGGGCAGGCGGACGGTGTCGTCGGTGCTGGTGAACTGGCTGCTGCGGGCCTGGACGCCCAGGCCCGCGGACCATTGCGGCGTCAGCGTCCAGCGGCTCCAGATCGACAGGTTGTGGCGCGGCACGTGCGGCATCGTCGCGCCGGCCGGCGCCAGCGGCGACAGCGACGCCCGCACGCGGCTGCGCTGCAGCGTGTACGCGGCCATCACCTGCCAGCCCGCGCCGACCCGGCCGGCGGCGCCGAGCTCCAGGCCACGCGTGCGCTGCCCGTCGACCAGCAGCAGCGCCTGCGTCGGCGCCGACGGGTCGGCGACGGCGACGTTCTGCCGGTCGAGCTGGTACAGCGCCGCGCTCAGGTCCAGCCCCGTCGACGGCGCCCACTTCACGCCGCCTTCCCAGTTCTGGAAGCGCTCGGGGGACAGGCTCTGCGTGCCGGGGCTCAGCACGTTGAGCTGGTCACCGGCGCGCAGCGCGTAGCCCAGGCTGTAGTTCGCGTAGATCGACAGCGCCGCCGTCGGCTGGTGCAACAGGCCGATCCGCGGCGACCACAGCCGATCCTGGCTGCGCAGGCGCTGGCCGAGCTGGTGGTCGTCGACATCGACGCGGATCCGGTCGTGCCGCAACCCCACCGTCGCCTGCCATCGCGGCGACAGGCGCAGTTGGTCCTGCCAGTAGGCCGCCACGACATGCACCTCGCTCGCGTTGTCCGGATCGGTGGCGCGGCGGCGGAAGCTCAGCGGGACGCGCGAGACGGAGTCGGTCAGCGGCACCCACAACGAGGTGCTCTCGGGCGTGGTGGCGAAGTAGCCGGTCTCGCGCCGGTTGTCGCCTTGCTGATGGCCGATCTCGACGCCGGCGAGGAAGCGGTGCTCGATGCCGGCGAGCTGCCGCGTCCAGGTCAGGTCGGTCTGGTGAAAGACGTTCTGGCGCCGCATGCGGCTGTTGTGCGCGACCAGCGCGACTTCGAGCGCGCCGGTCGAGGCGTTGGGCCGGACCGAGCCCGGGAAGGCGTTCTGGAAGAACTTGTCGTAGTCGGCCAGCCGGAACTTGTGCTGCAGCGACAGCCCGGGCTGGAGTTCGGCGTCCAACTGGGCGGTGAGGGCGTTCAGGCGGATCCAGGTCGTGCTGACGTCGGGGTTGCCGAAAAAGCGCGCGGGATCGACGTCGACCGGCCGGCCCTGCCACGCGGGGATGCCGCGGTCGGCGGTGCGGCGGTCCTGGAAGTGTTCGTAGCCGACGGTCAGCAGCGTGGCGGCGGCGGGCCGCCACGCGAGCACTGGATTGACCCCGTCGCGCCGCAGGTGGAAGCCGTCGCGGTAGCCGCCGGAGTCCTCGGTCATCAGGTTCAGCCGGGCGGCCAGCGTGGGCGCCAGCAGGTGATCGGCATCCAGCGTGACGCGGCCGTGGCGCCAGCGGCCGGTTTCCAGCGTGAGCTCGTCCTCGTCGCGCCAGCGCGGCTGCTTGGTGATGCGGTTGATCAGGCCGCCGACGGCGCCGTGCCCGACCGCCATCGCGTTGGGGCCGCGCAGCACCTCGACCTGCTCGATGTTGTAGACGTCGCGGTAGTACTGGACGTCGTCGCGCAGGCCGTCCAGCAGGAAGTCCGAGGTCGATGGCGTGCCGCGGAACACCGGCGTGTCGCGGTTGCCCTCGCCCTGCGCGGCGCCCAGGCCGGGCGCGTAGCGCAGCAGGTCGGCCATGCTCTGCGGCGCCTGGTCGCGGATGAAGTCGCGGGACAGCACGCTGACCGATTGCGGCAGCTCCAGCAGCGGGGTCTCGGTGCGGGTCGCCTGCTGGGCGCTGGGCGTGCGGTAAGTGTCGTCGCCGCCGGCGCTGGAACGGATGCGGACTTCGGGCAGCGTGACCGGCGGAGGCGGCGCGTGCTCGGTGGATCCGGTCGGCGTGGCGTCGGGGCGCAGCGTGAGCACGGCGCCATCCTGGACCAGCGCCAGGCCGGAATCCCGCAGCAGTTGGCGCAGGGCCTCGCGGGCCGTGAGGCGTCCGCGCAGGCCGGGCTGGCGGCGGTCGCCGATCAGGCGCAGGTCGACCGAGAACAGCACGCCCGCGTCCGACGCGACCTGGCTCAACGCCGCGGACAGCGGGCCGGGCGGCAGGTCGAAGGCGCGGGGTTCGTCCAGGCCGGCGCGCGGACGCGCGGTGTCCGCCTGGGCGGCCGACGGCGAGCTCGGCGCGGCGCTCCACGCGGCGCCGGCCGCCGCCAGGAGCATCCAGGCGGGGCGGCGGGCAAGGCGGAGGATCGAACGCGAACGGGCCATCCTATGCTTGCCGCATGAGATCGAAAAAGGGGAACGCCGTGCGGGACGAGGCCCGCGCGGTCAGGCCGGCTCGATGCGGATCCACCAGGGCAGGGGCCGGGTGACGCGGACCGGCAAGGTCCTGGTGAGGGCGTCGAAGGTCCGTTCCGGCGCGTCGAGCGGGAAGGCCCCGACGACCCGCAGCGATGCGACCTCGTCCGCGCAACTGATCACCGCGTGCTGGTAGCGGCGCAGCTCGCGGCAGACGGCGGCCAGCGGCAGGCCGTCGGCCACCAGCATGCCGCGCGTCCAGGCGTCGAGGGTGGGCGCGGCGACGGCCGTGTCGCCCAGCCCGTCGCGGGTGAAGCGGACCAGCTCGCCCGGCGCCAGCACGCGCCCCGACGGCGCCGCGGTGGGGCGTACGTCGACGCGGCCGGAGAAGACGGCGAGCCGGCACTGGCCGTCGTCGCGCCGGACGCTGAAGCGCGTGCCCATCGGCCGCAGCTCGCCTTCCGCGAGCGCCAGCAGCCAGGGGCGTCCGGCGGGGTCGTGGCCGGTTTCCACCAGCACCTCGCCGCGCAGCAGGCGCACGCGGCGCTCGGTTTCGTCGTAGCGGACCTGCACGGCGGTGTCGGTGTCCAGCCAGAGCCGGGTGCCGTCGGCCAGCACCAGATCGCGGCGCTCGCCGGTGGCGGTGTGCGCGTCGGCGATCCAGTTCTGCCAGGGCTCGGTGCGCATCGTCAGCCAGCCGGTGGCGCCCAGCACGCCCATCGCGCCGAGCAGCTTGAGCCCGCGTCGGCGCGCCGGCCGCCGCGTCTGCATCGCCTGCAGCGCGCGCGACGCCGCGCCGCGGTCCACCTGCTCGTCCAGCTGGCGCAGGCGGGCGTTCAGGGCCTCGACGCGTTGCCAGGCGGCGGCGTGGGACGGATCGGCGTCGATCCAGCGCTGCCAGTCGCGGCGATCATCGGGGGTGGGGCTGCCGGCCAGCAGGGCGAACCATTCGGCGGCGCGGGCGAGGGGGTCCGGCGGCGCGTCGGGGCGGGCCGACACGTCAGTTGCTCCGGCGCAGCAGCTTGTCCATCACCTGCGCCATGTACTTCTTGACCATGCGGTCGGAGACGCCCAGCTCCTCGGCGATCTCGGCATAGGTGAGCCCGTCCAGCTGCGCCATCAGGAAGGCGCGGCTCGCCTTGGGCGGCAGGCCGTCGAGCAGCTCATCGATCTCGACCAGCGCCTGGACCGCCTCGGCGCGCGCCTCGGGCGAGCCGTGCAGCGTCTGCCCCTGCACCTGCAGCGCGTCGATGTAGGCGCGCTCCAGGTCCTGCCGACGCCACAGCGACACCACCAGCCCGTGGGCGACGGTGGTCAGGAAGGCGCGCGGTTCCTGCAGGCTCTGCATCGCCTTGTTCGCGAGCACCTTCAGGAAGGTGTCGTGGGTCAGGTCCTCGGCGCGATGGCGGCAGCCCAGCTTCTTGCTCAACACGCCGCGCAGCCAACCATGGTGGTCGGCATAGAGCGCGCCAAAGGCTTGACTGGAATCGGATCGCATGGGGCCGGACGGGTGAGGAGCAGGCGCTCGGAGGCGAAAGGCGCAAATGATAACAATTTGCATTGGAGCGCGCCATCGGGCCAATCCGGGGTGGGCGTCAGACGGCCATGCGGCGATCCCGCCGGACGCCGAGGGCCTGGGTCAGGGCAAGGCTTGCGCGGGGCCCGCGTACTGCGCGTCGCTGACCTGCTCCAGCCAGGTGACCGGGCTGCCGGCCACTTCCTCAGCGATGGCGATGTGGGTCATCGCCGCGCCGGGCGACGCGCCGTGCCAGTGCTTCACGCTAGGCGGGATCCAGACGACGTCGCCGACGCGCATCTCGCGGATGGGGCCGTCCTGGAACTGCACCAGGCCGACGCCTGCGGTGACGATCAGCGTCTGCCCGAGCGGGTGCGTGTGCCAGGCGGTGCGAGCGCCGGGCTGGAAGGTCACCGAGGCGCCCGAGGCGCGCGCCGGCGCGTGGGCCGTGAGCAGCATCTCGACGCGCACCCGACCGGTGAAGTAGTCCGCCGGCCCGTCGAACGCGGCGCGCTCGTGCGGGCGGGTGAGGTTGGCGACCGTCGTCGAGATCGCCGGCGCGCCGGGACTCGGCGCCGCCTCGACCTCCGCCGGCGCGGCGCCGGCGGCCGCGCCGGTGACGAGCAACGCGCCCAGCGCGTGCCGCGTGGCGGCTTGAGCGGCGTCGCCGCGAGTCTTCATGACCATGGGGTGTCCTTCGATGAAACGATGCGATGCACGGCTTCAATGTAGGCAGCCGATTGACAAGCCACTAGCCCCTGGATCATTGAAGGATTGACAAGCTGGAGTTGCCAATGAAGCAGGGCCGCGGGGATAAGATCCCGCGCCATGCCGATCAACGAACTCCGCGCCATCGGAATCTTCATCCAGACCGCCGAGCAGGGCAGCCTGCGCAAGGCCGCCGCGACGCAAGGCGTCACGCCGCAGGCCGCCAGCCAGGCGCTGGCGCAACTGGAGCAGCACCTGGGCGTGCGGCTGTTCCATCGCACGACGCGCAACATGGCGCTGACGGCGGAGGGGCAGCAGCTGCTCGATGCCGTGCGTCCGCCGACCTACGCGCTGCAACGGGCGCTGCAGGGCGTGCGCCTGGCCCGGGACGACATCGCCGGCCCGTTGCGCATCATCGGCCCGCGCTCGACCTTCCGGCCGGTGATCTGGTCGCTGCTCGACGAGTTCTGCCAGGCGCATCCCGACATCCAGCCCGACGTCCAGCTGGACGACCGCATCGGCAACTGGGTCGAGGACCGGGTCGACGTCGGCTTCCGCATCGGCGCGTCGGCGGCGGAGGGCGTGGTCGCGCGGCGGCTGTTCCCGCTGCAGCTGATCATCTGCGCCGCGCCCGCCTACCTGGAGCGCCACGGCGCGCCCGCCGGACTGGAGGACCTGGGCCAGCATCGCTGCAGCGCCTTCCGTCATCCGGTGACCGGGCGGGTGGTGCCCTGGCACCTGAAGATCGGCGACGCGATCGTCGATCACGAGGTGGTGCCGGCCCTGTTCACCAACGACGAGGACCTGGAGATCGACGCCGTGATGGCCGGCCAGGTCATCGGCGTGCTGACCGGCGTGACGGCGGCGGCGCACATCCGGTCGGGCCGGCTGGTGCCGCTGCTGACGCCGCACATGGCCGATCACATGAGCCTGCACCTGTACTACGGCAGCCGCTCGGCGCAGCCCTCGCGCGTGCGAGCCTTCATCGAGCTGGCGATCGCGCGCCTGACCGACAGCGCCGAGTTCACGCTCGGCGCCAAGGAACTGGCCGCGGCGGAAGCGCGGGGACGCAAGGCCGCGAAGGCGCGTGCCCGGGGCTGAGCCTCGCCGGCGCGCCGGCCGCATCAGGCCGCGACGGTCGCGGTGTCGGGCAGCTTCGCGATCACCTTGATCTCGAACTGGAAGCCGTAGAGCCAGGTCACGCCGATGCCGGTCAGCGTGGGATGGGGTGCCTCGCCCCAGTACTCGCCGACCACCTGCCAGATGGGCTCGAAACGCGTCTCCGGGTCGACGATGAACACCGTCACGTCGACCACGTCCCGGAAGCTGCAGCCGGCCGCCGCCAGGATCGCGTTCAGGTTGTCGAAGGCAAGGCGGACTTGCGCCGCCAGGTCGGGCTCCGGCGAGCCGTCGGGGCGGCTGCCCACCTGGCCGGAGACGAACAGGAAGCCATGGGAACGAATGGCCGGCGAGTAGCGGTTGCGCTCGTAGAGTGCCTGGCGACCGGAGGGGAAAACGACGTCGCGTGTGGACATGGCAAAGGGGGCCTCGAAGGCGGAAGTGAAAGGATGGACGGAACTCTAGGAGGCCGGCCGCCGCCGATAAACAGGCAGGTCGCACAATCACTGTTTGGATTCGCCAAACAATCTTCGAGGGCACGTGGCATGGACCGTTTCGATGCGCTGCAGGCATTCGCCCGCGTGGTGGAGGCGGGCAGCTTCACCAAGGCGGCGCAGACGCTGCACATGAGCAAGACCACGGTGACGCAGCTCATCCAGCAACTGGAAGCGCGGCTGCGCGTGAAGCTGCTGAACCGCACCACGCGGCAGGTCAAGGTCACGGCCGACGGCGCCGCGTATTACGAGCGCGTGGTGCGTGTGCTGGCCGACCTGGAGGACGCCGATACCGGCCTGTCGAGCGCGCTGTCCACCCCGCGGGGCCGGTTGCGCGTGGACGTGCCCAGCCCCTTCGCGCGGATGATCCTGGTGCCCGCGTTGCCGGCCTTCCACGCGCGTTATCCGGACATCCAGTTCGACCTGGGCGTCAGCGACCGCAGGGTCGACCTGATCGGCGACAACGTGGACTGCGTGCTGCGCGGCGGCGAGCTGACCGATGCCTCGCTGATGGCGCGTCGCGTCGGGGAGTTGCAGCTTGGCGTGTACGCCGCGCCGTCGTACCTGGAACGCGCCGGCATGCCGACCCATCCGCGCGAGTTGGAGGACGCGCATCACCGCGTCGTCGGTTTCCTGAGCACCCGCACCGGCAAGGTGGCACCGATCGCGATGCGGCGCGAGGGCGAGCACCTGGCGGTGCAGGGGCGTTACGTCGTGGCCGTCGACGACGGCAACGCGTACCTGGCCGCGGGGCTGGCGGGCATGGGCGTGCTCTGGCTGCCGCGCTACATGGCCGAGCCGCATGCGGCGCGCGGCGAGCTGGCGCCACTGTTCGGCGATTGGCGCTTCGACCCGATGCCGATGTACGTGGCCTTTCCGCCGAACCGGCATGTCAGCGCGAAGCTGCGGGTGTTCATCGACTGGGTGGATGAACTGATGGCGCAGTCCGCCTCGGGCTGATTGGCCAAAACGGAGCCGGAGCCCCGGCCTCGGGGCGTCGAGCATCGAGCATCGAGCGCGGCTCGCGGCTCGCGGCTCGCGGCTCGCGGCTCGTCGCGATGACCGCCTTGCCTCTATTCAATAATTCGACTATTATCGAAATATGGAAGAAAACGATGTTGTCCGCGCGCTGGGAGCCCTGGCGCAGCCGCTGCGCCTGCAGGTGTTCCGCGCGCTTGTCGTCGTCGGCGAGACGGGGCTGACGCCCGGCGCGATTCAAGAGGCGCTCGGCGTTCCGGCCGCGACGCTGTCCTTCCACCTCAAGGAACTGGTGGCGTCGGGCCTCGTGTCGCAGGAGCGCTCGAGCCGCAACCTCATCTATCGCGCCGCCTACGGGCGCATGAACGAGCTGCTGGGCTACCTCACGGAAAACTGCTGCCAGGGCGCGGCATGCGCCGTGGAATCAACGTCGACGAACTGCGGCTGCTGAAGAAGGAATACCCATGGCATCGAAGGTCTACAACGTGCTGTTCATCTGCACGGGAAACTCCGCGCGTTCCATCCTCGCGGAAGGGCTGCTCAACCGCATGGGCCATGGGCGTTTTCACGCCTTCTCGGCCGGCAGTGAACCGAGGGGCGAGGTGCATCCGCTGGCGTTGAAGGCGCTGCGCGACCTGGGCATTGCCACGGATGGATTGCGCAGCAAGAGCTGGGAGGAGTTTGCCCGGCCAGGGGCCCCCGTGATGGACTTCGTGTTCACCGTCTGCGACCAGGCCGCTGGCGAGGTCTGTCCCGTCTGGCCGGGCCAGCCGCTGACCGCGCATTGGGGACTGCCCGACCCCGCCGCGGTCGAAGGCAGCGAAGACGCGAAGCAGCAAGCCTTCCGCGCCGCGGCCGTGACGATGAAGCGCCGCCTGGAATTGATGATGGCCTTGCCGCTCCAGACCCTGGACGCCATGGCCATTCACAACGAAGTCCGGCACATCGGGACACGCTGAATCATGACCACCAACGTGCTCATCCTGTGTACCCACAACTCGGCCCGCAGCGTGCTGAGCGAGGGCCTGCTGAACCACTGGGCCCGGCGTCTGGGCCGGGATATCCGGGCCTTCAGCGCCGGCAGCGCGCCGAGCGGCCGCGTCAACCCGCATGCCTTGCAGGCGCTGGCCAAGGCCGGCATCGACACCGACGGCTGTCGGAGCAAAAGCTGGGACGAATTCATCGCCGAGGGCGCGCCACGGATGCGTGCCGTCATCACCGTCTGCGACAGCGCCGCGGCGGAGCAATGCCCGTACTGGCCGGGCAGCCCGGTGAAGGTGCACTGGGGCTACGCCGACCCGTCGAACGCGCCCGAGGCGGACAAGCCGCAGGCCTTCGAGCTGACCCGCGACGCCATCGGCTACCGGATGCTGCAACTGGCGCTGCTGCCGCTGGACACCATGAGCGACGCTGAACTGCAGCAGGCGCTGCATGCTATCTCCACCTCCTGAAGCTCCGAGCTCCGAGCTCCGAGCTCCGAGCTTCGATCCCCACTCCCTGACGCCCCGAATCCCTGCCATGACCTCTGCCGTAGTCGATTCCTCCGTCGACGCCGGGAAGCCGAGCATCGGCTTCTTCGAGCGTTACCTCAGCGTCTGGGTGGCGCTGTGCATCGTCGTCGGTGTCGCGCTGGGGCAGTTCTTCCCCGGTTTGTTCCGGGCCGTCGCTTCGTTCGAGGTGGCGCAGGTCAATCTGCCGGTGGGGCTGCTGATCTGGCTGATGATCGTCCCGATGCTGCTGAAGATCGACTTCGCGGCGCTGGGCCAGGTGAAGGCCCATGCCCGGGGCATCGCCGTCACGCTGTTCATCAACTGGGCCGTGAAGCCGTTCTCGATGGCGCTGCTGGGCTGGATCTTCGTGCGGCAGCTCTTCGCCCCGTGGCTGCCGGCGGACCAGCTGGACAGCTACATCGCCGGGCTGATCCTGCTGGCCGCCGCACCGTGCACGGCGATGGTCTTCGTCTGGAGCCAGCTGTGCAAGGGCGACCCGTACTTCACGCTGTCGCAGGTCGCGCTCAACGACGCCATCATGATCATCGCCTTCGCGCCCCTCGTGGCCTTGCTGCTGGGGCTGTCCGCCATCACCGTGCCGTGGGACACGCTGCTGGTCTCGGTCGGTCTGTACATCGTCGTGCCGGTGATCCTGTCGCAGCTGTGGCGCCGACGCCTGCTGCGTCGCGGCGCCGATCACTTCCAGGCGGTCGCGGCCGGGCTCGGTCCGCTCTCGATCGCGGCGCTGCTGCTGACGCTGGTGCTGCTCTTCGCCTTCCAGGGCGACCGCATCATCGAGCAGCCATTGGTCATCGCCTTGCTGGCCGTGCCCATCCTCGTGCAGGTGGTCTTGAACTCCGGCCTGGCCTACTGGCTCAACCGCAGGCTGGGCGTGAAGCACTGCATCGCGGGTCCGTCGGCGCTGATCGGCGCGAGCAACTTCTTCGAGCTGGCCGTGGCCACGGCCATCAGCCTCTTCGGCTTCCAGTCCGGCGCCGCGTTGGCGACGGTGGTCGGGGTGCTGATCGAGGTGCCGGTGATGCTGGCGGTCGTCGCCGTCGTGAACCGGTCGCAAGCCTGGTATGAACGAGGAGCCCTGCGTGCTTGAACTGGATCAGACCTTCCCGGCGTTGCTGCCGGAGCTTTTCGATGTACCGGACGCCGGGCGGCTGGCAGCCCATGAGCCGTCAAGGCACCGCCCCCGCTTCCTGATGCTCTACGGCTCGCTGCGCGCCCGCTCGTACAGCCGCTTCGCGACATTCGAGGCGGCCCGCCTGCTGCAGGCCATGGGCGGCGAGGTGAGGATCTTCGACCCGTCAGGCCTGCCACTGCCCGACGACGCGGCCGACACGCACCCCAAGGTCCAGGAACTGCGCCAACTGGCGGCCTGGGCCGAAGGCATGGTCTGGTGTTCCCCCGAGCGTCATGGCGCCATGACTGGCGTGATGAAGTCGCAGATCGACTGGATACCGCTGACCTCGGGCGCCATCCGTCCGACGCAGGGCAAGACGCTGGCGGTGATGCAGGTCTCGGGCGGGTCGCAGAGCTTCAATGCCGTGAACCAGATGCGCGTGCTGGGGCGCTGGATGCGGATGCTGACGATCCCCAACCAGTCGTCGGTGGCCAAGGCCTATGCCGAATTCACCGAGGAGGGCCGCATGAAGCCGTCCTCGTACTACGACCGCGTGGTGGACGTGATGGAGGAACTGTTCAAGTTCACGCTGCTGACGCGCGATCTCGGGCCCTATCTGGCCGACCGCTACAGCGAGCGCAAGGAGTCCGCCGAGCAGCTGTCCGCGCGGGTCGATCAGGGCGCGATCTGAGCGGCGGCCCACCCGTCACGGGCCAGGCGTCAGGCCAGCCGTCCGGATGACGCGCCACGCGCCCGGATGACGCCGACACGCACGCCGCGTATAAACCGTGCCAACGCCCGCCGTCGCCGGAGCGCCTTCCGCCTCAGGACGTCCCTTGGCCTACACCCACACGCTGCTGCGCGAGACCTACCGCTTCCCCGACCTGAAGGCGCTGCTGGCCAAGGCCAGCCCGCCGCGGTCGGGCGATCAGCTCGCCGGCATCGCCGCCGCCAGCGAGGCCGAGCGCGCTGCGGCCCGGTTGGCGCTCGCGGACGTGCCGCTGCGGCGCTTCCTCGACGAGGCGCTGATCCCCTACGAGTCCGACGAGATCACCCGGCTGATCCTCGACGACCACGATCCCGTCGCCTTCGCCGGCATCGCGCATCTGACCGTGGGCGAGTTCCGCGACTGGTTGCTGCGCGCCGAGACCGACACCGCGGCGCTGACCCGTGTCGCGTCCGGCCTGACGCCGGAGATGGTGGCGGCGGTCTCCAAACTGATGCGCAACCAGGACCTGATCGCCGTGGCGCGCAAGCGGCCGGTGGTGACGCGCTTCCGCAGTACCGTGGGGCTGCCGGGCCGCCTGGCGGTGCGGCTCCAGCCCAATCACGCGACCGACGATCCGAAGGGCATCGCGGCGTCCATGCTGGACGGGCTCATGTACGGCTGCGGCGACGCCATGATCGGCATCAACCCCGCATCGGACCAGCCGGCCGCGATCGGCGATCTGCTGCGCATGGTCGACGAGCTGCGCCAGCGCCACGACATCCCGACGCAGTCCTGCGTGCTGACGCATGTCACGACCACCCTGGCCGCGATCGAGCAGGGCGCGCCGGTCGACCTGGTGTTCCAGTCCATCGCCGGCACGGAGCAGGCGAACGCCGGCTTCGGCGTGTCGCTGTCGCTGCTGGCACAGGCGCACGCGGCCGGGCTGTCGCTGGCGCGGGGCACGGTGGGGCGGCAGTTGATGTACTTCGAGACCGGGCAGGGCAGCGCGCTGTCGGCCGAGGCGCACCACGGCGTGGACCAGCAGACCTGCGAGACGCGGGCCTACGCGGTGGCGCGCAAGTTCGATCCCTTCCTGGTCAACACGGTGGTCGGCTTCATCGGGCCCGAGTACCTGTACGACGGCAAGCAGATCATCCGTGCCGGGCTGGAGGACCACTGCTGCGGCAAGCTGCTGGGCGTGCCGATGGGCGTCGACATCTGCTACACGAATCACGCCGAGGCCGACCAGGACGACATGGACACGCTGCTGACGCTGCTGGGCGTGGCCGGCGTCAACTTCATCATGGGCGTGCCGGGCGCGGACGACGTGATGCTGAACTACCAGAGCACCTCGTTCCATGACGCGCTGTATGCGCGCGAGGTGCTGGGGCTGCGGCGCGCGCCGGAATTCGAGGACTGGCTGGCGCGCATGGGCATCACCGACGAGCGTGGCGCGCTGCGGCGCGCGGGACCGACGCAGCCGTTGCTGGCGGGCGCGCGGGACTGGGTGAGGACGGCATGAGCGACCTGATCGAGCCGGATCCCTGGACGTCGTGGCGGCAGTTCACGAATGCGCGCATCGCGCTGGGCCGGACCGGCCACGCGCTGCCGACCGCGCCGTGGCTGGCCTTCAACCTGGCGCACGCACAGGCGCGGGATGCGGTGCATCACCCGCTGGATGTGCCGGCGTTGGAGGCCGTGTTGCGCGAGCACGGTCACGAGGTCGTGACGGTCAGCAGCGCCGCGCCGGATCGGGCGCATTACCTGCGCCGGCCGGATCTGGGACGAAGGCTGTCCGACGAGAGTCGCGCGTTGATCGGGGCGGTGGCGGCAGGGACGACGGTGGAGGCGCCGCCGCCGGAGCTGGTCTTCGTCATCGCCGACGGGCTGTCGGCGACGGCCGCGGCGAAGCAGGCGGCGCCGGTGCTCGACGCGGTGCTGCCGCGTCTGGACGGCTGGACGATCGGCCCGATCGTCATCGCCACGCAGGCGCGCGTCGCACTGGGGGACGAGGTCGGCGAGTTGCTGCACGCCCGTTTCGTCGTGATGCTGATCGGGGAGCGGCCCGGGCTGAGCTCGCCGGACAGCCTCGGCCTCTATCTCACGCACGCGCCGCGGGTCGGCTGCCGGGACGCGCAGCGCAACTGCATCTCCAACGTCCGCCCCGAGGGCCTGAGCTTCGCCGCGGCGGCGTACAAGCTGCATCACCTGCTGACGCAGGCACGGCGGCTGGGCCTGACGGGCGTTGGGCTGAAGGATGAGAGCGGGCCGTTCCTGGACGACCGGACCTGAAGCACGCGACGGGCGTCAGGCCCGATCGCGCTTCTCCCCGAACTGCTCCCCCGCCCGCGCCAGATTCGCCTTCACCACCAGCACGTGGAACGGCAGGATCAGCGCCAGATAAAACTTCCCGAGCCAGTTGTGGCAGTTCACCACGGTGGTGGCGACGACCTCGCGCCGCGCCGATCCCGCTTGCGGGCGGATCAGGATGGACAGCTGGAAATCGAGGTGCCGGTCGTTCTCGCCGAACAGCACCTCGGTGGGCGTGGTCGAGAGGATGCGGAAGAACGCCACGTGCGGCGTGCCGCTCTTCGCCAGTTCGTCCTGCATCGCCGTGGCCGTCTTCAGGCCGAAGGGCTTGACCATCGCGTCCCGCATCCGGATCAGCGCGAGAAACCAGCCGGGCGGTCGCTCCAGCGTCGCGCGCGCCAGGGTCAGCGCGTCGTTCGGGGCGTCGTCCGCGAGCGTCATCGCGAAGGCGTCGCTCATGCTCGCCGTGGCGTAGCGGGAGGCCAGTCGGCTTTCGGCGGGCGGGGCGACGCGACGGCTGCGGGACATGCGAGGGTTCCTGGACGAAGGGGCCGGCGATCTTCGCATGCCCATCGCCGCCGCCCGTGACGGACCGATGTCGCATCACCCCGGCGCGCCCCTTGCCATGGCGGTCTCATGCCCCTCGTCACCTCCCGCGCGTACCGATGCGCCTGCGGTCACCGCGTCTTTTTCCGCAACAGCGAATGCCTGGCCTGCCGGGCGCCGCTGGGCTTCCTGGCGGACGACCTCGCGATGCATGCCCTGCTGCCGGGGCCGTCCGCCGGCACGTGGCTCCTGCACGGCCGCGACGGTCGCTACGCGCGTTGCGGCAATTTCGCCACCGCGGCCGCGTGCAACTGGCTGGTGGCGATCGACGGTGCCGGCCGCCGCTTCTGCCCGGCCTGCGCGCTGAACCGCACCATCCCCAACCTCGCGGATCCGGAGAACGCCGAGCGCTGGGGCCGGCTGGAGCGCGCCAAGCGCCGGCTGGTGTCGCAGTTGCTCGGCCTGGGCCTGCCGGTCACGCCCCGCTCGACCGATCCGGCGAACGGGCTCGCCTACGACTTCCTGCGCGCGATGCCGGGTCAGCCGCCCGTGACGACGGGACATCGCGCCGGCGTCATCACCATCGACGTGGACGAGGCCGACGAGGCCGCCTGCGAGGCGGCTCGCAAGGCGCTGGGCGAGCCCTACCGCACCTTGCTGGGGCATTTCCGGCACGAGGTCGGTCACTATTACTGGGACCGGCTGATCGCCGGCGGCGCCTGGCACGAGCCGTTCCGCGAGCTCTTCGGCGACGAGCGGACCGACTACCAGGAAAGCCTGCGCCGCAACTACGGGCAGGATCGGCGCCCCGACTGGCGCGACCGCTTCATTTCCTCGTACGCCAGCGCGCATCCCTGGGAAGATTGGGCGGAGTCCTGGGCCCACTACCTGCACTTGCGTGACACCATCGACACCGCCGCCAGTTTCGGACTGGTGATCGGGACCGACCGACGCGGCGACGGACCGTTCGCGCCGCATCACCTCTGGCGGTCGGACAGCCCCTCCAGCGCCGATTTCCTGCAGTTGCTGCACGACTGGCTGGAGATCACCAGCGTGATGAACGAGATGTCCCGCGCGATGGGACAACGCGACTTCTATCCCTTCGTGCTGGCCCCGCGGGTCGTCCCGAAGCTCCATTTCATCCATTGCGCCATCGATGCCGCCGCGCGGCGGATCGAGCCGCGCCCCATGAGCCTGACCGCATGATCCGCCTGGACCTTCACGTCGAACTGGACTACCAGATCGAAGCGCCCCACGGCGACTTCCTCTTCAACATCCAGCCCGCCCGGACCGCGGCGCAGACCGTGAGCGACGAGCGTCTGAGCTTCGTGCCGGCGGTGCCGTGGCGCAGCGAAACCGTGCCCGGCACGACGAACCGCCTGATCCGCGTGCAGGCGCCGCCGGGGACGTTGCACCTGACGTACTCGGCGACGGTGACGATCCGGCACTTCAGCGCCGATCCGGCGACGGTGCGCGAGACCCCGTTGCACGAGCTGCCCATCGACGTGCTGCCGTACCTGATGCCCAGCCGGTACTGCGAGTCGGACCGGCTGGGCAACCTGGCGAGCGCCGAGTTCGGCGCGTTGCCGCTCGGCCATGAGCGGGTGCGGGCGGTGATGGCCTGGGTGCGGCGGAACCTGACCTACGCGGCCAACTCGTCGACCTCGCGCACGACGGCGGTAGAGACGCTGACCGAGCGCAGCGGCGTGTGCCGCGACTTCGCGCACGTGATGATCGCGCTGTGCCGTGCGCTGAGCCTCCCGGCGCGTTTCGTGACGGGCACCGACTATGGCGCCGACCCGTCCAAGGCGGCCGACTTCCACGCCTACGTCGAGGTCTACCTGGACGGACGCTGGTACCTCTTCGACCCCTCCGCCACCGGCATCCCCCAGGGCTTCCTGCGCATCGGCACCGGACGGGATGCCGCCGACGTGCCGTTCGCGATGATGTTCGGTCAGGTGGTGTCGCATTACGCGCCGCTGGTGCGCGCGGTGGCCGTGGCGGGGCCCGGCCTGGAGCTGCCGACCCTGAGCGATCTGGCCCTGTCGACGGACGCCGGGAGCGACGCGGCGGTGCCCGGCATCGCCTGGGCCGCGACGACGACGGACGCGACGGGCGTGATGAATGCCGCCAGCGCGGCCAGCGCGACGAATGCGATGAGCACGCCGAACGGCTTGAGGGCGATGAACGCAGGCGGCCCCGAGATCGCGTGGAGCGCTTCCAGCCCATCGCTCGCCGTCACCACCGCCGGCGCATCGAGCGCCGCCGATGCCGGGACGCCTGGCGTCGACCCCTATCGAGCGGTCGACGCCTCGCGCACGCCGTCCGCGTTCAGCGCGTAGCCGCTGACCGCCAGCCCCGCATCGGCCCGGGCGACGCGCAGCGTGCCCTTCGCGGTGACGACGTCCATTGCGTGGAGACCCGGCACCTTGGCCGCCGCGCGCACATGCACGATCTGGTTGGGCGGTGGCGGCGGGGAGTGGATGCAGGCGCCGAAGTAGGGCACGAGCAGGAACTCGTCCAGCCCATCCCAGCTCACCTGCAGCGGGACGACATAGCCGGTGATCGCCACCTTGCGGCCGTCCAGGTCCTGCCGCAGCGGTGCGTCCTGGAAGGCCTGCGCCATGTCCTGCTGCCAGGCCTGCGCGGTGGTGTCGCCGTCGCGGATGGTGGACAAGTCCAGCCCGCGATAACGCGCCAGTGGATCCCATCCGGGCGGCACGAGCTCCGACCAGGGCAAGGCGTCGTAGCCCGGCGTGGCCGCGCCCGGGGCCTCGGGCAGGTCGGCGGCGGCCGGCGCCGGCGGCAGGCGCGCATGCGGCGCCGCCTGGAACCTCAACGCCAGCGGCACGGCGCCGAGCACGGCGATCAGGCTGGCCGCGCCCAGCAGCGCGCGCCGCATCAGCGCCGGCCTTCGCGATAGGGCGCCACCTGCGCGGCGTCGAGCCGGTAGCCGCTCATGCCCATCTCGGTGGCGACGCGCTCCAGCCGCATCACGCCGCTGGTCCAGACCGTGTCCATGGCCCGCACGTTCTGCGCCGGGCGGGCCAGGCGCACATGGACGATCTGGTTGGCGGGCGGCGGCGGCGTGTGGATGCACGCGCCGAAGTAGGGGACCAGCAGAAACTCCCGCAGCCCTTCCTTGTCCGATTGCAGCGGCACCACGTAGCCGGGCAGCTTCACCGCATCGCCGTCCAGCGTCTCCACCAGCGGTGCGTTGTCGAACTCGGCGCGCATCTCGTCCATCAATTCGATGATGCGAGGGTTGGCGTCGCCCAGGCGATCCAGGTTCATCCCACGGAATTTCTTCATCGGGTCCCAGCCCATCGGCACCAGATGCCGCCACGTGAGCTCGCGATAGCCGGAAGCACCCCCGGCGGCGCTGGCGCCAGCACCGCTGGCTGCGGCGGAGCTTGTACCGATGCTCGCGCTCGCGCTCGCGCCCGTGCCCGTGCCGCTGGCGCTGGCGCTGGCGCTCGCGCCCGACGCGGGCCCCGCGGCCGGCCTGGGCCGGACGCTGGGAGCGCCCTGCGTGGCTGCGCGCGCCAGCGGCATGAGCGAGGTGAGCGGCGCGAAGCCGCTCGCCAGCGTCGCGATCAGGGCATGTCGTCGTTGCATCGTCAGGTCCTCGGCGACAGGCCGTCGCTCAGTGAAAGCGCATAGGCCCGCAGGCCGGGCAGCAGGCTCGCGAGCCAGCCGCAGCCGAGCACGACGAGCAGCAGTCGCCATTCATCCGGGCGCGGCGGCGCGGCGCTCAGGCGCAGGCCGTAGTGCGCCTGCACCCACGGGCCGGCCAGGTAGACCGTCGCCAGGCTGAGCAGCGTCCCGGCCGCGACGCCGATCAGCGTGATCGCCATGCCCTCCAGCGCCAGCAACGCCAACACGTGACGCGGCCCGGCGCCGACGGCGCGCAGGATGGCCAGCTCGCGGCGGCGCTCGTTCAGGCCGGCCCAGATCACCGCCACCAGCCCGGTCAGGCTGACCAGCGCGACCAGGCCGCTCATCAGCTGCAGGCCGCGCTCGCCCAGCGCCACGGCATCCCACAACTCGTCCAGCGCCACGCCGGGCAGCACCGCCAACAGCGGCTCGGCGCCGAAGGCGTTGACCTTGCGCTGCACCGCGAAGACCGCGCTGCGCTGCTTGAGGCCCACCAGCGCCGCCGTCACCTGGCGCGGGGTCAGGTCGTGCCGGCCGACATCGTCCGCCGCCACCGCCATGCCGGGCAGCGGTGCGCCGGCCACCCAGTCGAGATGGATCGCCTCCATGCCGGCCAGCGTGATGTGCACCGACCGGTCCACCGGCGTGCCCGTGCGCGCCAGGATGCCGATCACGCGGAACGGCTTGTCCGCGTGATCGTTGGCCGCGAGCGCGCCGTCGCCATGGCTCAGTACCAGCGCATCGCCGAGCCGGTAGCCCAGCGCGGCGGCGACCTCGGCGCCCAGGACCGCGCCGAAGATGTCCGTGTGAGGCTGCGTCGGATCGGCCTCGGCGGCATCGCGGAAGGCACGGCCCTGGGCGAGCGTCAGCGGCAGCGCGTCGCCATAACGGAAGTGCTCGAAGTAGCCGCTGCTGGTCGCCACCACCGGAAAGCCGCGATGCGAGTCGCCCAGCGAGATCGGTACCACCCACGCCACCGCCGGCAGCCGCGACAGCGCCTGCACGCTGGACCAGCCGATGTTGTTGGTGGCGCTGCCGATGCGGAACACCGAATACAGCAGCAACTGGACCGGCCCGGTGCGCGCGCCGACGATCAGGTCGGTGCCGGAGACGGATTCCGAGAAGGTCTCCCGCACGTCCTGCTTCACCCGTGCCATGCCGAACAGCGCGATCGTGGACAACGCGATCGACAGCGCTACCAGCGACAGCACGAAGCGGCGGTTCCAGGCGCTCTGGGCCGCCAGGCGCCACAGCGTGCCCATCGCGTTCATCGCGCTCATGCGGCCTCCGTCGCCGTCGCCGCGGCGGCGCGGTTCAGCCGCGCCAGGTCCAGCACGCGGCTGAAGGCCGGCGCGAGCCGCCCGTCGTGGCTGACGAAGAGCAGGGCGCTGCCGGCATCGCGACAGGCCTGATGCAGCAACGCCATGAACCGGTCGCGATGGTCCTCGTCGAGCGCGGAGGTGGGCTCGTCGGCGATCACCAGCTCGGGCCGCCCCAGCAGCGCGCGCACCGCGGCCACGCGCTGCTGCTGGCCTACCGAGAGCTGGTCGGCGCGGCGTCGTTCCGTGTCCGCGTCGATCCCCATCCGCGCCAGCAGCAGCGAGGCCTGCGCGCCCGCGTCGCCGGCACGCCGGGCACGGCGCCGCGAGAAGGCGCAGGACAGCAGGGCGTTGTCCCGCGCCGA
This sequence comes from Roseateles aquatilis, assembly GCF_002205645.1. GTDB lineage: Bacteria > Pseudomonadota > Gammaproteobacteria > Burkholderiales > Burkholderiaceae_C > Roseateles > Roseateles aquatilis. The sequence continues at coordinate 53,491 of NZ_NIOF01000012.1, read as the reverse complement.
TCGATAGGGCAGCAGGTTGAACTGCTGGAAGATGTAGCCGACGTGATCGGCGCGATGACGGTCGCGCCGCGCGCCGGACAGCGCGCGCCAGGACTGCCCGAGCAGCGCGACCTCGCCCGCCTCGGCGGTCAGCACCCCCGTGATCAGCGACAGCAGCGTGCTCTTGCCGCAGCCGCTGGGGCCGCGCAGGAAGACGGATTCACCGGCATGCAGCGTGAACTCGGGGATGTCCAGCGTGTCGCGGGCGGCGCCCGGCCAGCGGAAGCGCAGATCGCGCACGCTCAGGAGCGGCGCTTCGCTCATGGCGCGAGCCTCACCGTGTCCACCGGCCGTTGCAGCGTGCGCTTGCGTTGCCCCTTGGGACCGGCGATCTGCACCTCCAGGCGCTGCAGCCGGGGGAAGTCCCGGAACAGCGTGTGGGACAGCGAGTTCAGCCTGGCCGGCTGAGCGCAGCGGAAGGTGTAGCTCGCGTCGAGGTCCATGTGCTTGCCGGCTTCCGACGCCCCATCGGCCGGCGTCTTGTTGGCCCGCGCCCCGTCGGTTGGCGCCGTGATCAGGGCGGAGTCGAGCCGGGCGGACTCGAAGCGGCAACCCGCCTCGGGCGCGGGGCGCCACAGCGTCGCGCCGTCCCGCATCCGCGTCAGCATGCGTTGCGTGGCGGCTTTCTCTGCATCGGTGCGAGGCTGATGCTCGAAGCCGAGCAGGCTGTCCAGCGGTGCCTCGAGCGCGACGGTCAACTGATCGCCGTCGACGACCACGTCGACGCGGATCACGCCGTGTTCATGGGCGCCGTGGCCCGCGTGCGATGCTTCCGCGTCGTGCGTCATCTGCGCTTCTTCCGCCAGCGCGGAGGCGCCGGCGAGCAGCGATGCGGAGGCGGTCAACGCGAGCAGGCCGGTGCGCGCCATGGCGGTGAATGCGGCCAGCGGTGCGGGGAGGCGATCGGTCATGGACAAGTCCTGTTTTCAGTGAGAGAGGTCCCAGGCGGGAAACGGATCGGGCAGGTGGCGCCAGTGGCCCGGGCCGAGCCGGTGGCGTTCGTCGGACAGCAGGCAGTCGTCCAGCGCGCGGGACAGCGCGGCGCGGTCCAGCGATTGGCCGATGAAAACGAGCTCCTGGCCGCGCTCGGCCGGCGGCACGTTCCACTGGCCCACGGGGTCCAGTTGCGTCATCGCGCCGGCGCCGGACAGGCAGCCCAGCCACTCGGGGCGGCTGGCCAGCCACACGTAGCCCTTGTGCCGCAGCAGCCCCGGCGGCGGCTCGCAGATCAGGCGATGCAGGCGCTCCGCGTCGAAGGGGCGCGAGGCGCGATAGACGAAGCTGGCGATGCCGTACTCGTCGGCCTCCGAGTGGTCGTGGCCCTCCAGCGCCTTGACCCAGCGCGGCATGGCCTCGGCGCGCTCCAGGTCGAACAGCCCGGTGCCGAGCACCTGGTCCAGCGGCACGTCGCCGCGGCGCGCGTCGATGATCTCGGCGTCCGGGTTGAGCGCGTGCAGCAGCGCATGGACGCGTTCCAACTGGGCCAGGCCGACGAGGTCCGTCTTGGACACCACGATGACGTTGGCGAATTCGATCTGCTCGACCAGCAACTGCACCAGCCGCCGCCCGTCGTCGTCGCCGGCGACGGCGCCGCGATCGGACAGGAAGTCCTCGCTGTCGAAGTCGCGCAGCAGGTTGAAGGCGTCGACAACGGTCACCATCGTGTCGATGTGGGCCAGGTCCTTGAGGCTCCGGCCCTGCTCATCCGTGAAGTCGAAGGTGGCGGCGATCGGCATCGGCTCCGAGATGCCGGTGGATTCGATCAGCAGGTGGTCGAAGCGGTCCTCCTCGGCCAGCCGGCGCACCTCCACCAGCAGGTCGTCGCGCAGCGTGCAGCAGATGCAGCCGTTGCTCATCTCGACCATGCGCTCCTCGGTGCGGGACAGCCCGACGCCGTCGCGTCGTGCGCTGTCACGGACCAGCGAGGCGTCGATGTTGACCTCGCTCATGTCGTTGACGATCACCGCCACGCGCAGGCCTTCGCGGTTGCGCAGGATGTGGTTCAGCAGCGTGGTCTTGCCGGCGCCGAGGAAGCCCGACAGCACCGTGGTCGGCAGGCGTCGGCGGGCGCGCCGTGGGGCGTGGCCTGGCGCGTGAGCCGGTACATGCCCTGGGACGTGACCTGGAACAGGGCCCGGCACGTGACCGGGCGCGTGGCCCGAAGCGCGAGGCGTCGGCTCGTCGCCGTCCGCGACGGTGTCTTGAAAGGGAGGGGGCGTGCTCATGGGAGGAACTCCGCGTCGGTTGGAAATCAGTGCAGCCAGTGCGCGGCCATCGGCAGCGCCACCACGCCGGCCGACATCGCCAGGGCATGCGGCGCCGCGCCGCCGCGTCCGTCGCGCTGGTGCAGCCACGGCATCAGGTCGGCGACGGCGATGTAGATCAGACTGGCGGCGGCCAGCGCGAGCGCATGCGGCAGCAGCCCCTGCATGCCGTCCAGCGCCAGCCAGCCGACCAGCCCGCCGAGCACCGACGTCAACCCGGACAGCGCGTTGCCCAGGACGGCCTCGCGGCGCGGCCAGCCCGCCGCCGACAGCACGACGAAATCGCCCAGCTCCTGCGGGATCTCGTGCAGCGTGACCGCCACCGCCGTGGTCAGGCCCAGCCAGGGATGGACCAGGAAGGCGCCGGCGATCAGCACGCCGTCGACGAAGTTGTGCAGGCCGTCGCCGATCAGCACGGTCCAGGGCGCGCCGCGGAGACTGTCCGACGCGGGCGGCGCCGCCGCGACCGGTGCCTGCGCCCGCGCGCGGCGGTCCCGGGACCAGCGCTCGATCAGGTGAAAGAGCAGCAGCCCCGCCAGCACCGAGCCGAGGATCTGTTGCGGCTCGCTGGTCGAGGCCAGTGCCTCGGGCAGCAGGTCCAGCAGCGCGGCGGCCAGCATCACGCCGGCGGCGAAGGCGACCAGCCGCTCACGCATGCCGGAGGAGAGCCGATGCGTCAGCGCGGCGGCGATGGCCAGGCTCAGCACCGAGCTCAACAGGCAGGCGGCCAGGATCATGCCGATCAGCATGGGACGCCTCCCGGCAGGCCGCGGTTGCCTGGCGGGCGGCTCGTCGCCGCCGAAGGTGATGTCAATTGGTAATGAGAAGTCATTTGCATTAGTGAGCATGCCAGAATCCGCGCATCGAGGCCAGACCTCCCGCCGAAATCCATGGAACGATCTACCCGCCAGCGCGCCGCTATCCGCACCGTCATCGATGAATCCGGTCGTCCGCTGTCACCGCAGGAGGTGATGGAGGCGGCGCAGGCGGAGGTGCCCGGCCTGTCGCTGGCCACCGTCTACCGCAACCTCAAGCAACTGATCGAGGCGGGTGAGATCGCGTCGGTCAGCCTGCCGGGCGACAGTCCGCGCTACGAGTCCGCGCAGCACTCGCACCACCATCACTTCCAGTGCACCGAATGCCAGCGGGTCTTCGACGTGCACGAGTGCCCGGGCGACATGACGGCGCTGGCGCCGGCCGGCTTCACGGTCGAGCGTCACGAGCTGACGCTGTATGGCCGGTGCAGCGATTGCGCCGCCGCGACGGCGAAGGCGCGGCGCCCGGCTGCCGCGAAGGTGCACGGGAAACCGGCGGCGACGCCCGCGAGGGCCACGGCCAGGAGCGCCGCCGCGCAGGCCGGTCCCGCCGCGAAGGGCGGCGCAAGGGCGGCTACCGGGATGGCGACCAGAACGGCCACGAAGACCGCCACGAAAGCGGCCGCGACGAGAGGCGCGAAGACGCCCCCCGAGCCCAGGACGAAGGTCGCGGCGCGCTGACGGATCGCGCGGTCAGCGCTTCATCTCGAAGCGGGGCAGCGCCGCCAGCGCCTGTGCGTCGGCGCCTCGCCCGTCCATCACGCGCGGGACCAGGAGGTCCCGCCACCGGTCCTCGAAGGCGTCCACCTCGCGCAGGTAGGCGACGTGGCGTGCGGTGTCCGTGCCCGCCAGCCGTTCACCCACCAGCACCAGCTTCAGCCCCGGGGACAGCCACGCCCACCGCGCCATCGACGCGGCCTGACGCTGGCGGCTGTCGTCGAAGCGCCGCATCAGGGGACGCAGACGGTCGTCCTGCGCCAGCACGCGCGGCACGAAGCTGGCCGGCCAGACCGCCGGCAAGCGCGGCGGGATGTCGGGATGCGCCGCGTACCAGGCCTGCGCCAAGGCGGCCTCGCGGACTTCGCCATCCTGCTGCGCGGCGCGCAGGTCCACGATCGCCGCCAGGCGGGATGGCATCGGTGCCTCGCGTTCGGCGGCCCACATCAGCGCGGCGGGCACGGCGAAAGTCGACAGCAGCCACGACCCCAGCGCCGCCAGCATCGCCGTCGCGCCGGAGACCGGCGCGCACGACAGCAACCCGCCGATGCCCACCCACACCGCGCAGAACGCCACCAGCGCGACCAGCCATTGCAGCGCCACCGTCAGGCTGGCGCCAGGGTCGAGCGCCAGCGCCGGCAGCGTGCCGACCGCCACCACCACGCACAGCGCGCCCAGGCGCCAGCCCAGCGCCGCGGCCAGCACCGGGAAGAGGCCGCGCCGTGACTGGACCCGCAGCAGTCCGAGTCGGCCCTGCTCGCGCTCGTCCTGCAGCAGGCCCGCGCACAGCACCAGTGCCACCAGCGGCAACACCAGCGCGACGATGGCCGGCAGGCCAGGCAGGCCCGTGTCGGTCAGCAGCGGATTGCGCAGCGGGCCGGGGTCGCGGGCGTCGGCATGGCGGCTGTCGAGGCTGACGCGCAGGCGGGTGGGCATCGTCTCCAGGCGATGCAGGCCCAGCGCGAGGCCGGGCAGCATCGTCATGCGCGTGGCGCCCAGCTCGCCGCGGCCTAGCTGGTAGGTGGCGAGCGCCGCGCCGGCGCCGGCCGGTGGTCCGTCCCGGAACTGCGCGATCGCCGCCGCCCGCTGCCGTGACAGTTGCTGGTCCTGCCGGGCGGCGTCTTCGCGCCAGGCGCGCGCGTCCAGTCCGGCGACGACGGCGGCGGCCAGCAGCACCGCCAGCAGCGTGCCCAGCGCGATCCAGGCCAGCGGCTGCCGCCGCAATCGCAGCGCCTCGGCGCGCCAATGGTGCGGGGTCGGCCAGGGGCTCATGGCGTCAGCTTTCTTGCGCTCAGCAGCAGGCCGCCGAGCGCGGCGGCGAGCCACAGCGCGAGCACGCCGAAGTCCGGGCCGGCGGCATTCAATGCGAAACGGACGCCGGGCGCCGCGTAACGCAGCGGCGGCATCGCCTGCCACTGCGCATCGCCCGCGTAGCGCGTCTCGTAGGACACCACGCCGCGCGTGGCCTGGGCGTCCCATTCGTCCATCAGCGTGGTGAAGCGCTGCCGGTAGCGCTCGGCGGCGTCCTCGAAGTCGCGCCGATGGGCGAGGTCGGTGCCGGCCAGCGCGGCGCTCACGCCTTGCATCGCCGGGAACGGGCTGACGGCCGTCAAGCCGCGCAGCAACGCCTGTTGCCGCAGTTGGGTGTTCCACAGTCGGGAGAAGTGCAGGGCGTGGATTCGCGTCGCGTAGGCGTCGCGGAACAGGCGCCGCCTGGCGTTGGCGCCCACGGGCAGATCCTCCGGCCGCGTGACGCCATGTTCCGTGAGCAGCCGGGCGTCGAAGGCCTTCAGGCGTTGGCGGGCGTCGCTGTCGCCGGGCAGGCCCTGCTCGATGTCGCGATGGATGGCGGACCAGAACGCCTCGCCGGTGGGCAGCGGGTCGATGCGCTCGACGATCGCGGCGCCCAGGCGCGGCACGACGAAGACGGCACCCACCCACAGCGCGATCAGGACCAGCAGCGCGCCGCGCGAGGTCTGGCATCGAGCTGATACGAGGACGGTCAGCGCCGCCCAGATGCCGAGGTAGGTCACCAGCGCCGCCAGCAGCAGCGCGGCCTGAAGGACGTTGTGGCGGTCGACGATCAGCCACGCGCCCATTGCCAGCGCTGGCGCGAGCACGATCGCCAGACCGGCGGACAGGCCCAGCCACTTGCCCACCAGCAGCGGGCGCCCTGGCATGCCGCAGGCGTGGAGCATGCGCAGCGTGTCCGTCTCGCGCTCTCGCGTGACCGAGCCGTGCCCGAGCAAGACGACCAGCAGCGGCACCAGCGCCAGCAGGATGAACGCCGGTACGGGATCGCCCAGTCCCAGCGATGGCGCGGCATCGACGGCGGGCGCGAACAAGGCCAGGTTGCGCTTGTGCGGCTCCAGCCACAGCGCCTGGCCGGCATGCGCGTCGATGCCGGGGTCCAGGCTCGCCAGCGCGGACCGGGGCTTGAAGGCGTAGAGGCCGAAGTGGGCCGCGCGGTGCGGATGCTTCTCGCCCTGATGGTCCCATTGCGCGCGGGCGGCGAGCTCCACCTGATGGCGTTCCTGCTCCGCGCGCTGCCGCTGTTGCGACGCGGTGGCCAGCATCACGACGAACAGCAGCATCAGCGCGAGACCCAGTCCCCACAATCGACCGTCGCGCAGCAGCGCGCGGGTCTCGGCGAGCGTGACGGCGGCGATCATGGCGAGGTCCTCTCCGTCGCCTTCGCTTCCGCTTCCGCTGCCGTTGCCGTTGCCGTTGCCGTTGCCGTTGCCGTTGCCGTTGCCGCTGCCGATGTTGGGGTTGGCGCGATCTCCGTCTCCGTCCCGGCATGGACTCTCGACGGCGCCACGTCCCGTGCATGGCGCAGGTAGATGCGCTCCAGTTCGTCGTGCGCGACGTCGCGGGCCGGCAGCTCGGCGACGAGGCGACCCTCGCGCAGGATGCCGATGCGATCGGCGACCTGGAGGGCGTTGAACAGGTCGTGCGTCGCCATCAGGATGGCCATGCCCGCGGCGCGCGCCGCCAGCACGCTTTGCGCGAACTCGTTGGCGGCCGCCGGATCGAGGCCGGAGGTCGGTTCGTCCAGCAACATCGCGCGGGCCTGCCGGGCCTGCGCGATCGCCAGGCCCACCTTCTGGCGCATGCCTTTCGAGTACCCCGCCACGCGCCGTCCCTGCGCCTCCACGGCCAGTCCCGCGGCCGTCAGCAGCCCGCGGGCCCGCTCCGCGTCGAGTCGGACCTCCGACAGCGCGCAGAAGTACTGCAGGTTCTCCACGCCGCTCAGGTAGGGATAGAGCGCGACGTTCTCCGGCAGGTAGGCCAGGCGCCGCCGGGCTTCCATCGGCTGGCGCGACGCGTCGACGCCGTCCACCAGCGCCTGGCCGGATGCCGCCGCGACGAAGCCCAGCAGCGCGTTCAGCGTGGTGGTTTTGCCGGCGCCGTTGCCGCCCAGCAGCGCGTAGACGCAACCGGCGGGCACGGCCAGGTCCAGCCCGTCGAGCGTGACGCGGTCGCCACGGCGGATGACGAGGCGGCGCGCCTCCAGGATGGGCGCGGTGCTCATCAGAAGAAGTAGCGCAGCGACGCGCCGACCGTGCCGCGCGGTACCGGCGAGATCATCAGGCCGGCCGCGCTGCCGTAGGCGATCTCGGTGCCGAAGCGCTGCGGCTGCAGCACGGCGTAGACCGACATCTGCAGTTGCCGCCAGTCGTAGCTGGCGCGCAGGTCGTAGCGGATGTAGGTCGGCATCTCGCGCTCCTGGGTGGCGGGCGTGCCGACGTAGTAAGGGATGTCGGAGATCAGGTAGGCATCGGCGTTCAGCGTCAGCTGGCCGTCGCCCAGCGCCCGGCGGTGCTGGATGCCGCCCTTGAGCTGGCGGCCGGGCACCGACAGCTGCGCGCCGGTGTTGGCGGCCGGGTTGTTCACCTTGGCTTCGAGGATGCGGCCGAGGCTGGCATACAGACGGGTCGAGCCGCTGATTTGCCAGCGCGTTTCCAGCTCGAAGCCCTTGCGCGTGGTGTCGCCGACCGACTTGAAGGACCCGTCGGGCTGGCCGACGATCTCATCGCTGTTCTGGATGTAGTAGGCCGAGCCGGACGCCGTCCAGCCCGCCAGCGGCGCGGTGGTGAAGCCCAGGTCGTACGACCGCACCTTGCTCGGCGCCACGGCGCTGACGATGCCTCCGGCGGCGCCCAGCGGCCCGGTGGCGCCGCTGCCGCTGATCTGCTCCGCGGCTGGCGATCGCATGCCCTGCGCCACGTTGGCGAAGAGCTCCAGCTCCGGCATCACCGTCCAGGACGCGCCGATCCTGGGCGTGGTGACGCCCCGGCGATAGGTTGTGCTGGCCGCGGGCAGCTTGAGGTTGTCGATGTCGTAGTCGAAGCGGTCATGGCGCACGCCGGCGCTGAGCTTGACGTCGCGCGCGGGCCGCCATTGCCCCTGCGCGAAGACGCCGTAGGTGAGCAGGTCCAGATCCTGCGCGTTGACGTAGTTGGCACTCGGCGCGCGGTTGACGTCGATGCGGCGGTAGGCGTCGCCGCGATCCCGGCGCGCCTCGGCGCCGACGATCAGCGCGGCGTCGTCGCCCAGCCGGACGTTGTTGGACAGGCGGGCGCCGAAGATGTCGCGGTCGTCCACGCCGACCGTGTGCTGCGTGGCGCTGGTGGTGATGCCCCGCGTGCGCTCGAGGGTCTCCGCGTAGGCGGTGGCGTACCAACCGCCTTCACCGTCGGCGGGCGCGCGGTTGAAGACCAGGCTGCTGCGGCGCGCGTTGCCGAAGCCGGGGTTGTCCGCCTGCGTCGAGCGTGGATCCAGACCCTTGTCGAGGTCGGGCAGCAGCAGGTAGCCGGCGGCCTGGAAGTCGGCCACGTAGCGGGTGAAGCGCAGGCTGTAGCGGGCGTCGTCCAGGCGGGTGGAGAGCTTCCAGAACAGCGTGTCGCGATCGGTGGAGGAGGCGCGCCGGTAGCCGTCGTTGCGGTAGAGGTCGGCGATCAGCAGCGAATCGATCGGCGCGACGTGGGTGGCCAGCGTGTTGGACAACACCAGCGATGTGCGGCGCAGTCCGTAGGTTTCCAGGCCGACGCTGATGCTGGAGGGGGTGGCGGCACCGCCGTCGCGCGTGCGGATGTCCACGGCACCGGCACGGTTCTGGTCGCCGTAGAGCGCGGAGATCGGCCCCTTGACGACGTCGATGCCGCCGATCATGTCGCCGGTCAGCCATTCCAGGAACACCGGCCCGTGGCCCGCGCCGCCCTGGCTGGAGGGCACGTTCTGCGGCACGCCGTCGACGTAGACGGCGGTGTCGGCGCCATGCGTGCCCTGCGTCGCGAAGCCGCGCATGCGGAAGCCGTTGCCGGTCTCGCCCTGGTCGATGTTGTTGGCCAGCACGCCGGGCACGCGCCGGAACACGTTGGAGATGTCGCGGCCGATGTTGGTGTTGCTGATGTCCTCGTCGCTGATGTGCTGCACGGCGGTGGGCAGCGCGCCCGGCTTGAGCGTCAGCTCGGATCGGTCACCCGGCTGGCGGGCGCTGGCGGCGCCGCCGCGGCCGTTGACCTCCACGCGATGCAGCGCCCGCGCCCGATCGTCGTTCGAGCGGGTTTCCTCGGCGGCGGCGGTGCGGGTGGGGTCGACGTCCTGGGCCTGGGCGGCCTGCCCGCACAGGGCCAAGGCCAGGGCAAGGGGGCTCAGCGCGGGCGCGGACGTCGGGCGGCGGGTTTGGAGACGGGCCGGGAGGCGGAGGAAAGGGCGGGCGTGCAGGGGTGAAGTCATGTCTCGATGCTTAAACGTTAATGCGAATGCATTATCACTTAAGCGTCGAGCCTCCTTCCTGAAGTCATGCGTGTCAGCGTTCGAGCGGCTTCTGCGCTTCCTCCAGCTCACGCTGGGCGGCGTCCAGCTTCGCGCTGCGCTTGGCGATCTTCTTCTCGTTGCCGTCCTGCTGCTCCTTGGCCAGGTCGGCCTCACGGGCCGTCACCTCTTTTTGCGCCTTGCGAATGCGGGCCTCGCGCTCGCGCGCCAGGCCTTCATCGGTGCAATGGGCCTTCGTGGCCCGCAGCGCACGCTCCAGGCCGGCCAGTTGCGGCTTGTTGCCGTGGGCCTTGGCTTCGGTGATCTGCGTCTCGATGCTGGCGCGCTTGGCGGCGCAGGCGGGACCGGGCTCGGCGGCGAAGGCCGGGGCGGCCAGCGCGAGCAGCAACAGCACAGGGGGCGGTCGTTTCATCGCGGCTCCTTCGGGTGATTGGGAAACCCCAGGATAGGCGAGGACGGCCGGGTCATGAGAGGCTTGGGCGCCGGCGTCGTGCCGGCTGCCGGGAACGATGCGGGGCGTGCTCGGGCCAGGGGCCCGGCGGTCGCTCATCGCCCGCCAGCGGGCGCGGCAATGAAACTTGATGCAACCCGCATTGAAGTTGCTGCGCTGCAGCATAGAGTGGCAGGGTTGCCCAAAACAGCAGAGGTCCTCATGAACTCCATCGCCATGGACGTGTTCCTCGATTCCTCGCCCGGCGAGCTCACCGAGCTCCCGCATGCCGGCTCCGGGCTGGAGCATCCCCTGGTCTTCGACAGCGCGGCGCGCGAGATCCAGCGGCTGGCGGCCGACGGCCGCGCCGAAGTGGTGCGGCAGACCCTGACGCGGGAAGGGGATGCGACGCTGATCCAGGCGCTGCAGTTCCGGCGTCTGACTTAAGGCGAGCAGCCCCGGACGGCCCGTCGCCATCGGACCGTCCGGGGCGCCGGCGTCAGCATCCGCGCATCAGGGCTGGATCTCGAAGACCAGCATCTGGTTGCGGTCGGTCGCCGAGTCGGCGGTCGGGAAGTTGTCGTCGGCCACGACGACCAGGCTGCGACGGCCGTTGGCGAGCTTCGGGCCGAAGGTGATGCCTTCCAGGTTGGCGATGCCGCCAAGCTGCGTCTTCAGCGTTTCGAAGTCCAGAACCAGGCGCTTGGTGACGGGCGTCGCGCCGGTCAGCGAGGCCGCGGTGAGCACGTTGGTGGCGGCGGCGGTGTCGATCTCGTAGAGCCGCACCTGGTTGCCGATCACACCGACCGAGAAGCTGCGCTCCAGCACCAGGAATCGAGTCGCGGACAGGGCGAGGATCTCGGTCGGTCCGTTGACGGTGAACGCGTCTGCGGGCACCGGCGTCGCCTGCACCTTCTCGATCGGGTAGAGGTACTGCGCGTTGGCCTGGCCGCTGGCACGGTCGAAGCGCGTCAGGCGCGACGCGCTGCCGGTGGTCGTCGTCGGCGCGTTGCCGTCCTGCAGCAGCGCGCCTTCCATCAACACCCAGGCGGACTTCATGTCCGGCGAGAAGCTCAGCCCCTCGAAGACCAGGTTGCCGCGCGGGCCGGTGTTGTTGGCGCTCATCGTGAACATCGACGGCAGCGCGTATTCGCGGACGTGCGTGCCCTGTGGCGTCACTTCGCGGATGAAGGGATTGATGATGCGCTGCGGCGTGCTGGTCAGCGTGCGGTCGCCCTCGCTGAGCCAGACGTAGTTGCCGTTGACGGGGTCGATGCGCACCGACTCCGGATCGGCGACCTTGGCGTCGGGCACCTTCGGATAGACGCTGCCGTCGGGCTGCTTCATCGTCACCACGCCGGTGAACTGCACCGCGCTGAAGGTGCTCGCGTCGAAGGTCAGCTTGGCCGTGTACATGCGCGGCGCGTTGGACGAGTCGGTCGTCGTGCGGTCGTCGCTGATGAGCAGGTAGCTGTCCGACTTGGCGTCGTAGTCGATGCCGGACAGGCCGCCCACGACGGTGCCCTGGTACTCCATGCGCCGCGGCAGCACCTGCTGGCCGATCAGGCGCAGGCTGGAGATGGTGACGTCGGTGCTTGTCTCGTCGTCATCGTTGTTGCAGCCGGCGAGCAGCGCGGCGGCGGTGAGCGCCAGAAGCGCCAGGCGCGGCGCGCGGCGGACGGGCAGGGGTGAAGGCGTGACGGTGAAGAGCGACATGACAGCGATCAAGGTGAGGGATGCGTGTCATGTTCTTTGCTGGAGGTTGCGGGGTGGTGACAGCGCCGCGACGGTCGTGAGGTCAACGATCTAGGGGCTTTCAGCACAGCAACGACCTGTTACTTTCGGCTCCTCGACCCGACCCCCGAATGGAGGATGCGATGAAGCAGATCGTCATGAAGGCTTTGCTGGCCGCGAGCGTCTCTCTCGTTCCCTTGATGACGCCGACCGGCGCACTGGCTGGCGATTGGCCGATGGTGATGGGCGAGTATTGGGAGATCACGGGCGTGCATTTGAAGGACGGTGGCGCCTTCACCTACGCCGGCTTTCTGGCCACGCAGTGGAAGGCGGACCAGGAGTTCGCGAAGTCCAAGGGCTGGATCAAGTCGTACACGGTGCTGAGTAACGTCTACCCGCGCAAGGGCGAGCCCGACCTGTACCTGCTCGTCATGACCGAGCGCCTGCCCAGCGGCCCCGAAGGCGAGAAGCGCGGTGACGAGTACCTGGCGTGGAAGAAGAAGACCGAAGCGCAGATGCAGAAGGAATCAGGCGACCGATTCGAGTTCCGCGAGATCGGCAGTTCGATGCTGCTGCAGGAGTTGAAGTTCAAGTGAGGTGAGAGGGGCGCCGACAGCGCCCTCCAGAAAACTCGCTGCGAGCCCCCAAGGCAGAATCCGCCCCCATCGAGCAATTGGAATCCTTGGAAGCGGCCATGACCAGCACCATCAACAACGGCATTCGCGTGGCAGTAATGGCCGCCGCGATCATCGCGACGGGTGTCTATTACGCGATCTGGAAGACGAGCGCGCTGAATCAAGAGGTGGCGACCGTCGAAGTGCAGCGATGGTTGGGCATGGGCCTTGGATTCGCGGTCATTGCCTTCATGCTGCTCGCCGCGACGCGTTGGCTGCCGATCGGCGTGCTGCCGATGGGAACGCGGGTGTTGGTGGCCGCGACGGTGTGCGCGGGAACCCTCGTCTATCAATCGCATCTGGCGCCAGGCGATCCGCGCTTCGCGCCGGACAGCGCGGGCGCGCGGCAGCTCAACGAGCCTGGTCAGAAGAACCCCGCGGCTTCAGGCGTGACCCCTTGAGCCGGGCTGGCGCGCGGAAGGTCGATTCGCTATCCCTTCATCCTCCTCATCAGAGACGCGATCGACCTTGAATCAGCGGGCCTCCGCTGAATGGCACGCCACGCAGAGCTTGTTGCCATCCGGATCGCGGAAGTAGGCGCCGTAGTAGTCCGCGTGATACTCCGGCCGCAAGCCGGGCGCGCCTTCGGACTGGCCGCCATGGGCCACGGCCACCGCGTGGGCGTGGTCTACGACGGCCCGGCTCTCCGCCAGGAATGCCGTCATCTGCCCGTTGCCGGGCGCGTGCATCGATTCATCGAAAGGGCGGCCGATCAGGAACAGCGGCCGCGGCGAGGATTGCCAGCCGGCCCACGGACGGCCTGGATCGCAGAATCGCTGCTGGATCCCGAGCGCCGACATCAGCGGTGAATAGAAGGCGAGGGCGCGCTCGAAATCGCTGACGCCGATGAAGACATGAGAGAACAAGCGGGGCCTCCTGATGGCGACACGGTGGAAGAGGCCGGCAGATTAGCGGCTCTCGCGCTAGTACGTGAGCTGGAAGGTGCCGTCGTCCAGCGCTTTCAGTTCCCGGCCGGGCCTGGCCTTGCGTGCCGCGCTCACAGCCGAACGAGTGGACAGCGAGAGGCCGGGCGTATGGGCGTCCACCGGCGCCGCGGCGGGGAGAAACTTCAGAGGAGCGGATACGGCCTCCTTCATTGACGCCATGATCGCCGGGTCGCGCGCGAAGGCCGCGAACCTCAAGCGAATGCAGCCGTTGTCTTTTGCGCAGGCGTCGACGCTGCTTTCGGTCGCGAGCAACTTGCACCGGTTGGCGAGCCAGTCCTGGCCGGTCTGCTGATCCGAGCAGAGTGCAGCCTCGGGCAGGTCGCTGAATATCTTCTTGAATTCAGCCCCTTTTGCATTCCTGATCGCATCCGCCTGACTGTCGCTGTAGTTTCTGCCCGATATCTTCAACGCCGCCGCCTGTTGCATGGCGTCGGTGATGCTCATTGCGACAGCGAAGCGGTCTGTCGATGAGCAGGCGATTCCGGGCAAGAGGGCCATGACAGCAAGCACGACTCGAGCGCCGAAGATGTTTATTCTGTTCATAGATCTGTTGGCTTTAAATGGCAAGAATTGCAGTGTCCGAGTGGTTGATCTGCAGTGTGTCTGTGGGTACATGACTGCCTACGATCCGATGATTCGCCATGGCGGTTTCGTCTGAAGTTGATCTATTGTCGGTGTGTTGTCGTTGGCGAGAATACTGAAAATAGATGTCGGCCATATCCCGCACTGTAGAACCTGACGCTTCTGAACGCTCTCCGATCAGGTTTCCGTGATCGACATCCGAAGTGGATCGATATCTCACGCTCAAAGAGTCGATGCCTGCGTCGCGCATGTCTATCAACTCGCCTGGGTCTGTGCGGCCGTTCATGTTTTCATCTCGCCACAAAGCGAGTGATTTGAACCCCGAATCCATTCTGGTAAGAGCGCCATCTGAATCTTCGTCAAGCAGCGCGAGTTCAGCATAACCCTCTCCGCGCAATAGCCCTCCAAACATCTCTCCGACATTGTCAATCAATCCGTTGCCATTGCGGTCGAGCACCAGAAATGCATCGTTTTTGTCTAGCCAGGCAGTCCGCTCCGCAAGGCCATCGCCTGTGATGTCGAAGTTGACGTTGGAGTCGGGAAGCGCGATTGTTCGCACGCCGTCGCCATTCAGATCAATTGCAATGGGCGAACCACCATTGGCCAGCCATTCGTCGTAGAAGTCGGTGAAGAAGCGCTCGTTGATTGAGAAGCCGATCTGATTCTGCAGAGCATCCATGGCTTGAAGGAGATCTCCAGTGAATCCCCAATCCATCGTTCGTTCATAGGTAGATTGGAACAATGATTCCACTGCGCTTCCGTCCGAGATTCCGATCGGAGCGTCAGGCGTGGAATACATGAGCGACTCCCGGTTGGTTGTGCAAATGAAGCGGGATAGCTCGGCATAGCTGTCCGCGAGTGAGCCACTCTTCAAGAAGTTTCCAATGGAGAACGGCGATTGTCCTACATGCATAAGCAGAAGGTCCGCGAAATCCACGCAGTTCCCGCATAGAGGGGAATAACTGGGGGCGGGCATCGAGCGCGCTGCCGCGATGGTTCGCTGCGCATAATCGACCGCGCGAATGCAGGCATCGTCGGATATCTGTAGATCCTTGAAGCTGTAGTCCGCAGGGTGCGCCATGATCCGCAGCCTCGTTGCCTCCCTCTCATCTTGTGGGCCAGACTGTGGCGAAAGGTTGGAGCCAAACGTGAACGTGCCGCTGCTGCAGGTCAGGGTCACATTCACGTGCCCGCTGGCGCCGTCGGTGAACTGATTGACGCGAAGATTTGCCATTTCTCACCTCAGAAGTTGGAGGTGATGATCTTTTCAGGTCGAGTTTTGCCAGCAATGACCCTGATTGATAGGGCGAAGTGTCATCTTTGACCCGTTTTTGGTATGTCGGACCGGGAACTGTTGTAGACGCAATCCTGGCAACGCAGTGGCGCCCAACGAGGCTGGGCGAAACGCGTGTTGCGCAGGTCAACCCTCGGTAAGGGTGCTCAGCCAGGCCCCACCCACATGTAACCACCCCGAAACCACCCCCGCCATCCCCTCCCGGTTCCCCTCCTGCGACGAGCTGCCGATTCCGCCGTACGAACGGAGGCCATGACCACCTTCATGTGGGGTTATTGAAGTTAAGCTTGCGCGCCTTTTTGCGCCTTGCGCACGAAAAGAAACTTTACGCCCCTCTGGAGCCCGCTAAATGTTGCGTCCGTCGCTGCTTGCCCTTGTCATCGCGTCCCTGCTTGCCGGTTGCGGCAAACCTCCAGAAGGTGACAAGAAGGCGACCCCCGCCAGCGCCGCGGCCAGCGCGCCCGCCCTGCTGGTGGCGCCGGAGGACGTCCAGACCCTGGGCGTCAGCGAGTACGCCAGCGGCCCCGTCATCACCGGCTCCATCCAGCCGGAACGCCGCGCCGACCTGCGCGCCGAGCTGCAGGCCATCGTCCTGCAGGTCTACAAGGAAAACGGCGAGCGCGTGAAGCGTGGCGACCTGCTGGTGCGCCTCGACGACACCGCCATCCGCGACACCGTCCAGTCCGCCGATGAGACCGCCCGCGCCGCGTCGCAGAGCTTCGATCAGGCCGAGCGCCAGTACCAGCGCCTGAAGACGCTGCAAGCCCAGGGCATGAGCTCCATCCAGGCGATGGAAGACGCCGAGATCCGCCGCAACAACGCGCAGAGCGATCTGGTGGCCGCCCGAGCCCGCGCGGCCACCGCTCGCCAGCAGCAGCAGCGCACCGAGGTCCGCGCGCCGTTCGACGGCGTCGTCAGCGATCGCAAGGTGTCGCCCGGCGACTCGGCGCAGCTCGGCAAGGAGCTGATCAAGGTGATGGACCCCGCCTCGATGCGCTTCGAGGGCCTGGTGTCCGCCGACCGCATGTCGGAGCTGAAGCTGGCCCAGACCGTCTTCTTCCGCGTCAACGGTTATCCGCAGGTCGACTTCCAGGGCAAGGTGCGCCGCATCGCGCAGGCCGCCAACGCCAGCACGCGTCAGGTGGAGGTGCTGGTCGACTTCGCCGGCCAGCAGCAGCCCGGCGTGGCCGGCCTGTACGCGGAAGGGCGCGTGCAGACGACCAGCGTCTCGGCGCTGATGGTCGCCGACGGCGCGCTGCAGCGCGAGGGCGACAAGGCCTATGTCTGGCGCGTCGACGGCGGCAAGGTCACCAAGACCGCCGTCCGCCTGGGCGCGCGCGACGATCGCCAGGGGCTGTATGTCGTCACCGACGGCCTCAAGCAGAACGACCGCATCCTGCGTCACCCCACCAGCACGTTGATCGACGGCCAGAAGGTCGAGCTGTCGAAGGCCGCCGTCCCCGCGCGGGGCGGTGCCGGCTCGAAGTCCGCCGCGCCGGGCTTCTCCACGCCCGCCGCGTCCGCCGCTTCGGGCATCTGACGCCGGCGTCGGACGCCCACAGGAGACTGAGCCATGTTCCTTTCCAATTTCTCGGTCAAGAAGCCGATCTCGATGGTGGTCATCATCATCGGGTTGATGGCGCTTGGCCTGCTCGCGCTCTCCAAGCTGCGGGTCAACCAGATCCCCGACGTCGAGCAGCCGCTGCTGGTCGTCGGCATCACCTATCCCGGCGCGTCGCCGGAGACGGCCGAGCGGGAAATCATCAACCGCATCGAGAAGTCGCTCAACAGCATTTCCGGCGTGACCGAGGTGCGCTCCACCGCGAGCGAGGGTTACGCGCAGCTGCTGCTGATCTTCAACTTCAACAAGAACATGATCGAGGCGGCCGACGAGGTCCGCAACGCGATCGCGGCGGTGCGGCACAAGCTGCCCACCGAAATGCGCGAGCCGGTGCTCCAGCGCATCGACCCCTCCGCGCAGCCGATCATGCAGCTGGCGCTGTCGTCCAGCAGCCAGACGCACGCGGAGATCTCGCGCCTGGGCGAGGACGTGCTCGCCGACCGCTTCCGCGGCATTCCGGGCGTGGCGACGGTGACGGTCAACGGCTCGCTGAACCGCGAGCTGTCGGTGCTGCTGAGCGCGCAGAAGCTGCGTGAGTTCAACGTCTCCGTCACCGAGGTCGTCACCGCGCTGCGGATGCAGAACACCACCGCGCCGGTGGGCAAGGTGCGCGGTCTGATGGAGGACCAGTCGATCCGCCTGCTGGGCCGCATCGAGTCGCCGGCCGACTTCAACCAGATCGTCGTCAAACGCAGCGGCGGCGAGCTGATCCGGCTGGGGCAGGTCGCCACGGTCAAGGACGGCTTCGCCGAGCAGACCGGGTTCTCGGTCCGCAATGGGCATCCCAACGTCGGCATCTCGGTGACCCGGGCGCGCGACGCGTCCACGGTCACCGTGGCCGACGCGACCCGCCACATGGTCGACGAGATCAGCAAGACGCTGCCCGCCGGCACCAAGCTCGAAGTCACGCAGGACGGCGGGCGCGACGCGCAGGACAGCCTGAACAACGTGATCCACGCGCTGGTCTTCGGCGCGGGCCTGACGGTGTTCGTGGTGTACGTGTTCCTGAACTCGTGGCGCTCGACGCTGATCACCGCGCTGTCGCTGCCGACATCGGTGATCGCGGCTTTCATCGCGGTCTGGCTGTGCGGCTTCACGCTCAACTTCATGAGCCTGCTGGGGCTGTCGCTGGCGATCGGGGTATTGATCGACGATGCCATCGTGGTGCGGGAGAACATCGTCCGCCACATGGAACGCGGCGCGGACCGCCGCACCGCGGCGCTCAAGGGCACGGCCGAGATCGGCATGGCCGTCGCGGCCACGACCTTCTCGATCGTGGCCGTGTTCATCCCGGTGGCCTTCATGCCGGGCGTGTCCGGCGAATGGTTCCGGCCCTTCGGCCTGACGGTCGTGGCCTCGGTGCTGGTGTCGCTGTTCATCTCGTTCACGCTGGATCCGATGCTGTCGGCGTACTGGGGCGACCCGCCCGGGTATCACCACGCGCCGAAGACGGGCATCTCCAAGCTGCTCCAGCGCTTCAACGACTGGTTCGACCATCAGGCCGATCGGTATGGCCGCGTGATCGAGTGGGCGCTGCATCATCGCCGCTGGATGGCCTTCTTCGCCGCGGCGAGCTTCATTCTGGCGATCGCGCTGCAGAACATGTTCGGCGGCACGAGCTTCCTGCCGGCGTCGGACTCCGGAACGATCGCCGTCGAGGTGCGTACCCCGGCCAGCTCCAGCCTCGAGTACGCCCGCCTGAAGATGGCGGCCGGCTCGGCGCTGGCGCGTGAACTGCCCGAGACCAAGGCCACGAACGAGTACGTCAACGTGAGCGGCGGCCGGATCTACGTCGACATCGGCAAGAGCACGCAGCGCAAGCGCAGCGCCGCCGAGGTCGCCGCGGACCTGCGCACCCGCGTAGCCCGCCTGGTTGGCGCCGAGTACGTGGTGCTGGACGACCTCAACAACGGCGCGCAGAAGCCGGTGCAGATCCGCTTCCACGGCGTCGACTCGCGCAAGCTGATGGAGATCACCACCGAGTACATGGCCAAGCTGCGCGATGTGCCGGGCGCGGTCGACGTCGGTCTGTCCGAGCAGGATCCGCAGGACGAGCTGCAGATCGAGATGAACCGCGGCCTGGCGAATTCGCTGGGCATCTCGGTGGGCGACGCGGCCAACGCGCTGCGCGTGGCCTTCGCCGGCGTGGAGGTCGGCGACTGGGTCGATCCGAGCGGCGAGACGCGTGACGTGGCGGTGCGCCTGGCGCCGGAAGATCGCGTCGACGCCAGCAACATCGAGCGCCTGCCGATCGCCGTGACCGGCGCCGGCGTGATGGTGCCGCTGGAGCAGATCGCCCGCGTGACCATGGGCAAGGGCCCGGCCAAGATCCAGCACGCGGACAGCAAGCGGATGATCGCCGTCTCGGCCAACGCGCATGGCCGCTCGCCGGGCGAGGTGACCAAGGATGCGAAGGCGCTCGCCAAGTCGATCAACTTCCCGCCCGGTTATGGCATCGAGCTGGCCGGCGCGTCCAAGGACCAGGAGGAGGTCTTCGGCGCGATGGGCATCGCACTGATGTCCGGCATCGGCCTGATGTACCTGATCCTGGTGATGCAATTCGGCAGCTTCTCGGCGCCGATTGGCGTGATGTATTCGCTCAAGTTGTCGCTGATCGGCGTGGTGGTGGCGCTGCTGCTGACCAAGGGCACGCTGAACCTGATGAGCTTCATCGGCATCATCATGCTGGCGGGCCTGGTGGCGAAGAACGCGATCCTGCTGCTGGATGCCGCGCGCCAGGAAGAGGCCGCCGGCGTGCCGCGCGAGGAAGCGCTGATGCACGCGGGCCGCAAGCGCTTCCGCCCGATCCTGATGACGACCTTCGCACTGATCGCCGGCATGTTGCCGGTGGCGGTCGGCGTGGGCGAGGGTGGCGAGTTCTATCGCCCGATGGCCGTGGCCATCATCGGCGGCACGATCACGTCGACCTTCCTGACGCTGCTCATGGTGCCGTGCTTCTACGACAGCATCCAGCTCTTCTTCGAGCGTCTGAAGGAAAACTTCCCCAAGCGCGCGGAGCGTTGGAGCACCGCTGGCGCATGGGCGCTGAGCATCGGGCAGACCTTGCTCGTGGCGTGGGCGTTCCTGACGTGGCTGCTGTTCCTGTACTGGATCGTCGAGTGGCTCTTCGGGCTGCGCAAGCCTCGCGCTCGCAAGACCGAGGCGCTTGCGGCTGGCGACGACTGATCGACGTCACGTACGGATGACGGGAAGGGCGCCTCGATGAGGCGCCTTTTTTTCATCAGGCCCAGGCAACCGCGGCGCCATCACGAGCATCGCCCCTCTGACATCGGCCACCCTGTCCCGGCCTTCGCCTGAATCCCGACACCGGACCGTCAACGTCGCCGGACGCCCCGCGTGCTCCGCCAGAAGACCAGCGCTACCCCGCTCACTCCGGCCCCCAGCGCGCAGACCCCCGCCCATCCCGCCTGCGCGTAGACGGCCGTCGTCCCCATCGCGCCCAGGCCGCTGCCGACGGCGTAGAACAGCATGTACAGGCCGATCAACCGGCTTTGCTCGTTGGGGCGGTCGCGCAGGATCAGGCTCTGGTTGGCGACGTGCAGCGCCTGGCCGCCGAGATCCAGCACGATCACGCCGATCACCAACGCCCACAGGGACGCGCCCATCATCGACAGCGGCAGCCATGCCGCGAGCAGCAGAAGCAGCGCTGCCGCGGTGACGAGACGTTCCCTGCCGGCGTCGACCCAAAGTCCGGTGCGCGCGGCGGCGAGCGCGCCCACGGCGCCGACCAGGCCGAAGGCACCCACGGTGGTGTGGGAGAAGTTGAACGGCGGCGCGCTCAGCGGCAACACCAGGGCGCTCCAGAAGATGTTCAACGCGGCGAACATGAGCAGCGCCAGCATGCCCCGCACCAGCAACACGCGATCGGTGCCGAGCAGCGTCAGCATGGAGCCGAGCAGGCGTCGATAGCTCATCGCGACGGGGCGCGCGGAGATCGCCGGCAGTCGGCGCCACAGCGGCAGCGCGAGCGCCGCCAGCAGGCCCGCCGCGCAGAAGTACACACCGCGCCAGCCGAGCTGATCGCTGACCACGCCCGAGAACACCCGCGCGAGCAGCAGGCCGATGAACACGCCGCTCTGCGCCGCGCCGACGACGCGGCCCTGCTCCCCGGGGCCGGCGACGCTCGCGGCATAGGCGATCAGGCCTTGCGTCATCGCCGTTCCGAGCAGGCCCACCGCCGTCATGCCCGCGAGCAGGACGGTCGTCGAGCGCGCCAGCCCGACCAGGCTCAACGCCGCGATCAGCAACAGCCATTGCCCGGCCATCAGCCGGCGTCTGTCGACGCGGTCGCCCAGCGGGACCAGCAGCAGCAGGGCGAGCGCGCACCCGACCTGCGTGGCGGTCACGACACCGCCGATCGCCGACGTCGGGATGCCGAAGTCCCGCGCCAACGCGTCCAGCAGCGGTTGGGCGAAGTAGACGTTCGCGACGCTGGCGCCGCTGGCCACGGCAAAGAGCCCGATCAACGCGCTGGGCAGGGCTGGCGGCCGTGTCGCGGTCGGTGGGAGTTCGGTGAGGGCGCCGGCGCCGGCGCCGGTGGGCGCGCAGGGATGATGGGTGGACATGGCGTGGGGTCACGGACTGGCGGAAGAGCCGCGTCAGGCGTGTGGTTTCAAATTACAACCAGTCGGATGTTAGGGTTGATGGTTTTAAACTGCAACCAATCGACGAGAAACCCCTTCGGTCGTCCGCCCACGAAAGGCCGCCATGAACACACGACACGCGCGCACCCAGCCCGGCGCCGCAGCGCCGCAGACATCGCAGACGCCGCCGATCGCCGAGACCTGCCCGGTCGCGCGGGCGGTCGACGTCCTCGGCGACCGTTGGTCGCTGCTGATCGTGCGGGACGCCTTCGACGAGAAGCGGCGTTTCGGTGATTTCCAGCGCAGCCTCGGCATCGCCAAGAACATCCTGGCCGACCGGCTGCGCCGTCTGGTGGAAGCCGAGATTCTGCGGACGCAGCCCGCGGCGGACGGCAGCGCGTTCCAGGAGTACGTCCTGACGGCCAAGGGGACGACGTTGTTTCCGGTGGTCGTCGCGCTGCGGCAGTGGGGCGAGCGCCACCTGTTCGCGCGTGGCGAGCGGCACTCGACACTGATCGACAAGGAGAGCGGCAAGCCCGTCCCGTTCATGGCGCCGCAGGGCGGGGACGGCCGCGTCCTGTCGCCGGATCAGGCGGAGGTACGCAAGGTCCGGTGACGGGCGGGCCCGGCTGGCGCTCCTGAGTCGTCGGGTCTTGCGCCAGAGACGGCGCCAGAGATGGCGCTAGAAGCGACGCCAGAAGCGGCGCCACCGGCCGCCGAGGGCGCGGGCGCGGTCCTCGCCGCGAGGACCGTAGGCCCGAGCCGCCGGCACACGCAACGCCACCTCCGTGCCCCGGTCCGGGCGGGACGTCAGCCGATAGACGGCACCGGCCAGCTCCGCGCGCTCGCGCATGCCGGACAGGCCCCAGTGGCCGGGGCGGCCGCCACGCGCCTGCACGTCGTCGGGCACGCCGATGCCGTCGTCCTGGACGATGAGGCTGAACGCGTCGGCGGCGTACTGGATCGACACGTCGATGCGCTGCGCCCGCGCGTGCTGGAATGCGTTGAAGATCGCCTCGCGGGCGATCAGGCACAACGACGCCGACAGCGTCGGATCCAGCGGCCGGGGCGCGCCATCGACGGTCAGCGCGAAGCGCGCCGGATGCGACTGCATCAACTGCTGGCCGAGCGCGTCCAGCGTCTGTTCCAGCCGGCCCGTGTCGGGCGGCGGCAGGCGCAGGTCGGCGACGCGATCGCGGCCTTCGATCAGCAGCGCGTCGGCGTCGACCAGCACGCGCTCCATCGCGGCCCGCTCCACGCCGGGCAGGCGCCGCGCCACGGCCTCGAAGCGCAGGATCAATCCGTACATGCCCTGCAGCAGCGTGTCGTGCAGGTCGCGCGCGATGCGCTCGCGTTCCTGCACGCGCGCGGTCAGGCGGTCCCGCGCGTGCGTGGCGACCTGCCGCGCGCGCAGCCAGGCCAGCGTGCTGAGCTCCGCGAGCACCGCCAGCACGCCGATCGTCCGGACCCACCAGGTCTGCGCGAGCGTCGGGGCGATCTCCACCGTCATCGTCGCGGGCGTGTCGCTCCATGGACCGTCGTCCTGCGATGCCTCGACGCGGAACTCGAAGCTGCCCGGCCCGAGGTTGGTGTAGAACGCGCGGCGCCGCGTGCCGGCCTCCTGCCAGTCGTGGTCCTGCCCGACGAGCTGGTAACGAAAGCGCACGCGCTCGGGCACGGCCAGCGTCGTGGCGGTGTAGTCGATCTCCAGGTCGCGGGTGCCGGGCGCCAGGCGCAGCCGACGGTCCGCCGGCACCGGGTGGCCGTCGCCGCCGCTGGTGACGCGCTGGATGTCGACCGGCGGCGCGGGCGCGTCGCCCGGCGGCACCTTGGCCGGATCGATGCGCACCAGACCGTTGTTCAGCGAGAACCACAGCAGTCCGTCCCGGGTCTGCACCGCGGTGCGCAGCGGCCAGGACTGCTCGGCCTGGCCGCGCAGGCCGTCGCGCAGGTCGATGCGGCGCGCCTTCGGTCGATATGCGGGATCGGCCAGCGCGCGGCGCAGCTCCGCCGCCGTGATCCGCGTGATGCCGCGCGCGCCGTTGAGCCAAAGGTCCCCCGCGTCGGTCTCGACGATGCCCGACACGCCTTCGAGCGCCGTGGGGTCGGCCAGCCGGATCTCCGGCATGCCGGGGGCGCTGACCAGTTGCACGCCGCTTTCGCCGCCGATCCACAGGCGCGGGCCCTTGGGCGCGATGACCTTGATGTCGCCGACGCGCAGGCCGTCGGCGGCGGTCAGTGTCGTGAGGCGCTGGCCGTCATGGCGGCGCAGCGAGCCGTCGCCGTAGCCGAACCAGAGTCGGCCCTCGGCGTCGCTGGCGATGCAGTTGGGCGGGCGGCGGGGGAAGCCGTCGCGACCGCCCATGCGCTGCAGCCTGCCGTCGACATAGCGGTTCAGGCCGTAGCGGTTGGCGGTGAGCCAGAGGACGCCCCGCGCGTCCTCGGCGATGTCCAGCACCGCGCCTGCCCACGGCTCGCCGTCCGCCGTCGGCATCTGCACGAAGGTCTTGCCCTCCTGCCGCCACACTCCGGTGCGCCCGCCGATCCACAGCCGCTGTTGGCGGTCGACGAACGCGGCGGTGAGCGATTCCATGCCGGCCGCGAACGGCACCGGCTGCAGCGGGCCGCCGTCGGCAGGCCGCTTCAGCAGCACGTCGCGCGCGGCGATCCACAGCGCGCCGTCCGCGTCCGTCGACAGCGCGATCCCGGAGCTGCGCTCGGGCAGGTCGACGAGGTCGACGGCGGCCCCCCGGAAGCGATCCAGGCCGCCGTTGCTGCCGACCCAGACGGTGCCTTCCCGGTCCTGGAATATCCGCATCACCTGGTCCCCTGCCAGGCCTTGGCCGCCGGGGCTCGCCGCCATGAACTGGGGGGCTTCGCCGGGGGCTCCCGCACCGCCCGGGCGCATGCGCGCCAGGCCGCCCAGCGCGCCGTACCAGAGCGCGCCGGCGCGGTCGAAGAACGGCATGAAGTAGCTCTTGGGGACCGGCAGGCGGCCGGGCGGGGCGGCGCCGGTGCCCGTCGCGGCGGGCGAGGGCAGGGGCGCGACGCCGCGCACCTGGTCCGACATGTCGTTGGCCCACACGCGGCCGTCGGGCCCGACCGCGAGCTGCGTCATGCCCAGCATCGGCACGCCGCTGTCGACGAAGCGATCCTGCCCCGCGGCCTTCACGAACACGTTGCGCGGCGTGACGGCCCAGACGTTGTCCTGCCTGTCGACGACGACGTTCATCGTGGCCGTCGGCAGGCCGTCGCCATAACCCGACTCGGGTCCGATTGCCGTCCAGCGATTGCCGACGCGCTTGAGCAGCGCCAGGCCGGTGGCCGTCCACAGCGTGCCGTCGCGTTCTTCGGCGAAGGCCCGCGTGGAGGCCTCGAACGGGCCGCCGGCCGGGTCGACATGCAGCACGCGGCCTTGCCGCACCAGCGCCGCGCCGCCCGCGAGCAGGCCGACCCACAACCCGTTGTCCCGCGTGGCATGCAGCGCGAGCACCTGGCGGCTCGGCAGCCGCTCGCCGGCCAGGGTTTCGAAGCGCTCGAAGCGCAGGCCGTCGAAGCGGTACAGCCCCATGCCCGTGCCCAGCCACAGGTAGCCGTCGGTGGTCTGCGCGATGGCCATCACCGGCCCGGGCATGCCGTCCTTCAACGTCCAGGTGGTGTGCTGCAGATGCGCCAGCGGCTGCTCCGAAGGCGTCGACGATTGCGCCGAGGCCAAGGCCGGCATCAGCAGCGCGGCGAGGCACAGGGCGGGCAGCCACGGCCGTGGAAACGGCCGCGCGGACCGGCATCGCCGGAGCGACCGCGGCAACCCGAGCGGACGGGGCAACCCGAACAACCCGAACGACCCGGGCGAACGAGACGAACGAGACGAGGCAGGCGGGGGCGTCATCGCGGGCAGATCACACCACCCGCCCCGGATTCAACAACCCGTCCGGATCCAGCGCCTGCTTGATCTGTCGCATCAGTTGCATCGCCACCGGGCTCTTGCGCTGCGCGAGTTCGTCGCGCTTGAGCTGGCCGATGCCGTGCTCGGCGGAGATCGATCCACCGTGCGCGATCACCTGGTCGTAGACGACGGCGTTCACCGCCGTCTCGCGCTCTCGCAGGAAGTCGGCCGGCGGCGTGCCTTCCGGCGCCTGGACGTTGTAGTGCAGGTTGCCGTCGCCCAGATGGCCGAAGTCCACCAGCCGCGAGCCCGGAAAGCGTTCCGCCAGCAGCGCGTCGCAGCGCTCGACGAAGTCGGGGATGCGCGATACCGGCAGCGAGATGTCGTGCTTGATGTTCAGGCCTTCCTCGCTCTGCGCCAGCGGGATGGATTCGCGCAGGTGCCACATGGCCTGGCTTTGCGCCAGGCTTTCCGCGACCGCCGCGTCGTCGATCACGCCGCGCTCCAGCGCCTGCTCCAGCAGCGATTCGAATTGCGCGCGGGCGTGGCCCTCGCCCTCGCTGTCGGAGAGCTCCAGCAGCACCGTCCACGGCCGCGGGCCCAGCGGTTGCGCCAGCTGCGGGAAGTGTTTGGCGACCAGCGCCAGTGACAGCGCGTTCATGACCTCGAAGCCGGTCAGCGCCGCGCCGCAGCGCGAGCGCGTCAGGTCCAGCAGCGTCACGGCATGCCGCAGGGAGTCGCACGCGGCCAGCGCCGTCATGCGCGCACGCGGTTGGGGGTGCAGCTTCAGCGTGGCCGCGGTGATCACGCCCAGCGTGCCCTCGGAGCCGATGAACAGGTCGCGCAGGTCGTAGCCGGTGTTGTCCTTGCGCAGGCCGGAGAGCCCGTCCCAGATCTCGCCGTCGGCGGTCACGACCTCCAGGCCGAGGCACAACTCGCGTGCGTTGCCGTAGCGCAGCACCTGCGTGCCGCCGGCGTTGGTCGCGAGGTTGCCACCGATCGTGCAACTCCCCTCGGCGGCCAGGCTGAGCGGGAACAACAGGCCCGCCGCGTGCGCGGCCTGCTGGGCGCTTTGCAGCACGCAGCCGGCCTCGACGGTCATCGTCAGGTTGGACGGGTCCATCTGACGGACGCGGTTCAGGCGCTGCAGGCTCAGCAGCAACTGCGTGCCCGAGGCATCCGGCACGCCGCCGCCGACCAGCCCGGTGTTGCCGCCCTGCGGCACCAGCGGCACGCGATGCGCGCGCGCGAGCTTC
This sequence comes from Roseateles aquatilis, assembly GCF_002205645.1. Lineage (GTDB taxonomy): Bacteria > Pseudomonadota > Gammaproteobacteria > Burkholderiales > Burkholderiaceae_C > Roseateles > Roseateles aquatilis. The sequence continues at coordinate 26,847 of NZ_NIOF01000012.1, read as the reverse complement.
ACGATGCCCGCCACCTGCGCCGTGTCGGCCGGTCGCAGCACCGCCAGCGCGCGTCCGGCGTAGCGCTTGCGCCAGTCGCGCTCGTAGGCGGCCAGGTCGTGCTCGCCCGGCAGCAGCACGTGCGCGTCGCCGAGCAGCGCGCGCAGCGCGTCGATCAGGGCGGCGCGGGCGGCGTCGTTCGGGGCGCCGCTGGGGATGCCGATCACGGCGCGCCCCTGGCCTCGGCCAGGCGCTGCCGGATCTGCGCGGCGCAGGCGATGAAGATCGTCACCGACAGCGCCACCTCGATCCAGGCCAGTCCCTGGCCGATGCCGGTCTCGGACGTGCCGCGCACCAGGCCCTCAGTGACGTAAAGCCAGATGAACAGGCTCAGCCAGCGGTAGGTGTACATGCGGTAGCGCCACAGGCCCGCCAGCGGCAGCAGCAGCGGCACGGCCTTGATCGCCAACGTGCCGCGGCCGACGGGCGCCAGCCACAGCTCCCAGGCCAGGCACAGCAGCGCCAGCGCGAGCGTCGCGACGAAGGCGGTGTTGCGGCTGCCGCGTTCACGCGCGGTGGGCTCGGTGCGAGGCGTCGGGGCAGGGCTCAGGGGCGCGTCGAGGCTTGACATGGCTGGCATCATAGCCAGCATGAATATCAGACAGAGGGTGGCGCGCCATGGGGTGCGCGAGAGCGCGCGGGAGATCGGCCGGAGCTTGCTCAAGTGGCCCTGGGCGCGCACCTTGCGCGTGTTCGTGCAGCGCTTCCGGGAGGAGCGCCTGGGCCTGACCGCGGGCAGCCTGACCTTCACCACGCTGATCTCGCTGGTGCCGCTGCTGACCGTGGCGCTGGCGCTGTTCACGGCCTTCCCGATGTTCTCCAGCTTCCAGGCCGCGCTGGAGAAATACTTCCTCAAGTCACTGATCCCGGACAACATCGCGCGCCCGGTGTTGATGTCGCTGACGCAATTCGCGGCCAAGGCCAACCGGTTGGGCGCGCTCGGCCTGGGGGTGCTCGGCTTCACCGCGCTGGCGCTGATGCTGACCATCGACCGCACGCTCAACCAGATCTGGCGCGTGCAGCGGCCGCGGCCGATCGCGCAGCGCGTGCTGGTGTACTGGGCCGCGATGACGCTCGGGCCGCTGCTGCTGGGCGGCAGCCTGGCGGTGACCAGCGTGCTGATCACCGCCAGCCGCGACTACGTCGACAACATGCCGCGCGGGCTGGTGGTGCTGCTCAACAGCGTGGACCTGCTGGTGCTCTGGGGCGCGGTCGCGGCGCTGTTCCACTACGTGCCCAACACGGACGTACGCTGGCGCCACGCGCTGATGGGCGCGGGCTTCGTCGCGGTGGCGTTCCACATCGCCAAGCAGGGGCTGGCGTGGTACGTGAAGCAGGTGCCGACGTATTCGACGCTGTATGGCGCGTTCGCGGCGGTGCCGATCTTCCTGATCTGGATCTACGTCGGCTGGTCCATCGTGCTGCTCGGCGCGATCCTGGCGGCGAACGCGCCGGCGCTGGCCGGCGGCGTGAGCGTGCGCCGCAACAAGCCGGGCATGCAGATGGAGCTGGCGCTGGACGTGGTGCGCGAGCTGGAGGCGGCGCGCATCGCCGGCGAATCCGGCCGCACGTCGCTGGCGCTGTCGCAACGCCTGTGCGTCGACCCGCTGCAGCTCGAGCCCGTCGTCCAGCAGCTTCAGCAACTGGACTGGGTCGGGCGGCTGGAGGAGGACGGCGCGTCGCGCCTGGTGCTGCTGTGCGAGCCGTCGTCGACGATGGCCGAGCCGTTGATCCGCGCGCTGCTGGCCGACCGCCAGGAGGGCCTGGCGATGCTGTGGGACAAGGCCGGCTGGGAGCAGACGACCGTCGGCGCCCTGATCGCGCGCGGCGCGCCGGCTACTTCAGGAACGTGAGCGCGGCGCCGCCGACCGCGGCCAGCAGCGCGACGACGGAGAACAGCGCGAGGCGATAGGGCGGCCTGGGGCGCGTCGCGGCGGTCGGCTTCATGCCGTACTTGGGCGGCTCGCCCAGCGGCAGCGAGTTCTTGTCGATCAGCGGCGACGTGCGGCCGTCTCGGGCGCGCTGTTCCGCCACGCGCAGGCGTGCCGAGCCGTCCAGCAGCTGCAGCTGCTTCATCTGCGTTTCGCTGTCGATGGTGGCGGGTTGGGTCGGGGTGGGGATGTGGTGGGACTTCTCTGAATTCATTGAGCGTTGCTGCATGGATGTACTGCCTTGACTGCCGTGAACGCTCCCTCGCCTCCGCGATCGGGCGATTGTGACGATCGAGCTCGCGAGGTCAAGTAACAGTGGGTGTGGTGGGGGGGCGCCGACTGCGCAACCGTCAAGCTCGGACCCTGCGAATCCCTCGTCGCCGCTCATGCATCTGTAGATTCGCCACCTTCCTCAGGTTGAGCAGGAGGCTGGCACGGCAGCGTTGAAAGAGACCCGTCCAACTTTCGGGGCGGCCGGGAGGCCGAAGGAGGGCATGGGAGCGGCCATTGCAACGATTGGCCAGCGGATAGGCGGAGCAGGGCTCCAGCTTCCGCGTCGAATAACCTATCTGAAGCCAGCGAAGTTCGGAAAGCCCTGAAGTATCAGCAACCTGTCGTGCATCACGCGTGCAACACCACCAGCAGCGCCGTCGCTGCCTTCTTCGACAGATTGCGGATCGCGTGCGCTCCGTCCACGGCGTAGCGCGCGGTCTCGCCGGTCTTGACGACGTGGCGGCTGCCGCAGGCGGTGACTTCGAGCTCCCCGGCGAGCACGCTCAGGTGCTCGCGCGAGCCCGGCTCGTGCGCCGCGGATTCCAGCGCGCCGCCAGGCTGCACCGTCAGCTCGTACCACTCGAAGTTGCCGGCCAGCTCGATCGGGCCGAGGATCCTCAGCCGGCACAACCCGTCCGGGCTCGACAGCCCCGGCGTGGCATGGGACGCGACCACCTCGATCGGCGGCGCCGCCGGGCGCTCCCCGCCCAGCAACTCCGACAACTCCACCCGCAGCGCATTGGCAAGCCGCCACACCACCGCCACCGTGGGATTGGCCTGATTGCGCTCGATTTGAGAGAGCATCGACTTCGACACGCCCGCCCGGCGCGACAACTCGTCCAGCGACAGGCCCTGCGCTTGCCGCAGCGATTGCAGCGTCGCGCCGACGCGCGGAGGTTCTAGCTTTTCGGAAGGAATGGCGGACATCGGGCTGTGGCGGCGAGAGGCAAGACAGCATCACGAGACAGGGCCGCACACCTTGACCGCGGCCCCTCGATTCCCTGATACTGCACGGCTGTTCGATATAACGAACGCGTTCGATTTAACGGATTGTGCCGCAGGAGCGCCCGCATGACCAACACCGCCACCCCCACGATCGCCCCGTCCACCGACGACTTCTATCGCCATCTGCAGAACGAGCTGCAAGGCATCCGCGACGCGGGGCTCTACAAGAGCGAACGCATCATCACCAGCCCGCAGGGCGCGATCGTCAGGACGCAGGACGGCCGCGAGGTCATCAACCTGTGCGCCAACAACTACCTGGGCCTGTCGGCCCATCCGCAAGTGCTGGAAGCCGCGCATGAGGCGCTGCGCACGCATGGCTACGGACTGTCCTCGGTGCGCTTCATCTGCGGCACGCAGGACATCCACAAGGAGCTGGAGCAACGCCTGGCGCGTTTCCTCGGCACCGAGGACACCATCCTCTACGCCGCCGCCTTCGACGCCAACGGCGGGCTGTTCGAGCCGCTGCTGGGCGAGCAGGACGCCATCATCAGCGACGAGCTGAACCACGCCTCGATCATCGACGGCATCCGCCTGTGCAAGGCCAGGCGCTTGCGCTACAAGCACAACGACATGGCCGACCTGGAGGCCCAGCTGGTGGCCGCCCGCGCGGCCGGCGCGCGCCACGTGATGGTGTTCACCGACGGCGTGTTCTCGATGGACGGCACGATCGCGCAGCTCGACAAGATCCGCGAGATCACCAACCGCCACGGCGCGCTGCTGGGCATCGACGAATGCCATGCCAGCGGCTTCATGGGCAGGACCGGCCGCGGCACGCACGAGCACCGCGGCATCTTTGGCAAGGTCGACATCATCACCGGCACGCTGGGCAAGGCGCTCGGCGGCGCGTCGGGCGGCTTCACGACCGGCCGCAAGGAAGTGATCGAGCTGCTGCGCCAGCGCTCGCGGCCCTACCTGTTCTCCAACACCGTGGCGCCCAGCATCGTCGGTGCGTCGCTGGCCGTGCTGGATCTGCTGGAAGGCAGCACCGCGCTGCGCGACAAGCTGGAGGCCAACACGACCTACTTCCGCGAGGCCATCCAGCAGGCCGGCTTCCAGATCAAGCCGGGCACCCACCCGATCGTGCCGGTGATGCTGTTCGACGCCGTCAAGGCGCAGCAACTGAGCGCGCGGCTGCTGGAGCTGGGTGTCTACGCCGTCGGCTTCTTCTATCCGGTCGTGCCGAAGGAGCAGGCGCGCGTGCGCGTGCAGGTTTCCGCCGTGCATGAGCGCGAGCACCTGGAGCGCGCCGTCGCCGCGTTCGCCCAGGCCGGCCGCGAACTCGGCCTGGTGGGCTGAGGCCCGGCGTCGCCGGCGTTGACGCCGACCTCGGACCGCCTGTGGGCGGTCCTTCCCAAAAAGACCAAGCAGACCGAAGAAAAAGTCCCATGACCAAGATCCTGTTGATCGGCGCGAACGGCCAGATTGGTTCCGAGCTGGCGGTGGAACTGGCCCGGCGCCACGGCAACGCCAACGTCATCACCAGCGACGTCGCGCCGCAGGGCCGCGTGCCGCAGCTGGCGCACGAGATGCTGGACGTGACCGACGCCGCCGCGCTGGCGGGCGTGGTCAAGCGCCACGGCATCACGCAGATCTATCACCTGGCCGCCGCCTTGTCGGCGACGGGCGAGAAGCATCCGATGTGGGCCTGGGACCTCAACATGAAGGGCCTGCTCAACGTGCTGGAGCTGGCGCGCACGGAGAAGTTGGAGCGCGTGTTCTGGCCCAGCTCGATCGCCGCCTTCGGTCCACGGACCCCCAAGCGCGACACGCCACAGACGACGGTCATGGACCCGACGACGATCTACGGCATCTCCAAGCTGGCCGGCGAGGGCTGGTGCCGCTGGTACCACGCCAACCACGGCGTGGACGTGCGCAGCCTGCGTTATCCGGGCCTGATCAGCTGGAAGACGCCGCCCGGCGGCGGCACGACGGACTACGCCGTCGAGATCTTCCACGAGGCGCTCAAGCACGGCCGCTACACCTGCTTCCTGGAGCAAGACCAGGCGCTGCCGATGATGTACATGCCCGACGCGCTGCGCGCGACGCTGGAGCTGATGGAAGCCCCCGCCGACCGGATCACCGAGTGGGGCAGCTACAACCTGGCCGGCGTCAGCTTCACGCCGGAGCAGATCGCCGCGTCCATCCGCCGCCGCATCGACGGTTTCACCATCGACTATGCGCCGGACTTCCGCCAGAACATCGCCGCCAGCTGGCCGCAGTCCATCGACGACACCGTCGCGCAGCGCGACTGGGGCTGGAAACTGGGCTACGACCTGGATGCGATGGCCGACGACATGCTGACGTCGCTGAAAACGCAACTGGCGGGCTGATCCTGTCGCGAGGGGTGAGATGCCGCGAACGTGCGGCCTGAGAGCGCGTAGAGTGCGGCCTCCATCCCCAAGCCTGCCGCGACTGCCGTGACCCGACTCGCCATCCAGCTCCAACGTCTCTACGCCGCCGACTCCACCTCGGGCGCGATGCGCGCGCTGGTGCTGGACGTCGGCCGCCCGGCGGATTGGGACCTGCTCGGCGCCGTCTGGCGCGGCGTGCAGCTCGACCTGGGTCTGCCCGCGCCGGGCATCGCGATCGCTGGCGAGGACAGCTACCAGCTGTGGTTCTCGCTGCAAGCGGGCTGCGAGGCGGGGCAGGGTGCCGCGTTCCTGGCGGGACTGAAGGCGCATTACCTCGGCGCCGTGCCGGCGTCGCGCGTCCGTTGCTTTCCGTCGGTGGAGGCGGCGGGTCTGCCGATCTCGGCGCCGCCGGTGCCCGCGCAGGTGCGCGAAGGGCAGTGGTCGGCGTTCGTGGCCGCGGACCTCGCGCCGGTTTTCGTCGAGTCGCCCTGGCTGGACATCCCGCCCGGCGCGGAGGGTCAGGCCGACCTGCTGAAGGAGCTGCAGAGCATCACGCCACCGGCGTGGGCGGCGGCGCTGGATGAGCTCGGCTCGACGCGGCCGGTGGCGCCCGCCGTGCCGGTTATCCCTATCCCGACTCCGACCCCGAGCGTGGATGCGGTCGCGGGTGGTCCGGCGACCGGCTTCACCGATCCGCGGGCATTCCTGCTCCACGTGATGAACGATGCGTCGGTCCCGATGCCGCTGCGCATCGAGGCGGCGAAAGCGCTGTTGCCGCGGGCTTGATTGGACGGAAGAGCTTTCGACGCCGGGTCGAGTGGCGACGCGAGCAACTCCGTCGTCTGTGACCGAAAGAGCCTTTGGGGCGGCTCCCAATTCTGGTGATTCTGGGCGCCTGTTTCGGCTGCTGCTCAGGCTGAGCGGCACCGTGGATGGGGAGCGCTATGTTGCGGGCAAGGTGCGCTCTAGGCTGTGTGTTGTCACCCAGTGGATTGCCCCTGGTCAGAGTCATTCGCGACCGACAGGCTGAGCAACCGCTGTGATCATCGGCGGCTGTTCGACGATCCGCTGCACGCATGGTCGCGGATCCCTTGCCTTGCGGATGACAGTAGCGTGGGCTGCTCGTATTGTGGCCACCAGATTGGAAGGTCTTGCCGTCAGAGCAGCCTCAACCATCGAGGGGGAGCACTAGGTTGAATGGCCGCCTTTGAACTGCGAGAACGTCAAGCCGCAGGTCGCTACGAGCACCAAGAACTGATCGATTCAACCTCAGGGAGGAACTTCAGATGTCATCCACACAGATGCCTGAACGCGGCGAGCTGCTGCGCGAGCGGGAGTTTCTTGAGAACCTCATGAACTCCCGCTTCAACTTCATGCTGGCGGTCTACGCCGCAGTGATCGCAGGCACACTGGCGACGAAAGAAGCCGTCACCGCCTACTTCGTCCTAGCCGTTGGATGGACGGCGTGCTCGGCTTTGGCCTTTGCTACGTATCGCGCCTACTCAGTAGTTCGGCCGATCATCGAAGAGCTAAAACGCGACAAGACGACCGCACTATCTTGGGCATCCGAAGCCGCGAGGGGAGAAAAGTTTTCATTCTCTGCAAATCACATGATTGGCTGGGTGGTTCCCGCCTTCTGCTCGGCTACGCTGATACTGGCATTCCTTGCTGTCGCCTGCAATCTGTGGAGGCCCTCATGAGGAGTTGGGGCGTCAGCGGCCATCGACAAGACGACTGTCAGAGAAGTCCTTGAGTTGCTCCATTGCCTTCTAACGTTGGCGCTCAGCAGGTGGCGTAGCCATCCACTGCAGCAAACGGTTACCCATGATGGTCTCCTATCGAGTTGAGGGCCCAGCAGGATGAGCCAGACGTTGGAAGTCGGCTTTAACGTGACCAGTCGAACTCACGGGTTCGGCCAAGACCGGAAGATCGTCAACGGCCGCTCCGCGGCACTCTGTCGACGGTGCGACTCTTCAGCCTAGGGCCCGCTTCAGCTTTACTAGGATCCGGTCAACAACCGATACATCGAAATCCTCTGAAAGCATGAGCGATGCCGACGAAGGGTCGATGCTCACGATCTCCTTGTATTTGCGTTGAATTTCGTAACCCTCTTCCCGATATCTCCCCAGCGCGTCACGCAGGCCTGTGAGTACAGAGGTATCGATGACCATGCGCACCGCAGTGCCGTCTAGACTGCAATCGTAGTAGCGTTTACCTTGCCCTCTGGTTAGAAGCATGGAAGTCGCGCCGCTGGCGATGAAGAAGTTGCCGCCGTTCCTGCAGATTCGGTTGGTCATGTAGAGACCGAATCCTGAGTTTGCCCAGTTTCCCTTTGTATTGACGCGAGAGCCCTTAAATGCCTTACCGGAAACCGCTGGCATCAAGGCGTAATTGAGAGCCTTCTTGTCATCCGATACATCAATGTATGGATTCCTGGAAAGGCTTGACCGGAGGCCCGAGCCGCGGTCCAAGATAGCCACCTCAACTCGCTTCTTCGTGGGCCAATGTTGCGCACAAATTCCAAATCTCTCAGCCCCGCTGTGCTCAATGACATTCCGGATGATCTCTCGAATGGAATAGGCCAAAGTGTCGAAAAGGTCGCCCTCGTCGCTGCCGCAGAGTACGGCTGACATTCGCTTGCTTATGGACTCCACTTGGTTCCCCACTTCAATTCCTTGCTCGAATGCTTCTCGCTCGACTTCGCGCGAATCGAAGATGGTGATGGGGAGGTAGTTCTCGCTGCCCTTAGCTTGTCCGGGCGCATTTCCGTAGGCCAAATCGAACGAACGGAAGAATCCCATATGGGCGGCGTATGTGCACTGCTTGAAGTCGGTGCACAGCAGCTTCGGCCCATGGTTCCGACGTGCGAGATTGCGGAGCTCGCTGGAAATCAAAAGCATCGAAAAAGGCTCGACGTGTCCCATGCCCGAGAAGTCGACGACGTACTCCTCCGCGTCTGGCGCAGCGGAAATCTGCTGCGCGAACGTAAGTGCAGAGGGGAGATCAAGCGAACGCGGGGCTTTGAACTGAATTGATTGCTGGGCGGTCATGAACCCATCCTAGCCGCGAAATTGCAGCACCATTTTGTGCGTCGATCGCCCGTCAGGTGTCCAGCTAATCATGCTGGGTCGCCGCAGTACTTATGGAAGTAGCCACACCGGAATGGATCTTGAAGCGCTGGTGCAGGCGCTGGAGGGCCTAACTCTCCGCGACCGCTAACCGGCGCGGTGATTGGCCGGACCGAGGACTGCTCAGGGTCGATAGCGCCATTCCGAACCGGCAAGCATCAGACATTCCGGCGCGAGTCGACGACTACAGCCGCGGGCAGCCGCACCAGATGAGCGCAGTACTCTCAATACCGGTCGTTGAAGCCGTCAGCCGGCAGAGTGTGCCGGCGACTGCTTCATGCCAAGCAGCGTGAACTCGGTGGCTTTTCGCCGATGGAGGCAACCGCTGCGAACCTGCCGTTGAAAGCTCCTGCTAAACGTGCTCAGCTAGCCCAACCGTGCGTTCAGGTTTGCTGAAGTTTGCAACCGCAGGCCGCACTTCGCCAGCCGAGTTCGAACGGCACCATTCCCACAGCTCATGGGGGGGCGACCCGGGGTGACCCCCTCAAAGGGGCTCTCGACCTCTTCCTGCAGACCACCGAGATCATGGCGCGGCGATCCTTTCCCAGGGTGTCAGCGCACGCCCGAAAGTCCATGCTCGAATATCCGGCGGCCCGATTCTTCGACAGCCTTCTTCAATCCGACGGTTTCGATGGACCCGGCTGCGCGAATCAGCGCCGCACCCAGCACCAACGATTCCTGCGGACGGGGAGGGCGGGGTGCGCCCGGGTCGCCCGGCTTCAGCGGGATAGGAACCAGAATGACGGTGCCGCACCAGTCCTCGGAGAAACGGTGCAACAAGTCGCTGCCCTTTTCGGCGCCGGCCTCGTGTGCTCGGCTCAAGGCGACACTGGCCAAGGTCCGCGCAAAGACAATGCCGGAATCCACCGGCGGCAGCGGTTGCGGATTGAGCGAGGCAAGGTCTCGCAGCATCGCGTTGATCGCCCAGTTGGGACGTGGCTGGCCGCCACCGAACGGGTTCTCGCGGTTGTCGACATGTCCAGCGAGGTTCGTCAACGCCGCGATCACGGCGCCCCAGTAGGGCGGCGGCCCAGGGTGATGCTCTTGCCACCAATGACCGTCTGAGGTTTGCGCGGCAGCGCGTGCGCGCCAGGGGTCGGGCAATGGCCCTCTCGCCAGCGCGTCCCGGATCCAGGGGCCCCAGGGTCCGATCGGTCCGGGGTCGTCCGGGTTGGGATAGACCGCGTCGGTCAGGAGATTGACCAGCGCAACGAGCTGCATCTCGTTCGATTCCATTGACGCTCTCCAAGAAGGTGGGCCTGCGGAACTGCATCGGGAGACATGAGCTGTGGCCGTCGTGGGAGTGCCGATGACAGGAACGCCATCGGCATGACAGGTCACCAGATGATGATGGGCAACGCACGGATGCCGTCATCATCAAGCCGAAGGAGGCAACGCCCGATTGATGAAGAGTCGGCAGGCGGCGTCGCATTCGCGGTCGAGGTCTCCGGGTGGCATCGTCAATCCGATGGATGCGCGCCTGTCCTTTCGTTTTCGGGTCGCATATCGTTCCCCTCGTCAAGGTTGACGTCATCAACCGGGGGATGCCTCATGGCCGCCGTCGTCGCCGCGTTTGGACACGTCGAAGCGATCGAAGAAGGCGCGGCGGTGCTCGCGCATGCCGACCTGCGCACCGCGCGGCCGGCGGGCATCGACCGTCCGGCGCTGGTCAGCCTCGGTCCGCAACTCACGGGCCTGCTGGACCTGGCCACGACGCGGGACGCGACCTGGCTGGACGTGATCCGCCAGCTCCGGGACCAGCGGCGTCCGATCTATGTCGAGCTCGATGCGAAGACGCGTCGGATCTCCCAGTTGCTTCAGCCGCTGCTGCAACCGGTGGGTGACATCCGGGAGAACGAACGGGGCGACATGCAGGTGAACTTCCTGCTCTCGCATGCCGTGCACGTCCTGCACCACGGCCATCCGCGCTTCAAGGAACTGCTGAGGCTGTTGCGGACCGCGCAGAAGGACGAAAGCATGGTGTGGGTCGTCGAAACGCTGGACTCGCCCACGATCGTCGACGTGAAGCCGGCGGACGAGCGCCTTCGGTAGCGGGAGGATTCATCCATGGGCACGGTGACATTGGGGCGGGCGCGCGAGCTGTTCAATCTGGTCAACACACGCGTGTGCTGCCCGGGCAATCCGGCCGCGCCGTGCATCCCCTTTCTCTACCCGGATGACGGGTGCTGGGGCCGCGCGCACGAGATGTGCCGGTTGATGCTGGCCGCGGGCGAGACGCCGCAGAAGATCTGGATCCAGGGCGCGTTGCGCGTGGCCTCGAAGAACAAGCCCGGCTGCGTCGTCAACTGGGGCTGGCATGTCGCGCCGACCTTGCAGGTGGTCGGCGGCGGCGGGGTGCAGACCCACGTGGTCGATCCGTCGCTGTTCGACGGGCCCGTGCCGCAGGCGACCTGGGCCGGCGCCCAGGGGGATCCGAGTCCCACGCTCACGCCGACGGGCCCGGAGATCTTCCACCTGTTCTATGCGCCGCAACGATTCGATCCCACCTACGCGCAGACGAATCAGGTGCTGTCCGACTATCGCAACCAGCTGCGGTTGCGGTCCGTGTCGACGTCCGGCCCACCGCCGTATCCGGATTGCATGGTGCGGGGCCCGGGCGTGCAGTGGCTGGGCACGATCGAGCCCAGCGCGCAAAAGCGTTGGTTCACCTTCGGGTGGCCGGCCAACCGGCAGGTGATCTGGACCGTCATGCCGATCACGCCATGTCCCGGCGGGCCGCAATTGAGCTGGAAGGTCGCGGTGGAGCGCGCCGACGCCAACAGCTGCACCTACTGGATCACGGTGAGCAACCTCACCGCCGAGGCGGTGCGCTTCGAAGGGCGCTTCAACTTCTTGAACTGAGCCGGGAGAGGACGATGTACACAGGTTCGCAGTGGACGGGGACCTTGCAGCCCAATCAGACGGCTCGCTGGTTCACCTGGGGGTGGGGCGCGGCGCAGCACGTGGTCTGGACCATGATGCCGACCTCGCCACGGTCCGGGGCCCCGCAGGTCGATTGGGAGGTCGCCGTCGAGCGCGCCAACAGCAACGACTGCACCTACTGGATCACGGTGCGCAACCTGACCAATGCGCCGGTGGTCTTCGAGGGCCGATATGCCGTGCTGTCGTGAATAGTGAAGGGCGAAGGGTGAAGGAGACCGCCATGAAGGTGACGATCGAGATCGATGGCAAGAGCATCGATGCCAAGGTCCTCGAAGCGCTCGAGGCCAAGCCCGATCACGCGTCGCGATCGACGGCGGAGCCGCCGCCCGAGTTGCTTGCGGCGGCGCGGCGGCTGGGCGCGCAAAGCGCGGGCATCGCCGCGTTCTCCATGTCGGCGGACAAGGCCGTCGCCTTGAATGCGAAGGCGGTGGGCGCGCTGCACGCCGATGAGGACGCCGGCGCCGCGCCGGGATACAAGCCCGCGCGTCGCGCGGCGGCGGCGAAGACGGCGAAGACGGCGAAGACGGCGAAGACGGCGAGACAGTCGAAGGCGTCGGCCAGGAAGTGAGGTCAGCGCCGGTGCGCCGGTTCCTCGCAACTCACCCGCTTCATGGGGAAGTCGATCCCCCGCGCCGCGCCGTTGCGCAGCCCCTCGATGCGCGCGGCCAGGCGATCGTCCCCGACCGCCCGGTAGCTGATCCGCTGAGGGAAATCGTGCGCCGGGTTCTCGAAGACGACGGCGCGGTCGCCGATCGACGTCGCGACGAACGTCGCTTCCTTCTGGCGCGACGGCAATGCGATGTAGACCGGCTTACCCTCGGCGTTGAGGCGGATCTGCAGAAACTCGTGCTCGACGGTGCGGCCGTTCTTGACCGTGCGGCCGATGCCCAGCATCGTGCCGCCGGCCAGCGGCAGCCAGTGCTCGACAGAGCCGGCCTCGCCGTTCTCGGCGGCCCAGCAGCCGGCGAGCCAGCTCAGTTGCTCCAGCGGTGAATCCTCGGCCCGCGCGACCATCGGCGAGGAAAGAAGGGCCGCGATCAGGGCGGCGATGAAGCAGCGCATGGCGTTGACTCCAAGTATCGATGCGCGAATCTAACGCGAACGGGTTCTCGGACGGAACCCCGCATCGGCGTGACTCGCCGGCGCGCCTGGACTGTGAAGGAAGAACACGATCCTGGCGCGATGACGCGATGACGCGATGACGCGATGACGCGATGACGCGATGACGCGATGACGCGGATGGCGCAGATGGCGCAGATGGCGCCGGCCCGCTCAGGCCGTCGGAAACTCGATCTCCAGCCGGCACCCGCGATCCGGCGTCGACTCCACCGTGATGCGGCCGCGCAGTCGCTGGATAACCGTGATCTGCGTGACGAAGAGCCCCAGGCCGCTGCGTCCGCGTCCGAATTGCGTGGAGACGTAGGGGTCGAACACCCGCGGCAACAGCTCGGGCGCGATGCCGCGGCCATGGTCGGTCACGCTCAGCCGGACGAGTCCGTCGATCACGCGCGCCTGCACCTCGACGACGCCGGCCTGCCCGGCGGCATAGGCGTGGCGCTCGACGTTCTGGAACAGCTGCAGCATCACCTCGGTCAGCGCCTCGGCGGGCAAGGCCAGCTCCAGGTCGGTCTCGCACCACAGCGTCAGCGCCGTGTCCGGGGACATCGCGCGCTGCCAGGCGGCCTCGACCAACGCCGCGAGCGCGACCTGCCGCGTCGGCTCCGCCGCGTGACGGGCGTCGATGTGCTGATAGCTCTGCACCAGGGCCAGGGCTTGCTCGACGTTGCGCCGCGCGAGCTCGGCGCTCTCCTGACAGCGCGTCAGATCGCTCGTGAAGCGTTGGCGCGACACCGAGCCCAACGCCAGCCGGTCGACCAGCGAGGCGTTCAGCTCCGTGACCGTGGACAGCACCGTCAGCGCCGATCCCAGCGGCGTGTTCATCTCATGCGCGACGCCGGCCAGCAGATGCCCCAGCGTCGCCAGCTTGCTGCGCTCGATCAATTCGGCCTGCATCTCGCGCTGCAGGTCCAGCGCCTGCTGCAAGGCCGCGGCCTTGTCGGCCAGTTCGTCGGCATGGGCCCGCGCCCTGGCTGTCAGTTGCTGCGCATGCGCGACCTCGATGCGCTGCAGCTCCGTGGCCGAGTCGAGCCGGCCGCTGACGCGCGTGTCCTCCAGCTCCAGCGCGTGCGCGTCCCGCAGCGAGGCCAGGGCGTCGGCCAGCCGGTTGCTGTCCTCCTGCCACTGGGAGAGTTGCTTGAGCCGATGCACGACCTGCCGGCGCATCGAGAATTTGTGGCTGTCCGCCACCACCCGCCGCATCAGCGCGATCGCCGAGTCCGCGTCCCCGCGCCGCCAGGCCAGCACGGCCTGCGCCGCGAAGAGCTCCTTGGCGATGCGCTCGCCGCCCGGACCCGCCAGGCGCAGGTATTCCTCGGCGTCGCGCAGCAGCGTCGCGGCTTCCTCGTCACGACCGTCGATCAGGAGTTCCTCGGCCAGCGAGGACCCGGTGTTGCAGGCCGATATCCAGCGGCGCTGCGCCACCGCGACGTCCAGGCCTTCGCGCAGCACCTTCTGTTCTTCGTCACGTCGGCCCAGATGCCGATGCGCGACCGAGATCGAGGCATAGATGTCGACCCAGCGTCCACGGTCGCCGCAGGCGCGGAAGATCCGGAGGGCCTCGCGCATCGCGTCGATCGCGGGCTCGAACTGGCGCTGCAGCGACAGCGCGCCGCCGATCGCGCGGGCGCAGTGCGCCTGATCCACGGGTCGGGGGCTGGCCGCCGCGCGGCGCGTGATCTGGTCCAGCAGCACCAGCGCCGGCCGCAATCGCCCGAAGCGCAGGTGCATGCGGCAGCGCAGGGCCATCACCGGCACCGCGGCCTTCTCGCCGAACCCCGCGCCGACCCAGGGCATCACCGCGTCCAGCACCGCCTCGATCTGCTCCGAGCGCCACAGCTCGCCGCACAGGTCGGTGAGGTACCAGGCCAGCTCGACGCCGAAATCACTGGGCTCGCCGTCGATCACCCGCGCGAACAGCGCCATCGTCGGCGTGACACGGTCCTGCGCGCTGCAGGGATCGTCGGCATAGGCGCGTGTCTCGGCGTCCAGCCAGGATCTGCAGGCATCGGCATCGGCGATGGGCGGCGGTTCCCTCACGTATTCGCTTCCACGGGTGGCGGACCATTATGGGCCGCGCGTCTTTCAGCCGTCGTGACGCTCCCCCGGGACAGGGGATGCGTCGCCGGGCGCCGATGCCTGGATGACGATCGGGCGCGCGCGCCCTCGATCGGTCGGTCGATCAGAACGGAATCCGCCCCAGCCAGATGTCCCGATACATGACCCAGTCGCCCATGAAGCTGTACAGCGGGCGCTTGAACGAGGCCGGCTTGTTCTTCTCGAAACCGAAGTGCCCCACCCACGCGAAGGCGTAGCCGCACAGCAGCCCGACGGGCAGGAAACCCCAGCGCTGCGACGCCAGCGCGTAGCCCATGCACAGCAGCCCCAGCGTCAGGCCCACGAAATGCAGCCGGCGGCAGGTCCGGTTGCGATGCTCGCCGAGGTAGAACGGATAGAACTCCGCGAAGCTGCGCATCGCCTTGACGCGGTCCGCCTCGGAGGACTGCGGCGCGTGGGGCAGGGGGCTGGTGCTCATGGGCGTCTCCTGGCGTGGCCGTCATGCGGCCCTCTCGGGAAGGTCCGAGGGAACTGTGCGGCG
Organism: Roseateles aquatilis; assembly: GCF_002205645.1. GTDB lineage: Bacteria > Pseudomonadota > Gammaproteobacteria > Burkholderiales > Burkholderiaceae_C > Roseateles > Roseateles aquatilis. Next base: position 11,462 of record NZ_NIOF01000012.1, on the reverse strand, counting down.
CTCAGGCCAGCGCCGCCTGGAGCGCATTCAACATCCCTTCCGGCGCCTCGGTCATCAGTGAATGCCCGGCGGGCAGCGTCCGCACGCGCGCATGCAGCAGTTCCGCCAGTTGCCGGGCGGCCTTGGGCGGCGTCATGGCGTCCTTCTCGCCCAGGATCAGATGGGTCTGGAGGTGCCCGGCCGCCGTCACCTGGGCGGCCGCCTCCGGCGCGCGCTGGTAGCGATCGCAGACCTGGAAGTCGTGCTCGAAGAGATTGCCGGTGGCCGCGTAGCCGTCCTGCAGCCGTTCCATCAGCGCCAGCCCGGCGCCATGCAACCAGGCGCCGGGGCCGGGGTAGGACGGCTTGGCCGCCGTCGTCGCGTGCGAGAACGCATTGACCATCGCCATCGCCGCCTTCGGCCGCTCGCGCGAGGTGCTCAGCAGCGCGTCGGAGACCTTCATCGGCCACGCGGTGCCCACCATCGCGAGCCGCGCCACGCGCGCGGGTCGCCGCGCCGCCGCCTCCAGCGCGATCAGCGAGCCCATCGAATGGCCGACCAGCGCCACCGACGCTTCGGCTGGCGCTTCGGCCGATGCCCCGGCGGACACCCCCGCCGCATCCAGCACGTCGTTGATCCAGCCGCCGAGCGACTCGACGTCGCTCAACGCCGGCCCCGCGCTGCGGCCGTGCCCGGGCAGGTCGACGGCCAGCACCGCGCGGCCGTGATGCGCGAAGTAGCGCGCCAGCAGCGTCCACACGCTGTGATCGTTGAGCGCGCCGTGGATGAAGACGACGCAGGGCAGGGCGGCGTCGAACGGCTTGCCGCCGGTGTAGGCATAGGCCTCGCGGCCTTGGACGGTCAGCTTCATTTGGCGGCCACCTTCAGCGCGGTCTTGAGGTCGGCGATCAGGTCGTCGGGATCCTCCAGGCCGATGGACAGGCGGATCGTGCCCGCGGTGATGCCGGACGCGGCCAGCGCGGCGTCGTCCATGCGGAAGTGCGTCGTCGACGCCGGATGGATGACCAGCGAGCGCGCGTCGCCGACGTTGGCCAGGTGCGAGAACAGCCGCAGCGATTCGATGAAGCGCTTGCCCTGCTCGCGCCCGCCCCGCAGGTCGAAGCTGAACACCGCGCCGCTGCCCTTGGGCAGCAGCCGCTGGGCCAGCGCGTGGTCGCGGTGCGAGGCCAGGCCCGGATAGTTGACGCGCCCGACGATGTCCTGCGCCTCCAGGAACTCCGCCACCCGCTGCGCGTTGGCGACGTGGCGCTGCATGCGCAGCGGCAGGGTCTCGATGCCTTGCAGCATCAGCCACGCGGTGTGCGGGCTCATGCAGGCGCCGAAGTCGCGCAGGCCCTCGCGCCGCGCGCGCAGCAGGAAGGCGCCCACCGTGCTCTCCTCGGTGAAGACCATGCCGTGGAAGCCGTCGTACGGTTCGCACAGCTCGGCGAAGCGGCGCTGCCCGCCGCTGGCGGCATGGGCGCGCTCCCAATCGAAGCGCCCGCCGTCAACGAGCAGGCCGCCCACCACGGTGCCGTGGCCGCAGAGGAACTTGGTCGCCGAGTGGTGCACCAGGTCCGCGCCCAGCGCGACCGGCTGCTGCAGGTAGGGCGTGGCGAAGGTCGCGTCCACCAGCAGCGGCCGGTGCGCCTCGTGGGCGATCTGCGCGATCGACGGAATGTCGAGCACGTCCAGGCCGGGGTTGCCCAGGCTCTCGCCCAGCAGCAGCTTGGTCGTGGGGCGGATCGCGGCGCGCCAGGCGTCGAGGTCGCCGGGGCGCACGAAGGTGGTCGAGATGCCGAAGCGCCTGAGCGTGTAGTGCAGCAGGTTGTGCGAGCCGCCGTACAGCGCGCTCGACGCCACGATGTGGTCGCCCGCGCTGGCGATCGTCGCGATCGCCAGATGCAGCGCGGCCTGGCCGCTGGCCGTGGCGATCGCGCCGACGCCGCCGTCCAGCGCGGCGATGCGTTCCTCCAGCACCGCCGTGGTCGGGTTCGACAAGCGCGAATAGACGTGTCCGCTGCGCTCCATGTTGAACAGGCCCGCGGCATGCTCGGCGCTCTCGAACACGAACGAGGTCGTGAGGTGCAGCGGTACCGCGCGGGCGCCGGTCGTGGGATCGGGCGCGGCGCCGGCGTGTAGCGCCAACGTATCGAAACCCGGGTCTGAGGGGCCTGGCATGCGTGTCTCCTGCGCGTCGTTCTGTCGAGTGGCGGGCATTGTGTGCTATGTTGGCCGCTTAGCCCTTCCTTCCGCCACTTTCCACGTCGGCCATGAAAGTCTCAGACATCCTGCGCGTCAAGGGCAACACGCTCTTCACTGTTTCCCCCGACCAGCCGCTGTCCCACGCCGTGGAGACCATGTCGGAACGCGACATCGGATCGCTCGTGGTGATGGAGTTCGGCGACCTGATCGGCATGCTGACCTTCCGCGAGGTCATCCAGGCCGTGGTCAAGAACGGCGGCAGCGTCGGCACCTCGCTGGTCCGCAGCGTCATGGACGACGCCCCGCTGACCTGCACCCCGGAAACCGAGATCGACGAGGTCCGCCGCATGATGCTGGGCCGTCACGCCCGCTACATGCCGGTGCTCAACGGCCGGCAGCTGATGGGCGTGGTGTCGTTCTACGACGTCGCCAAGACCGTCGTCGATTCGCAGGACTTCGAGAACCGCATGCTCAAGGCCTACATCCGCGACTGGCCGTCCGAGGACGGCAACGCCAAGGCGTCCTGAGCGCCCGGGCCGCCGCCACCCGGCGAAGGCTGGGTTGCCGATTGCTCATGCATTGCGATGGGCGGTCCCGCGGGACCGCTTCTGTTCGAGGTCGTCGCGGGAGCGGGCGGCTCGTAGAATCGGCGGCTTCCGTTCTCATCGCCTCGGCGGGTTCCCCAGATGTCCGGCAGCACTTTCGGCAGCTTGTTTCGCGTCACCAACTTCGGCGAGAGCCACGGTCCGGCCATCGGCTGCGTGATCGACGGCTGCCCGCCCGGGCTGGCGCTGGCGGTCGAGGACATCCAGCCGGAACTGGACCGCCGTCGCCCGGGCACCTCGCGCCACGTCACGCAGCGGCAGGAGCCGGACCAGGTCGAGATCCTGTCCGGCGTCTACGAGGGCCTGACCACCGGTACCCCGATCTGCCTGCTGATCCGCAATGTCGACCAGCGCAGCAAGGACTACGGCAACATCCTCGACACCTTCCGCCCCGGCCACGCCGATTACACCTATTGGCGCAAGTACGGCCTGCGCGATCCGCGCGGCGGCGGGCGGTCGTCGGCGCGCCTGACGGCGCCGATGGTCGCGGCCGGCGCGGTCGCCCGCAAGTGGTTGAAGCAGGAGCTGGGCGTCCAGTTCCGCGGCTGCATGACGGCGCTCGGCGAGATCGACCTGGCCTTCGAAGGCTGGGAGCACGTCGGCGACAACCCGTTCTTCGCCGCCAACGTCTCGCAGATCGAGGCGCTGGAGGCCTACATGGACCAGTTGCGCAAGGACGGCGACTCGGTCGGCGCGCGCCTCACGGTCGAGGCCACCGGCATGCCGGCCGGCCTGGGCCAGCCGCTGTTCGACAAGCTCGACGCCGACATCGCCTACGCGATGATGGGCATCAACGCGGTCAAGGGCGTGGAGATCGGCGCCGGCTTCGAGAGCGTGCGCCAGCGTGGCAGCCAGCACGGCGACGAGTTGACGCCCGAGGGCTTCGCCAGCAATAACGCCGGGGGCGTGCTGGGCGGGATCTCCAGCGGACAGGACCTGCGCGTGTCGATCGCGATCAAGCCCACCAGCTCGATCCGCGCGCCCAAGGCGTCGATCAACCGCGCCGGCGAGCCGACCATCGTCGAGACCTTCGGCCGCCACGACCCCTGCGTAGGCATCCGCGCCACCCCGATCGCCGAGGCGATGCTGGCGCTGGTCGTCATCGACCACGTGCTGATGGACCGCGCCCAGTGCGCCGAGGTCGAACTGCCGATCCCCGCGATCGCGGCGAGCCGCCCCGACGCCAGCTGAACCCGCCCCGATCCGGCGGCGCTTCGCCCCGTCGCCAACTGTCCGCCGAGCTCCCGTCCGGCGTGGGGTTTCATAGGGAGAAGGCTATCCCCGCTGGCATGCCCAGTGGGGGAATGCAATAGCTCAAGCAGGTCGCTTCATCCCCTGGGCTGGCATTTCATCGTCTGCGGCGCCAATTTCAGGCGCAAAGAAAAGCAGGCCATGACGCGCAATCTGCAATTCGTCGCAGTTCCGGCACGCGCCATATTGGGGATTCCTACACTGCGCCCCATTCAAGGATCATCGACTCGGTGATCCCGTCTCACGGATGGGGGAGAACATGCGCAAGCAGTGGTGGATTGGTGGAGTGGCGATCGCGGTGCTCGCGGCGGGTGCCGGGGTGTACGCCACCAGCAAGAGCGAGGCGCCCGTGGCCAAGAAGGACGACGCCAAGCCGGCCCTGGAATTCCAGGCCAATGAAGTGGTCAAGCCTTATCAGGCCCGCATGCCCGGGGTGATCGAGTTCTCCGGCCCGCTGGTCGCGCCCAACACGGTGATCGTTCGCGCCAAGGCGTCCGGCAGCCTGGTCAGCCTGGCGGTGGGCGAGGGCAGCCGCGTGCGCAGCGGCCAGAGCCTGGGCCAGCTCGATCTGGAGGAACTGCGCCACCGCGTCGCCGAGCGCAGCGCCGGCCTCGAATCCGCCCGCGCCCAGTACGAACAGTCCGAGCGCCAGTACAAGGCCAACCAGGGCCTGGCCTCGCAGAACTTCATCGCGCCGACTGCGCTCGACAACTCGCGCGCCACGCTCGAATCGGCCCGTGGCCAGATGCTGTCGGCGCAAGCGCAGCTCGGCACCAGCGAGGTCCTGCTGCGCCAGGCCGCGTTGATCTCGCCCATCGACGGCATCGTCTACAAGCGTCATGCGCTCCCCGGCGAGAAGGTCGCCGCCGAGCAGCAGGTGCTGACCATCGTCGACCTGTCCAAGCTGGAGCTGGCCGGCATGGTCGGCACGCACGAGGTGGGCAAGCTGTCGCCCGGCATGTCGGTGCAGGTGCGCATCGAGGGCGTGGACGACCCCGTCACCGCCCGCATCGCCCGCATCGCGCCGGCCGCCGAGCCGGGCACCCGCTCGATCGGCGTCACGCTGAGCCTGGACAACCCCGGCGAGCACTTCCGCGCCGGCCAGTACGCGGTCGCCCGCGTCGAGCTGCCCGACGACAAGCAACGCATGACCGTGCCCATCGCGGCGGTGGGCAGCGTGTCCGGCCAGGAGCATGTCTGGGTGATCGAGAAGGGCACGCTCGTGCGCCGCATCGTGACCACCGGCCGCCGCGACCCGCGCGAAGGCCGCGTCGAGATCCTCGCCGGGCTGACGCCGCAGACGCAGGTGCTGGGTGCCCGCTTCGACAACCTGAAGGAAGGCGATCGCGCCGAGATCCGTGCGCCCAAGGCCAGCGTGGCCAGCGCGGCGGCCAGCGGCGCCGTCGCCCAGTAATCGCCCAGTCAGCCGCCTCGCGACGCGAGGCCGACGGCGACCCCGCCGCCCGGGCCGAGCCCCGGGCGGGCAGCGCGCCGCCCGACACCGATACCTCTCCGGCTCCGCCGGCAACGATTACAAGAAGGGACCCGCACCATGTGGATGACCCGTGTCTCGATCAGGAACCCCGTCTTCGCCACCATGGTCATGGTCGCGTTGTGCGTGCTGGGCCTGGTCGCCTATTTCAAGCTGGGCGTCGAACAGATTCCCGACGTGACCTTCCCCGGCGCGCAGATCGACATCCGCTACCCGGGTGCCTCGCCCGAGGCGGTGGAGCGTGAAGTCGCCAAGCCGCTGGAAGAGGCGCTCAACACCATCGCCGGAGTGGAGCGCATCCAGTCCCGCAGCTTCGAGGGCCGCGTGCAGGCCAGCGTCGAGTTCACGCTCAACGCCGACATGAACCGCGGCATGCAGGAGATCCGCGACCGCGTGGCGATGGTGCAGGCCAGCTTCCCCAAGGACGTGAAGCCGCCGATGATCATCCGCTTCCAGGGCGAGAACGCGTCGCCCATCATCGTGGCCGCGCTGCTCAGCCCGACACGCACGCAGCGCGAGATCTCGATGATGGCCGACCTGGTCATCGCCAAGCGGCTGGGTCGCGTCGAGGGCGTGGCCAAGGTCGACGTGGGCGGCATGGCGCTGCGCGAGGTGCGCATCGACCTGGATCCGCAGCGCCTGCGCGCCTACAACATCACCCCGGCGCAGATCTCCGCGGCGCTCAACGATGCCAACAGCGACCAGCCGGTGGGCCTGCTGTCCGACGCTTTCAGCGACGCGATGCTGCGCGTGGAGGGTCGGGTCAAGGATCCCAAGCAGTTCGCCAACGTCGTCGTGGCGCGCCGCGGCGACCTGGCGCTGACGCTGGGTGACCTGGGCACGCTGAGCGAGCGCGAACGCGAGCGCGACAGCATCGCCCGCATCAACGGCCAGCCCGCCGTCAGCTTCAACATCTACAAGCAGCAGGACGCCAACATCGTGGCCACCGGCGAGGCCGTGAAGGCCGCCGTCGAGGAACTGCGCAAGACGCTGCCCAAGGACATGGAGCTGCGCATGATCTACGTCAACAGCGACTTCGTGAAGAACTCGCTGGACGGCCTGCGCCATACGCTGATCGAAGGCGCGCTGCTGACGGTGGCGATCGTGTTCCTGTTCCTGCACAGCTGGCGCTCGACCATCATCACGGGACTGACGCTGCCGATCTCGGTGATCTCCAGCTTCATCGCGATCTATGCCTTCGGCTTCACGCTCAACATGATGACGATGATGGCGCTGAGCCTGTGCATCGGCCTGTTGATCGACGACGCGATCGTGGTGCGGGAGAACATCGTGCGCCACGTCGGCATGGGCAAGGGCCACCGCCAGGCGGCCGAGGACGGCACCAACGAGATCGGCCTGGCGGTGATGGCCACGACCTTCGCGATCTGCGCGGTGTTCGTGCCCGTGGCCTTCATGAGCGGCATCATCGGCAAGTTCTTCTATCCGTTCGGCATCACCGTCGCGGTGGCGGTGCTGGTGTCGCTGTTCGTCAGCTTCACGCTGGACCCGATGCTGTCGTCGGTCTGGCCGGACCCGCCCAGCACCTACGTCAAGCGGGTGCCGGTGCTCGGCCACCTGATCCGTGCCACCGATGCCGGCATGGACCTGCTGCACCGCTGGTACGAGAAGACGCTGCGCTGGGTGTTCTCGGGCCGCCGCTACCGCCTGTTCGTGCCGCCGGTGCCGTCCTACGGCCATCCGTTCGACGCCGACGGGCAGCGCCTCAAGAGCGCGCCGCGTCGCCTGCGCCTGGCCACCATCACGCCGCGTGGCATCGTGACGATGTCGGGCCTGGGCAGCTTCGTGCTGGCACTCCTGCTGATGCCTTTCGTGGGCATGGAGTTCCAGCCGCAGGTGGACCAGAGCTTCACCCACCTGACGCTGCGCATGCCGGTGGCGACCAGCCTGGATCGTGGCGACGCCAAGGTGCGTCAGGTCGAGGAGATCCTGGCGAAGATGCCCGAGGTCAAGACCGTGTCGACCGTGGTCGGCAGCAGCGGCGAAGGCATGGCCACGGGGCGCAACCAGGCCGGCCTGGACATCTCGCTGGTCGATCGCAAGCAGCGCAAGCGCACGCAGACCGAGGTGGAGGATGCCATCCGCGCCGAAATCGCGCGCATCCCCGGCGTGGAGGTCAGCGTCGGTTTCAACCGCCCGGTGTGGGTGACGATCCTGGGGACCGATGCCGAGGTGCTCACGCAGGTGGCGCTGGACTTCGCCGCCAAGGTGCGCAAGATCAAGGGCGCGGTGGACGTGGACACGACGGTCAAGCCCGGCATCCCGGCCTTCGCGGTCAAGCTGCGCGACTCCGCCGTGCGCGAGCTGGGACTGAGCGCGCCGCAGGTGGCCTCGTCGCTGCGGGCCTACGTCAACGGCGACGTGGCCACCTACTGGACCACGCCCGACGGCAATCAGGTGGAAGTGCTGCTGCGCCTGCCCAAGCAGCAGCGCCAGAGCCTGGAGCAGATGCGCAACCTGCCGGTGGCCTTCGCGAAGGACGGCACGCCGATCTCGCTGGAGCAGGTCGCGACCATCGAGCCCGTGTTCAACCCCGAGGTCATCCGGCGCCAGAACCTGCAGCGCCGCGAGGCGGTCTATGCCGCCGTGCAGGGCCGCCCCAGCGGCGACGTCAACGCCGAGGTGCAGAAGCTGATCAAGGAAACGCAACTGCCCCCGGGCATCAGCTTCATGGTCGACGGCGAAGGCAAGCAACAGGCCGAGTTCCTCAAGGGGCTGGTCATCGCGATGGGGCTGGCGCTGATCTTCATCTACATCGTGCTGGCCAGCCAGTTCGGCAGCTTCCTGCAGCCGGTGGCGATCATGGCGTCGCTGCCGCTGGCGTTGATCGGCGTGATGCTGGCGCTGTTGCTGTGGAACACGACGCTGAACATCTTCTCGATGATCGGGCTGATCATGCTGATGGGCCTGGTGACGAAGAACGCCATCTTGCTGGTGGACTTCGCCAACCACGCGCGCAAGGACCACGGGATGACCGTGCCCGAGGCGCTGCTGGAGGCCGGCCTGACGCGGATGCGGCCCATCATCATGACGACGGCGGCGATGGTCTTCGGCATGCTGCCGATGGCGATCGCGCTCAACGAGGGGGGCGAGAGCCAGGCGCCGATGGGCCGCGCGATCATCGGCGGCGTGATCACCTCGACGATCCTGACGCTGGTGGTGGTGCCGGTGATCTACTCGTACCTGGTGCGCGGCGTGAAGACCTTCGGCGCGAAGGACGTGGCGACGCCGACGCCGCCGTCCGGGTCGCATTTGCCCGCGGCGGGTTCCGTGACACCGATCACGCCCACCCCTGGCATCGCGGACTGAACCCACCGATGCGCGCTAGCTGACAGCAGTGAGTTGACCGGTCGAGGCCATGGCGCCTCGACCCCTGGGGCGGGCACATTCGGCGGCTTCAAATCCGACACGCCGAACGATGCCCGCCCCGATTCCATTTCCGTTCCTCACCGCTCGTTCACGGCGGCTCGCCACCGCCGACCGCGCCGCGAACGCGGCGGTCTTCTCGTCGGAGGACGAGCACCACCACGTCCTGCGCCTTCGCGACCTGACGCTGCATCCCTCGCCGATGTTCATCGCGCTGCTGGTGCCGGTGGCGCCGCTGCTGATCCTGGCCGCGGTGCTGGGATCGATCGCGGCGGCGGGCCTCGCGGCGCTGCTGCTGACGATCGCGTTCGGATGCCTGTGGCGGTGCATCGAGACGCTGCGTGGCCTGCGGTTGCGCCTGTCGCCGCCGGCCCCGTGTTTCGCGGGCGACACGGCGATGCTCGAACTCTGCCTGGACAACCCCGGCCGCCATGCCCGATGGGACATCGGCATCGGCGGCGAACGCGCCGACCGTTCCGGTGCGTTGGGGCCGTCGGGCTGGCTGGACGTGCCGCCCCATTCCTACAGCGTGGCCCTGGTGCCGATACGGACCGCCACGCGCGGGTCGATGGCGCTGCCGGTGGTGCGCATCGAGACGCAGCATCCGTTCGGTGTCGTCCGGGCGTTGTCGCGGTGGACGCCGCCACGGCAGTTGCTGGTGTATGCCCGTCCGGAAATGGACGGGCCGCCGTTGCCCGGCCACGGCCAGGGCCGACATGGCGGCCAGCCGGTGTGGCTCGACGTCGCGACGGCTGTCGGTGAGGGCGACGCGAGCGCGTCCACGCCGGAGGCGATCGCTTCCCGCCTGACCGCCTGGGTGCTGCTTGCCGAACGTCAAGGGCGCGACTACGGCCTGCGGCTCGGGGCCGTCGTCGTGCCGCCGGCACGGGGCCTGGCGCACCGCCGCCGTTGCCTGCAACTGCTGGGCAGTTGGGACGGGGCTGCAGCCCGCTGACCGGCCGCGGACGACCGGCCTTCAGCAGCTCTCTCGCAGCACCAGCTCGAAGCCCAGGTCGACGCAGCGCTCCGGCACGGCCTCGCCGTGCATCAGCGCCACCAGCATCCGCGCCGCGTGCAGGCCGATGTCGCCACGCGGGGTGCGGACGGTGCTCAGCGGCGGCAGCATCTGATCGCCGCCGGTGAGGTCGTTGAAGCCGACGACGGCGACGCGCCCCGGCACCTGGACCCCGATCCGCAAGGCCTGCAGCAGGGCGCCTTGCGCCAGGTCATCGTTGTTGAAGAAGATCGCATCCGCATCCGGCGCCTGCGCCAGCACGCGGTCCAGCAACGCCGCGCCGAGCGCGAACGAGGAGGGCGCGGCGTCCATGAACTCCAGCGCCGGATCGTGCGCGTCGCCGAGCGCGGCGCGATATCCCTCGACACGCTGCAGCGTGCGCGGGTCCAGCTGCGCGGCGGCGAACGCGATACGCCGGTAGCCGCGCCGCATCAACTCGGCCGTCATCGCATGGCCGGCGGCCTGCTGCGAGAAGCCCACCGAATGCAGCGCGGACGACGGCAACGCGGGTCCGGCGCGGTTCTCCATCACATGCACGCAGGGGATGCCGCTGCCCTCGATCAGCGCGCGGGCCGCGTCGGTGCGGTCGAAGCCGGTGACGATCAGCCCGGCGGGGCGATTCATGAGGTAGGTGCGCAGCAGCGCCTCCTCTTCCTCGGGGTGGTAGTGGGTGACGCCGATCAGGCTCTGATAGCCGGCGGCGAGCAGCGTGCGCTGCGCTGCGTCGAGCAGGTCGACGAACAGGCCGTTCGACAGCAGCGGGATCAGCACCACGACCTGATTGCTGCGCGCCGACGCCAGCGCGCGCGCCGCGGGATCCGGCACGTAGCCGAGCTGCGCGACGGCCGCGGTGACGCGCTCCACCAGTTCCGTCGCCACGCTGCGCTCGCCGCGCAGCGCGCGTGACGCGGTGATCGGGCTCACGCCGGCGGCCTGCGCCACGTCGTGCAGCGTGACCCGGCCGGTGGCGCGGCGGCGTTTGGTGGCGGTCAAGGGCGTCATCGAAGCGCGGGCACGGAGCGGCCGCGAGGGTGGGGAAAACGACCTGGAGGATAGCGCTGTCCTCCCGGCTTGAGAGCCGGGTCTGACCCTGCGCGGACGATGCGGGCCGCGCCAGATCGGCGCATGGGAGCGAATATCGCCCGCGCAGGGATGATCTAGGGGAAACACCGAGTCATGACGGTGTCATGCCAGCAGGGATACTTGCCAGCAACAAACGAGAAGCTTTTTTCGCGGACCAGCCCCTGGCGCCTCCTGGCGACAGCGCGGCGGCACCGGCCGCGAACAAGGGAGGATTCATGATTCGACATGCTGGCGCGCCTCTGCGCGCCTGGCTGGCGCTCGCATGCGCCATGGGGGTAGGGGTGGTGGCGACGAGCGCCGCGGCCCAGGTCAGCGTTTCCAGCTCGGGCAGCCCGGCCTATGGGCAGGCCATCGCGGTGCCGCCGGGCATCGGCGGGATGCAGCCCAACCTGAGCCTGATGTACGCGGGCGGGGGGGTCAACGGGCCGGTGGGGCACGGCTGGTCGCT
>NZ_NIOF01000011.1 GCF_002205645.1 Roseateles aquatilis | reverse complement strand
GCCTCGATCTTGAATTCTTCTGGGTAGGGTTGCTTGCTTTGCATGGCACCTCCGATTGGGCCTCAGTTTGAGGCTCGAAGGTGTCTACTGGACCCGGGTCGATTCAGACACGACCTCAAGCACCGACAACGAGTGGCGCTGGAGGTACAGGAAGTCGCGCTCCAGGTGCGACTCAAACGCCACCTGCCCCCCACCTGGCCAACTCAAATTTCCGCGCACGCTGCGCCGGTTGGTCGGAATTTTTCGGACTGAAGAAATCTTCATCGGGATAGTCGCGCCAATTTGGGTTGTTCTGTAGGGCCAGTCGCATCGAATATGGCAACTCTCGTCGCATTCAATCGGGTACCAACAGCTCCTAACCCATTGTTCCAGCGTCTTCCCAGTCGCATCGAGTGAGACACCTCACAGCGGCTCACCGCCGCGGCCCGGCGAGATCACGCTCGCGCAGCACGGCGTGCTGTTCCTGGACGAACTGCCGGAGTTTCAACGCACCTCGCTGGAGGCATTGCGCGAGCCGCTGGAGACGGGACGCGTCCACATCTCGCGCTCCGCGCATCAGGCGGAGTTCCCGGCCCGATTCCAGCTCGTCGCCGCGATGAACCCCTGCCCCTGCGGACACCTCGGCAATCCGACGAAGGCCTGCCGTTGCTCGCCGGATCAGGTCGCGCGATATCAGGGCCGGCTCTCGGGGCCCCTGCTGGACCGGATCGATCTGATGGTGGACGTACCGGTGCTGCCGGCCGCGGTGCTGTCGGCGGCGGCGGACGGGGAAAGCAGCGCGACGGTGGCGCGGCGGGTGGCCGCCGCATGGCAGCTCGCCATCGCGCGGCAGGGGTGCATCAATGGACTGCTGCCGCCCGCACGGCTCGACGCGCACCTGCATCTGGAGTCCTCAGCGGAGACCATGCTGCATCGCGCAGCCGCGCGGCTGGCCTGGTCCGGCCGCAGCTACCACCGCGTGCTGAGAATCGCGAGAACGGTGGCCGACCTGGCCGGCAGCGAGACGATCGGAGCCTCCCACGTGGCAGAGGCGATTCAGTGGCGACGAGCCCTGCCCGGCAGGGAGTGAGCACAACCGCCCTCACCCGCCGCGGCCCGTCGCCGCCCCCATCGCAGTCCTGGTCCTGGTCCTGGCTACGGCCATCGCCGTTGCCATCGCCGTTGCCACCCAGGCGCTGTCATCGCTGGCGCAATGCCATCGACGTCAGGCCGTGGGGTGTGTCAGCCGTGGGGGTTTACTGGCGGATCAACTGCCCGTCGTTCACCCGCACCACGTCGCCGTTCTGCACGCCCGGGTCATGGCTGAACTGCATCGTGCGGATGCTCTGGTCGGCATTGCGCATGCGGACGACCCAGACGGTGGTGCTGCGCTGGCGCTTCTCGATCTCGTTGCCGGCGTAGCCGCCCGCGACGGCGCCACCGACCGTGGCGATCTTCTTGCCGGTGCCACCGCCGATCGCGCTGCCCAGCAGGCCGCCGACCACCGCGCCACCGACCACGCCGATGCCGGAGCCCTGGCCCTCACGGGCCTCGGTACGGACCGACAGCACCGTCGCGCAGCTTGCGCACAGACGCGGCGCGCTCTGGGTATCACCGCTCGCGCTGGAGGCGTCCGCATACCCGCCGCTGTCGCGCGCTGGTTGCGTCACCGGGCGTTGCTGCACCGGCACGCGCGTCGGGGCCACCGTGTCGGCCGCCGCCTGCTTGGCGGCGCGCGCCTCGTCGGCGGCGTTCGCGCCATTGCGGTCGACGACGTTGGGCTGCGTCACCGCGGCGAGCGGCGCGTCGGCGGCCGACGGCGCGGATTGCTGGCGTCCTGCGAAGAACGCCGCCACGACCAGCACCGCTGCCCCAACTGCGCCGGCAGCCATCTTTTGATTGGTATTCAACGCCATGATTCACCTCTTATGGTTTACCCCTATCTCCGGGGATGGGCGAAGAATGCCACGCTGTTACAAGTCGCGGGGCCCGGTTCCTGTTCCTTTTGTAAAGGGGTGAAACGCCGCCTGTAGGACAACGCCGCGTCGAGGTGTTTTCGTTGCCACCGCGCATCGCGTGCCCCCTCCTCGCCCCCTCCCTTCACCCTTACCCGCCCTCTCCCCTGCACCCCAAGGCCCGCGACCTATTGATGTCGTTGGGGCCGGAATGGGGTGAGGGGGTCCAGGAGGGAGCCCCCTCACCCCGTGGAGCGCCCGCGTTTGGCGAAGCGCAGTCGGAGGCTGGGAGCGGGGAGCGGAGAGCCGGAAGTCGGGAGCCGACCCCGCGATCCATCACCGCGGCGCGCAGGCACGCCCCACGGGGCCAGAGCGTCAGGGGCCTGCGAACTCAGCCCAGCAACGGGGCCAACGCGCGCTGCGCGTCGACCTGATCCAGCGCCATGCGCGCCGCCCAGTCCGCCACCTGGTCATCGCCGATCCGGCCGACATTGAAGTAGGCCGACTCCGGGTGCGCGAAGTAGAAACCGCTCACGCTCGCCGCCGGCGTCATCGCCATGCCCTCGGTGAGGTCCATGCCGATGTCGATGGGCTGAAGCACGCGGAACAGGTCGCGCTTGACCAGATGGTCCGGACAGGCCGGATACCCGGGCGCCGGCCGGATGCCGCGATAGGCCTCGGCGATCAGTTGCTCGTTGCTGAGCGCCTCGTCCGGCACATAGGCCCAGAACTCCTGCCGCACGCGCTGGTGCAACCGCTCCGCGAAGGCCTCGGCCAGGCGGTCCGCCAGCGCCTTCAGCATGATCGCGGAGTAGTCGTCCAGGTCGTCCATGAACTGCCGCTCCTTCTTGTCCACGCCCAGACCGGCGGTGACGGCGAACAGTCCGATGTAGTCCGGCACCGTGCCCTTGGCGGCGATGTAGTCGGCCAGCGCGCGGTTGGGTCGCCGCACGCCGTCCACCACCGGACGCTCCGTCTGCATGCGCAGCCCGCGCCAGGTCATGAGGACCTCGGAGCGGCTCTCGTCGGTGTAGATCTCGATGTCGTCGTCGTTGACCTGCGCGGCCGGGTACAGGCCGAGCACACCGCTGGCCGTCAGCCAGCGGCCCTCGATCAGCCGCTGCAGCATCCGCTTGCCGTCGCTGAAGACGCGCTGCGCCTCGGCGCCGACGACCTCGTCCTTCAGGATCGCCGGGAACGGTCCCGCCAGATCCCAGGTCTGGAAGAACGGGCCCCAGTCGATGCACTGCGCCAGCTCGGCCAGGTCGTAGTTGCGGAACTGGCGTCGGCCGATGAAGCGCGGCACCGGCGGCGTGTAGGTCGTGAAGTCGGCGCGGAACTTGTTCTCCCGCGCCTGCGCCAGCGTCACCAGCGGCGTCTGCTTCTTGTTGGCGTGCAGCTCGCGGACCTTCTCGTAATCCGACTTCAGCTCGTCGATGAAGCGCGTGGCGCGCTCGTCGGACAGCAGCTCCGCGCAGACGCCCACCGAGCGCGACGCATCCGGCACGTAGACCACCGGCCCCTCGTAATGCGGCGAGATCTTCACCGCCGTGTGCACCCGGCTGGTCGTCGCGCCGCCGATCAGCAGCGGGATCTTCTTAACGCGGAAGTAGTCGTCGCGCTGCATCTCGGCGGCGACGTGCTGCATCTCCTCCAGGCTGGGCGTGATCAGGCCGGACAGGCCGATGATGTCCGCGCCCTCCACCTTCGCCTTGGCCAGGATGTCCTGACACGGGACCATCACGCCCATGTTCACGACCTCGAAGTTGTTGCACTGCAGGACCACCGTGACGATGTTCTTGCCGATGTCGTGCACGTCGCCCTTGACCGTCGCGATGACGATCTTGCCCTTGGCTTTCACGTCCCCGCCGGCGGCGGCGAGCTGGCGCTTCTCTTCCTCGATGTAGGGCACCAGATGGGCGACCGCCTGTTTCATCACGCGGGCGCTCTTCACCACCTGCGGCAGGAACATCTTGCCCGCGCCGAAGCGGTCGCCGACCACGTTCATGCCGGCCATCAGCGGGCCCTCGATCACGTGCAGCGGCCGGCCGCCGCGGGCCCGGATCGCCTGCCACGCTTCTTCCGTGTCCTCGACGATGAAGTCGGTGATGCCATGGATCAGCGCATGCGACAGGCGCGTCTCGACATCGTGGACCCGCCACGCCAGCTTGGCGCTGTCGTCCTTGGCGGCGCCCTTGACCGTCTCGGCCACCTCCAGCAGCCGTTCGGTCGAGTCGGCGCGGCGGTTCAGCACCACGTCCTCGACGCGCTCGCGCAGGTCGGCCGGGATCTCGTCGTAGACGCCGACCATGCCGGCGTTGACGATGCCCATGTCCATGCCGGCCTGGATCGCGTGATACAGGAAGACGGTGTGAATGGCCTCGCGCACCGGCTCGTTGCCGCGGAAGCTGAAGGACACGTTGGACACACCGCCGCTGACCTTGGCGCCTGGCAAGTGCCGCTTGATCCAGCGCGTGGCCTCGATGAAGTCGACGGCGTAGTTGTCGTGCTCCTCGATGCCGGTGGCGATCGCGAAGATGTTGGGGTCGAAGATGATGTCCTCGGGCGGGAAGCCGATCTCGTCGACCAGCATCCGGTAGGCGCGCTCGCAGATCTCGGTCTTGCGCTGGTAGGTGTCCGCCTGCCCCTTCTCGTCGAAGGCCATCACGACGGTGGCCGCGCCGTAGCGGCGGATCAGCTTGGCCTGGCGGCGGAACTCGGCCTCGCCCTCCTTCAGCGAGATCGAGTTGACGATGCCCTTGCCCTGGATGCACTTCAGGCCGGCCTCGATCACGTCCCACTTGGACGAGTCGATCATGATCGGCACGCGCGCGATCTCGGGCTCCGAGGCGATCAAGTTGAGGAAGCGCACCATCGCGGCCTTGCTGTCGAGCATGGCCTCGTCCATGTTGATGTCGATGACCTGCGCGCCGTTCTCGACCTGCTGGCGCGCCACGCTCAGCGCCGCCTCGAACTCGCCGTTCAGGATCAATCGCGCGAACGCCTTCGAGCCGGTGACATTGGTCCGCTCGCCGATGTTGACGAACAGGGTGCCGGCGCCGATCTGGACCGGCTCCAGGCCGGAGAGCTTCATCGGCGCCACGGCGCCGCGCGGCTCGATGGGCGGAGAAACAGACGCGGGCGCGGGGGATGCGGACGACGGACTGGCGGACATGACGGCCTCGACGGACTTTCTGGAACTCTGGTCGATCGACGGGGCCGCGCAACTCACCGCAACCCCGCGGGGATGCGGGACGGTGAGCGTCGTTGTTGAACGGCCCGCGGAGTGTGGCGCCGTCGTTCCGAGCCTGGCGGGCCCCCGGATGATCGGGACCCCTCGCAACGCTCCTCGGAAACCGCCGCTGCCGACGCATCGCCGGGCAGACGTCGCGAGGAGCGGAAACGGCGTGCATTCTACCGGTCCGGCCCTGCTTTGTTCGTGCCGGATTCCCTCCCGGCGAGGGGCCCGCGCGTATGCTCGCCCAAGACGACGGTCACATTCAGATACATCCGACGACGAGGCGACAAGACCGTGGAACTGGTCCAACTTCCCCCTCACAGCCTGCGCGTGGGGCAGGTGCTGACGTTCTCGCTGCGTGACGCGGCGGGGCATTTGCTGTTCGCGTCGGGGCACCCGTTGCCGGACACCCCGCAGGTGCGGGACCTGCTGGCGCGCGGCCCCTTCGTGCAGGCGCACGAGACCCGTGAATACCAGCGCGCCCTTGCGCACAAGCTCGACACGATGATGCTGCAGGGGGCGTCGCTGTCGGCGCTCGCCAACGCGAAGGCGGAATACAAGCCGACCCAGCCGATGCGGCTGACGCCACCGACCGCGCCGGCGCACACCGCCATCTGGTCCGACCTGCAATGGCATGCGCAGCAGGTGCTGCGCGATCCGCGGCGGCCGGATTTCCTGGTCCGCCTGACCCAGTTGCAGGACACCGCGCTGACGCGGTTGACGCAGCAGCCCGACGCCTCGCTGGCGACGCTGATCCACGACGCCGGCCTGGAGCCGGAGCGTTACAGCGCGCGGCATGCGCTGCTGTCGCTGGTGCTGGCCGAGATGACCACCCGCCAACTGGGCTGGGGCGAAGGCCGACGGCGCGCGCTGGGTCTGGCCGCGTTGACGATGAATCTGGGCATCGCGCAGCAGCAGGACCAGCACGCGCTGCTCACGGAGACGCTGGCGCCGGCGCAGCGCGAGCAACTGGCCGGTCATGGCGATCGCGCCGCGAGCCTGCTGCTGGAGGTCGGCGTGACCGACGAGGCCTGGCTGGGCGCGGTGCGGTTGCACCACGACGCGGGTCCGGGCCCGTTGGCGGGCCGCGCCGACGGCGAGCTGCTGGGTCGCCTGCTGCGCCGGATCGACCTCTATGGGGCGCGACTCAGCCCGCGCCGCAACCGCCGGGCGCTGTCGGCGGCGCAGGCGGCTCGTGCCGTCTATCTCGACGAACTGCAGCGGCCGGACGAGGCGGGTGCCGCGCTGATCAAGGCGATCGGCCTGTACCCGCCGGGCTCGCTGGTGCGATTGACCGGTGGCGAGGAGGGCATGGTCCTGAAGCGTGGCCACAGCGCCAACGAGCCGATCGTGGCCGCGCTGGTGGGTCGCAGCGGCACGCCGCTGACGGTGCCGGTGTTGCGTGACACACGCCTGCCTGGCCAGACGATCACGGCGAGCCTGGCACCGCACGAGATCCGCTTGCGGATCAACATGGACGCCATGCTGAAGCTCTACTGAGCCCCCGAGGGTGGCAGCACCCACCCCTCGACACCCACACGAAGTCCACGCTCACCGTCGGACGCGCGCATCGCAGACGAATGACCGGCAGCGCGACGAATCGCAGGCGGCAGGTTGCTGCATGGCGGACCGGGCGGAGCCGGGGCCGCTGGCGAAGCCGAGCGCGCACGCGGAGCGTGCATCAACAACTGACTGGGCGCCTCTGTCTGAGCTGGCGAGCCGCAGGTGAGCGAGCGAGTTGGGCGCCCTGGCGCGAGCGCGGGAGCCAGCAGCCCCGCGACGAATCGCAGGCGGCAGGTTGCTGCATGGCGGATCGGGCGGAGCCGGGGCCGCTGGCGAAGCCGAGCGCGCACGCGGAGCGTGCATCAACAACTGACTGGGCGCCTCTGTCTGAGCTGGCGAGCCGCAGGTGAGCGAGCGAGTTGGGCGCCCTAGCGCGAGCGCGGGAGCCAGCGGCCCCGCGACGAATCGCAGGCGACAGGTTGCTGCATGGCGGACCGGGCGGAGCCGGGGCCGCTGGCGAAGCCGAGCGCGCACGCGGAGCGTGCATCAACAACTGACTGGGCGCCTCTGTCTGAGCTGGCGAGCCGCAGGTGAGCGAGCGAGTTGGGCGCCCTAGCGCGAGCGCGGGAGCCAGCGGCCCCGGCTCTGCCCGATCCGCGGCCTCGGTGGGTTCAGTAGGGTGCGTTCAAGCGACCGCCTCTTCCCCCACCAGCCCGCTGAACAGCTTGCTTCCCCAGCGCCTCGGCTGATACGCCGAGACTTTCTGGGCGATCGCACGGATGTGATCGGGCGTGGTGCCGCAGCAGCCGCCGGCGATATTCAGGAACCCGGCGCTCGCGAACTCCCCGACCAGCCGCCCGGTCACGTCGGGCGTTTCATCGAAGCCGGTGTCGCTCATCGGATTGGGCAACCCGGCGTTGGGATAGCAGGAGATGGGCGTATCGTCTGCGGCCTTCGAGAGCTCCTCGATATAGGGCCGCATCAACGCGGCTCCCAGCGCGCAATTCAACCCGATGGCCAATGGTCGCGCATGGCGGACCGAATGCCAGAACGCCGTCACCGTCTGGCCGGAGAGGATGCGACCGGAGGCGTCGGTGACCGTGCCGGAGATGATGACCGGCAGCCGTTCGCCGGTGTCTTCCATCAGCTCGTCGAGCGCGAAGATCGCGGCCTTGGCGTTGAGCGTGTCGAAGATGGTTTCGACCAGGAACAGGTCCACGCCGCCTTCCAGCAACCCCTTGGCCTGCTCGTAATACGCGGCGCGCAGCGTATCGAAGTCGACATTGCGGGCACCGGGGTCGTTGACATCGGGGCTGATGGAGGCGGTGCGCGGCGTCGGGCCCAGCGCGCCGGCGGCGAAGCGCGGCTTGTCCGGGGTGCTGAACGCGTCGCAGGCTTCCCGGGCCAGCCGGGCAGCGGCCACGTTCATCTCGTAGGCGTGCGCCTCTAGCCCGTAGTCCTCCTGCGCGACCGAGGTCGTGCCGAAGGTATTGGTCTCGATGATGTCCGCGCCGGCATCGAGGTACTGGCGGTGGATCTCCGAAATCACGTCCGGCCGGGTCATCACCAGCAGGTCGTTGTTGCCCTTGAGGTCCTTGGGGTGGTCCGCGAAGCGCGTGCCACGGAAGTCGGCCTCGGTCAGCTTGTAGCGCTGGATCATCGTGCCCATCGCGCCGTCCAGCACGGCGATGCGCTGCGCCAGGATGGCGGGCAGCGCGGCGCCGCGGGTGTAGGGGATGGCGGAACGGGGCGGGGTCGGGGCGGTCATGGGGTGCAATTGTAGGAAGTCGCGCCGGGCCGGACGGCGTCGGGGCCTTCGCGGGCCGACGCCCCGGACCTCCTCCCGCGCGGAGGCTGGGGGCGGCCCGCCGTGGTCGGGCCGGGCCACGGGCCTGCCCAGGCGTCAGCCGCCGAACACCTTCTTCAGGATCGCGCTGCCGGTGCCCACCGGGTCCTGGCGGATCTTCTTCTCTTCCTGGCCGATCATGAAGTACAGCCCGTCGAGCGCCTTGTCGGTGACGTAGGACTGGAGGTTGGCGTCCTCCTTGCGCAGCAGCCCGAAGCCGGACGCCTTGCCGGCCACCGCGTTGTACTTCTCGCTGAGCGCCTGGCGCTCGGTCGCCTTGGTCACGATGGGCAGGAACTTCGTCGTCAGCGGCGAGCGGGTCTTGTCCTCGAAGAACCGCGTCACCGCGTCGTCGCCGCCCCGCACGATGCGCACCGCGTCCTCGACGCTGATGTTGCGCACGGTGGTGACCAGCAGTTGGCGGGCCTCGGGCATCGCCTGCTCGGCGGCGCGGTTCATCGAGGTGACGAGATCGTCGATGCGCTTGCCCTGGCCGGTGGTGCGCAGCAGGCGGGCGGCGTCGCGCAGCGCGCCGGGCAGCTCGATGCGCACCTGCGGATTGCCGAGGAAGCCGTCCGTGCGCCCCAGGTTGGCCAGCGCGGCCTGCGCGCCGCGCTCCAGCGCCGTGCGCACGCCGGAGGCGGCATCGGATTCGCTGAGGTTCAGCGCCATCGCCCAGGGCGAGGCCAGGCCGGCGCCCAGCAGGGCGATCAGGTCACGCCGTGGCAGGCGGGGAAACGGGGGCATCGGGGTCCGCATCGGTGTCTCCTTCGGTGGTTTCGGACGGCGCGCCGGCGGCCGATGGCTCGGCGGCGTCGCGCTGGGGAACTTCCGGGCGCTCGGACGCGTCCTCGTCGTCGAGCGGCGGGACGGCGGCCGCATCGGCGCCATCATCGACCGCGCTCCGGTCGCCATCATCCGGCTCCGACAGATCCATGTCGATGGCGCCGAACGGACCGGGGCCCTCGCCCAGCTTGAATTCGATGCGCAGGCTGTCTCCAGCCTCCAGCACCAGCGGCTTGCCACCGGCCGGCATGCCGGCGCCGACCAGTGTCCCGGCGCGCAGCGGGCGATTGCGCGCGGCCTCCGCCAGCAGATCGCCGAAGGACCATTGCATGCCCGCCTTCGCGTCCAGCACGGCCTGCTTGCGGCCGTTGCGCATCAACTGCAGTTGCAGCGCGGCGCGTCCGAGGTACCAGGCGCCGGGCAATTCATCCGGCGTCACCGCGACCGGCGCGAACTGCAGCGCCGGCCGACTGTGCAGCGCGGGCCGCCCGGCGGCGAGCTCTTCCTGCTGCACCGGCCGCAGCACCCAGTCGTTGACCAGCAGCAGCAGGCGGACCGACTCCAGCGCCTGCGACGGCACGGCGCCCTGCGCCAGATCGCCGGTCAGCACCGCCAGTTGCGCCTCCGGCTCCAGGCCCGGCATGGCCTGCAGGTCGAGCGTCTCGGTCGGTCCCAACTGGGCCTCCGCGCCGCCGACGCGCAGCAACGGCGCGCTGAGCTGCTCCGGCCACGCGAGGCCGCGCTCGCGCAGGGCCTGGCCGCGATCCGGATAGGCCTCGCCGGCGATCCAGGCGGACAGCCGCGGCAACGGCGCCTGGCACTGCCTCGGATCAAAGGCGAAGGCGTGACGCGCGCGGCCCTGGTTGAGCGCCTGGGACAGCGCCTCCAGCTGCGGGGCCATGAAATTCCAGTCGTCGAGCACCTGCTGCAGGCGCGTCGCAATGCCGTTGGCATAGCATGCCTGGCTCAGGTCGCGCGAGACGACCACCAGTTGGCCATCGCGGGATCCGTCGCGGTAGGTTGCGAGTTTCATCGTTGTCGTCAGGCAATCATCGTGCAATCGTCGCCGGCATTGTCACCTCAGGACCGGGGCGCTCCCGGCGCGCGCCGCGGGCTGCCGCTGCTGGGCGCGTTGCTCGGGGCGCTGCTGCTGCATGCCTGGGCGCTCGGCGGCCTGACGCGGAAGCCGCCACCGCATGCGGTCGCGGCGCCGACGGTGACGATGCGGGTCGAGGCGCCGCCGGCGCTCCCCTCGCCGACCCCAGCACCCGAGCGCGCCGCGACAGCCTTGCCTGCGCCGAAGCGGGCTGGGGCAGCGCTCGCCCCAACATCGACATCGACCGACGCCGCATCCGGGCAGATCCAGCCGATGCCGGAGCCGCCGCCGACGGACGCGACGGCCTCGGCCGCGCTCGGCCCCGACATCGACCCGCCGCCCGTCGCCGACGCGCGCCCGGTCCCCGCCCTGCTCGCGCTCCCGCTGCACGGCGAAGGCACGATGACCTACGGCTTCGTCATCGACGGTCAACCGGGCGAGGCCTCGCTCGCCTGGCGGGTCGACGAGGGGCGGTACTCGCTGACCCTTGAACGCCGCACGGGCACGCGAGAGATGCCCGCCTGGCACAGCGAAGGCGCCATCGGACCGCAGGGCCTGATCCCGGAGCGCCACCGCGTGCGCCGCGGCACGCGGGATCGTGAGTTGCTGGTCTTCGATCGCACCGGCCCGCGGCCGATGGTGCTGGCCGGCGCGCGCGCGTTCGCGTTGGCGCCCGGCACCCAGGACCGGCTGTCCTGGTGGCTGCAGCTCTCCGCCCTGATGGCCGCGGAGCCCGCGCCGCAGGTCGGTCTGGTGCTGCGCATCCCGGTGGCGGGCACGCAGGGCATACACAGCTGGGACTTCGAGGTCGTCGCGCGCGACGGCAATCGATGGCTGCTCCGTCGCGAGCTGCAACGCCAGGCGGGTCGCCCCACGCTGCAGTGGGCCGTGTGGCTGGATGGCCAACGCGGCTTCCTGCCGGTCGATCTGCGCTTCAGCCTGGACGACGACGAGCAGTGGGCGCTCCGTTTGCTGGAGTGAGCTCACGCAGACGCGTCCGCTCGCGGACAGGGCCGGTCGCGGTCCGTTCACGAACGTCGCCGCAACGTCGGCGACCACCGTGTGACGAAGTTTGCGAGGTCCGTGCGGTTGGCACCACAAATGCTTGAGGACGGGGGTTCCGGTCCTGGCAAGTTCTGCCACCATGGGGTCATGGCCTGGTTGGGAGCGACGGGGCTTGAATCCGTCGCGACAGGCCATAACTCCTGCAACAAAGGAGTCCTTGATGCACATGCTTTACGACTCACCGAGCTACATCGTCGTGCAGTTCGATGTACCGGTCGCTCCGACTGCCGGGGACGAGGCACACGCCGCCCAGGTGGATCACGTCAACCTGCCCTCGCTGCAACGCGACGGGTTCGAGATCGTCGACAAGTTCACCCGCACGGAGATCTTCATCGAGGGCGCGCTGGCGCAAACCTTCCAGGAAGGTGTCGAGGCCCTGATCGAACAAGGCCCCGACGTCGAGGACCTCGACGCGTTCATCGCCCAGTACGCCAACATGGGGCATCAACCGGTCATCATGCACTGAAGGCGCGCTGACCACGCGCCAGCAAGACCCATCGCGCGCGCCCGGCTCCCTGGGGGATGTTTGCCCCGGGAGCGGGGCTTGTTCTCCGCCGGTCCCTGCGCCAAGATGCCCAAATCATGGGCAAGCGCGCGCAGCCTCCGCTGGTCTCCCCCGGGCTCTCCGACAGCCCCGTGCTCGACCGCATGTGCTCGCACTTCGTGCTGACGCTGACGGTCCGCCACGCCAACCGCTTCAATCCCCGCCGCGACCTGAGCGGCCTGCTCGCGCTCACCGCGCGCCACCTGGTGTGGCCGCCCGCGGTGCTGACCCGCGTGCGCGCCTACCTGGCGCGGCGATGCGAGGGCCACTCGCTCTGGGCCGGGCATGAACGACTGGGCGACGCCGCCTTCCTCGCCCGCCACGGGCTCTGGCGCGGGCCGTTCGCCGAAGGCACGTTGTTCTTCTATCTCGACGAGTACATCAAGGACGCGCCCAAGGACCTGCTCGCGCTGCTGTCCTGCACCTGCGAGGCGCTGGACGGGCAACTGCGCAGCCAGTCCACGCTGGTCGAGCAGAACATCGACGTGCTCGGCCGCCTGCTGCAGCTGAACGCCGCCGAACGCGCGCTGCTGCTCTACGGCACACTGGCGCGCTATCAACGCGAATTGCGTGGCGCGCTGGTCGAGTTCAAGGTCAACACCGCGCAGGAGGCCTTCGCCGCGATCGCGGAGGTGGCGGGCGTCGACGCCCACGAGGTCGCCGACGCGCTGCGCGCCGGCTCGCGGCTGGAGCGCGTCGGCATGATCGAGAACCTCATCGCCGAGCACAACATCACCGACCTGTCCGACCTCATGAAGGTCAGCGAGCAACTGCCACCGGTCCTGATGCGCGCCTACGAAGGCCCGCAGGACCTGATGGCGGTCTTCACCCGCCCGGTCACGCCGAGCCCGCTGCAGCGGGG
Source organism: Roseateles aquatilis (assembly GCF_002205645.1). Taxonomy (GTDB): domain Bacteria; phylum Pseudomonadota; class Gammaproteobacteria; order Burkholderiales; family Burkholderiaceae_C; genus Roseateles; species Roseateles aquatilis. Next base: position 233,970 of record NZ_NIOF01000011.1, on the reverse strand, counting down.
CGACTTCGACTTCATCGCGGACGAGCTGGCGATCGTCGCCACGCTGCTGCGCAACGCGGTGGCGCAAGGCCAGGCCGGTGTCAACGTGCTGGTCTACGGGCCACCCGGCACCGGCAAGACGGAGCTGGCCAAGGTCGCCGCGCGCGAGGCCGGCCTGACGCTCTACGAGGTCGAGTACGCCGACCGCGACGGCAACGCGTTGACCGGCCGCGACCGCTACCGCTCGCTGCAGATCAGCCAGGTCTTCCTGAAGGCGAGCCGCGACGTGGCGCTACTGTTCGACGAGGTCGAGGACGTTTTCCCGCACCTGGGCGGCGACGCCGCGCACCTGATGGCGCGGCTGGACGCGGCGCTGGACCTGCCCACGCCGATGGCCGTGAACGGCAAGGCCTGGGTCAATCAGATCCTGGAGAGCAACCCCGTGCCGGTGCTGTGGGTCACCAACCGCATCGAGCACATCGACCCCGCCTTCCGCCGCCGCTTCCAGTACCACCTGGAGCTGCGATCGCCGCCGCCCGGCGCGCGGCTCGGCCTGGTGCGCAAGGCGCTGGCGGAACTGCCGGTGCCGGCGGGCTTCGCCGAGCGGCTGGCGGAGCGCCGCGGGCTCACGCCGGCGCAGGTCCGCACCGCGGTGCGCTTCGCGCGACTGGCGGGCGCCGCGGTCCCCGCGAACGCGTCGGCATCGGATGACGCGGCCCTGATCGCCCAGGCCGCCGCCAACGAGGAGCTCGTCTGCCGTCAACTGGCCCATGCCGACAAGGCGCTGGGCCAGGGGGAAACGCCCCATGCCGAACGACCGGCGGCGCCGCGCTACGCGCTCGACCTGATCCACTGCGAATCGCGCTTCGCGCTGCCGCGGCTGATCGAGGCGCTGCGCCGCCGCGGCATGGGCACCTTGTGTTTCCACGGCCCGCCGGGCAGCGGCAAGACCGCGCTGGCGGAACACATCGCGGCCCAACTGCAGCGACCGTTGATGGTGCGGCTGGCCAGCGACCTGATGAGCAAGTACGTCGGCGAGACCGAGCAGAACATGGCGCGCATGTTCGAGTCGGCTGCCAGCGAAAACGCGGTGCTGCTGCTCGACGAGGCCGACAGCTTCCTGCGCAGCCGCCGCATGGCCGAGCGGCATTACGAAGTCAGCGAGGTCAACGAGATGCTGGCCTGCATGGAGCGATTCGCCGGCCTGTTCATCTGCACGACCAACGCCTTCGACGACCTGGACGAAGCGGCGCTGCGCCGCTTCAGCTTCAAGATCCGCTTCAAGCCGCTGCGGCCGGACCAGCGCCTGCTGATGTTCGAGCGCGAACTCGGCGCGCCGCCGCACGCGCCGCAATCCGAGCGTCTGCTGGCGCTGGACGCGTTGACGCTGGGCGACTTCGCCGCCGTGCGGCAGCAGGCGGAGATCCTCGGCGAGACGCTCTCGCCCGACGAGTTCCTGACGCTGCTGGAGGCCGAGCACCGCGTCAAGCCGGAAGTCCGCCAGCGCCGTCCGATGGGTTTCCGGTCGGGCCAGACCTGACCCCGCGCGCCTCCGGACCTGACGTCGCGCTGACCCGGTCAGGGATGCACGACGCCGCCGCCTCCCCTGCCGACCCCCTCCGAAGCAGGGCGCCGCCATCCTTCATCTGTGGCATCGTGCCAGCCATGCGCCTCCTCCACGTCTTCCGCCGCTTCCACCAGGCCCACAACGTCCGCCCCATGCTGAAGAGCCTCGCGGCGTCCGTGCTGACGACGCTCGCCCGGCGCGGCGTCGCCGCGATGGCCGTCCTGGCCGCAGGGCTCGGCCTGCTGGGGCTGGCCGGCGCGGCGACGCCCTCCTGCCCACCGGAGCCCGCGCCGTTGCCAGCCGAACAACTGGCCGCCAAGGCCAGGGACCGCGGGCTGATGTGGACGCTGCGACGCGACGGCAGGACCTCCTACCTGTACGCCAGCCTGCATGTCGGCAAGCCGGCCTGGGCGGCGCCGGGGCCGCGCCTGCGCGAGGCGCTGGACCGCGTCGACGCGGTGGCGCTCGAACTCGACCCACTGGACCGCGCGGCCTGGCGGATGCCGGAGATCGCGCCGCTGCCGCTGGACGACGCCATGCGCAGCCGGCTCGACGCCCAGGCCGCGGCGGTCTGCCTGCCGGCCCAGGCGCTGGCCTCGCTGCACCCGCTGCTGCAGACCAGCACCTTCATGCTGCTGCGGGCGCGCACGCTGGGGCTGGACGTGCGCTACGGCCAGGAGATCCTGCTCAGCCAGTGGGCCCGCGACCGCGGCCTGCCGGTGCTGGCGCTGGAGACGCTGCAGGGGCAGCTCGACGCGCTGCTCCCGTCCGACCCCGACGACGCGCGCCGCGAGCTGACCTCCAACCTGCGCCAGCTGGAACGTCCGAAGACGCTGCTGCGCACGCTCGACCAGATGGTCGGCGTCTGGGAGCGCGGCGACCTGAAGCGGCTGGACCGCTACGCCGAATGGTGCGACTGCGTGTCCGACGCCGCCGACCGCGCCGCCCTCACCCGCATCAACGACGGCCGCAACCCGGCCCTGGCCGAACGGATCTCGGAACTTCACCAGCGCGGCCAGAGCCTGCTGGTGGCGGTGGGCGCGATGCACATGACCGGCGACAAGGCGTTGCCGGTGCTGCTCAAGGCGCAGGGCTTCGAGGTAACCCTGATGCCGCGCCCGGTTTCGCGGTGACCGAGTTGGGGCACACTGGCTCGCCCTGATTTCCCCAGTTCGGAGCCCTGATCTTGGACGCCCTGCCGTCGTTTCTCCAATCGCTGTTCCTGGTGCCGCTGACGCTGCTGCCCATCATCAACCCGGTGGGCGTCGCCCCGATCGTCATCAACGCCGCCGGCGGGGACGACAAGGTGCTCAAGCGGCTGTCGCGCCAGGTCGCGATCAACGGCTGGGTGGTGATCATGGTGTCGCTGCTGGTGGGCACCTACGTGCTGGACGCGTTCGGCATCTCGTTGCCGGTGGTCCGGGTGGGGGGCGGCCTGCTGGTGGCCTACAGCGCCTGGGTCATGCTGACCCGCAACGAGACCGACGAGGTCCAGACCGCCGTCGTGCAGTCCTCCGGCACCGACCTGACCGAGGCGGAGATCGTCCGCCGCAGCTTCTTCCCGGTGACCTTCCCGCTGACGACCGGCCCCGGCTGCATCGCCGCGGCGATCGCCCTGGGCGCGCAGATTCCTCGCTCGCCAGTGCCTTACGTGATGGGCGCCGGCATCGCCGCGATCGGCGCGGCCTTCACCGCCGCCGTGGTCTACCTGGTCTACCGCAACGGCGGCCGGCTGCTGATGCGCATGGGCGAGGTCGGCACGCTGGTGATGATGCGGCTGATGGCCTTCGTCCTGCTGTGCATCGGCATTCAGATCCTGTGGACCGGCTGGGCGGACCTGAACCACATCCCGACCTGAGCGGCACCGCCGCCAACCTTCCCCGGCGTAGGATCGACCGACGCCGCGCCCCGGCCGACCACGCGTCGCACGGGCCCGCCAGCACGCGGGCAGGCCGGCACACCAACGAGGAAACACCATGGCGGACACCGACTTCACCAAATTCGTTCCTGGATTCGACTTCCTCCAGGGGCTGGTCAAGAACGCCGGCTCGGCGATCCCCGGCTTCGGCCAGTGGGTGGCGCCGACCTTGAACCCGCAGGAGCTGGAGAAACGCATCGAGGAGCTGCGCACCGTGCAGTTCTGGCTGGAGCAGAACGCCCGCATGCTGGCCGCGACCATCCAGGCGCTGGACGTGCAACGGATGACGCTGTCGACGCTGAACGCGATGAACGTGCCGATGGCGGACCTGAAGGACGTGCTGAAGACACCGACCGGCATGCCGGGATTCGGCTTCCCGGGCGAGCCCAAGGCCGCGAAGCCCGCGGCGCAGACCGGGCGCCCCGCGCGGCCCGAGGCCGAGACGAAGCCCCGGGCCGAGGCCGACACGCCTTCGAAGCCTGATACCGCGTCCGCCACCGGTCCGGGGGCCGAGGCTGGCGCTGACGCTGATAAGGCAGACGCGGCCGCGGCGACCGGCGTCGACCCCATGCAGTGGTGGGGCGCCCTGACCCAGCAATTCACGCAACTGGCCGCCAACGCGATGAAGGATCCGTCCACCGGCGCGGCGCGCGACCTGGCCACGTCGCTGGTCAAGCAGAGCATCGATGCGGCCGGCGACGCCTTCCGCCAGTCCGCGACCATGCCCGGCACCGTGGCCGCCAACATGGCCAAGGCCACGCAGGCGGCGCAGGCTGCCGCGACGGCGGCCACCGCCGCGGCATCCCATCCCGCTTCAGCCGCCGCGGGCAAGTCCGCCGGCCCCGCCGCCAAGCCCTCCGCCAAGGCCGCGCCCAGGCCCGCGGCGAAGAAATCCTCGACGGCGAAGGCCCCCGCCACTGGAAAGTCCGCCGGCAAACCCGCCGCAAAGGCCCCCGCCAAACGGCGCGCCAGCTGAACGAGGGCGGCCTCGCCCTGACCTTCCCCATCCGTCGTATCAGCCAGACTGGCCTGATTGGCTGTCTCAGCCGCCAGCCGCACCACGAGGGCCGTTCATGCCTCGCTTCATTCAGGCGCATGCCACCCACCCCGATGCCCACATGGCGCTGGCCCTGGCCGGCGCCCAGCTGGAGGGCCAACGCGCCGGCATGGTCCCGACGCTCGGGTTCCTGTACATCACCCACGCCTACGTGCCGCAAGCGCAGGCGCTGCTGGACGAGGCGCGCGAGCGCTGGCCCGGCTGCGGCTGGGTGGGCGCCTCGGCGCTGGCGGTGAGCTCCGCCGGCGTCGAGTACTTCGACGAGCCGGCGCTGGTCATCCTGCTCTGCGACCTGCCGACGACGCAGTGGCGCGTCTTCTCCGGCCGCCATCCACTGCCGCAGGACTGCGACGCCCGCAGCCTGCTGCTGCACGCCGACGGCGCCACGCCCGACCTGCAGGAATTGATCGGCGAGCTGGCGCAGCGCTGCAGCAGCGGCTATGTCTTCGGCGGACTGGTCAGCGGCGGCGACGACGCGGTGCAGTTCGCGGACGGCGTCTTCGCGGGCGGACTGTCGGGGCTGTCGCTGGGATCGGACGTGCGCTGGATCTCGCGCGTCAGCCAGGGTGTCCAGCCGTTGGGCCGCGAACGCCGCGTCACCGCCAGCGATGGCCCGCTGGTCACCGAACTGGACGGCCGTCCGGCGCTCGACGCGCTGCTGGAGGACCTGCGGCTGCCGGCCTACACCGGCGAATCCGGCTCGCTGCGGCAGGCGATGCCGCGCCTGCGCAAGACGCTGGTCGGCTTGAGCGACGAGCCCGGCGCGCGCCGCGAGTACGGCCCGGAGGTGCGCGTGCGCCATCTCATCGGCCTGGACCCGTCCAAGCGCGGCATCGCCGTTGCCGAGCAACTCCGCGAAGGCGAGCTGCTGAGCTTCTGCGAGCGCCATCCGGACGCCGCCCGGCGCGACCTGGTCCGCATCTGCACCGAGATCCGCGCCGAGGCGGAGGAGCGCGGCGCCCGCATGGCCGGTGCGCTGTACTTCAGCTGCGTCGGGCGCGGCGGGCCGCATTTCGGCGCGCCGTCGGCGGAGCTGCAATGGGTGCAGCACGCGCTGGGCGAGGTGCCGCTGGCCGGCTTCTTCGCCAATGGCGAGATCGCGCACGCACGGCTGCACGGCTACACCGGGGTGCTGACGGTGTTCCTGGAAGACTGACGGGACAGTACGCGTTCGTCGCGCGCCATCCGGTGCGGGCGCCGATCCCGGAGCCTCCCACTTTCCGGGGCATTCCCCACCCGCCGCGTCGCACAGTTTCACCCGCCGGTTCAGGACCGGGTCAGCGCCCGGGGCTACAGTTCGACGCCATGACTGCCGTGCTCCTTCCGACCGACGAGCTGACCGACGAGCTGGCCACATACCGGGCCGGGCGCCGCGCCGCGCTGGTGCAGGCCCTGCTGGCGGTGCTGCCGGCCCATGCGCTGCTGTGGCGCGACGAGCAGACCCGGCCCTATGAATGCGACGGCTTGACCGCCTACCGCGAACGGCCGCTGGCGGTGGCGCTGCCGGAGACCGAGGAGCAGGTCGCCGCGGCGCTGCGGGCCTGCCATGCGCTGGGCGTGCCGGTCGTCGCGCGAGGCGCCGGCACCGGCCTGTCGGGCGGCGCGATGCCGCATGCCGAGGGCCTGACGCTGGCGCTGGCCAAGTTCAACCGCATCGTCTCCATCGACCCGCTGGCCCGGACCGCGCGGGTGCAGTGCGGCGTGCGCAACCTGGCGATCTCGGAGGCCGCGGCCGCGCACGGGCTGTATTACGCGCCCGACCCCAGCAGCCAGATCGCCTGCACCATCGGCGGCAACGTGGCCGAGAACTCCGGCGGCGTGCATTGCCTGAAGTACGGCCTGACGCTGCACAACGTGCTGAAGGTGCGCGGCTTCACGGTCGAGGGCGAGCCGGTCGAGTTCGGCTCCGAGGCGCTGGACGTCGCCGGGCTGGACCTGCTGAGCGTCATCGTCGGCAGCGAGGGCATGCTGGCGGTGATCACCGAGGTCGTGGTGAAGCTGACGCCCAAGCCGCAGCTGGCGCGCTGCATCATGGCCAGCTTCGACGACCTGCGCCGCGCCGGCGACGCGGTGGCCGCGATCATCGCGGCCGGCATCATTCCGGCCGGCCTGGAGATGATGGACAAGCCGATGACGGCGGCGGTCGAGGACTTCGTCCAGGCCGGCTACGACCTCGACGCCGAGGCCATCCTGCTGTGCGAGAGCGACGGCACGCCCGAGGAAGTCGAGGAAGAGATCGGCCGCATGAGCGCGGTGCTGCGCGCCAGCGGCGCGACCCGCCTGGAGGTCAGCGAGAACGAGGCGCAGCGGCTGCGCTTCTGGAGCGGCCGCAAGAACGCGTTCCCGGCGTCGGGCCGCATCAGCCCGGACTACATGTGCATGGACTCGACCATCCCGCGCAAGCGGCTGGCCGACATCCTGCTGGCGATCCAGCAGATGGAGCGGAAGTACGGGCTGCGCTGCGCCAACGTCTTCCATGCCGGCGACGGCAACCTGCACCCGCTGATCCTGTACGACGCGAACGATGCGGACCAGCTGCACCGCTGCGAGCTTTTCGGCGCGGACATCCTGGAGACCAGCGTCGCGATGGGCGGCACGGTGACGGGCGAGCACGGCGTCGGCGTGGAGAAGCTCAACAGCATGTGCGTGCAGTTCTCGCCGGAGGAGCGCGAGCAGATGCTGGCCCTGAAGCGGGCCTTCGACCCGCAAGGACTGCTCAACCCCGGCAAGGTCATCCCGACGCTGCAGCGCTGCGCCGAGTACGGCCGCATGCACGTCAAGCGCGGCGCGCTGGCCTTCCCCGACCTGGAGCGATTCTGATGACAGTGCAAGTCGAGGATCCCTCGAGCGATGACGGCGCGCCGACGTCGTCCCGGACGACGACCGACGGCGCGAGCCCCGCGGACATGACCCCGGCGCTGCACGACCTGCAGGCGCGCATCCGCGCGGGTGGGCCGCTGCGCATCGTCGGTCACGGCAGCAAGGACTTCTACGGCGGCCCGCTCGATGCCGGTGCAGCGCCGGCCGAGCCGATCTCCACGCTCGGCCTGAGCGGCGTGCTGGCCTACGAGCCCAGCGAGCTCTACATCACCGCCGCCGCCGGCACGCCGATCGCGGACGTGGAAGCGCTGCTGGCGCGGCACGGCCAGCACCTGGCGTTCGAGCCGCCGCGGTTCTCGGGCGGGGCCGCCGCCCAGCCGGGCACAGGCACAGGCACAGGCACAGGCACAGGCACAGGCACAGGCACAGGCACGGGCACGGGCACGGGCACGGGCACGGGCACGGGCACGGGCACAGGCACGGGCACAGGCACAGGCACAGGCACAGGCACAGGCACAGGCACAGGCACCATTGGCGGCATGGTGGCGACCGGCCTCTCCGGCCCGGCGCGGGCGACGGCCGGCGCGGTGCGAGACCATGTGCTGGGGCTGTCCATGCTCAGCGGTCGCGGCGAGCTGCTGCACTTCGGCGGCACGGTCATGAAGAACGTCGCCGGCTATGACGTCTCCCGGTTGATGGCCGGCGCGATGGGCGTGCTGGGCCTGATCGTCCAGGTGACGCTGAAGGTGCTGCCCCTGCCGGTCGCGACGGCGACGCTGCGTTTCGACCTGTCGCAGGACGACGCCGTCGTGCGCATGAACGGCTGGGGCGGGCAACCGCTGCCGCTGTCCGCGACGGCATGGTGGGATGGCGCGCTGGTCGTGCGGCTGTCGGGGGCCGAGGCGGCGGTGCGCGCGGCCATGCAGCGGATGGGCGGCGACGTCATTCCGGAGGACATGGCCGCGCCCTTCTGGCAAGGCCTGCGCGACCAGTCCGACGAGTTCTTCATCGGCGCGCGCCGCGCGGTGCAAGGCGGCGCGTCGATGTGGCGCATCGCCGTGCCGGCGACCGCGCCCGCGATGGCGCTGCACGGCGAGCAGTTGATCGAATGGGGCGGCGCGCAGCGCTGGGTCGTCACGCCGATGGCCCCGGCGCAGTTGCGCGAACGGATCGCGGCGGTCGGCGGCCACGCGACGCTGTTCCGCGCGCACGACAAGTCGGCCGGCGTCTTCGCGCCGCTGTCGCCGCCGCTGGCGCGCATTCATCGCGAATTGAAGGCGCAATTCGATCCGCAGGGGGTGCTGAATCCCGGGCGTCTTTATCCAGAGTTCTGATGCAAACCCACCTCGCCCCCGAGTTCCAAGGCACCCCGGAAGGCACGACCGCCGAGGCGATCCTGCGGCGCTGCGTGCATTGCGGCTTCTGCACCGCCACCTGCCCGACCTATCAACTGCTGGGTGACGAGCTGGACGGCCCGCGCGGTCGCATCTACCTGATCAAGCAGGTGCTCGAGGGCGAGACGCCGACGGTCGACACCCAGCTGCACCTGGACCGCTGCCTGACCTGCCGCAACTGCGAGACCACCTGTCCGTCGGGCGTGCAGTACGGGCAGTTGGTCGAGATCGGCCGGCAGGTCGTGGACGCCAAGGTCGAGCGCCCGCGCGAGGAACGTCTCAAGCGCTGGCTGTTGAAGGAAGGATTGACCTCGCCGCTGTTCAAGCCGGCGCTGCGGCTGGGGCAGGCGTTGCGACCGCTGGTGCCGGGCGTGTTGAAGGACAAGGTGCCGCCACGTCCGGACGCGCGCGCCCATCAATGGCCGCAACGTGCGCATCCGCGCAAGGTGCTGATGCTGCTGGGCTGCGTGCAGCCGGCGATGATGCCCAACGTCAACGCCGCCACGGCGCGCGTGCTGGACGCGGCCGGCGTGCAGACGCTGGTGGCGGACGAGGCCGGCTGCTGCGGTGCGATCCGGGCCCACCTGGACGACCACCATGGCGGGCTGGACGACGCGCGACGCAACATCGATGCCTGGTGGCCGATGGTCGACGGGCACGGCGAGCAAGTCGAGGCGATCGTGATGAACGCGTCCGGCTGCGGTGTCCAGGTGAAGGACTACGGCCGGCTGCTGGCCCACGACCCCGACTACGCCGACAAGGCCGCGCGCGTGTCCGCGCTGACCCGCGATCTCAGCGAGTACCTGCCGGCGCTGGCCGCCCCGTTGCGCTCGCGGCTGGGCGCCTCGGGCGCTCGGCCCAGGCTGGCCTACCACCCGCCCTGCACGCTGCAGCACGGCCAGCAACTGCGCGGCGGTGTCGAGGGCCTGATGCGGGAACTGGGCTTCGGCATCGCCATCGCACCGGTCGACAGCCATCTCTGCTGCGGCTCGGCCGGAACCTATTCGGTGCTGCAGCCGGTGCTGTCCAAGCAACTGCGCGACCGCAAGCTCGCCGCGCTCGCGCCGATCGAGGCCGACACCATCGTCTCCGCCAACGTCGGCTGCATTCAGCATCTGCAATCCGGCACCGACACGCCGGTCCGCCACTGGATCGAAGTCCTGGACGACGCGCTGGGGCATTGACCGCGGCGTCGCCCCCCTCAGGCACCGCAAGACCCGGCCGGACGTCGCGTCGGCGCATCATTTCCCGTCTCAACGCCTCCCCCATGAGCAGGAGTTCTCGCCTCGACGGGGCCTCCCAGGGCAAACCCGGGCACGTGCCTTGCCTGGGGCCCGCACAATCGCCTCCCATAACAGGAGGGGAGCGCGAAAGCGATTCCAATCAGAAAGCGAAGAAGGCCGGTCACCGTAGGGGACCGGCCTTTTTTCCGTCCCTGACCCCTCCTGCGTCCCGTCCTGGATTTCCACTTCGGGTCAACCCTGACGCGGTGGCGGCACGGCGGTGCGCTCCGTGTTTCCTCGGTGTCCAGGCGGTCGGCCAGCGCCCTGCGCGGCGCGGCGCGAGGGAGATACTGCGCCGTCACATTTCCTTCACGACGCTTCCCCCACGAAGCCGCTGACCGCCATGTCCCTGACCCGTCGCACCTGGCTGCTCGTTCCCGTGCTGGCCGCGCTGGCCGCCTGCGCCAACTCGCCGTCATCCTCGTTCTCCGCGGCCTCCGTCGCCGCGCCCACGGACGTGGTCGCGCCCGCGAAGAAGCCGCCCAAGCTGATCGTCTTCATGGTCGTCGACGGCCTGCCGATCCGCCAGGTGCTGGGCTACCGCGACCAGTTGCAGCCCGACGGCTTCAAGCGTTTCCTGGACCGCGGCGCCTGGTTCGCCAACGCGTATTACGGCCACGGCTACACCGTCACCGCGGCCGGCCACTCGGTGATGCTGAGCGGCGCGTATCCGCAGCGCAGCGGCATCGTCGCCAACGAGTGGCGCGACCCCGCCACCGGCGCGCCGCAATACAACACCGCCGATCCGCGCTACCAGTACATCGGCAACAAGACCGAACCGCTGGCCGGCACCAGCCCTGAGAACTACAAGGTCGAGACCGTCGGCGACGTGTTGCGCACGCTGCAGCCCGGCTCCAAGGTCATCGGGGTGTCCGGCAAGGACCGCGGCGCGATCCTGCCGTCCGGCCACAAGGGCACCGCCTACATGTTCATGGGCTCCACCGGCCAATTCGCGTCCAGCACCTATTACATGCAGCAGCATCCGGCCTGGGTCGACGCGTTCAACGCGGCCAAGCCGGCCGACCAGTTCTTCGGCAAGACCTGGGCGCCGATGCTGCCCGAGTCCGCCTACGCGCGCAGCGTGCCGGACGGCCAGCCGTGGCAGTCCAACACCGGCAACGGCAACCGGCTGCCGGCGGTGCTGGGGGCCGGCATGGACGGTCCGGGGCCGCGCTTCTACGGCAACATCCTGCCCTCCCCGTTCGGCGACGAGCTGACGCTGGCCTTCGCGCGCGCCGCGGTCGAGGGCGAGCAACTCGGCAGCGACGACCAGACCGACATCCTCTCGGTCAGCCTGTCCAGCCACGACTACGTGAACCACGCCTTCGGGCCCGAGTCGCGCCTGTCGCATGACCACTTCCTGCATCTGGACCGCTATCTGCAAGGCTGGTTCCAGTACCTGGACGCGCGCGTCGGCCGGGACAACTACATCGCCGTGCTGACGGCGGACCACGGCTTCACCGACACGCCCGAATGGGCGAAGACGCAAGGCCGCGACGCCGGGCGCATCGTGCCGGCGCAGGCGGTCGGCTTCGTCAACGCCGGGCTCGCGAAGCACTTCGGCGAGGGACGCTGGGTCGTCGGCATGTCCGGCACCGGGATGATCTTCGACGAGGCGCTGATCAAGGCCAAGGGCCTGCAGGCCGACGACGTCTACGCGGCGGCGAAGGCGCTGGTGGAGCAGGTCGACGGCGTGCGGGTCGCCTTCACCCGGGCGCAACTGGCCGGCGACGACACGGCCACGCCCTACCTCGCGCAGATGCGCAAGTCCTGGTACCCGGGCATCGCCGCGCCGCTGCAGGTGGTGGTGAAGGAAGGCTGGATGTTCGGCTCCCGCCTGATGGGCACCACCCACGGCTCCCCCTATGAGAACGACACGCACGTCCCGCTGCTGACCTGGGGGCCGAACTGGGTCGGACAGGGCCGCGTGGAGCAGCGCGTCGAGATCGCCGACCTGGCGCCGACGCTGTCCAAGCTCCTCGGCATCCCCGCGCCGAGGCAGGCGCAGGGCAAGCCGTTGCCGCTGCCCGTCCAGGCCCGATAGGCCGGACAGGCCGGATCGCCCGCCACCGAAGCGGGCGATCCCGCCATCCGCCCCACCCACCCGCCACCGACCCCGGGGCGGGTCGACGCGCGCCACACACGTCCTGTAGGCTTTGCGGTTTCGCAGAAGTACAGGGAGACCACCGTGTTTGGCTGGTTTGAAAAACTCGTCGATCCGTTTCCACGGACGCCCGCGCCGCAACCGCCCGCGGGTTTCTTCGCCTTCGTCTGGGCCGGCTCGCAGGGGATGCGCGGGCTGATCGTCGTGCTGACGATCCTGACCGCCGCCATCGGCGCCTTCGAGGCCTTGCTGTTCTCGATGCTGGGCTCGATCGTCGACTGGCTCAGCCACGTGCCGCCGGGGCAATGGTGGTCGACGCAGCAGGACAAGCTCCTGATGCTGGGCGGCATCCTGCTGGCCAGCCCGCTGCTGATCGCGCTGCAGGGCATGAGCAAGTACCAGGGCCTGTCGAGCAACTTCCCGATGCGGCTGCGCTGGAACTTCCACCGGCACCTGCTCGCCCAGAGCATGAGCTTCTACCAGGACGAGTTCGCCGGCCGCGTCTCCGCCAAGCTGATGCAGACCGCGCTGGCGGTGCGCGAGTGCTGGCTGATCGTCACCGACATCCTGGTCTTCATCACGATCTACTTCGTGACGATGCTGGGCGTGGTGGGCAGCTTCGACATGACGCTGCTGATCCCCTTCCTGGGATGGCTGGCCTGCTACGTCGTGGCGCTGACCTACTTCGTGCCGCGCCTGGGCAAGGCCGCCGCCGCGCAGGCGGACGCGCGCAGCCTGATGACCGGCCGCATCACCGACGCGTACACCAACATCAGCACCGTCAAGCTGTTCTCGCACTCGCAGCGCGAGGCCGGCTTCGCGCGCGGCGCGATGCAGGACTTCCTGGGCACCGCCTACCGCCAGATGCGCCTGATCAGCGCCTTCGAGATCGTCAACCACGCGCTCTCGATGGGCCTGATCGCCAGCACCGCCGGCATGACGCTGTGGCTGTGGACGCAGGGCCAGGTGGGCATCGGCGCGGTCGCTGCGGCCACGGCGATGGCGCTGCGGCTGAACGGCATCTCGCACTGGATCATGTGGGAGATGGCCAGCCTGTTCGAGAACATCGGCACCGTGCAGGACGGCATCACCACGCTGTCCCGCCCGATCGCGATCCAGGACGCGCCCACGGCCCGGCCGCTGGCGGTCACCCGGGGCGAGGTGCGCTTCGACCACGTGGACTTCAGCTACGGCGGCCGCAAGACGGTGCTGCACGACCTGACCCTGACGATCCGGCCGGGCGAGAAGATCGGCGTCGTCGGCCGCTCCGGCGCCGGCAAATCGACGCTGGTCAACCTGCTGCTGCGCTTCCACGACATCGACAAGGGCCGCGTGCTGATCGACGGCCAGGACATCTCGCAGGTCACGCAGGACAGCCTGCGGGCGCAGGTCGGCATGGTGACGCAGGACACCAGCCTGCTGCACCGCTCCGTGCGCGACAACCTGATGTACGGCCGCCCGGACGCCACCGAGGCCGACATGCGCGCCGCCGCCGAGCGGGCCGAGGCGCAGGACTTCATCGACGGCCTGACCGACCCCAAGGGCCGCCAGGGTTACGAGGCCCATGTCGGCGAGCGCGGCGTGAAGCTGTCCGGCGGCCAGCGCCAGCGCATCGCGATCGCGCGGGTGATGCTCAAGGACGCGCCCATCCTGCTGCTGGACGAAGCGACCAGCGCGCTGGACTCCGAGGTCGAGTCCGCCATCCAGCGCAGCCTGTACCGCCTGATGGAAGGCAAGACGGTGGTCGCGATCGCGCACCGGCTGTCGACGATCGCGGCGATGGACCGGCTGATCGTGATGGACCAGGGACGCATCGTCGAGCAGGGCGACCACGCCTCGCTGCTGGCGCAGGGCGGCCTGTACGCCAAGCTGTGGACGCACCAGAGCGGCGGCTTCCTGGTCGAGGAAGGCCTGGACGAGGACGCCGGGGCCCGGTCGGCGCGCGGCCACGACGCCTCGGATCGCGACGTCGTTCACGACGAGGCGGACTGAATCGCGTCCTCGCGAAACTTGATGGGCGAAGTCCCCGATGTCGCGTCACACTGGCCGGGCTCAATATGGATCGGCGAGGTGAAGGTTGAAACGCGATATCCATACCTATGTGGGCGGCCCCTTCCGGGCCCACGGCCAGATCGAGATGTGGCGCGAGGGCGATGTCATCCGGCTACGCGGGCAAGGCCCGTTCAATCGGGAGGCGGTGCTCGGACTGGGCGCGGCGATGGCGGACCTGCTGACCCGGGATCCGCCGCCGGCGGTGTTCGGCGACATCCTGGAGCTGCGTGGCAGCATGGTGACGTCGCCCGATTCGATGGAAGAGCTGGGGCAGTTCATGGCCCGCATGGCCGCGCACCGGTCGCCCCCGGTGGCGGTGGCCTACGTCGCCGGGCCGGAAGTCGAGGGCCGCGATTTCATGCTGCCCCTGTTCGAGGCGCTGTACCAAAAACACGGACGCCGCTTTGGTGCTTTCGGCTCACTGGACGATGCGAAGGCATGGATGGCCGAGCAGTTGAAGAAAGCAACAGCAAAGGATTCCGCGTAAGCCGGCGCTGACTTATCCGCAGTTCGACGGACACTGCGCGCCACCCGTTCAAGGGGTTCGGCGGGCTTTGCGACCGTCGCCTTGTATGAAACACTGCGCTCGCAGGTCGGACAACGCCGGCCCGCATGAGCGTCTGCCCCTCTCAGGGGCGCGTGCACCACGAAAGCTGAGCATATGGACCACAGCAGCGACACTTCCCAGCAGCCCTCGGCCGCCCCGACGCCCGTGGCGGGTGCCGTTGTCTCGCAACGCCGTCGTCGTTTCATCCAGGCGGGCGTGGTGCCGGTCGGTCTGACGCTGGCCAGCCGGCCGGTCATGGCCTGGCACTGCAACACCACCTCGGCCTGGGGCTCGGCGGTGCTGCGCAATGGCGGCGCCAGCGTGCAGGCGCGCGCCAGCGCCGCGGTGCTGAACAACACCGAGTGCTGGACCGTGGCCAACTGGGTCGGCAACTCGGTGCGCAGCGCGGTGTCGTCCGCGACGCCCTGGAGCTTCGTCGTCGCTCGCTGGTTCAACACCGGCCCCAGCAACACGCGCACCGTCGCCTACGCCCAAGCCAACCTGACCGTGGCGATGGTCTTCCCCGGCGGCCTGAACGGCGTCAGCGTCAACAACAGCGCCAAGGTCACGCAAGTCTTCGGCAACTCTTCCAGCATGGGCACCCTGATGCTGGTGGCGCGCCTGAACACCTTGTTCGCCGGCCACAACGTCGCGCAATGCGTGGTCTCGTCCAACGGCGCGGACCAGTTGGTGAACATGGCCTCGCAAGGCCCGGGCGTCTTCAAGCCGACCAATTCCACCGGCGCGGCCTGGTCGTCGGATGACTTCAAGCGCTACCTCACCGAAAACTACCTCGTGAGCTGATGACGCGCCCCGCGACGTGGCGCTGTCTGCATCCGATCGCTGACGTGCTGCTGGCCTGGGAGGGCGAGCAGCACGCTGTCTTTTTCGACCCCCGAAGCGGGGACACCCACCTGATCGCGGCGCTCGGCGCCCAGCTCGCCGAATGGCTGGCCGACGGCCCGCTGACGCGCGAGGATCTGTTGCATCGGCTCGCCACCGCCGTGGACTGGGACGAGCCCCCCACCCCCGACATGCTCGCCGATCTGCTGGACCTGCACCTGAGCCGCCTGGCCGACATCCAGCTGCTGGCGGAGGAGACCGCCGCTTGAGGCTCCAGGAGGTCGGCATCGACGGGCTGCGCGCCCGCCTGCGCGGCGACGGCGTGACGCTGCGCCTGGCTCCGTTCGTCGTGCGCGTGCGCTCCGACCTGGCCCATCTGGCCGACGACATCGCCGCGATGTACCGCGACTTCGACCTGGCCGACGACGACGCGTTCGTCGACTTCCACGTCGCCGTGCTGCGCAGCCCCCATTGGCTGAGCCGGCTGCGCGGGCGCGCGGAGTTCTGGTTCGACGGCCAGCGCTCGTTCACGCCGCTGCCGGCGGCGCAGGCGCTGGCGATGCTCGAGTGGGGCATCAACTGGTGCATCGCCGCCCATGCCCACCAGTTCCTGCTGATCCACGCGGCGGTGCTCGAGCGCGGCGGCCGCGCGCTGGTGATGCCGGCGCCGCCCGGGTCCGGCAAGAGCACCCTGTGCGCGGCGCTGGCCCATCGCGGCTGGCGCCTGCTGTCGGACGAGCTCGGTCTGCTGGACATGACCACCGGCCTGATCCACGGCATGGCGCGGCCGATCAACCTCAAGAACGCGTCGATCCCGCTGATCCGGGACTTCCTGCCGGAGGCGCGGTTCAGCGCCTCCATGCCCAACACCAGCAAGGGCACCGTCGCGCTGGTGCGCGCGCCGCAGGACGCGATCGCCGCCCGCCTGGCGCCGGCGCGGCCGGCCTGGGTGGTGCTGCCGACCTGGCGCGCCGATGTCCCGGCCCGGCTCGCGCCCATCGAGCGCGCGCGCGCCTTCATGGACCTGGCCGAGCAGTCCTTCAACTACGACCTGCACGGCCAGGCCGGCTTCCGCGCGCTGGGCCGGCTGGTCGACACCTGCGAGTGCTACCGCTTCGAGTACAGCCGGCTGGACGAGGCGCTGGCCCACTTCGAATCGCTGGCGGAGGGGGCCGAATGAGCGCGCACGCCGCCTCGCACGGACACGACCATGACCACGCCCATGGCCGGCCCCACGGCGAGGATCGCCGCCGTCCGCTGCTGGTGCGCGTGCTGCTGCGGCCCGCGATCGCGGCCGGCCTGAGCCTGTCCGACTGGGACCTGCTGCTGCGCCAGGCCCGGCGCTCCAACCTGGCCGGCAAGCTGGCGCACCAGATGCAGGCCGGCGGCTGGCTGGACACGCTCCCGGAGCCGGTCCAGCCGCATCTGCGCTCGGCGCTGCTGCTGTCGCGGCGGCAGGCGCAGATGCTCGCGCGGGAGGTCGACCTGCTGGCGGCGACATTGGCCGAGCTGCCCGGCCCGCTGATCCTGCTCAAGGGCGCGGCCTACGCGCTGGGCGGCCACGCGCCCGCGCCGGGGCGCATGTTCAGCGACATCGACCTGCTGATCCCGCCGGCCCAGCTGCCGCGCTGCGAAACCACGCTGCTGGTGCACGGCTGGGACTTCGGCGACGACCTGGACGCCTACGACCAGCGTTACTACCGCGACTGGATGCATGAGCTGCCGCCGTTGCACCACAAGCGCCGCGGCACCTCGCTGGACGTGCACCACACGCTGCTGCCGCCGACGGCGCGCACGCCGCTGGACAGCCGCGCGCTGTTCGACGCGCCGCGCGCGCTGCCGGATCACCCAGGCGTCTTCGTCCTGCCGCCCGAGGACATGCTGCTGCACAGCGCCGCCCACCTGTTCCACGAGGGCGAGTTGCCCAACGGCCTGCGCGACCTCTTCGACCTGGACGCGCTGCTGCGCGAGTTCGGCGCCATCGAGGGCTTCTGGCCGCGACTGACGGCGCGCGCCCGGCGCATCGGCCTGACGCGGCCGTTGTGGCTGGCGCTTCGCTACACGCGGGCGATGCTGGACACCCCCTATCCGGACGACCTGCCGGCCGAGCTGGGCCCGCCGCCGGGACCGCTCTCGCGGCGGCTGCTGGACGCCTGCTACCGGCGCGCGCTGCGTCCTGCGCACGACAGCTGCCGGTTGCCCGGCCACGAGCTGGCCGAGACGGCGCTTTATGTCCGCTCGCACTGGCTGCGCATGCCCTTCGGCCTGCTGGCCCTGCACCTGAGCCGCAAGGCCTGGGGCCGCCTGACCGCGATGCCCGAGGAACCGCCGGCCCCGGGCGGCGTGCCACCGACCGACAAGACCTGACGCCCTCTCCCCATTCGGCGGGGCTTTTCCCGGTGTTCCCCCGGTGCCCTCGCTCGATCGAGCGATGTGCCGCCGGCAGCGGCCGTTCCCCGGGCGCGGCCTTTGCCACGAGCGCGGCGGACCATCGCTTATGCTCGCCCCCCATGAACCGACCCAAGCCTTTCTCCATGATCCGCGAGTTCCATCTGGCGGACTGGTTCACCCTGGGCAATGCCTTCTGCGGCGTGGGCGCCCTGTTCTCGGTGATGACGTTCCTGCAGACCGGCCTGACGACGCACCTGTATTACGCCTGCGCCTTGATCCCCGCGGCGCTGGTGTTCGACGTGCTGGACGGCCGCATCGCGCGCTGGCGCCAGAAGAGCTCGGCGATGGGCCGGGAGCTGGATTCGCTGGCGGACGTGATCTCCTTCGGCGTCGCGCCGGCGGTGATCGCCTACGGCTGCGGCATGCAAGGCCTGTGGGACCGCATCGTGCTGGGCTTCTTCGTGGCGGCCGGCGTGTCGCGGCTGGCCCGCTACAACATCACCGCGGAAGAGCTCAGCGACGGCGGCGACAAGGTGAAGTACTTCGAGGGCACGCCGATCCCGACCTCGCTGCTGCTGGTGGTCGTGCTCTGGGTGGCCGCCGCGCAAGGCGCCATCGGCCCGGCGTTGTGGGGCGGCGAGCTCAAGCTCGGCGGCTTCACACTGCATCCGCTGGTGCTGATGTTCGCGATCTCGGGCTCGTTGATGATCAGCCGGATCCGGATTCCCAAGCTCTGAACGCCCGCCCATGAACGAAGGCCCGTCCTTGGACGGGCCTTGTCGTTTCCGGCGCGCTCGGGCGCCACACGCGCCGCGGATTCGGCGTGCTCGGCGTGCTCGGCGTGCTCGACGGATTTCACGGCATCCGCGACCGCCTCGCACCCGGCGCCCTGAGCGCGCCGGGCCCGATGCTCAAGGGCGTCCGCCCACGATCCGGTTGCTGCGCGCGGCCAGCCGCTGCAGCGACAGCGCCACCGCATCGGAGCCCGCCTCGCGGACGGCCAGCGCCTGCGCGCGCGGGGCCTCGGACGCCGTCGCCGGGCAGCTGCCGTTGGCGCGGAACTGCAGCGCGGCGGCCAGCATGCCTTCGCCGGTGTCTCCCAGCGCGTGCTCCAGGTCGTCCGCCACCTTGCAGCCGCGCACGCCGGTGGCGCCGCTGCCGCCGGGCACGAAGCCGTCGGCGTAGTCGCCGAAGCCCTTGTTGTTGGTGCCGACGAACTCGATCGGGAAGTAGCTGTAGCCGCAGTTGTCCTTCGCGGTGAAGCCATAGGGCTTGCCGCAGGTGGTGCCGCCGATCAGCACGACGTCGATGTCGACGCCGCGCAGGCCGTTGATCAGCGCCTCGCTGGCGGAGCAGGTGCCGCTCTGCGCCAGCACGAAGACGCGCTTGAGGTTCAACGCCGGCAGCGGCTGCTGCGAGGTGCAGCGGTTGTTCACCAGCACGCAGGAGGTGTCGTAGAACGGCGTCTTGGCGTCGGCGCTGTTGGTCTGCGCGTTGCGGCGGCTGTTGTAGCGCAGTTGCTCGAAGGTCTTGCCGCTGGTCGGCGACGCACCGGCGATCATGTAGGCCAGCTCGCTGGCGATGAACAGGTAGCCGCCGCCGTTGTAGCGCAGGTCCACCACCAGGTCGGTGGTACCGCGCGCGCGGAAGTCCTGCATCGCGGCGATCAGTTGCGACTCGGCCGGCGCGATGTGATCGTTGAACACCATGTAGCCGACCTGCGCGCCGTCGGCCGCGGTCAGCACCTGGTGGATGGGCACCGGCGTCTTGGTGACGTTGCCGGCGGTCAGGCCGACCGTGCGCGTCACGCCGGCGGTGGACGTCAGCACGAAGCTGCGGGTGCGGCCCGCGGTGCCGGGAAACAGCGCGTCGTTGAGCACGTTCACGCCGGCCGTGTCGTTCGCGTCGGCGGAGGTGCCGTCGACGGTCACCAGCGTGTCGCCGCGGCGCACGCCGGCATTGGCCGCCATGCTGCCCGGCTCGACGAAGGACACGCGGATCTTGCGCGGCGGCGTCGGCGACGCCATCGTCCATTCGACGCCGTACCCCAGCGAGACGCCGCCGTCGGACAGCGCGTTCCATTCCCGCGTGCTCATGACGAAGCTGAACTGGTCGCGCCGCTTGCCGGTGGAGGTGATCACCGGCGACAGCAGCGCGTCGAAGTACTTGCTCAGCGCGGACGCGACATCGCTGCCGCTGTAGGCCGCCGCGGACGGATCGACCGTCGGCACGTCCTCGCGCCACAGGTAGGCCTCGTCCATGTAGGAGCGGATCCAGTTCTTCTCGGTGGCCAGGCTGCCGTTGCGGGTCGACGCCTCGGCGTTGCCCGGCGCGCACTGCTGCGCGTAGGTCGAGCTGGCCTGCAGCGGGGTCGTGCCGCCCGATCCGGAGCCGCCGCCGATGATGATCGTGCCGCCGCCGCCTCCGCCGCCCGGGTTGGTGCCCACCAGCGGCGCGCCGCTCTCGTTGCCGCCACCGCCGCAACCCTGCAGCACCATCGCGCCCACGGCGCCGGCCATGGCCAGGCGCGCCGCCCGCTTCATCGCGGATCGATTCATCGCTACTCCCTCGTCGGGTCGACGGACCCGTGTGTGTTCTTGTCCCGGCGCGGGGTGTCAGCACGTGACACCCACCGGCAACGTCGAGGGACGATTTATAGCGGGAAATGGTTGCGAACCGCAGGGATCACGCCAGCGGTTCCGCCTTCAGGGTGACCGCTGATGCGCCGTCGCCACTGACCATCAGGCGCCAACCGAACCAGCGCGACGGTGCCAGTTCCAGCGTCTGGCCGGCCTCGATCCAGTGGTCGTCGGGACAGCCGACGCGAGTGATCCAGGCCCTGCCGCCGATCGCATGCAGACGCACCGGACGGCGCAGACGCAGCGGCACGGCGCGGCCGTCGGCGGGCAGGACGAGGGAGGCTGTGGGGGACGGCGGTTTCATGTGCTCACGATAAAAGTCGGCTGTGTGGCGCTCCATCCACAGCCGCCGGCCGACCCGGGCACACAGCCCTCGCACCGCCGGGCGCTGTGCTGGCCGGCTTGCCGCCCATCTGTATTGGTTACGGCCGGGGCACAACACACAGAATCGACGCATGGACGCGCCGCTGTTACCGCTGTATATGCAACTCGCCGACCGCATGGCCCGATCGATCCGGTCCGGCACGCTCAAGCGCGGCGAGCGGCTGCCCTCGGTGCGGGAGCTGGGCGGCCAGCACGGCGTGTCGCTGTCGACGGCGGTCCAGGCCTACCGATGGCTGGAGGACGCCCGCTTGATCGAGGCCCGCCCGCGGTCCGGCTACTTCGTCGCGGCGCGCCCGCCGCGGCTGCCGGAGCCGCAGGTCTCGCGCCCCGACAACGCCTCGCGCCAGGTGCGGCTGGACCAGCTCGGCGCGCAGGTGATGGCGCTGTCGCAGGACGGATCCTTCATCTCCTTCGGCGCGGCCTGCCCGGGGCCGGAGCTGTTCGACCAGGACCGCGTCCGGCGCGCGATGGCCCGCTCGGTGATGCGCCATCGCGAGCTGCTGTGCACCTACCCCATCGGTCCCGGCATGGAGGAGGCGCGGCGCGCCGTCGCCCGCCATGCGCTGGGACTGGGTTGCGTGCTCGATCCGGACGAGGTCGTGTTGACCAACAGCTGCATGGAGGCGATCAGCCTGTGCCTGCGCAGCGTGTGCAAGCCCGGCGACGTGGTGGCGCTGGAGTCCCCGACCTATTACGGCTTCCTGGAGATCCTGCAGAGCCTGCACCTGCGGGCGCTGGAGATCCCCACGCATCCGCGCCACGGCATGTCGCTGGACGCGTTGCAACTTGCCTTCGAGACCCAGCAGGTCAAGGCCGTGCTGCTGGTGCCGACGCTGTCCAACCCGCTCGGCGCCAGCATGCCGGTGCCGGAGCGGCGCCGGCTGGCGGCGATGCTGTCGCGGCACGACGTGGCGCTGATCGAGGACGTGCTCTACAACGACCTGTCGGAGCAGGAGGACAAGCGCCGCGCGGTGAAGTCCTTCGACACGACGGGCCACGTGATGATCTGCGGCTCGTTCTCCAAGACGATCGCGCCGGGGCTGCGGCTGGGCTGGGTCGAGGCGGGCCGCTGGGGCGCCGTGCTGCGGCAGACCAAGGCGGTGCAGTCCGGCGGCCAGACGGCCGTGCTGGAGCTGGCGCTGGCGGACCTGCTGACGCAGGCCGGCGGAGGCGCGGCGCTGCGCCAGTTGCGCGCGACGATCGCCGCGCGCGTGGACGAGGCGCGGCAGCTGATCGCCGAGAGCTTTCCCAAGGGCACGCGCGTCTCGGATCCCGCGGGCGGCTTCATCCTGTGGGTGGAGCTGCCGGAATCGATGGATGCGGCGCAGCTCTACGAGTCCTGCCTGGCCGAGCGGATCGTCATCGCGCCGGGGTCGATGTTCTCGGCCAGCCCGCGCTTCCGGCATTGCCTGCGGCTGGGCGTCGGCGGCCGGTGGGGGCCAGAGCATCCCGCCGCGCTGCGGCGCATCGGCGCGCTGGCCAAGGCGCTCATGGCGCAGGACCGGGGCGACGACCTGGCGGCCTGAGCGCGGCGCCCGGCCGCGCGCTCAGCCCTGCAGCCATTCGTCATCGGCGTTCAGGCCCTTCGGCGCCTTGAGCCGGGCGATGGCGCCCTCGTCTTCCAACAGGCGCCAGCGCCACCAGTCCGTCGTGATCGTCTTGATCACCGCGGCGTGATGCGCGGCCAGCTTCTCCGGGGCACCGTCGCGCTCGCGGCCCAGCAGCCGCTGGCCGAAACCGGCGCCGCGTTCGCCACCTCCGCCGAAGGTCATGTGGTCCGCGCCTTCCAGCCACAGCAGCGCCTTGGCGCCGGCCGGCAGCGTGTCGTAGACGGCGCGGCGGTAACGGCCGTCGCGCTCCTGGCCGAGCGGGTTGCCGTCCAGGCTGCCGGTCAGGCACAGCATGGGTCGAGTGATGCCCTTGATGCCGCCGGGGAAATGCCCGGCCGACGGGCTGAACGCGGCGAAGGCCTTGAAGCGCGACTCGGACAGATCGGGCGCGCTGCGCATCTGGAAGTCCCGGCCCGCGACCGCCAGCGTGGTCTGCGCGCCGAAGGAGTGGCCCGACATGCCGAGCGCGTCCGGCCGCACGCGCGCCCAGGCGGCGTCGCCGCTCTTCTGCAGTTGCAGCAATTGCTCGACGGCGAACTGCACGTCGTGGCCACGGTCGATCAACTGCTCGGCGCTGGCCGCCGCCTTCACCGCCGCCAGCCCGCCGCTCCAGATGGCCCGGTCGCTGCCGGCATGCTGCAGGTGCAGGGTGGCGATGCCCGCGTCGGCCCAGGCCTGCGCCCATTCCGTGCCGCCGTCCAGGCTGCCACCCAGGCCGTGCGAGAACACCACCAGCGCCACCGGCTTCTCGCCCGCGGGCAGGCGCAGCCGCCAGGGCACGTCGCGCAGGCGTTTCTGGTCGCGCCACACGCCTTGTCGCACCGCCGCCTCGCCCGCCGCGGCGGGTTTCGCCGTGTCGGCCGCCCAGGCGGGCAGCGCCGTCCAGCCGCCCGCGCCGAGCATCGCCGATGCCGCCGACATCGCGGCAGCGCGCGTCAGCAGCGCGCGTCGGCCCGGGTCGCACGCCTGATCGTGGGCCGTGTCTTGAGATCGCTCGAAGTGCTTCGCCTTGTCCATCCGTCGATTTTGCAAAGCGAGGCGCCGGCGACGCGCGGCTTTTACCTGCCTTTACTCGGCGATGCGGGCAGATGCCGTTCCCGGCCCCGCGCCGGGATTCGCGCCCGAGCCGGGCGCCACCGGCTTGAGGCGCAGCGCCCAGCACACCCCGCCGACGAGCAGCAGCACCCCCGCCACCCCCAGCGCCGGAGGCCAGGCCCCACGATGCATCTGCGAGTAACTCAGCGCGGCCAGCGTCTCGAAGACGATCAGCTGGCCGACCAGGGCGGTCGGCAGGCGCTGGCTGGCCTCGTTCCAGCACAGCGTGCCTAGCCAGGACGCGAACAGGCCCACGGCCGCCATCAGGCCGACGTACGGCCACACGCGAGGCCCGGCCGGGAAGTCGAAACCGCTGGGCAGCAGCGGCAGGCCGACGCCGTCCGCCACGGCGAGCAGCGCGAACGCCAGCGCCGCCATCGGCAGCGTGACCAGCCCCTGCGCCGTCGCCCAGGCGCGCGGGCTGCGGTCGGTGTGCGTGCGCAGCCAGTCGGCGTTGCGGATCGGATACCAGGTCCAGCAGGCCAGCGCCACG
This sequence comes from Roseateles aquatilis, assembly GCF_002205645.1. Taxonomy (GTDB): domain Bacteria; phylum Pseudomonadota; class Gammaproteobacteria; order Burkholderiales; family Burkholderiaceae_C; genus Roseateles; species Roseateles aquatilis. The sequence continues at coordinate 209,794 of NZ_NIOF01000011.1, read as the reverse complement.
ATCGCCAACGCCGCGCCCTGCAGGTAGCGCCCCATCGCCTGCGGCGCGAGCGAGGCCTGCTCGACCTGGTTGACGCAGCCGATGCCGGCGGCGATCAGCAGCAGCGCGGGCGCCAGGTCGCGCCAGCGGTAATGGCCGTCGCGCGCGGCGTTGCGGCGGTTGGAGCAGACCGCGATGACGACGGGCAGCGTGCCGATGATCATCGTCGGCAAGGGCCCGCCCGCGCGCTGGATCGCCGCGGCCAGCGCCAGGTAGTAGAGGAAGTTGCCGATGGCGGAGAGCCGCACCGCGTCGCGCCAGTCGGCGCGCGTCAGGCGACGCAGCTCGCGCCGGTCGATCAACGCCAGCGGCACCGCCAGCAGGCCGAAGGCCAGATAACGACCGGCCACCAGCATGGCGGCGGGGTACTCCGGCAGCAGCAGGGGGGTGACGAACACCAGGCCCCACATCAGGCCGGCGGCGAGCGCGAACAGGAATCCGGACAGCATGCGGCGCAATGTCGCGCCGCGTCAGGGTCGCGGTCTTGTACCCAGTTGCTGCTGGTAGCGCGCCGGCGTGACGCCGTAGCGGCGCGCGAAGCCGCGCGTCAGGTGGGCCTGGTCGGTCAGGCCCACGGCCGCGGCCACCTGTGCCGGCGGCTGGCCTGCGGCCAGCTGGCGCTTGGCCTCGTTCAGGCGCAGCGCCATCAGCGCCTGCTGCGGCGTGGCGTGATGCTGGGCCTTGAAGCTGCGCAGGAAGTGGAACGGGCTGAGCCCGGCGACGGCGGCGAGCCGGCCGGTGTCCAGCGATTCGTCGAGGTGCGCGCGCATGTGCTCGATCACCGCCGCGAAGCGTGGCGCGGCGCCGTCGTGGCGCGTCGGCGCGCGATGCGCGTGGCGGCTCAGGCCCTGGACCAGCTCCAGCAGCGCGCTGTCGAAGGCCAGCGGCTCGCTGGCGCGCCACAGCGCCGCGATCAGCGCGGCGGCGCGCGTGGCGGCCTGCGCGTCGTGCGCGACGGCGGCATTGAAGCGCCAGGCGGGGCCGCCGTAGAGCTCCGCCAGCAGCGACTCCTCCAGATAGACCATCCGATAACCCCACGCCTCGGCCGTGGCGGCCTCGCCGGTGTGGATGTCCTCGGGATTCATCAGCATCAGCGTGGCGCGCGGCGCCAGGTGCTCGCCGCCGCGCCAGCGGAAGCGGCCGACGCCGCCGGTGATCGCGCCCAGGCCGTAGGCCTCGTGGGTGTGCGGCTCGAAGCTGTGTCGCAGGATGTGGGCGTGGTACAGCTCGACGCCCTCGCGGTGCGCGGGGCGGCGGTACTGGGCCTGATCCTGGGGATGCTCGAACGCCGTGGGCATGGTGCGAGTCTAGGCGTCCCCGCCGGAGCGCGCCGCGCGCGCTCCGTCCGCGGGCCTTCGCAAGGCGTGATGGCCGGGTCCGCGAGCGGCCCCATCGCTCGGGTGGCTCCGATGGATCGCCTGGATCGGAAGGCGCCGGCCGCCTCAGAGCATCCCCGGCGTCATCCCCGTCCAGCGTCGGAACGAGCGCCGGAAGTTGCTCTTGTCCTGGAAGCCCAGCGAGCGCGCCACCGCCTCGCCGCGCTGTCCGCGCAACGTCATGAGGTAGAGCGCCGCGTGCGCGCGGACCTGGTCGAGCTGCGCCTGATGATGCGTGCCGAGTTGCGCCAGCTGGCGTTTCAACGTCGCCGGGCTGACGCCGAAGCGGCGCGCGCTGCGGTCCAGGGACGGCTGCCCGCCGATCTCCGCCAGCAGGTGGTCGTAGAGCGCCGCGAGCTGCCCGCGCCAGGCGGCTTCGGGATCGGCGCCCTGCGCCAATGCGCCCGCCGCCAGCGCGGGTCGGCCCGTCGCGGCGGTGGCCCACGGCACGGTCGCGGCCGCCAGGGGCAGGCGCATCGCGTCGACCTGGCAACCGAAGTGCAGGTCAGGGCCGAGGTAGGCGGCATGCTGCGACAGCTCGCGCGGACGGGTCCGGTTGAAGCTGAAAGTCCACGGCAGCGCGCGCCCGCCGCCCAGCCACTGCGCCATCGCGACGACGGCGCCCATCTGCATGTCCACCAGCAGCGGCTGCAGGCTGGGCGGCGCGCCGCAGGCCTCGGTCCAGACGAGCAGCAGCTCGTCGTCGGTCTGGATCAGGCGCGGCGTCAGCAGCGGCGAGAGCCGCGCCGGCCAATCGCACAGCACGCGCAGGGCCTGGCGCAGATCGCCGGCCTGCTGCAGCGCCTGGCTGGCCAGGCCGTAATGCCCGGGCAGGCTGAGCTGGCCGATGACGAAACCCACGTCGCGCGACAGCGGCTGCAACGCCGCCAGCATCGACAGCAGTTGCCGCGCCGACAGCGCCTGCCCCGGCACGACGCCGCAGCGGTGCAGCCACTCCTCGGGCGCGATCGAGCGGCTGCGGGCGAACTCCGCCAGCAGCGCGCCCTGATAGGCCCACGGGATGAAGGCGTGATCGGCGCCGTAATGTGGCGCGATGCCGGCGGGCAACGCTTGACGCAGGCTCGCCAGCGCGTCGCTCACCGCAGCCGCTCCAGCAGACGCAGCAGTTGTGCTTCGGCGTCCTCGGACGGATGGAGCTCGGCGCTGGCCAGGCAGGCGTCCAGGCGCGTGCGGGTGCGCCCATCGGCGCAGGGATGGACATGGGCGTTCAGCGCCGCCAGCAGGTCGCCGGGCAGGCCCGCGTCGGCCACCGGCAGCAGCGCGACGAAACGGTCGGCGGCGTATCGGCACAGCAGGTCGCCGGGCCGCAGTTGCAGCAGCAGCAAAGGCCCGGTGGCCTGCAGCAGGCGGTCGGCCTCGGCCAGTCCATGCCCGCGTGCCAGCGCGGGCAGGTCCTGCCAGCCGAGCATGACCAGCGTGGCCGGTCCGCCCGCGCGCTGCTGCAGACGGATCTGATCGAGCAGGTAGGCGCCGTCGCCGAGCTGGGTCAGTCCGTCGATCTGGGCGTGCTCGCGATAGCCGCGCTCGCGGCCGGTACGCAGCGCGTTGAGGGCCAGCTGTTCCTGCCGCCACAGGTGCAGGCCGAAGGTCAGCCCGACCATGCCGATGACGTGGAAGGTCGATTCCATGCCCATCAACAGCGTGTACTCGCGCGGCAGCTTCCAGAATTCATCCATCAGGTCGGCCCAGCCGCCCATCAGCATGCCGGACAGTCCCAGGCACAGCCAGGTGGTGACGCGGCCAGCGGGCCGGCTGGCGCGCAGTTGCACCAGCCACAGCCCCAGCATGGCGACAATCGCGGCCTCGCTGACGATGTCGATCCAGCGCCAGACCGCGACCGGCTTGGCGATCGCCCAGTAGGCGAAGAGCCAGGTGATGCCGGCCATCGCCAGCAGCAGCGCGTGGCCGAAGTGACGCGACCCGGCGACCGGAGCGAGCACCAGCGGCGGGCGGGGCAACACGAGTTTCATGGCGCGCGATGCTAGGCAGCGTTTGTGACACTCGCCGTCGTCGCGCGGACGGGGGGTCGGATCGGCTCACCGGCGCGCCGCGATGGAGCCGTCCGCGCCGGACCTTGGCGCGGATGCCGCACTGTCACGGCGTCGCCATTCGCGATTCCTAACGTGCGCCGCATTCCCGACTCACCGACCCACGACCATGCGCACGCCGTCCCGCCCCCTCCCCCGCCCCACCCTGCTGGCCCTGTGCCTGTCCACGCTGTTCGTCGCCGCGCCCGTGCTGGCGCAGCAAGCCCCGGCCGCCGATGCCAGGAGCGACGCCAAGCCCGCCGACAAGTCCGCCGAGAAGGACAAGGCCTCCCCCGCCAAGGACGTCAGGCCTGACGCGCACAAGCTCGACACCGTCGTGACCGTCGGCCAGGCGGCCGCGCTGCGCTCGGCGATCGACAAGCAGTCCGCCGCGCAGGGCATCGTCAACATCGTGCATGCCGACGGCATCGGGCAACTGCCGGACAACAACGCCGCCGAGGCGTTGGCGCGCCTGCCGGGCGTGTCGGTCGAGCGCGACCAGGGCGAGGGCCGCTTCATCCGCGTCCGCGGCCTGGGGCCCGACTACAACGCCGTCAACATCAACGGCGCGCTGACGCCGGCCTCCGAGGCCGACCGCCGCGCGCCGGGTCTGGACCTGGTGCCGGCCGGCCTGATCCGCTCGCTGGAAGTGCAGAAGACGCTGACACCGGACCAGGACGCCAACTCGCTGGGCGGCACGGTGACGGTGCGCACGCTGAGCGCGTTCGACCAGCCCGGCCGCCTGTTCACGATGGAGCTCGGCGGCAACTACGACGCCAACGCCGGCGCGACCCGCCCGCGCGGCTCGGTGGCCTTCGCCGACCGCTTCGCCGGCGGCACGCTGGGCGTGGCCGTGGCGCTGTCCGGCGACCGTCGCCGCTTCGCCAGCGACAACACCGAGACCGGCGGCGACTGGGACGGCGACAAGCTGAACAGCTTCGAGCTGCGCCGCTACGCCATCACCCGCGAGCGCGTCGGCGCCGCGCTCAACCTCGACTTCAAGCCCGACGACGGCACGCTGCTGTACCTGCGCAGCTTCAGCAGCAAGTTCACCGACGAGGAGAGCCGCCAGTCGATGAAGGTCGAGTTCGAGGAGGCGCAGGCCCCCGGCGAGACCGGCGACGGCACCGTCAGCCGCGGCCTGAAGGCACGCCGCGAGATCAACAAGTCCAGCGCCGTGGTGCTGGGCACCGAGCTGACGCGCGGCCCCTGGAAGCTCTGGGGCGAGGCCGGCGCCGGCCGCGCCAGCGAGAACAAGCCCGACACGCTGAGCTCGTCGTCCTTCACCGCCGACTTCTCCGGCCTCGGTTACGCCGACACCGTCAAGCCGATGCCGACCGCGGTCGCAGGCTTGAACGACGCGTCGCGCTACAGCTTCAACAAGGCCAAGGTCGAGCAGAGCCAGGCCACCGACCGCGTCCGCCACCTGAAGGCCGACGTGCAGCGCGAGTTCGGCCTGGCCGGCTGGGACGTCGACCTCAAGGTCGGCCTGAAGGCGTCGCGCCGCGACAAGGACAACACGCAGGAGACCTACGCGCCCAGCGCCAAGGTGCTCAAGAAGGCGCCGTACAACGTGGCGTCGTCGAAGCTGGGCCTGGGCGGCTTCCTGTCGGACGACGCGGTCGACTATCCGTGGACGTCCTTCGGCCCCGGCATCGATCCGGGCAAGCTGCGCGCGCTGTACGGCGCCTACGACCTGAACGCGTTCCGCGATCCGGTCGATTCGGTGGTGAACGACTTCGGCATGAAGGAGCGTGTCGACGCCGGTTACGTCCAGGCGCAAGTCGAGCAAGGCGGCACGCAGTGGCTGGTCGGTCTGCGCCATGAGCGCGTGCGCTTCACCGCCGACGGCACCGCGGCCAAGGACGGCGCGCTCAGCCCCATCCACCAGGAGACCCGCAGCCGTCACTGGCTGCCGGCGGTGCTGCTGCGCCAACAGCTCGGCGGCGGGCTGGTGCTGCGCGCGGCGCTGACGCACTCGGTGGTGCGGCCGGCCTTCGGGCAGTTGAGCCCGGGCGTCACCGTCGACGGCGACGAGGCCACGGTCGGCAATCCGGCGCTCAAGCCGCTGCGCTCGCGCAACCTGGATCTGGGCGTGGAGCAGCGCCTGGGCCGCGACGGCACGGTGTCGGCCTACGTCTTCCACAAGAAGATCCGCGACTTCGCGTTCCAGACCGACCTGGCGGGCGCGCCGGGCTGGGAGGACTTCAGCCACGTCGAGTCCTTCGCCAACGGCGGCGATGCGACGGTGCGCGGTCTGGAGCTGTCCTGGACGCAGGCGCTGAGCACGCTGCCGGCGCCGTGGAACGGGCTGGTGGTCGGCGCCAACGGCAGCTTCGTGAAGTCGCGCGCGACGATCGGCGGCTACGACGACGGCAAGCTCGTCACGCGCCGCATCGCGCTGCCCAGCCAGTCGGACCGCAGCATCAACCTGAGCCTGGGCTGGGAATCGCCGGCCTTCGGCGCCCGCATCGCGCTGAACCACAAGTCGCCCTACCTGCTGGAGGTCGGCGACGTGCTGGACGCCGCGCAGGACCGCAAGGTCGACAAGCAGAACCAGATCGACGCGTCGATGCGCATCCAGCTGGCCAAGGGCCTGCAGTTGCAGCTCGAGGCGCTGAACCTGAGCAACGAGCGCTACTACGTCTACCAGGGCGACAAGGCCCGCAACATGCAGTACGAGCAGTACGGCCGCGCCTACAAGGTGAGCCTGAAGCTGGCGATGTTCTGAAGCGCGGACAGGAAACGATCCCCATGACGATGACGAACAAGACGAAGAAGACCAAGCCCATGAAGCGGACGATCGCGGCCCTGTCCGTGGCCGCGATGCTGGCGCCCGTGGCGATGGCCGCCCCCGCCGCGACGGCAATGGCGCAGGCGACGACGGGCGCCCCCGCGATCCGCGCCTCGACGCCGGCGATCAAGGCCTCGGCGGCCGCCGCCACGACACCGGCCCTTGCCCTGTCGCTCGCCAAGAGCGGGTTGCGCCTGCTCGACGCGCAGGGCCGGGTGGTGGACGAGTTCAGTGTCCGCGCCAAGCGCTGGGACCGGCGCGCGCTGGCCGACGGCACGACCGTCGCGCTGCTGCAGGACGCCGACAGCGGCGCGCTGCGGCTGATCGAGGTCCGCGGCGATCGCCTGCGCGAGCGTGCCCGCTGGGCCGCGCCCGCCGTCGACGTGGAGGCCGTCTGTCTCTACCTGGAGCCGCGTCAGCAGACGTTGCAGGCCTTCCTGCTGGGCAGCGACGGCCTGTCGGAGCAATGGCTGCTGACGACGCCGTCGTCGCCCACGCGCGGCATGGCCGAGGGCCAGGTCTTGCGCCTGTTCGCCGCGGTGCCCGACGCCAAGGCCTGCGCCGTCCGAGACGACGAGGGGACCTTGTACGTCGCCGAGTCCGACGTCGGCCTGTGGGCCTTCAACGCCGATCCGGAACGAGCCGGCCGCGAGCTGGTCGCGCCGGGCCTGGCGCCGCAGGACCTGCCGCTGTGGCTGGAGGCGCGCGCCTCGCGCCTCGCGCCGGTGATCCCGGTCGCGGTGCCGTCCGCGCAGACCGAGCCGGTCCGCGGCGCCGGCGATGCCGCGGACGATCCGGCGATCTGGGTCCACGCCTCGCAGCCGGCCAGGAGCCGCATCCTGGGCACCGACAAGAAGCGCGGCCTGGCCGTCTACGACCTGCAAGGCCGCGAGACGCAGTTCCTGCCGGTGGGCCGGGTCAACAACGTCGACCTCCGTCAACGCCTGCGCTACGACGGCCGCGACTGGGACCTGGCGGTCGCCACGCAGCGCGACCAGCGCAGCGTGCTGCTGTTCGGCATCGATGCCGCCGGCCGCGTGAAGACGCTGGCCGAGCTGCCCACCGGGCTGGAGGACGTCTACGGCATCTGCAGCGCGCGCAATCCGGCCGGCGGACTGGACGTTTTCGTCAATGACAAGGATGGGCGTCTGATCCAGCTGCGCGTCGCCCGCAAGGGCGGCGGCTGGACGGCGGCGGAAGTGGCCTCGCTGAAGCTGGCGACGCAACCCGAAGGCTGCGTCGCTGACGAGGCCGGCCGGCAGTTCTTCGTCGGCGAGGAAAAGCGCGGCCTGTGGCGCGTGGCGCTGGACGCCGACGGCAAGCTCGGCGATGCGACGCTGATCCTGCCGGTCGGGGAGACCTTGCACGCGGACGTCGAAGGCATGGCGGTGCACCGCGGGCCGCGCGGCGCCTGGCTGGTGGTGTCCTCGCAGGGCAACGACAGCTACGTCGTGCTGGACGCCGACGCACCGCATGCGGTGAAGGGTCGCTTCCGCATCGGGCTGAACGCGGCGCGCGGCATCGACGGCGTATCGGAAACGGATGGGCTGGACGTGACCTCCACGTCGCTGGGCGGCGAGTACGGCGAGGGCCTGCTCGTCGTGCAGGACGGCCACAAGCGTTGGCCGATGGGACGGCAGAACTTCAAGCTGGTGCCGTGGGGGGAGGTGGTGCGGGTGATCGAGGGGAGCGGCACGACGCCGCGGTGATCCATCTCTTGATCATTCGGGGCGAAAAGCTAACCATGCGAGCTTTTCGCTCCTCCGCTTCTCGACGTCATGCCCTCCGCCTTCTTGATCCGCGCCGTCCGCCCCTCCGACCTCCCCGCCTGGCGCCCCCTCTGGGACGGCTACAACGCCTTCTACGGCCGGGCCGGCGAGACGGCGCTGCCGGAAGCGGTCACGGCCACGACCTGGTCGCGCTTCTTCGACGAAAACGAGCCGGTGCATGCGCTGGTCGCGGAGCTGGACGGGAAGTTGGTCGGCCTGACGCACTACCTCTTCCATCGCAGCACCAGCCGCAGCGATGACGTCTGCTACCTGCAGGACCTGTTCACCGCCGAGGACGTCCGCGGCCGCGGCGTCGGCCGCGCGCTGATCGAGGCGGTCGCGACGGCGGCGAAGGCAGCCGGTAGCTCGCGCGTCTACTGGCAGACGCAGACGACGAATGCGCCCGGCCGCGCGTTGTATGACCAGGTGGCGCAGCACAAGGGATTCATCGTCTACAGCCGCGAGCTGTGACGGCATCGGGCGTTGCCGAGCGGCGGGCCCGGTGTCTTCAGGCGAGGCGGCGACGCAGATCCGCCCGCGCGCTCTCGGCCAGCTCGGTGCCGCGCACGCCGCCTTCCGGGAAGGCCGCCGCGCCCATCTGCAGGCCGACGTGCATCGTGTGCTCGCCAACGCCGTAGGGCCCGTTGAGCATCTGCAGCAGTCGCTGCTGCACGATGTGCGCCTCGGGCGAGCCCGCGTCCAGCAACAGCACGGCAAAGCTGGTCTCGCCGATCTGCAGGACCATGTCGGTCCCGCGCACCCGGCTGCGCAGCCGGCGGCCCACCGCCGTCATCAGCTCGTTCTGCGTCTCGGCGGGCCAGGACTGGCCCTCGCGCGCCAGCGGCTCGGCCTCCAGCCACAACACCGACAGGTGGCCGCCATAACGACGGCATTGCGTCAACTGGCGCGAGATCATCAGACCGAACTCGGCCAGCGAGTCCACCCGCGGCACCCACAGCGCCGGCGTCTGCCGCGGCGGCTTGGTGCGGTCCGCCCCGGCCTCTTCCACGACGGCGGAAGGGGCGGCGGCGGTGGCGGGGGACGGACTCATGCGCGACTGCTCCAGACTGAAGACGGATCACGCCCGCGTCGCGCCGAAGCGGTCGCAGGGTGTCATTGATTCGGGGTGAGGACACGACCCGCTGAAGCAGCCCGTTCCATGCCGGCCTCCCTTGCCACATGACAGAGCCGTGCCCTCATCTATGTAAAACGGAATCCCGCCGCCAGCCCCGACATCTGCTCACAAAAATCTTCTAGGTGGAAACCCTTGAAATGACGCCGAGGGTGCCGGTTTGATTCATCGCGCGCCCAGTGACGTGTAACAAGGTCATGCGACACCGCTAGAGTTCCGGACCATGACGGACATCACCCAACTGCTGCACGCCGCAGGTCAAGGCGATCGAACCGCCGCCGACCAGGTGGTGGCGCAGCTGTACGGGGAGTTGCAGAAGCTGGCCCGCCAGCGCATCCGCCAGGCCGGCGAGATGACGCTGCTGGACACCACCGCGCTGGTGCACGAGGCCTGGTTGCGGCTGGCCGGCGCCAACGGCCAGTCCTTCCCCGATCGGCGTCACTTCCTGGCTTACGCGGCGCGCGTGATGCGCCATGTGGTGATCGACCTGGTCCGGGCCAGGCAGGCCGAGCGCCGCGGCGGCGACCAGATGGCGGTGACGCTCAACACCGCCGTCGTCGAACAGACGCCGCAGGGCGACGACGACATCCTGCGCGTGCACGAGGCGCTGGAGGAACTGGCCGCCATCGACCCGCGCATGGCGCAGGTGGTGGAGATGCGGTACTTCGGCGGCTTGCTCGAGCAGGAAATCGCGGAAGCCCTCGGCGTCACCGAACGGACTGTTCAACGCGACTGGCAGAAGGCGAGAATCCTGCTTTCGATGAGCCTCAAGGCCTGACCCCGTCCGGCCTCGCCGGCTCCTTCCGACCTTCAGAAGACGGCCCCGATGGATGCACTCGACAAGCAGCGCTGGATCGCGCTGAGCCCGCTGCTGGACGAACTGCTGGACTTGCAGGAGCCCGAGCGCGGGCGCCGCCTGGCGCAGATCCGCGCCGACGACGTCGCCATGGCGGAGCATCTGGAGGCGCTGCTCGCGCGGGACGCGGCGCTGGACGAGGACCAGTTCCTGGAGCAGCCCGCCGCCGAGGTGTTGCAAGGCCCGCTGCCGCCGGCCGAGCCGCCCGTCGTCACGCCCGACCTGAGCGGCGAGACGCTCGGCCCCTATGTGCTGGAACGCGAGCTCGGCCAGGGCGGCATGGGCGCGGTCTGGCTGGCGCGCCGCGCGGACGGCCGCTTCGAAGGGCATGTGGCGATCAAGTTCCTCAAGTCGGGGCTGTTCGGCAAGGGGGATGGCGGCCGCTTCGAGCGCGAAGGGCAGATCCTGGCCCGGCTCTCGCACCCGCACATCGCGCGCCTGCTCGATGCCGGGCTGCACAACGGGCATCAGCCCTATCTGGTGCTGGAGTTCGTCGACGGCCAGGCGATCGATCGCTACTGCCACGCCAACGGCCTGGACATCGAGGCACGCGTGCGGCTGTTCCTGGACGTGCTGGCCGCGGTCGCGCACGCGCATCAGCGGCTGATCCTGCATCGCGACCTGAAGCCGAGCAACATCCTGGTCACGCACGACGGGCAGGTGAAGTTGCTGGACTTCGGCATCGCCAAGCTGCTCGGCGACGCCACCCAACCCGCGGCGGCGACCGAGCTGACGCAGCGCGCCGGCAGCGCCTTCACGCCGCAGTACGCGGCGCCGGAGCAGGTCCAGCAGACCGACGTGACGACGGCCACGGACGTGTACGCGCTGGGCGTGCTGCTCTATCAATTGCTGGCCGGCCGCCACCCGACGGCGGACGACACGGAGACGCACCTGGAGCGCCTGCGCGCGGTCGTCGACCTGGTGCCCAAGCGGCTCTCGGACGTGGCCGGCGGCCAGCTCGACCCGGTCATCGCGCGCCACGCGAAGCTGCTCAAGGGCGACCTGGACACGATCGTCGCGAAGGCGCTGAAGAAGAAGCCGTCGGAGCGCTACGCCAACGCGGAGCTGATGGCCGTGGACCTGCGCCATTGGCTGGCGCACGAGCCGATCACGGCGCGGCCGGACAGCCGGCTGTACGTGCTGGACCGGTTCGTGCGCAGGCATCGCTGGAGCGTGGCCGCCGGTAGCGCCGCGGTGCTGGCGCTGGTGACGCTGACGGCGGTCAGCGTGCTGCAGGCGCGGCGCGCCGAGGACGCGGAACGCCAGGCGCAGGAACGGCGTCAACAAGCGGACGACCTGCTCAGCTACATGCTCGGCGAATTCGCCGACAAGCTGCGGCCCGTCGGCCGGCTGGAGCTGCTGGACAGCGTCGGCAGCAAGGCGCTGACCTATCTGGCGCAGGACGCCGACGCGTCGCCGCAGGAGCGGCTGCAGCGCGCCAAGGCGTTGACGGTCATCGGCGAGGTGCGGGTGTCCAAGCGGAACTTGAAGGAGGCGCTGGAGCCGCTGGAGGCGGCGCGCAAGCTGCTGGTGGGGCCGCCGCCGTCCAAGGAACTGGCAGGGGCCTGGTTCAAGGCGCAAGGGGCCGCCGCCTTCTGGGTGGGCCACGTCCACTATTACGCGCGCGACCTGCAGTTGGCCACGAAGGCCTGGGAAGACTATCGCGACACCGAGCAAGCCTGGGTGACCGCGGAGCCGAGCAACCAGGAAGCAGTGATCGAACTCTCCTACGCCTACAACAGCCTCGGCACGGCGCGTCTGGAACTGGCGGACCTGCGAGCCGCGACCGATTACTTCCGACAATCGATCGAACTCAAGAAGCGCGCGCTCGCGGCTTCGAAGGAAGCGGGCAACGCCGCGGCTCGGATGGATCTGGCCGACAGCTTGAGCTGGCTGGGCACCACCCTGCTGTGGCAAGGCCTGGACCGGGCGGCCGCACGCTCCTTCTCGGAGGGCGCGGAACTCGTCGCCGACGTCCGACGCGACGCTCCGCAGGATGGCTGGGCCTATCGAGAGGCAATCCTGCATCGCTGGAAGGCCGAGGCATTGCTGAATCTCGGACAGCGGCCGGCGGCCATTCAGGATGCTTCCGCCGCGCGCGCACTCCTCGATGCACTCGCGACCAAGGATCCAGCCAACCTGCAATGGCAGATCAATCGCGCGCGCATGCAATTGCTTGAGGTGGAGATCCAGGGGTCGACACTGTCATTGTCGGAACGTCGGGAACGCCTGCGGGCCATTCGGGCCACTTTGGGCACCCTGAGAAAGGACCCGGTTCGCATTGAAGTACGCATTGCGGATGCCTGGCTCAAATGGACCGTGCTTCACGCGCGCGTGTCACTGGAAAGTGGCGACCTCGCCGATGCGCGCCAAACGCTCAACGATGCCGCGGAGTTGGCGCGACCCACGCTGGATGGTCGTCCGGACGACGTTCGCTACCTCGCGGCCTATCTTCTTGTGCGGCAGTACCAAATGGAGCTGTGGAAGAGCCAGCCCGGCAATGCCGGCAACGCCGAGCGACAGTTGGTCTGTCGCGATGTCGTTGACAGGATCGAGAAGATGCACGGACTGTTACGGGTTCATCAGCAGATCAGTCGCGCCTGGATTGATGCCCAATCCTGCTTGGGACAGGGAGGACGCGACGACGTCAAGCGGACCACCGATTGGCTCGAGCGGGATCGCTCCGGCGACTCTCCGACCTGACCCGACCCAATCTCAAAATGCCTGCTCAAGGAGAGTTTCATGTCCAACACGTTCTATGTCGCTGCGGAAATCAGCTCCGACGGCAACTTCGCTGACTGCACTTACTACGCCGATCGCGAGGGCACCCAGCCGATCGAAGGCTCGACGCTCCACATTCCGCGCAATGCGGGCGTGTGCATCTTCGAACAAGCCGACACGACCAGCCTGTTGCTGATCGGCGCCACCTTCAAGACCATCGGCTCCGTGCCGGGAATGAATGTCAGCAATTTCACGCCGGCCGATGACGAGAACGTCATCAGCGTCGCGATGCCGACCAACGGCACCGTGATCACCAAGGGCATCGTGCTGCTGTTCTCCACGCCCGGCACGGTGCAGAACCTGTATCCCAGCAGCGACCCGCAAGTGCTCAATGACGGTCCGCTGACCTGCTGAATCGTTTCCGATTCGACCATCAAGGGGCCGCTTCGCGGCCCTTTTTCATTCCAGCGTCGAATTGGACGTTCATGTTCTCGTCAATGAGAATGGCAAGCTCGCCGAGCATCCGCGCAATCAATCGTGCAATGAATGAACGCGTGGTTTCATTCCGATGAACGTCGTCTATTTCCCAGGGCGTCCTGCAACGCTTCCTCCCCCATTGACCGCCCGAGCTGCCGCGGATCCGCACGCTCCAGCGCGCGGCTGTCGAGCGTGAACTCACGCTGCTGCGTGTATCCGACCGGGCCGATGCGCGGCTGACTGTCGGCCATCTTCGGCCCCAACAACCCGAGCACCGGATAGAGCCGCACACGCGCGATCAGCAATCCGGCTGCCTCGTCGGCGAACACCGCCGTCTCCAGCACTCGCGTGCAGCCACGTCGCTTGACCTCCGCCACCAGTCTTTGCAGGTTGCCCGGCACGTCCGTGGCAGCGACCGGCAGCACCACGCTGACAACTGGCACCCCGGCGGCGGCCAGCGATTCCCGCACCGCCAGGCTGAACGCCCCGTTCGCCTCGTCCCAGCGCCGATTGCGCGTCGGCTGATCGGGATCGAAGTTGCGGCCCTGGCCGAAGAGCATCAGACACGGTCCCTGCATCGCGGCCGGCGCCGAGGCCGGTGACATCGCTGACGCCACGGGCACGGGCACGGGCACGGGCACGGGCACGGGCACGGGCACGGAGGCGGGTGCGGGTGCGGGTGCGGGTGCCGTTGCCGTTGCCGTTGCCGTTGCCGTTGCCGGCACCGGGGTCGTGGAGGCAGCGGGCACCTGCTGCGCGCCGGCCGGGACGGCGGCGCACAGCGACGTCATCAGGACACCCGCAAGGGTCATCGATCGAAGGGAGCGGATCGGCATGGGCGCGGATTGTGCGCCGGCGGCCGTCGCTTCGGCAGGCTGCCGCCAGGGTCTTGCGGGCGCAGCACAATGGCCGTACAGCAGTTTCCTTGGAGACGTCGATGCGCGAATGGATGACCCTGGGCGGCGCCGCGATGGCGGCGGTCGCCACCGTGGCGCTCAGCGGCTGCGCGACGCCGGTCAGGGACGAGCGGCTCCGTCCCGGCGTGAGCACCGGCGCCGAGGTGCAGCAGTACTACGGCATGCCCACCCGCGTCTGGCCCGAGGCCGACGGCGGCCGCACGCTGGAGTACGCCACCCAGCCCTTCGGCCGCACCTGCTACATGGTCCGCCTGGACGCGCAGGACCGCCTGGTCGGTGCGACGGACGCCCTCACGCCCGCCAACCGCAACCGCGTCGAGCCCGGCATGACGCCGCAGCAGGTCACCCGCCTGCTCGGCCAGGAGCGCTCCCGCGTCTTCTTCAATCTCAGCGGCGAGGACGTCTGGGACTGGAACATCGAGCCCGAGATGAACGGCTACCTGCTGCGCTTCAACGTCCACTTCAAGGACGGCGTGGTGCTGCGGACATCCCAGAGCGTGGTCTATCCGGACCGCCGCTTCCTGTGGGACTGATCGGCCCGCCGCCCGCGCGCCGCCGCTGACGACGCCCCTCGCCGCCACCCGAAAGGGGGAGCCGCCGGCGTATCCGTGACCGAATCGATACAGGCGCGAAGGCCTGCTCGCGTGCGCTCCTTGGTCGACATATGCCCTGTCTACACTCCCCGCCGAAAGGGAGAGAAGAGGATGTCGAATCAATCCGTCGGCCTGGCGCCCCGCGTGCTGGCCATGGCCATCGACGGCGCGCTGATGTTCGCCGCGAGCGCGCTGCTGATGTGGGCCTTCTACGGCCACCCGATCGCCCACTGGGACGATGTCCGGCCGGGCAGCCTCGCGATCAACTGGGCGCTGCCGCTGCTGGTGTGTGTCGTGTTCTGGACCTGGCAGGGCGCCACGCCGGGCAAGCTGGTCGCCGGCATCAAGGTGGTCGACGCCGAGACCGGCCGCAATCCCTCGCCGCCGCAGGCGCTGCTGCGCTGGTTCGGCTACTTCATCTCCGCGATCCCGCTGTTCGCCGGCTTCCTGTGGGCCCGCGTCGACGCCCAGGGCCGCGCCTGGCACGACCGGCTGTCCCGCACGGCGGTGATCCGCAGCCGCCCGGCCCCCGCCGACGGCGAGGGCCTCCTGATCGGCTACATCGCCAGCCACTGGCGCGGCGAGCAAAGCCTGGCACGCAGCTACTGGCTCAACCACGTGCTGCTGATGTGGCCGGTGGCCGCCGGCGCGCAAGGCCTGATGGCCTGGATCGCCACCAAGAGCGACGGGCTGCAGGGCGTCGCCATCGCGGTGCTGCTGTGCTGGCCGCTGCTGCTGATCATCGAGACCTGGAGCACCGTCGGCGCCTGGCGCTCGGTGCGCGGCTACGTCGACGCCGGCGGATCCTTCCTGGTGTCGGGGCTGGCCCGGCTCGCGCTGCTGGCGGCGCTGGCGCAGATCCTGATCTCGCTGTGCTTCGGCCTGATCGGCAACTTCGGCCAGTTCTGGAAGCTGGCCCGCGGCATCGATCCCATCGGCAATGTCCGCATGGCCGTCAGCGAAGATGGCCGCACCTTGCGGCTCAACGGCCCCATCGGCGTGGGCGACGCGCGCCGGCTCGCCGCGCTGCTGGAGGCCTCGCCCACGGTGCGGATGTTCGAGGTCGCCTCGCCCGGCGGCCGGCTCACGGAGGCCGAGCGCATCGTCGACCTGGTCCGCAGGCGCGGCGCCAGCACGCGCGCGGTCGGCGACTGCCAGAGCGCCTGCACGCTGGTGTTCCTGGCCGGCGCCAAGCGCCAGTTGATGCCGGGCGCGCAGCTCGGCTTCCATCGCGCCTCGACCGGCACCTACAACCCCGCCTTCGACGAGATCGCCAATCAGGAGCTGGCCCGCACCTACCGGCGCATGG
This sequence comes from Roseateles aquatilis, assembly GCF_002205645.1. Lineage (GTDB taxonomy): Bacteria > Pseudomonadota > Gammaproteobacteria > Burkholderiales > Burkholderiaceae_C > Roseateles > Roseateles aquatilis. The sequence continues at coordinate 193,763 of NZ_NIOF01000011.1, read as the reverse complement.
ACCTGCCCGAGGACTACATCCACAAGACGTTGAGCACGCCGCCGCATCGCATGTGGTATCCGACCAGCGAGGACCTGGTGCGCCACGCGCTGATCCTGCCGCCGCCCAAGACGCTGGACGTCGCGCTGCCCGAGGGCGACAAGCCGGGCCATGCGGCACCGCTGTCCGACTACGTGGACGCGCTGCGCGCCAGCGATGCGTGGTTCCAGCTGGACAAGCGCTTCCCCGGCCTGATCGACGCGGCGTCGGTCCGCATGCGCGACGCGCACCTGGCGCTGGCCGGATCGCCGCAGGCCGTCGACGCCGCGCAGATGGCGGCGCAGGATGCGCTGGCGCCCTACGTGCGCGAGATGCTGCTCAACGGATCGACCGACCTGCGCCGGCGCTACCTGCAGGTGCTGCGGGCGCAACTGGCCGCGGCGCAGGCACTGGGCCGCGACACCTGCCAGGCCTGGCTGTCCGGATCGCCGGTGCCGCGCCGGCTGATGCCGCCGGAGGCGATGGCCTGGGAAACCAACTGGCTGACCGAGTCCGCCGCCGAGCCCGTGCCGACGCGCGCCCGTGCCGCCACGCCGACGGCCCTGGAACTGGAAGTCGTCTCGCGCACCGTCGGCGGGACGGCGGCGGGCATCTTCTCGCGGCTATGGACCGACCAGCCGGGCGGAGGCGCCCAGACCTGCGAGCGCGCCGCCCAGGTGCTGGACCAGGTCCAGCGCACGCCGATCGCGCCGCGCGAGCTGGCGGAGCGGGTGATGTTCCAGACGGTGCGTTGAAGGCGGGAGCGGCGACGGGCACGCCCCGGTCGCCGGGCCCGCTCAGGCGTCCTCGCCCAGCCCGGCCGCCGCGCGCGCGCGCATCCGCGCGTGCACGTACGCGCCCTGCGGCACGTGCAGCAGATCGGCCAGGCGCCACATCGTGTGGCGCTCGATGTCGCTGAGCTTGCCGTCGGCGTAGGCGACGCTCCACATCAACTCGACGATCCGCAGCTTGGCGGGCATGTCCCAGCGCTCGTCGATCGGCGACGTGAACGCGAAGAGATCGGTGGCCATGCGGGCCGCCGATTCGGCCTGCGTGATCAACACGTCGACCTGGGTCTCGGACAGCGGGAACAGCTCGGTCAGCGCGCGATGCACCGCGCGGCGCTCCACCAGGGAATGGTCGGCATCGGCGCGCATCACCTCGACCAGCAACACGGCGGCGGCCAGTTGCAGCGACGGCGCACGCCCCGCGGCGGCGCCGTCAGCCGGGGCCAGACCGTCGATGAAGTCCATGAGCGACTTGAGCATGGGCTCATGGTGGCACAGTGCCCACGACGAGCCTTACGGCCGCCTTAAGCCGCCGCGGGCGACTCACTCTCTTCGTCGAGTTGGAAGTTCTTCTTCCATTCGGAGCACATCTTCCTGAAGGAGCGGCTGTTTGCGGCCGCCTCGTCCAAGTCGAAGCGCGCCGCGAAAGCGGGTTGATCGGTCGTCTCTCCGTAGCTCGCCCCAGCCATCCGTTCCTTCAGCCAGCCTTTTGCATTTCTTGGCCGCTCTGCATCGATAGGGTCTGCGGGATCAAAAGCAAAACCTCTAACACCCTCAAGGGAGGCCGCTGCGGCAATGAACCATGCCTCAAACTCTCGTTTGGGAATTACCACCGCTAGACGCCTATGAGGAATATGGACAGCTGCTCTGGCGCGTATGCGCTCCGCCAGCTCCTTCGGGCATTCGTCGTCGGCATCAAGGACGATCAGAATCCAGCCGCTTTCGCCGCATTTCGCAGCCGCGAGCAGCAGGTGCCTCCGGAATTCGTCCTCTTTGTTCAGAAATCGATCTTTGTACACGCGGATAGGCGTGAGCACGTTCACAAAACCTTCCGGACCGAACCGTTGCTGCAACCGCCGGAGTACAACCGGCAAAGCGGCGACCTCACCGTCGCCTTCCACGATGGAACAAATACAGCTCATGCACGTGCCTCTCCGAATAGATCTATCTGCGAAGTCATCTGCCTCTGGATCTCGGCGGGGTCAGGCGATAACTGGTTCAGCCGAAGTAACTCACCCGCAGAGAAAAGATGTGTCCGCAGCGCCTCGCGAGCACCACCATCCAAAGCGGCAACATGCGTCTCCCCTCCCTGTGAAACCACCGCGAAGATTGCATCCGAATCAATACTCCGATCATTTAGAAGATCGGGACTGTGACTCGTGATAATCACTTGCGAATGATGTGATGCTCGTTCGAGTGCTTCACGCAATGCAGCGCTCGCCGCAGGATGCAACGCAGTTTCGGGTTCTTCGATCCCCACAACTGTGGGAGCGTAGTCTCTATTTCCCTGGAAGAGCGCCGTTAGCACGCCGAGAGCTCGCAGTGTTCCGTCAGACATATTTTGAGCCAAAAACTTCCATGGGTGCTTGGCACCCGCCATATCTTGGCGAAACTCCAATGTTTCCATTGGTCCGACCTGTATTCGCTGCACACCGTGCACCATCGGAACCACTGTCTGCAGATACTCTTGGATTTTTGCAAGGCTTTCTGGCGCCACTCGTTCCAAATGACCTATGACGCTAGCAATATTCTCTCCAACAGGCTTTAATAGCTTCCCTTCCTGCGGCTTCTGCAACTCTCGCATAACTTTGGGATTTAGGTTATAGAATCCCATAGCAGTCAGTGCATCATATACAGGGCGAAAAGCCGCAACGCCTGAGAGAGCAACTAGTGCCAGTCTGTCCCCTGTCACGGCAGGGAAAGTAGCTTCACTGGTCGACCGAACCACGCCCTTTTCGATGCGATAACTCGGCCCTTGCCCCTTCTTGCCTATAGTGCATTCTTCATTCTGTACTTCATAGCCACCATTGGCCAGCGCACCAATGCTGAACGCATAACGACCAGCTAGACCATTTGGGAGAAAGAATTCAAGGCGAATTCCAAAATTTGTTGGGTGCCCACTGGACCGACGTCGGACCTCGCCTAGTCCACCTCGTTCATTGAGTGCGTTGTCCAAAGAACCACTCAGCGCGTCTCGTACCAAATGAAGCGCGTCCAAGAAATTACTTTTTCCAGAGCCATTCATCCCTACGAGATAAGTAAGCTTCCGAAGAGGCACATCGCAGTAGCCAATGCTTTTATAGTTTCTAAGAACGACCCGTGTAAGAAAGATGGAATGAGTCATCGAGCACCTTGAATTCAAACCTGTAGCCACTGGCTAACGTAACTCGAATGCTACAGGCTGGGGCTCCAAAATTTTATAGGGCCCCAGCGCGGGACTCAACGACGTCCGACCTCAGCGCACCCGCCCTTCCTTCCACGCGTTCAGCAGCTTCTCGTACGCGATCGTCTCGCCCTTGGGCTTCTCGTTGGCCAGCTTGGCCCACGGCGCGCCCTTGTCGGAGAGCCACTTCTTCGGGTCTTCCTTCTTGTTGAGCTTGGGCGCGCAGCGCGCCATGCCGGCGCGCTCCAGGCGGGCCATCACCGCGTCCATCTCGTCGGCCAGCGTGTCCATGGCGGCCTGCGGGGTCTTCTCGCCGGTGACCGCCTGGGCCACGTTCTTCCACCACAGCTGCGCCAGCTTCGGATAGTCCGGCACGTTGGTGCCGGTCGGCGTCCAGGCCACGCGCGCGGGCGAGCGGTAGAACTCGATCAGGCCGCCGTACTTGTTGGCGTTCTTGGTGAAGTAGTCGCTGCGGATGTCGCTGTCGCGGATGAAGGTCAGGCCCTGCACGCTCTTCTTCAGGCTCACCGTCTTGGCCGTCACGAACTGCGCGTACAGCCACGCCGCCGCGGTCCGGTTGGCGTCGTGGCCGCTGAAGAAGGTCCAGCTGCCGACGTCCTGGTAGCCGTTCTGCATGCCCTGCTTCCAGTAGGGCCCGTTGGGGCCCGGCGCCATGCGCCACTTGGGCGTGCCGTCGGCGTTCACCACCGGCAGGCCGGGCTTGACCATGTCGGCCGTGAAGGCCGTGTACCAGAAGATCTGCTGCGCGATCTGCCCCTGCGCGGGCACCGGGCCGGCCTCCCCGAAGGTCATGCCGGTGGCTTCCTTCGGCGCGTACTTCTTCATCCAGTCCACGTACTTGGTCAGCGCGTAGACCGCGGCCGGCGAGTTGGTCGCGCCGCCACGCGCCGTCGACGCGCCCACCGGCGTGCACTTGTCGTCGGCGACGCGGATGCCCCACTCGTCCACCGGCATGCCGTTGGGAATGCCCTTGTCCGCCGCGCCCGCCATCGACAGCCACGCATCCGTGAAGCGCCAGCCCAGCGACGGGTCCTTCTTGCCGTAGTCCATGTGGCCGTAGATGGACTTGCCGTCGACGGTCTTGACCTGCGTGGAGAAGAACTCGGCGATGTCCTCGTACGCGCTCCAGTTCAGCGGCACGCCCAGCTCATAGCCGTACTTGGCCTTGAACTTGTCTTGCAGGTCCTTGCGTGCGAAGAGGTCGGCGCGGAACCAATACAGATTGGCGAACTGCTGGTCGGGCAGCTGGTAGAGCTTGCCGTCCGGCGCCGTCGTGAAACTGGTGCCGATGAAGTCCTTCAGGTCCAGGTCCGGATTGGTGTACTCCTTGCCCGCGCCGGCCATGTAGTCGGTCAGGTTCATGATCTTGCCGTAGCGGTAATGCGTGCCGATCAGGTCGGAGTCGGAGATCCAGCCGTCATAGATGCTCTTGCCCGATTGCATCGAGGTCTGCAGCTTCTCGACGACGTCGCCCTCCTGGATGATGTCGTGCTTGACGGTGATGCCGGTGATCTCGGCGAAGGCCTTGGCCAGCACCTTGCTCTCGTACTCGTGCGTGGTGAGCGTCTCCGACACCACCGAGATCTCCTTCACGCCCTTGGCCTGCAGCTTCTTCGCGGCCTCGATGAACCACTTCATCTCGGCCATCTGCCTGTCCTTGGACAGCGTCGACGGCTGGAACTCGGCATCCACCCACTTCTTCGCCTCGGCCTCGCCGGCCCATGCCGAGTGGACTCCCAGCGCCAGCAGCGCCGCCACGGCCAGCGCGGAATACTTGGTCTTGTGCACGCTTGTCTCCTGTGTCGTTGAACCTCCCCCTGCTTGAGGACGAATCGCGGCTCCGGGGGAGGAGAAGCCGAATTCCTTGATGCTTCAACCTTTTCGCATGATCAGCGCCAGCACCAGCATCGACGCCACGAAGCTGATCCAGACGCTGGGCTCGGCCTCCAGCTGGAACCACTCGACCCACTTCGCGCCCAGCCCGACGAAGGCCAGGTTGAGGTAGGCGGCGGCCAGCAGGCCGATGAACAGCCGATCGCCGCGCGTCGTGCGCATCGGCAGCCAGCCCTTGCGCTGGGTCGTCGGCGACTTGATCTCCCACACCGTCATGCCGACCAGCATCAGCGCCACGGCGCTGAAGAAGATCGCGACCGGCGTCGTCCACACCATCCAATCGAACATCGCGGCGCTCCCTTCAGACCCGTCCCATCGCGAAACCCTTCGCGATGTAGTGACGGACGAACCAGATCACGATGGCGCCCGGCACGATCGTCAGCGTGCCGGCCGCGGCCAGCGTCGCCCAGTCCATGCCGGACGCGCTGACCGTGCGCGTCATCGTCGCGACGATGGGCTTGGCGTTGACGCTGGTCAGCGTGCGCGCCAGCAACAGCTCGACCCACGAGAACATGAAGCAGAAGAACGCCGCCACGCCCACGCCGGCCTTGATCAGCGGCAGGAACACCGTCAGGAAGAAGCGCGGGAAGCTGTAGCCGTCGATGTAGGCGGTCTCGTCGATCTCGCGCGGGATGCCGCTCATGAACCCTTCCAGGATCCACACCGCCAGCGGCACGTTGAACAGCAGATGCGCCAGCGCGACCGCCAGGTGCGTGTCCATCAGCCCCAGCGTCGTGTAGAGCTGGAAGAACGGCAGCAGGAAGACCGCCGGCGGCGTCATCCGGTTGGTCAGCAGCCAGAAGAAGACATGCTTGTCGCCGAGGAACGAGTAGCGACTGAACGCATACGCCGCCGGCAGCGCCACCGTGATCGAGATCACCGTGTTGATCGCGACGTAGATCAGGCTGTTGATGTAGCCGCCGTACCAGGACGGATCGGTGAAGATGGTCCGGTAGCTGGCCAGCGAGAAGTGCCGCGGCCAGAGGCTGAAGCTGGACAGGATCTCCTCGTTGGTCCTGAAGCTCATGTTGACCATCCAGTAGATGGGCAGCAGCGCGAAGACCAGGTACAGGATCAGGAAGATCGAGCGCTTGCGGAAGCGGCCGCGCGGGCCTTGGCCCTCATCCATGGTTCACCTCGTTCCGGTCCTGCGTGCCGAGCGACTGCATCCAGTTGTAGAGGATGAAGCACAGCAGCAGGATGATCAGGAAGTAGATCAGCGAGAACGCCGCCGCCGGGCCGAGGTCGAACTGGCCGACCGCCTTCTGCGTCAGGTACTGGCTGAGGAAGGTCGTCGCGTTGCCGGGCCCGCCGCCGGTCAGCACGAAGGGCTCGGTGTAGATCATGAAGCTGTCCATGAAGCGCAGCAGCACCGCGATCATCAGCACGCCGCGCATCTTGGGCAGCTGGATGTAGCGGAAGACGGCCAGCTTGCTGGCGCCGTCGATGCGCGCGGCCTGGTAGTAGGCGTCCGGGATGGAGCGCAGCCCGGCGAAGCACAGCAGCGCCACCAGCGGCGTCCAGTGCCAGACGTCCATCACCAGCACCGTGAGCCAGGCGTCGGTGGCGTCGCCGGTGTAGTTGTAGTCCACGCCCAGCGCCTGCAACGATGCGCCGAGCAGGCCGATGTCGGCGCGGCCGTAGATCTGCCAGATCGTGCCGACGACGTTCCAGGGGATCAGCAGCGACAGCGCCACCATCACCAGCACCGCCGACGCCCTCCAGCCCTGCGCCGGCATGGACAGCGCCAGCGCGATGCCCAGCGGGATCTCCACCAGCAGCACCGCCAGCGAGAAACCGAGCTGCCGCAGCAGCGCGCCGTGCAGTTCCTCGTCCCGCATCACCGCGGCGAACCACTCGGTGCCGACGAAGACGCGCCGCTCCGGCGAGATGATGTCCTGCACCGAGTAGTTCACCACCGTCATCAGCGGCAGGATGGCCGAGAAGGCCACGCACAGGAACATCGGCAGGATCAGGAACCAGGCCTTCTGGTTGATCGGTTTCATCGCAGGTCCTCCGCGTCGCGGCGCGTGCGGTCCGGGCGCTCCTCGCGTCCCGGCGCCGCCGTGGCGATCAGCGCGTCGTCCGCGCCGTAGATGCAGGTGTGCGGGCCCAGCACGCGCAGCGCCACGCGCGCGCCGACGGCCGGCGGGTGCGACTGCGCGGACAGCCGCGCCTTCAGCGTCTCGCCGCCGATCGCGGCGGTCAGCAGCCAATAGGTGCCGATGTCCTGCACGCGCTCCACCTGACCGGCGACGCAGCCGTCCGGCAGCGGTCCGCCGTCGGCCAGCGCGTGGACCTCGACGTACTCCGGCCGGATGCCCAGCGACAGCGCCGCGCCCGGCGGCAATCGGCCGTCGGGGCGCCACCCCGGCACGTCGCCGTCGGCCTGGCCGGGGATGGGCCGGCCCGCCAGCGTCAGCGCGCCGGACGCGTCCGTTGCCGCGCGCAGGAAATTCATGCCGGGCGAGCCGATGAAGTGGCCGACGAAACGGTGGCTGGGTCGCTCGAACAGCTCGCCCGCCGAGCCGACCTGCACCGCGCGGCCACGCGTCATCACGACGATGCGGTCGGCGAAGGTCAGCGCCTCCACCTGGTCGTGCGTGACGTAGATCAGCGTCAGCTTGAGCTCGTGGTGGATCTGCTTGAGCTTGCGTCGCAGTTGCCACTTCAGATGCGGATCGATGACGGTCAGCGGCTCGTCGAACAGCACCGCCGAGACGTCCTCCCGCACCAGTCCGCGGCCGAGCGATATCTTCTGCTTCGCATCCGCCGTCAGGCCCGACGCGCGCCGGTCCAGTTGGTCGCTGAGCTCCAGCATCTCGGCGATCCTGCCGACGCGCGCCCGGATCCGCTCCTTCGCCACGCCGCGGTTGCGAAGCGGGAAAGCCAGGTTCTCGGCCACGGTCATCGTGTCGTAGATGACGGGGAACTGGAACACCTGCGCGATGTTGCGCTGCTGCGGCGTCAGCGCGGTCACGTCGCGCCCGTCGAAACGCACGCCGCCTTGAGAGGGCCGCAGCAGGCCGGAGACGATGTTCAGCAGCGTCGTCTTGCCGCAGCCCGAGGGCCCGAGCAGCGCATACGCGCCGCCGTCCTCGAAGCTCATCGTCAGCGGCAGCAGCGCGTAGTCGCTGTCCTCCTTCGGATCGGGGCGATAGGCATGGGCCAGGTCCAGGTCGATGCGCGCCATCAGCGGTCTCCCCGGCGCTCGGGCGCGCGCGTCAGCAGGCCGGCCGCGTCGAAGACGTGGACATGGGCCGCGTTCAGGTGCAGCGTCAGCGGCGCGCCGAGCTGGAAGTCGTGCACGCCGGTCAACTGCGCGACGAGCTCGCCCAGCTCGGTGCGCGCATGGACGAAGGTGTCGGAGCCGGAGATCTCCGCCAGCTCGACCTCGCCACGGATCGCGATGTCGCCGGGCCGCGGCTCGACGCGCAGCGCGCCGGCCCGCACGCCGACGGTGACGCCGCCCTGCCCCGGCAGCGCCAGCTCCAGGCCCGGGCGCAGTTGCAGCCGGTCGCCCAGGCCTTGCGCGATCAGCAGGTTCATCGGCGGATCGCTGAAGGCGCGCGCCACGCGCAGCGAGGCGGGGCGGTGGAAGACCTCGGCGGTCGGGCCGTACTGCAGCAGCTCGCCGGCGTCCATCACCGCGGTGTGCCCGCCGAGTTGCAGCGCCTCGGCCGGCTCGGTGGTGGCGTAGACGACGGTCGACTCGCCGGCCGCGAAGAGCAGGCCGAGCTCCTCGCGCAGTTCCTCGCGCAGCTTGTAGTCGAGGTTCACCAGCGGCTCGTCCAGCAGCATCAGCGGCGCCTGCTTGGCCATTGCCCGCGCCAGCGCGACGCGCTGCTGCTGCCCGCCGGACAGCTGCGCCGGCAGCTTGTCCAGATGCATGTCGATGTGCAGCTTGTCCGCGAGCTGCCGCACGCGCCGGTCGATCGCGTCGCGGTCAAGACGGCCACGCAGCTTGAGCGGCGAGGCGATGTTGTCCCGCACCGTCATCGACGGATAGTTGATGAACTGCTGGTAGACCATCGCGACATCGCGCTTGCGCACCGGCCATCCGGTCACGTCGGTGCCGTCCACGCCGACCTGGCCCTCGCTGGGCCTGTCCAGGCCCGCCATCAGGCGCATCAACGTCGTCTTGCCGGCCTGCGTCGCGCCCAGCAGGACCGTCACCGCGTTCGGCGCCAGGCGCAGGTCCATCGGATACAGGAACTGCTGCGCGCCGACGCGATGGCTCACGCCTCGTAGGCTCAGCTCCATGAGGGGTCTCTCCGCATGTCGTGATCGCTCGTCATGTCTTGTCGTCGTTGCCGGCATGGGGCCGTGACCACAGGTGCTCGCGCTCGGCGAACCACTGGACCACGGCCATGCGCTGCGCCTCGGTGTAATGCAGGCCCAGCTTGGAGCGCCGCCACAACACGTCGTCGGCGGCGCGGGCCCACTCCTCGCGGACCAGGTACTCGAGTTCCGCCTGGTGCAGCCCGGGCCCGATCTCCGGCCCCAGGTCGGCCAGTCGCTCCGCGCCGTGCAGCACGCGGTCGACGCGGGCGCCGTAGGCCCGCGCGAGCCGCCGCGCCAGCGACGGCGGCAGCCAGGGATGGCGCTGACCGAGCGCGGACAGCAGGCGCTGGAAATCGGTGTCGGGCCGCTGCGGCGCGCCGATCCAGCCGCGCAGGTCGCCGCCGGGCAGGTGGGCGTTTTCGGTCCAGGCGCGGCGACGCTCGCCGAGCAGATCGCCGAGCAGATCGGCGGCGTCCTCCGCCAGCTTGCGGAAGGTGGTGATCTTGCCGCCCCAGACGCTCAGCAGCGGTGCGCCGCCGTGGGCATGCGTCTCCAACAGGTAGTCCCGCGTAACGGCGGACGGATCGCCGGACGCGTCGTCCAGCAGCGGGCGCACGCCGGCATAGGTCCAGACCACGTCGGCCGGCGTCACGGGCGCTTCGAAGTAGCGGCTGGCCTGCTCGCAGAGGTAGGCGATCTCCTGCTCGTCGATGCGGGCCTTGCCGAAACCGGCCAGCGCCTCGACGGGCAACTCCACGTCGGTGGTGCCGATCAGCGTGAAGTCGTCTTCGTAGGGGATGGCGAAGATGATGCGCTTGTCGGGGTTCTGGAAGATGTAGGCGTGGTCGTGCTCGAAGCGACGCCGCACGACGATGTGGCTGCCCTTGACCAGGCGCAGGCTCTTGGTCGCGAGCGCCTCGCCGGCGGCGGGCGACGCGACCTCGCGCAGGAAGCCCTCGGCCCATGGCCCGGCGGCGTTGACCAGCGCGCGGGCACGCAGCGTGCGGTCGCCGTCGGCGCAGCGCAGGGTCGCGATCCAGTGGTCGGCATGGCGTTGCGCGGCGGTCACCGTCGTGCGGGTGTGCAGTACGGCCCCGTGCTCACGCGCGTCGAGCGCGTTCAGCAGCACCAGCCGCGCGTCATCGACCCAACCGTCGGAATAGAGGAAGCCCTTCGTGTACCGCGGCTTCAGCGGCGCGCCCAGCGGGCGGCCCTTGTCGGAGTTGCGCAGGTCGACGCCCTCGGAGGCGGGCAGCACCTCGCGCCGCGCCAGATGGTCGTAGAGGAACAGGCCGATGCGGATCATCCAAGCCGGCCGCATGGCCGCGTCGTGGGGCATCACGAAGCGCAGCGGCCACATGATGTGCGGCGCGCTGCGCAGCAGCACTTCGCGTTCCTGCAGCGCCTTGCGCACGAGCGAGAACTCGTAGTACTCCAGGTAACGCAGCCCGCCGTGGATCAGCTTGGTCGACGAGGACGAGGTATGCGCCGCGAAGTCCGACGCCTCCGCCAGCACCACCTTCCAGCCACGCCCGGCCAGGTCGCGCGCGATGCCGGCGCCGTTGATGCCGCCGCCGACGACGAGCACGTCGCACACGCCGGGCGCCGAGCCATCGGTGGCGAGCGCCGTGGCGCCGGCGCCCGTCGCGGCCGTCGTGGCGGACGGCGGTGGAAGCGAAGCGGAATTCAAGGGTGGGCTCTCCTTGGGAGCGACTCGGTCAGGATCGGAACGCGGGGCGCCGGCACGTCTGAAAGTTCGCAATTCTGTTCTTCTCTTTTCTTTTTAGCGCGATTGGGCGCGTTTCATCTCGGGGATAACCCGATCAGTTGTTCGTTTCGGTTGCTTTAGCCTGCGCGCCATGAACCCCAACCCCCGCCAGAACGATCTGCTGCAGGAGGTGCGCGCGCGCGGCTCGGTCAGCGTCGAGACGCTGGCCGAGAAATTCGGCGTGACGCTGCAGACGGTGCGCCGCGACGTGCAGCGGCTGGCCGAGGCCGGCCTGGTGGCGCGCTTCCACGGCGGCGTGCGCGTGCCCGCCTCCACCACCGAGAACATCGCCTACCGCCAGCGCCAGGCGATGCAGGCCGACGGCAAGGCGCGCATCGCGCGCGCCATCGCGGCGCGCATCCCCGCCGGCAGCTCGCTGATCCTCAACCTGGGCACGACGACCGAGGCGGTCGCGCATGCGCTGCTCAGCCACCAGGGACTGCGCGTCATCACCAACAACCTGAACGTCGCGACCATCCTGAGCGACAACCCCGACTGCGAGCTGGTGATGGTCGGCGGCACGGTGCGGCATCGCGACCGCGGCGTCGTCGGCGAGGCGGCGGTCGATTTCATCCGCCAGTTCAAGGTGGACATCGGCCTGATCGGCATCTCCGGCATCGAGGCCGACGGCAGCCTGCGCGACTTCGATTACCGCGAGGTAATGGTGGCACGGACCATCGTCGAGCATTCACGCCAGGTCTGGGTCGCCGCGGACGCGACGAAATTCAATCGCCCCGCGATGGCCGAGGTCGCCCGCTTGCCGCAGATCGACGCGCTGTTCACCGACGAGGCGCCGCCCGAGCCCTTCCCCGCGCTGGTGGCCGACGCGGGCGTGGAGCTGGTGGTGGCGCGCTGAGATGACAGAACGACAGGAGCGAGACACACCATGACCTACCTGCTGGCCCTGGACCAGGGCACCTCGAGTTCCCGCTCCATCGTCTTCGACGCGCAGGGGCGCATCGTGGCGATGGCGCAGCGCGAGTTCCGCCAGATCTACCCGCGGCCGGGCTGGGTCGAGCACGACGCGATCGAGATCTGGGACAGCCAGCTCGCGACCGCGCGCGAGGTGCTGGCCAAGGCGAATCTCAGTGCCGCCGACGTGAAGGCGCTGGGCATCACCAACCAGCGCGAGACCACGCTGGTCTGGAACCGCAAGACCGGCCACCCCGTCCACCACGCGATCGTCTGGCAGGACCGGCGCGCCGAGCCGCAATGCGCAGCGCTGCGCGAGCAGGGTCATGCGGCGTTGATCCTGCGCAAGACGGGCCTGGTGGTCGATGCGTACTTCTCGGGCACGAAGCTGCAATGGATCCTCGATCACGTGCCCGGCGCGCGCGACCAGGCGGCGCGCGGCGAGCTCGCCTTCGGCACCATCGACAGCTGGCTGATCTGGAAGCTCACCAACGGCGAGGTCCACGTCACCGACGTCAGCAATGCGTCGCGCACGATGCTGTTCAACGTCCGCGAGAACCGCTGGGACGAGGAACTGCTGGCGCTGCTGAACATCCCCGCGTCGGTGCTGCCGGCGGTGAAGCCGTCGGCGCATGACTTCGGTCGCTCGGCGCCGGAGCACCTGGGCGGCGCGTTGACCATCGGCGGCATCGCCGGGGACCAGCAGAGCGCGCTCTTCGGGCAGGCCTGCTTCGACGCCGGCATGGCCAAGAACACCTACGGCACCGGTTGCTTCATGCTGATGCACATGGGCGAGCGTTTCCAGGTCAGCGGCAACGGGCTCATCACGACCAGCGCGGCGCAGATCGACGCGGCGCCGCGGTATGCGCTGGAGGGCAGCGTCTTCATCGGCGGCGCGGTGGTGCAGTGGCTGCGCGACGGACTCAACGCCATCAAGGCCAGCGGCGAGGTGCAGGGCCTGGCGCAGAGCGTGCCGGACGCGGGGGGCGTGATGTTCGTACCGGCGTTCACCGGACTGGGCGCGCCGTACTGGGACGCGGAGGCGCGCGGCGCGATCGTGGGCCTGACGCGCGGCTCGACGGTGGCGCACATCGCGCGCGCGGCGCTGGAGAGCATCGCGTTCCAGAGCGCCGCGCTGCTGCAGGCGATGAGCCGCGACGCCGTCGACGCCGGCGGCGCGCCGGTGAGCGAGTTGCGCGTCGACGGCGGCGCCTGCGTGAACGACCTGCTGATGCAATTCCAGGCCGACCTGCTCGGCATCCCGGTCGTGCGGCCGAAGGTGATCGAGACCACCGCGCTCGGCGCCGCGTACCTGGCGGGCCTCACGGCCGGCGTGTACGGCAACCTCGACGACATCGGCCGCAACTGGCAGACGGAGCGGGTGTTCCGGCCGACGATGTCGCGGGATCGGGCGGAGGAGTTGATGGGGCAGTGGGAGCGGGCGGTCAGGCAATCGTCGGCGCGTTGATCCCCATTCAGGGGGCCAGGTCTTGCCTTGGTGTTGACTGATTTGGGGAAGTGCGGTGAGACGACGTCGTCTCTAGAGTGACGGACTTCCCTTTCCATCGAAAAGAGGCGTGCCAGATGACCCTTGCACGCGTCGTCGGCCCGACGGCCGAGCTCACGAAAGCGCACCAGATCACATTGCCAGCAGAGATCTGCGCCGCGTTGAGCATCGGTCCTGGCGATAAGGTGGGGTTCTTCCCCCACGCACCGGGCGAATACCTGTTCTACGTCTCGACCCGCCCCTTGGCGCTCGCCGGGATTCTTCCAAGGCAAAAGCGTCGGCGACAAAGCATCTTCGACATGACCCACACCTACGCCTCCATGGAGCGGGAGAAGCGCAGGACCGACAAGGGCAAGCGGAGCAGGAAATGACGGGCCTCGACACCAACGTGCTGGTGCGTCACGTCATGGCGGATGATCCCCGCCAGTCGCCAGTCGCCCGCCGCCACGCGGCTGCTCGACAGCTTCACCGAGCGATCCCGCGATGCCTTGATCGCAGCTTGCGCAAGTGACCACGCGCGTGTGCCGATATCGCGAGAGTGGCCTCGGCGCGCTGATTCCTGACAGCGGTCTTCCTCGCGGAACCCCCATCGGAGGGTCAGGTCTATCCCCCTCCCACAACTGATTTGAGGAAGTGCGGAGCGTGGGTGAGGTCCATAGAGTCACCGGCTTCTTTCACTGAAACGAAGAGAGCGCCGTCATGGCATCCCACTGCGTCCGTTCCGTCGGCCCCGTTGCCACCATCGACGATGGTCGCCAGATCACGATTCCCGAGAAGGTGCTGGAAGCGCTTCGCATCGGTCCCGGCGACAAGGTGGAGTTCTTCCATGTCGCGCCCGAGGAGTTCCTGTTCTACGTCGCCACGCGGCCCTTGCCGGGCGCGGGCATTCTTCCGAAGCGCGTGCGCCGCCCAGTGACGATCGACGAGATGAGCCACACCTTCGCGTCCATGGACCGGGAGCGTCGCAAGGCACGCAAGGGAAAGGACAAGAAATGACCGGCGTCGACACCAACATCCTGGTGCGCTACTTTTCTCCCGACACACCGCGCGAGTACGAGGCGGCGTGCGCCCTGCTGGAGGGTTTCTCGCAGGAGGAGCCGGGATTCATCAGCATTCCGACCGTCGTGGAGCTGGTCTGGGTCTTGCACAAGCGCTACAAGGTCAAGCGCGATGAAGTCGTGCGCATCGTGCTGAAGCTGTTGCGCGACGGCGGACTGGTCTTCGACCGCGTCGAGCATGTGGCCGATGCCATTGCACGATTCCAGACCAGTCGCGCCGACTTCGCGGACTACCTGATCGAGCGGATGTGCCGTTTGGGCGGGTGCACACGCACGATGACCTTCGACCGCGACGCAGCGTCATGCGCCGGCATGACGCTGCTGCCGGTTCGTGGCGGTCAAAGCCCCAACGACTCCCCCGCGCCCAGCAGCGTCAGCACCCCCAACACCGCGAAGATCACGGCCGCGATGCCGTGAACCAGCCGCACGGGCAGCTTGTGCGCGAGCTTGTCGCCCACCAGCACCGCCGGCACGTTGGCGATCATCATGCCGAAGGTCGTGCCCGCCACCACCGGCCACAGGTCGTTGAAGCGCGCGGCCAGCGCGACCGTCGCGATCTGCGTCTTGTCGCCCATCTCGGCCAGGAAGAACGCCACGATCGTCGTGCCCAGCACGCCCAGACGGAATCGGCCGCCCGTCTCCGCCTCGTCGATCTTGTCCGGGATCAGCGTCCACACCGCCATCGCGATGAAGCCCACGCCCAGCACCCAGCGCAACGTCTGCGGCGACACCTGCGTCGTGATCCAGCTGCCGACCGCGCCGGCACAGGCGTGATTCACCAGCGTCGCGATCAGGATGCCCAGCACGATCGGGCCGGGGCGCCGGAATCTCGCGGCCAGGATGAAGGCCAGCAATTGGGTCTTGTCGCCGATCTCGGCGAGGGCCACCAGGCCGGTGGAAATGAGGAAGGCTTCCATGAAAAACGCTCAGCGGCCGAGACGTACCAATGACCACGCCTCCGCCGGCCGCAACCCGGGAGCATGGTCAAAGGTCTCGCCAGGCTGGGAACACGACGGTTCCTGGCTACCTCGCGCCATGAGCACAAGCTCAAGTCTGTTGACGCGGGTCTGCTGAGTAAGCCCGTCGGGCGACGGGCGGGGTGCAGCGGCTACTCCCCAATGACAGCGCGCATTGTAGCCAGGCTCAGTCCCGGCCAGGCGCGCTGCGCCGGCTCCGGCGGCCCGGCGTCGCCAATCAGCAGCAGCTGTGTGCGGTTGTCGCGCCAACTGGCGCTCATCAGCAACTGCAGCACCGGCGCGCTGACGGCCCGCACGCGTTGCGGCCATTGCTGGCAGTCCTCGAGCTCCCCGGCCGCGATCGCCCGCGCCAGCAGCTCATCCGGCGCCTCGGCCAGACGCGCCTGCCAGTCGCCGAGCGCCAATGCCTGCGCCATCGCCAGATCCTCCGGCGAGACCGCCTCGGCCGCGATCATCGGCAGTTGCTCGCGCAGCAGCGCCAGTTGCTCGGCCACCGCGGACACGGGCAGCGTCACGCTCATCCGCCAGCAGAAGGTGCCGCCCAGTGATTCGATCTCGCTGTCCCACGGCCACGGCAGGCGCGAGGCCAGCCGCTGATGCATCAGCTCGCGCGCCAGCGCCCGCAGCACCGGCGGCGTGCCGCGCGGCACCGCCGTCTGCACGATCAGCCGGCAGCCCTGCCCTTGCGGCAGTTGCAGGAACTGCGCGGTCGGCGTGGTCGCCCCGGGCGGCGTGGTCGACGCGAGCGCGACGGCCGGTGTCGTCGTCGGCGGCGGCGCCTTCGGCACGCGCCAGTCCGCCATGAAGTCGTCCGCCAGCCCGCGCGCCGTCTCCAGCGACAGGTCGCCGGCGAACAGCAGCACGGTGCGCTCCGGTCGCCAGTACTGGCGGTGGAAGGCGAGCACGTCCTCGCGCTTGAGCCGCTTCAGGCTCGCCGACGTCTGCACCGGTTGCGACCGGCCCCAGAACGCCCGCCGTGCCACCCACGGCGCCAGCAGCAGCGCATCGGCGCGGCGCAGCACCAGCGCGTCCTGCGCGCGGCTGCGCATGTGCTCCAGCGACTCGAACGCCAGCGTCGGCCGCTGCGTCAGGTCCGCCATCAGATTGACGGCGTCGTCGCATTGGTCCGGCAGCGCCTCCAGCACCAGCTCCGCGCCGCCGGGCGTCAGCTCCAGGCGCAGCGGCAGACCCAGGAGATCGCCGGCATAGGCGATGTCGGCGGACTCCATCAGCTCGCCATCGCGTTTCGCGCCCTGCGCAAGCATCGCCAGCGCCACCTCGGCCAGCCCTTCCTTGCCGGCCGGATCTCGCAGCCAACCGCCGTCGCCGATCAGACGGATCGCCGTGCGCGTCGCGCCGGGTCGCGGCAGCACGACGATGCGCAGCCCGTTCGGCAGCTTCGTCTGCTGGATGGCGAGCGGCGCCGGCTGGGGCGCGGGCGGTGCTTCCGGCGGCTGCTCGAAGCCGTCCTGCGCCAGGACCGGCACCACCGCCGAGCCCGACACGAGCGTCGCGCCGAGCAACCAGTCGCGCCGCTTGATGCCGCCGCGGTCCTGTTTCGTTTCGTTCATGCCGCCGATGGGACTCATGCCGCGACTCCCGCGGCGGCGCCGATGTCCGCCAGCAGCGTCAGCACCGGCGCCTGCACCACCTGCTTGCGCCACAACTGCTGCACATCGGCCGCGACCAGCTTCGCGCGAAGCGCTGCGTCCTTGGCCTCGGCGTTGACATCGCCGCGCACCGCCCAGGCTTCGCCGAGCGCCCGCGCGAGCCGGTCCGCGGTACATTCCGCGGACTGCGTGTCGCGGCTCAGCAGGGCCTTGGCCTTGTCGAGCTCCTCATCGGTGACCGGCTCGTCGGCCAATCGCAGCACTTCCTGCTGCAGGGCCTGCGCCACGGGCGCCGCCGTCTGCCCATGCGCCGCCAGCGCCTGGGCGACGAGCAGGCCCGCCTCCCGATGCTGGACCAGCCTCAGGCTGAGCTGGTGCGCGAGCGCCTTCTCGTCGACCAGCGTGTCGATCAAGCGACCGGACCGGCCCAGCCCCAGCAGCGCCTGCGCCACTTGCCAGGTCGGGGTGGAGGGATCGTCGGCGCGCGGCGCCTGCCAGACCAGCGCGGCCGCCGGCAGCGGCGCCTGCGAGAGCGCGAGCTTCAAGGTCTGGCTCTGCGGGCGACGGCTTTCTCGCAGCTCGGGGGCCGAGGCGCCGGAGGCGGCGGGCCACTGCTGCGGCAGTGTCGCGGCGCTGGACACCACCGGCGCCGAGGCCGGCGGCAACGGCGGCCGGATCGAGCCGAAGTAGTGCAGCACCCAGCGCGCCACCGTCGCCTCGTCGAAGGCCCCGGTCACGATCAACATCGCCCGGTCGCAACGGAAGTTGGCGGCGTGAAAGGCGCGCACCGTGTCGATGTCGACATCGCGCAGTTGCTCGGGGTCGCCGAGCGCGCCGCGTTGATAGGGATGCGTCAGGTAGCCGTGCCGCTGCACCGCTAGGTCCAGTCGCGCATAGGGATTCAACTGCGGCTCCTGCACCGCCTGGCGCAATTGAAGCCGCGCGCTGGCCAGCGTGTCGGGATCCAGTCGCGGATTGCTCATCCGCTCGGCCTCGGCCCAGAGCACGCGTTCGAGCTGATGCGCCGGGACGACGGTCTGCAACGCGGCGAAATCCTCGTCGATCTCGATGCGCGAGCGCCCGCCCGCCGACGCGATCAGCCGCTGGAACTGGCCGGGCTCCAGATAGCGGCTGGCGCCGGCCACCAGGCGCAGCGTCAAGTGCGACAGGCCGCTGCGGCCGGTCGGATCGTCGCGCCCGCCGCAGCGGTAGACAATGCGCACCGCGGCCTGCGCGCCCGCCGCCGGCCGTGCCAGCCAGAGCAGGCCGTTCGGGAGTCGCTGCGGCTCGAGGGCGGGAGAACTCATGAGGCGGCAGCATAGCTGCCATTCCGCTGTCAGCAGCCGGTCCGCATCATCGGCGCGACATCGTCCTACGACCGAATGCGGCCAGCAGGAGACGATGCCCCGCCCACGAGGGACAGCCGTCCCCCGCGCCACTGTCCACGATCAACGCCCGGGAACCCCGCCATGAACTTCGCCTACACCATCGTCTACGTCGCGGAGGTGCCGGCCTCGCTGAGCTTCTTCGAGCAGGCCTTCGGCCTGACGCGGCGCTTCCTGCATGAATCGGGCGCCTACGGCGAACTGGAGACCGGCGCCACGACGCTGTCCTTCGCCCGCCACGACATCGCCCGCGGCAACCTCGGCCAGGACTACCGCCGCGCCGACGACGGCGCGCCGCTGGGCATGGAGATCGGCCTGTCCACCACCGACGTGCCGGCCGCCTACGCCCGCGCGCTGGGTGCCGGGGCGCAAGGCCTGACCCCGCCGACGACCAAGCCCTGGGGGCAGGTGGTGGCCTATGTGCGCTGCCCCGACGGCACGCTGGTCGAGATCTGCACGCCGATCTGAGCGGGCGTCCGCCCGCCCTCGCGACCGGGCATGCCGCGGGGCCACCGCCCTCGCGCCCGATCGAACCTCAGGCCTCGTCCTGCCTCAGGCCCCCCTTGGGCTCCACGACGATGCGCGCGTGGCGCTGGAAGGTGAAGTAGGCCCAGGCCCAGTCGGCGAAGACCCGGACCCGGTTGCGGAAACCGATCAGGAAGTACACGTGGACGAAGAGCCAGAACAGCCATGCCGCGAAGCCGCTGAACTGGATCGAGCCCAGATCGGCGACCGCGGCCTTGCGGCCGATGGTCGCGAGGTTGCCGTAGTCGCGGTAGCGGAACGGCGGCTCCGCACGCCCGTTCATGCGCGCCAGGATCTGCCGCGCCGCGTGCCGGCCGGCCTGCTTGGCGCCGGGGCTGACGCCGGGCACCGGCTTGCGGGTGCCGTCCTTCTCCAGGCTGGTCGCGGCGGCCATGTCGCCGACGACGTAGACCTCGGCGTGCCCAGGGATGTTCATGTGCTCGTCGACGATCACCCGCCCGGCGCGGTCCAGCGGCACGTCCAGCGTGCGCGCCAGCGGCGACGCGGCCACGCCCGCGGCCCAGACCTTGGTCCGCGCGGCGATGCGCTCCCGGCCGCCGTCGGCGGTCTGCAGGTCCACGCCCGCCTCGTCGATGCCCACGACCCGGCAGCCGACCCGCACCTGCACCCCGAGCCGCTCCAGCTGCGCCTTCGCCTGCGCGGACTGCTCCGGCTTGAACGCCGCCAGGATCCGCTCCGAGCCTTCCACCAGCAGCACCTGCGCGCGGCCGGGGTCGATGCGGCGGAACTCGTCACGCAGCGTGTGACGGGCGATCTCGGCCAGCGTGCCGGCCATTTCGACACCGGTCGGGCCGCCGCCGATGACGACGAAGTTCAACCAGGGCGCCCGGCTGGCGTCGTCGGGCAGGGTCTCGGCGCGCTCGAAGGCGCTGAGCAGCCGCGCGCGCAGCGTGAAGGCGTCGGCCAGGGTCTTCAGCCCGGGCGCGTGCTCCTGCCACTGGTCGTTGCCGAAATAGCTGTGGGTCGCGCCCGCGGCGACGATGAGCTGGTCGTAGGGAATGGCCTGGCCGTCGGCGAGGCGGACCTCGCGGCGCGCCTTGTCGATCGCCACGACGTCGGCCATCAGCACCGTCAGGTTGCGTTGGTGCCGGCGCATGTGCCGGATCGGCGCCGCGATCGCCGGCGCGGACAGGCCGGCGGTCGCGACCTGGTACAGCAGCGGCTGGAACAGGTGGTGGTTGCTGCGGTCCAGCAGCGTCACCCGCACCGGCGCGCCCTCGAAGACCTTGGTCGCCTCCAGGCCGCCGAAACCGCAACCGACGATGACGACATGGGGCAGTTCCGGGGAAGGCTTGGCGGTGTGGGCATCCATGCGACACATCCTAGCGGGGATGACGACCCGTACCCGTCATGCCCTTGGCTGACAATCGCCGGATGCGCCGCGCCGACCGCTTGTTCCAGATCGTCCAACTGATCCGTGGACGCCGCCTCACCACCGCCGAGTTCCTGTCCCAGCGGCTGGAGGTCTCGATCCGCACCGTCTACCGGGACGTGGCCGCGCTGCAGCAGCAGGGCGTGCCGATCGACGGCGAGGCGGGCGTGGGCTACCGCATGCGCGTGGGTTTCGAGCTGCCGCCGCTGATGTTCAGCGCGGAGGAGGCCCAGTCGCTGGTCGCCGCGGTGCGGCTGGCGCAGCCGCAGCTGGACGCGGTGCTCGGCCAGCGCGCCGAGGAGGCGCTCAGCAAGATCTTCGCGGTGCTGCCCGGCACCGCGCGCGCCGCGGCCGAGAGCCTGACCGTCTACGCGCCGCAACGCGGCCTGGACGACGCGACCCGCGAGCGCCTGACCCAGTTGCGCCTGGCCACGGAGTCCCGCACCAAGCTGCGCCTGCATTACCTGGACCTGAACGACCAGACCAGCACCCGCCTCGTGCGACCGCTGGCGTGTTTCTTCTGGGGCCCGGTGTGGACCTTCTCGGCCTGGTGCGAGTTGCGCGAGGACTTCCGCAGCTTCCGCGTCGACCGCGTGCAGCAGCTGGAACTGACCGAGGAGCGCTTCCGCGACGAGCCCGGCAAGACGCTGGCCGACCTGCAGCGCCACGAGAGCGCGCGCGAGAACTGGGCCTGAGGGAAGACGCCGGGACCCGGGCACCCGGCGCGAGGCTGGGTCACGAGGCGGCGCGAGGCGCTGGCGGGAACACCGAAGCGTCGCCGGCACATCGTGGCAGGAAGGACCGCACGAGGCGGCGCCGCTCAGCGGGTCGCGATCGGCGCCGGCAGCGCGGCGGCGCGTGGCCGCCAGCGCAACAGCGGCGCCTCGATCCAGCGATGGAAGGGCACGGCGGCCATGTTGCTCAGCAGCCAGGCGGCCAGCAGCGCCAGCGGGGCGAGCGCGTCCAGCATCGGGGCGGGGCTTTCGGCGCGGTGCTCGTAGACGGCGTTGACCAGCAGGCAGACCGGGAAGTGGACCAGGAACAGCGCATACGCATGGCGCGCCAGCGTCTGCAGGTGCTGCTGGACCCAGGCCGGGCCGGCGCCGCGGCGCCACAGCACGATCACGGCGGCGGTCAGCGTGGCCACCACCAGCCGCTCGCGGAACTGAAGCGCCAGCGCCGCCGCCATCAGCAGGCCCAGGGCGATCAGGCCGACGCGCCGGGCGGGCGTCGGCCAGCCCCGGCACCACCAGAGCAGCGCGCCCAGGCCGTAGGCGCCGAAGAAATAGATCGCGTAGGCATCCAGGGCGGCCATCCGGTTGAACTTCAGCAACGAGGCGGCGCAGAGCACGCCCACCACGGCGGGCGCGAGCCATTGCCGCGTCGCGCGCTTCAGCGGCAGCCAGCGCAGGCCCCACATCACCGCCAGCAGCAGCGCGAAGAGCTGGAAGTCGATGGCCACGTACCAGGCGCCGACCGTCAGCGCCTCGACCTCCACCAGGTCGTGCAGCAGCAACGCATGGGCCAGGACCTGGGTGAAGTGGACCTGCGTCGGCACCAGCTCCGGCAGCAGCGGCGCCACCAGCCAGGACACCGCCAGCGTCAGGCCCACCGCCGCCATGAACGGCGGCACCAGCCGCCAGTAGCGCTGTGCCAGCAGGGCCGGCGCGGACTGGCGCAGTTGCGCCTCCTGCGCCGACAACGCCCGCGCGCTCAGGTAGCCGCCCAGCACCAGGAAGATCTGCACCGCCATCCGGCCGTAGTCGTGGAACCAGCCCGACAACAGCGGAAACAGCCCGTGCATCGCCTCCGCGATCGGGCCATAGACGGACAGGTGGTGCAGCACGATCAGTTGCGCGGCAAGCGCGCGCAGTGCATCGAGCGGGAGGAGGCGTGAGGCCATCGGGAGCAGGCGGGAAAAACAAAGGCCACCGCGAGGTGGCCGTCAGGACGGGGCGGATTCTAGTGGCGAATCAAGGAGTTACGTCCCGGAACGTCCGCCTCGGCCGCCGCATGGCGCCCCGGCGCCACGGTGGGCCGGCGGCGGTCGTGGCGGCGTGGCGGCGCTCATCGCCTCGCGCGCGGACGCCGTTGGCGCGGCTTCGGCGGTGGGAACAGCGTCCCGTTGAACATGCCCGCGAACCAGCCCAGGTACCAGTCCAGCAACCGCTGCGGCCAGGGCTTGGGCGGCGGCGTCACCGGCTTGGGACGATCGGCCGGATGGCGGCGATCGACCGCCGCTTCGAAGGCCGCCAGGCGGGCCCGGAGCAGGTCGAGGCCGACGATCTTGGACGGCACCTGGCGCTCGGCCTGGATCACCAGGGCGACATGCACCAGCGTGCGGTAGGCGCCGAGCGACTCCAGCCGGAACTGCGCCTGCCCGGTCGCTCCGCCGGTGCGCGGGCCCTGCCCCTCGAAGCTCAGGCGGAGCCGGCTCGGGCGCTCGATGTCGAGCAGCAGCACGCGGCCCTCGAAGCCGGGCAGCGCCAGCGCGAACGAATGGGCCGCGTCGCCAGCAGCCAGGCGCGCGTCGGCGGGCAGGCTGTCGACGAGCAGCGTCAGATCGTGCAGCGCGTTCCAGGCGGTCGCCTGCGACACGGGCAGGACGAGGTCGGCATTCAGGGCAAGGGTGGGCATGGGCGGATTGTCCGCCCGGCAGGCGGGAACGGAATTCGCTATGGTGCGCGCATGGACAACATGGACCTGCAGGTGCTGCGTCAGGTGCAGCAATGGCACGACGCCGATCATCGCGTCGTGCTGGGCACGATCACGCGGACCTGGGGCTCCGCGCCGCGTCCGGTCGGATCGATCGTCGCCGTGCGATCGGACGGGATGATCGCCGGCTCGGTCTCCGGCGGCTGCATCGAGGACGACCTGGTGGCCAGGATCCGCGAGGGCGCGCTGACGCTCAAGGCGCCCGAGCTGATCCGCTACGGCGTCGGCGCGGAGGCGGCGCAGCGCTTCGGCCTGCCGTGCGGCGGCACGTTGGAGCTGATGCTGGAGCCGGTCGGCGCGGGCTCCTCGATCGCGGCGCTGCTGGAGCGGCTCTCTCGCGGCGAGCGGGTGCTGCGGACGCTGGACCTGACCACGGGCGTGGTGACGCTGACCGAGCCGCCCGCCCATTCACGCGACGGCGCGGACCGGCTGGTGCTGAGCGGGACGCGGATGGTCACGCACCATGGGCCGCAATGGCGACTGCTGATCATCGGCGCCGGACAGATGAGCCAGTACCTGGCGCAGATGGCGCTGGCGCTCGACTACCAGGTGCAGGTCTGCGACCCGCGCGACGACTATCCATGGACCCTGCTGGCGGCGCCGCTGACGCGGGACATGCCGGACGACGTGGTCCAGCGCCTCGACCCCGACGGACACACGGCGATCGTGGCGCTGACCCATGATCCCAAGCTCGACGACCTGGCGCTGATGGAGGCGCTGCGCAGCCCGGCGTTCTACGTCGGCGCGATCGGCTCGCGCGTCAATCAGGCCAAGCGCCGCGCGCGGTTGAAGGAGCACTTCGACCTCAGCGACGCGCAGCTGGACCGGCTGCATGGACCGGTCGGCCTGCACATCGGCGCCCGCACGCCCCCCGAGATCGCGCTGGCGATCCTGGCCCACATGACGGCGGAACGCTACGGCGTGCAGGTCAGCAGCAGCGCGGTGCCGACGGGCGGGGCGGAGGCGGGGTGCGTGGTGTGAGCGCCCTCACCGCATGCTGTACCCACGCCCATCCATGCAGGCCTCGACCGCGCGATTGAAGATGCCGGCGTCGTTCATCGCCGACGGCTGCGTGGTGGCCCAGCGGTTGCAGGTCTGGCGGTCGGCCTCGGTCTGCTCCGGGCTCTGACCATTGCGCGGATAGATGATCGGATCGGGCCGCGGCGGCGCGACCGGTGCCGGTTGCGCGGCATCGGCGCCGGGGGGCGGGGCGACGACGACGTAGCCCGGGCCGGGCGACGCCACCGCGTAGTACGCGCCGTTGGCGTAGTAGTAGGGCAGGCCGCCGATGCGCAGCGACACGTAGGCCGACGGCAGGATGGGCACCACGAATCCGATCGGCGGCAGGATGACGCGGTAGCTCGGGCCCCACGGCTGGTACCAGACCCCACCGTGATACCAGTAGCGGTTGCCGACGAACATCGCGCCAGACGGCAGGCCGCGCGAGACATAGCCCGGCGACGGGTAGTAGTGGTCGTGGTGATACCGGGCATCGAAGTGCAGGCCGATCTCGGCCCGCGGACCGGGGCCCCCGTGATGCTGGGCGGACGCCAGCCCCGAGCCCAGGGCCAGCACGACGGGAATCAGCCAACGAAGCTTGTTCATGATGGAAGCGCCGGACAGCGCGCGCGTGAGTTCAGGTGGGTATTCAACGCCGGCCCGCTCCGGACCGTCTACGGGGGGCGGTTTCGCAGCGGTAAAGATCCATTGCTCACGGCGCCCCACCCCGCCGCGCGCGGCATTCCTGCGCCCGCGCGGATCGGCGATGATGCGCGCCGTCGCGGCGACCGGCCGCGCATCGACGACGTCTTCACGACGGGCTCACGCCGCCGTCACGACGCCCTCGGCCTCATCGCCCGCTGCGGCTTTTTCCATCGAGTCCTCCCCCGACGCCTCGCCACCATGATCGAGCTCTACTACTTCCCCAGCAACGCCAGCTTCGCGCCCCACGTGGTCCTGAACGAGTTGGGCGTGCCGTTCCAGCTGCGGCTGGTCGACCGCGACAAGGGCGAGCACAAGGCGCCCGAGTTCCTGGCGATCAATCCCAACGGCCTGCTGCCCGCGCTGCGCGACACGCGCGACGCCGTCGCGGGTGACGGCCAGGGCGACCTGGTCTTCTTCGAGACCGCCGCGATCCTGCTGCACCTGGCCGACACGCATCCCGACGCCGGCCTGATGCCGCCGCTGGGCACCGCCGCCCGCGCGCAGGCCTACAAGTGGCTGATGTGGCTGACCAACACGCTGCAGCCGACCATCATCAGCTACTACTACCCCGACCGTTTCGTCGCGCCCGGCAACACCGCCGGCAGCGCCGAGGTCAAGCAGCAGGCGCAGGTCCGCGCCAGCGCGCAGCTCGACCTGCTGGCGGCGGAGTTCGACCGCCACGGCGGTCCGTGGCTGCTGGGCGAGCGCTACTCGGTGCTGGACCCGTTCGCCTTCATGCTGTGCCGGTGGACTCGCAACTTCGCCGATCCGGCGCGCGGTCGACCCGCGTTGGCGGCATTCCTCGCGCGCATGGCGGAGCGCCCCGCGCTGCTGCGCACGATGGCGAGCGAGGCCCTGCCGCAGCCCTGGTACTGACCTAGCGCGCCGGCGTCCCCGGCGGCAACGCGCGCAGATAGTCGTACAGACGCTGCGCGATCGCGGCCCGCTCCGCGGCGGGCATGCCCTCGGCCAACGCCGGCATCGTAGTGCCGGGCCGCACCGCGGCCGGCTCCAGCAGCCAGCGCCGCCAGGTCGCCGCGTCGTAGCCCTTCACGACGACGTCGAGATCCAGCGGCATCTTGTCGCCGCCGTAGCCGCGGACGCGGTGGCAGCTCAGGCAATGCGTGCGCGCGAGATCGGCGGCGCCCGCATAGGTCGCCGCCAGGTCGCCAGGCAACAGCGCGCGCATCGACGACGGTCCCACACGGACCGTCGTCACCTGGTAGGGCCACAACGCGCCGCCTTCGGCCTGCAGCGCCTTCGACGCGCGGTTGTCCCACACGAGGTAATACGGGCCCAGCGGCACCTGCCGCTCGCCCTGCAGGTGGTTGTCCACCTCGAACGCACGCCCGTCCGCGCGCGCCGTCACCAGCCAGGCGCGGTGCTGGGCGAAACGCTCGACCGGAATGCGCGACACGAAACCGTCGAGAGCCCTGAACTCCAGCTCCTGCCCCGGCGCGCGCCAACCCGCGCCCAGCACGCGCGTCAGCACGGCGCCGGCCTCGAAGCCGACGTAGCGGACCTCGGGCATGCGGCCGTCGCGCGCCAGATGAGGCTCCAGCACGGTGACGGTCAGCGGCGCCAGGCCTGGCTTGTCACCCAAGGGCGCGCGCAGGGCCGCCGATGGAGGCAAGTCCCTCGGCGCGACCGATGTCGATGTCGATGTCGATGCCGATGCCGATGCCGATGCCGATGCCGATGCCGCGGAGGGTACGGCCGAAACGGCGGGCGTACCGGTCGCCACCGGCGAGGCGCTCTTGGCAGTCGACGTGATCGGACTCGAGGCGGCCATCACGGCCACCGACGCCATCGCGCCGACGACCGCGACCGACGCGGCCCGCAAGTGCCGCCCGGCCCGCCCCACCGTCATGGCTTCAGCACCAGGTGCCCGCGCGCATGCGCCTGCACGTCGGCCTCCGTCAGCCACTCGCGCCGGTACTGCCCCTTCGCGAGCAGCGGGGCCTGATCGTCGTAATGCGGATCGGGCCAGACGCCGCTCTGCCCGACCGGATTGACGCCCAGCGCCTCCTGCGGCTTCGCGAAGTCGATCAGGCGGCGCGTCGATGGCCCGTAGGTCACCGGCCACGGCCCGTCGCCGTTGCGCTGCGCGAGGTTGTTGGGCACCTCGTGACCGCCGGGCACCGGGAAGGGGCCGACGTTGAAGATCCGGTCCAGCGGTTTCTGCTTGCCGAGCGGATGCTCGTGGGTCAGCGTGTGCACCTTGTCCCAGCGCCACTGCGCGCTATCGGGTCCCATCGTCCGCTGCAGATGGGCCAGCGCGGACTTCCACGCCTGCCGCACGATGTCGGCCTGGGTCTCGCGCTGCGGCGTCGAGCGGTTGTCCCACCAGGGCGAGTCCGCGTCGGCCGTCAGCCGAGGCAGCGCCTGGTCGAGCGCGCGGGTGCGGCGCAGGTTCTCGAACTGCGCCTCGCCGAGTTCGTCCTTCATCGCGGCGCGCAACAGCTCGGCGGTGAATTGCTGGAACAGCACCGGCGCCAGCGCATCGGCGCGATACGCGCCGTTCCAGCGCACCAGCGCCTCCACCAGCGGCTGCTCCTCCACCGACGCCGCGCCGCGCAGCAGCGGGACCAGCGGCCGCAGCACGCGCGGGCCGTAGTCGGTCTGCACGTCGAGCTGCAGCGCCTGGCTGTTCTGCGTGTCCCAGCGCTTGCCCTGGTTGAGCAGCCCGTCGAGGCGACGTCCCCGCTCCGGCAGGTTGTAGTAACCGGGCACCGGCGTCGTCGAATGCGGCTGGAAGTTGGCCGACACGATGTAGCCGCGCGCCGGGTTCTCCTCCTGCGGATTGGCGGAGAACGGCAGGAAGCCGAGCTTGTCGGCCTCCGCCGTCGCGCCGTCGAGGATGAAGGTCGGGTTCACGCCCTCGGGCCGGATCGGCAGTTTGGCGGCCGCCCACCAGCCGATGTCGCCCGCGGCATTGGCCCAGACGATGTTCAGACCCGGCGCGTGGATCAGGCTGGCCGCCTCGCGCGCCTTGTCCAGCGTGTCGGCGCGGCCCAGCTGATAGAACGCGTCGAGCACCGGGTTCTCGGTCTCCAGGAAGGCCCACCACAGCGCGATCGGACGCTCGCCCCGGTCGCCCGGGACGGCGTCGTTGATGATCGGCCCGTGGGGCGAGCGGCGCAGCGTCAGGATCTGGTCCGGCTGGCCCTTGACCTTGAGGACCTCCTGCCGCGCCGTCATCGGCACCCAGCGGTCGTGGACCCAGACCTCGTTCGGATTGGCCGGGTTGATCTTCTCGGCGATCAGGTCGACGTCGTCGTTCTGGAACATCGTCAGGCTCCACCCGAAGCGCTGGTTGTGTCCCAGCAGCGCCATCGGATTGAGCGCGAGGTGATGGCCGTAGAGCTCGAACTGCGGCGTGCGCAGGTGGGCCTCCCACCAGACGGCGGGCGCCGAGTACGCGATGTGCGGATCACCGGCCAGCAGCGGCTTGCCGCTGGCGGTGCGCGTGCCCGAGACCACCCAGGCATTGCTGCCCTCGAACTGCGGCAGCCCGGCCAGCTCCGCGGCGCGGTCCCCGGCGGCGGCCAGCCGCAGCAGCAGGGGCGCGGCCTTGCCCAGGCTGTTCAGCGCCTGCGGCTCCAGCACACCCTGCGGCTTCCAGTCGAGGTCGAAGATGCGCAGGTAGTCGGGACCGAGCTGGTCGCGGATGGCCGTCAGCGCCGGCTCGGTGCGGAACGCGGCGGCGAAGCTGTAGGCCAGGTAGCCGGCCACGCTGAGCGTGTCGGCGGGGGTGAACGGCCGCTTGGGGATGCCGAGGATCTCGAACTCCAGCGGCGCCGGACGCGTCGCCTGGTACTGGTTGACGCCGTCGAGGTAGGCCTGCAGCGCGCGGTAGGCCGCCCCCTGCGAACCGGCTTGGGCGTCGGCCTGGGCCGCGGCAGCGGCCGCCTGCGCGGCCAGCGTGTCGGCCCGCTCGCGGATGCCGAGGGTGCGGAACAGGCGGTCGGTCTCCACCAGCTTGGGGCCGAGCACCTCGGCCAGTTCGCCGCGGGCCAGGCGCCGCAGCATCTCCATCTGGAACAGCCGGTCCTGCGCATGCAGGTAGCCCAGCGCGCGGTAGAGGTCGGCCTCGTTGCGGGCGTCGATGTGGGGCACGCCCCATTCGTCGTAGAGGACCTGCACCGGAGCGCTCAGGCCGGCGAGCCGCAGCTCGCCATCGCGCTGCGGCAGCTTGGCCCGCACATGCCAGGTCAGGCCGGCCGCGCCCAGCGCGACCAGCACCGTCAACGCGATCGCGCCGCGCTTGAGCCAGCGGCCGACGCTCATGGCAGCGTCCCGGGGGTCATGAGCGGGCCGGTTGCCGCAGTTGGGCGAGCGCCTCGACGCGCTTGAGCAGCTCGCGATCGTTCCAGGGCTTCTGGAACATGCCGTACAGGCCCTGGATCTGGTGCAGCCGGGCGTGCAGTTCCTCGTGGCCGCTGATGGCGATGATGGGCATGTCCTCGGTCTCCAGCGCGCCCTGCACCGCCTTGATCAGCCCGAAGCCGTCCATGTTGGGCATCTCCAGGTCGGTGACCAGCACGCCGAAGCGGGTCTGGCCCAGCAGCTCCAGCGCCTCGACGCCGTCGCGCGCGGCGACCACCGCATGGCCGGCCTCGCTGAACAGCTTCAGCAGCTTGGCGCGCACGACGGCGGAGTCGTCCACCACCAGGATGGGTAGACGCTCCGCCGGCGCGGGCGCCGCGACGGGGGGAACGGGCGCGGCCGGCACCGGGGGCGTGCGCGACTCGGCGGCCGACGGCGCCCGCTCCGGGCCGGACATCGGCCGGGGCGCGGGCGGCGGCACGCCGACGTCGCGATGGTCGCCGCGGCGCACCGTGATGATGATGATCACGATGGCCAGCGGGACGGCGATCAGCAGGGGCAGCAGAAACGGCTGCAGGGTCTCGGGCAAATCAAACGGCATGCGGCACTCCGACTCCTCCTCCGGACCGGGCACGCTACACCGCCCGGGGGAGCCACTGTAGAGGAAAAGCCCTCTCACTTGATGGCCGGTGCATGACGCCCGACGAGCAAACGACGTTCAGGCCGCCGTTGACGTTGGCGCGCCACGGCGCGGCCTTCGTTCCCACGCGCCGCGACCGGGCCGGGCCGGGCCGCCTTGTTCCTGTTCTGTTCCGGCTCAGGTCCAGCTCAATGCCGACAGGTCGTTCACGAACAGCGGGGTGCGTGTCCACAAGCCCTTCAGGCCGGCGCGCGCCACGGTGATCCATTGCGGCTGGTACAGGAACGCGGCGACCGCGTCCTGCGCCACGAGCCGCTGCGCGTCGGCGAACAGCCGGGCGCGTTGCGCCGGATCGGCGCTGGCCAGCATGCGCTCGTACAGCGCGTTGAACGCGGTGCTGCGATAGCCCCAGTAGTAGCCGGGCCGGGCGAAGTTGCCGAAGTCGTAGGGCTCCACGTGCGAGATCAGCGTCAGGTCGTAGGCCTTGTTGCCGTAGACGCTGGAGAGCCACTGTGCCCACTCGATGTTCTCGATCCTGACGGCGATGCCGACAGCGGCCAACTGCGCCGCGATCAGTTCGCCGCCCTGGCGCGCATAGGGCACTGGCGGCAGCTTCAACGACAGGCGCAGGCCGGTCGCCCCGGCCTGCGCCAGCAACGCCTTGGCCGCGGCCGGGTCGTAGGCGTTGATCGCGGTGCAGTCGACATAGCCGGGCGTGTCCGGCGTGACGAAGCTGCCGATGGGCACGCCGTAGCCGTCGGCGCTGGCCTGGATGACCGCCTTGCGGTCGATGGCCATCGCGATGGCGCGGCGCACGCGCACGTCGCCGAGCGGCGCGCGCTGATGGTTGATCGCCAGGATCGTCTTGGCCCGCGACGACGCGGAGATGACCTGGAAACGCCCGGGCTGCGCCTTGAACTGCGACAGCGCGCGGGCGGCGGCGACACGCGGGAAGACGTCGACATCCCCCGCCAGCAGCGCCGCCACCTGCGCGGCGGGCTCGCCGATGAAGCGGAACTGCGCGCGCGGGATGCGGATCGCCGCCGCGTCGCGGAAGCCGGGCCAGGCGGCCAGCGTCAGGCTGGCGCCACGCTGCCACTGGGCGACGCGGTACGGGCCGGTGCCGACCGGGCTTTGCGCGTTGCCTGCGGCGCTTTTCGGCTCGACGATCACCGCGGTCGACTGGCCGAGCAGCTCGGGCAGCGCCGGCTCCGGCACCTTCAGCGTCAGCACGACGGTCATCGGATCGGGCGTGGCGATCGCGGCGAAGTTCTCGAAGACGCGACGATCCTTGTTGACGCTGTCCGCCGCGCCCGCGCGCTCGAAGCTGAACCGCACCGCGGCCGCATCGAACGCCGCGCCGTTGTGGAAGCGGACGTTGGGCCGCAACACGAAGGTCCAGGTCCGCTGGTCGGGCGAGACACGCCAGCTCAGCGCCAGCATCGGCCGCGCGGTGCCGTCCTCGGCGATCCTGGTCAACGGCTCCAGCACGTTGTAGAGCACCACCTCGCCGATCGCGGCGGCGGCGCCGGCGGTCGGGTCCAGGCCCGGCGGCTCCAGCGTCATGCCCAGCACCAGCGCCCGGGCGGCGTTGCCCTGGGCCCGGGCGGGCAGGCTCATCGCGGCGCCGAGCGCGGTGCTCGCGGCGCCCAGGGTCAGGCTGTTGAATCGGCGTCGGTCCATGGCGCGGATCATGCCAAAGCGGCCAGCAGATCCCGTGTGTACGGATGTCGCGGTTCGCCCAGCACCTGCGCGGCCGTGCCCTGCTCGACGGCCTCGCCGCCGCGCAGCACCAGCGCGTGATCGCACAGCACCTCGACGGCGGCCAGGTCGTGGCTCACCAGCACCAGGCTGATGCGCTCGCGCCGCTGCAGGTCGCGCAGCAGTTCGAGGATCTGCGCCTGCACCGACACGTCCAGCGCCGACAGCGGCTCGTCCGCGACGATCAGCCGGGGCTGCGTCGACAGCGCCCGCGCGATCGCCAGCCGCTGGCGCTGGCCGCCGGAGAACTGATGCGGGAAACGCAGCGCGGCGTCAGGCTCCAGCCCGACCGCGATCAGCACCTCCGCCACCCGCGCGAGGCGTTGCGCCTCGGTCATCGCGCGCGACGCCAACGGCTCCATCACGCTGCGGCCCACGCGCCAACGCGGATCCAGCGACCCGTAGGGATCCTGGAACACCATCTGCACCCGCGACCGCAACGCACGCCGGGCCGCTGCCGGCAGGGCGTTGACATCCTCGCCGGACCAGAGCACCCGGCCGTCCCGCGGGCGCTCCAGCGCCATCAGCAAACGCGCGAGCGTGCTCTTGCCCGCGCCGGACTCGCCGATCACGCCCAGCGATTCGCCCGCCGGCAGCGTGAAGGCGATGTCGCGCAGGACCTGGCGCCCGCCATACCGCTGGCCCAGGCCGCGGACCTCCAGCAAGGGCGCGGTCATGACGCCACCTCCCAGCAGGCGAGACGGCCGTCGAAGGATGGCGGATCGACGGCGCAGCGCGCGGTCGCCAGCGGACAGCGCGACGAGAACGGGCAGCCGTCGCCGAGCTGCGCCAGCGCCGGCACGTTGCCCCTGAGCGGATGCAGCGTCTGGTCGCGCCCGCCGCCCAGCCTCGGTCGCGCCGCCCACAGCGCCTGCGTGTACGGGTGCCGCGGATGGTCGAGCAGCGCCGATGCCGCGCCCTGCTCCATCACCCGGCCGCCGTAGAGGATCGCGATGCGGTCCACGCGACGCGCGGTCAGCGCCAGGTCGTGGGAGATGAGCAGCAACCCCATGCCGCGCTCGGCGACCAGCTCGCGCAGCAGGTCCAGCACCTGCACGCGCAGCCGCGCGTCGAGCGCGGTGGTGGGCTCGTCGGCGATCAACAGGTCGGGCGCCGCCGCGAGCGCCATCGCGATCAGCGCGCGCTGGCGCTGACCGCCCGACAGTTCATGCGGATAGGCGCTCGCCTGGCGCTCGTCCAGCCCCACCCGGTCCAGCAATGCCATCGCGCGCGCCCTGGCCGCGTCGCGGTCCGGCGCCAGGCCATGCAGCCGGATCGGCTCCATCACCTGGGCCACCACGCGCTGCAGCGGATTGAGCGCCGTGAGCGGTTCCTGGAACACCATCGCGACACGACGGCCCCGCAGCCCGCACCAGCCGTCTTCATCGAGCGTCAGCAGCGCGCGGCCGTCGAGCGCCACATGGCCGCGGACCTCGGCGCCCTCGGGCAACAGGCCCATGATCGCCAGCGCCGTCAGCGTCTTGCCGCTGCCGGATTCGCCGATCAGCGCGAGGCGCTCGCCACGCTCGACGGTCAGGTCGAGCCCACGCAGCGCGTGCAGCCGCGCACCGCCCCGCCCGGGCAGCCACACCTGCAGGTCGCGGACCTCCAGCAGCGGGGGGGCCGCCGCGCGGCCGGTGGCGGTGGCGCTCATCGCGGCTGCTCCTTCGGATCGAGCCGGTCGCGCAGACCATCCCCGAGCAGGTTCAGGCCCAGCACCGCCAGCGTGATCGCGACGCCGGGCGCGATGGCGAGCTGGGGGGCCTCGAACATCAGCGTCTGCGCCTCGGCCAGCAAGCGGCCCCAGCTGGCTTGCGGCGGCTGCGTGCCCAGGCCGAGGTAGGAGAGCCCGGCCTCCGCCAGGATCGCCAGCGCGAAGCTGGTCGTGCCCTGCACGATCAGCAGCGGCAGCAACTGCGGCAGCACGTGGCGCAGGGTGATCGCCACCTTGCCCCGGCCGGCGACGCGCGCGGCGAGTACGAAGTCCCGCGTCCACCAGCTCTTCGCGCTGCCGTTGACCAGCCGTGCGAAGGACGGCACCGCGTGCAGGCCGATGGCCACCATCGCGATGGTCATGCCGGGCCCCAGCGCCGCGGCCAGCAGGATCGCCAGCAGCAACGCGGGGAAGGCGTAGCCCAGGTCCGCGCCGCGCAGGATCAGCGCCTCGACCCAGCCGCGACGCGCGGCGGCCAGCAGGCCCAGCGCGGTGCCGCCGATCAGCCCGAGCCCGACCGCCACCACGCCCACCAGCCAGGCGCTGCGCGCCCCGGCCATCAGGCGACTCAACACGTCGCGGCCGAGCTGGTCGCAGCCCAGCCAATGCGCGCCGCTGGCGGGCGCGAGCCGCCGCGCCATGTCGATCTGCTCCGGCGGCCACGGCGTCCAGGCCAGCGACAGCAGCGCGACCAGCAGCAGCAGGACCGTCAGCGCGGCGCCCAGGACGAAGGCGGCGCGCTTCATGCCTCGGTCCGCGCGCGCAGGCGCGGGTCGATCCAGCCGTGCAGCAGGTCCACGGCGAAGTTGATCAGCAGCACCAGCGCGGCGAGCAGCATCACGCCGTTGCGCACGACGATCAGGTCGCGGTTGGCGATCGCCTGCGCCATCAGGCGGCCGAGGCCGGGCAGCGTGAAGACGTTCTCGATGACGATGGTGCCGGCCAGCAGGTTGGCGAACTGCAGCCCGCCGAGCGTCAGCAACGGGATCGCGGCATGGCGCAGCCCGTGGCGCCAGAGCGCCGCGCGGCGGCTCAGGCCCTTGGCGCGGGCGCTGCGCATGAAGTCCTCGCGGGCGATGTCGAGCAGCGCCGAGCGCGCGATGCGCGCCAGGATCGCGGCCTGCACCAGCGCCAGCGCGATGGCGGGCAGCAGCAGCGCGCGCAGGCCGGGCCACACCCCGCCGCCGAGGTCCTCGCTCCAGCCGGGGAAACCGCCGGCGTCGACCCACCGCAGCTTCACCGCGAAGGCCATCACCAGCAACATGCCCAGCCAGAAGCTGGGCACCGCCAGCCCGAGCTGCGTCAGGCCCATCACGAGGTGATCGCCGACGCGGCCCTGGTGGCTCGCGGCCCACCAGCCCGCAGCCAGCGCCAGCACGACGGTCAACGCCATGGCCAGCAACGCGAGCGGCAAGGTGAGCGCGAGGCGCTCGCGCAGCAGATCGGCGACCGGCGCGCCATAGGAATAGGACAGGCCGAGGTCGCCGCGCGCCAGGCCCGCGAGCCAGTCCAGATAGCGATGCCATGCCGGTTGGTCCAGGCCCAGCTGGCGGGCGAGCGCATCGACGGCTTCGGGAGGCGCCTCGGGTCCCATGATCAATTGGGCGGCGTTGCCGGGCAGCCAGTCGAGCGCGCCGAAGATCAGCGCCGACGCGGCCAGCAGCGTCAACAGCAGCACGCCCAGGCGCTTGAGGAGGTAGGTCATCGCGGCCGGATCATAGGGGGGCGCCTCGGCGCCGAACCGGCCCGCCGGTGTCGCCGTTTTTTACACATCCATTGCCGCATTTATCAGATTTCGTTGCGAATCAAGGGTTTACCAGCATGGCTCGATTCATGCGTGCGGGGTGGGCAGGGAGTCCATAGCCACGTGCATCATCCGAAGAAGGATTGATCATGAAGCCAATGATCCGTTGGGCCGCCGTCGCCGCGGCTACCTGCGCCTTCGCCGCGCAGGCCGGCGCCAGCCCCGTCGTGTTCTCGGCGCTGAACCAGAGCGACACGCTCCTGTTCAGCGCCAGCCAGGACGGCGCCACCCTGAACGCCACCGTCAAGTTCACCCTCACCAGCTGGACGGCCACGTCCGCGACCTTCGCCACCGTCGTCACCAACAGCTCGTCCGGCGCGGGCGGCAACACGTTGATGTCTTTCGGCATCGACACGGTGACGCCCACGCTGACCGGCGCGTCGACCAGTTCCCCCGCCTGGAGCGCCGGCATCAACGCCACGCTGCCCAGCTTCCAGAAAGTGGACCTGTGCATCTGGGACAGCAACAACTGCTCCGGCGGCAACATCAACGACGGCCTGGGTGAAGGCGCTTCGGCCAGCTTCAACCTCCTGCTGACCACCAGCGGCAACTTCCTGCAGGGCATCACCTTCGCCAGCCCCTACGGCATCAAGTTCCAGGACGTGGGCAGAACCGGCCAATCGTTCGAGTTCGCCGGCTGCATCCAGGGGCAGGACGGCTGCGGCGGCGCCACGACCGGCGGGACCACCGTGCCGGAGCCCAACGTTCTGGCGCTGATCGCCATCGGCGCGCTCGCGGCCGGCCTGACCCGGCGCACGCCGTCCGCGCGGCGCGCCTGATCGGCCTCCCGGCCCGCGGGACCCGGCTGCGCGCGCGGGCGCGCCGGCCGGCGATGCGCCATGGCCGGCGCGCCATGCGCCTGGCAGTCCGTGAGCGGCCGGCTTCGCCTGTCATCCTCCCAGGACAGGATCGGCGCACCGATGGATCCGCTCGTGCGCATCGGACGCTCCGTCCGCGGCGGCACAGCTCGGCGTGAATCATCCGGCTGTCCTCACATCGTGGATGCACGCATTCAATGTGACGAGAAATCGAGCGGCCCATCACGCCCGACTCTGGAATCGAACGAATACCCGAGCACCGTTGCTTCCGCCTCTCGCGGCAAGCGGGGATCTGGCCTTCCTGCACGTTGATGAGCATGCCAGGAAGCGCTTGTTCGGCGTACTGTGTTGCATGCGGACGCTGCTCCGGGCCATTGCGAGTGAACTCGACTGGCACCGCCAACTGAAGGCGTTGATGTCCTCCTTCCCACGGACACCGACGCTGTCGATTCACGCCGCAGGTTTCCCGAGTGATTGGGAAACACTGCCGCTCTGGCGCGATTGAAGGGCAGCCGCTCGCCTCAGGCGATCCGCGACGCCCGCCTCAACCGCCGATGCACCGCCCTCGCCTGCGGCACCCAGCCCAGTCGGGCCCAGCGGCGCCACATCAGCAGGCCGCGGATCCACTCGTCCGCCGCGTAGGCGATCCACAGGCCGACCAGGCCCAGCCCGAGCACCTCGCCCAGCAGCCAGCTGCCGCCCGCCAGCACCACCAGCATCGATCCCGCGCCGACCATCACCGGGTACTTCGCGTCGCCCGCCGCGCGCAGCGCGTTGATGACGACCAGGTTGAAGGTGCGGCCCGGCTCCAGGATCACGGTGATCCACATCAGCACGACGGCGCTGGCCAGGATGGCGCGGTCCTGGGTGAACATCGTCAGCAGCCAGGGGGACGCCGCAGCGGCCGCCGCGGCGACGGCGACGCTGATCAACAACCCGCGCGCCAGCGCCCTGCGCACCAGGCGATGCGCCTCGTGCAGTTGCCCCGCGCCGATCAGGTGGCCCACGACGATCTCCGCCGCGAAGCCGGTCGCCAGGCCCGGCAGCAGCACGAAGTACATCAGCTGCGAGGTGTAGCTGTGCGCCGCCAACGCCGACGCGCCCAGGTGACCCGCCACCGCGATGCTCACCATGTAGGCCAGCCGGTAGGCGATGTTCTCCGCCGCGCCCGGCAGGCCGATGTGCAGCACCGCCGCCAGCTCGACCCGCGGCAGGCGCCACCAGTCCGATGCCTTCCGCCGCAGGCCGAGCCGGGCACGCCACAACCACACGTGCAGCCCCAGGCCCAGGCCCCGGCTGATCGCCAGCGCCACCGCGAAACCGGGCAGCCCCAACAGCGGCATCAGCAGCACCGCCAGCAGCAATTGCGCGACCTGCATCACCACCAGCACCATCAGCGTGTCACGGCTGCGCAGATGCGCGCGCATCACGCTCGCCATCGAGGCGTTCCAGGCGTCCAGCATCATCGCGGGCGCCAGCGCCATCAGGAACGGCTGGGACAGCGGCAGCACCTCCTCCGGTGCATTCATCAGGCGCAGCAGCGGGCCGGCGAAGACCAACGCCAGCAGCGCCGTGACGCCGCCCAGCCAGCTGCTGGCGCCGAGCGCGGCCCTGGCCGTCGCGTCCGCCACCGCGCGCCGGCCGCCGCCCAGCGCCTGCGTGATCACCACGCTGATGCCGGCGCCGATGATGCGGAACAGGATGAAGAGCGTGGCCGCCAGCTGATTCGCCAGCGCGAAGGCGGCGCCGGCGGGATCGGAGATCCGCGCCGCCAGGATCGTGCCGATCACGCCGATGGCGATGCCCAGGCAGAGCTCCAGAAACAGCGGCCAGGCCAGGGAGAACAGGCGGGGGGAGGGAGACGACATGAGGCGGCGGCAGGTGGCGAGGGTCGCTCCGCGAGCGCGGCGGGGCGACGCGCGGGATTCTCTCGTGGCCCCCGCGCGCCAGGGGCCGTAACCGCGATGAAACCGTCGAAGCGACGGCGTCGGCGGATGCAGCGGCGCGGATCTGTCGCGCCGGCACCACCCGGCACGCCAAAACGCCTCGCCACCCGACCGCTAGACTGGCGCGATCGCCGCATCGTTCTGGCGTCGTTGTCCCCGTCGTTCCCCTCATCCGGAGCCCCGGCCATGACCTTCACCGTCCAGCAGTCGATCCCGATCCTGCGCATCTTCGACATCGCCAAGGCCCGCGAGTTCTACCTCGACTACCTCGGCTTCGAGGTCGACTGGGAACACCGCTTCGACGACACCGCGCCGCTCTACATGCAGATCTCGCGGGGCGACTGGGTGCTGCACCTGAGCGAGCACCACGGCGATTCGACGCCCGGATCGGTGGTGCTGGTCCAGGTCCAGGATGTCGAGGCGCTGCATGCCGAGTTGTCCGCCAAGCACTATCGCTACCTGCGGCCCGGCATCGAGCACATGCCCTGGAACGCCAAGATGCTGCAGCTGATCGACCCGTTCGGCAACCGCCTGCGGCTCAACGAGTCCCTGGACTGACCGGCGCGGCGACCGGGCAGAACGGCTGGCCGCCGGCCAGGAAGGCGCGGCGCTCCTCGTCGCTGGCATGGCGCAGCACGTCCAGCTCCGCGCGGTCGCCATAGAGCTCGTCGAGCTCCTCCAGCAGCAGCGCGCGCACCGGTGCCTCTTCCGAAGGCGGCAGCGCGCGCACCCACTGACGGTCGCGCCCATCCAGGCGGTATCCCACCACCCAGATCACGCATGTATCGATGAACCCGGCCATCCGCGCAGCCTAGTCGAGGCGCCCGCGCAAGGCGATGGGGTCGCCCCGCCCGGATGCGCCATATTCATCGAATCGCCGCCCGCCGACACGCGCGGCCGGCCTCGCGGCCCGGGGCGACGCGTCAAGCGCCGGTGAAGCGCCCATCAAGCCCCCATCAAGCGCGGATGAAGGATGAATCAGGGATGGATCCGGAAGGGAGCGCGGCCCCGCTCATCGCCACTCGACCACCGACACGCCCACGCCGATGCGGGACTCGCGGAAGTTGTAGTCGATGAGGCTCTCCCCATAACCGCTGAAGAGCTGCAGGTAGCCGTGCAGTCCGCCGCCGATCGGGAACGCCCACTCCAGCTGCGCGGATCCGCGCGAGCGGTCGCCGCCGCGCAGGCTGTGGCGCGCCGTCAGCGCCAGCACGTTGCGACCGATCTTCTGCGTCACCAGCAGCTCGCCGCGGCCGATGTAGTCCTGGATGCCGGGGTTGTCGTCGCTGCCCGTGTTGAGGATGCGCCACCAGGGCCGGAAGCTGACCGTGGTTTCGTCGCGTTCCAGGCTCAGCTCGGCGATCGCGCGATTCCAGCTGCGCGACAGCGGCGCCGCGCGGCCGTTGGACTGGTGGTTGAAGCTCAGGCCAACCATGCTGGCCTTCCAGCCGAAGGGCAGCGCGATGTCGGTGCCGTGGGTCAGGATCAGCTCGGGCTCGTAGTTGGTCTCGCGGAACGGCCGCGACTCGCGACCGTTGTAGACCTGCCAGCGCGAGCTCTGCGTGTACGCGCCCCAGGCCGACAGCGTGCCGTGATCGTCCAGGGCCCAGATCTTGGACTTCAGGCTGACCTGGAACTTGGCCTCGTTCTTGTCCAGGTCCAGCGCGCTGACGACGCCGTTGTCGGGCGTCTCGGACTCCAGCAAGGCATGGTTGGTGCGTGACGCCCAAGACACCGGCAGCAGGTAGACCGGCTTGTAGGGGCGCGGCAGGAAGCGCGGCATCTGGTCCCGGCAGGACAGCTCCCAGCGTTCGGACAAGGTCGAGCCGAGGTAGTTGCGCGCGCTGCCCGACGCTTCGGGCAGGCGCGAGCAGGGATCGTCGGCGCGTGGCGAGCTGGCCGCGGCGGCGACCGGCAGCGCCGCGGGCACGGCCTGCACTGGCATCCGGACCGCGGCCGACGGCGGCGCCGCCTCCGGCGCGCGACCGTGCAGGCGGTCGTAGCAGGCAAGACGTGCCCCCGCGTCGGCGATGCCGATGCAGTCCGCCCGCGCGGCCGGCGACTCGCCCGGCGTCACGGCCATCTGCGCGCGCGCCGTCCCGGGCCAGGCGAGAGCGGCGGCAGCGGCCACCGCGACCGTCGCCACGGCCGGAGACATCCCTCGGATCGACTTCATGTAAGAACTCCCTCTGCCGCCGGCCCGGACCACCCCGCGCTCGCGCGAAGGGCTTCGAGTGCAAACGGCGTGCCCGCCCTCCGCCGCGGCGCGGGTCCGACAAGGCCGAGCAGGCCGCGGGTGCCATGCGCGGCGTCCCTAGAATCGCCCGCATGTTGCCGATCGCTCCCCTCGAAGCACCCGGGCCGCGCCGCCTGGGCGTGGCCCTGTCCGCCTTGCTGCTGGCCGCCTGCTCCCAACTGCCGACGACCGCGCCGGCGCCCGCCCCCTCGCCCGGCGGACCGTTCAGCCCGGCGGCGTTGCAGGCGCTGCGACCGGCGCAGTTCCGGTCGACGGTGGGCAGCTCGACCGAGGCTCAGGACCGCCTGACCCAGGACCGCGCGAAGATCCGGTCCGCCGTCACCGGCGCGGCGAGCGCGCCGCAGGATGCCGCCGCGCTGGGCGAGCTGGCGCGGGCGCTGCGGCTGGTCGCCCACTACCGGACCGACATCGACATCGCCCGCCCCGCCCTGCTCGCTTCGCTGCCGGCGCTGGACCGTCAGCCGACCGAGATCCAGCGTCCGCTGCTGACGGCCGCCTACACGCTGTATGCGGCCGACGCCGCGCCGCTGCTGCGCGACCTGCTGCCCCGGCTGGCGACGCCGCGCGAGTTCGCCATCGCCGCCTACGCCCTGATGCAGACGCGTCAGCCGGCGGACCTGGCGCTGATCCAGTCCCAGCTCGCGCAGCGTGATCGCGGCGAGCCGCGCCTGCAGGCCCTGGCCCTGGCGGTCGCCGCCGCGCAAGGCGTGGCGCAACCGGCGCGCCCACCGCTGGCCGACCTGCTGGCGGTGCGGCCGGGCTACCCGGTGGTGTTCAGCTTCCAGCGTCCGGGTCGGCAGCAGATGGGCCTGGCGCTGGTGCGGCAGGCCGACGGCCGCTTCGTGCGCCGGCCCGACGGCGGGCTCTTCAACATCGAGCAACTGGCGCTGTCCAGCAGCGGCCTGCCCGGCACGATCACGCTGGGCAACACGCCGCAGGGGCTGTTCACCATCCAGGGCGCCGGCCGCGCGGCGACCAACATCTGGATCGGGCCGACGCCTTACCTCCACACCAAGGTGCCGGGCGAAGCCAGCGTCGCCGAATACGAGCAACGCGCCCCCGGCCCGTACGAGCCGCCCTGGACGCTCGACCGCTACCGCGCGCTGCTGCCCGCCTCCTGGCGCGACTACGCGCCGCTGCAGGAAGCCTGGCTGGCCGGCCGCGCCGGGCGCGACGAGATGCTGATGCACGGCAGCACCATCGACCCGCGCTATTACGCCGGCAACCGCTTCTATCCCGGCACGCCGTCCGACGGCTGCCTGGTGGCGATGGAGTACTGGGCCCCCAACGGCACGATGGCGCACAGCGATCAGATCGCGCTGCTGCAGGCCTTCACGGCGCAGGGCCGCGATCGCGGCTACATGGTGCTGGTCGAGCTGGACGCGGGCCCGACGCCGGTCGCGCTGGCCGAAGTCATCGGCGCGGTGCTCGACGTCGAGGCGCGGACCTCGCCGACCGCCAGCCGCTGAGCCGCTGAGCCGACGCTGAATCCGCACGGCGCGATCACGATGACCGCGCAGGCCAGTCCCTCGTCGCCCGCCCGGCCCCGCCGAGGCGTCCGGCAGGCGGGCAGGCACCCCGCCGCTCCGCGGCGCCCGTGCTCCGGGTCCCTGTTGGCGTGCCGCGCGGCGCCGTTCGGGCCATCGGGCGATTACCGCCGGTTATGGCGCTCCCGATGCCTTTCATTGGCGACACCACTATGGGACCACTAGAGTAGGCCGCAGCCTGGGGCCCGTCGCGGTCCGGGCTGATCCTCCGCCCTCTCCGCCCCGCTTCCGTCCCGGCCTCGCGACATGCTCAACATCCTCAATACCGAGACGCCCAGTCTGCAACACCCCGACCTGGACCTGTACGACAGCGCCCGGCTGATGCAGGCGCTGGTCGACGACCAGCGGGCCGCCGTCGAGGCGGTGCGCGCGGCGGCCCCGGCCCTGGCCGCCGCGGTGGACGCCGCGCTGCCGCGCATCGCCGCGGGCGGCAGGCTGCTGTACGCGGGCGCGGGCACGTCGGGCCGGCTCGGCGTGCTGGACAGCGTCGAGCTGGTCCCGACCTTCTCCTGGCCGCGCGAGCGCGCGGTGGCGGTGCTGGCCGGCGGCGAAGGCGCGATGTTCGTCGCCGTCGAGGGCGCCGAGGACGACGAGCACCAGGGCCGCCGGGACATCGAGGTCCTGCAGCCCGGCCCCGACGACGTGCTGATCGGCATCGCCGCATCCGGCCACACGCCCTACGTGCTGGGCGCGCTGGCGGCCGGCCGCACGGCGGCCTGCCTGACGATCGGCGTGGCCAACAACCCCGGCGCCGCGGTGCTGGCCGCGAGCGAGCACCCGATCCTGCTGGACACCGGCAACGAGATCATCTCCGGCAGCACCCGGCTGAAGGCCGGCACGGCGCAGAAGATCGCGCTGAACAGTTTCTCCAGCGCGTTGATGGTCCGGCTCAACAAGGTCTACGGCAACCTGATGGTGGACATGAAGGCCACCAACGCCAAGCTGGTGCGCCGCGCGGTGGCGCTGACGATGCGCGCCGCCGGCGTCGACGAGGCGACCGCCCGCGAGGCGCTGGGCCGTTGCGACTTCAGCGTCAAGACGGCCGTCGTCATGCTGCTGAAGCAGCTCGACGCGCCGTCCGCGCTGGCGCTGCTGGGCCGCCACGACGGCAGCGTGCGGCGCGCGCTGGCCGGGCGCTGATCGGCCGCCCCGCCTACCCGCCGAAAGCCCGGACATGATGCGCGGCCTGCCCCGACGCGAGTACACGCTGGACTTCAAGCAAGACGCCGTCCGGCGCGCGCGGGAGCACGGCCCGTGCGCGACCGCGCGCGCGCTCGGGTTGCCCGAGCAGACGCTGCGCAACTGGATCCGCGCCGGGCTGGAAGGTCGCCCGGTCGGGGCCGAGCAGCCCGGCGCCGACATCACGCCCGCACGCATGGAGCAGACCCGCGCCCAGGCCGAGGAGGCGCGTCGGCATCGCCGCCAGTTGCTGCGCGACGGCGTGTCGCCACCACCGTCTCCGCAGCCGATGGTGCCGCCGCGGACGCAAGCGCTGCATTCCCCGATGCTGCCACTGCCCCGTTTGCACCGACACTGAGCTTCATGCACGCCGCTCCAGATACTCGCAGCCCGTGGGGCTGGGTCCCCTCGCTGTACTTCGCCCAGGGCATTCCGTACGTGGTCGTGATGACGCTGTCGGTCATCATGTACAAGAACCTGGAGATCTCGAACACCGACATCGCGCTCTACACCAGCTGGCTCTACCTGCCCTGGGTGATCAAGCCGCTGTGGTCCCCGCTGGTCGAGCTGATGGGCACGAAGCGGCTGTGGATCGTCGCGCTGCAGTTCGCGATCGGCGCGGCGCTGGCGATGGTCGCGCTGACGCTGCCGGCGTCGAAGTTCTTCCAGCTGTCGCTGGCGGTGCTCTGGCTGATGGCGTTCGCCTCGGCCTCGCACGACATCGCCGCCGATGGCTTCTATCTGCTGGCGCTGGAGAAGCATGAGCAGGCCGCCTTCGTCGGCGTGCGCTCCACCTTCTACCGGCTGGCCAACATCGGCGGACAGGGCGGCCTGGTCTGGCTGGCGGGCGAGCTGCACGAGCGCGGCGGCAGTTGGGCGCTGGCGTGGCAGGGCGTGATGGCGGTGCTGGCCGGTGTTTTCCTGCTGCTGGCCGCGTATCACCTGTGGCGCCTGCCGCGGCCCGACAGCGACGGTCCCGTGCCCAGCGGCGAACGCCACTGGCGCACCTTCTTCCACATCTTCGCGGCGTTCTTCCGCAAGCCCGGCCTCGCGGTGATCCTGGGCTTCCTGCTGCTGTACCGCTTCCCCGAAGCCCAGTTGCTGAAGCTGGCCACGCCGTTCCTGCTCGACAAGCTGGAGGCCGGCGGCCTGGCGCTGACCAACAAGGAAGTCGGCCTGGCCTACGGCACCATCGGCCTGACGGCGCTGACGCTGGGCGGGCTGCTGGGGGGCTGGATCATCTCGCGCGTCGGCTTGAAGAAGGCGCTGTGGCCGCTGGTGCTGGCGATGCACCTGCCCAACGTCGTGTTCCTCGCGATGGCCTGGACGCATCCGGGCAGCCTGTGGATCGTCAGCGGCGC
Source organism: Roseateles aquatilis (assembly GCF_002205645.1). Classification (GTDB taxonomy): domain Bacteria; phylum Pseudomonadota; class Gammaproteobacteria; order Burkholderiales; family Burkholderiaceae_C; genus Roseateles; species Roseateles aquatilis. The sequence goes on along the minus strand of NZ_NIOF01000011.1, from coordinate 149,466 downwards.
GCTGGCGATCGAGCAGTTCGGCTACGGCCTGGGCTTCACGGCCTACCTGATGTACATGATCCTGGTCGCCGACGGCCCGCACAAGACCGCGCATTACGCGATCTGCACCGGCTTCATGGCGCTGGGCATGATGCTGCCCGGCATGTGGAGCGGCTGGCTGCAGGACCAGCTCGGCTACGTCCACTTCTTCGGCTGGGTGCTGGTGGCGACGGTGCCGTCGCTGGTCATGACCGCGCTGATCAAGGTGCCCGAGGGCTTCGGCCGCAAGGACGCCGCCACGGAGACACGCCGGTGAGCACCGCGCGCGCCGGCGACGGCCGGCTGCTGTCGCTGGACGCGTTCCGCGGCTTCGCGATCGCGGCCATGCTGCTGGTCAACAACCCGGGCGACTGGTCCGCGCTGTACGCGCCGCTGGAGCACGCCGCCTGGCACGGCTGGACCTTCACCGACTGGATCTTCCCGTTCTTCGTCTTCATCAGCGGGATCTCGATGAGCTTCAGCCTGGCCCGCCGCGGCCGGGCGTCGGACCGCGGCGCCGTGCTGCTGCGCACCTGGCGGCGCGGCGCGACCATCATCGCGATCGGGCTGCTGCTCAACCTGTTCCCCTATTTCCACGTCGACACCGTCCGCATCCCCGGCGTGCTGCAGCGGCTCGGGCTGATCACGATCCTGGCCGCGCCGATCGCGCTGTGGTGTGGCTGGCGGGCCCAGTTGGCCTGGTTCGCCGGCCTGTTGATCGTCTACGGCCTGGTGCAGACGCTGGTGGCCGTGCCCGACGCGCAAGGCATCTGGCATCGCGGCTCGTTGCAGCCGGGCGAGGACGTCGGCGCCTGGCTGGACCGGGCGCTGCTCGGCGGCCACCTGTGGGTGCGCAGCAAGACCTGGGACCCGGAGGGCCTGCTCGGCACGCTGCCGGCCGTGGCCAGCCAGATCGCGGGGCTGCTGGCCGGCCGCTGGCTGGCGCTGCGTGGCCGCGATCCGGCGGAGAAGGCGACATGGTTCATGGTCGCCGGGCTGCTCTGCCTGTGGATCGCGCAGGTGCTCGACGCCTGGACCCTGCCGATCAACAAGAATCTCTGGACGCCCGCCTACGTTTTCCTCTGCACCGGCTGGGGAGCACTCGTGTTCGGCGTGTTCTACTGGCTGCTCGATGCCGCGCCGCTGCCGCGGATGCGCGACGCGATGGGGCGTCGCCTGCGGCCGCTGGTGGTGTTCGGCATGAACGCGCTGTTCCTGTTCGCGCTGTCGGGCCTGGTGGCCCGGCTGCTCGGGCTGATCCACATGGCCGAGGGCGTGACGCTCAAGGCCTGGCTGTACGCGCCGCTGCGCGCGCTGCCGGTGGACCCGCGCCTCGCGTCGCTGCTGTTCGCCGCCGGCTTCGTGGCGGTGTTCTACGGCATCGCGTGGGCCATGTGGCGGCGCGGCTGGATCGTGAAAGTGTGAGCGGGGCCCGCGGCGCCCGCCAGTGAGCCTTCGATGCAACGACGACTGCTGATGACCGCGGCCCTGGCCGCGCCCGTGCTGGGATTGCCCGGCTGCTCGATGTGGCGCAAGCCCGAGGAAGTCCCGGCGCTGCCCGCCGCCGCCGGTCCGGACCAGCCGCCACCGGCGCCGCGCGAGTTCCGCGCCGCCTGGGTCGCCACCGTCGCCAACATCGATTGGCCGAGCCGCAAGGGCTTGAGCGACGACGCCCAGATCGCCGAGATCCGCGCGATCCTGGACAACGCCCGCGCGCTGCGGCTGAACGCCATCGTGCTTCAAGTGCGCACCAGCGCGGACGCGCTGTACCGCTCCGAGCTGGAGCCCTGGAGCGAGTACCTGTCCGGCGTCCAGGGCCAGGGGCCGGGCTACGACCCGCTGGCCGTGTGGATCGCCGAGGCGCACGCGCGCGGCATCGAGCTGCACGCCTGGCTGAACCCGTACCGGGCGCGGCAGAGCGGCGCCCGGTCGGCGCCGTCGGCGCTGCACCTGAGCCGCACGCGTCCGGACTGGGTCAAGCGTTATGGCGACCAGCTCTGGATCGATCCGGGCGAACCGGGCGCCGCCGAGCACACGCTCGCCGTCTGCCGCGACCTGCTGACCCGCTACGAGGTCGACGGCCTGCACATCGACGATTACTTCTACCCGTATCCGGTCCAGGACGCGGCCAAGCAGGACATCGACTTCCCCGACGATCCGAGCTGGCAGCGTTACCTGCGCCAAGGCGGCACGCTGGCGCGGGCCGACTGGCGGCGGGACAACGTCGATCAACTGGTACGGCGCCTGTACGACGTGGTCCGCGAACTGCGGCCCGCCGCGCGCGTCGGCATCAGCCCGTTCGGGCTGCCGCGTCCGGATCTGCGACCGGCGGGCATCACGGGCTTCTCGCAGTACGACAAGCTGTACGCGCACGTGGAGCACTGGCTGGCGATGGGCTGGCTGGACTACCTGGCGCCGCAGCTCTACTGGCAGCGCGCGCCGCAGGCGCAGGCGTTCGAGCCGCTGCTGCGGGCCTGGCAGTCGCTCAATCCGCAGGGGCGCCATGTCTGGCCCGGGCTGTTCACCAGCAAGGCTGCGAACGAGGCGGACGGCTGGCCGGTCGACGAGATCCCAGCCCAGATCGACCTGATGCGGACGCCGTCCGCCACCGGCGGACATCTGCACTTCAGCATGATCGCCCTGCTGAAGAATCGCCGGGGCATCGCGAGTACCTTGCGAGCCGGCGCTTACATCCAGCCGTCATTGCCGCCCGAGACGCCCTGGCTCAGCGGCCCTGCCTGCGGGCCGGTGCGGTTGGAGCGGGAGCCGGACGGCGGCCTGCTGCTGACCACGCAGCTCGGCGCACCCGCCCGGTGCTTCGCGCTATGGAAGCGCGCGGCGCACCAGCCCGGGTCGCCGTGGGTGTTCGATGTGGTGCCGCCCGACGGGCGCCTCGGCCGACTCGAGCCGGGATGGCTCCTCAGCGCCAGCGCGGTCAACGGGCTGAATCAGGAAGGACCGCGCGGCGCCTTCGTCGTCTGAGCCTGCCTCGATGACGGCCCGGGGATGGGTCCGCGGGCGCGGGCGGCGCTTCGCGGCGGTCGGTTTCTGTCGATTCCACGCAACGCCGACGGTCGCTCGGTGCGTTCAACGATCCCCCTGGAAAACCCCAATTCGACGCCCGGCCAGCACCGTGGCGTCGGCCGGGAAGTGGGCGCTTTTCGCCATGTTTCCGCCGCGTGTTGCTTTCGCGCAGCACGTGAAAACGCTGGTGAACAGTTGTCACAGCTCCTCAACATTGGCTGGACAGACTGCGCCGCTGACGCGTTGGCACCCCTGCCGCCACGGCCCCGAAAAACGGCCCGAACGGCGCATTGACGGGGCGTGCAAAACAAAGTCACCCCGGTATTGCCACATTGATACAGCAGGTTTCGGCTGGTAGGCTTTTTGCTTCATAAGACGGACAAGGCGCGCCCAGGAGCCGCCTGCCGTAGCGGAGAAAAGGGCGGCCATCTGCCATCAAGACGCAATCGATGGGAATGAATCGGTAACGGAAAACGTTTGCGGATCATTTCAGCAGGGCCCCGGGAAGAGTTTTCGGTCTGACGTCGCACAGGAGCACAGGAATGAATCAGAAGGATTGGTTGGGTTTTTCACGGACGGCGCTAGCTGTCGCGGTCGCCATCGTGGCCGCCGCGCCGGTCATGGCACAGAACACCACGTCCGCCGTCGGCGGCCGCGTGGTCGGCGCTGACGGCAAGCCCGTCGCGGGCGCCACGGTGGTGATCGTGCACAAGGAGTCCGGCTCCTCGAACACGCAGACCACCGACAACGAAGGTCGCTACAACGCGCGCGGTCTGCGCGTCGGCGGTCCTTACAGCGTGACCGTGACCAAGGGCAGCGACCGCGAGGTCAGCGACGGCGTCTACCTGGTGCTGGCGGAAACGCTGAACCTGGACGTCCAGTTGGGCCGTGCTTCGACGCAGCTCGACACGGTGGTCACCACCGGCAGCTCCACCGCCGCCAAGTTCAACAACTCGACGATGGGTGCCGGCACGCAGATCACGCGCGCCGATCTGGACGCCTACGCGTCGATCGCCCGCAACCTGCAGGACTACGCCCGCAACGACCCGCGTCTGGCCCAGACCGACAAGGAACGCGGCGAGATCTCCGCCGGCGGCCAGAACTCGCGCTACAACTCGATCACCATCGACGGCGTCGCGATCAACGACAGCTTCGGCCTGGAAGCCAACAACCTGCCGACCGCCAAGCAGCCGATCTCGATCGACGCGATCCAGTCGGTGCAGGTCAACCTGTCCAACTACGACGTGACCCAGAAGGGTTACACCGGCGCCAACATCAACGCCGTCACCAAGTCGGGCACCAACGAGTTCAAGGGCAGCGTCTATTACGTCTACCGCGATGACTCGATGATGGGTCAACGCTACGACCGCGGCACCGATCGCTACACCGACTTCCTGAAGTTCAAGGAAGACACCAAGGGCTTCACCCTGGGCGGCCCGATCGTCAAGGACAAGCTGTTCTTCTTCGTCAACTACGAAGAGCTCAAGAGCAACCGCGCCCAGCCCGAGTACGGCCCCATCGGCAGCTCGCTGACCAACAACGCGATCTCCCAGGCCCAGCTCGACGCGATCACCAAGACCGCCAAGGACACCTACGGCATCGACACGGGCAGCGTGATCGGCCAGTCGCAGCTGACGGTCAAGGACTACCTGGCCAAGCTGGACTGGAACATCAACCAGAACCACCGCGCCAGCCTGCGCCTGGCCCGCACCGAGCAGTCGGACACCAACAACGGCTCGTTCGGCGGCTACAGCGCCACCGGCCTGCAGATGACGTCGCAGTGGTGGCAGCAGAAGAAGAAGATCGACACCGTCGTGGGCCAATGGTTCGCCGACTGGACGCCGGACTTCTCCACCGAGCTGAAGATCTCGAACCGCGACTACAACAGCGTTCCGCAGAACAACAGCAACCTGCCGGCGATCGGCATCCGCTTCAACGGCGCCCTGCCTGACGGCGCGCCGGCGGGCTCCAGCACCGGCAACCGCTTCGTCAACTTCGGTACCGAGCAGAGCCGCCAGTTCAACGTGCTCGACACCAAGACCCTGGACGCCTACTTCGGCGGCACCTGGATCAAGGACGACCACGAGATCAAGTTCGGCGCCGACCTGCAGCGCAACAAGATCTACAACGCGTTCTTCCAGAACGTGAACGGCAACTACACCTTCGGTTGCGAGAACACCGTCGCCGCCACCGGCAACACGCCGGCGCAGTGGGCCTACAGCTTCGGCAGCATCAACTGCAGCACCGCCACCGCGGCGCAGGTGCAGGCCGCCGTGCTGGAGAACTTCGTGCGCGGCCGTCCGTCGACCTATCAAGTGCAGCAGCCGCTCGCCGGCGGCTCGCTGAACGACGGCATCGCCAACTGGACGCTGACCCAGGCCGGCCTGTTCGTGCAGGACACCTGGAACATCTCCAAGGACCTGAACATCACCGCCGGCTTCCGCGTCGACCAGCTGTCCACCGGCGACAAGCCGGTGTACAACGCCGCCGCGGCTGCCGCGCCGGTGGCCGGCCGCGTCGTCCCCGGCGGCACGGGCGCCAACAGCGTGGTGCGCAGCACCGGCGGCTTCGGTCTGGACAACTCGCAGACCGTCGACGGCGAGAACCTGTTCCAGCCGCGCTTCGGCTTCAACTACGCGCTGGATTCGCGCCAGGGCCACAAGAAGCAGATCCGCGGCGGCGCGGGCCTGTTCCAGGGCGCGGCGGCCACCGTCTGGCTGACCAACCCGTACTCCAACACCGGCATGGCCACCCGCATCATCGGTTGCGGCGCCGCGGGCCTGAACTCCTGCAGCGGCACCGCGTCGGGCGTCTTCAACGCCGACCCGACCAAGCAGCCGGTGCTGCCGGGCACGACGCCGGCCGCCAACGTGGACTACATCCAGAAGGGCCTGGGTCAACCGTCGGTCTGGAAGATGAACCTGGCCTATGACGCCGAGCTGCCGTTCTTCGGCATGAACTTCGGTGTCGAGTGGATCTACACGAAGGTCAACACCGGCGTGTACTACCAGCATCTGAACCTGGGTGATCCGACCGCGACGGGCCCGGACGGCCGCTCGCTGTACTACACGCCGCAGAGCTACTCCACCGGTTGCTGGACCTCCACCAACGGCAGCCTGAGCACCGCTGGCGCCTGCGCCGGCGGCCGCTCACGCGCCCTGTCGAACGCGTCCTACAACAACGTGCTGCTGGCCTCGAAGACGAAGAAGGGCGACGGCAATGCCATTACCCTGTCGTTCACCCGCCCGGCCCGCGACGGCTTCGGCTTCGGCGCCGCCTACACGTACACGGAAGCGTCGGAAGTGAGCCCGCTGACCTCGTCGGTCTCGAACTCCAACTTCAACTCGCGTGCCGTCTTCAACCCGAACGAGAACGTGGCCGCCAACTCGGCGTACATGATCCGCGACCGGTTCACGGCCAACGTGACGTGGCAGAAGGCGTTCATCAGCAGCTTCAAGACCAGCGTCGGTCTGTTCTGGGAAGGCCGTCGCGGCAAGCCCTACAGCTGGACCTACCTGAACGACATGAACGGCGACGGCGTGTCGGGCAACGACCTGCTGTACATCCCGAAGGCACGTGGTTCGAACGAGGTCGCCTTCGTGACCCCGGCCGACGAAGCCGCCTTCTGGGCCGTCGTCGACAACGACAAGACGCTGTCGAAGTACAAGGGCGCCGTGGTGCCGCGCAACAGCAGCTTCTCGCAATTCGTGAACAGCTTCGACCTGCGCATCAGCCAGGAAGTGCCCGGCTTCTTCCCGCAGCACAAGGGTAAGGTCACGTTCGACATCCTGAACATCGGCAACCTGCTCAACAAGAAGTGGGGTCGCATCGACGAGGTCACGTTCCAGTCCGCCGGTGGCAACCGTCGCAGCTTCGTGAACTTCGCCGGCATCGACGCGCAAGGCCGTTATGTCTACCGCACCAACACGAACGCCATCAACGACAACCTGAACATCCGTCAGGTCAAGGGCGAATCGCAGTGGGCGCTGCAAGTCACGGCCGCCTACGAGTTCTGATCGCCTAGCCGCGGATCGGCCGCGAGGCCGGTTCGCGAGCGACGCATCACACCCTCGACACGGGCTCCTTCGGGAGCCCGTTTTTCATGGTCGCGCCGGATCGCCCGCCATCGCGAGCCGTGCAGGCACTGCGTCGCCCCCAGCGCCACGCCGCGTTGCCGTCCCCGACTTCCAACCGTGGGCCCGGCCATGAGCCAGACTCATACCCGTCCCGCGCATTGACAATGGCGGGCACGCAGTGCCCCCCTTAAGCTCCGCGCGCCGATACCCCGCCATGAGCCTCACGCCCACCGCCCCCGCCCCGACCGTGCCCGCCAGGCCGGAGGCCGCGCCGCGCGCCGGCGCGCAGACGCTGGGACTGGGGCTGGATGCCGGCGGCACGCAGACACGCTGGGCCCTGGCCGACCCAGCCGGCCAGACCGTCGCCCGCGGCGAGGTCGGCGGCTTCAGCGCGCTGCTGCTGGACAGCAGCGCCGGCCGCGTGGTGCTGGCGCAGACGCTGCAGTCGCTCGCCGCCGCCGTGCTGGCGCATGCGGCGCCGGGCGCGCTGCGCGGCCTGCAGGCCGGCGTCACCGGCCTGGGCGAACCCGACGGCCCCGCCGGCCGCCAGCTGCGCGCGCTGCTGGCGCAGCAGCTCGGCCTGGCGCCTGCCCAGATCCATTGCGACAGCGACATCGCGCAGGCCTGGCATGCGCTGTTCCAACCCGGCGAGGGCTACCTGGTCTACGCCGGCACCGGCGCGATCGCGGCGTTCGTCGACACGGCCGGCACGCTGCACCGCGCCGGCGGACGCGGACCGCTGCTGGGCGACGAGGGCGGCGGCCAGTGGATCGCGCGCGAGGCGCTGGCGCTGGTCTGGCGCCGCGAGGACGAGCAGCCCGGCGCCTGGACCGATTCGACGCTGGCGCGCCACCTCTTCGACGAGCTCGGCGACGCCGACTGGCCCACCACCCGCGCCTTCATGTACGGCGGCGACAACGCCACGCGCCGCGGCGCGATCGGCCGCCTGGCGCTGGCCGTGGCCCGTGCCGCGCACGAGGACGACGGCGACGCGCTCGCCCTGCTGCACCGCGCCGGGCGGGAGCTGGCGCGCCTGCCGCTCGCGCTGGTGCGCCGGCTCGGCCCACGTCCCGTCGCCGCGGCCGGTCGTGTGCTGCAATTGCACCCGGCGATCGAATCGGGCCTGCGCGCCACGCTGCCGCAAGACCTGTCCCTCACCGTTCAACAACCCGACACCGCACTGGCCGCCGCGAGGCGCGCCGTCCACGCCCCATGAAGACCAAGCTTCTCGCCCTCGCCTCCGCCGTGCTGCTCGCCGCCTGCGGCACGCCGCTGCGCCAGATCGACCGCACGCATGTCTCCGAGAACCAGGACAGCCGCGTGCAGTTCCTGGTCATCCATTACACGGTGCTGGACTTCGACAAGTCGATGAAGGTGCTGACCACCGGCGGCAAGGTCTCGGCGCATTACCTGGTGCGCGAGAACCCCGTCCAGACCTACCAGCTGGTGGACGAGAACCGCCGCTCCTGGCACGGCGGCGTCAGCTACTGGGCGGGCGCGACCAACCTGAACTCGGCCTCGATCGGCATCGAGATCGTCAACCCCGGCTTCACCGACACGCCGATGGGCCGCGTCTACGCGCCCTATCCGCAGCGCCAGATCGACGAGGTCATCCAGCTGACCAAGGAGATCGTCGCGCGCCACAACATCCGCTCCGACCGCATCCTCGGCCATGCCGACATCGCGCCGGGCCGCAAGCAGGACCCGGGTCCGGCGTTCCCGTGGAAGCAGCTCGCCGACGCCGGCCTGATCCCGTGGCCGGACGCCGCGCAGGTGCAGATCAAGCAGGCGATCTACCAGGCCGGCGCAGTGCCCGACGTCAACTGGTTCCAGCAGCGCCTGGCCCAGGTCGGCTACCAGACCCCGCGCACCGGCGTGCTGGACGTCGCCACCCGCGAGGTCATCAGCACCTTCCAGATGCGCTATCGCCCGACCAACATCGCCGGCGACATGGACGCCGAGACCGCCGCGCTGCTGGAGATCGTCACCACGCCCGGCGGCATGCTCATGAAGAAGCCGCTGCCGGGCGACAGCCAGCCGCGCTCGGCCTATTGACGGGTCCGCGCGGCATCGTCCGCGCCTTCCATCCTTGCCGACGCCTTTCCCTCCGCCCTTGTCCCGACGCCCCGCCGCCGCCCCGCCTTGCTGAACTTCCTCCTCCGCCGCCTGGCCACGCTGCTGCCGACGCTGATCGGCGTGACGCTGGTCGCCTTCGGCCTGATCCGGCTGGTGCCGGGTGATCCGATCGCGATCATGATGGGCGAGCGCGCCCTGGACGACGCCACCCACGCGCGGCTGATGCACGAGCTCGGCCTGGACCAGCCGCTGTGGCGGCAGTACGCGGACTACGTCGGCGGCCTGCTGCGCGGCGACCTCGGCCAGTCGCTGGTCTCTCACGAGCCGGTCTCGCGTGAGTTCCTGGCGCTGTTCCCCGCCACCGCCGAGCTGGCGCTGTGCGCGCTGCTGCTGGCGATCGTGCTGGGCATGGCGCTGGGCACCGGCGCGGCGCTGCGGCGCGGCTCGCTGCTGGACCAGGGCGTGATGGGCGTGGCGACGGTCGGGTACTCGATGCCGGTGTTCTGGTGGGGCCTGATCCTGATCATGTTCTTCTCGGTCGGGCTGGGCTGGACGCCGGTGGCGGGCCGCATCGCGGTCGAGTACGACGTGCAGCGCGTCACCGGCTTCATGCTGATCGACGCGGCGCTGCACGACGAGCCCGGCGCCTGGTGGTCCGCGCTGCGCCATCTGCTGCTGCCGGCGCTGGTGCTGGGCACCAGCACGACGGCGGTGATCGCGCGCATGACGCGCTCCAGCCTGCTGGAAGTCCTGCGCGAGGACTACATGCGCAGCGCCCGCGCGCGCGGGCTGTCGCCGGCGCGCATCGTGCTCGTGCACGGGCTGCGCAACGCGCTGATCCCCGTCATCACGGTGATCGGCCTGAAGGTCGGCAGCCTGCTGGCCGGCGCGGTGCTGACGGAGACCATCTTCAGCTGGCCCGGCATCGGCAAATGGCTGATCGACGCGATCGCGCGGCGCGACTACCCGGTCGTGCAGGCCGGCATCCTGATCTCCGCCTGCACCTTCATCGCGGTCAACCTGCTCGTGGACCTGCTCTACGGCGTGGTCAACCCGCGCATCCGCAAGCAGGGCTGACCCGGCCGCACCGGCTGAAAGAACCGACGACATGAGCGCCCTGCCCGCCTCCGCCACGCCTCCCATGCCCGCCGCGCCGCCACCCGGTCCCTGGGCGGAGTTCTGGCGCGGCTTCTCCGCCAATCGCGGCGCGCTGGTCGCGTTGATCGTCTTCGTGCTGCTGGCGCTGTCGGCCGTGCTGGCGCCGTGGATCGCGCCGCACGATCCGATCCATCAATACCGCCAGGACATGCTGACCCCGCCGATCTGGATGGACGGCGGCCAGGCGCGCTTCCTGCTCGGCACCGACGAGCTCGGCCGCGACCTGCTGTCGCGCCTGCTGCACGGCGCGCGCGTGTCGCTGGGCATCGGCCTGGCGTCGGTGCTGCTGTCGCTGATCCCCGGCGTGCTGCTGGGGCTGCTGGCCGCCTTCCACCAGCGCCTGCTGGCGCCGGTGGTGATGCGGGTGATGGACGTGATGCTGGCGCTGCCCGGCTTGCTGCTGGCGATCTGCGTCATCACGGTGCTGGGCCCTGGCCTGATGAACACCGTCATCGCCATCGCCATCGGCAGCCTGCCGGAGTACGTCCGGCTGACCCGCGCCGCCGCGCTGGCGGAGCTGGGCAAGGACTACGTCACGGCCAGCCGCGTCGCCGGCGCGTCGACGTGGCGGCTGATGTTCTCGGCGGTGCTGCCCAATTGCCTGGCGCCGCTGATCGTCAACGCGTCGCTGAGCTTCTCGGCCGCGATCCTGGAGGCCGCCGGCCTGGGCTTCCTCGGCCTGGGCGTGCAGGCGCCGATGGCGGAGTGGGGCACGATGCTCTCGTCGGCGCGCGACTACATCGTGCGCGCGCCCTGGGTGGTGACGCTGCCGGGCCTGGCGATCCTGCTGTCGGTGCTGAGCGTCAACCTGATGGGCGACGGCCTGCGCGACGCGCTCGATCCGCGCCTGAAGAGGGTCTCGTGATGCTGGAGATCCAGGACTTGCGCGTGCGCTTCGGCGCGTTCACGGCGGTCGACGGCGTCGACCTGCGCGTCGCGCCCGGCGAGGTGCTGGGCATCGTCGGCGAGTCGGGCTCCGGCAAGTCGGTCAGCATGATGGCGCTGATGGGCCTGATCGACCCGCCCGGGCAGGTCACCGCATCCGCGCTGCGCTTCCAGGGCCAGGACCTGTTGACGATGCCCGCGGCGTCGCGCCGGCGCCTGATCGGGCGGGACATCGCGATGGTGTTCCAGGACGCGCTGGCCAGCCTCAATCCCAGCTACACCGTCGGCCACCAGATCGAGGAAGTGCTGCGCGCCCACCTCGGCCTGCGCGGCGACGCGGCGCGCCGACGCGCGCTCGAACTGCTGGAGCAGGTCGAGATCCCCGACCCGGCGAGCCGCCTGAAGGCGTATCCGCACGAGCTCTCCGGCGGCATGAACCAGCGCGTGATGATCGCGCTGGCGATCGCGTGCGGCCCCAGGCTGCTGATCGCCGACGAGCCGACGACGGCGCTGGACGTCACGATCCAGGCCCAGATCATGGACCTGCTGCTGCGCCTGCAGCGCGAGCAGGGCATGGCGCTGGTGATGATCACGCACGACCTGGCGGTGGTGGCGGAGATGGCGCAGCGCGTCGCCGTCATGTACGCCGGCCAGGTGGTGGAGACAGGCCCGCTGCCCGAGGTCTTCGCCGCGCCGCGGCATCCGTACACCGCCGCGCTGATGGCCGCGATCCCCGAGCACAACCGCGGCGCGCGCCGGCTGCAGGCACTGCCCGGCATCGTGCCCGGCGCGCTGGACCGGCCGGCGGGCTGCCTGTTCTCGCCGCGCTGCCCACGCGCGCAGCCGCGTTGCCAGGCCGAGCGGCCGGCGGTCGTGGACGGCATGCGCTGCTTCTACCCGCTGACCGAGGAGACGGCCGCATGAGCGCCGCGCAGGACACCCGACCGGCCGACGCGCCGCTGCTGCAGGCGCGCGATCTGGCGCGTCACTACAGCGTCAGCCGCGGCTGGTTCGCGCCCAAGGCCACGGTGCGCGCGCTCGACGGTGTCAGCTTCGAGCTGCGGGCGGGCCGGACGCTGGCGGTGGTGGGCGAGTCCGGCTGCGGCAAGTCCACGCTCGCGCGCGCGCTGACGCTGATCGAGCCCCCCACGTCCGGCCACCTGTTGATCAAGGGCCGCGACGGCGCCGACATGCGGGCGCGCAAGGACCTGCGACGCGACGTGCAGATGGTCTTCCAGAACCCGTACGCCGCGCTGAACCCGCGCAAGACCATCGCCGCGACGCTGGCGGAGCCGCTGGTGATCAACACGACGCTGTCCCGTGCCGAGCGCCAGGCGCGCGTCGAGGCGCTGGCCGCGAAGGTCGGCCTGCGCCAGGAGCACCTGCAGCGCTACCCGCACATGTTCTCCGGCGGCCAGCGCCAGCGCATCGCGATCGCGCGGGCGATGGTGCTGCAGCCGGGCATCGTCGTCGCCGATGAGCCGACCTCGGCGCTGGACCTGTCGATCCAGGCGCAGATCCTGAACCTGTTCATGGACCTGCAGGAGGAGTTCGGCACCGGCTACGTGTTCATCTCCCACAACCTGGCTGTGGTGGAGCACGTGGCGGACGAAGTGATGGTGATGTACCTGGGCCGCGTGGTCGAGCAGGGCGACAAGCGCCGTGTCTTCGCGCAGCCACTGCATCCGTATACCCAGGCGCTGATCAGCGCCACGCCGGCCCTGCGTCCGGCCGATCGCCGCGAACGCATCCGCATCCACGGCGAATTGCCCAGCCCGCTCAAGCCGCCCGGCGGTTGCGCGTTCCATCAGCGTTGTCCGATGGCGATCGCGCGATGCGCGGAGGTGCGGCCGGCGCTGCGGGAGATGGAGGGGCGGATGGTGGCGTGTGACGTGATCTGATCGCAGCGCTCAACAGGCCGGGCCTGTCGAGACAAACCTCCCATGCTCGCCTGAAAGGCGACAGCCCGCACTGACTTCCCCCTTCATCATTTCGACTGGTCGAAGCCATTGCGAGTGATGCGCGGTCGACGTGAAATTGCTGCCCTTCTTTGTTGGGAGCCTTCTCCATGTCACACCGCCTGCCCGAGTCCCTCGCGCCTGCGAAGGGCCGCTTCTTCCCTTCGCCTTCGGGCGCGCCAACAATGGTCGACTCGCCTCAAGGAGCCGATATGGAAGCCAAAGACCACGAACTGACCGTCAGCCTCTCGGAGTTCAAGAGACAGACGAACGCTGTCCTGGAAGCGGCGAATCATCGGCCGATCGCAGTGCTCCGCGGCGGCAAGCCTGCCTTCTACGTGATGGACCCGCTCCTGTTCGAAGCGATCATGGACGACCTCGCAGATCAGGACGTCTACAAGAAGACCATCGAGCGCCTCGCCGAGAAATCCACGCTGATCGAGGTCGATCTTGACGACCTCTGAATCAACACCCTCTCAGCGTGGCCCCTACGGCCTGCTCTTCCTGCCCCAGGCCTGGGACGAATGGCGAGCACTCGATGGCTCGATACGCAAGGCGCTCAAATCCTTGCTGATCAAGCGTCTTGTGCACCCTCATGCGCCTGGATCAGCGTTGAAGGACGAACTGGCGGGCCTCTACAAGATCAAGCTGCTGCGCCACGGCATTCGACTCACCTACCGCGTCGACGACGGCGTGCTTGTCGTCATCGTGTTCTGCGTCGGAAAGCGTGAAGGCGCATTGGCCTACCGGATCACCCTGGTTCGACTCAAGCAGGCCAAGGCCGCAGGCAACGGGTTGGCGTTGAAGTCCGCTTCCGCATAACCCGGTGTTATGGTCCAACCCGCCCATTTCAGTTGTGACCGGCGTTCCTGCGTTTCGACAATGCGTCGGCACTCCCCCTCCCCGATGCGCCCTGTTCTCCCTGTCCTGCTGGCCACCCTGCTTGCCGTCGCGAATCCCGCCGCCTGCGCGGCCGGCGCCGTCGCGCCCAAGCCGCTGATCTATTGCACGGACGCCAGCCCGGAGGGCTTCGATCCGGGGTTATGGGATTCGGCCTCGACCAACAACGTCAACAACCAGATGTTCCAGGGGCTGGTGCGCTTCGAGCGCGGCGGCACCGCGATCCAGCCGGCGCTGGCGACCTCCTGGACCATCAGCCCCGACGCCCGCGAGTTCACCTTCACGCTGCGCGAGAACGTCCGCTTCCACACCCGCCCCTGGTTCACGCCGACGCGCCCGCTCAACGCCGACGACGTGCTGTTCACCTTCGGCCGCTTCCTCGACCGGAACACGCCGTTCAACAAGGCCTTCCCGGCCAACTTCGTCTATCCGCAGAACCTGGGCCTGGCCCAGGCGATCACGAAGATGGAGAAGCTCGACGACCGCACCGTCCGCTTCACGCTGGCGCGGCCCAACGTCACCTTCGTCACCTGGTTCGCGATGGCCTTCGCCGGCATCCAGTCGGCGGAGTACGGCGCCCAGCTCCTGCGCGAGGGCAAGGCCCCGCAGATCAACCGGCTGCCGATCGGCACCGGGCCCTACCTCTTCCGCAGCTATGCCAAGGACGACGTCGTCCGCATGGACGCCAACCCCGACTACTGGGGCGAGCCGCAGAAGACCCGCAAGCTGATCTTCACCATCAGCCGCGAAGCCCCGGTGCGCGTGCAGAAGCTGCTGGCCGGCGAGTGCCAGATCACCTCCCCGCTGCGCGACATCGACGTCGCCGCGCTGGACCGCCATCCCGAACGCATCCGGCTCGAGAAGATCCAGGCGCTCAACATCTCCTACCTGTCGTTCAACCTGCGCAAGCCGCCGACCGACAACCACCTGGTGCGCGAGGCGCTGGACATCGCCATCGACCGCGACGCGATCTTCCGCGCGCTGTTCCCGCGCGGCGACGCGATGCAGGCCGTGAACCCGTTCCCGCCAGCCATCCCGGGCTACAACCGCACGCTCAAGAACGAATACAACCCGGACCGCGCCCGGGAGTTGCTGAAGCAGGCCGGCTTCCCCAACGGCCTGGACCTGGACCTCTGGGCGCTGCCGGTCACGCGGCCGACCAATCCGAACGGCCAGTTGATGGCTCAGCTGATCCAGCAGGACTGGGCCCGCATCGGCGTGCGCGCGCAGATCCGCACCTACGAATGGGGCGAGTACCTCAAGCGTGCCAACGCCGGCGAGCACTCCGTCTACATGAGCGGCTGGGCCGGCGAGAGCGGCGACGCCGACGACTTCCTCACCCCCAACCTCAGCTGCGCGACCAACAAGACCGGCGTCAAGTTCTGCAACCAGGAGTTCGAGCACCTCATCGACGCCGCCCGCGCCACGCCCGACCCGGCCCGGCGCATCGCGCTCTATGAAAAGGCCCAGGAGATCTTCAAGCGGGAGCGTCCCTGGATCACGATGGCACACTCGACGGTCTACATCCCGACCAGCAAGGACCTGCACGGGTTCAAGATGCAACCGAACGGCGGGGTGGTCTTCGAGAACGTCTATCGTGAATAAGCCTGTCCACGCCGCGAGCGCGCCGGTCCGAGCGCCCGACCACCTCCCGCCGCGCCGAATCCTGCCGAGGATTCCGCCGAGGGCCCCGTCCGCAGTCCAGCCGTCGCTGTCGACCGGGGGCGCGACATGAGACTTCGGCACATCGAAGTCTTCCACGCCATCATGCAGGCCGGCACGATCAGCGGCGCGGCGCAGTTGCTGCACATCTCGCAGCCGGCCGTGACGAAGGTGTTGCAGCACTGCGAGCTCCAGCTCGGCATGCCGCTGTTCGACCGCGTTCGCGGCAAGCTCTATCCGACGCCGGAGGCGCAGCGGCTGTTCATCGAGATCGACAAGCTCAACCGCGACCTGGTCGCGATCCGCCGGCTGGCGGCCAACCTGCGCAGCGGCGAGTCCGAATCCCTGCGCCTGATGGCCACGCCCACGCTCGGCGCGGCGGTGATTCCCGCCGCGATGACGCACTGGGCGCAGGCCTTCCCGCGCAGCCATTGCCAGCTCAGCACCAACCACACCCGCGAGATCGTCTCGGCGCTGCTGCTCGGCGAGGCCGACCTCGCGCTCAGCCTGCACGACCCGCGCCATCCCGGCATCAAGGCCGAGGTGCTGGCCACCGGCACGCTGATGGCGCTGTGCCCGCTGCACAGCGCCGAGGCGCAAGGCACCGGCCCGCTGCCGCTGCAGGAGATCCAGTCCGAGCTGATCGCGATGGCCGAGGACGACCCCATCGGCCACATGCTGCACAACGCCAGCGAGGCCGAGGGCCGCCACCTGGACAGCCGCATCACCGTGCAGACCTACCAGCTCGCCCGCGCGCTGGTCGAGGCCGGCGTCGGCATGACCGTCGTCGATCCCTTCACCGCCGCGTCGGCGGACCGCAGCCGCGTCAAGGTCCGCCCGCTGGAACCGGCGATGACCATCCAGCTCTACCTGCTGACCTCCGCCAGCGCGCCGCTGGCGCAGGCGGCGCGGCGGCTGGTCAACTACCTGCGGGACGCGGCCCGCTCCAACCTGGAAAGCCTCGGCTGACATCCCCGGGGCGCGCCACTCGCCGCTGAAGAAGTTCTCGAAATGACCACGCCGGACGCCGCCCTTCCCCCTTCGCCCGCCGATTCATCCGGCACGCCGACTGGTGACTCGCCCGCGCGCGCCCCTGCCGGTGCGATCGCCGACACGCTCGTCGGCGCCCTCGCGATCCCCTGCGAGGAGATCGCCGCGCACCCCGAGTTCCGCGCCCTGCTGAGCATCCCCGGCATCGCGGTGGACCTGCGTTATGCGACACCGGACAACTTCGTCGGCCGCAACGTCTACGGCGGACTGGACTGCGCTTATCTGCGCCGCGAAGCCGCCGACGCCGTGGCGCGGGCGGCCGAGTGGCTGTCGCGCCACCGGCCGGGCGTGACGCTGGTCGTGCTGGACGCGCTGCGTCCGCAACGGGTGCAGGAAGCGCTGTGGGCGGAACTCGAAGGCACGCCGCTGACCAAGTACCTGGCCCACCCGGCGCGCCGGTCCATCCATTCCTTCGGCATGGCGGTCGACGTCACGCTGCTGGCCGCCGACGGCCGCGAGCTCGACATGGGCACCGGCTTCGACGAGATGACGCCGGCCTCGCACCCGGAGTTCGAAGCCGAGCAGCTCGCGCAGGGCGGCCTGACCGCGGCCCAACTGGCGCACCGCGGCTGGCTGCGCGCGGCGATGCGCCACGCCGGCTTCCAGACGATCAGCACCGAGTGGTGGCATTTCGATTTCGGCGACCGCGACCAGGTCCGCCGCGCGCTGCCGCTGGTGCTCTGACCCGCCGTCCGCTCATGACCTGGGCGCGCTCGAACACGTCCGGACCCGGTCCGGCCGGCAACCCCTCGGAGATCCCATGACCGCATCCCGTCGCCAGATCCTGACCGGCGCGCTCGCCGGCGCGCTGCTGCCCGCCGCGCAGGCGCAGACGTCCGCCCCCGCGCGCGATGCGCGCCCGGCCGCGCCGGAGACGGTGCGCCCGCGCCGCCTGCGTCCCGGCGACACGATCGCGCTGGTCAGCCCGGCCAACGCCACCTATGAGCGCGAGCCGCTGGAGATCGCCGTCGAAACGCTGCAGGCGCTCGGCTTCAAGGTCAAGCCCGGCGCCAACGTGCGCGGCCGCTACGGCCAGTTCGGCGGCACCGACGCGCAACGCGCCGCCGACATCAACGACGCCTTCGCCGACGACGAGGTCGCCGGCATCCTGGCGCTGACCGGCGGCTCCGGCTGCAACCGCATCGTCGACAAGCTCAACTACGCGCTGATCCGCCGCAAGCCCAAGTTCTTCGGCGGCTTCTCGGACCTGACCAGCCTGGTCAACGCGATCCAGAAGCAGACCGGCCTGGTCACCTTCCACTGCCCGGTGGCGGGCTCGGAGTGGAACGAGTTCTCGCTGCAACACTTCAAGACGGTCGTCATGGACGCGCAGCCGGACCTGCTGCAGAACCCGCAGGGCGAGCGCGGCGCCCACCTGGTCCAGCGCGAGGACCGCATCAGCACGCTGCGCGCCGGCGTCGCGCGCGGGCCGCTGATCGGCGGCAACCTGGCGGTGCTGAGCTCGCTGGCCGGCTCGGCGTTCTTCCCGGACACGCGCGGCGCGATCCTGTTCCTGGAAGAGATCAACGAGTACATCTATCGCGTCGACCGCATGCTCTCGACGCTGCGCCTGTGCGGCGCGCTCGACCAACTGGCCGGCGTGGTACTGGGCAAATTCACGCAATGCGGCCCCGGCGACGGCAACTTCGGCACGCTGACGCTGGACGAGGTCTTCGACGACTACTTCCTGCCCCTGAACGTTCCCGTCTACCGCGGCGCGATGATCGGCCACATCAAGCGCAAGTTCACCGTGCCGGTGGGTTTGCCGGCCGAGATGGACGCTCGGGCGGGCACGGTGCGACTGCTGTCATCGGCCGTGCTCTGAACGCATCCGCCCTGCCGCCATCGGGCGCCCGACGCGGGCCGCCCGCATCGATCGGGTTGCGGGTGCTGCAACGGGACTGCCGACTAAGGAGCGCTTTCACTTTTGAAGGAGCTCCCATGGAACGATATACGCCTGCTTCGACGTTCTCGCCGGCATTCGCCACGGCCGCGGCCGCGGCCTTCCCGCCATCGCATGCCACGGCAGGCACTGATCCCCGGGCCGCGGCAGAGCGGGACGCGCTGGCCTGGAAAGCGAAATGGGGTGGACTCGTCTGGGTGGCAGACACGCTCAAGCAGTGCTACACCGCACCGGTGCGGGACGGGCTGCGCGGCTGGGGGCTGCACCTCCAGTCGATCGCCGACCAATGGGTCCAGCGTGCGCGTGACAACGAGCTGGACCGCTTCCCCGCGCAGATCCGGCGCTTCGAGGCCATTTGGGCAGGCAATGAGCGGCTCTTGCACCATGTCGGTCACAAGGGACCGGAGCCCATCGCCTCCGTGGCCCAGACACCGTTCATGCTGGCAGCCGCGACCTTCCTGATCAATCGCAACGAGTTCTTCAAGCGCTACGACCGGGGGGCCTACGACCACGTGGGGAAGATGGCCCCGACCGATCGCGCGCAGTTCAACGATCTCATGGATGCGCTGGAGGTTTGCGACAACGCCGCAGAGGCGGACCAGATCCTCGGCCGACTGCACACCTTTGCCCAGCGCACCAGCCCGGCGCCCCTGCGGCGCTTCTAGCGCCCGGTCGATCTCAGCGCCGCGCCACCCAATCCACCAACGCGTCGATCGCCGCGCGGGCCTTCATCGCCTGATCGTCATTGATGATCGCGACCACGATCCAGTTCCTGCCGCGCGAATCCGGCACGAAGCCGGCCAGCGCCACGACGTCGCGCAGCGTGCCGGTCTTCATGCGGGCGCGGCCTTCGGCGGCAGTGCCCTTCATGCGGCGGCTCAGCGTGCCGTCGACGCCGGCCACCGGCAGCGTGGCCAGCAGCTCGGGTCCGTGCGGACCGCGCGCCGAGGCCGCCAGCATGGCGGCCATCTGCGCCACGGTCGCGCGCTCGGTGCGCGACAAGCCCGAGCCGTTCTCCAGCGCCAGGCCCGTCGTGTCGATCTTCCGGGCGGCGAACCATTCACGCACGACGCGGTCGGCGGCCAGGCGCGTGTCCTCGCCGGGCTGCGCCGCCGACGCGCCGAGCCGCAGGAAGATCAAGCGCGCCAGCGCGTTGTCCGAGGACTTCATCACCGGCCGCAGCAACTCGGCCAGCGGCCGGTCGCGATGCATCGCGAGCACCCGGGCGCCCTCGGGCGCGACGCCCTCGCGGATCTCGCCCGACAGCGTGCCGCCCAGCGAGCCCCACAGCTGCCGCAGCGCCTGGGCCGTTTCCCATTGCCGGTCCAGCACGTTGAGCGATTGCAAGACCTGGCACCCGCGCGGGAACTCGCCCGCCAGCACCAGTCGCGCGGCGCCGTCGGGCAAGGCCTCGAAGCGCGACGGCAACCAGCCGCCGTCCCAGTCCTTGCAGGGCTTGTCGTTGAGCCGTACCTCGCTCGTGTCGATCGCCAGCGCGCCGAACTGCGGGAACGGCCGCACCGTCAGGCCGCGGTCGTCGGCGGCGAAGTCGTACTGCAGCAAGTTGCCGTTGAGATGCAGTGCGTCGGGGATGACGTTGTAGGGGAACTCGGCCTGCTCGTCGAAGCGCGGCGCGCCGATCTCGGGCCGGGCCGGATTGAACAACCCGCGGTCGACGACGATGCCGCCGGCCAGTTCGCGCACGCCGTGGCGCTCGCGCACCTCGCGCAGCATCATCCACAACGCGCCCCAGTCGAGGTCCGCGTCGCCGCCGCCCTTGAGCACCAGCGGCGCCTCCAGGCGCCCGTCGCGGATCTCGCCGACGGCGAGCAACTGCGTCTGTCCCCGGCTGTTGGGTCCGAGCCGGTCCAGCGCGACCACCGCGGTGATCGCCTTCATCGTCGAGGCGGGCGCCATCGGCCGGTCGGCATTCAGGCGCAGGCCGGTCTCGGGCGCGTCGACCGGGAAGGCCACCACCGCCAGCGACGTCGGCGGCACGCCCGCCTGCCGCAACGCGGCCTCGACCGGCTCCGGCGGTTGACCGACGGTCGCGCAGCCGCTCAGCGCGGCCAGTGCCACGAAACCCAGCGCGGCGGTCAGGCGGCGGCTCACGATGGCTGCTCCGACCCGGCCTGTGCCGCCGCTTCGTCGCAGAGCACCATCGCGGCCAGCGCGATGTCCTCCAGCCCGATGCCGACGCTCTTGTAGACGACGATGTCCTGCGCCGCCGGCGCATGGCCGGCGACCAGCAGCTCGCCGAGCTCCTTCAGCCGCTCCGGCGCGATCGTGCCGGGCGCGGCGCGGACCAGCTCGCCGGCCTCGGCCAACGCGGCCGTCTTCCATTCGACGACGACCGCCGCGGCGCGCGCCAACAGCGTGTCGTCCAGCTCGCGGGCGACCGGCTTGCTCGAGCCCACCGCGCAGACCAGCGTGCCGGGACGCACCAGGGCGCCGTCGAACAGCGGCTCGGTGGCACGCGTGCAGGTCACGATGACGTCGCTCTCGGCGGCGACACGGGCGGCGTCGACGGCCTCGACGGGCAGGCCGAATTCAGCCGACCAGCGTGCGGCGGTGCCCGGCGCGTCGGAGCGGGCGTGCAGCATCACGCGCTCGAAACGGCGTACGCCAAGCAGCGCCTCCACATGGGCCTGCGCCTGCACGCCGTTGCCGAAGACGCCGAGCACGCGCGCCTGCGCGCGGGCCAGCGTATCCACCGCCAGCGCGGTGGTGGCGGCAGTGCGGACCCGGGTGAGCTCGTTGGCCGACATCGTGGCCAGCGGCAGCCCGGTGGTGGTGTCGAAGAGGTTGACGACGAACTGGAACTTGCCGTTCAGCGTCGCGTAGACCTTGGTGCCGAGCATGTCCGGCAGCACCGCGCCCATCGCGCTGACCATGGGCGCGCCGCTGGCCTGCGCCAGGGCGGCGCGACTGCGGGGCAGGACCGTCGCGCGGCCTTGGGCGAAGTGTTCGAAGGCCTCGCGCAACGCCGCGAGTTGGGCCGGCCGACGGGCCGGGGTCAGGTGCCGTGCCACCTGCGTTTCGGTGATCGATCGCATGGGGCGACTGTATAGTCCCGACCCCTTTGCATTCCCGCAGGTTATACGCGCGAGACAAGCATTCATCGTGCCCGACGCAACAAATGGGTGAGGGCCCTATGACGGCGAAATCGACTCGTGCTTGATCATCGGCGCAGCTCGCATCGGGGGCGGTCTCGGGACCGCGCCGCAGTCGTTGGAGGCGTTCCAGGGACGCCGGACCGTTTAACAAGGAGAAGGTCGTGAAACTGAATCAACTCGCCCGTTGTCTGGTCGTCGTGGGGCTGGGTGCCCATGCGGCGGCGTGGTCGCAGGAAGTGCAGAAGATCGAGCGGGTGGAGATCACCGGCTCCAGCATCAAGCGGATCCAGGACGAGGGCGCGCTGCCGGTGCAGACCATCTCCCGCAAGGACCTGGACCGCCAGGGCATCGTCTCGGCCGAGCAGTTGATCGCCACCCTGACGTCCAACGGCAACGGCCTGGACAACCTGGCCTCCAATGCGGACGTGGTCTCGGGCCAGTCCCGCGGCAACAACGGCGCGACCTCCGCCAACCTGCGCCTGCAGGGCGCCAACGCGACGCTGATCCTGCTGAACGGCCGCCGCATCGCGGCGCACGGCCTGAACGGCGGCGTGGTCGACCTGAACCAGATCCCGATGGCGGCGATCGAACGCGTCGAAGTGCTGAAGGACGGCGCCTCGTCGACCTACGGCACCGACGCCGTCGGCGGCGTCATCAACTTCATCCTGCGCAAGGACTACCAGGGCCTGCAAGCCAGCGCCTTCACCGACGTCACCGAGCAT
Organism: Roseateles aquatilis; assembly: GCF_002205645.1. Taxonomy (GTDB): domain Bacteria; phylum Pseudomonadota; class Gammaproteobacteria; order Burkholderiales; family Burkholderiaceae_C; genus Roseateles; species Roseateles aquatilis. The sequence continues at coordinate 126,918 of NZ_NIOF01000011.1, read as the reverse complement.
GGCGGCGGCAACATCTATCGCGCGTCGGTGACCGGCGGGGCCGGCAACCTGGACAAGGACGGCTTCAACGTGATGGCCACCTTGTCCCTGACGGACAACAAGCGGCTGAACGGCTCGCAGCGCGACTTCGTCAACAGCTTCCAGCCCGATCGCGGCCTGTCGCCCGACACGCGCGGCACGCCGTTCGCGACGGTGTTCTTCTCGCCCACGATCACGGCCCCGACCTACAACGGCGCCACCATCACCAGCGCCAACATCCTCGACCTGCCGGGCGGAGCGGGCTGCGCGTCGCAGCCCAACATGGCGCCCTACGCGGAGAAGCTGTGGAACTCCGCCGCCGCGTCGCCGGCCAACCAGTTCGGTTGCGCGTGGGACAGCGGCAAGGCGGCCGTGATCCAGCAACCGGTCAAGAACACCAACCTGGTGTCGCGCGGCATGCTCAAGCTGGGCGAGCATGTGCTGACCGGCGAGGTGCTGCTGGGCAAGTCCGAATCGCAGAAGATCTTCTCGGGCAACCAGATCAGCAGCGGCAGCGCCACGGCCACGATCACGCTGCCCAACGGCAGCGTCGTGCCGAGCCCGTTCCGCAGCCTGGCCTACCCGTCCACCGGCGCCGGCTACCAGCGCGTGTGGAACGCGCTGGTGGGCACCTTCCCGAGCCTGGCCTCGCAGGCCGGCAAGCCGCTGGCCTTCCGCTGGCGCTGCATGGAATGCGGCTCGCGCGAGTTCGAGACCACCACCGACACCGGCCGCTACCTGCTGAGCATGGACGGCCCGCTGCCCTTCCTCAAGGACTGGGACTACAAGGTCGGCGCGTCGCAGGCGTTCAGCAAGAGCAACTCGGTGCTGGGCAGCGGTTATCAGAACTGGGTCGGCCTGGCCAACCTGATCAACACCGGCGTGCTCAACCCGTTCCTGCTGGCCGGTGAATCGCAGACCCCGGCCGCGCTGGCGGCGCTGGACGCGATCTCGGCCGCGGGCACCAAGCTGTACGGCGGCAAGTACACCACCGACGAGTACGACGCGACCGCGTCCGGCCCGCTGTTCAAGCTGCCGGCCGGCGACGTGATGGCGGCGGTGGGCGTGGACTACCGGATCGAGAAGTACCGCTTCGACGGCAACAACACCGTCAACACGAACGACATCAACACCTGGATCTTCAACGCTCCGTTCGACAACGTGAACGCGCTGAGCGGCGTGAAGCGCAAGGTCGGCGCGATCTTCGGCGAGACCATCATCCCGGTCTTCAAGAACCTCGACCTGAACCTGTCGGTGCGCTACGACAAGTACACCGGCTTCGGCAGCACGACCAACCCGAAGGCGTCGATCCGTTATCAGCCGTTCGACAGCCTGGTGTTCCGCGGCTCGTACAGCACCGGCTTCCGCGTGCCGACCTTCAACCAGCTGTTCAACGGCGTGACCGAATCGCCGTACACCGGCGCGGGCGTGCCCGATCCGTCGACCTGCCCGAGCAACGTGGTGAGCAATGCGCCGGGCTGCCAGGCGGTGACTTTCAACACGCTGTTCGGCGGACGTTCCGACCTGAAGCCGGAAGAGTCCAACATGTCCAACATCGGCTTCATCTGGCAGCCGACGCGGGACTACAGCATGAGCGTGGACCTGTGGGACATCCGTCGCAAGGGGCAGATCCAGAGCCTGACGCTGACGCAGATCCTGAACAACTACCGGCTGTTCCCGTCGGCGTTCATCCGTGACGCCAACGGCGTGCTGCAGACGGTGGACACCCGCTGGGTGAACACCGGTGAGACGCAGACGAGCGCGCTGGAGTTCTCGCTGCGCGGCAGCACTGCGATGAACGGCGGCCGCCTGAGCGCGGGCCTGGACGGCACCTACCTGCTGAAGAAGAAGTCCAAGCTGCTGAACAACGTGGCCTTCGGCCCGAGCGAGATCGGTCAGTTCACGCGTTCGAGCGAGCTGGGCATCCGCTGGAAGCACAGCGCGTACATGACCTACACGTATGGTGACTGGGCCTGGTCGCTGCGCCAGCAGTACAGCAGCGGCTACTACGGCTACGTCCCGCCGGGCGTGGCCAACGGCAATGCCTCGGCGCCCGCCTTCGACCCGTGGGTCAAGCCGTACTACCTGCACCACGTCAGCGTCGCGTACAGCGGCATCAAGAACCTGACGATCACGGCCGGCATCAAGAACATCTTCGACCAGGACCCGCCGTTCGCGAACAGCTACGACACCAACACCGGTTCAGGCAGCTCGTGGGAACCGCGCGTGGCCGATCCGCGTGGCCGCTCGTTCACGCTGGGCGTCGACTACAAGTTCTTCTGATCGACCGAGACAGGCCGCACTCGCGGCCTCTCGCGAAAGCCCGCCGGGGAGACTCGGCGGGCTTTTTTCGTTGGGCACCACGCGGAATGCGCGGCGACGCGCCAACGCTGCAATCGACGGGCAGGCTCGGGCTTCGGGACGCCTTGACCGGCACGTGGATGTGGCTTCTGCGCGAATGCCAACTGACCGGCGCAACGGGACTCTGGTCCGTGAGCGCCAATCAGATGCCGGTGGATCATCTGCCCCGCCCCGAAGCTCCTCTGCTCCCGGCGCACGGCCTCATCGATCCGATGCCTGCGACAAACGCAGCGATCCGCTCACCCGCATCCGGCCTCGGCAGTCGCTTGGGTGCGGCGATGACCTGACGCCGCGACCGATCGATCAGACGCTCAGCGTCCCCGCCTCGACGTCCATCGTCACCTCCACGCCGATCGGCAGCGGCAGGTTGGGCGTCGTATGGCCGCTGGGCCAGCCGGCAAGGACCGGCACGCCGAGCTCGCCGAAGTAATCGGCCAGGACGTCGTCCGACGACTCCGCGTCGGTGAAGCTGCCCAGCAGCACGCCCGCGATGTCGTTCAGCGCGCCGCTCAGGCGCAACTGGCAGAGCAGGCGGTCGATCTTGTAGGGGTCCTCGGCGACGTCCTCGAGGAACAGGATCGCGCCGGACAGGTCCGGCATGAAGGGCGTGCCCAGCAGCGCCACCAGCACCGCCAGATTGCCGCCGGTCAGGATGCCGCGCACCGGCACCGCGCCGCGATTGAGGGGATGCGGCGGCAGCGACGGTCCCAACCGGTCGCCGACGCGCAATCCGCTGCGCAAGCGATCCGCGAGCAGGACGGCATCGGCCCAGCCGGCCTCGCCCTTGCACCAGTCCGACGCCGGCATCGGCGCATGCCAGCCGGCGATGCCCAGCCGCTGCCGCAACACATGCAGCGCGGTCAGGTCGCTGTAGCCGATCAGCGGCTTCGGATGCCGCCGCAGAAGCTGGCGGTCGATGCGATCCAGCAGCCGCGTGCAACCGTAGCCGCCGCGCACGCCGATCACGGCGTCCACGTCCGGATCGTCCAGCGCCTCATGCAGGTCGGCCAGCCGACGGCCGTCGTCCGCCGCCAGGTGGCCCAGGAACGCGGGACCATGGCAGCCGGGGAACACCTTCGCCCGGAAACCGAGCCGCTCGATCAACGGCACGACCAGCGCCAGCGTGCCCTCGCGCGGCGGTCCGGCGGGAGCGATGACGCCCAGGCAGGCGCGGTCGGGCAACGGGGACAGCAGGAAGGAGTCGGAGGCCATCGCATCGGTGCGGACCGGCGAGGGTCCGCGGTCGGTTCAGGATCGGATCAGGCCTCGAGCCAGGCCGCCAGGCGGGCGTCGATCGCCGCGCCCAGCGCGGGCACGCGCCAGGTGGTCGCGCAGGACGGATGCGGCGCATACCGGGACCCGAGGCTGGTCAGCAACGCGATCAGGTAGTGCCGCCGCCGCGGCGCGATGCCGCGCACGATACCGGCATCGGACGCGTAGTTCTCGGTGTTGCCGGTCTTGTGGGCGAACCACACCTCACCGCCCGCGGCGAAGCGGCGCAGGTCGCCCGGCAAGGACACCTCGCCGGCATGCAACGCGCCGTCGGGCTGCAACCATCGCCCCGGCAGACGCGCCGGCAGCCCCGGCACCCAGCCCGGGACGCCGCCCAGCGCCGCGCTGGACAGGATCTCGTGCAGAGCCTGATCCTGCAGCGCATGGATCGCCTGATTGCGGCTCTCCGCCGACAGCCGCGGCGCATTCGCCGGCAGCCACGGCGCCGGCGGCGCGGTCGGATCCAGCCACCACAGCAGCCGCACCGTGTCCCACGCCGTCATCTGCAGTTGACCGACACCCGATCCCGCGCCGTTGCCCCATCCGCCTTCCGGCGTGGTGTTGGCGAAGCGCAGCGTCGTCAGGCCGAGCGATGCGAACAGCGTGTGCAGCTCGTTGCGCACCTCGCGCCCGCCGTCGCGGCGGATCGCGCCGGTCGCGTGCATCAGCGTGACCAGCGCCGAGGTGGCTTCGTTGCTGCTCCAGGTGACCATGTCGGCGGCCCAGTCCGCGACGGGACGCTCGCGGCCGCCGAAGCGCAGCGGCCGCCACCACCCGGCACGGCCCTGGTCGACGAGCCGGCCCACGCCCACCAGCAGCATCAGCTTCAGCAGCGAGGCCGGATAGGGCGCCACCATGCGCGTGCCGTCCTCGCCGGCGAGCGGCTGCCAATCCATCGCGGACCAGTCCGACTCCGGACGCCAGGCGATGGAGTTGCCCTCGGCATCACGCTGGTCGGCGATGAAACGGACATGGCCGACCGCCCCCCCGTTCGGCGGGAGGCTGGCCACCACGCCCTCGGGATGCTCGCGCGAGAACAGCACGTTCGCCCACACCGGCGCGCCGCGCTCGGGGAACGCGACGACCGCGAGGTCCAGGCTGGGGAAGTGCCGAAGCGGTCGGCCGCCGTCCTGCGAGTCCGCCGTCGCGCCGAAGTCCTGCGCGCGCACGGCCTCGCGCAGCGCCTGGGCCAGCGCGTCGTGCGTCAGGCCCGTCGGGGCCCGCTTCGGATCGGTGGCGGGTGGCGCGGCGGTCATCGCGCCGCCTCAGGCCGCGCGCAGTTGCAGGCCGTCCAGCGCGATCGGGCTGGGCTTGCCGGACACCAGGTCGGCCACGATGCGGGCCGAGCCGAACGAGAAGGTGAAACCGAGCGCGCCATGGCCGACATTCAGCCACAAGCCGCGCAGCGGCGTCTCCCCCAGCATCGGCGCGCCGCTCGGCGTGGCCGGACGCAGACCGGCCCAGGGCACGGCGCGGTCATAGTCGGCGGCCTTGGGGAAGGTCTCGCGGACGTTGCGCTGCAACGCGGCCAGGCGCTTCGGATCGATGCGCGTGTCGTCGCCCACCAGGTCGACCATCGCCGCGACGCGGAGCTGGTCGCCGATGCGCGCGTACAGCGTCTTGCGTTCGAAGTCGGTCACGCTGACCGTCGGCGGGCGGTGCACGCCATTGATGGGCGCGGACAGGCTGTAGCCCTTGAGCGGGTACAGCGGCAGGCGCAGCCCCACCAGCTCCGCCAGACCCGCGCTCTGCAGGCCGGCCGCGAGCACGATGCCGTCGGCACCCAGCTCGCCCTGGTCGGTGCGCAGCGCGACGACACGATCGCCCTCGCGGACGAAGCCGGTCGCGTGGGCCGTCAACCGGCCCTGGAAATTCGGATGCGCCGCCAGGCGCTCGCCCAGCTGCACGCTCAACGCGTGGCAATCGGCCACCGCCTCGCCCGCCGTGAAGATGCCGCCGGCCAGCCATTCGGCGCCGCCGTCGCCCAGCGCCGGCTCCAGCGCCAGACATTCCTCGCGGGTCAGCGCGCGTTCCGGCCCACCGACCAGGGTGCGGGACGCCACTCGGCCGAATTCGTCCGGCTTGCGATAGACGACCAGCTTGCCGGGCGAGCGCAGCTCGATCGTGTCCAGCGACGTCTGCCGCAGCAGGTCGCCGAAGCACTGCTGGCTGAAGGCGCCCAGCTCCAGCAAGCGCTCGGTCGTGCGCCGATTCACCGGCCCGCGGCAATGCGCCAGGAACGACGCCAGCCAGCGCCATTGCGCCGTCGTGCCGTCAGGCTTGAAACGCAACGGGCCGCCCGGGTCGAGCAACCAGCGGATCGCCTTCAACGGCACGCCGGCATCGGCCAGCGGCGACACATAGCGATAGCTGAGCTGCCCGCCATTGGCCCGGCTGGCCCCCGTGGCTAGCTCGACGTCGCGCTCCACGAGCGTCACCCGATGTCCCGCCTCCACCAGGGCCCAGGCGGTGGTGACACCCACCACGCCACCCCCGATCACGACAAGCTGCTTCATCCGGACAAATTCATTCTTTGAATGGTCCGGCAGAGTACGGATTCGGCAATGGCTCAGCCAATGAAAGCGGTGGCGATACCCATAACCTTGTCGAATGCGCGTTGGGGGTGGTGTTCGCGGTTTTTTCTGCGTGGGCGCGTGAGAGGGGCAGGCGGGGCCTGTTTTCTCCATGTCCCTCCTCTTCAACTGCCTGTCGGCAGTCGAATTCACCTTCCTTGACTTACGAAAACAGGCCCCGCCCGCCCCTCTCCGACACACCGCGGTCATCCGAGAAATACCGGCGCATGAATGAAAAAGGGCGGCGCAATCGCGCCGCCCTTCCTTTGGAAACGAATCGTTCAGCGTTGGGACGTTCGGGCGTTCAGGCGAGCACGGCTGCCATCGCATTGGCGGTGGCTTCGACGTTGCGGGTGTTCAGGCCCGCGATGCACATGCGGCCGGAACGCAGGATGTAGACGCCGAATTCGTCGCGCAGACGGTCCACCTGCGCCGGCGTCAGGCCGGTGTAGCTGAACATGCCGCGCTGCTTCAGGAAGTAGTCGAAGTTGCGGCCCGGCACCTTGGCCGAGACCACCTCGAACAGCGCGTTGCGCATCGCCAGGATGCGCTCGCGCATTTCCTCGACCTCGCCTTCCCACAGCGCGCGCAGGCGCGCGTCGCCCAGCACCTTGGCCACGACCTGGCCGCCATGCATCGGCGGGTTGGAGTAGTTGCGGCGAATCGTGAACTTCAGCTGCCCCAGCACGTTGGCCGCCTGCGCCGCGTCCGGGCAGACCACCGACAACGCACCGCAACGCTCGCCATACAGGCTCATGTTCTTCGAGAAGCTGTTGGCGACGAAGAAGCTCAGGCCGGCCGCCGTCAGCGCGCGGATGGCGAAGGTGTCGGCCTCCAGGCCGTCACCGTAGCCCTGGTAGGCCAGGTCCAGGAAGGCGATCAACTCGCGCTCCTTCAGCACCGGGATCAGCGCGTCCCACTGCGACTGCGACAGATCCACGCCGGTCGGGTTGTGGCAGCACGCATGCAGCAGCACGATGCTGCGCGCCGGCGCCTCCGACAGCGCCTGCAGCATCGCGTCGAAGCGCAGGCCGCCGGTGGCGGCGTCGTAATACGGATAGGTCCGGCACTCCAGGCCCGAGCCCTCGAAGACCGCGCGGTGGTTGTCCCACGTCGGGTCGCTCAGGTAGAGCGCGCTGTCCGGGAAGTAGCGCTTGATGAAGTCCGCGCCGACCTTCAGGCCGCCCGACGAGCCCACGCCCTGGATGGTCGCGACGCGGTTGCTCTTGAGCGCCTCGCTGTCGACGCCGAACAGCAGCTTCTGCACCTCGGTGCGGAAGTTGGCCGCGCCTTCCATCGGCAGATAAGGCCGCGCGCCGGCCTGCTCCACCACCGCCAGCTCGGCCTGGCGCACCGAATCCAGCATCGGGATGCGGCCGTCGTCATCGAAGTAGATGCCGATGGACAGGTTGATCTTCTGGGTGCGCGGGTCCTTCTGGAACGCTTCGTTCAGGCTCAGGATGGGATCGCCCGCGTAGGCGTCGACGTGCTGGAACATGTGGGAACTCCAAGGCCCGGAACCATTCCGGAGCGGCGACGGCCATTATCCCCAGCATGGGGCGCTGGCGGTCCTGCGCCGACAATGCCGGGTCATCCGGACTCCATGCCATCGCGGCATCGCCCCGCGCCGCGCCGGCGCGCCGGCCCCGTCCGGGCCATCCAAAAGACTGAATCCCCCCGACTTCGGAGCATTTCATGCCGACCAATGACGAATTCAACGCGCGCGGCGCCGCCTGCCTGCCCGGCCACCTGGGCATCGACATCGTGGAGGTGGCCCGGGGCCAGGTCCACGCGCGCCTGCCGGTGCGCCAGGAAGTGATGGCGCCCAACGGCTACCTGCACGCCGGCAGCGTCGTCACGCTGGCCGACACCTGCTGCGGCTACGGCTGCATCAACAGCCTGCCCGAGGGCGCCCAGAACTTCACCACCGTCGAGCTCAAGTCCAACCACCTCGGCACCGCCCGCGACGGCGTCATCGAGTGCCATGCCACCGCCGTGCACCTCGGCCGCACGACGCAGGTCTGGGACGCCGTGGTCACGCACAACGGCAAGACCATCGCGCTGTTCCGCTGCACGCAGATGATCCTGTACCCGAAGGCCGCTTGATCCCTCGGCCGGGCGCCCCGGCGACCGCGCGCCGCCGGGAGGTCTCGCGCGCGACGCCCTGTCGACGGGCGCTCAGGGCGCCTTGCCGCTCCCGATCGCCATGATCAGCCGCGTGGCCAGCACCAGCTTCGGCGCGATCGAGTCCAGCACGACGTACTCGCTGTCGCTGCTGTGGGCGCCGAAGCCGCGCACGCCCATGCCCTCGATGACAGGGGCCCGCGTCGACAGCGCGGCATAGGCCGCATCGGTGCCGCCGCCGGTGGGCACGTCGCGCACGACCAGCTCCAGTTGCTGCTCCGCCGCCAGCGCCTTGGCCCTGGCGGCCAGCGCGCGCGACGCCTCGGTCGCCTGCAACGGCGGCCGGCCCAGGCGGAAGGCCAGCGTCACTTCCGATTCCGGCAGCAGCTTGTTCTGGATGCGCTTGCGCAGCTCGGCTTCCATGCCCTCGAAGTCGGCCACCTTGTCCGCGCGGACATCGGCGAACGCCTCCGCCTGCGCCGGAATCGCGTTGCGCACCGAGCCCGCCTTGGCCATGGTCCAGTGCAGTTGCTTGCCGTTCTTCGGATCGGACAGGTCGCGCATCTGCAGCACCTGGTGCGCCATCTCGTAGAGCGCGTTGACGCCGCGCTCCGGCGCCGCGCCCGCGTGCGAGGACCGGCCCTTGACCGTCAGCGTCGCCGCGGCGATGCCGCTGGTGGCCAGTCGCAGCGTGTCGGCGCCGCTCGGACCGCCGCCGCCCTCGAAGGACAACACGGCGTCGTGCTCGGCGCCGAATTTCGTGATGGTCGGGTGCGAGCCCGGGGAGCCGATCTCCTCGTCGCCGTTGATCAGCACGGTGATCTCGCCGAAGTCGCGGAAGTTGACCGCCTTCAGCATCGCGATCAGGTGAAGGATGGTGGCCACGCCCTGCTTGTCGTCGGCGATGCCCAGGCCGTAGGCGCGCGGGCCGTCGATCCGGAACGGCTGCTGGGCCAGCATGCCGCGCTGGTAGACCGTGTCCATGTGCGCGATGAGCAGCACGCGCTTGCCGTTGGCGGCCGCGCCCTTGAAGGTCGCCTTGACCATCTGCCCGACCTTGGCCGGCCCGTCGCCCGCGTCGGAGGACGGCGAGGCGATGGTCTTGCCCGGATCGATCAGGTCGACCTGCCCGCCCAGCTCGCGCAGCCGCTGCGCGATGACGCCGGCGATGCGGTCCAGGCCCGCCCGGTCGGAGCTGCCCGACTCGATCTCCACCAGTTGCTGCAGCGTCTTGAGCAGCGCCGGCTGCTCGCGCGCCGCGAGGGCCTGCAGCTCGGGCACGGTCTGCGCCCGCGCGACGCCGAGCGTGGACAGGGCGGCCAGGGCCAGCGCGGCATGGCGCAACGGACGGAGGTGGGCGGACATCGTCATGGTGGCAAGGTGCGCCGCTCGGCGCGGGAGCGAAGGAAGCATCGATCCTATCGGCGATCCGGCGCTTGGGAAGGCCCACATGACGCGCCATGGTCGCGACACGGCCGCCATGCGCCAAACAGATCTTCCCTTGCGCGGCGGTTGAAAGAGTTTCCGCCGTGGCGGGGTGTTTCCGCGCGGTGGCGGTGCCTAGCATCCGGGACTCGCGCTCCCGCCTTCCCCACCGTTCGCAAGGACCTTCCGATGACGATCGATCCCCACGTCCACGCTTCCACTCACGACCGTCCTGCCGGCGACGCGCCGCTGACGATGATCGCCGTGCTGGTGGCCCGCCCCGGCCAGCGCGAACGTCTGCGCACCGAGTTGAGCCGGCTGATCGAGCCGACCCGCGCCGAACCCGGCTGCCTGGACTACGTCCTCTTCGAGCTGCGGGACGAGCCCGGCACCTTCTACATGCGCGAGGCCTTCACCGACGAGGCCGCGCTGGACGCGCATCGCGCGATGCCGCACTTCCGCGCGTTCGAGGCCGTGGCGGGCGATCTGCTCGGCGCGCCGCTGCGGCTGGTGAAGCTGGATCGGGTGGCCTGACGGCGGCGGCGACCGGCACTGGCGGCGGCGCGCCCGATCAGGCAAGCTCGCCGCCATGTCGCCCGCCTCGATGCCTGCCCTCGCCCTCCGGGCCGCGATCGTCGCGGGTTCGATGATCGTGCCTGCGCTGGCCGGCGCCGAGGAACAGCGCCGCAACGTCTTCGGCGATCCCTTCGTGCAGCTCACCTCGGCGATTCCCGCAGGCGTTTGCGCGCCCCCGCCCGGGCCGCTGCTGACCGACGCCGAGGCTCGCGCCCAGGCCCACGGCCGCATCGAGCGCGGCACCAGCTGCTACCAGAGCGGCCGTTGCCGCCTGCCCAACGCCTATCTCTACGACAAGGAAATCATGCCCCGCGTGCGTCAGGCCGTCGCCGCGGACGGCCGCTTCGACAGGACGACCAGCGTCTGGGCGCTGGGCCAGCGACGCTGGATCTGGCTGCAAGGGTGCGTGAGCAAGGCGGAGGAGGCCGCCGCGCTGGAGGCGCTGGTCAGGCAGATCGACGATGTCGAGAGGGTGGTGAACGAGCTCCGGGTCGTGCCGGCCGCCACGTCCGCCATGCCCGCGGCCACGCCGCCGTCGGCACCACCCGCGTCGTCACGCTGAACTCGCGCCCTCGCGATCCAGCCACTCGATCCATCGCCCATGCGGGTGGGACCAGGCCAACGGGTCGGTCCTGAGCGCGCCGCCGGCCTCGTCGTCCCGCCATTGCAAGGTCCACAGCGTCGCGCTGCCGGGCGATTCGCCGGAAGGCGCATCGGGCGGCGACGGCAGCGGCGCGAGTTTGCCGACCTCCCCGCTGATCCACGCCAGGCCGCGCTCGCGGACCAGCCGCTCGATGCGCCGGACATGCTCGCGCAACGCATCGGGCGCGAAGTACGCCAGCACCCAGACGTTGAAGACCACGGGCCGCGTGCCGACGGGCAAGGCGTCCAGCCAGCGCTCCAGCACCGACAGGCCGTCGTCGTCGCGCACCAGCGGCACCGGATGCCGGCGGGCGTCGGCGAGCGCACGATCGAGCCGATCCCGCCGCGCCCCGTCGCCCGGCCACAGGCAGGCGCGCAACCAGCGCGCGGCCGCCTCGTCGAAGGGATCGATGGGCTGCAGGTCGACGCCCATGCGGTGGGCCGCGCGCCAGCGCGGCTCGCCCAGCAAGGCACCGGGCCGATCACCGCGCCACGCCGTGCGGACCAGCGGCGCCTGCGAGGACTCGCCCGTCCACGTGCTCACGCCGTCGTCGTAGGCATATCGGTCGACGCCCAGGTTCAGGCCCGCGCTGCAACCGAAGTCGAACAGCGCCAGCTCGACCGGCGCGGCCTCGGTGCCGCCCAGCCGCGTCGCCAGCGCCTGCAGCGCGGGACGCAGCACGGCGCAGCGGCCGGTCTCGTTGGTCTGCGTGGTGCGGGTGCGGATCAGCTCGCGCAACGCGACGTCCTCGCGACGGGCGAAGTCTTTCAGCAATCCGGGCAATTCGCCGTCCGGCGCGCGGGTGCCCCCAGCGCTGGCGTAGTACGCGGCCAGCGGATGCGGCGCGCCGGCCAGCACGCGGTCGTGCAGCGCCGCCAGCAGCAGCACCGGCAGGCGCTGCGTCGGCGGTGCTGCCAGCAGGAGGGCCATCAGCCCCTCATCCCCCGCGATCGCGGCGGCCAGCGCCTGGTACAGCGCGTCGTCGCGACCATCGGTCTCGGCGAAGCGGGCGAAGAGGTGGGCGATGCGCCCGAGGTCGTCGTTCTGCATGCCGGGAACTCTAGGCCTGCTCGCGCGGCCAGAATGTCGGGTATCCGACAAACTCAGACGAAACCCATGCGCCTGCCCGCGCCGTCCGCCGTCGACGCCCTGTGCGCCAACTTTCCCGGCCTGACGCCGCCGCCCGCGCTGGCGCCCAGGCTGGAGGCGCTGCTGCCCTGCCGGGCGCTGGCGGCCGATCGTGTGCTGTTCGCGCAGGGACAGACGCCGAAGGCGTTCTACATGGTCGCAAGCGGTGAGATCGAGGCCCGCTTCGCCGCGCAGGACGGCCGCATGTCGGTGCTGGAGCACGTGCGGGCGCCTCGCCTGTTCGGGCTGGCGGCCTTCGTCACCGAGCGTCCGGCGCGCTACGAAGCCGTCGCGACGACCACGAGCCGCGTGTGGATCATCGGCATGCCCGCCTACCGCGTGCTGATGGACGACTGGCCCGGCTTCGCGCGGGCGCTGATGCGGGAATTCGCCGAGCGCTTCGAAGGCAACCTGCGTTTGCTGGAGGCCGCCCGCCACCTGAGCGCGCCGGAGCGCTTCGCGGTCGCGCTGCGGCAGTTGACCGCCGAGCGCGCCGCCGCGGCGGATGCCGACGGCTGGCAGGAACTGCGGGCGACGCAGTCGGAGCTGGCGCGGCTCGCGCACCTGTCGCGGCAGACCGTGAATCAATTGCTGCGCGCCGCGCAGGACGCCGGCCAGCTACGGCTGCGTTACGGCCGGATCGCGATCCGGCCCTGAGGACCCGTCGCGCGGGGCTCAGTCGGCCAGCGCCGCCTCGACCTCGCCGCGGATCGATTCCGGCGAGTCGTTGGGCGCGAAGCGCTTGAGCACCTGCCCGTCGCGGCCGACCAGGAACTTGGTGAAGTTCCACTTGATCGCCTGGGTGCCGAGGATGCCGGGCTTCTCGCCCTTGAGCCATTGCCACAGCGGATGGGCCTCGCCGCCGTTGACCTTGATCTTGCCCATCATCGGGAAGCTGACGCCGTAGTTGAGCTGGCAGAACGAGGCGATCTCGTCGTTGCCGCCCGGGTCCTGCCCGCCGAATTCATTGCTGGGGAATCCGACCACCACCAGCCCGCGCGCCTGGTAGTCGCGCCAGAGGTCCTCCAGGCCCTTGAACTGGGGCGTGAAGCCGCACTCGCTGGCGGTGTTGACGACCAGCAGCACGCGGCCGCGGTACTGGGACAGGGCGACCGGCTCTCCGCCGATGCTGATCGCGTCGAAATCGAAGGCTGTCTTGCTGGTGGCGCTCATGGATGACCTCCTCGAATGGACCGGGGTGCATCCTAGCGCGCCGGGCGGCATCAGGCGCGTCGGCGCTCCACCGCCGCCAGCAGCGCCGCGGCCAGGATCGCGGCGCCGCCCAGCGCGGTGCGGCCGTCCAGCACGCCGCCGCCCAGCAGCAGCGCGGAGACGGCCGCGACCGGGACCTCGGTCAGCATCACCACCGCGGTGACATTGGCCGGCAGGCGCGCCGCCCCGTATTGAAGGGACAGGTTGGAGGCGAAGAACAGCAGCGCCATCCCCGCCAGCGGCAGCAGCCAGACGGCGCCCGGCAGCCAGGGCCACGGCGCCAGGCCGCCGCCGGCCATCGCCAGGGCCGACACGCCGGCCACGCCGACACCGCCGCTGAACATCGCCAGCGCCCGCGCGCCCGGGCTGCGGGCGGCCTCGCGCCGCAGCATGACGTTGTTGAAGGCGAAGGTGATGCCGCCCACCAGCCCGAGCACATCCGGCAGGCTGGACGGCAGCGGCCAGCCGCCGTCCGCCGGGGACAGCACCGCCAGCGCGCCGCCCAGCGCCAGCGCGATGCGCAGCCCGGCGATGGCCGTCAACGGCTCGCCCAGGATCAGCCGCGCCAGCAGCACCGCCCACAGCGGCATCAGATAGAACAGCAGCACGACGCGGACCACGTCCCCCGTCGCCACGCCCCAGTTGAACGCGGTGTTGGTCAGGCCCGCCGCCAGCATCACCAGCCACAGGCCGCGCGAGCGCAGCAGCTCCGCCGCCGCGCCGCGCTGGCTGACCAGCACCACCACCCACGACAGCGTGTACATGATCACCGTCGTCCACAACGGATGCATGCCGGCGGCCTCGAACTGCCTGAACGGCCACCAGGAGAGCCCCCAGATGGTGGCGTTGAACATCAGGGCGAGGATCGGCATGCGGGAGATCGGCGAACGCAAACGAAGGCGGCACGCCAGGCGTTCCGGCCAGGGGACATCGAAGGGAAATCGGGGGCAGGGTCGGGATGACACCGCGGCATTTCGCGCCCGGGTCCGCCGCCTGCCGCCCCAGGGGTGGGGCCAGCGCAACAGTCCTTGTCGCGGGGCTTGGATCCGGCCTGCGGACCAGCCAACAATGCCCAGGGTTTATAGCATGGCGCAAGGACTGACCCTGACCTCCAATCGGGGCGCCGTGCGCCTGTCATGCACGCGGCCTACCCTGTCGCGTGTGTCCGGTCCACCAAACTAGGGAGAGCTTCTCTTGGATCACTTGGCCTGTTTTGCCCCGGAAGATCTGCAGTCCGCCTCCGGGCCCGATCTGCAGAGCTATCACTGGCGCCTGTTGGCCCAGGGGGATTCCTGGTTCTCGACCGCTCAGGCCAAACTCAGCGCCCACGCCAACCTGCTGCAGGAGCTGGTGCTGTCCAAACCCGCCGCGGCGGTGAACTGCGCCGGCCAGCGCGAGAGCCTGGCCAAGGTCGTCGAGCTGGAAGCGGCGCCGGACTTCGTGCGCCTGCTCACCGCGGCCGACGCGCCGGTCTGGGACGGCATCCTGCTGTCCGTCGGCGGCAATGACCTGATCAAGGCCGCGCAGACGCCGGTCCACCTCGACGGCGCGGACATCCCGCTGCACCTGCGCCTGCTGCGCAACCAGACCGAGTGGGGCCCGCCGTCGGCCGGCGTCGGCCGCTATTTCTCGGAGCCCGGCTGGACCACCTACGCCGAGTACCTGCGCGCCAACCTGCGCCACCTGCTGACGCTGCGTGACCAGGGACCGTCGGCGGGCAAGCCGATCTTCATGCACTGCTACGCCGTGCCGATGCCGCGCCCGGCCGGCGCCGCGGACGCGGGCCACGGCCCCTGGCTGTATCCGGCGCTGAAGGCCTACGCGATCCCCGCGGCCGACTGGGCCGCCGTCAGCCGCCTGATGGTGATGCACCTGGCGCAGCTGCTGAAGACGCTGATGGCGGACAAGGAGCAGTTCCCGGGGCTGTTCGTGTTCGACTCGACCGCCGTGCCGCTCGCGGCGGCGACGCCCGGCGCCAGCGGCATCAGCGGCGACTGGCACAACGAGATCCACCTGAACCACAGCGGCTGCCTCAAGATCGGCCGCGCCTGGTCGGAGCACATCGAGCAGGTGCTGACCACCGGCGGCATCGCGGTCGCCGCGCCGCCCGGCGGCAGGGGCCGCGCGCGGCGCTGACCCCGGACCGGATCCGCTCTTCGCCGAGCGGTCCCCGAAACGACGACGGCTCCCTTAGGAGCCGTCCGTCATTGGGCCTTGCGGATCTGGCGGAGCTGCCAGGCGCCGGGCCGGTCAGTGCTTGTCGCTGCGCGCGATCGCCAGCAGGCGGTCGAGCTCCTCGGCATGCTCGCGCTTGTTGTGCGCGTGCCAGCGGCCCACGACCCACATGATGCCCGCCACCAGCAGGCCGAAGATCGTGATCGAGCCGAAGGCCGAGGTGCCGAAGCGCGTCAGCATCGTGTACAGCGCGCCCAGGCCCAGGATGCAGGCCTGCTCGTTGAAGTTCTGCACGGCGATCGAGCGGCCGGCGCCCATCAGGTTGTGGCCGCGGTGCTGCAGCAGCGCGTTCATCGGCACGACCAGGTAGCCGCCGATGCCGCCGAGCAGGATCAGGAAGGGGATCGCCAGCCAGAGCTGGTTGATGAAGTTCAGCACCAGCATCAGCAGGCCCATGCCGATGCCCAGCGGAATGACGCTGGTGGCCTTGTCCAGCCGCACGGCCATCGACGCCACCACCGCGCCGACGGCGGTGCCGATCGCCACCACGCCGGCCAGCGCCGACGCCTGCGTCGTGCCGTAGCCCAGCGCCGCGGCGGCCCAGGCGAAGACGATGTAGCGCATGTTGCCGGACACGCCCCAGAACAGCGTCGTCATGCCCAGCGAGATCTGGCCCAGCTTGTCCTGCCACAGCCGCGAGTTGCAGGCGGCGAACTCGCGCACCAGGTCCGTGGCGTTGTGCGAGATCGGCTGCAGCGGCGAGTCGGTGCGCGGGATGCGCAGGTTGAAGAGCGCGGCAATGCCGTACAGCACCACCATGAAGGCGATGGCCGCCTGCGGCGCGGTGTCGATGCCGGTGTCGATGAACGGCATGTCGAAGGACAGCAGCACCGACGAGGCCCGCTCCCCCAGCAGCTGGCCGCCGAAGACGGCGCCCAGGATGATCGAGGCGATGGTCAGGCCCTCGATCCAGCCATTGGCCTTGACCAGCTGGGACGGCGGCAGCAACTCGGTGAGGATGCCGTACTTGGCCGGCGAATACGCGGCCGCGCCCAGGCCCACGATCGCATAGGCGATCAACGGATGCACCCCCGCCAGCATGCTCAGGCATCCCACCACCTTGATGGTGTTGGAGATGAACATGACCTTGCCCTTGGGTACCGCGTCCGCGAAGGCCCCCACGAACGGCGCGAGCACGACATAGAACAGCGCGAACATCGGGACCAATGCGGCCCGCTGCCACTCGGGCGCACCGCTGGTGCGCAGGAGCTCCACGGCGGCGACGAACAGCGCGTTATCAGCCAGCGAGCTGAAGAACTGCGCTGACATGATGGTGTAGAAGCCTTTTTTCATCGACCCGGCATACCTGGAACTGCGGTGATCACGCTGGGTCCACCGGGGTGGGAAAGGCAGCGCTGCGGCGGGTTTATAGCACGCGCTTGTTTTCGTAACAGCGCTTCACGGTACACCGGCTCTGTGCTATTTCCCACCCATTTCGGAGGGATCCACGAAGCATTCCCGATGCCGCTCCCTCTGCCGCGGCGATGCCACGCCGCGCCCCGGGCCGGTGCGTGCCCCCGTTCATGCCACGGCACAATGCGGCCCATGCCCCGTCCGATCGAAGCCCTGATCCACCAGCCCGCGCTGGCCCACAACATCGCCCGCGCCCGGGCCAGCTCGCCGGACGCGCAGGTGCTGGCGATCGTCAAGGCCAACGCCTACGGCCACGGCATCGAGAACGTCTTCGATGCGCTGCGCGGCGCCGACGGCTTCGGGCTGCTCGACCTGGACGAGGCCCAGCGCCTGCGGGACCTGGGCTGGCGCGGCCCGATCCTGCTGCTGGAAGGCTGCTTCGAGACGCGCGACCTGGAGCTGTGCTCGCGGCTGAAGCTGTGGCACGCGGTGCACCACGAGCAGCAGATCGACTGGCTGGCGATGCACAAGACGCACGAGCCGCACCGCGTCTTCCTGAAGCTCAACAGCGGCATGAACCGGCTGGGCTTCACCCCGAACGCCTTCCGCGGCGCCTGGACGCGGCTGAACGCCCTGCCGCAGGTGGACGAGATCTCGCTGATGACGCATTTCTCTGACGCCGACGGCGCGCGCGGCATCGAGCACCAGACGGCGGTCTTCAAGGAAGCGACGGCCGACCTGCCGGGCGCGCGCTCGCTGAGCAACAGCGCGGCGATCCTGCGCCACAGCAAGGACCCGGCGGTGCGGGCGGACTGGGTCCGCGCGGGAATCATGACCTACGGCAGCGCGCCGGACTATCCGGAGCACGACATCGCCCACTGGGACCTGCGGCCCACGATGACGCTGCGGTCCAAGGTGCTGGCGGTCCAGCACCTGAAGGAAGGCGACAGCGTCGGCTACGGCAGCAGCTTCGTCGCGCAGCGCGCGATGCGCATCGGCACGGTGGCCTGCGGCTACGCGGACGGCTATCCGCGCCATGCCGGCCACGGCACGCCGGTGCTGGTCGCCGGGCAGCGCACGACGACGGTGGGCCGGGTCTCGATGGACATGCTGGCCGTCGACCTGACCGATCTGAAGCAGCTGCCGCTGGACGGCATCGGCGCCGAGGTCACGCTGTGGGGTCAGGGCCCGAAGGGCGCCGTGCTGCCGATCGACGAGGTCGCGCAGTCCGCCGGCACGATCGGCTACGAGCTGATGTGCGCGCTGGCCCGTCGGGTGCCGGTGCACGTCGAGACGCTGGGCTGAGCGCCGCCCCGGTCGGTTTCCCCACGCCCGCGGTGCCATGCATCTGGACTGGACGCCCGCCGATTGGGAACTGGACATGACCGGCATCCGCGCCAGCGGGCCGGGCGGGCAGAACGTCAACAAGGTCAGCAGCGCGGTGCATCTGCGCTTCGACATCCGGCGCTCCACGCTGCCGGCGATCATCAAGGAACGGCTGCTGGCGCTGTCCGACCAGCGCATCACCGCCGACGGCATCGTCGTGATCAAGGCGCAGGAGTCACGCAGCCAGGAGCAGAACCGCGCCGACGCGATCGCCCGCCTGGTGGCGCTGGCGCAGAGCGTGGCGCACACGCCCAAGGCGCGCCGGGCGACCAAGCCCACCCGCGCCTCGCAGAAGCGCCGCCTGGAGGCCAAGACCCAGCGCGGCGACATCAAGGCCGGACGCGGCAAGGTCCGCGGCGAGTGAAGCGACACGCGCGACCGCGGATGAAGCGCCAGGCGGAGCAGCAGGCGAAACGGCCATCACCGCCACGATCGACGCACCGGTCGAGGCGACCGGCCCGACCGGTCGCCACATGAGGGAGCTTGCATGTTCAAGGCGATCCGCATCCTGATCCTGCTCGGGATCCTCGTGACGGCGGCGGGCACGACGCTGATCGGTCGCTGGCAGGCGCAGTCCTGGAAGCGACCGCAGGTCGTGACGCTGTATCCGATCAACGCCGCCGGCGACGCGGCGACCGAGGCCTACCTGCAGCGCCTGGACGAGTCCGACTTCGCCCGCCTCGAGCCCTACTTCCAGGACCAGGCGCGGCGCCATGGCGTGGCCCTGTCCCAGCCGATCCGGATCGTGCTGGGTCGCCGGGTGAGCGCGCTGCCGCCAGCGCCGCCGCGCGACCGCGGCGTGCTTGCGGCGATTTCCTGGAGCCTGCGGATGCGCTGGTGGGCCTGGCGCGAGACACCGCCCAGCTCGCCGGTGCCGGACGTGAAGCTCTTCCTGATGTACCACCCGCCGGATTTCTCCGGCGCGCTGCCGCACTCCATCGGCCTGGAGAAGGGCCGGCTGGGCCTGGCCCATCTCTTCGCCGCGCGCGCGCAGCAGGGCGCCAACGAGGTCGTCATCGCGCACGAGACGCTGCACACCTTCAGCGCGACCGACAAGTACGACCCGGCGACGTTGATGCCGCTGCCGCCCGACGGCTACGCCGAACCGGACCGGGAACCGCTGCTGCCCCAGGCGCGGGCGGAATTGATGGCGGGGCGCATTCCCTTGCGCAACGGGGAGGCGCGGATCCCGGACGGACTCGCGCAGACGGTCATCGGGCCGGCGACGGCCAGGGAGATCGGCTGGGTGAAGTAGGCGTCGCCGGGCGTCAATTGGCGCGCCGACGCGCGGCGCGCTCCACCGTGGGCGTCACCGGGCCAGCCCGGTCCTTCGCCGTGCGGCGCCGCCGCGTGTTGGCGAGCGCCGGCCCGAACAGCTCCTGACGGGTCAGGCCGTAATGGTCGATGGCCTGCCGGATGCTGGCCACCACCTGGGAGACCTCCTTGGCGCGGAGTTGCTCGGCTTGCTTCTGAAGCTTGTCAATCTGCTGGAGCACTTGCTGAAGTGATTTGCTCATGGCGTCGTGGAAATGTGTGTCGGCCGTTGTGTGGGAGGAGGCGTCTTCGAGAACGACTGCCGGATCGCGGCGATCGCCCATTTGTTCGATTGACAGAATTTACATTCATGCAATGTTAACTATCCATGACCAATGGCACTGGGGTTTTTCAAGCCGACTTTCACAGGGTTTTCGACAGTATCTATCACGATCTGAAAACGATCAGAAAACCTCTCCCGCGGGGATTGCCCCCGAGATTCACGACTAGATAGATATTCGCGCACGCGCGAAATAGCATGATGTTTACGGCAGAACAACTGTAAGACCTTTCATATGCCCGGTGGCAGGCGTGCGCAAAGCCACGCCGGGCGCTGAAAGGCGCGCGGCGCGACGAAGCGGGCAGGAGGAACGGGGCCGCCCAAAGCGGCTGATGGCGGCTTTTGCGACGCATCCGCGACCGATCGGCGACCGGCCGTGAAACTCAGCCAAATTCAGCTTCGCGCAGAAAGGACTGCCGGTCCGGATTCATCCGGGAGCGCTGCATCAATTCAGCGCCGAGGATCTTGCCCGGCTCGCCGCGGCCCAATACGGTCAGCGGGTCCTCGAATCCATTGACATACCCCAGCGCGAAGGCGCCGCATTGATAGCCCATGAGGCGCAGCAAATCGTCGGGCAGGGTCCGCGCGATCTCCGGCGGACAGGACAGAAACTGGTTTTCCTCCTGCCGCACCCATCCCACCGCGTAGGTCAGGTTGATCGCCGAGCGGATCCGGTCGGACCGGTTTTCACCGCCGCCGTGATAGACCTTGCCGTCGTACAGCAGGACGGATCCCTTCTCCATCGCCGCCGGCAGGCTCTGGGCGATGTCGAACTCCACGCTGCGACCGGCCCGGTGGCTGCCCGGCACGACGCGGGTGGCGCCCATCTCCTCGGTGTAATCGGTCATCGCCCAGAGGGTGTTGCACTGCACGTGGTAATCCTCCGGGAAGGGGAACATGTCCCACGCCACCTCGTCCTGATGCAGCGTCTGCGCCTTCGCACCGGGGTGGATGGCGATCACCTGCGTGCAATGCACCTGGAAGGTGGTGGCATGGGCCAGGAAGCGGCCGGTGACCTCCAGGATGGTCGGGTGCATGACCAGCTCCCGGGCGGCCGGCGACCGCGCGATCAACGCGCCGGTGCGCTGGGTCCGCTTGCCCAGGATGCTGTCCGGTCCGAACGGGGTCGCGGCCATGTGCGGCGCG
This sequence comes from Roseateles aquatilis, assembly GCF_002205645.1. Taxonomy (GTDB): domain Bacteria; phylum Pseudomonadota; class Gammaproteobacteria; order Burkholderiales; family Burkholderiaceae_C; genus Roseateles; species Roseateles aquatilis. The sequence continues at coordinate 105,872 of NZ_NIOF01000011.1, read as the reverse complement.
AGCTCCGTCGCGATCCGGTCCATGTGGGTGGGCGGCACCAGCCGGTCGATGATGGCGTAGCCGTGCTCGCGCAGGCAGGCGTGTATGTCCTGCGCGGGCGCCGTGTTGGGCAGGTGGATGAGCGACATGGTCGGAAGGTCCTGGCTGGGAAGTCCTGCTTGGGACGTCGTGGTTGAAATCGCCGCGCGGCTCCCGACGGAAACGGCGGCCGGAGATCGGGACGCGGCCGCGCTCAGGCGTGCCCCGCGATGGCGGATCGGTACAGATCCAGGGTCCGGGCACCCATCGCCGCGGGCGTGAAGCGCCCCTCGACATGGGCCCGCAGGCGGTCGGGCGCGGTGTGGTCCGCGTGCGCGCCGGCCAGCACGTCCTTGACGCGGCGGATCAGCGCGGCGGTGTCCTCGGGCGCGACCAGCAGCTCCGGCGTGATGCCGCCCAGCACCTCGCGCAGCCCGCCGACCGCGAAGGCGACCACCGGCGTGCCGGTGGCCAGCGCCTCGATGCTGGCGCCGCCGAACTCCTCGTAGAGCGACGGCATCACGATCAGCTCGCAGGCGGCCATCGCCGCCGGCACCTCGTCGTTGGGAATGAAGCCGGTCACGGTGACGCGGTCCCGCGCGCCGGCCGCCTCCAGCGCCTCCAGCAGCCGGCCGCGCTGCGGGCCGTCGCCGACGACCAGCAGCCGGACGTCCTCGTCCCGCAGCGCGCGCGCCAGCTCGACCAGGTGATGCCAGCCCTTCTCCTTGGCGATCCGGCCGACGAAACCCACGGTCCGCGGGCCGAGCCCATGGCGCGCGCGGAAGGCCGCCACCGCCTCGTCGGCCGGCGGCGCGAAGCGCGCGGTGTCGACGACGTCGGGCACCACCTCGACGCGCCGCGCGTCCTGCCCGAGCACGTCCGCCGTCCGATGCGTCAGCGCCATCACGGCCGACGACTGGGCCACGACCTTGCGCTCCAGCCAGCGGGCCAGGCGGTGCTGCTGCATGTCCAGCCAGGAGTGCGGGCTGTAGACCGCCAGCCGCGAGCAATGCACGGTGACCACCAGCGGCAGGCGCAGCAGGCGCCGCGCCCACCACGCGACCAGCAACGCCGGAATCTGCCCGTCGAAATGCGCGTGGATCAGATCGAAGTCGTGCGAGCGCGAGCGCCGCAGCAGCGCCCCCAGCGTGGCCAGCGCCCAGGACTGGGTCAGGCCGACGAGCCCGCTGAACTCCGAGCGGATGCGGGGCATCGGCACCATCATCCGCTCCACCCACAGCGACGCGTGCAGCGGCCGCAGCCGCGGCAGGCCGGGGAAACCGATGGTCATGACGTGCTGATGCACGCCGGCCTCGGCCAGCCAGACGGCCTGCCGCCAGGTCTGCACCTGCATGCCGCCGACCGAGTCGTAGTCCGCCGGCCAGACCTTGACATCGGGGTGGTGGAAGAACGGGGTCAGTTTCAGGACTTTCATGCGACGGCCACCGGCTGCGATCAGAAGGGAACGGAGGCCGGCGACCCGGCCCCGGCGCGATCCCCGCGCAGGGGCAGGCCGTCGACACCGGCGCGGGACACGCTGAAGCCGCCGCCGGGAACGCGGCCGGCGCTGCCCCCGGACAGGCGCAGCCCGGCCACGCGGCCGAGATCGGCCAGGAGCTCCGTCTCCAGCAGACGCTGCGCCGGCGCGAAGACGTTCAACCCGTCGACGCCCAGCGCGCGTTGCGCCGCCACGAGCGCCATGAGCGGATAGGCCGATACCGCGCGGTCGATGTCCACGTCCGGCGCGCGCAGGTCCCGCGCGTAGCGGGCCAGTTGATCCGCCGGCATCGGCAGCTCGGCCAGCGTGACGGGACGGCCACCGGTCAGCCCGGCGTCGTCTCCGGCGCCCGGCGCCAGCAGCGGCGCCAGGTCCTCGCCGGCATGCGCGTGCAGCAGCAGCGCGAATCGATGCGCACCGTCGCGGCGGCCATGACGCGCCGCGAAGCCGACCCGCAACCGCTCCCACCGCAAGCCCTGCAGCCCGAGCAGCCCCGCCTGGCCCGGCAGCAGCGTGACGGACACCCAATGCAAGTCGGACGATGCGTCGAGCCGCGCCAGCTCGGCCCGCGCCTGCGCCAGCGACGTGCCCGGCGCGAAGCGCAAGTCCAGGTCGGCCGGTCCGCAGTGCCGCTCCGGCGCCAGATCCGGGAAGAAGCGCGCCAGGAACAGGTGGTACTCGGTGCCCTCGTCGGTGCCATGGATCAGGTTGCGGATCTTCTCCGGCGTGCCGAAGCGACGCCGGATCGCCTGCTTGCAGTCGTACAGGCGCGGCGCGCCGCCGACGCCGCGCAGCAGATGCATCGACACCGGCCGCGACGTCAGATGCGCGACGTAGGCCGGCGTCGGATGCAGGAACAGGGCCTCCACATCCGCTGGCGTCAGGTGCACGTCACGGCGGGCCTGCTCGACGAAACCGTCGGCGCGCAGCCGGTCCAGGATGGCGCCGTCCAGTCCGCGCTCGAACGCGTCCGGCTTGAGCATCGCGATGGCCGGCTCCGTCGGCCCGATGGCCTCGGGCGGGGGGACGTCGATTCGCATCGTCTGGTCGTCAGGTCCCGGCGGCGCCGCTCAGGCGCGCATGCAGGTCGCGCGTCAGCTCGTCGATCTCGAAGCTGCGCCGCGGCCCGGCCAGCAGGCCCGAGTCGATGTCCAGCGTGGCCTCCAGCCGGCTGAAGACCTGCTCCCAGTCGCGCGTGTCGAGCGTGACCGTCTCGTGGGCGAGGATTTCCTCGGGCTCCTCGCCGGTGACGTTGCAGACGGTGTGGATGATCAGTTGGCGGAGTTGGTTCGGCGTCATGGTGGGGAGCGAAGGGAACAGGCGTCGCGTGTCGGGCGGTGAACGGATGGCGGTCAGGCGACGGCCGCGCGCGGCGCGCCGTCATCGGCCCGGGCGGTGTCGCCGCGCGCCAGCAGGCGCGAGATCCGCAGCGCGTTGGCCTGGATGGTCAGCGTCGGGTTGAGACCGCCGGGATAGGGCATGTAGCTGCCGTCGACCACGTGGACGTTGTCCAGCGCGTGGACACGGCCGTCGCGGTCCACGACCGAGGTGCGCGGATCGTCGCCGGCCCGGCAGGTACCGTGCAGGTGCGTGCTGCCGAGCGTGAAGTTGGACGCCTCGTGCCGGATCGTCCGCGCGCCCGAGGCCTCCAGCCAGCCCGCCGAGCGGGCCCGCATGTAGGCCAGCCGCGCCTCGTCGCGACGATCGGTGGTGTAGTCGATCATCACGCGCGGCAGTCCCCAGGCGTCGGTGCTGCTGGACAGCCGGATCCGGTTGCGCGGCGACGGGTGGTCGGCCAGGATGGTCTCCACCCGCAGCACCAGCCCCTCGCCCTGCAGCGCCCGCCAGTCGTCGTGCTTGGTCTCGTACATGAGCCCGCCGACGCCGACCGGACAGCGCTCGTCCAGGTAATGGTCCAGCACCGCCACCGTCGAGAACGGCCCGCGGTAGCCGATCGGGTGATCGGCGATGCGCTCCGGATACTCGTCCACCCGGCCCTCGGTGTACTCGCTGAGCTTCATGCACAGGCCTCGGCCGACGACGTCATGCTCGTTGCCCAGCCCGCGCGGCGCGTGGTGCGAGGTGGAGCGCAGCAGCAGCGCCGCCGTCTGGATCGCGTTGCACGCCAGCACCACCCGCCGCGCCCGAATCGAGCGCGTGCGGCCGGTGTCCATGTCCAGGCAGGTCACGGCGTCGACGGCATGGCGCCGCGTCTGCGTCAGCGCCACCGCGCGCACGCCGGTCAGCAGCGTCAGGTTGGGCGCGTCGGCCAGCGGCGCCAGCAGCGCCGTCACCACGTCCCGCTTCGCGCCGCGCGTGCATTGCGCTGAGATGCACAGCGAGCAGTTGTCGCAGAGGGAGCGGTCCACCGCCACCGGCGTCGGCCGGGGCGAGTAGCCCAGCCGCTCGGCGCCCGCCCACAGGTGCTCCGCCGGCAGGCTCAGCGTGCGCGGCACCTGCGTCGCGTCGACGAAGGCGGCGTGGTCGACGCACAGCCGGCGCTCCATCTCGCGGTAGTGCGGCGCCAGGTCCTCCGCCCCGATCGGCCACTTCACCGGCAGGCCGTCGACGTGGATGCGCGCGGACGGGTCGAAATCGAAATCGGTGTAGCGAAACGACGCACCGCCGTAGAACACGCTGCCGCCGCCCAGGTTGCGCGTGCTCCACGGCCAGCCGCGCCCGCTCCAGCCGCGTTCCTCGCTGCCGGCCAGCGCCATCGGCGACGCGGCATCCACGGCGGCGTTCTCCGCGTCGCGACGCAGGCGGGCGCCCTCCTCCAGCACCAGCGTGCGCAGCCCGGCACGCACGAAGGTCTCCGCCGCCACCGCGCCGCTGGCGCCGCTGCCCACCACGACCACGTCGAACGGATCGTCCAGCGCCGCGCCGGCCTCCAGGCCGTGGAGATGGGCGGCGCCCAAGGGCGCCGTCTCGATGAAGGACACAGTGGAAACGTTCATTGTCATTGCTCCGCGCTTTCCGCTCCTCGACACCGCCGTCGATTGAATGGATCCATTCAATCGAATCACGCCATCACTCATTCATTGACTCGCTCGATTGATCGTTGCCAATGAAGTCATTCATTCGCCCGCATTGGATCCTCGTTTCCCGCCCGCTTCATCGTGGGGCGTGGTTGGCGCGCGACGCGACCCCCGAGGTTTCCCCAATCCGGCGGAGCCATTTCGCGCTTGGCACGCCGATTGCCCTCTGGGCGCGCCCGATCGGACGCCTCCGGACGCGGCCCCTCCCCATCCCCCTCCTCGCCCCCCGCGCCGCCCTCTGGGGCGGCCTCTGGGGCGGCCTCTCGCGCCATTCATTCCGAGTGACTTCGATTGCGGAGATCATTCAATCAATTCATTGCGAGTGTCAATGGATTCATTCGACAAGCACTCACCTCCCCCAAGACGGGGGATGCTTGCAATTCGCTCGAAACTGATTAGATTGACCAGCCGCACTCTTGAAGGAGTGCGGATTTCATTGTCTTCAACCTTTGCTTGAGAGGAGAAAGGGATGTTCGATAAGAACTCTTCGCCCTGGTCCGATCCGCACGACGGGGGCACTGCCTTCGGGACCGCGGGGAACCTGGTGGATGTCGACACGGCGACCGAGGAGGCCGCCATCACGGCCGCTTCGTCCTTCCTGGTCGACGTGGACACCGCCACCGAAGCGGAAACGGTCTCGGCGGCCGAGTCGCGCCTGATCGACGTCGACACGGCGACCGAGGAGGCTGTCATCACGGCTGCCTCGGCCTTCCTGGTCGACGTGAGGACGGCCACCGAATCGGAGGCGATCGCCGCCGCGGCACCGCGTCTGATCGATGTCGACACCGCGACCGAGGAAGCCGTCATCACGACCGCCTCCGCGCTGCTGGTGGACGTCGACACCGCCACCGAGACGGAAGCGCTCTCGGCGGCCGCGTCGCGCCTGATCGACGTCGACACGGCCACCGAGGAGGCCGTCATCACGAGCGCCTCGTCGGCGCTGGTCGATGTGGACACCGCGACCGAGACGGAATCGCTGTCGGCCGCCACGGCGTCCGCGGTCGATGTCGCCACGGCCAACGAGGTGGAAATCGCCGCCTCGGCATCCGGTGCCTTCATCCGTGACAACGCCCTCTTCGAGGACGTGTCGCTGACGAACATGGTGCCGCTGCTGCGTCAGCTGTACCGCGACATTCCGACGGCTCGTCCCTGACGGGCGCACCCGGACGGCTTCGGTCGACCGGGTCCGGCGGCCCCGACCTGTGCAACGGTCGGGGCCGCCATTCAGACAGCGCGGCGGCCTGGCCGCTCTCCCGAAGGTGCCCGAAGGCGCCGCAGACAAAGGTTGAAGACGAATGGACACGACGCTGGAGAGGGACGCGAGCGCGGCGACGGAGCCCCGGCACCGCCTCGCGCGCTGGCATGCCGAGCTGTCGGAGACGGCGGCCGAGGCGCGCCCGTCGGACGCGCGCCTGGCCGCCGCGACGCTGGCGCGCACGCATGTGGCGCTGCTGTCGCTGGTGCCGGCGCTGCGCGAGGGCACCCACCTGGGCCCGCTCAAGCCGATGGCGGCCTGGATCCGCGCCGCGCTGATCGACACCAGCGTCGACAGCCTGCACCACCTCGCCGACGGCGACGGCACGCACCCCGCGCAGCGCACCTACCAGCGCATGGCCGAAGCGCAGGCGCGCTGCGCCGCCGAGGTCTCGACCGCGCTGCGCGACCAGGGCATCGTCCCCCTGCTCTTCAAGGGCGTGGAACTGCGGCCCCGCGCCTTCGGCGGTCGCGCCATCTCCAGCAGCACCGACGTCGACCTGCTGGTGCGCCCCGCCGACATCGAGCGCGCGCGCGGCATCCTGCAGGGCCTGGGTTTCGTCCACGCGCGTTATGACCCGGCCGCGGGCCGCCTGGTCGAGGTGCCGCGCGAGAAGACCGAGGCGCACGAGAAGACGCATCGCGAGCTCTACCCGCTGTGCCGCCTGGCGCCGGTCCACCTGGAGCCGGACGAGATCGAGTTCGTGCGCGCCTTCTCGCCGACGCCGCTGTTCGTGCACGACGGACAGGGCCTGCTGATGGAGGTCATCGACCTGCATCGCGGCCTGTTCGTGCGCATGGAGGTGGACTCGCTGTTCGAGCGCGCCGTGCCCAGCCTGCATGCCGGCGCGGTGACCCTGTCCCTGACCGATCACGTCTGGACCACGGCGCTGCGCTTCTACCTTGAGAGCAGCACCGTGCACAACGATCCCAAGCAGCGCGACCTGGCCTACCTGGCGGCGCTGCTGTCGCTGCCCGGCATCGACTGGCCCGCGCTGGTCAAGCTGGTGAGCGCCGCCGACCTGCGGCCGGCGCTGTTCTATTCGCTGCGCCTGCTGTCGCGGCTGCAGATCGCGGCGGTGCCCGCCTGGGTGCTGGACGAGCTGCATGTCAGGCGCGGATCCCATTACATGGACTTCGGCTGCCGCGCGACGCGCATGCTCGGCCTGGTGGAGGGCCTGCCGCCCGAGATCGACCCGCTGGTCCGCCAGTGGCCCTGAACGCCGAGACCTGATTGATGCGCGCGCCTCGGGCCGCGCCTTCCAGACCCGCCACCCGTTCGCCTTCACCCCGATCCTGCCCAGATCCCGTTTCGCGATGCCTTCCTCCGGACAGCCCGACAGAGTTCTCATGCCCTTGCCCCCCGCCTCCCGCCCCGGACCCAAGCTCGAACGGCTGCTGCGCCTGCGCGCCTTGCCGTCGCTGCGCGACCTGGTGCCGCCCGTGCATCCGGTGGACGCGCTCGCGCCCGACGTGGCGGACCTCGACGGCGCGCCGGACGCTGCCGTCGCGGCCTATGCCGCCGCGCTGCGGGCCGGGCAACCGGACCTGGCGCGGTCGGTCCAGGCGACCTGCGGCCCCGCACCATGGATCGTGCGCAGCGCCGGCATCGAGGACCTGGCCGAGCTGCTCAACGCCGGTGGCTACGACAGCCTGATCTGCCTCACGCCCGCGGACCTGCACGCCCGCGTCGCCGAGGTGGCCCTCAGCGGCCTGGGCGAACGGTCGACGCGGCAACGCGCGCTGGCCGGCGACGCCGCGCCCGCGCAGGCCATCCCCTGCTTCGTGCAGCCCTTGCTGCCGATCACCGTCGACGAGCGCGTGCACCGCCACCACGTGCCGCTGATCGACACCGCCGTGCTGGAACGCATGGAGTCGATCTGCACCGAGGTGATGGTGTTGTTCGGCTTCTCCGCGGTCGACTGCGAATGGGGGCTGGAGACCGACCGCGGCTTCGTGTCCGTCACCACGCTGATGCCGCGCGACGTGAGCTCGGCCCATGTGTCGCACACGCTCGGTTTCGGCTTCGCCAGCGCGCAGACGTCCGGCTCGCGGCCGACCGCGCTGGCGCTGCGGCCCGCGGGCACCCCGCTGCGGCTGTGGCGCGGCGAGCAGCTGCTCGCGACCGACGTGCGCCGGCTGCATCTGCTGCAGGCGCGGCCGACGCGGCTGGACCCGGCCCTGCGCACGCGCGAGGCGATCACCGGCGCGAGCCGCGCGCTGCTGACGCGCCAGTACGAGACCGTGCCCGGACGCCTGCTGACGCTGGGTGCGCGCATCCATGGCCGCGCCCTGATCGCGCCGGACCTCGCGACCGCCTGGCGCCATTTCCTGGGCCTGAGCGCCGACGCGCGCGTGGCCGTGGCCCTGGTGCTGGTCGACGAGGGCAATGCCGAGGAGCACGCCGGGTTGATGTTCCGCCAGGAGCGCGTGACCTGCGTCCGCACGGCCACCGCGCGCATCCCCGCCGGCACGGAGGTCGTGGCCTTCGACGGCGGCGTCTGTTTCCTCGGCGACGCGTCGATGGCGCGCGCCGTCGCCACCGAGGCCCGGCGCGAGCTCGTGCTGCCCGATGACTGCGCGCTGCTGTTTCCGCCCGCGGCGCTGTCGCCCGACGGTGCGCTGACGTCTACGGGCGCCGAAACCCTGCGCCAGTTGCAGGCCCTGCCCGTGGCCGCCGACATCGGCGCCCGGTTGCTGGCCCGCAGCACGCAGCCCGCGCGCGACCTGTGGCTCGAGGACGCGGACGGCGCGGTCGAGTCGCCGGCGCTGCTCGCGCGGCGTCTGCGCCGGGCCCGCGCGAGCGGTGCCGGCGGTGCGAACGACACGGGCGGCGCGCCCGATGCGCTGACGCGCTACGCGGCGTCCTATGTCCGCGCGGCCCAACTGGCGAGCGGTGACAAGGACATCGCGTCCATCCTGTCGAACGATGCAACGAGGGGCGCATCCCTGCACCTGTCGAGCCACGCCACGGACGCGCTCCGCGAGCTCGCCCGCCATCGCGACCTGCGCCTGCCGCTGGCGCTGCTGGATTGGCGTACCGCGGCGGCATGGCTGCCCCACGACGTGGCGCAGGGCTTGCTGCTGACCGCCGCCGCCCGCGCCAGCGAACGCGATCACGACACCGCCGCGCTGGTGCTGGGTCTGGCGACCCTGGTCGAGTCGGAGAACCGCCGGCTGCCGATGCACGATCCGGAGGAGGCCGTCGCGCTCGTGCGCGTGCTCGCCGCGGCCTTCGACGCGGGCTTGACCGCGGCCCATTTCGACGCGGTGCGCGCGCTGCGGCTGCCTCTTGACGCCGTGGCCGAACTGGCGACGAGCGTCCAGCGCGATCCCGCGTCGCTGGCGGCGGTGGGCGCCTTCCACGATGCCGTGGCGGCGTTCCGCGGCGTGGCCGGCGGCGGCGACACCGACGCGCTCGCGCAGGCGCTCGCCAGCACCTGGGGCGAGTTGCGCGAGACGCTCGACGGGCTCGGGCTGGCACATCTGGTCGAGCAGTTGCGCGGCACGTTGATCGAGACCTTCGACGCCTCGCTGAAGGCGATCCTGGGGCTCGCCATCGAAGAGGCCGCCGAGCGGCACGACGACGCGGCCTACCGACGCTACCTCGCGGTGATGCGGCACTGGATCGACTTCCTCCAACCGATCGCGGACAACGATCGCGACCGGCTCGTGCTGGACCGCTTCCGTGAGTGGTTGGCCCAGTGGAGCGCCGAGCCGGTGCCCGAGTCCTTCGAGATCGAGGATCGCAACTGGCGCGTCGAGTTCGAGGTCATCGCGGCGCCTCAAGTAGCAGCCGAGGAACACAACGACGAGGACCAGGACGATCCCGCCGAAGACGGCACCGCGGTCGAAGCGGCCGAGCGCTACGAGAACCCGCACGTCCTGCACAACCTGCTGCACCAGTGGTCGCTCGCGGGACTGCGCATGGACACGGCCCGGCTGCCGCGCCGCGTGCGCGCGCTGGAGCAGTTCTGCGCCACCTTCAGCAGCCGCTCGACGAAGGTGCTGCGCTTCGAGCGCGAGCTGCTCGAGATCCAGATCCCGATGGGCACGCACAAGGCGAGTTACGTCTTCGCGCCGCGCCAGATCACGGTCGAGTGGACGGAGCCGCCCGACTGCCCCGGCGACGAGATCGCGCGCATCCTCGCCTATGAGGTCATCCTGGCGCGTCTGCGCGACTGGATGTTCCCGACGCTGACGATCCGTCGCGAGCGCGTGCTGGGCACCTGGACGCTGTTCATCCGGCTGCGCGCCGACAACGCCGACGCGCGGGCCGGGGGCCTCGCGGACGCCGCCGAGGACGGCGGCGGCTGGCGCATCGAGGCGCTGCATCGGTTCGTGGCGGCGACGCGGCTGCTGTTCGATGCCTCCTACGACTTCTCGTATGTCGACAACGACGCCGTCGACGGACTCGCCCAGCGCCTGGACCAGCCGGGATGGCCGGCGATCTTCGAGCACCTGGTGCACTACCGCGCGGTGCTGGAGGACGCGGCGCAGTACGTCGCGCTGCACGCGCTGCCGCTGTCGTCCACCGTCAGCGCGATCGCGCAGAGCGGCGTCGTGCGCGGCATCTTCCGGCGCTGCCTGCGTGGCGGCGCCGCGCGCGGCCTGGCGCTGATCGACGGCCTCGCGCGCTCACTCGACCGGCTCGACGACACCGAGCGCTGGCGCCATCGCTACGAGCACCTGCGGCAAGCCTGCCTCGCGCTGAGCGCGATGTGGCCGCATGAAGCGCTGGCGGCGCTGGAGACCCTGGCGGCGCCCGGCACGCCGGAGACCTCGACTGCGCGAGGAGCCCCCGGGCCGCGTGATGACGCGGTCGCCGCCGATGCGAGCGCCGCGGCACCTCATGTCGGCCACGAGCTGCTGGCCGCCTGCCTGTTCTGCCGCGCCGACCTGCGCGACGAACTCCGGCGCGTCGCGACGGCGCAAGGCCCGGCGTTGTCCGGCCTGCCGGGCCTGATCGTGCGCCACGCGCCGGAGATCGCGCTGGCGGCCTGGGGCCCCGAGGCGCTGGCCGGGCTGCTCGCCGATACCGGCGCGCGCTGGCGGCGCGCCAAGCATTTCGTGCTGGCCCACGCGGCCGATCGCCTCGCGCCCGCCCGGCTCGACGGCCTGCTGCGCGACCTGGAGAGCGTGCCGCTGGGCCTGACGCCGGACGCCGACGCCGCCCTCGACGCGCGTCTGGCGACGCTTGGCCCCCGGCTCCGGTTCACGCTGGCGCGAGGCGTGGACTGGACGGCCCTGGCCGGCGCGGCGGGTGACCGCGATGGCGATCACGAGCAAGACGAGCACGACGACGACGGCGACATCTGACAGGGAGGACGACACCCGTGCGCAAACTGCAACTCCAATTCGAGGGCGACACCTATCCGGTCTGGATCGGTGCGCGCTGCCTGGACGACATCGCCTCCCGGATCGGGGAGCTGAAGGCGTCGAGCCTGCACATCGTCACCGACGAGACGGTCGGCCGGCTGCACGCGAGGACGCTGTTCGAGCGCCTGTCCGCCGATGCCACGGCGCGGCTGTGGACGGTGCGGGACGGCGAGTCCGCCAAGTCCCTGGCCAGCGTCGAGGGCCTGGCGCAGGACATGGTGCGCGCCGGCATCGACAGGCGCAGCGTGATCGTGGCGGTGGGCGGCGGCGTGGTCGGCAATCTGGCCGGGCTGATCGCGGCGCTGCTGTTCCGCGGCATCCGGCTGGTCCATGTGCCCACCACGCTGATCGCGGCGGCGGACTCCGTCGCCTCGCTCAAGCAGGCGGTCAACCTGCCGCAGGGCAAGAACCTGCTGGGCTGCTTCCACGCGCCGACCGCGGTGCTGATCGACTTGTGCCATCTGCAGACGCTGCCCGCCGCGCAGGTGCGATCGGGCATGGCCGAGATCATCAAGAACGCGCTGACCGTGGCGACCGAGAACCTGACGCTGCTGGAGGAAGCCCTGAGCCCCTCGGCCAGCTACTCGGACGCGGACTTCGCGCTGATCGTCGAGGCCGGCCTGCTGGCCAAGCAGAAGATCATGGCCTCCGACCGGCTCGAGCGCCGCCAGGCGGTCGTCTTCGAGTACGGCCACACCGTCGGGCACGCCATCGAGCTGGCCGCCGCGGGCCGGGTGCCGCATGGCGAGGCGGTGGGCCTGGGCATGCTGGTGGCGGCCGAGGTGTCCTTCCGCCTGGGCCGGCTCAACGCGGCCGGACGCGCGCTGCATCACCGCCTGCTGGACCGCAACGGCGCGGTCGCGCGCATGCCCGACGGCGTCACCGTGGACGCCGTCATGGCGCTGCTGCGCATGGACAACAAACGCGGCTACGTGGCGGCCCGGCCGGACCAGGTCGCCATGATCCTGCTCGACGCCCCGGGTGTGCCCGGCGGGCCGTCGGAGCAGCCGCTGACGCTCGTCGACGCCGCGCTGGTGCGGTCCTGCATCGAGGACTGCCTGGTCCGCGACGTCGCCCATCCGAAAGAGGAGGCCAAGCTGTGTCATCTGTGATCGTGCCGTTCTGGGCCTCGAAGCCCCGACCGATCCGGCGCTACCGGAACATCGTCATCAAGGCGCCCTGCAACCTGCGCTGCACCTACTGCGAGGTGAAGAAGGCGCGCATCGACGTCGAGAAAACCATCGCCTCGGTGGGTCGCATCATCGACCGCTTCCGGCCCGCCGACACGCTGCTGCGCGTCGAGGCCGACGGCGAGATCTCGCTCTACCCGCCCATCATCGACTACCTGGCCGAGCGGGCGGTGCGCGACGGCTACCGCATCGAGGTGCTGACCAACGGCACGCGGCTGCCGCAATGCCTGCGCGACGGCCTGCGGTGGGTGATCTCGGTGGACGGGCACACCGCCGCGATGAACAGCAAGCGCGGGCTCAAGCAGGCGCAGATCGACGTGATCCTGGAGCACGCCGCGCGCCTCTCGGCCGACCTGCAATGCGTCTATCACGGCCAGTCGGTCGAGGAGATGAACGGCTTCATCGAGGCGCTCGAGCGTCTGTCCTTCAAGGGCCGGCTGCACCTGCTGCCGCTGCTGGCGCTGGGCGGACGGCCGCTGGAGGTGCACCTGGACTACGCGCAGTTGCGCAAGGCGCCGTTCCTGGAGCGCAAGGAGTACTTCGACCGCTGGGACCACATCGTCAAGCACGGACGCCGCGGCGACTTCGTCTGCGACCAGATCGTCAACGGCTTCAACTACTACGTCTCGGACGACCACATCGAGATGGTCAAGTGCGACTGCTACGCGCCGCCGCCCGGCTACACGGTGAAGGGCCTGCACGACGAGCTGGAGTACGACAACTTCCCCTGCGGCACCTGCCTGTCGCATCAGGAGTTCAACAACCGGCGCCCCTCGATGGACCTGTGATCCGCGCGCGACCATGAGCGACCTCGCCGTCATCCGTCCCGTGTCCGAGCCCGCGCCCGCCGCCGTCCCGCCGACCCCGCCCGCGCCGGCCGCCCTGGTCTCCGGGGCGGCCGCATCCGCGCCGATGCCCGCGTCCACGTCCACGTCCACGTCCACGTCCACGTCCACGGCCGTTGGCGTTGGCGTTGGCGTGGTCCTGATTCATCCGCCGCGCGTGCTGGGTCGGTTGCAGGCTGTCGCGCGCCCGTCGGATGCCAGGGCGCGATACCTCGCCGCGTGCGCGGCGGTGCAATGCTGGGCGGATCTGCTCGACAGCGCGGCGGCGCCGGTGGACGTCGTGACGCCGCTGCTGCGCCGCGCCGAACACGAAGCGGACGAGGCCGCGCGCCTGCTGCTGCACGGCGCGCGACAGGCGCCGCCCCCCCTGGCGACGCGGTCTGGCGCTGGTGCTGGTGCCGACGCGGGCAAAGGCCCAGGTACTGATGCCCGGCCCGTCGGTGCCACGACCGCGGCCATGGCCGGCGTCGCGGCCACGTCGCCCTGGCCGGCGACGCTCACGCTGCACATCACCGACGCGGCGCAGGCCGCGCGCGTGGAGAAAGCCATCTCCGCCCCGATGCCGGAATGCTGCGGCTACGACATCGCCGACCTCGACCTGATCGCGGCCGACGCCGCGCGGCTGGTCGAAGCGATCGGCGCGGACCGGCCGGTGCTCCTGGTGGCGGTGCGGTCGGGCGGCGCCTATTTCGCGCCGCTGTGGCGGGCGGCGCTCGACGACCTCGGCGTGAGCCGGTCGCGCTGGTGCAGCGTGCGTCCGTGGCCGACCCTGTCGGAGAACGAGTCCTCGGCACCCGATGCGCTCCGTGCGCCCGACAGGTTCGGCGCGACCGGAGCGATCGAAACGACCCCAGCGACCGGACTGACCTGCATGCCGGGCATGCCCGACGCGGACGCCTGGCTGCACGGCCAGCCGCGCCCGGTCGTCGTGGTGTTGGACGACCAGCCCGACACCGGCGCGACGATGGCTCGCGTCGCGGCCGGGCTGCGCGCGCCGGACCGCGAGTTGTGGTTCGCGAGTGTCGGCAAGCTCTGGCGCGACGAGGCCGGGCAACGACGGCTGGCGCACGCGGCGCCGGCCTGGATCGGCGGCGGCACGCGGCGGCTGTGGGAGTGCCTGATGCCGCCAGACCATGGCCGTCTGCTGGAGCGCCTGTCGCGGCTGCCGGGCCTGGCCCGTCTGCCGTCAGACGCCGCGCCGCGCTGGCACTGCCCGCGCGACGAGGTGCGTTACGGCGACGCCCGGCCCTGGCTGCCCTGGAACCACCCGGTGGTGCTGACCGGCCGACGGCCGCTCGTGAATCCGCGCAAGACCCCGCTGGCCATCGCCGCCGCGGACCGTCGTCCGCTGCTGCACCTGCGCTTCATCGGCGAGGGCGTCTTCGGCGAGGCGGAGTTCCAGCGCGTCCAGGCCCTGCAACCCGGACGACGCGCGTGGTTCATCGACGGCTACGGCGTCACGGCGGACATCGGCCCGACCACGCCGCTGGCCGAGCGCCTGCGCACCTGCGACGGCGCCACGCGCGCGGCCTTGCTGGACCAGTGCGCCGACCTGCTGTCGGCGCTGATGCGCGACGCCATCGCGGAGACACCATCCGGCGAGCACGGCGCGAGCCACCCGGGCCGCATGAGCGGCGCAGACGGCATGAGCGGCACGAGGGCCGCGGTCCGCATGGCCGGCACCGGCGGCATGCGCGATGACATCGCCGACGCGCCGCCGATGTTCCGGACCGGCGAGGCCCCGCTCGGCATCGAGACCCGTTGGCCCGCCTTCGCCCGCCAGTTGGCGGACCGGGGCCTGAGCCTCCCGGAGACAGGCGAGGCGCTGCACGCCTTCCTCGCCCGGCCGGTGCGGCGCCTCGGCGAGACGGGACTGGCCCTGCGGACCTCGCTGCGGCACGCGTGCGGCGCCTGGCATTGGCAGATCGACGCGCAGGCCCGCGTCCACCGCTTCCAGCTCGAAGCCAACTGGGGCCGCATCAGCTGGCCCGAGCTGGAGGTCGCGGCTTGCCTGCTGGCGCTGCGCCTGAGCGCGGCGGACGGCCGCCGCCTGGCCGCGCGTTGCGGCCTCGCATGGCCCGCGGTGCGCGACACGCTGCCGCTGGCCGCGGCCACGCTGGGCGAAGCCATGCTCCGCGGCACACGCGCCTTCGGCGTGGGCGGCCGGGCGCGCTTCATGGACGACCTTCGCTCGCTGGTCGCGGCGACCGGCGAACTCGCGGAACTTGAAACCCCCTGAGGAGCATCACATGGACAGGCCAACTCACATCGTCACCGGCATCTACACCGCCCGCCCCCGCTTGCGGGCCGTCAGTTCCGAGGGCGCCAAGGTGACGCTCTCGGACGGCAAGTCGTACATCGACTTGATGAACGGCAAGGGCTGCGTCACGCTCGGCCATCACCACCCGGCGGTGGACGAGGCCATGATCCGCCACCTGCAAGGCCGCCACGCCAGCGCCACCTGCTGGAGCGACCGGCACGAGGAACTGGCCGACCGCATCGTCGCGGACCTGGGCCTGCCGGGCGCCCGACTGGCCTTCTTCAGCACTGGCACCGAGGCCTGCCGCGCCGCGGTGCAGGTCGCGCGCGCCGCCACCGGCCGGCGCCTGGTCGTCAGCGCCGGTTATCACGGCTGGGGCCACGATTGGGCCGGCTCCGGCGAGCTGCTGGTGGCCAATCCGGCCGGCGTGATCGATTTCTTCTTCGTGCCGGAACTGCTCGATCAAGTGCTGGAGCAGCATCGCGGCGAGGTCGCGCTGGTCATCCTGTCGCCGGACCACGTCCACCTGCGGCCCGAGACGCTGCAGCGCCTGACGGCGATCACGCGCCGGCACGGCGTGCTGCTGTGCTGCGACGACGTCAAGCAGGGCTACCGCGGCGAGGCGGCCTCGTACTTCCCCAAGGCCGCCGGCGCGCATGCCGACCTGTACACCTTCGCCAAGGGACTGGCCAACGGCCAGCGCCTGTCCTGCCTGGTCGGCCGCGCCGACGTGCTGGCGGCGGCCAAGGAGTTCACCTACACCGCCTACTTCGACACCCTGCCCATCGTGGCCGCGCTGGCGACGCTGGACCACATGACCCGGAACGACGGCTATCGCCGCTTGAGCGCTTGCGGCGCGGCGCTGGCCGCGGGCATGCGCGAGGTCGTCCGCCGCAGCGAGCTGCCGATCGAGATCTACGGCGACGGCCCCATGCTGCAGATCGTCGCCGCCACCGAGGCCATGGACCAGGTCATGTACGCCCATTGCGCCGCCGCCGGCCTGCTGCTGTACGAGGGCGACAACCAGTCGGTCTCGCTGGCGACCGCCGACGTGCTGGACGAGCTGCTGCAGCGTTTCGCGGACGGCCTGGCGGCCACGGCGCGGCAGCTCGGCCCGATCGCGCCCACGGCGGTGAGCCCGCATCGGCGCTTCCAGGCCGCGTTCTGCATGATGGACGGCGCGACCGATGTCGTGCCGGCCGCGGATGCGATCCGGTGGATCCAGGACGAGCTGTGAGCGTGTCCTTCCTGTCCTCGATCGCGAGCCGGCGCGTGCTGCTGCTGTCGCCGCACGCGGACGACGTGGCCTATTCGATCGGCGGCCTCGTGGCGCAGTTGACGCAGCGGGCTCGGCTGGCGCGTTCGGCCCAACGGTCGACGCACCCGGGCCTGATCGATCACACGGGTCAAGCCGAAGGGCCGCGGCCGGCGGGCCTCAGGGGGGACGGAAGCCACGCCGGCAATGCCGACCTGCGCCTGCTGACCGTCTTTGGCCGCAGCGGCTGGGCGCTGCCGCGGTCGCTGCGGCGTGCGGGCGCCGACGCGGTGTCGACGCAGCGCCGACAGGAGGACCAGGCCTATTGCGATCGGCACGGCATCGCCTTCGACCTGCTGCCGGTGCCCGACAGCGCCTTGAGCGGCTATGACGAGGTCCGCGAACTCACGGCCGCGCCCGAGGACGACGCGCGCGCGCCCGACGCCGCGACGCTGATCGGCGCCGTCATCGCCCGTACCGCGCCGCAGGTGGTGCTGGCGCCCTGCGCGCTCGGCGGCCATGTCGACCATCGCATCGTGCGGGACGCGGCATGCGCGCTGGAGGATTCGACCGCCGGCTTCGACCTGCTCTTCTACGAAGACGTTCCCTACAGCGCGACCCTCGGCCTGGCCGACATCGAGCGGCGGTTGATCGCCGACGGCCTGATGCCGGCGGCGACGGTGAGCATCGATGCGGTGCTGGACGCCAAGGTCGACGACATGTGGGCCTATCGCTCGCAGACCAGCGCGCCGACGGTCGCCCAGATGCTGTTGCACGCCGGACGCGTGGCCGGCGATACCGGCGGGTACGCCGAGCGACTGTGGCGCCGCGCGACGCCCGCGCCCGAGGCGGCGCGCACGCCATGACCCGGCGAGACCTGGACTCGAACGCCGGTGCCAGTCCCGGTACCGGCGCGGGCGCGGATGCGGATGCGGGCGAAGGCGCGCGACGCGTCGCGACGGTGCTGTTCGAGCGCTACTCGGACGACTTCGACCTGCGCCACGGCGGCGGCATCGAGCGCGCGCTGTATCAGCTGTCGACGGCGCTGGCCGCGCGCGGCGTCCGCGTGCACTGGTATCGCCGTCAGGACTGCCCCGATGCCCAGGCGCTGGCGCGGCGGGCCGCGGCGCTGTCGGCGGACGCGGTCTTCCCGCTGCCGGACAGCCCGCTGTTCTGGCGCCAGGCCCCATCGACGGACGCCGGCCTGCGGGCGCGTGTCGTGCGGATCTGGCATGACGTGGGCGCGCTCACCCATGGCCGCGGCGTGGTGCTGCCCTGCGACCGGCACCGTGCCGGCGGCGATCCCGCCGCGCCCTGCAGCGCGGCGCACGCGCATCCGGCGCTGTACGCCGCCGACGTCTGCTTCCGCGACGAGCCCTGGACCCGTTGCTTCCCGCGCCGCCAGGTCATCCCGTGGGCGGTCGATCACCTGCCCCGGCTGGACCATCGCGACCGCGACGGCCCCGTGCTGCTGCTGGCCGGCAAGGCGCGGCTGGAGATCGTCACCGCCGCCGTCGACGCCTGCCGCGCGCGCGGCGTGCCGGTGCGCGTGATCTTCAGCGGCTGGACGACGCTGGGCCGGCAGGCCAAGGCCCATTTCGACGATCCAGTGGCGCGCGCCGGCTGCGACGTGGTGCGGGACTACCGGCTCGACGAGGACCATGCGCGCGTCTTCGGCGGCATCAGCGCGGCCTTCGTGCTGAGCCAGTATCACGAGACCTTCAACTTCCTGGCGGCCGAGTGCGTCCACTTCGGCCTGCCCGTGGTGGGGCTGCGCGGCGCGGGCGCGACGGACGGCTTCGCCTCGCTGCTGGTGGACGACGCCGCCGCGCTGCGCGCCGTCATCGCGCAGGACCGCTTCCGCGCGCTGGCGCCCAAGCCGATGGCGCCCTGGGGCTGGGACGACGTCGCCGCCGCCTACCTGGACCTGATCGGTCGCGCGACCCGGGAGGACGGCGCGCCGTGCGACGCCGGGCCACGCGCCCACCCCGTTTCAACCCCCTGAATCCTGGAGGAACACATGGCCGACACCTTGGCGATCCACGGCGGCAACGCCGTCTTCGACGGACCGTGGCCCAACTGGCCGCAGAGCAACGAGGCCACGCGCCGCAACCTGGACGCGGTGCTGGCCAGCCACCGCTGGTCCATCAGCGGGCAGTACCGCGGCGAGGACTCGTGGGAGGAGCGTTTCGGCCGCGCCTTCGCGGCCTACACCGGCGCGCGCTGGTGCGTGCCGGCGTCCACCGGCACCGCCAGCCTGACCATGGCGCTGGAGGCCTGCGGCGTGGGCGCGCACGACGAGGTGATCGTGCCCGGCGTGAGCTGGGTGGCCTCGGCGTCGGCGGTGCTGGGCATCAACGCCATTCCGGTGCTGACCGACGTCGATCCGCGCACCGGCTGCCTCGATCCGGCCCAGGTCGAGCGCGCCCTGACGCCGCGCACGCGCGCCATCACGGTGGTGCACCTCGGATCCGCCGTGGCCGACCTGGACCGGCTGGTCGCCGTCGCGCGCAAACACGACATCCCGTTGATCGAAGACTGCGCCCAGGCCCACGGCGCGCGCTACGACGGCCGGCACGTCGGCCGCTTCGGCGCCGCCGGTGCCTTCTCGATGCAGCACAGCAAACTGCTGACCAGCGGCGAGGGCGGCGCCGTCATCACCGACGACGCCGCGCTGGCGCGCCGCCTGGCGCATCTGCGCGCCGACGGCCGCACCTTCTCCGAGCAACCGCCGGCGCTGGACGAGATGGCGCTGGTCGAGACCGCCGAGATCATGGGCAGCAACTACTGCCTGTCGGAGTTCCATGCCGCGATCCTGATGGGGCAGCTGGAGCCGCTGGACGACCAGTTGGCGCAACGCCGCCGCAATGCCGAGGTGCTGGACGGCCTGCTGTCCGGGCTGGGCTTCGCGCCGCAGCAGACCTCGGCGGGCACGACGGCGCGCGCGCACTACACCTACGTGGTGGGGCTGCCGGAAACACTCGCGCGGGAGGTCGGCGTCGAGCGCTTCGCGGCGGCGCTGGCGGCCGAATTGCATCTGCCCTGCAAGACGATGTACGCCGCGCTGAACCGGAACCGTCTGTATCAGCCGTTCTCGCGCACGCGTTTCGCGCTGGGCAAGGAGTTCACCGACGCGGTCGACCCATCGCGCTTCCACTTGCCGGCGGCCGACGCCTTCTCGCGCGCCAGCCTGGCGCTGCCGCATCGCATGCTGCTGGCGGATGCCGACGCGATGGCCCGCGTCGCGGCGGCCTTCGAGAAGGTCGCGCGGTCCGTCGACGCGCTGCGTGGCTGAAGGAGCAACGGATTGCCCGTGCATCGTTTCGTGCTCGTGCGCCACGCGCAGGCCGACTGCAATCTGCTGGACGACGGCGCGCCGCTGGACGCGTCGCAGGCCGACAGTCCGTTGACCGCGCTCGGCCAACGCCAGGCGGCGGCGCTGGCGGCCGGCCTGCCGGAGGGCTGGTGCGAGGGGCCCGTCTTCTGCAGCCCGATGCGGCGCGCGCTCGACACCGCGACGGCGCTGGCGCGGGCCCGCGGGCTCGCACTGGCCATCGATCCGAGGCTGGTCGAGGTGGCGCCGACGGCGGCCTCGCCGACCGGTCTCACGCAGGGCGATTGGGACGGCTTCCTGACGCGGCGCGTGGCCTTCCCCGATCGAGTCCTGATCCCGGGCGTCGAGTCGCTGACGGCGCAGTTCGAGCGCGTGCGGTCGTTCTTGAGCGAGCTCGGCGAGCGGCGGAGCCCGTCCGGCGGGGCCGATGCGACCAGCGAGGCCGTGCGCCCCGGTGCGACGCGTGCGGCGCACGAGGCTCCGAGCGCCGGCGCGCGCGCGACGACCTTGATCGTCTCTCACGCGACGACGGTGGAACTGGCGTTGCTGGCGCTGCTCGGCCTGGAGCTCGACGCGCTGCGGCGCTTCCGCTTCCGGCTCAGCAACACCGGCGTGCACGTGGTGGAGAGCGAGGGGCTGGGCGCGCCGGCCCGGCTGTTGATGGTGAATGGCCTGGCGCACCTGGGGCGCTGGATTTGACCGCGCCCGAGCGCGGCTCGTCGGGCGACGCGCGATGCCTCACGCGATGCGGGAGGCGCGGGCGGCGCGCAACACGACGACGCACGGAGAACCGAATGACGGAACAAGGAACGGCCGCCGTGTCGCGGCCGGATGGAGGAGCGGCACCATGATCGAGGTCGCCGGGCTGAGCAAGAGTTATTGGGTCCACCGCCGCGAGCAGCATTTCGGCGCGGTGGTCGCGTCGCTGTTCCGCCGCCGGACCGAGGAGGTCGTCGCGCTGCGCGACGTGCATTTCTCCATTCGCGACGGCGAGCGGGTGGGTTTCCTCGGCCCCAACGGCGCGGGCAAGACGACGCTGATGAAGGTGCTGTGCGGCCTGCTGCATCCCAGCGGGGGATCGGCGCGCGTCGACGGTTACGTGCCGTATGAGCGCGCCCCGGACTACCTGCGCCGCATGACCATGGTGATGGGCGGCAAGAGCCAGTTGATCTGGGACCTGCCGCCGGCGGACAGCTTCGAGATGATCCGGGCCGTCTACGGCATCCCGTCCGCGACCTTCCGCGTCACCCTGGGCGAGCTGGTGGACCTGCTGGCGCTGGGTCCGCTGATGCACAAGCCGACCCGGCAGCTGTCGCTGGGCGAGCGCATGCGCTGCGAATTCGCGGCCGCGCTGCTGCATCAGCCCAAGGTGCTGTTCCTGGACGAGCCGACGATCGGCCTGGACGCCGGCATGCAGGCGGCGGTGCGGGACTTCATCCTGGCCTACAACCGCGCCCACGGCGCGACGGTGCTGCTGACCTCGCACTACATGCAGGACGTGGCCGCCATCTGCCCGCGGGTGGTGGTGATCAACCACGGCACGCTGGTCTACGACGGCGACCTGCGGGACTTCGTGCGCACGGTCAAGCCGGAGAAGGTGGTGTCGTTCCGCTGGTCCGGATCGGTCCTGCCCGGACCGCTGCTGGCGGCCTGGGCGCTGCGCCCGACGCCGGACGGCCGGATCGAAGCGCGTGTCGGCAACGAGCGCGTGCCGGAGCTGGTGCGCGCGGTGATGGCCCTGCCCGAGATGGCCGACCTCATGATCGAGGACCCGTCGCTGGACGACGTCCTGCGCGAGGTCTACGGCCAGGCCGGCGTGGAGGCCGCGGCGTGATCCGGACCCTGGCGCGCATCCGCTTCGCGGAGGTCCTGGCGTGGCGCACCGAGTTCCTGCTGTGGCTGATGACGCTGACCATGCCGCTGATCATGCTGGCGCTGTGGCGCGCGGTGACGCGCGACGGCGCCTTCGGCGGCTACACCAGCAGCGATATCACCGCCTACTTCCTGGGCGTGCTGGCCGTCGTGCTGATCACCGAATGCAACCTGGTGTGGAACCTCAACGAGGACCTGCGCACCGGCGAGCTGTCGTTCTGGCTGCTCAAGCCGGCGCATCCGCTGATCAACTACCTGGCGATCACGCTCGCCGAGGTGCCGGCGCGGCTGCTGGTCGCGGCGCCGGTGGTGATCGCCGCGCTGCTGCAGAGCACCGGCGGCGCGCCCCTGGCGCAGCGCCTGCCGTCCTTCGCGCTGGCGCTGGTGCTGGCGCTGGGCATCAACCAGGCCATCCAGATCATCATCGGCTGCCTGGGCTTCTGGATCAGCCGGTCCATCATGGTCTTCAAGCTGTACGAGACGGTGGGCAGCGTGCTGTCCGGCTACCTGGTGCCGCTGAGCTTCCTGCCCGGCGCGATGGCGGACGTGGCCGCCTACCTGCCCTTCCGCTTCGTGCTGTCGTTGCCGGTGGAGATGCTGCTGGGCCGGCATGACGCGGCGACCGCCGCGTACTGGCTGGCGGTGCAGGCGCTGATGTTCGTGGTGCTCAACGCGCTGGCCCTGTGGACCTGGAAACTCGGAGTGCGCCGCTACGCGGCGTATGGATGACGATGCGCCACCTCCAGATCCTGCGCGCCATGGCGATCCTGGCGTTCAAGCGGGCCGGTCAGTACCGGTCGGACTTCTTCCTCGAAGGCGCCTCGACGCTGCTGGTCGTCGCGGTGCAGCTGATCCCGGTGGCCGTGCTGTACGGCGAGCGCGAGCAGGTGGCCGGCTGGCGCTACGGCGAGATGCTGGTGCTGCTGGGCTGGTTCCTCATGATGCGCTGCGTGCTGGACGGCGTCATCGCGCCCAGCCTGGCGCAGACCATCGGCGGCATCCGCACCGGCCACTTCGACTACGTGCTGATGAAGCCGGTGGACGCGATGTTCCTGTGCTCGCTCGGCCACATGCGGCCCTGGCAGGCGGTGCGCGGCGCCGCCGGCATCGCGCTGATGGGCATGGGGTTCGCGGCGCTGCGCACCAGCCCGTCGCTCGCCGCGGTGGCCCTGGCCACGGTGCTGTCGGGCGCGGCGCTGCTGACGCTCTACTCGATCTTCATCCTGTGCGTGGCGGGCTCCTTCCTGGTGGTGAGGGTGCAGAACCTCATGAACGTGCTGAGCGCGCTGATGGATTTCTCCCGCTGGCCGGTGCAGGTCTTCGAGGGGCTGTGGCGCCTGGTCTTCACCTTCGTGCTGCCGCTGGCGGTCATCACCTCCTTCCCGGCGATGGCGCTGCTGGACCGGATCTCGCCCCGGCACACGCTCACCAGCCTGGCGGTGGCCGGCGTCTTCTTCGCGCTGGCGCGCCACGTCTGGCTGCGGGCCCTGCGCGGCTATCGTTCCGCCTCGAGCTGATGGCGACGCGCCGTCGACTTCTTCCGTTCCGACCTTCCCTTCGCATGACACGTCGCGTTCCGACCCCGATGCTTGCCGTCGCCCTGATGCCGCTGCTGTTGATCGGCGTGCTCCTGGGCCTCCCCGTCCGCGCGCAGGGGCCGGCACATGCCGACGAGGCCGCCGCGCGCGTCCCGCCGCCCACGGCGCTGCAGGTGCTGCGCGTGAAGGGCGACGCCGAGGTGGTGCTGGACGGCACGCTGGACGAGGAAATCTGGTCCCGCGTGCCGACGCACGACCGCTTCGTCCAGTTGCAGCCGCGCGACCGGCAGGAGGCGCGCTGGCGCACGACGGTGCAGGTGATCATCGACCGCGGCGCGCTGATCGTCGGCATCCGCGCCTTCGACCCGGCGCCGGAGGCCATCCGCGCGCCGCTGGTGCGGCGGGACCGGGTGGCGCGCAGCCAGGACTACGTCGCCGTCTTCATCGATCCGGTCGGGCTGCGGCGCAGCGCGCAGTTCGTGCGGGTGAGCGCCAGCGGCATCGTCGCCGACGGCTTGTACAGCGCGCGCGATGCGGCGGAGAACCTGGCGCCCGACTTCGACGTGCAGGCCGCCGCGCGGCGCCTGCCGGACGGCTACAGCGTGGAGCTGCGCATCCCGTTCGCGGAGCTGCGATATCCGCTCGAGGGCGGCCAGCCGTGGCGGTTGATGGTGACGCGCAGCGTGCCGCGCGGCGAGAACGCGTTATGGGTGAGCGCGCCCCTGACGTCCGACGCCTTGCACCTGCTGGCGGAGATGCCGCCCATCGCCGCCGCCGACGACCTGGTCGACGAGTTGCGGGATCGCGGCTTCCTGCGCGTGCGGCCCGAGCTCACGTGGCGCCGCACGCAAGCCCGCGCCGCCGACGGCCGCACCACCAGCGACAACGAGGCCTTGCTGGGCGTGTCGGTCAAGTGGCGCCCACGCGCGGACTGGATCGTGGACGGCATGGTCAATCCCGATTTCTCGCAGGTGGAGCTCGACCAACCCCAACTCTCCGGCAACGTCCGCTACGCGTTGCGGCAGGCGGAGAAGCGGCCGTTCTTCCTCGAAAGCCTCGACGTCACCGGCCAGGGCCAGGGCAACGAGGACGGCTCGGCGCGCGGCCTGGCGGCCTTCTACTCGCGCGCGCTGGCCAATCCGCGCTGGGGGCTGCGCGCCACCTGGCGCGGCGCCGACGGCGACGCCACCGCGCTGGCCGTGCGCGACAAGGGCGGCGGCACGATGCTGCGCCCGTATGCCTACGGCACGATCGAGGCGCCGGTCCAGGCCCCCTCCAGCGCCGCCTTCCTGCGCCGCCGCTGGCAACTGGGCGACCTGGGCGTGGCGACGCTGCTGTCCAACCGCGATTACGGCGGCGGTCGCTACAACCGCGTCGGCGGCGCGAGCGTGGAAGGCGAGCTCGGCAGCGACTGGCAGTGGCGGGCGCAGGGGCTGCTGTCGTCCACGACGGCGGACCTGAACGACGACGACATGCTGGAGGCCACGCGGGCGCGGTCCGGTCATTACCTGTGGGTGGACCTGCAGCACCGCAGCGAGCGCTGGGCCTCCCGGCTGCACCTGGAGGAGATCAGTCCGCGCTTCGCCAACGACAACGGCTTCGTCAACCAGAGCGGCATCCGGCGGGTCTCCTACGAGCTGAACCGTCGGCTGGGGGTGATGCCGATGGGGTGGTTCGAGGCGGATGAATTCGAGTTGCAGCTCGCCTTGCAGGAGACACGGACGATGGCCGACGACCGCCACGGCGTGCCGTCCGGCGAGCGGGCGGACCGGTCGATATCGCCGGGCATCTGGTTCAGCGGACCGCGCATGCTGGATGCGTGGATGCATGCCAACGCGCGCTCGATCCGCAACGAGACCGGCGGTCGGCTGCATGAGGAACGCACGCTGGACTTCGGCATGACGATCAACCCGAGCGCCTGGTTCGCGACGCTGCGGCTGGAGTGGGAGAGCGGCCGCATGCTGGACGTGGACGCCGACCGGATCGTCAACGGCCGGACCGGCCGCACGGAGATGCTGCTGCGCGTGCCGCTGCCCGGCGGGACGGCGCTGGAGGCGGCGCCGCTGCTGAGCTGGTCGCGGCTGGATCGGCCCGGCGGCGGGCGCTCGCTCGACGAATGGGCGGGGCGACTGCTGACGGTGTTCCAGTGGAGCGCCGAGCACAGCGTGCGCCTGATCCTGCAGCGGCAACGCTCGACGCGGGAAGAGGAACCGAACCTGCTGAGCGCCACGCGCAGCACCGCCGACACGCGGTCGTTCATCTACCAGCACCGCCAGCCCCGCGGCACCGTGCTGGCCTTCGGCGTCACCGATACCCGCGCGGCGCCCAGCGGTCGCCGCAACACGGAGTGGTTCGCGAAGTACAGCGTGGATTTCTGGCGTTAGGCGGGGGCGTCGACCTGTTTGGAGAGCTCGTTCACCGCCTGGATGATTTTGTCGGTCTCGCGATGCTCTGTCAGGCATTCGTCGCAAGCAGGACAGTGGTCACCGGTCACGGCAGGAATCACGACCGTCCGCCCCTTATAGACATGCGCTGCATCCCGGGTGTCCAGGGCCATTTCAGCGAGTCCGCACACAGGGCATTTCATCTTGAGAGCTCCTCGGAAGAACTGATGAAGAGGGACGCCGACATGGCCCCCCCGTCGTCGAGGAGCGCAGCGTGCAAGTGGGTCAAATGCCCCCCCCTTGCGATAACGCAAGAACGGATGCCGGTTCCCTCCAGGGGAGGACACGGTCAGCGGCGCGTCAGTTCAGCGCCTCGGCCGCGTCGCCGCGTAGATGCTGCCCAGGCACAGCACCATGCCGGCGAGCGCCAGGGCCGTCGGCCGCCAGCCTTCGAAGATCGCGGAGATCCCCAGCGCGATGACCGGGATCACCACCCCGGTCAGCGCGGCCCGTGCCGTGCCCTGCCGCTGCGCGAGCTTGAAGTACAGGACGAAGGCCACCACCGACCCCAGCACCGCCAGGTACAGCAGGCTCAGCACGTACGACGGCGTCCACGCGAACGTCAGCCCCTGCCCCGTCACCAGCGACATGACCAGCAGGAACACCGACCCGTAGCCCATGCTCCACGCCAGCACCGGCACCAGCGCCAGGCCGCGGCGGGTGAGCGTCAGCGTCAGCACGTTGCCGACGCAGGCGGCCAGCACCGCCGCCAGGCCCAGCATCAGCCCGTAGGCCGCCGTCGGGCGCGCGCCGGTGGACGCGATCTCGGGCCAGAAGATCATCACCACGCCCAGCACCGCGCCGGCCGACGCGACCAGGAATCGCGCCGTCACCCGCTGGCCGAAGAACACCCGTCCCGACAACGCGTTGCCGAACACCATCAGGCAGAACAGCACCGCCACGAGTCCGGAGGGGATGTGGCGCTCCGCCTCGTAGACGGAGAAGTAATTGCCGCTGTATTGCACGATGCCCGTCGCCAGCATCAGCCCGTGCGCCGACAGCGGCAACTTCAGCGACAGCTTCTGCCAGCGCGCGAACGCCGCCAGCATCAACGCCGCCAGGCCGAAGCGCCAGCCCACCGAGTTCAGCACCGGCACGCCGGAGGCCAACTGGTACAGGATCACGTGCCAGGTGCTGGCCCAGATCAGCGTCGGGCCCCAGAACAACCAGCGGTCGGAAACGGTGGACATGAGCGGCGGCAATCGGGAGAACGAACGACCCCGGTCAGGGTCGATCCAAGCGGCCCGGTCGCGCGACGCGACCTTCGGCGGGCCGGGAAACGAGCAGGCCGCCTCGTGGGCGGCCTGCCGGGGAAGAGGCGCGAAGGTTCAGTCGGCGGCCTTCTTGAAGGTCGCGAGCAGCGCGCCGGCCGCCACGAACAACGAGCCGAACACCCGGTTCATCACCTTCAGGTGGCCCTCCGAGCGCAACGCCGACAGCACCCGCGCCGCCAGCACCGTGTAGCCGGCCATGACGACGGCGTCGGTGAAGGCCAGCGTCGCGCCGATCACCGCGTATTGCGGCGTCAGGCTGGTATGCAGGTTCAGGAACTGCGGCACCACGGCCAGCAGGAAGACGGTGCCCTTGGGGTTCACCGCGTTGATGCCCCAACCGCGCATCACCAGCTGGCGCCGCGTGACCCGCGTGCCCTCGGCCTGCTGCGCCACCAGCGGCCTGGCCGGCGCGCGCCACTGCTGGATGCCCAGGTAGACGAGGTAGGCCACGCCCACCCACTTGACCACCGCGAACGCCTGCTCGGACGCCGCGATCAGCGCCCCCAGGCCGGCACCGACGAACACGATCTGCGTCAGGATGCCCAGGATCAGCCCGATCGTCATGAAGTAGCCACGCTTGAAGCCGTGATTCAGTCCGGCGCTCATCGCCGCGATGGCACCGGCGCCCGGGGACAGGCTGATGGCCCACGAGGCCGCGAAAAACCCCAGCCAGACTGAAAACTCCATGATGCGACTCCTGCGAGGAGCCGAGGTTGTAGCACGGCACTTCGGAAATCTCGAAGGTCAGGGTTAACGCCGACCGCGCCCCGGGCGACCCAGCCCCCGGTTATGCCTGCCGCCGCGTTCGGAATGCGGCCAGCGCGCCCGCGCTTGAATAATCGCGCGCCATGTCAGCCTCCGTCCTGCTCATCGTCGTCGTCGCCTACTTCTCGCTGCTGCTGGCGGTCGCCTGGTGGACTTCACGCCGCGCCGACAACGACAGCTTCTTCATCGGCAACCGCAACAGCCACTGGGCGCTGGTGGCGTTCGGGATGATCGGCACGTCGCTCTCCGGCGTGACCTTCATCAGCGTGCCGGGCTCCGTCGGCGCCGGCGCGTTCAGCTACTTCCAGATCATGCTGGGCCAGATCGCCGGCTACGCGGTGGTCGCCTTCGTGCTGCTGCCGCTGTATTACCGGATGAACCTGAGCTCGATCTACCGCTACCTGGGGGATCGGCTCGGCATCGCGGCGCACCGCACCGGCGCCGGCTTCTTCATCCTGTCCCGCACCCTGGGCGCGACCGCCCGGCTCTACCTGGTCGTGCGCATCCTGCAGGACCTGGTGCTGGCGCAGTTCGGCATGCCGTTCTGGCTGAGCGCCCTGCTGGTGCTGGTCATGATCCTGCTCTACACGCTGGAGGGCGGCGTCAAGACCATCGTCTGGACCGACACGCTGCAGACCACCGGCATGCTGGGCGGGCTGGTCATCTGCGTGGTCTTCCTGCTGCACGCGATGGGGCTGGACGTGCTCGGCGGCTGGCAGGCGATGCGCTCGGCCGGCCTGGCGGAGGTCTTCGTCACCGATCCGATGAGCGCCTCCCACTGGGCCAAGCAGTTGCTGGCCGGCGCCGCGATCGCGGTGGCGATGACCGGGCTGGACCAGGAGATGATGCAGAAGAACATCTCGGTCAAGCGCCTCGCCGACGCGCAGAAGAACATGATGGTGATGGCGGCCATCATGACCGTCGTGGTGCTGCTCTTCCTGTTCCTGGGCGGGCTGCTGACGATGTACGCCCGGCAGCAGGGCATCGCCGCGCACGGCGACCGGCTGTTCCCCGCCGTCGTGATGGAGCACCTGCCGGCGTGGGTGCAGCTGATCTTCGTGGTGGCGCTGATCTCGGCGCTGTTCCCCAGCGCGGACGGCGCCATCACCGCGCTGACTTCCAGCACCTGCATCGACCTGATCGGCCTGCAGGAGCGTCGCGACTGGGACGAGGCCCGCAAGCGCCGCGTGCGCCGGATGGTGCACCTGGGCTACGCAGCGCTGTTCCTGCTGCTGACGCTGGGCTTCCGCTGGCTGGACGATGCCAGCATGGTCAACCTGATCCTGAAGCTGGCCGGCTACACCTATGGTCCGCTGCTGGGCCTGTTCGCCTTCGGCATCCTGACGCGGCGCACGCTGCGCGGCGGCGTGCTGCCGTGGATCGCGCTGGCGGCGCCGGCGCTGTGCTGGGTCGTCGACGCCCATCAGGCGACCTTCTTCGGCGACTACCGGATGGGGCTGGAGCTGCTGCTGGTCAACGCGGCGCTGACCTTCGGCGGCTTGTGGGCGGGCTCCCGCCCGGCCGGTTATCCACAGGCTTCCGTCGCCTGACGCCCGGCTCACCCACAGTCCGGCCCCAGCTCATCCCCAGCCCGCCCACAAGCCACCAACAGGCCGCCAACAGGCAATCAACAGGTTGCCCACAAGCCTTTCAACAGCCTTGCCCACAGGGCGCGGCGCCGATCGCGCGGGCCGGACTGCTGTCAGCCGGGCGCCGGCGGGCGGCGACAATCCCGCCCCATGGCCACCCCGAAAACCCAATACGTCTGCTCCGAATGCGGCGCCGCCAGCGCCAAGTGGCTGGGCCGCTGCCCGTCCTGCAACGCCTGGAACACGCTGGTGGAGACCGCCGCCGAGCCCACCGGCGCCAAGAACCGCTACCAGGCGCTGGCCCGCAGCCAGCCGGTGGCGACGCTGTCCGAGATCGAGGCGCGCGACTTCGACCGCACCCCCACCTCGCTGGAGGAGCTGGACCGCGTCCTGGGCGGCGGCATCGTCACCGGCGGGGTGGTGCTGATCGGCGGCGATCCGGGCATCGGCAAGTCCACGCTGCTGCTGCAGGCCGTGGATGCGTTGTCCCGGCAGATGAAGGCGCTCTACGTCACCGGCGAGGAATCCGGCGCCCAGGTCGCGATGCGCTCGCGCCGGTTGGGGCTGGACGGCTCGCAGGTGCGCGTGCTGGCCGAGATCGGCCTGGAGAAGATCCTCGCCACCATCGAGGTCGAGCAGCCCGACTTCTGCGTCATCGACTCGATCCAGACGCTGTACTCCGAGCAGCTCGCCTCCGCGCCCGGCTCGGTCGCGCAGGTGCGCGAGTGCGCGGCGCAACTCACCCGCACCGCCAAGGCCACCGGCTGCGCGATGGTGCTGGTGGGCCACGTGACCAAGGAAGGCGCGCTGGCCGGCCCGCGCGTGCTGGAGCACATCGTCGACACGGTCCTCTACTTCGAGGGCGACACGCACAGCAGCTACCGCCTGGTGCGCGCGATCAAGAACCGCTTCGGCGCGGTCAACGAGATCGGCGTCTTCGCGATGACCGAGAAGGGCCTGAAGGGCGTCACCAACCCGAGCGCGATCTTCCTGTCCACCCACGGCGAGCCGGTGCCCGGCTCCTGCGTGCTGGTGACGCTGGAGGGCACCCGGCCGCTGCTGGTGGAGCTGCAGGCGCTGGTCGACAGCGGCGGCCCGAGCCCGCGACGCCTGTCCGTGGGCCTGGAGCGCGACCGGCTGGCGATGCTGCTGGCCGTGCTGCACCGGCACGCGGGCGTGGCCACGATGGACCAGGACGTCTTCGTCAACGCCGTCGGCGGCGTGCGCATCAGCGAGCCGGCGGCCGACCTGGCGGTGCTGCTCGCGATCCAGAGCTCGCTGCGCGGCAAGCCGCTGCCCAAGGGCTTCTTCGCCTTCGGCGAGGTCGGCCTGGCGGGCGAGGTGCGCCCCGCGCCGCGCGGCCAGGAGCGGCTGAAGGAGGCCGCCAAGCTGGGGTTCTCCATCGCCGTGGTGCCGCAGGCCAACGCGCCGAAGAAGGCCATCCCCGGCCTGACCGTGCATGCGGTGGCCCGCATCGAGGACGCCATCGAGGTGCTGCGCGGCATGTGAGCGGCGGCGATTGCCCCGCGGCGCACGCTCGCGCCTGCGCAATCGCCACATTCGTCCGCGCGATGGGGCGACGACAATGCCGGCTGCACTCGACGCCCGCGCCGCCATCGCCACGGAGCCGCCCCATGACCACCGCCGACGCCATCGCCCGGTCCCTCGCCTCCCCCGGAGGGCGGACCGACTTCCCCTTCCAGCCGCCCTATTACGCGGTGATCTTCTGCAGCCAGCGCACCGACGCGCGCACCGACGACGGCTACGGCGAGACGGCCGACCGCATGGTCGCGCTGGCCGCCGCGCAGCCCGGCTACCTGGGCGTGGAGAGCGCCCGCGGCACCGACGGCCTGGGCATCACGGTGTCCTACTGGCGCAGCCTGGAGGACATTCGCGCCTGGCGCGCCGTCACCGAGCACGCGGCCGCCCGCGACCAGGGCCGCCGCGACTGGTACCGCCATTACGAGCTGCGCATCGCCAGGGTCGAGCGCCATTACGGCTGGGAGTCGGCCGACGGCGCCGCCGATCCGGCCGCGCCGGCCGCCGCTAGCGCCTAGAGCGCCAGGCCCGCCGCATCCCGGCCGCCTTTTTCCTCTTTCGCCCCTTTCACTGATTCTGTCCCGGAGCCCCTCGCATGAACCGACTCGTCGGCATCCTCCTCGCCATCGCCGCCATCGTGGCCGGCGGCGCCTTCTTCGGCTGGAAAGGCGCGATCCTGGGCCTGTCCTGCGTCGTCTTCTATCTGCTGCTCCAATTCACGCAGCTGATGAAGGTGATGCGCACCGCCAACGACGCGCCGATGGGCCACGTCTCCAGCGCGCTGATGCTGCAATCGCGGCTGCACCCCGGCATGAAGCTGATCGAGCTGATCAAGCTGTGCCGCTCGCTGGGCGTCAAGTCGGGCGAGAACACCTACCGCTGGACCGACGCCGGCGGCGACGCGGTGGACATCGTCATGGAACGCGGCGTGGTCGCGAGCTGGCAGCTGGTGCGCGCACCGGGCTCGCCGGAGGATGACGACGGACAGCCCCCGGCCGCATAAAATCCGCGACTTTGCAGCACGGACCGCTCGCGCGGCCCAAGAAAGCCTGGAAGGAAGACCCATGTCCCTGGACGACCGCGACGGCAAGATCTGGATGGACGGCGAGCTGGTGGACTGGCGCGACGCCAAGATCCACGTGCTGACCCACACGCTGCATTACGGCTGTGGTGCCTTCGAGGGCGTGCGCGCGTACCAGACCCCCGGCGGCACGGCCATCTTCCGGCTGCGCGAACACACCGAGCGGCTCTTCAACAGCGCCAAGATCCTGCGCATGAAGATCCCGTTCAGCGTCGAGCAGGTCGAGCAGGCGCAACGTGCCGTCGTGCGCGAGAACAACCTGGCCAGTTGCTACCTGCGTCCGCTGACCTGGATCGGCTCCGAGAAGCTGGGCGTCAGCCCCAAGGGCAACAAGGTCCACCTGATGGTCGCCGCCTGGGCCTGGGGCGCCTACCTGGGCGAGGAAGGCCTCAAGCGCGGCATCCGCGTCAAGACCAGCAGCTACACCCGCCACCACGTCAACATCACGATGACGCAGGCCAAGACGGTGTCCAACTACACCAACTCGATCCTGGCCAACATGGAAGCGACCGAGGACGGCTACGACGAGGCGTTGCTGCTGGACGCGTCCGGCTTCGTCTCCGAGGGCGCGGGCGAGAACCTGTTCATCATCAAGAACGGTGTCGTCTACACGCCGGACCTGTCGGCCGGCGCGCTCAACGGCATCACCCGCAACACCATCTTCGCGATCTGCCAGGACCTGGGCCTGAAGCTCGTGGAGAAGCGCATCACCCGCGACGAGGTCTACATCGCCGACGAGGCCTTCTTCACCGGCACCGCCGCGGAAGTGACGCCGATCCGCGAGCTCGACCGCCTGGAGATCGGCATCGGCAGCCGCGGCCCGATCACCGAGCAGATCCAGTCGGCCTTCTTCGACATCGTCGGCGGCCGCAATCCGAAGTACGCCCACTGGCTGACGCCGGTCTGAGCGACCAACGGCCACCGGCAGCAAGCCAAGAGAACAAGATCATGAGCGAAGCCAGCACCACCCCCGCCACCGCCCCGAAGGCGACCGTCGAAGTCACCGCCCAGGACCTGCAAGGTCCGGGCGTGGTCTTCTGCCCCAACCCCAAGATGCCGCTGTGGAGCAACCACCCGCGCGTCTTCATCGACCTGAGCCACACCGGCCAGGGCGCCTGCCCGTACTGCGGCACGCTCTACAAGCTCAAGGCCGGCGAGGTCCTGCCCGCCGGTCACTGACGCCCCGGCGTCGCCGCCCTCCGCCCCGTCCGACCTTCACCCAGGAACGAGACCCATGGTGCGCAAGCCTCAGACCGCCCTGCTGCTGGCCTCTCCCGAGGACACCGAAGCGCAGTTCTACGAGGCCCTGCAGGGTGGCGACCTGGAGCGGCTGATGGCCGTCTGGGGCGACGAGGACGAAGTCTGCTGCGTCCACCCGGGCGGACCGCGCATCGTCGGCGCGGGGGCGATCCGGGCCAGCTTCGAGGCGATCTTCGCCCGCGGCTCGGTGCCGGTGCATCCCGAGTGCCAGCGCAGGCTGGTGGTCGGCGACACGGCCATCCACCATGTGCTGGAGCGCGTCGAGATCACCGACGAGGACGGCGTCCAGAGCGCCTGGGTCGTCGCCACCAATGTCTACCTGAAGACGGCGCTGGGCTGGCGCATGGTCGCGCATCACGCGAGCCCGGGCACGTCGCAGGACGTGAAGCAGGAGATGTCGATCGCCGCCGTGGGCGCGCCGACGACGCTGCACTGAAAGAGATCCCGCATGCAGTACCAGGCGCCTCCCTGGTTGCCGGGAGGCCATGCCCAGACGATCTGGCCCGCGTTGTTCGCGCGCCGCTTCGACGGCCCGCCGCCCACCTTCCGCCGTGAGCGATGGGCGACGCCCGACGGGGACTTCCTCGACGTCGAGTTCCTGGTCGACGAGACCGGCACCCGGGGCTCCGCCGCGGGCACGTCGGCCAGGTCCGCCACCGGCGCGCCCGACACGGTCCACGCGCCCGGCCCGATCGCACCGGCCCCCGATGCCGCGGAGCGCCCGCTGCTCGTGGTCTTCCACGGCCTGGAGGGCGGCATCGACAGCCAGTACGTGCAGGCCTTCGCCGGCGTCGCGCGCCAGCGCGGCTGGGCGTTCGCGATGCCCTACTTCCGCGGCTGCTCGGGCGAGATCAACCTGGCGCCGCGCGCGTACCACTCGGGCGACTTCGAGGAAATCGGCTGGATCCTGGCCCGGCTGCGCGCCACGCATCGCGGCCCGATGATCGCGGCCGGCGTCTCGCTGGGCGGCAACGCGCTGCTGCGCTGGGCCCAGGAGGCCGGCGAGTCGGCGGCGGGCACGGTCCGGGCGGTGTGCTCGATCTGCTCGCCGCTGGACCTGACGGCGGCCGGCCATGCGATCGGCAAGGGCTTCAACGGGCTGGTCTACACGCCGATGTTCCTGCGCACGATGATGCCCAAGGCGCTGCTCAAGCTGCAGCAGCATCCGGGCCTGTTCGACGGCGACCGGCTGCGGCGCGTGCGCAATCTCTATGAGTTCGACAACATCTTCACCGGACCGCTGCACGGCTTCCGCGACGTCGACGATTACTGGCTGCGCGCCTCCGCGAAGCCGCACCTGGCGCGCATCCGCGTGCCGGCGCTGGTGCTGAACGCCCGCAACGACCCGTTCGTGCCGGCACGGAGCTTGCCGGCACAGGGGCAGGTCGGCGCGTTCGTGACGCTCTGGCAACCGCGCGACGGCGGGCACGTGGGCTTCCCGTCCGGCCGTCCGCCCGGCCACGTGCGCACGATGCCGGAGCGCGTGACCGACTGGTTCGCGGCACGGCTGTGAGCGCGTCCAGCCCGCCGCCGATCGGACCCATGACACGGAAGTGAGACCGCAGATGGACGCCATCGTCGAAGCCGCGCTGAAGAAATGGCCCAATGTGCCGCACTGCTACGGCTGGCTGGCGCTGGACGCGCGCGGCGACTGGTACATGCGCGACGAGCGCATCCAGGCGGCCGGCCCGTTCCCGCGGGTCAAGGGCAGCCGCATCGTGCATGACAAGCTGATCAGCTTCATCCACCGCAACTACGGCGCGGACGAGCACGGCGCCTGGTTCTTCCAGAACGGGCCGCAGCGCGTCTACCTGCAACTGGAGGCCGCGCCGTGGGTCTGGCGCCTGCAGCCGGACGGCCGCGTGCTCAGCCACACCGATCGCGAGGCGCGGGTCGCCGCGGCGGTGCTGGACGAGGCCGACCGGCTGTTCCTGGAGACCGACCTGGGGCTGGGCCTCGTCCACACGCAGGACATGGGGCCGGCCGCCGATGCGATCGAGGCGGGACGCTGGGCCCTGTCACACAGCACGCATGCGGCGTTGATCGCCAGGCACGGCGTGGTGCTCGATCCGGTCGAAGCGCCCCGGTCGATCGCTTCTCCAGGCAAGGCCTGACCCCCGGGCGCACTCCGCCGCGGGCCTCTTCCCCCTTCATCGGTGCGAGCGGATGCGCTCATGCTGTGACGGGGAGGCCCCATGAGGCCGTCGTGTCGCGTCGTGTCGTGTCGTGTCGTGGCGGGTGCGGTAGCGCCATGGCGTGGCGACCCGCGGCTCCCGCGTTCCAGAAACGACAAAGCCGGCGCGAGGCCGGCTTCGGGGATCGGCGCGCGCGCCGGGGGTGTTACTGCGAGGCGCCGGACGCCGCCGTGGCGGGCGCCGAGGCGCCGGCATCGGCCGCCGCGCCGGATGCGGCCGCGGCGGGCAGCTTGGGGTCGTCGAACTTGGCGCCGCCGTGATTGGCCATGTAGACCACGGCGCGGGAGATCTCGAAGTCGCTGAAGTCGCCGCCGCCTTGCGGGCCCATGTTGCCCTTGCCCTTCAGGGCCGAGTGCACCAGCGCGTCGACGCCGGTCTTCACGCGCGGGCCCCAGGCATCGGCGTCGCCGAACTTGGGCGCGCCGGCGACGCCGGCGGCGTGGCAGGCGGCGCACTGGGCCTGGAAGACCTGCTCGCCGGACTTCATGGCGGCGGGGTTGGAGAGGTCCTTGAGCTCGATGCTGCCGACCGGCTGGATGCGGGCGGCGACGGCCTGCTCGTCCAGGCCGGTGCTGCCGGCGGCGGGCTTGACCTCGCTGGAGACGTAGTTCGCGAGCATCACGATGATCACGATCGGGATCACGAACGCGAAGAAGACAGCGACGGCGAGCTGCTTGGGCGTCTTGATCGGGCCCTCGTGGGCGTCGTGTGCTTCAGCGTGCGTGTCCTGGGCGTGGGCGTGATCCTGGGTTCCGCTCATGAATTCCTCGTGGATGTCGGCAGTGAAATCGAATCGAAGACAGCAGATTCGGGTCCGCGTCGCGGCGCGTTTCGGGAGGTGTTTCCGGATGCGTTCCCGCAGTGGAAAACGGTCCTCCGACGCGGACCGGGGGCAGCAAATCGGCGCAGTATAGCCAGCGCCTCGCCGCCCCACCCTGGGGCTTTCGTCAGGGCCGCCGCCTGACGGCGCGGTGCAACGGCGAGGGTCGGAACGCGCAAGTCCGCGACGCGGTGTTGGCGGCTTCGGCCGGGAGGCCGCGGAACAAGGCTAGAATGCGCGCTTCGCCGCGACCGTGGTGAAGTGGATATCATTGGGCCCTCCGAAGGCTTAGTCGCAAGTTCGATTCTTGCCGGTCGCACCAGAATTCGCCGAGCTGGCCGTCCCGTTGGGACCGCGGCTCGCAACCAATCGGGACCCTCGCGGTCCCGATCTGCTTTCCGGACCGCGCGTCGCGCGCCGTCGTGCCGACGCCGCCCTCAGCGCGCCTTCCTCTTCGGCCGCGAGAACAGTGCCTCGGCCTGCTCCAGGAACATGCGCGCGATCGGCGCCCGCGGGCTGTGGGCGCTCCAAACGAAGCCGCTCTTGCGCATCGGCGCGGTGCCGGGCAACGGCACCTTCTGGATGGACAACCCGCTGGACCACAGCGCCGACCAGTCCGGCAGCAACGAGATCCCCAGCCCCTGATCCACCATCGCGGCGATCGACATCAACCCGTTGATCTCCAGCCGCCGATGAGGGGTCAGGCCGTGCTGGCGCAGATAGCGGTCCGCCAGCTGTCCGCCCAGCACCGATCGGTCGTACTGGATGAAGGGCTCGGTCCGCAGCAGGTCATGCGCGTCGCGTCGCGCCAGCTCCTTCGGCGCGACGACGACCAGCGGCTCCGTCATCAGCTCGCGCCACTCGCAGGTCTTGGGAATCGCGAACTGCGGCTCGACGACGACCGCGGCATCCAGGTCCCCGGCCGCCACCATGCGGACCAGCTCCGTGGACGCGTTCGAGACCACCGACACCGACAGGTTGGGATGGCTCGCGTATAGGCGCCGCAGCACCGGCGGCAGCACCGTCGTCAGCGCCGAGACGAACGCCCCGAGCCGCAGCTCGCCCAGTTGCACCTTCTCGTTGGCCAGCGCGCGCAGATCGCGCTCCTCGCGCAGCATGTTGCGCGCGCGGTCGAAGATGTTCAGCCCCGCCGCCGTCGGCTTGACGGCGCGTCCCGACCGGCGGACCAGCTGCGCGCCCAGGTCGTCCTCCAGCGCCTTCAGGCGCGCGGCGACCGCGGGCGCGGTCATGTCGAGCCGGCGCGCCGCCTCGGCGATCGACCCGCACTCCACCGTCGTGACGAAGCTCTGAACGTATCGCAGATCCATGCCGGCGCCCCCTCGACCCTGTTTTTCCTGGAAGGTCGAACATAAGGAATTTTTTGATCTGAAGCAATGGGAACCAAATTGCTCTCCGGTCCTCCTTGACCAACCATTGGCCCCCATAACGACCAGGAGACTCCATGCCCCGCACCACCGGCATCCATCGCCGCCAGATCCTCGCGACCGCCGTCGCCGCTTCCGCGCTCGCCTTCGCCGGCACCGCCCACGCCGCGCCCTATCCGGACAAGGTCATCACGATGATCGTGCCGTTCTCCCCGGGCGGCGCGACGGACATCATCGGCCGCATCCTCGCCGCGGAGCTCTCGACCGGCCTGGGCAAGCAGGTGATCGTCGAGAACCGCGCCGGCGCGGGGGGCAACCTGGGCGCGCAGGCCGTGGCCAAGGCAGCGCCCGACGGCTACACCATCCTGATGGGTGCGATGACGTCGCACTCGACGATCGCGACGCTGGAAAAGGGCAAGGTCCGCTACGACCTGGTCAAGGACTTCCAGACCGTGGCGGTGGTGGGCAGCGTGCCGCTGGTCTTCGTGGCCAACACCTCGGTGCCCGCCAAGTCGCTGAAGGAGCTGGTGGCCTACGTCAAGGCGAACCCCGGCAAGGTGTCCTTCGGCTCGTCGGGCGCCGGCGCGCCGCAGCGCATGGCCTCGGAGATGCTGAAGCTGCAGGGCAAGCTCGAGACCGAGAACATCCCCTATCGCGGCAGCGGCCCCGCCGTCACCGACCTGATCGCGGGCCAGCTCCAGTTCATGGCCGAGACCGTGCCGGCGGTGCTGCAGTTCATCAAGGGCGGCAAGCTCACGCCGCTGGCGGTCGCCGCGTCGACGCGCGACCCCAACCTGCCCGACGTGCCAACGACCGCCGAGGCGGGATTCCCCGCCCTCGAAGTGACCTCCACCTTCGGCGTCCTGGTGCCCGCGGGCACGCCGGCCGACGTCGTGCAGCGCCTGAACGGCGCCATCTACAAGGGCCTCAAGAAGCCCGAGGTCCAGGCGCAACTGGCCCAGCAGGGCGTCATCCCGCAGGCACCGCTGACCCCGGCCGCGGCCCAGGACCGGCTCAAGGGCGAGGTGGCGAAATGGGCCCGCGTCATCGCCGCGGCCAACATCAAGGCAGACGAGTGAACCATCGTGAGCAATGACGCCAACGACCCCCACGACCACGACGACAGCCATGGCGCCGACGCCGCCAAGGGCCCCGAGGGCCTCAGGAAGGGCCTGACCAACTACGGCGACCAGGGCTTCTCGCTGTTCCTGCGCAAGGCGTTCATCAAGGGCGCGGGCTATTCGGACGACGCGCTGGACCGCCCCGTCATCGGCATCACCAACACCGGCAGCAGCTACAACCCGTGCCACGGCAACATGCCGCAGCTGCTGGAGGCGGTCAAGCGCGGCATCATGCTCGCCGGCGGGCTGCCGATGGACTTCCCGACCATCTCGGTGCACGAGAGCTTCTCGGCGCCGACCAGCATGTACCTGCGCAACCTCATGTCCATGGACACCGAGGAGTTGGTGCGCGCGCAGCCGATGGACGCGGTGGTGCTGATCGGCGGTTGCGACAAGACGGTGCCGGCACAGTTGATGGGCGCGGCGTCGGCCGGCATTCCGGCGATCCAGCTGATCACCGGGTCGATGCTGACCGGCAGCCACCGCGGCGAGCGCGTCGGCGCCTGCACCGACTGCCGCCGCTACTGGGGCAAGTACCGCGCGGAGGAGATCGACGCGCAGGAGATCTCGGACGTCAACAACCAGTTGGTCGCCAGCGTCGGCACCTGCTCGGTGATGGGCACCGCCAGCACCATGGCCTGCGTGGCCGAGGCGCTGGGCATGACGGTGCCGGGCGGCGCCTCGCCCCCCGCCGTGACCGCGGACCGCATCCGCATCGCCGAGCAGACCGGCGCGCAAGCCGTCGCGCTGGCGCGCCAGGGGCTCACGATCGACAGGATCCTGACGCCGGCCGCCTTCGAGAACGCGCTGCGCGTGCTGCTGGCCATCGGCGGCTCGACCAACGGCATCGTGCACCTGACCGCCATCGCCGGGCGCATGGGCATCGACATCGATCTGGCCGGGCTGGACCGCATGGGCCGCGAGACGCCGGTGCTGCTGGACCTGAAGCCCTCGGGCCAGCATTACATGGAGGACTTCCACGCGGCGGGGGGCATGGCCACGCTGCTGCGCGAGCTCAAGCCGCTGCTGCGCCTGGAGGCCCTGACCGTCACCGGCCGGACCCTGGGCGAGGAGATCGAGCGCGCGGGCGACGGCTTCGCGCAGGACGTCGTGCGGCCCTTCGACCAGCCCATCTACCCGCAGGGCGGCCTGGCGGTGCTGCGCGGCAACCTGGCGCCCGGCGGCGCGATCATCAAGCAGTCCGCGGCCGACCCCAGGCTCATGGAGCACGAAGGCCGGGCCGTCGTCTTCGAGAACAGCGCGGACCTGGCCAATCGCATCGACAGCGACGACCTGGACGTCACGGCCGACGACATCCTGGTGCTGAAGAACATCGGGCCGAAGGGAGCCCCCGGCATGCCGGAGGCGGGCTACATCCCCATCCCCCGCAAGCTCGCGCGCGCCGGCGTGAAGGACATCGTGCGCGTCTCCGACGGCCGCATGAGCGGCACCGCCTTCGGCACCATCGTGCTGCACGTGACGCCGGAGGCGGCGGTCGGCGGCCCGCTGGCCCATGTGCGCAATGGCGACCGCATCCGCCTGAGCGTCAAGGCGCGCGAGATCGCGCTGCTGGTCTCCGATGAGGAACTCGCGAAACGGGCCGCGGAGAACCCGGTCGTCGAGCCGACCGCCGACCGCGGCTATCGGAAGCTGTTCCTGCAGACCGTCACCCAGGCGGACAAGGGCGTCGACTTCGACTTCCTGCGCGCCGCCAAGACGACGGGCAAGGCGCCGGAGCGGGATTGACGGACGCGGCGCCGGTCCCCCCGCGAGGGGCGGCCGGCGTCGTTGGTCCGGAGCCTCCGTGCCCTCCGGCATCCGGCGCGGCATCGGCCCACAATCGGCGCCCATGCGCCTCCTCATCCTCGGCGGGACCGTCTTCCTCGGCCGCCACGTCATCGATGCCGCGCTCGCGCGCGGTCACGCCGTCACCATGCTGAACCGCGGCCGCCATGGCCGCGGCCTGTTCCCCGAGGTCGAGCGGCTCATCGGCGATCGCGACGGCGACATGAGCGCGCTGCGCGGCCGGAGCTTCGACGCCGTCATCGATTGCAGCGCCTTCACGCCCGCCCAGATCGACCGCACGCTGGCGGCGCTGGACACGGGCGCGCCGCAGGTGGTGTTCGTGTCGTCGATCTCGGCCTACGGACGTTTCGAGCCCGGCAAGGTCTACGACGAGTCGACCGCCCTCGCCGCCGGCCATGAAGGCTACGGCGCGCTGAAAGCCCGCGCCGAGGAAGCGCTGGCGCGCGCCCTGCCCGATCGTCACGCCATCGTCCGGCCGGGCCTGATCGTCGGCCCGCACGATCCCACCGGGCGCTTCACCTACTGGCCGACGCGCGTCGCGCGCGGCGGCGAGATCCTCGCGCCGGGGCGACCGGAGCGACCGGTCCAGTTCATCGACGCCCGCGACCTCGCGTTGTTCTGCATCACGCTGGCGGAATCGCGTGCGACGGGCGCCTTCAACGCGATCGGTCATCGCCTGCCGATGCTCGAGCTGCTGGACACCTGCCTCGACGCCGCGCCGGCCAGCGACGCGCGCTTCACCTGGGTGCCGGACGAGACGCTGCTGGCGATGGACGTCGTGCCCTGGACCGGCCTGCCGCTGTGGCTGCCCGAGAGCGACCCGGCGTACGGCGGCATGCTGCTCGCGGACGCCAGGCGCGCCTACGCGGCGGGATTGACCACACGTCCCGTCCTGGCGTCGGTCACGGACACGCTGGCGTGGGCGACCGCGCCGCGCGACACGGACTGGGACGGCGCGAAGCTCGTCGCCGCGCTGACGCCGGAGCGCGAGGCCGAATGCCTTGCACGCGTGAAGGCCTGACGGGCGCGATCCCCGGCTCCCGCGGAGCCTTCCTGCCGCTGGCCAAAGCTGCTACAAAACGCGCCGTCACGACATCGCCAATCAGGGAGGAAGCTCATGCTCATCAAACCGTCTCGTGCCCTCGCGCTGCTGCTGGTTCTGCCAGTGCTCGCCAACGCCGCTAGCTACAACTGCTCCGGCAGCGTCGACCAGGTCACCGTCGACCCCAATGGGGAAGTGAACGCGTCGTTCACCTTCGACGGCGGCGGCATGTCCTGGCAGGCGGTCTGCTCTCTCAATGAGAACCCGGCCTTCAACGTGACGCCGGCCGCATGCAAGGGCATCCTGGCGACGCTGTTGCTGGCGAATCAAACCCGCAAGCATGTGCGGATGTGGTTCGACAACGACACCAACGGCAGTTGCTCGGCACCGCAGTGGCAGAAGCTGCGGCAGTCCGGGTGGTACTGGGGCCCCAGCCTTCAGGGCTGAGCGACGGCGGCCTCGGGCCGGCCTCAAGCCAGCCTGAACACCGCGATCGCCCCCGACAGCCGCTGCGACTGATCCTTCAGGCTCTCGGCCGCCGAGGCGGCTTCCTCGACCAGCGCGGCGTTCTGCTGCGTCATCTGGTCCAGGTGGCCGACGGCGGCGTTGACCTGGTTGATGCCGTCGCTCTGCTCCTGCGACGCGGCGCTGATCTCCGCGATGATGTCGGTGACCCGCTGCACGCTGGTCACGATGTCGTTCATCGTGCTGCCGGCGTCGCTGACCAGCCGCGAGCCCGATTCGACGCGCTCCACGCTGGTGGCGATCAGCGTCTTGATCTGCTTGGCCGCCTCGGCGCTGCGTTGCGCCAGCGAGCGCACCTCGCTCGCGACGACCGCGAAGCCTCGTCCCTGCTCGCCCGCGCGCGCCGCTTCCACCGCGGCGTTCAACGCCAGGATGTTGGTCTGGAAGGCGATGCCGTCGATCACGCCGATGATGTCGGCGATGCGGCGCGAGCTGTCGCTGATGTCGCCCATCGTCGTCACCACCTGCCCCATCACGGCGCCGCCGCGCTGCGCGGTGGACGAGGCGGAGCTGACCAGTTGATTCGCCGTCGTCGCCGCGTCCGCGGTCTGGCGCACGGTGCCGGTCAGCTCGGTCAGCGACGCGGCCGCCTCCTGCAGGTTGGAGGCCGTCTGCTCGGTCCGCGCTGACAGGTCCATGTTGCCGGAGGCGATCTGGGCGCTCGCGGTGCTGATGCTGTCCGTGGAGCCGCGCACCTCGCCGATCAACTTCAGCAGCGCGCGCTGCATCACGTCCAGCGAGC
The DNA here is from genome assembly GCF_002205645.1 of Roseateles aquatilis. GTDB lineage: Bacteria > Pseudomonadota > Gammaproteobacteria > Burkholderiales > Burkholderiaceae_C > Roseateles > Roseateles aquatilis. Next base: position 62,803 of record NZ_NIOF01000011.1, on the reverse strand, counting down.
GCAGCAACTGGCCGGTCTCGTCGTTGCCGCCGGTCTCGATGCGGTGCGTCAGGTCGAAACGCGCGATGGCGTCGGCCACGTCCACCGCCTGGCCCAGCGGGCGCGTGATCGATCGCGACAGCCATGTCGCCAGCGCGCCGCCCACGACCAGCGCCACCAGCCCGAAGGCCACCAGCGCCCAGCGGGCGCGCTGGTTGGTCTCGCGCAGCGCCGCCAGCGCGGCGTCGAGCTGGTCGCGCTGCTGCTGGACCACGACGCGCAATCCGTCCAGGTAATCCTTCGCGGCGGCCTGGAACTGCTGCTCGAAGACCTGCTTCGCGCGCGCCATGTCGCCCTGCTTCTTCGCGTCGCTGATGATGTCGCGCGCGGCGATGTAGTTCTTGCGCAGCTGCACGACCTTCTCGAAGTTGGCGCGCTCCTCGGGGCTGGTCAGCAGCTTTTCCATCCGCTGCTGCAGCTCGGTGGAGGCCTTGGTCGACTCGGCCGCCTGCTGCGCGAAGTAGATCGCCAGGCCGGCGTCGGCGCTGGCGGCGATCGCGGTGGTGCGCGTCGCGCCGTTGAAGACGTTGCGGTACCAGTCGGCGGCGACACGCTCGGTGACGATCGAGTCCTCGTACATCGCGGCGGTCTGCGCCGCGACGCGGCTCAGACCCCAGTAGCCGAGCGCCGATCCGATCAGCGCGATGAACAGCACGACGGCCTGGACGAGGCCCAGGCGCTGACCGATGGACCTGTGCGAGGTCAGGGCGGAAGACATGGGCGGCTCCTTCGATACCGGCCCGGCGGGAGAGTCCGGGCCTCGGCGTGCGCGGATTATTGGCACGACGGCCCGTCCGCCGCCACCGCGCTGGCGCGTCCGTCACGGCCGCGTGGGAACGCCGCCACGCGATTCAGTGGAAATGCTCACGCGGACCGGCGGAAGGAGGTGTAGCGGGCCGGCGCCGTCAGATGCGCGGCACGATCCGGACCTGCGGGATGGGCTTGGGCGCGCCGATGTCCAGCAGGATCTTGTCGCCGCTCGGCCGCGCCTGGGCGCGATCGCCCAGATCGATGACGCCGAGGACGAATCGCTCCGCCTCGGCCTTCATCGCCGGGTCGTACTTGCTGGACTGGTCCAGCAGGTAGAGCCAGCCCGACGGTGGCGTGAGCGTCGTCGCCAGCGAGACGCAGCCCGGCTGCATGACCCCCAGGAAGGTGGCGAGGCGGTCGCGGCGATGCTGCTCCCAGCCCAGCGCGGGCGTCGATCCCAACGCGTGGAAGCGCTTCACCAGCCGCAGCGCGGCCATGCCGCCCGCCCCGGCCAGCGCGGCGATCGTCGGTGGCGGCATGTCAAGGTTGAGGCCGCCCTCGGACGGCTTCTGGCTGATCTGGATGATCCGGTCGCGGAAGCCGGGCACCGGGAACATGATCTCGTCGCGCCAGTTCTGCATGGTGTCGACGATGCTGAGCAGGAAACCCACCAGGCCGCCGCCCGGTGACTTGCGCGGGTTGCTCCCGCCGACGGTGTATTCGCGCTCCAGGTCCGGGTCCTGCCAATGGCGCAAGCGGCCGGCCGAGGGGTTCTCCGCCAGATAGACCCGGCCGCCGGCGTTGTCTGGAATCTCTGGCGTGACGATCGGATAGTCCGGGTGCTCCTTCTTGAGATTGACCGCGAAGGTGGGGTGCCGCGGCAGCAACGCGTCGAACATGTGCAGCGGCATGTTGCTGCCGATGCCGCCGTCGGAGAACCAGATCTTGGTCGCGCGCAGCGGCAGGCGCGCGCGCTCGGCCTCGGACGGGAGCTCGCGGATCTGCTTCTTCCGATCGTTGTTCTCCTTCAGCGACCAGTCGATCGAATACAGCGGCACCGCCGACAGCAGGACCGGGAAGCTCAGGCTCATGCGGATGGCCACCACCACCGGCAGATGCGCCCGCCCCGGCAGCCGGCGCAGCGGTCGGCCGTCCAGGTTGACCACGACCGTGCCGGGCTCGGGCTTGTCGCCGCTGTCGCCCTCGGGGTCGGCGACGATGGCGCGCTCCAGCGCGTCCATGACGGTCTTCGGGAACAGCCGCGCCCATTCCGTCGGGTCGTAGAAGAACGTCGGCGTGCCCGGCCGGAAGGGCACGCTGTAGACCATCTGCTGGCTGACCGCGCTGGTCATCACTTCCAGGTTGATCTCGCGCGGCTTGGCGGGGTCGTCGGTGCCCCACAGCTGGCCGAAACTCAGCGGCGGGTCCGTGGGCTTGAGCCCGGCCAGGTCGTTGAAGTAGCCGGTGAGCCAGTCGGTGAGCGCGCTCAGCCCGCCGTTGTCCGCCTGCGTGAGGCCGCCGCAGAAGCCGTAGCCGTTGCCCTTCAAGCCCTTGAGCAGGCCGCTGGTGAACAGCCACGCGACCGCCACCACCAGCACCGCCACGATCAACGCGGCGACCGCCAGCAGCCCGGCGGCGGCCCCGATCAGAAGCAGCGCCTCCTCGCGTCGGCACCAGATCGCGCCGACCGCCGCGATCACGACGGCGAGGATGACGAGCTTCAGCAACCATACGCCCTTCCCGCTCGCGGCCAGCTTCGCCAGCAGCAGGAGCAGCACGACGATCGCCGCCTGCGCCGCCACGCCCGCGACCAGCGTCCAGACGCCGCCCAGCGACGGCACCAGCAGATGCAGGAACGGCGCCAGCAACAGCCCGCCGACCAGCACGATCAACAGCGTCAGGCCGAGCTGCATCGCGACCATGCCGGTCAGCACCGAGGCCACGGCCGCCACCGGCTTCCTGTTGAGCGCGCCGACCAGCACGTCGAAGTGGCGCCGCAACGCCGGCACCGGCTGAAACAGCGTGAACAGGCGGGTGCGGCCGCCGGGCAAGGCTTCGCCCAGCATCTCGGGCAGCTTCGCCAGGGCCGCGAAGGCGCCGGCATTGCCGTGCTGCCGCCCATACTCCGCGGCCGCGCTGGCCCCGGCGGCGATTGCGCCGGCAGAGGTGCCGCCGATGTTCTTGAAGACGTATTGCGCCGAGAGGTCGGACACCAGCCGCGGATAGATCACGCCGCTGGTGATGCCGCCCTTCATCACCAGGTCGCAGTGGCTGACGCCGGGCGACAGCGGCGTGTTCAGCGGTGGTTGGACCTGCTGCTCTTGTTGTTCCGCCATGTGCGTGTTCCCCTTGTTATCGCCCTCGATTCTTGAGGGGACGGGGTCGTCACGCAATCCGCGTTGTCCTTCAGACAGAGGACGTGGTCACCTGCCCGTCGGTCAACCGGATCCGCCGGTCCCCGAAACGCTCCACGTCCTCGGGGTCGTGCGTGATCATGAGCATGGGGATGCCGATGCGGTCGAGCAGCGTGTCCAGCTCCGCCCGCATGCGCCCGCGCAGGTCCGGATCGAGGGCGGAGAAGGGCTCGTCCAGCAGCAGCGCGCGCGGCTCGTTGACCAGCGCGCGCGCCAGCGCCGTGCGCTGCCGTTGGCCGCCCGACAACTGGTGCGGCCGCTGCTGCGCGACGCGTTCCAGCTCGAAGGCCTGCAGCCAGCGGTCGACCGCGGCGCCGCCGTCGCGCCGCGACGGATTGAGCCAGCCGTGCGTCAGGCCGAAGGCGATGTTCTGCCGCACCGTCAGGTGCGGGAACAGCGCGTAGTCCTGGAACAGGTAGCCGAGCCGCCGCTCCCGCGCCGGCACGTCCACGCGCGACGCGCTGTCGAAGACCGGCTGGCCGTCGACCAGGATGGTGCCCTCGTCCGGCCGCAGCAGGCCGGCGATCGCCTGCAGCGTCAGGCTCTTGCCGGCCCCGGAGGGGCCGTGCACCACCGTGCGCCGGGCGTCGGTGCGGAACTCGACGACCAGATCGAAGCGGCGGCCGCCGCCTTCGACATGCTTGCGGATGCGGACGTCGAAGCTCATGTCGCGGGCCTCGATCCGGCCAGCCGGCCCGCCAGCAACAGCACCACGACGCAGGTCGCCGACGTGATCAACACCAGCAGGTTGGCGGTGTCGTCCTGGCCGGCCTGCACCGCCTCGTACACCGCGACCGACAGCGTCTGCGTCTTGCCCGGAATGCTGCCGGCGACCATCAGCGTGGCGCCGAATTCACCGAGCGCGCGGGCGAAGGCCAGCAGCACGCCGGCCAGCACGCCGCGCCAGGCCATCGGCAACGTGACGCGGAAGAACAGCGCCCACTCGCCCAGGCCGAGCACCCGGCCGGCCCGCTCCAGTTGCGGATCGACGCCCTCGAAGGCCGCGCGCGCCGACTTCATCACCAGCGGGAAGGCGACGATCGTCGCGGCGATCACCGCGCCCTGCCAGGTGAAGATCAGGTTGATGCCGAAGTGCTCCCACAACCAGGCGCCGAGCCAGCCGCGCCGGCCGATCACGACCAGCAGGTAGTAGCCCAGCACCGTCGGCGGCAGCACCATGGGCAGCGTCAGGATCGCGTCCAGCAGCTCCCGTCCCGGAAAGCGGAAACGCGCCAGCGCGAAGCCGGCGGCCACGCCCAGCACCAGATTGAGCGCCGTGGCCCAGCCCGCCACCTTCAACGACAGCGCCAGCGCGATCCAGGCTTGATCCACGTGGCGCGCCGTTTCCGTTCAGCCGTCGAGCCGACGCTCAGGGCTTCTGGAAGCCGTACTTCGCGAGCACGGCCTGGCCGGCCGGCGACGCGACGAAGGTCAGGAACGCCTTGCCGCCCTCGACGTTCGGGCCGACGTTGGTCACGGCGATGGGGTAGGAGATCGGCGTCTCTGTCGGCACGCTGAACAGGATGCGGACCTTGTCCTTCAGCACCAGGGCGTCGGTGGCGTAGACGAAGCCGGCCTCGACCTCGCCGCGCGACACGTAGTCCAGCGCCTGGCGCACGTTCTGCGCGTAGACGGCCTTGGGCTCGACGGCGGGCCAGAGCTTGGCCGCCTCCAGCGCGCCCTTGGCGTAACGACCGGCCGGCACGCCCTCGGGCTTGCCGATGGCGACGCGCTTGACGGCCGGCTGCTGCAGGTCCGCCAGCGCCTTCAGCGCCACGCCGCCCTCCAGCGGCGTGATCACCACCAGCGCATTGCTGACGAAGTTGCGGCGCGTGCCGTCGACCAGCAGCTTCTGCTGCTGCGCCTTGTCCATCGTTTCCTGGTCTGCCGACGCGAAGACGTCGACCGGCGCGCCCTTGGCGATCTGCGCCAGCAGCGCGTCCGACGCGGCGAAGTTGAATTGCAGCTTGGTGCCGGGATGGGCGGCCTCGAAGGCCGGCGCCAGCTCCTTGAACGCGTTGGTCAGGCTGGCCGCCGCGGAGACGGTGACGTCGGCCGCCTGCGCCAGGCCCGCGGCCATCAGGGCCAGGGTCAGCACGGCGGCGCGGCGGGCGGTATTCATCGAACGATTCCAACGCATGGATTGGCCCTCCGAGGCGGCTTGCAAAAGAGGTCCGCAATATATCCCAGGATATGGCGTGGCCTGGGGGAGGCAAGCCCTTGGCTTGCCCTGCCCTGCCCTGCCCTGCCCTGTCTCGGCGCGACGCAAGGCGGTGGCGGTGGCGGTGGCGGTGGCGGTGGCGGTGGCGGTGGCGGTGGCGAGCGATGGTGGCCCGCTCAGGGCGCCAGCAGCTTCATGAGTTGCCGGATCTCGGGCTTGCACGCCTGCAGCGCGGTCTGCTCGATCTGCCGGTACAACGCCACCAGCGCGTGGCCGCTGGCAGTCAGCGCGCTGCCGCCGCCCTTGGCGCCGCCGGCCGCGGTGGCCACCGCCGGCTCCTTCAGCGCGCGGTTGAGCTCGTCGATCAGCAGCCAGGCGCGTCGATAGGACATGTCCAGTGACTTGGCCGCCGCGGTGATGGAGCCGGTCTCGTCGAGCGCCTCCAGCAGCGCGATCTTGCCCGGCCCGACCGCGATCACGTCGCCGACGGTGACCCGCATGCGCAGCCGCAGCTCCGGCTTGCGGGCGGCGCTGGAAGAGGAAGAAGAGGAAGTCGCCATGCCGCGCATTACACCCGATCGTCGGCGGCCCGACGCGATATCGCGCTCGGCTCTTTGCTCTGGCCATGCGACTCGCAACTCTGGCTCATGGCTCATGGCTCATGGCTCATGGCTCATGGCTCATGGCTCGCAGCTCGCGACCTCCCGATCTTCCGATCTCCGCTCAGTCCGCCGACCGCCAGCAATCCCGCCCCGCGTCCTTGGCCGCGTAGAGCGCGTCGTCGGCACGGCCCAGCAACGCGACCTCGCTTTCGTCGCCGCCGTCATGGCAGGCCACGCCGATGCTGGTCGACAGGCGCAGCTCGGTACCGGACAGCGCCAGCGGGACCCGCACCGCCTCTACCACCTTCTGCGCCACGAGGGTGGCCTCGCGCGGCTCGGCCAGGTTCTCCAGGATGAGCACGAATTCGTCGCCGGCCAGCCGGCAGAGCTGGTCCGTCTCCCGGATCACCCCGCGCACGCGGTCGGCGAAGACCTTGAGCACCACGTCCCCGGCCGCGTGTCCGAGCGTGTCGTTGACCTGCTTGAAGTGGTCCAGGTCCAGGAACATCAGCCCCAGCGTGCGGCCGCCGCGCCGCGTCCGCGCCAGCGACTCCGACAGCCGCGACTCGAATTGGCGCCGGTTCGGCAGGCCGGTCAGCGGGTCGACGCGGCTGAGCCGGTCCAGCTCCCGCTCGACCTGCTTGAACGCGGTGATGTCGGTCGCGAGCGTGTAGACGCCGGCCACCGTGCCGTCGGGCCGGACGTCCGGCACGTACTCGGCCAGCAGGTCCCGGGCGACGCCGTTGGCTTCGGACCGCGTCTCGAAACGCTGCCGCACGCCCGCCAGCGCGCCCTTGAGGAAGTCGGCGCGCTGCTCGTGCAGCACCGGCCCGATCACCTCGGACAGGGTGCGGCCCAGCGCCTGCTCCGGCGCCATGCCCATCCAGCCGTGGAAGGTCGCGTTGAGGAAACGCACCCGCTGGTCGGCGTCGATGTAGGAGATCAGCACCGGCAGGTTGTCCGTGATCGTGCGCAGCCGGCGCTCGCTGGATTCCTGCCGCAGCAGCGCGTCGCGCAGTTCCTCGGTGCGCGCGACCACCCGCTGCTCCAGGGAGGCGTTGAGCTCCGCCAGCGATCGGTCCTGGGCCGCCTGGCGCCGGGACAACTCCTGCAGCGCGTTGGACAGCATCGCCGCCTCGCGGTAGCCGCCGACGCTCGGCAGCGCATCGTCACCCAGGTGGTGGCGCCGGGCGATGGCGCGGCTCAGCTCGTCCAGCGGGCGGCTCATGCGCCGCGCCAGCCACCAGCTGACCGGCACCGCCGCCGCCAGCAGCAACACGGCGCTCAGCACGATCTGGCGGCGCAGCTGGTAGTAGTCCTCCAGCGCGAGGGCCACCGGCTGCCGCACCAGCACCGTCCAGCCCAGGCCCGGATACGGCCCGTAGCCCTGGCTGGGCACGCTGACGGCGAAGTACTCGACGCCGTCGGCCTCGTGGTGACGCAGGCCGACGCCCTCCTCGGGCCGGATCGGCACGGTCTTGCCCTCCAGGTCCGACGGCCCCAGGATCACCGCCCCACCCTGGCCCAGCACCAGCGCGTCGGCCTGATGCGAGGCCATCGTGGCGTCGATCAGCTCGCTCTTGATCTGCCGCGCCCAGCTCCAGCTCAGGTGGACGCCGAACACGCCCTGCAGCTGCCCCCGGCCGTCCAGCAGCGGCACCGCGAAGTCGACGAAGCGCCAGGGCTCGCTCTGGCGCGGCAGCAGCTTCTCCAGCAGCAGCGCCGAATGGACGTCGCCGACGAACGGGGCGCCCTTGCGCGCGCCCTGCCACCACGGCCGCCGGGACACGTCCACGCCGTCCAGCAGGCCACCCGCCGCCGCGACCACCCGCCCCTGCGCATCGGTCACGCCCAGCCAGGCGAAGTGGTCGAAACCGATCTGCACCTGGTCGAGCGCGCGGCGCATCGCCTCCGGATCGTCGAAGCGCCGGAAGGGCTCCAGCTGCGCCAGCACCCTCACTTCCTTGAACTGCTGCGCCATGCCGCGGTCCAGCGCGTCGCGGAAGTCGACGGCGACCTGCCGCAGGGACTCCACCGCGCGGCGCTCGGCATGGGCGCGGGCGAAGTTCTCGATCAGCAGCGCCGAGCTGAGCAGCGCCACGGCCACCGCCGCCAGCACCATCGCGGTGAGCCAGCGGCCGAGCGACGCGCGCGAGCCCCGCGGCAACGCGGCGCCGAGCGGGTCGGACGAGGAGGTGGGCTCCGGCCGGCCGGACGGGGCGGAGCCGGGGGGCGGGAGCGCCTGGGAGTCGTTGTGCATCGCGGCATTTGTAGCGATTGCCCGGCCGACGCGCAACGCGGGATATTGCCCCTGCACCACGGCCGGGCGCGGCCGAGGCACAGGCACGGGGCGGGCTTTGCAACCGCACCAAAACCGGTCAAGCTGAGCCCCACGCCTGCGTCAGCGGTCCCCGACCCTGGGCACGCGCCTTGCAACGCCCCGTCCGGCCGCCCATGTCGCGGCTCGCCCCTGGAGACTTCATGCATGCGTTGACCCTGCCGGCCACCGGCCACTACGACGAGATGCTGCTGCAAAGCGGCGCGATCCGGACCAGCTACCAGGCCTTCGCCGACTGGCTGCACGCCCAGACGCCGGACGCCCTGGCCAAGAAGCGATCCGAAGCCGACCTGCTCTTCCACAAGGTCGGCATCACCTTCGCCGTCTACGGCGACGAGGCCGGGGCCGAGCGGCTCATCCCCTTCGACACCGTGCCGCGCATCGTGCCGGCCGACGACTGGCGGATGCTGGAGCGCGGCCTGCGCCAGCGCGTCACCGCGCTCAACCGCTTCCTGTGGGACATCTACCACGACCACGAGATCGTCAAGGCCGGCCTGATCCCCGCCGAGCAGGTCTTCGCCAACGCCCAGTACCAGCCCGCCATGCAGGGGCTGGACCTGCCCCTGGGCATCTACGCCCACATCACCGGCGTGGACCTGATCCGCCATTCCGACGGCGGCTATTACGTGCTGGAGGACAACTTGCGCGTGCCCTCCGGCGTCAGCTACATGCTGGAGAACCGCAAGATGATGATGCGGCTCTTCCCGGAGCTGTTCGCGACCTACTCGATCGCGCCGGTGGCGCATTACCCGGCGCTGCTGCTGGGCACGTTGCGCCAGGCCAGCCCGGCGGACAACCCGACCGTGGTGGTGCTGACGCCGGGTCCGTTCAACTCGGCCTACTTCGAGCACGCCTTCCTGGCCCAGCAGATGGGCGTGGAGCTGGTCGAGGGCCAGGATCTGTTCGTCAAGGACGGCTTCGTCTTCATGCGGACCACCGTCGGGCCCAAGCGCGTCGACGTGATCTACCGCCGCATCGACGACGCCTTCCTCGACCCGCTGGCCTTCCGGGCCGATTCGATGCTGGGGGTGCCGGGGCTGCTCTCGGTCTACAAGCAGGGCCACGTGGTGCTGGCCAACGCGATCGGCACCGGCGTCGCTGACGACAAGTCCATCTACCCGTATGTGCCGGACATGATCCGCTTCTACCTGGGCGAGGAGCCCATCCTGCACAACGTGCCGACCTGGCAGTGCCGCAAGCCGCAGGACCTGGACCACGTGCTGAACCACATGGCCGAGCTGGTGGTGAAGGAGGTGCACGGCGCCGGCGGCTACGGGATGCTGGTCGGCCCGGCGGCCAGCGCGGCGGAGGTGGCCGCCTTCAAGGAACGGGTCAAGGCCGACCCGTCCAACTACATCGCGCAGCCGACGCTGTGCCTGTCGAGCTGCCCGACCTTCGTCGAGCGCGGCATCGCGCCGCGCCACATCGACCTGCGGCCGTTCGTGCTGTCGGGCCGCGAGGTCAACATGGTGGCGGGCGGCCTGACGCGGGTGGCGTTGAAGGCGGGCTCGCTGGTCGTCAATTCGTCGCAGGGCGGCGGGACGAAAGACACCTGGATCCTGGAGAACTGATGATGCTCAGCCGCACCGCCGCCCAGCTCTACTGGATGAGCCGCTACCTGGAGCGCGCCGAGAACCTCGTGCGCATGCTCGACGTGACGCACTCGCTGTCGTTGCTGCCGCAATCGCGCGGCGCGGCGACGGAGCTCGCCGCCCCCCTGGCCATCACCGGCACGCTCGAGGCCTATCAGGCGCGCCACGCGCGGCTGAGCGCCGAGCAGCTGTTCCGCTTCATGGGCATCGACCTGGAGAACCCCGCCTCGGTGCTGTCCTGCTTCCGGCAGGCGCGGGAGAACGCGCACGCGGTGCGCGGCCAGATCACCGCCGAGATGTGGGAGGCCATCAACACCAGCTGGCTGGAGGCGCGCGAGCTGGCGCGGCGCGGCGTGGTCGATCCGTCGTCCTTCTTCGACTGGGTGAAGGAGCGCTCCCACCTGTTCCGCGGCGCGACCTACGGCACGCTGCAGCGCAACGACGCCTACAGCTTCATCCGGCTGGGCACCTTCATCGAGCGCGCGGACAACACCGCGCGGCTGCTGGACGTGAAGTCGCAGCTGATCGCGCCGGCCGTGGACACGCTGGCGCCGGTGGACGTGCCCAGCGACAGCGCGCCGGACTTCTACGCGTGGAACGCGCTGCTGCGCTCGCTGTCGGCCTTCGAGGCGTATCACGCGGTGTACCGGGACAGCCTGAACGGCCGGCTCGTGACGGAGCTGCTGATCCTGCGCCCGGACGTGCCGCGCTCGCTGCGCGCCTGCTGCGACGAGATCCGTGAGATCCTCCCGGAGATCGAGGCCCGCGGCGGCGATGCCGACGCGGGCCGACGCGTCAAGCAGCGCGCCGGCGAGCTGGCGCTGAAGCTGCAGTACGGCGCGGTGGACGAGATCCTGGAGACGGGCCTGCATCCGTGGCTGACCGGTTTCCTGGAGGACTCGGCCCGCCTGGGTCTGGACATCCAGCGCGCCTACTTCGAGGCCCAGTGACCGAGGCCCGCCATGCACCTGCACATTGCCCACGAGACCGTCTACCGCTACGACGCGCCGCTTGCCCGCAGCGTGCAGTACCTGCGCCTCACGCCGCGCCCCGCGCGGGGCGTGCAGGTGCTGCACTGGGGGCTGGCCCTGCCGGCGCCGGCGAACGTCTGCCGGGACGCCTTCGGCAACACCATGCACGTGCTGAGCCTGGACGGCCCGCGCCGGGAGATCCTGCTGCGGGCCATGGGCGAGGTCGTCACCGACGACGCGTTGCCGCGGCCCGACCCACGGGACGAATTGCCCGCGCCGCTGTTCCTGCGCGACAGCGCGCTGACGCGTGCCGACGAGCCGCTGCGCCGCTTCGCCGCCGCCTTCGCCGATGCGGCGCGCGATGATCCGCATGCCGCGCTGATGGCGCTGATGGCGGCGATCGGCGACCGCATGCCCTATCTGAAGGGCTACACCGACGCGGCGACGCCGGCGGCGGAGGCCTTCGAGACCGGCCGCGGCGTCTGTCAGGACCATGCGCAGGTCTTCGTCTGCTGCGCTCGGCTGCTGGGGCTGCCGGCGCGGTATGTCTCCGGCTACCTGGCGACGGACTTCGCGCATGTCGCCAGCCACGCCTGGGCCGAGGTGCGGCTGCCGGAGGCGTCGTCGGTCGCGGGCGACAGGGCCGGCGAGATGGCCGGCAAGGCGGCGGGCGGCATGGCGGGCGGCTGGCTGGGATACGACATCAGCAACCAATGCCTCGCGGATGGGCGGTACGTGAAGCTCGCGATCGGCGCGGATTACCTGGACGCGTGCCCGGTACGCGGGGTGCGCACGGGAGGCGGGCTGGAGACGATGCGGGCGGAAGTGCTCGTGAAGCCTGGCACGTCCGATCAGCAATGAGGGCGCACACCGCCGGTGCGGCACCGAAGTGATGCGCTAACCTTTCGCCCCATGACCTACTGTGTTGCCATGCGGCTGCGTGCCGGCCTGCTGTTCGCGTCGGACTCCCGGACCAACGCGGGCGTCGATCAGATCGCCACGTTCCGCAAGATGAATGTCTTCGAGCAGCCGGGCGAGCGCCTCGTCACGCTGCTCACCGCCGGCAACCTGGCGACCACGCAGAGCGTGATCAGCCTGCTGCGCCAGCGCGCGGGGAAGGAAGGAAGACATCTGATGAACCTGACATCGATGTACGACGTCGCGGAGCTGGTGGGCCGCACGCTGAAGGAGGTCGTCGCGCGCGACAGCGAGGGCAACGGCCAGTTGAACCAGGGCGTGGACTTCGGCGGCAACTTCATCGTCGGCGGCCAGATCAAGGGCGAGGTGCCGCGGATCTTCCACGTCTACCCGCAAGGCAACTTCATCGAGGCCACGGAAGACACGCCCTATCTGCAGATCGGTGAATCGAAGTACGGCAAGCCCATCATCGACCGCGTCATCGACTTCGACAGCTCGCTGGCCGAGGCGACCAAGTGCGCGCTGATCTCCTTCGACTCGACGATCCGCAGCAACCTGTCGGTGGGCCTGCCGATCGACATGCTGCTCTACCGCACCGACAGCTTCGCGCCGGCCGAGCCGCACCGCATCACCAAGGACGATCCCTACTTCACGACGATCAGTCAGGGCTGGGGCGGCGGCCTGAAGCGGGTGTTCGAGCAGTTGCCGGACGAGGATTGGTTCAAGTGAGCGCTGGGGTTCGGCGTCAGCCGGACTGCTTGCAATCGCACACGTCGCTGCCGTTGTCGAAGACCACGCGCCACCGCCCGTCGGCCTCACGCCGCCAGGTCGACGCGAAACGCGCGACCAGCTTGCCCTTCACGCGGACGGGCCCGGTGCTGTAGCCGAGCTTGCCATCGGGCAGCACCTCGACCAGATCAGGCGCCCATTCGAAGGGCGCCTCGGGGCCGTCGAAGAAGCGCTTCCATTCGGCAAGCACCGCGGTGCGTCCACGCAGGGGCTTGTTGCCGCTGATGAACACCGCGTCCTCGGCCACGAATTCACCGAAGGCCTTGAAGTCCCGCGTGGCCATCGTGGCGGCGAAGGCGAGCTCGGCATCGCGGACGGGGTTGCCGGTGGCGGCGGCCCGCGGCGCCATCGACGACGTCGCCGTCAGCGCGCCGGAGGACAGCGCAAGCGTGGATCGGAGGATGGCGCGGCGGGTGGGCATGGCGGGACTCCTGCGTGTTTGCGATTGGAGTCTAGCCAGGGGTCATGCCTCAGAAGGAAGTCAGTCGACGCGCGGATCCGGTCTTCCATGGCACCCGATAGAGACCCGCCCTCGCCGTCTTCACATGCTCAAGGATGATGGGCCACCAATCGACGAGTCGTTCCGCAATGGACCAGAACCCGTGATGCCCCCATTGGGGATCAAGTACATAGCCAATGAACTCACTGCGATTGATCAGCGCCCTCTCAGATCCTTGCTGTTTCTTCAGCTTGTCATTGGTGATGACAACCCAGTGAGCGCCGTGCTCCTTGAGCCGACCAATCCAGACGACATCGTCGGTGTTCTTCGGGAAGAGCTCTTCGACGTGCATGACACGTTCCACGACATGCTCTTTCCTGGACAACGCTCCGATCGCCTTGGCAAGGTCAGTCGAGAGGTTGGCGTCGAACATGAACTTCATGCCGCTATCCTTCTTTCGAACTCGACGGCGGCCATCACTTCACGTGGCGTCACATGCCAGATGCCTGCCACGAAGTCGGTCGCCCCCTTCTCCGCAAGGTAGGAGAAAAAGAGGGTGTCTGTCGCAACGTTGCACGACAACAGGATGGGCTGCCCACATCGTCGCGCTGGATCGAGCACGATCAGTCGCTTTTGCGGCACGGGGAACCACCGCACCGCATGGCCGTGTCGATCGAACTCGACGTCTTCGAACAGGGAGGGCCGAACGATGTCGTCGAACACGAACTGGCGGCCACGCACGTCGAGCAGTCGCGGACGTTGCCCCGTCCCGCCGACCGCTTCCATGAAGATCCGCTTTCCGTCGCTCAGGAAGCGCTTGGACTGCAAGGGGTAGTCGCCGAGTTGCTCACGCGCCACCTTGATGGTCGCCCGCACCGCCTGGAGCGACACGCCTTCCGCCACCAGACGCGCGACCATCCGCAGCTCCAGCAGATCCTTGAAGCCCAGCACATAGGCGTCTCCGAGCTCCTCGTCGTCGGCGTACTGCAGCGTCCACAGCGGCGGCGATGTCGACACGCCATTCCGTGTCCTGCAGGTGTACCCCTTGAGCCAGCGTCGCACGCGACGCACGTCGGCCCCCAAGATGCGGGCTGCCCGCGTGAGGGGATAGAGACCGGTGCCGATGAGGGAGTGTCGCTGCGTCATAGGGCAGTCACTCTAGCGACGCCGAGCGCCCTCGGATCCCGATTCCTACGGGCCTCTCACGAAATCAACTTGTCTTTGCATCAGGTCTGCAGCAATGCGTCATCCTCGCTGGGATTGAACGGCGTCATTCAATTTTCATTCGCAAACTTGCCGTTGCTACGACGATACGAGCCCCCGCAATGCCCCTGCGCGCATCCGGAAATCAATCCTGCAACGACGACAGGAACTGCCTCAACTCCGGCGTCCGCGGCGAGCCGAACAGATCGGCCGGCGGGCCGATCTCGTGCACGCGGCCCTGGTGCATGAAGATCACCCGATCCGCCACCTTGCGCGCGAAGCTCATCTCGTGCGTGACCATCAGCAGCGTCATGCCCTCCTGCGCCAGGGACTCGACGACGCGCAGCACCTCGCCGACCAGCTCGGGGTCGAGCGCCGACGTGATCTCGTCGCACAGCAGCACCTGCGGCTCCATCGCCAGCGCCCGCGCGATGGCGACGCGTTGCTGCTGACCGCCGGACAGCTGGTCCGGCATCGCATCGAATTTCTCCGCCAGGCCCACGCGGGCCAGCAGGGCCCGGGCCTGCTCCGCCGCCTCGCGCTCGCCGCGGCGCTTGACCAGCGTCGGCGCCAGCATCACGTTGCGGCCCACGCTCAGGTGTGGGAACAGGTTGAAGCTCTGGAAGATCATGCCGACCTGCTGCCGCAGCGCGCGCATCGCCATCGCGCTCTCGTGCAGCAGCGGCTTGTCGGCCACGCGCAGCGAGCCGTCCTGGAATTGCTCCAGCCCGTTGATGCAACGCAGCAGCGTGCTCTTGCCCGAGCCGCTCTTGCCGATCAGCGCGATCACCTCGCCGCGCATCACGTCCAGGTCGATGCCCTTGAGCACCTCGTTGCTGCCATAGGACTTGCGCAGCGCGGTGATGCGCACGATGGGCACACCCGGCACGGACAGGGGAACGGAGGACGGCGCGAGGGCTTCAGGCAAGGCGGCCATGCTGCTTCCTTTCGAGGTGTTGGGCGACCAGGCTCACGGGAAAGCACAGGACGAAATAGAACAGGGCCACGAAGCCGAAGACGAGGAAGGGCTTGAAGCTCGCGTTGGCGATCATCCCGCCCGCCTTGGTCAGCTCGACGAAGCCAATCACCGATGCCAGCGCGGTCCCCTTGATGACCTGCACCAGGAAGCCGACCGTCGGCGCGATCGCCAGGCGCAGCGCCTGCGGCAGGATCACGTGGCGCAGTTGTTCGCCGAAGCTCATGGCCAGGCTGCGCGCCGCCTCCCACTGGCCGCGCGGCACCGCCTCGACGCAGCCGCGCCAGATCTCGACCAGGTAGGCGCTGGTGTAGAGCGTCAGCGCCAGCGACGCCGCCGTCCAGGCGGAGACCTCGATGCCCAGCAGCGCCAGCCCGAAGTAGGCGAGGAACAGCTGCATCAGCAGCGGCGTGCCCTGGAAGAGCTGCACGTAGGCGCCGATCGCCCACCGCGTGCGCGGTCCCAGGCCGAGCCGCAGGCATAGCAGCGCCGCGCCGACCAGCCCGCCGCCGACAAACGCGATCAGCGACAGCGCGACCGTCCAGCGCATCGCGAGCGCCAGGTTGCGCAGGATGTCCCAGAGGGTGAACTCAACCATGGCGATCTCCCGTCGTGGCGCCGGCCAGACGCCGCCACAGCGCGGGCCGCGACGCCGTCGCGCCCGCGCCGAAGAACCATCGCGGCCCCGCCCACCGCAGCACGCGCCGCGTCAGCATGGCCAGCGCGAGGTAGATCAGCGTCGCGATGATGAAAGCCTCGAAGGCGCGGAAGTTGCGGCTCTGGATCAGGTTGGCGGCGTAGCTGAGCTCCTCGGTGGAGATCTGCCCGCAGACCGCCGAGCCCAGCATCACGATGATGATCTGGCTGGTCATCGCCGGCCACACGCGCTTGAACGCGGGCGGCAGGATCACGCGGAGGAAGGCTTGCGCGGGGCTCAGCGCCAGGCTGCGCGCGGCCTCCCACTGGCCGCGCGGCGCGGCCTGGATGCCGGCGCGCAGGATCTCGGTGCCGTAGGCGCCGAGGTTGAGCGTCATCGCGATCAGCGACGCCGTCTGCGGCGACAGCTTCACGCCCAGGGACGGCAGCCCGAAGAAGACGAAGAACAGCTGGACAATGAACGGCGTGTTGCGCAGCAACTCCACGTACACGCCGACCAGCCGTCGCAGCCAGGTCGCGCCGCACGCCCGCGCCCAGGCGCCCAGCGTCGCGATCACCAGCCCCAACGGCACGGCCACCAGCGTCAGCCCGACCGTCCACGCCAGGCCGCGCAACAGCAATGGCCATTCGGCGAGGACGGCGCCGAAGTCGAACTCGATCATGGGCGGCTCCCGGTGGACGAGTGTTCAGTCATCGCCATGGCAGGGCGAAAGGGCATCACGGGTGAAGCGGCGAGGCATCCGGACGGGCGGCGCTTCGCTCAGAGCGGCAGGTCGCCCGCGCCGCGGCCCAGCCACTTCCTGGAGAGCGCTTCCAGCTCGCCGGCCTGCTTGGCCGCCGCGATGATCGCGTTGACCTTGGTCAACAGCGCGTCCTCGCCCTTGGCGACCCCGACGAAGCAGGGGCTGTCCTTGAGCAGCAGCTTGTATTCGATGTTCAGGCCGGGTTGGCGCTGCATCAGGTTGCCGGCCACGGCGGCGCTGGTCGCCAGCACCTGCGTCTGGCCGGCGGCGAACGCGGCGATCGTCGCGTTGTTGTCCTCGAAGCGCTTGAACTCGAGCGATGTCGGCGCGACCTTCGCCAGCTCCTGGTCCTCCATCGCGCCGCGGGTCACCGCGACCGACTTGCCGGCCAGATCGGCGAAGCTCTTGATCGCCAGGCTCTTGGACGCGAAGACCGCCTGGTAGAACGGCGCATAGGCCGAGCTGAAGCTGATCACCTTCTCGCGCTCCGGGTTCTTGCCCAACGTGGAGATAACCAGGTCCGCCTTCTTCGTCTGCAGGTAGGGGATGCGGTTGGCGCTGGTGACCGGCACCAGCTCGACCTTCACGCCCAGCTTGGCCGCGATCAGCTCGGCCATCGCGACGTCCAGGCCTTGCGGCTTCATGTCCGGACCGACGAAGCCATAGGGCGGGTAGTCGGTCGGGACCGCGATCTTGATGGTCTTGGCCTTGGTGATCGTGTCCAGCGCGGTCTGCGCCTGCGCGCCGAGCGCGAGGAGACCGAGGGCGCCGGCCAGCAGCAGGCGGCGCGACAAGGCATGGACGGACTGACGGACGGCGTGGCTCATAACAAGGCTCCTAGGTAGGCGGCGGGGGGAGGGTCGGCCTCGGCGCCGTCGCGGCGCGAGGCCCGCGCGCGGCGCGCGGTCGAGGAAGGGGTCGGCGGGGTGAGCGGCGTCAGCGCCTGCCGCAACTGATGCAGCGGGTCGTCGGCCTGTGCTTCCAGTTGCAGCGCGGATTGCACGCTGGCCAGGTGCTCGGCCATCAGCGCCTCGGCCCGCCCGGCGTCGCCCTGCTCCAGCGCGGCGACGATGGCGACGTGCTCCTGGCAGGATTGCGCCGCGTCGTGGGACGACTGGTAGAGCATCGCGATCAGCGTGGTGCGGGCGGTGTAGTCGCGCAGCGTGTCGGCGAGCAGGCTGTTGCCCAGGCATTCGGCCAGGCAGACGTGGAAGTCGCCGAGCAGGAAGCTGCGCGCACCGACATCGTCGCCACGCACCGCGGCCTTCTCCTGCGCGAGGTGCTTCTTCAGGCGCGTGAGCGCGGATTTGTCGAGCGGGCGGCGGTCGCGGAGCAGGCCCAGCTCGATGACCCGGCGCGCCTCGAAGGCCTCGCGGGCTTCTTCGCGGGAGGGCGCGATCAGATACCAGCCGCGCCGTGCGCTGACCGTCACGATGCCGCGCGCGGCGAGCCGGGTCAGCGCCTCGCGGACGACGGTGCGGCTGCAGTCGAAGAGCAACGCCAGTTGCTGCTCCCCCAGCCGCGTGCCGGGGGCCAGCTTCTGCGCCAGGACCGCATC
Source organism: Roseateles aquatilis (assembly GCF_002205645.1). Classification (GTDB taxonomy): domain Bacteria; phylum Pseudomonadota; class Gammaproteobacteria; order Burkholderiales; family Burkholderiaceae_C; genus Roseateles; species Roseateles aquatilis. The sequence continues at coordinate 44,653 of NZ_NIOF01000011.1, read as the reverse complement.
GATGATGCGCTGGCTGATGTCGGTGGCGGTGGTGCCCATGCACGAGGCTTTGCAGCTTCCGTGCCAGCGCGGCCGGACCACCGCCTCATGGGTACATCGATCTTGTATGCAAGGCAGAAGGACCAGGACGCACCAGGTCTGCGCACAAGATTGGTGTGGCGGGCACTGTCCCAGTGCCCGCGCCGGCCCTGTTCATCGGCTCAGGCCGCTTCGAGGCTCGCGCGCGCGGCCGTCACGGACTCCGGCCGCCGAGGGTTCTCCGGTGCCATGTCCGTCAGAAACGGCGCGTTCTTGACCTCCCGATAGAGATTCAGCAGCCGTGACTGGGCTCGGGCCAGGATGGTGTCGTAGAGCATCGGGCGAATCTTCACCTTGTCGGTGTAGGAAGTGACGCGATCCTCGCCGCGCGCGATTTGGTCGCCAAAGATGTAGCCATCAACTCGCGTACTGGGCTTGATGTAGCCAATCGCGATGAGTTCTTCGATGTAGCTCCAAACCTGCTCGCGATCATCGCGACAGAGCCGTCGGCCGGTGGTCTTCAACTCGATGACCACGACACATTCGGAGCCATCCACTTCGTGTCCGTCATTGAACGAGGGACAGGAATAGAGCCCGACACTGCTGTCGGTCAGCACGACAAAATCCGGCCGACGACGGGATGCCACGCCGAGAGGGTTCTTGAACAGGCGCTGGACCACACGCGTCATGCCCAGATTGGCCGTGAACTCGGCGGACTCGAACTGCGGTCCAAGCATCCAGAGCCCTCGCTTGAAAAGCGGTTGAAGCTCATGGACCTCGTCGGCCCCCACCTTGTCCAGTTTTCCCCGCAACTCGGCCAGGAGCCGAAGGCGGCTTTCTACTTCGTTCAAGACGAGACAGGCTTTGGTGACTGTCCATCGATCCAGGATCTCGCGAAGCGTTCCCACGTTCGCGTCTGGGACCGTTCCATCATTGCTCGCTTCCATACTTGCTGACTCCTGCAATTGAGAAGACAGCCAGTGTCAGAAAAAGGTTCGGCGCCAGATATGGCGCCGATTTGCCGAGACGACGGGGGTCACCGACTTAGATCAGCCTTCGACCCTCATCGAGTAGTCCACCGCCTTCGCGTCCTTGGTCAGCCGCCCGACGGAGATCCTGTCCACGCCCGTCGCCGCGATCCAGCGGAGCTGGTCGATGGCGACGCCGCCGGAGACCTCCAGCAGCGCGCGACCGGCCGTGACGGCCACGGCCTCGCGCATCATGGCCTCGGTGAAGTTGTCCAGCAGCACGCTGACCGCGCCCGCGGCGAATGCCTCGCGGAGTTGGTCGAGCGTCTCGACCTCCACCTGGACGGTGACGCCGGCATTCAGCGCATGCGCCTGCTTCAGCGCCTGCGTGACGCCACCAGCCGCGGCGATGTGGTTTTCCTTGATCAGGATGCCGTCGTACAACGCCAGGCGCTGATTCGCGCCGCCGCCCACGCGCACCGCGTACTTCTGCGCCAGGCGCAGGCCGGGCAGCGTCTTGCGCGTGTCCAGCACCGCGCAGCCGTTCGGGTTGGGACTGGCGCCCTCGATCGCGCGCGCATGGGCCCGCGTGACGGACGCCGTGCCCGACAGCAGTTGCAGGAAGTTCAGCGCCGGCCGCTCGGCCGACAGCAGCGCGCGGCCGTCGGCCTCGATGCGGCAGACAACGGTATCGGCCGCCATGTCGGCGCCCTCGTCGTACAGCCACTCGATCGCCGACGACGCATCGAGCGCCTTGAACACGCCCTCGAACCAGTCGCGGCCGCACAGCACCGCCGCCTCGCGCACACGGACCGACGCCTTCACGCGCCGGTCCGCGGGCACCAGCCGCGCGGTCCAGTCGCTGACGCCGATGTCCTCGAACAGCGCGTCGCGGATGTTGCGCGCGCGAGCCTCGTCCAGGGTCTCGTTGTGATCGAACATCGCCGACGCCGTCCTGCTTACTCGGCGTCGCCGATCGTGAGGGTCAGCTCGCCGAAGCCCTCGATCACGCCGACGATCTTGTCGCCCGGCTTGACCGGACCGACGCCTTCCGGCGTGCCGGTATAGATCAGGTCGCCCGGCTCCAGGTGATAGAACTGGGACAGGTTGGCCACCAGCTCGGGGATGCTCCAGATCATGTCGGACAGGTCGCCGCGCTGCTTCTCGACGCCGTTGACCGACAGCGTGATCGCGCCCTTGGACAGCTCGCCCAGCTCGGCGCGCGACACCAGCGCGGTGATCACGGCCGAATGCTCGAAGCCCTTGCCCAGGTCCCACGGGCGGCCGATGGCCTTGGCCTCGTTCTGCAGGTCGCGGCGGGTCATGTCGAGCCCGGCGGCGTAACCCCACACGGCGTCGGCGGCCTGCTCGGGCGTGGCCTTGAAGACCGGCTTGCCGATGGCCACCACCAGCTCCATCTCGTAATGCAGGTTCTTCGTGCCGGGCGCGTAGGGGATGGTGCCGCCCGACGGGGCCAGCGCGCTGGCCGGCTTGGTGAAGTAGAACGGCGGTTCGCGGTCGGGGTCGCTGCCCATCTCGCGCGCATGGGCGGCGTAGTTGCGGCCGACGCAGAAGATCCGGCTGACGGCGTACTGCGCGTCGGTGCCGCGCACGGCCACGGCGGCCTGGGGCGCTGGGGGGAAGATGTAGGTGCTCATGGCGGTGCGGTCGATACGACGGAAAAACGAGCGTGGAGCATACCCTTGGGAAGGTCTGCATGGCGCCCCACAGCCGCCGCAGCCCCGCTTCGGGCGCTCTGCGGCACGGCAGCTCCTCGCCATGGCGTCGGATGGCTGCGGTCGGCGCCTTGCAGCGCATCCCGGATCGGGGCCGCGTCAGCCGCGAGGCGCCGTGCAGACCTTCCCTTGGCAAAACCGCGCCGCGTTGCTAGGGTTGCGCCCATGTTTGAAGCCCGCCCCGCCGGCCAGCGCCTGGCCGTCCTGACGTGTGCCCTGATCCTGGCCGCCTGCGCCAGTCGAGGTCCCGCCCCCAGCCGTCCCGTTCCCGGCGGTCCCAAGGTCTCCTCCTGGCCCGACCGGGACGGCCCCGAGGCCACCATCCCGCCCGATCTGCAGCGCGTCCCCGACGCCATGCCCAGGCTGGAGTCGATCCGCAAGGGCGGCCCCAACAAGCCCTATGAAGTCCTGGGCCAGCGCTACGAGCCCGTGGTCGACGACAAGGCGATCGTCGAGAAGGGCCTGGCCTCCTGGTACGGCCGCAAGTTCCACGGCAAACCGACCTCCAGCGGCGAGGTCTACAACATGTACGCGATGACGGCCGCCCACGCGACCATGCCGATCCCGAGCTACGCGCGCGTGCGCAACCCGAAGAACGGCCGCGAGATCATCGTCCGCATCAACGATCGCGGCCCGTTCCACAAGGGCCGGATCATCGACCTGAGCTACACCGCCGCCCTCAAGCTGGACGTGCTGCACGGCGTCAGCCCGGTCGAGATCGAGCGCATCACCTACGAGGACATCCGCACCGGCGCCTGGACGCGCGACCGCGACACGCTGTCCCCGGATCCAAAGGTTCCGCCCGACACGCCGGTCTACGCGGCCGCCTCGCCCAGCGGCGCGCCAGACCTGACCACGACGGCGCAGCTGCGGCCGCCGATCACCCCGGTCGTGCCGGTGCCGGTGCCGGTGCCGGTGCCCGCCCGCACCGCGCGGGCCACGACGCCGCCGGCCGCATCGCCCATCCCGCCGTCGGCGGCCTCCCCCACGTTCACCGCTTCGCCGGCCTCGGCGGCGCCCCCGATCGCATCGACATCGACATCGACATCGACATCGACGGCAGCGACATCGCCGTCGTCATCGACGCCCTCCGCGGCGGTCGCCTCCTCCGGCCTGGTCCCGATCCCCGTCACCGCGCTGCCGCCCGGCAGCGACCTGCCGCCGGCCGGTCAATCGCGCGCCGACGCCGTCGCCACGGCGACCGCCGGCGCGATCGCTGCCACGGACCCGCGCGCGCCGGTGCCCCCGATGAAGATCGCCGCCGCATCCGGCTACTGGCTGCAGTTCGGCGCGTTCTCGCGACTGGAGGGCGCGGAGTCGCTGCGCGAGCAGTTCATGCGCAGCATGGAATCGCTGGCGCCGATGCTGACCATCTTCAAGGACAAGAACCTGCACCGCCTGCAGGCCGGTCCGTTCAGCAGCCGCGAGGACGCCCGCGCCGCCGCCGAACGCGTGCGTACCGCGATGGCGCTGACGCCGGTGCTGGTCGAGCGGCGCTGAGCACCGCGACCCACCGCCCGGCGCGGCGCCTCATCCCGCGCTTGGTCCCGCGCCAGTCGCCCCGCGGCTCGCCTCAGCGCCCGCCGCCCACGTCCAGCGTCGCGCCGACGGTATAGCTGGCGGCGTCAGACATCAGCCAGGCGATCGCCTCCGCGATCTCCTCGGCGCGGCCCAGCCGGCCGATGGGAATGCCCTTTGCCGCCTCGCCCAGACGCGCCCGCAGCTGATCTGCCGGCACGCTGTCGGCGTGGATGTCGGTCTCGATGATGCCGGGCCGCACGCCGTTGACCCGGATCCCCAGCCCGATCAGCTCATGCCCCAGGCTCAGCGTCAGCGTGTCCACCGCGCCCTTGCTGGCGGCGTAGTCCGAATACACGTTCGGCGATCCGCGCCGCGCCGCCCGCGACGACAGGTTCACGATCGCCCCGCCGCGACCGCCGCTGGCGGTGCTCATGCGCGCGGCGGCCTGCTGCGTGCAGTAGATCAGGCCGAAGACGTTGACGTCGAAGACACGCCGGATCCGGTCCGGCGACAGGTCGGCCAGCGAGGCCGACGGCGCGACGACGCCCGCGTTGTTCACCAATCCCGTGACCCGACCCAGCCCCTCGTCGACGGCGACGAACATCGCCGCGACCTGCTCGGGGTCGGCGACATCGGCGCGGACCGTCATCGCGCGCCGTCCCATGGCCCGGACACTGGCCGCGATCGCCTCGGCGGCGCCCGCGTCCTGCCGGTAGTTGAGCGCCACGTCGTGCCCGCGCTCCGCGAGCAGCAACGCCGTCGCGGCACCGATGCCGCGCCCCGCGCCGGTGATCAGCGTGACCGGGGACAGCGGCGCGAGCCCCCGCACCGCGCGCAGCGTCTCGTCGCCGTCGACCAGCCCGGCGGGAGCGCCGGAGGCACGATCGGCGGCCCTTTCGACGGACGACTGGGCGGACGGCGCGGCGGCACGCGCCGCCTGCGAAGCGGGGACATCGGCGGTCATGCGCGCGATTGTGCGCTCGCGGGCCCTTTGCGATGATGGTCCGCATGCCGTCCCTCGACGCCGCCACCCTGCTGATGGTGATCGCCGTGTTCGATGCCGTCGCCTGCGTGGTCTGGCTGCTGCTGGGTCAGGTGCTGCGGATCGCGCCGCGCGCGTCGCGTCGGATCTCGGCGTATCACGGCCTGCTGGCGCTGGCGTGGTGGCCGCTGATCCCGCCCGCGATGGAGGGGCCGATGGCGTTGCCGCTGACGATCGTGGCCGCCGGCCTGTTGACCGCCGGGGTGCGCGGCCTGATGCGCGTGCGGTACGCCGCGTGGGACCTGGTGGCGATCGTGCTGGTCGCGCTCGCGGCCACCGCCGTCGTCCTGCCGGACCTGAACGGCGCGCGCGTCGTCGCCAACGCCTGCGGTGCGCTGCTGGCCCTGATGGCCGCGTGGGACATCGCCCTCGGCGCCGGCTTCCGGATCGGGCTCACCGGCGTGGTCGTGCTGCCCTATCTCGTGCTGGCCGCCGGCTGCCTGTGGCGAGCGGGTGGGCTGCTCGGATGGTTGCCGCCGAGCCTCGGACTGAAGGGCCTCGCCAACAACGCGCCGCTGGTGCTGTTGCGGCTGGCGGTGGATCTGGCGATCGCCACCGGCCTGGTGGCCCTCGTCATGCAGCGGCTGATCGCCCGCGTGCGCCATCTGACGCGCCGCGACGCGCTGACCGGTCTGTTGAATCGTCGCGCTGTCGAGGAGCTCCTGTCCCGCCTGCAGGCGCAGGTCGATCGCGGACGGCGCCACGCGGTGCTGGTGCTGGACGTCGATCACTTCAAGCGCATCAACGACGAGCTCGGCCACGCCGGCGGCGACGCCGCGCTGCAGCACCTGGCCCGCGTGCTGGGCGAGACGCTGCGCGACACGGACGGCTTCGGCCGGCTCGGCGGCGAGGAGTTCGCCTTACTGCTGCCCGACACCCCCCTGGACGGCGCCATGCTGGTCGCGGAGCGGCTGCGGCGCTTGTTGCAGGACCAGCCGCTGGACTGGGGCGACAAGGTGTGGCCGATCAGCGCCAGCTTCGGCGTGACGTTGATGCGGCGCGACGATCCCCACGGCCGCGCGGCGCTGGCCCGCGCCGATGCCGCGATGTACGCGGCCAAGGCACGGGGGCGCAATCGCGTGCTGCGCAGCGCCGAGGACGTGGAGCCGCACGCATGATCGACGCCACCGACCCCGTCTCGATGATCGCGGCGCTGGTGACGGTGTTCACCAGCGCCGCGGTGGTCTGGCTCATGATCGCCGCCGGGCTGCGGGAGTCCCCCTGGGCCTGCGCCTGCCTGGCCGGCGCGAACGCGTTGCTCGCCGCGTCCTTCCTGCTGCACGGCGCGCTCGGGCTGACATTGCCCGGGCACTACTGGTGGTCCGACGTGCTGTCGCTGGCGGCGATCGGGCTGATCCGGCTGGCGGTACCGCTGATCGGCGAGCGGCCGGCACCGTGGGTGGTCGTGTTGAGCGCGGTGATCGGCATCGGCGCGGCGACGACGCTGCTCGCCTCCGGCCAGCAATCGCTGCTGCACAAGACGCTGCTGTACGGCGCGATGGGCGCGATGGCCTTGTATGCCGCGCTGGACGCAGGGCGCCTGCTGTGCGTGCGCGGCCTGCGGTCGCGCACCTCGCTGGCGCTGGCGTCGCCGCTGATCGTGGTCGGGCTGCTGATCCTGGCGCGACCGGTGGAAGCGCTGCTGGCGCCGGGCCGCACAGCGGACATCGATGTCGACAGCACCTTCAACATCGCGTGGCTGTGGGCCTCGCTGGTGCTGGCGCTGCTGATCAACGGCTGGATAGCCTTCCTGCTGCTGATGAAGTTGATCCTGGAGATCCGCCGCCTCACCGAGCGCGATCCGCTCACCGACGCGTTCAACCGCCGCGCGCTGGCCGAGGCGATGGACCTGGAGCACGCGCGCCAGATGCGCGGCCACGGCTACGCGCTGGTGCTGCTGGACATGGACCGTTTCAAGCAACTCAACGACACGCTGGGCCACGCGGCCGGTGACGCGGCGTTGAAGACGCTGGTGATGGTCGCGCAGCCTTGCCTGCGCGAGACGGATCGGCTGGGACGCCTGGGCGGGGAGGAATTCTGCGTGCTGCTGCCCCACACCGGCATCGCGGGCGCGGCGCTGGTCGCGGAGCGGATCCGGGCGCTGCTGGAGGCGCATCGCTTCGAATGGAACGGGCAGGACTGGGCGTTGACGGCGAGCTTCGGAATCGCGGAGTCATCGGCGCGCGACATCAGCGCCGCGGAGGTGCTCAAGCGCGCGGATCAGGCGCTCTACCGGGCGAAGGCGCAAGGGAGGAATGTGGTGCAGGCGGTGGAGGTGGAGGAGGCGGCTGGGCGGACCTGAGGCGGCACAGACCCGCCGCACGACACTTCTGTCCACGATGCGTTTTTTCACATCCATTGAATAAGATCCGGCGCTTTCTATCCAGCACGAATCCAGCAACACCGAGCGAGGGAGAACCAAACATGATTGAAAAACGCCGCGTGATCGTCGGTCTGATGATGACGTTCGCCGCGACGGCGGGCGCGCAGAACGCTGGCGAAGAGCGACTCGGAAGCGCCTCGCTGGGCGTCTCCATCGTCAAACCGAAGGATTGGCACATTCGCTCCTCCAACGAGACGCTTGCTCTTGCCAAGATGCTCAAGCCGAGCGACCCTGAGGCGGAAAGGCGCTGGCGCGATGCCATGCGCGCACCGCTGGTAGTGGTGGCCAAGTACCCGGCCGCTCATCAGGGTCTCAATCCGGCATTCCGAGTCGACGTGAAGCCGTATGGCTCGGTGCCGAGCAACGCCTCGGGTGCGGCGATCGTCGAAGCGATGGCAAACATGCTGAAGGCCAACTTCAAGGACATGCAAGTCGAGAAGGGCCCGCTCGACCTGTCGCTCAAGGGGCAGAAGGCGGGCTATATCAAGCTCAACTACGTCAATGTGTCCACGACAGGATTCCGATTCCCGACGACCGCGGAGTTTTGGGCGATTCCGCGAAAGGACCACTACGTGGTGCTTGGAGGCAGCTACGGCACCGGCGACGCGGCCGTGGAGGCGGACATGGCCGCGATCGTGAAGACCGTGTCCTTCGACTGAACCGAGGCGCGGCGCAATGCCGAGCGACGCGCGCGGCCACCGCCCCCGGTCGGCGGCGTGCGTCGGATCCACGACAGCGCAACGCCCGCTCGTCACATTGCTTCTTGTAGGCCTCACCGCCCGCCGATGCCGGTGAGCGGCAACAGCATCACCCCCGCCGCCCCGACCGCGATCGCCGCCGCGGGCAAGCGCCTCGGCCACCACGTCGCCAACGCCACCACGGCAGTCGCTCCGGCGGTGAGCTGCACGGTCCACATCACCCACGCGATCCCGACATCCGTCCGCGGGATCACCGTCCACCACGACGCGATGAACGCCACGACCGCGACGGTCCTCAATCGCCGCACGCGCCGCGCGCTGGGCGCCTCGTCGAGCGCGTCCTCGTGATGACGCTCCATCGCCAGACACAGCGCGGCGAAGGCCGCGAACGAGCACAGCATCGGATGCAACAAGTCCATCACGCCCCCTTCCCCGACACGACGGCCGCGGGCCCAGGCACCTTGGCGGCAAACGCAGGCGGCTGGCGCCGCCGACCGCATTTCCACGCCAGCACCGCCAGCAGCGCGGCGATGCCGATGAAGCCGGCATTGACCGCCTGTACCGTCTCCATCGCCCGCCAGAACGGCCATCCGCCGACCACGTCCATCACCGGCAGCATCGCCCACGCGATCGCGCCCGCCACGAACAGATGCCGCCAGCGCGCGCCCAGCGCCGCCGCCAGGAAGCCCAGCGCGAGCACGCCGTAGAAGACCTTGATCTCCGCATCCTGCCGCTGCGCCATGTCCAGCGGCAGCCAGCGCGTGGCGTGGCAGAACGCCGCCATCGCGATCGGCAGGCCCGCGATCGCGCCGATGTTCAGCGCGTCGACCAGCTTGTGTCCCGCGCCGACCGCGACCTTGCGGCGCTCGGCATCGGCGCGCCGCTTGACGCTCCACAGCACCAGGCCGGTGGCGATCATCGCGGTGCCCAGCAGGCCCAGGCCCGCCAGGATGAAGCGCATCGGCAGGTCCGCAAAACGCGCCACGTGCAGGCCGTAGAGCACGCCGTAGGTTTTTGCGGCCGGCCGATCGGTGTCGGACTTGCGGATCAGCGTCAGCGTCAGCGTCTGCGCGTCGTAGACCAGGCGCGGTCCGCGGTACTGCAAGCGGTCGCCGTCGTGCGGGCCGATCTCCACCACCGCGCGCTCGCCTTCGCGCTGCAGGCCGATGCCTTCCACGCGACCATTCGGCAGGCGCCGGTGGAAGTCCCTCAACAGCGACGCCCAGCCGGCGGCGCCGATGGTGGGCAGCGGCGGGGCCGCCGCTGCCTCGCCGCCACGTTGGCGGGCGCGAGGCGTGGGGTCCCCGCTCAGCTCGCCGAAGTAGGCGGACGACTGGTCCCCATAGGCCGCGGCGATGCCGCCTGGCAGGTACAGGCTGTGCATCGTCATCAGGCCGCTGAAGGTCACGACCAGGTAGAACGGCAGCGCCAGCACGCCGCACAGGTTGTGCGCGTCCAGCCAGGCGCGCTGCGCGGCCTTGGCCTTCGGGCGGAAGGTGAAGAAGTCCTTGAAGATGCGCCGGTGCGTAACGATGCCGCTCAGCAGCGCGACCAGCATCAGCAGCGTCGCCAGGCCGACGGCCCAGCGTCCTTCCAGGATCCACTGGCTCTGCTGGGCCGAGCGCAGCTCGAAGTGGAAGCGATAGAAGTACTCGCCCGCGCCGAAGGTGGTGCGCGCCTTCACCGCCTCGCCGGAGACGGGATCCAGCCAACGCTGCTCGAAGCGCGCGCGCTGGCCTTTCTTCGCGGGGGCGTCGCGGTAGAAGACCGACGCCAGCGGACGGCGCTCGTCCTGCGCGGTGAAGTGCCAACTGGCCGCGCCCGGCGCGAGTGTCCGCATCGTCGTCTCGACGCGCGCGAGCTGCTCCGCCGTCAGCGGCCCGGCCGCCGGCAATGCGTGCAGCTCGGGCCGGCTCCACAGGTTGAGCTCCTGCTTGAAGAAGGCCAGTGTGCCGGCCAGGAAGATCGCGAACAGCACCCAGCCCAGCACCAGCCCGGTCCAGGTGTGGAGCCAGGCCATCGCCTGGCGCAGGCCTTCGCGCGCGCCGTCGGTCCTCATGTCCATCCCCCCTTCATCACGCTGGCGCCGAGCAGCAGCGCCGGCCCGAGCACCCAGGCCCACGCGCGCCACGCGCTGCGCGCGGCGAAGGCGGTCATGAACGCGACGGCGTAGGCGACGAAGCCCAGCATCGCGCCGGCGATCGCGCCTTCCGAGCGGCTGCCCGACAGCAACGGCTGCCCGTGCACCGCGATCGCCGCGGCCACCGCCGACGCCAGCGCGTAGCCGCCACCCAGCGCCGCGATCACGCGCGACGCCACGGCCGCGCGATATCGCCACGGCAGTGCCGCGGCGGTCTTGGATGCACCGGTCGCCGCCATGCTCAGAAGCGGCCGCGCAGGCTCACCATCACGCTGCGCGGGTCGCCGTAGTTGGGGTAGTCCAGGTTGGCCCAGTAGGTCTTGTCCAGCGCGTTGCGCACCGACACGCCCAGGCTGAAGTGATCGTTCAGCTGGTAGTTGGCGTGCAGGTTCACCAGCACGTAGGCCCCCTGATCGACCGTCACCGTGCCCAGCGTCGGATGGGCGATGCCGTAGCCGGTCACCTTGCTCTGCCAGTTCAGGCCCCCGCCCACCGTCAGCCGCTCCCAGGCGCCGCCCATGCGGTAGCTGGTGTTGAGCTGCAGCGTGTGGCGCGGCAGGTTGGCATAGATCAGGTCGGACGGATGGCGGGTGATGCGCGTGTTGGCGTAACCCGCGTTCAAGGTCCATCCCGGCGCGATCTGGCCGGCCGCATCGAACTCGAAGCCCTTGGTCTTCGTGCCGTTGACGCCGATGTAGGCGGAGCTGCCGTCCGGCAGCGAGCCCTCGAGCTGCGACGAGTCGCGCACCGCGTAGTTGTCCTGCTTGGCCTCGAAGACGGCGAAGGACAGCGCCAGGCGCTTGTCGAAGAGGTCGCCCTTCAGGCCGACTTCGGTGTTGCTGCCGCGGATCGGGGCGAGCAGGTTGTTGTCCTTGTCCTTGTTGTTCTGCGGCTTGAACAAATCGGTGTAGCTCGCGTAGAGCGACACCGACTCCGCCAGGTCGTAGACGAAGCCGACGTAGGGCGAGACCTCGTCGGTGACCTTGTACGCACCCGTCGTGGCGGTGAAGTTGCCGGCGGTGTTGTACGCGTCGGTGCCCGTCTTCCAGTTGCTGACGCGCGCGCCGGTGATCACCGACAGCGGCTCCGTGACGCGCCAGCGCGCGGTGGCGAAGACGCCGCTCTGCTCGGTGGTGGCGATGCGCTTGGCGCCGGTGGGGCTGAAGGTCGGCGCGGGGGCGGAGCCGTCCCACGTGCGGATGTCCGGGATGGTGTAGCTCCAGCCGCTGATGGCGCTCAGCGTCGGCGTCGTGGTGCGCGTCTTCACGCCGTTGGCGCCGATCACCAGGTCATGCGCCCGACCAAACAGCGACACCGTGCCCGAGGCGTAGACATCGAGGCTGTCGCGGCGTTCCCAGCTTTTGCCGACCGCCGCCAGCAGCTTCAGGCCCGCGCCGGTGGTGGGATTGGCGTAGCCGCTGGCGTAGGTGCGCAGGCTGAAGGAGTCGCCCTCGCTGTGATTGGCGATGACCTTCAGCGACCAGTCCTCGCCGAGCTTGTGATCCAGCGACGCGTAGGCCGTGCCGCTCTGGCGCGACCAACGCGTCCAGGACGGCGAGAAGCTCGTCGAGCGCGGCAGGTTGGCCAGCGAGCCATCCGACGCGAAGCGCGGAATCGTGCCCCAGATCGGGCTCTTGGGCACGTTGTTCTGGTCCTGGTAACCCAGGGTCACGGTGGTGCCCGGCAGCAGGTCGGCCTCGACGGTGCCCATGAAGGCGGTCTTGGTCTCGCTGTGGCGGTCGCGGAAGAAGTCGCGCTCCTGCGCCGCGGCGATGAAGCGCGCGCGCACGCGGCCGTCGCGGGTCAGCGGCGTGTTGACGTCGACCTCCACGCGGTGGTGGTCCCAGGAGCCCATGATCAAGCCGCCGTAGGCCTGGAAGGTCTTCTCCGGACGCTTGCGTGTCATGTTGACCGTCGCGGACGGAATGCCGGCGCCCGTCGTCAGGCCGTTGGCGCCACGCACGACGTCGATGCGGGAATAGAAGACGGTGTCGTACTCCTGGTTCGTGCCGCCGCTGTAGGTCGGGATGCCGTCGACCTGGAAGTCGGTGATCTGGAAGCCGCGCGCGAAATACAGCGGGCGCTGCGTGTCGTAGAAGGACACGTTCACGCCGGTGATGTTCTGCATCACGTCGTTGATGCTGATCAGCGTCTCGTTCTCAAGCCGCTCGCTGTCGATGCTGCTGACCGATTGCGGCGTCTCGCGGGCCGTCAGCGGCAGGCGCGTGCTCGCGCCTTCCAGCTTCTTGCGCGCGGCGCTGATGGTGACGCGGTCCAGCGCGCGCCGACGATCGGCGGCCGAGGCCTTGCCGGCGTCGCCAGAGTCCGCGGCATCGGTGGCATCGCCGGCATCGGCGACGGCCGCGTCGGCGCGAGCGGCCGCGGCGCCCGGCGCGGAAGAAGCCTGGGCGTGGACGGAGCCGGACAGCAGCAACGCGACGGCGGCCGCGACGGGGAGGACGGAGAGGTGGTTGCGAGACATGGAGGGATCGCGTACCGGCGCGCGCAGGCGCACCGCGCCCCAAGGGGCTGGTGAAGGAGAAGGGCTTGCGGCGTCCTGCCCGGGGTCCGCGTGACGCTCGCGGCGACGAATCGCCGTGGGACGCGGTGGGGCTGGAAATCAGGCTGGCACGGGGAGGCCGGCGCCCGCGCGCGGATCTCGCAGCAGGCAGTCAGGACCGAGACCCATCGGAGGATTTACCTTCCAGATGAGAACTGTTCTCATTGTAGAAACAGCCGGCACCGCGCCGCAGGCAAAACCTGGCCCCTCGTAAGGGCAACGGGCGAAGGGCGGATCAGGTGTGGTGCCCGCGCCCCGACGGGAGCACGTCGCTCGCTCCGTCACGGGCTCTCGTGGTGTTTCTCGCGGTATCCCGTCGTTGCACGGCGATGGCGCCGCGCCGTGTCGACGCGGCGCCGCTTCAGGCCAGCGCGACGCGGTTGCGGCCCAGGTGCTTGGCGCGCTCGACGGCGGCGTTGGCTCGCGAGATCAGTTGGTCCGTCGAGTACGGCGGCGCGCTGGCCAGGCCCATGCTCAGCGTCACGTCCAGGCCCGGCGCGAGCTCGCTCCACGGATGCACCGACACGCTGGCGCGGATGCGCTCGCAGACCTCGAAGGCGCGATCGGCCACGGTGTCGGGAAACACGACGAGGAACTCCTCGCCGCTCCAGCGCAGCAGCAGGTCGCTGGTGCGGGTGTTCTCGCGCAGCAGCTGCGCCAGCTCCTGCAGCACGCGGTCGCCGATGTCGTTGCCATGGCGCTCGTTGATGTTGCGCAGGCCGTCGGCGTCGATCAGCGCGACGGTGAGCGGGCGCGCTTCCTGCTCGGCGGCGCGCAGCAGCGGCGGCAGGCGGGCTTCGAGGCAGCGGCGATTGCCCAGGCCGGTCAGCGGGTCCTTGAAGGCGGCGGCATCGCGGTCGGCGACCATCCCGGCGTCGGCGGCGAATTCGGCCTCCATCCGCGAGACGAAGTACTGCGACTGCGCCATCAGCTGGGACACCGCCCGGCGCCGCTCCAGCCCCCGGGCCTGCTCCAGGTGGAACAGCGCCGGCCCGAGCAGCGCCAGCGCCTTGGCCGCGCGGAAGCAGGTCTGGTGCAGACGCAGGCGGATGAACAGCGGCACCTGGTCGGCGAGCACCCCTGGCGCCGCCTGTCCCGGTCCGTCGAGGCGGTCGATCTGCTCGCGCAGCGCCTCCAGCGCCTGCCACGCGGCGGACGCCTGCCCGCGCGCGAGCTGCAGCTCCGCCAGCATGCAGCGCAGGCGCCAGTCGAGCAGGCGGAAGCCGGCCCGCTCGCATTCGTCGAGGGCTTCGCGCAGCAGCGGCTCGGCCTCGTCCAGGCGCCCCATCTGCAGCAGCACTTCGCCGAAGTTGGACGCGGTCAGCGCGATGCCGTAGCGGTCGCCGAGCTGCAGGGAATGGGGCCGCGCCTCGCGCGCCAGTTCCAGCGCGCGCTCCAGCGTGCGCGGCGCCTGTTCCGGCGCGGCGCCGTCGCGCTGCAAGTGAAAGGCGCCGATCGCGACGGTGCAGAGGTTGGTCAGGGTCACCACGCGCTCATACGCCGTGGGCTCGGTGCGCAGCAGTCCGGCGGACTCGCTCATCAGGCGCTCGGCCTGCCAGGGATCGCCCATGCGTTCGAAGCAGGCGCCCAGGCCGTTCAGCGCGATCGCGTGCAGTCGGGGGTCGGCCAGCTCGCCGGCCAGCTTGAGCGCCTCGTGCGCGCAGGCCAGGCCTTGCTCGTACTCGCCGAGCTCGCAGGCGGCCAGGCTCATCCAGCGCAGCACCTCGCACATCGCCGGGCTGGGCCCGAGTGGACGCATCAGCCGCAGCGTGCGCTCGCCCGCCTCCAGCATGCCGCGCAGGTCGCCCTTGCGCAGGCGGAAGAAGCTGCGCAGCTTGCCGGCTTCGGCCTGCTCGTTGATGAAGCCCTCGGCCTCGGCCCGCCGCCAGACCGCATCGGCCAGCGCGAGCCCATCGTCGAGCCACGCCTGGCCTTGCGCCACGCGCGCGCGCTCCAGCAGCTCGCTCAACGGCAGGCCGTCGAGCGTCGCGGGCGAGTCGGATTCAGGGGAGGACGTACCGCTTGGAAACATCCGGCAAGCGTAGCCGAACCTGAGCGCGCCGCTCAGCGGCTGGTCGGCATCACGAATTCGGCGCCCTTGGCGATGCTCGCGGGCCAGCGCTGCATGACGCTCTTCTGCTTGGTGTAGAAACGCACGCCCTCCTCGCCGTAGGCGTGCATGTCGCCGAACAGGCTCTTCTTCCAGCCGCCGAAACCGTGCCACGCCATCGGCACCGGAATCGGCACGTTGATGCCGACCATGCCGACCTGCACGCGCCGCGCGAACTCGCGGGCCACGTTGCCGTCGCTGGTGAAGCAGGCGACGCCGTTGCCGAATTCATGCGCGTTGACCAGCGCCAGCGCCTCGGCGAAATCCTTGACCCGCACGCAGACCAGCACCGGGCCGAAGATCTCTTCCCTGTAGATGCGCATGGTGGGCTGGACGTGATCGAACAAGGTGCCGCCGGTGAAGAAGCCGTCGGCATGCCCGTCGACCGCGTGGCCGCGGCCGTCGGCGACGAGCGTCGCGCCCTCCTCGACGCCCAGGCCGATGTAGCCCTCGATGCGGTCGCGCGCCTCGCGCGTGACGATGGGGCCCATCTCGGCGTCCAGCCGCATGCCGTCGCCGATCTTCAGCGTCCTGGCGCGCTCGGCCAACCGGGGCACGATCTGGTCGGCCACGTCGCCGACCAGCACCGCCACCGAGATCGCCATGCAGCGCTCGCCCGCCGAGCCGTAGGCCGCGCCGATGAGCGCGTCGACGGACTGCTCGATGTCCGCGTCGGGCATCACGACCATGTGGTTCTTCGCCCCGCCCAGCGCCTGCACGCGCTTGCCGTTGCGGGCGCCGGTCTCGTAGATGTACTGCGCGATCGGCGTCGAGCCGACGAAGCTCAGCGCCCGCACGTCGGGGTGGTGCAGCAGCGCGTCGACGACCTGCTTGTCGCCCTGCACGACGCTGAAGATGCCGTCGGGCAGGCCGGCCTGCTTGAAGAGCTCGGCCACCAGCAGGCTGGGCGACGGGTCGCGCTCGCTCGGCTTGAGGATGAAGGCGTTGCCGGTGGCGATGGCCAGCGGCGCCATCCACATCGGGACCATGAAGGGGAAGTTGAACGGCGTGATGCCGACCACGACACCCAGCGCCTGCCGCGTGGTCCAGTTGTCGATGCCGGTGGAGACCTGCTCGGTGTAGTCGCCCTTGAGCAACTGCGGCACGCCGCAGGCGAACTCGACGATGTCGATGCCGCGGGTCACCTCGCCCTGCGCGTCGGTGAAGACCTTGCCGTGCTCGGCGGTGATCATCGCGGCGATGCGGTCGCGGTGCTGGTTCAGCAGCTCCAGGAACTTGAACATCACCCGCGCGCGCCGCAGCGGCGACGCATCGGCCCACGCGGGGAACGCGGCCTGCGCGGCCGCGACGGCGCTGTCCACGTCCTCGACGTTGCCCAGCTGCACCTGCCGCGCCACCTGCCCGGTGGCGGGATTGAAGACCGACTGGCTGCGCCCCGACGTCGCCGCGCGGCGCTCGCCGCCGATGAAGTGCGTGACGTCCGCGCCGTCGGTGAAGGCGGGGGTCGAAGGCAGGTTGCTCGAGGGGCTCACGGCAGTCTCCGGAATCTCTTGGGATCCAGCGAGTCTAGGCATCGCCTCCCCACCTGCCTAGGCCAGATCGCTGACCAGATTGTTCGATAGACTGAACAATCATGGACACCGACTCGATCTCCCCACCCCGCGCCGAGGCGCGCGATGAGCTGCTCTGGCCGCAATTGCAGGCGCTGATCGCGGTCGCGCGGCTGGGCAGCTTCACGAAGGCGGCGCAGCGGCTGGGGCTGTCCAAGGCGGCGGTCAGCCAGCGCATCTCGGATCTGGAGCGCCATCTGGACCAGCAACTGGTGCAGCGCACGACGCGTTCGGTCCGGCTCAGCGAGGCCGGCCTGCGGCTGGTCGAGCAGGCGGAGCCCGGCCTGGCCCTGCTGACCCGCAGCCTGAGCGAAGCGCGCGAGGCGGCCGGCGCGCCGCGCGGGCTGCTGCGCGTGACGGCGCCGGTGGCGCTGGGCAGGCAGCACGTGGCGCCGGCGCTGCCGGCCTTCTTCGAGCGATATCCGGAGCTGCGCATCGAGCTGGACCTGTCCGACCGCCTGGTGCCGCTGGCGCAGGAGGGTTTCGACCTCGCCATCCGCCACACCAGCGCACCGCCGGAGACGCATGTGGCGTTCAAGCTCTGCGGCTCACGCGCGCTGCTGACGGCGAGCCCGGCCTACCTCGATCGCGCGGGCATGCCCCAGCATCCGGCGGAACTGGCGCGGCACCGCTGCCTGCCGTATCTGCGTCCAGGCCCGGCGCAGTGGTTCTTCGAGCGCCGCGCCGACGAGTCCGCCCGCCCCGCCGCGCAGGAGCCGCAGCGGATACGCGTGCCGGTGCAGGGGCTTCTTCGCGCCAGCAACAGCGAGGTGCTGCGCGACGGCGCGCTGTCGGGGCTGGGGGTGGCGCTGCTGCCGGACTTCAGCGTCGGCGACGCGGTGCGCGAGGGCCGGCTGGTGGAGGTGCTGCCGGGGTGGCGCGCGGTCGGCTTCTTCGGCGACGCGATCTATGCAATCCATCCGTGGAGCGGCCACACCCCGCAGGGGGTGCGGCTGTTGGTCGACCACCTGAAGGGGGCGATGGGCGGGGGATTTTGAGCCCCCCGCAGCGGGCTGCCTTGTGTCGCCGGATGCGATCGCTCAATACACGACCCACAAAAAAGGACGCCCGACCAGCGAGCTGACCGGGCGTTGCAAGTCCTAGAAAGGACGTCGTTGGGATCGGTGCATTCCGTCGAAGGGATTCGTTGGGAACGCGTGATGTGGACTCTAGGGCGAACCCTGAGGGTCTGACATCCCCAGGAGGTGGGATACCCCTGATAAATGGTCAGCAGGTGTAAACAGCGCTCCGCATTGCGGAAATGAAATCGGAAATCCGCCTGCGGACCGCTCCTTGCGTGCGGTACCGAACAGAGCCTGTCCTGCCCACCGTGCCTTTCGGCATGCCTGGGCACGGCATGCGTCGCCGGTTGTCATGACAGTACGACCATCGGAAGCGCGACCCGGATAATCGCGCCCCATGACCGCGCCCAAAAAGCCTCCCTCGAAGTCCGCCCCCCGTCCTCCGGCCAAGCCCGGCACCGGACGCGGCGCGGGCCCCGCCCATGGCCATCGCGCGCCCACGCATGGGCCGCAGCATCGGGCGCCGGGGCATGCCGCGGCAGCCGCGCAGCCCGCCGCGTCGGCACCGCCCGAGGCGTGGGCCGACGAGGACCTCGATCGGCTGCAGGCCCTGCTGGACGACGTGCCCGCGCCGCTGGAGCCGCTCGACGCGTCGATGCTGGACGGCTTCCTGGTCGCGGTGATCCTGCAGCCCAAGCCGGTGCCGCTGGCGGACTGGTGGCGCTGGGTGCTCGACAGCGAGGAGGGCCGCGCGCCGCCCGCGCGCTTCGACGCCGCGCCGCTGCTGCAACTGGTCCAGCGCCGCGAGCGCGAGCTCAAGCAGGCGATCGCCGACCGGCAGTGGTTCGACCCCTGGGTGTTCGAGCTCGACGAGGACGCGTCGCCGTCCGAGACCGTGCTGCCCTGGGTCGCCGGCTTCGCGCTGGCCGCGGACATCTTCCCCGGCCTGATGGGGCTGGACGAACTGCAGCTTACCGAGCCGCTGGCGCAGCTCTACATGCACCTGGATCCGGACGACCTGGAGGACGCGGACGCGCTGCTCGAGGAAATCGAGAGCCTGGAGCCGGCCGCCGATCTGGAGGAGGCCGTCGAGAGCCTCGTGCGCGCCAGCCTGCTGCTGGCCGACGTGTCGCGCCCGCTGCCGGCGGCCAGGCCGCAGCGGCCGGGCGGCCCGCGCCGCGGACCGGCCCCGTCGCGCCGCCCCCGCTGAGCGTCAGCGCGCGGCCGGCGCCTTGGCGTCGGCGGCGCCCGCCACCGGGGCGCCCGGACCGACCTGGCGCTTCATCCACTCGCTCATCTCCCACAGTGTGTGGCCGAGCGACTCGCGCGCCGAGTAGCCGTGCGACTCGAACGGCAGCGAGACGTAGCGCACCGTGCCGCCCGTGCCCGCCAGCGCCTGGTACAGGCGCGCGCTCTGGATCGGGAAGGTGCCGGAGTTGTTGTCCGCCTCGCCGTGGATCAGCAGCAGCGGCTCCTTCAGCTTGTCGGCGTAGTTGAACGGCGAGAGCTTCTGGTAAACGTCCTGCGCCTCCCAGTAGGTGCGGCGCTCGCTCTGGAAGCCGAACGGCGTCAGGCTGCGGTTGTAGGCGCCGCTGCGCGCGATGCCGGCCTTGAACAGGTCGGTGTGGGCCAGCAGGTTGGCCGTCATGAACGCGCCGTAGCTGTGGCCGCCCACGACCATCTTCTCGCGGTCGCTGACGCCCAGGTCCACCGCCTTGTCGATGATGGCCTGCGCGTTGGCGGTGATCTGCGCGATGAAGCTGTCGTTGACCGTCTTGGGGTCGCCCACCACCGGCATCGTCGCGTCCATCAGCACCACGTAGCCGTCCAGCAGCAGCATCAGCGGGCTCATGCCGGCGAAGGTGTTGAAGCGGTTGCCCGAGCCGCTGACCTGGCCCGCCGTGGACGCGTCGGTGTACTCCAGCGGGTACGCCCAGACGAAGGTCGGGCGGCGCTCGCCGGCCTTGTGGCCCGGCGGCAGGTACATCCAGAACGACAGCTCGACGCCGTCGGCGCGCTTGAAGCGGACAAACTCGCGCTTGATGTCGCGCAGTTGCGGCGTCGGGTCCTTCACGTCGGTGACCGGCTTCATGTCGGCCAGCGCGGCGCCGCCGCGCAGCATCACGTTGCCCGGCTCGTTGGCGCTCTCGCGCACCGTCAGCACCTGCGCGCCGGCGGCGTCGAGCACGGCCAGCGGGCGCTCGTAGTGCACTGCATCGCCGTTGCGGCCGGACTGGAACAGGCGCGTCGTCTTGTTGTCCGCCAGGCTCAGGCGGTCGATGAAAGGCTTGTCGCCCTCGGGCGTCGCGCCGGTGCCGAAGTACCAGATCGATCCGCCGTCGACGCGCACCACGCGGCGCCCGTTCGACTGCATGCGCGTCAGCGGCGTGCCGGGGTCGCGGTAGCGATCGCGCATCGAGCGCTCGACCAGCCGCCTGGCCGGCGCGCTGCCGTCCATGGTGACCAGCTCGGTCGAGGTGCGCAGCTTGGCCACCTCGAAGTCCTGCACCAGCGCCTGCCGGCCGCCTTCCAGGAACGCCAGGCCCGACAGGCGCTGCGTCAGGCGATGCACCTCGCGCGGCGTGCCGGTGTACGGCGCGTCCAGACGCATGAGGCGGTCGCGGAACTGCGCCGGCGCGCGCGTGTCGCCGCCGTCCAGCGCCTCGACCCAATAGACCGCGGCGTCCGCGCCGGACGAGGCGAAGAAGCGACGCGGGCCGGTGATCACGCCCTCGGCGGGCACGCCTTCCTTCAGCTTGACGCGGCCGACGGGCAGCACCTTGCCGGTGGCGTCGCGCACCTCGGCCTGCGCCGCGAATTCGTCCCAGCCGACCTGGTAGCTGAACGGCTGCAGCAGGCGCATCGTCAGCCACTGGCCCGACGTGCCGAGCGGCTCCACGCGGGTGAACAGGCCGGGCTCGCCGACCGTGCGGACGGCGCCGCCGTTGAGGTCGACGCGCACCAGTTGCGAGGTCGCGTGATAGGCGAAGACCTCGGACTCCTGCGGGTTGGTCAGCAGGTCCTGCTGCGTGCGCTCCGGCGAGACGCGGGCCACCGATTCCTGGATCGACGGGCCCAGCGGCGCGCTGAAGACCGGCGCCGGGCCGCGTTTGGCGGGCACCGCGAGGGTGACGATCTCATGGTCGTTCAGCCACACGAAGTCGTTCTCGAGCATCGTGTGCAGCTTGAGCTTGGGCACGGCCTTGAGCTGGCCGGTGGCGACGTCGCCGACCCACAGCTCGATCGCCGTGTCGGTGCGGCGGTTCAGCAGGAAGCGCTTGCCGTCCGGCGAGAAGCGCAGTTGATGGAAGGCCCCGCCCGCGGGCAGCGCGATGCGGCGCTCGGCGCCGTCGGGCAGCGCGCGCAGCGACAGCGATTCGATGAAGTTGATCAGTTGCGGGCTGTCGGTGGCCGGGTCGTAGCGCAGGCCCGCCTGGCGCAGCACCGGGCGCGCCAGCTCGGCGATGGCGCGGTACTTGCGGTTCTCGACGATCGCCAGCGTGCGCTGGTCCGGCGAGACCTGGTAGGTCGGCAGGCCCTTGGCATCGAGCACCGCGCGGATCGCCGCCGAGGGCTGCTGGTAGACCTGCGCCAGCGCGTCGGCCGCCGGCCTGGCGCCCGTCGCGGTCGTCGCATCGGCGGGGCTGCCCGCGCCGGCCGCCATCGCGGAAAAGCCGCCGAAGGCGGCGGCCAGGGAGAGGATCAGCGACAGGGGACGGGGCATCTGCATGGTGGGTGTCCGTGGGGTCCGGAGAGAGATCCCGGCCAGGCCGGGGAGCACCGTCCACGCGCCCCGGTCAGGGCGCCTCAGGGCGGTGATGCAAAACCGCGCAATCTAGCAGCGCCCTTCCCCGTCGTCCCACCTCGGCCCTCGGGGTCATCCCGAGGTTGAATCACGATGCGAACAGTCGCGCCGCGTGCAGCCCCAAACCGGTCGCGACGGACGCGAAGCGGTCCCCGCGCACCTGGCGCGCCGCCGGGTAGTCGGCGGCGATGCGGTCGGCCAGCAGGCGCAGGCCGGTCGAGCCGCCGGTGAAATACAGCGCGTCCACGTCCGCCGGCTTCAGCCCCGCCTGCGCGACCGTCTCGCGGCCGGCCTGCGCGATGCGCTCGATGTCGCCGGCGAGCGCGCCGACGGCGGCGTCCTCGGACAGGTCGACCGCCAGGCCGGATTCGATCAGGCCCAGGTCGATGCGGCAGCCGCCGCCGCCCGAGACCTCGATCTTGGCGTCCTCGGCGCGGTTGGCCAGCTCATGGCCGAGGCGCTCCTCCAGCACCGTCATGAGCCGCTGGTGATGGCGCGGATCGCCATAGAAGCTCTTCATGTTGCGCAGCTCCATGACGCGCTGCGGGCTGTAGCAGGTGTTGATCAGGTGCCAGGTGGCGAGGTCGAAGTAGACGCCGCTGGGCACCTCGCGCGGCGGCTGGCCCGGACGCGCGGGGCCGGCGGCGCGATAGCCGAATTCGCGCAGGATGCCGGTCAGCTCGATGTGGCGGTCGAAGTCGGTACCGGCGATGTGCACGCCGTGGCTGGCCAGGATGTCGTCGCGACGGTCCAGGCGCCGCGCGCGCTCCGGCCCGACGCGCACCAGCGAGAAGTCGGACGTGCCGCCGCCGATGTCGGCCACCAGCACGACCTGCTCGCGATCGGCCTGCTGCTCGAAGTCGAAGGCCGCGGCGATCGGCTCGAACTGGAAGTGCACGTCCTCGAAACCCACGGTCCGCGCGGCCGCCGCCAGCGAGGCCTGCGCCGCGGCGTCGCGCTCCGGCTCGCCGTCGACGAAGTAGACCGGCCGGCCCAGCACGACGCGGCGCGGCTCCGCGCCGCCCAGCGCGGCCTGGCGGCGCAGCCGCTTCAGGTAGCCGGCCAGCATGTCGGCGTACTTCACGCCGCGGCCGCCGCCGACATCGGTCACCTGGTCGATCAGGCTGGAGCCGAGGATGCTCTTCATCGAGCGCATCAGCCGCCCATCGACACCCTCGACATAGGCGGCCAGCGCGGCGCGCCCGAAGGCGCGCGGCGGGCCGTCGGCGTCATGGCGGCCTTCGGCGAAGTAGAAGATGGCCGTGGGCATCGTCGGGTGGTCGCCTTCCAGCGGCACCAGGCGCATCGCGCCGGCGCGCGCCGCGTCCGGACGCAGGTCGGGAACGGCCACCGCCGAGTTGGAGGTGCCGAAGTCGATCGCGCAGAAATCGCGCGACGGGTCGGAAGGGGAAGAGGCGGAGGAGGCCGATGCCATGGTGCGTGCGGGCCCGGTGCGCGGACGCCAGCCAGGAAATGAAGAGGGGCGCGGATTCTAGCCGCGCCCCTTTTTCGCGGGGATGACCCGGTGAGGCCGCCCCGGCGGACCAGGCCGGCGGATCAGGCCGTCTGCAGGTGCTTCACCGCCTGGGCCGGCAGCGCGTCGCCGTAGAAGGCGAGGTCCAGGTCGGGGCGCTTGCCGCTCATCAGCTCCGCCAGCGCGCGGCCGGAGCCGGCGCCGTGGGTCCAGCCCAGCGTGCCGTGGCCAGCGTTGATCCACAGGTTGGATGCCTTCTGGCTGCGGCCGATGTAGGGCACGTTGGTCGGCGTGCTCGGGCGCAGGCCGGTCCAGAAATTCGGCTCCGACAGGTCGGCCACGCCGGGGAAGAGCTCCTCGTAGCGACGCACCAGCGATTCGCATCGCACCTTGGAGGTGGGGCTGTCCAGGCTGGTGTCCAGGCCCGCCAGCTCGGCCGTGCCGGCGATGCGGACGAAGTCGCCCAGGCGCGAGATCGCGATCTTGCGCGCGTCGTCCAGCAGGCTGACGGTGCTGGCCTGCTCCGGCTTCTTCAGCCGCAGCGTGGCCGAGTAGCCCTTGGCCGGATAGATGTTGAGGTGCTCGCCCAGCGGCTTGGTCAGGCCCGGCGCGTACGAGGCCAGCGCGACCACGTAGGCGTCGCCCTTGAGCCACTGCGTCTGCCCGGTCTCGCGGGATTTGATCTGCACGCCGCCGATCTCGGTGCCCTGCGCGCCGCCTTGCGGCTGCAGCGTGGCGATGTCGTGGTTCCAGAGGAACTGCGCGCCGCGCCTGGCCGCCAGGCGGGCCAGCGCCTGCGTGAAGACGCGCGCGTCGCCGGACTCGTCGCTCGGCGTGTAGGTGCCGCCGAAGACCGCATGGCCGGCGGAGCGCAGCGCGGGCTCGACCGCCAGCACTTCGTCGCGGCTCAGGATGCGGCGGTCGACGCCATGGCGGCGCATGATCTCGGCGCCCTGCGCGCCGGCCTCGAAGTCGGCCTCGCTGCCGAAGAAATGCAGGATGCCGCGCTCCACGCGGTTGTATTCGATGCCGGTCTCATCGACGAGCGCGCGCAGCGACTCGTGGCTGTAGCGGCCCAGGCGCACCAGCTGCTCGACGTTGCGCTCGAACGCGGCGGTCGTGCACTGGCCCAGGAAGGACAGGCCCCAGCGCCACTGCGCCGGATCCAGCCGCGGGCGGAACAGCAGCGGCGCGTCGTCGCGCAGCAGCCATTTCGCGACCTTGAACGGCGCGCCGGCGTTGGCCCAGGGCTCGCAGAAGCAGACCGAGATCTGCGCGCCGTTGGCGAAGCTGGTCTCCAGCGCCGCGTCGGGCTGGCGGTCCACGACGACGACGTCATGGCCCTGGTCCAGCAGGTACCAGGCGGTGTGGATGCCGATGATGCCGGCGCCCAGGACGATGACTTTCATGAGGAGCTCCTAGAGAACTTGTGGTTCTGCGGCAGGTCGTGGGGGCTGGCCATGGCGGCTCGCCGTCAGGCCAGGGGCCGCAGGATCAGCTGCAGCCCCAGCACGACCATGACGAGGGCGATCAAGGCGTCGATGCTGCGCCAGACCGCCGGGCGGCGCAACGGGCCGGCCACCGCCGCCGCGCCGAAACCCAGCAGCGAGAACCACATCCACGACGACACCGACGCGCCGATCGCGAACGGCAACTGCAGCCCGGCCGGCTGCTGCGCGCCGACGGTGCCCAGCAGCACGACCGTGTCCAGATAGACATGGGGATTGAGGTAGGTCATCGCCAGCGTGCTGCCCATCACCGCGCCCAGCGAGGCGGTGCCCGCCTGCGCCTGCAGGCCGGCCTTGGGCGACAACGCGCGCAGCCCCGCCTTGACGGCATAGGCCAGCAGGAAGGCCGCGCCGCCCCAGCGGAACACCTCCATCAACAGCGGGCTGGCGGCGATCAAGCGGCCCAGGCCGAAGACGCCCAGCCAGATCAGCAGCATGTCCGACAGCGCGCACACCGCCACCACCGGCGCCACGTGCTGGCGCATCAGGCCCTGCCGCAGCACCAGCGCGTTCTGCGCGCCGATGGCGACGATCAAGCCGGCTCCGGTGAGCCAGCCTTGCATCAGGGCGGTGCTGGGGGTGCTCATGGCGATGGGGAGCCGGCGGACCCGGCAGGGCGAGGACATCCCACCCGCGCCGCAACGGCGCGGGAAACCGGCGGATTGTCATGAGGGCCCGACATTCCATGAAGCGGGATTAATATCTCAGCAGGGACATTAGGAACGCTTATGAAAGACCTGGACGCCGCCGGGCTCGACTGCCTTGCCGCGCTGGCCGACGAGCGCAGCTTCGAGCGCGCCGCCGAGACGCTCGCCGTGACGCAGAGCGCCGTGTCGCAACGGCTGCGCAGCCTGGAGGCGCAGGTGGGGCAGCTGCTGGTGGTGCGCTCCCGCCCGCTGCGGCTGACGGAGCCGGGCAAGCGGCTGCTGCGTTATGCGCGGCAGCTCGCCGCGCTGCGGTCGGACGTGGTGCGGGAGCTGGGCGTGCAGGCCGCCAACGTGGAGCGGCTGCCGATCGCCGTCAACGCGGACAGCCTGGCGACCTGGGTGCTGCCGGCGCTGGACCCGCTGGTGCAGCGCGGGCTGCGGGAAGGCTTCGGGCTGGAGCTGGTCGTCGACGACCAGGACTTCACCCACGACTGGCTGCGCCAGGGCGAGGTGCTGGGCTGCGTGACGACGGTGCCGCAGGCGCTGCGCGGCTGCATCGCGCAGCCGCTCGGGGTGATGCGCTACATCGCCGTGGCCAGCCCGGCCTTCGCCGCGCGCGCGCTGCCGAAGGGCCTGGGCGCGGCCAACTTCGCGCAGGTGCCGTTCCTGGTCTTCAACCGCAAGGACGACACGCAGCAGCAGTGGATCAGGCAGGCGATGGGACTGCGCTCGGCGCGGCTGAACGCGCGTTACGTGCCGTCCAGCGAGGCCTACGTGAACGCGGTCCGGATGGGCTGGGGCATCGGCGTGGCGCCGGAACTGCAGGTGCGGCCGCTGGTGGCCGCCGGCGATCTGGTGGTGCTGCGGCCGGAGGTGCAGGTGGAGGTCGCCCTCTACTGGCACCAGTGGAAGCTGGGCGGCGAGTCGGCGGTGACGCCGGACAGCGGGGCGCCGCCCGCGCTGCTCGATCAGATCGGCGAGGCGCTCGCGCTCGGCGCGCGGGAGGCGCTGCGCGGCTGAAGCGGCCGATGCCGTCGCGGGGGGATGCCAAACGACGCCGGAACACGCCGAAAAGAACGAAGCCGGCACGCGGGCCGGCTTTCGGAGAGGGGGAATGGGGTGTCAGCGCTTGGCGGACGCCAGCTGGACCTTGGCCTGCGCCTGAGGCGTCAGATGCACCGGCGTCATGACGTCGGAGCCGGAGGCCGGAGCGGCGCTCTGCTGCGCCATGCGCAGGCGGAAGCTGCCGCGGTCGTGCTTGTCTTGCACATTGCTGGCCAACCAGGCAGCCGCCAGGACGACGGCACCGACGATGGCCCAGGTGGTGGACTTGTGAAGCAGCGGGGACATGAAAACGTACTTCTTTTGGCGATTTGCTGAGGGCGTGAGGATAGTCACCCCTCATCAAGGGGGGGATCCTACCTAAGTGGGAGACGTGGTTATTCCGCCGAAACTGTGGCGGGCCTACCTCAATCTGTGTGGATTTGTGAACGCGATTTCCACCTACCCGCGATCTGGGGATTTGCCTGAAGACAGGATGGCGCAAACTGTGGCACAGCACGCGGCGCAGCATCGGTGCCGTGTCAGACAAACCCCGTGCTTTCGACGAGGTCCCCCATGCGATTCGCCTCAGCCCTGCGCATCTTCCGTCGCAACAGTCCCGGCGCCCACGAGCCGGAGCCCGCCGACATGGGCACCGCCTTCGGCATGGAGGCGAGCTTCGGCGACGCCAGTGAGTACGAGGACTTCCGCCGCAGCGATTACGGGCTGGAGTCCGAATCGACCGCGCAGGCGGCGATCGAATCGCCGCTGTCCTGGATGAGCTCTCGGCGCAGTTGAACGCGCCAGATCGGGCGCCCGACGCCCGAACCCGCCCTTGACTTCTTCCGCCCGGCCTGCCATGCACGCCGGGCGATGCGTTTCCTCAAGCACTCAACGGATCAGCAGCACCGGCACGTCGCAGTTGGCCATGACCTTCGTGGCGACCGATCCCAACACCAGCTTGCCCAGCGCGGTGTGGCCGTGCGAGCCCATCATGAGCAGGTCGAAACGCCCCTTGGTGGCGACGGCGGTGATCGCCTCGGACGCGTGGCCGGTCTTGACGAGGTACTGCGCCTTGATGCCGCGCTTGTCCATGAACGTGCGGATCGACTTGAGCACCTTCTCGGCCTCGTCCTGGTAGTACTCGGCCAGCACGGCCTTGTCGATGACCGCGGCCGCGCGCGGCGGCACGCCCGGCACGACGTGCACCACCGTGTAATCGTGCGCCCCGCCCAGCCATTCGTCATGCGCGGAGAGATAAGCCAGCATCCGCTTGGAATAGGTGCTGCCATCGACGGCGACCAGAATCTTCATCGGGTTCTCCTCCTCTGACGGCCGACGACCGGCCTCGATCAGTTTGGCACAGCCACGCCGCCCGGAAAGCCGCGCCGGCGTCGCAGGCTCAACGGCGTTGATCCCGGGAGGAATCGGGCTCAGGCAGGGCCGGAGCGCGCCGGGTCGCCGGCCCGGCCCGAGGCGGTCCTGGATGTTCGCGCCCGCTCGCCCAGGGCCCAGTGCCCGAGGGGCAACCGACGCAGCGAGGCGGTCAGCGCGATGGACCCCGACAGCCCCGCCGCCATGCCCGCGACGAACAGCGTGGTGACGTCGTCGAGTCCGGCGGCCTTCAGCCCCATGCGGGCCGCCGCCGTGAACACGGGATGGAACAGGTAGATGCCGAAGGACCAGGCGCCGATCCACGCCAGCCCGCGAGACTCCAGCCGCAGACGCGACAACAGCAGGCAGGCGCACAGGCCGACCAGGAGCCGATCGGCGCCGGGTGCGTCGGCCGGCGGCATGGCGGTGGCGGCCCAGGCCGACAGGATGCCCACGGGCAGGATGGTGATCACGCCGAGCATCCAGTTGCTGGACATCGGCGCCGGGAAACGTCGCGCGGCGACGCCCATCAGGAAGAAGGGCCACAGGAAGGTCGCGCCCGCCAGTCCGAGGTACATCGGCAGCGGCGCCCAGACATGCAGCAACGCGGCGGCCACGCCGACGGCGAGGAAGGCGCGCGGCGTGGCGAGCCAACCGCCGCGCTCCAGCAGCGCGGTGGCCAGGAAGATGAGGAACAGCGCCTCCAGGAACCAGTAATGCGCGACCGGCACGATGTGCAGCGTCGCCCAGTCGTAGTCGCCGCCGTTGGTTCCGGAGGTGACGGTCTGCAGCAGCGCGAAGGCGGTGCCCACGATCAGCATCGGCGCCAGCAGGCGCCGCGTCTTGCCGACCGCGAAGGGCGTCAGCGGGCCGGTCGCGGGCCGCAGCGCGTAGACCATGCCGGACAGGAACGAGAACAGCGGCATTCGAATCAGCGACAGGCATTGATTCGCCTGACTGGCCAGATGTTCCGGCTCGAGTCTCAGGCCCGCCTCGCTGTCGTCGCCGATCACGTGGTAGCCGACGAGCAGCAGACAGGCCAGGCCGCGCAAGGTGTTGATGGACAGACCACTGGACAACGGCTTCTCCCTGGTCGTGGTGGGTCACGGCGGACGATGGCGCGAGCCGATGGCATGGGCCGGCCATTCGCCGAGAGCGAGCGATCCAGCTTAGGCGCGGGTCCGAGGGGGACGACCGTCTCGCGCGACGCGGCAGGCGGTCTGCGCACGTACACCGTCATGGCCGTGCGGCGCCGCACGAAGCATCTGTGCGGCTCCGCACGTTGCGCCTGTGCGGTGCCGAACGGACATGGGCGCATCAACTCCGCGGCGGCGTCCGACGGGCGTGATACATATCGGGCGCATCCCTGCTCCCACTTCTGCTTCCGTGCGCCTGCAACTGCTTTCCGATCTCCATCTGGAGCGCCAGACCGATCTCCAGACCATCGCCGTGCCCGGCGCCGACTTGCTGGTGCTGGCGGGCGACGTCGGCTCGTACCAGGCGGGCTCGCGTCTGGTGACGGACGACTTCGGCCTGGGCCGCTTCTCGCCCAGGCGCGACGGCGCGCCCTGGCCGCGCGTGCTCTACGTCCCGGGCAATCACGAGTACGACGGCATCGAGTACGACATCGCCCACGGCCGGCTGCGCGCCACCTGCGAGGAGCTCGGCATCGAATGGCTGGACCGGGCGCAGATCGTCATCGGCGACGTGCGTTTCCTCGGCACGACGTTGTGGAGCGACTTCGACGGCCTCGCGGCCGGCGAGGCGACGCCGACCAAACAGCTCGCCGCCCGTGAGAAGGCCTTCCGCGCCGCCAACTTCTATCTGCGCCGGTATTCGACGCTGATCGACGGACAGCACATGCTCGCCGAGCGGCAACGCGACCTGGCGCTCGATTGCCAGGCCTGGCTGCGCGAGGCCCTGGCCCAGCCCTTCGACGGCAGGACGGTCGTCGTCACCCATTACGCGCCCAGCCTGCGCAGCGCCGATCCACGCTACGGGCTGACGCCGGGCACGGCGGGCTTCTGCAATTCGCTCGACGAGCTGCTGCCCTTCGCCGACTTCTGGCTGCACGGCCACCTGCACTGCATGAACGATTACGTCGTCGAGTCCGCCACCGGCCCGCACGGCGATGTCCCGCATCGCTGCCGCGTCGTCTCCAACCCGCTGGGCTACGCCCACAAGGGCGAGCAGGCCGACTTCCGGCCGGACCTGATCATCGAGGTCTGACGCCGCCGCCATGGCTGCGCCGTGGCGCTGCCCATGACGAGGCGCTCCATGAAAAAGGCCGGCACGCCTTCCAGCGCGCCGGCCTTCTCATTGCTGACGACGCGAGCTCAGGCGGCGCCGTGGCAGTTCTTGAACTTCTTGCCCGAGCCGCAATGGCACGGATCGTTGCGGCCCAGCTTGGGCGTGTCGCGCCGCACCTGCTCGACGTGGAAGCGCTCCGCCTCGGTCGCGGCCTGGAGGTCGACCACGGTGAGGATCAGGTCCTCGATCGCCTCGTCGATGTTCTTGAGCGGGTGCTCGCGATTCAGCGTCTCGACGATCTCACGCTCTTCCGGCGTCTCGGCCGGCAGATGGCGATACAGGCGGGCCAGCAGCGTGTTGATCTCGTCATCGGCCTGCTCGTGCAGGTCGGGGAAGGTCACCGCGGCGTACTCGAAGCCGCCCACCCACGGCAGCAGCGCGCGGGTGATCGGATCGTCGGGCAGCTCGACGGCATCGCCATCGGCAGCCTCCGCGGCCGGGGCGTCGGCCGCCTGGGGCGCCGCATCGGCTTGCGCGGCCGGCTCGGCGCCGTCGGTGTCATCGTCCGCGTCGGCGTCGGCGTCGGCGTCCAGGTCCAGCACGACCGGATAGAACCAGCCCTGCTCCAGCATGCTCTGGTTCAGCGAGGCGTGGCGACGCTCCGCCAGCGAGCGGATCCGCGCCAGCCAGGCCGGATCGACGTCGTCGGGCAACGGGCGGCCGTCGTAATCGAAGACCGGCGGCAACCACTCCTCGATCGGGATCAGGCGCGGCTGCACCAGCACGCCGGCGAGGTAGCCGTCCAGCATGGAGGCGTCCAGCGGCTCCAGCGGCGCGGGGGTTGCGGCGAGAAGGTCGTCGAGTTCGTCGAACTCGGCATCGGAAAGGTCGTGGGCAATGCTCATGGGGCGCGATTGTCGCCGCTCGCGCCGGCACCGCCCATGCCTCGGGCGGCTCAGGCCGCGGGGGACGACGGCGCGGGAGGGCTGGCGTGAGGCGCTGCGCCGGCCTCGATCAGGCGCTCGCGCATCCAGCGCTGTGCGCTGCGGTCCTCGTTGCGCAAGTGCCAGAGCACGTCCACATGCACCGGAGACAACTGCATCGGCAGCGGGCGGTAGATCAGGGACTCCTGATAGCCGGTCGCGGTGATGAAGGACTGCGGCAACACCGTCAGCAGATCGCTGTGCGCGACGACGCGGCCGGCGGTGAAGAACTGGTTGACCGTCAGCGCGATCCGGCGGCTGCGCTTGAGCGCCGCCAGCGCCTCGTCGACAAAGCCGTAGGGCCGGCCCGAGAAGCTCACCAGCAGGTGATGGGCCTGGCAGAAGGCGTCGAGCGTCAGCTCCTGGTGCGCCAGCGGGTGGCCGCGGCGCATCACGCAGACGTAGTACGAGTCGTACAGCCGCTGCTGCCGGATCGCCGCCATCTCCCCCTGCCCCTTCAGCGCCGCGACGGCCGTCGGGAAGTAGCCCAGCGCGAAATCGGCCTCGCCCTGCTCCAGCAGGCCGCGGGGATCCCGCGTCGTCAGCGGCAGGACGTGGACGTTGGCCAGCGCCCGCATGCGCTCCAGCTGCTGCATCAGCGGCGGCAGGATCAGCGCCGCGGTGGCGTCGGCCATCGCCAGGCGGAAGGTGTATTCCTCGGACGTCGGCTGGTAGTCGCCCGGGTCCAGCGCCACGCGCAGGCGCGTCAGCGACGAGCGGACCTCCGGCCACAGCCCCTCGGCCCGCGACGTGGGCCGCATCCCGAAGGCCTGCCTGACGAACAGATCCTCACCGAGCGCCTCCCGCAGCCGCTTCAGCGCATGGCTGACCGCCGGCTGCGTCATGGACAGACGCTCTGCGGCGCGGGTCAGGTTGCGCTCGGCCATCACGGCGTCGAACACCTTCAGCAGGTTCAGATCGAGGTTGCGGAAGCTCATGGCTGGCACTTTTTCACGGCGAACACGCGGTTTTCGGGCTGGATTCGGGCATCCGGGCGCCTTCAGGCGGGCTCTTTCGAGCCACTTCTTGCGCCATTTCGGGCCTTCGGGCGGTCGAACCGTGACCGCCATCACGAACCTGCCGCACAGCGCCCCATGTTATGCACGTTGCTTATACATCTGATTCCTTCTTTTCATTGGCGGCATGTCTAGGGTTAACCCTAAACTTCGTTCCGTCGGTTCTACAGAGCCGCCGCAACAAGCCAAACAAAGGAAATCGCCATGAGCGTCGCTACCCAAACCTTCGGTCTTCCCCTGAGCCGCACGGTGCGTCGTGGCGGCACGTTCGCCACCATCGGCGCCCGCGTCTGGGCCCGCACGATCCACAACGTGAAGGCTCGCCTGGAAGCCGCCAAGATGGCCCGCGCCGAACGCGAGCTGCTGGCCCTGGCCGCCCAGTACGAAGAGAGCATGCCCTCCTTCGCCGCCGAGCTCCGCGCCGCGAACGCCCGCCGCAACGGCTGAAAGCCGCCGATCCGTCGAGCGCCCCAACGGCTCGACGAGGTGACCCCGGTTCCGCGAAGGTGAGCGCAGGCTTTCAAAAGAAGCCGCACCAGATCGTCATCAATCGGCCGTCACCAAAACAAAAGCCCGCTTCGAGCGGGCTTTGTCTCTTGTGCCGACGGGACCTGGGCGGTCCGTCGCCGGCGGCCTCGTCGACCGAGGTCCCGCGCGAGGCGGGCACCCGGTCGGCGGCGCCGATCAGGCCTGGCTCGCCAGCCGGCCTTCGATCTTCGCCTTGGTGGCGGGCAACTCGGCGGGCAGGTTGTGGGCCAGCTGGATGAACAGCTCGTCGTGCAGTTTCAGCTCCGTCGCCCAGTCCTCGTTGGAGATGTGGGTGACGGTCTTGTACTGCTCCGGCGTGAAGGCCAGACCCTGCCAGTTCAGGTCCTCGTAGCGCGGGCTGGTGCCGAAGGCATGTTCAACGCCCTGCCCCTGGCCCTCGACGCGCTCCAGCATCCACTTGAGCACGCGCATGTTCTCGCCGTAGCCGGGCCAGACGAACTTGCCGTCGGCGCCCTTGCGGAACCAGTTGACGCAGAAGATCTTGGGCAGCGTCGCGCCAGCGCCTTGCAGCTTGGCGCCAAGGGCCAGCCAGTGCTGGAAGTAGTCCGCCATGTTGTAGCCCATGAAGGGCAGCATCGCGAACGGGTCGCGGCGCACCACGCCCTGCTGGCCGGCGGCCGCGGCGGTGGTCTCGGAGCCCATCGTGGCGGCCATGTAGACGCCCTCCACCCAATCGCGCGCCTCGGTCACCAGCGGCACGGTCGTCGAGCGACGGCCGCCGAAGATGAAGGCGTCGATGGCCACGCCGGCGGGGTTGTCCCAGTCGACGTCCAGCGCGGGGTTGTTGGTCGCGGCGACGGTGAAGCGGGCGTTCGGATGGGCGGCCTTGGCACCGGTTTCCTTGGCGATCGCGGGCGTCCAGTCCTTGCCCTGCCAGTCGATCAGGTGGGCCGGCGGGGTGTCGGTCATGCCTTCCCACCAGACGTCGCCATCGTCGGTCAGCGCGACGTTGGTGAAGATGACGTCCTTGTTCAGGCTGGCCATGCAGTTCGGGTTGGTCTGCGCGTTCGTGCCCGGGGCGACGCCGAAGTAACCGGCTTCCGGGTTGATCGCGTACAGGCGGCCGTCCTTGCCGGGCTTGATCCAGGCGATGTCGTCGCCGATGGTGGTGACCTTCCAGCCCTCGAAGCCGGCCGGCGGGATCAGCATCGCGAAGTTGGTCTTGCCGCAGGCGCTCGGGAAGGCGGCGGCGACGTGATGCTTCTTGCCTTCCGGCGAGGTGACGCCCAGCACCAGCATGTGTTCGGCCAGCCAACCCTGGTCACGCCCCATGGTCGAGGCGATGCGCAGCGCGAAGCACTTCTTGCCCAGCAGCGCGTTGCCGCCGTAGCCGGAGCCGTAGGACCAGATCTCGCGGGTCTCGGGGTAATGGACGATGTACTTCGTCGAATTGCAAGGCCACTTGACGTCGGCCTGGCCCGCCGCCAGCGGCGCGCCGACGGTGTGGACGCAGGGCACGAACTCGCCGTCGTCGCCCAGCACGTCCAGGACCGCGCGACCCATGCGGGTCATGATGCGCATGTTCACGGCGACATACGGGCTGTCGGACAGCTCGACACCGATGTGGGCGATCGGGGAGCCGATCGGCCCCATCGAGAACGGCACCACGTACAGCGTGCGGCCGCGCATCGCGCCCTTGAACAGCGCCTTGTCGCCGGTCTGCAGCAGGGCGCGCATCTCGGCGGGGTTCATCCAGTTGTTGGTCGGGCCGGCGTCGGCCTTGTCCTTCGTGCAGATGAAGGTGCGGTCCTCGACGCGGGCGACGTCGCTGGGATCGCTGCAGGCCAGGTAGCTGCCGGGGCGCAGCGCCGGGTTCAGCTTCTTGAAGGTGCCGGCGTCGACGAGCTGCTGGCAGAGCCGGTCGTACTCGGCCTGGCTGCCGTCGCACCAGTACACGTCGCGCGCTTCGGTGAGCGCGGCGATCTCGGCGACCCAGGCGACCAGGCGCTGGTTCTTGACGTAGGCAGGCACGTTCAGGCGCAAGCCTTCCATTACGGGCTGGTTCATGGCGGTTCCCAATCTAAGGATATGAAAAGCGGAATTGGGTCAGCTCCGACCCGGTGTCCCCGCCTCCATTCCACAGAGGAGAGACCCCGAAGCTGACCCAATGCCGCGTGCCATGGCAGGTGCCCGTCTCCATTGTGCTCTCGATGTAATCACCCCGTAACTCGCCAAGGTCAGGGGGTTATGCGTTTCTGGAATGGGTTGATGCAGGGAGCGCGAGGCCTCACGACCCCGCATCCACCCCCAGGCACAACATCCTCAGCGCCGGCACCCACAGCTCCTGCGGTGCCGGCTTGGGCAGCATCGCCAGCCCGGGCTCCGACGGCCATTCGCGATTCGACGTCGCGGCGCACAGCAGCGTCCGCATCCCCGGCCAGCGCGCGCGCCAGCGCCGCCAGTCGTCGATCGATGGCAGCGACTCCGGTGACGCCACCAGCAGCAGCCCCGCGCCGGTCGCGGCCGCGTCGTCCAACGCCCGCGGCAGATCCTCGATCCGCTCCACCGCGCCGGCCTCGAAACCGCACTGCAACAACCGCTCCAGCAGCGCCTCGCGCACCGTGTCGCAGCGGTCCCACACCACCGCCGCCCAGCCCTCGCCGATCGATTCCAGCCCGGGTTGCGGCAGCAGCGCCGGCCATTGCACCTGCCCCTCGTCCGCCGCGACCAGCGGCAGCTCCGCGGTGAAACGGCTGCCCACGCCGTGCACGCTGTACGCGCCCAGCTCGCCGCCCATCGCCCGGACCGTCTGCCGCGCGATCGCCAGCCCCAGGCCCAGGCCGGGCACGCCGCGCCCTGCCTCGCCGCGCATGAAGGGGTCGAAGACCCGCGCCAGCTCCTCCGGCGCCATGCCCGGCCCCTGGTCGATGACCGACAGCACCAGGCGGCCTTCGATCGCGCGCGCGGTCAGCAGGATCTCGCCGGGACGGCTGTACTTCGCCGCGTTGGACAGCAGGTTCAGCAGCACCTGCCGCAGCCGGCGCGCATCCAGCTCGACGACGGGCGGCAGCGTCGGCTCCACCGTCACCACCAGCCGGTTGGTGCTCGCCAGCATCAGCGCCTGCGACTGCAAGGCCAGCTCGTTGAGCAGCCCGTAAAGGTAGACCGGCGCGGCCAGCACCTCCAGGTCGGCCTCCGCGTCGGGCTGGCGCGCGAAGCGCTGCAGCTCGTCGATCGTGTCCAGCAGCATCACGCCGCCGTGCTCCAGCGCCTGACGCGTGGACTCGAACTCCGCGCCCGGCGCGAGGCGCCGCGTGAGCTGCACCATCGACGCCAGCGGCGCCCGCAGGTCGTGGCCCAGATGCCCCAGCAGCCGGCCCTTGGCCGCGTCGCTGGCCTGGGCATGCGCGCTGGCGCGCGCCAGCTCCGCGGTGCGCTCCAGCACCGCCGCCTCCAGGGCCTGGGCGCGTTGCACGCGCTCGCGCTGCAGCAGCAACAGCATCGCCACCAACACGGCCGCCGCGCCCGCCGTGCCCACCGCCGACGGGGCCAGCTCCACCCAGTCCGCATACGGCAGCACGCCCATCAGGCTGAAGTAACGCGGCGCCATGCCCAGCATCACGCCCACGATCGCGCACAGCCACACGCCGCCGACGGGGTCGCCGCGACGCACCGCGCGCACGCTCGCGATCAGGCCGATCAGGCTCAGCCCCAGGTTGGTCGGCCCCGCCAGGCGGGTGCCGATCTGGTAGTCGGCCCAGATGCAGGCCGCCACCGCCGCGAAGCTCAGGCCCACCACGACCATCAGCACCCGGTTCAGGCGCGGTTGCGTCACGCGCAGGCGCAGCACCGTCGCCAGCGCCAGCAGCTGGAACACCGTGGTCAACGCGCCCGTCGTGCCCAGCGCCCGTTGCGCCCAGTCGGTCGCGTTCGGCCAGAAGCGCGCGAAGGCGGTGCCGCGCATCGCCATCTCGTAAAGCATCGCGCTCGACAGGAAGGCCGCGATCCAGCCGTAGCCGCGATCACGCAGGGCCACGCCCAGCCCCGCCGCCAGGACCGCCAGCGTCAGCCCCACCGCGGACAGCATGCCGTCGCGCCACACGCGCCATTGCTGCTCGCCGACCAGGGCCTCCTCCGTCCACAACGACGGCTCGATCGCCAACGAGCTGCGACTGGCCACGCGCAGTTGCAGCTCCCACACCTCGCCGGGTTCGAGCCGCACCGGGAAGGCGCTTTCGCGCAGCGGCACCTGGCGCGCGGCGAAGGGCAGATCGGTGCCGGCGCGCGCCATCGTCCACGGCGTCGCGTTGCCGTCCGGCAGCAGCCGGCGCCGGAACAGCGCGATCGATTCGATCCGCGCCGGGTCGACCATCAGCACGTAGCGCATCGGCGTCGCGCCGTCCTGGCGCAGGATCCAGCGCAGCCAGTAGGTATCGCGGGTGTAGCCCGGCGTCAGCGCCGCGCGATCGACCGGCCGCCAACGGGCGGGACCGTCGCGCGGCGGCTTCTCCGCGCGCTCGATCCACAACTGGCCCTGGTCGACCAGCGAGAGCCGGCCGGTCTCGGCGCCGTGCAACGCGATCACCGGCCGCGGCGCGTCCGACGGCGCGGCCGGCACTTGCGCGGCCACCGGCGCGTCCGACGGCGCGGCCGGCACTTGCGCGGCCACCGGCGCGACCGCCGCCATCAAGGCCAGCACCAGTGCCGCCGCCAGCGCCCGGAGCCAACCCCCGGCCCGTGCTCCGGTCCATCCACCAGCCCGCTCGTTGGCCCGATCTCCGGCCCGTCGGCCCCAGGGCCGCATCAGGACGCTTCGCCCTCGGGGCCGCCCGGCCCCTGATCCACGCCCGGCGCCCCGTCGGCGCGCTCCCGCGCCCGCAACGCCACGCGATACGCCTGCGGGCTGAGCCCGTGACGCTCGCGGAACGCGGTCGCGAAGTTGCCGGCGTTGGAGTACCCGGCGTGAAACGCCACGTCCTGCACGCTCATGTCGGTGTCGGCCAGCAGGCGCTGGCCGGTGCGCACGCGCTCGTCGCTGATGTAGCCGGACACCGTCTGGCCCAGCTCCTCGCGGAACAGCGCCAGCAGCCGGCGCCCGGTCAACCCCACCTGGCGGCCGATCTGGTTGACCGTCAGCGCCTCGCCCAGGTGCTCGGCGATGTACTGGCGCGCGGCGGCCAGCAGCCGCTGGTCCGGCGTGCCGGCCTCTTCCGCGCCGGACTGGACGACGGCTTCGGCCACGGCCTCCGCGCGCGGCGACGCCAGCCGCAGGTGCACTCGCACGCGCGCGAGCACCTCCTCGGGGTGGAAGGGCTTGCTGATGAAGTCGACGGCGCCGTGGGACAGCCCCTCGATGCGGCTGCCGACGTCGTTGTGGGCGCTCAGGAACAGCAGCGGCATGCCGCGTGTCGCCGGGTCGCCCTTGAGCAGCCGGCACAGCGCGAAGCCGTCCATGTCCGGCAGGCCCACGTCCAGCAAGGCCAGGTCCGGGGTCAGGCCTTGCGCCTTCTGCAACGCCACGCGGCCGCTCTCGGCGAAGGCCAGGCGGTAGTGCGGATGCAGCAGCGCGGTCAGCCAGCGCAGGTCCTCGGGCTGGTCGTCCACCAGCAGCAGCAGAGGGCGGTGATTCGCTGGGGCGAGCGCGGGACGGGACATGCGCGGCATTGTCCGCGCGGGGCCTCCGTACACCGTCCGCGCAGGCCGGACGATTGGGCGCGTTGCGCTCAAACCGCCCATCCGAGGGGGAGGAAAAGTACCGGAAAACATCAACTCGGCCGCGCCGTCCGGGGCCGTTAACGAATCGTCAAACACCGGCGGCGATTTGCCAGAACTCCGGACCGTCCGCTCACGGGATAACCGCGCCCTTGCTACACACAACCGGAGATTGGGAATGAAGTACAGCACGCGGCTCGGCGCGGCCGGCCTGGGTCTGAGTCTGAGTCTGATGAGCCTGTCGGTGAACCTCGCCTGGGCGGCGGCACCGGACGCGGGGCAGCTGCTCAACGAGCAACGCCGCCTCAACCCTGCCACGCAACGCGGCGACACGCCGGCGGCGCCCACCGTGAACGCCCCGCTGGGCGACGACGGCCAGGCCGGCCTGCGCGCCCGCATCGACCGCATCCGCTTCACCGGCGCGGACGACCTGCTGCCCGAAACCGAGCTGCAGGCCCTGGTGGCCGACGCCAAGGGCCGGCAGTTGTCCCACAGCCAGCTGCAATCGCTCGCGGCCCGCGTCACCGCGGCGCTGCAGAAGCGCGGCTTCGTGCTGGCCCGCGCCTACCTGCCCCGGCAAGACCTGACCCAGGGCGAGCTGGAGATCGCCGTGCTGTCCGGCCGCCTGCAGTCCGGCGCGAACCGCGTGCAGGTGATGGGCGCCGACGACAGGCTCGCGCCGCGCCTGGGCGCCATCGCCGACAGCGCGCTGGCACAGGGTCCCGTGCGCTACGAGCAACTGGAACGCGCGCTGCTGCTGATCAACGACGTGCCCGGCGTGCAGGCCCGCGCGACGCTGGAACGCGGCGACGAGCCCGGCACCAGCCGCCTGGCCGTGCGCACCGAGACCGGCCGCGCCTGGGCGCTGGACGCCTCGGTCGACGACTTCAACAACCGCTACACCGGACAGTGGCGCGCCAGCGCCGCCGCCACGCTGTACCGCCCGCTCAACCGCGAGGACCTGCTGCAGGCCACCGTGTCGCGCACCGACGGCAGCCGCCAGGCCGCCCTGGCCTACGGCTTCTCGGTGCACCCGTCGGGCCTGCGCGCGCAGCTCGCGACGACCTGGATGGACTACCGCGTCGGCGAGGACCTCAAGCCGCTGGACCTGCGCGGCACCGCCCGCACCGTGTCCGCCGGCCTGAGCTATCCGCTGCTGCGCGGCCGCGAGCGCAACCTGTGGGTCTCCGCCGACGCCGAGCAGCGCACGCTGGTCGACGACGCGCTGGGCCAGACGCTGCGCGACCGCCGCCTCAACCGGCTCTCGGTCAATGTCTACGGCAACGCGTGGGACGGCCTGCTGGGCGGCGCGCAGAACGATTTCGGCCTGGGCGTCACCACCGGCACCGTCACGCTGCGCAACGCCGCCGACCAGTTCGCCGACGCCGTGACCGCCCGCACCGCCGGCAGCTACGACAAGGCCACCTGGCGCGTCTCGCGCCTGCAGACCGCGCAGGCCCTGCCGGGCTGGGGCGTGTACGTCGGCGCCTACGGTCAGTTGAGCGCGCGCAACCTCGATTCGTCGGAGAAGTTCTTGCTCGGCGGTCCGTCGGGCGTGCGTGCCTATCCGGTCGGCGAGGCCAGCGGCGACAACGGCTGGGTCGGCACCGCCGAACTGCGCCGCGAGCTGCGCATCGGCAGCGGCATCGCCGCGCAGCTGATCGGCTTCGTCGACTACGGCCGCGTCGAGCAGCACGAGCGCCTGTGGGCGGGCGCGCTGGGCGGCCAGCCCAACTCGTACGCGCTGGGCGGCGCCGGCGTCGGCGCCAACCTGGCCGGCGAGCGCTGGGCCGTGCGCGCCAGCTGGGCCCACGCGGTCGGCCACAACGCCGGCCGCAGCGCGGCGGGCCGTGACGCCGACGGCCGCGCCGACCGCCAGCGCTTCTGGCTGCAGGCCTCCTTCCACTATTGATCGCCGCCGCGACCGGATGCGCGGCGCGTGGCGCCGAGCCCGGTCCCACCGACCAAGCACAAGCAAAGAGAACACATCATGGGATCGTTGAACCACAGCTATCGACTCGTCTGGAACGAGCTCTGCGGCGCCTTCGTGGCGGTGCCTGAATTCGCCCGCGGCCGCGGCAAGCGCACCGGCGGCACCGTCCGCCGCGCGATGGCGGCCGCCATCGTCGGCGCCGCCGCGGCGGCGCTGGCCGGCCCGGCCTTCGCGCTGGACCCCGGCGCCCTGCCCACCGGCGCCCAGGTGACCGCCGGCCAGGCTTCGATGTCGCAGCAAGGCTCGCAGCTGCGCATCGACCAGGCCACCAACAAGCTGATCGTCAACTGGAACACCTTCGACATCGGCAGCGGCGCCTCGGTGCGCTTCAACCAGTCCGGCGCCGATGCCATCGCGCTGAACCGCGTCACCGGCGGCGCGGCCAGCCAGATCTTCGGCGACCTGTCCGCCAACGGCCAGGTCTGGCTGGTCAACAACAGCGGCGTGGTCTTCGGCAAGGGCGCCACGGTCAACGTCGGCGGCCTGGTGGCCAGCACGCTCAACGTCAGCGACGCCGACTTCCTGGCCGGCCGCGCGCGCTTCGCCGGCACCAGCACCGCGCAAGTCCGCAATGACGGCAGCATCCACGCCGACGGCGTGGTCGCGCTGCTGGGCGCCTCCGTCGTCAACACCGGCACCATCAGCGCCGGCCAGGTCGCGATGGCGGCGGGCCAGTCGGTCGCGCTGGACTTCGCCGGCGACGGCCTGCTGCAGGTCCAGGTCGACCAGGCGGCGCTCGATGCCGAGCTCTCCCAGCAAGGCCTGGTGCAAGGCGGCAAGGTCGTGTTGAGCGCCCCCAGCGCCAGCGCGCTGCGCGCCAGCGTCATCAACATGGACGGCGTGATCGAGGCCAAGGGCCTGTCCGCGCAAGGCGGCCGCATCGTCCTGGACGGCGGCGAGCAAGGCCAGGTGAACGTCACCGGCCGGCTGGACGCCACATCCGCGCAGGGCCAGGGCGGCGACATCCGCGTCACCGGCGGCGACATCGCGCTGCGCGGCGCGACGCTGGACGCCAGCGGCACCACCGGCGGCGGCCAGGTCCACGTCGGCGGCGGCTGGCAGGGCAACGACGCCAGCCTCGTCAACGCGAAGAGCGTCAGCGTCGACGCGTCCTCGCGGCTGAGCGCCAACGCCACGATCGACGGCAACGGCGGCGAGGTGGTGGCCTGGTCGGACGGCCACACCCAGTTCGCCGGCCGCGTCGAGGCGCGCGGAGGGGCCCAGGGCGGCAACGGCGGCCGCATGGAGGTCTCGGGCAAGGAGCAACTGAACTACAGCGGCGTGGCCGACGGCCGCGCGGCCAAGGGCAACACCGGCGACCTGCTGCTGGACCCCGCCACGCTGGAAGTCCGCGGCGGCGGCTCCGGCACCGGCGCCATCAACGGCTCGACGGTCTATGAGAAGGACCTGGAAGCCCAGCTGGCCAACATCATCCTGGAGGCCACCACCAACGTCACCTTCAAGGACCTGAAGGCCACCGGCAGCACCGACGGCATCCTGGACCTGCAGGACGGCGTCAGCCTCACCGTGGTGGCCGGCCGCGGCGGCCAGCGCGGCTCGGACCCGCGCGACAAGATCGGCGTGATCCGCTTCGAGCAGAAGGACGACACCATCCGCGTCAACGGCAATGCCGGCATCCTGCTGATCGCCTCCAACTGGAGCTCCGGCACGTCGGACACCATCAACGGGGGGTCCGCCTCCGTCATCAACGTGCCCCACCTGG
The DNA here is from genome assembly GCF_002205645.1 of Roseateles aquatilis. Classification (GTDB taxonomy): domain Bacteria; phylum Pseudomonadota; class Gammaproteobacteria; order Burkholderiales; family Burkholderiaceae_C; genus Roseateles; species Roseateles aquatilis. The sequence continues at coordinate 2,869 of NZ_NIOF01000011.1, read as the reverse complement.
TGGCCACCGGCACGGGCAGCAACCCGTCCGGCGCCCTGCCCACCTACGACCTCACCACCGCCACGCCGGGCGCGGTGCAGCGCGGCACCATCACCGTCTTCGGCGCCAACGGCATCACCATCGGCGGCAGCGTGGCCACCCAGGGCGGCTACGTGCGGCTGTGGGCGGACGCGGACTCCGGCACCGGCGGCTCCTTCACGCTGAACGCGCCCATCACGTCCAACGGCGGCAACGTCTACCTGGCGTCCGGCACCGGCGGCATCACGATGAACGGCGCCATCAACGTGGGCGCCGGCCGGCTGTTCTTCGACCAGGAGACCGGCACCTACCCCGGCGGCACGGGCCCCATCGGTCCCAAGACCCTGGCCGGCCAGATCAACGCCACCGGCAACATCGACATCAACACCGCCTTCACGATGAAGGGCGGCGCCAGCATCTTCACCGACGGCACCATCCGCTTCGGCGCGGTCAACGTCACCATGGACACCGGCACCGGCGTGCTCACGCTGCGCGCCGACAAGGTGGACTGGGGCAGCGCCACGCTGCAGAACCTGAGCACCGCCTCGCTGCGCCTGGAGCCCGCCGATCCCGCGACCAACATGGTGCTGGGCGACGCCAACGGCTTCGCGTCGGCGGCGACGCTGGCCAAGCTGCCCGGCATCAAGAACCTGACGATCGGCCGCGCCGACGGCACCGGCACGATCAGCGTGCCGAGCAACTTCAGCTTCAACGCGTCGGGCAGCTTCGAGATGGTCGACCGCAACATCGACATCACCGCCGGCACGCTGACCAACACCACCGGCAACATCATCCTGACCGGCGACAACGTCAACCTGTCCAAGGCGGTCACGGCCAACGGCGGCGCCGGCAAGGTCACGATCCGCCAGATGACGGCGGCCAACGAGCTGCACCTGGGCGGCGGCCTGAGCAACGCGTCGATCGGCCAGGTCAACGCGGCGACGCTGGAGATCGGCCGCGCCGACGGCGGCAACCTGGTCTTCGACAGCGACATCAGCACCAATGCCTCGACCGTCAGCCTCAAGAGCGGCGGGCAGGTCCTGGGCGTGAGCGGAGGCGTCTCCGCGGCCAACGTGGCCGTGACCGCCGGCCAGGGCGCGACGCTGACCGACGACACCTTCGACTTCAGCAAGCTGGCGTTGAGCGTGGGCGGCGGCAACACCGTCATCCGTCCGTCGAGCGCGTCGGGCTACACCATCGGCACGGTGGACGGCATCAACGGCCTGAACCTGAGCAACGGCGCGACGGCCACCGTGGACGCAGGCCCCGGCGTGCTGACGCTGGACGGCCGCGTGAACTTCAACGGCGGCGCGTCGACGCTGACGCTGCAGGCGCCGTCGTGGGCCAGCACCGCCAACCTGGTCGTGAGCAACGGCGCGCTGGCGACGACGGTGTTCGACTTCAACGACTCGGCCTCGACGTCCAACGTCGGCGGCGTGGGCTCGGCGCTGACGCAGAACACGATGGCCGCCTTCAACGGCATCAACACGCTGCGCGTGGACGCCTCGGATCGCCAACTGATCACGAACGTCCTGGCGCTGACGCTGGGTGGCCGCCTGGAGCTGCTCGCCGACACCTGGGAGCAGCGCGACACCGTGACCGTCAACACCGGCGGCGTGCTGGTGCGCACGCAGCATGGCGGCGTGCAGGTCGCCCAGGCGATCAACGCGGCGCGCAACGTCTCGCTGGACGACCGCGGCGGCGTGGGTATCACCAGCACCGGCAAGATCACCGCCGGCTCGCTGGCGCTGCGCGGCGCCGGCGACGCCGACCTCAGCGGCACGGTCCACCAGGTGGGCACCGTGGCGGCCGATGTCGGCTCGCTGACGCTGGTCAACGGCGGCTCGCTGGCCGTGGGCACCGCCGACGGCCTGAACGGCGTGCATGCGGCGCGCACCGCGCAGATCACCGCGCGCGGCGCAACGGCCGACCTGACGCTGCAGCAGGCCGTCGTGGCGGACAACGCGGCGAACGCCGCGACGCCGCTGGTGCTGGCCGCCGGTCGCAACTTCGTCAACACGGCGGGTGCGAACGCTCTGCAGACGGGCGCCGGCAACTGGCTGGTGTACTCCACCTCGCCGCTGAACGACACGCGTGGCGGCCTGACGGCCGACTTCAAGCAGTACGACGCCACCACCGCCAGCACCGTGCTGGGCACCGGCAACGGCTTCCTGTACACGGTCGCGCCGACGCTGACGGTGTCCCTGGGCGGCAGCGTGTCCAAGGTCTATGACGGCGACACGACCGCCAACGTCTCCGGCGGCCAGTTGACCGCCAGCGGCGCGATCGACGGCGACGTGGTGAACGTGGGCATCGGCAGCGGCGGCTCGGCCCATTACGACACGAAGAACGTCGGCAACGGCAAGACGGTCACCGTCGACGGCCTGGTCGTCACCGACGGGTCCAACGGCGCCACCGCCGTCTACGGCTACAAGCTGGCCTCGACCAGCGTCGGCGCCGCGATCGGCCAGGTCACGCCCAAGACGGTGACCGTGGCCAACGGCGCGGTGCAGGACAAGGTCTATGACGGCACCACCACGGCGCAGGTCTCCGCCGGCGGCGTGTCGGGCCTGGTGCTGGGCGACGACGCGTTGCTCGGCGGCTCGGTCAGCTTCGTCGACAAGAACGCGGGCGTGGGCAAGGCGGTGAACGTGTCGGGCCTGGCCCTGACCGGCGCCGACGCGGGCAACTACGTGCTGGACACCAGCGGCAGCGGCGGCCTCACGGCCACGATCACGCAGCGCGTCATCGACGTGGCCGGCGTCGGCGTGACCACCAAGGTCTACGACGGCACCCGCACCGCGCAGGTGACGACGCAAGGTCCGACCAACGCCATCGCCGGCGACGCGTT